>CAVTHK010000001.1:0-866441 GCA_963734495.1 uncultured Spirochaetota bacterium
TTGCGTTCTCCCCCGCGGCAAAGTACTCCAGCCAGGCGCTCGAGTCGATGACGTTCATACCCTATCGGCATCCCTGTCGATATGGGTGTCGATCCCCTTGAGGAAGCCCCGCATTTTCTTGACTGGCCTGATCGGTATCAGCTCGATTCGCCCCTCATAGGCGACGGCTTCCACCTTCTGGCCCGGAGACAGTTGCAGCTTTTCGCGTATTTCCTTGGGGATAACGACCTGATACTTGGGGGAGATTGTGACAGCAGCCATAGAGCAGCCTCCTCCTAGTCGAAAAGAGCCCGGTACCGACGAAACTATATCGATCGACGCTGGGTAAGTCAACGGTCACTATGCGAGTGCCTCCGTGTCCCGACATGAGAACCCTGAGGCTGGCTCGTCACCCTACGTGCATACGGATCTTCGCATAGCCCGGACACGGTAGGCGGGCCGCTGGCACCCAAGAGTGTCTTTGGCAGGGCCGCCCTCTTCATATGCCATGTAACATAGAGTTGAGTCGCGCCGCCGCAAGCTCCCGATCACCCAGTCTATACGAGCCTGGGCTTCCGTGCCAGCGACGGTTAAGGCGTCGACTCCAACGATTTGTTATGTTTACCCGTCTTTCTCCCTCGCTACCATGTCCAGTCGGTGGGGTTCAAGACCGTGATTCTATCCTTCGGGAAGTCGCCGGTGTTACGGGTTATCAGAGTAAGGATGTCGTTCCTGAGGGCGCAGTGGTACTGGAGGCTGTCCTCGAAGTCCTTGTGGGGCGCTGCAAGAGCTGCGTCGACTACTGTTTCGTCGACGGCGGCAACACCCACCAGCCGGCGCAAGCGTCGGATTCGTTCCAGAGCGTAGGGCTTGTTTCGCAGCTTAGCCAGCAGATAGTACAGGTTCGCCACCACCACAGGAGAGGTCAGACACCTGGCTTTCGACTTGTGCAGTTGGGAAAACAGCTTCAGCGCCATGCCGTGATGCGGTTCACGGCGAACGAAGAGATCAAGAATCACGTCCGTGTCCAGGAAGACGCTACGCACGCAGGTACTTGTCCCTAGGTAGCGGAACTTTGGGTCGTCGTGGGGAGGCGGTCGGTCCAGCGGGATCTCGTCTGCGATCTCGAGAACGACTGGGTCGATATCAGACGCGTCGGAAGCCTCGGCCGTCACGTGCCTGAGGTAGTTGGTTACCAGCTGGGACAGGCTCTTTTTCTGCTTGCGGGCGTATCGTTTGGCCTTCTCCACGACTTGGCGATCTACACTCTCCTTAGGGTGAGCTTTGTGGTCATTGACCCATCCTTACGTATGAATGTAGTATCCCCATATACGTAATGTCAAGGCCGAGAACACGCATCCCATAGCGCCCCGTGCCAGCGACCGCCACAGATCTCCCCGTTCCAGCGGCAGCAGCCACTTCCTTGCCGTGACCATCAAACGCTATCCGGCAAGCGCTCGGGTAAACATAACATAGAGTTGAGTAGCGCCGCCGTCGCCTCACTGGCCACAGTGTACACGCGCCCAATCGACCGTGCCAGTCACGACTTCAGGCGTCTACTCCAACGATTTGTTATGGCGCAACCGGGTCGTCACGCACCTACACGCGAGCTATACTGTACCGGTCGCTGACTCTGACTTGAACCGCTCCTTTCTCCGAAATTGCCATGGGAGACCATTCGACTGCGGGAGTGCCCTCAAGATAGAACCTAATCGCCCTGCCGGTAGGCTCAATCTGCAGACTGGCTTCTGTTGTCATCAGCTGTTCCAGCTGCTCGTCAAGCGAATGCGCCGCTCTTTCGAGCCCGTTTGGTTCACTGAATATCAACTTGTCGCGACCTACTTTCGGCATATCGGGGTACCTGCCCAGAACGTCTGCGGGTGCTTCCCACTGCACTGTCCGACAGAGGTCCCTCCCCTTCAGTGGCGGCACACCGTCTATGTCGAATCTGTCGTACCTGCCGAGTATTCGAACTAGCTCGATAGCGGTACTGTCGCCAAAGAATGGACAGCCCCTTGAGGAGATGAACGCCGGCGTTGAGTACTCGTTTCTTTCCCGGGCACCGATTTCCATCTCAGAGAAAGCAGGAGTGAAGATGATCGAAGTTCCTACTCTCCTTATCTGGATCCAGTCGCCGCTCTTGCAGTGGATCGTCCCGCACTCCTCACATATGATTGACTGAGTACGGTCTGGCTCGACACTTGTGAGCTCGAGGTGCATTGAAGAGCTGCGTGTCGTCAGCGAATAGCGCGTCAGAAGGGTGCAGCCCGCCTCCACTTGAGGAGAAATCAAGTACGTGCTTGCGAACTTCAAGCCTAACTACGACCCACACTGACACCCTCCTTTGCAGGGTCGTGAGACGACTCCGCATGATGCATCGGCGCCGCGACCTGCTTTTGGCTTTTGCGCCATAACATAGAGTTGAGCTGCGCCGCCGCTATCTACCGGGCAGCAGTCTATACTAGCCCAATCGACCGTGCAAGTCGGCGACTTAAGGCGTCAGCTCCAACGATTTGATACTTATTAAGGCCTCCCCCTCGGAGGTACGGTAGGATACCTACCGTCGCTCAACTAAACGATTTTGAGGAGGAGGCCACGATGCACTTCTACAGCCGACAGCACCGATTCTATTGCGGGATCGATCTGCACGCAAGGAGCATGTACGTCTGCATCATCGATTCTTCGGGGGCGGTGGTCTTCCACCGCAACCTGCCCACCGACCGCCAGCAGCTCGTGGAGGCGATCGGGCCCTACAAGGAGGACATCGTTGTCGCGGTCGAGTGCATCTTCACCTGGTACTGGATCGCCGACGTGTGCGCCGAGCAGGCGATCCCGTTCGTCCTGGGTCACGCGCTGTACATGAAGGCGATTCACGGCGGCAAGACCAAGAACGACAAGATCGACTCACAGAAGATCGCGGGGCTGCTGCGCGGCGGCCTGCTGCCTCTCGCCTACGCTTACCCCCAGGCCATGCGCTCCACCCGCGATCTGCTTCGCCGCCGCATGTACCTCATGCACCACCAGAGCGAGCTGCTGGCCCACATCCAGAACACCAACGCGCAGTACAACCTGGCGGCCTTTGAGAAGCGCATCAACTACCGTGGTAATCGGGCCGAGCTCGGCGAGCATTTCCAGGACCCGATGGTGAGAAAGAGCGTCGAGGCTGACAGCGAGGTCCTCGACACTCTCCACAAAGTGCTGCTGAAGCTCGAGGGCGCGGTCCTGGAGCAAGCCCGTGATCACGATCCGGCGACTCTGCAGTTGATCCGCAGCGTTCCCGGCATCGGCAAGGTGTTGTCTCTGGTGATCCTCTATGAGATCCAGGACATCGGCCGCTTCCCCACGGCGGGAAACTTCATCTCCTACGCGCGGCTGGTCAAATGCGCCCGCGAGTCTTCAGGAAAGAAGAGTGGATCGCGCAACTCAAAGATCGGCAACGTCCACCTCAAGTGGGCCTTCTCCGAGGCGGCCGTGACGTTCTTGCGCAACAACGAGCCCGCCCAGCTCTATCACCACAAGCTCGTCGCCAAGTACGGCAAGGCCAAGGCTCTGTCGATCATCGCGCAGAAGCTCGGCCGCACCCTCTACTTCATCCTCAAGCACAAGGAGGCTTTCGACCCCCTGCGTTTTTACCAAGGAGGTTGATGAGAGAAAGGGACAGGGTGTGCAGCAAACCTGTCACGCCTAACTGGACTGCCATCCCTGTGCGCGCTCTATGTTCGGGCAAGTCCCACGATTTGATTGGTCGCACACCCTGGTCCCGTTTTCTCTGTGCACGACAACGGAACACCGATACGCGGTCTGCCCCGCGCCGAGCCGCAAAAGTAACTGAGGCACCGCGAGGTGACCCCCTTTTTTGATTCGGACGGCGGTCGGGCACCAATAGTCTTCTAGAGCGCTTCGGGCGACTCTCGATACGTGTTTGGTGCAGGCTGCGTTCCTGCACCCATCGCAGAAACCAAGTCGGACCAACTTGTCGGGTGTTCTTGCGCAGTCCCGAGGCAGCCACACGGTTGTCAGGACTTCTCACGCCTCTTGACGAGGGAAGGCCTTATACGTGTTAGGCTGCCAACGCAGCCAGCCAACGCTCCACGGACTTGCAGCCTTGGCTTTGGCCGGCCTCCGTGATGCTGAACCTGGCCTGGTTGGGCTTGTCACCAGTCTGCACCGCCATCACGGAGATGAGTCTATCCGGCCCATCGACGGAGCGGTGGTGATCTGTGCGTTGCCCAGGACGTAGTGGCAACGGCGAGTAGCTCTACAGTGAATGAACACAGTATTTGTACAACAACCCTCTGATGAGCAGCTTTGTGGTTCCGTCTGCCGCGATCAAGTAGCAGGGTGGAGAGGGGCTCTGCACCATTTCGATGAGCAGACCCTTCTCCTTGAGCGCACCAAGAGTCTTGTAGAGCGCAGGAGCGTTCTCGGCCACGGTCTTGTTGATGTCCGGCAGCCGGTTTCGATAGATGGCTTGGCCCATCCCGTATGGCGCCACGACTGCAAGCTCTGCGCATGCTTCGCCCTCTTTGGCCAGTGTAGCGTGCGCAGACGGCGGGCGATCAGCAAGCCCATAGGCACGCCGCTCGGTCGCGTTCGACGCGACATAACATAGAGTTGAGTAGCGCCGCCGAGGCTCCCCAGCTCACAGTGTAGTCGAGCCTCGCCGACCGTGCCAGTCGGCCCTTCAGGCGTCTACTCCAACGATTTGATACTTATTAAGGCCTCCCCCTCGGAGGTACGGTAGGATACCTACCGTCGCTCAACTAAACGATTTTGAGGAGGAGGCCACGATGCACTTCTACAGCCGACAGCACCGATTCTATTGCGGGATCGATCTGCACGCAAGGAGCATGTACGTCTGCATCATCGATTCTTCGGGGGCGGTGGTCTTCCACCGCAACCTGCCCACCGACCGCCAGCAGCTCGTGGAGGCGATCGGGCCCTACAAGGAGGACATCGTTGTCGCGGTCGAGTGCATCTTCACCTGGTACTGGATCGCCGACGTGTGCGCCGAGCAGGCGATCCCGTTCGTCCTGGGTCACGCGCTGTACATGAAGGCGATTCACGGCGGCAAGACCAAGAACGACAAGATCGACTCACAGAAGATCGCGGGGCTGCTGCGCGGCGGCCTGCTGCCTCTCGCCTACGCTTACCCCCAGGCCATGCGCTCCACCCGCGATCTGCTTCGCCGCCGCATGTACCTCATGCACCACCAGAGCGAGCTGCTGGCCCACATCCAGAACACCAACGCGCAGTACAACCTGGCGGCCTTTGAGAAGCGCATCAACTACCGTGGTAATCGGGCCGAGCTCGGCGAGCATTTCCAGGACCCGATGGTGAGAAAGAGCGTCGAGGCTGACAGCGAGGTCCTCGACACTCTCCACAAAGTGCTGCTGAAGCTCGAGGGCGCGGTCCTGGAGCAAGCCCGTGATCACGATCCGGCGACTCTGCAGTTGATCCGCAGCGTTCCCGGCATCGGCAAGGTGTTGTCTCTGGTGATCCTCTATGAGATCCAGGACATCGGCCGCTTCCCCACGGCGGGAAACTTCATCTCCTACGCGCGGCTGGTCAAATGCGCCCGCGAGTCTTCAGGAAAGAAGAGTGGATCGCGCAACTCAAAGATCGGCAACGTCCACCTCAAGTGGGCCTTCTCCGAGGCGGCCGTGACGTTCTTGCGCAACAACGAGCCCGCCCAGCTCTATCACCACAAGCTCGTCGCCAAGTACGGCAAGGCCAAGGCTCTGTCGATCATCGCGCAGAAGCTCGGCCGCACCCTCTACTTCATCCTCAAGCACAAGGAGGCTTTCGACCCCCTGCGTTTTTACCAAGGAGGTTGATGAGAGAAAGGGACAGGGTGTGCAGCAAACCTGTCACGCCTAACTGGACTGCCATCCCTGTGCGCGCTCTATGTTCGGGCAAGTCCCACGATTTGATTGGTCGCACACCCTGGTCCCGTTTTCTCTGTGCACGACAACGGAACACCGATACGCGGTCTGCCCCGCGCCGAGCCGCAAAAGTAACTGAGGCACCGCGAGGTGACCCCCTTTTTTGATTCGGACGGCGGTCGGGCACCAATAGTCTTCTAGAGCGCTTCGGGCGACTCTCGATACGTGTTTGGTGCAGGCTGCGTTCCTGCACCCATCGCAGAAACCAAGTCGGACCAACTTGTCGGGTGTTCTTGCGCAGTCCCGAGGCAGCCACACGGTTGTCAGGACTTCTCACGCCTCTTGACGAGGGAAGGCCTTATACGTGTTATGCGGCTCCAGGTTGAATGACAACCAAGCCGACTGCGTCATTGTGGTACGGCCTGACTACTCGGCGGTGTCATAGGCTCATCCTCATGTGGATATCATCAGGCTCGCGCGCGTACATCTCCGGGTCAGCTTGCGCGGTCGGGAGGAAGCCGACGCTCGTGTAGAACCTGATCGTATTCTCCGACGGCGTAGCCGAAACATAGAGATACTTGGCGCCTAGCCTGCGGGCGTCGTCCTTGATCAGCGCGACCAGCTGCGTGCCGACCCCGATACCTCTGTAGCCTTTGCTGACCCAGAGGCCCGATAGGTTGACCATGTTCCTATCGGACTCCATTGGGTTGCGATTCAGGATCGCCATCCCCACAAGCCGGGTGCCATCTCGGGCACCGTAGACGGCGGCACCCTCGGACAGGCGCCGCCTGATCCTTTCGACGCGACAAGCCTTTTCCTGCGGCTTCCAGTCAGGTATGTCCTGGTGGTCGTCATGGAGAGTAAGTCGACCATTGTGCATTCGAAACACCCGGTCGACCTTTTCGCTGCGATCGAGGTCAATAAGCTGTGGAATATCGGCGTCGGTAAGCTCTTTGTAGAGTATGGACGAACTCACGGGTCGCCTCCCATAGGGTATGCCGCTCATGCGGCAAGAACCTGCAACGGTACCTGGGGATCACGAGGAGGAAGGCGGGAACAGGATGTGGCGTTGCGGGCGACCTGTCAACTCATCGTTTCGTGACAGAAGCGTTGTCGGAAAGGCACTCCCGACCGTCATGAGGCAGGGCTGTTTGCCTTTCGATCAACCCTCTGAGCCGCATAACATAGAGTTGAGTAGCGCCGCCGAGTAGCTCCCAGGCCCACAGTATAGTCGAGCCTCCCCGACCGTGCCAGCGGCCCTTCAGGCGTCTACTCCAACGATTTGATACTTATTAAGGCCTCCCCCTCGGAGGTACGGTAGGATACCTACCGTCGCTCAACTAAACGATTTTGAGGAGGAGGCCACGATGCACTTCTACAGCCGACAGCACCGATTCTATTGCGGGATCGATCTGCACGCAAGGAGCATGTACGTCTGCATCATCGATTCTTCGGGGGCGGTGGTCTTCCACCGCAACCTGCCCACCGACCGCCAGCAGCTCGTGGAGGCGATCGGGCCCTACAAGGAGGACATCGTTGTCGCGGTCGAGTGCATCTTCACCTGGTACTGGATCGCCGACGTGTGCGCCGAGCAGGCGATCCCGTTCGTCCTGGGTCACGCGCTGTACATGAAGGCGATTCACGGCGGCAAGACCAAGAACGACAAGATCGACTCACAGAAGATCGCGGGGCTGCTGCGCGGCGGCCTGCTGCCTCTCGCCTACGCTTACCCCCAGGCCATGCGCTCCACCCGCGATCTGCTTCGCCGCCGCATGTACCTCATGCACCACCAGAGCGAGCTGCTGGCCCACATCCAGAACACCAACGCGCAGTACAACCTGGCGGCCTTTGAGAAGCGCATCAACTACCGTGGTAATCGGGCCGAGCTCGGCGAGCATTTCCAGGACCCGATGGTGAGAAAGAGCGTCGAGGCTGACAGCGAGGTCCTCGACACTCTCCACAAAGTGCTGCTGAAGCTCGAGGGCGCGGTCCTGGAGCAAGCCCGTGATCACGATCCGGCGGCTCTGCAGTTGATCCGCAGCGTTCCCGGCATCGGCAAGGTGTTGTCTCTGGTGATCCTCTATGAGATCCAGGACATCGGCCGCTTCCCCACGGCGGGAAACTTCATCTCCTACGCGCGGCTGGTCAAATGCGCCCGCGAGTCTTCAGGAAAGAAGAGTGGATCGCGCAACTCAAAGATCGGCAACGTCCACCTCAAGTGGGCCTTCTCCGAGGCGGCCGTGACGTTCTTGCGCAACAACGAGCCCGCCCAGCTCTATCACCACAAGCTCGTCGCCAAGTACGGCAAGGCCAAGGCTCTGTCGATCATCGCGCAGAAGCTCGGCCGCACCCTCTACTTCATCCTCAAGCACAAGGAGGCTTTCGACCCCCTGCGTTTTTACCAAGGAGGTTGATGAGAGAAAGGGACAGGGTGTGCAGCAAACCTGTCACGCCTAACTGGACTGCCATCCCTGTGCGCGCTCTATGTTCGGGCAAGTCCCACGATTTGATTGGTCGCACACCCTGGTCCCGTTTTCTCTGTGCACGACAACGGAACACCGATACGCGGTCTGCCCCGCGCCGAGCCGCAAAAGTAACTGAGGCACCGCGAGGTGACCCCCTTTTTTGATTCGGACGGCGGTCGGGCACCAATAGTCTTCTAGAGCGCTTCGGGCGACTCTCGATACGTGTTTGGTGCAGGCTGCGTTCCTGCACCCATCGCAGAAACCAAGTCGGACCAACTTGTCGGGTGTTCTTGCGCAGTCCCGAGGCAGCCACACGGTTGTCAGGACTTCTCACGCCTCTTGACGAGGGAAGGCCTTATACGTGTTAGGTGGACCCCGTCCGCGAGCGAGTCCGACTAGCGAGCTGCCGCCAGCACGAAGCCACGCGGCTGCCTAGGGGTCAGCGGGTCCTGAGTGCCCGATCGTAGACGTACTTCTGCATGGAGTAGTCGTCTGGATACTCGCGTTGTGCACGGCCTTTCGCTGGCGAGCTCGTCGACACGGCTCATGTATGACTTTGCGGAAAACTGCTGGTCATAGGCGTACTTTTGCATCGAATAGTCGTCGGGATACTCCCGTACGGCGATCCCTTTGACTTCCGGATCTCCGACCACAGCCATGTAGCGCTTTGCCGAAAGTTGTTGATCGTAGACGTATTTCTGCATGGAGTAGTCGCCGGGATGCTCTCTGGCGGCAATGGCCTTAATTTCGGCGTCGTCAACCGTTCCGATGCATCGTTTTGCCGCGGTCTGTTGGTCGTACACGTATTTCTGCATCACGAAGTCCTCGGGGTGCTCGCGAAGCGCAATTGCCCTGGTCTCTGGGTCGGCCACCGTGCCCATGTAGCGATACGCAGACAGCTGCTGATTGTAGACGTACTGCTGCAGGTGCGCATCGTTAGGGTATTCGCGTTCCGCAAACGCCCGTAGACGCGACTCAATCGGCTGCGCGGCCGCAGCCGCGGAGAGGCAGAGAACGAGAATCCACGCCGGTGCCTTTCTCATGCAAACCTCCAAGGGCCACATAACATAGAGTTGAGTAGCGCCGCCGAGGAGCTACCTGATCCACAGCATAGTGAAGCCTTTCCGACCGTGCCAGTCGGCCTCTCAGGCGTCTACTCCAACGATTTGTTGGGCAGGCACCGGCGGTCACCGGGTGTCACGTCGGATGACAATAGCGTGCATGCCGGCCTCGTTATGCTTTTCGTGGATCAGATCCATCTCTTCCGGAGTGCACGACACCAGCAGCTTGATCTCTGCATCCATCTTGTTGAGATCCACGGTGCATGCGATAGCGTCGATTCGCCCGGAACCACTTGTGCCTTGCCATACGTCCGTTTCGTGTCCGTCCGCGGAGATGGTCTCTGCCAGGTAGCCGTAGTCCACGGGATAGACGAAATCTGCGAATCGGGGATGGCGACTGCCCTTTGGTCGATCGATAATGATGCGCTTCGACTGAACAAGGGTGTCGAGGGCTTGCCAATAGGCGGCATTGTCAGCGTTTGAAGCCAAAGAGATCTCCTGCCCTGGCGTCACAATTTGCGCACAGCCACGCCGCGCGGTTGCTTGCAGCGATTCTATGTCCGTTGGCGCAGTCCTGCAACATTGGTGTTGGGCACTCGCACGTTGGGAAACGGAGCCCAACGGTTGCGCGCCACAAAGCGAAGCTGAGACGAGGTCAAGGCCGTATTGATGGTACGCCGCCAGGCCACCCGAGGAGGCAGCTGCGATCTCAGCGGGGATCTCGGCATGCGTGAGCGAGGGGTGTTGTGTCTCGCTTGCGCAACGTTCCTTCCGGCTCCGGGTCGCCCGCGGCGAAGACTTTGATCGCATGGCTAAGCGTCGTGACTGCCCAACATAGAGTTGAGTAGCGCCGCCGAGTAGCTCCCCAGCTTCCATGTACTGTAGCCTCCTCGGCCGTGCCAGCCGGCCCTTCAGGCGTCTACTCCAACGATTTGTTGGATGGCCTTCGTCTGCAGCATGCTGCGCTGCCCTTGCGTACAGTGGACTCCGAGCAGGCCAACGGGTACACTCTCTTACGCGCCTCGCGCCCGCTTCCAGGTAACCCTGACCGTTGGCGATTTGCCCTTCACTTGAGCCGCCGGGCCAGTAAGTATCAACCTGTCGCCGTCGAGCGTTACGGCTCGCTCGATAGCGGTACCCGCCCAGTTTGGAAACAGGCTAACTTCGATTCGATGCACTACGCCGTCGCGGCCCGTCTCATACCTGCCGCTGTATGATAGGTAGCCGTCAAATGCGGTGGCCTTTTCCTGCGGTGTACCGTCATGGCCAGCGAATCCGCTCGCCACAAACGGCGGACGGTCACCCGACATCACGGCAACGGACATGAAGCCGTCTGCGGCGTATAGAATGTACCCAACTGGCGTCTGCCCATAGGGGTACCGAATCTCGCCAGTGTCAGCTATGACTTCGAACGAGATAAGGGACCACCTGCCAACAAGTGGGGACCCGGCCATTGCTTCCCTCCCAATTTGGGATGTCGAGGTTGCTGCGGCACCTATGTGCACCGTTTCCAATACAAACCCACGGCCCGCTGTCGCCTAATAGGTACCGGAGCCTTGGCGCGCCCGTTGGTGGGCGGCCGCGTTCCATACTGTAGTCGCCAAGCCTCGCGCTCGCAAGTCAATCGGTTCGCTTCAGTTGCTGCCCGTCGGCGTAGCGGGGCCTGGCACGAGCGTTACTGTAGTAGCAGCCCCACTCCATGGCTGGACGGTCGAGTGCCCCCGATCAGTAACCGAAACTCAGGTCCATCCAACGAAGAGTTGAGCAGCCGCGGATTAATTACCGAAGTGGCTACCTGCACACATTGTAACGCCCCCTCGGCTCACCGTGCCAGCGGGATCATAGCGGTCTGCTCAAACGACTTGTTATGTGCGCCAGTCTCACCGCCACTCGCCCAGCCAGCCGGGGGGCTCATGTCTGCGGCAGGGGTCGTCGACCCCGGGCTTGCGCCACCCTGTCAGGCGCCCCTGGCTCCGTGAGGCCCGTCGGCTACCAGGGTGTCTATGGCGAGGGCGGCGAGAGCCGCGGTGGCGAGCAGCAGCGCGCAGTTACTTTTCGCCCTGGGAGGGCCGCCTCCATCGCGTTTCGGCTCGCCGAAGCGGACAGATGCGCCTGCGATCCTGTGGCGGCTCGCACCGTAGATGGGCGGGCCTGCCCGCTGCGCTGCGTAGTGAGCCGCGGCGGGTCATGGGCTGCGAGCCGTTGCATGAGCAAGGATGCCTTTCGATGTCGGCTCGGGTGTATGGAGCGAGTCTGAAGGAGAGCAGTTCGGCGGTGACGGTTAACAGGCTGGTCCCGAGCCGCCGAGAAAGAGCAGTCCCCTCCCAGGGCGAACAGGACGCTGAAAGCGTAATCTTTCAAGCCCTGCCCCCCGGGTGCAGCGGAGGGTAGGCAGTGACGAGGCGGAACATGTGGCGATAAGGAAGGCAGAGAACCGGGCGAGGGCCGCGGGCGAACGGTGTCCGACCCCAAGGATACTTCCCTGCCCAGTTCGCTGTGAGCCTATCGATCTCTGATGCCGGCCAAATCGCGACAGGGTGCACATAACGAAGAGTTGAGCAGCCGCGCCGAAGTGGCTACCTGAACACATTGTAACGCCCCCTCGGCTCACCGTGCCAGCGGGATCTTAGCGGTCTGCTCAAACGACTTGTTATGTGCGCCAGTCTCACCGCCACTCGCCCAGCCAGCCGGGGGGCTCATCTCTGCGGCAGGGGTCGTCGACCCCGGGCTTGCACCACCCTGTCAGGCGCCCCTGGCTCCGTGAGGCCCATCGGCTGTCAGGGTGTCTATGGCGAGGGCGGCGAGGGCCGCGGTGGCGAGCAGCAGCGCGCAGTTACTTTTCGTCCTGGGAGGGGCCGCCTCCATCGCGTTTCGGCTCGCCGAAGCGGACAGATGCGCCTGCGATCCTGTGGCGGCTCGCACCGTAGATGGGCGGGCCTGCCCGCTGCGCTGCGTAGTGAGCCGGGGCGCGTCATGGGCTGCGAGCCGTTGCATGAGCAAGGATGCCTTTCGATGTCGGCTCGGGTGTATGGAGCGAGTCTGAAGGAGAGCAGTTCGGCGGCGACGGTTAACAGGCTGGTCCCGAGCCGCCGAGAGAGAGCAGTCCCCTCCCAGGGCGAACGGGACGCTGAAAGCGCAATCTTTCACGCCCTGCCCCCCGGGTGCAGCGGAGGGTAGGCAGTGACGAGGCGGAACATGTGGCGATAAGGAAGGCAGAGAACCGGGCGAGGGCCGCGGGCGAACGGCGTCCGACCCCAAGGATACTTCCCTGCCCAGTTCGCTGTGAGCCCGTCAGGTCTCTGATGCCGGCCAGTTCGCGACAGGGTGCACATAACATAGAGTTGAGCTGCGCCGCCGCAAGCTCCCGAGCATCCAGTCTATACCAGCCCTGCCGGCCGTGCCAGGTCGGCCGTTAAGGCGTCAGCTCCAACGATTTGATACTTATTAAGGCCTCCCCCTCGGAGGTACGGTAGGATACCTACCGTCGCTCAACTAAACGATTTTGAGGAGGAGGCCACGATGCACTTCTACAGCCGACAGCACCGATTCTATTGCGGGATCGATCTGCACGCAAGGAGCATGTACGTCTGCATCATCGATTCTTCGGGGGCGGTGGTCTTCCACCGCAACCTGCCCACCGACCGCCAGCAGCTCGTGGAGGCGATCGGGCCCTACAAGGAGGACATCGTTGTCGCGGTCGAGTGCATCTTCACCTGGTACTGGATCGCCGACGTGTGCGCCGAGCAGGCGATCCCGTTCGTCCTGGGTCACGCGCTGTACATGAAGGCGATTCACGGCGGCAAGACCAAGAACGACAAGATCGACTCACAGAAGATCGCGGGGCTGCTGCGCGGCGGCCTGCTGCCTCTCGCCTACGCTTACCCCCAGGCCATGCGCTCAACGCGCGATCTGCTTCGCCGCCGCATGTACCTCATGCACCACCAGAGCGAGCTGCTGGCCCACATCCAGAACACCAACGCGCAGTACAACCTGGCGGCCTTTCAGAAGCGCATCAACTACCGTGGTAATCGGGCCGAGCTCGGCGAGCATTTCCAGGACCCGATGGCGAGAAAGAGCGTCGAGGCTGACAGCGAGGTCCTCGACACTCTCCACAAAGTGCTGCTGAAGCTCGAGGGCGCGGTCCTGGAGCAAGCCTGTGATCACGATCCGGCGGCACTGCAGTTGATCCGCAGCGTTCCTGGCATCGGCAAGGTGTTGTCTCTGGTGATCCTCTACGAGATCCAGGACATCGGCCGCTTCCCCACGGCGGGAAACTTCATCTCCTACGCGCGGCTGGTCAAATGCGCCCGCGAGTCTTCAGGAAAAAAAAGCGGATCGCGCAACTCAAAGATCGGCAACGTCCACCTCAAGTGGGCGTTCTCGGAGGCGGCCGTGACGTTCTTGCGCAACAACGAGAGCGCCCAGCTCTATCACCACAAGCTCGTCGCCAAGTACGGCAAGGCCAAGGCTCTGTCGATCATCGCGCAGAAGCTCGGCCGCACCCTCTACTTCATCCTCAAGCACAAGGAGCCTTTCGACCCCGTGCGTTTCTACCAAGGAGGTTGATGAGAGAAAGGGACAGGGTGTGCAGCAAACCTGTCACGCCTAACTGGACTGCCATCCCTCTGCGTTCTCTGTATTCGGGCAAGTCCCACGATTTGATTGGTCGCACACCCTGGTCCCGTTTTCTCTGTGCACGACAACGGAACACCGATACGCGGTCTGCCCCGCGCCGATCCGCCAAAAGTAACTGAGGCTCCGCAAGGTGACCCCCTTTCTTGATTCGGACGGCAGTCGGGAACCAAATGTCTTCTAGAGCGCCTCGGGCGACTCTCGATACGTGTTTGGTGCAGGCTGTGTTCCTGCATCCATCGCTGAAACCAAGTCGGACCAGTTTATCGGAGTTCTTCCCAGGCCAGCGGCAACCACACGGTTGTCAGGACCCGTTACGCCTCTTGACGCCGGGAGGCCTTATACGTGTTAGGTTGTTCCCGTTCGCCCTGGGCGGTTCCGGTGCGAACCGAGCTGGTCTCATCACATGACTCGACCCGCGATCGCGACCCTGTACCAGAACATCAGGCCGAAAGGGTGCTCCTTAAGGACACGCATTTCGGACTCAGCAGACCGGAACTCCTCCACGCGAATTAGCCCGGTAGATATCAGCTGATCCCGCCAATTGTCTGGAATGCTTGAGTCAAAGAAAGCCCGGATGGTCTTGCCCCTGTCGCCGAAGGTACCCGATAGCCGCAGTGCAACATTGTCGGCAGGAAAGTATGGGTTGACTTCGATTTCGGTCAGGCCCACTGCGGCAAAAGACGCGTGCAGATGCCTGCCACAGCGAAAGTCGAGGTAGCGGGTGTCGGCTGCGGGAGTCAGGTTCTGGGCCAGCCCTTCAAGCACCTTGATAACCGAGGGACAGTCGGGGTATAGGAACAAGTCTGATAGGCTTGCCACTATCGCGAGCACTTGGCCACCCGAACGAGTGACTCGTTTCTGTTCCCGCAGAGCCTTCAGCGGGTCACGTAACCAGTCGAACAAACCGTTGGTGTAGCACAGGTCAAATACGCCGTCCTGATACGGGAGAGCATACGCGTCGCCTACGTCAAAGGTTGCGTTTCGCACGCCCGCGTCCGTGGCTATGGAAGCGCACCGGGCTATGTTGGCCGCCACAGAATCAAGCCCCTTGACTTCGCCGGGCTGGACAACGGAGGCGACGTCAACGGTTATCTGTCCCTCACCACATCCAACGTCGAGAACCGACATGCCGGGATGGAGGAATTCGACTAACGGTTGGCAGCTGTCGTGCAAGGTGCGAGTCCGAAAAGCGCCCATTCGGTCGAACTTCCCGAACTCGTCGCCCTCCGTCTCTGCCGGTTGCTTCACGCGTGACCTCCAACGCCGAGCCGCAGAGAGACATTGCAGCCGCGCCTGAAGCTGCTCAGCCAGAAGTCTAGCGTATGGCGGCAGTGAAAACAATAGTCATGGGGGAACGGACGCCTAAGGCGCCCGAGAAGGTTGTCCACGTGATGGTTACCGCACCGCGACAAAGCCCCACCGTCCAGCGCCTGAACAACCTAACATAGAGTTGAGTAGCGCCGCCGAATTGCTACCCAGCTCACAGCATAGTTGAGCCTCCCCGACCGTGCCAGCCGGCCCTTCAGGCGTCTACTCCAACGATTTGTTATGTCTCTCCAGCCTGAGTGGCGGACCTGTCGCACACAGCCGGCTACTTGAGTGATTCCGCCAAGAAATCCCAAACGGTCTGATCCAATTGGTCTGTGTGGCCGCGCCCACTCTCTACTATCAGCGTGTGAGACGCGCCCGCTTTCTTCATTCGTGCGTCCAGCAGCAGCGCCTGATCCAGGGAGACGGAGACATCCTTGTCCCCATGGATGGTCAATATTGGCGTCGTGCCCGGTTTGACATAGTTGATGGGACTTGCCTTTTCGTACTCTTCACGCTTCGCCTGAAGAGAGCCCCCTAAATACGCACTCACGTATGGTTCTCGGTTCCAACTAACGAGGTCCGTTGCCCCCGAGAGATTGACGACCGCTTGCACGGAGCTCGAGTACTGAAGATAGTCGTCCCGCCCTTCGAGCCCGTCTGCCGGAACCGTCAGCCCCAGCAGCAGCGCCAAGTTTCCTCCTGATGAGAAGCCAACGACGCCAATGCGTGCTGGATCGATGTCATACTGCGCAGCATTTGCCCTGAGAAACCGTATGGCGCTCTTGACATCATAGACTTGCGCCGGGAAGATCCCGATAGGTCGGCGGTTGGAGTTCTCTACCGACGCACTATAATCTACAGCGACTCCGACATATCCCCTCTGATTGGCAAGATCCAGGGCGTACCAGAATCCCTCCCGGTTAAGAGTCTTGTCGTATCCCCAACCGTTGCCGCAAAGAAACACAATTGCCGGCTTCGCAACGCCTAGCGGCTGAGGTCTCTGAATGTCCATCTGAAGTTCTCTGCCATTTATCACCCGATAGGGGACCGCATAGGTTTCAACGGACGTCTGCGCATGTAGGGATGCAACCGAAACCGACACAATGATGGACACGCCAATGATGCTGACTTTCACCGACCTCTCCACCTTACTATGCGACCGCGGGCCGCGACTCAGAAGAGTCTGCCGGAGGCACCTTCTTCTGTCAACGCCCCCCGCCGCAAAGCGTTTCCGTCGCACCGATCAACGACACAATCAGAGAGACATAACATATTGTGTCGCCGGCAGCCGTCGACCGCTTGCACAACGTTGTCGACCGACTCGCGAAGCGTCGAGGCGCGCCACATGGGCGGCGACGCATGCAGCAGAACCTCAGCCCGCGTTTATCTTATGTGGCCACTGGCGAAAACGCAAACGGGAAAGGGATGCCGCCGCAAGGACTTCCCTTTGAGCTCTACCTTCTGCGGGTCGCACGGATGCCCGTCAGGATCATCCCATGGATGCGCCACTGGGTGAGGCAATACCCCAGCGTGGCGGATACCCAACCCGCAGGGCGCGCGGCGGCGCTGGAGCGATTGGCATCTGAGCTGTCCCCCAAGCATGAGCGTGCAGCAGTAGAGCAGGCGTGCCAGGCGGTCAGACACTACTGGTTCTGGCTGGATCGCTGGCGCCCCGCCGGTGACCCGCAGCACCAGGCGGCGCCAGAGGACGATCGGGAACGGCTGATCGACGAGGCCTGTCGGCTCATGCGCCTGCAGCACAAATCGTACCGTACGGAAAGGACTTATCTCGCCTGGATACGGCGCTTCTTCTCGTTTCCGCCGACAGCCAGGAGCCCAGCGATCGACGGGAGCTGCCTTACCCGCTACCTGACCTTCCTCGCCGTGGAGCGCAGGGTGTCTTCGTCCACACAGCAGCAGGCCTTCAATGCCCTGCTCTTTCTCTTCCGGTCCGTCCTGAATCAGTCCGTTGATGGGATTGCCTGCGCAGTCAGGGCACGTAGAACGTCGCGTCTCCCTGTCGTGCTCTCGCCGGGTGAAGTAGCGGGGTTGATCGGTCACCTCTCGGGGCAGTCCCGGCTCATGGCCGAGGTGATCTACGCCGCAGGTCTCCGTCTCCACGAGTGTCTATCGCTCCGCGTGCAGGACCTGGACTTCGACGCTGAAACTCTCACGGTGCGTCGAGGCAAGGGCCAGAAGGACCGGAGGGCCCTCTTCCCGCCGACGTTGCACAAGGCGATGCAGGGTCACCTGCGCCACGTGCGCGCGATCTACGAGCAGGACCGCCGCAGCGGCCTTCCCGGGGTACCGCTGCCGGACGCACTGGAGCGCAAGTACCCGAACGCGACCACCGAGTGGCGCTGGTTCTGGGTTTTTCCATCCGGTCGGCACTCGATCGATCCCCGCACCGGCAAGGTCTACCGATACCACGTCTACCCGACGACTCTTCAAAAGAAGGTGCAGCAGGCAGTCCGCGAGCTCGGTTTTGCGAAGCAGGCCACCGTGCACTCGCTGAGACACAGCTTTGCGACCCATCTGATCGAAGCTGGCTACGACATCCGTACGATTCAGGAATTGCTGGGGCACTCGCACGTGGAGACAACCATGATCTATACTCATGTCGCTCAGCGCAACAAGGCGGGAGTGGTGAGCCCCTTGGAGCGGCTCAACGCGCGCTACCCTGCGCCCGGTCGTCCGGACGGCTGATCGTCCGACCGACCGCGGACGCACGGGGGGACGCATGGAGGTTGCCGTCACTTGCTCCGAAAGTTGTGCTGCCACGCGCGCGAGCGCAGACATGGGTGCGCGCAGCCGGCGTACCGCGCTCTCGGCGTAGTCAGCGCCTAGTGCACGTGGCCGTGATCGAGCTCTTCGGCGGTCGCTTCGCGGACGTCCTTGATTTCCACGTCAAAGTGAAGGCCCACGCCCGCCAGTGGATGGTTCCCATCGACCGTGACCTGCTCGTCGCCGATCTCGGTGACGGTAAAGATCTTCTCGCCGTCGTCGGTGCTCACATGGAACCGCGATCCGACTTCGAGGTCCTTGACCTCGCTGAACTGCGAGCGCGCGACCTGGACCACGAGTCTCTCGTCGCGCTCGCCGTAGCCGTCGGCCGCGGCCAGCGACACCTCCCGTCGATCGCCCGGGCTGGCGCCCTCGAGCGCCGACTCGAGGCCGGTGATGATGTGCCCGTTCCCGTGCAGGTACCGCAAGCGGCTCCCGCCCCTGCGACGAATCGAGGACGGTGCCCGAGCTGTCCTTGAGGGTGTAGTCGATCGCGACCACCCTGTTCCTGGCGACCTGCATGAGTCCTCCGCCTGAAAACAAAGAGCGCCGGAAGCGGAGCTTCCCGCCCGCCCCAGCGCTCATCAAGAGCCTGCCGCGAAACCAGGCCTGTGTGGCACTACGCGAGACGCGACCTACCCCGGTTTCGCCTCGTTGCCCTCGTTGCCGCCTTCCGCGTCGTCGCCCTCGCCCTCCGCGCCTTCCGCGTCAGCGGCCTCATCCTCCGGCTCCGCCGGGAGTCCGAGATACTCGCGCACGAGGGCGTCGGCGTCTTCAGCCGGCTCGGCGCCCGGCTCACCCTTGTGAAGCCGGCGCTCGCGCTTGGCCGCCTGCTTGGCCTGTCGTTCCTTTTCCTTGCGCCGCTTGGCTGCGTTGTGCTGTGATCCTCTTGGCACCTGCTATTCCTCTCGACGGGCGAACGGCCGCCGGCCTTCGCGCGAGAGGTAGCCGCGAGACTCGTACCCGCCGCGGCCGTAGCCGCCGCCGCCGCCCCCGCCGCCCCCGCCGTAGTCGTCGCGTCCGCCGCCGCCGTAACCACCGCGTCCGCCGCCGCCGCCGCCCCGGCCTTCACCCTGGGGCTTCGCCGCGTTCACGCGAAGCTGGCGCCCGCCAACTTCCTGGCCGTTCAGCGCGTTGATGGCGCCATCGGCGGCCTCGCTGGTCCCCATCTCGACGAACGCGAACCCCCGCGGCCTCCCGGTCGCCCGGTCGTACACGACGCTGACGCTGACGACCTCGCCATACGGCGCGAACAGGTCGCGCAGCTCGTCTTCGGTGGTCGAGTAGCTCATGTTGCCCACGTAAATCTTGCTCGGCACAGATCCTCCCTCCGCCGCTCCCCCGCGACGAAGCCATGCAGTAAGCGCCGCCCTTCCAGCGGACGCCCGACGCCCTTTACACGGGCGCCATTCTTTCTACAGAGCGGTTACCGGCTGTGTCAGGAGTTGAATCGACGAGCCGACCGCGCTGCTGCATCTGCGGCCTCATACGGCGGCGGGATTCAAAGCCATGCGGACCTGCGGGGCTCCACTCACCAAAAGAACGACGGGCAAAGAACGTCTTTCGAGCGCACAAGCGCCCTTTTCGCCGGTGAGTATACCCAATTAACGGTTTTCGGTCAAAGGACAAAAGTGAAGGCGGCCGCCCCCCGCCCCGCTCCCCCGGCGGTCTCGCGCTGCCGCCGCGGGCAATCTGCCGCCGCCCTCAAGCGCCTCGCGGCGCAAGGGGCCGCGCCGCGGCCGCGGGCAACGGGCGCGCCCGGCGACCGCGTCAGTAGGCCCTGACCCGCCGGACCCCCGCGCCACTGGTGGCCATGACCGCGTCGATGTGCTGCTTGAGGAGCCGGCAGCGCAGCTGATCGAGGCCCGGCCGGTCCCACAGGTTGTCGAACTCGCCGGGATCCTGCTCCAGGTCGTAGATCTCGCCGATCTCGTGTCCGTGGTACAGGGCGACCTTGTACCGGCCGTCGAAAGACATCGTGCCGTGCGACGCGTCGTAGCCGCGGCCGGTGGTGCCCGTGCCCATGGCGTCGTTGTACTCGCTCACCACGATCCGCTTGTGGCTGTGCAGGTCGGAGCGCCCTTCCAGGAGGCCCGCGAGCGATCTGCCCTGCACGGTGTCGGGGATCGCGAGCCCCGCCAGCTCGAGCAGCGTCGGAGCGACGTCGACCAGCTCCACGAGCGCGCTGCTCACGGAGCCCTCGAGCACGGCGCGCGGCCGCGAGACGATCAGCGGGACGTGGACCAGCCCCTCGAAGAAGCGGCAGCCCTTGAACAGCAGGCCGTGGTCGCCGAGGAGCTCGCCGTGATCGCTCATGAAGACGACGATCGTGTCGTTCGCCTGGCCGCCCTCGTCGATCGCCTCCAGGATGCGTCCGAGCTGCGTGTCTACGAGCTCGATCTCGCCGTAGTAGCAGGCCTTGAGCAGCCTCGGGTCGTAGCCACCGGGCGGCGTCGACGCCAGCCGGTCCCTCGGCAGGTCGAGCTTCGCGCCGGCGCGGCGCTCGGCCTCGTGCGGGCTCACGGCCTCGACGGTCTGCTGGTCGATGGATGCGAAGAGCCGCTGCCTCGCGACGTCGCTCTCGCGGAAAAGCGGATAGGACAAAGCCTGCGGGTCGTAGCGCTCCAGGAACTCCCGCGGGGGATGAAAGGTCGGGTGCGGGGCGAAGGGGTTGACGCTCAGCAGCCAGGGCTGATCGCGTTTGCGGCGGATGAACTCGATGGCCTTCTCCGTGCACCACGTCGTCTGGTGCAGCTCCGCGGGGAGGCCGACGCCGTAGGAGCCGCTGATGGCCGAAAAAGCCTCCACGGGGTCAACGCCCTTCGCGTCGCGCAGCCAGTCGGTGTACTCGTTGCCCTCGATGTCGGGGTACGGATGGTGGCTCCAGGCGTAGGTGCGGTAGCCGTCGTCCGAGCGGCGCTCGCGCTCGCCCTTGGAGGCGGCCAGGTGCAGCTTACCCACGAGGCCGCAGTCGTAGCCCGCGTCGGCGAACATGCGGGTCACCAGCGTCTCGCCCGGCGGGAAGTACTCGTTGCCGTTGCGGTGCACATGGTGGGTGGCCGGGTAGCGGCCGGTCAGGAACGAGGCTCGGCTCGGCGTGCAGATCGGCGACTGGCAGTAGGCCCTGCGGAACGCGACCCCGCTCGCCGCGAGGCCGTCGAGCACCGGCGTGTGGATCTCCCGCGCGCCGAGGGCGTGGATCGTGTCGGAACGCTGCTGGTCCGTGCAGTACCAGAGGATGTTGGGTCGGTTCATGCACCCGATGCTACGCCCGTTGCCGGCGGCGCACAAGCGGAAAGCGGTTGCGGCCTGCGCCTCGCCCGTGCGACACTGCGGCGCGAGGGCGATGGTGAAGCGCATCCTCATCATCCACACGGGCGGCACTTTCGGCATGGTCCCGGCGGAGCCCTCGCGCCCGCTGGCGCCGGGCGACGTCCAGGGGCAGCTTCTCCGCCACGTGCCGGAGATCGCCCGCATCGCCGAAATAGAGACCGCGGTCGCCTTCAACCTCGACAGCTCGAACATGACGCTCGGCCACTGGCGCCTTCTGGCGGGAATGATCGCGGAGCGCAGGGACGGCTACGACGGCTTCGTCGTGATCCACGGCACGGACACGATGGCGTACACGGCGTCGGCGCTCTCGTTCATGCTGCAGGGGCTGGGCAGGCCGGTGATCCTCACGGGCTCGCAGCGCCCGCTCGTGAGCATCAGGAGCGACGCGCGGGGCAACCTGGTCAACGCGGTCGAGATCGCCACGACCGATCTGGCCGAGGTGGGGATCTTTTTCGGCACGCGGCTGTTTCGCGGCAACCGCACCACCAAGATCTCGGCCGAACGGTACGACGCGTTCGCCAGCCCGAACCTCGCGCCGCTGGCCGAGGTCGGCGTCGACATTCGCTTCGCGGCGCATGCGCGGCGGGCGGGCGGGGCGGGAGCCTTCAACCTTTTTCTCGACCTCGTTCCGTCGGTGGCCGTGCTCGTCGTGTACCCCGGGCTGCCCCCGGCGCTGCGGGACGCGGCGCTGGCGAGCGGCGCCCGCGCCTTCGTGGTCCTGGGCTACGGCCCCGGCAACGTGCCGATCGAGGACGAGTCGCTCCTGCCGTTCATCGAGCGGGCGGTCGCGGCCGGACGACTCGTCGCGATCAACACGCAGTGCGCGGAGGGACGCGTCGATCTCGCCCTCTACGAGTGCGGAAGGCGGGCAGCCGAGCGCGGCGCGCTCAGCTCGGGCGACATGACGGTCGAAGCTTCCATCACCAAGCTCATGTACCTGCTCGGCCGCTGCCGGTCGACCGAGGAGGCGGCGGGTCTCTTTGTTACCGACGTGGCCGGCGAGCTTTCGCCGCCCTCGCCGAGGCTCGAGGAGTCGAACGCCCGGCCGGCGTGAACGGCGGCTGGACAGCCGCCCCCGCCTCTGGTATCCTGTGCGAGTCCCGCTTGAGCGGGACGCCGCAGCTGCGGCTATCTCTGCGAATCAGGAGGGAGTGAATGACGGCGCGTGATCTTGTCGCCCGGGGACTCTTTCCCAGGAAGTCACAGGGGTAGGGGCGGCCTTCTCCAAGAGCACCTCGCATCCTCTGTGACGGGCATTCGACCCGAACGACAGAGGACATCCAACATTGATTTCCGGACAGCTCAACGATCTCGTTCCCTTCGGCTGGAGCGGCAGCTTCGAGCGTCCGCTCGCGGCGCTCCAGGATTCCGGCATCGAGCCCGGCCGCGTCGTGGCTTCGTCGCGCGACCTCACCCTCGTGCAGACCCGTGCCGGCGAGCTGTGGTGCAGGCCGACCGGCCGCTTCCGGGTGGAGTCTGAGGCCGAAGGCACGGTGCCCTGCGCTGGCGACTGGGTCGCGCTGCGCCGATACCCCGACGGGTCCGGCGGGGCGCTCGAGGCCCTGCTGCCGCGGCTCTCCGTGCTGGCGCGTGCCGAAACCGGCGGCCGCGACCGGCGCTCCGGCGGCCGCAGCCGCGCGCAGGCGCTGGCCGCCAACGTCGACTTCACCCTTCTCCTGATGGGGCTCGACGCCAACTACAACCCGGCGCGCATGGAGCGCATGGCGGCCGTGGCCTGGGCGAGCGGGGCTCAACCCGTGGTCGTGCTGACCAAGGCGGACCTCGTCGACGACCCCGCCTCCTACGCGCGGTCGATCGAGGCGTCGGCGCCCGGCGTGCCGGTGCACTGCGTCTCGGCGGTGAGCGGCCTGGGGACCGCCGACCTGCGCGCCGTAATCGCTCCGGGCCGGACCGCCGTGCTGATCGGCTCGTCGGGAGTCGGCAAGTCCACGCTGCTCAACCTCTTTGCCGGCGAGGAGCTCCGGGCGACGGCCGAGGTGCGCGCCGCTGACGGCCGCGGCCGCCACACGACGTCGCTCCGCGAGCTCTTCCTGCTGCCGGGCGGCGGCTGCCTGATCGACACCCCGGGCCTGCGCGAAGTGGGGCTGTGGGACGACGGCGGCAGCCTGGAGCAGGCCTTCGCGGACGTCGCCGCCTTCGCGGCTTCCTGCCGCTTCCGCGACTGCAGCCATCACGAGGAGCCGGGGTGCGCGGTCAAGGAGGCGCTCGCCTCCGGGGCGCTCAGCCCCGAGCGATACGAGAGCTACCTCAAGCTGCGCCGCGAGGCGCGCTCCGCGGCCGGCCGCGCGGACGACAGGCTGCGCCGCGAGCGGCAGCAGCGCGAAAAAGCCATCGCCCGCTTCTCGCGCTCCTTCAACAAGAGCCGCCGTGGGTAGGGGCATGGCCGAATTCCGAGCGGGTCGCCGGTCCGCGGCGGCGCCCGAGCGCGGCGGCGCGTTCGTGTGCGCCCGCTGCGGGGCGACCGTGCTGCCGCAGGCCCCCGGCACGACGCAGCGCAACCATTGCCCGGTGTGCCTGCACAGCCTTCACGTGGACATCACGGTGGGCGACCGGCGCAGCCTGTGCCGGGGGCTGATGGAGCCGATCGCGCTCTGGGTGAGGGGGCGCGGCGAGGTGAGCCTTCTCCACCGCTGCTCGCGATGCGGCGTGATCCGCGCCAACCGCCTGGCCGGCGACGATCGCGAGGAAGCCGTGCGCCTGCTGGCGCGCCGCCTCCGGACGGGAGCCGGCCGCGGACTACGGCAGCCGCCGCATCCAGGGCGCCCGGAACCAGATCACCGCCGCCACCACGGCGAGGGCAGCGACGTTCAGCCAGACAGCGGCGGCGAGGCCCAGGTGGTCGGCGAGCTCGCCGATCAGCAGCCCGCCCACGGGCAGGAACCCGAAGAACGTGAGGCTGTAGATCCCCATGACCCTGCCGCGCATCCGGTCCTCGACCAGGGTCTGAACGAGGGAGTTCGCTATGTTGTAGACCGCGATCATGAGGCCGCCGACAGCCAGCAGGGCGGCCATCGCCACGAACAGCGATCGCCCGATGGCGAACAGGCCGATCGACGCAGGCAGGGCGACGACGCAGGCGATCAGGGGCAGGCCGCGGAAGCGCAGCCTCGGCCCCAGGGCCGCGATGGCGAACGCGCTCACGACGGAGCCCACCCCGCGCGCCGACTGCAGCAGCCCGTTCGTCTGCGCGCCCCCCTTGAGGATCTCGACGGCCCACGCGGGGAACAGCGTGAACACCGAGAACCCGAAGAGCGTGACGATGCTCACGACGAGGACGACCCCCCGGATGTCGCGGTGGCCCCAGGCGTACCGCACGCCTTCGACGAGGTCGGCGACTTGCGTGACGCTCCGGACCGTGGCCGCCTGCCTCGTGATTCGCATTGACACCAGCGCCGAGACGGTGGCGAGCGGGGTCAGCACGCCGACCGCGAAGCAGGCGCCCGGGCCGAGGAGCGCGTACAGGAGGCCGCCGAACGCGGGGCCCAGCGCCGTGCCGAGGTTGAACATCGTGGAGTTCAGGGCGATCGCGTTCACGAGGTCGTCCCTGACGACGAGCTCGAGGACGATGGCCTGCCGGGCCGGAGCGTCGAACGCGACGGCCGTGCCGCTCATCGCGGCCAGCACGAGGATGTGCCAGGGCCGCACGGCGCCGGTAAACGTGAGAACGACCAGGATCACGGCGATCAGGGCGGAAGCCGACTGCGTGACCACGAGGATGGCGCGGCGCGGGAAACGGTCGGCTGCCAGGCCGCCGATGAGCATCAGCAGCCACGAAGGCAGGCCGCTCACGAGCGAGAGGTAGCCGAGGAGCGCGGCCGAGCCCGTGAGCTCGTACACGAGAAAGCCCTGCGCCGTGGTCAGGGTCCACATGCCGAACACGGAGACGAGCTGGCCGACGAACCAGAGGCGGTAGTTGCGGTGGCGGAAAGAGCGGAGCGCGGTCGCGAGCGCTCCGCCGCCGTCCGCCGCAGAGGCTGGGCCGGGACGGTCAGCAGGCGCGTCTGTCACGATGAAAAACCCTCCGGCTGGCTCTCGAGCAGGCGCCGCCGCGAAGCGTACCCTGCCATCATAGCACCGCCGCGCGGGCGCTGCCCAGAGGACCCGCCCGGCCCGGGCCGCCGCCCCTTCCGCGCGGGCGCGGTTGACTCGCCCGCGGTCCCCTGTCAGGGTGGCCGTCATGGACGGCAGGGAGCGCTACGTGCGCGCCCTCACCTTCGCCGGGCCGGATCGCGTTCCGGTCATGCACCACGCGCTGGCCGGCGCCCGCCGCGTTCACGGGCCGGCCCTGGACCGGCTGTATGCCGAGCACCCGGCCGACGCGCTGGGGCCCTGGGCGTTCGGCGACTGCCCTCGCGGCCGCTGGGCCGGCGGCGCCGCGACCCGTGACGACTGGGGCTGCGACTGGCTCTGGAGCACCGCCGACCACATGGGGCAGGTCTCGCGAAGCCCCTTCGCCGACTGGGCGGCCCTCGACGGCTACCGGGCTCCCGACCCCGCGAAGGGCGCCGAGGCGCTCACCGAGCTCCGGCGCGAGGTGGCCCGCGAAGGCCACCACCGCTTCGTGTTCGCGGACGGCGGAGAGCTCTTTCAGCGCATGTTCTTCCTTCGCGGCATCGAGGACCTTCTTGTCGACCTGCTGGAGGACCGCGCCGAAGTCTATGCGCTGCGCGACCTCGTGCTCGCGCATTCGCTCGAGCGGATCGGGATGCTGGCCGACACGGGAGTCGTCGACGGGATCGTCTTCCGCGACGACTGGGGATCGCAGGCCGCGCTGCTCGTGCGCCCCGGCGATCTGGCGGCGCGTGTTCAAGCCGGCGTACGCGAAGCTGGTCGCGGCCATCCACGACACTGGCGCGTACGCGAGCTTCCACTCCGACGGCATGATCGCGGAGATCGTCCCCGACCTCATCGAGCTCGGATGGGACGAGATCAACCCGCAGGTCGCCCTGATGGGGATCGAGCGGCTCGGCCGCGAGATCGGCGGCCGGGTATGCGTGCGGGCCGACATCGATCGGCAGGCGACGCTGCCCCGCGGCAGCCCGGCC
Organism: uncultured Spirochaetota bacterium; assembly: GCA_963734495.1. Classification (GTDB taxonomy): domain Bacteria; phylum Spirochaetota; class Spirochaetia; order SZUA-6; family CAVTHK01; genus CAVTHK01. Next base: position 26,520 of record CAVTHK010000001.1, read on the forward strand.
GAGGTGGCCGCCCTGGTGCGGCGGCTCTTCGACGCCTTCGGCCGCTTCCACGGCGGCTACGTCGGCTGGGGCGAGATGGCGGCCGACGTGCCGCTCGCCAACTGCCGCGCGATGCTCGAGGCGCTGTCCGGCCTGCGGTACTGAGTCCCGCGTCCGGCCGACGCGAGGCGCGTTTTCCGCGCCCTCAGCGTCCGCCCGCCCCGCCGCCGCCCCGCCCGGCCCGATTCCTGACCCCCGCAGAAAACTATTGACGACGGCACCGGCCCGGTGGCAAATTCGCGATCAGGTCGCCTTAGGCGGACGCGCATTCTCTGGTTCGTCGGGGGCTCCGCGGAGGAGACTTTCTCGGGAGGTCCGGGATGGAGCCGACAAGGCGCGACATTCTGCGCGGCAAGGCGACCGCGCCTCAGCATACCTTCTTCCAGACCGGCCCCGGGGCCCGGACGGATTCCATGGGCACGCCTGCGTCCCAGGCAGCGCCCGGCGCACAGCCGCAGCAAGCACCGTCGCAGCCCGCGGAGCCGCGGCCGCGCGCCCGCGTTGCGCGCCGCCTCCGCGAGCTGGCGCTCGTCGGGGCGGGGCTCGCCCTCGCAGCCGGCGTCATGCTGCTCGCGCGCGCGATCTGGCCTCCCGCCAGGCCGATGTCCCAGCAGGACGTCGCGAACGTCGTGCAGAAGGTCCTCAAGGACAGGAAGCCCGACCCCTCGATCGGGTCCGTGGCCTATGAGAAGGTCAGGCCCTCGCTCGTGCTGGTCAAGGCGGAGCGCGTCGACCCCAAAGGCGGGCCGGGCCTCGCGATCGGCACCGGCGTCGTCGTGGAGGAGGAGACGGGCCTCATCCTCACGGCGCTCCACGTCGTGCGCGACTCGACCGCCATTCAGGTGGTCTTTTTCGACGGGCTCGAGAGCGCGGCCGCGGTGGTCAACGCGCAGCCGCAGAACGACCTCGCGGTGCTCAAGCCCGCCGTCATCCCCGACGACCTCGCGGCCGCGACGCTCGCGGGCTCGACCCAGCTCCGCGTCGGCGACGACGTCGTGGCCGTCGGCAACCCGTTCGGCATCTTGAACTCGGTCTCCGAAGGCGTCGTGTCCGGCCTCGGCCGCAGCTTCAAGGAGCCGCAGACCGGCGAGACGCTCAAGAACCTCATCCAGTTCGATGCCGCCGTCAACCCCGGCAACTCGGGCGGGCCGCTGCTCGACCGCAACGGCGAGGTCGTCGGGATCGTGTCCGCGCTCCTGAACCCGACCGACCAGGAGTTCTTTGTCGGCATCGGGTTCGCGGTCACGATCGAGACGGCGGCCGGCGCGCTCGGCCTCCCACCCTGGTAAAAGGAAGAATCATGGACCAACTGAGATCCGCCTCGCCCGCCCTCCCCGACGACGCTCCCCTCACGCAGCAGATCCTCTATGAGGTGAAGAAGGTCATCGTCGGCCAGGATCATCTGCTCGAGTGCGTCCTCATCGCGCTCCTGGCGCAGGGGCACCTGCTGGTCGAAGGCGTCCCCGGCCTCGCCAAGACGCTCACGATCAAGACGCTCGCCCAGGCGCTGCAGTGCACGTTCAAGCGGATCCAGTTCACTCCGGACCTCCTGCCCGCGGACCTCGTCGGGACGCGCATCTTTAACCAGCGCACGGGCGAGTTCAGCACGTGGCTCGGCCCCGTCTTCACGAACCTGCTCCTGGCCGACGAGATCAACCGCTCCCCCGCCAAGGTGCAGAGCGCGCTGCTCGAGGTCATGCAGGAGCGGCAGGTCTCGATCGGGGGCCAGACGCACAAGGTGCCGGAGCCCTTCCTCGTCATGGCAACTCAGAACCCCATCGAAACCGAGGGAACCTACGCGCTGCCGGAGGCCCAGGTCGACCGTTTCATGATGAAGGTGCTCGTCGACTACCCGAACGAGCTCGAGGAGTTCGTGATCGTCGAGCGCATGACCGGCCGGCTCGACCAGGTGCGGCAGGTCATGAGCATCGAGCAGCTGCTCGCCCTGCGCGCGGAGGCCGACAACGTCTACGTGGACCCGTCGATCATCGAATACTCGGTGCGCCTGGCGACCGCGACGCGCTTCCCGGACCGGTACGGCCTGCCCGACCTGGCGAGGTACATCACCTACGGGGCGAGCCCCCGCGCCTCGATCAACCTGATCCTCACCGGACGCGCGCTGGCCTACGTGCGGGGCCGCAGCTACGCGATCCCGCAGGACGTCGCGGACATGGCGCTCGACGTGATGCGGCACCGCCTCGTGCTTTCCTACGAGGCACTCTCCGACTCGGTCACCGCCGACGCGATCCTCTCGCGGATCCTCGAGGCGGTGCCGGCGCCTTCGCTGCCGATGCAGGGCCGCGCGCCGGTCGCGGCCGAGCCGCCGCGCGAGGCAGCCGGCCCGGAGGCCGGCGACGGACGCGCGGCCGGGGCGCGGGCGACGCGGGGGCGCAGGCGAATGCCGCAGCAAGCAAGGAACCCTGAAGCCATCCTGCGGCGCCTGGACTGGACGGTGATCCGCCGGCTCGACGGATTGCTGCAGGGCGACTACCGCACCCTCTTTCAGGGCTTCGGCCTGGACCTGGCCGACCTCCGGGAGTACCAGTTCGCCGACGACGTGCGCTGCATCGACTGGAACGTGACCGCGCGGATGCAGGAGCCCTACGTGCGCCGCTACCTGGAGGACCGCGAGGTCACCGCGTGGTTCCTCCTCGACCTGAGCCCTTCGGTGGATTTCGGGACCGTGGAGGTCCTCAAGCGCGACCTGCTGATCGATTTTGTCGGCGTCCTCGCGCGGCTGCTCACGCGGCACGGCAACCGCGTGGGCGCCATCGTCTACGACGGCAACCGGCAGAAGCTGATCCCCGCCCACGCGGGCCGGGCTCAGGTGCTGCGCCTCGTCCACGAGCTGCTGGCGCAGCCCCGCCTCGACCGCTCGCCCCCGACGGACCTCGCGCTTCTGCTCGACAACGCGGCCCGCGCGATCCGCAGGAGGGCGCTGCTCTTCGTGGTGTCGGACTTTATCAGCACGCCGGGCTGGCAGAGGCCCCTCGGGCTCCTCAGCCGCAGGCACGAGGTGCTCGCGGTGCGGCTCTTCGACCCTCGGGAGACGGAGCTGCCGGACATCGGCCACGTCGTCTTCGAAGACTCAGAGACCGGAGAGCAGCTGTTCTTCGACACCCATGACCGGGGCTTCCGCCTGAGGTTCGTGGAGGCGGTCCAGCGGCGCGAGGCCGCCCTGGCGGCGGCGTTCCGTGCGAGCGCCGTCGACGCCCTCGCCCTGTCCACCGAAGGCGACCTGGTCAGGGGGATTCTCCGGTTCGCGGCGCTGCGCAGGCAGCGCAAGGCGAGCCCCGCCGCGTTCGCGCGGTAGCCCGCCCTCGAGCGGGCACGGAGGAGGCGATGACGTTCCTGTGGGCGCGCATGCTCTGGCTGCTGCTGCTGATACCCGCGCTGGCGGCCGCTTACATCCTCGCTCAGCGCAGGCGCCAGAAGTACGCTCTGCGCTACGCGAGCCTCTCCCTCGTCAAAGAGGCGCTCGGCAAGGGCCCCGGGTTCCGGCGCCATGTTCCCCCGATCCTCTTTCTCGCGGGCATGACGGTCATGGTCGTCGCGCTGGCGCGGCCGACGGCGGTGGTCGTGCTGCCCTCCCAGCAGGGGACGATCATCCTGACCCTCGACAATTCCGGCAGCATGCGCGCGAACGACGTGCAGCCGAGCAGGCTCGAGGCGGCCAAGGCCGCGGCCAAGTCGTTCGTTGCGAAGCAGCCGAGGAGCCAGAGGATCGGCGTCGTCGCCTTCGCCGGGACCGCGTCGCTGGTCCAGCCGCCGACGACGAACCACGACGCGATCAACAGGGCGATCGACCGGCTCACGCTGCAGCGGGCCACCGCCATCGGAAGCGGGATCCTCACGTCCGTCAACGCGATCCTCGAGGAGTTCGGCGAAAAGCCGGTCTCCCTCCAGCTCGAGCCCTTCGGGCTCGGGGTCCAGGGCCAGGAGCCGACACCGGCTGCTCCAAATGAGAACCTCAAGACGGCCATCATCGTGCTCATGAGCGACGGCCAGAGCAACACCGGGCCCGACCCGCTGGACGTCGTCGACCAGGCGGCGAGCCGCGGGATCAAGATCTACACCGTGGGCCTCGGCAGCCCCGACGGGACCATCATCACCTTCTACAACCGCTCGATGCGCGTGCGCCTCGACGAGACCACTCTCAAACGCATCGCGGAAAAGACCAACGCGAGCTACTTCAGGGCGACGAGCGACACGGACCTCAGGCAGATCTACGAGAACCTCGGCACGCGCCTCGTCTTCAAGCCGGAGCGGACCGAGATCACCGCGATCTTCGCCGGCCTCGCGGCTCTCCTGCTCCTCGCCTCCAGCGGCTTGTCGCTTCTCTGGTTCAACAGGCTGCCGTAGCGCAGCCGGCCAGCCTGGCGAGTACGCTAGGCAAGCCTGGCTGGCGCTAGGCCAGCAGCATCCGCGCGAGGTAGCGCGACTTGAGCTGCCGGCTCGCCAGGGCCTGCTTGATCGGGGGGAGCTTCAGGATCACTCCCAGGATCGCGGCCATCGCCCGGTGGCTCGCCAGCGCCTGGTTGTCGAAGATGAGGTTCTGCAGCGTGCCGCGCTCGATCGCCATCAGCACGGCTCGGTGGGCAGAGTTGACGGGCGTGATGACGCGCTCCGCCCGGACGGCGAGCGCCAGCGCTCCAGCCGGGCAGGCGCGCACGCACACGCCGCAGCCCAGGCAGATGCTCTCGTCGACGCGCGCCTTCCTCCTCTTCGGGTTGCGCGGCTCGTTCGCGGAGACCAGGCCGACAGCCTCGATGGGACAGGCGTTGACGCAGGCGCCGCATCCGGTGCACTTCGCCGGGTCCGCCGAAGGCAGGAAGCCCGTCGTGTGGATGGGGTGGAGCACGGCGAATCGCCGCGCCGCGATCATCGCCTCGCAGCAGCAGCCGCAGCAGTTGCAGATAAAGCTCACGCCCCGCTGCACGTTCTCGCCGAACTGCACGAGGCCCCGGCCCTGCGCCTCCTCGATGATGTCGATCGCCTCGCTCGCGTCGATCGCCCTCGCAAAGCCGTGCCCGGTGAGGGAGGCGGCCGCCGTGTTGAAGGTCAGGCAGTTGACCTTGGGCGCGTCGCAGTCGCGGCCCACGTGCTCCATCTTGTGCCGGCAGTAGCAGACGCCGACCCCGCGGGCGCTCGCGCCGCGGGCCACCTCGCTCGCCCGCTCGTGGTCGAGCACGGTGAGCCCGGCGTCGGCCGGCAGGACCGCCTCCTGTACGAAGGCGCGGCCGAGCTGCGTCTCGCCGCCGGCGAACAGCGCCTTGATGAACTCCTCCTCCACGTTCAGGTACTGGAAGAAGAGCTCGGCGAGCAGCTTCTGGTTCACGTCCGAGCGGATGCGCATCATCGAGAACTCGAAGAACCCGGCCATGGGCGGCGGAAGGAAATACGTCGGGCGGCCGCGCGGGTCCTCCACGTCCAGCAGGATCGCGCGGCCGGCCAGCTCGTCGAGCGTCGCGCGTGCCTCGGGCTCACGCACGTGCCACGCCCGCGCGGCCTGCCCCGCGGTGAACGGCCTGATGGGCAGCAACGCGACCAGGCGCGCCTCGCGCTCGCTGAAGAGAAGAGCGAGGATCTTGTACAGCACCTCGGAGGCGGGAGCGCCCTGCGGGAACCTGTTCAGCCGCTCGACGAGAGACGCGTAACCCGACCTGAGCGTCGCGTGGGCCACTTCGGCAGCATGATAGCCGGAGCCCGCCGCGCGGTAAAGGCGCGGACAGGGACCCTCACGAGCCTGAGCGCCACAGCCGCGGCGGCCGGCGCATGTCCCGCACCTCGGCTTCGGCCATGGCCGCCGACGCTCGAGCGAGAGCTTCCCCTATCCCTTCGGTGGACGCGTCGGTCGCCTGTCCGTAGGTCAGAGACATCGCCATGCCGATCGTGAAGATCCACATCCGGTCGCACAGCCGGTCCACGGCGGCCGGAGGCAGCCTCCGCGTTGCGGGCTCCGCCCGCAGGCGGTCGGCGAGGGCCGCGCGGAAGCGGGAGCGGAGCTCGAAGCGGTAGCCTCCCGCCTGGTGGATGGCGAGGGAGAGCTTCGGCTCGTCGCGGCCGAACACGGCGACGCCGACGCCCAGGTTGAGCAGCGGGTCCGCGGCGTAGGTCCGCGACACGGCCGACTCCAGCATCCGGGAGGCGGCCTCGAGCACGTGCCGCCTGAGCTCCGCCATCGAGCCGAACGCCGTGTAGACGGGCGCCACCGAGCACCCGATCCGCTGCGCGACGGCCCGTGCGGTCAGAGCCTGCAGGCCCTCCTGGCGCACCAGGGCGAACGCCGCGGTTCCGATCAGGTTTTTCGAAAAGGCCACGCTTCTGGACAGGCACCTTCTCCTAACATGCGTTATTATAACACCTGCTATTTTCAGCCTCAGGCCGCGGGAGAGGCTTGCGCGGCTCCGTGTCAGACTGCCCGCGATGGTCTATCCTTTGATCAAGGAGACGACCGGCCCTGGAAGGCGAGCTTCAACTCGCCAGGATCGTCAACTCGCGGGACTTTGCGGCGGTCCTGGCCGAGACTCTGAGGATCTACCAGCTCCACTATCCTGAAAGCGGCGCGAAGACGCTGAGAGAGCGCTATCGGCACGCCGAGTCGCTGTACGCAGGCACGTTCCCGGGCTACCGCCAGTGTCTGGTCGAGTACCACGACTTCCGCCACACGATGGACGTCACGCTCGCCACGGCGCGGCTGATCGACGGCTACAACCTGGCGTCGGCGCCGCTCGAGGTCGAGGTGGCGAGCGGCCTGCTGCTCGCGGCCCTCCTGCACGACACCGGCTACATCCAGGAGGACTGGGACGCCGAGGGCACGGGCGCCAGGTACACCAAGGAGCACGAGCGGCGCAGCGTGGAGTTCATGTGGAAGAACGCGGGCGTGTTCGGGATCGAGTCGGCCGCGCTTCCCGGCCTCGCGCGCATGATCCAGGCGACCGACCTCAAGCTGGCTTTCGCCGACATCCCCTACTCCTCCGCGCAGGAGCGGACCGCCGGGGCGATCCTGGGGTCCGCGGACCTCCTCGGGCAGATGGCCGACCGAGAGTACCTGGAAAAGCTGCTCTTTCTCTACTACGAGTTCCGCGAAGCCGGCATCCCGGGGCACAACACCGAGTTCGACATCCTGCGCAAGACGCGTGGCTTCTACGAGAGCACGCGGGAGCGCCTCGCGCGGACGCTGCTGGGCGTGCACGAGGTGGCCCGCCTGCACTTCCGGGAGCGTTTCGGCGACGATCGTGACCTCTACGACGTGGCGATCGAGAGGCAGATGGCCTATCTCGACGGGATCATCGCGGACTCGACGACGAACTTCCGCCACAAGCTGCACAGGGGCGATCAGAGGAGGCTCCACGAGCGCCGCGCCCCGGCGGCCTGAGCCCGATCGCCGCGCGTCTCGGGCGCGGACCGACAGACCCCGACGCCCGAAAACAGCGGGGGCGCGGATCAGGCGGCCGGCCGCCTGATCGAGTAGGTCATGCGGTCGACCGACCACTCGCGTTCGATCGCGCCCGTCCGCTCGAGCTCAAGAAGCCGCTCTGCGACGAGCTTCGCGGGAAGGCCGAGAGCGGCCGACACCGCGGTCTGGTCCACTTGGCCGCCTCTCTGGGCGATCAGCGCCGTCACCTGGGCCTCGAAATCGCCGAGCGTCTCCCGCTGAGCCTCCGAGAGCGCCGCGGCCGTCGCCTTTCGCTCCCTCGCCCGTGCGATCCACCACGCGGCCGCCGACGCGATGATCAGCAGCGTCGCGCCGGCGATCACGGGCACGATCCACGTTTCCCACCCGAAACCGAACAAATGGTATCCATAGTATCCGCCACGCATTTTCTGTGCTCCTTGCTCGATTCTGTGCACGCACCGTGCCATGCCGACACGCACCTGGCCGCCGCCGACCAACTCTCCATGCAGCGGTGAATTGCGTAAGGTCACGGCGAGCACCGCGCGTCGTGGCTGATCGGGACGAGTGCGCGGATCCTGCGCGGTTCGCCGGGCTCGGCACTCGCTGCGCACACGGCCTCGACCGGGCGACTGCCTGCTCCGCCGGCGCGGAACATCCGCAGGTCACCCCTCGTCGCCGATGCCGTCCCGGGCGACCTTTGCCGGCGCAGGCGCGTCGGGCAGGAGATGCCGGGGCAGGAAAGCCATCCCCGCGATGAGCGTCGGCACGACGGCGCTCGCTATGACGACGGCCACGAGGAACGAGTACTGGCCCCGCGTTACGATTCCGTGCGAGAGACCATAGAGCGCGGAGATCGAGCCAAAGGTCAAACCCGTCGACATCATCAGCGTGTAGTACCATCGCTCACTGCGGTCACGGCGGAACCGCGAGACGACCGGGACGAGGCCGAAGATCTTTGAAAGCACCTTGCCCGCGAGAAGCGCGACAAACACCAACGGAGCGGCGACCAGGGCCGGCAGAGAGACAAAGGTTCCCGCTCGCAGAAAGTAGAACGGCGTGAGGAATCCGACCGTCAGAGTCCGCAGTCGGCGAATCCAGTGCGCGTCCGTGCTCGAGAACTCAGCCAGGATCATCCCGATCAGATACGCCGGAAGCACCGCCTCGCTTCCCGACCACGCGGCAAGCGCGCCGAGCCCGAAGAGGACGAGGATGACCCACTTGGTCCGGATGGCGGCCGTGCGGTGGGCGTAAGTGCGGGCCAGCCTGCGCGTCAAGAGCGGAAGGAGCGCAAGCGCAACCGCCGTCGCCACGACAAAGACCACCGACTTCCAGGTGAACGGCGCGAACAGCAGTCCTAGGGCAATCACAGTCCCGAGGTCATTGACGAAGCAGGCGCCGAGGATGCCCTTGCCGAACGCAGTCTTGTTGAAGCCGGTCTCGATCATGACCGAGTAGACCACGGCCATCGAGGTCGTGGAGAGCGCCACGCCGCAGAGCAGGCTGGCGCGGGCGTCCCAGCCCAGCAGGAAATGCGCGATCGCGGCGCACCCCGCGAACGGAGCGAGGAAGCCGACGAGACCGACCGAGATCACCTCCCTGGCCTTTGCGGCGTTATGCCGACATCGGCATAACGTGCATTATGCCGACCGCCGGATTATGCCGACTTCGGTGGTCCACGGCCTATCGGGTCGCGGTGAAGAACGGTTTTCTCGGCTTGGGCTGGCGGCATAATCAAAGCGTGCTGAGAAAGGCCAGCAGGCGGTCAGGAGGTCGGTAACGGCGGGCGGCCGCGAGGCTGGGAGCTGTCTTCGCCAGGGCCCGTTCCTTCGCGGCGAGGTCGACTGCGAGATAGACGTGGGTGGTTTCCACCGACTCGTGTCCGAGCCACAGGGCGATGACCGCGGAATCGATGCCGGCCTCGAGCATCCGAACCGCTCTGGTGTGCCGAAGAACGTGGGGGGAGACGCGTTTGTTGGCGAGCGAGGGACAGGAGGCGGCTGCGGCCTTGCTGGCATGCCTGTGCAGCCGCTTTTCGACGGCGTCGCGGCTCATGAAACCGCCACGCTGGCTTGGGAAGAGCGGATCCGTGGGCTGAGCGGGCTGTGCCCTGAGCCAGGCTCGCAGGACGCCGACGGTCTCTTTCCTCAGCGGGGTCATTCGCTCCTTCCGCCCCTTGCCCATGCAACGGACGTGGGCCCCGGGCCCTTCGAGTTCCAAGTCGGCCTGCGTCAGCCGAGTGATCTCGGAGACACGCAGTCCGGTCTGCTCGGCGAGTAGGAGCAGAGCGTGGTCGCGGCGGCCGATCCAGCTGGAGGTGTCCGGTGCCGCGAGCAAGGCATTGATCTCCTGCTGGGTGAGGAACTCGACTGTCTTTCGGTCGAACCGCTTCTGGGGGATCGCCAGCACGCGCTGGATCAATGCGCTGTGCTCGGGAACCTCGGTGGCCGCGTAGTGGAAGAAGGCGCGGATAGCCGACAGTCGCGCGTTGCGCGAGCGGGGGGAGTTGTTCCGCTCGGTCCCCAAGGAGTCGAGGAAGGCGGTGACCATTGGGGCTTCGAGGTCGGCGAGCAGGAGGTCTGAGGGTTTCTTCCCCAGCTCTTTCTCCGCGAATCGGAGCAGCAGCCGGAAGGTGTCGCGGTAGGCGGCGATGGTGTTCGGGCTGGCTTGGCGTTGCTTGCCGAGCCGCACCAGGAAGAATGCCTCGAGAAGGGGTGCGAGGGCGCTCATGTGTGCACCTCATGGGAGCGCCGGCAGCGCTCGCTGACCAAGGCGAGAAGCTCCGGAACCGCGGTCAGATACCAGTAGGTCATGGTCGGGTTGAGGTGGCCCAGGTAGGTCGACAGCAGTGGCAGCCTTGATTCCACGTCGACACCGCAGCGATACCAGCCGATGAGCGTGCGGACGGCGAAGGTGTGGCGGAGGTCGTGGATGCGCGGGCGGCGTGGGCTGCGGTTGGCGAGACCCGCCCGGTCGATGAGGCGATGGAAGCGCAAATGGACGTTGGCGTAGATGAGCGGCTTGCCGGCTCGCGAGAGGAACAGACGCGAGGAGTACTGGATGGGCAGGAGGCGGTCGCGATTGCGGGCATAACGGCCGAGGGCCTCGACGCTCGACGGGTGAAGCGGGATCTCGCGGGACTTGCCGAACTTTGACCCACGCACGACGAGCAGGCCTCGGTCGTGGTCGAGGTCACGGCGGTCGAGCCTTATGGCCTCGCCCACACGCATGCCTGTGACGGCGAGCAGGGCGAGAAGGGTCGCGTCGGTAAAGGCGCTGTGGTGATCCCGCTGTGAGCGCGCCGCCTCAAGGAGCCTGTCGATGTCGTCCTTAGAGTAGATGTAGGGCCTCAGGCGCCGGGATGCGGGCGGCAGAAGATGATGAGGCGGGACCTCGGTGCGGGGGTCAAAGGACTGTGCGTAAAGAGCGAACTGGCGGATGATGCCTAAGCGTGTGGCCCACCACCGGGGCGATGCCGCGGCCGGTTTGGTAGCCCACTGGAGGGCGAGCTTCGTCGTGATCGAGTTGCTGCCGGCAGCGAGCACTGAGTTGACGAACTCGTGCAAGCGCCTGCCGACGTGCTGGAGCTTGTACCCCGTGGCGTGACGGGTGGCGAGGTAGTCGTCGAGGATCTGGTGGAGGTTGCTCATGCCGCACCTCCGGGCCACGGCTGCGCGAGCTCGTGCAACCGGCAGTAGTCCACCTTGGCGTAGATCGCCGTGGTCGCGTGGTGGCGGTGACGGAGGGCCTGCGCGATCTCATCAAGGGTCGCTCCCCGGCGCAGCATCGTGGTGGCGGCGCTGTGCCGCAGCCGGTGAGCGCCGACCGGTGGCAGCTGGACGCGCTTGCAGGCGTCCCGGACGATAGAGGTAACAGCGCTGCTGCCGAGTGGGCCGTGGGGGACGTGATGGCCCAGGAACAAGGAGCGCCAGCTCGTCTTCCTGCGCCGCCGCAGATAGGAGGCGAGCGCGCTGCCCACCTCCTCCAGAAGCGGCATGCGGTCCTCCCGCCCGCCTTTGCCACGGATGAGCAGGATGCCCTCCCGCCAGTTCACGTCGTCGAGGCTCAGAGACGCGACCTCCTTCGCTCGCAGTCCCATACGAGCCAGGAGCAAGAGGACCGCGTAGTCGCGGCGGCCGAGGGTGGAGCGCCTGTCGCAGCTGTCGACGATGGCGTTTACTTGCTCGGGAGCGAGGTACTTCGGCAGTGAAGCCATGCGGCTGCCGGCGACCTTGGGGACGGCGCCCCTGAGGTCCATGGTGATGTCGCCCCGTAGCTGCAGATAGCGCAGGAATGAGCGAAGGCCGGTGAGCGTCGCCCGGGTCTGGTCGACGTTAGATCCCCGTGAACTGTCGAGGACGTAGCGCTTGACCGTAGCGCCGTCGAGCGAGGACAGATCCAACTCGCCAGACGGTGAGGTCTTCACCAGCAACTGCCGGGCTTCGGCGCGGTACTTCCGAGCCACACCAGGGGTGAGCCCCTGATCGTGGATCAGCGAGCCCTCGTACTCGCTCAACAGCTGCTCGAGTGGCGTCAGTGGGGAGAGTGGCGCGGCCGGGGAAGGCTCGGGTATCAGCCCCGCTCCGGCAAGGAAGCGGAGAACCGCAACGAGGCTTCCCCGGCTCAGGAACTGGGTGTAGCCTCTATCTCGCCTCGCGCAAAGGAACGAATCGACCTGCTCATCGGACAGGTCCTGTAGCCCGAGACTCTGCTCCTCGAGCCATCGGCTCAGATGACTCGCCACTCCCAGCAGATTCCTGCACGAGAGGATCGCGTAGCCCTGTCGAAGCAGGTCTGACCTGAGCTCTCGGACGTGATGCGCCAGGGGTCCGGAAAACCGGACGGTAGGAAACCGCATCGTGACCTCCCTTCCCAACCAGTGGTCGGGACGAGGTCACTATGTGCCAAGCAGCCCGGATTATGCCGCCAAGGGGATCGAGAAAAACCCTATCCGCGGCAGGAAAACCGCAGACTCGACCGAGTGAGTCGGCATAATCCGGCGGTCGGCATAATGCGCGCATCACCTCCGGTTCGAGCTCGGCGCCCGCGAGAAAAGTGAGCAGGACGGCGCCCGAGGAAGCGAGGAAACGCAGCCACTCGAGGTCCGCGCCGAGGGCCTGGCCCTTTCCGAGCGCCCCGGCCGCCGCCGCCGCCGCGACGCCGACGCAGATCTCCACGAGGGCGATCGAGACCCTCAGGTGGTAGGCGATGATCGCGGATGCTACGGCGAGCCCCAGCCAGAGGGCGGCCACGGTGAATGCCTGCTCCACATCAGAACACTCCTCTGCGACCTGTCGCGACTTCGATGGCCCGCAGCCACGAGTCGCTCTCTTCCGCGTCCGCTTCGGCGGCGAAGCGGTAGTCCTGTTTTCTCTGGTACTCCTCGAGCATATGCAGCAGGACGGACAGTTTGGGACGATGGACCTCCATGAGCCGCGCTCGCCGGCGCTCGTCCGCCTGCCCGGCCGCGACGAGCAGGTGCGGGTAGCAGAGCCCGCCCGACCCCCGCAGCGCTTCGTGCATGTCCGCATCATCCAGCGCGTCCAGCAGCGTCCGCGTGTTGCGAGCGCGCGTCTGCTCGGCGAAACGGCAGGCAGGGCAGCGGGCGGAGCGGTCCGCAATCGAGGTCCGCCCGCGGCGGGCTTTCGCGGCTGCCGAGCCGTCTTTCTCCAGCGCGTCGAGGATCCTCCTGATCTGGTCCTGGTAGAGAATCGCCGTGCCCAGCCCGTCGCCGAGGTCGGCAAGCCGGTGGGCGTGGCGGGCGCAGAAGCCTCCCGACTTTTTCAAGTCGTCGCGGATCGACTGGTCGTTGACCTTCTCGTAGAGAATCCCTTCGAGGTAACGCTTGACGGCGCCGTCTTCCAGGGCACACAGCGCACAGCCCTTCGAGCCCTGGAGAGCTTCGAGCACCCGAAAGTAGGGCAGATGCTTCTCATGAATCCGCTTCAAGTCGGTGGCCTTCCGGTTCGTGCAGGACACGGGCAGGGGAGGCAGGACGCAAGCGCCGGAGGCCGCTTCCGTACGAGAAAGAGCGCCTGCCTGTGCGACGCGCCGGCCAATGGAGCCTCCTACCACTGCGCGAGGTAGGAGTCATCAGCCTTGCGGGCGGTTGGACGAGGGGGACTCCATCCCCTGAGGGCACAACCTTACCGCGGCGATTCCGCGATCGTCAAGGCAGAGAGCGCGGCGCCCTCTTGCGCCGGGGGAGCGGAGCGACACAATGAGAACCATGCAGACTCGCTCTGAATGCAGGCCTGTCAGGCTGCGGTGCGACTGGCAGGAGAACCCCATCGGCACGGACAACCGCGGCCCGCGCCTGTCGTGGGCGCTCGAGGACGGCCGCATCGGCGCGCGGCAGACGGCTTACCGCGTGCAGGCGGCACGCGACCCCGCGGGGTTCGACGGCGGCGGCCTGCTCTGGGACAGCGGCCGCGCGCGGAGCGGGCGCGGCGTCGGCATCCGCTACGAGGGGCCGGCGCTCGCGTCCCGCACCCGCACCTGGTGGCGCGTGCGGGTGTGGGACGCGAGCGGCGCGGAATCAGCGTGGAGCGAGCCCGCGTTCTGGGAGACGGGGCTGCTCGATGCTTCGGAGTGGAAGGCGCGCTGGATCGGGCGAAAGCAGGCCGCCGAGGGCAGCGTGCCCTGCCCTCACTTGCGCCGCGTCTTTTCCCTCGGCGCCGCCCCGCGGCGCGCCCGCCTCTACATCACCGCTCGCGGGCTCTTCGAGCCCTGGATCAACGGGAAGCTCGCCACCGAAGACTGCTTTGTCCCGGGATGGACCGACTACCGCAGGCGTATCGACGTGCTCGCGTACGACGTGACCGCGCTGCTCCGCGAGGGAGACAACGCGATCGGCGTGATCCTCGGCGAAGGGTGGTACAGCGGCTACCTGCTGTGGTACGGCACGAAGAACCACTACGGGGACACCCCTGCCCTTCTCGCGCAGCTCGTGGTCGAGGCCGCGGACGGCCGCACGGAGCTGATCGCGACGGACGAGCGATGGAAAGCGGCCTCCGGCCCGCTGCTCGCCTCGGACATCTACCAGGGCGAGACCTACGACGCGCGCCTCGAGATGCCGGGCTGGAGCGAGAGCGGATTCGACGATTCGGCGTGGCGTCCCGCCGAAGTGCTGCCGGCCCCGCAGCCCGCGCCGGCCCTGAGCAGCAGAAGCACTCCCGCGGTGAGGCGCATCCAGGAGCTTGCGCCGCGGTCGGTGAGCGAGCCGGTCCCGGGCGCCCGCGTGTTCGACTTCGGGCAGAACATGGTCGGCCGGGTCCGCCTGCGCCTCACAGCGCCCCGCGGCACGGAGGTGACGCTGCGGTTCGCCGAGATGCTGAACCCGGACGGCACGCTCTACACGGCGAACCTGCGCACGGCGCGGGCGACCGATCGATACATCTGCCGCGGCGGCGGCGAAGAGGTCTACGAGCCGCGCTTCACCTTTCACGGGTTCCGCTACCTGGAGGTAAAGGGCCTGGCCTCTCCGCCCGCCGAGGCGACGGGAGTCGTGCTGCACTCCGCGATGGAGCCGGCGGGCGAGCTCGCCACCTCCGACCCGCTGCTCGACCGGCTCTGGAGCTGCATCGTCTGGGGGCAGAAGGGCAACTTTCTCGAGCTTCCCACCGACTGCCCGCAGCGCGACGAGCGCCTCGGGTGGACGGGCGACGCGGAAGTCTTTATGCCGACGGCGGCCTTCAATTTCGACGTCTCCTCCTTTTTCGCGAAGTGGCTGCGCGACCTCGAGGACGCGCAGAGCGCGGACGGCGCGTTCCCTCACGTCGCCCCCGACGTCCTCACGCCCACGGTCGGCCGCTGGAGGGATGCCCCCGCCGCCGGCGCCGCCGCCTGGGCGGACGCGGGCGTGATCTGCCCGTGGACGCACTACGTCTACTACGGCGACGCCGCCGTGCTCGAGGCGCGCTACGAGAGCATGAAGCGCTGGATCGGGTTCCAGGAGCGCACGAGCCGCGGGCTGATCAGGCCGTCCGACGGCTTCGGCGACTGGCTCGACCCGGACGTGACGAAGCCCGGCATCGCGCCCACGCCCAAGGACCTGATCGGCACGGCGTACTTCGCGCACACCGCCGGGATCATGGCGAAGGTCGCGCGCGTGCTCGGCCGCTCCGAAGATGCGAGCGCGTTCGCGGAGCTCCGCGGCCGCGTCGTTCGCGCGTTCCGCCGCGAGTACGTGAGCCCGGCGGGACGAGTCGTGGGCGACACGCAGACCGGCTACCTCCTGGCGCTCGCCTTCGACCTGCTGCCCGCGGCCATGGTCGAGACGGCGTTCGCGCACCTCGTGCGGCTCGTCGAGGCGCGGGGCCGGCACCTCGCCACGGGCTTCGTCGGCACTCCGCTGCTGCTGCCGGTGCTCACGCGCTTCGGCAGGCATGACCTCGCCTTCGACGTGCTCTTCCAGAAGGACACCCCCGGGTGGCTCTACCCCGTGACCAACGGCGCGACGACCATGTGGGAGAGGTGGAACAGCTGGACAAGTGAAGGCGGATTCGGCGACGTCGGCATGAACTCCTTTAACCACTACGCGTACGGGGCGGTGGGGGTCTGGATGGCGGCCGCGATCGGAGGGATCGCGGTCGACGAGCGGCACCCGGGCTTCGGGCGTTTCGTCGTCGAGCCGCTGCCCGATAAACGCATCACGAGCGCGCGCTGCAGCCATCGCTCGCCCCTCGGCGAGATCCGCACGCGGTGGGAGCGCGCGGGCGGCGAGCTTTCGCTGGAGCTGACCGTGCCGCCGGGAAGCGGCGCGGAGGTGCGCCTCGCCGCGAGCGACCCTGCCGCGGTCCGCGTCGGCGGCCGGCCCCTCGCCGAAGCCGAAGGGGTCGCCGCGCGCCGCGCCGAGCCGGGGCTGGCGGCGTTCGCCGTGGCAGCCGGCAGCTTCCGCATCACCTGCCCCGAGCGGTGAGCTCGGGCGACAAAAATGCCCGCAGCGGACGGGCGGGGTCGGTGTCCGACCGCATGCGGGCGGGGCTCAGCCGGGCCCGTGACTCAGGAGCTGAACGACACCTCGTTCGAGTACGTGCTCTCGGTCCCTCCGGAGTTGTACGAGGTGGCGACAAAGTAGTAGGTGACGCCCGGCTGGAGCCCCGTCACCGTGACGCTCGTCGAGGGTCCGGCGTCGACGACCTGGTCGTAGACGCCGGCGGTCGTGCCGTAGTGCACCTTGTAGCCGGCCACGCCGGTGGTGTCCGCGGGCGCGATCCCAGGCCAGCGCGACCAGGCTCGCCGCGGGCGCAGGGGTCACCGTGAGCGAGGTCGTGGCGCTCCCCGCCCGCAGCCCGTCGGCGGTAAACGCCGCCACGTCGATGCGGTAGGTGCCGGGGGTCAGGGTCGCCGGCACGGCATACGAGGCCCCCGTGCTGCTGAAGCCGCCGTTCAGGTACCACGAGTAGACGACTCCGGTGACGCCCGCGACGGAGGCCTGGAGCGTGAACCCCGTGCCTTGCACGACCGACGCCCTCTGGCCGGACAGGGTGACCGTGAGAGGATTCGCCATGCTGGGCGTTATGCTCACCTGCATGTTCCCCGGCGCCGGGTTGACCTGGCTGAAGGCGAACGTGCCCGCGGTCGTCTGGTCCTTCAGGATGCGGACGATCTCGATCGCGCCCGCGACGGGCACGGTGCCGTCCAGCACCTGGAGCGACAGCGTGTGGTAGCCGACGGGGATGCTGGTCGTGGCCGAGCCGGCCGTCCCGGAACCCAGAGTGAAGGTCAGCGCCCGCGTGGCGCCCGCCGCAGGCACGAGCTGGGCGGTGACCGAAGCGCTGGTCACCAGGGCCGCCGGCCAGTTCACCGTGAGCTGCAGCGTTCCGTACCCGCTGAGCGGCTTGACGGTGATCGAGACGTTGCTCTGGTTTCCCGCCGTGAGCGTCACCGTCGTCGTTCCATCGCCGATGACTGTGGCCGCGGCGTTGAGGGCCTCGACGGTCACGCTCCAGGCGCCGGCGGCGAGGTCCTTGATCTGGACGGGCGCGGTGGCGGTCGTCTGAACGAAATTGGCCCCGCTCGGGCCGCGGCCCGTGATCGTGTAGGAGGCTGCGGTCATGTCGAGCGCCGGGACGAGCGTGTACGCGAGCTGGTTGTCAAAGGCGACCACCAGTACCGCGGGGCCCGTGCCGCTCGGGTCGTTGCTTTCTATGCCCAGCTGGTTTGCCGCCCACACCAGGGCAGGGGGAAGGCATCCGTTGAGCGTGAGCGAAACAAGCATCAGGAGAACCGCGCACAGAATGCGCAGCCTATTGCCCGGCCGGATCGGCAGGCGGGTGTTTGTCGTTTGGGTCATAACGGCTCCTCCGTCTCGCAGGAATCACCGCTCGACGCAGGCACCGTTTTAGGAAGCCGTATCGAGTCGGCAGCCGTGCAACCATTTCGGGTCCTGGACCCGAGGCAGGCCACGTGCTTTGCGCCCCCTCCTTTCGGAAGGTTCGCCTTTTTCGACGTTGACTTCTAAAGCAAGCGACGTGCCAAACCGATGTTGTCCCTAACCTGCTCTTGGATCGTGAGTTACGGGATCACGGTCGGGAACTGTGCGACGGAGGGGTTACAGATACGTTACCGGGGCGCGATCCCGGCGTTACGGCAGCGTGACCCCAGGGGTGGCCCCGGGTCGGGCCGCAGCCGTCACTGCTCGTGGTGCTCCGCATGGTCGTGCAGCGGCGCGTGGCGGTGGAAGGCCCCGGCCCGGTGCATCCGCTGGTGCAGCCGGTTGTAGGCCGACTCGAGCTCCGCGCGCAACCGCTTGTACGCTTGAGCCTCCGGCCGCGGCGCCAGGGTGTCCACGTAGGCGATCGCGCCCTGTATCTGGTCGAGCACGAGGTCCGCGTCCTTCTGCGAGAACAGCGGCGCGCCGCCAGACAACCACCTGCACGGCGCTGGTGTGGGCCGCGATCTCGCCGGAGCGGCCGCGGCAGCTGCCCCGCACGCGCAGCGCCACCCACGTGGAGGCGCTCACGCGGAGGCTCGCGGTCCCCGAAGCGGCGAGCGCTCCGCCGGCGTTCGTCTGCTCGGCGGTGAGGCCGCCCGCGACGACCTCGACCTGCTCGATCGGGACGCTCACCGACTCGACGCTCCAGCTGACCGCTACGGTCCCTCCGCCGGCGGGCAGGTGGAGCCGGCCGCCGGGACGCACGCCTTGGACGGCGACCGAGGCGAGGGGACCGACGGTGACGAACGTGTCGCCGCCGCGGACCGCCTTGATCCAGCCTTCGTAGGTAAAGTCGTGCTCGCCGAGGAACGCGTACGTGCGGATGCCGCCTAACAGCGACGAGGCCTGCATCTTGTCCGAGCCGCCCACCACCGGGACGTGGTAGCCGAGGTTGAGATAGCGGTACCAGTCCGCGATCCCGTACGGGTTGATCTGGAGGTAGGCGGGGTTGAGCGGGTTAAAGGTGCTCATCTCGACCGCGCTGATGAGGTCGAGCACGATGTCGGCGGCCCGCTCGGCCTGCGGGTTGGGCGAGTGCGGGAGCACCGTGAGGCCGCCCTGCTCGAGGCAGCGGCGCGCCCACTCGCTCATCGTGTTCTCCAGCGGGTCGCCGATCGCGGACTCGGTGGGCCCTCCGGTGGTGAGCGGCTGGATCATGCGGCCGGAGTAGCCGAGCAGCGAGATGTGGCCGAGCACCTGCATGCGGTTCTCGGTGCCCACGCGCACCAGGAACTCGCCGCTGCCGCCCATCTCGCGCGAGCCGAGGGTCGTGGCGCCGTCGAAGTCGCCGACGTTGGTAAAGAGCTCGCCCCACTGGCTCGCGAGCAGGTTCACCACGTTGACGCCTTCGGCGCCGCCCTCGAGCAGCGCGGTGTGCGGGCTGAGGAAGTGCACGTGCGTGTCCGCGCTCACCCAGCCCTTCTCGCGCCAGTGCAGGACCTTCTCGAGGGAGAGGGTCACCCAGTCGGTGGCGGGCGTCACCTCGAAGCGGGTCCGCAGCGGCGTGACCTCGTAGCCACGGCTGGCTTCGGCGTACACGGGGCCGAGCGGGAGGTCCACGACGCACTCGCCCGGAACGTAGCAGTACTGGTTCGCGCCGTTCACGAACTCGGCGTAGTTGTCCTCGAACCAGTACGGGTTGACCCTGCGGTGGTGGCCGCGGGGCGGGAGGTATTCGCCGGACCTGCCATGAAGGTGAAGGCGGACCGGCACCGGCTGCCCCGTCGCCTTGTCGACGATGCGCAGCGTCACAGGCTTGTGCGCGGGGGCGATCACCTGCACGCCCGGCTGCGCGTCGCGGACTCCAGGGCGGCGATCTCGTACGAGACGAGGCTCGACGGGCCGGTGCGCACGTACAGGAGCGCCGCGGGGTGCGCGGCGTACTCGACGATCACGTCGCGCTCGCTCCGCGCGGGCTGCACCTGCGGCGCGCCGGGCTTCCACGCGGCCTCGTCGTAGTCGAGCGCCGCGCGGGCCGAGATCACCGTGCCGAGGTCGATGCCGATCTCCTCGAGCTCGCCGAGGGCGTTGAGCGACGCCCCGGCAGGCAGGGTGAGGCGCAGCTTGCGCCGCACGCCGGGCCGCAGCGGGTGCTCGGCGAGCTGCGTGAGGGACACCGCGTACACGACGGAGCGCTCGGCGCCAGGCGCGAGCTGCACGCTGCGGATGGGGCGGTCCGCGTGCCGCAGCGGCAGCGCGTACACCCAGAGCTTCTCGGGCGTGCGATCGCGGCCGGAGCGGTGACGCGTCTCGCCGCGGCCCCAGGCCTCGCCCCCGAGGCGGCCCAGCTCGTGCTCCTCGGTGGCGCTCGGGAAGACGAGCGGCGAGGCAGCCGGCATCGCGGCGAACGCGCTCGCGCCCCAGCCGGTGCGGCTCTGCTGGATGCCGAAGCGCCTGTAGACCGGGGTCGCGTCGCGCGAGCCGTCGGCGTACTCCACGGTGTAGTCCGAGACGCGGCCGCCGAGGTCGTTGCCGTGGACGCCGGAGTCGGCGAGCCCCTCCTGGTAGGCGTCGGGCCGGTCCTCCACCGCGTGCAGGAAGATGATGTACGAAGCGGTCGCACCGCCGAGATCGATGGTCACCGGCGCTTTGTCGAGCAGGATCACGTCGGGGCTGCCCGGCTCGCCGAGCCGGAACGGGATGCCGAGGAACGCCTGGCTGCCGTGGCCCGGGTCCATGTTCGCCGGCGTTCGCAGCGCCTCCGGCAGATCCGTGCGGCGGGCGTTGAACGCGTCGTCGAGACGGACAGGGGTAAAGTGGGGCGAAGGCGGGATCGTCATGCGGCCTCCATCGCGGGCGTGGGACATCATAGCGCTCCGCGGCCGCCGGCGCGAGCACGTGCGGGTGCCATGCGGCCACATGCGCGCCCGCGCTGGTGCCCGGGCCGCGGCGCCGGTATACTCACCGTCGTGCGGCGCAGGGGCGTGGCGGCTGCCTTCCTTCTATTTATAGTCTCTGTCGCTCCCTGTGCCTTCGCGGACACCGACACCGAAGACCAGGGCGACCGCAAGATCCGCGACACCGTCGACCGCGCGAAGGAGGCGGAGGACCGGGCGAAGGACAAGAAGCGGCCTCCGGCCGACGCGGACGACCCGGACGAACGGGACGACGACGAGCCGGGGCTCCTCGGGATCATCGCCCGCGCCTTCTTCGAGGCGCTCTTTCAGGTCACGTTCGAGAACGCCGCGACGCTGCGCTTTGCCGCGTACCCCTACTCGATCGGAAGCCGGTACATCCACAACACGTCCACCTGGCTCCTGCCGGAAGAGCGCAAGTGGGTGTCGCTCGAGATCGCCTCCAGCGCGGCGACCCACCTGGACGGCACCTGGGGCGTCAGCAGCCGCGCCGTGGCGCAGCTCGCCGGGCTGCACGTCAACGCGTACGACCTCGAGATCTTCTCAGCCTCCGAGGCGTTCACCGTGCTCTCGGCGAACGCGGGCATCACGTTCTTCGTTCCCGACTTCATGCTCAGCGCGTTCGCGGGCGCCTACGCGCTCGACGCCCTGGACTCCGCGCATCTCTCCTTCGGCTTCCTCTGCCAGCTCTTCCTGCCTCCGCGCGTGCACGTCGATCTCTTCGACCTGAACGCGGTGGTCGGGGACCAGATCTTCAGCCACTGGGAAGCGACCGTCGAGCTCTCGCTCTGGCGCTTCGCGCTGGGCGCGGGCTGGCACCACAACGTGATCGCGGGCACGCTGTATTCGGGCCCCTGCCTGCGGGCGAGCTTCTGGCTGTAGGCCGCGGCGGGCGGCACGATGCGGGTGGCGGCGGACGGCGACCGTGGCAGACCGTGGCCTTTACGAGCGGCCCTCCAGCCTTTAGACTCCCGAGTTGGACAAAGGGTTTTCGCCGCAACGGACGCGGCGGAGGGCAAGGAGGTCTGTATGCTGATGAGAGTTGTTTTTGCGCTGCTGGCGCTCGCGCTTGCGCAGGCGCCGCTGATGGCGGGGCCCCAGGCGGAGAAGCCGGGGCCGGCTGCCGCGGCCGCAACCGCCGCGGGGGCGCCGGAGCCGCTCACGCTGCCGATCGTCAAGGAGCCGCTCACGCTCACGTTCTTCAGGTCGCTCGACGGCAAGGTGGCGGCGACCATGAAGAGCCAGGAGGAGCAGGCCGCCTATCGCGAGATGGAGAAGCGGACCGGCATCAAGGTCAAGTTCATCCATCCCCCGATCGGGCAGGACAGGGAGCAGTTCAACCTGATCCTGGCGTCGGGCGACCTGCCGGACATGATCTTCTGGAGCTGGATGAGTCTTCCCGCCGGACCCGCGGGCGCGCTCGCGGACAAAGTGATCATCCCGTTGAACGACCCGATCGCCAGGTACGCGCCGAACCTGTCGAAGATCTACGCCGACTACCCGGAGGCCAACCGCCAGGTCATGCTCGACGACGGGACGAAGTTCAATTTCCCGATGCTGCAGCTCGACGACTACATCAAGGCGGGCGGTCCGATCATGCGCAAGGACTGGCTCGACAAGCTGGGCCTGCCGCTGCCCAGGACGGTCGACGACTGGTACGCCATGCTCAAGGCCTTCAAGACCAGGGACCCCAACGGCAACGGCAAGCCGGATGAGCTGCCGCTCGTCGCGATGAAAGGCAACCCGCTCGAAGGAATCACGAGCTTCACGGCCCCCTGGGGCGTGATCCAGGGCTTCTACCAGGAGAAGGGCGTGGTCAAGTTCGGGCCCGTGGAAAAGGGCTACGCCGACTACCTCGGGACGATGGCCAGGTGGTACGCCGAAGGCCTGATCGACCCGGACTTCCCCGCCACCGACCAGAAGGGCTTTGACGCCAAGGTCACGGGAAGCCGCGGCGGCGCCTACATCGGCCGCGTCAACAACACCCTCGGCCGCTACCTCACTCTGGTGCGGCCCAAGGACCCGAAGTTCAACCTGACCGGGTCCGGGTGGCCGATCGGACCCGCGGGCAAGCCCTACAACATCCGATCGAACATGGTCGCCATCGCCGACGGAACGGGAGCCGCCGTCAGCACCAAGAACAAGCACGTCAGGGAGACCGCCAAGTGGCTCGACTATCACTACAGCCCCGACGGCCACCTGCTGATGAACTTCGGCATCGAGGGCGAGAGCTACGTCATGGACAAGGGCTACCCCCGCTACACCGACCTGATCCAGAAGAACCCGCAAGGGCTGGCCAACCTCGACGCGCTCGCGCGCTACGCGCCGTCGGCGTTCAGCGGGCCCATGGTGCAGGACCGCCGCTATTTCGAGCAGACCCTGACCTGGCCCGAGCAGAGGGCCACGATCGACCTCTGGGCCTCCGGGAGCGACGTGTCGCTGCTGCTGCCGCCGATCACGCCGACGATCGAGGAGAGCAAGAAGACCACCTCCGTGATGAACGACGTGAACACCTACGTCTCCGAGATGTCGGTCAAGTTCATCATGGGCACGGAGCCCCTGTCCAAGGTGCCTGACTTCGTGGCGAACCTGAAGAAGATGGGCATCGACGACATCATCAAGCTCCAGCAGGCGGCCCTCGACCGCTACAACAAGCGGAAGTAGCAGACCTGGTGAGGTGCGCTCCCCCGGGCCTCCGCTCGGGGAGCCCGGGGGAGCCTGTTTCCCATGAGAGCCGTCAACGCATCGTCCCGACCCGGCCGCGCCGCGGGCGCGCCGGCCCGCTGGCTCGCCTGGCTCGGGCGCGACCTCGCGCGCAACCGCACGGTCTACCTCCTCGCGCTGCCGATGGTGCTGTACTACCTGCTGTTCCACTACCAGCCGATGTACGGCGCGATCATCGCGTTCAAGGACTTCGCGCCCGGCCGCGGGATCTGGGGCAGCCCCTGGGTCGGGATCGAGCATTTTCAGAGCTTCTTCCGCAGCATCTACTTCGTGCGCGTCGTGCGCAACACGGTCCTGCTGAGCGTGCTCAACCTCGTCTTCGGCTTCCCGGCGCCGATCCTCCTCGCGCTCCTGCTGAACGAGGTCCGCAACCGCGCCTTCAAGCGCACGGTGCAGACCGTGAGCTACCTCCCGCACTTCGTGTCGATCATGGTGATCTGCGGGATGATCATCGACTTCACGTCGCGCGACGGGCTGGTCAACGACATCGTCGCCTTCCTCGGCGGCGAGCGGGTCACGATGCTGCTCAAGCAGGAGCTGTTCCGGCCGCTCTACGTGACCACGGAGATCTGGCAGCGGGTGGGATGGCAGTCCATCATCTACCTGGCCGCGCTCACCTCCATCGACCCGCAGCTCTACGAGGCGGCGACCATCGACGGCGCCGGGCGCCTGCGCCAGACCTGGAGCATCACTTTGCCCGGGCTCCTGCCGACGATCGTGATCATGCTCATTCTGCGCATCGGACAGATGATGAACATCGGCTTCGAGAAGATCATCCTGCTCTACAACCCGACGATCTACGAGACCTCGGACGTGATCTCCTCGTACGTCTACCGCAAGGGGCTGCTGGACTTCAGCTTTTCGTTCTCGACGGCGGTCGGGCTGTTCGACTCGGCCATCAACTTCGGGCTGCTGATCTCGGCGAACGCCCTGAGCCGGCGGGTCAACGAGACGAGCCTCTGGTAGGAGGACGAATGCCCGCCCCCACCGCCGCCCAGCGCGCCTTTACCGTGGTCAACGCCGTCGCGATGGTCCTGCTGATGGTGGCCACCGTCTACCCGTTCGTCCACGTGGCCGCCAGCTCGCTCAGCCTCCCATCGCGGCTGATCAGCCACCAGGGTCCGGTGATCTGGCCGCTCGGCTTTACAACGGGTGCCTACAAGATGGTGCTCGAGAATCCGATGATCGTGACAGGCTACGGCAACACGCTCGTCTACGTCCTCGCGGGGACCGCGGTCAACATGATCGTCACCTGCACCGGCGCGTACGTGCTCTCGCGCCGCGGGCTCGGCCTGCGCAACGTGCTGATGTTCATGGCGGTCTTTACCATGTTCTTCTCCGGCGGCCTCATCCCGTACTACCTGCAGGTCAAACGGCTCGGGCTGGCGGACACGCGGTGGTCGCTGATCTTTCCGCCGGCGCTGAACACCTTCAACCTGATCGTGATGAGGACCTACTTCCTCGGGCAGCCCGAAAGCCTGGAGGAGTCGGCGCGCATCGACGGCGCCGGCGACCTCACGATCCTCCTGCGCATCGTGCTGCCGCTGGCCATGCCGGTCGTGGCGGTGATGGTGCTCTTTTACGGCGTCGCGCACTGGAACTCGTGGTTCAACGCCATGATCTTCCTTCGCACCCGCGACCTCTACCCGCTGCAGCTCGTGCTGCGCGAGATCCTGATCGCGAGCAGCACCTACGACATGACCACCGAGGTCTCCGGGACGGACAAGGAGCTCGTCGGCGAGACGGTCAAGTATGCGACGATCATGGTCGCGACCCTGCCCATCCTCTTCGTCTACCCCTTCCTGCAGCGCTACTTCGTGCAGGGCATGATGATCGGCGCGCTCAAAGGCTGAGGGTCAACGCCGCGACGCCGTAGACGCCGTTGACGCCGCGCCCGGGGGCGCCTAGACTCGGGGCGTGAGGCACGGTATGCGCGGGGGGACACGTGCTCGCCTGCACTTCCGGCGCGGCGCGGCTGTCGCGTCGGCGCTGCTGGCGCTGGCGGCTTGCGCCACGCAGCAGGCGCGCGACCCGGGCGTGGTCGCGGTCAAGCCGGTGACCGGCCTCAAGGTGCCCGAGGAGAGCAGGAAGGTCATCTCGGTGATGAAGTTCGACGATCGCACCACCGAGAGCGGCCAGTACCGCGCGTGGGAGCTGGGCATCCCCGACATGATCATGGAGGCCCTCGGCGCGATCCCTTACTACAAGGTGATCTCCCGCGACTCCCTGGTCGAAAAGGTGCTCGAGGAGCAGCAGTTCCAGCTCGCCGGCGTGACCGACGCCGCCACGGCGGTCAAGGTGGGCGGGCTCCTGAACGCGCAGCTCATCGTCGTCGGCTCCTATCTCGTGCTTGGCGACAAGCTGCAGATCAACGCGAAGGTGCTGGACGTCCAGAGCGGCGAGATCGTCGCACAGGCAAGCTCCGATGGCCCGGTCGGCAGCTTCTACACCCTGCACAACGACATCGCCATCCGGATCACCCAGGCGTTGAACCTCGAGCTCGATGAGAGCGCGAGAGAAAAGCTGCGCGAGCGCCGCGACACGACGGTCGTCGCCGCGTCCCTTGCGAACTACGAGGGGCAGGACAGGATCGAACAGATGAAGGCGCTCGAGCAGCAGAAGCGCGCGGCCGACGCGGCCAGGGCCAGGGAAGAGGCCCGGAAGCTGTTCGAGACGGCTGTCCAGTACGACTCGAAGTACGAGAAGGCGAAAAAGAACCTCGCGAGGCTCAGCCTCGCGATCCCGATGACGCTATAGGAGCCTGTCGGACTTTCGGCAGGCCTTCGCTCGCGCCGCTGCCGGTTGTCTGGCTGCGGCGGACCGCGGCCGGACTGGCGCGCGGCTGCGGGGCCCGCGGCGGCCCGGGGGACGAGCCCGGAAGGCGCCCGTTACCGGTGCAGGTAGACCACCGCCAGCACCGGACCGTGCGCCTGGTCGTCGACGCCGAACTCCATGCCGTTGCTCTTGGTCGTGATGTGGAGCCATTCGTATCGATATCCCGCCTGGACGAACAGCCGTTCGAACGCGAGGTAGTTCAGCGTGGCCTCCGCCGCAAGACCCCAGGGGTTCCGGACGCTGCCCGGGTCCTGACGCTGGCCCGACTTGTTGTCGATCAGGTCGATCGTGTAGAACGCGTAGCGGCCTCCGGCCTGCCCGCTGACGGACAGTTGCTCGGTCAGCGGGTAGCTGAACCCGGCGCCCAGCACGGGGATCACGGCCGTCACGGGCTGACTGAACCAGCTCGCCGTCGGACTGTAGTCAACGAAGATGTCGAACGACGACTGCATGTACTTGCACCCGGCGTAGAGC
Organism: uncultured Spirochaetota bacterium; assembly: GCA_963734495.1. GTDB lineage: Bacteria > Spirochaetota > Spirochaetia > SZUA-6 > CAVTHK01 > CAVTHK01. The sequence goes on from CAVTHK010000001.1 coordinate 53,281, forward strand.
TTGAGGTAGCTCGACACGCTGTACGTGAAGGCCAGGTCGACGTCCGTACGCTTGAGGCGGGTGAAGATCTTCATCGGGAGGCCCAATAAATCGGCGCTGGCGTTCTGATCGAAATTGCTGACGAGCATCATGGCGAGGCTCAAGGACCATCGGCCCGAAGGCGCCTGGTACCCGTAGACCGGCCCCATCAGAAAGCCCGTTCCCGTCGGCGCGTCTGCCTCGAACCCCTGCTCCTCCAGCGTCTGCTTGAGGTTGTCCATGACGACCGAGTCCCAGAACGTCCACCAGACCTTGACGCCCTGGTAGAAGGTGCCGGTCTCGGCTTCGAGGCCGAAGATGCTCGCGACGAGGAACACACCCAGCAGCGCACGCCTCATGCCGACGCCTCCCCGACGATCGGCTTTCAGTATAGGTCGAGCTCCCGCGCGGTCAAGCAAGCATCGCGCGTCCCGTCGCGTCGCGCGTCCGCCCTGGCTCAGCGCGCCTCTGCCGGCTCCAGCCTCAGCTCGCCGCGCGCCATGCGCCGCAGGCTCTCCGCACCCCAGCCGGCGGCGTGATAGGTATGCCTGCGCCACGGCGTCATGAAGTCGCTGTAGTGCCGGCTGGCGGGATGCCCGCTCTGCCCCGGCACGTGGACCCAGAGCGACCGGTCCAGGTCGCCGAGGTCGATGATCTCGCGCAGCATCGCGATGTGGATCACGTCGAAAGGCTTGTCCGGGCTCCAGGCCGAGACGCTCAGCTCGCTCAGCCCTCCGCCGACGGGTACGGCCCTGTTGAACAGGGCCTCCACCGGCTTGATGCCCGAGGAGCCGAGGGTCGCGCTGCGGAACGTCGCCTTGTGCAGCTTGCGCCACTGCCAGCGCCGCTCATCCTTGCCCAGCCTTTTCGTGGCGAGCTGGTAGCCCTTGCGGAAGGCGCGGCCGAGCATGTCGTCGCGTCGCTCGCGGACGCTCGGGGTGCGGTTGTCGTCCCACCAGGCGTTCGTCTCGTCCTTGAGCAGGAACCAGAAGTCGTTCTTGAGCCGGCTGCGGTCGGTCGCGGGCCAGCGCGACTCCGGGTACTGGTCGCGGAAGACCTCTTCGATGAGCTTCTGGAAGACGCAGGCAAAGAGGGCCGCGTCGCCGCTCTCCTCGGCCATCCTGCCGTCCCAGGCGAGGAGCCGCTCCCGCGCCTTGTGCATCGCCGCGATCTCCCTGCCGTCGGCCTCCGCGGCCTTGCGCCGCTTTGCCTCCGAGAGATCCTTGCGATCCTCCTCGCGCTGTTTGAGCTCGACGGCGTCGGGCTCCAGGCTCACCGGGCGGAAGTACGGCAGGACTTCGAGCGCCCACGTGTCCAGCACGTCGGCCTGCATGCCCTTCATGTCGTCGACCGAGAAAGCGCCGCCCTTGGCCTGGATGAGCTGGACGATGCGGCGCGCGCGGTAGCCGTAGTCCGCTTCCGAATCGATCGGGTAGCGGTATTCGGGCGCGGCAACCGCGTTGTTCGCCGAGACGATGTAGCCCTTGGCCGGATTGTAGGTGCGGGGCAGCGTGTCGAAGGGGATCATGCCGGACCAGTCGTAGGTGTCCACCCAGCCCGGCACCGGGGTGCGGCCGTCGCCGCGGGGCCTGATCGGGTAGCGGGCCACGACCTGGAAGCCAATGTTGCCATCGATGTCCGCATAGGAAAAGCTCTGCGTCGGGCCGTCCCAGGTGGAGAGCGCCCGGCGGAACTCCTCGAAGTTGCGCGCGCGGTCGAGGCGGAGCGCGGCCGCGACGGCGCCTCCCGGCGCGAGGCCCGGCCACCGCAGCGCCACTGCGGTCATGGTCATGCCCTGCGGCGGGACCTTGTCCGGACGCAGCTCGTAGCCCTGCAGCACGTCGTAGGACCCGTGGTCGCTGATGATCGGCCCGTGCCTCGTGGAGCGGACGCGCAGGACGTAGGGCTCCGTCTCCTTGCGGATCTTGATCGTCTCGTAGGCGACATCCATGTCGACCCAGCGCCCGTTGTGCTCGTACTGGTCCGGGTTCTCCGGGTTCACCCGTTCCATGTACAGGTCCTGGACGTCGCCCGCGCAGACCGTCAGACCCCAGGCGATCCGCTCATTGTGCCCGATGACGACTCCCGGGACGCCCGGCAGCGAGAACCCGCGCACCGTGAAGCGGTCGGACTCGGCGGGGGCGTCGCACTTCAGCTGCACCTCGTACCAGAGCGACGGCATCGAGATCGGAAGGTGCACGTCGTTGGCGAGGATCGGTTTGCCTGAGCTCGTAAGCCTGCCTGACAGCACCCAGCAGTTGGAGCCCAGCCCGCCAGGGTCGCCCGCGGGCGCGGCGCCGGGCGCGCGGCGCGCAAGGGGCGTTCCGCGCAGCTCCGCCGGCAGCTCGCTCGCCGCGACCACGACCGGCATCTCCGGCCGCAGCGGCGAGAAGAAGTCCGCTGCGGCGCGCAGCCCCGCGGAGCGGATGAGCGCAAGGTGCAGCCGCTCGATCGCCTTGTAGCCGGCCAGGCTGTCGTTCATGATCTTCGACCAGACGATGGTGTCAGGGCCGGTCCAGGGCCTGACCTTCGCCTTGACCCCCTGCAGCCGCAGCAGGGCGAACTCGAGAGCCAGGCGGGAGGGCGGCCGGCGCGATATCCAGGCGTTGACGCCGGCGGCGTACGCATCGACCTCGCGCCTGGTTCCCGCGTCGAGAGTCTCGTACTCCCGCGTCGCGGTTCGCCGGAAGCCCATGGTCCGCAGGTAGATGTCGGTCTCCTTGAGCTTCGCGCCGAAGAGCTCGCTGAGCTCCCCGTTGCCAGTGCGCCGGTTCATCTCCATCTGCCAGAAACGGTCCTGGGCGTGCGCGTAGCCCTGAGCGAAAAAGAGATCCTCGGCCGACTTCGCGGTGATGTGAGGCACGCCGTAACGGTCCCTCACGATCGTCGCACCGGAGCCTATTCCGCTCACCTTGACCCGGCCGCGGGTCGCCGGCAGCGGAGCCATCCAGAACCATAGGCTGATTCCTGCGACGAGCAGCAGCACGACGAGCAACGTCAGTCCTACGATTCGGCCGACAGTTCGTTTCATGACTGTCCTCCTCCTCGTACTCGCGGACACGTGCGCGGGGGCGCGTTCGGCGGCCTGGTTGATCCGTTGTCGCACGGGTTCCAGCTCATGTCAATCTTGCGAGACCGCTGGCGCCGCGGGGCGCATCCGGTAGATCCAGACATCCTCCCCGGGTCCCATCACGATCTTCTCGAAGCGGACTCCCGGGAACGACCGCAGGTACTCCTCAGGGGCGAGGGTGGCGACCGCCTCGACCGTCGCCGAGGGGTCCTGCAGCAGGTAGAGCTGGTCGAGGACCGCCTTCTCCGGGTGCTCCGCGGAGGCGGTGAACACCGGCTCGCCGCTCGCAAGGCACCGGCGGAGCTCCTTCGCGACCCGCTTCGCTTCGACGTCCGTGAGCAGCGGGATGAAGAGCGAGTGGTACACGATATCCGTCCGCTCGTGCTTGATGTCCCGGTAGTAGTAGCGCAGGGGGTAGTCGGCGCGGCTGTCGGCGCTCAGGAAGTGCGCGCCCGCGGGCAGAAGCGCGAACAGCTTTTCCGCGTACCGGTCCACTCTGTCGTAGTGCCGCCGTTCCGGCCGCATCACGAAGTCGACCGCGTCGAACGTGCCCCTGGTCCACGCGACTTCGGGGTAGCTGTCGAAGTACCGCCGCACGATCCCGCCGTCCCTGTACCACGCCCCGATGCGCGGATAGACCCAGATCGGGAGCGCGAACGCGGGCAGGCACGCCAGCAGGATCGCCCGCCGGACTCTCCCTCCGCTGCGGAGCCATTCCACCGCGAGGGTGAGAGGCACCGCGAGCAGGACGAACACGGGAAGGGCAAACGCGTACATGTCCCAGATAAAGTAGTTCGCGGACCACGCGGCTTGCGCGAGGAGGCCGGCAGCGAAGAACACGAACGTGAGACGCCGGCTCCGCTGCCGGGCAAAGACGACAATCCCGAACCATGCGAGCGGCAAGGCGGGCGACGGGTAGTTCAGGACGTGCAGCACGAGGTAGTTGAGCCTCCAGAAGAGGATCCGGTCCGCGGGCATGCCACCGGAGAACATGTACTTCCTGAAGTAGCTGCCCGTGGCATCGTCCGCCGTCGCGGCGATCCCTCTCCAGAGCGCGGCGAGGCGCGAGCCGGGGGCGGCGCCGATCCTCGCGGCCGCATCGCGCGCGAAGACGAACAGGTAGAGGCCGAACCCTGCCGCGAAACACAGGGCTGCGATCGCGAGGCGGGAAACAGCCGGTCGCCCGTCCTGGACCGCAACCGCAACGAGCAGAGCGCCAAAGGCGAATACAAATAGCCCCATCAGCATGTGGTTGCTGCAGCCCAGACCGAAGAAAAGGAAGGCCGCAAACAGGAAGCACGGCCTGCGCGTCCTGTCGAAGCGCACCACGAAGTAGAGAAACACCGCCATCAACGCCGTGTTCAGCGTGTAGACCTCCACGGTCGTCGAGTGCCACCACAGCGACTGCGAGATCATCAGCACCAGGGCGCCTGTGCCGGCGCTGAGCGGGCTGGAGGTGAGCTCCAGGCCGGTCAGGTACACGAAGTGCACCGTGACGGCGCCCAGCAGGGCGGAGAGCACGACGACGGCGAAGTGCACGTTCGCCGGCCGGAGGACCGCGAGCCAGAGATGGCCGAGCAGGTGGAACAGGTTGTGGGTGTTGACCCACGAGTTCAGCTCGAGGTCGACGACATTCGAGACGATCATCGTGGCGTCGAGCCAGCAGGGCGTGCGGCAGGCGGTCGCAACGTAGAACGCCGCCGGAATGACCCAGAACGCCAGGCGCGACGCGCGACCCGCCGCCGGACCCAGACGCCGCAGTCGAGACAGCACGCCTTCTCCCGTAAAGCCCCTCATCGCTCCGTTCATCGAGATCCTCCGCAGGATGCGGCCCAGAAGAGCAGGACGACCACGCTGACGGTCCAGAACAGCACGTCCAGCGCGATCGGCCGGTCCTTCATGAGCGCTTCGGCAAGATCAGACTCCACGTCTCCCCGGTAGGCCAGGTAGAGGTAGCGGAACACGCCGAACACGACAAAGGGGATCGTGGCCGCGAATCGCTCCGACCCCAGCTCCCGCATGTTCTCCGACAGGAGCACGTACAGCACGTAGGTCATGATGGTCAGCGAGGCCGTGACGATGAGCAGGCAGTTGAGCAGCTCGCCGCTGAGTTGCTCGAGCACGGCCCGGTGCTCCTTGCACCCGTTGGTCGCGATCATCTCGCCCCGCCTCTTGCTGAAGCCGAGGAAGAGCGAGAGGAAATACGTGGTGAGGAGCATCCAGCTCGAGAGCGCGACGCCCGCGGCGGCCGCCCCCGCGGCGATCCGCAGCAGGAAGCCCACGGCGACGATCATCACGTCGACGAAGAGCTGCTTCTTCAGCAGCAGGCTGTAGACCAGGTTCATGGCGATGTAGGCGGCGACGACAAAGGCCGGGGCCGCGCCGAGCGACAGCGCCGCCGCAAGCGCGAGGATCGCGAGGACGACGGCGAGCGCGAGCGCCCCTTTGACCGGAACGGCGCCGCTGGCGACCGGCCGGTTCCTCTTCTGCGGATGAAACCGGTCGCGGACGCGGTCGGTGACGTCGTTGACGGCGTAGACGCACGATGCGGCGAGGCAGAACGCGACGAGCATCACGGCGGTCCTGCGGACGGGGCCGGGCGCGCAGAAGTTGAGCGAGAACGCGACCGGAGCGAGAACGAACGCGTTCTTGATCCAGTGCCTGATGCGCATCAGCCGGACGTAGTCCGCAAGCATCGCGCGCCCCCCTACATCAGCATCCGCACGAGCCGCAGGATGCCGTGCTTCCACGGCTCGCGGTGGGTCACGCCGCGACCGGTGGCCGCCCCGGCGCCGCTGCGGAGGTACCACTCGTAGTTGCGCAGCAGCGCCTGCCTGTTCGAGTACCGCGGGTCGAAGCCCAGCACGGAGCAGGCCTTCTCGATGCTCACGACGGAGTCCTTTGCGGCGGTTCTGTAGATCCAGCCGTAGAGCGGCGAGAGACGCAGCAGCTCCATGAGCCGCAGCGCGCTTGTCGCCAGCCGGCGCGGGGTCGCAACGATGCGTCCGCCCTTGCCGGCCGCGTCGAGGACCGACTGGAAATCCTCCGCGAGCGTCGCGAAGTCGCGCGCCCCGATGTTGAAAACATCGTTGACGCGCTCGCGCGGCAGCGTCAGGCAAAGGTGGATCGCCTGGCACAGGTCCTCGACGTCCAGGAGCTGGTACCGATTGCGGCCGCTGCCGATGACAGGAAAGCATCGCCCTTCGCTGGCCCAGCTGTAGAGCAGCTCGAAGGCTCCCAGCCTCTCGGGACCGATGAACGACTTGGGCCTGAGCACGCTGACGCACAGGCCCTTCTCGCGGAACCCGGCGCACAGGTCCTCGGCCTGGATCTTCGCCCGGCCGTAGACTCCGACGCCGGTCCGCCTGTCCGACTCGGAGATCGGGCAGCGATCGGGAACTCCGTAGACGGCCGTCGACGAGACAAAGACAAAGCGCTCCACGCCGCCGCGGTGTGCTTCTTCCAGAAGGATCCTCGTTCCCGTGACCTCGGTCGACAGGACGTCGTCCGCGCCGCACAGCGGAAGCGCGGCCGCCGCGTGCACGAGCAGGTCGGTCCCGGGGATCAGCGCGCTCACGAGCTCCCTGTCGCGGATGTCGCCGCTCACGAACCGGATGAGCTCTCTTTCCGGGTAGTCGAGCTCCGCCCGGTCGAGCGCCGTGATCGGCCCGCACCCTCTTGCGAGCAGATAGCGCACGAGATTGATCCCGAGAAAGCCCGCGCCTCCGGTTATCAGCACGCTCATGTCGCACCCCCGCTCTCTGCATGAGAGCAAGGCTCGTGCCAATCCTGTTTTCGGACGCCTAGCTAACTCACACCGGTATAATGAGTTAAGTTGAAGGCAACCATCCCGCCTTCGCGACCGGTATCAAAGGACGGCGCTCGTTCGGAGCGCGTCTGCTGTCCTTCTCGTTGTCGTGCAACGAGTTGGCGACGCGCGACGCGCCCGGCGGAACGACGGACGTTGAGCACGGTGGGTTGCCCCGCCGCCGCTCGCGCGGCATGATGGGCCGCATGGACAGGATCCGCACGCTCACAAAGGGACCGCGGTCCCACTTCTACGGCTACTACGGCTTCAACCCGTGGGACGCGACGGGCCGCCTTCACCTCGCGCTCGAGACCGACTTCGACCGGAGGGCGCCGCTCGCGAACGACTCGGCGCGCGTGGGCGTGGTGGACCGCGACAGCGGCGAGTTCCGCGCGCTCGCCGAGACGAGGGCCTTCAATTTTCAACAGGGGAGCATGCTCCACTGGATCGACGCGGGCTTTGGCGAGGAGATCACGTACAACGACTGGGACGCGGGCGTCGTGATCTCGCGCGCGCTCGACCCGAAGACCGGGCGCACGCGCCGCATCAGCCGCGCGGTCACCGACGTGGCGCCCGACCGGCGCACGGGGCTCGGCGTCGACTACCGCAGGCTCTACCACTGCCGCAAGGTCGTCGGCTACGCGAACACGGCCGACGGCCCGGTCGATCCCGCGCCCGAGGACAACGGCATCTGGCTGATCGACCTGGTGAGCGGCGCGAGCCGGCTCGTGCTCTCGATCGCGACGGTGGCCCGCGCCGCCGGCGTCAAGCCGACCGCCGAGACCCCGATCTGGATCAACCACGTCACGTTCAACCCGAGCGGCACGCGCGTGCTGTTCCTGTTCCGCATGCGCACGGGACCGGCGAACAACGAATGGACCACTTCGTTCTGGACCGTGAACCCCGACGGCTCCGGGCTCGAGTGCCGGATCCCGCTCGGCGGCTGGGTCTCGCACTACGCCTGGCAGGACGACCGGCAGCTCCTCGTCACGACCGACATGCAGGGCGAGAAAGGCTTCCTGCTGATGGAGGACCGCACGCCCCGCTGGCGCCGCTTCGGGGAGGGGGCGATGCCCTCCGACGGCCACGCGTGCTACTCGCCCGACCGCCGCTGGGTCGTCTGCGACACCTACCCGCGCGGCTCCGGCCGCGAGCAGGAGCTCCTGCTCTACCACCCGGAATCGCAGGAGAAGGTGGTCCTCGGAAAGTTCGTCTCCGAGCCGGTGTTCACCGGTGACGTGCGCTGCGACCTGCACCCGCGGTGGTCCGCGGACGGCCGCAGCGTCACGATCGACTCGGTGGCGGGCGGCGACCGGCAGGTCGTGCTGATCGACGTGAGCGACATCGTGGCGCGATGACCGCTTTTCCCGACCCCGCCCGCCGTGCTATTCTCGTGGGGCCCATGAAGCCCCATGACCCTGGGCGACCCTGCACCACGGGGCGGCCCTGATGACCCTGCAGGAGCGCTGGCATCGCCAGCTCGCTCGCTACCGCTACTACAGGCAGATCTACCTGCTCTGCTCGCCTCGGGCTGATCTACTTCGCGGTCTTCAAGCTGGCCCCGCTGTGGGGGCTCGCCGTGGCGTTCGTGGACTTCAGCCCCTACAAGGGCGTGCTCGGCAGCCCCTGGGTGGGTTTCAAGCACTTCATCGACTTCTTCAACAGCCGGTACTTCCACGCAGATGCTGCGCAACACCCTGGTCATCAACCTGATGAACCTGGTGTTCTTCTTTCCCGCGCCGATCGCCCTCGCGCGTCCTGCTCAACGAGATCCGCAGCGAGCGCTTCAAGCGCCTCAACCAGACGCTGCTCTACATGCCCCACTTCATGTCGTGGGTCGTCATCACCGGGCTCACCTTCTTCATCCTCTCGGTCGACGTCGGGCCTGGTGAACAAGGCGATCGTCGCGCTGGGCGGCGAGAGGATCTCGTTCCTGTCCAACAAGCGTCTCTTCTGGTGGATCGTGCTCGCGCAGAACATCTGGCGCGAGATCGGCTGGGGCACGATCATCTTTCTCGCGTCGATCTCGCAGATCGACCCTTCGCTCTACGAGGCGGCGACCATCGACGGCGCGGGGCGCGTGCAGCAGATCTTCCGCATCACGCTGCCTTCGATCCTGCCGACGATCGTGGTTCTCTTCATCCTGCGGATGGGCCGCATCATGGAGGTGAGCTTCGAGCAGATCCTGCTGATGTACAACCCGTACGTGCGGGAGGTGGCCGAGGTCTTCGACACCTACGCCTACACCCTGGGCGTGCAGCAGGGCAACTTCAGCATCGGCGTGACGGTCGGGATCTGCAAGAGCTTGATCGGCCTGGCCATGGTGGTCGCATCCAACGCCGTCATCAAGCGACTCGGCCAGGAAGGCATCTACTGATGTTCCCGCTGAGGAGGGTCCGCTAGCGTGGCCGTCAGACGCTTTTCCCTGCTCGACCTCTTCGCGAACGTCGTGGTCACGGTGATCCACGGCTGGTGTGCATCGTGCCGTTCATCTACGTCGTGAGCGTGTCGCTGACCGATCCCTCCGTGTACGTGCCCTTCCGGCTGGAGATCATCCCGCGCAAGATCTCGTTCGACGATCTACCGCTACATCCTCTCGACGCCGCAGTTCCTGAGCGCGCTCAAGAGCACGGTCTACATCACGGTCGCTCGGGACGATCATCAACATCGTCGTCACCTTCTCCATGGCGTGGGGCCTGACCAAGCGGCGAGCTGCCTCACCGCAGGATCATCATGGGGGTGGTGATCTTCGCCCTGCTCTTCGACGTGGGGCTGATCCCGAACTACCTGCTCGTGCGCTCGCTGGGCCTGATGAACACCTACTGGTCCATCTTCCTGCCCGTGGCGACCAACTCCTGGAGCCTCATCGTGGCGCGGAGCTTTCTCGACAGCATCCCCGGCGAGCTCGAGGAGTCGGCCAAGATCGACGGCTGCTCGGACATCACGATCTTCGCGCGCATCATCATGCCGCTGTCGGCCGCGGCGGTGGCGACGCTGACGCTGTTCTTCGCGGTCGGCCACTGGAACGTCTACGTGCGGCCGATGATCTACATCTCGGACAGCGCCAAGCGGACGCTGCAGGTCTACGTGCGCTCGCTCGTCGTGGACGCTTCCGTGGGCGGAGCGGGCAACGCCCAGTCGCTCGGTCTCGAGGAGGACGCGCTGCCGTCGGAGACGATCCGTCTCGCGACCGTCGTGCTGGCGATGCTGCCGATCCTCATCGTCTACCCGTTCCTGCAGCGCTATTTCATGAAAGGCGTGATGCTGGGCTCGGTCAAGGGGTGACCCCCAAGGGTCGAGGGACCGCGGATGCAGGGGCTGCCCGTGAGCCCGGACAACAGGACCGCCGGGGGTCCGGAGCGCCTTCGCGGCGCGCCTCGGAGGAGGGTAGGGGCAATCGAGCGCGCGCGAAATGCCCGCTCGGCGTCAACAGAGGGAAACCACCGGCTGTATAGCCGGGACTTTGAATCAAGCGGGCCTCCCGGGTGCGGGAGGCCCGGGACCTGGCGGGGACGCCAGGTCGAAGGAGGATTCGTGAACAAGGTACTCGCAGCGATCGTCTGCCTGTTCCTGGTCGCGGCCAGTTCGCCATGGCCGCGGGCAGCGGCGAGACCGCCGGCCGCGGGAGCCACGGGCGGACCGGTCAAGATCAGGGGAATGGCCAACCAGTACAAGTACGCGCCCGCCCAAGGACAGCGAGTTCTGGAAGGCCATGGAGAAGCGGTACAACGTCGACTACACGGTCGACTGGGTCCCCAACGACAGCTACAACGAGAAGGTCGACCTCGTCCTCGCTTCGGGCGACCTGCCCGACACCATGCAGGTCCAGGTTCTCACCCGGCCGAGCGTCCTCAAGGCGATCAAGGCCGGCGCCTTTACCGACCTCACGCCCTACCTCGGTGACTTCAGCAAGTACCCCAACCTGGCCAAGCTGAACCCGACCGGCTGGAACTACAGCAAGGTCGAGGGCAAGAACTACCTCGTCCCGCGCACGCGCGGCAACCTCGACAGCGCCCTGTTCACCCGCGGCGACTTCCTCAAGAAGCTCGGGATGCAGACGCCGACGACCATCGAGCAGTTCAGGGACTTCATGAAGAAGGTCGTCACCAGCGACCTCGACGGCAACGGCAAGATCGACACCATGGGCGTGTTCCCGAACGAGGGCTACTTCTCCGCCGGCCTGGGGCACCAAGGACCCCGGCCTTCACCAAGGACGGCACGGGCATCGTCCACAAGTTCCTGACCGACGGCCACGCGCAGTACATCGCCTACATGCGCGCAGCTCTACGCCGACGGCTCCGTCCCCAAGGAGTTCGCGCTCATCAAGGGCACGCAGCAGGAGGAGCTCTTCCTCGCCGGCCGCGTCGCCACCTGGATCAAGAACGCCTGGCACAAGTACCGCGCCGAGCAGGAGGTGAAAAAGGTCAATTCCGACGCCTCCGTGACGCTGCTCACGTACCTCGACGGCCCGAGCGGCTTCTCGCACATCTGGGACCTCGGCTACTTCGCGGGGCAGCTGCTCTCGTCCAAGGACTCCAAGGCCGAGGTCGAAGGCATCCTCAAGTTCTTCAACGCGACCTCGGCCGAGAGCGAGTACAACTTTGTGAACTACGGCATGGAAGGCGTGCACTACACGATCAAGGACGGGCTTCCCGTCGCTGACGGACAAGGGCAAGCAGGAGATCACCGCCTCCTTCAACGCGCCGTTCATCTATTGCACCGCAGGAGTTCGCCAGAGGTCGACAGCCCGCTCGCGCCGATGTCGTACAACCTGCAGACCCGCGAGGAGATGAAGGTCCTCTACAAGAAGCCGAGCAAGGTCAACCTCTACGACGTGCTGCAGTCCGACGGATGGACCGCCTTCTGGGGCCGCACCGCCAACGAGTTCGGCGCCAAGGAGGTCGAGGCCATCACCGGCAAGATCAGCATGGACGATTTCCGCGCCTATCAGCAGTCGCTGCCTCAAGGACCCCGACGTGCAGAAGTCGTTCGAGGAGTTCCGCAAGAGCTACAAGGACATCTTCGGCAAGTGATCGCCGACGGCCGGCCGGCCGGGCCAGATGCCCGGCCGCCTCTTCTGAAGCACCGGTCAAAAGGAGACGACGCCTCATGATCATCAAGGAAGTGGCCGCGAGCCTCTACCCGTGGGACCTCGCGGACGAAGGGATCGAGGGCTGCGGCACGCACCCTCGCCGAGAGGGCCGGCGTCAACAGCATCTACCTCGTGGGCATCATGCACCACGAGAAGCGGCCGCTCACCAGCCTGTTCTACACCCACGACCCGAAGCGCAAGTGGTACGCGCCCGAGAACAGCCGCATCTACTACCCGATGGACGCCAAGAACTTTGCCGACACGCCGCTCAAGCCCATGTACTCCGAGCGCGACTTCCTCAAGGGCAAGGACTGGCTCAAGGTACTCACCGACTGGGGCCGCAAGCACGGGCTGAAGACCGGGGCGGAGATCTCGCACACGTTCTACGACACGGACGTGGCGAAAAAGGACCACCCCGACGTGCTGCAAAAGGACATCAACGGGAAGATCCTTGACGGGTTCTTCTGCCAGAACAACGAGAAGGTCCGCGCCTACATGCGGGCGATCTTCTACGACACCGTCAAGAACCACGACATCGACTTTATCCAGACCTGCATGATGCTGTTCAGCCACGGGACGCCCGGTGGCAGCGCCGTGGTTCTTCGACACCTGGATGAAGACGAACGACCCGGCCAACCGCCTGGCAGCGCTGCTGGGAGCGGCCCGGGGCGGCTGCTTCTGCGACAACTGCAAGAAGAAAGCTGCCGCCATGGGCTACGACTGGAAGGAGATCGTCAAGGACATGACGGCCCTGGAGCAGCTCGCCAACGCCACCGCGTACCGCAACCAGGACCTGTCGATGGATAACGCCCTTCTCATGGGCTCCAACCTCATGGAGAGCGGACTGATGCTGGAGTTCCCGGGCCTCTACCAGTTCCTGCAGTTCCGGGCGCGCACCATCACCGAGGCCTTCAAGGGGATCTACGAAGGGGTCAAGGCTGCCAACCCGAAGGTCGACCTCCGCTACAACAACTATCTGCGCTACCCCGAGCTCGCGGGCCTGGAGTTCAGGCTGGTAGCGCCCTACCTGGACTCGGTGCGCGACTCGGACTACACGGAGCAGCTGCGCGCCCCGGACGACTTTGTCTACAAGCGCAACACGCTGATGAAGATCCGCCGAGGCATCGGGTTCGACAAGGCGCTGATCGCGGCCCTGGCTGTGCGGCCCAACGCCACCCCGGAGCTGCTGATCCGCTCGCTCGCCATCCTCGCGGAGCTGGGGCTGGACGGCATCTCGCTGGGTCACTACGACGGCTCGCACATGGAGCACCTCGACGCGATCAAGCAGGGGATGAAGCAGGCCAACATCGTCGTGGCGTGAGCAGCACTCCAGGCACCCCACCGAAATTGCACCGGAACGGGTCGGGGCGGGTTTGCCGCCCCGACCCGTTCCGTGGGTTCAGGTTACGGCCACCTCGAAGTCGGCGCGCCGGCGCCCACCGTGCGCTTGAAGTTGACCGTTTCAAATCAGTATTTTCGCGCAGCGGGGAGGCTTCAATATGAAATCTGGATTCAGGTTATCGCTGTCGTTGTCCCTGGCAGCAGGCGTGTTCTCGGCCCTTTCGGGCTGCGCGCTGATGGCTTATGCGGCAACGAACTCGGCCAACTCACAGAACAACCCCAACTCGCAGGGACAGTCGTCTCAGGCGCAAGGCACGGCCATGGCGTACCAGTACCAGTTCAACGCCGTCTATACCTCGGTCTGGAACCTGGGGTGGTTCGGCTACGGGGAGGCCGACTACTCGCCCGGGCAGGGCACTGTCTGGCACGTGACGAGCGCCGCCACGGGCTCCACGCAGCCGGTGACGGTCGAGCGGGCGTACCTGAGGCTCAACAGCGACGAGACTCAGTGGTGGCGGCTCGCCCTCCGAGGCGAGAAGGGCACGCAGGGCGAGCTGGCCTACGAGTTCCTCGTGGGCACGGACGGCGTCGTGCAGAAAGTCCGCTACAAGGACCCGATCTCGGGAACGATCGGCGAGTTCGTCCCGGCCAGGAATGACCAGCCGAGCGCCGTCGCGTCCCCGGTCACCCGCGCGCAGGTCGAGAGCTCGTTCGTCGGCAAGGATACGGTCAAGGTCCCGGCCGGAAGCTTTACGGCGGACCACAGCCGCTTTACGGATCCGGCCAGCGGCCACAGGAACGAGAGCTGGGTCAACAAGACCGTCCCGGGCGACCTCGTCAAGTTCGTTGACACCAACCCCATGGCGAACAACACGTCGAACGGCGAGCTGGTGCAGATTGAAAAGGACGTGAAGACGGCGCTCAAATCGTACTGAGGCGGCTCTTTCTCACTGCGTCGGCGATTCGGTCGCGAGCCCTTCTGGACCAGGCGGCCTCCTCCGACTACACTGGCCCCCCCGCGTGACGCAGGCGGCCCTGCGCGTGCAGGGCCGCGCCAGGGGGCACAGCGATCGGGAACAGGAGGCCTGAGTTGAAGTACTGGAGAGAGCTGACCACGGGGATCTACCCCTGGGACATGCACGACGAGGGGATCGAGACGATCCTCGACAACCTGCAGCAGCACGCGGGCAACAACGCAGCCTACATGCTCGGGGTGATGCACCACGAGAAGCGGCCGCTGCACGACAACTACTATCACCACAACCCCGCGCGCAAGCGCTACCTCGTCGAGGACAGCCGCGCGTACTGGAAACCGGATCCTTCCAGGTACAAGGGCTCGCGCATCAAGCCGCGGACCAGCGACCGGGACTTTCTGAAAGGCACCGACTGGCTGGACCTCTTCTGCAAGGCCCTGCGCAAGCGCGGAATGAAGCCCGGCGTCGAGATCAGCCACACGCCCCTGGACAAGGAGCGGGCGGCCGGCGAGTTCTCCGACTGCATCCAGCGCGACATTTACGGAAACCTGCTGCGCCCCCTGGTTCCCGGGCAGAGCAACACGCACACCGGGCAGCTCCTCTGCTGGAACTCACCCGACGCCCGCGCCTACGTGTCCGCGCTCATGGTGGACCTCGCGAGCAACTACGACGTGGAGATGATCCAGGCCTGCACCTACCTCTACTACGACGGCCTCCCGAGCCTGCACCCGCTGCTGGGAGTGACGCTCGGGGGCTGTTTCTGCGACAACTGCGCGCGCGAGGCAAAGAAGCAGGGGCTGGACTGGGAGGCGATCAGGCGAGTGGTCACGCGCTACGCCGACATCGTGATGCGAAAGAGCCTGGAGGACAACGAGGACTACATGCTCATCCAGCGCTCCGACGCCTCCGAGGTCATGTTCCTCATCGAGAACCCCGAGCTCTACCAGTGGCTCAAGTTCCGCTGCGAGTCGACCACCCGCTACTTCAAGGAGATCTCCGAGGCCGTGCACGCGGCCAACCCGAAGATCGACCTGCGCTACAACACCTGCTGGCCGCGGCCCGACCACGTCGGGCAGGACTTTACCCAGTCGGCACGCTACCTCGACTCGATCCGGCTCATGGACTACGCCGAGCAGAGCGGCGACGAGCAGCGGGTGCGCAACAAGTACAAGTGGCTGTCCAACATCCGCCGGCAGGTGGGGGAGGACAAGCCGCTGATCGCCGCGATAGCCCCGCGCGCCAAGGCCACGCCCGAGCTCATCAAGATCGGGATCAAGACCGTGTCCCTCGCCGGATGCGACGGGCTGTCGTTCGGATTCTACGACGGGGCGACCATCGAGCGCCTCCGCGCCATCAAGGACGGGATGGCCGAGGCCGAGGTGGCCGTGGGCCCGCCGCCGCGACGCCAGTAGGCGCCGCCGCGCCCGCGCGGACGGCCGCAAGGGCTTCCTCCAGGCGGGCGACGGAGCGTTTGAGCCCGCGCCTGGCGACGACGTCGGCCCAGCCGATCTCCGGCCGCACGATCCGGAAAGGAACGGCCGTCGGCCGACCGTCGCCCCCAGGCGCGGGTCCGCCGCACTTCGCCACGAAGTCCCGCAGGGACTCGCGCAGCGCGCGGTCCGGCGCCAGCGGCCCCAGCGACGCCACCAGCGACAGGGCGCTCTCGCGCGGGAGCGTGCCATCCCGTTGGCCCCCCGACCGTACTTGAGTTATCTTGTTCCTCGGCAAATAATAGGAAAGTGGCAAAGCCGCCGTGCGCCGCCGCCTGCCGTAACCACGTTTCCGCTCGCCTTCACCGCGGTCACGGCCGCCGCGCGCCCCTGAAATCCGCTTCGCCCGCGGGTAGCCTTGAAGCAGGCGCCGCAGTAGATCTGCCACGCCTTGGAGGTGACCGATGAGAGCCCGAGCCCTGCTCAAGACCGCCCTGGCCGCGGCGGCGGCGCTCGCAGCCGCGGGCTGCGCCCTCACGACCGCGTCCACGACGCAGATGCCGGCCTTTATGCCGCCGGGCAAGCCGCCCGTGGTGTACGACGCACCACTTCCCCCGCTCGATCTGGCCGGGCTCCAGCCCGACGAGCAGGAGGGAGTGACGATCTACTACCAGTACACGCGCGCCGTGGTGAACGTCACCGCGTACGTGGCCGAGCGCAAGCTGCTGGGCGGCGAGCGCGTCAACGAGGGCACCGGCTCCGGCTCGATCATGGACCAGAAGGGCCACGTGCTCACCAACTTCCACGTGGTGCGGGGCGCCGCGGCGCTCTTCGTCACCCTGTACGACGGAAGCGCCTACCCGGCCCAGGTGGTCGGCGTGGACGTGGAGAACGACCTCGCCGTGATCCACTTCGAGCCGGCGGGACGCAAGCTCACGCAGATCAAGCTCGGAAGCGGCCGGGTGATCGTCGGCCAGCGCGTCTATGCCCTCGGCAACCCCTTTGGCCTGGAGCACACGCTGACCACCGGCATCGTCTCGGCGATCGGCAGGCCCCTGCCCACGGAGCAGGGCTTCCTGATGAAGGACCTCATCCAGACCGACGCGGCCATCAACCCCGGCAACTCGGGCGGGCCGCTGTTGAACTCCAGCGGGGAGATGATCGGCATCAACACGATGATCATCTCCCCGGCCGGCGGCTCGGTCGGCATCGGCTTCGCCGTGCCGATCTCCACGGCGCTGCGCGTGGTGCCCGACCTGCTGCAGTACGGCCGCGTGGTGCGGGGATGGATCGACATCATCCCCGTGCCGATCTTCCCGATGATCGAGCGCCTCGGCGGCCTCCCTGTGAGCCAGGGCATCATCGTCTCCGAGGTCAAGGCCGGGAGCCCGGCGGCGGCCGCGGGCCTGCGGGGCGGCAACCGCGCCGTCTCTCTCGGCTTCTGGAGCCACACCATCTACGTCGGCGGCGACATCATCCTCGAGATCTCGGGCAACCCGGTCACGAACATCAGCGAGTACCTGGGCGCGCTGGAGGAGACCAAGCCCGGGTCGACGCTGACGCTCACCGTCCTGCGGGGGAATGACAAGGTGAAGGTGGACGTGCGGCTCAGCGAGCGGCCCACGCCGACGAGCTGATCGCGCGTCCGCCGGCGACGGCTCGCAGCGCGGGAGCCCATGCACTACGATCCGACCTTCTACAAGGGCAGCGCGCGATTCTACGCGCGGGGTCGTCCGCCCTACTCCCGCGATCTTCCGACGACGCTCGCACGCGCCGTGCCCCTCGACGGCCGCGGGCGGCTCCTCGATGTCGGCACCGGCCCGGGCGTGCTCGCTATCATGCTGGCGCCGTCGTTCGAGAGAGTGCTGGCCGCTGACCCCGATGACGACATGCTCGCCGAAGGCCGGCAACGGGCTCGCGCGGCGGGAATCGGAAACATCGAATGGGTCCGCAGGCGCGCCGAGGAGCTCGACGACCTCGCGCCCGGCACGTTCCGTCTGGCGACCTTCGGCCAGTCGTTTCAGTGGACCGAACGCGAACGTGTCGCGGAGACCGTCTACGACCTGCTCGAGCCCCGGGGTGCGATCGGGTTGATTTCCCACGCCGTCAAAGGACGTCCCATCCCCGAAGGACCCGGCGAGCCGCCGATCCCCCATGCCGCCATCCGCGCCCTCATCGAGCGCTTTCTGGGCCCGAGGCGCCGCGCGGGGCAGGGTTTCGCGGCAGCGCCGCTCGACCGCTACGAGGATGCGCTGGCGCGCACGCGGTTCGGCGAGCCGGAGCTCTTCTACGCCCCCGGCCGCCCCGATCTCGTGCAGGACATCGACGGCGTGATCGCGAACACCCTGTCCATGTCGTACTGCGCGCCGCACCTGTTCGGCGACCGGCTCGCGGAGTTCGAGGCAGAGATGCGTCGCGAGCTCGCGGCCCGCAGCGCGAGCGGCCTGTTCTGGGACTGGCCAGGCGACACGGAGGTCCTTCTCGCGCGTCGCATCGACGCCTCCGGCGCGCGGCTCAAGCCGTGAAGCAGGAAAGCAGATCCGCCGGCCGTTCGATCGTGACGGCTGCGCCGGTCCGCTCCAGCTCGTCGCGCGGACGGAAACCCCACAGGACGCCGACCGTGTACATACCTGCGGCATGGCCCGTAAGCATGTCGGCGTCGCTGTCTCCGGCGTAGAGGACATCGGAAGCCGGCACGCGCCACGCCCGCGCGATCTGCAGGGCCGCCTCCGGATCCGGCTTGTGCGGCCGGCCCTCGCGCGATCCGATGACGGGATCGAAAGGCCAGGCGGAGAAGAACCGCGCGGCGATGAGCCTGGTGAAACGATCCGGCTTGTTGGATAGAATGCCCAGGCGCACGCCCCTGATTGCCAGTCCTTCGAGCATCTCGGCGATCCCCGGGTACGGCCGGCTCGCGTCCGCCCAGTGCGCCTCGTACTCCGCCTGCATCTCGCCCATCAGCCGCTCGACGAGACCGCTGTCCTCCCGCCGGTTCTCCGGCAGAACCCGCTGCGCCAGCAGCCTCACCCCGTTGCCGATGAACCTTCGATAGGCATCGACCGGGTGAGCCGGGAAGCCGTTGCGCCGCAGCGCCCGGTTCATGGAGTCGGCGACATCCTGCAGCGAGTCCAGAAGCGTCCCGTCCAGGTCGAAGATCGCGCCGGAGTAAATCATCGATCGGGAGCATACCGCGTCACCCGGCCGACGCGCCACAGGTCGGGGCGCCTCGCGAGCGGAGGGTAGCAGCCGCCGGCTCGTCCGCAACCCGCTTGACTCGCTCGCGATCACGCATCAAAGTAAGGCAGCTGGTGCGAATGGGCAACAACGATATCGTAGCGGGATTCGACGACGAGGCAGATGACAGGCTCGCGATCCGCCTGGAGAAGGTGGACGGCGTAGACGCCTGCCTGCTTATCTACCTCGACGGCAACGTCGACACGTACAATGCCAACACCTTTCTCAAGCGCGTCCGCAAGGCTATCGAGACCGGGTACACCAAACTGATCCTCCACTGCGCCGGCCTCGGCGTCGTGTCATCGGACATCTTCGGCTGCTTCGCGGACTTCCTCAAGAAGGTCAAGCCCAAGGGCGGCGACCTCGTCCTGCTGCAGATCCAGCCCAAGGTCTACGAGGTCTTTCAACTGCTGGGCCTGTCGCGCTTCTACAACATCAGGGACACTCTCGATGAAGCGGTGGCCTTCTTCAAGGGCGGTGCCGGAGCAACGGACGGGGCACCGCCCCGAGCCACGGGCGGACCCGCGAAACCGGCGGCCTCCGGGAAGGCGGGGACCGTCCCCAAAGTCTTCACCTGTCCCGTCTGCGAAACCAGGTTGAAGGCGTCGGGTCCCGGACGATTCCGGTGCTCCAGCTGCAAGACAGTGCTCGTCCTCGACCAGGACGGCCGGGTCGCCCGGGCATAGTCCGGGCGCGCTCCGCCGCGCCCGGTCCGGCGGGAGCGGCGCGAGCTGCGGCCTCCGTGACCCGCCTCGATCGCGACGCGTTCAACCAGCCTACCTTGCGAGCAGCGCAGAGCCTCCTCGGCAAATTCCTCGTGCGCGCTGTCCGCGGCAGGCAGATCTCCGCGATGATCGCCGAAGTGGAAGCGTACAAAGGGCCGGCCGACAGGGCATCGCACGCCTGGGGAGGGCGGAGGACGCCGCGAACGGAGGTGCTCTACACCGAAGCAGGCAGGGCGTACATCTACCTGGCTTACGGCATCCACTGGCTGCTGAACCTGACCACGGGCGAGCGAGGCAGGCCCGAATGCGTCCTGATCAGGGCCGCCGTCGCGGAGCAGGAGGGGAGGAAGATCATTCTCAAGGGACCCGGCCTGTTGACCAGGCACCTGAAGATCGACGGGAAGCTGCGCGGCGTCGATGTCACGGGATCGCGCGAGCTGTGGGTCGAGGACCGGGGGATACTCATCCGCGCTCGCGACGTGAGGAAAGGGCCGCGCGTCGGCATCGACTACGCGGGAGCCTGGTGGTCGTCGCGACCGTGGCGATACTGGATCGACGGAACGCCCGGCCTGCGTCGAAGCTCACCCGGGCGCGAGACGCGTTGACCGCGGGGAAGCCGGCCGGGCGCGGCCGGGCGGCCCGAGAGCCGTGCAGCCGCGCCGCGAACGCCTTCTCCTACCACAATCTGGGAAGTGCCTTCCCGACCTCCATCAGGCTCTTGAGGCTGGAGAGCACCTTGGGCCATCCGTCCGAGATGCCCTCGAGCATCTCCGCGTCCCCATCGAGCCGGTCGTGCGTCACGGTCAGGCGGACGACGTCGCCCATCGGCTCGAGCTCGAGGGTCACGCGCGAGTGCTTCTCCTCCCGCGCCTCGTCGGCCGGGCGACCCCACGTGAGCACGAGGCGCCGCGGCGGCGAGAACTCGATGACTTTGCCGACCATGAGCACTTCGGCCGTGCCGTCCATGGTCCGATGCTCCCACCTGGCACCGGGCTTCCAGTCGGCGAAGTTCGCGTTTTGCCAGTACTTGGTCGTCGTCTCGGGCTCGATGAGCGCCTTGAATATCTTTTCCGGCGAAGCCGAGATGTAGGTGACGTATACGAATTGGGGCTTATCCATGCGGATCTCCTTCCACCCTGGTTTTGAGGTCACGCAAGGCGTCCAGGCGATGAAGCTCGTACCGTTCGATCCAACGGACGTATATCTCGTGAATGGGGACCGGGTTGAGGTAGTGCAGCTTTTCACGGCCCCGGCGGATGGTCGCAATCAGGTTGGCGTCCTCCAGTCGCCCCAGGTGCTGCGTCACCGCCTGGCGGGTCATGTCGAGGTTTCTGCAGAGCTCTCCCAGGGTCTGCCCGCTTTCTGCCCGTAGAGCGTCCAGGAGACGCCTTCGTGTCGGATCGGCGAGTGCCTTGAACACCTTGTCGATGTCCACTCACGAAATATATGCAAGCATATACTTGCATGTCAAGTGCAGGGGCGGCGATGACGTAGAGGCCACGCGCTTCAGGGGCAGGTTGAAGGTATTCTGGCCGCTCAGCCCTTGAGGGCACCGACCATGACGCCCTTTACGAAGTAGCGCTGCAGGAACGGGTAGAGCGCGAGCACGGGAAGCGACGCGATGATGATCAGCGAGTACCGCATGAGGTCCGCGACCCGCTGCATCTCCTGGAGGGTCTTGGCGTCGTCCACGGATCCCGTTACCTGCTGACCCAGCAGGATGTCGCGCAGGACGAGCTGCAGCGGGTACTTGTCGTAGTCGCGGAGGTAGATGAGGCCCTGGAAGAACGAGTTCCAGTGGCCGACCGAGTAGAAGAGCGCGAGCACCGCTATGATCGCGCCGGAAAGGGGTACGGCCACGGACCAGAAGAAGCGCGTGTACGAGCAGCCGTCTACGAGCGACGCCTCCAGGAGCTCCTGCGGGATGTTCGACTGGAGGTACGTGCGGGCAATGATGAGATTCCAGGCCGAGACCGCGTTCGGGATCACCATGGCCCAGAGCGTGTTCGTCATCCCGAGGCCCTTGACGATCAGGTAGACAGGAATGAGACCGCCGCTGAACAGCATCGTGAATACGATCAGACGCATGATGAGGTTGCGGCCGTACATCTCGCGCCGCGAGAGCGCATAACCGGCGGTCATTGTGAGGGTTACGTTGATGCAGGTGCCGAGCCCGGTGTAGACGATCGTGTTCCTGTAGCCGGCCCAGATCTTCGATTCCCGGAACGTGCGAGTGTAGCCTTCGAGCATCATCTCACGCGGATAGAAGATCACCTTGCCCGTGTTGACGAGGTCCGGGTTGCTGAAGGACGCGATGATGACGAAGTAGAGCGGGTAGAGAATCGTCAGAAAGAAGACGGTGATCAGAACGTAGTTGACGGCGTCGAAGACGCGGTCGGACGCTGACTGCTTCATGCCCGCTCCAGTACTACCACAGGCTCGTCTCCCCGAACGAGCGAGCGACGCGGTTGACGATCAGGATCATGATCAGGTTCACCGCCGAGTTGAAGACGCCGACCGCCGCGCCAAAGCTGAACTGCGCGCCCACCAGACCCACCTTGTAGACGTAGGTCGAGATGATCTCGGACATGTCCAGGTTGAGCGGCGTCTGCATCAGGAACGCCTTTTCGAAGCCGATCGACATGATCGTTCCGGTCCGCAGGATCAGCAGGACGGTGACGGTCGGCAGGATCCCGGGGATGTCGATGTGGAGAATTCGCTGAAGCTTGCCAGCGCCGTCGATGGTGGCCGCTTCGTAGAGCTCCGGGTTGACGCCCGCCAGGGTCGCCAGGTAGATGATGGCGCCCCACCCAGTCTCCTGCCAGACGTCCGAGATCACGTAAACGGACCGAAACCACGCGGCGCTGCCCATGAAGTAAATGCGCTTTCCGCCCAGCGCGTCGATGAGGATGTTCACGATACCCGTGGAGGGAGAAGTAAAGATGAAGATGATCCCGACGAACACCACCGTGGAGATAAAGTGAGGCGCGTAGGAGATCGTCTGGACCATCTTGCGGTACCGGCCCTGCCGCATCTGGTTCAGGAGCAGCGCAAAGACCACCGGCACCGGAAAACCGAAGACCAGGTTGAGGAGGCTCAGGACGACCGTGTTGGTCAGGAGAGGCCAGAAGAACGCCGAGTTGAAGAAGCGCTTGAACTGCGCGAGGCCGACCCAGGGGCTCCCCCAGATGCCAAGCGCCCCGAGGTAGTCCCGGAACGCGATCTGCACGCCGTACATCGGACCGTAGTGGAAGATGAGGTAGTAGAGCAGCGTCGGAAGCAGAAAGAGATACAGCTCGTAGTGGCGCCGGATCTCCTTGACCGCGCTGAGGCGCGCCCTGGGGGCGGGTTTCCGTGCTTCGCTGCGTGACGACATGACTGACTCTCGGCCCTTCCGGAGGCACAGGCAATAGCCCGGCACCGCGAGGGCGGTGCCGGGCCGTGTCGCTTACGGAAACAGGCGAACCCCTACTTCTGGCGGTCGAACCCTGCCTGGCGGATCTGCAGCATCTTGTTGACGCCAAGCTTGTCCATCTGCTTGAGGTAGTCGTCCCACTCCGCCTCGACACCGCCCTGGGTGATCCACTTGGCCTGCGTCTTGGTGAAGTAGCTGCGCAGGTCGGTGTCGATCTGGTTCAGCTGCTTCATGTCCTCGGGCGCCATCAGCGGGTAGGTCCAGAACTCCTTGGGCCAGTAGGGCACGTAATTCTGGTCGATCGTGGTGCCCTTGACCTCATAGAGTGGTGCCGGGAAGATCGTGCGGTACATCTCCATCGTGGCGGCCAGCGGCACGTCGGGCTGGGTCTCGGCGAAGCGCCACTGCTGCGTGGTGACCCCAGCGGGCGGATCCTTCATCGTCACGACGCCGTTGGCGTCCTTGACCAGGCGGCTGCCGATCATGCCCTCGATCCACTCCATCGAGGCGTAGGGGTCGTAGATCGCGTCGACCCAGCGCACCGTCACCTCGGGGTACTTGTCGACCTTGGTGATGGCCATGTGGTTGCGGTTCCAGCCGGGGTAGGGCTGGCGGTAGACCGCCGGCTTGGAGACGCCGGGAGCCGTGAAGAACTGCAGGGGCGTGTAGTCCTTCTGCCGCTGGTCGGTCGGGCTGAAGATGTCGTTCAGGTTCCAGTGCGAGATCACGCCATAGGTCGGCGGCATGGCCTGGATCTTGGCGTTGATCTGGTTGTAGGTCAGCGTGTAGGCCTCCGGCTCGATGAGCCCCGCCTTCCACAACTTGTTCAGGTAGGCCGTTGCCAGCTTGAAGCGCTCGTCGACGGGGCCGAACTTGACCTTGCCGTTCTCCACGAACAGGTGGGCCGTCCCGGGGTCCGTCGAGTCGGCCGTCGGCAGGCCAAAGGCGTAGTAGACGAACCAGGGCTGCGACTGTTTGACGGCGTTCGCGTCGCCCAGGGCCATGGAGATCGGAACGATCCTGGGATCCATGCGCTTGAAGGCCACCATCAGGTCGTAAAACTCGTCGGTGGTCTTCGGCATCGCCTTGCCGAGCTTGTCGACCCAGGGCTTGTAGATACCGTGGATGCTGAACTGACGCATCCAGCTTCCCTCGTTCAAGCGCGCAAAGGTGTACGTGTTGCCGTCGGGAGCCATGGTGAACTTCTTGATGTCCGGCTTCTGCGCGATGACCTTTTTGTAGTTGGGCGCGTACTTCTCGATCAGGTTCTGCAGCGGGATGAACACCTTGGCCGCGCCGTACGTCACGATGTCAAAGTCCGTCAGGTTGGTCGCAAAAGCGTCGGGCAGGTCGCCGCTGGCCAGTATCAGGTTCTTCTTCTCGTTGACGCCGGCGGCCGGGACCTCGATCCAGTCGACATGGACGTTGGTGAGCTTCTCATACTTCATGACGACCGGAAGCTCGTTGAAGGGTTTTACGTGCAGCGGGCCACGCACACCGAATATCTTGAGCGTCACCGGCTTATCCACTATGGGATAGCCGGTCTCATGGAACCCGGCCTTCGTCGCCTCGGTGCTGCCTTCAGCAAAAGCGGGGATCACGAGGGCGAGGAGGGCGATAGCGACTACGAACCTTCTCATGAGCGTTTTCCTCCTTCGGATGGGCTACTCACGTACCATCGGGTATAGCACCGATGCGCGCGACGGGCAAGTGCGGGCACGGGCAGGCGCAGATCCCCTTTTCGGGGCCCGCGCCTGCCGCGCCGCCTTTCCGTCTACTTCGGCAGCCTGGCCAGCTCGTCGTTGAGCTTGGCCGTAGCCTCCTTGAGCGCCTGCTCCGCCGGCTTGGTGAGGCTCATGACCTCCTCGTAGGCGGTGTAGGCATACTTGCTGAACGTCGTCACCCAGGAAACGATCGGGCGGCCCTTGCCGAACTTGACGTGCTCGATCGCAGCCGCGTTGAACTCGGGATCGGCCGTGATGAACTTCTGCTCCAGTGACTGCCTGATCGGCGTGTGTGCGAACTGCGAGAACCGGTCCCACATGTTTTCGGGGGAGAGGTAGAACTTGACGTACTCGAACGCCTCGTTCTTGTGCTTCGAGGAGGCGCCGACCAGGAACAGCCGGTAACCGCAAAAGGAGGCCTGCTGCGTATTGCGCAGCACGGGCCCGAAACCGACCTTTTCCTTGAGCGCGGGGTTGTCCTTGAGCAGCGCGCGGATGCTGCCCTGCGAAACCATGCCCATGGCGCCGCGGGAGTTCCTGAAGGGCATCTCCCCGCCTTTCTGGGTGTCGTAGGGGAGGATGAGCTTGCGCCTCGCGTACTCGGCCATGTAATTGTAGGTCTCGATGGCTGACGGCTGATCGATCAGCGGCTTCTCGTTGATCTCGTCGATCGCCGGGTTCCCGTTCATCCGGAGAAAGGCCTCGATCACCGTCATGTTCTTGTCGACCAGCGGCATGTCGAAGCCGGCGCGGGTGACCACGCCGTTCGGGTCCCTGACAACTGCCTTTTGCGCGGCCTCGAGGAGTCCCTTCCAGTCCCTGGGCGGGTTGGCCGGGTCGAGCCCCGCGTCCTTGAAGAAGTCCTTGCGGTAGACAAAGATCTCCGGCACCGGGTACACGCCCATCCCGTACTGCTTGCCCTTGATCTTCCCAATGTCGACCGAGCTCTGGTAGAAGTCCTTGCGGTCCGCCATCCCTTCGACGTACGAGGTCAGCTCGGCGAGCTCTCCCTTGAACCCGTGGCTCCCCAGCATGATCAGCGGCACCAGCAGCAGGTCCGGGTACTGGCCGCTCAGCGTAAGGGCGTTGAGCTTCGCCTCGTTCTCCTGGATGTTGGTCATGTTGGCGATCTGCTCGACCTTGATGTTCGGGAACTTCGCCTCGAACTCCTTCTGCGTCTTGTCATAGTAAGCTTCCATCGCCGGGTTGCCGACCTCGGTGTTGTAAAAGGTCATCGTCACGGCCTGTTTCCCGGCCGCCTCCTGGCTTCCCGTCGCCATCGCCGCGCCCGTGCCGAGCAGCACGAAGACCGCGGCCGCAGCCGCAATTGCCCCGATTCCCCGTCTCATGCGATTCCTCCTCTCGAAACAGAATGTGCGCGCCGGCCCTGTTGGAGGGCTCACGCGATCCCTCATCATCCCTTGACCCCTGTCGTGACGATCCCCTCCACGAAATACTTCTGCAGCGCGACGAACAGTATGATGATCGGCGCGACGATCAGCGCCGTCGCGGCCATGATGCTGTTCCACTCGACGGTGAACTCGTTTCTGAAGAACGAGAGCGCGAGCTGCACGGTCCTCAGCTCCCGCCTGTTGATCAGGAGCAGGGGCATCGTGTACTCGTTCCAGGTGTAGGTGGCCTTGAGCGCGATGAGCGTCGCGATCACCGGTGTATTGAGGGGCAGGTAGATCCTGCGGTAGATGCCGAACCGCGAGAGCCCGTCGATCGTCGCCGCGTCGTCGAGCGCGGCCGGGAATCCCAGCATGAACTGCCGGAACAGGAACACCCCGAAGGAACCCGCAATGTTCGGCAGGATCAGGCCCATGTAGCTGTCGATAAAGCCCTTCCCGCCCTGCCCCAGCAGGTCGTTCCCGCCGGCGAGGGGAAAGAACTTCAGGATCACGTAGACGGGCAGCATCGTGACCTGCTGGGGGACCATGAGCCCGACGAGCGTGATGACAAAGAGCAGGTCGCGCCCGCGAAAGTGGATGCGGGCGAACGCGTAGCCCGCCATCGAGTTGAGGACGAGGCTCGCGACCACGGCGGCGACCGTGACGATCAGGGAGTTCTTGAAGTACACCGCCCACGTTCCCGTCTTGAGCACGTTCAGGTAGTTGGAGAACAGGAGCTTCTTCGGAAAGAACGTGAAGGCGGGCGCCGTGATTTCCGCCATTGTCTTGAACGACGTGGAGAGCATGATGAAGAACGGGAACAGCATGAGCAAGGAGAGCAGAAACGCCGACGCGCTCAACGCCGATACGCTCAAAAGAGGTCGTCGCCTGCGGACCCGCGCGCTCGAAACCGGCATCTCTCGCTCCTCAGCGGAAATCGGAGTCCATCTTCTCGCTGCCGATGCGGAAGTTGAGCAGTGTCATGAGCAGCATCACCGCGATCAGCGCCACGGCGATCGCGGCGGCATACCCGATGAGGAGCTCCTGGAACGCCCTGATGTAGATCTGGTGCACGACCGTGGTCGTGCGGTTGAGGGGCCCGCCCGAGGTCATGACGTTCACCTGCTCGAAAACGTTGAAGGCCCCGATCGTTCCCGTCACGAACAGGAAGAAGATGACCGGCCGCAACATGGGCACGACGATGTGCCAGGTCTTGGCCGCGCTCCCGGCGCCGTCGACTTCGGCGGCCTCGAGCATCTCGCGGGGTATGCCCTGCAGCCCCGCGAGAAAGATGATCATGTTGTACCCGAGAGACTTCCAGACGCTCATCGCGATGATGCTGCCGAGCGCGAGCGAAGGGTTGTAGAGCCACTGCTGGGGCATCATGCCTAGAGCCGCCAGGACCCGATTGAAGATGCCCATGGACGGCTCGTACATCCAGATCCAGACGACGGAGACGGCCACCATCGAGGTCACGTTGGGGAGGTAGAATGCTGCGCGCGCGAACTTGATGATCGCGAGAGGCTTGTTGAACAGCAGCGCTACGAAGAAGCTGAGCACCATCGTGAAGGAGACGGTGAAAAGCATGTAGACAAAGGTGTTGGCGAAGGCCTTCTTCACCAGCTCGTCCTGGAACATGAACAGGTAATTCTTGAGCGCGATGAAGCGGATGCTGTGCAGGTCGTAGCTCGTGAAGCTGAGGACGAAGTTCACGAGCACCGGCAGGAAGACGAAGATGAGGAAGAAGGCATAGAACGGCAGGATCATCAGGTAGCCGGACATCGTGTCGGACTGCGTCCGCGAGAGCCTCACGCGTTTACCTCGCCGGGATACGATCTCACCTGCGGCGGCGCGCGTCAAGAAAGCACCGCGTCATTCGCGGATCTTCTTGAGCTCGCGCTGCACGTCCTGCCAGGGCGCGACCCGGGCGCGCCCCGCCCAGTCTTCGTAGAGCGCGCTCAGCTTCCGCACGACATCGGGGTAGCGGGCGGCCAGGTCGCTCAGCTCCGACCGGTCCTTCTCCATGTCGTAGAGCTCCCAGGAGCCGGGGTGGCGCGTGACGAGCTTCCACTGATCCTGGCGGACGGCCCGATTGCCTTCGTGCTCCCAGAAGAGGAGGCGCGACGACATGGGCTTGTCACGAAGGAGAGGCTCGAGCGTGGCGCCCTCAGGCGGCGTGACCCGGACGCCGGCGCGCTCGGCGGGGTACGAGGCGCCGGCAAGCGAGACGCAAGTGGCCATGATGTCGGGGAGCTGCCCGGGCGCGTGACAGGCCCTGCCCGGCTTCGCGATGCCCGCGGGCCAGTGGGCGATCAGCGGCGTGGCGATGCCGCCTTCGTGCACCCAGTGCTTGTAGTAGCGGAACGGCGTGTTGGACAGGTTGGCCCACGGCACGCCGTAGCTCTGGTAGGTCTCCTCGGCGCCGGGCATCACGCGCGGGTCGTTGCCGTACGCCACGGGCCGTCCGGTGCGCGCCATCTCGGGCACGGCGCGGATCCTCCGCAGCGGCGCCAGCCAGTCGGGCCGCAGCTCCTCGGCGCAGCCTCCGTTGTCGGAGAGAAACAGGATCAGCGTGTCGTCGAGCTGCCCGGTGTCCTCGAGCGCCCCGACGACCACGCCGATGCCCCGGTCCATGCGGTCGATCTGCGCGGCGTAGACCTCCATGCGCCGCAGCTGCCAGGCCCGCTCGGGCGCCTCCTCCCACGGCGGCTGCGAGGGGTCGCGCGCCGAGAGGCCCCAGCGGGGGTCCAGCACCTCGAGCGAGCGCATGCGCTCGAGGCGCTCCTCCCTGAGGCGGTCCCAGCCCGCGTCGAACCGGCCACGGTACGTCTCGACGTCCTCCGGCAGCGCCTGAAGCGGCCAGTGCGGAGCGGTAAACGCGACGTACGAAAAGAAGGGCGTGTCCCGCCTGCTCTCCGCGTGCTCCCTGATGAATCCGGCCGCGCTGTCGGCGATCGCGTCCGTGTAGTAGAAGGGACCTTCAGGTGTGCGGATCCGTTCGTTATCGCGAGTGAGCGTGTCCGGGTCGAAGTAACTGCCGGCGCCCGTGATCGTGCCCCAGTAGCGGTCGAATCCCCTCTGGCGCGGCCAGTTGTCTTTGGGCGAGTCCAGGTGGCGCGACACGTGCCACTTGCCGCTCATATAGGTGCCGTATCCCGCGGCGCGCAGGACTTCGGCGATCGTCACGCACCCGGGCACCAGGTCGCCGCGGTAGCCTGGCAGGCTGAGGTCGCTCATCATGTGGCCGACTCCCGCCTGGTGCGGGTGCAGCCCGGTGAGCAGCGACGCACGCGACGGGCAGCAGCGCGCGGTGTTGTAGAACTGCGTGAAACGGACCCCGTTGGCCGCCAGACGGTCCAGGTTCGGCGTCCGTATCTCGCCGCCGTAGCAGCCGATATCCGAGAAGCCCATGTCGTCGTTGAGAATCAGCACCACGTTCGGGCGCCGCTTCTTCCGGGATTCCCCTCGCCGCATCTGCTCCCCCTCCGCCATTTCGCGGTGGAGTCGATCGTGTCCCCTTCGCCGCACGGTGTCAACGCGTTGCGCCGCTTGCGCCGGCGAATTCGTTTGACAGTGCATGTCGCCCGTGTGACAATCCCGCTATTCTACGGAGGCCCGCGTGTCCGGACTCGAGATCGACCCCACTCCACGATTCGAACTGTCCCCGAACCTGTACATGCAGTTCATGGAGCCGCTCGGCGTGACGGACGGCTCCGTGGAGGCGGCCTGGGACCACGAGCGCGACCGGTGGCGCGAAGACGTGATCGAGGCCACGCGCGAGCTCGCCCCGCCTCTGATCCGCTGGGGAGGCTGCCTCAGCTCCTATTATAGATGGAAGGAAGGCATCGGCCCGCGCGACAAGCGTGTTCCGTTCCTCAACCTCCTCTGGGGGGGCGTGGAGAGCAGCCAGGTCGGCACCCACGAGTTCGTCGACTTCTGCCGGCAGGTGGGCGCCGTGCCGTTCTTCGCCGTCAACTTCGAATCCGACGGCCGCGGCCGCTGGGCGCACCCCGCAAAGGGCGGCCCGCGGACGGCAGGGCCCGACGAGGCGGCCGCGTGGGTCGACTACTGCAACAACCCCGGCAACCGCGAACGGATCGCCAACGGAGCGCGTGAGCCCTTCGCCTTGCGCCTCTGGCAGATCGGCAACGAAACCTCCTACGACCCGACGGGTTACGACGTGGAGACCGCGGCCAGGCGGACCGCCGCGTTTGCCGCTGCCATGCGCCAGAGCGACCCGGGCATCGAGCTCATCGGCTGGGGCGACTCCGGGTGGGCGCGGCGCATGCTCGAGATCGCCGGCGAGCACCTTCAATACATCGCCTTCCACCACATGATCAGACCCGAGCGCGACCCCGACTCGCCGCTCAAGGGCCAGGAATCCCCGATCAACGGGTCGCGCTTCCGCAGCGACCCCGCGGCCACGTGGGACTATCTCATGGAGATCCCGAAGATCCCCGCGCGCAAGATCGCGCGGATCCGGGAAGAGATCGCGGGCTACGAGGTCAAGCTCGCCAAGACCGAAGCCCACTTCGCCCTCGACGGCCGCAACCGCAACGAGGTGCTCTCCACCTGGGCCGCGGGCGTTTCCAACGCCCTGATCCTCAACGTGCACGAGCGCAACGGCGACGTGCTGAAGATCGCGACGCACGCCGACTTCTGCGGCAACCGCTGGCTCGTGAACGCGCTCATCATCCCCACGCCGAAGCACAAGCTGCGGCCGTACCTGCTGCCCACCGGTCGGGTGATGGCGCTCTACCGCGCTCACGCCGGCGAGCGCGCGGTCACGGTCGCGGGTGCGCCCGAGGGCCTCGACGTGACCGCCAGCCGCACCGGCGACCGGCTCTACCTGCACGCCGTCAACACGCGGCGGGCTAAAGCCCTGCGCGCGACTCTCGCCGTCAAGGGCTTTGCAGTCGCGCGCGCCCGCGCCTGGGAGATCGCGCAGGACCCGATGGCGGAGATCGACGAGCTCGCCCCGGACCTGTTCAACCCGAAGGAGCGCGCGGCCGAGAATCCCCGCGAGTGGGAGTTCCCCTCCGCGTCCGTCACGGCGCTGGAGCTGGAGCTCAAGGCGCAGAAGTAGCAGGAGAGCGTCGGCGCGGGCGACGGGCGAGGCGATGCTTCCGTACTCCGAGCGCATCACGATGATCGAGGGCCTGGTAGTGGATCTCAAGCGACCCCGGATGGTCGGGCGCAACGCGCGGCTGGGCCTCCACGGCGACACGATGCACGATCCGATCGTGCGCATGCACACTTCGGGCGGAGCGGTCGGGATCGGCTGGTCGCGCCTCAAGCGAGAGCAGGCCGAGGCTCTCCTCGGCTCCACCTTGGGCGAGCTGTTCCAGCTCCCCGCGGGTTGCACGCCGGCCGGACGGATCGTCGACCCCGTACTGTGGGACCTCGCTGCCAGGATGCTGGGGAAGCCGCTGTACCAGGTGATCGGCGAGCCGCGAGGGTCGCGGGAAGTCGAGGTCTACGACAGCTCGATCTATCACGACGATTTCGGAGCGAACGACGACGAGGCGGTGAAGATTCTGACGCGCGAAGTCGAGGCAGGTCTCTCCGCTGGCTATCGCAACTTCAAAGTCAAGATCGGCCGCGGCGCCCGATGGATGCCCATGGATGAGGGGCTCGAGCGGGACATCCTGGCGATTCACACCGTGCGGAGGGCGGCAGGCCCGGACGCGAAGGTGATGATCGACGCCAACGACGGCGGCACGCTCAACAGCGCGAAAGCGGTCCTGAGGGCCTGCGCCCTCGACAAGGTTCACTGGTTCGAGGAGCCTTTCGCGGAGGCTCGGCCGCTGAACGAAGATCTCAAGCAGTGGATGGACCACGAGGGCATTCGAACGCTGATCGCCGACGGCGAGTACCTGGCGCCGCCGGACTTTTTCGATCTCATGCGAGACGGACTGGTCGACGTTCTGATAGCGGACTTCAGGCTCGAGGGGGCCTCCTGGTGGAAGGCTGCCGCGGCGAGGATCGAGCCCTGGGGCCGCCGCGCCGCGCCTCACTGCTGGGCGAGCGTCATCGACACGTACGCGCGGGCGCACTTCGTCGCAACCCTTCCCCACTTCGAGATCCTGGAGGTCGATCCGGCGGACACCAGCCCTCTGGTGCTCGACGGGTGGGCGATGCGGAACAGCCGACTGATCGTGCCCGATACGCCCGGAATCGGCGTCGACGTGGAGCCGGCCGCGCTCGAGCGTGGGATCAGCCAGGGCGGCTACAGGGTCAGCCGCAGGAGCGCGCGCTGACAGCGGCGGCGTCGCCGCGCCAAGATCGCCGTTGACGCACGGCAGGGACCGTGTGAGAATATCATCGACACTGACCGCTTGCACAAGGAGGAATGCATGAGGAAGACCGTATGCGCGCTCTCGCTGCTCATGGCGCTGGCTCTCGTCACCGGCGTCTTCGCTGCGGGAACGACCGACACTTCGAGCTCCGCGGGCTCGAAGTCCTTTAACGCGACCGGGTTCCCGATCGTCAAGGAACCCGTCACCAAGCGCGTGATGATCAGGAAGCCGCCGCACATCGGCGACCCCGCCAAGATGGTCACGTTCATCGAATACGAGAAGCTGACGGGCGTGAAGATCGCCTGGGACGCCGTGCCCACCGACGGCTGGAACGAGCGCGTCAACCTGGTCATGGCCTCCAACGACATGCCGGACGCCATCATCAAGGGGACCCCGAACATCACCAAGGCGTCGGCCGACGGCAGCATCATCAGCATAAGCAAGCTGATCGACAACTACTCAACCGGGCTCAAGGAGCTTTTCAAGCAGTACCCGGCGGTCAAGGTCGCTTCGACGGCCCCTGATGGCAACATCTACGCCATCCCCGCCGTCAACACCCTGATCCCGAACCTGACGGGACACCGCAACCTGTGGATCAACAAGAAGTGGCTCGACAAGCTCGGGCTCAAGGTGCCGACGACCAACGACGAGCTGCTCACGGTGCTGCGCGCCTTCCGGGACAAGGACCCGAACGGCAACGGCAAGGCCGACGAGATCCCGTACATCGTGGAGAACAGCAGCTCCGAGCGGAACGCCCCGACCAACATGGTCTCGGCCTCGTGGGGCCTGTACCCCAACCTCGGGTACCCGCGGGCGCGGATCGTGGGAGACAAGGTCAGCATCTACGCGACGGACCCCAAGTTCCGCGAGGTGCTCGAGTTCATGAACCTGATGTGGAAGGAAAAGCTGCTCGACAACATGATCTACACCCAGTCCTCCGACGTGAACCTGTCCAAGTTCAACAGCAACATCTCGGGCGTCTTCGGCCTGTCGTCGGACGACCTCTGGAGCCGCTACGCCGACGACTACGTCCCCATGCCGCCGCCGAAGAACGGCAAGGGCGACCCGCAGGTCATCGGCCTCGGCTCCTCCTACGCCGGCAGCGCGGGCGTCATCACGAAGAACGACAAGTCGCCCGAGATCATGTTCCGCTGGATCGACTGGTTTTACACCAAGGAAGGCTCGATGTTCATCGGGTGCTTCGCCCCGCAGCTCGAGGGCAAGACGGGACGCAAGCTGCCCGACGGGACGTGGGACTACACCGAGGCCATGCTCAAGGACCCGCGCGGCATCTCGGTCGCAGTCGGAGAGGTCTGCCCCCTCCCGGGCGGCGGCTTCTCCTACTGGCGCAACGAGTTCAACTCGAACTACATCTATTCGCCGACGGTCAAGAAGGCGATCCCGACGTACCAGCCCTACTATCAGAAGGACCAGGCCTACGCCTACCCGACGTTCAGCGTCGAGGACAACCAGAAGGTCACCGACATCCGCCGCGACCTCGATGTGTACCTCCGCGAGATGGAGGCCAAGTTCATCACGGGCGAGATGCCCTTCAGCAGGTGGGACGAGTACGTCAAGACCTGCGAGAAGATGAGGATCAAGGAGCTCGAGGCCCTCTTCCAGAAGGCCCTCGACGCCATGCGCAAGTAGCGCTTTCTGTTGCGGCGCCGCCGGGGCTCGCGCCTCCGGCGGCGCCTCTCTTCTGCGAGGGAGGCCATGAGCGGGGCGACAGGCGAGCTGAGAAAGAGGATGATCCGCTGCCGCGAGCTCTACTTGCTGCTCGCCCTGCCGCTGCTCTGGTACGCGGTCTTTCACTACTTTCCGATGTACGGGATCCAGATCGCCTTTCGGGACTACTACCCGTCCAAGGGATTCCTGGGCAGCCCGTGGGCCGGCCTCAAGCACTTCAACCGGTTCTTTTCCTCTTACTACTTCGGACGAGTCCTGACCAACACGCTGTCGATCAACTTCTACGCCCTGCTGGTGGGATTTCCCATCCCGATCGTCTTCGCCCTGATGCTCAACGAGCTCAAGCGCCCGCGGTATAAGAAGTTCCTCCAGAACGTCACGTACCTGCCCAATTTCCTGTCCGCCGTCGTCGTCGTGAGCATCCTGCAGCTCCTGCTCAACCCGAGCAACGGCGTGGTGAACATGGTTCTCCTCGCCCTGGGCGCAAAGGAGCCGATCGACTTCTTCATAAACCCGAGGATCATCCAGCACCTCTACGTCTGGTCGGGGGTGTGGGAGCGAATGGGGTGGGATGCGATCATCTACATCGCGGCGCTCTCGGCCGTCGACCCGAGCCTCTACGAGGCAGCCACGATCGACGGCACCTCGCGGATACAGCGCATCCTCTATATCGCGATTCCGACCATCGTGCCGACGATCGTGACGCTCCTGCTGCTGCGCACCGGAGCCATCATGAACATAGGCTACGAGAAGATCCTGCTGATGCAGAATTCCCTGAACATGGAAAAGAGCGACGTCATCTCGACATTCGTCTACCGCAGCGGGATCCTGGATGCCGACTACTCGTTCTCGGCGGCCGTAGGCCTGTTCAACTCGCTGTGCAACTTCGCCCTGCTCGTGGTGACCAACACGATCTCGAAGCGGACGCTCAATGCGAGCCTCTGGTAGACGGAGAAGCCGCCCGTGACTTCGAGCGCACACGGCTCTTCGACGATACGCGAGACCCGGGCTGATTCGGCCTTCCTCGCGGCAGTCTACGTGCTCACCGTCCTCATCCTGTGCGCCGTCCTCTATCCGCTCGTCTACGTGCTCAGCGCGTCGTTCAGCTCGGCGGAAGCGGCAGCCGCCGGCAAGGTGTTCCTCTTTCCCGTGGACCTCTCCGTCGAAGGCTACAAGCTGGTCTTCGAGCGCGAGGACATCCTGGTCGGGTTCCGCAACACGATCATCTATACGCTGGTCGGCACCAGCATCAACCTCGTGATGACGGTCCTTCTCGCCTTCCCGCTTTCGCGCCGCGAGCTGCCGGGACGCAACATCATCACGTTCTTCGTCGCCTTCACCATGTTCTTCTCAGGTGGGCTGATCCCCACGTACCTGCTCGTGCAGAAACTCGGCATGGTCGACAAGCTGTGGGCGATGGTGATCCCCAACGCCATATCCACCTTCAACATGATCCTCATGCGCACCTACCTGATGACCAACGTACCCGACGAGCTGCTGGAGTCCGCCTACCTCGACGGGTGCGGATACACGAAGTTCCTCATCGCCATCGTGCTGCCGCTGTCCACCGCCATCGTTGCGGCCCTCGTGCTCTACTACGCGGTCGGCCACTGGAACGCCTACTTCAGCGCGCTCATCTACCTGCGCTCGGCCAAGCGTACCAGCCTCCAGCTCGTGCTGCGCAACATCCTGCTCGCCAACCAGATCAACACGGGGGGCACCGACTCGGCCGGCTTCGGGGAGCGCGCCATGATCGGCGTGACGGTCAAGTACGCGGTCATCATCGTCTCCAGCGTCCCCGTGATCATCCTCTACCCTTTCATCCAGCGCTACTTCATCAAGGGGATCATGGTCGGCGCTATTAAAGGCTGAAGGTAACCAGGCCGGCGGGCCGGCGCGAATCGGCGCACCGACGCGCGTGGCGGCAAGCCGCCGCTGCGGCTATAATCGATCCATGAAGCGAGTCCTCATCACGGGCGTTTACGGCCTTGTCGCGGGCGCCCTCTACGAGCATCTCGTCCAGGCGGGCGGGTACGAGGTCCACGGGACGGCGCGGCGGCGCCATCCTTCGGTGCGCGCTCCCGAAGGCCGGAACCTCGACGTGCCGGAACCCCGGTTCCACCTCGTGGACCTGACGGATCTCGGGGGGATGCAGAAGGCCGTGCGCGGTATGGACGTCGTGGTGCACCTGGCCGCGGAGCCGGCGCCCGAGGCGCCGTGGGAGCGCATCCTCGCCAGCAACATCGTCGGCACGTATAACACGCTGGAGGCGGCGAGGCTCGAGGGCGTCCCGCGCGTCGTGTACGCGAGCTCGCTGCGGGTGAACTTCGGGTACCGGCAGGACGAGCCGTACAAGGCGATCGTCCAGCGTCGCTTCGACGCGGTGCCGCAGCCGATCCCTCTCGTGCGCGCGACCGACCCCCCGCGGCCGGCGGAGCCGTATTCGGCGAGCAAGGTCTGGGGCGAGGCGCTCGCGCGGGTGTACGCCGAGCAGCACGGTCTCTCGTGCCCGTGCGTGCGCATCGGTTGGGTCAACGCAGAGGACTGGCCCTCCAACGACGAGCTGATCAGCGTGTGGTGCAGCCAGCGCGACATCGCGCGGGCGCTGCGCGCGTGCGTCGACGCGCCAGAAACCTTGCGCTACGACGTCGTGTGGGGGCTCTCGGCCTCCCGCTGGTGCTGGGTCGATCTCGAGCACAGCCGCGAGGCGGTCGGCTACGCGCCGCTCGACAACAGCGACGAGGCTCGCGAGCGGGGGCGCGCCCGCAGATGAGGAGCGAATCCGACGTCGTCGCCCTCCTGGGGGAGCTGGTGTGCATCCCCAGCCACGAAACCGAAAGCGCGGTCGTGGAGCTGCTCTGCCGCCGCTTCCGCGAGCGGGGCATCGCCTGCGAGACGCGCCTCGTCGGGCCTGCGGGCCGCGCGAACGTGATCGCGACCTGGGGCGAAGGCCCGCGCTCGCTGATCCTCAACAGCCACATGGACACTGTGGCGCCCGGCGACGCGGGACAGTGGCACGCGCCGCCCTTCGGCGCCGAGATCCGTGACGGCAGGCTCTACGGCCGCGGCTCCGCCGACGCCAAAGGCCCCCTCGCGGCCATGATCGTCGCCTTCGAGTCGATCGCGCGATCGCGGGTCCGAGCAAAAGGCAGGCTCATCCTCACGGCCGTGAGCTACGAAGAGGAGAACGGCCGCGGAACGCACGCGGAGGTCGCGGCGGGAACGCGGGCGGACGCGGCGGTCGTCGGCGAGCCGACGAGCCTCCGGGTCTGCGTCGCGCACAAGGGAGTGCTGCGGCTGCGGGTGACGACGCGCGGCAAGGCGGCGCACGCGAGCGAGCCGTGGGAAGGCGCCAACGCGATCTCGGCGATGGCGCCGGTGATCGGCGCGCTCGACTGACTCGCGCAGCGGCTCGCGCGGCGGCGCGACCCGCTCCTCGGGCGCGTGACGCTCGTGACCACGATGATCGAGGGCGGCATCGGCCGCAATGTCGTGCCGCCGGCCTGCAGCATCCTGATCGACCGCAGGCTGCTGCCCGATGAGAGCGCGTCGGACGCGCGGGAGGAGGTCGCGGCGCTTGTGCGTCCGCTCGCCGCGGAGGTCGACGAAGTCTCGCTCGCCGAGGCGGCAGGCATCGAGCCGCAGGCCGCGATCGCGCGCGCCGCGCTTTCGGCCCGCGCCGCGGTCGTCGGCGAGCGTTCGGAGGCCGCCGGCTTCGGCGCCTGCTGCGACATGTGGCACCTCACGAAACAGGGCGGGATTCCAGCCGTAATCCTCGGCCCCGGGAGCCTTTCGCAGGCGCACAAGACAGACGAGCACATCGAGATCGCGGAGCTCGAGAAGGCGGTGGAGATCTACCGGAGGCTGGCCCTCGACTGGCTGGAGGCGCCGCGGGAGTAAGCGATGCGCGAACGAGCGCGAGCGGCTTTCCATGGGCCGCCGCCTATATTAAGCTTGCGGGGATCGAAACCTTGGGCGCCGAGCGCCGACGAAAGGAGCACGTATGCATTTCCGCAGTCTGATGGTGGGCGTGCTGGTGGTCGTGGCGGTTGCCGGTCCGGTCTGGGCGGGGGGCCAGGGAGAAAAGGCCAGGGGCCCGGTCGAGCTGGTGTTCCGCCAGAGCGATCCCGCGGCGGAAGTCGTGGGACTCGTCAAGGCGATCGACGACTGGAACGCGTCGCAGCCGCAGATCAAGGTCAAGTTCGAAACCGTTCCCTGGTCGGACGCCCTGAACCAGTACGTCCGCGAGGCGCAGGCCGGCTCGGCCGTGCCCGACGTGCTGCAGGTGGCCTTTGTCTGGACCAAGGACCTGGCGACGACCGGCCTGATCCAGAAGCTCGACGATATCATCAAGAAGGACCCTCCCGGCAAGGGTATCGACGACTTCCTGGGCACTGACCTTGGCGTCTACAAGGATGGCATCTACGGCATCCCCTGGACCGTCGACACCAATGTGATCGCCTATCGGCCGGACCTGTTCAAGAAAGCAGGCATCGACACCTTCCCGGACACCTGGGATGAGTTCTTCCAGACCGCCAAGAAGCTGACCATGGACACAACCGGCGACGGCAAGATCGATCAGTACGGTTTTGCGTTCCCGGCCGGCAGCGCCCCCGGCGGCACCATGTGGTTTCTCGTGACGTACTACCTCTGGAGCAACGGCAGGAACATGGTCGAGCCTGACGGCGCCGGCGGTTGGCGAGTCGGCGTCAAGGTCGATGACCTGGTCGAGTGCATGAAGTACTTTAACCGCTTCTTCGTCGAAGGCGTGACGCCCAGGTCCCTGATAGGCACCAGCGTGGCGGGCGACCCGGAGATCACCGGGGGCATCGCGCGCGGCGAGTTCGCCATGGGCTTTTTTACGCCGAGCGTCTTCCGTGTCGCAGCCAAGCAGTCCCAGGTGCCGCTGGCATCGGCCAAGATCCCGAGGGGCCGGGTCATGAGGATCTCGCACCTCGGCGGCCGCGCCCTCGTGCTCAACACGAAGACGAAGTATCCCGAAGAGTCCTGGGTGCTGCTCAAGGCGCTGGTCGGCAAGAAGATTTTCGAGAGCTACAACCAGTTCCCCGCGCAGAAGTCGCTGCTCAAGGACATCGTGTACCCGGAACCGGAGAGGGGCTTCGCCGAGCAGCTTCCGTTCGCGGTTACTTTCAAGCGCTACATCGATTCGCCGGCACCGGTGAACACCATGTGGGAGACCGTGAACCGGGAGTTCGGGGCGTTCTACTCCGGGCAGAAGACGCCCGAGCAGGCCGCGGCCGACATCATCAAGGTCGTGCAGCCTCTGGTGACGAAGAAGTAGTTGTCCCGCTCTTTCCCGCGGCGGATCCCCTGCGGGTCCGCCGCGATTTCGTGGCCGCGCCACGGCGCTCGAAGGGATTGACCATGGCGAAACGCTCGCGCGCCCCCTCGGCTGGGAGGCGTCGCAACCTCGATCCGCTGCTTCTGGTGCTTCCCTCCGTCGTCTTCCTCGCGGTCTTCTTCTTTTCTCCCGCTTTCTACAACGTTTGGTTGAGCCTGCAGGACATCAGCCTGTTTCAGCTCAGCAAAGCCGCCAGGTTCGTGGGCCTGGCGAACTTTCTCGAGCTTTTCCGCGATTCCCGCTTCTGGCTGGCCCTCGGGAACACCTTCTTCTGGCTCACGGCCGTCACCGTGGCCGCGCGGCTCGCTCTCGGACTGGTGCTTGCCCTGCTGGTCAACAATCCGCTGCTGCGGCGGCTGCGGCTCTCCTGGCTGGCGCGCAGCATGCTGCTCATCCCGTGGGTGACGCCGCCCGTGGTGGCCGTAGCCGCGTGGCAGTGGCTTCTCCATCCCCGTTACGGCGCGGTCAACCAGTTCCTCGTGGGCACCGGGCTCGTTTCGGACGGGGTGCCTTTTCTGGTCCAGACTTCGACGGTCTGGCTCGCCATCGTCATCATCGTTGTGTGGCGCGAGGTGCCCTTTGTCGCCGTTTCGTTCCTGGCCGGGCTTCAGGGCATCCCGGAGGAGCTCTACGAATCGGCACGCGTAGAGGGTGCCGGCCGCGCCCAGATCCTGAGGCACATTACGCTGCCGCTTCTCAAACCCGTCGCCACGGTCGTGACGCTCCTCATCACGATCTGGACGTTCAACAACTTCCTGTACGTCTGGCTCACCACCCGCGGCGGCCCGGGCAACTTTACCCAGGTGCTGGCCACCGAGATGTACACGCAGGCGTTCACCAATTTCCGGCTGGGCTACGGGGCGGCCGTGGGCATGGTGATGACGCTGCTCATGCTGGCGTTCTCCCTGGTCTACTTCAAGGGATTGTTCCGCAGAAACGTGGAGAATCGATGATGTGGCGCGCAGGACGCGATTGGTCGTACTTCGACGCGGCGCTGGTGCTGCTGACGTTCGTCATCCTGGCCGGTCTGGTGTTCCCCTTTGTGTGGGTCATCCTCACCTCCATCCGAACCGATGCCGACATGTTCACCCGGACCTTTCAGCTCGCGCCCAGGTCCGTGACCTTCGAGAAATACCGCGCACTCTTCGGGTCCGACTTCATCCGCTACATCGGCAACAGCATCATCGTCAGCACGGTTTCCACTTTCGTTGCGGTGCTCACGGCGCTGCTGGCCGCCTATGCGTTCTCGCGGCACGTCTTTCGAGCCAGGGGGTTCCTGCTCGGGACCTTCGCCTTCAGCCAGCTTTTTCCCTTTGTCGTCATCCTGACGCCCCTGTACATCCTGTTCTTCCGTC
Organism: uncultured Spirochaetota bacterium; assembly: GCA_963734495.1. Taxonomy (GTDB): domain Bacteria; phylum Spirochaetota; class Spirochaetia; order SZUA-6; family CAVTHK01; genus CAVTHK01. The sequence continues at coordinate 94,208 of CAVTHK010000001.1, forward strand.
TCCACCTGGTGAACACGTTTGCCGGGCTGGTCATCGCCTATGTCGCGATCACGCTTCCCTACTGCGTGTACATGCTGATCGGCTACTTTCAGAGCGTGCCCGTGAGCCTCGACGAAGCCGCCAGAATCGACGGCTGCTCGACGATGCGGATCATCTTCCGCATCGTCCTGCCGATCGCCTGGCCAGGCATCGTTGCCACGACCGTGTACGCCTTCATACAGGCCTGGAACGAATACCTGTTCGCGCTGACCCTGATGACGGAGAACGAAAAGAAGACCATTCCGGTGGGGCTTGCGAATTTCTTTGGCGAGTACACCACCGACTGGGGCTCGGTGATGACCGCCTCCGTGATCGCAACGGTTCCCACGGTGGTCTTCTTCCTGTTCATGCAGCGGCAGCTCGTGTCCGGCCTCGCTGCCGGCGCGGTCAAGCAGTGAGGTGTCTGCCATGAGTGATGTACCGAAAAGGCCCAACGTCCTCTTCCTGCTCACCGATGATCAGCGCTTCGACACGATACGCCGCCTGGGCCGCCCGCGCATGCACACGCCCGGCATGGACTATCTGAGCGCGCGGGGCGTTGCGTTCGAGAACGCCTACATCATGGGCGGCACGTGTCAAGCGGTCTGCATGCCGTCGCGCGCCATGCTCAACACCGGAAGGACCATGTTTCACATCCAGGGAGACGGCGAGGACGTCCCGGCCGGCCACGTCCTCATGGGTGAGCATTTCCGCAAGGAGGGCTACACGACCTTTGTGACCGGCAAGTGGCACAACGGACCCGCCGCCCTGGCGCGGAGCTTTTCCTGCGGCGACGAGATCTTCTTCGGTGGCATGGACGACCACTGGAACGTGCCGGCCTGCCGCTTCGCGCCCGCGGGGGCCTACCCGGTTCCCAGGCCGCACCGCTGGGACCCGGGCACGGGGACCGTCACCGAGATCCCCAAACAATACGACCACATCACGCCCGGCAGGCATTCGACCGACCTCTTCGCCGACGCGGCCATCGACTTTATCGGGAGCTGGGACGAGTCGACTCCGTTCTTCGCGTACGTGGCCTTTATGGCCCCGCACGACCCGCGCACGATGCCTCAAGCGTTCCTCAACCTGTACGACGCGGATGCCGTCGAGCTGCCCGACAGCTTCATGCCTGAGCACCCCTTTGACAACGGGGAGATGGACGTAAGGGACGAGCTGCTCGCGGCGAAGCCGCGGCAGCCGCGTGAGATCAGGCGGCACCTCGCGGACTACTACGCCATGATCTCGCACCTGGACGCCGCGATCGGGCGAATTCTGGACGCGCTCAAGGCGAAGCACGCGCTCGAGAACACCATCATCGTGCTGACGGGAGACAACGGTCTTGCGATCGGCAGGCACGGCCTGATGGGCAAACAGAGCCTGTACGACCACAGCGTCCACGTCCCGCTGATCATCGCCGGGCCCGGCGTGCCGACTGACGAGCGGCGCGCTCAGCCGTGCTACCTGATCGACCTGTTTCCGACGCTGTGCGAGCTGACCGGGATCCCCATCCCCGCCACTGTGGACGGGAAGAGCCTCGCGGGGGCGCTGCATTCCATCCGTGCCGTTCACCGCGAATCGCTGCACTTCGCCTACCGGCATCTGCACCGCGGCGTCATGAAGGATGGCCTGAAGCTGATCGAGTACTGCGTGGGCCGGCAGCGGCACACCCAGCTCTTCGACCTGACCCGCGACCCCTGGGAGCTCGCGAATCTCGCACGGCGGCCCGAGCGCAGCGGGGAGCTCAACGAGATGCGGCGGGAGCTCGCCGCGTGGCAGACCGCTTACGAGGATCCGTCGCCGGATTTTCGGGCTCTCTATCGGGACTGGGCGTAGGCATCATCGCCGGGTCGGAGACGGGCCGCGCTTTCCTTGACACCGGCGCCCCACAGCGTTCATCCTCGCGGCCGATGGCAAACCGGAAGGACACGTTCGTCCTGTACGATCTCAAGGTCGAGACACGGAAGGGGCGCCGCCCCTTTGTCTGCAGCCACCGCGCGGGCGATTCGTTCCTCGTCGTGGGCGAGAACATCGTGTTTCCGGCCGGCGGGAGCTTCTCGCTGTACGCGTTGAGCGCGCTGCTGCCCCTTCTGCCTGCGAAGCAGCGGCTGACGCACGCCCACGACTGGATGACCACCGACACGGACATCGCCTGCCCGGACCCGAACTGCGGCGCGGTCTTCCGCATCACGCGCGTGGGCAGGAGGACTTTCAGCCACGCGGCGACGACCGCGGTGCCGCTCCCGCGGCCGCTTCCGCGGAAGCGCGCGGCGAGCCGTGCGAGCCGTGCGAGGCGCCGCCCATGAGCGCGCCCGTCGAGCGCTTCGCTCTCGCCCCGGACTACTCCGTCTGCCGCATCCTCAACGGCGGGTGGCAGCTCTCGACGGGACACTGGCTCAAGGGGACGGTCGACCGCGAGGCCGCGCTCGCCGCGATGAACGAGGCGGCGGACGCGGGCTTCACGACCTTCGACTGCGCGGACATCTACACGGGAGTCGAGGAGCTCATCGGCGAGCTCATCCGCCGCCGGCGCGCCGCCGGCCGTCCCGCCGGCGAGATTCAGGTGCACACGAAGCTCGTGCCCGACCGCTCCGATCTCGCGCGAGTCGACGCCCGCACCGTCGAGGCGATCGTCGATCGCTCGCTCGCGCGCCTGGGAGTCGAGCGGCTCGACCTGGTGCAGTTTCACTGGTGGGACTACGACGTGCCCGGCTTTGTCGAGGCCGCGCTCGCCCTCGACCGCCTGCGCGCGGCGGGCAAGGTGCGCCTCGTCGCGCTCACCAACTTCGACACGGGCCACGCCGCCCGCATCCTGGACGCCGGGGTGAAGGTCGCGTCCATCCAGGTCCAGTACTCGCTTCTCGACCGCAGGCCGGAGCACGGGCTCCTCGATCTCTGCCGCCAACGCGGCGTCATGCTCTTCTGCTACGGCTCGCTCGCCGGCGGCTTCGTCTCGGAAAAGTGGCTCGGCCTGCCGGCGCCCTCGGACCTCGACAACCGCTCGCTCGTGAAGTACCGCCTGATCATCGAGGAACTGGGCGGCTGGGATGCGTTCCAGGAGCTGCTGCGCGAGCTCGCCGCCGTCGCCTCGCGCCACGGCGTCTCCCCGAGCGCGGTCGCAACCCGCTGGGTGCTCGACCGGCCGGGGGTCGCGGGCGTCATCGTCGGCATGCGGTCGAGCCGCCACATCGCGGCGAACCGTGCCGTCTTCGGGCTGGCGCTCGACGACGCCGACCGCCGGCGCCTCGACGCCTGGCTCGCCCGCCACCCCGGCCCGCCCGGCGACACCTTCGGTCTGGAGCGGGTCAAGGGCGGCCGCCACTCTTCGATCCTGAAGACCGACTTAGGCGGTCGCCCGGCAGCGCCTCAGACCCCGCCGAGATAGGCAGCCTGCACGGCGGGGTTCTCCAGGAGCTCGCTGCCCGTGCCTGAAAGGATGATGGAGCCGACCTCGAGAACGTAGCCGCGGTGAGCAGCCGCGAGCGCCTTGCGCGCGTTCTGCTCCACGAGAAGGACCGTGACCCCCCGGCTGTTCAGGCGCTTTACCACGTCGAACACCGAAGCCACCAGGTTGGGCGCCAGGCCGAGCGAGGGCTCGTCCAGCATCAGGAGCCGCGGCCTCGCCATCAGGGCGCGGCCGAGCGCGAGCATCTGCTGCTCCCCGCCGGAGAGCGTGCGGGCCTGCTGCCGCCGCCGCTCCTCCAGGCGCGGGAACAGCGCGTACACCTCGCCCTTGTCACGCCTGATCTCGCTCCCGCCCGCGCCCCTCGGCGCTCCGACGAGCAGGTTCTCCTCGACCGTGAGCCTGCCAAAGACCTGCCGGCCTTCGGGGCAGTGGACGAGGCGGCGCTCGACGATCGCGCGAGGCTCACACCGCGTGATGTCCTCGCCGCCGAACTCGATGCGTCCGGAGCGCCGCGGCAGCAGGCCCGAAAGCGCGCGCAGCGTCGTCGACTTGCCGGCGCCGTTGGCGCCGATGACAGCCACGACTTCGCCCTCGTCCACGCTGAAGCTCACTCCCTTCAGCGCCAGGTGCTCTCCATAGCTGACGGCGAGGTCCTCAACCTGCAGGAGCGGCATCGGCCTCCTCCCCCAGATACGAGGCGATCACCCGGCGGTCCGCCCGCACATCGGCGGGGTCGCCCTCCGCGATCTTGCGGCCGTGGTCCAGCACGGCGATCCTGTCCGAGATCCCCATGACCATGCGCATGTCGTGCTCGATGAGCAGCACCGTCTTCCCGCGGTCGCGGATCCTGCGCACGAGCGCCATCAGCGCCTCGGTCTCGGACGCGTTGAGCCCCGCGGCCGGCTCGTCGAGCATCACGAGAGCGGGCTCGGTGGCGAGGGCGCGCGCGATCTCGACCGCCTTCTGCTCGCCGTAGGCGAGCTGCCGCGCCACCGCCGACTCCCGGCCCGCGAGCCCGACGAACGCCGCGAGCTCGCGCGCCCGCGCCTCCGCCTCGCGCTCCTCGCGCCGCGCCAGCCCCGAGTTGAGGACGCTGGCAAAGAGCCCCGTGGTCGTGCGCAGGATGCAGCCGGACATGATGTTCTGCAGAACCGTGAACGCCGGGAACACCCGCACGTTCTGCCACGTCCTCGCCACGCCGAGCCTCACGATTTCGTGCTGCGGGAGTCCGTCGACGCGGATGCCGCGAAAGCGCGCCTCGCCCGCGGCCAGCGGCACGAATGCCGCGATCGCGTTGAACAGCGTGGTCTTGCCCGCCCCGTTCGGGCCGATTACCGAAAAGATCTCGCCCTCGCGGACCTCCAGAGACACGTCGTCGACGGCCTTGAGGCCTCCGAAGCGGACTTCGACATGGGCAAGCTCGAGGATCGCCCATCTCACCCACGCCCCGCTGCCCTGAGGTTTCCTTCGTACTCGCGCCTGACCGCCTCACTCGGCACGAGGCCCTGAGGCCGGAAGATCATGAACAGGACGAAGGCGAGCCCGTAGAAGAACATCCGGAAATCGGAGAAGCGGCGCAGCAGCTCGGGGAGAAAGGTCAGCAGCGCCGTGCCCGTAAGCGTTCCCGCCACGCTGCCGAGCCCTCCGAGCACGACCATGCACATGACGGTCACGGTCTCCGAGAAGACGAAGCTCTCGGGGCTCACGAACCCCTGGTACGAGGCGAACAGCGCTCCGGCGACCGCCGCATAGGCACCGCCGATTGCGGAGGCGATGATCTTCATCAGGCGCGTGTCGATCCCGATCGAGGCGGCCGCGTCCTCGTCCTCGCGCACGCACGCAAACGAGCGGCCGAGCTTGGACTGCAGGAGCCGCCCGCTGAAGTAGACCCCGAACGCCAGCGCCGCCAGAGCGAGGTAGTAGAAGGACCGCGAATCCGAGAGCGCGAGCCCGAAGAGCGCGGGCGGGTCTATGCCGGAGATCCCTTTGGGACCGCCGGTCAGAGCGTCCGCGTTATTGACCACGACGCGCAGCATCTCGGCGAATCCGAGGGTTGTCACTGCGAGGTAGTCGCCCTTGAGCCGCGAAGTGAGAAAGGCGATCCCGGCGGCGACCACCGCCCCGAGCCCGATGCAGGCGGCGACCAGTGGGACAAAGGGAACATGGATGCCGAAGCGATCGGAGGCGAGGAGAGCGTACGCATAGGCGCCTACGCAGTAGTAGGCGACGTACCCGATGTTGAGGATGCCCGCGTAGCCCACGATGATGTTGAGCCCGAGGGCGAACACCCCCGCGATCAGAGCGCTGATCAGCACGCGCAGGACGTATCCGCTGGAGGCCAGGGGGAGCGCGAGCATCACGACCGCGGCCGCGGCGACCAGGATGAAGCGCAGACGCGGGGCGGCGACCTTCATCCTCGTTCTCCAAAGAGCCCCTGAGGCCTGACCAGCAGCATGACGATCAGGAGCAGGAACGAGAAGGCGTCCTTGTACTCCGGCCCCACGGCTCCGCCGGTGAGCACGGGGAGCAGGCCCGCGCCCACGTTCTCAGCGATGCCGAGCAGCAGGCCGCCGGCCATCGCGCCCGTGATGCTTCCGATGCCGCCGAGCACCGTGGCGACAAAGGCCTTGATGCCGACGAGGTAGCCCATCGAGTAGCCGGCCGTGCCGTAGTAGAGCCCGTAGAGCACGCCGGCGGCGCCGCCGAGCGCAGGCCCGATGAAGAAGATGCGGGTCATCACCGCGCGGGCGCTGATGCCCATGAGCTCGGCGGCCATGCGGTTCTCCGCCACGGCGCGGATGCGAAGCCCGAAGCGCGTGCGGTTGAAGAGAACATAGAGAGCCGCCATCAGCACCGCGGCGGCCCCGACGATGACGAGCTGGACGGAGGTGACCGTGAAGCGACCCAGGTGGTACAGGCTCACGCGGATCAGCTCCGGAAAGAACACGTTGCGCTTGCCGGCGACGAGCATGACCGCGTTCTGGATCACGATCGAGGCGCCGAGGACGCTGATGAGCTGCGCGAGCCTGGTCGAGCGGGCGACCGGGCGGTACGCCAGACGCTCGACCAGCACGCCGGCCGCGCCCGTGCCGGCCATAGCGAGCGCTGTGACGGCCAGCACCGCCGCGCCCGCCCCCGCTCCGGCGAGCCCGGGCACGAGCCTCACGGCGAGGAGCGCCGCGCCCGTGCCGAGGTAGGCACCGAGCATGAACAGGTCGCCGTGGGCGAAATTGAACAGCCGGAGTACGCCGTAGACCACGGCGTACCCCAGCGCGACGATCGCGTAGATGCTTCCGAGGATCAGGCCGTTCGCGAGCTGCTGGAAGAGATCCATCAAACGGCCCGATCCGCGCCTCTAGAAGAAGCCCTTGAACGTGAACTGGCCGGCCTTGACCTCGTACACCGGGAACCGGTCGAGCGCGAGCTGTCCGCTCTTGTCGAACTGGTAGCTGTGCAGAGTTCCCTTGAACGTGCCGGCGTGCAGGGCCTGGATCACTTTCTCGCCGTCCGCGCTCTTGGCCTTCTCGATGGCCTGGAGGAGCAGCAGGGCCGCGTCGTAGCCGTACTCGCCGAGGATCGTGTCCTGGTTGTAGGTCTTCTTGTACGAATCGACGAAGGCCTTGAGCTCCGGCGTGCTGTCGAGCGGCGGGGCCGGGAAGGAGACGATGGCGCCCTCCGCGTTCTTCTCGCCCGCGGTCTTGATGAACTCGCCGCCGTAGCAGGAGTCCGGCGCCAGGAACAGCGCCTTGCTGCCGAGCTCGCGGAGCTGCTTGAGGATCAGGCCGCCTTCGGTGTAGACGCCGCCAAAGTACACGGCGTCCGGATTCTCGCCCTTGACCTTGGTGAGCACCGCCTTGAAGTCGAGCTCGCCGGGGGTGATGCCGTTGACGCTGCTCACGGCGGCCCCCGCGGCCTTCGCGGCCTTTTCGAACTCGCCCGCCACGCCCTGGCCGAAGGCCTGCTTGTCGTGGATGATGGCGACTTTCTTGAGCTTGAGGTTGGCCACCGCGGCCTTGGCCATCGAGCCGCCCTGCACGATGTCGCTCTGGTTCAGCGAGAACACGTTGTCGAAGCCCTTGCCCGTCACGTCGGGGTTCGAGGCCGGCGTCACCTGCGGGATGCGCGCCTTGTTGTAGATCGGCGTCGTCGGGATCGTGGTGCCCGAGGTGAAGTGCCCCACGACACCGCTGACCTTCTTGTCGACGAACTGCTGCGCCACCAGGGTCGCCTGCTTCGGGTCGGCCATGTCATCGATGGCCACGAGCTCGATCTTCTTGCCGAGCACTCCGCCCTTCGCGTTGTACTCGCTCACGGCAAGCTTCGCGCCGTTGACGAAGTCCTGGCCGACGGCCGCGGAGTTCCCCGTCGTCGGAGCGGCGACGCCGATCTGGATCATGGCGCTCTTTCCGCCGCCGCAGGCGGCGAGGACGAGCCCGACCGCCGCGAGGGCGATCACGAGACGTCTGGTCATCAATAGCTCCTTTCGCGATGTGCGAACTCGCGCATGTTACTATATGTAGAAACATAGGGTCAAGGGAGCGCGTGGACGCCTGTCAAGGCCGCCCCTCAGGGCTCAACCCGCCACCACGGCGCAGTGGCAGGAGAACTCCGGGACGACAAAGCGCACTTCGCCCGTCGTCGCGTCGGCCTCGAAGTCCAGGGGTCCGCCGTCGGGCTCGAGGGTAAGGCGCCTGACCGCGACCGGCAGCCGGAGGGCGGCGCGCACACCGCGCAGGGGCGGCAGGTCCTCGATCACGGCGCAGCGGCCGCGCTGCAGCGGGGCCGCGTACAGCAGATGCAGCACGTACTGCCCGCGGTCGGGAAAGTGCAGCAGGCTCACCCGGCCGGCGCTGGGCATCTCGACCCGCACCATCGGCCGCGCATGGAGGGAGCGCAGCAGACCCGCGAACAGCGCGCGGTGAACCCAGGCCCCGTGGGCGTAGTAGAGCCGGTCGAGGGCGTGGGCGCAGGCTATGACCGGGCCGCGGCGCGCGACCGCCGGGTGCGCGGCATCCTCCTGGCGGTACGGGGTGTTCTGGTGTCCGCAATAGGCCCCGTAGGTCCGGCTGAAGTACGGCTCCCGGATGGCGGCAAGCGTGTCCGTCCCCTTGCGCGCCCGCAGGCGCAGAGCGGCCTCATAGTTCAAAAAGGGCGAGGCCGGAAGCCCCGGGGCCACGTCCGCGGCAGCTACGGTGTAGTCGACGTCAAAGCGGCCCGCCCCCAGGTAGTCCACCCCTGCCTCGGGCAGCGGGTTGGCCTGCGAGGCGTCGAGGAGGCCCGAGCCGAGCAGCAGCAGTCGGCCGCCCGCGGCGACGTAGCTCGCGACCTTCGGGCGCGCCCCGTCCAGGGCGCCGGCCACCGAGGGGACCACGAGCGCCTCGAAGCGGGAGAGATCGTCGTCCGGACCCGCGACGTCGAAGTCGAGGTGCTCCTCGAGAAGCATGCGCGCGGTCCCCTCGTCCGCCGGCAGGTCGTTGGCCAGCCACAGGCCGAGCGAGGCCGCGGGACGCCCGCCTATGCCGAGGCGCTCGATCCTCTCGACGTAGGCAAACGCGTGGCCGATGTTCTCGTAAGTCGTCATGTCCATCGCGCCGCGGGGGTGCATCTGGTCGCCGAAGTTGCAGCGCGAGCCGAAAGCGATCATGCTGGCGGCCTCGTAGCGCAGGGCCTCCGGGTGCTTGAAGCCCCCGAACTCGCCCCACGAGGTGTGGAACTTGCCGCTCATGGCCACGATCGGCCGGCCTTCTTTGAGAAAGCGCTTGGCCCTCAGCGGAAACTTGTCGTAGCCGCCCCAGGTGGTGGGGAGGTCCTCGAGGTCGTTCTTCGTGTTCCAGCGGTAGAGCCGGTACTTGAAGTTCTGCGGCCGGCCGAAGGCCGTCAGGCCGTTGAAGTAGATGCTCGCCTCCGGGGCGATGCCCCTTATCAGCGCGCTGAGATCCTCGCAGTGGCGCTCGATCGTGAGGGCCCGGAACCGATCCACGTCATCGGGGCGCGCCGGGTCGAGCCCGGCCTGCGCCATCCCGCGGCGGCAGCGGGCGCAGTAGCAGGCTACCTGGGGGTGGTAGATGTCGTACCAGAAGCCGTCAACGGGAAAGAGGCGGCAGATCTCTTCGGTCTGGGCTCGGATCAGGGCGTGGTAGTCGCCGCTCGGGCACAGCTCCTTCCACTGCACGGGCGGCTTGGGCGTGTCGGGACCCGCCTGGTCGTCCCAGTTCGCTGCCGCGAACTTTCCCTCGGAGGTGCGTACGCACCAGTCCGGATGGGTCTCGGCATCGGCCGCCGACCACCCGACGGTGTAGTAGACCGGCGCGCGTACGCCGATCTCGTGGCACGCCGCGATCTGCTCACCGAGCAGGTCGATCTTCAGGTGCGGGTGAGGCTTCCCGACCCGCGTCGGGTAGTAGCTCCACCCGTGGTGGCACTTGGCGAACACGTTGATCAGCTCGACGTGCCCCGCTTTGAGGGCGCGCTGAAACTGGCCGCGCGAGAAGTCCGCCCCGATGCCCGGGATCAGCTCCGAAGTGTGGAAGTCCAGGTGGACCTGCCTGGAAGGCTCGTCGTGCATGTCGTCTCCGGGCCCCGCTCTTCGGCCGACCCCACGGCGGGCCCGGCTCCATTTGACGCGATTCCGAAGCCTCGGTCAACGCGCGGCGCTCACCGCTTGAGCACGCCGAGAGCGCCGCCGACCCTGCGGAACGCCTCGACCGCGCGCTCCAGGTCCGCGCGCTCGTGGGCGGCCGAAAGCTGCACGCGGATGCGCGCCCTGCCGCGCGGCACGACCGGGTAGGAGAAGCCGACGACGTAGACGCCCTCGTCGAGCAGCGCCTCGGCCATGCGCAGCGCGAGCGGCTCCTGGTACAGCATCACCGGCACGATGGCGGTCGCCCCGGGCGCGACGTCGAAGCCGGCCGACGTGATCGCGGCGCGGAACCAGGCGGCGTTCTCCATGACTTTGGCGCGCAGATCGTCGGAGCGCTCGATGAGATCGATGGCCTTCATCGTGGCGCCGGCCACCGCGGGGGCCAGCGTATTGGAGAAGAGGTAGGGTCGCGACCGCTGCCGGAGCCAGGCAATGATCTCGGCGCGGCCCGCGGTGCAGCCGCCGCTCGCGCCGCCCAGGGCCTTGCCGAAGGTGGTGTTGACGATGTCGACGCGCCCTTCGACCCCGCACAGGGCGGGGGTGCCCCTGCCCCCTTCGCCCAGGTAGCCGGTCGCGTGCGAGTCGTCCACCATGACGAGGGCGTCGTGCTTTTCCGCCAGATCGCAGATCGCGGCCAGGGGCGCGACGTCGCCGTCCATCGAGAAGACGCCGTCGGTGCAGACCAGCCGGTAGCGGCTGCCCGCCGCCTCGCGCAGGCAGCGCTCGAGGTCCGCGGCGTCGGCGTGCTTGTAGCGCAGCCGCTGCGCCTTGCAGAGCCGCACGCCGTCGATGATCGACGCGTGGTTGAGCTCGTCGGAGATCACCGCGTCCTGCTCGCCGAGCAGCGGCTCGAAGAGCCCGCCGTTGGCGTCGAAGCAGGAGGAGTACAGGAGCGCGTCGTCGCAGCGCAAAAAGGAGGCGATGCGCCGCTCGAGCTCCTTGTGCAGCTTCTGCGTCCCGCAGATAAAGCGCACCGAAGCCAGACCGAAGCCCCAGTCGCCCATCGCCTCCTGCGCGGCGCGCACCACCTGCGGATGGTTTCCCAGCCCGAGGTAGTTGTTGGCGCAGAAGTTCAGGACCGTGCGGGCGCGCACCTGCCCCGCGGCTTCCGCCTCCGCCGACAGCACCTGGATGCTGCGGCCCTGAGGCGACAGCAGCACGCGCTCGCTCTTGGTGAGCCCCTCGCCCCTGAGCTGCTCGAGTGCAGCGGCGAGGGCGTCCTTCATCTTGCCGATCATCGGTCCTCCGCCGCGCCCGGCGAGCGGGCGGCTCGGACCGGGCACCGCCCGTTCAGCGCTGCGTGCAGTATACGCGCGCGACCGGCAGGAGGCAATTCGGGCGGCGCCGGGAAGCGTCGAACCTCGCGGTCTGCGTCCGTCCTACCAGCGAAGCTTGTGGATCGGGCTCGTCCCCCACTCGTTCGGCTTGTCGCTAACCTCCCGGTCGATGTCGGCGCGGTGGAACACCTCGGGGCGCAGCTCGGTGCCGAGGCCGGGCCCTTCGGGCAGCTCCATGTAGCCGTCCTTGACCACGACGTTCTTGGTCACCAGCTCCGAGTAGAACGTCAGGTAGAAGGCGCGTATGCTCTCCATGATCATGAGGTTGGGGATGTTCGCGCAGACATGGGCGGTCGCGAAGAAGCATCCCGGCCCTCCGCAGTTGTGCGGCGCGATCGGCAGACTGTGGGTTTCGGCCATGGTCGCGATCTTTTTCGTTTCGCTCACGCCGCCCACCCAGCAGATGTCCGGCATGATGATGTGGGCCGCGCGCGCGTCGATGAGCTTCTTGAACTGCCAGCGGGTAAAGAGCCTCTCGCTTTCGCAGATCGGCACCCTGATCGAGGCGACCAGCCGCGACAGCCCTTCCACGTCGTCCGCCATCATGGGCTCTTCCCAGAACATCAGGTTGAAGCGCTCCAGCTCCTTGCCGATGCGGATCGCGGTGGGAAGGTCCCAGTTGGCGGCGCAGTCGATGGCGATCTCCATCGAGTCGCCGACCGCGTCGCGGATGGCCTGCAGGGGCTTGAGTCCGGCGGCGAGGTTCTCCGGGCTGATGTAGTGCCCCCTGGTCTCCTGGGCGAACGTCAGGAACGGGTTGACCTTCATGGCTTTCAGGCCGGTGCTCTTGAGGAGCTTCGCGAGCTCGCCCGGCTGTTTCACCTTCATCTCGCCATCCTTGATGTTGCCCCAGGAATCGCAGCTGTTGTAGAGGGGAATCCTGTCCCTGCACTTCCCGCCGAGCAGCCGGTAGATGGGCTGGCCCATGTACTTGCCGAGGATGTCCCACAGCGCGATGTCGATCGCGGAGATGGCCCTGATTTCCGCCCCGCCGAAGCCGTGCATGTTCGCCCACTGGAACATCGCGTACCAGATCGACTCGATGTCGCGGGGGTCGCGGCCGATCAGCACCTGCGAGAAGGCCTCGTGCACCGCGGCCTTGGCCGGACCGACCTTGTCGTAGGTCTCGCCCAGGCCGACGATGCCTTCGTCGGTGTGAATGAGCACCCACAGCAGCCTCATGTACTCCTTGACGCGTACCGTCTCGACCTTGGTGATCTTCATGGTTGTCCCTCTCCTCGCATGTGTTCGCGGCCGCGGTTGAGCTCAGCCGACGTGCCCCTGTATGAGCCCCTATTTGACCGTGACGATCATCTCGACTTCGACAGCCTGGTTGTTGGGAAGCACCGAAGTGCCGATCGCGGACCTGGCGTGTCTGCCGTTCTCGCCGAAGACTTCGACCATGAGGTCCGTCAGTCCGTGCATGACCGCGGGCTGCTGGGTGAAGTCGGGAGCGCTGTTGACGAACCCCAGCACCTTGACCACTCGATCGACCTTGTCGAGAGTGCCGAAATGCTCCTTGAGCGTCGCGAGAAGCTGCAGCCCGCACTGCCTGGCGGCCTCGTAGCCCTGCTCGACGGTGAGCGACGCGCCGACCTTGCCCCGGTGTATCGGCTCGCCGTCTTCCTTTTCGCACCCGTGTCCCGAGAGGAACACGAGGTTTCCGACCTGCTGGAGCGACAGGATCTTCTTGCCGCCCGCCTTCTTTACCGGCAGCCTGATCCCGAGCGATTCCAGTCGTTCCTCGATCTTTCCCACTGTCCCCTCCTATGACGAGATCACGGCGCGGACGTAGCTCGCGATGTTGCTCACCGCCCAGTAAGGGTCGGCCTTTCCGTGCCACTCGATCATGAGGTAGCCCCGGTACCCGGCATCGCGGTAGATCCGCAGCAGGCGCCCCATGTCCACGTGCAACTCGCGGCCGGCGTCGTCGATCTCGAAGAATTGAAGATGAAGGTATGGTGCCCGGTCGACCAGCGCTCGCGCCGCGTCGTAGACGATCTCGCCTCCCACGAACTTGGCGCAGTTGTAAGGGTCCGGGCACAACCGGCACCGTTCGTGCCCGACATCGTCGATGAGGGACACCAGCTCAGCCGGCGCGAAGCAGACGTCGCTGTGATTCTCGACGACGATGGTCACGCCGCATGCCTGGGCGGTTTCCGCGCACGCGAGGAGAGCTTCCCTGACCCACTCCCGCTGGGCTGCGGCATCCACCCGCGAGTCCCGGTCACCGGTGAACAGCTTGACGAACGGAACTCCCGTAAAGCCGGCGATCCGCGTCCACGCGCGGACCGTGTCGATCTCCGCCCTGCGCACGGCCGCCGCAGCCCTCCACGCAGCGACCACCCGCACAGGAGCACGGGGTTCGCCGCATTCTGCGTCACGTCGTACCGGCGCACCTCGAGGCCTGATGCGTTCGAGCGAGGTCGTCCATTGAATTGTCCCGCCATGGAGTACTCGCTGAACCCTTCGGCATAGAAGCACAGATGAGTCTTCGGTCGTTGGCGGCGGACACTTTCGGCAGCGGCAGACGCAGCACGAGCAGCCCAAGATACGCGCCTCTCACATGGCGACTTGCCTGTCGCTCCCTCGCGCGGCCAGGAAGCCTTCTCTGTATGTCTTGGGACCGATGCCGTGGTAGCGTCGAAAGGCTTTCCGGAACGTGTCGCCGCTGGCGCCACCGTTCGCGGTCTCCGCAGCGGAGGGCGGTGATCAAGGCGTTCTCTACATGAATGGGGTAGTAGTAGTTCTCTTCGCGGCGCTCTGCGCTGACCGACGTGGATCTGGGCCCGGAGCCACGAGTCGGCTCGGCCTCCAACTGCCGCTGCGCTTCAAAGAAAGACCGGCAGACCTCCAGCAAAGACTGTGTCATCCCGCCGCGGAAGCACTCGACCCGCACTCCGAATCTGCCCTTGAGCGAGGAGGCGAGCTGTTCGCACCATCGGTTGAGCGTATCCTCGAACTCACTGCGATCCGCCGAGGGCGAGCTCACGAGGAGTGTCACCGAGTCGAAGGCGGTGTCGACGCAATGCACCGCGCTCCCCGCGATCTCCCCGGCTGTCTGCCTGACCAGGATGCGGCAGGTCGTCAGCTCCGTCAGTGTTTCGCCCGAGATGAGAGACCCGAAGCCCATCACGCGGATCACGACGCAGACGTGAAGTCGCCCCGCAAAGACGAGCCGGGCCTGCCCTGTCAGATGATGCAGCTCTTTCTCCGTTCCGACATCGCCGATCAGCAGGCGGTCGAGCAGGGCGGCCCGGACAAGCGGAAGCTCGACCGTTCGAACCGCAAGAAGCCTCCTGTCCCGCTCCACCAGTCCGGATATGCTCCGTCCGAGGTCATCGACAGTCAATCCGGGATCCGCTCGGTCCGCCCCTTGCGCCACCGCAGCGGATAACCCGGCAATCGCGTCCCGCAGGGGCCGGCTCGCTCGATACACGACCGAATACGCCAGGACTGTGCCGATCGCGACCGCAATGAACACCGAAGCGGCCGCTACGGACTTGACGCCGCTCAGTCGCGCCATCAGATACTTCTTCGGTACGCCGACGAGGTAGGACCAGTCACTCTGCCCGGAACGGGTAAAGGCGACGGAATACATCTCGGAGCCTATACACATTTCCTGGCGTTGGCGCTCGGAGAGCGTACGTATCAGAGATGCCGCATTCGCAGGGGGGTCGCCCGCGGTCACGATCGTGCGGCCGGCCCCGTCCAGAGCCGCCGCCCACCCCGTTGCGCCGAGCTTGAGCCGGGCGAGCAGGCGAGCGATCGCCTCCTCTCGGAGGTAAAAGACAACGGTGGCCGCAGGAGCGCTCGCCGTTCCAAGAGGCAACGATTGAAAATAGGCCACGGTCCGAAGCGGCTTGCCGTTGAGAGTGACCTGCACATGCGCAAGGATTTCCCTGTTGTGCGTCCCGCGCATGAGGAGCCGGTACCACTCCTCGAACGAAAGCCCGACATGAGCCAGGGTTGAGCCGTAAAACAGAGGCAGCCGGAACGAAACGAGGTCGGGCGACATGATCACATCGCTTCGCCAGAAGTAGACGTAGTAGTCCGCGACGAGATTGTTCGCTACCTGGTATCGAGGCAAGCCACGCCAGACCTGTCGCATCAGGGCGTAGTTGTCCTTCTCAAGAGGATCGGACACAGAGAGGAATCTTGTGACCAGAGGGTTCCAGGCGAGCGCGTTCGTCATCTGTTCGACCGAAAGGATACCCTGATCGATGATCTCGCTCGTGTGATCGAGGATCGCGGTGTTAGTGTCTTCTATGGAAGAGCGGACGGCCCTGAAGGCGCTCGCGTAGGCGAAGATCCCCGCGAGACACGGTAGACCCAGCACCAGGACATAAGCGATGACGAGCCCGTGGCGAAGCTTCCCGGCGAATCTGAGTGAGACCCGTGATAACGTTCCCATAGTTTGCGAACGTCACTCCAGCGCGCAGGCCACCCCCTGACCTGACAGCGCATTTCGCAGGTCCCGAACCTGAATCTGCCGCGGACCGTCGCCTCTGCGGGCGGTCAGCGCGGCTGCTACCCCGGCTACCTGCCCCGTGAGAGTACACACCAGGATCGGTCGCGTAAAGCCATCGAGCTCGTGCGTGACGGAGATCGGCCTGCCCGCCACCAGAATGCCCTCCAAGTCCTGCGGAAGCCAGACCCGGTAGGGAATGTTCATGACTCCGGCCTCGTGCCTCATGCTGGCAGGATTTCTCTCCGCGACATCCGCCTCGGAACCCTCCTGCCCGTCCGCGCTGTGGAACTCTACCTCGCCCGCCCGGTACACCGGGAGCCTGACAGGAAAACTGAGCACCACGTCTGGAAACGTCGTCTGGGAGCGGACTTCGTCTCTGTTGAGCACGTGATCGCCGATGATGTGGCGCGTCTCACGCACGCCCATGTTGGACGCGCTCTGCTCCAGATAGCATCTCTCGCATCCAGGAACGTCCTTTTTCAGAAACGCCACCAGCCGCCTAGCCTGTCGCCTCGCCTCCAGCTCTCCGCGGGTCAGGTCCACTGTGTCCGTGCCGTCTACATCGTAGACCCTAACCGTGTTGATGAGCGCCGTGCCGCGCTGGATCCAGCAGTCTTCGAGTCTCAGATAGAAGCAGTTGCGATCGATCTCCCCCCGCTCGCGAGCCTGGCTCACAAGGTCGTAGAATCCGCTGATCCGAGTGAGTACCGAACGATCGCCGGCGTAGCTGTCCCGCCACTGCGGCTGGATCTGGTCCGGATGAGCCGCAGCGTAAGCCAGCAGCCTGTCGAATGCGATCCCGCCTATCTTGAAGATCAACGTGACGGGTCGCATCTTCCGATCTTCCTGCCTCCCCTTCGTGGACGCCCCGCCAGATCTGCTGATGACGTCGGCGTCACCGGTGGCATCGACGATTGCCTTGCCGAGTATGACGCGGCGCCCGGTCTTGTTTTCGACCGCAATCCCGACGACCCTGTTTGACTCGAGCACAGGCTGCGAGGCCACTGTGTACAGCAGCAGCTGGACTCCGGCTTCCACGGCCATCTCCAGCGCTACGTCCTTGAGCACCTCGATGTCCACCGCCACAACATCGGGTTTGCCGTCCCAGACGCCTCCGCCTCCGGCGGCCAGTATTCGCCGAACCATCTCTCTGCCGACACCGGAGGTCCTAGCGTGCCCATACAGCGCGCCCATCATTCCCGCCGTGGCTGTGCCACCGAGGAAACTGTTGCGTTCCAGCAGAATCGTGCGAGCACCACACCTGGCGGCCGCAATGGCCGCACCGATCCCCGCGGGCCCGCCGCCGACGCACACGACGTCAGCACGTTCCGTCACTGCAGCGGCAGGAACGTCCGAAAGCCGCAGAGAGTCCAGCACTTCGTTCACCCGGAGGCTCCTTTGTTCAAAGCGGGCCGGCGCCTGGACCTCCACGCCGCCGGCCCTCGCAGACTCGTAGGGGCGCCTATTGCCCGCGGCGGTCCTTGCTGTACTGGGAATCGTAGGCCTTCTGACAGATATCGAGGTACCGCTTGAGGTCCATCGCCTCGAGCTCCTTGACGTAGCCAGCCCAATCACTCACAAAGTTCAGCTCGCCCGTTATGAAGCGAGCCGTGCTCTCCTTGACATAACCATTGATTGTGGTCTTGAGCTGTGCGACCTCGGCTGCCGTGTCCCGCTTCATGTAGACCGGGGGATACACGTCGGCTATGTCCGGATGGATGCCAATATCGTACTTGGTTTCGGTTTCCCACGTATTGCGAGTCTGGCTGGCTTCGGGAGCGAACATGTCCGGCGCCTTGACCAAGCCCTGCTTCAGATCAATGGGTCGATGGAGCGGCCCGAGCTGCGCCCAATGGTGGTTCTGGATCTGGCCCCACACCTTCAGATCGAGCCAGACGGCTGGTTTGTTGTTCAGCCCGATCTCTCCAGGCTTGCCCCACCGCCAGTCTTCGCCGAGGATGCCGTAGGTGGACCTCAGGGTCGCCTCGGGGTTGTAGAGGTGATCGGCGTACTTGAACGCGACGAGGGGCGACTTGCAGTTGCTGGTGATCACGTAGGCACCGGTTTCCACTCCGTAAGGGTAGTAAGTCTCGGTGCGGAACCCGTTAGGTCCGGAAAGGGGCGACACCGAGGTGTAGATCTTGTACCGGCCGCTCGGCCCGCCGTTCCTCGTGAGCACGCCGAACCAGAGGGCGATCGCCCCCCCTAGTACAGGGTCGCCGGGCTTTTCGCCAAGCGACATGAGCTGTACGTCGGTCTGCGTAAAGGCGGCCGGATCGATCAGGCCTTCCTTGTACAACCGGGCGAGGTATTCGAGCCCCGCCTTCCACTCGGGTTTGTTGGCGGCGAAATCCAGCTTGCCCTGCTTGAGCAAAAAGTAGTTCTCGTCATCGTAGTAGATGAAGGCGTTCATGAAGAACGAAGGGAACGCAGTCTTTGATCCTTTGATCGCTCCACTCAGAGGAACCTCGTCCCGCTTGCCGTTCCCGTTGGGATCGCGGTCCTTGAAGGCCTTGAGCACGGTATACATCTCTTCCGTGGTCGCGGGGGCCTTGAGGTCGAGCTTCTTGAGCCACTGCGAGTTGATCCACATCTTCTGCCCATAGAGGCAGTGGTAGCATCCGTTCGTACTCGGCAGGCTGTAGATGTTGCCGTCCGGAGTCGTGATCATGCGACGAAGGAAGTCACGGTAGAACGGCCCTTCGAACGCCTTCTTGAACTCGACGCCGTGTGCGTCGATCATCTTGTTCAGCGACTGGAAAGCCCGGCAGGCCCGTACTGCATCTCTTCCTCGCGCGTCGTTTGCGCAGAGAACAGGACATCGGGGTAAGTGCCGCTGGCAAGGACCAGCGTCCTCTTCTCTGCGATCGCCGAGAGGGGCACCGTTTCCCACTCGACGTGTACGTTGGTCAGATCCTCCATGTACTTGGTCATGGCATTCGTCGCCATGTCCTCGACAAACGGATGCTGAGGGGCAAAGAACTTGAGCGTCACCTTTTCTTTCGTGATAGGAAACTGCCCTGGCTCCGAGACCCCCACTGCAGCCGTGCCTGCAGTCTCGGATCCGCCGGCCGCGAAAACCGACACCGACAGTGCCGCCAGCAGCAACACGATCATGCCATACACCGTTCTCGTCACCGATGACCTCCTTGGTTTTCGATTGCCTACGCAGTGCGCCGTTGACGCAGTCCCGTCACGACATGCGCCCACCTCCCTCCTATCCTTTGATCGCTCCGTTACAGCCCGGTGCCCGCGTCGCGCTCGCGGCTCCACGGCATCACGAGCCGCTCGATGAGCTTGAGGCCGGCGGTCAGCGCGACGCCGAGGATCATCACCACCACGAGGCCGGCATACATCTTGTCCGGGGCCAGGATCTCCCAGTAGTAGAAGGTGAGGAAGCCGACGCCGGTCTTGGCGCGCACGAACTCGATCGCGATGATCACGATCAGCGCGGTGCCCAGGGCGAGGCGCAGGCCCGCGAAGATCACGGGCATGGCGCCGGGAACGATCACGTGGCGGAACATCTGCCAGCGATTGGCGCCGTAGTTGCGGCCGGCTTCGATGTAGACGGGGTCTATGTCGCGCACGCCTACCATCGTGTTGATGGCCACAAGAAAGAAGGCCGAGATCGCGACCACGGCGATCTTGGGCCCCTCGCCGAACGGGTTGGGGAACACGAGCATCATGATGGGAAAGATCGCGATCTTGGGCAGCACGTAGAAGGCGGACAGCGTCGCGTCGATCATCGTGCGCACGGTGCGGCTCACCCCCATCACGACGCCGAGCACGATCCCCGGGGCGGCGCCGATGAGGAAGCCGAGGAACACGCGCTCCAGCGTCGCGAGCAGGTGGCTCTCGGCGGCCAGCGCGGCGGCCCCCGCGACGCCGTCGGTCGCCAGACGCTGCGGGATCAGCCACGGCCGGCCCAGCAGCGACGTCTTGTTGAATTCGTCGTACTTCGTCGCCAGTTCCCAGAGCGCGGAGGCGATGCGCGTCGGCGGCGGGAACCAGTCGGGGCTGAGGATTCCCGGCGCGCACGACGAGCTCCCAGCCGAGCAGGAGCAGCAGCGGGAAACCCGACGGCGAGCGAGCGCGAGTACAGCGACGACCACCGAGCCGGCACGAGAGACGCGCCGGTCTCGGCGAGCGGCACGAGCAGAGCGAAGTCCACGAGCGCCGCGGCCCACCAGACGGGCCGCCACAGCCCGGCAAGAGTCACGACGATGTTGAAGGCTGCCAGCACGCCGGCCCAGACGAGGAGGCGGCCGGCGCCTGCCGCGTTCGCGGCCTTCGACCTTCATCCCTGCTCCTCCATCGAGCGCTGGACCTCGTCGCGGAGAGACTCCCAGATCGCGTACGCGAGCCGGCCGAACTGCGGCTCGGCCGTAGTGGCCATGCTGCGCGGCCGGGGGAGCGGCACGTCAAAGGACGCCTTGTTCGTGCCCGGGTGCGCGGTCATCAGCACCACGCGGTCGCCGAGGAGGACGGCTTCCTCGATGCTGTGGGTAACATAGAGGACGGTCTTCCGCTCGTCCTCCCAGAGGCGCAGCAGCTGCTCCTGCAGCACGGTGCGGGTCTGCGCGTCGAGGGCGCCGAGCGGCTCGTCCATCAGCAGGATCTCGGGGTCCGTGGCGAGCGCGCGGGCGATGCCGACCCGCTGCTTCATGCCGCCGGAGAGCTGGTAGGGGTAAGCCTGGGCGAACTTGCGAAGGCCGACGCGCTCGATCCAGGCCATGGCCACGGACGCGCGATCGGCGCGTGAGACCCCGCGCATCTCCAGGCCGAAAGCGACGTTCTCGGCGACCGTCTTCCACGGAAAGACCGCGTACTCCTGGAACACCATGGCGTTGACCGGGCGGCCGCGGCGGCCGTGGGAGCGCGCGTCGGCGGCGCCGCTCTGCCTGTCGTCGCGCCGGACCTCGATGCTCCCCGTGGTCGCGGGCACCAGCCCGGCCACGATGCGCAGGAACGTGGACTTGCCGCACCCTGACGGGCCGACCAGGCAGAGGAACTCGCCGTCGCGGACCTCGAGAGAAAAGTCGCGCAGCGCATGGACCACGCCGCGCGAAGTGGCGAAGCTCTTGCAGACTCTCTCGGCCGCTATCTTGGTCACTACTTGCGGCCGAGAACGGAGAGCGCCCAGTCGACCAGCGACGTGTCCGTTACCGTCTTCGGATCGAAGGGCTGAGAGTACTCGGTGCGGCCGTTCTCACGGTGCACGCGCTCGACGTCACGCAGGCCGTCCAGCGAGATCTCCTGGTTCGGGTCGTAGATCACCGGGTCGCCGGTTCGGATCGACTGCTCGGTCGCGTTGACGTGGGCCAGGTAGGCCTTCACGTTGTCGGACGAGAGGTAGTCGGCCCCCTGCATCATGCGCGCGGCTTCGGCCAGCGCGAGCACGAAGCGTTTGGCGACTTCCGGCCTCTCCTTGAGCAGCTTGCCCGACGACACGAACGCCACGGTCATCGCGCCGGGGGTGAGGTCCTCGGCGAGGGCGACCGCGTTGCCCGCGGCCAGCGCCTGGTCGGCGTACGGCGAGCCGAGGATGCCGGCGTCGAGCGACTTGTTCGCGAACGCGATGGGCATGTCCGTGTTGCCGAGGTTGAGCGCCTGCACGTCGCGGATCGTGAGCCGGCCGCGCTCGAGCGCCTTGGCCGCGAGGTACTCGCCGCCGCTGCCGGGGCCGCCGGCCATGCCGACCTTCATCCCCTTGAGGTCCGCGACAGTCTTGACCTTGCCGGAGTCGACGAGGTCCTTGCGGACGAGCAGCCTGGTGGGGCTGCCCTTCATGGGCTCCAGGCCGCCGGGCGCGATGATGCGCAGGTCCATGCCCTTGACCCAGGCATTCCAGGTCGAGGCCACGATCGCGATGCCGCCCACGTCGACCTTGCCCTGGGTGAGGAACGCGATCACCTCGGTGCCGGAGCGCACGCTCTGCACTTCCACGTCCAGCCCGTACTTCGCGAACAGGCCGCGCGAGTCCGCCACGTAGAGCGTGGCGAACTTCATGATGGGCACGTAGGCGACCACGACCTTCTGCTTCGGGGAAAGCGGCGCCACGGTCTGCGCGGGCAGCTGCGCGGCAAGCGCCGCCAGCAGCAGCGCGACGATCAGAACGCTCACGCGGACGCGACCTTTCATGCTCCTGCCTCCTCGCCGCGCCTTCCCGCGGGCTCCCCCGCTCATCGCGCAGACGGCACGCAACTATAGCGAGGGCGCGCCGCCGCGAGCAAGAGGCTGGGAGCGGCGGTGAGCGGTGGTACCTACGCGGTGCGCCTGCCCAGCTCGATCACCCTGCCCGGCCCTTCGATGAACTTCTCGAATATCTGAGTGGCGACCCAGGCCTGCTCCAGCGTCCCTTCGGACAGGGGGCGCTTCTCCAGGATCGAACGGGCGAACTCGTTGATCTCGTCGTAGTATCCCAGGAGAAAGAGTCCCTTGTTGAACATCTGGCCTCGCGAGAACTCCGGCTCCCAGATCGCGGTGTTCTCGTCGGGCGTGCCTTTGTAGAAGTTCGTTTCGTCCCCATAGCCGAAGCTCGCGTTGCGGCAGTAGACGAGCCTGAGGTTGTTGTCGACCACGATGTGCCTGCCGCCCTCCCTGCCCCCTCCGTGCACCGCCTTCCGCGAAACGATGACCGTCCTCTCGACTCCGCCGTTCATGGCCATGCCGCAGGTCAGGTGGAGGCACGCGATCACGTCCGAGTCGAACTTGAAGATCACCGTCCCGGCGCCGAGCGAGTTCCGGTCGTAGTACATCGTCCGGGGAGCTCCGAGCAGGCTGATCATCTGCGAGAGCGGGTGACACAGGTGATCGCTGAAGAGCCTCACGTCGTTGATGTTCTTCTCTTCCTCCAGGTACTGCCGGATCTGCTCGACCGGCGGGATCTGCTCCGGGTTCTGCATGATCACCATGGAGATCCCGCCGAAGTCGTCGGAGCGCGCGAGCTCCTTGGCCTTCATGTTGGCCTGCACGAATATCTTCTTGTAGCCGACGGCGACGGTCTTTCCGGACCGCTTCGAGGCCTCCATCATCTGCTCGACTTCGCTGCACGTCGCGGCAGGCGGCTTCTCGATCCACGCGTTGACGCCCGCCTCGAGGCAGTCGATCGCGACCGCCGGGTACATCGGCCGGCCGCGCCGGTCGTTGCCTACGATGATGAAGACCGCGTCAAGCCGCTCCTTGCGCAGCATCTCTCTGTGATCGGTGTACGACCGCTCGCCGCCGAACTTCCCGCAGAATGCGGCCGCCTGCTCCCCGTTGAAGTCGCAGGTCGCCACGAGCCTCACGGGAGCGAACTGGAACGTCGGGAATATGTTCCGAAAGGAGTGCGAGCCGCAGCCCACCACCCCCACCTTGATCTCGCCTTCGTCGATCAGCCTGCCCTTGAAACCGATTCTCACCTGAGCATTCCTTTCCGCGCCGGCCGGCGCAATCCGCGCCCGATCATCCCTTGATCGAGCCGATCATCATTCCCTTGATGAAATACTTCTGCAGAAACGGGTAGACGCAGATGCCCGCCATGCCGCACTCGCCTAAGCGCGCGCGGCGGCGGGGTCGCACGCGGACGCCTTGAGGCGGCGGTACTCTCCCGGCGACACCCCGACGCTCCTGCGGAACGCGCGCACGAACGAGTTCTGCACCGCGAACCCGACGCAGGCGCCGATCTCCTTGACGGTCTTGTTCGTCGTGACGAGCAGCTCCTTGGCCCGCTCGAAGCGGTAGGCGGCGAGATAGTCCGCCAGTCCGACGCCCACGGTGCTCTTGAAGACGCTCGACAGGTGACAGGCGGAGAGCCCGACCCGGTCGGCGATCGACTTCCCCTGCAGGTCGGGGGACATGTAGCGCTGCTCCACCATGCGCGTCACCAGCTCGACGACGTGCCGGCTGCGGCCGTCCCGCCCCGGCTCCCTCGCGATCAGGCCGGCAAAGAGATCGACGAATGAGCGTTCGATCCGCTCGACGCAGAGGTCGTTGTCGACGACCCGGCTGGCCGCCTCCAGCTTCGCGTCGGGCGCCCCGCCCAGCCGCACGTAGACGCTCAGCAACTCCCGCCCGATCATGGTGAGGTAGAGGTTGGGCACGCCCGAGTTGCGGCGGAAGAGGTCGTTGACGACGGCCGCGACGCGCGCGGCGCTCCCTCCGCCGATGGCGGCCGCGAGCAGGCTCTCCATGTTCGTCGGGAAATAGAGCCTGCCGCTGTCGCGCGCCGATTCGCGGTCCTGGTAGACCGCGCCCCGGCTCGCGCTCAGGCCCTGCGCGAGGGCCCCCAGGGCCGAGCGCATCGACTCCTTGACCGCGCCGGCCCCCGGAAGAGTCCTGCCGAGCCCGACGAACAGCGGACAATCCTCGGCGGCCGCCGCGGCCACGAGCCCGTCAAAAGCGCCGCGCACCCGCTGCTCGTCGATCACGGCGCCGTTGGCGAGCACGACGCACTCGCCGGATCGGACGTTCGCCGTGCAGGCCCAGCGCGCCGCCGGCCCGCCGCGCTCGGCGAAGAACCGCTCGGCGATCCGACGCGCCTGCCGGGCGTCCATCGCCTTGACCACGGCGACCTTGAAGAGAGGGAACGGCATGAGCTCCCGCAGGGCCGGGCCGGCGTCGCCTGCCTCCAGCAGGTCCTCGACCGCGCTCCGTTCAGACAGGGTGCGGGTCCTCGCTTCGATCGACTGCATCGCCTGCTTCACCGTACCGAGCTCGTCGGCGGCGACCGCGCCGGTGTCGGTCCTGTCCGAGACCTCGTCGACGAGTCTCGCCACCGGGCTGTAGATCATGCCGGCGAACGCGATCGCGACCGCGACGTGCAGAAGCGCGAGGCAGACGGCGGCAACCGTGAACCAGGCGCGCACCGCGGCGAGCGGCCGGAACAGCCTCGCGTAGGGGATCTCGGCGAAATAGAAGCCGTCGAAAAAGAGAGAGCGCCTCGACACCACCAGGGAGCGGTCGTGCTCCGTGAAAGACCCGACGGCCGCGCGCTCGAGCTCGCCCCGGAGCCCCGGGTCGACCGTGGCTCCGACTCCCACGCCGTCCGAGGTGGATACGAGGCGGCCGCGCGCGTCCACGACCGAGATCCGGCCGTACTCGCTTGCCGGCGTGCGGGCGAGGATTCCCCTCAGGTTCCTCTCGTCGACCACCGCAAGCAGGGTCGCGGCGCCGCTCTGGGCGCCTTTCCTCGCCACCAGGACGAGCCAGTCCTGGTCGCCTGAGCCGCCCGCCTCACCCTGCCGCTCGGCGACCGCGAGGACGCGGAACCTTCCGGTGTCGCGGACCTTGGTGACCGAGGCAAACGCGCCCTCGGCGGGCCAGAGGAGAGCCTGGAAGGACTGCCGCTGAGGCTCCGTCCCCTCGCTGCTGATGACGAAGCTCTGCCCCGCCCGCGAGAGGTAGCACTCGCTCACCAGCGGGAACGCGCTGCGGAATCGCGTGAGCTCCTTCATGAGCTCCAGGCGCGGGTACACCTCGGTCTCGCTCTGCGCGAGCCTCGCCAGGTTCTCCCCGGTCAGAAGCACCCCGTAGGCCGCGCTCACGAGGTGGTCGAGCTCGGCGTCCACCAGCTCGAATGCGCGGTCGAGGTATGCCTTGGTGGCCTGCTGCTCCCGCAGCTTGATGAGGTCGCCGACTTTCGCGAGCCCGACGAGACCGACGGCGAGAACGGCGACGAGGATGATCGAGTAGCTGATGAGGAGCTTGGAGAGGAGGCTTCGCAGCCCGAACAGCGATACGTACCTCAGCCATTTCATGCGGGGTCCTTGGGCGCGGCGTGCCCCGGCATTATACGCGATGCGGCCGCCGCGCAAAAGGGCCGTCCTGCGCGCTGTCTGCCCCCGCCGCTCGTCGAAGTGATAGGATAGAGACAGGACAAAGTTGAAGGAGCAGGCAGTATGCGAATGCTCAAAGCACTCGCGGTTCTGGCGATGGCGGCAGCTCTCACCGCGTGCGCGGAAGGAACGGATCCCGCCTCCGTAGCGCGCGCGGCTCTGCAGGCGTACAGGAGCAAGGACATCGCGGCCCTCGAGGCCGTTGTGCATCCCGACAATCGCGCGATCCTCGAGGAGATCCGCCGCGACGGCGAGGCGCATCCGCGGTGGGCGTCGCTCTTTGCACCGGATGCCTGGAGGTGGCGGGCCGTGCAGGGATGGGACGGCCGCATCGGCGAGGTGCGCACCTTCGGCGAGGGCTCACGAAGCGCCGCCATGGTGCGGTTCGGCGAGATGGGCGCGTCGGAGGTCCTGGTGGTCGCGCTCGAGTTCCGGGACGGACGCTGGTGGTTCGAGGACATCAACAGCCCTTCCGCCGCCGACTTCGCCGGGGGCCGGAAAGCCCCGTAGGCTAAAGGCGCGGCGGCATGGACGAACCCCGAGGCACCGCGCCCGGCGGCATCATCCGGCGCTTCGTGCCGGATGATGCGCGGGCGGTGACGACCCTGATCGGCAACACGCTCCTCGTGTCGAACACCGGCGACTACACGCTGGAGGAGATCTCCCGCCTGGCCGCGGGCTACTCCTCCGAGACGATGAATGCCCTCGCGCGCAGCGCGGACGTCTGGGTGTACGAGCACGACGGGGTCGTGCAGGGCGTGGTCTGCCTCGATCGCTCCGTCCTCCAGGCGTTCTTCGTCGCGCCCGACCGCCAGGGCCGCGGCGTGGGCCGCGCGCTCATGCGGGTGGCCGAGGCCGCGGCGCGACGGCGGGGCGTCGCGGCGCTCGAGGTTCCGGCGAGCCTCACCGGCATCGGATTCTACGAGAAGATGGGGTTCCGCAGCCTCGGCCCGGGCCGCAGCTCCGGCGGAGTCCGCATCGAACGGATGCGCAAAGAGCTTTGACCCGCACGCGCGCCGGACGATCCGCGCGCGGGCGACGGCTGCGACGCGGCCTTGCGGGGGGCGCCTTCAATTTTCTCCTGCTCAGGACGGGAAGAGCGCCGGCCAAACCTCTGTATAGACTTCAAAAGCACGGAATACCCTGCGGACGCCGGGCCGGGATACGATACGCTCGGCAAACGCGTGGAACAGGCAAGACCCAACTGGCTGCGGATTCTCTATGCCCGCCGGCACCTGCTGGCGCTCCTCCTCCCGGGACTCGTCTACTACATGGTGTTCCGCTACGGGCCCATGTACGGGATGGTCATCGCGTTCAAGCGGTTCGACTTCGCCTCGGGCATCATCAACAGCCCGTGGGTCGGGCTGCGGTATTTCCGCCAGTTCGTGACGGGCCCCTACTTCTTCCGCCTCGCGAGAAACACGCTGCTGCTCAGCCTGTATCAGCTCGTCATAGGGTTCCCCGCGCCCGTCATCCTGGCGCTCCTGCTCAACGAGGTGCGCAGCCGCGCGTTCAAGCGCACCGTGCAGACCATCACCTACCTTCCGCACTTCATCTCGGTGGTCATCGTCGTGGGCCTCCTCAAGCAGATGCTGTCGCCGACCTCCGGCATCGTGAACCAGGCCCTCGCCGCCCTCGGCCACGCTCCCATCAATTTCTTCATGGAGAAGGGATGGTTCCGGCCCCTCTACGTGGGTTCGGAGATCTGGCAGGAGACCGGCTGGAACGCGATCCTGTATCTCGCGACCCTCGCCAGCATCGACCCGCAGCTCTACGAGTCCGCGTGGATGGACGGGGCCAATCGCTTTCGCTGCATGTGGAACGTGACGCTGCCCGGCCTGCGGCCCACGATCATCGTGGTGCTGCTGCTGCGGCTCGGCCGGATTCTCAACGTCGGGTTCGAGAAGGTCCTGCTCATGTACAGCCCGGCCACCTACGAGACGGCCGACGTCATCTCCACGTTCGTCTACCGTTCCGGGATCGCGCAGTCGAACTACAGCTTCGCCGCCGCCATCGACGTCCTGAACGCCGTGGTCATCCTGATCCTCGTGTCGATGTCCAACTCTCTTGCCAAGCGATTCGGCGAGGCGGCGCTGTGGTGAACGAGCTGCGCGGATTCGCGGACCCCCGCCGCCGCGTCGGCCGCGGCCCCGGCGCGTTCGAGCTCGCCAACGGCCTGCTCATGCTCGCGATCGTGGCGGCTACGATCTACCCGTTCCTGTTCGTCGTCGCGGTTTCGCTGAGCTCCGCCGAGCACGTGATGGCCAACCGCGTCGTGCTGATCCCCATGGGCTGGACGACGGCCGCGTACCGCGAGGTCTTCGCCAACTCGCTCTTCTGGGTGGCCTACCGGAACACCGTGATCTACACCTGCGTGGGCACCATGATCAACCTCGCCCTGACCTGCACGCTGGCGTACGCGATCTCGCGCCCCGAGCTTCCGCTGCGGAGGCTCATCACGTTCCTGATCGTCCTCACGATCTACTTCCATGGGGGGCTGATCACGACGTTCATCGTCGTGCGCAGCCTCGGCATGTACAACACGATCTGGGCCGTCGTGCTCCCCTTTGCCGTGACCACCTACAACCTTCTCATCGTAAGAACCTACATACAGGGCATCCCCGAGGAGATCATCGACTCCGTCCGCATCGACGGCGGCAATGACTTCCAGATCCTGGGCCGCCTCATCCTGCCCCTGTCGAAGCCCGTCATCGCCACGGTCGGACTCTTCTACGCCGTCGGGCACTGGAACCACTACTTCTGGCCGATGGTCCTGCTCAAGGAAAAGGCGCGGCAGCCGCTGCAGGTGATCCTGCGCGACATGATCATCGAGCACAACCTGATCGGGCAGCTGGGGACGAGCGACGAGATCCGGTTCAGCTTTACCGCCGAGACCCTGATCGCCGCGTCGATCGTGGTCGCGGTCGTGCCGATTCTCTGCGTGTATCCGTTCATACAGCGCTACTTCGTCAAGGGAGCGATGCTTGGTTCGCTCAAGGCTTAGGCTTCGGCGCCGCGATGCCCTCGCGGGCAACCGGCTGGAGATCACGCAAGGAGGTGTCGAATGAATCGATGGAGCACGGTCGCGATCGCGCTGTGCGCGCTGCTGTCGCTGGCGCCCGGCCGCCTGACGGCAAGCAGCCAGGCGGAGAAGGCGCAGGTCGACTCGCAGGACAAGGTGACCATCCCGATGCTCATGATCGTGGACGGCAACACGCCCGACGAGAAGAACGTGGTCAAGGCGGCGATCGAGAAGAAGTTCAACGTGGAGCTCAAGCTGGAAAAGAACAGCAGCGACGAGGCTCACCTGAGCAAGCTGCGCCTGATGCTCGCCGCGGACCAGCTTCCGGACCTGATCGAGACGTTCCCCGCGGTCGAGGCCAAGCCCGCCGGCCAGAAGGGAATGCTGGTCGCCCTGAACAAATACTGGAAGGACATGCCCAACTACTACAAGTGGATGCATGCGGACAAGAACACCATCGCGAACATCGCGGCGATGGACGGCAACGTGTACGTCGCCCCGCGCTACGACCTGTACCAGCGCGTGCACCGCGTGCCGTGGATGCGCGTCGACATCCTCAAGTCCATGAATCTGCCGATCCCCGAGACCTTCGATCAGCTCAAGGCCACGCTCAAGGCGGTCAAGGCCGCGCAGCCCGACAACCTCGGCATGGTCAGCGGAAACGGCTACCGCGACATGCCGGTGTGGGGGTTCTACTTCAATACGAACACGGGCTTCGAAGGCGAGTCCCCCATGATGTACGACCGCTACCAGGAGAGGTTCGTCTTCGGGCCGTTCAACCCGGGCTACCTGGAGATGGTCGCGTTCTTCAACGGGCTGTGGAAAGACAAGCTCATGGACCCCGACTTCTTCACCACCTCGTCGAAGATGTTCAACGACAAGTCGGTCAAGGGCAACATGCTGGTGGTCATCAACACGGATGACAGCGCATGGAAGCAGGACCTGAAACACAAGGCCGCGTACCCCAACTCGAAGCTCGACTACGAGATCGTGATCCCGTTCAAGTCCAGCTCGCTGCCCGAGCGGGCGGTGTCCGTGCGGCAGAAGGTCAACACGTACTGGAGCTGGGCCGTCTCGGCCAAGGCCCGCAACCTGCCGCGCATCCTCAAGATCATCGACTGGATGTACTCCGAAGAAGGCAGCATCCTCGCCAACTGCGGCATCGAGGGGGTTCATTTCAACTGGGTCGAGCAGAACGGCAAGAGGGTCTGGAAGTACGTGCCGACTCTCAACCGCGAGTACAACCCGCAGGGAAAGCTCGACCCGAGGGCGGAGTTCCACCTGCGCCATCCTCACACCGCGCGCCTGGTCAGGGACTACTGGGACGAGTTCGTGGCCGACAATGACTTTATCGCCGCACACAACGCGACGCTCGCAAAGATGGCGGCCATGAAGGGCTACATGCGCAACAACGACGACATCGAGCTGTCGTTCACCCAGGCGCAGTACGATCGGATCGCCGAGATCTCGACGACGCTGCAGACCTACATCGACGAGAACACGGTCAAGTTCGTCACGGGCGAGAGGCCGCTGGACCAGTACAAGGCGTTCGCGGCCCAGTGCGAAAAGCTCGGCGCCAAGGAGCTGGAGCAGATCTACGCCGACGCGTACGCGACCTGGAAGAAGCTGCTCGGCAAGTAGGGCCCGGCCCTCTCACACGGATCCGCGGGAGCTCCGGCGTCCGGAGCTCCCGCGGGCATCAGCGAATGGAGCGAATCTGCGTGACGACCTACTACACTGAGCCACAGAGAAAGATCCCCGTCTACAAGAGCGTCGACGTCGTGGTGGCGGGAGGCGGAGTCTCGGGCTTCTGCGCCGCCATCGCGGCGGCCCGGGCGGGAGCGAAGACGCTGCTGATCGAGCGGGCCGGATGGGTCGGAGGCTACCTCGATTCCGGCTGGGGAGCCGGCACGGTCGGCTACGTCTTCAACGATTCCGACGGCAACATCATCATGAAGGGCATCTGCTGGGAGCTGCTCGAGCGCCTCGCAAAGCTGGGCGCGGCCATGCCGCCGATGAAGAGGAGATTCCTCGTCAACACCTGGCCCTACGAGACGGAGAACCGGGTCTTCCGCCCCCAGATCCTGCAGGAAGCCGGCAAGGCCGTCGTGCTGGAGATGCTCGAGGAAGCCGGCGCCGATCTGCTCCTGCACACCCTGGTGGCCGACGTCATCCGCGAGGGCAAGCGGGTGACGGGGCTCGTGATCGAGAACAAGAGCGGCCGCCAGGCCGTCACGGCGAACGTCGTGGTGGACTGCACCGGCGATGCCGACGTCGCCGCCCGCGCGGGAGCGGCGTTCGACACGGTCCCCGCCGACACCGTCTACCAGGTGTCGCGCGGGTTCGTGCTCGCCAACGTCGACACCGCCGCGATCCGTCGCCGGATCGCCGACAACGCGAAAGAGTTCGCCTACGTCATGGAGCCCGTCGACGTGCCCGAGGGGTTCCAGAAGCCGATCTCGGGCATCCGCTGGAAGATCGAGGACCTCGAAGTCTCCGACCAAGGCCGCCACCTCAAGGGCGGACCCGGCTCCCACAGCTCGGAGGCGGTCGGGATCCTGCGCGGGATCGCGCACATCGGCGCGAACGTCGACGGGGTGGACGCCACCGACGCGGCCCAGGTGACCAGAGCAGAGGTGGAAATAAGGAAGAAGGTCTTCGCGCGATGGCGCAAGATGCGCGCCGAGCGGCCCGAGTTCAAGGAGAGCATCCTGCTGCCGGGATCGCTGGATCTCGGCGTCCGGGAGACCCGCCGCATCAAGGGCGAATACACCCTCACCACGGCGGACATAGCCGAGGGCAGGAGGTTCGACGACGCGATCGCGCAGACCATGATCGCCCTCGACTGCCACCATCCCAAGGGCAACTGGGAAGAGTGGGCCCCGCGCAGTCCCTACGACATCCCCTACCGCATCATGCTGCCCAAGGAAACCGACGGCCTGCTCGTCGCGGGCCGCTGCGTTTCCGTGGAGCACCTGGCCCTCGCCGCGATCAGGAAGATCCCGATCTGCATGGCCCTCGGCCAGGCGGCCGGAGTCGCGGCCGCTGTGGCGTCACGCGCCAAAGTGCAGCCCCGCGCCGCGGACATGCGCGCCATCCAGAAGGAGCTCGCCGCCCAGGGCGTGCCCCTCAGGAAGAACTGAGTCACGCGGGCGGCGCCGCTCCCGGCGCCGCCGGCCCCGCGCCCTCGGCGCGCAGGCGCCTGCCGAGTGTCTCGAGCATGTCGCGCGTGGTGGCGTCGAGGTCGTACTGCGGGCTCCAGCCCCATTCCACGCGCGCCGCGTAGTCCTCGAGGCTGTTCGGCCAGGAGTTGGCGAGCGCCTGGCGCACCGGGTCGATCTCGTAGCTGATCTCGAAGTGCGGGATGTAGCGGCGGATGTAGGCGGCCTGGTCCTCCGGGCAGAAGCTCATTGCCGTGATGTTGAACGCGTTGCGGTGGCGCAGCCTCGCCGGATCCGCCTCCATCAGGTCGATCGCCGCCTTGATGGCGTCGGGCATATAGATCATGTCGAGGTAGGTGTCGCCGGAGAGAAAGCACCGGTAGTGGCCCGTGGTCAGGGCCGCGTAGTAGATGTGGACGGCGTAGTCGGTCGTGCCGCCGCCGGGTGAGGTCACGCTGGATATGATGCCGGGGTAGCGCACCCCGCGCGTGTCCACTCCGAAGCGCTTGTAGTAGTAGTCGCAGAGCATCTCGCCCGTGACCTTGCTGATGCCGTACATCGAGGTCGGCCTCTGGATCGTCGTCTGCGGGGTGAAGTCCCTGGGCGACTGCGGGCCGAACGCAGCGATCGAGCTCGGGGTAAAGACCGCGCACCCCGTCTCCCGCGCCACCTCCAGCACCGCGAGCAGGCCGTTGATGTTGACGTCCCAGGCGCGCTGCGGCTCAGCCTCGGAGGTGGCGGACAGCAGCGCCGCCAGGTGAAAGATCGTGTCGGCGCGATGCGCCCGCACGATCTCCGCGAGCCTCTTGGCGTCCCGGCTGTCCACGCGGTAGAACGGCCCGCCCTCCACGAGCTCGCCGGAAGCGTCGCCGCGGATGTCCGTGAGCGCCACGTTGTCCGCCCCGCAGCGCGCCCGCAGGGCGGGGGCGAGCTCCGAGCCGAGCTGCCCGAGGGATCCCGTGATGACGATGCGCTTCATCGCGAAGCCTCGCGCCCGGTGCGCCGGCGCGCTTGACCCGGGGAGCCGGCGTACCGTATAGTGAATGCGTGTTCAGTATAGTGAACACGGCCAGCGCGGTCAATCGACGCCCGCGGACGAGGCGCTCATGAAACCGGTCGAACCCCCGCCCATCGGAAAAAACATCCAGGCCATCCGCAAGAAACAGGCCCTGACCCTCGACATGCTGTCGGAAAAGAGCGGCGTGTCCAAGGCGATGCTGTCTCAGATCGAGAGCGGCAAGGTGAACCCGACGGTGGCGACGGTCTGGAAGATCGCCCAGGGCCTCCAGGTCGAGATCAACTCGCTGCTGGAGGGCAGCGGGGGCCCGCACCGGATCTTTACCGCGACGCCCCACGAGGACATCACGAGCCTCGACACGGACGAGGAGGGGCTGCACATCAAGGTGCTCACCCCCGTCGCGATGGTCGAGGACCTGGAGATGTACCTGCTCACGTTCAAGCCCGCGGGGGCTCTCCGCTCCGGGCCCCACTTCCCGCGCACGGAGGAGTTTCTCACCGTGATCAAGGGCCAGGTGCGCGTGACCGCGGGCGACAACAGCTCGGACCTGCACGAGGGCGACTTCATACGCTACCACTGCGACGTGCCCCACAGCATCGAGAACGCCGGCCGCGGCGAGGCGCGGATCCACATGGTCGTACGCTTCAACAAGCAGGGGGTCTGACCCCGGCGGAGGAGGCAACGTGGCGACCAGGCCCCTGCTCGGCGTCGCGTTCGGCGGCGGTGGGGCGCGGGGCATCGCCCACATCGGCGTGGTCAAGGCGATGCGGGCGGGCGGTCTCCTCCCGGCTGTCGTCGCGGGCACCTCGGCGGGCTCCATCGCCGCCGCGCTCTACGCCGCGGGCCTTCCGCAGGCCGCCATCGAGCGTGCCGTCGACGGCTTCGACTGGTTCGGGCAGGTCATCGATCTGACCGACACCGTCCGCAACCTCCTGAGCAATCGGCGCGCGGGCCTCGTCTCCAACTCGCGCCTCCGCGACACGGTGAACCGCCTCGTCGACGGGCGCACGTTCGACGACCTCGCGATGGACCTTGCGGTGACCGCCACGGACGTGGAGGGGCGGAGGCGGGTCATCTTCACCTCGCGCCGCGCGGCGGCGCGGCTGCGCGTTGCCGAGCTCCGCAAGCTCATCGCGCCTGCGGAGGACTCGAAGCCCGGCATAGAGACCATCGTGATCTCGGACCTCGACGACATCGGCGAGGCCGTGCGCGCGAGCTGCGCGATTCCCGGGCTCTTCCAGCCCGTGCCGATCCGAGGGATG
Organism: uncultured Spirochaetota bacterium; assembly: GCA_963734495.1. GTDB lineage: Bacteria > Spirochaetota > Spirochaetia > SZUA-6 > CAVTHK01 > CAVTHK01. Next base: position 128,358 of record CAVTHK010000001.1, read on the forward strand.
AGCCTGCTGGACGGCGGGCTCACCTCGCAGGTGCCGACGGACGTGGTGCGAGCGCTCGGGGCCCGCGTCACGGTGGGCGTCAGCCTGGGCATGGCTTATCTGCCTGAACATGTCAAAACGGCCTCGTCGGCGGTGGCCGGGATGCTCGGCATGCTGGGCGTGCACCAGCTGCGCAGGAGCCTGGACCTCGCGGACCTCGGCTTCCAGATCGAAGGCATCGAGCACCGCAGCCTGCTCAAGGCCCATCAGACCGACCTGGTCGAGCTCGGCGAGCGGGACATGTCGTCCCGGATGGGCGAGCTTCGCGCGCTCGTGCGTCGCGCCGCATCGCCGGCGCGTCGGGAGCCGGCGCGTCGCATCGCCAGGGGACGCGGCAGGCCCGCGCCCCGCCGCTGATCCGCAGGTAACCCCCGGCACAACTCCTCACGGCGGCGGCGCCGCGGCTCCTCGCCGCCCGCCGCGGGTTGAGCTTCTTTGACGAGAGGTGCACCCGGGGGTACACTGTCGGGGCAACAAAGGGGGCGCCGCCTGCGACCGCGACGGCGCACGGCGGCTCGGAAGCCGCGTTGAGGGGCAGACACCGGGCTGCGGCGCGATGCGCTGCGACTGCGGCCTTGATGGGACCGAGCGGGAGATACGTCCCGAGAGATCGCCGACGTTGTCGGCCAACCGTACAAACAGGAGGTCACAATCGATGAAGAAACTATGTGTCGCGACTCTCGTCCTGTTGCTGATGGCATCAGGAGGGCTGCTGTGGGCCACGGCCCAGCAGGAAAAGCCGGCGGCAACAGCCGGCGAGAAGCCCGCGGGCAAGGGGGCGAGCTGGATCGCCGATGGGCTCGAGCTCACGTACTGGACGCAGATGGATGCGAGGACTGCCGCCACTCGCGCCAGCCACAACGAGGTGCCTGCCTACCAGGAGGCCGAGAAGCTCACAGGCATCAAGGTCAAGTTCATTCACCCCGCTTCGGCAACGGCGAATGAGCAGTTCAACCTGATGCTGGCCTCCGGCGACCTGCCCGACATGATCCAGTGGAGCTGGCTCACGATCCCCGGAGGCCCGGAAAAGGCGATCGTCGACAAGGTCATCCTCAGGCTCAACGACCTGGTCAAGGCCAACGGGCCCGCGATCGGCGCGTTCCTGAACAACCGCCCCGACATCGGCAAGAAGATCGTCACTGACCAGGGCAGCATGTACGTCGTGCCCTTCCTCCGGCCCTGGATCAAGGACGTTTCGGAGAAGTGGCAGGGCTACTCGACGAGCGCCCACTTCCGCAAGGACTGGCTCGACGAAATGAGCCTCCCGATGCCCAAGACCATCGAGGACTGGGAGAAGACTCTCACGGCATTCAAGGGCCGCGGTCCGAACATCATCCCGATGGCTTCGCTCCCGTCCGGCAGCCTCGGCGGGATCGACGGCCTGCGCTGGATGCTCGGCGCCTGGGGGCTGGACTACAGCGTCTACGTGGTCGACGGCAAAGTGCGCGACGGCTCGGTGCAGCCGGAGTTCAAGGAATGGCTCACGCTCATGAACCGGTGGTACAAGAACGGGCTCCTCGACCAGGACTGGATCAGCCGCAAGTACGAGCAGGTGCGGGGTCTCGTGGTCGAAGGCCGGGTCGGCGTGTACTGGGGCCTCCTCAACCGCGACATGGGCGGCTTTACCCCGCTCGGCAAGAAGGGCAACCCCAAGTTCAGCCTGATGGCCGCGCCGTGGCCCTATGGCAAGGACGGAAAGAGCTACAGCTTCGACACCAGCGGCGCCAACGACTACCCTGGTACGGGGGCCGCGGTCACGACCAGCAGCAAGCACCCGGTCGAGAGCGTCAAGTGGCTGAACTTCTGGTGGACGGAGACCGGGCACAACCTGGCCAACTTCGGCATCGAGGGACTCACCTACAACTGGGTCAACGGCTACCCCAAGTACACGGACCTCATCATGAAGAACCCGGACGGGCTGTCGGTGGTGAACGCGCTCTCGAAGTACGCGCCTGACGGAGGCGGCGGACGCGCCTGGAGGCAGGACTCGCGCTATTGGGAGCAGATGATGGCGATCCCGGCGCAGTACGAATCCGGCAAGATGCTCGTCGCCACCGGGGACATGTCGCGCGTCATGCCGGCGGTCTCACCGACGGGCGATGAGTCGCGCGAGCTCGCCCAGATCCTGAACCACGTCAGCACGTACCGCGACGAGATGGTGGCCAAGTTCATCGTGGGCACCGAGCCGCTCACGAAGTTCGACGAGTTCGTGACGCGCATCAACGGCATGGGCATGCCGCGCGCCATCGCGATCCAGCAGGCTGCGCTGGACAGGTTCCAGAATCGGCCGGTCCCCAGGTTCTAGGGGCAGAAACGCCGGTTTGCAGAGGGGGCGCCGAGCGATCGGCGCCCCTTCTATTTCACGACAGGATTGCGCGGCAAGACGGCGGGCTCCGCGAAAATAAGCGGAGGGGCGACGAATTCGCGCCGCCCCTCCTGTTTTTGTGTTTGGGGTCGAACTTTATTCCTTGAGCGCTCCGACCATGACGCCCTTCACGAAATACTTCTGAAGGAAGGGGTACAGCGCCAGGATCGGCAGCGTCGCCACGACAATGACCGCGTACTTGACGGTGTCGCGCACCATCGCCTCGTCTCCGGTCGCGACATTCTGCACCATGAACGTCGCGTCGTTCATGATGAGGATCTCGCGGAGCACGAGCTGCAGCGGGTACAGCTCGCGCCGCCTGAGGAAGATCATGGCGTTGAACCAGGCGTTCCAGTGCCCGACGCCGTAGTATAGCACGAGAACCGCGATCGTGGGCAAGGCCAGCGGGAAGTAGATGCGGAACAGCACGACCCAGTGGCTCGCGCCGTCGATCGTCGCCGACTCCTCCATGGCGTCGGGAACGGACATGAAGGCGGTGCGCATGATGATCATGTTGAAGGTGTTGACCGCCACGGGGAGGATCAGCGCGAGGAGCGAGTTGTCGATGCCGTAGCCGCGCACCGTCAGGTAGAACGGCACGAGACCCGCCGGAAAAGAACATCGTGAAGACGATGAAGAACATGAAGAAGTTGCGCAGCGGGACGCCCTTGCGGGACAGGAAGTAGCCGCCGAGCGCGGTCAGCAGCACGTTCAGCAGCACGCCGCCGACGACCACGATCAGCGTGTTGCCGTAGCCGCTGAGGATGTTGGGGTTCTGGAACACCATGCCGTAGGCGCCGACCTGGAAGCCGAGGGGCCGCAGCAGCGCCCCGGTGTGGGTGATGAGCTCCTGCGGCCTGCTGAGCGAGGCGAACAGCACGTAGAGCAGGGGGTAGGCGGTCAGCAGCGACAGGCCGATCATGAGCGCAATGTTGAGGACGTTGAACACCGACTCGCCGGTCGTGCGACGTATGGTCATGGGCCTCACCACAGGCTCTCGTCCCGCAGCCTCCGGGAGATCCAGTTGGCCGCGATCAGGAACGAGAAATTGATCACGGAGTTGAAAAGGCCCACCGCGGCGCTGAAGCTCCAGTCGAACTCCTGCAGCCCCTTGCGGTAGACGAACGAAGAGATCACGTCCGCGGTCTCGAAGATCGCCGGGTTGTAGAGGAGGATGATCTTCTCGAAGCCGACGTTCATGATGTGCCCGATCCTGAGGATCAGGATGATCACGGCCGTGGCGGCGATCCCGGGCAGGGTCACGTGCCAGGTCTGCGCGAGCGCGCGAGGCCCCGTCGATGCGGGCCGCCTCGTAGAGCTGCGGTGTCGATGCCCGACAGCGCGGCGAGGTAGATGATCGATCCCCAGCCGACCTCCTTCCAGATGTCCGAAACCACGTAGATCGGCACGAACAGCTTCGGCTTGGCGAGCATCGTCACCGGCTGGACGCCCGTGATGCGCGGCGAGCAGCTGGCTGACGACCCCGCTGTCGGCCGTGAACTCGCGGATCAGCCCGCAGAAGACCACGAGCGACACGAAGTGCGGCATGTAGGTGATGCTCTGCACGCCGCGCGAGAACCAGCGCGAGCGCAGCTCGTTGATCAGCAGCGCCAGGATGATCGGCGCGGGAAAAGCGAACAGCAGCGAGTTGAAGCTGATGACCAGCGTGTTGCGGAGCACGCGCCAGAAGTAGAAGCTCGTAAAGAAGTCGTTGAAGTGCGCGAGCCCCACCCACGGGCTGCCGAGCACGCCTTTGGCGGGCGAGAACTCCTTGAACGCGATGAGCGCGCCGTACATGGGCTTGTAGTGGAAGAGGACGTAGTAAACGAGCACGGGGAGGACCATGAGGTAGAGGTCCCGGTGCTTGAGAAACGCCCGCCCCCGCGGTCGGGAGCGGGCGGATTGCGCGTTCGGTGGCCATGTCAGGCTCCGCTGGGGAGGCCGGCAGTCGCACTTACTTGCGGGCGTTGTAGCGCTCGAGCGCGGCCTGCCAGATGGCCAGGGTCTTGTCGAGGCCGAGCTTGTTGATCTGGGCCACGTACTCGTCGAACTTCGAGATCGGCTCCGTGCCCATGATGAACTTGATCTGCATCTCGTCGGCGTAGGTGCGGATGTCGGTGATGCGTCTTGGCGAGCTGCGAGCTCTCCTGCGACGGTCGGCGTCACCGGGGGCAGGTTGAACTCCGGCTGCCTGTGCTTGCTCCAGTTCTTGTTGGCTTCCTTCTGCTCGGGCAGCTCGTAGTACTGCTCGAGGTAGCCGAGCATCTGGACGAACGGGCCGTTGGTGTGGCCGCGCAGGTAGTGCGACATGGCCAGCGTCGGGGCGAGCTTGTCCGGGTTCTTCATGACGAAGTCCGTGTAGGTCGGCACGCCGTTCACCATCGTGTAGCTCTTGCCTTCGATGCCGAAGTTGTAGAGCAGCATGCCTTCCTTGCTGTAGGCGTAGTCCAGGTAGCGGGCCGCGGCGGCCACGTTCTTGCTCTTGGCGCTGATCGCGCCGGTGGCGCCGTCGCCGTAGATGCTCTTGCGCGTGTAGTACTTGGCCAGCTCGCCGCGCTTGATGGCCGGAACAGGGGCGCCGCTGACGCTCACCGAGGGATTCTTCTCCTTCATGACCTGCATGTAGCGGCCGATGTTCTGGCCCGCGGAACCCTGGGTGACGCCGCTCTTGCCGCCGGTGAAATTGGCCTCGACGGCCTTGCGGTCGGCCGTGGCGAAGTTCGAGTCCAGCAATCCCTGCTTGTACCAGCTGTTCATCGTGGCCAGGTAGTCCTTGAAGCCGGGCTGCACGATGCCGAGCTTGACCTTGCCGCCGTCGACGTAGTACTGGCCGTTGGCGTCGAAGGCCGGGGCGAAGCAGTTGACCAGCTGGTTGGTGAGCTCCCAGCTCGTCGACGAGATGAAGATCAGGGACAGCGGCGCGGTCGCGCCCTTCTTGTCCTTGAAGGCTTTGAGCGTGGTGTCCCAGTCCTCGATGACCTCGGGCATGGGCAGCTTGAGGTCGTTCAGCCAGTCCTTGCGGACGATGATCCCCGAGGTGTACAGCAGCGGGCTCGAGTTGTCCTCGCCGCGGAAGAACGGGAAGGAGTAGTACCAGCCTTCGTCGGTCTTGATCATCCGCGCCAGCTGCGGCTTGGCCGCGAGGTAGGCCTTGAGATACGGGGCCTGCTTCTCGATGACGTCGTTGAGCTTCATGATGTAGCCGTCGGCGATGGCCTTGGCCGGGCCGCCCGGCATGTCGTACCAGTTCCACTCGACGACGTCGGGGAGATCTCCCGAGGCGAGCAGGAGGTTGAAGGCTTCGCGGGCCTGTCCCACCGACGGGTGCGTGTAGGTGACCGTGGTGTTGGTCCGCTTCTGCAGCTCCTTGGCGAACTCGGTCTCGCCCATGTTCTTGAAGATCTGGGCGAAGTTCTGGTGCAGATCCATCCACACCGTGATGGCGGTCGGTCCGGTTGCCGCCGCCTCGGGCTGGCTTCCGGCCCAGACGGCGGCGCCGAGCGCTGCCGCGAGCAGACAGACGATGAGTCTCTTCATGGGATCCTCCGTTCAGCAGTTTGTGCCAGTGTCCCACGGGACTCGACCGCCGTAAACGGACAGTTTCTGCGCCCGGACGGACAGAATCTTACTCGCGGTCCGGGCGGCGGCCCGGCCCGGAGGCAGCCAGGGAGGCCTTGTAGAGCCCGGGAGTCACCCCTTCGCGCTTCTTGAAGGTTCGGGTGAAGGTCTTCGAGCTCCCGTATCCGACCTCGCGGCAGATCTCCTCGATGGGGTCGTCCGGCATCTCGCGCATGAGCTCCTTGGCCCGCTCGATGCGGACCCGGTTGATGTGGTCCAGCAGCCCCTCGCCGGTCTCCTCGTGGAAGACGCGCGACAGCGTGATAGGGTTCATCTCCATCGAGCGGGCGAGCGCGCTGATGTCCAGCAGCGGGTCCGCGAACCGGCGGGCCACCTCCTCGACGACGCGCTCCGACACCCGGCGGGCGCCCTCGCGGTGGCGGGCGCGGCTCCGGCGGGCCAGGGCCTCGCGCACCTCGGTGCAGCGGGCTTCCACCAGGGCGATCAGCTCGCGCTCGAGCTCCTGCGCGCTCTCGCAGGCCATCAGCCGCTCCACCGCGCCCGGGCCACCGCCGGCGGGAGCTTCGACGCTGCCGCTTCCGAGCTCCTGCATCGCCTTGATCATGGTGCTCACGAGATCGAACATGAGGCACCGCGCGGCCGCCGGCGACAGGACGCCGGGGGCGAAGCTGCGCGCGAACACGTCACGGATGATCGCCGCGGCGGACGAAGCGTCGCCGGTCCGCACGGCGTTGATGAGGCGCCGCTCGGTCTCGGGAGGGTAGCTGCTGCCGCCGCCGCGGACCTCGGTCACGTCCTCGAAATGGGAGATCCCCTCGATCCCGAGCAGCCGCTTGTACTCCATCGTCTGCAGCGCCTCCGACCAGGCCGTCGGGATCTCGGCCGTTCCCGCGTGGACGGCGCTCACCGCCGCCGTAAAGTGCACGCGCAACCGCTCTCCGAGCCGCGCGGCCGCGGTCGCGGCGACCGCGTCGATCTCCTCCCGCGCGCGGCCGGCCCGCGCCGGGTCCAGGCTCACGAGCACGGCGAGCAGCTCGTCCACGTCGACGGCGAAGCCCCGATGGCTCCTCTCGGCGAGCAGCTCTTCGAAGGCCGCGGCCAGGATGAGCTGGACCTTCCTGTACTCCTCGTACGCGTCGCGGCTCCCCGCTTCGCCGGCAAAGACTTCTTCGTAGTCGACGACGTAGAGCGCGAGGACGACGAGCGAGTCGCCGGCGAAGCGGATGCCGTGGAGGTACAGCCGGTCGGAGAGCGTGTCGCCCGGCGGCAGGCCGCCCTTGAGCAGCCGGCGCAACAGGTTCTCGCGCAGCGTCCGGTCCTGCTGCGCGACGACGATGCCGTACTTCTCGCGCTCCTCCTCGGCCTGCGCCATGGCGCGCCGGATGAACCCGAACTCGTTGTCGCCGTGGGCAAAGTCGCGCCCCTGGAAGCGCTCCATCAGGGCGACGAGCTCGCCGACGGGATCGTAGTTGCGCTTGAGCGCGACGACGACGAGGAAGCCGCCGAGAAGCAGGCAGACGAGGGACCCCGCAACGGCGAGCCTGCGCGCGGCCTCGGCCTTGCGCCAGAACACTTCGCGCGGCACCGTCACGACGTACTTCCAGTCGGTGACCGTCGACACGATGCACGAGCCGATCACCGGGCCGCTGGCGCCGCGCTCGCGGATGAGCCCCTCCTGCTCCGGAAGATCCCGGTAACGGGGCGTGCGCCCCCGCGGCCTCCGCGCCGACGGACGCCGCGATCACGCGGTCGCCGCTGTCCAGCACGACGACGGTCGCGCCGTTGAGCGTCGCGATGTCGCGCGCGTCCTCGACGAACGAGCTCTTGCTGAGCGAGATGACCACGTTCGCGTCGGGATCCGCGGCGAACAGCGGCGTGGACTGCATGTAGACGATCGAGCCGCGGTCCGCGGCCGGTTCGGGCTCGAGCAGGACAAAGTCGCCCTTGCGCGCCTGCGCGATCTCGCGGTGCCACGACGTCAAAGGAGATGCCCCGCTCGCGCAGGTAGGTTGCATGGTAGGTCCGGGCGTCCACGAGCCCCGCCGGCGAAAGGATCGAGTCGATCCGCGGCAGGTAGATGTAGAGGTCCTCGATCGAGGCGTAGAGAGCGCGGTACGTCCGGAGGTCGCGGCTCATCTCGTATATGGCGTAGCCGCCCGGCGGCGGGGGCGTGAACCCGCGCGTCAGCGCCGCGAGCCGCGGGTTGAACGCGACCTCCTGGGTCAGCCGCCACGCCGTCTCGACCTGGGCGTCCATCCGCTCGCGGATGCGCTTGAGCACGATCAGGTGGGCGTCGGTGATCTCCCGCTCGAGGATCGCGGCGGTCCGCGCCTGCGTGAGAAAGGTGACGACGAGAGGGACGGCGAGGATCAGCAGGTAGGAGAGGAGCCAGCCGAAGAGGATGCTCTTCCGACGCGCCGAGGAAGAAAGAGCCGATGCGCACACGGGCACTATAGCACGGGCGGGACCGGCGGGACTTGAGCCCCGGCGCGCCCGCTATGCGCCCTCCGCGGCCTCGCGCATCGCCTCGAGGATCAGCTGCATGGACAGCGCGCCCGGGTCGGCGTGGCCGAGGGCGCGCGCGCCGAGGCTGCGCATCTTGCCCGCGCGCGGCATCATCTCGCGGGTCCGCTCGACGCCCCCGCGCGCGCCCTCGGCTGCAGCAGCCAGCGCGGCGCCGAGCGACCCGCCGCGCGCCTCGCCGGCCGCGAGGGCCGCGGGCGCGAGGGCGTCGATCATCGTCTTGTCGCCGGGCGCGGCCCCGCCGCGCTTCTCGACCGCGGCGAGCCCGGCCTGGAGCCACGCGGCGAGGGCCTCCGCGTCGAGGCGCTCGCGGCCCTCGAGCGCCGCGGCGCCGGCGCGGAAGAGCGTGCCGAACACCGCGCCCGCGGCGCCGCCCACCCCCGCCATCAGCGCCGAGCCGGTCACCTTGAAGGCGTCCGCCACCGAAGCCGGCGGCGCCGCCGCGAGCTTCGCCTGCGCCGCCTCGAAGCCGCGCGCCATGCCCACCCCGTGGTCGCCGTCGCCCATGCGGTCGGCCTCGGTGAGACGGTCGCGCGCCTCGACGATGCGGTCGGCGACGTGGAGCAGCAGGGCTACGGTCTCGGGCGTGCTCAGGCCCGGCATCACGGCCTCCTCGACGCGAGCTTCAAGCCAGGCCTCGAGGCAAGCCTGAAGGCCAGCGAATCCGCCTCCATGTCATAGAAGCGCGCGAGCTCCTCGTCGAGGCGGAGGAGCGTGATCGACGCGCCGGCCATCTCCTGGCAGGTGCAGTACTTTCCGATGACGGTGTCGTGCACGGCGATGCCTTCGCGGTCGAGGATCTGCCGCACGCGCCGGTTCATGATCAGCAGCTCCATGGCGGTGGTCGCGCCGAGGTCGTTGAGGAGGACCGCGACGCGGTCGCCGCGGCGGAACGGAAGATCCGCAAGGATGCGCGCCATCATGTCGTCGACGACGGGGTCGGCCGCGCGCAGCGGCCCGCGCGCCACGCCCGGCTCCCCGTGCAGCCCCATGCCGATCTCCATCTCTCCGTCGCCGAGCGTGAACGTGGGCTCGCCCGTCTCTGGGATCGACCCCGCGGCCAGCGCCACTCCCATCGTGCGCACGGCAGCCTCGGCCTTGCGGGTGACGCGCTCGACCTCGGCGAGGCTGCCGAGCGTGGAAGCGGCGGCACCCGCGATCTTGACGACAAAAAGAAGGCCGGCGATCCCGCGGCGCTGCTCGCGTTCCGCGATGGCCACGTCGTCGGCGATGCGGACCGTGCGGACTTCGATCCCTTCGTCCGCGGCCATCTCCGCGCCCATGTCGAAGTTCATGACGTCGCCGGCGTAGTTGCCGTAGACGTAGAGCACCCCCGCGCCGCGGTGCACGGCCTTCGTCGCCTCCAGCACGGTCTCGGGCCCGGGGGCCGCGAACACGTTGCCGATGGCCGCGCCGTCGGCCATGTTCTCGCCCACCAGGCCGTGGTAGATCGGCTCGTGGCCGCTGCCGCCCCCGACCAGCAGCGCCACCTTGCCCTGCGGGATCGAGCGCCTGGCGATCGCGTTCACGCCCTCGAGGCGCATCACGCTGCCGCCATAGGCGGCCACCAGGCCGTCGATCATCTCGGTCACGACGTTGCGCGGGTCGTTGATCAGCTTCTTCAAGCGTCTACCTCCTCAGGGCGCGGTCGAGCTCCGCCTGCTTCGCAGCAAGGAGCCGCGGCATCCCCAGCCCGTTGATGCGTTCGGCGTAGTCGGCGAAGCTCTCGAGCGGCTGCGCGCCCGTCGCGATCTTCACCGTCATCTCCTCCACGAGAGCGGCCGCTTTCGGAAGCACGTCGGCCTCCAGCGCCGCCTCGCCGCCCGCCGGCCACAGCGGCGGCAGCGCGTGATCGGCGGTCGCCGCCCGGCTCCAGAGCCGCTGCGCCTCGGCGAGACCCGGCGAGCCGGCGATCGCCGGCAGGCGGGCGCGCCAGCCCTCCGTGTCGAACCGGCCGAACAGCGTGAGCCTGGCGTCGAACCTCCGCTGCAGGAGGCTGCCCTGGTCGCTGTACCAGAAGTCGACCCACAGGGCGGAGACCTTCAGCTTTGCGTTCTTTGCGCCGAGGGCGAGCCAGCGGCCGCCGATGACTCCCGCCGCCGCTTCGTTCGCCCCGAGCAGGGCGAGCTCTCCCGCGGTCTTGACCGGCGGAGCCAAGGCCACGATCGCTGCCTTCGGCTCACGGGCCCTGAGGGCGGCAGCGAGACGCGGCATCGCGTCGGCGCTCGCGACCCAGGCGGCAGCCTTCCCCTGGACGATCCTGGACTCCGAGGTGCGGAGGTCGACGGTCCCGAAGTCGGCGTTGACCAGCCCGTCCTTGACCCAGGCCGCGAGGAGGGCGAGGAAGTCCCGGAAGCCCGGCTGGAGCGGCCCGTAGCCGACGCGGCCGTCGGTCTGGAAAAAGCCGAACGACGCGCCGTGGCCGCTCGCGAACAGGTGAGTCAGCTCCAGGTCGGAGAGGCGCAGGAGGAGCGGGGTGTCGATCCCCCGCTCCTTCTTGATGAGACGAAGGGCTGCGTCCCAGTCGTCCATCGTGTCGAGCCGGCTGATCTTGAGGCGCTCGAGGATGTCGCCTCTCGCCGCGAGCCCCTCGGTCGCTCCGATCGCCAGCGCCGTCTCCGGGTCCGCGCTCCAGGCGAGGAGCGGGAAGCCGTAGTAGTACCCTTCATCGGTGCGCAGCGCCCGGGCGCGCGAGGGAGCGCGCGCCAGCATCGTCCGGTAGTCCGGCATCCACGTCTCGATCACGTCGTTGAGCGGCACGATGAGCTCGTCCGCGATCGCGCGCGAAGGCCCGCCCGGGTACCGGGTCCAGTCGGTCAGGATCGTGTCCGGCAGGCTGCCGGAAGCGGCGAGCGCCGCGAGCGCGGCCGCCTCGCCGGCCGCGGGCGGATGAACGAAGCGGACGGTGACGCCGGTGCGCCTCACCGCCTCGCGGAACAGCGGCGACTCGGCGAGGTTGCTCACGCCGGCCGCGGCGGGAAGAGGCGTCCACAGCGAGATCGTGACGGGGGCGGCCGAGATCGGGAGCCGGAGCTCTTCGACCCGGTCGGTGACCTCGAAGCGGGCATCGCCCGGCTTCTCGCGCGCCCCGCCCGCGTAGACGCCTCGGCTCGCGGCCAGCAGCAGGAGCAGCGCAGCGGCGACGGCTCTCATGATCGCCTCCCGGGTAAGCTATCGCCCCTCGCCCGCGTTCGCGTCAAGGCGCGGGGCCGGCCGCCCGGGCGCCCACGGCTGCGAGGATTTTCGCGCCGAACTCGGAGGCGCTCTGCGGCCCCGAGCCGGTGATGACTTTCCCGGCGGCCACGACGGGCGCGTCGAGGTATTCGGCGCCCCGGCCCCGGATCTCCGCGACGACGGCCGGGTCGGGATAGCAGGTCGCCTTCCTGCCCGCCAGCACTCCGGCGCGCGCCAGCGCTCCGGGGGCGAGGCAGATCGCGGCCACCACCTTCTTCCTGCGGTCCGCGTCGATCACCAGGGCGCGCAGGTCGGCGTTGTCCCAGAGGTGACGGGCAGCGCCCATCCCGCCCACGATGACGACGGCGTCGAGACGGCCGGCTGAAAGCTCGCGGATCGCCAGGTCGGGCCGGACCGTCATCCCGGCGTGGCTGACCGCCTCGCTCCTGCTCGTGCAGGCAAGCGTCACCCGGGCGCCCCCGCGCTCCAGGACGCTCCGCGTGACGGAGTACTCCTGATCGTCGAAGTCCGCGGGCGCCACGATCATCGCGACCCGCGGGCGCGGGGCGCCGCCGAGGGGACGCCGGTCGCACGCCGCCACGGCGAGCAGCAGCCAGGCGCAGCTCAACGAGGTAAGGAACGTCTTGAACACATGCCGCCTCCGGCGATCGAGCCGGCATCCAGCAGATCACGAAAGCGGGCGGCGTTCAATGCCGTTCAGGAGCGACGCGGCGGCGGTCGGGCCGCCCGGCCGCGCCACGCCACGCGCCCCGCCGCGCGCCACGCTTGATCAATCGACCATTATTGCTGACTTTATGCACCGTGGACGACGGACAGCTGTACGGGCGGGCGCGCGCCCTGCTTCTCAGGGAAGCGGCCTTTGTCGCGCAATCGTCGCCGAGCAGCCGCGCGCTGGAGCTGCCCGGCATCCATGGCTCAATCGTCCCATCGGCGCCCGACCGGTCCATCCTCAACTGTGTGATCTACGACCGCCTCGAGTCCCTGGTCCGAAGCCACGACGCCGTCGCTGCCGCTTACCTCGAGGCCGGCGTCCGCGCCTGGGCCGTCTGGACCGACGCCGGCGACCGGGACGCCGCCGCGGAGCTCGCGGCCCGCGGCTACAAGCTGGACGCGGAGCCGATCGCGATGGCGGCCGAGATCGGCGCGCTGACGCTTCCCCCCCTCGACGGACTCGCGTGGTCGATGACGCGCGCCCTCGCCCTGGTGGGGAGAATCAACGACGCCGCCTACGGGCTGCCTCCCCCCGCCTTCGAGGCGTCGATGACGAGGTGGCCCGCGTCCGCCTCGCGGTGGTTCGCCTGCAGCGCGGAGCTGGACGGCCGACCCGCCTGCGTGCTGATGTTCGACCTGTCCGAGGATGGCGATTGCGGCGTCACGCACGTCGCGACGCTGCCGGAGGCCCGCGGGCGCGGCCTCGCCACGCGCCTGCTCGCCGCGGCGCTGCGCGAGGCGGCGCGGCGCGGCGCGGTCACGACGTCGCTGCAGGCCAGCCCGCTGGGCAGCGGAGTCTACCGGAGGCTGGGATACCGGGACCTCGGCACCATGGGCATGTGGGAGTGGCGCAAGCCCGCGTGACGATCGCGGAAGCGGGACTCTCGGCCTCGCCGCCGCCGTGGCGGGGACGGTGACCTTCAATTTCCTCTGGATCCTGTTCGCTGGAAGGGTGATCGGTTCGGGCGGGATGCCGGGGGCGGGCGCCGCGCGGCCTCGGGCCCGCCGCGGGGGCGGGCCGGGGCGCGCGCTTTAGCGGGCGAGGAGCTTCGAGCCGCGCGAGCGGAGCGTCGCGAGGCGCTTGCGCACGCCGGAGACGGAAAGCCCCGCGCGAGACGCGGTCTCCTCGAGGGGCGCCCCTTCGATCCAGCGGGCCTCGGCGATCGCCCTCGTGTCCGGCTTTTCCCCGCTGAACAGCTGATCGAGCAGCGACTTCTCGACGACGCGCGACTCGGGGTCGTCGGTCCCGGCGACGTTGAGGATGAGCTCGCCGGCGGGGGTGCTCGGCCTGCGCCTGCGCGAGCGCAGCATGTTCAGCGACGTGTTGGTCGCGATGCGGTACATCAGGCTGGACGGGTAGTCGGCGCTCAGCCGGTCGCGGCGGCGCAGGATCTGCACAAAGGACTCCTGCATGGCGTCCAGCGCGTCTCCCTCGTCCCTGAGGAGGGACCGACATCGGCGCAGCACCATCGGCCCGTAGCGCCGGTAGATGGCCTCGACATCCAAAACGTTTCGGGAGTCAGTCATGCCCGGGAACATACGCCGCCCGCCGCCCGGGGGCATCACCAAAATTAGTGATTTTGTCTTGGACAAATGAAGAAGGCGCCTGCCTCGCCCGCCGCGGCGGCAGCCGGCTCGTCGGGCTCGCCGCGCCGGGCGCCCGCGGCCCGCTCGGGGGCTACCGCAGCTCGACGAGGATCCGCGTGCCGGCCCCGGGCGCGCTCTCGATGCGCAGCGTACCGCCGAGCCGCTCCACGCGCTCCGCCATCCCGCGCAGGCCCAGCCCCCCGCCCCGGCGCGCCTCTTCGACGTCGAAACCCGCCCCGTCGTCGCCGATCTCGAGCCGGGTGAGGCGCTCCTCGAAGCGGAGGCGGACCGTCACCTGGCGCGCTCGCGCGTGCTTGAGGACGTTGTTCAGCGCCTCCTGCGCGACCTGGTACAGCTCCCGCGCGACCGCGGGCGGCAGGCGCTCGGTCCCCTCCGTCTCGAAGGTTACAGCCGTCCCGCCGCGCGTCTCCACCGAGTCCAGCCTCGTCTGGAGGGCGGCGGCGAGGCCGCCCTGGCTCAGAGCCGGCGGGCTCAGCTGGAAGATGAGCAGGCGCATCTCGCGCAGCGCGTCCTGAGCGGTGGCCCGCAGCTCCCGCAGGTGCCCGACGGCGTTTGCGCTGTCGCCCGCCTCCAGCATCCGCGCGACCGCCTCGGCGTACAGCGTCACGCTGTACAGGGACTGCGTCACCGAATCGTGCAGGTCGCGGGCGAGCCGGCTGCGCTCGGCGAAGGCGGCCGACTGCTCGGCCTGGGCGCGAAGGCGCGCGTTCTCGATGGCGAGCGCCGCCTGGTCCGCGACTCCCATCGCGAGCTGGATCTCCTCGTCGGAAAACTCCCGGGCCCTGCGGTAGTAGAGCGTGATCCCGCCGTAGTCCTCGTCCTTGACGACCAGCGGCACCGAGAGCATCGCGTGGTAGCCGCGGGCGACCATGAGCTCGAGGCTCTTCTTCTCTTCGTCGAACATCGCTTCCGCGGACGGGCCTGTGCCGGCGAGGAACGCGGTCGCGTCGGCGATGACCAGCGGGCGCCGCTCCGCGAGCGCCCTCCCCGCCCCTCCCTTTCCGGGCGAAAAGCTGATGCTGGCCACGTACTCGGGGTCCAGGCCCCAGGCGGACTGGATGCGCATCGGCCCGTCCGGGCTCTCCTGGCGCAGCAGCGACGCCGCGTCGCTGCCCATGAGCCGGCTCGCCTGCGAGACGATGAAGCCCAGGGTCTGCTCGAGGGAGTGGTCCGAGTTCAGCACCGCCAGGGTCTCGCGCATCCCCTCGGCCACCGTCCGCCGCCGCTCGTCCTCCTCGTGGCGCGCGCGCTCGAGGCGGTAGAGACGGGCATTCTCGACCGCCAGCCCGACCTGGCGGCCGATCGCCAGAAGCAGCGAAGACTCCTCCGGGCTGAGCGAGCGCTCGGCGCGCGTGCACGCCAGGATTCCGCCCTGAAGCCTTCCCTTGGCGGTCACCGGCACAAAGATGAACAGCCGCAGCCCTTCGGCCTCCATGTGCCGCCTGAGCTCCCCGTCGGGGTAGTCGCGGACGGCCAGGCTGAGGAGCGTCTCCGCGGGATCGCCGCCGTCGACCGGGATCGCCGCGAGCGGCAGCAGCGACACGGACCGCGCGAACCGCACGGGGAGCCCCCTCTGTGCCATCATCACCAGCGTGTGCTCGTCGAGGCGGTAGGCCGCTCCGGCTTCGACGCTCACGGCGTCCGTCGTCTTCTCCAGCGCGGCGCTCATGATCTCGCCGAGGTCCAGGGAGCGGCTCACCACGTCCGCGAGGGAATTGAGCACCGCCAGCTCGCGGGTGCGCTCGCTCACCCGCTGCTCGAGCATCTCGTAAGCCGCGCGCAGCTCCGCCTGCGTCCGCCTGCGCTCGGTCACGTCGGTGTGCGCGCCCACCATGCGCGTCGCCCTGCCGGCCGCATCCCTCAGGGCGATGCCGCGCGCGAGGATCCAGCGGTAGGTGCCGTCCTTGTGCCGCAGGCGGTGCTCCAGCTCGAAGACGGGCTTGCGGCCCTGGAGGTAGGCGTCGACCTCGGCGAGGGCGTGCTCGACGTCGTCGGGGTGGAGCAGGGCCTGCCACGACGCGAAGACGTTCGCGATCTCGTCCTCGCCGTAGCCGAGCATGCTCTTCCAGCGCGGCGAGAAGTAGACTTCGTCGGTGGCGAGGTTCCAGTCCCAGATCCCGTCGTTGGTCCCCCGCATGACCAGGCCGAGCCTCTCCTCGCGCTCGCGCAGGCGCCCGGCGAGCAGCTCGAGGTCCGAGGCGGCCTTGCGGCTCGCCGTCAGCGTGCGGATGTGCAGCGCATAGAAGCGCTCCACGAGCACGACCAGGGTGAAGACGAGGATCGCCAGCGCCCCGGCGGCTTCGGCCCACATGTCCGGCGCGAGCGAGTTGGATCGCTCCGTGAGCCACCGCTCCAGAAAACCGGTGCGGGCGAGCACGGTGAAAGCGCTGAACGCCGCCAGGCTTGCGGCGGCCGCGGCATAGCCCGCGCGCGGGTCCGATGAGGATCGTGGCGATCGACGGCAGGATGACCAGGAAGAGCCGGCCGCTGCCCAGGAGCCCGAGCCGCGCCATGCTGGCCGAAGCGTTGATGTAGGCCGCGATGAGGAAAGCCCAGGCGCGGAAGCTCCCGCTCGAGTCGAGGCACGGCGGCCAGGACCACGAACACGGCATAGGTGGCCGCGTAGACCCACAGGAGCGGCGAGCCGTTGCCGGAGATCAGCGCCCCGGCAACCATAAAGCCGTAGGTCGGGACGCCGGCGACCGCCACGACCAGGAGGAGGAGCCAGGCGGCGCGCGCCCTCCAGCCCTCGAGCTCGGCCTTTATGTCCAGCGGGGTCGCGGAGACCTGGTCTGCGAGCTCGGCTGGGTCTGCGGGGATCGGGGCGCTCACGGGACACTCAATCTATGACGTCGCGGGAAGCGGCGCAAGCAGTCCGCTCGATGCCGGTCGGCACGCGCGGCGGCGCCCGCGGTCAGAGCAGCGAAGAGAGGACGGACATCACCCGGTCAGGAGGCTCCCACTTGGCCACGAACGCGTCGGCTCCCGCGGCCAGCGCCTGCCGGACAGCAGGCGAGCGTCGACGGTCAGGACGAGGATCTTGATCTCGGGCCACCGGGACCTGATCTCGCGCGCGGCCTCGATGCCGTCGAGGCTCCGGCATGCGGACGTCGAGGATCACGAGCCCGGGCCGGGTCTCGCCCGCGAGCGCGACGGCCTCGATGCCCGTCGCCGCTTCCAGGATCTCCGCGTCGGGATGCGTGGCCGCCACGAGCGCCTTGAGGCTCTGGCGCGCGTGTTTCTGGTCGTCGGCGATGAGGATGCGCAAGCTTTCGTGCTCCTGCGGTCCTCATACAATGCCGCGGCGGGGCCGCCGCCGCCATCGCCAAAAAGAGGGATTTCGAGACTCTGTCTGCTAAGGACGCGTGACACGCGCCCCGCGGCCTCTACTCCTCGGGGTCGGAACGTCGTCGAGCGAGGCGAGCCCGGAGCGCAGCGCGTAGAGCGCGGCCTGCGTGCGGCTGGCGAGCTGGAGCTTGCCGAGGATGTTGCTCACGTGCGTGCGCACGGTCCACTCGGCGACAAAGATCTTCGTCGCGATCTCCTTGTTGCTCATGCCCTGCGCGATCAGGCGGAGCACGTCCACTCTCGCGGGCGGTCAGCGGGTCGGTCGTGGGCTTCGCGCCCAGGCGGATGGGAGAGCTCCTGCAGCACCTTGCGCGCGATCTCCGGCTGCAGGGACGGCTCGCCCCGGTGCACCCGGCGTATGGCTTCGAGGAGCTCCTCGGGGCCCGAGTCCTTGAGCAGGTATCCCAGCGCGCCGGCCTTGACCGCCGGGAACACCTTGTCGTCGGCGGCGAAGCTGGTGAGCACCAGCACGCGCGTGCCGGGGCAGGTCTGCGTGATCTGACGGGTGGCCTCGATGCCGTCCATTCGCGGCATCACGAGGTCCATGAGCACGACGTCCGGCTTGAGCGCCGCGGCCTTGGACACCGCTTCCGATCCGTCGCGCGCCTCGTCCACGACCTTGATGTCCTTCTCGGTGGCGAGGAGCACGGCGAGGCCTTTGCGGACGATCTCGTGGTCGTCGGTGATCAGGACGCGGATGGCTCCCTTCAACGTTCACTCCTGTGACAGTGTCCGATTATAGCCGTGCGGCCACTGTCCGCGCAAACGAGCACCTGCGCCGCTCTGCGCCGCGCTCCGCAGCCGGCCGACGGGCAACACGGTCGAGGGGGATGCGTCTCGCACGAATGTGGCAGCGCGGTGCCGGCAAGAACACCACCTTTTCGCGATGATGCGCGGCCCGCGCACCTGGCAGAATGCGTCCGTACAGGAGGAGGATCCATGATGAAAGTGGTCGGCGTCATCAGCAGCGCGAGGTCCCAGGGCAGCAGCGCGGCGCTCCTGCGCGAGGCGCTTCGAGGCGCGGAAGAGGCGGGGGCCGAGGTCAGCGAGCTGTTCCTGCCGCGGTATCGCATCGACTTCTGCAACGGCTGCGGCGCCTGTCTCGCGGCGGGCCGCTGCGCGATCGCGGACGACTTCGAGACGGTCAAGGCCGCTCTCAAGGATGCCGACGGCATCATCCTGAGCTCGCCGACCTACGGGAGCGCGCCGTGCGCGCGCATCAAGAACCTGTTCGACCGCCTCGGCCAGCTCGCGTTTCTCTCGTCGTTCGTGGGCGGAAAGTACGTCGCTGCGATCGCCACGGCGGGCAGCTTCGGCGTCGGCAAGACCGCCAGGGAGATCGCGGCGATTTCGCAGGCCTCGGTGCTGCAGCGCGCGCGCGTGTCGGGCACTCTCGGCGTGAAGCTTCACGGCAGGCACGCGTCCGAGCTCCCGGCGGAGCTCGCCAAAGCCCGGGCCCTGGGCCGAAAGGTGGCGCTCGATATCAGGCGCCGCAGCCCCTATCCCCTGCAGGGCCTCGCGACGCGACTCCTGTACGCGCTCGCCATCGGCCCCGCCATCCGAAAGTACATCGTCGAGAATCGCGGCGGAAAGTTGAAAGGGGTCTACGACGAGCTCGTCCGGAAAGGGACCCTGGCGCCCGCGGCCTGAGGCCGCGGCCGGACGGGCGGATCGATGCCGGCCCGGCGGCCCGCGGTTCTACTTCCGGCGCGCCCGCAGCAGCAGGACCGGCACGTCGACCGAGTGCCGGACCTTCCTCGCGGTGCTCCCGTAGATCAGGTCGCTCAGGAACCGGTGCCCGTGCGTGGACATGGCGATCAGGTCCACGCGCTTCTCGCGAACCAGCTTGACGATCTCGTCGGCGGGCTCGCCCATCGCGAGGTGATACTCCACCTCGAAGCCTTCAGAGCGCAGCTCCGCGGCCCGCTGCTCGAGGTAGGCGCGGTCCTGCTTGATCTCCTCGCCCTCGACCAGGTTCAGCCTGTCGTAGTTCCGCGCGACCCAGCCGTCGGCGACGTGGACGAGCACGAGCGTCGCACCCGTCAGTCTGGCCAGGCCGCGGATGTGGGCGAGGATCGCGCGATCGGTCGCGGTGTTTTCGAGCGGAACCAGGATCCTGCGATACATGCTGCCGCCTCCCCGCCTACGTGCGCGCCTCGCGAGCCTCGCGCGCGCCCGCGTCTCGCGCGCGCCCCGCCCCCGGCTCGGCGCTTACGCCCCCGCGCCCGCGCCCGCGCGCGCCCCGCCCCCGCGCCCGGGCTACCCCGCCAGCCTCGCCACCCAGCCCGTGAGCCCCGAGAAATCCGCGAGGTACTTCACGTTCAGGGCCACGATGGTCGCGGCCGCGGCCCAGGCCAGCGCCCTGAGCCAGGGCCGGGCGACGTGCTCCCCCATCTTCCTCCGGTCGCCGGTGAACCGGATCAGCGGGATCACCGCGAACGGGAGCTGGAGGCTGAGCACCACCTGGCTCAGCACGAGCAACCGGGCGGTGCCGTGCTCCCCGTAGAGGCCGGTCACCACGGCGGCCGGGACGATCGCGAGCCCGCGAGTGATCAGCCGCCTCAGCCACGGCTTGAGGCGGATGTTGAGAAAGCCCTCCATCACGATCTGCCCGGCGAGCGTCCCCGTCAACGTGGAGTTCTGGCCCGACGCGAGCAGGGCCAGCGCGAACAGCGCGCTCGCGATCGGGACGCCGAGCATCGGCGAGAGCAGCTTGTAGGCATCGGAGATCTCCGCGACGTCGCTCTTGCCGCGCACGTGGAAGGCAGCGGCGGAGATGACCAGGATGGCGGCATTGATGAACAGCGCGAACATCAGCGCCGCGGTCGAATCGATCGTGGCGTACCGGACGGCCTCCCGCTTGCCCGCCGGCGTGCGCTCGAAGCTGCGCGTCTGAACGATCGACGAGTGAAGGTAGAGGTTGTGCGGCATCACGGTCGCCCCGAGGATCCCGATGGCCACATAGAGCATGTCGGTGTTGCGGAGGATCTCCAGCGTCGGCACGAACCCGCCGAGGACGCCGCGCAGTTCGGGCCGCGAGAACATGATCTCCAGCCCGAAGCAGACTCCGATCAGAGTGATCAGGCCGATGACCAGAGCCTCGATGTAGCGGAACCCCTTGTGCTGAAGGTACAACACCGCCAGCACGTCCAGCGACGTGAGCGAGACGCCCCAGATCAGCGGCAGGCCGAACAGCAGGTTCAGCGCCACGGCCGAGCCGATGACCTCCGCCAGGTCGCACGCGCAGATCGCGATCTCGCACAGCACCCAGAGCGCGACCGAGACCGGGCGCGAGTAGGCGTCGCGGCATGCCTGCGCCAGGTCGCGTCCGGTCACGATCCCGAGCCTCGCGCACAGCGCCTGCAGGAGGATCGCCATCAGGTTGGAGACGAGGATGACCGACAGCAGGGTGTAGCCGAACGCCGACCCGCCGGCGAGGTCCGTGGCCCAGTTGCCCGGGTCCATGTAGCCGACGGCCACGAGGTAGCCGGGCCCGGCAAAGGCCAGCATCTTCTTCCAGAAGCCGGCGCCCCGCGGGATCGGTATCGTGTTGTGAACCTCGGCGAGGCTCGGGCGGCCGCCGGACGATCGCCACCCGCCCGCGTCGGCCTCTTCCGGGACGCGCTGCGCTTCGCTGCTCATGGTCATCTCCCGGGAGCGCCGACCGCCGGCGCCCGCTGCTATTTAGTCATGACTTAATTAGACTTTTCGCACCCCTAATAATATTAGATGCCTGAAATGATCGTCAATATGAAGGCTGCTGCCCGCCCGAAGCGTCGCAATCGGGGCATCCAGCTCCATCGACTTGATTCCGAGCCGGCGGCAGGTCGAGGATACGGCTGCCGCGGCTCTCCCGCGGCGAGGCGGACCATTGATGTCTCTGCAGCAGCTTCCTGAGCAGGTGCGGGCAGTCGCCGAGGATCTCCTCCCCTGGCTGCAGCGGATGGTCGAAGGCAGGCACGCGGTCGCCCTCGGAGGGTCACTCGGAAAGAAAGCGGCCGACGCACGCTCCGACCTCGACTTCCGGCTCTTCTACGACCGGCTCGAACCCGACGAGCCGCGCCTCGAAGCCTGCCGCGGGGAGCTGAAGGCCCGGATCGAAGCGTGGGTCGGCCGCGGCGTGAAGGTCGACGGCTACTGGCCCCGCAGGATCGCGGACATCGAAGCCGCCCTCGAGGGGCAGCTCGCGGGCCAACCTCCCGAGCCGATGGTCTGGAGCGTGTGGGGCTACCATCTCCTCACGGACCTCTCCAACCTGCTCGTCGTGAGCGACCCCTGGGGGGTCGTCCGCGCCTGGAGCGAGCGACTGGCGGTGTTCCAGCCCGCTCTCAGGGCGGCCCTCATCGACAGGCACGGCAAGACGCTGCGCTACTGGCGCGGCGACTATCACTACGCGAGCAAGGCGGAGCGCGGCGACCCCGTGTTCTGTCATGGGCTGGCGACGACTCTGATCCACGCGGTCTTCCAGGTCCTCTTCGCGCTGAACGAGGTCTACTACGTCGGCGACGGGCGGAACCTCGAGTGCGCGAGCGCCTTCAGCATCCTGCCGCGTGATTTCGAGGCCCGTGTCAGGGCCGCGCTCTCCGCCGCAGACTCGGCGGCCGCGCTGCGGCGCCAGCGGGAGACGCTCATCGGGCTCATCGACGACGTGCTCGCCCTCGTCCGGGAATAGAAAGGCTCCCCGGGGCGGCCCGGGGAGCCAGGAAACGAGGAGGCGGCGCTCTTTACCGGAAGCGCGCGGGGAACTGCTTCACGATGCCGTCCGCGAGCATGTCGGAGAACTTCAGCATGTGCTCGTGGCCTGCGTCGTAAGCCTGCATGTCCGCGGCCCAGTCGCCCTTGAGTCGCGATACGACCTCGGTCGTCGTGTACCCGAGGTGCATGTCGAGCATCATGGCGAGATCGGACTTCGACCAGTTCGGGTTCGCAGCGGCGAGGAACGCGGCGATCTCCCGGGCGTTGAGGGCCCACGCCGCCTCGCCCTTGTCCACTCCGCGCGCGTCGCCGGCCTTTGCCGCCGCGACGATGTCGGCCGCGATCAGGATGTGCTCGCGCAGCAGCTTTGCGAGCTTCGCCCCCGCCGCCTGGCCGTAGAACGGCGCGACGGCCGCCCCCAGGTCGTCCTGGTTCCGCAGGAGCCGCTGGGCGACCGCCCCCGCGTCGGGCAGCCCGGCGAGCGAGCTGATGATGAAGGTCCGGGTGTAGACGATGTGCTCCTCCCAGAGCTTGCGCAGGGCGGAGTGCAGGTCGACCTCCGTGGAGGTGTAGGTCGCCTGGTCCAGTGCCCCGGCCGAAGCGGCAGCCAGCAGGCAGGCGAGCACGAGGCCCGGCAGAGCGAGACGAGACAGTGATCTTTTCATGACAACTCCTTCTATGGCGGGGAAGGTATCGTCGCCAAACATAATAAGTCCAGTAATATTTTTACTTATTTGACTATTCCCCAGCGCCGGCGTATCCTTGCCCCATGGTAGACAGGGAAAGCCCCGAGGCATCGAACGCCCAGGAAAGGGTGATCCGGCTGCTGGCGCGCGGCGCGCAGACCGTCGACCAGCTGGCCGCCGGCCTGGACATCACGCCCAACGCCGTGCGCGCGCAGCTCGCCCTGCTGCGGCGCGAGGGCATTGTCGAGGAAGCCGGGCGGGCGCGCGGCGCCCGCAGGCCGTCGGTCATCTACAGGCTGCGGAAGGGCGCCGAGGTACGGCTCTCGCGCGCCTACCCGCTGGCCTTTGCGCGGCTGGTGGAGACGGCGGCGGACAAGCTGCGCCCCGCGGCCTTTGTCGAGCTGCTTCGCGCCGCCGGGCGGCGGATGGCCGCGGCGTTCCTGCCCGGCTCGGGCGACGCGGGCGAGCGGGCCGCCGCAGCCGCCTCGGCCCTCGAGAAGCTCGGCTCCCGGGTGCGGGTCACGAGGCAGGGCGCGAAGTTCCTCCTGCGCGGCGACGCCTGTCCCCTCGGCGAAGCGGTCGCGGCGGACGAGAGGACGTGCGCGGCCATGGCCGCGATGCTCGAGGAGGTGACGGGGCTCGAGGTGCGCGAGTGCTGCGAGCACGGGGACCACCCCCGCTGCGGATTCGAGCTCCGCGCCCGCAGAGGGTAGAGCAGGGCGCTCCGCTATGCGAGCAGCTCCGTCATCGGGACGCCGTCCGCGTCGGGCAGCGGCACGCCGAGGATCTTTGCAAAGGTGGGCGCCTGGTCCACGATCGGTCGACGCTCGAGCACCGCGCCGTCCCTGAAATCCGGTCCCCTCGCGATGAACACGGGTTGCGGTCCCCTGTCGGGCAGATAGCCGTGCGTGGCCATACCGTAGCGGAAATCCGAGAGGTCGATGTTCTGGATCACGGGCCTGACGCACGATTCGCTGAATGAGGTGTAGCCGTCCGTCTCGAGCACGAAAGAGAAGCCGCCGTCGAGACGCTCCTCCTTCCTGACCTCTTCGCGGGTGAACACACGCGTGAACCCGTAGATGCCCTCGGCGCACATCCGCGTGAGCAGGTCGTGCACTTCGCCGCGGGTCTTCGCGTCGCCGGGATCCTTGAGATACACCAGAGCCGACATCGCGTTCGAGAAGCAGTACGCTTTGTAGTCGAGCACCTTTCCCTCGGGGGAAACGCGTATGAACCCGTGATCGGCGAGGAACACGTTCGGCTTGATGATCCGGGTCAGGTTCATCTGACCGTGGTCGCTCAGCATGACGATGTTGGTTTCGTCGAGGACACCCGCATCCTCGAGCGCCGACACGAGCTGCCCGAACCAGAGGTCGACCTTCCTGATGCCTTCGGTCACGGCGTCGTTGAAGAGCCCGTTCTTGTGGCGCGCGCTGTCCATGTACGCGTTGTGGAGGAACGTCACCTCGGGTCTGTACGTCCGGAGGATGTCGCAGGCGCAGGTGACGAGAAAATTGTCGATGAACGGCTGGATCGTCACGTTCGCCCTGCCCGTCTTGACGTACGACGGGGGCAGCAGGTTCGCGTTCTTCCTGATGATCGGGATCACGGCTTCGCTCGAGCCGACGTGCCTGAAAGAGCTTTCCAGCGTGTCGCCGGGATACGGCATCCAGTACTCGTCGATGAGGTAGTCGACGTCCGGGTGGCGGCCCGTGACCGGCCAGAAGATGGCGGCGGTGGAGTACCCGCCCCTCTTTGCGGCCGTAAAGAGGTCGGGCACTCTGATCTCACTGGCGAACCAGAGCCAGGTCTCTTCCTTGTTCCCGGTCGTGAACTCGAAATTGCTGCACAGGCCGTGCTTGTCCGGATAGCAGCCGGTCGTGATGCTCACGTGGGCAGGATACGTGACCGAAGGGTAGATCGTGCGCACCGTCCGGACCTCGCTGCCCCCCGCGAGGTGCTTCCTGAAGTTGGGCAGTGTCCTGAGAACCTCGATGTCCTCGCGGACCAGCGCATCCACCGAAAACACCAGAAGCCTTTTCTTCATCGTCGAGCTCCACTGTTGATGACTCTGCGCCCGTCAGCATACGGAGCGCGGGTTGACCGGGAGGCCGGGGCCGGCGTGCGGCGCGCCGCCGGCTGCCTCGGCCGTTCGCAGTCACTTTCTGACAGCGGCGCGCACCTCGTCCAGGAGTCTCATGGTTCCCACGGCGTCCTCGATGGTGCAGGCCGGCTTCGTTCCGGCACGTGGTAGAAGGCGGCAAAGCGGGCGAGGCTCGCGGCGCTGACGTCGCGTGCGGCGACCAGTTCCACGGGCATGTTCTTCATCGTCGGATACGGGACGTTGTACGTGTGCGCCCCGAGGCCGACCAGTCCGAGCCGCAATTTCACCCCGAATGCTCCTGTCGCGGTTTGCAGCCGCCGCAAAGGCAGGAAGCGCGATCGAGTGTACCGGGGCGCGCGCGGACGCGCAACCTGCATGTAGGCAGGCAGGCCCGCGGCTATGTCCCGGTCCGCCCGAACGCTTCGGCGACCTGCGCGCCCTTGCGCACGTAGACCGGGATGCGGGCGAGCGGGGCCTCGACCAGCAGCCACTCGCCCGAGGGCGGCGTCTTGCCGGTCCAGGCGTCCACCCAGACGGCACCTGCCGGCAGGTAGACGCGGCGCGACCGCGCTCCGTGCGCGGTCACGGGGGCGGCCAGAATGTCCGGCCCGAACAGCAGCTCGTCGTCGATGTCGTACAGCGGGGCCTCGCCGGGGTAATCGAAGAAGACCGGTCGCATGGGGGGGACGCCCGTCGTCGCGGCGGCCTTCATTTGATCCTTGATGTAGGGACGCAGGCGCTCGCGGAGGAACAGCAGCCCCTTGATGATCTCGTACGCCTCGTCGCCGAAGGACCAGATCTCGTTCGGGCCGGCGTTCTTGAGGTCCCACGAGTTGCGGAACCCGTGCAGACGGAAGACCGGGCAGAAGAGGCCCCACTGGAACCAGCGCACGATGAGCTCGCGGAACGCCGGGTCGGAGACGTCGCCGCCGAAGAAGCCGCCGATGTCGGTCGTCCACCAGGGGATGCCGGCCATGGCCATGTTGAGCCCGTTCTTGACCTGCTGCGCGAGCACCTCGAAGGTCGACGAGATGTCGCCGGACCACACGCACGCGCCGTACTTCTGGCTGCCGGCCCACGCGCTGCGGCAGAGGTTGATCGGGAGCTCCTCGCCGGCCGCCTTCATCCCTTCGTAAAAGGCACGCTCTTCGTACAGGGGATAGAGCGACGACACCTTGGCGCCGTTGCCGATCGCATAGCGCATGTTGTGCGTGTCGTACGGGTTGACCTCGGGCTCGCACTCGTCGAGCCAGAACAGGCGCACGCCGCGGTCCCGGTAGTTGCGCTTGACGATGTCCCAGACATAGCGCCGCGCCTCGGGGTTCGTGAAGTCGACGAAGTGCAGGTACTTCACGCCGGCGTAGGTGTCGGTGAAGCGCATGAAGACCGGGAGGCTCGCCTCCGCCCGCACGAGGTAGCCGCGGTCGAGCATCTCCTGGAAGTGCGGAGCTGTCGCCGTTGACCGTGGGCCAGATCGAGACCATGGTCTCGATGCCCATGCTCCTTGAGCTCCCGGAGCATGCCCTCGGGGTCGGGCCAGCACTTCGGGTCGAAGTCCCACTCGCCCATCATGGCCCAGTGGAAGAAGTCGATGACGATCACCGACATCGGCAGGCCGCGCTTCTTGTGCTCCCGGGCTGTTTCCATGAGCTCGTCGCGGTTCCTGTAGCGCAGCTTGCACTGCCAGAAACCCATGGCCCAGTCGGGCATCATGGTCGGGAAGCCCGTGAGGCGCGCGTAGTTCTCCGCGACCTCCGCCGGCGTCCCGCCGCCTAACACGAAGTAGTCGAGCTGGTCGGTCTTCTCCGCGACCCAGTACGTGCCGTTGGCGGCGAGCTCGACGCGGCCGTACGCCGGGTTGTTCCAGAAGAAGCCGTAGCCCTTCGACGAGTACGTCACGGGGACGACCGTGTGCGAGTTCATCTGGCGCAGCTCGAGGACGCACCCCTTGAGGTTCAGAAACCCGTTCTGGTTGTGGCCGAGGCCGTAGAGCTTCTCCGCCGGGTCCGCCCGGAAGCGCGCCTCGACGCGGAAGCTGCCGGGCTCGATGCCGCGCAGGCTGTGGCCGGGGTCGGGCAGGACGCCGAGGGAGCGCTTTTCCTCGAGCAGCGTGCGGCCGCTACGGGCCTGAAAGAACCGCAGCGGCGCCTCGTCGCCGTTGAATGCGAACGCGTACGCCTTGTCGATCGCGACGCCGATCCTGCCGTTGACGAGCGTGATCTCCTTGTCCGTCTCGGCGACCTGGGGGGCGAGTGACTCGTCCTTCGCGTTGATCGCCCAGTCGAAAGGCTCGAAGCTGTCGGCCAGGGTGGCGCGCACGCGGATGCAGTCGCGGCTCCACGCCTCCACCCTCAGCGTCTCGCCCCGGTAGCGCCGCTCGAAGTAGTCGCGGCCCGAGCCGAAGAGAGCAGGCATAGGGCTCCTCCTATCGCGGTTGAGAGCGGATCGGCGACTCTCCGAGCGAGAGCGCCACGACGACGCACAGCGCCGTGAGCAGGACCAGCCCGAGCAGCGGCGGCGCCATCGAGCCCCCCGCGCCCTTGAACGCGTCCATCCCGAAGATGAAGACGATGCCCGCCAGGTTCCCCGCCATGAGCAGCAGCGTGTTGGACGTCCCTTCCGGGGCCGGCAGCGTGATCTCCGCGCCATACTGGAACCCGATGGGGCCGGAGCTGAGCAGGAAGAACCCGAAGACGAAGGCCGAGGCGAGGAGGGCCGGGTACCGGCCGGCGTACGCGAGGCCGAGGAGGCCCGGGATCATTCCCGCGAGCGAGATGACCAGGAAGGGCTTGCGCCGCCGCGTCGCGTCGGACACGAGGGGCATGACGATCGCCCCCGCGATGCCGCCCGCGAGCATGACGCCCCCGGCGATCCCCGCCTGCGCGGCATCGAAGCCCCGCGGCGCCACGATCTGCTCGATCCACGTGGTCACGCCGTTGAAGATCCCCAGACCGACGAAGAAGACGAGGAGGAGCAGCACGAAGTCGCGCTTGCGGAGCATGCTCCGCAGCCCGTCCAGCACGAGGCTGCGCGCCTCGGCCCCCTCGGGCGACGGCGGCGTCGGCGGCCGCTCGCGGGCGAGCGCGGCAAAGGCGGCGGCCGCCGCCGCCGAGGCGACGCCCCACACGAGGAGCATGCCCCGCATGCCCGCCGCGGCGAGGAGGACGGGCGTGACGGCCACGCCGGCGAGGATGCCGAGGTAGATCGCCAGCGTCCCCAGGCCGGCTGCCGTCGCCCGCTCCCGCGGCGGGAACCAGTGCGCCGCCATCTTCGTGATCGCGCCGAGCACGAAAGGCTGCCCGACCGCGATCACGATCTGGAACGCGAACACCGCCGCAAAGCTCGCGGCGAAGATTCCGCGACCGAGCGCCCCGACCGCGGTCAGGAGCGCGCCGATCGTGACCGCGGCGCGGAAGCCCAGCGAGTCGATCGCCCAGGCCGAGGGCAGGAAGATGAGGACGTAGACGGCCATGAAGCTCAGCGAGAGCAGCCCGACCGCCAGCTCGCCGGCCCCGTAGAACGCGGCGGTGTCCGTGGTGATCGCGGCGAAGGTGATCCAGCAGAGCTGGTTCAGCGCGGTCACGGCCATGAACACGGCCAGCACGACCCAGCGGTAGCCGTAGACCTTCGGGACCGGAGGCCTGTCGCTCATTCTGCGTCTCCTGTCGCGGCGGCCGCCCCGGCCCGTGCTACCGGGCGATCCAGGCCTCGTGCAGCTTCGGGACGTCCGCGAGCAGCCGCCGCGTGTATTCGTGCGCCGGCTCCCGGATGATGCGTTCAGCGGGGCCGGTTTCCTTGATCTCGCCTTCCTGCATGATGAGCATGGTGTCGCTCACGTAGTAGGCCAGCGCTATGTCGTGAGTGACGAACGCGATCATCATGTCGTTGCCCTCGCGCAGCTTGAGCAGCATCTCGAGGATCGTGGCGCGGGAGCACGCGTCGACCATCGAGGTCGGCTCGTCCGCGATGAGGATCGTGGGCTTGACGAGGAAGATGCGGGCGATCATGAGGCGCTGCATCTGGCCGCCCGAGAGCTCGAAGGGGTACTTGTTGTGCA
This sequence comes from uncultured Spirochaetota bacterium, assembly GCA_963734495.1. Lineage (GTDB taxonomy): Bacteria > Spirochaetota > Spirochaetia > SZUA-6 > CAVTHK01 > CAVTHK01. The sequence continues at coordinate 157,268 of CAVTHK010000001.1, forward strand.
CCTCGTCGTACTCCAGGTTCACGAACCCGCACGCCTCGCGAAGCAGGGCGCGGCGCTCCCCGGACGAGGGCCTCAGGCCCTTGAGCCTGAGGCAGTCGACGAGCACCTTCTCCACGCTGTGGAACTGGTTGAAGGACGCGAAGGGGTCCTGGAACACCCCTTGAGCCTCGCGCCAGTACTCTCGCCTGCGCGCGAGCGTCGAGAGGTCGATCGGCCGGCCCCGGTAGTGGATCTCGCCCGTGGTCGGGGCGAGCAGGCCCAGGATCATCTTGGCGAGCGTGGTCTTGCCGCTTCCGCTCTCGCCGACGATGGTGATGATCTCGCCGCGATGGAACGCGAAGCCGACGTTCCTGACGGCCACGACGCGGCGCCTGCCCCACCCGAAGACCCGCGTGAGGCCCCGTCCCTCGAGCACGACTTCACTGCTGATCGGCACGTCCGTAGTACTCCCTCAGCGTCGCCGCGGAATGGATGCACCGGTACATGCGCCCGTCGAGCCGCACCGGATCGATCGCGTGCTCGCGGCACTCGGGCCGGACATGGGGGCAGCGGTCGGCGAACGCGCAGCCGCGGATGCGCTGCTTGAGGTTGGGCGGCGCTCCCGGCATCGCCACGAGGGCCCGGCCCTTGATGTCCGCCTCCGCGACGATGATCGAGCCCATCAGGGCGTTGGTGTACGGGTGCAGGGGGCGGAAGATCACCTCTTCGACCCTGCCCTTTTCCACGATCCGGCCCGCGTACATCACCATGACGTCGTCCGCCACGTGGCGCAGGAGCGGAAGCTCATGCGTGATAAAGATCATCGACTTGACGAACCCGCGCTCGAGGAGGTCGAGGAGCATGCGGATGACCACCTTCTGCGAGCTCACGTCGAGCGCGGACGTCGGCTCGTCCGCGATGAGGACGGCGGGGTTGAGGATCGTCGAGATCGCGATGACGGTCCGCTGCTTCATGCCGCCCGAGAGCTCGTTCGGGTAACTGGACAGCACCCGCTCGGGAAGGTTGAGCGTCTTGAAGCGCGCAAACGCGAGGTCCCGTATGGAGTCCCGCGGCTCGCCGGGGAGGTGCTCGCGGATGACGTCCTCGATGAAGCGGATGATCCGGCGCGTCGGGTTCAGCGCGTTCATCGCGGCCTGCGGGATGTAGGCGATCTCGCGGCCCAGGAACTGCACCCTGAGCTCCTCGTAAGGCAGCTTCATGATGTCGGTGCCGCGGAGCTCGATCGCGCCGCTCGCGAAGTGCAGCGGCGGGAAGTAGAAGCCCATCAGGCTCAGCGCCAGCGTGGACTTGCCGCACCCGCTTTCGCCCGCGATGCCCGTGATCCTCCCCTCCTCGAGCGAGAGCGAGACGCCGCTCACCGCGTAGACCTCCTCGTTGGTGCGCGTCCGGTAGAACGTGTGAAGGTCCTTGACCTCGAGGAGGGGCGACGCCACCGCTAGCTCCTGATCTTCGGGTTGAACACCTCGTCCATCCCGGAGTTCATCATGAACAGCGAGAAGGTGATCGAGGCGATGACCAGCGCGGTAGGAATGAACGCCCACCAGGCCCCCGCCACGGGGGCCTCGAACAGCAGCGCCCAGTTCATCATGATGCCAAGCGACACGGTGTTGTAGGGGCCGAGGCCCAGCATGGAGATGCTGGCCTCCTGCAGTATGCCCGAGGCGGTCTGCAGGATGAACGCCATCACCACGTAGGAGGCCAGGTACGGAAAGATCTCCGAGACGATGATGTGCAGGCTCCCGAAGCCGCTGATGCGCGCGATGTTCACGTGGTCGCGCTGCCGGAGGCTCGAGCACTGGGCGCGCACGGCGCGCGCGGTCCACGGCCAGCTCGTGAGCCCGATGATCGAGGCGAGGAGGAGCGGGCTGCGCGTGTTGATGCTGACCGAGATGAGGATCAGGATGATGAAGGACGGGATCACGATGAACATGTTCGTAACGGCGGTGAGGATGTTGTCCACCCTCCCGCCGAGGTAGCCGGCGGCGAAGCCCACGATCAGCCCGATGCTGGTCGCGATGAGCCCTGCGAGCAGCCCGACGAAGAGCGAGGTGCGGGTGCCGTAGGCGAGCTCGAGCACGACGTCGCGGCCGAAGTTGTCGCTGCCGAGCGGGAGCTTTTGCGACGGCCGCTGGAATGCCATCGCGACCATCTCCTTGGGGTCGCCCCGGTCGAACATGGGGTAGACCGCGATCCCGAGCACGATCGCGATGATGACGCCCAGACCGAAGATGAACTTGGGCGACCTGAGCAGGATGCGGATGATGTCGGTTCTCATCGCCTATGCCTCCACCTGGGCCGCCTTGATCCGCGGGTCGATGAGCCCGTAGAGCAGGTCGATGGTGAAGTTCGCCGCGAGGACCGCCACCGTGATCATGAGGGTGCAGCCGGAGATCAGCGGGTAGTCCAGCGTGCGGATGGCCGTGAACAGCCAGGTCCCGATGCCGGGGTAGTTGAACACGATCTCCGTGATCAGGGCCCCGCTCACCATCGTGCCCATCGAGAGCGCGAGCCCGGTGATCTGGGGCAGCATCGCGTTTCGGAACACGTACCGGATGACCTTCGCCTCCCGGATGCCCATGAGCTTGCTGTACAGCACATAGTCGGCGTTGAGCTCGTAGATCGCCATGGACCGCATGCCGATCGCCTGGCCGCCGATGAGCACGAACACGATCGAGAGATAGGGAAGCGTGTGGTGGCGCAGCACCGAGGCGAAGAATGCGAGCGTCATCGTGGGCCGCATCTCGAAGCCGTAGCCGCCCCCAATGGGGAACCAGCCGAGGTTCAGCGCGAACAGGTAGAGCAGGATGATGGAGAAGGCGAAAAAGGGCATCGAGTTCACGAGCAGCGCAGCGGGAAAGAGCACCCGGTCGAAGGGCCCCTTCTTGTACGCCGTGATGGCCCCCAGCGCGTTGCCGATCAGCCAGCCGGTGAGGATGGCCGGAAGCTGAAGGCCGATCGTCCAGGGCACGGCCGAGCGCAGGATGCTCACGACCTTGCGGGGATAGAGCCCGAACGATGTGCCCATGTCGCCGCGGAGCAGGTTCTTCACGTAGACGAGGAACTGGATCGCGATGGGCTTGTCCAGCCCGAACTCGCGGTAAAAGGTGTCGTAGAGCCGCTTGAGCGTGTTGCTGTCGCTCAGGCCCTGCCCCATCTGGTCGACGATCATGCTCACCGGGTTGCCGCGGATCATGCGAGGCAGGAAGAAGTTCAGCATCACGGCCACGACCAGCGTCAGCAGGTACCAGCCGCCGCGCCGGAGCAGGTACTTCGCGTAGTTGCTCATGAGGTGCGCCGCGAAAAGGGGCCCCCGGAGGGGCCCCGAATGTCTACTTCGCCTTGATCATGTAAAGGCCGCGGACGCCCGACTGATCGGCGAGGATGGTGGGCGGGACGCCCGTGTTGTCCCCTTCGACCGGGAACCCGCTCCACACGCTGGTGTTGAAGGTGTAGAACCGGAAGGGGCGGTACATCAGGGGAACGGTCGAGACGTTCTTGAGCCAGATGACCGTGAGCTCGGTATACAGCTTCTTGAGCTCCGCCTTGTCCGAGGTCCGCGGGATCTGCTCCAGGATCGCGTCGGCGCGGTCGTCATGGAACCTGTTGTAGTTCGAGAACGCGAGCTGCCCGACCGCGGGGACGCCCTTGGAGTACAGAATGAAGTTGGCCCGCAGCCACGGCTGGCTCGGCATGGGCTGGCCGGCGGGGGCGAACATCACGACATCGAAGCTGCCGGTGTTGCGGTCGTTGGTGTAGACCGGCGCCTCGGGGAACTTGGTGCGCAGCTCGATGCCGATCTTCTGCGCGCTCTGAGCGACGATCTCGAGCGCGGCGTTCCAGTCAGTCCAGCCGTAGGGGCACTCCAGGTCCCACGGCCCCAGGCGCACGCCGTTGAGCACGCGGATGCCGTCCGCGCCTTTCTTGGCGCCGATGGAATCCAGCAGCTTGTTGGCGGCGTCCACGTCGTACTTCCACTGGTACTGCCTGATCGCGTCCTTGTCGATGTACTGCTCGGTCTCGACCGGCATCGTGAGCGCCGGCGTGATGTTCCTCGAATAGCCGCTCATCGCGAGCTCTTCGATCTTGGAATAGTCGATCGACATCGCGATCGCGCGCCGCACGTCCGGGTTGTTCATGCCGGGCTTGGAGAGGTTGAACCACATCGAAGGCATGCTCGCGGGCACGAAGTAGGGCAGGTCCTTGAGGTACGTCCGGATCGGCGTGCCGTCCTTCCACATGTCCCACACGTGAGGGGTGAACTGCTGCGACATGTCGACCTGGCTGTTCTTGAGCGCGAGGTCCCCGGCCGCATTGTCCTTGAAGATCGTGTGGGTGATGTACTTGGGCCCAGGGAGCTTGCCGAACAGCGCCTTGCCCCAGTAGTTGTCGTCGCGGATGAGCGTGATGCGGGTGTCGTCGTAGAAGAACATCTTGTACGGCCCGGAGGCCACCGGAGCCGGGTTGAAGAACTTGCGGATCTCGGCGATGTCGCCCTTGGCGTCCGCCTCGACCTTGGTCCAGACATGCTTGGGCAGCAGCGGCACGTCGCAGATGCTGTCGAGGATGAGCAGCTGGTTGGCCTTGTCCGCCTTTTGCTTGATGGTGAACGTGGCCGCGTCAGAGGCGGAGACCGAATCGATGTAGGTCCAGTACTGCGTCCAGTACGTGGTGTACTTCTTGCCCAGCTCGTAGCTGTAGGCCACGTCCTCAGCCGTCAGCTTCTGGCCGTCGTTCCAGTGCGCCGCCGGGTTGATCGAGACCTTGAGCGTGAGCGGGTCGGTCCACTCGTATTTCGCGCCGACCAGCGGGTCGATCTTGCCGTTGAGCATGTTGAAGGTGAACAGCGCCTCGTACGTGAGGAACCGCTGCTGCTGGATCGGGAACGACATGTTGCCGGTCAGCGGGTTGAAGTTGGTCGGGGCGCCCCATTGGACGCCCGACATGTAGAGCGTCTCGTTTCGCGGGGTCGCCCCCTGCGGAGTGACGGCTTCTTCCTTCTTCTCAGACACAGGACCCGCAGATACCAGGCCCGCAGACAGGATCGCCAGCAGGCCGAGAACGAGGACCTTTCTGAATGCCATGACAGTGCCTCCTTGAGACAACTGACTTCGACGGGAGCTGTGCCCGCCGCAAAAGGAAAGTCTAAGGGCGCTTCCTGCCGCTGTCAAATCGAGCCTCGCTGGACATCGCGGGACTGGCGCGCCGGGCCACGCGCGCTCGTTGACGCTGCCTTGGGCGTGAGTCTAGTATCCGGGTGCGTAAAAGAGGTCGAAATGGACAGCCCGCTGTATCTCATCCTCGAACCCGACAGGAATCCGGCCGGGCTCAGGGGTCTCCTCGAGTCGCACCCCGAGATACGCTTCGTTTCGCTTTCGGGCGTCGACCTGGGCGGCAACGACACCGACGAAAGGATCCCCGTGACTCACTTTCTCGGCCATATCGAGGAGTACCTTTCCGGCGGCGTGCAGACCGACGGCTCGAGCGTCGTCCTGCCGGGGATAGCGACGCTCAACGACGGCCAGGTCGACCTCGTCGCCGACCCGGACGTGCGCTGGTACGTCGACTACAACACCGAGCTCGGGGATCCCGAGGCGAGGGTCCCCGTCGGCACGCTCCGCATCCCGGCATTCCTGAAGCACGGAACGCGGTTCGTGGACTCGCGCTCCCTGCTCAAACGCGCCGTCGAGAGCTGCGAGCGGCGCCTGCTCGCGCTGCTGCGCTCCCATCCCGCGGCCGCGCGGGCCGCGGGCATCGACCCGGCGGGCGTCGTGGGCCTGCAGCTCGCCGCTGCGACGGAGCTCGAGTTCTGGGTGCGGACCCCGGGCGGCACGATCGAGGCCGAGCAGCTGGAGGTGTCGCAGGTGCTGCAGGAGTCGTACTGGAAGCGGACCAAGGGCTCGGTGCGCTCCGCCCTCGAGCTCTCGCTGATGCTGCTCGAAAGGTACGGCCTCGCCCCCGAGATGGGCCACAAGGAGGTCGGCGGCGTCAAGGCGACCGTGAGCGGGCAGGGCGGCTTCGACGACATCATGGAGCAGCTCGAGATCGACTGGAGGTACGCGCCGGCCCTGCAGGCCGCGGACAACGAGCTGCTCGCGCGCATCATGATCAAGGAGACGTTTCGCCGCCACGGGCTGGAGGCCACCTTCATGGCCAAGCCGATGGACCTCGTGGCGGGCAGCGGGGAGCATACGCACGTGAACATCGTGGCGCTGATGCGCGACGGGTCGCGCGCGAACCTCTTCGCGCCCCGCGACCCGGGCGCGGACTACCTCGGCCCGCTCGGCTGGGGCGCGCTCATGGGGCTGCTGCGCAACTACGAGGCTGCCGGCGCGTTCGTCACCGCCTCCAACGACGCCTTCAACCGCCTCAAGCCGGGCTTCGAGGCGCCGGTCTGCATCGTCGCCTCCGTCGGCCGCGACGTCAAGCTGCCGTCGCGCAACCGCACCGTGCTCGTGGGCGTGGTGCGGGAGCTCGCGAACCCGCTCTCGACGCGCTTCGAGGTGCGGGCCCCGAACCCGCACACCAACACCTACCTGGCGCTCGCCGCCTTCTGCCAGTCCATGGCCGACGGGATGCGCTGGGCGGCGGAGAGCGCGAAGCCTGCGGCCGAGCTCGAAGCCGGGTTCTCGAAGGCGGCCGGCGCTCCCCACCCCTACCTGGAGGCCGGTCGCGCCTACCGCAGCGAAGAAGACGTCTTCGAGGACTACGACGACAAGGAGCGCGAGTCCGCGTTCGGCCGGCCGCCCGCGACGGTATGGGAGACCCTGGCGAACCTCGACGCCTGTCCGGAAAAGACCGCCGTGCTCTGCGTGGACGGCGTGTTCTCCCCGGAGCTCATCGACTCGTACAGGCGGGCGATGCTGCTGCGCTGGACGATGGAGCTCTCGAGCCGGATCATCCCCGACAACTCGAGGCTCGTGCATGGCTGCGTGCGGATGGACGGCGAGAACCGGCTGGACCAGGAGCGCTGGGGCCGCATCGAGGCGCTCAAGCAGGCCCTGGCCCGCGACGACGTCGACCGGACGTGTCTGTTTACGCGGATCCGCGAAGCGGTCGCCGCGGGAGAGTACGCGACCGTCTCCTCCCTGCAGCTGGAAATGGAGGCGCGGATGGCGGAGCTCGCCGGCCTCCACCGCCTCTACCGCAGGAACCTCGGGCCAGCCTGAGCCGCCGGGTGTCCCGCCGCGCGCTCTTGCGGGCGCTTGCCGGCGGCTCGCCGTGTGGCGTATTGTCCCTGCGAGGTCTCGGCTGCCCTGCTGTACCTTCTTCTGTTTCTTTTTTCCTTCGCCGCGGTGCCGGTCTTTGCCTACCTCGATCCCGGCACGGGGAGCCTCCTGCTCTACGCCCTCGTCGGCATAGCGACGACCGCGCTGTTCGCCCTGAGGAATCTCTGGTACTGGGCGAAGGGCAAGACGCTCCTGTCGGCGACGGCGGTCGTTCGGGCCGAGCTTCCGGACATCGTGTTCCATTCCGAGGGAGGCAAGTACTGGCAGGTCTTTCAGCCGGTGCTCGCCGGCCTGCAGCAGCTCGGTGTTTCCTGCGCGTACGTCACCCCCGACGCGGCGGACCCCGCACTGAGCTGGACCGCGAAGGGGTTCACGGCGGTCCACCCGGGCGGCGAGATGATGACGATCGCCTACATGAACGCGATCAAGGCGGCGATGGTCGTCTCCACGACCCCGAGCCTCGACGTCTACATGCTCAGGCGCTCCCGCAAGGTCAAGCACTACGCGCACCTGTTCCACGCCCCGACCGATGTCGCGTTCTACGAGAAGTTCGCGTTCGACTACTACGATTCGCTGCTCACGGTCGGCTCCTTCCAGGAACGGAGCGTCCGCGAGCTGGAACGAAGACGCGGCCTCGAGGAGAAGCAGCTCTTCGAGACGGGGTGCCCCTACTACGACTACATGCTCGAAGAGATGAGGGGTCTCGCGCCGAGGGAGACCTCCGGGCTGACCGTGCTCTATGCGCCGGCCTGGGGCGGCAGGAGCTCGGTCCTCAAGTACGGGACCGCGCTGCTCGACGCGCTGGCTCGAGCCGGAATCAGGACCATCTTCCGCCCTCATCCGCAGTTCTACGTTTCCCATCTCGACATCATCCGGGACATCGAGAAGAAGCTCTCGGGCAGCGCGCACGTCGAGATCGACACGAACAGGACCGGCATCAGCAGCATGAGCAGGTCGGACGTGATGATCACGGACCTGTCCGGTGTCCTCCTCGACTACGCGTTCCTGTTCGAGCGGCCGATCATCCTCGCGAACTCGCGGGCGGACGTCGGCGGCCAGGAGGGCGAGGACCTGTCCGGCGAGATCTGGGATGTCGCGGTGAGCAGGCGGTTGGCGCGCTGCCTCGCCGACGATGAAGTCGGGCGCATCCCCGACATCGTCGTCCAGGCGAACGCCGACGGCGCGCAGTACGCCGGCGCCATCCGCGCGGTCAGAGACGGGGAGATCTACAACTTCGGGCGCGCGGGCCGCGCCGCGGCCGACAGCATCGCGAGGGTGCTCGGAGGCCTCGTGTGAACGCCCTGCACGCGATCTTCATCAGGCCCGTCGAGCAGCTCCTCGAGCTCCTCTTCGTGCGGTTCGCGGCCGCGACGGGCAGCTACGGCTGGTCTCTCGTCCTCCTCAGCCTGGCGGTGACGCTCATCACGGCCCCCCTCTACTACGTGGCGGAGCGCTGGAAGATCCGCGAACAGATCCTCCAGAAGACGATGGCCCGGGACCTGGCCAGCATCAGGAAGCACTATTCCGGCCAGAAGCGGTTCTACCTCGTCAGGAACGTCCACCGGCTCCACGGCTACAAATCCTTCTACGCGCTGCGCACGTCGCTGGGCCTCCTGATCCAGATCCCCTTCTTCTTCGCGGCGTACGGGTACCTGTCGCAGTTCCGGGGCTACGCGGGCACGGGCTTTCTCTTTGTCCCGGACCTGGGCCGCCCCGACGACCTCCTCTGGGGCGCTGCCCTGCTCCCCTTTGTCATGACCGCCGTCAACGTGGTGTCCTCCCTCGTCTACACCCGCTCCCGGTCCCTCAAAGACAACGCGCAGCTTCTCCTGCTGGCGCTCGTCTTTCTCGTCGTCCTCTACGACCAGCCCGCCGGGCTCCTCGTCTACTGGACGATGAACAACGTGTTCGCCATGCTCAAGAACCTCCTGCTCGCGCGTTTTCTGCCGCAGCCCGGGCCGGCCGCCGCCGGCGAGCCCGCGGCGGCGGTCAGCCGACGCGTGCTCACGGCCGCCGAGCTTTCGCCGTGGTACTTCGTGCCCGTGGCCCTGCTGGTGGCCGCCCAGGCGTTCTGGCAGGTCCACTTCGATCGAAGCTTCAAGTACTGCATACTCGCGACCGCGATCATCGGCGCGGCGCTTTCGTTCGCGCTCATTCTCCGGCAGGCTCGTGTGCCGAGGCCGCGGTCCGCGCGGCTCCGTTCGATGGACCTGGCTCTGCTGTGGGCGCTCTTCGGCGTTTCGGCGTACCTGCTTCTTTTCGAGAGGCGGCAGAACATCCTCCTTTCGAACGCCACGGTCAAGTTCATCCCGGCGGTGATCCAGGACATCATCGTCTACGTTGCCGGCAGACGCCTTCTTCCCGGGGCGCCGGCCGAGGACGCCGGCCTCGCCCCGGCGCAGGCCCGCAGGATCTTCGAGGCGGCCTCCGTGTTCCTGTTCGCCTACGTCTTCGTCCTCTCCCCGATGCTGGTCTATTTCTCGTCGCCGCAGGACATCGGTATCGAGGTGGGACCCCTCCTGGCGCGCCTTGCGCCCTGGGCGATCGGGTTCTCGCTGGCGAGTGCCGGCCTGATCAGGCTCGCGGGCGGGGGCGCTCAGCGCCGCGCGGCCGAAGCGTCGGTGGCGCTCATACTGGTCGCGATCACCTACAGCTACGTGATCCCCGGCGACTACGGGATCCTCGACGAGTTCAACCTCGAGAAGGCCTTTCTGCTGGAGCACACGCCGCTCGGCCTGTTCCTGGTCGACGTTCTGGTGATCATCCTGGCGGCAGCGGCCTCCCGGTACGCGCTGCGCAGGTGGGCGACGGTCGTGGTGCCGTGCCTGGGAGCCGTGGCGATCGCGTTCGCGGTGCAGGTCACCGTGAGCGCGGTGCGAATGGACCGCGCGGCGATCGTGGCGGCGGATCGCGAAACCCCCGCCCTTCCCGCGGACAGCGGCGCCGTCAATCACTTCTCGAAGACCGGCCGGAACATCGTGCTCGTCATCGCGGACATGTTCAACGGCAACTACATCGGGAGGATGCTCGAGCAGTTCCCCGAGACGCGGGACAAGCTGGACGGATTCACGTGGTACCCGAACACCCTCTCGATCTCTTCGCACACCGCGACTTCTCTCCCCGGGGTCCTCGGCGGCTGGAACTATTCTCCCGAGCACATGAACGCCGTCCCCGGCACGGGGATGCAGAAGTACGAGGAGGCTGTCGCCGGCTTCGGCACCGCGCTGCTCGATCGCGGCTACGACGTCTCGATGGTCGACCTGCTCTACATGGATGCCGCGAAGATCGGCGGGGGCAAGTACGCCGGGAAGCTGCACGTCGGCAGGTCGGACGAGTACGTCGGCTACTGGAGAGGCGCTGCGGGCGGGTCCGTCAAGCGCGAGCTCGCGGGCGGCAAGGCGCGCCTTCTCGTGATGGTCACGCTGTTCCAGTCCGTCCCGTTCATGCTCAAAGCCAGGGTCTACGACGACGGGAGCTGGCTCGTGTTCCGGCGTTCGTACCAGTTCGACTACATCGCGCGGAAGACCACGGGCAACTACGCTTACCTCGACCTGCTCCCGAAGGTGTCGACGGCCGCGGGCCCCGGCGACACCTTCAAATTCATCCACACGCAATTCACCCACGAGCCGTTCGGGATCACGCGCGAGGGCAGGATCATCGACCGGGAGTTCCCGGATCCGCAGTCCCGCAGCTTCATCGACGGCACGAGCGCCTACTACACCGCGCGCAAGTTCATCGACTTTCTGGCGGCGTGGACGCTCTGGATGAAGCGCGAAGGCATCTACGACAACACGTTCATCGTGGTGGTGTCGGACCACAGCAACAACGCCATGGACAATGACCTGAGACTGCCCGACGCCGCCGCGGGGCTCGTCCGCAGGCACGACATCTCGAGGGCCGGCGCCCTCCTGCTGGTCAAGCGGTTCGGAGGCTCGGGCCCCCTGCGCAGGGACGACAGGCTCATGAGCAACGCGGATACGCCGGCCATCGTGCTGAACGCGGCCGGCGACCGGTCGGTCTACGGCGAGGACCCCACGGAAGGGCCTGCCCCGAGAGGCCGCGTCGTCGAGTATGGGAGCCTCCGCGACAACTGGCACGATTTCCTGAACAGCGAGCGCGCGAAGTTCAACGAGTACCTGGTCAGGGACAACATCTACGTGCCGGCCAACTGGGAGATCAAGTAGGCGCGACCCTTGCGCCCGGGACGTGCGCGCGGGCCTGCGCCGGGGCCGCACGCCTCGGACTCCTGCGCCAGGAACCGTTTGCACAACCGGGAGCCGCGTGGCATCATGGCGCCCCCCAATCGAATCATGCGGGAGGTGAGACCGTGTCCGTCCGCTCCACTGTCGAACGCGCGCTCGAGCAGGGCCGCGGGATCCTGCGCCTCGCTCCGAACTGGGTGCCCCGATCGTTCTGCGTGCCGGGACGCAGGATCAAGCTTCACCCGGACGACTACTACGCCCTGGGCATAGAGCGGGGCGGCATCGACGAACGATGGTTCGCCTCCACGACGCCGGCCGACAACGGCCCGAAGACCGCGCCCGACGAGGGCTTGAGCCGTATCGTCTTCGAAGACGGCGGCCGCGCGTCGCAGGTGCTGCTGAGGGACGCGGTCGCCGAGATGAAGGGCGCCCTGATCGGCGACCGCCTCTGGAAGCAGCACGGCCGCTGGCCGATGTACTCCAAGTTCTTCGACAACAAGGGGCCGCTTCCGCACCACATCCACCACAGGGACGAGCACGCGGCCCTGGTCGGCCAGTCGGGCAAGCCGGAGGCGTACTACTTTCCGCCGCAGCTCAACAACCACGGGGGAGACTTCCCTTATACCTTCTTCGGTTTCACCCCGGAGACGACCAGGGCGCAGGTGAGAGAAGCCCTCGTCAACTTCGAGAAGGGCGACAACAGGATCACGGCCCTCTCGCGCTGCTACCGGCTCGAGGCGGGCACGGGATGGGACGTGCCGCCGGGAGTGCTGCATGCGCCCGGAAGCCTCTGCACCTACGAGCCTCAGAAGGCCTCCGACGTGTATTCCATGTACCAGTCCCTCGCCGGCGACCGATTGCTGGAGCCCGACGCGCTGTGGAAGGATTCTCCCAAGGAGAAGCGGGGGGACTTCGACTACCTGATCGAGCTCATCGACTGGCCCCTCAACGTCGACCCGGACCTTCACGCCAAGCGCTTCATGCCCCCGATTCCGGCGGGCGATCCGAAGGCGATGGCGGCGCAGGGTTACTCGGACCTCTGGGTGGCCTACAAATCGCACGCGTTCAGCGCCAAGGAGCTGACGGTCTTTCCGGGCCGCACCGTCACCATCCGCGACGCGGCCGCGTACGGGCTCATCATGACGCAGGGGCACGGCACCATGGGCGCGTGGGACGTGGAGACCCCGGTCCTTTATCCGCTACGGACAGGTCTCCAGCGACGAGCTCTTCGTGACGGAAGCGGCCGCGCGGGAGGGAGTCACGATCGCCAACCCTTCGCGGACCGACCCGCTGGTGATGCTCAAGCATTTCGGGCCGGGCAACCCCGACCTGACCGTGCGGTCCTGAGGCGACCGCGCGGCCCGCGGCCCGCGGCGCGCGGCGCGCGCGGCTCCGAGGCCATGATCCTCACGATCGGTCATTCGAATCGGGCGATCGAGGAATTTCTGGCGCTCCTGAGACGTCACGGCGTCGAGAAGGTCGTCGACGTGCGCACCATCCCCGGCTCGGCGCGCAACCCGCAGTTCAACGCGGAAACGCCTCGAAGCGAGCCTCCGCACCGCCGGAATCGCCTACCGGCACATCAGGGGGCTCGGCGGCCTTCGCCGGGCTCACAAGGATTCGCCGAACGCGGGCTGGCGCAACGCGTCGTTCCGCGGGTTCGCCGACTACATGCTGAGCCCCGAGTTCGAGGAGAGCCTGGCCTCACTCGTGCAGGAAGCCGCCGTGTGCGGTCACCGCGATCATGTGCGCCGAGGCGTTGCCGTGGCGCTGCCACCGGTCGCTGATAGCGGACGCCCTCACGGTCCGGGGGGTGGAGGTGGAGCACATCATCGGCGCGGGCGAGAGGCGGCATCACACCATGACGTCGTTCGCCAGGGTCCAAGGCACGCGCATCATCTACGCCTCGAGCGACTGACCCGGGTCCGGGCTTGCGCGTTCTCCGCGCGCGCACAATAGTAGGCGCAGCATGAAGACATACGAGTACGCGCGCATCCGCGTGCTGGCGCAGAGCATGGCGGAATCGGGGATCGACCCGGGCACCGCGGCCCGCATCCTCGAAGGCGGCGAGCTGGTCAGGAGGGGCACGAAGCCGGAGGGCAAGGCGGACTGGATGCGCGCCGCGATGCGCAGGATGGACGCGCTGCTCGACACGCAGACGAGGCGGCGCGTGCGCGAGCGATGCGCGTGCTGCCTCGGCGGAAAACGCCTGGAGATATCGAAGAGCATCGCCCGGGAGAACGCGAGCCTCGACGAGAGGATCCGGGCGGCCAACGGCGCGAAGCTCGTGTTCGGCCACAGCGTCACGCGCGAGGCCGACGGCGGCGTGGTCGTGCGCTTCCGACCTGAAGGGGAGGCAAGCTATGCTTGCGTGTGCCTGCCGCAGGCGAAGGCGCCGCTGCCCATCACCTACTGCTATTGCTGCGGCGGCCACGTGAAGCACCACCTCCAGACCGCACTGGGCCGCAAGCTCGAATGCACCGTGCTGTCGTCGGCCCTCGCCAGCGGGGGGAAGAGGCCGTGCGCGTTCCGCTTCCGGCTCGTCGAGCAGGCCGCCTCCGGCGAGCCGCGAAAGCAGCCCCCCGCATGAGAGAGCTGCTTGATCGGCACGCCCGCGACCAGCTCATCGAGCTCGCGCGGACCATGGTCGACCAGGAAAGGGCGCGTATCGTCGTCCCGCCGTACGACAACAGCGAAGGCTTCTGGTTCGGCGCGGGCAACCTCTCGCGCGACGGCAGCGGCGCGTTCACCCTGGTGGGTCGATACCGGAACGCCGGCGACTCGCGCACCGGCCTCTCGGCAGGCGTCCGCGGGCTGGAGCTCGCGGTGTTCCGCTCGGTCGACGGCGCGAAGACCTTCGACAAGGTGCTCTCGCTGTCCAAGCGCGACCTCACGTTCGACGACCGGGAGGTCGTCTCGATCGAGGGCGCCAAGCTGCTGTTCTCCGATTCGGGCGTGGAGCTCTTCGTCTCGACGGAGAAGACGGGCATCCCCTACCCCGCGCATCTCGCTGCCTTCCTCAAACCCGGCACCGGCGTCTGGACCATCGATCACGCGGCTGCCCCGTCGGTCGAGAGGCTCCGGGGAGCGAAGCTCCAGACCATCGTGGCGAGCACCGACCCGCGCTGGCTCCACGTCAAGGACCCTGTTCTGTACCCGGCGCGCAACGGCGACACGGTGATGTTCTTCTGCACGCACCCCTTCAACTGGACGAGCTCGAACACGGGCATGACCGTCAGGAGGAGAGGCGCGGCCTCATTCGGCCCGCCCGAGTTCGAGCGCTTCCCGCGCGGGTTCACCTGGGACGTGGCCATGAGCCGGATCACCGGGCTCTGCCCCGTGCCTCGGACCGGCCTCCTGGCGAGCGAGCCCGAAATCGCGCTGGCTTTCTACGACGGAGGCGAGTCCATGCGCCGCTGCGAGGAGCACGCCGCTTCGGTCCGGCGTCCGCGGGGCTACTCGTGCGAGGAGATCGGGGGTCTCGCATTCCTGCGCGGAGGCATCGAGGGGCCCATCGAGCGGCTCTCCGTCGACCTCCCGCTCTTCGTGAGCCCGCGCGGCACCGGCTGCAGCCGCTACGTGGATGTGCTGCCGACCGAACAGGGGTACCACGTGACGTGGCAGCAATCGCAGGCCGACGGCTCGCAGCCGCTCGTCATGAGCTTCGTGAGCAGGCAGGAGATCGAGCGCATCCTCCGGTGAGCCTCAGCCGCCAGCAGTCGCCCATACCCCTCGACGCGATGGAACGTGAGCGAGTTCGCGTCGTGGGCGCGGTGGCCGCCTCCCACCCCGTCATCGTAGGCCGTCCGCCGTCGTCGCTCACGTGGACGATCGCGCCGCGGTCGCACACCTCGGGCGCCCGCGCGTTCGTGGTGACGTTGGTGCGCAGGACATCCGCCAAGGAGCCCTCGGGCGTCACGACGCGCGCCGCGATGCAGGAAGGTTGGACCAGATCTGCCCGGAGAGAGAGGCCACGCGCCGCCACGCGGCCCCGCGGTCGGCCGAACGGTAGACGAAGCTGTCGGTGTTGTTTGCGCCCGGCGCGAAGTGAGAGTGCAATGCGACGTCGTCGCCCGAGGGAAGGATCGCGATCGATGGGCAGCCTGCGTAGCAGCCGCTCGACGCGGGGCTGTGGTGGATGACGACTCCCGGCACGCTCGACATGCGGGCAGTCTAGACTTGTTCGTACAGCCGCGCGTCACCCCCTGGCGTCACCCCCTGGACGCGCGAGCCCCCGCAGCGGCGACCGCCGCAGCATCGCCAGCCACGCCTCCGCCGCGGGGGAGAGCTGCCTGCCCCGTACCGTGTACGCCTCGACGGGCAGGGGCGGCAGCATCCCCGCGAGCGGAGTCGCCGCCACTCGCGCTCCGGACGGCACCCCGAACTCCGGCAGGATCGAGTACCCGAACCCGCTCTGCACGTACCGGAGGATCGTGGCCATGCTCGGCAGCTCCATCGCCGGCTCCGGCCCCGCGTCGACCGCGGAGCGGAGGGCGAGGTGCCGCTCCAGGTAGCGGCGCAGCTCCACGCCCCTCTCGAAGTGGAGAAGGCCCTTCGTCCCCAGCTCGCGGGCCAAAGGGGGGCGCGGCCGTTCCACGCCCCGCGGCTCGACCAGCAGGAAGCGCGCCTCCCCCAGCCTCTCGCGGTCGATCTGCCGGTTCCGGGGCGCGAGGTAGCCCACGCCGACCTCTGCAGCGCCGTCGATCAGCAGGCGCAGGATCTCCTCGCTCCGGCGGTTGAACAGGGCGATCTGCACCCGGGGGTACCGCCGGTGGAACGCGCCGAGCGGCCCCGGAAGCACGTGATCGATCAGGGCGAGGTTGGACGCGATCGCGAGCCGGCCGCTCGGCTCGCGGTCCGCCTTCCCGACCAGGCGCTCCAGGCTGCCGAGCTCCTCGAGCAGGGCCCGCGCGCGCTCGTACAGCAGGCGGCCCGCTTCGGTGGGGACCGCGCGTTTTCGCGAGCGGTCGATCAGCTGCCGGCCGACCTCGCGCTCGAGCTTGCGCACCTGGAGGCTGACGGCGGGCTGGGTGCGGAACACGCGGTCGGCCGCCCGCGAAAAGCTCTCGGCGCGGACCACTTCGACGAAACACTGCAGCGCGAAGAGCTCCATGGGTGTCTATTCTACCATAAGTTCTGCAAATCACAGAAGTAAGCATTATTTATGGTACTCATGATCCGGGCGCGGCAGAGTCTGGGCAAGGAGGCACAACATGCCGTTCGTACGAACAAAGCCCAGCGAGTTCCTCGTCACCGCGGACCACGGGAGGCTGGTCAGCCGCGGCGCCGCCGTGCGGCTGTTCCTGCGGCCGGGCACGCCGCACGTCAAGGTGCCCGGCGATCAGCGGGAGACCTGCTTCGAGATGACCCAGGAAACGCGCGACGGGATCCCCCTGCGGTTCAAGGGGAACGTCGTCTTCCGCATCGTGGCCCCGGCCCTGACCGCGCAGCTCTTCGACTTCACCTCCTTCGCGGGCCTGGAGGCGATGCAGGCGCTCATCAGCAAGGCCTGCCTCGGCGAGCTGCGCGACCGCGTCTCCCACATGACCATGAAGGAATGCATCGAGGAGCGGAAGACGACGCTGACCGGCGCGGTCCGCGACGCGCTCAGCGTCCTGGTCGGCGACGCCGAACGGGGATGGGGCGTCGTGCTCGACGTCGTGCAGGTCGCGCAGGTGTTCATCGTGGACCAGGACCTGCGCCGCCAGCTGGAGGCGGAGACCCGCAACCAGATCCGTTCCGCGAGCCAGCTGGCCGAGATGCAGGCCGGCGAGTCGGTGCAGGTGGCGAAGATCGCGTCGGCCAGGCGCGTGCAGCAGCAGACCCTCGAGGCGGAGAAACAGCGGATCGCCCTGGACAGCGAGAAGAACACCCTGGAGGTTCAGGCCGCCGAGTCGGTGGACCTGGCGAAGATCGCGTCGGCCAGGCGCGTGCAGCAGCAGACCCTCGAGACCGACAAGCAGCGGATTGCCCTCGACAGCGAGAAGGACGCCCTGGAGAAGCAGGCGGAGCGGGCGCGCATCGAGACCGATACGCCGGTGCAGCTCCTCCGCGTCCGCGACCATCTCGCGCTCCTGCGCGCGAAGAAGGAAGAGCTGGAGCTGCAGCGGGAGGTGCGGGCCCTCGAAGTCGAGACGGACCTGATCGCGAAGCGGGCCGAGCTCGAGCTCAGCAGGCAGAGGCTCCCGATCGAGCAGAGGCCGCAGATCGTGGAGTCCGTCTCGCGCATGTTCCAGGGCGCCCGGCTCTCGGTGTACGGCGAGGACTGCAAGCTCATGGAGACGGTGCACCCGCTCCTCGACCTGGTGGCCGGCGCGCTTCAGCCGCCGAAGGCCGAGCCCGAGGCGTCCGAAAGGTGAAGTCCGCGGCGCGGCCGGCGCCCGACGGCCGGCTCAGAACGTGTACCGCACCTTTTCTTCGCGGCAGACTACCACAAAAGGGCCCGGAGGCAAGCCGGGAACCGCTGGCGCAAGAGCGGATAGACATATATAAGAAGAACGGCGCGCGCCCCGCGCGCCGTTCCTATCGGAGGCCGGCGAAATGGCGATGACGAACCTGCGCGAGCTCGACCAGCGCCGACGTGGTGCTCGCCGGCGGAACGCTGGCTGCCTGCCAGCTCGCGGTCGACCTCGCGGGACGCGGCCTCGCCGTGATCGTCACCACGAGCTCGTCTTCCCTCGCGCCCGAAATCTCGTCGACGCTGCGCGCGTGGGCCGCATCGGGCGCCTCTCGCGGCCCGCTCGCGCCGCTTCTGGAAGCCGGTCCGCTGCCGCACCTCGGTCGCCTGACCGAAGGGCTGGAGAACCTGCTGCTCGATGCCGGGGTCCGCTTCTACTACCGCGCGTGGCCTGCGGGCATCGGGCTGGCAGGCGGCGGCGCCGCGGCGGTCGTGCTCGCCGGCAAGTTCGGCGTCGGGCTGGTCGCTGCGCCGGTGATCGTCGACTGCACGCCGCAAGCGACGCTCGCGAGAGCGGCCGGCGCCCCCGTCGTGCGGCGCGGCGCCGCCGGCGCTCCCGTCGCGTTCACGCAGGTTGTGCAGCATCTCGGCGACGCCGCGACCGTGCCGTCCTCCTGCAGCCTGCGGGTGTCCGCCGTGCGCGGCCCCTTCGTGGAGTACCGCTTCGAGACCGCCGCTGCGCCGCACGACCCGCTGTTCGCGGCCCGTGCCGCGGTCGACGCGCGCCGGGCTCTGCTGGCGGCGGGCCCGGACCTCCCGGCCGATCCGCTGCGGGTCGCCGACGAGGCGACCTTCGACCCGCTGTGGCGGCTCGAGCGGGCCGGCGTGGAAGGGCTGTCCATCCTCGGGCCGGTCGCGGTGTCGGGCGACGCGGAAGCGGCCGCCATGACGCGCGAGCCGCTGCGCGTCCTGCCTCTGGCCGCCGAGGCGGCCGGCGCTCTCGCCGCCGAAGCCCGGCGACGCCGCGGGCTCGCCGACCCCGCCGCGCCGCTGCAGATCAAGGCCGGCGAGCCTGCGACGCGCGAGGCCCCGCTGCGCCTCCACGACCCGGCGTTCGACGAGCCCGGCGTCGCCTGGCGGGCCGCCGAGATGGCGACGCCCGCGACGCTGCTCTCGCGGCCTCTGCTCGTCTGCGGCTGCGGGACCAGCGGCCTCGCGGCGGCGATGGCCGCGGCGCGCGCCGGCGTCGCGACCGCCTGCGTCGAAGCCAGCGGCGACCCCGGCGGCGTCCACACGGTCGGCGGCGTGCCCGACTACTGGTTCGGCAGCTGGTCGACGGCCATGGTCCGGCATCATCTCGCACTCAAGCGGATCGCGGCGGAGCGCCGCGTCCCGTGGTCGGTCGCGCAGATGGCGCTGGCGGACGAGGCCGGCGTGGAGCTGCTGCCGCTCACGCCCCTTGCCGGCGCGGTCGCTGACGGCCGAAGCGTGCGCGGCGCCGTCGTCGCGACTCCCGCGGGGCTCGGCGTCATCGAGGCGGAACTGCTGGTGGACGCGACCGGAGACGCCGACGTGGCGGCCTGGGCAGGTGCGCCGTACTCCTACGGAAGCGAGCGGGACGAGATCACCATGTGGTTTTCCTTCGGGAAATTCCGAAGGGACATGCCCGCCGCGAGCCGTCTCTACTTCTCGGTCGTCGATCAGCGGAGCCTCCGCGACACGACGCGCGCGATCGTGGCGGCCCGCAGGCAGGTGGGCGTGTTCGGCGAAGGCGAGTTCCCGCAGTTCACAGTCGCCACCCGCGAGTCCCGCCACATCAGGGGGCGCGCGCGGCTCGCCTACGCCGGGATGCTCTCGGGCCGGCGGTTCCCGGACGCGGTTGCCGTCGTGCGCTCCAACGTCGACATCAAGGGGCTCGCCTCGAGCGACCTGGCGATGAGCGGCTTTGTCGAGCGCGACTTCCTGCGCAACTGGACGGCAACGATCCCCTACGGGGCGCTCGTGCCCGAGGGGCTGGACAACCTGATCGTCACAGGGAAGGCATACTCGGCGAGCCACGACGCGCTCGCGATGGCGCGCATGCAGGCGGACATGACCGATCTCGGCGCGGCTGCCGGTCTCGCCGCCGTACTCGCGGCACGGGCTGCCGGCGGATTCCCAGGTGTCGATCCGCTGGAGCTGCAGGCGTCGCTGAGGGCCGCCGGGCTGCCGCCGCCCGGGGAGGCGGAGCCGCCGGCGAGCGACGAGCTCGAGTCGCTCGTCGACCGGGCGGTGATGGGTCCCCTGGAGCTGGACGGCCAGGCGAAGCTCCTGAGCGGCGGGGGCGAGGCCGCGAGGCTGATGCGCGAGGGCCTGCCGGCTTCGCGCGCCTCGTCGCGGTCGCTGCTCGCCCGCATGCTGGCCTCGCTCGGCGACCCCGCGGGATCGGAGGTTCTCCTCGCCGAGGTGGAGGCCGCGCTGAGCGCGCCCGAGCTGCCGCGCCTCTGGGCGCGCGAGCACCACCACCTGCCGGATCACGGCTGGGCGCCCGAGCCGGTCTACGCGATCAACGCCCTGGCGCTCGCGGGCGAGCGGAGGCTCGTTCCCCTCCTCGTCCGCCTGGTCGACCGACTGCCGATCGACGAGCATCTCACCGATTACCGCTTCTGCTACGTGCACGCCGTCGCCTACGCGCTCGAGCGCCTGGCGCTTCCCGAAGGAATCCCGCCGCTCGTCCGCCTGCTGGGCGAGCCGGCGCTCAGCAACCGCCGCCTCGCGCGCGATGCCGACCCGAGGCGGGGCGCCGATCACGTCGCCGAGCGCTGCGCCTACCTCGAGCTGGCGCTGTCGCGGGCGCTGGCCCGGTGCGGCGACCCCCGCGGCTACGACCGGCTCGCGAGCTGCCTCGAGGACCAGCGGCTGTACCTGTGCCGCTCCGCTCGCCTCGAGCTGCGGGAGCTCACCGGCGAGGACCTCGGCTTCGACGCCGCCGCGTGGCGCGCCTGGCTGGCGGAGAATCCCCAGCCGCAGCCGAGACCGTTCCACCGGCGGCTGGACTGAGGTTCCGCACCTGTCCCATCCGCAGCCGCTCATCCGTCATTGAGCCAGACGTCTCGAGACAGGAGGGAACTATGAAGAAGTTCCTTGTGCTCTATAGTGGTGGAAAGTCCCCGGCCACACCGCAGGAGGGCGAGGCTTCCATGAAAGTCTGGATGGCATGGTTCGGGAAGCTGGGCAGCGCCGTGGTCGAAGCCGGCGCCCCGTTCGGCGGATCGAAGAGCGTGAGCCGCTCCGGAGTGCAGGAAGGCTCCGCGGGCAACGTCTCCAACGGCTACAGCCTGCTCCAGGCGGATGACCTGGCCGCCGCGGCGAGACTGGTCAGGGAGTGCCCCATCATCGCGGACGGCGGCAAGGTCCACGTCTTCGACCTGCGGGCGATGTAGCCTCACCGGCGGGAGGCTTCAGCCCTCAGGGGGAGCCTCCCGCGATTGCATGCGCGCAGCGCCGAGTTGCCCGGCTGCTTCCCCGCAGCGGGCGATGCGGCGGGCGAGAAACTGCTTCTCCCTGGCGGACCGGCACAGCCGTGCGGCCTCCTGAAAGCTCAGTATCGCAGCGCCATGATCGCCGGCCCTCATCTGGAACTCCCCGAGGCTTGCGGGAAGCAGATAATAGCGGTCGAGCTCGCCCGCGGCTCGGATCGATTCGAGCTCGCGGAGGGCAGCCGCCGGTCCCCGCGCGTAGCCCAGGGCAATGGCTCTGTTCAGCCGCACGATCGGTGTGTCGTAGACCGAGAGGAGCTTGCCGTAGAGCGAAACGATCATGGCCCAGTCGGTCTGCTCGAACGAAGGCGCTCCGCAGTGGCAGGCGGCGATCGCCGCTTCCACGTGATAGCGGCTGAGCTCCGCCCCGGACGCCGACCGGTCCAGGAGGTCGAAGCCGCGGGCGATGAGCCCGGCGTCCCAGCTTTCCCTGTCCTGCTGCTCGAGCTCGCGGATGGAGCCGTCCTCGTAAGTCCGCGCGGAGAGTCGGGCAGCCTGGAAATGGAGGAGAGCCAGCAGGGCGAAGGTCTTGGGCCGGGCGCAGGAGGTGTTCTCGGCGAGGAGGAAAGTCAGGCGGATCGCCTCGTCGCAGAGCTCAGCGCGGATGAGAGCATCGCCGGCGGCGCTCTTGTATCCTTCGTTGAAGATCAGGTACACGACCTGGAGCACGGCATCCAGCCTCGCCTGAAGCTGAGAATCGGGGGGCATCCGGAACGCCTCGCGGTCGTCCCGAAGCCTCCGGCGCGCACGGTACAGGCGCTTGCGCACGGCCTCCTCTTCGCAGAGCAGGGCGGCGGAAATCTCCCCGATGGAAAAGCTGCCGCAGAACTTGAGCGTGAGGGCGACCTGGTCTTCGAGGCTGAGCCGCGGATCGCAGCAGGTAAAGATCATGCGAAGGAGAGCGTCGGGGATCCGCGATTCCTCGAACTCGCGGTCCACGGTCGCGGAGAGCGCTCCCTCGGAGAGCACCTGCCGGCGCAGATGATCGGCTGCTTTGAACCGGCTCCGCTCCGAGCGGATATGATCGATCGCGCGATTGCGGGCGGCCACCATCAGCCAGCCTCCGGGGTTGGCCGGGACCCCGCGAAAGGACCAGACCTGGAGGGCGGTGAGAAGCGTCTCCTGGACGATCTCCTCCGCGATGTCGACGTTGTGGAACCCGAGAATCCGCGAGAGCACGGCGACCATCTTGCCGGCCTGCCTGCGGAAGAGGTGGTCGACGATCGCGGGAACGCCGCGCGCCTGAGCCGGCACGTTCGCCTCTCGGGCCTACATCGCGCGGATGGGCCGAACCTCGACGACACCGTCGATCTCGAACAGCGGGCACCCTCTGGAGATCTCGCAGGCCTGGTCCAGGCTGTCCGTTTTCAGGATGACGTAACCGCTCACGGCCTCCTTGGCTTCCGTGTACGGGCCGTCGGTCACGGGCTTTCCGGCTCCCTTGAGGAGGCGGCCCTCCGATCCGAGCGGATCGCCCCCGTCCCAGATCCCCTGCTTCGAGAGGCTCTCCATCCACGCGGTCCAGCGCCTCATGTGCTCCTGCATCTGCTCGGGGGACATCTTCTGCATTCGCGCGCCCCCGCCCCGGAGCAACAGCATGTATTTGTTCACGTCGCAGCCTCCCGCCGCTAATCTATCTACATGACGGCCAGCGGGGCGAGAATGAGATGGGACAGGGGACGCTTGACGAGCGGCGCGGGGCGTGCGATAGTGGCCCCGCTCGAACAGCCTATGCGCATGCCTCACGGTCGCCCGGCGACAGAAGGATCGGAGGCGTGCGGTCACAGTTGAACATGGTGGCCGTCCCTCTGGACGGCTTTTTTATTGCCCGGGCCGCGACGAGCAACCGCCGCGGACGGTAATCCAGGGTTCCCGCAGGGGCGGGAGAAGGAGGCGCGCATGAACCACACTTCAGACAGGCCGGATCCCAAGAGGACCGGCGCTTAGGCGTTCGAGCCTGAGCCGGGGCCGCTCCGCGAGGGGCGGCCCCTCTTTATTTGACGATGTAGCTCCGGTGGGCCCGGTAGTGCTCGGCGCCGTCGTAGCGGGCGATGCGTTCGAGCGCCGCATTCCAGGCGCCGTCCGGAACCGACTCGATGAGGCGCACGCGCCGGTCAAAGGCCGCCTGCGCTCTCGCCCTCGCCTCCCCGAGACTGAGGCCGCTGTCCTCGCGCTGCCAGCGCGCGTTGATCTCGTCGTCGCTGCCTGTGAGGGGAGCGAGCGGCGCGCCGCCGAGCATCGCCTCCAGCTCGTCCATGGAGCGGGTGAGCCATCGCGCAAGGTGGGCGTACACGTCGCGGCTCGTCCACTGCCACGACGAAGCGGGGTCGTGGAGCACCTCCCGCGGATGCGCGTCCAGGACCGCGACGAGCTCGTCCCATGCTGCCCGGTCTTCGCGCAGCATCGCCTTGACGTCCATCACAAAGCCCGTCCCTCCGATGCGGCTAGCCGGGCGATCTGCCCGCGGTCCCGCAGGCGGACCCACCGCCTGCCCGCTTCGATCCATCCATCGCGCTGGAGCCGGCTCAGCGTGCGGCTCACGGTTTCCGGAGTCGTCCCTGTCATGGCCGCCAGGTCTTCGCGCGAAAGCGGCGCCTGGATCAGGATGCCGGAGCTTCCACGTGTGCCGAGCTTGTCCGCGAGCTTGAGCAGCGCGTGGGAGATCCGCACCTCCGCCGTGCTCGCGCTCAGGTGCTGGATCGTCTCGTGCGCCGCCCGCAGCCGCTTGCGTGTGATCTCGAGCACGGCGAGGGCGACCTTGGGAAAGGTCTCCAGGACCCGCCGGAACTGCTGCGCCGAGATGGCGAGCAGGCAGCAGGCGGTGCGCGCGCGCACGATGTCCGGGTACGCGGCATCTCCGGCCGGCGAGAGGCTGCCGAAAAAGTCGCCGCGCGCGAGCACTTCCATCAGGACGTCCTGACCGGAAGGCATCGGGTGAACCACCACGAGCTTGCCCGCGGCGACGACGTACAGGTGCTCCACGGGCTTTCCGGCCATCACGACGATCCGGCCCGCCTCGAAGCCCGTATCCCTGAAGCTCGCGTCGATCCGGGCGATATCGCGCGCGCCGAGGCCGCGGAAGAACGGCAGGCCCTTCAGGATCTCGAGCCGCATCTCGGGCGTGCACGTCTCGGGCTCGATCGAATCGTTGTGCAGCGGGACACGGCGCCTGCTGTTCATTCCGCCTCATTATAGCCCGGGCAGCCGGCCCGTGCCTCAAGCCCTCAGCAGCCTCATCGCGTTCAGAATCACCAGGAACACCGAGCCTTCGTGGATCAGCATCCCCGAGGCCATGCGGACCTCCCCTATCATCACGCCTGCGAGCAGAAGCGCCACGGTGGCCAGGGCCAGCGCCGTGTTCTGCCTGATGACCCGCAGCGTGCGCCGCGACAGGCGAACCGCTTCGGGGAGCTTGAGCAGGTCGTCGGTCATGAGGGCGATGTCCGCCGCCTCGATGGCCACGTCCGAGCCCGCGGCGCCGAGCGCGATCCCGACGTCCGCCTGCGCCAGGGCGGGGGCGTCGTTGACCCCGTCGCCCACCATGGCCACGGTCGTGCCCCTGCCCTGAAGATTCCGGATGGCTTCGAGCTTCTCTTCGGGGAGCAGCTCCGAGTGCACGGCGTCGACGCCGACCTGAGCGGCCACGGCCTCCGCGGTCTGGCGGTCGTCGCCGGTAAGCATGACGACGCGCGTGACCCCGGCTTTCCTGAGGCCCTCGACGGCGGCGCGCGCCGTGTCGCGGGTCGTGTCCGCGATTCCGAGGACCCCCGCCACATGGTTGTCTCTCGCGACGAGCACCGAAGTCTTTCCCTGCCCCCTCATCCTGGCAAGCTCCGCGGACACCTCGCCGTTGAAAGAGATGCCGAGCTCCGCCATCAGCTTGCGGTTCCCGACCGCGACGCGGACTCCCTCGTGCTCCGCCACCACTCCCTTTCCGGGGAGGCTCTCGAACCGGCTGGGATGCGGGACGGGCCCGTGCTCCGCGGCCGCGCGCACGATCGGCGCCGCAAGCGGATGCTCCGAGACGACTTCTCCGATGCCCGCAAGACGCAGGAGCGCGCGCTGCGCGTCGCTCCACGGCGATGCTCCGCCCGCGGCGCCCACGACCGCCACGTCCGTCAGGCGCGGCTTGCCTGTGGTGAGCGTGCCGGTCTTGTCGAACGCCACGACGGAGATCCTGCCGGCCTTCTCCAGGTGCTCGCCTCCCTTGATGAGGATGCCCTTTCGGGCGGCGCGGCCGATCCCGGCCACGACCGCCACAGGGGTGGAGATCACCAGCGCGCCGGGGCAGCTGATTACGAGAAAGGTCAGCGCGAGCTCGACGTCGCGGGTGACGGCGAACGTGACGGCGCTCGCGGCCACGATGAGCGGCGTGTACCAGCGGGCGAACCGCTCGATGAGCTTCTGCGTCGGCGCCCTGGCTTCCTGCGCCTCCTCCACCCGGCGGATGACGCGCGCGAGGGTGGTGTCCGCCCCCACCCCTTCGGCCCGGACGTACAGCGCGCCGCCGTGCACGATCGTGCCCGCGTACACGCGCGAGCCCGCGGCCTTGTCCTCGGGCATCGGCTCGCCTGTGATCGTGCTCTCGTCGACGGCGGCGCTGCCGCGCAGCACCTCGCCGTCCACGGGTATCCGCTGCCCCGGCCTGATCACGACGGTCTCGCCGCGGCCCACCTCGCCCGGCGCCACCGACACCTCGCGGCCGTCACGCAGCACGGCGGCCGACTGCGGCACGAGGTCGATGAGCGTGCGCAGCTCGCGCCGCGTCCTCTCGAGGGTGCGCGCCTCCAGGTAAGCCCCCAGGACAAAAAGGAAGGTCACCGCGGCCGCCTCCCAGTACTCGCCGATGGCGATCGCTCCGGCGGTGGCGATCGTCACGAGCAGCTCGATGCCGATCTGCCTGCGGGCGAGGGCGCGCACGCCACGGACCGCGATGTCGGAGCCGGCGAGCACGGCAGCGGAGACCATGAGGGCGTCGTGGGCCGCGTGCAGCCCGGCGAGGTGCTTTGCCGCGAGCCCCGCGAGCACGAGCGCCGCGTCGAATGCCGCGAGCGCGCCTTTGCTGCGCCGCAGGCGTCCGATGGCGGCCTTCACTTTGTTCATCTTGTCCCTCCTCTCACACAGGCGAGACGCGGGCTTCGTAGCCGGTCGACCGGACCTTTTTTGCGAGCGCCTCGGGCACGACGGCGTCGCGGTCGTGCTCGACCTCGATCCGCCCCGTGGCAAAGTGGACCTTCGCCTCGCTCACGCCCGGCACCGCTTTGAGCGCGGACTCGATCTTGAGCACGCAGGACGGGCAGGTGAGCTCTTCGCTTCTCAGGATGGTCTTCATCGCGTTCCCTCCTCGAAAGGATTCTGCGTACAGGGTAAACAGCGACGCGCATCGCGAACATGATCCAGATCAGATAAGCGCAGGAAGCCAGGGCGCCGATCGTGCGCGCGGCCGCCACGGTCCGCCCGTCGCGGCGGCGCAGTGCCCTCAGAGCGGCGGTCCGCCCGACAGGCGCTCGGCGGCCGCGGCGATGTAGGGGACGAGCAGGTCGTTCCGGTGCGTCCCCGTGCCGTCGTAGGTCAGGGTGACCACGGGCACGCCAGTGACCTCTGCGATCCGCTGCGACTGCGCCTCCGTGACCAGCGCCGGACAGCAGAACGAAGGCCCCGCCTGCACGAAGAGCGCGAGGTCGCGGTGCCGCGCGAGCAGGTGGCGCACCTTGAGGATGTTGTCGAAGGACTCGCCGTCGTGCTCGAGCCGGACGTCCAGCGCGCTCAGCGCCTTCTCGTCGATGGCGCCTTCGGCGGTCCAGGGCCCGAGCAGCGGCTCGAACAGCCGGCCGTACGGCCGGGAGAACGCGCGCATCGCCGCAAGCAGGGCGCTGTTGGCCGCCACGCGCAGAAGGTGGCCTTCGTGCAGCCAACGGCGGAAATAGGACCCGGCGACGATCTCGACGTACTCGGTGTAGGGCGTGGTCACCACCTCGCCCCCCGCGGCTTCGATGCTCCGGACCAGGTCCTGGTTCATCACGTCGTTGTCGCGGACGTACAGGTCCCCGAAGATGGCCACCTTGGGCTTCCGACCGTCCCGATCCCAGTCGAGGACCCCGAACCTCCGGGCCACGTCTCTCCACCGTGCTGTCCAGGGCCGCGCGCCCCGCGAACGCCTCGACGAGAGCCGCGTGGCTCTCCCGCACAGCCCGATC
This sequence comes from uncultured Spirochaetota bacterium, assembly GCA_963734495.1. GTDB lineage: Bacteria > Spirochaetota > Spirochaetia > SZUA-6 > CAVTHK01 > CAVTHK01. The sequence continues at coordinate 184,808 of CAVTHK010000001.1, forward strand.
GGTGTCGCCCGTCGCTCGCTCGTGCGGACGGATCCGGCACGCCAGACGCCTGAGTATCCCGCCGATCAGGTACGCGAGATAGGTGTCGATGCTCGCCCTCAGCGAGAACTCCACGTTGGTCAGGTTCCCCGCGTACACCGCGACTTCGCCCAGCCCTTCACGCTCGAGCATCGTCTTGATGAAGTGGGCGAAGAGCCCGAAGTTGCAGGCCACCGTTCCCGTCATCATCCACACAGCCGTGCGCGCCGGGTCGAGACTCTCCCGCCGGATCGTCTCGTTGCACTCCTGGACGATGATGCTGAGCGGCAGACACTGGCCGCTGTTGATGAGCATGCTTCGCCGGATGGCCTCCGCGTCCTCGCTGAGGAGCCGCGCGTCGACTCCGGCGCGGCGCAGCGCGGCCGAGAGGAGCGGGTGGACCAGAGGGTCCCAAAGCGGCAGCAGGAGCACGCGCCCATCCAGGCTGCGACACAGCCTGGGCGCGACGGGAAGCGCGGCGCGCCGCCCGTCGGGCACCGGCCGGGCCGCGGCGTGGTTGCGGAAGGCGCGGACCGCGGCCTCGATCCTGGTCTCGTAGCCGACCGACGAGTCGTGATCATCGAGCTGGAGGATGAGGTAGGGCTTGGCCGCGCGCTGCATGATCCGCTCGAAGTACTCGATGAGCATCGAGTCCGGCGTGCACTTGAACGAGGTGACGAGCACGGGGTAGAGACCCGGCATCGAGGCCGCCCGGGCCGCCGCGTCCACGATCTCGGCGGCGTAGTTCCAGTGCAGCGCCCGCAGGAGCTCGCCCGTCTCGGCATCCGGCTCCGCCGCGGGGATCATGTCCTCCGAGAACGTCCTGATGCCGAGGGAATCGAAGATGCCGGGGATCCCCTTGTTCATGCCGGGCGAGAGGACCGTATACGGTCTGCCCAGCAGAACCACGGCCACGTCGCCCTGGGTCTCCTGGCAAAACAGGTGCGGCAGGTCGTCGCGCCGCCGGCGGAACCAGCGCAGCGCCTCCTCGAGCGCGGCCGCGACGCGCCGGCGCGAAAGGCCCGGGACGAGCGCGCCGAGCGCGCGGGTGAGCTCCGCGATCGTGGCGCGCGGAATCGTGCGGCCGGGCAGGACGCCGGAGAGACGGACCAGCGGCATGAGGAGCCGCTCGCGGAAGCGGCCGCCGGCCATGGCGGCAACCACGGAGGGCCCGAACTGGGTGTAGTAGCAGTACTGGCGCACGCGCCCGGCGCGGCCTTCGATGCCTTCCAGATAGATGGGAAGGAAGACGAAGTCTGCCTGCTCGCAGAGCCGGGCCGCCTGCCCGTGCAGCGCCGCCATTGGCGCGCAGAACTCCGCCCCGGCCAGGCGCTTGCCTTCGGCGAGGTCCTCGGGGCCGAGCTCCGAAGTGACGACGGGGATCCCCAGCGCGCGGAAGAACCTCCTCCACAGGGGCAGGTGCTCGGCCATGGGAAGCGCGGCCGGCAGACCGACGGACGGTCGGCGCGGCGCCGCATCGGGAGGCTCGTCGGCCCCGGCGAACGCCCGCCTGTGCGCCTCGACGAGGTCCAGCCCTGCGCCCCGCGCGACGCGCCTGCGCGTCTGGTAGTCCCGGCCGCAAAGAAAGCCGTAGGCGACCTCGCGGCCGGCAACCGTTGCCACGCGCAGGGAGCAGCGGTTGCGGCAGAGTCCGCAGGTTTCGGCGCGGATCGGGATATCCGATTCGGCCAGGCCGAAGCCGCGAAAGGCGGTGCTCGCCGGCAGGTCCTCCAGCACGGTCAGTGCCGCGCCGTGAGCCCCGGCCAGGTGGCAGGTGCGCGCGACGCGGATCCTGCGGCCCAGCTTCTGCTCGAACGCCGCGACCAGGGCGCGATTCCTGGCAGTCGCGCCCTGAAAGCAGATGTTGCCGCCCAGCTCTCTGCCTGCCACCTTGCTCAGGTAGTTCTCCCGCACGGCGTGCAGGACGGCAGCGAGGATCTCCTCGGTCCGGAAGCCCTGCGCGACGAGCTCGTGCACGTCGCGCTCCATGAACACCGTGCAGCGGTCGCTGGCGAGGGGCGCCTGCACTCCCTCCGCCAGCCGGTAGTCGGCCAGCGAGCACCCGAGATTGCCCGCCTGCTCCTCCAGAAAGCTCCCGGTCCCGGCGGCGCAGACCATGTTCATCCGCGCAAACGTCACGTGGCCGTCGCTCAAGGTCGTGAACTTGCTGTCCTGGCCGCCGATCTCGATGATCGTGTCCACGCCGGGGTCCAGCGCCACGGCGGCGCGGGCATGGGCCGAGATCTCGTCGAGAACCAGGTCCGCCCCGATGATCGCCCCGACCAGCTTGCGGCCGGATCCCGTGGTCGCGGCGGCGGCGATGCGAAACGCGCGACCCTCGCGGACCTCGAGGTCGCGTGCCGCCTCGAACAGCGCCTGAGTTGCCGCCACGGGCGCGCCCGCGGTCATGGTGTACAGGCCGGCGATGACAGCGCCGTCGAGGCCGACGATCGTCGCCTTCGTGCTCGTCGAGCCGATGTCGATGCCGAGGACGGCACCCGCGCTCGCATCGGGATCGCCGAAGACCTCCACCTCGACCGCGCGGCCGCGCCTGTCCGACCGGTAGTCGTCGATGCGGCCGCTCGCGAAGTCAGGGTAGTCCGAAGCGGGAAGGCCGAGGGGCGGGTAAAGCGTCGTCTCGCGCCGCCCGCTTTCGCGGAACAGCGCCTCGGGGTCATCGAGGGACACCGCCGGCTCGGGCGGGAGACTCCTCAGGGCGTGCAGCGCCGCGCCATGGGCCGCATACAGGGGGCCCTCGTCATCGACCACGAGATCGGTGCCCAGCAGCCGGGACAGATGCCGCGCCACGGCGCGATTCCTGGCCACTCCGCCGCAAAGCGCCACCGGGCCGTCAGGCAGCGATCCCCCGAAGACGGCGTCCACGATGCTCTGCGCCAGGCCCGCGCACAGCCCGTCGCAGATCTCGGCGAGGCTGTAGCCTTCCTGCTGAGCGTGGATCAGGTCGGTGCGGGCAAAGACCGCGCAGCGGCTCGCGATCCGGGGAACGCGGCCGCCGCTGCTCTGCGCGGCCTCGGCCAGGTCGCCCACGGAGTCCAGCCCGAGCCGCCTCGCCTGCTGGTCGAGAAAGCTGCCTGTCCCGGCCGCGCACGACGAGTTGGCCGCGGTCCCGCGATAGCCCCCGCGGCTGTCGAGATCGATCCGGCCAAAGCGCTCCGCCCCGACCACGAGGATCGAGCGCACGCCGGGATGCCGGCGCCGGACCGCCTCGATGGTCGCGATCTGCCCGTCGACGCGGGGGCCGCGGACGACGTGGGGCGTGCCCGCCGTGCACGCAACCCGTGCGCGGCCCGCGCCGATCGACTCCAGGGCGGCGCGGACGCTTTCGCGGACGCGGCCGCGATGAGGCATGTAGGCCGAGTCGAGCAGCGTGCCGTCGCTCGCGACGCGCGCGACTGCCACGGTGGCGGACCCGACGTCGATTCCGACCATGTCCAGCTGATCCGCCATGAGGCCTCTTGACTCGAGTATACGAGATCGCAGGCGCAAAATGGGCGGCCGCGCGGCGACGGTCAAAGCGGCCGGCGAGAAGCTTGCGCCGGCGGAGCCTCCACGGGATACTAGGTCGCTACGCGCCGCCTGGACCCCGGGGCCGCGCACGAGGAGGCAGTCATGGAAGTCGAGACCAACGTGACGCAGGCGCAGATCGAGGAGTACACGCGGCTGGGCTTCTGGGACCGGTGGACGCTCTGCGACTACATCAAGCGCTGGGGCGCGGCCCTCCCGGACAAGGTGGCGCTGGTCGATCGCAGGAAGAGGCTCACGTGGTCCCAGTACCGCCTGATGATGGACCGCATGGCTCTTCATTTCCTCGACCTGGGCATAGGCCACGGCGACCTGGTGATCGCCCAGATCCCCAACTCCGTCGAGGCCGTGGTCATCGAGTTCGCGCTGGCGCGCATCGGCGCCTGCGTCGTGCCCCTGCCCATGCCGTGGCGGGAGCACGAGCTGGATTTCGTGGTGAGCCAGACCGAGGCGTCGGCCCTGATCACGGTGGCCGAGTACCAGGGCTTCGATCACCTGGCCATGGCGAAGAACCTGCAGACCCGCCACGCGAGCGTCCGCCGGATCATGCTGCTGGGCGCGCCCGCGGACGGCGCGGTGTCGCTCACCGATCGCTGGGACAACCCCATCGAGGAGCAGCATCCCGAGGAGTACCTGGACCGCAACTGCAGGGTCGACGCCAACCTGCCGCTGACCATGTGCTACACGTCCGGCACGGAAGCCCAGCCCAAGGGCTGCCCGAGGACCCACAACCACTGGAAGTGCTTCGAGCGCTCGGGGTTCTTCCATCACCTCATGCAGAACATCGACGACCGCGTGGTCATGGCGCTGCCCTGGTTCAACCTCTTCGGCCAGTGCATCGGAATCCTGTCCATGGCCATGCTGGGAGGCACCCTGATCCTGCTGGACGGCTTCAACCCGGCCGTGATGGCCCAGACCATCGCCCAGGAGAAGGCCACCGTCTACGCCGGCGTGCCGGCAATGCACATCGCGCTGCTGAACTACCCCAAGCTCGGCGACTACGACCTGTCGTCGCTGCGGGCCGTGGCCAGCGGCGGGGCCCCCTGTCCCGTGGCGGTGATCGAGAGGATGATGAAGACCTACGGCTGCCTGATCTGGAACGGCTTCGGCTCCAACGAGGGCTACCTCAACGTGACGGAGCTCGGGATGGCGCCGCAGCTCGTATCGACCACCATGGGGATCCGCCAGCTTTACAGCGAGATCAAGATCGTCGACAAAGACGGCAACCGACTCGGCGTCGGCGAGATCGGCGAGTTCTGCCAGAAGGCTCCCTTCATCATGGCCGGCTATTTCAAGCGCCCTGACCTGAACAAGAAGAAGTGGGACAACGAAGGCTTCTACCACAGCGGCGACGGCGCCTTTATCGACCAGGACGGCTACTATCACTTCGTCAGCCGCATTGCCGACATCATCATCCGCTCGGGAATGAACATCAGCGCCGAAGACGTCGAGAGCGTGCTCTACAGGCACCCCAAGGTGCTCAACGCGGCGGTCGTCGGCATGCCCGCCCAGCTGCTGGGCGAGCGGGTCTGCGCCTACGTCGAGCTCAAGGAAGGCGTGGAGACCTTGACCAAGAAAGAGGCTTGGGAGCTGATGGAGTCGGAGAAGGTGGCCCGCTACAAGTGGCCGGATCGCGTGGAGATCATCAAGGCCCTGCCCCGCACGCCCACGGGCAAGGTGATCAAGAACCTGCTGCGCAAACAGATCGCCGAGAAGCTCGCGGCCGAGCGGGCGCAGAGAGGCTCGCAGGACGACGACGAAGCATAGACCGGGCGCGGATCGCCGCGGCCGCGGCTCTCAGTCTCCCCGTCTGCCGGCCATCGCCTGCAGCCTGGCCGCGATCGTCTGATCATCGAGCAGGGCCGCGGATTCCAGGGCGCGGGACACGGGATTCGGGATGTCGAGGGAAGCGAGGCACCCGGGAGGGCCGTCCAGCTCGTCGAAGAATCGCCCGGTGATCTGCGCCGCGATCCGTTCTCCGATGGCCTGGCCGGCGGCCGCACCCTCCACGATCGCCACGGCGCCCGTCTTTCGCAGCGAGGCGCCGATCGTGTCCCAGTCGATGCTCGCCATATCGAGGCTTCTGAGGTCGATGATCTCCATGCTCACTCCCTGCGCCTCGAGCGCGGGGGCGAGCGCCTCCAGCCGTCCTACCATCGCCGAATAGGCGAGCACGGTGATGTCGCTGCCGGCGCGAACGATGCGCGCCTTCCCGAACGGGATGCAGTAGTCCAGATCGTTTTCGGGGATGGGAAACGACCGGGGGTACAGGCTGTAGTGCTCGAAAACGACGACGGGATCGAGCGAGTGCATCGCGGTGTTGAAGAGCCCGACGTATTCGAAGGCATCGCTGGGAGCAACGATGCGCCAGCCGGAGAAGGCGGCGAACAGCCCGACCGGATCCATCGAGTGCTGGCCGCCGTACCCGAAGCCGGTGGAGACCCGCGTACGCAGCACCAGGGGAAGGTCGGTGGTCCCGCCGTACATGTGGCGCGCCTTGGCGATCTGGTTGAAGACCTGGTCCGCGGCAACGAGCGTGAAGTCGGGGAACATGATCTCGATGATGGGTTTCGCGCCCGACATCGCGGCCCCGAGCCCCACGCCCGTGAAGCCGCATTCGGAAATCGGGGTGTTGATGAGCCGGCCCGGGAACCGCGCGGGCAGGCCCTTGGTGGCTCCGTAGGAACCGCCCCCGAAGTTGGCGACCTCTTCGCCGATCACGAAGACACGGGGATCCTTTTCCATCCAGCGTCCGGCCACCGCCGCGACGGCATCGGAGTACCGGATGTCGCGAAAGCGCGAGAAGTCCGACCGCTCGTGGTAGGCGAGGCCTTCGAGCTCCCTCGCCGAGCTGCGAAGCCCGGAGGCGACGCCGGCCTTGTCGGGCCACAATTCGACCCGCACCTGGAGCTTCTCGCCCCGGATGGCACACAGGTCGACGGCCGTCTCGACCGCCGTTTCGGCCATGCCGCGGATTCGCGCTACGGCGGCGTCGGTGAGGAGGCCCGCCCGCACCAGGGATTCCGGATACCGGGAATACGCATCCCTGCTCAGCCACTCGGTCTCTTCTTCCTTGCTGCGGTAGCCGAACGCGCTCCCCTTGAGGTCCCCGCCATGGTGGTAGTGGCGGTAGCAGCGAGCCTCGACGAGGAAGGGTCCCTCGCCTGCCCGGATGCGGGAAGCGGCGTCGCGCATGCATGCGTAGACGCCGGGGACGTCGTAGCCGTGGACGACGCGCCCGTGCATCGCCTTGGCGGCGGCGTGAATCGACAATTCGGGCACGGCACAGGCGTCTCTCACCGCCGTGGCGACCGCGTACTGGTTGTTCTCGACGAAATAGACGATCGGAAGCTTCCACAGTCCCGCGAGGTTGGCGGCCTCGTGGAACGCACCCTGGTTGACGGCGCCGTCGCCAAAGAAGGCGACCACGATATGGCCGCTCCCCGCGCGCTTCGCTGCCAGGGCCGCGCCGGTAGCCAGAGGGATACCCCCTCCGACGATCGCGTTCGTGCCCAGGACACCCGACGCAATGTTGCGAAGATGCATGGAGCCGCCGCGGCCGCCGCAGTAGCCGGCCGCGAGCCCCATGATCTCCGCGAGTGTCCGGTTGACAACCTCCTGCCCTGCCGCCGGGAGATCCTCGGTTCGCGGGTCCCACCCCGCGGGGAGAACGGCGTTCATGGTCTTGGCGAGAAACTGATGGTGGGCCCTGTGGCTCGCGCTGATCTGGTCTTCGGTGGTGAGGGCCGCCATCGCGGCCGCTGCCACCGCCTCCTGCCCGATGCTGATGTGGATGGGGCCGTTGACGCAGTCGTCCTGCTTGAGCCTGATCACGCTTCGTTCGAATGCGTTGATGAGGTAGATCTCGAAGAGCACCCGCACGGCCGTGAGGGGGTCCATCGCGCCGACATCGCTCCCGGCGGACCGCCACTCCTCCCAATCGAAATCGACGCTGAGCTTCTCGCGAGTCATTGCGGCCCCTCCCCGGCAGATGCGGTCGACGGACAGCCTAGGAGTGCAGCGGCAGGTCGTCAAGATCTGATATGATCAGAGCAAGATGAAGGCAACACCCGGGCTCCTCGAGCTCGCAGACGGCCGCAGGGTCGCGAAGCCCGACTGGGCCGAGCGCCGCAGGGAGCTGCATGCGGCGATCGTCGAGCACGAGTACGGCGGGATGCCGCCCGCGCCGAAGGGCACGACTGTCGAGCTCCTGTGCAGCTCGACGATCAGGAGCGAAGGCGGCGTCGGGTTCCGCACCTACGAGGTCCGCTGCGATTTCGACCGCGGCCGCGAGCTCGCGTTCTCGCTGAACCTGTGGGTGCCGCCGGGCGACGGCCCGTTCGCCGTGGTGCTCGACGGCGACGGCTGCTGGCGCTACCTTCAACGACGACATCGTCCGGCGGGTGATCGCGCGGGGAGCCATCGCCGCCTCGTTCAACCGGACCGCGATGGCCGCGGACAACGGCGAACGCCATCGCCAGACGGGCCTCTACCGGATCTTCCCCGAGGCGTCGTTCGGCGTGCTGGCGGCCTGGGCCTGGGGCTATCACCGGTGCGTCGACGCGCTGGGAACCCTCGGCTTCGTGCGGTCCGACCAGATCGCCATCACCGGTCACTCGCGCGGAGGGAAGACGGTGCTCCTCGCGGGCGCGACCGACGAGCGGATCGCCCTGACCAACCCCAACGACTCGGGCACCGGCGGCTCCGGGCTCAACAGGCTCAAGGGCAGGGGCGCGGAGGTGATCGACGACTTCTTCCGGTCGGGCAACATCTTCTGGTTCGGCAAGGGCTTCGCGGAGCACCGCAATCGGGATGCCGAGCTGCCGTACGATCAGCACTACCTGCACGCCCTGATCGCGCCGAGGGCGCTGCTCGTCAACGAGGCCCATGGCGACGCGTGGGCGAACCCGCCGGGATCGTACGCGGCCTGCCTGGCGGCCCGCGAGGCGTACGAGCTGCTGGGCGCCCGCGACGCGATCGGCTGGTCGTTCCGGGAGGGGGCCCACGGGCACACGCCCGAAGACTTCGACGCGCTGCTGGATTTCGTGGACCTGCGCTTCTCCGGCAAACGGCCCGTGCGCGGATTCCAGCGCGAAGTGTTCTGCGACCTCGACGCGCAGCTCACCTGATGAGCGGGGCCACGGTTGAAAAACCCTGCGGCGTGCCGTAGGATGCAGCCAGCCCCTCGGGGGATAGCCTCTGAGACTCAGAAGCATTCGGTCCAAACTGCTCTTCTCGTTCATCTCCGTCATCCTCCTGCCTCTCCTTACCCTTGGCGTGCTCGGCTCGTACCTCTCGGCGAGGACGCTGGAGAGCGAAGCCACCAGCAACACGTGGCAGCTCATCAGGCAGGTCACACGAAGCATCGAGTCCTCGATCCGTCAGACCGAGAGCATCATCGCCGTCGTCGACGCCGATCCCGACGTGCAGGCGTTCATGGCCTTCCAGGGCTCGGCGCAGCCGTTTTCGCCCGGGGCGGAGGCCGCGGCCCGGCAGCTCCTGCGCTCCATCTCGAATGCGCATCCCGAGATCGCCGGGATCCTTGTCGTGAGCGCCGACAACCGTCCGCTGAGCAACGAGATCCAGCCCATCACGCGCGATCCGCTGACCGAGGAGAGCTGGTACAGGGCGGCGGTGGACAACCCGGGCAGCGTCAGGCTGCTGTCGCGACCCATCGGGCGCAACCTGCGGAGCAGCCGCGAATACAGCGCCGACGACGTCGTGTCCATCGTCAAGGCGGTCGTCGATCCCCGCACTACCCGGGTCAGGGGCGTCGTCCTCATCGACCTGCGCCTCGAGGTCATGGAGGCTATCTTCGCCGACCTGACCGTCGGCCTGGGCGGGTTCCTCTTTATCCAGGCGCCGGGCGCCGCCATCGTCTACACGCCGGTGAACCCGATCGTGTACCGGGTCCGCGACGAATGGCTCGGCGTTCCCCGGGCGATCAGCGTCCGGCGCATCAAGGGCGCGGACTACCAGATCGTCTCGCAGTGGTCCGACTACACCCAGTGGAAGACGGTGGGGGTGTTCCCCCTGAACGAAATCATGAGCCAGGTGAGCAGCATCCGCACCTCTTCGCTGATCATCGCCGGCATGACGGTGCTCGTGGCCCTGGTCGTCTCGGTCTTCTTGACCGGCGGGATCGCGCGCCCGGTGATCGAGCTGCGCTCGCTGATGAAGGAGGCGCAGGACGGAAACCTCAGCGTCCGCTACAAGGGCCGCCAGGAGGACGAGATCGGCTATCTCGGCAAGAGCTTCAACGCGATGATCGAGGAGGTTCAGAAGCTGCTCGACATGGTCTACCGCGAGCAGCAGAGCAAGCGGGAGGCCGAGCTCAAGATCCTCCAGGAGCAGATCAAGCCGCACTTTCTGTACAACACGCTCGACACGATCCAGTGGATGGCCCAGCAGCACGGCGCGCAGGATATCGTGAAGATCGTGGGCGCCCTCACGAGCCTGTTTCGGATCGGGCTTTCCCGCGGCAGGGAAATGATCAGCGTGAGCGAGGAGCTCGAGCACGTGCGGAGCTACCTCATCATCCAGAAGGCGCGCTACGAGAACAAGTTCGATTTCGAGCTGCGCACCGACGACGACGTGGCCTCCCTCATGGTGCTCAAGGTCACGCTCCAGCCTCTGGTGGAGAACGCGATCTACCACGGCATCAAGGAGAGGCGCGGCCATGGCTCCATCCTCGTCGAGGCGCGGCGCGAAGACGGGATGCTCCTCATGCGGGTGACGGACGATGGAGTGGGCATGAGCCCGGCCAGGCTCGAGGAGATCCGGGCTCTCCTCGCGGCGAGCCCGTCTCCCGCGGGCGCGCTCGCGGGATATGGCATTCACAACGTTCACGAACGGATCCAGCTCTCCTTTGGCAGCCGCTACGGCCTGCGCTTCGAGAGCGAGCGCGACCGGGGCACGACCGTGGAGATCCTCCATCCGCTCGTCACCGCCGGAGGGTGAGTCGATGTGGAAGGTGATGATCGCGGACGATGAGCCGAAGATCCGCCGGGGACTCAGGGCCGCGATCGAGCGCATCCGGCCCGACATGAAAGTGGTGGCGGAGGCCGAGGACGGCGAGGAGGCGCTCGCGCTGGTGCGGAAGGAGCAGCCGGACATCCTCATGATCGATGTGCGGATGCCGTTCCTGAACGGCCTCGAGCTGATCGAGAAGGTCGGCGGCGAGGCGGGCGACTGCATCATCATCGTGGTGTCCGGCCACGACGAGTTCCAGTATGCCCAGCGCGCGCTCCAGCTCAAGGTCTTCGAGTATCTCCTGAAGCCCGTGCCCGAGGACTTGCTGACCGCGGTGCTGGCCCGAGCCGAAGAGGCGCTCGCCGCCACCCGGCGCCAGCGCCAGTACCTCGGCTGGGCCCGCGAGCAGCTCGAGCGCAATCTCCCTCTCCTGCGGGAGCAGTTCCTGCGCGACTGGGCGAGGGGACGGCTCTCTGCGGTCGAGATCAACGAGCAGGCCCCGTTCCTCGGTGTGCGGGTGAGCGGTCCCGCCGCGATGGCCGTCGTCCACATCGTGGACCGGGCGGTCGCCACGGCGCCTTCGGAGGAGCGGGAACGCCGGATTGCCCTGTTTGCGATCCGTTCCGTCGTGGAGGAGACCCTGGCGGAGCTCGCCCCTCTGACGGTGTTCAGTGACGACAGGGACGACATCGTGGTCATCTGCGGGGCAGGCGGCGGGAAGACCTGGATCGAGGCGCCGGTGAAGATCGAGCAACGTGTCGTGCCCAGCCTGTGCCAGGCGCTGATCGTCGTGCAGGCTTCGGTCCCGGAAGCCCTGCACGGGGTGCCCGAAACGTACGAGACGCTCAGCGCGGAAGTGGCCAGGCGGTGCGGCCACCGGTCGCTTGTCGAGCTTGCTCAGCGCTACATCGACGCCCACTACGACGAGCCGACCCTTTCGCTCGAGGAGGTGGCCTCTTCGGCCAGGATCAGTCCCGGCTACCTCAGCAGGCTGCTCAAGCTGGAGACCGGATTCTCCTTCGTGGAGTACCTCACGCGGGTCCGCATCAACAGTGCGATCGAGATGATGAACGACCCCGCGGTAAAGGTATACGAAGTGGCCGAAGCAGTCGGCTACCAGAGCCAGCACTATTTCAGCCGGGCATTCAAGCGGGTGTTCGGCCGGCCTCCCGTGGAATACCGACAAGCCCGCACATGAAAGCCCGCACCCCCCTTCTGCTGCCGCTGCTGTTCGCCATGGCGGCCTGCCGGCCTTCGACCGATCCGAAGGCCTTCGACTACGTGATCGGTGTATCGATGGCCAACCTCACGGAACCGTGGCGCATCAACATGCGGGACGAGATCATGGCGGAGGCACGCCGGCACCGTGACCTGCGCATCGTGTTCACCGACGCCGCCGATTCCAGCGGCCGGCAGATCCAGGACGTGCACACCCTGCTCGGTTCGGGCATCGACCTGCTCATCATCTCGCCGAACGAGTCCGAGGCGCTTTCGCCGGTGATCGCCGAGGCGTACCAGAGGGTTCCCGTGATCCTGCTGGATCGGTCCGTGATCGGGTTCGACTACACCCTCTTTATCGGCCCGGACAATCGGCTCATAGGAAAGCAGGCCGGGCAGTACGTGAGAGAGCTCCTCGGCCCGAAGGGGGGAAAGATCGTCGAGATCCTGGGGCGGTCCGGCTCTCCGCCGGTTCTGGATCGCAGCGTCGGCTTCCGCGAGGCCCTGGCGCAGCAGGACGACATAGCGGTCGTGGACACGCTCGTGGGAGACTGGCTGCGCGACAAGGCCGAAGACGAGCTTGCGGCCTGGCTCCGAGCGGGCGGCCGCGTGGACGTGGTGTTCGCGCACAACGACGCCATGGCCGACGGCGCGCGCAGGGCAGCCGCGAAGCTGGGCATCCGCGGCATACGCGTGGTCGGCATCGACGGGCTGCCAGGCCCCGACGGCGGCATCGAGATGGTCAGGCGCGGCGCACTCTCCGCGACTTTTACCTGCCCCACGGGAGGCAAGGAAGCCGTCATCTACGCCCTCGACATCCTGCATCACGAAGAGGGAATCCCGAAGAAGATGATCCTCAGGACCTCGCTGGTGACACCCGAGACGATCGAGCGGGGCGCTCTCGCCGCCTCGCCGCGCGCCGCGTCTGCCCGGGCCGGAGCGCCGGATCGTGCTGGGATTCGCACAGGTCGGCAAGGAAAGCGACTGGCGCCTGGCGAACACGGAGTCGATCAAGACGGCGGCCCGGCAGGCCGGGATCGACCTGATCTTCGTGGACTCGGAGCAGCAGCCGGAAAAGCAGCTCGAAGCGGTCCGCTCCTTCATCGCCCGCGGCGTGGACATCATTTCCTTCTCGCCGATCGTCGAATCGGGCTGGGAGCCGGTGCTGCGCGAAGCCAGGGCCGCGGGAATCCCGGTGTTCATCACCGACCGTGCGGTCGACGTCAAAGACGAGTCTCTCTGGGTGACCCTGATGGGCTCGGATTTCGTCGAAGAAGGCAGGCGCGCGGCGCGCTGGCTGATCGCCACCCTCAAGACGGACGCGCCGGTCAACATCGTGGAGCTTCAGGGCACGATCGGGTCCGCTCCGGCCATCGACCGCAAGATCGGCTTCGAAGAGGTCCTGAAGGACCATCCCAACTACCGGATCATCGTGTCCCGCAGCGGCGACTTCTTCCGCAGCGTCGGAAAGGAAGTCATGCAGCAGATACTCAAGGACCTCGCAGCCGACGGCCGCAGGATGGACGTCCTGTTCGCCCACAACGACGACATGGCCATCGGCGCCATCGCGGCGATGGAAGCCGCGGGGATGAAGCCCGGCAAGGATGTCGTCATCGTTTCGGTGGACGGGATCCGCGACGCCTTCAAGGCCATGATTGCCGGCAAGCTCAATTGCTCCGTGGAGTGCAGCCCCCTGCTCGGCCCGCAGCTGATGAAGGCGGTCAAGGACTTCGCCTCGGGCGAGGAGCTGCCGGTGCGCATCGTCACTTCGGAGGTCGTGTTCCCCGCCGCGGTCGCGCGCGCCGTCCTGCCGACCCGCAAGTACTGAGCCGCCCACGCCAGGGTCGCGGTCCCGTTCGCCGCCGCCCCGCGCGTCGGCCGAAAAGTACACGAAATAGCGGAATCGTCTAAATACAACTCGACCCGGGCATGCTACACCCGCACATGGGGAGGAGCAGTGCCATGCGGAAGATTCTTCGAGGTGTGTGGGCGCCGTTGATCCTCTTGCTGACGACGGCGGCAGGCGCGTTCGCGCAAGCGGCGGGCAGCGTGACCTGCGTGGGCGTGTACTCGGAGACCGCCGCCGGATCCGTCAGCTACAGGGTCGGCAGAGGCGAGTGGGTCGCGATCAAAGTGGGCGACAAGATCCCCGCCGCCGCTCAGATCAGGATCAACGTGGACAGGGACTGGGTGGAGCTCACTCCCTCGGGCAAACCGGACACGGTCTACGAAATCCAGGGGCCCGAACGGGGAGAGAAGCTGCTGTCGGTCACCGACATCCTCAAGGGCAGCCCGCGGACGGTCTCTTTCCCGAGCGGCACCAGGAGCAGGCCCGACCCGAAGTTCCAGGACAAGCTCGTCGTCACGCAGTACCTGGGGAGACAGATCTACATGACGAGCAACGGCAGCACGCGAGACATCAAGTACGGCGACGTCCTGGAGCTGGGAGGCAAGGTCACCATCATCGCCATCAACAACACCATCACGCTGATGAATGCCGGCGGCGAGGTGACGACCGTGATCGGACCGCTGAAGTTCGAAGTGGAACAGGTGCTCCACAACGAGAAACTTTACAAGTTCCTGAACGTCCCAAGATAGCAGCGCACAAGGAGGTCGGGGAGGAGAGAGGGGAAAGAAGGCCAGATCGTTTGAGGCTTTTCCCCGCCGGTCACCCGTCGGGGAAAAGGGACATCGCCGGAAGGCACGGCTCAAGGGAGGATTGCATGAAGAAATGGGGAAAGATTCTCGCGCTGATCGCGGTGGCGATGGTTGCGATTTCGGTCACCGCGTTCGCGCAGCCCAAGCAGTGGGTCGTCGGGTTTTCGCAGATCGGCTCCGAGAGCGAATGGAGGACCGCCGATACCATCTCCGTCCAGAACGCGTTTCTTGAAGACCCGAGCTTCACCCTGATCTACTCCGACGCTCAGCAGAGGCAGGAGAACCAGATCAAGGCGATGCGGTCTTTCATCGCAAGAAGGGTCGACTGCATCCTGTTCACGGCGCTCGTCGAGACCGGCTATGGCCCCGTGCTCCAGGAAGCGAAGCGGGCCGGAATCCCCGTCGTCATGATCGACCGCGACGTCGCCAAGGAAGACCAGGGGTTGAGGCTCACGATCATGGGATCCGACTTCGTCAAGGAAGGCGAGAAGGCCGGCAACTGGCTCGCCGACTACCTGCAGAAGAAGGGTCTCGACGACGGCAGGAAGACCATGAACATCGTCGAGCTGCAGGGGACCACCGGATCGGCGCCTGCCATCGAAAGGAAGACCGGCTTTGCCAACATCATGGCCAGGCATTCCAACTGGAAGCTCACGCCGCTCCCAGACCGGCAACTTCACCAGCTCCGAGGGCAAGCAGGTCATGGAGGCCTTCCTCAAGGCTGACAAGAACATCGAGGTCCTGTACGCCCACAACGACCAGATGGCCCTTGGCGCGATCCAGGCGATCAAGGAAGCGGGCCTCAAGCCCGGCAAGGACATCATCATCGTCGGCGTGGACGCCGTGAAGGGCGCCTTCGAAGCGATGGTCGCCGGCGAGATGAACGCCTCGATCGAATGCAGCCCGCTCCTCGGCCCCCAGGCGGTGCAGGCGATCCGGGACCTGCGGGACGGCAAGAAGCTCCCCGCGCGGATCTACACGATCGAGGGCATCTTCGACGAGACCAACGCAGCCGCGGCGCTGCCTACCCGCCAGTATTGATTTCGCTCACTCCGTGATGTAAGACCACCCCGGGGATCCGCCCCGGGGTGGTCCTTCTTCCAGCCCGGCGGGTGCCCGCGAGGACAGCAAAGAGGAGGCGTGAGGTATGTCCGAGAACGCTCCCATTCTCGAGATGAGGAAGATCAACAAGCACTTCCCGGGCGTGAAGGCGTTGTCCGAGGTGAACTTCCGCCTCTTCAAGGGCGAGGTGCACGCGATCATGGGCCAGAACGGCGCCGGCAAGTCGACCCTGGTCAAGGTGCTCACGGGAGTCTACCGGCACGATTCAGGGGAGATGCTCCTCGAGGGCAGGCCGATCAGGCCGGACTCGCCCATGGCGGCGCAGCGGCTGGGGATCAGCACGGTATACCAGGAGATCAACCTCTGCCCGAACCTCTCGGTGGCGGAGAACGTCTTTATCGGACGGCAACCGATCAAGGCAGGGCGCATCGACTGGAAGGAGCTCAATCGCAGGGCGGACGAGTCGCTGAAGAGACTGAACGTCGCGGTCGACGTGACGCAGCCGCTCTCCTCGTATTCCATCGCGATCCAGCAGATGGTTGCCATCGTGCGCGTGCTGGGCACTTCGTCGAGAATACTGATCCTGGATGAGCCCACCTCCAGCCTCGACGAGGCCGAAGTGGATCAGCTGTTCAAGGTCATCCGCAAGCTGCGCGACGACGGTCTGGCGATCGTGTTCATCACCCACTTTCTCGACCAGACCTACCGGATCTCGGACCGGATCACGATCCTGAAGAACGGAGAGCTGGTCGGAGAGTACAGGCCGGAGGAGCTCCCCAAGGTGGAGCTGATCGCGAAGATGCTCGGAAAGGAGTTGTCCGAGTTCAGCTTCGCCGTGACGGGTGAGGACAGGAAGAAGGAAGGCGCGAGAGCCGCCAGGGACTCGAAGAGCGTCCTGACGGTCAAGGACCTCGGGCTGGAGGGCTCGATCGCCCCGTTCAGCCTCGACCTGGACGAAGGAGACGTGCTCGGGCCTGGCGGGACTCCTGGGCTCCGGGAAGAACGGAGATGGCCCGCCTCATCTTCGGGATCGACGGGGCCAATCAGGGCGAGATCCACGTGAAGGGGAAGAAGACGCGCATCAACACCCCCCGCAGCGCGATGCTGGCCGGAATGGGTTTCTGCTCCGAGGATCGCAAGAACGAAGGCATCTTCCCCGAGCTGACGGTCCGCGAGAACATCGTCCTGGCCCTGCAGGGGAGACGGGGCGTCTTCCGCTACATACCCAGGCAGAAGCAGCTCGAGATGGCCGACGAGCTGATCAGGTCTCTCGCCATCAAGACGCCCGGCGCGAACAACGAAGCCGGCCAGTTGAGCGGAGGCAACCAGCAGAAGCTGATGCTGGCGCGCTGGCTGGCCACCAACCCGATCATCCTCATCCTCGACGAGCCGACCCGCGGCATCGACGTCGGAGCCAAGCTGGAGATCATGGAGCTGATCCTGAACATGAGCCGCCAGGGCATGGGCCTCATATTCATCTCCTCGGAGTTCGAAGAGATCGTCCGCTGCAGCACGAGGGTCGCGGTCCTGAAGGACAAGGCGAAGGTGGCCGAGCTGAGCGGCGACGAAATCAGCGAAGGCGCCATCATGCACACCATCGCGGGGGGGAGATAGCCATGGAAACCTGGAGGCGCTTCGGCCGCAGCAAGATCATGTGGCCCCTGGTCACCCTGGCGATCCTGCTTCTCTTCAACCTCTTCTTCACGCCGAACTTCTTTCACATCGAGATGCTCGAAGGACACCTGTTCGGCAACCTCATCGACATACTGAAGAACGGCGCCCCGATCATGATTCTCGCCATCGGGCTGACGCTCGTCATCGCGACGCACGGGATCGACATCTCGGTCGGATCGATCGTGGCGATCTCGGCGGGCGTCGTGGCGATGCTGATCGGCGGCGACCTGGCGGGCAATCCCAAGTACCCCCTCGCCTTCGCGATGGTCGCCGCCCTGCTCGTCTGCACCGCGGCGGGAATGTGGAACGGGATGCTCGTCTCCTGGATCGGCATGCAGCCCATCATCGCGACCCTGATCCTGTTCGTCGCGGGACGCGGGATCGCCATGGTGACGACCAACGCCATGGTGATCTGGCTCTACGTCAAACCGTTCGCCCTCCTGGGACAGGGCTACCTGTTCGGCCTGCCCTTCTCGCTGTACATCGTGGCGTCCTGCTGGCCGGAACGCTGGCTGGTGACCAGGAAGACGGCCCTGGGCATGTTCATCGAGGCCGTCGGGATCAACCCGACGGCGACCCGCTTTGCCGGCATCAACGCGAAGAGCATCGTCTTCTGGTGCTACACCTTCAGCGGGTTCTGCGCGGGCGTGTCCGGATTGGTCGTCTGTTCCACGGTCATGAGCGCCGACGGGAACAACGCGGGCAACCTCTTCGAGCTGGACGCGATCCTGGCCGTGGTGCTCGGCGGCACGTCGCTCAACGGCGGCAGGTTCTTCCTGTTCGGCAGCATGGTGGGAGCCCTGATCATCCAGACCCTGACGACGACCATCTACGCCTTCAACGTGCCGCCCGAGATCGCCCAGGTCGTCAAGGCGCTGGTGGTGTACGCGGTCAGCCTGCTGCAGTCGGAGATCTTCAGAGCGCGGGTTGCGGGCGTGTTCGGGCGGCGGGAGGCGGCGGCATGAAAGCGAGACTTCCCATACTTCGTCACCCTGGGGCTGTTCGTCATCATGTTCGCGCTGGGCTCGATCGCGTTCACCGGGTTCTTCTCGGTGCAGAACTTCCTGAACCTCTTCATCGACAACGCCTATCTCCTGATCCTGGCCGTCGGCATGACCTTCGTCATCATATCGGGAGGCATCGATCTGTCGGTGGGCTCGGTGCTCGCGCTGTCCACAATGGTGGCGTCGAGCCTCCTCGAGAAGGCTCACGCGAGCCCGATCGTGGTGATCCCTCTCGTGCTTGCGATGGGGACGGCGCTGGGCCTGTTCATGGGCTACCTGATCCAGAGCTTCAGTCTCCCCCCCTTCATCATCACGCTGGCGGGGCTCTACCTGGCGCGCGGGCTCTGTTACGTGGTGAGCATCGACACGATCGCGATCACCAACGAGTTCTGGAAGACGGTGGCGTACGCCTCGGTCAAGATCGTCGGCAAGGACTTCGTCTCGCCCGGGGCGATCATTGCGGTCGCCGTCGTGCTGGCCGGGCTGTACGTTTCCCGCTTCACCCGGCTCGGAAGGACCGCGTACGCGATGGGCGGGAACGAACAGTCGGCCGTCCTGATGGGACTTCCGGTGGCGAGCACAAAGATCACGATCTACGCCCTGAGCGGGTTCTGCTCCGCGCTGGCCGGGATCGTGTTCACCTTCTACACGCTCTCCGGCTACGCGCTCCACGGCAAGGGGATGGAACTGGACGCCATCGCCACGGTGGTGATCGGCGGCACGCTGCTGACCGGCGGAGCGGGCAGCATCCTGGGCACTGTGCTGGGCGTGCTGGTCTACGGAATCATCCAGGTGCTCATCGTCTTCCAGGGCACGCTGAACTCCTGGTGGACGAGGATCGTGATCGGCTTCCTGGTGTTCGTGTTCTGCCTCCTGCAGCGGCTGTTCGAATCGAAGAAGAAGAAGGCGACCGTGGGCAGGCGCCCTCCCGCAGAGCGCGCAGAGGTCCAGGCAGCGCGATTGTAGCGGACGGGTGTCACGCGCGATGCCGACGACGATGACCCGCAACAACTCCCATCGACAGCCGGATCCCGCCGAAAGCTGGGAGCTCGACCGCTCGGAATCCGCGGCAGACTCGTCCTCACGGGGGATCTACGACGTCTTCCCGCGCACTCCGCGCACCGCGGAGGACCTCCCCGAGGGCGCCCTCGAGACGCTCAACAGGGGCTGCTCCCTGGGAGGGCTTGAGCAGCTCTTCGTGATTCCCCGCGCGACGCGCTCGACGGGGTGCGGCGACCAGAAGGTGACATCGCCCCGATGCGTCCTGGGCATGGGCACGCGGGCCGTCGGGCTCTGGACCGAGGAGCCCGAGAGAGGGATGAAAGTGCTGATCCCCCTCGACAGGATCGGCGCGATCGAGGACGTCACGATCCTGCTCTACGGCAGGCTCAGCTTCTTCTCGTTCGCCGAGAGGCTGACGATCCGCTACAACACGCTGGCGCGGTCCGGCCTCAGGCCGGCCCTGCTCGCACTGCGGGAGAGGCTGACGGGCTTGCCGCTGCCCCTCCCCGCGGAGGAGAACGCGCGCGTGGAGCTCCCGGTCAAGTGGAAGCGCGTCCTCAGCGGCCCCGTGGCTCGATTGCGCGAAGGGGCCCCGGTCCTCTATCGGTTCGCCGTCGCCCCAGGGAGAACCGGCGAAGACGTCGATCGCGGCCAGCTTCTGGTCGTGAACCCCCACGAGCTTGTCTACACATGCGACCCGCTCGAGGCGTCCCACAACTATGGCGAGGACTCCTATGTTGTTCCCCGCGCGCGGGTCACCCGCGTGCGAGCCCGCGAGAGGCAGCTCGAAGTCACCGCCAATGGAGCTCGTTTGTCGCTGAGCATGGCGCCCGAGCTCCGAGAGGCCGCGGTCCGCTGGTTGACAGTCTGAAAGCCGCGGGCGCCCGCGGTGGAGACGCGAAGCGTTCCTATCGGCCGAGGCGCTGCTGCAGGACCTCGAACCCCGCCCACGTGACCTGCTGGCACAGGGCGGTGATCTTGGGGAACGCTTCCTGGTGCTCGGGCGAGGCCACCCACTTGAGGCGCAGCTCCTCGCTCTCGAAGGCGAGCTCTATGCGATACTGCCTCAGGGCATCGCGTGCCTTGAGCAGGGCGACCCGCCGGAAGCCGTTCTGGACGGATATCGCCGGCGCGAACGCGTCGCGAAACGACGCCTCCAGCTCCGCGTCCTTTCCCGCGAGCGGCTCCAAGTAGATGTGCAGCTCCGTCATCGCTCCGGCCCCCCGATCTCGCAGCTTTCGCCGGGCTCCAGCGCCACGAGGCGAACCTTCGGCGCGCGCACCTTCATCTCGACTTCCAGGCGGCGCAGATCGAGCATCTGGTTGGCGAAAGTGCCGTGATGAATCGGTATGAGCACCCGCGGCAGGATCAGGGAGGCCGCGTAGGCGGCTTCGCGGTAGCCCATGTTGTACTTGCCGCCCACGGGACAGATCGCGAGGTCCGGAGCGTAGAGATCGCGAATCAACGCCATGTCGCCGAACACCCCCGTGTCCCCGGCGAAGTAGATGCCCGGTCCGTCCGCGATCCGCAGCACGTAACCGGCCGCGCCGGAACCGGGGACGACGGTGCCGTCCTTCTGGTACTCCTCGCCCAGGATTTCGGACGTGTGGTCGGCAGCGACCATCGTCAGGGTGAAGGCCTCCGTCTCCCAGCTCCCCCCGATGTTCAGCGGGTAGGAGTCCACGTCGTAGCGGATGCCTTTGTGGTCGGCGTAGATGGCGATCTCCGGGCTGCAGATCAGCCTGGCCCCGGTCTGCTTCACGATCTGGAGCGAATCGCCGATGTGGTCGTCGTGTCCGTGCGTCACGCAGACCGCGGTCGCCTGCCTGATGTCCTTCAATTTGATCGGGCATTTGGGGTTGCCCTCGATCCAGGGATCGAAGAAGATCGTCTGTCCGCCCGCCTCGACCCGGATCGAAGCGTGCCCCAGCCACGTTACCTTTGCCACAGTCACGTTCCCGCCTCCCTTGCGCTTCGACCTCGACGCGGCCTGCGGACCGCCTCTGCCTCGAGCAGGGCCTGCAGGTTGCGGCCGATGACCGGGAGATATCCGTTCAGGCCGAGCCGGGAGAGCTTTTCGCTGATGGCGGTCCAGGGAGCGGCTCCCTTGTCGGGCGCAGCGCGCAGGATCGCCTCTGTCTCTTCGCGATCGAACGTCACCCGGCTGTCCCGCTCGACGAGCATGCCCTCGTTGGACGGGCAGATCTCCTGGCAGGCCATGCAGCCGACGAGGCAGTTGTGTGCCGAGGCGGGAATCCAGCGCGGCCAGCTGCCCGGAGCCTCGTTGAACGCGACCAGGCACCTCTCGGCGTTCAGGAGGAATCGCTGCCTCGGGATCGCTCCTGTCGGGCACGCGGCGAGGCACGCGTCGCACGATGCGCAGGCAGCCATCGAGGCGGGGCCCCGCGGCGCCGGAAGCGGCAGCGCGGGCGCCGCGCCAGTGAGCACGGCGCAGAGAAGCACGTAGCTGCCGAGGCCCCGCGCGTAGGTGACGTTGTTGCGGCCGTACTCGGTGAGGCCGAGACGAGTCGCGACGGCTTTGCGCGGACCGCGCAGCGGCACGAGGTCTCCGTCGAGCTCGGGCAGCAGCGCCTTGAGCTCGGCCACGATCGTCTGATCCATGCGCGCGTCCTCGCCGTAGGTCGGCGGCACGCGGGCCTCCACGATTCCATCGGGAAGCTCGAACGCTATCCACAACGCGGGACACGGCACGGCCACCGCGATCACGGCGCGAGAGCCGAGGTCGGACGGAAGCGTGGGCTCAGCGAGCCACCTGAGCCACTTTGTCACGAGGTCAGGGTCCAGCTCGCCGCCGCGGGCGCGAGCAGCGACGTCCTCCAGTGCCTGCGGAAGCACGGTTGCGGGTCCAGCCGCAACGCGGTAGCCCCTGACGCGAGCCCACTCCTGCAGACGGTCGAGCATGGTCCCAGCGTGCGCGCCATGACGGCCGCTGTCAACGCGGACGCCGCCATGCGCGGCCCGCAACGAATTTGACAGCGCTGTTTGGCGCCACCTATAATCATTGCTGCTCCCGTCACAACGCACGTTTTCAGGGGAAGTGCAGATCCACGTGGAGAGGGAAAGCCGTACCTATGTGCTCGAATCTCTGGAGCAGCGGCTTCTCCTGTCAGGGACTGGAATCCCGGACGCGATGGCGGCGGCAGTCCCCCCATGTGAGTCGCTCATCCAGGTGCAGGTGCGCGGAAGCGGCGAGCAAGTAACGATTTCGCAACAGTCAAGCTCCGGGTACAGCCCCGAAGCCAAACTGTCTGATCTGTTCGGGGTCGGAGAGCAAGGCGACGAGAGCGAAGGCGACGAGAGCGGGCCTGTTCGCGAGGATCCTCTCGCCGGTCCGCAAACACCGGCTTCCACTACCGTTGATCCGAGCTCGCAGGGAACGGAGCTCGCATCTCCCTCGGATCAGGACGGAGACAGGGCGGAAGACCCCGTTTCCGACGGACCGATCGGGCGCTCGCTCAATCGATCGCGGCCGGCCGGCTCGTCGAAATGCTCGAGGCGGCACAGCCGCCCCCGGACCATGAGGACAGCGCAGCCGCGACCGGACTCACTCTCGGGGATCTGGACTCGTTCGTAGAAGAGGCCAGGAGACGGTGGCGGGAGAGTGCGTCGATCGACGACAGTGGGCTGGATCTCCTCGCGTCCGCTTCGTTCAGCATCGCGGATCTCGATGGCTCTGGCGCTGGGCCTGACGAACGGATCTGCGTCCAGATCGACGCAGACGCCGCCGGCCACGGGTGGTTCGTCGATTCCTCGCCTCACGACGACCAGGAGTTCGAGCTCGTGTTCGGCGATACGCTGCTGGCCGACTACCGCAGTGCAGCGGCCGGCCGCATGGATCTGCTCACGGTCGTGATGCACGAGCTCGGGCACGTTGCCGGTTTCGAGCATACCGCGCAGACGGGTCTGATGGCGGAGACTCTGCAGGCAAGCCAGAGGCATCTGCCGGCGAGCCGCAACGCTGGCCCGGACGCGGCTTCCGCAGCCGACGAGCTGGTTGAGACCCTGCGGGCCGGCGAGCCCCCGCCCGCGGACGGGCTGTTCCTCACGATCACCCCGGACCCCACCGGCGCGGACCTCAGTCTCCTGAGGCAGGGCCTGCCGGAATTCTTTGGCGGCCTGCAGGTCCGTCTGAACATATCGGTGTTCAATTCGGCCACCACGTACGTGGGGCTCCCCCTCATCGGCACGCAGATGGCGACGGAGACCCCGGGGCAGTTCGCCGACCTGCTTGCATCGCGGCTCTCGGACTTCCTGGCAGGGATCGACAACGTCTCCGTCGATTCCGTCGTCGCCGAGCTCGAGCGGACCCTGGCCGGCAGCATCGCGGGCGACATCAGCGTGTACGGCCGCGACGGAGACCCCCTCATCCTCTTCCAGCTCACCCTCACCGGGACCATCTCGGACGCTGTGGATGCGGACCTGGGCCTGGGCGAGGATCCCTTCCTCGAAGTCCTGATCAACACAGAGGACATGGCGCAGGTCACCGCGACGTGGAGCCTGGAGGTCACCTTCGGGGTGATTGAAACGAGCGACGGCTCGTTCTTCGTCGTCGACACTTCGCAGGCTGACGAGGTCGCCGTCGAGGTCCAGGTGATCCTGGACAGCGACCTGTCCGCCATCGGGAAGCTGGGTGTCTTTTCGGCGCTGATCGAGAACGATCCGAATCAGGTCTCGACGTTCCAGGGCAGCTACACCATCGACCTGGTGGACCCCGACAACCATCTGACAGTGGCGGAGCTCGACTCGCTTGTCCTCGACGCCTCGCTTTCAGGCACCGGCTATGCGGACCTCGACATCGAGGGCTCCTTTGTTCCCGATCTCTACGCCTGGACAGACGGGCAGTACCAGGGGCTGACCGACGCGGATCGCAACGACGTCTTCAACGTGGCGATCACGACCGACGCGAAAATCACCTACGCGTTTGCGGATGCCGACCCGTCATCCGCGACCTTCGGCACCGATCCGGTCATCGCGTTCGACAATGTCCAGCTCGACGCCGACGAGTACCTCGGCGGGTTCCTCGGGCCCGTCATCAGGGCGCTGCGGCCGGTCCTTTCCCAGATCAAGCCGATCCTGGATTTCCTGCAGACCCCCATCCCCGGCATCAGCGATCTGAGCGAAGCCGTGGGCGGGCCCCCGGTGACGTTCATGGACATGGCAAGCATCGGGTCCCCCGCTGCTTCCGCGGCCCTGCGCACCCTTTCCCTCATCACCACGCTGGTCACGGCCGAAGCGCCCGCGCGCACGGGAACCCTGACCAACCTGGTGGGCATGGGCTCGTTCAGGGTCCGCGCGTCCAAGGTGTTCGGGCAGAAGACCGAGGTTACCGAGTCGAAGCCGGCAACGGATGCAAAGAAGGGAGTGCAGAGCAAGAACGAGCTCGTCATGAAGCTCGGAGGAGACATCAGCCTGCCCCTCCTGGAGGATCCTCAGAACATCTTCAAGCTCATGCGCGGCGAGACCGACGTCACGATGCTCGGCCTGAGGATCGACCTCGACCTGCAGCTCAAGTTCGCCAAGACAATCCCGGTGTTCTGGATCCTCTCAGTGAAGATCGAGGCGAAGTTCGGCATGCTGCTGGATTTCGACATGGGCTACGACACCCTCGGCATCCGCTGGCTGTCCGAGACGCTGGACTACAGCGATCTGTCCACCCTCGAAGCGAGCCTCCTGGGCAACAAGCAGCTCTTGAGAGAGGGACTATACTTCGACGACCACAACAGCAAAGGGGCCGTGGACGGGAACATCTCGCCGCCGGCCTTCACGGTGTCGGGGGAGCTGGCCGAGGACCCGCCGAACCTGGACGGCGCCGAACTCAAGTTCTTCGCGTCCGTTGGCGCGGGGGTAGTCCTGGGGATCGACACGGGGGTCATCAAGATCAACGTCGGCGTGGACTTTCCGTTCACGCTGGACATCCTCTTCGACCTGAACGACCTCCCGAACCGGCTCCCTCCCGACCAATGGCGCGACCCCGCGCTGGAGCCCGGCGTCCTGTACCAGTATCCCGCATCGCCTGCCGACTATACCTACGACGGCCGCGTGAGGCTCGGCGAGCTGGACATGGAGCTCGCCTCCGATCGCCTCGCCATCTTCAAGTCCATGGGAGAGTTCTCGGTAGCGCTGCAAGCGTACATACTGGGCACGCTGGATTTCGGGTTCTTCAAAATCGTCGTCGTCGACAAGCGATGGAATCTGTACAAGATGACGCTCGCCAATTTCGACATCTACACGCCGCCCAGCGACACGGAGGTGCTGTCCGGTGTCGTCAAGCGGCCGCCTGTTTTTGCCGGTTTCCTCGATCCCGCAGATCCCGGCACGCTCACCCTGTACATGGGACCCTACGACTACCTGCGCGAGAACACGAACCCCAACGGCCTCGGTCGCGATTACGGGTTGGACGAGGAGTTCCGCATCCGGTCGCTTGGCCCGACGGACCCGAACGATCCCGATGCGGGTGAGACCGTGGTCGTGAAGTACCTGGACACCTTCGAGCAGGAGTTCACCGGGGTCAAGAAGATCGTTGGAAACGGCGGCAGCGGCGACGATGTCTTCTACGCGGATGAGACGGTCGGAGTCGACGTGGTCATGGTGGGTGGAGACGGAGCCGACGCGCTGGTCTACCGGGGCTCGGGCGACGCGACGCTCTGGGGCGATGCCGGCGACGACGTGCTCGCAGGCGGCGGCGGCAACGATACCCTGGTCGGCGGAGATGGAAAGGATGACATCGACGGCCAGGCGGGCGACGACCTGCTGATAGGAGGCAACGCGATCCTGGACGTCGTCGCAGGCGTGATTCCCGATCCCGCGGATGACGCGGTCGACGGCGACATGCTCCTCGGCGGTCCCGGCGCGGACGTTCTCTATGGACAGGGAGGCGAGGACTATCTCGACGGCGGGGACGGAGACGACGTGCTTGTCGGAGGCGCCGGCGCCGACCGCTACATCTGGCGGCCGGGCAGCGGCGCAGATACCTTTGTCGAGGCTCCCGGATTGGCGGACAGCGACCAGCTCACCGTCGAGGGCGGGCTGGAGCTCGTCGGCAGCGGCGAGGATGTCGAGAACTACTATTACCGCGAACTCGACGACGACATCACGCTGAGCAGCGCGGGCGCTGCCGTGATCATCAACGACGGGTCCTCGTCGATCTCAGCGGAGAACATGGAACAGATTGTCGTCGCGGCCGGAGGCGGCGCGGACACGGTGACGATCGGAGACCTCTCCGGGACTCGCCTGGAGCGGCTCGCCATCGACCTGAGCTCCCCCGTGGAGACCGCTCCCGAGGGCGACAAGGTCGTGATCAACGGCAGCGCGGATCCCGCGGTGGTCGACGTGATCACTGTGGACGGCGTCTACGAGCAACACGATCAGACGAACCTCGAAACCGGGGAGACGGGACCCGGCTCGAGCCCCGCGGTGCGCATCACCGACGCGCAGCTCTCCGGTGCGGGAAGCTCGCAGCCGTGGGAAGCCTTCATTATCAATTCCTCCCCAGACAGGGATCAGCTGGAGATCTACGGGAATCAGGGCGACGACCGGCTCTCCATCACCGCGGGGCAGGAGGACGTCCGGGTCCATGACCTGATCGACGTTTCCCTCTATGGAGGAGAAGGCAGCGATACCATCCGCTCGGTCTACGCCGACGTGCGGATCGATGGCGGGGCCGGCACGGATTTCGTCACCCTGGCGGACGACGAGTACGGCCGCGATCTGCCGAGCGCGATGCGGTTCGATGAGCTGCAGAGCGATGTCCTTGAATACGGCGAGGACGGGCTCCTGCTGACCGGCTCGAGCATTCTGGCGGCTTCCGCGGAGGTCAGCAGGTCCGTCTATCCCTCGGACCCGGTCTCCGAGCTCTTCACGCTGCGGATGGCGGACGGCGGTGCTTTCGATCTCGATGCCCTGGACGTCCGCCTTCGCGACGCGGACACCGCCGGCCAGACCGTCATGTTTACGGGCACGACTGCGAGCGGCGGCACGGTCACGCAGAGCTTCTACGTCGACAGCGACGGGGCGGCCCCCGAGTTCCACACCCTGCTCTTCGGCGCCGGATTCGCCGATCTCGTCTCCGTCTCCTGGCGTCCCCTGATGACGGTGACGGACAACATCGTCGCCAACGGACCGCGTCTCACGCTGTCCAGGGCCGGATCGGATTCGGGTGCCTTTGTCGCAGCCAGGCGAGGATTGCCCGACACCGTTGCCTGGTTCGCGGGGATCGAAGAGATGCGCCTGGAGATGGGTTGCGACGCAGCAGGAAACCACCTGCAGGTGTTGAGCTCGATCGACGGCCCTCTCACGGTGGACGACGGCGCGGGGAACGACGCCCTGTTCATCGGATCCACGCAGGGGCCCCTCGTCGTCAACCTGGAAGGCGGCAACAACGAGGTGTCGTTCGGAAAGGACGGCACGCTGGCCGCGATCTTCGGCAGCGCGCATGTGAACGGCGGCCCCGGCGAGGACACGATCGTGTTCGACAGCACGGGGGAGGTCTCCGTTCAGGGGCACGTGGGGAGCGACGAGGTCCTGGGACTCGCCGCCCCGGCGGTTGTCGGCTTTGACGCGAACGTCGAGAGCCTGTGTCTCCTGCTCGGACCGGGAGACGACACCCTGTGGGTCCCCGATCCCGGCAGGAACATCGTGATTCGCGGAGGTGAGGGGGAGGATACCCTCGTCCTCGATCTGGCCGCGGACCCGGTGACGGGCAAGGTGACGACCTTTGACGTCGAGACCATACGCGTCTCGGACGTTCGAGCCGCGGGCGCGGGCGTCTGGACCCTCACCGATGTTCCCGCAGGGACCGGCCAGCCGGTGGCGAACACCAGCCTCTGGGCGCTCGACGGGGCGCCGCTGCTGCAGACGTTCGACGCAGCCTCGAGCCTGCTCTCCCTCACGTACCGTGCCGACACCGTCGAGATACTCGACGTCAATCACGACACCTCGGTCGATCTGAAGCAGGGGGACGACGAGGTCCGGGTGGGTCTGCCGCAGCAGAGCCTCTACAAGAACCTGGATGACATCCTTTCGCGCCTCATCCTGCTGGGCGGGGATGGAAGCGATCGGCTGCGGCTCGCCGACACCGAGAGCGGCAGCGAAAGACAGATCGGCGTTCTCGGGGTCTCTTCGATCGCCGGGTTCGGCATGCCCCTGGAGGCCCGTATAGAGCATTACGGTTTCGAGGAGCTGGCGATCGAAGCGCTGGACGACAGCGGATACGACGTCACCATCCTCGAAAACGCAATCTCCGCGACGATCACGCTCGGGGCCGGCGACGACACGGTCTCGGTCGGCACGAGCTCGGGGCCGCTGAGCCTGAACCTGGGAGAAGGCGATGACGAGGTCGATCTCCATGCAGCAGCCGCTCTCCTGAGCATCGACGGAGGCGGCGGGGACGGAGACAGGCTCGTCTTTGACGGGACGGCAAGCGCATCTCCCCTGAGCGGGACCCTGTCCGACGGTGACGGCCCGCTCGGCCTGCTCGCCATCACCGGCCTCGTATCGGCGGCCTCTTTCCAGGGCATGGAAGAGGTCGATGTTCGTCTCGGCAGCGGCAGCGACGCGTTCCTCGTCGATCACGCCGGCGCGGGTCCCGTGCTGAACGTCTCCGGATACGGAGGCGACGACAAGCTCACGATACTCGACTGTGGGCTCGCGGCCGACTTTGTCGGCGGGTCGGGCAACGACACGCTGGAGATCGAGATTCCGGGCGATCCTGTCCTGGAGGATTTCACCGGCCTCACCTTTGTCACGGAGACGCTGGTCATTGACAACAGCAGCTACGGCTCCGGCGTGGACTGGACGCTGGAAGCCGGCGTCCTGTCCGCGGGCGGCAACGCCGTGGTCAAGACCGACGGAGCAGACGAGGTCAGGATCATCGGCGGCCTGGGGACCGACACGCTCGCCGTCGTGGAAACGGGCGGGCCGGTGGACGCGAGCATCAGCGGCAACCGCGTCAAGCTCATTCAGGGCGCGGTGGTCCTGGAGCCCGAGGATTTCGCGCACGACGACAGGCTGACCACCGCCGGCGGAATCGAGGGATTGGCGGGCCCCGAAGGTCTCGCGGTGGTCCCTGATCCGAACGGCAGCTTCGTGTATGTCCGCGATGCCGACGGCACGCTGAGCGTGTTCCGCGAAGGGCCGGCGGGCCTCGAGCTCCTCCAGGTGCTGCCGGCTTCGAGCGATGGCCTGGGCGGAGGCGTCGGGAACACGAGCGACCTCGTGGTCACGCCGGACCTGCGCTTCCTCTACACGAGCACCGGCGCGCTGAGCCAGATCGGTGTGTTCAGCCGCGATGCCGTGACGGGCCTGCTCACCTACGCCGCCACTTTCAAGGACAGCGAGAACGGGCTCGACGGCCTCGGCGGAGTCTCCGGCCTGGCGATCAGCGGGGACGGGGCCTTTGTCTATAGCGCGGCAACGGGCGAAGGCGCCGTCGGCGTGTTCGACGTTCTTGCGAACGGCAGCCTCACGCTGCGGCAGGTGCTCTGGGGCCAGGCCGGCGTGGACCGGATCGCGATCGCGGACGACGGCTGCAGGGCGTACGCTGCTGCGGGCCACGACGTCATCGCCTATCTGCGTGATACGTCCACGGGGACTCTCACCTGGATGTACCGCATCGGGCCGGACGGGACCATAGTCAGGGACCTGACGTCTGCCGGGGGCGGGGATGCCGAGCCCAACGACCAGGCAGCATTTGCGCTGGATCTGGAAAGCATCTTTGCATCGGATACGTCGTCCTGGTCGCAGAGCTGGAGCGCGTATATTCCCGGGCAGAGATACGCTTCATGGTCCACTACCTTCGCGGCAGAGGCAGGAGCAACCGTACGTCTGGACAACAGTGTCCGTCTGTCCGCCTACAGCGCGACCGCGACCATGGAGATCCGACTTGCCGGAAAAACGCTTACGTCGCTCATCAATAGCAGCCTGCTGCAGTACGAGTGTCCGACGTCGGGAACCTACGAGATAGTCCTCATCAACTGGGCTTATTTCATGGGGCCCATGTCGGGCACGCTGACGGCGACGGTCTCCCCCCTCGCTGCGAGTCGGAGCGCCACGGCAGAGGGCGAGATATCGGGCACGCAGGACGCCGACTTCTACCGATTCCAGGCTTCGCCCGGCGACGTCGTCACGCTCACAGCGGATGCCCAGAACGTGACCCTGCCGAACCCTGCCTTGCAGGTCTTCGGGTACGACGAGCTCGACAACACGTGGGTGGAGCTGCCCTTTGCCCTCGTGAACGGCAGCCTGCGCTACACGGCCATGCCGTATTCGGGCGACTACTACCTGGTCGTCGAAGCGAGCGGCTCGCAGACCGGGACCTATCGGTTCACTGTTCAGCACAGCTTTCCGGGGATCCGCTCGGAGTCGGAGACCGGCGCGACCAACACGAATGACACGGCGGCGAGGGCCGACGACCTGACCGGGAGCTTCAGGCCAGGAGCGGGAGACGTCTATACGGCGCTGATAGGCGGCAGCCTGGACCCCGTCGACCTCACTCAGCCTGATCGTAGATCTGACCGCGCTCGGACGAACCTCACCGTCGTACCCGGACCCCGTCGCCACCCAGTCGGCCAATCCGCCCTGGGGCGGCATAGCGCAGCTCGGCGTCGACGGCTACGTGCGCGTGTACAACCCTCCAGGCAGCTATTTCCCGCGATACAGGGAACCGGGCACGCCGTTCTACCCGGGTCCCGGCTATCTCTACATCCTCGACGGGGTCTATCCCTCTCTGGAGGCCTTCGCAGTCGCCTCCACCAACTATCCCAATCCCGATCCCAAGTGGCTGCACTACTGGTGGAGCCTCGATCTGACCCCCAACGTGGACGAGCTCTACCAGATAACGGGCATAGACATCGTCGCTTTCTGCCCGTCAAAGGCGGTCGAGCTGACGGTCCTCGCAGGCGACTACATCTGGCCCAACGGACCGAACAGGACATACGGGCAGGGCATTCCTTTCCAGTACGACCCCGGCCAGGACATC
The DNA here is from genome assembly GCA_963734495.1 of uncultured Spirochaetota bacterium. GTDB lineage: Bacteria > Spirochaetota > Spirochaetia > SZUA-6 > CAVTHK01 > CAVTHK01. The sequence goes on from CAVTHK010000001.1 coordinate 215,954, forward strand.
TGGCCGATGGAGTACGCCACTTACTCCATCACCATGCCGGCCGGATATCTCACCTTCGGTGACCACGTCTTTATCAGGTCCAGCAACGCGATCTACTACGCATACGCCGACTCCGAGTGGCTGTACATCGGCGAGATGAAGGTATACGGGAGGAAGGCAGATCCGGACGTCGACTTCTACAGCTTCGACGCGCAGGCGGGAGACACGCTCGACATCACGATGACCGGCGCGACGCTTGCGGATCCGAGGATCTGGCTCTACGACGCGCAGGGGAACGAGATCGCCGTGGGCCTCACCGGTTCCCTCTCCCGGCAATTGACCGACGATGGAACTTACTACGTCAAGGCGGGCGGAACGAGCCGGTACTCGTACGGCAGCTACGGCCTGAACGTGTCGGTCACCAGGGCGGCGCCGGCGGCATCCACCACCATCGACGACCCGCGGGCCATGGCGACGATCACGATCGACGCGGCCGGCACGCCCGACTATCTCGACAAGCGATTCCTGTACATCGGCGGCACGACCTTGTCGGGCGAGAACGCCCTGCAGGTCTTCGACGTATCGGGCGTGCTGCCGCGGCCTCGGCTGCTCCAGACGGTGCAAGGCCTCGGGCAGGTCTACGGGATCTCGACGGGCGGGGCTGAGGACGGCCTCGTGTTCGTGGCCCACCGCGGCGCCGGCGGCGAGGGAACGGTGTCGGTGTACCGCAGGCTTGCGGACGGCACCATCACGTGGATGCACAGCCTTGGCCTCGGCGTCACAGGCACTGCGGAGGCCGTCGCGGACATGGCCCTGGACGTCGAAGGCGACAGGATCTACGTCACCGATGAGAGCGGCCAGGACCTCACCGCGCTGCGTTTCGACGGGACGCAGCTTTCCGAGGATTCCACGGCCTGGCACGGACAGCCCCTGGGAGACATCGTTCCGTGGCTGCAGTCCGTTCACGTGAGCGCGGACGGTCAGTTCGTCTACGGCGTCAACCCCCAGCTCGACGCGCTCCTGGTGCTCCGCTCGGACAGCCTGTCCTTTGCAGCCTGCTACATCGACGGGCAGTCCGGAGTCGACGGGCTCGCCGGGGCCGCGGCGGTCGCCCTCAGCCCCGACGGGCTGCGGGTGTACGCGCTCGCTCCGGGCGACAACGCCGTCGCCGTGTTCGACGTGGTCTACTCGCCCGTGAATACCTGGAGACTGGCGTTCGTCGCCGCGATCCCGCTGGATTCGTCGGGGCTCGGCGATGCGACTGGCGATGCGACGGCCCTGGCCGTGGGCACGGACAGTCTCTACGTCGGGTTTGCGGGAGGGATTGCCCGATTCGACTCCGGCTCTTTCCAGCTGCTCGGCTCGGCGCCGGCTCTCGGCGTGACCTCCCTCGAGGCAAACCCGACGTATCCGGCGCTCTATGCGACTGCCGACGGAGAGCTCCGGCGGTATGCGTCCGATCTCGCCGGCCTGCCCCAGGTCATCGGCGGCCTCCCCGGCGCCTGCGACATCGCGGTCAGCAGCGACGGCGGCACGATCTACGCAGCAGTGGCAGGCGCGAACGCTATCGCCGCGTTCGGCGAATCCGGCGGCGCTTTGTCGAGCACGCCCCTTCAACTGATAAAGGAAGGCCAGAGAGGAGTCCGCGGCCTGGTCGGCGTGAGCGCGATAGCCTTGTCACCCGCCGGCGACCTGGTCTTTGCGGTGGGGAGCGCCAGCGACTCCCTGGTCGTGCTCAAGAGAAATCCGGTCACCGGCGAGCTTCTGTTCGCCCAGGCCTTCAGGAACAGCGGCGAGCTGGGTCTCGAGTCGCCGAACTCCGTTGCTGCTGCGGGCACGCGCGTCTTTGTCGGGTCCTCGGCGGGGCTGGGCATCCACGGCGGAGGCGTCGCATCCTACAGCCGCGTCGAATCGGGCGACGCCGAGCAGGGGTACACGGTCAGCTTCGTGGACGTCGAGGAGCTGAGCCTCACCACCGGCCTGCATCAGGACACCGTTCGGGTAACGGACCCGCCCTCCGTGGATCTGCTTTCGATCGATACCGGTGCCGGCGCCGACGTTGTGAATCTCCAGGGTCTCGGCGCGCGGACGGAGATCCGCACGGGCGACGATGAAGACACAATTCTCGTCGGCTCGATCGACGCCGGGGCCCTGCTGGCCATCGACGCCGGGGCCGGGGAAGATTCGATTTTCCTCGCCGGCGCCGGCGCGGATGCACAGGTCGAGATTCACGCCGGCCCCGCGAACGACGTGATTCAGATCGCAGGCGCGGCGCTCCAGAACGGCTCCCCGGTAGAGCTCTTCGGCGACGACGGCGAAGACACGCTGCTCTTCGATCCTTCGGGGCAGCCGGTCGATCCTGCAGCTCCGTCGACCCCCGATGGCTCCCTCAAGGTGCTCGCCTCGGACGGCGGAGTCGTGGACTACTGGAGCATCGAGAGCGTGCCGGGATTCCAGGCCGCGACCGTCGAAGCGGGCGGAGACACCGCGCTCTCCGAAGGGCAGGACCTCATCCTCGCCGCGACGGCGACGGCGGCCACAAACACGCAGATCGTGTCCCTGCTCTGGGACATCAACGGCGACGGGTTCTTTGGTGATGCGCAGGGCGCGACCCCGACGGTGAGCTGGGAGGATCTCGTTGCGCTCGGCATCGGCGACGGGGCAGCGCAGGAAAAAGGCGGCACGCGCTACGTGGTCAAGCTGCGGGCCTACGACGACGCCGGACGGTTCGCCGAAGACGAAGCGGCGCTTACGATCTTCGATTCGCCGCCCGCGATCGCGGTCACCGCGCCTGCCACCGTGTCGGTCGGTGAGACCCTGACCATCGGCCTTGCTGCGCGAGATCCCGGCGACGACACCATCGCGCAGTGGACCGTCGACTGGAGCGACGACCCGCAGGTTCCCGCAATTGAGAGCTTCCCCAGCGATTGCGCTTCGATCGAGCTCGTGTGCCTTCGGACCGGCGTTCACACGATCACGCTTGCGGCTTCCGATGAGGACGGGACCTACACGCGGACGATCTCGGTCACGGTCGAAGCCCCGAGACCCGATGCGGGCGGTCCATACAGCATTCTCGAAGGACAGAACCTCTCACTTCAGGCGACGGCTCCCGGCGGTCCGGACATGGCGTGGGACCTGGATGGAGACGGGGAGTATGATGACGCGTTCGGCGCTGGTCCTTTCCTGACGTGGAGCGATCTGGCGAACCTGTCGAATCGCATCGACGACGACGGCTCGTACGTGATTTCCGTGCAGGCTTCGTACCTGGACATCTCGGGAGGCGTCGTCCATATGCGCACTGCAGATGCCCAGTTGCTGGTTTCTAATGCGAGCCCAACGGCGGACTTTGCGGGCGCCGGACCCGTGAGCGAGGGCGGGACAATCACGGTCGTCTTCGGCAATCAGCACGATGCCTCTTCCCGGGACGAGGCGGCCGGTTTTGGATACAGCTATGACCTCGACAACGACGGGACCTTCGACATCGTCGACAGCGCCGATCCTTCGGTCTCGTTCACCGCGGCCGACTCCGGCTCCCGGATCGTCCGGGGCCGCATCACCGACAAGGACGGCGGCTTCTCCGATCACCTGGCAGGCGTAACGGTCTACGAGGTGGCGCCGCTGATCGAGCTCACCGGCTCCGATTCGACAAACGAAGGCTCGCCGTATTCGCTGGAGGCAACCGTCACCGACCCCGGGAACGACACCATCGTCGAGTGGGTCCTCGACTGGGGCGACGGAAGCGCGAGAGAGACCCTGGACGGCGGGACGCGGGCCTTTGCCCATGAGTTCGCGGACGACGGTGTCTTCGACGTCACGCTCACGGCCAGGGACGAGGACGGCATCTACATCGCGTCCAGGACGGTCACTGTAAGCAACGTGGCTCCAGTGCTCCGGATCGCCGGGGTGGCATCCACGGAAGAGGGCAGCACGTACACCCTGTTCCTGGCGTCCGATGACCCCGGCGAGGATACCATTCTCGAGTGGACCATCGACTGGGGAGACGGCACGGTCGACACGATTTCGGGAGAGGCTCGAGCGGCCCGGCACGTTTACGCAGACGACTCTGCGGACGAGCCGTTGGGCGCCTATCGCATAACAGTCACAGCCACGGACGAGGACTCGCCTCCGGGCCAGCCTTACGCGGTCACGCAGGTGGCCGCGCTCACGCAGCCCCTCTACGCCTGGGACGAGGGCCAGGGGACCGTGCGCCGCTTCTACCTGCTGACCCGCGAGGGTCTCGCCTGGCGCGATGCCCTGCTCGAAGCCGAGGCCCTGGGCGGGAATCTTGCCGCGATCACGAGCCAGGCCGAACAGGACTTCCTGGACGATGCGTTTGTCCGCGGAGTGTTGTCGCCGCTGCCCCTCTGGATCGGGCTCAACGACGCTGACGGCGACGGCGTGCTGGCCTGGGCGAGCGGGGAGAGCCTGCAGTACGCGAACTGGACGATCGGCGGCTGGGACGGCCTGCCGTACATCGCCCTCGTGCCCCAGGCGGGCGGGGACTTCGCGTCGCGGGTCATCGGGTTCGAGGCGCTTCCCGACAGCGTCAGGGTCTATGAAGAAGGCGGCCTCCTGCTGGCCACCGACGGGGCCGCGCTCATCGGCGCTGCAGGTCACGGAAGCCGCGCGGTAGCGTCGGCCTCCGCGACCGATGCCTTCACGCTGTCGCTCTCCGGCGGCGGTGTGTTCGCCGTCCGCTCGCTGGATATCTCTGCGCCCTCTCCCCAGACCCTCCGCTTCGACGGCACGACGCCCGAGGGGACAACGGTCAGCCTGACCTTCGAGGTCGGCGGCGCGGGGCCGGGGACCTTCGAGACCATCTCTTTCGGTTCCGCCTTCCTTCACCTTGTTTCCTTGACCTGGACGCCGGGGTCTACGGTCGTCGACAACGTAGAGATCACGGGGACACCGTCGCTGTGGGCCGGGTTCACCGACGAGCAGTGGCGCGGAATCGTCGAGCTCGGCTCGATCTCTGGCCTGCCGTTCGTGGCCGCAGGCGTGCTGCCGGTCGTCGTCGAGAACGTGGCGCCGTCGATCCCGATGTCCGGAGCTGCCGCTGTGAGCGAGGGCGAAATCTACGTCCTTTCTCTCGGCGTTCCGTCGGACCCCGGCGCGGACACCGTGACGCGCTATCTGATTGACTGGGGCGACGCCGAGGAGCTCGTCGATGCGCCGGCGCCCGGCGTGGATGGCTTCGTGCCGGCGCTCTCTGTCTCCCACGTGTATTCCGACGGTGAAGCGGCTTACGAGATCAGCGTCACGTTGATAGACGAGGACGGCAGCTACGAGAGCCCCTCGCGCCTGGCGGTGGTGGTCGAAAACGTGGCTCCGCTTGCGCAGCTTTCCGGCGCCTCGAGCGCGGATGAGGGCTCGCAGTACACGCTCTCCATCGGAGACCCTTACGATCCGGGCGTCGATACCGTGACCGAGTACGTCGTTCACTGGGGCGACGGCAGCGTTGAGAGCTTTGCTCAAGCCGGCGAGGTCGACCACGTCTACTATGGCGCCGCAGAGCGCGTGATCACCCTCGACCTGGTGGATGAAGACGGCGTCTACCTGGCTGTCGATTCGCTGAGCCTCACCGTCAAGGACGCGCCGCCGAGCATCATTCTTGCCGGAGCGTCGGAGGTCGTCGAAGGGGCCGAGTACGCGCTCGTACTCGGCGAGGCGACGGATCCCGGACAGCCCGGCGTCGTCGTCGAGGTCGAGGAATACATCGTCCACTGGGGCGATGGCGCAACCGAGAGCTTCACGGAAGCGGGCGCGGTCCTTCACACGTGGCTCGAAGGCCCGTTCCAGCACGTCATCACGGTGGACCTGGTCGTCGGCGGGACGCTCTACAGCAACGCGGGCAGGCTCGGCATCTCAGTGAGGAACGCGCCCCCAGTCATCCTCAGTCTGGAAAGCAGCGCTTCCGGCACCAGCACGGCGCTGCCGGTCGAAGACGTCATCGTCACCGGCACATTCGAAGACCCGGGGATCCTGGACACCCATACGAGCGTCATCGACTGGGGCGACGGCACGGTGGAGCCCGCCGTGGTCACGCAGGGAAGCGGTTCGGGGACGCTCACCGGCAGCCACAAGTACACCTACAGCGGGTTCTACGACATCCGGGTGACGGTCACGGATGACGATGGCGCGAGCGACAGCGAGGGAACGCTGGCGATCATCAGCGGCGTCGGCATCATCGACGGCGTCCTCTACATCGCCGGCACCCCGGGGGCGGACCACGTCGTTGTCAGCCAACTCTCCTATCCCATTTCGTACTGGAGCATGAACGAGGGAAGCGGGCACGAGATAGGCGACAGCGCCGGCGAGCCGCAGGACGGGTGGTTGTACAGCCCGTGGCCGGACCGCGACGACGCGGGGCCGTCGGAGGCGCCGTTCGACGCGCAGACCGGGGTCGACTTCCACCGGGAGCACCGCGAGTACATCGCGGTCGCTCACGATGAGGCCTTCGAGCTGTCGGAAGGCACGATCCAGTTCTGGTTCAAAAGCGACAAGGGCGGCCGCCAGGCGATGCTTTCCAAGGACGGCTGGGGGACGGGGGCCGGGGGACTGACCATCTGGCTGGTGGACTCCCGGGTCGAGGTGAGGCTGGAGAGCGAGGACGGCAGCACCACGATCAAGTCGTGCAAGGTGGTGGACCGGAGCGGGTGGAACCACCTGGCGTTCAGCTTCGGGCCCCAGGGGATGAAGCTGTACGTGAACGGGGAGCTGGTCGGGGAGAACGGGTACCAGGGAGGGCTCGAAGGGAACCGGGAGCCGCTGGTGCTGGGTGGCTCGATCGCGGGCAACAAGGGCGACAGCGCTGACCTGTCGCGGCTGAAGGTGACGGACTTCTTCGACGGCTCCCTCGACGAGGCGGCGATCTACGGCGAGCAGCTGGCGGAGGAACAAATCCGGCGGTTGATCACGGACGGGCCTGCACGCGTCGCCAGCGGCCGGGGAACGGTCATCGAAGTCCGGGCCGATTTCATTGACAACGAAGAGCACACGAAGCGCTTCAACGTCGCGGACATCGAAGCCATAGTGGTCCTCCTCGGGGACGGCGACGACACCGCCGAGATCGGGGCAGAGATCACTCTTCCGCTGCGGATGTATGGAGGCAAGGGAGACGATCGGCTGGTCGCGGGCAGCGGCGACTCCGAGCTGTACGGCAACGAGGGAGATGACCGGATCGCCGGCGGTCCCGGGAACGACACCATCGACGGCGGTGAAGGCGACGACGTCCTGTTGGGCGGAGCCGGCAACGACCGTCTCTACGGTGGACCGGGAAACGACGTGCTCATCGGCGGGGCCGGGGACGACGTCCTGGACGGCGGCGAAGGGACGGACACGACGTTCGGCGATGCGCTTCTTCCCATTTCCTGCTGGAGCATGAACGAGGGGAGCGGCCACGAGATCGGCGACAGCGCCGGGCGAGCCGCAGGACGGGTGGCTGTACAGCGCGGTGGCCGGACCGCGACGACGCGGGGCCGTCGGAGGCATCGTTCGATGCGCAGACCGGGGTCGACTTCCATCGGGAGCACCGCGAGTACATCGCGGTGGCTCACGACGAGGCCTTCGAGCTGTCGGAAGGCACGATCCAGTTCTGGTTCAAGACCGACAAGGGCGGCCGCCAGGCGATGCTCTCCAAGGACGGCTGGGGGTACGGGGATGGCCTGACCATCTGGCTGGTGGACTCCCGCGTCGAGGTGAGGCTGGAGGGCGAGGACGGGAGCCACACGATCAAGTCGTGCAGGGTGGTGGACCGGCGCGGGTGGAACCACCTGGCGTTCAGCTTTGGGCCCCAGGGGATGAAGCTGTACGTGAACGGGGAGCTGGTCGGAGAGAACGCGTACCAGGGAGGGCTCGAGGGGAACCGGGAGCCGCTGGTGATGGGCGGCTCGATCGCGGGCAACAGGGGCGGCGGCGCCGACCTTTCGCGACTGAAGGTGACTGAGTACTTCGACGGCTCCCTCGACGAGGCGGCGATCTATGGCGAGCAGATGACGCAGCAGCAGATCCGCCGGCTGATCGCAAGCGGACCTCTCGGGCTCTACGGCCTGCAGGGCTACGGCGGCAAGATCGCCGACTACCGATTCTCGTTCGAGGACGGCGGGCTCGTGGTCGGCGATCGGCGCGGGTCCGCGGGGGCGGACGGAACCGATACCGTGAGAGGTATCGAGCAGCTTCTCTTCGCCGACGGCTCAGTGGCCTACGTGCTGGGCGCCGGCAGCAGCAACCAGGCGGCGCTCTCAGCCCAAGAGGTTCTCCTGCTGTCGCCGTCGCACCGCCTCGTGGTGGTTGGAGAGGCCGGCGAGACCCTCCGCCTCGAAGGTGCCTGGATGAATTGCGGCGGGAGAACGGAAGGCGGCAACAACTTCTGGAGTTGGAAGCACGAGGATGGGAAGGCCGGACTCCTGGTGCTGGACGGCGTCGTGGTGGAACCGGATGTGCTCATTCCGACCCGGATCCCCCCTGCCTGCCACCACGGCGGCGCCCGATGTAAGCAGACTCGTCACCCGCCGCGGCACGACACAGCAGGCCGCTGCGCCCGCATGAGCGCCTGCCTGCCTCACGCGACGGTGTGGTCCTACGCCGGCAACGCGCCGCGCGCCGCCGGTGCTCAGCGCAGCCTTGAACGCCTCGGCCACCTTCGCGCCCTTGCGCACGTAGACCGGGATGCGCGCGAGCGGCGCGTCGGCCTCGAACCACTCGCCGCCCCGCGCGGCCTTGCCGGTCCACGCGTCGACCCAGCTCCCGCCCGCAGGCAGGTACACGCGGCGCGACCGCGCCTTGTAGCTCGCGACCGGCGCGGCGACGATGTCAGGCCCGAACAGAAGCTCGTCGTCGATATCGTAGAGGACGCTCTCGCCGGGGTAGTCGAAGAACAGCGGTCTCATGGGCGGGACTCCGCTGTCGTGGGCCGCCTTCATTTGACTCTTTATGTAGGGCCGAAGGCGCTCACGCAGGAACAGCAGCTCCTTGATGATGGCGTACGCCTCCTCGCCGAACGACCAGACCTCGTTGTCGGCGCCGGTCCCGGGATTGGGGACGCGCGGCTCGCGCACGCCGTGCAGCCGCATAACGGGGCAGAAGACGCCCCACTGGAACCAGCGTACCACCAGCTCGCGGAACTCCGGGTCCGCGATCGCGCCGCCGAAGAATCCGCCGATGTCCGTCGTCCACCACGGGATGCCGGCCATCGCCATGTTCATGCCGTTCTTGATCTGCTGCCCCAGCACCTTGAACGTCGAGTAGATGTCGCCGGACCAGACGCACGCACCGTACTTCTGGCTGCCCGCCCATGCGCTGCGGCACAGGTTGATCGGCAGCTCTTCGCCCGCCGCCTTCATGCCTTCGTAGAATCCCATCTCCTCGTACAGCGGGTAGAGCGCGGAGACCTTCGCGCCGGGGCCTGCATGGTAGCGCACGTTGTGGTTGTGGTAAGGCCTGTACTCGGGCTCGGCCTCGTCGAGCCAGAACAGGCGCACGCCGCGGTCGTAGTAGTTCTTCTTCGCGGTCTCCCACACCCAGCGCCGCGCCTCGGGGTTGGTGAAATCGACAAAATGAAGGTAGCTCACCTCGGAATACGTGTCGACGAACCGCATAAAGACGGGCAGCCCGGTGTCGGCCTTCACCAGGAGCGCCTTGTCCATCATCTCGAGGGACTTCGGGTGCTCGCCCGCGACGGTGGGCCAGATCGAGACCATCGTCTCGATGCCCATGCTCTTGAGCTCCTTGATCATCCCCACCGGGTCGGGCCAGCACTTGGGGTCGAAGTCCCACGCGCCCTGCATCGGCCAGTGGAAGTAGTCGATGACGATCACGGACATGGGAAGGCCGCGGCGCTTGTGCTCGCGCGCGACGGCGAGCAGCTCGTCCTGCGTGCGGTAGCGCAGCTTGCACTGCCAGAAGCCCATGGCCCAGTCCGGCATCATCGTCGGGAAGCCGGTCAGGCGGGCGTAGTTGCCGGCGACCTCGGCGGGGTTCCCACCGCCTAACACGAAATAGTCGAGCTGGTCCGTCTTTTCCGCGATCCAGGTCGTGCCGTTGTTGACGAGCTCGGCGCGGCCGGCCGCAGGGTTGTTCCAGAAGAATCCGTAGCCCTTGGAGGAGTAGACGACGGGGACCACGGTGTGCGTGTTCATCTGAAGCAGCTCGACCACGCACCCTTTGAGGTTGAGGAAGCCGTACTGGTTGTGGCCGAGGCCGTAGAGCTTCTCCTCGGGGTCGGCGGCGAAGCGGGCCACCGCGCGCACGGCGCCGGGCTCTACGGGCCGGAGCTCGCGGCCCGCGTCGGGGTAGACGCGGAGCGTCTGCCGCTCCTCGAGCAGGGTGCGGCCGCTCGCGGCATCGACGAAGCGCAGCGGCGCCTCGAAGCCGGCGACGCCGCGCGCCGCCTGCTCGCTCATGTGCACCGCGAGCTTCCCGCAGCGCAGCACCACTTCGGTGTCCGTGGCCGTCACGGAGGCCTGCGAGGCCTTTCGCTTTCGGGTTGATGGTCCAGTCGAAGGGCTTCGGCTCCTCCCCCAGCGTGAGGCGCACGCGGATGCAATCCTGGCTCCACGCCTCAACGCGCAGTAGCTCGCCCTGGTAGCGCCGCTCGAAGAAATCCGTCCCGTGGGTTACCGACCCGACCATGGCTCCCTCCCGCCCGCGAGCCCTCGCGCCCGCAGGTCTTTCACCGCGTACGGTATGTATAGCAGCGAAATCATCGCCATGCCCAGCGCTTCCATCGCGAGGATGTACCAGTTCATGGCGGTCGGCGACGAGGTGGTTGCCGCGGTAACTTGTCTGCTCCATGAACGAGATATCGCGCAGGGACGGCACGGACCTCCGGCTTTCGGCCGCGGAGAGAGACGAGGCCGTGGCCAGGATCCAGACGGCTTACGCGGACGGGCGCCTCGAGGAGCAGGAGTTCGACCGCCGGCTCCGCGAGGCGATCGACGCGATCTACGCGAGGGACCTCGAGCCTCTCCTCGAGGATCTGCCTCGTGAGGCGCCCCCGGTCCCGACAAAGCCGGCGAAGGGCTCGATCGTGGCCTACGGGTCGCGCATCGAACGGACCGGGCGCTGGGCCGTCCCCGCCCGGCTCACGCCCACGATCCTCAAGGGGCACCTGCTGCTGGATCTGCGAGCGGCGCAGCTCCTGAGCGACGAGACCGTGGTACGAATCAGGGGCTACAAGAGCACCATCGAGATCGTGGTCCCTCCGGGCGTGGAGATCGACTCGCGAGGCTTCGCATACAAGGGGAAATGGGTCGCCGAACGGGCCGATGACGCGCCCTCGCCCGATCGGAAGACGATCCGCATCCGCGGCATCGCGTATAAGAGCACCGTCGTCGTGCGGCGTTCCGGGCCCGTTTGACCGCGCGGGGGCGGGCGGGCGCCTGCGATCCACGGGACCGCCCGCCACCCGCCATCGGGGACCTTGACCGGCGAATTTGCCGCGCTTAAGATGCGCGGCAGCGCCACCCCTCGGGCGGCACGGCAAGCGCCGCAATCATCGAAAGCGAGGTCCGCCTATGAGCCTGAAAGGCCTCGACATCATCGGACATCGGGGCGCCATGTCGGTCGCGCCGGAGAACACTCTCGAATCGTTCGCCAAGGCCATCGAGATGGGTGTCACCATGGTCGAGTTCGACGTGTGGCTGCTGTCCGACGGGCACTTCATCGTCCTGCACGATGAGAACCTGGAGCGCACCACCGACGGCACCGGGAGCGTGCTCCTGCGGACGTCGAGCGAGCTGCGCGGGATCGATGCGGGCTCCTGGTTCTCAGCCGCGCATGCCGGGGCCCGCATACCGCTTCTCGAGGAAGTGCTGGATCTGTGCAAGGGGAAGGTGCGCCTGCTCATCGAGATGAAGGCCCACTTCGCCGCGGGCTACAGGCCAGAACGACAGCTCGTCGACTGCCTTCGCAGGCACGGCATCACCCGGGACTGCCAGGTCATCTCGTTCAACCATCTGATGCCGCTGCGCGTGAAAGAGATCGACGCCTCGATCGACACCGGCATCAACTACTCGTGCGCGCCCGTGGATCCTCTCGTGGACGCGGTGCTCGCAAGGGCCGACACCATCCACCCGTCGATGAGCGGTTCGGTAACCGAGGAGCTGGTGGAGCGGGCGCACCGTCGGGGCATCGGCGTCAGCGCAACGACGAACGACAGGGCCGAGATGCTGCGGCTGCTGCGGGCCGGAGTCGACGGGATCTGCACCAACCACGTCGATCGGTTGACCGCCGCGGTGGCCGAGGTCGGCGGGCTCCGGCTCCGATCCGCCTTGCCGGCGGCATGAGCAAAGCGCGGCGCGGCGCGAAGGCTCGCGCCACTGTCGGTGAGCGCCGCCGCTACCGGGGGCTTCGCACGCGTTTCCTGCTGCAGCTCGACCAGAGAGTGGGCCGCGAAAAAGCCGTGCTGCGAAAAACCATCGAGGCCCTGACACGAAGGTTGAGGTGAGCGACAACGCGTTCCCGGCGCGCGGCTCCCGCGGGGTCCATCCGTTCAGAACGCGACTTTTGCGCCGACCGTTGCCGTCACGAGGTTGTTGATGAATCCCCCGGTCGTGGCATCGTAGGTGGCGGTGTACTCGCTGTTGTCCGGCCCGAGGTACGAGCTGACCTGAAGCGACAGCGTAAAGTTGTCCACGGGCGAGATCGACAGCGACACCAGAGCGATCCCGGACATGTCGGAGAAGTTCGCGATTCCGCTCAGCCCCAGGGTCATGTCGCTCACGAGGAACTTGTTCACCGTCACAAAGGCCGCGGCATAGTACTTGCCGTAGTAGCCGAGGTGATAGGTGCCGCCGAAGAACCGCGCGCGGTCGATCCCGCTCAGCTCCTGGAACATGTTGTCCTCGTAGCCGCTGCCATTGTAGAAGAGCTCCGTGGTGACGCCGATGCGGTCCACCACGTTCCATGCATCGAAGGTCCGCGACAACCCGACGGAAGACTTGACCACCAGGTCGCGGCTGACTTGGTACACGCTCCCGTCGGCGTGCATCTTGGCCTGGTTGTCGCCCGAGGCAAAGCTCGCCTCGCCCGTCAGGTTCAGGCTCCAGGGAAGCGGGGCGGAGATGTCCGCCCCGAACACCGGGATCTTGCCCCCCTTGAACCAGCCCGACGCGCCGAGCTCGACGCTGCCCGCGAGCGCTTCGGCTCGCGCGGCAAAGGCCGCTTCGGTCGCGTTCTCGATCCCATCGGCGTTCAGGAATGTGTAGAGGCGCAGCTCTCGCGCGAACACCACGTCGGAACGGAGGCCGAACACGCCCTGGCGGAACGCATCGAGGTTCGCGAAGGCCTTGTGCTCGATGTTGATGAGGTCCGTGGGGTTCCAGAAATAGCCGGTCCCCCACTGGAGGACCTGTTTCCCCGCTCGGAAGTAGACGGCGTTGGCGATGTTGAAGTCGACGAACGCTTCCTTGAGCCCGATCAGCGTGTTCTCTTGTTCGGTCACGATCAACGGCACGCCCGTCGGCAAGACGGAAAAGTTGTGTGTCACCAGCGTCCCGGTCGTCAGGTAGCCGATGTTGAGGTCGAAAAACGCCCTGTAGCCGGGCTTGAGACGCACGTCGATGAGAAAGTCGCCCGCCACGCTTCCGGAGAGCGGATTGTCTGCCAGATCGCGTGTCCCTGCGGCAAAGGCCCGGGTGACGGTATAGCCGCTCTGGGCCTCGATGACCCCCGAAAGGCCGGTCCGCTGCTTGTCGATCTCCTCCTGGAGCGCCTTGTTCTCGGCGACCCCGGGCTTGACCTCGACATCGGGTGAGCTGAAAAACTCGTCTTCGCTCCCAGAGCCCGCTCCCGACCCGCCCCCCGGCGTCTGGGCCGGAGGCTGGGCCGGCGTCTGCGCGACGAGGGCCGCCCCGCACAGGGCGAGCATCGCGGCCGCCCATGCGCAACTTCTTTTCTTCACTTGCTCAGGCTCTCCAGGTACGCCTTGTCGAACTTGTAATCGTCGACCCTGGCGAACGACACCCCGCTGATCTCCATGACTGACGTGCGCCCCTTCTCGATCTCGTCCGTGAACTTCTGCAGCAGCGGGATGTAGCGGCCGTCGACGTCCTTGTAGTTCGTGAACAGGTCCGTCTCCATCAGGGTGCCGGACAGGCTGTAGGATTCCCGCTTGAGCTCCAGGTACTTGTCGCGCGTCACCCACATTACCAGCCTGGGGTACTTGACGTCGTTCACCTTCGCGATCACCTCGAGCCTGTACACGGGGATCCTGGCGCTGCCGATGGTCTCGGCCGACAGGATCTCCCTGCCGGACGAGTCGAGCGCGGGCTTGTACAGCTCCCGGAATTTGCGCGTCTCGATGTCGCCGGCGCTCGTGTTGGACCCGCCGATCTTCTCGTCGCGCCCCATGTGGGTAAAGGTGCGCGTGCTGCGCTTGTACATCCACATGTTGTCGCCCACGCGGAGGTAGCCGTTGCCGCGATCGGTCTCGGGGTCGGCGATCACGATCAGGAACGCGTCGTCGCGGTCGCGGCGGTACAACACGCTCTCGATCACCTTGGTCCCCTGCTCGGGGTCCCTCGTCGTGATCCGCGCCTGGGCGGTCACGTCGCTGCGCACCTGCTGATTGGCGTCCACCATCTCGATGACCTGCTGCACCGACGGCTCCGCGTCAGCCGCGGCCGCCAGCGCGATCCACAGCGCGAAGGCGGCGTGCGAGACGAGCGTGCGATGGGACTTCATCATTCTCTCCTACTCGTAGTGTCGGAGCGCGTCCGCGACCCTCATCTTTGCCGCCCGCCTCGCCGTCGCGAACGCGATCGCGAAAGACACGAGCACGATCGTGGCGAAATTGGCCGCAACGGCGGCGATCGTCGGCACGAAGTACAGGTGCTTGTTCACGAAGAACATGGTGAAGGGGCTGTCGCGCAGCTCGATCGTGAAGCCCGACAAGAGCGCCATCACGCCGTAGGCGAGCGCCAGCCCCGCGGCGCAGGCGACCACGGCGAGAAAGACGATCTCGAGCACGAACACCGAGCGCACGTCGCCCCGCTGCATGCCGACCGCCCGGGTCGTCCCGATCTCGCGCGTCCGCTCGCGGATGCTCATGCGCATCGTGTTGACGACGCCGATCAGGATGACCCCAAAGAGGATCAGCACCGCCACGACCGACACGAGGTTGAGGCCGCGCTGGAAGTCCACGACCATGCTCGCCGTCTCGTACATCGTCTGAACGTCCACTCGGGCGCCCTTCCAGGATTCACGGTTCAGCCGCAGGGCCTTCTTCGTCGCCGCGTCCGTGTTGGGGCTGCGCTCCAGCAGCTCCCATTCCGGCAGCAGCGCTTTGAACAGGGGCGACTGGGCCGGGGCGACAGCCGGCTCGCGGGGAATGTTCCAGAAATAGGTGTCGTAGAAAAGGTCTTCGTGCGCAAACGCGGTCGACTCGCCAAACCCGGCGGGGGTCGCGACGATGCCGCGGACCGTGAGATCCCGCTCGACCGGATCCGCCTCGTACTTGGGCACGTAGGCGTAGCGCACCGCGGAGCCGATCCCCGCCCGGAGCCGGTTCGCCAGGGTTTCGGTGAGGATCACGCCCTGCTTGTCCGCCGCCAGCGCGGCGAGGTCGCCGCGCCTGAAGGCCAGCGCCTGGCCCGCCGCGGCCGCCGCTGAGGCGTCGGTCTCCAGCCTGAGCGCAAACACGCCCGCATCCGCCTGAGCCGCGCCGAAGTCGAGCCGGCCCTCGACGCCGGCCGCGCCCGGAGCGAGGGCCCTGTGCAGTCGGTTGGCCTCGGCGATGATCTTTGCCGAGTCCTGCGGGTAGCTGGTCACGACGTTCAGCCCGAGGCATTCGGAGGGCTTGAGGTTCAGGAACCCCCGGAGCACTCCTATGTCGACGAACGCCGCGACGTCCATGAACAGGTTCTCCGACGCAACGATCCCCACGACCTTGAACTTGGGCGCCTGGGCCTGGCCGTACACGCTGTTGAAGCGCACCGTGACGATGTCGTTCATCCCGACGTTGATGTCCCGCGCGGCGTTCCTGTACAGGATGATGCCCGGGAAGACGTCGGGCTTGAACAGGTCCCCGGGATCTCCGGAGACGAGCTGGATCTCCCTGGCAAAGTCGGAGCCCCTGTCCAGTCCGACCAGGGCGACCAGCCCCGTCCTTCCGTTGCCGACCGTGCGGCCGAAAGCGCTCACGTCTTCGTCGATTCGCACGATCCCGTCGACCGTCTTTCTGATCGCCTGCACGAACCGCGGCGTGTCGCGGATCACGTCGGTGCGCCGCGACGTGTATTCATGCACCTGGACGCGGATGTGCCCGGTGATAAAGACCATCACCTTGTTGAAGAGTATGTCCGTGAGCCCGTTGGTGAACGAGCTGGTGACCACGAGCACGCACATCCCGACGGCGATGCCGATGGCCAGCAGGGCGTTGCGGCGGGACTGCCGAACCAGGTTGCGAAAGGCGATCGTGGCGATCATTTTCGCCCCTCGCGCCCGGGCGGCCAGAACCCCTGCAGCATTCATGCGCGCCCCCATTCTAGTGCCGGTTGATGGCGTCCAGCGGCGTGATCCGTCGCGCGACAAAGACCGGGTAGATCACCGCGCACACCGTGACGACGGCGAGCCCGACGGCGCTGATCACGAGCCCGGTCGCGCCCAGGGCGGGTCTGAAGACCTCCCCTCCGAACAGGATCTCGAGGATCTCGCTGCCTCCGGATCCGAGGCGCAGCGGCCGCACGATCCAGGTGGCGAGGACGCCTGCGAGAATCCCGGCCCCGCCGAACACGGAGGACAGCGAAAAGGTCTCGGCGAGGAACATGCGCGTGACGAAGCCCTTGCGGGCGCCCACGGCGCGCATCATGCCGAACTCCTCGGTGCGCTCCAGGGCGTTCATGCTCAGCGTGTTCATGATGATGATCACGGCGACGAAGAAGAGGATCAGGACGAACACCACGACGATCCCCTGGAAGATGTCCGAGATCTGGGCCACCTGTCCCGAGGCCGTCTTCCAGGAAAGCACCTTGACGGGAAGGCCGTTCTCTCTGGCGATCCGCTTCATCTCGGCCACCGCCGCGTCCAGGTTCTCGCCGGGCTTGAGCAGTATCGACACGTAGTTGTAAGCCGCCGTGTCGAAGTCGATCTTCCGCTCGGTCGTCGTCCGGGTTCGTATCCGGGCTTCCAGCGCCGAGATGGGCGGCGCGGCCGAGCCCGTGGAGTAGATGCTGCCGCCGCCGAAAAGGGAGTCCTCGCCGGCGTCGAGCAGGGCGCTCTGGTCGGGCGGCAGCTCCGTGACGACGTCGCGCGCGGTGAAGTAGCCAAAGAGCTCCCTGTAGGTCTCGATGTCGACAAAAGTGATCTCGCGCATCAGGGAGTTCAAGGATCTGAAGCGCACCACGCCCCTGATCGGCACCTGCTTGTCCGTGGAGTTCGGCTCGCCGAACCCTTCGAGGGCGAGCGAGGTGCGCGTCTCGAGCCTGGGCAGCTCCTTGCGGGCGTCGTCGCTCAAGTTGTCCCGGTTGAGCTCCTGCCCCTCGGGCGTGAGCCAGTAGCCCTGGAACTTGTAGAGGTTCTTGCGGCCCTCGACGTTGACCAGGAGGCCGTGGTCGCCGTTCGCGAGGAGGTTTCCCTCGATCGCCTTGACCGGGCTCCCGAAGATCCTCTGAAAGTCGTCGAAGTTGCAGCCAAAGGTGAGCATAAAGGCCATGTCCTGGCCGCCGAGTATCGCGACGCCGCCCCTGGTCATGGGAATGAAGCCCTGGACAAAGTCCTGGCGCGCGAGGATCTCCTTGATCTTCTCGTACGACTTGAGCACCTTGAGCGGCTTGGCCATGGGAGTGAACAGCACGTTGTCCTTGGTCTCCTCGTCGGAGACCAGGATGATGTGCCCGGTGAAGCTCCGGACGATGTTCTCTTCCACGCCGCGGCGCATCCCGATCACCGTGGCGTCGCCTATGGTCATGATGAACGCCCCGAGAAAGAGAATCGTGCCGATGATGAGGCTCTTGGCCTTGTGCCGCAGGACGCTTCGCCAGGCGATCTTGAGGATCAGCATGTCTTGGATCTCAGCCCGCCATGAGCCCGTCCCTGATCTTCACCACGCCATTGGCGTACTTGAGGATGTCCGGATCGTGCGTGGAAAAGATGAAGGTCGTCTTCTCGATCGTGTTCAGGTCCTTCATCAACCGGAGGATGACGTCCCCCGTCTCCGAGTCGAGGTTCGCGGTCGGCTCGTCGGCGAGCACGATGGCCGGCCGCGTGATCAGGGCCCGCGCGATCGCCACGCGCTGCCGCTGGCCGCCGGACAGCTCGAACGGCTTGTGGTTCGCCTGGTCGAGTATCCCCACCTCGTCGAGAAGCTTGTCCGCGCGCGCTCTGATCTCTCTCTTGCTGAGCGCGCCCTTCTTCATGAGCAGGAGCGGAAACTCCACGTTCTCCCGCGCGGTGAGAACCGGGATCAGGTTGAAGGTCTGGAAGATGAACCCGATCGTGTGCAGCCTCAGGTCCGTGAGCTCCCGGTCCGACAAGGCGGTCACATCCTCGTCGTGGATCCTGACCGCGCCCTCGGTGGCGTGGTCTATGCAGCCTATGATGTTCAGCAGGGTCGTCTTGCCGCTCCCCGACGGGCCCACGATCGAAAGAAAGTCGCCCTCCTCGATCGCGAGCGAAACCCCCCGCAGGGCGTGGACCGTCGTCGCCCCCAGCGGATAGTCCTTCTTCACGTCCCGAAGCTCGATCACTTTCATCCTGCGTGCTCCTCGCGTGCCGCCAGCCCGATTTCGCCCGCCCGACCGGCGGCGCTCTGCCTTCGACGCCCCTGCAGAGCGCCCTGCGTACGCCAGCGCCTCCCTGGCCTGCGGACCCTGTGCTCGAGGGGACTCGACCTCAATGACGCGGCCGCGCGGGGATTATTGCCGCGTGGAGGCGCCTCCGACCCGAGATCCACAACGATATCAAACATAACATCCCGGGTCATCAGCGTCGCGCGGCTTGAGCCGGCGCGAGTCGCCCGTCCTGGGCGCTGATAGGGTTTGGACGGCCGCGGGAGCGCGCTACTTCAGCTTCACCTTCGAGCCTGCCCTGAGATAGACCGGGATGCGGTCGAGCGGCGCGTCGGCCTCGAGCCACTTGCCCGACGCGACCGCCTTGCCGCTCCACGCATCGACCCACGAAGCGCCCGCAGGCAGCCACACCTTGCGGCCGCGAGCGCCCTTGTCCAGCACAGGCGCGACGAGGATGTCCGGGCCGAAGAGGAACTCGTCCTCGATGCTCCAGCACTCGCTCTCGTCGGGATAGTCGAAGAACAGCGGCCGCATGGGAGGCGTGCCCTTTTCGGACGCGGCCTTCATCTGCTCCATGATGTAGGGCCTGAGGCGCTCGCGCGTCTCGAGCAGCCCCTTCACGATGCCGTAGACCTCGTCGCCGTACGACCACACCTCGTTGGGCGCCCCGGTGGAGCCCGCGCCGCCGGTGGTGCGCGGCTCGCGCACGCCGTGCAGGCGGAACAGCGGGCAGAAGAGGCCCCACTGGAACCAGCGCACGAAGAGCTCGCGGAACTCGGGGTCGTCGGGCTTGCCGCCGTAGAAGCCGCCGATGTCGGTGGTCCACCACGGGATGCCGCTCATCATGATGTTGAGGCCGGCGCGCACCTGGCTGCGCAGCGTCTGCCACGTCGACGGGATGTCGCCGGACCAGATGGCCGCACCGAAGCGCTGGCTGCCCGCCCAGCCCGAGCGGCAGAGGTTCACGATCTCGGCCTGCCCGGCCGCCCGCATGTGCTCGTAGAACCCCTGCTCGTGCAGCATCGGGTAGATGCAGGCGACTTCGGCGCCCGTGCCCGCGGCGAAGCGCATGTTCGCGAAGTCCCACGGGTAGATCTCCGGCTCGCACGCGTCGAGCCAGAAGATGCGCACGCCCTTGTCCCAGTAGCTCGCCTTGACCCTGTTCCATACGTGATCGCGCGCCTCGGGGTTCGTCGAGTCGTAGTAGTGGACGTAGGCGGGCCGTTCCTCGTAGGTGTCCACAAAGGGAAAGATGGCGTCGACGCCGTGATTGGTGCCGATGAGCCAGCCGCTTCGCCTTCATCTCCCTGCCGTTCTCTCCCTTGACGTTGACGCTCGGCCACACCGAGACCATGAGCTTGACGCCCATCGACTCGAGCTCGCGGATCATCGCGGCCGGGTCAGGCCAGCACTTCGGGTCCCACGCCCAGTCGCCCTGGCGGGTCCAGTGGAAATAGTCGACGACGATGACGGACAGCGGCAGCTTGCGCTTCCTGTACTCGCGCGCCACCTCGAGCAGCTCCTCCTGCGTGCGGTAGCGCAGCTTGCACTGCCAGAAGCCCGCGGCGTACTCGGGGAGCATCGGCGCGTGGCCCGTCGTGTCGGCGTAGCGCTCCATGATCGCCGCGGGGCTCGCGCCGGTCATCACGACGTAGTCGATCTGGCGCGTCGCGTCCGCGACCCAGCGCGTCATGCTGGTGCCGAGCTCCACGCGCCCGACCGCGGGGTTGTTCCAGAGAAAGCCATAGCCCCGGGAGGACAAGGTGAAGGGGATCGTGACCTCCGCGTTTCTCTGCTCCAGGTCGATGACCGCGCCCTTCTGGTCGAGCAGCCCGTGCCTGTGCTGGCCGAGGCCGTAGAAGCGCTCGCCCGCGTGCGCCGCGAGGCGCAGCTCCGCGCGGAAGAGGTCGCTTTCCAGCGGCGCGAGCTCGCGGCTGGCCGCGTAGAGCACCGGGGCATCCGCGCGCCAGTCGACCTCCTCGACCAGCGGCTCGGCGGCGCCGGCGCGGAAAAAGCGCACGCGGCCGTAGCTCGAAACGCGCGCCTCCAGCGTCCCGCTGCGCACCACCGCGCCGTCGCCGCCGATCTCGACCGCGCCCGCTGTGCCGCTTTCGGCCACCAGCGCGCCCGGCACGCTCGCGAAGTCGCGGTTGGCCGTGGCGCGCACGCGGATGACGTCCGTTCCCCAGGGCTGCACCTCGAGCAGGTGGCGCTCGCCCCTCCAGATCAGCCGGCTGCCCTTCTTCTCGAACATGTCCGTCTCCTATTCGAACGCCGGGATCTCGACGCGCTCGCCGTTGCGCATCGCGGACTCGTGCGCGCAGATGCCCGCCGCCGTGATGTTGGCCGCGGTCACCGCGTCCACCAGCGGCTTCCGTCGCTCGGCGATCGCGCTCACGAACTCGTGCACGAGGTGCGGGTGCGAGCCGCGGTGGCCGCCGCCCTGAAGGAACGAGAGGTGCGGGTTCTTCTCGTCGTAGACGCCCTCGCCTCGTGAAGCGGCGGATCGGCTCCGGCAGCAGGTCCTGGCGGTCGGGCGCCTCGACGCGCTCGACCTTGATGGGCCGGCCGCGGCCGGGCGCGAGCGGCTCCATCCGGAAGAGCACGGAGCTTCTCCTCCTCGATCTGCTGCCACTCGAACGTCGTCTTCTCTCCGTAGACGGCGAACGCCTCGGTGTACGCGCGGGCGATGTGGAAGAGCGTGCGCGTCACCTCGGCGGCCACGTCGCTCGAGTCGAAGCGGAAGATGGCGGTCTCGGCAGGGAACGGGTTGCCGTACTGCGCGTGCAGCTCCTGCCTCATCGCGCCGCTGCCGAGGCAGTGCACGAAGCGCGCGCGCTTTCCGAGGAGCAGGAACAGCGGCGCCATCGCGTGCGTCGCGTAGTGCATGGGCGGAAGCCCCATCCAGTAGGGCGGCCAGTTCTCCATGTCCTGGTAGTGCGAGCCGCGCAGGAGCTGGATGCGGCCGATCTCGCCGCGGGCCATCAGGTCGCGCGCCAGGAGGAACTCGCGCGTGTAGGCCGAGGTCTCCATCATCATGTAGGTGCGGCCGGAGCGCTTCTCGGCCGCGACGATCGCGCGCAGGTCCGCAAGGGTGGTCGCCATCGGCACGGTGCAGGCGCAGTGCTTGCGCGCCTCGAGCACGGCGAGGGTCTGCGCCGCGTGCATCGGGATCGGCGTGACCAGGTGCACGGCGTCGATCTCAGGCGAGCGCAGCACCTCGCGCCAGGTCGGTCGCGCGGCTGTCGATCTCGAAGCGATCGCCGATCGTCTTGAGCGCGGCCGGGTCGGGGTCGACGATGGTCAGCCCGTCGACCAGCGGATGGTGCAGGTAGATCGGCACGAACTCGGCGCCGAAGCGCATGCCCGCGACCGCGACGCGCATGGATCACCTCTTCTTCGTCACCGGGAAATACACCGTGTACGGCTCGTCCGTCACCTCGAAGAGCGGCACGAAGCGGATGCCGTGCTCCTGGCCGACGGTCCGCCAGCCGCCGAGCCAGCGCCACCACTCTTTCTCGTTGTCGGGCACGAGGAAAGTCGAAGGGTCCTTCGGGTCGCCGACGAGCGTGCGCTCCTCGGCGCACAGGCCCGCGAGCACGACGGGCCCGTCCATGACCGCGACGGTGTCCGGCCGGTCGGGGAGCGGCGACGCGTGCAGCGCCCGCGGCAGCTCGAGCACGACCCGGTCGTTGTGCCACCGGCGGGAGATTCGGGCGAACCCGGGCGCCTTCGCGTCGACCGGCGCCTCTGCGCCGTTCACGGTCACCGACGGGCGGCCGCTCGTCCACCAGGGCAGACGCAGCGACAGCGCGAACTCCGCGGGCCTGTCGCAGGACACCTCGAGGGCGATGCGCCACGCCGGCGGCCTGTGCCACTGCGCCTCGGCAGCGTCGTACGCCCGCCGGTTCTCGTCGCGCAGGCCCGCGGAGTCCAGGTTCAAGCGGATCGTGACCGCGGACCCGCCGCGGCCGAGCCGGGCCTCGCTCGGGACGTACTGGCTGACGATCACGCCCGCGTCGTCCTCGTACCAGGCATAGGCATTGTGCAGCGTGTGCGCCTGCATGAGCGTGCCGTGGCAGCACCAGAAGTCGTGCGTCGGCGAGCCGTAGACCTTGCGCGCTCCCGCCTCCAGCGGCAGGAAGTAGGCGATCATGCCGGTGCGGGGATGCTGCTGCGCGAGCACGCCGTTGTAGAGGCTGCGCTCGATGTAGTCGGCGTACTCCACCTCGCCGGTCCAGCGGTAGAGCCAGTCGGCCAGGCGCATCATGTTGTAGACGACGCAGTGCTCCTGGTTGGTGTCGTTGAGCCGGGCCGAGAAGCGGCCCGGCGGCGTCCAGACTTCACCTGAAGTCTGGCTCCCCGTGGCGAAGACCCCGCGGTCGGTGACCGCCGCCTTCCAGTACGCCTCGACGATGCGCCGCCAGCGCTCCTCGCCCGTGGCGTCGAACGCCCGCGCCGCGCCGTGGATCTCCGGGATCGTCGTGTTCGCGTGGCGGTTGGTGAGCACGTCCTTGCCTTCGAGCAGCGGCTGAAAGAGCCGGTTGCGCGTGTAGCGCTCGATGAGCTCCTTGTGCCTCTTGTCGTGCGTGACGCCGTAGAGCGCGGCCCAGATCTCGAGCATGCCGCCGGTCTCGACGTCGAGGATCTCGTCCATCTGCTCGCGCGTAAAGGTCGCGGCCCAGCGATGAAACCAGCGCGACGTCCGGTCGAGGATCTCGAGCGCCTGCGAGCTCCCGGCGAGCTCGTGCATGTCCCACAGACCCATGAGCGTCTTGTGGATGGTGTAGTGAGGCGCCCAGATCTGCTGCCCGCGGGCGATGCGGTCGAGGTAGCCCGGCGGGATCGAGGCGACCCACTCGCCGCCGTTGGCTTCCTGGCACCGGGCCAGCTCGGCCACGATGGCTTCCGCCTTGGCCCGCGCCTCGCCGTCGCCTCCGGCGGCCAGACGCGCCGCGGCGGAGAGCCAGTGCCCGAGGAAGTGGCCGCGCAGCTGGCAGCTCGGCGACTCCCACCCCCAGTGCAGCGCCTCCTCGCGGCCGAGCTGGCCGGGGTCGTAGTTTCGGTTGCGCTTCGTCTCGCCGATGCGCGCCTGCCACAGGCCCGCTTCGAGCAGGTGGTTCTGCAGCAGGGCGCCGCTGTCGAGGCTCATGACGTAGCGGCGGTTGAGATTGAACCTGTCGAGAAAGAGCCCGGGCAGCAGGCTCGTGCGGGCCGGGGCGAGAGGTCGGAATCGTCCGGACATGCTTCCTCCTGTCGCAAGAGATTATTGACAACGGGGATGCGCTGTCTCAAGATTACGGAAGGTCACAAAAGCAAGACAATTCCGACCTTCGGGGTGCGGCGAGAGGGTGCGGCATGAACGAGGGAGAGACGCTGCGGATCGAAAGCCTTTCCGTGCTGGAGCCGCAGAACGCCGGCCTCTTCGTGTCGGCCGGCCACGGACAGCACGCGACGCGGACGCTCGCGACCTACGAGCTTGTGTTCGTCAGGTCGGGCGAGCTGCAGCTCTTCGAGGAGGAAGACGTCTTTACGGCGCGCAGGGACCAGACCCTGCTGCTGTGGCCCGGCAGGACCCATGGCGCGACCGGCCCCTTCCCGCGGGACCTGCAGTTCTACTGGATCCACTTCGCTTATCACAGGCCGCAGAACGGGCGCCGCGACCTCGGCGAGGTCCTCGAGGTGCCCCGGCAGGCGACCCTCGACGGGCCCGAGCGCCTGGCGGAGCTCTACCAGCGGTTCATCGCGGACCAGGAGACCGAGAGGCTCACGAAGCTCGAGGCCGCGCTGCTCGTGATGCTCATGCTTTCCGAGGTCGCGCGGGCGACCACCGGCGCCGGGCGGAGAAGCAATGATTCGGCCCTGGCGGGAGCCGTGCTCCAGCACATCAGCGCCCACTACAACGAATCGATCAGCACCGCCTCGATCGCCGCCCACTTTCACTACAACCCCGACTACCTCGGCCGCGCCTTCCGCGAGGCCACCGGCGGGTCGATCACGGACACGATCAACCGCAGGCGCATCAAGGAGGCACGGGCCCTGCTCGTGGGCGAGCAGATGCGGGTCAGCGAGGTGGCGGACTGCTGCGGCTTCCAGGACGCAGGGTATTTTCGGAAGGTCTTCCGCGCGGTCTGCGGAGTGACGCCCCGGCAGTACCGCAACCTCTACAGCCACCACCACATCAACCGGCACTGACGCAAGGCGGGTCCGCGGGCGGGTCGCGGGCGCGCAGGGGTGGCTCCGACCGTGGGCCGCCGCGGCGGCGGACCGCCGGGCTGCGGCGAGCGTGCAAGGCCTGCCGTCGCCCGCGGGCGGGCCAATGTCGGAATTATCCTCTTTATGTGCGGAATCGTGATCTTGTGGCCGGTGGGGTCTGCCTTCAAAATTACTACTGGTCACACAACGACAAGAGCCGGACGTTCGCACACCAGGGAGGCACCCGTGGCAGAGCGCTCTCGAGGGAACACAGCGATCGTCGACACGTCGCGCAGCCCCGCGCGCAAGCTGCTTTCCCTTCCGTTCGATGCCGTGCGCCTCGGCGCAGGCTTCTGGTCGAGCTGGCGGGCGACCAACCGCCGTCAGGCGCTGCCTTACGGCTACGACAAGCTCGTGTCGAGCGGCGTCATCTCGAACTTCGAAGTCGCCGGCCGGACGGAAGCAGGGCGCGTTCCAGAACATGCGCTTCGCGGACTCCGACCTGTACAAGTGGCTGGAGGCCGCCGCTTACGAGCTGGCGAACGCCTACGACCCGGCGCTGGACCGAAGGGTCGACGACGCCGTCGCGCTCCTGGCGGCCGCCCAGAAGCCGGACGGCTACCTCGACACCTACTATCAGCTCGGCGACTACGCGAAGCGCTGGACCAACATCATGCAGGACCACGAGCTGTACTGCGCCGGGCACATGTTCCAGGCAGCCGTGGCCCACTACCGGGCGACCGGCAAGCGCTCCTTTCTCGACGTGGCCTGCCGCCTGGCGGACCACATCGATTCGGTCTTCGGGCCCGGCCGCAAGGAGGCGGCCCCCGGCCATCCCGAGGTCGAGATGGGCCTGGTGGAGCTCTACCGCGCGACCGGGGAGAAGCGCTACCTCGACGTCGCTCGATTCTTCGTGGACACCCGCGGTCGCGGCACCATCGGCGGCTCGCCCTACTACCAGGATCACGCGCCCGTGCGGGAGGCGCCCGAGATGGCGGGACACGCCGTCCGGCAGGTCTACCTGCTCGCCGGCGTCGCGGACGTCTACCTCGAGACCGGCGACAGGAGCCTGCTCGCCGCCTGCGAGCGGCTGTGGCTCGACATGATGGCGCGCAAGACGAGCATCACGGGCGGCATCGGGGCCAGGCACGAGCGGGAGAGCTTCGGCGAGAGCTACGAGCTGCCCAACGACCGCGTGTACAACGAGACCTGCGCGCAGATCGGCAGCGTCATGTGGAACTGGCGCCTCCTGCTCGCCACGGCGGATCCGCGCTACGCCGACCTGATCGAGTGGACGCTGTACAACGGCGTGCTCAGCGGCGTCTCGCTCGACGGCAAGCGCTACTTCTACCCCAATCCGCTGCTGTCGCGCGGAAGCGTCGAGCGCAGCGAGTGGTTCGCGTGCGCCTGCTGCCCGCCCAACGTGATGCGCACCCTCGCTTCCGTGCACAACTACTTCGCCACCTCCACGGAGACGGGGCTTCAGGTGCACCTCTACGACAGATCGGCGATCCGGGCGTCCGTTGCCGGGTCGGAGGTGACGCTCGCGATCGACACCGCCTACCCGTGGGAGCCGTCGGTGCGCATCACGGTGGAGGCGCCGGGCAAGGGCGAGTGGACGCTCAGCCTCCGCGTCCCGGGCTGGTGCCGCGGCGCCATGGCGCACATCAACGGGGGAAAGGCCCTCGCCGGCAAGCCCGGCAGCTACCTCGAGATCCGGCGGATGTGGCGGAGCGGCGACGCGGTCGAGCTCAGGCTGCCGCTCGAGCCGACCTTCCACGAGCCGCACCCGTGGATCGAGGCGGCCCGCGGGTGCGCAGCGCTGACGCGGGGACCGCTAGTATACTGTTACGAGGAGTGCGACCAGCCGGCCGGCGTCCGGATCCTGGACAGCGCACTCGATGCGACCACGCGGCCGGCCGCGACCTGGCGGCCCGACCTGCTCGGCGGCGTGGTCACCCTGGCCGCCGGAGGGAGGGTGCTCAACCGGACGGGATGGGACAGGCGCCTCTACCGGGTCTACGGGTCCGGCCCCGGGACGCGAAGCCGCAAGATCAGCCTCACGGCGATTCCGTACTTCGCCTGGGCCAACCGGGCAAAGGCGCCGATGTCCGTCTGGCTTCCCTCGGCCGACGGCCCCGAGGGAGGCAGGAAGCAGGCGCGGGCCGCGGCTGCCCCGCAAAGGGAGCCCGCGCGAAAGGCGGCGCGCGCCCCGCGCCGCAGGCCGGGGACGAAGGCGGGAAAGGCCGCCGCGGCGCGAAAGGCGCCCAGGAAGGCTCCCAGAAAGTCGCCCCCGAAGATCAGAAGCGTCCGCAAAGCCGGCTCGAAGCGGCCGGCTAGGAAAGCATCGCGGAAGACCGCGAGGAGGAAAGGATGAAGAGACTGCTTTCTCTCTCGATCCTGCTGGCCTTCGTTCTCACCGGTGCGCTCTATGCCGCCGGCGGAACCGAGAAGCCGGCTGCCGCTGCCGGGCCGATCACGCTCCGCTTCATGGAGCACATCGACCGGATGAACGTGAACCCCAAGATCATGGCGCTCTATGAGCAGAAGAACCCCAACATCAAGCTGGAGTTCCTGGTCGAGCCGCAGGGCGGCGCGAACTCGGTCCACGACAAGCTGGTGACGATGCTCGCGGCCAAGGACGGCAGCGTCGACGTGTTCAACACCGACGTGATCTGGCCCCCCGAGATGGCGGCTGCGGGATGGCTGAGACCCTTGAACGACGTCTTCCCCACCGATGAGCAGAAGAAGCACGTCGCGGCCATGATCGATGCCCAGACCGTCAACGGCAAGATCTACGGCGTGCCCTGGCTCAACGACATCGGGCACCTGTTCTACCGCAAGGATCTCCTCGACGCCAACGGCATGCAGCCGCCCGACCTCTGGTCCGACCTCGTGCAGATCAGCCAGAAGCTGCAGAACCCGAACCTCATCGGCTACTCGGCCTGCTTCTTCGCGGACCAGCAGCTCATGTGCAACTACTACGAGTACCTCTACAGCAACAACGGCAAGTTCCTCGACGACACCGGCAAGAAGATCCTGTTCACCGAGAAGCCGAGCATCGAGGCCGTGCAGTTCATGGCCGACCTCGTCAACAAGTACAAAGTCGTGCAGCCGGGCATCGTCACGATGAGCCTCGACGACGGCCGCGTGATCTTTACCGAGGGCCGCGCGGTCTTCCACCGCAACTGGAACTACGTGATGGCCCAGGCCCAGAACAGCAAGGACACCAAGGTCAAGGACAAGGTCGCGACGACCACGGTCCCGCGCTTCGCCAATGGCCCGCACGTCGCGACGCTGGGCGGCTGGAGCTACTCGGTCAACGCCTTCTCGAAGTACGGGACCGAGGCGGCAAAGCTGGCCGTGTGGCTGGGCAGCGCGGAGATCCAGAAGATCCGCGCCCTCGAGGCCGACCGGACGCCGACGATCCTCTCGCTGCTGTCCGACCCGGACATCGTCAAGGTGTACCCGGCCTACCCGGCCTGGCAGAAGGAGGCCGACGCGGCGAAGTCGCGGCCCAAGAGCCCGTTCTACACGCAGCTTTCGACCATCTTCCAGGCCGAGCTGCAGAACGCGATCCTGCAGAAGAAGACTCCCGAGCAGGCGATGAAGGACGCGGCCGACCAGATGAAGCCCATCCTCCAGTAACGATCCCGCCGGCGGCAGGGGGGCAGCCCCCTGCCGCATCCCGTTCCCGAGGCGAGGTGCCAGATGCCCGCAGAGAAAAGAGGCCATATCCGCACGGGGGCGCTGACGCGCAATCAGCTCGGCTACCTCCTGGTGTCGCCCGCCCTGCTGATGATCGCGTTCGTCTCGGTGTACCCCTTCTTCACGACGTTCTGGTACAGCCTGCACTCGATGAGGCTCAACGTGCCGGCCGCGGGCCAGCCCTTCGTGGGGCTGCAGAACTTCGGGCTCATCTTCGGCCTGGAGCGTTTTCGCAACTCGCTGAACCTGACGTTCCTGTTCGCGGCCGCCTTTGTCACCTTCGAGATCGTCTTCGGCCTGTTCATCGCCCAGGTGCTCAACTTGAGCTTCGCGGGCCGGGCGCTGGTGCGCGCCTCGATCCTGATCCCCTGGGCCATGGCCACCGTCATCACGGCGATCCTGTGGCAGTGGATGTACAACGCCGTCTTCGGGGTGGTGAACGCGATCTTCCTCGGCCTCGGGATCTCGAAGTCGCCGGTGGATTTCCTCGGCGGCAGCGGGCTGTCAGCGTTCTTCAGCGTCTTCGCCGTGGACGTGTGGCGCGAGACCCCGTTCGTCGCCATCGTGCTGCTCGCCGGCCTGCAGGGCATCGCTACCGAGCTCTACGAGGCCGCAAAGATAGACGGCGCCGGCCGCATGGCGTGCTTCTGGAACATCACGCTCCCGCAGCTCAAGCACGCGATGCTCGTCGCCCTGCTCTTCCGGTCGATCAACGCGCTGCGGGCCTTCGACCTGCTCTTCGTGCTCACGCAGGGCGGGCCCGGCACGTCGACCGAGATCGCGTCGCTGTTCTCATACCGCATCCTGTTCCAGTACCTGGACTTCGGCCGCGGGTCGGCGGCGAGCGTGGTGCTCGCGTTCTTCACGACCGCCTTGAGCCTGATCTACATCAACGTGATCCAGGTCAAGGATTGAGGGGGTGATGCGATGACGACCACTGCGAGCACCTGGATCCGGAGAAAGGTCACCCCGTTCAACGCCCTCATCGTGCTCTTCACCGTCTGCTTCGTGACGTTCTTCCTGTTCCCGTTCTACTGGCAGGTGACCACCTCGATCCGGACGGCGGAGAACCTTACGAAGATTCCGCCGCAGCTCTTTCCGAATCCGATCTACTTCGGCAGGTACGTCTGGATCTTCGCGGAGACGCAGTTCCCGCTGAACGTCCGCAACAGCCTGATCATCTCGTCGGTCACGACGCTGACCTGCCTGACGTTCTCGATCCTCTCGTCCTACGCGATCGCGCGCCTGCAGATCCCCGGCCACAAGGCGATCCTGATCGCGGTCCTGGTGATCTCGATGTTCCCGGGCGTCTCGATCGTCGGCCCGCTGTACCTCACGTTCAAGAACGTCGGGCTGATCAACACGCGCCTGTGTCTCGTGATCGCCTACACGGCGGTTTTCCTCCCGTTCACGATGTGGTTCCTCTCGAGCTTCTTCCGCACGGTGCCGCCGGACCTCGAGGAGGCGGCCACCATCGACGGCTGCACGCCGCTGCAGTCGCTGTTCCGCATCATGATCCCGCTTTCGGCCCCCGCGGTCTTCACCATCGCGATGCTGATCTTCATCTTCTCGTGGAACGAGTTCCTGTTCTCGTTCACGTTCACGAGCTCCGACGAGGTGCGCACCTATCCCGTGGGTCTGGTCATGTTCCGCGGACTGTGGAACGTCCCCTGGGGGGACCTGTGCGCAGGCTCGTCAGTGGTCGCCCTGCCGATCGTCGCGCTCGTGTTGATCGCGCAGCGATTCGTGATCCAGGGCCTGACAGCGGGCGCCGTCAAGGGATAACAAAGAGTCAATAATGGAAGAAGGCCGCCGCGGCCCGCTCAGCCGCCGGCCGCCGGCGCCGCTTTTCTGGCGTACTGCACTTCCCCGAAGCGCGAGCCGTAGCGCTCGCTCTCCCGCCGCTCCCCCGTGGGCGAGAAGCCGCCGCGCTCGTAGAAGCCGCGCGCCCGCGCGTTGTCGCGCATCACCCAGAGGACGACACGCGCCGCTCCGGCCGCGGCCAGCCGCCCGAGCGCCTCGCCCATCAGGAGCCGCCCCATGCCCTCGTGCCAGCGCGACGGGTCCACGTACAGGCCGATGATCTCGGGCTCGGGCTCCACGCGAAAGGCCACGAAGCCGGAGGGCTGCGCGCCCTCAGGGCAGGCGACGAGCGTCGTGCGCTTCGGGTCGCGCAGCAGCCCGCTCCAGATGCGCTCGAACTCGCTCACGCTGAGCGCGGCAAGGACCTGCTGCGGCAGGATCCCCTGGTAGGCCAGGCGCCACGCGGCCACGTGCAGCCGCGCCAGCGCAGGGATGTCCGCGGCGGCGGCCCTCACAGAAACCACGGGTCAACCCTCGTTCGCGGCCGTGGACAGCTCGCGATCACGCTCACCATGACGAAGCGCTCACCTCCGGCGTGTCGTCACTTCAAGAACCACTGCTCGGCCACGTGCGGCTCGAAAAAGCCGTAGGCGACGCTCCACACGGCGCCGTCGCCGGGTGTATTGCGAAGGTTGCTCTTCATGATGACCGGCCGCGGCACGAGCCCGACCGTTCCGATGTAGTACAGACCCTCTCCGTGGATCTTGAGGATTTCCTTGCCCAGCTCCTTGTAGCGCGGGGACCCGCGCTGCGTCGTCTGCCACTCGTCTACGGCGTCGAACAGCCGCTTGATGGTCGCCGGCGGCTCTTCGCCGCTCTTGCCCTCGTGTTGTACCAGTTCTCCCAGGGCGTGCCGATGCGCAGCACGCCCCAGGCCGGCCTGTGCAGCGGAGCGCCCGATATGTACATCTGCAGCTCGCCCCCGTTGCCGCCGAACTGGAAGGACGAAGCGTCGAACTCGTTGGCGTTCCCCCTCTGGTTGTACAGGTTTCGCTGCTCCTCCTTGATCGCGGCCTGCACGCCGACCTTGCCCCAGTACTCCCGGATGAGCTCGAGGATCGGTTTTTCGGGGGCCGCCTCCGCGGGTGTGTACTCGATCGTGAGCGAAAACGGCTGGCCGTCGGACCGCAGGCGAACCTTGTGCGCCTGGTCCCACTTGAGCCCGATCTCGTCGAGCAGCTTGTTCGCGCGGTCCGCGTCGTATTCGACAAAGTACTTGCCCATCCAATCCTCGTAGAACGACGTGTCGGGGGTGGTCGTGGCCTGGCGGGGGGTCCCGCGTCCGTAGAAGAAGACCTTGTTGATCTCGTCCCGGTTGATGGCGAGCGACATGGCCTGCCGGAAGCGGACGTCGGCAAAGATCGCGCGCAGCACGGGGTCTTTGTGCGTCACGTTGAACCCGAGCCCCAGGTTCGACCCGAGGGAGTTCTGCCACAGAGTCACCCGGTAGTCGCCCTTCTTCTCGTTCTCCTTGTAGAGCGGGTAATCCTTGAGGTACAGGACAAAGGTGGTGTAGGTCAGCTCACCGGCGATGGCCTTGAGGTTGATCATCTCGGGCGTGGAATAGAACCTCACGACCTGTCTGTCGGCGTAGGGGAGCTGGTTGCCCGCCGTGTCCACCTTCCAGAAGTACGGGTTCCGCTCGAAGACCTTTTCCTCCGTGGTGATCTTTGTCACGACCCAGCTGTCGAGCCCCGGCAGGTTCGGATCGAGGCGGTTCTCGGGGTTCCCGGACCAGCTCGCAAAGTGGAAGGCAAACGCCTTCCACCAGCCGTCGAACCCTTCCTGCTTTGCGACCTGCTCGGCTTGCGTGTTGTAGTCCGCATGCCACTTTTTCAGATAGTGCGCGGGCGCAAATGGCGTGTCCTGCAGCGCGAGCCGCGCGATGATCGGCGGGTAGGGCGCTGCGAACTGCATGCGCACCGTCGTGTCGTCGAGCTTCTCCACCTTCGCCATCTGGCCGCCGGGAGACCACGTTCGCGGCTTAACCGGCGTGATCTTCTCGTTCAACACGATGTCCTTGTACCAGAACATGATGTCGTCGGCCGTGAACGGCGCCCCGTCGCTCCACTTCATGCCTTCGCGGAGCTGGATCGTCAGGGTCTTGCCGTCATCGGACATCGTCCAGCCTTTCGCGATGTTAGGCGCCACCGTCGCGAGATCGGGGGCGAGCTTGAACAGGCGCTGGATGCGCACCGGGTAGGCGTCCCAGCCCTGGTCCGGGCCGAGGCTGTCGACGATCAGGTCGCCGCCGTACTTGCCGATCTCCTCCAGAGGCGACACGACCACCGGCTCGGCCGGCATGCGCTTCTCGACCGCCGGGAGCTTGCCCGCGGAGACCAGCGCCTTGAGCGCCGGCGCTTCGCCGTAGCTGCGGATCTTCCTGCCCGTTGCCTTTTCGTAGTCCGCGGGCGTGTTGTAGACCTGCAGCTTGCCGCCGCCTGCGGCTGCCGCCGCCGCCCCGCCCGCCGCGCCGGTCTCCTTTGTGCCGACCGCAAAGACGCCGATGCAGACGAAAGCGAGCGCTGCAGCGCAAAGGACGACTCGTGTGGTTCTCTTCACCTTGGCCTCCTATGATCAGAACCCCGATCCATGCCGCCTGACTCCGTGCGCTTCAAGTCTCCGGCTCGTACGAGGAGCTGACCTCCGCGTGGAGCCGCTTCTCCCGCTCCGTGGGTCGAGAGAACATCTGATCGTCCCTGATGCGGGAATGGAGCATGCGCTCGAACAGCTCGCGTCGCATCTCCCGATGCTCGGGCCCGCCGAACAGGTTGTCCAGCTCCATCGGATCCCGATCCAGGTCGTACATCTCGCCGTCGCCGTCTATCGGATTGTACCAGAGTTTCTGCCCGGCGGTGCGGATCATCATCCCGCGGGTATTGGTGCAGGTGACGTACTCCCGCGCGGTCCCTGTGCCGCGCATCGCGGGCAGGAGCGAGATGCCGGGCAGGGAAACGTCCGGCCGCACTCCCAGGATGTCGAGGATCGTCGGCATCACGTCCACTCCCGAAGCGAAGCCCGGCACGCGTTCGCCGGCGCGATAGAGATCCGGAAAGCGGATCAGGAACGGGATCCGGATCTCACTCTCGTAAAAGGTAGCCGCCTTGTTGAAAAGGCCGTGCTCGCCCAGAAGGTCGCCGTGGTCGGAGCAGTAAACGATCAGCGTGTCGTCAAGGAGCTGCAGGCTCTCGAGCCTCTCCATGACGCGCCCGACGCAGTCATCGACCATCTTCATCAGGCAGTGGTGACCAGCGATGCCGGTCAGCGTCCGTTGCTGGTCAATGCTGCCGCCAAAGAGATTCCTGAAGTGCTCGACGCGTGCGCGGTAGGCGCTCGACTTGGTCCGGTACTCGTCCTCGCGGCGGGCAGCCGGCAGCGGCGCGTCCTCCGGGCGGACAAAACCCATGTAGCGGCGCGGCATCACGTAGGGCTCGTGCGGGGCGTGGAGACCGAGGAACAACGCGAACGGGCCGCCTTTGAGCCGTTCCAGCGCGCCGCACGCCCTCTCGGTGGCGTGGATGTCGAAGTAGGTGCTCTCGGGCTCGGGGCTCTCCACGATCTCGAAGTGGTTCCACCCGTCGCGCCCGCCGAAAGTCTCGCGCACAGGCACCTGTATGTGGAAGCTGCCGGCGTGGCACATGTGCGTCTTGCCCACGGACACGCACCGGTAACCCTGGTCGCGCAGCAGGCCCATCCAGGTCGTGTCCTCGGCCGTGTTGAACTTCATGTTGCCCCAGCCGCGCGACATCCACTCCTGCCTGCCGGTGAGCATCGTCTGGCGCGAAGGAACGCACGGGATCGCCGAGGCGTAGAAGCGGTCGAACGAAAGCGACTCGCCGCGCAGCCGCTCCAGCACGGGGTAGTCGGCGCACGGGTGGCGGCCCGGGCCGATCGAGTCGGCCCTCTGCTGGTCCGACATGATGAACACGACGTTCACGGCTTCCTCCCGCTCTCAGGCCTCGGCCCTGTTCCACAACCGGCCGTCTTCACCACCCTCGGTCACCGCGCGCTTATGCTCCGAAGCTCGCTGCCCAGCCGCGTAAAGTACTTCTGGAACACCAGGTAGAGAGCGACCGGTGGAAGGATGTAAAGCACCGAGTTCGACATCATCAGGTGCAGGGCAAGGGTGGGCTCCTCGCGCTGCAGGTTCAGGAACGCCAGGCCGACGGGCACCGTCCGCATGTAGGCGCTGTTGAGGAACAGCACGGCCCGCATGAGCTCGCCCCAGTGGCCCATGAATGCGTAGATCGCCACGGTGGTGAGGACCGGCCGCGAAAGCGGCAGCAGGATGCTCCAGAAGATCCGGTACCAGCCGCACGCATCCATCTTGGCCGCTTCATCGAGCTCACGCGGAATGGTCATGAAGAACTGCCGCATGAGGAAGATGTGGAACGCCGGCGCCGCCAGGATCGCCGGTACGGTCATGACGGTGTAGGTGTCGATCCACCGCAGGGCGCGGAACAGTACGAAGCTCGGAATCATGATCGCGGCGAAGGGCAGCATCATGGTCGAGAGAACCAGTGCGAACAACACCTTCTTCCCCGGAAACTGCAGCCTGGCAAAGGCAAACCCGGCCATCGCGGAGACGGCGGTCTCCCCGACCACGTTCGTGATCGTGATGACGGCCGAGTTGAGGAAGTACCGGCTGAAGCCCATGATCGTCAGGCCGTCGATGTAGTTGCGCCACTGCGGCACCCGGGGCAGCCAGCTGAACTGGTAGACCTCGGTGAGCTTCTTCAGGCTCGCGGACAGCATCCAGAAGAGGGGCACGAGCACCCCCAGTGCCACGGCCGAAAGGACGACGTAGACAAGCAGGTCGGCGAGTCGGAGGCGGCCTCGCAGCGGCATGGACCGCGGAACCGGCGCGCTCACCGGGCGCCTCCGTAGTAGACCCAGGATTCCGAAGAGCGAAACGTCAGCATGGTCATGGCGCCGATCAGCAGGAACAAAATCACCGAGAGAGCGGCGCCATACCCCAACTCGAAGTACTGGAACGCAACCCGGTAGATGTTGAAGACGTAGAACAGGGTCGCTTCATTCGGGCCGCCCTGGGTCATCACGTAGACCGGCGCGAAGTACTGGAAGTTGCCTATGATCCCGACGATCAGATTGTAGAGAATGATCGGCGAGAGCAGGGGCAGCGTGACGCTGAGGAACACGCGCGCGGCGCCGGCGCCGTCGAGCCGCGCCGCCTCGTGCAGCTCGTCCGGTATCGTCTCCAGCCCCACCAGGTAGAGGATCATCGCGGCGCCCGACTGCCACACGAACATCAGCATCAGCCCTACGAGCGCCCACTCCTCGCTGTAGAGCCACATCGGCCCCTTGATCCCGAAGACCGCCAGCAGCCGGTTGATCAGCCCCGCCCGAGGATTGAGCACGAACGTGAACAAGAGCGCCATGGCCACGCCCGGGATCACGGCGGGCACGTAGAAGACCGTGGAAAAGAAAGCGCGCAATCGCCTGGCGCTCCTGAGAAGCAGCGCGAGGGAGAGGGCTACGGCCATCCTGACCGGGAGCGCGGCAAAGACAAACGTCGCGGTTACGCGCAGCGACTGCCAGAAGGCCGGATCCCCCAGGGCCTTGGTGTAGTTGGCCGCGCCCCGGTAAGAGAAGGCGCCGATCCCGCGCCACTCGAAGAAGCTGAAGCTCATCGCGCCGAGCATGGGCCCGAGCAGGAACACGACGAACCCGACGATCCAGGGCGCGAGAAAGACATATGCGGCGATGGCCTCGCCGCGACGCTCGGCTCTCATTCGCTGACTCCGGCGGTCGAAACGACGGGACGCCGCGACGGGCGTCCCGCCGGGACCTCATCTACTTCGCGTCCAGGAGCGGCTGAATCTCCGCCTTGAGCTGCTGCATCATGTCCGCGGCGCTCAGCTTGTTCTGCCAGAACAGGCTGAATTTCTTGCCCCACGCCGTGTTGATCTTGTTGCCGTTTGGCAGCGACGGCTCGACCACGACTGCCTTCTCGAGAACTTTGACACGAGCCGCGTTGTTGGCGGGAGCGCCCTTGGGACCCTTCATGAAGGCCTCCGAGTAGGCGATCTTCTTGAGCGGGGGGTTGTTGAAGCCCGAGGAAACGCTGAAGTACCCCTGCCCGACCGGGCCGTTGATCATGTTCACGAAGGCCAACGAGTGGTTGAGGGCCTTGGTCGTCTTCAGGATCGCGAGCTTGCCTCCGTAGATGTCGGACCAGCTCCCGTTCGGGCCGCCGGGCAGCATCTGGATATCCCATGGGAATTCGGCGGTGTAGAGAGGCGGGAATTCGAACGTCGGCAGGATGTACATCGCCGCGACCTGCGTCGTGAAAGGCCCGCCCGACGGCCCGCCGAACGCCTGTTCCTCGGCTGGGGTCGGGTGCACTTTGTACTTGTAGATCAGATCCTGCCCGAACTGGAACGCCTTGACGACCCGCGGATCATCACCCGTGAACTTCATGGCCTTCAGGTCGTAGATGTCGGCTCCGAACGCCTTGGCAATCGGCCCGAGCACGTTGCGGCCGCGGTACGGGAAACCCGTTATGCCCCAGCGGTCCTTCTGCTGGCTCAGCTTCTGCGCGGCCGTGAGAAAGTCGCCTTCCCAGGTCCACTTCTCGGTCGGATACGCGACGCCTGCCTGGTCGAAGAGCTTCTTGTTGTACGCGAGGACGTCGCTTCCCGTACCCAGCGGCGCCTGATAGATCTCATCGCCCTTCTTGTAGGCGCCTTCGAGGGCAAGCATGTCCCACCAGCCCTCCCACAGCCCGTCCTTCGGATCGTAGTAGCCGAGATCGGCCATCCGCTTGCTCAACGGCACAAGCTGATCCTTGAGCGGGGTGGCGAGGTCGGGGTTGATGTTGATCACGTCGGGCGGCGTGCCGCCCGCGATCATTGCGAGGACCTTGCTGGCGTAGTCGCCGGGGATCGAGATCAGCTCGATCTTGACGTTGGCGTTCTCCTTCATGTAGTCGCGGGCGGTGTCCTCAAAGGCCTTCGCCTTGACGCCCCCGCCCCAGAAGGTGGTCACGAGCCTGACCGGGCCCTCCGTGCCCTTGGACTCCGTGTCACCGCCCGCGAACACCCACACGGCAGCCAGGACCAGAAATGCAGCGATCGCTGTCTTCACGGATCCCTCCTTCACACAAGCGGACGCAGACAGGATAGCTCAGGCCCTCGCGAAGTCAAGGGAGCCGCCCCCGCGAGCACGCGCCTGCAGCGGGTCCTCGAAGGGCGCCGAAAGCGGCGCGCCGCAGCGTCTGAGCTTGCCGCCGTCGGCGGGCGGTGCTATCCTCGAAACCCCATGAAACAACCTCACATCCTGTTCGTGTTCGCAGACCAGCTGCGCTACGACGCCCTGGCGTGCAACGGAAATACCGTCGTCCGCACGCCGAATATCGACCGGCTCGCGCGCGAGGGCGTCGTGTTCGACCAGGCCTATTCCTCATGCCCGATCTGCTCGCCGTACAGGGCGCAGGTGCTCACGGGCAACTACTCGCACGTCAACGGCGTCATGTGCAACGAGTACCGGCTGTTCGACAACCAGAGGACGCTCGCTCACAGGATGAAGGAGCTCGGCTATCGCACCGCGTACGTGGGCAAGTGGCACCTCGGTTACCCGCCTTACCCGGAGCACCGCCGCTACGGTTTCGACGACATGCTGGCCTACAACTGCATCCACAGCTACTACGAAGTCAGCTACTACCACAACGAGAAAGGGCCGATGCCCATGGTGCAGTTCGCTCCCGTGGTGGAGAGCGAGCTGGCCCTGGACTATCTCAAGCGGCACGGCAGCGGGCGTAACGCGGCGCCCGTGTGCCTGCTGCTGAGCTGGGGACCTCCCCACTGGAACGCCCTGAGGAAGCCGCGCCGATACGGAGACTATCCCCAGCAGTACAACCTCTACCGGCCCGAGCAGATCGAGCTCTCACCGAATGTGCCGATCCAGTTCCGCGACTACAGCAGGAGGGACACGGCCGACTACTACGGAATGGTCACCGCGCTCGACGCGAGCATCGGGCGGATCGTGGAAGAGCTGGACCGCACCGGCCTGGCGGAGGACACGATCCTGTGCTTCACCTCGGACCACGGGGACCACCTCAACTCCCACGGCTACGGGACCCCGGGCGACCAGTGGATGCATCACAGCCTCCGCGGTTCCAAGGCGACGCCCTACACGGAGTCCTGCCACATCCCGTTCGTGCTCCGCTACCCCGCAAGGGTCGCAGGCAACCGGCGGACGGACACCTTCTTCAACTCCGTCGACGTGCTTCCCACGCTGATGGAGCTCGCCGGCCTGCAGGCGCCCGCGGACGTGCAGGGCCGCAGCGTCGCCCATGCGGCTCTCGGACGCGAAGGCGAGAATCCTGACTCCGTGTACCTGCAGATCCTCGGGACGGGATGGCCGGACCGCGAGAGGTGGCTTGGCCTGTGGCGGGGTCTGCGCACGCGCTCGCATATGTACGCGCGCTGGCACGATCTGGGCGGACGGCGCCTCTTGTTCGACGTCGCGAGCGATCCCGCCGAGCTGCGCAATCTCGCCGGCGACCCCCGTCATGCCGAGCTGGAGGCGCGGATGGAGACTCTCCTCCAGGAATGGACCCGCAAGACCGGAGATCCTTTCGACAGCGGCCCGAGGCTGCCGGTCACGCAGATGCTGGACCTCGGCCAGGCTCCCATCACGCGGGATTGGCTGCCCAGGATGCCGCCGGCATACGCCGCCGCGGTCAGGGACAATCACCGCCGCTTCAAGACCGGCGAGCAGGAAGGCGAGCCAGGACCCGGGTTGAGGTAGACACACCCGACGCGAGCGCTCAGGCCACGCCCCGCGGCTCTTGCGGACCAGGGCCCCGACAGCCACCAGAGCCCCCCTTCAACTTTGACGGCCGCAGCAGCCGGTGCTACGCTGGCGGCTCGCCCGAACGACCGAGGAGGTGGTGTGATGAGAATGCTCAAAGGCATCGCTCTGCTCATTCTCTGCCTGGTTGCGGCGCCCGTCCTGGCAACAGGCCAGAAAGAGGAACCAAAGGCCGGCGCCGCCGCTGCGGTCCAGGGCAGCGGCCAGCTCAAGTCCTATGCGACGCTGCAGGAATACGAGAAAGCGACGGGAAAGAAAGTCTCCACGTTCAGCGAGTCCCCCGTGCTCAAGAGCAAGGTGGCAGCGGGGACGCTCCCGCCGGTCGAAAAACGCCTGCCGGCGGAGCCGCTGGTCCTGCAGCCCCGGAACGAGATCGGCCGCTACGGCGGCATCTTCCGGGTGGGCTCCATAAACCCGGGTGCCGGAGGCACCGACGAGTACCTCTCCCGCTGTCAGCCTCTGGTGATTCTGACCCCCGATCTCAAGAGCATCGTTCCCAACATCGCCAAGGGGTGGAGCTTTTCCGACAACAACACAGTCTTCACTCTCTACCTCAGGAAAGGCATCAAGTGGTCCGACGGCGCCCCTTTCACAGCCGACGACTTCGTCTTCTGGTACGAGGACATCCTCCTCAATGACCAGCTCACCCCGGTCAAGCCGCGGGAGTGGTCGCCGGGCGGCAAGCTGGTGAAGGTCGAGAAGGTGGACGAGACGACGGTGCGGTTCACGTTCGGGCAGCCCTACCCCGTCATCCTCGATCTGCTCGCGGTCACGGTGGAGCAGGTCTACCACTACCCGTTCCAGCCCGGGCACTACCTGAAGAAGTTCCACGCGAAGTACAACCCCAATGTCGAAGCCGAGGCGAAGCAGGCCGGCTTCGATTCGTGGTGGAAGTACTTCGGCGCCAACTGGCCGATGGCGCAGGATGAACGCAAGCCCGGCTATCCGGAGATCAACCCGTGGGTGCCGGCGAGGACCGACGCCGCGGGCAACCGCTACTACGAGCGAAACCCCTACTATTGGAAGGTGGACACCGCCGGCAACCAGCTGCCGTACGCGGACAGCCAGGCCCGCATGCTCGTCGAGAGCACCGACATCTGGAACCTCAAGGTGATCGCCGGCGAGTACGACTACGCGGCGCAGCACACCTCCGTGGACACGTACCCGGTCTACAAGGAGAACGAGGCCAAGGGCGGCTATCGCGCGATGATCTGGCAGTTCGACCGCGGCGCGGAGATGGTGAACTTCAAGTTCAACCAGAACATCGGAGACCCCGTTCAGCGCGCGATCTTCAGCGACTTGCGCTTCAGGCAG
The DNA here is from genome assembly GCA_963734495.1 of uncultured Spirochaetota bacterium. GTDB lineage: Bacteria > Spirochaetota > Spirochaetia > SZUA-6 > CAVTHK01 > CAVTHK01. The sequence continues at coordinate 256,573 of CAVTHK010000001.1, forward strand.
GCCGTGTCCCTCGCGATCAACCGCGCCGAGATCAACAAGGTGATCTTCAACGGACGGGCAGCGGCGAGGCAGGCGACGATAGTGCCGAGCGCCGGCTTCTACGAGCCGGCGATGGGCGACTACCTGACCCAGTACGATCCGGTGAAATCGAAAAAGCTTGTCGACGAGATGGGGCTGAAGTACGACAGCACGGGCAAGGTTCGCCTGCGCCCGGACGGCAAGCCGCTGACGCTCACGCTCGAGTTTTCCCAGTACGCCGGGCCGCGCACCAAGATGCTGGAGCTCATCAAGGAAACGATCGAGGGGGTCGGGATCCAGGTGGCGCTCAAGCAGATCGACCAGGGGCTGTATGCCCAGCGGACCACCGCCGGGGCGCTGGAGACCACGATGTGGAACCTCGACGCCACGACGGAGCTCGGTTTCCACCGCGGCCCGCAGACGTTCCTCCCGTATGCGAACGCCTGGGTGTTGTGGCTGAACACCGGCGGCAAGAGCGGCGAGGAGCCTCCCAAGGAGGCCAGCGACTACTTCGCCCTCAGCGAGAAGTTCATGCAGCTCCCCCTGGGGACCGAGGAGTACAGGAAGGTCGGGAGGGATCTGGTGTGGATTTCGCTGAACAACCTCTGGAACATCGGCGCCATCGGCCAGATCCCGAAGCCCGTGATCATCAAGAGCAGCCTCGGCAACACGCCCGGCGAGGAGGCCACCTACAGCTGGGACTACCGGTTCTGGACGCCCTTTCAGGCGGACCAGTGGTATTTCAAGAAATAGGGTGAAGGCCAGGTCCCGCGAGGGAGAACCGATGAGTCCGAACATCCTTGTCATCTGCAGCGACGAGCATCACCCGGGCTTTGCCGGCTATCGCGGCCATCCTTTTGTCCGCACGCCGAACCTGGATCGCCTGGCCCGGCAGGGAACACGGTTCACCCGGGCGTGCTGCAACTCCCCGGTCTGCACGCCGAGCCGCATGAGCTTCATCACCGGGAAGTACGTGCACGAGATCGGAAGCTGGATGATCGGCGTGCCGCTCGACCCGGCGGAGATGACGTGGCCGCGGGCTCTGGAGCAGGCGGGCATCCCCACGACGATGCTCGGCAAGATGGACTTCTGCGGACCCTACCAGGACGGCGGCTTCGGCAGCTACAGGATCATCGAGGTGCGGCCCGCCTGGAAAGTCTACCCCCGCGACACGCCGTGGGCGGCGAGGCTCGAAGGCTATACGCGGCGCGACAAGCGGGCGCACCTCCTGCATGCGGGAGTGCGCGAAGACAACGAGACCGACGGGCACCATGGCCACGACGACAAGCTGGGCTTCTACGATCACGACCGTCACGTGACCGACTGGGCGCTCGAATACCTGCGCGAAAAGGGCGCCCACCGGTCGGACACACCGTGGCACCTGTACGTGGGGCTGCTCTACCCGCACTGGCCCTTCTGCGTTCCGCGCAAGTACTTCGACATGTACTACCCGGACCAGCTCAGGCTCCCGCACGATGCGAGCTTCCCGAACGAAAACCTTCACCCTGCTCTTCGTCACTTCCAGCGCGCCCTGGACCTCGGAGAGGTGACCGAGGACATGGTCAGGCGCACCGTCGCAGCCTACCAGGGGATGATCACCTGCATGGACGACATGATCGGCCGAATCCTCGACGAGCTCGACGCCCAGGGCCTGGCCGACGATACCTACGTCATCTACACCTCGGACCACGGCGAGTCCCTGGGCGACCACGGCCTGTTCTACAAGCAGTGCTCGTACGAGGGGCCGGTCGGCGTCCCCCTGATCATTCGCGGACCCGACATCCCGTGGGGCAAAGACGTCGCCGACCCGGTGAGCCTGGTCGACCTCTACCCCAGCGTCCTCGACATGGCGGGGCTCGACTGGCACAGCGGAAGGCCCGGCGTGAGCTGGCTGCCCCTGGTCCGCGGCCAGGCGCACGAGCGGCCGGACTACGCTTTCAGCGAATTCCATGGCAACTTTTTCAAGCACGACTGGTACATGCTGGTGAGGGGCAGGTACAAGTACACGTATTACTCGGGCGAGCGGCCGTCACTGTTCGACGTCGCCGCTGACCCGCTGGAGAACAACGACGTCGCGGGCCGCCCGGAGAACGCCGGCGTGATCCGGGACTTCGAGGCGACGCTGCGGTCCATCGTGGACCCCGAAGAGGTGTCGCGGCGCGCCAGGCGGGAGCTGGGCCTTCTCGGGCCGAACGGCGAGGATTACACCCAGACGCTCACGGTGGCCGGGCTGCTCGAAGGGCGGGAGAAGGGCATCTTCCCGCCGGAACCGGGAGCGCTGTACATCTAGCGGTATCTGCGGCGGGTCGGACCCGGGGTCAGGAGGCCGCCGGGGGCAAAACCCCGGCGGCCCGATGAGCACGATCCCTGCAACGCTACTTCTTGAAGTACCACTGCTCCGGCTGCCACGTGAAGTAGAAGCGGTAGTCCCAGACCCAGCAGGGTGTCTTCGCCACGAAGTCGCCGGAAGGCACGTTGCCAAGCGTGTTCTTGAAGATCAGGGGATGCGGCGACTGGCCCACCGTGCCGATCGTGTAGACGTTGTCCACGTTGATCTTGATGATCTGCCTGCCGAGTTTCTTGTAAGGCTCGGTCCCCGGCTTCGACACCTGGAACTGCTCGAGCAGCGAAAAGAGCTCCTTGACCTCGGCCGGCGGCTCCTCGCCTGTCTTGCCGCCGGAGCTGTACCACTGCCACCAGGGGATCGCGCCGCCGCCCCAAGGCGGCCTGTAACGGTCCGGAGCGGTTCGCATTGCGAACTCCGAGGAGCCGCCCATCGGATTCGCGCTGACATCAAGCTCGTTCGCGTTCTGCCGCTGGTTGTAATAGGCGCGGTCGTGAGACCTGCTCGACGCGCTGACTCCGACCTTCTTCCAGTACTCGGCGACCAGCTCCGAGATCTTCTCGACCGGGCCCGTGACCGGGTAGTAGGGGATCACGACGGTGAGCGTTTTTCCGTCGGGCCGCAGGCGGAAGCCGTCCTTGTCTCTCTGGGTCAGGCCCATCTCATCGAGGAGCTTGTTCGCCCGGTCCGGGTCGTACTCCGCCCAGGACTTGCCCATCCAGTCCTCGTAGAAGCTGGCGACCGGTGTGATCGTCGCCTGCCGCACGACCCCCTTGCCGAAGAAGAGCACGTCGTTGAGCTCCTTGCGGTTGATCGCGATGGACATGGCCTCGCGGAACCGCACGTCCCCGAAGATCTTGCGCAGCACCGGGTCCTTGTGCGTCATGTTGAAGTTGTAGATCCATTCGGAGCCGCGGCCGTCCTGCCACAGCAGCGTGGTATAGCCGCCCTTGGCCTCGCCCTCCTTGTAGATCGGGTAGTTCTTGAGAACGAGGTGGACGCTCGCAAAGCTGAGCTCGCCCGCGACCACGGCCAGGTCGATGAGATCGGCGTTCTCGTAGACGACGCCGATCTCCCGGTCGATGTACGGCAGCTGGTTGCCGGCGGTGTCGATCATCCAGAAGTAGGGGTTGCGCTCGAAGTACTTGGTGCCGTTGGTGTCGACCCGCTTGAGCTGCCACTGCGCCAGGCCCGGGATGTTCACGTCCTGCTGCGTCTCCGTCGATCCGGTGTCGGCGTGGAACGCAAACGCCTTCCACCAGGTGTCGTATCCTTCCGCCTTTGCGAGAGCGTTGGCGTCCGGGTTGTACTTGATGTGGTACTTCTTGAGGTAGTGCTTGGGCAGATAGGGGTCGTTCCAGATCGCCATGATGTCCAGAACCGCCGGATAGGGGGCGGCGAACTGGAACTTCACGGTCGTTTCGTCGATCTTGGTGACCTCGACGAGCTTGCCTCCGGGGGCCCACTGCCTGGGCATCACCGAAGTGATCTCCTTGTTCGACAGCACGTCGTCGTACCAGAACATGATGTCGTCGCTGGTGAACGGCTCGCCATCGCTCCACTTCATTCCCTTGCGCAGGTACACCACCAGGGTCTTGAAGTCGCTCGAGAGGTCCCATTTCTTCGCCACGTTCGGGATCACCGTCTGCAGATCCTCGGAAAGGCGGAACAGAGGCTGAAGGTGGACGGTGGAGATGTCGGCACCCTCGATCTTGGGCGATGCGGTCGACGACCTCATCTCTCCGCCGTAGCGGCCGATCCCGTAGAGAGGCTGCACGACTGCCGGCTCTTCGGGGAGCCGCCTTTCCACCGGCGGGAGCTTCCCGGCTTTGACGAGCTCCGCCAGCGCCGGGGCCTCGCTGAACTTCGTGATCTTCTTGCCGGTCTTCTGCTGGTATTCGGCCAGCGTGGCGTAGTTCATGAGCTTGCGCTCGCCGCTGCCGGCGGCTGCCTCGTCCTTGACCTCCGCTGCGCCGGTGGCGAACGCCACGGGCGACAGGACAGCCAGCACCAGCGACACTGCCAGGAATCTCTTCACAGCCAGTCCTCCTCGTCCGAGAGAATCGCTCCGCCTCCAGGGCGGACAGGAAACCAGGGCCAGGTCTGCCGGCGGCGGTCCCGCTCTCCTACGCCTCCCGACCCGACACGTAGAGGTCGTACGAGTTGCTCTGCCAGGTCCCTTCGTCGGCAATTCCGTCGTTCGTCCTGCGGAGCCAGCCCAGCAGGTCGGCCCGCATGCGCCGCAGCACGTGCTTGTAGGCGAGCTTGCCCGCCAGGTTCCGCAGCTCACCAGGGTCGCTCACGACGTCGTAGAGCTCGTCCTCGGTGGCCGGGTTGTAGACGTACTTCCAGCGGCGGTTGCGCACCATGCGCATCGAGTAGAGCGTCGACTCGTACCCGTGAAATTCGCTAAAGGCCTCCTGCGGCCAGTCGTCGGGCCTGCGGCCGCCCAGCAGGGGGAGCATCGAGCGGCCGTCCACTTTCTGCGGCTGCGCGACTCCCGCGGCGTCGAGGACGGTGGGCATCAGGTCCACCAGGTTCACGAACTCGTCGCAGACCGAACCCGGCTTCGACACCGGCGGCCCGCTCACGACAAGGGGGATGTGATGGGTTTCCTCGTAACCGTGGAATCCCTTGTTGAAGAGCCGGTGGCACCCCAGCATGTCGCCGTGATCCGTCGCAAGGATCACGAGGGTCGCACCCGCCCGTCCCGACTGGTCGAGGGCCGAAAGCACGCGGCCGATCTGATCGTCGATGAACGTGCAAGCCCCCCAGTAGTGCGCGATCACGTTCTGCCAGTCCGTCCAGGTCAACTGGCTCGCATTCCACCGCAGCGATTCCTTCTGCTGGATGAGCGGCTTGGTCTCGAAGGTCTCGTCGAAGTTGTCCCATCGCTCGACCCGGGCGGGATCGTACATCGTGTCGTGAGGGGCCGGGACGGCGTAGGGGAAATGCGGGCCGAAGAAGGACGCGCAGACCATGAACGGGGCCTTCGCCTTGGCAAACGCGCCGATCATCTCGACAGCCCGGTCCGCCACCCAGGCGTCGTGCGTGCGCTCGGGCGGCAGCACGGTGCGGCCGCAGAACGGCGCCCCGCGTCCCCACTCCATCCGCTGGACATCGTCGCGGCCGTAGTCGAACTCGATCCCCGCGGCTTTGAGCTGCCTGTGCCAGTCGCCCGTCGTATGCCAGCGGTCGAAGCCCCATGCCTCCGTGACGCCCTCTTTCGGCAGGTGCCACTTTCCGGCGTAGCCCGTCTGGTATCCCGCGGCGCGGAGGAGCCGCGGAAAGGCGGGCTTCTCGAGGACCTGCGTGTTGAAGACGCCATTGAAATTGCCCATGTTCGCGAGCTGGCCGTGATTGTGCGCGTACAGGCCCGTCATCAGGCAGCCCCGGGCCGGCGAGCACAGAGCAATCGGGGTGTAGGCGCTCGTGAAGCGCATCCCGCGCCTGGCGATGCCGTCGATCGCGGGGGTCCTCACGACGCGCGCCCCGTTGCAGCCCGCGGCGTCGTAGCGCTGCTGGTCGGTCAGCAGCAGCAGAATGTTGGGTCGATCCTCAGCCATGCGCCCACCTCCCGGCCCCAGCGGCCTATGTGTACGGGTCTGCCGCATCGCGCAGGCCGTCGCCGACAAAGTTGAATGACAGCACGGTCACGATGATGAACAGTCCGGGGATCAAGAGCCACGGGGCGAGAGCCACCGTGTGGATGTTCTGCGCATCTGCAAGAAGCACGCCCCAGCTCACCACCGGAGGCCGCAGCCCGAGCCCGAGAAAGCTCAAGCTGGTCTCGCCGAGGATCATGCCGGGAACCGTCAGCGTCAGGTCCACGATCACGTAGCTGAGGAACGAAGGCAGCAGGTGCCGCGCGATGATGGCCCAGTCAGGAGCCCCGGCCACGCGCGCGGCCAGCACGAAGTCCTCCTCGCGTATCGCGAGCAGCTTGCCGCGCACGACGCGGGCGAGCGTGGTCCACCCGATCATGGACAGGATGATCGTGATCCCGAAGTACACGCGCAGGGGGGGCCATTGCGGAGGAAGGGCCGCAGCCAGCGCCATCCAGAGCGGGATCGTCGGAACGCTCCGCAGAAAATCGATGAATCGCTGGATCGCGCTGTCGAGGCGGCCGCCGAAATAGCCGGAGATGCCCCCGATCACGAGGCCGAAGACAAAGCTCATCAGCACGCCGATCAGGCCGACCGAAAGCGACACGCGCGAGCCGTACATGATGCGGCTGAACACGTCGCGGCCGAGGGAGTCCGTCCCGAGCAGGAAGATCTCGCCGCCCTCGACTCCGAAGAGGTGCAGATCCGAATCGAAGATGCCCCACATCCTGTACCGGGAGCCGTGCGGGAACAGGACGATCGGATGCCTCTTCGCCGCGTCGACCTTGTAGACCTTGCGCCAGGTGACGGGGTCTTCCGCGAGCGCGAGCCCGTAAACGAAAAGACGCAGGTGGAACCCGGAGGTGTCGATGAATCGCGGCCGCTGCGGCGGCGCGAGCAGGAATTCGGTGTACCTCTCGGTGGTCGTGTACGGGGCGACGAACTCGCTGAAAATCGCCATGAGGTAGAAGACCGCGAGGACGGCCGCGCCCGCGAGCGCCAGCTTGTGCTTCTTCAGCTTGAGCCACATCAGCTGGTACTGCGAAGACGCGAAGTACCGTTCGCGGCCGGCGGCCTCGTCCTTGCGCGTCTTCCGCGGCAGGGGGATCATGCTCATCCCTCCATCCTGATGCGCGGGTCCATCAGCGCGAGCAGGACATCGGAGATGAACGAGCCCACGACGGTGAGAAAGCACAGGAGAAGTATGAAGGCGCCTGCCAGATACATATCCTGGCTGAGGAGCGAGCGCAGCAGCAGCGGCCCGCTCGTGGGCAGATTGAGCACAACGTCGACGATGGGCGCGCCCGATATGATGGCCGTGAGGCGCCAGCCGATGGTGCTCACGATCGGGTTGAGCGCGATGCGCACCGGGTACTTGAAGATCAGCCTCGACTCCTGCACCCCCTTGGCCCTCGCCGTCACGACGTATTGCTTGCGCAGCTCATCGAGCAGCATGCCGCGCATGACCCTGATGAGACTTGCCGTGCCCGACGTCCCGAGTATGATCACCGGGATCCACAGGTGCTGGAACAGGTCCACGACCTTGCCGAAGCTCCAGGCGGCCTCCATGTACTTCTGCGAGAACAGCCCGCCGACGCTCAACCCGAGGTACTTGTACGCCGCGAACATGAGGATCAGCGCCATCAGGAACCCGGGCGTGGCGACGCCGATGTAGCCGATCACGGTCAGGACAAAGTCCCCCGCCGAATACTTGTGCAGCGCCGCGTAGATCCCGATGGGGATCGCCAGGGCAAACGTGAACACCATGGCGGTCATCGAGATGGTCGTGGTCAGGAAGAACCGCTCCCAGATGAGGTCCTTGACCGGTTTGTTCCACTGGAAGGAGCGCCCGAAATCGCCCCGCGTGACGATGCCCCAGATCCACTTGGTGTACTGCACGTAGATGGGCTCGTCGAGGCCGTACTGACGGCTGAGAGCCGCTATTTCGCTCTCGGAGACTTCCGTCCCCTGGGCCTGAAGCTGCATCACGTACGAAGTGAGGTAATCCCCGGGGGGAAGCTGTATCAGGACAAAGGCGATCACCGAAACCGCAGCCAGCGTGACCGCCATGTACCCGAGTCGCCGCGCGAGGAAACGAAGCATCGGACGACCTCTGCCGCGGAATCCTAACCTATCGACGCAGCCGGCGCAACGACGCCGGCCGCCCGGCGCTGGAGAGCGGTGATGTGCCGACCAGATCATGCGGGCGTGCCCAACCAACCCGTCTCAGCCGCCGGTCCCGAGCCGCATGAACAGCAGCAGGTTCTCTTCGGTCCTGCTGCCGAGCGGGTCGAAAAAGGGCGTGGCCGTCTGCGAGAGGATGAACGGCCCGCCGGCGCCCTTCGCCTCGTCGAGACAGCGCCGCACTGCGGCGCGAATCTCCGGGCGCTGCCCCTCTGAAGCAGCACGTCGTCCACGCCGCCGAAGACGATCCCCCTGCCTCCGGCGCCTTCCAGAGCCTCGGCGATCGACACGTCGCCCCGCGGCGGGGGCTCGAACGGCTCCATGAGGTCGTAGCCCATCTCCCAGACGTCGGCCATGATTCCGCGGACAGGGCCGTGACAGTGGAAACGCGGTGGGGATGCCGTTCCTCCCGGCGATGCGCGCGACGCTCTCGTAGAAGCCCGCGGCAGAACAGCACGAAGCTCTCGCGGCTCAAAAAGGGCGGCACGGCGAGCTCCGCGCCCACCAGCCGCAGGATAAAGGGGCATGCGGCCCTCTCGCACAGCATCTCGAGGCTGCGCAGGACGCGCTCCTCGGTCTGCGAGATCAGGCGCAGGATCCGCTCGGTGTCGTCGTGCGTCTTCACGTAGAACGTCTCGGTCGGGAACATGTCGCAGACGATGCTGAAGGGGTCGCTGACCTCCGCATAGGGCAGGCCATGCTCGCCGACCTGCCGCTCCTTGGCCCTGAGCGCTTCGATGTCCGGCTGCGGCGGGTCCGAGGCGTGCAGGCCCAGAAAAGCTCGAGGTCGCCTTCATCCTCGATCCATCTCTTGCGGACCTTCCAGGACGAATCCCCGCGGGTCTGGATCTCCTCGCTCCACAGGACGGAGCGGGTCCCGCTGAGCTCGCGCCTCCTGACGAGGGTGCCGTCCGCGTCGGCTCTCGTCTCGGAGGTCACACTGTACTCACCCGCTCCGATGTACAGGGGATCGGCGACGGGAAAGACCTTGGGCAGCAGGGTGCAGCTGCCCGACGGCGAAGGAGCAGGCCTCGCGATAGCTCTCCCGTTCGCCGTGCCAGCCCCAGGGATCGAGACCGAACGGGACGACGACCGGCGGCCAGGCCGCCTTTCCGTCCAGGAGATCGAGAAGAGCCCTTCTCCCCTGGGATCTCACCGCAGGTGCTTGACGCGCGGATCGTACTTTTCGTGCCACCGGCGGTTCTTCGCGTCGCCCTCGGCCATGTTGCCGCTTACCCAGACCGGCGGCTCCACGCCCATCGCCACGAGCTTCTCCACGCTCCGGATCACGATGAGGTGAAGGCAGAAGCAGTTCAGGAGGGTGGACGTCGGCGCCAGCGCCTGGTCGAAGCCGTCGACCCTGACGCAGGCGTCGCCGTAGGGCATGTAGTTGTTCACGAACACGTCAACAATTTCGTGCAGGTTGAGCCCGCTCGAATGGCGCGCCGGCACCCCCTTGGGCACTTTCTCGGCGAACGAGGTCGAGGTGACACCGATCGTCCGCAGCCCTCGTTTACGGCATTCGAGCGCCGTGTCGATGGTCAGCGAGTTGATGCCGTAGGCGTTGACGATGATCATGGTTTCGCCGGCCTTGACCTCGTACGCGCTCAGGACCGAGGGAGCGAAGCCTTCGGTGCGCTCGATCCAGTTCGAGTGCTTTGCGCCCCCGGACGGCAGGACTGCGGGCTCGAGAAGCGGACGGACCGCGGCAAGCGCTCCCGCGCGCCAGAACATCTCCATCGCGCCCATCGATGAGTGGCCTCCGGTGCCGAAGACGTTGACGAGCTCGTCGCGCTGGATGCTTCCGGCGACGAGATCCGCGGCCTTGTCGATCGAGCCTTCCTCGGTCTCGAGGATCTTGCGGTAGGCGCCGTCGACGATATCGTGAAACTGCCGAAGCGACGAATTCACGTGCTTTCTCCTCTGGCTCAAGGCGCGGGCATCTTGAGCAGCCTCAAGGCGTTTCCGCCCGTGATCTTTTCGAAGACCTCACCGCTGATCTCGCGGGCGGCGAGCAGCTCCCGGAGGTACCGGAGGTGAGGCATCCTGCCCTGGGCATCTCCAAAGCAGACGTCGGTGCCGTACAGGACACGGTCCTGAAACTCCGTAAGGAAGCGGATGCCGAACTCCCTGTCCCGGCTGATGGCGTTGAAGCCGCTCAACGCGGACAGGTCAGCGTAGAGGTTGGGATAGGAGCGCAGGAGCCGCACGACGCTGCCCTCGTTCCGGATGGGACCCGTCGGATAGACGAATCTGTTGGCCGGCGTGATGTCGCCGCTGATCTCGGCCCAGAAGCCGGGGGCATGGCCGATCAGGACGGTGCCGGGGACCTGCACCAGGAGACGCTCGAGCCGCGGCGAGCCGACCTCGTCGTACAGGCCGTACACGCCCGGGCCCGGTCCGGTCTCGTGAAAGAGGACGGGCAGGCCCTTGTCTCCGCACTGGCGAAAGAGGTTCACCACCCGGGGGTCGTCGAGGGCGATGTTCGCGGTCACCTCCCCGATTCCCGCGCAGCCGAGCTCGATGAGCCGGTCCAGGATCCACCCAAAGTCCGTTTCCGGCGGGTGGACGACCTCGTCGGCCTCCAGGTTCCCCTTGCAGCCCATGCGCGGGTCCAGGCTCCCGAAAAGGATCAGCCGGTCGCTGCGACGCGCGGCGACCTTGAGCTGGCTCAGGAGGTCGGGATGCTCCGCGAACCAGAAGGGCCCGCTGGTGCTTTCCGGGCTCACGCCGAGAGGCAGCACAACGGCCTTGTCGATGCCTTCGTCGTCGAGCCTCCGGATTAGCCCCTCGACCGTGACAGGCGCCCGGTCCATCTGCAGCGGCGTTCGAAGGTCCCCGATATGCGTGTGGAAGTCGATGATCATCCGCGATCTACCTTCGCGCCCACTCGAGGATCACCCCGAGAAGACCGGGGTCCCAGCCCATCAGCGCGCGATAGGCTTCCTCGACCCTGTCCCACGGGTACCGATGTGAAATCAGCTCGCCCACCCGGATTCTCCCCCGCGCCGTCATCTGCAGCGCGAGTGTCACGTCGTCACGCGCAGTCCAGAAGTGCGGCGAAGAATCCTGCCCGGGCCTCACGAAGTTGTGCGCGCCGATCACGGTCAGGCCTTTCCAGTGCACGTCCGTGTAGAAGTTGACCTTCTCCGTCTCGCCCCGCGTGCTTGCCAGCAGCACCACGCGAGCCTGCGGCCGCCGCCAGCCTGAAAGCCTCGGTCACCGCATCCGGCTGACCCGAGGCCTCGATCACCACCGACGGTCCCCGATCGCCCACCGCCTGGGCCAGCGCGGTCGCAAAGGCGGGTGAGTGAGGATCCAGCGCCGCGTCGGCGCCGCACGCGCAACGCGACCTGCCTGCGGGTCTCGACCGGATCGGACCCGACGACCGGAAAGGCGCCGCTCAGCCTCGCGACCTGCAGCGCCAGCAGCCCGATGACTCCGAGGCCCATGACAAGAGCGGGCTCGCCGATCTCCAGTCGCGACTTGCGCACCCCCTGCAGCGCGATCGCGCAGAGGTTGAAGAAAACCGCGTGTTCGGACGGCAGCGCGGGCTCCGGGATCTTGACCACCTTGGCCGCCGGGACGACGCAGTGGCTCGCGTGCGGGGCCTCCGATGCGACCCTGTCGCCCGCCTTGAACCCCGCCGCCAGTGCGCCCGCCTCGATGACTCTGCCGACGTTGCTGTAGCCCGGGTATGCGGGAAAAGGCTGCTCCGCGTTCGGAAGGCCGAGCAGATACGCGCGCTCCGTTCCGGGGCTGATCAGGGTGCATTCGCTCTCGACGAGGACCTCCCGATCGCCGGGCCTCGGGACCTCGAAGTCCTCGATCACCACGACGCGCGTCCGAGGCCAGACTATCCGATGTCCTCTCGACGCTGTGCCCGCCACAAGGCCTACCTCGAACGCGCTCCCCGGAGCGACGCGATTCCACGATAGCGCCGGCCGGGACCGATTTCAAGCGATGCGTCAACTTGACAAAGCATCGGGGTAGGCTATCCTTGAGGGAGCCTCGTGTTGTCGTCCTTCATTCGTTCGTCCCATACCCAAGGAGGAAAGCGATGATCCAAAGGCAACTGTCGTTGTTGATCGCGTTGGCGGTCCTGGCGGTGCTGGCCGCGCCCGTCGTCGCGACGCCGCAGGCGGAAAAAGCTGCCGGGCCGACCACGATCACGCTGTGGACCGGCTACTCGGAGCGGCTGCCCGTCTACAAGGCGGCCGCCGCCGACTACTCGAAGGAACACCCCAACGTGACCATCGAGATCGCCAACTTCGACCTGCGGCAGTCCGAGCAGAAGCTGCAGATCGCGCTGTCGTCGGGAACGGCGCCGGACCTTTCCGGCCTGGGCTTCCAGCTGATGCAGCGGCTGTCCTCGCAGGACTACCTGGACACGCTGCCGAGCAAGCACGTGAGCTGGCTCAAGGACAGCTACGAGCAGGCCTACCTCGACGCCGTGACCCGCGACGGAAAGATCTACGGGATCCCCGAGGTGCAGGGGTTCCAGCTGCTCTTCTACAACCTCGATGACTACGACGCGGCCGGGCTCACGAAGCCTGCCGGCACCCTGGACGAGCTCATGGCGAACGCGCGGAAGCTCACCAAGTACGACGCCAACGGAAAGGTGACCCACTCCGGCATCAGCCTCCGGCTTTCCGGGAGGCGGCAGCGGCGTCGCGGAGAAGTGGGACATCTTCCTGTTCGGCTACGGCGCGCGGGCCATGCAGCCTACCGGGGCGCAACACGTGGAAGGCCGGCTACAACAACGACGCCGGGTACAACGCGATCAACTTCTACCTCGACGCCCTGTACAAGTCCAAGGTCGACAGCATCGACGTCAAGCACGACGAAGAGGCGTTCGTCGGCGGCATCACCTCGCAGTTCAACCGCGAGACCTACATCATCGGCAGCATGAGCAAGCGGGCGCCCAAGACGCGCTACGGCATCACGCAGGTCGCGGCCGGCCCGGGCGGAAGGGCCACGAACCTCAACGTGGACACGTGGGTCGTGCCGGCAGTCGGGAAGAACAAGGAGATCGCCTGGGACGTCGCGCGGTATTTCGAGCAGGACAAGTACTGCGTGCAGATGATGAAGGACGTCGGCTGGATCGTGAGCAAGAAGGGCGTCGACTACTCGCCGGTCTACGCGCAGGAGCCCCACTTCCAGCAGGCTCTGAACCGCCCGCAGGGATTCCAGCTGATGCTTTCCCCGGCGGCAGTCTCCTGGGCCGAGGTGTACACAACTCTCGCGAGCGGCCTCGTGACCGCGTACGCCGACCCCTCGATGCTGGACAACAAGGCCAAGATCATGGGCTTCCTCGCGGACCAGGCCCAGAAGTCGGACAAGATCCTGCAGACCAACAAGGAATACGCGCCCTGAGCAGGGCGGCGGGGGGAAGGGCCCGACGGCCCTTCCCCCGAGTGTACCTGTGAAAAGCTCCCTTCGCAGGCTGGACAGCAGGCAGACGCGCTTCGCCCTCTCCATGCTCCTTCCGATCTTCGCGCTCTACGTCGTTCTCCGCATCTACCCGATTCTCCAGGCGTTCTACCTCAGCCTCACGGACTACAAGCTCGGCGTGAGAAAGCATGCGTTCGTCGGGCTGGCCAACTACGCGTCGCTCCTGCATGACCCCGATTTCCTGTTTTCCCTGTCGAACACGCTGCTCTTCGCGCTGCTGACGCTCGTGTTCACGCTGCTCATCTCCCTCGCAATCGCGTTGATCATGAGCCAGCGCCGGATCGCCGGCGTCGGGTTCCTCCAGACGCTGCTCTTCCTGCCCGTGGTCGTCTCCGTGGTGCCCAGCGCCATCATCTGGAAGTGGATCTACGAGCCGCAGTACGGGATCCTCAACTATGTGCTCTCCATCTTCGGCATCAGCCCGGTGGGCTGGCTGGTCAACCGGCACACCTCGCTCATTTCGGTCGTCATCTTCGTGGTCTGGAGATGGATCGGGTACTACATGATCATCTTCTGGGTCGGCCTGCGGGCGGTCCCCGACACCTACGTGGAAGCCGCCACGATCGACGGGGCGGGCACCTGGACCGTGATCCGGAGGATCCTCCTGCCTCTGCTGCAGCCGATCGTGCTGCTCTCGACGGTGCTCGCCACGATCAACGGGTTCACGATCTTCTCCGAGGTCTACGTCATGACCACGGGGTCGCAGACCGCGCCGGGCAACGTCGTCTCCGTGCTCACGTACGACCTGTACCAGCGCGGCTTCTTCTTCTACAAGATCGGCGAAGCCAACGCGGAGGCCATCTACCTCTTCCTCATCCTCATCGGTTTCACCCTGGCCCAGTTCGCGATGAACCGGAAAAAAGAGCTCTATTGACGAGGGGACCGCTGACTGCCGTGAAACGAGCGCTGGCCGGACGTCGTCTTCAACATTCTCCTCTACGCCCTGGCTCTGGTCATGGTCTTCCCGTTCTTCTGGCTGCTCACGACCTCGCTCAAGCTTCCCGAGCACATCCTCGTCGTGCCCCCGCAGATCATTCCCAGGGTCGTGACGGGAACCAACTACGAAGGGGTGTTCAAGACGGTCGACGTGCTCCTCCTCTATTTCAACACGCTCCGCTTCGCCCTGGTCTCCACGTTCTTCATCGTCGCGACCTCGACTGTCGCGGGGTACGTCTTTGCCAAGTACCGGTTCCCTTTCAAGAACGTCCTCTTCGTCATCATGATCTCCACGATGATGGTGCCCTTCCAGTCGTACATGATCCCGCTCTTCCTCCTGATGGTGCGGATCCACGCGGTCGACACCTACCTCGGGCTCCAGCTGCCCTACATCGTCCAGGCCCTGGGCACGTTCTTCATGCGGCAGAACTGCGAATCCTTTCCCGACGTCTACCTCGAGGCCGGGCGGATCGAGGGCGACTCCGAGCTCGGCCTCTTTCTCCGCGTGGCTCTTCCGAACTTCCAGTCCGCGATGGGGGGGCTCGCGATCTTCGTGTTCGCCAGCATCTGGGACAACCTCATCTGGCCCCTGATCATCACCTCTTCGACAAAGAACTTCGTCTGGCAGCTGGGACTGGCGAACTTCCAGCAGCGGTTCACGGTGGAGTACGGCCAGTTCACCGCCGCCGCGATGGTCGTCGTGGCGCCGGTCATCGTCTTCTTCGTCATCTTCAGGCGCAGGATCATGGCCGGCATCACCCTCACGGGAATCAAGTGAAGAAAGGCTCACGCATGGACAAGGTGCGGGAATACATGGAGCGCGCCGTTGCGCTGCTTCAGAGAATCGTCGATGAGCAGCAGGGCAACCTGGACCGCGCGGCCGACGAGATCGTCAAGCGGCTCCAGAAGGGAAGGCTCGTCTACGTCATGGGCACCGGCGGGCATTCCAAGATGCTCGCGCTCGAGCTGTTTCACCGGGCCGGCGGGCTCGCCCAGATCTGTCCCATGTTCCCGCCGGGAGTGGGAGCGCCGGACAGCCACCCCAGCACGGAGAACGTCCCCGGTCTTTCCGCAAAGCTCTTCGACTACTACCGGATCTCGGCCGGAGACGTGCTCATCATCGCGAATGCCTACGGGTTCAACGCGCTCACCATCGACTCCGCGGTCGAGTGCCGCAAGCGGGGGATCCTGTGCATCGGCATCACGTCGGCCGAGCTGGCCCACGGCACCGAGGCCGGGATCCCGGCCAGGCACCCGAGCAGCCAGAACCTCTGCGACCTCGCGGACATCGTCATCGACTCGTACGTCCCGGCGGGAGACGCGATCGTCAGCCTCGACGGGCTCGAGCCGCCCGTCGCCGCGGTGTCGACGATCCCGATGACGTTCATCGTGAATGCGCTCGTGATCAGGGTGGCGGAGAAGCAGCTCGAGGCCGGCATGCGCCCGAAGTCTGGTGGAGCGGCAACATGAAGGGCGGCGCGGAGAGGAACAAGCCGCTGGAAAACAAGTACTTCCCGCTGGTCAAGCACCTGTAGGGTGAGGCTGCCCTAGAACAGCGGCTTCTGCGCGCCGCGCAGGCGCTCTTCCACCTGCGATACGATGGCTTCAAAGGCCTGCGGGTCGGCGACCACGTCGGCGTGGTCGGCGTCCACCACCATCACGGGAGCGAGGTCGAAGCCCCGCACCCACTCTTCGTAGAGCACGTTCAGCTGCTCGAGGTACTCCGCCGGGATCCCCGATTCGAAGCCCCGGCCGCGCCGGGCGATCCTCGCCATCAGCACCGGGACCGAAGCCCGCAGGTACACCACGAGGTCCGGCGGCGGGAGCAGCGTGATGACCGTCCTGTACAGCTCGTTGTACGTGGCCCAGTCCCGTTCGCTCATGCTGCCGCGCAGGTAGAGATTGCGGGCGAACACCTCGGCGTCCTCGTAAAGCGAGCGGTCCTGCACCACGGGCCACGGATCGTCCATCAGCAGCCGGTGGGAGCGCACGCGGTGGGTCAGGAAGAAGACCTGCGAATGGAACGCCCAGCCCGCCATGTCCCTGTAGAAGTCCGCGAGGTACGGGTTCTCCACGACCGGCTCGAAATAGGGCCTCCACCCCAGCCGGTCGCACACCATGCGCACGAGCGTCGTCTTGCCCGCCCCGATGTTGCCCGCAAGAACGACGTAGCTCTTCAAGACCCAATGCCTCGCGCGTGCGAGGATAGCACACCGCGGCGCCTTGCGCGCGGCGGGCCCGGCGGCTACGCTGCGCGGCGGAGGCACCCCATGGCCGTGCACCCGCGACAGCTTTCGTTTCTGCCCCTGGGGGCGATCAGGCCCGAAGGCTGGCTCCGCCGCCAGCTCCAGATCCAGCGCGACGGGCTCTCGGGGCATCTCGACGAGTTCTGGCCCGACGTGGCGCGCTCGGGCTGGATCGGCGGCGACTCCGAAGGCTGGGAGCGCGGCCCCTACTGGCTCGACGGCGCCCTTCCCCTCGCGTACCTCCTCGACGACGCGGCGCTGAAAACCCGCGTGCGCCGCTGGGTTGGCGAGATCCTCGCGCGCCAGGCCGCCGACGGCTGGCTCGGACCGGAGCTCGACGCGAAGTACGGGTACAGGTACGACCCCTGGCCGGTATTCGTGACGCTCAAGGCCCTCACCCAGTACTACGAAATTGAAGGCGACCGCCGCGCGATCGACGCCATCGGCCGCTTCTTCAGCCGCCTCGATGCCCTGCTCGACGCGGAGCCGCTGCGGAAGTGGGCGCAGTACCGGTGGGGCGAGTGCCTTCTCACCGTGCTCTGGCTGCACGAGAGGACCGGCGAGCCCCGGCTGCTCTCGCTCGCGCGCAAGCTCCACGACCAGGGCTACGACTGGCCGGCTCTCTTCGCCGACTACCCTTACCTCACGAAGCGGGCGCGCGAGGAGTGCGTGCTCGCTTCGCACGTCGTGAACAACGCGATGGCGGTCAAGTACCCGGCCCTCTGGGCGCTGGTCAGCGGCGACGAGGCGGACAGGCGCACGTCCGCCCGCATGATCGACACTCTCGACCGGTGGCACGGGCAGGCGAGCGGGCTCTTTACCGGCGACGAGCACGTGGCCGGCCGCATGCCGAGCCAGGGCACGGAGCTCTGCGCCGTCGTCGAGTACATGTACTCGCTCGAGCACCTGGCTTCCATCACGGGCGACGTCGCGTACGCCGACCGGCTGGAGCGGATCGCGTTCAACGCGCTGCCCGCCGCCTTCAAGCCCGACATGTGGGCCCACCAGTACGACCAGCAGGCCAACCAGGCGGTCTGCGCCGTGACGGAGGATCGCGTCTACACGAACAACAACGCCGACTCCAACATCTTCGGCCTGCAGCCCAACTTCGGCTGCTGCACCGCCAACATGCACCAGGGGTGGCCCAAGCTCGCATCCAGCCTCTGGATGCGTTCCCGCGACGGTCTGGCGGCGGTCGGCTACGCCCCGTGCGTCGTGCGCGCGGACGCACGCGGCGTGCCCGTGACGGTACGCGTCGACACGGCCTACCCGTTCGAGGAGACGGTGCGCATCTCGGTCGAGGCCGAGCGTCCGGCAGAGCTTCGCGCTCTCATTCCGCATCCCGGGCTGGTGCGATCGCCCGCGCATCGCCGTGGGCGGCGCGGCGCAGCCGCCGCCCGCTCCCGGCTCGTTCGCGACCGTGCGCCGCCGCTGGCAGGGCCGGACCGAGGTCGACGCTGGAGCTCGGCAGCGACCCGGTGCTCGAGAGGCGCTTCCGCGACAGCGTGACCCTCGCGCGCGGCCCCCTGGTCTACAGCCTGCGCGTGAGCGAGCGATGGGAGCGCATCAACGCCGATGTCGCCGGCCGCGAGCTGCCGCACGGCGACTGGGAAGTGCGGCCGGACGGCGACTGGAGCTACGCGCTCGCCCTGCCGGCGGGTCGCCCGCTCGCAGGCATCCGCTTCGAGAGCCGCGGGATCGGCGAGCAGCCGTTCTCGCCCCAAGGCGCGCCCGTGGTCGCCCGCGCGGCCGGCCGCCGCGTCGCCGGCTGGAGGCTCGAGCACGGGGCGGCCGCGCCTCCGCCCTCGAGCCCGGTGCCGCCGGAGACCCTGGAGGGTGAGGAGACGGAGCTCGAGCTCATCCCATACGGGTGCACCAACCTTCGCATGACCGAGCTCCCGTGGTACTGGAAGTAGCAGCGGCCGCGCAGCGTCAGCGCGTACTTGACGAGGGCCGGCTCCTGTGTCACATTGTGCACATGAAGCGCGTCAGCATCCGCGAGCTCCATCTACGCACGGGAGAGCTGGTGCGTCTGGTGGCCTCCGAGGGTCGCGTCGTCATCACCGACCGCGGACGCCCCGTGGCATCTCTGGTGCCCCACGATGACGGCGACGGCGGGACCCCATTCAGCGCCCGACGCCTTCTGCCGGAGTTCGCCGCCCTCCCGCCCGTGCGCGGCGACAGCTCTCGAGCGGTATCCAGGGACCGCGATCGGACGTGACTTACTTCGATACCGGCTATCTTGCCAAATGCTACCTGGACGAGCCCGCCTCGGCCGCGGTGAGGGACCTGTCCGCCGAGCGGGAGCGTATCGCGTGCTCGGTTTACGGCAGGATGGAGCTCCTCGCCGCGTTCCACCGCAAGCTCCGGGAGGAAAACCTGTCGAGGACGCAGCTCGAAATCGTGCTGCGTCAGCTCGACCTCGACGAGCAACAGGGCCTGTGGAGCTGGCTTCCGCTGACGGACGCGATCATGCAGGCAGTTGCATCGATCTTTCGAACGCTGCCGCCTTCGGTATTCCTGAGAACCGGAGATGCTATCCATCTCGCAACGGCACGGAGCCAGTCCCTGCCCGAGGTCTGGAGCGGTGATGCCCGGCTGATAGCGGCTGCGCCGCACTTCGGCCTGGTCGGCCGCAGCGTCAGCGCGCGCCAGCCGCGCGCCGGCTGAACCGCGCGCGGCCTTGCGCGCGTCGAGCCGCGCGCGGACCCGTGCCGGCGGACTCGCTCACTTTGCCGACAGCGCCTCCAGGGCGGCGAGGCTGGCCTTCTGGGAGGCTGCCTTCTTCTTGATGATGGCGATGAGCGACTCAGCCAATGCGATCTGGTTGGGAGCGTCGAACTCGGGTACGCCGTAGTCCTTGCTGACGGACTGCTTCTTCCCGTAGCTCGCCTCGATCTTCGCCACCCACTCGGGCTTGAGGGCGCCGGCGCCCCTGAATGCGCCGCTCAGCGCGCCGACCATCGTGCCGATGGTGTCGGAGTCGCGGCCGAAGTTCGCGCCGCAGACGATGGCCGTCGCGGGGTCGCCGGCCGCGAGGAGGAACAGCGCCAGCACGCACGGGACGGTCTCGCGCGAGTCGCTGATGATGTCGCCGAGGTTGCTCGTGTAGAACTGCTCGCGGAACTTCGCGTACCCGCCGGCGCTCCGCGCCAGCGCAAGAGTCCGCTCGATCCAGCCCAGCATCTCGCGCGAGCTCGTCTTGTGCAGGTAGGCGGTCGACGCGTTCAGCACGGAGTCGACGGTCGAGGTCGGGCTCATGGCCTCGGCCACGGCAGCCGCGATCGCGCAGGCGCCGTCCCGGCAGAACGTCGAGTCCCCGGCGTGGATCAGGCCCGCGACGTCGAAGGTCTCGATCGCGGCCTGGCGCGGGTTGCAGGCGTTGATGATCCCCATCGGGGAGATCGACATGGCGGAGCTGCTGCTGTGCATGTTGCCCAGCCCCGCGTACACGGGCAGGCTCAGCTTGCTCTCCACCTTGTGGAACATGTTCCTCACGGGGATGTAGAAGAGCCGGTAGTACTTCGCCTTGTTGCGGAGGAACGAGGCGGCGAACTCGTCCGCCGTGACGTGGCCTCCGTTTTCGAGGATCGCCTCGATCAGGATGAGCTTGATCGCGGAGTCGTCGGTGCCCGCACCCTCGAAGTCCTTGATCTCGCCGAAGAGCTTCGCGATCTCCTCGTAGCTCTTGCCCTCGGCCGGCGCTCCCATGGCGTCGCCGATCAGGCCGCCGACCAGGCAGCCGTACACTTTGTCGAAGAGCAGTCCCTTGTCCTTGGCCACAGGTCCAGCCTCCCCCGGGCGCCTCTCGCCCGGATGTTGATGGTCAAGGTGTTCGTACCACTTGCCCGCCGACGTGTCCAGCCTCGCTGACCAGGCCTCTCGCGTTGACAAGCCGGGCGGGCGCGAGTAGCCTTCGTTACCGCCGCCAGGAGAGAGCCGTGACCGAACGCGTCGAGAGACTGCGCGGGCGAAGCGCCGAGGCCGCGCCTTCGATCAGCGCCGAGCGCGCCGAGCTCATCACCGACTTCTACCGCGAACACCAAGGCAGGCATCCCGTGCCCGTCCTCCGCGCCCTCGCGTTCAAGCACCTCTGCGAGCGCAAGACCGTGTACATCGGCGACGACGAGCTGATCGTCGGGGAACGCGGGCCGGCGCCCAAGGCGTGCCCGACCTACCCCGAGCTCACCTGCCACAGCGTCGAGGACCTCGAGATCCTGCGCTCGCGCGAGAAGACCCGCTACGCCGTGAGCGACGAGACGATTGCGGCTTACCGCGACAGGATCATCCCGTACTGGCGGGGCCGCACGATGCGCGATCGCGCCTTCGCGATCCTGCCGCAGGACTGGCTCGACGCCTACGGCGCGGGGATGTTCACCGAGTTCATGGAGCAGCGAGCGCCCGGCCACACCTCGCTCGACGGCAAGATCTACGAGCGGGGCCTGCTGGACTTCAAGGAAACGATAGAGAAGAAGGTCGCCGCCCTCGACTATCTCTCGGATCCGGAGGCCCTGCTCAAGCGGGACGAGCTCGAGGCGATGGCCATCTCCTGCGACGCGGCCATCCGCTACGCCGAGCGCCATGCGGAGCTGGCCGAGCGCATGGCGTCCGCGGAGCGCGACGCGGGCCGGCGCGCGGACCTCCGCCGCATCGCCGAGGTGTGCCGGCGCGTCCCCGCCCGCGCGCCCCGCGACCTGCACGAGGCGCTGCAGATGTACTGGTTCGTGCACCTCGGCACGATCACGGAGCTCAACGGCTGGGACTCGATGAACCCCGGCCGCCTCGACCAGCACCTCGAGCCGTTCTACCGCCGGTTCCTCGAGTCCGGCGGCACGCGCGAGCAGGCGAAAGAGCTGCTGGAGTGCTTCTGGATCAAGTTCAACAATCACCCCGCGCCGCCCAAGGTCGGGGTGACCGCGGCGGAGAGCGGCACCTACAACGACTTCACCAACATCAACATCGGCGGCCTGCGGGCCGACGGCGGCGACGGCGTGAACGAGATGTCGTACCTGCTGCTCGACGTCGTGGGCGAGCTGCCGCTGCTGCAGCCGCAGAGCAACATCCAGCTCTCGCGCCGCAGCCCGGAGGCCTTCCTCAAGGCGGCCTGCCGCGTCATCCGCAAGGGGTACGGGTACCCGGCCGTGTTCAACGCGGACGCTGTCGTGGCCGAGCAGGTGCGCACAGGCAAGGCCATCGAGGACGCGCGGCAGGGCGGCACCAGCGGCTGCGTCGAGACCGGCTGCTTCGGCAGGGAGGCGTACGTCCTCACCGGCTACCTGAATACGCCCAAGATCCTCGAGATCACGCTCAACGACGGGGTCGACCCGCGCACGGGAAAGCGGATCGGCGCTGCCGACCGGCGACCCGCGCGGCTTCGCGTCCTTCGAGGATCTGTTCGAGGCGTTCCGCCGGCAGCTCCACCACTTCGTCGACATCAAGATGCGGGGCAACAACATCATGGAGCGGATGTACGCGCGCTTCGCGCCCGCGCCGTTCCTGTCGGTGTTCATCGACGACTGCATCGAAAAAGGGCGCGACTACAACGACGCGGGCCCGCGGTACAACACGACCTACATCCAGTGCGTCGGCATCGGGACGATCACGGACAGCCTCTCGGCGATCAGGACGCACGTCTACGAGAGGCGCGACCTCGGCATGGACGAGCTGCTCGCCGCGCTCGCCAGGGACTTCGACGGCGGCGAGGCGCTCCGCCTGATGCTCGCGAACAAGACCCCCCGCTACGGCAACGACGACGAAGGGGCCGACGGCATCATGCGCCGCGTCTTCGAGGCGCTGTTCCAGGAGATCGACGGGCGTCCCAACACCAAGGGCGGGCGCACCCACATCGACATGCTGCCGACCACCTGCCACATCTACTTCGGCCAGGTGATGGGGGCGAGCGCCGACGGCCGGCGCGCCGGTCGCCCCGTCTCCGAAGGCATCTCCCCCGTCCAGGGCGCGGACCGCAGGGGGCCGACCGCCGTCATGCGTTCGGCGGCCAAGATGGACCACGTGCGGACCGGCGGCACGCTCCTGAACCAGAAGTTCGTCCCGAGCGTGCTCGCGGGCGACGAAGGCATCGACAACCTCGCGCACCTGATCCGCGGCTACTTCACCCAGGACGCCCACCACGTGCAGTTCAACGTCATAGACGCGGAGACGCTGCGGCGCGCGCAGGCCGAGCCCGAAGCGTACCGCGGGCTGCTGGTGCGCGTGGCGGGATACAGCGACTACTTCTGCGACCTCGGCCGCGAGCTGCAGGAGGAGATCATCACCCGCACGGCGCAGCAAGGCTGGTAGCCCGCTCCGCGCCTCTTCGCGCGTTCCCCCCTGTCCGCCGGCCGTCTCCGGCAATATCTTGTGCGCCGGAGGAAGGTGATGCGAAACCTCATCATGTGGAACCTGATGACGCTCGACGGGTTCTTCGAAGGACAGAAGAGCTGGGAGCTCGACTGGCACGAATACGTCTGGGGCGACGAGCTGGAGCGGTTCTCCATCGAGCAGTCGAAGTCCGTGGGGATGCTGCTGTTCGGGCGGGTGACCTATCTGGGGATGGCCGACTACTGGACCAGGGCGCAGGGCGAGATCGCGGACTTCATGAACAGCGTCCCGAAGATCGTCTTTTCGACGACCCTGACCAGGGCTGAGTGGAACAACACCAGGCTGGTAAAGGCCAACGCCCGCGACGAGGCGGCGGCGCTCAAGCAGCAGCAGGGAAAGGACCTGTACATCTTCGGCAGCGCGGGCCTCTGCGCGTCGCTCGACGGCCTGATCGACGAGTACCGCATCGCCCTCGCACCTATCGTCCTCGGCGGCGGGAACCCGCTGTTCAAGCCGGGCCCGCAGAGAAAGAGAATGAAGCTCCTCGAAGCGAGGCCGCTCACGACGGGCTGCGTGATCCTGCGCTACCGGCCGGAGCGATAGGAACTGAATCGGAGCTCCGGGATGTCGTCGATCGGGACGGCCGGCCGACAGGCCGCACGGTGACCCGCGGCTCGCGGATCGCTCGCGGCGACTGCCACGTCGTCGTGCACGTGCGGGCCCGCCGGCGCGAACGCCCACGCGTGCGGCACCTTCCGCGGCCCGAGCACCGAGTCGCCCCGCACGAGGGAGGCCTTCTTCCGCGAGGTCACGAGAGCCGACGCGATGCCGCCGCAGGACCCCGAGCTCTGGCGCGCTCACGGCATGGAGCTGGTGGGTCCCCCGCTGGCGGTGGAGCAGCATCGCCGCCGGCCCGGCTGCTTGCGGCGGCGACGGACGCGAGGCTACACTCGGAGGCGCCATGACCGGCCGCGACCGCGACCAGGTGACCAAGACCTTCCCCTTCTTCTCGACGCTGCCGTCGACCTCGCTCGACGCGCTGCTCGCCCAGTCGGTGCGCAGGAAGCTGGAGCACAAGGATGTGCTCGCGCGCGACGGCGGCGAGTGCGCGTACCTCCCGTTCGTGCTGGAGGGGACGCTGCGCATCTACAAGGCGAGCGAAGGCGGAAAGGAGCTCACGCTCTACCGCATCGAGCGCGGGGAGAGCTGCATCCTCTCGGCCACCTGCATCCTGAACGGAGGCAGCTTCCCGGCGATCGCCGAGGCCGAGGGCGCCACCGAGGTCCTGCTCGCGCCCGCGAAGCTGCTGCTGCGCCTCGTCGAAGACAATGCCGAGTGGCGCCGCTACGTGTTCGGCCTGTACTCCAGGAGGCTGGAGGACGTGCTCTCTCTCGTGGAAGAGGTCGCCTTCCATCACGTCGACGCGCGCATCGCGGCCTACCTGCTCAGGCACTCCGCGGCTCACAAGGGCGTGGTGACCCGCACGCACGGGCAGATCGCGGACGAGCTCGGCACGTCGCGCGAAGTGGTGACGCGCATCCTCAAGGACTTCGAAGCCGACGGCCTGATAGCCACGGCGAGGGGCAGGGTCAGGGTCCTCCGCCCCGACTCGCTGGGGCAGAAGGCGGCAGCCGCGCCGGATGTGTGACCAAAGTCACCGACACACCCCGCCGAATTCGTGTAAACTGAAGCCATGAAAAAGAACCTGAGTAATGCGGATCGGATCATCCGCGTCGCGCTCGCGGTGGTGGTGGCGGTGCTCTATTTCGCCGGCGTGCTTTCTCCGACCGCGGCCGTGATCCTGGGAATCGTCGCCGTGGTCCTTGTGGCCACGTCGCTTGTCAGCTTCTGCCCTCTGTACCGCCTGCTGGGGATCTCGACAAGCAAGAACCGCGCGGCGTAGAGTAGCTCCGACGCCAGGAATGAAGCTGCTCATCATCGGCGGCGTGGCCGGCGGCGCGACCGCGGCCGCGCGCGCCCGCCGGATCAGCGAGACCGCGGAGATCACCGTGGTCGAGCGCGGCCCCTACGTCTCGTACGCCAACTGCGGCCTGCCCTACTTCATCTCGAGGGACATCCAGAAGCGCTCGAAGCTTCTCCTGCAGACGCCCGAAGGGTTCGACAGCCGCTACGGCGTCAAGGTGCTCGTGGAGACCGAAGCGCTCGAGATCGACCGGGCGCGCAAGCGCGTGAGGGTCAAGGCGCCCGAGGGCGAGTCCTGGATCGGCTATGACGCCCTGATCCTCGCTCAGGGCGGGAACCCGGTGATGCCCGCGATCGCGGGCATCGATGCGCCCAACGTGCTGCGCCTGTGGACCGTCCCCGACATGGACCGCATCCACGAGCTCATCGAAAGGGACAAGCCTTCGTCGGCCGTGATCGCGGGAGGCGGCTTTATCGGGCTGGAGATGGCTGAGGCGCTGGTCAAGCGCGGCGTCGCCACCACGATCGTCGAGCTGCTGCCCCGGGTCATGTCGGTCATGGACCCTGAGTTCGGCGGCCTCATCGCCAGGCGGCTGGAATCCCACGGCGTGCGCGTGCTGACCGGCGTCGGGCTCAAGGCCGTTCTCCCCGAAACACGGGAGGCGCGGCTTTCCGACGACAAGCTCGTCCCCGCGGACCTGGTCCTGGTGTCCGTCGGCGTGCGGCCCGAGCTCGGGCTCGCGAGAAAGGCCGGCCTCGCGATCGGCGACACCGGCGGGCTCCTGGTGGACGAGCACTTGCGCACGTCGGACCCGAGCATCTGGGCGGCCGGCGACATGAACGAGATCGTGCACAAGGTGTCCGGCCGCAAGGTCCGGGTGCCGCTCGCCGGCCCCGCCAACAGGCAGGGCAGGATCGCCGCTTCCAACGCGCTCGGGATGTCCCTGACGTACGCCGGAGCGCTCGGCTCGAGCGTCGTCAAGATCTTCGACGCCACCGCAGCCTCGACCGGGCTCACGGAGACCGCAGCCCGCGACGCGGGCTTCGACGCCGGGGTTGCCATCGTCGTCAAGGACCACCATGCCGCCTACTATCCGGGCGCCAGGGAGATGGTGCTCAAGGTGGTTTACGACCGGAAATCGGCCAGGGTCCTCGGCGGCCAGGCGTTCGGCGAGGAAGGCGTGGAAAAGCGCATCGACGCGATCGCGGTGGCGCTGCAGGGCAAGCTCACTCTTCACGACCTCGAAGAGGTCGACCTGGCCTATGCCCCGCCGTACTCCTCGGCGAACGACCCGATCAACCTGGCCGCGTTCGTCGGGCTGAACGACATTTCCGGCTTCAGCCCGCTGGTGACCGCGCCGGAGCTGCGGCGCCTCATGGCGGCTGACAAGGGCTCCGGGCAGCCGCTGGTGCTGGACGTGCGCAACCTCAACGAGTACGAGCTCTCTCACATCAGAGGGCTCCGTCAACATTCCCGTGGACGAGCTGCGATACAGGCTGGACGAGGTCCCGAGGGACAGGTCGATCGTCGTGCACTGCCGCTCGGGGTTCCGCTCGCACCTGGCGCTGCGGATCCTCAAGGAAAACGGCTGGACCGACGTGAAGAACCTGACCGGCGGATACGTGAGCGTCCTGGCGCACGGCGGCTTCGAGACCGAGGAATCGTAGGCGCGGCCCGCTGCGCTCTTGTCGGCCGCGAGACCGGAAAACAGAGGAAGGACATGGCAGGCAACATCGTCAAGGAGAAGATCGCCGCGGGCGCGCGCATCGTGGACGTGCGGACCACCGCGGAGTTTCAGGACGGCGCGTACAAGGGTGCGATCAACATCCCGCTGTCCATTCTGCCGGTGCGCATGAACGAGCTCGAGCCCAAGGACAAGCCGATCGTGCTGTACTGCGCCTCCGGGGCGCGCAGCGGCCAGGCGGCGAGATTCCTGAAGAAGGCCGGCTTCGCCGACGTGATCAACGCGGGCGGCCTGGACGACATGCCGGAATAGGAGCGATCGGGCTCACGCGCGCCGTCTCACGGCCGGCCGGCATCCGAGCGCGTTCCCGGGCTCGCAGGCCTTCAATCCTTACGTCTTTCTTGACCTTCCAACGGCGGGGGCCTAACCTGAGCGCGTGAGCGGATCCGCGGCGCGGGGAATCGCGTGTCCAGCGGGCGCGACAGGGGGCGCCGCGCCGGCGCGGACGTCATTCGCGGCTGCCGCTCGCGGAAAGGGGGCGCGACCGTGAGCGACAGTCTGCGCAAGACCGGCATCGCCGCGATCGGCGACGTGCCGTGGGGCACGCACTTCTGCCAGTTCTACAAGGCGAAACAGGACCTGCTCGACGTCCTGGTCCCCTACTTTACGGCCGGCCTCGAAAACGGCGAGTACTGCATGTGGGTGACGGCGGAGCCTCTCGAGCGCGACGAAGCCCGCGCCGCGATGAGCCGGGCGCTGCCGGATCTCGATCGCTACCTGCAGCGCGGCCAGCTCGAGATCCTTCCTTATGGCGAATGGTACCTCAGGGCGGGAGCCTTCGATTCCAAAGAGGTCCTGAGCGCGTGGGCCGCGAGACTCGAGCGCGCCCTCTCCACCGGGTACGAGGGGCTGCGCCTTACAGGCAACACCTTCTGGCTGGAGAAGAAGGACTGGAAGGCGTTCACCGACTACGAGGAGGAGATCAACCGGGTCATCGGCTCCACCCGGATGATCGCCCTCTGCACCTACTCGCTCGAGAGGTGCGGAATCGACGAAGTCCTCGACGTGGTCAAGAATCACCAGTTCGCTCTCATCGAGCGGCAGGGACGGTGGGAGCTGATCGAAAGCTCGGATCGCAAGCGCGTCGCGGAGAGCCTGGACCGGCAGAACGCGATCCTGCAGGGGATCAACCGGCTCTTCCGCGAGACGCTGAGCTCGGAATCCGAGGAGGAGCTCGGACGCGTCTGCCTGGCCGTGGCGGAGGAGCTGACCTCGAGCACGTTCGGCTTTATCGGCGAGCTCCATCCGGAGGGCCGGCTCGTCGATCTCGCGATCAGCGATCCCGGCTGGGAGGCCTGCCGGATCGAGAGTCGGTGCGGTCACGAGAGGGTCCTCCCCGCCGTGCCTGTGAACGGCCTCTACGGTCGGGTGATCCGCGAGCGCAGGGGCTTCTTCACCAACGCCCCGGCCTCGGAGCCGGACAGCGCCGGGCTGCCCGAAGGCCATCCGTCGTTCAGCGCGTTCCTCGGGGCGCCGCTCGTTCACGGCGGAAAGCTCTTCGGCATGGCGGGCCTCGGCAGGCGCGAGGGCGGCTACCGCCCCGAGGACCTGCAGACCCTCGAAGCCCTCGCGCCGGCGATCGTGCAGGTCTTCATGCGCAAGCGGGGCGAGCAGGCCCTGCATCAGGCCAAGCAGCTCGCCGAGGCGGGCAGCCGCGCGAAGACCGAGTTCCTCGCGCACATGAGCCACGAGATCAGGACGCCGATCAGCGCGGTCATCGGCCTGGCGGAGGTTCTGCTCACCCGCATCGCCGACGCGGAGAACCATCAGTTCGTCTCGATGATCCGTGACTCGGCTCGCTCGCTGCTGTCGATCATCGGGAACATCCTCGATCTCTCGCGCATCGAGAGCGGCAAGGTGGAGCTGCACATCGAGGACTTCGATCTGCACCGCATGCTGGAGAGCCTGGTCAGCACCTATGGAGTGATGGCGAAAGAGAAGAACCTCAACCTCGACCTCCATATCGAAGGCGTCCCGCCGTTGATGCGGGGCGACGCGGAGATGCTGAGCCAGGTGCTGCGCAACCTTCTGTCGAACGCGATCAAGTACACCGAGCACGGAAGCGTGGGGATCGACGTCCGCGTGCCGCAGGGCGGACGGCTGGACGACGGATTGCGCGTGAGGTTCGCCGTCGAGGACACCGGCATCGGCATCCCCGCCGGCAAGAGGAACCGGCTCTTCGAGAGCTTCTCCCGCGTGCACGACAGCTCGGTGCGCATCACGCACGAGGGCGCCGGCCTGGGTCTCGCCATCGCCAGGCGCCTGGTGGCCCTGATGGGCGGCGAGATCGGCGTGGAAAGTGACGAAGGCCGAGGCAGCACGTTCTGGTTCGAAGTCGATCTGGGGCAGGCGCAGCAGCGGGAAGCCCCCGACGCCGCGGCGAAGAACGGGGCGACCGCGCTCTGCGGTCTTCCGCGCCTCAAGGTGCTTCTGGCCGAGGACAACCGGACGAACCGCAGGTTCCTGCAGATCGTGTTCGAGGATTGCGGGCACTCCGTGGTCGCGGTCGCGGACGGCAGCCAGGCGGTGGAGGCGGTTCAGAAGGAAGAGTTCGACGTCGTGTTGATGGACGTGCAGATGCCGGTGCTCGACGGCCTGGCCGCTGCCAGGCAGATCCGCGCGCTCGAGGGGGAGGCGGCGAGGATCCCGATCATCGCGCTCACCGCCTTCGCGATGCGGCGCGACGAGGAGCGCTGCCTCAAGGCAGGGATGAACGGCTACGTGACCAAACCCGTGAACCTGGACCAGCTCGCCGAGGAGATCCGCCGGTTCTGCCTGTAGGAGTCAGCCCCTGCCGCTCTGCTGCCCGCTACTCTGCGGGCTGCTGCTCCGGCGGCACGGTCTCTTGGGCCGCCGAGACCGGGGCGACCCCGACCGGCGGGCGGAAGGCCTCGCGCCATCGCCGCCACAGCACGTAGAGCCCGGCCGCGCCGATGGCGAGCTGCGCCAGCAGGATGTCGATGCCGGACGACACGATCATGGCGAGAAAGCCGGGCAAGCCGTCCCAGAGCCCGTGAAGCAGGACCACCAGCAGGTACGCGCCGATCACGGCCAGGTTGATGCGGAAACGCCGGGGCTCGCTCTCCCGGAACAGGACGCTGGCGAAGATGGCGGTCCAGGTGCCGTGGCCGAGCGGCGAGAAGATGCCCCGGAGCATCGTCACGCCTACGGCCGCGCTCGCGCTCCCGCCGCTGCGAAGGAAGGCCGTGAAAGCGTATCCCGCGCTCTCGAATGCGGCGAACCCCATGCCCGCGGCCGCGCCCAGCAGGATGCCGGCCGCCTCCGAATCGTGGCGCATGCGGCGGGCGATGACCAGGACGCCGAGGATCTTGGCGAACTCTTCGATGATGCCGACGATCATGGCGGTCGCGAGGTCGAGCTGCGAGACGAACAGCGGCTCGAGCAACGACGCCGCAAAGGTGCCGAGGACGCCGCCGTAGACAAAGGTGAGCGCGATCGAGCCGAGCCTGGCGGCAGCCAGGTGACCGTGATCGTAGAGGAAGATCACGTAGGTGATCGGCACCATGAAGCTGCCCAGCATGATCACGGTCGGGAATATGTTGGGGTTTCCCGTGACGACCAGCACGACGATTCCGGTAAAGTACGCGGCGAGGATGGAGAGGAGCACCCGCCACCAGTAAGAGCGCCGCCTGGCTGCGCGGCCCGCCAGAAGCGGGAGAGCCTGTTCGGACATCCTTACTTACCTCCTGCCTCCAATTCTGCGCAAGAGACCGCGGCGAATCAAGAGAAATTGATGCGTTCGCCGTACGCGATGCGGAGGCGCCGATGGCGCGCGCTACGGCTTGTACAGGTTGTGCTTGAGCACGGCTTCGTTCAGGCGGATGCCGTGGCCGGGCTCGGCGGGCGGAGCGATCATCCCGTCCGCCCCGAGCTCGATGTCGCTCTCGAGCAGCTTTTCCGTCTTGCCCTCCGTGATCCCGTGCTCCACGATCATGCCGTTGGAGACGGCCGCGACCAGGTGCACGTGGAGCGCCGAGGAGCCGTGGGGCGCCATCTGGACGCCGTGCGCGCTGGCGAGCGACGCCACGTGCCGCCACTCCGTCACACCGCCCATGATCGTCGCGTCCGCCTGTAGTATATCCGTGCCGCCGCTCGCGATCAGGTCCCGGAACCCGTAGCGGGTGTACTCGTTCTCGCCCGTCGCCAGCGGGATCGAGGTGCTGTGGCGGAGCTTTGCGAGTCCCTCGTAATCCTCGGCGTGGATCGGCTCCTCGAACCAGAAGGGCTCGTACTTCTCCGCGCGGCGCGCGAGCCGGATGGCGTCGACGACGGTGTACGCGTTGTTCGCGTCGATCATCAGCCCCACGTCCGGGCCGATCGCCTCCCGCGCCGCGCGGATGCGCTCCACGTCCTCGCTCATCGGCGCGCCGCCGATCTTCATCTTGACGCAGCGGGCGCCGGCCTGAACCTTGCTGCGGAGCTCGTCCGCCAGGCCCTCGAGGCCCTTGCCCTCGACGTAGTAGCCGCCCGCGACGTACACCGGCACGCGCTCGGTGAATCCCCCGAGAAGCTTGTGCAGCGACACTCCCGCGGTCTTGCCGATGGCGTCCCAGACCGCGATGTCGATCGCCGACATCGCGCGCGTGGCGAGGCCCCGACGGCCGTAGATCTTGGGCTGGAACATGCGGTCCCACAGCCGCTCGACATCCCACACGTCCAGGCCGACCGCGGCCTGGCTGAGCGCCCGGGCCGACTCGTAGACCGCGAGATCCGGTCCCGGCTGCGCGTGGGTGAACCCGACCCCCTCCACGCCGGCGTCCGTGTGCACGCGCACCACGATCTGTCCCGTGGCCGCATACGTGTACTTGCCGTTGCGGATGGCCTTGGCCCGCGTGAGGCGGCAGATGTCGGTAAGGACCTCAGTGATCTTCATGGCTGTTGCTCCTGGGCGGCGCTGGGACGATATCTTTGCAGGTTCGGGCCTTTCCGTCTATGGGCGGCAGGGGCGGGCGGCAGGGGCCTTCATTCTTTTTGTTTGACTCCGCCAAAGGCGTGCATTAGGCTTTCGTTCGGACTCCGCCCGGCGCGCGCGCAGCGCGGCCATCGACGGGCGAAAGACGCCGACAGGGGGGCAAAGCACACACTCGGACAGGTCGCGACAAGCTTCAGGCCTGACGTCGGCGGAACACTGGAATCCTTTAAGCCTCGGATCGTCCGAAGGAGGAGGAGAGATGTCACGCAACCGTTGGATCGCGCTCTCGGTCATCGGGATCGCGCTGTTCGCCACAGGCCTCGCGTTTGCCAGCGGCTCGAGCGAGCCTGCCGCCGGCGCGGCCCTGCCTGCCAAGCTGACCCTCACGGCGTGGGTCCAGGCCAACCAGGTGGAGGAGTACCGGTCCAAGAACCTGGTAACCGCCGGTGAGCGCCTGACCAAGGAGCTGGGAAGCACCACCGTCACGGTCCAGGCGACCCCTGACAGCGCCGGCTGGGGCGACTACAAGAGGAAAGTCCTGCTGGCCTTCGAGGGCGGCACCGCCCCCGACATCATTCTTTCGGGGCACGAGGACGTCGCTCCCTGGAGCGAGAACGGCTACATCCTCGCCCTCGACGATTACATCAAGAAGTACGCGAGCACCTACGACAACATCATTCCTTCGCTCTGGAAGTCCACCGAGTACAAAGGCAAGCGGTGGGCCATCCCGCAGGACACCGAGGCGCGGCCGCTGTTCTGGTCCAAGCCCGTGCTCAAGAAGCTCGGCTGGTCCGACGCCGACATCGCCGCCCTGCCGGACAAGATCAAGAGCGGTCAGTTCACCCTGCAGGACATCCTGGACAACGCCAAGGCGGCCCAGGACCGCGGCATCGTGCCCAAGGGCAACGGCTTCTGGACGCGCTGGGGGCAGGGCAACGACTGGTACGAGTTCTACTTCTCGTTCGGCGGCCAGGTCCAGGACCCGGCGAGCGGCAAGCTGATCTTCGTCAAGGATGCGTGGCAGAAGTACTACCAGTACTTCTACGACGTCTTCAACACGTACGCCGTCTGCCGCAAGGACATCATAGGCGCCTCGACCTCCAAGGTGGTGTACCCCGGGGTCACAAGCGGCGACGTCGCCTTCTACTTCGGCGGCATCTGGCAGTGGGCCGACTGGGCCAAGAACTACGTCGCGGACAAAGGCGGCGAGCAGTACCTGTTCGACACCCTCGGCTACGGGCTCATCCCGGCCAGCACCAAGGGCGGCAGACCCACCACGGTCACTCACCCGCTCGTCTACATGGTCAACGCCAAGGGAAAATACCCGGAGGCCTCGTTCAGAGTGATCACGCTCGCCAGCGCCGACGACCTGAACACGCTCCACGCGGTCGGCAGCAGCCACCTCGGGATCAACAAGACGCAGGCCAACTACCCCGCGTACGCCAACGCCAAGTTCCTCCAGTCGACCACGTACATGCTGGACTACACCTGGTTCATCCCCAACCACTTCAAGTTCGCCACGTACGACAACGTGGCCTGGAAGGCTCTGACCGCCGTGGCGGCGGGACAGATGAAACCCGACCAGGCCGTCAAGCTGGTGGAGGACGAGCTCAAGGCGCAGATGCCGAACGACGTGATCTTCAAGTAGCCGTATGCCTCGCGCGGGGGATGCGGAGCGCCGGCTCCGCGTCCTCTGCCGCGGTTTTTTCCGAGGAAGGGTCAATGACAGCACGCACTCGCGGCGGCAGGATCGGGGCACGCCTGCGGAGCATGAGCCTCACGCCCCTTCTGTTCATCGGTCCGGCGGCGATCCTGGTCGCCCTGTTCTTCTTCCTCCCGGTGATCCTCACCATGGGGATCAGCCTGACCGATCTGGCGACGGCCACGTTCGGAGGGAGGGCCCACTTTGTCGGCCTGGATAACTACCGGCGGATGGTCCTCTCCCCGTACACGATCAAGATCTTCGTCAACACGGTCGTCTACGTCGCCTGCACCCTTGTCTTTTTCAACGTGGGCATGGCGCTGATCATCTCGCTGCTGACCACCAGCATCAACAAGACGGCCGGTTCGCTCTTCCGCGCGATCTGGCTGCTGCCCCGCATCACGCCCGCGGTCATCTACGTCATCATGTTCCAGTACATGCTGGCCGACGCGCCGTCGGGGATCCTCAGCCAGATCGTCGCCGCCCTCGGGGGTCAGGGGCAGAACTGGCTCTACACCTACCCGATGATCGGGGTGATCGTGGCCAACGGGCTCATCGGCACCTCGTTCGGCATGATCATCTTTACCTCGGCCATCGAGTCCATCCCGCCGGACTACATCATCGCGGCGAAAGTGGACGGGGCGTCCACCTGGCAGATCATGCGGCGCATCACGATCCCGCTGATCCGCTGGCCGCTGCTCTTTGTCATTGCCTACCAGACGCTTTCGCTGCTCACCTCTTTCGAGCAGATCCTGCTGCTGACAGGCGGCGGGCCGGGCTTCTACACGACCGAGGTCTGGGCCCTGTACGCCTACCACACGGCGCTGTCCAACTACTACGGCAACACGGAGTTCGGCTACGGAGCCGCCCTCGCAGCGCTGCTGGTCGTCATCGGGATCGTCGCCTCTGTCGTGTACCTGCGGGTCTTCAGGTTCCGGCAGATGGTGGCGGAGCCCAAGATCGAGGTGCTATGAAGATCCGCGTCGGTTCCGTCGTGCCCTACTCCTGCTGATCGTCCTGAGCGCGCCCATCCTCGTGGGCTACTTCTGGCTCTTCGAGTCGTCGCTCTCGCTGCGCACCTATGGCCTGAAGGCCGAGGGCCTGACTCTCGAGAACTGGCGCTTTCTCATCGAGCCCATCCGCAGCAGGCCGGGCATCTGGCGGGTGCTCCTCAGCACTCTCGCCTTTGCGGTGCCCCTTTCCCTGCTGGACATGACGGTCTCGTCCATGGCCGGGTACGCGCTTTCGCGGCTCAAGTTCCCGGGGCGGCGGTACGTTTCTTTCGTTTACGATCATCCTGCACGCGTTTCCCAGCGCGACGCTCCTCATCGCCATCTTCTTCGTCCTGCGCGCCGTGCGGCTCTACGACAGCATCCTGGGCGTGGTCCTGGTCAGCGCGAGCCTGGGCCTGCCCCTCGGAATCTGGCTGATGAAGGGTTTCTTCGACAACGTCTCGTGGGACATCGAGATGGCCGCGCTGATCGACGGCTGCTCGCGCCTGCGCGCGTGGTGGAAAGTCGTCCTCCCCATCGTCCGCCCGGGGCTCGCAGCGCTCGTCGTGTTCTCGTTCCTCTCGGGATGGGGCGCCTACATCATCCCCTACACCTTTCTCGTGACTGCGGGCATCCAGCCGATCTCCGTCTACCTGCAGAGCCTCACCGGCGACTACACGTTCGTGAACTACGGCGTGGTCACCGCGGTCGGATTGTTCCAGCTCATCCCGGTGGTCATCTTCTACACCTTCGCGCAGCGCAGCCTCCTGAACCTCTACAGCGGCGGCATGAAGGGTTCGGCATAGCGGAGCACAAGGTGTCGGCGTAGCGACGGGAGCGAAAGCAAACCATGGAAGTCACTCTGGACCGTGTCAGCAAGCTCTTCGGCAAGGTCAAGGCGGTCGACGAGGTGGGGCTCAAGGTGGGCGACGGCGAGTTCGTCGCGCTCCTCGGCCCCTCGGGGTGCGGCAAGACCACGACCTTGCTCATGATCGCCGGCATCTACAAGCCCAGCGCGGGCGAGATCCGCTTCGGCGACCGCGTGGTGAACGCGCTGCTGCCCAAAGACCGCAGGATCGGCATGGTCTTTCAGAGCTACGCCCTCTATCCCCACATGACGGTCTACGAGAACATCGTGTTCCCGCTTCGGCTCCAGCGCATGCCGGAAAAGCAGATGCGCGAGCGCGCGGACCGGATGGCCGAGCTGGTCCAGATCCAGGAGCTCCTGGACCGCAGGCCCGGCCAGCTCTCCGGCGGCCAGCAGCAGCGCGTCGCGCTCTCGCGCGCCCTGGTCAAGGAGCCCGACATCCTGCTGCTGGACGAGCCGCTGTCCAACCTCGACGCGAAGCTCCGCATCGCGATGCGCGGCGAGATCAAGCGCCTGCAGAAGCAGCTCGGCATCACCACGATCTTCGTCACGCACGACCAGCTCGAGGCCATGACGATGGCGGACCGCATCGCGCTCATGAGGAACGGCCGTCTCATGGACTACCGCGACCCGCACGAGATGTACGACCGCCCGCGCTCCCAGTTCACGGCCGACTTTATCGGCAGCCCGCCCATCAACTTCCTGCGGGCGCGCGTCGAGCAGGCCGACGGCGCGGTCTCGCTGGTCGGCGAAGGTTTCCGCGTGAGGCTCTCCGGCGAAATGGAGCGCAGGGCGAGATCCCTGGGCGCGGGACGCGAAGTCGTGGTGGCCATCAGGCCCGAGGACATCTCCCTGGAGGAGGCGCCCGGCGACGCCAGCGCCGAGGTCTACGTGGTGGAGCCGCTCGGCCGCGACATGCTCGTCGAGCTGCGGGTGGGAGACGCCACCGTGCGCGTGCTCGCGCCCCATCTGTTCCGCGCAGCCATCGGCGCGAAGGTCTCGGTGACCCTGGACCGCTCCCGGATCCACCTCTTCGACCCGCGGACCGAGGAGGCGATCGAAAATTGAAGCAATGCACCGGCCGGGCGCGGGGCTCGCGGCCGCCGCGGCCCCGACGCGACCATGGCCGCCGCGAGCTGGCCGCGCGCTATGCGCCGCTGATCTACTTCGACGCGAAGGATCTCTTCGAGTGGATCCCGATGCGCATCGACTGGTGGCTCGACCAGCTCGAGGGGGGCGCGGCGTGAAATCGCCCCGCCGTTACCTCGCCGTCGCCCACCGCGGGGCGTCGGCCTACGAGCCCGAGAACACGCTGCGCGCTTTTCGGCGCGCCATCGAGCTGGGCGCGGACATGAGCGAGCTGGACGTCCATCTCAGCCGCGACGGTCACGCGATGGTGATGCACAACGCGACCGTGGAGCAGACGACCGACGGGCGCGGCGCCATCCGGGACATGACGCTGGAGGAGCTCAAGCGCCTGGACGCGGGCGAGGGCGAGCGGATCCCGACCCTCCAGGAGGCCATGGACGTCGTGCGCGGGAAGAACGGGCTGTACATAGAGCTCAAGGGCGAAGGCACCCCGCCGGTGGTCGTGAGCCTGCTGCGCGCCAACGGCTTCACGGACCGCAGGCAGGTCATCGCCGGGTCGTTCAACGCGGCGCTGGCGGGCGAAGTCAAGAAGCTCGCCCCCGAGATCGCCACCTCGCTGCTCGTCAGCCCGGTGCTCCCCGCCGCGGAGCTCATCGCGATGACCCGCGCCGCGGGGGCCGACTACGTGCACCTGTGCTGGGAGCGCAGGCATCCCCAGCCGCACACGCTGCTCACCCCCGCGCTGCTCGCGGACCTGCGCGCGGCGGGCCTGGGCATCGTGCTCTGGCACGAGGAGCGGCCCGAGGAGATCGCCGTCCTGCGCACGCTCGACATCGACGCCATCTGCAGCAACGCGCCCGACCTGCTTTGACCCGCCCGCGGTCGGCCGGCACGCGGTCGGTCGCGGTCGGCCGGCCGGTTGGCAACGCCGCCGGTATTCGCTACGATCCTCACCCGGGAGGCGGCATGCCGAAAGTCGTCGTGGACCCGATGCGGCCGGTGTACCCGACTCCGGCCGCGCTGATCTCCTGCGTCTCGCGGGACGGCAGGCCGAACATCATCACGCTGGGCGAGGTCTTCAACGTGAGCCTCCGCCGCCCTCCGATCGTGGGACTCGCGATCCGCAAAGCCACCTTCTCCCACGGACTGATCTCGGATACCAGAGAGTTCGTGGTGAACCTGCCCGGCACGCGGCTCCTGCGCGAGACCGACCTCTGCGGCTCCTGCTCCGGCCGCGACACCGACAAGTTCGCGGAGACCGGGCTCACGGCGATCCCCGCCGAAAAGGTGAAGCCCCCGCTGATCGCGGAGTGCCCGGTGAACATCGAGTGCCGCCTGCTCAGCGTGCAGGAGATGGGGGACCACGATCTGTTCCTCGGCGAAGTCCTGCTGGTCCACGCGGACGACTCGGTTCTCGACGGGGAGGGCAGGGTGTCGCCCGCGAAGCTGGAGCCCTTCGTGTTCATGTACAACTGCGGTCACGCGGGCGAATACTGGGGCCTGGGCGGCAAGATCGCGGACGCCTGGTTCACGCGGCGGGGAAAGGAATGACGCCCATGACTGTCTACTTCAACGGCCGTTTCATGCCCGCGGACGAGGTCCGCATCTCCCCCGACGACCGGGGCTTCCTGTTCGCGGACGGCGTCTACGAGGTGATCAGGACCTACGGCCGCCGGCTCTTCCGACTCGAGGCGCACCTCGCGCGGCTGGGCCGCAGCCTCAGGGAGCTGCGCATCGCGTTCGACGGCGTCGCCGCCCTCGGAGGCGTCTGCGAAGAGCTCCTTGCCCGCAACCCTCTTCCCGCGGCGGAGGCGCGATTCTATATTCAGATCACGAGGGGAGTCGCGCCGCGCAGCCATGCCTTTCCGCCGCCGGGGACGCCGCCGACAGTCTACGCGTGCGTGCACGGCCTCGAGCCCGAGACGGAGCAGCAGGCAGCCGGCATCCGCGTGGTGCTCGCGAGCGACAACCGGTGGGGACGCTGCGACATCAAGTCCGTCGCGCTTCTGGCCAATGTCCTCGCCCTCCAGAGGGCGATCGATGAGGGGGCGGAGGAGGCAGTGTTCGTCCGCGACGGGCTCGTGACGGAGGGGACGCACAGCAACGTCTTTGCCGTCGTGGACGGCGTGGTGCGCACGGCGCCCCTTTCGGGCACCGTGCTCCCGGGCGTCACGCGCGACGTCGTGCTCGAGGTCTGCCGCTCGGAGCGCGTGGACGTCGAGGAGGGTCCGCTGAGCGACGCGGCCTTCCTCGCCGCCGAGGAGGCCTTCGTGACGGGCACCACGGCGGAGATCACGCCGATCGTGGCCGTCGGCGGGCGGCCGATCGCGGGCGGACGGCCGGGGCCTGTCACGAGGCGCCTGCAGGCCGCGTTCCGCGCCTTTGTCCTGGGAGGGACCCATGGGTGAAACCGACCGCAAGGCTGTCCTCGCATCGTTTCGCGCCGGCCCGGAGAGGCTGCGCAAGGCGGTCAAAGGACTCCCGCCGGCGCTGATCGACTTCAGGCCGTTCGCCGACGCGTGGACCATCCGCGAGAACGTCGCGCACCTGTGCGACGCCGAGGCCTACGCGTACGCGCGCCACCGCAAAGCCCTGGCGGAGCCGGGGGCCCGCGTCGACATGTGGGACGAGATCAAGTTCCACGAGCGGCTGCGCTACGGCTCCCGCGACATGGCCGCCGCGCTCGCGCTGTACGCGGCGCTGCGCCTGGCGACCGCCGACCTGCTCGACCTGTTCGCGGCCGAGGACTGGAGCGGGTACACCGTCGAGCATGCGAAGCGAGGCACGATGACCCTCGAAGGGCTCCCGGAGTTCTTTGCCGACCACGACACCTTCCACCTCGACCTCATCGAGCGCAACAAGAAGTTGTGGAAGGAGAAGAAGGGCGCCGGCTGACGCCCCCGCCCCGCCGGGCGGAGGCGTCGCTTCAAAGCGACTCGACCCAGCGGGCGATGAGCGCGGCCACCTCGCGCTCGTGGCCGTTGTAGTTGTGGTCCGAGCCTTCGACCATGGCCGTGTCGACCCGGGGCGCGGCCTTCGCGTTGCGCCGCACGGTCTCCAGGTCCGCCGCGGTCCCGATCGACGCCTCCTCTGTCCCGTAGAAGGCGAGGATCGGGCACTCGATGCGCGCGACCGCGGGGTCTCTCGTCCGATCGCCGTAGACGTCGATGCCGGCGCGGATCCAGCCGAGCACCGTCTGCGCCGAAAGCGTGCCGGCCCCGGCATCCATGAAGTCCCAGGGCAGCAGGTCGCGGCCCCGTCCCTCGGCCTCCATCTTCGCGGCCTGCTCCCGGGTCGCGTCCGACCACTTGCCCGCGTGCAGCGGCGGCGAGGCCGCGATCAGCGCCTTGACCCTCGGGTCCCGGCGCTGCGCCTGGTAGTAGCACACCTTGAGCGAGCCGAGGCTGTGACCGAGCAGGACGACCTCGCCGTTCCCGATACCCGCCGCGAGGTCGATCCAGGCCGCGACGTCGCGGGGCGAGTCCTCGAACAGCTCCCAGGCCCCGCCCGCGATCAGGCGCTGCAGGTCCGCCGTCCGCAGGATTGCGCCGAAGTCGCGCCCGCGGTTGTTGCCCGTGACGAAGACGTGACCGCGCTCCGCGAGGCCCCTGCCGATGGTGACGATCTGCCGGGCGTAGAACTTGCCGGTCAGGCCGTGCACCCAGATGATCGGCCGCCCCTGCCTGATCGGGCCCGACGGCCTGACGACCGCGCCCTCCAGGACGTAGCCGTCCTCGCTCTGAACGTAGACAAGCTCTTCGGCGTATCCTGGCATCGCTCCCGGCCTCCCTTTCGCGCGGCGCCGCCTCTGCGGCCGGGCCGCAGTCGACGATATCACGAGGCCGCCTCGAGCGCGAGATCGACGAACTGGCGGCTGTACAGGCTGTAGTACGGTCCGCGCGCCCGCATCAGCTCTTCGTGCGTCCCCGCTTCGGTGATGCGGCCGGCTTCGATGACGAGGATGCGGGCCGCGCGCCGGATCGTCGAGAGACGGTGGGCGATCACGAAGCTGGTGCGGCCGCGCATCAGCGCCTCCATCCCGCCCTGGATCAGGCGCTCGGTGAGCGTGTCGACCGAGCTGGTCGCTTCGTCCATGACGAAGATGTCCGGGTCGGCGAGGACCGCGCGCGCGAGGCTCACGAGCTGTTTCTGACCGACGGAGAGCAGGTTGCCGCCCTCGCCGACCTCCGAGTCGTAGCCCTTGGCGAGCGTCGCGACAAAGTCGTGCGCCTTCGCCACACGCGCGGCCCGCTCGACCTCGGCGTCGCTCGCGGCCGGCCGGCCGTAGCGTATGTTCTCCCGGATGCTGCCCGAGAACAGGTGCGGGTCCTGCAGCACGATCCCGAGCCGCGAGTAGATGCCGGAGAGGGTGAGCCCGGTGTAGTCCGCTCCGCCTATGCGTATGATCCCGGATTGCGGCTCGTAGAAGCGGCAGAGAAGGCTCGCCAGCGTGGATTTGCCTCCCCCGGTGGGCCCGACGAGCGCAACGGTCTCGCCCGCGGGCACCACGAGGTCGAGCCCCGCGAAAACGGGGTTGCCATCGCGGTAGCCGAACGACACTCCCTCGAACCGGATCTCCCCGCGCAAGCTGAGCGGGTCGCGGGCGCCGGGGCGATCGCGCACCTCGGGCTCCGCGTCCAGGAGCGAGAAGACGCGCTCCGCGGACGCGATGGAGTTCTGCAGCTCGGCGTACACGCGCGCCAGGTCCTGCACCGGCCAGAGCATGAAGGTCAGATATGAGATGAAGGCCTGCACTCCGCCCAGTGTCATCGATCCCGCGAGGACCTGGCTGCCGCCGTACCACACGATCCCGCCGAGGGCCGCGGCCGAGATGAGCTGGACCAGCGGGAGGAAGAGGACCGAGAGCCAGGCGGCCCGGTAGGAGGCGCGGTACATCTCGCCGGTCAGCTCCGCGAACTCGGCGGCGTTCGCGCGCTCGCGGCCGAGGGCCTTGACGACCCGCACGCCCTGGATGTTCTCGTTGAAGGCCCCCGTGATGCGGGAGTTGACCTTGCGCACGCGGCGCACCTCGACGATGATCCGCCGGCGGAAGCGCACGGCCACCCACATCAGCGCCGGCACGATCGCCAGCACCACGAGGGCCACCCGGGCGTTGATGGCGAGCATGAAGGCGAGGGCGGACAGGATGTTGAGCGCTGCCCAGGTGGTGTCGAGGAGCCCCCACGTGACCAGGTTCGCGATGCGCTCGGAGTCCGAGGTCACGCGCGACATGATCCAGCCGACGGCGGTGCGGTCGAAGTAGGAGAGCGAGAGCTCCTGCAGGTGGTCGAAGCTGCGGCGCCGCAGGTCGTACTGCACGCGTTCGCCGAGAAAGCCCGCCATCAGGATGAAGCCGAACACCGCGACCGCCTGGACGGCGATCAGCCCCGCGTACAGCCCCACGAGCCGGGAGACGGCCGCGGAGTCGCGATGCGCGATCCCCTGGTCGATGACCTGCTTGACCAGGAGAGTGGCCACGGAATCGAGCACCGCGACGGCGCCGATGCAGACGGCGAACGCCGCGATCCAGGTCCAGTAGGGCCGCGCCTGCGCGAAGATCCGCAGCACGGTCCGGCTGCCGCCGCGTCCCGCGAAGTCCTCGTCGTCAAGCCAGGGCATCGCCGGCCTCCGCCTCGCTCTCCAGCCGCGCCTGCAGCCGGCAGATCTCCCGGTAGAAGCCCGGCTGCCGCACCAGCTCCGCGTGGGTCCCGCGCTGCGCGACGCGGCCGCCGTCGAGAACGAGGATCAGGTCCGCCTTCATCAGGCTCTGGATCCTGTGCGCGATGACGAACGTGGTGCGGTCCCGCATCAGCTCCTCGAGGGCCGAGCGGATCGCGGCCTCGGTCTCCGTGTCGACCGAGGACATCGAGTCGTCGAGGATGAGGATGCGCGGGTCCTTGAGGAGCGTGCGAGCGATCGCCACCCGCTGC
This sequence comes from uncultured Spirochaetota bacterium, assembly GCA_963734495.1. GTDB lineage: Bacteria > Spirochaetota > Spirochaetia > SZUA-6 > CAVTHK01 > CAVTHK01. The sequence continues at coordinate 298,863 of CAVTHK010000001.1, forward strand.
TTCTGCCCGCCCGAGAGCGTCACGCCCCGCTCGCCGACCAGCGTGTCGTAGCCCCGCGGGAACGACAGGATCGCGTCGTGGATCGCGGCGCGCCGCGCCGCGGCGAACACCTCCTCCTCGCCCACGGGCCGCCCGGCGCCGAAGGCGATGTTCTCGCGCACCGTGCGCGAGAACAGGAACGGCTGCTGCTCCACGATGCCGATGGCCCGGCGCAGGAACGCCCGCGGGTAGCCCGCGAGCTCGCGGCCGTCGAGGAGGATGCGGCCCTCGGTGTGCTCGTAGAAGCGCGGCAGGAGGCTCGCGAGCGTCGTCTTGCCGGAGCCCGGCGGCCCGAGCAGCGCGATCACGGAGCCGGCGGGCGCCGCGAAGCTCACGTCGCTCAGCGCCGGCGGCCCCCCGTTGTAGGAGAAGCCGACGCGCTCGAAGACCACCTCGCCCCGCAGCGGCGCCCGCGGCGCGGAGGCGTCGGCCGCGGCGCGGCGGCCTTCTTCTTCACCTAGAGGCTCCTCCTCCTCGCGGATGATCTCGCACACCCTCCCGAAGGATACGAAGCCCGTCGACATGTCCACGATCAGCCGCCCCAGGTTGCGCATCGGCCAGACGATCTGCATCAGCATCCCGTAGTAGGCGAGCGTGGTGCCGAGGGTGATCTCGCCGCGGATGGCGGCGAGCGCGGCCATCGCGAAGCCGAAGAGGAGCTGCGCGCCGCACAGCACGTCGGTCGTCGGCCAGAACAGCGCGTGGAGGAGCGCCAGGCGCCTGCCCTGCTCGTACTTGCCGCGGTTGTCGCGCTCGAATTTCGCGCGCTCGAAGTCGTGTCTGCCGAACGCCTTGACCACGCGGATGCCGCGCAGGTTCTCCTGGAGCGTCGTCGACAGGCGCGCCTCCCGGTCCTGGTAGGTCTCGTAGGCGTCGGAGATCCTGCGGAAGAAGACGACGGAGACCGCGAGGACCGGCGGGATCACCAGGACCGAGAGCAGGGCGAGGCGGCCGTCGAGCGAGAACAGGCCCGCCAGGTTGATGACGAAGAGGAAGAGGATGCGTCCCACCTGGCGCACCTCGTCGCCGAAAAAGCGGCGCACCGCCTCGACGTCCGAGGTGCAGCGCTCGATGATCTCGCCGGTCGGCGTGACGTCGTGCCACGCGAATCGCAGGCGCTGCAGGTGATCGTAGAGGAAGTCGCGGAGGCGCCGCGCCACGTTCTCCGCCGTCCAGGCGGTGAGCCTGCCGCCGCCGTAGGTGGCCGCGCCCTCGACCACGGCCAGGGCGACAAAGCCCAGCGCCGAGGGGAGGATCAGCCCGCGGAGGTCGGGCCGCGTCAGCACGTGGTCGACGAGGAAGCGCAGCAGGTAGAAGCCGCCGGTCCGCGCCGCGGCCGACGCGCCGATCAGCAGGAGCGCGAGCAGGTAGAGCGCCCGGTAGCCGGAGGCCATGCGCAGCAGGCCGACGAGCGGCGGGACGCGGAGCACCGCGTGGAAGTCGAGGGACGCGGGTGATGTCGCGCGCGCGGTGGGTGTCTCGTCGTTCATGGGGGCCGCCGATCCGTGCTCAGGGGCGACTCATCTTAGCGTCTCCGCCCGACGCGAGGCAACGCGAGGCGGCGGGGCGCGGCGGGGCCCGGTGTGGGCGCGACGGGTTGCTGGCCGCGCGGCAATCTTCGTACATTCCCGTCCGGGAGGGCGAGGCCCATGAAGACCGCCCCAAAGGCGTCCGCTCGGCGGAAAGACGGATCGACGGCCGGGCTGCGCGAAACCGTGCTCCATCGACGCAGCATCCGCAGCTTCCTTCGGAAGCCCGTCCCGGAGGAGACGATCCGGGAGCTCATCAGCGAGGCCCGCTGGGCGCCCTCGTGGGCCAACACGCAGCCGTGGGAGCTCGTCGTCGTCACCGGCGAGCGTCTCGAGCAGTTCAAGAGGAACAACAGGGAAGAGCTTCTCGCCGGCCGGACCTCGCCGCCGGACATCCGCATGCCGCTGAGCTGGCCGGAGACGCTGCGGAACAGGGACAGGGAATCGGCGAAGAGCATCTTCGACTCCATCTCGGTCGATCGCGACGACACGGCCGGGAGGATGGAGTACTACGCCCGCATGTACCAGCTGTTCGATGCTCCCGCCCTGGTGCTGTTCCTGCTGGACCAGGAGCTGTCGCTGGAATACGCGATGCTGGACATCGGCGCGTTCCTCCAGACCTTCTTCCTCCTGGCCCACGGAAGGGGACTGGGCACGTGCGCGTTCGCCGGGACGGTGCACGTTCCCGACATCGTGCACGGGCTCTTCGAGATCCCGGACAACAAGCTCCTGGCCATCGGGGCCGCTCTCGGCTGGCCCGACAAGCGCGCGCCCATCAACAACTTCGAGCGGAAGAGGGCGTCCCTCGAAGAATTCGTGAGGTGGATCCACTGACAAGCCCGGCGGCCTTCCGGCCGCCGGGTTCCTGGACCGACGATGCGCCTGTCCGGTGCGGAGCGCTCTCTACTTGGGCGCCCACTTCGCGAAGGACTCGAGGTGGGCCCAGTACGAGCCGTAGCCGGTGATGGCCCAGATGATCGCGGCACCGAGGGCCGCCAGCGCGGCCAGCATCCGCAGCACGGGGCTCTTCTTCGTAAGGTAGGCGGGCAGCGAGAGGATGCCCGCGGCGCCGGTCGCGACGTAGCCGAGCGCGGCGACGAGCGGCTCCTTGGTCATCCCGCGGTTAAAGACGCGCACCCCGACAATGACGGAGACCACGCCGCCGAGCACGGCGACGATGCCCATCGAGAGCAGCTCCCAGTCGGCGAGGAACGCGATGCCGGTAAAGACCAGCAGCGCCGCGTACAGCACCATCAGCTCGCCGAACGCGATGTTGTAGCTGCTCGGCAGCGGCCAAAAGAAGATCATGTGCAGGCCCGTGACGAGGCCGACAAAGCCCGTCAGGAGCAGCCCGGGCGCCAGGACCTTGGGATTCTCGTTGATGTACTTCGCAAAGTAGAGAGCCACCAGGACCATGGCGATCGTGAGGTTGACCAGCATGAGCGCAACGTAGTCAACGAACATGGAGACCCTCCCCCGGGCATGCGCCGCGGTGAGACGTTCGAGGGCGCGTGTCCCACGCCTGCCTCTCCCGCCAACGAGCGCCGGTGCTGCAGATTTTCGGACTGAGCCAAGTTATTGCGGGAACGGGCGATAGTCAACCGAAAAGCTAATTAATGCGCCGCGACGATCCCGCGGAACCGGGCGGAACCCCGGTGGAGCAGGCGCAGGAAACGGGCGACCATGCTATGATGGCGGTCGAGGTTTGTATGAAGAAGTGGCTGCGCGCCCTTCGCGCGCACTTTCTCACCGCGACCATCGCCCCGGTCGTCGTCGGTACGGCCGTCGCGTGGTTCGAGACCGCGAGATTCGACCTCGGGATCTTCCTGCTTGCCTTTGCGGGCGTGATCCTCGTCCATCTCGGCGCCAACATGGCCAACGACTACTTCGACTACCGGTCGGAGACCGACGACCGCAACGCGAGCTCCAGCGCCTACAGCGGCGGCAGCCGCGTCATCCAGGACGGGCTGATCCCCGCCCGCCACGTGCTCGTCGCCGCCGTGTGCTGCCTCGCGGCCGGATCGCTGATCGGATTCTTCCTCGTCTGGAAGCTGCGCAGCGTGGCGCTCCTGGTCCTGGGGCTCGCGGGGGTGTCCCTCGCGTACTTCTACACCGGCTCGCCCATCCGGCTCGCCTACCACGGGTTTGCCGAGATATCCAACGGCATCTCCTTCGGACCCATCATCACGCTCGGCGCCGCCGTCGTGCAGACCGGGATGATCTCGCTGCGGGCGGTCCTCGCCTCGGTGCCCCCTGGCCTCCTCCTCGCCTCGGTGCTGATGATCAACGAGTTCCCGGACTACGAATCCGATCGCGCCGTCGGAAAAAAGACGATCGTGGTGCTTGCCGGCCGGCGCGCCGCCCTCACCGTCTACCACGCGACGATGCTGGTCTCGTGCGTGTGGGTCCCCGCGTTCGTCGCGCTCGGCTTCTTTCCGCCCTGGACGCTGCTCAGCCTCGCCGCCGTGCCATTGGCGAATTCGCGCCTACCGCGTTTCGCTCGCGCACTACGACGACAGCCGCGCGATCGTGGCCGCCAACAGCGCGACCTTCCTGTTCCACATCGCCTTCAACCTTCTTCTCGCCATCGGTTTCTTCATGTGAAGCGACGGAGCCGCGGGTTGCGCGCGCAACCGCCGCAACCTATTTGACGGCGCGGAGCTTTTCTCCCATGATTGCTGGAAGCGGAGACTGCTCAAGCGGAGGTAGGCCATGTCGATCCTTGTCACCGGCGGCGCCGGCTATATCGGCAGCCACTGCGTCAAGGCGCTCCGCGAGGCGGGACGCGAGGTCATCATCTACGACAACCTGAGCACCGGGCACAGGCAGGCGGTCCAGGGCGCGCCCCTGGTCCGAGCGGACCTGCGGGACGCGCGGCGGCTCGAGGCGACGCTGCGCCGGCACAAGGTCACGGCGGTCATCCATTTCGCGGCCAAGAGCCTGGTGGGCGAATCCATGAAGGACCCGCAGGCCTACTACGACAACAACGTGACGGGCACGCTCTCGCTGCTGCAGGCGATGCGCGGCGCCCGCGTCGGCCAGATCGTCTTTTCCTCGTCGGCCGCCGCCTACGGCGAGCCCGAGAAGATCCCGATCACCGAGGACGCGGCCCAGAAACCCACGAACGTGTACGGCCGCACCAAGGTGCTGATGGAGCAGATCCTCCGCGACTTCGAGGCCGCCTACGGGCTGCGCTGGACCGCCCTGCGCTACTTTAACGTCGCCGGCGCGGACGATTCGGGGGAGATCGGCGAGGACCACAGGCCCGAGACCCACCTGATCCCCATCGTCTTCCAGGTGCTGCTCGGCCAGCGCGACCACCTGGACCTGTACGGCACCGACTACCCGACGCGCGACGGGACGTGCATCCGCGACTACATCCACGTCACCGACCTCATCGACGCGCACCTCCTGGCGCTCAAGCGCCTGGAAGCGGGGGGAGCGTCGCGGGTCTACAACCTCGGCAACGGGCAGGGCTTTTCCAATCGCGAAATCGTCCAGACCGCCGAGAAGGTGACGGCCACGAAGGTCAAGGTCAACGAGACCGGCCGCAGGGCCGGCGATCCCGCGGTCCTCGTCGCATCGTCCGATCGCGCGGTAGCCGAGCTGGGCTGGCAGCCGCAGCATGCGCAGCTCGACAAGATCGTCGCCAGCGCGTGGCGCTGGCACTCCGCTCACCCGCGCGGCTACGCCTGAGACTTCGCGGGGGCGCCCGATTCCTCCGCGATCATCTCCTCGACGATCCGGCAGGCGTCCATGACGAATGGCTCGCAGAGGCGATGGGCGAGGTCCTGCTCCTTCATCCGCTTCTTTCCCTCGGGCGTGCTCAGGTCGACCCCGAGGAGCTCGCGGCAGCTCACGCTTCCGTGCAGCTCCCGGAAGCGCCTGAGCACTTCCCGCGTCTTCGCGTACACGCGCTCCTTGGAGCCGGCCGCGTCGTCGGGATCGAACCAGCGGCAGCCCACGGCCATGACCGCGCCCGCGACCGCGCCGCAGGTGAGCTGCTCGCGGCCCATTCCCCCGCCGAAGCCCGAGGCCATCAGCTTGACCGTCCGCTCATCGATCCCGAGGCTGCCGCTGAACGCGCACATCACAGACTGGGCGCAGTTGTAGCCGACCCTGAACCACGCCCTGGCCTTGTCCGGACTGTCCATGGTCCTCGATCCTAACGCGCGGCAGGCGGCGGGGCAACCAACGCGACGCGGCGGGGCGGCGCGAGCCTCGGACCGGCTACAGAGGGCTCGGTCCGGCGACGACGCGGCGGCCCACAGCGGCCCAGGTGTTGTAGCCGCCGGCGAGCGCCCGCGCCCCCCTGATCCCGAGGCGGTCCAGCGTCGCCACGGCCATCAGGCTCTCCTCTTCCTGCAGGCACGAGCAGTAGGTGACGATCGGAAGCTTCACCGCCTTGAGCTCGGCCACGCGGGAGTCCAGGTCGTCGAGGGGGACCGAGTAGGCTCCGGGAATGTGGCCGGCATCGTATTCCTCGGGAGTGCGGACGTCGATGACCGCGATCCTGCCGTCGGCGAGCAGCCGCTCGAACTCGTCCATGGGCATCCGGGGCAGGGCCGACCCGCACGAGACCAGCGCCCCGACAGCAGCCAGCAACAGGAGACGGACCGCCGTGCTGTTCACCGGGAACCCTCCGCGCGCTCGAGCCGGGCAGGTGGAGCGCGCGGTTCAATGTACTGCCGCCCCGCGCGGGGCAGCCACCCTTCAGCCCCACGGCTCGAGGATGACCTTCGCGCAGTCGCCCGCAAGCTGCAGCTCCCAGGCGTCACGCACCCGCTCGAGGGGGAACCGGTGGGTGATCAGCCGATCGAGAGATTCGCGGGTATCGCGGATCACCCGCATCAGCGCGGGGGTGTCGCCCAGCCTGTAGTGCCACGAGCCCCGCAGGGCGATGCCCTTGCGGATGAGATCGCGGCTCACCCACACGGGGAGCTCGCCGCCCTCGCCCACAAAGGCGACCTCGCCGCGCCTGCGCACCGCGTCGATCGCGAGCCTCTGCGCCGCGGGGATGCCGCTGCAGTCCACCGCCTTGTCGACGCCGCGGCCCCCCGTGAGCTCGCGGAGGCGCTCGCCGGCGCGGGGGTCGGCAGGATCGAGGACCGCCTCGGCGCCGAGGCGCAGCGCGAGGGCGGCCCGGTACGGATGGGGCTCCACGCCGATCACGCGCGCGCCGCGCGCCCGGGCGTTGATCACGCCGCCCAGGCCCACGGGGCCGAGCCCCGTGATCAGCAGCGTGTCGAAGGCGTCGACGCGCATCTGCTGCATCGCGCCGAAGGTCGGCCCGAGACCGCAGCAGGCCATGGCGCCGTGCTCGATCGAGACGTCGTGCGGGATCGGCAGCAGCAGCCAGTCCTGCTTGATCACGTACTGCGCGTAGGTGGCGCGGCCCGTCGTGTTTCCGGTCTCCGCGAGCGGGTCCACGAGGCTCTCGCAGTGGATGTAGTCTCCGGCGAGGCACAGGGCGCAGCGGCCGCAGGGGTACTGCGGCATGACCACCACGCGGTCGCCCACACGCACGCGGCCGGGCTGCGCGACCTCGACGACCTCGCCCGCGGCCTCGTGGCCGAGCGAGTCGGCCGGCTTGCCGTCGCGGTAGAGCTTGTATTCCGTGCACATCGGCGCGGCCAGGATCTTCACGACGGCGAAGTCGCCGCGGGCGTGAGGGTCCGGGGCGTCCACGACCTCGCACGCGCGCGGTCCCGTGATGGTGACGTTCTTCATCGTTCGTTCCTTGAGGGAGGGCTCGGGAACAGCTCAAGATGCGGCAAAAGGGGACGGCTCACGACAGGGCCGCGGTCAGGCGGTCGAAGAGGTCGTCGGGAGGGTCGAAGGGCAGATCCACGGGCCTGCGCTCGAGCGCGCTCGCGTACAGACCGAGGATGGCGTTCCACTGGAGCAGGGCGCGGCCGAGGAACGTGCCCGCCGGCCGGCCGGAGTCGTCGAGCCACGCGAACATGGCGTCGGTGAGCGCGGCCTGCGTCCTGTGGTTGAGCTCGCGCCATGACTCCGGGTCGACGGCGCCCGATTCGCTCACGCCCGCCCCTTCGATCTCCCAGCGGCCGAACTCTTCGTAGAGCGTGCGGCCGCGCTCCGCGCAGGCCGCGACCCGGCTGTGCTTCCAGGTGGTCCCGTCGTCGAAAACGCGGCGGGCGACGGGCCCGTTCGTCCACAGGCCCTCCACCCCGCCCTCGAACGCCACGCGCGCCACGGTGCTCTGCGGCGCCAGGTGACCGCGGTCCTCGCGGTCCAGGCCGCTCGCCGCGGCGAACACGCTCTTCGGCGGCCGGTCGCCGTTGAGGCTCATGGCCCAGTCCAGGATGTGCACGCCCTGGTTGGCGACGTTCATGCCGGCCGAGAGCTCGAGGGAGAGGAGGCGGCCGAGGCGGCCCGAGGCGAGCGCCTCGCGACAGCGGGTGAGGTGCGGGTGGTAGCGGAACTGCATGCCCACGGCGAAGCGGGTGCGCGTGCTCGCGGCGAGCGCCGAAAGGCGCCGCCAGTCCCGGACCTCCGCCGCGATGGGCTTCTCGACCAGGCAGGCGGGCACGCCCAGGTCGCTCGCCAGGCTCATCAGGGCGACCCGCGTGTCGGGCATGGTGACCAGGTGGAGCAGGTCGGGCTTCTCCGCCCGTATCATCTCGGACGCATCGCGGTAAGGGCGCAGCCCGAGCTCGGACGCGAGGGCCGCGGCCCGGTCGGGCTCGAGGTCGCAGCAGGCGACCAGCCGGCCGCCGCTCACATGCGCGTACGCGAGGGCGTGCATGCGCGCCCTCTTGCCGCAGCCGACGATGGCAGCGCGGTAAGGCACGGGATCACCTCTCGCGGGCGAGCGTAGACCCGGCCGTGCGGGCGGTCAACCTGGCGAGTACGTCAGGCCAATGCCTGGCGAGTACGTCAGGCCAGTGCCTGGCCGCGGGCGGCGCTTGCGCCTTCACCTTCACCTCTGCCATTCGTCCTGGAGCGCCCAGCCGAGGTTGCGCATCTCCTGGCCCGGTGAGGAAGCGGAAGACGGACAGGCATGCCACCGCCCCCTCGCCGATCGACTTGGAGATCTGCCAGGGCTCGCCGGTGATGTCGCCGCAGGCGAAGACGCCGGGGACGCTCGTCTGCATCCGCCGGTCGACGGCGACGAAGCCGCTCGAGTCCACGTCGATGCCGGCGGCCGCGTACACCTCGCTCGTCGCTCGCCGCCTGGTGAGGAACAGGCCGTCGACCGGAAGCACGCGGTCGCCGACGACCACCTCCTCGAGCCGGTCGCGGCCCCGCAGCTCGCGGATCGAACCTTCGAGCCAGGCGACGTCGTTGGCCTCGATGATCTCGCGGGGCACCTGCCGCGCGTAGTCCGCGGGGACCGGGCCCAGGTAGGTCACCTGCGAGGCGGTGCGCCTGAGGAGGAACGCGTCGAAGGGGTTGCCGCACACGAGCACGCGCCTGCCGCGGAACAGCGGCGCGTCGCACTCCGCGCAGTACGAGACGCCCTTGCCCAGGAACCGCCGCTCCCCGGCGACGCCGTACTCCTCCTTGAGCCCGAGCAGCTCGAGGCCCGTGGCGATGATCACGGCTTTCGGCCTGTACTCGGCGGCCGGCGTCCGTACGCGGAACGCGTCCGCGGCGAAGTCCAGCTCCTGCGCCGGCTCGAGCGCGTTGAGACGGCCGCCCGCCGCCTCGAGCTGGGCGACGAGCGCTTCGGTGATCGCGGGGCCGCGTCTTCCCGTGACGCCGGGGAAGTTCTCGACGGTCTTCGCCAGGTTCATGAGCCCGCCGCCGTTCTCGGCGTCGAGCAGCACCATGTTGATGCGGAGGAGCGAGGCGTAGATCGCGGCCGAGAGCCCGGCTGCGCCGGCGCCGATGATGAGCAGCTCGAGATCGGGGGCGTTGCGCTCTTCCAGCCCGTAGCGGCCAGGCGCGAAGGCGGTCACAGGATGGGGAGCGGCCGCGACCGCGTGTTGTGCAGCGCGGAGACCTTCGGGCCGCGGTAGCAGCGGAGTGAGTACCCGCAGTACGGGCACTTCCCGTCGACTACCCGGTTCTCGCCGACACCGAAGCCGTCGCGGTCGATCAGCACGCGCGAGCAGCCAGGGCACAGACGTGTTCTGCGCCGGGTGTCCCGGGATGTTGCCGACGTAGACGTGCTGCAGACCTTCATCTATCCCTATCTCCCTCGCCCTCTCGAGGGTCGCGACCGGGGTGGGCGGCTCGTTGACCTTGTTGTCGGGGTGGTAGGCGGTCACGTGCCACGGCGTCTCCGCGCTCAGGCTCGCGACGATCCAGCGGGCGAGGCCGCGGAACTGCTCGTCGGTGTCGTTCCAGTTGGGGATGACGTTGGTGACCACCTCGACGTGAACGCCCGCCTGAAACGCGATGGTGCCGTTCTCGAGGACCTGCCGCAGCACAGGGCTTCCGGTGAGCCGCTGGTAGAACTCGTCGGTGAATCCCTTGACGTCGAGGCGGTAGGCGTCGGTGTGCTTGAGGAGCGCGCGCAGGGCCGGCGGATTGATCATGCCTGCGGTGACCATGACGGTGAGCAGGCCGGCCTCGCGCGCGAGGCGCGCCGCGTCGAGGATGTACTCGAACCAGATGCTCGGCTCGTTGTAGGTCCAGGCGAGCGCGCTGACCCGCCGGTCGAGCGCGAGCTGCACCAGCGCCTCGGGCGAGAGATCGGTGAGCCCTGCTCCCGTCTCGCTCGCCGCGTGGTGGGAGATCTCCCAGTTCTGGCAGTGCTGGCAGCGCATGTTGCACCCGAACGTGCCGACAGAAAGGATCGGGATGCCCGGATGGAAGTGGTACAGCGGCTTCTTCTCGATCGGGTCGATGGCGATCGACGCCACCCGTCCGTAGGTGAGCGCGTAGAGACGGCCCTCGAGGTTCTTGCGGACCCCGCAATAGCCGGTCCTCCCCTCGGGGATCACGCACTCGTGCGGGCACAGGTGGCAGTGCACCATCCGGTGCCCGATCTGCTCGTAAAGCAGCGCCTCTCGCACGGCGAGCCTTTCCTTACTAAACTAGTATAGGAAGGCTCCCGCCCGGAGTCAAACCGCCTCGCCGTCCGGCCAGCCCGTGCGCAGGTCGAGTTTGCGCGGCGCGCAGACTGTCGCCTATAGTGGAGCGCGAGAGGTGACGCGTGAGCGACCGGCTGACCTTGAAGACTCGGCTGGGCTACGGCATCTGCGATCTCGGGGGAAACCTCTTCTTCACCATGATGGGGTTCTACCTCCTCTACTTCATGACGGACGTCGTGAAGCTCGCGGCGGGGCTGGCCGGCACCGCGCTCATGATCGGCAAGATCTGGGACGCGGTCACCGACCCGGCGGTCGGCTATCTGTCCGATCGCACCCGCACTCGGTGGGGAAGGCGCAGGCCCTGGATCTTCTGGGGCGCGATCTCTCTCCTGGTCGCGATGCCGATCCAGTTCATCAACCCGGGGCCCGCGAGCCAGGGGCTGCTGTTCGCCTGGGCCGCGCTGACCTACTGCCTCCTCTGCACCGCGTACACGCTCGTCAACATCCCCTACGGGGCGCTGCTGCCCGAGCTCACGACGAACTTCGACGAGCGCACGGCACTCAGCGGCTTCCGCATGTCGTTCGCCGTGCTCGGCACGCTCGTCGGCGCGGGGGCCGTGCTGCCCATCGTGCACGCCTTTGCCGACCCCGCGATCGGCTGGCCGGCGATGGGCGCGTCCATGGGCGCCGTGATGACCGCCACCGCGCTGGTGACGTTCGCCACCGTGCGCGAGGACCCGTCGCACTGGACCGCGGACGAGGGAAAGGGAGTCGCGCGCAATCTCGCCGAGGTGATCGGCAACCGCGTCTTCCTGCTCGCGCTCATCCCGTGGGTGCTCCATATCACGGGAGTCCAGCTCATCCAGAATGCCCTGCTCTACTACTTCACCTACATCTACAACGCTCAGGACCAGTTCTACGTCGCGCTGCCGATCATGCTCGTGGTGACGCTGGCCTTCATCCCGGTCTGGGTCTTCCTCTCGCGCCGCATCGGCAAGAAGCTCAGCTACAACCTCGGGATGGGATTGCTCGCCGCGGCTGTGGTCGTGTTCTTTGTATTCGGCGAGCGGGGGGGCCTCCCCTTCGCCTACGTCATCATGGTGATCGGCGGCGTCGGCCTCTCGACGAACTACGTGATGCCGTTCTCGATCATCCCGGACGTCGTCGAGTACGACTACGCGGAGACGGGCCGCAGGCGCGAGGGCGTCTACTACGGGCTGTGGACCTTCGCGAGCAAGGTCGGGCAGGCGCTCGCGCTCGGGGCGAGCGGCTGGATGCTGGCCGCATTCGGCTATGTTGCCGACAGGCCGCAGAGCGCGTCCGCGAAGCTGGGGATCGGCCTGCTGGTCGGGCCGATCCCGGCGCTGCTGTTCGCCGCCGGCGTCGTCGTGCTCTCGTTTTACCCGATCAACCAGCGCTTCTACGAGGGCATCCTGGAAAAGGTGCGCGCGCGGCAGGACCGCGGCGGCTGACCCATCAGCTCTCCCGGCGACAGACCCAGACGACCTCGCCCCGGACCCCGGCGGCGAGCGTCCCCGGCTCCGCTTCGAGCATCCGCCACTCGTCCGCCGTGTAGACCAGAAGATCCGCGGGAACCGGCAGCGAGAGAGTGTCCCATGATCTGCCGCGCTCGATGAAAGGCTCCCGTGCTTCGCGCACGAGCGCTACGAGATCCACGTCGCTGCCGACGCCTGAATCCCCGCGCGCATATGAACCGAAATAGCCGACGGCCACCAGGTCCTCGCGCCTCGCCGCCTGCTCAGCGGCCCATGACCTGACCGCGGAATCGATCTGCCCGGGATCAGGCCAGACGAGAACGGACGAACTCAAGGATCGCACCGGCATGACTGATCGCTTCCTCGCTCTGCAGGACGCCGTAGTGCTCGAACGGAGCGCCTTCGGGGTGTCCGTTGGGACACCGCGTCGGCATGTAGAAGTTGTCGAGCACCCTCGCGCGCTCGACGAGATCGGCAGGGGGCGCCTGCGGCAGATCCATGAGCAGCCTGGCGACGACGTGTCCCCATGCCTGCTGCCCGAGATGGAGGTGGAGCGCCTTGACCGCGATCTCCGCCGCCTGCTGCGCGGCGAAACAGGCCCACTCGTGGCGACCCTCTGCGCGCGACGATCGGGCCTGGTCGAGGTCTCTCTCCGCCTGCGCCAGCCAGTCCCGCTCGCGATTGGGCATCCACTGATACTACCACGAGGCCGGCCGGGCAAGGAGAGCACGGTCAGAGCCCGGTCGCTTCGTCCTCCGCGCGGTAGATGCCGGCGGTGAGGCGCGGCAGGGCCGCCATGTCGAACGAAGGCCTGAGCTCCTCGACGAGGCGCACGTTGCGCGCGACCTCTTCGGGAAAGCGCATCCCGACGTTCGCGACATGCACGCGGCTGTCGGAGAGCACGAAGCGGAGCGCGACCTCGTAGAGCTCGGCCTCGCGCCACTGCGGCGCGATCGCGCTCGCGATCCGCTGCAGCATCCCCGAAGTCATCGGCCGCATCACGGAGACGCCGAGCCGCGCGTCGCGCGCCTCGTTCAGCAGGTGCAGCGCCGCGGACTGGTAGATGAGGTTGTAGCGAACCTGCACGCAGGCGAAGCGGCCGGTGGCGATGAGCGGCCGCGCCGTCCACGGCTCCTCCACCGTGAGGCCGACGAAGCGCGCCTTGCCCTGCTCGCGGAGGCGCTCGAGCGCCTCAAGAAGGCCGCCGTTCACGATGCGGTCGACCTCCTCGGCGGTGTACATGCCGCCGTGGAACTGGATGATGTCGATGCGGTCGGTCCGCAGCCTCGCGAGCGAACGCTCGACGCTCGCGGTCACGTCGGCGGCGGAGCCCCTGTAGCCGACCTTGGTCGCGAGCACGACGCCGTCCCTGCGGCCGCCGCTCAGGGCCTCGCCGATCAAGGACTCGCTGTGCCCGTCCCCGTAGCCCGGCGCGGTGTCGATCACGTTGATGCCGTTGTCCAGCGCGGCGTGCACCGTGCTGATTGCCAGCGCGCGGCCCTCCGCGGTGTAGGGATCCCAGCCGCGGGCGCGGTTGACCGCGCCCAGCGGGAAGCCGCCGAGGGCCAGCCGTGTGACTTCGAGGCCGGTGCTGCCGTAGCTCACCTTCTGGATCATGGCGCCCCCATTTGCCGAACGTCGGCAAGCGGCGGCAGGTTCAGCAGCAGGTTCCCGTGGCCGGGGATCACGAGCGCAGCCTCGCGCTTGAGCCTGCGGATGGTCTCGGCCGCGGCGGCGAAATCGACGGAGTTGTGATACCCCTCCTCCGCCGCGAAAAAGTCGGGCGTCATCACGGCGTCGCCCGCCGCCACGAGCGTGCCCCACGGCGAGCCCACGGCCAGGGAATGGTGGCCGGCGGTGTGCCCCGGAGTCGCGAGCAGGCGCACGCCTTGGGGGAGCGCGCCTTCGGCGGGCTCGAAGCCGCCGATGACGGCCGCATCGTCGGGGCTGCGCTCGCGCCACTCCGCCAGGCCCGCGGCGGCCATCAGCCGGCGGGCGCCGGGAAACAGCGCGAGCCCGTAGCGGTGGTCGCCGTGGTGATGGGTCAGGAAGACCGCGTCGATCCGCCCGGGCTTGAAGCCGGCGCGGTCGAAGAGAAGGCGCTCCAGCTCTTCCGGGTGCGGCGAAGGATCGACGAGCAGCCTCGTCCCCGGCGCCGCGATGAGCGTGCACGTGGCGGTCGCGCTTCGCACCCGCTCCTTCTCGCCCCAGAAGCGGTTCATGCTGAGGCAGCCGATGTTCACGATCGTGACGGCGGGAAACGCCATGGCGCGCTCAGCCCTGCGACACGTCGGGGATCTCGTCGCTGCGCCGCTCCCAGTAGTCCGAGGCCTGGCGCAGGGCGCGCACCCCGAGGGCCACGGCCCGGCCATAGCCGCCGCGATTCGCGTCCTCGCGGATCGCCGTCTCGAGCGCCTGCGCCGTCACCTTCTCGCCGCGCTGCGCAGCGCGAGCGGCCGCCACGGCGGGGTCGTCCGTGCGGTAGAACTCGGTCTCCACGCCGTACCTCCGGACTTTCTCCGGGTCGGGCGCGCGGAAGACGCTCACGTAGCGCTCGACGCTCAGGTACAGCGGCTGCACCTGGTCGATGAGGTTGTCCAGCCAGGCGTCGAGGTTTTCCCTGTCGGGGGCCAGCGTGTGCGCGGCGAGCAGCGCGCGCTGGAAAAGGCTCGTGACGAACTCCTCGAGCGCGCGCACGGGCTCAAGCTTCGCGTCCGCGAACAGGAACCTGTTGAAGGGATCCTCGCCGCCGGCGAGGTACACCTCGCGGAAGACCTTGACGTCGTAGTAGACGGAGATCTCCTGGATCGCATCCAGCGCGGGCGCTTCGGCGACGCCCTTCTGCATGGCGTGGTGCGTGGCGTTCCAGTCCGCGCCCGCCAGGCGGCTCATGACCGGCTTGAGTATGTAGTCGGCGGGGAAATGCGCGATCCCGCCGAGCGCGTAAGCGATCCTGCGGGCGAGCAGGTCCCGCGCGGCCCCGCCGGCGGCCTGCACGGCCGGCCACTGCTCGCGGGCCCGTGAGAGCACGTGCGGCACGAAGCGGGCGCCCCCGCGCGACACGCTGCCGAGCCGCCCAAACTGCCGCTCCGCCTGGAGGATCGCGACGAGATCGCGGGCCATCCGCGGATCGAGCGCCGCGAGCCGGCGCATGTCTTCGAACACGGCCCAGTGGGTCAACAGATCGGACACAGCTTCTCCTTTCGACGCCCGGCGCGCCCGCCCGCGGCGCGGACACCTGCGCGGAGGCGCCTCGAGCCGCAGCCGCCTTCAGCTTACCCTTTTGGCCCGCCCGTGGCGATCCCTTCGGCTTTGCGATCGGGCGAGGCCGCGCCCGGCCGCCGGGACTCTCAGCGCGATCGGGAGCCGGCGAGCGCCTGTTCGTAGTCGGCCTCGCCGAGCACGCCCCGCAGCATGGCGAGCACGTTGGCGGTCGGCGTGCCGACCTGCACCGCGTGCGAGGGCGCGGCGATGTAGCCGCCGCCGCGGCCGAGAACGCCGACGAGCTGCCGGCATTCCGCGGCGACCTCCGCTGCGGCGGCGCGCGGCAGGAGCGACTGCACGGCGATCGCACCCTGGAACGAGAGCCGGTCGCCGTAGGCTGCCTTGAGCCTGGACGGCTCCATCCCGGCGGCGTCGACCTGCACGGCCTCGAGGACTTCGACTCCCGCATCGAGCAGATCGGGGATGATGTCGAAGACGGCGCCGTCGGTGTGGTACATCGCGCGCGCGCCGGGAAAGAGCCGCCGCGCGCTGTCGATGAGCCTGCGGTGGCAGGGCTGAATCATCTCGCGGTAGGTCTCGCGCGACATGAGCAGGCCCCGCTGCCCGCCCAGGTCGTCGGCGAAGAACAGGATGTCGATCAGGTCGCCGCAGCTCTCGGCCGCCCTCGAGCTGCATCGCGCAGAAGAAGTCGCAGATCCGCTCGAGCGCCGCGTGAACGACCTCCGGATACAGGAGAAGGTTGACGAGCGTCTCCTCCAGCCCCGTCATCCACGTGTACTCTTCGAGCGGCCGGCCGCTCGCGACCAGCCCCAGCCTGCGCGCCTTCGTGAGGCCGGGGTCGGGCGCGAGGACCCGGTCGCGGAAGCCGGCCCAGTCGAACCAGTCCGCGCTCGGCCAGCGGTGACGGGCGACGATGCCCGGATCGGTGGCGCCCGCGAGAGGTTTGCCGACCACTTCGTCGTAGTGCCCGCCTCGGTAGGACACCGCCCGCCGGCGAACGCCCCACATGTCGGTATCGGGAGGCAGCTCGGTCCGACGTAGCGGGGCTCTACGGTGACGACGTCCTCGGTCAGGAAGCGCAGCGCGTTCCAGTCGATGCTTTGCGCGGCGAGGTCGCGCTCGAGCGAGGCGCTCATCTCCGGCGTCGGGCCGAAGCCCCAGGAGAAGGGCACGCGCTCCGGCGGCTCGTGCGCCAGAGCTGCGCGGACGCGCTCCCTCGCGGTCATGGACTGCCGGGCCTGCGGAACGGAACGCAGCGGCCCGATCACGGCCTCGCCGTGATCATGAGCTTGTAGGGCGCGCCGATGACGGCCCCGACTGCCCACGACCGGACAGCCACGGCGTGGGTGTTGTTTGGGGCGTAGGTCGGCATGATCCACGGCGGAATGGTCGGCTCGATCCCCACGCCGAAGCTCGAGCTGAGCCATGGAATGTTGGTCCGATCGTTCCAGTGCAGCTCCAGGTCCGCGTCATCGCCCGGCGTGCCCGTGGTCCACGTCAGATAGATCTCGAGGTGCCCCACCGCTGGGTTGACCACGAAGCGGAACGTGTCGCGTATGGTCGTCGCGCCGTTGTCCAGCGCGCCCGTGATCAGGATCGCCTGGTCGAGCTGCAGGGTGACACCCGTGTCATTGCCGGCAAAGCCTGCCTGGAACGGCTTGTCGTCGTCGTTCGGCTCCGTCTCGGCGAACGTGTAGTTGTGGACAGGAATCAGGGTCGAGACATACAGGTCGTTGCCCGGGTTCGCATCATCGTCGGCATCGAGCTGGACGATCAGGTAGTAGCCGCCGCCCTTGGCGGCCCAGGTCCCGTTGAAGCCATTGAGGTCGTTCACGACAAAACTGGCCGAGCCAGCGAGCGCTGCGACCGTGCCCTGTGCGCCCGAGAACCAGTCGGAGGCATCGAGCGCCTTGTCTGGCGAGACGTAAGCGCGCCAGTGAATCGGGCTGTTGCCGGTGTTCGCGGTCAGGTTCTTTATGGTGAAGGTGCGCACGCCCGAGAATGCACCGCCCGGGCTCCCGTCCGTGGGGAAGGTCGCGGCGCTCACCGTGTAGTCCGGCCCGCCGGTCGTCACCACACCCGGGCTCGACGCCGTGTTGTTCCCCGTGTTCGAGTCGGTCTCCACCGATGTCGCCGTCGCGATCAGGTAGTAGGTCCCGGGGTCCATCGGCCAGAATCCGTCCTGGAAGCTCACGGTCGCGAAAGTCCCGGCGGCGAGGCCGGCGTGCATCCCCGATGCCACGACCGGATCGACCCCGACCGTCAGAATCGGGTCCGCGGAGACGTAGACGGTCCAGAGCACGGAGCCGGTTCCGTCGTCGCTGCCGGCCAGGTTGTCGAGGCGGAAATCGCCCTTGAGGCTGGCGCCCGCGATAGTCAGCCCCGTGCTCTGCACGTTGCTCACGGCGTAGTCGACCTTGGGAGCCGCGACGGCGATCGGACCGAGGGACGCGGTGTCGTTGCCGGGGACCGTGTCGTCGGAAGCGGCGATGCGGACGAAGAGCCAGTAGTTGCCCGGCGCCGACGGCCAGGTGCCGCTGAACGGGATGGTGTCCGTCGGGTCCGCACTCGCCATCGGGCCGTGCGAGCCTGCGTCGACGACGGGGTCCACGCCTATTGTCAGCGTCGAGTCGCTCGAGCGGTACACCGTCCAGCTCACGTTGACACCTGGCGTGCCGTTGGCTGAGCCCACGTTCTTGAGGTCGAACTGACCGGTGAAAGCCGCTGAGGCGCGCAGGCTGCCGAACCGCTGAACGTTCGAGACCTCGTAGTTCACGTCCGGGAGAGAGACCGCGATCGCGGCTGCTGATCTTCCCTCGTTGTCCGCCGGGTCGACTTCGTCGGCCGCGCTCACCCGCGCGATCAGGTAGTAGCTCGTCGGTATCGCGGGCCAGAAACCGTTGAAGGCCGGCGTCGTGCTCCCGCCCGACGAGAGACCGCCCGCGTAGACGTCGGTGTCCACGATCTGGTCTGCCGCGTCCCATGTCGTGTCGGTCGAGGCATAGACGCTCCAGTAGACGTTCTGCGCGCCGTTGCCCGTCCCGGAGTTCTGGAAGGTGAAGGTCCCGCTGACCGGTCCCCCTATGGTGGCTCCGGAGGAGTGAGTCACGCCGGTCACGATATAGTCGACCTGGGGCGGGGCGCCCGCGGTCACGGCCACGGAGGACGCGGTGCTCGCTTCATCGTTGAGCGAGGACACGTCGTCGCTCGCGCTGATGCGCACGACGATGAAGTAGTTGCCGGGAGTCGTGGGCCAGGCGCCACCGGTAAAGTCGTTGATCAAGACCGGACCAGGAGCCGAAAGCATAGCCGCCCGCGTCCCGGTCTTGATGACGGTGTCTCCCGTGTCCCAGGTGGGGTTGGTGGACGCGTACGCGGTCCACGTCACCGTCTTGGTGCCGTCGGCAGTGCCGACGTTGTCGAGCTCGAACGACGCGCTGACCGGCCCTCCGGCTATGCCGGGGAGGCCGCTGACGTTGCTCGGTGCGTAGTCCACGTTCGGCGGCGGGGGAGACGTGACCGCCACCGCCGCTGCCGTGCGGGCCTCATTGTCGCCCGGCGAAGTGTCGTCCGCCGCGCTGATGAGCACGATCAGGTAGTAGCTGTCCGCCGTGGCAGGCCAGAGCCCGCTGAAGCCGGGTGAAGTCGTGCCGCCTCCGGCGGCTATCGAGGAGCCGGATACCGATCCGGTGGCGACGAGCGGGTCTGTCGCCTGGTAGCTCGTGTTGGTCGACGCGTAGACGCTCCAGTAGATGATCGCCGAGCCGACAACCGAACCGCTGTTGGTAATGGTGAAGGAGCCCGTCACCGCAGCGCCCGCCACCGTACCGGACGAGTGCGTGACACCGCTCGGCGCATACTTCACGTCCGGCGGCGGACCGCCGGCAACCGTCACGGGAACCGCGCTGCTCGCCTCGTCGTTGCCTGAGGCGACGTCGTCGGCCGCGCTGATGCGCACGACGACGAAATAGTTGCCAGGCGTCGTGGGCCACGTGCCGCCGGCGAGACTGATCGGGACCGGTCCCGGCGCCGCAGCCATGAAACCCTGCGTCCCTGTCTTGATGACCGTGTCTCCCGTGTCCCACGTAGGGTTCGTGGACGCGTACGCAGTCCACGCGACCGTCTTGGTGCCGTCGGCGGTGCCGACGTTGTCGAGATCGAACGATCCGCTGACTAGCCCCCCGGCTGTGCCGGCCACGGCGGTGACATTGCTCACCGCGTAGTTGACATTCGGCAGCGTCACGGCAATCACGCCGGTGACGCCCTGGTCATCGCCGGCGGTCGTGTCATCCGCGGCGCTGGCGCGGACGATCAGGTAGTAGCTCCCGGGAGAGGCCGGCCAGAAGCCGCTGAAGGCCGGCGAGGCCGAACCGCCTCCGGCCGCTATTGTGGCGCCCGCCACCGTTCCAGTAGCCACAACCGGGTCGGTCACCTGGTAGAGGGCGTCCGCCGAGGTGTAGACGAACCAGAAGATGGTCGCGCTTCCGACTGCCGCGCCGGAGTTGGTTACGGTGAAGCTCCCCGTCAGCCCGGCGCCTGCCGTGGTTCCGGAGAGGTGGGTCAGACCCGAGACCGCGTACTTGACGTCCGGCGGCGGCGGCCCCACCACCACCACGGGTCCCGTCCACCCCACGTTGTCCCCGTTGTCCACCTCTTCGCTCGAGCTGATCTGCACCAGCAGGTAATAGCTGCCGGGCGTCGTCGGCCAGCTGCCCCCAAACGGCATCGAGGCGCTGCTCGCTCCCGCAGCCAGCCACGACGCCGTCCCAGTCGCTACCACGTAGTCCCCGCCCAGCGACGTGTCCGCTGACGCGTACACCGTCCAGCTCACGTTCACAGTCCCGCTGTCCGCTCCCCCGTTGGCATACACGAACGTGCCCGTCACCGGCTGCCCCGCTGTCGTGCCGCTGCCGTGCCCCACGCTCGTCACACCGTAGTTCACGTTCGCCACAGCAGAGCTCTGGATGATCACCGCCGCCTCGCTGGTCGCTCCCAGCCCATCGGTGACACGCACCGTCTCGGTCCCCGTCGTCGTGGCGCTGGCAGTGTACGCCCCGGAGCTCGCTCCGATCGTGCTCCCTCCCACAGCAGTCACGATCGCGTACTGGTAGGAGCCCGCTCCGCCTTTCGCGGTAAAGGTCACGCTGCTGCCCTGCACCAGCGTGATCGCGGGCGGGCTGATCTGAAGGGCTCCGGCCCATGCCGCACCCTTCTCCCCTTCCATCAGCGTGCGGAATACAAAGTCGTTGCAGCCGACCAACCCGGCTACCGCTGCGGCGACCAGCGCGAACAGTGGCAGGACTGCTACCCTCGGGACTTTACGCACGGTTCCGCACCTCCGCGCCGGTGTCCTGGAGCGCGCTCGGCAGTGTGCTCCGCCTGTGCCGCGCCCGGCGGGCCTTTCTTTCGGGCCAGTTTGAATCTATCGCACGGCCGCCGCGTTCTCAGGCGGAAAACTCCCCTGCCTCCGCGACCGCGCCTACCAAGAGTATCGGACGGATCGGCCGTAATCCTGCCTGCCTACGGCCGCATGCCGGCGAGCGCCGGGTGATTCAGAAGGGCAGCCATGACGGTCCAGGCCTCGCCGCTGTCCGGCTTGTCGAAAACGGGCCGGAACCCGAAATCCAGATAGACTTTCACGGCGATCCAGCTCGTCGTCTGGGTCGTCAGGTACGCGCTCGTGTGCCAGCGGCGCATGCGCGTCATGGCGGCCGAAACGAGGGGCTTGGCCAGCCCGCGGCCCTGGTAGGGAGGCACGATGGCGACCCAGTGGAGCCTGCCGATCGCCCGGCCGCCGAGCTCTCCGTGCCAGGCCGTGCTGGTGCCGATCGGCGCACCGCCGGGCCCGCGCAGAAAAAGACAGCGTTCGCTCATTTCGTGCCGGTGGTTTCCAAACTCCTTCGCGAAATGAGCCAGAGCCTTGTCGTCGTCAGGGAACTCGCCCGCCTGGTGCTCGATCCGCGCCCACGCGGCCTCGTCGCCCGGTGCGTAGAAGCTGACCGCGAAGCCCGCCGGAAGCTCGAGGACGGGCACCCGATCGAGGTCGTCCAGCTCCATGGTCAGGTGAAAATACGGGACCTTCGAGTTGTCCACAGCCGCCTCCCCGCTTCGATCGCCGCGGCCCATTCTGCGCGGGCGGGCGCGGGCTGTCGAGGCACCCGGCGGAGCCCACGGCCCGCGCGGTCCGACGCGGCGTCCGGCCTTCTTCTATTATTGGTTGTCCTGGGGCCCATGGCGCGCTAATATCGTGCGGTCACGCAGATGCACGACTGCCCCGAACCTGATGCAAGCGGCGAGCTCTTTCTCGGACCGATCGTCGGCGGCGAGGATCGCTACCTCCTCAAGTCGAGCAAGCCCGCGGTCTTTCTCGAGAGCAGCGGCCACGAGTTCTGGCAGCTCGACCGCGACGCGCGGGTGATGGCCTGCTGGCGGCCGCGGTACGACTGCGATTGCGAATACGGGCTGAGAACCGAGTACGAGCTGCGCGACTCCCGGCTGGCGAGGGGGTTGCAGGCATGAGATGGGATCTGCTGCTGCGCAACGCCGACGTTCTCGACCCAGGCCCGGGGCTGCGAGGCAGGCGCGACATCGCGGTGGCGGGAGGAGCGATCGCCGCCGTCGAGCCGTCGCTCGAGCCGCGGGAGCTCGAGCCGGTTCCCACCATGGATCTCGGGGGTCGGCTCGCGGTGCCCGGGCTCATCGACGTGCACGCGCACCTGTTCGCGGGCGTCTCGCACTACGGCGTCGAGCCGGACCGCTGCTGCCTGCCGAGGGGGGTCACGACGGCGATCGACGCGGGCTCCGCGGGCGCGCAGACTTTTCCTGCGTTCCGCGAAATCGCGAGCCGGAGCGCGACCAGGGTCAAGGCGCTCCTGAACCTGTCCTCGCAGGGCATGCTGATCGACGGCGCGGGAGAGCTCGAGGACATGCGGTACGTCGAGCCGGACCGGATCGTGCAGGTTTGCAGGGAGAATCCGGATCTGATCGTGGGTCTCAAGGTGAGGCTGACCCCCAAGTATGTCGGCGGCAACGCGGCCGCCGCCCTCGCCGCGGTGATCAGAGCGGCCGCGGAGACGGGCCTGCCCGTCATGGTGCATCCCAATGAGTCGGTGGTCCCGCTCGCGGAAATACTCGCCACCCTGCGGCCGGGCGACGTGCTCACCCACTGCTATCACGGCCGCGGCAACGGCATTCTCGACGCGCGGCGCATCCTGCTGCCCGCGGTCCGCGACGCGCGCGAGCGCGGCGTGCTCTTCGACGTCGGCCACGGCATGGGCAGCTTCAGCTTCGCCGTGGCCCGCGCCGCCCTGGAGCAGGGCTTCGCGCCGGACACGATCAGCACCGACGTTCATACCTACAGCATTCGCTCGCCCGCGGTCGACCTGGCCACGACGATGACCAAGTTCCTGCACCTGGGCATGCCTCTGGAAGAGTGCGTCCGACGGGTCACGGCAGCGCCGGCGTCGGCATTCCGTCTCGGCCATGGGATCGGCAGCCTCGCGGCCGGCTGCCCGGCCGACATCACGGTGCTGGAGATCGCGCGGCGGCCCGCGGTCCTTCGGGATTGCGAGAACGTCGAAGAGCGGACCGAGGAGGTGATCGTCCCCATCCTCTGCCTCAGGGCCGGAGAGCTCGTCGCGCTCGACGCCCCGGACGACAAGGCTTCGCTCCCGTGAACGAAGCGCCGAGGCCGCAGGGGCGGATGGGCGAAGAACGGGACCTGCCCGGGCTGCCGCCCGACGCCGTCGGGTCCGCGGCCCGTCCGAGCACGGTCCTGATCGCGCTCGCGGGAATCGCGCTCATCGCCCTGATCGGCATCCTCGACTACCTCACAGGCTACGAGATGGCCTTCTCGCTCTTCTACCTGCTCCCGATCGCGTTCGTCACGTGGTTCGCGCAAAGGGAGACAGGGCTCTCGGCCTCCGTGCTCGCCGCCGCAGTCTGGACCGTCGCCGACGCGGGCGCGGGCCACACCTATTCGAAGCCCTTCATCCTCTACTGGAACGCCGTTCTGCGCCTGGGATTCTTCGTGACGGTGGCGCTGCTCATCGCCGCTCTTCGGGAGTCGCTCGCGCACGAACGCCAGCTCTCGCGCCTGGATTTCCTCACGGGCGCAGCCAACGGCCGCTATTTCATCGAGCTCATGCGGGCGGAAGTCGAGCGCGCGGGCAGGTACGGGCGCCCCTTCACGCTGGTGTACTTCGACGTGGACAATTTCAAGCAGGTGAACGACCGGTTCGGCCACAATGCCGGCGACGCCGTTCTCCGCGCCGTGGCGGCCGCGGCCAGGGCCCGCCTGCGCGCTTCGGACACGGTCGCCCGCCTCGGCGGCGATGAGTTCGCCGTGCTCCTCCCCGAGACGGACGCGGATGCGGCGCGGGCAGCGGTGACCAACATGCATGCGACGCTCAGCGAGCGCGTGAGCGGCGAGGGATGGCCGGTGACCTTCTCCATCGGCGCGCTGACCTGCACGGGCGCGGGCTTCGCGCCCGACGCGCTGCTCAAGGCCGCGGACGAGCTGATGTACCGGGTCAAGAAGGCCGGCAAAGACGACGTGAGGTTCGAGGCGATCGAAGGCCCCATCACGGCGCGCCGCGCCCACGCGGCTCCCGCTTCTCCGCCTGCGCCTCCCGCTGCTTCCCCGCCTCCCGCTGCTTCCCCGCCTCCTGCTGCTTCTGCGCCTCCCGCTACTTCCGCGCCTCCCGCACCGCGCGGCCGAAGGCCTTGAGGTTCGCCACGCGCATCTCGCCATACTCGCGCGAGGCCATCACGCCCTGGGCACCGGCTTCGATCGCGCGGGCCGTCGCCTCGTAGACTTTTTCGGGCGGCGACGGGAAGTGATGTCCCTCCCATGGCACGTCGAAGCCGATGCCGGGGTAGATGGCGCACCGGCCGCCGACGTCCGCGAGCAGCCGCTTCGTCTCGCGGTACACGTAATCCGCCGTGAACCCCTTGGTATCCATCTCATCGAGCTTCGGCTCGACCGCCGGGTCGTATCCGCGAACCGCGTAGAAGATGCCGAGCATCTGCTCCAGCGACAGCTCGTTTGCCAGCGTGCGGTTGAGGCGGCCCAGGTGCCAGTGCCGCACGCGCGGCCCCGTGATGTCGTGGTAGAGGATGGGCTTGATGAAGTCGTTGTACGAGGTCATCTCGCCGTAGTCCATGTTGGCGCGCCAGATCGGATCGTAGGTCGACTGCTGGTGATCGACGTGCGAGCCGAACTGCATCTTCGGCTTGAGCTGCTTGACCAGGCCGTACAGCAGGCGCACCACCTCTTCCTTGGCTTCGTACTGCAGGCGCTCCCAGGCGAGCACTTCGGGCCAGCGCATGATCGTGCGCAGGAAGCTCACGACGACGCCGTCTGCGGGACGGGGGGCGCCGGCCTCGAACGCCCGCGCCATGGTGTCGAGCTCGATCAGGCCCGCGCGGGCGCGCTCCGCGTCGATGCCCTTGTCGCGGGCCCTGGCGAGGCAGTGAGGGCAGAAGCAGGTGGGCGCCCTGCCCCGCAGCAGCACGTTCGAAAGCGGTCCGACGCGCTCCGAGCCGAACTGCAGGCCGTCGAGGTCGTAGCTCTTGACGATGTCCTCGATGTTCGAAAGCCAGAAGGCGCGGTAGTCGGGGTTCGCCCAGCAGCAGAACTCGGCGATGCGGCCCCATGCGTCGACCGTGAGGACGCGGGGAAAGTTGTCGACAAAGGGCGCGATCTTCGGGCCCCAGGCCTCCAGCACGCGCGTGTACAGGCGGATGCCGCGCCTGGTGCACGGCTCGCGGAGCTCGGCGAAGAGGTCGTGATCGGCGTAGTCGCGGCCCGTCTCGTCGGGCAGTTGCAGGAGGCTCCCGCGGTAGTACCGGGCATGCGGCTTGGCCCAGAGGCGCGCAAGCGGCCGCGTGCGCTCGTCGCGCTGCGCGATGCCGTGGTCCGGGGCGAGGGCGTCCGGGTGCCGGTCGCCGGTGTTGTAGTAGGTCTGGCTGTAGACCAGGATCGCGTTGATCGCTGCCGTCTCCTGCATCAGGTCGAGGGCGCGGTCGATGCCTTCGTCCATCAGGCTGTGAGGGCCCGCCTGGATGCCGACGAACAGGTCACTACTCATGCTTCCTCCCGCGCGACCCCCACGGCGCCGCGTCTGCTCAGGCTAACCCGGGCGGCAGCAGTGCGTACAGGGAGCCAGCGACGCGTGTCGATCGGAGGCGCAGGGGCGCGGAGGTATCGCTGGAAGCACGCCCGCCGCCGGCTATAATGAAGGGCGCATGAGTGATCGCGCGGACGACTGGCTGAGACAGGCTGAGAATGACCTGCTTTGGGCCGAAGACACGCTGCGCGCCGGACGATACGCGCAGGCATGCTTCGCGGCCCAGCAGGCCGCGGAGAAAGCCCTGAAGGCCGTCGCCCTTCGAAAGGGTGCCGATCAGGTTCGCAGCCATTCGATTCTCGAGATCGCACGGGCACTGCAGGTCGACGGCGAAGTGGAAAACGCGGCCAAGCGGCTCGATCTCTACTACATCAGCGCGCGTTACCCGGACGCGTTTCCCGCGGGAGCACCATTCGAGTTCTTCACCGAAGACCAGGCCCGCGAAGCGATCGGTCTGGCCCGCCTCATCGTGGAGGGTCGCGCGGCAGGAACGGGGGCGATCGAGGCGAGCCGCGATGTCCTCGTCGGCCCGCGACGGGATCCGCTGTTCGGTTTCTCGACCTCCCGGCTGCTCGAGTGGCTCAGGTCTGCTCTCGCCCGCCGCGTCCGCGAGGCCTATCTGTTCGGAAGCTTCGGTACCCGCGAGTTCGGCCCGCACAGCGACATCGATGTGATGCTCGTCGTTGACACCGACCTGCCCTTTGTGGAGAGGGCGGCGGTGTTCGATGACCTCCGCGCGCGGGTGCCTTCGCTAGAGATTCTGGTCTATACGCCGGAGGAGTTCGAGCGCTTAACGACCGAGCCTACCGCCGGCTTCTGGCGATCCGTCGTGCCCGCGATGCGACGGATCGCGTAAGGCTCGATTCGGCTGGCGGCGGGCGCGCGGGGGTGCGCGGCACCCCGGCCGCGGCGCCCGTCAGCGCCGCTGCGCAAGCGTCGTCGCGACGGACCCCGCGACCACGAGCATGGCGCCGATCAGGCTGAGCGCGTTCAGCCGCTCGAACGCCACGACGCCGGGCAGCGCGGACGAGGCGAGGCGGGCGGCGGCGACGGTGAGCAGAGGCGACAGGGCGATCACGGCGCCGATCCGCGACGCCTCGAGATGGTTCATCGCCGCGCCGAAGGTCAGATACGAAGCGAGCGTCATGAACGCGACCACGATCAGGAGCGCCAGCCCGTGGGCCGGGAGGGTGAGCACGAGCGAGGGCCTGGCCGCGGGAAGCAGGAGCCCGGCGCCCGCGAGGTACGTCACCAGCAGGATCGTTTCGGGCGCCATCACGGTGAGGAGCTGCTTCTGCGCGAGCATGTAGCCCGACCACAGGACGGCGGAAGCAGTCACGAGCAGCACGCCGGACGAGTAGGCGCTCGCCTGCGCGGCGAGGTCGGCCCAGCGCAGGTTGAAGAAGAGCAGCATGCCCGCAATGAGCGCCGCGAACCCGAGGGCCTGCAGACGGCCAAAGCGCTCCCGGTAGATCGCAACGCCGCCTATCAGCACGAACACGGGTGCGAGCTGGACGATGATCTGCGCCGTGTCGGGCGACACGAAGCGCAATCCCGACTGGTAGAGGATGTAGTTCCCCGTCAGCCCGACGACGCACGCGAGCATGAGCAGCGGCCTCGCCCGAACGGCGCGCAGCGCCGACGCGCCGTGCCGCCGCAGCACCACCGGCGCGATCAGGATGCCGGCGGCCAGGAAGCGGCTCCAGGAGAGGGTGTACGCGTCCAGCCACCCCACCAGGACTTTGAGCGCGACCGGCATCGTTCCCCAGACGAGCGCGGTAAAGAGGGCCAGAGTCAGTCCGAGCGCGGTCCTGCCCGTCGTCCTGTGTAGATCCACGCGGTCTCCGTATATTCGAGCTGCGGCGCCGGCCGCTTGCCCGAGGGGCGCGGCGCGGGTGAGTATCGCTGCAAACGCGGCCGGGAGGCAAGGAGGACAGGCATGACCATCGACATCAGGAACAAGGTGGCTGTCGTGACGGGGGCGGGACGCGGGATCGGGCTCGAGATCGCATCGACCCTCGCGCGCGAAGGAGCCAGGACCGTGGCGGTCGACCTCGGCCGGGAGGACCTCGACGCGTTTTCCAGCAAGCTCGCGGCGGAGTCGCTCGAGGGCCGCGCGCTCAAGTGCGACGTGCGGGACGCTTCGCAGGTCCAGGCGGTGATGGACGAGGTGGTCCGAGCCTACGGCAGGATCGACATCCTCGTGAACAACGCGGGCGTGGCGATGCAGGCGGCGGTCGACGAGCTGTCCGAAGAGGTATGGGACCGCAATCTCGACGTGAACCTCAAGGGAACGTTCCTCATGAGCCGCGCGGCGATTCCCGTGATGAAGAAGCAGAAATCGGGGCGCATCATCAACGCCGCATCGTTCGCGGCGATCGTTCCCCGGTGCTTCACCGCCGCGTACGCCGCATCGAAAGCGGGGGTCGTTTACCTCACCCGCGTGCTGGCCGGCGAGCTCGGGCCGTGGAACATCACGGTCAACTGCTACGCGCCGGGCATGATCCCGACTGCCATGAACCACTTTGACGAGCAGCCGCCGGAGACCCAGGCCCGGCTGCTGGACACGCTGACTCTGCGGCGCTGGGGCGCGAAGAGCGACGTGGCCAACCTCGTGTGCTTTCTCGCCTCGGACCTCGCGGGCTACATCACGGGCACCCTGATCGACGTCAGCGGGGGCAAGCTCGCGACTCAGGAGCCGCGGATCGCTTACGAGCGGGCGGAAGCGGAGAGGAGCCGGAGATGAGGTTGAAGGGGAAGGTCGCCGTCGTGACCGGGTCGACCGCCGGCATCGGGCGCGCGACCGTGGAGCTCTTCGCCGAAGAGGGCGCAAGCGTCGTCGTGAGCGGCCGCCGCGCGGAGGCGGGCGAGAACGTGGTGCAGGGCATCCGTGCCCGGGGCGGGACCGCGAGCTTCTTCGCCGCCGACGTGACGCGGGCGGCCGATCTGCGCGGCCTCATCGGCTTCGCGGTGGCGACCTACGGCCGGCTCGACATCCTGATGAACAACGCCTGGTCCGGCAGGACCGCGTCCGTCACCGACCTCGACGAAGCCGAGTGGGACTTTGCCTTCGCGGTCAGCGTCAAGGCGGCCGCCCTCGCGAGCAAGTACGCCGTCCCCGAGATGATCAAGACCGGCGGCGGCTCGATCATCCACGTCGCGAGCGTGCACGGAGTCCGCGCGGCGAGGGACAACGCCTCGTACAACGCCGTCAAGGCCGCGCTCATCAATCTCGCGCGCGCGATGGCCATGGACTACGGGAAGCACAACATCCGGGTCAACGCGTTGTGCCCCGGCCGCATCGTCACGGAGGCCAAGGTCAGGTTCCTCGAGGCCCACCCCGAGCAGGTCGTGCTGCAGGAGCTGGTCTACCCGCTCGGGCGCGCCGGGACCATGCGCGAGGCCGCGACCGCGGCCCTCTTCCTGGCAAGCGACGACTCCTCCTTCGTCACCGGCCACGCGCTGATGGTCGACGGCGGCCTGACCGCGCAGCTCCCTGACTCAGTCGCTGCCCACGTCGAGGCCGCCCTGCGCGCGCGCCGCTGACGGCCGGCGGCGACCGCGCGAACCCGCCCCGCCAGCCGGGAGCGGGCGGACGCGACCGGGCGTTTGACTTCATTTTGATACTATGTTATGAGTATCATAGTATCAAATGAAGGGCACTCCGCCCGGGAGGTTCGCCATGTCCATCAAGTTTGCCATGCTCGGGTTCCTGAGCTGGAAGCCGTTCAGCGGCTACGATCTCAAGAAGATGCTTTCGGACTCGCTCGCCTTCTACTGGACGGGAAACAACGCGCAGATCTACCGGACGCTGCTGCAGCTCGAGCGCGACGGGCTCGTCACCAGGGAGGTGCAGGTCCAGGAGAAGTACCCGCCGCGCAAGGTCTACACGATCACGGCGCAGGGCACGGCCGCGTTGCGCGAGTGGACGGCGTCGGCCCCCGAGCTGCCCGAGGTGCGCAGCACGTTCCTGGTGCAGCTCGCGTGGGCCGACTCGCTCGCCGCCGGGGAGCTGGACGCGCTGCTCGCGCGCTACGAGCACGAGGTCGAGATGCAGCTGCTCATGCGGCAGGAGATGCGCAGGCGCGGCACCCTGAGCCCGGCCCGCACGCCGCGCGAGACCTTTCTCTGGCGGATGATCGAAGAGAACGGCATCGGCTCGTTCGAGTGCGAGCTGGCCTGGGTGCGCAGAGTCCGACGCGAGATGCCCGTTGCGGGCGCCGCGCGAAAGCGGGCGAAGTGATGGAACGGGCCGGCTCCGGCCGGCCCCTTTTCCTCGCATGAAGTTGTCGGCGGACCCTCAAAGAACTAAGATTGACATTGGCGCAAAAGGTCCTCCGATCGCCGCGGGTCGCGGCGGAGGTGCGCCTATCGTTGCCGGTCTACGGGTCGTCAGGGAGGGGACGTTCCGGCAGCCCGGCCCGCCGGGGGTCTGATTGAACGTCTTCGAAGACATCGTGAACCGATCGAGCGATTTCATCACGCTCATCAGTCGCGACTACACATACGAGGTTGCCAACGACTCCTACTGCGAGCAGATAGGGAAGAGCCGGGCGGACGTCGTGGGCCACACGGTCGCCGAGGTCTGGGGGCCCGAGCGCTTCGAGAGCTCGATCAAGGGATACCTGGACCGCTGCTTTTCCGGCGAGCAGGTCAACTATATCGACAAGTTCAAGTTCGGGCCCTTCGACCGGCACATGCACGTGACCTATTTCCCGCGCAAGGAAGGCGAGAAGGTCACGCACGCCCTCGTCTTCTCGCACGACATCACGCAGATCAGCGAGATCGAGTCGCGTCTGACCAACTACGAGTATCGCGACCCGGTCACGGGGCTGTTCAACCGCCGCTCGATGCAGATCATACTGGACAAGGAGATCGAACAGGCCCGCATGTCGAAGAACGAGAAGCTTCGGGCGGTCCTGTTTATCAGCGTCGAGAACCTGGGCCGCATCAACGACCTGTACGGGTACGAAACCGGCGACCTGCTGCTCGAGAACACCGGGCTGCGCGTCCGCAAAGCCTTGAGGGCGGGCGACTACGTGTTCCGCTTCGAGGGCAAGGAGCTGGCGGCCGTCATCACCGTGATCCCGCGCAAGACCGACCTGGGCGCAGTCGCCCAGGAAGTCTACAACCAGGTCACGCTCCCCTACACGTCGAACGGCAAGGCGATCGTCGTCGGGGCCGCGATCGGCGTCTCGCTGTATCCCGATGACGGCGAGAGCTCGGAGGCGGTGATCCGCAAGGCGCACATGGCCATGTCCGACGCGAAGAACCGCAAGGTGCCCTACGTGATCTTCGACCAGCAGCTCCACACGGCCGCCCAGGACCGCTACGCGCTGGAGGGCGAGCTCGCGAGCGCGCTCGCCAACCGCCAGTTCGAGCTGCACTATCAGCCCATCGTGGACAACGCGGGCAGGATCCTCGGGGCGGAGGCTCTCATCCGCTGGCGACACCCCCGGCTCGGGCTCGTGCCGCCGATGGAGTTCATCCCGCTGGCGGTCGACTCCGGCCACATCACGGCCATCGGCAAGTGGGTGCTCTTTACCGCCTGCGAGCAGCTTGCGAGGTGGTCGACGGAGCACGATCTCTTCGTCACGGTCAACATGTCGGCCAGCGAGTTCAACGACGGGCACCTGATCGACAGCATCCAGGCGGCCATCAGCCAGGCGCGGATCCGGCCGGACCAGCTCAAGATCGAGATCACGGAGACCGAGTGCATGGAGGACCCGACCGCGGCGGCGGAGAGGATGCGCGAGATCCAGAGCCTCGGCGTCGAGGTCCTGATCGACGACTTCGGCACCGGACAGTCGTCGCTCGGCTACCTCAAGAGCCTGCCCTGCAGCGCGCTCAAGCTCGACAAGTCGTTCGTCAAGGACGTCGAGACTCGCGAAGACGAGCGGGAGTTCCTCCGTCACCTGGTGAACGCGATCAAGAGCCGCATTCCCAAGGTGGTGATCGAAGGAGTGGAGGCGGCGGGCCAGGCGTGGCACGCCCGCAAGCTGAGCTGCGACCTCATGCAGGGCTCTTTCTTCGGCTGGGCGGTGCCTCCGCAGGAGTTCGAGGAGCTTCTCGCGCGCAACGCGGCGGCGGCCGAAGCCCCCGCGGCCCAGAACCCATCGGGAAACTGATCCGGGAGCGCGCGAGGGCGCCCGGCGGGGGCACAGCCTGCGCACTCGGTCGACCCACCTGACGGACGGGCGCGCGACAGACGGGCGGGCCTGGACGGGGCCGACGGGGCCCCGGACTGGGCCGCAGACAACTGGGCCCCGGACTCTTGACTATCCGCGCAAAGATCGGCAAAGTGCCCGGGTCAACTTCAACAGGAGGTCAAAGAATGACTCGCAAACTGATCATCGTGGGGGCAGTGTTTGCCCTGATCGGTGGGTTCGCTCTCGCCCAGGAGCTCAAGGTCGAGTACCAGTTCAACGTGTCCGGTGCCGACGCGGGGAACTACTTCTCCTTTATCGGGCCCATCCGCTACATGTCGGCGCTCAAGGATACGGTCGATGCGACCAGCGGAGCCTCGAAGCTGCACTCGACCGAGAACTTCAACGCCTATCGCTACGACGTAAAGGGTAAGCTGACTCTGCCCGAAGGATTGCGCGGGCTCTTCCTCTTTGCCGTCGCCCCCCTCGCGCAGCTCCAGTCCGACAACCTTACGGTCGCCAAGGCGGGGGATGGCGTCATCACGATCCACTACGCGCACCGCGGGACCGCCTACGAGCTCATCACCGACAAGAGCGGCAAGCTCGTGTTCCCCGAGGCGGCCGGCCGCAAGCGGGCGATCGGCTACATCCAGGGCGACGGGCCGCAGGTGATCAGCCGGGACTTCTCCCGCAACGGGAAGGCTGATGGGGTGGACTGGAAGAAGGTCTGGGACGCGGGCGTTGCGGGCGGCAAGGAAATCACCGCGGGCGTCGCCAGCAAGACCGGCAACATCGCCCCCGACGGCGCCGAACCGACCTCGATGTTCTACTGGCAGGGAGCGCTGCAGTTCACGTTCGAGCGGAACATTCTCAAGGTCGTCGGCGGAATGAACTCGGTCAAGCGCTGAGATCCCGACAAGTCACGAAGCCGCCGGCGCCACGTGCCGGCGGCTTTCTTTTTGTCCGGCCACCTTTGGGCCGTTTCAGAGCGCAGCCGCGAGCCGCGAGATTCCCTCCGTGATGCGCTTCTCGTCGTAGTATGAGAAGCTCAATCGCGCGAACTCCTCCAGGCTGCCGCGCGTCGAAAAGCGGCCGCCCGGCGCGAACGTGACGCCGCGGGCGCGCGCCCGCGGCAGCAGCTCCTCCGCGCGGTCCGGGCCTTCCAGCCGCACCCAGAAGAAGAAGCCCCCGGCCGGCGCCCTCCACCTCGCGCGCTCCCCCGGGAGGCTCTCCAGGCCTGCGGCCATCGCCTGAGCGCGCGAGCGGTAGGCCTCGCGCAGCCGCAGCAGATGCGCCTCGAGCGTTCCGATTTCCAGCATGCTGCGCACCACCGCCGAAGTGAACGGGCCCATCCCGCCCCCGCTGTCGAGGAGACCGCAGCTGCTGAGCCTCTGCAGCAGATCCGGCGGCCCCTGGACCCAGCCCAGCCGAAGACCGGGCGCGAGGATCTTGGAGAAGGAGCCGAGGGAGAGCACGCCGCCCTGCGCGGCGGACGCGGCGAACGGGCGCGGATGCTCGCCGGCAAAGGTCAGCATGTGGTAGACCTCGTCGGCCACGACGAGGACGCCGCGCTCCCGGCACAGCGCGAGCAGCGCGTCCCTGCGGGCCGCCGGCAGCGTCGCGCCCGTGGGATTCTGATGCGTCGGCACGGTGTACAGCACGACCGGTCTGTCGCGGTGCAGGCGGTCGCGAAGCGCGTCGGGAACGAGGCCGTCGCCGTCGGTGGCGACGCCCTGCACCCGCAGGCCGTGGTCCGCGAAGATCCTCAGCGCCAGGAAGTAAGTCGGCTCCTCCACGAGGACGAGGTCGCCGGGACGCGTAAAGAGCGAACAGACAAGGTCCAGCGCCTGCGAGGCACCGCCGGAGACGAAGAGCTCGTCCGGCCGGACCTCGAACGCGTACTCGCGCGTGAGGAACCGCGCGAGCTCAGTGCGAAAGCGGAGGTCTCCCGGCTCGTAGCCGTACTGCAGGAGCGAGCGATCGCCCTGCGCCAGGCGATGGGCGGCCGCGTCCCGCAGCAGCTCGAGAGGGAGCAGCTCCGGCCCCGGGTGGCCGATCGCCAGGTCGATGATGCCCGGGTCGACTTCCCTCTGCGTGGTCTGTGTCGTCATCTCCTACCGGAACACGAGCATGCCGTGGCCGTCGAGCAGCGTCACCCGCACCCGCGCGTAGCCGTCGCGGTACTCGCACGCGAGGTCGACGCCATGCGGCTCCAGGCGGGCGGAGCGCGGCGCCTTTAGGAGCTTGACCGCGATCGGAACTTCGACCAGCGGCAGGGCATCCTCCACGATGTCGAGCCCCTCGGCCCGGCGCTCGGGGGCGAACGAAAGCAGGTGGACGATCGTCGCGGCGCCCTTGCGCACGACCGTCGTCTCCAGGCGCGACGGCCCTTCGGCGCGCACCAGCGGCTCGGGCAACAGCAGGTCGATGCAGTTGCCGAGCAGCGTGCGGTAGTTGGGCGCCGCGTGCAGCCCGTAGGCCTCGAGGATGGGCACGGAGAACGTGATCGCGCGCCCGTTGCGCACCGCGGCCGAGTACGGCGACAGCTTCGCCGGCGGCGTGTACGAGTGGCCCGAGAACTGCAGCCACCCGCGCTCGAACCACGGCTCGACGACGCGCACGAGCGACTCGGCGCCGGCCGCGGGCTTCATGCGGAAACCCGGCTCGTACATCACGTAGTCGTA
The DNA here is from genome assembly GCA_963734495.1 of uncultured Spirochaetota bacterium. Lineage (GTDB taxonomy): Bacteria > Spirochaetota > Spirochaetia > SZUA-6 > CAVTHK01 > CAVTHK01. The sequence continues at coordinate 333,117 of CAVTHK010000001.1, forward strand.
GTCCGCGAGACCGCGCGAGACCTTCTTTGCCGCCCTGAGGAACGTATGGGTGAAGGGGCTCGCCCCGTCGACCTCGATGCCCAGCCCGGCGAGGGCCGGCTTGCCCGCGTCGTCGAGCGCCGCGCGGCCGCAGACGATGAGCGCACCGCCTGCGGCCAGGTAGGCGGTCAGGCTCGCCGCGAGCGCCGCGTCGATGCGCGTGGACTCCGGCACGATCGCCAGCTCGTAGCCCGCGAGCTTCGCGTCGGGGCCGACGACGTCGAACTGCTGCTGCAGTTGCTGCAGCCCGCGCGTCGCGCCGACACCGGACGGCCCCGGGCGGTCGCCAAGCCCGGGGTCGACGATGAGCGCGATCTGGCTCGCGAGCTCGCCTCCGGCGACGTGGGGCTCGCACTTCTCGATGTGCGCGTACACGCGGCCGATCAGGTCGTACACCGCCTTCTGCGGCCGTCCGTGCGGATGCAGCAGGTCGCCGACTCCGCCGGTCATCGCCTGGCTCAGGATCTGGCAGCACTCGTACTTGAGCGCCATCTCCGGCTTGAGCGACGCGTTGTCGCCCCAGCTCTTGAAGAAGCGGCCGGTGTGGCTGAGGGCGGGCAGGCCGAGCGGGCGCACGAAGCGCGCGACGTAGGGGAAGTAGGCGTAGCCCCAGCCGCCGGTGGGCAGGGCCTCGATCTCGACGTGGCGCAGGTATTTCTTTTCGACGCGCAGGTTGAGCTTGGGCCTGCTGTTGAACCAGGTGCCCATGTGATCCGCGCCACTGCCCGCGGCCTCGACCATGGCGGAGAAGCGCTTCATGTAGGCGAGGGCCACCTCGCGGGCGTAGCGGTTGCGGTCGTCCTCGACGCGCGGGTCGTAGCCCTTCGTCACCATGCCCTCGACCGCCCACTTCGAGATGCTCGGCTGGTCCCAGCACATGTCGAGGAAGATGCCGTCAACAGGCTTGTAGACGGTGAGCACCTCCCCGAGGATCTCCGCGATGTAGTCCTGGTACGGGCTCGACATGTCGAGCACCTGCCAGCCGGCATCGAAAGGGCCGGCCCGGCGCTTGGAGCGCTTGCCGTCGGCCTCGATCGCCACCCACTCGGGGTGCTGATTGGCCGCGTACTCGTTGACCTGGCAGGAGATGTAGATCGGCGCCCGGATGCCCTCGCTGTGCAGCGCCTCCACCTGCGCGCCGGTCAAGTCGAAGCCGCGCGCGAGGCCCGGATGCCGCGACGGGTGCGCGGTGCGGTAGTAGGTGTGGCCGTGGTGGCAGAGCGCGAAGACGGTGACGGAGTCGACGTGCGCCTCCTTGAAGGTCCGCGCGAACTCCTTTGCGTCGAAGTCCTTTGCCACTCCGGGGACGTCGGGCCCCGTGTGGAAGTCGAGATGAATGGTCCTCGAGGGGAAGGTGAACCTGGCCATGGGCGCTCCTTTTTCTGGCTTCGGGGGCGGCGCCCCCTTACTCGATCTCGTCGATGACGATCTTGGTGACCTCGCCCGGGTGGGCCTTCCAGAACGAGAGCGCCTCGCCGGCCCGCGCGAACGGAAAGCGGTGGGTGATGATCGGGGCCACATCGAGCCGGCTCTCGCGCAGCATCGCGATCACGTCGGCAAAGTCCGGCGGCAGCGCGTTGCGCGAGCCGCGGATGTCGAGCTCCTTCTGGACGAAGTTCTTCGTTTCGTACGGGACCTCCTTGCTCGCGTAGCCGATGTACACGACGGTCCCGCAGTAGCAGACGATATCGACGGCCGCCCGGTAGGTCTGCGGAAGCCCGACCGCCTCGATCACGACGTCGGCGCCGTGCCCGCCGGTGAGCGATAGGACGCGCTCGGCGAGCGGCTCGCTGCGGCTGTTGATGCCGGCGGCCGCGCCGAGAGCGCGCGCGAGGGCGATCTTGGCGTCGTCGATGTCGATGGCGATCACCTCCGCTCCGGCCCGCGCCGCCCCCACGATCGCGCCGAGGCCGATCATCCCGCAGCCGAACACCGCCACCTTGTCGCCCGGCTTGGCCTGGCCGCGGCGCACCGCGTGAAAGCCGACCGACAGCGGCTCGACCAGGGTCAGCCGGTCCCAGCTCAGGTCGCCCGCCGGAAACACCTTGGTTTCGGGCGCGCTGACGAACAGCGTCGCGGCCCCGTCGCGCTGCACCCCCATCGTCTGGTTGGACTTGCAGGCATTGGGCCGCCCCTTGCGGCAGGAGCTGCAGACGCCGCAGCTCGTGTACGGGTAGAGCGTCACGCGCGCGCCCTTCTCGAGCCGCGCCTGGACCCCGGGCCCGACCGACACGACCTCGGCCGCCGTCTCGTGCCCGACGATCCGGGGAAAGGTCACCAGGGGATTGTCGCCGGCGAACGACTTGAGGTCGCTGCCGCAGAGACCGAGCTGCCGGATGCGCACCAGCACCTCGCCCCGCCCCGGCGCGGGCTCAGGGATGTCGCGGAAGCCGGTCCTGCCCGGCTCCAGGATGGCGCACGCCTTCATTCTTCCCTCCTATGACGTGACGTCCCTCGTCACGTCCCAAGTCCCGAGTCCTCGAGGGGCCCTCCGTGACGTCCTCGTCACGTCCCAAGTCCCGAGTCCGCGAGGGGCCCTCCGTGACGTCCTCGTCACGTCCCAAGTCCCGAGTCCGCGAGGGGCCCTCCGTGACGTCCTCGTCACGTCCCAAGTCCCGAGTCCTCGAGGGGCCCTCCGTGACGTCCTCGTCACGTCCCAAGTCCCGAGTCCTCGAAGGGCCCTGCCTAACCAAGATAAGGATAGTCGCGGGCCACGAGACCGGCGTCCTTGAGCGCGGTCCAGAACGGCGTGGGGACCTCGGCATCGGCGAGCGCGGCGTTGTCGGCCACGCGCTCGGCCCGGCTCGTGTTCAGCGAGACCGCGGCGACACCGGGGGGCGAGAGCGCGAACTGCACGCAGACGGCCGGCGCCGACACGCCGTGGCGCGCGCAGAGCGCGAGGAAGCGCTCGCGCCATTCGAACAGCGGCCGCTCGCGCGCGGGATCCGGCCTGCGATAGTCGAAGAACTCGCCGCCGGTGAGGAAACCGGCGTGGAACACCGCCGAGTTCACGATCCCGACGCCCCGCTCGCGCAGGCGCTCCACGAACGCGAGGAGCTCCGGCGGATGGCGATACACCGTGAGGCTGCACGCCAGCATCACCCAGTCGAGGTCGACGGCGTCGGCGATCTCCCGGATCACGGTCCAGTCCTTGCTCCCGACGCCGACGGCCCGCGCCTCGCCCCGGGAGCGGACCTCGCCTAACGCGTCGTAGGCGTCCCGCACGTCCGCGAAGCGTCGGCGGCGCTCGGCGCCGCCGCCCGCCGCCGCGAGGTATTCGTCGGGATCGTGCACCGAGACGAGGTCGGCGCGGAATCCCTCGCCGAGGAGGCTGTTGCCCTGCCGCCAGCACTCCACGATCCCCTCGCGGCCGATGCGCTGCTCCGCGTCGTGCGCGAGGCCCTTCCAGGCGCCCGGCTCGAACGTCGGCTCGCTGCCGCGCAGCGGGACGCGCAGCCACCCCAGCTTGTTGCTGATCAGCACATCCGCGGGCCGCGCGCCGAGGTCCCGCAGGGCCCCGCCCAGGGCCTCGAGCGCCAGCCCCGCCCCGTACTTGCCTGCCGAGTCGAAGACCACCGGCCGGCTCACACGGGCGAGGCACTCGCCGACGATCGCGCGCTTCGCCTCGAACGGGAGGGCCCGGTACAGGTTGCCCAGGCTGCTCGTCCCGAAGATGACCGGCGGAACGGTGAGGCCCGTGCGGCCGAAAAGCCTGCGCGTCATCGGATCGCCCCCACGGACTCGTGCACGTGCAGCTCCGCCTGCAGCCGCACCGTTCGGGGGAAACCGCCCCACTCTCCAGCCATGCGGCGCGCGAGAAGCTCCTCCACGGTGCTCGCAATCTCCCGCAGGGGCTGCGCCACCACGGTGAGCCGCGGCTTGAAGATCATGGCGAGCTCCAGGCTGTCGAAGCCCACCAGCGAGAGATCGCGCGGCACCCGCAACCCCCGTTCGTTCAACGCCATGATGCACCCCAGCGTCATCTCGTAGTTGGTCGTGTAGATCGCGGTCGGCTGCGGGCGCGCGTCGAGCAGAGCGAGCGCGGCGCGGTGGCCTCCGGCCACGGTGTAAGCGCCGTTGCTGACCAGAGCGGCGCGGGGGGTCACGCCCGCGTCGCGAAGGGCGGCGTTGAACCCCGCGAGCCGGCGGCCCGCCGTGTAGACGCTTCGCGGCCCCACGATGATGCCGAGGCGTCGGTGCCCGCGCTCGAGCAAGTGCGCGGCCACGGCCCGCGAGGCGGCCTCGTTGTCGATGACCGCGGCGTCGACGGCCGCGGCCGAGAGAAGCCGGTCGAAAAGCACGAGCGGGAACCGCCTCGCGGCGAGGGCGGCGAGCGCGGGCTGGTTCCGCCGGCACGGCACCGCGACGAGGCCGTCGATGCGCCTGCTGAGCAGGAAGTCGAGCTTGCTTTCAAAGGTTCGCGCGTCGTCGCGGTAGTCGCACACGACCGTCGTATATCCCCGGCTCTGCGCGAAGCTCTCCACGTGCGACGCGATCGTCGCGAAGAACACGCCCTCGAGCCGCGGGATGAGCACGCCGATGCTCATCGAGCGGTTGATCTTGAGCCCTCGCGCCAGGTCGTTCCGTCGGAAGGCCAGCCGCTTGATGACCCGCTCGAGGCTGGCACGGTTGGCGGGAAGCACGCTGCCGCCGTTGATGTACTTCGAAACGGTGGCGATCGACAGTCCGGCGAGCGCCGCCACGTCCTTGATGGTGGAAATGGAAGGGTCCTCCGCGGGGAATCCGGCGCGGGCGGGGCGGCAGGCCGCGCACAGCCGCCCGCGCCCCGCCCCGCCGGCGCTCACAGCGTCAGCAGCGAGTCCAGCTTGACCTGCTCCTCGCCGAGCTGCACCTCGACCACGGTCGCGATCGTGTCGGGGATCCGCTCAGGCCGGTCGATGACCAGGCGGTGCTGCTTCTGCGACTTGTTCAATACCGTGGCGTACTTCACGGTGGCCGAAGGGTCGGCGAGCAGGCGAACGGCCTTTATGCTGTTCGCAAGCCCGTGGATCGTGAGCCTGTGGGGCCAGTCGAACACGTGCAGGAAGAGGCGTCCCGGTTTGAATGTCACCCCGCCCCAGCTCGACGGGTCGTAGGGAAGCACGGGCGCCGGCCTGGTGCCGTAGATCGCCTCGCCGCTCGCGGTCACCCAGCGGCCGACGTCGCGAAGAATCCGCACGCTCGGCTCCGGGATGACGCCCTCGGCCGTCGGGCCCACGTTGAGCAGGTAGTTGCCCCCGCGGCCGTTGATCATGACGAGCAGCCGCGCGACTCGCTCGGCGCTTTTCCAGTTGTGGTCGAAGCTCTTGAATCCCCAGGTGTCGTTGAGCGTCGCCGGGATCTCCCAGTCGCGGTCCAGAGGCAGGCTCGGGATCAGGTTGTCCCCGGTGTTGATGTAATCGCCGCACTGGTTTCCGATCCGGCCGTTGACGAGGCAGGACGGCTGGATCTCCTTGACGAACCGGTAGAGCTGCTGGCTGTACTTGAGCTCGACGTTCATCGGCGTGTCGAACCAGATCATGCCGATGTCGCCGTACTGCGTGAGCAGCTCCCGAACCTGCGGCTTGCACTTGGCCTCGAAGTAGCGGCCGTAATCCTTGGCCTTCTCATCGGGCCAGTCCCACGTGTTGCCGACGGCGTCCTTCTCGTGCCAGTCCTGGACCTGGGAATAGTAGAAGCAGAGCTTCAGCCCCGCATCGCGGCACGCCTGCGCGAGGTCGACCATCGGGTCGCGCCTAAAGGGCGTCGCGTCCACGATGTTGTAGGGCGAGCAGCGGGAGCGGTACATCGCGAAGCCGTCATGGTGCTTGGCGGTGATCGTGACGTACTTCATGCCGGCGTCTTTCGCCAGGCGCACCCACTCGCGGGCGTCGAACCGCACCGGGTTGAACTGGCCGGCGATCTTCTCGTAATCGGCGACCGGGATCTTGCCGTCGTGCATGATCCACTCGCCGATGTTCGGCGTCTGCCAGCCCTTCCATTCGCCGGCGAGCACAGAGTAGAGACCCCAATGGATGAACAGGCCGTAGCGCGCCTCGCGCCACCACCGGATCGCCCGCTCGGCCGCGGGGTCCAGCGCCTTCTTCGCCGGGGCCGCCGGCGCGGGCTTCGCAGCCGGCCGGACAGGCGCCCTTACCGCCTTTGCCGCGCGCACCGGCCTGGCGGGGCGGCTCGCCTTTCGCTTCGCGGCGGGTCTGGCTGCGCGGCGCGGGCGCCGGGCCGCCGCCTTGCGGGTGGCCGCCTTGCGGGCCGGCGCCTTGCGGGCCGGCCGGGCCTTCGCGCGCCGGGCCGGCGCGGCCTTCCGCGCGGCTCGCCTCGCGGCCTTCCTCGGGGCTGCCTTTCGCGCCTTTCGCGCACTCCTCGCCGGCTTCGCGGCTCGCCTCGCCTTCGCGGCCTTCGCGGGCCGCTTCGCTCTCGATGCCTTCTTCTTTGCCATTCTGTTACCTCCTCACGTCTTCCTGCGGCGCGGCGCCGCAAGACGTGTGTCGTTGCGCTCTACTCGACTCCCTTGAGCTGCAGGGAATCGGCAAAATGACACGACGCGTAGTGCTCCGGCATCACCTCGCGCCACTGCGGCACCTCGGCGCTGCAGAGCGGCTGCGCGTACGTGCAGCGCGGGTGGAAGGGGCAGCCGCTCGGCACCGCCGCCGGGTTGGCCACCTCGCCCGGGAGGATGATCCGCTGCATCTTCAGGTCCGGGTCCGGCTTGGGCACCGCCGACAGCAGCGCCTCGGTATAGGGGTGCTTGGGCTTCACGAACAGCTCGTCGGTCTCCGCCATCTCCACCATGCGCCCCACGTACATCACGGCCACGCGGTCGCTGATGTGCTCGACCACGCTCAGGTTGTGCGCGATGAACAGGTAGGTCAGGTGGAACTCGCGTTGCAGGTCCTGCAGCAGGTTCAGGATCTGGGCCTGGATCGAGACGTCGAGCGCGCTCACCGCCTCGTCGCAGACCACGAGCTTCGGCTGCGTGGCCAGCGCCCGCGCGATCCCGATCCGCTGCCTCTGGCCTCCGGAGAACGCATGCGGGTAGCGCTTGAGATGCTTGACCTCGAGACCCACGACGCGCATCAGCTCCTTGACCCGCTCCTCGAGCTCGCTTCCATGCGCCAGCCCGTTGACCCGGATCGGCTCCCCCACGATATCCAGCACGGTCATGCGGGGATCGAGCGAGCTGTAGGGATCCTGGAAGATCATCTGCATGTGCCGCCGCAGGGGCCGCAGCTCCCTGGGCTCCAGGCTCGTGAGCTCCACCGGCTCGCCCGGCCTGCCGGGCTCGCCGTCGGCGCGGAAGCGCACCTTGCCCTCGGTCGGCTCGATCGCGCGCAGGATGCAGCGCCCGAGCGTCGTCTTGCCGCAGCCGCTTTCCCCGACCAGGCCCAGCGTCTCGCCTTCGTTGATGTAGAGGCTCACGTCGTCGACGGCCTTGACGTGGCCGACCACCCGCCGCAGGAATCCCTTCTCTATTGGGAAGTACTTCTTGAGCCGCTCCACCTCCAGCAGAGGCGTCCGCGACCGCCGGTCAGCAGCAACATGCCCGCTCATGCTTCGCCTCCCCCAGCGACGTCGATCGGCGCAGCCGGCGCTCTGTGCACCCGCGCCTTGCGCCCCCCGCCGGCAGGCTCCGCCGCGCGCGGCTCCTCGTCGGGACCATGGAGGAAGCAGCGCACCCGGTGCCCGCCCGCGCCGCCCCCGCCCTCCCGGCCGACGAGCGCCGGCACCGCCTTGTCGCAGCGGCCTTCGATCCGATCGGGGCAGCGGCTCCAGAACCCGCACTGCCACGGCGGGTTCAGCGGCATCGGCACGGTGCCTTTGATCGCCTCCAGCCGCACGCGCGCCTTGCGCCCCAGCTTCGGGATGCTCTTGAGCAGCAGGCTCGTGTACGGGTGCAGCGGGTTCTTGAAGATGTCGTGCGCCGTCCCCTGCTCGACCACGCGGCCGAGGTACATCACCGCGACCTCGTCGGCGATCTCCGCGATCACCCCCAGGTCGTGGGTGATGTAGAGAACGCTCATGCCCAGCGCCTCCTGCAGCTCCTTGATCAGCTCCAGGATCTGCGCCTGCACCGTGACGTCGAGCGCGGTGGTGGGCTCGTCGGCGATCAGCAGCGCCGGGTGGCAGGAGAGCGCCATCGCGATCATTGCCCGCTGCCGCATGCCGCCGGAGAGCTGGTGCGGGTACTCCTGGAAGCGCTGAGCCGGGTTGCTGATCCCCACGCGCGCCAGCATCTCGATCGCGATCTCGCGGGCCTGGAACTTGTCCTGCGTCCGGTGGAGCAGGATCGCCTCCATGACCTGGTTGCCGATCGTGTGCACGGGAGACAGCGACGTCATCGGCTCCTGGAAGATCATCGAGATGTCCTTGCCGCGGATGGCGCGAATCTCCGCCCCGCGGCCGTCAAGGGAGGCGAGGTCGACCGGCACGCCGTTGTCCCGCGAGAACATGATGCGGCCCTGCACGATACGGCCCGGCGCCGGGACGATGCGCAGGACGCTCTGGGCAGTCACGCTCTTGCCGCAGCCGCTTTCCCCGATGATTCCGAGGGTGCGCTTCTGGCCCACGGACAGGCTGACGCCGTCGACGGCCTTGAGCGTGCCTTCCTCGAGCGCGAACCAGGTGCGCAGCTCTTCGATCTCGACGACGTTGTTCATGCGCCCTCCGCCTATCGGTACGGGTCTGCCGCGTCGCGCAGCCCGTCTCCAATAAAGCTGAACATCAGAACCGCCAGCACGACGAACAGACCGGGAATGAGCTGCCAGGGTCTCTGCGCGACCGCGCCGATGTCCTGCGCATCCCTGAGCAACACCCCCCAGCTCACAGCCGGCGGCTGCATGCCCAGACCGAGAAAGCTCAAGCTTGTCTCGCCGAGGATTGTCGACGGTATGGCGAGCGTAATGTGCACTATGAGGTAGCTCATGAAATTGGGCAGAAGGTGACGCGCAATGATCCACGACTGCGACGAGCCGGAGATGCGGGCGGCCAGCACAAAGTCCTCCTGGCGCAGCGAGAGCAGCTTGCCGCGGATGATCCGTGCGAGGCCCGCCCACCCCACGACCGCGAGCACCAGCGTGATGGCGAAGTAGGTCTGCGTCACCGACCAGTGGCGCGGGATGGCCGCGGCCAGCGCCATCCACAGCGGGATCGTCGGCATCGAGAGAAGCACCTCGATCGTCCGCTGGATGACGTCGTCGATCACGCCGCCGAGATACCCGGAGATCCCGCCGAGGGTGCAGCCGAGGACGAAGCTCAGAAACACGCCGCCGAAGCCTATGAACAGCGAGATCCTCGCCCCGTAGAGCGTGCGCGAGAACAGGTCGCGGCCGAGACGGTCGCTGCCGAACAGCAGCACCGGCATGTCGCCTTCGGTGCCGAAGAAACGCAGCCTGGTCCGGAACAGCCCCAGGAACTTGTACTCGTCGCCCTGCACCAAGAGCCTGATCGGATGCACCCGCTCGGTGTCCTCCGTGAATTGCACGCGGAAGTTCGCCGGGTTGACCTTGCGCGTAAAGCCGTAGATGAACGGCGCCTGCAGCCCCTTGCCCGCTGTGGTGATGTGGATCCGCGTCGGCGGCGCGTTCTCGTATCCGGTAAATCGGTGGTCTCTTTCGTAAGGGACAAAGAAATCGGCCAGGATCGAGACGAAGTACATCAACGCCAGCAGGACGATCGAAGCCACGGCGACCTTGTGCTTGCGGAAGCGCCACCATATGAGCTGGCCCTGCGACGCGGTGTACCACTGCTCGGTAAAGGTCTGTTCTGCGACCTGAGTGCTGCTGTCGCTCATCGCAAGTCCCTCTCACGCGCTCGCGGCGCCGTAGCGGATGCGCGGGTCCAGCCAGGCGAGAAGCAGGTCGGAGAGGAAGGTCCCGATCACGGTGAGCACGCTCAGGATCAGGACGATGCTCCCCGCCAGGAACATGTCCTGAGCGAGCGTGGCTTTCAGCAGGATGGGCCCGACGGTCTGCAGGTTCAGCACGATGCCGACGATGACCTGCCCCGAGATCAGGGAGGGCAGCAGCCACCCGATGGTGCTGAAGATCGGGTTCATGGCTATCCGGATCGGGTACTTCATGAGCAGCCGCCCCTCGGCGACGCCTTTGGCGCGCGCGGTCACGACGTACTGCTTGCGCAGCTCGTCGAGCAGCGTGGCGCGGAGCACCCTGATAAGGCCCGCCGTGCCCGAAGCGGCGACGATGACGACGGGCAGCCACGCGTTGCTCAGCAGGTTGCCGATCTTGGCGAGCGACCACGGCGCGTCGGCGAACTGAGGCGAAAACAGGCTCGTGATCGCCATGCCCGTCAGGGCATACACCCCCCACATCATCACGAGCGCGATCAGGAACGCCGGCGTCGCAAGCCCTATGAACCCGAGAAACGAAAAGAAATAGTCGACAAAGGAATACTGCCGGGTTGCGGACACGATCGCGATCGGGATGGAGGTCATCCAGACGATCACGAGGCTGGCCAGCGACAGCGCCACCGTGATGGGCAGCCGCTCACCGAGGACTTCGTTGACGGGCTTCTGCCACAGGAAGGACCAGCCGAGGTTCCCACGCAGTACGATGCCACCTATCCAGCGGAAGTACTGCTCGTGAAAGGGCCGGTCCAGGCCGAACTGGATCGTCAGCGACTTGATCTCGCCCTCGGTGACCTCGACACCCGAAGAGCGCAGCGCGTTGATGTATGTCGTGAGGTAGTCGCCCGGAGGGAGCTGGATCACGACGAACGAGATGACCGAGATCAGAATGAGCAGCGGCACCATGATGACCAGCCGCCGGAGAATGAAGGCTCCCATCGGATGACCCCTTTGACAGTCGGGAGAACAAGACGCCCGGGGCGCGGCCTGGCCGGTCGCGGCCCCGGGCGTGCCTGCACGCTCCTACTTGTAGTAGTAGATCTCCGCGGCGAACTGCGTGGCCGATGAGCGGCCCTTGGTCGCCAGGTTGCCCAGGTTGACGGGTACCACCATGGGGGAGACCACGTCACGCGCCACCGGGAACATCGGGATGTACTCCATCATCCACGCGGCGAATTTCTTTTCCGCGGCGGCCGCCCGCTCGGAGCCGGGCTTCACGGCGCGCAGCTCTTCGTCTATCTTGTAGAGCTCCTTGATCCAGTCAGGCGGCTCGATGCCCTCCTTGCCGTTGGTGAAGATCCAGTTGTGCCACTTGATGCCCCACATGCAGCGCTGCTCGCCGGTGTAGTCGTACTTGAGGTACGGCCAGTTCACGTCGTCGAGCCAGTCGATGGTGGCATAGAGCTCGCTCGCGTTCCTCCGCTGCGTCCACAACGCGTTGTCGAGCTTTTTCATCGGGACCCGGAGGCCCAGCTTCTCGATGTCCGCGCGCATCACCTCGGACATCCGCTGCCAGTCCGCCGCCTCCTCCTTGTACTCGAAGATGAAATCGAAGCGTTTGCCGTTGGGGGCGAGGCGATAGCCATCGGCGTCCCTCTTGTTCATGCCCATCTCGTCGAGGAGCGCGTTCGCCTTGGCGACGTTGTATTCCTGCGGGAACCACGGCTCGCGCTTGCCCATGCCGAGGAACACCGTGTCGAGCAGCCCCTTGGTGTTCATGCCCAGGTTGATGGCCTGGCGGAACTTCTTGTTGAGCACCACCTCGGTCCAGAGCGTGTCGCTGTTGTTGTAGTTCAGGAACAGAGCGACCGGCGCGTTGTGATAGGTGAAGTTGAGGTTCACCTTGTAGTTGCCCTTGGCCTCGTTGTCCTTGAGCAGGGGGACCTTGTCGTGGACAATGAGGTCGCGGTTCAGGTTGACCTCGCCGGCGATGACCTTGAGCGGGATGACCTCGGGGTCGGCAACGATGACAGCCTCGTACCGATCGACGTACGGCAGCTGGTTGCCGGCCATGTCGACCTTGTAGTAATAGGGGTTCCGCTCCATGATCATGCGGTCAGCGGTGAACTTGGCAGGCACCCACGGGCCGAGCGTCGGGAACCCGGCCGCGTTCGCGTTGGTGACCTCGCTCCACAGGATATCCTTGGCCTGGAACAGCCGGAACCACTCTTTGTCGGTGAGGTTCGCAGCCTTGAGGTCGGCGGCCATCTGCGCCACCGGCGTGTACTTGGTGTGGAACTTCTTGAGGTAGTGGGCCGGCTTCATGATGTCGGTGTAGCTGCCCCACAGGTTGCCGAGCCCGAGGATGTCGAAGAAACGCCCGTAAGGCTGGGCGAATGTCATGCGGAACGTGTACTGGTCCAGGATCTCGAGCTTCATCGGCTCCGCGCCCGCCTTGCCGCCCGCCCGGTAGTTGGACGGCAGGATCGGCGTGATCTCCTTGTTGAGCATCACGTCGTCCCAGCCGAAGCGGACATCGTCAGTGGTGACTGGCTCCCCGTCCGACCACCTGAGGCCCTTGCGGATCGTCAGCGTGAAGACGGTGTTGTCGTCGTTGACCGAGAAGCTCTCCGCGATGTTGCCGAAGATGGGGCCCGTGGTGTGCGCGGGGCTCCCGAGCCAGTTCTCCATGGCCGCATCGCGGAGGTTCCAGTCGAGCGACGAGTTCGTCGTGATCGACTTGAAGGACGGTCCGCCGTACTTGCCGATCTCGACCTTGAGGTCTTCGCCCTTCACGAGCGTGTTCTGCTCGACGACGAACGGCTTGTCCGGCAGGCGCTTTTCCACCGGCGGCAACTTGCCGGCTTTGACCAGCTCTGCCAGCACCGGCGCCTCCTTGTACTTGCCCCCCGGCGCAGCCGCGGCCGAGGGCTGCGTCGTGCCGGCCGCTCCCTTTCCGGGCTCCGTGGTACCGCCGGCCCACACGCCGGGCAGGAGCACGAGAGCGAGGAAAAGGGATAGGATCAGTTTTCTCATTGTGACCTCCTGTGCGAAACGTTTCGCCCCCGGATTATCAGGCCGGCCTTAAAAGAAGTCAAACGGAGAATCCGGCCGGGCGGACGCGGCCACGGTTGACATGCGCATCACATGCAAATATGTTCTCAACATGAAGATGATCCAGATCCGGAACGTGCCGGACTCACTGCACCGGACGCTCAAGTCGCGCGCCGCGCTCGCGGGAATGTCGCTCTCCGATTACCTGCGCGAGGAGATCGAGCGCGTGGCGCAGCGCCCCACAGTCGATGAGCTGCGCCGGCGGCTTGCCACGAGAAAGCCGACGGCCCCGGCGCAGTCGGCGGCGGATGCCGTGCGCGCGGAGAGGGACTCCCGGTGACCGTCGTCGACGCCTCGGCCGTGATCGAACTGCTGCTGCGGACGCCGCTCGGCGTGCTGTGCATCGATCGGCTGCTGCGGCCCGGTGAGCTTCTGTGCTCGCCTCACCTGATCGACGTGGAGGTCCTTCAGGTCCTCCGCAGGTATGCGGCGCACGCGGAGCTCTCTGACGATCGGGGGGATGAGGCCCGGCAGGACCTCGCGGACCTGCCCCTGCAGCGATACCCGCACCAGCCGCTTCTCGCGAGGATCTGGGAGCTGCGCCGCTCTCTCTCGGCTTACGACGCCGCTTACGTGGCGCTGGCGGAGGCCCTCGACGCCCCGCTCGTAACCTGCGACGGCCGTCTCGGCCGCGCTCACGGCCACGGGGCTCGGATCGAGGTGCTTTCATAGGTCTCCGATCTGCACGCGCCGAATGCGCTGTCTTTGCGCCCGAAACGCTCGTCGCTTAGAATGGCTGCGTGACCGCAGGCGGCAGCGCCGGCCGCGCGAGACCGCGATCGACGCCGTTCGCAGGCCGGCAGAAGGAGCTCGACGCGCTTGCCGGCGCGCTCGGCTCGGCGAGTGCCGGCGAAGGCGGGGTCGTTCTCATCCATGGCGAGGCCGGCATCGGCAAGACGCGGCTCGCCCGGGAGTTCGCGCGGCTGGCGGAGCAGCAAGGCGCGGTGGTTCTCTGGGGCAACTGCTACGAGGATGAAGGCGCCCCGCCCTACCGGCCATGGGCCGAGATCGTCGCCGCGTACCTGGATCGCGCGGGGCTCGAGACTGCGCGCCTTCACATGGGGGACGGTGCCGCCGACCTGGCCGAAATAGCTCCCGCCGTCCGCCTTGCGATGCCGGATCTGCCGACGCCGCCCCGCATCGAGCCTTTCTCGGGCAGACCCGAAGAACTGGGTCAGATGCGATACCGTCTCGCCGACTCGATGGAGCGGTTCTTGGGCGCTGCCTCGACCGCGAGGCCTCTGTTGCTGGTCTTCGACAGCCTCCAGTACTGCGACCGCGCCTCGCTCTGGATGCTCGAGCTCGTCGCGCAGGACGCGGCGGCTCATCGCATGCTCATCATCGCCACCTATACCGAACGCGAGGCGCAGCAGCGTTCTCTGGAGACTCTCGGTGAGCTTGATAAACTGCCGTGGTCGCACCGGGTCCGCGTCGGCGCGCTCGGACGCGACGAGGTCGACAGCCTCGTCAGACAGACGCTCGGCAGCGCGGCGGAGCCGGGCCTGCTCGAAGAGATCTGGAGGAAGACTGAAGGCGTTCCACTGTTCGTCAGCGAAGCTCTCAAATGCCTCGCAGGCCGCACCCTGGAGGGGGCCGCCTGGGAGACCGAAGTCGCCGGCATGGTCAGGGCCGCGGTCAGCCGCAGGCTGAACAAGATGCCCGACGAGCACCGCGATCTGCTCGCGGCGGCCGCGGTCCTGGGTCGCGAGCTCACGCCGCACGAGCTGGCGTCGGTCGTGCAGCGGGACCCGGCCTTCGTCGAGCACGCTCTCGACGATTCGGTGTCGCTCGGCATCGTCGACGAGGTCGGGCCGGCCCGGTACAGGTTCACTCACGACCTGGTGCAGGAAGCAGTCGCAGGGCTCCTCTCCGCGGGCGCTCGCGCCGACCTGCACATGCGAATCGGGCGTACGCTCGAACGGCTGCGCAAAGACGGCGAGGCTGTCGACGCGAGCCGAATCGCCCATCACCACCGTCTCGCGGGAGACACGGGCCGCGCTGGCCTGGTCAGGTGGGCAGCACAGGCCGGAGAGGATGCCCTTGCGGCCCGCGCACCGGAGAACGCAGTGAGCGCCTTCGACACGGCGCTGGCTCGCCTGCCCGCTGACAGCAGCGAGGGCGCGCAGCTGCTGCTGCGCAAGGCGTACGCCCTGGTGCTGCTCGGCCGCGACGACGAAGCCTCGGTGTGCGTCGAGCGTGCATTCGCTTGCAGCGTCGCAGTGGCCGACATCGCGGGGATCGTGGACGCGGCCGAGTTTCCTTTCCTGTCCCTGCCTTTGTTGCGAAGGCAGGCGCTCGCCCTGGTCGCCCCCGACTCGCGCGGCTGGGCTCGCATCGCCAGCCGTCTCATCATCAACATGAACGAGATCTCCTCAGACGCGGAGTGCGCGCGCCTCTACAGGAAGTCGATCGCCATCGCGCGGCGGGAGGGCGACCGCGCGTTGGAGCTGGTCGCGCTGCGGTCGGGCGCGTGGATCGATCACTACAGGATCCGACCATGGTGGCACCCCCGGGCCATGGAGCGCGGGATCGAGCTCAGCCGCGAGCTCGGCGACCTCTGGATAGAGGCGTGGCTGAGGACCATGGCTGCGTGGGAGGCATTGTACGTCGGCAACGCGACGCGGGCCCGCGAGCACGCGGCGCGCCTCGCCGAAGCGGCCAAAGAGCTGTGCAATCCTGCGTTCCACAGCAGGGCGGCCAGCGCGGCCGTGGTGATCCACGCGGCAGCCGGCGAGTGGAAAGCCTGCAGCGAAATCCTCGAGCCGCGACTCGCGCGTGGAGAGACCAATCCGATTCTGCTTTCGCAAGCGGCCCTCTTCCACACTCAGGTCGGGGAGATCGAGCGAGCGAAAGAGCTTCTGGAGACGCTCGCATTGCTCGACGAGCGGCGTGCGATCCGTGCGGTTGGTCCCGCATTCAACTCGCTGTATCAGTCGCGGGCAGCGTGCGCGGCCTGGGCTGCGTTTGCACGGGTGGCGGGCGGCGACCGCGAGCTGAGCATGGCGGAACAGCTCGCCCACGCCATCCTCCAATCCGACCAGCGGCCGGAATTCCGAGCATATGCGCGGCTTGCCCTCGCCCTGGCGGCCCTGCAAGAGCACGACATGCGGGAGCTGGAAACGCAGCTCGCCAACGAGCTCTTGATCGGGCCCTGCTACCTCTCGGTCTGGGCGATGATGGTTGTCGATCGCGTCAGGGCGCTCTGCGCGGCAGCACTCGGGCGGGACGAGGAGGCGCGCACGTACTTCCAGAGCGCCTACGACTTCTGCCGCAACGCCGGCTACAGACCGGAGCTGGCATGGACCTGCTATGACTGGGGCTGCTTCGACAAAGACCGCAGCCCCGCGTTGCTGGACGAAGCCGCTGGGATAGCCGCCGATCTGGGCATGAAGCCTCTCGCTCAGCGGATACAGCAGCGGCAGGCGCACGAGGCGCTGCCTCGCGCCGACCGCCTCACGCAGCGGGAAATCGAAGTGGTCCGCTTCGCGGCTGCGGGCAAGGCCAACAAGGAGATCGCCGACGCCCTCTGCATCAGCTACCACACCGTGGTCAACCACCTCAAGAGCATCTACCGCAAGACCGGAGTCCATAGCCGCGCAGCCCTGGCGACCTGGGCGGCCCGGCGTCTCACGAGATAGCCATCCCCCTAGAACACGGCATCCTCTCCTGCGCCACGCCCTCGCGCCGATTGACTAGCTTCCGGCATTTCGCCACGCCCCTGCCCCCTTCGACGCTTTGCGTGTCGGAGGTGGGACATGGCAGCAGTCTGCACAAGCGTCTTTCACACGCAAACGGTCGCCCGCTCAAGCGCGCCGCGCATGTCGGACAAGAGGCTTCTCACGCTCAAGGCGGTGCTGATGGTGGTGGCAGTGAGCGCGCTGCTGTGCGCGAGCCAGGTGCGCGCGGTGCAGGCCTGGGGGTCGCTGACCAACGAGTGGCAGGGCGTCTCGATCCGGTACCCGAAACACTGGTGGGCCAAGAAAGAAGGCATCTGCCTCGCGACCGTCATCAGCGAGAGCAAGGGCGACCACATGCAGATCTCGCCTGCGCTCGCGCCGGCTCCCCTCGGTGTCCAGGTCCGCATCGAGCGCGTCGCGGCTGTCGAGCTGGGCGTATCTCCCTCGATTTCGCCGGAGACGCTCGCGCGGGCGGCAGCGCGCTACATCGGCGTCGAACACGCCGATGCCTCTCGCAGGACAGCGCTCATGGACCGCCCGGCGATCGAGCTGTCGGGGCCGAGGCCGGGCGGATGGGGGGCGGTCATCGCGGTCGAGGATGGCGACACCGTAGTGCTGCTGCAGGTCGCGGCCCCGTCACAGTCGGCGCTCGAGACAGCCCGAGCGACGTGGCGCGCGATTGCAGCGAGCGTTCGCCCGGTGCCGGTCCGCAGCAACGCCGACCTGAGCTGGCCGCCGGCGGATCCCTCCGATCCTGGCTGGGGACCAGGGGAGGAGAACGGCCCGCTGACTCTAGCGACGCTCGAAGCGCTCCACCTCCTCCATGGCGATGCGCGCCCAGTCCCAGAGGCGGCGGGGCTCGTAGCGCACGGTGGAGATGTCCTTTAGAATGGCTTCAACGTAGAGGCCGCGCGTGGCCTGCAGAGCCTCGGCGAGCTCGGCGCGGGCGCGCTCCGGGTGCCACTCATGCTCGGCCAGCACCGCGGGGCTCGGCTTGCGGGAAAAGACGTAGTCGGTCCCCACGACCTTCGCCGCGCGCTCGAGCCGGACCCACGGGCTCATGGAGATCTTGCGCAGGCGGGGGATGCGGCGCAGGATCTCCATCTTCCCGTCGAGCTGCTCGCAGCAGCCGTAGTAGTTGAGGCCCCACCGCTCGAGCCACGGGATGTCGTGGCGCAGCGCGAACTCCCAATGCATCTCGGGCGAGACCTCGGAGAAGATCTGGGCGTTCGAGCAGCCCCACATGTCGGCGGGTCGCACGCGCGCCGGGTCGTAGCCCGCGGCCGGAAGCGCGCCGGTGTAACCGTAGCCGCCGGAGCCCACGCGCGTGTTGTTGCTGCCGAGCGAGAGAAGGTTCAGCCGCTCGTACTGCTCGAGCTCCTTGAGCGATGCTTCGACAAAGCGCGAGACGAACGCGTTGACCATCTCCGGCCGGTCGATGAGGTCGACCATCGCCTCCTCGACGCCCCACACGCGAATCAGGTTGTCCCAGGGCGTGAACCAGAAGTGTTTGCGGCCTGCCTTGCGCACGTCGATGACGTCGCCGAAGATGTGACGCATCGTCTGGAGCGCGAGCTCGGTGCGCGCCTCGTCGTGGGTCACGACGGGGTCCCTGATGATGCGGACGTCCTCGGGCTCGCGAATCTGGATATGGAAGTGGCGCGACACCACCGGGTTCCGCTCATCGGTGCGGACGACGTCCACCTGCTCCTCCACCCCGAGACCGGTGCTGGAGATCGCAAGCGGGCACTCGATGTAATCGCTGACGATCATGTCGACGGGCATGTGGCGCCACTGGTAGAGCGTCTGCCGCAGCCGCTCCTCGAGCTCCCGCGCCCACGCGTCGCTGCAGCGCAGGCTGAGCTCGTCGTCGACGTTCATCTCGTGCCACGGGATCTCCGTGATCCAGACCATCGGGCGGACGGGCTGAAGGTCGTTCAGGCGGCGCCACATAACGGCCTTCTCCCGGTGGACGTCGAGACGCGCGACGGCCGCGGTCTCTTCGCCGAGGCGGCGCAGCGTTTCGACATCCGCCCGAGGCAGCTTGAGGACGGATGTGCGTGTCACGGTTTTATCCTCAGCACGAACGCGTGCTCGCACGGCTTGCGCTCGGGCAGCTTGGCGTGCAGCCCGTTGCCGCGCACGCTCCAGCGCAGCGGCTCCCCGCACCCGAGCAGCTCCACGGAGCCGACGGGCTTCTCGTGGAGCCGCAGGTCCGTGCCGAGCGACCGGATCACGGCCTCGCCGCCCTCGGGCCACGCGAGCAGGATCGCGTACAGCGTCTCGCCCCGCGTGGTGAAGCGCACGTCGCGCCCCGTAAACGGCGCGCGCGCCGTGTCCTTGAAGGAGCCTTCGACGACGGCCGTTGGACCTTCACCGTAGACCTTCCAGGGCCGGCTGTCGTAGATCGCCTCGCCGTTGACGGCGAGCCACCTGCCGATCTCGAGCAGGACGTTCTGCTCGGGCTCCGGGATGGTTCCGTCGGGCCTCGGACCGATGTTGAGCAGGAGGGCGCCGTTCTTGCTCACGATGTCGATGAGGTCTCCGATGAGCGAGCCTGCGCTCTTGTAGTCCTGCTCGGCGACGAAGCCCCAGGAGTTCTTCGAGATCGAGGTGTCGGTCTGCCAGAACAGCGGCCTGATGCCGGCGAGGAGGCCCCGCTCGACGTCGAAGACCGCGGCCTTCTCGCGGAACGAGCGGTTCTTGTAGTTGATCGCCACGCCGCGGCCCCACTCGGCGCCGCGGTTGTAGTACCAGGCGGCGAAGCGGCGCAGGTACGGCTCGAAGACCGGCTGCTCGATCCACCAGTCGAACCACACGAGCTGCGGCTGGTAGGTGTCGACGAGCTCCGCCGTGCGGGCGAACCAGTCGTCGAGGAACTCCTGGTTCGGCTGCGTGTCGCGCGGCTGGGCAGGCGCGTAGAGGCCGGCGTTGCGGCCGTCCTTGACGTCGGAGTCGAAGCGCATCCCGCCGTCGAAGAACCACCAGTGCTCGGCCCTGTGGCTCGAGAGCCCGAAGACCAGGTACTGGCGGCGCACCGCGGCGGCCAGCTCGCCGATCACGTCGCGGCGCGGGCCCATCCTGGCCGCGGTCCACTCGGAGAGCTTCGAGTCGTACATGGCGAAGCCGTCGTGATGCTCGGCCACCGGCACGACGAATCGCGCCCCGGCCCTTCGGAAGAGCTCGGCCCACGCATCGGGGTCCCACCGCTCTGCGCGGAACTTCGGGATGAAGTCCTTGTAGCCCGCCTGGATCTGCGGCCCGTGGGTCGCGACGTGGTGCGCGAACTCCGGCGAGCCCTCCTGGTACATGTTGCGCGGGTACCATTCGTTGCCGAAAGCGGGCACCGAGTAGACGCCCCAGTGGATGAAGATGCCGAGCTTCCCGTCCTGGTACCAGGCCGGCACCCGGTAGCTCTCGAGCGACTCCCACGTCGGCTCGAAGGGCCCGCGGGGGATCTCAACCTTCACGGCTCGCCTCCGTTTTTCGGCAGCGAGGCTAACACGGGCGACGACGGCGGTCAAACGCGAGCGACATGCGCGACAACGTGGCCGGCCGCGGTGTACGGTGGCTGCGCGCGGAGGTCGGCATGGGCGAGCTCAAGCTGTGGTACCGCAGGCCCGCGGAGCACTGGAAGCAGGCGCTGCCAGTCGGCAACGGACGGCTCGGGGCGATGGTGTACGGAAAGCCAATGGGAAGGTTCCCGCGCGTCGAGCGCGTTCAGCTCAACGAAGAGAGCGTCTGGTACGGAGGGTACCGCGACCGGCACAACCCGGCCGCCCGCGAGGCGGTGCCGCGGATCCGCAGCCTTCTCATGGAGGGTCACTTCGTGGAGGCCGAGGACCTCGCCGTGCGCTCGCTCCAGTCGCTGCCCGAGCGCATGAACCCGTACCAGAGCCTCGCTGAGCTCGAGCTGCAGCTCCTCGGGCCCGAAGCGCCGGCGCTGGACTACAGGCGCGAGCTGGACCTCGCGACCGGCGTCGCACGGGTCGCGTTCATGAGGGGCGGCGCGCGGTGCACGGAGGAGGCCGTCGCCAGCGTCCCCGACCAGGTCATTGCGCTTCGGCTCGAGAGCGAGGCGCCGATGTCGTTCTTCGCGAGCCTCGCACGGCGGCCGCTCTCCGGAACGAGCGGGGCGTCCGGACCTGACACTGTGTTCCACCGCGGCCAGGCAGGGCCCGATGGAGTGCGGTTCTTCGCCGCGGTGCGCGCGGTGGCCGATGGCGGAGCCGTTTCCACGGCGGGCGACAATCTCTCTGTTGAAGGTACCCGCGCCGTCACACTGCTCGTGGCGGCCAACACCGACTTCCGCGGCGGCGACCCGCAGGCGCGCACGCTCGCGCAGCTCGACGCCGCGGCCCGGCGCGGCTACGAGGCGATCCGCGCCGACGCCGCGGCCGACCACGCGCGGCTGTTCGGGCGGGTGGCCTTCGGCATTGATGGTGCCGACGAGCTCGACCGTCTGCCCACCGACGAGCGGCTCGCGGCGGTCAAGGCGGGCGGACGCGATGCAGGGCTGCTCGCGCTCTACTTCCAGTACGGCCGCTACCTGCTCGTCGCCTCGAGCCGACCCGGCACGCTTGCCGCCACCCTGCAGGGGATCTGGAACGACTCCATGACCCCGCCGTGGGAGAGCAAGTACACCATCAACATCAACACCGAGATGAACTACTGGCCTGCCGAGGTCGCCAACCTCGCGGAGTGCCACCAGCCGCTGTTCGACCTCGTCGACCGGATCGCGGAACGAGGCAGCGAGACGGCGCGCAGGCTCTACGGCTGCCGCGGCTTTGTCGCTCACCACAACGTGGATCTCTGGGCCGACACCGCACCGGTCGATCCCGGCACGCGGCACTCCTACTGGCCCACGGGCGGTGCGTGGCTCGCGACCCATCTCTGGGAGCACTACCTGTTCTCGAGTGACGAGCGTTTCCTGCGTGAGCGCGCGTGGCCCGTGCTGCGTGCCTCGGCCGAGTTCTACGCGGATTTCCTGGTCGAGGACGGCGGCGGCAGGCTGTTGTCCGGCCCCTCGGTCAGCCCCGAGAACGCGTTTTGCATCCCCGGCGGCGGCGAGGCGGGGCTCTGCATGGCGCCGACGATGGACAACCAGATCATCCGTCTGGTGCTCTCGGCCTTCGTGGAGGCCGCGCGGATCCTCGGCATGGACGACCCGCTCGAGTCTCGGGCCGCAGCCATGATCCCACGCCTGCCCGCGACGCGCGTCGGCAGCCACGGCCAGATCATGGAGTGGCTCGAGGACTACGACGAAGCAGACCCCGGCCACAGACACATGTCGCACCTTTTCGGCCTCTTCCCCGGATCGGAGATCACGCCGGAGGAGACGCCGGAGCTGGCCCGCGCCGCCCGCATAACGCTCGAGAGGCGGCTCGCGGCGGGCGGAGGCTACACGGGCTGGAGCCGCGCGTGGATGGTGTGCCTGCGCGCGCGCCTGGCGGACGGCGAGGCCGCACTCGCCGACCTTTACGCCCTGCTGCGCGACTCGACCTACGACAACCTCTTCGACGGGCACCCGCCCGACTACTTCCAGATCGACGGCAACTTCGGCGCCTCGGCCGGGATCGCCGAGATGCTCCTGCAGAGCCACGGCGGCCTCATCCGCCTGCTGCCCGCGCTTCCAGCCGAGTGGGCGTCGGGTCGTGTGCGCGGCCTGCGGGCGCGCGGCGGCTTCGAGGTGGACGTCCAATGGAAGGGCGGGCGGCTCGAGGCCGCGGAGATCCGGGCCTCGCGCGATGCCATGCTGCGGGTGCGGGCAGCAGGGCCACTCGCAGCCATCTGCGGGGGCGCGCCAGTCGCGGGCCGCACCGCTGGCGGCATCCTGGAGATCGCAGCCCAGGCGGGCCGCGCGTACCGGCTTTCCCCGGAGTGAGAGCCCGCGGTGCGCGACGAGAGCGTCTTGACGCTCGCGGTAAGAATTCCTACAGTTGAGGTATGAAAACTGTCGTCTCTGAGAAGGGGCAGATCACCATACCCAAGGCTGTACGGCAGCAACTCGGCATCAAGCCGGGCACGGTGCTCGAGGTGGAGACCGTCGGAGGCAAGATCGTCGCGACCAAGAGCGAACGGGTTGATCCCCTGTCCAGGTGGCGGGGCCGCGGACGACTTCCGGGGGGAATCAGCGTCGACGAGTACCTGAAGAAGGTGCGCGGATGACGACCGCGGTGGACACGTCGGTGCTGCTGGACCTGCTCACCGACGACGCGACGCACGGCACTGCTTCGGAAACGGCCTTGAGGAACTCTCGCGCCGAAGGCAGGCTGGTCGTGTGCGAGTGCGTGCTCGCCGAGTTGCGCCCGGCTCTCTCGAAGGATTCCGAAGTGCAATCGCTGCTGGACGATCTGGGGATCGACTACGTGGCGTGCTCGAGAGAGAGCGCGTTGCTTGCGGGACGCCACCTCGCGAAGTACTTCCAGCGCGGAGGGCTCCGGGGCAGGATCGTGCCCGACTTCCTCATCGCGGCGCACGCGCAACTCCACGCGGACCGGCTGCTGGCGCGCGACCGCGGCTTCTTCCGCGACTACTTTTCCAGCCTGAAACTGGTGGATCCGACTCGGGCTTGACAGGCGGCCGAGCGTCCGGACACAGGGGGTCGCGCGTCAGGAGGGGCCATGCGGGACATACGGATCGGCGCCGCGCAGTTCGAGCACAGGGACGGCGACAAGGAGCACAACCTCTCGCGCATCGAAGAGCTCACGCGCAGGGCGGCGGAGCACGGCGCCGAGATCGTGAGCTTCCACGAGTGCAGCATCCCCGGCTACACGTGGCTGCAGACCCTGGACACGGCGGGGCTCGTGCGCGTGAGCGAGCCGGTCCCCGACGGCCCCTCCACGCGGGCTCTGGCGGCGATCGCGCAAAAGCATCGCGTCATCGTGATGGCCGGGCTGATCGAGACGGCGCCCGACGGCCGCATGTACAACAGCTACGTGACGGTCGGTCCCGACGGATTCATCACCCGGTTCCGCAAGCTGCACCCATTCATCCATCCGGACCTCGCTCCGGGCGGCGGCTACCACGTCATCGAGCTTGCGGGCTGCAAGGTCGGGTTCCTGATCTGCTACGACCTCAACCTCCCGGAGAACGCGAGAATCACGGCCCTGATGGGAGCGGAGATCATCTTCATGCCGCACGTCACCGGATGCCTTCCGTCGCCGATGCCGGGGCGCGGGACGGTCGACAGGGCGTTGTGGGACAACCGCGAGCGCGATCCGGTTCCGCTGCGCATGGAGCTCGATGGACCGAAGAACCGCGGCTGGCTCATGCGGTTCCTGCCGTGCCGCTGCTGGGAGAACGGGGTCTACGGCGTCTTCAGCAACCCGATCGGCGTGGACCACGACACGATCAAAGGCGGCAACGCCATGATCATCGACCCCTTCGGCGAGGTGATGGCGGAGAGCCGTGTGCTCGGCGACGACGTCGTCGTGGGCCTGCTCACGCCGGAGAAGCTCGAGCAGGGTTCGGGCAAACGGTACCTCCGCGCGCGCAGGCCCGAGCTCTACGGCAGGCTCGTCGAGCCCTCCGCGGAGCCGCCGGTGACGCTGCCGGGCTGGACGCGGAAGTTCGACACGCCGTAGCGCCGGCGCAGGGTCGGTCAGCGCCTCGCGGGCAGGGGTTCGCCGCGGGCGAGCCGCACGAAGTCGTCCACGTGAGAGGGGAGCTTCTCGTCCGCCCGGAAGCCGAGGTTGACCGCTTTCTGTATGCCGCCGGGGCCGAGCCGCACGGCGGCGAGGCCGCGGGCGCGGGAGCCCTTCATCATCCAATCAGGGAGAGTGGTCACGCCGCGGCCCGCGCGCACCAGCTCGAGCATGACCTCGGTGGCCTCCACGACCCGCAGGGCGCGCGGCTGCACCCCCGCCGGGTTCAGGAAGCGGGTAAAGACGTCGAGCCGCTCCCGCGGGACCGGGTAGCTCAGCAGCTCCAGGCCGGCGAGATCGCGAGGCGCGACGCGGCGACGGCCGGCCAGGGGATGCCGCTCGCTCACCACCAGTACCAGCTCGTAGTCGAAGACCGGCTCGAAGCGGAGCTCCGGATCGTCGACAGGGTCCGGGGTCACGAGGACGTCGATCTCGTGGGAGCGCAGCCCGTCGATCCCGTTGAACTGGAAGCGCTGCACGACGTCCACCTCCACGTGCGGCCAGCGCTGGAGGAAACGGCCCATGATCGTGAGCAGCCATTCGTAGCAGGGATGGCACTCCATGCCGATGCGCAGCAGACCCCGCGAGCCGCGGCCGAACTCGACGAGCGCCCTGTCGGCCTCCCGAAGGTGCGGCAGGATGCGCCGGCAGGACGCGAGGAGGTAGCTGCCTGCCTGGGTGAGCCGCACGCGGCGGCCTTCGAGCCGCGTGAGGCGCACGTCGAGCAGCTCCTCGAGGCGCCGGATCGAGTGTGAGACCGCGGACTGCGTGAGGTGCAGCGCCTCAGCGGCCGCCGTGAGCGTGCCGTGGCGGTCGATCGCTTCGACGATCTCCAGGTGGGCGCGTTGGATCATGACGGCTCCTCATGAATACAGGACAAAGTATCATTTTTCGTCATGCCTGGAAAATGGTCAGGTGTACCCGGAGGCTGCCGTGATCACGCTGCACACCCTGGGATACCCGCGCATCGGCGCGCGACGCGAGCTCAAGGACGCCCTCGAGGCGTTCTGGGCGGGTCGCATCGGCGCGGCCGGCCTGGCCGCCGCGGTCGCCCGCCTGCGCGACACCCGATGGAAGGAGCAGGCGGACGCCGGCATCGATCTCGTCCCCGCCGGCGACCTGCCGCTCTACGACCATGTCCTGGACACGAGCCTGCTCCTCGGCGCAGTCCCGCGCCGCTTCCGCTCGATCAGCGACCCGGTCGAGCTCGAGTTCGCCATGGCGCGCGGCGCCACTGGAGGCGACGGCCGGCTCGCCGCCTGCGACATGACCAAGTGGTTCGACACCAACTACCACTACATCGTGCCGGAGCTCGAGCCCGACCAGGAGCTGTCGCTGCACCCGCGGCGCCTGCTCGACGAGACGGCGGCCGCGATCGCGGCCGGCCTTGCGCCGAAGCCGGTCCTCGTCGGACCGCTCACCTTCCTCTGGATCGCCAGGACTGCCGGCGACGGGCCGGACCGTCCCGGGTACCTCGAACGGATCCTCCCGCTCTACCGCGAGCTGCTCGCCCTGCTTGCCGCCGGCGGCGCGCGATGGGTGGAGCTCGACGAGCCGATCCTCGCGCTCGACCTTCCGGAAGCCTGGGTCGAGGCGGCGCGCGCCGCCTACGCCCGGCTCGCGGCCGGGGCGCCGCGCCCGAGGATCCTGCTCGCCGCCTACTTCGGCCCGCTGGCCGAAAACCTCCGCGCCGCCGCTGAGCTGCCCGTCGACGGCCTGCACCTGGACGCGGTGCGGGGGCGCGCGGACGTCAGGGGCGCGGCGGCGCTCGCTGCCGCGGCCTCCGGCAAGGTCCTCTCCCTCGGCGTCGTGGACGGCCGCAACGTGTGGCGGACCGACCTCGCGGCTGCGCTCGACTCGCTCGAGCCCGTCCACGACAGGCTCGGCGAACGCCTGTGGCTCGCGCCTTCGTGCTCGCTGCTCCACGTGCCCGTGAGCCTCGCCTCCGAGCGCGGCCTGGACCCTGCCCTGCGCGGCCGCCTCGCGTTCGCGCGCGAAAAGCTCGCCGAGCTTGCGGTGCTGCGAACGGCGCTCGAGCGCGGGCGCGACGCGGTGCGCGCGGAGCTCGAGGCCGGGGCGGCGGCCGCGGCGCGGGCCGCGGGCCGGGCGGCCGACGCGCCCGACCCGCGTGTCCGCAGCGAGGCGGTCCGCGCCCGCGCGCGGGCGGTCACGCCCGAGATGGCGCGGCGGCGCGCGCCCCACCCGGTCCGCGCGCGGCTGCAGCGGACGCGCTTCGCGCTGCCGCCGTTTCCAACCACCACGATCGGCTCGT
This sequence comes from uncultured Spirochaetota bacterium, assembly GCA_963734495.1. Taxonomy (GTDB): domain Bacteria; phylum Spirochaetota; class Spirochaetia; order SZUA-6; family CAVTHK01; genus CAVTHK01. Next base: position 359,664 of record CAVTHK010000001.1, read on the forward strand.
TCCCGCAGACGGCCGAGCTGCGGCGCGCGCGGCGCGCCCTCAGGCGCGGCGAGATCGACGAGGCCGCCTACCGCGGCCGGATCGAAGCGGAGATCGCCGCCGTCATCCGCGAGCAGGAGGCGATCGGGCTCGACGTGCTCGTTCACGGCGAAGCCGAGCGCACCGACATGGTCGAGTACTTCGCGGCGCAGCTCGAGGGCTTCGCCGTCACTGAGAACGGCTGGGTCCAGTCGTACGGAAGCCGCTGCGTCAAGCCGCCCATCATCTGGGCCGACGTCGAGCGGCCGCGCCCGATGACGGTCTCCTGGGCGCGCTTCGCCCAGTCGCTGACCGCGAAGCCGGTCAAGGGCATGCTCACCGGCCCGGTGACGATGCTGAACTGGTCCTTCGTCCGCGACGACCTCCCGCGCGCCGAGACGGCTCTCCAGATCGCGCTCGCCCTGCGCGACGAGGTGCTCGACCTCGAGCGCGCGGGCACCGGCATCATCCAGGTGGACGAGCCCGCGCTGCGCGAAGGGCTTCCGCTCCGAAGCGCCGAGAGGCCCGCCTACCTCGAATGGGCGGTGCGCGCCTTTGGCGTCGCGACGGCGGCGGTGACCAACCAGACGCAGATCCACACCCACATGTGCTATTCCGAGTTCGCCGAGATCATCGAGGCGATCGCGGCCCTCGACGCGGACGTCATCACGATCGAGGCGGCCCGATCCGCCATGGAGCTGCTCGAGTCGTTCCGGGGCTTCCGCTATCCCAACGAGATCGGCCCAGGCGTCTACGACATCCACAGCCCGACGGTCCCTTCGCGGGAGGAGATCGAGGCGCAGCTCGAGCGCGCCGCCGCGGTCATCGACCCCGACCGGCTCTGGGTCAACCCGGACTGCGGCCTCAAGACCCGCGGCTGGGACGAGGTGCGCCCCTCGCTGCGGAACATGGTCGCCGCAGCCCGTGCCCTGCGCGCAGTCTACGGGCCCAAGGCCGCCGTGCCCGCAGGCTGACCCGCAGGCTGACCCGCAGGCTGACGGCCCGCGGGCTGACCAATTGCACCGCGGCGGCCCCCGTGGTAGAAGACCGTCATGGACAATCAGGCGTTCCTCAAGGTCTCGGGCAAGAACATCGCGAACCGCAAGGGTGAGCCGGTCCTGCTGCGCGGCGTCTGCCTGGGCGGCTGGCTGAACATGGAGAACTTCATCACCGGCTACCCGTCCTCCGAGCAGGCCCAACGCCAGGCGATCCTCAAGGCGGTCGGCCCGGACAACACCCAGCGCTTCTTCGACCGGCTGCTCGGCGACTTCTTCGGCCAGGGGGACGCCGACTTCATCAAGTCGCTGGGCCTGAACCTCGTGCGGATCCCGATCAACTACCGCCACCTCGAGGACGACATGCACCCCTTCGTCATAAAGGACGAAGGTTTCCGCCACCTCGACCGCGCCGTGTCGTTGTGCGCGGAGCGAGGCATCTACACGATCCTCGACCTGCACTCGGCGCCCGGCGGCCAGAACCAGGCCTGGCACTCCGACAACCCGACGCACAGGGCGCTGTTCTGGGAGCACCGTCATTTCCAGGAGCGCGTCAACGCCATCTGGCGCGCCATCGCCGCCCGCTACAAGGGCAACCCGTGGGTGGCCGGCTACAACCCGCTGAACGAGCCGGCCGACCCCAGCGAATCGTACGTCGCCGACTACTACGACGAGATCACCGCGGAGATCCGGTCGGTCGACCCCGACCACATCATCTTCCTCGAGGGCAATTGCTACTCGCGCGACTTCTTCATGTTCAAGCACGTGATCCCCAACGTCGTGTACACCAACCACGACTACGCGCTGCCGGGCTTTGTCGACGGCGGCCCGTACCCGGGGGTCTCGCGCGGCCGCTACGTGGACCGGAAGGCGCTGCGCGACACGTTCCTGCAGCGGAGCGAGTTCATGCTGTCGCGCGACCTCCCGATCTGGGTCGGCGAGTTCGGACCCGTCTACACAGGCGACCCGGCGAAGGACGCGATGCGCTACCGGGTGCTGGAGGACCAGCTCGAGATCTACGACGAGCACAAAGTGAGCTGGGCGATCTGGACCTACAAGGACATCGGCCTGCAGGGGCTCGCGTACACCAGGCCTGACAGCGCGTGGAACACGTTCGTGCGCCCCGTCACTGAGAAGAAGGCGAGGCTCGCCACCGACCGCTGGGGCACGACGGACGAGCACATCCGCGACGTGATGGGACCGATCGAGAAGCTCATGGAGAGGGAGTTCCCGGGCTACAACCCGTTCCCCTCCGGCGTGAGCTGGCAGATCTGCCGTCTCGTGCGGGAGATCCTGTTCGCCGAAGCGGTGGTGCCCGAGTTCGGAAAGCTGTTCGAGGGCGCAAACGGCTCGAAGCTGGAGGAGCTCGCCTCTTCGTTCCGCTTCGACAGGTGCGCGGTGCGCGACAAGCTCGCCGCCGCTCTCAAGGCGCACGCGCGGCCTCGATAGGAATCGCCGCTTCCGCGCCGAGCGCCGGCCGTGGATTCGCCCCGGCTCCTTTTGCCCCGCTTCACCATGTGCAACTATCTTTGAGGCGGCGGCAGCCGGCTTCCCGCCAGCGGCGCATAGCGCCGGTTCGCGCGGCAGCCGTCGGAAGGGGTCCGGATGGCAAACGAAGATGCGGAATCCGCGGATTTAACAAAGACAACCACCGAAGCTGCGGTGGCGCTCCTCAAGACGGACGCGGCCAAGGGTCTCGCTTCCAGCGAGATCGCGAGCAGGGTCGCGCGATACGGGTACAACGAAGTCCCCGAGCAGAAGACGAATCAGCTGATTCGTTTTGTCAGGAAGTTCTGGGGACTCACCGCATGGATGCTGGAGCTCATCATTCTCATCTCGCTGCTCCTGCGTCGCTACGACGACTTCTTCATCGTGACCGCGCTGCTCGTCGTCAACGCAGTGATCAGCTTTTATGAGGAGCAGAGAGCGTCCCACGCGGTCGAGGCTTTGCGAAAGAACCTGCAGGTCAATACACGAGTGCTCCGGGACGGCGCTTGGAGGGTCCTGCCCGCAAGGGAGCTGGTCCCGGGAGACATCATCAGGCTCAGGCCCGGAGACTTTGTCCCGGCGGATATCAAGGTCGCGTCCAGCGAGCTCGCAGTCGACCAGTCGGCTCTGACCGGCGAATCGATCGTGACGGACAAGCGCCCGGACGAGGTCGTCTTCTCGGGCTCCATCGTGAGGCGAGGCGAGGCCAACGGCGTGGTCATACTCACGGGCATCCGGACCTACTACGGAAGGACCGCCGAGCTCGTGCAGATGGCCCGACCCAAACTGCACATCGAAGAGGTCGTATCCGGGGTCGTGAGGGTGCTGCTGATCGTCGTCGGCGCGCTGCTGGCCGCGGCTTTCGCGGTTTCGGCCGCGCGGGGCCTGAACCTGCTCGAGATCCTTCCCCTGATGCTGGTCCTCCTCCTGTCCGCGGTTCCGGTCGCGCTGCCGGTCATGTTCACGGTCAGCATGGCTGTCGGATCCATGGAGCTCGCCCGAAAAGGGGTATTGGTCACGCGCTTGAGCGCCTCGGAAGATGCGGCGACCATGAACGTTCTGTGCGTCGACAAGACCGGCACGCTCACCGTCAACCGCCTCTCCATATCCGCGCTGATCCCTCTCGACGGGTCCACCGAGGATGACGTGGTCCTCCAGGGCGCCCTGGCCTCCCAGGCGGCGAACCAGGATCCCATCGACCTGGCCTTTTTGGACGCGGCGCGGCAGCGGAATCTCGCCGTCGACTCGTTCGCGGTCAAGACCTTCATTCCCTTCGACCCGAAGACCCGTCGGACCGAGGTTGTCGTGCAGAAGGACGGGCGCGAGGTCCGCGCGCTCAAGGGGGCGGTCAGGGCGGTGGCCGGCGCCTGCGGGCTGGATTCCGGCGCGATCGATGGATTGGAGGCCCGGGCTGATGAGTTCGCGCGCAAGGGTCATCGCACTCTCGCGGTGGCCAAAGGAGACGGCTCGGGTCGCCCGGCGCTCATCGGACTGGTGACGTTGTCCGACTCGCTCCGGCCCGATTCAAAGGCGTTGATCGGGGAGCTGAACGGGCTCGGAGTCGCCGTGAAGATGCTTACGGGAGACGCCCTGCCGATCGCAAGGGACATTGCCAGGGAGGTCGGGGTCGGAGAAAACGTGAATCGCATATCGGATCTGCAGGCGGCGGATGAGAAGAACGCGTCCCTTGCGGCGGAGGTCGCCGAGAAGAGCGATGGTTTCGCCGAGATCTACCCCGAAGGCAAGTACGTCGTCGTGAAAAGCCTGCAGGCAAAGGGTCACGTCGTAGGGATGACGGGGGATGGGGTGAACGACTCACCCGCTCTTCGTCAGGCCGAAGTCGGGATCGCGGTCAGCAACGCCGTCGACGTCGCAAAGGGCGCGGCGAGCGTCGTACTGACCCATGAGGGTCTCGCGGGCATTGTCGACCTGGTCACGAACGGCAGGCAGATCTACCAGCGGATCACCACGTGGATCATCAACAAGATCAGCCGAACGGTCTTCAAGGCCTCCTTTGTGGTGCTGATCTTTCTCGTCACCGGCAAGTTCGTCATTTCGGCTCTCGGGATGATTCTTGTGGTGTTCATGACGGATTTCGCCAAAATATCCCTTTCCACCGACAATGTGCGGGGGTCCCGGAAACCGGAGACCTGGAACATCACGGGCCTCGTGACCATGGCGCTGATCCTCGGCGTGCTGATGATTGGGGAATCGGTGGGGTTGTTCTTTATCGGCTCCAGGTACCTGGGGCTGTCCGGGGATGTCCAGGCCCTCAACACGTTCGGGTTCGAGATCATGATCTACTTCGCGATCTTCTCGCTCTTCGTGGTGCGGGAGAGGCGTCACTTCTGGGATTCGAAGCCGAGCCGGATGCTGCTCGGCGTCCTCCTGCTCGACGCCGTCATCGCGGCCCTTTTCGCGACTCTCGGAATCCCGGGCATGAAACCGATTCCTCTCACGACGACCCTTCTGGTGATCGGGTATTCGTTCGTCTTCTCGCTGTTCGTGAACGATCTGGTCAAGTTCGTCCTGGTGCGGAGGCTGGGACTGAGCTGGTGAGAGCGCGGCCGGCGTAGAGCGAGACGCGGCCTGCCCGGCGTTTCGCGGGCTTGCCCGCGGGGGGTCCTGTCAGCGACAATGGGGCGGGCGGCGGGCCGGCCGCGAGGAGGGACCCCATGGCCAAGCGAGTCGTTCCCGGCGTGGATTCCTTTCAGGGGGAGCCGCGTTTCCGCGACCTGCGCATCGGGCTCATCACCAACCCGACGGGCATGACGTCGACCGGCGTGCCGACATGGCGCGCGCTGCTCGAGGGAGGCTTCCGCCTCACGGCTCTCTTCGGGCCGGAGCACGGCTTCCGCGGCGAGGCCCAGGATGCCGTCCGGGTCGCCGACGAGACCTTCCACGGCGTGCGCGTGTACTCACTCTACGGCGAGCGGCAGCGGCCCGCAGTGGAGATGCTCGCGGACGTCGACCTCATGGTCTTCGACATCCAGGACGTCGGCTGCCGCTACTACACCTACCTGTACACGCTCGCGTATTCGCTCGAGGTCTGCGCCGGAGCCGGCAAGTCGTTCTGCGTGCTCGACCGCCCCAACCCGATCGGCGCCGTCGCGGTCGAAGGCGGCCCGATCGACGACGAAGCCTGGAGCTTCGTGGGCGGCTACGGCCTGCCCGCGCGCACGGGCTTCACCGTGGGAGAGTACGCCCGCTGGCTCAAGGGCCAGTACTTCCCGCAGGCCCGCCTCGAGGTGATCCCGCTCCAAGGCTACCGCCGCGCCATGTTCTTCGGCGAGACGGGGCTCCCTTGGCCGGCGCCTTCACCCAACCTTCCTACTGTTGAGGCGGCTCTGGTCTACCCGGGCACCTGCCTGTTCGAGGGCACCAATGTCTCCGAGGGCCGCGGGACGACGCGGCCGTTCGAGACGATCGGCGCGCCGTGGGTCGACGGTGAGCGCCTGCGCGAGGCCCTGGCCGAGCTCGAGCTGCCCGGTGTCGTGTTCAGCTCGACCTTCTTCACCCCCACGATCTCCAAGCACAAGGGCCAGTCCTGCCAGGGCGTCGTCCTGCACGTCTCCGACCGCGACGCGTTCCGCCCGCTGCGCACGGCCCTGGCGATGCTCTCGGTGCTCAAGCGCGACTACGCGGAGCACTTCGAGTGGAGACCCGACTGGGACGGGAACTTCAGCTTCGTCGACAGGCTGGCCGGCGGGAGCTGGCTCCGCGACAGCATCGACGCGGGCGAGGGGCTCGACCAGGTTTACGACCGCGCTTGTCAGGACCAGGACAAATTTGAAGGCATCCGCGCCCGTTACCTGATCTACAAGTCGTAATGCTCCCGCCGCGGCGAGGCGCGTTTCCTTGACTGCGCCGGCCGCGGCCGCTACGCTCGGCTGCCATGCCGCGACGCGCAGACATCAAGAAGGTCATGATCATAGGCTCGGGCCCGATCATCATCGGCCAGGCCTGCGAGTTCGACTACTCCGGCACCCAGGCGTGCAAGGCCCTGCGCAAGCTGGGCTACCAGATCGTGCTCGTGAACTCGAACCCGGCCACCATCATGACGGACCCGGGGATGGCCGACGCCACTTACGTCGAGCCCCTCACGCCCGCCGTGCTCGCGAGCATCATCGCGAAGGAGCGGCCCGACGCCCTGCTGCCGAACCTCGGCGGTCAGACCGGGCTCAACCTCTCCTCGCAGCTTCATCGTTCCGGCGTGCTCGACCGCTACGGGGTGCGCATCATCGGCGTGCAGGCCGACGCCATCGAGCGCGGCGAGGACCGCGAGGCGTTCAAGAACACCATGTCGCGGCTCGGCATCGACATGCCGCGCAGCGACATCACGCGCACCGTCGACGGCGCCAAACGAATCGCGGGCGAGCTGGGCTATCCGGTCGTGGTGCGGCCCGCGTACACCCTCGGCGGCACGGGCGGCGGCATCGTGTTCAACGAGGAAGAGCTGGCGGTCGTCGCCTCGCGCGGCCTCTCGGCGAGCATCGTCGGTCAGGTGCTCATCGAGGAGTCGGTGCTCGGGTGGGAGGAGCTGGAGCTCGAGGTCGTGCGCGACGCGAAGAACCGCATGATCACCGTCTGCTTCATCGAGAACGTCGATCCCATGGGCGTGCACACCGGCGACTCTTTCTGCACCGCGCCCATGCTCACCATCAGCGCCGAGGTCCAGGCGAAGCTCCAGGAGTATGCCTACCGGATCGTCGAGGCGATCCAGGTGATCGGCGGGACGAACGTGCAGTTCGCCCATGACCCCGCCACGGGGCGCATCGTCGTGATCGAGATCAACCCGCGCACCTCGCGCTCGTCGGCCCTTGCCTCCAAGGCGACGGGATTCCCGATCGCGCTCGTCTCTTCGCTGCTCGCCGGCGGGCTCACGCTCGACGAGATCCCATACTGGCGCGACGGCACTCTCGACAAGTACACGCCTTCGGGCGACTACGTCGTGGTCAAGTTCGCCCGCTGGGCCTTCGAGAAGTTCCGCGGCGTCGAGGACCGCCTCGGCACGCAGATGCGCGCCGTGGGCGAGGTGATGAGCATCGGCAAGACCTACAAGGAGGCGCTGCAGAAGTCCATCCGCTCCCTCGAGATCGGCCGCGCCGGCCTCGGTTTCGCGAAGGACTTTCACAGGCGGCCGCTCGAAGAGCTCATGCAGATGCTCGCCTGGCCCACATCGGAGCGGCAGTTCGTCATGTACGAGGCGCTGCGCAAGGGCGCGACGACGGCGGACCTCGCCGCCCGCACGCACATCAAGCCGTGGTTCATCGAGCAGATGCGGGAGCTTGTGGCGATCGAGGAGGAGATCCTCGCGCGTAAAGACGCGGGCCTGTCCGACGCGCTGCTCGCGCGCGCGAAGAAGGACGGCTTCGCCGACGCCTACCTCGCCCGCCTCCTCGGGCTTCGCGAGGAGGACATACGCGCGCGGCGACTCCGCATGGGGGTAAGCGAGGCGTGGGACGCCGTGCCGGTGTCGGGGGTGGAGGACGCTTCCTACTACTACTCCACGTACAACGCGCCCGACCGGGTCGGGACCAGCAGCCGGACCAAGGTGATGATCCTCGGAGGCGGACCCAACCGGATAGGCCAGGGCATCGAGTTCGACTACTGCTGCGTGCACGTGGCCCTCGAGCTGCGCGAGCTCGGGTACGAGACGATCATGGTGAACTGCAACCCCGAGACCGTCTCCACGGACTACGACACCTCGGACAAGCTGTACTTCGAGCCGCTGACCGTCGAAGACGTGCTCGCCATCCACGAAAAGGAGAAGCCCGAAGGCGTCGTCGTGCAGTTCGGCGGGCAGACGCCGCTCAACATCGCGCGCGAGCTCGAGCGCGCGGGCGTCCGCATCCTCGGCACCTCCGTCGCGGCCATCGACCTCGCCGAGGACCGCGACCTCTTCCGCAAAGAGATGGAGGCGCTCGGCATCCCGATGCCCGAGTCGGGCATGGCCCGCAGTCTCGACGAGGCCTTCGCCATCGCCGCGCGCATCGGCTATCCGCTGATGGTGCGCCCTTCCTACGTCCTCGGCGGCCGCGGTATGGAGGTCGTGCACGACGAGGAGATGCTCCGCCACTACGTGGAGCGCGCAATGGGCGTCACGCCGGAGCGGCCGATCCTCATCGACCGATTCCTCGAGAACGCCCTAGAGTGCGAGGCCGACGCCCTCTCGGACGGGACCGAGGCTTTCGTGCCCGCCGTGATGGAGCACATCGAGCTGGCGGGCATCCACTCCGGCGATTCGGCCTGCGCGATCCCGCCGGTCTCCATTCCTCCGCGTCATCTCGAGACCATTGAGGATTACACGAGGCGGATCGCGCTCCGCCTCGGCGTCGTGGGGCTGATCAACATCCAGTACGCGATCTGCGCCGACCGCGTCTACGCACTCGAAGCCAACCCGCGGGCGTCGCGCACCGTGCCGCTGGTCTCCAAGGTCTGCGACATCCCGATGGCCCGCGTCGCGGTCCGCCTCATGATGGGGGCAAAGATCGCCGAGCTGGGCCTCGTCCGCCGCCCCATCCCGCACGTCGGGGTCAAGGAGGCGGTCTTCCCGTTCGCCATGTTCCCCGAGGTCGACCCCGTCCTCGGCCCCGAGATGCGGAGCACCGGCGAAGTGCTCGGCATGGCGGACTCCTTTGGCCTCGCCTTCGCCAAGGCCGAAGAGGCGGCGGGCTCGCGGCTTCCGCTGGAGGGCACGGTCCTCTTCAGCGTGACCGATCCCGAAAAGCCCGCGGCGCTCGAGGTCGCGCGCCGCTTTGCCGCCCTCGGTTTCGGGATCCGCGCGACGCGCGGCACGCAGGAGTTCTTCGCCCGCAGCGGCGTCTCGGCCGAGATCGTGCTCAAGATGCACGAGGGCAGGCCGCACATCGTCGATGCGATCACCAACCGCGCCGTGCAGCTCGTCATCAACACCCCCGCGGGCAAGCTGAGCTCCCATGACGACTCCGACATCCGAAAGGCGGCGATCCGGCACAAGGTGCCGTACATCACGACGATGGCCGCGGCTGCCGCCGCGGTGCAGGGCATCGAGGCCGGCCGCAACGGAAGGGGCGAGGTCCGGAGCCTTCAGGAGTACCACGCGGACATCGCACGCCTGGCAAAGGAGACGAAGAAATGAAACCAAAGGTCAAGGGCATCCGCGAGATCACGCTCGCGAAGCTGCGTCCCGCCGCGTTCATCGGCGAGCAGGTCGCCGCCATCTCCGACGCGGTCGGCGACGGCACCGCCGTCAACGCGCTGTCCGGAGGTGTGGACTCCTCCGTGGTCACGATGCTCGCCCACCGCGCGCTGGGGAGCCGGCTCAAGACGTACTTTGTCGAGAACGGGATCATGCGCGAGGGCGAGGCGAAACGGATCGCCGCGCTCTTCAAGTCGCTGGGCGTCAAGGTCGAGGTCGTCGATGCGCGCCGGCAGTTCTTCGCGGCCCTCGCGGGAGTCGAGGACCCCGAAGAGAAGCGCGAGGCGATCACGCAGACCTTCTACAAGACCGTCTTCGGTCCGCTGGTGAAAAGGAGCGGCGCCCGGTTCCTCCTGCAGGGCACCAACTACACCGACGTCGAGGAGACCGTGGCCGGAGTCAAGCGGCAGCACAACATCCTCGCGCAGCTCGGCATCGACACGGTCAAGACCTTCGGCTACGTCGTGCTGGAGCCGATCATCCGCTTGCGCAAGACCGGCGTGCGCAAGGTCGCGCGCTCTCTCGGCCTGCCGCGGGAGATCTGGGACCGACCGCCCTTTCCCGGCCCCGCGCTCGCCGCCCGCGTCATCGGCGAGGTCACGCCGGAGCGTGTCGCGGTCGTGCGAGCCGCCACCTCGATCGTCGAGGAAGAGCTCGCGGCGAGCGGCGCGTTCCAGTACCTCGCGGTGCTGCACAAGGACCTGGTGACCGGGGTGAGGGACGGCAAGCGCCAGTTCGGGATGCAGATCGAGGTGCGTTGCTGGGAGAGCACCGACGCCGTCAAGGCGACGCCGACGCCCCTGCCGTTCGCGAAGCTGGAGCGCCTCGGCCGCCGCATCACCTCGGAGGTGGACGGCGTCGTGAGCGTCACTTACAACGTGACACGCAAGCCGCCGTCGACCATCGAGGCGGTGTAGTCCGCGGACCGCGGCACGGGCGCGGGCGGCCGCGCCGACCTTCAACTTGTTTCTTGACTCTTCCCGTCGACGTTTATAATTTTCCGAAACGATTCGACCAGTGTCGATTCGGCCTGCCTCCGTTCGACGATAGGTTGCAGTCAGGCCGGAATCGGGCCGACCCCGGCCCCAATAAGTGACCGCACGACTAACTCGAGCCCAGGAGGGCAGAGCCGCCGCCGCAGGCTGCGGGGCAGCCGCGTCGCCCGAGGCGATCGACATAAGGAGTCCCGATTGAGCGTCGAGAACGCAGTCAACCTGAGGAGGCTGGTCCCCTGGATCGTCTACCTCATCTTCTTCGCGGTGCTGAACGAAACCGTGTTCAACGTCTCCACGCCGATCATCGCGCGCACGTTCTCGCTGACGCCGTCGGGGGTCAGCTGGATGATGACGATCTTCATGGTGTTCTTCGGGATCGGCTCGGTGATCTACGGCAAGCTCGCGGATATCTACAGCCTCAGGCGGCTGATCATCGTCGGGATCGTCGTGTACGTCGCCGGCTCGGTCCTGGGCTTCGCGCTGCGGTCCTGGTACCCGGCGGTCGTCGCGGCTCGCGCGATCCAGGGCATGGGCGGCTCGGCGATCCCGGCGCTCATCTTCGTCGTCGTCGCGCGGTACGCGCCGGAGTCGGAGCGCGGCAGGATCTTCGGCTTTCTCACGTCGACGGTCTCGCTCGCGATCGGCCTCGGCCCCGTCATCGGCGGCGTCGTGTCGGGAAGCGTCGGCTGGTCGTACCTCTTTCTCATTCCGCTGCTCGTCCTGATTGCGATCCGTCCGTTCGGGAGAGAGCTGCCCAAGGAGCCGCGACGGGAAGGCGCCGTGGACCTCGTCGGCGCCGCGCTGGTCGCGGCGGCCGTCGGCGCCCTGGTCGTCGAGCTGAACTTTCCGGCATGGTACTGGCTCGCCGCGTTCATCTGCGCGGTGGTCCTGTTCGTCCTCCGCGTGCGCGGCGTGTCCGACCCCTTCATCACGCCGTCGCTCTTCGCGAACGCGAAGTTCCGCAACGGCGTGATCGCCGGGTTCTGCCTCTTTTACGTCGTCATCGGCGTCTTCTTCATGATTCCGCTGATGCTCAGCGACATCCACCGCCTCGGCCCCGCGCAGATCGGACTGACCCTCTTTCCGGGCGCCATCAGCTCGGTGATTTGCGGACCGATCGCCGGGACCCTCGCGGACCGGAAAGGCAGCAACTTCGTGGTGGCCATCGGGCTCGCGCTCCTGGTCGCCGGCATTCTCGCGATGTCCGTCCTGCTCGGCATATCGGCCCTGGTCGTGGCGGCCGCGATGCTGCTCACCTACGTCGGCTTCTCGCTCTTTCAGACCGCTATGATCAACAGCGTCTCGCAGACCCTGCCCGAGCACGAAACGGGCGTCGGCATGGGTCTCTTCAACCTCGTCGGGATCGTGGCGGGCGCCATCGGGACCGCGGTCGTAGGGCGAATCCTCGACGGCAGGCGGCTCGACACGCTGATCCTGCCCATCGTCGCGGCTGCCAGGGGCTACGAGTACAGCAACCTGATGCTCGCCTTCTCGCTGGTCGTCGCCGCGGGCGGCGCGCTGTATCTTCGGTCCTACCGGGCGCGGGTGTAGGAGGAGCGCAATGAGGCGGGTCTTCGCATGGCTCGCGGCGCTGCTGTGCGCGGCGCTGCTGTGCGCGGCGCCGGCTTCTCACGGACAGACATCGATCATCGTCGCTCAGAGGGCCATACCGCTGCCGGGCGTGGAAGGCCGCATCGACCACCTGGCGATCGACCTGCCGCGCAAGCGTCTGTTCGTCTCGGCGCTCGGCAGCAATTCGCTTGAGGTGGTCGACCTGGTTTCCTCGGCGGTGATCCGCAGGATCGGAGGGCTCGAGGAGCCCCAGGGAGCGTACTACGCCGCGGACTCCGACAAGCTCTACGTCACCAACGCGGGCAGTGGCCTGTGCGACGTCTTCGACGGCGCATCCCTGCGGCTGCTCTCGCGGATCGACCTGGGAGGCGACGCGGACAACATCCACGGCGATCCTGACTCGCATCGGGTTCTGATTGCCGCCGGAAACGGGATATCGGTCGTGGATACGACAAGCGGTCGACGGGTCGCCGAAATCGGGCTGCCGGGGCACCCGGAAGGGTTCGCGCTGGACCCGCAAGGATCCGCGCTGTTCGCCAACGTTCCCGCTCCCGCGCGAGGCGTGTTCGTGCTGGATCTGGTTCGGGATGCGGTGATCAAGCGCTGGTCCATCGGCGGCCCGCTTGCGAACGCCTTCTCGAACTTCCCGATGGGGCTCGATGACGCGCATCGCAGGCTCTTCGTCGCGACGCGGACGCCGGCCGCGCTCAAGGTGCTCGACGCCGATACGGGCAAGGTGGTCGCCGGCCTGAAAGTCGACGGAGACGCCGACGACGTCTTCTACGATGCCCGACGCCGGTGCCTGTACGTGTCGTGCGGCAACGGCTTCCTCGATGTCATTCAGCAGACGGATCCCGACCATTACCGGGTGACCGCGAGAACACCGACGGCGGCAGGCGCACGGACGTCGCTCTGGGTGCCCGAGATGGACCGGCTCTTCGTGGCAGTCCCTCGCCGCGGCAGCCAGCAGGCGGAGATCCGGGTCTTCGCGCCGGAGTAGGTCTGCAGTCGCCCCGCCTGGTGTCGATCTTGCCCGACCCTGTTCGTCGACGGGGTGGAGGATTCAGCGACCGAAGGTAGTCTTCAAGATGCACGTCTCGCTCGACGGACATATACGCGCACCCGGCGGAGATGCGGATGAGATCCGGCGATCTTCGACGGGTGTACAATGGCGTCCGGAGGCCACCTGTGAGCGACGTGAGATCCGCCCATCAAGAGACCCACGCGGCGTGGGAAGCCAATGCGTACGTGTGGGACGCGAAGATGGGCGACACTGGCAACGATTTCTTCACCGTACTGGAGTGGCCGGCGATTCTGCGACTGCTCAGCCCGGGACCCCGGCAGAGCATCCTCGACGTCGCGTGCGGCAACGGCCTCACTGCGCGCCATCTGGCCGCGCTGGGCGCGACGGTCACGGCGTTCGATTTCTCGCCAAGCCTGGTCGAGCTCGCCAGGAAACGTTCGGCTCATGCCGCGCCTCCGATCGCCTATTGCGTTCTCGACGCGACCGATGAGGGCGCGCTGCGGGCGACACTCGGGCCGGCGGGACCGTTCGACGCCGCCGTGTGCAACATGGCGCTGTTTGACATCGCCGACATCGAGCCCCTGTTACGGGTGTTGCCTGACGTACTGCGACCGGACGGCATGTTCGTCTTCACGCTGACCCATCCGGCATTCAACAACGTATCCTGTTCCCATGTTGCGGAAGAACGGGACCAGGATGGGCAGATAAGGACGACCTATTCCGTCAAAGTCTCGCGCTATATGACTCCACAGCAGGCCCGTGGCCTCGCGCTGCGCAATCAGCCGATGCCGCAGGTGTACTTCGATCGGCCGCTCGAATACTACCTGAACCTGGCGTTCCGTAGCGGCTTCGTGCTGGACGGCTTCGAGGAGCGCGCCTTTCCGGCAGACCACCCGCAGCCGCATCCGCTCGGGTGGGGGGGCAGGTTCAGCGAGATACCGGCCGTTCTTGCCGCTCGCCTTCGACGGCGGTAACAGCGCTCCGCCACCGTGAGCGCTCCGATCGCGGAGCGAGGCCCGGGAGCTGGCCGTCGATCAGCGCACCCGCCGCCTCCGCGAGGTTGCATGCAGCAAAAGCAAGTCGGTTCGATCCGGAGCTCGGCCCTTACTCGGGGACACTCGTGTGCGTGTGACCGGCGGGCGCGAATTGCGTAGACGTTGCGGACGAGGATCGCGCACGCGGTCCCATCGCTTGAGGCAACGGGACTGTCGCGAGCGGCGTGCCGCCGGCTCCGGCCCCTACAGCAGGTCGAAGGCTTTCAGGTCGCCCGTCTCATAGCCGAGCTTGAAGTACTTGATGCGCTGGGCGCTCGATCCGTGCGTGAAGCTGTCGGGGACGACGTAGCCCTGGGATTGCTTCTGGATGCGGTCGTCGCCGACGGCGGCGGCCGCGTTCAGCGCCTCGGAGAGGTCGCCGCTGTCGAGCAGGCGCCGTGACTTGTCGGCATAGTGGGCCCAGATCCCCGCATAGAAGTCCGCCTGCAGCTCGAGGCGCACCGAGAGATTGTTCGCCTCCGAACGGGTGGCACGGTTCATGAGGGAGTGGACCTTCTGCATGGTCCCGAGCTGGTTCTGAACGTGGTGGCCCACCTCGTGCGCGATGACGTACGCCTGGGCGAAGTCCCCGGGCGCCTTGAAGCGGCTCGCGAGCTCCTCGTAGAAGCTCAGGTCGAGATAGAGCTTCTGGTCCCCGGGACAGTAGAACGGGCCGCTCGACCCCTGGGCCGCGCCGCACGCTGACTGCACCTGGCTGGAAAAGATGACGAGGTGGGGCTCCACGTAGTCCCTGCCCATCTTTGCGAAGATGGCGTTCCACGTGTCCTCGGTGTCGGCCAGGACCACCGAGCACATGTCCGCCAGTCGATCTTCGGCGGGAGAGGTCTGCTGGGTGCCCTGGGTCGTTCCGGTCGCGTCGGGGAGGAGGCCCTGAAGGACCTGCGACGGGTCGCCTCCCATCAGGAGCACGACAAGGGCGACGATGATGGCACCACCGCCTCCGATCGCGATGCCCCTGCCGCCGCCGCCTCGGCGGCGGTCCTCGACGTTATCGCTGCGCCTGCCGGTCTCCCATTTCATATCCCAAGCCTAGCGCGCCCGGTGCGCTCCGTCAAGGATGGCTGCCGCCCTGTAGCCGCCCCGTGGTCGCCCGGCGTCCTGCGCGGTTGCCTTTGCGCACGACGCGAGTAGAATACGGGCACCGCCTATGCGTCGCACGTGGATCATCGGATTGTTGGCAGCGAGCTTCGCTGCCCTGCTGGGCGGATGCCGCCAGGGAGCCGAGGGTCAGCCCGATTTCTCCCTCGAGCTCGCTCCAGTGGAAGAGACTCTCTTCGAGGCCCAGCCGGCCAGGACCTTCACATTCCGCGTGCACCCGCTCAACGAGTACACCGGCACGGTGACTATCACAGCGACGGCCCCCGCGGGCGTGGTATTGTCGCAGGCGCCGACGCCCGCCAGCTTTGTCTTCGGCGCGGGGGACGGCAGCAAGCAGGGCACCTTTAGTCTCAGCGCCCCAACGGTTCCTGCTCAGGCCGACGTCACGATGGCCGTCAGCGCCTCGGACGGCAGCCTGACGCACGCCGGCAGCATCCTGCTCCAGCTCCGGAAATAGGCGGATCAGCGCGGCGGCAGGTCGGGCGGCACGCCGCGCGCCACACGGTCGGCGAGCATGCGCGCCGTGCCGCGCTCCGAAGGCAGGTCCGCGACGTCGGACCGCGGCGCCCGGCCAGCGGGCGCGCAGCGCCGCCTCGAGGCTCGCGCGCACGGGCGCCGAGTTCCGCAGCACGGAGCCCGCGGCCACGATCTCGGGGTCGCCGCCGAGGTCGAGCTGCGCGAGGACGCCCGCGGTCAGGTTCGCGAGCTCGGCCCCCGCGGCGGCCAGGATGCGAGCTGCCGCATCGTCTCCCTGGCCCGCGGCCTCCTCCACCTCGCGCGAGAGCGCGGCGATCTCTTCCTTGGTGCGCGAAGGCGTGTGCAGCCAGGTCACCAGCTCGATGGGCGCGCCGAGCGCCAGCCGCCGCGTCACCAGCTCCGACATCCGCGACGGCCGCTCGCGGCCGTCCACCTCGCGCATGATGCGGCGGAGCGCCTCGATCGCGATCCACCAGGCGCTGCCCTCGTCGCTGGCAAAGCGGCCCCAGCCGCCGCAGCGCGCTTCGCCGCCCCGGCCGTCGGCGCCGATCGCGAACGATCCCGTGCCGGCCGACACGACCACGCCCCGACCGTCGGGGTGCGCGGCCCAGAACGCGCTCTGCCCGTCGTGAAAAAGGTAGAAGGCCGTCGCCGCGAACAGCGACGCTCGCGCCTCGTCGAGGTCGCGGAGCGCGGGGCCTCGGATGTCGGGCCTGCCGACGCCGGCCATGGAGAGACCGATCACGCCGGGTGCGTCATCCGGGAGCGCGGCGGCCAGCGCAGCCAGCAGCTTCTCCAGCCCGTCGCGTCCGCTTTCGGCGTAGTTCGCGCCGGGCACCGTGCCGCTCGCGAGCGGCCGCGCCGCGTCGCGGAACAGCAGCCAGGGCGCGCGCGTCGCGCCCGAATCGACTGCGAGGCACAGGGGGACACGGCCGGGCTTGGCTGCTATTTGATCGCTCCCTCGGTCAACCCGGAGATGAACTGTCTGCTCAGCACCAGGAACAGCACGATGACGGGCACGATGGCGATGTTCAGCCCCGCGAACAGAAGGTCCCACTGGATCGCGAACTCGCCGAAGAAGCTCTGGATCCCGAGCGGGATCGTCTTGCGGGTCTTCGTGCTGATGAAGATCAGAGGGAAGAAGAAGTCGTTCCACACGTTGATGAAGTTGAAGATCGCCACCGTGGCGAGCGCCGGCCGCAGCAGCGGCAGGTTCACCTGCCAGTAGATGCGAAAGGCCCCCGCCCCGTCGATGCGGGCGGAGTCCTCGAGGTCGATCGGGATCGACTTGAAAAAGTTCGACAGCAGGAAAATCGAGAACGAAAGCCCGCTCGCGGTGTTGACGACGCACAGGCCGAGCAGCGAGTCCAGCAGCCCGATGTTGCGCATCAGCAGGAAGATCGGGATGATGGCCAGGCGGGCCGGCAGCACGAGCCCCGCGAGGATATACAGGTAGACCACCCGCTTTCCCGGGAACTCGTAGCGGGCCAGCACGTAGGCGCCCATCGACGAGACGAGCACGAGCAGCGCGATGGAGAGCACCGAGACCAGGACGCTGTTGCGGAAGTAGACGGCGAAGCTCGCCTTGTTCCACGCGGTGACGTAGTTGGCGAGGCTCCACTTTTTCGGCAGCCCGAAGGGGTTGGTGAAGATCTCCGCGGTGGACTTGAAGCCGGACACGATCATGACGCCGATCGGGAAGAGGTTGGCGAACGCCCACAGCAGCAGGATCGCCAGGACGATGACCGGACTGGACGCGGCTGAGCCTGAACACGCTACCGCCTCCCCCGGCCGGGTCGCGGGGACGGGGCGCCCTCGGCCCTGCGGTCGACGATGTACACGTAGATGATCGAGACGGGGAACACCACGAGGAAGATCAGGGTCACCACGGTGGCGCCCAGGCCCATGCCCATCTGCGAGGCGCCCAACCCGCCGAAGGCGATGCGGTAGAAGAGCGTGCCGAGCACGTCGCTCGCGCCGGCCGGCCCCGCCTGCGCCCCTTCCATCGCGAAGACGATGTCGAAGACGCTGAAGCTCCAGATCAGCTTGAGCATCGTGAGGGTGGCGACGAGCGGCAGGATCTGGGGCAGAACGAGCCGCAGCGCGATCTCGGGCTCCGACGCGCCGTCGATGCGCCCCGCTTCGGGGATCTCGCGGCTGATGCCGACGATGCCGGCGAGAAACACGAGCACGTAGAAGCCCATGCCGCGCCACGAGTTCACCGTGATGATCGTGGGGAACGCCAGGCCCATGTCGCCGAGCCACGGCCGCGCGAGCGCGCCGAGCCCGATCGCCTTGAGCGACACGTTGATGACGCCCCACTGCGGGTTGAGGAGCAGGCCCCAGAGGAAGCCGACGATGACGATCGACAGCGTGTTCGGGATGAAGAAGATCGCCTTGAAGGCGTTGGTCCCGCGCAGCCCCGCGGCCAGCCCGAACGCGAGCACCAGACCGGGCACCATGCTCTGCGCCCAGGACAGCGCGAAGAAATAGATGTTGTGGCCGAACGCGGCGAGGAACTCCTTGCTCATCGTCCCCGGCGAGAACGCTGGCGTAGTTCGCCATGCCCACCCACTTCTTCGGGCCGATGCCCGGCCAGTCGTAGAAGCTCAAGCCGAGGCTGCTCACGAACGGGTAGGCCACGAACGCCGTGTACAGCACGAACGCCGGCACGAGCATGAGGAGGAATCCGTAGCTGCGGAGAGACCTGCGGGCCATGGACGCTCAGGCGCAAGGGGCGGCCCGCGCCGCCCCTTCAACCTTCTTCTCCTACTTCTTGAAGGCCGGGTACCAGGCGCCTACGCCGTCCTGGACCTTCTTCGCCAGCTCCGCCGGCGTGATCTTGCCCAGGTACATCTCCTGCATTCCCGGTGTCAGGATGTCGTAGACCGTGGGCTTGCCGGCCTCGAAAGGCGAGCCGACCCAGTAGATGTTCTTCGCAGCGAGCTTGTTCGCGACGTCGTAGCACTCGGCCAGCACGGGCTTGTCCTTGGACAGCGTCACGCCCTTGATCGCCGTCATCTCGCCCGTGACCGCCGCGAACATCGTGCCGAAATCGGTGGTCGCGGTGTAGTTGAGCACCTTGAGCGCCGCCTCCCGGTTCTTCGAGGCGGCGTTCAGGCCGTAGGAACCGTCCATGTAGACGTACACGCGCGCGTCGCCGGGCTTGACCCCCGGCACGGGGAAGTAGCCGTACTTGAAGTTCGGGTTGAGCTTGAGCCAGTTGCTGTCGCCCCACACCCCGTAGAACAGCATGGCGGCCTGCCCCAGCGCGAAGGCCGCATCGCCTTCCGTCTGCATGTTGGCCATGAAGTCCTTTTGATAGAAAGCTCTCAGGTCGTACAGCTTCTGCAGCATGTCGACGTACGGCGCATCGGTGAACTTCGCCTCGCCCTTGATCAGCTTGCCGATCCAGTCCTCGCCCGGAATGCTCACGCCCACCATGGCGTTCTGCATCGCGAGCACCCACGCCTCCTTGCCCGGCACGAAGAAGGGCGTCACGCCGTTGGCCTGCAGCGTCCTGCAGATGGCCGCGAGCTGGTCGACGGTCTCGGGCTCCTTGAGGTTGTACTTGGCGAAGATGTCGAGGTTGTAGAAGATGCCGACGACCTGGTTCGCGAAGGGCACGCCCCAGGTCTTGCCGTTCTGCTGGATGGAGGCCAGCGTGACCGGCTGGAAGTTCTTGAGGTCGACCAGCCCGTCGAGCGGCACGAGGTACCCGTTGTCGATGAGCGGCTGGGTCCTCGTGATGTTCGGGAGGCGTCGGGTCAGGTAGATGTCCGACGCCGTACCGCCCTGCAGCGAGAGCAGCAGCTTCGCATCGTACT
This sequence comes from uncultured Spirochaetota bacterium, assembly GCA_963734495.1. Lineage (GTDB taxonomy): Bacteria > Spirochaetota > Spirochaetia > SZUA-6 > CAVTHK01 > CAVTHK01. Next base: position 379,393 of record CAVTHK010000001.1, read on the forward strand.
CCGTGGCGATGAACGACTCGTAGGCGATCGTGATCTTCTGGCCCTGCTTCTGCAGCGCCTCCTGCACCTTTTCCCACACGGGCGCGTCCTGGGTGCGCCAGCCCCACAGCTTGAGTGTCACGCCCGCCTTTGCCGTCTCGCCTCCGCCGCTTGCCCAGCTCATCGCCGAGACGAGCAGCCCGAGCGCAAGACACAGAATCAGGCTTCTCTTCATGCCTCACCTCCCGTTATGATTGGGTGCTATTGTAGATGCGGGAGTCTCTGGTGTCAAAATCGAGGGCGGACGGGATCACGGCGGTCGTCGATGAGGGGATTGCGAACGGGACTTTCCCGGGCGCCGTGGTTCTCGTGGAGAAGAAGGGTCGAGCGGTGATCTCCCTCGCGCGCGGCGACCGGCAGGTTCAGCCCGCGCGCGAGCCGATGACCGCCGACACGCTGTTCGACCTGGCGTCGCTCACCAAGCCGCTGGCGACCGCGCCGCTGGTCCTGCTGGTCGCGGCCCGCGAGGGAATCGGTCTCGACAGCGCGCTCGGCAGCCGCCTGCCCGGGGTCTGCGCGGAGTCGGGCGCGCTCACGCTGCGCGAGCTGCTGCTGCACACCGGAGGCCTGCCGCCGGTACCGAACCTGTACAAGGCGTTCGACGCGAGCTCCGTCGACCGCGACGAAGCCGAGAGGCTGCTGCTCTCGCGGCGGCCGGAGCGCGCGCCGGGCAGCGAGGTCGTCTACAGCTGCACCGGCTACCAGCTCCTTGGCCTATGGCTGCGCCGCGTGACGGGAAAAAGCCTGCGCGAGCTCTTTCGCGAGAAGGTCGCCGCGCCGCTGGGCCTGGCGGACGACCTGCTCTTCAACCCGCCCGACTCATCGCGCTGCGCGACGACGGAGCTCTGCGGCTGGCGCAAGCGCTGGATGCGCGGCGAGGTGCACGACGAGAACTCCTGGTGCCTCGGCGGCGACGCGGGAAACGCCGGGCTCTTCGGGACCGCCGCGGCGGTGCTGCGCAGGCTGGAAGAGCTCGCCTCCGACGACCTCTTCGCCCCCATGCGCAGGTCTTTCACCGACGGCCTGAACCGCAGGCGCGCCGTCGGCTTCATGATGCACGACGCCGAGGCCCCGGTCGGCCCGCTCTACAGCAGCGATTCTTTCGGCCACACGGGCTTTACCGGCACCAGCGTCTGGGTCGAGCCTGCCGCGGCGCTCAGAGTCGTGGCGCTCACCAACCGCGTGCACCTCGGCCGCGCGGAGACGGACACGAAGCTCAAGGCATTCCGCGTCGCGCTGCACGAAGCTGCCCTTGCGGCGGCTCTCGACGCGGAGCGCAGGCCGTGAGCGCCGCAACGGCTGTCACGGCTCGACGAACAACTCGTCCAGCGTGACTGCCAGGCCCTGGCACACCAGAGACCTGGCCTCGGCATCGCCCATCAGCACGAGAGGGTCGCCGTAGCGGCCGTCGGTTCCGAGCCTGTAAACATGCAAGAAACGGTTACCCGGATCGACGACCCAGTACTCCGCGACCCGATGCTTCTCGTACAAGGCGAACTTCTCGCTGAGATCCTTCTTGGTGGTGAAGGGCGAGAGGATCTCCACGACCAGGTCGGGTGCACCGTAGCAGCCCCAGGCTCTGAGCCTGGAGCGGTCGCAGACCACGGAGATGTCCGGCTGGACCACTGTGGTGACTTGATCCTCAGGCTGCCCGGGCCGGTCGGCCAGAACCACATCAAAGGGCAGAGGAAACACGGTGCAGGGCCGGCCGACTGCCCAGGATCCGATGATGCGCGTGAGCGCCGCGACAACGGCCTGGTGACGCATCGAGGGCGCCGGGCTCATGTTCCAGGCGGTGCCCTCGATGAGCTCCCAGCGGTCATCGCCCGGCCAACGCTTGTAGTCGGCGTAGGTGTAGACGCGATCGAGCTTGCGTGCCGGTAGTCCCATGCGGCGCATCCCTTCGAGTATACCCTTCCCAACGCATCGGCGGAACGCAGCACATTGGCCGGCGCCGATGCGGCCGCTGCCCGGAGCGCTTCGGCAGCAGGAATGGCCGGCTGCGACGCGGGCTCCGCGCTCAAGCCCTGTGGGGCATCAGATGCGCTATACTGGCACCCGATGAGCTTTCTCGACGAGCTGACCACGGAGCAGCCCAACCCGGCATCGCAGGGCATAGACGCCAAGTCGACGCGCGAGATCCTCGAGATCATCAACTCCGAGGACCGCAAGGTGCCCGCCGCGGTCGCCGCAACGCTCGACTCGATCGCCCGCGTCGTCGACGCCGCGGTCGCCGGGTTCAGAAGCGGCGGCCGCCTCTTCTACGTCGGCGCAGGCACATCCGGCCGCCTCGGCGTTCTGGACGCCGCCGAGTGCCCGCCCACCTACGGCGTTCCGCCCGAGATGGTGCAGGGGATCATCGCGGGCGGGCCCGACGCGCTCACCCGCTCCATCGAAGGCGCCGAGGACGACGAGGCAGCCGGCGGCCGGATCATCGACGACCGCGGCCTCGCCGCGGGCGACGTCCTGGTCGGCATCACGGCGAGCGGGCAGGCGCCCTTCGTGATCGGAGCGATGAAGCGCGCGCGCGAGCGCGGCGCGACCGTCGCGGCGCTCAGCTGCAACCGCGGCTCGCGCACCTTCGAGCACGCCGACCACGTCATCTTCGTCGACGTCGGCCCGGAGATCGTCTCCGGGTCCACGCGCATGAAATCGGGCACGGCCCAGAAGCTGGTGCTCAACATGATCAGCACGGCGGCGATGATCCGGCTGGGCAAGGTCTACAACAACCTGATGGTCGACCTGCGGCCGGTGAACAGCAAGCTCGTGCGCCGCTCGCAGCGCCTCATCCGCATCGCCACCGGCTGCGACGAGCCCGCCGCTGAGCGCGCCTTCGAGGCCTCCGGCCGCAGGCCGAAGACCGCGATCGTGATGGTGCTGCTGGGGTGCAGCCGCGAGGAGGCCGAGCTCCTGCTGGAAGCGAGCGAAGGCCGGATCGGCCTGGCCGTGGAGAAGGCGGGCCCCTCGAAGGCTCGGGGCTTGGGACTTGGCGAAGACGCCACAGAGGGCCCCTCGAAGGCTCGGGGCTTGGGACTTGGCGAGGACGCCACAGAGGGCCCCTCGAAGGCTCGGGGCTTGGGACTTGGCGAGGACGCCACAGAGGGCCCCTCGAAGGCTCGGGGCTTGGGACTTGGCGAGGACGCCAAGTCATAGGAGGTCAAGAATGAAGGTCACTGCCCTCTTGATCGTCGCGCTCGCGGCGGCGCCGGCGTTCGCGCCCTCGGCCGGGGCCCAGGCGCAGCCCGCGCCCCCGGTCGACCAGTTCATCACCGATGCAGGATCGCTTTCCATCACCTTCATCGCGCACGCGACGCTGATGCTGCAGCTCGGCCCGCTGGTGATCCACGTCGACCCGGTGGGCCGCTACGCCGACTACGGCACGATGCCCAAGGCCGACATCGTTCTGGTCACCCACGAGCACGGCGACCATCTCGACCCCGCGGCGATCCAGAAGATCCGCAAGGAAGACACGGCGATCATCGCCAGCGCGAGCGCGGCCGCGAAGATCCCGGGCGCGAGCGTGATGAAGAACGGCGACAAGGCCACGATCAAGGGAGTCGGGATCGAGGCCGTGCCCGCTTACAACACGACGCAGGCGAGGCTCTCCTTCCACCCGAAGGGCCGCGACAACGGCTACCTGCTCACGATCGGCGGCAAGCGCGTCTACATAGCCGGCGATACCGAGGACACCCCCGAGCTCAAGGCCCTGCGCAACATAGACATCGCGTTCCTGCCGATGAACCTGCCGTACACCATGACCCCGGAGCAGGTGGCCTCGGCGGCGCTGGCCATCCGGCCCGGGGTGCTCTACCCCTATCACTACGGGGAGACGGACGTCGGGCTGCTGCAGCAGATGCTCAAGGGCGAACGCGGGATCGAGGTGCGCATCCGGCCGATGCAGTGAGGCGGCGCCGGGTGGCCGGCCGCGTCAAGTTCTGTTATTTTGGACCGATGAAATACAATCGGCTCGGCAAGGCCGGCATCCAGGTGAGCGAGCTTTCGTTCGGCTCGTGGGTCACCTTTGGCACGCAGGTCAACATGGCGTCGGCGAAACAGCTGATGCGCAAGGCGTTCGATGCCGGCGTGAACTTCTTCGACAACGCGGAGGCGTACGAGGCGGGCGCCTCCGAGGCGGTGATGGGCGAGGCGCTCAAGGGCTTCCGCCGCGAGGAGGTCGTCGTCTCGACCAAGATCTACTTCGGCACGGCCAAGGGCCCGAACCTCACGGGGCTCTCGCGAAAGCACCTCACGGAGGGGCTCAAGGCATCGCTGCAGCGGCTGCGCCTCGACTACGTCGACCTGGTGTTCTGCCACAGGCCGGACCCCGAGACGCCGATCGAGGAGACCGTGCTCGCGCTGAGCGACCTGGTGCGCGCGGGCTATGCCTTCTACTGGGGCACCTCGGAGTGGAGCGCTCAAGCGATCGAAGAGGCGATCCGCATCGCCCGTGACTACCGCGCGATCGCCCCGAGCATGGAGCAGCCGCAGTACAACATGTTCTGGCGGGACCGCTTCGAAAAGGAGTACCGGGGCCTCTTCGAGACCCACAAGTACGGCACGACGATCTGGAGCCCGCTCGCCTCGGGCCTCCTCACCGGCAAGTACAGCAACGGGATCCCGGAGGACAGCCGGCTCGCGCGCATGGAGTGGCTGCGCAACCAGTTCAAGGAGCGCGGCTGGCTCGAGAAGCAGGTGACCGAAAAGCTGCGCGCGCTCGAGCAGGTCGCCAGGGGTGTCGGCGCCTCCCTCGCGCAGCTCGCCGTCGCATGGACGCTGAAGAACCCGAACGTGAGCACCGTGATCCTCGGCGCGAGCCGCGTCGAGCAGCTCGAAGAGAACCTCAAGGCCGCCGAGGTGAGGGACAGGCTCGACGACTCGACGATGAAGAAGATCGAAGGGATCCTGCAGAACAAGCCCTGAGCGGGCATCCCTCCCGTTGGCACGCCGGGCGGCCCGCCGCGGGTCGCCCGGCCCTCGCCCGCGCGAGCCTGAGCCGGCCGCGGCTGCCTTCTTCATTTTTGACTCTTTGAGAGCCAACCCATATGATGGCGGGGATGGGCGAAGGCTTCGTGCGCTTCTATTTCAACTATGTCTACAACCCCGTCTACGATGTCACGACCGCCACGCTGAGCCGCTACCGTCTCCTTCAGGAGCGGTGCCTCGCGCGCCTCGGGCTCCCCGGCGCCCAAAGGATGCTCTGCGTCGGGCTCGGCACGGGAAACGAGCTGGTCACGGTTCTCAGAGCGGCTCCCGGCCTGCCCGTGGTCGGCATCGACCTCTCGCAATCCGCGCTTGCCCGCGCCAGGCGAAAGACTCGCGGGATCGGTCACCCGGAGCTCCGGGTCATGGACGCTCGCTCGCTCGACTTTGCGAATGCCAGCTTCGACCGCGTCCTCTGCGTCCACGTGCTGGATTTCGTGGACCCCGTCGACACCGTCGTCGCCGAGATCATGCGGGTCCTCCGCCCCGGCGGACGCTTCGTGCTGACGGTGCCATCGGACATCGAGGACGCGGCCATGGGCGGCGCGCTCTTCGGCGACCAGGTCCGCAGCAGCTTGCGCTCCGGCAAGAGCGCCATGCGGCTCGTCGCGGAGCTGCTCCTCCTGATCCCGGTGGGGCTGCTGTACCTGCCCCTCCTGTTCCGCCCGCGGCGAAAGGCGTACACCAGGCAGCAGGCGATCAGCCTCTTCGACGGGCATGACGTCGAAAGACTTGAAATTGAAGAAGAACGTACCTACCAGGACCTGATCCTGGCCGGCGCAAAGGGGTAGTCGGCCGACGAGGCCTCGTCGTGTCGGGGCCGGACAGAGGCCCGGCCCGATGCGGAGGCGAGCATGAAAAGGGGGTGCTGATGCTTCCCGAGGATGCCCTCTTCGCGGGGCTCACCAACGAAGGGCGCTGGCAGCGCTACTGCGGGTTCCTCCATCTCAGCGTCGCGGAATTCCTCGAGATCCAGAACCGCCTCCTCGACGACCAGATCCGGCGCGTGTCCGGGAGCCTGCTCGGCCGCAAGATTTTGGGCGATCGCCCGCCGCGGAACGCCGAGGAGTTCCGGGCGCGCGCGCCGCTCACCAGCTTCGACGACTACGACCCCTGGCTGAGCAACAGGGACGAGAGCGCGCTCGCCGCAAAACCCTGCGTGTGGTGCCACTCCTCGGGACGGGGAGGCCGCTTCAAATGGGTCCCGCACAGCGTCGAGGTGATGGACAACACGGCGCGCAACGTCTTCGCGGTCTGCGTCCTCGCCTCGGCCTCGGCGCGGGGTGAGATCAACGTGGCGCCGGGGCTGCGTTTCCTCACGACGCTCGCGCCGTCGCCGTATACCTCGGGGATCATCTTCGACCATTTCGCGAAACGGTTCACCATCCGCCGCATCCCGCCTCCCGAATCCGTGGAGGATCTCCCCTTTCAGCAGCAGGTGGCGCGTGCGTTCGAGCTCGCGATGCGGGACGGCTTCGATGTGGCCGGCGCCATCGCAAGCATCCTCGTCAAGATGGGCCAGCAGATCGCCGGCGGCGCGGGCCGGATCTCGTGGAGGATGCTCCACCCGCGGACGCTGGCGCGCCTGGCGCGGGCGGCGCTGCGCGCCCGGCGCGAAGGCCGCCCCGTCTACCCGCGTGACCTGTGGACACCGAAAGGCATCCTCGCCTCCGGACTCGACATGGCCATCTACCGCGAGGAGGTCAAGCGCTACTGGGGCGTGACGCCCTTCGACGCCTACGTCGCCACCGAATCGATGATCCTCGGGATGCACGCCTGGAACAAGAAGCACCTGACCCTGGTCCCGGACTCGGTCTTCCTCGAGTTCCTGCCGCTTCTCGAGAACGGCGACGCATCCGGACAGCCTCCCGTCCTTCTGGACCAGTTGGAGCGGGGCCGGCTCTACGAGGTCGTGATCACGCATTTCTACGGCATGCCCCTGCTGCGCTATCGGCTCGGCGACATCCTCCGGGTGACGAGCCTGCAGGATGAGGAGACCGGAGTCGAGCTCCCGCAGTTCGAGGTGCAGCGCAAAGTCGGCGACGCGATCAACCTCGGAGGGCTCTGCGCCCTGGATGAGCGCGTCATCTGGTCGGCGATCGCGGCCACCGGACTCCAGTACGCGGACTGGTCGGCCTTCAAGGAGTACGACCAGACGCGCACGTTCTTGAGGCTGGTGATCGAGCTCACTGAGGCCCGTCCGGCGGCTGAAGTCAGCGCCATGGTGGACGCGCAGCTCAAGGAAGTCGACGTCGACTATCGCGACGTCGAGCGCTACCTCGGTGAGAAGCCGATCCGCACGACGGTGCTGCCGCCGGGGGCGTTCGCCCGCTACACGGCGGAGATGGTCAGAGGCGGCGCGGACATCGCCCACCTCAAGCCCAACCGCATCAACCCTCCCGCACAGGTTCTCGAACGGCTGCTCGGCGCCGCGGGGGTGGTGGAAAAGGAAAAGGGGTGACGACGGTAAAGGTGCTCGGCTACCTCCTCGGGCCTCCTGTCTGCGCGTCCGCGGCCTTGGTCCTGCTGGTGCTGGCGCTGCACGCTGGCCGCCGCGATCGCAGCCGTTCCGTCTTTCTCCTGCTCCTGATCACGCTCGAGCTCTGGCTCGTCTGCACGTTCCTGATGCGGATCAGCCCTGACGTCGAGGCGGCCCTCTTCTGGGACCGGCTGGTGGGCGTCTGGATCGTCGCACTGTTCGTCACCTATTTCCACTTCTGCTACGTCTGTACCGGCGGCTCGCGGCGCTGGCCGGTGGCGGCAGCCTACGTCTTTCTCGCGGCCGCTTCGACGATCGTGCTGCCTACCAGCGGAGCCATCGAACGGATGACGGCAGCGCCCTACGGGTATGCGCCGCTCGCCGGGCCGCTCGCCGTTCCCCTCTTTGCGGCGAGCCTGGCGGTGGTCGGCGCCGGGATCTTCGTCGCCCTGCGGGCCTACCGCCGGGCGACCGAGGGCGAGGCGCGCAACCGCTTTCTCTACCTCGGAGTCGCCGGGTTCCTCCCGCTCGCCGGCGCGGGCCTCGACGCGTTCTCCGATCTCCCCCCCGTCGCGATCTGGACCAATCTCGCGTTTTCCGCGGTCTGCATGGTCGCGGTGCTGAAGTACCGCCTCCTCCACATCAGGATCGTGGCGAGGGCGGGCGTCATACGGCTCATCGTGAGCACGCTCGTCGCCATTCCGTACGTGGGCGCCCTGGCGATCCTCAGCATGGTGGCTCCCGAGCCGGTCACCTGGTGGCTCTATGCCGCGGGGGTGCTCCTGTTTGCCCTCCTGCTGCGGCCGCTGTACGGCTCGGTTCAGGAGCTGATCGACCGGCTGTTCTACGGCGAGCGGTACGACCACCTCCTCGCGCTGCGCAACTTCAGCCGCGAGACCGGCAGCGAGGCGGGGCTGCAGAATGCCGGCGTCCGGCTCACCGGGCTCGTCCGCGGAGCGCTGCGGGCGTCGACCGCGGCGCTGCTGCAGCCGGGACCGGATTCCCCTGAGCTCGCGGCCCGCGGCGAGACGGACGGCCCTCGCCTCCGAGCCGACGGGACGATCGCCCGGTGGCTGGAGAAGCACAGGGCGGCCCTTTCCGCGCGCGCGTTCGCCACGGACCCCGAGCTGCGGGACCTCCCCGAAGCGGAGCGGAAGCTCGTACAGTCGAATGGGCGCCGTCCTGCTCGCGCCCGTCTTCGCGCCGCAGGGAAACCTGATCGGCGTGATCGTTCTGGGGCCCAAGACGACCGGACGATCCTACACGACCGAAGATCTTCACCTTCTCGAGACCGCGGGGACCCAGGCGGCCATGGCGCTCGAGACCGGCAGGCTGTACGCGGAAGCCGAGAGATCCCGCCGGACCCTGGAAGCGTGGCTGCAGAACGCCCCCGACGCGGTGATGATCATCAACACCGACCGGCTCATCCGCTTCGCGAACCGGGCGGCCCAGGAGCGCTTCGGGGTCCGCCCGGGGCAGCGTTCGCTGCTCGCGAGGCACGACGACACGGCGCCCGCGCGCTTTCACGATACCATCTACGGCCGCGAGTACGAGATCGCGTCAGCGCCCCTGGTCGACCCGTCGGGTGCAAAAGGGCTCATCTGCTTCCTGCGCGACATCACCGAGCGCAGGGAGCACGAGGCGGCGCGGTCGGAGTGGGAGCGGCGCGCGCGCATCACCGCCCACCTCGCCTCCATCGGGGAGATGGCGGCCGGCATCGCGCACGAGATCAACAACCCGCTGACCGCGGTGACCGGCTACAGCGGCCTGCTCGCCACCTTGCCGTTGAGCGGCGAGGCCGCGCAAGCCGTCGGCCAGATCGCCGCGGCGGCGGAACGCGTCGCCGGGATCACGCAGCGGCTGCTCACGTTCGCGCGGCAGCAGAGGCCGCGAGCGCAAGGCGGTGAACCTGAACGCCATCGTCCGCTCCACGCTCGAGCTCCGCTCGTACTCTTTCCGCACGAGCAATGTGCAGATCGCGCTCGACCTCGACGAGGAGCTCCCCGACACGGTCGCCGACGCGCAGCAGATGCAGCAGGTGCTCCTCAACCTGATCATCAACGCCGAGAGCGCGATGAAGAGCGCCAACGGGGGCGGCGTCCTCACGATTGCGAGCCGGCGCGACGAGGCCTGGCTGCGCATCAGCGTCTCGGACGACGGGCCGGGGGTGCCTCTGGAGCTGCGCGAGCGCATCTTCGACCCCTTCTTCACCACCAAGGAAGTAGGCGAAGGCTCCGGACTCGGCCTGAGCATCTGCCACGGCATCGTGAGCGAGCACGGCGGCCGCATCTCCGTGCGAGCGGCCCACGGCGGGGGCGCTGAGTTCATCGTGGAGATTCCCCTGGTCGCCCCGGCCGCGGACTGCGAGCCGCCCGCCGCGGCGGCGCCCGCGCCCCGCGCGGGCAAGGTCGGCCGCATCCTCGCTGTCGACGACGAGCCGGCGGTGCGCGACCTCCTCGTCCGGATCCTCGGCGCCGAGGGACACGAGGTCGACACGCTCGCCGACGGGCGGACCGCGGTCGAGCGTATCCTGGAACAACGCTACGACCTCATGCTGATCGACGTGCGGATGCCGGGGATAAGCGGGGTGGAGGTGCGCGAGCGGGTGCGGCAGAAGGACGCCTCGCTCGCGAGCAGGATCGTCTTCATGACCGGCGACATCATGGCCCCCGACACGCTCGGGTTCGTCAACGGCAGCGGAGCTCCGTGCCTCACCAAGCCCTTCGACGTCGCGACGGTCCAGCGCGTGGTGCGCGAGATGCTCGGCGGATAAAGCCGCCCGCGCGCGACCCCGGGCCGCGGGGCCCCGGGCCGCAGGGCCGCGGGGCCGCCGCTTCGCTCACGCGAGGAACAGCATGTAGACCAGCGTGTTGACCAGGGTGAGAGGGACCCCGATCCGCGCGAACTCGAGAAAGGTGAGCGTCTCGCCGCGCCGCTCGGCATTCTGGATGATGATCACGTTGCTGGCCGCCCCGAGGATGAAGAGGTTGCCCGCGATCGTGCTGCCCGCGGCCAGCGCGGTGAGCGCCTCGGGCGAGGCGCCCGCGTCGCGGAGCGCCGGCAGCAGCATGGCCACCAGCGGCACGTTGGAGACGAGCTGGCTCGCCCCGACGCTGACCGCGAGGATCACGGGCACCCGGGTCAGGCCCGCCCCCGCCCGGCCGACGACTTCCTGGAAGAGCCCCGAGTCCCAGACGCTGCGCATGAGCACGAACATCGCGGCAAAGAACACGAGCGTGCTCCAGTCCAGGTCGCGCACGAGGGCCCAGCGCCTGCGGCTGGCCAGCAGCAGGGGCGCGGCCGCCGCGACGGCGACGGCGGCGAGCGGGAGGTCGAACGCCACGGGCAGGAACGCCAGCGCGATCTTCGCCGCGATGGCCGCGAGGGCGAGCCGCACCGACAGCCTGCAGAGGCGCGCGAGCGCCGGGTCGCGGATCGCGACGGCCTCGGTTTCCGCGGGCGCCGCTTCGACGCGGTAGAACAGCCGCAGCAGCAGCGCAGCCGCGGCGAGGTTCACCAGCGTCGGCAGCACCAGCCAGCGGGCGAACGTCACAAAGGGGTTCGGGATGCCGCCCGCGAGGGCGATCAACAGGTTCTGCGGATTGCCGATCGGGCTGGGCACACTGCCGATCGTCACGGCGAAGGCGAGGGCGAGCAGAGCCATCTTCGGCGGGAGGCGCCGGGCGCGGGCGGCGGCCAGCACCACGGGAGTGCCCACGATCGCCACGGTGTCGTTCATCAGCAGGGCCGAAGCGCCCCCCATGACCAGCAGCACCACTACCATGACGGCGCCCGCGGAGCGGACGCGCGCGAACAGGCGCGCGGTCACGAACGCGAGATAGCCGCTTTCCTCCAGCGCCTGCCCCACGACGAACATGCCCGCGAGAAAGAGCATCACGTCCGGGTTGATCGCGCGCAGCGCCGCAGCCGGGGCGATCTGGCCGGTGAGCAGCACCGCGGCCGCGCCCGCGAGCATCACCTGCCAGATGCGCAGGCGCAGGCGCCCGACCCGGCGGGCCGCGGTCAGCGCGATCACGATGCCGAGGACGGCGATGGGGACGGGCTTCACCTCGCGGCTTCTCGCGTCGGGGCCCGGGCTGTGACCCGCATCGAGGCTCCGGGCATCCTCATGCGAACCAGCGGTTCCAGCTGATGACCTCCGCCGGTTCCTTGCGGGTCCGCGGGCTGTGCTCCTGCTCCTTGTGCTTGTCGCTCAGGTGATCCTCCGGGCCCGGGTAGCCGATGTTGATCAGCGTGAGAAGGATGTACTCCGGGGGGATGGCCAGGCTCTTCTTGATGGCCACCGCGTCGAATCCCGCGATCGGGTGCGCGATGAGCCCCTCGCGCGTGGTCTGCAGCATCAGGTTCATGCCTGCCATCCCCGCGCCGAAAAAGGCGTAGTCCCGGCCGTCGTCGCGGCGGCAGTCCAGGTCCACCTTGGTGAGGACGAGGATGATCAGCGGCGCTTTCTTCGCCCAGTAGTTGCCGCCCGACAGGCCCTCCTTGACGCGGCCGAGCGCCGGCTCTTCGCTCGCGACGACGAAGCGCCACGGCTGCATGTTCGCGCACGATGGCGCAAGAGTCGCGGCCGTGAGCATGCGCTCGATCACGTCCGTCGGGACGCGACGCGTCCCGTCGATCGCTCGCAGGGCGCGTCGCTTCTCTATCTCGGGAACGAGGCTTTCCATGATGGCTCCTTCACCACCGAGTATGCCCCCGAGAGGGACGGGCGGGAAGCCCGTGGGGCGCTCCCTCAGGGGCCCAGGTCGTATTCGATCGCGTAGGAGAGCGGCTCGCGCAGCAGCAGCGCGTCGAGCAGCGGGATCTCGAAGCGCACGGTGCTCCCCTCGATGCGGCCGCCCTTCTGGGAGACGATGCGGCCGGGGACGCGCACGCTCACGTCGATGCGCGAGGAGCGCACCCACTTCGGAGCATCGTCGCCCACGGTGAACGCAAGGACGTCGTCGTACTCGCTCTCAGTGTACGGGTTCTTCTCCTGGGGCCCGAGCGAGTCGAAGAGCTGGTTGTCCGCTCCGGGGATCAGGGGTTTGATCCTGGCGTAGTTCGCGGCGTCGAGGTAGACGCGGAGCGTGCGCCGGCTGCCGTTGCGCTCCAGAGTCACGAGCGGCGGCCGGCCCGCGGCCGCCGGCTCGGCGCCGGCGAGCGCGGTGATGTCGGTGAGCGCCAGCGTCATCTCGAGGCGCTCCCGCGACGGGATCGCAAGACGGGTCACGGTCACGCCGGCGAACGAAGCCGCGCCCTTGCGGATCGCCTGCTCGTCGAAGATGCCGGAGCTTCCCTGCTTTACCCCCAGCGTCTTCGCGTCCTCGGCCATCGACGCGAGCCAGTCCGCGAACGCGGGCTGCAGGTCGACCCGGACCGCGACCGTGGCCGAGCCGTTGCTCGCCAGGTCCACGTCCTGTCGCACGGCGCACGAGGCGACCACGAGGCAGGCGAACGACAGAAGAAGGGGTCTCACAGGAAAGGAAAGTAGCCCGCCGCGGCGCGCTCCGCAAGGAGCGTCAGGGAACGCCCGCCGGGGCCGCCCGCCGTTCAATCCCGCCGCCCCTCTCCCCGTGTCCCGAACTGCGCGAATATCGTCGCGAGGTCGATCGTGCCGACGACGCGTCCACGGCCGTCGACGACGGGGAGGAGGTTTTCGCCCGCCATCAGCATCGCCGAGAGCACCTCGTTCAGGTTCGCGTTGCGGTCCACGGCCACCGGCTGCGTGTCGCGTGTCGCGCGCCCGTCGCCGTTGCTGACCAGCCGCGATGCGAGGCGCCCCTCGCCGTCGACCAGGAGGGCGAGGCTCACGCCTGCCTCGGCGAGGCGCCCGGCGAGCGCGCCGTCGGTCTGCGCGGCCGGGGCCACGACGTAGCCTTCCGTCGCCGCGAAGTCGCGGGCCTTCTTCAAGGCGAGCGCCTTGAGGTTGCGGTCGCGGCCGAGGAGCTGCTCGACAAAGGAATCGGCGGGCCGCAGCAGCAGACGGGCGGCGCTGTCGTGCTGCACCAGCGCGCCGTCGCGCAGCACCGCGATCCTGTCGCCGAGCTTGATCGCCTCGTTGATGTCGTGCGTCACGAAGACGACCGTCTTGCGGATCCGCTCCTGCACGTCGAGCAGCATGTCCTGCAGCCGCGCGCGGTTGATCGGGTCGATCGCGCCGAACGGCTCGTCCATCAGGAGAACATCGGGGTCCGCCGAGAGGGCGCGCGCGAGCCCGACCCGCTGCCGCTCGCCCCCGGAGAGCTCGTGCGGGTAGAGGGGGGCGAACCCGGGGTCGAGGGTCACGAGGTCGAGGACCTCGCGGACGCGGTCTTCCATGCGGCTGCGCGGCCACTTGAGGAGGCGCGGGACGACCGAGATGTTCTCGGCCACGGACAGGTGGGGGAACAGCCCGACGTCCTGGATGACGTAGCCGATCCCCCTCCGCAGCGCGACGGGGTCGACGCCCGAGATCGAGCGGCCGTGGACCTTGACGTCGCCCGAATCCGGGGTGATGAGACGGTTGATCATCTTGAGCGACGTGGTCTTCCCGCACCCCGAGGGACCGATGAGCACGGTGAGAGTCCCCGCCTCGATGCGGAGGCTGAGATTCGCCACCGCGACCCTGGCCCCGTACCGTTTGCTGACGTCGACGAGCTCGATCACCCCATGCCCCGGCCCCGCCGGCGGCGGGGCGCACCCCTTGAATCTAACTCGTCGTCCGCCGGGAGGCCACACCAGGCCCGATTGCCGGATTTGACTCGTGGCGGCCGCATCCATAACTTCGTGGCAATTCTTATGCTGGAGGATAGGACGATGAGGCGGAAATTCGCGGGAACGATCCTGCTGCTGGTCCTCTCGCTGCCGGCGTCGCTCTGGGCGAGCGGCAGCAGTGAGTCGGCGGCCAAGGGGCCGATCACGGTGGGTTCGAAGATCGACACCGAGGGGGGCCTTCTCGGTGAGATGATCGTGCTGGTGCTGCGCGACAATGGTTTCCAGGTCGTGGACAAGGTGCAGCTCGGCACGACGGACGTGGTGCGCAAGGCGATCATCGCGGGCGAGATCGACATCTACCCGGAGTACACCGGCAACGGCGGCTTCTTTTTCCAGGGCACCGACCCGCAGGTCTGGAAGGACCCGGAAAAGGCGTACGAGACCGTGAAGAAGCTGGACATGGACGCCAACAAGCTGGCGTGGCTCGCGCCGGCGAGCGCCAACAACACGTGGGCCGTGGCCGTGCGCAAGGACCTCTCCGACAGCGCCATGATCCGCACGTGGGATGACTTCTCGGCCTACCTCAAAAAGGGCGGCGTGATCAAGCTCGCCGCGAGCGAGGAGTTCGTCAACAGGCCGGACGCTCTGCCCGGCTTTGAGCAGGCGTACGGCTTTCACCTTTCCAAGGACCAGCTCCTCATCCTGGCGGGCGGGAACACCGCGACGACGATGAAGGCCGCCGCGGAAAAGACCGACGGCGTCAACGCCGCCATGACCTACGGCACCGACGGCCAGCTCCCCGCGCTCGGGCTCGTGGTGCTCGAGGACACCAAGCACGTCCAGCCGGTCTACCAGCCGGCGCCGCTCGTGCGCTCGGACGTCCTCGCGAAGTACAACGAAATTGAAGGCCTGCTCGCGCCCGTGTTCCGCAAGCTCGACCTGGTCACGCTGCAGCGGCTCAACTCCGCCATCGCCGTCGAAGGAAGGAGCGCCGCCGACGTGGCCAGGGAGTTCCTCACCGCGCAGGGCTTCCTCAAGAAGACCTCGATGTGACGGGGGAGCGCAGCTGGGACCGCAGGGTGGCCCTCGGGGCTCTCTGCGGTCTGGCAGCCGCGGCGCTGCCCTGGCTCGCCCTCAAGCCCAACCGGGTCGTCCGCGGCACGGCGCTCGCCGCCTGGCAGGTGACCGGGCCGGCGGGCGTCGCGGTGTTCGTGCTGCTGTGGCTGCTCGCCCTGGCGCTCGCGGCACGCCCCTCGCGCCCGGCGCTCGCGCGCCTGCGGCCTGCCCTCATCGCCTTTGTCGCGGCGGCGGCGCCGCTGCT
The DNA here is from genome assembly GCA_963734495.1 of uncultured Spirochaetota bacterium. GTDB lineage: Bacteria > Spirochaetota > Spirochaetia > SZUA-6 > CAVTHK01 > CAVTHK01. The sequence goes on from CAVTHK010000001.1 coordinate 394,908, forward strand.
GCAGGTCTCGCTCGCGCTCGCGGGAGTCACGCCGCTCGCCGAGCCCGCGGCTCGCGTCTCCTTCGGCTCCGGCGTGTACGTCGCGATCGCCGGCTCCTACCTGATGCTGATCGGCACCCGGGAAGCGAAGGGGCAGCGGTGGGCCGGGGCTGCGCTCTGGCTCGCCGCCGCGGCGATGGCCGCCCTCGCGCTCACGGGGAGGCTCGGGTCGCTCGCCGTGGTGCGCGAGCTCCGCGCGACCGGCGGCCGCTTCGGCGTCGAGCTCGTTAATCACCTCGCCCTGACCGCTGCGGCCGTCGTTGTCGCGGCCCTGATCGGGATCCCGCTGGGCGTCTGGGCCTACCGCAGCCGCGCGGCCTCCCGGGCGATCCTCTCCTCCGTCGACTCGGTTCAGACGATCCCCTCGCTGGCCCTCTTCGGCCTGATCATCGTGCCGATCGCGTGGCTTTCGTTCCGCTTTCCTGTGCTGCGCTCCCTCGGCGTCCGCGGGATCGGGGCCGCTCCCGCGCTCGTCGCGCTGACGCTCTACGCCCTGCTGCCGATCGTGCGCAACACGTACACGGGGCTCTCGGTCGTGCCGCGCTCCATCCTCGAGGCGGGCCGCGGTATGGGGATGAGCCGGCTGCAGCTCCTCACGCGGGTCGAGATGCCCCTCGCGCTCAGGCTCGTGCTGAGCGGGCTGCGCATCGCCGTCGTGCAGACCGTCGGCAACACGACGGTGGCGGCGCTCGTGGGCGCGGGCGGTTTTGGAGTCTTCGTGTTCCAGGGCCTCGGGCAGGCGGCCACGGACCTGGTGCTGCTGGGCGCGATCCCGGTGGTGCTCCTCGCGGCGGCGAGCGACCGGGCGCTCGCCGGGCTCATCGACCTGCTCGCCCCGCCGCAGGAGGCCCGCGCATGAGCCTCATCGCCGCTCGCGCGCGGGGCGGCCGCCTCGCCGAGCTGCTGCCGGGGCTCCTCCTCCTCACGGCGACCTGCGGCCTCGCGCTGTTCGCTCCATTCTGGGACCTCGTCCTGCGCGTGCTTTTCCCGGGGGAGGCGCAGGTGCTCTACCCGAGGGCCCCGCTGACCGAGCTCGTCGGCGAGCACGCCCTCCTCGTCGGAATCTCGAGCGCCGTGGCCGCCGCGATCGGAATCCCGCTGGGCATCTGGGTGACCCGGCCGGGCGGCCGCGACTTCCGGCTCGCGGTCGATGACCTGAGCTCGCTCGCGCAGGCCTTTCCGCCCGTGGCCGTTCTCGCGCTCGCGATCCCGGTCCTCGGCTTCGGCGCGCCGCCGACCCTGGTCGCCCTCACGCTGTTCAGCATCCTGCCGATCGTGCGCAACACGGTGCGGGGGCTCGAAGGCGTCCCCGAAAGCATCCGGGAGGCGGCGCGCGGCCTGGGGATGAGCCCCGGGCAGGTCCTGCGGCAGGTCGAGCTGCCGCTCGCGCTGCGGGTGATCCTCGCCGGCGTGCGGATCGCCGTGGTCGTGAACATCGGCACGGCCACCATCGGCGCGGTCGCGGGCGCCGGCGGGCTCGGCCGGCCCATCATCGCCGGGCTGACCAACCAGAAGCCGGCATACGTGCTCGAAGGCGCGATCGTGGCCGCGCTGTTCGCCTTTGCCATCGACTTCCTGCTCGCGCGCCTGGAGCGCCTCTTCGCGCCCCCGCGGTGAGGTCCCCGCGCTCAGGGCGCGCGTTCCTCCTGCGGCACGGGCCTCTTCTCGACAAGCAGGGCGGACAGCACCGCCGCGACCGCGGCCAGCCCTCCGCACAGCAGCATCATCAGCCGGTAGGTGTCCACGAACGAGCTGCGCAGGACGAGCGCGACCTGGGGCCGCAGCTCCACGGGCACGCTGTCGGGCACCGCCGCCTGGCCGAGCCCGGCGGTCTGCGCCTCGAGATCAGCGCGCGCCTGGGCCGGGAGGACGAGCTGCGCGGAGCGCTCCCGCACCGAGCCGCCGAACGCGAACAGGGCGGCCGAGCCCAGGATGGCGATGGCGAGGACGCCCCCGATGCGCGAGGTGGCGTTGTTGATCCCCGACGCGATCCCCGCAAAGCGGTCCGCCACGGAGCTCATCACGGCGGCCGTCAGCGGCGCGACGGTGATCCCCATCCCGACCCCTGCCAGGAGAACTATGGGGAAGAAGGTGCTCCAGTACTGCGAGGGGCCTTTCGTCATCCCGATGAGGGAGAACAGCGAGAACGCGACGGCAACCACGGCCGGGCCGACCAGCAGCGGGACGCGCGGGCCCACGCGGTCGACGAGCCTTCCCGACCACCGCGAGATCGCGGCGAGCACGATGATAAACGGCAGCGAGGCGAGGCCCGCGACCGACTCGCGGTACCCCTGCCCCTGGATGAGGTTCAGGTTGAAGAAGACGCTGTACTCGTACAGCCCGCCGTAGAGAAAGAACGTGAGGAGGTTGGTCCCCGCGAAGGTGCGCGAGCGGAAGAGCCGCGGCGGGACCATGGGGTGCGCACGCCGCAGCTCGACCACGACGAAACCGGCCGTCGCCGCGCAGCCGACCGCGAGAGCGGCGATGACGCGGACATCCGAGAAACCGGTCCTCGGCGCGGACGTGAAGCCATAGGCGAGCCCGGCGAGGCCCGCCGTGACGAGGGCGGTCCCTGCCCAGTCGATGCCGCCGGCGGGCGCCTCGCTCCGGCTCTCAGGGACCCGGAGCCGCAGCACTATCAGGGCCGCGGCCGCCACGGGGAGATTCGCGAGGAAGATCACGCGCCACAGCCCCGCCTCCGCCAGCAGTCCGCCGACGAAAGGACCCGCGAGCAGCGCGATCGTCGTGACCGCGGCCCACGTTCCGAATGCCGCGCCCCTGCGCCGGGGCGGAAACGAGGCGGTGATGAGGGCGAGGCTTCCCGGGATCATCAGGGCGCCGCTCAGGCCCTGCAGCGAGCGGGCGGCGATGAGCGAGACGGACCCGGGGGCAAGGCCGCACGCGAGCGATGCGACGGCGTAGAGGCCGATGCCCGCCGCGAACACCCGCTTGCGGCCGAGCCGGTCGCCGAGCGACCCGCCCGCGAGGATGAGGGCGGCGAGGAGCAGCCCGTAGCTGTTGACCACCCAGAGCAGCTGGGCCCCGCTTGCCTTGAGCTCCGACTGGATCGCCGGCAGCGCGACGTTGAGCGCGCTCTGGTTCACGAAATCCATCGATGACGCGATGATGGTCGCGACCAGCACCCAGCGCCTGGCCGCCGCGGCGGCCCTGTCATCAGCGGCTTCCACTGGCTTCCCTTTCAATTCTCCGCGCGCAGGACGCGGACTGAGACGGGGGCGCTGCGCCCCTTGAGAGCCAGGACTCTCTGCTCGAGACCGCCGGCGGCGACCGCCGCATGCTCCAGGGCCTCCTCGGACACGAGCAACTCGCCGGGGCCTGCCACTGAGGCGAGGCGCGCTGTGGTGTTCACCGCGTCGCCGAGAGCCGTGAACTCGACCATCCCGCCGCGCGACCCGACGGATCCCACGAACGCCACGCCCTTGTGCACCCCGATCCCGGTCGGAATCTGTTCGCGGCGGGTCGCCGCGAGCAGGGCTCGGGCCGCCTGGATCGCCTTCTCGGTGTAGCTCGCACCCGCAAACCCGGGGACGTAGAGCGCCGAGACCTCGTCGCCGGCAAGCTTCTCGATCCACGCGTCGCTGCGGACGAGGATGTCGGTGGCCACCCGGTAGAAGCGGTCGATCAGCGCCCGAAAGGCAGCGTCGCCGAGCCTCTCCGCCATGCCGGTCGACCCGCGGATGTCGGCGAACAGCATGGCGAGGTCGACCTGGGCGCCGCCGGGGTGTTTTCGCGCGAAGACCTCGCAGTCGTTGCAGACCGTCGGGTTGTACGTCGACGGGGCCTTGCCCAGAAGCGTCCTCATCACGGCTCCCCCGACGCCCCTGAACGGCGCGTAGCATATGCGGCAGCGCGGATCGCTCGGGATGTGCCGCACCAGCCGCCTGAACCGCCGCATGTCCTTGTGCTCCCGCCCGGTGGTGAGGACCTCGCGCCAGGCGACGTCGAGCTGTTCGCGGTCTTGCCTACCCGGCAACCTTCGCCTCCTCGGACCGGGCCTTCTCGAAGTCGATCGGGAGCCGGACGGTAAAGATCGTCTCGCCCGGCCTCGACCTGAAGTCGATCGAGCCGCCGTGCCTGCGCACGATCTTGTAGGCCGTGCTCAGCCCGAGGCCCGTTCCCTTGCCCTGCGGCTTGGTCGTGAAGAACAGCGTGAACACGCGGGGCCGCAGCGTTTCGGGGATGCCCGGCCCGTCGTCCTGGACCTCGACGATCACCCACGCCTCCTCGCTACGGGTCCGGAGCGTGATCCGGCCGCGGCCCGCCATGGCGTCGGCTGCGTTGTCGATCAGGTTGGTCCACACCTGGTTCAGCTCGCTGCCATAGGCAGAGACGCGCGGGAGCCCGGGAGCGAAGTCCCGCGTGACCTCGATCCCTGCCTTGAGCTTGTGCCTGAGGATGACCAGCGTGTCTTCCAGCCCTTCGTGGATGTCCACCGCCTGCACCGGCCCCTGGTCCAGGTACACGTAGCTCTTCATCGCGCGGACGATGCTCGCGATCTCGCGCGCCCCGCGGCCGATCTCGTCGAGCAGGGACTGCAGGGTGGCGGAGGCGCAGATGAGCGGCAGGAGGCCCGCGAGCTGGGTCGTCGAGAAGACGCCCGCCATCGCCTGGAGCCCGGCCGCGTCGTAGCCCACCGCGGCGAGCTCCGCGGCCAGCACGCCGCGGCCCGCGATCCCCTGCTTCGCGAGCCAGCGCTCGATCGCCTCCTCGCGATCGCTGCGCGCGAGGGCGCCTTCGGAGACGGCCGGCGGCATGCTCTTCTCAAACCGCCGCGCCAGCTCCTCGAACTGCACGGGGGAAAGACCGAGGTGCGCGACCACGGCCGGGCCCTGCAGCAGCACCGGAAGCGCCAGCCGCATCTGGTCGGCGCCCCGCACGACCGCGGCGGCGGGATTGTTCAGCTCGTGCGCCAGCCCCGCGGTAAAGACGCCGAGCTGCGCCATCTTCTCGCTCTGCCGCAGCGCCGCCTCGGTCTCGCGCAGGCGGTCCATGCTGGTGCACACCATCGCGCGCGCGGCCGACGGGCTGGAGCCCAGGAGGTCGTCGAGCTGATCGCGGCCGATGGCCAGGGCGACGACGGGAGTCGCCGCGCGGGCCGTGGCCATGCGCGGCGACTGCTCGAGCAGCGCCATCTCGCCGATGACCTCGCCCCTGCCGCGCGTCGCGAGCAGGATCTCACGGCCGTCGGAGAACCGGCTGATCTCGATCTTGCCGTCCTCGATCACGTACGCGTAATCGCCGGGATCACCCTGGTGAAAGAGCTGCTCGCCGGCTGCCAGCTCGAGGCGCCTGGCCACCCCGACGAGGCGCTGCAGGTCTTGGGCCGAGAGGTCCGAGAACAGCGGGATCCCGCGCAGGAAATCGAAGGCGCCGCCGCGCGCTGCGGTCGTCATACCGACTTGAGGTACTGGTGGATCTGGGCCACGACCGCGGAGCTATCGCCGACCGCGGCGCCGACGCGCTTGACCGAGGCGGCGCGCACGTCGCCGGCGGCAAAGACGCCCGGGACGCTCGTCTCCATCATGTAGGGGTCCCGGTCCAGCGTCCACCCTTTCGGCCTGCGTCCCTCCGCCAGCAGGTCCCGCCCCGTGACGATGAACCCGGCACGATCGCGCTCGACCATGCCGTCCAGCATGTCCGTATGCGCGGCGGCCCCGATGTAGATGTACAGTGCGGCCACCGGGATCTCCCTCGAGGGGCCGCCGCCGCGATCGGCTACGACGACGGACTCGAGGTGCGACTCGCCGCGGGCCTCGCCGATCTCCGCGCGCAGCAGCACTTCGATGTTGAGGCTCGCGCCGATCTGCTCGACGAGGTAATGGGACATGCCGGCATCGAGCGACTCGCCGCGCACGACGAGGAAGACCTTGCGGGCAAAGCGGGAGAGGAACATCGCGCCCTGTCCCGCGGAATTGGCCCCGCCGACCACCATCACGTCCTCGCCCCGCGCGTGGACGGCCTCGGTCGTGGCTGCGCCGTAGTAGATCCCCGCGCCGGTCAGGCGCTCGATTCCCGGCGCCTCCAGCTTGCGCACGGACACCCCCGTGGAAACCACCACGACGTGGGAGCTGAGCTCCGTGCCGCCCTTGAGGCTCACGTACCGGTAGTTGTCCTCGGAGCGCAGCCCTTGGACCTCGCCGATCAGGATCTCCACGCCAAAGCGTTTCGCCTGGGTCGTGGCGCGGCGGGCCAGGTCCGACCCGCTCACGCCCCGGGGGAACCCGAGGTAGTTCTCGATGAGGGCGCTGGTGCCGGCCTGGCCGCCGGTGGCTTCCTTCTCGACGAGCACCGTGCTCAGGCCCTCCGAGGCGGCGTAGACCGCCGCCCCGAGCCCGGCGGGACCGGCGCCGATGATGATCACGTCGTAGAAGGGCCGCGCCGCCGCCGTCTGCAGCCCCACCTTTGCTGCGATCTCCTGCTGGCCCGGGTCTGCGAGCGAGGAGCCGTCAGGAAACACAAGGACCGGCAGCCGCGGCTCCCCCTGAATCGACCGGAGGAGGCGCTTTCCCTCCTCGTCCTTCTCGACGTCCAGCCAGGCATAGGGGATCTGGTTGCGGCTGAGGAAGTCCTTGATGTCGTGGCTCCTGGCCGACCAGGGGGTCCCGAGGACCCGGATGCCTTCGTAGGGGGGGCGGTGAGCGGCAGTCCAGTCGGAGAGCAGGTCCTCGAGCACCGGGTAGAGCTCCCGCTCCGGGGGGTCCCACGGCTTCATCAGGTAGTGATCGAGCCCGAGCTTGTTGATGCTGGTGATCGCGGCCTGCGTGTCCGCGTACGCCGTGAGGAGGACCCGCTTGGCCTCGGGGAAGATCCCGATCGCCTCGCCGATCAGCTCCGTGCCGCTCATCCCCGGCATCCGCTGGTCGGCGACCAGGAGCGCTACCCGCGCCGCGCGCCGCTTGAGCTCCCGCAGAACCTCCATCGCCTCGGCTCCGCTCGACGCCTTGACGATCCTGTAGCTCGACGCGAAGCGCGCGCGCAGGTCGCGTTCCACGGCGCTCAGGACATCGGGCTCATCGTCCACCGCGAGAATGACAGGCTTGCCCATTCGTTCCCCCTGGCGGAATACATGAGTAGTTTTATCAACAAAGTAGCATAAGCAATGGCCCGGACGCAGTCAAATGCGGTACGGGGCGCCGGTGCAGCGGGGGCGCGAGGCAGCGAGTTGCGCCGCCCCACCGTCGGCCGCGACAGCGCTTACGGCTCGGCGACCCGCACCGGCTGACCCTGCCGGATGGAGCGCTGGATCGCGGCGCTGATCCGCACGATCTTCAGCCCGTGCTCGGCGCCGGGCTCGGGTTTCCTGCCGTTCCGCAGGGCATCGACGAACTGCTCGAGGCAGAAGGCGATCCCGCCCCTCACCCGCCCGTCGATCTCCAGCGTGAGCGAGACCTTGGGGAACTCGTACTTGTCCTGCGTGGCGACCTTGACGCCCTCGTGGATGCGGTCCACGTGGATGGAGCCCTTCTCCCCTACGATCTCGATAAAGGAGTCGGTCACCGTGGGCATGGTGTTCGGCAGCACCCAGCAGGACTCGAAAGTCCCGATCGCCCCGCTGGAGAAGCGGACCAGCGCCTGGATGGCGTCTTCGGTGTCGATGCCCCGCGCCTTGAGCACCTCCTTGACCCCCAGGGCGTAGACCGACTCCACGTCCGTGTCCAGCCACCACAGCACGAGGTCGATGTCGTGCGTCGAAAGGTAGCTCGCCGACGAGGTCGAGGCGGTCCAGCCCATCATCTCCGTCGCGGCCCAGATCGCGTCGTCCTTCCGCGCGTACACCATCAGAGGCTTGCCGATCTCTCCCGAGGCGATGACCGCGCGGGCGTGCGCATAGGGCGCCGCCCACCTGTGCGTGTAGTTCACCATCACGTGCCGGCCCGCGCGCTTCGACGCCTCGACGATCGCGAGAGCATCCTCCACGGTGGTGGCCAGCGGCTTCTCCACGAGCACGTGCTTGCCCGCCTGCAGGGCGTCGAGCACGGGCCGGACGTGGAGGTGATCGGGCGTCGCGATGTGAATCGCGTCGATCTCCGCGAGCTCCAGCATCCGGCGGTAGTCGGCAAACGCGCGGGCGCCATGCCTGCCCGCGGCCGCCTCGGCCTTCTTCTGGTCGACGTCCGCCACCGCGAGGAGCTTTGCGTGCTCGAGCTCTGAGTAGATGCGCGCGTGCTGCGACCCCATGATCCCGGCCCCGACGATCCCGATCGTCACCCTGTCCTTCATCTTGTTTCTCCGCCGAGCAGATTCGCGAGACTCCCCCTCACGCCGCCGTCAAAGACCGAGCGGCGCTCTGCGCCGCCCTTCAGGCTGCGCGGCGGGCGTTGGCGAGGGCGACCTTACGGAACGCCTCGGCGTACTGGCGGATCATCTCCTCCCGGTCGTGTTTGAACCAGGGCACGGAGAAGCAGATGCTGTCGATGGCCTCCGAAACGGGAAGCGTGCCTTTGCCCTGGCGAACGTCGCGCTGGCCGAATGCGATCATCGTGGGCGTGCCCTGGTGAAAGAGGTCGGCCGTGTGGAAGACCGGATGGAGGTGCAAAGGGAAGTTCGCGCCCTGGTAGCAGCCGGACCAGCCTTCGGCTCTCACGGCTTCGCAGAAGCTGTCGATCGGCAGGCCGCCGAGCTCCTCGCCGACGTAGAGCCCTTGAGGAAAGTACCATCCTCCCATCGTGGAGCCCGAGCCTTTCCCGGTGCGATGGGGCCGTATCCCCGGCACGCCCTCCAGCATGTCCCAGAAGCGGTTCATGGCCCTCTGGATCTCGGCGATGCGCTCGGGGTAGTGCCTGAGCTGAACGCGACCCATGGCCGCGCAGGTCTGATTCAAGCGGTTCTTGTAGCCGCCGAGCGGGACGCCGCGGTACTCGACGAGGTCGGGAAGCGTGATCTGGTCGTCGGGCGGGTTCCAGCGGGTGCGAAATCCCGTCCGCTCGTAGTGCCCGTAGGCCACGCAGCGCTCGTACAGGGACCGGTCGTCGGTGACGATCATGCCGCCCTCGCCGATGGAGAGGCTCTTGCCCGACATCATGCTGAAGGCGCCAATATCCCCGATCGTGCCGCACATCCGGCCGCGGGAGAGCGAGCCCTGCGCGTGCGAAGCGTCCTCGATGACCCGCACGCCGTGCCTCCGCGCGATCCGCATGATCTCGTCCATCGGGCAGGGATGGCCCGCGTAGTGCACGACCATGATCGCGCGAGTCCGGTCCGAGATGCGGTGCTCGATGTCCGCGGGGTCGATGCAGAGAGTGCGAGGGTCGATGTCCGCGAAATTGACCGCGGCGCCGAGCGTGAGCGCCGGCAGGGCGCTCGCCCAGTACGTCATGCTCGGGCAGATCACCTCGTCGCCGGCCCCCACCCCGCACGCCCAGTAGGCGGCCTTGAGCGCCGCCGTCCCGTTGGGGTGCGCGAGGGCGTGGCGCACGCCCATCCATTCCGCCATCTCCTGCTCGAACCTTTTCGTGATCTCGGTGCCGCTCATCCTGCCCGAGCGCAGCACCTCGAGCACCGCTTCCTCGTCCTCGCGCGTGACGATGGGCCACGTGAACAGGTCCCCGGGCGGCAACGTGACCGCCGGTCGTCCGCCGGAGAGGGCGGGTTTCGCACCTTTGTGTTCCATAGATACGATGGATTGTAGCAGAAGAAGAGGCTCATGGCACTGCGGCCTGGCGCCCGGCGCCGGCCGCCCCGGCACCGCCGCCCGCCGTCAGTCGAGCACGGCCCAGGTCGCGATGGGGTGCGCCTTGCCCTTGATGGGGAGCGCGGGCATCGGGTCCATCCGGAACCGGCCGTCGAGGTGCCCGCGCACGTCCTCGGTCACGAGGATGTCGCGCTCGAGGTCGCGGGTGAGAGCCTCCACCCGCGCCGCGACGTTGACCGCATCGCCGATCACCGTGAACTCCAGGAGGCCGGCTCCTCCGAGGAGCCCGGCGACGGCGCTCCCGCAGTGGATCCCGATGCCGAAGCGGAGCTCCGGCCGCCCCAGCTCACGCAGCTTCGCGTTGTAGCGGCCGAGGGCCGCCCGCATCTCGACGGCCGCCTCGACCGCGTCCTGCACCTGCCACGGGTTGCGCTCCAGAGCCCCGAACACGCTCATGATCCCGTCACCCATGATCCTGGTCACGTGGCCATGATGCGAGCGGATCACGCCGGACATCTCGCCGAAGTATCCGTCCAGCATCTCGATGACGACCCCGGGGTCGAGCTTTTCGCTGAGCTGCGTAAAGCCGCGGATGTCGGCGAACATCACCGTGACATCGCGCCGGTCGCCGCCCGCGACGACGCCGTCCGAAGCGATCCGCTCGACGAGCACGGGAGGAGCAAACCGCGCAAAGGAGAGCTGGAGGCGCTGGAGCTCCTGCGAATCGTGCTCGACGCGCCGCCGGAGGACCGCGCACGTGCGCCGCAGCGCCGCGACCGCCGCGACGAGCGCCGTCACCGCGGCGAGCGCCACAGCAAGGATCAGCAGTTCCGTCCCGGTCACTGTCTCACCAGAGAGAGCCGGGCAAGGCTGTTGGAGACCGCGGCGCTGCCGATGGCTTCGATCGTCTCGCTCAGGCCGACGTCGCCGAGGAGCCGGCGGGTGCTGTCCTGGATGGTGCGCGGCTCGTACCAGACAGTCTCTCTCGTCCAGCGCAGCAGTCGCGTCTCCAGGGCCGACAACCCCGGAGAGCTGAGCGTCGAGAGGATCCTGCCGATCTCCTCGCCGGAAAGGCCGTCGGCGGCCAGGGTCTCCACCGCCTCTCGCTCGCAGAGCTCCGACCCGAGCTGTCGGGCGATCACGGCCAGCATCATCAACTTGCTCCTGCGGGGGATCACCTCGGAAGCCAGCCAGGCATCGGTGAGGCCGCGGAGCCAGACCGCGATGTGGGTGCTCCCCGCGGCGGCAATGATCGCCGCGCACGGGCCTTCGTTTCTGAAGCCCTCGGGAGGCGGGACCTTGCGGGGCTCGGTCTTCCTCCTGACGAAGAGGCTGCTGAAGATCCTCCCGAGCGCCGTTTCGGGCAGCCGCTCCATCGAGGTCGGAGTCAGCGCGAGGAACGTGCTCAAGCGGTTGGTGAAACAGGCTTTGACCACGACAGCCCCGATCTCCGAGACCGCCTGCGCGCTCAGGCCGACGCTCACGAGGTCTTCATAGTCTTTGCGCGCCGGCGACGGGTTGGATTTCGCGAGCTTGCGCGAGAACTCGACGACCTGCCGTGTCACCCCGTCCGCCAGGATCGCTTCGTGCTCCAGGTCCTGGATCTGTTTCTCGCTGTAGCCCCAGATCCTCATGAGCGCCCTGGTCATGCCGTAGCAGAAGCGGCACTGGTTCTCCTGGCAGGCCACGAAGTAGGCGACTCCCATGAGATGCGCCGAGGCATAGGCGACCTTCTCGCGCCCCGAGATCGCCACCAGTGCGGCGGCGAGCCAGGGGCTGAGCTTCGCGAGCATGACAGGATCGGGCTCGGGCCCCATCTCGATCAGCGGCTCGCCCCACTCGATCTCGTGCAGGAGCTTCGCCATCTGGCGGAAAATAGCCACGCCGCACGGGCGCGGCAAGCGGCGCTCTAGAGCCAGCGGCCGGCCTTGACCGAATCGCGGATGCGGGAGAGCGCGCACTCGGGACCCAGCGCGAGCAGCGCGGCAGCGGTCGGTTCGGCGAGCGGCGGCAGGCCCCCGACACGCTCGAACAGCGGGTCCTTCGGGTCGTCGATGAACGAGAGCCCGGCGTAGCGCAGCAGGATCGTGTGGCCGACCATGATGCGCGCTCCGCGGCGGAACGCCTCGGCGTGGGGAGCCAGAGCCGGCCCCGCCAGGTCGTCGACGAAGGGCTGACCGAGACGGTTCATCTCGGTGCCGGTGTTGATCGGCAGCCCCATGGCCTCGGCGACGGAGACGAACTGGGCCAGCTTCGCCTGCTTCGCCGCGGACTCCTCGGGCCGCTTGAAGTTCCAGTTGCGGTCGGGGACGATGTTGACCGCGGCCACGCCCTTGGCCGCCATGCACTCGAGCAGCGCCCGCGGGTCGGCCTCGCCGGCGCTCGTGCCGTCGACCCACGGGAACATCGGGATCGCACGGCAGGCCGCCACCCACCGCACGAAGTCGTCCACCGGCGGGAAGGTGCGCTCGGTCGGCGGCTCGTAGCCGAGGCCGCCGCGCTTGGCGAGGCGCGAGCGCGCCTGCTCCTCGAGCGCCGGCGGGTCGGCCAGCAGCGCGCCCGCGCGCGCGGCGTCCACCCCCAGCACGCGCGCCCAGAAGCGGACGCGGGCGCCGCTCCCGGCAAAGACCTGCTCGCCGCGAGCGACGTACGCCCGCACGATGTGGCGCTCCGTCGCGTTGCCGCCCGGCGTGAGGGGGAGCACGTCGCGGCGGTAGTCGATCGCGATCTCGGGAAGGGCCGCGTTGACGCGCGCCACCAGCGCCTCGTTGCGCCGGGCCGCCTGGCTGCGGAAGGCGGCGAGCGTGGCCGCCTCGGCCGTTCCCGCCCCCGGCGCCGCGACGAAGCCCGCGCCCATCATGTAGCTCACGCCGTGCTCGCCGGGCGAGTTGATGTCGGCATGAGCGTACTCGCTCACGTACGCCCGCGTCTCCAGGTGCACGGCGGCGCGCAGGCCGAGCACGCGGCCGGCTGAGAGGAACTCGTCCATCCCGTCGAGGACGTCGAAGTCGCAGAGCGCCCCCGCGTAGAGCCCGGCGCGCCTCGCCTCGAGCGCGATGTGCGCGGGCGACCAGCCGAGAGCGTTGTAGGAGTGGAAGGAGTGCAGGTGCATGTTGGGATTGCCGCCGGTCGGGGCCGCGCTCACCGAGGGAGCTGCGGCCGCGAGGGCGGCCTCGCGCTCGGGGGCGTCGAACGAGTCGAGGGCGCGTTCGTCCTTCTTCATTCTATAGTCCTGTCCCTTCATCCTGCTCATCGAGAACGAGCGCTTCGGGCGCTCGCTCCCAGGGCCGGCTCTCCTGCCAGCTCTCGATCCACGCCTCGGGCATGACCTGCGCGAGCCCGGCCATGTCGCCGAGGTAGCGGTCGAGCGCCGAGAGGCGCAGCTCGACTCCGGAAACGAAAAACGGGTTCGCGGCGGCGTACTCGCGGCGGACGAGCGGCTCGAGAATGTCCCAGTCGTTAGTGGCGACGCTCCCCCCGACGATGAACAGGCGCGTGTCGAAGAGCGTCGTCACGATCACCAGCGCGCGCGCGAACACGCGGGCGGCCCTGCCGATGACGGCGCGGGCCCTGCGGTCGCCGGCGCGGAAGCGGCGGAAGACTTCGGGCGTGTCGACGCCGCGGCCGTACTGGCGCGCGATCGCAGGGCCGGCGACGAACGACTCGAGGTTCGCCGCCTGCTGCCAGCCGAGCTCGAGGCTGCGCTTGTCGTCGAGAGCCATCAGGATGTGGCCGATGTGCACCGCGTTGCTGTTCTTGCCGGTGAGCAGGTGGCCGTCGACATAGGCGCCCGCGCCGATGCCGGTGCTCCAGGTGACGTAGACGAGGTCGTCTTCGCCGCGGCCGGCGCCGAAGAGCCTCTCGGCCATCGCGGCGGTGATGCAGTCGTTGCCGATCTCCACGCGCGGATAGCGCGCGCGCAGGTCCTGTTCGAGCGGGATCGCTTTCCAGTCGTTGGGGATCCGGATGCGGCTCCAGCCGAGGCCTCCGCAGAGGTTGGGCGCCACCACGACGCGGGTGCGGCCGCGCCGCTCGAAGGGGCTGCAGGTGCTCACGCCGACAGCCTGCACGGCCGCCTTGTCGACGCCGGCGTCGGCGCACGCGCGCGTGATCATCCAGTCGACCTGGCGAGGGAGAGCGTGCTCATCGCCTTGCAGGCGCGTGAGCTGGCGGACCTTGGCGAGGATGCCTTTCGCGTTGGAGATGCTCGCTGTGACTTTCGTGCCGCCGATGTCGACGGCGGCGAGAAGAGTTTCCATGCCGAGCGTGGTCCTACCACAGCCCACCGGGGGCGTCAACCCAACCACAGGACGCGCGCTCGGCGGGCACCGGCCGGCACCGGCGGACACCGGTGAGGGCCCGCCCCATCAAAAGCGCCGGAAATTCGAATTCCGCGAGACGGATTTTCCGGTTTTTTTTGTGGGTGGGCACCCCCAGTGGGCACCCTCAGCCGCCTCCCGCGCGCCCCCCCCAGGGCAGCGTCAGCCGGGCGAGGGCCTCGACGACCCGAGGTCGAACGCGTCGTGCATGGGCTGGCGCAGCGCGTGGAAGCTCGCGTCGTAGAGCCGCGCGCCGGCCTCGTAGACCGCGGCGGTCTCGGGCCGGGGCGACCAGGTGCGCGACACCCGCACCATGGCATGCGACGCGGAGGCGATGTCCGGGTAGAGGCCGAGCCCTGCGGCAGCGAGCACCGCGCAGCCGAGGAGAGGCGCCTCGGGGACCTCCGTAAGCGCCAGCGGCACGCCGCAGGTGTCGGCGAGGATCTGCATGAAGAGCGGGCTCCGGGTCGCGCCGCCGCAGGCGACGAGGCGCTCCGGCCGCGCACCGGCCGGGGCCAGGGCGCGGAGGATCCCGCGGACGCCGTAGCCGATGCCTTCCATCAGGGCGCGGAAGATGCGACCGCGCGACGTGGCCAGCGACAGCCCCCAGAGGGCGCCGCGCACGCGGGAATCCGTGTAGGGCGTGCGGTTGCCCTGGAAGCTCTCGAGCGCGGTGAGGCCTCCGCTCCCGGCGGGCTCTCGCGCGGCCTCCTCGTCGAGCACGCGATAGGCGCTCTCGGCGGGCAGGTCGCGCGCCAGCTCCCGCCGGAACCAGGCGAGGATCGACCCGGCCGAAGCCTGCCCCGCCTCGACCAGCTCGAGCCCGGGGATGATCGCGTCGGGGAAGGAGCCGAAAAAACCCGGCGCGTGGGCGCTCTCCCGGGTGAAGCCGGCGAGCACGTTCGACGAGCCCGCGATGAGCCCCATCGCGCCTGGTTCGACCACTCCGAGGCCGGGCAGGGCAACGAACGCGTCGCCTCCCCCCTCGATGACGGGAAGGCCTGCCGGCAGCCCGAGCGCCGACGCCGCTTCCCCGGTGAGCGCGCCGAAGCGCTCGCCGGCGGGCACGATCTCCCGCGGCAGCCGCCGCTCGATGTCGGAGGCGCCCATGGCCGCGAACAGGTCGCGCGGCCACAGCCATGCGCGGCCGTTATAGAGCCAGCGCTGGGTCGCAGTGTTGAGGGCGAGCGCGAGGCGACCGGTCAGGCGGCAGTTGAGCCAGTCGATGTATTCGACGAGCGTCGCGGTGGCGGCCCAGGTCTCCGGCTCGCGCTCGCGCAGCCACAAGCTCTTCGGGAGCATCCACTCGGCGCTCATCCCCGCGGGCGTGTACTGGAGCGCAGCGTGGCCGGTGGCGGCCACTGCCTCAGCCTGGGCGGCAGCCCGCACGTCCATCCAGAGCAGAGCGGGGCGCACGGGCCGGCCCGCCGCGTCCAGGGGAACGAGCGTGCAGGTAGTGGCGTCCGCGCACAGGGCACCGATGCGCCCGGAGGGCGCGCTCCGCAGGCAGGCGCGCGCGGCGCGGCACAGGCTCGACCACCAGTCTTCGGGGCTCTGCTCGGCCCAGCCTTCGCCGGGGTAACGCGTGGGATAGGTCTCGGCCGCCGAGGCCAGGAGCTTCCCGCGCAAATCAAAGAGGGCGACGCGGACGCTTTCGGTGCCGCCGTCTATCGCCAGGATCTGCTCTGCCGGCGCCATGGCCGCGATGTTCAGGCTCAAATCGCCCACGTGTCAACGTGGCCCCTGCCAGCCGCGGGTTGCCCGCGGGCCCGCGAGGTCGTGTCGCTTGACTGCCGCGACGCCGGGTGCGTACGGTGGCCGGGGAGTATCCATGCGCATCGACAGGCTGCGTCTCTTCGAAATTGAAGGTCACTGGTCCGGCAACAGGTTCGGCGACGGGTGGCGCCAGGCCAGACCGATCGACATCTACCCGGAGTTCCGCGACCAGGAGGCGGGCCCGCGCGCGCCCGGAACGACCACGGCGATCTACCTCGAGATCACGACCGACGAGGGTGCCTCCGGCGTGTTCGGTCCTCTCGGCGAGTCCGCCGGGCAGATCCCGGTGATCCGCAGGGACCTCGCGCCTCTGCTTCGCGGCCGCGACCCCCTCGCCACGGAGCTGCTGCACGACCTGATGCTGCGGCTCGACCGCCACGGCCGATCGGGTCACTTCATGACCGCGGTCAGCGCGGTCGACTGCGCGCTGTGGGACCTCAAGGGCCGCGTCTGGGGCAAGCCCGTCTACCAGATCCTGGGCGGTCCGACGCGGCCGTCGGTCCCGGCCTACGCGAGCATGCTCGGCTACTCGCTCGAGCCCGGCAGGGCGGCCTCGACCGCCCGCGCCCTGGCAGAGCAGGGATTTGCCGCGCAGAAGTGGTTCTTCAGGCACGGGCCCGCAAGCGGCGAGAAGGGCCTGCGCGCCAACATCGCGATGGCCGAGGCGGTGCGCGGGGCGGTCGGACCCGACTACACGCTGATGTTCGACGCCTTCATGAGCTGGGACCTCCCGTACGCGGTTCGGATGGCCCGCGCCCTCGAGCCCCTGTCGCCGTACTGGCTCGAGGAGCCGCTGCCGCCCGAGCACGTCGGGGCCTTCCGCGAGCTGCGCGCCGCGGCTCGCGTTCCCATCGCCACCGGCGAGCACATCTACGGGCGGTGGCAGACGAAGGAGCTGCTCGAGAGCCGCGCCGTGGACGTGCTGCAGAACGACCCGCATTGGACCGGCGGCATCAGCGAGCTGGTCAAGGTGTGCGCGCTCGCTTCGTCGTTCGACGTCCCGGTCGTCGCGCACGGCCACGGGCTGCTCGCCGCGCTTCACGTCGCCGCTTCGCAGAGTGCCGCCACGGTCCCGTTCGTGGAGTACCTCCTCGGCCACCAGGAGTTCATCCAGCGCTTCCAGACGCCGTCGTATCGGCCCGATCGCGGCAGCATCGCCCTGCCGGCGGGCCCCGGCCTGGGGTTCGCGCTCGACGAGGCGAAGATCGAGAGCAGCCGCGACCTGGAACCATGACGGAAGCTTGAAACGGATGTCCGCACGGGGTATAGCTCAGCTCATGCGCGGGCCCATGGTCGCGTCGCCTCTGTTGGCTGCTGCCTGCTGCGCCCTCATCCTCTCGGGCTGCGACTTCGCAGCCATGTCAGCGTTCCCGAGCACCCTTCCTCTTCTCCAGAAGACGCAGGACCTCTCGCGCTACGTGGGCGCCGACGATCTGAGGACTTCACGCCTCGACGTTCTCTCGACCGGCGGGCCGGACCGGCTTTTTCTCACGGTCTTTCGGCCCGACGCGCCGACACGGCTGCTTGTCCTCGACGAGGACCTGAAGCTGCTGGCGGACTACGACGAGGAGAAGCTGCGCAGCACTCCCCCGAACACCTCGGGCAGCCTGGGCAGCACGGTCATGATCGACGCGAAGGGCGACTACGTGGCCGGCAACTTCGTCTTCGACGCCGCGCTGCAGCCGATTCTCTCGACGAGCGACGCGGTCCCCGGCACTCCCTCGAACGCGGCGGGCGTCGCGCACCTCCCTGGGGTCGCCAACTACCTGATGTGGGTGGACAACTCGACGGACCCGGCGCTCCTGCAGGTGCTCAAGCGTGACCCGGGGTGGAGCGCTCCGTCCTCGTTCAGCCCTCAGCTTGCCCCGCGGGCCTGGTCGCTTTCGCTCCAACGCGTCGTGCGCACCTATGTCGCGCCTGAGACCTACTTCTTCGTCTTCGGCGCCTACAGCAATGTGATCGTCCTCGCGATTCCCGCCGCCGCCTTCGAGAGCAGCTCACCGACGCAGCCTCTCGTGAACACCGTGGCGCCCGTCTCGTACCCCTGGTTCGTCATTCAGAACGCGAGGGCGGAGACGGCCTGGTTTACCACGGACGGTTTTGTCGTGCGCACCAACCAAGGCCAACGGCAACTCTGGGGCGACGGCGGATTGGTCGCTTCCTACGACCCCCGTGATCACGGACCCTCCGACGTGGAGGAGGCCTACTCTCCGCTCGGCAAGCATTACTACCGGTTCGACAGACAGCTCAAGGAGCTCTCGAAGCTCAAGGTCTGGTGGTAGAGAGGGTGCCCGTGCGTTACGCCGTCTGCAACGAGCTCTTCCAGGATCTTCCATTTGAAGAAGGCTGCCGCCTCACCGCCGCCGCCGGCTTTACCGGCCTCGAGATCGCTCCCTTCACCCTGGACAAGGACCCCGGCAGGCTCTCCCGCGCACGGGCCGCAGAGCTTCGCCGCATCATGGAGGCGGCGGGCCTCGCATGCGCGGGCATGCACTGGCTGCTCGCCGCGCCCGAGGGGCTGCACGTGACCACGGACGACGCCGCGGTGCGCACCCGCTCGTGGGACACGCTGAAGCGCCTGGCGCGGCTCTGCGGGTGGCTCGGCGGCAAGGTGATGGTGTTCGGCTCGCCGAAGCAGCGCACCGCCGAGGGGATCGGCGTGGAGCTGGGGCGGGAGCGCTTCGTCGAGGGGCTGCGCTCGATCGCGCCGGCCCTCGAACATGCGGGAGTCAAGCTCCTCGTAGAGGCGCTCTCGCCCGAGCAGACGAACCTGATCACGACCTTTGCCGAGGCGAGAGAGATCATCGCCGCCGTGGCGAGTCCGTGGGTCAGGGGCATGTTCGACTTCCACAACGCCCGCGAAGAGACGCTTGCGCCCGCCCGCCTCATCGACGAAAGCTTCGAGCTGATCGAGCACGTGCATCTGAACACGCGAGAGGGCAGCTACCCCAGGGAGCCCGAGCCGGCGTTGCGCGACGCGTTCGCCGTGCTTCGGCGGCGCGGATACTCCGGCTGGGCCTCGCTCGAGATCTTCCATTTCGACGAGCCGCCGGGCAGGGTTCTCGAGGCCACGATGAGGACCATCCGTTCGCTCGAGGCGTAGTCAGCTCACGCGCTCCAGCCCCGGCGCCGCCGTTTGCGCCCGTTCCCGCGGCCGCGTAAGCTACGGGTGCGAGGGGGAGGCACCATGGATTTCCACGAGCTCGTGCGCAACCGCGAGAGCATTCGCAGCTACGATCCCGGGCGGCCGCTCGATCGCGCCGTCCTGGAGCGGATTGCCGAGGCGGGCCGGCTCGCGCCTTCGGCCGCCAACCGCCAGCCGTGGCGCTTCGTGGTGTTCTCCTCGCCCGCGGCGCTCGAGCGCGTGCGGCGCTGCTACACGCGGCCCTGGTTCCGCGACGCGCCGCACGTGCTGGCCGTGGTCGGCGACCCGCGCGAGGCCTGGGAGCGCGGAGACGGGTACAACTCGATCGAGACCGACCTGACGATCGCGATGGACCACATGATCCTGGCCGCGGAGAGCGAGGGCGTCGGCACCTGCTGGATCGCGGCCTACGACCCGCGAGAGCTGCGCGCAGCTCTCGCTCTCGAGGAGCACGAGCGCGTGTTCGCCATCACGCCGCTGGGCTACCCGCGCCCGGGCTTCCGGAAGAAAGGAACCAAGGAGCGCAGGCCGCTGTCGGAGGTGCTGCAGGTCATATAGGCGCTTCACGCAGGCGCGGGCTACGCCCGCAGGTGCTCTTCGGTGTAGAGCGACAGCTCGACCAGCCGCTCGAGGAGCTCCCCGGGCTCGAACCCGCGGAAGTTCCGCAGCACCAGCTCCTTGGCGAAGAGGCGGCAGATGTACTTGAGCTTGCGCGGCTTCTGCTGCGATGCATAGACGTAGTCGCGGTGCCCGTTGTTGATCACCACGAGGTTGTTCTTCTCGTCGAAGCGCGAGCGCCACAGCTCGGCCGGCGCGCGCTGAAACGTGTAGCCGGGAAGCCCCTTGTCGGAAGGCTTGTCCCCCTGCCTCGGCGAATCGACGAGCGTGTCGGTAACGGTCACCAGGCTCTCGGCCGTGCAGGAGAGCTCGCCCTGGGTGACCCTGGCCTGCAGGATCGTCAGCCCGGGCTCTTCGGGGGCGAGGAACGCCACGATCTCCCCGCTCGTCGACGAGAGGCTCCCTTCGCCCTGCCGGATGGACCACTGGATCGCGACGTTCTCTTCGACTGTGCGGCGCGAACGGTCGCGAGGGATGCAGCGGAAGGAGCTTTCCGACCGCACCTTGACGACGGCCGAAGCGGGCGAGATGACGGAGGCGTACAGCGGACCCGGATACTCGTAGAAGCTGCGGGCGCCGGCCTGCTCCATCGCGGCGGGCGGCTCCGCAACCGCGATCCCCTCGGCGGGCGCCGCCTCCGCTTCGCCGCGCTCCTCGAACAGCCCGTCGCCGCGGCGTTTTGCCTTCTTCAGGCCTTCGCCGTAGATGTCGAACCAGTCGTAGTCCTCGCGAGCGAGGGCGAGAAGGGCCTCTTTAAAGGCGCGCTGGACGGACTTGAGGACGTTGCGGCTGGCTTCTTCTTCTTCACTGTCCTTTTCCTGTTCGACGATCTCTTCGAGCTTCTCCTCGACGGGCTCGAGGGCGCGTACCAGCTCTTCGTAGCTGGCGTCCTGGATGATGCCCTCGCGCGTTCCCGGGGTCAGCTGCAGAAAGGGCGCCTCGACCATCCCCTGCAGGTAGCCGGAGGTCCACGGCTCGCGGTCGAAGCGGTCGAGACGGGAGATCGAGTCGAGCACCCGCGTGCCGGCGCGGTAGAGGCCGATCAGGTTCGACGGCGAAGGACGGTTCAGGTAGAGCTCCAGGTAGACCTCGCCCAGCGGCGTCTGCACCACGTCGAGCTCGCGCAGGTGGCGTCCGGTGAACTCGACGGGCACGACCTCGAGCTCCTTGCGCGCGTTGCGATCCTTGATGGCGATCCTTACGCCCGAGCGCTTGATGCGGTCGCGCAGCTCCGAGGCGAGATAGTGCTGGATGCGCTCGCCGCTCAGCCCTCGGATGCCCGGCAGCAGCGGCCGGATCACGAGCTCTGTGCCGTTCTGCGGGAACAGCGAGCGGCGCGGCGTGATCGCGTAGCTCTGCTGCTCGCGCTGCATCTCCATCTGGTAGACCCTGCCGTCGGCCGCGGAAGAGGCCAGGAGCAGCCGCTCGCCGACGGTCCAGAAGCTCAGCAGCCCGATCCCGAACTCGCCCTGGATGCCCTGGGCGCCGCGGCGCTTGAGCTGCCGCTTGATCGAATCGCAGATGTGTGTGGCGACGTAGGCGAAGTTGGGCTCACCGGATTCGTCTTTCGGGATGCCGTCGCCGTCGTCCACCACCTTGAGGTAGTGCTCGCCGCCTTCCTTGCCCCGCACGATGGTGACGGTGCGGGCGTGCGCGTCGATGCTGTTCTCGACGAGCTCCGCGATCGCCTTGAGCGGGTTGCTCTGCGAGAGTGCGATGATCGTGATCGCGTTCCAGTTGTCTCCGATGCGCAGGCGGCCGCCGGTGCGGCCCCCCGGCCGCTGCTTGGGCGGCGTCGGCGCTTTGCGGGTGGGCACGCCCCGAGTATTGCGGGTCGCGCGGCGTCGTGCAAGAGAGCAAGGGCCGGCGCTTCTAGGCCTGCTGCCGCCGGCCCTCCCGCCTGCGGCGCGGCGGCCGGCCTGACGGAAGCCATGCTGCCGAACCGGCGGAGCGCCGGCGAGGCGAGCGCCGCGATCGCGACGACGCAGAGAGTCCCGATCCCGCCGCTCACGACCGACACCACGGGCGAGAAGATCCGCGCGACGAGCCCCGATTCGAAGCCGCCCAGCTCGTTCGATGAGCCGATGAACATCGAGGTGACCGCCGAGACCCGTCCCCTCATGTCGTCGGGCGTGAGGAGCTGCTGAAGCGTGTGCCGGACGACCACGCTCACGTTGTCGAAGAGCCCGGTGAGAAACAGCATGGCCCAGGAGAGCCAGAAGCTCTTCGAAAAGCCGAACACGACCGTCGCCAGGCCGAAGCCCGCGACCGCGATCAGGAGGTTCCTGCCCGCCCGCCGCATCGGAGGCAGGTGCGCCAGCAGCATCGCCATGCAGAGCGAGCCGAGCGCCGGCGCCGAGCGCAGCCAGCCGAGGCCTTGCTCGCCGACGGCGAGGATGTCGCGCGCGTAGACCGGCAGCAGGTACACGGCGCCCCCGAGGAGCACGGCGAACAGATCGAGCGAGATGGTCGTGAGCAGGAGACGCTGCTGCCACGCGAACCTCGCCCCCATCAGGATCGCCTGCAGCGACATGCCCCGGCCCGCGGGTTTTTCCTGCCTCGCCTTGATGAGCGCGAGGAAGAGCACGAACGCGATCATCGTGCCCGCAGCGACGAGGTAGACGAGCGGGGCGCTGACGGCGGCGAGGAACCCGCCGACTGCCGGGCCCGCGACGGCCGAGATCTGCTGGACGCTGATCCGCCAGGAGGTGGCGTTCTCGAAAGCGGCGCGGGGCACCAGGATCGGCAGGATCGCGATGCGCGCCGGACGCGCGATCGCGATGAACGTCGCATCCAGGAGCAGCAGGAGGTACATCGCGGACACCGGCGCCGCGTGGAGCGAAGTGAGCGCGAGCCCCGTGGACGCGACCGCGGAGCCGACCATGCTGATCGCGATGAGGCCCCGCCTGCTGAAGACGTCGGCGAGGTAGCCGCCGGGCAGCGTCAGCAGCATCATCGGGATCGCCTGGATGAGCCCGGTGAGCCCGAGCGCCAGCGCGTTGTCCGTGCGGCGATAGATCTCCCAGCCGATCGCCACGCTCTGCGCGCCGGTGCCGATCTGCACCAGCAGCGACGCGATCATGTAGAGGCGGAAGTCCCGCGCGCGGAGCGCGGCGTAGGGATCGTGGGAGTCGCGAGGGCTCACCGGGCGGCGCTGCAGGCTATCCCTCTACCTTCAGGGCCTCGAACTCGCCGAGCTTCGGAACCTTGATGGAGAGCCTCCCGGCGGCCCAGGCGTGCTCGTGCGCGGCCCCGGTCACCAGGCTCTTGACCGAGCGCGGCTTGCGCTCCCAGGCCAGCTCGACCGAGAGGTCGTGCATCGTCACGGGCGCGAAGAAGCTCACGCCGAAATGCCCGGTGTGGTTGACCAGGTGCACGAGCTCGCCCTTGCCGTCCTTGCGCGCCAGGCGAGTCACCTGCACCATCGGAGACAGGTTCCCGCCGACCGGCCTGATGCCGAGTACGCTTTCGAGTGAGTCGGCGACCAGGTCGGAGGTGTTGGGGTAGCCTTGCCTGTGGAACAGCGCGCCGGGCGTCCAGGGGAACCACGCAGCCCTGCCCTTGCCGTACGGATTGACCGTGAGCGCCGGCCGGTCCACGACCGGGTGGAGGGGGTAGCAGCGCTCGGGCGGCCCGTACGGCTGCGGCGGCAGGAGCTGCAGGAGCTGCTCCGCCTTCGGATCGAAAGCCGCGAACACGTACTCGCCGTCCAGGTACACGAGCTCGGTCACGGCGAAGCGGGGGAAGCGGCTCTTTTCCCGGCTCCGGAACTTGAAGTACGCGGCCCTCATGTCGCCGCGGATGGTCTCGAGCGATCGAATCCCGAGCGACTTGAGCGCGGGAGCGGGACGCCGCTCGAAGTCCTGGTCGTAGAAGCCGCTGCGGCCCGATGCGACGAGCGTCCCGCCCGCTTGGACGAACGCGTCCAGCCGCGCCGCCAGGGCGTCGCTCATATAGCGGACGTCGGGAAGCACGATCGTCTTGTATCGGTCCCAGGAGATGTCGAGCGCCGTGGCCACGAGCGATACGTCGAAGAGGTGATGGCTCTCGAGCAGGAAGCGGAACCAGCCGCGGAACTCGCCCGGCTCCTCCCCGGGCTTGAGCAGCAGGATCTGCGCCCGGGATTCCAGCGCCGCATAGTCGTCCGCGTGGGCGGCGTGGTAGTGGAAGACCTCCTTGATGCCGGCGTAGCCGCTCTTGTCCTCGTGATTGTCCAGGCGTCCGATCAGGTAGTAGTCGATGGCGCCGCCGTTGGCGAGCCCCTCCACCAGGCGCAGCTTCTGCTGGTGAGGCGAGACCGCCGTGTGGCGGTGGGGAAAGTCGATAAAGTCGACCGTCGTGTTGCTGGAGACCAGGTCGGGGTAGGAGCCGACCGCCCACTTGGTGTTGTCGCTGCCGCTGTACTGCCAGTGCGGGAGCGCGCGGTCGAGGGCCGTGTTCGACTCCTGCCGCAGGAACCCGCTTCCGAGCTCGGGCGCGCGGTCGATGAGCATGTCCGGCCTGATCTTGTGGATAAAGGCGTCGACCTTTTCCTTGTGCGCGCTGGCAGTCTCGCGCTTGAACACGAGGTACTTGCGGTAGACCGGGTCGTTCATGTCCTCGACCTTCGGCAGGGCAAGTCCGAAGCGCTCGCTGAACAGGCGCTTGCAGTTCGCGCACTGGCAGATGCCGTGGTACACGCTGCTGTAGTCGCGGGTCTGGTAGCCGCCCATGTTGAAGAAGATCCCGTCCATGTCGAGCGTCGTGATCGTCTCCTCGATGATCTTGAGCGCGTACTCCTGCTGGTAGCCGCCGTTGAGGCAGGCGTGCACGTCGCCGAGGTAGTCGACGATCGTCCCGGCGGGGCTGATATAGGCCCACTCCGGGTGCATCTCGTAGATGGGGCGGCGGATCTTGGAAAAGTCCGTCCGCGCAAGCACCTTGATGCCCGCCTTGTGGCAGGCCGCGGTGATCTCGGCCAGGCTCGACCCCTTCAGGAACGGGCTCTGCGTGTGATACGGCAGCTTGGTCGGGTAGCTCGCGATGATGCCGGCCGTGTTGATCATCGCGATCGTGGCCTTGAACTCCTTCAGGTCCGCCACGTAGCGCTCCGCGTCGATGTCGACCATGTCGATCTCGCGGAGGTTCGTCTGGATGAACCTCCACGGCCACCCCTTCCACCACTCGCTCATGCTGGATCCTCCTGCAGATGTCTCTCGCGCGGCGTCCTGTCGGCCGCGGTCTCGCGCTGCAACCCGTCGCGTGAATACGGTCTGATGAAATGCCCGATGCGTCAGCTCTTTAACCCGGTCAGGGCGATGCCCTCCACAAAGTAGCGCTGGAACAGAAAGAACACCAGGATCGGCGGGACGGTGGAGGTCACCGCCCCCGCCATCATGAGGTGCCAGTTCTCGCCCATCTCGTCGGAGTACTGCGCAAGCCCGAGCGCGACCGGGAACTTGCGCATCGTGTTCAGGTAGACCAGCGGGTTGAAGAGGTCGTTCCAGGTGTTCTGGAACTCGAAGATGGCGAGCGTGACCAGGGCGGGCTTGGCGAGCGGCAGAAAGATCTGCGCGAACACCCGCGCGTAGCTCGCCCCCTCCACGATCGCCGCCTCCTCCAGCTCCCCCGGGAGCGTCAGGAAGTATTGCCGCATCAGGAACACGAAGAACGCCGTGCCGAAGAATGTCGGCAGGATGAGCGGCCAGTGCGTGTTCAGCGCCTTGAGGTTTCGGAAGATGATGAACAGAGGGATGATCGTCACCTGGAACGGCAGCATCATGCTGGCGAGCAGCCCCACGAAGATCACGTTTCTGCCCCAGAACTTCAAGCGAGCAAACCCGTACCCGGCCAGCGAGCAGGAGAGGATGCTCCCGACGATCGACAGCAGGCTGATCTTGGCGCTGTTGAGGTAGAACAGGTTGAAGGGCTTGGTGTGGAAGGACTCGGGGTAGTTTTGCAGCCGGAACACGCGGGGGATCAGCCGCACCGGGATCTCAAAGATGTCCGCGACCGGTTTGAGGGAGCTCGAGATCATCCAGACGAAAGGAAGTATAAAGACGATCGCGCCGAAGGTCAGTGCGACGTACGTGAGGACCACGCGGACCGCGGCCCGCCCGTGCCGGCTCCTGAAGAACGCAGCGACGGAGCTCATCGCGGGCCCCCCTCGTAGTAGACCCACTTCGACGCGGCGATCTGCACGAGCGTGAGCCCCATGATGATGATGAGCAGCAGCCAGGCCAGCGC
Organism: uncultured Spirochaetota bacterium; assembly: GCA_963734495.1. Classification (GTDB taxonomy): domain Bacteria; phylum Spirochaetota; class Spirochaetia; order SZUA-6; family CAVTHK01; genus CAVTHK01. The sequence goes on from CAVTHK010000001.1 coordinate 420,682, forward strand.
CGACCCGTAGCCCATCTCGAGGTAGGTAAAGGCGCGTGTGTACAGGTACATCACGTAGACCAGCGTCGAGTTGACGGGCCCTCCTCCCGTCATGACGTAGATCTTCGCGAAGACCTGGAAGGACTGGATGATGCCGACGACCATGTTGAAAAAGAGAATCGGCGAGAGCAGCGGCAGCGTCACCCCGAAGAACCTGCGCCACCACGGCGAGCCGTCGAGCTCCGCCACCTCGTAGAGCTGCACGGGGATGCTCTGCAGTCCGGCGAGAAAGATCAGCATCTGCTGGCCCACCTGCCAGCAGGCGACGATGATGATGCCCGGCATGGCCCACGCCGGATCGCCCAGCCACGCCGGCCCCTTGATTCCGAACACCTTGAGCGAGGCGTTGATGATGCCGAAGGCCGGCTCGAACGCCCACTGCCACAGCGTAGCGACGGCGATCAGCGCCGTCACCGTCGGGAGGTAGAAGAGAGTCCTGAACAGGGCCATCCCCTTGACCTTCTGGTTCAGCAGAACGGCCAGGAAGAGAGCGATCACGAGGCGCAGCGGAACGCTGACCCCGACGTAGTAGGCCGTGTTCACGAGACTCTTCCAGAAGAGCTCGTCGCCGCCCAGGATCCTCGCATAGTTCTCGAACGAGACCCACCGCGGAGGCGTGAGCACGTCGTAGCGGGTAAAGCTGTAATACAGGGACTGCAGCATGGGGCCCAGGCGGAACGCCAGCATGCCGAAGAGGGCCAGGCCGATGAACGCGTACCCGCGCAGGTTGTCGCGCAGGAGGCGCGAGGCCCGTCGGGAGAGTGCCATAGAAGCTCCTTGAAGAAGCAGCGGCCGGCCGCGGGAACCCGTCCGCGGCCGGCCGCATGTTTCGCGGCTACTTGTAGCCGAGCTCCTTGAGCACGGCCTCGACCTTCTTCTGGGCCTCGACCAGGCCCGCGTCGACGGGCTTCTTCTGGTAGTAGATCTCTTCGAGGGAGCCCGCGAGCTCCATCATCACCCGGAACCAGTCCGCGGTGTAGACGGTGTGGAAGATCGCATCGGGATGCTCGAGCATCTGCCTGGCGACTTTGTAATCCTTGTCGGTCGCGAACGGCTCCTTGTTCCAGTCGGTCTTGCGCTTGGGGAGGTAGACGCCGTCGGTCGACCAGAGGTAGTCCATCTCGGGACCTGTCGCCCACTTCGCGAGCTCCCACGCCATCTTGTCGTTGCCCGTGTTGCCAAAAATCGCCCACCCGTTCTGCTCGACGATCGTGGCGCGGTTCTTGGCCTTGGGCAGGACGGCGAGGTCGAAGTCGACCTTGGCCTTGCTGCGGAGGCCCGACGCGCCGATCGGCGAGTTGAACCAGACGGCGACCAGGTTGTTGCCGGCGGGGTCGGCGAGCTTGGACATCTCCATCGGCAGCGCCACCTTGTACTTGTACATCATGTCGATCCAGAGCTGCATGCCCGCCTTCATCGAGTCGGAGGTCAGGTTCCACCTGGGCGGGTCGGTGTCGAGGTTCCACGGGTCGGTCTTGGGCGTCGCCGACTGCTCGCGCGCCCACTGCTCGGCTGTCTTCGCCATGAAGGCGTCGTTGCCGGCGTAGGTCATCATCATGGTGCCCCAGATGTTCTTGTCCTTGTTGGTGACCTTCTTGCCGTACTCGATGACCTGGTCCCAGGTGTCGGGCGGGCCGGAGAGGCCGGCGTTCTTGAGCAGCATGTTGTTGTAGTAGGTGAGGTAGAAGTAGACGTGCCAGGGCAGGCCGTAGAGACCGCCCTTGAGCTCGTACGCCCTGGTCAGGCTGTCGAAGTAGTCGTCGGCCTGCATCTCCTTCTTGTCCCTGGCGTAGCGGTCCTTGACGTTGAGCAGGGCCCCGCGGCGCGCCAGGTCCATCACCTGGTAGTCCTTCATGCGCGAACCCGTGGGCGGCTCGTTCGCCGCGACTGCCGTGAGCATCTTGCGCCACTGGTCCGCCCACTGGTTGAGGACGGTCACCTCGACGGTGGCGTTGGGGAACTTCTGCTGAAACTTCTTGGCCATCGACTCGATGGCTGCCTGCTGCGTCGGCGTGGCGGCGGTCCACCACTTGAGAAGCACCGGTTTCGAGGTCGCGGCGGCCTCGTTCTGGCCGCCCGCCCACAGGGGCAGCGCGAGGGCTGCCATGACGATCATGACGAGCGCGAATCTTGCCATCCTGCACTCTCCTTGCTGGAGCGTTTCCTCGCCGCCGACGGCGGCATTCCGGCTCTCTCCGTCGTTTCGGGCGACAGCGCCCGGCACACCCCTAATTCTTCTTCTTCACCTCGACGTTTGCCAGCTTCTCGTAGAAGTGCACCACGCTCGAGTGGTCTTCCTTCTCCCGGCCTTCGACCTTGAGGGCCTGCATGATCTCCATGATCTGGCTCGTGAGCGGGATGGGCGCGCCCACCGCGTGTGCGGCGGCGAGGGCGTTCGCCAGGTCCTTGATGTGCAGCTCGATGCGGAAGCCCGGCTTGAAGTTGCGGTTGAGCACCATCGGCGCCTTGGCGTCGAGGACGGTGCTGCCCGCCAGCCCCACGCGGATCGCCTGGTAGACCTTTTCGGGATCCACGCCCGCCTTGGTCGCCAGCACGAGCGCCTCGCTCATGGCGGCGATGTTGAGCGCGACGACGATCTGGTTGGCGAGCTTGGCGACGTTGCCGCTGCCGATGTCGCCCACGAGCACCGCGGTCGCGCCCATCTTGAGGAGCATCGGCTTGACGCGCTCGAACGCGGCCGCGGGCCCGCCCACCATGATCGCCAGGGTCCCCTCGACCGCCTTGGGCTCTCCGCCGCTCACAGGCGCGTCGAGCATGACCACGCCCTTCTTCTTGACCTCTGCTTCGACCTCGCGCGCCACCATCGGGTCGATGGAGCTCATGTCGACGTAAAGCTGCCCGGAGCGCGCCCCCTCGATGATGCCGTTCTTCCCGAGGACGACCTCGCGCACGTGCGGCGAGTTGGGGAGCATCGTGATGACCACGTCGCTCGCCTGCGCGACCTCCCGCGGGCTCGACGCGGTCTTCGCGCCCGCCGCCGCGAGCTCCTTGACCGGACCCGGCACGATGTCGTAGACGACCAGCGGGTATCCTGCCTTGACCAGGTTCTTCGCCATCGGCTTGCCCATGATGCCGAGCCCGATGAAACCGACTCTATCCATGCTTATCTCCTCTGACTTGGCGTCTGCGCCAAGTCCCAAGTCCCGAGTCAACGAGGGGCCCTCTGGCCTCTTCGCCGAGTCCTCTACCCCCCCGGCTTCGGGGGGCCCGCGCGTTTCTCGCGCGCCCGGCGCGCCCGTCCGCGAGCATAGCCCGACGGACGCGCGCGAGTCACTACCGCCGCCGCGGGTCTCCGCTGCGGAGCCCTCCCTTGCGCTTCCTACTCCTTGATCCCGGTCGACGCGAGGCCTTTGACGAAGTACCGCTGGAAGAAGAGGAACACGGCAAGCACGGGGAGGACCGACACGGTGGCGGCCGGCATCAGGTAGTCGTAGTGCGGGATGGGCTCGCCGCGGAAGGCCGTGAGCCCCAGAGGCAGCGTGTACTTGTCCGGCGTGTTCAGGTAGAGCAACGGAGTGAAGAACTCGTTCCAGTGGGCGACGAAGTTGAAGACCGCCACGGTGACGACCGCCGGCTTGACCAGCGGGACCGCGATGCTCCAGAAGGTGCGCAGCTGGCCGCTGCCGTCGATCGTCGCCGCCTCCATCAGCTCCGGCGGAAGAGTCAGGAAGAACTGCCGCACCATGAAGACGTAGAAGGCGCTCCCGAAGAACGAAGGCACGATCAGCGGCAGGAACGTGTTGATCCACTTGAGGTTCGTGAAAATCAGGTACAGCGGAATCATCGTGACCTGGCCCGGGATCATGAGCACCGAGAGCACGAGCAGGAACAGGATGTTGCGGCCCGGGGAACCAGGGCCGCGAGAACCCCCAGCCGCCCAGGGTGCAGGAGACCACCGTGCCGCACACCGCGAGGACCGTGATGATCGTGGAGTTCACGAAGAAGCGGCCCATGGGCTGCACCGTGAAGGCCTCGACGTAGTTCTCCGGTCGAAACGCCTCGGGCCACAGCTTGAGACCGGGACCCATGATCTGCGCCAGAGGCATGAACGAGGCGGCCACCATGAACCAGAACGGGAGCAGGAAGACCACCGCGCCGACGAGGAGCAGCAGGTAGAGCGCGGCCCGCGTCGCCGCGCGCTCGAGGCTGTACCCCCGCTTCATCTCTTGTCCCCCCCGCCCTTGTAGTAGACCCAGCGGCCGGAGAGCCGGAATTGGATGACCGTCAGCACCAGCAGGATCAGGAACAGCACCCAGGCCATCGCGGAGCCATATCCCATCTTGAGCGACTGGAACGCGTTGATGTAGAGGTACAGCACGTAGACGAGCAGCGAGTCGAGCGGTCCCCCGCCGCCCCCGCCGAGCACGTACACCTGCGTGAACACCTGCATCATGCTGATCATCCCGATGACGATGTTGAAGAACAGCACCGGAGTCAGGTGGGGGAAGGTCACCGCGGTGAACTTGTGCCACGCGCGGCCGCCGTCGAGGTCCACGGCTTCGTAGAGCTGGTCCGGGATCGTCTGCAGCCCGCCGAGAAAGATGAGCATCGCCTGGCCGATGTTGAAGGCCATCATGACGATCAGCGACGGCATCGCCCAGTGGGGGTCGCCCAGCCAGGAGGGCCCATTGACGCCCACCAGAGCCAGCAGCGAGTTGGCGAGCCCGTAGGTGGGCTCGAAGATCAACCGCCACAGCAGCGAGATCGCCACTCCCGCGGTCACGGTCGGAAGGTAGTAGACCGTGCGGAAGATGCCGATGGCGCGGATCTTCTGGTTCAGCAGCATCGCCGCGGCGAGCGCGATCGAGATGCGCAGCGGCATACCCACGCCGACGTAGTAGAGCGTGTTCAGGAGGCTGCGCACCCAGTCCGGGTCGCCGAACAGCCGCACGTAGTTGCGCAGCCCGATGAACTGCGGCGGGGTCACGACATCGTACTTCGTGAGGCTGTAGTACAACGAGGCGATCATCGGCCCGAGGTGAAAGAGGATCACCCCGGTGACGACCGGCAGGATGAACAGGTAGTTCACCCTGTTCTTCCAGATGAGACGGCTCAGGGAAGTCGGGTTCCTCGCCATGGCGCTCACGACAAAGGGAGGCCCGCGGCCGGGCCTCCCTCGAGTGCTGCGACTAGTCCGCCAACGCCGCGTCGGCGCCCTTCTGCGCTGCCTTCAGCGCATCAGCCGGCGTCGCCTGGTTGAAGAGGACCTTCTGGACCTCCTTCGCGATGGCGCCGCTCACCGGAGTCCACTTGGGGTGGATCTGGAAGACCACGGTGCCGGGGTCCTGCAGCTGCTTGATCAGGCCCTGGTACTGCGGCCCGTCGTAGATCGGCAGCTTCCAGTTGTCCTGCCACACCGAGACGTGGCCCTCGTAGGGCGCGAACAGGGCCTCCATGGCTTTGGAGGTGAAGAACTTCATGTACTCCCACGCCTGCGCCGGATTATCGCTGTTGCCGCTGACCATCCACTTCTGGTCCGCGATGTAGGTGGCGTGCACCGGATTGCCCGGCATCAGGTCCATCGCCCACTTCATGTTCGGCGCCGCCTTCTTGTACCGGGAGATGTGGCCGCCGTGGCCCCACCACATGGCGACCTTGCCGGCGAACTGCAGGGTTTCGCGGGCCGAGTCCTTGTCCGGTGGCAGCCACGACTTGCTGACCCAGATGTTGTCGTGTATGTACTGCAGCGCCTGCTCGGCCTTCTGGTTGCCCGCCAGGGTGTAGACCGGCTTGCCCGCCTTGTACTCCATGATGCTTCCGCCGTTTTGCCGTGTCCAGCTGTCCAGCATCGTCTCGCGGCCGGTCGGGTCGTTGCGCGTGTAAGTGTACATGGCGAAGCCGTAGATGTCGGGCCCGAGGGAGTGGATCTTGCTCGAGTAACTGGCGAGCTCGTCCCAGGTCGCGGGCGGCTTCGTGAGGCCGGCCTGCGCGAAGAGGTCCGTGTTGTACGAGAACGTCATCCAGTACTCGCCGCGCGGCAGCCCGTAGATCTTGCCCTGCCAGGAGCAGCCGTCCTCGACGTGCTTGAAGAAGAAGGGGCTCGCGTTCAGCTCCTTCTCCTTGTCGCGGTTCCAGTAGGCGGTCAGGTCCCTGAGCATCCCACGCGACGCGAAGTCGACCAGCAGGTCGCCCTTGGCGTACAGCACGTCCGGCCAGCTCTTGCTCACGTAGGTGGCAAGCAGCTTGGTGTACAGGTCGTTCCAGCCGCCCGGCACGTTGGTGAGCTCCACCGCGATCTTGGGATACTTCTTCTGGAACTCCGCGGTCACCGCCTCGAAGCCGGGGTAACGGACCGCATCGGCCTGAACCCAGACGGAGATCTTGGCGGGCTGGTCCGCGGCCGCCTTTCCCCCCTCGGACTGGGCGCTCGCCCACGCAAAGGTGGACAGTCCCGCGAGGACCGCGAGCACCGCGAAGAAACGCATCTGCCTCATAGCTCCTCCTCGTTCGGCAGTCGTCGGCACATCAAGGCCGGTTGACTCTGCTTTCCGGCACGTGGCAGATTGCCCGGCAACACATCAAGTCAAAGCGCCGGGTCGGCTCACGATACGATTGTAGCAGACCCCGGAGCGTCCGAGCAAGCGCGATCGCCACGGGAGGTGTTTGTGAACTACCGCAAGCTGGGGAACACGGGCCTCGTCGTTTCTGAAATCTCGATGGGCTGCAACCGGCTCGGCGAGCCGGAGCAGGGCGCGGATCACTGGACTTCCCTCGTGCGGAAAGCGGTCGACCTCGGGGTGAACCTCTTCGACACCTCCGAGTCTTACGGCTGGGGCGCGAGCGAGGAGATGCTCGGCCGCGGGCTCGAGGGTCTCGCGGACGTGTACGTGGCCACCAAGATCAGCCGCGTCAAGGAGACCAATGCGAATGACTTCTCCGCGGCGCGCATCGTGGCGCAGGCCGAGGCGAGTCTCAAGCGCCTCCGTCGCGAAACGATCGACATCTATCAGCTCCACAGCCCGCGCCGCGAGGAGATGGAGCGCTTCGACTGGGTCGAGGGCCTGGAGAAGCTGCGCAAGGACGGCAAGATCCGCTTCCCCGCGGTGGCCTGCAACAGCGCGGCGGACGCCGTGTGGCTGATCCGCAAGGGGTACGTCCGGGCGCTGCAGATCACGTACAACATCTTCGAAACCGACGCGGAATCCGAGCTCTTCGCGCTCGCGCTCGAGAAGGGCGTGGGCCTCATGGGCCGCCTGCCGCTCGCGCAGGGCATCCTCACGGGGAAGTTCCAGGCGGGCAAGGAGGTGCCCAAGGGGCATCGGGCGCACCTCGCCGGCAACAAGATGGCGAAGCTCATCGAGATGGCGGAGCAGCTCAAGCCGCTGGGAGCCGGCTATCCCGGCGGCATGGCCCGAATGGCGCACCATTTCGCCATCACGCCGCGCGCGATGTCGGCGACCATCCCGGGCGCGCGAACGCTCGAGCAGCTCGCGGACAACGTCGCCGCGTCCAACGGCGTCGGACTGGAGCCGGTTCTGAGACAAAAGATAGACGCGATCAGGGCTGGGTGGCGCAAGGAATAGGGTCAAGGAGAAGGCAATGGCCGAAGAGCTGAAGCTGGCAATCATCGGGTGCGCGACTTTCTCGTACGGGTTCCTCTACGACACGACCAAGACGCTCCCCGTCCGCCTCGTCGCCGCGAGCGACCCGAAGGCCGAGGCGCTCGCGCGTTTCGCCGGCCGCTACCACGTGCCCGCGACCTACGCGGACTGGAAGGAGATGCTCGCGCGGGAGAAACCCCAGGCCGTCCTGGTCTTCCCGCAGGGCCTCCCCCTCTACGAGGTCAACAAGGCGTGCCTCGAGGCCGGGGCCAATGTGTTCACGGAGAGGCCCGGCTGCGAGACGCGCGAGCAGGCAGCCGAGCTCGCGCGCGTGGAAGAGCGCACGGGCCGCTTCGTGATGGCGCGCTTCAACAAGCGTTACATCCCGGCTTACCGGATGGCGCGCGAGGTGATGCGCCGCCCGGAGTTCGGGGGCGCGACCATGTACCTCGCCAAGTACCACGCGGGGGAGTACGCCAGCGAGCAGGCGTTCCTCGAGAGCCACATCGTGCACCACGTCGATCTCGTCCGCTACTACCTGGGCGAGATCAGGAGCATGCGCGGCGACATCGTGCGCATCAGCCCCAAACAGGTCGGCGTCAACGCGTCGTTCGTCGCCGAATCGGGCGCGGTCGGCGTGCTGCAGTCGAGCTCGCTGCAGAGCCGCGGCTCCTACCCGCTGGAGCGGGTGGAGATCACGGGCCGGCAGCGCTGCGTGATCGTCGACAACCTCACCCGAGTCGAGTACCACAGGCCCGGCTCCGCGAAGACGGCGGCCGAGCCGCCGGTGCTCGCCGAGGGCGGAGACAGCCTGGTGTGGGACCCGAGCATGACGCAGCTCGGCAACTACGGCCACAACGGCTTCGAGGCGATGACGCAGGAGCTGGTGTCCTGCACCCTCGAAGGCCGCACGCCCGAGCTGCACATGAGCGACGTCGTGCGCACGCTCGAGCTTCTCGACCGCCTGGTGGCCTCGCTGCGCTGAGCGGACGCCGGCCCGGGTAGGCTTGACGCGCTTGAGAGCACCTCAGTAAGTTGATCGCAGCTGTTTGACAAGATCCGAAGGGGAGCGCGGGCCGATCGCCGCGCTGAGAGGGGAGTACGCGTGACTCCCGACCCTGGAACCTGAACTGGGTAATACCAGCGGAGGGATCGGTGCTCGCACGTCGACCAACGCGCCGCCCTCCCGGGCGGCGTTTTTTTTGCTTCGGGAGGTTCCCGTGTTCGTGGGCTGCCAGTTTTCTCTCTATCCGATGACAGACCGCTTTGTGGAGGTCATCCTCTCGGCGGTCGACGGCCTCAAAGACCGCGGCGACCTCCGGGTCGAGACCGATGATCTCAGCACGCTGCTCGTCGGCTCTCCCAAGGCCGTCTTCGACGGGATCGAGCGCTGCTTCCTCAAGGCGGCCGCGGCTCCCGGTCACCTGATCCTCAACGCGACCTTTTCCCGTGGCTGCCCCGGCGAGCCTGACGACCCTCTCTGCCGGCCGGAGAAGCCGCAGGCGGCCGGCGCGCTGCTCGACGTTCCGCGCGTCCCTGAATCAGGCTGCGAGGTGGCCGCGCAGTTCGCGGTCTACCCGCTCGGCGCCGAGGGCTACATGGACGTGATCGCGCGAGAGATCGAGGAATCGAAGAGGGCCGGCGTCTTCGCCGGCGGAAAGCATTTCTGCACGCGGCTCGGCGGCGACGCCGCGCGGGTGTTCGCCGCGATGCTGAACGCGTTCGAACGAGCGGGCGAACGGACCGGGCACGTGGTCCTCACGGCAACCGTGTCCAAGGGAAGCCCGACGAGATCGCCGTCCGCCGGAGAGCGGACCGGCAGGGGAGGAGAGGCATGAGTGAAACGACGGGCCGCCTGGAGGCGGCCGCTTCGGGCGTACCCGCGACGGGGCGGGGCTGGACGCTGCGGGAGACGCTGGTCGTCGCCATCGGCGGCGTGGTGTTCGCGTTCCTGTACCTCGGATGGGTGGAGGTCTGGCTGTTCGTGCAGGGGCTGACCGGGCCGCTGGCCATGGACGCGATGTTCGGCTTCTGGTTCTGCGCGTCCACGTTTGCCGCGTACATCATACGCAAGCCCGGCGTCGCCTTCGTCTCGGCGCTCGTCGCCGGCGCGACGGAGATCCTCGCGGGGAATCCTTCGGGTGCGATCCTGATGCTGACCGCCGCAGTGCAGGGTGCCGGGTCCGAGGTGCCCTTCGCCATCACGCGGTGGCGGAGCTATCGCCTGCCGGTCCTGCTCGCTTCGGGGGCCGCGGCCGCCGTGTTCAGCTTTGCCTACAACTGGGTCCGCTTCGGCTACTGGAAGCTGGCCGCGGGGCTTCTCGTGACCATGTTCGTCGTCCGAGTGGCGAGCGGGGCGCTGCTGGGAGGCTGGCTGGGCAAGCTCCTCGCCGACGCCGTTGCCCGCACGGGGGTCCTCAGAGGGCTCGGGATCGACGCGGCAAGGCGCGCATGAGCGAGGTCGTGCGGCTCCGATGGCTTCTCGCTGCGCTACCCGCAGGCGGAAGCCCCGGCGCCGCGCGACCTCACGCTTTCGATCGCGAGCGGCGAGCGCGTGCTGCTCCTCGGCCCGAGCGGATCGGGCAAGAGCAGCCTGGCGCTCGCCCTCGCCGGCGTCATTCCGCACGGCGTTCCCGCGATCCTCTCCGGGGTCTGCGTCGTCGCGGGCAGCGACGTGGCGGCGACGCAGCCCGCGGCGCTGGCACGCAAGGTCGCCATCGTGTTCCAGGACCCGGAGAGCCAGTTCTGCACGCTCAGCGTCGAAGACGAAGTCGCCTTCACTCTCGAGAACAGGCGCGTCCCGGCCGCCGGGATGGGACCGCGCATCGAAGCGGTGCTGGACCGAGTCGGTCTTGCACGCCACCGGGCGACGCGGCTCGACCGCCTGTCCGGAGGTGAGAAGCAGAAGGTCGCCTGCGCCGCCGCTCTCGCCGCCGAGCCCGAGCTTCTCATCTTCGACGAGGCGACCTCCAACCTGGACCCCGCGGGCGCGCGCGGGATGATGCGGCTCATCCGCGGGTTCCTCGAGCAGGATCGCGCGCGCACGTTCCTCCTCATCGAGCACCGCATCGACAGCTGCCTCGACCTCGTCACGCGCGTGCTCGTGCTCGATCGCTCAGGCGCCCTCATCGCCGACGGCGCGCCGCGGGACGTCTTTCTCGACCGCGCCGATCTGCTCGAACGCGAAGGGATCTGGCAGCCGGCGGCGGCGCGCCTGGCGCGCTCCCTGCGGGCCGGCGGGCTTCCTTTGCCCGGCGCGCTGGACCTCACGGAGGTCGTAGCGCTCCGTGCGCGGCGACCCCCGCGCCTCCCGACTGGTGCGAGAGTGGGCCCGCCCGGCGACCGCGGCTTCGCCGGGCCCGCCGGACGGGACTGCGGTCGAGATGTCGGCCGTGAGCTTCGGCTACCCCGGGGGCGGCGAGATCCTGAAGGAGGTGTCGCTCAGGATCAACGAGGCGGAGATCTTCGCTCTCGTCGGCGCCAACGGGGCCGGCAAGACGACGATCGCCCAGATCGTCTGCGGGCTCCTGAGGCCGACAAAGGGCGAAGCGCGGCTCTTCGGCCGACTCGCCTCGGTGATGCGCGCCCGCGAGGCGGCCCGCCTCTGCGGGCTCGTGTTCCAGAACCCCGAGCACCAGTTCGTCGCCGACACCGTCGCCGAGGAGCTCGCGTTCGGGCCGCGCAAGCTCGGCTCTCCGCCCGCGGAGATCGAGAGGCGCGTGAGCGCGCTCGTCCGCTCGCTCGGGCTCGAAGGGAGGGAAGCGGCGAGCCCCTTCGACCTGAGCGGCGGGCAGAAGCGGCGGTTGAGCGTCGCCGCGATGCTCGAGGACGAGCGGAAGCTGCTCATCCTGGACGAGCCGACCTTCGGCCTCGACGCGGGAGGCGCGCGGGAGATCCGCGACGCGATCATGCGCCTCAACCGCGAACGCATGACCATCCTTCTGATCAGCCACGACATGGAGCTCGTCTACGAGCTTTCGCATCGCGCGGCCGTGGTCGCGGGCGGGCGCATCGCGAGAGCCGGCGCGCCGGCAGAGCTGTTCCGCGACCGGGATCTTCTGGAATCCTCGGGGCTGGAGCCGCCGCCAGAGATCGCCGCTCTCGAGTCACTGGCGATGCCGGCCGGGAGCGCATTGTGAGGCCGAGCCTGTCGGGCGGCCTGTTCGCTCAGTACGAGCGCGCGAGCCCCCTCGCGCGTATCAACCCGGTCGTCAAGCTCGCCGTCGCCCTCGGCATCATGATGGCGGCCACCGCGATCTTCGACGCCGCCGCGCTCGCGGCGCTGCTCGTCCTCGCCCTCGCGCTCACGGTGGTCGCCGGTCGCGTGCCGCTGCGCGTGCTCGGCCGCGGCCTTCTTCCCTTTATCCTGTTCGGGCTGGGTTATCTCTGGATGAACGCCCTCTTCCCGCGCGAGGGATCGGCCGCCCCGCTCCTCGTCCTCGGGCCGCTCCGCGTCGACGGCCAGGGGCTCGCGAACGGCGCGACCATGGGGCTGCGCGCCCTCTGCTTCGGCGGCCATTCGCTGCTGTTCGTGGCGACGACCGATCCCACGATCTTCGCGCTGAGCCTCGTCAGGCAGCTGCGCCTGTCGCCCAGGGCCGCCTACAGCCTGTTAGCCGCCTACCGGCTGCTGCCGCTCCTCGAGTCGGAGCTGCGCCAGATCCGCGCCGCTCACCGGATGCGCGGCGTGGGCGAGGGTCAAGGGCTGCGCGGCAAGGTGCTCCGCATCTACCGCTACACGCTGCCGCTCCTCGCCGGCTCGCTGCGGCGGGCGGGCAGGATCGCGGCGGCGATGGAGTCGCGCGGCTTCGACGGGTCGCGCGACCGCACGTGGTACCGCGACGTGCGGGTCGCGCGGAGGGACTGGCTGTACGCGGCGGCGATGACCGCGGCCCTCGCCGCGATCCTCGTGGCGGCCGGCTCGCTCGGGCGGCTTACGGCCTGGAGCGGCAGGCTCTGGGGTTAAGCCAGGAGCACGCCGACCGAATGGGGCGGCAGCGCCACCCGCAGCCGGCCGTCCGCGGCGACGCTCACCTCGCGGCTCTCGACTCGGACCCTCGACGGCGCGTCGACGTCGTTCCAGGCGTCCTTGTCGGGCGCGACGAGGCAGGAAAAGCGGGGAGCGCGCCCGGCGCTGCCGCGCGCGTCGATCACCGCCTCGAGCTCGCGGTCCGGGTCGCGGTTCACCAGAGAAAGCGCCACGGCGCCTCCGCGCGAGTGGCGCGTCGCGGCCGCGTCCACCGCCGGGACCGGCACCGATTTCCCCTCGTGCGTGAGGTCGAGCACGGGCGCATCCTCCACCCACCAGTCGACGACCTCGTCGCCCATCATCTCCCCGTAGAGCCTGAAGACGTCGTAGGTCGAGCGCGTCACGACTCCGCCCGGGTGGGCGTAGATCGCACCGCGCGTGTTGACCATCGGCGAGAAGTTCGCCATCCCGACGACGTCGCAGTGCGCGAGGCACTGATTCAGGAAGCAGGCCGCGAATATGGCGTCGGCGGTGGTGTACTGCGAGTTGGCGTCGTTGATGTCCCGCGGGGCGAGGTATGCGGCCGGCTCGACGGCGTCCAGGTTCGGATGATGCCAGCAGCGCAGGTTCCACTCGTCAAAGGCGATCCTGATCCTGTCGAGGAGGCCGAGAGCGCCCAGCAGGTGCCGCATGAACTGGATGCGCTCCCCGATGCGCGCGGAGAACACCATGCACGACTCGTAGGGCGAGACGCGGTCGCTCACGCGGTTCAGGCGGTCCCAGTAGCCGTGGATCGAAACCCAGTCGATCAAGGGCCCGGCCTCCTTGAGCAGCTGCACGTTCCAGTCGAAGGGCGCGGCCGTCGACCGGTAGGTCCTGTCCGCCGCGACGCACGCGGCGAAGATCTCGATCGAGGGGTCGACGCGCTTCATCATCTTGGCCGACTCGCGGACGAAAGCGCCCCACTCCGCCGCGGTCTTCGCCCCGATCTCGCCCGAGAGGTAGTTCTCGTTGCCGACGCTCCAGTACCTGACCCGGAAGGGATCGCGATGGCCGTTCTCGATGCGTCTGCGCGCCCAGGGTCCGCCCGAAGCGAGGTTGCAGTACTCCACCCAGTCGCTCATCTCCTCCGCGGTGCCCGAGCCGGCGTTGGTGCAGATGTAGGGCTCCGAGCCGACCCGGCGGCAGAGCTCGACGAACTCGTCGGTGCCGAAACGGTTGGATTCCTCGACGCGCCAGGCCTTGTCGAAGGCGGGCGTGCGGCCCGTGCCGATCCCGTCTTTCCAGTGGTAAGCCGAGGCGAAGCAGCCGCCCGGCCAGCGGATCACGGGCGGCCTGATGCGACGCACCGCCTCGATCACGTCGCTCCGGAATCCCGCTTCATCGGCGAGAGGCGAGCCCGGCTCGAAGATCCCGCCGTAGATCTGGCGGTGGAAGTGCTCGATGAACTGGCCGTAAATCCTGGGATCGCGCCTGCCGACGAGCCTCGCCGGCTCCACGTGCACCTTCACATTCACCGCTCGCTCCCTTCAACTCTTTTCCGGGGGAGTATAGCAGAGGGGGCGTTTCGAGGTATAAGAATCGTTCCCATGAAACCGTCGTACGATTTTCACATCCACACGTATCTCAACGGGCACTCCGACCCGAAACAGGACGTCCCGACCATCATCGCCCGCGCCGAGGAGCTGGGCCTCGAGATGATCGCCATCACCGAGCACGTCATCGAACCCGCGAACGTCGCCTGGGTCCGCCAGGTCGCCGCGCAGGTGGCGCCGCGCGCGGCGCGCTGCAGGGTCATCGTCGGCGCGGAGATCGACGTCGATCCCGGCAGGGGGGACGGCGGGCTCGTCATCCAGCCGGACCCGCGGATCGGTCTTGTGCTGGGCAGCCTCCACACCTTTCCCGGCACGAAGCTCATGCCGCACTGCGGGCAGATCCCGGACCTGGGGCGCGAAGAGATGATCTCGCGCTGGCGCAGGGCGCTGCTCGGAATGGCGTCCAACCCGAGGATCGACGTCATCGCGCATCCGGGCGCGCTCATCGCGAACGCGCTCCCGCACGAGACCTTCGCGCCCGACGTGCTCGAGACCTTCGCGGAGGCCGCGGAGCTGTCGGCACGGCACGGGATCGCGTGGGAGGTCAACCGCCTCATCGCCGCGAAGCTGCGGCCGGGACAACGGCAGGAATACTGGAAGATCCCCGCGATCGCGCTCGACGCCGGCGTCAGTCTCGTCTACGGCTCGGACGCGCACCGACCGGCCGACATCGCGAGCACCGCCTTCGTCGAAGACGTGGCAGAGAGGCTGGGCGGCTGGAGCTGCCTCCAAAGACCCGTGCTGCCCCGCCGGGGCCTCGGCGTCCCTGCGGAGCGGTGATCGCGCCGGCCGGCGATTCGACGCATCCCCGCTTGCATGAGTAGCTTTGCTTGACGGGCCTGCACGCGGCCGCCTTCCCATCAGCGGGAGACGCGGCAGGGCTGCGCCGTCCCGCTGAACGGACAGGGAGGTGTGCTCGTGACCCGCGTGGTTGCACGATTCGCAGTGGCCGTCATGGCGGCCGTCGTCGTCTCGGCGTGCGCCAAGGGGGGCGGCGCCTCGGGGGCAATCGCCTACAAGGACGGCACGTACCGGGGCGCCTACAGCAACGTGGACGGCCATGGGTGGAAGCCGCAGCTCGAGATCGTCGTCGAGAAGGGCAGGATCACCCGCGTCAACTACGACGAGGTCAACCCTTCGGGCCAGCTCAAGTCAGCCGACGCGTCCTATGAGCAGGCGATGAAGGCAGCGAGCCCGACCTCTCCTTCGAAGTACGTCAAGGCGCTCGACGCCGCGCTCGTCGCGAAGCAGAAGGCGCCGGTCGACGCCGTGAGCGGAGCCACCGGCTCGTCGGACTCCTTCAATGCTCTTGCAGCCGCGCTTCTCGCGAAGGCGGCGACCGGCGACACGACGGCGGTCGTGCTCCCGATGAACGCGACCTACAGCGCCGAGGACAAGCCGGACGAGAGAGGCTGGACCGGCTCGATCGCCGTCACGTACGCCGACGGCAGGATCTCGGCCGTGGTCTATGACGAGGTGAAGAAGGCCGCCGGCAAGGTGACGGCCCGCAAGACCGAGGACCAGGCCTACGCGGATGGGTGGAAGAAGGCGACCGGCAACACGCCCAGGGACGTCTACCAGAAGCTCGCGGCCTCGCTCGTGGCGAAGCAGGACCCCGCCGCGGTCGACGCGATCAGCGGCGCAAGCGGGACGACGCAGCGGTTCAAGGCGCTGGCCGCGGCCGTGGCGGCCCAGCGACAGTAGGACGGCGGCGGCTACGGCACCAGCACGATCTTCCCGTGCGAGGGCGCTTCCATCACCGCGCGGTGGGCGCGGGGGGCGTCGCGCAGCGGGATGCTCTCCTGGATGACCGGCCGGATCGCTCCCGCCTCGATGGCGCCGGCTGTCGCCGCGTGGATCTCGGCGAGCTCCGCTTCGCTCGACATGTAGAGCAGCAGCCCCCGCACGTCCGCCTCCCGCGCCATCAGCATGCGGGGCGTGATCTGCACGTCGCCCCGGCTGCCGACGATGACGATGCGTCCGCCGCGGGCGAGCGCGCCGGGGTCTCCCGTCAGGTTCACGTGCGCGAAGTTCTCGACGATGAGGTCCACGCCCCTGCCGCCGGTGGCGTCCAGGATCCGCTGAAAGTGATCCGGCGACTTGTGGTCGAAGCGTAGCTCCACGCCCTGAGAGGCGAGGAGCCGCGCGCCGGGCTCGGACCCATAGGTGCCAATGACCCGCAGCCCGCGCATCCGCGCCCACTGAACGGCGGCGATCCCCACGCCCCCCGTAGCCCCGTGCACCAGGACGGTGTCTCCCGCCCGGGCCTCGCCGCGCTGGAAGAGCGCCCGGTAGGCCGTGCCGTAGTTGACCCACAGGCAGGCGCCCTGCTCGAAGGTGAGGCGCTCCGAGAGTGGGTGCACCTGCCCCGCGGCGCAGAGGCAGAGCTCGGCGTAGGTTCCCGTGATGGAGCCGGTCGTGTAGACGCGGTCGCCGGGCCGTACGCCCGGGACGCCGGCGCCGACCGCCTCGACGACGCCCGCGCCGTCGGCGCCAGGAGTGAACGGCAGCGTCCGGTTGTAGCCCTGGCTGCCCGCCCGCTGATAGGTCTCGACCGGGTTCACCCCGGCGGCCTTGACCCGGACCAGGACCTGCCCTTCGGCGGGCCGCGGGTCCGCGATCTCTTTGAGGACCATGACTTCGGGGTCGCCGAAGCGCTCGACGCTGATCGCCTTCATGTGGAAATGCTAATGGATCGCGGGCCCCGGCGGCAAACGCCGGAGCCCGTTCGATTTCGCGAGCGCTATCTGCCGCGATACGTCCAGCTCTCGGCCGACGGCGCCGCGAGCGCCTCGGCCGCGGGCCGGGCTTTGGTCGCATGCGAGTAGACGCTGTAGACGGGAGCCTGGCCCTCGGCGGTGAGCTTCCCGCGGGCCGTGGAAACCTCGAACACGTAGCGCACGGTGCTGCCTTCGGGCAGCCGGCCCGCCGCAACGACCGTGCCCTGGATCGGAGCGTCCGGGTCGTAGACCTGCTTGTCCGCAGCCAGCTGCTTCCCGGTGGAGTCGAACACGGTGAGCAGCAGCTCGGCGCGGTCGGCGCCGCGCGCCTGCTTCTTGCGGGTGACCGCGTCGCCGGCGGCCTGCAGCTGGCGCTTGACCCCGGCAGGAATCGCCGGGAGGCTGTACCGGAACCCGAAGGCCACCTGCGTGCCGAGAGCGGGCCAGGCGACGTCCGGGGCGTCGCTGAACCGGAAATCGGCGAAGGTGAAGTCGAGCGCTGGCCCTGCGACGCGTGCGACGATCGTCGCGTTCACGCTCCTGCCCGCCGCGGTGAGGATCGACACCTGGCACTCGATCATGCGCGAGGCGTCGACGCGCAGGTCGTAGCTCTGCTCGAACGCGTCCACACCGCTCTGGCGCGTCGGGATCGCGACGTCGTGCGTCAGGAACCACTCCGCCTGGCGATAGGCGCGCATGCGGATGGTCGCCACGGCCCGCAGCGGATCGCTCGGGGTCCACCCGTCGACGTTGCTGGGGTTGATCCTGGGCCAGCTCACCTTGACTCTGACCTGCGCGGCGCCCGTGTCGACGATGCTCGCGACGCCCGGCACCGGGGTGACCGCCGCGGGCGCGGCAGGCGCCGGCGCGGCGGGGGCGGCCGGAGCCGCCGGACCGGCCTGCGGGCCAGCGCCCTGGCCGGGGCCGACGCCCGGCTTCGTCGCGCCCGGCGGCTGATGTCCCGCGGGAGCCGAGGGACTCGGGGGCGCGATCGCGGGCCCGGTCGGCGGTGGAGGCGTCTGGGCGATCGGGACGAACGCGCCGCCAGCCACGAGGATCCGCGTGATCGCGTCCGCCTGCGGGTTGCGCCGCGCCAGCACGATCGGCGTCTCGCCCGCGCCGTTGGACGCGTTCACGTTGATGCCGGCGGTCACGAGCAGCCTCACGGTGTCGGCGTCGCTGGCGCGCGCGGCCACGTGCAGCGGGCTGTTCCCGGCGCGGTCCACGACGCGCGGGTTGGCGCCCCGAAGGAGCAGCTGGCGGACGACCTCGACGTTGGGCCGCGCCGCCGCGGCCAGCAGCGCCGTCTGGCCCGAGGAGGCGACCGCGTTCGGGTCGGCTCCTCTTTCGAGCAGGAATCCCACCGACTCGAGGCTGCCCTTGCCCGCCGCGGCCATCAGCACCGTCTCGCCCGCGGCGTTGCGGGCGCTCGCGGACGCGCCCTCGTCGACGAGCAGGGCGACGAGGCGATCGTTGCCTGCCGCGGCCAGGAGCAGCGGGGTCCCGGCGCGATCTCTCGCTTCGGGGTCGAGACCTCTGTCCAGCAGCAGCATCAGCACTTCGATGTTGCCCGAACCGGCGGCACGAAACGCCACCTGGGTCGCGGCCTCCGAAGCCGGATCGAGGGGAGCGCCCCGGTCGGCCAGGAGCCGCGCGACGGCGTTGACCTGGGCCGGCTGCTGCGCGCTGCGGTCGAGCGCGGTGAGCAGCGCAGTGTAGCCGCCGTTGGTCATCACATCGAGCGCGGCTCGTTTCTCGAGCAGCAGCTGCACGCTCGGCAGCTGGCCCGCGCCCGAGGCGAGGATCAGGGAGGTCGCGCCCGAGTTGTCGCGGGCATCGATCTTCGCGCCCCGCTCCAGGAGAAGCTGCACGACCACGACCTGCCCCGCCGACGTCGCGTACATCAGCGCGGTCCGGCCCTGGCTGTCGCGCATCTCGATGTTGGCACCCGAGTCCAGCAGCAGCCTCGCCGACTCGACCTGGCCCGCCGAGGCCGCGATCATGAGCAGCGACCCACCCCCTCGCTGGGGCGCGTTGACGTCGCCGCCCTTGGCGATGTACTCGGACAGCTCTCGGACGTCGCCCGTGCGGGTCGCCTTGACCTCGGCGCTCGCACAGCCCGCGAGCGCCACCAGGAGCGCGGACAGTCCCGCGCAGATGACTACGGTGTGCAGATGTCTCATTCTCTACTCCCCCTTAGCAGTATCGGGCGGTCCCGGCCCTGCCCCCGCCTTGAATTCCGCGCGTCCGGGATTTACCCTGTCTCGTGATCGTCGCGATCCTCGCCGTCCTCATCCTCCTCAACGGCTTCTTCGCGCTGGTCGAGATCGCGTTCGTCTCAGCCAGGCGCCCCCGCCTCGAGGAGATGGCGCTCAAGGGCCGGACGGGGGCCCGTCTTGCGCTCCAGCTCCTCTCGGAGCCGGAGCGGTTCTTTTCCGCCATCCAGGTGGGTGTCACGCTCATCGGCGTGTTCAACGGAGCTCTCGGCGCTCTCGCGTACGCCGACCGCCTCGCAGACGTCGTTGCCCGCGTCCCCGGGCTGGCGCCGGCAGCGCACCAGGTCTCAACGGCCATTGTAGTCCTCGGGATCACTTATCTCTCGATCGTAGTGGGCGAGCTCGCGCCCAAAATCATCGCCCTCCGCGCCCCCGAGCGCATCGCCGTGGCCGCTGCGCCCTGGATCAGCGTCTTCATCCGCGTCGCGCTCCCGTTGGTGTCTTTCCTCGGGCTCTCGACCCGCCTGCTGATCCGGGCCCTGGGGATGGAAGGCGTGAGGCAGGAGGAGAGCGACCGCAGGGAGGAGATCCTCGTCCTGGTTCGCCTCGCCGCTGCCCGCAGGGAGATCTCGTCGGAGCAGGAGCGCATCTTCGCGCGCACGATGGGGCTCGCGACGGTGCGCGCATCGGACATCATGATCGAGCGCAGGGACATGAAGACCCTGTCGACGTCGATGACCCTGACGCAGGCGCTCATCGAGGCGCACGTGAGCCACCACACGCGCTTCCCCCTCGTCGACAGCGACGCGGGCGGCGGCGTCATCGGCTACGTGAACTTCAAGGACATCGTCAGCGCCCTGCAGCTCAACCCGCGGGATCCGTCGCTGCGGGGCATCTGCCGCCCGATCATGACGGTGAGCCGGGACGACGGCGTCGCCGAGCTGCTGCCCAGGATGATCCGCCAGTACCAGCACGTCGCCGTCGTCGCCGACGCGGCGGGCGCCGTCCTCGGCATGGTCTCGATGGAGGACATCGTCGAGACCATCGTGGGCGACATCTACGACGAGTACGACATGCTGCCGTCCTACGTGTACCCGATCACAGAGACGCGCTTCGTGGTCGGCGGCGGAGTCAGGGTGCACGCGCTGCGCGAGAAGCTCGGTCTCGAGCTGCCGCAGCTCGACGAGCCGCTCTCCCAGTGGCTCAAGGAGATCGCGGAGCGGCCGCCGCGCGTCGAGGACCGCATCCGCTGGAAGAACGCGGTTTTCATCCCGCGCAGGATCAGCCGCTCGGAGATCCGCGAAGTCATCGTGGACAAAAGCTGAAGGGCTGCGCGCCGCATCCGCGGTTGCCGCCCGCAGCCGCGGCGTCGGCGGCGCGCGCCCGTTGACAACGAATATCGTCGTTCCGCTATAATGCGCGGGCCGGTGACACACCATCCAGGTCTTCGCAAACCGAGTGTGCGGTTCACGAGAGTCTGACGCCACCCTGCGCTCAGACGCGCATCGGGGCGAAGTAAAGGCTGAATGCAAGGGAGGTGGCAACGGGATGACAGACAGAGGGGTCCCCGCACTCGCCGAACGAGGCACCGGGGATTGACGGTACCACGACAGAACAGGAGGAATCGCTGATGTCCAGAAAGATTTCGGCAGTATTGCTGGCAATCGCCCTCGCAGCGGCCGTCGGGTGGGCCGGCGGTCAGAAGGAGCCCGGCACCGCCGCGGCCAAGCAGAAAGTCACCCTGAGGTTCGCCACCGGATCGCTGGTCGACCGGGGCGGAACGGTGACAAAGGGACTTCTCGCCTCCTACCTGGAGAAGAACCCCAACGTCACCATCACCATCGAGGAGTACCAGGGCAACGACCTGATCACGGCCATCAACACCGCGATCATGGCGAAGAACACCCCGGACGTGTTCACGTTCTGGCGGCCCGAGTCGGGCTGGAACGTCCCGTCGTACGCCCGGTCGGGCGCTCTCGCGGACTTGACGGAGCTGAGCAAGAACCCGGCGTTGAAAGACGTGTTCCCCGAGTACGCCTGGAGGACCGCGAAGCAGATCGACGGGATCGTCTACTGCATCCCGCGCACGAGCTACTTCGACGAGTTCGTCGTTCACAAGACCGTCTTCGACAAGAACGGGATCCCGATGCCCACGACCTGGGACGCCCTCGTGAACGCCGTCAAGGCGCTCAAATCGAAGAACATCATCCCGTGGGTCAACACCACCGGACCGCTGCTCGACGATTCGTCCCGGCTCTTCTTCAACATCCTAAACCGCGTCGTGGGCAACGAGAAGGCCCTCAAGCTCATGGGAGGCACCGAGTCCTGGCTCGCCCCCGACGTGCAGCCGGCTCTCGAATACACCGTCGCGGTCGCCGCCAACAACGGCCCGCCCGACCAGAGCGTCCTCAGCACGAGCCAGGCGATCGCCAAGTACCTGAACACCGGCGCCGCGGGCATGTTCCTCAACAACAACGGCCAGATCAACACGGCAGTCTCGACCGCGGTCATGCCCGACCTGGTCGCCCTGCCGTTCCCGGCGACCCCCGTCATCGTCGAGAAGGGCTCGTCGACCGAGGCGGACGTCACGAACCTCGTGTACGCGAGCTCGGTCGCATACAAGGACCCCGTGAAGAAGCCGTACATCGACGAGCTCATCATCAAGCTCTGCGACAAGGCGGCGGGCAAGGCTTACATCGAGCAGGCCGGCCAGACGGTTCCGCACCTCGGCCTGAACGTCAACACGTCGCTCGTCGCGAAGTTCATTCTCGACGCCAACGCGATCGCGGAGAAGCAGATCGGCAACAAGTGGCTGCTCTCGTACATCTCGGCGGACAACAGGAATTCGTTCAGGGAAGTCATCAACAACGTGTGGTACGGCAAGCTGGACGCGAAGCAGATGGCCGAGGCGCTGCAGAAAGCGCTCTACGGCAAGCCGAACTGATCGGCGGACCGGACAGACAGGCGTCGGGCCGCGGGACGACCGGTTCCGCGGCCCGTCGCCGTTCAAGAGAGGGTCGACGCGTGGGAATTCTCAAGATGAGCAGGGCCGTGTACCTCTTCCTCCTGCCGGCGCTGGCTCTCTACCTGACCTTCTTCGTCTTCCCCTTCGCCCAGACCGCCATCTACAGCCTCACGAAGTGGGACGGGATCTCCGCCGCCGTCTTCGTCGGGCTCAAGAACTTCGTCACGCTGCTGTCGGACGAGGTGTTCCGCGCGGCGGTGTCCAGGATCTTCATCTGGGCGGCGCTTTCCATCACCTTCAAGGTGGGCTCGGCCCTCGTCATCGCGTACGTCCTCCGCAAGCCGATGAAAGGCATCCGCTTCTTCCGCACCGTCGTCTTCTTCCCGTACATCATCTCCGCTTCGGCGATGTGCCTCATCTTCGTGGTGGCCTATGACAAGGAGATCGGGCCCATCAACATGCTGCTCAGGGCGGCCGGGCTCGGACAGCTCGCACGGTACTGGCTCGCCGACGCGGACACCGCCTTCTACGCGGTCATCGCCGTGCCGATCTACCAGGCGGTCGGCTACTTCTTCGTCATCCTGCTCGCGGCCATGCAGGACGTGCCTCAGGAGCTCTACGACGCCGGCAGGATCGACGGCGCCGGCGGCGTCGCGGAGTTCCTCCACATCACGATCCCCTATATCTGGGGAACGCTGACCGTGTGCATCATCCTCGCGATCAACGGAGCGTTCAACGACTTTACGTACGTGTTCATCCTGACGGGCGGCGGCCCCGGGCACGCGAGCGAGGTGCCCGCCACCTACATGTACAAAGAGATCTTCGTGAACTACAAGTTCGGATACGGGAGCTCGGTGGCCATGGGCATCTTCATCCTGACGCTGGGCGTCACGATGCTGGTCCGCAAGGGCCTGACGACCCGGTTCCGCACGGAGTAGGGCTTGGATCAGCCGATGCGGTCATTCGGGGCAGCACAAAAAGGCCGCCATACGGAGGCGACGTCGTGATCCCGGTGAAAGACGCGGTTGCCCGGGTCGTGAAGGTCGCCTTCCTGCTCCTCGTGGTCGTGATGTCGCTGTTCCCGGTCTACTGGACCTTCGTGAACTCCTTTCGCGACAACACCCAGATCATGACCTCGTTCAGGGTCTTTCCGGAGCAGGTGCAGCCCACCAACTACGTCAACGTGTTCCTGCGCTCGAAGATCGCCCTGAACTTCATGAACTCCGTCGTGATCGTCACCTCCAAGCTGCTCCTCCTGTCGATCGCCGCGCTCACGGCCTCGTTCGCCATCTCGCGGTACAGGTTCAGGCTCGGCGTCGCCGTCTACTTCCTCTTCATAGCCGGGATCTTCGTGCCCGGCATCACGATGATCGGCATGATCTACAAGCTGCTGAGCCAGCTCGGGCTGCTCGGCACCAAGCTCGGCATCGTGCTTCTGTACTCGACGTCGAGCCTTCCGCTGTCCATATTTCTTCTCGTCGCGTTCATGAAGACGATCCCGAGCGAGCTCGACGAGTCGGCCACCATCGACGGGTGCAACCCGTGGCAGCTGTTCGCGCGCATCATATTCCCCCTCAGCCGCAACGGCATGGTGGTCGTGCTGATCATCGCCTTCGTCGTCGCCTGGAACGACTACATCTGGGCGATGCTGCTGCTGCCCACGCAGACCGCGAGGACCTTCACCGTGGCCCTGGCTTTCTTCAAGACCGAGTACTACACCGACTACTCGCTGCTGTCGGCGTGCGTCATCGTGGGCCTCGCGCCTGTGATCGTCGGGTACGCGTTCCTGCAGGACAAGCTCATCACCGGCCTCACGGCCGCGTCCGTAAAGGGATAGAAAGGCAAGCATGGAGTACGTCGATTTCGGCGGGACCGGCAGGAAAGTGAGCCGGATCGGCTTTGGCGGAGCGGTCGCAGGGCTCAAGAACTACCTGCATGAGTACGATCCCGACAGGGACGAGAGCGTCAAGGGCGTCGTCGAGGCCATCGAGAAGGCGCTGGAGCTCGGCATCACCTATTTCGACACGGCCCCCGGCTACGGCGACGGGCGGAGCGAGAGGATGTTCGGCGAGGCGCTCGCGTCGGTCGACCCGTCGCGCATCTTTCTCGCGACGAAGCTTCCCTACGGCGACAGGAACGCCGTGTTCCGGTCGGTCGAGGCGAGCCTCAAGCGCCTCAAGCGCGACTTTGTCGACCTCATCCAGATCCACGGCAACTCGTACACGCACGAGCGGACCGCTTCCATCCTCGCGAAGGGCGGAATGCTCGAGGCGATGGAGGAGCTGAAGCGGCAGGGCGCGGTCAGGTACCTCGGCTTCACGACCGAGGACAACAACGACGGCGTGTACGCGCTGATGGACAGCGGCCGTTTCGACGCGATCCAGATGTGCTACAACTTCATCTTCCAGCACCCCTACGAGCCGAGCCGGCCGTTCGGCAGCCTGCTGGACGCCGAGGAGCACGGACTCGGCATCGCCACCATGCGCGCGCCCACCTCGGGAACCTTCCAGCGGTGGATCAGGATGGTGAATCCGGCCAATACGTTCGACTACACGCGGGCGCTGATCCAGTTCGTGCTCTCCAATCCGCACGTCGACGTCGCGCTGATCGGGATGCGGACCGCGCGGCGCGTGATCGAGAACGTCGACATCTGCAACGACACGGCCGGCCGGATCGACCTGAGCAAGCTGCACACCCGCTACGTCTGAATGACGCGGCCGCCCCGGCGCGTCGAGGCGCGGGCGGCCGGCGGCCTTCCTTCAAAGCACATCCTCTTCCTTGACGCGCGGTCTGCGCCGTGCTACCTCACAATCGACAGCGAAAGGAGTCGGAATGAAGGGGTCTGTCGACTTCGGGGCGCACCTGCGCGCCTGGGACGGTTTCGGGGTCAACTACGTGGCAGCGGCGCAGACGCGCGACTGGCGCAAGTGGCCGCAGGACTACGGCTCGTTCGAGCTGCTCGCGGAGAGCGACCGGCAGCAGATCATCGAGCTGATCTTCGGCGACGACGGCCTGAGGCCCGGGATCGGCAAGATGTTCATCGACTCGCTGCAGGCCGGCACGACGAAGCCCGCGGGGGCGAGCGCGGATCCCGCGGTCCTGCAGCCTGCGATCTACGACCACGAGACGACGACCAGGTGGATGCGCTGGTTCTGGCGCGAAGGGCTCAAGCGCATGCGCGGCCGCGGCGAGGAGCCCCGGCTGGTCGCCACGCTCTACGGGCCGGCGCCGTGGATGACGAAGCAGAAGATCCTGCGCGGCCGCGACCTGGACCCCGCGGAGAAAGTGCAGGTCGCCAAGTACATCATCTCCTTCGCGAAGCACATGATCGAGAACGAAGGCATCCCGATCCGCTTCCTGTCGCTGCATAACGAAGGGGGCGTCGAGGAGGCGCGGCGCTGGCCCGCGGACGGCACCGACGGCCCGGAGTACGCGAAGCACGACTACAACTGCCTCTGGCCCGTCGAGACCGTCGTCGAGTTCATCGCACTCATGCGCGGGATGCTCGACCGGCTGGGCCTCAAGCAGGTGGAGATGGGCAACGGCGAGTGCACGCGGCTCGACGGGACCGTCAAGTACGTGGAGGCCATCGTCAGGGACGCAAAGGCGCTCGCCGGCTACGGCCTCGTGACCAGCCACGGCTTTGGCCGCGACGACACCATGTTCACGAGCGCTCCCCTCGATCCGATCCGCAGGGTCAAGCCCGACTTCCACGGCTGGGTGACGTCCGCGTCGTGGGGAAAGATGGACCTGACGTTCCTGCGCACGATCCACAACCACATCACGATTTCCAAGGTCAACGGCTACATCCCCTGGGCCGTCGTCCAGAGGCACAGCCAGTGGGTGGGGGGCGACCCGAACCCCGGAACCGCGATCCTGGTCGACGACAAGGGCGGGTGGTCCGTCGAACGGGGCTACTACCTCTTCAAGCACTACTGCCGCGTCGGGCGGCCGGGGATGGCGGTGGCGCGCTCGGAAACGCCCGATCCCGAGGTGCTCGTCACGGCGTTCGCCTCCGCCGGGAGCGGCAGCCCCGACGCGGCGGTGGTGCTGAACACCGGGGAAAAGGCGCAGCGGCTGGAGCTGCGGGTCGAGGGCGCGCGTGGCGGCCGCTTTACCGCGGTCATCACCGACGACCGGCGCACGTACGAGCGGCTGCCGGACTCGGTGGCCGCGGCCGGGGTGCTCGCGCTCGAGCTGCCGCCGCGCAGCGTGCTGACGCTTCAGGCGGCGGGCTCAACGAGCGCGTGACGAGATGAAAGCCGGCGGTTCCCATGAGCCGGTGATCCCCCTGCGCGAGCTTCCCGGCCGGCGGCAGATCAGCGTCGCGCTGCAGGGCTCGAACATCGGGGCCTGGGAGATGACGATCGCAGACGGTCGAATCACCGGCCTGGATCACTGGGGCGAGTCGTTCGGCTACGGCGAGGATTCCGACGCGCTCGCGTGGCAGAGCATGCTCCACCCCGACGAGAAGGATCGCATCCTCGCGCGAGTCGCGGGCTTTCTCGAAGGTGAGATCGATTCGTTCGAGATCGAAGCGCGCGTGCGCCGTTCTTCGGGCGACTGGCGCTGGGTCGTTGTCCGCGGAAGCATCATCGAGCGCGACTCCCGCGGAAAGCCCACGCAGGCGGTCGGCGTCTTCCTGGACGTCACCGATCAGAGGGTCGCGCAGACCGCGCTGCGCGACAGCGAAGAGCGCTACCGCGCCCTGATCGAGAGCGCGGCCGACGCGATCTCGGTCGTGGACGAGGACGGCGTCTTCCATTTCCTCAACGGCGTGGCCGCCCAGCGGCTCGGCGGCCGGCCCGAGCAGTTCGTCGGCAGGACCATGGCCGAGCTGTTTCCTCCCGAGATCGCGCAGCCCCAGCTCGAGCACGTCAGAGAAGTCATCCGCACCAGGCAGGGCATCGTCAAGAACTCCGTGACCGTGCTGCAGGCCGAGACGCGCCTCTACCACACGAGCCTGCAGCCCCTCAAGCAGGCGGCCAGCGGACGGCCGGCGGCCCTGATCGTCGCGCGCGACATCACCGAGCAGCGCAAGAGCCAGGAGGAGCTCACGAGCCTGAACGCTCAGCTCACGGCCCGCGCCAACCAGCTGCGCATGCTCGCCGCCGAGCTCACCCTCGCGGAGCAGCGCGAGAGGCAGCGGGTGTCCGAGATCCTGCACGACCACGTGCAGCAGACGCTCGCCGCGGCCAAGCTGCGCCTCGGGATGCTCCGCGGGCACGCGCCGGGCCCCGAGGGCCAGGAGCTGCTTTCGCAGATCGGCGACCTGGTCTCGGCCTCGATCGCGGCTGTGCGCACGCTCGCCGTGGAGCTCAGCCCGCCGATCCTCAAGGAGGCCTCCCTGACCGCCGCGCTGGGGTGGCTCGCGGACTCGTTCTGGAAGCAGCACGCCCTCAAGGTGCGCGTCGAGACCGACCCCCGGTCCGACGCTGCGGCCGAGGAGACGCGCATCTTCCTGTTCCAGGCGGTCCGCGAGCTGCTGTTCAACGTGACCAAGCACGCGGCTGCCGGCACCGCGTTCGTGCGGCTGCACGTTGTCGACGGCCGACTGGAGCTGTCGGTCACCGACTCCGGGGCGGGCTTCGACCCGGCGGCGGCGGAGCAGCCGACCGGGACCGGCCTGGGGCTCTTCAGCATCCGCGAACGCGCCCGGGCGCTCGGCGGGTCGCTTGCCGTCGAGGCCGCGCCGGGCCAGGGCACGCGCGTGACCTTGAGCGTGCCCGCGAGCGCAGGCGGCGCGTAGGCCGGACGCGGCGCCCCGATGGCGTCAGCGCGCCAGCTCCTGCGGACGCGCGGCGAGGATCTCGCTTTCGCGCTCGTAAAAGGTGCGGGCGGTCTGCTCGACCAGCCGGTCCAGCATGGCCGGGTCGGGGGAGCCCCACATCTGCGGGTAGGGGTCGCCGCCGGGCCCGAGCGGCTCCGCGGTGCAGAAGCAGCGTTCGTCGTCGTACCCGATCGCGTACAGCGCCATCAGCACGATGTCCAGGTCGAGCACGCCCAGACCCAGCGCCCCGCGGTGGGAGTCCGCGAGGTGGAGGTTCGTGAGCGTCGAGGCCGTGCTCGAGAATGGTCGCTGCGATGTGCTCCTCGCCCGCGAGCATGTGAAAGACGTCGCCCGCGATGTGCCGGACCCCCGGGTGGCCGACCGCCTCGATGAGTCGCTTCGCGTCGGCGAACGTGTGCACGAGGCTCACCTCCGCGGCCCGGATCGGCTCGATCGCGCCGCGGACTCCCGCGCGGGCAAAGTCCTCCGCGATGATCCGGATGGCGTCGGCGGCCCGGGCCTCCTCGTTGGCGTCATAGGGCTGCGGCCTGCCGACCGCGCCCGCGCCGAACAGCAGGTAGGAGCCTCCGAGCTCCGCGGCGAGCTCGATGTTGCGGCGGAAGTAGTCGATCGAGCGCTGGGTGACGTGGGGCCTGTTGCTCGAGAGCTCGCACTCGGGGCTGACGATCCCGCAGACCCCCGATACGCGGATGCCGTGGTCCTCGAGGACGCGCCTCGTCTCGGCGGTCCGGTAGCCGAGATCGGCGCCGTAGCGATTGCCGTGCAGCTCGATGAACGGCACGCCGAAGCGCGCGAGGCGGGCCGCTGACCTGGCGAGCGGCTCCGTGCCGAAGCTCCAGTTGCTCCACGACAGCCTGAGCCTCCGCTTGCCCGTCCCGGCATCGCGCCCGCGGCGCTCGAGAAAGCGCTCGACGACCATGCGGTCCTTCACCTGGTAGCTCTGCGGTTTCATCCCGGCGAGTATACGCGCCCCGCAGCCGGCGCGCCACGCGGGACCCCTCGCGAGAAGGCGCGCTTGAACGCCTGCGCCCCTCCCATTGTAGACTGCGCCCATGAAGTACCGCAGGCTGGGCAGGACGGAGGCCCGCGTTTCGGTCGTGGGCCTGGGGACGTGGCAGTTCGGCGGCGAATGGGGCAAGGACTTCACCCAGAAGGAAGTCGACGCGATCTTCGATGCCGCGCGCGAGACCGGGATCAACCTCATAGACACGGCCGAGTGCTACGGCGATCACCTCTCCGAGCGCTTCGTGGGCGCGGCGATCCGCCGCGATCGGGACAAGTGGTTCCTGGCGACGAAGTTCGGGCACGGGTTCGCCGGCTTCGGCGAGAGGCACCAGCTCTGGTCCGTCGACGACGTGCGCAGGCAGCTCGAGGATTCGCTCGGCGCGCTGGGCACGGACCACGTCGATCTCTACCAGTTCCACTCCGGGGACAATGCGGCCTTCGACAACGCCGCGCTGTGGAGCATGCTCCGGGAGCAGGTCGCGGCCGGAAAGATCCGGCACCTGGGCATCTCCATCACCAACCGCGAAGGTTTCCTCGCCTACCAGGCGGGCCGCGCGACGGCGGTCGGGGCTGCGGCGCTGCAGGTCTACTACAACCGGCTCGACCGCAGGCCCGAGGCCGAGGCGTTCGCCGAGTGCCGCAAGCAGGACCTCGGCGTGCTGGCGCGCGTGCCCATGGCGAGCGGGCTGCTGAGCGGCAAGTACAAGCCCGGTGCCTCGTTTCCCGCGAACGACGTGCGCGCGGGCCGCGAGCGCGCGGAGCTCGACCGGATGCTGAACGAAGTGCAGGCCATCCAGGCCAACGAGGTCCCCAAAGGCGTGCCCATGGCCGCATGGGCGCTCGCCTGGTGCCTCAGGGATCCGGTCGTGACCGCGGTGATCCCGGGCTGCAAGGACCCCGCCCAGGTCAGGGGCAACGCGGCTGCCGCGGACCTCGCGATGGTCGTGTAGGGCGCGGGCGCGGCGGCCGGCGGCGGGGCGCGGGGACGGGATGGACATCGTCAACAGGCTCCCCGAGCCCCGCTTCGCGGAGATCGACGATTTCCTCGCGTTCGTAAGCATCTACGACGACGAGGCGCGCACGGCCGCCTACCTCAAGATGCTGCGCCGGCACGAGGGCCTGATCGCGGGGCACGTCGCGGTAGAGGCCGGCTGCGGCTTCGGCGTGATCGCCGCGGAGATGGCGCGCCTTGGCGCGCGCCGGGTCTACGCGGTCGAGTCCAACCCGTCCATGCAGGAGATCGCCGCGAAGAACCTCGCCCGGAGCCCGAACGTTTCGCTGGTCCGGTCGGACCTGCGGGACTTCCGGCCGCCCGAGCCGGTCGATCTCCTGGTGCACGACTTCTTCGGACCCCTCCTCTACGATGAAGACCTGAACCTGCTCGATGCGCTCCCGTTCGGCGCGGGCAAGATCCTCCCGGACGGCGCGCGGCTGGTCTATGGCTGTGCCCGCTCGGCCGAGCTCTGCGACGACGTGGTGACGCCGTCGGTCCTCGCGCGACTCGAGGGCGTGCTCGTGAGCGGCCTCTTCGACGACGAGCCCGAGTACGACCTGCCGCTCACCGCAGCCGAGTGGACGGCCGGCCGCGGCCTCGCGGTCCCCGGCGGCGACGTCTCGGCGTTTGCGCCCGACCGTGACGTGCTCGTCTTCGGACTGGAGATCTACGACGGCGACCGGCGGATCGCGCGCAGCGGCCATTCATCCAACTGGTCGTACGTGTTCACGCCGCGGGCGGGCGATCGCTTCCGCCTCCGCTTCGAGCACAACGGCCGCTTCATGGAGGCCGTCTTCGACTGGGTGCGCTAGTCGCGGGCCGACCCATCACCGGTCAACGCGACGTCAGGGCGGCGTGCGGCTCGCGTCGCGGCCGTCCTCCCCGGCTTTGAGCGAGCAAGCGTGGATCTCTTCGACCATTGCCCGGACGTTCTGCGGGTTGGCAAACGCCGGGATGCTGTTGCCCGATGCGGGGATGTACCGGTCGTTGTGATTCATCCAGCGGAACATGTCGCGGACAAAAGCCCGAACCTGCCCGGGCGATCCCTGGGCGAGGAGGTTGACATCGACGTTTCCGATGAGGGTCAGGTACGGAAAGATCTGCTGTGTGCGCTCGATGTCCATGCACCCGTGCTCGATCGGGTTGAGCGCGTCCATCCCGAGGCCGGCCAGCTCGTCCAGGACGCTCATCAGGTTGCCGTCGCTGTGGAAGATCCACGGGAGCCTGATTTCGCGGGCGACCGTGCGCGCGAACGGGAGCACCACGGAACGGAGTATCTCCGGAGAGTACACTGGCCCGGTCTTGAAAGCGAAGTCGTCAAAGCACCAGATGAAGTCGATGCCCATGGACTGCACTTCCCGCAGCACGGCGCAGGTCCACTCCGTGTACCGCTGCAGGATGGTCTCGAGGAGCCGGTGATTCTCCGCGCAGGCGATCGCGAAGGCCATCAGGTCCATGGTCTGCCATATGTGGCCTATCCCGGTGGAAATGCTGGCGCTGAGGGCGTAGTCGCCTTTGAGGTCGACCAGGCGTTTGAGCTCGTCCCAGTGCCCGGCCGTGAGCTCCACGAACCGAAGCTGGTCCAGGCTGCGCTCGTCTGTAAGGAGCCCCGCCCGCGTGAGGGGATCGCGGATGCGCGGGGCCATTGTGTAGTGGTACGGGATCTCGAGGTTGCATCGCCCCGTTCGATCGTTGACTGCCTTGTCGAGCTCCAGCTTCGCCATGTGGCGTTCCAGGGGAGATCCGCCTGCCGGAACCGACAGGTCCAGGCTGAGATCAAACGCTCTCGCAAGGACGCCCGGATCACCGCCGTGCTCGATCCAGGGCAGCAGGGGGACGGGCCTGCCCTTCAGGGCGTTCACGACACGATCGCGAGGGGTCATCGCCCCTCGGTTTGCCAGACCCTGCGTGATTGGTCAACCGCCGGGGCCGGGCGGGGCCGGCGGGGCCGGCGGCGACGCTCGCGACGCCCCGTTGCGCGCAGCCGGAGGCCGGAGTAAGCTGCCGACGTGATCGCGTCGATGACGAGGGCCGCCGGTCCCTCCCGGGGCGCGCCGCGCGTGCGGGCGCAGACTGCAGGCGAGTTCCGCAAGTACGTCAAGTACAAGGGCCTGGTGTTCCTCTTTCTGCCCGGCATCATCTACTACCTGGTATTCCACTACGCGCCGATGTACGGGGTGATCATCGCGTTCAAGGACTACAAGTTCAGCCTGGGCATCCTCGGCAGCCACTGGGTGGGGTGGGAGCACTTCGACAGGATGTTCCGCACCGAAAGCTTCCTGTTCGCCTTGAGAAACACCTTCCTGATCAGCATGTACAAGCTGGTCTTCGGCTTCCCCGCGCCGATCGTGCTGGCCCTTCTTCTGAACGAGGTGGTCCACGAGCGCTTCAAGAAGACCATCCAGACCATCAGTTACCTGCCGCACTTCGTCTCCTGGGTGATCCTCGCCGGTCTGTTCACGCAGATCCTCTCCCCCTCGCAGGGCATCGTCAACTTCGCCATCAGGCAGCTCGGCGGAAAGCCGGTCTATTTCCTGGCGGATCCCAGGTGGTTTCGCTCGGTGCTGGTCGCCACGTCGATCTTCCAGCAGATAGGCTGGGGCAGCATCATCTACATAGCGACGCTGGCCGGGGTGAACCCCGAGTACTACGAGGCCGCGCGGATGGACGGCGCCAACAGGTGGCAGCAGGCAATCCACGTGACCCTGCCCGCGCTCACGCCGGTGATCACCATCATGCTGATCCTTGCCATCGGCCGCCTGGTGAACGACGAGTTCGACCAGATCTTCAACCTGTACAACCCGGCCGTCTACAGCGTCGGGGACGTGATTCAGACCTACACCTATCGCGCGGGTCTCGTGGACATGAACTACTCCTACGCAGCGGCCGTCGGCTTGTTCAAGAACCTGTTTGCTCTCGTCCTGATAGTGGGAGCGAACGGGGTGACCAAGAGGATCAATGAGTACGGCATCTGGTGAGCGCGGGCGCGTCCCGCGGTCCGGCCCGCTCCCGCGCCGGCGCGGCATCCGGCAGCACCCGCTTGCGCGCCTTTTCGACGCGGCCAACACCACGCTCCTGCTTCTGCTGGCGGTAGCGACCCTCTATCCGTTCCTGAACATATTGTCGCTTTCACTGACTTCCGAAAGCGTGGTCAGCTCCGGGATGGGCAACCTCAACCTGATACCCGAGAAGCTCTCGGTCAAAGCGTACGGCAAGGTCCTGAACTCCGAGTACATAGTTGCGGGATTCGAGAACACCCTGCTCAGGACGGTCGTCGGAACGGCGGCCACGGTGGCCGTCACGCTGTTCCTGGCCTATCCGTTGTCCAAGAGGTACTTCCCCCATCGGACTTTCTGGACGATGCTGATCGTGTTCACCATGTTCTTTCAGGGCGGATTGATCCCGGTCTACCTCCTCGTGAGGCGGCTCGGTCTCATCAACAACATCCTGTCGCTGATCCTCCCCGACCTCGTGCGGACCTTCAACCTGATAGTCGTCCGGAACTATCTCATGACCATTCCCGAAGACCTGGAAGAGTCGGCGCGGCTGGACGGGGCCGGAGACCTCAGGATCCTCTTTGCCATCGTCATCCCCGTGTCGGTGCCGATCATCGCGACCCTCACACTCTGGACAGTGGTCGGGCACTGGAACGCCTGGTTCGACAGCCTGATCTACACCACCAAGACCAGGCTGCTGGTTCTCCAGGTGGTGCTCCGCCGCATCGTGCTCGAGGGCACGCAGCAGATCGTGAGCACGGACATTGCGCGAGACGATCGGTATGCCACCAAACCCGAGGTAGTCCGGGCGGCATCGATCGTCGTGACGACGCTGCCGATCGTCATGGTGTATCCGTTCGTGCAGAAATATTTCATCAAGGGCATCATGATCGGCTCCTTGAAGGGGTGAGGTTCTGACGGATCGTCGCCGCGGACCGCGACCGGCCCGCGACGCGTGAAAGGAGGTACGGGCGCCCCGCGGCGCGCGGGTGCGCGACACGTGAGAGCAGGTTCGCAGGCGATCGTAAGGAGGATCGAGGCTATGGTCAGGAGAGCATTAGTCGTGATTGCGGGGCTCGCCGCCGCGCTGCTGCTGTGCGCGCCGGTCTTTGCGGCAGGCGCAAAAGAGGCGGAGCAGGCAGCGGGCGCCGCGGGCAAGTCGGGCGTGGAGAAGTACTTCCCCGTGCAGGGCAAGAAGTACACCATCAACTGGGTCAGCGGCGCTTCGGCCCCGGTCGACGAGGACGCGCTGATGGTCAAGTACTGGAACGACGCGTTCAACGTCGACATCAAGATCATCAACATCGAGACCAACAAGTACGTGGAGCTCATCAACCTGCGGTTTGCAGCCGGCGACATACCGGACCGGTTCCTGATCTCCCCGATGAGCAACCTCATCAAGTGGA
Organism: uncultured Spirochaetota bacterium; assembly: GCA_963734495.1. Taxonomy (GTDB): domain Bacteria; phylum Spirochaetota; class Spirochaetia; order SZUA-6; family CAVTHK01; genus CAVTHK01. The sequence goes on from CAVTHK010000001.1 coordinate 454,940, forward strand.
AGGAGCAGGACATCCTGGCCGAGGTTCCTCGCGAAGCCATCGAGAAGATCGCGCCCAAGCTCTATCAGAGGCTCCTGCAGACCAGCAAGAGTTACTTCGATTACTGCTCGGTGGGCGGCAAGATATACGGCTTTCGCCAGCTGCGGGCGCCCAACGACTTTCGCAGCGTCGCCCTCTGGCGGCGAGACTGGCTGAAGAACGTCGGTATCAACAAGATCCCGGAGACCCTCGATGAGGCCGAGGCGGCCCTCTACAAGTTCGCGAAGGAAGATCCCGACCGCAACGGCAAGGCCGACACCTACGGCCTCTCGGGCGACGGGATCTACGCGATCTTCGGCGCCTACGGCATATACCCCGGCGGCGAGCGGGGACAGGACGACAACGGCTTCTGGGTCAAGCGCGACGGCAAGCTGGTCAACAGCGTCGTGCGCCCCGAGATGAAGCTCGCCCTCGAGAAGCTGGCAAAGTACTACAAGGACGGCGTGCTCGACCCCGAGTTCATCACGGGAGAGAACACCGGCGGCTACTGGGGTGTCTCCCACGCATTCATCAAGGGACGCATCGGAATGACCAACCGCGGCACCTGGTACCACTGGGAGCCCGCCCAGTACGAGGGCGCCTACCAGGGCATGAACTACACGGAGCTCAGCAAGATCTACGGCCCGAAGACCGAGAGCGACATACTCGGCTACGGCGGACCGCTCAAGATGGCGGGCTACGAGTCGGGGCTCCCGCAGGGCGGCTTCTACACCGCCGCGTTCGGCTTCGGTAAACCGCTGGAAAAGGCGCCCGACCGGATGGGCAAGATGCTCACCATGATCGAAGCCTTCACCATGGACCTCGACACCTACACCAAAATCCAGTTCGGGAAGGAAGGCGTGAGCTACCAGATGGTTCAGGGCAGGCCTGTGCGCATCGGCGAGTACAAGGACATCGCCTCCCTGTGCAAAATCGGTGCGCAGGAGACGTTCACGACCATCAACCTGCCCGAGATGTGGTGGGCGACGGTGAGCTGGGGCGAAGACACCTGGGCAAAGAGGTACGGGTTCGAGAAGGGCGGGCTCAAGGACGAGCTCGTCATGGCGCTCCCCGAAGTCGCCAAGTACAGCGCGGACCTCAACAAGATGAAGTCGGAGATGGTCGTGCAGATCATCACGGGAGCCAAGCCGCTCAGCACTTTCGACGATTTCGCGAAGAAGTGGTACGGCAGCGGCGGCCAGGAGATGGAGAAGGCTGTCAACGCCTGGTACTCCTCTCTGGCGAAGTAGCGTCGGAAGGCCGGAGGCGGGGAGCCGCCTCCGGCCTCGATTCCAGGTGAACATACAGATGCATGACCCCCACGCGTACGAGAGCGACGAGATATTCCGGTTCCTCATCAGGCGGATCAAGTCGCCGACAGCCGACAGGTCCTTCCTCGCGGAGCGATTCACAGACGCGGGGCGGTGGAGCCGCGAGACGCGCGAGTGGGTGCGCGGCCTGCTGAGCTACTCCCCGGGGGCGGTCCCCCTCGCGCCCACGGTGGCCGAAGAGGTGGATTTCGGCTCCTACGTGCGCAGGAAGCTCTACTTCTCCAGCGCGCAGGAGGTCAGGGTTCCGGCGTACCTGCTGATGCCCAAGGGTCTGAAAGGCCCGGCGCCCGCGGTCGTGGCGCTGCACGATCACAGCGGGAAGTTCTACTGGGGCAAGGACAAGCTCGTCGATCACAAGGAGAGGCCCGCCGGAGTCGACTGGCTGCAGCTCTGGCGTTACGGGAACAGGGGCTTCGCGTCCGCCCTCGCTTCGCGCGGCTACGTGGTGATCGTGATCGACGCCCTGAGGTTCGGCGAGCGCGGGTGGTACCGGGAGTCCTGGCTGCGCGATGGCGCCGAGGCTCTCCAGGGGCTGCGGGAGGGCAGCATCGAGTACATCGACGCGTACGACGCGGTCTGGCGGAGAAACGACGACAAGATGTCGCTTGCGATGCTGCATGCGGGCATGACACAGATGGGGGTCATGGTCTGGGACGACATTCGCAGCGTGGACCTCCTGTGCACCCTGGCCGAAGTCGATCGCGAACGCATCACCTGCATGGGCCTCTCGCTCGGAGGCTATCGAGCCGCGTGGTTGGGCGCGATGGACGAGCGGATCAGGTGCTGCTGCTCCATCGGGTACATCCTGAGGCTGCAGGACCAGGTTCCGGACGCGCAGCCCAACCTCTGGGCCGCGGTGCCGGGACTCTACGATCACCTCCCTTATCCGGACCTGATCTCTCTCACCGTGCCGCGGGATCTGCTGATCCTCTACGGCCAGAACGACAAGATATTTCCGATGAGCTCCGCGGAGGCGGCGGTCGATACGATTCGCAAGGTGTACGCGAAGGCAGGGGCCGAATCGAGATTCGCGAGCCGCGCGTTCGCCGTGGGACACCAGTTCGACCTCGAGATGCAGGAGTTCGCCTTTGCCTGGCTCGACAACTGCCTCGGACGGAGCCAACAGGGGAGAGCCTGAGGACATGAAACACATACTGACTGTGGAAACAGGGGAGCACGATCGGGAGCAGTGCCCCGTGTCCGCGAGCATCCCGCGGGAGGCCTCGAGCGCGGCCGGCTCGATCCGACTCGTGAGGCGGGGGGACGGCAAGGAGATCCCGTGCCAGTGTCGCGAGACTGAAAGCGACCTGGTGGTCGAGTGGATCGTCGAGAAGGCGTTCCGCGGCGAGCGCCTCGTGTACGAGGCCGAGGTGTCCGAGAAGCCGCCCGCACGGGAGGCGCACGATGGGGTGCTGCTGCGCCAGACCAAGGACCAGATAGACGTTCTGATCTCGGGAACCCGCTTCTGCTCCTACTACCACGGACCGGCCACGCCCAAACCGTACCTCGGTCCGATCATGGGCCCGTTCGGCACGAGCCTCACGCGCCTGGATCTGCGGGCGACGGAGCACCCTCACCACCGCTCCCTCTGGGTCGGCCATGGGGAAGTGAATGGGGTCGACTTCTGGGGCGAGCCGCGGGAGGGCAGGCCCGGAGTGCACGGGAGGCAGGTGCTCAAGAGCATCGACGCGCTGGTCCATGGCCCCGTGTACGGCCTGCTCTCGGTGACCAACACGTGGGAGGCGCTGTCGGGCGAAGACGTGCTGCGGGAGGCGACCACGTTCAAGGTGTACGCGACCGCGGAGCACCTGCGGATTCTCGACGCGCGCATCGATCTCAAACCGATACGGCGCGACGTCCTTTTCGGCGGTACAAAGGAGGCGGGTCCGTTCGCGATCAGGGTGGCCGAAGGCATGAAGGTCGACAACGGCGGGTCGTTCGTCAACGGATGCGGCGGCGTCGAGGAGAAGGAATGCTGGGCCAAGCGCGCCCCCTGGTGCGATTACTACGGGGTCGAAGGCGGGCACATGTATGGCATCGCGGTCTTCGACAACCCCGCGAACGATTCGTATCCGACGACCTGGCACATCCGCAACTACGGCCTCATGTCGCCCAACTGCTTCCTGATGGGGCCGAGGACGGTCAAGGCCGGCGAGACGCTGTCGTTCCAGTACCGGGTCATCTTCCACACCGGGGACGTCCGCCAGGCCGGGATCGGCGACAGGTTCGACGACTATATCAACCCGCCGGTCGCGAGCGCGGAATAGGGCCGCCGCACGGGGCGTCACAAGGCCGCACGAGGCCGCACGGGTGCGGCAGCAGGCCCGAGAGGGGTGTGCGTGAAAGTTCTCTGCCTTGTCAACGAAAACGACCTCTTCAAGAAGACGACGCGGATACGCGACTTGTTCTTCTCCGACGAGGACTACGGCAAGCTGTCCGAGCTGGGGGAGATCGTCCGCGTCTCCGAAGAGGACGTGGCGAACATGCGGGAACCGCGGATCAGCAGGCGGATGGAACAGATCCTCCCGACTGTCGATCTGATCTACCAGCAGAGCACCGTTATACCCGAGGACGTTTTCGCGCGCTACCCCCGCATCAAGGCGGTGGCGAACGTCAGGGGCAGCTATCCGCCATACTCCCGCGCCTTCTATCGCGAGGCTCTCGGGCGCGGCCAGATCTTCCTGACCGGCGACCCTGCCTACGCCCCCTCGGTCGCGGAGCTCGCCCTGGGCCACGTGATCAACCTGCTGCGGAACATCGGCGGGTACCACGCGGACATGGTTGCCGGCCGCGAGCACTTCGCCTACTGCCGCGAGAACGAGGGAGACACGAGCCTTTTCGGCAAGCGAGTCGGGATCGTCGGGTTCGGCGCCGTCGGCCGCGCCTTCGCGTCGGTGCTGCAACCCTTCGGGGTGCGGATCATGGCGTACGACCCGTATGTGTCCGACGAAGCGGCACGACAGCTCGGGGCGCAGAAGGTCGAGCTGCCGCAGCTTCTGTCAGGCTCGGATGTGGTCGTGCTCATGGCCAATCCCAATCCGAGCAACCGTCAGCTGATCAACGCCGAGACCCTGGGCCTCATGAAAGCCGGCGCCCTGCTCGTCAACGTGGCGCGTTCCCACCTTGTCGACTACGCGGCGTTGATCGAGTGGCTGCGGGCGGGAAAGGGCAAGGCGGCTCTGGACGTCTACGAAAAGGAACCTCTCGAGAAGGACAGCGAGCTCAGGAAGGCTCCGAACCTGGTCCTCACGCCGCACCGCGCGGGCGGCATCGTCGATTCCTACCGCCGGATAGGACATTACCTGCTGCTGGACTTCCAGGCGATCGCGGCCGGCCAGGAGCCGCGGTGGATGCGGCGGCTGACCCTGGAGAACATGGACGTGTACCTGTCCTGAGCCTGCGCCCACTGGCGCAGGCTTCGGCAGCCGCGCACAGGACCATCGCGGCCCGGCCGCGATACAGTCGACGACGGGAGGAGTCATGGCAGACAGTCGCAAGCTCAGGTTCGTCGAGGAAGACGACGTCGAGACCCAGGTCTTCGACTGGGGAAGGCTCCGGTGGCTTTCCGAGCCCCGCGTCACGGAGGCCGAGCGATTCAGCGCGGGCATCGTCTCGCTCAGCCCCGGCAAGGGACATGAGAGGCACAATCACCCGGGCGTCGAGGAGATCCTCTACGTCGTCTCCGGCAAGGGCCGGCAGATGGTGGAGATCGACGGCAGGCCCGTCGAGCGCGACATCGAAGCGGGGATGCTCATCCACCTCCCGCCCGACGTCTTCCACTCCACGGTGAACACCGGAAAGGCGCCGATGCGCCTGCTCGCCGTCTACGCGCCTCCCGGCCCCGAGGCCGAGTTGCGCGTGATGCCGGGAGTCCGGATCGAGCCGCCGAAGCGCTGACCGCGGACCCTCTAGAACGCGATCGCTTTGAACTTTCGGACCTGCTCCGTGATGGCCACCTCGGTGGGCAGCCGCTCCATGCTCGAAGCGCCGTAGAATCCGTGGACGCCGCGGGTGCGCTTGAGCACGAACTCCGCGTCCTCGGGCATCGCGATCGGCCCGCCGTGGCACAGGACGATCACGCGCGGGTTGACCGAGACCGCCGCGTCGCGCAGCTCCTGCACCTTCGCGACGCTCTGCTCGAGCGTGAGCGCGGTGGACGCCCCGATCGATCCCTTCGTGGTGAGCCCCATGTGGGCGACGATGATGTCCGCGCCCGCCGCGGCCATCGCGCGCGCCTCGGCCGCCGAAAAGACATAGGGCGTGGTGACGAGATCGATCCCGCGGGCAAGCCGGATCATCTCGACTTCCTTGTCGTAGCCCATCCCCGTCTCTTCGAGGTTCTGCCGGAACGTGCCGTCGATGAGGCCCACCGTCGGAAAGTTCTGCACGCCAGCGAAGCCCATCTCCTTGAGCTGCCTCAGGAACAGGGGCATGAGGCGGAAGGGGTCGGACGCGCACACCCCCGCGAGCACGGGGACCTTCTCGACCACGGTCAGCACCTCGGCCGCCATCTCGACCACCACGCCGTTGGCGTCGCCGTAGGGCATGAGCCCGGCCAGCGATCCCCTGCCGGCCATGCGGTAGCGGCCGGAGTTGTAGATGACGATGAGGTCGATGCCCCCGACCTCCTCGAACTTGGCGCTGATCCCCGTACCGGCCCCGCCCCCGATGATGGGCCGACCCGAATCGATCGCCCTGCGCAGGTTCCCGAGGACTTCGGCTCTCGTCATCGCTTTCTCTCCTTCGCCTCTGCAATCAGCTCGAGCATCAGCGTCACGGCGCGCGCCGCGAAAGCGGGGTCGTTGATGTTGACGTCCATCTCTTCGTAGGCGATGCCCGGCTTGAGGCCGCGCCTGATCTCGTCGAACATCGCGCGATCGGCCTCGCGGTCGCAGAACGGCTGCCCGTCGCCGTCCAGGATCGAGACGCCTCTCGCCGGCACGAGGAACGCGACGGGGCCGCTCGCCGCGTTGGCCCGCTCGGCGAACACCGCGCCCATCTTCCGGTTCTCCTCGATGTTCGTCCTCATGAGAGTCACCGACGGGTTCCACTCGTAGAAGAGGCGCCCCTGGTACTTCGCGGGCACCGTGGCACGGGGGCCGAAGTTCGCCATGTCGACGCAGCCCGGGGCGATCAGGTGGGGAACGCCCCTGCGACCGGGAGCGCTCAAGCGGTCGGGGCCCGCGTCGAACACGCCGCCGCACACGGTATCGGCCCACTCGGTCGTGGTGATGTCCAGTACCGCGTCGACGAGCCCGTCGTCCACCAGCGACTCCATCGTGCGTCCGCCGGTGCCCGTCGCGTGGAACACCAGGACCTCGTAGCCCTTTGCCGAGAGAGCTTCCACGCACGCGTTGACGCACTCGGTGGTGTTCCCGAACATGCTCGCGGTGATCACCGGCTTTTCCGCCCCCGTCCGCGGCACCTTTGACCGGGCCATGCCGCAGACGGCCCCCGCCGCCCGCGTGTAGATCACCCGACTGATGCGGTTGACGCCGGCGACGTCCACGATCGACGGAAACAGCACGACATCCTTGCTTCCCACGTAAGGCGAGGTGTCGGCGCCCGCCACCGTGGAGACGCACACCTTGGGGACGCCGAGCGGGAGCGCGCGCATCGCCGACGTGACGACGGTTGTGCCTCCGCTTCCCCCCATCCCGATGATGCCGTCGAAACGGCCGGCGTCGAACAGCTCCTTGACCACCCTGGCGGCGCCGGCGGTCATGACCTTCATCGCCAGCCCGCGGTCCTTTTTCGCCCGCAGGGACTCGATCGATTCGCCCCCGGCCTGGGCCAGGCGTGCCGCCGGTACGTCGACGGGGAACGGGGCCGCGCCGCCGAGAATGCCCGTGTCCACCGCCAGGACCGAAGCCCCCTGCTCCAGGATCCGGTCGCGAAGAAACGCGTGGTCGGGCCCTTTCGTGTCGAAGGCGCCGATCATCAGGATCGTCATGGCAGCCTCCCGTCGCGCAGCTCTTGTCGCCGACTACTGTAACTCCGCGGGCGCGCGCTGTCCAACGCCGCGCGTTGACGCAAGGGCGTCGCCATGTTATGGGACGCCATGAAGACCATCGGCCTGCTCGGCGGCATGAGCTGGGAGTCGAGCCTCGAGTACTACAGGATCATCAATGAAGAAGTCAGCCGCCGCCTCGGCGGGCTGCACTCAGCCGAGTGCGTCATGTACTCGGTCGACTTCGCCCCGGTCGAGGAGCTGCTGCGCGCGGGCCGCTGGGACGCCATCGGCGACCTGCTGGCCGGCCACGCGCGCCGCCTCGAGGCGGCCGGGGCCGGAGTCATCCTGATTGCGACGAACACGATGCACCACGTGGCCGACCGCGTGCGGGCCGCCGTCTCGGCGCCGCTGCTGCACATCGCCGACGCGACGGGCCGCGAGCTCGCCCGCGGGGGCTTCCGCAGGGTCGCGCTGCTGGGGACGCGCTTCACGATGGAGATGGACTTCTACCACCATCGGCTGCGGGAAGCCTACGCGGTCGAGACGCTGGTGCCCGACGAGAGGGCGCGCGTGGAGATCAATCGCGTGATCTTCGAGGAGCTGTGCCGGGGCGTGCTCGCGCCCGAGTCGCGCGAGACGGTGCTGGCCGCGATCGGAGAGCTGCGCGCCCGCGGCGCCGAGGCCGTCGTGCTCGGCTGCACGGAGCTGCCGCTGCTCGTGAAGCAGGCGGACTCGCCGCTGCCCGTGCTCGACACGATGCGCCTGCACGCGCTCGCGGCCGTCGACGCGGCGCTCGCGTAGCCCCGACGCGCTACAGCCGACGCACGTCCGGCCGGTCGAGCAGCTCGACGCGGTTCCCCTCGGGGTCGAGCACGACGGCGACGCGGCCGATGCCGACCGCCGCTCCGTGGGGCGGGTCCGCCACGCGGACGCCGGAGCGGGAGAAATCGGCGACGGTGCGGTCGACGTCGTCGACGCGCAGCGCCAGGTACTGCAGGCGCTTTTCCGCAAGCGGCTCTGTCCCCGCGACCGCCACGAGCAGGAGCACGACCCGGCCGCACGCGAGGTAGTCGAGCGTCATCTTCCGCTCGCGCACGTCGAAGCGCCTGATGTGCTTCGCCTCCAGGTGCCGCTCGTAGAACGCGCGCGAGCGCGCCGCGTCGGCCACCCGCAGCGCCACGCTGTAGGTGTCGGCGACGTGGCTGTTCATCCGCAGCTCGGAGAGCGGCTTGTTGAACCGGGGCTGGGCGAGCAGCTCGACGCGGATGCCGTCGGGGTCCGAGAAGAACGCGACGCGGCCGACGCCGGAGCCGGCAGCCTTGGGCGGCACGGAGAACGCCACGCCGGCTGCCTTCATTTTTCCGTAAATCCCGTCCAGGTCGTCGACAGAGAAGGCGATGTGCTCGAGGCCGAGCCGGGCAGGGTCGGGCTTCCGCGGGCAGAGGAGCTCGACGACGCTCTCGCCGAGCTGCACGTAGCCGAGCCTGGTGTCGGAGCTCGCGATGTGCGCGCTGCGGATGAGCTCGCCGCCGAGCAGGCCCTGGTAGAATGCGAGCATCCCGTCGATGTCGCTGCAGAAGATGGCTGTGTGCTCGAGACCGGCGGACATGATGAGCCCTCCTCGACGGCTGCGGCGCTAACCCTTGATCGATCCCTCGGCCAGCCCCCTCACCAGGAGCTTCTGCGAGAGCGTGAACACCACGATGGCGGGGATGCTCATCAGGATCGAGGCCGCCATCAGCGGCCCCCAGTGGATCCCGGCCTCGTCGATGTAGAAGGCGAGCCCCACCGAGATCGTGCGCGTGGTCTTGTCCGTGGAGACGAGCAGAGCGAAGAGGAACTCGTTCCACGCGAGGATGAACGCGTACATCCCCACGGCCATGATGGCCGGGGTCGAGATCGGGAGGATGATGCGCACCAGCAGCCCGAGCGGCCCGCACCCGTCGACGATCGCCGCCTCCTCGATCTCGTGGGGCACGTTGTCGAAGAAGCCCTTGAGCAGCCACACCGAGATCGGCATGACCACCATCAGGTAGACGAGGATCAGGCCCTGGTAGCGTGTTCAGCAGCCTGAGGCTGCGCAGCGTGACGTAGAACGGCACGATGAGGGTGACGCGCGGCAGCACGCGCGTAAAGAGGATCGAGCCGAGCAGCGTCCCCGCGCCGGGGAACTTGTAGCGGGAGAACCCGTAGGCGGCGAGCACCCCGATCACGAGCGAGATGGCGGTCGAACCGAAGGAAATGATGGTCGTGTTCCTGAAGTAGCGCAGCATCGCCGAGTTGGTGAACACGCTCATGTAGTTGGCGAGCGTGACGGGCTTCGGCATCCACGCCGGCGGCATGGTGTACACGTCGTGGTCGGTCTTGAGCGACGTGCTCACTCCCCAGAGGATGGGCACGAGGCTGAAGACGCAGATGATCGCGGCCGAGGCGTAGGCGGCCGAGTGGGCAAGGCGCCGCGAGGCGGAGCGGGTCACGCGCGCCTCCGGCGCGCCGATGCCGGCACGTAGAGGAGGAAGCAGAGGATCGCCACGACGATGAGCACCGTGCTCACGGCCGAAGCGCCGGCGAAGTCGAAGTTGGTGAAGCCCAGCCTGTAGATGAAGAGGCCGAGGATCTCGGAGGCGCCGCCCGGACCGCCCCCGGTCATGATGAACAGCAGGTCAAAGGAGTTGAAGCCGCTGATCACCTCGAGGATCACGAGGATCACGATGACGTTCCGCAGGCTGGGCAGGGTGATGTGCAGGAACGCCTGCGCCGCGTTGGTCCCGTCGATCTTGCCCGCGTCGTAGAGGTCCTCCGAGATCCCCTGCATCCCGGCCAGGAGCATGATCATGACAAAGGGGTAGCCGGCCCAGGCGTAGGCCGTGAGGACGGAGCCGAGAGCGGTCTGCGGGCTGCCGAGCCAGTTCACCGCGAGCGAATCGAGCCCCCACTTCTTGAGAAAGCCGTTGACGAGGCCGATGTCCGACTGCAGCATCCACCGCCAGGTGTTCGCCGCCACGATCGAGGGGACGGTCCACGGCAGCAGGGCCAGCGTGCGCAGCAGCATCCTTCCCTTGACCTGGGCGTTGAGGGCAAGAGCCGCCCAGAAGCCGACCGTGAACCGGAAGATGATCGTGCCCACCACCCAGACGAGGGTGTTCCACAGCACCTGCGGCACCGCGGGCAGGGAGAAGACGCGTGTCACGTTCTGCAGGCCCACCCAGGTCGTGCGGAAGCTCGGCAGCTCGATCTTCGAAAAGCTGTAGATGAAGGTCCGCACCACCGGGTTGAACATCATGAGGAAGAGCACGATCGCGCACGGAAGCACGAAGAGGTAGGCTGCGGTGTACCCGCGTAACCTTCGGGCGCTGCGCTTCAATCGGGTCCTCGCTCGCTTTCGGAACTGCGGACTCGAGGCGGGCGCCCGGGGTCGCGGCGCCCGCCCTTCGTCACGCGTGACTGTCTGTTTCGAGCGCTACTTCCTGGCGGCGATGTCGTTCATCTGCTTCGCCATGTCGTCGGCGCCCTGCTTCGGGGTCTTGGTGCCCTGGAGGATCTTCTGCAGCTCGTTGATGATCACGTTCGACATCTGGCCCCAGGCCGGGGTGTTGGGCAGCAGGCGCGCCCACTTGCCCGCGCGGAAGATCGGCTTGTACTCCGGCGCGTTCCACGGCGGCGCGGTGGTCGCCGAGATGCGCGCGGGCTGCCGGATCATGAGCGCCGACTGGTTGCGCGGCTCCACGAACCAGAACGCGAACTCGCGGGCCGCCGGCTGGTTCTTCGTGCCCACGGGCATGGTCAGCGCCCAGCCGCCGCCGCGGTTCCAGCCGTCCGGACTGACTTCGGGCGCCCACTTCACGTTAGGATTGGCCGCCAGCATCGTGAACTGCGCGGAGCTGCCGGGGAACATCGCCACCTTGTTGTTCATGAACATCGGCACGACGTCCTTGGTGATGGAGAAGTTGATGCTTCCCTCCGGGGCGACGTGGTACTTGGTGTAGAGCTCGGTCCAGAAGGTGATGCCGGCGAGCCCGCCCGGCTCGTTGAGGAGCGCCGTCTTGTTGTCGGGGGAGAGGAACTCGCCCTTGTTCGCCCAGACCACGGGCGCGAAAGAAGAGTAGACGTTGGCGGCGTCGCTCGGCGAAGCCGCGATGCCGACGCCGTACTTCTGGCCGGGGACCGTGATCTTCCGCGCCATCGCGAGCATGTCCTGGTAGGTCCAGCCCTCTTTCGGGTACTGGAGGCCGGCCTCGTCGAACATCGTCTTGTTGTAGAAGTAGACGCCCGTCGCCCCGCGGTGGGGGATGGCATAGAGCTTGCCGTTGACCACGCTCGCGCTCCAGATCCCCTTGTCGAAGTCCTCCACGTCGAGGTTTTTGATGTAGGCGTCCCAGGTCTCGAGCAGGTTGCGGCCCGCGACGTCGGCGATCATCGTGGCGTCGAAGGCGATGATGTTCGCGGCGCTCCCGCCGAGGATCGAAGTGACCATCTTTTCCTGGTAGCCGTTGATCGGGAACACCTCGATCTTGAGCTTGTTGTTGGGGTGCTCCTTCTCGTAGGCGGCGACGACCTTCTGGGCCGGTTCCCCGTCCCACCAGCTCCCGAGCCAGACGCTGATCGTGACGGGACCTTCGGAGGCCCGCTCCGCGTCGCCGGTGGCGTACGCCAGCGCGACGGTCGCCGCGATCAGGACCGACAGAACGACGCTTCTTTTCACGGGGGATCTCCTGTGGAGGCAAGATTGCCGGACGGGAGGCACGGGGTCAAGCTGAAGGTTGTCAGGCTTGCCTCCCGCCCGGCAACCCGCATGTTAGTGACTTCGGTGCATTCATGTCAATATTTTTCAGCAATCGAAACGTGCCACCCTGAAATCAGCGCCGGACGCACGCCGCCGTCGATTCGCGGACGATCAGGGGGCTCTCCATCATGGTGTACTGGTCGACCTCGCTCTCCCCCGAAGTCCGGATCTGGTGCGCGAGGCGCACCGCGAGCTTCCCCATCTCCCGCTTGGGCGGCGAGATCGTGGTCAGAGGCGGGTTTGCGTGGGCCGCCATCGCGATGTCGTCGAAGCCGGTGATCGAAACGTCGTCGGGGACCCGCACGCGGTGCGCGCGGCAGGAGTGGATGGCGCCGAGGGCCACCAGGTCATTGAAGGCCACCACCGCGGTCGGCCTCTGCTCCGGCTCGAGGGCGAGGAGCGCGTTCATGTTCTGATAGCCCCACTCGACCGTGGACTCGCCGGTGAGGTAGAGCCCGGGCTCGATCGCGAGGCCCGCGTCGGCCATCGCCATGTCGATCCCGCGCTTCTTCTCCGCGGAGCTCCCCGAGCTCGCGGGACCGGAAAGGAACGCGAGCCGCGTGTGGCCGAGCTTGAGCAGGTGCCTGGTCGCCCGGTACATGGAGTCCGCGAAGTCGATCTGGATCGACGGGATGCCCGGACGGACGCTGCGGCGGTTGATCAGCACGAGGGGCAGATGCGACCGGTCCTTGAGCGCCATGAGCTGCTCCTCGGTGATCGCGCGGTTGCCGCTGGTCACGATGACGGCCTCGGACGCGCCCCTCGCGAGCCAGCGCAGCAGCCGGCGCACGTAATCCTCCTGCGGGCTCACGAGGACGAGGTTCACCACGGCGCCGTACTGCAGCGCCTGCTCCTCGATCCCCAGCGCGATCTCGTGGAAGTAGCCGTTCATCGTGTCCGGGATGAGGACGGCGATCGCGCCCTGGTAGTGGAGCGCGGGCCGCCTGTGCTCGTAGCCGAGCGTGCGGACGGCCTGCTCCACCTGCCGGCGCAGCTCCGCGCTGATGGGAGGCACGTTGTTCAGCACCCGCGAAACCGACGAGGGCGAAACGCCCGCGGCGCGCGCCACGTCGGAAACCGTGGGCTTCCCCGTGACTCTGTCCATGCAGCCTCGAGTATAGCCAGCCGCCGCGTTCCGCCTTCAAGCCTTTTCATGAAAAGACCCGCGGCATTTCGCGGCGGCGTTCTACACCGGAATCGAGTCCAGGTATCGGCCCCGTGTCGCGGACCACGGCGCCCTGGGAGCGAAGCGTCTCCTGCAGGCGGCGCGACGTCGAGCCTCCGCGGCGGCACCCCGGCCCTGGCCGCAAGAGCGGCCGCCGTCCCCGCGGCCTGCCCCGCGGCCATCATGATCACCATGCCCCGAAAGGACTCGAATGCGATGTGGTCGCCCGACATGCACCGGCCCGCCACGAGCAGGCCCTCGATCCCTCGCGGCAGCAGGCACCGGTAGGGGATGTCGTAGCCGTCGTGCTCGAGGTAGCGGCGGTAGCCGAAATACCGGAAGATGACGTTGACGCAGACCGCGATGCCGTCGTCGAACTTGCGCCCCTCCAGCACGTCTTCGCCCGTGAGCACGTAGTCGCCGACGATGAACTTCGTCTGCCGGATCCCGAGGAGCGGCGGCGTCTCCACGACCCGGGCGCCCGCGAGCGCGGGGTACTTCGCCTGGAGAGCCGCAAAGTGACGGTAGACCCGCAGGCGCGCGTCGACTTCGCCGCGGGCGAGCTGGTCGCCGCTGCCGCCGTCGATCGGCGCGCTGGTGTACGGGCCCCACACGACGATGTCGCCGCCGAACGCGCAGCAGGGGGGCAGCTCCCCGGTCGAGGCGCGCCCGGCGCTCTCGGGCGCGAGCTCGATGCGGTACATCAGGTTGTCGGTGCAGCTCTTCGGGTCCGCCCGGTCGGTGTCCCGGTAAGGCGCGCCCGCCCTGACCGCGACGTCCGCGTCGCCGCTGCAGTCGACGACGACGCGGGCGAGCAGCGCCTGGCGGCCGGACTTGTTCTCGACGATCACGCCCCGCACCCTGCCGTCCTCGACGATCGGCGCGGAAAACCAGGTGTGGAACAGCAGGTCGACGCCGGCGTCCACGGCCATCTTCAGCGTGACGTACTTGAGCTTTTCGGTGTCGACGTTGTAGCTGTACTCGAGCTTTCCGGGCTCGGTCGGGAAGCGCTTCTGCTGGTAGTGGCTGCCGTGCAGGCCGCCGAGCCTCTTCATCTCGAGGACGATCTCCTCCGCTATGCCTCGGATCACCTGGCGCGCGTCCGGCTCGACCTGGTTGCGGAACCCGTTGATGCAGGCCATCAGCGAGGCGGTCGCGGTGCCGCCGAGATAAGGAAAGCGCTCCACGAGGACGGTCGCGGCCCCGTTTCGCGCGCTCGAGATCGCTGCCGCGAGCCCGGCGGGGCCTCCCCCGACGACGATCACGTCCACGTCGCGCGTCACCGGCAGCTCCTTCTCCTTTTCCAGGTACGACACTTCGCCTCCTCTCGCGAGCGTTGTGCTCCCGGGGCAGTCCCGTGTCAATCGGCCCGGCGACACCCGCCGCCCGCTGCTGCTATATTTGCCGGATGCTGCATCTCGCCGAGTTTCTGCCGGCCCGTCCCACCCCCCTGTGGAAGATCGTGCGCCAGTGCGGCGTCACGCACGCGGTCGGGGTCATGGATTTCGCGGCCTACCCGCCCGACGGCCCCGAGAAGCCGTGGGGGCTCCCCGCCCTCAAGGCGCTCAAGGAGGCCTGCGTCCGCGAAGGCTTCACGCTCGCGGTCCTCGAGAGCCGGCCGCCGCTGACCCGCGCCAAGCTGGGGCTTCCCGGCGGAGACGAGGAGATCGAGACCGCCTGCGAGCTGATCCGCAACATGGGCGCCCTCGGCATCCCGGTGTGGTGCTACGAGTGGATGGCGCTCTTCAACTGGCAGCGCACGGACAAGGCGATCCCCTCGCGCGGGGGCGCGCTCGTCACCGGCTTCGACGAGACGAAATTGAAGGAAGGCCCCCCCGCCGACGCTGCGCTCGCGACCGAGGAGCGCCTGTGGCAGACCCTGGAGCGCTTTCTCCGGCGCGTCCTGCCCGTGGCGGAAAAGGCGGGCGTGAAGCTCGCGATGCATCCCGACGACCCGCCGCTTTCCCCCATCCGGGGCGTCGGGCGGATCATGCGGAGCGTCGACAACTTCCAGCGGCTGCTCGACCTCGTGCCGAGCCCCGCGAACGGCATCACGCTCTGCCAGGGCAACTTCGCGCTGATGACCGAGGACGTCCCGGCGGCGATCCGGCGCTTCGGCCGGCAGGGAAAGATCTTCTTCGTGCACCTCCGCGACGTGCGGGGCACGGTCCGGCGCTTCGAGGAGACCTTCCACGACGACGGCCAGACCGACATGCTCGAGTGCATGCGGGCTTACCGGGAGATCGGCTTCGACGGCGTCGCCCGTCCGGACCACGTGCCGACCATGGAGGGCGAGGACAACCAGAGCCCCGGCTACCAGGCGCTCGGGAGGCTGTTCGCGATCGGCTACCTGAGGGGCCTGCACCACGCGGTCTACGGCAAGGAGCAGCGGCGATGAAGGTCCTGGTCACGGGCGGGACGGGCGACGTGGGCCGCGCCGTCGTCGAGCGCCTCGTGCGCTCGGGGCACGACGTGCGGGTGATCGGCCGCAGGGCGGGCCTCGCGATCCAGGGCGCCGACTACCGCAGCTGCGACGTGCGGGACTACGCCGGGCTGCGCGAGCAGGCGAGGGGAAGGGACGCGATCGTTCACCTCGCCGCGGTCCGCGGGCCTTCGCTCGCGACCTCCGAGGCGATCTTCGACGCCAACTGCGCCGGGGCCTTCAACGTCTACCAGGCGGCCGCGGTAGAGGGGATCCGCAGGGTGGTGAGCGCCAGCTCCATCAACGCGCTCGGCTACTTCTTCGGGACCTCGCGCTTCGAGCTGGAGTACCTCCCCGTCGACGAGGGCGCACCCGGTCTGCGCGACCGACCCCTACTCCTTCTCCAAGCAGGTCCTCGAGAAGATCGCCGACTACTACTGGCGCCGCGACGGCATCTCGGGCACCTGCCTGCGCCTGCCCTGGGTGTACGAGCTCACCGAGGAGCGGGTCACAACGTTCCGCGAGCGCTACCGCTGGGCCGCGGACTGGGCGCCGCGCCTGCTTGCGCTCGGGCCGGCGGAGCAGCGGGCCTGGATCGACGACCTGCGGGGAAAGATCGACCGCTTCCGCGCCGCACGCTGGATGGAGCGCCGCGAGGAGCACGCCCGGATCCTGGGCGAGGAGGAGTGGCGCTTCTACTCCGGCTTCCACAACTTCTGGACGACCCTCGATGCCCGCGATTCGGCCCAGGCCATCGAAAAGTCCCTCGTCACCGAATACGACGGCAGCCACCCTCTTTTCGTCAATGACTCGCTGAACACCGTCGGGGTGCCGAGCCGGGACCTGGCGCGCCTCTTCTTCCCTGAGGTCAGGCGCCTCGGAGCGCTCGAGGGCGAGGCCAGCCTGGTCTCGATCGACCTGGCCCGGACGCTCATCGGCTTCGAGCCCGAGCACTCGATGGCGGTCGTAGCGGGGCACAAACCCGCGGCGTGACCAGGGCGCGGCCGCCCGGATCGCCCGAACATTCACCCTCCGCGCCAGAAGCCCCCATCAGGGCCGCGTTAGTACATTTGCCCATGATCCCGCAGGAGGAAGTGGTGAGTGCACAGCTCGACCTCACCGAGAGAGGGCGCGGCCCCGACGGCCAGGCCGTGTCGCTCGACCGGAGGCTCTACATGGAGCTGCTGGCCTTTGGCGGCTCGAGGGACGTCGGCTCGCTGGCCGCGGCGCTCGAGGCGTCGGGGCTCGAGGGCGTGCTGTACGAGGACGTGCACGACCCGAGGGGCGTCGGGCTGCTCCTTTTCGCCGAGGACCCGGACGCCCTGGTCTCGGCGAGGGAATTCCTCAACCGGCCTCCCTTTGGCGACCTCGAGCTCAAGCCCGAGCTCGCGATGCTGGGGCGCACGTACGCCGTGGGCTACGAGCGGGACCTCGAGACCGTGCTGCTTCGCAGGCCGCGGCAGAGGGCGTGCTCCCAGCCGTGGGCCGTGTGGTACCCGCTGCGCCGCTCGGGCACCTTCGAGCAGCTCACCGAGGAGGAGCGGCACGACGTCCTGATGGAGCACGGGCAGACCGGCCGCATGTTCGGCGAGGCGGACCGGGCTCACGATATCCGCCTGGCCTGCCACGGCCTCGACCGCAACGACAACGACTTCGTCATCGGGCTGGTGGGCCGCGAGCTGCACCCGCTTTCGATGGTCGTGCAGCGCATGAGGAGCACGCGCCAGACTTCGTCCTACCTCGCGCGTCTCGGGCCGTTCTTCGTGGGCCGCAACGTGTGGAGCCGGATGGGTCAGCCCGAGGAGCACCCCCAGTGAAGGACTCGCCCCTGCTCCGCGCCTGCCGCGGAGAGCCCGCGGATCACACCCCCGTGTGGTTCATGCGGCAGGCGGGCCGGTACCTGCCCGCCTACCGCGCCCTGCGCGAGCGGCATTCCATGATGGAGATGATCGACTCGCCCGAGCTCGCCGCCGAGGCGACGCTCCTGCCCTTCGGCGAGATCGCCTTTGACGCCGCGATCATCTTTGCCGACATCCTGCCGCCGCTCCGCGGGATGGGCCTCGAGATCTCCTTTGAAGGCGAGGGAGGCCCGAGGATCGGCAACCCGCTGCGGTCGAGCCGCGACATCGACCTGCTCGCGGCGCCGCCGGCCGAAGAGACGGTAGGCGCCACCCTGGCCGCGATCCGGCTGGCCGCCGCGGAGCTCGGGCCGCGCGGCGTGCCGCTCATCGGCTTTGCCGGCGCGCCGTTCACCCTCGCGAGCTACGCGGTCGAGGGCGGAGGCTCGCGCACGTACGAGCGCGTCAAGACGCTGATGTACCGCGAGCCCGCCGCGTGGAAGCGCCTCATGACCAGGCTGGTCACGGTGCAGGCGGACTCGCTCGTCGCACAGGCGGAAGCGGGCGCCTCGGCGCTGCAGGTCTTCGACTCGTGGGTCGGCCTCGCGCTCGGGCCGGCGGACTACGAGCGCTGCGTCGCGCCGTACAACCGCCTGCTCTTCGAGAAGGTCGGCCGCGCGGGAGTCCCGGTGATCAGCTTCAGCACGGGCACGGCCGGCTATCTCCGGGAGGTGGCGGCCTGCGGGGGCGACGTCGTGTCCGTGGACTGGCGCGTAACCCTCGACCGCGCGCGCGATCTCATCGGCGGGCGCCCGGTGCAGGGCAATCTCGACCCGACGGCGCTGCTGGCGCCCTGGAGAGAGCTGCGGAGCAGGATCGACGACGTCCTCGACCGCGCGGCCGGGGCGCCGGGCCACGTGTTCAACCTCGGCCACGGCGTGCTTCCGGGTACGCCGGTCGACAACGTGCGCAGGGCCGTCGATTACGTGCACGAGCGCACGGCCGCGGAGCGCGAGGTGCACGAAGCGGGCGAAGCGGCGCGCAGCGCGTGACCGCGGCCGCCCGCAGGGGCAGGCGCGACCGCGAAACAGGAGACCGAGGCGAACGTGGACCTTCATCACCCTATTGGCGTTCTGTTCATGGCGTACGGCGGCCCCGACTCGCTCGAGGAGGTGCCGGGCTACCTCGCCGACATCCGCTCCGGGCGGCCGACGCCCGCGCGGGTCACGGCCGAGATCCGGCGCAACTACGAGCGCATCGGCGGCCGCTCGCCGCTGCGGGAGCTGAGCGAGCGGCAGGTGGCCGCGGTGGCGCGGAGGCTGGACGCGGCGGCGTACCGCTGCTATCTCGGGATGCGGCACTGGTCCCCATGGATCGAGGAGGTGGTCGGCCGCATGGTGGGCGACGGGATCACGCGCGCGGTCAGCGTCGTGCTCGCGCCCCACTACAGCGCGATGAGCGTGGGCCGCTACGAGGCGAAGATCGCCGACGGGCTGGCCATGTACGGCGGCGAGATGGAGATCGCGGGGGTGAGGAGCTATCACGACCACCCCTTGTATATCGAGGCCCTCGCGGCCACGGTCGCCGAAGGGCTCGAGCGCTGGCCTGCCCCGGAGCGGCAGGCGGTGCACGTGGTCTTCAGCGCCCACAGCCTCCCCGCCCGCATCGTCGCCGAGGGCGACCCCTACGACGGACAGGTGCGGGAAACGGCGCGCCTCGTCGCGGAGAGGTGCGGCCTCGAGCCTTCGCGCTGGTCCTGGAGCTACCAGTCGGCGGGAAAGAGCCCTGAGCCCTGGCTCGGGCCGCAGCTCGAGGACTACATTCCCGAGCTGGCAGGCCGGGGAATCCGCAGCGTGCTCAGCGTGCCGGTGGGGTTCGTCTCCGAGCACGTCGAGGTCCTCTATGACATCGACATCGAGGCGAAGCAGGCCGCCGCCGGCTGCGGCGTGCGTCTGGAGCGGGCCCGCGCCCTGAACGACGATCCGCTGTTCGTCGAGACGCTGGCGGATGTCGTGCGGGCCGCGGCCGCGCCGTGGCTCTCCGCGGAGGCGGCGGCGTGAGCCGGGGCGGCACGAGCGGCGGGGGTGCCGCCGACGTCGTCATCGTCGGCGGGGGCGCGGCCGGCCTCGCCGCGGCGCTGCGCCTGCGCCGGGCCGCGCCCGGGGCGCGGGTCGTCCTCGTCGAGCGCGAGCCCCGGCTCGGCGGGAAGATCGTCACCGAGCGCGACGCGGGCTTCGTCGTGGAGGGAGGGCCGGACTCGTTCCTGTCGCGCAAGCCGAGAGGCCCGGGCCTCTGCCGCGAGCTGGGGATCGCGGGCAGGCTGATCGGCAGGCGCGAGGAGCACCGCGGCAGCTCGGTGCTGCACGAGGGCAGGCTTCTCCCGCTGCCCGAGGGGCTTTCGGGGGTGGTGCCCACGGACCTGGAGGCTCTCTCGCGCACGGGCCTGCTCTCGGACGAGGGCAGGCTGCGGATCGCGGCCGAGCCCGAGGTCCCGGCTCTGGCCGGGGCGGACGACGAGAGCCTCGCCTCGTTCTTTACGCGCAGGCTCGGGCGCGAGGCCTGGGAAAGGCTGGTCGAGCCGCTCGTCACCGGCATCTACGGAGGCTCAGGCGACGGCACGAGCCTCGCCGCGACTTTTCCCTGGCTGCGCGAGATGGAGCGCGCGCACGGGAGCCTGCTCCGGGGGCTCGGGGCGGCGGCCCCGCCCGCCACGGCGGCGCAGGCCGGGGCCCTTCCCGCGTTCGTCAGCTTCCCGCGCGGCATGGCCGAGATCGTCGAGGCGGCGGAGCGCGGCCTCGCGGGATGCGAGCTG
Source organism: uncultured Spirochaetota bacterium (assembly GCA_963734495.1). Lineage (GTDB taxonomy): Bacteria > Spirochaetota > Spirochaetia > SZUA-6 > CAVTHK01 > CAVTHK01. The sequence continues at coordinate 475,262 of CAVTHK010000001.1, forward strand.
CTGCGCGGCAGCGCCGCGGTCGCGCTCGAGCGCCGGCCGGGCGGCTTTGCGATCGAGCTCGCGAGCAGCGAGCGCATCGAGGTCCGCTGCGTCCTCCTCGCGATTCCGGCGCCCGCAGCCGCGGAGTTGCTCGAGCCCCTCGACGCCGAGCTCGCGTCGCTGCTTTCGGAAATCCGCTACAGCTCCTCCGCTGTCGTCAGCCTGGCGTTCGACGAGCGCTCGTTCCCCGCTTCGGGGTCCGGCTACCTCGTGCCGCGCGCCGCGGGGACCCGGGTCATGGCCTGCACGTTCGCGTCCAGCAAGTGGCCGGGCCGGGCGCCCGCGGGCAGCGCTCTCTGCCGCGTGTTCGTCGGCGACGACGGTGGCGACCGCGGCGTCGGCGACCTCGTGCCGGAAGCGCGCGAAGAGCTGCGGCGCACCCTCGCCGTGACCGCCGCGCCGCTGCGGGCCTGGGTGCACCGGTGGCCCCACGCGCTTCCGCAATACCGCGTAGGCCATCTCGAGCGCGTGGCCCTCATCGAGGAGCGGCTCCCGCGGCTCGGGGGCCTGTTCCTCGCCGGCGCCTCGTACCGCGGCCTCGGCGTGCCGGACTGCATCCTCTCCGGCGAGCAGGCCGCGGATCGGGCCGCTTCCGCGCTGCGCGAGGAGCTGCCCGTCGCCGCCGGCGGGGAGGCCGCGTCGTGATCACGGTGGTCGGCATCAATCACCGCTCCGCCCGCCTCGCCCTGAGGGAGGCGCTGGCCTTGGACCCCCTGCAGTCCCTCGCCTTCCTCGCCGAAGCGAGAGCCGCGGGCCTGCTCGAGGAGGGGGTCGTGGTCTCGACGTGCAACCGCACGGAGGTCTACGGTACGCGCGTGGCCGATGCCGGGCCGCTGATCGCCGCGCTCGCCCGCTTCAAGGGCCGCGAGGTCGACGCGAGCTTCTTCTACGTCCATCGCCAGAGAGACGCCGTGCGGCACCTGTTCCGCGTGGCGTCGGGCCTCGACTCGATGGTGCTCGGCGAGAACGAGATCCTCGGCCAGGTGCGGACGGCCTACAGGCTCAGCCTCGAAGCGGGCCACGCGGCCGCCGTGCTCGACCGTCTCTTTTCGGGCGCGCTCGAAACGGGCAAGAAGGTGCGGGCGGAGACGAGCATCAACCGCGGCGCCTCTTCGGTGAGCCAGGCGGCCGTCGAGCTGTGCAGCCGCGAGTTCCCGGACCTGGCCGCGCGGCCGGTGCTCCTGGTCGGCGCGGGCGAGAACGGGCGCCTGGTGCTGCAGAGCCTGGCGAAGCGCGGGAACCGGCGGATCCTCGTCGCCAACCGCACGCGCGGAAGGGCCGAGGATCTCGCCTCCGGGTTCGCGGCCCGGGTCGTGTCGATGGGCGAGCTCGACCGGGCGCTGGAGGAGTGCGACGTCGTTCTCGCATCGACCTCCTCGCCCGTGCCCCTGGTCGCCGCCGACGCGGTCGAGCGGGCGCTCGAGCGCCGCGGCGGCAGGCCCCTGCTGCTGATCGACCTCTCGGTACCGCGCAACGTCGAGCGGCGGGTGGGCTCGCTCGCGGGCGTGCGGCTGCTCGACATGGACGACCTGCAGGCCCACGTGCGCGAGGGCCAGGCGGGACGCAGGGGCGAAGCGCGCAAGGCCGAGCGCCTGGTCGATGAGGGAACCGACGCGTTCATGCGCCGCATGGAGACCTTCGACCTCAAGCCTCTGATCGGGGAGCTGCGCGGGCGCCTCGAGCGCGCCCGGGATGCCGAGGTCGCGGCCTTCCGCCCCGCGGGGGACGCGGCGGACCCCGCCGATCTCAGCCGCCTCGCCGAGGGCGTGAACCGGCGCATCCTCGGTCTCGTGATCAGGAACATCCGCCGCATGGCCGAAGAGGGCCGCTGGGAGGGCGCGGAGTCCGTCGTGCGCGAGCTCTTCGACCTGGAGAATCCCTCATGAGCAGCGACAGGGCGGCGGGCGGCGGTGGGCGCGCGAAGCGGATCGTCATCGGCACCAGGGCGAGCGCGCTGGCGAGGGCCCAGACCGAGCAGGTCGCGCGGGCGATCCGCGCGCTCCACCCGGAGGTCGATGTCGAGACGCTCCTCATCCAGACCCGGGGCGACCGCGAGTCCGCGAGCCCTCTCGCCGAGATCGGCGGCAAGGGGCTGTTCACGGCGGAGCTCGAGCAGGCGCTGCGGGACGGGAGGATCGATCTCGCCGCGCACAGCCTCAAGGACCTGCCGACCAGCCTGCCGGACGGCCTCGCCATCGCGGCGGTGCTCCCGCGCGCGGACCCCCGCGACGTCGTGGTGAGCAGCGCCGGAAAGCTCGCCGACCTGCCCGCCGGCTCGACGGTCGGCACTTCCAGCCCGCGGAGGCGGGCGCAGCTGATCAGCGCCGCGCCCGGGCTGCGCGTCGTCGAGATCAGGGGCAACGTCGACACGAGAATTCGAAAGATGAAGGAAGGCGCCTGCACCGCGCTGGTGCTCGCGGCCGCCGGCCTCGTCCGCCTCGGGCTCGAGAGCCTGGTGACCGAGTACCTCGCGCCCGAGGTCATGGTGCCGGCGCCCGGGCAGGGCATCATCGCGATCGAGTCCCGCGATCGGGACCCGAAGCTCGCGCCGCTGTTCGCGGCGATCAATCACGCGCCCACCTGGGCCGCGGCCCGCGCGGAGCGGGCGTTCCTGCGGCGCATCGGCGGCGGGTGCCGCGCGCCGGCCGGCTGCCTCGCATCGATCGAAGGCGGCCGCGCGCGCGTGACCGGCCTGCTCGCCGACCCGGACGGCCGGCGCATCGTGCGGGAGACGCTCGCGTGCGACGAGGCCGACGTCGAGCGCACCGCGGAGCGGCTCGCCGAGCTCCTGCTGGACAGGGGGGGCCGCGAGATCGTGGAGAGCCTGTGAGCGCGCCCCTCTGCGGCGCGCGCGTGCTCGTGACGCGCGAGCGCGAGCGGGCGAGCGGCCTCGCCGCGGCGCTGCGGGCGCACGGGGCCGAAGCGGTCGAGCTGCCGTGCGTCGAGATCGCCGCGGTCGAGGATCCGCGCGAGCTCGAGGCGCTCGACCGGGCGCTCGCGTCGTGGGCGAGCTTCGGCTGGGCGATCTTCACCTCGGTGCACGCGGTCGACGCCGTCGCCGCGAGGCTCGCCGCGCTCGGGCGCGCGGCCGGCGGGCCGCGGGTCGCGGCGGTCGGGGCCGTGACGGCGGCGAGGCTCGCCGCGGCGGGCTTCGGCGTGGAGCTGCAGCCGCCGCGCGCGGACGCGGCCTCGCTCGCGCAGGCCCTCGCCGCTCTCGGCGTCGCGGGCGAGCGCGTGCTCGTGCCCGCGTCGGAGCTGGCCGATGGGGCCCTGAGCGAGGCGCTCGAGGCGGCCGGGGCGTCCGTGACTGAGGTGCGCGCGTATCGCAACCGCCGTCCCCGCTACGACGCCGGCGAAGTCGCCCGCCTGCTCGAGCCCGCCCCCGACGTCGTGCTCTTTGCCAGCCCGTCCGCCGCCGATCACCTGGTCGAGATCCTGCGCGAGGCGGGCCTCGAAGGCCTTGCGTCCGCGCTCCGCGCGGTCACGATCGGCCCGCGGACCACGGAGACGGTCCGGCGGCTCGGCATCGAGGTCGCCGCCGAGGCGTGGGAAGCTTCGGCAGCGGGGCTCGTGGCCGCGACCGTCGAATACTGGCAGCGCAACGGAGGCGGATGATGGCGTTCCCCCAGGAGAGGCCGCGAAGGCTGAGGCGCAGCGAGACGCTGCGGAGGCTTGTGCGGGAGACGCGGCTTTCGGCCGACGGCCTGGTGTACCCGCTGTTCGTGTGTCCGGGCTCGGGCGTCAGGCGCGAGATCCCCTCGATGCCGGGCAATTACCAGATGAGCGTGGACGCCATCGTGGAGGAGTGCCGCGAGGTGAGGGACCTCGGAATCCCCGGCGTGCTGCTCTTCGGGCTGCCGGAGCGCAAGGACTCCGAGGGCTCCGAGAGCTGGTCCGACGAAGGGGTGGTGCAGCGGGCGGCGCGGGCGCTCAAGGAAGCGGTGCCGGAGCTGCTCGTGATCACCGACGTCTGCCTCTGCGAGTACACGGATCACGGCCACTGCGGCCTGGTGCGCGACGGCGAGGTGGACAACGACCCGACGCTGGAGCTGCTCGCCCGGCAGGCGCTTTCGCACGCTCGAGCGGGCGCCGACATGGTCGCCCCGTCGGACATGATGGACGGCCGGGTGGGACGCGATCCGCCGCGAGCTCGACGGGCACGGGTTCGTCGGCCTTCCCATCATGTCCTACTCCGCCAAGTACGCATCGGGCTTCTACGGCCCGTTCCGCGAGGCGGCCCAGTCCGCGCCTGTCTTCGGCGACCGGCGCGGCTACCAGATGGACCCGGCCAACGGCGACGAGGCGCTGCGCGAGGTGGACCTCGACCTCGAGGAGGGAGCGGACATCGTGATCGTCAAGCCGGCGCTCGCCTACCTCGACGTGATCTACCGAGTAAAGCAGAAGTTCGGCGTGCCGGTGGCCGCCTACAACGTGAGCGGCGAGTTCGCCTGCGTCGAGGCGGCGGCGCAGCGCGGCTGGATCGACGGGCCGCGCATCGTCATGGAGGTGCTCACGTCGATCAAGCGCGCGGGCGCCGACATCATCATCAGTTACCACGCCAAAGAGGCGGCGCGAATGCTCAAGGCGGGGATGCCGTGAGCCGGTCCGAGCAGCTCTTCGCCGAGGCGCGGGAGATCATCCCCGGCGGCGTCAACAGCCCGGTGCGGGCGTTCGCCGCGGTCGGGGGAAAGCCGCCGTTCATCGCGCGCGCCAGGGGCTCGCGCATCTGGGACGTGGACGGCAGGGAGTACATCGACTACGTCTGCTCGTGGGGGCCGCTGATCCTGGGCCACGCGCCCGACTCCGTGGTGGCGCGCGTCGCGGAGGCCGCGGCCGCGGGCACCAGCTACGGCGCGACCACCGAGCGCGAGCTGGTCATGGCCCGCGCGATCCGCGACAGGTTCCCGTCGATGGAGATGGTGCGGATGGTGAGCTCGGGCACCGAGGCGACCATGAGCGCCGTGCGCCTCGCGCGCGGCGCAACGGGCCGCGAGCGCATCATCAAGCTCGCGGGCTGCTATCACGGGCACGCGGACTCGTTCCTGATCGAAGCGGGCTCCGGGGTCATGACCCTCGGGATCCCGGGGAGCCCGGGCGTCACCGCCGGCACCGCGCGCGACACGCTGGTCGGCAGGTTCAACGACCTCGCGTCCGTGGAAAGGCTCGTCGAATCGAACCGCGGCGAGATCGCCGCCCTGATCCTCGAGCCGGTCATGGGCAACGTCGGTGTCGTGGCCCCGGCGCCGGGATTCCTCGAAGGCGTCCGGAAGCTCACGAAGGCCGAAGGGATCGTGCTGATCTTCGACGAGGTGATCACCGGTTTCCGCGTCGCTCCGGGGGGCGCCCAGGCGCTCTACGGAATCCGCCCGGACCTGACGTGTCTCGGCAAGATCATCGGAGGCGGCCTTCCCGTGGGCGCCTTTGGCGGACGGCGCGACCTGATGGAGCAGCTCGCTCCCGCCGGCCCCGTCTACCAGGCGGGGACCCTCTCGGGCAATCCTCTTGCCCTTGCCGCGGGCCTCGCCACGCTCGAAGCCCTGGGAGCGCCGGGCGTCTACGAGAAGCTCGAGCGCACGGCCGCGGACCTCGAGGCGGGCGCGCGCGCGGCGCTGCGCTCGGCGAAGCGATCTTTTCAGATCAACCGCGTAGGCTCGATGATGAGCCTCTTCTTCACCGAGCAGCCGGTCACCGACTACGCGTCGGCAAAGACGAGCGACACGCGGCTGTTCGCAGCCTGGTTCCGCGCGATGCTCGAGCGCGGGATCTATCTCGCGCCCTCGCAGTTCGAGGCCGCCTTCGTCTCGCTGGCCCACACCCCGGAGGACATCTCGCGCACCGCCGACGCGGCGGCCGCCTCGCTCGTGGACGCGCTGCGGTAGGTCGGCCGCGGCGCTTCTACGGATCGAAGGGCAGGCCTTGCGGCCAGACGTCCTCCGGCTCGTAGCCGATCGTCTCGCGCGCGGGAGCGAGGTCGAGCCGCTCCATCCTGGCCGGCCGGCTCGTAGCGAACAGGATCACGGACCGGCCGGGTTCCGGCGCCTGCGACTCGACGCAGCGCTCGAAGAAACGGGCCGCGTCGTCGTGGCTGAGAAAGATGTCCCGCCCGTGCGGGGACGCCACGAGCGCGGCCGCTTCGCGCTGGTTTCGGGGCAGCCAGCCGATGCGGACGCTGATGACCGAAAGGCCGTGGACGCGGGCGTACATTTCGCCCATCTGCTCGGCCCAGACCTTGGCCAGCGCGTAGTGGTTGACGGGGGCCGGGCCGTCCTCGACCCGCACGAGGCCTCCTCGGTGGAGGTGCGCCGTCACGGCCTGGACGCTGCTGGCCAGGACGAGCCGCCGCACGCCGGACTCCCGCGCGGCGTCGCAGATGTGGAAGAGCCCGCGCACGTTCGGCTCGAGCAGCACGCCGATGAAATCGGCGTCGTTGGGGTACGCCCCGAGGTGGATGACCGTGTCCATCCCCTCGACGGCCGCCCGCACCTTGTCGCGGTCGCTCAGGTCGCCCGCGATGTGATCCGGAACGCCGGGTGTGGGCCGGCGGGCGAAGCCGCGCACGTGATGCCCGCGGGCGATGAGGCGCTGGCAGACCGGCTGTCCGATCGCGCCGGTCGAGCCGGTCACCAGCACGCGCCTGGGCACGCCCGCCGGCTGGATCATCACCCGCTGCCGGCCCGCTGCCGCGTCAGGGGAGCCCGTAGACCGTGATCGTGGCGCGGCCGCGCCCCCGTTCGTCGTTGCCGCGCCCGCGTTCCCGGTCGGGCCGGCCCCGGTCGTCCTCGATCGGCCGGTAGAACATGCGCACTTCGCGCACGTCGCCGTCCCTGCGGACATTGAGGTCGCGGGAATGCACGTCGCCGCTGAACCGCCAGCGTACGTTGACGGTCTCCTGCGCGCCGCTGCGGTAGACCAGGACGACCCGGTAGACCTCGATCGGGTACGCCGCGGCCACGAACCGCAGGCCGCGGTAGCGCGCGGTCGTCTGCGGGACCACGATCACCCGGGAGTCGTCGCTCGCGACGACCTCGCCGGAAAAGATCAGGGCGCCGCCCCCGCCGCTCACCTCGGGGCCGAGGATCAGGCAGCCGGCCAGCGCCGCGGCGAGCACCGAAGCTATCAGCAGCCATCTCACCATGGCATCATCTCCTCGACGAAGAATACGTCTCAGTACTGGACTGTATCCCGTTTCATCATGCGCCGCAGGCCGAGGGTGAGCCCCATGCAGAGCACGAAGATCACGACCGCGACGACCGCGCCGTCGCCGGCGAACACCGTGAGCGATACGAACAGCAGCAGGGCGATCGCGAAGGAAGCCCTTGCTCGCATAGAACACCTCTCGAGTCACGAGTGCGCGCCCGTCGGCGGGGCGCGTTGCCCGGGCGCGGCCCCAGCGCCCGGGCCGACCGAAGCGCCCGGACGACTCACCTGTCGCAGGGCCGACAGGCTCCTGGCACAAAGGTAATGTCGCGGGTTCGGGGTCGACCACGCGGGAGTGCCCGCGGCCCGGGCGCGGCGGTATCAGCGTCGGCGCGTTTACCGCGGAACCTGATCTGCTGGCCGGGCGCGGCGGGTGTCGGTATGTTTGCGCACGTCATGAGGCGGCGACATGCCCAACACGTTGCTCAAGGACGCAGGCTTCGCCCGGCTGAAGTCTGCGCCGCATGGCGCGGTGATAGCGCCGGAGGACCCGGAGTACTACGAGGCCCGCAGGGTGTGGAACGGGATGGTCGACCGGCGCCCGGTGCTGACCGTGAGGTGCGCGGGCTCGTCGGATGTGGTGTCAGCGGTGCGGTACGCCCGCGAGCACGACCTGCTCGTTTCGGTCCGCGGCGGGGGTCACCACGTGGCGGGGCGGGGATCAGGCCGGAGGCGTAACCAAGACAGGTGCGAGAGAGGAGCTGTCCATGAAAAAGCCCGTCCCGGTGGAATCCGCCGCTGCACTCATCGAGGGGAAGATCAAGGAACTTGGGGACTGGCGCGGGAAGATGCTCGCGAAAGTGCGCGAAATCATACACGAGGCAGACCCTGAGATCGTCGAAGAGTGGAAGTGGATGGGGACTCCCGTCTGGTCCCACGGCGGCCTCGTCTGCACGGGAGAGACGTACAAGAACGTCGTCAAGATGACATTTTCCAGGGGAGCTGCGTTGAAGGACCCTTCAGGTCTATTCAACTCCAGCCTCGACGGGAATGCCAGGCGCGCCATCGACATCCACGAAGGCGACAAGGTCGATGAGGCGGCCTTGAAGGATCTCATCCGCGCTGCAGTGGCGCTCAATCTCAAGGGCAAGAGCAAGCCGAAGCCCCGGCGAGCGAGCAGCAAGCGGGGCGACTAGCTTCATCGCGGGTCCCGGCCATATCTCCTCCCATAGGGGAAGAGCTTCGGCGCCTGCCTCCCGTCCGCCGCCGCGTTACCGATGAGGCGGGATTTGACTCGAGGCGGCGGGCGTGCGGTCCCGAGCGCCCGGTCCCGAGCGCCGGCTCCCCGCTATTTCTTCTTGCCCGAGGGGCGCAGCTTCGCCATGATCTGCTCCACCGCGTCGTTCTTGCCGCCGCCTACCTTCTCGATAAAGGTGGCCATCGCCTCGATCATGCCGTCGTTGACGGTCACGTTCTTCATCGCGCAGAAGCCCTTGAATATGCTGTGCAGCTGGACGGGGATGTCCTTGACCAGCAGATCCATCTTTTCCGCCGCCATGCGTCCCTCCTATGACTTGGCGTCTTCGCCAAGTCCCAAGTCCCGAGTCATCGAGGGGCCCTCCGTGGCGTCCTCGCCAAGTCCCAAGCCTCAAGTCTCCGAGGGGCCCGGTGCTCCAAGTGTCACGCCGGATTTTACCACCGGCAGCCTCGATTCACCGCGACGGCGCGCGGCGTCTGACAGCGCGCCGCGCGCCGCGTCCTACCACGCCCCTCCCCTCACGGCGATCGCCCGCACCGCCTCGATGGTGTCCGCCTCCCCGGCGCGCTTGTCAGGCCGGTAACGCTTGACCCGCGCGAAGCGAAGCGCCACGCCGCCCGCATAGTGCGGGCTCGCCTGCACGCCGTCAAAGGAGACCTCGACCACGAGCTCCGGCCGAACGAATACCACGTGCCCTTCCTCCGCGACCTTGAGCTCCATGAGCCGCCGGGTCTGCCACTCGAGCATCTCATCGGTCATGCCCTTGTAGGTCTTCCCGAGCATGACCGTCCCGCCCGTCGCGGGATCGCGCGCTCCCAGGTGAATGTTGCTGAGCAGACCGCGCCGCCGCCCGCTCCCCCACTCGACCGCCAGCACGATCAGGTCGAGGGTGTGATGCGGCTTGAGCTTGAGCCACCCCTCGCCGCGCCTGCCCGCCTCGTAGAGGGCGTCGAGCGACTTGGCCATCACGCCCTCGTGCCCCGCGGCGACCGCGCGCGAGAGGAACGCCTCCGCCTCGTCCGCGGAGGCGGTGACCAGGCGCGGGATGACTGCCGGGGCCGGGGCTGCCTCCGCCAGCGCCTCGAAGCGCTCGCGGGCGGGCCGGTCGATCAGGTCGCGACCCTCCAGATGAAGACAATCGAAAAAGAAGGCGGACAGCGGCAGTTCCCTCCGCAGCGCCTCGACGTCGCTCCTGCGGCCGAAGCGCCGCATGCTCACCTGGAACGGAGCCGGCCTCCCGTCGCGCCCGATCACGAGGACCTCGCCGTCGAGCACGAGGCTCGAGGCCGGGTAGGCCCGCACAGCCTCGACGAGCTCGGGCACGGCCGCGCTCACCTCGTTGAGGTTGCGGGTAAAGACCCGCACCTCGTCCCCGAGCCTGTGCACCTGGACCCTCGCGCCGTCGAGCTTGTGCTCAAAGGCGGCGCGCTCGAAGCCCGCCAGCGCCTCTTCGGCGCTCGCGGCGCTCTGCGCCAGCATCGGCTGCAGCGGCGAGAGCACCCGCAGCCGGAACTCGGCCAGCGCCGCCTCGCCGCGCGCGAGCACCGCGGCCGCCACGAGCCGCGCGCGGCCCGCGAGCATGCAGGCGCGGCGGACGGAGTCGGCGGGAAGCGCCGCGGCGCGGGCCAGGGCCTCGACCATCACGCCCTCCTGCGCGCCCTGCCGGAGCCCGCCAAGCAGCAGGCGCAGCAGGAAATCCTGCTCCTCCGCGGTCGCCCGCTCGAGCAGCGCGCGCAGGTCGGTCCGGCGGCGCTCCTGCGCCCCCTTGCCGCCGATGGCGGCCATGCGCTCGAGCGCGTCATTCACCTCGGTCACGGTGAGCGCGGCGTCGGCTGCCGCGGAGGCGGGCTTCGCATCGAGCGCCGTCGCGTAGCCGAGGCCGATGCGGCCCTGCGCGGTCTCGCCGGAGAGCCACGCGAAGCCCGGCTCGATTTCGCGTCCGCGCAGGCGGCGGAGCAAGTCGGCGAGCAGCCGGATCTTGCCCAGGCGCGAAGGCTCGGCGGCCACGAGCCGCGAGGTCTCGACTATGTCGCGAATCCGCATCGCGTGATCCCTGCGTCCAGTATAAGTCGGGAGCGGGCTCCGCAGCAGGTGGATGCCGAAGGCGGCTGTCGCTATCCTCGGCGGGAGCCGCGCGCCGCCGCGGTCCGCCACCCGACAGCGGAGCGCAATCAATGGCGGGCCGCGACGCGACGATTCCGGTAAGATCGGGGTCAGGACGAAGGAGGGAGCCCCATCAACTGGCAGGAGCGGATGGAAGCCGCCGTCGAGTACCTCGAGGGAAGCCTGGAAGGGGAGATCGAATCCGGCAGGGCCGCGGCCGAGGCCAACTGCTCGACCTTCCATTTCCTGAGGATGTTCGAGGTGGTCACCGGGGTGACGGTCGGCGAGTACGTGAGGCGCCGGCGTCTCAGCCGCGCCGCCCTGGAGCTCTGCGCGGGCGAAGCGCGCGTGACCGAGCTGGCGCTCCGCCTGGGGTACGAGTCGCCCGATGCGTTCACCCGAGCCTTCAAGCGCGAGTTCGGCGTGACGCCGAGCGAGGCGCGGAAGGAAGGCGTGCACCTGCGGATGTGGCCGAGGCTGTCCTTTTCCGTCGTCCTCAAGGGAGATGCAGCCATGGAGTTCAGGATCGAGCGGCGCGGCGAGATGGTCCTTGCGGGCCTCGCGTTCCGCGCGAGCACGGACGGCGGAGCGAATCTCCGCGAGATCCCCGCGTTCTGGGAGGAGTGCCACCGGAAGGGGCACGTGGAAGCCCTCGGCCGCGCGATGAACAGAGACAGCACGATGGCCATCATGGGCGTGTGCGTGAACGATTACGACGAGGCGACCAGGTCATTCACGTACCTCGTCGGGATCGAGCGGCCGAGGGAAGCGAGGGCGCGCAAGGCGCTGCCGCCGGGGTGCCGGGAGATCCCGGTGGCCGCGGGGACCTGGGCCGTGTTCCCGTCGCGCGGGCCGCTGCCTGGCGCGATCCAGGAGGTCTGGAAGCGCATCTACTCGGAGTGGTTCCCGACGTCGGGCTACGAGCACGCGGACAGGCCGGACCTGGAGGTGTACCCGACGGGCAACACGTCGGCGGCGGATTACATCTGCGAGGTCTGGCTCCCGGTAAGGAAGGCGGGGACCTGAGGCCGCCCGCTCGCTCGGTCCGTCCTTTTCTGGTACTATCGATCCGTCGCCGGGCAGATCCCCACGGTGCGCCTGCCGGCCTGCCCGGGGCAAAAAGGAGGGCGTGACATGCGCTTGAGGAAGCTCGGTGCGTTCGCAGTCGGCCTGGCGTTCCTGGCCTGCGGGTGGACGGTCTTCGGGACCGGCACCACGGAAAAGGTGGTCAAGATCGCGTTCATCGGCCCGCTCACGGGACCGAACGCGGCGGTCGGCATCGGCGCGAAGAACTCGTTCGAGCTCAAGGTCAACGAAGTCACCGGGAAGGGCGACTTCCCCTACAAGGTCCAGGTGGTCTACGAGGACGACGCTTCGGACCCGGCCACGGGTGTGGCCGCGGCCAACAAGGTCTGCTCGGACCCGGACGTGGTCGCTGCAGGCACGCACTGGAACAGCCCGGTGGGGCTCGCGACCGTTCACGTGTTCCACAAATTCGGCGTGGCCCAGGTGCTCTGGGGCACGATCCACCCCGATATCACTTACAAGAACAACTACCCCGAGGTCACCCGGGTGATCCCCATGAGCGTCATGCAGAACGAGCGCGCCGCAGAGCTCAGCGTCAAGGAGTTCGGCAGGAAGCGCTGGGTCATCATCCACGACACGACCGACTACGGCACCAAGAACCGGGACGAGATGGCCGCCGCGCTCAAGAAGCGGGGCGCCGACATCGTCGGCACCTTCGGGGTCACGGTCGGGCAGCAGGACTACATGGGGATCCTCACCAAGGTAAAGGACCTGGCTCCCGAGGCGATCTACTACGGGGGTGTCGTCACCGAGAGCGCCCTGATCCGCACCCAGGCGGCCAAGGTCGGCCTCAGCAGGATCCTCTACATCGGCATGGCGGGCATGCAGTCCGACACCTTCGGCAAGATCGCGGGCGCGGTCGCCGAGGGCAGCTTCTGCTCGAGCACCTTCGACATCTCCGCCTCCGCCGTCGGGCAGGCGTTCGAGAAGTCCTACTACGCGAAGTACAAGGAGCCGTACGAGCAGAACGGCGCCTACTCCTACGATGCGGCGGGCGTGATCCTGCAGGCGATCAAGGCCGTCGGACCCGACCGGGGCAAGGTCGTGGAGTACATCCGCAGCCACGACTACACGGGCGTGCTCGGCCTCACGCACTTCGATGACCACGGGCAGAGCGTGACCGGCGGGCTCACGATGTACGTCAACCAGGACGGCAAGTGGGTCAATTGGGAGGACTCCGAGTTCAAGAGCGGCAAGCGCAAGCTGCCCTGGCAGTAGCAGCACGAGCGCCGGCCGCCTCACGGGGCGGCCGGCGCGGTTCGATGCGCTGACGCCTGCCCCCCACCATGGATTTTGCCATCCAGCTCTCGGTCAGCTTTCTCATGCTCGGGTGCATGTACACCCTCGTGGCCGTGGGCTTCACCATGTATGTCGGGGTGATCAACCTGGCCAACTTCTCCCACGGCGACACCTGCGTCGTCGGCGCCTTCGTGCTGATGCCCCTGTTCCACGTGGTCACGGATCTCGGATGGGTGGGGGCCGGCGGCGCACCGGTCGTGGTTGCCCTCATCGCCGCGACCATCGCGGTCACCGGTGCCTGGGGGGCCGTCCTCTTCCGCATCGTGATCCATCCGCTGCTCCGCTCGCCGAGGCTGATCGTGCTGCTGGCGACGGTGGCCGCGGGCCAGGCGATCCGCGAAATGATCCGCGTGATCTACCCCGAAGGCAGCAACCCGCAGGTGTTCCCGCGGCTATTCCCCGAGGGAGGTCTGCATTTCGGCGCAGTGACGGTGCGATGGGAAAGCCTGATCATCCTCGCGGCGACGCTTGCGACCATCGGCCTCCTGAGCCTGTTCATCTCCCGCACCCGGTTGGGGCTCGCGATGCGCGCGGTCTCGCAGGACCCCGACGTGGCGCAGATGATGGGCATCCCGCTCGACCGGACCGTCATGGCGGTCTTTGTCGTCGGCTCCATGCTCGCGGGCCTCGCCGGCGTCATGAACGGGGCCTATTACCAGATCACGAAGTTCGACATCGGCAACAACCTCGGAATCAAGGGCTTCTCGGCTGCGGTCATCGGCGGGCTGGGCAACATCTACGGCGCGATCGTCGGCGGCCTGCTGCTGAGCCTCGTAGAGGTCTTCACGGCCGCGCTCATCCCCGGAGGCTCGCAGTTCCAGGACGTGTTCTCGTTCCTGGTCGTGATCGTCTTTCTCGTGGTCAAGCCCTCGGGGATCCTCGGAGAGAAGGTCTATGAGAAGGTGTGAGGCGGGCCATGGCCTCCTCCGGTGACGGGAGGGCCGCGAGAATCGCGGTCGTCTTTGCGGCCGAGGGCGCAGCCGCCGCGCTCTCTTTCATCTTCCTCACGGCAAGAGCCACCGCTGCGCTGCTCGGGCCGATCGCGGCGGGCGGGGCGATAGCGGTCGCCGTCGCGCGCGTCCCCCGTTTCCGCTCGGCGCTCGCCGGGGCGTTCCGCGGCGAACGGCCCGCCGCGCTCGCGTTCGCCGCGGTCCTGCTGCTCGCGCTCCCGCTCCTGCTGCGGCGGGACGCCTACTCGCTGCACATCCTCGTCGTGACCGGGATCCAGGTCATCCTTGCGCTCGGGCTGAACCTGCAGGTCGGCAGCACCGGGCTCCCCAACCTGGGTTTTGCCGCCTTCTACGGCATCGGCGCCTACACGTCGGCGCTGCTCGCGGTGCGGCTCGGCGTGCCGTTCTGGGTCGGGCTCGCTGCGGGAGGCGCGGTCTCCGCGGCGTTCGGCCTGGTGCTCGGCTTCCCGACTCTCAAGACCAGGGCCTACTACCTCGCGCTCATCACGATCGCCTTCGGGCTGGTCGTCTACCTCCTCATGCTCAACCTGCGCTTCCTCGACGGGCCGGACGGCGTCAGGGACATCCCGCCGCCGCGGGTCGCGGGCTGGCCGCTGGTCTCCAGCGTGACGCTGCTCGGCGGCAAGTACCCGATGCAGCTCAACTTCGCCTACCTTGTCCTGGCGTTCACGGCGCTCGCCGTCGCGGCGGCGCACGCCCTGCACCACTCGCGGACCGGCCTCGCCTGGAACGCGGTGCGCGAAGACGAGATCGCCTCTCAATCGGTGGGGATCAACGTCTCCGCCAGCAAGCTGCTCGCCTTCGCGGTGGGGGCATTCTACGCGGGGGCGGCCGGCGCGCTCTACGCGCACTACGTCGGCTACATCTCCGCGCAGAACTTCACCCTCACCCAGTCGCTGGCCCTGCTGTCCATGGTGATCCTCGGCGGCCTGGACAACATCGGCGGCGTAGCGCTGGCCGCGGTGCTGCTCAGCGTGCTGCCGGAAAAGTTCCGCGCGCTCTCCGACTACCGCGTGATCGCCTACGGCGTCATCATCATCGCGATGTTGATCTTCAGGCCGGCGGGGCTCATCCCGCAGACGATCAGGGACTACAGGTTTGCCCTCAAGGGGAAGGTCCGCGATGGCTGACGCTCTGCTCGAGGTCCAGGGTCTCACCATCCGTTTCGGCGGCCTTACGGCGGTCGACAATGTTTCGTTCGACCTCGAGGAGAACCGCATTCTCGCCGTCATCGGGCCCAACGGGGCGGGCAAGACGACGATCTTCAACATGATCACAGGCATCTACGCTCCGACGGGCGGGACCATCCGGTTCCGCGGAGCGCTGCTCAACGGCCTCGCGCCCTACAGGATCGCGCGCAAGGGAATCGCTCGGACTTTCCAGGCGAGCCGCCTGTTCGCCAACCTCAGCGTGCTGGACAATGTCCTGCTCGGCATGCGGCCGCATCGCGGCATCGGGATCGGAAGGGCGATCTTCCGGCGGGATCTCGAAGCCGCGGATCTCCGTGAAAGTCTCGATCGCGCCGCCGAGCTGCTGGTGTTCTTCGGCCTGGAGCCCAGGGAGAAGGCGGGCAGGCGCTCCGGCGACCTGCCCCAGGGTGACAGGCGCAAGCTCGAGATCTGCCGGGCCCTCGCCGCAGCCCCGGCCGTGGTCCTCCTCGACGAGCCTTCGGCCGGGATGGACCCGGGGGAAACGCGCGAGCTCATGGAGGACATACGGCGGATCCGCGTCAGGAACCCGCGCATAGGCATCATCCTGATCGAGCACGACATGTCGGTGGTCCGCGGAGTCGCGGATCACATCCTGGTGCTGAACTACGGTCAGCTGATCGCGCAGGGCGGCTTCCAGGCGATCTCCTCGGACCCGCGGGTGCAGGAGGCCTATCTTGGCAGGCGTCGATCCTACGCGTGAGACGGGTACGCCGGCCCGGGGCGGCGCCGACCGGCCCCTGCTCGAGCTGCGCGGTCTCGACGTGGCCTACGGCCGGGTCCGGGTGATCCACGGCCTCTCGCTCGATGTCGGCCGGTCCGAGATCGTGGCCCTCCTCGGACCCAATGGGGCGGGCAAGACAACGACCGTGCGCGCGATCCTCGGCCTCGTGCCACCGACCGCCGGAGTGGTGCGCTTCGACGGCCACGCCGTCACCGGGTGGAGGCCGCACAGGATCGTCTCGCTGGGCGTGGCGGTCGTGCCCGAAGGCCGTGGAATCTTCCCGAAGCTGACGGTGCTGGAGAACCTGCGTGCCGGGATAGCATTCGTCAGCCGCGACGCAGCGCTGTTCGAGGAGCGCCGCGAGCAGGCATACGCGAAGTTCCCACGCCTTCGGGAGCGCGAGCGCCAGATCGCGGGCACGCTGAGCGGCGGCGAACAGACGATGCTCGCCCTCTCGCGAGCCATGATGAGCCGGCCCAGGCTCGTGCTCATGGACGAGCCCTCGCTCGGCCTCGCGCCCAACCTGATCGAGCAGACCTTCGAGATCATCAGGGAGTACAACAGCGAAGGCACGGCGGTCCTTCTGATCGAGCAGAACGCGGCCCAGGCGCTGGAGATTTCCAGCCGCGCCTACATCCTGCAGAAGGGACAGGTCATGCTGCACGGCAGCCGGGACGAGCTCCTGTCGGACGAACGGGTCCGGAAGGCCTATTTCGCCGCCGAGTAGGCGGCGCGCGTGGTGTGCTGCCCGCGAGGAGGCGGTGCGATGCTGGAAGCGCGAAAGTTGCGGCTGACCACGATCGCCGAGAACACGTCCACGCGACCAGGCATAGTCGGCGACTGGGGCCTGAGCATTCTGATCGAGGACGGGGAGCACCGCTTTCTCCTCGACACGGGCGCAGGGCAGTCCACGGTCGCGAACGCCGACTCGCTCGGCGTGGACCTCACGCGCATCGATGCGATCGTGCTCAGCCACGGACATCTCGATCACACGGGAGGGCTGCTTTCCGTCCTGTCGCGGCTCAAGAGCGACGTCCGAGTCGTTGCTCACCCTGGAATCTGGGGCCCCAAGTACTCGAGGAACCGCAAGACCGGCCGCTATCGCTACGCCGGGATGCCGTACGCGCGCGAGGCCCTCGAGTCCGCGGGCGCCCGCTTCGAGCTCACCGCGGCGCCTACTTGGCTGACGAGCGACATCGTCGCGAGCGGCGAGGAGCCGATGGCGAGCGATTTCGAGGCCGTGGCGGACAACATCTGCCTGAAGACGGAGCGGGGGTTCGAGCCCGACCCGGTGATCGACGACCAGTCGGTATACATCCGCACCGACCTCGGGCTCATCGTCGTCCTGGGCTGCGCGCACAGGGGTATGATCAACATCATCCATCACGGCTTGCACCTCACCGGAACGCAGAAGGTCTACATGGCGGTCGGCGGGACGCACCTCGGCCCGGCTTCGGAGCCGCAGGTCGAGCGGACGATCGAGGCGCTGCGCGAACTGGACGTCGCATGGGTCGGCGTCTCGCACTGCACGGGGCTTCCGGTCGCCTCCCGGCTCGACAGGGAGCTGCCCGGCCGGTTCTTCTTCAACAACGCGGGGACCACGATCACCTTCCCGTTCGCCCCCTGATGGCCGCGGAAACGGGCCGGCCCCTGCGCATCGTCGTCGTCGGCACCACCGGTTCGGGCAAGACCACTGTCGCCCGGAGGATCGCGCAGGCGCTCGGCATCCCGCACGTGGAGCTGGACAGCCTGCACTGGCGCCCCGGCTGGACCGAGGCGCCGCTCGAAGAGTTCCGCGCTGCCGTCGACGATGCCACGACGGGCGACCGCTGGGTGGCAGACGGCAACTACGGGAAAGTGCGGCAGACGCTGTGGAGCAAGGCGACCCACGTCGTGTGGCTCGACCGCCCTTTCCCGCTGGTGTTCTGGCGCGTGCTCATGCGCACCATCCGCAGGGTCGCGTCGCGCGAAGAGCTGTTTTCCGGCAACCGCGAGACCTTCCGGCAGTCGTTCCTCTCGCGCGACTCAATCATCTGGTGGATGATCACTACGCATGCCCGGCGGCGCCGGGAGCTCCCGCGGCTGCTCGCGCGGCCCGAGCACGCGCGCCTCGAGGTGCTGGTCGTCCGCAGCCGGCGCGACGAGGAGCGGCTGTTCGCGCGCCTTGCGGCCGCTGCTGACGATCGCGCCTGAGCCCGCGCCGCGCGGCCACGGACTTGGGCCCCCGCCGCCGTGCTATACTCGCGGCGGATTGAAAACAACGCGCGCCGCTCTGCACTACGGCTGGGTGATCGTCGCGACCGCGGTGCTGGTCGTCTTCGGAAGCTTGGGTCTCGGCCGGTTCGGGCTTACCATGATCCTCCCTTCGGTCAAGGCGGGCCTCGGCCTTTCGGACGTGCAGGCGGGGGACCTCGCGACGGCCAACATGATCGGCTACCTGGCGATGTCGCTGCTTTCCGGCGTGCTCGCCGCACGCTTCGGCCCCCGGGTCGTGATCGCCGCGTCCATGGCCCTGGTCGCGGGAGGCATGCTGACGGCGGGGCTGGCGGCCGGCTACTCCGCGTGCCTGCTCGGCCTGGCCCTCACCGGCCTCGGCAGCGGCGGCAGCAACGTGCCGGTCATGGGGCTCACGTCACGGTGGTTCGCGCGCCGCAGCCGCGGGCGGGCCACGGGCATTGTCGTCAGCGGCTCGAGCATCGGGATCCTGCTCGCCGGCGCCTTCGTGCCGGCGGTGATGGAGCGATTCGGGGCGCAGGGCTGGCGCGTGGCGTGGCAGAGCTTCGCCGCGGCTGCTCTCGCGCTCGGCGCGCTCGGGTGGCTGCTCCTGCGCAACGATCCCGCTGCCCTCGGCCTCCAGCCTGTCGGCGGCGGCGACCAGGCCGCGCCCGCGGCAGGCGGGATGCAGTGGGGCCTCGTCTACCGCCGGCCTGTTGTGTGGCACCTGGGCGCAACCTATCTCCTGTTCGGCTTCTCCTACGTGATCTACGCCACGTTCTTCGCTCGCTACCTCACGGGCGAGGCAGGCTTCACGACGAGGCAGGCGGGCACGCTCTGGTCGGCCATCGGCGCTCTCAGCCTGGCCAGCGGATTCATCTGGGGAAGTGTCTCGGACCGCCTGGGGCGCAGGTACGGGCTGGCCCTCGTGTTCGCGATCCAGAGCGTCTGCTTCGCCGCGTTCGCGTTCTGGCGCGCTCCCGCGGGCATCTACGTGTCTGCCGGGCTCTTCGCCCTCACGGCGTGGAGCATCCCGGCGGTCATGGCCGCCGCGACCGCGGACATCGTGGGCACGAGGCTCGCGCCCGCCGCCTTCGGCTTCGTCACCGTGTTCCTCGGGCTGGGGCAGGCGGCCGGCCCGTTCGCCGCCGGACGGATCGCCCAGGCGGCCGGGACGTACGCCCCGGCCTTCGCCTGCGCCGCGGCGGCGGCCGCCTGCGGGGCGCTGCTGTCGCTGTGCTTGCGGGCGCGCAGCCCGCAGGCCGCGGATGCGAAAGCTGCCTGAAGCCTTCTCAAGCGCGCGGATGCTTGCGCTGCCGGGTGGGCCGGGTATAATCGCTGGATATGCTGGCGCGCGTCGTGGCCTCGCGACCGCCGAAGCGCGGTCCGGGACTCGCTACAGCCTTGATCCTCGCTCTCGTCGCGTCCGGCGGCGCGGCAGCGCAAGCCTCCTTGGAACCCGAAGCCATCGAGGCCGTCTCAGCCAACGTCTTCGAGGTGGTCGCGCTCAAGCCCTCCGAAGAGTCGATACGCTACGCCGAACGGCTCCCGTTCGAGCTCCTGCCGTTCCTCGAGAGGAATGACGAGTACATTCCGCTGGGCACAGCCTTCGCGATCCAGGACAAGCGCTTCGTTTCGGCGGCGCACGTGTTTACGCTGGAGCGCGCGACACTGTGGGACCGGCTCTACCTTCGGCGGCCCGGCGGAAAGGCCTACCCGATCGACACCATCTGGAGCTATTCCGGGGACCGCGACTTCGTTGTCTTCAGCGTGGAGGGCTGGGACGGGGCCGCAGGCGGCCTCGCCTTGAGCACGAGGCCCGTCCTGAACCAGAGGGTGTACGCCGTCGGCAACGCCCTGGGACAGGGCGTGGTCATACGCGACGGCATCCTCACGTCCATGACGCCCGAAAGCGAGGACGGCGCCTGGGAATGGCTCCGCTTTTCGGCGGCCGCTTCACTCGGGAACAGCGGCGGGCCGCTCGTCGACGCCGCGGGCCGCGTGATCGGTGTCGTCACAGCCAAGAGCGAGGCCGAGAACCTGAACTATGCCCTCCCGTGCTCGGAGGCGCTCTCCTTTGCGACCGGCACGGGCGAGCTGATCAAGCGGTACAAGTACCGCCTGCCGAACGTGGAGGCCGATCATATCGAACGGTTCACATTCCGCACCGGGCTTCCCAAGCCGCTGCCGGAGCTGCGGTCGGAAATGGTCGCCTTTCTCGACGGCGTCGTGCGCAAGGGGATCGACTCGCTGCTCAGCGAGAACGGCGACAAAGTATTCCCGCGCGGCGACGGCTCCCGAAGGCTCCTGGATACGATCACCTACTCCGCGTTTCCCATGTTTGCGGCCGAGAAAGCCGACGGCACCTGGCAGATGCTCAAGCCCGAAAAAACGTCCGCCTACCGGGTCGGGGGCGATGGCACATTGGAGTTGGGCGAGCTCTGGGGTGACACGTTCGCGCTGCTCTCGAAGCCGCGTGACACCACGGTAGCGTCTCTCTTCGAGAATCCGCGGGCCCTGCTCGACCTGATCCTCGAGGGCTACGCCATGACCCGTTCGGTAGGCACCAAGAAGGTGCGGATTACCTCATACGGGACGCCTTCGGTGGTGCAGCGCTTTGCCGATTCCTGGGGCCGCAAGTGGCTGCTGGCGTCGTGGGACATCCCGTTCGCCAACAAGA
Source organism: uncultured Spirochaetota bacterium (assembly GCA_963734495.1). GTDB lineage: Bacteria > Spirochaetota > Spirochaetia > SZUA-6 > CAVTHK01 > CAVTHK01. Next base: position 495,981 of record CAVTHK010000001.1, read on the forward strand.
CGGAGGTGATGCTGGCGACGCCGACACCGTCGGGCGCCGCCGTTGTGCTGCGTCTCTGCCCCTACGGCGACCGGAACTCGTTTCTCGCGGATTTCCGGGCGATGACCGAGTTCTTCGCCGTCTCGTACCGGGCGAACCTTCGCAACTGGGGTGAGTACCTCGCCCGCGATGCCCTCACGCCGGCCTTCCTCTCGGACTTTTCCGTCAGACTCGCGGCCGGAGAGCGCGTGTCGCTCAAGTCCAGGCGCATGGCCTTCGAGTACGACTCGGACATGCTGGCCGCCAAAGAGGACACCGTCCTTTCCGTGATCCCGGCCTTCTGCCGCGAAGAGAAGGTGGTCTGGGACACTGCCCAGATTTTTATCGAAGACCCGTCCAGGCCCGGGAGCTACATCAGCATCCTCAAGATGTTCAGACCAACCGCGGCTTCGCCCGACCCCGCGCGGCAGGCGTGGGAGGCGGCGGTCAGGGGAAAGTTCCCCTTCAACCTGACAAAGATTTCCCACGAGGGAGCGAGCAGGATATTCGGAGTCCTCAATCCGGGGCGAGGAGGAAGCGCCGACCCGCGGTTTGTCTACAGCGTGGCAATCGCGACGGACGGCGAGGCTACCGAAGGAGACCTGAGGGCCCGGATGTACCGGGCACGAGGCGCGTTGGTCCTCTCCGCCTATGAGCTTGAAGCAAGCGCGCTGCCCCTTGATCCGTCCGAGGCCAAGGAGCGCCGATAGAAGCGCGGGAGCCGCCCCCGCGCCTACTCGCGGCCGTAGGGGCGGCCGAGGGACGCGGGAAACTCGATCCGCCTGCGGAAGGCCACCATCACCACGAGCACCGAAACGAAAGGCAGCATCAGCAGGAACTGGTAGGGGACGCGGTCGGAGAGGATCTGAAGCTGGAACGAGAGGACTTCGACCGCCGAGAAGAGCAGGCCGCCTAACAGCGCGCGCTGCGGCTTCCAGCTCGCGAAGATCGCGATCCCGATGGCCATGAACCCGCGGCCCGCGGCGATCCCCGGCGAGTACGACTGCGTGATCACGAGCGGGATGTAGGCGCCGGAGACGCCGATGAGCAGGGACCCGATCGCCGTGGCCCAGATGCGCCGCGCCGTCACGTTCACGCCCGCGACGTCGGCGGCGCGCGGGTTCTCGCCGATGGCGCGCGTCTCGAGGCCCGCGCGGGTGCGGTAGAAGAACGCCCACGCGGCGGCGCACGCGACGTACATGAAGAACACGACCGCGTTCTGCCGGAAAAACGCGCGCACCAGCGGCAGGTCGCCCAGGAGCGGCACGGCGAGGACCGGCGTCCCCGGCGCCCGGGGCGCTTCGAGGCGCACGCCCATGACGATCTTGTAGAGCAGGTCCGACAGGCCCGAGCCGAGGATCACGAGCGTGATCCCGAGGATGAACTGGTTGACCTTGAAGGCTTCGTGGACGGCGCCGAGCAGCGCGCCGAGCGCCAGGCCCATGAGCGCGCCGGCGGCGAAGCCGAGCAGCCAGCTCCCCGTGAGGTTCGCGGCGATGAAACCCGCCGAGGCCGAGGCGAGCATGATCCCTTCGGCAGCTACGTTGAAGAAGCCGGTCCGCCCCGCAACGATGATGCCCAGGCTCGCCAGCGTGTAGATGACGGCGTACATCGTGACCTGCGTGAGGAAGGAGGTGAGGAACTCCACGCTATGTCCTCCCCGGCGCGGCGGGCGCGGCCGCCGCCTGCCGCGACGCCACCACCTGTCGGATCGTCACGACGAACGCCACGACGAGCGCCTGCGTGAGGAACACGATCTCCACCGGGACTCGCATCGTGCGCTGCAGCGAATCCGCGCCGACCAGAAGTACCGACATCAGGAACGCCGACACCGGCACGGCGAGCGGGTTGCCGGCGACCACCAGCGCCGTGAGGATGCCGAAGATGCCGTACTGCGCGCCGCTGGTCGACGTAAAGCCGTCGATCAGGCGGCCGTGGATGTTCATGATCTCCAGCGCGCCGCCGAGCCCCGCGATCGCGCCGGCGGTGAAGAACGCGAACTGGAGCGTCGCGCGAAAGTCGATCCCGTAGGTCTCGGCCGCGGCGGGGTTGTGTCCGACGGCGCGGATCTCGTAGCCGCGCGCCGTGCGGTTCAGAAGGACCGCGACGAGCCAGACCGTCGCCGCCGCCGCGACGACCGACACGGGGATCCCGGCCACGAAGCCGAGGAGCGCCGAAGCGGGAAGCGGCACGGTGATCGGGTGCCCCTCCATCGGGTCCTTGAAGCCGGGAGCCGTGCACACGAAGTTGATGAGGAGCCCCGCCACGAAGTTCAGCATGATGGTCGAGATGATCGGGTTCACGTCGTGGCGCGCGCGCAGCCACCCCGCGACGAGAGCGAGCAGCCCGCCCGCAGCGGCGCCGACAGCCAGGAGCAGCGGCACCATCACCGCCGCCGGCAGGCGCACGCCCGCGAGCGCCAGCGAGAGCGCGACGGCCGCGGCCGCGGTCCCGCCGACCGTCATCTGCCCGACGGCGCCGATGTTGAAGAGCCTGATGGTGAAGGGAATGGTGAAGGCGTACGTGGCGAAGAGCAGCGGCACCATCTTCTTGACGGTCTCCTGGAAGCCGAAGGCCGAGCGGAAGCTCGTGGCGAGCAGCGTGAGCATCGCGCGCGGCACGTTGTAGCCGAGTGCGGCGAGCAGCAGCCCCACCACCGCGAGCGCGAGGGCGGCGGCAACTGAATAGACGGCGGCCCCCGAGAGCAACCGCGGCCTCACGAGGCGCCCCCGCCGATCATGGCGAGCCCGATCCGCTGCCGGGAGAACCCGGGCCGCTCGACGAGGTCCGCGATCCTCCCCCGGTGCAGGACCGCGATGCGGTCCGAGAGCAGGAGCAGCTCGTCGAGGTCCTCGTTGATCCAGAGCACCGCGCCGCCCTCGCCCCTGATCGCAGACGAGCTTGCGGAAGATGAACTCCACGGTCGCGAGGTCGAGGCCCGAGGTCGGGTTGTGGGCGACCAGGGCGCGGACCGGGCTCACGAACGCGCGGCCGATGATTGTCTTCTGGATGTTGCCGCCCGAGAGCCGGCGCATCGCGAGGCGGTCGTCCGGCGTCGCCACCGCGTATTCCGAGATCACTTGAGCGGCCGCGCGGGATGCTTCGGCCCAGTCGACGAAGAGGCGGCGCCTGCGGAAGCGCGGCCGCCGCTGGTGCCCGAGCAGCACGTTCTCGCGGATGCTCGCTTCCGGCAGGATCGCCTCGCGGACGCGGTCCTCGGGCGTGTAGGCGAGCCCGAGGCCGAAGACCTGCGCCGCCGTGAGACCGCGGAGGCTCCGGCCGTCGAGCACGATGTCGCCGGCCGCCATGCGGCGGGTGCGCGTAAAGACCTCCGCCAGCTCCTTCTCGCCGTTGCCCGAAACCGCAGCCACCCCGAGGATCTCGCCTCCGTAGAGGTCGAGCGTCACGCCGTCCAGGCCGGGGCTGCGGTCGCTGCGCGGCACGGTGACCCCGCGGAGCGACACGACAGGGGCGGCGCTGCGCGCCGCCGGCGGCAGCTCCACCCGCGGCAGCGAGGCGTCGGTTACCCCTATGTCGCGCTCCTCGAACATCAGGCGTACCAGCGCCTGCGTGCCCATCTCGGCCCGCGAGAGCTCCCCCCGGACACGGCCTCGCCGGAGCACCGTCACCGAGCCGCACGCCTCGAGCACCTCCCGGATCTTGTGCGTGATGAGGATCACGCTCATGCCGGATGCGACCAGCGCGCGGAGGGCCGCGAGGAGCTGGCGGAACTCGGCCTCGACCAGCGACGTGGTGGGCTCGTCGAGGATCAGGAGCTTCGCTTTACGGTAGAGCGCGCGGGTGATCTCGATCTTCTGCTTGACCCCGGCCGGGAGCTCCCTGACCTTGACGTCGAGCGGGAAATCAAAGCCGAAGGAGTCGCGCAGCTCCTCGATCGCGCGGCGCGACGGGACGGCGGGGGCGCCGAGGCTCAAGTTCTCGAGGGCCGTGAACTCCTCCACGAGCGTCGACGCCTGGTGCACCATCCCGACGCCGAGCCGGATGCTGTCCGCCGGCGAGCGGAGGACGACCCGCCGCCCCTCGAGGCGTATCTCGCCCGCGTCCGGGGCGTAGAGGCCGTAGAGGATGTTCATGAGCGTGGACTTGCCCGCCCCGTTTTCGCCTAACAGGCCGTGGATGACGCCGCGGCCGAGCGCGAGGGAGACGTCGCTCAGGGCGGCGACGTCCCCGAAGCGCTTGTGCAAGCCGCGGAGCTCGACCAGCGGGGCGGGCGCGCCCATCGCCTCAAGCGCTCGCGCGGGTGCGCTACGGGAGGATCGCGTCGAGGTTCTTGACCACGGTCCGCCTGCCCGAGGCCACTTCGGCCGCGACCACCTTCACCTTGTCATTGATTTCCTGAGTCGTGTTCGCGATGGGCATCTCGGTGTACCGGGCCTTGCCTTCGCCGTAGTCCATGGGGACAAAGCCGCCCTTCTCCCCTTTCGCGATGCGCTCCAGGATCTGCTTGAGCGTCACGTTGAAGTCGAAGATGTCGGAGGTGAGGTAGTTGCCGGGCGCCTCATTCTTCTTGCTCGTGTATGTGGTGGTGATCCAGACGGGCCGGCCCGCCTCCTTGGCCGCGGCGTAGATGCCGAGGTTGCCGAGGTTCACGGCGCTGATGATCACGTCGACGCCCTTGGCGATCAGGCCTTCGGCCGCCTGGCGTGCCTTGACCGGGTCGTTGAAGTCGCCGACGTAGATGTGCTCGAAGCTCGCCTTGACCCCGGAGTCGCGGATCGCCTGCTTGACCGCGTTGATCTCGCCCCGGGTGAACGGGAGCTCGAGGCCGGCGACGTAGCCGATCCTGCCGGCTTTCGTCTGCAGCGCCGCGAGGTAACCGAGGACGTAGAAGCCGGTGTAGTAGTTGCGGTCGATGTACCAGAAGTTGGCGAGCGGCGCGTCGGGCTTGCCGTCGCCCTCCACGATGAAGATCACGTTGGGGGCCGTCGGTCCCACCTTGAACGCGGCGCTGTTGAACTGGTTGCCGTGGACCCAGATCACGTTGGAGCCCGCGTTGATGTACTCCCTGATCACGCGCTCGGCGTCCGGCACGGCGACCTTTTCGGAGAAGGACGTCTCGGCGCCCAGCGACTTCTTCGCCTGCTCGAGGGCGAGGTAGCCGAGGGCGTTGTAGTCCGCGTCCTGGATCGAGCCGGGAAAGACCCCCGCCACGCGCAGCTTCGCCTTGGCCGTGTCGCTCGTCCCTTCGGCTGCGACGAGGGCCGCAGCGAACGCGAGCAGACCGAAGGCCAGGGCCAGCGCCGTCATCCTCTTTGCGGTCATGGGCACCTCCAGCCGTCCAATAGGCAGCGGCAGCGCGCCGCCTGTCAAGGCCGCGCGGCCCGGCGGCGCTGCCTGTCCGCCTCGTAGAGGACGACGGTCGCCGCCGCCGCCACGTTGAGCGAGTCGACCGCGCCGGACATCGGGATGGCGAAGGTCAGGTCGCACAGCTCGCGGAGGCGCGCCCCCAGGCCGCGCTTCTCGTTGCCGAGGAGCAGCACGGTCCGGCCGGACAGGTCCACGTCGTCGATCGTCACGGCCGCGCCCGGGTCGGCCCCGACGACCCGCAGCCCGCCCGAAGCCGCCCGCATGCCCGCGAGCCATGAGAGAAGCTCGCCGGTCGAGGGGTTGACGACCAGGGGCACCGAGAACACGGCGCCCAGGCTGGCCCGCACCGCGCGCGCGTCGTAAGGGTCGGCCGCGTGCCCGAGGAGCACGACGCCGTTCGCGCCGAAGGCCGAGCAGCTCCTGATGATCGACCCGAGGTTGCCCGGGTTCGAGGGACGGTCCAGGACGACCGTCAAAGAGGCGCCGCTCGTGTCCAGCGCGGTCAGGGAGACGTCCCTCATCCCGACGACCAGCAGCAGCTCGGAGGGCTCCTCCTTGTCGCTGACCTCGTCGAGGAGCTCCGACGACATGAGCACCTGCGTCGCCTGCGGAGACCGGCGCAGCACGTCGCGGGCCCACGCGGACAGAGGCCGCTCGCCTCGGTAGATCACCGCGTGGACCGGCCATCCCCGTGCGAGCGCCTCGTTGATCGGGACGACGCCTTCGACGAGGAACTCGCCGTGCTTCCGCCTCTTGGCCCGGTTGCGCTTGAGCACGTCGACCCACTGGTAGACGTCGTTGCGCGAGCGGACGGTTTTGCGCAGAGGCGCGTCCGCGGCTCCGGGGATGCTCACGCGGCGATTCTAGCGGAGAGGACAGCCGGCCACAAGCGCCGCGTCGCGGCGGGCACGTTGACCGCGAGGGCGCGCCGGCTCATTCTTCCAGGGAGGTGATCGGATGAGACGTGGCGTCCTCTTCGGGCTGCTCCTGGCGCTGGTCCTTGCGGTGACGACCCGGTGCGCGGAGGTGCAGCAGGCGCTGCAGGACACCCTGGGAGGTCCGGCGGCATCCGCGCCGCAGGAGGCGAAGGGGGCGGGCCCCGGCGAGCCCCGCGGCCCCGGCCCCCGCCCCGGGCTGGGACTCGGCGCGGCTGGATACGGCGCGCCAGGCGGAATACCTGTCGGAGACCGAAAGGGACGTCGTCTTCGAGATCAACAAGCTGCGGTCCGACCCGGCTCGATACGCGCAAGCGTACCTGGCGCCCAGGCGCGGCAGCTTCCAGGGCCGCCTCTACAAGCGGCGGGGCGAGATCGACCTGATGACGAACGAGGGCGTCGCCGCGCTCGACGAGTGCATCGCTGAGCTCGCGCGGACGCAGCCGCGCGACCCGCTGCTGCCTTCGCGCGGCCTGTCGCGGGCCGCGTCGGACCACGCGGCCGACCAGGCGCGGACGGGCCGGACGGGCCACGACGGCAGCGACGGATCGCGCACCGATTCGCGGATCAACCGGTACGGCAGGTGGGACCGCTCGGCCGGCGAGAACATCAGCTACGGCCCCTCGCGCGCCGCCGAGATCGTGATCCAGCTCGCGGTCGACGACGGGGTCCAGGGCCGGGGCCACCGGCGCAACCTCCTGCAGAGCGGGTTCGGCGTCGTCGGAGTCGCGGTCGACTCCCACCCGAAATTCGGAACGGTGTGCGTCATGGATTTCGCGGGGGCCTACACGGACAGATAGCGGCGGCCGCCGCGGGTGCCTTCAACCTTGCTCTTTCTGCGCTCGATGCCGCGTTGCACGCCGGACGGCCTTGGTTTAGTCTGTACGCGCAGAGGGGGTTGAACATGCGAAAGTGCCTCGGCCTGTGCATCATCCTGCTCCTGTCGGCCGCGAGCTTCGCCTGGGCTCAGGACGTCACGGGGTTCTGGAAGACGATCGACGACGAAACCGGCAAGGCGAAGTCGGTCGTGGCGCTCTACATCTACCAGGGCCGGCTCTACGGCCGCGTGATCATGTCGTACGAACCGGACGGCGTGACTGTCCGCGACGACATCTACCGCCAGCAGAGACGCTCGCCGTTCATCGCGGGCGAGCCGGCCTTCTGCGGGCTCGACATCATGTGGGACCTCACGGAGCGCGGCGGCAGGTGGAGGGGCGGCTCGATCATGGACCCCGGCGACCAGGACAAGAAGCCGAAGGTCTACGGCGCGGAAGTCTGGCGTCAGGGCAGCGACCTCACGGTGCGCGGCAAGATCGCGATCTTCGGCCGCAACCAGACGTGGAAGCCCTTTGCGCCGGCGGATTTCCCGGCCTCGGTCAAGGCGCCCGACACCTCGACGTTCCGCCCCGTCATCCCGGAAGTCAAGTAGATCGAAGGCGCGCGCCCGAAGGCGGGGCGCGGCTCTCTCCGGGGCCGCTTCCCGCCGCGCTTACGTCAGTCCTCCTGGTACACCCGCATCTGGTAGAGCCGGGCCGACGGGTCCCCGTTGCTGCGCAGAATCTCCAGCCTGATCCGCCGCGAGGTCACGGCATCGAAGCGGTGAACGCGGCGGCGCTGATAGTTGCCTGCCACTTCGACCGCTCTGACCCATCCGCCTTTGGGCCCCTCGACGTAGAGGACGTAGTCGGCGGCGCATTCGGGCGTTCGAGACAGTCCCGGCGCCGACATGTGAGGGAGGTTGAGATTGGTGTCGAAGACGAGATGGACCGTGTTGAAGGTGGCGGCCTTCCCGAGGTCGTACTCGACGCTCTGCGGGAAGCCCTGGTCGGGATCTGAGACCCAGATGTTGGTCCAATCCTCGGGACGCGTGATCCCACTGAGCAGGTTCCGGGCCTCGTAAGGCCGGGACTCCGGCGTGAGGCGCGTCGTATAGGAGCCCTTCTGCGCCGACCAGTTCTTCAGGATGCGCGAAGCGCACTGCGTGCCCGTCGGGCTCTTGTCGCTGTACCGCCAGTACACATCCTTGTCCGACTTGAGCCCGATCCAGTACAGCCCGTGCGGCTCCACGGTCGCGTTCACATCGAACCGGAGCCAGGCGAGGCTGCCGGGCGCGATCTCCGCGCTCGCCTTCGCGAGGCTCTCGGTGCTGCTGAAGTCCCAGATCGCCCTGGCCCTGTACAGGGTCAGCTCCACCTTCGCGGGCGTCGAGCGTCGGGATTCGACGAGCGCCTCGATCCGGTCGATGCGCGGGGCCGTGACCGGAAACATCTGCGCGCGCTCGTTGTCGAGGCTGGACCTGAGATAGGTGGTCTGGCGGGCGTACTCGTACTCGTACCCGATGGTGCCTTCGGGGAACCGTAGGACGGCGCTGCTCGAGGCGCTGACGGTCGCCGTCCGCGCGAGGTCCTTCGGATCCTCGTTCGACACGTGCGGGATGTAGCAGTCCTGCTTGAGCAGCAGCTGCTGCAGCTCGGCGATCCGCTTGGGGTACAGCTCGCGCGGCAGGACCCGGTGCCTGGCGCACAGATGCGCGGCCGTGCCGACCGCCTGCCCGATGACCGCGCAGGTCGCCATCAGGCGCGTCGTGCCCAGCGCGATCTGCGTCGCGCTGATGTCCCGGCCGGCCATCATGAGGTTGGAGACGTCCTTGGCGTAGAGCGAGCGATACGGGATCGAGTAGATGTACATCTGACGGCGGTCGGTCTCCTCCAGGTTGCCGTCGAAAGTCGCCTCCGGCGGCTTTGTGCGGTTGAGGATCCCGCCCATCGTATGGACGTCGATGAACCATCCGCCGTAGGCGACCCGGTCGTCGAAGACCACGCTCCGCTTGATGTCCGATTCGCGCAGGACGTAGTCGCCCATCACCCGCCTCGATTCGCGCTTGCCGGGCAGGGCGCCGATGAAGTCGATGAACAGGTTCTCCGCGCCGTGGTCGCCGCGGTTCTTGATGTGGTCCCAGACTCCCAGCAGGTGGCGGAGCAGCTCGTGCCGGATCTGCTCGTTGTCGCCGATCGTGTTGTAGGGAGGGTTGCCCACCTCGATCCACCAGTATCCGGACGTGACGTCCGCGTGCGTCCTGTGCAGCAGGTCCGCGTCGGTCTTGTAGACCGCAGCCCACTCGGGCGGCACGAACGGAACCGGGCGTCCCGCGTCGGAAGCGTGGAAAGCGAGGGTGCTCCCCATGGTGTAGTCGTCCGGCTCGTCCGGCGCGAGGGTCTCGCCGAACTCCGCCTTGCCCTCGCGTCCCATCCGGGTGGTCGCGCCCGCCTTGAACGCGATCGTGGCGTCTCCGGTCGCGTCGACGAACAGGTCGCCTCGGATGGTGAGCTCCTTTTCCGAGGCGAGCTGCGTGCACCTGATTTCGAGGATCTTCTTCTCGCTGCCCGCGGCCATCACCACCTCGCGGGCCATCGTGTTCAGGAACAGGTCGATGCGGGGCTCGGCGACCACGGTCTTGTACAGCACGAGGTCCCAGACGGACGTGGCCTCGCCCATCCAGACCCGCCTCGCGTTCTGCGTGCGGTCCTCCAGGTGAAGCTCTTCGAGGATCCCCGTCTCCCTGGCCCAGGGGTTGAAGTTGCAGGCCCCGCCGATCGGGACCCGGATCTCGCTGCTGGCGTTCCCTCCGAGCACGGGCCGGTCCTGCACCAGGGCGACGCTGGATCCGAGCCGGGCCGCCGAGACCGCGGCGCACAGGCCTGACAGGCCGCCGCCGACAACGACGAGATCGTACTTCTCTTTCACGTCTTTCCCCTTTTCGGGGCGGCGCCCCCGGGCGTCGTCCGCTGCCGCGGCGTTCGCGCGTCGCCGCGCGCGTCGCCGCGACCGCCGCGGATTATAGCCGAAGTTGCCCGACCTGACGACTCAGGACGCCAGGGGCTCGATCACGGAGCGCCTGGATCAGCTGCGATGCTCACTTCGCGGCGCTCCCGCAGCGAGCGGTCGATGGCGTCCACCACCTCCACCGCGGGCAGGGCCTCCCGCGGGCCGACGATCGGCCGGCTTCCGGTCACGATGCAGCGGATGAAGGCGCTGAGCTCCTCGTAGAACGTGCCTCCGGTCTCGCCGTTGACCTCGGGCCAGTGGATCGTGTCTGGAAAGTCGACCTTGCCCTCGGCCACGACGTGCAGCCCCGCGTCGCAGGAGTCCAGGTACAGGGCGCCCCGCGTGCCCACGATCTCCATCTTGTCGTCCAGGCCCGTCGGAGAGCTCGAGGGAAGGACCCAGCAGGCCTCGATGCAGGCGAGCAGCCCGCTGTCGTAGCTCACTAGCGCGATGATCGTGTCGCGCATGCCCCAGCTCCTGAGGAGGACCTCCCGGCTTCTGGCGAACACGCTGACGGCCCTCGCGCCCGAGACCCAGTTGATGTAGTCCGCGTCGTGGACCATCAGGTGGATGTGGGTGTCGGTGTGGCCGCGGTACATGGCGGCGCCCGCGATGGTGCTGTTGCGCCGGCAGGCGACGTGGATCAGATCGCCGATCTCCCCCGCTGCGATGCTGTCCCTGGCCATCGTGTGGCGCGGGTCGAAGCGGAGCGTGTGGCCGACCATGAACGTGCGGCCATATCCCTCCGCCAGCCGGCAGATCGCGCGGGCGTCGGCGAGAGTCGACGCGAGCGGCTTTTCCAGCAGGATGTGCTTGCCTGCGGCGACCGCGGACCTGCTCGCCTCGAGGTGGCTGTCGTCCGGCAGCACGATGCTGACCGCGTCGACAGCGGGATCCTGCAGCAGGTGCCGGTAGTCCGCGACGACGCGGCAGCCGAAGCGTTTGCCCGCCTCGCTCGCTCGCCGCGCGTCGAGGTCGCAGACCGCCGCGAGCTCCACGCCCGGCATCCGGTGGTAGACCTGTGCGTGCTTGATGCCGGCCCTGCCGAGCCCGATGACGCCGACCGAGACCGCGTCGCCCTTCATCCTCGCCTCCGTCGTGGCATCCTAACCCCACGGCGACATGTGGACCAGCAGCGCGGCGTCCGTTGCTATCTTGAGATCCGGAAGCGGCTTGCGTCGCAGGGGGTCCTCGATGGGCAAAGGAAGAATGGAGGCGTTCAGCGACGCCGTGATGGCGATCATCATGACGATCATGGTGCTCGAGCTCCGGGCGCCGCGCGGGACCGAGCTCGCCGCGCTGTCCTCGCTCGTTCCGCAGTTTCTATGCTACGCGCTGAGCTTCGTCTTTCTGGGAATCTACTGGAGCAACCATCATCACCTCCTGCAGGCGACGAAGCACGTCGGCGGACGCGTCCTCTGGGCCAACCTGCACCTGCTGTTCTGGCTGTCGCTGATCCCGTTTGCCACGTCCTGGGTGGGCGAGAACCACATTGCCGCCTGGCCGGTGGCGCTCTACGGGGTGATCCTGCTGCTTGCCGCGGTCGCCTACTTCATCCTGGCGAGGTCGCTGATCGCCCTCCACGGCGCCGACTCGGTCGTGGCGACCGCGCTCGGCCGCGACTTCAAGGGCAAGGCGTCCATCGCGATCTACGCGGCGGCAATCCCGCTCGCGTTCGTCAGCACCTGGCCCGCCTTCGGGCTGTACGTCGTGGTCGCGCTGATCTGGCTCGTCCCCGACCGGCGCATCGAGACGACGCTGGCCGGCTAAAGAGCCGAGGGGCGCCGGCGACGACGCTTCGACAGGGGAGCTCCGCAACTTGCCCCGCTCGACGCTTCGCGCTATCGTGGCCGCGAGGACGGCCGCTTCCCGCGAGTGGACCGCCCCGACAAAGGAGGACGGCAGTGGCATCCAAACGCAACCTGGTAACGGTCTTCACCAAGCCCTGGCCCGAGAAGAGCCTTCCCGAGCTCGCCGATTACGTGGCGGGCCTCGGCCTCGACGGCATCGAGCTGCCCGTGCGGCCCGGCTTCCAGGTGACGCCGGAAAAGGTGACCGCCGAGCTGCCCAGGGCCGCGAAGGTCTTCAAGGAACGCGGGCTGGCGATCCGCAGCGTGGCCGGTCCCGAAGACGAGCCGACGGTCCGCGCGATGGGCGAGGCGGGCATCCCGATCCTGCGCACCATGGCGAAGATCGACATGAAGGTCGGCTACCTCAAGTCGATCGACGAGATGCGCAAGCGCTGGGACGCCCTGATGCCCGCGCTGGACAGGAACAAGGTGACGATCGGCGTGCAGAACCACTGCGACTACTTCGTCGGCAGCGCGATGGGACTCGTCGCCCTGGTCGGGAAGTACGACCGCAGATACGTGGCTGCGGTCCTGGACCCGGCGCACTGCGGGCTCGCGGGCGAGCCCGACGACCTGGCGATCGACGTCGCCTGGCCCCACCTCGTGTTGGTCAATCTCAAGAGCGGCTTCCAGCGCATGATCACCGGCCCCGAGGTCGAGGACGTCCAGTGGAAGAAGTACTGGACCACGGGCCGCTTCGGCGTCACGTCGTGGCCCCGGGTGATCAAAGACCTCGCAAAGCGGGGGTATGGCGGCGACTACTGCCTGACCGCCGAGTACAGCAACCCCGACGGCTCCGGCGACCTCAAGGGTGACGCGGTCGATCGACTGATCAAGGACGACATCGCGCTGGCGCGGTCGCTGATCGGCTAAAGGGATCACGAGCGATGTTCACGCTGCGCCTGCGCGAGCAGCGGCTGGAGACGGACGGCAGCGGTCACCGCGGATGGAGGCACGTCGCGCGCGAGGTGAGCCTGCGCGAGGCGGAGACCGCGGTCGTGATCTGCGACGTCTGGGACCGGCATTGGTGCCGCGGCGCGGTCGAGCGCCTGGAGTCGATGCTCGACCGCATGTGCGACGCCGTCTCGGCGGCGCGGGAGGCCGGCGCGCTGATCGTGCACGCGCCCTCCGACACCATGGCGGCCTACGCCGGCTCGCCCGCCCGGGCCCGCGCGCTCGCCGCCCCGGCCGTCGAGCCGCCGCAGGACCTGCCGCACGCCGACCCGCCGCTGCCGGTCGACGCCTCCGACGGCGGCTGCGACACCGACGGCAACGTCGCGGGCCCCGACCGCCGCGTGTGGACCCGGCAGCACCCGCGCCTCGCGATCGACGAGGCGCGGGACGCGATCAGCGACAACGGCCGCGAGATCTACTCGCTCCTGCGGAGCCGCGGCATCGGCCACGTGCTTCTGATGGGCGTGCACACCAACATGTGCATCCTCAACCGCACCTTCGCGATCAAGCAGATGGTGCGCTGGGGCGTCGACACGATGCTCTGCCGCGACCTCACCGACGCGATGTACAATCCTGCTCTCCGGCCCTACGTCAGCCACGAGCAGGGCACGCACCTGGTCATCGAGCACATCGAGAAGTTCTGGTGCCCGACCTTCGCGAGCGCGGATCTCGTCGGCCGCTCGGCCGACCGGGCGCGGCCCGGCACCGGACTCGTGGACGTCCTCGGCCGTTAAAGCCGACCGGCGCCGCCGCCGCCGGCCGGCGTGGCCTCAGGCCGAGAGCCTCGCGTCCTCCGCGTCGGCTCCCTCCACCGGCGCCGCGCGACGGTCGATCCTCCGGCGAATCGCCTCCGGCAGGTCCGCGAGGGCGTAGTACAGAACGGGCACCACCACGAGCGTGAGCACGGTCGCAAAGGCGAGGCCGAAGATCACGACCACGCCCATTCCGCTCCACCATGTCCCGCTTTCCGCGCCGAGGGTGACAAAATGCTTCAGGTCGCCCCTGGTGAGCCCGATGAAGTCGATCGTGATCCCGGTGCTGAGGGGGATCAGCCCGAGGACGGTCGTGATCGCCGTGAGGAGAACGGGGCGAAGGCGCGTGCGGCCCGCCTTGACGATGGCCGCGAGCTTCTCCACTCCTGAGTCACGGAGCTGGCGCGTGTACTCGAGCAGCACGATGGCGTTGTTGACCACGACGCCCGCCAGCGAGATGACGCCGATCCCGGTCATGATGATGCCGAAGGGCTTGAAGGTGACGAGGAGCCCCAGGAAGGCGCCAAAGAGGGACAGCGGCACCGCGGCCATCACCACCAGCGGCACGGTGATCGAGTTGAACTGGGCCACCAGGACGAGAAAGATCAGCATCAAAGCGAGGAGAAACGCGCGGCTGAGGAACTCCATGGCCTTCTGCTGCTCCTCGTCCTGCCCCGCGAAGGCGACGGTGTAGCCCTCGGGCGGCTGGTACGACGCGAGACGCCTCTGGGCGTCGGCAAGCACCTCCGCGGAGCTGCGGCCCGCGGCGTCGGCCCCCACCGTGATCGTGCGCTCTCCGTCCACGTGGTTGACGCTGCTCAGGCCCGTAGCCAGATCCACGGTCGCGAGATTGGCAAGGGGAAGGTGCGTGCCCTCCTGGAACACCGTGAGGTCGAGAATGTCGCCGTATGCGCGCCGGTAGTCCTTGTCGAATCGCACGACGATGTCGTACTCGTCCGTTCCGACGCGGTACTTGGAGGCCACGGTCCCGTTGACCGCGGTCCGGACCGTGGTGGCGATCTTTGTCGGGCTGACGCCGCCGATTCCCGCCTTGCCGCGGTCGATGCGCACACGAAGCTCGGGGCGGCCCTGCTCGTAGTCGTCGTCGAGCTTGGTGAGGCCCGGCACGTCCTTGATGCGCGCCTGGACCTCCTCGGCCATCTTCGAGAGGACGGCAAAGTCGGCGCCCTTGAGGCGCACCTGGACCGCGCGACCGGTGGGCGGACCCTCCTCGGGCTTGCTCACGTCTATGCGGACCCCGGGGATGCCCTGGAGCCCGGCCCTCACCTGCTCCAGGGTGAGCAGCGAGCTCTGCGTGCGGTCGGCCTTGTCGACCATGTCGATCGTGACCCGCGACTTGTGGGGAGTGCCGCCGCCCGTGCCGAAGTCGAACATGTCGCCCGAGGTCCCGACACTGGCCAGCATGTTGCGCACGTCGGGAGTCCCCTGGAGGCGCCGCTCGATCTCGCGGACCGCGGCGTCCGAAACATCCAGGCGCGTGCCGAGCGGCGCCTCCACGTCGACGTAGATCTGGGCGGGGTCCATGGTGGGAAAGAACTCCACGCCGTGGTTGAACAACCCAAAGACGACCATCATGGCGGCAAAGGCGCCCAGCGTCAGCAGCAGGAAGCCCCGCCTGCGCCCCCGGGAGGCCAGCAGCCACGCCAGCATCCTTTCGTAGCGGCCGCCCCAGCGCTGCAGGAGGACGTCGCCGAGCATGTTCTTGCCGTCGCCCTGGTGCCTGATGAACACGGAGGAGAGGACCGGGTTGATCGTCAGGGCCACCAGGAGCGAGCAGGACAGGGTGATGATCAGCGTGATCGGGAGCACCTTCATGAAGCCGCCGATGATCCCCGGCCAGAAGATCATGGGGGCAAAGGCCACGAGTGTGGTCAGCGTGGAGGTGATCACGGGGATCGCCACCTCGGCGCTCGCGTCGCGGGCCGCCTGCAGCAGAGGTTTGCCCTCGTGGTGCTGGCGGTAGATGTTCTCCACGACGACGATCGCGTTGTCGACGAGCATGCCGAGGGCGAGGATCAGCGAGTAGAGGGTGATCATGTTCAGGCTGTACCCCAGCGCGCCCAGCACGAGGTAGGTCATGAACATGGACAGGGGGACGGCGATCCCGACCAGGAGCCCGTTGCGGGCGCCCATAAAGAAGTAGAGCACGCCCACCACGAGAAGCAGGCCCGCGATGATGTTGTTGTTCAGGTCGCTGACCATGAGCCGGATGTCGCGCGAGAAGTCCGCGACGACGACGTCCTTGACTCCCGCGGGAAAGGTGCGCCTCTCGTTTTCCAGCAGCGCTTTGACGCCGTCTGCGAGAGCGAGGATGTTCTCCCCGGTGCGCTTCTGGACGGACAGGCTCACGCTGGGCTCGCCGTTGAGGCGTGAGTAGCTCGTGCTGCTCCTGGAACCCGTAGGACACGTCGGCGACGTCGCGGAGCGAGATCGGCCGGTTGTCGCGGCTCTCGATCACGACGTCGCGAAGCTGGTCCATGGACTCAAGCTCTCCGGGCATGCGGATCGTCCAGTTGAGCGAAGAGCTCTCGGTGGCGCCGCCGGGGATGGTCATGTTGGCGCCGGAGATGGCGCCGATCACGTCGTCGACGCTGATGTTGTAGTGCACCAGGCGCGTGGGGTTGACGTTGACCTTGACCTCGCGCTCCAGGCCTCCCGAGATCTCCACGGAAAGCACGCCCGGGAGGTTCTCGATCTTGTCCTTGAGGCCCTCGGCGATCTCCTTGAGCCGCAGGAGGCTCTCCTTGCCGGTGATCGCCACGACGAGGACGGGGATATTCTCGAAGTTGATCTCCTGGACGATCGGCTCGTCCGCGTCCGCGGGAAGAGAGGGCCTCGCCTGGTCCACTTTCTCGCGCACGCGCCGCAGCGCGTCATCCACGCCGATGTCGGACTGGAACTCCGCGACGATCGAGGTGTAGCCCTCCCGGCTCGTGGACGAGAGGGTCTTGATCTTGGCGATCTCCTTGAGCTTGTCCTCCAGCGGCTTGGCGACCAGCGTTTCCATGTCCCTCGGGGCCACGCCCGCGTAGGGGACGGTGACAAAGACGACCGGCTGCTCGATGGCCGGAAAGGACTCCAGCGGCAGGCTGAGGTAGGCGACCACGCCCATGAGCGCGACGATCACGAGCATCACGAAGATGGTGACGCGATTGTTCAGGCACAGGTTCGTCAGCTTCATGTTCAGATCTCTTCCGGCGCGACCGCGTCGCCGTCGCCCAGGGAGCGCTGCCCGACCACCACGAGCTTCTGCCCCGCCTTGAGCCCCTCGACCAGCACGACCGTGTCGTTGACTGCGACCTGCGTCACGGGAACGCGGTGCGCCGTGCGGTCCTCTTCGACGAACACGAACCAGCCCCTGGTCGGTCTCGATCAGGGAGTCGAGAGGAACCACGATGCGGTTCTCGAGCGCCTGGTGGCGCAGGCGGATGTTGGCCACCATCGCGGGGGCGATCCTCCCGTCGGGGTTGTCGGCCTCGACCTCGACGTCGAACATCCTGCTCTTCGGGTCGATCGTGCGGGAGACGTAGGTGACCCTGGCGCGCAGGATCGCGCCCGGGTAAGCGTCGAGGGTGATCTCGGCCGGCGTTCCGACCTTGACGGTCCCGAAGAAACGCTCGGCGACTCCCGCCTGGATGCGCACGCGGGCGACGTCGATGAGCTCGAATACGCGCGCCGCGGGCGTGACGTAGGCCCCGTGGTCGAGGTAGCGGCGGTTGACGATGCCGGCGATCGGCGCGCGGATGACGAGCTTGTCCACCCGGGTCTGCGTCGCAGCGAGGCTGGCGCGCGCGCCTTCGAGACGGTAGCCGCTGTTCAGCAGGTCGTTCTCCGCGATCGCCTTCTTCTCGAAGAGGATCGTCTTGCTCGCATGGTCGAGCTCCGCCTCCTTGACCGCGGCGGCCGCCTGGTCGCGGGCCGCCATCAGGAGCGGGCCATCGAGGACCGCCAGGGGCGCGCCGGCTTCGACGAAGCCCCCGCTGTCCACGCGGATCTCCTTGAGGATGCCCGGACTCTTCGGCGACGACGTCGATCTGGCTCCGCGCCTTGACCGCGCCGGTCACCCGGATGTAGCTGGTAAAGCTCTGCGGCTCGATGGCCTGCACGCGCACGGGCACGGGCCTGCGCTCTCCGGCCGCGGCCTGCGGCGCCGGTCGCAGCCGGCTTCGCCGCGCACGAGGCGAGAACGGGAGCACGAGCACGAGCAAGGCCACTCTTCGCACCGTTCTTCATTCGCGATCTCCTTTTGGGGCGCAGCCGTCTCCGATGCAGGGAAACGGCGCGAAGCGCACGGGGATACTCCCTATCGAACACCGCGGCACGCCGCGAATGTCACCGGGAGAGCTCGCTCTGTACTGTGGCAGCAGGCGGAGGCGATCGGCGCCTGGGGACGCCGGCGGCGGGGCGGACGCGAGCGCGCCGCGGCCCCGCGCCGGCCAGGGCGAGGTCTACAGCGCAGTCACGAGAAGGGCCACGAAACCGGCGACGGCGACGGCGCCGTGGACGAATCCGAGCCACTTGGGCGGCTTCCTGGTCGCGACGTCGATGCCGAAGAGCAGGAACCCTCCCACGGCCGCGATGACGAAAAGGATCAAGGCGACGATCGGGGCAGTCTGCTGGTTGAGCAGCGAGTAGACGATCAGGAGCACGAGGGCAACCGCGGCAAAGAGACCGTGAATGTACACGGTGGCCCGCGGCGCCCGGTCCGCGGCTACGATCCGGGCGATGTTGATGATGCCAAAGACGGCCGCAACGGCGAACAACACGATGCAAGCGATGACCATTGTTTCCAACCTCTCTCGCCATTCGACGCCGGGAGGCCGCGCAGGTTACATGCGAAGGTGCGGATGCATGCACGGCTGCGGAATGGTTATCTTGGGCTGGGAGCAACCATGGACGCTGTTCAGGCCATCGCGAAACCCGCCGCGAAGATCGATGATCCCGACGAGACGATCGTGGAGCGCGTCCGCGGCGGCGAGACGGAGCTGTATGAGGTCCTGATCCGCCGCCACAACCAGCGCCTCTACCGCGTCGCGCGGGCGATCCTGCGGGAAGACGCGGCGGTCGAGGACGTCATGCAGGAAGCCTACCTCAAGGCGTTCACGGGCCTTTCCCGTTTCGAAGGGAGAGCGCTGTTCTCGACGTGGCTCACGCGCATCCTCATCAACTGCGCGCTGGCGCACCTGAGGAGCCGGGCGCGTCGCACCGAGGTCGCGCTCGAGCTGGTGGACGAAACCAAGGTGGCGGGGGCCGACGACGCCGCCCCCCGCGCCGGAGAATCCATCGCGCGCGAACAGGTGGGGCGGCTCATCGAGAAAGCTGTCGACGAGCTTCCGGCGAAGTACCGCGTCGTCTTCGTCATGCGCGAGGTGGAGGAAAGAACCGTGGCGGAGACCGCGGCCTGCCTCGGTATCAGCCCGGTCAACACGAAGGTGCGCCTCCACCGGGCGAAGAAGCTGCTGAGGGGTGTCCTCTCCCGGCAGGTGCCGGACATCTTCCTCTACAGCTTCCTCGGCCCGCGCTGCGACGAGCTCACGAAGCGGGTCATGGAGAAGATCGCGTCGCTCTATCCGGGGACCTTGCGCCCGGTCTGACCGACCCCGAGGTCGTAGACGAGCTGCGCGCCGATGTGGGCGCCCGCGGCGAGCGCGGCGAAGCCGACCGCAGAGACCGCGAGGCAGACCCACCCCCCGAGGGGGCCGGCCGCTCCAGCCACGAAGCGCAGCAGGAGATCGACGGCGAACACGGCCCAGGCCGAGCTCATGAAGACCATGTGCTTGAGCGCGGTCCGCTGGGCCGGCGTGTCCGGGGGGAGCGCGGCGAGGTCCGTGAACCCCGCCGTCATCGCGCCGAGCGCCGTGACCGCCCCGGCTACGAGCAGTCCCTGCGACATTCGCCACCAGACCGGCTCACGAAGCGCGACGTAGAGCACGTCCGTCGCGACCGTCGCCGGTCCAGGCCGCTACGGGAAAATGGACCACCGCCGGGTGCAGCGAGTGGCCGAGGAGCTTCCATCCGTTCATCCCCATTTGGACGAGCGTGGCCGACGGATGGTTACAGGCGCAGGGCCGCGCGCGTCACTTCTTGTTCAATATCTCGATCGCCTTCGCGAGCTGGGCGTCGGAGCCGGCGTCGCTCGCAGCATCCTTGAGCCTGTCCGGAGTCACGAGCTCCACCCCCGCGGCGAGGGGAGTCGCGACGTCGGGGCTGATCCCCTTGTGCCAGATCGAGCGGCCGGCGGGAGTCAGCCACTCGGTGACCGCGAGCAGGAGCATCGAGCCGTCCGCGAGCTTGAAGCTCTGCAGCACGGTCCCCGTGCCGAAGGTCGTGTCCCCGACGACCCTGGCCCGGCCCGCGTCCTGCAGAGCGCCAGCCACGATCTCCGCGGCACTCGCCGTCCCGTTGTTGACCAGCACGACCAGGGGGATCGAAGGGGCGGCGCCGCCCGCCTTGACGCCATCGGCGCGCGTGTCTCCCGCGGCGTTCTTTTCGAGCAGCACGTTCCCGCCGGAGAGGAACTGGCTCGCGACGCCGATCGCTTCGCTGAGCTCGCCGCCGGGATCGTTGCGCAGGTCGAGCACCACGCCGGCATAGCCGCCCTTCTGGATGGCCTCCAGACCCGCCTTGACCTCGTCGGTGACTCCGGCGCTGAATGCGGCGATCCGCAGGTCGGCGATCGGCAGACCGGGGATCGTGTGCCAGGAGACGTTGTCGATCCTGATGATCGCCCGCGTCAGGGCGACCTCGCGGGGCACGCTTGAACCGGGGCTCACGATCGTGAGCGTGACCTTCGTCCCGGCCTGCCCCACGATGCTCTGCACGACCTGCGAGAGCGAAAGCCCGTCTACATCCGCGCCGTCGACCCGCACGATCTGGTCGCCGGCGCGCAACCCCGCCTTCAAAGCGGGCGACCCGTCCATGGGCGTGACCACGGTGACGCGGCCTTCCTTCATCTCTATCTGCAATCCGACGCCGGCGTAGCTGCCGCGCACGAAGGACATCTGCTGCTCGACGAGGTCGGGCGAGAGGAACGTGCTGTGCCCGGTGTCGCCGAGGGCGTCGACCATGCCGCGGATGGCGCCGTAGGTGAGCAGCTTGTCCTTGAGGGCGGCGCGGTCCACGTACCGGCGGTCGATGATGGACCACGCCTGCCTGACCATGTCCCAGTCGGGCTCCTGCGCGAGGGCCGGCGAGTTCGCGGCCGAACGGGCGCCGGAGCGGTCCGGCGTCCCGAAGAGGACAGCCGCCGCCGAAGGCGAGGAGGACCGCGACGGCCGCCGCGGCCGCCGGCATCAGGAGCTTTCGCGAGAATACTTTCATGGAGGGAAAATACCGAGAAATCGGGGCGGGCGGCGCGCGAGCCCCGGGCGGCGCGGCCCCCTCGTCGGTCAGTCCCGGATGAGCCCGTTGCGGAACGCAAACGCCGTGGCCTCGGTGCGGTTCGCCATGCCGGTCTTCTCGAGCACGTTCTGCAGGTGCCGCGCCACAGTGTTCGGGCTGATGAACAGCCGCTCGCCGATCTCCGCGTTGGTCAGGCCGCGCGCCACGATGCGCAGGACCTCGATCTCCCTCGCGCTGAGGCCGCCCGGGCGGACGGGGGGCTCGAGACGGCCGGCGGCCTCGAGCGCCGCCTCGATCCTCGCCGTGGTCGGCCGCATCCCGAACTCGCGTGCTACCGCCAGCCCTTCGCGCAGCGCCGCTTCGGCCCGCGACACGGGGCCGCCCGCCCCGCGGCGCAGGAGCGCCTCGCCGTAGTCGCGGCAGGTGCGCGCAAATTCGGGCGGGGACCCCGATCGCCTGCCAAAGGCGAGCGCATCCTCGAACGCCGCGTCCGCCTCCTCGTGCCTGCCCAGCGTCTCCGCGAGCAGCGCGATCAGGCCGTCGGACGGCATGCCGCTCGCGTTGTACGGGATCCGCAGCCCCTTCCGTCCGAGAAAGATGTTGCGGGAACGTGTTGCTTCCGCAAGGTCGCCCCGCATGACAGCCACGAGGGCGAGGGCCGAGTCGCGCGACATCCTCACCCAGTCGAACGGCGCAGCCGCAGGCTCGATCCCGCCGAGCGCCTCGGCCGCGGCGTCTATGCGGCTGGTGTCGCCCGTGATCCAGGCCATCTTGGGAATGTAGAAGGGGAAGGGAGCCCTCGGGTCGCCGCCCAGGCTGCCGAGGGCGCGCAGGTGCTTCTCGGCCTCAGGCACGTTCCCGGTCTCGTACTCGGTGAGCGCCAGCGTGGCGAGCGTGACCTCGTGGCTGTGGGTCTCGCCGCGGCCGGGCTGCAGCCGCAGGCAGGCGCGCGCGTGCTCGCGAGAGGAGTCCCAGTCCCCGGTCATGTGCGCCACGATCGCGCACGCCTGGTGGGCCGCCGCGATGGAGAGCCGGGAATGGGCGCGCTCGGCATCGGCCAGCATCTCGCGCGCCGACTCTTGGAGCGCCGGGAGGTCGCCCACAAGCGCGCTGCTGCGGCAGCGCCAGTACAGCAGGAAACGAGCGCCCCACCGGTCTCCGAGCCTCCCTGCTATGGCGCGGGCCTCGTCCTCCTCGGATCGGGCGCGCGCGAACTCCCCGCCGCACAGGTGCGCGTGGGCGAGATGCCAGAGCGCGGTCATCTCCAGGCGCTCGTCCCCCTCGCGGCGCGCGATCGCCAGCGCGCGCTCGATGTCCGCGGGCGACGACTGCTGCGCCAGCAGCCGGCCCTGCTGTATCGTCCCGGGCCGCGCGACGGCAAGAGCGCGCTCGCGCAGGTCCGCGAGCCCGGTGTCAGCGTACGACCAGGTGACGGAACCGCCGATGCGCGTCGCGCGCTGAACGGGCGTGAGTGCGACCTCCACCATCCGGTCGACGTCGCCAACCCGCGCGTAAATGTCGAAGGCGCGGCTCAGGCTCTGGGCCGCGGCAGCGCCTCTGCCGGTGTCTTCGAGCGCGCAGGCGTGCCGGTAGAGCAGCTCCGCGGTGTCGGCGTCCGCCGAGGCCGGGGCGCCCTCCTTCGCCCGGAGCGCGCGCTCCAGCAGCGTGACCGCCTGGTCCGGCGCGAGGTCGGCCACGGCGCTCTCCGCCGCCTCCAGCGTGACCGGCACGAGGCGCGCGAGCGACTGCGGATCGCCGGCCTCGGCGAGGTGATGCGCGATTGCGGCTGCGCACCCGCGGGCATGAGGACCCGCGCGCGCCTCCATGGCTGCGGCGGTACGCGCGTGCCTGCGCGCGCGCAGCGGCCCCGGCACGCCGCTGTAGAGGACCTCCTGCACCAGAGCGTGCGAAAAGCGGTACTGTCCCGCCTCGTCGGCCATCTCCTGCACGAAACCCGCGCGCCGCGCCTGCTCGAGCCCGGTGATCACCCGATCCGCCGGCCCATCCTCCGCAACGGCGCACAGCAGGTCGAGCGGGAATATGCGACCGATCACCGCGGCTGCGGACAGCACCCGCACGGTCTCCGCGGGCAGGCGGTCGAGGCGCGCGCCGATCGCCTCCCTTACGCCCGGAGGAATCCTGTGCCGGCCCGCGCTCGCGCTCTGCGATTCGGCCAGGTCGCGGACCAACTCGAGGAGGAAGAGCGGGTTGCCGTCCGTGCGCCGATGGGCCTCGCGCGCGAACTTCGCGCTCGGCTCGGCATCCATGGCCGCCCCGAGGTAGCTCGCCACCTCGGCCGACGAAAGACCACCGAGCGCTATGCGGCGGAACGCGCTTTCCTTGGCTAGCTCGGGGAGCGTGGAGCGCAGAGGGTGGCGCTCGTCCAGATCCGTGTCCCGATAGGTCCCGAGCACCAGGAGCGCGACATCCGCGATCTCCGCGCTCAAGTGCTCGAGGAGCTTGAGCGAACCGGGGTCGGCCCACTGGAGGTTGTCGAGGAACACGAGGAGCGGCCGCTGCCTCGCGGCCGCGCGCAGCACCTCGATCACGGCGTCGTAAAGGCGGATGCGGGCCTCCGCGGCGGGCTGTGCGAGCCCTCCGCGCCCCGGCGCGGCCTCGATCAGGGACGCAGCCTCGGGCGCGAGCCGCGAGGCAGGCAGCGGCTTGAGGGCGGTTCTCCACGGGCCGTAAGGCGGAGTCTCTTCGCCCTCGTAGCAGCGGCCCTTGAGGATGGTGACTTGATTCGCGGCGGCGTGCGCGGCGAGCTCGGCCGCGGTCCGTGTCTTGCCGATGCCGGCCTCCCCCACCAGCACCGCGACGCTGCCCCGGCCGCGGCCCGCGGCCGCGAGCGCTTCGCGCAGCTCGGCCAACTCCCGCTCCCGGCCGACAAAGAGGTCTCCGGCCCGGCGGAACGGGGTCGGGACTGACGAGGCGCGGCTCTTTGCTGCATCGCGGCGCACGACGTACCAGCTTTCCCAATGCTCAGTCGACGCCGGCCGCTGTTGCAAGCCGTTTTGCGACCCCAATGGTCAGGTCTGACCATTGACGACCACGGGATGCGCCCGAAGGCGGACCCGACGATTGCTGAGAGCTGGGAATTCCGCCGCGGCCGGGCCGGGCCTTACGCTTGGGGCAAACGCTCAAGAGGAGGCAGACATGAAGCGCGCGTTGTTCTCGGCGGCGGGAGGCCTGGTGGCCGTATTCCTGGTTGTGGGTTGCGCGACGACGGGCAGCACGGCGGAGGAGGCGCAGTCGTTCAAGGCCGCGGTGGACCAGACGTTCGCGGTCTGGTCGGACAGCAGCGTCAACCCGAGCGTCGAAAGGTTCGCGGCGCTGTGGGACGAGAAGGCGGTCAAGATGGCGGCGGGCCAGGAGCCGAAAGTCGGCCAGTCGACCATCCGGGCGGCCCGGCAGAAGAAGACCGAAACCACCACCTACGACAAGTTCGAAATCAAGACCGACGAGTACCAGCTCGCGGGGGAGTTCGGATGGGCCAGGGGCATCTACACGATCGTGACGCATCCCAAGGCGGGAGGGGCGCCGTCCACGGAAGTCGGCATATTCCTCACCGTGTTCCACAAGCAGCCCGACGGGACGTGGAAGGTGTACCGTGACACCATGATGCCACTTCCCACGAAGTAGGCCTCTGCCGCGCCGCGTCGGACCCCGCCCCGGCGCGGCGGCTGTTTGACCGGCCTGCGCGACATGGATACCTTGGCGTCCTGCGGGCGCCGACGGTGGCGCCTCACGCCTGTGCCCAGGGGAGGAGGATCCATGCCGGACACTTCGGGACCCGCCGGCGAGCGCGTCCTTCACCTGATCGTCTTTTCCCACCTCGACCTCACGTTCATGGGCAGCCACGAGGAGTGCCTCTCACGCGGGAACAAGGTGCTGGCCCGCGCGCTCGCGCTGCTCGACGAGCACGAGGACTTCAGGTTCCTCGTCGAGTACGCGCTGTTCATGCGGAACTACCTCGAGTGCCACCCGGAGGAACGGGACCGTGTCTCCCGCCACGTCCGCTCCGGCCGCCTGCAGATCGGCCTCGAGTGGAGCGGGATCTACCAGGCGTCGGAAGAGGAGGAGAACCTCATCCGCAACGTGACGCTGGCGAAGCGCTATCTCGAGCGCGAGCTCGGCGCCTCGGGCCGCAGCGTCCAGCTCACGGACCTCCCGTCGTTCACGCCGCAGATGCCGCAGGTGCTGTCGAGGTGCGGGATCGACTTCTGCGTGATCACACGCGCCGGACCCGCGGACCATCCCCTCTTCCTGTGGAAGGCGCCCGACGGCTCCGAGGTGCTCGCCTGCTACACGCACGGCTACAACGAGGCGGCGCGGCTCGGCCTTCAGAGGGACTTCGACTCCATCGACCGGACCGCGGTCGAGCGCGAGGTATCCGAGAGGCTTTCGGCGGGCCCCATGGTCGTCCACTGGGGCAGCGACATGTACCTTCCCGCGTCGAAGCTCCCCGAGACGGTGCGCCGGTGGAACGCCGCCGGCTCGACGCCCGTCCGGCTCGACACGCTCGAGACCCTGCGGGCCGCGCTCCAGGGCCGCAAGGGTCTGCCCGCGCTCCGCGGCGACATGCCGAGCGTCTGGCCTTACGCCCTCGCCGCCCACGCGGACGTGACCTCGCATGACGGCAGGGCGAACGCGTGGGTCTCCCTCGCAGAGCGCCTCGCCACCCTCGGGTGGCTGCTCGGAGAGCCCTACCCGGCCCAGGAGATCGGCAGCGCCTGGGAGACGCTGCTGTTCGCCCGCGACCACAACTTCAGCGGGAAAGGGGCGGCCGAGGGGCAGCGGCGAAAGCTCGCCGACCGCCTGCGGGCGATGACCGCCGGCGAGGAGATCGCGCGGAGCGCCTTTGCCAGGATAGCGGAGCGCGTGCAGGCGCCGGAGCAGAGCGTGCCGATCGTCGTGTTCAACGGCCACCTGTGGCCGGTCACGGCCCCGGTGACAGCCCACGTCACGCTGTACCCGCACGAGACGGGAGACCGCGGGCTACTCGACATCTTCGGAGACAGGGAGCTCTTCGCTTCGCAACGGCTGCCGGTGCTCCGGGACTGCGAAGGCCGCTCGGTGGCGTACCAGATCGTCGAGGACAAGCGCAGCACTCTCGGCGAGATGACGATCGTCTTCGAGGCGTCCGAGGTCCCTTCGTTCGGCTACACGACCTATCGGCTGGAACCGGGGGAAGAGGCAGCGCGCGCACCTCGATGCCAATTGACCCGGCCGTCCTGGTTCCGGGCCTCCCCCGGCCGCATCCTCGTCCGATCGCGCACCACTCAGGTCGAGGTCGATGAGCGCAGCGGCGAGCTCCACCTGCGCGATGTCGGAAGCGGCAAGCGCCTGCTCGCGTCGGTGGTGCCCGTCGGCATCGAGGAGGCGCACATCGAGGCGCTCCGCGAAGCGCCTCCCCGCGGCCTGTCTCAGGATTTTCCGGACGAGGAGATCCGCGCCGGCTTCGAGGCGGGCAGCGTCGAAGTCACCGAGCACGGCCCGGTCCGCACCTGCCTGAGGATCAGCGGGACCGTGCTCTCGCGCCCGGTCGTGGAGACGATCTCGATCTACCCGGACGATCACTTCGACGTCGACCTGAGGATCACGTGGGACAGGGCTCAGTGGGGCAGGATCGAGCTGCAGTGCCTCACCCCGGGCCGCGCCGGCGACACGGAGTACGGGGTGCCCTTCGGCCGGAGCGCCTGGAACGAGACGCTGCCGGGCTCGGGGCCCTCGCCGTTGCGGCCCGACGAAGCTTCGCCTGCCGCGTGGGCCGCGATGCGGATCGCCCAGAAGTGGCTCAGGCTCGAGTCGCCGGCCGGCCCGGTCACGATCGCCACTCAGCAGCGCCTGTGGCGGCAGGACGGCGACGGGCTTCACGCGGTGCTCGTGCGCGGCGGACGAATGGCCGGGTCGTTCGCCACGACCTGCGAGCTCGACTTCTCGTTCTCGTTCCATGCCGGCCGCGCCGCGGAGCGCGCGCCGCATCGGCTGGGAGCCGCCGGGGCGATGCCGCTGCTCGCGTACGTGGTCAACGACACATCGAGCCGCAAGACGCTGCCGCCGTCAAAGAGCTGGGTCTCGGCCGAGGGCGCGGACGTGGTGATGACCGCCTTCAAGCCGGCAGACGAGCCCGACCGCGTGATCCTGCGCTTCTTCGAGGCGACAGGGAAAGAGGGCAAGGTGAAGGTAAGCTTCGCGCCCGAGCTCCGCGTCGACGCCAGGGGTCGGGCCTGCAGCCTGTCCGAGGAGCCGACATCGCCCGAGACCGGCGCATTCGCGGTCTCGGCGTGGGAAATCGCGACGCTGGCCTTCGCCCGAGCTGCGCCCCGCTGAGGCGGCGCGCGAGCGCACGACCGCGGGCGGGTGCCTTCCCCCTCAACTATCTCTTGTCCCGGAGTGCCAGGCGGTCCAGGCGCTACGAAACCTCGGCGGCCGGACGCATTTTGTTGACTTGCAAACTCGTGTATAGATAGCTTTGGCGCCGAGGAAGACACATGACAAAAGGCAAGACGATGGTTGTTCTCGCGGCCGCGGCGCTGCTGCTCGCAGGCATCGCGTACGCGGAGGATCTCACCGATGCCGCGGCGCCCAACGTTTCATTCCAGGGCGCCGGGGGCGTCACGCTGCACGGCTACCTCGCCGTGCCGCAAGGCTCGGGCGTCCATCCCGCGGTCCTGATGATCCACGAGTGGTGGGGGCTGAACCGCGACATCACGCACCTCGCGGACGCGCTCGCGGCCCAGGGCTTCGTGGTGCTCGCCGCCGACGGTTACCGCGGCGGCGTGGCCAAGGACGCGGGCGCCGCCACCAGGCTGGTGACCCAGACGCCCGCGCCGCAGGTTGCCGGCGACCTCGACGCGGCCCTCTCGTACCTCAAGAGCCTCCCGGGCGTGGATCCCGCGCACGTGGCGTCGCTGGGATTCTGCTGGGGCGGGACGCAGTCGATGTACCTGGGCACCCGCGATCCCGGGCTCGCGGCCGTCGTGATCCTCTACGGGCCCGGCCCGATCCAGGACGCGTCGAAGCTCGGAAAGATGAACCAAGCCGGTCCGGTTCTCGGCATCTTCGGCGCGGATGATCCCAACATCCCGCAGCCCCAGGTGAAAGGATTCCAGGCCGCCCTCAACGCCGCCGGCATCGCGAACACGATCACGGTCTACCCCGGAGTGGGGCACGCCTTCGTGAAGACCGCCACCTACCAGGACGGCAAGGCCGCACAGCAGGCGTGGCAGCAGGTGATCGACTTCCTGCACGGCAACCTGGGCTGATCGCGCCGCTGTCGGGGACGCCCGGCCCGGCGCTCGGGCCTCAGGTGCGCGGCTTGCCCTGGCGCTTGTCCTCGCGCAGCTCCTCGACGCTCTTGGTCGGGAGACGCGCCGCGCCCGCGGTGCCGCGCGTGCCGAGAGGCTTCTCGCTCGCGAGCCTCTTTCGAGCCGCCGGAATCTCGCCGCTGTACTGCGGCAGCCAGCGCGCCTGCGCCACGAGCATCTCGTCGGTCATCTGCCAGATCTCCGGCGGGTTGCAGACCGCGCCGGTCAGCGGGTCCATCATCATCGCCTGCTTGAGCAGCGTCGACGTCGCCGCGCACGGCCGCCTCGCACCGCCAGCCGCTGCACGCGTGACGCTGGCGTTGCAGATGGCCGCGCAGCCCAGCGGCAGGTCGCCGACGCGCGGGATGCTGATGCCGTTGCGGTCCACGTAGCCGGGCACCTCGACGATGCAGTCGGCGGGCAGGTTGGTGATGCAGCCGTCGTTGACCACGTTGAAGTGGCCGCGGTAGAGGCGGCCGGTCTCGAGCGCCTCGATGATGTAGCTGCCGTGCTCGTCGCCGCGGTTCTCGGGGGCGAAGCGCGGCGGCTCCTCCTTCGAGCCAGCTGCGGGAAGTCGGTCTCGAACCAGTTGCGCCCCTCGGTGCAGACGCGCAGGTAGCCGCCCGTCTCGCCGTTGATCCAGCGGCCGAGGTCGATCCACCTGCGGATCTCGTCGGGGCGCTTGCGGTACCACGGCACGTACTCGCGACAGGTGGCCGTTGGACTCGGTGCTGTAGTAGCCGAAGCGGCGCAGCACGTCGATGCGCACCTTCTCGGTGCCTGCGAGTAGACCGGGTGCTTCTCGAAGCCCTCCAGCAGCCGGCCGGTCCAGTCCTCGCCCTTGTAGCGCACCTGGATGTACCAGGTCTGGTGGTTGATGCCGGCGCAGATGATGTCGACCTCGCTCTTGGCGACCTTGACGTAGCCGGGCGAGTCGCGGGCCCTGCCGTCGTTGACCAGCAGCTCGATCACCTCGGCGATCTGCTGGTGGCCGCCCTGGACGCCGTGGCACAGGCCGATCGGTGCGGACCCCGCCGTACTCGTTGCGCCGCCCACGTGTTCATCGCGTTGGGGTTGGCGTAGTTCAGGAACAGGCACGTCGGCGGCGGCCACCTCGCGGATGTCCTTGCAGAAGTCGAGGACGCACGGGGATGTTGCGCTGGCCGTACATGATGCCGCCGGCGCACAGCGTGTCGCCGACGCACTGGTCGACGCCGTACTTCAGCGGGATGTCGATGTCCAGCTGCGAAGGCCTCCAGGCCGCCGATGCGCGTCGCAGTTGATGACGTAGTCGGCCCCGTCGAGCGCGCGCGCGGCGGTCGAGGCGTCGGCGATGATCCGTGGCGGCGAGCCTGTTGGCCTCGATGTCCCGCTCGGCAGAGCCGGGTGACCATGTCCAGGTTGCGCTCGCTGATGTCGGTGAAGGCGAACTCCGTGTCGCCGAGCTCCGGCACGGTGAGGATGTCCCGCAACAGCTTGCGGGTGAACCCGATGCTGCCCGCGCCGATGACCGCGACCTTGATTGCCATGAGAATCTCCCGTCGGTGGAATGCTCACCGCATCATACGCCAAAGCGGGCGGCCTTGGAATCGAGGATCGGCCCCCCATGGCCCCTCCGCCGGCCCGCCCGGCGCCCGTGGCGCCCCTACCCCTTGACGGCGCCCGCCGTGAGGCCCTCGACGATGTAGCGGTGCGCGAACGCAAACAGCAGCAGGACCGGCAGGGTCGTCACGGTCGCCCCGGCGGTCAGCGCGCCCCACTCCGTGCCCCAGACGCCCAGCAGGCGCGCCACCTCGACGGTGAGCGTGCGCGCGGTGGCGGTGCTGGTGAACGTGTTCGCGAACAGGAAGTCGTTCCACGCTCTGAGGAACGCGTACACGCTGGTCGTCATCAGGCCGGGCGCGGAGAGCGGGAATGACGATCAGGATCGAGGATCTGCAGCGAGTGCGCGCCGTCGATGAAGGCGCTTTCGAACATCTCCTGCGGCAGGCTCATGAAGTAGGAGGCCGCGAGGAGAAAGCAGAAGGGGATGGTGAAGGTGGCGTAGCTCACGATCAGGCCGTAGTAGGTGTCGAGCAGGCGGTAGTTCTTCAGGATGATGTACAGCGGCACGATGATCAGGATCGACGGGATCATCTGCAGCATCAGGATGAACCGCGAGATGACCTGCCGCCCCGCATCTTGAGGATGCTGATCGCGTAGGCCGCCGGGACGACCACGACGAAGCTGAGGACCACGGTCGCGAGGGAGATCACCGTGCTGTTGAAGAAGTAGCGTCCGAAGTGGCCGAACGTGAACACGGTCCGGTAGTGCTCGAGCGTCAGCGCGGCGGAAGCAGAGACATCGTGCGGGACGTGATGTACCTGTCCGGCTTGAGCGAGGTGCGTCACGACCCAGAAGAAGGGGAATGCCACGTAGAGCACGAGCAGAGCGAGCAGGACGTAGACGACCGCGCGCTCGGCGGCGCGGCCGAGGCGTCTTGCGAACCGGGCGCCGATCATTCGGCTCGTCCGCCTGCAGCCTGTTGACCCTCGCGTAGGAGGGTCCCGACCGTCACCGCGAGCACGAGGAGCAGGAAGACGCCGATGGCCGCGGCGTACCCCATCTCGAAATGCTCGAACGCGTACGAGTACAGCAGCGTCGGGAGGACCTCCGTCGCGTGCAGCGGCCCGCCCGCCGTGAGCAGGTAGATGACGTCGAAGTTGGTAAAGGTCCATATCAGGTGAAGGACCACGATCACCATGGCGACGTTCCTGATGCCCGGCAGCGTGATGTGGCGGAAGCGCGCGAAGCGGGAGGCCCCGTCCACGTGCGCCGCCTCGTACAGCTCCCGCGGCACCGTCGAGAGCCCCGCGAGCAGCGTGATCGTGTAGAAGGGAAAGCTGCGCCAGACGTTGATGAAGATGCAGACCCCCATGACCAGCTTGAGATCGCCGAGCCAGTTCGTGGTGAGGAAGTCGTGAAAGCCCGTCAGGTCCATCAGCTGGTTGACGAAGCCGATGTTCGGGGCGAGCATGAAGCGCCAGATCAGCGAGTTGATGGCGATCGGCACGGCCCAGGGCAGGAGCACGAGCGCCTTGAGAAAGTTCCTGAGAGGCGCCCTGGGGCTGTTGAGGAGAAGCGCGGATCCGAGTCCGAGAAGGAACTCGAACACGACCGAGCCGAGGGTGAACACGACGGTGTTCGCGAGGGCGGGAAAGAGCAGCCGCTCCTTTGTGAAGAGCCGGACAAAGTTGCCGAACCCGACCCAGCGCTCGGCGGCCGGATTCATCAGGTCCTTCGAGCGGAAGCCCAGGACGATGGCGTCCACGAACGGGTAGAGCCCGACCGCGGTCACCAGCACGACGAGCATCGCGAGGTAGAGATACTGGGACCGGCCCTGCGTGCTGCGAACCATGGCGGCATTTCGCCGAAAGCCATCCTCCCTCCTCGAGGGAGGGAGGATGGTCCAGCGGTGGAGTTGCCGGTCTACTTCTTGTTCACGGTCGAGTCAAGGCTGTCCTTGACCTTGTTGTAGTAGTCCTTCGCCGCGGCCTCGGGCGTCATCCGCTTGTAGAGCACTTCCTGCACGTCCTCCATGCTGCCCTTGAGGATGCCCGCCGTCGGGACCGGGGGCATGGGCTTTCCGTTCGGGACGGTCTTGAAGAACATGTCGCGCCAGACGGGGTCCGCGACCCAGTACGGCGACTGCGCGCTGTCGGTCCTCGGCGGAAGGTTCCCGGTGCGGGTGATGTAGACCATGTTGTCGCGGCTGTACATCCACTTCATGAAGTCCCAGGCTTCCTTCTTGAACTTCGCGAACTTGCTGATGCCCTCGACCTTGACCTCGAGATATGTGGCCGGGACACGAGCGTAGGGGTACGGGGCGGTCTTCCAGCTCTTGCCGGTCTCCGCCTGGTCCGAGCGGCGCTTCATCCAGGCGCCGTCCTGGCACATGGCGAACGTCCCGGCCTGGAAGCCGGGATCCAGCTCGGTGTACTCCCAGCCGAGCGAGAACTCGGGCGCCGACTTGTCGGTGAACATCAGGTCATAGTAGAGCTGGAACACGTCCTTCGCCTGCTCGAGCGTGAAGCCGGGCACCCAGCGGTCGCCTTCCTTCTTCGCGAGGTCGCCGCCCGTCGACCACAGGTGGATCGCGAACTCCTGCGGTCCGCGGATCGCCTTGCTCGAGGAGCAGAACGCGAAGCCGAAGAGGTCCGGCTTGCCGTCGCCGGTGGTGTCCTGGGTCAGCTTCTTCGCGGTCTCGCGCAGGTCGGTCCAGGTCACCGGCACCTTCGCGATGCCGGCCTTGCCGAAGATGTCCTCGCGGTAGAGCAGCACGCGCGTGGAGGCCGTGCTCGGGATGCCGTAGATCTTGCCGCTGGCCGTCGCGACGTTCCAGGTCGCCTGCGGGAACTTGTCGGCGTCGGGCCACGCCTTGACGTTCGGCGTCAGGTCCTCGAGGATCCCCATCAGCGTGAACTCAGGGATCCACTCGCCGAGCATGTGCATCACCTCGGGGCCCTGCTGGGCCTGCCCCGCGACGATGTACTTCTGCTTGAGGTCGGCGTAGACCATCGTGTTCCACTTGATGGTCACCCCGGGGTGCGCCTTCTCGTACTCCTTCTGCTTTTCCTGATGCGAGATCCCGTCCACGTTCGTGGCCGGGTCGAACACGTTCCAGATCTCGATCGTGGCGGGTCCCCCCTTGGGTGCCGCCCCCTCCGTCCCTCCCGAGGCGAACAGAGCCGCCGCCGCGAAGGACGCGGCGCAGATGACCGATAGTCTCTTCATGCAAGCCTCCTTTTCCCCTGACACGAAACTCGGGGAGCTATCCTAAACCTTTGCGCGCCGACCCGCAAACGGCGCAGCCGAAGCCAGCCAAAGCCTTTCGTCGCAGGCCGCCGGCCCTCAGATCCGGCTCCGCCGCCTCAGCCACAGCCACATACAGCCGGGCAGCGCGGCGATCACCGCAACCACGACGATGAATGCCACGCTCCCCGTCGACCCCGGCGGCGGGGCCTGCGGCGAAAAGAAGTTCATGCCGAAGAACCCCGTGATGAACGAGATCGGCATGAAGAAGGTGGTGATGAGCGTGAGGGTCTTCATCACCTCGTTCATGCGGTTGTTGATGGAAGAGAGATAGGTTTCCAGCACTCCCGCGGCGAGGTCGCGCATGCTCTCCACGATGTCGTAGAGGCGCACGAGATGGTCGTACACGTCGCGGAAATACGGACGCACCGCCGCCTCCACGACGGCGTACTGGTCGCGCGCCAGGCGCCCCAGCACGTCGCGCTGCGGCGCGACGATGCGCCGCAGATGGAGGAGCGCGCGCTTGAGTGCGAGGACCTCCGGCAGAACCGCAGGGGTCGGCCGCCCGATGATGCGCTCCTCGGCGTCCTCGAGCGCCTCGTCGATCGCGTCGGCGGCGGGCATGTGGCCGGCCACCAGCTCGTCGACGAGCTGGTAGAGCAGCCGCGCAGCGCCTCCCGCGGCGGCGCGGGGGTCCCGCACGCACGCCGCGAGCGTCCGCTCCACGCAGTCGAGGTCCTCTTCGTGGTGGGTGACGAGATAGTTCGGTCCGAGGAAGATGTCGAGCTCGCGCGTGGTGAGCTTGCGGGATCCGTCGCCAGCGAAATGCACCGCGTGCAGCACGATGTAGAGGTACCCGCCCCAGTCGTCCACCTTGGGCACGTGCGTCTCCTGGATCGCATCGTCGACCGCGAGGGGATGAAAATGGAACGTGTCCAGGAGAATCCTCTCATCCCCGGGCACGGCTTCGTTGAACAGGTCTACCCAGATCGTCGCGCCGGTCTCTTCGAGGATCGAAGGGAAACGTTCGGGGGGGACGCCGGTCTCGATGGAGCCGTCGGCGTGGCGGACAAGGGCGCGCACCATGGAGCGAGCCTATTCGAACTTCATCGCCGCGTAAAGGCCGGCCCGGAACGGAGCGGCCGCCGCGGCGCGGAGGCGAGCGCGCCGCGGCGGCCTTCTTCGATTTCTACAATCCTACATGTCGAAGTACAGCACGTACTCCCAGGGATGCGGCCTGAGGGCCAGGGCCTTCACCTCGTTCGTCATCTTGTAGTCGATCCAGGTGTCGATGACGTCGGGCGTGAACACGTCGCCCTTGAGCAGGAACTCGTGGTCCGCCTTGAGGGCGTTGAGCGACCCCTCGAGGCTGCCCGGCGTCGTGGGGACCTTGGCGAGCTCCTCGGGCGGGAGGTCGTAGAGGTCCTTGTCGAGCGGTCCGCCCGGGTCGAGCTTGTTGAGGATCCCGTCCATGGCCGCCATGGTGATGGCGCTGAAGGTCAGGTACGGGTTGCACGACGGGTCGGGGCAGCGGAACTCGATCCGCTTGGCCTTGGCGCTCTTGGAGTACATCGGGATGCGCACCGCGGCGGAGCGGTTGCGGCTCGAGTAGGCCAGGTTGACCGGGGCCTCGAAACCCGGCACCAGGCGCTTGTAGCTGTTGGTCGTCGGGCTGGCAAAGGCCAGGATCGCGGGCGCGTGCTTGATGATGCCGCCGATCGCGTAGAGCGCCTGCTGGCTCAGGCCGGCGTACTTGTCACCGGCAAAGTTGTTCTTGCCGCCCTTCCACAGCGAGAAGTGGGTGTGCATGCCGCTGCCGTTGTCGTTCCAGATCGGCTTGGGCATGAACGTGACGGTCTTGTTGTGCTTCTTGGCGACGTTCTTGATGACGTACTTGTACTTGAGCATCTTGTCGGACATCGCGAGCAGCGTGTCGAAGCGCATGTCGATCTCGCTCTGGCCGGCAGTGGCGACCTCGTGGTGCTGAGCCTCGATCTCGATGCCCACGCTCTCGAGGGTGAGCAGCATCTCGCTGCGGATGTCCTGGAACTTGTCGTTGGGCGGGACCGGGAAGTAGCCTTCCTTGTACCGGATCTTGTAGCCGAGGTTCGGGTTCTCCTCGCGGCCGGTGTTCCAGCGGCCTTCGATCGAGTCGATGTAGTAGTAGCCGGAGTGCTCGTTCTGGTCGTAGCGGACGTCGTCAAAGATGAAGAACTCCGCCTCGGGCCCGATGAACGCCTGGTCCGCGATCCCGCTCGCCTTGACATAGGCCTCGACCTTGGTGGCGATGTGACGCGGGTCGCGGGAGTAGTCCGCGCCGGTGATCGGGTCGCAGATGTTGCAGATCATGACGAGCGTCTTGTGCTCGGTGAACGGGTCGAGGAACGCGGTGTCGGCGACAGGCTTGACGAGCATGTCGCTCTCGTTGATGGCCTGCCACCCGCGGATGCTCGAGCCGTCGAAGCCGAGCCCCGCTGCTGAACGTGTCCTCCTCGATCACGTGCGCCGGCACCGAGAAGTGCTGCCACAGTCCCGGAAAGTCCATGAAGCGCAGGTCTACGATCTGCACCTTCTCCTTTGCGATGAAGTCCACGACTTCCTTGCCTGTTTTGAACATAACTGCTCCTTGATCGCGTGCGATTGCCTACGCCTGCCAGGTCTGGGCGACAGGTCGTACAAGGATAAGCAAGACTCGTGCCGTCTTCTGCGCTCAGGGCCTCGGGGGCCGAAGAAGGTCCTGAAAGGGTTCCCGAACGCCCCGCTGCGCGCGCCGCCGAGTGCAAATTTCGCAGTCTGCGTCCCGCAGTCGCACAAGCGGGCGCAGGCGTCGCTACGGAAACGTCGTGCGAACACCCCGCCTCCTACAGGAATGTAGGCTCACTCGTCGTGAGGCGGCCCTGTCCGCGAGCGGCGAGGGCCGGGCCCGGGTCACAGGCGGAAGCGCTCGTTCCGTTGCTTCAGGAGCCACTCGTACAGCTTCGGGTTGGCGTACGTCTTCGTCCACGAGTCGTGCGCCGCCTTCGGGTACACGGTGAACCTGACTCCGCTGCCGGCCTCGCGCAGGGCATCGACCAGCACCCGGGATTCGCGAATCGGAACCGTCCTGTCCTGAGCGCCGTGAAAGACCCAGATCGGCAGGTCCGCGAGCAACTTGACGCGCTCGGGGAAGCCCAGGGCGGGCGTCGCACGTCCGCAGACGGGGACGGCGGCGGCAAAGGCCCGCGGGTGCTCCGCGGCGAGGTGCCACGTCCCGGCCCCGCCCATGCTCAGCCCCGTGAGGTAGATGCGGCTGGTGTCGATCGCGTAGAGCGCGATCACTTCCTTGAGCAGAGCGCCGAGCGCTTCCATCTGGAAGATCCAGGCCGACCCGAGCGGACACTGCGGCGCCACGAGCACGAAGGGGAAGTCGCGCCCCGCTTCCGCCAGCTTCGGCGGGCCGTGCTTCGCCACCAGCGACAGGTCGGCCCCCCGCTCGCCCATGCCGTGGAGGAACACCATCAGCGGCCGTCCG
This sequence comes from uncultured Spirochaetota bacterium, assembly GCA_963734495.1. Lineage (GTDB taxonomy): Bacteria > Spirochaetota > Spirochaetia > SZUA-6 > CAVTHK01 > CAVTHK01. The sequence goes on from CAVTHK010000001.1 coordinate 532,617, forward strand.
CCGCGTGCCGTCCTCCGGGCCTTCGGCAGGTACACCAGGTAGTCGAGCTCGACCCGCTTGCGGACCGTAGCCTTGAATCGCGCTTGCGTCCCTCTCACCGCCTGCCTCCTATGCGGATGCTCGCGGCGTTCTGCCGCGAAACAGGACCCGAACCCCGAGAGCGAGGCTCGCGACCGCGTTGGCAAGCAGCCACAGTCGGTCGTCGAGCGACGTGCCGTCGATGAGCGAACCGACGAACGGAAACTTGACCGGATGCGACTGAAAGGCGTCCAGGAAAAGGTGAACAGTGAAGGCTGCCGCCCCGCCCGCCGCGACTCCCGCCGCCAGCGACGCGAGCCAGCGCGGGCGCCAGCGGCCGCGCGCGGCCCAGCACAGCAGCAGCGGCACGAGCGCCGAGTGAAACGCGAAGTAGCGGTGGTAGCCCGGCCCGAGCACGGCGATGTCGCGGTCCGGGAAGTCGCGAAGGACGAGCATCCCGATCCCGGCGCCGACGAGCGTCACAACCCACAGCGCGGGCGACCTGAGGGTCACGACTGGGTGCCTCATCGGTTCCCCTTCGCGACCCAGTCGACGGCGACTCCCGCCGCGTTCCGCAGCCGGTCCACCAGCTGCCCCGTGTGATGCTCCAGGTGCCGGAGGTTGTAGAGGTGCAGCTCCAGCTTGCTCAGCTTTAGCCAGAAGAAGCCGGAGGGGGCTTCGAGGTCGGCCGCGTCCACGCTGCGATCGAGCCCGGGCCCGAGCTCCTCGACGTAGGCGAGCAGCTCCTCTCTGGTGTAGGGCGTGCGCGGCCCCGGCAGGGTGTGCGGCGGCCACGGCGTCGACTCCTGGAACTGGTAGTCCTTCCGGTGCTTCGACCACGCCTTGAAAGACTTCTCGTCGGGCGAGGAGTACAGGTGCGTGTAGAAGAGCGCGTGGTAGGCGACGTGCCAGAAGGGGAACCTGAACTGCGGGTCGGTCCACAAGCCGTCGGGGCACTCGCGGATGGCGGCGGCGAGCTGCGACAGCGCCGCGTGGTACTGGCCCTTGATCGCGCCGCAGATCGCGCCGCAGATCGCGCTCGCTCCCTCGCCCGTCTCCATGCCCCGCCCGGCCGGCCTGCACGGTGCCGCCCGCCGCCTTAGGAGATTAGGCCAACACGGGCCGTGGCGCAAGGCGCGCGCGTGCTGGAGCCGCCGCCCGACCGGGGGTAGACTCGCCCCCGATGCAGGAGCTCCCGATCGGCGAGAGCGCGACTACCGACGGAGCCGGAGCGACACTGGTTCTGCCGCTACTGCGGCACGATCATCACCTCCGACGCGCGAGCGCATCGAGCGCGACGGGGAGTTCAGGCACACGTTCGCCAACCCGGGCGGCTACGTCTTCGGAATCGGCTGCTTCGCGGACGCGCCGGGGTGCGTGGAGGCAGGCGACTACACCGCGCGAGCACACGTGGTTCGCGGGCTTCGAGTGGTGCTACGCCTTCTGCAGCGGATGCACGAGCCACCTCGGGTGGCGCTACCGCGGCGGCGAGGAGCGCGAGGAAGACGCCTTCTACGGCCTGATCCTCGACCGGCTCATCGCGCCGGACGCTTGAGCGAGGCGGCCGTGCCGGGGCCCAGCGCGGCGTCGCGCACCTGCGCCTCGAGAGCCTCGAGCGTGCGCCTCGTTGACGATCATCACGTCGGCCATGGCGATGGGTCCGCCCTTCTCTATGCCTTCGATCTCGGCGTAGTCGCGCCGGCGCGCCTCGTCGGGGCGCAGGCGCCGGAGCGTGCGCGCGGGATCCGCTTCGGCTTCGGCCCGCTCGGCCAGGCGCGCATAGCGGATCGCAGGCGAAGCGTGGATCGCGATCACGGCGAACGTTTCGGGAAAGCGCTCCTTGAGGATCTTGTACTCGCTCCACGAGTACAGGCCGTCGATCACGACCGGGCCCGCGAGCCAGCTCCCGCTCGATGTCCGGCAGCAGCAGCCTCGGCGTACGCGCCCATGCCGTGCTCGCGCCGCAGCGCCTCGCGCATGCGCTTCTCGTTGTCCGGGGTGACCTCCCAGCCGTGCCTCGACGAGCCGGTCGATCGTGAGCTTGCCGAAGCGGATGTAGCCCCAGCCCTCGCGGCGCAGCACCTCGCAGGCGGCCGACTTGCCCGAGCCGGTCATGCCGACGACGGCGACGAGGCGGTTCACGAGCCGGCCCTCTCGGGGCCGGCCTCGGAGAGCCGGAAGACGAGCACGCGGGAGCCGCGCTTGCGGTCGTAGGTCCCCCGCCGCTCGGGCGGAAGGTCCTCGACGGTCCCCAGCGTAAAGCCGAGCTCGGCGAACCAGTCCCAGGTCTGCGTCGTCAGGGCGAACGCGCGGGTCAGGCCCATCTTGCGCGCCTTCTGCAGCAGGAACTGCACGACCTTGCGCCCGATGCCGAGGCTCACGTAGCTGTCGTCGACGGCGATCCCCGCGATCTCGGCCGCGTCCCCCGGAATACCGGTGCAGGGCGCCGCAGGCGTGCACGCGGCCGTCGACCTCGAACACGACGAAGTCGTCGAGCCGCTCCTCGAGCAGCTCGGCGCTGCGCTGCACGAGGATCCCCTTTTCCACCGCGGGCTGCATGATGCGCAGGACCTGCGGGATGTCCTCGAGCCTCATCGGCCGGATGCCCGGCGTGCTCGTCGGCGTAGATCATGGTGCCCGCGCCTTCGCTGGAAAAGATCTCCTTGAGCACGACGCCGTCGAGCCTCCCGTCGACGACGTGGACGCGGGGCACGCCCGACTCGCAGGCCTGGCAGGCGAGGCGCACGAGGTTGAGCGCGGCGGTCCTCGGCGCGGCCCGGGTTGAGCTCCAGGAGCTGCCGCGCCTGCTCGTGCGGTGAGCCTGCGGAAGGCAGCCGTCGCGCGCGGGCTCGATGTCGGCGGGCAGCCGGTAGTCGGCCGGCCGGGATGCCGGCCCGCGTCCACATGAAGAACAGCTTCTCGGCGAACAGCTCGCCGCGCGAGGCTGGCCGCCAGCTCGTCCGAGGAGATGTTGTACGGCCTGCCCGCCCGCGCTCCACCCGATGTTGGGGAAGATCGGGATCACGCCGTCGGCGAGCACGCTGCGCACGATGTCGCCCTTGATCCGGTCCACCAGGCCGCTCTCCTGGTAGTCCACGCCGTCGCGCACGCCGATGGCGCGCGCCCGCACCCAGTTGCCGATCACGCCGTCGACGCGGTTCTCGGCGAGCAGGGTCATGACGCGGTTGGAGACGTCAAAGGCCGCCATCTTGATAAAGGGGATCGCCTCCGCGCGTCGAGATGCGGATGCCGTTCGACGGTCTTCCACTGGATCGCCGTACTTGGTGAGGATCTCGTCGATGCGGCTCTGGGCGCCGGGCACGATCGCGATGCGGATGCCGAGCCTGTGCAGCAGCGCGAGGTCGCTCACGAGCACCGCGAACAGCGGGTCCATGATGATCTCGGTGTCGATCTTGATGACGAAGAGCTTGCCGCGGAACTGGGAGATGTAGCCGAAGGCCTGGCGGATCAGCTCGACCTGCCCCGAGAGGGTCATGCCCAGAGAGTAGCCGATCCGGCGCGGGGTGACAATTGCGCGCGGAGGTTGGGTAGAGGGGAAGCCTCGGCGCGACGGCGCCGATCGCGCCCGCGGCGAAGCCGCTCGAGCAGAGCGGCTGCGTCTTCGCCGTGGAACGCGATCGACGTTTCGGTCCCCGGTCGCCGGGGCGCGCGAGGCCCTACAGCTGCGTGTTCTGCACTACGTCCCACTGGCCGGCGACCGTCCCGCACGGACGACCCGTCGGACGCCGTAGACGGTAGTAGGTGATCTTCACCTTTCCGAAGCTCAAGGTGACCTCTTCGACGAAGCTTCCGCGCCGGATGTGCCGGCGGGCTTGAAGGAGCTCAGGAACACGTCCTGAAGCTCGTATCTCAGCACGAGCCGGAACCGCTTCGCTTGACTGCCGGCCGATATCCACTGTCGCCTGCTGGATATGGGTGCCGCTGGCCGTGTCGATGAACAGCGTGGGCGAGGCCTTGTCCACGACCTTCAGGATCCTGAAGTCCTGGAAGGTGGCCTTGCCCGCGCCGCCGCCGCCGCCGCCGCCGCCGCTGGAGCCGGTCTGCGTGACCCCGAAGCTGTAGCCCAGGGTATCGATCCAGTTCGGATGACCCGCGTCGGTCGATTCACCGTCGATGCCCGTCGATCTGCGTAAAGATGGCGAACCCCGCGAGCACGGGCACGTCGCTCGCCGCTGTTCCGGCGAGCCCCTCCACGTTGACCGTCACGTCGCTCGGGGTGCCGGCGGGCCCCTGAGCGCCCTGCGGCCCGGCTGGGCCCTGCGCGCCGGCCGGCCCCTGCGGACCAGGGGTGAGCTGGATGGTCTGGAGGGACTGGGAGAGGGACTGGACTTGCGCCGTGAGCCTGTCCACCTGGGCCTTCAGGCCGTTGTCAGCGTTCTGCGCCCACGCGGACGCCGGCCAGCACCATGGTGAGCACGGCCGTGAACGAAAGGAACTTGAGGTACTTCCGCATGACACTTTCCTCCTGGCGCGTAAGTTCGAAAGGCCGACGGCGGAAGTCAAGAAGAACCGGCTGCCGTGTCAAGGCTGCCGCGATGACGCGGGCGCGGGCGAACCGGTGACAACGCGACGCGCTGCGGGCTCGAGGTCAGGCGGTTCACAACGCGCGGCTGATGAAGAGGTTGCCGAGGTGCGAGGAGCGGAAGGCCTGGCGGATCAGCTCGGGAAGCCGCGGCGCGGCGGCGTGGGCGCCGATTGCGCCCGCGGGGAAGTCGCAGTCATCGTCGGGAAGGATGCGTGACGTCCCCGTGGTACGCAACGGAGGCACCCGGAAGGATCGAATGTCCTATATCTCTTTGTTCGCCGCCAGGTCTGAGCGTTGCTTCCTCCTCGTTATGCTCTCCGGCAACGGCGACTGTCTGTCAAAAGCCGGATCTCGGACTTGCGCGCGGAGGCGCCGGCGCGCGCGCTTGCCGGCACGCGCCCCTTGTCCCTACACTCGCGTGGTGGCCGTGATCTACGTCGGAACCAGCGGCTACTCGTATTCGGACTGGGTCGGCCCCGTCTACCCGGCGGGGACGCGGCAGCGCGACTTTCTGGAGCTGTACGCGCGCGAGTTCGCCATGGTGGAGCTGAACTTCTCCTTCTACTCCCGGCCCAGGGCGGAACAGCTCGCGCGCATGGCGGACAGGGCGGGCGAGCGGATGCTCTTCAGCGTCAAGGCGCACCAGTCCCTGACGCACGAGCGGCCGGAGGATCCCGGCGCCCGAGGCGGCCGCGCTGCGCGACGCAGTAGCGCCCGCTGGCGGAGCGGTCGAGGCTCGGCGCGGTTCTCGTGCAGTTTCCCTTCAGCTTTCACTACGACGTGCCCTCGCGGCGGTACCTCGACCGCCTCTGCCGCAGCCTCGAGGGGCTGCCGGCGGCGGTCGAGTTCCGCAACCGGGAGTGGCAGCGCGAGTCGGTGCTGCAGTCGCTCGCGGAGCGCAGCGTGGCGTTCGTGAACGTGGACCAGCCCGAGCTGCCGGAGCTGCTGGAGGCGAGCGAGGCGGCTACCGCGGACCTCGGCTACCTGCGCTTCCACGGCCGCAACAAGACGAACTGGTGGACGGGGGACAACGCGACGCGCTACGACTACCTGTACTCGGACGGCGAGCTGGAAGGGTGGGTGGACCGGGTGCGGGCGATCCTGAGGCGGGCACGGACGTTGCTGATCGCCTTCAACAATCACTTCAGAGGTCAGGCTGTCCAGAACGCGCGGATGATGAAGGGCCTGCTGGCTCGAGACGGTATCGGGCCGGTCGCCTGACGGCCGGCTCGCGGCGACTTGTCGAAGGCGTGGATGATGAATCTGATTGTCGGGTATTGATTCCCGCGAGGGGCGTTATTATATTCCGGTCAGCGCACATGCTTCTGTCGGGGCCTCCCGGGTTTTCGACCTCCTTTTCCCCGGGAACCAACCTTGACAGGGGCGGCCCCCCGGGTTTTCGACCTCCTTTTCCCTGGGGGCTTTTTTTTGCCTTGCGGCCCCCGGGGATTCGACCTCCTTTTCCCCGGGGGCTTTCATTTTCGCGCTGCCCGTGCCGCCCAGTGCCGCTCCCGGCCGGGTTGACATTCCGAGGGCAAAAAGCTTGACTTCTCGCATGCTCTATGCGCTGGGCCAGCTGCTGGCGCCCGTCTACGGGCCGTTCCGGCTGCTGCGCTCCCACCTGTTCCTGGCCGTGCTCGGCCTGATGGCCTGCTGGTACCTGTCCTGGAAGCTGCTGCCCCTTCTCGCCTGCCGGCTCCCGAGCGATCGCGGCAGGCAGTACGCCGTCGGCAGCGAGCACGCCAAGGGGAAGCCGACCGGCGCCGGTCTTCTCTTCGTCTCCATCTACCTGCTGGTCCTGCTTCTCGTCGTGCCGTGGGACGCCAGCTACCTGGTGGTCATGGCGTGCATCTTCGTGGCGATGCTCTTCGGCTACTTCGACGACCGGGCGACTCACCCCTGGTCGGAGTACACCAAGGGTTTCATCGACCTCGTGCTGGCGCTGATCGCGGCCTCGGCGCTTTGGGTGTTCAAGTTCCACGAGGCGCCGGTGTGGCTGCCCCTGACAAAGAAGTTCTTCCACGTTCGGACCGGTGCCTTTCATCGCCGGCGCTTCCGCCCTGATCTGGCTCGTCGTCAACGCCGTCAACTGCACGGACGGCATCGACGGCCTGTCGGGCACCCTGTCCGTCCTCGCGCTGCATCAGCCTGGGGGTCGTGCTGGCCTTCGTGGTCGGGCATGCGCTGTTCGCCGGATACTTCCTGGTGCCGCACTACCCCGACGGCGCGCGCTGGGCGATCATGGCGTTCGCGATGGTCGGCAGCCTCTTCGGCTATCTCTGGCACAACGCCTATCCCAGCGCGCTGCTGATGGGCGACGCGGGCTCGCGCGCCGTGGGCCTCCTCATCGGCATCCTCGTGATCGCGACGGGCAATCCCTTCGTCATCCTCACCGTCGCCACGGTGGTGCTGGTCAACGGCGGCACCGGCCTGATCAAGGTGGCGCTCCTGCGCTTCTTCCGCATCGGGATCTTCCACGACGTCCGCTTCCCGCTGCACGACCACTTCAGGGACAAGTGGGGGTGGAGCAACACGCAGGTGCTGCTGCGCTTCGCCATCGCGCAGACCCTGCTCACCATCGTCCTTCTGTCGGTCCTGGTGAAGATCAGATAATAGATTGAAGAAGTCCGCCGCCCGGCTTTCCGCACCCGGCGCCGGCGGTCCGTCTGTGAGCGCGTTGTGAGGAAGAACAGGCTGCAGGTCGAGCTCGAGGCCCGGCGGGCCGCGGGGCCCGTCATCGACCTGATCGACACGAGCTTCCACGCCAACGGGCTACCTGTTCCCCGCCGGGCCGCTGGCGGAGTGGCTCGCGGAATACGCGGGCAGCCGAAGCTACTCGCCGCACCCGCGCGGCTCGCCCGAAGCGCGGGCGAGCATCGCGGCGTACTATGCGGCGGCGGGCATTCGCCTCGACGCCGAGAGCATCCTCATCACCGCGTCGGCTTCGGAGAGCTACCACCTGCTGTTCAACACACTGGCAGAGCCCGGAGACAACGTGCTCCTGCCCAGGCCCGGCTACCCGCTGTTCGACTACCTCGCCTCGTTCAGCCGCCTCGAGACCCGCTCCTACCGCCTCGATCCCGATCGCGCCTGGAGCGTCGATCTGGAGTCGGTGGAGCGGGCGATCGACGGGAGGACCCGCTTCGTCGTGCTGATCTCGCCCAACAACCCCACGGGCCGGGTGGCTTCGGCTGCCGAGGTCGAGGGGCTGCTCGCGGTCTGCGCCCGGCGCGGCGTCCCCGTCGTCTGCGACGAGGTCTTCAGCGAGTTTCTCTACGATGGGGCGACTCTCGCGCGACCCGCCGCAGCCGACAGCGGCGTCCTCGTGTTCACGCTCAACGGCGTGTCCAAGATGTTCGCGTCGCCGGACCTCAAGCTGGGATGGATCGCCGTGACCGGGCCGCGGGGCCGCGCAGGCGAAGCGCTCGAGGCTCTCGAGACGGTCAACGACATCTACTTGAGCTGCTCGAGCCCGGCGCAGTTTCTCCTGCCGCGGCTGTTCGCGCACGGGGCGGCATTCCAGCGCGGGATGGTGGCGCGCGTCGATGCGGGCCGACGGCTTCTCGTCGGCCTGCTCTCGAGCCTGCCGCGCGTGCGCCTCGCGACCCCGACCGGCGGCATCCACGCGATCCTGGACCTCGGGCCCCAGGCCACCGGCGCACCCGACGATGAGGAGCTCTGCGTCCGGCTCCTCCGCGAGCAGTCGGTCTACGTGCACCCCGGGTACTTCTACGACATCGAGGACCGGGTCGCCTTCATTTTGAGCTTCCTCAAGGAGAAGTCCCAGCTCGAAGAGGGGCTGGCGCGCCTGGCGCGATTCCTCGGCTGACCCCCGGCGGGACGCGCGCGCGCCTCAGTGACCGGACCGCGAAAGACGCATCCGCGCGGGTGAAACGCATCCGTGCGGCGCCTCCTCGCCGCTCGGCGGCTGCTAAGGAGCCGCCCCGGCGACCTCGACCAGCGCGCGGCGCTCGAGGCCCCGGCCGAAGCCGCGCAGGTACGGCAGGAGCGGGAAACGCGGCCCGACGCTGAGGTCCAGGCACCAGACGCCGTCGGCGAGCAGGCAGGTCCCGCCCGCGAGCGCGCGACGCGCCTTGGCCGCCGGCTGCAGGCGCCAGCCGCCGCCGTCGCGCAGCGCCGTGACCGGAGCGTGCGCGCGGTTGAGGGCGTCGGCGAGCCGCGGTCCCGCCTGGGGAAAGAGCTCGTCCGCGAGCCGCACGCGCAGCCGCAGGTGCGACGGCGCGGGCGCGCCGGCTTCGGCGGCGCCGAGCAGCGCGAGCCCGCCCGGCGTGGAGGCCCGCGCCTCGAGCGCGGCGAGCAGCCGCTCGCTCCTCCACGCGACCAGCCCGAACAGCGATTCCCCGTACCAGGGGATCGCAGGCGCCCAGAACGACTCCTGCTCGCGCGCCAGCCGCGAGAGGGTGAGCTCGCGCACGTCGAGCAGGTCGTTCACGAGCCCCGCGTCCAGGCTCATCAGCTCCCGCGCGATCCAGGCGGAAAGCTCCTCGCTGCCCATGCCGGCCGCGGATTCCGGCACGCGCAGGCGCGCGGGCAGCGGCGCGAGCGCCGCCTTTTCGCGCACCACGCGACGCACCTCGCGGATCAGGGTGTCGGGCACGGGCCGCCGGGCGACCGCCGGCGCGGGAGCGGCCGGCGCCTCCCCCGCCAGGGCCGCCGTCGCGGCCACGTAGCGCGCGTACAGCGCCGCCTGCGCGACCGCCCCGGTCACGAAGCCGAGCGGGAACCCGTAGTCCGCCGGCTTGGGCGCGGTGAAGTCCGCGCTCACCGCCTGCGGGTGCGCCGCCATCCATGCCTTGAGCACCTCCCACGTCCCGGGTTGCGCCTCGCCCTCGTAGACGTGCCCGTCGCGCGCGAGCTCCCGCACCGCGTCGCAGAGCCACCGCCCGCCGAGCGCGAGCACCTGGCAGAGCGCGTACTCGGGCCATGACGAGGCGAGCCGGAACTCGTAGCCCGCGCCGGCCACCGCGGAGCGCGCTCGGCTCACGGAGGGCTGCCACCGCTCCTGCTCGAGAAGCAGCCGGTCGAATGCGAGCGGCGTGAAGGGCATGCGGATGAGCCTGTTGAAGCTGAAGACGATCCGCGTGCGGTTCCTCCTGGCCTCGGCCTCCCCGCGCAGCCAGGCGAGGAACGCCTTGAGCTCGGCGAAATCCTCGTCCGTCTCGTAGCCCGAGAGCAGGTAGAAGAGCTTGACCTCGCGCGCCCCGGCGGCCAGCAGGTCCGAGAGCACCCGCCTCACGCGCCCCTCGTCGAGCCGCTTGTCCATGAAACGGCGCTGCCGCTCGCTCACGCCCTCCACGCCCAGCGTGAAGCTGCGCTTGCCGGCGGCCATCTCGGCCTCGAGCAGCCCGCGCGTGTCGGCCAGGATGTCCGCGCGCTGGCTCATCAGGCTGACCTCGGCGAAGAGCCGGTTGAGCTCGAGCGCGAGGGGGATGATGTCGCGGTGCGTGTTGAAGTTGAAGCTCGAAAGCTCGAGCGAGCGAGCGCCCGTCGCCCGCTTGAGCTCGGCCGCGGCCGCGAGCAGCTCCTCGGCAGGCACCTCGCGGTAGGGCTTGCGGCCGTATCCTTCGAAGCAGAACGCGCAGGTAAAGGGGCAACCGTAGGAGATCTGCAGCCGCGCCGTTCCGGCCTCCCTCCCCGGCAGCACGGGGTACTCGGTGACGAGCTCCCTCGCGCGCGGCGCGGGGCAGACCGCCGCTTTGACCGCGGCGCTCGTCGAGCCGGCGAGCCAGAGCCCCGCGATCTCCCCGGCGGCGCGGCGCAGCAGCTCCTTCGCGCCCGCCCCGCGCGACTCGGCAAAGATGCGCGTGAGGTGCTCGACGTGCCCTTCACCTTCGCCAAAGAAGATCGCGTCTACCATCGCGTCGCCGGACCCGCTCACGATCGCCTGCGACGCGAGCGCACTGGAGCCCCCGAGCACGAACGCGGGGCCTGCGGGTCGCTCCGACGCCATGAGCGGAAGCCCGGAGCGCTCGAGCAGCACGGGGAGATTGAGCAGCTCCAGCACGAAGGAGCAGGAGACCAGCGCCAGATCGAAGTCCTCCACGGAGCGCGAAGAGGCGACGCCGACGAGCGGCGGAACGCCGTTCGCGGCGAGCAGGGCCGCGTCTTCGCGGCCGGGGAAGAAGCAGAAGTCCACGAAGACGCCACGGCCGCCCCTGCGCGCCTCCTGGGCGAGGAACAGGTGCGTCGTCGAGCGGTCGACGTCGCCGTAGGGGGAGAGGCGCACGATGAGGACGCGCAGAGACGCCTCCCCCCACGCGGGATTCGCGACGCGAGCCGCCGTGAGATCGCCGAGCCTGAGGAGATGTCGGTGCGAGGTGAAGAACGCGCCGTGGTCGGCCAGGGCTCCCCCCGAACGGAAAGCTAGGCACCGCCGCGGCGGCGGTCAAGCCCGCGCCTCTCGCTATCCAGCGGCGGCGCGGCTGCCTATACTGCGCGGACCGTGAGTTCGAGCCTCATCGACCGCGCTCGACGGCGCTGGAGCGAGCGGGGCGGCTACCGCGAGCTGCTCGCGATGGCGGTGCCGCTGATCCTGAGCACGAGCGCGTCGAGCGTGCAGCAGTTCATCGACCGGATGTTCCTCTCGTGGTACTCCGCGGACGCCGTCGCCGCGGCCCTGCCAGCGGGCCTGGTCAACTTCGCCATCTCCACGATCTTCGTGGGAACGGCGGGCTATGTGAACACCTTTGTCGCCCAGTATCACGGCGCCGGGCGGCCCCACCGCATCGGACCTTCGCTCTGGCAGGGGCTCTACGTCTCCGCGATCGGCGGCGCGTTCCTGCTGGCCCTGGCGCCGGCCGCGGAGCCGCTGTTCCGGTTCATCGGCCACGAGCCCGCGGTGCGCGAAGGCGAGATCGTGTTCTTCAGGATTCTCTGCTACGGCTCGTTCTTCCCGATCGCCGCGGGCGCGCTCTCGGCGTTCTTCTCGGGCCGGGGCCGGAACTGGCCGATCGCGTGGGTCAACGCGCTTGCGACCGCGGTCAACAGCGTCCTCAACTGGCTGCTGGTCTTCGGCAACTGGGGCTTCCCCGAAATGGGCATCCGCGGGTCGGCGATCGCGACGGTGGCCTCGGGGTTCGTGACCTTTGTCGCGTACGCCGTGCTGGCGTTCCGGGCGGCCGACGACGAGCGCTACCGCACGCTGCGCGGATGGCGCCTGGAACCGCGGCTGTTCGCGCGCCTGGTGCGGTACGGGCTTCCGAGCGGGGTGCAGTTCTTTCTCGATGTGGCGGGCTTTACCGCCTTCCTGCTGATGCTCGGCAGGCTCGGCACCGCGGAGCTTGCTGCCAGCAACATCGCCTTCAATATCAACACCCTCGCGTTCATGCCCATGATCGGGTGCGGGATCGCGGTCAGCGTCCTGGTCGGCCAGTACCTCGGCGAGGACCGCCCCGACCTGGCCGAACGCAGCGCCTACTCGGGCTTCCACGTGGCCATGCTGTACATGAGCTCGATCGCCGCGGCGTACGTGCTGGTCCCCGGCGCGTTCATCGCCCCGTTCACCGCGCGCGCCGACGCCCGTTCGTTCGCCGCGATCGCCGAGACGGTGCGGATCCTGCTGCGCTTCGTCGCGCTCTACTCGATCTTCGACACCATGACGATCATCTTTTCCTCCGCCGTCAAAGGCGCGGGCGACACGCGTTTCGTGATGGTGGCGATCGGCGCGCTCTCCGTCTGCGGCCTTGTCGCGCCCAGCTACGTGGCGCTGGTCGCGCTCGGCGCGGATCTCACCGTGGGCTGGATCATCGTGACCGCCTACATCAGCCTGCTGGGGCTCGCTTTCTTCCTGCGCTTCGCGACGGGCAAGTGGCGCTCGATGCGCGTGATCGAGCCGCAGGTCGTTCCGCCGGCCGATTCCGAGACCAGCGAGCCCTGAGCCCGGGACTACCCGGGGGCGCATCGGAGTGGCGGCCGCCGCGTGTCCATGGTACGATGGGGAGGCGGGCGAGGGATCATGCCGTTCAGCGCTTCGCTGATATCTGCCGTCGTGGTGCAGCTCCTGTGCCAGATCTTCAAGGCGGCGTACTACTCCGTCAGGGAACGAAAGCTCCGGCTCGGCTACCTGTCCGCCGCGGGCGGCATGCCCAGCGGGCACGCCGCCTTCGTGACCGCCCTCACCGTCTCCATCGGGCTGAGCAGCGGCCTCCGGTCGGATGCCTTCACCGTGGCCTTCGTCTTCTCCGTGATCATCATCTACGACATCCTGAGGGTCCGCTCGGTCGTGCAGAGGCATTCGGAGGTCCTGGACGAGCTGGCCGGCGAGCGCGCCGCGGGCGGGCGCGATGCGGCGCGTCCGCCGCGGTCGCTCTTCGCGATCCCGCGGAACATCGGCCACACCCCGGCGGAGGTGGCGGTCGGCGTCGCGGTCGGCGCGGCGTTCAGCGTCGCGGTCCGCGCGCTCGCGGCGGGATAGACGCGCGGCGGCTCAAAGCCGCCCCGAGCGCAGCGTGCCGATGAAGAACCACAGGCCGAGGATGCCGGCCACGGCAAAGCCCAGCAGCCCGAGGACCGGCAGCCCGAGGTAGGTGGGACCCAGCCCGGTGCGGATGACGAGCGACGAGCCGACCAGAAGCCCGGCGATCACCACGGAGAAGGCAAGCCGGTTGATCGAGCGATCGATCTCCTGCACGCGCCTGTCGAGGCCCTCGAAGTCCATCTTGATCCGCAGCCGGCCGGTGCGCGCCTTTTCCAGCAGCTCGTTGGCCTGCCAGGGCAGCGCGCGCACGAAACGCCCTGTGTCCTCTGCGAGGTCGTAGATCTCCTCCCTGCCCAGCCACTCCCGCAGCCGGCTCGTCCGCACCCGGGCGACAAAGGGACGGGCGACTTCGAGCACATCGAAGCCGGGGTCGAGCCGCTTGCCGAGGCTCTCGAGCGTCACGATGACCTTGAGCGTGAGGGCGAGGTCCGCGGGCAGGTTGATGCGATGCCTGCGGACGACCGCGCTCAGGTCCTGCAGCATGCGGCTGACCGGCAGCTGGGCCAGCGGCATCCTGTAGTAGTCGATCAGCCGCCCGAGGTCCTCGCGCAGCGCGTCCCGGTCGGCCGAGTCCTCGATCAACCCGAGGCCCGCGAACAGGCGCACGAGCCGGGCGGGGTCCTTGTTGATAAAGCAGAGCAGCAGCGTCACGAGCGCGTGCCTCAGCTCCTGGCTGAGGCTGCTCACCATTCCGAAGTCGACGGGCGCCAGGATCCCGTCGGGCCGCACGATGAAGTTCGCGGGGTGAGGGTCCGCGTTGTAGACGCCATGGCGAAAGACCTGCGCCAGCACGTAGCTCGCCCCGACGCGCGCGATCCGCTTCGTGTCCACATGCGTCTCGGCGAACCGCTCGGGGTCGGAGAGGCGCACGCCCTCGATGTACTCCATGGCGAGGAGGCGCTGCGTGGAGAGGTCCCAGCGGACGGTCGGGATGTGGATCGTCGCGTCGCCCCGGAAGTTCTCCCGGAACAGGTCCATGGTCCGGCCTTCGTACAGGAAGTCGAGCTCCAGGGTGATGACCTTGGCAAAGTGGTCGGTCAGCCGCGAAGGATGATAGACCCTGACCCGGGGAAGGTAGCGCTCCAGAACCGCGGCGAGGTCCACCAGGATCGCCATGTCCGCCTGGATCGTGTCGGCGATGCCGGGCCGCTGGATCTTGAGCGCGAGCTGCTCCCCGTCCAGGGCCACGGCGCGGTGGACCTGCGCGATCGATGCGCTCGCGATGGGCTGCGGGTCGACGCTCCTGAAGAGCCCGCGCCATGAATCCCCGAGCTCCTGCCGCAGCACGGGCTCGAGCTGCGAGAACGGCAGCGGCGCCGCGCCGTACTGCAGTTTCTCCAGCGCCGAGGTGACATCCTCGGGGAGCAGGTCCGAGCGCAGGCTCATGAGCTGGCCGAGCTTGATGAAGGTGGGGCCCAGGCCCTCGAACAGAAGCCGCAGGCGCGTCCCGAAGGTCATGGCGCGCAGCCGCCTGGACCCGCCGCGCTCGTCGGCGGGATGCCGTCTCCACCACCGGCGCAGCCCCAGCGCCTCAGCGGACTCGATGAAGCCGTAGAAGGCGAGGCGCGAGAGGATCTGCCTGTAGCGCTTGAGCTTCCGGAGGCGCTGGCGGATTCCGGCGAAGGGCATCAGCGCGGGGAGGCCCCTCAGCTCACCTTTTCGACGCTCAGCGTGCACTCGGTCATGACGGCGGACAGCGCGGCGAGCGCCACGAGGGCGGGCGCGAGGAGGGTGCCGACCACGCCCGCCGACAGGGGAAAGCTCGCGATGACTTTGCCTTCCTTGTCTTTGACCGTGATGCGGCGCACGTTGCCTTCTTTTACGAGGTCCTTGACCGTCCTGAGCAGGTCCTCGGCCATGACCTTCACGTCCTTCACGACGACCTTGGCATCGTCCGCGAAGTGGGCAGCGCCCTTCTTGACGGAGTCACTCATCGGTTCCTCCCCTGACCTGGCGTCTGCCGCCAGGTCCCCAGGCCCGCCGTACACGGCGGGCTCCCTCGTACCTATACTGTAGCCTCGAGCGCATCCCGCGTCCACCGACCCGACGACGGCGTGCTACCGCGCCGGCCGGCTCTCCAGGTACTCCTTGAGCGCCTGCGCGCAGGAACGCTCCGGGGGCCTCGACGCGAACACGAGCGTCACCGGGCCCTTGCGCGCGGCGTCGCGCAGGGGAGCGACCGCCTCAGGGTGCCGGTCCAGCTCGCCGAAGTAGCGGCGCCGAAAGGCGTCCCAGTTCTCGGGTTCGTGGTCGTACCACTTGCGGAGCTCCGCGCTCGGTGCCGCGTCCTTGAGCCAGGCCGCGAGGCGCGCCCTGTCCTTGCTGATGCCACGCGGCCAGAGCCTCTCCACCAGGAAGCGCTGCCCGTCCCCGTCGTCCGCGGGCTCGTAGATGCGCTTGAGGTTCACGCGCGCCATGATAGAAGAATACTGAGGCGGGGCGCCGTCGGCGCGCCCCGCGCCCCCCGGAGGACGCCTACTTGCGGCCGAGGCGCTCGAGGATGTGCTCGGCCTCGATGACGGCCTCGTCGATGAGGCTCTCGATCACCCTGGGAACGGGCATGATCTCCCTGACCAGGCCGACGCTCTGGCCGGCCATCATCGAGCCCCGCTTGACGTCGCCGTCGATCACCGCCTTGCGCAAGCCGCCGATCCAGAACTCCTCGAGGCGCTGCTGCGCCTCCTTGGGGCTGATCTGCCCGCGCTCGAGCTGCGCGATCAGTCCCAGCTGAAGCGTGTTGAAGTCGACCGTGCCTTCGTTGACGAGGGCGCGCACGGGAATGACCGGGATCCGCGGGTCGAAGGCGGAGGTCGGCAGCGCGTCCTTGGCCCGCGCGCGGATCATGGCCTGCTTGAAGTTGGGGTGCGCGATCGACTCCTCCGCGACCGCGAACTTGGTCCCGATCTGCACGCCCGCCGCCCCCATCAGCAGGTAGTGCACCATCATGACGCCGCTCCCGATCCCGCCGGCCACGAACACGGGCACCCTGTGGGTGTGGGGCAGGATCTCTTCGGCGAGGACGGCGGTCGAGACCGGGCCGATGTGGCCTCCCGCCTCGCTGCCTTCGATGATGAGGGCGTCGACGCCCTCTTTGATGAGCCTGTGGGCGATGCCGACGGTCGGCGCGAAGCAGAAGACCTTGATCCCCTCGGCCTTCGCGTCGCGGATGGCCTCGCGGGGCGGCAGGCCGCCGGCGAAGATCACGACGGGGAACTTGATGCTCATCACGTGGTCGAGGTGGCGGCGGAAGTTGGGAGCGATGGCGATGAGGTTGACTCCGAAGGGCTTGTCTGTCTTTTCGCGCGTCTTCTCGATCTCCTCCTTGAGGAGCTGCGGCGGCATGTTTCCGCCCGCGAGCACGCCGAAGCCGCCCGCGTTCGAGATCGCGGACACGAGGCGGTGTTCCGAGATCCAGGACATGGCGCCGCCCAGGATGGGGTACTGGGTCCCCAGGAACTGGCGCCCGCGCTGCCACAGCTTTTCGAGCATCTCTCTAGGCACGATCTTCCTCCAGACACAAAGAGCCGCTGGGCGCCCTTTGTCGGAAGCGCGATAGCGGCCCTCGAGCGGAAATCGTAGCGAGTATACCAGAAGGTGCGCCGCGTGTAAGCCCGGTGCGGGCCCGGTGCAGGCGCCACCTGGCCCGGCGTAGGCCCGGTGCTGCGCCGCTGCGCAAGCCCCGCGCCCACGGAGCCGGTGTCAGCGCGGAAGCCGGCGCTTCGTTTCGCGGCCACCCGGCAGGCGGCGCGGCCGCGTCCTGACCTCCACGCCGCCCAGGAGCGCAAACCCCCGGATCACGAGGCGCGGTGTATTGCCAGGATCGCTGCGGCTGCTGTCGTCGAACCCTCCGAGGATCCCCGTGCCTTCGACCTGCACCGTGACGTCCGGCGGAACCGTGACCTCCACGCCGCCCAGCACGCAGGCCACGTTGACGATCGTCCCGCCTTCGGGGAAGACAGCGTCGCGGAAATCGAGCTCGATTCCTCCGAGGACGGTCAGGGCGCGCAGATTGCACGGAGGGTACCAGCGGCCCGATCGGGAGGAGCCTCCGAGGAGGGCCGCGATCGTCCCCCGCTGGCTGGGCCGCGGGTTCGTTGCGGCCGCGGCCGCCGCTGCACCAGGCGCCGCGGGAAGATCCTCGACGAGGCTCGCGAGCTCCCGGTGCGAGCCGGCATCATGGGCGGCGGCCAACCTCTTCTCGTATTCCTCGAGGTCGAGGTGACCGACAGCGAAGTGGATCTTGAGCGCCTCGACCACCCGCTCCCTGGCCTCCGGCAGGCCCGGCTCAAGCAGATCACGCGACGCCATGACGCGAGCCTATCACCACGCCCCTGGGCGCGCAAACCGCAAGCCAGCGCAAACCACCCCAAACCGTCGCAAACCCGGACAAGACAGCGCCAGGGGTCTCGCGAGGGCGCGCCCTCTCACGCGTTCTTGTTCACGACTCCGCGGATCACGCCGGACACCAGGAGCTGGAACGGGTGGTAGAAGAGCAGCGGCAGCACGGCCATGCCGAGCAGCTCCGGGTTGTGCGCGAAGTAGATGCCGAGCAGCGGCACGCCCATCACCAGCGTGCGCTGAGGCGCGACGAACAGGAGCGCAATCAGGTCCTCGCGGCCGAAGCCCTGCACGCGCGCCGCGGCCCACGCCAGCCCCACGAAGGCGAGGTGGGCGGTCGCGAGGTACACGATGGGCGCCACAAGCCCCGCGAGCCCGGAGGCAAACGCGGGATGCCCCGCGGACTTGGAGACGGCGAAGAAGACGGTCGCCAGGATCAGCAGGTTCGCGGCGACGCCGAAGCGGCCGCGGTTGGCGGTCGGCGACCCGCGCAAAGGCGAGCCGCAGGAGCTGGCCGGCCAGCGCGGGAACGAGCATCTTGCCGCCCAGGTCCGTGAACACGGCCAGCGCCTGGTCAGGCGGGAGGGCCTGGCCCGAGCCCCTGAGCAGGACCGAGAGGAGCAGCGGAGCCAGGATGATCCCCGCCGCGTTGGACAGCGCGGAGTTGAACATCGCGCCGGACACGTTCCCGCCGGAGAGCTGCGTGAAGACGACGCAGCTTGCCACCGTCGTGGGCAGCGCGCCCAGGGCGACGATCCCGACCATCAGGCCGGGGTCGACGAACCCGCGCAGCGGCATCGAGGTCAGCGCGAAGAACACGGGGCTCACGACCCAGATCAGGATCTGGGCGGTCAGGTGCAGGCGCCAGCCGGAGAGGCCGCGCAGCAGGCTCTCCGTCGGGACGGTGAACCCGAGGATGAGGAACTGCACCACGACGATCGTGTTGGTCGTCGCCGAGCCCGGGTTGAGGCTGCGGCCGGCGCGCGGCGCGAGAAAGCCCAGCGCGACCACCGCGACGATCCCGAGGAGGAACCAGTTGCGCTTCAGGGAGTCCACGAACGAGCGCGGCCGGCGCGTGACCGCGGCCGCGGCCCGCGTTGCTTTCTGCTGCATCGCGCGTGAGTGTGCCGGATTTTCACGCGTCGCTTCAAGGCCCCGCTGCTCGGGTCACCGGCGCCTGCTGTTCGGGGCTGTTCGGGGGCCTTGACCAAGGCGCGCCGCCGCCGTAGTCTCCGTAATCGTCATGGGGTGGTTCCCGCCAGGGAGCCTGAGATCACACCCGTTGAACCTGATCTGGGTAATGCCAGCGCAGGGAGCCTGACGAAGAACCCTCCCCACTATCACCAACGAGCAGCGCGCAGGCATCGTCGCGCGCACGCTGCGGGAGGCTTGCCGTGAGCTGGCGAACACCGCTCCTCGTTGCCGCGTTTGCGGCCGTGGCGGGAAATCTATCCGCTTCGCCGAACCCCGAACGCGTCAAGGAAACGGATCTCGTGATCTACACCTATGACTCCTTCGTGGCCGAGTGGGGGCCCGCGCCCAGGGTCATCCCGCAGTTCGAGGCGAAATACGGAGTCAAGGTGCAGGCGGTCTCGGCGGGCGATGCCGGGCAGGTCCTGAGCCGGCTGATCCTGGAGAAGGACTCCCCGAGAGCCGACGTGGTCGTCGGCCTGGACAACAACCTGCTCGCCCGCGCCGTGGAGGCGGGCGTGCTGCAGCCCTACAAGCCGGCCGGGGCCGACAAGCTCCCGCCCGAGGTCGCCTTCGACCCCGGCTTCCGCCTGACGCCGTTCGACTACGGGTACTTCGCCTTCGTCGTCGACACGCAGAAGCTCTCGAGCCCGCCGAAGTCGCTCGAAGACCTCACGGACCCGCGCTTCCGCAGGAAGATCATCCTGGAGGATCCGCGCACTTCCAGCCCCGGGCTCGGCTTTCTTCTCTGGACGGTCGCGGCCTACGGCGACCGCTGGCTCGACTACTGGCAGCGGCTCTCGCCTAACATCCTCACGATCGCCGAGGGCTGGGACGCCGCCTACGGGATGTTCACGTCGGGCGAGGCGCCCCTCGTGCTGAGCTACACGACGAGCCCGGCTTATCACGTCGAGAACGAAAAGACCACCCGCTACCAGGCCGCGATGTTCCCCGAGGGCCACTACGCGCAGATCGAAGGCCTGGGGGTCGTCACGGGCGCGAAGCACGCCGACCTCGCGCGCAAGTTCGTCGACTTCGCGCTGAGCGAGGGCTTCCAGAAGGAGATCCCTCTCACCAACTGGATGTACCCGGTGATGCCCGCGACCGCGCTTCCCGACTCCTACCGGTACGCGCCGAAGCCCGAGCGGACGCTCTCCCTCGACGCGAAGACCGTCGCGGCGAACGCAGCGGCGCTGGCTCGCCGCGTGGGCGAGGCAGATGGGAAAGTAGGTGAAGAAGGCCGCCGCCGCGCGCGCAGCGACGGCCGCGCTCCTGGTCGCGGCCCTGGTGCCGCTCTTCTACTACCCCGTCGGCTCGGTGCTCGCCGGCGCGGCGACCGACTCCGCCGGCAGGCCGAGCCTCGCGCGCCTGGCGGCCCTGGCCCGTGACCCCTACGTGCTGCGGGTGGTCGGCTTCACCTTTGCCCAGGCCGCGCTGAGCACTCTGCTCGCGGTCGCGCTCGGCCTGCCGGGAGCGTGGCTCCTCGCGCGCTTCCGCTTCCCCGGCCGCGCCCTCGTGCGGTCGCTCACGACGATCCCCTTCGTGCTCCCTTCGATCCTGGTCGTGCTCGGCTTCGTGCTCTTCTTCGGCAACAACGGCGCGGCCAACCGCTTTCTGCAGGCGCTCCTCGGGACGCGGGAGCCGCCTCTGCGGATCCTCTACTCGTTCCCCGCGATCCTGCTCGCTCACGCGTTCTACAACTTCCCCGTGTGCGTCCGCGTGGTCGGAAGCCTCTGGGAGCGCGTGAGCCCCCACCCGGCCGAGGCCGCGCGCAGCCTCGGCGCCCGCGGCCCGCGCCTCTTCTTCGCCGTGACCCTGCCGCAGATCCTCCCCGCGATCCTCTCGAGCGCCGCGATGATCTTCCTCTTCTGCTTCCTCTCCTTCGCGGTCATCCTCGTGCTGGGCGGCGGCCCGCGCTACACGACGATCGAGGTCGAGATCTACCGCCTGGCCCGCGTCGACGTTGACCTCTCCGGCGCGAGCGCCCTCGCCTTCGTCGGCACCATGCTCTCCGTCCTCCTGCTGGCGGTCCAGATACGCCTGGAGCGCCGCAGCGCCTTCGCCGAGCGCCTGTCGTCGTGGAGCGAGCCGGCGCGCCTGCGCTCACCGGCGGCGCGGATCGCCGCGGGCCTGTACCTGGCGGCGGTCGCGGTCATCGTGCTGGGGCCGATGCTTTCGGTGGTCGGGCAGTCGCTGCGGCAGCGCTCCGGCTGGGCCGGCGGCACGAGCTTGACGCTCCGCTGGTACGCGCAGCTCGCGGCCGGGGCCTCCAGCCGATTCGGCGGCTCCTACCGGGAGGCGGTGGTCACCAGCGTGGCGCTCGGCCTCGGCACGGCCGCGGTGTCCCTCCCGATGGGCGTCGCCGTGGCGCGCCTCCTGCAGCGCAGAGCGTCCGCCGCGTCCGGCCTCCTCGAGGCCGCGCTCATGGCGCCGATGGGCGTCTCGGGCGTCGTGCTCGGCCTCGCCTACGTCAAGGCGTGGGGCGGCGGCGCCGGCACCCTCGCCGTGGTCATGGCCCACGCGGTCGTGGCCTACCCGTTCGTGGCGCGCACGGTCGCGAGCACCCTCGCGAAGATCCGGCCCTCGCTCCTCGACGCCTCGCGCTCGCTCGGCGCGGGGCCCCTCGCGACGCTGCTGCACATCGAGCTGCCCCTGGCGCGCTCGGGGCTGGTTACGGGGGCGGCCTTCGCCTTTGCGATCTCCATGGGCGAGATCAACGCGACGCTGCTGCTCGCGCCGCCCGGGATGGTCACCATCCCCATCGCGATCTACCGCATGATCGGCGCCTACAACTTTTTCGCCGCCTGCGCGATGGGCACCGTGCTGATGGCCGTGTCGCTCGCGGCCTTCTGGCTGATCGAGCGCGCGGCGCCGGAGGCCTTCTGATGCCGCTCGTCCTGCGCGGCCTCGCCAAGCGCTACCCGCAGCTCGACCTCGAGCTGTCGCTGGAGATCGCGACGGGCGAGCTCGCGACGCTGCTCGGCCCGAGCGGCTGCGGAAAGACCACCGCGCTGCGGCTGATCGCCGGCTTCCTCGCTCCCGACCGCGGGGAGGTCGTGCTGGACGGCCGCGACGTGACGCGCCTGGCGCCCGAGGACCGCGGCGTCGGGATCGTCTTCCAGGACTACGCGCTGTTCCCGCACATGAACGTCGCGCAGAACGTGGCCTTCGGGCCGCGCATGCGCGGGTGGCCGCGGGCGGGAACGGAGGCACGGGTCGAGGAGCTGCTCGCGCTGGTCGGGCTCGCCGGCTTCGAGGAGCGGCGGGTCGAGGAGCTTTCGGGGGGCGAGCAGCAGCGGGTCGCCCTCGCGCGCGCCCTCGCCCCGCGGCCCCGCCTGCTCCTGCTCGACGAGCCGCTCTCCGCCCTCGACCGAGGCCTGCGCGAAGGGCTGCGCCGCGAGATCCGCCGCGTGCAGCGCGGGCTCGGCATCACGACCGTCTACGTGACCCACGACCAGGAGGAAGCGCTCGCGCTCTCCGACCGCGTCGTGGTGCTCAACGGCGGCCGCGTCGCCCAGGCCGGGCCGCCCCGCGAGATCTACCACAGGCCGCGGACCCTGTTCGTGGCGGACTTCGTCGGCAAGTCCAACCAGGTGCCGGGGCGCGTCGTGCGGCGCGACGAGGGCGGGCTCGAGGTCGAGACGCCGTCGGGCGTGTGGCGGTGCCTGGGCCCCGACGGCGTCGCGCCCGGCGACGCGGTGCGCGTGCTCTTCAGGCCCGAGAGCTGCCGGCTCGACGCGGCGGGCGGGGCCGCCGGCAACCGCGTCGTCGCCGCGGTCGACAGCGTCGAGTACCTCGGTGAGGGGTCCGTGATCCGGGCGCGCGCCGGCGCGAGCGAGCTGGTCATCAGGGCCGGCGACGACGCGGCCCCCGCCCCGGGCGCCAGCGTCTCGTTCACCGTCGCCCCCTCCGCCTGCTGGGCGCTGCCGCAGCAGCCGCCGCGCGGCGCTTGACCTTGGGAAGCGCCGGGGACGAACATCACCGCGTGATCGATCGCGCGAGCCCGGTTCCGCTGCACTACCAGCTCTATCTCGAGCTCAAGGAGTGGTTCGTGCGGGAGTTCTCGCCGCGCGAGGTCCTGCCGACCGAGCTCGCGATCGCCGAGCGCTTCGGCATCGGGCGCGGCACCGTGCGGATCGCGCTGGACAACCTGGTGCGCGAAGGCCTGATCGTGCGCACCTCGGGCCGTGGGACTTTCCTCAGCGAAGACTACCAGGTGCGGCTGCGCCAGGTGCGGGTGGGGATCATCCTCTCGGAGGCCGAGTTCGCGAACCGCGACGTCTGGGAGTACACGTGGGTGCACCACCTCCAGATGATCAACGGGATCATGGAAGCCAGCCCCCGCTACAACGTGGCCACCGAGCTCATCTCGGAGGAGATCTTTACCGAGCGCTACAACGACCTCTGCGAAGGCTTCGTGCTGTGCCGGTACCTCAGGCCCGACGTCCTGGCCCGCATCCGCAGGCCGGTCGCGAGCCTGAACTACCTGATGGACTTCCTGGACGGCTTCCGGCAGGTCGCGCGGCACGTGGCAGACACCGGCTACCGCCGGGTCGGCTACATCGGCTGGCCGACGGGCGGCAGGCTCGACACCGTGAACCGGGTGCTCGCGGAGAGCGGCAGGGCGCCGATCGCAGCCGAGGACGTCGTGGTCTGCGACGGCGCGCCCGAAGACGGCTACGGCGCCTGCAGGCAGCTGCTGCGTGACGGGCGTCCGATCGACGGCATCATCTGCTCCACCGATCTGCGCGCCATCGGCGTGCTCGACTACCTCCACGAATCCGGGCGGGCGGTCCCGGAGGCGGTCTCGATCTACGGCTTCGACGGCATCCTCAAGAGCGAGCTTACCACGCCCCCGTTGACGACCTGCGGATACGACTGGAAGTACCCGGGGCACTTCTCGATCCGGGAGATCCGGGCGCTGCTGGACGGCAGCGAGGCACCCGTCTACGTGCCGCCTCGGGGCGAGCTCATCGTCCGCAAGAGCACGCGCCGCGCCTGAAACGTGCGTCCTCCGTCACTGGGAGCGCGCGAGCAAATGTTCGAACGTTTGCATCTTGACAGGCCCAAGGCTGAATGCGTAAGGTTTTTCAGAGAGAGGCGGAGAGCAATGTCGCGCGCGATGAAGGCGCCATGAGCGAAAACGGCCGAATCTCCTCGCGGGTCGAGCGGCACTTCCTCGAGCGGTCGGGGATGGCGCCGATGTACGAGCCCGATGAGCGGATCCCGGTGATCGTCGTCTCCAATTTCCCGGAGCTGGGCCGGCTCGCCGCCCTCCGCTTCCTCGAATGGGTGCAGGACCACCCCGAAGGAGCGGTCTCGCTTCCCACGGGCAAGACCCCCGAGCACTTCATCCGCGAGGTTCCCCGGATACTCAGGAGCTGGGACGAGCCCGACACGCGGAGGCTGCTCGAAGAGGTGGGCTTGGACCCGGGCCGAAGGCCGCGGCTGGACGGCCTTCATTTTGTCCAGATCGACGAGTTCTACCCGATCAACCCCCTGCACCACAACAGCTTCGCCTTCTACGTCCGCCGCTTCTACCTCGAGGGCCTGGGGCTCGACCCCGAGCGGGCGCTGCTGATCGAGTGCGACCGCATCGGGCTCCCCGAAGGGACCGCCCTCGAGGAGGTCTGGAGCGAAGACGAGGTCGACCTGAGCCTCCGCCGGCGCAGGCCGCTGGACGCGCGCGAGCGGCTGCAGAGGGACGTGCTCCACAGGATCGACCAATGGTGCGACGAGTACGAGGAGAAGATCCGCGCCCTCGGGGGGCTCGGCTTCTTCCTCGGAGGCATCGGCCCGGACGGGCACATCGCCTTCAACATCCGCGGCTCGAGCCTCTACTCGACGACGCGCCTGGCGGCCACCAACTACGAGACGCAGGCCGCCGCGGCCCTGGACCTCGGCGGCATCGAGGTCGCGCGCAGGCGCTGCGTCATCACGATCGGTCTCGGGACGATCACACGCAACCCGGACTGCGTCGCGATCATCCTCGCGGCGGGCGAGGCCAAGAAGACGATCGTGGCCGGCTCGGTCACGAGCCCGGTCGACGTCCGCTACCCCGCCTCGGTCCTGCAGAGGCTGCCCGAGGCGCGCTTCTACCTCACGCGGGGCGCCGCGCTGGATCTCGCGGCGCGCCGCTCGGCCGAGCTGGAAAAGCTTCCGCAGATCCCCACCCAGGAGAGCGACCGCATCCTGGTCGACCTCGCGCTCGCGTCGGGCAAGACGCTCGCGGAGCTGACCGACGACGACCTCGCCGGCTCCGGTTTCGGCCGGCTGCTCGCCTCGCGCGGGCTTTCGGCTTCCGCCGGGGCCGCGGCCGCGACCCGCATCCGGGAAAAGCTCGAGGCGGGGATGCACACCCTCGGAGGCAAGACCTTCCTCCACACCGAGCCGCACCACGACGACATCCTCCTCGGCTACCTGCCCCACGTCGTGCGCCACATCCGCGACTGGAGCACCACGCACCACTTCGCGACGCTCACCAGCGGCTTCAACGCGGTCACCAACGGCTTCATGCTCGAGCTGGTCCGCGGCCTCGAGAGCTTCCTTGCGGGCCCCGTCTTCGCGGGGCTGCTCGCCTCCGGTTCCTTCGACCGCGGGAACAACGCCGCCCGCGACCAGGACGTGTGGCACTACCTCGACGGCATCGCCGAGCAGTCGACGGACCGGGCGCGCGAGGGCGAGATGCGGCGCCTCGCGCGGAACCTCATCGATCTGTATGACGAGAGGGACCCGCGGGCGCTGGTCGACCGCGTGCACGAGCTGGCGAACTACTTCCAGACCCAGTACCCGGGGCGCAAGGACCTGCCGCACATCCAGCGCCTGAAAGGCATGTGCCGGGAATGGGAATCGGACTGCCTGTGGGGCTACTTCGGCTGGAACGGCGAGTTCGTCCATCACCTGCGTCTCGGGTTCTACCAGGGCGAGGTCTTCACCGAGGAACCGACGATGGACCGCGACGTCAAGCCGATCATCGAGCTCCTCGCCGGCGTCAACCCCGACGTCGTGACGGTCGCCTTCGACCCCGAGGCAAGCGGCCCCGACACCCACTACAAGTGCATGCAGGCGCTGGCCGAGGCGCTGCGAGCCCACGAGCGCTCGAGCGGCCGCAGCGACATCCGGGTGCTCGCCTACCGCAACGTGTGGTACCGGTTCCACCCCTGCGAGGCCAACGTGTACGTCCCGGTGTCGCTCAACATGTTCACCCTGCAGCACAGCGCCTTCATGAGCGCGTACCTCTCGCAGAGCAACGCCTCCTTCCCGAGCTACGATCACGAGGGGCCGTTCCCGGAGCTCGCGCAGCGCATCCAGGTCGAGCAGTACGGGACGCTCAAGGGCTGCCTCGGCGAGCGCTGGTTCAGCGAGCACCCGAGCGCGCTCATCCGGGCCACGCGCGGAATGGTCTTCCTGCGCATGATGAGCCTGGAGGAGTTCTACGGCGCCTGCCGCGCCCTGCGCGCGACGATGGAAGATAAAGGTTGAAGCAAGGCGCCGGCCGACCCGCTCGAGCCGCTCTCGCGCCTTGACCCCTCGCGGCGGGGCTGCGTATCCTTTCGGCGTTGAAGCAATATCAGGACCTGCTGAGATTGATCCTCGAGCGCGGCACCCGCCGCGGCGACCGCACGGGCACCGGAACGCTCTCCTGGTTCGGCCACCAGATGCGCTTCGATCTCGCGGCAGGCTTCCCGTGCCTGACGACCAAGCGACTGCGGCTGCGCTCGATCATCCACGAGCTGCTGTGGTTCCTGCGCGGCGAGACCAACGTCCGCTCGCTGAACGAGAACGACGTGCACATCTGGGATCCGTGGGCGGACTCCAGCGGCGACCTCGGCCCGATCTACGGCGCGCAGTGGCGCTCCTGGCCCGCGGCCGACGGCCGCGCCATCGACCAGATGGCCCGCGTCGTGGACCAGATCCGCTCGCACCCGGAATCGCGCCGGCTCGTGGTCAGCGCGTGGAACGTGGGCGAGCTGGACAGGATGGCGCTGCCCCCGTGCCACCTGCTGTTCCAGTTCTACGTGGCGGAGGGACGGCTCTCCTGCCAGCTCTACCAGCGCAGCGCCGACGTCTTCCTCGGCCTTCCCTTCAACATTGCCTCGTATGCGCTGCTGACCCTCATGGTCGCGCAGGTCACGGGGCTCGGTCCGGGCCACCTCGTGCACACCCTCGGTGATGCCCACCTGTACCTGAACCACCTCGAGCAGGCGAAGCTCGTTCTCGAACGCGAGCCTCGCCCGCTTCCCACGCTGCGCCTGAACCCGGCGGTCACGTCCCTGTCAGGCTTCCGCTACGACGACATCAGTCTCGAGAACTACGACCCCCATCCCGCCATCAAGGCACCGATCGCCGTATGAGCGGCGACGATTCACCGCGCGCGGCCGCGCAACGGATGCTCGTCTCCGTCATCGCCGCGGTGGCGGAAAACGGGGTCATCGGGCGCGCGGGTGACCTCGCGCTTCGGATCCCCGCCGACCTCGCGCGGCTGAAACGGCTCACCATGGGCCACCACCTTGTCATGGGTCGGCGCACCTGGGAGTCGATCGGCAAGCCGCTTCCGGGCCGCACGACCATTGTGCTGTCGCGTGACTCCGGCTACCGCGCTCCCGGCTGCCTGACGGCCGTCTCGCTCGCCGAGGCGCTGGAGACGGCGAGGCGCGCCGGCGAAACGGAGGCCTTCATCATGGGGGGCGGCGAGGTCTACAAGCAGGCCGTGCCGGCGGCCGACCGCCTCTACCTCACCCGCATCCATGCCTCGCCTGCGGGCGACACGACATTCCCGCCGGTCGGGCCGGAGTGGCGCGAGACCGCGCGCGAAGACCATCCCGAGGGCTCGCCCGCGCCCTTCACCTTTGTCGACCTGGAGCGGGCAGGGCGCGATCCTCTGGAGGAGACGGTGCTCTCCCGTAGAGAGCTCTTCCGCGGCGGCTATCTCCGGCTGGAGGAGCTCGCGATCCGCCTCCCTGACGGCCGCCAGGGCCGCCGCGAAGTGGTCAGCGTCCGCGACGCCGTGGCCGTGCTTCCCGTCGACGCCGCGGGCCGGGTGCACCTCGTCCGCCAGCACCGGGCCGCGATCGGCCGCACGATCCTCGAGGCGCCGGCCGGCGTCATCGAGCGGGACGAGGACCCTGAAGCCGCGGCCCGAAGGGAGTGCGAGGAGGAGATCGGCCTGCGGCCGAAGCGGCTGCTTCGCCTCATCAGCTACGCGCACGCCGAAGGCTATTCGACGGGCTTCATCACGCTGTACGTCGGCCTCGACCTCGAGCGCGTGGAGAGCCCCGGCCTCGACGCGAGCGAATTCCTCGAGCACGTCGTGCTGCCGTTCGCGGAGCTTCGCGAACAGGTCGGTCGCAACGAGATCGTGGACTCCAAGACCATCCTGACTACGCTGTACTGGGAGAGGATCAGGGAGACTCTGCCGCCTTCGGGCGCTCCGGCCGAAGCGTCCGCGCGCCCGTGAACGCCCGCGGGTGCCGCGCGCCGGCGCTGCTTGCGGCGTCGCTGCTGCTGTTCGCCGGCTGCGGCGGCGGAGCGCGCAGGGAACGCGCCATCGGACCGGATTTCCGCATCGGGGCCCGCGATCTCGCGCAGACGACGGCCGGCCTGCGTTCCGACACCAGGGCGAGGATCGAGGCGGACCCGGCGGGGTTCCTGCGCCTGATGACGCAGATCATGTCCGCGCCGCAGCCGCTGCTCACCCTCGTCGACAAACAGCATGGGCTTTCTCCTGACGAGGTCCCCCGGGACCTCGTGCCGCTCGAACGCACCCGCCTTCGCGCGGCGAGGAAGGGCCTCTCGCTCAGGGCGATCGTCGTCCCGGACATGGAGGCGATGGCCGAAGCTGCCGAGCGGTCCGGCGCCGGCCTTCTTGTTTCATCTGCCTATCGTTCCTACGAGTATCAGCAGGGGCTGTTCGAGCGGAGCGTGCGGGCGGAAGGCCGCGAGCAGACCGAGAGGGAGCTCGCTCTCCCCGGTCACTCCGAGCATCAGCTCGGCACGGCGGTCGATTTCGGATCGGTCGACGCCTCCTTCGCGGACACCGCGGCCGGGAGATGGCTCGCATCGGAGGCGTGGAAGTACGGCTTCGTGCTCTCCTATCCCCGCAACGGAGAGGGGGAGACGGGCTACATCTACGAGCCCTGGCATTTCCGCTACGTCGGCAGGCCCGCGGCCGCGATGGCGCACGCGTTCTTCGGCGACGACAGGCAGGAGCTCCTCACGTTCTACCGGGAAAAGGAGCCGTACTTCCGCGACCGCGCGCGGACGAGCGGCCGCACTTCCCCATAGCGGCGGGGGCCCTGCTGTCCGGTCGCAGAAATCGGAGATCTGCGGAAAACGTTGTGTGGCATTTTCACCCAATTTGCCGATAATAGGGGAGAACTCCCGACTCAATGCCTGACAGGCGCCCGCGGGGCGGCATTGCGCCCCGTTGAAATGGGTGTGGAGCACGAGCGATGATGCTTGCGTTGAAAGAGCTCAAGGAGATCGTCACCGAGCTGCCCCGGGGAGGCTACCTGGTGCAGACCTCGGCCGGCTATATCCAGCTCGGAGCGCCTCCGGAAACCATCAAGGACACCATGCTGCTGCCCAACTCGGTGCCGCAGCTCTTTGTCCTGCCGCGGCGTCTGTTCAACGCAGAGAAGGGCATCAGCCTGGCCGAGCTCGAGTTCCCGATCTACTTCAACTTCTTCATCCTCAAGCGCAAGACGACGATCATCTGCACTCGTCAGCAGGCCGTGCGGCTGCTCCGGGTGCTGAGGGAGCCGATCTTCGGCCCCGAGGTGGTCGACACGCGGCAGGACGTCAATCCGGCCAGCACGGGAGTCATCGCCCCCGACCTCAAGTCCGAGATGGACTACTACAAGAACTTCGGGCTCGAGAACCTGCTCTCCTTCCACTTCTTCCGCGACGGCCGCTGCAGCTTCGGCAAGGTGTCCGTGTTCTCGCTGCCTTCGGGCTTCACCATCTCCGACGGCGGAACCATCGTCGCGCAGCTTCCGGCCACGATCGAGTACAAGGGGCGCTTCGAAGTCGGGCAGAGGCTGGCGGAGCCGTACAGGCCGCCGCTGTTCGGGGTCACCTGCCTCGGACCGAGCCACGGCTTCGATCCCACCGAGAACACGTCGGGATATATCGTCTGGCTCAACCACCGCGGGATCATGGTCGACCCGCCGGTCAACTCGACGGAGTGGCTCGAAGAGTCCAACGTCAACCCCAAGCTCATCGACGCCATCATCGTCACGCACTGCCACGCCGACCACGACGCCGGAACCTTCCAGAAGATCATGGAAGAAGGCAGGATCACCGTCTACACGACGCGCACCGTGATGGACAGCTTTCTCCGCAAGTACTCGGCACTCTCGGAGGAGTCGATCGAGTACCTGCTGCAGCTCTTCCACTTCGAGCCGGTTCACCTGGAGCGGCCCTACTACATCCACGGGGGCGAGTTCCGCTTCGTGTACAGGCTGCACTCGATCCCGACGATCGGCTTCACCCTGAAGTTCCAGGGGCAGACGTTCGTGTACTCCTCGGACCACCAGGGCGAGCCGCGGGTCCACAAGCAGCTCCTGGAGGAGAAGCGGATCAGCCCCGAGCGCTTCAAGCAGCTCTCCCACTTCCCGTGGGACGCGGACGTGATCTACCACGAGTCGGGCATCCCGCCCCTGCACACGGCGATCAAGTGGCTCGATTCGCTGCCCGAGGAGTACAAGCGCAAGACCAACGTCTACCACATCGCGAAGAAGGACTTCCCCGAGAAGACCTCGCTCACGCTCGCGACGTTCGGCATCGAGAACACCCTCTACTTCAAGACGACCCCGCCGAGGTTCGAAAAGACCTACGAGGTGCTCGGCATCCTGAAGCACCTGGACTTCTTCCAGGATTTCCCGCTCGAGAAGGTGCAGCAGTTCGTCATCTCCGTGGAGGAGGAGGAGTTCCGCAAGGGGCAGACCATCATCCGCAGGGGCGAGCGGGGCCGCAAGTTCTACATCATCTATTCGGGAAACGTGGCCATCAACTTCGAGGGCCTCGAGAAGAAGAAGATCTACAGCAACTACGAGTACTTCGGCGAGCTCAGCCTGCTCACCGACCAGCCGGTGTCCGCCGACGTGGTCGCGGAGACCGACGTCATTGCCTACTCGATGGAGCGCGACAAGTTCCTCGCCTTCGTGGCGGGCACCGATTTCGAGAAGACTCTGAAGAAGCTCATCCAGGCGCGCGACGAGGAGACCTGGAACGTGCTGTCGACGAGCAGCTTCTTCCAGCGGCTGACCTCGTACCAGAAGACCTGGCTCGAGAGCTACCTCACGCGCGAGCCCGACGGCGAGTCGCGCGTGCTCGCGCGGGAGGGCGAGCCCTTCGACCGCATGTACATCATCCGCGAGGGGATCGTGGACGTGACGCGGGCGCGCCGCAAGATCGCGGAGCTGAAGCGCGGGGATTTCGTCGGGGACCTGCACGGGATCGCGAGCAACAGCCCGTCGGACTTCACGTTCACGGCGCGCTCGGGCGTCCGCCTGTTCTCGATCGACAGCGCGGACATGCGGCTGTTTGCCAAGCAGAACCCGGGGCTCATTCTCAAGCTGGCGTACGAGTTC
Source organism: uncultured Spirochaetota bacterium (assembly GCA_963734495.1). GTDB lineage: Bacteria > Spirochaetota > Spirochaetia > SZUA-6 > CAVTHK01 > CAVTHK01. The sequence goes on from CAVTHK010000001.1 coordinate 563,800, forward strand.
TAGGGATCGGAGCCCCCGGGTCCGGGGGGCATGCACCGTGCGGTGAGGAGACGCTGCGATGAACCAGGCGAAAATTGACCGCACCCCCCCTTTGTGCTACCCTGACCTCTGATGAAGGACCACGGCGGCAGACTCCTCGTCTCCCGCAAGACCTATCCCGCGAACACGGTCCTTTGCCACGAAGGTGAGATCTGCGACCGGATCTACCTCCTGCTGCGCGGATCCATGCAGCTCGTCGCACAGGACAAGGTCATCCGCACCATCGAGGAGCCCGGCAGCTTCGTAGGCGAGCTTACGCCCCTCTTCAACCAGCCTCGGGCCACGACTCTCGTGACGCGCGAGGAATGCGAGTGCATCGAAATCCCCGCCTCGTACCTCGAGGACCTGCTCGCGCAGAGCCCTGAGGAGGGCGCCAACCTCCTCGGGATCCTGGCCGAACGGCTGCTGCGCAAGTCGGACGCGTTCCACAGGCTCGAAAAGGAGCTCGTCGGCGTCCGCCGGCCCGAAGAAGAGCCCCTCGCGGCGGCCCGCACGGCCGAGCTGCGGCGCGTGATCCTCGTCGCGGCCGAGCCGAACCTGCTCGAGCCGCTGAACTACCATCTCGTCCCGGTCGGGTATCACGTGGAGCACATGAGCGACCCGGTCGCCGTGATGCGCGACCTCGAGGAGCTCGACCCGGACATGATCATCTTCGACGGGGCAGACTACCCGCGCCAGTGGAAGCCGCTGCTGAAGCTCCTGCGGGGGCAGTGGGACCCCGAGGAGAGCGTCTTTATCCTCATCACGCCCGACGATTTCCCGTTCGAAGAGGCCGCCAAGGCGGCCTACCTGGGCGTGAACGCCCTGATGCCGGCCCAGGTCCTGTCGGAGCATGTCGTCTACAGGCTCGAAGAGCTGCTCAAGCGGTACAAGAGCATCGTGGACAAGCGCAAGTCGCCCCGCATCTCGCCCAACGAAACGGAGAGGTTCGAGCTGCTGTTCACCCACCCGGACAGGCTCGAGCTCATCGGCGGGGTTATCGGGGACGTCTCTCTCGACGGGACCCGCTTCTTTCCCTGGGACGCCGCGCTGACGCGCGACCTGAGGGTCGACCAGAGGATCCGGGGATGCTCGCTGCGGATCGGCTCGGAGATCGTCACCGTCAACTGCCGCGTGGTCCGCAACGGCCACGACCTTGGGCTGGAGTTCGAGTCGTTCGAAGCGAACGGGGACCAGACCCTCTTCCAGTATCTCGTCGAGCGGCCTGACAGGGAGCTGCGCCTCGTCACCGGCCGGACGTAGGGCCGCGGCCCGGGCAATCAATTCTCCGCGTCGGGATACTTCTCGTAGATCTGCTTGATGTGGCCGTAGGCCTCGAAGAAGATTTCGACGAGTGAAGGATCGAGCTTCTTGCCCGACATCATCCTCATCTCCTGCAGGACCTTCTCTTCGGGCCAGGCCTCCTTGTAGACCCGCCGGCAGCTGAGGGCGTCGAAGACGTCGGCGACCGCCACGACCCGGCCGAAGATGGGGATCTCCTCGCCCCGGGGCCTGGCGAGCTCGCCGTTCCCGCCTTTCGCGCGCGGCTGGCCGGTCTCCACGTCCACGAGGCCCGGGTAGCCGGTGCCGTCCCAGTTCTCGTGATGCGTCATCGCCACCTGCAGCGCCACCTCGTCGAGCTCGGACTGCTTGGGCAGGAACAGCCGCGCGCCGCAGTAGGTATGGGTCTTCATGATCTCGTACTCTTTGTCGTCGAAGCGGCCGGGCTTCTTCAGGATGAGGTCCGAGATCGCGACCTTGCCCACGTCGTGCAGCATCGCCGCCATGCGGAGCAGGTCCCTGTCGCGGTCGATCTGCCTTCGCTCCATGCCCTGCTTCATCGCCCAGCGCTCGTAGATCTCGACCGCGATGGCGGCCACGCGGTTGACGTGCGGGCCCGTCTCCTTGGGGTCCCGCAGCTCGGCCATGCTGATCATGCGCAGCAGGAGCTGGCGCATGAGCTGGGCCCGCTGCAGGGCCTGGCTCGCCACGTTGGCGAAATGCCCCACCAGGAGCTCGTCGTTCTTGTTGAAGGCGACTACCCGGCCGCCGGCGTCCATGGCGTTGATGACCTGGATGACGCCGACGACCTCCTCGACGTCGGTCATCAGCACCAGCGGGATGGTCAGCATGGACGTCGTCTTGTAGTTGGCCTTGTGATCGAACTCAGCGTTGAAGTGATAGGGGGCGTCCGACGGGATTTCGTAGACGTCCGGGATGTTCAGGATCTTCTTCGTGGTCGCGACGTACCCGCTGATCGAGTTCCTGTCGATGGTCATCTTGAAGAAGGAGTACGGCAGCTTCTCGCCGGGCGGCAGCTCCTTCTCCTTGGTGTCGTTCTGCGCGTAGGCAAAGAGCAGCTCGTCGCCGCGTTTCAGATAGATGGTCCCGCTGTCGGCGAGGGTGAACTGGCGCGCCTCGAACAGGATCCTCTCGAGCAGCAGGTCGAGGTCCTGGATGCTCTGCAGGCTCGTCCCGAGCCCAATGATCTTCCTGAGCTTGTCGACTTCCCTGGCCATGAAACCGGCTTGAACCGCCCCCGCCCGTAACTGTCTCTCACAGTATCGGCGGCCCTGTGCTTTCGTTTCAGTCAGAATACGGCTTTTCGGCAGGGAAGCCAAGGGTCAGGGAGGACCCCCGAAGGCTCCGAGCGTCAGCGAGGAGGTGGCCCGGCGCAGCCAGGCTACCAGCGGATCAGGTTCGCGCCCCAGGTCAGCCCGCCACCGAAGCCGATGGTCAGGATCAGGTCGCCCTGCCGCAGGAGCCCGGAGGCTGACATCTCGTCGAGGGCGATGGGGATCGACGCTGCCGAAGTGTTCGCCACTCGGTCCATGTTGATGTAGAAGAGCCCTTCGGGGGCGCCGAGCCTCTTGGCCGCGGCCTTGATGATGCGGACGTTGGCCTGGTGAGGCACGATCGCCTTGAAATCGGAGAGCGAGACCCCGTACGTCCCGGAGATCTCGTCGATCAGCTCCGTCATCACGCGCAAGGCGAAATTGTAGACGATCCGTCCGTCCATCCGGAGGCAGGCCCGGCCCTCCCCCTCGACCGTTTCGATCTTGAGCGCGTCCACCCCGGCCCCGTCGCTGCGGATGATCGAGCCGATGACCCCTCGCTCGGCCGCGCCCTCCCCGTAAGCGCCCGCCGAAAGCAGGGTCGCGCCGGCGCCGTCCCCGAACAGGACGCAGGTGGCGCGGTCGCTCCAGTCGAGCACGCGGCTCATGACTTCGGTGCCGACCACCAGAACGTGACGGGCCATCCCCGACTCGACGAACGCGGATGCAGTGGCCAGGGCGTACACGTACCCGGTGCACGCAGCCGTCATGTCGAAGGCCGCCGCCCTCTTCGCACCGAGGCGGTCCTGTATCAGGCAGGCGGTCGAGGGGAAGCCCTGGAAATCGCCCGTGGAAGTCGCTACGAGGACCAGGTCGAGGTCTGCCGGGTCCAGATTGCCCTTGGCGAGCGCCGCCTGGGCGGCCTGGAGGCCGATGTCCGACGCCTTCTCTCCGTCTGCGGCGATGTGCCTGAACTTGATGCCGGTGTGGGAAACGATCCACTCGTCGGTCGTGTCGAGGGAACGGGAGAACTCGTCGTTTGCCATGCGACGGGCCGGCAGATACGAGCCTGAGCCCGAGATTACCGCCCGCACAGCGTGCTCTTCATAAAGCGACCCACTGTAGCGACTGGAAACGAGCATGGTCAAGCGAGCGCGGGCCCCACGGGGGCGCGAGAGGGCCCTGCCCGAGCGGCGAGTCCCATACGCCGGGGTATGTCAAGCCGATTTGGGGGGCGCGATTGACCTTTTTCGAGCCCTCGTGCTACTCTCCGGAGCCATATCCGGAAAAAAGAGGCCGCCGTGAAGACAGCTTTCCTGTTCCCAGGCCAGGGAGCTCAATATCCCGGCATGGGCAAGGATCTTTGGGAGACCAGTGCTTCGGTCAAGGAGCTGTTCCAGCTCGCTTCCGATACCACCGGTCTCGACCTGGCCAGGCTCATCTTCGAGGGAACCGAAGAGGAGCTCAAGGCCACGGACAAGCAGCAGGTGGCGATCACCGTGGTCAACCTCGCGGCCGCGGCGATCCTCAGAGAGCACGCCATCCGGCCGGACGCGGTCGCCGGGTTCAGCCTCGGCGAGTTCTCTGCGCTATGCGAAGCCGGAGTCGTCTCGCTCAAGGACGCGATCCGAATCGTGCGTGCCAGGGGCGAGATCTTTGAGCGCGTGAGCCGAAGCCTCGACTCGCCTTCGGGCAGCCCCGGCATGGCCGCGGTAGTGGGCCTGGAGTTCGACAAGCTGACCGGGGTCCTCAAGGGAATCGAAGGCGTCTATCCCGCCAACTACAACGGCCCGACCCAGATCGCGATCTCGGGCACGGCGAAGGGCCTGGACGCGGCCGAGGCGGCACTCAAGGCGGCAGGCGCCCGGCGTTTCATCAGGCTCAAGGTCTCAGGCCCGTTCCACTCGCCGCTGCTCGCGGAGGCGCGGACCGCCTTCGGGGCCTTCCTGGAGACGATCTCCTTTGCCGACCCGAAGATCCCTCTGTATCAGAACGTGACGGGAAAGCGGACCGTCTCGGCGGTCGAGGCGAAGAAGCTCAGCGTCGAGCAGGTCGTGTCGACCGTGCGGTGGGTCGACCTGGAGCGCAGCTTGATCGCCGAAGGTATCGAGCGCTTCATCGAAGTCGGCCCCGGCACGGTGCTGGCGGGCCTCCTCAAGGGAGTGGCGGACAACCGGCCCTGCCTCGCGGCAGGCAAGATAGAGCAGATCAACGCGATCATAGGGGGATGAGCTCAAGCATGTTGCTTTCAGGCAAGAGAGCGGTAGTCACGGGCGGGGCGCGTGGCATCGGCCGGTGCATCACCGAGGCCTTCCTGCGCGAGGGCGCGTCGGTCGTCTTCTTCGACATAGCGCCGAGCGACGCCATGGCCGAGATGGAGAGCCTGGCCAAGGCCAACGGCGTGAGCGTCGCCTACAAGAAGTGCGACGTCTCCAGCGAGGAAGACGTCAACCGGGTCGTCAAGGAGACGCTCGAAGAGGGCAACGTCGACATCCTGGTCAACAACGCGGGCATCACGCGCGACGGCCTGATCTTCCGCATGAAGGCGGAGGACTGGAAAAAGGTCATCGACATCAACCTCACCAGCGCGTTTCTCGTCTCCAAGCATATCTCGATGGCCATGATGAAGCAGCGCTCGGGCTCCATCATCAACATCGCTTCCGTGGTCGGCATCGGCGGGAACGCGGGCCAGACCAACTACTCGGCCTCCAAGGCGGGCCTGATCGGCTTTACCAAGAGCCTCGCCAAGGAGGTCGGGGCACGTGGAGTGCGGGTCAACGCGGTCGCGCCCGGCTACATAATCACCGACATGACGGCGAAGCTCCCCGAAGAGGCACGCAACGCCTTTCTCACCGTGATCCCCATGGGCCGCGGCGGCACGCCCGAAGAGGTGGCCAAAGTGGTCCTGTTCCTCGCCTCGGACCTGGCCTCGTACGTGACCGCAAGGGTCGTCCAGGTCGACGGCGGCATGAGCATCTGAATCAGCCCCCCGGGTACGTGGGGCCTCAAGAGAGGGAGGCAGAATGTCGCGCAAGATAGTCATCACGGGAATCGGCACGGTCAACCCGCTGGGCAACGACGTTGCTACGACCTGGGCAAAGGTCAAGAACGGTGAAAACGGCATCGGCCCGATCACGAAGTTCGACATGACCAGCTTGTTTTCCGGCTTCTCGACCAAGATCGCCGGCGAAGTGCGCGGCCTCGACATGTCGAAGTACGCCGAGAAGAAGGAAGTCCGCCGCATGGACGCCTTTATCCAGTTCGCCATGGCTGCGTCGGTGCAGGCCATGGAGGACGCCGGCCTCAAGGACGGCGGCTACGACCCCGAACGCACCAGCGTGATCTTCGGCAACGGCATCGGCGGCATCGAGACCCTCGAGAACAACATCGTCGGCCTGCACAACAAGGGCATCAACGCGGTCCACCCGCTGCTGGTGCCCAAGATGATCATCAACGAAGCCCCGGGCATGGTCGCGATCCGCTTCAACGCCCAGGGCCCGAGCTACGGCGTCGTGACCGCCTGCTCGTCGGCCACCGATGCGATCGGCATATGCATGAACCTGATCCAGAAGGGCTGGATCGACGTGGCGATCACCGGCGGCACGGAGGCGCCGATCACGCCGCTGGGCGTCGGAGGCTTCTGCGTGCTGCAGGCGGTGAGCGGGCGCAACGACGACCCCGAGCACGCCAGCCGGCCCTTCGACAAGGACCGCGACGGTTTCGTCATCTCCGAAGGCTCCGGCGTGATCGTGATCGAGGCCGAGGAGCACGCGAAGAAGCGCGGGGCGAAGATCTACTGCGAGATGGCCGGCTACGGCTCCACCTGCGACGCCCACCACATCACGGCGCCCCACCCCGACGGCATCGGCGCCGTCAGGGCCATGAAGCTCGCGGTGCAGGAGGCCGGACTGAAGCTCGAGGACATCGACTACATCAACGCCCACGGCACCTCGACCCCGATCAACGACCCGATCGAGACCAAGGCGGTCAAGACGCTCTTTGGCGAGCACGCGTACAAGCTCAAGATGTCGTCGACCAAAAGCATGCACGGCCACCTCCTCGGCGCCGCGGGGGGCATCGAGGCGGTGCTCTGCGCCCTTGCGATCAAGGAGCAGGTCTTCCCGCCGACGCGCAACCTCGTGGAAAAGGACCCCGAGTGCGACCTGGACTACGTGCCCGGCAAGGCCGTGCCCGGCAGGATCCGCGCCGCGCTCTCGAACTCCCTCGGTTTCGGCGGCCACAACGGAGTGCTCTGCTTCAAGGAGTACAAGGCATAGGCCGCGCGCGCGACTCGCGAGCCCTCCCCCGCGGGAGGGCTTTTTTGTCGGCCGCGCGAGACGGCACCTCTCGAAAGGGCCCGGCGATGAGCAGGTACTGGATAGGCACACAGATATTCCTCGGACAGGCGGAACGCGCGGAGCTCACGAAGACCTCGGTTCGCGACGCGGTGCGCAGGGCCAGGGAGCTCGCGGGGCTGGACGGGCTCATCATCGCGGCGGGGTCCCACCCGGCGCAGACGGCGGACATCGCCGCAGAGGCGCGCGCCTGCGGGGTGGAGAGCTATCTCTGGTTCCCGGTCCTCGCCGATGTGCCGGGCGTTCCGGCCCGCGCGGAGGACCTGGTGGTCTGCGCGGACGGCGCCCGCGGCAACGGGCGAAGCGGGGCGTGGGAAGGGCTCGCGGGAGGAGACGAGGAGTTCGCATTCTCCTGCCCGAACAACGCCGCGTCCGTGGACCGCGCCTTCGAGGCATACACCCGGCTCATCGATCGGACCGGCGTCACTGGAGTGATGCTGGACCGCATCCGCTTCCCGTCGCCGGCCAACGGTTTCGAGGCCCTCTTTACGTGCTTCTGCGGCTTCTGCGCTGCCCGGTATCAAGCGGAGACCGGGCGCCCGCTGGGGCGGGAACGCGAGCGCGCCACGGGCTTTCTGTCGCGCCTCGCGACGCTCACGGCGTCGAGCCTCGGCGCGGAGTGGAGCGAGATCGACGACCTCTGGACAGCGGCCGGCCTGACCGACCTCGCCCGCTTCCGCCGGCGGTCCGTGGTGGATGCCGTCCGCCGGTTTGCGCAAGCCGCGCGCTCACGCGGCCTCAAAGTCGGGCTCGACCTCTTCTCGCCTTCCATGGCGGGACTCGTGAGCCAGGACTACCGCGCGCTCGCGGGCCTCGCGGACTGGATCAAGCCGATGATCTACCGGCTTGCCGCGGGTCCGGCCGGCCTTCCCCTCGAGCTTGCCAGCCTGACGCGGGCGCTGTCGGCCCTCTGCCTGGGGCTGGGGGATGCCGGGGCGTGCAGGCTGGTCGGCGCTGCCACGGGCTGGGACATCCCCGAAAGCTCCGCCGAGCTCCTCGCACACGGCCTGCCCGAGAGCGTCATCGCCTCCGAGCTGGGCCGCATCCGCTCGCTGGGCCTTTCCGGAACAGCCGTGTACGCGGGGATAGAGGCCGTGAGCATTCCCGCTTTCCACATCGACGTCACGCGAGAGGTGCTCGAGCGGTCGCTCTCCTGCCTGGGCGAGCCCGCCACCGGGCTCATCGCGTCGTGGAACCTCCTGCGCATCCCGGAGGAAAACCTGCGCCTGATCGGCGCGCTCAACGCCTGACGCCTTCGCCGCGCGCAGCCGGCTACGAAAAGAGGTCAAGCTGAAGGTCGCCGCCCGCCGCCCGTCGGCGAGCCGCGAGAACCTCCTGGTCGAGCAGCCCGCGCTCGATGCGCGCGACAAAGGGGCTGCGGGCGAGCCGCCAGACGCGCCCGAAGAGCGCGCGCTCGGCCGCGTGCGTGAGAAAGAGATAGCGCTCGGCGCGGGTCATTCCGACGTAGAAGAGGCGGCGCTCCTCCTCTTCGTCCGCGGCCGAGCCCTCGAAGAGCCGATAGGGCAGCAGCCCGTCCTCGCAGCCGGTGACGAAGACGCATCGGAACTCGAGGCCCTTGGCCGCGTGCAGGGTCAGCAGCGAGACCTGCTCGCGATGCAACTGCCACGCGTCCGCGGCCGTGCCGAGAGCCGCCAGGTCCAGCAGCGCGCGCGGGTCGTCGCCGCAGCGCGCCGCCAGCGCGAGCAGCCCGCTCAGGGCGTCGCCCTCGGCGAGCTCCGGGCTGCGCCGGGCAGCCTCGGCCAGCAGGGCAGCGGCGCTCCCGCGCGCGCCCCGCAGCGCGGCGAGCAGGCTGCGGGCGGGCTCCTGCCTGAAGAACGGCTCCTCCCCCACACGCTGGTACGGGATCGCGTGGTCGCGGAGCGCCCGCTCGAGCGGATCCATCTGGCGGCCCAGCCTGCAGAGCACGGCAAAGTCCCCGAGGCTGCGGATCCCGGATTCGGGATCGCCCGCGCCGAGAAACCCGAGGCCGCCGACCATGCGCTCGATGGTGGAGGCCACGAGCTCCGCCTCCGCTTCGGCCGAGGGCGTCGAGACGATCCGCAGCCGCACGCCTGTGTTCAAGCCCTCGAGGAACGAACCCGAGCCGATCACCTGGCCCGAAGCCCGCAGGATCCGGTCGGAGCAGCGGTAGCTGCGCTTGAGGCGATAGACGCGGGCGCCGGGGTAGTCCTCGGTGAACCTGCGGATGAACGCCACGTCCGCGCCGCGGAACCCGTAGATCGCCTGGTCGGGGTCGCCGACCACGCAGAGATTCGCCCTCGAGTCCGGGGCGAGGAGCCGCAGCAGCCTGTACTGCGCCTCGTTCACGTCCTGGTACTCGTCGACGAGGATCCAGCGCGCGCCGCCGCGGGCCCGCTCGAGCAACCGCGGGTCGCGCTCGAGCACGGCGACCGGCTCCGAGATGAGGCCGTCGTAGTCGAGGGCGTTGGCTGCTACGAGACGCTCCCGGTACCCTTCGACCTCCGGCTTCAAGTCGTCGCGCTCCTGCTCGTCGAGGACGCGGAAGCCTGCGGTCCGCCCTGCGGCCTCGGGCCACTGGCGCAACAGTGAAAGGCCATAGGCGTGAAAGGTCATCGCCTGCAGCCCCGCGAGCCGCTCGCGCAACTCGACCGCGGCCCTGTTGGTGAACGTGAGCACGAGGACCGATGACGCGGGCACCCCGGACGCGGCCAGGCGCGCCACGCGGCGGGCGATCGTCTCGGTCTTTCCGGTCCCCGGCCCCGCGACGATGAGCGCCGGCCCCTCGCCGTGGGAGGCCGCCTCCCGCTGCTCCGCGTTCAGCCCGTCGAGCGGGTCCGGCGGCAGCAGCGGCGGCTGCGCCGCGGGCGCCTCCGCGGGCGCGGGCGCCGCGGGCGCCCGCCCGCCGCCCCTCAGGGCGCGCAGCGCGCGGAGGTCGAAGCTCACCAGCGGCCGCGGCGCCCGCGCCGCGCCGGCGGCCCCCTCGCCGAAGAGCGAGCCGCCGAGGTCGCGCGCCTCGCCCTCGCCGAACACCCGGATGCGGCCATACTCGCCGTCGTAGCCTTCTTCTATATTCAAACGCCGGTCCCGCACGCGCTGAATTGCCTCGCGGAGCACGGCGTCGCCCCAGCGCTCCACGTCGGCGGGGGCGGCGTCGAGCAGCAGGCCGAGCTCGCTGCCCGCGGCGGCCACCAGGCGGTCGTACGCCCGCGCGACCTGGCGCGAGGCGGCGCCGACCCCGGCGATCTCCGCGAGCAGCTCCTTGAGCGGCACGACGCACGCAAAGGGCGCGCGGTGCGGGCGCAGCGCGACGTCATCGCGGTCGGCCAGCTCGGCCACGCGGCTCGCCACGCCGACAGTAAGCGGCTTGCCGCACTTCGGGCAGAGCGCGCCGCAGCGCAGCGTCTCCACCGGGTCGAGCCGGACTCCGCACTTGCGGTGGCCGTCGTAGTGATACTTGCCTTCCTCGGGAAAGAACTCGACGGTGCCGAGAAAGCGCCGCGGGTCGGCGGACCGCAGGGCGGCCACGATGTCCGCGTAGGACAGCTCGCACGCAAAAAGGTTCGCCTCGCGGCCGAGCTTCTCGGGAGAGTGGGCGTCGGAGTTGGAGATCAGGGTGTAGCGGTCGAGAAAGCTGCACGCCCAGTTCATGGGCGGGTCCGAGGAGAGCCCGGTCTCGACCGTGGAGATGTGGTCCGCGAGGTCGCGGTAGCACTCCCGGATCGAGTCGAAGCCGGACTTCGACCCCAGCGCCGAGAACCAGGGGGTCCAGATGTGTGCGGGGATGAAGAAGATGTCGGGCGAGGCCTCCAGGGCGATCTCGAGGAGATCGCGCGAGTCGATCCCGAGGATCGGGCGGCCGTCGGAAGTGATGTTGCCGATGCGGGCCAGGGCGGCCTGCATGCGCTCGACCGCGGCAAAGTCGGGTGCGAACAGGACGTGGTGCACCTTGCGCGTGCGTCCGTCGCGCGAGTAGATCGTGCTGATCTCGGCCGTCAGCAGGAAGCGGACGGCCCCCGTTTCCGTGCTGGACGCGGGCGGGCCATGGTGCAGGCGCAGCTCGTCCTTGAGCCGGAAGAGGCCGGGCTCCGCAGGCTCGAGCTTCTCGCGCAGCTCCGCGGTCCACCCCGGATGGGTGAAATCGCCGCTGCCGACGACCGAGATGCCCTTGGTGCGCGCCCACAGCTCCAGGTGCTCGGGGACGAGGAGCTTGCTCGTGGCGATCGAGTAGTGGGAGTGGATGTGAAAGTCGGCGACGAAGCGCGCGCTCACAGAGCGGGCCGCTCCGGGTCGACGGCAGGGAGTGCCGACGAAGGGACTCGAACCCTTACGGCCTTGCGGCCGCCAGATTTTGAGTCTGACACGTCTACCAGTTTCGTCACGTCGGCGTGATTCTCACGGTAGCGGGAGTCCCCTGCCGCTGTCAACGCGCGCGGTCAGTGCGGTCAATGCGCGGGCTCTCCGCTGGGGCTGCGCCGCTCCGCGGGAACCGCTCGGCCGGGCGGGGCGGCGCAGACACCGCCCCGTCTCACGCGGGCCCGATCACCGTCCCGACGAACGGCTCGCTGCGCAGAATCTTCGCGAAGTTGGGGAGGTCGGCGCCCGAAGCGAAGACGACCCGGATGCGCGCCGCTGCGGCGCGGCGGGCGGCGACGGGGTCGAAGGGGCTGTTCTTGCCGGGCGTCCACTCGTCGCCGACGATCGCCCGGAAGGCGGTCCACGACACCCGCTCGAGCGGCCGCGCCGAGGGGTCGATCTTGGGATCCGCGGTGTACACTTGGGCGATGTTCGAGAGGTTGATGAGGTCGGCTGCCGCGAACCTCTCGGCGAGGATGACGGCGTCGTTGTCGGTGGAGAAGCCGGGCTTCCATCCGGCGCCCACGAGCACGCGGCCGCGGAACGAATCGACCGCGCTCGGGTCGGTGACGACGGCGTCCTCGCACCAGCGGGCGAGGAGCTGCCGCACCAGCTCGGCGTTGACGCGGGTGGCGGCCACGCCGATCCAGTCCTGCGCGTCCACCGAAGGGGAAGGGGCGATGTCGCGGTAGGCCTTCTGGTACGACCGCGCGAGCATCCCGCCGCCGCAGACGACCACGGCGCGGTTCGACGCGTCGCGGCCGACGTAGTCATCCACGACCCGCACGAACCCGCGGACGAATGCCGTGTCCACCCCGTCCGGGGCGATCAGCGAGCCGCCCACCGAGATGACTGTGGTCACGGCGAGATGATAGCCGAACGCCGGCGCGAGGCACAAGGAGGGCGCGGCAGCGGGCGGAATGATCCGCGCGCGCCACGGCCCGGACGCGACCGGCGCCTCCTTTCCTTGGACCGCGGGCGAGCGCTATACTTTCGCTCATCGACAAGGAAGAGCACGCTGTGAGCAGCGACATAACGCGCATCCTCAAGGACTGGGACTACGAGTCGGGCAACCTGATCCGAATCATCAAGGCCGACGACGGCCGTGATGTCCTGCAGGTCCGCCAGCCGCTCGGCATCGAACAGTACGAGCTGCAGGGGCGGCCCGACGGCCTGGCGCCCGAAGGCAAGGAGTGCTACGTCGAGCTGTACTCCGAGAGGCTGCGCGAGCACGTCGCGGCGCACGGCTCCGAAGAGGGGTTCACGCTCTCGCACGACGACCTCGCGCGGCTGCAGAACGAAGGCGTTCTCTACTACTACCGCTACCTCGTGCTGTTCCAGATCGGCGACTTCGAGAGGACGGCCTCGGACACCGACCACAACCTCGCGCTGTGCGACCTCGTGGAAAAGTTCGCCGACAAGGAGTCCGACAAGAAGGAAGTCCTCCAGTACCGGCCCTACATCCTGCGGATCAACGCGATCTCCAAGGCGATGATCTCGCTCAACCACCAGCTCAAGGCCGCGGCCATGGAGATCATCGAGAGCGCCATCGACGTCATCAAGAAGATGCCGAACATAGACACGCCGGCCTTCCAGTTCGAGAAGATCCGCTCGATCAACAGCCTGAGGGCCACGCTCAAGCAGATCCAGGAGCAGAAAGTATCGCCCCTCGACAAGCTCAAGGCGGATCTCGACCGCGCGGTCGAGGAAGAGGACTACGAGACCGCCGCGCAGATCCGCGACCGGATCAGAGAGCTGGAGGGCCCGGGTGAACAGCAGGACGACGCCTGACCGAGGCTGTCGCGTCTGTCGCCAGCCCTCGCATGAGCGCGCTTCGAGCGGCCTTGCCGCTCTCGACAGCCGGGGATAGACCGGCCGCGGTCTGCCGCGGCCAGACAACCGGCAGGGGCGTGGGTGACGGCCTGCCGGAAGCCCGACAGGCTCCTGGGCGGCGCGGATTGCGCGGCGCTCCCCGCAGTCGAGGGGGTCCCGCGAGGTGGTGTCCATGACGGCAGGTCCCTGGCAGCCACTGATCCTGCTCGTCGTCGAGGCAGCCGGCATCGCGGCGCTCCTGCTGGCGCTCTTCAGCCTCCGCTCGGAGCTCGGGCTCGTTCCGCTCAGCGTCACCATCGGCGTTCTGCAGCTCTTTCAGAACCTGCTCGCCGCCACCGTCTACATCCGCATCGCCCCGGGGGTCCTCGTCGGGCCGGGGTCCGTCATCGTCTTCACGGCCAACCTATCGACCATCCTGCTCGTCTATATCCGCGAGGACGCCCTGGAGGCGCGCAAGCTCGCGTACGGAATCATCGGCGCCAACGTGCTCGCCGGCCTCCTGATGTATCTCACCGGTGTCAGCCTCGACCACCCGTGGGTGGTGAACCTCGCGGGCGTCCCTGCGGCGCTGTTCAGGCAGAACCTGCGCGTGTCGATCGCGAGCACCGTGGCGCTGGCCGTGGACGTGATCGCCGTCATCCTGCTCTACGAGGCGGTCAGCCGCCGCGTCCGCCACAGCTTCTTCGCCCGCATCTGGATCACCATGACGGCGATCCTCGCGGGCGACACTGTCCTGTTCAACACCCTGGCTTTCCTGGGGGAGCCAACCTACGGCGCTCTGCTGCTGTGGAACCTGGTCGGCAAGTCGATCTGCGCTCTGTTCTTCTCCACGGTGCTGCGCGTGTACCTGCACTACACGGGCCGGGGCGAATTCCACGGCCCGCGCGGCGCCGTACGCGACATCTTCCACCTCCTGACCTTCAGGCAGAAGTACGAAGCCGTGACGGAGCTCGTCTACAGGGACGCGCTCACGGGGGTCTACAGCCGCAGATTCTTCGACGAGATCCTGCCGAGGGAGCTCAGCCTGGCGCGGCGGTCCGAGCGGCCGCTCGCGCTCATCATGATCGACCTCGACCGCTTCAAAAGCGTCAACGACACCCACGGCCACCAGACGGGGGATGCGGCGCTGCGGGCTTTGACGCAGTTCGTGGTGCGCGGCGTCCGGTCCACGGACATCGTCTGCCGTTTCGGCGGCGAGGAGTTCGTCGTCGTGCTCAGCGACACGACCGCTGCCGGCGCGGTGGCGCTCGCGGAGAAGCTCTCGGCCCAGCTCAAGGAGGCCCAGATCCGCGGCGGCGAGGAGTGGGCGCTGCCGGTGCGGTTCACGATTACGGCCGGAGTCGCCGGCTTCCCCGACGACGGCGTCGACGCGGACGCCCTGATCCGCGCGGCCGACACGCGCCTCTACACGGGCAAGGACGAAGGCCGCGACCGGGTCGTCGGCCCCCCGGACTGAAAGCCCGCACTCCGCCTGTCCGCGTGCTCGCGAGATTGTCAGCTCGTGGTCCCCGGTGTATCCTGAACGGCATGAGGAAGCTGCTGCTGGCCCTGGTGTGCCTCGCGCTCGCCGCCTGCGCAACCTTATCGCCGCGGCGCGCCGAGCGCGCAGCCGGCGAGATCGTCGGCCTCGTGAACTCGGGCCGGGCGGCCGAGCTCGCGCGGATGAGCCGCGCGCCGTTCCTGCTGGACGGCGAGCTGCTGCTGCTGGCGAGCGACGTGGCCGCCTTCTGGGACGGGGTCTCGAAGGCGGGGCTCAGAATCGACCCGGCGGCCGCGGTCAAGGCCGTGCCCGTCGACGCGCAGACCTACGCCCGCTTCGCGTCGACGATGGAGGTCAAGACCTTCTTCGAGAGCTATGTTTCGAAGAAGGGCTCCCTCGTGGTGCTCGAGGCCGGACGCGCGCGCATCCTGCTGCTGCTCGAGCGCGGCAAAGGGGGCCGGACGTTGATCGTGGGATTCAAGGGGCCCGACGCGATATGAAAACGAAGCTCATTCTCGCCGCGGCGGCGCTCCTCGCCGCCGCCGCTCAAGGGGCGCTCGCCCTCGACAAGCACGAGGTCGTGTTCACCGAGGGCGCGCCGATCCTGCGCGACAACGGCGTCGAGCAGGAGATCGTGGTCGGCGACACGGTCCAGCCGGGGCAGACGATCGTGACCGGCGCCGGTGACCGCGTCGATCTCGAGTCGGGCAGCTACCGGGTGAGGATCGCCGAGAGCTCGGTCTTCACGCTCCTGGAGACCGACGAACAGGGCGCGAGCCAGCCGGTGCTCAAGGCGGCCCTCGGCAGGCTGAGCTTCGTGCGGCAGAAGCTCGGCGGCTCGGAGCCGCGCCTGGCCGGAAGCGCCGCCATCTGCGGCGTGCGCGGCACGGACGTGACGCTGGTCTCGGGCGCGGACGGCACGACGCTCATCGTCGTGGACGAAGGGGCGGTCGACGTGTCCGCGGCGGGGGCAACCGTGCAGCTCGCCAAGGGCGAGGCGGTCGAGGTGCCCACCGGTGCCGCGCCCGGCCAGAAGTACCAGGCTCTGAGCCGCGAGATCGACTTCAGCAAGTGGAACGGCGACCGGCTCGCCGCGATGCTCAAAGACCCGGTGACGGCAGCCGCGAGGGTCGAGAAGCAGCTCGACTCCTACATCGAGCAGATGAAGATCCTCAGGCCGCTGTACGACCAGCGGTACGCGGAGCTGCAGGCGCGAGGGCCCGGGAGGCGGACATCAGGAACGACGGATCAGCAGGCAGCGACGGACTTCCACGACAAGTCGGTGGTTGCCGGCGCAGCGTCGAGGCACACACGGTCTTCGTGAACCTCCGCTTCTACGCCCTGTCCGCGCTTTCACTGCGGAGGTTCGTCGAAGGCAGGCTCTACGCCTTCACCAAGGCGCAGTACATCGCCACTCCCGCGAGCGCCGCGTACCAGGAGTTCCTCAAGGAGCACGCGAGGCTGCTCTCGAAGTTCGAGACCGCGGTCGTGCCCGAGCTCGTCGCCGCGGACATATGAGAAGGAGGCAATCATGATCGCGCGTCTGACGCGGATAGCTTTGCTCGCGACGGCGGTCGTCTGCTCTGACGCTGGGCGGGATGCGCCGTGGACAAGACGTCGATCGAGGACCGGATCTCGGATGTTCATCGACGGATGTCAACGCCGGCAACTACGGCAGCCTCTACAAGCACCTGCACACGGATTGCGCCGAGCGGAACGCGGCCAAAGTCGGCGAGCTTTCTGGACCTCCACCGTCTGGATCCTCCCATACCCGCCGTTCAGCCTGTCCGGCATGTCGTACGGCACGACCTCTACGGGCAACCTGGTCTCTGCGACGTCTGGTAGCGGCAGTGCGATCACTTTCGTCATGAAGGAAGAGGATACCGGACGACTGGTTCATTCTGAGCATCTCGGTGCCGGCGTAGGGTGAACTGACGGCTGCAAGCGCGGACTCAGGCGCGCAGCTTCGCGAGGCGCGCCATCAGCCTCGGCGGTCGCGCCCCGGGGGCGTGCTTCTGCCTGCTGAACCGCTCGAGGATGCGGATCTCGTCGCCCCTGCGGCCGAGCTTGCGGTACGCGACCGCGAGCTGCCAGTAGTACCACGGCGCGACGCCCTCGCCTGAGGCCCTCGCGTCCGCCTCCGTGGCTGCGACCAGCCGCAACAGCAGCGCGATCGCCTGGTTTTCCCTGTGCAGGCGACGCAGGCCCTTCACCCGGTCGACGTACTCCGAGAAGTGCCTGCCCTGGACGCAGCCCGGCTGCTCCGCCATCGCCTCGCCTGCTCCCGCGCAATAGTCTACGCGAGCCCCGCCGGCCGTTCCAGCCGGCGCGCGGGCGCGGCGGCCTGGTGAGGGGCTACGACACGGCCAGGTCCACTCCTATCTGCAGGAGTCCCAGCCTTGCCGCCAGCCCGACGGACGCGATGTTGTCCCAGGAGGTGCTGTAGAGCGGGTTCATGGCCTGCTGACGCACGAGGGCGGCCCAGGCAGCCACGACCTCGGCTCCGTACCCGCGGCGGCGCAGGCGCGGAAGCGTCTCCACTCCGGCCTCCACATCGTGAGAGGATCGGCGAACGACCTGGCAGACCGAGACGGCGCGGCCGCCTTCGAGCCTGGCCACGCACGGCTGAACCAGGTCGAGCCGCTCGACGAGGTCGTCGAACCCATCGCGCAGAACGTGGGCTTTGCCGCGGTCCACGACCGTGACGCGCGGCGCGGCGGGCAACTCCGTGGGAAACCTGTAGACGGGGCCGTGATGGACGATCTGCGTCTGCGAGGACGACGCCCCCAGCGCATCGCACAGGATGGCGCCCAGCTGCGCCTCCGCCCCGAACGGGAGGCTGCCCAGGGCGGCGCTCACGCGGCGTGCGGCCTCGTCCGAAACGTCATGGCGGACGGCGAACACCAGGACCCCCTGCCCGTGGCAGAGGTACGCCCGAGGGGCGGGACGCGTCGCGCCCCAGGGCTCGTTGATGGAAAGCAGCCGGCCCGCGCGATCACAGACGTACAGGAGCCGCGGGCGTCGCCGGATCACGTCGGCGTCGTCGAAGCTCGCGGCGGCATCCCTGGTTCCCACAGCTGCTCCGCGACCTCGCACTTCAGTCTATTCCAGGATCGCCGGATAGCGCGAGCCGGTGCGAGCCGGGCGGCGCCCGGCTGAGCCCGGCACTCAGCCGTTCGCTCTGTGATCGGCGAGGACCTGGTCGATCGTGCGGCGAGAGATGCCGGCAAGCGTCGGGTTGGTGCTCTTGTAGTACGGGAGCGCGATCAACCCGGTGGACAACGCCCAGCCGCTGCCCCGCGCCCAGCTCGCGTCATCGGCGGCGAGCGACGCGCGGAACACGACCCTGGTTTCGGCGGAGAGTAAGTTCCAGGCCACCATCAGGTCGCACGCGGGGTCGCCCACGCCCAGGCAGCCGAAGTCGATGACGGCGCTGAGCCGACCCTGCTGCTCCAGAAGGTTCCCCGGCCTCAGGTCGCCGTGGATCCAAACCGGCGGGCCGCTCCACTCCGGGGCCCCGAGGGCCGCTTCCCACGCCCGCGCCGCGGCTTCCGTGTCGAGCGTGCCGCGCAGAGCCGCAAGCGCGGCGCGGACGCGCTCGTCCCGCGTCGCGAGCGGGACGCCGCGGCCCGAGTTGTGCTCGCCGGGCGCAGGCCCGCCGGAGGCGTCGACACGTCGCAGGGCGGCCACGAACCGGGCGAGCTGCCGCGCAGCCTCGCCCGGATCAGCGAGACCTTCGAGGGTCGCCTCCTCGCCGTCGAGCCACCGGTAGATGGACCAGCGCCACGGGTAGCTCTCCGCGGGCTCGCCCATGGCGAGCGGGACGGGGATGGCCAGCGGCAGGTGGGGGGCGAGCTTCGGAAGCCACTCCTGCTCCTTGTCCACCTGCCCGACCGCCCAATGGATGCGGGGCATCCGCACGACCATGTCCTCGCCGAGCCGATAGAGCGCGTTGTCCGTCCCGGCGGTGGCAACCGCCTCGATGCGGAGGCCGGCCCACCGCGGAAACTGAGCGGCAAGCAGCCTTCGCACGAGGGATGCGTCGGTGTCCACCTCGTCGGCGTGCATTCTGCGGGTCATGAGCGCCTCGCGCCTACGGCGCGGCCGCCCGCAGGAGGCGGGTCACTTGGGCAGCGGAGGCCTCGAGCGGGATCACCCGCGAGCAGCGCCTGCCGCGCGCGAGCTCGGCCGGCGGCAGCGAGGCCTCGAGCGCGTCGACGGGCAGCAGGTGCGGGTGAGCCGCCACCCACGCCTCCGCCCGCTGCAGGTCGGCGGCGGCGACCGCCAGGTGCACCATCGTGACCGCGGGCTCGGCCTCGAGCCGGTCGAGCATCCGCGCGAGCGCGTCCTCGTCGAGCTCGCGGCCGTCGAGGAGGACCTCGATGGCGGCGGACTTCTTCAACTTACCTCTCTTCCTGGCGATGCGGTCAGCCTCGCGGTAGGAGGCCGGGTCGCCCACGTCCAGGCAGTCGCCGTCGATCAGCCACCCGTAGAACGGCGCGCGCGGGACCAGCCACTCCATCATGGTACCGGGCGCGTCGGGGCGGCCGGTCGACGCGGGCGTACTCGCGGATGAGCGGCAACGCGTCGCGCGGGAACGTGTAGAACGCGATGCTCTCGATCGAGGTCGGGGGCCGCGCGGGCTTTTCCAGGAACTCCGTGATGCGGCCGTCGGGGGCGAGCACGGCGCAGCCGCGGCGGCCAGCGAGCTTCGCGGGGTCGCCCACGTCCTCGCAGGTGTTGGCGCCGCCCCCCTTTTCGCGGGCGAAGGCGAGGAAAGCGGGGATGGAGAAGCTGAAGAGCTTGTCGGAGCACACCACGAGGAGGTCCTCGTCGAGGCCGAGGCGGTCCATGGCGAAGAGGAGGTCGCCGACGCTGCCGCGCCGCGTTTCGTTCGTCGTCGTCCCGTCGTCGAGCACCGTGACCGGGCGCAGGCCCGCAGCCTTTGAGCGCCGCTGCCACAGGTCGAAGAAGGCGGCGTAGCGGCTGTTCGTGACCAGGGTCAGGTCTTCGATGCCGGGGGCCGCTGCCAGCGCCTCGACGGTCCCGTCGAGGAGGGGGCGGCCGCCAACGCGCAGGAGCGTCTTGGGGTAGAGGCGCGTGTAGGGGTGCAGACGCGTGGCGTAGCCCGCGGCCAGGATGACGGCCCTCACGCGAGCCCCTGCATGGGTCGGCGCTTCACGCCGCGCTCACGACCGGCCCGCCGGGTCCGCGGCGATACGGATCCTGAGGGTCCGGTAACCTTCGCGCGCGTACGCCTCGTCCAGCTCGGCGTAGTGCTTGTCGCCGCTGCAGACGCCCACCGCCGCGCCGCCCGATCCCGAGAAGTTGGCGTGCGACCCGTGCTCGCGCGCGATCTCGATCATGCGCACGTTCTGCGGCGCCAGCGAGTAGACGCTGCGCCGCAGGTCGAAGTCGCGGCTCATGAGGGCCCCGATGTCGCCCCCGCGGCCCGCCTCGAGGCAGGCGACCGCCTCGTCGGCGAGCGCCGCCTTGGCGGCCATCGCCTCGAGGACCCGGGCGTCGTGCTCCACCGAGACGCGGTAGCGCATGATGTTGTGGACCTCGCCCGAGGATTTCGACAGCTCGTCCTTGTAGGCGATGTAGAGCGGCGGCAGCAGGCGGGGATCGAGGTTGCGGTAGCCGCCGTGCCTGCCTTCGTTGGCAGCCCACGCCTCGCGGGTGAAGTCCATGTACACGAGGCCCCCGTAGACCGCGACCACGCGGTCCTGCGGCCCGGCGCTGATGCCGAGCTCCGCGGTCTCCGCCTCGAGGATGATGTTGGGCTGCACGGCCTTGGGGATGTCGCGAACGCTGAGCTCGTAGAAGCGCATGAGCGCCGCGAACACGGCCTTGATGATCGTGCTCGAGCCGCCGAGCCCGAGGCCGAAGGGCACGTCCGAGTCGTACTCTATGGTGAAGTTCCGCCGCGGAAGCTCGATCCCGTGCAGGTCGCAGTACTGCTTGAAGCGGACGAGGATCGCCTCGATGATCCGGATCCCGCCGTAGTAGCCGTAGGTTCTGCGGTAGCGCACGAGGTCGTCGAGGCTCTCGAAGCGCGTGAGGTCGCGGGCCGTCGGCACGATGTGCAGCTCGGGCGTCTCGTAGAGGACGACCTGCGCCTTGAAGGCATCGAACAGGAAGGAGATCACCTTCCCGTTGAAGATGTCCGAAGGGTTCCCGATGAGGCCCGAGCGGGCGTAACAGCTTTCTCTGATGATCACTTGAAATGCGCTCCTGGGGTCCGGTCTTGCCGCTGCGCGACCGTGGACGCGGAAGCCGCCCGGTCGCGCAAGGGAGGCCGCCCGGCAGCGCGGCCGCGCCGGGCCTCAGAACCAGAGCTTATCACCGTTGGCACGGAGCCACCTCGAGCGGGCGCGCCAGTCCGGCAGCACGCGCTCCACGTCGCGCCAGAACGCCGGCGTGTGCCCTCGCTCGCGGAGGTGGGCCAGCTCGTGCACGCACACGTACTCGCGCACCGCGGCCGGCGCGAGCAGCAGGCGCGTGGACAGGTTGATGGCCCCGCGGCGCGAGCAGCTGCCCCAGCTCGCCCGCAGGTACTTGAGGCGAACGAGCGGCGCGCGGCCGCCGAAGGCGCGCGACGCGACACGTTCGACCGTGTCGCGCATCCGCGGCAGCCACGCGCGCGCCAGGCAGCGGCTGGCGAGCAGCGTCACCTGCCTGCCCTTCTCCAGCGGGTCGAGGCCCAGCGGGACGACGACGCGGAGCTCGCCGCCCTCGAGGCGCGCCGTCCCCGTGCGCCGTTCGCGCTCCTCCAGCCGGAGCGTGTACTCCGCTCCATCCACGGAAAAACGCTCGCCGTCGGCAAAGGCGCGCCACGCGGGTCTCGGCGCGAGGCGTCGCTTGTCCACCGTGCGCCGGGCCCACGCGAGCATCCGGGCAACGGCGTCGTCGCGCTCGGCAGGGCTGAAGCTCCAGGGCACGCGGATGTGGACCGCGCGCTTGCCGATCGACGCCCTCACGTTGGCCCGGACCTCGAAGGTGATGCGCACCGGGTAGCCCGCGCCGCCCGCGCGGCCGGCGGGAACAAGTCGCTGGTTCATGCGCTCGGCGCTCAAGGCTTGACGATCTCGCCCTTCCACCTGCCGATCGGTCCGAAGTCCACCACGTTCGTGTACCCGGCCCCGGTGAGCGCCCGGTACGCCGCGGCCGAACGGGACCCGCTGCGGCAGTAGACGATGATGAGGGCGGCCTTGTCGCGCGTCGGAGGCTTTGCCAGGATCGTGTCGTTTGGGATGTTGACGGCCGTGGGGATGTGTCCGGAAGCGAACTCCTCCGGCGTCCTCACGTCGACCAGGATGTAGGGGACGCCTTTGCCGGCCGCCTTGTCCGCGATCAGCTTCTGGAGCCCGTCCGGCGTCCCGTAGTCGGCCGACTTGTTGCCCTGCGCCTTGTCGTCCTGCGCCCCGCCCTGCGCCGCGGCCGTGAGGGCCGCCGCGAGGCCGAACACCAGCGCCGCCAGTCCTGCCCTGCGCATGGAAAGGTCCTCCTGCCTGCCTGCCGTAGACTGTACCGGAGGGGCCGACTGCGGCGCAAGCCCGCTCAAGCCCGCGAAGCCCGCGGCAAACCCTCCCCCGTTGCAGCGCCAGTCCCGCCCGGACTACACTCCCTGCGCGAGGCCCTCCATGCAGAACGTCATCGTCGTGAGCAACGTCGCTGACAACCCCTTTGCCGAGGACATTGCCCACGCCATGAACCAGGACGAGGACTACTCGGACCTGATCTCCCTCAAGGACTTCCTGAACACGGAGTTCTGTCCCCGGTTCATCGTGGACGAGGAAGACCGGGAGCGGACCGGCAGGAAGCTCGAAAACCGCACGATCCTGATCGTGTCGACTTCGATGGGGCTGTACACGCGGCAGGACCTGGCGATGCGCAACTGCCTCATCGCGCGCGCGGCCAAGGACAACGGGGCCGGCAGGGTCATCCTGCTCGAGCCCGACCTTTACTACAGCGCCCAGGACCGGGGGCCGCGGCCCGAGCACGGGCTCACCGCCTTTCCGCGCGACCCGGACGATTTCCGCAAGTTCGACGGGCAGCCGTTCACGGCCCGGCTGTACGCCGACCTCCTCAGGCAATCGGGCGTCGACGAGGTCGTGACCGTCCACAACCACTCCGCGTCGGTGCGGGCCATCTTCATGGACCGCTTCTCGGGGCGCTTCCACAACCTCCTGCCGGCCGACCTGTACGCGAGCTACCTGCGCGACTCAGACATCGTCGACCGCGAGCGCCTCGCGCTCAGCGCGCCCGACAAGGGAGCGCTCACGTTCTGCGAGTACGTGCAGAAGGAGCTCGGGGAGCCGCGGGTTCCGCTTGTTGTTTTGTGCAAGGAGAGGCGGGGCGAGCGCGAGGTCAAGGTGGAGGTCTCGGAGAGCTCCGAGGTGAGGAGGGAGGCGGTCGCGGGCCGTCACGTGGCGCTGATCGACGACATGACGCGCACGGGAGTGACGGCTGCCGAGTGCTGCCGGCTGCTCACGCGCCTCGGCGCGGAGCGGGTCGTGGTGTTCGTGACCCACTTCCACTCGAGCCGCGAGATCCGGGGGAACCTGAGCGACCCTGCCGTGACCGAGATCGTCACCACGAACACCATCCCGCAGATCCTCAACAGGGACATGCAGGGACGGCTGCGCAAGCAGATCGTGGTGCTCAAGGTCGAGCGCTGGGTCGCGAGCTTCATGAGGCAGCTCCTCGGCGAGCCGGAGCCTCTTTCGGGGCCGCTGTACGCCGAGGACATGTCGAGCAAGAACCCCCGCTGGCGCGGGACGATGGGGCCGCTGTTCTCTTCGCGATAGACGCACACGCCGCGGCCGCGCCGCGCCGGGGGCCGGCCGGCACGCCGCGACGGCGCCTCCCGCGGCGCCGCCCCGTCTGCCGCGCGCGCGATCAGCGCATCACGACGTTCGGCAGCATCTGGGCGCCCTTGAACTCCAGGTAGCGGAACGGGTGGATGTCCAGCGGGTTGGGGAACCAGCCGTCGATCTTGTCGAGGTCGATGAGGTTCAGCGACGGCTGGTGGCTGACCGGCATGATGACGCCCGTCGTGAGGAGCATGCTCTCGGCTTCGCCGAACTTCTTGTAGCGCTCCTGCCCGGTCAGCGCGCTGCCGTCGGAGACCAGCTTGTCATAGTCCGCGTTGCGGTAGTGGGCGTCGTTGAGGTTGCTGTCGCCCGTCCACATCTGGAGGAAGGTGAGGGGATCGAGAAAGTCGCCGATCCACGTCATCTGGCCGATGGTGTACCCTTCGCCCTTGATGCTCGCGAAGTACCGGTCGTAGTCCACGGTCGAAACCTCGACGTCGAGGCCGATCGCATCCTTCCAGGCGTCGCCGATGAGCTTTGCGACCCGCTCCGAATCCCCGCCGGCCCCCACGCGGAAGACGAGCTTCGGCAGGCCCTTGCCCCCGGGAAAGCCCGCCTCGGCGAGCAGCTTGAGGGCCTCTTCCTTGTCGGGCTTTTCGATGGCCTGCACGTCGGGGTAGCCGGGGATCTGGTAGACGAGCTTGGCGGTCGGAAAGAACACCTGGTCGGTGCGCACCTGGTCCCAGGGGACGAGCAGGGCGAGCGCGCGCCTGACCTTGGGGTTGTTCCACGGCTCGCTATCGCTGCGGAAGAAGTAGAAGCTCGTGGCGAACAGCGGGTTGAAGACGACGTTGCTCGTGTCCTTCAGGACCGAGCTGTCCCAGCTCGTCGCCCACTGGATCAGGCCCTGGTTGAAGCCCTCGGACGCCGCCCCCGGGGTGCTCAGGAAGCGCATCACGATGCGATCGAGCTTGACTTCGCTGCGGCCCCAGTAGAGGTTGTTGCGGGCGAACACGATCTCGTTGTCGTTCTTCTCGAGGACGAAGAAGGGACCGTTGCCCACGATCGAGGAGCGCTTCTGCCAGCCGTCGTCGTGCATGTAGAAGGGGTGGATCGGAACGAACGCCATGTGGCAGAGCACCTTGAGAAAGTGAGGCGCGGGCTTTTCGAGCTCCACTTCGAGGGTGTAGTCGTTCACCACGCGGATGCCCACTTCGTCCTGGTCCGTCGTCTGCCCGGTTCGATAGGCGCGGGCTCCCTTGATCACGTCGAAGAACGTCGAGTACTCGGCGCCCGACTTGGGGTCGAGCACGCGGAACCAGGAGTCGCGAAAGACCTTGGCCGTCACCGGGTCTCCGTTGCTGAAGCGGCCTTCCTCGCGCAGGTAGAAGCGGTAGACCAGGCCGTTGTCAGAGATGTCCCAGCGCCGTGCCGCGCCGGGCATCGGCTCGAGCGTCATCGGGTTGTAGATGACCAGCCCCTCGTAGATCGCCGTGTACACCTGGGCTTCCAGCGAGGTGTAGGCGCGCACCGGGTCGAAGCTGATCGAGCCCGCGAGCGTGGCAAAGACGAACTCCTGCGGCTTCTCCTGCTGTTTTTCCGGAGGCGTGGGTTGCGCCGGCGCGGCTTCGGCCGGCTTCGGCGCAGGCCCGACCTGGGGGGCGGGCGCCGCCGGGCCCGCGGCCTGCCGCGGGGCCGCCGCGGCGCTCAGGCCCGCGCAGCCCGCCAGGGCCGCGGCGACAAAGAGCACCCCGAGCGCCGCCAACGAGGCGCGCACCGCGAGGCGACGAGAGCCGGTCTGTCTGTTCATGCAAAGTCTCTCCAGGAATATACCGACGCGCCGAAAGGCGGGTCAAAGAGCGCCGGCGGCGTCTGGCGGCGCCTGGCAGCGTCCGGGCGGCGTCTGTTTCCAGGCGCGTCGACCCGCGGCGTCGCTCATCCGGCGGGCGGGACCGCCGCGTCGACCGCCTCGAAGTAGCGGCGGATCACGATCGCCTCGTCGAACTGCTCCTGCACCTTGAGCCTGCTCGCTCGCCCCATGCGGTCGCGCTCGGCCGGGGAAAGCGCGAGCAGCCGGAGCATGGCCCGCGCCAGGTCGCCCGCGTCGCGGGGCCGGCAGAGGTAGCCGTTGGCTCCGTCGTCCACCGCTTCGCGGCAGCCGACGCTGTCGGTCGTGATCAGCGGCTTCCCCATGCTCGCGGCTTCCAGCAGCGTGCGCGGCACCCCTTCGCGGTAGTAGGAAGGCAGCACGACGCAGTCCGCCTTGCGGATCTGCTCGCGGATGTCGCTCGAGAACCCGAGGTAGCTCACCACGCCCTCGGCCTCCCAGGCCGCGATGGTCTCGGCCGCGATCGCCGACGGGTTGGCCACCCCGATCTCGCCCGCCATCAGGAAGCGCGCCTCCGGCCGCTCGCGCCGGACGATGCGCGCGGCCTCGACGTACTCCGCGATCCCCTTTTCACGGATCATCCTCGCGATGAGAAGAAAGACGGGCGGGGCTCCCGGCTCGCGCGGCGGTGCCGGCGCGAAGCGCTCGGTATCGACTCCTGACCCCGGGAGCAGCCGCGCCTTTTCCTCCCGAACCAGGCGCCCCGCGAGGAACAGCGCCCGGTCGTCCGGGTTCTGGAAGAAGACCGCGGCCGCCCGCGCGAACGCGACGCGATAGAGACCGCGCGCGACCAGCAGGGCGGCGGACGGCGACTGGAACAGCGTGCCGAGACCCGAGACGTTGGCGATCGCGGGGATCCCGAGCCGCCTCGCGGCCAGGCCGCCGTAGATGTTGGGCTTGATGGTAAAGTGAAGGACGACGTCGGGCGAGATCTCGCGGTACAGGCGGACCAGGCGCCCGAGCAGGGCGAGATCGTGCGCGGGGCTGGTCGACGAGGCGCGCATGGCGAGCGGGTGGAACCGGATGCCGTCGGCGGCGATGGCCGCCGCGCTGTCGTCGGGGGGCGCGGCGGCCGCGACCTCGTCGCCGCGGCCGCGAAAGGCGCGCACGAGGCCCCAGCGGAAGTTGCGGATGTTCCAGGCCGTGTTGGCCACGAAGAGGAGCTTCACCGCACGACCTCCACGGCGAGCCCGTCGCCGCCGCGCATCAGCCGCAGCCAGCCGATGTCGTTGCCCACGAACCGTATGGTCCCCCGCGGCGCGCCTCCCGCGGGCGTCACCCAGACCTGGATCCGGTTGCGCCGCAGCACGCTCGCCTCGACGGTGATCGAGACCGGGGCGCTCCCGCCGTCGAAGTTCCGCAGGTACACCTCGATGCCCGCCCCGGAATTGCGCTCGATGCGGCAGCGTCGCACGACGCAGTCCTCGAGGCTCTCGTTGGCCCGATTCGGCTCGAAGTCGATCCCGGCCTGGGGCGCGGTGCCCCGGGTGCGCTCGATCACGCAGTCCTCGATCAGCAGGCCGCGCGCGGACACCACGCTGATGCCCTGGCGGTAGTTGTCCGTGAGCCGCACCCCGCGGATCGTCACGTTCGCGCAGTACGGGTCGATCCCGCCCCTGCGGCTGTCGCCCACGTAGATGCCGTCGCCCCCGCTCGACTCGATCGCGAGCCCTTCGACGAGGACGTTGCGGCAGCTCTGCAGAGAGAGCGCATGGCGCCACTCGGCCTGCTCATAGGGCGGCGCCATGTAGTCCGACTTTCTCATCCGCAGCGTCGCGCCCCAGCCCCGAAGCGTCAGGTTGGTGACGGCGTCGGCGGAAAAGAGAGCGTCGCCGCCGCCGAGGAACAGCCCGGGCTTCGCCTCGATCACCACGCCCTGCTCGAAGAGGATCTCCTGGCTGCCGGCGAGGCGGATCGGACCGAGGAGCCACGGAGACCCCATGTTCGGGACTTCCACCACCGCCGCACCCGAATCGATGGCCGCCTGCAGGGCATGCGTGGAGTCGGCGGGGTCGAAGCCCCACCACGCCGCGCTCACGACGCCCTGGCGGCCCCCGACCGCCGACGCGGCAGCCGCCGCGTCGCGGCGGGCGGCGCCCTCGAAGCGCACCGGCCGCCCGCCCGGCAGGGGCGCGACCAGGCCGCGCGACTGGGCGCAGCCGGTGGCCAGGAGGCAGGCCGCGGCCGCTGCATTGAAGAATCGCCGCCCGCGGGCTAACATGGCCCGCCCATGAGAATCACCGTGCTTGCCCTGTTCGACCGCATCTCGTTGTTCCACACGCTCAAGCCCGTCTTTCTCTGCGCCGGCGAGCATCGCTTCACGATCACGGACTCCTCGGAGTGGTGCCTCAGCCGCGACTCGAACCGCGTCCTGATCATGGAGCGCTGCTTCCTCAAGCCCGACGTCGTCGACTACACCCTGCTGCGGCCGCCTGCGCGACAAGTACGAGCGCATCGCGTTCTTCAACGGCAACGCGGGCGGCGGAATCCACCGCCCCGGCGTCCTCGCCTTTGTCGACCTCTTCTACAACAAGGCGCTGTTCCGGAACCGCCTGGTGTACCGCAGGCGCCTGTACGCCAACGAGCTCTTCGCAGACTACTACCACACCCGCTACGGAGTCACGGACACCCCCGACAAGACCGTCGAGCCCGTCGGCGACGATGCGGAGCTGGCCAAGCTGCGCCTCTCGTGGAACGTCGGCATCGGGGATTTCCCGCGCCGGAACCTGCGCCAGCGCGCCGGAGTGGCGCTGGCGCGCATGCTCGGCGGCCGCTGGGCGCGGCCGTTCTTCGCGCGCGGCCCCTGGCGGTCGCCGGCAAACAGCGGCGCCATTGCCGTCCACGCCCGATTCGGCTATCCCGCCCAGGCCTCCATCGCCTCCCACAGGCGGGTGCTCGCCGACCGGATCAAGGGGCATCCCGCTTTCGTCACGGGCCAGGTGGGCCAGAGACGCTTCAACTGGGAAGTCCGAAACTCCCGCATCGTGCTGAGCCCCTTCGGCTGGGGCGAGCTCGCGTTCCGCGACTACGAGGCGGTGCGCAGCGGGGCCCTGCTGGTCAAGCCCGACATGAGCCACCTCGAGACCTGGCCGGATGTCTTCGTGGCGGGGGAGACTTACGTGCCCATCGCCTGGGACGGAAGCGACGTCATCGAGAAGTGCGAGCACTACCTCGCGCACGACGCGGAGCGCCGCCGGATCGTGGCCAACGCCACCGAAGCCTACGCCGGGCAGGCGCGCCGCCTCTGCGAGCGGTTCGAATCCGCGGTCGCGGAAATCGCCGGGGCGCGATAGCCGGCGCGGCCCGGTGGGGCCCGGCCCGCCCGCCCGGGGCGAGCCTCGCGTCAGGCGCAGCGCGCGATCACGGGGCGGTCCCCCGGGGCCCGGAGTCGCCGCTCCCGCCCGGCGCCGGTCCGTGCCTGCGGAACACGAGAAGCTTCTGCGCCGCGAACGAGAGACTCACGACGATCGCGAGGGCAGCGATCTGGCCGGCGTAGCGGCCCAGGCCGGCCCGCTCGACGAACAGCACGAGCAGCGCCATGTTCAGCGCGAGCATGGCGGCGTATGAGCCCGCCATCCCCGCAACCATCCGCGGGGTGACCGGCTCGCGGTTGCCGAATGTGAACCCCTTGTTCGCGAAAAAGCTGAAGGTAGCTCCCACGCAGTACTCGGCCGCAAGCGCCGCGCGGTAGTCCAGGCCGAGGGCGACGAGGCCCGAGTAGATGAGGAACGTGACCGCGGTGTTTACGACCCCTACGAGGTTGAACCTGGCGATTTCGCCGAGTAGACCTTTTTTTTCACCACCCACTGCGGAGTCCCGTTGACGTCGAGATAGAGCTTTCCGAGGTATTCGCCGACCAGGCCGAGGAACACCATCTGCACGCCGCCGATAAAGAGGACCGACACGATGGTCGACGCCCAGCCGAGCGGCTCGCCGGGGGTCACCAGCTTCTGCACGAGGAACACGACTGCCAGAACGACGCACGCGGTCGACAGGAGCATTCCGGCGAACGTGACCAGGCGGAGAGGCTTGATCGAGAAGTTCACGAACATGTTGAGCCACAGCCCGACGAGCCTGCCGAGGGTGTAATTGGACCGGCCGACCTTGCGTGGATTGTGCTCGACGTACGCGCTTCCGATACTGTTCGTCACCCGGAGGATCAGGCCGTCGACGTACGGGTACGGGCCCTTGTACTTGACGATCTCGTCGATGACGTCGCGCTTGATGAGCTTGAAGCTGCTGAGGTAGAGGTCGCGGGGCTTGCCGAGGAGCCACGTCGCGACTCTGTCGTTGAAGCGGCTGCCGAGGTTGCGAAAGAGGTTGTGCTTCTTCTTGCGGTACTTCGAGTACACCACGTCCCAGCCGTTCGTCGCCTCCGCGAGCAGCTTGGGGATCTCCGACGGCGGGTTCTGGAAGTCGTCGTCGATGATGGCGGCGTAGTCGCCGCTGCAGTGGTTGAGGGCGCACATGACGGCATTGTGCTCGCTGAAGTTCCGTCTCAGGGAGATGAACTTGAGCCCGTCGAGCTCGCGCGCGAGACGCGAGCACACCTCTTCGCTCCTGTCCCTGCTCCCGTCGTTGACAAGGACGATCTCGAGCTCGATCCCCGCGAGGTCGCGGCGCACGGCGCGAACGAGCTCCTCGATCGTGGCCTCGGCGTTGTAGACCGGTACGCAGACACTGAGCAGCATGCGTCCACTCCCGCCTAGAATCGGTTGATGACTTCGACGACGCCGCGGATCTGCTCCTCGGTGTGGCAGTAGGAGATCGGCAGGCTCACCGTCGTGTTGTGGATCTCGTCGGCGATGGGGAACTCGTACTCGTCCAGGAGCCCCTCGAGGGCCTTCTGCCTGCTCGGCGCCAGCGGGTAGTGCACGTCGGTCTTGATTCCGGCTTTGAGCAGGTGCTCACGCAGGGCGTCCCTCTTCGGGTGGCGCACGTTGAAGATGTGGTAGATGTCGTAGAAGCCGTCCTCGACGACGGGCTTTACAAAGTCGTCCTTGAGGTTCTCCAGGTAGATGCGGGCGAGCCTGCGCTTGTGCTCGTTGATCTCGTCCAGGTGGCGGAGCTTTACCGAGAGGAAGCCGGCCTGCACCTCGTCGAGGCGCGAGTTGTAGCCCACGACTTCGTTGTAGTACTTCTTGATCGAGCCGTAGTTGCGGTACATGCGCAGCTTCTGCGCGATCGCGGCGTCGTCGGTGACGACCGCGCCGGCGTCCCCGAGGGCTCCCAGGTTCTTGGTCGGATAGAAGCTGAAGGCGCCCAGCCCGAAGGTGCCGACCCGCCGGCCCTTGTAGCGCGCCCCGTGGGCCTGCGCGGCAATCCTCGATGAGGGCCAGGTTCCTCCGGCGGCAGATCTCGAGAATCGGGTCCATGTCGCACGACTTGCCGTAGAGATGGACGGGCATCACGGCCCGCGTCCTGGGGCCGACCTTGGCCTCGATGAGCGCGGGATCGAGATTGTACGTGCGCAGGTCCGGCTCGACCAGCACGGGCCTGTGCCCGCACTGGAGGATCGCGAGGATCGTCGCGATGTAGGTGTTCGAGGGAACGATCACCTCGGAGCCGGCGGGCAGGTCGAGGACGCGCAGCGACAGGATCAGGGCGTCCAGCCCCGAGGCGACCCCGACGCAGTGCGCGGCACCGCAGTACCGGGCGAACTCCTGCTCGAACGCGGTGACCTTGCCGCCGAGGATGAACCAGCCGCCGTCGAGCGTCTCGGCAAGCGAGCGCTTGTACTCTTCGAAGAACGGCTCGTTCGCTTTGCGCAGGTTCTCGTAGTCGATCATCGTGCTTCCTCCGGCGCTCAAGCGAGCCACCAGCGGTTCTCGCGGGCCCACTCGATCGTGCGCTGCAGGCCCGCGGCCAGGGGTACTTTCGCCTTCCAGCCGAGGGTCTCCGCTGCCTTGCGGACGTCGGGCACGCGCCTGGGGATGTCCTCGTAGACCGCCCCGTATTCCCTGGTCGTGTCAAAGGGCACCATCTTCACGGCGGCTCCGGACACCTTGATCACCGTCTCGATCGCCTCGCGGACGCTCGTCTCCGTCGGGTTCCCGAGGTTGAATGCCTCGCCGACGGCGGCGGGGTTTCCGGAGGCTTCGAGGATGCCGTCCACGATGTCGGCCACGTAGGTAAAGCAGCGGGTCTGGGTGCCGTCGTCATAGCACAGGGGCGGCTCGCCCCGCAGCACCTTGTAGACGCTCTGCGAGATGACGAAGTAGGGGTTCTGCCGCGGCCCGTAGACATTGAAGAAGCGCACGATCGAGAACGGCAGCCCGCTCTGGCGATGGATGCCGTAGATCATGTGCTCGCACACAGCCTTGCTCGAGCTGTAGCTCCAGCGGTCCACATACGTGGGACCGAGCACCCTGTCGCCGTCCTCGCGCCAGGGCGTTGCGGGGTTCTTCCCGTAGACCTCGCTCGTGCTGGTAAAGATGAACTTCGTGCCGTGCCGGCTCGCGAGCTCCAGGAGCGTCCGCGTGCCCCCGACCACGATGTCGATCAGCTTGAGCGGGTCCGCGAGGTAGTGCTTGATCCCCACGACCGAGGCCAGGTGATACAGGACCGCGGCCTCGGGGCGATAGAAGCGCTCGACCGCGGCCCTGTCCCTGAGATCGCCGACAAAGTACTTCAGGTTGGGATGGCTGCGGACCGCGGCCAGGTTGCGGGACTCCTCGAGGGGAGCGATGTCAAAGACGTGGACCTCGTCCCCGCGGTCGAGCAGCGCTTCGACAATGTGGCTGCCGACGAACCCGGAGCCTCCCGTGACCATGACAACGTTGCCGCTCACCTTCCCACCCCTTTGTAGCGCAGTCCAGCGCATCTCATCCGCTCGAGCTTGTCTCTGCAGATCATCCGGCCGTCAAAGATCAGCGCGCGGGGCCCGGCGAGGCGCGCGAGCTCCTCGATCGGAATCTCGGGGAACTCGCTGGGCCCGTAGTGGAACATGGAGACGAAGTGGGCACGCCGGAGGGTGTACGCCCTCCGAGGTCGCGCGAAAGGCGCGGCCCGCCACGGCGTAGGCGACTTCGTCGCTGACCCCGGGTCGTAGCATGCGGAGCGTCTCCGCGGAGCGCAGCGCGTCGATGACGCCCTTGGTGGGCGTGTAGCGGCAGTCGCCGGTGTTGTTGAACGCGATCCCGAGCACGGCCACGACGCGCGGCCGGGAACGCCGTCGTGGATGAGGCCGTCGATCAGGCCCGCCGAGTAGCCGGGCATGCTGTCGTTGACGTTGCGCGAGGTCGCCGGGGTCTTCAACTCGATGCCGAGCTGGGCGCCCATGCCGTGCACGAACCAGGGGTCTTTGGTCAGGCAGTAGCCGCCGACGCCGACCGAAGGCGTGAGGATGTTGACGTGGTGGCGGCCCTTGGGAAGCGTGTTGGCGGCGTCGATCATCTCCAGGACGTCGATGTCGAGCCGGTCGCTGAGCTTGGCCAGCTCGTTGGCGAGGGCGATGTTCAGGTCGATCCAGAGGTTGTCCGCGAGCTTGACCATCTCGGCCGTCCTCGCGTCGGCCACGCGGATCACCGGGACGCCGAGGCTTCGCTCCCAGAATTCGGCCGCCGCCCGCGTGCTCTCCGCATCGACGCCGCCGACCACGACCGGGATGTTGCGGAACTCCTGGATCGCGCGGCCCTCGGCCAGCCGCTCCGGGCAGAAAGCCAGCCTGACCCGCGCACGCGCCTCGAGGATGGGGCGCACGACGTCGGCCGTGGTCCCGGGGGTACGGTGCTCTTGAGCATGACGAGGCGGCCGTCGCGCAGGTGCGGCGCCAGCTGCCGCGAGGCTTCCGTGATCTGGCTCAGGTCCGCGGCCCCGTGCTCGCCGAGCGGCGTGCCCACGGTGATGAGGACCACCTCGGCATCGGCCGCGGCCGACGCCGAATCCGTCACGCTGAGCCTGCCCGCGCGCACGGTCTCCGCGATCAGCGCATCCAGCCCCGGCTCGTTGAAGGGGCTGCGGCCCGCCGCGACCGCCTCGCGGATGGCCCCGGCGCGCTCCACGCCCGTGACGGAGTAGCCCCGCTCGGCAAGGACCGCGCCGATGACGGCGCCGATATAGCCGAACCCTATGACACAGACTCTCTCTTTCATGCGAGCGCCGCCCTCTTGAACTCCTGGTAGTCGCGAATGTACTCCCCGGCGTCGTAGAGGCTGTCGCTCAGCACCAGAAGGACGCAGTCGGGCGAGAAGTCGTACATCTCTTTCCATGTCATGCGGTCGGCGAACAGCGCCTGAGAGGGCTCGGTCAGCTCGTACTCCGCAACGTGCCGGCCGTCGTCGACCCTGATGCGGCACCTGCCCGCCACGGCTACGAACACCATCTTCGAGACCCTGTTGGCGTGCTGGCCCCGCACCGAGCCCGACCCCATGCCGTACATGTAGAACACCCGCCTGATCTCGAAGGGGATGTCCTTGGACCCCTCGGCAACGACCAGGGACCCGCGCGCGTCCGGCGTGCAGCGCAGGCGGATGAGATGCGAATTCGTGTCCACGCGAAGCCTCCTACCCGGACGGGACCCTGCGCGACGGCTCGAGTATCTGGAACATGGCATTCTCCCAGACGACCCGGTAGCCGAACTGGTCGAGAAACCGCCGCATGCGCTCCCGGTTGAGGACGGAGACGTCCCCGCGGTTGAGCGAGGTGTTCCTAGGCCAGGATCGATTGCGGGTGTCCGTCCTGGCAGCGACGACGACGGGAAGGTCCGGGCGCGCCTTGAGCGCCCATTTCAGGCTCTGTTCCAGCTCGTTGCCGACGTACAGGTTCGGCCACGAGTTGCCCAGGTAAGGGCGCGTCCTGGTCGCGAAGTTGATCATCGGCGTGGACTCCAGGGCGAGAAGGACGTCGCCCGGGCGGACGCGCCTGGACAGCTCGTCGAGCACATCGCCCACGACCTGCGCGCGCTCGGGCGTCGTGTAGACGCCGTGCAGCATGGGGTCCCGGACCGTGGCGGTCATCGCGAGCCGGTCAGCGCTGTCGCGGTAGGTGTAGTGCAGCCAGAGGTAGGCCGAGCCGAGCGCCGTGAACGCGACGAAGAACGCGAGGCCAAAGGAAGCCACGCGCGGAAGCGCGAGCATCCGGGGAGCAGCAGGCGGGTCGGCCTGCACCGCGATGCCGACGGCCAGCACGAGCGGGAACGCGAGGGCGTAGCCGAAGAGGCTCACCAGCGCGCCGGTGTCCGAACCGACCGAGAGGGCGGCCAGCACGATGATGGCGGCGAAACACGCGACCTTCAAGTCCCGGTGGGCTTCGCCGCGGACCAGGAGGGCCAGGGCAAGCGGCATGTAGGCGAACCCCAGGGCTGCCCGCATCACCGTGCGGTCGCCGTCGAGCCGGGTGACGAGCAGAAAAGCGAAAGCGGCGATGGCCGCGAACAGGATGAGGCCGAGCCGCCGCGCGCGCTCCGGCAAGAGACCGCCCGCGGCCAGCAACACCCCGGAGGCCAGGCCGTAGACCGCGGCCTCGCCGTTCTGGCGCACGAAGCGGCGGACGATCGTCTTGAGGTCGTAGCCCGAGAGCTGGTTCCCGGTGCTCTGGAAAAGCCCCGCGACCGAATCCGCGTACAGGGACAGATGGCCGACGGCCGCCATGGCGAGGAGCACGACCGCGAGGCCGAGAGCATACCCGCCTGCGAACCAGAGCAGGCGGGCGGGCAGGCCGGGCCGCCGGTCGACAAAGGCGTGATAACCGATGACCAGGGCCAGCGCGATGCCCGCGGCATTGGGCAGCCGCACGAAGACATTGGCGGCTTCGATCGCGCCCGCGACTGCCAGAAGCCACGGCCTGTCGCGCCGCAGCCCTTCGAGGAGGCACAACACCGCGGCGAAATGGAACAGGGCGGTCAGGTTGTTGTAGTGAACCACCGGCACCCGCGGGAACTGGAAGCCGTAGGCCAGGATCAGCCCCACGAGCACCAGCCGGACGGGGACTACGGGTTTGAGAGCCCGCCACACGAGAAGGCAGGAAGCCCAGAAGACGACGGCTGCCGCCAGCTTGAGGCCGAGAAGACCCAGAAAGGGGACCGCGCGGTAGACGAGGCCGCCGATCACGTTCGACAGCCACATGTGGAACCAGTACCGGATGCTCCCGGGGTCGACAAAGATGAGCTGGTAGCTGTTGGCGACCCAGCCGGTGTCCGTGAAGTCGAGCCCCTGAAAGGCGGACAGGAACGGAATCGCAAAGAGAAGGGCGAGCAGGCCGGCGTCGGCCCACCGTCGCGGCGCCGTCGCGTTCACTGCCGCGTCTCCGGCACGAACGAGAGGTAGCTCCTGTAGTCGTTGGCGGGCATCGCCGCGATCAGCTTTCGGAAGCCCGCTTCGTCGATGTAGCCCATGTGGAGCGCGACTTCCTCCACGCACCCGATCTTGAGCCCCTGCCGCTTCTCGATGGTCTGCACGAAGCTCGAGGCTTCGACCAGCGCATCGTGCGTGCCCGTGTCGAGCCAGGCGGTCCCGCGGCCGAGGTTTTCGACCTTGAGCTCTCCGAGGGCGAGGTAGTGGCGGAGCACGTCGATGATCTCGTACTCGCCGCGGGCCGACGGCGTGAGGCTCCTGGCCACCTGCGCGACGGTGCCGTCGCAGAAGTAGAGCCCGGGGACCGCGTAGTGCGAGCGGGGCCGCGCCGGCTTTTCCTCGAGGGAAAGGACCTGTCCGCCGCCGCCGAACTCCACCACCCCGTAGCGCTGCGGATCGGCCACCCAGTAGCCGTAGACCAGGGCCCCTCGCTCCAGGCGCGCCCCCGCCTGCAGGATCTCCGAAAAGCTGTAGCCGAAGAAGATGTTGTCGCCGAGAACGAGACAGACCGGGTCGCCGTCGATAAAGTCCTCGCCGACGACGAACGCCTCAGGCAGACCGCGGGGCTCCGCCTGCACGCGATAGCTCAGCCCTATCCCGAGGTCCTCGCCCGTGCCGAGGAGAGCCTCGATCCGCGGGAGGTTGACGGGGTCGGAGATCACCAGGATCTCCCGGATGCCGGCGAGCATGAGCGTGGACAGCGGGTAGTAGATCATGGGCTTGTCGTACACCGGGAGAAGCTGCTTGGAGACGGCCCTGGTGCTGGGGAACAGCCTCGTTCCGCGGCCTCCGGCAAGGAGAATGCCCCTCATTTCACGGTCCTCGGGCACCTTATAGCACGTCTGGGGCGGGGTCGGGAACCGGACCCGCGCGACTCCGATGCAGCGGCCGCGCCGGCTCGACGCCCGTCGTCAGCGCGGTCTCTCGCGCCCGGCGGCTTCCTGCCGCTGCCGGTACTGGACCTCCTCGAGAAGCATCCGGTTGACGGCGAGCAGGTCCGAAAGGAATGCGACGAGGATCGTCTGGAAGCCCATGCCCAGCAGGATCGCCGAGAGGATCAGCGACTGGACGTGGCCCGTCCCCTGTCCGCCGATCAGGTAGAGCAGGAAGCGCGCGCCCAGGGCGAAACCCAGCAGGAACAGCACGGTCCCGATCGAAGCGAAGAAGGCGAAGGGCCGGTAGACGACGAAGATCCGGACCATCGTCATGATCGAGCGCTTGATGTAGGCGGGGATGCTCTTTACCAGGCGCGACGGCCTCAGGTCCTCGTTGACCCTCACGGGCACCGACGTGATGGCCATGCCCTTGCGCCCCGCCTGGATGATGGTCTCGAGGGTGTATGTGTAGTCGTTGTACACGTTGAGCCGCAGCGCGGCGTCCCGGCTCAAGGCGCGGAAGCCGCTGGGCGCGTCCGGAATTTCCGTCTTGCTCAACGCCCTCACGACGCGGCTGCCGAGGCGCTGCAGAGCCTTCTTGACGGGCGAGAAATGCGGTATGCCCTCGATCGGGCGCGCGCCCACCACGATCTCCGCCCGGCCGGCGAGGATCGGCTCGACCAGCCTGGGAATGTCGCGGGCATCGTACTGGTTGTCGGCGTCGGTGTTCACGATCACGTCCGCCCCCAGGCGCACCGCGGCATCCAGACCCGCCATGAACACCCGGGCCAGGCCGCGATTGCGGGGGAACCTCACGAAGTGGTCGACCCCGTGCTTGCGCGCGACTTCGACGGTCGAGTCCGTGCTCCCGTCGTCGATGACGAGCCATTCGACCGAGTCAAAGCCCGCGACGGTGCGCGGGAGAGCCGCAAGGGTCACGGGCAGAGTGGCGGCCTCGTTGAAGCACGGAATCTGGATAATGAGCTTCACCGCGTCAGTCCTCCTGCGACCGCGAGTCTTCGCGAATCAGGGGCGGGGCAGCCGCAACGACGGTAAGAGCCGCCCGGAGCGGGTTGCGACGAACAGCCACGACCGGCGAGCCCGGGTCGCGCAGATAGGCCGCGGAAACGGGAGCGCGGGCGAGCGCCACGACGGGCCGCCCGGCCAGGCTGGCCTCGACCAGGCGCGGGAGGCCGGAGGCCTCGAGCACCGAATCGCTCACGAAGAACTGCGCGCACGTCTCGAGCGGGTTGCGGCCGGACAGGTCGTCGGTTGCGACCACCGGCACGCCCCGGTCGAATGCGTCGGACACCGTGCGCCGGTAGTCTTCCACCAGGGCGAGAGGGTGCTCGGAGGGACGCAGCGGGTTGTTGGCGTAGATCCTCACGCTTCGGGGGAGCCCCGGAATCGAAAAGGCACCGGCGGCAGCCAGGAGCACCGCCGCCATGAGGGATGCGCAGGATCGCGCGCGCAGCGGTCCCGCTGCAGGACGGACGCGCCGCCATACGTCGACGAGGAGCGGGGCATCCAGGAGCAGGACCGGCCCCAGCATTCCCAGGAGGTATCTGTGGATGAAGGGCTCCACCGGGATGACGGGGTGGATGCTCTTGACGACGAAGGTCTCACCGAGAAGGAAGCTCGCGGCGAGGGCGAGCAGCGCGGCGGTGGCGGCGTCAGGCTTGCGGCGCACGGCGTAGCGCACGGCCGCGGCGGCCGCGAGAAGAAGGACCGCCATCCAGTACCAGGGCAGCTTCCCGGGGCTGAAGCGCCCGAACAGGCCCCAGAAGTCCATCGGCGCGATGTAGTCGCCGGTGAAATGATTGTGGATGATGATGCCGATCTGGCCGAGCGGGTCGCCGGAGAGCCGGTACAGCAGCGCGTGCTCCACGGCATAGAGGACGAGAAGCGGCGCGCAGAACAGGAGGGCGTCGCGGCGCCCGCGGCCGCGGCCGCGGCGGAACGCCAGGATCGCCAGCAGGAAGCCCGGCGCGAAATAGATGTTCGTGATCTTGGCCTGGTAGGCGACGAACAGAAAGACGGACGAGACGAGAAGGTTGCGGGTGCGGTCCCGTTCGCCGTCGAGGTACGCGAGGAAGAAAGAGAAGCTCGCGAGCACGTACGTCAGCGAGAAGGAGTCCGGCCGCACCTGGCTCCCGCCCCGGATCATGTAGGGGAAGGTCACGAGCATGAGGGCCGCGACGAAGCCGGCGGCACGGCCGTGGAGGCGCAGGCCGACGCGGTAGATGAGGGCGACCTGGACCAGCGAAAGGACGAGCGGCACGACGTAGTAGACATCGGGGTGCGTCCCGAAGAGCGCCTGCGCCGCGAGCACCGGCAGGATCACGGCAAAGCGGATCGTGCGGTGCTGGATGTTGTCATAGGGGAGGCCCAGGAGCAACCGCCTCGCCGAGAACCAGTAGTCGCGCTCGTCGATGCCGGTGGCGATCATCATGAGCGTGAGGAGTCGGAACGCCAGCGTGAAGAGCACGAGGCCGGCAACGATGCGCCGATCCTCGTCGCGCAGCAGCTCCGACGCCCTCTTCAGCAGGCTGCTCACAGGCGTCGGTACTCCTTGTACCAGGCCACGAAGCGCCGGACTCCCTCGCGGATGTCGATCGAGGGCCGGTAGCCGGTGTCCCGCTCGAGGTCGCTCGTGTCGGCCCAGGTGGTCGTCACTTCGCCCGGCTGCATGGGCATCAGGCTCTTCGTCGCCTTTCTGCCCAGGTTCTCCTCCAGGATCCCGATGAAATCGAGCATCAGGACCGGGCTCCCGCGCCCGATGTTGTACACCCGGTAGGGGGACGGGGAACAGGAAGGGTCGGGATGCGCGCCGGACCAGCTCGGCTCCGGCCTCGCGGGACGGTCGATGACGCGAACGACGCCCTCGACGATGTCGTCGATGTAGGTGAAGTCGCGTCGCATCTCGCCGTTGTTGAACACCTTGATGGGCTTCCCCGACATGATGCCCTCGGCAAACAGGAAATAGGCCATGTCGGGCCGTCCCCACGGACCGTAGGCGGTGAAGAACCGCAGTCCCGTGGTCGGAAGCCCGAAGAGGTGGCTGTAGCTGTGCGCCATGAGCTCGTTGGCCTTCTTGGTCGCCGCGTACAGGCTGACGGGATGGTCCACGTTGTGCCGGACGGAAAACGGCATCGACTCGTTCAGTCCGTAGACGCTGGAGCTGCTGGCGTAGGTCAGCCCCTTGACCTCCGTCCTGCGGCAGCCCTCGATCACGTTCCCGAAACCCACGAGGTTGGCGTCGACGTAGGCCGAAGGATTCTCCAGGCTGTGGCGGACCCCGGCCTGCGCCGCGAGGTGGCAGACCGCGTCAAAGCGCTCGGCGGCGAACAGCCGCGCCATCGCCTCGCGGTCGGCGACGTCCATGAGCAGGAACCGGTGGGCGGGGTAGCGGGAGCTCGCCGCGGCGCGGCCGCCCTGCAGGCCGGCCGCATCGATGCCCGCCTCCGCGAGGCGGCCGTGCTTGAGCCGGACGTCGTAGTAGTCGTTGAGGTTGTCGAGCCCGACCACTTCGTCGCCCCGCTCCAGCAGGCGGCGGGTCACGAACGAGCCGATAAAGCCCGCCGCGCCCGTCACGAGAACCTTCATCTGAACAGTCCTTTCCGTGCGCCGCTCGACACCGCAAAAACGAGGTTTGCCGCGGCGCCGCTTTATGATACTGTGAAGCGATTCATGCAGATCGCGTCCGCAAAACCCAGTCCCGGCAGGTCCCCATCATGAAACGGATC
This sequence comes from uncultured Spirochaetota bacterium, assembly GCA_963734495.1. Taxonomy (GTDB): domain Bacteria; phylum Spirochaetota; class Spirochaetia; order SZUA-6; family CAVTHK01; genus CAVTHK01. The sequence continues at coordinate 603,996 of CAVTHK010000001.1, forward strand.
ATCACGTTCGCAGTTCTGGCGCTTGCGTTCGCCGCAGTCAGCGGCGCTCTCGACTGGAGCGATCCCAGGGACGGGATCTACGCCCAGCTCGACCTGTGGGCCGAGCGCGGGTACGTGAGACGGCTCCCGCTGCTGCGCCCTTACCCGCAGCAGCTCGTGGTCTCGCTGCTGCGCGAGGTCGCCCGCAACGCCGACCCCGCAAGCGCCCGCGAGGCCGAGGCCCTGCTCGCCACGGTGGACGTGAACGCGAGGATCGGCGCCGAGGCCTTCAGCGACACGACCGCCACGCAGGACGTGTTCTACAGCGTCAACGGCGCCTACCTGGAGACCGCGGGCAGGCTCACCGACCTGATCACGCTCGCGGGCAAGGCCGGCGGGTTCGTCGTCGTGAACCCGGGGGACGACCCCTTTATCCCGGGACAGCGGTTCCCCGTCGACTACGTCGTGGACTATGCCGCGGTCTCCGTGCGCGGCGTGACGCTGCTGCCGACCGGAAGCGCCAGCGGGACCGCCGCGTTCGGGACGGACAGCTGGTGGTTCCAGATCGGGCTCAACCGCCACAGCTTCGGGCCCTTCGACGAGGGGCCGGTCCTGAGCCCCCAGGCCGCGGAGGCGGGACACCTCTCGTTCACGTGGCGCGGCGGGCCTCTCACCTACACGGAGTTCCTGCTGCTGCTCGACGCGACCAGCGACCGCGGCGACGCCCTCGGCGAAGACGGCAAGATCACCGTCTACCCCAGGAAGTACCTCACCGGGCAGTCTTTCCAGTTCTCGCCCGTGGACTGGCTGGACCTCGGCCTCTTCGAGACCGTGGTCTACGGGGAGCGCTTCGAGCCGCTCTATCTCGTGCCCATCGTGCCGAGGACCTATCTGAGCGCCTACATGGGCTCGGTCGACAACCTGATGCTGGGCCTTTCCGCGTCGGCGCGGCTGCCCGCGGACCTGGGCGTCGACTTCATGTTCTACGCCGACGACCTGCAGTTCCTCGACATGCTCAAGCTGGACTTCAACACGAAGTACAAGGTCAGCGGCCAGGCGGGGGTCTCGTGGACGCCCCTGCAGGCGCTGCTCAAGCGCGTGTCACTCGACTACGCGCTCGTGACGCCCTACACCTACACGCACCGCCGCGTGAGCGTCGAGGGGCTCGAAGATACGGCCGGCCCCCGAGCCGCTGTACGCGAACGGGATCAACTACTACAACTACTCCCACATGGGAAGGTCGCTCGTGGCCCTCGACCCCAACTCCGACCGCCTGCGCCTGCGGGCGATGCTGACACCGATGGACCGCCTCGGTGTTACACTATCGGCCGTCTACCAGAGGCACGCCAACGCCACCGACGTCGCGGTCGCCGACAACTGGTGGGTCGGCACCACGGACGGCGGGATCAACGACAACGGGTACGACAAGGTGAACGGGCACCGCTTCGACAAGGTCAGCTTTCTCTCGCAGGACGTCATCGAGCAGATCCTGCTGCTCGGCTTCGATGCTTCCTGGAGGATGCCGCTCGGCCGCGCTACGCTCTACGTCGAAGGGGGCTACACTCTGGAGGTGGCCAAGAACAAGGCGGACACAGATCCCGTGGCACAGGCGAGCGTCTTTACGGACAGCCCCGTCATCAACGGCGCGGTCCCCATCGAGGGCAACGACGTCGTGCTCCACCACCTGAGCCTCGGGCTGCGGTATGCCTATTAGCAGACGGGCCGCTGCCGTGCTCGCCGCGGCGGCCCTCGCCGCGCTCGCGGCGGCGGCCGACCCGGCTTCGCTCGGCGACCTCCTGGACGCGGCTCCCCCCGGCAGCGTGAGGCAGATGGACCGCGAGGAGCTCGACCGCCTGCTCGCCTACGGCGAGTCCAGCGGGCTCACCATCTTCGAGGTCTTCAACGAGGCGATCGTGGCCCTCGCGGCCGGCGGTCAGAAGGTCACCGTCAGCGGGGACCTGCTGCGGGACGCGACGCAGCGCTTCGACCTGGGCGGCGACCGGGTGGCTTCGCTCCTGCCGGTGGCCAAGGTCGCGCAGGTGTCCCTCGGCTCGAGCGGCACCGGCGCGCCGGGCGAGCTCGAGGTGCTCCTGCGGGAGGAGCACGCGCAGTACCTGGAGCTCGGCGACATCAGGCTTTCGACCCGCTACGGGTTCCGGGATGTCCGCCCGGGGCTCTTTGCCGACGGCTTCGGGGCGAGCGTCCGGCGCTTCGTGTTCTCCTTCAACCTGGAAAGCATGGAGCTCTACGACCGCAACAAAGTCGCCATCCACGTCCGGAGCCTGGCCCAGCCCAAGCGCTGGCGGATCCCCCGGATCACGTCGAAGTAGATAAAAAGAGGTCCAGCAAAGTGAAAACCGTGTGGCGTTGTCTCCTCGCGGCCGCGTTTGCCGTGGCAGCCTTGCCCCGGGGCCTGGCCCAGGACGCGGCCGCCTTCGAGATCACCGGGATTCGCTACCACATCGAGGGCCACACCCGGGAGTGGGTCCTCGCGAAGTTCCTCAGGGACAACGACCTGTACGTCGGCCGCACGTTCGCCTCGCGCGACGAGCTCGACTCCGTCGTCGCCAACCGCACGCAGCTCCTCGTGAACCAGCGCATGCTCGCATCCGCGCGCATCGAGACGGCGGTGGAGCCGCGCCCCGGCCAGGCAGCCGCCGTGACCCTGGACGTGCACACGAAGGACAGCTGGAACCTGATCGGACTTCCCTACTTCAAGTACGACTCCAACTCGGGCCTGCTGCTCGCCCTCCGCGGAAGGGACTACAACTTCTTCGGCACCATGCAGACGCTGACGCTGAACCTCGACTACACCTACACCGAGGACCAGACCAACGAGTGGGGGGCCAAGTCCTCGTTCACCCTCCCGTTCGAGATGCTCGGGCACGACTGGAGCTGGGACTTCTCGGGCGGCTTCACCTACGACATCGGGACCGATCCCATCGACTTCAGCCAGACGGTGAACTTCGGCCTGGACCTCGAGACGACCCTGGGGATCGAGATCCCCCTCTGGCCGGACAAGTGGACGCTCGCCTACACGCAGGGCTATCACGTCATCCGCGAGGACCAAGAGCTCGTCTACGTAAACCCCGACGGCACCACGACTGTCGCCGACGACGAGTACTACCACGAGAGCAAAGTGTCGTTCGGCTCGACCATCCGCACGGGCTGGTACCTGCCGGCCCTGGAGGAGGTCAAGTACGTGCCCTCGGTCTTCGTCGACGTCAAGTACAAGGCCCAGGGCGAGCTCTCGCCGAACTACCGCGGATTCCAGCCGGGCTTCTCCCACGCCCTCGTGGCCGAGAGGGTCGACTGGATCGGCAACTTCCGCAACGGCGCCTCGGCCTCGATCGCCAACTCCTTCCCGTACAGCCTCTCCACCGATCGCTGGATCGCGAGCCTCACGGCCGATCTCTCCGGCTACAAGGCGGCGAGCCCCTGGGGCTTCTCCGCCCGGGTCTCGGGCTTCTACACCCCGGAAAGCGTCAACACCACGAACGCGGCGGCCCCCATCCGGGGCGTCCTGGACGGTCGCATGGAGGGCAACCTCGGGCTTTACTGGAACTCCGACATCGCGCTCAAGGTGTTCACGATACCCAGGTTCGCCGAGGCCCAGGGGGGCTTCTTCTTCGACGCCGCCATGGTGACGGACACAAACCTCTCCTTCGACACCGAGAGCGACATCAAGTACGCGGTCGGCGTCGAGGGAGTCGGCTTCCCGCTGTTCGCGCGCGCCTTCTACCTGAGGATCTCCTTCGGCTTCGACATCACCGACTTCATCAAGACGTTCAGCACCGCCGATCTGCACAAGCCCGAGATCTTCATCGGATTGGGGCACCATTACTGATGCGGCCCCCCGCGGCCGCCAGGCCACAGGCATGAGCATCGCGTCGTTCGCGCGCACGCTCTTCCGCGACAAGGCAAGCGGCTCTCTCGTCCAGGCGTTCCGTTACGGGATCACCTCGGCGATCTCCCTGGCCTGCGACTTCGGCGGCCTGTGGCTGCTCACCGAGAAGGCGGGCATCCACTACCTCGTCTCGGCCGTCATCAGCTACGGCACGGGCATGATCGTCAACTACGCTTTGAGCATCCTCTGGGTCTTCCCGTCCAGGAAGCTCAAGAGCCGCGCGGTCGAGTTCGGCGCGTTCGTGGCCATCGGGCTCGCGGGGATGGGCATCAACGAGGCGCTGCTGTGGCTCCTCACAGACGTGCTGCGGCTGTACTACCTGGTCTCCCGCGGGGTGTCCGCGGTGGTCGGGTTCGTCTGGAAGTTCGTCGCGCGCAAAGTGGCGCTATTCTGACCTGCGCTCGACCTTTACCACGAGCCTGACCAGGACAGCGGCGCAGGCGGCGGCGTAGAACGCCGCGTACGGCAGCACCACCCACCGCAGCGCGCCCGCGATCGCGCCCGCGAGCACCGCGGGCATCAGCAGCCCCGTGATGCCGAGGTTCTCGCTGACACGCTTCTCCAGCGAGGCGCGCTGCGGTGCGGCAGCGGCGGCCGCCGGGGCGGATGTTGCGGAAGCTCTGGTGCGCCACCCGCATGAGGAGGTTGCACGCGGCGGCAACGCCGCCGGCCAGCGGCGCGCCCGCGGCCGCGCCCGCCGCAAGCAGCACCGCGGTGTACGCGACGTAGCCGCCGAGGGCGTCGACCCAGGGGCCGTACGCGCTCCCGCCCCGCACCCGCGCGACGTTCCCGTCCACGCAGTCGAGCACGGCGAAGAGGTTAAAGAGCGCAGCTCCCGCGATCACCGCCGCCCGGCCGCCGGCGGCCATCAGCGCCGCGGCTGCGAGGCACACCACGATGCCGAAATAGGTGACGGCGTTCGCGCTCGCCCCCAGAGCGAGCGCCACGGCCGAGAGCGGGATCGAGAGCGGCCGCAGGGCGACTCGCGACCAGACCGAGTCCGGCGACGCAGCGCCTCTCGGCACCGTGCGCGCTATTTCGGCGAGAGAGACCCACCTGCCCGACATACGCCTTCACCTGACCTTTGTTCCAGCGCCAAGCGTAGACTGCGGCGCGCGCCCGCGCTATGCTCTCGCGCGGTGAAACCGCGGCTCGGGATCTTCACGCGCCCCATCGACCAGGGCACGAGCGGGAGCGGAGCGCACCTGCTCGAGATCGTCAGCGCCTTCATGGCGATCAACCGCGATTTCGAGCTGACGCTCATCCACTACGAGCGCAGCGACCGCGAGATCTACGCCCGCGCGCGCGAGCTCGTCGTCCCGAGGAGCCCCATCGGCGCGGCCCGCGCCCTGGCGCGCGAGCGCTTCGACGTCGTCCACTACAGCCCGCTCACGATCTACGCGCCCCTCTGGGGGGTGAGGGCGCGGAAGGTCGCGACGATCCACGGCGTGGAGCAGCTTCTGCTGCCGCGCTTCTACCCGGCCGCCACGTACGCCCACGAGCTGCTGGTGGTGCCGCCCTACGCGCGGGCGATGGACGCGATCGTCACGGTGTCCGAGACGACGCGCGCCTTTATCGCGCGGCGCTACCGGATCCCGCCGCAGCGCATCACGGTGTGCCCGAACGCTGTGAGCGCGGCCTATCGCGTGATGCCCCGCACGGAAGTCTCCGCGCCCGCGCGTCACGGCATCGCCGGCCCTTACGTCATCCACGTGAGCCGCTTCTCGGAGCGCAAGAACCCGTGGACGATGCTGCGGGCCTTCGCGGCGTTCGCGGCCTCGCCCGAAGGCCGCGATCACAGCCTCGTGCTCCTCGGCAAAGGGTGGGACTCGGAACGGGTCCGCGATTTTGGCAGCCCCTCGGGGAAGCTCGTTGCGCCGGGCTACGTGAGCGAGCGCGACAAGGTCGAGCTGCTGAACGCGGCCTCCCTGTTCCTCTACCCTTCGTTCGCCGAGGGGTTCGGCATGCCCAACCTCGAAGCGATGGCCTGCGGGTGCCCCGTGGTCACGTCGCGGGCCTTCGCGATCCCGGAGATCGTCGGCGACGCGGCGCTGATGATCGACGATCCGCGCGACCACGCGGGCCTCGCCGCGCTCATGTCCCGGGTGGTCCGAGAGCCCGCCCTGCGCGCTTCGCTCGTGGAGCGCGGCCTCGGGCGCGCGGCCGCATTCTCGTGGGAGGAAAGCGCGCGGCGCCTCCTCGAGGTCTACAGGCGCCTGCTCTGACCGCGGCGTGTCGCCGCGGCCCCGGCTCTTCAGGTCCCGTGGACGCGCCTGCAGACCTCGCGGAGCAGCTTCTCGAACTCGCCGGTCCAGTCGAAGTCGAAGTGCGCCCTCCTTGCGCGGCAGAGAGCTGCCACGCGCTCGTAGGCCGCGGGGTCGCGGTAGAGGGCGAGGATGCGGTCGGCGATCGCCTGCGCGTCGCCGGGCGGGAACAGGAGCTCCGGGGCGCGCAGCATGTCGGGGATCCCGCCGACCCAGGTCCCGATCACCGGCGTGCCGACGTGCAGCGCCTCGAGGACCGCGCCGGGGTAGCTGTCGAACAGCGACGGGACGATCACGAGGTCGGCCGCCGCGGTCATCGGGAATGTGTCGGCGACCCAGCCGTGGAACTTCACCATGCCCTGGATGCCCGCGCTGCGCACCCGCGATTCGAGCTCGCCGCGCCCCTCGCCCTGGCCCACGACGTCGATCGAAAGATCGCGCACGCCGGCGGCGGCGACGATCTCCACGGCGCGGATCAGGTGCGCGACCCCCTTGCGCTCGCCCAGGCCGCCGACAAAGAGGATGCGCCGGAGCGATCGGCTCGCGTTGGACCCCGCCATCTCCTGCCTGAAACGCGGGAGCCGGATGTCCGCCCTCACGACCCGCACGCGCAGGCGCGACGCCGGCTCCCGCGAGACGAAGTCTTCCAGGTCGTAGCCGCTCTGGAACACGACCAGGTCGGCCGCGCGGGCGATCATCCGCTCGTAGCGGCGAGCCTTGGTCAGGTCCCAGAGGATGCCCGCGGCGACCAGCGGCCTGAACATGTTCTCGCGCACCGATATGAGCTCTTCCCGTACGGTGTTGTGCCTCTGAACGTAGAGCAGCGGGGCGCGCAGACGACGCCTGAGCAGGGCGGCGGCCGGGAGATGGCTCTCGCCGAAGGCCATGATGACGTCGATCGCCGGGGCCTGCGCGCGGATCGTCTGCAGCCCGTTGCGCACCGCGGCGCGGAAGGCGAGTGCCGCCGGCCTCAGAGCGCCGGGGACGTAGGGGACCGGGAAGCGGATGGGACGGAAGTGCGCGGGGAGGTAATCGAGGGAGGTGTTGAGGATGACGCTGACGGCGTTGCCGCGGGCGGCCAGGCCCTCCATGAGATCGAGGTAGCGCGTGTGCCCCCCGGTGCGTATCTCGTGGTTCAGGAGGAGCCCGAGGATGTTCATGGCGCCGCCGCACCCTGTGCAGTGCGCATCGCGTCGGCGAATGCGGCGCCCCAGTCGAAGCGGAACGCGCCGGCGCGGGCGCGGCAGAGCTCCCGGGCGCGCAGGTAGAGGGTGGGGGACTCGAGCATCGCCCGGATCCTGTCGCGGATGGCCTCGGCGCTCATGGGCTCGAAGAGCAGCTCGTCCCGGCCGAGCATGTCGGGGAGTCCGCCCACGCGGCTTCCGATCACCGGGGTGCCGACATGCAGCGCTTCCAGAACGACGTCCGGGTAGCTGTCGAACAGCGAAGGCACCACCATGAGATCGGCGGCGCCGATGAGCGGGAACGGATCGCTCTGCCGGCCGAGGAGCCGGATGCGGCCGTTCATGCCCAGACGATCGACGTGGTCCTGCCATTTCGACAGCGCCGGGCCCCAGCCGATCACGTCGAGCGAGACGTCGCAGCCGGCGCCGATCAGCTGCTCGACGGCAGCCATGAGGTACCGGATGCCCTTGCGCTCCCCGAAGTTCCCGACGAACACGAGCCGCTGCAGTCTCGTGCTGCGATTGATGTCCCTGTCGGCGGCCCGGAAGCGCGGCCCGCCGATGTTGCCGCGAATGACCACGGTCCTCCCCGCTGCCGCCGGCACTCGCGAGAGGTAGTCACGCTCGTCGAAGGCGCTCTGGAACACCAGAAGGTCGGACCGCGCCGCGATGAAGCGCTCGTACGCCCTGAACTTGATCATCTCGAAGCGGATGCGCGCCCGAGCCACGCCCCGCCTGGAGTTCTCGCGGAGCGACATCAGCGCCTCGGCCACCGCGTTGCTGCGGTAGGCGAAGGCGAGCTTCGCGTGCAGCAGCGCCTTGAGCAGGAGACCCGCGAGGAAGTGGCTCTCGCCGTGGACCATGACCCAGTCGGCCCCCGCGGCCTCGGCCTTGATCCGCCTTCCTGCGCGGGCGATCGCGAGCGCCGCGCGGAGCGAAAACGGCAGGGGCCGTTTGCGCGGCTCGGGCGGCAGAGCTAGCGAGCCGCGCGCGCTCCGTGGCGAAGTCCAGGCCTTCGCCCCTGATCAGCACGACGTCGTTTCCGAGGCGCGCGAGATCGTCGGCCAGCTCGAGGTACCTGCGGTGGCCGCCGGTGCGGATGGCGGGGTTCAGGAAGACGCAGACGATCTTCATGCGCGATCCCGCACCAGACCGCAGGCGAAGTCGTACATCTGCTCGAGGCGTGAGCGCCAGTCGAGGCGTCTCCTGGAGAACTCGCGCATGTCTTGGGATATCCCGTGGCCGGCGGTGACACGGGCGGCGAACTCCACGACCCGGCCGATGTCGATCGGGCTGTCGTTGCCGTCCATCTTGAGCGCGAAGGCGGCGTCGGCGGGGATGTCGCTGTCGTCGTACGCGTATATGAACGGGATGCCTCGAGCGGCATACTCGCGAACCTTCAGCGCGCATGCCTCGCGCATGCCCTTGCGATGCACCGCCAGCGACCCGACCGCCAGAGTCGCTTCTCCCATTCGCCGTTCCAGGTCGCTCCCGTAGACCGGACCGACGATCCTCACGATGTGGCGGCCCTGCGCGTTGATCCTCTCTGCTTCCTGGACGAGCTCGCGATCGGGGCTCCCGATCAGCGCGAGCTCTATCGATACTCCTTCGCCGTAGACGCGCAGCCCATCCAGGAGCCTGTCGCAACCTTGCCAGGTCTGGAAGCTCGACGCTACCATGACGAGCTTGAGAGTTCTGCCGTCAAACGGAACGAAGCGCGTGAACCCCGTGGCGCCGACGTCGATCCCGTTTGTGACCGTGGCCGAGGGCTTCGGCCTACGTCCTGCCTTCGCGACCTCGAGCCTGCGGATCTCGTTGGTGACCCCGATGATGCCGGCCACGCGTCCCAGCACGTAGCGGCTCGCGAGGCGGACAGCACACGCGAGGACCGCGCGTTTGAACGACCTGCCTGCCCGCAACTCGGCGATCTCGTCGGTGTGGTGCTCCGTGATGATCCTGCCTCCTTGACGCGCCGCGGCCAGCAGGAGGCCGAGCGGCACCTTGGGGAAACGCAGGATGGCCATGTCGCACGTTGCCAGGGCATCCCCGATCTGGCGCAGATTCGAGAGATTGTCGCGGAGGATCGACAGCGGGCTCCAGCGGCCGCGGCGATCATCGGCGCCGGCAAGAGCTCGGAACTCCAGGCCAAGCCCCATTTCGGAGGCAATCGCCGCCTGCTGCCTGAGCTTGCGCTCGACGCCACCGCCGGGCGAAGAGTCGAGATGGGCCACGCGAGCCTTCATCAGCGGGCCCCGGATTCCGCGATGGGCCCCGTCGATTCCCGTCGGTCGTGCGACGCCAGGACAGCGCGCTGGGCGCGGAACCATTCGCAGGTTCTCCTCAGCCCCTCGTCCAGGGAGATGGAGGATTGCCAGCCGAGATTCCGCAGGCGCGAGACATCGAGCAGCTTGCGCGGGGTGCCGTTGGGACGGGAGGCGTCCCACAGGATGCGACCCCTGTATCCCACCGCGGAGGCCACCTTTTCGGCCAGGTCCTTGATGGTGATGTCGTCGCCGGTGCCGATATTCAGGAGCTCCCCAGCATCGCGGGTGTCGTGATGCTCCATGAGAAAGACGACGGCGTCGGCCAGATCGTCCACGTATAGAAACTCGCGCCTTGGAGAGCCGTCGCCCCAGAGCGTCACGGGCCCGTCGCTGTCCAGGGCGTCCGCCATCTTGCGGATCAGCGCGGGCAGGACGTGAGAGCTCTGCGTATCGAAGTTGTCGTGGGGACCGTAGAGATTGGACGGCATGACGGACAGAAACTGCGTCCCGTACTGCCGGTTGTAGGAAGAGCAGAGCTTGACGGCGGCAATCTTGGCCACGGCGTAGGGCTCGTTGGTGTCTTCAAGCGGGCCGGTGAGGAGGTACTCCTCCTTGAGCGGCTGCGGCGCAAGCCGCGGATAGATGCAGGACGAGCCGAGGTTCAGCAGCTTCTTCGCCCCTGCAAGGCAGGCCGCGTGGATCACGTTCGCGGACATCATGATGTTGTCGTAGATGAACTCGGCCCTGCGCGTGCTGTTGGCGAGGATCCCGCCCACGGTTCCGGCGGCGAAGAAGACGCAGTCGGGCTTTTCGCGCAGAAAGAACGCGTTGGTCGCCTGCTGGTCTCTCAGGTCGAGCTCCCCGCGCGTGCGAACGACGATGTTGCCGTAGCCGCGTGCGACGAGCCGGCGCAGGATGGCAGACCCGACCAGGCCCCTGTGGCCCGCGACGTATACTCTGTCGCTGGTGTGCACGGAATTCCTCCGCCGCGGCGGCGACGTCGCGCCTACTCCTGGCCTCTGGCGTCGTCGAAGCCGCCCTTGCTCAGGTACGCGTCCCGCTCCGCCTCCCGCAGGTCGGAGGCGACCATCATCCTGACCAGCTCGGAGAACCCGACGGACGGTCGCCATCCCAGCTTCGTCCTGGCCCTGGACGGGTCACCGAGCAGATGCTCGGCCTCGCTCGGCCGGAAATAGCGCGGATCCACCTGGATGCGGACGCTGCCCGTCGATGCGTCGATTCCCTGCTCGCCGGCGCCGCGCCCGCGCCATTCGATGTCGATGCCGGCGCAGGCGAATGCCTCCTGCGCGAACTCTCGAACCGAGTGGCTCTGCCCCGTCGCGATCACGTAGTCGTCCGGCTCGGGGGCCTGCAGCATCAGCCACATCGCCTCCGCGTAGTCGCCCGCAAATCCCCAGTCCCGCGTGGCATCGAGATTGCCGAGGTACAGCCGATCCAGGAGCCCCATCTTGATGGCGGCGACGGCCCGCGTGATTTTCCTGGTCACGAAAGTCTCCCCGCGGCGCGGGCCTTCGTGATTGAACAGGATCCCGTTGCAGGCGAACAGACCGTATGCCTCCCGGTAGTTCACCGTGATCCAGTGGGCGTAAACCTTGGCCGCGCCGTAAGGGCTGCGGGGATGGAACGGGGTCGATTCTCTCTGCGGGGTCTCCTGCGCCTGGCCGAACATCTCGCTGGTCGATGCCTGGTAGAAGCGCACCCGGTCGGTCAGCCCCAGGATGCGGACCGCCTCCAGCAGGCGCAGGGTCCCCAGGGCGTCGGAGTTGGCCGTGTATTCGGGAGTCTCGAAGGATACCTTGACGTGGCTTTGCGCACCCAGGTTGTAAATCTCGTCGGGCTGCACTTCCTGGATGATGCGGATCAGGTTGGAGGAATCCGTCAGATCTCCATAGTGGAGGCTGAAGCGGACTTCGGATTCGTGAGGATCCTGGTAGAGGTGATCGATGCGATCCGTGTTGAAGAGCGAGGCGCGGCGCTTGATCCCGTGAACGCGGTACTGCCTGGAGAGCAGGAGCTCAGACAGATACGAGCCGTCCTGTCCGGTGACGCCCGTGATCAGCGCCGTCTTCAAACCATCGTCTCCCGTGGCGGATTGTCTTCCGTCTCAGAGCTTGCTGATCCGATCTGTCTCGACGACCCGCGTCTTGATCGCGTTGCGGAAGTCGACAATGAGCCGCGAGAGCGACGCGATGCGATCCACGTCGAACGCGCTGTGATTCGTGGCGAACACGACACAGTCCGCCGTCCTGATCAGCTCATCGGTGAGGTCCTGGCTCTTGTAGGGGCGGCCTTCGTGGGTCTTCACCTCAGGGATGTACGGATCGTGGTAGATGACCTCGGCCCTTTTCCTCGCCACCTCGTCCATGACCGAGAGCACGGGAGACTCGCGGGGATCATTGATGTCCGGCTTGTAGGCCACCCCCAGAAAGAGGACGCGCGACGAGCTCAACGGCTTCCCCTGCCGGTTCAGCGCGTAGGCGATCTTGTTCATCATGCGGTGGGGCATCAGCGTGTTGATCTGGCCGGCGGTGTGGATCATCGAAAGGTCAAAGTTGTATTCCTTGGCGACGTACTCCAGGTAGAACGGGTCGAGCGGAATGCAGTGGCCTCCGATTCCCGGCCCCGGATAGAACGCCTGAAACCCGTAGGGTTTCGTCTTGGCGGCCTCGATCACCTCCCAGATGTTGATGTCCATCTTGCCGGCGAGCAGCGCGAGCTCGTTGATCAGGGAGATGTTCACCAGCCGGTACGTGTTCTCGAGGATCTTGACCATCTCGGCGACCCGCGGCGAGGAAACTGGATGCAGCTCCTTGATGGCCTTGCCGTACAGGCCGACGGCAAGCTTCTGCGCCCGCTCGCCGAGCCCTCCCACGACCTTGGGGGTGTTCTCGGTCTTGTACTGCTTGTTGCCGGGGTCCACGCGCTCGGGCGAGTAGCAGAGCCAGAAGTCCTCGTCCAGCTTGAGGCCCGATACTTTCTCGATTATGGGAAGCACGATATGCTCCGTCGTTGTCGGATACGTCGTGCTCTCCAGACAGATGAGACAGCCGGGCTTCATCGCGCGAGCGATGTCGTGGCACGCAGCTTCGATAAAGCTCATGTCCGGCTTCTTGAATCGGTCGAGAGGGGTGGGAACGCAGATGATCGCGGCGTCGCAGGAGCGGATCCGCGAAAAGTCATCCGTGGCGGTGAGCATGCCCGAGGAAACCACCGCGCTCAGCTCGGAATCAGCCACGTCGCTGATGTAGTTCCCCCCGCGGGCGACGCACTCAGTTTTCGACTTGTCCTTGTCGAAGCCGATCGTGCGGATCCTTGCTTTCGCAAAGGCGACCGCCAGAGGCAGGCCTACGTACCCGAGCCCGAGAACTCCGACGACCGCGTTCCCGCTGTTGGTCTTCTGGAGAAGCGACTGGTAGTGATCCATCCTATGCCTCCTTGAGCCCGTCACCGCTCGACTCGTATTTCTTTCCACACTGCGGGCAGACGAGGTCGACGAGCTTCGTCCCGCACGCGCAGACCCAGCCGTGGCTCTTCGCCGGATTGCCGTACACCAGCGCGTAGTCCGGAACGTCCCTCGTGACGACCGCCCCGGCGCCCACGAAGCTGTAGCGGCCGACCGTCACGCCGCACACGATCGTCGCGTTGGCCCCGATCGAAGCGCCTTTGCGGACCACGGTGGTCTTGTATTCGGTCTTGCGCACCACGAAAGAGCGCGGATTCACGACGTTCGTGAAGACGCACGATGGGCCGCAGAATGCGTCGTCCTCTATGATGACGGAATCGTAGATGGAGACGTTGTTCTGCACCTTCACGTTGTTGCCCAGAACAGCCTTGCCGCCGACGTTCACGTTCTGGCCGAGAACGCACCTGGCGCCGATCTGAGCTCCCGACATCACGTGACAGAAGTGCCAGATCCGCGTGCCGGCGCCGATCTTGCAGCCCTCGTCGACAAAAGAGGATTCGTGAACGAAGTATTCCGACATATCTTCCTTTCCAGACTGTCTCTGCTACAGGGAACTCACGGCGTCCCGGACGGCGCGGCAGACGCTTTCGATCTCGCTTTCTTTCAGAAAGGGATGCATCGGCAGCGACAGCACCTCCGCGGCCGCCCGTTGGGACTCGGGACAATCCACGGTGGGCGGCATTCCGCTGAAGGCCGGCTGAGCATGCAGCGGCGACGGGTAATGGACAGCCGTCGGGACGCCGCGCTCTTCCATTTTCTTCCGGACCTGATCTCTCCCTCTTGATCTGATGGTGTACTGCGCCCAGACACAGAGATTGTGCGCGAGGACGCTCGGGGTCTGAACGACCCCCTCGAGCAGCTTTGTGTATGCAGCAGCGACTTTGTTGCGGGCCGCGATCTCCACGTCAAGGTGTCGCAGCTTGACCCGCAGGACGGCCGCCTGGATGGTGTCCAGGCGGCTGTTGACCCCCACGAGGGCATGGCTGTATCGCTTTGACTGCCCGTGGTTGCGGAGCATCCGCAGCTTTCCGGCGAGCTCATCGTCGTCGGTGAACATGGCCCCGCCGTCGCCGTAACACCCGAGGGGTTTCGCCGGGAAGAACGACGTCGCCGCAACGCGGGAAAGGCCGCAGGACTTCCGGCCTCGGTAGGTCGCGCCGAACGATTGCGCCGCATCCTCCATGACCCAGAGTCCGTGCCTCGCGGCCACGGCGTTGATGGCATCCATGTCGGCGCACTGGCCATAGAGCGACACGGGTATCAATCCCCTGGTTCTCGAGGTGATCTTCGCGGTGATCCGCGACGGATCCAGGTTGCAGGTGACGGGATCGACGTCCACGAACACGGGGACCGCGCCGATCAGAGCCACCATCTCGGCGGTGGCGAAGAACGTGAAGTCCGGCACGATGATCTCGTCGCCGGGCTTGACGTCGAGAGCGAGGAGCGGGAGGAGGAGCGCGTCTGTGCCGTTGCCGCAGGCGACCGCATGTTTGACGCCGGTGTAGCGCGCAAGCTCCCCTTCGAGAGCGGCGATCTCTTCTCCACCGATGAACCTGCAGGAGGAAAGCACCTCCGCGACCGCCGCGTCGATCTCCTTCCGATACGCGTTGTACTGCGCTTTCAGATCAACAAACTCCATGCTGCTGTCACCTCCTCGACAGTGATTCCATGATGCGTAGGCCTGACAACACCTCGGGAGCGGCCGGGAACTTCTCCAGCTCGTTCGCCGCCACATACTGGTACATCCGCAGGTGACCGGCATCAAAGGATGCCGGACTCAGGGCGTCCCCTTCGGGCGCGGGAACGTCCTTGACGTCCCAGTGGTCCACGCGGCTCAAGTTGGGACCGGAAACACGGATGGACCCGCGCTCGGCGATGAAGATGGCCTCGGTCGCCACGTTGCGCCGGTACGCGCTCACGGTCGCGTTGAGCGAAGCCACCGTGTCGCAGTCGAACCGCATGGACGCCGATACGGTGTCCGGTGTCTCGAGGCCCCGGAGCCTTCCGCAGAAGCCTTCCCATCGCTCGACGCCGCCAAGAAGATAGAGCAGCGCGTCCAGGTAATGGCTGGCCTGGGTGAAGAGCACTCCCCCGTCCATAGCGGCGGTGCCATGCCAATCGGTCCTGAAATACTCGTCGTTGCGGTTCCACAGCACGTTGATCACGACTTGATAGATCTTCCCGAGCGCGCCCTCCCGGATCAGATTCCTCAGAATCTGTACGAGCGGGTTGTAGCGAAGCTGATAGACCGGCAGAATCGTCTTGCCGCTGCGGGAGGCGACATCGTAGAGAGCCTTCGCGTCGGTTTCGGAGAGGGCCAGAGGCTTCTCGCAGACAACGAAGCGGGCTGAAGTCGACTCCAGTGCCTCCCGGACGTGGACCGAATGCAGACCCGAAGGGGACGCCACCACGACGACGTCAACATCGCCGAAACCGGCTGCCGACGTCGTCCAAGGGATCTTTCTCGGGTCTGCGACCTCCCGGGCCTTTTCAACGAGTATGTCGGACACCACGGCAAGCGACAGCCCCGGCACCTTGTCGATCGCATCGATATGACGTCGGGCTATCCGCCCACATCCCACCAGACCTACTCTTCCCACCATACCACCGCCCGTTGCGTTCTCCGCGCTGAATTCAGGACTCAGAAATGGAAAGCAGGCGCGTCCATCTCACGTAGTTCAGATATCGCCACAACTTCGCGTGACTGAGTGCGGCGCCCCGGAGCGAAGACTCCCACGAGCCGCGAACCACCGCACCGTCGACGATCTCGCTGTCGGCCGCCGATGCTATCACTTGATCGACCCATCCCCGGGCCTGTCTGAGCCAGTCGCGCTGCGGCGTGACGAACCCGATCTTGTCGCGCCGGTCGAGAATTTCGTCGGGCGCGATGCCTCTCATGGCTTCACGCAGCACCGACTTTGACCGCCCGTCGCCGTCAACCAGGTATTGCTCGGGGAGAGCAAGCGAGAACTCCGCGATCTCCCTCGTGAGAAAAGGGACTCGATTCTCGATCGAGTACGTCATGGCGTTCCTGTCTCCGTGCCTCAAAAGGGTGGGAAGCCCGGAAACGACAAGAGAATGGGCGAGCTCCTCCTTGACTTTGTCGGTACCCCTAACGCGCAGGCGCGTCTGAGCCCGGTCGGACACCGCCTGTCCGGCTTCACGCCTGAGCCAGCCGTCCGAGCCTCGCAGGCGCGATCTGGCCGCGCGATACAGCCGCGGGGCCGCATCCGCGGCCAGGCCCCTCAGGATTCCGCGCGTCGATCTTCCCGGCCACGCCGAGGCACGCCTCAGGAGACTCGCGGCCTGCAGCCAGCGTCCTCGCAGCAGGAGCGTGTGCAGCCGCTGCGGAACATACCCCCCGTAGCCGGCGAACAGCTCGTCCGCCCCCTGGCCTTCGAGCATGACCTTGATCCCATGACGCGCGGCAAGCCTGAATACCCGATCCTGCGCGTAGATACTCGTGCTGGCGAAGGGCTCGCCCAGCCTTCGGATCAGGCGGTCGACATCCTCAGCCAGCTCGTCACCCGTGGAAATCGTCTTGTGCGCGGAAGCCCCGGCGGCCTGGTTGGCAAGGTCCACCCAGGCCTCCTCGGAATCGCTGCTTCCGCGTGCCACGAAACTGAAGGTCTTGAGGTCGATGCCCGGTGCCACGGCCCGGATGCCGCACGCGATCGAAGCGGAGTCGATTCCGCCGGAAAGCGCCACTCCGAGCGGGACGTCGCTGCGCAGATGGATCCGAAGGCTCTCGAGGAGGAGCCTTCTGAGCTCTGCTTTCGCCTCATCGAAGCCCCAACGCCAACGGGTCTCTGCCGCCGGCGCCCAGTACTGCCGCGCCTGCGCAAGCTGCCCCTTGGCGACGCTTGCACGAACGAAATGAGCGGGGGGAACCTGGTGAATCCCGAGGACCATCGTGTCGCTGCCGGCGTCCACTTCGCCGTGGTCCAGAAAAGCAATCGCGCGCGTCCGGTTGACTCTTCTATCCGTTCCCGGGAAGTCGAGTATCGCCTCGATCTCGGAGGCGAACGTGATGCCGTTCGCGCCGGCCTGGTAGAAGAGCGGCTTGATCCCGAAGAAGTCCCTTGCCAGAACGACCTCGTCGGCTTCGCGATCATAGATCGCGAACGCGAACATGCCGACAAGCCGAAGCAGGCACGAAAGCCCCCAGTGGGCGTAAGCCCGGAGAAGAACCTCCGTGTCACTCCTCGTGGAAAACCCGATGCCGCAGCCCTCGAGCTCGCGCCGCAGCTCGAGGTAGTTGTAGATCTCGCCGTTGTACGTGATCGTGAAGCGCCCATCCTCGGTAGACATCGGCTGATGCCCATCCGGCGAAAGATCGATGATCGAGAGTCGGGTGTGGCCGAGCAGAAGGTGACAACTGCCGCTGTCCTTCGCTGTGTCCGGACCGATCGGCGTGCGGCGCCCGTCGAACTGCATCCAACCGCGGTCGTCGGGACCCCGGTGTCTCACGCGTGCGGCCACGGAAAGCGCCGCGGCGCGCACCGCGCCGTGCTCCCTGTATCGGGGAGACGGAATCCAGCCGAATATTCCACACACTACGGATTCCCCCGGGCTCGGCGAAGCCGTCGGCATCTCTCATAATCGCCTGCCACGGAGGCCGCGATCCTGAGGGGATCATGCCACTTTTCGACGAACAGCCGGGACCGCCGTCCGACGTCCGCCAACTCGTCCCGTCTCGATGACAGCCAGTCCCTGAGCACGCCGTAGATAGTGGCCGGCTCGGCGCGGATGATCGGCATCTCCTGGCGCATCTCCGCGGGGATGTACTTGAGATCCTCGTCGCGAACGTAGCACACGACGGGCTTTCCGAGCGCCATGGCTTCCACCGCCAGGGCGCCGTACCAGCCGGCCAGGAGCTGATCGACGACGAGATCGGCCGACTCGTACACACGGCGCGCTTCGGAATGAGACACCCTCTCGACGAGACGCATTTCGACCGGTACGCCGTCCCTTCCTAATTGTTCAATGGCCTCGAGAACATACCTCGTTCCCTTGACCTGACGGTGGCTCGGCGCGTGCACCACGACGGCGCAGCGCCCGGTGTCGGATGAAGGATAGACGGGGGCCCACCGCTGCGGATCTACCGAAGCATACGCCAGGAACCTGGCCTTTGGAGGAAGCATGTTCAGGAGATCGGGGTTCACGGCGTATATGATGTCGGCATGCCGGCCGATGTATGCTATGTCGCGCCGCTTCCTCCGATCGCTTCGAGCGGTATAGTAGTCCGCGGCAACTTCGCGGGCGAACGTGACGCGGTAGTTGCGGCGGCAGTAATCGCCTTGCCGCGCATCGTCGCCCTGGAAAGTCATGACGACTGTCTTGCGCAGTGTCCGCAGGACGGCAAGATCCTTGAGCCGGACGGCGCGCAAGTAAAGGGCATAGCACAACCGGGCGAGCCGGGCGACGAGCGACGGGGCGACTGCCTTCTTCAGAGCGCCAACCGAGAGGATGCTGGAGCCAAAGTTGAAGTGCACGACGTCGCAACGGGCGATGGCCCGCATCAGCAGCCACCAGCGCGCAAGCTCACGCCTGAGGATGCCGTCGCGGTGGCTCCAGAGCACCCTGTCGCTCCTGAAGCCGAAGCTTGAATGCCGAAACGCCACCAGGGAGCTCGACAGCCCGAGCTCCCTCTCGGCCTCCGCGAGTCCCCGTGGGTTGCCCGCTATGTTGTCAGGGCAGTGAAGGACCCGCAGGGGTCGTTTGCTGACGCTCACGGCTCGGAAGGACTCCTATCTTGCGGTTGATATCGTCGAATACTCGACCGACGGACTCCAGCGAATGGTGGTCGAGCACGTATTGCCTGGATCTCTTTGAGAGATCCTCCAGATCGCAGGCTCCGAGTGCCAGTGCGCGTATGGTCTCCTTGACTGTGAACGGGTCACACCTGACGACAGGCAGCTCGCTTTCCCGCAAGAGCCCGGCGACGCGATAGAGCTGCTCCAGCTTGGGGTCGATGTAGGTGACGACCGGCCGCCCCATCGCCATCGCTTCCAGGGCGAAGATCCCGTACCAGCCGATGATGAGCTGCTCGACGACGACGTCCACCGTGTCCAGGATGCGGCGTATCTCGTCGTTCGACACCTTCTGTACGACGACCAGCTCGACGGGCAGGCCTTCGCGCGCCAGGGCGTTGACGGCCTCCTCCACGAACCGTGTCCCCTTGATGGCTTTGTGATTGGGGGCGTGAAGGAGCCGCAGCGGGCGGTCGGCCGAGAACCCGGTCCGCCGGTCGAGCGGGCGGGTCGTCTTCCACAAGTCGGTATCCACGGAGAAATGCGCCAGCATGAGGGTGTCCCAGTGGTGCATGTAGTAGACCCAGTCACAGCCCGAGATGACGTGACTGGCACGTCGCGACCAGTGCTCTACCTGCCACCTGATTCGCGATCGCTTCTCTTTCTGGAAGAGGGGATAGTCGGTCATCATAGCGTGGCGGTAGAGCAGGTTCGGACACAGTCCGAGATCCTGAACGTCCCCCCCGTAGGGCATGACCACCGTCTTGATGCTCGCTGTCTTCAGCAGCCAAGACTCCAGCCCCGCCAGGGGGGTGGACCGCAGCGGCCCTCCGTTGAAGTAGATGTACAGGCAACGGTAGCGAAAGATGCAGGTCAGGAAGAGCCGATAGGCACGGTTCCTGTGCGACCAGCGGTCTGCTCGCACGTCGAACTCATCCGTGATGAAGTAAACACTGTCGACGAAAGTCTCAACTGAGTACCCGCATCGGCGGAGAGCCTTCTTGTGGTGCACATTGTTGATGAGCGGTTCGGGCCCCAGGCCCACATCGACGGGTTTGCGGCAGAACCTCGCCACTGCAGCGGCTGGCACGATTGCGAGCGCCCAGAGGGCGGCCCTCAGCAGCCGAATCGTTGTTCCAGCCGCGACCCGGAAATGCGAGTGTAGACGGGCGCGCCGTTCGTTCATCGGCTCTGGGTGTTTCGTGCCGTAGAAGCGGGCTTTCGAAAAGAGAGAAAAACCTCATTGCGGCTGTTGTAGACCTTGCGGGCCAGTTGCAGACCGTGCCCGGCGAACAATCGAACCACCCGGACCGGATCCTCGTAGCGGGAGTGAAAGGCGTCCGGCGCGCCGGCGGGGATGTGGAACGCCGTGTGGTCGCCGTAGAGCTGAAACCGTCCTACTCTGCGGACATAGGGCGCAGGGCGGCTCTGCGGACGAGGCTTTCCGGTCAAGACGGACCACGCCGACCGCAGCGCCCGGCGAAGGCCGCGACGCACCGCAGCTTCCCTGTCCTGCATCCGGATCGCAAACGATCTGTCGGACATCCAGACGAATGCCATGCCTCCAGGTGCGAGCACGCGGCAGGACTCCATGACTCCGCGCTCCTCGGACACAAGATGGTCCAGGCTTGTTGCGAACACCACGTTGTCGATGGAGTTATCCGGCAGCGGAAGGAACTCGCCGCACCCGGTGATCAGGAATCCGCGGAAGGCGCTCGCGCCGATCGGATCGACTCCCCACAGACGGTACTTTCCCATCTCCGGCCAGTCGAAGTATCCCGGCATCTCGGACGGTCCGGGGCCGATGTCGGATGCGCCCGTGATCTGCTCCCTGATGAATGCGCCGAAGCGCTTCACGTCGGCGGGTTCCGGCAACGAGAGGCTTTCTCTGAGCCGGACGTAACCGATCTCCGCGTTGTTGTTCAGCGCAGCGTTCAGGAGGTACCTGCGGCCCTAGCGTTCGAAGAGTAGCTTCCGGTAGTCGTAGGCGAGGCGGGGGTCTCCTGCCTGGTATTCCATGCCGCACCGAGCGCACCGGGACATCCCGGGCTTCTGCGCGAGATCCTGAACGTGCCCGCACGAGACGCACCTGATGGTCATCGTCGTCATCTCGGCGCCTTGCGGGCGACGATGTGATGATTGCGCGCCTCGACGGTCCTGCGAATTTCCACGAAACCGGCGCCGTTCAGCCAATCGACGATCTCCTCGTAGGGGTGAAGGTCGTTGATTGCGGGGGAGATGGCGTCGAAATAGCCGTGGATGAACTTCTCGCGGTCTGCATCTCGCGATTGCGGAAAGCGATCATCGTTCATGCCCTTGCGGAGGGCTGCCAGCTTCTCCTCGTGGCTCATGTGACTGGTCGTGCGGCGCCAGTACTCGTAGAGGTTCAGTTCGAGGTAATCGCCGAGCTCCCCGAATCTCGGCTCCCCGTAGATCATGAGGAAGAGATAGCCGCCGGGCGCGACCATTGGAACCAGGTTCTGGAACGCCCGATGGGTGTCGCCGGTATGGTGCAGGACGCCATAGCACCAGACCAGGTCGAACACGTCCGGAACCGGTGTCCCGCGCAGGATATCCGCCTCCAAGGTGCGGTGGCCGGCAAAGCATCCGCATGCCGACCGGGTGGCGTCGAGACCTTGGCGGCTCTGGTCGATCGAGAGGACCGTGGCGCCGAGAACGCACAGACCGTAGGAGAAGCGGCCGTTGCCGCACCCGACGTCGGCGGCCGACTTTCCAGCGAACCAATTCGGGCTGAGCCCTGTGTACTGACAGATGCGTTGCGGCACCGCCCGGGCGAACGATGGATTTGCCAGCAGATCGGCCGAATCCGGCAGCCGGTCCCACTGAAAGGAGAAGCTCTCCTTGGTCGCGGTGATCGCGGCGGTGTCTCTCGCGGCGAGGTCGCACGCCCGGCGGGCCAGACTGCTCGTGCTGCTCAACTGATACTCGAGGTACTGTGTCCTTGCTTCGAGCAGCGCAAGGCGTCGTCGCAATCCCGGGCGACTCCCGAAGTGCGCCAGGACGGAGAGCCGCCTCGTCAGCTTTCGGATCAAACGAAGCATCAACTCACTCCCATTTCTGCGACGCTCGGCCGTCCTCAGAACAGAACGGGCGCGGGACGGATCGGCCCGCCAGGAAGATCCTGCACCACCCCTCGAAAAACATCAGGCTCCAGATGATCAGCCTCTCGTCGCTGCCTTCGTCGTGGCGGCGCAGGGTTTCCTCGACGTAGGGTCGGTTGACGTATTCGCCCATGCAGGATTTGGGTCCGAGCAGGAGATCGCGGATATACTCCCGCAGCTCGCGACGGTACCAAGTCTTGTCCGGAGGAGTGAATCCCTGCTTCCTCTTGTGGATGATCTCCTGCGGAAGCAGCGGCTCAAAAGCGCGCTTGAGCATGTACTTCGATATCTTGTTCCTGTACTTCAGAGCATCCGGCATGAGGAGGGTCATCTCGACCATCTCGTTGTCGAGGTAAGGGACCCTCGTCTCGAGGGAGAACGCCATCGACATCTTGTCCTCGACCATCAGCATCCCATGAAGGAACGTCTTGACTTCGAAGTACAGGGCTTTGTTGATCGGCGACAGGCCCTCCGCGCCGCGAATGAGAGACTCATACGCCTTTCTGGGCGTCTTCGGGTCCATCTCCCGCAGCATCCTCTCGGAGAAGAGCCTGTGCCTGTCGCCGTCCTTTACCAGACGACTCCAGTAGTCGTAGTAAGCGGCATCGAACTCACGCGGATCGTGCTTGTCCTCGATGATCGCGTAGCGCCACGGGTAGCCCGCGTAGGTCTCATCGCCGCCGCTTCCGGACAGGTTCACCTTGAGCTCGCTGGCGACGAGCTGCGCGAGGGTATAGAACGTGTAGCACATGCCGACCTTGGGGTCTTCGAGGTGCCACACGATCATGGGAAGGGTGTCGATCACATCCTGCGGCGAGATCAGCCGCTCGTGGTGCTTCGTGCCGAACATCTGCGCTATGATGCGGGCGTCGTCCTTTTCGCTGACGCATCTGTCGGTCGGCTCGATGCCGTCGGTGTCGAAATATCCCGTGAACGTCTGAAGGTCCCGGAAATGCGTGGTCGTGATCGCGGTGATGGCAGAGGAGTCCATGCCGCCGCTGATGGTCGCCCCGATCTCGACATCGCTGATCAGGTGCCGGCCCATCGCGGCACGGAAGCGCTCGAGGATCATCGACGAGAACTGATCCTCGCTCAGATCCTGCGGCTCATACCTGAGGTCCCAGTAACGGCTCGTGCTCATTCTCCGCTCTCGGAGATCGAGCTCGAGATTGAAGCCGGCAGGCAGCATCTTGATCCCGGCGAACAGGGTCCGGTCGGAGATGATGTTCTGAAAGGTGAAGTACTCGTTCAGCCCCTCGGGGTCCACCGCCGCCCGTATGACCTGCGAAGCCAGGATCGCCTTGATCTCGGAGGCCATCACCAGGCGCGCGCCGTCCCAGTAGTAGTAGAAGGGTTTCACGCCCATCCGATCGCGCGACGCGAAGATCAGGTGCCGGCGGGTGTCGCAGATCACAAACGCCCACATCCCGTTGAACAGCGAGGCGCACTGCTCGCCCCACTCCTCGTAGGCGTGCAGGACAACCTCGGTGTCTGTCTGCGACCGGAACTTGTGGCCCTTCGCGAGCAGCTGTGTCCGCAGGTCACGGAAGTTGTAGACTTCGCCGTTGTAGGAGATGACGAGCGACCCGTCCTCGTTTGCCATGGGCTGGTGACCCAGCGGAGACAGGTCGATGATCGAAAGCCTTCGGTGGCCGAGAGCGACCTGGTGCCCGGGCCAGATCCAGGACCCGCCATCGTCGGGTCCTCTGTGATGGACGGCGTCGCACATTCGGTCCACGGAGCCCTGGAGGTCGGGGACCTCCCCGATGAGCGCTACGAAGCCACACACTGGTCTTCCGCCCTCGCCCTGCTCAGGTAGCTGACGAACTCGTCCAGCGTCTTCTGCATGGTCCCCCAGAAGTCGGTCTCGAACACCGCGGACAGCTCGTCGCGGATCTTCTTGTTCGACACGTCGAAGTACATGATGTCTCCGATGAGTGGATCGCCGTGCCGGACCTTGTTGCTCGAGCCGGCAAGCCGGAGCAGGCCCGACGCGAGGTCGTTGATGGTTATCTTGATCCCCGACGCTGCGTTGTAGGCCTGTCCGCTCGCGGCAGGGATGACGGCCGCCCTCAGGTTCGCGTTCACCAGGTCCTTCACCCACGTGAAGGACCTCATCTGCGTGCCGTCGCCGAATACCGTGAGGTCGCTGCCTTCCTGGATCTTGCGGAGGAATATGGAGACGACCCCGCCGAACTCGTTCGATTCCTGCCGCGGACCGTAGACGTGGAAATAGCGCAGGATCGTCGTGTCCAGCCCGTAGAGGCGGTGAAACACGTCCACATAGCGCTCGCCCGCGAGCTTCGAGACGCCATAGTACGAAACCGGGCGGAGCGGATGGTCCTCGGTGGTCGGGAAGATCGTCGGCTCGCCATACACGGAGCCGGTCGAGGCATGCACGAACTTGCGAACCCTGTGCTTGAGGGCGAGTTGCAGCAGCCCGAGCGTGCCGCCGGCGTTGACCGCAAGGTCCTTCTGCGGATCCAGGAGACAGATGTTCTTCTTGGACGCGGCGTTGTGGAAGACCGTGTCGGTGTCGCTGATCAGGTCGTTCATCGCGTCGCCGTCGCAGACGTCGCACCGGACCTCGTGGAAGTTGCGCGAGTCCAGGAGGTGCTCGATGTTCCGTTTCTTTCCCGCCGAGTAGTTGTCGACGCTGTACACCTCGGCGCCCAACCTCACCAGCTCCTCGCAGAGATGGGACCCGATAAAGCCGGCCCCGCCGGTCACGACGACTTTGGCCCCGCGAAGCCGGTCAAGCTGCTCACCCAGAGCGGTCACCATTCAACACCTCCCGCTGCTGCCCGCGCGCGGAGCGTTCGCCACTCCAGACGCGGCCTGATCACTCCGACATACCCTCCGCCATAGTCCCCACGTAGTTTTCCGTCGTCAGCGCCCTCGAACGACAGTACGCGATGGAGAACGAAGGACTCGTTGGCAGTCCAGGAACCGACAACGAACCCGAGAGAGACAGAGTACCTCATGTCACTGAGGAAATCACCTGGGATCGAGCACGTGGTCAGATAGTTCCCTGGGCTCAGCGCAACCCCGTAGAAGTCGGGTTCCGATGTTGCTCAGTGAGGAAAAAATGTTGCTGTCTTCGGGGTCGTGCAACACCATCGACAGCGCTAGGCGCTGGCCCTCGGACAGAATCGTATATTCGATCTCGACGATAGCTCCCTCCGATATCAACACCTGCGTCGTGGGTTGGCCCTCACGGTCCTTCACGGAAACCCGGTCGACTCGGACACACCAATTGCCGGGCCTGTCCTCTCCGCTCCAGATGCGACACCCGACGAAGTCCGCGTCGCCGGTATACTCCGCTATGGCCTGATGTGTCGGCCCGATCATCCTCAGCGTCCCGCTTTCCAGCAGGAGGCACCGGTCGCACAGACGGCGGACCGCGGCCATGTTGTGGCTGACGAAGATCACCGTCCGCCCATGCTGCCCCACGTCCTCCATCTTGCCCATACACTTCTTCTGGAAGCGGACGTCCCCCACGGCCAGCACCTCATCGACAATGAGAATGTCCGGGTCCATATGGGCCAAGACGGCAAATCCCAGTCGGACATACATCCCGCTGGAATAATGTTTCACCGGCGTGTCGATAAACTGCTCCACTTCGGCGAACGCCACGATTTCGTCAAACTTCCGGGCTATTTCCTGGCGCTTCATGCCGAGAATCGCCCCGCTCATATAGACGTTATCGCGGCCGGTCAGCTCCGGATGGAAGCCCGTGCCCACTTCCAACAGGCCGCAGAAGCGCCCGTTGATCACCGCGCGGCCCTTCGTGGGCTCCGTCACCCGAGAGAGGATCTTGAGGAGCGTCGACTTCCCGGCGCCGTTTCTCCCTATGATCCCGAGTCGCTCCCCTTGCTCGACCTCGAAGCTGACGTCCTTGAGGGCCCAGAACGTTTCGCTCGTCCGCGAGCGCGCACCTCTGCCGAGGATGCGCCTTCCGAGCCTTTTGACTCCGCCGGCAATCGCCTCGCGGAGAGAATCGTAGCGGGCGTTGTGGGCATGCCTGATGCGGTAGCTCTTGCCCAGCCGCTCGGCATTCAACGCGAGGGCCACTTTTGCCTCCCAACACACTGTCACAGGTTCTGGCGGGACGCTGCCCCGTCGATCAGATGACGTCCGCGAATTGGCGCTCGGTCCGACGGAAGTAGCTTATGCCCGCCACGTTCGCCAAAGTGCACACTGCAATCGAGCAAACGAGGCCCGGAATGTAGAGAGACGCGGTCCCCAGGAGCGCCCATCTGAACCCGTCGATGACTCCCACGGCGGGGTTGAGTGAATACAGGAACCGCCACTGCTGCGGCACCACGGCGCTCGAGAATCCCACGGGGGAAATGAACAGGCCGGCTCGAAGGAGAAAGGGCACGACGTAACGGAAGTCCCGGTACTTGACGTTCAGGGCCGATATGAGGAACCCCAGGCCGCTGGCCGTAAGCGCGGCCAGCGCCAGAAACAGAGGCACGGCGAGAAAGCGCGGCGTGAGCGCGACTCGATAGAACGCCATCAGCGCCACGTATACGGCAAGCCCCACCGCGAAATCCACGAGCGCGACGATGGTCCGGCTCAGCGGCATGATGATCCGCGGAAAGTAGACCTTCGAGATGAGGCTCGAGTTTCCCACAAGGCTGTTGCTTGCGTCCGCGAGCGATTCCGACAGGAACGTCCAGGGCAGCATGGCAGCGTAGACGAGCAGGGGGTAAGGGTACCCATCCGAGGGGAGCTTGGCGAACCTGCCGAAGACCACGGAGAATACGACCATGGTGAGCAGAGGCTGCATCACCGCCCACGCCACGCCAAAGAAGGTCTGCTTGTAGCGCAACAGAATGTCGCGCCATGCAAGAAACCCCAGCAGCTCCCGCTGCTTCCAGACGTCCCGCCAGTAGTTGCGCTCGCCGCGACCTGCCTGGATGACGAGGTCCCAGGTGGACTCGTTGCCGCGCGTGATGTCAGCCAACTCTCACTCCCTGCTCACCTGATCCCGGCGCGGCGGGTCTCATCGGGCTGCAGCCGCCGCGCGATTCTCTAGCGCCTCTGAAACCAGTACGGCGGCCGGGCTCGAGGCAGAAGCCATCGGGTCCGGTAGCCGTCCACGTCGCCCTTGAGAGCCCGTATGAACAGCTCGGTGTGATCGACCGTCCTCGTCACGTCCACAAAACCCTGGGCCTCGATTGCCTTCTTCACGTAGTCGTATTCCAGGCGACGATTGACCAGCGGCGCGTAGATGTCATGCTGGTTGTGAAGTGCGGTCACGTCTCCCCCGCGCCTTTTCCAGCAGGAATGCCCTTCGGGCGTCGTCGGACATCAGGGAGTTGTAGTAGACGCGCTCCCGGAACAGCTTCAAATCGTCTTCGAACGGCACGCTGTCGCGTCCGTAAAGGTAGGTGTAGAAGATGCCGTCGGGCTTCACAGCCCGAGCAGGGTGCGAAGCGAGCCGGTAAAGCTCGTCGTGTGATGAAGCACGCCCCACGAGAACACCAGATCGAACTGCTCACCGCCGATCATCGGCCCGAGATCTTCAAGCCGCGACACGACGAAACGCTTTCGAACCCGGAAACCCTCCAGGGCACGCCGCGTCTCTTCGACTGCGACTTCGTTCACGTCGACAGCCGTGATGTCGGCTCCGAGCCTGGCCAGCCCATAGCTCCATCGACCGTTGCCGCATCCAGCGTCAAGCACGCTCTTGCCTGCGAACCACTCAGGCTTGATCTGTATCTCCTGCTCGGCGATGATCCGATCCACGTTCTCGCGAAACCAGGGGTCCGAGAGCAGGAAATGCCCTCCTTGAGTGAAGTCCACTGGTGCCGGAAGCTCGCCTGCGTGCTCTCTGCCGCCAGGATCATGGCATGGTCGAGATCATGGACCGCCTGGTAGAGAAGCCGGTAGATAGCGTCAACGTCTCGCGTCGTGGATGCATGTCTGCGGCGCCGCAGGGCCCGCACGACTCGGCCGAGAAGGCTGCGGAGATTCATCGCGCAGCCCTTGATGCTCAAAGCCTTCGTTCCTTTCTCTCGCGAGTCAGGCTGCGCGCCCGCGCCATGTGATTCGCGTCGTCGATCTCGGCCCAGCTGCAGGTCGGCGACGCGGCGGCAATAGACGGGCCTGCGTTTGGACGCGGCGACCAGGCCGCCGACCTCGTACTCGCCTTCAGGCGGAAGAGCGCGCAGCAGCGCGGCCAGCGCAGGCGACACCCGCGTGATGCCGACCAGCTCGCCCGCCACCCCCGCGCCCAGCACGCCGCGGTCCTTGCTCATCGCCACCAGCCGCGCGTCGCCGTCGGTCTCCACCCACACCTCGTCGCCCGAGGCGGTCGGCCCCGACAACAGCACGACATCCTCGTGCGGGTCGGCCAGCACCTCGTCGAGCGCGCGCGGCTCGTAGACCAGGTCCGACTCCAGGATCAGCAGCGGGCCGGCCGCGGCCGCCCGCTCGAGCCCCACCTGCAGCGAATAGAAGCTGCCCAGCTCCGCGAACTTCGGGTTGTGCACGGTCTCCACGAGCCCGGCGCGACGCGCGGCCAGCTCGCCGGTAGAAGTGCGCCAGGTGCCCGGTCACGATCACGACGCGCCCGACCCCGACCGCGACAAGCTTGTCGAGCGACTCCTCGATGATGGGCCGGTCGCCGAGCTTGAGGAACCCCTTGGGGATCTCGCTGCCCAGCTTGCCCAACCGCGTCCCGCGACCGGCCGCGAGGATGACCGCAGTCGTGACGTCGTTCACCTGGCGAACCGCTTGCGGAACACGCCGATGAGCCGCTTGAGATCCCCGTCGCCGATGGCACCCATGTTGGCGATGCGGAAGATGGAGTGGTAGAGCCCGGCCTGGCCCGCGTAGATCACGAAGCCCGCCTTCTTCAGCAGGTCGTGGAGCTCCTGGTAGGTCGCCCCCTGGGGAAGGGTGAAGGAAGAGATCACCGCGCCATAGGCGTCCTCGGGGAGGAAGCGCCTGATCCCGATGGCGTCGAGCTCGGCGCGTATCGTCTCCGACAGGCGCCGGTAGCGCTCGTGGCGCGTCCGCCAGCCGCCGCCCGCCTCCAGCTCCGCCAGCGCCTCCTGCATCGCCACGCACACGTGCGTCGCCTGCGTGAACGGCGAGAAGCCGCTCTTCTGCTCCTTGTAGTAGCGGTAGAGGTCCAGGTAGACCGAGGTGGCGCCGGTCCTGCCGGTCTCCAGCAGCTCGCGCCGCGCCATGACGAAGCAGATGCCGGGCGCGCCGTGGATGCACTTGTTCGCCACGGCGCAGAGCGCGTCGAGGTTCCAGTCGGCGAAGCGGATGTCCTCGCCCGCGAAGCTGCTCACCGTGTCGAGAAGGAGTCGCCGCCCGTGTTTCTTCAGCACGCGGGCAAGGGCGGGCACGTCGTTGAGCCTGCCGGTGGTCGTTTCGTTGTGCACCGCGAGCACGTGCGTGATCGACGGGTCCGCGGCGAGCCGCGCATCGGCCTCGGCCACCTTGATCGGCTCGGGCCACTCGGAGCGCACGAGCACGAGCTGCTTGCCCTGAGCCTCGATCATCGCGGCCATGCGCTCGCCGTAGATGCCGTTGGCCATCACCAGCACCTTGCCGCCGCGCGGCACGAAACTGGAGATCATCGCCTCGACGGCGCAGGTGCCCGAGCCGGTCATGAGGATCGCCTCGTAGTCGCGCTCCGACTCCTCGTACACGCGCACGAGCCACCGCCTGATGTCGAGGACGAGCTCGGCGAACTCCGGCTCGCGGTGGCAGAGGTCCTCCTTGAGCAGCGACTTCCGCACCCGCTCGGTCAGCGTGACCGGCCCCGGATTCAGGAGGATGGTGCGCGCGGGCGGCCTTGGCGCGCGCGGCCACCTTGCGGACCGGGCGGCGGGCGACCTTCTTCATTTTACTTTCCCTCCTTGACGCAGGCGCGAAAGCGGGCAGCCACCTCGGGCGGCGTGATCGTCGGCCTGGGCAGGTCTTCGGGCGCGCCCGGAACAATCTTTACATGAAGAAGGCTCAACGCCGGCGCCCCGTCGCGCGCGAGGAACGAGGCGACCTCGTCGGGCGTCGTCGCGCGTGCGGTCACGGGGTAGCCGCAGGCTGCGGCGATGGCGCAGAAGTCCACGGAGTGCGACACCGTCGACTGGCCGCCCGTGGACTCGTGCATCTGGTTGTCGAGCAGCACGTGGACGAGGTTCGGCGGCCGCTCGTAGCCGACGGTCGTGAGCCCGCCCATGCGCATGAGCACCGCCCCGTCGCCGTCGAGCACGATGATCCGGCGCTTCGGCCGCGCAAGCGCGAGGCCGAGCCCCAGGCTCATCGCGCACCCCAGCGAGCCGACCATGTAGAGCTGCTCGCGGCGGTCGTCGAGGGAGTAGAGCTCGCGGCCGGCAAAGCCGGTCGAGGCGATCACGAGGTCGCCGGGCCGCAGGCTCGCCTGCACCGCGCGCAGGATCTCGGCGCGGGGGACGCGGGCCGGGAGGGCGCCCTGGGGGGCCGGCGGGGAGGCGAGGGGGCGGGCCTCCGGCCTGCTCTTGAGCTTCCAGTCGGCGACGGAGCCCTTCTTCATCACCAGGGCGTAAGGGAGACCTTTGCTCTCCATGTGAGCTATGGCGCGGTCGAGCGCGGGCTCGACGTCGGCGTCCTTCTGCGGAAAGTACTCCCAGGGGATCTCCATCACCTCGAGCATGCGCGTCGTGATGGGCCCCATGAGCGCGTGCTGCGGCTCGTCATGCGGGCCTCCGGGCTCGCCCCGCAGCGTCGTGATCACGAGGATCGGGATGCGGAAGATCGCGTTCAGCGAGGTGAGGGGGTTGACCGCGTTGCCGAGCCCCGAGTTCTGGAACATGGCGATGGCGCGCACGCCGCCCAGGTCGGAGCCGGAGGCGATGGCCACGGCGTCGCCTTCGTTGGCCGCCGCGACGTAGCGCAGGTCGGGCGAGTCGATGACGTAGTTGATGAAGGGCTTGAGGTAGGAGCAGGGCACGCCCGACCAGAGACCGAACCCTCTGCGTTTCGCGCCCTCGGCAAAGATCTGCGCTGAGATCACTGGAACCTCCCGGCGAGCACCAGGTCATCCAGGCTGTCGATGTCCAGCCAGTTGCCCGTCGTGTAGAGGACCCGCACGCGTTGTCCGCTCGCGAGCAGCGCGTTGACCAGCTCGGGGATCTTGGAGGCGCGACCGCCGGCGCGCGGCCAGGAGGTCGGCGACGGCCTTGCGCAGAGTGGCGCAGCGAGCCCCGGGCCACTTTGAGGAACCCCATCCACTCGCCGTGGACGCTTGCCTTCGACGCGCTCGTGGACCATGCGGGTGAGGTAGACCTTCTGCGCCGAAGACCTCGCGGGAGTAGGGCAGGGTGCACTGCGCGTAGTCCGACGTCGCGGCCGCGGTTCACGCTCTCCTGCCACGCCGTGTCGACCGCGATGGTAAAGGCCTCGTCGCTCTCGGAGAGCATCTCGAGGATGTACTTCTTGAAGAGCACGTCCCCGTAGGAGACGATCGTGTCCTTGTCGCCGGGGAGCGCCTCGAGCGCCTTGGCGAGCGAGGCGACCTCGCCCGTGCTCTCGAAGTCGGGGTTGTCGGCGTAGCGAACGCCGGGGAGGTCGACCGCCTCCTTGCAGTAGCCGCGCACCACGGTGACGTCCTTGATGCCGACCGCGTTGTACCCGTCGACGATGCGCGAGAGAAGCGGCTGTCCCGCGATCTCGACCATCGCCTTGGGCCTCGTCAGCGTGAGGTCGCCCAGCTCCTTGCCCCTGGCGGCCGCGAGCACGATGGCCTGGTTCTCGGCGCCGCGCTGCGGGAGGTAGAGCTTCTCCGCCTCCTCGAGCTCCTTTTCGCCCTGCAGCCGGAACACCTCGGCGACCGGGGCGATCGAGTCCTCGACCGACATCAGCCCCTCCGCTTCGGCAATGGCCCGGGCCGTCCGCTGCATTCCCGCGATGGCGGCCCGCACGACGTGGTTGGCCCAGATCGCGATGGCAAAGCCGTACCGGCGGAAGACGTCGGTCGGTGTCGAGTAGTACTTGGTGGGCACGATCACCACGGGCAGGCGGTCGCCCCATTCCTTCTTGAACGCGAGCACCTCGTCCGGGACGGAGAGCGCGCTGTGAATGAGGATGCCGTCCGCGCCGGCGAGACGGTAGGCTTCGGCGCGGCGCAGCGCCTCCGCGAGGCCCCAGCCCGCGATGAAGGCCTCGACGCGGGCGATGATGCAGAAGTCCTCGTCGCCCTGGGCGTCCTTGCCGGCCTTGATCTTGCCCGCGAACTCGTCCATGTCCGCCAGCGGCTGCGCGGTGCCGCGGATAAAGCTGTTGGTCTTCGGGAAGAGCTTGTCCTCGATGCAGACGGCCGCCACACCGCGCTGCTCGAGCTTGCGCACGAGGCGCCTCATGTTGTTGAAGTTGCCGTACCCGGTGTCCCCGTCTAGAAGGATAGGGACGGTGGTGGCATCGGCCATGAACTCGATGACGTCGAGGACCTGGGTCCAGCTCGCCTCGTTGCTGTCGCGCACGCCGAGCTGTGCCGAGATCGAGAGGCCGCTCCCCCAGATCCCCTTGAAACCGGCCTCCTCGACGATCCGCGCGGAGAGGCCATTGTGGGCCTCGCAGAGGAACTCGAGGCGGGGGGAGGTGAGGAGCTTCTTGAACTGCTTCGTCTTTTTCATAGGCTTTTCGTGGGCATCGATCGTTTGCCTGTCGGCCCGGTCGCCGGCGCCGTTCGGCTGAGCGAGGGCGTCCCGCGGTCCGGGCAAGCGCGCCCGGCGGCGGGCGGCCTGCGCCCGTCGCGGGTGCGTGCAGTGATGGCCTCGCAGCGTTTGCGGACGTCGCCGAAACAGATCGTCCCGTTCGCTAGGCGAGGATGTCGCGGAGGTAGACCACGGGGCTTTCGCCCTCGGCGGCAGCCTGCGACGCGCCTGCTCCCTCGGGTACGCGGGCCGCCGCGGGGCGTCTCCTCCGTTCGGAGATCACGCGGAAGCAGCCGTCCCCGGCGGGGCGGTCGTCTCCGCGGACGAAGCGCACGCTGCCTTTCGCGCAGACGTGCTCGATGATGAAGTCCAGGTCGCTCGACCCGACGAGCGCTACGGTGTGGAAACCCCGCAGCCGCGCGGCTGACACCAGGCGCTCGATTGCTTCCTTGTAGTCGACGACGTTCCTGATCGTTCTCCTGAGGAAGCGGTAGCTGCGTCTGGCTATCTCATCGGCGCCCGCGGGGGTCACGGCATAGCGGATATTGCGGTTGTTGACCTTGCGGATCGCGAGCCAGCCCTTGTGCGCCAGGCGCTTGAGAATGGCGTTGGTCATCCCGAGGGACAGACCGACCACCTGCGCCAGGTCCCGCTGCCTGACGCGGCTGCCATTGCGATAGATGCTTTCCAGGACTTCCAGCTCGCGCTCTGCCGTCGCCATGATTGTTCAGTCGTCGAACAATATAGCACGCGGCGGAGTTTTGCAACGGCTCGCGCGACGCTCCGGCTCCGTCCGGGGCGGACGCCGCCCGCGGCCCCGCGCCCCGGGACCTGCGCCGCCGCCGCCTTGCCGCCGCAGCGCGCCGCGGCGCTGCGCGTATCATCACGCCCGCAATGGGCAGGCTGCCGGTACTCGTCTGCATCCACGGCCTCGGGAACAAGCCGCCGCGGGCCGTGCTGTCGGACTGGTGGCTGCGCTCGATCCGCGAAGGGTTCGCCCTCTTCGAGGTGCCGGAGCCCCGCTTCGACTTCGACTTCGTGTACTGGGCGGACCTCATCCACGAGGTACCGCTCGACCCCGGTGGCCCCGTCCGGGCACCCGCTGTCCGTCGGGCACCCCTACGTCCCCTACGCGGAGCCGCCGGAGCTGCGGAAGCCCGGCCGGCTGCGGCGTGCGATCCGCGAGGAGATGGACCGCATCATCGACCGCGTGGCGTTCACGGAAAGAGGCATCACCTACCTGGACCGCATCGGCGACCTGGTCATCCAGGCGCTTTTCCGCGACCTCGAGATCTACTACTACGGGACCTGCATCGATCGGAAACGCAGGATGAGGCCGGCGCGCGACGTCATCCAGGAGGAGCTCGTCGCGGCGCTCCGCAGGCACCGGCGCGAGCGCGTCATCCTGCTCGCCCACTCCATGGGGACGATCATTTCCTACGACGTGCTGTCCAACCCGCGTTACGGGGTGACCGCGGACGCACTCGTGACCGTGGGCTCGCCTCTCGGCCTGCCGCCCGTGATCAACAAGCTCCGGCAGAACGGGCGCTCCCACGGGCCGGCGCGCGCCGCGGGCGTCCCGCTGTGCCGGGCGCCCGAAGGGGTGCGCGAGGCCTGGCTGAACTTTGCCGATCTTCACGACCAGGTCGCCTGGAGCTACGATCTGGCCCGCGACTACGGCCCGAGCTCCCGCGGCGTGCGGCCGCAGGATGTGGTCGTCTGGAACACCTACCGCGACGACCACGGAAAGCGGGACCCGCACAATATCTTCGGCTACACGCGCACGCCGCGGCTTGCCGCCGCTCTGGCGGACCTCCTCGCGAAGCGGCGGCGGCCGGGTTGGGTGGAGCGCTTCAGCTCGGCGATCGACCGGTTCTTCCGCTGACCGCCGCGCGGCGGGAGCCGCGGGCGCGGACGCACGCGGTCAGCCCCGTGGCACCCTGTCCCGGTAGCGGGAATTGACGCAGACAAACGACGGGTTGTGCAGGTCCGGCTTGTTGTACACGAGCGGCTCGCGGGAGCCCGCGCGGCACAGGCTGCCGCCGGCGGCCTCGACCACCGCCTGACCGGCCGCGACGTCCCACTCGTATGTGGGCCCGATGCGCGGATAGACGTCCGCCAGCCCTTCGGCCACGTGACACATCTTCAGCGAGCTTCCCGAGGAGCGGGTCACGACCTCGCCGAAGAGGCGGCGGCACTCGCCGATGTAGGCGTCGGTTTCCGGGGTCATGTGCGAGCGGCTGGCGGCCACGGTGAAGACGCGCGTGCTCTCCGCCGGCAGCCGCACGGACCGCAGCGCGACCTCCTCCCACTCCGCGCCTCGGTCGGCCAGGGCCGCGAGGGCCCCGGCGTCGCTCAGGCGGTAGGCCGCGCGCGACGGCACGTGGCCGAAGTAGGCGAGGGAGGGAACCGGGGCAAACACGAGCCCGAAGACCGCCCGGTCCCGCTCGACGAGGGCGATATTGACCGTGAACTCGCCGTTGCGGCTCACGAACTCCTTGGTGCCGTCCAGCGGGTCCACGAGCCAGAAGCGCTTCCAGCCTTTGCGCTCGTCAAAGGGGATCTCGCGGCCCTCTTCGCCAAGAAAAGGGATCGAGGCATCGGCGTCGGCGAGGATCTCGCGGATGCGCTGCTGGGACCGCCGGTCGGCCTCGGTCAGGGGAGACGCGTCGCTCTTGGTCTCGACGGCGAAGTCCGTCTCGTAGACGCGGAGGATCTCGCGGCCGGCCGCCCAGGCCGCGCGCAGCGCGGCCTGCAGCAGCGGCGTGCGCGGTTCAGATTTCAAGGGCTGGAACCTCCGCGGGCGCGGCGGGCAGCTCGTTGTGGAAACGCGCCGTCAAAGGATTCGGGACGGAGCCGCCGCAGGGATGTGTCGCGGGCCCGCCGCGGGTTGCCTTGGAGCCTGTCGGACTTTCCGGCAGGCCGTCGGTCGCGCCCGGGTCGGTCGTCCGGCCGCGGCGGACCGCGGCTCTGCCTAATCCTGCAGCATCCGGAACGGGCTCTTGAACCAGTAGGCGAACAGTAACCCGCACACCGCCAGGGCCCACATCTTCGCGTTCGCGCCGGCCTCGGAAGCGCCGCCCAGAAGGGCGATCAGGGCGAGGGCCAGCAGGGGCACGGAGATGATCGCCGCGATGATGAGGGTCATGACCTTGACCGTACGCGTCGTCGCATAGCGGAAGATGATCGTGTTCACGATCACGCCCACGGCCAACACGATCGCTCCGGCGAGCAGCAGGCTGTCCATCAAGCCCTCCTCAGGTCAGAAACTCAATATGCTCCCGTAAGTATAGCGCAGACTCCCGCGTGGGGGGAGCCGCCGCGAGAAAAACGCGTCAGGCCTTTCCCGCGCCGCCGGCGGCGCCGCGGCCGGGGTGTCCGCTCGGGGTCCGGGCGAGGTTTCGGCCCAGGACGCGCCGCCCGTGGCAAAGCCCGCTCTACAGCGCCCGGACCAGGAACCGGTTCAGGCGTCTTGCGAACTCGGCCGGGTTGGGCAGCGGCACGCCCTCGATCAGCAGCGCCTGCTCGAACAGCAGCCTCGCGGCGTCCGCGATCACGGTCTCGTCGTCGACCCCCTCGAGCTTGCGCACGATCTCGTGGCCCGGGTTGATCTCGAGGATCGGCTTGACGTCGCCGATCCCTTCCTGCCCGAGAGCCTTGAAGATCTGCTGCTGCTTGACCGTCGGGTCGGAGTCGTCGGTCACGATGCAGGACGGCGAATCCGAGAGCCGCACTGAGGCGCGCACGTCCTTGACCTCGTCGCCCAGCGCCTTCCGGATCCGCTCCAGCAGGGGCCGGACCTCCCTGGCCCGCTCGCGGTCGCCTTCGGTCTTGAGGTCGTCCGCGGTCCCTGCGCGGTTGACGCTCTTGAGCTCGCTGTCCTTGTACTTGCCGATCGCCGGCATCAGCAGCTCGTCGATCTCGTCCTCGAGCAGGAGCACTTCGATGCCCTTCGCGCGGTAGACCTCCAGCAGGGGCGAGGAGCGGAGGCTCGCCTCGTGGTCGCCGGCGATAAAGTAGATCGCCTTCTGGTCGCCTTTCATCCGGCTCTTGTATTCCGCGAGGCTCGTCCAGCCCTCCTCTGTCGTCGACTTGAAGCGCAGCAGCTCCATGAGCTGGTCCCGGTTGGCGAAGTCCTGGTAGACGCCCTCCTTGAGGGGCTTGCGGAACTCGGCGTAGAGCTGCTCGTACCTGGGCCGGTCCTTTGCCGAGAGCTCGCCGAGCTCGTTGAGCACCCGCTTGACCGCTCCGTTGCGGATGTTCACCATCACGCGGTTCTGCTGGAGGATCTCCCGGCTCACGTTGAGCGGAAGGTCCTCGCTGTCGATGACCCCCCGCAGGAAGCGCAGCCAGGCGGGCATCAGGTCCTTCGCGTCTTCGGTGATGAACACGCGCTTGACGTACAGCTTGATGCCGGACTGGTAGTCCATCCGGTACAGGTCCCAGGGCGCCTTTTTCGGCACGTAGAACAGCGTCGTGTACTCGAGCGCGCCTTCGGCCTGGGTGTGGATCGTGAGCAGCGGATCGTCGTCGTCGCCGGTCAGGCTCTTGTAGAACTCGGCGTAGTCCTTTTCGGCGAGCTCCTTCTTGGGCCTCCGCCAGAACGCGCTCGCCGCGTTGATCTGCTCGCTCTTCCGCTCGGTCGTCTTGCGCGGCTTGTCGCCTTCACCGAGGCTCTTCCTCTTCGTAGTGGAGGTAGATGGGAAAGGCGATGTGATTGGAGTACTTCTTGACCAGGCTCTCGATCATCCAGCGGCTCGCGTACTGCTTGCCGTCGTCGTTGAGCGTGCAGGTGACCGTGGTGCCGTGGCTGTCGCGCACGGCCTCCTGCACCAGGTACTCGCCCTTGCCGTCGCTCACCCAGCGCCACGCCTTGTCCTCGCCGGCCTTGCGGGTGATGACCTCGATCTGGTCGCTCACCATGAAGGCCGAGTAGAAACCGACCCCGAACTGGCCGATGAGAGTCGCGTCTTTCTTCGCGTCGCCGCTCATCTGCTCGACGAAACGCCTCGTCCCGGAGCTGGCGATGGTGCCGAGGTTCGCCACGAGGTCCTCTTCGTTCATCCCGATGCCGGTGTCGGAGATGGAGAGGGTGGTGTGGTCCTTCTGGTCGAAGCTCCAGTCGATGCGCGGGTCGAACGTGAGGCCCTTGTACCTGTCGTCGGTGAGGGTGAGGTAGCGCAGCTTGTCCAGCGCATCGGAAGCGTTGGAGACGAGCTCCCTGACGAAGATCTCCCGGTGCGAATAGAGGCTGTGGATGATGAGGTGAAGGAGCTGGTTCACCTCGGCCTGAAACTGGTGCTTTGACATGACGGCCTCCGAACGGACGGCTGCCCTGGCACACTCTCTGCGGCCGGGACGCCTCATGGGAAGGTAGCTGTTTGTCTCCCAATATACCTGCGCGAGCGACGCCCGAGAAGAGCCTCCCGGGAGCCGGCGCGCGCAGGGGCGCCGCCTCGCCGCCTCGCCGCCGTCGCGGAACCCCCGGCCGCTACTTGCGGGCGCTCTCCAGCCGCTCGAAGACGATCCGCTCGACCTCGTCCTTGCTCTTCTCGAGCGACAGCGACACCTCGTCGATGAGCAGCCGCAGCGCGCTGTCGAAGAGCTTGCGCTCGAGGATCGGCAGCTCCTTGATCTTGCTGCGGTGGTAGAGCGTGCGCACCACGGTGGCGATGTCGATGATGCTCCCGCTCTTCAGCAGGTCCAGGTTCATCTGGTAGCGCATCTTCCAGTCCGTCGGCACCGGCTCGTAGCTGTCGGAGATGAGCTTGAGCGCCTTGGCCGACTCCTTGCGCTCGACGATGGGCCGGATGCCGAGGCTGTCCGCCTTGTCCACGGGGACCATGACGGTCATGTCGGAGACTTCGATGTAGATGATGTAGTAGAGGAGCTTCTTGTCCAGGAACGGCCGCTCCTCGATGCGGAGCACCTGGCCCACGCCGTGCAGCGGGTAGACCACCTCCTGCTTGACCTGGTAGCGCAGCTTCTGTGCCGCGGCCTTGCCTTTGGCCGCCGGCCTGGCCGCCTGCTTGCCCGCCCTGGCGGCCGGTCTGGCGGCTGCGCTCTTTGCCGCGCCCTTCGCCGCCGGCTTCGTCGAGGCGGGCTTCCTGGCCGCGACGGCCGTGGCCGGCTTCCTGCTGATCGTTGCTGTCTTCTTTGCTGTCATGCTGGGCGGTTTCTTCGAGACGCTCCCTGATGTCTTTCGTTTCGAGGCAGCACTTTTTGGCGGTTTCTTTGCCGGCTTGGCGGGCGCCCTGGATCGGGCAGCCCTGCTGGCGCTCCTGGGAGCGCGCGGTTTTGCCTTTGCCATCGGCGCGCACTATAACACGGGCCTGCCGGGCCGTCAAAGCAGGCGGCTGAGCAAGGCGGTGCCGCGCCATCGCGAGCGCCCGGAAAGCTCGGCCGTCCGCCGCGCGCGGCCGGCAATGCGGCGCACGTCGAATCAACGGCCGCCGAAAAACCGCCGGTCCCGCGCTTTCGCGCGCAGGACCGGCGGCCACATAACCTTCAGGAGACGGGCGGTTCTACTTCTTCTTCTCCGCCATGTACTTGAGCAGGTCGACGCAGCGGTTGGAGTAGCCCCACTCGTTGTCGTACCAGGAGACCACCTTGAAGAAGCGCTTCTCGCCCGGCAGGTTGTTCTGCTTGGTCGCGAGGGCGTCGTAGATCGACGACCGCGGGTCGTGGATGAAGTCCGTGGACACGACCTCTTCGTCGCTGACCCCGAGGATGTCCTTGAGGTAGCTGCCCGCGGCCTTGCGCAGCAGCTTGTCGATCTCGTCGATCGAGGTGTCCTTGGCCGCGCGGAACGTCAGGTCGACGACCGAGACGTCCGGCGTCGGGATGCGGAAGGACATGCCGGTGAGCTTGCCCTTGATCTGCGGAAGCACCTCGCCGACCGCCTTGGCGGCGCCGGTCGACGACGGGATGATGTTGATCGCCGCGGCGCGGCCGCCGCGCCAGTCCTTCTTCGACGGACCGTCGACGGTCTTCTGCGTGGCGGTGTAGGAGTGGATCGTCGTCATCAGGCCGGTCTCGACGCCGATGCCTTCCTTGAGCAGGACGTAGACCACCGGCGCCAGGCAGTTGGTGGTGCAGCTCGCGTTGGAGATGATGTCGTCCTTGGCCGGATCGTACTCCCAGTGGTTGACGCCCATGAGCAGCGTCTTGACTCCGCCCTTGGCCGGCGCGCTGATGATGACCTTCTTCGCCCCTGCCTTGAGGTGGTCGGCGGCCTTCTCCTTGTCCGTGAACAGGCCGGTCGACTCGATGACGTACTCGACGCCCATTTCCTTCCAGGGCAGCTCGGCCAGCGCCTTCTTGGCCATGACGCAGCGCACCTTGTTGCCGTTGACCACGAGGGTGTCGTCCTCCTCGAGCCCCGGCTTGCTCTTCTCGGAGCGGATGTCGGCCTTGAGCTTGCCGTGGACCGAGTCGTACTTGAGCTGGTAGGCGAAGTAGGCGGCGTCGGTCGAGATGTCGACCACCGCCACGACGTCGAACACCTTGCCCAGCAGGCCCTGATCGACCATCGCCTGGAACACGAGGCGGCCGATGCGCCCGAAACCGTTGATCGCGACTTTGACTGCCATGCTGCCTCCTTGAAAGCCCGGCCCCGTGACGGGTCAGGCGACTGCGCTGCTGATGCGCGGGAACGCGAAAGTCGCTCGCATTATACCGATCTGAGCGACCTTGTACAGAGGAACGACGAGGTTGAAGGCGGACTTCGGCCGCCCGCGCGCGAAGCGGAGGCGCACGCGCCGCGGCTCGCCTACGGCACGAAGCCGATCCCCCCGAGGAACGACACGACCAGGTGCTTGGGGGTGCTGGTGCTGTCATCCAGCCAGGAGGCGAACCCGAGGCCCATGCGCATCTCGAGGTTGACGACCGTTTTCCTGCCCGCCGGTATGTCCACCCCGAAGTCGAACAGCGCGCCGTAGTCGAAGGTGTTCAGGCTGCGCACGTCAGCTATGTTGGGCGTGGAGTTGAGCGAGGTCTTGGTGGCGTACTCGATCGAGACGGTGCCGTCGAGATAGAACGCCATGTAGAGACCGATGCCGAGGTACAGCGGGCTGGTCCGCGCCATGTACAGCTTCGCGATCAGCGGAAGCTCGAGGTAGTTGAAGGTCCACACGTTGTGGACATTGTCCAGGTTGACGGTATCGTAGAAGTCGTAGTCGTAGCCCTTCTGAGCGTAGAACAGGTCGAGCTCGACCCCGACGTCGGCTGCGCGGACCATCAGGTAGGCTCCGCCCGCGAACCGCACGCCAGGAGTCGTGTCCGACCAGCCGTCGTCCCCGTACGCGTCGGCCAGGTTGACCCCGGCCTTGATGCCCAGAAACACGCCGGGCATCTCGGCGTCGGCGGCGGCCGGCTGCGGGGCGGGCTGCGGCTGCCGGGGCTGCGGAGCAGGCTGCTGCGGAGCCTGCGCCGGCTGCTGCGGGGCCACACGCTGCCGGCCCCCGAGCCGCTGCTCGTCGAGGGTCTCGACGACGCCGCCGGCGAGCTTGATGCCGACCGCGTTCGCGATCCCGAGCAGGATCGCGATTCGCCCCTCGCGCTCCACCGAAGCCTGCGCCTTGATCGCCCCCGTCTTGACGTCGATCATGCGCGCGGAGACGAAATAGGTGGTCTCGATCTGGGCCGCCCGCGCGGCCACGACGAAATCGGCACCGAGGTATTCTCCGGCCCTGCGGATCTCTTCGGTCTTGACGAGTCCGGAGAGCTGGAACTCCTTCTCCTTGAGGACGAGATGCGCGCTGGCCCGGTCGAGGACCGTGTACTTGCCCGAGTTGACCAGGGCCTCGGAGATCTTGTCCGCGATCGCGATGGACACCCCGGGATCCATGTCGTCTTCGATCACGGCGTCCAGGACGGCAACCTGCGGGAGAGCGGACGCAAGCGCGCATGCGCATACCAGCACAGTGGCTACGAAAGCGTATTTTCGCGTTTTCATGGGATTCGAGAGGGATTATACCCCGCTCCGCACGTCGGTCAAGGCTATCAGGCGATTAACTGCTTCTGCCGTGGAGCTTTGCTGACAAAGACGATCAGATTTTGCCCCTTAGGGTCGATGGCCCATATGGCGCAAACGTAGTAAGTTCCGCCCCATGGCGGAGACCAATCCCGCGCGCGGTGAGAAGACAGGTCCGTCCGGCGGGAGCCGAAAACGGCCCAGCCTGCTCAAGGCGATCCTGCTGCCGCTCTTCCTCGTGGCGATCGTGGTGGTCGGCTTTGCCCTCCGCGACAGCCTCTGGAAGCTGATCAGCTCGCCCGAGAGCGTGCGCGAGTGGGTCGCACAGTCCGGAGCCGCCGCGCCGCTCGTCTTCTTCGGCCTCCAGATCCTGCAGGTCGTCGTCTTCGTGATCCCCGGCGAGACGTTCCAGATCGCGGGCGGCTACCTCTTCGGGTTCTGGGGCGGGCTCGCGCTCACCCTCACGGGCATCACCGTCGGTTCGGCCGTCAACTTCTGGGCGGCCCGCATCCTTGGAAAGCCGCTCCTCGAGCGGCTCTTCCCCAGGGAGCAGATCGACCGCCTGGACGCGATCGCCCAGGGGTCGAGGGCGCAGGTGGCGTTCTTCCTGCTCTTCGTCATCCCCGGCATCCCCAAGGACATCCTGTGCTACGCAGCCGGGCTCTCGCCGATGCGTTTCCCCTTCTTCCTCGCGGTCTCGATCCTCGGCCGGATTCCCGGCATCGTGGGCAGCACGCTCATGGGGAGCTCGGCGGCGAAGCAGAACTGGGTCCTGTCGGCGATCCTGCTCGGCGGTTCGATCGTCCTCTTTGCCGTCGGCTACCTGGCGCGCGACCGCGTGCAGCGACTGGATTGACAGGCTGACGCACCGGCCAGGAAAATGAAGGCGATGGACAACACACCCCGCATCAAAGAGGTTCTGGCTGCCGGGGCCGGACCCGCGCCGAGCGAGGCCGGCGCGGGCGGTCGCGCGATCGGCGTCCGCGGCTGGATCCGCACGCGCCGCGACTCCAAGGACCTCTGCTTCGTCGAGGTCAACGACGGCTCCTCCCTGGCCAACCTGCAGGTCGTGGCGTCGAGGGAGGAGCTCTCCGGCTACGACGGGATCGTCCCGCGCCTGACCACGGGGGCCAGCCTGGAGGTCGAGGGCCGCCTCGTCCCGTCGCCCGGCAAGGGGCAGTCGGTCGAGCTGCGGGCCGCCCGCATCCGCATTCTCGGCGACGCGCCGGCCGCGGAGTACCCGCTTCAGAAGAAGCGCCACACCTTCGAGTACCTGCGCGAGATCGCGCACCTCAGGCCGCGGACCAACACCTTCGGCGCCGTGGCCCGGGTGCGCAACGCGCTGAGCTTTGCCGTGCACGAGTTCTTCCAGAGCCGCGGCTTCCTCTACATCCACACGCCGCTCATCACCGCGCAGCGACGCCGAGGGCGCGGGCGCCATGTTCCAGGTGACCACGCTTCCCCTCGCGGACGTCCCGAAGGCCGACGGGGGCGTCGACTACACGCAGGATTTTTTCGGCAAGGCGCGCGGCGCTCACGGTGAGCGGCCAGCTCGAGGCCGAGATCTACGCCACCTCCCTCGGCAGCGTGTACACCTTCGGCCCGACGTTCCGCGCCGAGCACTCGAGCACGGTGCGCCACCTCGCCGAGTTCTGGATGATCGAGCCGGAGGTGGCCTTCTGCGACATCCGCGGGAACATGGACCTGGCCGAGGAGTTCCTCAAGTCGATCTTTTCCAGCGGTGCTCGAGCGCTGCGCCGAGGACATGGAGTTCTTCGTCCAGCGGGTCGACGGCGCGGTAGTCGACACGCTCCGCCGCATCATCGACAGCGACTTCGCCCGCATGACCTACACCGAAGCGATCGAGCGCCTGGAAAAGTCCGGCCGGCAGTTCGAGTACCCGGTCTCGTGGGGGATCGACCTGCAGTCGGAGCACGAGCGCTACCTCACCGAGGAGCTGCTCAGGAAGCCCGTGATCCTCACCGACTACCCGAAAGAGATCAAGGCCTTCTACATGAAGGCCAACGACGACGGCCGCACGGTGCGCGCGATGGACGTGCTCGTGCCCCGGCTCGGCGAGATCATCGGCGGAAGCCAGCGCGAGGACGACCACGATCGCCTCGCGGCCCGGATCGACGAGCTGGGCTTCCCGCGCAAGGACTACTGGTGGTACCTCGAGCTGCGGCGCTTCGGGACCGTGCCGCACTCCGGGTTCGGGCTCGGCTTCGAGCGGCTCATCCAGTTCGTCACGGGGATGAAGAACATCCGCGACGTGATCCCCTTTCCGCGGGCCTGGAAGGAGATCGAGTTCTAGAGGTCGCCTGCAGGCGCCGCGTGACCCTTGCCGGGCCGCGCGCACTCGTGCTACGTTGGGCCGACTTCGCCCGCGGGCTCCCACTGACAGCAGAAAAAGAGCCGCATCGGTCGCTCTCGAGCGAGGGCAGCGGGGGCGTATTCGACGATGGACCCCTTTAGAACCCACACCTGCGGCGAGCTCACCCGCGAGCAGC
Organism: uncultured Spirochaetota bacterium; assembly: GCA_963734495.1. Lineage (GTDB taxonomy): Bacteria > Spirochaetota > Spirochaetia > SZUA-6 > CAVTHK01 > CAVTHK01. The sequence continues at coordinate 648,095 of CAVTHK010000001.1, forward strand.
TCGGCCGTCGCGTACGCCTCGCGGGCTGGCTGCACAACAGGCGCGACCACGGCGGCGTGCTGTTCGTCGACCTCCGCGACCACTACGGCCTGACCCAGGTCGTCGTCTACGCGGACTCCGGCATCCAGGAGGCGGTCGGCCACCTCCACAAGGAGACCGTCGTCCAGTTCGAGGGAACGGTCGTCCCCCGCTCGCCGGAGACGATCAACCCGAAGCTGGCCACGGGCGAGATCGAGGTGCGCGCGGACCGCTGCGAGGTGCTCGGGCCCTGCGACACGCTCCCCTTCAGCGTATTTCCTGAAGAAGACGCCCCGGAGGAGACGCGGCTCAAGTACCGCTTCCTCGACCTCCGCCACGGGAGGCTGCACAACAACATCGTGCTGCGCTCGCGCGTCGTGTCGAGCCTGCGCCGGCGCATGACCGAAGAGGGATTCCTCGAGATCCAGACCCCGATCCTCACCGCCTCCAGCCCGGAGGGCGCCCGCGACTTCCTGGTGCCTTCGCGCCTGCACCCCGGCTGCTTCTACGCCCTGCCCCAGGCGCCGCAGCAGTACAAGCAGCTGCTGATGGCGTCGGGCTTCGACCGGTACTTCCAGATCGCGCCCTGCTTCCGGGACGAGGACGCGAGGGCCAACCGGTCGCCGGGCGAGTTCTACCAGCTCGACATGGAGATGGCGTTCGCCACCCAGGACGAGATCTTCGCGGTCGTCGAACGCGTGATTCCCGAAGTCTTCAAGGAGTTCTCGGACCGGGAAATCACGCCGGCACCGTTTCCCCGGATCCCCTATGCCGAGGCGATGGTCAGCTTCGGCAGCGACAAGCCGGACCTGCGCAACCCGATCCGCATGGTCGACGTGTCCTCGGTGTTCGCCTCCGCGGGGTTCGCGCCGTTCCGCTCGATCATCGAGAAGAACGGCGTCGTGCGCGGCATTCCTGTCAAGGCCATCGAAGGCCAGCCGCGGAGCTTCTTCGACCGCATGGTCGCCTTTGCCCAGCAGCTCGGCTCGCAGGGGCTCGCCTACCTGTCCTGGTCGTCCGGCGGGGCGGTCAAGGGCCCGCTGGTCAAGCACCTGAGCGAGCCGCAGCTCGCCGAGCTCGTGTCCCTGTGCGGGGTCGGGTCGGGCGACGTCGTGTTCTTCGTGGCCAACGCCCGCGGAGAGGCGGAACGGATCTCGGGCGAGCTGCGCACGCGGCTCGGGGAGGAGCTGGGCCTGGTCGAGAAGCGGTGCTATCGCTTCTGCTGGATCGTCGACTACCCGATGTACCAGTACGGCGACGACCACAAGGGCATCGAGTTCTCGCACAACCCCTTCTCCATGCCGCAGGGAGGCATGGAGGCGCTCGAGTCCAAGGACCCGCTCGCGATCCTCGCCTGGCAGTACGACCTGGTCTGCAACGGGGTCGAGCTGTCCAGCGGCGCCATCCGCAACCACAGGCCCGACATCATGTACCGGGCCTTCGAGATCGGCGGCTACACGCGCGAAGAGGTGGACCGGGACTTCGGCGCCATGATCAACGCCTTCAAGCTCGGGGCGCCGCCGCACGGCGGCCTCGCGCCGGGCGTGGACCGCATGGTCATGCTCATCGCCGACGAGCCGAACATCCGCGAGGTGACCGCCTTTCCCATGAACCAGAAGGCGCAGGATCTCATGATGAACGCTCCGCGGCCCGTCTCGGAAAAGCAGCTCCGGGAGCTGCACATCCGCGTCACCGCCCCCCCGAAAACGGGCCCGTAGAGGGACGGGCCGCCCCGCGCCTGCGTCGACGCCACGCCCCGGCGCCGCGGTGCGCCATCGCCCCGCCCTGTGCCACGCTGTCCCGCCCCCCCGCCCTGCCGTCGTTGACGCCAAATCGCTATTCCATTAGTGTGCCGCCGATGAGCTCGGACCTGAGCGAGGACACGATCCGGCACGTCGCGCGCCTGGCGCGCATCGAGCTCGCCGGCGACGAGGCGGCGAGCCTGGTCGGTCCCTTCGCCACGATCCTCGCCTATTTCGACAAGCTCAACGAGCTGGACACCTCGAAGGTCGAGCCGCTCACGCGCGCCGTCGACCTCCACAGCGTGATGGCCGCCGACGAGCCGGGCCCCTGCCTCTCCACCGAAGAGGCCCTCGCCGCGGCGCCGGACCGCGACGGAAGCTTCTTCAAGGTGCCCAAGGTTCTCGGAGACAGCTAGCGAGCCATGGACCGGATCGTCGAGCTTTCAGCGCGCCAGCTCCGCGACGCGATCGCCGCGCGCGAGGTCGGCTGCGAGGAGGCCGCGCGGGCCTACCTCGGAGCGCATCGCCGCGCTGGATCCTTCGCTTCACGCCTACAACGAGGTCTGGGAGGCCGAGGCGCTGGCCCGCGCCCGCGCCCTCGACGCGGCGATCGCGTCCGGCGAGCGGCCCGCCCCGCTCGCGGGCGTGCCCGTGGCGCTCAAGGACAACCTCTGCACGCTCTCGGGCCACACGACGTGCTCCTCGCGGATCCTGGCCGGCTACCGGGCGCCCTACACCGCGACGGCCGTCCGAAGGCTGGAGGCCGCCGGCGCGGTCCTGCTCGGCAAGACCAACATGGACGAGTTCGCGATGGGCTCGTCGACCGAGACGAGCGCCACCGGCCTCACCCGCAACCCCTGGGACCCGGGCCGCGTCCCGGGCGGCTCCTCCGGCGGCTCGGCCGCGGCCGTGGCCGCCCGCCTGGCTGCGGCGGCCCTCGGCAGCGACACCGGCGGCTCCATCCGCCAGCCGGCCGCGTTCTGCGGCGTCGTCGGCCTGAAGCCCACCTACGGCCGCGTCAGCCGCTACGGCCTCGTCGCCTACGGCTCCAGCCTGGACCAGATCGGCCCGCTCGCGCGCGACGTCGGCCGACGCCGCGCTGCTCCTCGGCGTCATCGCCGGCCACGACGCCATGGACTCCACCAGCGTCGACGCCCCGGTGCCCGACTATGCGGCGGACCTCGAGCGGCCGATCCGCGGGCTGCGCGTCGGGCTGGTGCGGGAGTTCGGCGGCGACGGGACTCTCGCCGGCGGTGGCGCGGGCGATCGAGGCCGCCGCCGCGGTGCTGCGCGGCGCCGGGGCCGAGTGCGTCGAGGTCGGCCTGCCGCACAGCCGCATCCAGACCGACGCGGCGGGAAACCTCAGCTCCTACGCCGTGGCCTGCTACTACATCATCGCTATGGCCGAGGCCTCGAGCAACCTGTCCCGCTACGACGGCGTGCACTACGGCCACCGCACCGCGGCCGAAGCCGCCGACATCATCGAGATGGCCAGCCGCACCCGCCGCGAGGGCTTCGGCGAGGAGACGCGGCGGCGCATCATGCTCGGCACGTACGCCCTTTCCAGCGGGTACTACGACGCCTACTACCTCAAGGCGCTCAAGGTGCGGCGGCTCATCAAGGATGACTTCGACCGCGCCTTCGGGGAGTGCGACCTTCTTCTATGTCCCGCCACTCCGGGGGTCGCATTCCGGCCCGGGGAAAAGAGCGCGGACCCGCTGCAGATGTACCTCGAGGACCTCTACACGATCTCCGTGAACCTGGCCGGGCTTCCGGCCCTGGTGCTGCCCTGCGGCCTCGACGCGGGGGGGCTCCCGATCGGCGCGCAGCTCATTGGCCCGGTCTTCAGCGAGTCGCGCCTGCTGCAGGCAGGCCGCGCGTACGAAAAGGCCGCGGGCGTGGCAGGTCTCCTTCCGGGAGGCGTCGCGTGAGCCCTCAGGCGAGCGACCGGGTCCTGCCTGTGGTCGGGCTGGAGATCCACGTCCAGCTCGCGACCCGGACCAAGATGTTCTGCCGCTGCCCCAACCGTTTCGGCGACCCGCCCAACAGCAACGTCTGCCCGGTCTGCCTGGGCCTGCCCGGCGTCGCTGCCGGTGATGAACAGGGCAGGCCGTCGAGCAGGCCATCCGCGTCGGCCTGGCCCTCGGCTGCCGGATCGCGCCGGTCACCAAGTGGGACCGCAAGAGCTACTACTACCCCGACCTGCCCAAGAACTACCAGATCAGCCAGTACGACCTGCCGCTCGCCTCGGGCGGGGCGCTGGAGATCGCGCGCTCCGACGGCGGCGACGGACCGAAGCGCGTGCGCATCCGCCGGGCCCACCTCGAGGAGGACGCCGGCAAGAACGTGCACGACCACCCGACCCACACCGGCGTCGACCTGAACCGCGCCGGCACCGCCCTGCTGGAGATCGTCACCGAGCCCGACCTGAACGCGGTCTCCGAGGTCATGGAGCTCGCCCGGACGCTGCAGCGGCTGGTCCGGTGGCTCGGCGCCAGCGAGGCCAACATGCAGATGGGCCAGATGCGCTTCGAGCCGAACGTCAACCTGCGCATCGAGCGGGCCGGACGGACGTTCACGACGCCCATCGTCGAGGTCAAGAACCTCAACAGCTTCCGCGCCCTCGAGGGGGCGGTCGCCTACGAGATCGAGCGCCAGCGCGAGGAGTGGCTCGACGACCCCGAGGGCTTCCTCCTGGAGCGCCTGGGCAAGCAGAACCGCGGCTTCGACGCCGAGCGGGGCGAGACGGTCTTCCAGCGGGAAAAGGAAGAGGCCCACGACTACCGCTACTTCCCCGACCCCGACCTGGTGCCGCTGCGGATCCCCGAGGCGTGGGCGGCCGGGATCGGCGGCTCGATCGGAGAGCTGCCCTGGCAGCGCCAGCGGCGCTACCTCGAGCGGCACGGGCTGTCCGCCCGCAACGCCGAGGCGCTGACGCAGGACCGGCCGAGCTCGGACCTGTTCGACGCGGCAGTCGCCGCGGGCGCGGACCCGGCGCGGCTTGCGAACCTGCTCGTCGGCAAGGGGGCGGCGCTCGCGAACCAGCGGGGCTGCACTCTGGCCGAGCTCGGGCTCGCGGCCGACCGGCTGGCCGCCTTGACCGGCCTCCTCGGCGCCTCGAAGATCACGGCGACTTCCGCTGCGCGGCTGCTGGAGCTGCTCCTCTCCGACGCGCGCCCGGTCGAGGAGATCGCGCGGGCCGAAGGCCTCCTCCTGCAGACCGACCCGGACGCGGTCCGCCGCTGGGTCGAAGAAGCGCTCGCCGCCAACCCGCAGGCGAAGGACGACGTGGTGGCCGGCGGGAAGAAGCAGGCCAAGGCGCTCGGCTTCCTCGTCGGGCAGGTGATGCAGCGCTCACGCGGCGCGGCGCCCCCCCAGGAGGTCCAGCGCCTGCTCCGGGAGCTGCTCGGGCTCTAGGGCCATCTCGAGCCCTCTGGAGCCGGCGCCGGGCCTGGCTGGCCTGCATCTGGCGCCCGGGCAGGCTCCGCATTCGTAAACTTGACAACCCGGGGAAACGGCCGCTATATTCTAGCCGTCCCGTTCGTTGATGTATCCCCCGTCCAGGTTGTAACTTAGAAACTCGAGGAATATCTCTGTGGGGAAAGTCGTCAGGAAAGGTTTCCCTCGCATCCACTACTATGACCAGGACTTCGTAGACGTCTACGACAAGACCTGGGCCTGGATCGAGGGCTCCTTCCGGCAGGGGACAAAAAAGAACGGCCTCGCTTCCAGGTACTTCAACTACGAAGGCAATACCACCGTCTCGGTGCACGAGGCCTGCCTCGCGACGTTCTTTCTCGTCTACAGCAACAGGCTGGTCCCGACGACTTCGCTGCTCGACGCCTTCTACGCCAAGCAGGAGCCCGACGGAGCGATCCGGGGCGCGTACTCGGAGTCCGACGGCTCGCCGCTTTCCACCGACGACAACCCCCAGGGCGTCGCGCCGCCGCTGTTCTCGTGGGCCGAGTACAACATCTATCACAAGATCGGACTGAAGAAGCGGGTCAAGGAGGTCGTGCCCGTTCTCGAGGCGCACTACACCTGGCTCGAGAACAACTTCAAAAAGGAGAACGGCCTCTACGCCGTCCCTGCCGAGGCCACGGCAATGGGCAACGCGCCGCGCGGCGACGTGGTGTACCCGGTCGACTTCAACGCGCAGCAGGCCATGAACGCGCTCTACCTCTCCGCCCTCGGCGACGTGCTCAACGACAAGGAGAAGAGCTACCGCTTCAAGAAGCACTACTTCTCGCTCAAGACGCGCATCAACTCGATGATGTGGAGCGAGGAGGACAGCTACTACTACGACCTGGACGGCAAGGAGCGGCAGCTCCCCAACCGCACCCTGGCCAGCTACTGGTGCCTGCTCGCCGAGGTCCCGAGCAAGGACCGCAGCGAGCGCTTCATGGCCCACCTGACCAACCCGCAGGAGTTCGGCGTCGAGAACCCGTTCCCGTCGCTCGCCGCTTCGCACAAGCAGTTCGACCGCAAGGGCGGCGGCTTCCGCGGCTCGGTCTTTCCGCACCTGACCTTCATGGTGATCAAGGGCCTGGAGAAATACGGCAAGTTCGACCTGGCGCGAGAGAGCGCGATCCGCCACCTGTACTACATCCTGGACTCGCTGCACCACGACGAAGGCAACGGCACGCTGTGGGAGGCCTACCAGCCGCAGCACGAGGGCCCCGCTTCCTGGCCCCGCCACGACGGGTTCCCGCGCCGGCTCTTCCTGCCGTACGCCGCCCTCGCGACCATCACCCTGATGATCGAGAACGTCGTCGGGCTGTACATCTCTCTGCCCCGCAAGACCGTGGACTGGATCGTGCCCACGATCGAGATCATGGGCATCGAGAACCTCGCGCTCAAGCGCAACATGATCACGATCCTGAGCAACCAGAGCGGCCGAGGGTGGGAGATCCGCCTCGAATCGGAGAAGCTCTACTACTTCACCATCAACCTGCTGAACTCGAAAAAGAAGACCCTGCCCATCCCCTCGGGCAAGTGCTCGATCCTCATAGACAAGCTTTAGGGATATCTCGAAGGAAGGCTGTCGCGCCGCGACCCGCCCCGGGCGGCCGGCGCGTCAGAACGAGCTGCGGCCGAGGAATGCGCGCGCGAGCGTGAGCCTGTCGGCGTACTCCAGGTCCCCGCCCACCGGCAGGCCGAGCGCCAGCCGGCTCACCGACACCGCGGGCGCGCCCTGCTCGCCGCGGAGCAGGCTGCCCAGGTACAGCGCGGTGGTGTCGCCTTCGACGGTAGGGTTGGTCGCGAGGATCACCTCGCGGATGCCTTCGCGGCGCACCCGGTCGAGCAGCGACTGGATGCGCAGCTTCTCCGGCCCGACGCCCTCGATCGGCGAAATGACGCCCATCAGCACGTGGTAGAGGCCGCGGTACTCGTGGATCGCCTCGATCGACTGCACGTCCTTGGGCTGCTCGACGACGCAGAGCACGCTGCGGTCGCGCGAGGGGTCGGAGCACAGGGCGCACGGCTGCTCCTCGGTGTAATTGCCGCAGACCCGGCAGAGCTGCACCTTCTCCTTGAGGTCCAGGATTTCCTGCGCCAGCTGCTCCACGAAGTCGCGGTCGGCCTTGAGCAGGCTGTGCACGATGCGCGACGCGCTCTTTCGGCCGAGCCCCGGCAGGCGGGAGAGGCTGCGGGTCAGCTTCTCGAGCAGGTCCAAGCTAACCCCCGAGCAGGCCCGGCGGCAGGTCGAAGCCCCCGGTCATCGACGAGGCCTCTTCCTTCATCTTGTCCTTGACCTTGGCCAGAGCATCGGAAAAGGCTGCGAGGACCAGGTCCTGGAGCATCTCGACGTCGTTGGGGTCGACCGCCTCTTTCGCGATGGTCACGCGCGTCACCGAAAGGGCGCCCGTCATCTCGATGCGCACCATGTCGCCGCCGGCGGAGCCGGTGACGCGGATCTGAGCCATGCGCTCCTGCATCTCGTTCATCCGTGTCTGGAAGCTCTGCAGGTTCTTCAACAGCTCGAACGGATTGCCGGCCATCTCAACCTCCGTCGACCACCTGGCCCTTGAACACTCGCTTGACCATCTCGACCTTTTCGTCGACTCGCGTCTCGGCCGCGGAGGCGGTGTCCATGGTGACGACCTCGAGCCGCACGGCGCGCCCCAGCACCTCGGAGGCCGCTGCTTCCACGGCCTGCCGCTCGGCGTTGAGCATCCCGACCGAGTAGCGCTCAGCGGCCTTGAAGGTGAAGCGCAGACGGCCCTCCTCGACCGCGACGTCCTCGGCCTTGTCCATGGCCGAGGCGAGCGCGGGCTTCTTCCTGCGCAGCGCCTCGATCACCCGCCGCGCAGCCTGCCCGCCCGCGCCGGCGGGGTCGCCGGCGGCCGCGGCGTCGCTGCTGTCGGGCGCATCCTCGTCGCCCGCCGCCTCGTCGTGCTGCTCCGCCGCGGCGGCAGCCGCGGGGGCGCCGCGCTGTGCCGGGGGGCTCACCGCGGGCGCGGGCGCCGGCCGCCGCCGGGCCGGCGCTGCCGGCCATCTCGCCCCGCAGCTTTCGGATCTGCGCCAGGATGTCCTCGGGGGCGATGAAGCCCGGCAGGCGCGCGAGCCTGCTCACGACGAGCTCCAGCTCGAAGCGCGGGTTCAGGGAGAAGCGCAGGTTGCGGTGCAGCTCGAGCAGCAGCTCGATGGCCCGCTCGACCTGCGCCGGCGTGAGCTGCTCGACAGCGTCCTTGAGGAAGCTCTCCGGCGAGTACCCGAGCAGGCCCTCGCGGCCGAGCCCCTGCTGCAGGAACAGCAGGCTGCGAAAGTACTCCGCCAGGTCCACGACGAGCTGCTCGACAGCGACGCCCTGCTCCAGGATCTTCGCGAGCATCTCGAGCGCGGCCTTGCCGTCGCCCGCCAGGAACGCGGCCGCCAGCCCGTTGAGCTGCTCGAGCCCGACGACGCCGAGCTTTTCGTGGATCAGCGCGAGCGTGATGCGGCCGCCGGAGAACGAGGCCACCTGGTCGAGCAGGGTGTAGGAGTCGCGCAGGGAGCCGGTCGCCTCCTTGGCGATCCACAGCAGCGCGGACTCTTCCGCGTCGACCTTCATCTCGGAGCAGGCGGCGGCGAGCGAGCGCTTGAGGTCGTCCGTGGAGATCAGGCGGAAGTTGAACTGCTGGCAGCGCGAGCGGATCGTCGCGGGCACGCGGTGGATCTCCGTCGTCGCGAAGATGAACACGATGTAAGGGGGCGGCTCCTCGATGGTCTTCAGCAGCGCGTTGAAAGCGCTGTTGGAGAGCATGTGGACCTCGTCGATGATGTAGATCTTGTAGCGGCTGCTGTTGGGCCTGAAGAGCACCTCGTCCTTGATCTCGCGCACGTCGTTGACGCTGGTGTTGGAGGCCCCGTCGATCTCGATCACGTCGAGCGAGCCGCCGCGGGTGATCTCCTGGCAGGAGGAGCAGTTGCCGCAGGGCTTCGCCGTCGGACCGGTCTCGCAGTTGAGGGCCTTGGCGAGGATGCGCGCGGCCGAGGTCTTGCCGACTCCGCGCGGGCCGGAGAACAGGTAGGCGTGGGCGATGTGCCCCTGCTCGATCGACTTCGTCAGCGTGGCGACGACGAAGTCCTGCCCCACGATCTCGCTGAAATCCTGAGGACGTCTTCGTGTAGCTGTAACTTCATACGCCATAAGACGTTACCAGAGTACCTCGCGCGGCGCCTACACGGCGAGCGTAGTATGTAGGTACTTCGTTGTCAACCGGCTCGATCGTCAACTGCCGCCAGCCGCGAGCCGGCGGGAGCGGGGCAAGAAAAACCCCCATCAGCTCCGGCCAGACCTGATACGGCTCTCCGGAAAACTGCTTACCGCTGCTACCTTCCGGTCCTGGCGGGGTTGGGCAGCCTCCGGCAGCGTAGGGCCTGGCTATCAACGCTAATGGGGGTAACGGAGAGAGAGGGATTCGAACCCTCGGTACCCGGTTGTACGAGTACACACGCTTTCCAAGCGTGCACCTTCGGCCACTCGGTCATCTCTCCTCTACGGCTGTTTTGGACGGAGAGAGTGGGATTCGAACCCACGGTACCACGTTAGTGGTACAACGGTTTTCGAGACCGCCCGATTCGACCGCTCTCGCATCTCTCCAGGTTTCGTGTGCCCAAGTGGACTCGAACCACCGGCCTTGAGATCCGCAATCTCACGCTCTATCCATCTGAGCTATGGGCACGTATCGGCGGAGAGGGTGGGATTCGAACCCACGGTACCCCTTTTTGGAGGTACAACTCCTTAGCAGGGAGCCCGATTCGACCACTCTCGCACCTCTCCGGGGCCTGCCTTTAAGACCGGAGAGAGTGGGATTCGAACCCACGGTGGAGCGATTGCCCCACAGCGGTTTTCAAGACCGCCTCCTTAGACCGCTCGGACACCTCTCCGAAGGCACGCCTACTATAATTCCCGTCCCCCCGAATGTCAACGGAGCGCACCCCCGCACGGCCGGCGGGCCCTTTCAGGTCCGCCCGCGGGAGTCCATCAGGAAGAGCATCCGATCGAGATCGTCCGCGGAGTAGTAGGTGATCTCGATCTTCCCGCGTTTTGGCGTCCCACGGACGTCGACGCGCGTACCGAGCGCGTCCATGAGGCGGCGGCGCACGTCCTCGAGCGAGGGGTCGAGCGCGCGCCTCGGCTTGCGCGGCGCGCGGGCGTCGCTCCCGCGCGCGCTCCTGCGGCCCGCCTTGAGCTCCTGCGCCTGCATCTCGGCTTCGCGCACGGAGAGACCCTGGCCCATGACGCGATCGAAGAGCAGCTGCTGATCGGCGGGATTGACGAGCGCGAGGATCGCGCGCGCGTGCCCGGGCGTGATGTCGCCGCGGTCGAGAGCCTGCAGCATCGGCTCCGGCAGCTTGAGCAGGCGCAGGCTGTTGGCCACGGTCGAGCGGTCCTTGCCGACGCGCCTGGCGACATCCTCCTGGCTCAGCTCGACGAGCTCCATGAGCTTGCGGTAGCCCTGCGCCTCTTCGACCGGGGTCAGGTTCTCACGCTGAATGTTCTCGATGAGCGCGATCTCGACCTTCTCCACCATCGAGAAGCGGCGCACCAGGACAGGGACATCCTTGAGGCCGGCCAGGCGCGCGGCCCGAAGACGGCGCTCGCCGGCGATGACGGTGTAGGTCCCGTCTTCGTCCGCCTCGACGAGGAGCGGCTGGATGATGCCCTTCTCCCGGATGGAGTCGGCCAGCTCCCTGAGCCCTTCGTCGGGGAATCGGCTCCGCGGCTGGTAGGGGTTCGGTTTCAGCTGCTTGATGGCGACTGTCGCGCCCTCGCCCGACGCCGTAGCTTCGAGCTCCTTGAACAGAGCGCCGATGCCCTTGCCGAGCACCTTCTTAGACATGCGCCAGCACCTCATCGGCGAGGCTCTCGTAGCTCTTGGCTCCGACGCACTCGCGGTCGTACTGGTTGATCGGCTTGGAGAACGAAGGCGCCTCGCTGATGCGCACGTTGCGGGGGATGATCGTGCGGAACACCCGGTCCTTGAAGTAGCCGGTCACCTCCTGAACCACTTCGTGGGCCAGCCTGGTCCGCTTGTCGTACATGGTGAAGAGTATCCCCCCGATCTCCAGCTGCGGGTTCAGGCTCTTCTGCACCTGGCTGATCGTCTTGAGCAGCAGCGTGAGCCCTTCGAGGGCAAAGTACTCACACTGCAGCGGGATGAGAACGTATTTCGCGGCGACGAGACCGTTCAGCGTGAGCACGCCGAGCGAAGGGGGACTGTCGATAAAGACATAGTCGTAGCCGTCACTGGCCTTGGCCAGGGCTTCCTTGAGGAAGTACTCCCGCCGATCGCGGTCCACGAGCTCCACCGTGGCGCCCGTGAGATTGATGCTGGAAGGCATGATGAAGAGGTTGGGCACGCTCGTCGTCTGCACGACCCTCTCGAGGCCGGCCTGGCCGCCGATGAACTCGTAGACGCCCGGCCTGGACGTGTCCGCGCCAACCGCGCTCGAGAGGTTGGACTGGGGATCGAAGTCCACGAGGAGGACCTTCTTCCCCTTCTCCGCGAGGTAGGCGCCGAGGTTCACGGCGGTGGTGGTCTTGCCCACCCCGCCCTTCTGATTGGCAACGACGAAGATCTTTGGACAACTGATCGCTCGCTGATACGGTCCCGCCCGCCGCAGCCTGCACCGCGCCCTTGCCCGGCATCCCGCCAGGCGCCCGGGGTGCCCGGGCCGCCGCGCTGCGGTTCGCGGTCGACCAGCGCGCATCATACAGGGAATGCCGCCCGGTTTCAACGCCGGTGCGGGGCGCTACGACCCGCCGTGAGGCGCGGCGGACCGCGCGGAGCGTGGCACATGGAGGCACCGTGGACGGCCTGCCGCAATGTTTCACGGGAAACATTTCGGTGAAAGGCCCCCGCGGCCCCGGCTGTGGCGATCGCGGGCCAGGGCGGCCGCGGCAGCGTCACGGCCACGGGCGGCCTCTGGGTCGCGTCGATTACTGTGAGGGTCTCAGCCGGCGCTCGGCCTGAGCGGGTCCGCCGGCGGGCTCGTCCTCGTTGGCGGCCCGGGCGAGCGCCACTACGACGTCGGGCGGCTCCAGGTTCACGACCCGGACGCCGGTGGCGTTGCGGCCCTGCACCGGGATGTTGGTCATCTCCATCTTGACGAGGTTCCCCTGCGAAGTCGTGCACACCAGGTCGTCGCGCTCGTCGACCGAAAGCGCGCCCACGACCTCGCCGCTCTTCTCGTTGACCCGGTAGCAGATCTGCCCGCCGGTCCCGCGGCCGTGACGGCTGAACTCGGACCAGTCGGTGCGCTTGCCGTAGCCCTTCGCCGAGACGATGAGCATCTGGGCCGACTCCTTGAGCGTCAGCACCCCGGCGAGCTCGTCTTCCTTCGAGAGCCGAATCCCGGTCACGCCGCGCGTCGCGCGGCCCATGGCGCGGACCGCGTCCTCGTGGAATCGCAGCGCCTTGCCGCGCCGCGTGATCAGCATCAGCTCGTCGTCGCCGTGGGTGAGCTTGGCGGCGACGACCTTGTCGCCCGCGTCGAGGTTGATCGCGATGATCCCGCGGGTGCGCGCGTTCACGAACTGCGAGGTGGCCACCTTCTTGATGACGCCCGCGCGCGGTCGCCAGCAGGACGTTGGTCTCGTCCGAGAACGCCTTGAGCGAGAGCACGGTGGCGATCTCCTCGTCGTGCGAGATCGCCAGCAGCGCCTTGATCGACTGGCCCCGCGCGACGCGCGAGCCCTCGGGGATCTCGTGCGCCTTGAGCCAGTACGACTTGCCGGCGTTGCTCACGAAGAGGATGTAGTCGTGAGTCGAGGCCACGAAGACCTGCTCGACGAAGTCCTCGTCGGTCATCTTCATCGAGGAGACGCCGCGGCCGCCCCGGTTCTGCCTGCGGTAGGCGGAGACCGCCATGCGCTTGATCAGGGCGCGGTGCGAGATGACGATGACCATGTCCTCTTCCTGGATCAGGTCCTCGACGTTGAAGGCCTCCAGCTCGTCGGCCACGATCTCGGTCCGCCGGTCGTCCCCGTGCTTCTCCGCGATCCGGCGCGTTTCGTCCTTGATGATGCCGTAGATCTTTTCCTCGTGGGCGAGGATGTCCTTGAGCTCGGCGATCTTGACGCGAAGCTCCTGCGAGCTCGTCGACGATCTTCTTCGTCTCCAGGCTGGTCAGCCGCTGCAGGCGCATGTCGAGGATGGCGTTGGCCTGGATCTCGGAGAGCGAGAAGCGGCTCATCAGCCGCTCGCGGGCGGTCTGCACGTCCGCCGAAGTCTTGATCGTCTCGACGACGGCGTCGATGTTCTCGAGCGCGATCTTGAGCCCCTCGAGGATGTGAGCCCGCTCCTCGGCTTTGCGAAGGTCGAACTGCGTGCGACGGGTGACTACCTCCTTGCGGTGAGCGACGAAGGCCACCAGGAGCTCCTTGAGGTTCATCAGACGCGGACGGCCGCCGTCGAGCGCAAGGTTGATCACGCCGAAGTTGGTCTGGAGCGGGGTGAGCGAGAAGAGCTGGTTGATCACGACCTTGGGCACCGCGCCCTTCTTGAGGTCGATGATGATGCGCACGGGGTCGTTGCGGCCCGACTCGTCGCGGAGGTCGGCGATGCCGTCGATCTTCTTGTCGTTGACCATTTCCGCGATGCGCGCCACCAGCGACGCCTTGTTCACCATGTAGGGGATCTCGCTGATGACGATCCGCTCGCGCCCGCTCTTGGTGGTGTCGAGCGTGACTTTGCCCCGCACGGTGATGCGACCGCGGCCCGTGAGGTACGCCTCGCGCACCCCGCTCGCCCCGAGCACGATGCCGCCGGTCGGAAAGTCCGGGCCCTTCACGTGGCGCAGCAGGTCGCGCACGGCGATCTCCGGGTTTTCGATCACCGCGACGACCGCGTCGACCATCTCGCGCAGATTGTGCGGGGGCATGTTCGTGGCCATGCCGACCGCGATCCCGCTCGCGCCGTTGACCAGCAGGTACGGCAGGGCGGCGGGCAGGACGAGCGGCTCCTTGATGCTGTCGTCGTAGTTCGGGCCGAACTCGACGGTCTCCTTGTCGATGTCGTCGAGCAGCTCGTTGGCGATGGGCTCCAGGCGCGCCTCGGTGTACCGGACCGCGGCCGGCGGGTCGCCGTCGAGGGACCCGAAGTTGCCCTGACCCTGGATCACCGGATACCGCAGCGAGAAGTCCTGCGCCAGCCGCACGAGCGAATCGTAGATCGCCTGGTCGCCGTGCGGGTGGTAGCGGCCGAGCACGTCGCCGACGATGCGGCCGCACTTGACGTAGGGCCGGTCGCTGCGCAGGCCCAGCTCGTTCATGCCGTAGAGGATGCGCCTGTGCACCGGCTTCAGGCCGTCGCGCACGTCGGGCAGTGCCCGCGCCACTATGACCGACATCGCGTAGTTGAGGTACGATTCCTTGAGCTCGTCCTCGATTGCGAGGGGTATGGTCTTGCCGTCGCCGTCCACGGTGGCTTCCTCTCGAAGCCCTTAGACGTCCAGGTTGGTGACGTACAGGGCGTTCTCTTCGATGAACTTGCGCCTCGGCTCGACGCTCTCGCCCATCAGGGTCGTGAACATCTCCTCGGCCTCGACCGCGTCTTCCATGCGGATCTGGATGATCTTGCGCCGGTCGGGGTCCATGGTCGTCTCCCAGAGCTGGTCCTTGTTCATCTCGCCGAGACCCTTGTAGCGCTGCATGGCTCACCTTGCCGTTGCCCATCTCCTTGATGAGGCGGTCGCGCTCGGTGTCGTCGTAGGCGTAGTTGACCAGCTTGCCGCTCCAGATCTTGTACAGCGGCGGCATGGCGATAAAGACGTGGCCGCGCTGGAGCAGCTCGTTCATGTATCGATAGAAGAAGGTCAGCAGCAGCGTGCGGATGTGCGAGCCGTCGACGTCCGCATCGGCCATGATGATGACCTTGTTGTAGCGCAGCCCGCTGATGTCAAAGTCGTCGCCCGCGCCCGTGCCGAGAGCCGTGATGATCGGCTGCAGCTTGTCGTTTCCCAGCACCCGTTCGATGCGCGTCTTCTCGACGTTCATCATCTTGCCCCAGAGCGGCAGGATCGCCTGGAAGCTCGAGTCGCGGCCGCCCTTGGCGCTGCCTCCCGCGGAGTCGCCTTCGACGATGAAGATCTCGCAGCGCGCGGGGTCGCGCTCCGAGCAGTCCGCGAGCTTGCCGGGAAGGCCGCTGCCCTCGAGCGCGCTCTTGCGCCGGGTCATCTCGCGGGCCTTGCGCGCGGCCTCCCGCGCCTTGGCGGCGACCACGGTCTTCTCGAGGATCTTGTCGATCTCCTCGGGGTTCTCCTCGAAGTAGGCCGTGAGCCCCTCGTTGAGGATCGACTCGGTGAGCCCCCGGACCTCGCTGTTGCCCAGACGGGCCTTGGTCTGGCCTTCGAACTGCGGCTCGGGGACCTTGACCGATATGACCGCGGTCAGGCCCTCGCGCACGTCGTCGCCGGAGAGCGACTCCGTGAACTTCTTGCCGTGGCGCGACTTCTTCAGGAAGTCGTTGAGCGTGCGGGTGAGAGCCGCGCGGAAGCCGGTGAGGTGCGTGCCGCCCTCGCGGGTGCTGATGTTGTTGACGTAGCTGAAGATCGTCTCGACGTAGCCGTCGTTGTACTCGAGGCAGGTCTCTACCAGCGACGTCTTCGCGCGTGCCGCTCACGTAGATCGGCTCTCGCTGGATCGACTTCTTGTTCTTGTTCAGGTACTCGATGAACGACTTGAGGCCGCCGCCGAACTCGAAGAGGTGGCTCTTGGGCTTCGGGATCCGCTCGTCGGTGATCGAGACCTTGACCCCGCTGTTGAGAAAGGCCAGCTCGCGCAGCCGCTGCGAGAGGACGTCAAAGCTGAAGTCGATGTCGGGAAAGACCTCGTGATCCGGCTTGAACCGGGTGACGGTGCCCCGCCTGGCCGTGGCCGCGATCGCTTTGACCGGCTCCACGGGCGTCCCGCGCTCGTAGCGCTGGAAGTGGACCTGCCCCTGCAGGTGCACCGAGACCTCGCACCATTCCGAGAGCGCGTTCACCACGGACACGCCGACGCCGTGCAGGCCGCCGGAGACCTTGTAGCTCTTCTTGTCGAACTTGCCGCCCGCGTTCAGCTTGGTCATGACCACCTCGAGGGCGCTGACGCCCTCGGTCGGGTGGATGTCCACGGGGATGCCCCGCCCGTTGTCCTCGACGCGCACCACGTTGCCCGGCTCGAGGATGACGTTCACCTCGTTGCAGAAACCGGCGAGGGCTTCGTCGATGCTGTTGTCTACTACCTCATACACCAGGTGGTGCAGACCTTCGGGCCCGGTGGTCCCGATGTACATGCCGGGGCGCTTCCGGACATGCTCCAGTCCCTGCAACACTTGGATATGGTCAGCGGAATAGTCAAGATCCATTGGCAATCCTGCGACTGGTTGACTAATGAAACGGATTATATAGAAGAAGGGGAATCGTGGCAAAGGCCGCACGCCCCTTCCGGAGGCCTTGGAAAGGTCGAAAAGCGCCCCTCCGCCGCCCGTCCGTGCGTTTCGATGTCGACGCCGGGCGTGTTCGGGCCAGTGCGGAGAGGCCCGCGGTGCAGCGACAAAGCCTGCGAAAACGCAGTCACACGCGGGCGTGGGGCCTTCGCGGCATGGTGGCCATGGCCTGTCACCTGGTGGCGCCTATGCCATCCTGGCGGCGCCACCCCCGTGACATCCGTGACATCCCTGTCACTTGAATTCCCATAGGCTCCCGGCTACACTTGCGCCTTGGCTGCTCACTCTCGAGTACGCCGGCCACGGGGCAGACGCACTCGAGACGGGTCGGGATGGGCTTGGCGGCCCCGGCGCAAGCGAGCGTAACGTACGCTGCAGAAACGAGTTGAGCGATAGAGGTCAAGCCGCGGACGGACTCGGCGCGCGCCCGCGGCCACGGCCGGTGGCTCGACCCGTGCACAAGCTGTGGATAGACACCAAGACAAGGAGACCGATGGCAGACCGATCCTGGGACTACTCGTCGGCATGGACCGAAGCCGTGCGCCAGATCGCCGCCGAGATCAACGAACAGGAATTCCTCATGTGGTTCCGCAACATGAGCTACTCGGGGGCGGAGCAATCGCGGCTCTACCTGAGCGTGCCTTCGTCGTTCTACAAGGACCAGGTTCAGCAGCGCTACCAGCGGCTGATCGAGGAAAAGCTGCACGAGCTGCTCGGCACCCCGATCGAGATCGACTTCCGCATCGAGAAGCCGAAGCGCGCGCCCTCTGACGGCGAGCAGGACGCCGCAGAGACCGCGAAGAGCGAGACGCCCAGAAAGCGCGCCGCGCGCAAGGTGTGCGAGCCCTCAGCTCAACGGGAAGTACGTCTTCGAGAACTTCGTCGTCGGGGAGAACAACTCGTTCGCGGCCAACGCGGGGTACGCCATCGCCAAGAACCCGGGAACGACCTACAACCCATGCCTCATCTACGGAGGAGTCGGGCTCGGCAAGACCCACCTGATCCAGGCGATCGGCAACGCCGCATACTCCGACTTCCCCGACATGAAGGTCGTGTACGTCACCGCCGAGACTTTCACGAACGAGTTCATCATTTCCATCAAGGAGCGGACGAGCCACATCTTCAAGCGCAGGTACCGCTCGGTGGACCTGCTCCTCATCGACGACATCCACATGTTCCAGGGCAAGGCGCAGACGCAGGAGGAGCTCTTCTACACGTTCGAGGCGCTGTACAACGCGAACAAGCAGATGGTCTTCACGTGCGACCGGCCCGTTTCCGAGCTGCGCGAGCTCACCGACCGCCTGCGCAGCCGGTTCGAGCGCGGCCTGAACGTGGACCTGCAACCGCCGAACTACGAGACCAGGGTCGCCATCCTGCGCAAGAAGATCGAGGACCAGCACGCCGAGATTCCGGACGCGGTCGTCGAGCTGATCTGCCGCAACATCACGACCAACGTGCGCGACCTCGAGGCGGCGCTGACCAAGCTGGTGGCGTACGCGAACCTGGTCAATCGCAACATTACGCTCGAGACCGCGCAGCAGCAGCTGCGCGACGTGTTTGCAAACCCGCGGCAGAAAAGCATCACCGTCGACATCGTGCAGAGGGTGGTCGCCGATTACTTCGGGCTCTCGCAGAGCGATCTCAAGGGGAAGAAGAGGACCAAAGCGATCGCCTTTCCACGCCAGCTCGCGATGTACCTGGCCCGGGAAATGACGGAGTACTCGACTACGGAGCTCGGCATCGAGTTCGGCGGCCGGGACCATACGACCATCATGTACGGGTGCCAGAAGATCGAGAACCGGATCAAGACCGACTCGACGCTTGAGCCGATGGTTTCCGGCCTCAAGCGCAGCATACGCGAGTATGGCGCAAACGCTTAGCCGATGTTATAGTCCTGGAGAAAACCTGTGGAGACATCCCTCCGGGTGCTGACATGTGCAGAACCGGGGGAGAGAGACGGGTCGGTTTTCACGCCGGTAATTCGCCTGTACGGAGCGGGTTGACCGACTTTTCCACAGAACCGGCGCCTCTACTGCTACTACTACTGATCTATATAAGGAAAGGAGCACCAGGATGAGGTTTACATGCGAGCGAGACGCCATCACCCGCGAGGTCACGATCGCGCAGGAGATCGTGTCCTCCCGCAACGTGATGTCCATCCTTTCCAACGTGCTCCTGGAGGCCGCGGACGCGAGCCTCGTGATCAAGGCCACTGACCTCAAGGTCAGCTTCGAGACGCGCATCGGGGTCGAAGTGAAGACGCCGGGCAGCGCCACGGTCTACTGCGACAAGCTGCTCGGGATCCTCAGGAGCCTTCCCGAAGGCGAGGTCGAGTTCGAGCTCGACAACGGGGGCATGCTGTTCATCCGGCCGCTCGGCAAGAAGATCGACTTCAAGCTCCGCAGCGTGGCCTCGGAGAAATACCCCGAGATCCAGAGCATCGGCGACGAGCGCTACTTCGAGTTCCCGCAGGCTGACTTCAACACCATGGTGGCCCACACCATCTTCGCGGTCTCCGACGACGAGACCCGCTACTTCATGAACGGCGTGTTCGTGGAAAAGAGCGACGAGCGGTTCACCATGGTGGCCTCGGACGGAAGGCGTCTGTCCCATATCTCGAAGCCGATCGCGAAATCGGTCGAGGACATCAAGGGCGTAATCGTACCCCCGAAGATCCTGGCCATGATGCGCAAGCTGCTCCCCGGCGAGGGGAACCTCTCGCTGTGCATCACCGACCGCAGCGTCTTCGTCCGCTTTGGAGAGCGAAGGCTTTCCTCGAGCCTGATCGACGGCCAGTTCCCGAATTATCGCCGGGTGATCCCGGAATCGCAGCAGTATCGCGCGACGGTCGAGAAGCAGCTGCTGGAAAACGCCCTCAAGCGCGTCTCCCTGCTCGTCGAGCAGAAGTCCCGCCGGATCTTCGTGGCGCTGGAGGAGGGGAACCTGGTCGTGAGCTCCGAGGAGAGCGAGATCGGGATGGCGCGGGAGGAGATCCCCTGCGAGTACTCGGGCCCGCAGGGCACGATCGCGTTGAACTACGTGTACCTGCTCGAGCCGCTGCGCGAGATCGATACCGACACCGTTTCGATCCAGTACACCGACGTGAACAAGGCGGTCACCCTGACTTCGATGCCCGAAAAGGACTACGTCCACATCGTCATGCCCATGCAGGCCAAGTAGCCGGCGATCCCGAGCCCGATGGGAGTCCGCAGCGTCAGGCTCTTCAGGTTCCGCAACCTCGCCGACACCGAGGTTGCGGCGGAGGCGCGCGAGGTCTTTCTCGTCGGCGAGAACGGGCAGGGCAAGACCAACTTTCTCGAATCGATCTACCTGCTGGCCTTCGGAGCCTCCTTCCGCACGCGGCATGAGAGCGAGCTGATCCGCCGCGGCGAGGCGGAGACAGCGGTCCTCGGCACCTACGCGGACAGCAGCGGCTCCCGGTCCGTCGCGGTGCGCGTGCGCCGCGACGGCAGGAAGGAGGTCCAGGTCGACGGGAAGCCGGTGGTCGACCGCAAGACCCTCGCCGAGAACGTCCCGCTGATCCTCTTCTGCCACGGCGACCTTGAGTTCGTCTCGGGACCGCCCGAGCAGCGCCGGTGGTTCTTCAACCAGACACAGAGCCTGTTTGACGCGCTGCACATCGACGCGCTGCGACGCTATCGCCTCGTGCTCAAGAGCCGCAACCTGGCGCTCAAAGACGGCCGGCGGGACCTGGTCGACGTCTATGACCCGCAGCTCGCAGCTGCCGGGATCGAGATCCAGCGCAGGCGGGCGGCCACCACCGCGGAGTTCAACCGCGCCTTCGGCCCGATCTTCGAGCGAGTCTCCTCGGGCGCAGAGGCCCTGAGCATCGCCTACAGCCCGAGCTGGCGCGACGGAAGCGTGGAAGGTGCGATGGAGGCCCTCGGCGCCTCCCGCCCGCGCGACGAAGCCCTTGCGACCACCACGACGGGCCCGCACCGGGACGACTTCCGCTTTCTGGCGGGGGGCAGGGACTACTCGCGGCTCGCCTCCACCGGGCAGGTCAGGCTGCTCGCTCTCGCCCTGCGCGTGGCGCAGGCGGCCTACGTGGCCGCCATGAGCCGCCGCTTGCCGGTCCTGCTGCTCGACGACGTCCTGCTCGAGCTGGATTCCGGCCACAGGGAGCGCTTTCTCGCGGCGCTGCCGGAGTACGAGCAGGCCTTCTTCACCTTCCTGCCGGACGAGCGGTTTCAAGCCTACCGGAAGCCCTCCACGGTGGTCTATACTGTCCGCGAAGGGGTCCTCACGCCTTGGAGCGGGTAGGAGAGATCCTCAAAACTCTTCTCGATCCCGAGACCGCGAAGACGGCCGAGATGTGGCACAGGTTCTTCGCTGCGTGGGCCGACCTGGTAGGGCCGGACCTGGCCGGTATCGCGCGCCTGGTCGAGGTCGAACGCGGCGAAGCGGTGGTCCAGGTCGAGCACCCCGCCGCGTCCCAGCTGCTCGGACTGCGCCGCGACGAGGTGCTGGCGAGGATCCGGCGCGACTTTCCGGAGGCGGACGTGCGCGGGCTGCGGGTCCAGGTGCGGCCGCCGGGCGGCCGGCCGCGCTGAGGCCACTCGAGGCTGCGTTGACAGCCTTTGCGGCTTCCCGTATATTGGGGCCGCCGTAGCGAGCCGGCGTCGCGGCGCCAAAAAGAGTTACTCGGCGCGCCCAACCGGTTCTCCGTGACTTTCCGCGCCACGAGCACAGCCCGAGGAGCTGAAGAGTTATGAAGCGCACGTTTCAGCCGAGCCGTACGAGACGCCGACGCACGTTCGGGTTCCGCGCGAGGATGCACACAAAGGGAGGCAGGCTTGTCCTGAAGCGCAGGCGCGCGAAGGGCAGGATCAAGCTCACTGTCTCCGATGAGCACAAGCCGTACTGAACAACAGCCGGCCGGCCGCTCGAGGCTGCGCCTGAGAAGAGCCCAGCGCATCAGGGGGCGCTCCGCGGTCACAACGGTGTTCCGCCGCTCGCAGCGCGTGGGCGGCGACGACATGGCCCTCCTCTATCGTTCGAACGGCCTCCCGGGGACGCGTGTCCTCGTCAGCGCGCGGCGCGGATTCGATGGCGCTGTCGAGAGAAACCGCGAGCGCCGAAGGGTCAAAGAGATCTACAGGCAGATCATGCCGCGCCTGCGCGCGGGTTACGACATTGCGGTCGTTGTCACCCCACCTCCCCGCAGTTTCGCAGTCCGGAGCGCGCAGCTCGAGTCGCTCCTGCGCCGGGCTGGCCTTCTGCTTTTCTGACGGGGAGCTGATCCGCCCGGGCGAAGGCCGGGCGGCGACCGCCAATCACTCGCCGGATCGCGGCGGATCGGAGTCTGGAAGCAAATGGACAAGAGAACGATCATAGCAGTCGTGCTCTCCGTGATCATCATCACGGCGAGCTTCGTCATCCAGTCGATGTTCTTTCCGAGCACGGTGCCGCAGCCGCGGCCCGCCGCGCCGGCGGCCGCTCCCGCGGCCTCCACCGGGCCGCAGGCCGTCCCGTCCGCGGCGGCCGCGCCCGTTGCCGCGCCGGGGACGGCGGCCGCGCCGATCGCCGCGGCGCCGCCCGCCGCCGAGGTCGCGCCGGTCAAGAACGTGACTCTTTCGACCAACGCGTTCGATGCCACGTTCTCCACGCGGGGCGCGGTGCTCACCTCGCTCAAGCTCAAGGCCTTCAAGGAGCGCGACGGCAGCCCCGTCGAGATGGTGATGTCGGGCGAGACCGGGATCTACCCCTACCGGCTCCTGCTCGACGGCTACGACACCGGCAAGGACGTCTTCGTCCAGGACCAGGTGCTGCAGCCGGATCGCCTTCAGTTTTCCAAAGCCTACGTGTTCACCAGGGACGGCCGGCAGGTCACGGTCACCGTGAGGAAGACCTTCGTCTTCAAGCGGAACGACTACATGATGCAGTTCCGCGTTTCGCTGGAGTCTGCGGACCGGACGGACCTGCCCCTCAAGGCTTACAGCTTCGCTTTCGGGCCGCAGATCGGCCCCCCTTTCAAGAAGCTGGACGAGCGCAGCGAGTACCGCCACCTGATCTACTTCGACTCGAACGGGAAGCGCCAGGACTACACCACCAAGGTCAAGGGGCTCAAGGCGATCGGCGACCGGCGGGCCAGCTGGGCGGCGATCGAAGGCAAGTACTTCATCGTGATCGGGATCCCGAGCGTGAGCGACGTCGACGCCTTCGAGACCGGGTTCGACAACACGCCGGTCGCCGGGCTGCCGGACCGGAAGCAGGACAGCCTGACCTACGCGAGACAGGTGGGGCGCGGCGCCGCGCTCGACGAGGGCTTCAAGTTCTACGTCGGGCCCAAGAAGCGCGACGTCCTCCAGCGCTATGACGACGCGGACAAGAACGAGTGGCGCGACTACGGCCTCAAGCTCGAGGAGGCCGTGCCCTCCAGCTTCTGGGGCTGGCTTTCCGACGCCCTCAAGTGGATGCTGGAGACGCTGTACAGGCTGATCCCCAACTGGGGCGTCGCCATCATCCTGCTCACCATCCTGATCAAGATCGTTTTCTGGCCGCTCACGCAGAAGAGCTACGAGTCGACGAGCAAGATGCAGGCGCTCGGGCCGAAGCTCACGGAGCTGCGCGAAAAGTTCAAGGACAACCCGCAGCGGATGAACCAGGAGACCGCCGCGCTGTACAAGCGGGAGGGGGTCAACCCTCTCGGCGGCTGCCTGCCGCTGCTGTTGCAGATGCCGATCTTCTTCGCGCTCTACCGCCTGTTCAACGACTACTTCGAGCTGCGCGGTGCCGCGTTCATCGCGGGCTGGATCCCCGACCTCTCGGGGCCGGAACAGTTCCTCACCCTCCCCTTCGCCATTCCCTTCCTCGGCAACACCCTGAACCTGCTGCCGTTCCTCATGACGGGAATGACGTTCCTGCAGCAGCTCGTCACGCAGACCCCGGGGACCCAGCCCACAGGGCAGACCAAGCTGCTCCTCTACGGCATGCCGCTGTTCTTCTTCTTCATCATGTACAACATGCCCTCGGGCCTCCTGCTGTACTGGACGGTGCAGAGCCTGCTGAGCTTCGTGCAGCAGTTCTACATCAATCAGCAGCGAATGAAGTCCCGCAGCGGGACAGGAGATAAGCGATGATACGAGAGTTCGAGGGCAAGACGGAGAAGGAGGCCATCGACAAGGCCATCGAGAGCCTCGGGCTGAACCGGGACGAGATCGACATCGAGATCGTCGAGGCCAAGAAGGGGCTGCTGTTCGGAAAGGGCAAGGTCCGGATCAAGGTGCACGTCGGCGACGAGCAGGACGAGAGCGTCCCGGGCGACGGCGGCGGCGAGGACGAGCTCGACGAGCGGCCGCCGATGCAGAAGCAGGACCTCACGCCCGAAGGCGAGACCGAGCCCAAGATGCTCGAGTTCCTCCAGGGCGTCATCGAGCGCATGGGCTACGCCTGCAGGCTCACCCTGAGCGGCCGCGAAAAGGACCGCATCGTGATCGATATCGCGAGCGAGGCGAGCGGCATGATCATCGGCCGCAAGGGCAAGAACCTCGACGCCCTGCAGGTGCTCTGCAACGTGTACGCGGGCCGGATCGCCGGCCGCCACTACAAGGTCGTCCTCGATGCCGAGGACTACCGCAGCCGCCGCGAGCAGAGCCTGGTGCAGCTCGCCAAGCGGACGGGCGAGCAGGTGCGCCGCACGCGGGGCTCGAAGCTGCTGGAGGCGATGAACCCCTTTGAGCGCCGCGTGATCCACACAACCCTCAGCGGCATGAGGGACGTGGCGACCATCAGCGAAGGCGAGGGTCTGTACAAGAAGGTGCGGGTCTTCTACCGCGAGCCTGGCGAAGGCTGAGCGCCCGGGCGGGCAGGCGCCGGCGGGTCGTGGGCGCGACATGCGCCCCGCGCCGGACCGGCGCGGCCGGTCGGGCAAACTGGGAGGTTGCGATGAGAACAAGAGTGATCTTTGCCGTGGTCCTGGGGCTGCTCGCGAGCGCCGCGCTGCTTCCGGCCCAGTCCGGAGTAGGCCTCGGTCTCTTCGGGGGGATGACGCTGCCCCATGGGGAGACGACGGACATCCCGTCGAGCAACTGGGAGCCGGCCTTCAACTGGGGCTTTTTTGTCGACATTCCGCTGGTTCAGGCCTTCCACATTGCGACGTCCTCCGAGCTCTACACCCTCGGCAGCGACGCGGCGACGGACATGGCGCTCTCCTTCAAGTTCATAGTCCCCCTGTCCAGCTTCGATCTCTACGCGGGCGTCGTTTCGGGTCTCACCGCCGTGGGCGACACCATCGCGCCGCACGTCGGCGTGCTCGTGGGCGGAGCCTGGATCCTCGTGAGCAACCTGGACGCCTTTGTTCAGGGCAAGTACAACGTCGTCCTGGACGGGAGCGAGAACATCCGCGTCCTTCACGTGAATGCAGGGGTGATCTTCCGCTTCTGACGCGCGGCCAGGCCCGGCGAGGCGCGGAGGGCGATCCGCGCGGCTGCCCCCAGAATCCGCTCTACCAGAGCTGGTGCACGAGCGGCATGGCCCGTTTCTCGTACACGCGGCGAACGCCCTCCATCTGCGCGGCTGTGAGCGGCGGGAGGTCGGAGGCTCGCACGTTGGCGGCCGCCTGCTCCACGCGGCTCGCGCCCGGGATGACGCAGCTGACCTCGGGGAACATCAGGATCCAGCGCAGGGCGTATTCCGGCAGGCGATCCGCCCCCCGGAAGAGCGCCTTGAGCTCCTCCACCGCGGCAAGGCCCGTCTCGTAGTCCACCCCCGAAAAGGTCTCGCCTTTGTCGAAGCGCTCGCCGTTGCGGTTGAATGCGCGGTGGTCGCTCGCCCCGAACTGCGAGTCCCGGGTGAGCCTGCCCGCGAGCAGCCCGCTCGCCAACGGCACGCGCACGATGATGCCGACGTTCTTCTGCTTCGCCCTCGGGAACAAGAGCTCCGCCGGCCTCTGGCGGAACATGTTGAAGATGACCTGGACGGTGGCGACGCCCGGGAACTCGATCGCCTTGAGCCCCTCCTCGATCTTCTCGACGCTGACGCCGTAGGCCCTTATCTTGCCCTCGGCCTTGAGCCTGTCGAGCGCCTCGAAGACCGCCGGGTTGTAGTAGACGGGCGTAGGCGGGCAGTGGAGCTGGATCAGGTCCAGAGCGTCGCAGCCAGTGTTGCGCAGGCTGTCTTCGACGAAGCCGCGTATGTTGTCCGGCGTGTACCCCTCGGCCTCGTGCGGGTTCAACCGCCGGCCGCACTTGGTGGCGAAGCGCACCTTGCCGCGGTAACCGCGCACGACCCGCCCGACGACGCGCTCGCTCATTCCTCCGCCGTAGACATCGGCGGTGTCCACGAACGTGACGCCGCTTTCGATCGCCTTGGCGAGCGTCTCCTCCGCCGTCTTCTCGTTGAAGGGCTCGCCCCACTTGCCCCCGATCTGCCAGGCGCCGAGCGAGATCTCGGACACTTCGTAGCCGGTCTTGCCGAGAATCCTGTACTTCATCCCTGCTCCTCCCCTGAGCAGGCCCGCGGGCTCGCGGGCCCGATCCACCGTTGTCGCGAGACCACGGCGCGCGCCCTCGCGAGGCGCTCTGCCGTCAGGCCGGCTTCGGCGCTTCCGCGCTGACGCGGTCCAGGGCCGCGAGCTCCTCGGCGCCGAGGCGCGCGTCCGCGGCCGCCAGGTGCTCGCGCACCTGCTGCGGGCTCTTGGCGCCGACCAGCACGCACGACACCTCGGCGCGCGAGAGACACCAGGCGATCGCGAGCTGCACGAGCGAGAGGCCCCGCGCCGCCGCCACTTCGCCGGCACGGCCGGCAGCCGCGATGGTGCGGGCGAACAGCTCCCCCTGGAAGCGGGGAAAACGCGAGCGCTCGTCGTCCTCGGCAAACCTGTGGCCCGGCGCGTAGCGTCCCGTGAGCAGCCCCTTGGCGAGGGGGCTGTGGACCAGGACGCCGATGCCCGAGCGCGCGCAGAAGCCCAGGTCCTCGCTCTCTATGTCGCGGTCGAAGAGATTGTACCTGACCTGGTTGGACACGACGGGCGCGCAGCGCAGCGCCTCCGACATCTGCGGCGCCTTGTAGTTGGAAACCCCGATCCAGCGGATCTTCCCCTGCTCCTGGAGCCGCACCAGAGTCTCCATGGCCGCCTGGATCGAGAACTCGGGCTTGAAGCTGTGGATCTGGTAGAGGTCGACCCGGTCGGTCCTGAGCGCCGCGAGGCTCGCCTCGAGCGCCGCGGAGATCCCGGCGGGCGAGTAGTCGAAGCTCGCCTTGGTCGCGAGGAAGCAGCGCTCGCGCCTCCCGCCCGAAAGCGCCTTGCCGATCAGCGCCTCGCTGCCGCGATAGGCCTGGGCCGTATCGACGAGCGTGATGCCCGCGTCGAGGGCGGCGTGCACCGTGGCGATTGCCGTGCGCTCGTCGACGCCGCCCATTCCGCCGCCGATGGGCCACGCGCCGAAGCCCAGCACCGGGACCTCCGGCCCCTTGTCCCCCAAACGCCTGGTACGCAACTCTCCCTCCGGCGAATCGAATGATAAGCAGCGGCATGGCCGGGGGCAAGAACGATCTTTCGAGGGGCCTTTCCAGCGGTCCGGTCCCCGGATATATCTTGAAGAATGAAGGCATGCAAGCAGCCGACCATCGCCGCATCGGCCTGGGTCGCGGACACGGCGACCGTCCGTGCCGACGTGACGCTGTCGCCCGACGCGAGCGTCTGGTTCGGGGCCGTGCTGCGGGGCGATGAGGCGTCGATCCTTGTCGGATCGAGGAGCAACATCCAGGGATGCGGATCCCGCCGGGCATGCTCGCAGTCGGGGTCCCGGCCGTCATCCGGGGCCCCCTCACCGAAGAGCAGAAGCAGGCGATCATCAGGGGCCGCGACCACTACCTCGAGCGCAAGGAGCAGTACAGGCGCGGCGAGTACTGATGCGCCCCGGCGGCGCTCAGCCGCCGAGGAGCGAGCGGATCCTCGCCGTGTCCAGATCCCCGGCCGCGCCCCACCCCGCTTTGCCGCGGGGGATGGCGGGCCGGAACTGCTCGTAGAGCCCGTAGGCCCGCTCCGCGAGCTCCTCGGGGGCAAAGGCGGCGGCAAGATCCTCCATCGCCGCCCTTGCCTCGGCGAGGCCGTCGCCGAACTTCGACGCCAGGTACGCGCGCACGCCCTCGGCCTCGACGCGCTTGTCCCTGACCACGGCGCGGACCCCGGCGGCCGTGCGCTTGACCGGGACGCTGCGGCCGAGAAGCGGCACCCACCCCTCCTCGCCGAGGCCCGCGCGCAGCGCCGGCTCGCCGTCCGGCCCGGTTGCAGGCTCGTAGATCCCGAGGGTGCGGCCCTTGGCCTGCGCGTTCAGTCCCGCCACGACCTTGCCGAGTGAAAGCGCCGCATCGGCGTCGTAGCCGAGCTTTTCCGCCACGACCGCGGCCCACAGCGTCATCACGGGAGCGCGGTTGATCTTGATGATCATCGACTCGAGTGTTCTGCCTCGGGCGAGGCGCTGTCAACGCGACGCCCCGTAGGATCAGCCGCGGCGATCTGGCCTCCGGGGCCGCAGGTAGCTCCTGAAGGCGCCGGGCGAGCGGTCCCCGAGGCCGGCCATCACGTGCTCGACGGCGGTGACGTACTGGTCGTAGCGGATCACGAGCCTGCGGTGCAGGGACATCTCGGCAACGACGCGGCGGGTTTTCGCCTCCGGAAGAAGCTCGAGGACATCGGCGCGGTCCCGGTCGCCCATATACATCATGGAAAGCGCGATCTCCCGATCGCCCAGCCGCATCAGGCAGTTCTGCGCGGCCACTGGCGGGAGGGAGCGGAGGGCCGCGACGAGGCGGTCGTTGGGTGACTGCGGCCTCACGGCGCCAATCTACGACGACGGGACCGACCGTGGCCAGGGCCGATCGCAGGACGCCCGGGCGAGGTTGACGAGACGGCGGCTTAGCGTGTATCCCCATTGCGGCCGCCCGGCCCCCGAAGGGGGCTTGGGACCTGGCGCAGACGCGAAGTCATAGGAGGAGAGCATGTCAGTCAAGGCCCTCAAGCAGGGCAAGAGGATCGTCGGGACCATGATCCGCCTGGTCCGCAACCCGGCGATCGCCCGTGTGGCCGCCCACGCCGGTCTGGACTTTGTCATGTTCGACATGGAGCACGGCTCGTACAGCCTCGACGTGCTTTCGGACATCTTCGCGGTCGCGCGCTCGGTCGGCCTCTCGGGCTTTGTCCGCGTGCCGGAGCTCAGCAAGGGCTACGTCTCGCGCGTGATGGACGCCGGCGCCGTGGGCGTGATGGTGCCGATGCTCGAAAGCGTCGAGATGGCCCGCGCGTTCGTCGACTGGGCCAAGTACGCGCCGATCGGCAAGCGCGGGTTCGGCAGCGCGGCAGGCCACACCAACTTTGCCGCCGCGACCGACGCCGTGGGCTTCATGAAAGCCGCCAACGAAGAGACGCTGACCATCGCGCAGATCGAGACTGCCCCGGCCGTGGAGCGGATCGACGCGATCGCGGCGGTCCCGGGCATCGACGCCGTGCTCATCGGGCCGAACGACCTCGCCATCTCCCTCGGGCACCCCGGCGACCTGATGAACAAGGCGGTGACCACGGCGATCGCCAAGGTGGCCGAGGCCGCGCGCAAGCACGGCAAGATCTTCGGCATGCACGCCCCCGACCCTCTCACCGAGATGTTCATCCCGCAGGGCCTGAGGCTGCTCATGAGCGGCCTGGATCACGGGATGCTGCTTGCGGGCATGAAGGCCGTGGCGACCAAGTGGGCCGAGCCCAAGGCGAAGTAAAGGAGCGAGCAGCGTGGCTTACAAGGTGCTGATACCGCAGGACATTGCGGAGGACGGCAAGAAGTTCCTCCGCGACAAGGGCTACCAGGTCAAGCTGGGCTCCGGGATCTCGCTGGAGCAGATCCTCGCCGACGTCGCGGACTGCGACGCGATCCTCGCGCGCACGGCCCAGTTCCCGCGCAAGGTCTTCGAGGCCGGCAGCAAGGTGCGCGTCATCGGCCGCCACGGCGTGGGCGTCGACAACATCGACGTCGCCGCGTGCACCGAGCTCGGCGTGTGGGTCACCTACGCGCCGGAGTCGAACTCGAGCTCGGTCGCCGAGCACACGGTCGGCCTGATCATAGCGGCCGCCCACAACCTCGTGCGCAGCGACCGCGAGTTCCGCTCCGGCAACTTCGAGATCCGCAACCAGGTCATGGGGGTCGACCTCGAAGGCAAGACCCTGGGCATCCTCGGCCTCGGCCGCATCGGGCGCATGGTGGCCCGCAAGTGCTCGGTCGGCCTCGGTATGAAGGTCATCGGCTACGACCCGTTCGTGACCGCGCTGCCCGATCTGCCCGAGGTGACGATCGTCAAGGAGTGGGAGCGCGTCTTCCGTGATTCGGACTTTGTCACGTTGCACCTGCCCTCGAGCAAGGAGACAAGGGGGATCGTCGGCGCGCGCGAGCTCGGCCTGATGAAGCCGACCGCCTACCTCGTCAACGCAGCGCGCGGCGAGCTCGTCCAGGAGGCGGAGCTCATCAAGGCCCTCAAGGCGAAGAAGATCGCAGGGGCCGCGCTCGACGTATTCGAAAAGGAGCCGCCGGGCAAGGACAACCCCCTCATGGGGCTCGACAACACCACGCTCTCGCCGCACAACGCGGCCCTCACCAAGGAGGCGGCGCTTCGCATGGCCCTGCATGCGGCCATGGGCATCGATGACGTGCTTTCGGGCAGAGCTCCCAAGTGGCCGGTCAACAAGCCGGCAAAGCCGCGGAAGTAGCGACGAGGCCGCGGGGCGGCGCGAGAAAGACGGCGGGGCGACCCGCCGTCTTTGTTTACGGGTACTGCGAGGGGTTGTCGAGCCCCGCGGTCTCGGGCAGGCCGAAGAGACGGTTCATGTTCTGGATCGCCGAGCCCGCCTGCCCCTTGACCAGGTTGTCGATGTAGGAGATGACGCGGAGGCGGTTCACGCGCTCGTCGACGTCGACGACCAGGTTGCAGCGGTTGGTCCCGCGGACGTGCATCGAGCCGACGCTCGCTGAGCGGTCGAGCACCCGCACGAAGGGCTGGCCCTTGTAATACTCGCGGTAGAGCTCGACGGCCTGCGCGCCGGTCATCCTGCCCTTGAGGTCCGCGTACAGCGAGGACATGATGCCGCGTGTCACAGGGACGACCTGCGCCGTGAACGTGACGGCCACGGGCTCGCCCGCGAGGATCCCGAGCTCGCGCTCGATCTCGCACACGTGCTGGTGGCCGGTGAGGCGATAGGCGTTCATCATGTCGTAGCGCGCGGGGTAGTGGAACGTGGGGCTCGGCTTCTTGCCCGCGCCCGACACGCCGGTCTTGCAGTCGCAGATGATGCTCTTGAAGTTGATGGCGCGCGCCTTGGCCGCCGGGGCCAGCCCGAGCAGGCAGCTCACCGCAAAGCAGCCCGGGTTGCCGACGATCATCCGCTCGCCGTTGATCTCGCTGCGGTGCAGCTCCGTGAGGCCGTAGACGGTCTTGGGCAGCAAGGCCGGCGACGCGTGGGACTGCTCGCGGCCGAGCCGCCGGGCGTACTCCGCGTAATCCGCCTCGGAGTTGAAGCGGAAGTCTCCGCTGTAGTCGACGACCTTGATCCCGGCGTCCAGGTACGCCGGAGCGAGGTTCATGCCCACCCGGTCGGGCGTCGCCAGGAGCACGACGTCGACCTCGGCCTGCGCCTTCGGATCCTTCGGATCGAGGAGCGGCATGTCGCAGTAGCCGGCGAGATGCGGGTACAGCCCGCTGATGGGCGTGCCCACGTCGGTCACGTCCACGAGCGCGGCGAGCTTTGCCTGCGGATGCCGCAGCAGGATCTCGATCGCGCCGACTCCGCCAAAGCCGCCGGCGCCGACCACCTTCACCTTTACCATGGCGACGAAGTATGGTCGGCTGCCGACCGGCGTGTCAATATTCGGCGGTGCTCCCCAGCGCTACTTGAGCGCCGGAAGCGGGAAGATGCCGCCCCCGAATAGCGCCCAGGCGAGGGCGAGGGTCCAGACGACGTTCAGCGCCTGCGCCGCGAGGAACGCGAGCGCGGGCCTTCCGCCTTCCATCTTCACCAGGCCGACGAAGCGGGTCTCCAGTCCGATCGAGGCAAAGGCAAGCGCGAACCAGGCCGTGCGCAGGCCCGTAAGCAGGCCCTTGGTCTGGGCGACGATTTCGGGGCGGACGACGAACGAGAAGAGCAGCGACACCGCGATAAAGCCGAGCACGAACTTGGGGAACCGGTCCCAGATGATGGCGAGCGACGGCCTGTGGCTGCCCTCGACTGCGGGCGCGGCGGCGGCTCGGCGCTTGGACACCGACCACCATATGGCCATCATGAAGGCCGCCACACCGATCAGGACGTTCTGCGAGAACTTGACGATGGTGCCGATCTTCATCGCCTTCTCGCTGATGAGCGAGCTCGCCGCCACGACCGAGCCGGTCGTGTCGAGGGTGCCGCCCATCCAGGCGCCCGCGACGAGCTCGGGGATTCCGAGGAGCCGGGCGACCCAGGGCATGATGATCATCATCGGGACGGCGACGATGAGCACGAGCGAGATGACATAGGAGAGCTTCTTCTTGTCGCCCTGAATGGCGCCGCAGGCGGCGATGGCGGCCGAGACGCCGCAGATCGCCACGGCCGACGAGAGCATCGCGGCGAACTCGTCGTCCACCTTGAGCTTGCGGGCGATCCAGAAGCAGGCGTACCAGACGACGACGACGACGAGGACGGCCTGAAGGATCCCCACGGCACCGGCCTGCAGGATGTCGGGAAAGAGGACGCTCGCGCCGAGGAGCACCAAGCCCGTCTTGATGTAGAACTCGGTGCGCACGGCTTCGCGCAGCCAGTCGGGCACGCCGAAGACGTTGCTGATCAGCAGCCCGATGCCCAGCGCGAAGATGACGTACTCGAGGCCGAGATAGCTCACGAAGCTGTTCCCGGCGAGTAGCTGCGCGAGCCAGCTGATCGCGAAGACCACCGGGAACCCGAGCAGGAACCGCCCCGCGTGGCCTCCGATCAGTGCGATCCCGATCGTGGCCGTGACGAGACAGGCCACGAGGAGAACCGCCGACAGCGAGAGGTTCTGCGGCGAGAACACCACTTCGATCCGGGTCTCGGCCGCGTCGCGCACTCGTTTGGACAGGTCGGCGAGCCCGGCGCGCAGGCGTGAGTCGCGCACCCGCTGCGCGATCGCGGCGAGGCGCGCGGCGAGCTTGCCGGCCCCGGCCCGGTCGTTCTTGACGAGGGCATCCTTGAGGTCGGTCGTGGTCGCAGCCGCGTCCTTTTCGGCGCGCGCCGCCGCCTCGCTCGCGAGGCGCCCGGCGTGGACAGCGGAGTCCTGGGCCGTCACCTGGAACTCGAGATCGGACAGCCACCTGAACCTGGGAAGCTGCCACTTGAGCCCGAACACCACGAGAGCAACGATCAACGCCCCCAGGACGACGGGGAGCCATTCCTCGTCGAGCCTGAACGGTTTCCTTCCTGCAGTGGTGGACATTTCTACCCCCTATGTTGTTGAGCCAATGGCAGACGCGCCGCGGCAGCATTCTTGTGTGCCTGCCGGGGCGCTGTCAACGGCTCGTCAAAGACTTAATACTCTCATAACAGCAGGTTCTTCGGCCGCATTCTGTGGGAAACAGCGAGCGCGCGCGACCTCTCTCGATCAACTCCAGGAGAAGCCGCCGCCCATCTCCAGGCCGAGGGTGAGCGCGCGCAGGTTTGCCTCGGCAGCGGGACCGGCAAAGCGGGCCTCGACGGCCTTGCGGAGCGATTCGGGCTTCACGATCGCGGTGATCGCGACCAGCGCCCCCAGCATGCAGATGTTCTGGGGCTGCGCCGACCCGAGCTGCTCCAGCGCGGTGCGATGAAAGGGGAGAGACTTCTGCCGCGCATCGACGTTCGGTTTCTGGCTCACGAAATGGCTGTCGGTGAGCAGGAGGCCTCCCGGCCGGATCAGCCCGGCGTACTGGTCGTAGGCGGCCTGGCTCAAGGCGACCAGGACGTTGGGCTGCGTGACCTTGGGGAAGTTGATCTCGGCGGGCGATATGATCAAGTCGGATCTCGTGACGCCGCCGCGGGCCTCGGGGCCGTACATCTGGGTCTGCACCGCGTTCCATCCCTCGTGAAACACTGCCGCCTCGGCAAGGAGAATCGAGGCGGTGATCACGCCCTGGCCTCCCGAGCCGGAGAAGACCATCCGGTAGCGCTCGCCGCCCCCCGCCTGAGCAGCCTGCGTCATGGCTGAGCCCCTGCCTTTGCGGCCTCGATCGTCCGGCCGTAGGCGTCGCAATACTCGGTCCGCTCTTCCTGCGCGAAGATGCCGACGGCGAACTTGCCGGGCCCGGGCGCGCCCTCGCCGAGCGGCACCGCCCGCTCCCTCAGGTCGGCGAGCATCTCGGCCGCGCTGCCGCGCCTGTTCTTGCGGCCGAAGTAGGTGGGACACGGGCTCATCACTTCGACCACCGCAAACCCCTTGTGGCGGATCGCGGCCTCGAGGATGCGGGTCATCTCCCGTGAGTGCCACGCCGTCGTGCGGGCGACGAAGCTCGCGCCCGCGGCCATGGCGAGCGCGGCGACGTCGAAGCTCCTGTCGATCGTGCCGTAGGGCGCCGTGGTGGCCGTGATGCCGCAGTCGGAGAGCGGCGAGAACTGCCCTCCCGTCATCCCGTAGGTCTGGTTGTTCATCACGATGGCGGTCATGTCGATGTTGCGGCGGCAGGCGTGGATAAAGTGATTGCCGCCGATCGCCAGCGCGTCGCCGTCTCCCATCGGAACGAGGATCGTGAGCTCGGGCCGGCTCAGCTTGACCCCCGTGGCAAAGGCAAGCGCCCTGCCGTGCAGCGTGTGCAGGGTGTGGAAGTCCACGTAGCCCGGCATGCGCGAGGAGCAGCCGATGCCGGACACCATCACGATGTCGTTCTTCTCCAGGCCCAGCCTTTCGACGGCGCGCAGGAGCGCGCCCAGCACGATCCCGTGGCCGCAGCCGGCGCACCACAGGTGCGGCATGAAGCGCTGGCGCAGATAGTCCCTGACGGGCACGGCTACACCCCCTTGCCCTGGACGAGCCGCAGGATGTTGCTGATGTCGTTGGGCCCGATGAGCTCCCCGTCGTAGCGGTTGGCGAGGAAGACCCGCTCGGGCGCGCCCGCGACCCTGCGCACCTCCCGGAGGACCTGGCCCATGTTCATCTCCACGACGACGACGTACTGGGCGCGGGCGCAGAGCTTGCGCACCTCCTCGGCCGGGAAGGGCCACAGAGTCTGCAGCTCGATCAGCCCGACCGGCTCGCCCCGCGCCCTGCGGCTCTGCACCAGGTGGCGGGCGGAGCGCGCCGAGGCGCCGTAGGAGACCAGGATCGTCTCCGCGCCGTCGACGTGGAGCGTCTTGAGGTGGGCCATCTCCTGGGCGTGGCTCTCGATCTTCGTGACCAGGTGCATCAGCAGGTCCTGCGTGACGCGCGGGTGGGTCGTCGGGAAGCCCCACATGTCGTGCACCAGGCCCGTGACGTTGTAGCGGTGATAGCCGCCGAAGTCCGACATCGGCAGGCGTCCGTCCTCGCGGGGGAAGTACGGGTGGTAGTCGGTGCCTTGCGGGACCGAGGTCTTCAGACGCTGGACCAGGGCCAGCTCGCCGGGGGCGGGGATCGCGAGCTTCTCGCGCATGTGGGCGACGACCTCGTCGAGGAGCAGGATCACCGGCGTACGGTAGGTCTCGGCAATGTTGAAGGCCTCCACCGTCATGGCGAAGACGTCCTGGTGGTTGGAGGCCGTGAGCGCCACGATGCTGTGCTCCCCGTGCGTGCCCCAGCGCGCCTGCATCACGTCGCCCTGGGCCGGCTGCGTCGGGAGCCCCGTCGACGGCCCGCCCCGCTGCACGTCCACGATCACGCAGGGAATCTCGGCCATGACCGCGAAGCCGATCCCTTCCTGCATCAGCGAGAAGCCGGGGCCGCTGGTCGCCGTCATGACCTTGAGCCCCGTGAGCGAGGCGCCGATGATCGCGCAGATCGAGGCGATCTCGTCCTCCATCTGGATGAAGCGCCCGCCCGTGCGGGGAAGCCTCGCGGCGAGGAGCTCGGCGACCTCGGAGGAGGGCGTGATCGGGTAGCCGGCGTAGAAATCGAGCCCGGCGTACAGCGCGGCCTCGACGACGGCTTCGTTGCCCTGCAGGAACACCGTCCGCGCAGGCATTCCGCTACCTCTCCCCGCTCAGCGCGCGATCAGCCGAGACCTCGATCGCCAGATCGGGGCAGCGCAGCTCGCAGTCCCGGCACAGCGTGCACTTGTCGAGCGCGGCGACGACAGCCTTCTCGTGCTCGTCCAGGGCGAGGACGCCTGCGGGGCAGAAGGCGACGCAGATGCCGCACCCCTTGCACCACTCCCTCTCGATGAGGATGCGCGCCCTTGCCGCGGTCGATCGAGCCATTGTCCCTTGATCGTAGCGCAGGCAGCCGGTCCTATCAAACCGCGCCCCGCGGGCCTTCTGAAGAAATCCGGTCCTGCCGATTCAGATAGTGTGATCCATCCGGAGGAGCCGCTCAAAGCTGCCTGGGACGTGGCGGTGCTGGCCGTCGCGGTGGCGGCCGCCGTCATTCTGCCGGTGGCGGACGTTTTCGACGATGACGCCGCCGGGCTTCTGGTGCCCCTCGGGTGGATTGCATTCGCCTTCTTCGCGGTCGACATTGCCGTCTCTCTGAACACGCAGACCCGGATCCGAGGCACGATGGTGGCCGACAGGCGGGAAGTGGGGGGGCGTTACCTGCGGACGTGGCTGCTGCTCGACCTGTTCGCGGCACTCCCCCTGGGTCCGGTCGTCTCCGCGCTGGCCTTTCCTTCGACCACGCTGGTCAGGCTGATTCGCCTGAATCCGCTGCTGAAGCTCCTGCCCGCCTCGCGGACCCTCCGGCGGGCGCACGCCACCGGGATCAACCCGGCGATCCTGCGCCTTTCGACGCTCGTCTTCTGGATTCTGCTCGCGATGCACTGGATCGCATGCGGATGGATCGTCGTTGCGCCCGAAGAGCTCGACCCGGTCTCGCGCTACATCCGGGCCTTCTACTGGACGATCACCACGGTGGCGACCATCGGCTACGGCGACATCACCCCGGTGGGCAACCTGCAAACGCTCTATGCCATCCTGATCGAGGTCACCGGGGCGGCGATGTACGGCATGGTGATTGCCAACATTGCGGCGCTGGTGGCCAACATAGACATCGCGAAGGTGGCCCACCGCGAAAAAGTCGACAGGGTAAACGCCTTTCTGTCCTATCGCGCCATCCCCGCGGCCCTCCGCAAGAAGATCAACGAATACTACGAGTACCTCTGGGAGAGCCGCCGGGGCCATGACGAATCGTCGGTTCTCTCAGACCTCCCCAACCCGCTGCGTCTGTCCGTTTCCCTGTTTCTCAACCAGGGGACCATCGGCAAGGTGCCGATCTTCGAGAAGGCCGGCGAAGACCTCATCCGCGACATCGTAATGAACCTCGAGCCCGTGGTGTTCACTCCGGGCGACGTCGTGGTTCGGGCGGGCGAGGTGGGGTTCGACATGTACTTCATCAGCCGCGGCTCGGTCGAGGTGCTCTCCGCGGACGGCAAGCGCGTCTTTGTCGCGCTGGGCGAGGGTCAGTTCTTCGGGGAGATCGCCCTCCTGCTCAGCACTCCCCGGACCGCGACGGTGCGCGCCCGCGAGTACTGCGACCTGTACCGGCTCGACAAGCGCACCTTTGACCAGGTGATCACGCGCTACCCGGAGTTCGCGGCCAACATCAAGCGGCTCGCCAACCAGAGGCGTTCGGAGCTCGACGCTTCGCTGGCGTGACAGCGGCCCCGCGTAAATGCGGAACGCGACGGCTGCGCCTCGCCTGACGGGGGCGCGGCGGCCGGGCGCCTTGATCTTTTCGCGGCCGCGGGCGAGACTCCCCGGCGGCGGCTTGCCGCGCATCGGGGGTGCGAGTGCTCGTCTCCATCGTCGTGTTTCTCGCTTTCGTGGCGCTGTTCACGCTCGCGTTCCGCTACACGACGCGCACCATCGGGCAGCGGGTCGGAGAGTGGGTCGACCGGCGTCACCGGGCCGCCGAGGAGATCCTCGACTCCGGCTGCGCGCCGCGGGCCTGGGTCGAGATGCTCGGCAGCCGGTTTCCGGGCATCGGGGCCGGCGACGTCGTCCCCGGGAGGGAGCGGGCTCTGAAGCGCAGGCTTCTGCGCGAGCTGCGCAGCCTGGAGAAGTACTTCGAGCGCAGCCCCCTCGTGGACACGGAGGAGACCCGCCGCGTGCTGGTCGCGGAGCTCCGCGAGGTCAGACAGAAGTGGCAGGCGGCCGCGGTCACGGAGCTGATCGCCCCTGGATCTTCAGGCGGCGGCGGGAGCGCGGAATGAGCGACCTGCGGGAGCGCTTCTCGCGGGCGGGATGGCTGCCTTCTAGAAATCCCAGTCCGGTTTCGGCTCGGGGAGCCTCAGGAGGTCGTCGAGCTCGTCGAGCAGCTCGCGCGGGCCGGCGAGCCGATCCGTCACCGCGAGCCCGGAAGCGGGGCGGACGCCGAGCCAGAGGCGCGTAAAGGCCCCGACTCCCGCGCGCAGCGTCGGCAGCGAGGCGTCGCTGCCCGGCTCCACGCCCGAGGCAGGGCCGAGGCTCACGACGTAGCGGCCCGCCACGCCGCGCCACGGGGCCGAGTCGTCGAGGAAGCGCTCGATCGGGTCCTCGAGGTCGAGGTTGAAGCGGATCTCCCGCGCGAAACGCGCCGAGGCCACGCAGGCGGGCAGGTCGCAGATCCGCATCTGCCAGTAGGCGCGGGCGTCGTTCTTCAGCTCGAAGCGGGAGCCGCTGCTGCGGGCGTAGCCGCGGAAGGGCCGCTCGAGGAGGTCCTGGAGCTGCACCCCGGGCGGCTCGCGCAGACGCACGAGCAGCGCCTGGTCGCTGAAGTCGCGGAGCAGGGCGACGAGCTCCTTGAGCTGCTCGCCGGTCTGGTACGCCATCCAGGTGACGCGGAAGGGGCCCGCGTTGCGGTTGTCGGTCTCGGGCTGACACCAGAAATGGTGCGTCAGCACCCCGCCGGAGAGATAGCCGAGGCCGAAGCCGTACTCGGACTTGAGCATGTCGGCCCGCGACACTTCGGGCGCGTCGAAGTCGAGGCTTCCGTGGCCCTTCGCCCGCTGGAGGCGGCAGGCGTGGACCAGCTCCCAATGCTCCTGGCCGAGACGGACCGGCTTGCGCGGATTCGCATCGACCCGGATGGCCATGGGGTCGATCGAAATCCAGTGCTCGTATCCGCCGGAGCCGAACCCGAGCTTGTTGTAGTAGCCCTGGTCGAAGATGCCCAGGCCCGCCACCGCTATCCCCGAGGCGGCATCGGCGGCCACGGCCTCCGCGGTCAGCCTTCCCGCGAGCCCCTGCCGCCTGCCCACCCGGCTCGTGGTGACCGCCATGACGCCGCTGAAGGGGACCTGGCGCGCCTGGTAACGCAGTCGGCCGTGGGAGGTCAGGACGAGGCACTCGACCTCGCCGTCGAGCTCGGCCACGAGGGCATGGTCGCGGGCCGCGGCGGCGTCGAAGGCCTGGGGCCTGTCCGGCCGGATCCAGCCGGTCTCGCACCAGATTCGGAAGGCCTGCTCATGGTCCCGTTCGGGCTGATAGGGGCGGCCGATCATGGGGCAAGTCTACCACGCGGTCGGCGGCGGGGTCCAAAGGACGCGCCGGCTGCGGCGCGCTCGAGCGCCCTCGAGCGGGTCCGCTCTTGCCGCCCCGCCGTCCGCAGGCTACTGTCTCCGCGATGCAGAGGCGCGCGCAATACTGGGACAGGACCCTGGCTGCCATCGCGGGCCATCTCGAGGACGCAGGGCTCCCTTCGGTGACGGCAATCGCTCAAGAGCGTCACGATCCCTTCCACGTCCTCGTGTCGACCGTGATCTCGCTGCGCACCAAGGACCAGGTCACGGACGCGGCTTCGCGCAGGCTCCTGGCGAGGGCTCCGGGGCCCTCCGAGCTCGCGAGGCTGCCGCGGAGGTCGATCGAGACGCTCATCTATCCGGCGGGCTTCTACCGGACGAAGGCCAGGCACCTGCGGGAGATCGCCGGTCTCCTCATCGAGCGGCACGGGGGCAAGGTCCCTTCTGGAATGGACGCCCTGCTCGAGCTGCCGGGAGTGGGACGCAAGACGGCCAACCTGGTGCGCAACCTCGGCTTCGGTCTCGAGGGCATCTGCGTCGACACCCACGTCCATCGGATCTCCAACAGGCTGGGCTGGGTGGCGACGCGCGACCCGGCCGGGACGGAAAAGGCGCTGGGGGCGGTCCTTCCGAGGAAGCATTGGATCGCCATCAACACGATCCTGGTGCAGTTCGGCCAGACGACCTGCACGCCCGTTTCCCCGTTCTGCTCCCGGTGCCCGCTGGCGAAAGGCTGCCCGCGAGTCGGCGTGGCCAAGTCCAGATGAATGGCTGTGAACGGCCTGTGGAAAACCTGCGAGACTCCGGCGCATGCTCAGGGCAGCCCGCTGCTCGCCTGCGGGCGGCGCCTCGTGCCTGAGCGGCCGAACTGAGCTTCGGCCGTGATTCTGTCTATCCAGGTTGACTTTATCTCTAAAAGATCTACACAAAGCCGCGGTCAGAGACCGTATTTCTGGACCGCTTCTTGCTGATTTCCGTCATATCTCGATATTGCCGCTAATCTATGGATCAAGCCGTCGAACGCCCGCAACTGCGCGAGGCCCGTCGCTGGAGGGGTCTGCCTGTGGACAATCTGTTGACACCGCGCCTAACTTTCGTTGCGGGGATGGATTGGTCTACGGGCCCCGATCAACGCCGGCGACGGCGGTCGCCGAAGCGGTTGCCCGGTAGATG
This sequence comes from uncultured Spirochaetota bacterium, assembly GCA_963734495.1. GTDB lineage: Bacteria > Spirochaetota > Spirochaetia > SZUA-6 > CAVTHK01 > CAVTHK01. Next base: position 688,551 of record CAVTHK010000001.1, read on the forward strand.
AAGAGCTCCAGCATCAGCCGGTGGGTCTCGGAGCGCCCCGTGCGGATGCGGCGGTCGGTATCGGCGATCAGGACGATCAGGCCCTGGGTCTCCTCCCTCGAGAAGCGGCGCTTCGCCTCGAGGTAGACCTTCTGGCTCCTCTTGCTGCGCACATTGAGCCTGGCGAGGGCCTCTTCAGGCTGGTAGTTCTCCGCGAGGAGCTCGTGCAGGGCAGCGAGCTTGCGCACCTGCCAGAGCAGGCCGCCCAGGATGGCGAACGGCTCCGACTCGCGGGCGAGAAGGATCTTGTCCAGAACCTCCTGGGAACCGCCGAAATCCCGCTCCGCCAGCCTCTCGAACAGGGTAAAGACGTTCTCCTCGCGGCTGTGGTAGAGGTAGGTCTGGACCTGCTCCAGCCCGAGCCTGCCTTCGGATGAGAAGTAGTCCGCGAGCCTGCCGCACTCCAGGTCGAGGTCGTGTGTGTTGTTCTCTACCATCTCCAGGATGAAGTCGACCGCATCCTGCTCGATTTCGATGCGTCTCTTGCGGAAAAAGGCCTTGATCCACTCGACCTTGCGGCCTTCGAACATCTCCCAGAAGATCTTCTGCCGCTCTTTCGGCACGGCTTTCGTGATGCGAGATGACACGTCGCCGATCTGGTCCGAGAGCAGGAAGAGCGTTGCGTCCACCGACGGCGTGCCGCAGTAGTCGGCGAGCAGCGCCAAGTCCCCCTGGCCTTTGATGCCTTCGACGTTGGACAGGATCACGACCTTGTGCGAGGCGAACAGCGACCCGTTGCGCAGAAGCGCGACGAGGTCGACCATGCGCGTGTCGAAGGGGTAGGCGCGGTGGATCTCGGGCTCCGAGCCCGAGGACTTCTTCAGGCCGGCGATCGCGGCCTCGACAAAGGCCTCCTTCTCGCCTCTCTCGGGGCCGAGGAGGAGCCAGACGCCGCCCATAGTCGGGTGCCTATGCGTATTGCCGCACGATGCACGCGAGACGCCCGAGGATGCGCGCGTCCTGCGTGTAGATCGGGGGGAACGACTCGTTTTCGGCCCGGAGCTGGATCCGGTTCCTCTCGACGAACAGCCGCTTGAGCGTGACCGCGTCGCCCACCATGGCTACGACGATCTCGCCGTTGTCCGCGGTGGCCTGATGGCGGATGATCGCGACGTCGCCGCTGAGGATCCCGGCGCCCTGCATGCTGTCGCCCTTGACCCGCAGCGCGAAGAAGCGCCCCTCGCTGCTGAGCAGGGACTCCGGCACCGGGATGGCGCCCTCGAAGTTCTCCTCGGCGAACAGAGGCCGGCCCGCGGCCACGCTGCCGAGCAGCGGCACCTCCCTGACCCCGGACCGCGCGCTCTCCTTGCACAGGACGCGGATGGCCCGCGAGCGCCCGGGACCGCACGAGATCTGTCCCTTCTTCTCGAGGGCCTTGATGTGGTCGTAGCCGCCTTTGACGGAGATGGCGAACTGGTTGGCGACCTCGCGCACGGTCGGCGGGTAACCCATTTCTTCGACTGTCCGACTGATGAAGTCCAGGATCTCTTTCTGTCGGGCTGTCAGTCGCTTCATGGCCTGCCGATTTTGATTCCGTACTTTCGGATGCGGCTGTGGAGGCTGCTCGGATACATGCCCAGCTGCTCCGCGGTCCGCGTGATGTTGTTCCCGTTTTCCCTGAGCCTGGTCTCGATCAGCTCTCTCTCGAAGCTGTCCCGCGCCTGGGCGAGGGTCATCGCGGAGTACCTGCCCAGGGCCGACGCCTCCGGCTCCGTGTCCCTTCGCCCGAGAAAGCGTTCGACGTGCTCCCGTGTGATCGTTTCCTCGGCAACCATTATGTTAATCCGTTCGATGAAGTTTTTCAATTCCCGGATGTTGCCCGGCCACGCGTAGGCCGCGAGCTCCTGCATGGCGGCCTCATCCAGACGCTTCACGGGGCCCTGCGCGGGATGCTTGAACTTGTCCATGAAGTACGCGACGAGGTCCGGCAGGTCCTCGATCCGCTCCTGCAGCGACGGCACGCGGATCGGGACGACGGCGAGGCGGAAGTAGAGGTCCTCGCGGAAGCGCCCGGCCCGGACCTCCTCCTCCAGTTCCTTGTTGGTGGCCGCGACGATGCGGACGTCCACCTGGATCGACTCCTCGCCGCCGATGCGCTCGAACTTCAGCTCCTGGGTGGCGCGGAGGACCTTGGCCTGGGTGGACAGCGACATGTCGGCGATCTCGTCGAGAAACAGCGTTCCCGTGTGGGCGAGCTCGAACTTGCCTCGCCGCGAGGCGACCGCGTGGGTGAATGCGCCCTTCTCGTGCCCGAAGAGCTCGCTCTCGATCAGGCTCTCGGGGATGGCGGCGCAGTTGACCTCGATAAAGGGCCCCGCGGCCCTGCGGCTCTGCCTGTGGATCTCGCGGGCGACCAGCTCCTTGCCCGTGCCGTTGGCGCCGGCGATCAGGATGCGGCTGTCGCTCGCCGCGCTCTGCGCGATGAGCTCGCGGACGCGCTGCATCGGCTCGCTCGAGCCGATCATGCGGTCGTCCACGAACAGGCTCGCCTTGAGCGCCCGGTTCTCGCTGCGGAGGGTCCGCAGCTTGGCCGCGTTGGCCACGGTCGTCGCCGTCTTGTGCAGGTCCAGCGGCTTCTCGAGGAAATCGAAGGCGCCCATCTTGACCGCGTGCACCGCAAGGTCGATGTTGGCGTGACCGGAGATCATGATCGTTTCGGTGTCCGGATGCTTCTCGCGGATCGCTGCGAGCACGTCGATGCCGCCCATGTTGGGCAGACGCACATCGAGGAGCACGACGTCGACCGCGTTCTCGTCCAGCGTCGTGAGCCCCTGAAAGCCGTCCTCGGCCGTCAGGACCGTGTGACCCTCGTCCTCCATGGCGTCGCGCAGCACTTCGCGGATGCCGGGCTCGTCGTCGATGATGAGAACGCGGCTCACCCTTTCAGCTCCTGCCTGCCCGCCGCGGCGGCCCGGGTTGCCGTGCCCGCCGCAGCTCCGCTCGAAGACCCCGCGGAGGACCAGCCCTGGCTCGCCTGCGGCTGCGGCGCGGCGGCCGGCCGGGACACGGGCAGGTCCACGAAGAAGGTGGTCCCCCTCCCGCGCTCGGTCTCGAACCAGATGCGGCCGTTGTGATCAAAGACGATGCGCTCGACGATGGCGAGCCCGAGGCCGGAGCCCTCCTTCTTGGTGGTGAAATAGGGCTCGAAGGCCTTTTCGCGGGCCTCCTCGTCCATCCCCTGCCCCGTGTCCTGAATTCGGACCCTAAGGTATTCGGTCTGGTCCTTGGTGACAAGATCCGTGCTCACGATGACGCGGCCGCCGTCGGGCATCGCCTGGATCGCGTTCTTGATGAGGTTGGCAAAGGCCTGCCGGGTCTGGTCCCGGTCGGCCACGATGTGGTGATCCTCCGCCTGGTAACGGCACTCGAAGCTGACGCTGGACGACATGTTGCGGTAGACCGAGAGCACCTCCTCCATGAGGGCGCGGACGTCGACGGGCTCCGGCTTGAGGTCGGGAAGCCGCGTGAACTCGCGGAACTCGACGAGCAGCTTGTTGAGGTTGTCGACCTCCTTGACGATGGCGCTCACCGCCGGCTCGAGCACCTCGCGCAGCTCGTCGGAGGCCGAAGCCTCCGCCTTGCGGAGGATGCGCTGGGCCGAGAGCTTGATGGGGGTGAGGGGGTTGCGGATCTCGTGGGCCAGCCGCTGCGCGATCTCCTTCCACGTCTCGATCTTCTCGGCCTGCACGAGCTTGCGGCGCGAGCTCTCGAGCTCCGCGATCATGCGGTTGAACGAGGCCACCAGGGCGGCCAGCTCGTCGTTGCGGCGGGCGAGCAGGCGGAACGAGAAGTCGCCCTCGGCCACGCGGCGGGTCGCCTCCTCGAGGTGCACGATCGGCCGGATGATGTCGTCGGTCAGCAGGAAGCTCACCAGGATCGCGAGGAGCAGGATCGGGATCGAGAAGACGGCGTAGAACAGGACGACGACCACGCGGAAGACCTGCTGGTAGTCCGCCAGCTGCCGCGAGACGCGGCGCGCGGCCGTGATGCGGCTCGCGATCTCGTCGAACGTGCGCGGGTACACGATCCCGAGCACGACGGTGCGGGTCAGGGGCACCGTGACGCGCAGGATCGTGGTGTCGCCGTTGGTCTTGCGGACGGGCACGCCCGGCGGGTCGCGCCGCAGCGAGGCGGGGTCGTCCACCCGCGCCTTCTCGTCGCCGCGGAAGAAGAGCTCGCGGCCGGACGAGTCTGAACACCTGCATCAGGCTGATCTCCGGGTCCGCCGAGGTGATGCTCCGCCAGGCCTGCTCCGGGTTGCGGTCCACGTCCCTGAGCATCCCCGCGAGCACCGGTCCCGAGGCGAAGGCGCGGAGGTTCCGCACCTTGTCCGTGTGGTAGGCGAGCGAGATCGTGAGGCTGCCTTCGAGCGCGTCCCCCACGCCGGCGCTCACCCAGTAGTTGATCGCAGAGTTGATGAACGTGGTCGAAAGGAGCGCCTGCAGGCACGAGCGCCAGGAGGGCGACGAACACGAAGAACAGGAGGAGCCGGGTCTTCAGGCGCGCGCCCGCCCGCCGCTGCGCCCGCTCGCGGAAGAGCCGGACGAGGTTCACCACGATGGCGGCGAGCAGGGCGAGGGGCAGCACGACCGTCACCGCGGCGGTGCCGGCGCCCGCCAGCGGGCCCGGCCGTGCTCAGGTCGGAGACGATTTCCCTCGAAAACACGACGATGAGCGCGACCAGCAGCAGGTAGAGGAGCACGAGCGTGAGCAGGCCCGCCAGCCCGCTCGCCGCCTCATTCCTCAGCCTCACGGCTGCTGCGCCCACCGCGCCCGCGATCTCGACGCGGTGCCATGCGGTCACGGACGACGTGGGCCTGAAGAGGGTGACGATGTGCAGCGGCGCCTCCAGGCGGACATACTCCACCCGCGCCCGCGAGATCAGGTAGGTCCTGGAGTCGGCGGGCCAGGCGAGGCGAAGGGACCGGACTGTGAGGAAGTCGCGCAAGAAGTCCTCGACTGCGGTATGGCGGCGGGTCTCGCCCCCTACGTCGAGGAGTATATAGCGGTCGTCGAGGAAGTCCATGGATGCCCGCCTCTGCACCGTGAGCTGCGCGACGACGCGGTCGCCGAGAAGGGCGCGCAGCCCGGTCGTCCGGCGGTACAGGCGGAACTCGAACGTCACCGAAGCCTCGAGGCCTTCGGCGAGCGAGGCGAGCAGGCGCGGGCGGTCGACGCCGGTGATCTCCGCGTTCACCTCGACCGAGCCCGACGGGTCGGCGGACGCCGCCAGCTCGACCTCTTCGGACCGCGCAGCCGCGCACGCGAGGAAGCAGGCAAGCAGGGCCGCGAGCAGCCGCATTACGATTCTTCTTCGAATTTCTTCTCGAACAGCTCAGCCAGGGCGTCCACGGCCTGCTTCTCGTCTTCGCCGTCGGCGATGATCGAGATCTCGGATTCGTAGGTCGCTCCCAGCGTGATGATGCCCATGATGGACTTGCCGTTGATCCGCTCGGAATCCTTTTCGAAATAGATGTCCGACGCGAACCTGTTGGCCGTCTGCACTAGCATCGCCGCGGGTCGGGCATGGATGCCCGCCCTGTTGGTGATCGTGATCCTGCGCTGTGTCATGAGAGCTACAGCTCGCCGTCCTCGCCGAGAAAGAGGCTGCGGGCGCGCTTCTTTTCGAGCCAGGTCATGACGTTTTTCTGGAACTCCTGGGAGGAGTCGAAGCCCAGCTTCTTGAGACGCTCGTTCATGGCTCCCGTCTCCACGATGATCGCGACGTTGCGCCCCGGCTTGATCGGGATCAGAAGGTACGGCAGGCGCACGCCCATGATCTCCGTGGTCCCCGTCTCGCCCCCGACCCGGTCGTAGTTCCGCTTGGGGTCCCACTCCTCGAGGCGCACGATCATCTGAACGCGCTTCTCGTCGCGCACCGCGCCGACGCCGAACAGGTGCGTGATGTTGATGATGCCGAGGCCGCGGATCTCCATGTGGTGGCTGGTCACCGGGTTCGTGCCCTTGCCGAGCACCACGTTGCCGCTCACGCATCGGATCTCGACGACGTCGTCGGCGACGAGGCGGTGGCCGCGTTCGATGAGGGCGAGGGCGCATTCGCTCTTTCCGACGCCGCTCGGCCCCTGGATGAGCATGCCCAGGCCGAAGACCTCCATCAGCACCCCGTGCACCGTCTCGCGCGGGGCGAACACGTCGGTCAGGACGCGCAGGAGGCGCGAGGAGAACTCCGCGGAGCTCAGGTCCGTCTGGAGGATCGGGCACTGGTGCTCGTTGGCGAGCTCGTAGACGATGCGGATCGGCTCGATGCCGTAGGCGAACACGCAGCAGGGCAGGTCGTAGGAGAAGATCTTGCGGATGGTGTCGTAGCGGCGCTCGGCATCCAGCTTGGCGAGGTAGGCGGTCTCGCCGCGCCCGAACACCTGGATGCGCTGGTGAGCGAAGCTGTCGAAGAACCCCGCGAGCTCGAGCCCCGGGCGGTCGATCTCGGCGACGGTGATCGCCCGCGTCAGCCCCGGCCTGCCGGCTATGCAGCGCAGGTTCAGCGCGTCATGCTCCTTGAGATCCATCCGCAGAAGGTCGAGTACCGTGAACTTGTCCATAGACCGCCGCTTCGGGGCGCTACTCCTCCGGCTGGGGCCGCGTCCCGTGCTCCTGGATCCGCTGCTTCTCCTTGGTCACCTTGGCGTCGATCTTGTGGAACAGCGAATCGATCCCTTCAAATATATCGAAGCTCGCAACGCTGATGTGCGCCGAGGTCCCCCACCGGAAGTTCATGGTGGACTCCACCTTGTAGCCCTTGTCCTTGGTGATCGTGATCAACAGATCGATGATCATGTCCTTGGCGTAGTCGAGGTGCGGGAGCCGCTGGTCGACGTGCTCCTTCATCTTGTCGGTGACTTCGAGATGAACGCCCTTGATCTCGACGTGCATAGCCCCTCCCGGTTGCGGCTCATCTGTGGAATGAGGAACCGATGTCCAGTTCCTTGCGGTATTTGGATACCGTGCGGCGCGCGAGGTCGATGCCTTTCTCGTGCAGGATGTCGGCGATCTCGCGGTCAGAGAGCTGCTTGTGCCCCTCCTCTGCGAGGATTTCGCGGATGATCTCCTTGACCCCCTCCTTGGAGAACCGGCTCCCCGACGACCCCGAGCCGGAAATGGAATTGGTGAAGAAATACTTCAGCTCGAAGATACCCCACTCGGTCTGTATGTACTTGGCGGACGTGATGCGGGAGACGGTCGCCTCGTGGACCCCGATCTCGGCGGCGATGTCCTTGAGCGTGAGCGGGGCGAGGTACTTGGGGCCGCGGCGGAAGAACTCCCGCTGGAACTCGACGATCGTCTTGACCGTCTTGAGCAGGGTCTGGTTGCGCTGGTTGATGCTGCGGATGAACCAGCGCGCGTCGTTGAGCTTTCCCTTGACGAAACGCGAGAGATCCTTGGCTCCGCCCTTGCCGTCGCTCTTCCCGTCGCCCTTGCCGTCCGCGATCCTGGCAAAGCCGGAGTTGATGCTGAGCACCGGGATCTCCTCGTCGTTGAGCACGATGACGAACTCGCCGTCGCGCAGCTGCACCATCACGTCGGGGATCACGTACTGGGCCTCGCCCGCGTAGTTGCGTCCCGGCATCGGGTCCAGCGTCTGGAGGAACTCCACCGCCTTCGCGATCTCGGCCTCGCTCGTGTGCAGCTTGCGGGCGATCTCCCCGTTCTTCCCGCGCTCGAGGAGCTCCAGGTACTTTTCGACCAGGGCCTTCGCCAGCGGGTGCGGCTCGGGGTGGTCGGCGATCTGCACGAGCAGGCTCTCCTGGTAGCCCGCGGTGCAGCAGCCCGGCGGGTCGAGGCGCTGGATGAGCCGCATCATCTCGCGCATGACCGGCAGGTCCTTTTCGCCGACGAGCGTCTCGGGCGGCTCGATGTGGAAGCCGTTCTCGTCGAGGTTGCGGATCAGCAGCTCGCCGATCTCGAATGAGCGCTGCGGCAGCGGGTGCAGCCGCAGCTGCCACACCAGGTGGTCGCGCAGGCTCTCAGGCCGCGAAAGCGTGCCTTCGATGAACTGCTGCTTCTGGTCGCTCGCCTCCTGGCCGTCGCGGCGGGAGTACCCGGGGTCCGACGACTCCTCGAACACGCTGTAGTCCGTGTCGGTGCCGGCCGAGAGCTGGTCGATCGAGACTTCGGACGGGTCCTCGATCACCTCGAGCGCGGGGTTCTTCTCCAGCTCTTCCTCGATCTTGAGGCGCAGGTCCTGAATCGGCAGCGCCATGATCTGGATGGCCTGCACGAGCTGCGGTGTGAGCTTGAGTCTCTGTTCCTGCCTGAGGACAGGCTTTTGATACTGCTGCAAAGGGTCTGCCCTTGCCTATGTCGGGCGCGGCCCATGCCGGGCATGGGGCCGGCGTCCAGACCCGCCGCGGCGGCGGGTGACGACGGCCTGCCGCAAATCCGACCGGCTCCTAGAAGTCTCCGGCATGGCCGGTGGCCTTGTCAAATCCGCTCGTGTCACCGGGCGATCGTTTCCCCTCACATCCGGAAGTCATGCCCGAGGTAAGTTTCCCGGGCCACCGGGCTCGCCAGCAGCTCGTCACGCGCGCCGCTGGCCACGATCAACCCGAGGTCGATTATATAGGATCGATGCGTTATTTCAAGGGTATCGCGGACGTTGTGGTCCGTGATCAGGACGCCGATGCCCGAGGCGGCGAGCCGCTGCACGATGCGCTTGATCTCCGTGACGGCCTTGGGGTCGATGCCCGCGAACGGCTCATCCATCAGCAGGAAGGTGGGCTCGAGGGCGAGCGAGCGCGCGATCTCGGTGCGTCTGCGCTCGCCGCCGGAGAGCGTGTGGGCCTTCTGCCGCCGCACCGCGGAGAGCCCGAGGTCCGCGATCAGCCGCTCCAGGCGCTCGCGCTTGGCCGCCTCGGGGATGTCGCGCCGGGTCTCGAGGATCGCCCACACGTTCTTCTCCACCGAGAGCTGGCGGAACACGGAGGGCTCCTGCGGCAGGTAGGCGATCCCCTTGCGGGCGCGGCGGTGCATGGGAAAGGCGGTGATGTCGAGCTCGTCGAGGATCACGCGGCCGCTCGTCGGCCGGATGAATCCGACGATGGCGTAGAAGACCGTGGTCTTTCCAGCGCCGTTGGGGCCGAGCAACCCGACGATCTCGCCGGGCTCCATCGCGAAGCTCACGTCCTGAACCGCGGCCTTGCGGCCGTAGAGCTTCTGCAGGTTCTCGACGGCGAGGCGGCTCACCTGGGCGCCTCCGGGACGCGCGCGGGCGGGTCGACAGGGGCTGAAGGCGCGGGCGTCATGGGCGACGGGGCGGGGCGCGGCGCCGGGGCGGGGCCCGGGGCCGGCGTCGTGGGCGCGGGCGCCGGCGGGGGCGTGCCCGGCTCAGCCGGACCCGCGGCGGCCGGGGGCGCCGACTCGGTGGGGGCGGGTTTTTCGGGAGCCGCGGCGCCCGCGGGCGTTCCGCCTTCACCTTGTTTCTTTTCCTCGTAGCTCACCTCGCCCGAGACCGCGCCTTCGAGCTGGATCTTGTCGGACTTGAGGTCGACGTTGATGCGCGCGGCACGGTAGGTGTCGCCCTTCCACCTGACGACCGGGAGGCCCGAGAGCTCGAGGCGGTCCTCGTCGCGGAAGTAGCGCGCCATCTGCGAGCGGCTCGCGAGGTCCTTCTTGAGGATGCGCACGCCGATCTGGATGAGCGTGACGCCCTCCTTGTCGCGGTTCTCGAGGAGCTCGCCCTTGATCACCATCTCGTGCTTGCGATCCTCCATCACCGCGTTTCCCTGCAGGCGGATGACCCTCTCCTTGCGGTCGTAGTCCACCCCGTCGCAGGTAAAGGTGGTGTCGTTCTTCGTGTCGGTGATCCGCACGCCTCCCCGGCAGAGGGCCAGGTTGAAGTCTTCGCCGTAAAGCTCGATGCTGTTGGCCTCGATGGTGAACTGATCCGAAACGAGCCGGGCGTGGCCCGCGAGGACCGTGCGCTCGCGTCCCTTGGCGAGCTCGGCGTCGAGGCGGTCGCCGGAGAAGCTGAAGGTGTCGGCGGCCGATGCCCCCGCGGCGAACGTGGCAAGGAGCGTCACAAGAGCGAGCGCGCCTCGCGCGACGCGGTGCGGCCGGCGCGGTCCATGTGCCGAGCCGCGGCTCACGGCGGCCCTTCCTTTGTTTCGGCGGTCTTTTCGGCGGCCTTCTCCGTGGCCTTTTCGCTGGTCTTTTGCGTGACGACTGTCCCGCTCACGCCGGCGCCGAAGCGGATCGTGCGCGTGCGGAAGTCCGCCTCGAAGCCCTTTCCCGTGATGCGGGAGCCGTCGTCCTTCTCGACCTGCACCGCGTCCTCCGGACCGCCGCGGACAAACCGGTGCTGCGCGGTCCCAGTCGAGCGCGGTGGCCTTGAGCCTGGCCTTGTCCCGCGCGGAGTACAGCTCGATCCCGCCGGAGAACTCGGCGTTCTCGGTGTCGCTGTGAAAGACGACCCGCTCCGCGCGGCCGTCGATGGAGAGCTCGCCGGCGGAGTCGAACTCCCGGAAGCGCGCGCTGGAGAGCAGGACGCGGCTGCTGGCGCTGTAGGTCTTCGCCTCGCGCGCCTCGAGCACGAGCTGCGGCTTCCCGTCCCTCACCACCGTCTGCGAGAAGTTCTCGAGGATCGTGTCGGGGATCTCCTGGCCGAAGCTTTCGGCGACGGTGGCGGGCTCGTAGTTGAAGCTGCAGGCTGGCGAGCGCGCGAGGATCGCCGCGCGGCCGCCGCGCCGCGGGCCGCCGCCCGCGCCCCGGGCTCTCCGCAACCCGCCTCGCGCTTCCATCAGCCTGCCTGACCCGCCAGGCAGGCCCCGATGAAGCTGCTGAACAGGGGGTGCGCCTCGCAGGGGCTTGGAGCGGAACTCCGGGTGGAACTGCACGCCGATCCCCCACGGGTGGTCGGGCCATTCGACGGCCTCCACCAGCGACTCGTCGGGATACATCGCGGAGACCGCGAGGCCGGCCTTCTCGAGCTGCGGCGTGTAGGCGTCGGAGATCTCGTAGCGGTGCCTGTGGCGCTCGTGGATCACGGGCTCGCCGTAGATCGCCCGCAGGTGAGTCCCGTCGCGGAGATCCGCCCGCATGGCGCCCAGCCGCATCGTGCCCCCGAGCCGCGTGACTTCCCGCTGCTCCTCCAGCAGCGCCACGACCGGGTGAGGCGTCTCCGGGTCGATCTCGGTGCTGTTGGCCCCCTGGAGCCCGAGCACATTGCGGGCGTACTCGATCACCATCATGTGCATGCCGAAGCAGATGCCGAAGTACGGCTTGCCGTGCTCCCGGGCCCAGCGGCAGGCGAGGATCATGCCTTCGATCCCCCGCGCGCCGAAGCCGCCGGGCACGAGGAAGCCGTCGACCTCGCGGAGGCGCGGATCTTCGCCGCCGGTCTTCTCCAGCGACTCGGCGTCGACCTTGACGAGCTCGACGCGGGCGGCGTTGGCGAGGCCCCCGTGGAACAGCGCCTCGAAGACGCTCTTGTACGAGTCGTGGAGCTCCAGGTACTTGCCGACGAAGCCCACCTTGACCGTGCGCGTGGCGTTGCGGTGCGTCTCCGTGATCCCCCGCCAGGCCGCGAGGTCGCGGTCCGCGCCGGAGAGGCCGAGCTTTTTCATGATGATCTCGTCGAGCTTCTGGTCCGCGAAGGCGATCGGGATCTCGTAGATGTTCGCCCCCACGTCGTACGCCGAGATGACGGCCTCGTCCTCCACGTTGGTGAACAGCGCGATCTTGCTGCGCAGCGGCTCCGAGAGCGGCTTGGCCGCCCGGCACAGCAGGATGTCGGGCTGGATGCCGAGCTCGAGCAGCGCATGGGCCGAGTGCTGCGTGGGCTTGGTCTTGTACTCGCCGCGGCCCACGAGCGGGACGAGCGTGAGGTGGACAAAGAGCACCTTGTCCCGACCCACGTCGTGGATGAACTGGCGCGCCGCCTCCAGGAACGGAATCGACTCGATGTCGCCGACGGTGCCGCCGATCTCGATGATGGTGACGTCGACGCCCTTCTGATCGCCGATCTCGCGGATGCGTTTCTTGATGTGGTCGGTGATGTGCGGGATCACCTGCACGCACCGGCCGAGGTAGCGGCCTTCGCGCTCCCGCTGGATCACCTCCTGGTAGATCTGGCCGGTGGTGATCGAGTTCTGCCTGGAGAGCGGAGCGGACGTGAAGCGCGCGTAGTTGCCGAGGTCGAGGTCGGTCTCCGCGCCGTCGTCGGTCACGTAGACTTCGCCGTGCTGATACGGGTTCATGGTCCCCGCGTCGACGTTGATGTAGGGATCGACCTTGATCATGCGGACCGTGAGCCCCCTGGATTCCAGAAGGCTCCCGATCGAGCTCGCCGCCACGCCCTTGCCGAGGCTGGAACACACGCCCCCGGTCACGAAGATGTACTTGGGCATGGGACGATATTATCCGTCCGTGCCCGAAGGGTGTCAACGCGGGGGAGTAGGCCGCGCTGCCCCTCGGGGGGCGATCCGCCTGTGAGGGGGTGAGGAGAATGATGTTGAAGGCGGACATCGGGCGCCCTCGACGGACGCCGGCGCCGCAGCGGCGCGCCTACAGCCGCGCGCTGCCGGCGGTGGCGCAGCTGCTCAGCTCGCCGACGGCAGCGTCCGCCGGCGCGATCCGCAGGATCTCCGGCAGGTTGCCGCCGGAGCGGCCGCGGAGCCAGGCGATGCCGAAGCCGACCGCGAGCCCGCCGACACCCGCCAGCACCTTGAGGGGATCGCCCTGCACTCCCAGCGCGCCGGCTGCCAGGTAAGCGCCGAGGAACAGGAACAGCGGAACGATCAGCACCATGAAGCCCGCGCGCACCGCCTTGCCCGGGGCGAAGCCCACCTCGACCACGTCGCCCGGCCGCAGGGAGATCCCGTGCGGGTTGCCCGCTCGCAGGACCTGCGGGCTGCTCTGGGCAAACGCTCCGCAGGCGGTGCAGCCGCCGCAAGCCGCGAGCGAGCCCAGCTCCACCTTGACTTCATTATTGCTCACTTGCTGAACTGTCGCCCGCTCGATCATGGGGGACCTCCGTGCACTCGCGCCTGACGCGTTCAATGTAGACAGCCTTGCCGTCTTCTGCAATATCCACGAGCACGCCCTGGAGCTCGAGCTTGCGCCACGAGGGCTTGGAGTTCTCGGGAACCTGCGTGAGGAACTTGCGGATCTCGATCTCCGGCTCGAAGCCGCCCACCGAGTCGAAGCTCCCCGTCCGCCCGACGTCCGTGATCACGGCGGTGCCGTCGAGCAGGCGCTCGTCGGCGGTCTGGATCCGCTGGTGCGTTCCGATGACCGCGCTCACCTGGCCCTTGAGGTAATAGAAGAGGGCCGCCTTTTCCGCCGTCGTCGTCGCGTGGTAGTCGACGATGATCCTGCGCGTGTCGCGCCTGACCCGCTCGAGCAGGCCCGGCAGCACGTGGAAGGGATTCGCCAGGTGGACGCGCCCGAACCCCGCCTGGCCGAGCACGCTGATCACCGCGACCTTCTGGGCGTCGGGGCCTGCCAGCAGCCAGCCCCTGCCGGGATTGTCCCATGGGTAGTTGCTGGGCCGCAGCATGTAGCGCGCCTTGGAGAGGTGCTCGACGATGTCCTTTTTGTAGTAGGCGCACTCGCCGGTGGTGATGACGTCGACGCCCAGCTTGTGCAGGTAGATCGCGTGGCTCCGGCCGATGCCGAAGCCGCCGGTGGCCCCTTCGCCGTCGGCGATCACGAGCGCGACGCCGAGCTGCTCCCTGAGCGCGGGCAGCACGCTCTTGACCACGAACACGCCCGAGGAGCCGACGATCTCGCCGATGAACAGGATCTTCAGGTCGCGGCTCCTCTCCCGGCGCCCCGTGCGGCAGGGCCCGCTGCACGCTACCACGAAACGCGGCCGCTGTGCAGGCGCGCAGGTGCGGCCTTTGATACCGGCCTCTCGGCCTCCGGCGCCTTTGACAAGCCGCTCGCGGTCGCGTTACTATACGTGTCACATCCGCCCGGATGGTGGAATTTGGTAGACACGCTAGATTCAGGGTCTAGTCCGCAATACGCGGGTGGAGGTTCAAGTCCTCTTCCGGGCAAGAGTTACTGAAACGGCCCTTTTCCAGGGTACCAGCCAGGGTACCAGGACGCCACAGAACACCACTCATCCGGGACCGGCCGCCAGGCCGTGAAGGGGGACGAGATGGCGAAGAAGGCGTTCTACCTGGTCAAGCGCGGCGATCGAATCACCGAAGGCAAGCCTACCTACTACGCACGCTTCCGCACCGATGACGGCACGCTGCTCCCGTGGCAGAGCACAGGCGAGACCGTGAAGACCCGCGCAGAGCTGTGGGCGCTCAAGCGCATCAAGAGCGGCGTGGTCGGCGCCGGCGACCGACAGACTTTTGGCAGGTTCGCTGAGGGCTGGTGGAAGCCTGAGCACCCGTACGTGCGCGGCCGGCTCGCCCGTGGCCGGCGGCTCGTGCCGACCTACCTCGTGGTCATGCAGGGCTACCTTAAGAACCACGTCCTTCCCTATTTCAGGGACCGCCGTCTCGGAGCGATTAGCCCGCGCCAGATCGAGGACTGGCTGCTCAAGCTGCGCGGCGAGGGCAAGCTGTCGGCCGCCAGCATCAATCACGCCCTGCGCTGTCTGAAGATCATGCTCCGTGAAGCCGCACGGGTCGGCCTGATTGCGCGCGACCCCTCTGCCTTCATCGGCGGATTCGCCCAAGAGGCCCCCGAGCGCGGCATCCTCACGGGACCCGAGTTGGTAGCGCTGTTCGCTGACCGAACCATCCAGAAGGTTTGGGACGGCGACCGACTGCACTACACGTTGAACATGGTCGCAGCTTCCACCGGGCTGCGCATGGGCGAGCTGCAGGCGCTTTCCGTCGGCGCGGTCCGCCCGGGCCACCTATCGGTAACTCGCGCCTGGGAACGCCGCGGCGGCCTGCGCGAAGGGACCAAGACCGGCCGCGGGCGAATCGTGCCTGTGCCTTCGAAGGTCTCGGCCGCCCTGAACGAGCTGATCGCTGCCTCGCCCTTCCGGGAGCCTGACGACTTGGTCTTCCACAATGGCGAGGACCGGAAGACGCCCGTCGATCAACATGACATCCTGCGCGTGTTCTATCGCGCCCTCGAGCGCATCGGCATCGAGCCGGAGCAGCGCGGAGCCCGCCGCTTGGTGTTCCACAGCTACCGGCACGGCCTCAATACGCTTCTGCGGGCCGCCAAGGTATCGGACGCGCTCGTGCAGCGCGTGACGGGCCACCGCACCGACGCGATGACGGAGCACTACTCGCACTTCGCACTTGCTGACTTCGCCGACGTGGCGAAGGTGCAGGAGCGATTGTTCGAGGACGCACGATGAGCAAGCCCAAAGAGCGGCCAGCCCCGCGACCGCCCGCGCCGATCACAGACAGGGCCTTCAGCCGCATCGCTGATGTCGGCAAAGTCAGACTGAGTAGCGAGCAGAAGGCGCTGATTCGCGACCTATTGGGTCGGCTAAGCTTTGACGAGACCACAGCCCCGCCCACTCACGCTGCCATGAGGGCCAGCATGCGGCGGGCTGCGCGTGCATGTGCCGGGTGCGCCGACGTCCTGGCCGAGCTACTGCCCACGGGAGCGCGCTACGGCCTGCCCGTTGAGTTGGAAACGCTGATGCGCGACGTGCGCGATGTCGGCGAGATACTGGGGCGCGCGCTGCAGGGCTCCGCGACCATGCCGGGAACAAGGGCAACGCCGTTGCGCGAGGCGCCTTTCACCTGGGATTGTGGACAGTGTTCCGGGAGGCCGGCGGTCGCGGGCCGCGCGGCGGGTCGGGACGACCGTATTGGGCCGCGTCCAGGGCTCGCAGCGGGTTCAGCGGGTCGTTTCTCGAATTCGTCGAGGCAGTGCTCAAGGCGGGCGGGTTCGCGGTGCAATCGCGCGATGCTCTCGCTCAAGAAATACTCAAGGCCCTAAGAGGATGACAATCGCTCGCGAGGTGCGGGCCGATTTCTATCCGTCCCGAAGTGTCGAAATCGTGGTTCCCTGTTGTTGCCCAAGAGGCAAGGAGAGGGAACTGTGTCGACAAAGGCGATTCAGGACAGCGCGATAGAGCTCCCGGAAGACCCGGCGGTATCACTGTCGGTCCGGCAGGCCGCAGCACTGCTCGGCCTACGCGAACCGACAATCCGCAAGCTCACCTGTTTGCGGTCGCTCCCGTTCTACAAGCTTGGCGGCCGGGTCGTGTTTGACCGCGAGGAGCTTCTGGCATGGCGGGCCGCCCGCCGTATCCCGACGCTCGATGAAGGCACCCCCGGTGTTGCGCGTGGCCGCAGGGGCGCTTCATGAGCGGCCCCGTCCTGGAGTACGAGCAGCGGCTACTCGGTGCGGCCCTGTTCAATCCTGACCTACTGGACTGCGGGGATATCGAGCCGCGGCTGTTCGGCGACAGGCGCAACGCCTTGATCGCCGAGACGATGCTGAGCCGAAGACGCGAGGGGAAGCCGGTCGACTTGCTCACGGTCACCGAGACGCTTAGGGGCGCGGGCCGGCTCGACGGTGCGGGCGGAGCGGCCTACGTGACCGAGCTGACCAACAACGGCGGAGTGGCGGCCCCGAACGCGAGCTACTACATCAAGGAGCTGCACGAGGCCGCGGCCCGCCGCGGGTTGGAGAAGCTGGGATCGGCGCTCACCCTGGGCTCGAGAGACGGGCGCACCGTCGAGGACCTGCTCGCCGACGCGCGCGAGTGTCTGGTGGCCGTGGCGGAGAACCTGGCCGGCGCCCGGGCGAGCGACGGGCTCACCGTGACACGCGCGGCGGACGTGGAGCGCAAGGAACTGCGCTGGCTCTGGCAGGACCGGATACCGCTCGGCAGCTTCTCGAACTCCTCGCCGGCGACCCCGGGCTCGGCAAGAGCACTCTGACGCTCGACCTTGCCGCGCGCGTGTCGCGGGCGGCGACGTTCCCGGACGGCTCGTTGGCGCCCGCAGGCGACGTGCTCCTGCTCTCGGCCGAGGATGATCCGGGCGATACCATCCGGCCGCGACTGGAGGCCGCCGGCGCCGACCTGGGCCGAGTCTCCATCGTCATGGGGATGCGCCGCGGCGGCCGTGAAGGCTCGTTCTCACTCGTCGAGGACCTGGGCCGCCTGGAAGACGTGCTCGCCACGATGAATGCCCCGGCGCTCATCGTGATCGACCCGATAGCCGCCTACTTGGACGGCACGGACTCGCACAAGAACGCCGACGTTCGGTGTGTGCTCGCCCCACTGGCGGCTCTCGCGGCAAAGCATGGTGTCACGGTGCTCGCGATCCACCACCTGAACAAGGGGCAGGGGCCGGCGCTCTACCGACTGTCCGGCTCTCTCGCCTTCATGGCCGCCGCTCGTGCGGTCTGGGGAGTCTGTCGCGACCCCGAGGGCGGCGAGGCCCGGCTCTTCGTACCCCCTCAAGATGAACCTTCGCTAGGGAGGCCGCAGGCTTCCGCTTCGAGGTGGCGGACGGGCCGCGCATCAAGTGGGGCGATGCGGTGTCCGCGCAGGACGCCGACCAGCTCCTGTCGAGCGAGGAGCCGGAGGAGGCGATCCCAACGTCAGGAAGCGAGCGAGTGGCTCCGGGACAGGCTGGCCGCCGGACCTGTGGCCGCACAGGAGGTAGCGCGGGCCGCACGGGCGGCCGGGATCGCAAAGCGCACGCTGGACCGCGCAAAGACAGGGCTGGGGATCATGTCGGTCAAAGACGACTTCTCCGGTCCTTGGCGTTGGGCGCTGCCCGAGCATCAGCCGCCGAAGACTGCCACCACGGCTCAAGAATGCCAAGAATCACACCGTGGCAATGTCGGCAATGTTGGGGGCTCTTGGCAACCTTCGACAAGCGCGAGGGTGCCGGTATGACCGCCGTCGAGGGCCTGCGGAGCCGCCTGGAGGCGGCTGGTTGCCGGCTGGAACTGGCCGGCGAAGGGCTCGACATCGCAGGGGACACGGGGCGCCTCGCCCCGGAGCTGGTCGCCGAGGCCCGCCGGATCAAGCCCGCTCTGATTGTCGAGCTGCTCCGCGAGAACGTCCGGGTGCTCGCTGCCTTTATCGACGGGGACACGCGACTTGCCGAGCGACAGGCACGACTACCGGAGTACCTGGAGACGGTGGACCGGCTAACCGCAGCTGAGCAACGGCTCTTCGCTTGGTGGCGCGAGGCGGGCTTCCGCACCTTCTGGAGCGGACTTGTCGAGGAGCTGATCCTTGTGGGCGAAGGCCTGCCACCGGCCGGTAGCGAAGCTTACACGGTCTACACCTGGCCCGAGGTCGCAGCGCTCAAGGACAGGAGTCCGGAGGACGTCGCACAGGCGCACCGGGTCAGGAAGGTCTTCCGCGGCACCGTACGCACGGCCGGGCGCGCTGGCTGAGCGCATGACACAACCGGCGCCTACCAAGGTTGAGTGATTGCTGCCGCGAGCCGGACAGGGCTCTTGGCAGTCTGCTATGACGGGCATGAGGCCGCGACAACGCTCCGAGCACCGGGAATCCTGAGTCCTGGCACGGCGTAGCGCAGGGAGGACAAATGAGTGAACATCGGCAGGTATCAGTCAAGCATCCGGACGGCAGCTACATACCCATCGACGAAGACATCGCACTCCTGATCGAGTCTCTATGGTCGCTCGGCATGGCGACGACCCTCTCGTGCCAGGAGGACAGATCAGGCCTGCTCTGCGTTGTGTTCCGCAGCAGCCGCGACGTGGAGCGCTTCCTAACCATCGTAATGAGAGCCGCCGCGGGAAATGCGGAGAGGGAGCGCGTGCAAGGACGGTGGGTCTACTGCGAGGGCGATTGCCCGGAAGGCTGGTGGGTTCTCAAGCTTCTTGTTAGGGATGAGTCGGCCGTCTACGTCGGCAACACGGCGGTGGCGTTCGCAGGACCCGCGAAGGCCAGCGTCGACGTCGGTGTTTGGTTTCCTGTGTACGACTACGAATGGGTTCTCGAGGCAATGCTGGACGAGATCGAACGCCGCCGGACGCGCAGGAGGGCGTAGGGACATTTCTCTCCCACGCTCGACCGCCCGCGCGAGAATCGCTCCTGCGCCGCCTTGGGTTCGCTAGCGAGTCGCACGCACGTCCGGCTGTGCACGACGTTTGCCGGTGCGTGGAGCCACGTGCTTGTCCCCAATCATGACCTCTGCTACGCTGGAGTGGTGATATGTTCCCCACGGGACTGCTGTAGCAAAGAGGCGCATATTTGGGCTGTTGTGAGTGAGCAGTCCGGTCAGACGGTCGCTTCGACAACTGACTTACGGAGAACGCCGGCGGAAGCGTCTTGGAGAACTCTGCGTACAAGCCCGACTGTGACGTGAAATGCCCCTGACTCTTCAAGACCTCAAATCCCACCTCTGGAACTGCGCCGAGATCCTGCGCGGCAGCGCCGTCGATCGCACGGACTGGAAGGCCTACATCCTGCCGCTGCTCTTCTTCAAGCGGATCTGCGACGTCTGGGACGAGGAGACGGCCGAGGCCGCCGAGCTCTTCGGCGACGTCGACCCCGTCGACTTCCCCGAGGTCCACCGCTTCAACGTCCCCGAGGGCTGCCACTGGCGGGACGTCCGCGAGACCCCGGCCAACATCGGCGCCGCGCTCTCGCACGCCATGCGCGAGATCGAGCGAGCCAACCCCGACACTCTCTACCGCGTCTTCGGCGCCGCCGACTGGGGCAACCGCGAGATGCTCACCGACGAGATCCTCAAGGACCTCATCGAAGGGCTCTCGGAGGTCTCGCTCGGCAACACGGCCGTCAGCTCCGACATCCTCGGCGACGCCTACGAGTACCTGATCGGCAAGTTCGCCGACATCACCAAGCGCAAGAAGGCCGGCGAGTTCTACACCCCGCGCAGCGTCGTGCGGATGATGGTCGACATCCTCGACCCGAAGGAGGGCGAGAGCATCTACGACCCGGCCTGCGGCACGGGCGGCATGCTGCTCGGGGCGATCGAGCACGTGCAGCGCGCCGGCGGCGATCCGCGCACTTTCTTCGGCAAGATCTACGGCCAGGAGAAGAACCTCACGACCTCGTCCATCGCCCGCATGAACCTCGTGCTCCACGGCATCGAGGACTTCCAGATCGTGCGCGAGGACACGCTCCGCAGCCCGGCCTTCACGGACTCGAGCACCGGCGGTCTCGCCACCTTCGACTGCGTGATCGCCAATCCGCCCTTCTCGCTCAAGGAATGGGGCCGCGAGATCTGGGAGGCCGACCCGTGGGGCCGTGCCGCCTTCGGCCTCCCGCCGGAGAGCTACGGCGACTACGCCTGGGTCCAGCACATGGTCGCTCGATGGCCGCGGGCACCGGCCGCATGGCGGTGGTGCTCCCGCAGGGGGCGCTCTTCCGCAAGGGCGCGGAAGGCAGAATCCGCAGGCGCTCCTGGAGCAGGACCTCATCGAGGCCGTCATCGGCCTCGCCCCGAACATCTTCTACGGCACCGGTCTCGCGCCGGCCGTCGTGATCCTCCGCCGCACGAAGCCCGCCGACGCGGAAGGAGAAGGTCTGATCATCGACGCCTCGAGCCTCTTCCGCAAGGGCCGCGCCCAGAACTTCCTCGACCCCGAGCACGCCGAGCAGATCGTCGCCTGGGTGCGCGCCTTCGAGGATGTGGAGGACCGCGCCAAGGTCGTCAGCCTCGACGAGATCAAGGCCGAGGACTGGACGCTCAACATCTCCCGCTACGTGCTGCCGCCCATCGGCGAGGAGATCCCGCCGCTGCCGGAGGCCGTCGCCGCCTTCAAGCAGGCGCTCGCCGAGGCCCGGCGGCCGAGGACCACCTGCGCGAGGTCCTGACCGAGGGAGGCTGGCTCGCATGAGCAAGGCCCCCGAACACCTGAGCCAGCAGGAACTCGAGTCCTACCTCTGGGGCGCGGCCAAGCTGCTGCGGGGCCTGATCGACGCCGGCGACTACAAGCAGTACGTCTTCCCGCTGCTCTTCTTCAAGCGGCTCTCCGACGTGTGGGACGAGGAGTACCAGAGCCGCCCTCGACGAGACCGGCGACGCGGCCTACGCCCGCGCGACGGCCGACGACCGCTTCGCGATCCCCGACGGCGCGCACTGGTCCGACGTGCGCAGCGCCTCCCGCGACGTCGGCCGGGCGCTGCTGAACGCCTTCCGCGCCATCGAGGCGGCCAACCCGGAGCGCCTGTCCGGCGTCTTCGGCAACGCCTCCTGGACCGACAAGGCGCAGCTGCCCGACGAGACGCTCAAGAACCTGATCGAGCACTTCTCGCAGCACACGCTGAGCCTGGCCGCCGTCCCCGAGGACGAGCTCGGCAACGGCTACGAGTACCTGATCAAGCAGTTCGCCGACGACAGCGGCCACACGGCGCAGGAGTTCTACACCAACCGCACGCTCGTCCACCTGATGACGCAGATGCTCGAGCCGCAGGCCGGGCGAGCGCATCTACGACCCCACCGTCGGCACCGGCGGCATGCTCATCTCGGCGCTGGCCGAGGTGAAGCGCCGGGGCGGCGACACGCGCACGCTCGGCCTCTACGGCCAGGAGCTGATCCACATCACGGCCGCCATCGCCCGGATGAACCTCGTGCTGCACGGCGTCGAGGACTTCGAGATCGTCGCCGGCAACACGCTGAGCAACCCGGCCTTCATCGAGCGCGACCGCCTGCGGACCTTCGACGTGGTCCTCGCCAATCCGCCGTACTCGATCAAGAAGTGGAACCGCGAGGCGTGGCAGAGCGATCCCTGGGGCCGCAACTTCCTCGGCACGCCGCCCCAGGGCCGCGCCGACTACGCCTTCTTCCAGCACATCCTGAAGAGCCTGGACCCGAAGACCGGCCGCTGCGCGATCCTCTTCCCGCACGGCGTGCTCTTCCGCAACGAAGAGGCGGAGATGCGGCGCAAGCTCGTCGAGTCGGACCTGCTCGAGTGCGTCCTCGGCCTGGGGCCGAACCTCTTCTACAACTCGCCGATGGAAGCCTGCGTCGTGATCTGCCGGACGCAGAAGCCCGCCGACCGCCAAGGGAAGATCCTCTTCATCGACGCCGTGCACGAGGTGGCGCGGGAGCGGGCGCAGAGCTTCCTGAAGCCGGAGCACCAGGAGCGGATCCTGGCGGCCTATCAGGCGTTCGCCGACGAGCCCGGCTTCGCCACGGTCGCGACGATCGCGGAGGTGCTCGCAGAAGGACGGCAACCTGTCGATCCCGCGCTACGTCAGGCCGATCGGGAATGGGGCAGGCAACGGTGGCGACCAGGACCTGAAGACGGCGTGGGCCGCATTCGACGCCAGCGGGCGGGAGTTCTGGCAGCAGATGGACGCGCTGGTGGACATGCTCGACGGCGTCGTCGCCGAGGAGGCGCACGATGCCTGAGATCGCGTCCAAGAAGCGGGTGGACCCGCGTCGCCTTCGGCGATGTCGTGCGACAGGTCAGGGACCGCGTCGATCCCGGACGAAGCCGGACTTGACCGCTACGTCGGCCGGCGAGCACATGGACACCGACGATCTGCGGATTCGACGGTGGGGGACGATCGGCGACGGCTATCTCGGACCGCATTTCACATGCGCTTCAAGCCGGGGCACGTCCTCTATCGGATCGCGCCGGACCTATCAGCGCAAGGTCGCCGTCGCCGACTTCGATGGCGTATCTCGGCGAACACGACCTATCGTCCTCGAGCCGAAGGACCCGAAGTCCTGCTGCCCGAGTTGCTGCCGTTCATCATGCAGACCGAGTCCTTCCACGAGCACTCGGTCGAGCAATCGAAGGGCTCGCTCAATCGCCTATGATCAACTGGTCAGACCTCGCGTGGTACGAGTTCGCCCTGCCGCCGCTGGAGGAGCAGCGGCGGATTGCGCAGACTGCTGCGCGCGGCCACGGATGTGGCCCAGTATCATGATGAGGCGGCTGCGCGTGTTCAGATGGTCTCCGAGAGCATGCTGCTCCGATACTTTCAGGGAGCCCACCTCGGGGGCTTGATCCACGACGAGCGATTCGGCCGATACTCTCCCAGTCTGCCTCTCACACCTGTCGGAGAACTGTTGGTCGCGACGCAGTACGGGCTTTCGATGCCCTCCACCACAGGCGGCAGTTCCGGATGCTCCGCATGATGGATATGTCGGATGGCTCGGCAACTGACGACAGTCTCTGTTCCGTGGACCTGTCCGATGAAGATTTCAGTCGATACCGGCTTGAGCACGGCGATTTGCTCTTCAATCGCACAAACAGTCATGAGCTGGTCGGACGTACCGGTGTTTACAGATTGGAGGGAGATCACGTGTTCGCCTCGTACCTTGTTCGTTTGAAGACCGACGCGAGCGCGCTCCTACCGGACTATCTCTGTGCCTTCCTAATGCTCCACTTGGGCGTCGACAAGTCATGCGATTTGCAACACGCGGCGTTAGCCAGACGAACGTCAATACATCGAATCTGCGGAAAGTGCTGATTCCATTGCCGCCGATTGCGTATCAGCATACGGTTGTCGAGCGGATTGAGCGCCTGCGATGTGCGCGTCGATCTCATCAGAGGAGAGCTAATCAAGCGCGAAGGCTCGCGGCGCAGGCTCGGGAACGACTTCTTGGGGACGACACGATGACCTTCAACGAAGCCAACACCGTCGAAGCCTTCATCCGCGACCGACTCTGCGGCGGCATCACCCACCACACCGCCGTCGGTCCCGGCCTCGCCCGCCGCCACGGCCAGATCTCCGGCCTCGGCTGGCACTTCCTCGCCCCGCAGAACCTTCCGCGCCAGCCGCACGAAGTCCTCGTCGAGGATCACCTGCGCGAGGCGCTGATCCGGCTGAACCCGGAGATCGCCGCCCAGCCCGACCGGGCCGACGATGTGCTCTACAAGCTGCGCGCCATCATCATGGGCGTGCGCAGCGACGGCCTCGTCAAGGCCAACGAGGAGTTCGCCGCCTGGCTCACCGGCGAGCGGTCGATGCCCTTCGGCGAGAACGGCGAGCATGTCACCATCCGCCTGATCGACTTCGCCGATCTCGAGCAGAACCAGTACGTCGTCACCACGCAGTACACCGTACCGCGCCGGGGCCACCGAGAAGCGGGCCGACCTCGTGCTGCTCGTCAACGGCATCCCGCTGGTCGTGATCGAGGCGAAGACGCCGTCCGCGCGAGCCAGAGCTGGCTCGACGGGGCGCTCCAGGTGCACGACGACTACGAGCGCAACGTCCCCGAGCTGTTCGTGCCGAACGTGTTCTCCGTCGCCACCGAGGGCAAGGAGTTCCGCTACGGCTCGATCGGGCTGCCGGTCGAGCTCTGGGGACCGTGGCGGATCGAGGCCGACACGAAGACGCCGGCCCTGCAGCAGATCGAGAAGGCGGTCGCGTCGATGCTGCGGCCGCACGTCGTGCTCGACCTGCTCGCCAACTTCACCGCCTACGCCACCGACAAGAAGAAGCGCCGCATCAAGATCATCGCCCGCTACCAGCAGTACGACGGCGCGAACAAGATCGTCGAGCGCGTGGTGGCCGGGCACCCGAAGAAGGGCCTGATCTGGCACTTCCAGGGCTCGGGCAAGTCGCTGCTGATGCTCTTCGCGGCGCGCAAGCTGCGCCTGCACCCGGCGCTCAAGAATCCGACCGTGATGATCGTGGTGGACCGCATCGATCTCGACACCCAGATCTCCGAGCACCTTCTACGCCGCCGACACGCCGAACCTGGTGAAGGCCGACAGCCGCGCCGAGCTGCAGCGGCTGCTGGCGCAGGACGTGCGCAAGATCATCATCACGACGATCTTCAAGTTCGGCGAGGCCGACGGCGTCCTCAACGACCGCAGCAACATCATCGCCATGGTCGACGAGGCCCACCGCACGCAGGAAGGCGACCTCGGCCGCAAGATGCGCGAGGCGCTGCCCAACGCGTTCCTGTTCGGCCTGACCGGCACGCCGATCAACCGCGCCGACCGCAACACCTTCTACGCCTTCGGCGCCGACGAGGACGAGCGCGGCTACATGAGCCGCTACGGCTTCGAGGAGTCGATCCGCGACGGCGCCACGATGCCGCTGCACTTCGAGCCGCGCCTGCTCGAGCTGCACATCGACAAGGAGGCGATCGACGAGGCCTTCAAGGAGCTGACCGGCGGCCTGAGCGACCTCGACAAGGACCAGCTCGCCAAGACCGCCGCGAAGATGGCCGTGCTGGTGAAGTCGCCGGAGCGCATCCAGAAGATCTGCGCGGACATCGCCCAGCACTTCCAGGAGAAGGTCGCGCCCGAACGGCTTCGGGGCGCAGGTCGTCACCTTCGACCGCGAGAGCTGCGTGCTCTACAAGAAGGCGCTCGACGAGCACCTGCCGCCGGAGGTCTCCGACATCGTCATGACGGTGAACAGCGGCGAGGACGAGTACGCGCCCTACCGCCGCGAGCGGGACGCCGAGGAGAAGCTCCTCGACCGCTTCCGCGACCCGGCCGATCCGCTGAAGATCCTGATCGTCACCTCGAAGCTGCTGACCGGCTTCGACGCGCCGATCCTGCAGGCGATGTACCTCGACAAGCCGCTGCGCGACCACACGCTGCTGCAGGCCATCTGCCGCACGAACCGCCCCTACGGCGAGGCGAAGACCCACGGCCTGATCGTCGACTACCTCGGCGTCTTCGACGACGTGGCCCAGGCGATCCAGTTCGACGAGGAGGGCATCACCCGGGTCGTCACCAACATCAACGAACTCGTCGGCAAGCTGCCCGAGGCCATGCAGAAGTGCCTGGCCTACTTCCCGGGCGTCGATCGCACCGTCACCGGCTACGAGGGGCTGATCGCCGCGCAGGACTGCCTGCCCAACAACGACACGCGCGACCGCTTCGCCGCCGACTACAGCTACCTGAGCCGCCTCTGGGAGGCGATCTCGCCCGATCCGGTCCTGAGCCAGTACGAGACCGACTACCGCTGGCTGTCGCAGGTCTACGAGTCGGTGAAGCCCTCGACCGGCACGGGCAAGCTGCTCTGGCACGCGCTCGGGCCGAAGACGATCGAGCTGATCCACGAGCACGTCCACGTCGACGCGATCCGCGACGACCTCGACACGCTGGTCCTGGACGCCGACCTGCTCGAAGCCGTGCTCGGCACGCCCGACCCGGACAAGAAGGCCAAGGAGATCGAGATCAAGGTCGCCCGGCGCCTGCGCAAGCGGCTGCACGACCCGCGCTTCAAGGCGCTCGGCGAGCGGCTCGAGGCCCTGAAGGAGCGGCACGAGCAGGGGCTGCTCCTCAGCATCGACTTCCTGAAGGCGCTGCTCGAGCTGGCCCGCGACGTCGTCGCCGCCGAGCAGGCCGCCGAGCCCATCGACGACGAGACGCTCGGCAAGGCCGCGCTCACCGAGCTCTTCGAGGAGGCGAAGAACGACGAGACGCCGATCATGGTCGAGCGCGTCGTCAACGACATCGACGAGATCGTGCGCTACGTCCGCTTCGACGGCTGGCAGAACACCCACGCCGGCGAGCGCGAGGTCAAGATGGCGCTGCGCAAGACGCTGTTCAAGTACAAGCTCCACCAGGATCAGGAGCTGTTCGACCGGGCCTACGGGTACATCCGGCAGTACTACTGACCGACCGGGCGGAAGTAGCTGTCCGAGGCGTGGGCGATAGCCTGACGCCGGCTACGGTTCGTCCTTCCCATTGTGTTTCTGGAGTTCGGCAATGTAGGCGACCGGGTGCTGCGCCCCGCAGGGCTGCCTCTACGAGAGTGAGCGTCAAAGAGAACACCCGATACGCCAATGCACTGGGGGGTGTTTGCAGTGTGACGATACTCGTAGTAGACTTTGACTGTCGAAACTCCCAAGCCACACGGGCGGGGCGGAAATCATGTTCCAGTACAACGCTGAGAGGACTGCCCAAGCCGCGGCCCATCTGATCCGGCGCGCGGGCGGCCGTA
Organism: uncultured Spirochaetota bacterium; assembly: GCA_963734495.1. Lineage (GTDB taxonomy): Bacteria > Spirochaetota > Spirochaetia > SZUA-6 > CAVTHK01 > CAVTHK01. The sequence continues at coordinate 715,366 of CAVTHK010000001.1, forward strand.
TCAACTACATGAAGCTCATCAAGCTCCTCTACATGGCTGATCGCGGCTCCTTGGCGAGGTGGGGTCAGCCGATCACAGGTGACCGCTTCGTGTCGATGCCGCACGGCCCTGTTCTGACCCGCGTGTACGATCAGATCACCACGGGACCGGACCCAGCCGTGTCACTCGCCCCGTGGTTTCGACTGATCGAGCGCGAAGGCTACGATGCGAGGAATGTCTCAGACGATCCGGCTACCGACGAACTGAGCCGCCGCGAAGTGGCGCTCCTGGACTCCGTCTTCGACGAGTTCCGAGACATGGACCAGTGGCAAATGCGTGACTATTGCCACGCCGAGTTGCCCGAGTGGCAAGACCCACAAGGGTCGAGCTATCCCATCCCCTTCGAGCGGGTCCTACAAGTGCTTGGCAAGAGCGCCGAGGAAATCCGCGAGGCCCACGAGGAAGCTGCCTTCATGGACTTCGCGCGCGAAGCTCTCGGCGCGGAATGAATGTAGGTGACACTTTCCTCATGGAGCACCCCAGGGGGCGCCGGAAGCACCTGTTCTTCGTGGTGTTCAAGACAGAGACCGACCGGCTACTGCTTGTTCATGTTTCCTCCATTAAGCTCGGGCGCGACTGCGACACGAGCTGCGTTGTTCGACGCGGCGAGCACCCCTTCATCAAGCACGATTCCTTCGTGGTGTACTCGGCGGCCATGTTTGCCATAGAGAGTCATGTCGAGGCACAGATTCGTGCTGGAATCTGTCGACCGCAAGCGTCCGCAAGCCCGGCGCTGCTCAAGCGCATCAGCGACGGCGCACACGTCTCAGCGGCACTGCCTGGGAAATATGCGTCCTACTTCCCGTGACGGTAGCGATGCCAAGACACGACTGGGGTGCCGCCGGTCGGCTGTTCACAGGGGAGGACTCGGCCGCGGCGTGTCACTTGTCGCACGCTATGGTCACAACGCCAGCCACTGCACCGAGGCAGATGATCAACGTAATGCCCAAGGCCATCCAGCAGTTGCGCGCGAAGCGCTCGACCACGAGCCGAGGCGCGCAGGTCTTGCCCAACCGCTTCGCCTTCTCTTCCCGGCTGAGATACAGTGATCGCCACGACCAATTGAACCTGCTCAGGTCGCCCAGGGTGCTGAATTGCACGTACACGCCGTGAGCCGCGGTGAACATAATCAGCATAAATGCCACCCATTTCACGATCGCGTAGAACGGAGGCGGCAGGTATGGGTGTTGGCTCTGGAAAAGAAGCACGCAGCTGCCGTCTATGAGGAGAGCGTAGTAGGCGGCCTGCTTGTGGTTGGTCTTGACCCACTGGATTTCTGCCTGGCCGGGTCCCGTGTCCTGCCCCGCGACGCGCTCCGGGATACGCTCCCTGTTGCGTTCGACCCAGCGCCTGTGCGTGCGCGTCCAGAGCCGGTCCGACCTCTTGGTCGCTCGCGTCCGCCTGTTCGCCATAGGACATCATCGGAGCGACGGTCGGACCCGTCAAGGCAGTAGCATCGCCGCCGGAGAGCGTGGCGGCGGCCTTGTAGCGCTTCCGAGGTAGGGCTTGCCACGTGAAAGCGAGGCCGCGATCGCGCGTGAAGCGATGTTGCCCGGCGACCGACTTTTGGCAGATTATTGGCGCTCAGGTCGAGCTTCGAGCGCAGCCGCGGCAGACACGCGTAGCGGCCCGAGAACCCGTCCGGGGTATTAGGACGCGGCAAACGTCCCGCCGACGCGCTGGTGGCCCGCGATCACGTGGGCCGGGGCACTCTCGCACACGGTTCGGGACTCCGCTTTGAGTTTGGTACCCTGAGCGTTCGCAAAGCCATATGAAATCAACGTCTCGAATCAGGGTACCAGCCAGGGTACTAAAATCGTAGAAATGTCCGTAGACGTCAGTATCGGCCTGTATTGACAAGACACTGTAAAATACCTACGTTTGTATCACCATGGATCGAGTGGTCAATGATGGTACAAGGGGGCCGATTACATTCAGGGTCTAGTCCGCAATACGCGGGTGGAGGTTCAAGTCCTCTTCCGGGCAGTCTTAATCCCTTGTTTGTAACGAATTAGAAGAACGCCCCCAACTCCCCGGGTTTACAGAACCCGGATCTGGTCTATGCTTTGGTTTTCAAGAGTGAGACTGAAGGAGGCCGGGGCATGCGAAGAAGCCCTTCCAGGTTCTTCGCCACAGCGCCAAGGCCTCCAGGCATGCGTTCTACGTGTCCTTCCGCGTGCCCGACGGCACCGTCGCCTCGCCGCGTACCAGCCGCCAGACCTCGCGAGGAGCGGCGGAGACTTGGGCCATCCAGCAGATCAACGAGGGCAAGATCCCAGTCGTCCAGAAGGCCGCCCCCCGGGAACGTCCGTGAAACTTGTGGCGTCTCCTCACGGATTTCTGGGACTACGACACGTCCAGGCACGTTCGTGGCAAGCTCGCCCGAGGTGGGAGGATGAGCTTGACTAGCGACACACACCCGGGGGTCGAAGCCGTCGAGGTCGAGGAGCCTGCGGAACTCCTCGACGGTGAGCGTGCCCCGCTTGCCGCGGCCCATGATCTTGCAGTAGAGCCACCCGCCACAAATCGGCGCCTTTCGTCCGCCATTTCACAATTGACGCGATATCGGGGCAGTCACTAATCTAGACGCATCGTGATCTCACTTGACGGCAGTCGGTGGAGGGCATCGCCGGAATGTGAGCAAGCGACGAGGAGCGGAAGTTGAGAAAGTCAGCGTTCATTCTGGGCTGTGGCCTGCTAGTGGCCGCATGCGGTCGGTCGATGGAGCTGAAGGGGACAACCCTGAATTCCCCACGGCTCGCGTCTGACTTCGCACTCGTCGACCAGCACGGCAAGCCGTTCCGCCTGGCTGATGCGCGCGGAAAGGTCGTGGTCCTTTCGTTCCTCTACACCCATTGTACAGACGTCTGTCCCTTCGAGGCGCTGAAGATCAAGGCCGCGATTCCCCTGCTTGGCTCCGACGTCAACGATGTCGCTTTTGTGGCCGTGACGACAGATCCCGAACGCGACACGCAGCAGGTCATGGCTGACTACAGCCGTGAGGCAGGGCTTTTCGACAGTTGGCACTTCCTCACAGGACCAGTCAAAGACGTCAAACAGGTCTGGGCCGACTACGGCATCGGCGTGGCTGTGAGCAAGGAGGACCACGACACCGGCGGTTCGGCCGCCGGCAAATCCCAGGGTCGCGAAGAGCCCCCCACACAGGGATTGACTAACGATGACCTCAATACTGCAGGTCGATTGATCGACCGTTTCGGCGGCGGATATGAAGTGTCACACAGCGCCCCGTACTGGTTCATTGATCGATCAGGAAAGCTTTGCGCGACCATGGACGCCGACGTGCTGCCCGGCGATATCGCGTACAATGTGCGGGTACTTCTGCACGGACGATAGACTCACCCGGACTTAGTAGTGCTGTGCGCCACGCGCTTGTCGCCTTTGCCCTGATCCTCTTGCCGTTCGCGCGCTCGAAAGCGGATGGCAACGTGGCGCAGCGCTCGATCGGTATCGACCAGAGGCTTGGGAACGAAGTCCCGCGCGATGTTGTCTTCACCGATAGCGACGGCGCACGGCTCTCTCTTGGGTCGCTGCTGGGCAGGCCGACCCTTCTTACGTTGGTTTACTATCACTGCCCAAACATCTGCGACTACCTCCTGACCAACGTGGCGGGCGCATTGACCGCGTTGGCTGCAGACGCGGGCACCTTCTACAACGTCGTGTCCATCAGTATCAACGACGCGGAGACCCCCGCTGATGCCGCAAAGGCTAAGCACATCGCCCTTGAGACGATCGAGGCGCCTTTCCCGCCGGCGGCATGGCGGTTTCTGGTCGGAGACGAGGCTGGCATCCGCTCCGTGGCGGATGCGGTGGGCTTCAGCTTTCAGCGCAACGGCGACTACTTCGATCACCCGGTGGCGATCGTCATCCTCTCCCCTTCGGGCAAGGTTGTCCGATACATGTACGGGGCTTCGTTCCTCCCGGCGGAACTGAAGCTGGCCTTTCTGCAGGCCCGCCAGGGAGTCATCGGCGTGAGCGTCGCGCGCCTCCTCCAGGTGTGCTTCGCGCGCGACCCAGTCAGTCACAGGTTTGTGTTCCGGACACTCCAGGTTGTGGCTACGGTGACCATTCTCATCGCGGCCGCTTTCGTTGTGTTTCTGGTTCTGTCCTCACAGGCCAGGCGTCGCTTGGGCCAAGAGACTCGCGCTGGTACAAATAGCAGCGAACATGAGGCGACGACCGTTCAAGAAGGGCCAAAGCAGGAATCCTCGGGGTCGACCGCGTAGGGGTGACAGCGTTGCCGAACTGCTACGGGCCGGACGAGCGCGGCCTTGATCGACGAACTCGGCGCCAGCAGATCGCCTACGTGCCGATTGCCGGGGCGATCGCCGGCGGTGTAGCGGCGGCCGGGCTGGCGATCGACCGCACGGAGGGCCGCGCGCCGTTGGCCGTGGCGCCCGCGTCCTCCTGAGCGCCCTCGGCGTCAACCAGTGAGGATGTGTAAGCCCTTGGCAGTTCCGCATGTGATGACCCTGTCGCAGCCGCGAAAGTCATCCACTTCGCTTCATGACACTCCTGGGAAATGCGTCTGGCAAGGACATGAGGACCCTGACTTGGGGGACCGTCAGGAAGATTGCGGCTGCTCCTGCGCCGACCGCGCCCGAACAAGGCCGACCTGGCAAGACACGCTCCCGTGACGCGCGTGGAGGTTGAGCATTTGCATCGACCGCCCGGTCGCCCAATAATGCCCGCGGGTCGCCCGGTGGAAGGAGCAACTGAGTGAATAAGGCAGAGTCCGACAATCGCCCCGGAACGGCGGGTCTTCGACCGAAGGTCGTGCATATCGATCCCGAAGTACGGGACAGCCAGCGACTGCTCGGTGGTCCCCCGGAGACCGCGACGATGCGGTCGGGTCTCGTTGTGCTCGAGCCGTCCCGGTCGATCGGCGTTCACACGACAGGAGACTACGAGGAAGTCGTCGTCGTCCTCTCGGGTGTCGGTGAGATGCGGTTGGCGGACGAGACGGCCCTGGGGCTGGCAGGGGGCTCCATCGCCTATTGCCCGCCGGCGACGGAGCACGATGTCGTCAACACGGGCTCCGAGCCACTGCGGTATGTCTACGTGGTGGCAAAGGCGCGGTAGACGTCCCCTGCAGCGCGTTCGTAGTCGTTTGGGTACGAAATGCGGGCGAGCCCACGCATGGCTTCATCAGAACTGGTCGACGCGAACGCCCAGTTGCCAACAGTTGTCCGCCGCCTGCGCTCAAGAGACGAAGCCTCTTCGGCGGCTCGCGGCGGCTCCCAGCCTCGGGCGATACGGTTGCGAAGGGCCTGCTCCGAGACGGAGGCTGGCGCGCGCTGGTCCTTCCTGCCGCTTTCAGGCGATCCCGATGCGCCTCTTGACCCGCGGTTCGGTTTCGATGATCCGGTCGAGCAACTGCCGGCACAGGCGCGCGCGCACGTCGGCCACGCGCTGGTCGGCGAACAGGTTGCGCCGCTCGTCCGGGTCGTTGCGCAGGTCGATCAGCATGCCGTCGTCCCTGCCCGCAAGGAGCGTCAGCTTGAAGTCCCGCGTCACGAGCGTGCGCAGGCACAGCCCGCGGATGTCATCGTCGTCTTCGACGAGCACCGAATCCTGAACGCTCGCGGCCTTGCCTTCGAGGATGGGCCGCAGCGACCGGCCCGGCAAGCGGCTCACGCCTTTGTAGATCCCGCCATCCGCATAGTCGCGGTGGTCCTTGAACGGGCCGGGCCAGTCGGGCACGTGGCCCTGCGGGACCTCGACGCCGCACACGTCGAGGACCGTTGGCACAAAGTCCAGCAGGCTTGCGAGCGCGGTCGTTCGGTATCCGCCCGGGATGAGCCTTGGCAGGTGGAAGAACAGCGGCACGCGGATAAGGCTCTCGTAGTGGAACGGCCCTTTGCAGAACAGGCCGTGGTCGCCCATCAGCTCGCCGTGGTCGGCGAGGAACACGATCAGCGTGTTTTCGTACAGCCCCTTGCGCTTGAGGTGCTCGACGATCCTGCCCACACTCTTGTCCAGCAGGCTGATCATCCCGTAGACCAGAGCCTTTGTCTCTTTTATCTGTTGAAGGCTCCGGAGGTCCGGACCGCCGTCGGTGGAGTGGATGCCACGATCGCGGTACCAGCTCGTGTGGTAAAAGCCGGGCATGTCCGCGCGGGGGTCGTCGAAAGCGACCGGGTCCGGCACCTGGTCGGCGTGGTACATCTGCGACCACGGCGCCGGAGGGCCAAATGGGAAGTGCGGGTCCGGGTTCGAGCACCACAGAAAAAACGGACGGTCCGGATCCCTGGCGTCGATGCTTTCGATGGTGCGCCGCGTTATCCACTCGGTGTAGTACAGCTCCTCCGGGACCGTGGAGAAGTACGTGTTCGGGCAGAGCGTCGGTTGCGTGCTCTCCTGGGCCCGCAGGGCAGCGGCGACCTGGGGATGCTCTTCCTGCAACCCGTTGAAGTACTCGCCAAAGCAGTAGCTGCCGTGGCCACCGAGGAAATGCGTCTTGTCGAGCCCCATGAATCCTTTGGGCAGCCGCGTGATGGTGCCCCGCTTCCACGGGGTTTCGCACTCCGGCAGCAGGACCGGATCGTAGTCCGTGACCTGGGGGCTCTTCTCCGGCGCCAGGTGCCAGGACTTGACGTGGATCTTGCCCACGGAGATCGTCTGGTATCCCGCGGAGCCGAGCAAGCGCGGCAGGGTGAGAGCGTCGTCGTCAAGATCGACGCCGTTGGTGCGCACGCCGTGGCCGCGCGGTGTCTGGCCCGTCCAGAGTGTGGCGCGCGAAGGCATGCACAAAGGCGTTTCGCAGTAGGCGTTCTCGAATATCAGCCCGCCGGCGGCAAGGTCGTCCAGCGCCGGCGTTTTGAGCACCGGATCGCCCGCGTAGCCCATCCATCGAAAGCAGTGCTGGTCGGTGACAAAGACAAGGATGTTGGGCTTGGACACGCTGAAGCCTTTCTCGCCGGCATTGTCGGGGCGGGCGCCGCCATGTCAAGGGTTCGTTGCCGTTGACGCGGCTCGGGGTTGCCCCTAAGATCGCGGCTATGCTCAGGACCGCAACTACCGGCACCCTGGCCCGTAGCCTCGTCAAGCACCGCTACATCTACCTGATGGTCCTCCCCGTCCTGATTTACTACACGCTGTTCCACTACGTCCCGATGGGCGGCGCCGTGATCGCGTTCCAGGACTACAACCCCGCCAAGGGCTTCGCGGGCAGCCGCTGGATCGGCTGGGAGAACTTCAGGGACTTTCTGTGGGGACACTACGCGTGGCGGCTCATCCGCAACACGGTGCTGCTCAACGTGTACCAGATCGTCTTTGGCTTTCCCGCGCCGATCGTCCTCGCGCTCCTGATCAACGAGATGAAGACCGGCATGTTCAAGAAGTCCATGCAGACCATCAGCTACATGCCGCACTTTATCTCGATCGTGGTCGTGTGCGGGATGCTCGTGGATTTCTCGCGGACCGACGGTTTCTTCAACGACGTGATCGTCGCCATGGGGGGCGAGCGGACCAGCCTCCTCGCCCGGGCGGAGCTGTTCCGTACGATCTTTACCGCAAGCGGGGTCTGGCAGGGGGTGGGATGGGGCAGCATCATCTACCTCGCCACGCTCTCCACGGTCGACCCCAACCTGCAGGAGGCCGCGGTCATCGACGGCGCCAGCCGCGTCCAGCGGATGATCCACATCTCGCTGACCGCGATCATCCCGGTGATCGTGATCCAGCTCATCATGCGCGTCGGCAACATCATGACCCAGGGCTTTGAAAAGGTGATCCTGCTCTACAGCCCGCTCACCTACGAGACGGCCGACGTGATCTCCAGCTACGTATACCGGCGCGGGCTCGTGGAGATGGACTACAGCTTTGGCGCGGCGGTCGGGATCTTCAACTCGATCGTCAACCTGTCGGTCCTCTGGGCGGCCAATTCCCTCGCCCGGCGGATGTCCAGCGAGAGCCTCTGGTAGGGCGGGAAACCGATGGTCGAGCGAAACAGTCGGGGCGACACGATCTTTCTCGCGACCGACTACGTGCTTGTCACGCTGGTCTGCCTCCTGTGCCTGTACCCCATGGTGCACGTGCTGTTCTCCTCGATCAGCAATCCCATCCGGCTCATGCAGCACTCGGGCATCATGCTGTGGCCCGTGGGCTTTTCGCTCAAGGGCTACTCGATGGTGTTTGCCAACCCCAACATCCTGAGCGGGTACGGGAACACGTTCATCTACACGACCGCCGGCACGGCGCTCAACCTTCTCATGAGCGCGCTCGGCGCCTATTCCCTGTCGCGCAAGGACTACCCGGGCAAGACCGCGATCACGCTTCTCATCGTCTTCACCATGTACTTTTCCGGCGGGCTGATCCCGCACTTTCTGCTGGTCAAGGGCCTGGGCATGTTCAACTCGCGCCTCGCGCTGATCATCCCGCCGGCGATCAACACCTGGAACCTGATCGTGATGCGGACCTCGTTCAGGCAGATCCCGGACAGCCTCGAGGAATCCGCCAAGATGGACGGCGCCAACGACTTTGTGATCCTGTTCCGGATCTTTCTGCCCGTGGCCAAAGCGACGATGGCGGTCATGGCCCTGTTCTACGGGGTGGCCCACTGGAACTCGTGGTTCAGCGCGATGATCTTTCTCCAGGAGCGCTCGCTGTACCCGCTGCAGCTCTTTCTGCGCGAGATCCTGATCTCCAGCTCGGTGGCCGGGAACATCGCGCAGGACTCCGACGTCTTTTTCATGGAGGCGCTTATCAAGAACACGACGATCGTCATCGCGACGGTGCCGATCCTGTGCGCCTACCCGTTCGCGCAGAGGTACTTTATGCGGGGCCTGATGCTCGGATCGCTCAAGGAGTAGGGATCAAGGCGGCCTGCGCCGCAACATGGGAATCGTTCGAGGAGGAGGAGACATGCTGAAGAAGACGCTGTGCTACGCGCTCGTGGTCCTGCTCGCTGCAGCGGCCGCGTTCGCGAGCGGGAGCGCCGACACCGGCAAGAGCGCCTCGGCGCTCACCACCGAGGGGGCGCCGATCCGCGAGTACCCGATCAAGACCGAAAAGCCGGTCACGCTGAGCTTCTGGATGCCGATCCAGGCGTCGGCGGCCAAGTTCATCTCGTCGTTCAAGGACAACCCGGCGCTGGTCCAGATGGAAAAGGACACCGGGGTCACGATCAAGTGGCTCCATCCCGCGGTCGGCCAGGAGCAGGAGCAGTTCAACCTGCTGATGGCCTCGGGCGACCTGCCCGACCTGCTCGGCGCGGCCACCATGTACAAGGGAGGCGAGTTCAAGGGCATGCTCGACGGCGCGTTCCAGGACCTGACCCCTATGCTCGCCAAGTACGCCCCCGACTACGTCGAGCTCATCAAGAAGGACACTGAGTTCTTTCGCGAGGTGAGCGATCCCGACGGCCGGGTCTGCGCGTTCTATGCCTACAAGCCGCAGGGGGACCCCCCGTACCGCCGCTTTATCCTGCGCGAGGACGTGCTCGCCGACCTCAAGCTGGAGATCCCCAGGACGATCGCCGAGTGGGAAAAGGTCTTCGAGGCGATGAAGAACGCCGGGATGGCTCCCTATGCTCTCATCTCCAACGGATACGAGGAGCAGTTCATCGGGCCGTTCGGGATCTACGCGGCGCCGACGACGTTCTACAAGGACGCCGCGGGCAAGGTCCATTTCGGGCAGGTCGACCCCGAGTTCAAGCAGTACCTGCAGCTCATGAGCGACTGGTACAAGAAAGGCTACATATCCAAGGACTTTACCAGCCTCAACGGCACGCAGATCCGAACGCTCTTCGACACCAAGAAGATCGGCACGATGGTCGACGCGATCGTCGCGAACTTCAACCGTGGACTCACCCTCAAGATCCCGGTCACGTCGGCACCCTACCCGCGCCTCAAGCTCGGGGACAAGCTGCACTACGAGTTCACGGACATCTGGCCCCGCATGCCCCAGAGGGAGACGGTGGCAGTCGTGACCAAGGCGTGCAAGACGCCGGACATCGCGGTGCGTTTCCTCAACTACGGCTACACGCAAAAGGGCTTTGACCTCCTCAACTGGGGCGTCGAAGGCGTCAACTGGACGATGCAGAACGGCAAGCATGTCTACAACGACCTCATGCTGAACAACCCGAAGTTCGGCACCGAGGAGGCGAGCTACATCTACAAGACCCACTTCTTCCCCAAGTTGACCGGCCTCGACACGGTGGTCCACGCGAACCTGCTCAAGAGCCCGGCCTCGCTGGCGTCGCGGCAAAAGTGGGCGACGGATCCCGACATGGACTCGCTCCACAAACTGCCGCCCTACCAGCTGCCCGCCGACGACCTCTCGCGCTTCACCAGGGTGATGTCGGAGGTCGACACCTACGCCAACGAGATGGTCCTCAAGTTCATCGTGGGCAACGAGCCGCTGGCGAACTTTGACAAGTTCGTGGCGACGATCAAGTCGATGGGCATCGACGACGCAATCAAGATGCAGCAGGCCGCGTACGACAAGTACATGGCCAAGAAGTCCAAGTTCTAGATAGTAGATAGAAGAAGAAGGCCCGGGCCCGCGACGCTTCCCGGGGCGCCGCGGGCCCTTTCTCCGCGGGGCATCGCCCCGGAGCATGCGCGTGGAAAGACCCCCGATCGTACTGATCACCCTCGACGAGCTGCTGCGCGAGTCTCTGGGCTGCTACGGCGGCCTGGCCGCCCAGACCCCGAACATCGACCGGCTGGCCGGCGAGAGCATCCGCTTTACGCGCGCCCACACGGTGAGCCCGTGGTGCCTGCCCGCCCGCTGCTCGATCCTCACCGGGCTTCTGCCCCACAACAGCGGCGCCTACAGCAACTTTCGCAAGTGCGCGCTCGACGCGGGCGTGCCCAATCTTTACAAGGAGCTGCGCAGCCTCGGCTACAGCACGGCGCACGTCGGCAAGTGCCACTACGCGCCCGTGCCTTACGACGAGCCGCGGCCCGACGTCACGCTGCCCTACGACGAGTTCCGCGACTACTACGTGCGCCTCGGTCTCGACCACCTCGACCTGCAGGACGACAAGCAGGTCTCGGTGTGGTTCTACGACGACTACTCCAAGGAGCTCGACGCCGCCGGTCACCTCAAGGCCTACCGCGATGCGACATGGGCGCGCGTGGAAAACGGCAGGGTTTTCCCGTTCCCCGCGCCCGCGGAGTGGCATCCGGACAGCTGGGTGGGGCGCAAGGCCGTGGAGTACATCCAGGGCTACCGGGGCGAGCGGTCGCCCTTCCTCTGGGTGTCGTTCAGCGGCCCGCACTACCCCATCGACCCGCCCGCCGAGTACCTCGACCGCGTGGACATGGGCCGCGACGCGGCGCGGGCGCTCCGTGCGGGCGAGCTCGATGACACCACGCGCATCCACCACAAGAGCTGGCGCGGGCCCGGCGGTATCGACGGCTGCGCCGGCGCCGAGGGCGGCGCGTGCGCCCGATACGACGAGGCGTACTGGAAGCGCCACCGCCATCACTACTTTGCCAACGTCACGCAGGTCGACGAGTGGGTCGGCCGCATCCTCGAAACCGTCGAGCGACGGTGGGGCGACGCGCTCGTGATCCTGCTCGCCGATCACGGCGAGATGCTCGGCAACCACGGCCTGTGGGGCAAGCACAACTGCGCCTACGAAGAAGTGTGGGGCATCCCCCTGCTCGTGCGCTATCCCGGCGAAAAGCGCGGGAGCACCTGTGACTTGCTCGTGACCAACGCTGACATCATGGCGACCTGCCAGCGCGCCGCGGGCAGGCCCGAGCCCGCCTGGGGCGACGGCCTGGACTACCGCGCGCTCGCAGAGCGCGGCGGCTACAGGCACGTGTTCGCCGAAGGCGAGGGCTATCTCGCGGTCACCGACGGCACAATCAAGCTGGTGCGCATCCAGCAGCCACAGCGGCGCGGCGGTGCGGAGCTCAGTGTGTTCGACGAGCTCTATGACCGAGACGAGGACCCGCACGAGCACGAGAACCGGATCCACGATCCGCGCTACGCCTCCCGCGTGGCCGAGTTGCGCGGTGCCACGCAGGCGATGCTGATGCGCAAGGCCCTGCCGTGACCGCGGCTGGCCGGAGCGACGGGCCGAACATTCTTCTCATCACAACCGACTCGCAACGTTGCGACACGCTGCGCTGCATGGGCTCCTCGTTTGCCCGCTCCCCCGCGCTCGACCGCCTGGCGTCGGAGGGCGTTCTGTTCGAGCAGGCGCACGCGTCGTCGCCGGTCTGCGCGCCCTCCCGTTGCAGCCTGCTCACCGGCGTGCACACTCCGATCCACGGCTGCATCGAAAACGGCATCGACCGACGCGCCGGCGTCCCGGTGTTCCCGGATGCGCTGCAGGCCGCCGGCTACTACAACATCATGGTGGGCAAGACCCACTATGGGCCCGTGCCGCAGTCGTTCGCCGTAGCGCACCTGCTCAAGGGCGAAAAGGGCGCCGATGTCGACGACTTTTACGCCGAGCACATCCGCGGCCGCGGCTACGGACGGGCGAGCGGCCACCCCAATCCGGTCCCGCCCGCGTTGTTCATGGACGCTCACCTCGCCGACGTGACGATCCGGGAGATCGAGAGGGCAGTCGCTGAGAGGCATGGTCCGTTCTTCGCATGGTGCTCTCTGCCGAGCCCGCACTCGCCCGTCGACCCGCCCGGCGAGTGGGTGCACGCCTACGACGGCGTCAGCCTGCCGCCCTTCAACCATGAGGCGGGCGAAATCAGCCGCCAGCCTGTGCACCTGCGCCGCCTCGTCGGCACTCTCGATCCTGCGGCCACTGCCGCGGAGCCCCGCCAGGGCGGGGAGCACGGCGAGCTCGCGCAGGTGGCCGAAGCCGTGGGCAACACGCTCGACCGCGCCGACCCTGCGGTGCTCGACCTGTATCGCCGCCTCTACTACGGCCTCGCTGCCTACTGCGATGCCCAGGTCGGGCGCCTGCTTGGCTTTCTCGACTCCGCTGGCTTGCGCGAGAGCACGCTCGTGATCTTTACGTCCGACCACGGGCTGCAGCTCTTTGATCACGGCTTCAACGACAAGCACTGCTGGTACGACGAGTCGTGGCGCGTGCCACTGCTGCTCTCGCAGCCGGGCACTCTGCCGTGCGGCGCGCGCGCCGGTTTTGCGGTCGGAAACGACATCACCGCGACCATCCTGGCCGCCGCGGGCGCCGAGATGCCGGGCGTGCAGGGCTTCGACCTCCGGGGTCCGCTCTCGCGCGGAGAGCCCTTGCCTCGGGGCTGCGCGGTCGGGACGCTCTACCGCTCAGCAGCGCTGGTCACGAAGCGCTACAAGCTGGAGTACTACTACGACGAAGGCGAAGGCCGCCTCTACGACCGCGCCGCCGATCCTTCCGAGCAGCACGACCTGTTCGTCGAGCCGGCGCATCGCCGCTCGCGCGACGGCCTGCTCGCAGCCCTGCTGGCCTGGCGGGGTGACATCGCCGACGTGGACCACCTTTCGCGCGCCACGCGCGGTGGTGGGCCGGTCGCCAACCGGATCGCCGGCTACACGCGCGCCATGCGCGGGGCCGACTCCGAGCTGCGCCTCAACGAGCGGGTCGCACGGGTCACGGACCGATGACCACCCGCTCAGCGCCGCACCCGGGGCCCGGGGTCCAGGCCTCGTCCGGCATCAATTCCCAGAGTCGGCGTTCTGCGGCCTGTCAGGCGTGTAGCACAAATGCAGCAAAGTGTGCGCTTCAGACCGCCACACAACGCCACGGTGTGCGTAGGGATCGTTGAGCCGAACGCTACACAGCTACACATAGGCACGCACGGCCACAGACCGGCGTGCAATGCGGAAGTCGCCGGAGGCACCGACGAGCTCGCAACTATGGTGATGGACCTGACGGCCTGCGGCTGCCGAGCAACGAGAGACTCGCCTCGTGCCGCCCCCCTGCCGCGCGCTACAGCCGCGCGTGGGCCTTGAGGATGCTCGCCAGCCTTTCGCGCACTGCGCAGTTGCGGAAGGCGAACGAGGAGGCGAGGTCGTCGACCTTCGCCTCGCTCGCGCCCTCGAACAGCTTGCCGAACTCCGGCACCAGCGGCTCGGCGAAGAGGATCTCTCTCACGAGACGGCAGATCTGCCAGGACGCGCCCGACGGGAACGGGTTGTAGCCCGGGAACTCCCTCTCCATCAGCGCTTCGATCGGCCCGATGACCTCCCGGATGTGCTCGTCCGTCGCACCCCAGCGGTCCACCCCGAGCCTGGCCTTCTTCTCAGTGATCGGGCGCAGGAAAGTGTTCCATGGGCTGTCCGCCTTCGTGCAGGCCAGCCCTTGGCCTCCGATGTCCTTGTAAGTCCAGATCGCCCAGCTCGCTTTGTGCTCGTCGTAGATCTCGAGCTGGTCCTCCAGCACCCGGTAGCGCATCGCATCCTTCTCCGGGTCGCCGGTGTACACGGGTCCGAACTCGCCGACCCAGATCGGAAGGTCTCGCGACAGCATGAACTCGCTCCGCTGCAGGAACGTGTCGCGCAGCGCCTTCCGGTCCACGTAGCGGCCGCGCGAGACCCCCGGGTATGGGCCGCCGTCGACAAAGCCCGGAAGGGCGTAGTCGTGGTTGGTGTACACGACGTTGGGGATCACGTGCTTGAACATGAAGAAGTCGCGCGAGTAGCAGTTGCCCTCGAGGAAGATGATGTGGTCGGAGTCGACCGCCCGGATCTCCGCGGTGATCTCGTCGTAGTAGTCGGCCACGTACGACTCGCCCGGATCGGCCGGTTCGTTCATGGGGTTGTAGCCGGCGACCCACGGGTTGCCCTTGTAGCGCGCCGCCATCGCGCGCCAGATGGCGTTGACGCGCTCCTGGAAGTGACGGTGCTCCCAGAACAGTGCCTTGTGCGTGGCATTGTCCGAGTGCCACGCCTGGTTCTGACCGCCGGGCAGCGAATGCAGGTCGAGGATCGTGTAGATGCCGCGCTCCGCGCACAACGACACGGCGCGGTCGATGTGGCGGAAGCCTTCATCCTTGATGACGAAGGGCTGCATGTCGTCCTCGAGGTGGCGGTAGTTGATTGGGATCCGCACCAGGTTCATCCCGAGGGACTTGATGAAATCGACGTCCGCCTCCGAGAAGAAATCGGCGAGCAGCCGGTCGAAGAATCGTCGGCACTTTTCCGGTCCGACTGCCTTGAGGATCGCGGCGCGGTGAGCATGCTCCGAGGACGGGTAGCCCGTGATGAAGTTCTCCATGTTCAGCCAGCCGCCGAGGCAGACGCCGCGCAGCAGGACGGGCTCGCCCGACCCGTTGACCATGTTCCTGCCCGCGACCTTGAGAAACGGGGTCTTGTCCATGCGCTCTTCGTACCACGTCTCCCGCGGCGGCGCAATCGGTCGGCACCGACCGCGAGCGCGCGCAGCCCTCGCTGCGGCTGTCAGGAGCGGGGGTTGATGAGGATCTTGAGGTGCTCGCGGTTGCGCTTCAGGAGCGAGTCCAGTCCCCCGGTGACGGCTTCGTCGAGCGGGATGCGGGCGGTGATCAGGCTTTCGGGCTGGAGCTTCCCCTCCCCGATCCACTCGACGGCCTGCTTGAAGTCTTCGTCGAAGACGTGGGAGAACGAGCCCACGATTTCGGTTTCGTCACAGACCACGGGAAACAGGTTGATCCCCACAGGCTCGTTGTGGAGCCCTGTGATGACTACCAGCCCCTTCTTGCGCGCCAGCCGCGGCGCGAGCGCCAGCGTCGTCTGGTTGCCTCCGCACTCGATGACCCGGTCGACGCCGCGGCCGCCGGTGAGCTCGAAGACCGCGTCGCGGGGATCGACCTCGTCGGGATCGAGCGCCCGCTCCGCCCCGAAGCGCAGGGCAAGCTTCCGACGCGCCTCGAGGGGCTCCACGATGAAGATACGCGAGGCGCCGGCCAGCCTGACCACCTGCAGCGTCAGAAGCCCGATTGTCCCGGCGCCGACGATGGCCACCGTGTCTCCGATCCGCATTCGGGACCGTCGCACCGCGTGGACGCAGACCGAAGCAGGCTCCGAGAGCGCCCCTACCTCCGTGGGCACGTGCGCGGGGAGTTTGAAGCAGACCTTGGCCAGTGTGTTGACGTACTCCGCCAACCCGCCGTGGGTGGTGAGCCCCAGGTGAGCCATGCTCTCGCACAGGTGGACATCGTGGCGCTCGCAGTGGCGGCAGTGGCCGCAGAAGATGATGGGGTCGGGAGCGACGCGGTCGCCGGCCCGGAGACTCGTCACGCCCCTGCCCACCTGCGACACGGTCCCGACGATCTCGTGTCCGAGGACCATCGGCGCGACCGCGCCGGTGAGCGGATTCGGCCTGTCCACCGGAATGTAGAGCGGCCCGTGAACGTACTCCTCCACGTCGGTTCCGCAGATGCCGCACCACTCCACGCGAATCTGGACCTCGCCTTCGCCGGGAGGCGGGGGGTCGGGCACCTCCTCAACTCGCACGTCGTTCCGTTTGTGCCAGACACAAGCCTTCACGCTTTCCTCCTATCCACGGTAGACGCCGGCGGGTACTCCCGCGACATCCATGCGCGCCAGGAAGAGACTCCCCGCGTCCGGGTGCTCGCTCCAGTCAGCGTCGCGGTAGCCGCATGAGGCGGTGGTGATGTAGAGGTCCCGCAGATCGGCGCCTCCAAAGGCGCATGAGGTCACAAGATTCGCGCGCGGCACGAGCACGGTGCCCAGCAGCTTCCCGCTCCTGGGATCGTAGCGGTTGATCTTCCCCCCGCCATAGAGGGCCACCCAGAGCATGCCCTCGCAGTCCATCGTCATCCCGTCGGGAAAGCCGACGGGCTTCGGGATCTCCACCGCCGGACGCCGGCGGCTGATGGCGCCCGAGTCGACGTCGTAATCGAAGGCGTCCACCCGCTGCGTGACGCTGTCGATGTAGTACATGGTCCGGGCATCCGAGGACCACACGATCCCGTTGGAGCACGAGACGTGCTCGAGCACGCGGGTGACCTTGGCGTTTCGATCGAGGAAGTACAGCGCCCCTTTGCCGGCGGCCAGGTCGAAGTCCATCGTGCCCGCCCAGAACCGTCCCGCCGGGTCGCACTTGCCGTCGTTGAACCGATTGGACGTCACCTCGGCCTCGACCTGCGCGACTACATTCGCCTTGCCGCTTTCCAGGTTCAGCTCGGCGAACCCGCTCTCCACGGTGATCATGACGCCGCCGCCGGAGCGAGGCACGATCGTGCTCGGGTAATGGTCGAGCGGGATTTCCCGGTTCGACGCCGTCGCCGGGTCAAAGACCATGACCCGCCTGTCGAGGATGTCGACCCAATAGAGCCGGTCGGCCTCACGGGCCCACAGGGCCCCCTCGCCGAGGTTGGACCGTCGCGCGAACAACCGCTCTGCTCGTTTCTCCACGGCTTCCTCCTTGGCCTTCGCCAGCCCCGCGCTCCGCAGGCCTCCCCGTACCTCTAGGTTGATCGCTTCGCCGCCGCTGCCTTATAGTGACGCCCATGGAATACGAGACGACGAGCATGTTCGGGATCGCAGGCGAGGTGGCGATCCTCACGGGCGCCGGCGGAGGCATCGGACGGGAGGTGGCGCGCGGTATGGGCCGTCTCGGCGCCCGGTTGGTGCTCGCCGATCTCGACGAGGCCACGATCGCGCGGGCGGCGGGCGAGCTCGGGGCACAGGGCGTCGACGTGCTGGCGGTGCCGACAGACGTCACCAGCGAGCCGAGCGTCGAGGCCATGGCCGCACGCACGGTCGAACGGTACGGCCGCATCGACATCCTGGTCAACTGCGCCGGCCTGCTCCAGAACCAGACGGCGCTCGACTTCGACATGAACACATGGCAGCGTGTGATGGACGTCAACGTGAAAGGCACCTTCCTCGCGTGCCGGGCGGCCGGCCGGCATATGCTGGCGAGGAAGAAGGGGCGCATCGTCAACTTCTCCTCGATCCGGGGAGTGCAGGGCAAGGAGAAGTACCACGCGTACGGTCCCAGCAAGGGGGCGATCGACATGTTGACCCGCACGCTGGCGGTCGAGTGGGCAAAGGATGGCATCAATGTCAACGCCGTAGCGCCGACCTTCACACTGACTGACATGAACCGCGCGTTGCTCGCGGACAAGCGCATGCTCGATTGGGTCCTCAGCCGCATCCCGCAGGGCCGTCTCGGCGAGCCGCAGTGGTTCGTGGGTCCCGTCGTCTTTCTGTGCTCGCCGTCCGCCGAGTTCATCACCGGGGCGATCCTCTACGTGGACGGAGGCTGGACTGCCGCGTAAGCAGCCGCATCCGGGCTCGGCGCCGCTCGCCTACCAGGCCATTCGCTGCCCGGTGTTGTCGACGAAGATCGGGCCGGCAATGTCCCAGGAGCGCTGCGTGAGCGCGAAGAGTTTCTCGGCCACCTCGGAAGGCTCCGTCACTGCGTTCGGCCCGCCCATGTCGGTCTTCATCCACCCCGGATGGACCGCCAGCACCTTGATCCCTTCGGGCATCAGATAGTTCTGCAGGATCTTGCTCTGCATGTTCACCGCGACCTTCGACATGCAGTAGCCGACACGGTGCTTGTACTTGCATTCCTCCAGGCGCGCCGCCTCGGAGGAGATGTTCAGCAGCAGTTTCCGGGAGCCCTTGCGCAACAACGGCAGAAACTTGATCGACACGCGCAGTGTGCCGAAGGCGTTGACGTTCATCATCGGGGCCAGGTTCTCGAAAATGGTTTCCTCGAGAGGAGGCTCCGGCCGCGACTCGAGCAGGACCCCCGCGTTGTTGATGAGGATGTCGAGGCCTTCTGTCTGCGACGCGATCGCTCGCTCGGCCTTTTCCACGGAGGTCATGTCGGCGATGTCCAGAGGCACGACAGCCACGTTGGATCCTCCGACCTGCCGCGCGATCGCGGACCGTCGATCGTATTGGCCGGCGAAGACCCTGCAGCCCGCAGCCGCGAATCGCCGCACGAGCTCGAGCCCCAGGCCCTTGTCGGCTCCCGTCACGAACACCGATTGCGCCACGGCTTCCCCGCCCCTTCACGCCGCCCGTCGGACGCATGCCGGGGCGCGGGGCCACGAGCGAACCTCGCACCCGACGGCGTGACGGCAAGGTAGCGCGCCGGCAGCGGGCGGTCAAGGTGACGCACCGGGACTCCGGGCCGCGGGATTCTGGTCGAACTGGATCTCGGCTGAGGCAATGCGATCTCTTGACAGCAGGAATAGCGCGAAGTAGCCTAGTTTCTAGTGTTTCCAGTCTTTTCAGGGAGGTAACTATGAGGAAAGTAACGGCTCTTGTCGTTTCACTGCTGCTGGTCGTCAGCCTCGGCCTTCTGGCCGGCTGCGCAGGAAAGAAGCCTCCGACAGTGGCGTTCCTTCTCCCGGAGAACGTGACGCCCCGATGGGAGGGAGCTGACGCGCCGCTGTTCAAGGCGGCGATGCAGAAGCTGATCCCGAACGTTCAGGTTGACGTCCTGAATGCGCTGAACGATCCGAGCAAGCAGCAGTCCCAGGCCGAAGCGGAGCTCACGAAGGGCGCCAAGGTGCTCGTGGTCGCGGCTGTGGACCAGAAGGCTGCCGCGGTCATCGTCAACGCGGCGAACAAGCAGAAGGTCCCGGTGATCGCGTATGACCGGCTGATCCGAGAGTCGCCGCTTGACTACTATGTCTCATTCGACAGCGTCGCCGTCGGCAAAGCAGAAGCGCAGTGGATAGCTGACAACACGAAGCAGGGCGCTCGGCTTGTGATCATCAACGGATCGCCGACGGACGACAACGCGCACCTGGTGAATCAGGGCATCCACGCGGTGCTCGATCCGCTGTTCAGCTCGAAGGCGCGCGTTTTGGTCGATGAGCAGTGGACGCCGGGCTGGGATCCCAGCAAGGCCCAGAATGAGATGGAGCAGATCCTGACAAAGGCCAACAACAAGGTCGACGGGGTCGTCTCGGCGAATGACGGAATGGCGGGCGGCATCATCGCCGCGCTCAAGGCACAGAAGCTCGCGGGCAAGGTCAAGACGACCGGCCAGGACGCTTCTCTCGAGGGCGTGCAGAACGTGCTCCTCGGATACCAGGGAACGACGGTGTTCAAGGACTTCCGGCTGCAGGCTCCGGCAGCGGCTGACATCGCGGCTGCGATCGTGCTAGGGAAGAAGCCCACGAGCACGAACGCGACGGTCAAGAATGGCCAGGTGGACGTGCCGTCGGTCATGCTGCAGGTGGTTCCCATAGACCAGGGCAATGTCAAGACGCTCGCTACCAACGGCTGGATAGACAGCCAGTTCGGAGGGGTCAGCAAGGTCATGACTGGCCTGCCAGCGGACGCAGGCAAGTTGCTGCAGTAGCCCACCATTGCCTGGCACCACGATGACACAGGAGGAAGGAGGCGGCCGACCGGCCGCCTCCTCCGCGCGCACGCCGATTCTCAAGATGCGCGGGATCTCGAAGCGGTATGGCGCTGTGCAGGCCCTCACGAAGGTCGACTTCGAAGTCTACGCAGGCGAAGTCGTGGCGCTCGTCGGCGACAACGGAGCAGGGAAGTCCACCCTGATCAAATGCGTCGCCGGGACGCACACTCCCGATGAGGGGACGATACTGTTCGACGGGAAGGAGGTCCATCTCCATATGCCGAGCGATGCCACGCGGCTCGGCATCGAGACCGTCTACCAGGATCTGGCGGTCTGCGACAATTTGGACGTCGTTCAGAATATGTTCCTCGGGCGGGAGCGGGTTACGCGCCTGCTTCCCCCGATCGTCGAGATCCTCTCGGAGTTCGAGATGGAGAAACAGTCCCTCGACGTCCTGCAGACCCTGAGCGTGACAACGATTGCAAACGTGCGCGAGAAGGTGGCATCCCTTTCGGGCGGTCAGCGGCAGTCGGTCGCGATTGCCAGGGCTGCCATGTGGGATTCGAAGCTCGTGATTCTCGATGAGCCGACGGCCGCGCTGGGCGTCGCTCAGACCGAGCAGGTCCTTGCCCTGATCCGGCGGCTGCGCGAGCACGGGCTGGGTGTCGTCGTCATCTCGCACAACCTTCACGAAGTGTTCTCGATCGCCGATCGCATCATCGTACTCCGTCTGGGCCGCCGGGTGGCGACGTTCGAGCACGGGACCACAACTCCGGATGAGGTCGTCGCTGCCATCACCGGCGCTCGTGAGGCGGTGATGTGACCGACCCCGAAAGCCCCGATCCCAAGCGGAGCACCACCGAAACGCCGCCGCGGCTGGCGCCGCAGAGCCTGCGCGGGCTGCTTTCGCGGTACAGCATCCAGCGCTGGCGGCATGGAGAGCTTGGTTCACTGCCGGTGGTCGTTGGCTTGATCTTGATCGCGGCATTCTTCGCGAGCCAGGAGCGCACATTCCTTTCGGCACGGAACATCTCGAATCTCATCGTCCAGATCGCCGCGATCGGCTCGGTGGCGGTCGGAATCGTAATGGTACTGCTCCTGGGCGAGATCGATCTCTCTGTCGGCTCGTTGACCGGCCTGTGCTCGGCCCTGCTCGGGGTGCTGATCGTGAATCACGGGTGGCCGTGGTGGCTCGCCATCCTGGCCGCGATGGTGACCGGCATCCTCATCGGCGCCTTCCAGGGCGCCTGGTTCGCATACATCGGTGTGCCGTCCTTCGTCGTGACGCTGGCGGGGTTCCTGGCGTGGCAGGGGGTGCAGCTCCGCGTCCTTGGGTCGACCGGCACCGTCAACGTCTTCGAGCCGCACATCGGGAAGATTGCGCAATCGTTCCTGCCGGAGCCTTGGGGCTGGATCGTCGGACTCGGCGCGGCGGTCGCTCTCTGCGATCACGTTCTGGGGAACATGGCTCGGCAGACGCCGCACCGGTCTCGCGGCCGTTCCGCTGCTCGTCGTGCTCGCCCGCACCCTGTTGGTGATCGCGATTGCCGCGGCTTCCGTTTGGATCCTGAGCCGCTTCAACGGCGTGCCGACCGCAGGGGTGATACTGCTCGCGCTCGTCGCGCTCTTTGCCTTTCTGACAACGCGGACCCGATTCGGCCGGTATGTCTTTGCGGTCGGGGGCAGTGCCGATGCCGCGCGCCGGGCGGGCATCCCCGTCGCCCGTGTCCGGATCGCCGTCTTCGCGCTCGCCGGGTTGATGGCTTCGATCGGAGGGATCGTCTTTGTCTCCCGGCTGACCGCCGCGAGCACGCAGACGGGCACCGGCACCTTCCTCCTGGAGGCAATCGCTGCAGCCGTCGTAGGTGGAACAAGCCTTTTCGGAGGACGAGGAAGCGTCTGGTCGGCGCTGCTGGGCGCGCTCGTGATCGGGAGCGTCTCCAACGGGCTCGACCTGATGGCGCAACCGCCTGAGATCAAGTACATGGTGGAAGGCGCCATACTCCTGGCCGCCGTCACCGTGGACGCCGTTGCCCGCCGGGGCCGCGCAGCCGCCGGGCGCTGATCTGTCCCCCGGGCCCTCGGTGGGCACGCAGGTCCGGAGCTTCACGCTCTCCTCGAAAATGTCTGGACCGAAACCTCTCTCGGGTGCTGCCTTGGGTTCGAAACCGCAGGTCGCAGGTTCAGTCCCACGCGGCAAGTGGGACGTGCGGTCGAGGTCACGACCCGGCAGGAGTTCCCCGCGCCGGCATTCTGAGCGTTCAAGGCGCTCGGTCCAAGTCCAATCGCGTCAAAGATGGCCGCCTGTGATCTGTTAGGCGTGTAGCACAAATGTGGCACACTGTACGCTCCAGACCGCCATGCAACGCCACAGTCTCCTTTGACAGCGTGCAATCGCGGTGAGACACTCGGCGTATTCCGAAGGAGGTTAACCATGTCTCGAAGCGCACTGCCATTGGTGGCTGTCTTGCTGGCCGCATGTGTGCTCGCCTGGGCCGGGCCCACGCCGGAGAAAGGATCGAGCACCAGTGGATCGGCCCCTGCCGCCTCCACGGCTGGTTCCGCGGGAGCGCCGGAGCCCATCACGCTGCCGATCGTGAAAGAGAAGATCGTGCTCAAGACCTTCTGCAACTTCGAGCCCATCAAGGGCGGAGCGGCGATCAACAGCTATGCGGACATCCCCGCTTACAAAAGGATGCTCGAGCTCACCAACATCGAGATGCAATTCGTGCATCCTCCGGTCGGGCAGCAGAGGGAGCAGTTCAACCTCATGGTGGCCTCGGGGCAATACCCGGACATCATCGAGTGGGACTGGCTGTTCTACCCGGGTGGACCCGAGAAGGCGATCCAGGACAAGATCATCATCCCGCTGAACAAGGAGATCGCTCAGTGGGCGCCGAACATCACCAAGATCCTCGCGGAGACTCCGGAGGTGCGGCGCCAGCTCATCACGGACACGGGCCTGCTGTACTGCTTCCCCTTCCTCCGCCTGGCTGAGGCCTGGCACGTTACCCGCGGCTTCCAGGCGAATGCCGCGTGGCTCAAGAAGCTCAACATCACGCCCCCGACGACGCTGGACGATTTCTACAAGATGCTGGTGGCGTTCCGCACCAAGGATCCCAATGGCAACGGCAACCCGAACGACGAGCTCCCGCTGATCGCGCAGGGATTGCCCGCACTCATGCAGCTCGCGGGCTCGTGGGGCATGACCGACCGCTTCTACAAGGTCGGCAACACGGTCAAGTTCGCTCCTGCCGACAAGGAGTACCTCGACTTTCTCACCACGATGAACAAGTGGTACAACGAGAAGCTGATCGACCCGGACTTCGTCTCGACCACCGGCAATCAGTTCGACGCCAAGGTGTCCGGCAACATCGGCGGCGCGTGGCACGGGGCTCTCTCCGGCGGAATGGGACGGCTCATCCAGCTCATCCGCCAGAAGGATCCGAGCTTCTCGATCACGGGACTGCCCTTCCCCGCCGGGCCCGGCGGCAAGGGCTACAACATCTGGCCCGAGCGGCCGTTGTTCTACCCGGGGACGGGCGCGGGAATCAGCACGTCCTGCAAATACGTCAAGGAAGCGGTCAAGTACCTGGACTACGGCTATAGCCCCGAAGGCCATCGGCTGATGGTTTTCGGGATCGAAGGCCAGAGCTACAAGCTGGTCAACGGCGAGCCGGTCTTTACCGACATCGTCTCGAAGAACCCCACGCTGTCCGTCGACCAGGCTATCGGCCAATGGGCGCGGGGGACAAGCTCTCCGCCGCTCGTCTTCGACGATGCCCTTTTCCGCGGCCGCATTTTCCTCCCCGAGCAGCAGGCTGCCTACAAGCTGTGGGTCCAAGCACCGTACGATCTGACCCTGCCACCCGTGACGCCGACACCCGAAGAGGGCCGCAGGTTTGCCACGCTGATGAGCGGGTTGAACACGTTCATCGACGAGATGACGGCCAAATTCATCACAGGCAAGGAGCCGCTCGCCAACTGGGACAAGTACATGGCCACACTGAAGCAGCTCAATGTCGACGAGGCGCTTGCGCTGCGGCAGAAGGCGCTCGACCGGTACAACGCGCGGCAGTAGCGTCAGGCTCGATGCGTGCGGGTGAGCAAGCCGCTCACCCGCACGCGCCGTGAGCTGGCTGAGGTTTCGGGCTCGAAGGGTTCGTACGGGCTTCGTTTCATGGGAGGGCGCTATGGACGTGTGGGAAGCGATCGAGAAGAGGCGGTCAATCCGCAGGTTCGCAGGTCCGGCCACCGAGGAGCAGCTGCGGAAGATCATCCTCGCGGGCACCAAGGCGCCCTCGGGCGGCAATCGCCAGGGCTGGGAGTTCGTCATCGTCGACGATCCGCAGTTGATCGAGCAGATCGCAGAAAGCAAGTACCAGCAGAACCGCAAGGTCCCCCCCGGAGCGGGACAGACGAGCGAGGACGTCGAGAAAGGCGCGCGCCGCCAGAGGGAGTCCTTTGCCAACGCCAGCATCGTGGTCGTGTGCAACAAGGCGGGAGAGGCGGCGAGCGCCTGGCTCGCAGTGCAGAACATGTGCTTGGCCGCGGTTGCGGAGCGTCTGGGCACCGTCATCACGGGCTTCGGGGGCGAGCACAAGCGCAGCGTCGAGCAAATCGTGGGCGTTCCCGAGGGCTACGAGATGGCCACCGTGGTGAAGATCGGCGTACCGGCTGAAAGCCCGTCACCGCCGCAGAGGCGGCCCGAGTTCAGCTGGCTGCACAAGAACCGGTTCTGAAGTCTGTCCTCCCGAAAAGGAAGGGGCAGGCCGCATTCCCCGAGCGGACACCATAGGCGCGTGGAGCCACCGGCCTCCAAGCCGCCGGACCGGTGCCGCAAGGCAACTGTCAGGAATACGTGCAGCAGGCGCCACGTCGACCATCCGACACAACTTCGCGACGTCGCTGATAGCGAAAACGGGTAAGCTCGAGGGAGTGCCGCAATACCTGGACCGCGCAGACGCAGCCACAACACTGCGCTTTTGCGTCCACGAAACGTTAAGTGACTCGGAGCTCGGGATCGAGAAGGCGAAGGAGTGAAGGCCAAGAGGAACCTCGTCGTCGAAACGCCAGGCGGGCTCTCAGTGTCAGGCAAAGTGGGCATACCTGCTCTGCACTAGGCAAGAAGGATGTCGAAAACCCTCCCTCGAGGACCTTGTGCCGTGGGAAGCTTCCTATTCATGAGAGCGTGACGGTTACCTGTACGTGGCGGTCTCCATCCGCAAGGACAAGATCATCATGCTGCGGGTGCCCTGCGACACGCCGTGGCCGAGGCAGGACGCCGGTCGTCGGTTCAACGTTGACAGATGATAGGGCGGGGTTTAGCATGTTTTTCACATACGTAGCGAGGAGCACACGACAGTCAGGGCAGCGATCGATCGAGGAGGTCCACTCGTGAGCAGACGGATGCTTCTTTCCGCTTTCGTGGCGATCGTGGTGGGATTCCAGGTTTTCGCAAGCGGCAAGCCGGAGGGGAAAGAGGCCCCGCAGGCCGCCGCGTCTCCCAGCGCAGGAGTGGCGGCCATCAAGGGGCTGGTCCCCGACATGGTCAACTTCTTTGCGACCGTTGCTGACTACGAAAAGGCCAGCGGCAAAAAGCTCGGCGCACTGAAAGAAGCCCCGCAGCTCGCCGAGCAGTCCAAAGCGGGCAAGCTGCCGCCGCTGGCGCAGCGGGTCTCCGAAGAGCCCATGGTAATGGTCCCGCTGGAGAGTATCGGCAAGTACGGCGGGCGGATCCGATGCGCCGCGTTGAGCCCGGTGACCGGAGGTGCGGAGGCGTGGACGGCTAGGACGCAGCCGCTCCTGATGGTGGCCCCCAACCTGCAGGGCATCTCGCCAAACGTCGCCAAGGGCTGGGATTGGAACGACGATTTTTCGCAGCTCACGATCCACCTGCGGAAAGGCATGAAGTGGAGTGACGGCGCACCATTCACGGCCGACGATTTCCTTTTCTGGTACGAAGACATCCTGGCGAACAAGGACGTGACGACCACCCGGCCCGCCTCGTGGAGGCCGTTGCAGGCGGTCGACAAGGTCGACGAGACGACGGTACGCTTCCGTTTTTCGCAGCCCTACCCGAGTATCCTGAACGTGCTGGCTACGGAGGCGAGGTTGTACCTCGAAGTGCCGTTTGCACCCAAGCACTACCTGTCGCAGTTCCACCTCAAGTACAACCCCAAGGCAAACGAGCTGGCAAAGCAAAGGGGCGTGGACACCTGGGTGCAGCTGTTGCTCAGGCAGTACCCGAACGAAGTGCAGGAGCGCATGGATCCGGCGGTGCCGACGATCGACCCGTGGACCATGGTCAAGGTCGACCAGTTCGGCAACAAGTACTTTGACCGCAACCCGTACTACTGGAAGGTTGATCCCGAGGGCAACCAGCTCCCGTACCTGGACGGCCAGGACCGTCTCCTCTTTGCGAACCTGGAGGCGGTGAGCTCCAAGGCCATCGCGGGAGAGCTGGACTACGTTCTGCAGTTCACGACCGCGGGCAACTATCCCCTGTACAAGGACAACGAGAGCCGCGGCAAGTACAAGACCAACATGTGGTTCGACGGCCGTGGCAACGTGCTCCTCTGCATGAGGCCGAACCTGAACCACAAGGACCCAGTGATGCGGCAGTTGTTCAACGACCTGCGTTTCCGCAAAGCCCTGTCCTACGCTGTGAACCGCGACGAGATCAACGAGGTCATCTGGCGGGGACTCGCGACGCCGCGCGGCGCCATGGTGGACCCCGACGTCAGCTTCTACGAGCCCTGGATGGGCAAGAACTTTATCGAGTTCAAGCCCGACGAGTCGCGAAAGCTGCTCGACGAAATCGGGCTCAAGTGGGATGCCGACAAGAAGTACCGCCTCAGGCCCGACGGCAAGCCGCTGCAGGTCAACATCGAGTACTTCATCCTCGAGGACAAGATGGACGTCGGCGTCGAGATGATCAAGCAGAACTGGGAGGCCGTGGGCATCAAGGTGGCCACCAAGTCCATCGATGGGCCGCTGAGCAGCCAGCGCTTCGCGGCAGGCGAGCTGGACATCTACATCTGGAACATGGACCAGACGACGGAGATCGGCTTTCACGCCCGGCCGACCTATCACATGCCGCCGGGAAACGCCGTGCTCTGGACACAGTGGATCAACACCAACGGAGCGCAGGGAGAAAAGCCGCCCGAAGACGTTCTCAAGTACTACTCGCTCGCCACGGAGTTCCAGAAGTACCCGATCGGCCACCCCAAGTACAAGGAGATCGGCAAGCAGCTGCTGACCATCGCCGCCAACGACCTGTGGAACATCGGCGTGGCAGGCATCACGCCCAAGCCGAGCCTCGTCAAGAGCAGCCTGAAGAACGTGAAGAGGGCCGGCTCGTTCATCTACGACTATCGCTTCTGGATGATCTACCATCCCGAGCAGTGGTACTACGAGTGACGCGTTCCGCGCGTGGGGGAGAGGCGCTTTCGCCTCTCCCCGCGTGACCCGCGCTCCCGGCGGCACCGCGTGATCAGGTTCATCCTCCGTCGCTTTGCCTACATGATTCTCCTGCTCGTCGCGGTCTCCATCCTGGGATTCGTGGTGATCCAGCTGCCGCCCGGAGACTGGCTCAGCACCTACATCGTGCAGGTTCAGATGACGGGAGGCATCGTCGAGCAGCAGCAGGTGGATTCCCTCAGGCGCATGTACGGGCTGGACCAGCCCCTCTACGCCCAATACGTCAAGTGGGTCGTGGGGATGCTCCGAGGCGACTTTGGGTACTCCTTCTTTTGGAAGCGTCCCGTGGCCGAGCTGATCGGCGAGCGGATGGGCTACACGATTCTCATCAGCGGCCTCACGCTCCTGTTCAGCTACGGCGCGGCCATCTACATCGGTGTGTACTCCGCCACGCACCAGTATCGCGCGGGAGACTATGCGGCGACGGTGTTCGGCTTTATTGGGCTATCGACCCCTCCCTTTCTGCTGGCGCTCGTGCTCGTGTACTTCATCTTCAGGGCGTTCGGGATGAACGTCGTGGGCCTCTTTTCGCCGCAGTTCGTGGAGGCTCCCTGGAGCCTGGCCCGGGTCTGGGACATGCTGCTGCACCTGCCGGTGCCAGTCATCGTGGTGGGCGCGGCGGGGATTGCCGGCCTCCAGAGGATCATGCGGGCGACGCTTCTCGATGAGCTGAAATTCTGGAGCTGGGCTCCACGAAGGGCCTGTTTCGGAGTGACTGGCGCGACCGTTTGCTTTTGAAGCCGAAGGCCGCGTGTTCATGATCGTGGGGGCCAGAGTCGAGGGCGATGAGACTGATGCCGTGCTTCCGATCTTCGAGGCCGAGGACGGGAGCATGCTCCGTTGGCGCTATCGCGGGATCATGTTTCGCAAGCCCTGGTGGAGCTGCCGTTCTTCGAATGCCAAAGCTCTTCCGCCTGCGTGACCGATGGGTGCTGGTCACTTCGCCGTTTGGTCCGGTCCGGTACTTCGCCGGCAGCTTCGACCCGAACGGGCGCGATTTGTCGAGGAGCACGAAGGCACGGTCGACTATAGCGAGCAGCACTATGCGAGTGAGAACGTTGTCGATGGCGAGGGCCACGCCTGGCTCATGGGTGGCTTACGGGCTGGGCACCGCCGGCCACGACGGAGTCGGCTGGAATGGCTGCATGTCGCTCCCGCGACTGCTCGACCTGGACGCCGACAGACGCTTGATCCAGGTGCCGGCACCGCAGTTGGCCGAGCTGAGGGGCGAGCGGCTTCGGGTCTGGAGCTTCGAGTCGTCGACGGGGTGCGTTCGATCGAGCGCATCAGCGGTGACACGATGGAGATTGCCTGCACCTCCGGCTGGTCAGAGGGGCACGAGGGGGGCTGAGGGTACGCTCCTCGTCCGAGGGGCGCGCCGGCGTAGACATCGGCATCGAGCAGCGACAGAGAGACACGTTCGGCGTAGCGGTCGACCGTTTCGGTGTTCCGTCGCACGTGGTGCCGGCGGACGGGCTCGTCGACTTCCGCATCTTTCTCGACCGGGACTTCGTCGAAGTCTTCGTAGCGGGAGGGAGAGCGTGCGTGAGCCTCAAGCTTTCGCGAAACCGGGCGGCCGACCTGCAGGTATCCGCATTCGCCGAAAGGGGCGAGGTACAGGTGGGGCCGCTCGACGCCTGGCCGATGAGCCCGATCTGGTGAATCGCAGCGGGGGAGAGTGGTGGGCACCTTGGCCCGGCGCGTGTGCGCGGGCCCCGGACGGACACGTCCGCAACCGTGTCGATGAGGAGGTTTTGTGAGACCCAACGTGCTTTTCCTGTTTGCGGACCAGCTACGGGCTTCGTCGTTGCCCTTGTTCGGGGAACACCAGGTGGCGACCCCGAATATCGATCGACTGGCGAGGCAGGGAACCAGCTTTACCAACGTCTTTTCCACGTGCCCCGTGTGCACTCCGTACCGGTCGATGCTCTTGACCGGCCGCCATCCCCAGACTACGGGACACCTCTGCAACTTTGTCCGTACGCGGCACGACGAGATCGGCATCGGCGATGCGTTTGCCCGTGCGGGATACGCTACCGCCTGGGTCGGCAAGTGGCACCTGCATACCGGGTCATTCCCGGAGATCGGCGGCGAGGATTTCGTCCCCGAAGGACGCGACAGGCTCGGTTTTGGGTTCTGGCGGGGCTACAACTTCCACATGCAGTACTTTGGCGGATGGGTCAACCGGGGCGACTGGCGCTGCGAAAAGTGGGAGGGCTACGAGACCACCGCCCTCAATCGCCACGCGTTCGAGTTTCTTGACAGCGTAGGCGACAGGCCGTTCTGCCTGTTCATCTCGCCGCATCAGCCGCACTTTACGCCCTTCAAATCGGCCCCCGACGAAGTCTACAAGCGACTCCCGGAGCGGCTCGAATTGCCGGCAAATGTGCCCGACGATGCAAGAGCTCAGGCCCTCAAAGCGTATCGCGACTACCTCGCGATGGTTCTGACCGTGGACGACATGCTTGGCGAGATCCTCGACCGCCTGGAACGGACCGGAAAGGCGGACAACACGCTCGTCATATTCACTTCGGATCACGGGACGGAGATGGGCGCCCATGGTGTTCCGCCCTGGAACAAGATGACGCCTCACATGGAGTCAATGCATGTTCCGTTCGTTGCGCGTCTTCCCGGTGTGCTGCCGGCGGGTGGAACGCGGGACACGCTGGTGGCTCCGGTGGACCTCTTTCCAACCATTTGTGGTCTGTGCGATGTCCCGGTTCCCCGCACGGTGGAGGGGTACGATCTGAGCCGCGCCTTTGTCGGCGCCGCTGGCGCCTTCGAGCAACAGGCTCTGTTCACGATGAACTTTACCGCCGCCTACAATCACCTCGAAACCGGCCGGGAGTGGCGCGGCGTGGTCACGAAGGACGGGTGCTACACGCGCTGGCTGGATGGCCAGGTCGAGCTCTACGACCTGGAGAAAGATCGGCTGCAGACCAGGAACCTGGCGGCCGATCCCGCGTACGGCCGACAGGTTCGGGAGCTCGAACAGCAGCTCAAGCGATTCATGCTGGCGCGCGGCGACCGGCTGTCTCCGTGCACTGACCTCGCGGGCTGGTTCGACGCGCAGCGACGGATCGTGCGCAACGGCTACGGGCCGCTGCGTGATCCCGAGGCTGCCCCGGACTGGTCGTTGCTTTACCGGTAGCGACCCGCTCGGCAGCGTCCGTCCGCGCAAGCTCCGAGTGCCGTCGCATCCACGCCTGGCTTGCGCCTTCGACGACGTGGTAGATATGCGAGAGGCTCACCCCGTACTGCCGGGCCAGGTCCGTGCGCGGCACGCCTGCTTTGTAGTTGGCCTGGATGCGCGCGACGTCCCTTTCTGTGGGCCTCTTCGTGAACCTGCGTCGCTGGCGCACCGCCCGCAGCTGCCAGGAACAGGCCCTGAGCGTGAAGCTCGCGTCGGAATGCCGGCGGACCAGCGAGTAACCCTTGGGCCTTGGCCCGAGGTCCGCGAGGGAGGCCTCGAAGCTGTCCGATCGCCTGGCGATGGTGCTGCATGACCGCCTGCGATCTGTTAGGCGTGTAGCACGAATGCAGCGAACCGTTCGCTCTAGGCGGCCGCGCAACGACACTGTGCGCGGGCCGCCTTCACTTTTCCGTCTCGGTCATTCCTGCCACGAACTGCTTTTGCATGAGCACGACCACGATGACGGGAGGTAGCATGGCGATCAGAGTCGTCGCCATGATGATCTGCCACTCCGCCTGCGCGTCGCCGACTGCGAGCATCCGGTTGATGCCTATCAGCAGCGTGTAGTACTGCTCCTTGGTCGTGATGAGCAGAGGCCAGAGGTACTGATTCCAGCCATAGATGAACTGGATGACGAACATGGCCGCGATCGGCGTGCGCGTCATGGGCACGAGGACCCGCGAAAAGAACTGCATGGGACCCGCGCCGTCGATCTGCGAGGCCTCGGCCATTTCTCGCGGCACCGACATGAAGAACTGCCGGAACAGAAACACCGCCGTGGCCGACACGATCATGGGGAGGATGAGACCCCAGTAGGTGTTGAGCATGCCGAGGTCAGATATGACCTTGTAGGTCGGCATGATGCGCACCTCCACGGGCAGCATCAGGGTCACAAAGATCGACCAGAAACAGAAGCTGCGCAGCCTGAAGTTGAAAAACACGATGGCATACGCGGCGAGCAGGGAGACAGCGATCTTGCCCACGGAGATGCCTATGGCCATGATCAGCGAGTTCTTCATCATGGTCAGAGCGGACGCACCGAGGTTCTTGGAGCCCTCCCGCAGGGCGCGAGCGTAGTTCTCCGCAACATGCGAACCGGGCAGCATCGACATGGGTGCGTGCAGGATCTCGGGCAGGGTTCGCGTCGAAGCCACCACGACCAGCCAGATCGGAAAGACGATGACGAACAGGGCGACTGCAAGAAAGAGGTGGGGCAGGGCCCGCTTGACGATCGTGCGCTCCGCCACTTTCAGCCGCTCCTCAGTAGGTGACCTTCCGCTCGATAAAGCGGAACTGCAGGACGGTAAGCCCGACCACGAGCACCATCAGCACCACGGACTGGGCCGCCGAGGAGCCGAGGTCCAGATTGATCACGCCGTCTTTGTAGACCTTGTAGACGAGGATACTCGTGGCCTGGCCCGGCCCGCCCCAGGTAACCTGGTGAATGATGGGGAAGGTCTCGAAAAAGGCGTACACGAGGTTCATCACTACGAGGTAGAACGTTGTCGGCGACAGCAGCGGGAAGACGATCGACCAGAACCGCCTCGTCGGCCCCGCCCCGTCGATCGACGAAGCTTCTACGAGTGACGCCGGCACGTTCTGCAGCCCCGCGAGGAAGAAGACAAAGTTGTAGGAGATCTGCTTCCACGATGCGGCGAGCGTCACGAGGAGGAACGCCTGGCTGCTCTTGAGCAGGTGGTTCCACTCGACGCCGAAATCGTGCTCGAGAAAGTAGGCAACCACCCCCACGTTCGGGTTGAACATGAAGAGCCAGAGGATCCCCGCCACAAAGGTGGCCACGGCGTACGGCCAGATGAGCATGGTCTGGTAGAAGATCGTTCCCCGGATCTTCTTGTGCGTCTGCACGGCCAGGAAGAGCGCGATCGTGAGGGCCGTGAACGCTACGAGGCCCGCGAAAACGAATGACCTGACGAGCGAGTCCAGGTAGGCGGGATCCTTGAGCAGTTTGCCGTAGTTCTCGACGCCGACAAAGATCATCGACAGCCCGAAAGGGTCCTGGATGAAGAGGGATTGCCAGACCGCCTGGGCGGCGGGCCAGAAGAAGAAGACGAAGACGACGACCATCTGCGGCAGCACGAGCAGGTAGGGCAGCCTTCTGCTGGGGAACTCGTACTGTTTCGACATCGGTGTTTCTGCCGGCGCAAAGAGGGCTGCCCGGACCGCTCCGGACAGCCCCCGCTGACGACCGATTGACGCGATGTTACCTGTTGGCGCGCTCGAACTCGCGGAGCTTCTCGTTGCCGAGGCGCACCATATTGTCGAGGCCTTCTTTCACAGTGACTTTTCCGTCAAGGATCGCCTCCCACTGCTCGTCTTCGATGGTGCGGATCTGCGGCATGAAGCCGAAGCGCAGGCCCAGAGTGTTTTCTGTCGGCGGCTTCTTGAGGAGTTGCTGTATCGCCACTTCGGGGCCCGGGTTGGCTTTGTAGTATCCCTGCGATTTCGTGAGCTCATAGGCCGCCTTGGTAATGGGAAGGTAGCCCGTCTCCTGATGCCAGAAGGCCTGGGTGTCGGCCCGCGACAGGAAGGTGAAGAACCTGGCGACTGCCTTGTAGTCGGCCGCGGACTTTCTGCCCATGACCCACAGGCTCGCGCCGCCGATGATGGAGTTCTGAGGCGCGCCGGGGACATCCGCGTAGTACGGCAACTCGGCGACGCCGAAATCGAACTTGCAGGTCGCCTTCATCGAGCCGTAACCGCCGATCGACTCGAAGTGTATGGGGACCTGGCCGGAGGTGAAGAGCGAGTTGGCTTTGTTCTCGCGGCCGCCGTACACGAACACCTTCTCCTTGCTCAGGTTGTAGAGGTTCGTGAGGTGCCTGAGCTGCAGAGGACCGTTGAAGACCAGGGTCGTGTCGAGACCGTCGAATCCGTTCGCCTTGGTCCCGAAGGGCACATTGTGCCACGCGGAGAAGTTCTCGAGCTGGATCCAGGAGATCCAGTTGGTGGTCATGCCGCCCTCGAAGCCGGCGGCTTTCAGCTTTCTCGCGGCGTCGAACAGCTCCGGCCATGTCGCGAGCGGCTTCTCGGGGTCGAGGCCCGCCTTTCGGAAGGCGTCCTTGTTGTAGTAGTAGACCGCGGTCGAGGAGTTAAAGGGCATGGAGAGCATGTCGCCCTTGGCAGTGGAGTAATAGCCGGTGATCGTCGGGATATAGGCCTTGGGGTCGAACGGCTCCTTGTTCTCCGCCATCAACTGGTAGACGGGCTTGATCGCCCCCTTGGCGGCCATCATGGTCGCGGTCCCCACCTCGTATACCTGCAGGATCGCCGGGGGCGAGCCCGCGCGGAACGCGGCGATGCCGGCGTTCATCGTGTCGGGGTAGGAACCCTTGTATACCGAGACGACCTTGTAGTCGCTCTGGCTTGCGTTGAAGTTCTCGCAGATCTTGGCTGTGATCTCACCGTTCTTTCCGCCCATTGCGTGCCAGAACTCGATTGTGACCGGTTCTGCCAGAGCGGAGACGGCGATGACCGCTGCCGCGATGAGAGCCGCGACAATCCGTTTCACGTTACTTACCTCCTTGAATGACCGGGAGAGCCTCGCCCGCGAGCGGGTCGTCCCTGGGGCAGGATTGTAGACCCGTTTGCGGAGGTGCGCAACGTGAGGTTCCGCGGCCTCCGCGGCCCGGGGATCGCTACACGGAGGCCGGCACGTCTCGCCTGCCGAGGCGCCTGCTCACCGGACGGTCCTCGCCCCCGGCGTCTTGCTGTTCCATCCGTTGTTGGCAGGGGCCTTTTTCCGGGGTATCCTGCGCTCATCCTGCGCGGGGGAGCGTGAGAGCGCGATGATAGATCGGTGCGCGGCCTGCGGTTCGGCAACGTGGTCGATCACGGAGCGGTGGGAGGGTTACGAGCTGGCCACCTGCGAGGCCTGCGGGCTGACCTTCACGCGCAATCCCGACTACAGCTCGCAGCGCTATCTGGCCGCCTATGGGCAGGCTCGTGGCGAGGCGCCGGTGCCTGAAGAGCAGGCGTACAAGTACAGCATGCCGGCGAGACGCCTGGAGCTGGAGAGTCTGGCTTATCTCGCTCCCGCTCCCCGGCTGACTCCCGCCCAGCGGCAGGCTCTGATCTGGCTGAAAGCGAACCTCCCCGTCGGCGCGACCGTGCTGGACTACGGCTGCGGGTCCGGCATCTTTCTCTCGGCCCTGTATCGGGCGCATTTCCAGGCCGTCGGGCTGGAGGTAGCCGATCGGCTGGTGCAACTGCTCCGCTGCCGCGGGTTCCAGGCGATCGCGGCCTCGACGCCCGACTTCGCCTGGAGCGGCGGCGCGCCGGCGGCGATCACCTTCTTTGAAGTCCTGGAACATTTCCCCGATCCTCAGACGGTGATCGGCGCATTGAAGCGCCGCTTTCCCGACGCAAAGATCCTGGCCAGCGTGCCTTCGCCGTTTCGCTCCTATCTCTTCCTCGACGGCGAGCGCAGCGGCTCGGACCTGCCGCCGAACCACTTCCTGCGCTGGACTCCGAAGGCCCTGGAGCTCTTCTTCCGGCGCGCCGGCTACGGCTCGGCGACCGTGGTGCTGCCGGCGCCCGTGGGCTCGGAGCTGATGCCTGGCGCGGGCCAGCTGCTGGCCGGGCTCGCAGGCAGGAAACGGCCGGCATCTTCCGGCGGCGCGAATCGTGTCGGCGGCGACACTACGCCCCGCTTCGGCAGGCTCAGCGCAACGGCCGTGCTCTGGCTGCAGAAGTCGTACCAGACGGCCATGGACCTGGTCGGTGCGCCCCGAGCCCGCCAAGCCGCTCGCAAAGGGGCATCGGCCGGTTCCATGCTTGTGATCGCGGAATGACCCCGCTTGCCGTCCCTAGGCGGCGGCCCTGAGGAAGGTTTCGAACATCCCGAGGAACGCGTCCATGCTCGCGATGTGCAGTGCGTGGCCGCCCGGGAGCTCGCGCACGGACGCGTTCGGCATCTCCTCGCCCAGGGCATCGATGATGCGGTTCAGCCATGGCGAGCTTCCGCTTCCCTTGAAGAGCAGAGTCGGTTTCCGGAAAGAGCGCACCTTGGCGATGTCTTCCTCATGGCGGAAGGGGGCGTCCCCGTGTCTCAGGGATTGCCGGTGCTGCACCCACGAGGGCCAGGAAGGCAGCGCGCGCGGGTCCACGCCGTTAGGGACAAAGCCGGCAAAATGGGAGAACCATGCGAGCTGGTCCTCGGTGACGTCCAGCGGCCCCAGCGTGCGCAGCTTCTCCTGGTGCTCGACGAGAGCGCTCGTAAAGGCCCCACGCGCCCGCAGGACCCACGCAGCCGGCGGCTCGATCAGGGTGAGCGTTCGCACGCGACCCGGGTTTCGCGCGGCGAAGCTCAGCGTCACCTCCGCGCCGAACGACCAGGCCGCAAAGTGAGCAAGGCGGATCCCGGCGGAGTCCAGCGCCGAAGCGAGGGCGTCCACCTCCATGTCCACCGAGTAGTCGCTTGGGACGGGCGTACCGCTGAGTCCGAGGTCGACGTTGAGGAGCTGCACCCGGACCACCGTGTAGCTGGCGGACAGCCTGGCGGCATGCGGCTTCCAGCTGAGCCAGCCCGTGAGGCCGCCTGGCACCAGGACCATGGGGTCCCCGCGTCCAGAAGTCTCCATCTTCATCTGCATCGGACGAAAGTACTGATGATCCCGCCCGCCCGCACAGCGGGCGCGGGCATGAGGCGCGTGAGGGACGTGAGGGCCGCGGGCGTAAGGCCCCGCAGCCCCGTGCCGCGCACGCGGGCAAACAAAAACCGCCCCTCGCGGGGCGGTCGTTGGGCGAGCCCGCGTGGGGCCCGCGAGTCACGGCATCACTGTTCCGAGCTTTACCGAATTGGACACCTCTTCGATGGAAAGCACGTCGCAGGTCAACGTGTACTGGCTCTTCTTGCCGTCCTTCCCCGAATAGTACGAATTGAACCTTCCGGCGTTGTAGGCTTCGTCGGAATACTTCAGGACGTCGACGTTCGCTACTTTGAAATGAACGAAGTACCTTCCGCTCTTCCCGTTCACGGTGACGCCGGGCACGTACAGCGTTCCCCTGCGGCCGACTTCGGCCAGGTTCAGGGCGTTCTGGCCATAGGTGAGCTGGACTGTGACTGCGTCCGTGCCGCCCTTGACAGCGTACGCCCACTGCGTGATCGTCGAGATGCCGACACTTCCATCCGGATTCGTGGACATGACGTTCCCGACAAAGCTCTTCGGCGCGGCGTACCCGGGGGCCTTCGCCTTGGCCGTGCTGGCCAGGTCCGACGATCCGCCCTGCAGAGCCTTTGCCACCGCCTCGAACGCGTCACCCGTCAAGGTCGCCTTGGTCTCCGACGCGGAGCTGTACGCATCGACGTACGCGCCGGGCCTCGCCTGAGCCCAGACGTTCAGGCCCGCGACGAGAGCAAAGGCTCCCACGACGCCGGCGATTCTCGCGAAGGTTCTCATTCGCTACATCCTCCTTTGCGCGTGGTTCTAGCCTTTGGCGTGAGAGTGTCAAACGAACCGATACCGGGGCGCGGACAGTCCCGCCCGTTCCCTATGCGATGGCGAGCTTCGCCGAGCTGGACCACAACCCGTGGATGTTGCAGTAGGACGAAGCGAGGATCGTTCCGGGCTTCTCCGTTTTGAACGCGCAGCTCAGGCTGGGGCTGGTGTAGACCGTGCTGGTGTCGGGTCCTTCCGGCGACTCGCCGTGCGCCGCGAAATCCATGCGGGCGACCTGGAACGGAAACTTCGCGCCGTCCGGCTGGAAATATACCTCGATCCACCTGATGTGGTGGGGCGTCGTGTTCGGGTGAGCGATTTCCTTCCCGACGCTCACCTTGACCTGGACGGGTTCCCCTTTTTTCGCAGCAGCGGCGGTCTCGATGACCGGCACGTGCTTTTCCTTTTTCCAATCCGCGGACTGATAGAGATCCTTCATTTCTGACATAGCGACTCCTTCCTTGATTGGTTTTTTTCGGGCGGCCCCGTTGCGCTCAGTGTACAGAAATCTCCCCCTGCGGCAAAGCGAAATGCCCGGAATTTGAGGTCCGGTGATGCCGACGAGAAGACCGCCCGGGTCGCGGGCTCCGGCGACCGGCAGGGGGCCGGTGCCCGCCGCAAGGCCGCGGAGTCAGAACAGCCCGGTCTTCTGCTGGAGGCTCAGAAGCAGGGACACGTCGTTGCGCGCGCGGCTGTTCGTCGTGCTCGTGGGGCCGGGGTTGTTCACGTACTCTGCGCCGGCGCCAAGAACGAGGCCGGTGAGCAGCCCGAACCGGGCCTCGCCCCGCACGATATTGGCATACTTGCTGGTGTACGGAGCGCCTGCGTCTACCGAGTAATGATCGAACACCCATTGGAAGTCGAAAGACAGGCTGTCGATCGGCTGGAGGTTGATCGAAGAAATCACCGACCACTCGTAGCTCGAGTCGAGATCGCGGTTGGTGATGAACCGCGACCCGACGCCCCACAGGGGAGCGTCGTACGATACCACCGCCCCCCAGAGAGCGTCGACCCGGTAGCTCACCGACGTCGGGGCGGCCGTCGTGTTGCTCGGGGAGTGCGCGACAACCGTCTTTGAGGCATTGGGGTGAGACAGGGCGGCAGCCGTGCCTCCGAAGCGCAGGCCGGCCCACCGCGTCTCGAGCTCCAGCGCGCCCTTGTGCGTCGTGATCCACGTCCCCGGGTCATACTCGAAGTCGGGGAGGGCGAGCTGGTAATCGAGGTCCGCATGCAGGTATCGGGAGAACCAGTGGGAAACCTCCAGCTCCGCCCGCGGCTCGAAGCGGTACGCGCTGGAATCGGGCATCGGCTTACTGGCCCCTGTGTAGTCGTACCTGCGGAGGGCGCCGCTCGCCTTGACGTATGATTCCGGGCGATAGAACCACGACACTCCCGCGAAACCCTTGTATCGCGTGTAGAAGATGTCGTCCGTCCAGCCGCCCCCGGCTTCGAGCTCCAGCCGGTCCAGGC
This sequence comes from uncultured Spirochaetota bacterium, assembly GCA_963734495.1. Taxonomy (GTDB): domain Bacteria; phylum Spirochaetota; class Spirochaetia; order SZUA-6; family CAVTHK01; genus CAVTHK01. The sequence continues at coordinate 754,223 of CAVTHK010000001.1, forward strand.
CCCCGTACCACAGCGATCCGTCCACGGCCGTCCGCGACGTTCCGGGCTCGGTTCCGCCGTACCATGCCCGCACGATCAGCCCGCGGGATAGTCTGAGGGCCTTCAAGTCATCCTGGGCTTCGCGGTCGCCGGGGTCGATGGCGACGGCATTCTCAAACGCGCGCGCGGCGGCCCTGAAGTTGCGGAGCCCTCGCTGTGCCCAGGCGACCCTCTTCCACGCGGCGGCGCTCTCGCCGCCCGCCGCGATGGCCGAGGTGTAGGCCGACAGCGCGCCGGCGTAGTCGCCCTGCTCGCGCAGCAGATCCCCGCGCGCCAGGGCGTCCTGACCGGCGTTGCCGGGAGCGGGGTTGGCCTGTCCGTTGACCAGGGCGGGGACCACGAGGAGGCAAAGCAGAGCAGAAAGGAAGCCGCGCATTTGTTACATCTCCCGGACTCACGATAGTGCACCCTGCCCCGGTTTGCAACGCAAGGCCCGGCGGCCGATGGGCTTCCGCGGCCCACAGCGCCGACGCGGCAGGTCGCTGCGTGGTATATTATGGCACGTTCCAGGGACCCACGGCTGTCTGTGCCGAGGCCGCCCGCAGGGGATGTAATGAACGCATCGTTTCTCTCATTCGAAATCGTCGGGCACGCGATCGCCACCGCGACCTTCATCATCTTCCTCGTCTATGTGCTCGGGAGTCGTCGGGTGCTGCGGAGGACTACGCGCCGCGCGGCTGCCGTCTACTGGGCGCTGCTCGTGGTCGGCGCCATTGCCACCGCCACCAACCTTACGCGGCTGGTGACCGTGGTCAGGGGCGGGAGCGGGATGCCCATTTCGCTCCTGGACGTGGCTTCCGAGTACGGGACCATGATCGCCCTGAGCCTGGTCATCGTGCTCCTGATCGGGCTGAGGGTGATTGCAGAGCGCCGCGAGCTGAGGCCCTGGCGCATCCTCGTCATCGGCGCCCACCCGGACGACATCGAGATCGCCTGCGGCGCTTCGATGGCGCGCCTGCACGACAGCGGTCACATCATCTGGGGTGTCATCATGACCCAGGGGGAGCGCGGCGGCAACGTCGCGATCCGGCCGGCGGAGGCGCACAGGGGCGCGAGCTTCCTCGGCCTCGACCAGGTGAAGGTGCAGGGCTTTCCCGACACCCGCCTGTCCGAGGCGTCGACCGGCATGATCGCCGTGATCGAGGAGCAGATCGCGTCCCTCAAGCCCGACATGATCTTCACGCACTCGTTTCACGACCTGCACCAGGACCATCGGGCCGTCCACGAGGCGACGCTCAGGGCGGCGCGCAACCACACCACGATCTTCTGCTACGAGAGCCCGTCGGTCACACCCGATTTCGCGCCGACGGTATTTGTCGACGTGAGCGAATACGTCGACGTGAAGGTCGAGAGCATCAAGGAACACTGGGACCAGCGCGGCAAACCGTACGTGCAGGGCGAACGGGTGGAGGGCATCGCGATCTTCCGCGGCGCACAGGCCAAGCTCCGCCACGCCGAGGCCTTCGAGGTCGTCCGCGCCAACTTCGCGAGCCTCGGGTAGCGCCGTGGCGAGGATCCTGGTTACAGGGATCGGTGGGCCTGCCGGAAGGAACGTCGCCGCTCTGCTCGGTGCGCGAGGCCATGAAGTCGTGGGCGCGGACGCGCGAGAGGTCTCGGTGGACGGAGCTCGCTCGGTGCGCGTCCCGCTCGCGGGCGACCCGCTCTTTGTGAAAGATCTGGCGCGGGTGGCGGCGTGTGAGAGTGTGGACCTGCTCATCCCTACGGTCACGGAAGAGCTGCCGATCATCGCCGAGCGATGGAGTCTCTTCTCCCGGATTCCGGCCATGATCGGCCCCGCGGCAGCAGTTCGCACGGCCCACGACAAGTATCTGACCGCCCGCAGCCTCGCGGAGCGCGGGGTGAGCGTTCCCCGCACCTGCCTGCCGTCCGAAGTGCGCTCGCCCCGCGCGGTGGCCGATCGGCTGGGGTGGCCCTGCCTGAGCAAGCCCCGCGTCGGCCGGGGCGGCAGGGGGGTGGCGGTCTGGAAGGAGACGGACTGGACCTCGGTTGCCGCCCTGGACGACAGGTCCATCCTGCAGGAGTTCCTGCCCGGCACCGACTACTGCCCCAACCTGTTCGTCGGCAGAGCGCCCGGGTCCCGGGCGGTCGTCGTTGTGATGGAGAAGACTGAGCTCAAAGAAGGGATCGTCGGAAACGCGGTTTCCGTGCGGCGAGCGGCGGCGCCCGATGTGGCGGCCCTCGCCTCCGCGGCCGCCGCAGCGCTTGGATTCGTCGGGCCTCTCGATGTGGACGTCCGGCGGAACGCCGAAGGGAGACCGGCGGTCCTGGAGATCAACGCGCGCTTCGGGGCGAATATAGCCTTCGCCCCGGAGATCCTGGACGCGGCGCTCGCCGACTGGGGTGTCGAGTGACGAATGTCCTGTTCGCGGTCTTCGCCGTCGTCTCCTTGACGTGTTTCTCCGTGGGCGTCCTCACGCTGATCTACTATCCCCTGGCCATCGCCTTCGTGCTGCGTCGCCGGCGACCGCCCGTGTTCGAGACCGGAACGCCGCTCGTCTCCATAGTCGTTCCGGCCTACAACGAGGCAAAGGTGATCCGCGCGTGCGTGGACTCGATCCTCGCGTCTTCCTACGCGAACCGGGAGCTGATCCTTGTCGACGATGGGTCCAGGGACGGCACACTCGCAGAGATGCGCAGATACGCCGGCACGCTCGGAGTCACGGTGATCAGCAAGGAGAACGGGGGCAAAGCCGCGGCGCTGAACTCGGGGCTCGCTCTCGCGAAGGGCGAGATCGTCGTGTTCGTCGACGCCGACGGCATCTTTGCCCCGGACACGATCACGGAGATCCTCAAAGGCTTCGAAGACGAAAAGATCGGAGCGGTGTGCGGGAGCGATTCGCCTGCGAACCTCGATACGCTTCTCTCCCGGCTGGCAAGCCTTCAGACTCACGTAGGTACGGGGTTTGCCCGACGGGCGCTCGCCCAGATTGACTGCCTGCCCATCGTGTCGGGAAACATCGGTGCATTTCGACGCAGCGTCCTCGCGCGTACCGGACCCTTCCTCGAGGGCTTCATCGGGGAGGACCTCGAGCTCACCTGGCGGGTGCACAAGGCAGGCTACGGGGTCGCGTTCCAGCCGTGGGCCAGGGTGCGCGCCGAGACTCCATCCACGCTTCGCGGGCTGTGGAAGCAGCGCGTGCGCTGGGCGCGGGGCCTGGTGCAGACCGTGCGCATCCACCGTCGGATGCTGTTCAACCCGCGGTACGGCGTCTTCGGCATCTACCTCGGCATCAATGCGGTGAGCATGCTCCTCGTCCCCGTCCTCCAGCTCGTCTCCATCGTCATTCTCCCCATCCTCGCCGTGCAGCAGAACAGCCCGGTCCCGGTCAACACCCTCGGGATCGTCGGGTGGCTCGGTCTCGGCTTCGCTCTCGTGGCGACGCTGTTTTCGCTCGCCCTGGACAGGGCCTGGCGGGATCTCCGCCTCGTCTACGTCACGCCCCTCTGGATCCTGTACTCGTGGTTCATGGACGCCGTCGCGCTGTGGGCCATCGTGCTCGAGCTGCGCGGCAGGAAGGCCACGTGGGATAAGCTCGAGCGGACGGGCGTGATCAGCAAGGGAACGGGCCCGTGAGGCACGCCGCGATAGCGCTCGCCGGCCTTCTCGTCGTGGCGTTTCGACCGCCTCTCGCCGGCTGCGACCCTGCCGGGCCCCCGATCAGGGCCGTGAGACTGGACTACAGGAACATGGCCCGCAGCCTGTCCGAGGTCGATAACCTGGAAAAGAGGATGCTCGCCGCAGGCGTGAACACTGTCGCTCTCGGCGCCGGCAGGGTGGACTGGACGTACTTCAAGTGGCGCGGGCAGCGGGGCTGGTGGTCGAGCGACGTGCGCGATACGGCAGTGGACTTCCTGGCCCGCGACGTCAAGCGCTTCGGGAAGTGGGCGGCGGTCGACGCCGTGGTCGACGTGCTGGCGCCGCGCTACATCGCCGCGCACCCAGAGGCGGCGGCAGTCTCCTGGCAGGGCGAGCGCAGCACCAGCCTCGTCAGCACCGCGCAGCTCGTTGACGGTGAGTTCGGGAACCTGCTGGTGGCCATGGTCGAGTACATAGCAGCCAACTACGCCGTCACCTCGATCTCGCTCACCGAGCTTGACTACCACCGGGAGGGCTACGGCGACGATGACAAGCTCTCGTACGCCCGGTTTACGGGCCGGACGGACTGGCCGCGCAGCGCCGACGGGACCATCAACGTCGACGACCTTTCCATCGGCGCGTGGCGTTCCTATGAGATCGGGCGTTTCGTGTCGCGGGCGGCAGCTGCGGCGCGTGCCCACGGGAGAAAGCTCTACGTCGATGTCCTGGTGCCTTGGGACCAGCTCGATCGCGGCGTAGCCTCGCACGGCCAGGACTACTCAGTGCTCCTGCAGTCGGCGGATCGGCTCATCGTGTGGGACTACTTCGGCCTGTCGGGCCACCCGCCCGAGTACACGGTCGAGATTGCGCGCTCCCTGCGTCCGCTCGGCCCGGATCGGATCATCCTGTCCGTGGGGCTCTGGCCCCAGCAGGGCGACCCGGTCTCCCCCAGCGCGATGGGCACGGCCCTGCTGTCGGCGCGTGCCGAAGGCATTACGAACCAGTGGGTCACCCCCAGCAGGCTCTTCAGCGAAGCGCACTGGCGGGCCCTGGCCGACGTCTGGGCAAAGGCGCGCTGAGGCGGCGCGGCGCCCGCTATTCGATCAGGCAGTCCGCTTCGACCTCAACGAGCCACTCTTTCTGAACGAGGCCTGAGACTTCGACGAACGTCGATGCGGGGCGGATCCCTGCAAAGAACTCCCCGTGCGCCCGCGCGGCTTCCTCCCAGCGCGAGATGTCGCGCAGCATCACCCGCGTCCTCACGACGTCCGACAGCGACGCCCCGGCCTTCTCGATCGAGGCCTGAATGATCTGCAGGCACCGTCGGGTCTGCCCGTAGACATCCCCGGGGCACGCGACGGTACCGTCGTCGGCTATCGGGGCGGTGCCCGCGACCGCAACCCAGTTCCCGACTCGAACGGCACGGGAGAACCCGATGGGCTTCTCGTACGGTGAACCCGAAGAGATCAACCGCCTCGACATCGTCATCCCTCTCCTTCCCGAGCCAATGTACGGTTTCACCAACCCGCCGGGAATCGCCGGATTCGCGGCCCTCCGGCACGCGCCGAGACCCGCGGCACCCGGCCGGAGCACCCGCGGCGGGAGATTGCGTTGCCTCGCGTCCTGGTTTACGCTCTCACGCGTGACGAGGGGAAGAAGCGCCCCTGCTATGGCAATCCTCGTGCTCTTCGCTTCGGCCGCGGCCGCGGAACAGAGCTGGGACAATCACCAGAAGATCAGGTCCCTCGACGACCCGATCTACGAGTTGATCGAGACGCTGAGCCTCGAAGCGGGGCACCCTCTGCTCTCCCAGACCCCTCCGCTCACGGATGCGCGACTTCGCTCCATCCTCGATTCGATCGACCCCGACACGCTCTCGACGGCCGGGAAAGAGGCCTGGTCGATCGTTTCGAGCGAGCTGGGCGAACGGCCCATGCTGCAGGCCCCATACTTCGGTTTCTCGACGGGAGTGCGCGCAACGCCTCAGGTGGCCTGGCGAAGTGACACGGACATCCCCTGGATCAACCGCTACGCCATCCGCCCGCCCGCCCTCGTCGCCGCGGCCGAAATCTGGTTCGGCCCGTCGGTCTATGGGTACTCCGAGCTCGATCTCGCCCACGACCCCAACGCGGTGGCAGCGGCCCCCCAGGGCGGCATCGGGCTCAATCTCATCGACATCGCGGCGCGGCCAAAGGGGATCGACGTCACGTTCCCCTTCCGTGCCTTTCTGAGCGCCGGCGGCGAGTGGTGGAACCTGTCCCTGGGAAGAGACCGGATCACGCTGGGCAGCGCCGGGGAGCGCAATCTCACGATCTCGTCGAGCCCGGAGTTCTACGATTTCGGGCGCCTGAGCCTCTTTTCTCCCGATGTCGCCTACACGTTGCTCATGATCCAGCTCGAGCCTCAGCGAAACCTCTACCTGCACCGCGTAGACTTCCGCCTCGGGGGATGGATCTCGATCGGCGTCACCGGCGCCACGCTCGTGGGCGATGCGCCGCCGGAGCTGCGCTACCTCAACCCCTTCATGATGTACCACGGCTACATCGCGTGGGACGATTACGCCGCAGGGCACGACAACGGGGTCGGAAGCGAGTCGGGCATCGAGCTCAACATCTCGCCCGCGAAGGGTCTCGACCTGTACGGCCAGTTCCAGTTGAACGCCATGGACGACCCGGTCAAGCGGTTCTTCTGGCCGAGCCAGGTGAGCAAGATCCCCAATTCCTTCGGAGCCCTCGCGGGCTTCAAGCTCCGCCTGCCCTTTCGCGGGGATTGGCTCCTCGCCCAGGGCACCGTGGGCTACACGACACCCTTCAACTACATCCTCACCACTCCCAGGATAAGCTACGTGTACATGAGGCCGTCTCACTCCAACTACGAAGGCGGCTCCTACAGCTCCTCCTGGATTGGAATGATCGACGGCCCGGATACGATTCTCGGAACGGTTTCCGCGGGCTACGAGAGGCCGGGCCGTTTCAGCGTCAGCCTGGACGTAACGTGGCGCGCCCGGGGCGAGAATGCCGACACCTCGATCTTCGATTGGGCGTCGACGAGCACGATCAACAACTGGAACGCTCCGGATGCGCCTCCCGGGCTTTCCAAGGAAAGAACCCCCACCGGCACGCCGGAGTACTCCTTGACCGTCGGCACGCGCGCCGGCAGCAACGTGACCGAATGGATGGAGCTCGGCGGCGCGCTCTACTGGACGGGCCGGTGGAACGCCGCTCACGAATCCGGCGCCTTCGACAACTCCGTCGAGCTGGACCTCTCGGTGACGCTGCACATCTGACGCTGCACATCTGACGGTGATGCTCTCCGGGACGCCGCGCCGACACGGCGCCGCGGAGAGCACCCTATTCCTTGCCAAACGCAGTCCACTCCTCAATAATGCAGGCGTCTGGCCGACAGTCGGACCGTGCAGGGAGAGATCATGGTCTGGAACTCCATCCCCGTTCTCATGATGGCCGCGATCACCGCGTATATCCTCCTGTACCATCTGACCAAGTTCCTGCTCCAGAAGGGGCTCGAAGACCTGTACTTCGCGCTCCTCTGCCTCTCGGTAATCCTCTACGACGTCTTCAGCATCGGGTTGTACGGTTCCACCGACGTCAGCGTCAGCATCGGGTGGCAGCGGGGCCAGCTCTTTTCCGTCTCGATGATCGCGACCTTCACGGTCTTCTTCATCTACCGGATCACCGAGACCAGGGTCAACGTCGTCTTTCCTCTGCTCGCCGGCGCATACGGCCTGCTGGGCCTGATGGCGTTCCTGCCCTTCGATTGGGTCCTCTCGGCGGGCGCCCCGATGATCCGGTCGTTCAGCCTGTTCTCGCTCCCTGTCCGCTACTACGAGGCCAGGCCCGGCATGCTGATGAACGTGCTGTTCGTCGCGGTCTGCGTCGGCATGGCCTACGGCTACCGGCTCCTGTTCAGGTCCTATTCCGCGGGCAACCAGAAAGCGATGCTCCCGCTGATCATAGCGTTCACGCTGTTCTTCCTGACCAACATCTCCGACATGCTCAACGCTGTCGGGATCATACAGACCGTCTACCTGATCGAGTACTCGTTTCTGGCGCTTGCCCTGGTGATGGAGTATTCGCTCCTCAAGCAGTTCGTCGAGATGAACGACCAGGTGGAGTCGATGAACGTCGTCCTCGAGCAGGAGGTGCAGAACAGGACCGGTCAGATCGAGACTCTGATCGGCCGGCTCAGCGAGAGGAACCGGGAGCTGGAGCAGACCAACCTCAGGCTCCAGGAGATCGCCGAGCGGGACAGCCTGACGGAGCTCCTCAACCACGCCGCCTTCCTCAGGCGTCTGCGCGAGATTCTCAACGAAGCCCGCAGGAACCACTTCTCGTTCGCCGTGCTGATGTTCGACGTGGATTCCTTTAAGAGCCTGAACGATGCCTACGGGCACCTCGCGGGCGACGCGGTGCTCAAGCGGATATCGGACGTGCTGCGGGGGCAGGCCAGAAGCTACGACGTCAAGTCGCGGCTTTCCGAGATCCAGGAGAACCTGCCCTTGCGCAACTACGACGTCGCGGGCAGGTACGGCGGAGACGAGTTTGCCCTGATACTCCCCTATTGCGGCGACGCGGAAGCCGAGATCGTGTGCGGGCGCGTCATCGCGAACATACACGCGGTCCGGCTGGAAGAGCACCCGGAGCTGCGAATCACGGTCAGCCTCGGCGGAACGGTGCTGCGAAAAGACACGGAATGCGAGAACGAACAGGCTCTGCTCAAGATAGCGGACCGCGAGCTCTATCGCTCGAAAACGGGGGGAAGGGACCGGTATCACATCGCGCCCTACCGGAAGGCGGAGTGACCCCCGCGCGGGACCTGGTGCGACGGCCTGACGCGCGCGCCCGGCCCTCCTAGGACCTGACCACGAGGTTCCCCAGCTCGTTCGTGTCGTCGGGCTTGATCGGGAAGTGCGCGCGCAGGTGCTCGGCGCAGCGTGTCACGGCCCGGCAGATCGCTTCGGCGTGCTCCCTGCGGCCAAAACCCTGCGCGACGATGTCGACCACCTCCTGCCACGTTTGGGGAGGCACCTTCTCGTTGATCCCGCGGTCGGCGAGGACGCAGGCCCTGCGTTCGAAGGTCGAGATGAAGATGAGAATCCCGGTGCGATCGCGCGTGTTGGCGACCCCTTCGCGATAGAAGCCTGTGAGAGCCGCCTCCTCGACCTCCTCCTGCATCTCCGCGTGCGTGACGAACAGGCGCCTGACCGCCGGGACGCGCTTCGCCAGCTCGTAGGCGACCAGGAACGCGAAGGCGAACACGACGGGGAAGAGCCACAGGTCGAACACGGTGAAGGCGCCCCACGGCTTGCGCAGGCTCTCGACCGTCAGCGCGGCCACCGCGATGACGAGACCTGCGATCAGGGCGCCGAGCAGGCTGGCGGCCGGGTAGTGGGAGCTCGCCGGGACGACCATCGGCACGATCTCGCCCGAAGTGGTTTTTTCCGCCTCGCCTACGCAGCGGCGGACCCGCTCCTGCTCGTCCGCGGACAGAAACGCCTTGCCTTTCTTCATGCTCACCTCGGGCTACCAGCGACCGGAAGCCCCGCCTCCGCCGAAACCGCCGCCTCCCCCCGAGAAGCCGCCCCCGGAGGACCCGCCGGATGAGCCGCCGCCCGACGACCAGCCGCCGCCCGACCAGCCGCCGGTCGGGAACCCGCCGCCGCCGCGGTAGCGGCTGCCGCTGAAGTTGAGCAGGCTCGGCAGGAACAGCCCGGCGCCGAACCCGAGCGGCACCATTCCGAGCAGCGCGAGCCCGCCCAGCGACCAGGAGATCCGGCCGAGCAGCGGGAGGAGCGCCGCGCCCATGATGCCGCCGCCGATGCGCTTGCGGGACCCCGCCACCGCCGTCATGAACGCGAAGAGAACCGCCAGCGGCAGGAGCAGCCCGGAAGGGGCCGCGTCCTCCGACGGCAGCTTTCCCGTGCCCTGGTACTCTCCCTTGACCGCCGAGATGATGTCATCGACCCCCAGCGTGAAGCCTTCATCGAAATTCCCTTCCTTGAAGCGGGGGACGATGACCCGGTCGATGATGCGGCCGGCCAGCAGGTCGGTGAGCTTTCCTTCGAGGCCGAAGCCGACCTCGATGCGCAAGGCATGGTCGTCGCGCGAGACGAGGAGGATCGCGCCGTTGTCGTGTTCCTTGGTGCCGATCTTCCACGCTTCCGCGACCCTGATGGAGAAGCCCTCGAGATCCTCGCCCTCGAGCGAAGGGATGGTGAGCACCGCCACCTGCGTCGAGTCCGAGGCTTCGAGGGCCTCGAGCTTCGAGGAGATCGCCTGCTCGGCGGCCGCGGACATCATCTCGCCGTAGTCGTTCACGCGGCCGCGGAGGGCCGGCACGTCCAGGGCGGAGGCGACGGCCCCCGCGAGACCGAGGAGAAGAACGGCAGCGAGTCCGCGGGCCGCTTTGTTTTCAAAACGCGACCTTGGGGGCTTCCTTGGCCTTTTCGTCGGCCTTGAAGTACTCCTTGCGCTCGAGGTGCAGGAGGATGCTGTTCGTCAGGGAGTTGGGGAAGCTCCTGATCGAGTAGTTGAAGGTCTCCACCGCGGCGTTGTATCGCTGGCGCGCCACGCTGATGCGGTTCTCGGTGCCCTCGAGCTGGTTCTGAAGGTCCTGGAAGTTCTGGTTGGCCTTGAGGTCGGGATAGGCCTCCGCGACGGCGAGAAGGCGTCCGAGCGACGAGGACAGGGCGTTCTGTGCGGCCTGGAACCGCTCGACCGCCTGCGGGTTGTTCAGGTCCTCGGCCTTGAGCGTGATCGAGGTGGCTTTGGCGCGCGCGTCGACGACCGCCTGCAGGGTGTCTTTTTCATGAGTGGCGTAACCCTTGACTGTGGCGACGAGGTTCGGGATGAGGTCCGACCGGCGCTGGAGCTGCGACTCCAGATCGCCCCAGGCCTTGGAGACCGCCTCGTCGTTTCCCTGCATCGTGTTGTAGCCGCAGGCCGAGAGCGCGACGACGACCGCGACCAGAATTGTCCCGCGAATCCAGTTTTTCATGGGCCCCCCGTTTCGCGCACAGTTTAGGGGAATCTCGCCGCGGCATCAACCGTGTCGCTCGACGCGACTCGACCCGGGGCGCCGCGTGGCGGGGGGTCAGGGCCGGCGGGCGCGGATCGCGCGAGGCGAGATGCCGAGGATGGTGCGCGCCAGGGAGACGCCGAGCAGCCTGCTCGCGATCCTGAAGAGCACGCCGGCTGCGCCGAGACCGGCGATCGCCGCGATCATGACAGGGGCCATGCCTATAGGATCGGCTGGTTCGGCTCGACCCCTGAACGGAGCCTCGACCTGCCGGAAACATGTAACTTGTAGTGACGCGGGGGCGAGGCCCTTTCCTCACAGTAAGATCGCGCTCATACTTGTCGGAAAAAGGAGGCCACCGTGGACAAGCCGCTTTCCCCGGATCTGCTCGCAAAGATGGACGCCTGGTGGCGCGCAGCGAACTACCTCTCGGTCGGGCAGATCTACCTCTACGACAACCCGCTGCTCAGGCAGCCGCTCACGCTCCAGCACGTGAAGCCGCGGCTCCTCGGCCACTGGGGGACCACGCCGGGGTTGAACTTCATCTACGTCCACATGAACCGGCTGATAAAGCAGCTCGACCTCGACGTGATCTTCGTCACCGGTCCCGGCCACGGCGGCCCCGGGCTCGTGGCCAACACGTACCTCGAAGGGACCTACAGCGAGGTCTACTCCGACGTGTCGCAGGACGCCGAGGGCATGAAGCGCCTGTTCGCGCAGTTCTCATTCCCGGGCGGCATCCCGAGCCACGTGGCGCCCGAGACGCCGGGCTCGATCCACGAAGGCGGCGAGCTCGGCTACGCGCTCTCTCACGCCTACGGCGCCGCGTTCGACAACCCCGACCTGCTGGTCTGCTGCGTGGTCGGCGACGGCGAGGCGGAGACCGGGCCGCTCGCCACCGGCTGGCACTCCAACAAGTTCCTCAACCCGGCGCGCGACGGCGCGGTGCTGCCGATCCTCCACCTCAACGGCTACAAGATCGCCAACCCGACGATCCTCGCGCGGATCCCCCGCGAGGAGCTGGAGGCGCTGCTCCGGGGCTACGGCCACACCCCTTACTTCGTGGAAGATGAAAATGAAGGCAGCCGCCCGGAGGTCCTTCACCAGCTCATGGCTGCCACGCTCGACCGGGCGGTCGAGGAGATCCGGCGGATCCAGGCCGAGGCGAGGGCCGGCGGGTTCACGGGCCGGCCGGCGTGGCCGATGATCGTGCTGCGCACGCCCAAGGGCTGGACCGGGCCGAAGGAGGTGGACGGCCTGCAGACGGAAGGGTCGTGGCGATCGCACCAGGTGCCCTTTTCCGAGATGGCCGAGAAACCGGCGCACGTCGCGCTGCTGGAGAAGTGGATGAAGAGCTACCGGCCCGAGGAGCTCTTCGACGCCGACGGGAGGCTGCGTGCCGGAGATCGCGGAGCTCGCGCCGGCGGGCCGCAGGCGCATGGGCGCCAACCCCCACGCCAACGGCGGGCGAGCTGCTGCGCGACCTGCGGATGCCCGACTTCCGCGGCTACGCGGTGGCGGTGCCAAGGCCGGGCGGCGTCGCAGCCGAGGCGACGAGGGTGTTAGGCGGCTTCGTGCGCGACGTGCTCAAGCTGAACCAGGGGAGCCGCAACTTCCGCGTCTTCGGCCCCGACGAGACAGCCTCCAACCGCCTCGGCGCGCGTGTTCGAGGCCACGGACCGGGCGTGGGCGGCGGAGCGCCTCCCCGGCGACGACCACCTCTCGCCCGACGGCCGCGTGATGGAGGTCCTGAGCGAGCACCAGTGCCAGGGCTGGCTCGAGGGCTACCTGCTCACCGGCCGCCACGGCCTCTTCTCGTGCTACGAGGCCTTCATCCACATCGTGGACTCGATGTTCAACCAGCACGCCAAGTGGCTCAAGGTGACGCGGCACATCCCGTGGCGGAGGCCCATCGCGTCGCTCAACTACCTGCTCACCTCGCACGTGTGGCGCCAGGACCACAACGGCTTCAGCCACCAGGACCCGGGCTTCATCGACCACGTGGTCAACAAGAAGGCCGACATCATCCGCGTCTATCTGCCCGCCGGACGCCAACACGCTGCTCTCCGTGGCCGACCACTGCCTGCGCAGCCGCAACTACGTGAACGTCATCGTCGCGGGCAAGCAGCCCGCGCCGCAGTGGCTCGACATGGACGCCGCGGTCAAGCACTGCACCGCGGGGCTCGGCATCTGGGAGTGGGCGTCCAGCGACGGCGGCGGCGAGCCCGACGTGGTCATGGCCTGCGCCGGCGACGTGCCGACGCTCGAGACGCTCGCGGCGGTCGACCTGCTGCGCAAGCACCTGCCCGCGCTCAAGGTCCGCGTGATCAACGTCGTCGACCTGATGACGATCCAGTCGCGCTCCGAGCATCCCCACGGGCTCGACGACCGCGACTTCGACCAGCTCTTCACCAAGGACAAGCCGATCATCTTCGCCTACCACGGCTATCCGTGGCTGATCCACCGGCTCACCTACCGCCGGACCAACCACGACAACCTGCACGTGCGCGGCTACAAGGAAGAGGGGACCACGACGACGCCCTTCGACATGGTGGTGCTCAACGACCTCGACCGCTTCCACCTGTTCGCCGACGTCATCGACCGCGTGCCCGGCCTCGCGCCGCGAGGCGGCGCACCTCAAGCAGATGATCCGCGACCGGCTCATCGAGCACAAGCAGTACATCCGCCGCTACGGGCAGGACATGCCGGAGATCCGCGACTGGAAGTGGTCCTGGTAGGGGTCGGGTCGGGCGCCGGGAGCCGGGGGTGTTCGGGCGCGTGCTGGCGCGGCGGGCGGGCCGGGTCTATGATTCCCCCGTGAGCGCGTCGCCGGGCCGCGACTGTACCATTCGTTTCCCCGCGGGCTTCCTCTGGGGGGCGGCGACCGCGGCGCACCAGGTCGAGGGCGGAAACCGCTGGAACGACTGGTGGCGCTGGGAGCATCGCGCGCCCGACGTCCCGCCGACGCTGCAGAGCGGTGACGCCTGCCGCCACTGGGACCGGTACGACGCGGACTTCGCGCCTCGCCGCCGCGGACGCGCACAACGCCCACCGCCTGTCGATCGAGTGGAGCCGCATCGAGCCCGAGCGGGGGCGCATCGAGGCGGCCGCCGTGTCGCACTACCACGACGTGTTCGCGTCGCTGCGGCGGCGCGGGCTCGCCCCGATCGTCACGCTGCTGCACTTTACGCTGCCGGCCTGGGTCGCCGACCTCGGGGGCTGGGAGGCCGCGGAGACGATCGAGCGGTACTGCGGGTTCGTGCGCTTCTGCGCCCGCGAGTACGGCGGCGAGGTCGACTGGTGGTGCACGATCAACGAGCCGGAGGTGCTGGCGTTCGAGGCCTACGTCGATGGGATCTGGCCGCCCTGCCGCCGCGACATGGACGCCGCGCTGCAGGTGATCGCGAACCAGCTCGACGCCCACCACCGCGCCTGCCGCATCCTGCACGACGAGGACCGCATCGACGCGGACGGCGACGGGCAGGCCGCGCGCGTGGGCTTCGCGAAGCACGTGGTGCAGCTCATCCCCCGGCGGCCCTGGTCGCCGCTCGACCGCCTGCGGACGAGGGTGGAGGACCGCATCTTCAACGACGCGGTGATCGAGGCGGCCGTGACCGGCAGGATCCGGCTGCGGGTCCCCGGATTCAAGGCGGTCAGGCGGGACGTGGGCGGGCGCGAGCGGAGCCTCGACTGGTTCGGGCTGAACTACTACACACGCAGGACCGTCGACGCCACCGGCGGGAGCGGACACGCGGCGCGCGCAGGCGCGGAGGTCAACGACCTCGGCTGGGAGATCTTTCCCGCCGGCCTGGCCGCCGCCGCCGAGCGCGCCGCGTCGGCGGGCGCGCCCGTGCTCGTGACCGAGCACGGCTTCGCGGACGCCGCGGACGCGTTCCGTCCGCGGGCGCTGGTCGAGTCGCTGGCCGCGCTCGGACGCGCCATCGAGCGAGGCGCGCCGGTGCTCGGCTATCTCCACTGGACGCTGATGGACAACTTCGAGTGGGCCGAAGGCTGGCGCGCCCATTTCGGGCTCTACCGCGTCGACGCCCTCGTCGACCCGTGCGGCCGCGCCCGCACGCGCAGCGCGGACCTGCTTGCGCGCATCGCGGGATCCAACGAGATCAGCGCGGAGACCGCGGCCGAGGCAGGGACGCGGCTGTAGGCATTGCGTGTTCGCGGGGCCGCCGCAGGGGCGGTCCCGCTCAAAGGAGGACACGATGAAGGTCACCCGCATGGGGCTTGCGCTTCTGGCGCTGGCGCTCGCGTTGGTCGGCTGCGCAAGCACGCCGAACCGGCTGCTCGATGGCTCCGAGCAGTACGCAAAGGAGGCGGCACGGCTCTACACCGAGGGGTCGTACGAGGAGTCGGCGGCCGGATACACCAGCAGCCTGGCCGAGCTCGACAAGTCAATCGACGAATGCCTCGCCGATCCGCACTGCGTGTTTCCCGGGAGTCAAGGTCAGCTGAAAGCGTCACTCTACGCGAACAGGGCGCTGTCGC
Source organism: uncultured Spirochaetota bacterium (assembly GCA_963734495.1). Classification (GTDB taxonomy): domain Bacteria; phylum Spirochaetota; class Spirochaetia; order SZUA-6; family CAVTHK01; genus CAVTHK01. The sequence continues at coordinate 769,395 of CAVTHK010000001.1, forward strand.
GCATCGGTGCCGGAGACTATAAGGGGGCGGCCGACGATGCCCGCAAGTCGATCTCCACCTTCGAGAGCCCGCGGGGACGCTTCGCCCTGATCCTGGCCACGGCCGCCGCGGGCCAGACGGACGCGGCCCGGGCGGAGGTGCCGAAGCTGCGCGCCCAGGACCCGGCAAAAGCCAGCGAGGCCGAGTCGGTGCTGCGGAGCCCGGATCCCGCCGCTGCCGTCAAGCAGGCGTTTTACGCGAGGACGCCTTTCGCCAGAGGCATCGATGCGTACAATTCCAAGAACTACAAGCTCTCCCTCCAGCTCTGGCTTACCGTGGCCGAAAAGGGAGACTCGGCCGCGCAATACTACGTGGCGCTGCAGTATCTGGAAGGCCTCGGAGTGGAGCAGAGCGATGCCAAGGCGTTCGCGTGGTTCCTCAAGGCAGCGCAGCAGGGGCACCTCCAGTCGATGTCGGAGGCCGGCTTTTCCTATCGGTACGGCCGGGGAGTCAAGCAGGACAACGGCGAGGCGTTCAAGTGGCTGCAGCCGGCCGCGGAAAAGGGCGACATCCGGGCCTGCTACGAGCTGGGGATGGTCTACTACCACGGCGAAGGCGCGCCGAAGGACCACCAGGCGGCGTTCAAGTGGTTCCGGCGAGCCGCCGACGGGAAGAATCCCGACGGACAGGTGATGCTGGGCTACATGTACGAAAACGGCCAGGGCGTGAAAGCCGACCCGGCGAAAGCCGTGGAGCTCTACGGGCTCGCCGCGGACCAGGGGAGCCCGCTCGGGCAGTACAACCTGGCCGTCATGTACCAGTACGGCACCGGAGTCGCCAAGGACGAAGAAGAGGCCGTGCGCCTGTACAGGTCCGCGGCCGACAACGGCTACGAGGATGCGGTCGAGGCCTTGAGAACGATGGGCAACGAGGGATCAGCCGCGGCCCAGTACGAGCTCGCTTCCGTGCTCCTCGAGGGCAAAACAGTTGCCCGCAACGACGGCGAGGCCGTCGCGCTCCTCTCCCGGTCCGCGGACCAGGGCCATGCGGAAGCGCTGGAAACCCTCGGGGATCTCTACGTCGAAGGCAAGCACGGGGTGGCGCCCGACCCGGCTCGCGGCGAGCGGCTGCTCCTCGCCGCCGCCGAGCAGGGCAGAGTGGGAGCGATGCTGAGCCTGGGCCGCCTCTACGCCACGGGCAAGGCGACGGTGGGCAAGGACCTGGTTCGGGCCTGCATGTGGTACAAGGTCGTCCAGGCACGGGAAGCGCTTCTGGACGACCTGTCCCCGCTGGGTTTTCTCAAAGGCCTGTTCGGCGAGCCTCCGTCGGAAACCGCGGCAAAAGCCCTGAAAGAGCTGGAAAAAGGCATGACCGCGGCACAGACGGGCGAGGCGAGCGGCAGGGCCACGGACTGGATGATGAAGCATCTGACGCTGTGAACGCGGCCGTCACGAGGGGTCGCGGAGACGCCGGCGCAGAGGGAGTCGAACGGAGGCGAGAAGGACCACCGCGATGCTTGCGGCCTTGAGCACCTGCACGAGCGGAAATCCGGCAACGGAGACGCCCGCGATCGCGTCCGTCGCGTGGAAGGACAGGAGGTCCACGGCCGTGACGACGCCGTACAGCAGCGCGCCGATGAGCGCGGTCGCGAGCGGGCCTCCGAGCGATCGCCCCGCCCGGCCGACCAGCACCGCCGCGCCGGCACCGCCGGCCGTGAGAGCCGCGATCACCGCCGCCTGAAACGGCTTGCGCAGGTAGTACCAGTCGTGGGTCCCCGCGATCGTCCTGACGACCTCGGTCAGGGCCCGGCCGGCGCCGGAGAGCTCCCAGGCCGCGGCCACGGCAAGGCCGGCCGCCATCGCCGCCCACGCCGGCCGTCGCCTGCCTCCCGCGGCGCGCGCCGACCACGCGGCCGCGGCCGCCGCCGCCAGCAGCAGGCCGGCCACGGCCGTCTTTCCCGCGGAACGGTCCGATTCGTTCCAGGCGGGCGCCCCGCGGTCCCGCGGCGCGGCGCTCGGGGCGACCCGCGTGTCGCCCCTGTACGCCGGGAGCGCGCCCAGGCGCGCGCCCGCAGCCGAGGGCGCTCCCGACCGGACCCTGACGAGGTCGGTCGTGGCGCTTCGATCGCGCGTTTCCCAGTCGCCCGTCGGGCTCAGGTAAACGACGGCGACGACGAAGGCGAGGTCCTCCCGCGGCTTCACCTGCGGCTCGAACAGGTAGGAGCCCGGCGCGACGACCAGGCGGCGGCCGCCGCTGGAGAGGAAGCCCGCGGACCGGCGGCTCCTGTCGGTCCCATGCAGGTCTACGACGAGCCAGGTCGGCACGTCCGCCTTCTTCACCGTTATCTTCAGGGGCAGGGGCTGCCCGACCGCCGCGTAGGCAGGCGCCTGGACCGTGACCCAGTCGGCTCGCTGATTGAGGCGGTCCAGAGCAAGCCACACGGCGACGGCCAACGCGGCGACCGCAGCCGCGGCCGCGGCAGCTCCGAGCGAGCGCCTGTCTGTCGGCTTCATCGCTCAAGAAAGATACCGTTCCAGCGCCCGGAAAAAAACGCGGCCGCCCGACGCGTGCCGCGTGGGTCGGTCGTCACGAGCTGAGGGTGCGCCGGTGTCAATCTCCCGAAGCCGCGGTGTTTCAATCGCTCCAGTGGCACGGCGCGGGCAGCGCGCCCCGCGTGTCGGGAATTGTTGATCGCGCCCCGGTTTGACGCGATATTTGACGAATACCGGGGAAGGGGGGGTCTCTTGCCGCTCTCGAAGATCAAAGTAACCATGCTCGCGGCCTGCCTGATGGCGGCCGCCTCCGCGGCCGCGCCCGCTCTCGAGTTGGACTTCGGGGCCTTCGTCGACAAGGTAGCCGCTTCGAGCCGGGCGCTGCGCCTTGCGCGGCTCGACGTCTCCTCGGCCGAGGCGGACAAGACCTCGGCGGTCGCGGCCGCGCTGCCCCGCGTCGGCGCTTCGGCCGGCTACGGGAGGGAGCTCCTCGCCCTCACGAGCCCTTACCAGGTCCCGTTCCACAACCAGCTCCAGGCCGGCGCCACCGTGAGCCAGAACATCCTCAACCTGAGCGTCCTGTACGCCGTTCGCGCCTCGGGCTACCTCGACGACATGGGCCGCGAGCAGCTCGAAGCGGTCCGGCAGGCGGTGATCAACGGCGCCCGCAAGGCGTTCTACGGGGCACTGCTTGCCCGCGAAGTGCGCGACGTGAGCGTGGAGTCGGAGGCGGCGGCGCAGGACAACTACGACAACGTCCGTCTCCGCTTCGAGAACGGCGCGGCGAGCGAGTTCGACCTGCTGCAGGCGGAAGCGGCCCACCTGGCGACGATCCCCGCGCGCATCCGCGCGCAGCGCGACTACGAGGTGGCTCTCAACTCGCTCAAGACCCTCGCCGGGATCGGAATCGACGAGGCCCTGGAGGTGAAGGGTTCCCTCGAAGCGCCCTCCGCGCAGCCGCAGCCGTCGCCGGGGTCGGCGAATGAGGCCCTGCAGCGGCGCCCGGACCTCAAGGCGCAGGAGCTGCAGAAAGAGCTTCTCGACATCAACGTGCGCGCCGCCCAGTCGCAGCACTACCCGACGCTGGCGGCGAGCCTCTCCTACTCGGCCTACGTGCTCTCGGACGGGTCCGCGCCGGACAACAACTACGACTCTCTGACGCTGGGCCTCCAGCTCTCGGTCCCCATCTTTTCCGGCGGGGCCGTCGACGCCGCGGTGCGCAAAGCGCGGATCGACCGTGACAAGTCCGAAACGCGCGTCGAGGACCTCGCTGACCAGATCCGCGCCGACGTCCGCAACGCCGAGCTCAGGCTGCAGGAGGCCGCGCGCGCGGTCGACGCTTCGGCGCGCAGCGTGCAGTCGGCCGAGCGTGCCTACGACATCACCCAGACGCGGGTCGCCAACGGCGCCGCGACGCAGCTCGAGCTCACCTCCAGCCGGATCGCCCGTGACCAGGCGAAGGTCGGCTACTACTCGGCGGTCTACGACCTGCTGTCCGCCCGCTTCGACTGGGAGCAGGCGACCGGCTCAGTCCCCTGAAAGGAGCTTTTCCCATGATGAAAGCGAGAATCCGGGCCGCCGCCCTGGCGGCAGCGGCGTTTATTGCCCTCGGCGGATGCGCCCAGCGCGGCCCCGCCGCAACCAAGGACCAGGCGGCCGACCCCGGGAAGGCCGTGCCCGTGCGCGTGCAGCGCCTGGAGCCGCGGGATTTCGTGGACTACCTGCGCGTCACCGGGACCGTGCTCGCGCGCAGCAAGATCAACGTCGTCGCGGAAGAAGGCGGCATCCTCAAGCGGGTGCTCGTGGACAAGGGCAACAAGGCCGATGCCGGCGCCGGCCTCGCCCTGCTCGACAACCCGGTGCTCGTAGCCGGCCGCGACCAGGCGGCAGCGGCCCTCAAGCAGGCCGAGCTGGACCAGGCGACCAAGAAGGCGCTCTTCGACAAGAAGGCGATCGCGGAGAACGAGTACCTGTACTCCACCTACTCGCTCGAGGCCGCCCGCGCGGCGTACGCGCTGGTCCAGGCCAGGGTCGACAAGCTCACGCTCCGGACCCCGATCCCCGGGATCGTCAACCGCCGCTACTATGACCTCGGCGCGTACGTGACGCCCATGACCCCCGCCTTCGAAGTCATCGACATGGACCAGCTGCGCGTGCGGGCGGGCGTGGCCGAACGGTTCATAGGCGACGTCGGCCTCGGCACGCCGGTGGACGTCACTTTCGACGCCTTTCCGGACGTCACGATCACGGCTCCCATCACCTACGTATCGCGGGACATCGATTCGCAGAGCCGCACGTTCGACGTCGAGGTCCAGTTCGACAATCCCGGCCGCCGGATCGCGCCGGCCATGGTGGCCAACCTGCGCGTCCGCTACCAGTCGCTGCACAACCGGATCGTCATCCCACTCGACTCCCTCATCGAGGGCCCGAACGGGTGGTACGTGTTCGTGAACCAGGGCGGCAAGGCGAAGCGCGTGGACGTCCAGCAGCTTTCCGTGAGCGGCTCGGAGGTCCTCGTCGAAGGGCTCGCGCCGGGCCAGGACCTCGTCGTGTCCGGACAGCGCTCCTTGAGCGAAGGCGACCTCCTGGAGCTCAAATGAAACTCACGGACTTCTCTCTCAAGAAGCGCACCGCGATCTTCGTCTTCGTGGCGGTGATCACCTTCGCGGGGATCGGGGCCTACATCAACCTCCCGATCGAGTCATTCCCCGAGATCAAGCAGCCGACCGTCTTTGTCACGATCCCTTATCCGGGCGTGTCGCCCAAGGACATGGAGACCCTCGTGGCCGATCCGCTCGAGACCAGGCTCATGGAGATCTCCAAGCTCAAGACGCTCTCCTCCTCGAGCCGCGAAGGCCTCACGTCGGTCGTGGCGGAGTTCCAGCCCGACATCGCGGTCGACGAGGCGGTGCGGCAGACGCGGGAAAAGGTGGACCAGGCGCGGTCCGACCTGCCGAACGACATCCTGGAGCCGATCGTTCAGGAGATCAACTTCGAGAACATCCCGGTCATCGTCGTGGCGGTCACCGGCGATCAGTCGCTCGTCCGTCTCAAGGAGATCGCGCAGGACCTGAAGAAGAAGCTCGAAAACATCCCCGGCGTCCTCACCGTGAACCTGACCGGCGGGCTCGAGCGCGAGATCAAGGTCAACGTGAACCCCACGGAGCTCGTCCACTACAACCTCGGCGTGGACGACGTCATCTCCGCCATCTCGCGCGAGAACATGACCATCCCGGGCGGGGCGACGGAGAGCTCGTCGCTGCGCTGGACCATCCGGGTCCCGGGTGAGCTCACGTCGCTCGACGACCTGCGGGGGCTCGTCATCGACACGCGCCACGGCACCCCCATCTACCTGAGGGACGTCGCCATGGTTTCCTCGGGGTTCAAGGAGCCCGAGAGCGCCTCCCGCCTCAACGGGCAGCCTAGCGTGAGCCTCGCGGTGGAGAAGCGCACCGGGGAGAACATCCTCGCCCTCACCGACGCCGTCAAGGCGCTGCTCGCAAAGGAGCAGCCGGGCTTCCCCGAGGGGGCCAAGGCTGTGGTCGTCGCGGACTTTTCCCGCGAAATCCGCACCACCGTGAGCGACCTGAACAACCACCTCCTGATGGCGCTGCTGCTCGTCGTGTTCGTGCTCTATTTCTTCATGGGCGCCCGCAACAGCCTGCTCGTCGGCCTGGCGGTTCCGCTCTCAATGTTCCTCTCGTTCCTGACCCTCAGCCTGCTGGGCCTCACGCTGAACATGATCACGCTCTTCAGCCTGATCCTGTCCCTGGGGATGCTGGTCGACGACGCGATCGTCGTCGTCGAGAACATCTACCGCCAGCACCACGAGGGCAAGAAGCTGATGGAGGCGGCTCGCGACGCCACGCGCGAGGTCGGCATCGCGGTGATCTCCTCGACGGCGACGACCGTGTTCGCCTTCGCTCCGCTGCTGTTCTGGCCGGGGATCATCGGCAATTTCATGCGCGTGCTGCCGGTGACGCTCATCATCACGCTTTCCTCGTCGCTGCTCGTGGCCCTGATGATCAGCCCCGTCTTCGCGTCCGCGTTCATCCGCCTCAAGGCATCAGGCAGGCCGCACCTGGGCGATCGGCTCCTCAACCGCTTCGGCGCGCGCTACGAGCGGATGCTCGGCTGGCTGCTCGCGAGCCGCAAGCGCCGCGGCCGCTTCCTCGCCCTGTCGGGGGCGGCCTTCGTCCTGATGCTCGTGGTGTTCGCCGTGCTCAACCACGGCGTCGAGTTCTTTCCCGACCAGGACCCCGCGCAGATCTACGTCAACGTCGAAGCGCCGCTGGGCACGCGCCTGGAGGTGTCGGACGCCGCCGTGCGCGAGATCGAGAGGCGGCTCGCCGGGACCCCCGACGTGCGCAACGTGCTGAGCGACATCGGGACGTCGGGCAACTTCTTCGACTTCGGGGCGGGGGGCGGCACTCCGCACAAGTCGCGCGTCACCATCGATATGCTCGACAAGCCGGACCGCAAGCAGAGCTCCGTGCTCACGCTCGAGCAGGTGCGCGCGAAGGTCGCGGGCATCCCGGGCGTGCGCGTCGACGTGACCAAACCGGAAAACGGCCCGCCCACGGGACGCGCCGTGGAGGTGCGCCTCAAGGGCAAGGACCTCGCCGTCCTCGATGCGATGTCGGTGGACATCCAGAAGCGGATCGCGGGCGTGCCCGGGCTGGCGCGGCTCGACGACGACTACGAGCCCGGCAGGCCCGAGCTTCGGGTCGATATCGACCGGGTCAAGGCCGCCCTGCAGGGGCTCTCGACCGCCAAGATCGCGGGAACGATCCGCACGGCCATCAACGGAACCGTCGCCTCCAAGTACCGCGTCGGCTCCGACCAGTACGACATCACGGTGCGCTTCGACCGCGACTACCGCACGCACTACAACGACCTGCTCGACCTCACGGTGCTCCAGGACGGCGTGCACCGGCCGCTGGCCAACTTTGCCACCGTCCATCTCGCCACCGGCCTGAGCAGCATCAACCACGTCGGCGGCGAGCGGGTGATCACGGTCAGCGCCGACGCCATCGGCCGCAGCTCCGCCGAGGTGCTTGCGGAAGCGCGCAATCGCCTCGCCTCCTACGTCCCGCCGCAGGGGTACGCCCTCTCCTTCACCGGGCAGAACGAGGAGCAGGCCAAGGCGGCCAGCTTCCTCGCCAGCGCGTTCCTGATCGCCATGTCCCTGATCTTCCTCATGCTCGTCGTGCAGTTCGACTCGGTGACCGTGCCGTTCGTGATCATGGCCACGGTCCCGCTTTCCCTGTTCGGGGCCTTCTTCGGGCTGCTGGTGACGTTCAAGCCGTTCGGCATCATCATGACCGGAGTCGGCATCATCTCGCTCGCCGGCGTGGTCGTGAAGAACGCGATCGTGCTCATCGAGTACACCCGCCAGCTTCGCGAGCGCGGGCTTCCCAAGGCCGAGGCGATCGTGCGCGCCGGCCGCACCAGGCTGCGGCCCGTTCTGCTCACCGCCATCACGGCCATCCTCGGCCTGATCCCCCTCACGACGGGGATCGCCATCGAGTTCACCAAAGTGTTCCAGGGGAACTTCCACCGGCTGATCACGTTCGGCGCCGAGAGCGCCGACTTCTGGAGCGGGATGGGCGTGGTCGTCATCTTCGGGCTCATGTTCGCCACGGTGCTCACCCTCGTGGTCGTGCCGGTGATGTACTACGCGCTCGCCGACCTGCCGCAGGCGATCGGCGATCGGCTCGCCCGCCGGCGCGCACGCCGCGAGGCGGCGCAGGCGGAGCGCACGGAAAAGGAGAACGGGGAGATGTCGGCGTAACGACTATTTGTGCACGTGCACCCGCGCTGTCAATCGTGTACTCTGGCGCAGGTAGTTGGCGGGAGAGACCGCCCGCGCAGGCGGCCGAGCTGAACTACCCGAAAGAGAAGGACAGCGATGAGAAGGTTGGGTGCGCTGAGCACGATCATGATGCTCGCGGCGGCTCTGCTGTGGGCCGGCGGCGCGCAGGACAAGCCCGCGCCGCAGGCTTCCGGCGAGCAGAAGCCCGCGGGAAAGGGCGCGCACTGGATCGCCGACAACGTGGCGATCACCTATTGGACCGAAATCGCTGCCCGCACGGCGGCGACTCGCGCCAGCCACAACGAGATTCCCGTCTACCAGGAAGCCGAGAAGATCACGGGCATCAAGGTCAAGTTTCTCCATCCGCCCGCGGCCCAGGTGACCGAGCAGTTCAACCTGATGATCGCCTCCGGCGATTACCCTGACGTCATCTACTGGGGCTGGATGGACTTTCCCGGAGGGCCGGAGAAGGCCATCGCCGACAAGGTCATCATCAAGCTCAATGACCTGGTCGCCAGGAACGCACGTGATTTCGCGGGGTTCGTCAACGGCCGGCCCGACATAGGCCGCAAGATCATCACCGATCAGGGCAGCCTGTACCTGTTTCCGAACCTGACGCCCTGGATCAAGGACCCGGCCGAAAGCTGGCAGCGGTTCTCCACCGGGCCGATGTTCCGCGGCGACTGGCTGACCGAGATGGGACTGCAGCCGCCCAAGACGCTCGACGAGTGGGAGACGGTTCTCACGGCGTTCAAGAAGCGGGGCGACAACATCATCCCGCTGGCCGCGCTGCCCAACGGCGGGCTCAAGGCGATCAGCGGGCTGCGCTGGATGATGTGCGCGTGGGGCTCCAACTACGAGCCTTACGTCGTCGACGGCAAGGTCCACTACGGTTTCGCGGAGCCGGAATACAAGGACTACCTCACGGTGATGAACCGCTGGTACAAGGCCGGGCTGATCGACAAGGACTTCGTCAGCCGCGAGTACAATCAGGTCAGGGGCATGATCGCCGAAGGCCGCGTCGGCGCCTTCTGGGGAAGGCTCAACTCCGAGATGGGAGGGTTCACGCCCCTCGGCCGCAAGGGCAACCCGAACTTCAAGCTGGTCCTGGCGCCGTGGCCCTACGCGAAAGACGGCAAGAGCTACCACATGCACGGCTCGGGCGGCAACGACTTCGACGGGTCGGGCGCCGCGATCACCACGAAGAACAAGCACCCGGTGGAAACGGTCAAGTGGCTGAACTTCTGGTGGACCGAAGACGGCCACAACCTCGGGAACTTCGGCATCGAAGGCCTCACCTACAACTGGGTCAACGGCTTCCCCAAGTACACTGACCTCGTGATGAAGAACCCGGACGGCCTGTCGGTCGTCAACGCCCTCAGCAAGTACGCCCCGGACGGTGGGATGGGCCGCTTCTGGAAGCAGGACGCCCGCTACTGGGAGCAGATGATGTCCTTCCCTGAGCAGTACGAGGGAGGGAAGCTCATGGCCAGCACCGGAGACATCAGCCGCGCCATGCCTGCGGCCACTCCCGACTGCCGAGGAGTCCAAGGAGCTGGCGGCGATCCTGTCCGAGGTGACGACCTACCGCGACGAGATGTTCGTCAAGTTCGTGGTGGGCCTCGAGCCGCTCGCCGGGTTCGACGAATACCTGAAAAGGATCAACGCCATGGGAGTGCCGAAGGCGCTGGCGATCCAGCAGGCCTCCCTCGATCGTTTCGCCAAGAGACCGGTCCCGAAGTTCTGATCTGACGCGCCCCGCGGCCGCAGCGTGCCTCCCGCTTGATGAGCGACCGGCCGCGGGGTACCTTCACCGTTGCCGTGAGATCGAACATCCTCGCCGCGTGCGCGCTCGCGTGCCTCGTTCCGGCGCGCGTGGTGCGCGCCCATAGACGCGCTGTTTTCCCGGGAGACGGTCGCCGAGCTCGAGGCTTCGGGCGGCGCGAAGCGCGCGTTCCGCGGGGCCGAGGGGCTCGCCCTGTTCCCGCGCCTGGCGGTGCGCGACGAAGTGAGCCGGCGGGTCGCCGCCCTCGACCCGACGGTCGGAGTCGAGATGGTCCTCTCCTACCGCCCTCCCGAGGGCCCGGCCGGCGGCGACCCGAGGACGATCTACAACGCGCTCCACGCCGTGAGCAGCCTCAAGGGCATCGAGTACTTCTCGGTCTCGCGGGGCCGGGTCGACACGCTCTTCCACGACGCCGCGTTCGTCGACTCGTCCGCGGGCGGGGAGAGGCTTCCGGACCCCAGGCTGGACTCAGCGCCCGTGGACGGGTTGCGGGAGAGCCGGTTCGCCTCGTTCGACGACGCCTCGTTCGGCCGCTACGTCGTCGAGGTGGGCTACGAGGTCCGCGAGGGATCATTTGTCCTGAGCATGGAGAACGTCGGCGCCATCCGGAAGGTCCTGATCCCGTTCGTTCAGCCGCGCGAGCTTCTGAGCACGATCGTCGTGATGCCCCTCGACGACCGCATCGTCGTGTACGGATTCTCCTGCGTGCACGCGCTGAACATCTTCGGCCTCGCCGAGCGGATCGGCGCCGAGTCCTTCTCCAACAGGCTCGCCGCGCTGATGCGCTGGTTTCAGGCCACCTATGAGGCGACCTACAAATCGCAGTAGAGCCGCCGCCGGCAGAGTGAGCGGCGGACGCGGCCGGGGCGGGCAGGTCCCTCTCGACGCTCCCGCTGCCGTGGTAGTAGCTTCACGGAATGCAATACAGTGACATGCTCGGGCGTGCCGATCTGCAGCCGACCGCAGCCTCGCGCTTGCGGGGGGCCGCCGTGAGGATCGCGCTCCTTGTCGTCGGGCTCCTGTCCCTCGTCGACCGCCCGGCACCGGCCCAGGGGCTCAGGCTCGACCCGCTGACGGACGGCATCCTGCTGGGCGTCGGGCTTCCGTACGCCGGCGTGACGGAGTACCTGGTGCGCACGAGCACCCGCGACGTGCTCGGCACGCCCGACCGTTCCGACGTCAACGCCTTCGATCGCCTCGCGATCTTCGATTACTCGTCGGGGCTCAACACGACGGCGGACGTCGTGATGTTCACCACAATGCTCGCGCCGGGCGCGTTCGGCTTTCTGCTGCCCTTCGACGACACGGTCACCGCCGGCGTGATCTACATCGAGACTCTCGCGTTCGCGGATGCCGCCAAGAACACCTTCAAGCTGCTGTTCGCCCGCTACCGGCCGTACATGTACACCGGCGGCGCGTCCAACGTCGAATCGCGCGAGAACGACCAGAGCTTCCTCTCCGGCGACTCCACGATGGCGTTCGCGGCGGCCACGGCCACCGTGTACCTGTTCTCGGTCTACTTCCCCGGCTCGCCCTGGATGGTTCCGCTGGCGGCGGGAGCCTACGGGCTCGCCACGCTCACGGCGACGCTGCGCGTCGTGGCGGGCATGCACTTCATGACCGACGTGGCCGCGGGCGCCGTGCTGGGGACCGCGATCGGATACGGGATCCCGTACCTCCACCGGACCGTCAGGGCCGCGAACGACCGGCTCGCCCTGAACGTGCTCCCCGGCGGGCTCCTGATGACCTACCGGTACTAGGCCGGCCGCGGTCCGCCGCGGCCAGACAACCGGCACCGGCGCGAGCGACGGCCCGCCGAAGCGCGACGCTCGAGGCGGCGCGAAAATTGACACTGCCGCGGCCGTCGTCTACATTGGCGTCGGTTATGCCGGTGGGCAGAGTTCTGGACCTCGTACGGCGCAAGGCGGTCGCCATCGGATCCGGAAAGGGAGGGGTCGGCAAGTCCACCACGGCCGTCAACCTTGCGCTCTACTATGCGCGCAAGGGCAAACGGGTCGCGCTCATCGATCTGGACCCCCTTTCCGATATCGCCACCATCCTCGATCTCAACCCGGCCGAAGCGGTGCTCACCGGCGGCAACGGCTCGGCCGGCCGGGGCGGGCTCGAGGCGCAGGTCAACCGCGTCTTCAACAACCTGGACCTCATCTTCCCGAGACCCAAGCTCGAAGGGAAGGATCGCGAGCGCGCGCTCCAGAGGCTCTTCGGCGAGTTCCTGCAGAAGGCCGGCAGGAGCTACGACGTGCTGCTCATGGACCTGCCGGCGGGCAACCGCTACGAGGACAACCTGGTCTACCTCCCGTTCACCGCGAACCTGGTCGTCGTGACGAATGCCGAGCCGACGGCGCACGTATCCACGGGCGGCTACCTCCGCAGCGTGCTCGAGCTCGAGCGGCCGCCGGCGATCGGGCTGTGGCACAACCGGTACGCGGCGCTCGCGGACGCGGACTTCGACCCCCGCGACGTGATCGGCAACTACAACCGCAACGTGCCCGACGAGCTGCGGATCCCCGACGGCGCGGCCGGCCGGGTCGATGACCTGGGCTTCGTGCCGAGGGACCCGGCCCTCGACCTGCTGCAGGCCAATCCGTCGATCCTCATCAACGTCTACAGGCGGATGCTCGACATGGTGGAGGTGATCCAGCAGCAGCGCCTCACGAACCTGCTCTCCGAGCTGCAGCTCGCCGGCCGCAGCCTGGAGCTGGTGCGCTACTACCTGCGCGCGAACCCCGAGATCGGCGACCTCGACGCCTGTCTCGACTCCCTGCTCGGCTACATGGACCGCATCACCGCCGACGACCAGCGCCCGCAGCGCACGCCGGCCGGCTCGGGCCTCATGCGGCGCGCGTTCCGCGGGGTGCTCGACGTCGTGCGGCGCGACAGGCTGCGGGAGTTCCTGATCGGGCTTGCGAAGCTGCTCCAGGAGGAGATCGGGCGCCAGGAGGAGGCGCGCCGCCCGTTCGCGGCGGGCACGCCCGTTCCCGCGAGCCGGGCGATCGACCGCCGCATGAGCCGGCTGCTGATGTACCTGAACCTGAGCGCCGCCGAGCTCGGCGACGTTCTGCACGGCAGCGCCGGCGTCCTCCTGGTCTACTTCGCGCTCTACAAGCTGCTGCAGTCGCGCAGCATCCTCCGCGTGATCTCGGAGTTCATCCCGAAGAAGGCGAGCACGCGGGGCTCGCGCGTGCGCAACCGGCGCGAGCAGATCCGCGCCCTCGTGGAGAACAGCCAGGACTATCGCAGGAGATTCTTCACCCTGGTCAAGGCGCTGTACCCCGTCTACAACCGTCAGGTCGCCGCGATCGTGCAGACCTTCGACCTGCAGAAGCTGGTGCTGCGCAACGAAAAGGGCGGAGTCAAGCGCGACGCCTACCTCAAGCTGCTCGTGAGCTTCCTCCACGACTCGCTGAACTGCGGTCTGAGCGTGATCGTCGGTTTCAGCCACAGACCCGCGTCGCGGGCGTTCGCCCAGGGCGCGGACAGGCTGCTTGCGCGCATCGAGCGCGGCGGCGCGTAGGGGACCGGCGAGCTTGCGGCAGGCCGCCGGTCTACGGCGTGTCCCGCCAGCTGTGGCGCGGCTTCCAGCCGAAGAACTGGTTCATCTTCGAACAGTCGAAGGCCGACTGGAAGTCGCCGTGGCCGGCGGCGAATCTGCCTTCCTTCCCATACCTCGTCTTGACCGCCTGGCGGATCGGCACTTCGATGCACGTGTCGGCTGCCGCGATGAGGAAGACCTCGTGCCCGGTGCTCGTGCCCTCGAGCGCCGCGCGGAAGGCCCAGCCGACGTCGCGGGCGTCGATGTAGCTCCAGAAGTTGGCGCTGCCCGGGCCGGGGAACTCGCGCCGGCGGGGACCGAGCATCGCCACGGAGAGCTCGGGCGGGATCACGTTGTTGATGCGCAGGCTGCAGATCGCCATGCCTGGATAGCGCAGAACCATCGAGTCAGCGATGATCTCGCCGAGGTACTTGCTGAGGGCGTAGGCGTTGGGCGAGTCGACCCTGTCTTCCTCTTTGAAGGGGAAACGGGGCGGCAGCTCCTCGGTGGTGAGCCACCCGGTGGCCATCTCGCTGCTGGCATAGATGAGGCGCGAGACTCCGAAATCCCCGGCCGCCTGCATGACGTGATAGGTCTGCGTCACGTTCCCGACGAATGTGCCCTGCCGCGACCAGCCGCTCGGCGACGGGTTGGCCGCGAGGTGGCAGACCCCTTCGGGCCGCACCTGGGCGAAGGCGTCGTAGACCTCCCCGGCGTCGGTCAGGTCGATGCGGATGAGCTTTCCCGGAAGCCCTTCGAGCGCGGCGCGGTCGAGGTTGGTTACGTCGTGGCCCGCTTCCGCGAGCTCACGCACGACATGGCGGCCGGCCTTGCCGCTTCCGCCCGTCACGATCACTTTCATTGGCATCCTCCGCAGCCCGCGCGCGCGGGCTCCGCCCCGCTCCGCCGGGCTATGGCCGAAGGTACGACCCGGCCCGAGGCCCGGTCAAGAAGCTTCAGGGAACGGGGGCGGCGCCCCTATCGCTGCAGGTTGGCCGGGGCGCCGGCAGTGCCGGCCGCTGCGTCAACCGCAGCAGCTCCCGCGGCCGGAGCGCCGCCCGCGCCCCCGCTCGGAGCGGCCGCCCGCGCCGCCCGCGGGCGGCGGCAGGAACTCGGCGAGCGGGAACGACGCCATGTAGTAGTCGTTCGATGCGTTCCAGAGCGTGAAGCCCGAAGCGCGCGCCGCGGCCGCCCCTTCGAGCTGCACCCGCAGGTAGCGGGTGTACTCCTCGGGGGTCATCTTGAGCTCGCCGTACAGGCGGAAGGCCTGCACGTACGGTCGAATGACGCTGCGGCCCGCCACCATCGAGCTCGACCGCGTCGTGCCTTCCTGGTAGATGCGCCTGGCCCGATCGATATAGGGCAGCGCGCGCAGGAAATCCGCGGGGAAGTGCGACGGATAATACATGGGGCAGATCGCGTCGGCGTAACGGCTGACCAGGTCGATGCTCTGGCCGTTCCAGTTGCCCATGTGGTACCACGAGTTGAAGCCGTAGAGGTCCGTGCTGATCGGCACGCTGAGGGACTCCCGCGCCTTGGCGAGGAAGCTTTCGAGCGCGTCGGAGTGGATCTGTCCCGGCTTGCGGCTGCGATAGACGATGGTCGAGAGGTCGCCGTCGGTGGGGAAGCGGATGTAGTCGAACTGGATCTCGTCGACGCCGAGCTGCTCGGCTTCCTTCGCGACGGCGATGTTGTAGTCCCAGACGGCCTCGGAATACGGGTCGACCCAGAACTCCACCTGCTGCCAGGTGACGTTCTTGTTCTCGTCCTCGCGCTTGACGAGGTTGCGCCACGGCGCGTTGCGCTCGCGGTCCCAGACCGCGTAGGCGCCGTCGCGGTAGCCGTACATCGCGCGGTCCTTGAACACGAGAATCCGCGCGATCACGTAGACGCCGGCCTGGTGGGCCCTGTCGATGACCTGCCTCGCGTCGAACCGCCTGCGCACGACCCCCAACGCCTTCGGCATCTCGAGGGCCGAGTCGTAGGCCAGGATCCCGTCGTCGTCCTTGAAGTCGATCACGACGCTGTTCAGGCCCTGCATCTTGACCCAGGCGAGCAGCTCGTCGAAGCGGGCTCTGCCGGCCGTGAACGACGAGACGTAGATCCCGGTGCGGTTCGCGGCGCGGGCGATCCTCGCCTCGCGGGCGGGGTCGCGCCGGGGCGCCTGCCGCGCCGCCGCCGCGAGCCGCTGCCACCCCGCTGCCCCGTACTGCCACACCGCGCTGTCGGTCACGACGTGCAGCTCGCCGCTCGCGTCGTACCGCAACACCCGGATGTTCTCCCCCGCGGCGGCGCCGGGGAACGCCAGGTCGGTGTAGGTTTCCCGGTTCGCGGAGGAGCGGTAGATCCCGTAGCCGAAGTCGAGCCCGATGGTGATGACGCCGGGCTGGGACGGGTCGTAGCTGATGCCGGCGACCTCCTCGAAGAAGTGGGCGCCCCTGTCGAGAAAGCGCGCCTTGGACGAGGGATCGGTCCAGGTGCGGCCCCGGTCGGTGGTCTCGTAGAAGCCGTCGAACGAGGTGCCGATCAGGAAGCCATCATGGTTCGACGGCGAGAGGGCGACCGCGGTCAGGTAGCTCACCCAGCCCGGCGTCCCCGGCTTGCGCTCGCCTTCGGCGACCGTGGAGACGCGCGACCAGGTGCGGCCCGCGTCCTCCGAGACGTAGAGGTCGCCGGGCGTGGTGACGGCCACGCGGGCGGGATCGACGGGGTCGACCCCGACCGAGGTCAGCGGCCGCAGCGACTGCTCGGCGGCGAACGGAAAGATCACCTTGCGGGGCAGCCCGGCGTCGCGAAGCTCCCAGCTTGCCCCGCCGTCGGTGGAAACCGTGAACCCGCGTTCCTCCGAGATGCCGTAGATCGTGCCATCGGCTGCGACGACGGCCTTTTCGGGCGCGAACACCGGGGGCGGCGCCGAATCGCGCTGGTCGCGGACCTCGGGGTTCGCCGTGCTCTGCGAGGCGACCGCGATGCTGATGCAGAAGGCTATGAGACCTGCGAGGCGGATGCTGAACATGCTGCGGACTCCCGGGGGAGCGGGCGAGTGTGAGCGTCCTTATAGGTAGAAAACGAGCCGGGTGTCAAGGAAATTCACCCTGGGGCGCCGCGCGCTCCGCTCGGACGCGGCGCTCCTACTTCCGATGATCGGTATATGGACCTTGCACGATTTAAGGGTCTGGACATCGTGCTCGTCTGCGGCCTCCCCGCCTGCGGGAAGAGCACCTTTGCCAGGGAGAACTTCACCGATTCGGCCCACCGTCGGGTCAACCGCAAGGAGATCCGGAGGTTCCTCCACGAGATGACGCGCTACGGCGAACGCTGGAGCGAGAGCCATTTCGCGGAGCACGACGAAGGCCTGGTCCAGCACGTGGAGCGCAAGATCCTCGAGCACCTGCTCCACGCGGGCGAAAAGGTGCTCGTCGACAACACGAGCGTCTCGATCGAGTCGCGCGCGAGCTACGTGCACCTCGCCCGCGAGACGCGCAAGCGCGCCGGTGCCATCTTTCTCAACCGGCCGGTCCTCACCTGCATCGAGCGCAACCGCAAGCGCGAGGACCCGGTGCCCGAAAACGTGATCTCCAACCTCTTCGCCTCGATCCAGCTCCCCACCCGGGCCGAAGGCTTCGTCGAGACCCTCGTCGTCAACTGACCCTGGCCGCGCGGTGCGCGTTCCGCGCTGCGCGTCTCCCTCGTCCCCGCGCCCTCCGGGCCGCACCCTGCCCCTCGCGCCCGGTTGACGCGGTGCGGCCTCAGGCCGCTAGATAAGGGTGCGGTTTCGCGAGCCTGCAAAGTCACCTGGTCGGGAGGCATGGATGAAGCTCTCTGTCGCTGTCGCCGGCGCCGACGCCCCTCAGTCGGCCTTTGTCGTGTGGCGCGGGTTCGAGGAGTCGATCCGCAAGGCGGCCGACTTCGGCTACCACGGCATCGAGCTGGCGCTCAAGGAGGCGGGCGACGTCGAGCCGGCAAAGCTCGACCGCATGCTCGCCGCGCGCGGCCTCGAGGCGAGCTGCATCAGCACGGGACAGGTGTTCGCCGTTCTCGGGCTCTACTTCACGCACCCCGACCCTTCGGCGCGGGAGCGGGTGCTCCAGGTGTTCCGCGGGCTCGTCGACCTCGCCCAGGACCACGGCAGGCTCATCAACGTCGGGCGCGCGAGGGGCTTCTACCAGGATGGGCAGACGCCCGCGCAGACCGAGCAGCTCTTTATCGACATGGCGCGACGCATCTGCGACGTGGGCGCCCCCAAAGGGGTCACGCTGATGATCGAGCCGGTCAACCGCTACGAGCTCAACTTCGTGAACTCCGTCGACGACGCCGCGAAGCTGCTGGCGAGGGTCGAGCGGAAGAACGTCGGCATCATGCCCGACGTCTTTCACATGAACATCGAGGACGCGCACGTCGGCGACGCGCTGTACCGCAACTCGAAGTGGGTGAGCTACATCCACTTTGCCGACTCCAACCGCCTGGCGCCGGGGCAGGGCCACCTCGACTTCGACGACGTGCTCGGCGGCCTCAAGCGCGCAAAATGGGACGGCTGGGTGTCGATCGAGATCCTGCCCAAGCCCGACCCCGACACGGCGGCGCGCCAGGCGGCCGAGCACGTGCTGCCGCTGATCGCTCGGTACAACAAGGGCCGGTAGCGGCCTGCGCGGCCCCGGCTGCCGTCAGGTGGCGGCCGGTGGCGGGAGGCTCCGGGATGGGACGGCCGCGATGATCGCGCTCATGCTGCTGGCGTCCGCGGCTCTTCTGGCCGGCGCCTTCTTCCTGATCTACCACCTCGTGGTCAACGTGTTCGGGTCGCTGCTGGAGCGCAGGCAGCGGGACGCCGACTTCATCCTCTACACAGGCCGGGTTCCGCCCACGTGGCTCAAGAGACGGCCGCAGGCGCCGTTCGCGGTCGCGGTCGCCCGGCTGCGCGTCCGGCGGAAGCTCGCGCGCGTGATCGACTATTTCGCGCACACCCCGCTGGTCGCGAGCGAGCAGGAGCGTCAGTCGGTGCTCGGTCAGCTCCGCGACGTGAGGAGCCGCTGGAAGGCCGCTGCCTGGGAGGAGATGCTTCTGCCGTGATGCCCGCGCTCACGGCAGCTTCATCGCGAGCAGGACGCCGTCGCCGACCTGCAGCAGGCTCGACGCGACCCGCGGGTCGCGGCTCGCAAACGCGTTCAGCTCGCGGATCGCCTGCGTGTCCCTGTCGCGCGCCCGCGAATCCGCGACCTTCCCTTCCCAGAGCATGTTGTCGAAGATCGCGAGGCCTCCCGGCCGCAGGAGCTCGAGGCAGCGCTCGTAGTACCCGCGGTAACCGGTCTTGTCCGCGTCGACGAACGCGAAGTCGTAGCTCCCCTTCTCCCCGTCGCCGCTCATGCGCTCGAGCGTCTTGGCCGCCGGGCCGAGCCGCAGCTCGACCTTGCGCGCGACTCCCGCCTTTTCCCAGTAGCGCCGCGCGACCGACGTCCACTCCTCGCTCATGTCGCAGCAGACCAGCTTGCCGTCGGGCGGCAGCGCGAGCGCGACGGTCAGCGAGCTGTAGCCCGTGAAGGTTCCGATCTCCAGTGCCCGCCGCGCGTCCATCAGCCTCACGAGCAGCCCCATGAGCTGCCCCTGCTCCGGCGAGATCTGGCATTCGGCGTCGGGCAGGCGCGCGGTCTCTTCGCGCAGCTCCGCGAGCAGCGGGTGCTCTCGCAGCGAGACCTCGCAGAGATAGCTCCACAGGCGGTCGTCGATGGGCGTGGGTCGCGTGGACATGGATCGGGCCTCCCGCTCAAAGATAAGGAGCGGGCCGGTGCCCGACTACAGGATCGGACCTTTGAAAATGAAGAAGGCCGCCGCCGTCAATCCGGCCGTGGCAGCCGCCAGCGCGGCCCCGGCGGGCGACACGCGCCAGGGCGAGCCGCCGGCCGGCGCGGCCGCCGCTTCGGGCTCGTTCCGCTCGGAGGACGCGCTTTCGAGGATCGCGTCGATGTCTTCCCAGACGTGGGCGCGGCGGATGCGCCGCCGCTCCGCCGAGAGACGCTCGAAGTAGTAGAAGCTGCGGGCGAGGAAGACCCCGAAGCGGCCGGGGAGCGCGAGGTCGCGCGAGACCGTGAACAGCGAGATGAGCACCAGCCCCGTCACGGTGATTCCCTTGGACAGTCCGGTCACGAGCGCGCCCTCGGTGATCCGCAGGGGCCCGAACGCCGCGAGGACCCGGCCCCAGGGCGAGAGCAGGTTGAACGCCGCGATCGAGAGCGTCAGAAAGGCGAAGTAGGCCCAGCTGATGCGCTTGCCCGCCGCGGTGCCGAGGATGCCGAAGAGCACGAGCTCCGCGGCCTTGGGCACGAGTGCGCGCTGGGGGAGGAACAGCAGCAGCAGGAGCGTGCCCCACGCAAAGCGCGCGGTGGGGCCGAAGAGGCCCGCCAGCCGGTCAGGCCGCAAGGCGCGCGCACACACCCTGATACCACTGGGAGCGTTCGGCGAACACCGCGGCAAAGAGCCCCATCGCCAGGCCGCTGAGCGCGCCCAGTCCGAGGAAGAGCGGCGCGATGACGGTCGCATTGCGGCCGAAGATCAGCAGGATCGACAGCGTCACCTGGACTCCGTTGCTCGCGAGCGATCCGAGGAGGCTCACGCCGACCAGCGAGATCCGCCGGCCGCCCCACCGGCGGGCGAGCACCATGACGGCGGTGCTGGCCACCGAGCCGGCCAGCGAAAAGAGAAAGACGTAGGAGGCGAAGGTCCCGTTCAACAGGCCCTGGCCGAAGACCTTGACCGCGGTGATGAGGGCCACGGAGCGCACGGGCAGGAGGTCGAGAGCGAGCAGGATGGGCAGGTTGGCCAGCCCGAGCCGCAGGAACGGCACGGGCCGGGGGAAGAGGTACTCGATCGTCGCGAAGAACAGGCACAGGGCGCCGAAGAAGGCGGCCGTCTCCTGCTGCTCAGTACGCAACCTTGTCCACCTCTCCGCCTTCTCTTCCTTCGACTCTGACGAAGACCCGGTTGGGCAGGCAGGCGACCCACGTGCCGGGACGGCCGATGTGCCCCATCGAGATGCAGATCTTGTTCGTGCACGGCGAATCGCTGACCCAGGCGCTGCCGCCGTGGACCTGCACGTGCGTCGCCCCGAGCGGTCCCGGCACGTCGACCTCGACGTCGGCGTCGAGCGGATAGGCCCAGGACGCGCCCTGGCCTTCGATCACCACCACCGGTTCCCGGCCGCTGCCTGCCGCGGTGAGGACGAGCGCGAGCACGAAGACTGCGAGGGAGAGGGCGGCGGCGGCCCAGTCAAGGGGCCTGAGCCCTGCGAGACGCACGACGGCAATCTGTTCCGTCGCCGCCGGTGATGTCAAGCGCTGCCCCGGCGCCGTTTCCAATCATTATACTAGCAGCGAAACCGGAGCAGAGGAGGTTGAGCCATGGCGGTGACTGCAGCCAAAGCGGTCCAGTTCGAGTTCACGTTTCCCGACCGGGCGGGCCTGCTCGCCGAGGTGAGCGCGGCGCTCTCGGCGGCCAAGGTCAACATCCTTTCGATCTGCGCGTACTCGATGCAGGGCACCGCGCAGTTCATGCTGACCGCCGACTCGCCGGCAAAGGCGCGCAAGGCGCTCGCCGGCATGGGGGCCGCCGCAAAGGAGACGCCGGTGCTCGCGGTCACCCTGTCCAACAAGCCCGGCGAGCTGGGCAAGGCGGCACGGAAGCTGGCGGACGCGGGCGTGAGCATCCAGGAGATGTACGGCTCGACGTCCAGCGGGACAAAGGCCTGCTGCATCTTCAAGCTGGCCGACCTGGCAAAGGCGGCCCGCCTGCTCGCGAAGTGACGCCGCGGCTCCCGCGGGCGGCGGCGTGATCACCTGCGTGACCCTCTGCGTGCACCACCGCTATCGCGTGCGCCACGACGCCAGGGTCTGCTTCGAGCCCGCGGTCAACGCGATCGTCGGCCCCAACGGGACCGGCAAGAGCACGATCCTGCGCGCCCTGCGCCACTGCCCGCACTGCGCGATCGAGACCGACCGCGAGACCCGCCGGGTGCTCGTGGATTCGCGCTCCGATCCCCAGTCGTCGCGGTTCCGGAGGCGCGGGTACGCCGACGTGGTGCTCGACACGAGGGGGATGTTCTCCTCGCACGGCGAGATCATCAGGGACGTGCTGTCCACCACCCCGTTCGACCGGGGCGACACTCTTCTGCTCGATGAGCCGGACTCGGGCCAGGATTTCGTGTGGATCGAGCGGATGGCGGACTGGCTTTCGGAGATCTCCCAACGGCTGGCCCTTCAGGTCATCATGGCGACCCACCACCCCGTGCTGTGGCGCGGCGCGCACTTGATCGAGCTCGTCCCGCAGTACGGCGAGCAGGTGCGCAGCCGCTTCCGCGACGCGCTGTCCGGGCCGCCCGGCCCGGGCGAGGGCAGCGGTCCCCGCGCCTAACGAGAAGACAGCGTCGACGCCCCTGAGAGCTCGACGCGGCCCATCGAAGGCCTGCCGAGGTAGAAGACCCGGGAAGCGCCGCTCGCACTGACGTCGAGCATCCCGTCCGGCCGCACGATCGCCGTGCTTGCTCCGCTCAGGGCCGCGACCGTGTGCTTCGTCGCGAAGTCCGTGAAATCGACCTTGCTCGCACCCGAGGCCTCGATGCGGGCATCGGCGCCCGCGCCCCTCAGCGTCACACGGCTGGCGCCTGAGAGCCTCGCCTGCAGTTCCGCGGCGTCGATGTCGCCCGTGACCGAGCTCGCGCCCGAAAGCTCGGCGCGAAAGGCGCCGCCGGAGCGGAACCCCGAGACGGTCGCCGCGACTGCGCCGCTCAGCTCGAGGGCCGCGAGCGCGGGCATCGTGACCGCGACGCGGGGGCGCCGGGTGCTGACATCGTACAGGCGGCCGGCCTGGAGACCGATGCGGAGCGTCGATCCGCTCTTGCGGGCCACCAGGCCCGGGACGAAGGCTTCGTCGATCTCCACCGTCACGCGGTAGCCGTCGCCGCGGCGGATCTCCGCCTGGAAGCCGTGACTGATCTCCAACTCATCGAAGCCCGAGATGTCGATCTCACGCGTAACGGTCTTCCCGCTCCCGAACACGCTCTCCCGCCAGCCGCTCGCCGCGGCCGGAGCCGGCGCGCAGAGCCAGGCGACCGCTGCCGCCGACAATGCTCCCGCGAGACGATACCCGCCTTTCATGCCCCTCTCCTCTTCCATCGCATCACTGCAACACCGTCGGCTGGCAGGAGAGTCACCGTGGGGCTGGGATCACGCCCCGGTCTGCGGCCCTTTCGACTGCGGCTTTCCGCCCTGGTACCGGTACTGCAGCTCCTCGCTCCTGCCGTGCTGGCTCAGGGCATTGCGCTTTTCCAGGTACCCGATCACCAGGGCGGTGATGGCGATGGCCGTGAACGCAAAGACGAGGATCCCGAAGATGATCACCGCGGCCAGAGGGGGTCCGATCACGCGATGTTCCTCGCCCCAATTGTCGGGACGCAGGCCCATAACTTTGAACCCCGCCGCCGCGGCCGCGGCGGCCGTCGCTTCCGCCCTCAGTCCGGCGGAAGGAGCCGGATCCGGCTCGGCTCGAAGCCGATGGCGACCGGGCTGCCTTCGGGGAACACGCGCTTGGAGGCGGGGTCGTCGATCTGGACGAGGACCTCCCCGTAGGGGGTGTCCACGAAGGCTTCGATGCTGCTGCCGAGGTAGACGTTCATCCGAAGCGTCCCATCGATCATGCCCGAGCCGCGCTCGACGAGCCTGAGCGACTCGGGCCGCGCCATGATCACCGCGGGCGACCCCGCCCTGATGCCCTCGGCCGCCCGCTCGACGCGGAGCGGCCTGGTGTTCAGCCTGCAGTCCCAGGCGCCGGCGCCGCCGCCCGCGACCTCCACGGGAAAGAAGGCCACCTTGCCGACGAAGCCCGCGACGAACCGGGACACGGGGTTTTCGTAGACTTCCGAAGGGGTGCCGATCTGCCTGATCTCGCCTTCCTTCATCACGATCACCCTGTCCGAGAGGCTCATGGCTTCGACGCGGTCGTGGGTGACGTAGATGGCAGTGATTCCCAGCGATTTCTGGATTCTCCTGATCTCGACCCGCATCTGCTCGCGCAGGAGCGCGTCGAGGTTCGAAAGCGGCTCGTCCAGGAGGAGCACGGACGGCTCGACGATGAGGCTGCGGGCGAGGGCCACGCGCTGCTGCTGCCCTCCGGAGAGCCTCCCGGGCGACCGGTCGGCCAGGTCGGAGAGCCCGACGAGCGCCAGGGTTTCCTTGACCCTGCGGTCGATTTCGTTCCTGGCGATCTTCCGCACCTTGAGGCCGTACG
Organism: uncultured Spirochaetota bacterium; assembly: GCA_963734495.1. GTDB lineage: Bacteria > Spirochaetota > Spirochaetia > SZUA-6 > CAVTHK01 > CAVTHK01. Next base: position 793,289 of record CAVTHK010000001.1, read on the forward strand.
CCACGTTGTCGGCCACGTTCATGTGCGGAAACAGGCCGTAGCTTTGAAAAACCGTGGCCGTGTCGCGCTTGTTGGGCGGCAGCATGGTCACGTCCTCGCTTCCGATCAGAATGCGCCCCTCGGTGGGCAGGTCGAAGCCGGCGACCATCCGCAGCGTCGTCGTCTTCCCGCAGCCGGAGGGGCCGAGCAGCGTGACAAGCTCGCCGGGGGAGACGGAGAAATCCGAGTCCCGCACGGCCACCACGTCGGCCTTCCCTTTTGTGTTCTTGAAACGCTTGGTCACGCCCTCGACGCTGACCGATACGCTGCGATCCGCCATCACTCGAACCTCACTGGCCGACCGTCTTCTCGGTCAGCCCTTCGTCGCGAACCACGAGCCGCATGAGACCGAACGCCGCCAGCACGATCAGGATGAGAGCCGTTGCGAGAACGCTGGCGAGGCCGAATCGCAGGAGCTCGGAGAAGTTGTAGATCTGGACCGTCAGGTGGTACCAGCGCGCGGAGATCAGGAAGATGATGGCGCTCACGGCGGTCATCGAGCGGACGAACGTGTAGGACATGCTGGAGATGAAGGCCGGCCTGATCAGCGGGAGGACGATGGTGCGGAAGACCGTAGGCGAGTCCGCGCCGAGGTCCTGGGCGGCCTCCTCGATCGACGGGTCGATCTGCCGCAGCGAAACCGCTCCAGTCTCGAGGCCGACCGGAAGCTCCCTGATCACGTAGTTGATCACGATGATCGCCGCGGTCCCGACGAGCAGGAGCGGAGGCCTGTTGAACGCCAGGATGTAGCTGATGCCGATCAGGGTCCCCGGCACGGCGAAGGGCGTGATCATCAGCGCTTCGAGCAGACGCTTTCCGAAAAAGGTCCTGCGGACCACGACCAGCGCCGCGATCATCGCGAGGATCCCGGCGATCGGCGTGGCGACGGCCGCGAGCGTCACCGTGTCCGCGATGGCCTTGGCGCCCCGGCTCAGGGCTTCGCCGATGTTTTCGAGGGTGAAGCTGTAATCGATCCCCCAGTTCTTCACGAAGCAGCCGGCGGCAATCGTCCCGTAGAGCGCAACGATGAAGAGGATGCAGAGCCCGACAAACACGGCAAGGGCGGCTCGAACCGGGCCGGAGGCGAGCTCCGTGAGCCTGGTCGACGGCTTGCCCGTGACCGTGACGAAGCTCTTCCTGCTGACCCAGTAACGCTGGGCGAAGAACGCGGTGAGCGTCGGCAGAAGCAGGAGGAGGGAGAGGGCGGCCCCCCCGCCGAGGTTGTTGCGCCCCGTGACCTCCATGTAGGCCTCTGTGGACAGGACACGGTACGAGCCGGAGAGGAGCAGCGGGTTGGCGAAATCCGCGAGCGAGTTGGTGAACACCAGCAGCCACGCCGAGAGGATGCCGGGCATGGCCAGCGGAAGCGTGATGGTCATGAAGGTGCGCAGCCGCGAGGCGCACAGGTCGAGGGCCGCGTCCTCCACCGTCGAATCGATCGCCTTGAGCACGCTGGAAAGCGTGAGGTAGGCGATGGGGAACATGCCGATGGTCTGCACGATCACGAGGCCGTTGAGGCCGTAGATCGAAAAATGCTCGAGGCCCAGGAGCCTTCTCGTGATGAGACCGTTGTTTCCGAAGAGGAGGATGATGCTCAGGGTCAGGGAAAAGGGCGGCGAGATGACCGGAAGCGTCGCCATGGTGCCGATGACCTTCTTGCCGCCCACCGATGTGCGCTCGGTCAGGAAGGCGAACAGGAACCCCACGATGGTGGAGAAGGTCGCGGTGAGCAGGCCCAGGCGCACCGAGCCCCAGAGGGCGGCGAGGTAGTTTGCCGACAGGACCGTCTTCCAGACGTCGAGCGAGAGCGCTCCGTTCGCGATGAACGTGAGGCGCACCGATTCGAGCATGGGGTAGGCCACGAAGACGATGACGACCACGAAGAGGCCAAGGATGGCGAACCCCATGAAGGGGTCGCGGGCGAAAGCGAGGACGGCATAGATCGCCAGGAAGAGCACCGCGGCGACGACAGCGAGGCCCGCGACAAGACGCTCCATGTCGGCTCCGGCCGAGCCCGAGGAAAGGATGACGAGGGCGCCCCTGGACGACGAGCCGCTCTCGTCCGGAACCGGAGCGAAATAGACCCTGCCGCTCGTCGCGGGGCGCTTCCCCGCGGCCGGGAGCGAGTAACTGCCCCTGGAAATGAAGGGCTCGAAATACTGGACGCTCTCGAGCCCTTTCTTGAAGTCCGCGGTCTCGGCGTTCTTCTCGGCAAGCGCCGCGAGGGCCGGCTCGCCGCTCGCGGCGAGATAGGCCCCGCTCGCGGGGTCGATGGGGAGATACAGCGCGAGGGAGCCGGGCAGGAACTGGTCCGTCGTCCTGAGCCAGTCGGCGATCAGGGGGGGATCGACGGGCGCGGTCCTGGCGAAGAGACCGATCTCCCTGAAGCGGGTCTCCGCCATGATGGACCGGAACTTGTCGCGGATGGACGAGAATATCCAGAAGTCCGCGATCAGAAAGGCGGCCGCCACGATCAGCAGCCGCCTGATCTTTCGCCGCTGCAGGACCAGGGGCTCCTCCGGGCTACCTGCGGGAGCCTATTTCATCCGTCCAGCGCTTGACGAGCCGGTCCTTGTTGGCGCCGTCCCACTGCAGGTCCTGCTCCAGCGCGTTGACTGCGGACAGGGGCAGCGCCTTGGGGTGGCGGGGAGCACCCGGCGCGACCAGGAGCACGAAGTACCGCGCGAAGATCTCCTGGCTCGACTTCCCGAGGATCCAGTCGTAGAGCTTCTTCGCGTTGACCGACTCCTTGCCTCCCTTGATCAACGACATGGAGGCCAGCTCGAAACCGGACCCCTCGGAGGGCGCCGTGATCGTCGCGTCAACTCCCTGGCTGAGCATCTTGACCTGGTCGTGCGCGTAGCCGATGCCGATGGGGATCTCGCCGATGGCGACGCTCGCGGCGTATGCCGCGCCCGAGCGCGTGTACTGGTCCACGTTCACATCGAGCTTCTTGAGGTAGTCGAAGACCTTGTTCTCGTCGCCCTTGAAGACGTAGCGAAGGGTCGTGATGATGTTGTACGCGGTGCCCGACGTGCTGGGATTGGAGACGCGGATGTACCCCTTGTACTCGGGCTTGAGCAGGTCGGCCCAGCTCGTGGGCGGCTTCAGGCCGAGCTCCTTGGCCCTCTTGTTATTGGTGAAGAAGGTAAGCGGGCCGATGTAGAGGCCGATCCAGTAGTTCTCCGGATCGCGGTACATCGCGGGAATGGTGTCCGCCACGCGCGACTTGTACGGCGTCGTGAGACCCTTGATCTTGCCGGTGATGTGATCGAGGCCGACTCCTCCCACCCAGATGGACGCGCGAGCATTCTCCTTTTCTGCCTCCATGCGCGCGATCGCTTCGCCGCCCGACAGGCGCACGAAGTTGACCTTGATGCCGGTCTCTTCCTGGAACTTCGCGAAGAGCTCCTTTGCCAGGGCCTCGTCGCACGAGGCATAGACGCTCACCGCCTCCTGGGCCCACAGGGCGGTCGCCGCCACGAGGCACAACGCCGCAACGAAAACGACGCGTTTCATCGTGATCCTCCTTTTCAGGCTGCTATTCTCCCGCTTTTTCGAGGCACTTTCAACCTGCGGCGGGGTGCACATGCGCGGGGCGCGTGCGCAAGGGGACCGTGGACCCCTCGTCAGCCCTGCGCCGCGAACGCCTCAGACAGACAGGACGCCACCGCGCGCAGGTTCGGGAACACGCGGTCCGCCAGGGCGACCGTCTCCGGGGAAGGCGCCTTGATGTCGGGGATCAGGAACGCCCGCATCTGGGCGTTCGTGGCGGCGAGAATTCCCATGTCGGAATCCTCGAGCACGAGGCATCGGGACGGGCTCACGCGCAGGCGTTCGGCGGCCAGCAGGAAGATGTCGGGAGCGGGCTTCCCGTGCTTCACTTCGTCGCCGCACACGACGACGTCGAACTGCTGTGAAAGCTGAGCCCCTGACAGAAGCGCTTCCGCCCGGGATCGTTCGGTGGAGGTCGCAACCGCTCTGAGCACCCCGCGGCCGGCGAGCACGTCGAGGAGCTCCGCCAGGCCATCCTTGACGGGCACCCCGTGCCGTTCGATCGCCTCCGCGGCATAGCGGAGGCGCAGCGGCCGCACTCGATCGTAGTCGAAGGACGGGCCGAGGACCTGCTCGAAGTACGCGCGGGCGCTCCTCACATCCCGCCCGACCGTCTCGACGACTACCGACAGCGGGATCTCGCACCCGCAATCCGCCCCGGCGCGCATCCAGGCGTCGACGGCGATGCGCTCGGTGTCGAGCATGAGGCCGTCCATGTCGAAGATCACGGCCGAGAGGCCGCGCCCCGGTTGTCCCATGGCGGGCAACCTAACGGGGGATGCGGCGGCAGTCAACCGCCGCGCAAAGTCCTCAGGGCATGTCGACGACGACCTTGAGCGCGCCGTCCTCGCGGCTGTGAGCGAGCTCGTACGCCTCCGCGACGCGCGTGAGGGGGAAGTGGTGCGTGACCATGCCGCTCGCGTCGACCTCGCGCGAGGCGAGCAGCTCCAGGGCCAGGCGGAAATGCCACTTGTCCGGCTCGTAGGAGGAGCGGCCGGTGCTGTGGGTGGTGCAGTACTTGCGGAACAGCGTCCAGTAGTCGAGCGGGAAACCCGCGGCATGGGGGACGCCGAAGAACTGGATCCTCCCGCCGACGCGCACGAGAGCGATGGCGAGGTTGATCCCGGAGGGCTCGCCGCAGGCCTCCACCACGAGGTCCGGCAGCTCGCCGCCGGTGATCGCCTTGACGGCGGTCACGGCTTCGGTGGCACCCAGCCGGGAGTTGTCGATCGAGTGAGTGGCACCGAAGCGAAGGGCGGCCCGCACGCGCGCCTCCGCGAGGTCGAGCGCGATCACCCGGGCAGCGCCGAGCCTGCGGAGCACGCTGTCCCAGAACAGGCCCGCCGACCCCTGGCCGATGACGGCCGCGGTGCGCCCGACCATCGGCGGGAGGAATCTGGCCGCGTACAGCACGGTCCCCAGCTGCTGCGCCATCAGCAGCTCGTCGTCGGGCGCGCCCGGCGGGAGCGGGAGCACGCACGCCGCGGGGGCGGCGACCTTCTCCATCATCGAGTTCTCTTCAGGGGAGAGGACGAGCGCGCGCTGGCCGACGCGGATCGAGTCCGCGCCGTTGACAGCCTCCACCGTGCCGATCAGCTCATGCCCAGGGGCCCCTACGGGCAGCGGAAGGTCCTGGGGCTGCGGGTAGTAGAGGCGGCGCAGGTCGCTTCCGCAGAGCGCGACGCGCTCGATGCGCACGAGCGCCTGGCCGGCCTGCGGGACCGGGCTCGGGACGTCGACCAGCTCGACCCGGCCGATTCCGGGGCTCCTGAGGGCCTTGATCACAGCCACCACCTCACAGCCGCCCCTTCACAGCCACCACCGGGTCCAGGCGCCCAGCCTCCTGTGCGCCTTGACGATCACGAGCGGCCTGCGGCAGCGGCGCGCGATCGCTTCGGGCATCGAAAGCGAGCCGAAGCGGGGCACCAGCAGCTCCCTGACGCCGAGGACGACGAGGTCGTAGCGCGGCGCCCGGCGGATCACGGCGCGGGACATGTCGGAGACCGTGGCGGTCTGCGTGCGCAGCTCCACCGTGTGCAGGTCCGTGCGGGCCAGGAGCTGGTCGAACTTCTTGCGGATCTGCTTGCGGCCGCCCCAGCTGCGCGGCAGCAGCGCCTTGATGCGGCCGCCTTCGGTCTCGGCCATCAGAACCGCCGTGCGAAGTGCCAGCACGTCGCTCGGGCTGCCGAAGATCGGCACGAGGATGTTCCTGAAGACCCTGTCGCCGCAGTCCTTGAAGACGACGACGTCGCAGGGCGCGCGGGCGAGCACGGGGTCGAGGGTGCTGCCGATGCGGGACTTCTGCCCGCGGTTCTGGCCGTGCCAGCCGAGGACGAGCGTGCGTACCTTGCGCTCGCGCACCGCGCTCACGATCCCGCGGGCGATGTTGCGGCAGTAGCGCACCGTCGTCGTTACGGGGTAGCGCGAGTACAGGTAGAGCATCGCCTCGACCAGGCCTTCCTTGCCTTCCTTCATGTAGGCCTTGGCGTCCGAGAGCGAGACCGGCGCCGGGGCCGGCACCATGTGCAGCAGCTGCATGCGCGTGTCGGTCTCCGCGCACAGCCGCACGGTGCTGCCGACCAGGGATAGGGCGTTCTGCGGGTTGGAGATCGCGATCATCAGGTCGTTGCCCTTGCCCGGCTGCGGCGCGACCCCCGTCTCCTCCAGCACGAGGCCCTCGTCCGGGGCCGGCAGCGCGTGGTGCTGCGAGTACAGCCGGTACACGAGGAGGCCCGCGAGGATCCAGACCTGCGGCAGGAGCCACGCGAGCCTGCTCACGCGGGCCAGCGCCAGGCCGAGGAAGATGTGCACGACCAGCGCCACGATCTGCGGCACCGGGAAGGCCGGGCGTGATGAAGCCGTAGCGCAGCTCGTGGCCCGCGCTCGAAGCGGGCGCGGATCGCCGCCAGGTTCACCACGGAAAAGACGAGCAGGAACATCAGGCTCGCGCCCGCGGCCAGGTCCGTCAGCGGCACCAGCAGCGTCGCGGGAATCACGATCGCCGCGGTGACGGCGAGCGCTCCCACCGGCGTGCCGCCGCTCGGGGAAAGCTGGGAGACCAGCGAAGGGAGCATCCGGTCGCGGCCCAGGGCGTAGGCGCTGCGCGCGGCCGAGGCGATGGTGGCGTTGAGGGCGAGCCCGCAGGCAAAGACCACCGCCAGCGTCGGCAGCAGCCAGTCCCCGGGCAGGATGCGGGACGCCGCCTCCCCGAAGCCCGTGGCCCCGTAGGACGCGACCCACTGCCAGGCCGCGGCCCGGCCCCCGCCCGGCTCGACGCCGACGACGGACGCGAACGCGACGACCAGGTACGCGACGGTGCCGGCGAGGACCGCGTACAGCATGGCCTTGGGGAGGTTCCTGCGGGGCTTCGTCGCCTCCTCGCCCGCCTGGGCGATCAGCTCGAAGCCTTCGAAGGCGACGAACGTCAGGCCCATCGCCACGGGCAGGGGCGACCAGCCGAAGGGCAGGAACGTGGTGAACGCGGAGAGGCGCGAGGGCTGCTTGAAAGCGGCCGTCACGGCGAGCACGCCCATCAGCGCGAAGAGGACCAGCAGGAACACCGTGATGCGGGTGGAGTGGCGTCCCGTCCCCTCCGCGCCCACCCAGTGCACCGCGAGGAAGACGACGGCCACGCCCGCGGCCATGAGCCGTTCGGTCGGCAGCACCAGGCCCACGGGCATCCAGCGGAGCAGGCCCAGGCCGTTGAGGAAGTGCACGGCGTACAGCGCGAGGGTCGTGGCGTACATGGCGCGCGGCCATGCTCGCCGCCAGCCATTCCATCCACCCGGCCATGAAGCCGAGCCGCCTGCCGAACGCGAGGCGCGCGAAATCGTAGGCCCCGCCGGCGCTGGAAGCCGCGGAGCTGAGCTCCGCGTACGACATGGCGGTGAGCATGGCGAGAAGGCCATTGAGAGCAAAGGTGAGAAGAAGGCCCCCCGGCCCCGCGATGGCGATCGATGTGCCGATGCCGAAAAAGACCCCCGCGCCGATCATGACGCCGAGGCCCCTCATGGTGAGCTGGTACAGGCCGAGCTCGCGGGAGAGCTCGGTCGTGTAGGCCCGGGTATCAAGAGCCATGCAGCTCCTTCATGATCTCCTGGAGCGAAGGCTGGGAAAGGCGGGCGATCTTTTCTATGCGGTTGCGGCAGACGATGACGAGGGCGACCGTGGCGCCGAGGCTCCCGACGATGGCCACGACGCCCACGATCAGGTCGAATCGGCCCATGTTGGCACGGTACTGGCGGACTCCGGCAGCTGTCAACTGCCGGCCGGACCGGTCCCGGCAGGGCGTTCCTGGCTCGCCGGGCCCCCGGCGGGGGCCCGGGGGCCGGCCGGGGGCCTGCGATCCTTCTCCCAGACCTCCAGGGCGAGGGAGTATGCGCGCCAAACGAGGTCTGCCGCCGCCCCCTTCTGCCCCGATTCCACGAACTTCTCGGCCCGCCGGAGCGCCTCGTCCGCGGGCCGGTATTCGGCGATCTGTTTGCGCTGCCCGAGGTCGGTGATCAGCAGGCGCGCCAGGTAGAGGTTGTCGTCGAGGACGTCGGCGTTGGCCATCGGGATCCCCTGGAAGTAGGCCAGCCGGTCCGCCATGCCCGTGTCCCGGAACGGGGCGGGGTTGCGGGCCGCCTGCGCCAGCCCCCGCCCCCGGGGACCCGCCTCCTGGAGCATGCGGTTCAGGTTGAAGCGCGTGACGGGCATGGGCTGCATGCCCCGGTAGCCGCAGAGGAAGAACAGGCCGTAGTAGATCGCCTGCAGCGACGTGAGGGCTCCCTTGCCGGTGCCTCCGGCCACCGTTATCCCCAGGGCGGGCTTGCCGTTGGTGGGCAGGAACGGCCCGAAGGGGCTGCTGCGGGGCGGCACGCGCACCTTGTCGATGAAGTCCTTGGCCAGGCCGCAGATGCCGTGCATGTAGACAGGGGCGGCAAAGACGAGGGCGTCCGCCGCGGCCATCGCGCGGTTGCGCGCGCCGGCGCCGGGGTCGAAGGCGCACTCGCCGGTCTCCCAGCAGTCGGCGCCCCTGCACCCGCGGCACGCCTTGATGTCGTGGTCCGCGAGGAACATCGTCTCGACCTCGGCCCCGGCGCCGGAAGCGCCCGCCAGCACCGCCTCGACGACACTGGCCGTGAGGCCGTCCTTGTGCGGGCTGGCCACGATTGCGAGCACCTTCACCTTGTTTCTCTCCCCTGGCCGGCCGGCCGTCGCCCCCGCGCTACTCCGCGAAGAGCACGGTGCTCAGGTAGCGTTCGCCGCTGTCGCAGATCACCGTCACGATCGTCCTGCCGCGGCTCTCCGGCCTGCGGGCGACCTGGAGCGCGGCCCACACGTTGGCGCCCGAGGAGATGCCGGCGAGCATCCCCTCCTGTCGCGCCAGCTCGCGGGCGGTGCGCAGGGCGTCCTCGTTGCGCACCGTCACGATCTCGTCGATCACGTCGCGGTTGAGGACTTCGGGCACGAAGCCGGCCCCGATCCCCTGGATCATGTGCGGTCCCGCCTTGCCGCCCGAGAGGACCGGCGAGTCCGCGGGCTCGACAGCCACGATCCGGCAGCCGGGCCTGCGCGCCTTGAGCACTTCGCCGACGCCCGTGATCGTCCCGCCCGTGCCCACGCCGGCGACGAAGAAGTCGACCTCGCCCTCGGTGTCCTTCCATATCTCCTCGGCCGTCGTGCGGCGGTGGATCTCGGGGTTCGCCGGGTTGGCGAACTGCAGCGGCATGAAGGCGTCGCCGATCTCGGCGACCAGCGCCCTCGCCTTCGCGATCGCGCCGTTCATCGCCTTGTGCCCTTCGGTGAGCACGACCTCTGCTCCGAGAGCGGCGAGGAGGCTCCGCCGCTCGATGCTCATGGTGTCCGGCATCGTGAGGATGACGCGGTAGCCTTTGACCGCCGCCACCCAGGCGAGACCGATGCCCGTGTTGCCCGAAGTGGGCTCCACGATGACGGTCGAGGGCTTGAGGCGGCCCGCCTTCTCCGCGGCCTCGATCATGGAGAGCCCGATCCGGTCCTTGACGCTGCCGCCGGGGTTGGCCGATTCGAGCTTGCCGAGGACCGTCGCCTCGACGCCCTTCGTGATCCGGTTGAGGCGCACCAGGGGGGTGCCGCCGACGGCTTCCGTCAGATCCTTGTAGTAGCCCACTCGAGACCTCCTCGGTTTGCTGCCGCGGGCGCGCGTCGCCGGCCCGCCTCGCGGCGAATGCGGCGCCCCTGCGGTCGCGCCGCGCGCCTACAGCCTCTCCCGGATCCGCGCCGCGAGCCGCTCGCCGATCTGCTCCATGCCCGCGGGCGAGGGGTGCAGCAGGTCCGCGCTCAGGCCGGCGAAGCCCTCGAGCAGCGACGGGCCCGGCAGGTGCACCACCCGCGGGGAGCGCAGCGATTCGACCTTGGCGCGGACGATTCCGCGGAAGCGGGCGACTTTGTCCGGGTCCAGCCGTTCCTGGCGGCACGGGAACAGGTCTATGCAGAAGACGGGCCTCGCCGGCGCCGCCGCTGCCACGGTCCCCACGAACCGGTCGACGAGGCGCTCGAACTCGTCGGGGCCGATGAACGAGACCAGGTTGATCCCCAGCTCGAGCGTGGCGAAATCCCAGTCGCCGCGGGCGGCGAGCCAGGCCGCCATCTCAGGCTCCAGCTTTGCTCCACCGCCGAAGCCCATGTTGATCAGGTCGGCGCCGAGCCGCTGCGCGCATCGCTGCGCGTAGGTGCCCCCGGGCCTGATCGAAACCGACCCGTGCGTGATCGACGAGCCGTACGCCAGGTAACGGCGCTTCGGCGTCTGATCCGGGCGTGGGAGCTCGACGTCCCCCTCGAAGTCGATGAGCTTGACCGGGGGCCGCCAGGGGAGAAGGACGCGCGTGAGGGACGGGTCGAACGGAAGCGCCTCTTCGCGCGCCACCTCCGCGAGCATCCGCTGATGCTCGGGCGGGGCCACCGTGACGGTGGTCGGCTCGAGGCCGATGACGTGCCAGTCCGCGAGAAACGAGCCCTGCCACACCTCGACGATCGCGGTCCTCTGCAGAGCCTTGAGCGTCAGCCGGGCACGGCTTCCCCTGCCGCTTCCCCTGAGGTTGAAGCGCACCTCGGCGCCCGTGGTCGCCAGGGCCCCGATCTGCCCCCGCGTATGGAGCCCGCGGCGCAGGGCGTCGGGGACCCGGCTGAACCAGAGCCCTTCCGCCGCCGCTCCCGGGCGGTTCTCCCACGGCAGAACGCCCGGCTCCTCGAGCGCGGCGCGGGCCTCGGGCGCGAGCACGGCGGAGAGGTCCCCCTCGAGGAGCTCCGCGATGTTGTACAGCTCGGCGCCGCGGTAGACCATCCTGGAGACGGCCCCGGCCCTATGCGCGCACGAGCGAGCCCTTGGAGCGGGTGGCCTGCAGCGCGACGGAGGGCCCGGTCCGCTGGATCTGGGCCAGCGAGATGTCGATGCACTCGCGCGCCTCGTCGGGCGTGAGGCAGCCGACGCAGACCATGTCCTGCTCGCGCAGCGTGGCCCAGCTGAAAGCGAGCCCCACCAGCGGCAGGAGCCTCCCGGCCGCCAGCGGCTTGATCGTGATCACCGGCTTCTTCGCGCCCCAGATGACGCGGTGGACCCAGTCCACCTCGACCTGCATGAGGAAGCCGATGGCGTTGTAGATCTGGATGTAGGTCCCGACGTCCAGCCCGCTCTCGTCGGCGTAGACGATCGCCTCCGGCATGTGGGTCGAGAGCCCGGGGATCATCCCGCGCTCGCGGATCCAGGCGGCGTACCGGTCCATGTCGCGGATGCGCCGGATCCGGCGGTCGAGCAGGGCGTCGGTCGTGACCTGATGCGGGAGGCAGAGCTCGCAGCCGATCCCGGCGAATGCGTCCAGAGTCCTGCGGATCTCGTCCTCGGCCTGCGGCGTGCCGGCCAGGTTGAAGTGCGGGATCCCGATCCGGATGCAGTGGCGGCCGGCGCGCTGCTCGGCCTCCTTGACGGCCCGGCTCAGATGCTCCGATTCGGGCCGCACGCCGTAGATGGCGTCGGCGCCGGCGCGGAGGAAGACTTCCACGACGTCCGCGAGCCTCTCCGCGCTCTGATGATCCTTGATGAAGTCGTCCTTGGCGCGGCTCGTGTGGGAATAGCCAAGGAACCAGTTGGTCCCGATGATGAGCCTCGGGACCGAGAGGCGCTCGATCTGCGTTCTGGGGAACTCCACGGGGGTCTCCTCGGATTCGCAGTATAGCGGTCCGCCCCCCGGCAGGTCAAAAGGCACCCTGTGTCAGCCCGGCCCTCACCTCGGCGACGCGCGCCCGCATCAGCGCGACCTCGGGCCCGAGCCCGGTCACGCGTCCGGCCGCGGCGCCCGCCTCGACTGCGGCGGCAGCCCGCGCGATATCCTGGAGCTCCAGGCCGGCCGCCGCCCCCTTGATCTGGTGCGCGATCCGGCGCGCGGCAGGCCCGTCGCCCGCGGCCAGGCTCCGCTCGAGATCCAGCAGGTCCTTCTCCGTGACCTCCACGAAGCGCGAAAGGAGGCCCCGCACGCTCTCCACGTCGAACCCCAGATCCCGCGCGAGGCCGGACAAGTCCATATGACTGCACGATAGACCGGGCCGGGGTGCGAAGCAACCTGATGAGTACATCAGGCAGACGCCGCGCGCCGGGGGCAGCGGCCGGCCGGCTGGTCCGCCCGCCGGGGCGGGCTATATTCGTTACGTGAGATTCCTCTCCGTAGTGATGGCAGCCCTCTCCCTCCTCGCCTGGCCCGCGCACGCCCGCGGGTCCAGGGAAACGGGAACGGTCCCGGAGGGCCGCGTTCTCCTCGTCTACCCCCTGGGCGCAGAGCCCGACCGGATGGTCCGCGAGCGGCTCGATCTTCCCGACTCGGCCTCGGCGCTCTTCTGGTCGAGCTACCGTGTCGAAGGCGGCCGCTTGTCCATCGAGCGGTCCGGCGCATACTCCCTGCCGCGCCTGGTCTCGCGGCGGGAGGACGGTCCGTTCGCCGTATACGAGTACCGCGTCTCCATGACCCCCGCGGACAAGGGGCGGCGCCGGATCGAGGTGAGTTTCACCGTCGAAGACGCCAGGTCTGCGGGCCTCCAGCCCGCCCCCTTCGCGGTGCGCGAAGGAGTGCATCAGGGCGGGGCTGCTTCCGGCTCGGTCCGGCTCGTCGAAATCGATCACGACGGCAGGTCGCGTTTCCGGGCGATCGTCGAGCTGAACTAGCCAGCCCCCCCGGGCGGCCCCTCGCCACCCCGGCCGGGCCGTTGTATCATGGCGAACATGACGCGCCGCCGGTTCCTGAAGCTGACCCTGGGAGCAGCCGCCTTCGCGGCCGCGGCCCCGCGCCTGTTCCCGCGCGGCCTGGACACCTGGGACGTCGGGATCGCGGTGGACGCCGACTACGAGCGCGCGGTCCGCAGGGCGGTGGAGCTGGTCGGCGGCATCCGCAGCTTCGTCAAGCGCGGCGACACGGTGACGGTCAAGCCGAACATCGGATGGAACTCGACTCCTGAGCTGCACGCGTGCACGCACCCCCTCGTCGTGCGGACGGTGGTCGCGCTCTGCTTCGAGGCGGGGGCCTCGAAGGTCTACGTGTTCGACCGCCCGGTGAACAACCCCGAGCTCACCTACGTCACCTCCGGCATCGCGGCCGCGGCCCGTGAGGCGGGGGCCCGGGTGGAGCAGCCGGGCCGGATCGACGAGTCGCGCTATCGGAAGATCAAGGTGCAGGGCGGCACGTACCTCAAGGAGACGCTGGTCGCGAAGCGCCTGCTCGAGAGCGACGTCATGATCAACGTGCCTGTCGCCAAGCATCATTCCTCCTCCGGGCTCACGATCGGCATGAAGAACCTGATGGGTGTCACCGGCGACGACCGCTCGCGCTGGCACTGGCAGCTCCACGAGGCGATCGCGGACATCAACCTCGCTGTCAGGAGCCACCTCACGGTCGTCGACGCCACATGGATCATGCGCCGCGGCGGGCCCACGGGTGGAAGCCTCTCCTTTCTCGAGCGGAAGGACATGGTGATCGCGTCGACGAACGTGGTCTCGGCGGACGCCGAGGCGGCGGCGCTGTTCGGCGTGCAGCCCGCGGGCATCGCCCACCTCAAGCTCGCCGAGGCCAAAGGGATCGGCCGCCTCTCGGGCTACAGCGTCGGGAGGGCGATCGGCGCGTGACCGCCCGGACAGCGAAGAGGCTCAAGGCCCTGCGCATCGGTTCGCAGGCGCTCTTTGCGGCCGCCTTCGTCCTCACGTACCTGATCTCGCTCGACCCGTTCGCGGCCTCGGAGAACTTCTTCCTCAGGTCGGACCCTCTCGTCTTCCTCACCCATATGAAGGTCGAGCCCGCGGCGCTGGCGCTCATGATCGCCCTGCTCGCCGCCGCCGCGCTCGCCGGGCGCGTGTTCTGCGGCTGGATCTGTCCGCTCGGCGGCCTGATCGACCTGCTCGACCTCGCGGCCTCGCCGCTGCGCGCCCTCGCGCGCCGGCTCCTCGCCCGCGGGCGACCGGCGGCCGGCCGGCCGCTCCCGCGCCTGACGGACCTGCCGCCGTCGGTGTTCCTGCTGGGCCTGCTCGTGCCCTCGCTGTTCCTCGCGCCTCCCGTGCTGCAGTTCCTCCACCCGAACGTCTGGGCCGTGCGCATCGTCTCGCTCACCGGGCCCGGCCTCGCGTTCGCCGGGCTGCTCGCGCTCGCGAGCCTGTGGGACCGCCGGCTCTGGTGCCGGTTCGTCTGCCCGCTCGGCGCCCTCTACGGCCTCGCCGGCCGCCTCGCGCCGCTGCGCCTGCGCATCGCCGCGTGCAGCTCCTGCGGCAGGTGCGACCGCTGCCCGATGGGCGCCGCGGACGCGCGGGCGCGCGTCACGCTCGCGCACCAGTGCATCCTCTGCTTCGACTACGAGCACCGCTGCCCGACGGAGGGCTTCCGCTTCGGCCGCGCGCCCGCGCCCGCGGCGGCGCCCGACCCCGGCCGCCGCGAGTTCCTGCGGCAGGCGGGCCTGCTCGCGGCAGGCGCCGTTGCCGCGGGCCTCGTCGGCTTTCCGCGGCCGCGCGTGTCGACGCCGCTGCTGCGGCCGCCGGGCGTCGTCGACGAGACGCGTTTCGTCGAGCGTTGCCTCCGCTGCCTGCAGTGCGTGCGCTCGTGTCCCAACGGCATCATCAAGCCCACGGGGTTTGAAGCCGGCGCGGCGAGCCTGATGACGCCTCACCTCGAGTTCGGGGAGTACGGCTGCGACTATCTCTGCCAGGTCTGCCAGCGCGTCTGCCCCAACTTCGCCATCCCGCTGCAGACGCTCGCCGAGAAGCAGCTCACTCCGATCGGCAGGGCGGCGATCGCGGAAAAGGACTGCGTCGTGTTCCGCGACCGCATCAACTGCCTCGTGTGCGAGGAGGTCTGTCCGGTTCCCGGCAAGGCGATCGGCATCCGCGAGGAGGCCGCCGCCGGCGGCCGGGAAGCGGCGCTCCGCTACCCGGTGATGCGCGAGGAGCGGTGCAACGGGTGCGGCATCTGCGAGGCCGCCTGCCCCGCGACGCCGCTGGCGATCAGGGTGCGCAAGGTCTGAAGCGGCCCCTGCGGCCTTCGGCCGCGGCCGGGCCGGACCGCGCCGCACCCCCGCCGCTATCCTGCCCCGGCGAACGTTAGTAATTTTGGCACGTACGCGGCGCCGCGTGATGCAAAGAGGGACGGCCGCAGCGGCGCGCGGACGGCATGGCGGGGGAAGCGATGGTCAAGGATCTCACCGGGACCGAGGTGGCCACCCTGGGCGGCGGCTGCTTCTGGTGCACCGAAGCGGTTTACGAGCGGCTCGACGGCGTCGTCGACGTCGTCTCCGGCTACTCCGGCGGAAAGACGAAGGACCCGACCTACGAGGAGGTCTGTTCCGGCCGCACCGGGCACGCCGAAGTCGTGCAGGTCCATTTCGATCCGAAGAGGATCAGCTACGAGAAGATCCTGCAGGAGTTCTGGCACGCCCACGACCCGACGTCGCTGAACCGGCAGGGCGCCGACGTCGGCACGCAGTACAGGTCGATCATCCTCTATCACGACGAGGGCCAGCGGCAGATCGCCGAGAAGAGCAAGGCCGAGGCGGCCAAGGGCCGCTCGCGGCCGATCGTCACGGAGATCACGCCGTTCCAGGCGTTCTACGCGGCCGAGGACTATCACCAGGACTACTACGAGAAGAACCCCTCGGCCGGCTACTGCGCCTTCGTCATCCGGCCCAAGCTCGACAAGCTCGACCTCCCCACGCGGCCGGTCAGGTGACCGACCCTACGCCGGACTGGCGCCCGGCGGCTCCGTGAGGTCGGCCATCCGGCCGCCGCTGATCTCCTCGAGCTGGGCGATGGTCATCGGCACGCCTGAGCCGTCGGTCCCCGCCGCGGGGTAGACGGTGGGCCAGCGGTCCAGGTGCCGGTCGATGAGCACATCGACGCCCTCGACGCCGAACGGGCACACGCCTCCCGGCGGGAAGCCCGTGACCGCCACCGTCTCCTCCGCGGTGGCCATGCGCGTCTTGACGCCGACGGCGGCCTTGAGCTTGGCATTGGTGACCCTGCGGTCGCCCGGGCACAGGACCATGTAGTAGCGGTCGTCCTTCCCCTTGAAGAGGAGGCTCTTGGCGATCTGGCCGACCTCGACGCCGAGCGCGGCCGCGGCCATGGGGGCGGTCGGGGTCGTGCCTTGCGCGAACTCGATCGCGGCCAGCCCGTGCCGCGCCAGGATGGACCTCACTCTGTCGGGGATCATGCCCGCCTCCTCGCGGCCTGAAGCTTACGGGAGACGAGGCGGCCGCGTAAAGCGCGCATGGCGCGCCCGGCCTCGCCGTCACGCTGTTGAAACACAGCCCCCGATGGGGTAAACCTAGAAACGGTACGACAGCATGGCCGACTCCCTGGACAGCATCCCGCCGCCCCTTCAGGCTCACCTGCGCCAGGTGGCGCGCAGCGCCGGGCTCCCCGACTGCGAGGAGACCCACGGCGCGCTCGCCCGCGCGTGGCTCGAGAAGAGGGCCGGGTTCCAGGAGCAGGTGCGGCAGTTCGCGATGGAAGAAGTCGACCGCATCGAAGCGGACGACGAGCGGGGCTTTCTCGTGATGACCTACTCGGGCTCGCTCCTGAAAGTCGGACCTCTTGTCGAAGGCGCCCGCCGGGTGGAATACACGAGCATCGGTCTTCGCACGAACGTCCCCGACGCAGCCAGCGCGGCGGGCTCGGGCCTCGACGGCGGCGTTTCGACCGGCGGCGTGGTCAACCTGAAGCATGGCCCCATCCGCTCGACCTCGCAGGTGTTCAAGATCGCCGTCTTCACCAACCCGCTCGGCGTCGCGGAGCAGGAGCGGCGTCTTTCGCTCCTCACCGACATCCTCGCGCGCGAGTTCGCCAGGTCGAACAACGCGCTCTCGCTCAAGCCCGGCGGGAGGGCAGCGGGGCGGTGAGCCGGATCCCTCAGCACATCGACAAGTACCGCATCCTCGAGCAGGTCGCCGAAGGCGGCATGGGCGTCATCTACAAGGCGGAGCATCCCACCCTCGGCAGGCCCGTGATCCTCAAGCGCCTCACGCTCGCGGGCGGCGAGGGCGCCGCGGCCCGTTTCCGCCGCGAGGCGCGGATCATGATGAGCTTCCGCAACGACGCGATCGTCGACGTGCACGACCACTTCCGCGCCGGCTCCTCGTGGTACATCGTCATGGAGTACGTGGACGGCGTGTCGCTCGACGCGCTGATCCGCGGCCGGGGCGCGCTGCCGAGCGAGGCGGCGCTGCTGATCCTGCTCGAGTGCGCCAGGGCGCTCAAGTACGCCCACGACAAGGGCGTCGTTCACCGCGACGTCAAGCCGAGCAACATCCTCATCTCGCGCAAGGGCGAGGTGAAGCTCACGGATTTCGGCATCGCGACGGCCCGCGACGACGAGGGCTCGACCGCGCTCACCTCGACGGGGGTCACCCTGGGCACCGTGGCCTACATGTCGCCCGAGCAGATCGAAAGCTCCCGCGACGTGGACAAGCGCTCCGACATCTACTCGCTCGGCGTCATGCTCTACGAGATGGTCACGGGGAAGGCTCCCTTTCCCGGCAGCTTCACGCCGCAGACGCTCGCGATGATCCAGCGGGGGAAGTTCAAGCCCGTCGGCAGGGCGAACCCGCGCGTCCTGCCGCTCGTGAAGAAGGTCATCCGCCGCACGATCCGCCCCTCGCCGCGGAAGCGCTTCCAGGACCTCGGCGTGCTGCTGCGCCTGCTCGAGCGGGGGCTGCGGTTCACGGACGGCCCGGGCGTGCAGCGGGCGCTCGAGGCGTGGCTCGACGGCAAGGGGCCCGGCAGCGTCACCCGCAGGCTGAGCCCGGGCATCCCGGCCGCGGCCGCTCTCGCGGGACTGGCCGCGATCGCGGCGGGAGGGTTTGCCGCTTACCGCGAGGGCCTCGCGCAGGAGCTGCTGCTTTCGGGGAGCTACGGCGCCCTCACCGTCGAGGTCGCCGGCGCGACGGTCGCGAAGCCTCGCGTCACCGTCTACCGCGGCGACTCCGGGGAGCCGGCCGCCGTGGTGGGGCTCGAGGGGCGCGACGGGGGCTGGCGCTCGCGGCGGGTCTACCTCCCGGCCGGCTCCTACCGCGCCTCGGTCGAGGCCGACGGGCTGCTCGCGTGGTACGGCTTCCTGCTCGAGCCGCGTGAGCTGCAGCGCAAGAGCCCGGCGACGAGCGACGGGTACCGGCTCGAGGTCGGCGCTTCGGACGCGCTCGCTTCGCTGCGGCTGCCCGTGGCGGTCGTCTTCCGCGTCGTCGACCTGCTCGACGGTTCGGATCTCACCGCGGGGACGACCGTCGACGTCAAGATCGGCGACGGCTGGAGCCCGCTCACGCGCGAGAGCCTCACCCGCGTCGTGACCGGCTCGTCCTACGAGTTCCGCTTCGAGAGGCCGGACTACTACCCGCTCACCAGCAAGGTGCGGATCGCGCCTCACGAGGCGCTGCTGCGCCTGGAGGCCGCGCTCGCGCCGGCCCCGGCATCGGTCAGGATCGCGACGACCCTCGCGGGCCTGCGGCTGCGCATCGACGGCTCGTCCCGGTACCTGAGCGCGGAGCGGGTCCCCGTCTACCGGGATCTCGCCTCCTCCGATGCCGCCTCGCGGGAGCTGCTGGTGGTCCCCGGCGCGCACCGCGTCAGCGCGGAGCGCGGCGACCTCGGCAACGCGGCCCTGGACGTTTCCGTGCAGTCCGGCGAGCGGACGACGATCACGATCGAGGCCGTGGGCGGAAAGCTCGCGCTCCGCCGCTTCCCGTAGCCGGCCGCGGCGCGCCGACCTTCAATTCTATTATCTGTATCTGAAGGTGACGAACGCCGTGATCTCCGCGTCGTCGAGAGGCGATGCGTCTTCGCCGAGGGGGTGGCTGATGTGCACCCAGGCGACGCTCCCGCCTGTCGTGAGGAACGGGAGCGGGCTGATCTCCCCCGAGCCGGTGAGGATGAAGCGGCGGTCCGGGTGGTCGCCCGTGGGCGTGCGCGCGCCGCTGGGGTCGGCGTACGCGCCGCTGGTGAGGAGAGCCGCGGCCTCCGAGTCGCCGGGGTAGAGGTCTTCGATGCCGATGCTGCCCTTGGCGCGGAGCTCCGCGCTGAGGGAGGCGGCCCACCGGCCCGGGACGCGGTAGCCGATCGTCAGGGTCTTGCTGTCGGCGTCCGGGCCGTATTTCCAGCCCAGCGGGCGGTCCAGGTAGTAGCGGTGCGAGGCCGTGATGTGCCGGCGCACGGTGTAGGAAAGGAGCGGGCTCGCGAAACGCTCGGTGTAGAGCCAGGGGTTGGAGTGGATCCACTCCAACGTGGCCTCGAACCAGCCCTCGCCCGCCGGCTTCAGGCCTTGAAGGCCGAAGAGGTAGCCGTAGGAGTCAGGCTGGTCGGCGGCGTCCGGGTAGGCGGCGAGCTCGCTCGGGGTCTGCCACTGGTCGAGCACGTACTGCGCGTAGACCGCAAGGCCCGCGATCGGCGTCCACTCCGCCTCGACGGCCATGTTGATGTTGGTGATCTGGTTCTCGAACCAGTTGTGGAACACCATCATCGGGTTGAGGTAGGTGACGTCGGGGTACTTGCGGCCGAAGATCGTCGCCTCGGTGAGGCTCAATCCCAGCGTGCCGAACAGGCGCGCCTCGACGCGGTGGGCGAAGAAGGCCTTGTAGGGCTCGGGCCCTCCCGTGGAGGCGTCCGGGTCGTTGGCGAGCTCGCTGGTCGTGAGCCAGGGCTCGAGGCCCGCGTACACCGTCGTCCACTTGAAGGCCTTCCACCAGGTCGTCGCGCGCACGAAGTCGAGGTAGCCCGCCGAGTCGGACAGCATCAGGTTTCCGCCGGTGCCGTTGCCCCACGACAGCGTGTCGCGGCCGAGCTGCACGCTCCAGTGCGGCCCGCCTCCGGCAACGAAGGCCCGGAAGGGGAAATGGGCATACAGGGCGTAGGGGTCCGTGATCACGTTGGTGTGCTTGTCGGGCTCCAGGATGGAGATGCGCGGCTCCTCGCGCAGGTCGATCTCCATGAGAGCGTAGAGCCCGTCGAAGAGCCACACCTCGAGCGGAACTCTGAGGAGCGGGAGGCGCTCCTCGTAGCCGTGCTCCCACGCGTTGTCGTCGGGAAGCACGATCACCTGGGTCTTGTCGTCGATGCCGGGGTCGGGTTGCTCGCCGATGTGCCAGTAGGTCTCGAGGCTCGCTTCGACCGAGACGCCGAAGGCGAAGCCGCCTTCCTCGCCGTACACGCGTCGCCGCGAGGCGAGATCGCGGACACGCTCGAGGGCGAGACGGCCGGCGGGCGAGAGCGCGCGCGAGTCGATGCGCGAGAGCTGGTGCTCGAGCTCCGCGACCGACCAGGGCTCGGCCTGGGAGGGCAGGCCGCGGCCCTGCTCGATGTAGAGCGCGCGGACGAGACCATAGATCTCGGAATCCACGGGGATGACGGTCTGGCCGTTCTGGCCGGCAGCGGAAAGCGCCGCGAGGCAGAGCGCGATGGCGAGCAGCGATCTTTTCATACCGCTTCCCGCGAGTCTACACTCCGCGGCGGACGGCGACAACACTCGGCGGCGACGGCCCGCCGACTCACTTCTCCAGGACGACTCGACCCCAGGCTGGCCCAGGACGCGCTGGACACAGTCAGGATCTGCTCGGCGATCGCGCGTTCGGCCGAGAAGGGCCGCGTGCAGGACGTCACCTAAAGGAGCGCGTTCCCCCCGCAGGAGCACGGGCAGCGGGTCCCGCCCGGCCATTGTCATGGTCAACGGGCGAGACCGGCCTGCCCGGCCCGCGCTATAATTGCGGCAGACTGGGGGGAGCTTGATCCGTATCCTGCACAGCGCCGATCTCCATCTCGCGCTCGGCGATCGCTCCTACGGGCTCGCGGTTCTGGATGAGCTCTGCGGCATCGCGGCGCGGGAGCGGGTCGACCTCTGGCTGCTCGCAGGCGACACCTTCGACAGCTATGCGGATCTCGAAGGCCTGCGCGCCGCTTTTCGCGAGCGCATGCTCAGGGTCGCCGAGCGCGCGACCGTGCTCATGATCCCCGGCAATCACGAGGTGCTCGGCGCGGGCGCCCCTTCGCTCGGGCGGCTCGACACGGGCGTGCCCTTTCGGCTCGCGAGGCCCTTCGAGCTGATGGAGCTCCCGGGCCTCGAGATCCTCGTGGTGCCGTGGGGCGCGGACCTCTCCGACTACCTCTCGTGGACCGTGCCGGAAAAGAAGACGCCCCTGCGCCTGGCCCTGGCCCACGGAACGGTCGCGGGGTTCGGCCTGTCGGGGCCGGACGACGACGCCGACGGGTCCGCCATAGACCCCGGGCTCTTCGGCCAGCTCCGCATCGACTACGCTGCCCTCGGTCACATCCACGCCGGACGGCTCCTGCGCGCGGGAGGCGCGGGTGCCGGCGGCGGAACGGCGGGCGCCGCGGTGCTCGCCTACCCCGGCTCGGCGAGAGTATGGCGCCGCGGCGAGGAGGGGCCGCGGCGCGCGCTGCTGCTCGAGGCGGACCCGGCTGCCCCGGGCATCAGGCACCGCTGGATCGAGCTGGAGTCGGCGGGCCGCTTCCGCGTGCACGAGCAGCCGCTCGGGCTCGACGGCGCCTGCCCGGACCTCGGCGGCTCGGCCGCGGGCTGGGGGCCGAACGACTGGGTGGAGGTCCGCCTCTCGGGACTGGTCGAGGACGAAGGGATGGTCGCCGGGCTGGAGCGCAGCCTGCGCGCCGCGTACGCGCCGCGCGTCCGCAAGCTCGACGTCGCGCGCGACGAGATCCTCGTGCTCGGCGGGATCGCATCGCAGCCGATCGCGCGGAAGTTCCTGCAGCTCTGGGCCGCGCGCAGGCCCGCGGACGAGGCCTCCGCGCAGGCGTGGCTCGCGGCGCGCGACATCGGGCTGCGGAGGATCAAGGCGCTGCTGGAGGCGAGACGATGATCCGCGCGCTGCGCCTCTCGCGCTTCGGCCGTTTCGAGGCGCGCTCCTTCGACATGGGGCCGGTCACGGCGTTCCTCGGGCCGAACGAGTCCGGCAAGTCCACGATCGCCGACGCGCTCTTCGCCGCGATCTGCAACCCGGCGGGGACCCTCAAACGGGCCAAGGAGCTGCGGAAGCGCTACGGCGACTACGAGCCTCCCGAGGTCGAGTGGGAAGGCGAGCCGCAGCCCATCGAGGCCGACGAGTACCTGAACCTGTTCGAGATCCATTCAGGAGCCTTCGACCTCAAGCTCGACGACAAGAGCGAGTGGCTGCGCCGCGTCAAGAGCGAGCTGTTCAGCGGCGGCCTCGACCCCAACCGCCTCGTCAAGGAGCTCGGCGACGAGGCGGCGGAGGGCGGGCGGACGAAAGCCGCGCGCCAGGTCAAGGAGAAGACCACGGAGCGGGAGCGGCTCGGCCGCGACCTCGACGACCTGAAGCGGCAGCGCGACGAGGTGCTCGGGCGGCAGCAGCGCGTCGAGGAGGCCGCGGCGCGCCTGCGGCAGCTCGAGCAGCAGGCGGCGGCGACCGCGACGCGCCTGGCCGAGGTGGACGCGCACCTCCGCCAGCAGCGGCTCATCCGCGAGCGCGCGCGTCCCGCGCGCGTGCTCGCCGAGATGCAGAGGGTTTCCTCGGCGCTCGAAGAGATCGAGGCCGCAGGCGCGGCAGCGGACGAGGCGCCGCTCGCGGCGCTGCACGCGCGCGTGGAGGAGGCGCGCAGCCGGCTCGCGGCGGCCGAGGCGGGCGAGCGGCAGGCGCGCGGGGAGCGCGAGCGCGCGGAGGCCGCCAGGACGGCCGAAGACCGCGCGCTCGCTGCGGCGAGGGATGCGGCCGCCCTCGCGGCGGAGCTGCGCCGGTCGCACGAGCGGCGTCCCGCCGGCGGCCCTCGCCGCGGCCGCGGCTCTTGCGGCGCTCGGGCTCGCCCTCGCCGCCGGGCTCGCCCATCAACTTCCGGCGTGGGCACGCGCCGGGCTCGGGATCGCGGCCGCCGGCTGCTTCGCGCTGGCGTGGTTGCTCCGCGGCGGCGGGGCGCGGGCCCGCATCGCGCGGGTGCAGGAGGAGTGGCGCCGCCGCGGAGGGCCCGGAGAGCTCGCGGCGTCGCGCTGGGAGGGGCTGCTCGCCGAGCTGCACGTGCACGAGGGCTCCCCCGCGCGCCTCGGCGAGCGGCAGGCGGCCGCTGCGGCGGAGCTGGCCGCCCGCGAGGAGGCGCTGGCCGCTGCGGCCGCGGAGGCCGCGCGCGGCCGGGAGCGAGCTGGCGGCTGCGGGCGCGGAGGAGGAGCGCTGGCTGCGCGAGCACGGCGCCGTTTCGGTCGAGGACTACCACGCCCGCCGCGCCCGCAGGCTCGCGGCGGAGCGCCTCGCCGGCGGAGGCGCGCGGCCTCGTCGCCGAGGCGCGCGCGGAGTACGGCGGCCGCGGACGACGACGCGCTGCGCGCCGAGGTCGACCGCAGGCTCCGCGAGCTGGACGCGGAGATCGTCGAGACACCGCTCCCGGAGCCGGAGGCGCGCCGCCTCGAAGGCGAGCGCGCGAGGCTCCAGGAGCGGCAGGAGGGGCTCGCGCGCGATCGCGAGAAGGTCAAAGGAGACCGTGGATCAGGAGCGGGGCGGCATCAGGAGCTCGCTCGGCGAGCTGCCGCAGCGCATCGTCGCCAGGGAGAAGGAGCTCGCGGCCTGCTCCGCCGAGCTCGCGCGCATGGAGCTGGGCCGCAGGGCCGCGGCCATCGCCCGCGATCTCTTTGCCGAGATCGCCCGCGACTCCGACGTGCTGATGGAGCAGCTCGCGCGGCGAGATCGGCGCGATCTACGGCGACCTGGTCGGAGGACGCAGGGGCGTGAGCCTCGCGGCGTTCGGCATCGACGGCGCGAGCGTCGTGGACGCGGGCGGCGCTGCGCGCGACTTGGGCGCGCTTTCGAGCGGCACGCGCGACCTCTTTCTGCTCGCCGCGCGCCTGACCCTTGCGTCGCGAAGCCGGCCGCGGGACGCGCTCGTGGTGCTCGACGAGCCCTTCCAGACGATCGACAGCGGCCGCGCGGAGCGCGCGCTGGCGCTGCTCGCGCGCTTCCGCGAGGCAGCGCGGCTGGCAGATCGTGCTGTTCAGCAAGGACGAGGCCCTCGGCCCCCGCATCGCCGCGCTGTTCCCGGACGCGCTGGTGCACCGGCTCTCGGCAGGCGGGGCCGACGCGGCGGACGCGCACGCGGTTTGACCGTCCGTCTGCGGCAAGTGCTACGGTCCGCCGGTGACGCGAGGCCAACGTGTCTCCGACGGCGTCTTCGTTCTTCTGCTCGTGCTCTCCATGATCGGGTGGGGCGGCACCTGGACTTCGGCCAAGCTCATAGCGGGGTCGGCCTCGCTCGAGCTGGTGGTGTTCTGGCGCTTCGTGCTCACCGCCGCGTCCCTCGTTCCGCGTGCTCGTTGCCGCCCGCGAGCCCTTCGCGCTGCCGTGGAAGAGCGTGCCGGGTCTCGTCGCCGCGGCCGCGCTCATGACCGCCTACAACCATTTCTTTTTCGGCGGAGTGCGCGACGGCCTGGCCGGCACCGGCGGCGTGCTCGTGTCGAGCCTCAACCCGGTCTTCACGTTCATCGCGATGCGGGCCATCGAGCGGCGCCGGCCCTCGGCCGCGGAGATGGCCGGCGTGGCGCTCGGGATCGCGGGCGGGGCGATCCTGCTGCAGGTCTGGCGATTCGACGGCCGCGAGCTCGCGGCCGGCGGCAGCCTGTTCTTCCTGCTCGCGGCCGCGAGCTGGTCCGCCCTGACGTTGCTGAGCCAGCGCGTCCAGCAGTACGTGGGTTTCCTGGCTTACAGCTTCTACGTGAACGCCTTTTCCGCGGTGATGAACCTGCCCTGGGCGATCAGGGACGGGCTCGTCGTCAGGGTCGAGCATCCGGGGGCGTTCTGGCTGAACCTCGCGTACCTGGCGTTCGTCGGCACCTCGTTCGCCACGACCGTGTTCTTCCGGGCGTCGAGGAGGCTGGGGCCGCAGAAGGCAAGCTCCTTCGTCTTCCTGGTCCCCGTCCTCGCCCCGCTGCTGAGCTGGCTGGTGATCGGCGAGACGCCCGAGCGGGCCACGCTCCTGGGCGGCCCTCTCGCCGTGCTGGCGGTCTTCCTGATCAACCGCGGCGCGGCCCGGGGGGGCGGTGCCGCGGACGGAGCAAAAAATGCTGACACGCAGGCGCAAGCCGCGTTAGAATAGCGCGCCATGCGCGGCCGCATTCTCCTCGGGTTCCTGGCAGCGGTCTGCCTCGCCGTCCCTGCGCAAGCCCGCGACGCCGATCCCTTGCGCCTCGCCGAAGGGTGGGAGTACCGCTGGGGCGATTCGCCCGTCGATGCCGGCGGCTCGCCGGCCTGGGCGCGTGAAGCCCCCGCCGGAGACCCGCAGTGGAGGCCGATCGCGCGGCCGAGCGACCCTCCCGGACGCGCGGGGCGGAACGTCGTGTGGTATCGCATCCGGCTGCCCCGCACGGAGGTCGGCGGACGCCAGGCTCTTTATCTACAGCATTGATCTCGCCGCGGAGCTCTTTCTCGACGGCAAGCCGCTCTACCGATGGGGCGAGCCGGGCCGCGCGGGGCGGATCCCGTTCCGCGGCTGGCCCTGGCACCTCGTCGCGCTCCCCCCGGGGTACGGCGGCGGGCTGCTCACGGCCCGTGTCGCCTCGGACTACCGCGACATCGGGCTCTGGGGCGACGTCTTCGTCGGCACCGGGGTCGGTCAGGTCGCCCGCATGGTCGCGCGCGACCTGCCCCGGCTGGCGGTTGCGGCCCTGTCGACGGCGATCGTCCTGATCTTCGTCGTCCTTTACTTGTTCCGAAGGGGGACGGCGACCCTGCTGCTGGCCCTCGTGACCGCCGTCCTCGTGGCGCGGGTGGCCACGCAGACCCAGGTCAAGCAGCTCGTCCTCGACGCCCCGCTCTTCTGGGAGTACGCGAGGGCGACCACATCCTGCTGGCGCGATCCTGATCACGCTGCTCCTCCACGACATGCTCGACGCGAAGCACAGGGTCGTCTCGCGAGCCATCGCGGTCGCGCTCGCGGCCGTGCTCGCCGCCACGCTGCTCGCATCGGCCACGGGGGCGACCCGCCTGTGCGACGCCAACTGCGGTTCTCGACGTCACGCTGGTCGCCGCCGTGCGGCGCTCGGCGGCTCTCAGCCTGCGCGCCGCGCTCGTCGGGGGAACCGAGGCGAAGCTGCTCGCCGCGAACTTCGTGCTGTTCGGCCTGCTCGCCCTCTACCGCACCCTCGTCTCCAACACGCTGCTTCCCTGGAGCGACGAGATCGACTACCTGCTGCTGTTCCAGTTCTCCGCCGGGCTCGCGCTGATCCTGTCGCGGCGGCTTCTGCTCTTTCACAACAGGGTCGAGGAGTACGCGGTCAAGCTCGCCTCGCAGGCCGAGGAGATGACGGCGCTCAACGACCGGCTCGAGCAGAAGGTGGCGGAAAGGACCCGGCAGCTCGAGCGGGCGAACCGGCGGCTGCGCGAGGAGAAGATCTCGCTCAAGATCACCTCGATCACCGACGGGCTCACGGGGCTGTACAACCGGACGTACGTGCTGGATCGCTTCGAGAAGGAGCTCGGCAAGGCGCGGCGCTACGGCAAGAGGCTGTCGATCATCATGTTCGACCTCGACCTGTTCAAGCAGGTCAACGATTCGTTCGGCCACCAGGCGGGCGACGTCGTGATGCAGCGCATCGGCCGGCTCTTTCGCGAGATGGTGCGCGAGAGCGACCTGGCGGGCAGGTACGGCGGCGAGGAGTTCCTGATCGTGCTCCCCGAGACCGAGGCCCAGGAAGCCGGCCAGGTGGCGGAGCGCATCCGTGCCGAGGTCGAGGCGGTCTCGTGGTCCCAGTCCGGCATGCGCGTCACCCTGAGCGGCGGGGTCGCGCAGTTCGCGGGTGACACCGCCGACCAGCTTCTGCAGCGGGCGGACTACCTCCTGTACAAGGCCAAGGAGATGGGCCGCAATCTCGTCATGACGGAGACCGCGGCCGCCGAGCTGCATCGGAACACCGGGTGAGCGCCTCGCGGATGCCGGCACCTCATCGCGAGCGCATGCTCGCGGCCGCCCGCGGCCGCGGCAGGCCCCCCGTGCCTTGGGCGCCGCGCATGGACCTGTGGGCGATCGCGCTGGGGGCGCGGGGCTCGCTGCCCGCCGGGTTCGAAGGCCTGGACACGGCGGGGATCGCGGACCGGCTGGGCGTCGCCTGCCACGCCGTCACCTGCGATCGCACGATCGGAACGCCCCGCGAAGACCAGAAGCTGCGCGGCCTCGGGCTCACCAATCACCCGGACTACCCCTTCCGCTTCGAGCTGCGCGGGGTCGACGTTGCCTTCGAGCACGACGGCGCGGTGCAGAGCGCGGTGTTCCGCACCCCGCGGGGGGTCGTCCGCACCCGACTGCGCACCACTGAGGAGATGAGGCGCAACGGCATCTCCCTTCCCTTTGTCGACTCCTACGCCATCCAGTCCGCCGACGATCTCGATGCGGTCGGCTGGCTCTTCGAGCACGTCGAGGTCGTGCCCGCCCCCGCGCAGTACGCGCGCTTCCACGCCCGCATCGGCGGGCGCGGGCTGGCGGTGGCGGCCGGGCCCGTCGCCGCCGCCCCGATGCACCTCGTGCTGCACGAGCTGGTCGCCATGGACCGCTTCTTCTACCTGTACGCGGACGAGCGCGAGCGCCTGGCCGCCCTCGCGCGGCGGATCGAGCCGGTCTTCGAAGGCATGCTCGCGGCCGAGCTCGCGAGCGAGGCCGAGGTGATCTTCTGGGGCGGCAACTACGACCAGGACCTGACCTGGCCGCCGTTCTTCGAGGAGGAGATCGCACCGTGGCTGCGCCCGCGCCTCCGGCCGCGCCCACGCGGCGGGCAAGCTCCTGCTCACGCACTGCGACGGCGAGAACCGCGCGCTGCTCGCCCTGTACCCGGCCTGCGGGTTCGACGTCGCCGAGAGCGTCTGTCCCGGCGCCCATGACGCAGCTTCCCTCCGCGCGCTGCGCGAAGGCTTCGGGCCCCGCGTCACGGTCTGGGGCGGCGTCCCGTCGGTGGCCCTGCTCCCGGCGTCGATGAGCGACGCGGCCTTCGACCGCTGGCTCGCGGAGCTGGTCGCCGAGATCGAGCGCGACCCCGCGCGGCTCATCGTCGGCGTCTCGGACAACGTGCCGCCGGACGCGAGCCTCGAGCGCTTCGCGCGCATCGGCGAGGCGGTCGCCTCGGCTGCGAAGGAGGCACACGTTTGAGCCCGCTCACCGGCGTCGAGCGCATCGGCAACATCCTGGCCCGCAGGCCGGTCGACCGCATCGGCGTCTACGAGCACTTCTGGTCCGACACCAAGAGGCGCTGGGTCGCCGACGGCCGCGTCCGCGAGGACGAGGACCTGGTCTACCACTTCGACTACGACCTCGCCGATGCGTCCCCCTTCAACGTGGTGGTCGACCTCGACTTCGAGCCGGTCACCGTGGCCGAGACCGAGGAGACCGTTGCGGTGCGCGACGGAAACGGCGCGCTGCTGCGCAGGCACAAGCACCACGACACGACGCCGGAGCACCTCGACTTCGCGGTCAAGCAGCGCTCCGACTGGGAGCGGGTCAGGCCGCTCGTGAGGGCGGAGCGGAGGCGCATCGACTTCGAGGGATACCGCAGGGCGCGCGAGCGCGCCCGCGCCGCCGGCCGCTTCTTCGTCGTGGCCGCGATGCACGTCTTCGAGATCATGAAGAACATCGCGGGCCACGAGCACATGCTCATCGGCATGGCCGACGACCCGGACTGGGTCCGCGACATGGTGATGACATTTTCCCGCCTCTACGTGGAGCTCCAGGAGACGCTCTTCGCGGAGGAAGGGCCGCCCGACGGGCTGTGGTACTGGGAGGACATGGGCTTCAAGCAGAGGCCCTTCATGTCGCCCGCCATGTACCGCGAGATCGTGCGAGGAGGGCCACCGGCTCACCTTCGACTTTGCCCACGCCCGCGGGCTGCCCGTGATCGTGCACTCCTGCGGCTTCGTCGAGCCGCTCGTGCCGGGGCTGCTCGCGGCGGGCATGGACTGCCTGCAGGTCATCGAGGTCAAGGCCGGCATGGACCTGCTGCGCCTCTACCGCGCCTACGGCGACCGGCTCTCGTTCATGGGCGGCATCGACGTGCGCGAGATCATCTCCAACGACCGGCGCCGCATCGACCGGGAGCTCGAGGCGAAGATCCCGGTCGTCAAGCAGGGGAACGGGTTCGTGCTGCACAGCGACCACAGCATCCCGAACACGGTGGGGTACGACACCTACCGCTACTTCGTCGAGCGCGGTCTCGCGCTCGGCAGCTGCTCCTGAGGCGGGAGGGAGCCCATGGCGGAGCGGCCGCCCAACATCCTGCTGGTGATGACCGACGACCAGAGGTTCGACACGATCCATGCCCTCGGCTGCGCCGCGATCAGCACGCCGACGCTGGACCGGCTGGTCGAGCGCGGCACGGCGTTTGTCCGGGCGCACATCGCGGGCGGGACCGTGCCCGCGGTCTGCATGCCGAGCCGCGCGATGCTGCACACCGGACGCACGCTGTTCCACCTGCAGGACGCGGGCGCCGCGATTCCGGAGAGCGACACGCTGCTCGGCGAGCACCTGGCCCGCCAGGGCTACCAGACCTGGGGCACGGGCAAGTGGCACAACGGCACGGCATCCTTCAACAGGAGCTTTCAGGGGGGCGCCGAGATCTTCTTCGGCGGGATGAACGACCACTGGAACGTGCCGGTGTGCGGCTACGACCCCACGGGCGCGTACGCGAGCCGGCTGCCCATCGTGCCGGACTTCATGGCCTCGAACGCGGCGCTGCTACCGCCAGGCCGACCACGTCACGGCCGGAAAGCACTCGAGCGAGCTGTTTGCCGACGCTGCGCTCGCGTTTATCAAGAGCTACGACCGCGCGAAGCCCTTCTTCCTCTCTCTCGCCTTCATGGCGCCCCACGATCCGCGCACGATGCCGGCGAAGTACCGCGATCTCTACGACCCCGCGCGCATCGAGCTGCCGCCCAACACCCTGCAGGGCCACCCCTTCGACAACGGCGAGCTCGCCGTCCGAGACGAGATGCTGGCGCCGTTCCCGCGCACCGAGCAGGAGGTCCGCCGCGCCATCGCCGAGTACTACGCGATGATCAGCCACATGGACGCGGAGCTCGGCCGCGTGATGGCAGAGCTCGAGTGGCAGGGGCTCGCCGGCGACACGGTCGTCGTGTTCGCCGCCGACCACGGGCTCGCGCTCGGGCAGCACGGGCTCATGGGCAAGCAGAACCTCTACGAGCACAGCGTGCGCGTTCCGCTTCTGATGTGCGGCCCCGGGGTACCGAAGGGCGAGCGACGCGACGCCCCCTGCTACCTGCACGACGTCTACCCGACCGTGTGCGAGCTCGCGGGCCTTCCGGTGCCCGCCTCGGTCGAAGGCCGCAGCCTCGTCCCCATCCTCCGCGACCCGAAGGCCGTGGTGCGCGAGAGCCTCTACTTCGCCTACTCGAGCGTCCAGCGGGCCCTGAAGTTCAAGCGCGTAAAGCTGATCGAGTACGTGGTCGGCGGCGAGAGGATGACGCAGCTCTTCGACCTGGCGCGCGACCCCTGGGAGAAGCAGAACCTCGCGGGCCGGCCCGGGCAGCAGGAGGCGGTGCGGAGGATGCGCGCCGAGCTCGAGCGGCAGCGGGACGCCTGGGACGACCGCGCGACCCCGTGGGGCGCGGCGTTCTGGCACGGCTACGAGCACCCCGGCGCCGCGAGCGCGAGGCTCACGGTCAGGACGCGGCTGCGCGATCTCGTGGACGACCCGGCAGGCCGCGAGGTGCTCGAGCGGCACCTCGGAGCGGCGTTCGGCACGGTGGCGGTGCAGGGCTACGCCGGACTTTCCGCTGGCCTTCATGGCCGACCGGATGCCGCACGTGTTCACGGACTCGATAATGAAGGCGATCGAGGCGGACCTGGCGCGGCTGTAGCGCGGACGCGCGCGGGCCTGGTGAGCGGGCGATCAGGGGAGGATCGAATGAAGCGTTTCGGCGTGGTGGGGGCGGGGATCTGGGGCACGATGCACGCGCGCGCATACGCGCAGTGCGGCGACGCGGAGCTCGCGGCCGTGTGCGATCTCGACCCGCGGCGGGCCGCGGACCTCGCGCGCCGCTATGGCGCGCCGGGCGCGAAGGCGTTCGACCGCGTCGACGACCTCCTCGCCTGCGGGCTCGACGCGGTCTCGGTCGCCACGCCGGACGCGTCGCACGCCGACATCGTGATCAAGGCCGCGGAGCGGGGCCTTCACGTTCTGGTCGAGAAGCCGCTCGCGACCACGGTGGAGGAGTGCCGGGCCATGGTCGCCGCGGCCGACAAGGCGGGCGTGATCCTCATGGTCGACTGGCACAACCGCTGGAACCCGCCCTATCACCACGCGCGGCGGGCGATCGCCGCGGGCGAGCTCGGCGACGTGCGCTACGTCTACTACCGCCTGAGCGACGCGATCTATGTCGCGACGAAGATGCTGCCGTGGGCGTCCGAGAGCTCGGTGATGTGGTTCCTCGGGAGCCACTCGCTCGACACGACCTGCTGGCTCGTGGGGCGCAGGCCCGTGCGCGTGAGCTGCCGCAAGAGCGAAGGCGTGCTCGCGAGCCGCGGCGTGAGCACCCCGGATCTCTTCGTGACCACCGTCGACTTCGAGGGCGGGGCGCTCGCAGTGATCGAGAACCTCTGGATCCTGCCGGACTCATCGCCCGCGCTGATCGACCACAAGTGCGAGATCGTGGGCAGCGAGGGCCTGATCACCATCGATCCCACGCACGGCGGCGTCTTCGAGAAGCACACCGCCGCGCAGGCGCGGGCCGCGGGGGCCGCCGCGCAGCCCGACTGGCCGCTGCCGGACATGCTGGTCGCGCCCGAGATCCACGGCCGGCAGATGGGGTTCGCGGTCGAAAGCATCTACCACTTCGCCCGCTGCGTGGCCACGGGGGCCAGGCCCCTCGCCACCGGCCGCGACGGCCTGCTCAACACGATCCTGATCCGCGCCGCCCTCCGCTCCGCGGACGAGGAGGGCAGGCCCGTCGAGGTGACGGCGTGAAGAGGGCGACGGTCGCCGGCGCCGCCGCGTGCGCTCTGGCTCTCGCCGCCGCCGTCGCGACGGCCCAGACGACTCCGGGGCCGGGCGCGGCCCTGCGCATCGGGCTCATGCCCGCGGTCAACTCGATCCCGCTGATCGTCGCCGATCACCTCGGCCTGTTCGAGCGCGCCGGCGTGAGGGTGGAGCTCCTGATGTTCCAGGACCAGCTCACCCGCGAGACGGCGCTCCAGACCGGGCGCGTCGACGGATCGATCTCCGACCTCATCAATGCGGTGAGCGCGCGGGCGAGCGGCTTTGACGTGCGGGTGGTGTCCGGCACCGACGGCGTCTTCGCCCTGTTAGGCGCCCCCGGCGGGCGCCTGCGCTCCCTCGAGGACTGGAAGTCGCGCTCCCGCGTGAGGACCGGGCTCGTCGAGTCGAGCATCGTCACGTTCGTCGCGGAGAAGATGCTGCGCGGCGCGGGGGTCGACCCGCGGAGCATCGACCTGGTGACCACGCTGCAGGTGCCCACCCGCATGGAGCTGCTGCTTTCCGGCCGGATCGACGCCGCCTGCCTGCCCGAGCCGATGGCGGCGGTCGCGGTCCGGCGCGGCGCCGTCAGGATCGCCGACACCACGAGCCTCGCGACGACTCCGGGCGTCCTGCTCTTTACCGGCCGCGCGGTGAGGGAGCGCGGCCGGGAGATCGCGACGCTGCTCGAGGCCTATGACCTGGCGGTGGCGGAGCTCAACCGCAACGGCGACGCCTGGCGGCCTCTCGTAGTGGCCAGGGGCGGCTTTCCCGAAGAAGCGCGCGACGCCTTCGTGCTTCCCCGGTTTCAGGCTTCGATGCCGCCGACCCCTGAGGAGGTGGCCGAGGTGGAGGGCTGGATGAAGGCTCACGGCCTCCTCAGGGACCCGGTCGCCTACGCCGACCTGGTCGCCCGCGTCCGCTGAATGCTCGAGCTCCTGGACTGCTCGGCTCGCTACGGGGCGGCCTCCGTCTTCGCCGGTCTGTCGCTCAGCCTCAGGCCGCCCGACGTGGTGACGGTCGTGGGCCCTTCCGGGTGCGGCAAGACGACGCTGCTCATGCTGATGGCCGGGCTCAAGGCGCCCGCCTCGGGCGCGGTCCTGCTCGACGGAGCGCCGCTCCCGCCCGGTGACCCCCGCATCGGGCTCGTCCTGCAGCAGTACGGCCTGTTTCCGTGGTTCACGGTCGAGCAGAACGTCGAGCTGGGCCTGAGGCTCCGCTGCATCGCGGCGGACGAGCGGCGCGCGCGCGTGCGCTCCGTGCTCGCCCGCACCGGGCTCGCGGGCCTCGAGCGCCGCTACCCCGCGCAGCTTTCCGGCGGCCAGCAGCAGAGGGTCGCCATCGCGCGCACCCTCGCCCTCGAGCCCGAGCTGCTCCTGATGGACGAGCCGTTCGCGAGCCTCGACGCTTTTGCGCGCGAAGAGCTGCAGGATCTCACGCTCGACCTGCTGGCTGCGCGGCCGATGATGACCGTGCTCGTCACGCACAGCATCGAGGAGGCGGTCTACATGAGCCGCACGGTCCTGCTCATGAGCCGCGGCCCCGGGAGCCGCATCGCCGCGCGCATCGACCACGGGGAGCCGGGCCGGCGCTACCAGAGAAAAGCCCGAGGCTACTTCGACGCCTGCCGCTCCGTGCGGCGGGCGTTCGAGGCGAGCGAGGCGAGCGGCGGTGCGTAGGCTTCTCGGCGCCCTGCAGGGCGTGGCGATCGTGCTCGTCGCGTGGCACATCGCCGCGGTCGCCCTGCGCCACCCCGCGCTGCCGCCTCCCGCCGCGGTCCTCCGCCGCTTCGCCGAGCTGCTCGCCGCGGACCTCTGGCGGCACGCGCTCGCGAGCCTGGCGCGCGTCGTCGCCGCGCTGGCTGCGTCGTTCGTGCCGGCGCTCCCGCTGGGGGTCGCGCTCGGGCGGGTGCGGCGGCTCGACGCCGTCTTTTCCCCCGCGGTCTACCTTCTGTATCCAGTTCCGAAGATCGCCCTGCTGCCCGTGGTGCTGCTGCTCTTCGGCCTGGGCAACGCGGCCAAGGTCGTCGTCGTGAGCCTCGTGCTCTTCTTCCAGATGCTGGTGGCGGTCCGCGACGCGGTGCGGGCGGTCGACCCGCGCTTCCTGCTCTCGATCCGGTCGCTGGGAGCGCGGCCGGCTCCAGACCTTCCGCTACGTGCTCTGGCCCTCGCTGCTGCCCGCTCTGCTCGCCGCGCTCCGCGTCGGCTCCGGCACGGCGCTCGCGGTGCTCTTTTTCGCCGAGACGTTCTTTACGCGCTACGGGCTCGGCGGGTTCCTCGTCGATTCATGGATGCGCGCGGCCTACGTGGACCTCTTCGCGGGCATCGTGGGGCTCGGGCTCCTCGGCCTCCTGCTGTTCGCCGCCATCGACCTGGCCGAGCGGCGCTTCTGCCGCTGGCGCGGGTTTTAGGGCGGCGGTACGTCGCGGTACAGGGGCCGCACGACGGCCGCGACCGCCTCGAGCAGAGTTTGCGCCGCACCGAGCGCGGACTCCGCGTCGGGATCGCCGTAGACCTCCGCAGGCGTCAGGTCGGGTAGCCCGTTGGGGTACCTGGTCGGGATGCACATCTTGTCGAGAAGGCGGGCTTGATCGATCATTCTTCTGAGCTCGGCCTTTCGCTCCGCATCCGGGTAATCCTCGACCAGGCGCGTGAGCGAGTGCCCCCAGGGCTCGTGTCCTTCCCAGAGCCAGAGCGCCTTGAGCGCCTTTTCCCCGGCCTGCTGGCACTGGAAACACGACCATTCGAAGTTGGCGGCCTTGCGCGAGTTGCGGGCCGCTCCGAGGTCGGCTTGCGCCTGGGCGAGCCAGCGCCGCGCCTCGGCCTTACGCTTCTCCACGCTCATACAACACGACGCCTTCGCTCAGAGCGCCGCCGACAAAAGGCAGCTCCTTCATCCGCTCGAGCTCTTCCTCGCGGTACACGAAGATCTCCACCGGTGCGTCGAGCGCCTCCGAGAGGTCCGAGAAGTACTTGTCGAGGCGATCGAGATAGCGGCGGTCTTCGTCGTCGACGATGAGGATGTCCACGTCGGACCGTGCGTCCGCCGTGCCCCTTGCGTGGGAACCGAAGAGGATCGCCCTGCGCGCACCCCGCTTTGCGAAGATCGGAGCGACGCGGCGCTTGATCTCGAGCGCGTCCACTGCCGAAGTGTAGGCCCGCGGCAAAGGCCCGGTCAAGAAGCTTCAAGAAGCCGCCGGGTCGAGACCGGTCGAACTCGCGCTCAGCCGATGAGGCGCCGGGTCTCGGCCGCGAGCGCTGCGGCGAGCTTCGCGTGATGCTCCGGCGCCCAGTGCACGCCGTCGATGTCGCTGCTCTTCACTACCGAGCCCGCGTCGAAGAAGGGGCAGCCGAGCAGCTCGGCCCGCTCGCGGAAGCGGGCGCCGAGCTGGCGGGACTTCTCGGTGCCGCCGCTGAACATCTCCGCGAGCTCCGTGAGCTTTCCGAGCGGCGGCGGCGCGACCAGCAGCACCTCCGGCGGCCGGCCCGCCGGGCCGGTGTCGCTCTTGCGCACCGCCTCGACGAGGCGTCCCGCCGACTGCGCGACGTCGTAGGCGGTCACGGCGAAGCGCTGCTTGAGGTCGTTGACGCCTAACAGGATGATGACGAGGTCCAGCGGCTTATGGCTCTCCAGGCAGGGCACGAGGTAGCGCAGCCCGTTCTTGTCGCCCGAGACCGGGTCGTCCCAGACCGTCGTGCGCGCGTTCTGGCCCTCCTCGATCACGTGCCAGGCGGCGCCGAGCTCGCCGCTGGAGCGCGCCGGTCCAGCGCACTTCGCGCGGGTAGCGGGTCTTGTCCACGGGGTTGTAGCCCCACGTGTTGGAGTCGCCGAAACAGAGCACTTCCTTCACGGTGTCCTCGCAGTGCGCGGATTCTACAACGCGCCGGGCCGCGGGCGGAAGCCCTCGTCGAGCAGCGCGAGCCACTGGCCCGCGACCACGCGCGCATCGTAGCGCCTCGCCGCCTCCTCCTGTCCTTGGGCCGCGAGGCGCGCTCCGATCGCGGGGTCCGCCACGCGCTCGATCGCGGCCGCGAGCGCCGGCGGCGAGACGTGGAAGAGGCGGCTGCCGCCTTCATCCAGCCATTCGCCCTCGACCACGAGCCCTTCGCCGTACGGCACGATCTCGCCCGGGCCCTGCGTGCGGGCGGCCGCGACGGGCACGCCGCACGCCATCGCCTCGGCGACGGGGACGCAGAAGCCTTCCCATTCGGCGGCGTGGGCGTACACGTCGAGCGCGCCGTAGAAGCGGGCGAGGGCCGCGTCGGTCATCGGCTCGCACAGCACGCGCACGCGGCCGTCGACTCCCGCGCGACGCGCGAGCGCGGGGAGGTCGAAGCCGCCGGGTGAGCGCTCGCGATCGGTCTTGATGATGAGGAGAAAAGTTGAAGGCAGCCGCGCGAACGCCTCGATCATCCGGTCGAACCGCTTGCGCGTCGAGTTGGCTCCGACCGTGCCGACCACGAGCGCGCCGGGGGCGGCGCCGAGCGCCTCGCGCGCGGCCCGGCGGGCGTCCGCGCCTGCCGGAGCGAACAGCGCCGTGTCCACCGCGTGCGGGATCGTCGGCCCGATCGCGGCGCACCCCGCCTGCTCGAGAAACGCGCGCGTCGCCTCGGTGAGCGGCACCGCGACCGCGCGGCCGAGGGCCGGCGCGCGCGGAGGGCGCGAGAATTGCGCCCAGAGGCAGAGCGGCGGGCCAGGCTCGGCGAGGAGCGGAAACTGGTCGGGGTAGCCGAGGAGGATCGCGGCGTTCACCGGCTCGCCGGCGGCCGCGCTCACCGCGGCCGCGTCCAGCCGCGGGACATCCAGCTCGCCGTCGTCGACGCGGCCGCCCGCGCCGGTGCCGACGACGACGCAGCGGCGGCCCCGCGAGCGCAAGCCGCGGGCGAGCAGGCGGAGCTGCCGGCCGAACGAGCTCTCGCGCGCGAGCGTCAGGCCCGAAGCAAGCACGATCACGGGCACACTCCGCGCGCTCGCGGCCGCGCTGTCCGTTTCGGGACGGGCGCGGCCGCGCGGGCACCTTCTTTCTATTTACTTGTCTCTACTTGATGGTCCCGGTCGCCGTGAAGATGGGCTCCATCTTGCGGGCCTTGACCATCTTTTCCATCTCCGCGTCCGACGGCTTCGGGCCCGGATGGCTCGCGGCCTCGAGGACCTTGGGCAGCACGGTCGAGTCGCCGACCGTGTTCAGGAACACGCCGTCGTGCGAGAGCAGCCAGCTCACCGCCAGCGTGATGTCCGCCTGCTCGGTGAGGGGCTCGTACCACGTGTTGGCCGTGCGGTCGCGGCCCGCCCACGGCTGGCGCGCGATCGACTTGATGGTCTGCAGCGCGGTGCGGTCGCGGTCGCAGCGCTCCTTGAGCCTGAAGAAGTCGTCGCGGTACTCGGAGTTCTTCCACAGGATGTAGTTCCAGGGCAGGAGCACGGAGTCGAAGGGGAACCGCTCCAGGCTCTTGAGGTGCATCTTGGGCGCGATGAGGCTGTGCCCCGTGACGCCGATAAAGCGCACGAGCCCCTGCTCGCGCGCCTCGATCGCGGCCTTGAGCGCGCCGTCGGGCCCCATCGCGGTCTCCCACTCGGCGGGGTCGGTGAGGTTGTGGAGCTGGATCAGGTCGAAGTAGTCGACCTTGAGCTTCTTGACCGAGGTGCGGATGCTCTCCCACGCCTCTTTGTAGGTGCGGTCGCCGGTCTTGGTCGCGACAAAGAAGTCCTTGCGGTGCTTCGCCATCCACGGACCGATCTGCGTCTCCGAGTTGCCCTTGCCGTAGCTCGCGGCCGTGTCGATGTGGTTGACGCCGTAGCGCAGCAGGATCTCGAGGACTTTCGAGGCCTCTTTCTGGTCGAACTTCTCGTTGATGGCAGCGCCGCCGAAGAGGGTGCGCGTGCTCTGGTGGCCGGTCTTGCCGAAGGGGTGCTTTGCGATCACGGTTCGCTCCTTTGACGCGGGATGAGGTGAATATAGCAAGCGCGCGGCGGGGAACCAAGCCGCCTGCCGGCCCGCTCCGGCCGGCTATTGGCCCGCGCCGGACTTTCAGCCGCCGCCGCCCATCGCGGGCACGAACAGGATCTCCGATCGCTCGCCGACAGGCTCCGCGAGGCCGAGGCCGGCGACCGCGCCGTCGACGGAGACCAGGAGCCACGGCTCGAGGGCGCCTTTGGGACAGAGGCGCGCCTTGACGCCCGGGAACTTCGCGTCGAGCGACTCGATCACATCGGCGACCGTGCGGCCGGCTCCCTCGACGATCTCCGCGCCGCCGGTGAGGTCGCGCAGCAGTGCCGGGACCCAGACCGTCGCCATCAGCCCTCGATCGCGCCTCGGGCCGCGAGGATGCGCGCGGGCGTCATGGGCAGGTGCGTCACGCGGCGGCCCAGGATGCGCGCGAGCGCATTCGCGATCGCGGCGGGCGGCGGGACGATCGGCATCTCGCCGACGCCGCGGATGCCGTACGGGTGGTACTCCACGGGCACCTCGACGATCACGGTCTC
Source organism: uncultured Spirochaetota bacterium (assembly GCA_963734495.1). Taxonomy (GTDB): domain Bacteria; phylum Spirochaetota; class Spirochaetia; order SZUA-6; family CAVTHK01; genus CAVTHK01. The sequence continues at coordinate 831,832 of CAVTHK010000001.1, forward strand.
GATCGGCGGCACCTCCATGATCGTGGGCAGCCTGTTGTCGAGCAGCGTCGGGTTCAGCAGGTGCCCTTCGTCGTCGTACTGGTAGCCTTCGTAGAGCGCCCACCCGATCCCCTGCGCGGCGCCGCCGCGCATCTGGCCTTCGACGAGGGTCGGGTTGACCGCGCGGCCGACGTCCTGCACCGCCGTGTAGCGCAGCAGCCGCACCTTGCCCGTCTCGGGGTCGAGCTCGACGTCCGCGATGTGCGTGCCGAACGAGACGCCCCACTTGCGCATGTTCACCGATGCCGCGGCCGTGACCGGGCCTCCGGTCTTTTCCGACGCGGCTGCCACCTCGGCAAAGGTCAGCTTTGCCTTTCCATCATTTATGGTGAAGGTGCCCCCGTCGTACTGCACCGCCTCCTCGGTGGCTCCGTCCTCGGCGGCCTGGAGCAGCATCGCGGCCCTCTTTCGCAGCTCGGCAAGGAGGAGGCCCGCGGTCTTGATGACCGCGAGGCCGCACGCCACGGTCGTACGGCTTCCCGCGCTGGTGTTCGCGTAGCCCGTGGACTCGGTGTCGCCGAAGCGCGGCCGTATGCGGTCGAGCGGCAGCGCGAGCGCCTCGGCCGCCTGCATGGCGAGGCTCGTGCGCGTGCCGGTGAGGTCCACGTTGCTCACCGTCAGCGTCACCGTGCCGTCGGCGTTTGCGCTCATCACGGCACTCGACTGGGCGCCCCAGTTGCCCCAGTAGCCGTGGGCCACGCCTCGGGCGCGGTTGGGCCCGGCGAGCGGCGCCCTGTAATGGGCCGAGGCGCGCGCCGCTTCCAGCACCTCGCGGCCGCCCACGGCCGTGTGCACCGCGCCGTCGATGCGGCGCGAGCCTTCGGTCACGCTGTTGCGCAGGCGCAGCTCGATCGGGTCGACGGCGAGGGCTTGAGCGATCTCGTCGACGACCTGCTCCGCGGCGAAGTTGGCGGCGGTGGTGCACGGGGCCCGGTACGCGCCCATCTGCGGCTTGTTGACCAGCGACGTCGTAGCCGTCGACGCGGCAGTTGGGGATGTCGTAAGGCGCGAAGATGTTGCGCGCGGCGGTGGCGACCATGGATCCGGGGAAGGCGCCGTTCTCGTACAGCAGATCGGCAGTCGCGGCGACAATCTGCCCGCTGCGCAGCGCGCCCATCTTGACCTTGAGCACGGCGCCCGGCGAGGGCGCGGTCGCCAGGAGGACTTCGGCGCGGCTCATCGTGATCTTGACCGGCCGGCCGCACTTGCGGGACAGGAGCGAGGCCGCCACCTCGTCGGCCAGGCGGTTCTTTCCGCCGAAGCCGCCGCCCACCTCGGCCGGCACGACGCGAACGGTCGAGAGCGGCAGCCGCAGCAGCTCCGCGATCTGGTCGCGCAGGTCGAAGGAGCCCTGCGTGGTCGAATGCACGACCAGCGTGCCGTCCGGGCCCCAGCTCGCCGTGACGGCCTGCGGCTCGATGTAGCCCTGGTGCACCGTGGCTGTGCGGAACTCGCGCTCGACGACCACGTCGGCGCGGGCGAAGCCGGCGTCCGGATCGCCTTTCTCGTAGCGGACGTGCTCGCAGATGTTGCTCCGATTCCCTCCTTCCGACGCCGGCACCTGAGCACCCAGCGACCTGGTCAAGAGCTTCTCGTGAAGCAATGGCGCCTCGGGGCGCGCTGCCTTTTCCACGTCCGTCACGGCGGGGAGGACTCGGTAGTCCACCTTGATGAGGCCGAGCGCCCGCTCCGCGATCTCCCGCGTCGACGGCGGCGACCGCCGCCACCGCGTGGCCCTCGTAGAGGACCTTCTCGCTCGCGAACGTGTTCTCCCTCGTGTAGCGGTAGTTCTGCACGGACTCGCCGAGCTGCCTGACCAGGTCCGCCTCCATCGGCGGGAGGTCCGCGGCCGTGACCACGGCGAGGACGCCGGGGAGCGCCTCGGCGCGCTTCGTGTCGAGGCCCGATATGCGCGCGTGCGCGTGCGGGCTGCGGAGGACGAGGCCCACCGCGGCTCCCGGGAGGCGCACGTCGGCCGCGAAGATCGCGCGGCCGGTGACCTTGTCGGCGGCGTCGACGCGCGGGCGGCCGGCTGCCGATCACCCGGTAGCCGGCGGCCGGAGGCGCGGGCGGCGGCGCCGCGGGCGTCTCGCCGCGCAGGGTGCGGGCCGCCGCGCGCACCGCGCGCACGATGGTCTCGTAGCCGGTGCACCGGCAGAGGTTGCCCGCGAGCCACCGGCGGATCTCGTCCTCCGTCGGATCGGGGTTGCGGTCGAGCAGCGCTTTCGCGGCCATCAGGACACCGGGAGTGCAGAACCCGCACTGCAGGGCGTCCTCGGCGATGAACGCGCGCTGCAGAGGATGCAGAGCCGGCCACTCGGCCAGGCCCTCGACGGTGAGGACCTCGCGGCCGTCGACCTCCGCGGCGAGGACGAGGCAGGAGCTCACGAGACGGCCGTCGAGCAGCACGCTGCACGCGCCGCAGTTGCCGTCGTTGCATCCCTCCTTGGCCCCGGTCAGGCCGAGCTCGTCGCGCAGGGCTTCGAGCAGGCTGTGGTGCGGCTCGCACAGGAAGTCGACCGGTTCGCCGTTGACCTTTGCCCGGATGCGCACTTTCTCGGGCGAGGGGACCGCTTTCTTCGCCATCGCCTACCTCCTCCCCGAGGCCGCGCGCTCGGCGGCCCGCTCGAGCACCCGGCGGACGAGCACCTCGACCAGGTGCAGCCGCTGCCCGGCGCTGCCGCGCACGTCGCTGATGGGCCGGGCCGCCTCGCGCGCCGCCGCTGCGGCGCGGGCGAACGCGTCGTGTCCCGGCGGCTTGCCGACCAGGGCCGCGGCAGCCTTGCCGGCCGCCAACGGCTTCGGCCCTACGGCCGCGAGAGCGATGCGCGCATCGCTGATCAGCCCCTTGTCGAGCACGAGCCAGGCCGCGGCGCCGGCCACCGCGATGTCCATCTCTCCGCGCGGGATGAAGCGCTCGTAAGCCGCGCCGGATCGCGGCGCCGGGGGCGGAACCTGGATGGCCACCAGGATTTCGCCCGCGGCCAGCGCCGTGCGGCCGGGGCCGGTGCAGAAGTCGGCGGCCGCGACCCAGCGTCGGCCCCCGGGGCCGGCGATCAGGCAGCGGGCGCCCAGCACGATGAGCGCGGGAGCGGAGTCGGCGCTCGGGGCCGCGTTGCAGAGGTTGCCGCCGATCGTGGCGCGGCTCTGGATCGCCGCGCCTCCGATGAGTCCCGCGGCTTCGACCAGCGCCGGGTACCGCCTCGCGGCCTCGCGGTTCGCGCACAGATCGGCGCACGGCACCGCAGCCCCGAAGGCGAGCCCGCGCGCGGCGTCGAAGGCGATCCGCGTCGTCTCCGGGATGCTCTTGATGTCCACGACGTGATCGACGGCCAGCGCTCCCGCACGCAGCTTGACGAGCAGGTCGGTGCCCCCGGCCAGGGGCCGGGCGCGGCCGTCGAGCCGCGCCAGAAGCGCCGTCGCGGCTTTCAGCGAATCGGGACGGTGATACGTGAAGGGCCTCATGCCGGAATGGTAGCCGCTCCTCAGCGGCTGTCAACTTCCAGTCAGGCGGGCAACCCGGCGAACGCGAGCTTCTGCTGGATGCAGCCGAGGTGGTAGGCGGCGTGGGCGACCGCCGCGATGGCGCCGCCGATCGACTCCTCGCTGACCAGCGCGTGCCCGTCGATCGCCGCGCGGAGGTCGTCGTAGCCGTCGCGCAGCCGCTCGAGGAGCCGCGCCCAGGCCGCGGCGTCGACCGTGGTGACCGCCCAGCTTTCCGACCACTTCCGCGACGAGCGATCGCCGCGGATCCAGGCCGACGAAGCCCCGAGCGCGAACACCATGTGGTGCACGTGCGCCGCGATCGTGCCCCCGCCGATCGTGCGGGACGCTCCGGCCGCATCGAGCGATCGGAGCGTCCCGAAGAAGCCTGCGTCCGGGTCGTTGTCCGTAAAGTAGCTCCAGCGTTCCTTCGGCCCCTCGAAGCCCTCGCGCAGCACGGCCTGCAGCTGCCTCAGCGCGACGCCCGTGGTGATTTCCGCCATCGCAACCTCCTCCGACGTTCCTATGTGTAGCGTCGATCGCGGCCGCGGGCAACACCCGTTTCGCGAGCCGCAGGCCGGAGCGCGGAGGCGGACATCGCGGAGGGCCTCCCCGAAGGGGCGGCGGGTCTGCTACAGTGTGCGCGATCCCCGCGACGCCCGGCGCCGCCGGGATCCATCCCCCGTCGAGAGGAGCTTTCGATGATCCTGGTTTCCAACAGGCGTCTCCCGGACCCCGCTGTCGCGCGCATACGGGCCGCGGGCATCGACTACCACTTCGCCGACAACAAGGGTGCGGATCCGCACGGGGCGCCGCCGGAGGTCTACAACGCGGGCATCATGGCTCTGCCCGGGGAGGTCCTGCGGAACGCACAGATGATCATCAACCCGGCCTACCACGTCACCAGGGCGGTGATGGACGCCATGCCGTCGCTCAAGTGGATCCAGAGCACCGGGGCGGGGATCAACACCGGCGGCGTCCTGATGACCGACTGGGAGGAGATCGAGAAGCGGGGCATCATCGTGACCACGGCGAAGTTCCACGCCCCCTGGATCTCCGAGACGGTCATCGGCTACATGCTGCTGCTCGGCAAGGACTTCCTCCGGCACTACGAGGGGCAGAAGAAGCACCTGAACAGCTCGAAGGAGCGGGGCACGAAGGGCATATACCTCGGCGACGCCACGGCGCTCATCCTGGGCACGGGGAACATCGGCGGGATGATCGCGAAGCGCGCCAAGCTCGGCTTCGCCATGAAGACCATCGGCATCAACTCGGACGGTCACGCCGTCGAGCACTTCGACGAGACCTACCCGCTCTCCGAGCTGGACCGCCTTCTTCCCCGGGCGGACTTCGTCGTCCTCACGCTCACGCTGACCGAGAAGACGCAGTTCATCATCAACGGGAGGAACCTCCCCAGGATGAAGAGGTCCGTCTTTCTCATCAACATCTCGCGGGGCGACCTGATCGTGGAGGACGACCTGGTGCAGGCGCTTCGCGACAAGGTGATCGCGGGCGCGGCGCTCGACGTGTTCCACCACGAGCCGCTGCCCAAGGGAAGCCCCCTCTTCGACCTGGAGAACGTCTTCCTCACCCCGCACGCCTCCTGCATCGGGATGAAGGACCCCTGGATGCACCTCGCGGACCGATTCCTCGCGAACTACGAGTTCTTCAAGAGGGGCGAGTACGCGAAGATGCGCGAGGTCGCCAACGCCAAGCGGTACTGAGGGCGCCTCGGGCCGCGGCGCCGGCGGCTACCAGTCCAGGTCGGGCAGCAGCTCCACGGTTTCGTCGAGCTTGCGGCCCAGCTTCTCGTAGAACCGGCGCCGGTCGACGCGGTCCTTCTGCTGGATCCTGTAGGCGCGCTTGCCGACTTCTTCCGCGATGCCCTGCGGCACGCAGATGACGCCGTCGTCGTCGGCGACGATCATGTCCCCGGGGCGCACGGGAACGCCGGCGCACACGACCGGCTCGTTGTCGCTGATGATTCGTATGCGGCCCATGGGATGCGTGTACGAGCGGACTGTGGAGAAGACCGGAGAGCGCTGCATGATGCACTCGCCGCTGTCGCGGCACGTGCCGTCGATGACGAACCCGACGACGCCCTTGGACATGTAGCTGAGGGTGTTGGCGGAGCCCAGGATGCCGGCCCGGGTGCCGTGCGCGGCGATCACCAGCACTTCGCCGGGCGTGCCCTCGTACTTCGCGACGCCGGGCAGGCCGTAGGAGCTGTAACCGCCGTCTTCGATGGGCGCGTACTGCTTCTTGTCGAACTCCTCGTAGCTCATCGCCGGCATCCTGCGGTCGTACCTGTCGAACTCCTGGGTGTGGGCCGGACCCGCGAAGCGGATCCCGTCGAACATGGGGCGCATGGCGAGCGCCATCTCGTAGATGTCCTGCAGCCCCATCGAATCGAGGGCGTCGCACACGTCGGCGCCGCGGAGGATCCGGTACAGGTCGATCGTCTTTCTTGACACGGGCATGTCCGCACGCTCCTTGTTTCCCGCTCCCCGCGGGAGTGTTCTTCGAAGCGTTTGTCTCATGGGAAACGCCGCGCGTCAACGCGAAAAAACGGCGCCGCAGCGTGCGCGGCACGCCGCTGCGGCGCCCCGGATCGCCTACATTCCGAGCTGGAGGCCTCCCTGCACGTACCACGAATCCTTCAGGTCGTACCGCGAAGCCTCGTCTGCGCCGTCGAAGAACTCGAACCGCCCCTGGAACGTGTATGAATCGAGCGTCTGCCGGTGGGGGGAGGGCCGACCGGCGAGCCCGCGCCGGCGCCGCGATCCCGCGGGGCGACACGCGTCCGTCCGCGCCGTTGTGCGCTGACGGGCTCGCGGCTAAAGTGGTGCGTATGCGACAGGAACAGCTCCAGGGGAAGGTCGCGGTCGTTACCGGAGGGGGCCGCGGCATCGGCAAGGCGATCGCGAGGCGCTTCCTCGCCGAGGGGGCCCGCGTCGCGCTCAACGAGCGGGATGCCGGGTACGCGCACGACCTGGAGCGCGAGGCGGACGGCGAGGCGCGCGCAGCGGCTGCTCGTGCTCGAGGGCGACATCTCGTACCGCGAGCCGGTCGAGGCCCTCTACCGCGCGGTCCTCGAGCGCTTCGGCGGCGTCGACATCCTCGTGAACAACGCGGCGTGGGTCACCTGCCGGCGCCACTTCCTCGACTACGACGAGGCGTTCTGGGACGAGGTCGTGCGCAACAACCTCAAGAGCGTCTATCTCAACTGCCGCAGGGCCGCCGACATCATGCTCGAGCGGGGAGGCGGCAGCATCGTGAACCTCTCGTCCATCGGCGCCACCCGTGCGCACAGGGAGATGGTCGCCTACGATGCCTGCAAGGGCGCGATCGAGGCGATGACCCGGGCGCTCGCGGTCGAGCTCGCGCCGTGGGGCATACGCGTCAATGCCGTGAGCCCCGCGGCCATCGTCGGGGTTCCGACGGCGGCGGTGCCGCCCGAGGCCCTCGCGAGCAGGGACCCGGCGCGCTTCGTGACGCCGCTCCTGCGCCAGGGCGAGCCCGAAGACGTCACGGGCGCCGTCCTGTACTTCGCGGCCGGCGACTCGGCGTTCGTCACCGGACAGTGCGTCGCCGTCGACGGAGGGCTCGCGGCGCAGGCGCGGCCCTACGCCCTCGACGTCGCCCCCACGGTCACCCCGGCGGCGCGGCCGGGAGGGGAGCGGCAGCCATGACGGACGCGATCGGGAGCTTCGGCTTCCAGTTTCCCGTGCGGCTGCTCTTCGGATGGGGGCGCGTCTCGGAGCTCGGCGTCGAGGCCGCGCGCCTCGGCCGACGCGCGCTCGTGGTCACGACCGGCCGTCTCTTCGAGCAGACCGGCCTCGCGGGACGCGTGGCGCGGATCCTCGCCGGGGCGGGCGTCGAGCATTCGGCGTTCGCCGACGTCGGCCCGAACCCGCTCACCGACGAGATCGACGCGGGCGCAGACGAGGCGAAGGCTCGGGGAGTCGACGTCGTCGTGGCCCTCGGCGGGGGGAGCGCCATCGACGCGGCCAAGGGCATCGCGGTGGCCGCGGGCCATGACCGGCCGATCTGGAGCTTTGCCGACCCCGCCGGCCGGGCCGGGCTCGGCGAGCGCATGCTCCCCGTGATCGCGGTCCCGACGACGGCAGGGACCGGCAGCGAGGTCACGCAGTACATCGTCGTGACGCACAAGGCGAGCCGCAGGAAGCCGGGGATCGCGAGCAGCCGAACCTACCCGGCCGCGGCGATCGTAGACCCCGAGCTCACAGTCGGGCTGCCCCCTTCGGTCACGGCCGTCTCCGGGGTCGACGCGATGACCCACGCCATCGAGGCCTACGCCAACAGGAACGCCAACCCGATCACCGACGGCTTCTGCCGCGAGGCGCTGCGGATGGTCGGGGCTCACCTCCGGGAAGCCGTGAGGGACGGCTCTTCGCGGCCGGCCCGCACCGCGATGGCGCTGGCCGCGACGCTGGCCGGCTCGGCCATCGCCATCTGCCGCACCACGGCCTGCCACGCGCTGGCGCACGCGGCCGGCGGCATCGCGGGCCTCACCCACGGCGAGGCGCTCGCGGCGCTGACGCCGGCCGCAATGCGGCGCCTCACGCTGCGCGCGCCCGGCCGCTACGCCGAGGTCGGAGCGCTGCTCGCAGGCGATGCCGCCGGCGCGGCCGACCCGATGGCGAGCGTCGCCGCCGTCGAGCGGCTGATCGCCGACGTCGGCCTCGGACGCGGGCTCGGCGCGCAGGGCGTCGCGCGCGCGGACTTGGCCGCCATCGCCGACGCCGCCCTCGACTACATGAAGGGCGCGATCGAGGCGACTCCCGTAGAGGTGACGCGCGAGGACCTGGTCGCCATCCTCGAGGCGTCGTACTGACGCCCCGGTCGAGAAAGGACGGACTCCGTGCGCATCTTCGCGAACCTCTCCCCGTTTGCCCCGCAGATCCTCGCGGGCGCCATCAGCAGCGGCAGGGAGCTCATGCGCGAGGTCGACCGCCACGGGTTCGACGGCATCGAGGTGAACCTGGTCACGCTCACCCGCCCGGGAGGCGAGCGGCTCCTCGACGGGCTCGACTACGACCGGGTGAGCTTCCACTCCAACTACTTCGAGTTCAACCCGGGAGCCTCCAACCCCTACGTCCGGGATGCGGCGGTCCGGCAGCTGCAGGACGAGCTCGCCCTCGCCTCGAGGCGCGGCGCGCGCGTCCTCACGTTCCACCCGGGGGCGAAGGGCAAGAGGGCGAGCCGCGAGGAGTCGCTCGAGAACGCCGTGGCGTCGATCCGCCGTGTGATCGAGCAGAGCTCCGGCCTGCTCGCATCGGGGCGGCCTTTCCTCTGCGTGGAGAACATGGACGCGAGCCCCGAGAAGCTGTGCGGGACGGAGGAGGAGCTCGCTTTTCTGCTCGACCGGCTTCCCGAGGTCGGGCTGACCTTCGACCTCGCCCATGCGGGGTTGCGCGGGCTCGACATCGAGCGGTTCGCGAGCCGCTTTGCCGGCCGCATCCGGCACGTGCACGCGAGCGGCGCGATCGCCGGAACGCCGCACGGCGAGGTCTCCGTCGAGGAGAGCACCGTCGACTTCTCGGCCTTCGTGCGGGGCTACGCCTCGAGCGATCGGATCGCCTGCATCGAGAACCGGTCCTTGGAGCTTGCCTGCGCGAGCAAACGCGCGCTCGAGAGGTGGGCAAAGAACTGACGCCGCGCGGGCAGCGGCCCTCGCGGCGTCAGGATCGGCGGGCCGGCATCACTTGCTCTTGGCGTTGATCTCCGCGAGGATGGCGGCGAAGCCCACCTCCTTCTTGTAGGCGTCGAACTCGCTCTTCAGCTGCTCGAAGGTGATCTGGCCGAGCACGCACTTCCATAGCAGCTGGTTCTTCTTGTCCACCATGTCTTCGCGGATCTGGTCGAAGCCGGCGACGGAGACCGCCGGCTCGCTCATCGAGGCGTAATAGCCGTTCCTGGCCAGCCCCGCGTTGTACGCGTTCTGCACGTCGGAGATCTTCTGCGCCGAGGCCGGCAGCTTGAAGGGCAGCTTCTGCTCCGGGTCGTAGGGCTCCCACGGATCGATCGGCTGGCCCTTGAGCGCCGCGATCGTGCCGTCCTTGATCTCGTAGTCGACTCCGGGCACCCCGTAGGTGAAGAGCAGGCGCACGTCCAGGTCGAAGAAGAACTTCTCGATGAACTGGTCCCAGACGAACTGAGGGCTCTTGCTTCCCTTGGTGATGCACACGGGCGTTGTGCCCGCAGTGAGGCTCATGCCCATGACGCCCCCCTTGGGGTTGACGATCGGCGTCATCAGGCCGACCTCCGCCTTGGGGAAATTCTTCGTGACGTCCTTGTAGACGGAGGAGTAGCGGTCGTACCAGTACACGAAGCTCGAGCCCTTTCCGGAGGCGAACTTGGCCCTCACCACGTCGCTCTTCTGGGGAAGGGCGTGCTCGGAGTCGATGTAGCCCTCGCTGTAGAGCGTCCTGATGAAGTCGATGTAGTCCTTGAGCTGGGGCGTATCCCAGCCCTCCCTGAACGCGGCGTCGCCCGGGTGCCTGATGACGGGCAGGACCGTCACGTCGAAGTAGTTGGCGATGACCTGAGTGTAGCCGGTGTTGTCCATCCGCACGACGAGCGGGTAGGTCTTGATGCCTTCGGGCCCCCTGTAGCGGTCGCGGACCGCCCGGCAGTACGCGATGAACTCGTCCAGGGTCGTGGGCATGGAGAGACCGAGGGACTTCAGGATGTCGAGCCTCATCCACAGCGCCCCCTTCTGCCCCATGTCCGTCGGGACCCCGTAGGCCTTGCCGTCGACCGTGTGGGCCTCGAAGGCCTGGAGGTTGGCCTCCTTGAGCTTCGTCATCTTCGGGGAGGCCTTGATGAACCCGTCGAGGGGAACAAAGAACCCCTGCCGCACAAAGGCGTCCAGCCTCGCGACCCTCGGCCTGGCGATGTCGGGGAAATCCCCCGCCATGAAGCGGGCGATCATGATCTCGTCGGAGCCCGAAGAGCTCACCGGCTGGATCTCGAGCGTGATCCCGGTGATCTTCTTGAACTGCGCGACGAACGGAGCGATTCTGGACTCTTCGCCGTGGAACGACGTCTCCATGTAGACGATCTTCTCGAGGGCCTGCGCCTTGGCCGCGGCCTCGGGCTCGCCCGTCGCGAACGCGGCCGCGGCCGCGACGAGCGCAAGCGCCATGACGAGAACCTTCATCTTGATCATTGTCTTCCTCCTCTTGAGCTGCGTTTCGTGCCGGCAGGAGTGCCGTTGCAGGAAACCTCCTTTCCTCTCACCCCTTGAGCGAGCCGAGCAGGATCCCCTTGGTGAAGTAGCGCTGCAGGAACGGGTAGAGCACGAGGACCGGGATCAGGGCCACGATCACCGTCGTGTACTTGATGTTCTGCAGCAGCATCATGTTGGGGTCTTCCCGGTCGATCTCCTCGTTCTTGATGATGATGGACCTGAGGATGACTTGAAGTGTGTGCTTGCGGCTGTCTGAGATGTAGAGGACGATCGTGAAGTAGGAGTTCCACATGTCCACGAAGTAGAAGAGCGCGATCGTGGCGATCACGGGAAGAGAGAGCGGGATCACGATCCTCGAGAGCGTGGCCCACTCCGAGGCCCCGTCGATCCGCGCCGAGTCGAAGAGCTCCGTCGGCAGCGACTGGAAGTAGTTGCGCATGATGATGAGGTTGAAGGAGCCGATGCCGCCGACCAGGATGATCCCGAGGTACTTGTTGAGCAGGCCCAGCTCGCGGACCAGGAGGTACTTGGGGAGGAACCCGAGGCTGATCAGCATGGGCAGCACGACGACGAAGTTGAAGAAGCTCCTCCCCGGCAGGCCCCTGTCGGCCAGCGGGTAGGCCAGGATGCAGGTCATCACCATGCTGAAGACGGTGCTCGTCACCGACAGGTAAATGCTGTTCAGGAGGGGGCGCATGATGATGTTGTTGTCGATGACGAACCGGTAGTTCTCGAGAGTGAAGGCCTTGGGCCAGATGCGGAAGGCCGGGTCCGGCGACTGCGACAGCGTGAGCTGCCAGATGTACATGATGGGGATCACGACGGCGAGGGCGAGGAGAGTCATGAACGTGTAGTTCAAGAGGTTGAACGCCTTTTGCCCCCGGCTCTCTTTCATTCTAGAAGATCCCCAGCTCTCCCTCGCTCACTCTCTTGGCGAGGGCGTTGGTCGACGTCACGAGGATGAGGCCGAACGCGGCCCGGAAGACCGACACTGCCATCGCGGACCCGAACTGCAGCTTCTGGATGCCGATCCGGTACGCGTATGTCATGAGCACGTCGCTCGGTCCCCGAACGATGGGCGTCGTGAGCACGAAGACCTGCTGGAAGATGTCGAGGATCTTCCCCATCGACAGGATGAGCACGATGACGATGACGGAGCGGATGCCCGGCAGCGTGACGTGCCACGTCTGCTTCCACCGGCCGGCGCCGTCGATGGTGGCCGCTTCGTAGAGGTTGAGGTCGATGCCGGACAGGGTGGCCAGGTAGACCACCGTGCCGAACCCGGCTCCCCGCCAGATGTCGGTGAACACGAGGAGCCCCCTGATGTAGCGCTCGTCGGCCCACCAGTAGACGGGCTTGCGGCCGAGGAGCGCCGCGAGCTGGGCGTTCGGGCTCTCCATCGGGGAGAGGATGATGTACCAGACGGCGCCGACCACCACCCACGACAGGAAATGGGGAAGGTAGATGATCGTCTGGATCGTCCTCTTGATCGGCGTGATCCGCATCTCGTTCAGGAGGAGCGCCAGGATGATCGGGACGGGGAAGCCGAACACGAGCTGCAGGAGGCTGATGTAGATCGTGTTGAAGAAGGACCTGAGGAACTGCGTGGTGCTGAACAGCTTCGTGAAGTTGTCGAGGCCGACGAACCTGACCTGGTCGAGCGGCACCATCCCGATGTTGGTGAAAGCCCAATAGACTTTGAGCATCGGGTAGTAGTCGAAGACCAGGTACCAGAGCAGGCCGATGGCGAGCATCACCAGCATGCCCTTGCGGGTCTTGAGCCTCTCGAGCAGCCTGCTTCGCTCGTGGCTGTGCTCGCGCTTCGACGAGGCGGGGGGAGCGGGCGCGGTCTCTGCGCTGGTGGTCGGCCGGATGCTTTCCATCGGTCGCCTGGATTCTATACCCGCGGGTACAGCCGCTCAAACATGGCCGCCGCAGCGGTCTCGCGCCGGGCTGCGGGCGGTCCCCGCAGCCTTGCCCGGGCGAGCTTCCCACAGACGCGCCCGGACCGTGCATGCTGGTGAGAGGAGGCGTCCCGATGACAAAAATCCATCTGCGGACTGCAGCGATCGCGACAGCCCTCGTGCTGAGCTCCATCGTCTGGCAGTTCAGGGTCTCCGCGGGGAGGAATCCCTGAATGCCGACGATCTGCAGGCAGCCCAGTTGACCGCGGCCTCCAGGTTCGACGGCTTCACGACCCACGCGAGGAGCGACAAGAACGTCACCATCGAAGCCATGGATGCGGCGCGAACCGCATCCGACGGCGAGGTGTTTCAACGCGAGGATCAAGCTGAACGGCGGCGGCGCCGCCGACTACCGCTCGATTCGTTTCGTCACCAAGGCGAAAGCGGATGTCACTGACCGTGCCCAGGGAACGATTTGTCAGGAGGCCCCACCTGCCAGATGGGCCTACCGACTTCTGCTTGCCTCCAGAGGTTGAATCTTCGAAAGCGTCTCGGCCTCCGACGTTTGGGCATGGTACAGGTCCCACCGGAGTTGGAGATTCATCCAGAACCCGGGCGTGTTGCCGAAGAACCGCGCAAGTCGCAGAGCTGTCGCCGGCGTAACTCCCCGCTTGCGGTTGACGATTTCGTTAACCCGCTGGTAGGGCACGTGTATACCCCGCGCCAAGTCCTGCTGTGAAAGGCCGGTAGGCCTGAGGAACTCCTCCAAGAGCATCTCCCCTGGATGAGTGGGCTCCCTGTTTGCTGGGACGCGAACCATAGGCGTACACCTCCTGGCTGAGGTCAATGATAGTCGACAATCTGCGCGTCGGTTGGGCCCTTTTCAGACCAGCGGAAGCACAGACGATAGCGATCGTTGATCCGAATGCTGTATTGGGCCCAGGCGTGTACATCGTCCGGGGTCGAGTAGTTGTCGTATTCGGCGCCTATCTCCGCCGTGCTGAGTCCTGCCTCGCGCAGCAACCTCTTGAGGTCGGCGCCGATGTTGAAGTTGCCGCCGTTGTGCGCTACGCACCTCGCGACCATCACGGCACTGTCCTCAAAGGCCGGATCTGAGGACGAGATCAGGATCCCACGGGCGTCAAAGGATCGGATGCCGAGAAGGCCACCGGCTGTGAGCACTCGCCTGAACTCGCACAAGGCTCGCACTGGGTCGCTGCAGTGCTCCAGCACCGCATGGCTGACCACGGCATCAAAGGACGCATCGCCGCCGGGCGGCTCGTAGACGTTTCCGGTCTGGAAAGATACGTTAGGGGTGGTCCACGATGGTGACGGACATGCAGATGAAGGCCGTGGAGATAACGCGCTACGGCGGCAGGTTCGAATACAACAGTCGCCCGATCCCGCGGGCTGCCTCCAACGAGGTGGTGCTCAAGGTGGAGGCGAGCGGGCTCTGCAGCACCGATCTTCATCTCCTCGAAGGACGCATGGATCTCGGGGCACTTCCCAGGATCCCCGGACATGAGACGGCGGGAATCGTCGTCGAGGTCGGAGCCGAGGTCAAGGGGTGGACGAGCGGCGCCCGCGCCGTCGTTGGCGTCGACATTGTATGCGGCAGCTGTCGTCACTGCCTGACGGGGCATCCCCAGCGTTGCCTCAAGCGGGTTCGCATCGGCTTCGAGCGTGACGGTGGACACGCGGAGTACCTCGCCGTGCCCGCCGGTGTCCTTGTGCCTCTTCCGGATGAGATCGGGTTCGAAGAGGCTGCGATCCTTCCCGATGCCGTAGCTTGCATGCATCACTGCCTGCTCTCCCGCGGCGGCTTGAAAGCGAATGACCGGATCCTGATCCTGGGAGCGGGTGGCCTCGGTATTCACGGAGTGCAGATCGCTTCCATCGCGGGGGCCCAGGTGATCGCCACGAGTCGCAAGCCCGAACGATTGAAGGCGGTTGCGCGATATCGCGGTGTCCCCGTGAATCCGTCAACAGACGACCTGCGGGACGTGGTCCGCGCAATCACCCACGGTGAAGGGGTGGACATGGTCGCGGACTGCATCGGCACCGTAGGGAGCATCAAGGAAGCCTTGTCGCTGGTTCGTGCCGGAGGGCGGGTGCTCGTCGTGGCCTACCTCGCAGAAGAGTTCTCGTTGTCAAGCCTCGACATGATGCTCAACGAGAAGGAGCTCATCGGTTGCCGGGGCAGCACGCTCGCAGACTTGAGAGAGGTCGTGGAGCTGACGCGGAGCGGCAAGATCGAGCCGGTCGTTGGAAGGCGGTTTCATCTGTCCGAAATCGAAAAGGCCGCTCGCGCTCTGCGAGACGGCGCCATGGTCGGGCGGATTGTCCTGACGCGCTGACCACACTTCGAATGGCGGGCGGGCCTTCGCGGTCGACGCTCGGGCAGCGATCTCACCGATTCCGTTCCACGCCCCTCGCCACCGTCGCGCTCGACTGAGGCCGACGGCAGGCCGACGCGCCCCAAGTCCTACGGGCGCGCTCGGCAAGGTGCCCCGCCCCCTGACGCTGACGGCAGAGGACATTTCTCAGACGGTCAAAGACACATCGCCGGTGATCTGCATCGAGAGATCTCTGCTGCACGCTATTCTGGTCCCACGCCCCAAGCCGCGACGGACAGGGCGGGAATCTATGTCTTCGGGAGGGCCCTATGGTGTACGTGATCTCGTCGTTCCAGATTGCCCCGGGCAAAATGAAAGAAGCCAAGGAACACCTTGAGAAGCAGGGCGACTACATGAAGAAGGCATTCGGCACGCAGTTCGTAAGGCTACAGCCCGTGACTCCAGGCGCAGGTGAGGGCGACCGGATCGTCTCCATACACACCTTCGATTCGCTGGCCGCTTGGGGCGAATACCAGCAGAAAGTGATGGACGACCGCCAGCGCAACGCGCTTGTCCACGAGAGCTTTACCGAGAAGCAGGTCTTCCTGCTGGGAGGCTACACCCGCACTGTCTACACAACTTTGTAGCCCCGACGCGAGCGGGGTCCTATCGCGACGGGGCTGCACGACCCCGCGAGAGCCCGCTCGTCAAGACCGCGGTGATACTTGTGCAGCGCCGCGCAGGCACCTCGACCATCTATGGTACGGCACAACTGTCGGACCCGAGGAGGAACGAGAATGAAATACGTGTGCGTGTGGTCGTGCTCGCCGGAGAACTGGAAGGAGTCGATCAAGCTGTTCAAGCAGCAGAAGGCCGCCGGGGCGTCGATCCCGGGCTTCAAGCTGCTCGGCCGGTGGCACGAGGTGGGCACTGGCAAGGGATACTCGCTGATCGAAACGGACGATCTTGTGGCAATGAGCAAGGTAGCCACCGAATGGAGTGCCCTCATCGACCAGAAGATCGTGCCTGTTGTCGACGACGAAGAGATACTGAAGGCATACGGATAGGGCGGCGGCGAAGAGATCAGCCGCCGCGGTAGGAGATGCCCGCGGAACGCAGGTCACGAAAGGCCGGATCGAGGGTCTATACCGCGCGTGCTTGGCATGACTCCCGTCGGCGTCCGCCTATCCGGTGAGCTCCAATCCTCAGGCGACTTCTGCCGGCTCCACCCCCACCGGCACGGGTCTTTCGTCCTCGCTTGGTGCCTCCGGTGGAGCAGGACCCTGTGGTAGAATCAGCGCCTCGCTGCCCCGGGCCGCGCCCGTGATGGGCAGGTGCTGCAGGCGGTGCCGCAAAGGAGGCCGTCGTGAGGAACACGAGCAAGGTGGCCGCGGGGTGGTGGGACTACACCACTCTCGACCAGGCGATCCTCTCGGATGCCGCGGCGCTCGAGGCCGAGGATCTTCTCGGGCTCTCCCGACCGGGCTTCCGGGTCGTCTTCTACGAGACCCTGGAGTCCTTCTACCTCGCCGAGGCCCTCGAGTACGTCAACGCCTGGCGAAGCTCCACGGCCTCCCGGCCGGCGGGAATCTGCGGGCCCATTGGCCCCACCGAGCAGCTTCCGCTCGTGGCGCAGCTCGTCAACGACCTTGAGCTTGACGTGCGCAGCGGCCACTTCTGGGCCATGGACGAGTGGTTCCTGAACGGCAGGGAGGTCCCGATCACGCATCCCTTGAGCTTCGCCCGGGCCGACAAGGCCCTCTGCTTCGACCGGATCAGCAAGGACCTGCGGATGCCCGAAGAGAACCTTCATTTTCTGCGGGCGGATAACATCGAGGGCTATACAGCGAGCTACGGCGAGGCCCGCTGCCTCTTGATGCAGGGGGGGCAGGGCGAGGTCAAGCACTGGGCGTTCAACGACCCCGTCAAGCGCGAAGGCCGCTACCGCGACGAGCCGCCGACGCCCGCGGAATACCGGAGCAAGAGCGCCCGTGTCGTCGATCTGCACCCCATGACGATCATACAGAACGCCCGGACCTCGGGAGGCGGCGTGGTCTCCGCGGTGCCTTCCCAGGCCATCAGCGTCGGCCCCGTGGAGACCTGGAAATCCGAGAAGGTCTCGATCTGGCACGCCGGAATGCACGACAACCCCTTCGGCATGAGGCTCACGACCCTCATGATCGCCAAGCGGATCCCCGACTCGGCGGTCCCGATGTCGCTCCTGGCCGATCACCCGGACGTGCAGTTCAACTTCTATCGTCCGGGCATCGGCACCTGCGACGCGGAGATGCACTGAGGGACGGCAGGGCCGTGACGGTATTCGCGCTCGGGTGCCACCCCGACGACATCGAGTTCATGATGGCGGGAACACTCCTGCTGCTGCGACGCTCGGGGTGGTCGGTCCACATGATGAACCTCGCCAACGGGAGCTGCGGCACCACGACGCTGCCCGCTTCCGAGATCACGGCCGTCAGGGAGCGGGAGGCGAGAGCCTCGTCGCGAATGGTCGATGCCGTCTACCACGCCGGCCTCGTGAACGACATCGAAGTGTTCTACGACGACGCGCTCATCCGGAAGGTGACGGCGATCCTGCGCCGGGCGCGGCCCGACGTGCTGCTTCTCCCCTCGCCCGAAGACTACATGGAAGACCACATGATCACGGCGCGCATCGGAGCGACGGCCGCGTTCTGCAGGGGGATGCGCAACTACGCCTCCATCCCCGAGGTCGAGGCCGTGAGTCACGACGTGACCCTCTACCACGCGCTCCCCTACGGGCTCACCGACGGCCTCGGCCGCCCCGTTCCGGCCGACCTCTACGTCGACGTCGCGGAAGTCCTGGAGCTGAAGGGCCGAATGCTCGCCTGTCACGAGAGCCAGAAGGACTGGCTCGACCGCAGCCAGGGGCTGGGTTCCTACATAGAGACGATGAAGGTCATGAGCCGCGAGGTCGGCAGGTTGTCGGGGCGGTTCAGCTTTGCCGAAGGGTGGCGCCGGCGCTCCCATCTCGGCTATTCGAGCGCAAAGATCGACCCGCTGACCGCGGCTCTCGGCGGCTTCGTTGACGCGCGGCGGCCGGCGGGCGCCTGAGCTCGCAGGCTCCGCCCTTCAGCCTTCCTCGATCTGTCGGATCTCGCAGGTCACGTCGAGCTCGTCCGCGTGGACCTCGAGGAACCGCCCGGTCGACTCCGCTGCCTCGGCCGTGTCCCTGGCCCGTATCAGGGCGTATCCGCCGCCGACCTCCTTGGTGGGCCTCAGAACGTGTAGCGCACTCCCGCCGTGAAGTAGTGAAAGAGGCTGAAGGTGTAGACCGAGCCGCCGCCGTCGGAGCCGCCTTCGAGGATGCGGTACCCAGCGCGCACGGTCATGCGAGGCAGCGCGGACCACGTGACGGCCGCGAGAAAGTCCTCGGCGCGCCCCTGCGGCGCCGCCAGGCCGTCGCCCTCGACGAGCAGGCCCCACTCCGGGAGGAAGCGCCAGTGCAGGCGCAGGTGGACGAGGGGAACGAAGCCGAGATCGGTCCGCTCGGCCTCCTTTCCTCCTCCCTCGAGTGAGATCGCCGCGTCGCGGATCTTGCCCGTGAGCCCGAGCGCGAGGGAAAGCGCAGGCCGCTCGACGAGCGTGTACGCCCAGGTCAGCCGGTAAGAGTTGAAGCGGAAGCTGCCGTCGAGCGGCGCACCCGCGGGAAAGGTCTCCCCGGAGAAGTCGACGGCCTTCCCGAGACTGCCGTCGCTCGTCACGGTGAGGGGCGCGAAGAGCACAAAGACGGAGTGCCGACCGAAGTCCGCGCCGACCTGCAGGCGGTAGAACCAGGCCGGGGCCGCGGAAAGGTCGTCGCTGAGCGAGAAGCGGGTTCCGGTATCGTCCGGGATCTGCACGTCGTTGTAGCCGGTGAAGACGACGCCGGTCTCGGCGTCGGCCCATAGATTCCAAGCGAGCAAGCCCGCGGGGGCAGCGGCCATCAGGATGGCCAGGATCAAGGCAGCCCGTACTTTGATCACTTCGAGTCTCCTTTTTGGGCGCCTACCATACCACGAAAAAACCGGCGTGCAAGCCCCCGGGGGCGACACGGGCGACCGTCCCGCTTGGCCAGGCGGGGTAGGCTTTGGCGAGAGCGGAGAAGATGGCGGCGGCGCACGTCGTGCGTGTGCCGCGGCGGCGGACGCCCCGCGGAGCGCCAGCGCGTGAGGGACCTGCAGGGCCCGCCCTAAGGGCGGGGTTCGAGCATAACGAGGACCGCAGCGAAGCGGAGCCAGGAGGGGCCCGACTCCAGGCGGCTCGGGGCGCTTGTCGCCGACGGGTTCAACGATCTCATGGCCCGCGCGGGCAGGAGCGCGGCCCTCATCGGCGCTCGGCCGAAGAGCAGCCGACCTCGCGATTTTTCTTGACGGCTCGCACCACGTGCCGCATAATGGACATTAGATTTTAGATCCAATTTCTGTGGAGGGGTCTATGAGACTACGCAAGCGCACGATTGGGGCTTTTCTTGTGCTGTGTTCCGCTGTTGTCTGGGCAACGGGACGGGCGGAAGGCGCGGATCCGGCCGCCAACTACCCCAATAAGCCGATTCAGTTCGTGGTGCCGGCGAACCCGGGCGGCGGGACGGACATCGGCGCCCGCCTGTTGGCGGAGTACTTGGCCCCCGAGATCGGCACGAGCATCATCATCACGAACATGAATGGAGCCGGTGGGACCGTGGCCTCGAACTACGTCAACGACGCCGAGCCGGACGGCTACACGCTGCTCTACCAGCACGAGGGATTCGTCGCCAACCGCGTGTTCGGCCTGAGCAACCTGACGCTGCACGACCTCGTGACCGCCGGCGGCACATTCGAGGTCGATACGGTCTGCCTGTTCTCGAAAAAGCTCCGGTCCTGGGACGACCTGGTGCAGACTGCCAAACAGAGGCAGGTGATCCTCGGGACCGAGGTCGGCACTTCGTTTCACATCCTCTTCGAGGCGATCAAGGACCGCGCCAAGCTCGCCAATCTGAAATTCGTGGACACGGGGGCAGTCAGCCCAACACTCGCCGCGATGGAGGGCGACCAGATCGACGTCGCATTGGTCCCAATGGGTGTGATCGTGGACGCGGTGCGCGCAGGCCGCTATCACGTGCTCGCCCTCGTTTCCTCGAAAGAGCGAAGCAAGTTCGCGCCGGACGTCCCGACCTTGAGCGAGTTGGGCGTGGACGTCTACATGCCGAAGTTCTTCTTTCAGGCATTCCCACCAAAGACCCCGGCATCGATCGTCGCCAAGTTCCGTGCCGCCCTGGAGCGCGCCATGAAGAACCCCAAGCTGCTCGAGCGTGCCGCGGCGCTCTACTACAAGGCGGCGTATCTCACGCCGGAGCAGATCTACGGCATGGAACAGGTAAACTACGACGTGATGATGCAGTACATCTCACTCCTCAAGAAGAAGTGACGCAGCGCCTGGGCGGGGTAGTCATGAAACGGTACGCCGACGTCATTTCGAGCAGCGCGCTCGTCCTCATCGCCATCGTGATGCTGAACGAGACGCGCAAGATCCAGGCCCTCGGGATCATGGAGTTCGGGCCAAAGGTCATGCCCCGCCTGATGGCCGGCGCGCTCCTCATCGTAGGGGCGAGCATTCTGATCCCGGCGCTGCTGCGGCTCCGGCATGCTTCGGCGGCGCCGGTCGGCGCTGCTCCGCCCGCGATCGACCACCGCAGGGTGGCGCTCACCGCCGCGTTGATCACGCTCTACGTGTTCGCCCTGCGGCCGCTTGGGTTCCTGGTGACCACGGTGCTCTATCTCTTCGGGCAGTTCCTGGTGCTCGGGGGGGTCGTCAAGCG
The DNA here is from genome assembly GCA_963734495.1 of uncultured Spirochaetota bacterium. Taxonomy (GTDB): domain Bacteria; phylum Spirochaetota; class Spirochaetia; order SZUA-6; family CAVTHK01; genus CAVTHK01. The sequence goes on from CAVTHK010000001.1 coordinate 852,619, forward strand.
GCGGCTCCCCGTGTACGGCTTGCTTGCGCTCGCCGTGGCCTTTGGCATCTACTACCTCTTCTATGGGGCCTTCAAAGTGCTCCTCCCGCCCGGGCGCATCTGGTAAGGACGGCTGCGATGCTCGAGATTTTCTACACCGGCTTCAGCGCGATTCTGCACCTCGATACCTTGTTGTTGATACTGATGGGAGTAAGTCTCGGGATCATGTTCGGCGCCGCTCCCGGGATCACCACGTCGATGGGCATGGTCTTTCTCCTGCCGCTCACGTTCAGCATGGATTCGGGCAATGCGATGGCCCTGATGACCGGGCTTTACATCGGAGGGACCTCCGGAGGCCTGATAAGCGCGATCCTGATCAACATCCCCGGCACACCGGCATCGATCAGCACGACCTTTGACGGGTACCCGATGACGCAGCGAGGGGAGGCGGGCAAGGCCCTCGGCATAGGCATCCTCTATTCGTTCCTGGGCGGCCTGTTCAGTTTCGTGATCCTCTACGCATTTGCCGGCACACTGGCGCGCATCGCGCTCAAGTTCACGCCCTTCGACTATTTTGGCATCACGCTGTTCGCGGTCACGCTGATCGGAGGGCTATCCGGCAAGTCGGCGATCAAAGGGCTCGCTGCCGCGCTCATCGGCATGCTCATGAGCTCCTTTGGCAGCGCCCCGATCGACGGCTATCCCCGGTTTACCTTTGGCTGGCGCGAGCTCAACGCCGGCTTCAATCTTCTGCCCTGCCTGATCGGCGTGTACGCGGTTTCGGAGATCCTCAAGTGCGCGGAACGGGACGACGATCTCGGGGAGATCGACCAGCGCAGCTTCAAGATCCGCGGCTTCGGGATCTCGCTCAAGGAGTTTGTGGAGCAGATACCGAACGCCGTGCGCTCGATGCTCATCGGTGTGGGGATCGGCATACTGCCGGGCCTGGGCGCGGGACAGGCGAACATCATAGCCTACTCGGTGGCGCAGAAGCGATCCAAGCATCCCGAGAAATTCGGGACCGGCGTGATCGACGGCGTGATCGCTTCGGAGACCTCCAACAACGCGGTCATCGGCGGCGCGCTCATCCCCACGCTCACGATGGGCATCCCAGGGGATGCCGCCACGGCGATCCTGCTGGCCGGTTTCATGATCCACGGGCTCACGCCCGGACCGATGCTCATGCAGACGAGCGGCCCTCTGGTGTACACGATCTTCGCCTCGCTCATCGTCGCCAACTTTGCCATGCTGGTGGTGGAATACTTCGGCATACGGGTCTTTGTGAAGCTGTTGAAGATCCCGAAGTACCTCATCCTGCCCATCATCATCGTCCTGTGCATCGTGGGCGCCTTCAGCATCAACAACCGCATCTTTGACGCGATCTCGATCCTGATGTTCGCGGTCGTGGGCTACGGCCTGTACAGGTTCGGCTACCCTGCGGCGCCATTCGTCCTCGGCTTCATCCTTTCGCCGATCATAGAGATCAACTTTCGCCGCGGGCTGATCTACTCCGACGGCGCCTACATCAACTTTCTACAGCATCCGGTCTCGGCGTTCTTCATCCTGTTGACGGCCGTTTCGCTGGCCTTGATGCTTTTCCGCCGCCGAGGTCGGCGGCCGGCCGACGCGAAGGTCGCACGGGAGTTGGACGATGAGTGATGCCCGATCAGGGCCGCCGCGCGGCTCAAGGGGTCGCCCGATGAATCTGCTGCTCATCCTGAGCGACGAGCACAACCGCAAGGTCCTCGGATGCAGCGGCAACGAGGTGGCGCGCACCCCCGCCATGGACGCCCTCGCTGCCAGGGGCGCGAGTTTCGCGCAGGCTTACTGCAACAACCCCATCTGCCTTCCATCACGGGCGAGCTTTACCATCGGCGATTACGCCTCGCGCCATGGCTACTGGGATAACGCCTTTCCCTACAACGGCGAGACGCGCGGGTTCGGTCATCGGCTGGTGGACGCGGGCTTTCCAGTGACTGCCATCGGCAAGCTGCACTACAAGGGCGCCGACCCCGCCACCGGGTTCCCCGATCAGCGTATTCCCCTCAACGCCAAGGACGGCATCGGCGACATCTACAGCGCCACGCGGAGCTTCGAGCAGTACCGTCCGCAGCTGGGGGAGCATGTGCGGATAGCACGATGGGGGGAATCGGACTACCAGCGCTACGATCGCGGCGTGTCCGCCGCCGCCGCAAGGTTCCTCACGGACGAGGCCCCGCGGCACGACAAGCCGTGGCTCCTCAAGGTCGGTTTCGTCCTGCCGCACTTTCCGCTCGTGGCGCCGGAGAAGTATCGCGAGCTGTTTCCCCTCTCGAAAATGCCCTTTCCCAAACGCTACAGCCTCGCAGAGCGCCCGCGCCACCCGGTGCTGGAGGAGATGCGTCGCTATATGGGCGCGCAGGGCGAGTTCATGGACCAGGAGGTGCGCAGGGCGCTGGCGGTTTACTACGCCCTCTGCTCGGAGTTGGACGACAACATCGGTCGCGTGCTCGACGCACTGGCCGCGAGCGGGCTGGACCGCACCACGCGCGTGATCTACCTTTCCGACCACGGCGACATGATCGGGGCGCAGGGGCTGTGGTGGAAACACACCTTCTACGAGGAATCCATAGGTGTTCCGTTCATGATGGCCGGCCCCGACATCCCTGCCGGCCGCGTGATCGCCGCGCCGGTTTCGCTCGTGGACCTCTACCCGACAATTCTGGACTGCTTTGGCCTCGAGCCGACGGCGGAGGAGCTCGCGCTTCCCGGCCGCTCGCTCCTGCCGGCCGCGCGCGGCGACGAGGCTCTGCCCGACGACAGGCCCATCTACGCGGAGTACTTTGCCGCGGGCTCGGTGACGGGCATGTACATGCTCCGTCGTGGCGACTTCAAGCTGTGCTACTACGCCTACTACCCGAACCAGCTGTTCGACCTCAAGAAGGACCCGGAGGAGACGCGCGACCTCGCCGGCGACCCCGCGTACGCCGATGTCCTGGACGCGCTCGAGGGGGAGTTGCGCCGGGTCGTCGACCCGGAGCGCACGGCCCTGCAGGCTCGCCTGGCTCAGCTCGACAAGATTGACCAGTACGGCGGCTTTCGCCAGGTCATCAAGCGCGGCGAGCTCTTCCCCTACTCGCCGGTGCCCGAGGAGTTCCGGTGAGCGCGCCGGTATCCAAACCGATCGACAGTCCCTCGCTGGTGGAAGTCGTGCGCGAGCGCCTGATCGAGGACATCATGGAGCGCCGCTACCTCCCGGGCCAGAAACTGCCGGTCGTCGAGATCGCCGCGCGATACAGGGTGAGCGAGACGCCGGTCAAGCTGGCCTTTCATCGGCTTGTGAGCGAGGGCATGCTGGAGGCCCTCCCCCGCCGCGGGGTTGTCGTCAGGCGTGTCTCGCTCGAAGACGTCCGCGAGCTCATGGAAGCGCGGCACATGGTCAACCTGGTTTCCGTGGACGCCGCCATCCGCGCGGCGGCAGGCAAAGACCTGGCCGTGGTGGAGCGCCTGCGGAAGAACCTGCACGCCCACGCGCTGCTCCTGTCCGAGGTGAGTGGACGGCTGACTATCGACGCTTTCCTGCGTTACGTGCGCCTGGACCGAGAGTACCACCGCGTCTACCTGCACTGCGCGCACAACCGCATCCTCGAGCGCTTCTTCGAACAGCTGTCGAACCAGGTGACCGTGTTCGTGTCCCTCGGCGAGCTTATGACCGCACGCATTCACAGCGCCTGTGAGGAGCACAGCGCGATCTTCGAAGCGTGTCTCGCCGGGCGGCGCGATGCGATGATCGATCAGCTGATCCGCCACAAGGAGAGTGCTCTCAAGACGATGGAAGCCATGTTTGCACGGCACCGGTCATGAGCCGCGTGCGCGGAGACGACGCTTTCGGCAGCGCCGCTGTCGAGCCGGCGACGGCCCGGGCCGGCGAGTCGGGCACGTGGACGCTGACCTGGCGCGCCGGCAACGCCGGCCTGCGCGCGGGACAGGGCCTCGTCATCCACACCGATTCCGACACCGATTGGGAGGAGCCGCAGACGCTCAATCCCGACGCGAGCGGCTACTTGCGCCTGGAGCTGCCCGGGAGCGGCGTCGACGGCGGGCCCCTCGAATGCGAAGTCACCGTCATCACCGTCAAGCGCATCGATTTCAGACTCCGGGCCGGGGCGCTCGGCAGCGGCCAGGAGATCAGGATGGTCTTCGGCGCCGGAAAGGGCCTGCGCATGCAGACCTTCGCCGAGCAGCATCGGTACTTTCTCATCGACCATGTCGACGCCGACGGCCGCCGCACCCGCCTGGCGGAGCCGCCGAGTCTGCACGTGTTCGGGAGCAGTGCGGTGCGCCTGGCGGTCCTGAATCCGAGCACCGCTGAAAGCGGCGCATCGATCGCCCTCGTGGTCAAAGCTGAGGATAGGTGGGGGAACCCTGCGAGCGGATTTGCCGAACAAGTCACCGTCTGTGTCGGCGAAGCGCAGAGGGTGATCGCTTTGCCGGCCGACCGCGCGGCGGCGCGCGTGGAGCTGCCGGCGCCCGTCACGGAAGCCCAACGGTTCTTTCGCCCGCGCGCCTCCTGCGAGGCCTGTTCGACGCTGGGCAACCCGATCCTTGTCGTCCCGAGAGGCGCGGCGACGGACGGCCTCATGCTCTGGGGCGACTTCCACGGCGGGCAGCTCGTCGACCCGCGCAAGATCGCCGCGTACTACGAGTACGCGAGAGATGTTTCGGCGCTCGCCTTCTCCTCCTATCAGCGCAACGACCACGAAACGAGCGACGCGGATTGGGAGATCCAGAAGAACACAGACAAGGCCTTCCACAGGCCGGACGATTTCGTCGCCCTACCGGGCTACGAATGGTCCGCCGACACGCACCTCGGGGGCGACCGCAACGTCCTCTACCCGCGCCATGGGCTGCCCCTGCTGCGCTCGAGCTTCAGCGCGGTGGCTGGCAAGCAGAGCGATCCGGGGCAGCAACTGCCGGACCAGCGCGCTCTCTACAACCACTATCGCCTGACCGACGCCGTGCTTGTCCCGCACGTCGGAGGGCGGCCTTCGCATATCGAGCTGCACGAACCGCAGCTGGAGCCCGTGGTGGAGATCGCATCGACCCACGGCACCTTTGAGTGGTTCTATCTGGAAGCGCTGCGGCGCGGGTACAAGGTCGGCGTTGTCGCCGGAAGCGACGGCTACACGGGTCGCCCGGGAGGCGAGTTCCCCGGCTACATCGCGCGGCGCTTCTCGCGCAGCGGGGCTACGGCAATCCGAGCAGGAGCGCACACCCTCGAAGGCATCCTGGACGCGGCACGCGCGAGGCGAACCTACGCCACCAGCGGCCCGCGGATCTACCTGGACGTGCGCGCTGCGGGTTCGGGTGCGGGCGATGAGATGCGCGTTGCGGGAATTGGCGCGGACCTGCACACGGTGATACCGCCGCAGCTCTCGGTTGTGGTGCACGGGACGGCGCCGATCGATCGTATCGACGTGTTCCGTCGCGACAGGCTCGTCCACACGCACGTACCCGCGGGCGGGGACTTCGACGGCGGCTGGCGCCTGCTGATGACCGGCGCAGCGGCCTGGCGCTGCTACTCGGGCGTGCAGTGGCTCGGGTCCATGTCGGTTCCCGGCGGGCTTTTTACCCACATCGTCCCGCTGCGCCTGGACAGCCCGCGCAGCCGCGTGAGCGGCGCGGGGAGCAGCACGCTGAGCTGGGACACCACCAATTGTGGCTACGCCCACGGCTTCGAGTTTCGCCTGGGTGGGGCCGCGGGCGCAGCGGTCCGGTCAGCGCCGGCGTTCTCCCTCGCCGTCGAGTGCTACCTTTACAACGGCATGTATTCGGGTGCCGAGACGCCGGGCACCATGCGCATCAGCCGCGCGCCGGCGGAAAAGATGCATCTTGTCGGAACGTTCCCGGCTGGGCCGCGCATTCCCGACTCGCGCACCGTCGATCTCGGCCCTGCCGGCCGTGCGCTGTGTCTGGAACCGGTGATCGAGGAGCGCCCTGAGGAAGTTGAGATGACCTACACGGATGCCGCCATCACCCCCGGCGTCCATCCCTACTGGGTCCGCGTCACGCAACGCGATATGCACAGCGCGTGGAGCAGTCCCGTCTTCGTGCACTACGCGGGGCAGACCGTGCCGGCGTGGGTGGAATCGGGAGAGAAGTCTCCGGAGCCCTGGTAGGCGAGCACCCAACGACTGTGCAAGGGCTGTCGGGCCGCCTGCTCATGGAACTGGCGTACCAGCCGCGCGATGAGGCGGCTGACCTCCGCGAAGAGCCTGGGATGGAAGCTGGAAGGCGGGTCGCAGGATCTTGGGCGCGGTGAAGGTGAGCACGCGGTGAAGCAGGCGCAGCAGGAGCCTGCAGCTCAAGAACTCCGCAAACAGCAGCGTCCTCTCCTGCGAGCAAGAGGGGCACAGGTAGTAGCCCTGGCAGGAGAAGGGGCGGAAGGTTTCGCTGCGGCATTCCGGGTTGTTGCACTGCACCCGAGCCACCCCGAACCCGAGGATCGCCGCAGCGGACAAACGCCTCGGCCACCTCTCGGATGCGGGGCAGGCGATAGCGGCCGTAGTGGCGGGCGTAGAGGGCGGGGTAGGCTTCGGCGAAAGCCGCGAAGTGGCGGCGGAAGAGGACCCGGAGGACGTTCTCGCCACGGGGCTGGTAGCGGTGGACATTTGAGGGCGCCGGCGCAACGGCATGACAGGCCACGCATAGGACAACGGCGGCGGCGAGCGGCGTGCGCGCGCCGCTGCGGCGGAGGCGGCCGCGAAGCGCCAGCGCGTGAGGGACCCGCAGGGCCCGCCCGCGGAGCGGGCGGGGTCCGAAGGACCGAAGCGAAGCGGAGCCCGGAGGGGCCCGACCCCGAGCCCGGGCGGGCCGCGGCTCGCGCCGTCAGGGGCCGCGGCCGGGGCTCGGGGGCACGCCCGGGACACCCATGGGCCCTCACGTCCGTGTGGCCCACGGGTAGGTACATCCCTGTACCTACATCGAGTGGATCGGGCAGGTGGTGCGGCCGCCCTTGGGAGCGGGGCCGAGCTCCTTCTCGATCTCCTCGAGGCTGGGGACCGGCACCGCGAGGTCCACGACCTCGACGCCGCGGAACGCCAGCGCCTTGGCCACCTCTTTGCCCATGTGGCCCTTCATGATGACGCAGTGGTGGATGCCCCGCTCGTGGATCACGTCGAGCACGTCCTGGTTGTTCGGGATGAAGGCCCAGCCGTTGCTGCCGAAGGAGTCGACGCGCTCGCGCAGGAGCTGCCCCTGGAACACCGTGGCGTCGAAGCTCGTCGCCGACGTTGCGGCCGAGATGCCGGTAAACGGCACAGGCGCAAGGTCGCCCTTGATGGCGCCGTAGGCGTTGCCTTTGCCGACGTTGGGGTCGCCTTCGATGATGGTCTGCTCGACGATCTCGCCCTTGCCGGTGATCCACTCGGCGGGGGTCTGCGAGCAGTGGAACAGCGACACGATCCGCGGGTCCCAGCCCGGGTTGTTGAGGTCGAGGATCACCCCCGGCTCGCCGGTCATGGCCCAGGCGAGGCGGCACATGATGGCGTGGCAGATGTCGGTCTCGCAGACCAGCGGCTTCCCGATCAGCGAGGCGGCGAGCGAAGCGAACGTGCAGGGCGTGATCTGGAAGTATTGCTCGAAGGTCGTCCAGCAGTGGACGCCGCCGGTGTCGATGCTGTCGCGCTCGAAGATGTCCCGGATCCACAGCGCGCAGCGCAGACTTGTCTGCGTGCACTCTCTTCAGGACAGATGGGCACCATGGAGCAGCCCATCAACAATAGCAAGGGGAATGGCGGCATCATGCGGACGGCTCCCGTGGGACTTGCCTTCTCATCCGGTGCAGCTTTCCGGTATGGGGCCGAGTTTGCGGCAACTACACATAGCCACCCCTCCGGTTACTTGCCGGCAGGGTTTATGTCAGAAGTGATCTACCATTTGAGTGAGGGATCGACTTTAGAGAGAGCAATCGAAGAATCACTCAAGGTTCTTGAGAAGTACAAGTATCACGAAGAGACAAAGTTCCAGATGACTGGCGCTATCTGCATGTTGCATTCTGATACTTCTGTCTCTAGAGCAATAGAGCTCCTTGGGTCGAAGCACGGCGGAGGAACTGGAGAAGAGGCCCTGGGAATCACTCTCTACTGCTCACTCAAGTTTCGCAACAACTGGAAAGCAGGTGTGCTTGCCGCGGTCAACCACTCTGGAGACAGTGACTCTACCGCTTCCATCACCGGGGCAGTGCTGGGCACCCTGCTGGGCGTGAAGAGCATCCCTCCTTTGTGGGTCCAGAAGGTCGAAGACTCCGCGTACATCCGACAGGTCGCGACCAAGTTGTACGAGTTGTACGGAAGTTCGAAGCTTAGCGCTCCCACGGGGCAAACCGTGAAAGCTGTGCCTTCGATGGACATCGAGTGTCCGATCTGCGGATTCAAACTGAAAGCTCCACGAGCGGGGAAGTTCAAGTGCGGCAAGTGCAAGCAGGTCTTCGAGCTCAAAGAAGATGGCACCTTCCTCTTGTAGAGGGTCAACCGGGCGAGGTAATCGAATGGCAGAACACTCGGACAGCGAACTCGAGGAACTTCCAGTCACGGAAGAGCCGAAGTTCCATGGGCTGGCGGTCGTGAACGACGGGGACACACAGGACAAAAAACAGCCGCTGCATACAGCTGCGACTCTGGCAAACCCGTTTCACGATCTGGAAGCCATCGACCGTCCACTCCCAGCATCATTTGTCCGAAGTTGGGTAAGCCCTTACCTCGACATTTACAGTCGCGACTACCCATATTTTTGCAAGAAGACCATACCCATTCTGAGGAAAGCAACGAGCCGAATCACGAAGCGCACCATCGTTCAGCTTCTTCACGGTCCCGACTGGAGAGACCGAAAGGTCGGTGCGCTATTTGCAGGGTTGACTAAACGGTACGACGTGTTTCCAGTCATAGGGAATCTGCTGCTCCAGAACGACTACATGGCCGGGTGGACCTTCGTCGAGGTGCTACTCACGCACGATGCTGAGCTCTCCATTCCCGTCTTTGTCACGTACCTCAGACATTACCTGGTTCATCCGGAAGGGGGGGCAGGACAACGCGGGGTATACGCTGCATTTCTGCTCCAGACCGAAAATGACACGCGCTATTCGGCAGTACGAAAGGAACTTGGGTCCCTCTGGACGAGTTACCTCCTGGACAGATGGTATCCGGAATCGGAGGACGTCCAAGCCGAAATCGATAGGGGCAAATCCTTTTCCGACGTCATCAGAAGAATGAGCAACACCGCGGACTGGAGCTGGCTCTATCAGGCAGCTCGCGACCAGGCCCTCGCCGACGAAGACAGTCAGTCACGACCTTTTTCGGAAGACACTGTCTGGGTGGAAGCGGTTCGACTCTTCCCTGACAACTTCAGGACCACCGGAGGACGCACCTTTCCCAAGGTCTTTCACTGCCCAAGTTGCGGCACCCGGCTCAAGGCAGACAAGCCGGGTCGGCTTACGTGTTCGACTTGTGGCGCGATGTTCGCGATCCAGAGCGCCGACGTGTTCATAAACCCGAACCAGATCGTCATCGCCGATGCTCTCAGGAAGGCTGGTGCGGTGGACGGCCAGGGTACCAAGGCAGAGACCGCGGGGGCACAAACTGCCAAAGCTGATATGCACCGAGAAACTGAAGGACGGAGTGACCCCAACACACCCAACAACAAGATCGTTCCTGGCTTCGACGACGAAAAGGACGACAGCCTCAAGATCCGGCTCCAGAAGTTCGACGGTGTTGACAACTGCCTGGCTCTCTACCTGACGGGCTACGTCGACATCTACAATTCGAACTACTACAAGAAGAGAGTCAATAAGGCCATAGAAGCAGGCTACATCAAGCTGATTCTCAACTATGCCGGAGTCAATATGATTGCGGACGCTGACATCGACTGCAACACTTCCTTCCTCAAGGCTGTCAAACCACGCGGAGGTGATCTCGTCATCCTGGAGACGCAGCCGCAGGTCTACACAGAGTATCAAGGCATCGGTCTCTCTCAAGTCTTCCACTTTGCGAATGCGCTTGACGAGGCTGTGGAGTTCTTTGCCCGAAGCGCAGACGTCCCTGGAGGTGCTGCCTTCCCGAGGACTATCAAGTGCCCGACCTGCAGTTTTAAGCTGAAGACGTCAAAGCCAGGTCGGTTCCGTTGCTCCAACTGCAAGACCATCTTGGCCATCGACAATACGGGGCAGGTCTTCCTGGGATAGAGGCCGCACGCAACAATCGATAGAGATGACCCTTTGATGCAGGACGGCTTGAACGAAGCGTGAAAAGGGGAAGAGCAGTTGTCGCCAATACGCTGGGATCGACCTACTACGTTTCGCTACCTTCGGCCACGAGAGGGTGAGGAAGCCCACCACAGCGATGTATAATGCCTCTTGTGCTGCAGTCTGATCGGTACCTCGGCTGTCTGTACGGGATCGCCATAGGGGATGCTCTGGGCGCCCCTGTCGAGTTCACGCCGCTGGAGTCCATACGCAGCAAGTATGGGTTTGACGGCATCACCGACATGGTCCGAAGGTTCTATACCGACGACACCCAGATGTCCCTGGCAACCGCAAACAGCCTCATCGATTTGCATGACGTCAGAGACCAGATAGACCAGTACAACCCTACTGTCTTCGCTCACCGCAGATATCTGAAATGGTTGAAGACTCAAACTGATCTTTCTCAGAGAAGGAGCCCTGGGGGTACGTGTCTCAGTGCTTTGTCTGAAGGGAAGATGGGCACGATCGACAATCCCATCAACAACAGCAAGGGAAATGGTGGGGTAATGCGTACAGCACCGGTTGGTCTGGCATTCTCATCTGGAGTCGCTTTTCGGTATGGAGCCGAGTTTGCTGCGACCACCCACGGCCATTCTTCCGGCTTTCTATCTGCAGGATTCATGTCAGAGATGATCTTCCATCTGAGTGAAGGAGCAGACCTGGAAACGGCGATCGCTCATTCCAGGGATGTTCTCGCCACATACAAGCACCACGAAGAAACCATCCAGAAGGTGAACGAAGGAATCGAGTTGTCCCAGTCCAGCCGTCCCGCTTTCATGGATGTGGAGACGATCGGGAAGGAACGAAAGGAGGAACCGGCGAAGAAGCCCTGGGGATCACGATCTATTGCGCGCTTCGGTTTCGCACGAACTGGCGGGCCGGGGTCCTCGCTGCAGTGAACCACTCCGGCGACAGCGACTCCACCGGCTCGATGACCGGTGCCGTGCTCGGCACTCTCCTGGGCATCCGAGCCATCCCCCACGCGTGGGTCCAGAAGGTCGAAGACTCCGCGTACATCCGGCAGATCGCCACCAAGCTGCATGAGTGTTACGGAAGTTCGAAGCTTGGTGCTCCCACGAGGCAAAACGTAAACGGGGTGTCTTCGATGGATATCGAGTGTCCTATCTGCGGATTCAAGCTGAAAGCTCCACGAGCAGGGAAGTTTAGGTGCTCCAAGTGCAAGCAGGTCTTCGAGCTCAAAGAAGACGGCACGTTCCGCCTGTAGACATGGAATAGACGCCCGGAATCACGTGGTACCATCACGGTGGGAGGAACGGAAGTGGACGAACAGAAGCGCGCGGAAGAGGCCATTAGCGCCACGTGGGAAATGCTGAGGGGAGCCTATCCTGACATCGACGGTCAACCGAATCCGGCGGGTCAGGAGGTGAGACGACAGCTTAAGGAGTTGGTAGATCCCACCAAGCGGCATCGGATGATGGCCGGGCACTCTGCTGGAGCTACCGTAAGTCCCGTGCATCCCTTTGGTGGCCTCGAAACCATACGGAACGAGCATGAGTTGCCGTGGTCCTTCCTGAACGAGTGGATGATCCGTACTATGGTGAGATCGGTAGGGGCGACTACCCGTTCGTCAACCGCGAGGCCATCCCCAGGTTGCAGGAGGCAAAGGAACGAATCACAAAGGACACGATCAAGATGCTACTGGGCGACTTCAACTGGAGAAGCCGAAGTGTTGGCGCCTTTTTCGCGGCCTTGACCAAGCAGTATGACCTCTTCCCGGTAGTCGGAAACATGCTTCTCCAAAGCGAGGTGTGCATAGCTGGGGACATGTACACAGTCGTGTTGGCGACACACAGTGCTGAGCTCTCTATGCCGGTCTATGTCGCGTATCTCAGATACTACTTGACGCAACCGCAGTATGTCTTCCAGCAGGGCTCGGTGTACGCCGCCCTCTTGAGCCAGGCAAGGGGAAACAGAGACTACGCGGACATCATGGCCGAAATCGCAGACTTGTGGAGTGAGTACGTGTCTGCCAGCCCAGTGCACGACCACTACAAGTCCGTGGACCTGCAGGAAACTGCCAGGCAATTCGACTCCGAGGTCGCCGTTCTCGTTCGACTGCGTGACAGCCCCGATTGGGAGCTGGATCAATTGAAGCTATGTCGCTTCATCTTGGGACTTAAAACACAGGGCAGGTGTCCTTGGGGTAGAGGATGACGCAATACGCTCCATCGTCGAAGAGGGATACAAAATGAACCTACAGGCAAGGATGGTTGCCGCGTTCTGCGGGTTTATCGGCATAGCCTCCCTTGGCGCACAAGTGGAAACCGACAGGAGCTACAGTGGCAGAAGAGTACAGATGATAGACGCGCCACCCGTGGCTGAAGGAGTCAGAGGCGCTGAACAGACTGTCCAAGCAGTCGAGAATCTCATATCGGCTGAGGCCAGACCAACCCGAGCGCCAGGTGCTCAGCCAATGGCCGAACTGCCTCGTTTCCTTTCTGACCCGACGAAGATTGACGCGGTGGAGAAACCTGGCGACTTCGACCCGAATCGATTCTTCTCGGTCCTCAAGCACCTGTCGATGGAGGAAGGGTTTGTCCTCGATTACGTATATTCGGGCGGTTTCATGGGTGCGAGACCGTTCCTCTACGCACGACGTGCAACTGAGCAACCACTTGATCGTTGGGACCGTGAGCATGCTCCCGACGCCTTGGTTCACGTCGTAACTGACGGCACGGCCGAAGGGTTCTTCAAGTTGACGATCCTACGTGTCATGGGCGAACAGTTCTATCTGTGGTGGCACGCCTTGCGCAACGAGGTCGAAGTGATCTGCGGTAGAGATTCTCGCGGTCAACCTACCAGCGCAGGTCAGGACCTATGTTGACGAGCACAGCAGCGATATCGCTCCAGTGGTGGCCCTGGGAAAGGACACCGCTCGCGTCGAGTTGTGCATCTTCACTCAGTTCAGGGGCTTGCTCCGTTTGACCTATGAGTGGAAGAGAATGTTTCCGCATTCGGTGGTGGTAGAGCGCCAGAACGTTCTTGTCTTCTATCAGAGCGGCATCAGATACTGAAGGGAAGACGGCTTCGACGATGACAGACCTCGTTGACATACGGACCCCGGACGAGATGGGAGGAATCCATGAAAAAGGGAGCACTCCTTGGCTGGCCGATGAGACCGCAGAGATTCTGTTCTACGAGTACCCGGCCAACGGCGAAGAGCTTCTGAAGGCAGCCGAACGGGATATGGCCGCGCATGTCTTGCGATTCAGCCAGGGCAGTGAAGACGTCCCAATTTACAGCAGGCGGATCTGGCAGTCCTTCTACGTAGAAGGAGTAGTTGAGGGAGTGGAGCCCGCGTTTGTGGTGCTGTCCGCTGCCAAGGAAGACGGAAACCCGAGCCACACAGACCACTACGTCGTTCTCCCGGCATGCCTCTATTCGAGAAATTCGAGACCTGCCTTGACGTGAGGGGGGTACGTGTCGTCCTGGTAGACCCAGCCATGACGGAGATCCTGTACTACCCGCACCCGGCCAACGGAGAGCGGCTTCTCGCGAAGCCCAGCCGCGAATAGCGACATGCCCTATTACTACGCAGCTTACATGA
>CAVTHK010000002.1:0-259345 GCA_963734495.1 uncultured Spirochaetota bacterium
CGCTGCGGATACGGCGCAGGTTTCTCTTGACTTCAGACCGGGCTGCTGTAGAATCGAGCCTCCGGCGCCGGCAGGCTGTGGCGCCGGCGCAGTTGCTGCGATAGGGAGGTACGCGATGAAGCGTATTGTGGTGCTGGCCCTGGGCACGATGCTGCTCGCGACGCTCGCTGCCTTCGCCGGCGGCGTCAAGGATGCGGGCGCGGGCTCCGCGGCCGGTGCGGCGTCCAAGGCCGTTCCCACGCCTGGCAAGATGTACTGGGACGAGGGCGGCTGGAACACGATCGCCGACTTCGAGAAGGCCACGGGCAGGAAGATCGCGAAGTTCGCCGAGGCGCCCATGCTCGCGGACCAGGTCAAGGCCGGCAAGCTCCCGGCGGTGGAAAAGCGCCTCCCCGCGGAGCCCAAGGTCGCGGACGTGGTCGAGGAGATCGGGCAGTACGGCGGCGACTGGCGGCAGGTCTGGCGCAGCGTCAACGAGCCCTACGCCTTCAACAGGATCTGCATGGAAGGGTTGCTGCAGTACAAGTGGGACGGCAGCAAGGTAGTGCCGAACCTCGCCACGAAGTTCGAGGTCTCACCCGACGGAACCACCTTCACCTTCTACCTCAGGAAAGGGGTCAAGTGGTCCGACGGCACGCCCTACACGGCGGACGACATCGTGTTCACGCTCCAGGAGGTGTACGGCAACAAGGCTCTGTACCCCGCCTACCCGAGCTGGCTGCAGGTCAAGGGAACCCCGGTAAAGCCGGAAAAGGTCGACGACACCACGATCCGGCTCAAATTCGTCTCCGCCTATGGACTGTTCCCGGCCTACGTGGCCAACAACGCGTTCCAGGGGATGCCGAAGAACTACCTCAAGAAATTCCACCCGGCCTACACGCCCCAGGCCGACCTCGACAAGATGGCCAAGGACCAGAGCTTTGCCAACTGGGCGGCGCTCTTCCAGGCCAAGGCGACCGGCGACGTCACGAACCCGGACCTGCCCACGCTGCGGCCGTGGAAGGTTTCCACCGAGCCGATCGCGACGCGCACCATCATGGAGCGCAACCCCTACTACTGGAAGGTCGATCCCGCGGGCAACCAGCTTCCCTACATCGACCGCATGTTGTGGGACAGGGCCGAGGACAGCAATACATGGCCGCTGAAAGTCATCGCGGGCGAGATCGATGCGCAGACCTGGGGCCTCGGCACGTTCACCAGCGCCTACACCCTGCTCAAGGAGAACGAGAAGAAGGGCGGCTACCGGGTGCTGGAGTACACTCACGCCGACGGCGCCAAGCTCATCATCATCCCGAACTACGACACCGACGACCCTGTGCTGCTCAAGCTCTTTACCGACCGCCGGTTCCGCATCGCTCTCTCGTACGCGATCAACCGCAAGGAGATGAATGAGCTGATCTTCAATGGCCTCGGGCAGCCCTGGCAGGCCGCTCTCGTGCCGGGCGTGCCCTACTACAGCGAGAAGTGGGGCAAGGCCTTTATCGAGTTCGACCAGGCCAAGGCCAACCAGCTTCTCGACGAAGTCGGGCTCGCCAAAAAGGACGCCGAGGGTTTCCGCCTCAGGCCGGACGGCAAGGTGCTCGATCTCGTCATCGAGACGCGCGTCGGCGACGTCTACACCAAGCCGGTGGAGCTGGTCGCGGATTACTTCAGGAAGGTCGGGCTGAAGGCTTCGGTCAAAGCGTCGGACCGCACGCTGTACACGGAGCGCGACCGCTCGGGCGTGCAGATCTTGAAGACCTGGGACAACTTTGACCGCCAGCTTCCGACGTTCCTGGTGGACGCCCGGCGCTACGTTCCGGATCGCTTCGAAACCGAGACCTGGCGCCAGTGGGGGCTCTGGTACGAGAGCAACCACACCAAGGGCAAGGAGCCGCCCGCCGAGCTCAAGGAGATGCTCGAGTGGTACGACATAGCGCGCACAACGCCCAAGGACAGCGAGCGCGATGAGTACGCGAAGAAGATCATCGACCGCTGGGCCGACAACATCTACGTCATCGGCACCGTCGCGCGCGTGCCGTTCATGAACATCGTACGCAACAACTTCCGCAACGTGCCGGAGCAGTTCGTCTGCGACTGGATGCCGCGCTGGGACCACGCTGAGCAGTTCTTCATCAAGAAGTAGAACGCGCGGGCAAGCCGGAAGGGGCCGACCGCCCCTTCCGGGCGCGCCCGCGGCGGTCCGGGGGGCGGTGTGCGTGATTTCCTGCTCAAGCGGGTGGGCCTCGCGATCCTCAACCTCGTGCTGATCTCGATCGTCTCGTTCGTGATCATCCAGCTGCCCCCGGGCGACTTCCTGACGACGTACGTCGCGAGCCTCGGCGCGACCGGGGCCTCGGTGAACCAGGAAGTGATCGACGCTCTCAAGGTGCAGTTCGGCCTGGAGCAGCCGGTCTACGTGCAGTACTTCCGCTGGATGGGGGCGGTTTTCCACGGGACCTTCGGCCAGTCTTTCTTCTGGAAGATGTCGGTGGGAAAGCTGCTCGCGGCCACGATGCCGACGACCGTGATCATCTCCCTGGTCACGCTGCTGTTCACTTATGCCATGGCGGTGCCGATCGGGATCTACTCCGCCACCCACCAGTACTCCTTTGGCGACTATGCCTTTACCGTGATCGGTTTCATCGGCCTGGCGACACCCAACTTCCTGCTGGCGCTCGTCCTGATGTTCGTGGCGGTCTTCTACCTGGGACTCAGCGTCGGAGGGCTCTTTTCGTCGCAGTTCGTCGAGGCTCCCTGGAGCCTGGCGAAGGTCTGGGATCTGGCGAAGCACCTGCCGATTCCCGTGGTCGTAGTCGGCCTCTCAGGAACGGCCGGGCTGATCCGAGTACTGCGGGCGACCCTGCTCGACGAGCTGCGCAAGCAGTACGTGGTGACGGCGCGTGCCAAAGGGGTGGCCGAGAACGTGCTGCTGTTCCGCTACCCCGTGCGGATCGCCATGAACCCCATGGTGAGCAGCCTCGGCTGGGTGCTGCCCGGCATCGTCTCGGGCGCCACGATCGCGGCGATCGTGCTCAACCTGCCGACGACGGGACCGCTGCTCTTTCAAGCGCTCGTGAGCCAGGACATGTACCTGGCGGGCAGCATCATCCTGGTGCTGAGCCTGATGGTGATCGTCGGGATGGTTCTTTCGGACGTGCTTCTCGTCGCGCTCGATCCGCGGATCCGGCTCGAGGGAAGGCGATAGATGGGCGATCCGCGCGTGCGTGAAGTGGAGGTGGCGGCGAGGGGAGCCCGCGGCATTTCGGAGGCGGCCCAGGAGCGCTACTACACGGCGTCACAGTGGCAGCTCATGGCCCGGCGCTTCAGGCGCAATCGTCTGGCGGCCGTGGGCGGCGCCGTGATCGCGTTCCTGTATCTCGCCGCGGTCTTCTGCGAGGCGATCGCGCCGTACAACACGGACGAGCGGTTCGCCGACTACCGCTACTGCCCGCCGCAGAGGGTTCATCTCTTCGACCGCGCGCACGGCATCTGGTTCCGTCCGTTCCTCTACGGCCTGGAATCCACCCGCGACCCGAGGACCCGGCGCAAGACCTACGTCGAAGATCGCTCGGTGGTCTACCCGGTCAGGCTGTTCGTGCGAGGCGTGCCATACAAGTTCTGGGAGCTCTGGAAGGGCGACCTTCATCTCGTCGGCGTCCAGACGCCGGGGACGATGTTTCTCCTGGGCACCGATTCGCTCGGAAGAGACCTCTGCTCCCGCCTCCTCTATGCCACGCGGATCTCGCTCTCGGTCGGCCTGATCGGGGTGGCTATGAGCTTCCTTTTGGGCTGCGTGCTCGGCGGCGTCTCCGGCTACTACGGCGGGACCATCGACGTCGTCGTGCAACGGATCATCGAGTTCCTCCTCGCGATCCCGACGATTCCCCTGTGGATGGGCCTCGCCGCGGCCCTTCCGCACGACTGGGACCCGGTCAAGACCTACTTCGCCATCACGGTCATACTGTCGCTGATCAACTGGACCTACCTGGCCCGCGTGGTGCGGGGCAAGCTGCTGTCCCTGCGCGAGGAGGACTTCGTCACGGCCTCGCTCATCGGGGGGGCGACCCAGGGCTACGTGATCTTTCGCCACCTCCTCCCCTCGTTCATGAGCTACCTCATCGTCAGCCTGACGCTCGCCGTGCCCAACATGATCCTGGGCGAGACCGCGTTGAGCTTTCTCGGGATCGGGCTGCAGGCGCCGGTCGTGAGCTGGGGCGTGCTGCTCAAGGACGCCCAGAACATCGAGACGGTGGCGCTCTACCCCTGGATGATGCTGCCGGTCTTTTCCGTAATCGTGGCGGTCCTGTCGTTCAACTTCCTCGGCGACGGGCTTCGCGACGCCGCCGACCCCTACAGGTGACTCCATGAGCATGATGCCCTCCCTCGCGGACCTCGGCGGTCGACGGGTCCTCACCGTCGACGGCGAGCCCTTCCTGATCCTCTCGCTGCAGTGGGACTGCGACAGCTGCTTCTCGCGGGAGGACATGGACCCGCTCCTCCCGCACGCGCGCGCCCTGGGCTGCAACTCGGCCGCGCTCCTGCTCTACTGGAAGGAGATCGAGCCGGAGGAGGGCCGGTACGACTTTGGCATGCTCGACCACCGGATCGAGCAGGCGCGGGCGAACGACCTGCGGATCGTCCTCGTCTGGTTCGGCGCCTACAAGAACGGCTGCCTCAACTACGCGCCCGAGTGGGTCAAGCGGGACCACGACCGCTTCCGCAGGGCGAAGGCCGCGGACGGGAGGGACCTGGCCAATTTCGCCTGCCCGACGTGCCGCGAGACCTTCGAGCGAGACCGCGCCGCGATCGAGCAGGTCTTCGGCCGCCTCCGGGAGGTCGACGGAGAGCGGCACACCGTGATCCTCTTCCAGATGGAGAACGAGACCGGCCTCCTCGGCACCGATCGCTGCCGCTGCGCCGAGTGCGAGCGCGCGTTCGCCGAAGGCGGGTGGGCCGAGCGCCACCCGGCGCGCGCGGCCGAGGCGTTCTCGGCGAGCTGCATCGCGGCCTGGGTCGACGGCCTCGCGGCCGCGGCCAAGGCGATCCATCCGCTTCCCGTCTACATCAACTGCTGGCTCGCGTCGCGCACGAGGGCGGCGGTCGCCGGGCGGCACTACCCCTCGGGCGGCCCGGTCGGCCGGGTGCTCGACATCTACCGCGAGACGCTGAAGAGCGTGGACTTCATCTCGCCCGACATCTACGCGCACGGGTTCCGCGACTTCGACGCGTTCTGCCGCATGTACAGCTGGCCCGGCAACCCCCTGTACGTGGCCGAGCACTCCAGCGGGCCGGGCAGCCGCGCCGAGCGCAACGTCTTCTACGCCATCGGCGAGCATGCCGCCATCGGCTTCGACCCGTGGGCCATCGATCGGCCGCACCCCGACCAGTACGCGCCGCCGCTCGTGCACCCGATCGACGGCCGCTGGAGCGAGGATGCTTACAGCCTGCGCGACTCCTACGTCGTCATCCGCGACGCGATGATCCCGATCGCGGAGGCCCAGGGCAGCGAGCGCCTCCGCAGCTTCGTGCAGGAGCAGGCCGAGACGGCCGCGCTGCTCGACTTTGGCGACCTGACGGTCGAGGTGACCTACCGCCACCGGGACGGCGCGGCGAGGGGGATGGTCGTGCGCCTCGGCCGCGACGAGCTGATCGTGCTCGGCGCCGGGCTCGACGTGGGCTTCTGCGATGCAGCGGGCGCCCCGGTGGCGATCGCAGGCGTCGAGCGGGGCAGGTTCGAGGGCCGGCAGTGGAAGGCGGTGCTTCCGGTGCGACGCGAAGGCACGAACCCCGCCGCGCCGTTCCGAGTCGTGGAGGCGGGGGTGTTCCGCGTGAGGCTGCGCCTGTAGCGGGCGTAACGGCTGGGAAAGGAGAGTCCGTGACGAGCAACAAGGTGAAGGTGACCATCATCGGCGCCGGCAGCGCGACGTTCGCGGCGGGGATCGTCCGCGACCTCTGCATGACCCCCGGGCTGCACGGCAGCCACGTCGCGCTGATGGATGTCGACCGCCGCAGGCTCGACATGATCGAGATCCTGGCCTCGCGCCTCTCAAAGGAGCTCAAGGCCGGGCCTGTCGTTCAGCAAGACCCTGTCGCGGGAGAAGGCGCTCGAGGGGGCCGACTTCGTCATCAACACGGCGCAGGTGGGCAGCCACCCGTGGACCGAGGCCCAGCGCAGCCTCGCGGAAAAGCACGGCTACTACCGGGGGGCCCGCCTCCACGACTTCGGCCAGATGGCCCTCATGCTCGACGTGGCGCGCGACGTCGAGCGGATCTGCCCCGGCGCCTGGATCATCCAGTCGTCGAACCCGGTCTTCGAGGGCTGCACGCTGATGGCGAGAGAGACGCGGGCGAATGTCGTCGGGCTGTGCCACGGTCACTACGGCTACCGTCACGTGGCCGAGGTGCTCGGGCTCGAGCTCGAGCACGTGACGGCGGAGATGCCGGGCTTCAACCACTGGATCTGGATGACCGAGTTCCGCTACAAGGGCCGGGACGCCTACCCGCTGATCGACGAGTGGATCGCGACGAAGGCCGAGGAGTACTGGCGGACGCACAAGCCGACGTTCAGCGACAACCAGATGTCGCGCGCCGCGATCCACCAGTACGCGCTCTACGGCCTGATGCCCATCGGGGACACGCCGCGCATGGTCGGGTGGTGGTACCACACGGACCTGGAAACGAAGAAGAAGTGGTACGGGCACCTCGGGGGCTTCGACTCCGAAATCGGCTGGGGCCAGTATCTCGAGCGGATCGACGAGCGGGTCGCCGCCGTCGAGCGGGCGGCGCTGAACAAGGCGCGGCCGATCACCGACGAGTTCCCGGCCAAAAAGACCGACGAGCAGATCGTGCCGATCATCGACTCCATCGTTCACGACCGGGCGGGTGTCTACCAGGTGAACATCCCGAACCGGGGCGGGATTCTCCCGGGCTTCCCGGAGGACCTCGTCATCGAGTGCAAGGGCGTGGTCAGCGCGGCCGGCATCCGCGGGATCGCGGTGCCGCCGATGCCGCCGAGGGTGAACGTCGGCGCGATGGTTCCGCGCTGGCAGCGCGCGGAGCTCGTGGTGGAGAGCTTGCGGCAGGGCGACCCGCAGCTCCTGCTGGCCTACCTGCTCTACGATCAGCGCACCACGAGCCTCGGGCAGGCGGAGGCCCTTGTCGAGGAGTGGCTTGCCGATCCGCGCAACGAGCGGGTCGCGCGGCAGTTCGGGCGCGCGCCCGGGCGGCCGCGCGCGGCGCGGGCGAGAAAGGCCCCCGCGCGCAGGGCAGCCGCGAAGAGGCGGCCGGCGTCGAAACCGGCGCCCGCGCGCCGCAAGGCGCCCGCGCCCCGCAAGGCGAAGGGAGGCCGGCGATGAGCATCGAGACACACGGGATCGGGACGTCGGGCCCGCTGCGGATCGCGATCATCGGCGCGGGCAGCGCCACCTTCGCGGCCACCGTCGTGCGCGACCTCTGCGTGCACCCCCGGATGGGCGGCAGCCACGTGGCGCTCATGGACGTGGACGCGCACCGCCTCGAGATGATCGAAGGGCTCGCGGTGCGCCTGGCGCGCGAGCTCGGCGCGGATCTCACGTTCTCGCGGACGCTCGACCGGAGCGAGGCGCTCCAAGGGGCGCAGTTCGTCATCAACACGGCGCAGACCGGCGGCCACGGCTGGACCGAAGCGCAGCGGAGCCTCGGCGAGAAGCACGGCTACTACCGCGGCGTAGGCGTCGTCAACGGCGACGCCGGGCTGCACTGCTACGGCCAGCTCGCGCTGATGCTCGAGGTCGCCCGCGACATCGAGCGCATCGCGCCCGACGCCTGGCTCATCCAGTCGTCCAACCCCGTCTTCGAGGGCTGCACGCTGATGACGCGCGAGACGCCGGTCAAGGTCGTCGGGCTCTGCCACGGCCACTACGGCTACCGCGGCGTGGCGAAGGTGCTGGGCCTCGACCTCGAGCACGTCACCGCCGAGATGCCGGGCTTTAACCACTGGATCTGGATGACCGATTTCCGCTACAAGGGCGAGAACGCGTACCCGCTCCTCGACGAGTGGATTGCGAAGAGCGCAGAGACGTACTGGAAGACGCACAAGCCGACCTTCAGCGAGACGCAGATGTCGCGGGCCGCGATCCACCAGTACCGCCTGTTCGGCGTGATGCCGATCGGCGACACGCCGCGCTTTGCCGGCTGGTGGTACCAGACCGACACCGCCACGCGCCAGCGCTGGTACGGGGTGCACGGCGGCTTCGACTCGGAGATCGGGTGGGCGCAGTACCTCGAGCGCATCGAGGAGCGGGTCAAGGCCGTGGAGAAAGCCGCGCGCGACGAGACCGTCAAGGTCACGGACCTCTTCCCGCCAAAGGCGAGCGAGGAGCAGATCGTGCCGATCATCGACTCGCTCGCGCACGACGTTCAGGCGAGGTACCAGGTGAACGTCCCCAACCGCGGCCCCGTCATCCAGGGCTTCCCTGAAGACCTCGTGATCGAGTGCCAGGCCGTCGTGGACCGCTCGGGCATCAGGCCGGTGACCGTGCCGCCGCTGCCGCGAAGGCTGGTGACCGGGGCGATGATCCCGCGCTGGCACAAGGCCGAGCTGCTGGTCGAGTCGTTCCGGCGCGGCGACCGGAACCTGCTGCTGAATTACCTGCTGGTCGAGCCGCGCACGCGCTCGCTCGACCAGGCGGAGAGGGTCGCCGCCGAGTGGCTGGCCGACCCGGGAAACGCGACCGTGGCACGCCGCTTCGCAGCCGCGGCATCTTTGTCGTCCGGAGGCAGGGCATGAGCAAGGTGTTTCGAGGCGTGTTCACGATTCCGTCCACCCCGTTCCGCGAGAACGGGGAGATCGACGTCCTCGGCTTCCGCAGCATCGTGGACTTCTGCATTGCCTGCGGAGCGCACGGCCTGGTGTTCCCCGTCAACGCGAGCGAGTTCACTTCGCTCTCCGACGCCGAGCGGATGAAGCTCTCCGAGGTGATGGTCGAGCAGAACGCCGGCCGCATCCCGACCATGATCGGCGTGGCGGGCGTCACCCGGGAGGTGGCCGCCATGTTCGCGCGCCACGCGCGCGAGATCGGCGCGGACTCCGTGATCGCGATGCCGCCCTACGTCAAGCGGGGCGAGAGCTCGGAGGGGCAGATCTTCGAGTACTACCGGGCGATCTCCGACGCCGGGCGCCTGCCCGTCTGCATCCAGAACTACTCACCGCCGATCGGCACCGACATGTCGGCCGCCTTCATGCTGAGGCTCTGCCGGGAGATCGAGCACGTGGAGTACATCAAGGAAGAGACGGTGCCGAGCACCTTCAAGCTCACCCAGATCCGGGAGGCCGATGACGGGTCGTGCAAGGGCGTGTTCGGCGGCGCGGGCGGCCGCTACCTCATCGAGGAGCACCGCCGCGGCTCCGCCGGCAACATGCCCGGCTGCCACGTCACCGACGTCGTGGTCGCGTTCTGGGATGCGCTGGAGGCGGGCGACGAGAAGCGCGCGATGCACGTCTACAAGGAGATGGCGCCGCTGTTCTTCTTCGAGCACCAGCTCCCCGGCTCGTACAAGGAGGTGCTCAAGCGCCGCGGGGTCATCGACTGCGCGCTCAAGCGCGGCGGCCCCATGCCGCTCGACGAGGTCGCCTCCCGCTACCTCGACGAGATCCTCGCGGCGCTCGAGCCGCTGATGAGCTGGCACGAGAAGGCGCCCGGCACCGCGTACGGCGGCGGGCGCAAGGCGCCGGCGAAGCGATGAAGATCACCGCGGTCCGCACGTTCGTCGTCGGCAACCCGTGGAAGAACTGGCTCTTCCTCAAGGTCGACACCGACGAGGGGATCTCGGGCCTGGGCGAGGCCACGGGAGGCCTCGCGACCAAGCCCCACCTCGGCGACGTCGAGGAGCTCTCGCGCTTCGTGATCGGCCAGGACCCCCGCAGCCCCGAGGCGCTGTGGCACCGCATGCTCAAGGGCCGTTTCCTGAGGCCGTCGCTCGGCATGAGCGGCATCGAGATCGCCTGCTGGGACATCCTCGGCAGGTCGCTCGGGGTGCCGGTCTGGCAGCTCTTCGGCGGGAAGCACCGCGACTCGTTGCGCGCCTACGCCAACGGATGGTACCGCGGCCCGCGGGAGCCGCGCTTCTTCGCGGAGAAGGCGGCGGAGCTGGCTGCCGCGGGCTACACCGCGCTCAAGTTCGACCCCTTCGGCGGCGCGTACCTCCAGATGGACCGCCGCAGCGAGCGCCTGGCCATCGACATCGTCGAAGGCGGTGCGGGAGGCCGTCGGCCCCGACGTCGACATCCTCGTCGAGGGCCACGACCGCTTCGGTGTGTCGCAGGCCGTGCGGATCGCCCGCATGCTGGAGCGAGGCGCGGCCGCTGTTCTTCGAGACGCCGGTGAACTCGATGGACATCGAGGCGACCGCCGCGGTGGCGCGGCAGTCGCCCGTGCCGATCGCGGCCGGCGAGCGCTACGAGCGCCTCGCGGAGTTCACGCGCGCTGCTCGCCCATCGCGTCGTCGACATCGTGCAGCCCGAGGCCATGCACCTGGGGATCTCCAACCTGCGCAAGGCGTGCGGGATCGCGGAGGCGCACGACGCGGTCGTCGCGTGCCACCAGGCGCAGAGCCCGCTCTGCACGGCCATCAACGCGCACCTGCACGCTTCGATCCCGAACTTCCTCGTCCAGGAGAACTTCGACGACGGCGCGGAGCCCTGGACCTGGGACCTGCTGTCGGGCGTGCCGCGCGTCGAGCGCGGCTACCTGAGCGTTCCCGTCGGCGCCGGGCTGGGGCGTGGAGCTGGACGAGCGCGAGGCGCTCAAGCACCCCTACGGGCCGACGAACTTCCTGAGGCTCTTCGAGGAAGGCTGGGAAGCCCGGCGGCCCGGGTAGCTCGCGGCAGGGCTGGGGCGCGGCAAGACACAGGAGGCGGCCGTGAGGTTCAACTACGGAGTGGCCTGGTACCCGGAGTGGGAGCCGGAGGGCGAGTGGCAGGCGGACCTCGAGAAGATGCGCGAGGCGGGCCTGAACACCGTGCGCATCTGCGAGTTCTCGTGGGAGCACTTCGAGCCGCGTCCCGGCGAGTTCCATTTCGACCTGTACGACGCGGTGATGCGCCGCTGCGAGGAGCTCGACGTCGGAGTCGTGCTCGGCATCGACACGGTGCGGCCGCCTGCCTGGCTCTTCGAGCGTTACCCGGACATGGTGATCGTCGACCAGCGCGGCGAGCCCGGCCCCGGGACGTGGCCGATGCACTGCTTTAACCATCCCCGCTTCGCCGAGGTCTCGGCCCCGCTGATCGAGCGGTTCGTGCCGCGGTACAGGGGCTCCCGCGCGCTGCTCTATTACCAGCTCGACAACGAGCCGGCCTACCACCTGCGCGGCTCGCACCGCGACGGCCGCCACATCTACTGCTGCTGCGAGCACTGCAGGCGCGCGTTCCGCGAGTGGCTCGCGAAGCGCTGGCAGGACCGCCCCGCGCCGCGCGTCCCGGCCCCGTTCCCCGAGCCCGAGGTCATGGGCGAGCTCGCATGGCTCGAATGGCGGCGCTTCCACGACAGGACCAACATCCGCCGCGTCGAGTGGGTGGCGGCCGAGGTCAAGAGGCACGACCCGGCGCACCCCGTCACGACCAACATCATGATCCGCAACCAGTTCGGGCCCAACGCCTCGATGGCGGCCCACGACGTCTACGGGCTCGGCCGTCCCCTCGACGTCTTCGGCATGGACGTCTACACCGACGTGCGGCGCGACTACCGGGCCGACGGACGCGATGGCCTATTCGATCTCCGACCGCCTGGGCGGCGCCAAGGGCTACCACTGCCTGGAGACGCAGCCGACCACGATGGCGGTCGCGGAGGGCGGCTGGCAGACGCAGGACCGCGGCTACCGCAAGCACGGCGACGACCGGCGCCTCATACCGTGGGGATGGCGGCCGCTCGCGTTCGGCGCGCGCAGCCTCCTCTACTGGGTCTGGCGCCTGCAGTACCCCAACGTGTGGGCGCTGGCGCGCCCCGACGGGAGCCTCAACGAGTTCGCGGCGCAGACTCGCCGCCTCTCGGAGGAGTACGCGCGGGCGTGGCCCTCGATCGAGGGCTCCGAGCTCCTGTCGTCCGACGCCGCGATCCTGCACAACCGCGACACCGTTCACCTCGCCGCGCGCCAGGGCATGGCCGAGGTGCCCGGCGAGGCGATCGACGGCGCCTTCGAGGCGTGCTGGCGCGGCCGCGTCCTCGCCGACGTGCTCGACGAAGGGCTCGCGCTCGAAGGGGCCCTCGCGCGCTACAAGGTCGTCCTCGCGCCGTTCCTGCTCCTCGCCTCGGCGCCGCTCGCCCGCGCGCTGGCCGACTTCGTCGAGCGCGGCGGGACGCTCGTGTGGGACGCCCGGTCAGGATCTTATGTTGAAGGTGAAGGCGGCCTCCGCGAATACTCCGGCAGCTCGCAGTGGAAGATCTCGATGTCCCGCGTGCCGGCCGCGGGCTTCGACGATCTCATGGGCTACCGCTCCCTCGCCTCCTACGCGGGCGAGCCGGGCCGGCGGCCCGCCGCGACGCTCGACGCCCCGGTCGGCGGCCTGCCGGCCGCCGCGTCGTTCGAAGGCTACGACTTTGTCGACGAGCTCGAGCCCGCGGCCGGCACCGAGATCCTCGCCCGATTCGGCGACGGAAGGCCCGCGCTGCTGCGCCGTCGCGCGGGAAAGGGGCGCGTGATCGCGTGCGCCACCGACCTGTTCCGCGCGGCGCACCACGACGGAGCGGGCAGCGCAGCGCTCGTGGAGGCGCTCGTGCGCGAGGCCGGAGCGCTTCCGTGGGCGACGGTCGCGGGAGTGGACGAGGAGCGGGCGAGACAGCTCGAGATCGTCCTGCGGCGGAAGGAGGATCGGCTCCTCCTCTTCGCGCTGAACGCCAACCCCGTCGCCGTGACCGCGAGGGTCACGCTGCGCCAGCGCGTCGGAGGCGGAAAGGAGCTTCTGACCGGCCGGCCGGCGGCGGTGCGCGGCGGCCACGAGGTGGAGCTCGCGCTCGAGCCCTACCAGGTCGCGGTCGCCGAGCTCCCGCTCGAGGCGAGCCATGGCTGACCTGCCTGTTCTCAGGGAGGTCGGCGGCCGCGCGGCGCTCTTTGTCGACGGCCGTCCCTTCATCATCCTGGGCCTTCAGTGGGACTGCGATTCGTGCTTCGCGCCGGAGGTGATGAACCCTCTGTTCCCTCAGGCCGCCCGCATGGGCTGCAACAGCGCTTCGCTGCTGTTGAGCTGGCGCCAGGTCGAGGCCCACGAAGGGTGGTGGGACTTCGGCATCCTCGACACGATGCTCGGCGAGGCGCGGGCGAACGGGCTGCGCGTGGTGCTCGTCTGGTTCGGCGCCTTTAAGAACGGCTGCCTGAACTACGCTCCCGACTGGGTCAAGGCCGCCCCGGCCCGCTTCCGCAGGGTCCGCGATGCTGCGGGCCGCGACCTCGACAACTTCGCCTGCCCCAACGGCGCGGAGATCCGGCAGGCCGACCTCGCCGCGCTCACCCGGGTGCTGGGGCACCTGGCCGAAGTCGACCCGCAGCGGACCGTGATCCTCTTCCAGCTCGAGAACGAGGTGGGGCTGTCCGGCACCGCCCGCTGCCACTGTCCCGTCTGCGACGCCGAGTTCGCGCAGGATCGCTGGGCCGAGCAATACGGAGAGCGCGCCGAGGAGGCCTTTTCCGCGCACAGCTTCGCGCGCTACCTCGAGGCGCAGGCTTCCGAGCTGCGCGCCGTCTACCCGATCCCCCTGCACATCAACGCCACGCTGGACGTCCTCGCCAGGTGCTCCCGCCCCGGCCTCGCCAAGGAGTACAGCGGGACCGCGCTCGGCACGGGGTATCTCTCCGGCACGCCCATCCAGCGGGTGTTCGACGTGTACCGCTCGACGCTGGAGCACGTGGACTTCGTGAGCCCGGACATCTACCAGCACAGCCGCCGGGATTTCCTCGAGCTCTGCAGGCTCTACTCCTGGCCGGGAAAGGCCCTCTACATCTCCGAGCACTCGAGCGGCCCGGGCAGCCGCGCCGAGAGGAACGTCTTCTACGCTCTCGCGGCGGGCGCGATCGGCTTCGACCCTTGGGCGATCGACCGCTGCCACCCGGCCAGCTTCGCCATGCCGCTCGTGCACCCGCTCGACGGGCGCTGGAGCGAGGAGGCCTACAGCCTGCGCGACTCCTACCGGGTGATCGGCGACGCGATGCCGGCGATCGCGGCGGCCCAGGGAACCCCCGCGCTCCAGGCGTTCGTTCAGGAGGACGAGGAGCACGCCGCGAAGCTCCCCTTTGAAGGCGTCACGGCCGAGGTCAGCTACAGCGATCGGCGTCGCGCGGCTCGCGGGGTCGTCGTGCAGGTCGGCGCCGACGAGTTCGTCGTCGCGGGGATGGGCGCCGGCGTCGGCTTCTGCGACGCGCAGAACCGGCCGATCGCGATCGCGTCGGCCGAGAGAGGACGCTACGACGGCGATCGCTGGCTCGCGCTGGCCCCGGTCCGGCGCGAGGGCAACGACCCGTGCGCGCCGCTGCACCTGGTCTCGCCGCAGGTGGTCCGCGTGCGTCTCGATCGTCGGCCGCCGGCGACGGGAGCACAAGCGGGATGAGAATCAAGCGGATCGAGACCTACGTGCTGCGTGTCGAGCTCTCCAACGGCGAGGCCTTCGCCTACTCGCAGAGCTGGTACGACAGCCGTACCGCGATGGTCGTCGAGATCGAGTGCGACGACGGCACGACCGGATACGGCGAGGCTTTCGGCCCCCCCTTTGTCAACGCCGCCACGATCGAGAGCGTCTACAAACCGATCCTTGTCGGCCGGGATCCGCTCGACCGCGACGCGCTGTGGCTCGAGATGTACAACAGGCTGCGCGATCACGGCCGGAAGGGCTCGGTGATCGAGGCGCTCAGCGCCGTCGACATCGCCCTCTGGGACATCGCCGGCAAGCATTTCGGCGCGCCGGTCTGCACCCTGCTGGGACGTCGCTACCGGGATCGCGTCGAGGCCTATGCCACCGGGCTGTACCGCAAGCGCGCGCCCGACAACACCGCGGCGCTGGTCAACGAGGCCCGCGGCTACGCCGGCGCCGGGTTCCGGACCATGAAAGTGAAGATCGGCTTCGGCTTCGAATACGACCTCGAGGTCACGCGCGCCATTCGCGAGGCCGTCGGGCCGGAGGTCCGGCTGGCCGTGGACGCCAACCACGCCTACGACGTGGCAGCCGCGCTCAAGGTTTGCCGCGCGCTCGAGCCGCTCGGGATCGAGTGGTTCGAAGAGCCGATCGTGCCCGAGGAGCTCGAGGGCTTTCGCCAGCTCCGAGCGCGCACCTCGATTCCCATTGCGACGGGCGAGGCGGAGTTCACGCGCTGGGGTTTCCGCGACCTGATCTCGGCCAGGGCCGTCGACATCGTGCAGCCGGACGCTTGCGTCGTCGGCGGGCTCACGGAGGCGATCCGCGTGGCGGACCTGGCTGACGCGTGGCACGTTCGGTGCCTGCCGCACGTCTGGGGGACCGGTGTGGCGATCGCCGCTGCGCTTCAGTTGCTGGCGATGATTCCGCCCTGCCCGCCGTCCCTGTACCCCATCGAGCCGATGCTCGAGCTCGACAGGACTTCGAACATCTTTCGGGAAGAGTTGAATACCCTCGGGTACGATCTGCAGAACGGCTTTGTCGCGATCCCGGCGCGACCGGGGATCGGCGTCGAGATCAACCGCAGGATCCTCGAGGAGTACAGGGTCTCGATGTGAGGCCGGCTCGAGAGCGCTCGCGCGTCGGCGCCTCGGTTGACACGGACGCCCCGAAGGAGAAAGCAATGGGAGCGCATGAAAGACGCCTTTTCCGCTGACCTCTGGAAGCAGATCGCGCGCAAGGCCGTCGTCGCGGTCCTGGTCGTCGACCGCGTCGAGGACGCGGTGCCGCTCGCGCGGGCGCTGGTCGAAGGCGGCGTCACCGCCATGGAGCTCACGCTGCGCACCCCGGTCGCCGTGGACGCCCTGCGCGCCATCAGGCGCGACGTGCCGGCCATGACCGCGGGCATAGGCACGATCCTCACCGTCGAGCAGGTCAAGCAGGTCAAGGATGCGGGCGCCGCTTTCGGCGTCTCGCCCGGCTGCAACCCGCGGGTGATCCGCGCCGCGCAGGACGCGGGCCTCGACTTCGCGCCGGGCATCGCCACGCCGACCGAGATCGAGGCGGCGCTCGAGCTCGGCTGCCGCCTGCTCAAGCTCTTTCCGGCCGAGCCGATCGGGGGCCTCCCGTACCTCAAGAGCGCGGCCGCCCCATACCTTCACCTTGGCCTCCAGTTCATCCCGCTCGGAGGCGTGGCCCCCGCCAACGAGGGCGCTTGGCTCAAGGACCCGTTGATCGCGGCGGTCGGCGGCTCGTGGCTCGCGCCGCGCGACCTGATCAAGGCCGGCCGGTGGGCGGACATCACGCGCAACGCCGCGGAAGCCATGGGGATCGCGCGCGCGGCGCGCGGGGAGGGGAGCCGTGCCTGACAAAGCTGGTCGGGTCGTCACCTTTGGCGAGATCATGGGAAGGCTGGAGCCCGAAGGCCTGCTGCGGCTGCGGCAGGCCCTGCCGGGACGGCTCGTGATGTCGTTCGCCGGCACCGAGGCCAACGTGGCCGCGTCGCTGGCGATGCTCGGCGTGGAGGCGAGCTTCGTGACCGCGCTGCCGAAGCACGCGATCGCGGATGCGCTCGTGGACCGCCTGCGCGGGCTCGGCATAGACACGAGCCGGGTGCTGCGGAGGGACGAGGGGCGCCTCGGGCTCTTCTACGTCGAGTCGGGGGCGAACCAGAGGCCGAGCGTCGTGATCTACGACCGCGACGGCGCCACGGTCGCGATCACGCCGCCGGAGGCCTACGACTGGGACCGCATCCTCGAGGGCGCCTCCTGGTTCCACATCACGGGCGTGACGCCTTCGATCTCGAAGAACGCCGCGGCGGTGTCGCTGGCGGCCGTCAAGGCGGCGCGCGCCAGGGGCCTGCGCGTCTCCTGCGACCTGAACTTCCGCGCCAAGCTCTGGCGGTGGGACCCGCCGAAGCCGCCGCGGGAGCTCGCGGGCCGCGTGATGCGCGAGATCCTCGCCTTTGCCGACACCGTGGTCGGCAACGAAGAGGACGCGGCCGACGTCCTCGGGGTCCGCGCAAAGGACACCGACGTGGCGTCCGGCCGCGTGGCCGCCGAGCGCTACGTCGAAGTGGCGGAGACCATCGCAAAGCAGATCCCGTCGGTCCGGCGCGTGGCCTTTACGCTGCGCGAAAGCCTGTCGGCTTCGTGGAACCGCTGGGGCGCCATGCTGTACGACGCCGGCGGCGGCAAGGCATACTTCGCGCCGCTCGCCGACGGGCGCTACCAGCCGTACGAGATCCGCAACATCGTCGACCGGGTCGGCGCAGGCGACTCGTTCGCCGCGGCGCTGATCTTTTCGGAGATGACGCCGGCGCTCGAGGCCCCCGAGACCGCGGTGGCCTTCGCGGCCGCCGCTTCGTGCCTCTGCCACTCGATCCAGGGCGACTTCAACTACTCCAGCCGCTCGGAGATCGAAGCGCTGATGAAGGGCAGCGGCAGCGGGCGCGTCGTGCGCTGAACGGCCCGCGCGGGCGCGCCCGGTCCCCGTTCCGACGGTCCGTCCCGCAACGACCGGCGCTCGCGACGACCCGAGCTTCCTCCTGCGATTTTGTTATATTGACCTTGCGCTCGTGCGAGCGGCGCGCCATCGTCGATTGAGCCTTCCCTGTCGATCGCCGCGCCATGCCGCCCGGCGCTGCTCACCAGGGCGTTGCGCGCCCGGGCTTTCCCGGCCGGCCGGAACGAGCGCCCGCGCGCTGCCCTGAATCCTGTACGGCTCGGGAGGGTTCCGTGAAGACGAGGAAAGTGTTCGCTCTCGCGCTCTGCGTTTTCCTGGCGGCGGCCGGACCGGCCGCGTTCGCGACCGGGCAGGGAGAGAAGGCGTCGGCCGCGGCGCAGCCCGTGCCGCCGATCAACATCCTGATCAACAGCTCCCCATGGTTCAACAGCTTCAAGGCGCTGGTCGCCGCCTACACCAGCGAGACCGGCAACCAGGTGAACCTCGACGTCACGCCGTTCCCGGGCATGCTGCAGAAGGCGCGCAACGCCGTCACGGCCCAGTCGAGCGAATACGACCTGGTCAACCTGAACGAGGAGTGGTACCTGCAATTCTACAAGGACGGGCTCGTCACTCCGCTCAAGGAGATCGACCCCGGCTTCAAGCTCGACCCGCAGGTCATCGAGTACAACTTTGCCGACCGGTGGGACCCGAAGATCAGAGGCTCGTCCGCGGACGGCGACATCCTGGGGCTGCCGATCAACGGCAACATCCAGATCCTCTACTACCGCAAGGACCTCTTCGAGCAGAAGGGGATCAAGCCGCCTGCGACCTTCGCGGAGATGCTCGCGGCCGCGAAGGCGCTTCACGATCCGCCGAGGATGTACGGGATCACCGAGCGGACTTCCGACGACCCCATCTACAATGTCCTCGCCTACATCTACGGCTTCGGCGGGTCGGTCGTGAGCTACGACGCTCGAGGGGGCAAGTGGTCGGTGAACATCGCGAAAAAACCGGCCGTCGACGCCCTGAAGTTCTGGCTCGACCTGGTGTGGAGCTACGACCCGCCGAACTACACGCAGATCGACCAGGCTTCCATGATCTCGCTCATGGCGAGCGGCAAGTCGGCGATGGCCGTCCTGGTGGACGCCGCCGCCTCCAACTTCGACGATCCCAAGGTGAGCACCGTGATCGGCAAGCTCGGCGCGACGGTCGTGCCGGGCAGCACTGCGGAGCTCCGCTCACCCATCTCCGGCATCTGGGTGATGTCGATCCCGCATAACCTGGCCATGGACCACAAGAAGGCGGCGCTCGCCTTCCTCTCCTGGGCGATGACGCAGAAGGCCGAGCAGACGTACGCCGACGCCGGAGGCGTCGTTGTCCGCGAGGACGTCTACCAGGCGATGGAGGCGAACCCGAAGTTCTGGTGGGCGAAGGCGGTGGCGGACAGCACGCCCTTCATCAAGCCCTTTCCGCGGACCACGGCGAGCGGCGAGATCCACACGCTGCTCAACGACCTGATCCGGCAGGCCGTGGCGAAACAGATCGATCCGCAGGCGATGATGAAGCAGGCGGCGGACAGGATCCAGGCGATCATGCAGGGCGCGGGCTACGCGATGGAGCCTCTGGCCGACTGATGGTCACGGGCGACCGGGCCTTCCGCACCTGGGCGCTGCTCCCCGCGGTGGTGGTGCTGGGGCTCCTCACCCTGTACCCGATCGTCCAGCTGGCGAGGATGAGCCTCTCGAGCCTCGCGTACACTCAGGCGGGCATCAGCTGGAAGTGGGTCGGGGCAAAGAACTTCGCGACGATCCTCTCGGACCCGATCGCGATTGTGGCGCTGCGGAACACCGCGCTGTTTGCCTGCGCCACGGTCGCGATCGAGGTCGCCGCCGGGCTGGTGCTGGCCATCGCGGTGAGCCGCGTCCGGCTCTTCTCGCGGTTCTTCCGAGTCGTGGTCATCCTGCCGATGCTCATCCCGCCGATCGCCATCGGGGCGATGTGGCTGATGATCGTCAACTACAACTACGGCGTGCTGAACGAGGCCCTCGCTGCCGTCGGGATCAAGGGGCCGGCCTGGCTGAACACCGCCGCGCTCGCGTTCCCCACGATCATCGTCGTCGACGTCTGGCACTGGACCAGCTTCCTGTTCCTCATACTCCTCGCGGGCATCGAGTCGCTGCCCCTCGAGCTCGACGAGGCGGCGCGGATCGACGGGGCGAGCGAGATGCAGCTCGTACGCCACGTGACCCTGCCGCTGCTGCGGCCGACCGTGAGCGTGGCCGTGATCCTGCGCCTGATCTTCGCCTTCAAGGTCTTCGACGAGATCTACCTGCTCACGCGCGGCGGGCCGGGGAACGCCACGCAGGTCATCAGCTCCTACGTCGAGACGGTCTTTTTCGAGCAGGCCCGCATGGGCTACGCCGCGGCGCTGGCGCTCGCCACCGCGGCCATCATCGTGGCGCTCGTGATCGGCTACCAGCGCATCAGCGCGGTCGCCGCGCGGGGCTGGTAAGGAGGCTCCCGTGCCGGACCATGGCGGCGCGCGCCGCAGGGACCCGCTTCTCGCCCACGTCCTGCTCTGGACGGCGGTGGTCGTCACCTTCCTGCCGATCATGGTGACGCTGCTCACGTCGCTCAAGTACGCGCGCGACATCATCTCGGGGTCGCTCGAGTTCCAGCCGACGCTCGCCAACTACGCGGCGCTCTTCACCGGCGACAGCGACTTCCTCAGGCTCCTGCTGAACAGCGTCACCGCGAGCGTCGCGAGCACCGCCATCGTCGTGCTGATCTCGTCGCTCGCGGCCTACAGCATCAGCCGCTGCCCCTGGCCGAGGTGGGTGAGCGCCGTGATCGTCGGCTGGCTGCTCTTTGCGCAGATGCTGCCGCCGATCGTGTTTGTCGGCCCGTTCTACCTGATGGCGCGCAACCTGGGCATCTACAACACGCCGGCGGCGCTCGTCATGGCCTACATCGTGCTCGACTTCCCGCTCGCGATGTTCATCCTGCGCCGCTTCTTCGCCGACGTCCCGGCCGAGATCGAGGACGCCGCGGCGATCGACGGGGCCGGCCAGGCGACGACGTTCGCGCGGATCATCGTCCCGATCGTCGCGCCGGGGATCACGGCGGCCGCGCTGCTCTCCTTCATCTTCGCCTGGAACGACTTCATTTTCGCGCTCTCGCTCACGAGCTCGGTCAAGGGGATGACGATCCCGGTCGGCATCGCGAACTTCGCGCAGGAATTCCAGATCCTGTACGGCGAGATGACCGCCGCCGCTTTCTTCGCCGCGGTACCCGCGATCGTCCTCGTGGTGTTCGCGCAGCGCTACATCACCGCGGGCCTGGCCCTCGGATCGCTCAAGGGCTGAAGAGGAATAGAAACTGAAGGCGGCCGCGCCGAGCGAAACCTACGCGATCCGGGCGAGGGCGGCCGCGGCCTTGCGCTCGCGCTCGGCCTTGGCGAGCGCGAGGGAGGCGAGGCTCTCGGCGAGCTTCTCCTGGTCGCGCGAGGTGACCTTCTTCGCCTTGTCCACCCAGTCCGAGCGGATCCCCTCGACGCCCTTGAACGCGCCGCCGATGGCGCCGCACATCGAGGCGATCGTGTCGGCGTCGCGGCCGAAGTTCGCCCCGTAGGTCACGCACTTCTCGACGTCGCCCTGCGCGAGCAGGAACAGCGCCACCGTCAGGGGGATCGTCTCGCGGCTGTCGCAGGTGATTCTCTTGAAGAACGTGTCCTTCTGGCGGTAGACCGCGTCGCGGAACGCCTTGTACTCCCCGCGTCTCGCGCGCGAGCGAGACGACGCGCCCGATCGCCGCGAGCATCTCTTCGCCGCTCAGCGGCACGATGTGCGCGGTTGCCGCCGTGACGACGGACTCGACCGTCGCCGTCGGGGAGAACGCCTCGGCCACCGCGGCCGCCATGGCGACGGCGCCGTCCTGGCAGAAGCCGACGTCGTGCTGGTGGATGAGGCTCGCCACGCTGTACGCCTGGGCCGCGGCCTGGCCGGGGTTGCAGGCGTTCACGATGCCGATGGGCGAGATGCACATGGCGGAGCTCGAGCTGGGCATGTTGCCCAGGGCGGCCATGCGCGGGATGCTGTGGCGCTGGAGCTTGGCCGCGGTGTGGAGGACCGACTGGAAGAACTTGCCGACCTTCTGGCCGAAGATCTCCTTGTACTGGTCGAGCCAGACCTGCGCCCAGTCGTCGTAGGTCGCGTAGCCGCCGCTCTTGATCAGCGCGTCCGAGAGCAGGTTCTTCATCACCGTGTCGTCGGTGCCGTCGGAGCTGAAGTCCGCGAGCCAGCCGAACTGCTTCTCGATCTCGGCGGGGGTCTTGCCCTCGGTCGGGCGTGCCGATCGCGTCCCCGATGAGGCCCCCGATGAGGCAGCCGAGGGTCTTGCGGTAGAGCACCGTCGAGCGCAGGTTCTTGTCCATCTCACACTCCCTTGACTTCGCGTCCTCGCGAAGTCCCAAGTCCGCCGCGCTTTGGTCCCGCGTACTCGCGGGATACTCGGCGGGCCCTCCGTGCGCGTGCCGCTACGTTAGCACGGATCGGCGGGTTACCGGTAGCTGCCCACCGCCACGCCGCGGATGAACTGGCGCTGGAACGCGAGGTACACGGCGATGACGGGGATGATGCTGACCACGAGCGCCGCGAAGACCAGGCGGTAGTCGGTGGAGTAGCGGCTCTGGAAGTGCACGACCCCCAGCGGCAGAGTGCGCCGCGCGTCGCTCGTGAGCACGATCAGCGCGAGGAAGTACTCGTTCCAGATCGCCATGAAGCTGAAGACGACGAGCGAGACGACGGCCGGCTGCGCGAGCGGGAACATCACCCGCCAGAACACCGCGAGCTCCGAGCAGCCGTCGATCTTCGCAGAGTCCGCCAGCTCGTTGGGGAGCTGCATGAAGAACGCGCGCATCAGGAAGATGCCGAAGGGGCCGCCGATGCTCGGGAGGATCACCCCCCAGAGGTTGTCCAGGACGTGCAGGCTCATCAGCACGTAGTAGAGGTGGATGACCTTGGCCTGGAACGGGATCGTGAGCCCGAAGAGGAAGAGGAACAGCAGGAAGCCCCTGCCCCAGAACTGGATGCGCGCGACCGCGTACCCGGCCAGCGCGGAGATCGCGATGCTCAGGACGACGACCGGGACCGTGCTCACGACGCTGTTCCAGAAGTAAACGCCGAGGCGCCCCGTCGTCCATGCTTCGGTGTAGTTGCCCCAGAGGAACTTTTCGGGAATGCTGAAGGGCCGCGAGAGGATCTCTCTGTTGGTCTTGACGCTGTTCAGCAGCGTCCAGGTAAAGGGGGTCAGCGCGACCACCGTGAAGACGGCGAGCACCGCGTACGCGACGACGGTCCCGACGCGGCTGCCGCGGACCCCGGTGGCGGCGTAGGAGAGGTCGGGCACCGTCAGTCCTCCTTCTCTTCGCGCAGCTTCATCGTCGCCCACGTGAAGGCGATGATGACGATGCCGAGGACGAGGCTCATGGCCGCGCCGTAGCCGACTTCGTTCGTCATGAAGGCGGCCTTGTAGATGTGCGTCGAGATGACCTCGCTCGCGTGGAACGGTCCGCCCTCCGTCATGGCCCAGATCGTCCCGAACGCCTGAAGGGAGTTGATCAGCGAGAGGATCAGCACGAGCGTGTGCACGTGCCGGATGCCGGGCAGCGTGATCCAGCGGAACTTCTGCCAGCCGCTCGCCCCTTCTATGTCGGCGACCTCGTACAGGACGGGCTCGATGGCCTGCAAGGCCGCGAGGTACACGACCATGTACCAGCCGTAGCCGTTCCAGCTGTGGGCCACCTGGATGGCGGGCAGAGCGAACGTCGAGTCGCCCAGCCACCCGCGGGCGAGGCTCCCGAGACCGATGCCGCGCAGGGCCATGTTGACGATGCCGATGAACGGGTCGTAGATGCGCCCCCACACCACGGCCACGACGGAGACCGAGAGCACCTTGGGCAGGAACAGCACTACGCGGAAAAAGGACTGGCCCCGTGCGATCTGCGCGATGAGCACCGCCATCAGCAGCGCGGCGCTGATCTGGATCGCGTAGGACATGACGATCCAGACCAGCGTGTTCAGGAAGGCGATCCCGGTGATAGGGTCGCGGAACATCTCGGCGTAGTTGGCGAGCCCGACCCATTTCTTGACAGGGCTCGCGCCGTCCCACTTGTAGAATGAAAGCTGAAGGGTGCCTGCCAGCGGGATCAGCGTGAAAGCCACGTAGA
This sequence comes from uncultured Spirochaetota bacterium, assembly GCA_963734495.1. Lineage (GTDB taxonomy): Bacteria > Spirochaetota > Spirochaetia > SZUA-6 > CAVTHK01 > CAVTHK01. The sequence goes on from CAVTHK010000002.1 coordinate 23,749, forward strand.
ACACGAGCGCGGGCAGCACGAACAGGTACGCCCACAGGTTCGCGCGGCGGAGCGCGGCGGCCGGTGTCGTCATCGATACCTCGAGGGGAGAGGGGCGGACCCGCGGGCCCGCCCCCTCTCAGGCGCTACTTCTTCACGAGCCCGTCGGCGATGTCCTTGTCCCAGGCCTTCTGGATCAGCTCGCACCCCTGCTGGGGCGTGAGCTTGCCGCCGATCCAGCCCTGGACCACGTCGTAGTACGTGTTCTTGGTGTTCGTCGGGATGTAGACGCTCAGGTTGTAGCCGATGCCGCGCGGGTCCTTCATCTTCTCGACCACTTCCTTCTGGTACGGGTGGATTGTGATCTTGTCGAGAATGCCCGGGATGACCGGGAATGGCGGAAGGAAGTTGCCGTTGGTGAAATAGAGCTTCTGCCCCTCCTCGCTGAAGAACATGAAGTTCAGCAGCTCGGCTGCCTGGGCCGGGGACTTGGTCTTGACGGAAACCGCCCAGCCGCTCCCGAGCCCTCCGGTGAATCCGCCCTTGGAGGCAGGGGTGATCGGAGGCACCGCATACCAGCCGGGTTCCACGTCGGGGTGGTTCTTGATGATCCCGCCCGTTTCCCAGTTGCCCGTGATCGTGCCCGCGGCCTTGCCGTTCCACAGCAGCTCCTTGGCCTCGGCGTCCTTGAGCGAGTTCGGGTCGGAGTTGACGTAGCCCTCCTTGACCAGGCGGATGAGCTCCTCGGCGGCCTTCACGATGCCCGGGTCGGTCCACTTGCCGTTGCCGTAGAGCAGGTTCTCGACCGCCTGGCGCCCCGCCGCGGCTTCGATGTAGTGGGCGAAGTAGTGGCCCTGCTGGCAGCAGCCGCGCGTGCCCAACGTGAGCGGAATGATCCCCGCGTCCTTGATCTTCTTCAAGGTCGCGATGTAGTCATCGTAGGTCTTGGGTTCCCCGAGCCCGAGCTTCGAGTAGATCTTCTTGTTGTACAGCACGCCGATCAGGTCGACCTCCATCGGAATGCCGTACTTCTTGCCGCCGTAGGTGATCGAACGGATCGTCCAGTCGAAGAACGGCCACTTGTACTTGCTGTAGTAGTCGTCCATGGCGAGCAGCAGCCCGGCGTTGGCGAGCATGCCCATGCGCGACGGCGCGGCGTCGATCTGCATGACGTCCGGCCCCGTGCCCGCCTGCAGCGCGAGCTTGAGCTGGCCGCTGTCGATGACGCTGATGTCCGCGACGTTGGGCTCGACCTTGACGTTCGGATACTTCTTCATGAAGGCGTCGAACAGGGGCGGATAAGCCGGATCGCCCTCGAAGTTGACCTTCAGAGTCGCGGCCTGCGCCGCCCCGGTCGCCTCGGTCCCACCGGACGCGAACAGCGCCGCGACCGCGAACGAAAGGAATAGCACGAGAACGGCTCTCTTCACGGACCACCTCCTGATTGGGAGTGCAGTGTAACGGCGGGCGCCGCGGGACGCAAGTCGCGGGCGGGTGGCTTCCCTGCGCGGCCCCGCATGGCTACAATGGCCTCATGCTGCTCGGGATCGACCTCGGCACCTCCGGAGTCAAGGCGGCGCTCTTTGATCGCGCCGGGACGCTGCTCGGCATCGGGCGGGGCGGAGGCTACCGCTTCGCTTCGCCGCAGCCCGGATGGGCCGAGTGCGATGCCGGGGCCTGGTGGCCTGCCGTGTGCGAAGCCGTGAGGGCGGCCGTGCGCTCTCCCGCTCCGGGCTCGCCGCCGGTCGCGGCCATCGGGCTGTCGACCTTCTTCCCCACCGTGGTTCCCATGGGGTACGACGGGCGGCCGCTGCGTCCGGGGCTGCTGTACAACGACCAGCGCAGCGCGGCCCAGGTGCGGGCGATCGAGTCGCTCATCCCGAGGGAGCGCTACGAACGGATCATCGGCAACCGCCTCGCGCCGCGGAAACACGGCGGTCGCGAGCATCCGCTGGGTGCGGGACAACGAGCCCGGGCTCTACGAGAAGGCGGCGGTGATGGGGTTCGCCAACACCGTCGTGCTGCTGCGCCTGACCGGCGACTGGGTGACGGACTGGAGCGCCGCGAGCCTCTCGGGCCTGGTCGACATCCGCGAGCCGTCGCGCTGGAACGGCCCCCTCTGCGACGCCTTCGGCATCTGCGCGTGCAAGCTGCCGCGCATCCTCGGCCCGCTCGAGCCGGCGGGGCGCCTCACGGGCGCCGCGGCCGCGGAGCTCGGCCTCGAGCCGGGCATCCCGGTCGTGTGCGGCGCGGGCGACACCGTGGCCTCGGCGGTCGGCGCGGGCGTGCTCGACCCCGGCGACGTGTTCTATTCCTCCGGCACCACGGACACCCTCTCGGTGGTCCTGGACGCGCCTTCGGACGATCGCCGCTGGATCAACGTGGGCTTCGTGGCGCGCGACCGCTGGCTGGGGATCGGCGCCAACGCATCGGCGGGGCTCTCGGTGGAGTGGCTCTGCCGCGAGGTGCTGGGCCGCGAGGGCGCCGAAGGCATGGAAGAGGCGAAGCGCCTGGCCGAGGCTGCGCCCCGCGGCCGACTGGTCTACCTGCCGTACCTTCAGGGCGAGCGCACCCCGATCTGGGACTCCCGCGCCCGCGGCCTCTTCCTCGGGCTCACGAGCGCGACGACGCGGGGCGACCTGGCGCGCGCCGTCTTCGAGGGCACCGCGTTCAGCGTCCGGCACATGCTCGAGTGCCTCGAGGAGATGACCGGCAGACGGGTCGCGTCGATTCCGGCGGTCGGGGGCGGCACGAGGAACGCGGTCTGGAACCGGATCAAGGCGGACGCTCTGCAGCGGACGCTCGAGGTCCTGCGCTTCCAGGAGACCGCAGCCCTCGGCGCGGCGGCGATGGCGGCCGTCGGCGCCGGCATCTTCGCCACGGCCGCCGAGGCGGCGGACGCGCTCTGCCGGGGCCAGGGGCGCGACCGCGTCGAGCCGGACCCCGCGAGCGCCCGCGACTGCGATCGGCTGTACGGCATCTACCGCGAGGCCTACGAGCGCACCGTCGATCTCATGCATGCCCTTGGCGAAGGGCCCCCGGGCACGGGGGACTGGGAGCTGGCGAAGACGCGAAGTCGCTGGAGGCGGCCCATGGTTGAGAAGGTGGACGATATCCGCAACGAGATCGAGGGCCAGCAGCTGCGCGCGATCCTGCGGGAGCAGGGCATCCCGCACCACATCCGCTCCTACCACGACTCGGCCTACGACGGCCTCTTCCAGCTGCAGCTCGGCTGGGGCTACGTCGAGGCTCCCGCGGCCTACAAGGCGCGCATCAAGGCCATCCTCGAGGAGCTGCGGTCGGGGGGCACGCCCCTGCCGGACAAGCGGGGCCCCTCGCGGAACTGAAGCGTCAGCGGGGGTCGCCGGCGGCGGTCTTCTCGTCGCCCGGCGCTGCGCGAGGCGAGTCCCCGAACAGCGCGGCGCGCGCCGCGAGCACTTCCTGCCGCAGCGACTCGACCAGCTCGCAGGCGTCGCCGGGCGCGCCGGCGCGGACCGTCTGCTCGATCCTGCGGGCCGCGTCCGAGACCGGCGCGAGCCTCAGGTTGCCGGCCGTCCCCTTGAGCCCGTGGGCGCCGCGGAAGAGGGCGTCGCGATCGCCGGCGCGCGCCGCCTGCTCCAGCCGCTGCACGGACTCCCCCGCGGTCTCGAAGAAGCGCGCGACCAGGCGCTCCGCGTCCTGCCGCTCGAGCCCGGTGCCGGACACGATGGCGGGCCAGCTCACGGCGCCGGCGGTCGTCGGCGCGCGCGCCCCGTCGGCAGCGGGCGCCGCCGCGGTTCCGGCCGCGGAGGGCCGGGCCGCCGCCACGTAGCGCCGCAGCAGCTGGTAGAGGCTGCGGAAGTCGATCGGCTTGGGGAGGTAGTCGTCCATGCCGGCCTGCAGGAGCTTCTCGCGGTCGCCCCTGAGGGCGTGCGCCGTGAGCGCGACGATCGGAGTGTGACCCCAGCTCCTCCGGCCCTCGATCTCGAGCATCCGCTGCGTCGCCTCCACGCCGTCGAGCACCGGCATGCTGACGTCCATCAGCACCAGGTCGTAGCGGCCGCGCTCGAACATCTCCACCGCTTCGGCCCCGTCCGCGGCCGTGTCCACCGCCAGCCCGAACTCTTCGAGCTTGATGCGGAGGAGCTTCTGGTTGATCTGGTTGTCCTCGGCCAGCAGCACGCGCGCCGCGAGCCGGGGGCCGAGGGGCTCCGCAGTCTTCGGCCGCCGCGCGGGCTGCCGCCCCTCCTGGAAGAGCTCGACCAGCGCCGCGCGCAGCTTCGAGTCGTACAGTGGGGCGTAGATCGCCCGCGCGCTGGCGCGCAGGACCGGCTCGAGCGCCTCCCGCGCGGCGCCCGGGGCCACCACGATGAGCGGCACCGCGGCGAAGCGGCGCAGCGCCTCGGCGGCGTCCGCCGCGGGGTCGCGCGAGCCCGCGAGCACGATCAGCGCGGGCCGCTCGATCTCCTCCCACCGGGCGCAGTCGCGCACGCGCAGCCCGCAGGCGCCGAGCAGCTCCCTCAGGACGCGCGCGGTCAGGGGCGCTCCCCCGCCGCTCAGGAGCCACGCCTCCCCCGGCGCGGCGGCGAGGGCGGGCGGCGGCTCCGGCGGGTCGAGCGCCGGCAGCGCGAGCTCGAAGTGGAAGCGGCTCCCCCGTCCCTCGCGTGCTCTCGAGCCGCAGCTCGGAGCCCATCAGGCGCGCGAGGCGCGAGGCGATGGTGAGGCCGAGCCCCGTGCCGCCGAAGTCGCGCGCGATCGAGATGTCGGCCTGCGCGAAAGCCTCGAAGATCACCGACTGCTTGTCGCGCGGGATGCCGATGCCCGTGTCGGTCACCGCGAAGAGCACGCGGCAGGGCTCCTGCGAGACGCAGCGCGCCTCGAGGAGAACGGAGCCCCCCCGGGGAGTGAACTTGAGCGCGTTGCCGAGGAGGTTCGAGAGGACCTCCCGCAGCCGCAGGGCGTCGCCGCGGACCGAGGCGGGGAGGCTCGGGTCGATGAACGCGGCGAGCTCGACGCTCTTCTGGTCGGCCTCCACCGAGAAGAGGTCCATGGTGGTCTCCAGCTCCTCGCGGAGGGCGAACGGGGCGCTCTCGATCTCGAGCTTGCCCCGCTCGAGGCGCGAGAGGTCCAGGATGTCGTTGGTGATGCCCAGCAGCACCTTGGCGCTGAGCGCCCCGTTGCGCACGTACTCGGCCTGCCGGGGATCGAGCGGCGTCCTGTCGAGCAGCTCGAGGAACCCGATGAGGCCGTTCAATGGGGTCCTGATCTCGTGGCTCATCTGCGCGAGGAACTCGGTCTTCGCCCTTTCCGCCACCTGCGCTTTCTCCAGCGCCGCCTTGAGCTCGGAGACGTCGTGCCCGACGGCGATGAACTGCAGCAGCTTTCCGCCGTCGTCGAGGATCGGGATCACCGTCAGGTCGACGAACGCCCGCCGCGGCGGCCGGGTGCGGCACTCGACGACCGCGTGCCACGGGCGCCGGGCAGAGCGCCCGGTCAGCTCGGCGCCGTACAGGTCGTCCTGCCTGAGGCCCGCGATCTCCTCGCGGGCGTAGCCGGTGACGTCGCAGAACTTCTGGTTGACGTAGAGCACCCGGCCCTCGGGATCGGCCAGCGAGACGAGGGCGCTCTCGTCGGCGGCCTGGCGGTACCCCTCGAGGAACTGTTCGGTGAGGCGCAGCTCGCGTTCCCGCGACAGCTTCTCCGTGATGTTCAGCTTGACGGCCGCGTACCGGCTCACGCGGCCCGCAGGGTCGCGCAGGGGCACGATCGTGGCATCCTCGTAGAAGAGCGATCCGTCCTTGTGGCGGTTGCAGAGCACGCCGCGCCAGACGCGGCCGGCGGAGATCGTGCTCCAGAGATCGCGGTACAGCTCGTCGCCGTGGCGCCCGCTCTTGAGGATGCGGGGGTTCGCCCCGATGACCTCGCGGGCGGAATAGCCCGTGCTCCGCTCGAAGAACGGGTTGACGTACTCGATGCGGCCGGCGAGGTCCGTGATCATCACGGAGACGCTGCTCTGCTCGATCACGTCGTTGACGGTAGGCGTCAGGGCGGCGTGCGCCGCCCGCTTCCTCAGCGCCGCAGCCGCGGCCGCCAGCGAGAGCGGGGACGACCAGCGCGACCCGCCGCGCCGCGAGGGCCGGGTCCGCGGGCAGCAGGAGCGAACGGAGGTGCGGGGCGCCTGAAAAGAGGCCGTCCAGGACCCAGACGGCGATCGCCACGAGGAGCAGCAGCAGGACCGTCATGCGCCCCGAAAGATACACCTTTCGGCGGGGCGGCGCGAGGGCTCGCGAGGGCGGCGCGAGAGGGCGGGCTGAGGCGCCCGCTATTCCCGGGAGGCCACGCTCACGACCTGGACTTCGAGCGGCCTGCCCCTGCGCAGCAGCCGCAGCGACAGCGGCCGGCCGGGCTCGGTCCGCGACAGCGCGCGATGAAGGTCGTCGACCGACGCGACCTCGTGGTCGTCGAGGCGGTAGACGAGGTCGCCCTCGGCGAGACCGGCGCGGTCCGCGGGCCCGCCGGGCTCGGTGCCGATGATCTCCGCCACCGCGGGGAGGGACAGGCGCAGCCGATGCTGCATGCTCGGGGAGACGGGGCGGGTGCGGGCCGACACGCCCAGCCACGCGCGGCGGACCCTGCCCTTCGTGACGAGCTCGGTGACCACCCAGCGGGCCGTGTTGACCGGGATGGCGAAGCTGATCCCCTGCGCCATCGGCGATCATCGCGGCGTTGATCCCGATCACTTCGCCCCTGCTGTCGACCAGGGGGCCGCCGGAGTTGCCGGGGTTCAGCGCAACGTCGGTCTGGATCACGTTCTCGATCAGGCGGCCGGACTGGCCGCGCAGCGAGCGGCCGAGGGCGGAGACCACGCCGGCGGACACGGTGTTCTGAAAACCGAGCGGGTTGCCGATGGCGATCACGAGCTGGCCGGCCCGCAGCCGGTCGGAATCGCCGAGGGTGGCCGCGGGCAGCCCGCTCTCGACGACCCGCACGAGGGCGAGGTCGGTCGCCGGGTCGGTCCCCACCACCTGCCCGCGATAGCTCGAGCCGTCGGTGAACACCGCCTCCGCCTCGGAGGCGCCGTCGACCACGTGGTTGTTCGTCAGGATGAAGCCGTCCGGGGTGATGACGAAGCCGGACCCCGTGCCCTCCTGCCTCATCCGGTCGCCCGCGTGGGCCACGTTGAGTGCGACGACCGACGGTCCGACCGCCTCCACGACCCCTATGACGGCCTCGGAATAGGCGTCGAGGAGGCTCTGATCGGTCGGTCCCTTGCGGGGCGGCCGCTCCCGGGCAGAGCGCGTCGGCGAGTCGAGGTACCGCAGCAGCGAGTTCGAGCTCATGCGCCAATGTAACAACGGCGGGGCCCGCAGGTGCCCCGCGCGCTTGATCGCCTGCGGCTCGCCGGAGTATAAGCGCCTCGGGTAACGCCGTGAGCCGGAGGAAGGGCAGGAACTGGTTCTATTTCATGGTCGACGCGGTCGGGTGGCCGCTGGGGGCGAGCTTCGTCTCGGCCAACACGATCCTGCCGATGTTCGTCGCGCGCCTCGCTGGAAGCAACCTCTTCGTCGGCCTGCTCTCCGGAGTGCAGAGCGCGGGGCAGTTCCTGCCGCAGCTCGTCACCTCGCACTGGGTCGAGCGCCTGCCGGTCGCCCGCCGCTACGTCGTGACCGTCGGCCTCCTGGCGGAGCGGCTGCCGATCCTCGTGCTGGCCGCCGCCATCTTCCTGGGCGCGGACCCGCCCGTCCTGCTCGCGGTCTTCTTTGCCTGCTGGGCGGTCATGAACGTGGGCACCGGCATCAACTCGCCGGCCTATTTCACAATGCTCTCCAAGTGCATCCCGGCCGCCGAGCGGGCGGGCCTGATCGGGTTCGGCAACGCCGCGGGCACGCTCCTCGCCTCGGGCGGCGCGCTCGTGGCCCGGCGCATCCTCGTGTCGGGGACCGGCCTCGCGGGCTACGGCTGGTGCTTCTGCATCGGGGCGCTGATCCTGATCGCCACCGTGATCCCCTTCGCCTTCGTCGACGAGCCGGCGGAGCGCAGGGCCGGGACCCGGTCGCTGGCCGGCCACCTCCGCGGCATCCCCGGGCTGCTGCGCTCCAACCGCGGCTTCAGCGTCTACGTGGCGATGCAGGTGTCGCTGCAGCTCGCGCTGGCCGGCGTCGCTTTCGTGACCGGCTACGCCGTCCTCAAGCTGCGCGCCGGCGAGGGCACGATCGCCGTGGGCTCCGCCATCCTGCTCGCCACCGAGGCGCTCGGCAGCGTGATCCTCGGCGCCGCGTCGGATCGCTGGGGCTGCAGGCCCGCGTTCATCGCGGCCGGTGCCTGCGGGGCCGCGCTGTACGGCGTCATGGCCCTTTCGCCGCCGATCGGTGCCGTGCTCGCCGCGTACGTCCTGGCCGGCCTGCTGCAGAGCGCCTGGGTGGTGGGCAACAACATGACGATGGAGTTCGCCCCGCCGGGGCGCACCGCGACCTACAGCGCGGTGGTGTTCTCGGCCATGGCGCCCGTGCGCATCGCGGGGCCGCTCCTGCTGGGAGTCGTGGCCGACGCCGTGGGGACTCCGCCCGTCTTCCTGCTCGCCGCCGTTTCGAGCGCGGTTGCGCTTTTCCTCGCCGCCGCCCGCTTGGAGGACCCGCGTCGCGCGCAGCGGGTCACTGTATCATAATGCTACAGAGGAATTGTGTCATAATGACGCTGGTTTGGCCCTGACCCGCGAGTCGGTTGGGGAGGCGTCCGGCGGATATCTTCCTTCATATTAAAGAGATAGATCGATCACGAGCCGTTGGCACGGTCTCTGCATATTCACTGATAGCTGGAGGGCAACCCCTTCCAAGGGAGGAATACCATGAAGAGTCTGATGACCTACAACCCGAGCTCGCTCATCGACAGGGCGTTCGACAGCTTCTTCGACGATGCGTTCGCCTGGGGCCGCAGCAACAGCCACCGCGCGGTCGACATCCGCGAGGAGGACGGCGCCTACGTGGTCGAGGCGGAGATCCCCGGCCTGACCGAGAAGGATATCGAGGTCAAGGTCGAGAACGACCTGCTCACCATCGCCTCGAAGAAGGAAGCGAACCGCGAGGAGAAGAAGGGCGGCTATCTGCTGAAGGAGCGCCGCAGCGAGAGCTTCGAGCGCACCTTTGTCCTGCCGGCCGATGTCGACCGGGAGAAGATCGAGGCCCGCTTCGAGAACGGCCTGCTCGTTCTCTCGCTTCCCAAGAGCGAGGCGGCCAAGCCCAAGCAGATTGAAGTGAAGAAGGTCTGACGCGGGCGTCGCGCCCGCAGCTTGAGGACCCCGGCCCGCGCCGGGGTCTTTTTTTCCCCCGCGCCCTGCCCTAGAGAGCCGGCTTTACGACAATGCGGTCGGTGCCCGCCGTGCCTTCCTCGCAGACGAAAGCCAGCGCCCCTGACGGAGGCGCGCCGGCGGCGGCTTCGAGCGTGACCTTGCCGTCGACCACGCCCCGGAGGCTCTCGCCCCGCGCCCGAAGGACGAGCGAGTGCGTCGAGCCGGCCGGGCAGGGGCACGGCGCCTCGGCCAGGACGCGGCGCTCGCGGTCAAAGACGCGCACGAGGCGGGCCATGCCGTCGTCGCACAGGAGGAGGGCAGCGTAGCGCCTCAGGCCCTGGACGCGCACCGCGATGCCCGCAGAGCGCGCCATGTAGACCGTGAGGTCGGTCGACGCCTCGTAGTCCCGCCAGTCGCACCCTCCCTGGATGAGCAGTCCGGTCCCGCGGTTCTGCGCGCAGCGCAGCGCCTCCTTGCGTCCGCTCATGAAAGAGCTCATCGCGTCCGCCCATGCCCGCCGCCAGGCGGTCCCTCCGCCGGCCTGCGGGCCGAGGACGGTGTCCGGCTCCCCGCTCCAGGCGAGGCGGTCCAGGTAGAGGGTCCCGGCCGCGCCCTTTTCCCCTGCGATCTCCAGGCCGACTTCGTAGATCGGGGCGCTTCCCGTCTCGGGCACGCGCCAGGCCAGCCGCTCGCGCGAGCCGGGGCCCACGCTCGTCGCCGGGCCGCGGTGGAGCAGGGGAGCGTCCGAGGGGCCGTAGACCCTCACGTAGAGGCTCGCCGCCACGGCCCCCGCGTTGCCCGGGTCGGCCTCGAGATCCGCTTCGAGGAGCTGTCCGGGGTACAGGGCAGGGCACGCCTGCAGGCCGTAATGGCCCGGGATTGCCAGGTCGAAAGGAGGGATGAACACGGGGGTGCCCGCGCGGGCCGCCACGCCCGGCCGCCAGCCCGCGATAGGCGAGCGCGAGGCTGCGCCGGCCGATGCCGCTGTGGCCCGCGACGTTGGCGACCGAGAGCGTGCCCCTCGCCTCGGGCGCGTCGTCCGGCCGGAACCCCTGCACCGAGCCCGGGGAGCTCGAAGTGGAAGCGGGCGCCGCCCTTGGGCGCGCACCACTCGCCTGCCGGCGCAGCGGCGCTGTCCGCTGGCGGCGATGCGGCAGGCTTCGGTCGCGGCGTCGGTGATCGTGCGGCCGCCGTCGGCCGTGGTCACGTAGAGCCGGTCGGCCACCGGGCCTCGCCAGTCGGGCCCCGCGTCGATGCCCGCGAGGCCGTTCTTGATGCCCATCAGGCAGCCCGCGTTTCCCGAGTTGCAGTCGGTGTCCCAGCCGCAGGTGTTGACGATCGAGAGCGTCTTCTGGAAGTCGTCGTCCGCCGTAGAGCAGCCCGAGCACGATGACGCCGTGGTTGGGGACCATGTGGCAGTTGCCCGGGTAGCGCTCGTAGTTGTAGCTCCCGCGGAAGCGGCGAAAGCCCGCGTGCCAGTCCGGCTCCGCGGCGCGGATCTCGCGCACGTCGCCGATCATCCGGGCGATGACGGAGTCGCGCGGGATCAGGCGCAGCGCGCCGTCGAGCAGCCGCTCCAGGTCCCGCTCGACGAAGGCCAGCGCCTCCATGGCGGCGATGACCTGCGCGCCGTAGACGGCCTCGCCGTCGTGGCTGACGCAGGCGGCGCGGCGGGCCAGGTCCGCCGCCAGCTCCGGGTCGCCGGGCGCGACCATCGCCCAGCCGTCGATAAAGATCTGCGCGCCGATCTGCTCGGCGACGATCGGGCCGTTGAGCGCGATGGAGCCGCTGCGCGGCGCCTCGATCCCTGCGGCCAGGCGGAGAAACGCGGTGTGCTCCGTGGAGTTGCCCATCCCGCCCCACCACAGGATCGTGCGGCCCTCGATGATGTAGTTGAGCCAGGCGTCGCCGATCTGCGCGGCGGTCAGGCCCGGCGGATTCCCGTTGTCCGCGAGCGCGCGGACAAAGGCGAAGGTGCCGCTGATGTCGTCGTCGGTGACGATCAGCGGCTTGCCGAGCCGCTCGTGCACGTAGGTGCGCACCTCGCCGAGCTCGGCGAGGATCCGCTCGTAGAGCCAGCCCTCGAACGGGCGGCCGAGGTAGACGCCGATCATCTTGCCGAGCACGCCGGCGTAGACGCGTTCCAGGTAGTCGACGGGGAGCTTCAAGCGAGCCTCCTTGTTCCGGGCGCGGCTATTGTCGCCGCCCGAGAGGCGCGGCGCAAGAGCCGGCGGCGCGGCCTACTCCACCGACGCCAACGCTGCTGCCGCTCGGCCCGCCCGGGGAGCGGCGCACCCCCGCATCAGCCTTCAATTTTGTTCCCATTAGCCTTCCCTAAATTGACATTTTTCCCGGGCATCACTACACTCGGGCTTCGAGGCTGAGCAAGGATCATGACCTTCAGCCGGTCGATCGAAGACTACATCAAGGCCATCTACGAGCTTCATGGCACCGACGCGCGCGTGAGCTCCACCGCGCTGGCGGACAAGCTGGGCGTGACCCCGGCCTCCGTGACCGGCATGGTCAAGCGCATCGCGCACGAGCGGCCCGACGTGATCGACTACACCCCGCACCACGGGGTCCTGCTCACCACCGAAGGGCGAAGCGATCGCGCTGCGGATCGTGCGCAGGCATCGCCTCGTGGAGCTCTTTCTGTGCACGGACGCTCGGCTACTCCTGGGACGAGGTCCACGAGGAGGCCGAGAGGCTCGAGCACGTCGTTTCCGAGCAAGCTCGAAGAGCGGATGGCGAGCTACCTGGGCCATCCCTCGGTCGACCCTCATGGCGACCCCATCCCGACCAGCGAGGGGACGGTGGCCACGCCCGGGCCACCAGCGCGCTGAGCGGCCTCGAAGAGGGGCAGGACGGCGTGCATCCGCCGCGTGGCCAGCAGCGACGACAAGCTCCTGCAGTACCTGAGCGACATCGGGCTCGTGCTCGGCGCCCGCGTGACGGTCAGGGAGAAGGCGCCCTTTGGCGGTCCGGTCCACCTCGAGCTGCACGGCGACGACGGGGACGGTGACGCGGGTCATCGGCCGCAACGTGGCGGAGCAGATCTTCGTCGACGTTTCCCGGCCGGTTGCGCTCCTGAGCCGACGGTTTGTCTGACTGCTTTCCTGACACCGCGGCGCGGTCGGATCGCCGTTCGCGCGCTTTTGCGGCGGTCCGGCGTATGGTAGCATGGCGAGCGGAGGTGCCCCACAGGTGATCACGCTTCCGATCGCGAAACGCAGCAGGACCTACCAGGTCAGTCCCACAAAGATCATCGCCCTCGGCCTGAACTACCGGGAGCACATCGCCGAGAGCCATTCCGTGCGGGTGCAGGGCTTTACCAACGAGGTTCCCGACGGAGCCCGTGCTGTTCCCCAAGACGCCGAACGTCCTGGTGGGTCCCGGCGAGCCGATCGTGATTCCGTCGTTCCTCTCCCGGTACAGGTTCGAGAGCCCCAGAGTCGACCACGAGGCCGAGCTCGCCTCTGATCGTCGCCGACCGCTGCAAGAACGTCCCCCCCGAGCGCGCCTTCGACCACATCCTGGGCTATACGTGCATGAACGACGTGAGCCAGCGCAATGTCCAGACGGGCGACCGGTCGGGCTGGTACCGCGGCAAGAGCTTCGACACGTTCGGGCCGATCGGCCCGGTGGTCGTCCTCGCGGAGGACATCGGCGACCCGCAGAACCTGAAGATCCAGTGCCGGCTCAACGGCAAGGTCACGCAGTCTTCGAACACCTCGTTCATGATCTTCCCCATCCCCGAGATCCTCTCGTTCGTCTCGCACAACTTCACACTCGAGCCCGGCGACATCATCATGACCGGCACGCCGAGCGGCGTGAGCCCGCTGCGCCACGGCGACGTCGTCGAGGTCGAGATCGAGAAGATCGGGGTGTTGAGCAACCCGGTGGTGGAAGAAGGCCGGGCAGGCGGCACGTGAACGCGGCACGCCCGGACCTGCGCTTCCCCCACGGAGCGGACACGCGGACCACCGCGCGGGAGCGTGACCGGGCGGCCCGGCGCGGCGGCCGCCGCGAGGGACGCGTCGACGTGGCCGACCTGATCCTGGAGCAGCTCGATGCCTGCGGCGCCCGTCGCGTCCTCGACCTCGCCTGCGGCGGCGGGGAGACGCTCCTCTTCCTCGCGGCTCGAGCGCCGGCGGTCCGCTTTGCAGGCATCGCGCCGCAAGCCGACCTGGCGCGCCGCGCCTCGGCGCTCCTCGCCCGCGCGGGGCTCGGAGAGCGGTGCCGCGTCGTTGCGGGCGACTCCGCCGCGGCGGAGCCCCATGAGCAGATCGATGCCTGGTGGGCGGCCGGGACGGCCGCGCGGGAGCTCGACCTCGCCTACGCCGTCGGCAGCTTCGCCGACGCGCGCGACCCGGCCCAGCTCCTCCCGCGGGTCTCCCCGCGCCTGCGCGCCGGCGGGCGGCTGCTGCTGTGCGGCGACTTCGCGGTGACGCCGGCGAGGACGCCGGCTGAGCGGCGCTGGCTGGAAGAAATCCGCGCCGGCCGCGGCGGCCGCGCGCTGCTGCGGCGGACCGCCGTCGAGAGGCTGGCCTCGGCGGCCGGCCTCAGGCTGGTAGAGTGCCGGGATCTGACAAGCGAGCGAGGACCGCGGCGCGTCCGGCTGCGTGCCGCGCTGGCCGCGGCGGGGCGGATGTTCGGCGCCCGCTCGCGGTTCTGGGAGCGCCGCGTCGCGGCGGACGCGCTGCGGCGCTGCCTGCAGTCGGGCGCGGCCCGCACCCTCTTCATGGTGCTCACGCGATGACCGTGCTGCGCGCCGCCCGCGTGCTGGCTGCGGTCGCCGCCGCGGGCGGCATGGCGGGCGGCTGCGCGAGCGGGCCGGAGGCCGCGGACACGGCGTCCAGCCCGCCCCTTCCCTGGACCTCGATCCGCCTCGACGCCCCGGCGGGAGACCTCGCGCTGCTCGACATCGGCAGGCGTGATGCCGCGCTCACTCTGCTTGCCGCTCATGGCTGGGCCGGCTCCGGCCTGCAGTTCGCGCCGCTGGCCGCGGAGCTCGACGGGAACCTGAGGGTCATGGCTCCGGATTTTCCGGGAACGGGAGCCTCGAGCCCGGCCGCGGACGGGCGATACGGCATGGACCTCTTTGTCTCGGTGCTGAGCCGGCTCGTCGAAGGGACCGGCCCGGTCGTCCTCGTCGGACATTCTCTGGGCGCCAAAGTCGCAGCCGCGTTCGCGGCGCGTTACCCGGAGAAGGTCCTCGCTCTCGTGCTGATCGCGCCGTACGGGCTCGAGGGGCAGGAGGGCGTGCTGCTGCGCTTTCTGGCGCGCCACCCCGGCCTGGCGAGGCTCGCCGCGGGCCTCAACAACCGCCTGGCCGTCCGGCTGGGCGAGCGCCGCGTCTACTACGACCGGGAGCGCGCCCCGCGCGCGATCACGGAGCACACGACGGCGAGCCAGCTTTCCCGCTCCGGCCGGGCCGCCCTTGCCGCCGTGTCGACGGCCATGATCGGCACCGACCCCATCGACACGCTGCTGCCGTCGCTTCCCCAGCCGACGCTGATCCTGTGGGGCCGCGAGGACCGCGTGATGCCGTCGTCGGCCGCGGCCCGCTACGCCGCCCTCATGCCGCAGGCGCGGCTCGTGCTGCTCGACCGCTGCGGTCACGTGCCGATGATCGAGAAGCCTGCCGAAACCGCCCGCGCGATCGAGGCGTTCCTTCGGGAGCAAAGGCTGCTGGCGCCGTAGAGGGGGCGCGAGCCAGCCGGCCGCCCGTCGCTTACTCGGGCTGGGCCGCCCGGGGGGGCCTGCGGCGCCTCCGCGGCGGCTTCTTGGGGGCCGCCTCCGACCCGGCGCACGTAGTAGTCGAGCTTCTCCACCTTGGTCTCGACCACCCCGCGCGTCTCGGCCGCCTGGACGAAGGCCTTGAACTGCCGGAAGCCGAGGTCGCGCAGCCTCACGCCCCGCTCGAGGAGCTTGCGGCTGACCTCGGAGAACTCGTGGAAGTCCGATCGCGCTGCGTGCCGTCGAGGTCGCGCAGCACCTGGGTCAGCGCGCTCGAGGGCGCTCTGCAGGCGACCCCTTGCGCTCCGGGTACTTCGGGCCCGGGAACAGCAGCGTCTGCCGGTCCTTGTCTTCGATGCGGATGTAGCCGGCCTTGGCCGACTCGCTGACAAAGTCGCTCCAGCGACGGAAGCCGAGGTCCCGCTCGCGGAAGTTCGGGTTCAGCATCTCGAAGCGCACCTTGACCGAGCCGGGGTTCGGGCTCTTGCCCTCTTCGATCATGACGCTCGCCGCCTCGGCCAGGCACTGGAACCAGTAGTCGTGCGCCCGCGTCGACGGAGGAGCGGCGGGCCCCGGCGCCTGCGTCGTGGCCGCCTGCGCTGCCGCCTGGGCCGCGGGGGCGCCGCGCGGCTCGCGGGGCTCGTCCTCCTGCTCCTCGCCTCCCGGCATCAGCTCGCGGTAGTCCTTGAACGAGTCCGCCACCTCGAGGAGGTCCTGCGCCGCGTTCTTCAGGTCGCAGACGATGTGGATCTGCTTGCCCGCGCGCCGCAGCGCCACCACCAGCGGCCGGAAGTCGCTGTCGCCCGTGATCAGCACGAACGCGGCGATGTGGCCGTAGACCGTCATGGTTTCGAGCGCATCGGAAACGAGCTGCATGTCCGCGCTCTTCCTCTGCGCCCGCTCGCGCGGCACGTGGACGAGGTAGAAGGACTGCCTCGCGAGCTGCGGCGCGAGCCTCTTGAAGTTCGGCTTGCTCCAGTCGCAGTAGGCGCGGGACGACGTCACTCGCCCGAACGACGTCGCGTAGTCGATGAGGGCATCGAGAAAGAGGGAGTTGGCTCCCGGGCTCACGTTTTCGATGTCCCAGAGAATACAGACGTTTTCCACGGCTCCACGGTATGCTGCCGGGGAGCCCGAGTCAAGGACAGGGGCGTTCCCTGCGTTCCCTCAGGCCCAGGCCCGCTGACGCGCGCGCCGTGACGCTCTGTGACGCTCCGTTGCCCGGCGCGCGGAATCCTCCCTATAATGGCCTTCGGATGCACCTGTTTTCGCGCTCCTTCGGGGGGACCGGCCGGCCGATCGTGATCCTGCACGGGCTCTTCGGCTCCTCGCGCAACTGGGCCACCACGGGCCGGGCGCTCGCGGCCTGGGGGGCCGTGTCCGCCCTCGACCTGCGGAATCACGGCGACTCGCCCCACAGCGACTCGCACACGCTGGCCGACATGGTCGGGGACGTGAGGGAGTGGCTCGAATCGCGCGGCGGGGAGCGCCCCGTTCTGATCGGCCACTCCATGGGCGGCCAGGTGGCCATGGCGCTCGCCCTGCGAGTCGCCCGAGTCGGTGGCGGGCCTCGTCTCGGTGGACATCGCGCCGCGCGCCTACGCCGAGGACCACGCGGCGGAGCTGGCCGCGCTTTCGCTCGACGTGTCGCGCCTCTCCAGCCGCGGCCAGGTCGATCGCGCGATGGCGGCCGGGTGGCCGATCCCGGCGTTCGCGGCGTTCCTTGCGATGAACCTCGAGCGGTCCGGCGACGGCTTCCGATGGCGGCTCAACGTGGAGGCGCTCCGCCGCGCTCGCGTGACCGCCGCGGTCCCGGAGCTCCGCGGGCGCTACGGCGGGCCCGCGCTGTTCCTGGCCGCCGGCCGCTCGGGATACGTGACCCCCGCGGACCACGAGCTGATCCGCGGCCTGTTCCCGGCCGCCGAGATCCGCGTGATCGAGGACGCGGACCACTGGGTGCACGCGAGCGCGCCGCAGGCCTTTGTCGCCGAGGTGAGCGCGTTTCTCCAGAGGATCAAAGGTGAAGGCGGGGCCCCGCGGGACACGACGTCTCGCGGGGGCGAAGGGACCGGGCGGGACGAAGCGTCTCGGCAGGACAGGCGGCCCGCCGGGGCGAAGGGACTGGGCGGGACGAGGAGGCCAGGCTTGGCTGAAAAGTGCATCGTCGGATTCGACATGGGCGGGACCAAGCTGGCGGCAGCGGTCGTCGACCGGAACCTCAAGGTGGTCGCGAGGGCGCGCGAGCGCACCGGCGCCGAGGACGGCCCCGAAGCCGTGTTCGAGCGGGTGGTGAGCGCGATCCGCCAGGCGCTCTCGACGGGCCGAAGGGAAGAAGGTGAGCGCCATCGGCATCGCCGTCCCCGGACCTCTCGACCGGAAGAAGGGCATCGTCCTCGAGACTCCGAACCTCGGGCTGCGCCGCTTCCCGATCGTGGGCCGTCTCTCAAAGGAGTTCGGCGTGCCCGTGCTCCTGGAAAACGACGTGAACGCGGGGGTCTACGGCGAGTACTGCGCCGGCGCGGCGCGCGGCTATCGCCACGTGGTCGGCATCTTCGTCGGGACGGGGATCGGGGGCGGTCTGGTCCTCGACGGGAAGCTCTACGTCGGCGGGACGGGCAACGCCGGCGAGATCGGCCACATGATCATCCAGACCGACGGCCCGCTGTGCGGCTGCGGCCAGTACGGGTGCGTGGAGGCCCTCGCCAGCCGCACGGCCATCGCGAAGGACGTCGTGGCTCTCGCGGGGGCCGGCTCGGCTCCGGCGCTCCTCGCGGCGGCGGGGACCGACATCAAGGAGATCCGCAGCGGAGCCCTCGCGCGGGCGGTGGAGAAAGGGGACAAGGGCGTGCGCCGCGTCATCGAGCGGGCGGCGCATTTCGTCGGCATCGCCATGGCCAACTGCGCGAACCTCCTCGCCCCCGAGGTCATCGTGCTCGGCGGCGGCCTGATGGAAAAGCTCGGCAGCCTCTTCGTAAGGGAGGCTGAGCGCTCGATGCGCGAGCACGCGATGCCGAGCCTGATATCCGGCACGAAGGTCGTGCTGGCCACCCTCGGCGACGACGCCGTGCCGATCGGCGCCGCGGCGCTGGCGCGAGGCTCCCGTGAAGGGGCTTAGGGCCGGGTCGGTCCGCGCGGGAGAGACGCGCCTGGTGGCGGTGATCGACATCGGCGCCATCGGCATCCGCATCCTCGTGGCCGAGATCCAGCCGACGGGCGAGTTCCGCGTGGTCGACCGCTCGGAGCGGCCCATGGGGCTCGGCCGCGACGTGTTCACCAACGGCCTGATCAGCCGCGAGGCGATGGCACAGTCGCTCGAGATCCTGCGCCGCTTCCGCGAGATGCTCGACGGCTGGAAGATCGCGAGGCGCGACATCCACGTGATCGCCACGAGCGCGCTGCGCGAGGCCCGCAACCGCGACACGTTCGTCGACCGCGTCGAGCTGCGCACCGGGTTCAAGATCGGCATCATCGAAGGGGTGGAGGCCAACCGCCTCACCTACATCGCGGTGCGCTTCGCCCTCGGCGAGCAGCAGGCGCACCTCGCCCGCTCCAACTCGATCATCATCGAGGTCGGCGGCGGGACCACCGAGATCATGCTGCTCGAGCACGGCCACATGGTGTCCGCGCACAGCCTGAGCGTGGGAACGGCGCGGATCGAGCCGCAGCTCGAGAGCGTCTTCGGCAGCTCCGACCAGCTCCTGCGCTTTCTCGGGGAGAACGTGCGCACGACGACGGAGATCCTGAACTCCGAGCTGCGCCTCAAGAGCGTCCGCAACTTCATCGCGGTCGGCGGGGACGCGCGGATGGCGGCCCAGCAGGTCGGCGAGCCGATCGGCGAGCACATCTCCGTGATGTCGCGGGAGGCCTTCGAGAGCTTCTACGAGCGGATCCAGGCCCTCAGCGTCGACGGGTGCGTGCGCGAGCTGAGCATCCCGTACGCGGACGCCGAGAGCCTCATCCCGGCGCTGATGATCTACCGGATGCTGCTGCATCGAGACCGGCGCGACGCGGCTCATCGTGCCCGACGTGAGCATCCGCGACGGCGTGCTGCTCAGCCTGGCGCGCGGCCCGGACCCCGACCTGCAGCGGGAGTTCAACGACGCAGGTGGCCGCGTCGGCCATCAGCCTCGGCCGCAAGTACCGCTTTGACGAGCGGCACGCCCGCCACGTCGCGCGGCTCGCGCTGCGGCTCTTCGACGAGCTGCGGGCCGAGCACGGGCTCGACCCCTTCCACCGCGTGCTCCTGCGGGTGGCCGCGCTCCTGCACGACATCGGGACGTTCATCGCGGCGACGGGGCATCACAAGCACGGGCAGTACCTCGTGGCGAGCTCCGAGATCTTCGGCCTCGACCGCGAGGACATCGCCGTCGTCTCGAACGTGGTGCGCTACCACCGCAAGTCGATCCCCGCGCCCACCCACGTGAGCTTCGTGTCCCTGCCCCGCAGCCGCAGGATCGTCGTGATGAAGCTCGCGGCGATCCTGCGCGTCGCCGACGCGCTCGACCGGGGCCACAAGCAGACGCGTGCGGGGCTTCGGCATCGAGAAGCGGGACGACGAGCTCGTGCTGCACTGCAACGCGCAGGGCGACACGTCGGTGGAGCAGTTCGGCATCGCTCGCAAGGCCGATATGTTCGAGGAGGTCTTCGGGATGAAGGTGGTCGTTCTGTGAGCGCCGTGCGCCTGTTCGATCGCGAGCTGTCCTGGCTCGAGTTCAACGCGCGGGTCCTCGACGAGGCGGCCCAGGGCCGGGTGCCGCTGCTCGAGCGGCTGCGCTTTGCCGCCATCTGCAGCACCAACCTCGACGAGTTCTTCATGATCCGCGTAGGCGCCCTCAAGCGGGCGCTCGCCGCCGCGCCGCACGAGGGCTACGGGGAGCTGCTGGACCGCGTGCGCATGCGCGGGGCGCAGCTGTCGCAGGGACTGGCGCGGCTGTTCGTCGACACGCTCGCGCCCGAGATGGCCGCGCAGCACATCCGCTGGTTCCCCCGCGCCGAGCTCGGGCCGCGGGAGATCGGGCCGCTGCAGGCCCATTTCGAGCGGGAGGTCCTGCCGGTCCTCACGCCCGTGCGGGCCGCCGCCGACGGGGAGCTCCCGTTCGTGTCGGGGCTGAGGCTCCACGTGCTCTTCCGCCTGGAATCTCTCGAGCGGCCGGGGGAGCCCCTCTACGCCCTCGCGCAGCTGCCGCCCGCGCTGGACCGCGCGGTGTGGATCTCGCGGAGCGCAAAGAGCTGCGCGTTCGCGATGCTCGAGGACGAGATCCTGCTCGGCGCCGCGCAGCTCTTCCCGGGGCACATCGTGCGGGATTCGATCCTCTTCCGGGTCACGCGGGACGCGGACCTGCCGGTCGACGAGCAGCGCGACCAGGATTTCGTCCGGGCCATGGAGGAAGTGCTCGCGAGCCGCGGGCGCAGCTTCCCGGTCCGCCTCGAGACCGTCGGGGGCGGCGACGACCTGCGTGAGCTGCTGCGGCAGCGGCTGGGCCTCGACCCGCAGGACTGCCGGTCGAGCGACGCCCCGCTCGACCTCGGGTGTCTCAGCGGCTTCGCCTCGCTCGACGGGTGGAAGGCGCTCCTCAACGAGGAGTGGCCGCCGTTCACTCCCCCCGCGCTTCGCGGCGGTGAGCCGATCTGGGACCTGCTCAAGAAGGGCGATATCCTTCTCCATCACCCCTACGAGTCCTTCGAGCCGGTCGTGCGGCTGCTGTCCCAGGCGGCCGACGACTCGCACGTGCTCGCCATCAAGATGACCCTCTACCGGACCAGCGGCAGGTCGGCCCTCGTCGAGGCTCTCGCGCGCGCCGCGGCGGGGGGCAAGCAGGTCGTCGTGCTGGTGGAGCTCAAGGCGCGCTTCGACGAGGCGCGCAACATCGAGTGGGCGCGCCGGCTCGAGCGGGCGGGCGTGCATCGTGATCTACGGGATCGCGGGCCTCAAGGTCCACGCCAAGGCGCTGCTGATCGTGCGGCGGGAGGCCGGAGGCGTGCGCCGCTACCTGCACCTCGGGACCGGCAACTACAACGAGCGGACCGCGCGGATGTACACGGACTTCGCGCTGCTCACCGCGCGCGAGCAGCTCACCTACGAGGCGGCGCTCTTCTTCAACGCGATCACGGGCTACTCGTCCGTCCCCGTGCTCCGCAAGCTGGTGATGGCGCCGCACGCGATGAAGAGCCGCGTGATCGAGCTCATCCGGCGCGAGGCCGAGCGCAGCTCGCCCGCCGCGCCCGGCCGGATCATCGCGAAGATGAACTCGCTGTGCGACCCGGAGGTGATCTCCGAGCTGTACGCCGCTTCGAGGGCCTCGGTGCGCATCGACCTGATCGTGCGCGGCATCTGCACGCTCGTGCCGGGAGCGCCGGGGATGAGCGAGACGATCAGCGTGATCAGCATCCTCGACCGCTTCCTCGAGCACAGCCGCATCCTCTTCTTCGCCAACGGCGGGGCCGAGGAGGTGTACCTCTCGAGCGGAGACTGGATGCCGCGCAACCTCACGGGCAGGGTGGAGCTGATGTTCCCGGTGGAGCAGCCGGACCTCCACAAGCGGCTCGTGGAGGTGCTCGAGGGGTATCTCGCCGACAACACCCAGGCGCACTCACTCGCCGCCGACGGCCGCTACACGCGCCGCCGCCCGGGCCCCGGCGAGGAGCCGATCCGCTGCCAGGCCGTGTTCTACGAGCGCGCGCGCCGCCGCGCCGAGACCTCCCCGATCGAGCCGCTGCGCGACCTCGTGGTGCGCCGGAGGCCGCCGGCGGTCTCTCGCTAGACGCCGGCTCCGGCTCAGTCGGGGAGCATCACGCCGGGGTTCAGCAGGCCGGCGGGGTCGAGCGCCTCCTTGACGCGCCGCATGGCGTCGATGGCGCCGTCGTCGTACTGGATGCGCATGAACTCGCGCTTGAGGCGGCCGATGCCGTGCTCGCCCGGCGACGCTCCCGCCGAGGGCGACCGCCGTGCGGGCGAACTGCCGGTAGAGCGCCTTGCCGCGCGCCATCTCGTCGGCGGAGCGGGGCACGATGTTCACGTGCACGTGGCCGTTGCCGATGTGGCCGAAGATGTAGTGCTCCAGGCGCTCGGCTTCGAGGCCTTCGCGGTAAGCCGCCATCATCCGGCCCAGCGCCTCGCGCCCGACGGCCATGTCGGTGCCGATCTTCGTCAGCTCCGGGAGGGCGCGCTTGCGCTCGGAGACCAGCGCGTTGATGCGCTCGGGCAGCGCGTGCCGGAACTTCTTCATGGCCTGGAGCTCCTGCGGCTCGAAGCCGGCCCAGACGTCGTCCGGCGGGATGCCGCAGGCGCCGAGGGGCTTCTCGAGACCCGCGACGAAAGCATCCACGTCGGCTTCGTCGCCGAACGACGCCTCGACGTAGAGCACCGCCCGCGCGGAGTCCGGTATCTGCGGCACTCCGCTCGCCTCGCGCGCGGCGTCGCGGTAGGCGCGCAGCAGGTCGAGGGAAGGCGCGTCCATGTACTCGAGCGCGGTCGGCGCGAGACCGGGCTCCGCGCCGATCGCCGTCAACGAGCTGCTCGGCGGCCTGCTCGCTGCGGGCGAACACGCACAGGCCCACGGTGCGCGCCGGGACCGCGAGGAGGCGCACCTCGACCTCGGTGACGATCGCGAGGGTGCCTTCGCCGCCGATGAACAGGTCGATGAGGTCCATGTCCGGGCTGAGGAGGTAGCCGGCGGTGTGCTTGGTGGCCGGCTGCGGCACGGCGGCCGCCACGACTTCGAGCGCGCCGCCGACTTCGCGCTCGATCCGGAGCCGACCCGCGGCCGCCCGGCTCTCGCCGCGCGCGACGCGCAGCCTGCTGCCGTCGGCGAGGACCACGGTCAGCGACTCGACCCACTGCCGGGTCGGTCCGTAGCGCGAGCGTGCGGGCGCCGCTGGCGTTGGTCGCGACCGTGCCGCCGAGGGTGGCCGAGACCTCGGTCGGGTCCACGGGGTAGAAGAGCCTGTCCGGGCCGGGGAGTCCCGCCGCGTCCCCGCGGCGCAGCCGTTCCTGCAGCTCCTCCAGCCTGAGGCCCGCGGCGACGGTCGCCGTAAAGCACCGCAGACGCTCGTTCCACCGCACGACGGGCTCGGCCTTGAGGGAGTCGAGCGAGAGGAGCGCACCGCCCGGCTGGGCGACAGCGCCGCCGACGATGCCGGTTCGGCCGCCGGAGATCACGAGCGGGAGGCCGCTCTGCGCGCACTCGGCGACCGCGGCCGAAGCCTCGGCTGTGGTGCGCGGAAGGTACAGGGCTGCCGGCACGCCCGCGGTGAGGCGCGACTCGTCGGTGAGAAAGGAGCCGTAGGCCTCGCGGATCCGCGCGCCGTCGCGCTCGGCCGGGCAGGGCCCGCGGGCGGCAGCCAGGGCAACGAGTTCCGACACGATTCCTCCGACTTCGGACTATAGCGGGGCGCGCGGGAGGGCAACAAGGGCCGCCCGCGGCTGCACGGCGCGCCGGCCGCCTTGCCGTCGCGCGCGGCCTGTTGCTAAGCTCATACCCGTCGACTCTTTCGACGCGGAGGCTCGCATGAAGGACATCTACGTTCTGCTCGCCGAATACAACGCCTACGTCAACGGGGTGCTGTACGGCCTGCTGGAAAAGGTTCCGCCCGACCTCGTGACCAGAGATGCGGGGTCCTACTACGGCTCGATCCTGGGCCTGCTCAATCACGTCCTGCGCTCGGACCTGGGGCGGCTCAGTCGCTTCCGGACCGGCCTGCAGGGTTTCCGCTCCCTCGCGACGGCGGCCATCGACTTCGACCCGGCAGCCGCGCCGAAACAGCTCTACGACAACCTCCCGGACCTCTGGAAGCGCCGCAAGCAGGTTGACGACGTGTTCAAGGCGTTCGCCGCAGAGCTCACGGACGACGCGCTGCGGCGCGAGGTGACGTCCACGAACCAGAAAGGCGAGCAGGAAAGCTTCGCGGTCTGGGAGATCCTGCTGCACCTGTTCAACCACCAGACCCACCATCGCGGGCAGGTCTCTCAGATCCTCGACGCCGCGGGCGTGCAGCACGACTTCTCCAACATCATGACCGTGTTGAGAATGCGGAAGGCCACGAAGCGCTGAGGGGCTCGACGGACAAACAAAGGGCCGCCGGGAGGTCCGGCGGCCCTTCGCGAAGATCCGATGCGTGCGGCACGGGAGCGCCGGCTGTGACCCGCCGCCCCTGCATCTGATCTATGCCTGAGCCTCCATGTCGGCGACGACCGCCTTCATTTTCTTCAGCTCGTTGAGCGCGGCCTTGTACAGCCCTTCGGCCGCCTGGCGCGCGGTGCGCTTCGCGACCGTGTAGGGGTCGTTGACCACTTCCTCTTCGATCACCTTGACCCACTCGGCGGGCACCGCCTGGATGCCGCGCAGGGCGCCGGCCAGGCCGCCGGCGATGTAGGCCTTGCAGTCGGTGTCGCGGCCCAGGTTCACCGCGTAGAGGATCGCTTCCTTGGGCTGGCCCTTGGAGACGGCGAAGCAGGCCAGGCCTCCGGTCAGCATCTCGACGGCGTTGGACATCCGCTTGCCGCGGTAGAAGTCGTCGAAGAGCGGCCGCAGCTCCTTCCAGTCCTTGACCTTGTGCGCCCACTCCTGGCCCATCTCGACTTCCTTGCGCGGGACCGCGGTCAGCTCGGAGAGCGCCTGCGCGATCACGCTCTCGACGGTCGCGCGCGGCTTGAGAGCCTCGGCGCACGCGGAGGCGATCGCGGCCGCGACCTCAAGGGCGTAGTTGCCGGGCACGCCGCGCACGTCCTTGATCCTGCCGACGTCGTAGGCGTCGGCGGCCGCCGCGGCGGGGTTGCACGCGTTGACCATGCCTATGTTGTGGATCATCTTCGAGGTGCCGATCAGCGCCGGCCACGACGCGTGTGTCCCGACTTCCCACGGAGGGACTCCGGCCTTGATCGAGTAGTAGATGATCTGGTCCTGGGGGCCGAGCAGGTAGCCGAACTTGCTCGGGTCGATGTCGGTCGCCCAGGTCTCGGCCAGGTCCCACACGGTGATGCGGCCGTTCTTCTTGAGGATGGCGCTGGTGGCCAGGCGGTGACGCTCCTGTCCGTCCTCCGTCATCCCGGGGGGCCGGTGGTGCGCGTGATAGATGAACGGGTGCCCCAGGCTGGTGTCGGAGGCGCGCTGGCGGGCCTCTTTTTCCTGCGGAAGCATCTTGTCGACGAACCCCCACTTCTCGTCGATCTCGCGGTAGGTGTAACCCTCGGTCACGTCGCCCATCGAGTTGGCGATGGTGCAGGCGGCCTCGCAGCCGTAGATCTTGTCGAACAGCTTGGACACTCTGTGTCTCCTCTCCCTGTGCTGCTTTTGCGGCGCGGCGCAAGCCGCGCCTCTCGTCAGTCGCTGTTGCTGTTGTAGTCGATGGACCGCGCCCCGTCCGCGCGCCGAGTCGCCGCCTGCGACTTGAGGCTCGCGGCGCCACCGGCCCGCCACTGGTCGACCAGCTGCTGCATCCGCGGCGTGAGGTGCCGAGGCACCTTCGGGATCGGGCAGATGCGGAGGCAGTCGCCGCGCACCGGCGAATCGGGCAGTCCGTCGCGCCTCCGGCGGCAGAGCTTCGGATCGGTCATCGCCGGCGTGTCGATAAAGATGCGGTTGTGGTCGTCCTTCGCGAGCGACCGGTACTGCTTCTGGCTCGCGTCGTCGCGCAGCCAGATGCAGCCCGCGACGCAGGTCCGGAGGCACAGGAGGCACTTGTCGCGGAGGCAGATGGGCTCGGTGATCAGCGGGTCCGGCTCGAGGTCGGCCTCGGTGATGATGGAGTTCCACCGCTGCCGGGGGCCGAACTGGCGCGTGAGGACGATGTTGTTGTAGCCGAACTCGCCGAGGCCCGCGCGGGTCGCCGCATGGCGGTGCGAGAACGAGCCGAAGGTGTAGCCGAACGGCGACCGCTTCTTCGACCAGGAGGGATCTTCGCCTTCCCAGATCTCGGAGTCGGTGAGGCCCTCGACGTGGGGATGAAGACCGGTGGTCGGAAAGACCATGGCGTCCTGGCCCTCGCTCAGCAGGTACTGGCCGACGAGCTGCGCGATGTGCTCGAGCATCAGGTCGTGCATCATGTGCCCGACACGGTTGTAGAGCATCTCCATGTACGGGTACTTGACCCGGTTCGGGATCATGTCGAGCTCGCGGACCGCGAGGTTCGCCGGGGCCTCGACGACCGGGTTGAGGATCGGCATCCCGATCGATATGACCGACCGCGCCTCCGGCAGGAAGTCCTTGGGGTGGTGGCCGGCCGGGGCCTTGTCGTTGACCGGCGGCATCGGGTCGAAGCGCTCCACCGGGGCCACGCCTACGAGGACGGCGCCGTAGCGGCGGGCCACCTCCTTGACGTTCGCCGTCAGTGTCTGGCGGCTCATCTTCTTCCTGGGCACGAATCCTCCTACGACCTGGCGTTTTCGCAAGGTCCAAGGCCCCCTGTGCTCAGGGGGCCTTCTGTTGCCTATTCCTTGAGGCTTCCCAGCAGCATGCCTTTCACAAAGTAGCGCTGGAGGAACGGATAGAGCACCGTGATGGGCAGGACGGCGATGATGATCGTGGCGTACTGGATCGTGACCGCGATCATCTCCTCGTCCTTGCCGAGGTCCGAAGAGCTTATCATCGAGCTCATGTTGTTCGCGATCAGGATCTCGCGAAGGATGAGCTGCAGGGGGTAGAGCTGGCGTTCCCGCAGGTACACCATCGCCCAGAACCAGGAGTTCCAGTGGTAGACCCCGTAGTACAGCAGCATCACCGCGATGACCGGCATCGCCAGCGGGAAGTAGATGCGGAAAAGGATGAGGAAGTCGTTGCAGCCGTCGAGCTTGGCGGACTCCTCCAGGCTGTCGGGCATCTGGGCGAAGCCCGTCCTCATGATGATGAAATTGAAGGTCATGATGGCGTTGGTCAGGATCAGCGGCCAGCGGGTGTTCAGCATGCCCATCGCCTTGACCAGCAGGTAGAGCGGGATCAGGCCGCCGGAGAAGAACATGGTGAACACGATCATCTTCATCACGATCTCGCGCCCCCAGAGGTGGCGGCGCGACAGGGCGTAGGCGGCGAACGAGGTCAGGATGATGTTGAGCGCCGTCCCGGCGACCACGTAGAAGATCGTGTTGAAGTACGCAATGCCGATGATCGGGTTCTCGAACACCCGCTTGTACGCGGCGAACGTCCAGTCTTTGGGCCACAGCAGAGATCCGCGGGCGACCGCCACCACGTAGGGCGAGCTGAGCGAGGCCACCAGAACGTACCAGAACGGGTACAGCATCAGGATGCACAGGACGACGAGGACCACGTAGTTGACGGAGTCGAAGATCCGCCCGCTGACGCTGCTGTAGTATCGGCTCACCTCGCACCCCCTACCAAAGGCTCGTCTCGCCGGTGCGCCGCGCGAGCTTGTTCACGGAAATCAGCAGCGCGAAGTTGATGGCGGCGTTGACGAAGCCCACCGCCGTGCTGTAGCTCCAGTCGGCCTGGATGAGCCCGCGGCGATAGACGAACGAGCTGATGACGTCCGCGGTCTCGTAGGTGAGCTGGTTGTACATCAGGATGATCTTCTCGAAGCCGACCGTCATCATCTGCCCGATCCTCATGATGAACAGCACCACGGTCGTCGGGAGCAGCCCCGGGAGGCTGACGTGCCACATCTTGAGCCAGCGCCCCGCCCCGTCGGCCTCAGCGGCCTCGTAGAGCTCCTGGTTGATGCCGGCCAGGGCGGCGAGATAGATGATCGAGCTCCACCCCGCCGTCTGCCACACGTTGGAGCCGACGTAGAGAGTGCGGAACCACTTGGGCTCGGCGAAGAACGGGATCGCCTCCATTCCCATCCCGATCATCACCCGGTTGACCACGCCCTCGCGGCTGAGGAAATCCATCATCAGCCCTACGATGACGACGAGCGACACGAAGTGGGGCAGGTAGGTGATCGTCTGCACGGTGCGCTTGAACGGCATGTTGCGCATCTCGTTGAGCATCAACGCGAGGATGATGGGGGCAGGGAACTGGAAGATCAGGTTGTAGACGTTGATGATCACGACGTTGCGGATCAGACGCCACGCGTACACGCTGTTGAAGAAGCTCTCGAAGTGCTTGAAGCCCACCCAGGGGCTCTTCCAGATGCCCAGCGACGGGACGAAGTCCTGGAAGGAGATGATCAGGCCGTACATCGGCGCGTAGTGGTAGATCAGGTAGTAGCCCACGACCGGGATCAGCATCACGTACAGGTACCGGTTGCGGGAAAGCTCTTTCCGGGCTCGGTCGACGAAAGCCGAGGACAGTACAGTCGACCCATGCGTGGTAGCCAAGAAACGACCTCCTCAACTGCCCTTTTTTGATGATTGCGGCCCGGCCTGACCAGTGACGATCGCTGCAGCAGGGCGTTATAACAGTCCGCGCGGTTATAGCACGAGCGCGCGACCGATGTCAAATCAATAACTCGCGTTCTCGCGTCCGGGGCGGGGCTGAATGGACCGCGTCGTGCGTCGGGACGGAGCCGCTCGGACGCTGCCAGGCGTCCGAGCCGCGGCGGGGCCGCCTTGGGGATTGCCGAGCTCATTCGGCCCCTCGCTTCGCCCCCAAAAAAGGAAGAGCGCCGGGCTGCCGGCGCTCTTCGGCTCGTCTCGATTCAGACGTGCGTGTCAGAACTTGGGAATCGGCCGCTTGTCGTAGCGCTCGAGGGCGCTCTGCATGATCTCGATCGCGCGCGCGACGCCCATGCTGTTGATCTTCTGGAGATACGCGTTGAAGTTCGCCAGCGGCTCGGCGCCGACGATGAACTTGGCCAGCATCTCGTCGCGATAGGTGCCGATCTCGCTCATCAGGGACGCCATCTCGCGGGACTGCTCCACCGTCGGAGTGACGGAGGGAAGCACGTGGCTGTGGTCGGCCGTAGCCTGCAGCATCTTGCCGCTCTGGGTCTGCGCATCCAGGGCCATCGTCTGCTCCCAGTAACGCGCGTCCTGGATCCACATGCGTCCGCTTCCGCCGTCGGGCGCGTACTTGCTGAGCGCGTTGACGGTCCCAAGGCCCTCCGGGTTCTTCATGATGAGATCGGTGTACTTCGGGAACCCGTTGACCCAGTTATAGGTGAGGCCCACGATCCCGAAGTTCCCCAGATTGTGGCCGTCCTCGGTCCACCAGAAGTTGAGCCACTGCAAAGCTTCGTGCGGGTGCTTGCTCTTGGCGCTGACCGCGCCTCCCGAGCCCTGGAAGGCGCTGAACGCGCTGACGTCCATGTTGTAGCTCTTGCCGTCCTTGGCATAGGGCCAGGGCGCATCCATGAGCGTGAACTTGGGGTTATTCTTTTTCCCGAGGGGAGTAAAGCCGCCCATCTCGGAGTTCAGGCGTCCCCAGAAGCCCCCGACGCGGCCCTCGGCGACCATGCTGCGCACCGAGTTGTAGTCGCGGCTCACCCAGTCCTTGTCCATCAGGCCGTTCTTGTACCAGCGGTTCATGACCGTCAGGTACTCGAGGTACTGCGGCTCTGCTGCGCCGAAGTGGACCTTCCCGTCGACCTGGTAGAAGTTGTAGTCCATGCCCCAGGCGCCCATGAAGTTGCGGATGCCTTCGATGTTTTTGTACTGCGAGCCCGTGTTCAGGACCGCCCAGGGGATGATGTTCGCCCCTCGGGTCTTGAACGCGGCGAGGACCTTCTCGAAGTCATCGATGTTCTTGGGCATCTGCAGGTTCATTTCCTGCACCCAGTCGTAGCGAAGCTGCGGACCGTTGAAATAGCGCTCCCACTCCTCCGACTTGTCCTTGATCCACGTGCGGAGGAAAGGCACCACGTACAGGCTGCCGGCGTCCGTCACGACCTGTTTGCCGATGTCCGCGCGATTGTTGAGAAATTTCGCCAGGTCAGGCGCGTCCTTGGCAACCATGGGGTTGAGCTTCAGGATCACCTTGTCCGCGATCGCCTTCTCCGGACCGCCCGGGAACGCGTTGAGCCAATCCCAGGAGATAATGTCCGGAAGATCGCCCGATGCGATCATCAGGTTGAATGGCTCCTGGGCCTGGTTCTCCGGCACCTGGATCCACTTGATCTTGATTCCCGTGTACTTTTCCGCCTCCGCCCAAGCCGGGACATCCGCATGGCCGGCCCGAGTTGCCGCTGTCCTGGCCGAGAGTTGGCACCAGTAGCTGATCTCCATGCCGTCGGCGATCCAGTGCGGCTTGCCCGCCGGCTTCTGGGTGGCGGCGGCCGATTTCTCCTGGCCTCCCGCGGCCCACAGCAGCGCCGTGGACGCCAACAAGGCCAGAACCAGTGCGAAGGTGCAGAATTTCTTCATGCAGCTACCTCCTTGCAGTTATCGCGCTGTCACGAGACCGACAGCAGGTCGTCCGGAGCGAGGCCTCCGCGACTTAGTGTTATAACACCCCAAATGCTCGCACGAGAGGCGACTGATGTCAAGCAAAAACAAGGCTCGCGTAAGGTCGCGGTTCGGCGGGCGCCGAGGCGCCTCACTCCCGGATGAGACCGGAGAAGTAGATGTGCTCGCGCATGGCCTTTTCGGCGACGTCGGGGTCGCGCGACGCGATGCCTTCCACGATCTGCATGTGAAGGTCCGCCGGGATCGGGACCCGGGCGAGCTTCTGGGTCCGCACCGAACGCTGAAGGATCTGGAACAGGTTGATCCTGTGCAGGGCGCTCTCGAGCGAGGGCCGGCTGGTTGCCTGGGCGAGCGACAGGTGGAAGCGGTAGTGGCGCTGCCAGAACGTGTCCTCGTCCTCAGGGGCGCGGGACGTGGCGTCCAGCTCGCGGGCGTAGTAGCGGAGCTGGTTCTCCTGCTCGCGCGTGAGATGCTTTGCCAGAATCCGGACGACCTGGCACTCGACGGCCTCGCGCAGGGCGAACCGGTCGGCGATCGTGTCCTCCGTGAGCTGGATCACCTTTGACCCGAAGTAGGGGAACGACTCGACCAGCCCTTCGTCTTCGAGGCGGTGAAGCGCCTCGATCACCGGAATGATGCTGACGCCTGTCAGCTTGGCCATTTTGCGCCGGGAAAGCTTGGCGCCCGGAGGCAGCTCGCCGCGGATGATCTTGCGGCAGATGATGTCGTACGCCAGGTTCGCTGCGGTCGTAGGGGGCGAGGTGATGCTCATGCAGGCTCTCCCGTGCCGGCAGGGCCAGCCGGCCTGTCGCAGCCTCTCCTTGTGAAACAGGCGCTGAAAAGGCGGTCGATCCACGAAGTGTAGACCGTTATAACAGGTGGCGTCAAGGATCCGCGGGCGCTTGCGCGAACGCTCACCGTTAAACAGCGACTTGCCCTGATACTTCCGTCTGATGCCCCATCGCATGCCCGGCGGCGGAAATTTTGACTTCCCGGGTCAGCGATGCTATACCGGATCGTCGCGAAAGCGGCTGCGCCAGGACGGGCCCTCCCCACCGACAGCCCCGCCGAGGACAGGGGGCGAAGGGGGCCGGGGACTTGGCGCGCCCCCGAGGACGAGGGGGTCCACGACACGCCAGGTGATAGGAGGATTCATGGCCAAGAAACTCGACGCGAGCATACTGGAGAAGTACAAGGGGCTGCGGGTGACCGACGTCTGCGACGGCATGGACGCGCTCGGGATGCAGGACATCGGGCTGGTGGACCGCGAGATCCATCCGCTCTGGCGCGACATCGAGAACTTCACGCATCGGGTGTACGGGCTCGCCCACACGGTGCGCTTCGTGCCCACCAACCGCAAGAAGCCCGACTACAAGCCCGAAGGCTTCGACGACTTCAAGAAGTGGGGCTACGGCCTGGCCAAGGGGCCCTTCACCGACCAGATCAAGAAGGGCGACATGATCGTCATCGACGGCGAGGAGATCGGGAGCGTGGGCTACATCGGCTCCAACAACGCGTTCAGCTGGATCGCCGCGGGCGCCGTCGGCGTGGTGACCAACGGCGGCTGCCGCGACACTGATGAGCTGATCAAGCAGAAGGTGCCCGTGTATTCGCGCTACATCAACCGGACGATCCGCCCCGGCCGGCTCGAACTGGACACCACCAACGTGCAGCTCAACATCGGCGGAGCGCTCGTGCGCCCCGGCGATCTCGTGGTGGCCGACGGCGATGGCGTCGTCGTCGTTCCGGCGGAGGTGGCGGAGGAAGTGTGCAAGTGGGCCTGGCATGTCGCCAACGACGACAAGGAAGGACGCAAGAAGATCTACGAGAAGCTGGGCAGGCCGCTGGACTGGACGGTGTAGAGGGTAACTGCGCGCGCCCGAGTCGGGCGGCCGGGAAGGACGAGCCTGGTGCGAGAGCACCGACCTGGTCGGATAGGAGGAGGAGTCATGGCACGCACATTCTTGCGGATAGCGGCGCTTCTGGCGCTCGCACTCGTGGGCTCCGCCGTCTTGTTTGCCGGCGGGCAGCCGGACAAGCAGGGCGCGACGCCTTCGGCAGCCGCGGCCCCCGCGGCCAAGCCGGCGAAGTTCAAGGAGGCGCCCGAGCTGGCAGAGCTCGTCAAGGCGGGCAAGCTGCCTCCGGTGGAGCAGCGGCTGCCGGAGAACCCGGCGGTCGTCAAGCCGATCGAGCAGATCGGCGTCTACGGAGGCGCCTGGAAGTTCTTTATCGACAGCCAGAGCCGCCTCGTGGACGTCGGGGAGTTCACCGACATCGGCCTGCTGCGCTGGAAGCGCGACCAGAGCGGACCCGAGCCCTGCATGGCGGAAGGCTGGGAGGTCAAGGACGGCGGCAAGGAGTTCGTGATCAAGCTGCGAAAGGGCCTCAAGTGGTCGGACGGCCACCCCTTTA
Organism: uncultured Spirochaetota bacterium; assembly: GCA_963734495.1. Classification (GTDB taxonomy): domain Bacteria; phylum Spirochaetota; class Spirochaetia; order SZUA-6; family CAVTHK01; genus CAVTHK01. The sequence continues at coordinate 56,436 of CAVTHK010000002.1, forward strand.
CGGCCGACGACGTCGTCTTCTGGTGGGAAGACATCGTGATGAACAACGAGATCTACCCGATCAAGCCCTACTACATGTTCACCGCGACCCAGAAGCTCGGCACTGTGGTCAAGAACGACGATTATTCCGTGAGCTTCAAGTTCCCCGAGCCGCACGGCATGTTCATCCTCTACCTGACAAAGGAGATCTGGACCTTCGCGCCCAAGCACTACGTGAGCCAGTTCCTGCCGAAGTACACGCCCAAGGAAAAGCTCGACGCAATGGCGAAGGAGAAGGGCTTCAAGACCTGGATCGATCTCCTGCGCTACAAGTTCAACACGTTCGGTCCGGGGGCGACGGGAGGCATGAACAACCCGGAGCTCCCGGTGATGTTCCCGTGGATTCCGACGCAGGAGCCGCCGAGCGAGAGGTTCATCTTCAAGCGCAACCCCTACTTCTACAAGGTCGACACCGACGGCAACCAGCTGCCGTACATCGACCAGGTGGACGTGCGCGTGGCGACTGCGGAGGTGATGAACCTCAAGATCATCGCCGGAGAGCCCAACTTCCAGGTCTCGCAGGCAGCAGGCCTTCCAGGAGATGCCGCTGTACATGCAGTACGCGGAAAAGAACGAGTACAACGTCTACCAGTGGGGCGACCTGCAGATCTCGGAGTGCGCGCTCTGGCCCAACCAGACGACGCCCGACCCCGTGGACCGGCAGATCTTCCGGGACGTCCGCTTCCGCCGCGCCCTGTCGGTGGCCATCAACCGGGAGAAGATCAACAAGACCCTGTACATGGGACAGGGCAAGCCGACGGCCGCGACGTTGCCCCCGGTCGAGAGCAAGATCTACAAGGACTCCTACGCCACCGCCTACACCCAGTACGACCCGGCGCAGGCCAACAAGTGGCTCGACGAAATGGGGCTGACGAAGCGCGACGCCGACGGATATCGGCTCAAGCCCGACGGCAAGCGCGCCGCGTTCGTCGTGGAGGTGCCCGCCCCGCGCCTCGGCATGATCGACAACCTGAACCTCATCAAGGACGACTACAAGGCGATCGGCATCGAGATCATCATCAAGCCCGAGGCCGAGAACCTGTGGAGCACGAGGAACACGGGCAACCAGTTCCAGATCGCCGGCTGGCCCATGGGCAAGTCCGCGACGGAGACGGACCTCGTCCCGATCAACAACAACACGCGACTGGGGAGTCGCCTGGGGGATCTGGTACAACACCGGCGGCAAGCAGGGCGAGGAGCCGCCCGCGCAGATCAAGGAACTGCAGGCGGCCTGGAGCGAGATCCTCGCCAACACCGACGAGAAGGTTCAGCTGGCTGCCTACGCCAGGATCCTGCAGTCGAACGCCGACAACGTGTGGGTCATCGGCGTCGTCGGGCCGGTGCCCAAGCCGATCATCGTGAAGAAGTGGTTCCACAACGTGAAGAAGGACGGCGTGTGGAGCTACCACCACGGCAAGTTCATCGGCTGCACCGAAGTCTACCAGTGCTGGATCGAGAAGGCGCACCAGGGACAGTAGTCGTCGCTCAGCCCCGCGGGCCTCGAGGCCCGCGGGGCCTCATCTCACGGACGGACGGATAACGCGATGGTGCAGTACGTCCTGAAGCGCCTGCTCTTCTGATGGTTCCGATGCTCATCGTGATCTCGATGTTCGTCTTCGTGCTGATCCAGCTCCCGCCCGGGAGCTTCGTCGACAGCCTGGTCATGCAGCTCGCGGCGCAGGGCCAGGAGGTCAGCTCCGACGTCGTGCGCAGCCTCGAGACCCGCTACGGGCTGGATCAGCCGATCTACGTCCAGTACTGGCGCTGGGTCTCCGGCTTTCCCCGCGGGGACTTCGGCGCCTCGTTTCTCTTCTGGGGAAAGCAGACCTGGGACATCATCAAGGTCTACCTCGGGCTACACGATTCTCATCGCTCTGACCACCGAGCTGTTCATCCTCGCCGTCGGCATCCCGATCGGGATCTACTCGGCCACCCACCAGTATTCGTTCGGCGACCACCTCTTCACGTTCATCGGGTTCGCGGGCCTGTCGATCCCGGGCTTCCTGTTCGCCCTCATCATGATGTTCGTGGCCTACTTCGTGTTCGGCATCCCGTCGGTCGGCGGCCTGTTCTCCGACCGCTACCTCGACGCGCCCTGGAGCCTCGGCAAGCTCGTCGACCTGCTCTCGCACCTGTGGGTGCCGATCGTCGTGCTCGGGCTCGAGGGCACGGCCGGCACGATCCGGCGGATGCGGGGCAACCTCCTCGACGTGCTCAACATGCAGTACGTGGCCACGGCGCGGGCCAAGGGCCTGGCCGAGCACACGGTCGTGTACAAGCACGCGGCGCGCAACGCGATCGCGCCGATCATCATGGCCCTCGGGCTCTGGTTCCCGCAGCTGCTCTCGGGTGCGACGATCGTATCCGTGGTGCTGTCGCTTCCGACTCTGGGGCCCGTGCTCCTGCGGGCGCTGCAGATGCAGGACATGTACCTTGCGGGGACCATCCTCTTTTTTCAGTGCGGGATGCTGCTGATCGGCAACCTGATGGCCGATGTCGCCTTGGCCTGGCTCGACCCCAGGGTCGAGCTGGACTGAAGGAAGCCGACGGATGGTCAACCTGCTGCGCCGGCGCAAGGCTCCCCCCGAAGCATCGCCCCAGCCCATGCGCGTGGGCCTCTCCCAGTGGGACCTGATGAAGCTGAAGTTCCGCAGGGACTCACTCGCGGTGATCTCGCTTTGGGTCGTCGCGGCCATCTATGTCCTGATCGCGTTCGCGGACTTCTTCTCGCCGTACCCGATCGGGAAGAAGGACGAGGACTACACCTACGCGCCGCCCATGCGGGTCCGCCTGTTCCACGAAGGCCGGCTCTCCGCTCCGTTCGTCTACGGATACAAGTACGAGATCGACCGCAAGACGTATCTCCGCAAGTACGTCGCCGACACGAAGCAGCGCTACCCGCTCCGCCTCTTCGTGCGCGGCGAGCCCTACAAGCTGCTCGGGCTCATCCCGGCGCGCCTCCGTCTCTTCGGCACCATCGATGGCGGCGTGGTCTTTCTCCTCGGCACCGATCGCTTCGGGCAGGACATCTGGAGCCGCATCCTGGCGGGTTCCCGCGTCACGCTGACCGCGGGCCTTCTCGGGGTCGCGATCAGCGTCGTGCTCGGCTCGATCCTCGGGACGCTCTCCGGGTTCTACGGCGGGGCCATCGACAACGTCCTGCAGCGCGTCATCGAGTTCCTCCGCTCCTTTCCGCAGATCCCTCTCTGGCTCACGCTCGCCGCCGCGCTGCCTCCGACGTGGAGCTCGATCCGCATCTACTTCGGCATCGTCACGATCCTGGCGTTCCTCGGGTGGACCGGGCTCGCGCGCGAGGTGCGGGGTAAGGTGCTCACCATGCGGGGCGCGGAGTACGTGATGGCGGCGCGGGCCGGCGGGGGCTCGCACTGGTACATCATCACCCGGCACATGATGCCCAACGCGCTCAGCCACATCATCGTGGTGGCGACGCTCGCGGTCCCCGGCATGATCCTGGGCGAATCGAGCCTCAGCTTCCTCGGCCTCGGCATCCAGCAGCCGATGACCAGCCTCGGCGTCCTGCTGCAGGAGGCGCAGAACGTGCGGACGATCGTCAACTACCCCTGGCTGTTCACGCCCGCGGCAGTGATCATCGTCTCGATCCTGGCGTTCAATTTCCTGGGCGACGGGCTGCGCGACGCGGCCGACCCTTACTCCCACTGAAGACGGCGGCATGGACGACCTTCTGCTGCGCGTGAGAGGGCTCGAGACTCAGTTCAGCACGGAAGCGGGCCTGATCCGCGCGGTCGACGGCGTGGACTTCGACCTGTACCGCGGCGAGACGCTCGGGATCGTGGGGGAGAGCGGCTGCGGCAAGAGCGTCACGGCGCTCTCGGTGATGCAGCTCGTGCAGGCGCCGCGAGGCCGGATCGCGGGCGGCCGCATCGAGCTCTTCAGGAACGGCGAGCCCGCGGACATCACGGCCCTCGATCCGCAGAGCGCGGAAATGCGCTCGATCCGCGGCCGCGAGGTCGCAATGATCTTCCAGGAGCCGATGACCTCGCTCAACCCGATCTTCACGATCGGCGAGCAGATCATGGAGGCGGTGATTCTCCACCAGGGGCTCGACCGGAAGCAGGCGCGCGCCCGGGCGATCGAGATGCTCGAGCGCGTAGGGCTCTCCTCGCCCTCCGAGCAGGTCGACGAATACCCGCACCAGCTTTCCGGCGGCATGCGGCAGCGGGTGATGATCGCGATGGCCCTCTCGTGCGACCCGGCCCTCCTCATCGCGGACGAGCCGACCACCGCCCTCGACGTGACTATCGCGGCGCAGATCCTCGAGCTGATGAAGGGGCTGCAGGCCAGCTCCGGCATGTCGATCGTGATGATCACGCACAACCTCGGGGTGATCGGCGAGATGTGCCGGCGCGTGCTCGTCATGTACCTCGGAAAGGTGGTGGAAGAAGGCACCACCGACGACATCTTCTACCAGCCGAAGCATCCGTACACGCAGGGGCTGCTGCGGAGCATCCCGCAGATCGGCCTCAAGCAGCGCCTCTCGCCGATCACCGGCTCCGTGCCGAGCATGGCGGAGCTTCCCGCCGGCTGCGCGTTCGCGCCGCGCTGCCCGCACGCGATGCCCGTATGCGGCCGCGAGCCGCCGCCGATGCTCGAGCTCGGCCCCGGGCACCGCGCCCGCTGCTGGCTCTACGCGAAGGGGGCGGGCGCGTGAGCGAGGCGATCCTCGAGGTCTCCGGTCTCAAGAAGCACTTCCCGATCCGCAAAGGTCTCCTGCGCAGGACCGTCGGCCTTGTCCGGGCCGTCGACGGCGTGAGCTTCGACGTGCGGCAGGGGGAGACGCTCGGCATGGTCGGCGAGAGCGGCTGCGGCAAGACGACGACCGGCCGCTGCATCCTGCGGCTGTACGAGCCCACCGCGGGCGCGATCCGCTTCCGCATGGACGGCGATCTCGCGGACCTCGCGGGCCTCGACGAGCGGCGGATGAAGCGCGCGCGCCGCGAGCTGCAGATCGTGTTCCAGGACCCGTTTTCGTCGCTCGACCCGCGGATGTCGGTGCGCGACATCATCGCGGAGCCGCTGCTGCTGCACGGCGTCGGCGACCGCAGGGAGCGGATCGAGCGCGTGGCCGCGCTCATGGAGCGCGTCGGGCTCGACGCCGCGCTCATGAACCGCTACCCGCACGAGTTCAGCGGCGGGCAGCGGCAGCGGATCGGCATCGCGCGCGCGCTGAGCCTCAGCCCGCGCCTCATCGTCTGCGACGAGCCGGTCTCGGCGCTCGACGTGTCCGTGCAGGCGCAGGTGCTGAACCTGCTGATGGACCTGCAGGACGAGCTGGGCCTCACGTACCTGTTCATCGCCCACGACCTGTCCGTCGTCGAGTACATCAGCGACCGGATCGTGGTGATGTACCTCGGCCGCATCGTCGAGTCGGCAGCCTCCGACGAGATCTACCAGGCGCCGATGCATCCGTACACCGAGGCGCTGCTCGCGGCGATCCCGGTAGCTGACCCGCGCGCGCGCCGGGAGCGCAAGCCGCTGGAGGGCGGCGTGCCCAACCCGGCGGCGCCCCCGCCCGGCTGCCATTTCCACCCGCGCTGCCCCTATGCGCGGGACGTCTGCCGGGCGGAGGCGCCGCCGCTGCGCGCGCTCGGCGGCGCGCGCGCGGCCGCCTGCCACTTTGCCGGCGAGCTGACGCTGCGGGGCTTCGTGCCGCCGAAATCGAGCGGGCTCTACGGGGCGGCGCCGGCCTGAAGGTTCCGACCGAAAGGGGAGCGTGATGGTGAAGACTCACGTCTGGGAAAAGCAGGAGATCGTGCTCGAGGCTGCAGGGCAGCTACGCGAACCCTTACACCGACGTCGAGGTGTGGGTCGACCTTGAAGGACCCGGGTTCCGCAAGCGCTGCTGGGGCTTCTGGGACGGCGGGAGCACGTTCTGCGTCCGCGTGCTGGCCACGGCGCCCGGGAGCTGGAGCTGGAAGAGCGGCTCGAGCCCCGCGGACAAGGGGCTCGCGGGGCAGAAGGGCTCGTTCGAAGCGGACAGCTGGGGCGCAGAGGAGCTCGAGGCGAACCCCAACCGCCGCGGCTTCGTGATCGCCACGGCCAACGGCCACGGGCTGCAGTACTCCGACGGGACCCCCTTCTACCTGTTAGGCGACACGATGTGGGCGATCCCGACCTACCGCTTTCCGTGGTACGACGACGACCGCGAGCGCCCCGTCGGGCCCGGGATGGGCTTCAAGGACATCATCCGCTACCGCAAGCGGCAGCGGTTCAACAGCGTGGCGATCCTCGCCTGCTTCCCGAACTGGGACCGCGACGGCAAGCCTGCGCGCATCGTCACCGACGACGGCATCGTGATCCGCGCGGCCTGGCCTTCGCCCGACGGCAGCGCGAAGGACATGCCGAACGAAGGCGGCCGCGCCTTCCTGTTCCCTGGCAAGGTGCCGGGCTACGAGCTAGTCTTCCCCGACGTCGATCGGCTCAACCCCGAGTACTTCAGGTACCTCGATCGGAAGATGGACTTTCTGCACGAGCAGGGCTTCGTGCCGTTCCTCGAGATCGTGCGCCGCGACGCGACGCAGCCCTGGAAGCGGTACTACAAGTGGCCCGACTCGTACGCGCGCTACATCCAGTACGTGTTCTCGCGCTACCAGGCGCACAACGTGGTCCTGAGCCCGATCCACTTCGACACGAAGAAGGACTCGCTCCCTCCCCGCGATTTCAACGAGCCATGCAACCTGGCGCACCGGAAGTACGGGCCGCCGCCCTTTGGCAACCTCGTGTCGACCAACGCGGGGCCGTCTACGCTCTCGCAGTTCGGCCACGTGAGCGACGACGCGCCGTGGCTCACGCTGCACCAGATCGGCAACATGCGCGAGCACGACACCTACTGGTACCTCACGGAGATCTACCGCAAGGAGCCGCCGGTCCCGGCGCTCCACGGCGAGCCGTACTACTCGGGGTGGGGGACGCAGGTCGAGTACTACAAAGACTTCGCGATTGCGGGCAACACGCCGAAAGACGACCGCTACGTGCGCTCCGGCATGTACGGGAGCTTCCTGTCGGGAGGGCTGGCCGGCTACATCTACGGCTGCACGGGCCTCGTGCGCGCGGACATCGAGCCCGAGGTGCCCACGAAGATCTGGGACGGCCTGCAGTGGAGCAGCGCGAGGATGACGGCGATCTTCCGCGGCTTCGTCTTCTGCGAGGGCGCCCGCTACAAGGACCTCGAGCCGGACGCGGACCTCGTGTTGCCAAGTCGCAATCACGAGCTGCGCAGCTTCGACGGCTGGGCCTACTGCGCCCGCACGGCCGAGCGCGACCTCATCCTGCTGTACTTCGAGAAGGGCATCCGCGCCGGCACCGTCCGCGCGGCGCGCCACGACAGCCGGTACAAGGCCGACTGGTACGACGTGCGCACCGGTCGCTGGATCGACGCCGGGACGCTCGCCTCGGACGACCTCGAGATGATCCGGCTGCCTGCCAAACCCGACGACGAAGACTGGGCGCTGCGGCTCAAGCTGGTGTGAGGTGCGCCCGCCCGCGCCCGGGCGGGCGGCAGCCTTCCTTCAATTTATTTTCCGGTGATCTCACCGATCGCCTTTTTCCAGGTCGACGCGAGGATGGCGACGTCGTGGCCGAGCTCGACCATGCGGAAGCCCATCTCGGTGTAGTGCTTGTACTCTTTGGCGAACGGCTCGCCGAGGGGGAGCGAGACCCACTTGCTGCGCTTCGCGGCGATCTCGCAGACGCGCTTCATCGCGTCCTGCACCTTGGCGTCGTTCTTGCGCGGCTCGCGATAACCGAGAGACATCGAGAAGTCCGACGGCCCGAAGAAGACGTAGTCGAGGCCGTCCATGGCGCAGATCTTGTCGAGGTCCTCGACGACCTCCTGGTTCTCGACCATGATGCCGACCATGAGCTCCGAGTCGCACCAGTCGACCCAGCTCTTGCCGCCTGACAGGCCCCAGCGGCCGGCCGGCGTGAACGTGTTGTAGCCGCGCACGCCCTTGGGGGCGAAGCGGGCGGCGCGCACGATGTCGCGCGCCTCCTCGTAGCTCGTGACGTCGCAGACCAGGATCGCGTCGGCGCCCGCCTGCAAGGCCTTGGAGATCAGGTAGGGCTGGCCCTTCTCCACGCGCACGAGCGCGGAGGTGCCGCCGATCTGGCAGCCGCGGATCATGTTCTCGAGCGCCTCATCGCGGCGCCACGAGTACTCCGTGTCGATGCGGACGAAATCCAGCCCGACGTAGCCCGCGACCTCGCAGACGGCCGGGCTGAACGTGTCGAGGCACGTGCCGATGGCCACGCGGCCTTCCTTCAGCGTCTTCCTCAGCTTGTTCTGGCGTTCCATGCTCTCTCCTGGAAACTGCGAATTTTGCATCCGACGCTTCTTTCGCGCGCGCTCGGCTATGCAACGGTCGAGCCGCGAAAGCGTTATAACACCCTTGGATGGGATAATCAAGGTGAAGAAGGAAGGCTGCTGCCCATGGTCAGCTGCGTTTCCCGTGGGCCCGGACGGGCCCGCCCGTCCGCGGCTGAAGCGATCGTCCGGCATGAGGGCGTCCACGGCTGTCTCGCCCGGCCGCAGCCCTGGATGGCAGCCGCCAGCTCCTCTCGGCGAAAGAGGCGGTGGCGGGTCAGGAAGGCCTCGGTCATGGTGTCCGATCTCCGTAACCTGCAACTATTCACACGTTTCGGAGATCGGAAGCAAGTGCCGCTCTTTGTCCTACGTGGCTGGCCGGACGCTTCCGCGGAAGGTGCGCCAGGCAAAGCCTGGGTAAGGAGGACGCCATGTGAGAACGTGACTGAAACCTTACGGAGGAACCCGGCGGGACAACCCCGCCCGGCAAAGGCTGGCGACCAGCCGGAACCGAGTGTTGCGTGGTACGGGGGTAACCCCGGCTGCGAAGCGTACACAGGGAGCGTGCAGGCCGTGTGATTGAGCCTCGAAATGAAACTGATTGCGGGGGCCGTCGTGGTTTTCTGAGCGGCGGCAGCACCGAGGTGCCGCAATCGCCTGGCACCGAGGCCCTACCGGGGTCGAAGAGCACGGCATACACGCACAGGGGTTCCCCAGGAACCTGGGAGGTCCTGTCGTCTCCATCGCTGGAGAGCGGGAAGGGCGCCCGCACAACAAAGAGCCCAGGCCCCACCTCGGCGCGCTCGACACGGTGGGGAGCGAAAGGGACGAGCGCGCGATGGTAAGCGCCGTGCGAAGGCAACGAAGCGCGGCGGGAAGGGCGGCAGGAAGTCGGAGCTCTCCACCGTACCTGTGAAGCAGGGGAACCAACCCGAGGGACCCTGTGGAGGGAGAGGGGAGCCGGGCTACGGAACCACTGGAGGGAAAGATGCAGGGAACACCGAGTCCCACAAGCGTCTCAACGAGACTACAGCGGGTAGCGGAACTGGCGAGGAAAGCACCGGAGATGGTGTTCACGACCCTGGCCCATCACATCGACCTGGAGCTGTTGCTGGAGGCCTATCGGAAGACCCGCAAGGACGGGGCGCCCGGCATCGACGGCCAGACGGCAACCGAGTACGCGGTGAAGCTGGAGGAGAACCTTCGGTCGCTGCTGGATCGGTTCAAGTCGGGCGCGTACCGAGCGCCGCCGGTGCGGCGGGTGTACATCCCCAAGGCGGACGGCAAGACGCTACGGCCCATCGGGATACCGACCTTCGAGGACAAAGTCCTGCAGAGGGCGGTGACGATGGTGCTGGAAGCGGTCTACGAGCAGGACTTTCTGGACTGCTCGTACGGCTTCCGACCGAACCGGTCGGCCCACCAGGCGCTGGAAGCGCTATGGCAGGGACTGATGGACATGGGCGGTGGCGTGGTGATCGAAGTGGACATCAAAAGCTACTTCGACACGATTGGGCACCAGCACCTTCGGGAGTTCCTCGACAAGAGGGTGCGAGACGGAGTGCTCCGTCGAGCGATCGACAAGTGGCTGAAGGCAGGGGTGTTTGAAGACGGCAGCGTGCATCGCGCCGAGGAGGGAAGTCCCCAAGGAGGCGTGGTGTCGCCGCTGCTGGCGAACATCTACCTGCACGAAGTCTTGGACACGTGGTTCGCAGCGACCGTGGTGCCTCGCCTGCGGGCGAAGGCATTCATGGTCCGCTATGCGGACGACGCGGTCATCGTGCTTGCCTCCGAGGAGGACGCACGCAGAGTCATGGAAGTACTGGGCAAGCGGTTTGCTCGGTACGGCCTGACGCTGAATCCGACAAAGACCAGGATGGTGAACTTTCGCCGACCTGGAAGGGGCAAAGGTCCCTCTGGACCGCCGGTGGGAAGTTTCGACATGCTGGGCTTCACCTGGTTCTGGGGGAAGTCCCGCCAGGGGAAGCCCGTCGTCAAGCGCAAGACATCGTCCAGCCGTTTTCGCCGAGCGCTCGGCCGTATCGCTGACTGGTGCCGCCAACACCGGCACGAGCCCGTGGCCGCACAGCACTTCGACCTGTGCCGGAAGCTTCAGGGGCACTACGCGTATTACGGTATCACTGGGAACGTGCGCGCCCTGAGTCGCTTTCTCCACGAGGTCGAGCGTGCATGGCGCTACTGGCTGAACCGTCGGTCAGCGCGAGCCAAGATGGTATGGGAACGCTTCCGTCGGCTGTTGCAGCATTACCCGCTGCCGCCGGTGACGAATCGTGCACAGCGTCTACCGTATCGCAGCGAGCCCGTAGACTGAGGAGCCGGATGCGGGAAATCCGCACGTCCGGATCTGTGGGAGCCGCGGGGGGCAACCCCCGCGGCCGCGACGAATAGGAACGATAACGCGAATCTTGCCGCCCCTCTGCGCGAGATAGCGACGCTTCCGCGGAAGCGCATGCGGCATCCACCTCCATCGGTCGGGCTGGTGCCGCGGCTTTGAGTTGACAGGCGACCGCGGAGGGGCTATAAGGACAGCCGCATCCGAGTGTTATAACGGCCAGCGGGGGACCGTTCGATCGTGCAAGTCCCGGCATGGGAGTGGGTTACATGGCAGACATGCTGCTGAAGGTGAAGCCGGCGCGCGAGTTCTGCGAGCGCGCGTTCGAGGCCGCGGGGCTTCCACGCGAGGACGCCGCGCTCGTGACCGACAACCTGATCCAGGCGGACCTCCGCGGGCTCGGGTCGCACGGCATCTCGCGGGTGCTGGTCTACGTCAATCGCCTCCGGGGCGGCTGGGTCAACACCCGGCCGAACATCAAGGTCCTCCACGAAAAGCCGGGCCTGCTGCACCTCGACGGCGACAACGGGATGGGCGCCGTCGTCGGCGCCCGCGCCATGGACATGTGCATCGAGAAGGCGGCCCGGGCCGGGTCCGCGACCTGCTCCGTGCAGAAGGCGAACCACTTCGGCATCGCCTGGTTCTACACGCAGCGGGCAGTGGCGCGTGACATGGTGGGCGTGGCCGCCTCCAACAACCCGCCGAACATGGCGCCGTGGGGCGGCATCACGCCGATGATCGGCACGAACCCCTTCAGCCTCGCCGTCCCGGCGGGAAAGCACAGGCCGATGGTGCTCGACATGTCGAGCAGCATCGTGGCGCGCGGCCGCATCAACGTGGCCGAGATCGAGAACAAGCCGATCCCGCTCGGGTGGGCGATCGACCGCGACGGCAGGCCGACGACCGACGCCGTCGAGGCGCTCAAGGGCTCGGTCCTGCCCTTCGGGCAGCACAAGGGCTACGGGATCGCGCTGATGGTCGACGTGTTCTGCGGCGTGCTCAGCGGCGCCGCGTTCAGCAATCACGTCGGGCAGCTCTGGGGCAACACGCAGAGCGTGCAGGACATCGGACTGTACTTCTTCGTCATGGACCCCGGGGCGACGATCGGAGCCGCGGGGTTCAAGGCGAGGATCGACCAGCTCATCGACGAGCTCAAGGGGTGCGAGCCGGCCGACGGCTTCAAGCAGGTGCTGGTGCCCGGCGAGATCGAGTTCGCCAACGAGGCGGCCAACGCGAAGCGCGGCATCGCCATCGGGCCGGGCGTGCTGCGGGACCTCAACAGCCTCAAGAAGGACTATCGCATCGACTTGAACCTCGAGGAGCACATCAGCGCGCCGGCCTGAGCCGGCGCCAAGGCCCGCGGGGCGCTGCACGAAGAGGGGGAAACATGACTTCGCGCGAACGAGTGCTCAGCGCGCTCGCATTCGAGGAGCCGGACCGCGTCCCGGTCGACTACAAGGTACGGCGCGACGTGAGCGAGAAGCTCGCCGCCCACGTGGGGGCGGCCGACCAGGAGCAGCTCTACCGGCGGCTCGGCATCGACTTCCGCAGCGTGGGCGTGCGGGAGCATCACGCGGCCTTCGAGGCGCGCACGACCGGCGCCCTCGGCGGCAGCATGGAGAAGCGCGGCAAGCGGTTCGTGTTCCGCGCCGACGGCGCGTACGAGGACGCCTGGGGCATCGCGTTCCGGCCCGGCGCCGACGGGATCTACGAGCAGTGGGTCTCCGGCCCCTTCGTCGCCACCGACGACCTCGACAGCTTCGCCTGGCCGGGCATGGACGTCTTCGACTCCGTGGAGGCGGTGAAGCGCCGCGTGGCCGCCTGGGGCGGCGAATACGCCATCGAGGCTTCGGTCAACTACCCCTTCAAGATCTGCTGGCAGATGAGGGGCCTCGAGAACTTCCTCTGCGACACGCTGCTCGAGCCCGATTTCGCCCGGGCCCTCTGGAAGAGGGTCGCCTCCTACGAGCAGGAAAAGGCCGTGCGCGCGGCCTCGGCCGGAGTCGACGTCGTGGCGTTCGTCGGCGACATCGCGATGCAGAACCGCATGATGCTCAGCGTCCCCGCATGGAGGGCGATCGACAAGCCGCTGTTCGCGGGCATGATCGCGGCGGTCAAACGGGCCAACCCCTCGGTCCGCATCATGTACCACAGCGACGGCGACCTGCGCGAGATCATCGACGACCTGATCGAGGTCGGCGTCGAGGTCCTCAACCCGATCCAGCCCGAATCCATGAACCCGGGCGAGCTCAAGCGGCGCTACGGCCGGCGGCTGGTGCTCAACGGAGCGGTGTCGATCCAGAGGACGCTTCCGTTCGGCTCGGTCGCCGACGTGCGCGCGGAGATCCGCTCGCTGATCGACGAGTGCGCGCCCGGAGGGGGCTTCATCCTCGCGCCTTCGAACCACATCCAGGCCGACGTCCCGTTCGAGAACACGCTCGAGGTCTACCGCGCCGCCGGGTCGATGCAGGGGCAGGGCTGAACCGTGCCGCGCCCGGCGCTCGGGGCCGGACAACCCTCGACGACCGGGACGCCGTGATATAGTATGGGCACCCGAATGCGTTTCCCGTGGAGGCGTTCATGAATTTCCCCTGGCGGATCTTCATCGATCTGGGGATCATCTCCGTCGCGCTCCTCATCTCCACGGTGATCCGCGCACGGGTGCGCTTTTTCCAGCGCTACCTGATCCCCAACTCGCTCACCGCGGGGTTTCTGCTGCTCTTCTTCTACAACTACGGCGCCCCCCACTTCGGGCTCGACATGAACGGGCTCGGGGCGCTCGCCTACCACCTGCTGAACATTTCGTTCGTGGCGATGGTCTTGCGGCACCCCGCGCCTGCCGGCGGCCGCGTGCGTCGGCGCGCCTTTGGCATGGCGGTCGGCCTCATCTCGCAGTACGCGGTGCAGGCAACCCTCGGCCTGGTGCTGACGTTCGTGTTCATCTGGACCATCATGCCCAACCTTTTCCCCACGTTCGGGTTCTTCGTGCCGCTCGGCTTTTCGCTCGGGCCCGGCCAGGCGTACGCGATCGGCGCAGGATGGGAACGCTTCGGATTCAAAGGCGGCGGCAGCATCGGGCTCACGTTCGCGGCGCTCGGCTTTCTCTGGGCCTGCTTTGGCGGCGTGCCGCTGCTGAACATCGGCATCCGCAAGGGCTGGATCAGCGGAGAGCGGCTCAAGGGCGAGGTTGCCACAAGGGGCATCTATCCCCGCGGCGGCGAGTTCCCGGTCGGCTCGCGCCTGACGACCGAGAGCGAGGCCATCGACACGATGGGCATCAACCTCGCGGTGGCGCTGTTCGTCTACCTCCTGAGCTATCTGCTTCTACAGGGCATCACCTGGCTGCTTTCGCTCGCCGGCAGGGCCGGGCAGGACCTCGCGGTGAGCCTGTGGGGCATCGCGTTCATCTTTGCCGCAATCGTCGCCATGGTGGTGCGGGCCATCATGACCGCCACGCGCACCGACCACGTGCTCGACGACGGCACCCTCACGCGCCTCTCCGGAGCGGCGGTCGACCTCATGGTGGCCGGCTCGCTCGGCGCGGTCTCGATAGTAGTCGTGATCGAGTACTGGCTCCCCATACTGGTGATGTCCACGCTCGCTGGATTTCTCGCCGTCGTGATGCTGCCTTGGATGGGGTCGCGCATGTTCGACGACCACCATTTCGAGCGCATGATGATCATATACGGTTGCGCCACGGGCACCCTGGCGACGGGCCTGGCGCTGTTGCGCGTGGTGGATCCGGAGTTCGAGAGCCCCGTCGCGACCGACTACATGTACTCGTCGGCCCTCGTCTTTGTCCTTGTCATCCCGATGATCATCATGATCAACCTTCCCGCGTACGGCTACACCCAGCATCAGCCGATCTACTACTGGGTTTCCCTCGCGATCTGCGTCGCGTACATGATCTTCTCGGCGATCGGCTATCAGGTGCTTGCGCGCCGAAACGCCTACCGCGAGCCATCGAAGCTCTGGCTGGCCCGCGGCGCCCGCCGCCCGGGCAAGGAGGGCTGATCCATGTCGCAGCCCCGCTCCCTGCCGCCGCCCACGGTCCTCACCCCGGCTGCCGGCGCCCCGACCGCCGCCGGCGCGGTCGCCGGCGCCGCGAAGCTCTACGTCCGCTGCGACGTCGAGGGAGCCAGCGGCGTCGTGAGCCCCGAGCAGGCCCGCGGGGCGGAGCAGGCCTTTGGCAGGCGCATGCTCATGGCGGACCTCAAGGCGCTCATCGAAGGTCTCCGCCAGGGCGGCGCCAGCGAGGTCCTTGTCTACGACGGTCACGACCAGGGCCTGAACGTGGACCCCGGCGAGCTGCCCCCCGGCGTGATGCTCATCAGCGGCCGGCCTCCCTATCGCCAGGACTGGAGCGGCGGGCTCGACGACACCTTTGCGGGCCTGATCCTCCTCGGCGCGCACGCGGCCGCCGGGACCGAGGTCGCGCTGCTCCCGCACACCTACGACGCGGACATCGTGGCGCTGCGGGCGAACGGCAGCGAGCTCGGCGAGATCGGGCTCGAGGCGGCGATCGCGGGCGACCTCGGCGTGCCGCTGCTCATGATCACGGGCGACTCCGCGGCCGTGGCCGAGGGGTGCGCCGTCGCGCCCGAGGCGCTCGGCGTCGTCGTCAAGGAGGCCGTCGACCGCAGGGGCGCGCTCTGTTACGCGCTTG
Organism: uncultured Spirochaetota bacterium; assembly: GCA_963734495.1. Taxonomy (GTDB): domain Bacteria; phylum Spirochaetota; class Spirochaetia; order SZUA-6; family CAVTHK01; genus CAVTHK01. The sequence goes on from CAVTHK010000002.1 coordinate 71,834, forward strand.
CGGTGACCACCGACCTGATCCGGAGGGCGGCGCAGCAGCTCGCCAAGGACCCCCCGCGCGCGACGCCGTTCAGGATCGAATCCCCGGTGACGCTCGAGGTCGAGCTCGCCCCGGGCCAGCTCCTCGACAGGATGCGCGAGCTCTTCCCGCGCGACGTCAAGGGGGAGCGCAAGGTCCGCATCAGGGGAAACACGGTGACCGAGGCCTGGGCCGGGTTCCAGGGCCGCTGGATGCGGGCGGTGCGTCGTACGTAAACTCCAGGCATGACCCTGCCTGCTCTCCGCGGAGCGATCGGCTCCGACCCGTCGCTCATCGAACGCTGCAGCCGCGACATGAGCCGCTACCGCGTGCGGCCTCGCCTGGTCGCCTCCCCCGCGGACGAGGGGGACGTGCTGCGCCTCCTCGCCTACGCGGCGGAGGAGCGCGTGCCGGTGACCTGCCGCGGCGCCGGCTCGAACCTGTCGGGGTCCGCGGTCGGCCCCGGCATGGTGATGCTGACCGATCGCATGAGCGGCCTGCTGGCGATCGGCGCGAGCAGCGCGACCGCGCAGCCCGGCATCAAGTACGAGCAGCTCAACCGCCTCGCCGCGGCCAAAGGCCTCGCGCTTCGCTACGACGTGAGCTCGGGGCACTTTTCGACGATCGGCGGCAACATCTCGACCAAAGCGGGCGGCCTGCGCAGCGTCCGCTACGGGAACGTGGCGCGCTGGGTCCTCGGCGTCCGCTTCGTCTCGCCGGAGCTCGGCGTCGTGGACACGCGCGTTGGGGTCCCCGCGCCCCTGGCCGCCGCCCTGCAGGCGCTGCGCTCCGATCTCCTGGCCGACGCAGCCGGCGCGGACCGCGCTGGCGCGCCGCGGCTCGCTCAAGACGGCAAGCGGCTACAACCTGCGCGGGCTGGTCGACGCCGCAACTCCCGAAGCCATGGTCGCGCAGCTGATGGTCGGCTCGGTGGGGACGCTGGGCGTGCTCACCGAGGTCGAGGTCGCGCTCCTCCCCGCGCCGCGCGCTCAGATCCTCCTCGCCGCGTTCTTCCAGCGGCTCGAGGACGCCTGCGGCCTGGCGGCCGAGCTCGCCGCGACGGGGCCCTCCGCGCTCGAGGCGATGGACGACGAAGGGACCCGGCTGCTCCTGGCCCTGGCGCCCGCCGGCGATCTGCCGGCGGCCGCCGATGCGGGCGCGGTCCTCCTGGTGGAGCACGAGGAGTCGGCCGCAGGATCGCCCGGCGCGGTCCCACCGGATGCCGAGGCTGCGCTGCGCATCCTCAACGCGCGCGCGCTTGCCGTCTGGCGGGTGCCGCCGTCCGCGGCCGAATCCGTCTGGAACGTGCGCTGGTCCATGCTCACCTCGATCCGCCGGGCGCACGAAACCGACGACCGGCGCTTCCTCTCGTTCGTCGACGACCTCGCCGTTCCCATCGGGGCGCTCGGGTCCTTCCTCGAGGAGGTCACGAGGATCTTTGAGGCTGAAGGTATGCGCTCGGTCATCTACGGCCATCTCGGCGAGGGCAACCTTCACATGAGACCTCTGATCGAGAGGCAGGGCTGGCGCGAACGGGTCCACCGCGTGGCCGACCGCTGCTTCGAGGCCGCGCTCCGGCGGGGCGGCACGCTCACCGCCGAGCACGGCTCCGGCCGCAACCGCGCGCCCTTTCTGGCCCGCGAGTGGGGGGAGCGGCTGTACGGCTACTTCGGGAGGGTCAAGACGATCTTCGACCCCGGCGACCTGCTGAACCCGGGGGTCATGTTCTCGGATCGCGACTTCACGGAGGAGCTGGAGTTCTGACCCTGGCTGCCGCGCCGTGGATACGGGTCCGGCAGGGCGCGGGCTGATGCGCCGTGATGGACCGGCCGCCGCCTTCGAGGAGGCGGCTCCGGCAGCCCCTCGGGGGGCTGGGCAGAAAGGCCGCAGATGTCGATAATAGAAGGAACCACGAGTCGAAGGAGCTCTCACCTATGAAGAAACTTGCGGTTCTCGCCGTGCTGGCCGTCGCGCTGGTCCTCACGGGGTGCGGAAACCCGCCGAAAGCCGACATCGACGCGGCCAAGGCGGCCTACAGCGCGGCCGTGGCGGCTCAGGCCGAAGCCTTTGCTCCCGACGCATTTGCGCGCGCCAAGGCCGCGATCGCCGCTCTCGATGCCGAGGTGGCAGCCCAGGCCCGTAAAATCTTCAAGGGCTACGACAAGGCGAAGAGTCTGGCCGCGGCCGCGCGCAAGGCCTCGGACGACGCCCGCGCCGCCGCGGAAACGCGCAAGACCGAGCTGAAGAACGAGCTGCCCAGGACTCTCGCGTCGCTGCGGGACGGCGTGAGGACAACCCAGACCAAGCTCGCGGGCGCCCTCGCGATCCGGGGCATCAGCCTCGACGCCGCCGGGGCGAGGAACGACCTGGCCTCCGTCGCGCAGCTGCTGACCCAGGCGCAGAGCGACCTCGACGCGGGCCGGCTGGCCGACGCTTCAACGAAAGCGAACCAGGCCCGTGACCTGCTCGCCCGCGTGAACAAGACCATCGACGACGCCCGCGCCGCCGCTACCGTAAAGAAGAGGTAGCAGGCCCCTGCCTTCGGGCGCAGTCGCCCCCCGCGAGGGCGCGGCCTTCCCGGGCGCGCTCTCGGGGGGCGCGCCCGGCGCGGGCGGCGCCGTTGCGGGCGCCTCAGCCGGAACCACGTTCTGATAGTACGTCGGGTCCGCGCGCAGGAGCGCCGCCTTGAGCAGGCGCAGCCTCACCACCACGCTGCCCTGGTCCGCCGGGTACCAGAAGAAGCGGTGCCCGTCGTTTCTCCAGTAGCGCGGCTCGACCTCCCCCCTGAACGGCGGCCTCACCTGCTGCAGCCACTTCAACGAGGGATCGCGCAGGGTCGCCTTCGGATTCTCGAACCGTATGACCGAGTCGTGGACCCCGCGCTCGTCCGCGGGCGCCCAGTCGGTCGACTGCACGTAGCGGATCGCGCCGGTTCCCAGGTCGATGGACTGGATGACGGCCGAGTGCTTGAACGTACCGTCCGTGCCGCGGAACAGGATGATGTCGCCCGGCCTCAGGTCCTCTATCCGCTCGCTCGTGACCTCGGTGTACCGGTTGCGGGGGTCGAGGAACGACAACCCGACGTACTGCGCGGCCCGCGACGGCGCCACGGCCCAGGCGCGCCCCAGCTCGACGTCCGCGTCGACCCCGTGCGCGAGCATCACCGCCTTCTCGATGTCGTAGACGAACCCCGCGCAATCGACCCCGAGGCCGGCGACCGCGTACAGGTAGTTGTAGACGTCGGTCTGGCTCACCGTGCCGCCGAAGCGCAGCACATGGACGCGCGTCTCCGTGCCGGGGTAGGGCCCCATCTCGAGCAGCCCGAGGAGCTTGGGGTCGTACGAGACGGTGTAGCCGCGCCGCTCGAGGTCGAAGATCACCGCCTGCTCCCGCGGCTCCATCAGCCGCGTCACGTACGCGCGGAACGCGTCGGAGGCCAGGACGGCGTCGATCAGGGGCCAGAGCTGCTCGGGGGCGCCTTTGGCTCCGAGCACGAACTCCTGCGTGTAGCCGGGCGTGCCTTCGCGCTCGCCGTTCATCCCGAAGGGCATGCGCAGGGTCATCGCCTGGCCGCCGATGCGATAGAGCTTGAAGAACCTGCGATACGCGGTATCGATCAGCCGCTCGACGGTCGCCTCGACGGGCCCCTTGACCCGCGCGGGCGCCGGGGCGGCGGGGGCGTCGGCCTCCAGTCGAGCGAGCAGCAGCAGGCTCGAAAGCCAGCCTGCCGAAGGTGCGCAGCATGCCTTCTCCCGTGGCGCGATTATGCCCGCCGCCGCCGCGCGCGTCCACAGGCCGGGACGGGCCGGAACGTTGCCGCCGGCGCCGCGAATGGTGTTGACCGCGCCTGACGGGCAAAGATACCTTACAAACCTGAGGGGAGAACGCCGGGCTGCGCCCGGGCCGGCCTGACAGGCGGCCCGGCCGGGGTATGCCCGGCGGAGCCCCTCGATACCAGCAGGCCTGGCCTCGACGGCCGGGCAGCCTCGCCCCGGGCGGCCAGGCAGGGAGGCACTATGCCGGCACGATCCAGCTGGAAAGGATTCCTCAAGCTCAGCCTGGTCTCGGTCCCGGTCAAGGCTTACACCGCCAACGCCACCGGAAGCGAGATCACGCTGCACCAGCTTCACTCCAAGTCCCACACCCGGATCCAGTACAAGAAGGTCGCGCCCGGGGTGGGGGAGGTGGGCGCCGAGGAGATCGTCAAGGGCTACGAGTACGCCAAGGGCCAGTACGTGGTCATCGACGACGACGAGCTCGACAAGCTGCGCACGGAGAGCGACAAGTCCGTGCGCATCGACGGGTTCATCAAGCCGCAGCAGGTCGACGGCATCTACTACGGGGGCCGCACCTACTACCTCACGCCGGACGGGGCGGTGGGGCAGAAGCCCTACACGCTCCTGCTGCGGAGCATGGAGGCCAACGGGGTCTGCGCGATCGCCGAAGTCGTGATCTCCCAGAGGGAGCAGGTGGTGCTGCTGCGGCCGGTGGACGGCGTGCTCGCCATGACGGTGCTGAACCGGCACGACCAGGTCAAGCTGGCGTCGGCCTTTAAGGATGAGATCCAGGAGAGCCCCGCCACCGAAGCCGAAGTGGCGCTCACAAACACGCTCATCAACGCTTCGATGATCCAGAGCTTCGACTTCGCGCGCTATCGCGACACCTACAAGGACAAGCTCACCAAGCTGATCCAGCTCAAGGTCGAAGGGCAGGAGATCGTGCAGGTGCACGATCCGGAGGAGCCCAAGATCATCAACCTCATGGAGGCGCTCAAGCGCAGCGTCGCGGAGGCGCAGGCCGCGGGCGCGGCCCGGGAGGCCGGAGGCAACGGCAGCTCGAGCGAGGCGGACAAGGCCGACCTCAAGCAGGCGCCCAGCGCAAAGGCGCGGAAGACCACGCAGACCACGCAGAAGAAGAGGAAAGTTGGATAGAGCAGGCGGCGACCGGCTCCCGCGGTTCATCCCGCCGATGCTCGCCGTCCTCGGCGAGCCGTTCGATTCCGAGGAGCACCTGTACGAGGTCAAGTGGGACGGCATTCGCGCGCTCGCCCTGGTCGAGCGCGGCGGGCTGCGCCTGCTCAGCCGAAACGAGCAGCCCCTCGCGTCCCGCTACCCGGAGCTGGCGGAGCTGTCCGCGCTCCGCCCCGGGGTGGCGCTCGACGGCGAGATCGTGGCGCTCCGCGACGGCAAGCCCGACTTCAACGCGGTCCTGCGGCGCGGGGGCCTGGGCAGGGGCAAGCGATGGGGTCCGCCCGAGTCGTCCGGCCGGGATGCGGCCGGCGACGCCCCGGTGACGTACGTAGCCTTCGACATCCTCTACAAGGACCACGGGACGCTGATGCCGCTCCCGCTCGAGGAGCGGCGCAAGCACCTCGAGGAGCTGCTCGCGCCCGCGATCTCGCCGCGGCTCGTGCTCTCGGAGGGCGTGCGCGGGGCCGGGACCGCGCTCTACCGCGAGGTCTGTGAAAAAGGGCTCGAAGGCGTCGTCGCCAAACGGCTTGCGAGCGCCTACGCGCCGGGCAAACGCAACGGCGCCTGGGTCAAGATCAAGCGCCGCCTCCGCGCGGTCTGCCTGGTCATCGGGTTCCTGGAGAAAGAAGGCCGCGACTTCCAGTGCCTCCTGGTGGCCACGAACCAGGTCCCGGGCGCCGATCCCGAGCCCGGCCCGCTGCGTTACGTGGGCCGGGTGGGCGGAGGGTTCAGCGAGGCCGTGCGGCGGCGGGTCAACGAGCTGATCTGGCCGCGGATCGTCCGCTCGCCGATCGTCCCCTGCCCCGAGCGGGGCGTGTGGATTGAAGCGGCCCTGTTTTGTACTGTAAGCTTCGCCGAGCTCACCGAGGCCGGCCTGCTGCGGGCCCCGGTGTTCGAAGGACTGGTCGAAGCGTAAGCGATGGAGGGCAACGATTCTCTTGCCGGCCGCGAGCTGGCGTTCACGGGTCGCCTCGTGTCCATGACCCGGGCGGAGGCGATCGAGCGGCTCGCGCGAGCGGGGGCCCGGTGCGTCCGGACGCCCACCGAGTCGACCGACCTGCTGGTCGCCGGTCAGGCGAGGGGGCCGCTCCTCGAGGACGGCGGCCTCGCGGGCAACCTGGCCCGCTTCCGCGAGCTCAAGGAAGACGGAGCTTCGATCCGGCTCATCGAGGAGACCGAGCTCCTGCGGCTGCTCGGCGTCCCGGAGGAGATCGAGGACTTCACCCGGCTCTACACCACTGTGCAGGTCAGCCGCATCGTCGACGCGCCGCTCTCCGAAGTGCGCGGGTGGCTGCGCAACGGCCTGATCCAGCCCGCCCGCGTAGCCAAGCGCCTCGCGTGGTTCGAGTTCCGCGACATCGTCCACGCCCGCTCGCTCAGCCGCCTCGCGGCGTCGGGGATCCCGGCCGCGCGCATCCGGCGCAGCCTGGGCGAGATCTCGCGGTGGCTTCCCGACGCGGACCGGATGATCGGCCGCATCGAGGCCTACGACCGGCGGCTGCGGGTGCGCCTGCAGGGCGGGGGCTGGGCGGAGCCGAGCGGCCAGATGCTGCTGGATTTCGCGGCCGAGCGCGGCGGCGAATCGCGCGTGGCCGTTTTCCCGCGCGGGCAACGCGGAAGCGCGGCTCGACACCGCGCCCTGGTTCTACCAGGGCGTCGCAGCCGAGGAGCGCGGCGACCTGGAGGGCGCGGCCGAAGCGTACCGGCGCGCCGCCGGCGCCGTCCCGGAGCCCGAGACGTGCTTCAACCTCGGCAACGTTCTCTACGACCTCGGCCGCGAGGTCGAGGCCGCCGAGCGGTACCTGCAGGCGATCGAAGCGGACCGCGACTTCGCCGAGGCCTGGAACAACCTCGGCAACTCGATGGCCGCCCTGGGAAAGCTGGAGGACGCGGTGCACGCCTACGAGACGGCGCTGGCGCTCGAGCCCGCGTATGCGGACGCGCACTGCAACCTCGCGGCCGTGCTGGAGCGGCTCGGCCGGCCGGCGCAGGCGCTCGAGCACAGGGCCTCTTGCGAGAAAGCCTACCCGACGCGGCGGCACCTCGAGCTGCTGCACGGCGGAGCTGCGGACGAGGGCGAGGAGTAGGCGGCTCTTCCGGGGCGGCTACAGGTACCTGCTCAGCGCCGCAATGGCGGGCGCAAGGTCCTGCGGCTTCGAGAGCGAGGGCCGGAACAGGTCGCCCGTGCGCTCGACGCGGGCGGGCGCGTTGGCGAGCGTGAAGTCCGCGACGCGGAAGTCGCTTTCGAGCTCGTCCCACTGCAGCGGCATCGAGACGGAGGCTGCTTCCACCGGGCGCACCACGTAAGGCGGCACGACGGTCTGCTCCCGCCTGTTCTGCAGGAAATCGACGTAGACCTTGCCCTCGCGCCGGCCGATCACGCGCTCGACCGTGGCGATGTCGCCGTGGTCGCGCACCAGCAGGCGCGCGACGGCTTCCGAGAACATGCGGCTCTGCTCGTACGTGTAGCCCGGCGCGAGCGGGATGAACACGTGAAGCCCCGATGAGCCCGACGTCTTCAGGAACGGCTCCAGCCCGAGCCCGCGCAGAAGCTTGCCCGCCTCCCGCGCGATCTTGATCACGCTCGAAAAGGGAGCGTCCTTGGGGTCGAGGTCGAGGACGGCCCAGTCGGGCGAGTCGAGGCTTCCGCGACGGGAAAACCAGGGGTGAAGGTCGATGCTCCCCAGGTTGATCAGGTGCAGCAGGGTGCGCCGGTCGTTGCAGACGATGTAGCGCGCCGGCTCCTCTCCCTCGCGGGCCACGTCGGCCGTCTCGACCCAGTCGGGCAGGCCGTCGGGGAGCGCCTTCTGATAGAAGGACTTGCCGCGGATCCCGTCGGGCCAGCGGTACATGTGCAGCGGCCGCTCCCGCAGGTACGGCAGGATGTGGTCGGCGATCCGGTCGTAGTACGCGTACAGGTCCGCCTTGGTGTAGCCCTGCTCCGGCCAGTACACCTTTCGGGGATTCGTGAGGGGCGACGGCGCGGGCGCTGCCGCCGCGCGGAGCGCGGCCTTTGTCCGCTTGCGTCCCGTGACGGCGATGAGCCGCCAGTCTTCGGAGCGTCCCGCGCGATACGGGCTTTCGGCGCGCTTGGCGACGATCGCCGGCAGCCCCGCTCCTGCGGCCGCTTCGGCGAGCTCCGCCCCTCGCTCGGCAATCGGGTCGACCGGCAGCACGTGAGGCAGCTCCGGAAGCAGGTTGCGCAGGGCGGCCTTTCGCTCCCGCAGCGGCAGCCCGCGCAGGTCCCACTCCTCGGCGTAGAGCACGTCGTAGAGGTAGAGCAGGATGCCCTGCCCGTCGCCCGCGAGCCTGGCGTCGAGGGCCTCGCGGGAGGGGCGGCCTTGGGCATCGAGGGCGACGAGGACGCCGTCGAGGAGCGCCGTCTCGGCCCGGACGGACTCGAGCTCCTTGACGATGCGCGGCAGGAGCGGCGCCAGGTCCTCCTTGTCCGCGCTGAGGCTCGGCGCTCGACCCTTCGATCGCCGCGAGCACCCTCCTCCCGACAAAGCCGGGCTCGAACATCCAGGCGGGGTCGGAGAAGGGCTCGAAGCCCTCCGCCGGCTCCATCAAGCCGGGCTTGCGGGGGGCCGGCGCGCGCCGCGCCCGCGAGAGGTCGACGCCGGCGAACAGGTCGCTGCCCGAGCCCGCGTAGCGGTCGCGCGCCTTGAAGAGCAGCCAGTCCCGGCCGCCTTCGCGCTTCGTCTGCACGAGGTGCCACTCCCCGCGCAGCCGGCGGCCCTTGAGCACGAGCTTGAGCTCCCCTTCGGCAAGGGCCTGGGTGACGTCCTTGCTCCGGAGCAGCTCGTAGTCCCCCGTGTCCCAGATCTGCATGGTACCCGCGCCGTACTCGCCCGTGGGGATGACGCCGGAGAAGGTCTCGTACTCGAGGGGGTGGTCTTCGGTGCGGACCGCGAGCCGCTTGTCCGCGGGGTCGTACGAGAAGCCTTTGGGCACCGCGAACGAGGCGAGGGCTTCGCCCGCCACGAAGCGGAAATCGTAGTGAAGCCGGCGCGCCTCGTGGCGGTGCACGACGAAGACCGGCCGGAGCCGCTGCTCCGCGGCCGGCTCCGGCTCGGGCGTCCTCGAGAAATCGCGCTTGCGTTTGTATTCCGCGGTCCCCATGGCCGCGGTCAATGTAACCGCCGGATGAGCGCGTTTCCAAGCGGGAACCCGGGCTTGATCACCGCCCCGTCGCTGCGCTATCTTCTGAGGCGATGCCGATCTACGAGTACATGTGCCGCGAGTGCGGCACTCGCAACGAGTTCCTCGAAGGCGTGACCAGCGAGAAGGTGGACAAGGTCTGCTCCGAGTGCGGGAGCGGCGATCTCACCAAGCTGATTTCGATGGCGGCCTTTACCGTCGCCGGCGGCCATTCGTCGGCCGAGGGCGCCTGCGCCTGCGGCCACGAAGGCCACGGTCCCGAAGGCGGCTGCTGCGGCGGGGACTGCGCCTGCAACAACTGAGGCTCGCGCCGGCGGGCCTACAGGTACTCCGCGAGCGCGGGGTCCATCTCTCCGTAGTCGCCGCGCGCGAGCAGCGTCTCGAGCGCGGCGGGACCTGTGGGCTGCGTCGCGCCGCGCTGGGCGGCCACCAGCGCCCCCATGGCGTTGCCGCGGCGGCAGGCTTCCTTCAAATTTCCATTCCTCAATAGCCCGTCGAGAAAGCCCGCGGTGAACGCGTCGCCGGAGCCCGTCGTGTCGACGAGCCTGACGCGGAACGCTGGGCAGTAGGTCTTCTCGCCCGCGCGCGCCGCGGCGTAAGCGCCGCCCGCCCCCATGGTCACGAGGCAGTACTCGAGGTCGCCCCGCTCCATCAGCGAGTCGACCCGCTCAGGGATCGATCGCCCGCGGAGGCCGAGCATCGTCGCGAGCGCGGCGAGCTCGTCGTGGTTGAGCTTGACCACATTGCTGCGGGCGAGCGACTCAACGATGACGGCGCGGCTGTAGCACTCTTTTCTCAGGTTCACATCATAGAGGGCGTAGCGGCCGCGAAAGCGCGAGAGCATGCCGGCGAGCGTCGCGCGCGAGCCCGGAGTGCGCTGCACCAGCGTCCCGAAGCAGAGGCAGTCGGCCTCAGCCGCGAGCTGCTCGAGCGCGGCGTCGAGGTCGATGTGGTCGTAGGCGGCCGGAGAATTGATGGTGAAGTCAGGGTTCCCGGCCGCATCGACGAAGACCTTCACGGTGCCCGTGGGCCACGCGGGCTTCCGCTGGATGAACGTCGTGTCCATGCCGAGCGCCGTCATCTGCGCCAGGGCCCGGTCGCCGAGTGAGTCGGTGCCGAGCGCGCTCACCATCGCGGCCCGGTGCCCGAGAGAGCCGATGCGGTAGGCGAAGTTCAGCGGCGCGCCGCCGAGGACCGGGCCGTCCGGCAGCAGGTCCCAGAGAGCCTCGCCAAAGGCGACGACTTCGGCCATCGCGCGCCTCGGCCTCAGCCGCGGGCCGTCAGCCCGGCCGCGGCGAGGATCCCGCGGATCGCCTCTTTGTCCTTGTCCTCGGCCGGGAGCAGTGGACGGCGGGGGAAGCCTCCGCGGTAGCCGACCATGTCCATCGCGGCCTTCAGGCCGGGCACTCCGTAGGTCGCCGTGATCGCGTCGTTCAGGGCGAAGACGCGCAGCTGCAGCGCCCGCGCCTCGTCGTGCCTGCCCGCGGCGACCGCTTCGACGATGGCGACGCTCTCGTCGGGCGCCACGTTGGCGAGCGCCACGACGCCGCCGGTCGCGCCCAGCGCGCACCCGGCGTACAGGACGCTCGCGGTGCCGACGAGCACCGCGAAGTCGGGGCTCACGCGCCTGATGATGTCGGCGAGCTGCGGCACGTTGCCGCTCGAGTCCTTGATGCCCTTGATGTTCGGGTGGGTCGCGAGGCGCGCCACGAGGTCGGCGCTCATGTTGACGCCGGTGAACTTCGGGACGTTGTAGAGGAGGACCGGCACCGGGCTCGCGTCGGCGACCTCGCGGAAGTAGGTCTCCATCCTCTTGTCCGAGAGCTTGTAGTAGTGGGGCGTCACGACGAGGACCGCGTGCGCCCCGGCTTCGGCGGCGAGCCGGCTCAGGCGGATCGTCTCGCGCGTCGACTCGCAGCCCGTGCCGCCGATGACCTGCCTGCCTGGTTCACCAGGCCTGCCCGGGGCGCCGGCTCCGGGCTTGCCTGGCTGACCGGGCTTGCCGGGAGCCGCCGCCTCCACGACCGTGCGCAGCACGGCGATCTTTTCTCGTTCGTCCATAAAGACGTTCTCGCCGTTCGACCCGAAGACGACATAGCCGGCGAGCTTCGTGCGGTTCCAGCGCTCCACGTTGAACCGGAGGGCGGCGTGGTCGATCTCTCCGGCCGAGTCGAAGGGCGTGGCAATGGGGGGATAGACTCCAGCAAAACGCATGATTGTTTATAGGCGCAGCGCCGCCGCCGCGTCAACCTGAATGCTTGCAGCGCCGCGGCCCTGCGACTACACTGCCCCCCGACGACAGGGGGGCAACAGTGGCTGTTCTGATCACGGGCGGTGCGGGATTCATCGGCGCGGCGCTCGCCGAGCGTTTTCTCGGCCAGGGCTACGAGGTCCTCGCGTTCGACGCCGTCGACCCGCGTGAGCCGGTCGCTCGCCGCTGGGGCGGCAAGGTGACATTCGTCAAGGGCGACATCCGCGACCGCAAGCTGATCGCCTCGCTCGTCGAGCGTTCGGGCCGGAAGGACCCGATCGTGCACCTGGCGGGGATGCTCACGGCCGGGTGCGACCGTGACCCCGAGGCGGCCATGGCGGTCAACGTCGGCGGCTGCTTCAACGTCCTCGAGGGCGCGCGCGAGAACGGGCTGCGCAGGGTCGTGCTGGCCAGCACGATCGGCGTGTACGGAAGGGGCCTGCCGCAGCCCATCGAGGAAACCATGGCGACCGAGCCGGACGGCTGGTACGGGCTGACCAAGGTCATGTGCGAGCAGCTCGGGCTGCTCTACAACCGGCGGCACGGGCTCGACTTCCGCGCCACGCGCTTTGCGGCCGTCACGGGCGCCGGGCGGGTCGCTGTCGGGTCCGCGAGCCTCTTCACGTCGCTGATCCCCGAGCGGGCCGCCCTCGGTCAGCCCTACGACATCGAGGTCTCCGAGGACACGAGCTACCCCGTCGTCTATCTCAAGGACGCAGTGGAGGCGCTGTACTGCCTCGCCACCGCCAGGGAGGCGCCGCGGCGCATCTACAACGTGGCCTCGGGCAACGTCGTCGTTTCCGAGATGATCGCCTACATAAGAAGGTCATCCCCGGCGCGAAGCTTCACCTTCAAGCCAGACCCCGTGATCATGCAGGTGGTGAGCGGCTACAAGGAGTGGGAGATCAGCTGCAAGCGCATCGCGGAGGACCTGGGCTGGAAGCCGGCCTACGCCGTGCGCGCGATGGTCGACGACATCGTCGCCACCGCGCGCGCCGGCGCGGCGGGCTGAAGCGGTCCGCGTGCGCACGCTCGCCGCGGCAGCCCGAGGCCTACGGTCTCCGGGCAAGCAGGTACAGCACTTCGCCCCTGCGGGTGAGCGGGATCACCGCCTCGCGGTAGTACCCCTGGACCGCGGCCGGGTCCACCTCGATCCTCACCGTCACGTTGACCCGCGCCTGCAGCGACGCGGCTTTCTCGCCGACGCGGTCGACGATCCTGAGCTCGACCTCCGGCCGCGTGAGGCGCGCTTCGAGCGCCGCGGTGTCGCGCGCAGCGATGAGCCGGCGGTAGCCCTGCGGGTCGGAGCGGTATTTCGCCTCGGCCACGTACATGGCGCCGAAATGGATCCTCCGGCCGATCGCCTGCAGGGCATGGACGTCGTGCTCGACGCTCGAGCCGTACTGCGCGTCGTCGCCGGCCGCGCAGATGCGCGGGATGAGCGCGAGGTAGCTGGCCCGGATGTCGGCGCTCAGGTTGACCGCCTCGAGGTCGTCGATGGCCAGCTCGTGCTCCGCGAGCACCACGCGCCGCCTGGCCGCCGGAAGGCCCGCGGTAAAGGGGCGCTCCTCCGGCACCCGGAAGCGGCCGAACACGGCATCCATCTCCTCGTGGTAGCGCAGCCGGAGCTCGAAGAGGCTCTCCTCGCCCGCGCCCTCGAAGCCGCTGCGTCCCCGCTCGTACACGACCCGGTTGGCTCGAAACTGAGCCCGGTCGATGAGGCGGAGGATGATGGTCTCCTCCAGCCCTTCGAGGCGCGCCGCGATCCGGTCGAGGTCCAGCGGAGTCATGGCCGCATTCTACGTTCGGGGTGCCCGCTCTGCAATCGCTGCTTTCCGTCCCGGCCGCGCTCTCCGTATCTTGTCCGCATGACGCTCCGCATCGGGACCAGCGGCTACAGCTACAAGGAATGGAAGGGGACCTTCTACCCCGAGTCCCTCAAGGCCAACGAGATGCTGGCGTTCTACGCGCAGCGGCTCGGCACGGTGGAGATCAACAACACCTTCTACCGCATGCCGACGCGAGCCCTGCTCGAGGGCTGGAGCCTCCCGGGTTCCCGACGGGTTCCGCTTCGTTCTCAAGGTCGCGCAGAAGATCACGCACTTCAAGCGCCTGAAGGGAGCGGAGGAGGAGACCGCCTATCTCGTCGAGACCGCGGGCGTGATGGGCGCCAAGCTCGGCGCGCTGCTCGTGCAGCTGCCCCCCAATTTCGCCAGCGCCCCCGAGCGCCTGGAGGCGTTTCTCGGGCTGCTGCCGGCTGGAATGCGCGCCGCGCTCGAGGTGCGCCACGCTTCGTGGAAGAACCCCGAAGTGCTCGCCCTGCTCGAAAAGCGGGGCGTCGCCCTCGTCACCAGCGAGACGGACGAGGGTCCCGCCCCGGAGCTGACCCGGACCGCGCCCTGGGGCTACCTGCGGCTGCGGAGGTCTTCGTACACGCCCGAGGAGCTCAAGGAGTGGTCGAAGCGCATCGCGGGCCAGGGCTGGGACGAGGCGTTCGTCTTTTTCAAGCACGAGCAGATCGCCCCCGACCTCGCGCAGAAGCTCGCCGGGGTCGCGGCCTGAGGCGGGCGCCGCGCGCGCCCTACACGCCGCCGTACGCGGAAAAGCCGCCGTCCACGGGTATGATCGCCCCGGTCACGAAGGCGGATGCGTCCGAGACCAGCCACAGCAGCGTGCTGATCAGGTCCTCGGGCCTGCCGAAGCGGCCGAGCGGCGTGCCGTTGAGGATGCGCTGTCCGCGCGGCGTCATCTCCCCCGTCTTCTCGTCGGTCAGCAGGAAGCGGTTCTGATGGGTGAGGAAGAAGCCCGGCGAGATCGCGTTCACCCTGATGCCCATCTTCGCGAGGTAGACCGCGAGCCACTTGGTGAGGTTGTCGGTCGCCGCTTTGCCCGCCGAGTACGCGATGGACTTGGTCAACGGCCGCACGGCCCCCATCGACGAGATGTTGACGACGCAGCCGGCCTTCTTCTCGACCATGGGGCGCAGGAAGACCTGGGTTGGAATGAAGGCTCCCACGAAGTTGAGGTCGGTGATGCCGCGGAAGGCGTCGAGCGGGATGTCGAAGATGCTGCGCACCCCTTTCTCGAGGTCGCCGGGCTCGAGGAACTCCTTGCCGGTCGAAGCCTGAGGCGATGCGCCGCCGGCGCCGTTGACCAGCACGTCGACGGTGCCGAAGGCTTCCAGCACGCGGCCGCAGGCCGCCTCCGCGGAGCCGCGGTCGAGCACGTCGCACACGACGGCCAGCGCCTCGCCTCCGCCGGCGCGGATGGCGGAGGCCACCTCTTCGGTGTTCTGGATGCGGCGTCCGAGCACTGCGACGCGGGCGCCGGCTTCGCCCAGGGCGCGGGCCATGGCCCCGCAGAGCACGCCGCCGCCGCCTGTGACGGCGCACACCTTGCCCTCGACGCCGAACATCTTTCCCGCAAAGTCGTTCCCTGCCACCCGTGTCTCCCTTTCAGAACCCTATCGAGATGCCGCCGTCGACCACCAGGCAGGCGCCCGTGACGAAGCGCGCCGCGGGCGAGCACAGGTAGACCGCCGCCCAGCCGACGTCCTCCGGCTGCCCCATGGCTTTCATGGGCGTGCGCGCGAGCACCTTGGCCTTGCGCTCCGGGTCCTTGTCGACGGTGAGCTGAAGCAGCTCCGTGCGGATCCAGCCCGGGGCGATGGCGTTGACGCGCACCCCGCGGCCCGACCACTCCGTGGCCAGGGCCCGCACAAGGCCCAGGTAGGCGCTTTTGGCTGCAGTGTAGCCGGCCACGTAGGGGATGCCGAAGAGGGAAGCCATCGAGGCGATGAACACCATGGAGCCCTTGCCCCGTTCGAGCATCCCCCGCGCCGCCTGCCGGCTCACGGCAAAGGCGCCCATCACGTGCACGTCCAGCACCTGCCGGAACTCGGCCTCCGTCATCTCTTCGGTGGGCTTCTTGATCGTCGACCCGGCATTGTTGACCAGGATCGCGATCGGGCCGTGCTCCGCCTCCACCGAGGCGACCAGGCCCTCGGCCGAAGCCGTGTCCGTCACATCGTGCAGGCGGTAAGCTGCCCGCGGCCCGAGCTCCGCGGCCGCTTTGCGCAGCACGTCCTCCCGCCGCGCGGCCAGCACGACCTTTTTCGCTCCTGCGGCCAGAAAGGCCTGCGCGATCGCTTTTCCGATCCCCGTGCCGCCGCCCGTGATGAGAGCGACTTCGCCCTCGAGAGAGAATGCTTCAGGGTAGTTCATCCGAGGTACTGCATGATGCCGCGGCGCACCATCATCACGCCGATGGCGCCGAGAAAAAGGTTCGTCACCTTGCTCAGCGCCCGGGTGCCCGGCTCGCCGAGGAGAGCGATCACCCAGCGGGAGGCAAAAAAGAGGCCGCCCGTGATCAGGAGGTTCGCGACCACTGCGACCAGCGTGATCGCGAGCCCGTGCTGTTCGAACCAGAAGAAGGGTCGTCGTGAGCAGGGCCGGCCCCGCGACGAGCGGCGTCCCTAGAGGCACAATCCCCAAGGCGTCTCCGGGAAGACGGCCGGCCTTTTCCGTCGTGAGCAGGTCCATGATCGCGATGCAGAACAGGATCGCCCCGCCGGCCACGAGAAAATCGCCGACGCTGATGCCGAGGAAGGCGAAGATGGCCCGGCCCAGAAAGAGGAACCCGATCGCCAGGCCGGCCGCCGTCGTGATCGACTGGACGATCACCCGCCGCCTGTCCTCCGCGCTCATGTCGTGCGTGAGGGAGATGTATATGGGAAGGACCCCGATCGGATCGACGGCCACGAAAACAGGGATGAAGGCGAGCAGAAGGTTCTTCATGGCAACAAAAAAGGGAAGCCGGCCCACGGCCGACTTCCCTTCACCTTAACCGTTTCCGGGTCAGTAGTCCATGTCTTCGGGCGGCGCAGCGGGCGCGGCCGACTTGGGCTCCGGCTTGTCCGTGACGATGCACTCGGTCGTGAGCAGGAGCCCGGCGACCGAAGCCGCGTTCTGCAGCGCGCTGCGGGTGACCTTGGCCGGGTCGATGATGCCGCGCTTGGTGAGATCGGTCCACTCCATCTTCTGCGCGTCGAACCCGGTGTTGCCCTTTTCCTTCTTCGCCCGCTCGGCGACGATGGCGCCGTCGAGACCGGCGTTCGTCGCGATCTGCCGGATCGGCTCCTCGAGCGCGCGGGTCACGATCTTGTAGCCGACCTTTTCCGCCTCGTTGAGATCGGAGACGTCCTGCTTTTCCAGCGCCAGGGCGGCCTTGATCAGCGGCAGCCCGCCGCCGGGCACCACGCCTTCCTCGATGGCGGCGCGGGTCGCGGAAAGGGCGTCCTCGACGCGGTGCTTCTTTTCCTTGAGCTCGACCTCGGTGGCCGCGCCGACGTTGATGACTGCCACGCCGTTGGAGAGCTTCGCCATGCGCTCCTGCAGCTTTTCGCGGTCGTAGTCGGAAGTGGTCTCCTCGATCTGGGCCTTGATCTGGGCGATGCGCGCCTTGACGTCCGAAGCCTTGCCGGCGCCCTCGATGACCGTCGTGTTTTCCTTGTCGACCTTGATGGTCTTGGCGCGGCCGAGCTGACTGATCTCTGCGCTCTCGAGCTTGACGCCGAGCTCCTCGGCCAGCACGTCGGCGCCGGTCAGGGTCGCGATGTCCTCGAGCATCGCCTTGCGGCGGTCGCCGAAGCCCGGGGCCTTGACCGCGCAGCACTTGAGGGTGCCGCGCAGGTTGTTGACCACCAGCGTGGCGAGCGCCTCCCCTTCGACCTCTTCAGCGATGATCAGCAGGGGCTTGCCGCTCTGGGCGATCTTTTCGAGGATCGGCAGGATGTCCTTCATCGAGGAGATCTTCTTGTCGTGGATCAGGATGTAGGGATCGTCGAGCTGGACCGTCATCGCCTCGCGGTTGGTCACGAAGTAGGGCGAGAGGTAGCCGCGGTCGAACTGCATGCCTTCGACCACCTCGAGGTGCGTCTCCATGCTCTTGGATTCCTCGACCGTGATGACCCCGTCCTTGCCGACCTTCTCCATAGAATCGGCGATCAGGTTGCCGATGTCGGAGTCGTTGTTGGCCGAGATCGCCGCGACGCTGGCGATCTCTTCCTTCTCCTTGAGGTCCTTCGAGAGATTCTTGATCTCGGCGACCGCGCGCTCCACGGCCTTGGCGATGCCCCGCTTGATGCCCAGCGGGTCGATGCCGGCGGCGACCGCTTTGAGCCCTTCCTTGATCATCGAGTAGCCGAGCACGGTCGCGGTGGTCGTTCCATCGCCGGCCACGTCGTTGGTCTTGGTCGCGACCTCCTTGAGCAGCTGGACGCCCATGTTCTCGTAGGGATCCTTGAGCTCGATCTCCTTGGCGATCGTCACGCCGTCGTTCGTCACCGTCGGGGCGCCGAACTTCTTGTCGATCACCACGTTCCTTCCCTTGGGACCCAGAGTCACTTTGACCGCGTTGGCTATCTTGGTCACACCTTGCAGAAGAGCGGAACGCGCCGCTTCGTCGAATAGCAGCTGCTTCGCCATAGTACTACTCCTTGTTCAGGATGCTCTTGAGTTACGGCCCCCGACACGGGACCTTTCGTGGGAAGAAGATACAACGAGCGGGCCGAGACGATCAAGATGGCGCGTTGCCTCGCCAGGAGACGTCCTCCACGGGCGAATCCTTGACTCCTCTTCTGCCTATGGTACCGTGGAGGGGTGAAGCTGCGCCCTGATCCTCTGCAGGGAGGGCTCCAACGGGTGCCCTCATCCGACAGCACCATCTACCGGTCCACCGGTCTGGATGCAACACTCAATCGCCGAACCCTGTCACAGGACTTCCATGGCCTCCGCGGTGAGTCAGCCCGGCAGACTGATAGCCGGGGTTCGGATGACAGCGACATGAGGAGGGAAGATCAATGAAGTACCGTTTCCATATGATCGGGCTGGCGCTCGGCGTCCTCGTGCTCGGGCTGGGTTGCGCGGTCATGCCCAAGACGGCCTCCGGGCCGGCCTTCGCAGCCGCGCAGGTCCCTGAGGGGAAGGCAGTGGTCTACTTCTTTCGGACCCAGAAGTTCATGATGAGCGCGAATACCATCTTCATGTCCATCCCCAAAGCGGCAAACAACTGCTTTGGCATGGTCCCTGGCGGATACTATCCCTACGTTACGGAGCCGGGAAGACTCACCGTGGGCTTTGCGGCGCGGGATGGGGAAAAGGACTTTACGATCGACCTGAAGGCGGGCGATGCCCGGTATGTGCAGGTTGATTTCAGCGACGATCTGGTTCCTGCGTCGTTCTACAAAGAGATCCCGGAAGCCGAGGCCGCTCCGAAAATGAGCAAATACCGCACGGTCAGTCCTTGCAGGTAGGCCTCGCTGCCCGGCACAACTGACCGTCGCGACGTTGCCCGACGTAAGCGTTGACCGGGCTGCGGCGCGGGCGTAGACTGGGCCTCCGATCGCGGCGCTGCGCGACGCGCGATGCCTTTCGCGGGGGCGAGGCAGTCGGCGTATTCTCCGGCTCGACGGGGGCACCGTAGTCCATGGCCAAGCAAGACATGGGCCTGCTTCAGCGCAGCCTCACCGCCGGAAGGATCTTCGAGGCGGTCCTGCGCCGCGACTGCTTTCTCCTCCTGGGGCACCAGAACCCTGACGACGACTGCATCGCCGCGCTCGTGGCCGTCGGGCTGCTGCTCAAGAAGCTCCACAAGCAGGTGCACGTCTACTTCGGCGGGGACGTGCACGAGCACTTCGACTACCTCCTCTCCATCTGCCGCTACAACCAGATCGGGCTCGCAGGCCCCGGCGCCGCCTCAGGAGCCGGCGGCGATGCGGGCTCGGCGCCGCCGGAGGACTGCAGGTTCGACACGGTGATCATCTGCGACACGCCGAAGCCCGAGATGATCGACGCGCCCGCATGGGCGCTCCCGCTGCTCTCCGACCCGGGCGTGCTCCGGATCGAGATCGACCACCACCTCGGCGCGGACAGCGACTACATCGGCGACCCCGGCTATCGCCTGGTCACCGAGGCTTCGTCGGCCTCGGAGCTCGTCGGGCGCCTCGCGCTGGTCCTGCGCCGCAGGCGCGACGTCCTGCTGCGCTACCAGATCCAGGACCCGTTCTCGCGCAACTTCGTCCTGGCGGTGCTGACGGGCATCATCGGCGACTCGAGGATGGGGCAGTACCTGAAGTCGCGGAGGGAAAGGCGCTACTACCGGCGGTTCAGCAGGATGTTCAACCGCCTGCTCAGCCGGCAGACCGTCCAGGAGTCCAATCTCGCGGACATGGAGCAGGTCTTCCGCGAGCTGCAGAAGCTCTCCGCGGGCGAGCAGAAGTGCTTCGAGTTCTTCCTGAGCCACAAGCGGCGTTCCCCGTCGGTCTCCTGGGTCGCGCTGAGCGAAGCCGACATGGCGGGCTTCGACTGCGACGTCGATACGACCGTGCAGGTGGCGCGGGCCGTCACCGACGTCCTCGCCGAGGAAAGCGGGAAGCTCGGCCTGGTCGCCTACTACGACGGGCCGCACGAAGGGGGCCTGGCCCAATTCCGGCTGCGGCGGAGCAAGGACTACAAGCTGTACGACCTGCGCGAGGTGTTGTCGTTCTTCGGCATCCGCAACGGCGGCGGGCACGAGGGCGCCATCGGGTTCCGCTTCCCCGCCCGTGAGGTGCCCGACATCGAGGCGAAGACGCGCGAGCTCATCGAGGGGATCGAGCACGTCCTGCCGTCGGAGACCGTGACCGGCTGAATCCCGCGAGCACGCGGGACCAGGACGCCTCCGCCGCTCGGGGCCTCGCCTCCCGTGAGGCTACTTCGGGAATGCTCCCTTGAGGTGCCCGTTGCCGCCGGCGAGCCTGCGGGCCTCGATCGTCCGCCGCACCTTCTGCAGGACCCGCTCCAGCGTCTCGACGCCGCGCTCCAGCCGCTCGCGGGTCGAGGTCGTCTCCAGCGCCTGCTGCCTTTCCTGCGCCGAGAAGCCCTCGGCCGCCGCGATCCGGAACGACAGCTCTTCCGGCGAAAGCCTCTGCAGGCCCGTGAGGTCCGCGGGCCTCCCCAGCATCCCGGCAAGCTGCACCAGCAGCGCGGTCCCCCGCGCCGCGAGGTCCGCCGGCGGCCCTTCGCCGCTCTCGGCGGAATCTTCCAGCGGCTCGGTGAGGGCCTCGATGTACGGCTTGCCTTCGCGCAGCTCGAGGATGCGGAAACGCTTCATCCCGACGGTGATGATGTCCATCCGGCCGTCGGGATAGCGGCGCAGCACCCGCCGAACAGCCGCGGTGCATCCCACGCTCTCCGTCCGCTCGCCATCGCTCAGCACCACGCCGAACTCGCTCTCACGTTCGACGCACTCGCCGATCATGAGCTTGTAGCGTTCCTCGAAGATATGAAGTGGAAGGCTCATGCCGGGCAGGAGCACGACGCTGAGGGGAAAGAGGGGAAGAGCGGCCTCGTCGGCCATCTTCCCTCCAGTATAGCGGCCCCCCCGCGCGGTCGCCAACAGAGGGGATGGCGCCACATCGGGCGCCGCCAGGCGCCCTGGTCCCCGGAGGTCCCGCGTACTCGCGGGAGATGGCGCAGGCGCCACCCAAGCGACAGGATGTCACGGGGGTGGCGCCGCCAGGGATGGCGCAGGCGCCACCCAGGCGACAGGACCTACCGGCTGACCAGCGTGCCGGCTGCCGCGAGGTCCGCGAGCCACCGCTCGATGTCGGGCGGGAGAGGCCCCAGCGGGTTGCGCTGCAGGCGCAGCGTTTTGAGCGATGCGAGCGTGGTGATCGACGCCGGCAGGCCCGCGATCCGGTTCCCGTCCAGCACCAGGTACTCCAGGGCCTCGAGGCCGCCGATGCTCTCGGGTAAACGCTCGATGCGGTTGTTCTTGCACACCAGCTCGCGCAGCTTCGTGAGCCTGCCGATTTCGGCGGGCAGCCGCTCGAGCCTGTTCTCATACAGCGACAGCTCGTCCAGGGCGACCAGCGAAGCGATGCACTCCGGAATTTCAGTAAGAAGGTTGCCGCCAAGCGTGAGCTCGCGAAGCCCGGTGAGCTCGCAGACCCAGCCCGGGACGCGGACCATGCGGTTGCCGTACAGCACGAGCCTCGTGAGGCGGCGCAGGCCGCGCACCCAGGCGGGGACGTCGGTCAGCCCGAGGCGCGACAGGTAGAGCGCTTCCAGGCGCGAGAGCTCCCCGATCCATGGGGGAAGCTCGAGCCCCGGGTTCGCGGACAGGTCCAGGCTCCTGAGGTTGCGCAGGCCGCGGATGGCGGGCGGCACTTCGGCGAGCTCCGTGCCGCCGAGGCCGAGCTCCTCGAGGTCCGGGAGGGCCCCAAGCGAATCGTCCACGCTCCGCAGCGGGTTCCCGGTGATGCGCAGCCTGCGGAGGCTGCCGAGGGCCGTCAGGCCTGCGGGGAGTCCGGTCAGGCCGGCCCCGTGGAGCTCGATCTCGGTGATCGCGCCGTCGCGCACCCGGTAGCCGAAATGATGCCAGTCGAAGGCATCGACGCGCGGCACCGGCTTCCCGATGCGGCGGGCGAGGTCGTTGAGCGCCTCACGGTCCGCCGGCGCGAGTGTCCCGCCGGCGGGCCCGTCCGTCACTGCTTGACCTCGAAGTGCTCCCCGTACTTGCGCCTGTAGTACTCGAGTCGGGCCTGCAGATCGCCCTTGCGGTCGGCGCGCGCCGCTTCGGCAGCGGCGGCCGCGGGCGCAGCGGCGACAGGGACCGCGGTTTCGGCTTCGGCCCGGCCCGCTTCGACCCGCGCGGCGCCCGCCCGGTCGCGGCCGCCCTCGCCGCCGCGTCCGCGCCGCTCGCCGCGATCGCCCCGCCGCGCGAGCCCGCCGCTGCGGCCGCGGCCGCCGCGGTCATCGCGGTCGCCGCGGCGCAGCCACGAGCCCATGCGGAGCCCGCGGCTCGAGTCTACGGCGATGAGCTCGTCGGTCACCGGGCGAACCGGGATCTTCGCGCCTATGAACTTCTCGATCGCTTCCAGCCCGTAGACGAAGCGCTCGCAAGCCAGGCTCACGGCCTTGCCCTGCTTGCCCTGCCGCGCGGTGCGGCCGATGCGGTGCACATACCCTTCGGCGTTTTCGGGCAGGTCGTAGTTGACGACGAGCTCCAGGTCGTTTATGTGCAGGCCTCGCGCGGCCACGTCCGTGGCGACGAGGTAGCGCAGCCGCCCGTCCTTGATCTCGTCGATGATCTTGAGGCGCTTCTTCTGGGTGAGGTCCCCCATGATGAACTCGACCCTGTAGCCGTTGTGGCGCAGCCGCTCCGCGACCTCGACGGCTGCCTGCTTGGTGTTCGTGAAGATCAGCGCGTTTTCGGGGTTCTCTTTGGCAAGCAGGCCCAGCAGGAGACGCAGCTTCTCGCTGCCCGACACGTGGTAGAGCTCCTGCACGACCGTCTCGACCGTGACCTGATCGGGCTCGACGAGGATCTCCGCAGGGTCGTTCATGTGCTCCCACGCGAGGTGCGCGACGTTGGTCGACAGCGTCGCGCTGAAGAGCATCGTCATCCGCTCCTTTGGCGGCCTCATGCCGCGGAGGATGCGCCTGAGATCCGGGAGGAAGCCCATGTCGAAGAGCCGGTCCGCCTCGTCGATGACGAAGAAGCCGAAGTCCCGGAAGTCGATCCTGCGATTCCCGCGCGCGAAGTCGAGGAGCCGGCCCGGAGTCCCGATGACCAGCTCCACCTTGCGGGCGAGCGCCTCCTCCTGCGGCCCGTAACCGACGCCGCCGAAGACGACGACGGTGCCAAAGGGGAGATGCCCTCCGAGCAGGCGGGCCTCCTGCTCGATCTGCACCGCCAGCTCGCGCGTCGGTGCGATCACGAGCGCCCGGCGCGGGTAGGGGCAGTCGGGCCGCAGCAGGTGGTGGTAGATCGTGACGAGGAACGCGGCGGTCTTGCCGGTTCCCGTCTGCGACTGGACGAATACGTCGCGTCCCGTGAGGGAATGAGCGAACGTCTCGGCCTGGACCTGCGTGCACTCGGTGAACCCGGCATCCCGGGTACCGGCGAGCAGGTCAGGGTGGAGATCAAGTTGTGTGAATTGCATCTGTCTTGGAGGAGTGTCCTTAGCGAAGCGTGTTTCGACTAAGATAGCGCAAATGCGCGGCAGTGCCAACCGGCGCCCGCCCGCGGACCCGCCCGCCGACCCGCCGAATTGAGCGGGCCTTCAGCCGGTAAAGAAGAGCGCGGCGGCGCCGGCCACGGCGACCGCGGTGCCCGCCGCCGCGCGCGCGGTGATCCGCTCGCCGGTCACCAGGCGCGAGAGGGGCAGGAGCAGGATCGGCGAGGTCTGCATCAGGGTCGAAGCGACCCCGATCTCGACCCGCGCGATCGCGTAGAGCGAGAGGGCGACTCCGAGAAAGGGGCCCGCCAGGGTGCCGGCGAGGACGAGGACGGCCGTCCTCGGGACCGAGGCCGCGCGGAAGTCCGCCAGCGCGCGTCCGGATACGGCTGCCCAGAGCCCCATCCCGAAGGAGCCGGCAGTGAGCCGGACGAGGTTGGCAGCGACCGGCGACATCCCCTCCTGCAGGGCCAGCTTCGAAAGGAGCAGCCCGCCGGCCTGCCCGACGGCTCCACCGCAGGCGCAGGCCACGCCCCAGAGCCTGCGTCGCCGCGCGTGGGCGGCCTTCGCATCCGCGTCTGCGCCGGCATCGGCCGCCGGCTCGGTTCCCGCGGCGGGACCCGCCACCACCACCGCGATGCCGGCGAGCGTCACGGCGATCATCGCCGCCTTCCAGAGGCTCAGCCGCTCGCCGAGGACGACGAAGCCGAGGAACGCGCCGAAGATGGGCACCGAGGTCATGATCAGCATGGTCGTCCGCGCGCCGAGCTGCACGAACCCCTCGAAGAGGAAGGCGTCCCCGAGCACGTAGCCGATGAGCCCGGACGCGGCGAGAAAGGCGAGCTGGCGTGCGCCGGCCGCCTGCGGCAGGATGCGGCCGGTGAGCGCCAGGTGCGCGAGCGCGGTCAGCGACAGCGCGAGCCAGAGGCGCACGTGGTTCACGGCGCCGGAGCCGATGCGCCTTCCCGCAAAGGAGTAGCAGAGCGAGCTCACGGCCCACATCAACGCGACCGCGGCCGCAGCGAGGATCCCGGTGTTCACCGGCCGCAGAGCATAGATCGGCCGGCGGCCGGCACGCAAGGTGTGCAAAGGCGGCGCGCCGGTGCTAAGCTCGGGCATGGACTTCTTCGAGGCGATCGCCAGGCGGCACAGCTATCGGGGCGCCTTTGAGCCGCAGCGGGTCCCGCGCGAGGACCTGCGCGCCATCGTGCAGGCGGGCATCCAGGCACCTTCGGGCTACAACGGCCAGTCGACCAGCTTCGTCGTGGTGGACAGCGAGCCGCTTGTCGCGCGCATCGCCGCGATCACGGAGAATACGACTGTCGCCGGGGCGCCCGCGTTGATCGCGGTGGTGATGGATCCCGGGGCCACGGCCGACAGAAAGTTCTGCTTCGGCGTCGAGGACTACGCCGCCGCGACGGAGAACATGCTGCTCGCCATCACGGCGCTGGGCTACGCGAGCGTGTGGCTCGACGGAGCCCTGCGGAGCGAGGGCCGCGCCGCGGCAGTCGGCGAGCTGCTCGGCGTGCCGCCAGACAGGGAGGTGCGCGTGATCCTCCCCGTCGGCGTCCCGGCGGAGGCGCATCGGCAGAAGGAGAAGAAGCCCTTCGCGGAGCGCGCCTCGTTCAACCGCTGGGAGCGTTAGGAGCGGCCGGCCGCCGCCGCCCTGCGCGGCGGCGGCGGAATATGCCTTCCTTCGCCAGTCTCATCCATTCGATGGAACAGCTGAAGTGATCCTCGTAGGTCTGGATCAGCGTGAGCGCGTCGGGCCCGGACTGGTGCGCGCGGCCGTCGGACCTCTCGTCCTCGGGCTCGCCAAAGTGAAAGCGCACGCGTTCAGGGCTGCGGCTGTCCGAGGATCGCAGGCGGCTTGCCCCCCTCGGGCACGAAGATCATGGCGGCCGAGTTCATGCAGTAGCGCAGGCCCGTCGGCGGCGGCCCGTCGTCGAAGACGTGGCCGAGGTGGGAGCCGCTCAGGCTGTCGACGACCTCGACGCGCGTCATGCCGTAGGAAGTGTCGACGATGTACTTGACCGCGTCGGGCTTGATCGGCTCGTAGAAGCTCGGCCACCCGGTGCCGGAGTCGAACTTGGTCTTCGAGCTGAACAGCGGCTCGCCGGTCGCGGCCGAGTAGTAGGTGCCGGCCCGGTGGTTCTGGTCATACTCGCCGGTAAAGGGCTGCTCGGTGCCCGCCTGCCGCAGCACCTCGTACTGGAACGGCGTCAACCGCTGGCGCCATTCCGTGTCCGTCAGGCGCACGGGGTAGGCGGTCTTGAGGGCCTCCGATTCGGGGATGGCCGCGGCGAGCACCTGCGCCATCGGGCTGCCGGTGTCGCTCGCGATGCGCGTCTTTTCCGCCGAAGGAGCCGCGAAAGCCTGGCCGAGCCCGAACAGCACGGCCGGAAATACGATCAACGTGCGGATGTGCATAGTTTACTCCTGCTGTCAGGAATATACTGAAGGGCGGCAAGCCGGGAGTAGCGCACCCGATCGGCGAGTCAGGGCTTGTCGCGGGCGTCGCCCAGCTCGTGACGCAGGCGGCGGACATCGTCGCCCATCGACAGGTCATGCCGTCCTCTCTCCTTTCGCAGTCCGTTCGCGAAACCATGGCAGGCTCGCCCGATACGCGTCGAATCGCTCGCCTTCGCGCTCGTCGCGGTCCGCCAGCTTGAGCCACATCGCCTGATCCTTGTCGCGGCCGCTGAGCTCGCGCCGGCTTGCCAGCCCCTCGGGGTCAGGCCCGGACCAGACCACCTCGCCCTTCTGCAGGTAGACGAAATTGCCGCCGTGGCGCGAGACGATCGCGGACCGGCGATCCTGGTAGACGAGCGCCTGCTCGCACGCGGTCTCGAGCCAGCTCGCGATCACGCCGTGCGGGTCCTCGACCACCGAGTCGAAGACGCCGAGCGGACGGCTGACTTCACTTTCAAAGTCGATCTCTTCGAGGCGCACCGTGCCGTAGCCGGCCTCCGAAGCGGCCAGCAGGTGGTTGCGGTCGCGGCGGAAGGGTGGGGTGGGCCAGTCCGACGCGGGGTCGTGCCCCATGAGCCACGCGGCGCAGGCGTCGGTCGCGATGACGTGGTCGCCGGCCACCAGCGCGTCGCACACGCGGCCTTCGCCCCCCCACTCCATGCCCGACTGCCCGGTCAGGGCGTCGATGATCGCGAGGCACGGGTCGGCGATCCGGGCCAGGTCCGCGAGCACGTAGGGGAGGCGGACGAGATGGTGGAAATAGGACCGCGTCCGGCCTGCCGGCCGGCTGATCGGAGGCAGGCCGAAGAGGTTCTTTGTGGTGAGCGTCACGCCCATGAACTTGTGGTTCTTGAGCTTTGCGACCGAGACCACCTCGGCCCCCTCGAGGCAGGCGCTCAGGGTGTAGCGCTCGAAGATGCGGCCGCCGCCGGGCACGTCGTAGGTCTTGAAGGGAGGCAGGTTGGAATCGACGAACGAGACGCCAAAGTCGCGCAGGTGCTGCGCGTAGTTGAAGTCGCCGCCCATCAGGTGTTCGGGCGCGTACGGGTTGGTGTCGGTCGCCGTGATCGGGGCGCTCGTGCGCTCGCGCAGCAGGCGGAGCACGGCGCGGCAGACCGCGTCGTCGACCAGCTCGCGCCGCCTGCCTTCGAACCAGGCGATGCGTTCGGGGGGCTTCATCATGTTGAGCTTGATCACGATGCGGTCGGCGCGGGCGAGGCGCTCCCAGGCGCGCTCGAGAGGGTCGGTCGCGGCGCGGAGAGCGTCGTAGATCTGCTGGTCGGACGCGCGATGGTCGCAGCGCACCGCGCGGACTGTGTGGGCTTTCATGCGGGTACCCGCGGCTGAGGATACCCTACCGCGAGCGCGGGGCAAAGCCTCGGGCCGGTCGGGAGGCCGTTTCCCGCGGGGGGTGTCTCCCCATCCAAAAAAACCGGAAGATCCGAATGCACGGGCACGAATTTCCGGTTCTTTTCAATGGGAAGGCACCTGCCTCGGCCGGCGCGTCAGGCGGGTGAGGTGTCAGCCCGGGGCCACGACATCCATGTCGGCCCCGGGCAGGCACGTCCCCTGTGCCTAGTAGTCGACGGAGCCTTTCCGCTCGACGAGCGCCCGCGTGGACAACAGCCCGCAAGCCGCCGCAATGTCCAGGCCGCGCGACTTGCGGATCGTGGTCATGACTCCGCTCGCCTTGAGGCGCGCCTGGAACTCCAGCACCCGCTCGGGGAGCGAAGGCTCGAGCGGCGTCCCCTCCACCGGGTGGAAGGGGATCAGGTTCACACGGCTGCGGATACCGTGGAGCAGCCGCACGAGCTCCCGCGCGTGGCGTTCGGTATCGTTCACGCCGCGGAACATGATGTACTCGAACGACACGCGCCGGCGCTTGGGAACCGCCGCCCGGCGCAGCGCAGCGAGCACCTCGGCGAGCGGGTAGACCGTCTCGACCGGCATGAGCCTTCGACGCTCCTCCTCGAAAGGCGAGTGCAGGCTCACGGCGAGATGGCAGGCGCTGCGCTCCAGGAACTCCTCCATTGCGGGGATGATGCCTACCGTCGACACGGTGATGCGGCGCGGCGCGAAGCCGTACCCCCAGTCGGCGGTGAACGCTTCGAGGCTGGCGAGCACCGCAGCCAGGTTGTCCATCGGCTCGCCCATGCCCATGTAGACGACGTTGGTGACGCTCTCGCGCTCGGGCAGGCTGCGGTACTGGTTGAGGATCTCGCCGGGGGAGAGGTTGCCCTGGAAGCCCTGCTTCCCGGTCATGCAGAAGAGGCAGCCCATCTTGCAGCCGACCTGCACGGAGAGGCAGAGGGTGGCCCGATCGCCTTCGGGGATATAGGCAGCCTCGACGAAGCGCCCCGCGTGACTCTCGAAGAGGTACTTGCGCGTCCCGTCGGCCGACTCGCTCACTCTCGCGGGAGGCCGGACGCCGAGGTCCGCGTCCCGCGCCAGGGCGCCTCGCGCGGCCAGGGACAGGTCGCTCATCGCGTCGACGCTGTCGGCCGCGCGCCGGTAAACCCAGCCGGCAATCTGGCGGCCGGCGTAGCGCGGGAGGCCGAGCCGGAGAGCCAGCCCGTCGATCTCGCCGAGGCTCATGCCGAGGAGGGAGGGACGGTCGGAGGGGCTGCCTTGATTCTTCATCAGAAGTAGATCTCCGAGACGATGTGCTCGAACGGCACGCCGCGCGCGATCAGAAGGTCGCGCACGTCGACGACCATCGCCGGGCTCCCGCACAGCAGGTAATGCGCCTCAGGCTGAATTTCCGCCGAGAGCAGGTACGCGGTGAGCCGGCCCGGAAACACCGAGGGCTCCGCGGCCGCCGGGCAGCAGGGCACGTAGCTGGCGCCGAGAGCGGCGTGCAGGTCCTCCTGGTACAGCAGCCCTTCGAGCGTGCGGCTGCCCTGGATGAGCAGGCGCTCGCGCGTGCGGCCCGCGCGGACCATGGAGAGAAACGGCGCGACGCCGGTCCCGGCCGCGACCCAGACCGCTTTGCCGGCGGCGTCGCGGAAGCTCCCGGTCGGTTCGCCCACGAAGATCGCGTCCCCGGGCTCGAGTGTCGCCAGCCACGGCGTGAGCCTGCCGCCCTCGACCAGGTCGAACAGCAGCTCGACTTCGGGGTCCTGCGGGCCGCTCGCCACGCTGTAGCGCCGCGGCGTCATCCCGGCGTCCGCCGCCACCGGGACGCATTCTCCCGGGGCGAAGGAGAAGGAGCGCGGAAAGCGCAGGCTGAAGATACCTGGCGCGAGCTCCGCGAGCGCGCTGACGCGGGCCGCGGCGAGTCTTGCGTCGCCCACGAGGCAACCTCCCCGATCGAATCTACGAGCGTGGCGCGAAAGCGGTCAAGGCACGAAAGCGGCGGCGGCCGAGGCGGCGGGCAGGCGGCCGAGGCGGTCCAGGGCGGCCGAGGCGGCGGAAGCGGACGCGCCTGCGCGTCAGCCCGCCTCGGCGAGCAACCCTTCGAGGTCGAGGGGCAGGGTGGTCATGGAAAGCTCCCCGCCGGCGCGCTTCGGCCATCGCTCTTTCGGCCGGTCGCAGTAGAGCTCGACGCCGTTGCCGTCGGGGTCGCGCAGGTAGATCGCCTCGGACACGCCGTGGTCCGAAGCGCCATCCAGGGGGTAGCCGGAGTCTACGAGGCGCTTGAGCGTCGTCGCGAGCTCGCTCCGGCTCGGGTAGAGGATCGCGAAGTGGTAGAGCCCCGTGTGCCCGTGGGGAGGTGGGCTCGCGCCCTTTCCCGCCCACGTGTTCAGCCCGATGTGGTGGTGGTAGCCGCCGGCGGAGAGGAACACCGCCGAGTCGCCGTACCACTGCATCACGGCGAAGCCGAGAAGGTCGCGGTAGAAGGCCAGCGCGCGGTCGAGGTCCGCCACCGTGAGGTGGACGTGGCCGATCCGGACGTCCGGATGGGTCGACGGCCCGGTCATCCGAGGCGCTCCGTCATCGAGTGCCACGCCTTGAGCACCGCCTCGATCTCGTTGTCGATCGCCGCGTCGCTCACCTTCTTCTCAGGGTGCGCCTCGTACCAGGCAACCGACATGCGTGCGCCTTCGTGGAACGGGATGCGCGGCGTGAACTCGGGCACCAGGCGCCTGATCTTGCTGTTGTCGAACACGAGGCAGTGCGCCTTGTCGCCGAGGAGCCCGGGGCCGCGCGACGGGACGATGCGGCCGATGATCTGCGAAGGGACGTGCACGAGCTTCGGCTCGACTCCGAGCGCCGCGCCGATGCTCCGGTGGATCTCGTTCCAGGTGTAGACGAAATCGGAGGTGATGTGGAACGTCTCGCCGACCGCCGCGGGATTCCCCATCAGCCCGACGAAGCCGGTCGCGAAGTCCCTGCTGTGCGTGAGCGTCCACAGCGATTCGCCGTCGCCGTGCACGACGATCTCCTTGCCCGCGAGCATCCGCGCCGCGACGGTGTAGTCGCGCGACCCGAAGGTCGTCGGGAACCAGCCGTCGCTGTAGGTGTGCGAGGGCCGCACCACCGTCATCGGGAAGCCGCCTTCGGCGTAGGCCCGCGCGAGCCTCTGCTCGCAGGCGATCTTCTTTTGCGAGTATTCCCAGAATGGATTGAAGGCCGGCGTCGCCTCCGTGATGACGTAGTGTGCGCAGGGGCTTGTGGTAGACGGATGCCGAGCTGATAAAGATGTACTGCCGCGTCTTTCCGCGGAACAGCTCGAGATCGGCCTCGATGTGCGCGGGTTCGTACGCGATGAACTCCGCGACCGCGTCCCAGGTGTGGCCGCGCAGCGCCTGCGCCGCGGCGGCCCTGTCCCGGATGTCGGCGCGGATCGACCGCGCGCCCTGGGGCACGGGGCTGTTGCCGCGGTTGAGGACAAAGACCTCCCACCCGCGCCGCAGCGCCTCCTTTGCCGCTTCGAGCGAGATGTTGCCGGTCCCGCCGATGAACAAGACTTTCATGCGATCGAAGCTATTGCCGCGGAGGCAAGCCGTCAACCCCCGCGACGGCGGACTGTCCGCGACGGCGGACGCGGGCGCGCCGCGCTGGCGGCGTCCGACCGCCCGTGCTACAGTGCGCGCATGACATCGCGCGAGCGGGTGCTGGCCGCGCTGCGCCGCGAGCAGCCGGACCGCGTCCCGTGGGTCGAGCTTTCGGTCGACAGGCCCCTCGCTCAGCGGCTGCTGGGCTGGAGCGGGACCGCGGCGCCCGCCGCCGACCTCGAGCACAACGCGTACACGCTGGCCGAGATCGCGGAGCTGGCCGGCCACCTCGGGCTCGACGATCTCTTCTACGTCCTGCGCGCGCCCGTGTACGTCAAACGGGTCGCCGGCAAGGACGGCAGGGTCTTCTACGGCGACGGCCTCATCCGATCCGAAGCGGACCTCCCGATGATGCAGCTCCCCGATCCCCGCGACCCGCGCCTCTACGACGAGGCGCGCGCGTTCGTCGCGGCCAGGGGCGAGCGGGCCGCCGCGTTCATCACGCGGGCGGGCATCTTTTCCACGATCATGAGCATGGGCATCGAGGGCTTCTCGTACGCGCTCTTCGAGAACCTGCCGTTCCTCGAGACGGTGCTCGACCGCTACTTCGACTGGTCGATCGCGGTGGCGGAACGCGTCTGCGGCATGGGGTTCGATTTCTACGTGACCACCGACGACATGGCGCACAAGACCGGGCCGCTCTTCTCCCCGCGGGTCTTCCACGACCTCGTGATGCCCCGCTACCGAAAGCTCGCCTCGAAGGTCACCCTGCCGTGGGTGATCCACAGCGACGGGAACATCGAGCCGCTCCTCCCGGACCTGATGACGCTCGGCATCGCGGCGATCCACCCCGTGGAGAGGGGCGCCATGGACATCCGCGCGATCAAGGCCCGCTACGGCCGGCGCCTCTGCCTGCTGGGGAACGTGGACCTGAACATCCTCGGCGACGGCACGGTCGCGGAGACGGAGGACGAGGTGCGCGGCCTGATCCGCGACCTCGGCCCGGGGGGCGGCTACATCGTGTCGAGCGGGAACAGCCTCGCGAGCTACCTCAAGCCCGAGAACGTAGAGGCGATGGCCCGCGCGATCAGGGAGCACGGCGCTCTGGCCGCGCCCCGGAGTCGGGAAGGAGGAGGTAAAAAATGAAGGTCGTCTGCCTGTCGGGAAGCCGCAACCGCGAGGGCCAGACCGGCCGCGCGCTGGGCGCGCTCGTGCGCGGGCTCGAGGCCGCGGGGGCGAGCTGCGAGCAGCGCTGGCTCCCCGAGCTGCGACTGGAGCGGTGCCGGCAGTGCAACGCCGACGGCTGGGGCCTCTGCAGGAGCGAGGGCCGATGCATCATCGAGGACGATCTCGGCGGCCTCGTCGACAAGCTCGCGGCCGCCGACCTCTGCGTGTTCGCGACGCCCGTCTACTTCGGCGACCTCGCAGAGAGCCTGCGCGCGTTGCTCGACCGGCTGACGGCGCACCACGCGGCACTCCGCGGGCCTCGCCCGCATCGAGGGCCGCCGCGCCGCGGGCCTGTGCGTCGCCGGCGGTGGGGGAGGCGGGGGGCCGAGCTGCCTCGCGAGCCTCGAAAAGGTACTGCGCACCTGCGGGTTCGAGCTGATCGACGTCGCAGCAGCGAGGCGCCAGAACCTGGAGCAGATCCTGCCGTTGCTGGAGCAGCGGGGCCGCAGCCTCGCGAAATCCTGACCGCGGCGGCGGGCAAAAGGGGTAGCCATCCCGGGCGGAATCCGCTATGTTTCCGCCAGTCTGAAGCAGGAGGCAACAGGATGCGTTTTACAAAGGGTGGCGGTCTCGTGCTGATGGTCGTGGTCATCGCCCTGTCGTCGTGCACCACGTTCCAGCTTTCGGGCACGCAGGTCACGAAGCAGATCCCGAGCTACACCTCGGTGGGCACGTTCGACATCACGGTCGCCGTGCACGAGTTCCTGGGCGGGTCCGGCGGCCCCAACCTCCTGAACGTGACGGCGGATGCCATGGACACGGTGATCTACGACGCCATTCAGCGTGAGATCCAGAAGTACACCGCCGACGCGGCCGTGAACGTCACGGTGACCTACCAGGCCACATTCGTCGACATCCTGCTGAACGCGATCACGCTGAACATCTATGCTCCGGCGCACGCGCACATCACGGGAACCATCGTCAAGTACAGCAAGTAGGTAGTGAAAGGAGGCGCCGCCTCCGTGAAGCTGTTGGTCGCAGGGCTCCTCGCGCTCGCTCTCGCGGGCTGCGGGGGGCCGCCCGAGCGCGAGATCGTCTCCACGTTCCGCTCCTTCGTGATCGCCGTCGAGATCGGCGACGCGGAGAAGCAGGAGACGATCGCGCCTTTTCTCCTGACGCTCGATCCCCCCCTGAGGGCTCAGGCCGTGAGCGCCCTGCGCGCGCTGGCCGCGGGAAATCCCGAGATGCGGGTGACGCGCGGAGCGGGCTCGACGTGGCTCCTCCAGGTCGCGCACGACGGGTCGACCCTGTCCGTCCCTTTCCGGCGCAACGAGCGGGGCCGCTGGGAGATGAGCCCGGTCCTCGAATCGACCTACCATTTCGACATTGTTCCAGGGAAGAGACAGGGCGCGCCCTGAGCGAACCGTGTGACGGCGGCCGACCTAGCTCCGGCGGCGGAGCCTTTCCTTGCGGTCGCCGGCGCGCAGCGCGGTCTTGCGCAGGCGGATCGAGGCCGGGGTGACCTCGACCAGCTCGTCCTCGCGTACGAAACGGATCGCGCGCTCGAGCGTCACCGGCGTCACCGGCGACAGGATCACGTTCTCGTCGCGGCCGGCGGCGCGCATGTTCGTGAGCTTCTTCCCGCGGCAGGGGTTGACGTCGAGATCGTTGTCGCGCGTGTGCTCCCCGACGATCATGCCCTCGTAGACCCGGTCGCCGGGGACGACGAAGAGGGTGCCCCGCGGCTCGAGGTTGAACAGCGCGTAGGCGACGGCGACGCCTACGCGGTCCGCCACCAGGGAGCCGGTGAAGCGAGCGGGAAAGTCGCCGCGGTACTCCTCGTAGCCGGAGATCGAAAAGTTCATCGTGCCGGTGCCCTTGGTGTCGGTGAGGAACTCGTCGCGGTAGCTGATGAGGGCGCGCGACGGCACGCTGAACTCAAGCCGCACACGCCCGCCGCCCTGCGCGTGCAGTCCGGTCATCCGTCCCTTGCGCACGGAGAGCTTCTCGGAAATGATGCCGATGTGGGCCTCCTGGCAGTCGATGAGCAGCTGCTCGATCGGCTCCAGGCGCTTCCCGTCGCGCTCCTTGAAGATCACCTCGGGCCTGCCGAGGCAGAGCTCGTAGCCCTCCCGGCGCATCGTCTCCGCGAGGATCGCCATCTGGAACTCGCCGCGGCCCTTGACCACGAAGCCCTCGCGGTCCTCCGTGGGCTCGACGCGGATCGCCACGTTCTTCAACGTTTCCTTGAGGAGCCGTTCCCCGATCTTGCTGGCCTGGACGAAGCGTCCCTCCTTGCCTGAGAAGGGGCCGTCGTTGCGACGGAACAACATCGAGACCGTGGGCTCGGCGACCTCGATGCGCGGCAGCGGGAGCGGCTGCTCGCGGGTGCAGATCGTGTCGCCGATCGTGACCTCGTCGATGCCCGCGAGCACCGCGATGTCGCCCGGCTCGACCTGGTCCGCGTCGCGGAGCGCCAACCCGTCGTAGACCTGGATGCGCGAGACGTTGAGCGGCCGGACCGCCCCGTCGGCGCCGAGGCACACGAGGCTTGCGTTGGCGCGGACCGAGCCGTGGTGGGCCTTGCCCACCGCGAGCCGGCCGACGTAGTCGGAGTAGCCGAGGTCGGAGACCAGCATCTGGAACGCGCGGTCCTGCTCGTGGGCAGGCCCGGGGATGGCCTCGATGATCGTGTCGAAGAGGACCGCGATGTCGCTGCCCTTCTCCTCGAGGGTTCTCTGCGCGATGCCTTCGCGCCCGACGGCGTACAGGACCGGGAACTCGATCTGCTCCTCCGTCGCCCCCAGGTCGATGAACAGGCTGTAGATGTCGTTGAGCACCTCGACCGGCCGGCTGTCCTTGCGGTCGATCTTGTTGATGACGACCACGATGGCGAGGCCGGCCTCCAGCGCCTTTGCCAGGACGAACCGGGTCTGGGGGAGGGGCCCCTCGGCCGCATCGACGAGCAGCAGGGCGCCGTCGGCCATCGACAGGGCCCGCTCGACCTCGCCGCCGAAATCCGCGTGGCCCGGGGTGTCGATGATGTTGATCTTGACGCCGTGCCACCTCACCGAGCAGTTCTTGGCGGCGATGGTGATGCCGCGCTCGCGCTCGAGCTCCATCGTGTCCATGAGGCGCTCGGCGAGCTCCTTGCCTTCGCGGAAGACCCCGCTCTGCCTGACCATGGCGTCGACGAGGGTCGTCTTGCCGTGGTCGACGTGCGCGATGATGGCGACGTTCCGGATGCGCTCGTTGCGCACGAGCCGCGGCGCGGCCGCCTGGACCGCCGCGGCGCCGCTCATGCGCCTCTCCCGGCGCGGCGCGGCCAGCGGCGGATGCCGGCCGGCCGCGGCGCCATCCGCAGGCCGCCCGGCCGGAGGCCGGGGCGGGCCGCAGGCCGGGCGCCCGCGCGAGGCGCGCCGCGGCGCTCCAGCGCGGCCCGCGCGGCCGCGGCGGCCGCGCTGTGCCAGCGGTGGCCGGCGTCCACGGCGAGCGGCGCGTCGACGAGCTTCTCGATATCGCGCAGGTACTCGGCCTCGGTGGCGTCGCACAGCGACAGCGCGATGCCCTCCTTGCCGGCGCGGGCGGTGCGGCCGATGCGGTGCACGTAGCTCTCGGGCTCGTTGGGCAGCTCGTAGTTGATGACATGGTCGATGTCGTCCACGTCGAGGCCGCGGGCGGCGATGTCGGTCGCGACCAGCACCTGGATCCGGCCCTCGTGGAAGGCGTCGAGCGCCCGCTGCCGCTGCGACTGGCTCTTGTCCCCGTGCAGCGCGTCGGCCCGGAAGCCCGCGCGCAGCAGGTGGCGGGCGAGGTCGCGCGCGCGGTGCTTGGTGCGGGTGAACACCAGTGCCCGCGACACCGCTTCGCCGCCCAGGAGCTCGGAGAGGAGCGCGCGCTTGTCGTCGCGGTCGACGAAGAGGACCTTTTGCGCGATGCGGGGGATCGTGCGAGCGGTCCGCGCGATCTCCACCTGGCAGGGCTCCCGCAGCATGCCCCGCGCGAGCTTCGCCACATCGGGAGGCATCGTCGCGGAGAA
This sequence comes from uncultured Spirochaetota bacterium, assembly GCA_963734495.1. Lineage (GTDB taxonomy): Bacteria > Spirochaetota > Spirochaetia > SZUA-6 > CAVTHK01 > CAVTHK01. The sequence continues at coordinate 107,850 of CAVTHK010000002.1, forward strand.
GAACAGCGACTGCCGCCGCGCGGGCAGGGCCGAGAGGATGCGCTCGACGTCGGGGATGAAGCCCATGTCGAGCATGCGGTCGGCCTCGTCGAGCACCACGATCTCGACGGCGGCCAGGCGCACCCGGCCTTCGCCCATGAGGTCGAGGAGGCGGCCGGGGGTCGCGACGAGAACGTCGACGCCGCGCGCGAGCTCGGCGATCTGAGGCTTCTTGTTCACGCCGCCAAAGACGACCGCCACGCGCGCGCGCACGTAGCGCGCCAGCCCTCCGAGGCTCTCGGCGATCTGCAGGGCGAGCTCGCGCGTCGGGGCGAGGATGAGCGCGCGCGCCGAGCGCGCGGCGAGCGGGCGCGGGTTGCGCGCGATGTGCTGCAGTATGGGCAGGCCGAAGGCCGCGGTCTTGCCGCTGCCGGTCTGGGCGCACCCGAGGAGATCGTGGCCCTCGAGAAGCAAGGGGATCGCCTGCTGCTGGATAGGAGTGGGGGTCTCGAACCGCGCTGCGGCCACCGCGCGCTGGAGGGGCTCGATCAATGCGAGCCCACCGAAAGTGTGACTGTCCAAGTCTGTTCCTTTTGTTGTGTCTGGTGTTAAAGCCCGCAGCGTCGGTGGGTCACGGACTCGAACCCGGTTGGCCTCCAAGATACACGCCGACGCATGTGATGGTCAACCGGCGGTCGCGTCGACGTCGCCCGTGCGCGCGCGGCTCCTCAACGCACCCGCGGGCGCGGGTCCAGCCGGTGGAGCCCGGCGGCCTTCGCGGCCGCCACGGCGGCGTCGTATTCCCGGGCCGTCGTCCTCGATCCGATCACGGCGTCGCCGCGCGCGCGGTACAACGGCCGGTACTGGTCCATCAGGTTGACGTAAGTGTCGCGCGAGAGCGAGGCGAGGAAGCGCATGATGGCCCCGGTGTTCGACGCGCCGCCCGGCATCACGAGATGGCGCACCAGAAGCCCCCGCACGGCGAGGCCGCCCTCGATGACGAGGTCGCCCACCTGCCGGTGCATCTCGGCGATCGCGGCGGCGGCCGTCTCTCCGTAATCGTCGACGCCCGGGAGCCAGCGTGCGCCTTCACCCTTCCAGAACTTAAAGTCCGGCATGTAGATGTCGACCACCCCGTCGAGGAGCCGCAGCGTCTCCACGGAGTCGTAGCCGCCGCTGTTCCACACGAGCGGGAGCCGCAGGCCTTCGGCCGCCGCGATCGCCAGAGCCTCGAGGATCTGCGCGGCGACGTGCGTAGGGGTGACGAGGTTGATGTTGGCGCAGCCCGTGGCCTGCAGAGCGAGCATGGCCCGCGCGAGCCTCCGCGGCGTCGCGTCGAAACCGGCGAGACGGTGGCTGATGTCGCAGTTCTGGCAGAAGGAGCACAGCAGGCTGCACCCGGCAAAGAAGATCGTGCCGGAGCCTCCCGAGCCGACGAGGGGCCGCTCTTCGCCGAAGTGGGGAGCGGCCGAGGCGACGCGCGCGAGCCTGCCGATTCGGCAGATGCCGCGGTCGCCGAGCAGCCGGTTCGCGCCGCAGCGCCGCGGGCAGAGACGGCAGTTCTCCAGCGAGGTGAGGGCCGAGCGGATCCTCTCCTCAAGGACCCCTTCCCGATAGAGGCGCAGGTACGAGGGCTCGGCCGTTCGGGACCTCCGCTATCGGTGGTAGCGGCCCATGAGCTGCGCTTCGGCGAGCACGCCCTTCGTGATCGCGCGCTCGACCTGCTTCTGCGTCTGGCCGGCGGGCAGGCCGAGCGTCCGATCGAGGGCGAGGAGCTTGAAGAAATAGCGGTGGGTGCCGCCCGGAGGGCAGGGGCCCCCGTAGCCCGTGCGGCGGAAGTCATTCGTGCCCTGGCGGCCACCCACCCGCGGCTGGCCGTCGGCGGGGACGTGCTCGGGCAGCTCGCGGAGCGCGGCCGGCAGGTCGTAGAGCACCCAGTGCACCCAGGGGCCCATCGGCGCGTCGGGGTCGTCGCAGATCAGGACGAAGCACTTCGTGCCGTCGGGCACGGCGCCCCACGACAGAGGCGGCGAGACGTCGGCCCCGTCGCACGTGTACTTCGAAGGTATCATGCCGCCGTCGGCGAATGCGGAGCTCGTGAGCAGCATGGCGATCCTCCTCTCGATTCAATCGGTGCAGGTCCGCAGCAGAACGTCCTCAAGCCGCCGTTTGGGCACGTGGTGGGTCCCGTCGCGGTCTCGGTAGTACTTGAGGGAGCCTCCCGGCCCGGCCTCCTCGAGCACGATCTTCTCCACCGGCGCGCCGATCGCCACCACCAGCACGATCTCCAGGTTGTCGGGAAGCTGCAGGATCTCGTGCAGCGCCGGGCGCTGGATCGCCCCGAACATGCACCCGGCCAGCCCCATCGAGACGGCGGCGAGCAGCAGCGTGTGCGCCGCGATGCCGGCGTCGTGAGGCGCCGGCTCGCAGACGTCCCGGTCGTGGAGGATCACGACGTACGCCGTCGGCCGCTCCCGTTCCGCGGGCCCGGGCCAGTCGGGAAGAGCACCCGCCCAGGAGAGGGTCGCGAAGATCTTCGCGTTCATCGCGGGTCCGCACGACGCCACGTACCTGAGAGGCTGCCGGTTGGCCGCCGACGGGACGTGGCGAACCACGTCGACGAGGTCGCGCACGACGGCCGGGGTCACGGCGACCGTCGAGTCGAACCTGCGGCAGCTGCGCGTCTTGAGCACGAGCTCCCGGAAGTCCATGGGTCGAGGATAGCACGGCCGCCGGCGCGGGTCGAACCCGCGTCGAGCGGGTCGAACGGGTCGAACCGGGTCGAACCGGTCGAACCGGAAAACTTGACAACCCGCGGAGCCAGGTGCTAGAGTCAGGACGCAATGCCTGTCAAAGATCCCGACGTTTTCAAGCTGATCGAGCGGATCGGCGACCACTATCAGCGAAACATCAACAACCAGCATGTCCGAAAGACATTCCTGAACCTTCCGCTGTCGAACTCGGTCTGGGACCTCATCGACAACCTCACGAACAAGAGCGACTACTTCAAGTACCAGGGCTACCAGTACCAGGAGCTCTATGACCAGATCGTCGCCGCCGCCAGCCTCGTCTATCAGCTCCGCCAGCAGGTCGTCCCGATCCTCCGCAACCTGGTCACCCGGGCCCCTTCCGACGAGCAGGTGGTGCTCAAGATGGTAGCGGCCAACTTCCCGACGAACCTCTCGATCTTCGCGGACATGCTCAACGAGCTCTATCTCAAGGTCACCAATCTCGATCGCGCCGAGCACCGCGCGGGGAGCGTCGGTCTACGAGAAGAACCCCGAGCTCAGCCAGCTCGGGCGTTACCTGGTGGGGTGAAGGGCCGCCCGCTCTCCCGCCCGGGGCTCAGAGCAGCCCTTTGAGCTCCTCGATCGCCTGGAAGTGACGCAGCTTGCCGAGCGCCTTTTCCTGGATCTGGCGCACCCTCTCCCGCGTGATGCCGAGAAGCTTGCCGGTCTGTTCCAGCGTGTGAGGGCCGCACCCCTCGAGACCGAACCGCAGCTTGATGATGCGCATCTCGCGCTCGGTCAGCCGCTCGAGAACCTTGCGGATGGTGTCCTGGAGGGTGAGGCTGAAGACGCTGTCAAAGGGGGCGCTGCTGGCCGAGTCCTGGATCAGGTCGGCCAGGCGCGTGAGGTTGTCCTCGTCGATCGTGGTGTCGAGGGACGCCGTCTCCTGCGAGAGCTTGATGATCTCCTTGATCTTGGAGGGCGAGACCCGCATGTGCTTGGCGAGCTCACCGCTCGTGGGGTCGCGGCCGAGCTCCTGCGTGAGCTGTTTGGCGGCGAAATAGCACTTCTTGATCGTGTTCAGCATGTGGATCGGGATGCGGATGACGCGCCCCTTGTCCGCGAGGGACTTGATGATCGCCTGACGGATCCACCAGGTCCCGTAGGTCGAGAAGCGGCACCCGCGACGGTAGTCGAACCGCTCGACGGCCTCGATGAGCCCGATGTTGCCTTCGTCGATGAGGTCGAGGAGGGAAAGCCCCCGGTGCTGGTACTTCTTCGCAATGGCGACGACCAGCCGCAGGTTCGCGTTGATCATCCGGTTCTTGAGCGCCACGAGGTCGCTCTCGACCGCGGCCCGCTCGGCGGCGGCCACGGTCTTGCGCGGGCGCGCGAGGGCCCCGCGGCGGCCGAGCCTCCGGCGGCGCGCCTTGAGAGCGGCGACCCGACGCCCGATGCGCCGCTCGTCCTCGCCGGACAGCAGCGGGTACTGCGCTATCTGCTTGAGGTAGAGATAGAGTGGATCACTGTCGCGGATCGCCTGCGAATCCGTCCGCTCGCCGGTGAGGACTCGCAGACCTGGCTCGACCTCCCGACGCATGTCACCTCGGCGCCCCCAATCTACCCTATACCGGATAGGGGGTCAACTTTGCGTTCGTACGGCCTAACACCTAACCCCTGGCCCCGGGCGCGGTCCGCCGTGCCCGGACCCGGCCGGCGCCTGGAACCGGCGCAGCCCCGCTGATGACGGCGTTTCCGGAAGTCCGACAGGCTCTACGCGCGGGGCGCGCGCGCCGGGTCGAGCGGCTCGCTGCCGCGCGCCGCGAAGAAGATGACCTTGGCCACTCCGTCGTGCGGGTGGACGCCGAGGGTCGCGAGGCGCGTTCCGGCGCTCACGTGGTCCCCCACGCGCACGAGAAGATCGCTCGCCCCCGCGTAGGCGAACGTGACGCCGTTCTCGCACTTGACGAAAACGATCTGGCCGTAGCCGCGAAACGGGGCCGCCCAGGTGACGCGGCCGCTGGACACGGAGTAGACGGGGTCGCCGGGCGCGCCCTGGATCGCCACTCCCGGAGCGAGCTGCCCCTCGAGCGGGCGGATCTCGCCCGGGTGGGGCCAGAAGGGAAGCCCGCTCGGGACCTCCGGCGGCGGCGGCTGCGGCGCGGTCGTAGAGACCGTCTGCGTGCGGGCGTCCTGCTCCCAGGCCGCCTCCGGCACCCGCAGCAGGTCCCCGGCCTTGAGCACGCGGTCGGCCGGGAACGAGTTGATCCTCCGGAGCTCGGTCACGGTGATCTCGAACCTGCGGGCGATGGAGTAGAGCGTGTCGCCCTTCTGCGCGCGATACTCGCCGTAGGCTTCGGGGATCTCGATGCGGGTTCCGACCTTGAGGCTGCTGGGGTCCGTGATGTTGTTCGTTCGCAGCAGGTCGTCGAGCGGCACGCGGAACTTGCGGGAAACGCTGTAGAGGGTATCGCCCCTGCGCAGCGTGTAGCTCTCCGCCCACCCCCGCGGCGCAGCGGCAGCGAGGAGGAGCGCACACGCGAGCAGGGTCCATTTCATGAACAGCCGTCCTACCTAGACTGTTCGGCGGCGGGTTCCTTAAATTCAAACGGCGGCGGGCGGGAAAAGGAAATCGGGCTGGGCGGATTTGAACCGCCGACTTCTCGGTCCCGAACCGAGCGCGCTAAGCCCCTGCGCTACAGCCCGATATCGCGAAACGGGAGCGACGGGACTTGAACCCGCGGCCTCCAGCTTGACAGGCTGGCGTGATAACCAGCTTCACTACGCCCCCACGACAACGAAGGCCAATATAGGCGGCGCCCCGCCGGTTGTCAAGGTTCGCGGACGAACCCCGAAGGCCGCGCGCCTATCGCGCGGGTGGCCCGGCGCAGCCAGGCGCCCTTGTCCGGCGCGCCTTGGGCCGGCGTACTGGCGCGGGCGGGCGGGGCGGCGGCCGGCTCTCGACACGCCCGCTCTCGAATTGACATCCCGCCGGGTTCCTTGTTACGGTCTCTGCCATGGCCATGTTTTCTCGAGCCGCCCGCAGACACATGCGGAAGACCAAGGACGAAGACGTCTCGCAGATCAAGAAACAGAACCGCAGCCCCCTGCTCTACGGCATGAGCATCGCGATCCTCGCGATCATCACCGTGACCTTCATCGGCACGCCCGTCGTGACCCGGTGGCGTTCGGCTGCGCGCCTGGATTTCGGCACCTACGCGGGCAAGCACATCTCTTACGTCCAGGGCAACTACTTCGCTTCCCAGTACACAACGGCGGCCGAGAGCCTTCGCAGGTCCGCCCAGGATGCCAACCTCGAGAGCCAGCTCTACCAGGCCTGGCGCTACGCCTTTAACCAGACCGTGCTCCACATGGCGATTCTCCAGGAGATGGATCGGGCCGGCGCGTGGGTCTCGGACGAGCGGGTGAGCGACTCGCTGGTGGAATACGGCCCCTACGTCGTGGCGGGCACCTTTGACAGCGACCGTTACGCAAAGACACCCCAGGCCGAAAGGACCGCCAACCGGAAGCTCCGGCGGGAAGAGCTGCTGCACGACCAGTATTTGAGCGACATGTTCGCGACCTCGAAGGTCAGCGACCCCGAAAAGAAGTTCATCACGCAGATGGCCGCGACCGAGCGGCGCTACTCGTTCGTCGTCTACAAGTTCTCCAACCTCCCCGACAGCCGCGTCATCTCGTACGGGCTCGAGAACGAGAAGCGCTTCCGCAAGATGAAGCTGAGCAGGATCACGATCCGCGGCAGCAAGCGCGAGGCCGAGCAGGTCCGCGCCCGCGTCGGGGGCGCCAGCTTCGACGAGCTGGCCCGCTCCTACTCCAAAGACCCCTACGCGGAGAAGGGCGGCGACCTGGGCTGGCAGTACTACCACCAGGTCGAGGCCCTCTTCGGAAAGCAGGAGCCGGTCGACGCGATCTTCGCGCTCAAGGAGGGCGAAGTGAGCCCCGTGCTGGAGTCCGGCGGCTCGTTCGTCTTTTTCCGCGCCGATTCGGCGCCGGTCGCCCCCGACTTCAAGCAGGCGGACACGCTCAAGGCGGTCCACGACTACATCCTCAGCAGCGAGGTGGGAGTGGCCGAGACCTATTTCCTGGACGAGGGCAAGAAGCTGGCAGCCGCCGCGAAGGAAAAAGGGTTCAACCGGGCCCTCGCCGACGCCGGGCTGTTCCCGCCCCAGGAGACGGAGTTCTTCCCGGTCAACTACGGGAACGCTCTTCCGACGCGGCGCGTTGCGGTCAAGGGGAACGACCAGTCGGCGCTGGCCGGCGCGGCGTTCGACGAGGACTTCCTGCGGTCGCTTGCCGCGCTCCCCCAGGGGGGCGTGAGCGACCCGCTCCTGGTGGGCGACCGCGTGATCGTCGCTTCGCTGCTCGAGGAGCGGCCGATGCCGCCCAAGGACCTCGACCTGGTCGCTTCGTCGATGGATTCCTTTGCGCTGCAGGCGCTGCAGCAGGAGCTCCCGCAGGACCTGATCGACAACAAGAAGCTGGACGACCGCTTCCAGGAGACCTTCTTCTCCAGGATCCTCGGGGGCAGGGGCGCCGCGGCCCAGTAGCCCGCCCATGGAACCGGAGCCGCCCCGCGTCTGGGAAACCGGACGGGGCCTCACGGTCAGATACGGCGGAAGGCTTCTCTACTCGAGCGTCGACCCGCTGCGCGGGGTCGTGCGGCGCATGGACGCCGCGGCGCCGCGCGCGGTCCCGCCGCGGAGCCTGGTGTTCGTGCCTTCCGTCGGCCTCGGTCACGGCCTCGCGGAGCTCTTGGCGCGCACGCCGCCGAGCAGCCACATCGTGTGCGTCGAGATCGATCAGCAGCTCTTCGCGACCGCCTGCGGCCTGCGGCCGCGGCTCTTCCCGGACGACCCGCGCCTGTCGGTCGTGCGGGGCGAAGACCCCGCGGCCGTCGCGCGCATGGCTCACGGGCTCGGCCTGGGGCGCTTCCGCCGCGTGCTCAGCGTCCCGCTGTGCGCGGGCTACGACGCGGAGCGGCAGCGCTACGACCGCATCGCGGACGCCCTGCGCGACGCGGTCCGCGTGCACTGGCAGAACAGGATGACGCTCATCCGCATGGGGCGGCTCTGGGTGCGCAATCTCATCGCCAACATCGCGGCACTCCCGCAGGCGGCGGACTGGACCGCGCTGCGCTGCGAAGGGCCGATCCTCGTCGTCGGCGCGGGCCCGTCGCTCGAACAGCGGCTGGACTGGATCGCCGCCCACCGCGATCGGCTGCGCGTGCTCGCGGTCGACACCGCGCTCCCGGTGCTCGCGGACGCGGGCCTGCGACCGGACATCGTGTTCGCCCTCGAGGCGCAGTGGCTGAACCTCGAGGACTTCCTCGGCGCGAGCCTCGACGAGTGCAGCCTGGTCGCCGACATCACCGCGACGCCGTCGCTGCTGCGTCGAGCGCCGCGCCTCTACCTGTGCGCGTCGCGATTCGCTCCGATCGCGCTTCTCTCGCGGCTCGAGGCTGCGGGCCTGAGCCCCGGCGCGATCCCTCCGCTCGGCTCGGTGGGCGTGGCTGCGCTCCACCTGGCTCTCGGGCTCACCGCGGGCCCGGTGCTCGCGGCGGGCCTCGACTTCGCCTACAGCGGCGGGAGGACGCACGCGCGGGGGGCGCCGGCGATGCGGGCCGCTCTCGCCGCGGCCAGCCGCCTCGCGCCCGCGGATTCCACGGCCGCCGCGGCCCTGCTCGGCCGGCGTCTGCTGCGCGTAGCGGACAAGCGCGGCGAGCCGACGCTGAGCGACCTGGTGCTGCAGGGCTACGCGCGCGAGGCGTCCCGAGTCGCCGGCGCCGCGGACGGGCAGGCGGGGCGCGTGATCGATCTCGACGCCGCGGGCCTGGACAAGGGCGGGCATCCGTTGGACCAGGGGCTGCCCGCGGCCTGGCCCCGCCTCGCGCGTCCGGCGCGCCCCGCGCCCGCAGCGCCGCGCTGGGGCCGCGAGGCGGTGGCCCGCTTCGCCGCCGCGGAGCGCGAGCGGCTCGCCGCCGCTGCCGGCCTGCTCGAGCGGCTGCTCGCGTCGCCGGCCGCCGGCGCGCTCGACACGCAGGCGGGGAGCCTTCTTCGTGAAGTGGATTACCTGTACCTGGACTTCCCCGACACGTCGCCGCTTCCGAGCGCGGAGCCGCGCTTTCTCGAGCGCCTGGCGCGATCGGCGGGCGCTGCCGCGCGCTGGTGGGAGCAGAGCAGCGGGCTCATCGATCGGGAAGGGTAGGCGACGAGGGCGCGCTCTGCGGGCGGAGCGCGCGGATGACCGCGCCCGCCGCGCCTCCGCGCTCAGTCGTCCGTGGTCTTCAGCACCGAGAGAAAGGCGCTCTGCGGCAGCTCGACCGAGCCGACCATCTTGAGCCGCTTCTTGCCTTCCTTCTGCTTCTCGAGGAGCTTCTTCTTCCGCGTGATGTCGCCGCCGTAGCACTTGGCCGTGACGTCCTTGCGCACGGCGTTGACGGTCTCGCGGGCGATGATCTGGCCGCCGATGGCGCCCTGGATCGGGATCTTGAACTGGTGGCGCGGGATCTCGTCCCGGAGCTTCTCGCAGACGCGGCGCGCCCGGGCATAGGCGTTGCCCTTGAACAGGAGCATGGACAGGGCGTCGACCGGCTCGCTGTTGATCAGGATGTCCACCTTGACCAGCTCGGTCGCGCGGTAGTCGATCATTTCGTAGTCGAAGGACGCGTAGCCCCTGGAGATGCTCTTGAGGCGGTCGTAGAAGTCGAAGATCACATCGGCGAGCGGCATCGCGTAGACGAGCTCGACGCGCTTCTCGTCGAGGTAGGTGAGCGACGTCTGCGTGCCGCGCTTTTCCAGGCAGAGGTTGATGATGACGCCGACGTACTGGCTCGGCGTGATGATCGTGGCGCGGATGAAAGGCTCCTCGGTCTTCTCGATCTGGCCGGGGTCCGGGTAGGTGGACGGGTTGTCGATCTCGACGTTCGTGCCGTTCGACAGGAGGATGCGGTAGCGCACCGACGGCGAGGTGAACACGATGTTCAGGTCGAACTCGCGCTCGAGGCGCTCCTGCACGATCTCCAGGTGCAGCAGGCCGAGGAACCCGCAGCGGAAGCCGAACCCCAGCGCCGCCGACGAGTCCTTGTCGTAGACGAGCGAAGCGTCGTTGAGCTTGAGCTTCTCGAGCCCCGCGGCGAGCTCGTTGTAGTCGTTGGCGTCGACCGGGTAGATCGAGGAGAAGACGACGGGCTTGACGCGCTTGAAGCCGGGGAGCGCGGCGGCGCACGGGCGGGCGTGGTCCGTGAGCGTGTCGCCGACGCTGACCTCCGAGATGGTCCTGAGGCCCGCGATGAGATAGCCCACCTGGCCCGCCTCGAGCTGCGGCTGGGGGGCGAGCCCGAGCCTGAAGATCCCCGTCTCCTCGACCTTGTGCGCCGCATTGCTCGACCAGAGGCGCACCTGCTGGCCCGGCTTGATCACGCCGTCGAAGACGCGCACGTGCACGACCACGCCCCGGTAGGCGTCGTACTGGGAGTCGAAGACGATCGCCCGCGTCGGCGCTTCGGCCGACCCTTTCGGCTGCGGGATGCGCTCGACCAGCGCCTCGAGCAGATCGTCGACGCCCTGGCCGGTCTTGCCGGAGACCAGCAGCGCGCCGTCGGGGTCGAGGCCGAGGTCGTGCTCGATCTGGTGCCTGACCCCGGGGATGTCGGCGCTCGGGAGGTCGATCTTGTTGATCACCGGTATGATCTCGAGGTTGTGCTCCATCGCGAGAAACAGGTTGGACAGCGTCTGCGCCTCGACGCCCTGGCTGGCGTCGATCAGCAGGATCGCCCCCTCGCAGGCCGCGAGCGCCCGGGAGACCTCATAGGTAAAGTCCACGTGGCCCGGCGTGTCGACCAGGTTCAGGCGGTAGCTCTTTCCCGCGCGGCTCGTGTAGGGGATGGTCACCGCCTGGCTCTTGATCGTGATGCCCCGCTCCCGCTCGATGTCCATGTTGTCGAGGAGCTGATCGTGGAAGTCGCGGTCCGAGATCAGGCCGCCCTTCTGGATAAAGCGGTCGGCAAGCGTCGACTTGCCGTGGTCGATGTGGGCGATGATGCAGAAGTTGCGGATGTCGTCGGATGCCATGGGGGCCGGTCGCGCCGGCCGGGTGAATATACCCGGAAGCGACGGGAGCATCAACGCGGCCGACCGGAACGACCGGAGCGCCGCGAAGAGAGCGGCGGCCCTGGATCCAGCCTGCAGCCGACGCGCTTGGTTGACACGCGCGCGGGCCTTTCCTATCAATGCCGCACGCTCAAGGAGGAGCCCGTGCAGGACTGGGAAGTCAAGCTGTATGAGCAGCGCGTCGCCAAGCTGATCGCCGCCCTCGAGCGGCTGTTCTACGAGGCGAGGAGCCCCTTCGACCTCCGCTTCCGTGTCTCCGACAAGCCGGTCCCGTTCGCCGAGCGGGAAAAGGGCGGGCTCGCGCCGATCCGCGCCGGGGACGCATGGGGACGCACCTGGCAGTCGGCGTGGTTCCACGCCCGCGGCCGCGTGCCCGCCGAATGGAAGGGCCGCCTGGTCGTCGCGCTCATCAACCTGACGGGCGAGAGCTGCCTCTTCGACGGGAACGGGACGCCGCTCTACGGCCTGACTGGATTTTCCGTGCTGAAGAACGACTACTTCCGGGAGCGCTACGAGATCGCCCGCCCGGCGCGCGGGGGCGAAGAGGTCGAGCTCTGGATCGAGGCGTCGGCAAGCGGCCTCTTCGGTGTCACGCTGAACAAGGAGCCCGACCCCGCGGACCCGGCCCGCTTCGGCGTCTTCGAGGCGAAGGTCAAGGACGCGTCCCTCGCGGTCTTCCGCGAGGACATCTGGCACCTGTGGCTCGACTGCCGCGTGCTCGCCGACCAGATGGAGGCGCTGCCCGCCCGCTCCGTGCGCCGCGCCCGGATCCTCCGCGCGTTCTGCGACGTCGCCGACCGCTTCAGCCCCGACGACCCGTCGCCCGACGCCGTGGCGTCGGCCCGGGCGCGCCTCGCCGCAGTGCTGGCCCTGCCGGCCTCCGCCTCGAGCCTGACGACGCGCGCCGTGGGCCATGCCCACATCGACACCGCGTGGCTCTGGCCCCTCTCGGAGACGATCCGCAAGGTCGGCCGCACGTTTTCCACGCAGGTGGCGCTGACGCAGCGCTACCCCGGCTACGTCTTCGGCGCCTCGCAGCCTCAGCTCTACCAGTTCGCGAAGGACCACTACCCCGCCCTCTATGAGAAAGTGAAGGCGGCCGTCCGCGACAAGCGCTGGGAGCCGCAGGGCGCGATGTGGGTGGAGGCCGACGCGAACCTGATCAGCGGCGAGTCGATGGTGCGCCAGATCCTGCACGGCAAGAACTTCTACCTCGACGAGTTCGGCATCGAGGTCCGCAACCTGTGGCTGCCGGACGTCTTTGGCTACTCGGCCGCTCTGCCCCAGATCCTGCGCAAGGCGGGCGTCGACGTGTTCCTCACGCAGAAGATCTCGTGGAGCCAGGTCAACAAGTTCCCGCACCACACCTTCCGCTGGATCGGCATCGACGGCACGGACATCCTGGTGCACTTCCCGCCGGAGGACACCTACAACAGCATGATGCACGCCTCCGGCCTCATGATGGCGGCCGAGAACTTCATCGAGCGCGACTCGCTCGACGAGTTCATGACGCTCTTCGGCATCGGGGACGGCGGCGGCGGCCCGACCGAGGAGAACATCGAGATGGGCCTGCGGCAGAGCGACCTCGAAGGGTCGCCCAAGGTGACCTTCGGCCCGGCCCAGGAGGCGCTCGACCGCCTGCAGGCGCGAAAGGGCGAGCTCGCCGAGTGGGTGGGCGAGCTGTACCTCGAGCTGCACCGCGGGACCCTCACGACGCAGGCGCGCAACAAGCGCATGAACCGCCTCATGGAGTACCGACTTCGCGACGTCGAGGTCCTCTGGTCCTGCCTCGCCATCGAGCGGTACCCGCGGGCCGAGCTCGAGAGGCTCTGGAAGCTGCTGCTGCTCAACCAGTTCCACGACATCATCCCCGGCTCGAGCATCAACCAGGTCTACGTCGACAGTCAGGCCCAGTACCGCGAGATCGACGCGCGCACGGCCGAGCTGCTGCGCGGCGCCGCCTCGTCGCTGTTCGCCGCGGACGGCGACGCCGTGACGATCGTCAACACGACCGGGGCCGCGTTCGACGGTCCCGTGCGGCTGCCGGACGGCTGGGCGGGCCGCGCGGTCACCGACGAGAGCGGCGCGGCCGTCGAGCTGCAGAGCGAGGGGGAGGCGGCCTGGGCGTCGCCGGGGGTGCCGCCGCGCGGCCTGCGCACGCTGCGTCGCGGTGCCGCCGCGCCGGCGCCGGCGGCCGGCGGCGGACCCGCGCGGTCCGGCGGCGGCCCGGTGCTGGAGAACGACCTCGTGCGGTACACCTTTGACGCTTCGGGCGTCCTCACCTCCGCGTGGGACAAGGAGGAGCAGCGCGAAGCCCTGGTCAAGCCCGTGGAGCTCCAGCTCTTCGAGGACGCGCCGGTCAACTGGGAAGCCTGGGACGTGGACATCTTCTACGAGAACCAGCTCCGCGAGGTGCTGCGGCCGGTCGCCTGCGAGCCGTTTGGCGGGCCGGTGAGGCAGGGGCTGCGCCTCGCCTACCGGTTCGGCCGCTCGACCCTCGAGCAGGAGGTCGTGCTCGCGCGGGGATCGAAAAGGCTCGACTTCGTGACCCGGGCCGACTGGCACGAGCGGCGGCGCATGCTGCGCGCGGCGTTCTTTACCGGCCTCGTCAACGGGAGCGCCCGCTTCGACATCCAGTTCGGCACGCTCGAGCGGCCGTCGCACCGCAACACGAGCTGGGACCGCGCGCGCTTCGAGGCCGCCGGGCACCGGTTCGCGGACCTCTCGTCCGGCGGCTGGGGCGTGGCGGTGCTCAATGACTGCAAGTACGGCTACAAGGTGGTGGGCGGCGAGATCAGCCTCAACCTTCTGCGGGGCACCGTGCATCCCGACCCGGACGCGGACCAGGGCAGCCACACCTTCACCTACAGCCTGCTCCCGCACGCGGGCGACCTCGGCGATTCCCGCGTGTTCGCCGAGGCGACGAACCTGAACCAGCCGCCCCTGGTCTTCGGAGGCCTAGCCGCGCGCGGCAAGGAGCTTCCCCTCCCGGTTTCCGTCGAGGGCGACGGCGTGGTCTTCGAGGTCCTCAAGAAGGCGGAGCGCGAGGAGGCGTGGGTGCTGCGCGCGTGGGAGTGCCGCGGCCGCCGCGCCGTGGCAAGGCTCGCCGTGACGGGAAAGGCCGCCTGCAAGGAGACCGACCTCATGGAGCGCGACCTGAACGAGATCCCGCTCGAAGGCGGCGGCGCGAGCGTCGCGCTGCGGCCCTTCGACGTGCGCACTTTCAAGATCACGGCGAGCCGGTCGCGGCGGTGAGCGGCGAGACGATCGCGCGCGCGGTGCTGGTCCTGGCCGCGGCCGCCTGCGCGGTCGTGGACGTGCGCGAGCGGCGGATCCCCGACGCGATCCTGGGGCCGGCGTTCGCCCTGGCCGCGGTCGCGCGGGTGGCCGCCGCGGCCCTGGGCGGCGGATGGATGCCCCTCCTCGAGGGAATCGGCACCGGCGCCGCGGCGTTCGCCGTCCTGCGTGCTCGTGCGCCTCGTGAGCCGCGGGAGGCTCGGGCCCGGCGACGCAAAGCTCTCCGCCCTGATCGGCTTCGTGCTCGGCCTGAGAGGCTGGCTCGTCGCCATGCTGGCCGCCTCCTTCGCGGGCACCGCCGTCGCGCTGGCCCTCATCGCCGCGGGCAGGCTGCGGCGCAGCGACCCCCTCGCGTTCGCGCCGTTCCTCGCCGCGGGTGTCGTGGTCGCGCTGCTGCTCGACGGCGCGCTGCGGACCGCGCTCCTTTCCTCGAGTTGACCGGCCGCGGGGGGCCTCTTACACTGGCGGCGGAGGGTGACCTTGCCTGAAACTGCGACCGCCCTGACCGTGCCCGGACCGTCCCGGCGCGCGGGACGCGGACTGAAGCAGCGGGCGCGCCGGGACGCGCTGACGTTTCTCGCGTTCGTGGCGCCGAACTTCGTTCTTCTCGGCGTCTTCACATTCTGGCCCGTTCTCTACAGCCTGTACCTGAGCTTCCTCAAGTGGAACATGGTGGCGAAGTCGCGTCCATTCATAGGGCTCGCCAACTACCGGACGCTGATCGGCGACCGGGTCTTCTGGCTGGTGACGCGCAACACCTTCCTGCTCGCCGCGGGCACCGTGTTCATCACGCTGGCGCTCGCTCTGGCCCTGGCGGTGGCGCTGAACCGCCGCATGGCGGGGCGCGACATCTACCGGGCGATCATCTTTTCCCCGACCTTCACGACGAGCGTCGCGGTCGCGATGGTCTGGAGCTGGATCCTCGACCCGAACTACGGGCTGCTGCGCGTCTTCCTGCACGCCGCGGGCATCGCCTCGCCCAACTGGCTGGGCGACGTGCGCTGGGCCCTGCCCGCGGTCATGATGGTCGTGATCTGGAGCGGGCTCGGGTACGACATGGTCATCTTCCTGGCGGGCCTGCAGGGGATCCCCGCCGAGCTCTACGAGGCGGCCCGCGTGGACGGCGCCTCGCCCGGGCAGGTGTTCCGGAAGATCACGTTCCCGCTGCTTTCGCCGACGACCTTCTTTCTCCTGGTCATCTCCGTGATCGGAGCGCTCAAGGCCTTCGACGTCGTGGCGGTGATGACCGGCGGGGGGCCGCTCGACAGCTCCAACGTCTACGTGCTGTACCTCTACCAGAACGCCTTCAAATGGTTCAAGGCCGGATACGCGTCGGCGCTCGCGGTGGTCCTCTTCGTCGTGATCCTCCTGATCACGGCCGGCCAGATGAAGCTGTCCAAAAGGTGGGTCCACTACTGATGGATGCGCGGGGGCCTCACCGCCGAACGACAGCGCGGCGCGCCGCGGGGCGCGCGGTTTCTCACATCGTGCTCATCGCGGCGAGCGTGGCCATCGGGCTGCCCTTTGTCTGGATGGTCACGACGGCGTTCAAGGGGCCGACCGAGGTCTACATCTTTCCTCCGATCTGGTGGCCGGCCGAGCCGCGCCTGGAGAACTTTGTCGAAGCCTGGGGGATCGCCCCCTTCGGCCGCTTCTACGTCAACAGCATCATCACGACCGGGGCGGGCGTCGTGCTCGAGGTGCTCATCGCGGCGCTGTCGGCGTACGCCTTTGCCCGCATCCCGTTCCGGTTCCGCGACCAGCTGTTCGTCATCATGCTCGCGGCCCTGATGATCCCCGGCCAGGTGGCGCTGATCCCGAACTACGTGGTGCTCAAGCACCTGGGGTGGATCAACACGTACGCCGGCATCGTCGTCCCGCACGTCTCGAGCGTGTTCGGGGCCTTTCTGCTGCGGCAGGCGATCCTCTCGATGCCCGCGTCGCTGTTCGACGCGGCCGAGATCGACGGGCTCGGGCACCTGCGGTCGATGCTGAGCGTCGCCCTGCCGCTGGCGCGGCCGGTCGTGGCCACGCTCTCGCTCTACCTCTTTATTTCCAAGTGGAACAGCTACCTCTGGCCGCTCATCGTGACGAACACGGAGAGCATGCGCACGCTGCCCGTCGGGCTGTCGATGGTCGAGAAGGCCGAGTACATGATCGGGCCGGAGCACCTGATGGCCGCGTCGCTGTTCGTGCTCGTGCCGGTGCTGGTCGTGTTCTTCGCGGCGCAGAAGCAGCTGATCGAAGGGATTGCGGCAGGCGCGATCAAGGGCTGAAACGCCGAGCGGGCGCCCGGGCGCTCCCGGCGGGAAAACGCGTTCGAGGAGGTGTTCGAATGAAATCATACGTGGTTGCGGGACTGCTGCTGGCTCTCGCGCTGGCCGCGCCCGTGGTCTTCGCTTCGCCGCAGGGCGAGACGGCGGCCGCCGGGCCGGTCAAGATCGTGTACTGGCGCTCCGGCACCGGAGCGCAGGCCGACGCGCAGGAGGAGCTGGTCAAGCGCTTCAACGCGTCGCAGTCGCGGGTGGTGGCGGAGGCCCAGTTCCAGGGCGCCTACGCCGAAATCCTGCAGAAGCTGATGGCGGGTCTGGCCGCCAAGAGCGTTCCCGACCTCGCGCTGCTGGACTCGCCCTTCGTCGTGCTGTTCGCCAAAGACGGCGCGCTCGTCGACCTCGGCAGGTTCGCGGCTGACGCCAGGAGCGGCATCGACCTCAAGGACTTCGTCCCGGGGTTCCTGAATGACGGCACCTATAAGGGCAAGCTCTACGCGCTGCCGTTCCTGCGCAGCACCCCGCTCGTGTACTTCAATCGCGACATGTTCGCCTCGGCCGGCTTGCCCGACAAAGTGCCGGACACCTGGGACGACACCGTCGAGTACTCCCGCAAGATGAGCAAGCCCGACCGCTTCGGCGTCGGGTTCACGCTCGGGACCACCACGGCCCACTGGTACCTGCAGGGCGCGATCTACTCCTACGGCGGCGAGGTCTCCGACGAAGACTTCAACCCGCTGCTCGAGAAGCCGGAAGCCGTGGCCGCGGCCCAGCTCTGGCAGGACATGGTCTTCAAGGACAAGATCGCGATCCCCGGCAATGTGAGCCAGGGCGACGCGCAGAACGACCTGCTCAATTCGCGCGTCGGCATGGCCTTCGGCTCGACCGGCAGCATGGCCAACATCTATAGCCGCGCCAAGTTCCGCGCCGGCGCCGGCTTCATGCCCGCCAAGGTCAAGCACTCGGTGCCCGTCGGCGGGTCCGTGCTCGGCATGACCAGCACGGACAAGGCGCGGCAGGCGGCCTCGTGGGAGTTCATGAAGTTCGTCACCAGCCCCGCGAGCAACGCCCTCATCGTGGTCCAGACCGGGTACCTGCCGTACACCAAGGGCGCGATGGAGCACCCGGACACGGTCGCCTATTTCCAAAAGTACCCGGAGAGAAAGGTCGCCATGGACCAGCTGCAGTACGCGCGCCCCCAGGCGAGCGTGATCTCCCTCGGCAAGGGCACGGAGATCCTGCGCCAGGCGGTCGAAAAGCTCCTGGTCGGCAACGTCCCGGCGCCGCAGGTGATGAAGGAGACCTCCGCGGACCTCCGCAAGGAGTACACGGAGTCGTTCAAGTAGAAGCGAGGCAGCCGGCCGCGGGACCGGCCCGCAGGGTCGGGCGGTCCCGCGCGCCCGGCGCGCCCCGCTGCCCATGCGCGTCATGACCTGCAACATCCGGGTCCTCGGCGCCGAGGTCGTCTCCGACGCGGTCGAGGGACGCTACCCCAGCGACCACTACTTCGTCGTCGCGGACCTCGAGGCCGCGCAGGAGCCGCGACCATGACCCACCACCTTCACAAGGTACTCGACCTCCAGGACGGAGACGAGGTGCGGGTCGGGCTGACCGCCGCCGCAAACGTCTACCTCGTCGACGAAGCCAACTACGCCCTCTATCTCGAGGATCAGGAGTTCGAGTACTACGGCGGAACCGCGAAGCAATCGCCGTACCGCATCCTGGCGCCCGGCGCGGGGGTCTGGCACCTGGTGGTCGAGCAGATGGACAGCCGCGATTCGCTCAGCGTCGCCGTCCAGCTGATCAGAGCGCGTTGAGCCGGGCGCGGGCCGCAGCGAGCGCTTCCGGCCCCAGCAGCCGGCCGAGCGGACCCTCGAAAGATTCAGGGGGAGGAGCGACGAGCCGGCCGAAGCCGAGCCACGCGGCGTCCTCGTCGACCGTCAGGGCGAGGGCGTGCAGCAGGTAGCCGGCCGCGGCCGCCCCGAGGGCCCGGCCGCCGTACTTGCGGTCGCCGGCGAGGGGGTGCCCGCGCAAGCCGGCCTGCGCGCGGATCTGGTGCGTGCGGCCCGTCAGCGGGAAGCAGGCAAGCAGCGTGAGCGGCCCGCGGCAGGCGAGGGGGACGACGCGCGTGACCGCGGCCGAGCCGCCCCCCTCGGAGCGGCGGCTTTCGTGATCGTAGCCGATCGAGTCCTCCCAGGTCTCCTCGGCCGCGACCGCGCCTTCGACGACCGCGAGGTACTCCTTGGCCACCGCGCGCTCGCGGAAGAGCCGCGCCAGCGCCTGCGCTCCCGCCAGGCTGCAGGAGAACAGCAGCAGGCCCGAGGTGCCGCGGTCCAGCCTGTGCGCCGGGCCGGGCCTGAACGACAGGGACGCGGGGCGGCGGCTCTCGAGGTACGCGAGCACGAGATCGGCCGCGGAATCGGGGCCATGGGCGGGCATCCCGGCCGGCTTGTTCAGGGCGATCGCGTGCTCGCCTTCGAATAGAAGAAGGGCTTCGAGCCGCCGGGCCGCTTCGCCAGGCGCCGCGGGACGGCGCGGCCGCCCGGCCTCCGGCTCGAAGCCCGGCGCGGAGATCCGGTCGCCGGCCGCGACACGGGCGGCCGGCGAAGACTTCTGCCCGTTCAGGCGGATGGCGCCGGTCCTGATCGCGCGGAAGATGCGGCCGAGCGGCGCGCCCGGAAACAGCCTGCGCGCGACGCGGTCGAGCCTGCGGCCGGCGTCGTCGGCCGCGGCGGTGTACACCCGCTCTTCCATGCGGCGAGCGTAGCGGCGCCGCGGCAGGCCGGTCAAACGCCGCTTGACATCTGCAAGGCGCCCGGCCACGATGCTGCGCGCCGCCTCCGGCGGCGCCCACGGCGGGAGCTCACGATTGAACAAGGCGCAGGCTCTTTCCGACGCGCTCGTCGCTCTCGCGTGCGCCGCTCTCCTCGCGGGGCTCGCGGCAGCCGCGCACGCTTTCGACCCTGCCGCTCACGGGCTGTGGAGGGGCTACCTCACTCTGGTCGCACGCGAAGGCGTCGACACCCGCGAGGCCCTCGCGCGCGCCGGCGTGCGGACGTGGGTCGACGCGCGCGAGGCGGAGGCCGCCTTCACCGTGTTTCGGGGGCTGGAACAGGTGAGCGTGGCGGACCTGGAGGCGCGCTTCGATCCCCTCGACCCCCGATTCGACCCGTACATGCGCTCGCTGGGGGCGTGGTTCGACGCGGGCGGCGGGTGGAGCGTCGTATACGCGCGGCTCGATCGCCCCGCGCCGCTTCTGGCGCTGCGCCTGCTCTTGAGTCTTCCGGGGTACGGGAGCCGATGGCGCATCGCAGACCGGGCCCCCGCGGCGGGGGTCGTGTCGCTGGTCGCCGCCGGGTTCCTCGTCGTCTGCTTCGGCATGAGCCGCAGAAGGGACCACGCCAGGACGGGTGCGATCGCGTTCGCGTTCGCGGCTTGGGCGCCGGCGCTCGCTCGTGGAGACCTGTCGGACCTGGCCGCGTTCCTGCTGCTGGCGACCGCCTGGACGCCAAGCCTGCCCGAGGCGCTCGACGCGGGCAGGGCGTCGCTGGCGCGAGGGGGCGCGGCGCGGATGCCGCCGCTGTCGCGCCTGGCCCCGTTCGCTGTCGTGCTGGGGCTCGTGGCTGCGGCCCGGCTCGCCGCGAACGCATCGCCCCTCGCGCTTCCTGCCCTCGCCTCGCTCGCCGCCCAGGCCGCCGTCTTTCCGGCGGCCGCGCTCCTCGCGGGGGCGGTCGAGCGCGCCGCGGCCTCGATGCAGCCTCACCCGGTGTTCCGGCCGCTGCGTCTCGTCTCGGACAGGGGCGACGGCGAAGCGGTGCAGCCGGCGGCCCGGCTGCTCGGGCTGCTGCCGCTCGGCCTGGCGATCCCGATGCTCGCGCTCGGCCTCGCGCGCCCGCCCGAACCGCGGGTCCCGGCCCCCGCTCGCATCGCGGGCGCGCGCGCCTACACCTGGCCCGTCCTCGAGCGGCTGTGGACCGAGGGTGCGGCTTCGCCTCTGCCTGATCTGGCCGACTACGTGGTGCACGTCGCGTACCAGGAGGCGCTGCCCTACGGCCGCCCCTACGGGTTCCCGGTGGGCGACGTCGTGCTCCCGACGTACGCGGCGGGCCTCGAGCCGGGCGGGGTGCGCGGCAACGACGAGCTGGTGATCCGATACGACGATTCCTGGCTGTCCCGCGCGCTGAGCGAGCCCGCCGCAGGGAGCGTGGAGCGACTGCTACTTGACCAGCGTTCTCCTGTTCGGGTTAAATACACGGCGCTCGGAGCGGCGTCTCCGGGCCTTTTGTTGTGGAACGGCTTGATGATCGCGCTCTACGGAGCGCTCGTTCTTTTTCCCCTCGAGACGCGGAGCGCCCCGCCGCTCCGGCGCGAGGGAGCGCCTGACCGTCCGGGATGAAGTGACCAACTCAGGAGCCTGCCCATGCCCGCCCGCGCCCTGACCCGCCCGCACGGCCGCACGTTCCCCCGCGGGGGCATCCACCCCCCGGGCGCCAAGGACCTGACGAGCACCAGCGAGGTGCGCAACGCGCCCGTCCCTTCGGTGGCCGTCGTCGCGATGAGCCAGCACATGGGAAAGCCGGCCGAATGCATCGTGGCCGTCGGCGACGTGGTCCGCGAGGAGCAGCTGATCGGCAGGGCGCAGGGGATGTTCTCGGCCAACGTGCATTCGCCGGTGCCGGGCAAGGTGACCGAGCTGAGGCAGATCTACCTTCCCAACGGCGTGCGCACGCAGGCCGTCGTGATCGAGCTCGAGGGCAAGTTCGACCGTTCGGGCAGGGGCAAGGCGCGCAAGGAGTGGTCGGGCGCGGCGCCGAAGGAGCTGCTCGAGACGATCGCGGAAAAGGGCATCGTCGGGCTCGGCGGTGCGGCCTTCCCCACCCACGTCAAGTACTTCGTGCGCGAAGGCCTGCGCTGCGAGCTGTTCGTGGCCAACGGCGTCGAGTGCGAGCCGTACCTGACCGCCGACCACCGGCTGATGCTCGAGAAGACCGACGAGGTCCTCGAGGGCATTGCCATCGTGCGGCGCATCCTCAACCCGGACCGCGTCGTCATCGCCATCGAGGAGAACAAGTCCGACGCCATCGCGCGGATGCGGGAGCGGGTCGCGGCCGCCGGGCTCGACGTCGAGGTGGCGCCGCTGCGGGTCAAGTATCCGCAGGGCGATGAGAAGCAGCTGCTCAAGGCCCTCACGGGGCGCGAGGTCCCGTCAGGCGGGCTGCCCATCGACGTCGGCGCGGTCGTCTCGAACGTCGGGACGCTCCACGCGGTCCAGGAGGCCGTTGTCTACGGCAAGCCGCTGATCGAGCGCTTCGTGACCGTGACGGGGTCGTGCCTCGTGAACCCGGGGACCCTCAAGGTGCGGATCGGAACCCGCATCCGCGACCTGATCGAGGAATGCGGAGGGTTCACCGAGGTGCCGGCCAAGGTCGTGGCCGGAGGCCCCATGATGGGTCTGGCGGTGGCCGACCTCGAGCTGCCGGTCACCAAGGGGGTTTCGGGGATCATCGCCGTGGCGCGCGGGGAGGTTTCGCCGGGCGCCGAGACGAGCTGCCTGAGCTGCGGCCGCTGCGTCACGCACTGCCCGTTCGGCCTGAACCCGACCCGGCTCTACAAGCTGATCGATCACCTGCAGTACCAGGCGGCGCTCTCCGAAGGGCTGATGGACTGCAAGGAATGCGGGGTGTGCTCGTACGTCTGCCCCGCCGGCATACCGCTCACGCAGGGGCTGAAGCTCGGGAAGCTCGTTTCCCGCAGGAAGAAGGCCGGATAGATGGGGAACCCGCTGCTCGTCACCGCGGCTCCGCACGTGCACAGCGGCGACACGACGGCCCGCATGATGTGGACGGTCTCCGCGACGCTGGCCCCCGCGGCGCTCTGGGGCGTCGCTTTGTTCGGGGTGCAGGCCCTCTGGGTCCTGCTCGCCTCGATCGCGGCCGCGACGCTCACCGAGCTCGCCTTCAACCTCTGGCTCAGGCGGAGGACCCTCGCCGACGGCAGCGCGTTCCTCACCGGGCTGCTCGTGGGGATGAACATGCCGCCGGCGGTCCCCGGGTTCATCCCGGTGGTCGCCTCGGTCTTCGCCATCGCGGTCGTCAAACAGACGTTTGGCGGCCTCGGCAGGAACTGGATGAACCCGGCGCTCGCGGGCCGCGTCTTCGTGCTCTTCTCCTGGACGGCCGAGATGACCGCCTGGACGCCGCCGCGCGGCCCCGGCCTGCTGCGCCTGCTCGGCGCGTCGCCCGCCGACGCCGTCAGCGGCGCCACGCCGCTCGCCGGAAGCCCCGCCGAATGGCTCGCCCACGGGACGTACTGGGACCTCTTTATCGGCAACGTCCCCGGGTGCATCGGCGAGGTGTCCAAGCTGCTGCTGCTCGCGGGCGCGGCGGTGCTCTTCGCGCGGCGGATCATCACCTGGGAAATCCCGGGGTCCTACCTGGCGGCGTTCTTCGCGCTGACGTGGGTGCTGGGCGGGCTTCCCGCCGGCGCGGGCTTCCTCAAGGGCGACGTGCTCTTCCAGGCGCTTTCGGGCGGCCTGGTGCTGGGCGCCTTCTTCATGGCGACCGACATGGTCACCTCGCCGCTCACGCGCTCGGGCCAGCTCTGGTACGGCGCCGGCGCCGGGGCGCTGACGTTTCTCATCCGGTTCTTCGGCGGGCTGCCCGAGGGCGTCTCCCTGGCCATCATCCTGATGAACATGGCGGTGCCGGTGATCAACCAGCTCACGCGACCGACGCCCTTCGGCAACGCGAGGGAGACACGCCCATGAGCGACCAGGCGCGCTCGCCCATGCAGATCGGGGTCCGGCTCTTCATGATCTGTACGGCCGCGGCCGTCGGCCTCGGGCTGGTCAACGAGATCACCGAGCCGAGGATCGCGGCGCAGCGCGTCGCGGACCGCCGGCAAGTGATCGTCTCGTTCCTCGACAAAGGCAAGGCGGGCGCGGCGGTCGCCGGGAGCGGCGGCGTGGAGGAGTACTACGCGGTCGCCGACGGTGACAAGGCGCTGGGCTACGTGCTCGCGCTCGTCGGGACCGGCTACGGCGGCGAGCTCAGGCTGCTCGCCTATTACGGCGTCGACGGCGCGATCCGCGTCGCAAGGCTCGTCGACGACCAGGAGACGCCGGGCCTCGGCAAGAAGGCGGAGACCGAGCAGTACATGGCGGTGTTTGCGGGCACGGGCGGCGAGCGGCCGGTCCCCGTGAGCAAGGCTATGCTGGCGGCGGGGCGGGCGCGGGGGCGCGGCGGGCGCGGCGGCGCCGGCAGCTCAAGCCGCCGGCTCGTGGGCGTCGATGAGCCGGGGCGGGCTGCGGGGCTGGTTGTTCGGCAGCTCCGGCGGCGCCGGCAGCCCGGCCGACGCGGTGACCGGCGCCACGATCACATTCAAGGGCGTGTCCGCGGCCCTGGCCGAAGGCTCCCGGTTCGTCAAGGCGCTCGGCGGGAGGAAGTGATGTTTCGCGAGCTCACCAAGGGTCTCGTCAAGGAGAACCCCATCTTCATCATCATGCTCGGGCTCTGCCCGACGCTGGCGGTCTCCACGCAGGTCGTCAACGGCCTCGGGATGGGGGCGGGGGTCATCTTCGTGCTCCTGGGGAGCAACATCCTGATCTCGGCGCTGCGGACCTACATCCCCGAGCAGGTCCGCATCCCGGCCTACATCGTCATCATCGCGGGCTTCGTCACCATCGTGGACCTCGCGATGCAGGCCTACGCCCCGGCGCTCTCGAAGGCTTTGGGCGTCTACGTGCAGCTCATCGTCGTCAACTGCATCATCCTCGGCAGGGCGGAGGCGTTCGCGAGCAAGGCCTCGGTCGGCGCCTCGGTGCTGGACGCGATCGGCATGGGCCTCGGGTTCACGGGCAGCCTGACGCTGATCGCCCTCATCCGCGAGGTGCTCGGCGCAGGGACGATCACCCTGTTCCCGATCCCCTCGCTCGGGTTCGAAGGCGTCGTGGAGGTCCCTGGCCTCCACACCTACCCGGTGAGGGTCATCGGGCTCGCGGCGGGCGCGCTGCTGCTCATGGGCTACCTCAAGGCGCTCTTCGGAGTCTTCGAGACGAAGGCCAGGGAGCGGAAGGCGCTCGCCGACGCTCGTGCGCGGGCCGCGGCCGCCGAGAGGAGCGTGGCATGACCTACGTCGGCATCGTGATCACGTTCGTCTTCGTCAGCAACTTCATCCTGGCGCAGTTCCTCGGGCTGTGCCCGTTCATCGGCGTCTCGAAGAAGATGGAGTCCGCCGTGGGCATGGGCTTCGCCGTCACGTTCGTGACGTCGCTCGCGGCCCTGGTCACCTGGGCCGTCTATCACTGGATCCTCGTGCCGCTCGACCTCGCCTTCCTGCAGACCGTCGCCTTCATCCTGGTGATCGCGGCCCTCGTCCAGTTCGTCGAGCTCGTGATCCAGAGGATCTCCCCGCCGCTCTACAAGGCGCTCGGGATCTACCTGCCGCTGATCACGACCAACTGCGCGGTCCTCGGCATCGCGCTCATCGCGGTGCGCAGCTCCTACGGCGCGCTCGAGAGCTTCGTCGCCGGCGCGTCGGCGGGCATAGGCTTCCTCCTGGCGATCGTGCTCATGTCGGCGCTGCGGGAGAAGTTCGAGACCGAGTGGATCCCCAAGGCCGTTCCGCGGAGTGCCCATCGCTTTCGTGACCGCCGGCCTCATGGCGCTCGCGTTCATGGCATTCGACAAGGCCCTGCTGAAGAACCTGATCGGATGATCCGGGGGGACCTGCAGATGAACATTCTGCGGATCGTGGCGTCGTTCGTGTCGGTCGCGGGCATGGGGCTGGCGTTCGGCGTCGGGCTGGCGATCGCGGCGCGCATCCTGGAGGTCAGAAAGGACCGCCGGCTCGCGGGCGTCGAGGCGGTGCTGCCCGGCCTCAACTGCGGCGCCTGCGGCTACGCGGGGTGCCCGGCCTATGCGGCGGCCCTGTCGCGGGAGGAGGAGGCGCGGCTCGACCTCTGCCTGCCCGGCGGCGCCGAGGTCGCCTCGAAGCTCGCCTCCCTCATGGGCAAGGAGACGACCTGGACGCGCGAAAAGATGGTGACGCAGGTCCACTGCCGGGGCGGGCGCGACACGGCGAAGGTCAAGTTCGAGTACCGCGGCGTGCAGGACTGCAACGCCCTGTACGCGCTCTACGGCGGGGACAAGGTCTGCACGTTCGGCTGCCTGGGCCTGGGGAGCTGCATCCGGGTCTGCCCGGTCGACGCGATCGACACCGACGCGAAGGGGCTGGTCTGGGTCGACAAGGACAAGTGCATCAGCTGCGGGAAATGCGTCGACATCTGCCCCACGCGGGTCATGCAGTGGGTCCCCTACACGGCCGACCTGATCGTGGCCTGCAGCTCGACGGACGACCTGCGGACGGTGAAAAGCTACTGTTCCGTGGGCTGCATTGGGTGTAAGATCTGTGAGAAGAAGTCCCCCGAGGGGGGCTACAAGGTGGAGAACTTCCTGTCGCGCATCGACTACAAGGCGGCCGGCGACAGGAAGGCGGGAGCGGAAGCGTGTCCGCCCAGGTGCATCGTTCCGAATGTCAACAACGTGTAGCCAGTCGATAGATGAAGAGAGTCCGGCTCGTATTCGGGACCCATAACGCGCTCGCCGTCGGCGACTACGACTTCGTCTTCGAGCGCGTCTACCAGAGAGCCTACAAACCGTTCCTGACGGTGCTCAACCGTTTCCCGGAATTCCCGGCCGTGCTGCATTACTCGGGGGTGCTGCTCGAGTGGTTCGAGAGGAACCACCCCGAAATCCTCATGCTGCTCGGCGACATGGTCAAGCGGCGCCAGGTGGAGCTGCTCACGGGAGGCTACTACGAGCCGCTGCTGCCCCTGATCCCGCAGGCCGACCGCCTGGGCCAGATCGAAAAGCTCACCACGTTCGTCCGCAGCCGCTTCGGGAGGAGGCCACGCGGCGGGTGGCTCGCCGAGCGGGTCTGGGACCCGTCGCTGGTGTCCGCCCTGACCAACGGCGGCATCGAGTACACGTTTCTCGGCGAGGGCCATTTCCGCGCCGCCGGGCTCGAGAGCGCGGAGCTGTGCTTCGCGTGCATGACCGAGGACCAGGGCCGATCCCTCGCCGTGTTCCCGCTCTCCGACGCGCTCGCGGCGCGCATGACCGCCGATTCCCCCGAAGAGGTCGTGGCCGCCATCGCGCGGCTGGCCGACGCCTCCGGCGAGCGCGTGGTCTCCCTCATCGAGGACGGCGAGCGGCTCGGCGACTGGGAGGGCAGCTACCAGACCTGCTACGAGGAGCGGTGGCTCGAGCGCTTCTTCGAGGCGCTCGCGGCCCGGCGCGAGGTGATCGAGCCGGTGACCCCGTCGCAGCACCTCAAGGACGCGCTGCCGCGCCACAGGCTCTACTTCCCGGCCACCTCCTACGCGCAGCTGATGAGCTGGGACGGCAGGCGGCGCAGCGACTCGGGGCCGGTGTTCCGCCATTTTCTCTCCCGCTATCCCGAGAGCAACCTGCTCTATGCCCGCATGCTCTACACCCACCTCCTCGTGAGCCAGATCAGGGGCGACAAGACCCGCAAAAAGGTCGCCAGCGAGGAGATGTGGAAGGGTCAGTGCGCGAGCGTGTACTGGCACAGCCGCCACGGCGGCATCTATTCCAGCCACCTGCGCAAGCGGGCCTACCAGGCGTTCATCGACGCGGAGAAGCTCACCCGCGACAACGGTCTCTTCCTGCCCTCGATCAACTCCCTCGACTTCGATTTCGACGGGCACAAGGAGTTCCTGTTCCACGGCGCCAACATCGATGCCTACGTGCACTCGACGGGCGGGGCCATCTTCGAGTTCGATTTCGTCCCCTCGAGCTGGAACTACGGCGCGGGCCTGTCGCGGCAGCGTGAGGAGTACCACCGCAGCGAGGACAAGACCTTCGATCCTTATCCGAGGCGGATCTTCGTGGATCACGTCTTCGGGCCCAGGACGACGCTCGAGAGCTTCCGCTCCATGAGCTATGCGCCGATCGCCGGTTTCGCCTCGGCGATCTACCAGCTCGAGGAGCTCGACCGGGAGAACCGGGAGCTCGCGCTCTCCCGCGAAGAGCCCGTGAACGATTCGTCGCTCAGGATCACGAAGCTCTTCCGGTTCAAGAAGTCCGGCGTCCAGCTGCGCTATACGCTGGCGAACCGCGGAGAAAAGGCGCTCCAGCTCTGGTTCGGGTCCGAGGTGAACCTGTCGTTCGCTTCGGGAATCGCGAAGACGCTGCGCATCAGCCGCGAAGGCGCGGACGACGGGGACGAGGTGAGCCCCGAGGGCGCCTCCCTGTCCGCGACCAGCGGCATGGAGATGCGCGACCTGGTCAACAACGTGCTCCTCAAGCTGCGCGCCGACCGGCCGGCCGAGCTGTGGTGCTTCGCGGTGGAGAGCGTCCACCGCAACTGCCAGGCCTGGGAGCGGGAGTACCAGTCCACGTGCCTGCTGCCCCGGTGGGAGGTAGCCCTCGAGCCGGGAGCCTCCTGGAAGGTGGAGCTCTCCCTCACAGCCGCGCGGCTGTGACCTGCCCGCTCTCCGCGGGTGTGGGCGTCGCGCCCGCTCCGCGGGCGGCGACGCCGCTACAGGTTCGCGATGATCCGGTCGGCAAACCCGCTCGTGGACACCTGCGTCGCGCCCTGCAGCAGCCGCGCGAAGTCGTAGGTCACGGTCTTCTGCGCGATCGTCTTCTTGACCGCCGCGCGGGCGGCCGCCGCGGCCTCGTTCCACCCCATGTATTCCAGCATCATGATGCCGGAGAGGATCACGGAGCTCGGGTTCACGACGTTCTTGCCCGCGTACTTGGGGGCCGTCCCGTGGGTCGCCTCGAACACCGCGTGGCCGGTGACGTAGTTGATGTTGGCGCCCGGCGCGATGCCGATGCCGCCGACCTGCGCCGCGAGCGCGTCGGACATGTAGTCCCCGTTCAGGTTGGTCGTGGCGATGACGTCGAACTCGGACGGCCTCGTGAGGATCTGCTGCAGGAAGATGTCGGCGATCGCATCCTTGATCAGGACCTTGCCGCCGGGGACCTTCCCGCCGTCCGACTCCTCCCACGTCACCGTCCGGTCGCCGAACTCCCTCTTGGCGAGCGCGTAGCCCCATTCGCGGAACGCGCCCTCGGTGAACTTCTGGATGTTGCCCTTGTGCACGAGGGTCACGCTCTTGCGGCCTTTGCGGATCGCGTATTCGATCGCCGCCCGGATGAGCCGCTCGCTGCCGAACCGGCTGACCGGCTTGATCCCGATGCCCGCGTCCTCGCGCAGCGTCCAGCCGAGCTCCCGCTGGAGAAAGGCGCGGAGCTTTTCCGCTTCCGCGCTTCCTGCCTTGACCTCGAGCCCGGCGTAGACGTCCTCGGTGTTCTCGCGAAAGACCACCATGTCGACGAGCTCCGGCTGCTTGACCGGCGACGGGACTCCGGGGAAGTACTCGACAGGGCGCAGGCAGACGTAGAGGTCGAGCTTCTGCCGCAGCGCGACGTTCAGGCTCCGGATCCCGCCGCCCACGGGTGTGGTGAGCGGCCCCTTGATCCCTATCAGGTGGTCGCGGAACGCCTGCTCGGTCTCCTGAGGGAGCCAGTTCCCCGTCTTGTGAAAGGCTTTCTCTCCTGCAAGGACCTCGACCCACTCGATCGCGCGCCTGCCCGCGTACGCCTTGCGCACCGCGGCATCGAACACGCGCACCGACGCGGACCAGATGTCCGGACCCGTGCCGTCGCCCTCGATGAAAGGCACCAGGGGCTTGTCCGGGACCGAGAGCTTCCCTTCGACCATCCTGATCTTTTCCGCCACTTCTTGGTCTCCTTGTTGCCGGAGCGCGGCGCGTCCGCCGGCGATCGGAAGCCCGGTTGGACGCGCAGCGCCAAATATGGTATGAACCCCGGGAATGCGGCAAGCTTTGCACGGGGCCTTCGCCTCTGTCGGTCTCGCCGCGCTGGTCGGCCTGGCCGGCTGCCGGGACACGGGCTCCTACTACATGGTCGGCGGCGTGCAGGACCGGCGCGTGCTCCACTCGCTGTTCTCGCGGCTGGACCAGGCCGAGGGGCCTGCGAGCTTCACGCTGATCAAGACGATCTCCGACATCCTCTCGCGCACGGGGCATCTGCCGAGGCAGATCCTGTTCCTCACGCAGCACGTCGAGCTGCACCCCGACGACCCCTACAACTCCGTGTACCTCCTCATGGTCGCCAGGGCCTACGAGGACCTCAAGGCGGAGCCGTTCGCGGTACAGTACTACGACCGCATCCTCAAGAACTACCCCGATCTCATCGTCAGCGGCGGCAGCGTCCACTACCTGTGCCTCACCCGGCTCCTCGACCTCGTGACCGACACCGAGAGGCGCATCGAGTACTACAAGGAGCTCATCGCCCGCTTCGGCGACCAGGTCGACGTCGGGAACACCTGGTACTACCTGGCGACCGCGTACGAGGAAGTCGGGGCCTGGGACCAGTCCATCCAGGCCTACAAGCGCTTCCTGCGCTTCCCGGACGCGCGGATCCCCGGGAAGCCGGACGTGCATGCGGAAATCACCCAGAAGGTCGCCTTCTACGACTCCAACAAGGACTGGACCGTCCCCGACCTGCAGTTCCTGGTCTCCGAGGTCCGCGACGCCCTGGTGACGCAGAACCTCCGCAAGCTCACCCGGTACAAGGCGCGCAGCTTCTTCTCCAAGTACTGGGGCCAGCGCGATCTCATTGCGATCCAGGCGCAGGACTTCGACATTACCGAGTGGGTGAGGAGGTCGCGCGTCCAGGTCGCCCAGGAGCTGGAGCCGCAGTCCAATTCGCGGGAGGCGTACCTGAAGACGTGGAACTGGTTCTTCAGCGTATCCACCTGGTACCTCTATTTCCGCCGCGTCGACTTTCCGGCGGACCCCGAGATCGACGGCCGCTGGGAGTGGGCGGGCGTCTACTTCGGCGACGGCGGGTGACGGGGGGGGCACGCGGGCCTCATCCCGCGCGGCGCGAGGTCCGATGACTCTAGACGTGAGCCGCTTCCTGCTCGCGTGCGCGGCGCTCGCCGCGGCGCTGCCCCTGACACAGCCGTCCGCCGAAGGACACGCGGGCCGCACGAGCGGCCGTGTCGACTGGGCCGCGGGCCGCGTCGTGATCGAAAGCTCCGTCCCGATCGCGGGGTACGCCGACCCCCGTGCGCGGTTCGAGGCCGAAACCGAGTCACGGGCCGGGTTGCCCGGGCTGTTTCTGAGCTATGCACCCGCGCTGGTGATCTCTTCGTGGGACACGCTGGGCACCGCGGCGGCCGCGGACCCGACCCTCACCGCGTCGCTCGCGGGGATCGCGGGAGACGGGAGGCTCGACGGCTCCAGCATGTCCGAAGACCTGGCCACGGCGCGGCTCGCCTGGAGCTTCCCCCTGTTCGGTCCGGGGGGAGTGGCTTCGCTGCTCGTGACCCACCAGGTCCCGTCCCCACTGCCGCGTGCGCTCGGCGACGTGGCGGCGGCGCGCTACACCGGCGTCGTCATCTATGCGGCCGACCCTCTGCCCTCGTACGGGACCTCGGCGCGGCGGCTGCCGCGGCCCGCCCTCTTCCCGCGCATCTTCGACGACGGGATGAGCCTCGTGCTGGACAAGGAGATGTGCGATCCGGCGAGCCTCCTGCGCTGGGGCATGGTCGCGTATGCCGGCGACCCGGCGGATCCCGGCTCCGCGGAACGCGTCGGGTCGAACCCGCTGCGGATCCTCGCGCGCGGCGTCTTCGGCCGCAACGACACCGACCTCCTGATCCCGCGCGAGAGCGCCCGCAGGCTGCTCGCGAGCGACGAAAACCGCCGGCTGCTGCAGGAGGGCCGCATCGTCGTCGTCTACCGCAGCGTCACGACCCCGCTGGAGCAGGCCGCCGCGGCCGCCCCGCGGCCCTGATGGCGGCGGGGCTCCGCGCCCGGCACCGGCTTCCCCCGAAAAGTTGACTAAGTCGGCCGCTACCGGGATACTGCTGCCAAAGCCATGCGCAGGTTCCGTTCCCGCCACCTGTTCCCGATCGCGGCCGCGATGTTCCTCGCGTCGTGCGGACCCCGCGCCGGATACGGCGTGCTGCTGTGGGCGCCGGGCACCGCGTCTGCCGTGCCCCTCGGGTCCACCGGCTCGATCCTGCCCCTCGCCCGCGAGTCGAAGATCCAGAACGTCTACTGGGTGCGGCCTCCCAGGCAGCTGCGTCTGGCGGAGGTGCCGCTGTGGCGCATCCGCGCGTTCGGCTCGAGAAAACAAGCCGAGCGCTTCTCGCAGGACTACGCCCCCCTCGCATTCGTCTATGCGTACTCGCTGCGGCGCGGCCTGCCCCTGCGCGATTCGCCCGGGCAGGACGCCAGGATCGTGTACAAGCTCGACGCCGACCAGGTGGTCAAGGTGGTGTGGCGCGCGGAGCGGCCCCAGAAGGCCGGCGCCTACACCAACCGCTGGTTCCGAGTCGTCACCGACGACGGCTCCGACGGCTACTGCTTCGGGCAGTACCTCAAGCTGTTCCAGACGCGCTCCGATCCGTACGAGGAGGCCGCCGCGATCCAGGCGCGCGACGAGAGCCTCGAGCGTATCCTCGCGGAGGGGTGGCGGCCCGAGTACTTCCGCGAGATGATCGACAAGAACCGGATAGACCTGCGCCGATTCCGCGACGACGTCGGGCTGTTCGCCGACCCGCAGGCGAGGCGCGTCCGCATCCAGAAGGTCGCCGCGAGCTACCAGTTCGACTACCGGACCGTGCGCAAGATGAGCGCGACCACCTACCAGTTCGAGGGCAGCGACCTGCGGATCGAGCTCCTCGGCGAGGACCGGCTCGTCGCGAGCTACCCGACGCCGGAGCGTCTCGTGAGCGAAGTCTACGTCAACATCGAGCGAGGACGTCGGCGAGATCATCGAGAAGGAGCGCGCCCGCAGGCTGGAGATCTACAAGCCTTTCGCCGGCACGACGGTCAGCAGCAGCGCCTACGGGACGATCGCGTTCGCACCGGACATGAGCTTTACGTGGAAGGGCTACGAGCGGCTCGTCCCTTCTGTCGTGCCGGCCGGCGCGGGAGACCGCGGGCGGATCGACTTCCGCTACCACCTCGACCCCGAATCGGCCCGCCGCTTCGACGGAGTGATGACCTTTCGGTTCGCCGCGCTCTCCGGGGACGGCGAGGTCAACTTCTTCTACAAGCGCGAGGGAGCAGCCATGCGGCTGGTCTTCGCGACGCCGAGGAGCGCCGATGACCTCCTGATGCGGGCCTCCGCGGCCAGCAGCTGGGTGCTCTTTTTCCAGTAATGCCGACCGTCAGCCTGACCGAGGTCTCGCACGCCTACGGGGCGCAGCTCGTCCTCGACCACGTGAGCCTGACACTGCGCGAGGGCGACCGCGTTGCGCTCGCCGGCGCCAACGGCAGCGGCAAGAGCACGTTGATGAAGGTCCTCGCCCGGCTGCTCGCGCCGGAAAGCGGCACCGTGATCTGGGAACGCGACGCGATGGTCTCCTATCTGCCGCAGTCCGGCATCAAGCTCTCCGGACGCAGCGTGCGGAGCGAGGCCGAGGAGGCCTTCGAGCGGTTCCACTCCCTCGAGGCGGAGCTGACCGCTCTGGAGGCGGCGCTCCATCGGGCCGGCTCCGGGGGCGAGGGCGATGCGGACCGGCTCGTGCGGCGGTACGCGCAGCTCGCCGAGCGCCGCTCGTCGGTGGGTTTCCTCGAGCCGCACGCGCGGGAGGAGGCGATGGAGCGGGTGCTCCGCGGCCTCGGCTTCGCCCGCGGGGATTTCGACCGACCGGTCGCGGAGCTCTCGAGCGGGTGGCAGATGCGCGTCGCGCTGGCGAAGACGCTGCTCGCGCAGCCCGACATCCTGCTGCTCGACGAGCCGACCAACTACCTGGACCTCGAGTCCCGGGAGTGGCTGCAGCAGTTCCTCTCCTCCTTTCGCGGCGGCCTTCTGATCGTGGCCCACGACCGCTTCTTCCTCGATCGCACGGTGTCGCGCGTCGCCGAGGTCTTTCTCGGCAGGCTCACCACCTACACCGGGAACTACACGCAGTACGAGGAGAGGCGGCAGGCCGAGCTGGGATACCTCATCGAGCGCTGGCGGCGGCAGCAGGAGGAGATCGCCCGGACGGAGATGTTCATCCGGCGGTTCCGCTACAACGCTTCCAAGGCCCGCATGGTGCAGAGCCGCATCAAGGCCCTGGAGAAGCTCGAGCGCATCGAGCTGCCCCCGAGCCTCAAGCGCGCGCACATCAGCTTTCCGCCTCCGCCGCACTCGGGGCGCGAGGTGCTCCGCGTCTCCGGCCTCGGCAAGAGCTACGGCGAGCTGCGGGTGCTCTCGGACCTCTCGCTCCTCGTGCACAGGGGGGAGAAGCTCGCGGTCGTCGGCGTCAACGGCGCCGGCAAGTCGACGCTGCTGCGCCTGCTCGCGGGACGACTCGACCCGGACGCGGGCCAGGTCGTCCGCGGCAAGGACGTCGCGCCGGGCTTCTACTCGCAGGACGAGATCGACACGACGGAGACCGACGCGGTCATCGACGTCGTCGAGCGCATCGCCCCGACCGAAGTCGTGCCGAAGGTCCGCGAGCTGCTGGGGGCGTTCCTGTTCCGCGGGGACGAGGTGTACAAGCCGGCCTCCGTGCTGAGCGGCGGCGAGGCGAGCCGCCTCGCGCTGCTCAAGCTGCTCCTGCGGCCCGTCAATCTCCTGCTGCTGGACGAGCCCACCAATCACCTCGACCTGGCGACCAAGGACATCCTGCTCGACGCGCTGCGCACTTACCCCGGGACCGTGGTCTTCGTGTCCCACGACCGGGATTTCCTCGCCCAGCTCGCCACGCGCGTGCTGGAGCTCGAAGGCCACCGCGGGCGCGAGTTCCCGGGCGACTACGAGTACTACCGCAGCCGCAAAGCGGCCGAAGGCGACCAGGCCGACCCGCTGATCGCGCCCTCCGCACGCGCGGCCGCGAAGCCGGCGCCGGTCGAGGCGGCGTCCGCGCGCGACGAACGCGAGGAGTCCAAACGGCGGCGCACCGAGGAACGGCGCCTCCGCAAGGAAGAGGCCGAGGTCGTCGAGCGCCTGGAGACGCTGGAGCGGCAGCGGGCCTCGCTCGAGGAGATCCTCGGCCGCGAGGAGACCTGGCGCGACGGCGAGCGCATGAAGAAGATCAAAGTAAAGCTGGCCGAGAACCATGAGGAGCAGGCGAGGCTCGCCGGGCGCTGGCAGCAGATCGAGGAGCTGCTTGCCCACTCCTGAGTGGGGTGGCCGGGCTCGACGGCAACGGCTAAAAGGGCTGCGAGGAGGGGGCATGGGAGTCTTCAAGACGTACGACATCCGCGGGATCTACGGCAGGGAGGTCGACAAGGACCTCGCGTATCGCGTCGGGCGGGCGTTCGCGCGGAAAGCGGGCCTCAGGTCGTGCATCGTGGCTCACGACGCGCGCACCTACTCGCCGGACCTCTGCGGAACGGCTGATCGACGGGCTGCGGTACGAGGGGACGGACGTCATGACGCTCGGGCTGACGAGCACCCCGCACCTGCACTACGCGCAGATCGCGGGCGGGTATCCCGGCGCGGTGATGGTGACAGCCTCGCACAACCCGCCCCGCTATCACGGGTTCAAGCTCTTCGGCGGCCGATGGCGGGTCGGTGAGCTACGACACCGGGCTCGCCGAGCTGGAGGCGCTCGTGGGGCGGCTGCCGGAGTCCGGCGCCGCGGCCAGCGGGCCGGCTCGAGCAGTCGAAGGACGCCTCGGCCTACATCGAGTTCCTGGCGTCCGCGGCGGCGCCGCCGCGCGATCGAGGGAGCTCGCCCGCCTCAAGGTCGTCATCGACGCCTCCAACGGGTCCGCGGGGGCGGTGTTCCGCGGCGCTGGCCCACAGGCTCGGCCTGCACGCCGGCGTCATCAACGGCACGCCCGACGGGTTCTTCCCGAACCACAGCCCCAATCCGCTCGAGGCGGCAAGCCGCGAGCAGATCGCCGGCGAGGTGCGTGACATGGGCGCCGACGTCGGGGCCGTCGTCGACGGCGACGGCGACCGGATCATCTTTGTCGACGAGACCGGACGGGCGATCGAGGGCTATTTCGTCTCGGCGCTCATCGCGGAGCGGCTGCTCGCGGCCGAGCCCGGGGGCGCGATCGTCTACGACCTGATCTCCTCGCGTGTCCTGCCCGAGCGCATCGCGGAGGCCGGCGGACGTCCGATCGTATCGCGCGTGGGCTACACCTTTATCCACAGGGCCATGGTCGCGGAGCGGGCCCTTTTCGGGGCGGAGACATCGGGCCACGTCTACTTCCGCACGGCAGGCGGTTTCATCACGGAGTCCGCCGCCTACGCGCTCGTCGTCGTGCTGGACCTGCTCGCCGCGGCCGGCAGGCCGCTCTCCGAGCTCGTGCGGCCGCTGCGGGAGCGCTACGCGCAGGCGCCCGAGATCAACGTCGAGGTCGAGGACCGCGAAGCCGCCATGAAGAAGGTGGAGGCCGCGCACGCGGCGGCCGTGACCGACCGGCTGGACGGCATCAGCGTGAGCTACCCGGACTACTGGTTCAACGTGCGGCCGAGCAACACGGAGCCGATCCTGCGCGTGCGCCTGGAGGCCTGCAGCGCGGCCGTCGCAGAGGCGCGCTGCGCCGAGCTGCGGCCCTGATCGGTGCGTAGGGGCGGGGCGGGCGGCCTCTCGCACCCCCGGCCCGCGCCGGCGTTACATTCGAGGCAGGAGATCTCGCACCGTATGAAGCTCAAGTACAATTCTCCGGTGATCCTCACGTTCGCCCTGGCGAGCCGGCGCGGTGATGGCCATCGCGAGCCTCCTCGGGCCCGCGTTCGTAGACGCCTTCTTCCGCGTCCCCGGGCGGAACGAGGGGTTCCGGTTGCTCTCGCTCGGCGGCCTGCGGCTGGTCACGCACGTCCTCGGGCACGCGAGCTGGACCCACCTGCTGGGGAACTTCACCCTGATCCTCCTGATCGGACCGATGGCCGAGGAGAAATACGGCTCGGGGGCTCTTCTCCTCATGATGTTCACCACGGCCCTCGTGACCGGGCTCCTGAACGTGCTGCTTCTCGACACGGGCCTCTACGGCGCGAGCGGCATCGCCTTCATGCTGATCCTGCTCACGTCGATCACGAACATCCGGGCGGGCGAGATCCCGCTCACGTTCGTGCTCGTGATCCTGCTGTTCATGGTCAAGGAGGTGTTCGCCGCCTTCCAGACGGACAACATCTCGGAGTTCGCGCACATCCTCGGCGGCATCTGCGGCGCCTTCTTCGGGTTCCTGCTCCACGCGGGCGAGCCCGCCCAGCGGATCGAGGGACAGCGAGTGACGTAGTCGCCGCACCGGCGCGGGAGGCCGCGCTGGTCAGCCCCCGCCGCTTTCTGCTATGCTTTCGCACGCCCGAGGTAACGACGCGAACATGTTCGAACAGAAGATCAAGGACGCCACCGACAGGTACGAGGCCGTGCAGGCCGAGCTGGCCGCGCCCGACATCACCCGCAACCAGAAGCGCTACCGCGAGCTGATGCAGGAGGCGAGCGGGCTGCGCGATCTGGTCGAGGCCGGCGTCCGCATGGAGCGCGTCGAGCGCGACCTCGCGGCGGCCCGCGAGATGGTCGAGACGGCAAAGGAGAGCGACCTGCGCGAGCTCGCCCGGGAGGAGGCCCGCAGCCTCGAGGCGGCCCGGATGGGGCTCGAGGAGCAGATCAAGCTCCTGCTCATCCCCAGGGACCCCCTGGACCTGCGCAACATCATCATGGAGATCAGGGCCGGCACCGGCGGCGAGGAGGCGGCGCTGTTCGCCGCCGACCTCTACCGCATGTACCAGCGTTATGCGGAAAACCGCGGCTGGCGGACCGAGCTGATCAGCGCCAGCGAGACGGAGATCGGCGGCTTCAAGGAAGTCATCTTCTCCGTGGCCGGGAAAGGACGTCTACGCCGACCTGCGCTACGAGAGCGGGGTGCACCGCGTGCAGCGAGTGCCCGCCACCGAGGCTCGGGCCGGATCCACACCTCGGCGGTGACCGTGGCCGTGCTCCCCGAGGCCGAGGAGACCGACATCGGATCCGGCCGGAGGACCTCAAGATCGACGTGTTCCGCTCCGAGCGGTCCCGGCGGGCAGAGCGTGAACACCACGGACTCGGCGGTGCGCGTCACGCACCTGCCCTCGGGCGTCGTGGTCATCTGCCAGGACGAGAAGAGCCAGCTGAAGAACAAGAACAAGGCGCTGCGCGTGCTGCGCGCCCGGCTGCTACGAGGCCGAGGAGCGGCGCAAGCAGGCCGAGCGGGCCGAGGAGCGGCGCTCGCAGATCGGCAGCGGCGACCGCTCGGAGCGCATCCGCACGTACAACTTTCCGCAGAACCGCGTGACCGACCACAGGATCAACCTGACCCTCTACCGCCTCGACTCCATCATCGAAGGCGACCTCGCCGAGGTCATCGAGGCGCTCAGGCTCAGCGCGAGGGAGCAGCTGCTCAAGGCATGACGGTCCGCGAGGCCCTCCGAGAAGGACACCTCCGGCTCGCCGACCGCGGGATCGAGACTCCGCAGCTCGACGCCTCGCTGCTCCTCGCCGAGGCGCTCGGCGCGACGCGCGAGCAGGTGCTCGCGCGGCTTCCCGAGGCCGTCGCTCCCGCAGCGCTGGACCGCTACCGGGAGATGCTCGTGCGGCGCGCCGAGCGGGGTGCCCGTCTCCTACCTGCGCGGCCGCAAGGAGTTCTACGGTCTCGCCTTCGCGGTCGGCCCCGCAGTGCTGGTCCCGAGGCCCGACACGGAGTTGCTGGTCGAGCGCGCCGTGGCTCTTGCGCCGCGGGGCGCGAGAGCGCACGACGCCTGCACCGGGAGCGGGTGCGTGGCCATCGCGCTCGCCCGCGAGCGGCCGGACCTGGACGTCAGCGCCTCCGACCTCTCCACGGCGGCAGGGGAGGTGTTCGCCGCCAACTGCCGGAGCCTCCTCGGACGCGAGCTGCGCTTCTTCGCATCGGACGTGCTCGCCGGCGCCGGCGGCCCTTACGATCTCATCACGGCCAACCCGCCGTACCTCCGCGACGAAGAGGTGCGCGCGAGAAAAGCCGAAGGCTGGCCGGAGCCCGAGCTCGCCCTCGCCGGCGGGCGCGACGGCCTCGACGTCGCGCGCAGGCTCGTCGAGCAGGCGCCGGGCCGTCTGCGTGCCGGCGGCCGGCTGCTGATGGAAGCGGACCCCGGCCAGATGGCCGACCTCGCGCGCATCCTGGCTGATCGCGGCTTCGCGGAAGTGGAGCGCTCGCGCGACCTTGCCGGGCGCGAACGCGTGATCCACGCGAGGTGGCCGGGGTGAAGCCGGCGCCCGTCGATCTCGCCGCCCTCCTCGAGCCCTACGGCCAAGCCGACCGCGCGCGCATCACGGCGGCCGCCGCGTGGGCGGCGGAGCTGCACGAGGGCCAGAAGCGCGTGAGCGGCGAGCCCTACATCATCCACCCGTTCCACGTGGCGTCGATCCTGGTGGACCTGCGGCTCGACGCCTCGGCCGTCGTCGCGGCCCTCCTCCACGACGTGCTCGAGGACACCAAGGCCACCCCCGACCTGGTGCGCGCCGCCTTCGGGGACGAGGTGGCGCTGCTCGTCGACGGCGTCACCAAGATCGCCCACGTCGGGCCGCAGGGCCGGCGCGTGCAGAGCGCGGAGACGATCCGCAAGATCTTCTTCGCCATGGTCAAGGACGTCCGCGTCATCCTCATCAAGCTCGCGGACAAGCTCCACAACATGCGCACGCTCCAGTACCTGGACAGCCAGCGCGCCCGCGAGACCGCGGAGGAGTGCCTCGAGATCTACGCGCCCCTCGCGGGGAGGATGGGCATCTTCTCGATCAAGGACGAGCTCGAGGACCTCGCGCTGAAGTCCATGAACCCGCGGGCCTTTGAGCAGATCAAGCGCTTCGTCTCCGAGCGCAAGGGCGAGCGGGACGAGGCCCTCGACCGCGTCACCCGCAAGGTCTACGAGGCGGCCGCGCGGGAGGGCCTCGAGGTCGAGGTCAAGACGCGGGCCAAGCACTTCTACTCGGTCTACCAGAAGATGAAGCGGCGCAACGTGCCGCTCGACGAGATCTACGACCTCCTCGGGATCCGCATCCTCTGTCCCACCCCCGTCGAATGCTACAGCCTGCTCGGGCTCGTCCACAGGCTCTGGCCGCCGATCGCGGGGCGCTTCAAGGACTACATCGCGATGCCCAAGGCGAACCGCTACCAGAGCCTGCACACGGTGGTGATGGGCGCCGACGGCCGCCTGATGGAGTTCCAGATCCGCACCTACGAGATGGACGAGACCGCGGAGTACGGCGTCGCCGCGCACTGGCTGTACAAGCGCGAGGGCGGCGCCCGGCCGCAGGACCTCGGCATCATCAACAAGCTCCGCGCCTGGGATTCGACGGCGTCGCAGAACTTTCTCGAAGAGATCAAGGCGGAGCTGCTCAAGGACTCGATCTACGTCTTCACGCCGCGCGGCGACGTGGTGGAGCTCCCCGTGGGCGCGACCCCGATCGACTTCGCCTACTACATCCACACGGAGGTGGGCCACCACGTTCAGGGCGCCCGCGTCGACGGCCGGATCTGGCCGCTGAAAAAGCCGCTCAAGAGCACGCAGATGGTCGAGGTCATCACGGCGGCGAACGGGAGGCCGCACGAGTCCTGGCTCTCCCAGTGCGTGACCCACAGGGCGCGCTCCAAGATCCGCCAGTGGCTCAACCAGAACGACCCTACGATCGCCGCCGAGCGGGAGCCGCCCGCGCGGCAGGAGCCACCGGCTCCCGCCCCCCGCCGGCGCCCCCGGTCGCCGTGCCCGGAGGCCTCGAGGTGCTCGACCGCTCGCGGGTCGGCATACGCATCGGCGAGGAGCGCAACATCCTGATCAGCATGGCGGGCTGCTGCGCCCCGACGCCCGGCGACGCCATCATCGGCTACGTGTCGCGGGGGCGGGGGATCATCGTGCACAGGCGCGGCTGCCGCAACATCGCCTTCATCAAGGACTTCGACGCGCGCAGCATCGAGGTCGACTGGGAGACGACGTCGCGCCTGGCGACCCGCCGCTTCCGGGTGACCACCCGCGAGGCGCCCAACGTCTTCTCGGAGATCGAGGGTGCCATCCGCAAGTTCCATGGGCACCTGATCTCGGGAAAGCTCACCCGCAACGACCGGGGCACCTTGACGGGGTACTTCACCATAGAGATCGAGGACCAGGAGCAGTATCGGAAGGTGCTCAAGAGCCTGCGCACCATCCCGTCGATGGTCAACATTCAGCCGTTGTCGACGGAGTGAGCCGCGGCCGGGCCGCTTCGTCGGGCCGTTATTCCCCGAGGGCGTGGTAGGGGATCTCGTCCAGCGCGGCTCGCGGAAAGACCGGCAGCGCAGGCGGCGCCTCGAACGCAACGGCGAGGTAGAGCGAGAACAGCTCCTCCCGTCCGAGGAACGCCCCCGAGCGATCGTGGCTCGAGAAGAACGACGCAAACAGGACGTTCTCAGCCTCGATCCGCTCGGTGCGAAGCCACACGCTTTCGAGGGCCGGCTCCTTGACCGGGGGGAAACCCGCGAGCAGGCCCCCCTCGCTCCCCTCGAACCACAGGAGGCTCCCCGAGAGGCAAAGCGGCGGGTCTCCGTCGGCGATGCGCACTTCGTAGGGCGCCTCGCCGCGCGAGAGGACGTGAACCACGACGCCGTCTCCCTGGGGGACCCGGGCAACGGCGATCTCGAGCGGACACACGCGCTCGAGGCCGCGCCTGCGGGGATGGCGCACCCTGCCGGTGACGAGCAGGAAAGGGAAGTCCTCGACGAAGAAGTACTCCAGGCTGAGCGCCGCGGTTTCGCCGGCGAGCCGGTGGAGGCTGCGCAGGCCCCGCACCTTGTCGGCCTCGAGGGCGAAGGCGTTGATGACCTCGTACGGACGCGGCTTGCGCAGGGGCCCCGCGTTCGACCGGGCGGCGACGAGAGGGGTCACGAGGCGGCCGTTCCAGGCGAGGCCCGTCAGCCGGCCGGCATCGAAATGCGCGCCGAGGGCGCCGTCCGACAGCGAAACGGCCCCCATCATGACGGCTGTGTTCTCCCGCCGGGCCGCGGGAAAGACGCCGACGGAGCGGGCGGGGCCCGCGACCGAGCGGAAACCCGCGAGCACCTGCAGCACGCTCGCCGTCTCTTCGATGGCCTGCCGGTGCGTGCGGAAGGCGCTCAGGCTCGAGGCCCGATCGCGCAGCGCCGGGTCGCTCCCCGGCGACGGCGCGAGCGGCCCGGGCTGCGCGACAGTCACCGGCTCGTCGAGCCGCAGGAACTTGAGCTCCGCGCGCGAGGCGAGCCTGTCCAGGACCGTGCGCAGCGCGCGCCCGCCCGCGGGGTCGACGGCGATGCCGAGCACGCCGTCGCCCACGCGTTCGACGAGCCGGCCGGGGCGCTCGGCCGCCAGCTCACCGACCGGGTGGTGGTACAGCACCTGAAGGCGGGCGCCTTCTATCCCCGTCTCGCTGGCCGGCGACCAGCAGCCTTCGGCCGGCACCACGATGCGCCGCAGGCCCTTGGTGGCGTAGAGCCTGAGCGCCTCGGGGCGCAGGAGATCCGCCGCGGCGGGGGCGAGAACGCCAGGCAGCGCGCGGTAGGCCTTCGCCGCGTCGCCGGGGGGCCGCTGGCCCCACTCGACCTCGCGGCGGAGCTCCTCGATCTGCAGCATCGGGTGCGGGGCGCCGGCGTAGCCGACGGAAACGACGACGTCGAGCGGGCGCCGCGACGGCAGCTCGCCGATGAATGCGGCCCACGCGCCGGCATCGGGCCCGGCCAGAGGGCTCGATGGAATCGCCCAATGCGCTGGAGAAGAGGGGAGAGCCGGGATGAGGGATGCGAGCGACTGGACGGACGCCCGGCCATCGGCCCGCACCAGCAGGAAGATGCGTAACTCCTTTTTGCCCATCGCCGAAGCCGAATCGTGCCGAGTTGCGCGACTCTAACACGCCACCCCGGGGGTGTCAAACATCGAACCTTTGCGGTCCTTGCGCGCCCTTGGCGGCCTGGCGGGCCCCGCGCGGGTTCCCTGAGGTGCGGCGGCGGGTCGACCGTAGAGACCGGTCCGTTTCAGGGTTTTTCGGGCCAGCCCCTTGATGCGTGTGTAAAGAATTGTTATTCTTGCCACAAAGCGCAAGGGCGCTTCACTCTACCCATAACACAGACCCGCCAAGAGGAAAGGGAGTAAGCACATGGCGAAGCAGCTGCGTTTCGACGAGTCCGCCCGCAAGGGACTGCTTGCCGGCGTGGACAAGATGGCCACCGCCGTCAAGGTCACGCTCGGCCCCAAGGGACGCAACGTCGTCCTCGACAAGAAGTTCGGCGCCCCGACCGTCACCAACGACGGCGTGACGATCGCCAAGGAGATCGAGCTCGACGACCCCTATCGAGAACATGGGGGCCCAGCTCCTCAAGGAAGTGGCGACCAAGACCAACGACGTCGCGGGCGACGGCACCACCACGGCGACCGTGCTCGCCTACTCGATGATCCGAGAGGGCCTCAAGAGCGTCGCGGCCGGCATCAACCCGATGGAGATCAAGCGCGGGATCGCCAAGGCCGTCGAGATCGCGGTCGAGGACATCAAGAAGCAGTCCAAGGACATCAAGGACAAGCACGAGATCGCGCAGGTCGCCTCCATATCCGCCAACAACGACATGGAGATCGGCAACCTCATCGCGGACGCGATGGAGAAGGTCGGCAAGGACGGCGTCATCACGGTCGAAGAGTCCAAGAGCATGGAGACCCAGCTCGAGGTGGTCGAGGGCATGCAGTTCGACCGCGGCTACGTCTCGCCGTACTTCGCGAACAACCGCGAGGCCATGAGCGCGGTCCTCGAGAACCCCTATATCCTGATCCATGACAAGAAGATCTCCGCGATGAAGGACCTGCTGCCGCTGCTCGAGAAGATCGCCCAGAGCGGCAAGCCCCTGCTCCTCATCGCCGAGGACATCGAGGGCGAGGCGCTCGCGACCCTGGTCGTCAACACCCTGCGCGGCACCCTGGTGTCGTGCGCGGTCAAGGCGCCCGGCTTCGGCGACCGCCGCAAGGCCATGCTCGAGGACATCGCCGTCCTCACCGGCGGCGAGGTCATCGCCGAAGAGCTCGGCCTCAAGCTCGAGAACACCGAGCTCAAGCAGCTCGGCCGCGCCAAGCAGGTCAAGGTCGACAAGGAGAACACGACCGTCATCGAAGGCGCGGGCTCGCAGAAGGACATCAAGGACCGGATCGCGCAGATCAAGGG
Organism: uncultured Spirochaetota bacterium; assembly: GCA_963734495.1. Taxonomy (GTDB): domain Bacteria; phylum Spirochaetota; class Spirochaetia; order SZUA-6; family CAVTHK01; genus CAVTHK01. The sequence goes on from CAVTHK010000002.1 coordinate 151,434, forward strand.
CCAGATCGACGAGACCACCTCGGACTACGACCGCGAGAAGCTGCAGGAGCGCCTCGCCAAGCTCGCCGGCGGCGTGGCGGTGATCAACGTCGGCGCCGCGACCGAGGTCGAGCTCAAGGAGAAGAAGCACCGCGTCGAGGACGCCCTGTCGGCGACCCGCGCCGCGATCGAGGAGGGCATCGTGCCCGGCGGCGGCGTCGCGCTCATCCAGGCGGTCAAGGCGCTCGACAAGGGCCTCGAGACCGCGGGGCTGACGCCGGACGAGACGGTCGGCTACAAGATCGTCAGGCGCTCCCTCGAAGAGCCGATCCGCCAGATCGCCACCAACGCCGGCGTCGACGGCTCGATCATCGCCGACCGCGCCAAGAACGAGAAGAAGGGCGTCGGCTTCAACGCGGCGTCGATGGAGTGGACCAGACATGATCGAGGACGGGATCATCGATCCCGCCAAGGTCACCCGCTCCGCGCTGCAGAACGCGGCATCGATCGCCGGCATGCTCCTCACCACCGAGTGCGCCATCACCGACATCCCCGAGAAGAAGGAAGGCCCGGCCGGCGGCCCGGGCGGCGGCGGCATGGGCGGAATGGGCGGCATGGGTGGAATGGGCGGCATGGGCGGCATGATGTAGCAGTCCGGGAGCGTTCACGCGGGGGGAGCTCCCACGAGGGGTTCCCCCCTTTTTGCATGGGGGGGTCATGAAGCGCGAAGACTTCATGTTCACCGTGGGTTTCGACGGCGCCACGGCGGTCGTCGACGGCGAGATGAGACGGCGCTACGGCCGCTCGGCCATCGGGGATCTCCTGACGGCGGGGTACTATCGCGCGGCCGCCTGCGCCGCGATTTTCGACGACGACGAAGCGGCCGTGCGGCAGGTGATCGAGGCGTTCAACGGGGCATCGGGAGGGGCGCTGCGGTCGCGGGACGACGTGGTCCGGCTGTTCGGAGTGCCCATGCAGGTTCTGAAGGGCGCCTCGGGCGAGCCGCCGCCGATAAAAGTCCAGGTGATCTGAGGCGAAATCGCGGTGCAGGTCGCGGCCTGCCCGGCGAAGCCAGGGCGCTGCCCGGCGCGCCCGGCGCGAGCCAAGGTTGACCATGGGCGCGGCTGTGTGCTACGTTACCCCGGCACTTTTTCCCACGCGAGAATGGAGGATTCCTTGTTCCAGTTCATGCCCATTCTGCAGGACGGGGCGGGCGCGGGGCAACTCGTGAGCATGCTCATTCCTTTCGGACTGATCATCCTCGTCTTCTACTTCCTCATCATCCGCCCGCAGAACAAGAAGCAGAAAGAGACGCAGGCGATGCTCTCTTCGATCAAGAAGAACGATCGCGTCGTGACCATCGGCGGGATGCGGGGCACGGTCCAGGCCGTCAGGGACGACGCGATCGTGCTCAAGGTCGACGAAGACGTGAAGATCGAATTCAACAAGAGCGCGATCGCCTCGGTCATCCGGCCGCAGGCCTCGAAGAACGGCTCCAAGGAAGCCCCTTCCGACGAAGCCGGCGAAGCGAAGCAGAGCGAGCCCGAAGACAAGTCGAAGAGCAACTGCCCGGGCGGGTCCGCCGTGCCTCCGGGCGGCGCGGCCAAGCCGTCTTCCTCGCGCCCCCGCCCGAGCAAGTCACGGAGTGAGAGCCCCAATGAGCAAGCGATACCGATTCCTCCTCGTCCTGGCGATGGTGGCCGTCGCCGTGGGTTTCCTGACGCCCACCATCCGCTGGTACTGGTTCATCACGCCCGAGGACAAGCAGCTCGCCACCGGCAGCCGCTTCGAGATCCGGGAGTGGGCGCTGCGCCACGCGGCGGACAGGATCAAGGAGCTCAAGGCCGCCATCGCGAAGGACCCGGCGACCCCGATCCCCGAGGACATGCTCTTCCTCGCCGGCAAGATCAAGGAGCGGTACCGCGTCGAGCACAAGGCCGCCCCCAAGGTCTTTACGGTCAAGGACGTAGCCGACACCTACAAGGAAGCGGAGGTCATCGACGCGCTCACGACGCGCTTTCGCAGCGAGATCGAGGACGTGAAGGAGGTCCGCAACCGCATCATCACGCTCGGCCTCGACCTGCAGGGAGGCATGAGGGTGAGCCTCAAGGCCGACTTCCCGACCCTCGAGCAGGCCAAGGGCCACAGCCTGAGCGTCAAGGAGCGCGACGACGCCGTCAAAGGGGTGCTCGAAGTGCTCACCAACCGCATCGACCAGTTCGGCGTGAGCGAGCCGGTGATCCGCCGCGAAGGCGGGCCCACCAGCGACCGCATCCTCGTCGAGATGCCCGGCGCCGCCGACCCCGAGCGTATCCGGCGGGTCATCATCGGAAAGGGGCGGCTCGCCTTTCACATCGTCGACCAGGAGGCGCTCGCCAAGTTCATCCAGTTCCAGCAGGCGAACCCCCCGCCCTATCTCGACGTCGACGGGACGACGATCGCGGTCCCCGCGCTCAAGGCCCTTCTCGGCAACGACGTGATTCTGAGGAGGGTGGTGCAGAAGGACTCCTTCGGGATCGACCAGCCGGTCGGCTACGCGGTGCTGCAGGCCAAGCCCGGCCTCGACGGCGAGCGGGTCCAGGAGGCGTCGGTGCGGCAGGACCCGCTGACGAACCGTCCGGAGGTCATTTTCAGGCTCGACGGCCAGGGCGGCGACATCTTTTACAAGCTCACGAGCGACAACCGGGGCAAGGTCATGGCGGTGGTGCTCGACAACAACGTCAAGGCCCAGGCCACGATCCAGGACGCGATCAGGCAGGACGTGCGCGTCACCGGGTTCGGCACGGCCGAGGCGACGGACCTCGCGCTGGTGCTCAAGACGGGCGCGCTGCCGGTCCCCGTCAACATCAACAGCCAGGAGGCGGTGGGCGCCTCCCTCGGCGAGGATGCGATCCGCCAGGGGAGCACGCGCGGTCATCGTGGCGGTGGCGCTCGTCATGGGCTTCATGATCGTCTACTACAGGGGCCCGGGGATCGTCGCGAGCTTCGCCCTGGTCGTGAACATGTTTCTCATGGTGGCCGTGCTCTCGGTCTTCAACTTCACCCTGACGCTCCCCGGCATCGCGGGCTTCATCCTGAACCTGGGCATGGGCGTCGACGCCAACGTGCTCATCTTCGAGCGCATGAAGGACGAGCAGCGGCTCGGCAAGTCGCGGGCGGCCTGCATCGAGAGCGGCTTCCACAAGGCGTTCTGGACCATCATGGACTCCCAGATCACGACGTTCATCGCGGCGATGTCGCTGGCGCAGTTCGGCAGCGGGCCCATCAAGGGCTTCGCGACCGTGCTCGCCGTCGGCATCATCACGACCCTGATCGCGGCACTGTTCGTGTCGCGCCTCGTCTTCGATTTCGTCACTGACGTGTTCAAGGCGACCAAGCTGAGGATCTCCTGGAGGCGCGCGCAATAATGAAGAACGTCATCCATTTCTCGCGCATCCGCAGATGGATGTACGCGCTGTCGTTGACGTGCATCATCGGCGGGTTCGCGGTCACCTACCTGCGCGGCGGGTTCAACCTCGAGCGTGGACTTCACGGGCGGAGTGAGCAAGGACTTCCAGGTGGTGCCGAGGGCGCTCACGCTGCGCTACGAAGGCCAGGGGCGGACGCTGGTGGAGCTGGCGACGGACTCGCTGACGCTGCGGGTGCAGAGGCCGGGCGCCGACGAGAAGAGGCTCGACTTCCCGCTGCGCAACTACCCCCACATCGCCGACCTGGCAGCGGCCCTGCGCATGATCGACGGCGTGCGCGTCGAGACGGCGCAGGGGGCCGAGACGCTGCCGTCGACGTCTGCTCATTCCGCTGAGCTTCCCGATCGACGTTTCGGCGCAGGGCGCCGCGCTCAACAGGACGCTCGCCGACACCGAGCAGGTCTACGCGACGATCGCGACCGTGCGCGAGTCGCTGGCCGAGCTCGGCGAGTTCGACCTTCAGACGATCGGCCGGCCCCGCGACCAGTCGTTCGTGATCAAGCTGGCCGCGGTGCGGGAAGAGGGCAGCGCCGACTATCTCGCGCGCGTCGACCGCGTCATCGCCGATAACCTCGGGCGCCGCTTCCCCGGCTCCGACGTCCTGCTGCGGCAGACCAGCTTCGTGGACGCCGCGTTCTCGGGAGAGCTCATCAGGGCCGCCTTCTGGAGCATCCTGGTGGCGCTCATCCTGATGATGATCTACTGCACCTTCCGGTTCAAGTTCGTCTACGCGGCCGCGGCGATGCTCGCGACCGTGCACGACCCGCTGCTCATGGTGGCCTACGTCGGCGCCTTCCACATCGAGTTCTCTTCGACCACGGTGGCGGCGCTGCTCACCATCCTCGGCTACTCGATCAACGACACGATCGTCGTCTTCGACCGCGTGCGCGAGAACTTCGGCCTGATGCCTCAGGCCGACCGCGCGCTCGTGATCGACACGAGCGTCACGCAGACCCTCAGCCGGACGATCATCACGAACCTGACGGCGCAGATCTCGGTGCTTACCATCTTCCTGATCGGCACCGGAGTGATCCGCGACTTCGCCATCGTGATGACCGTCGGAATGGTCGTCGGCACCTACTCTTCGATCTACATCGCGGCGCCCGTGGTCCTCGAGTGGCAGAGACTGCTGGACAGGCGCCGCAAGGAGAGGGACTCCCGCGCGGGCGGCGGCCGGCAGCCGCAGCCGCACGCGGGCGAGACCGCGCGGGCGTAGTCGGGTCTGGAGGACAGAGGTGGACACCAAGGCTCTGGAGGCGGTAGCGCTTTCCATTCGATCGCTGTCGATGGACGCCGTGCAGGCGGCCAAGTCCGGGCACCCGGGCCTGCCCATGGGGATGGCGGAGCTCGGCGCGCTCTTGTACGGGGAGCTGCTGAGCCACGATCCCTCGGCGCCGCTGTGGCCGAACCGCGACCGTTTCGTGCTCTCCGCGGGGCACGGCTCGATGCTCCTGTACTCGCTGCTGCATCTGTCGGGCTACGACCTGCCGCTCGCCGAGATCAAGCGGTTCCGGCAGCTGGGCTCGCGCACCCCCGGGCACCCGGAGCGCGGCGTGGTGCCCGGCGTCGAGACCACGACCGGCCCGCTCGGCCAGGGCGTGGGCAACGGCGTGGGGATGGCGATCGCCGAGCGCATGCTCGCGGCGAGGTTCAACACGCCGAGGCACTCGATCGTCGATCACTACACCTACGTCCTCGCCGGCGACGGCTGCATGATGGAAGGGGTGAGCTCCGAGTCCGCCTCGCTCGCGGGACACCTCGGCCTCGGCAAGCTCATCGTCTTCTACGACTCGAACAGGATCACGATCGAAGGGTCGACCGAGCCTCGCGTTCACCGAGGACGTCGCCGCCCGGTTCAAGGCGTACAACTGGCACGTGCAGTCGGGCGACGCCTACGACCTGGAGGAGATCGCCCGGATGGTGCAGGCAGCCAGGGCGGATGCCGACAGGCCGAGCCTGATCGTGCTGCGGAGCACCATCGCGAAGGGATCGCCGCACAAGGCCGGGAGCGCGGAGGCGCACGGGGCGCCGCTCGGCGAAGACGAGGTCAAGGCGACGCGCAAGGCGCTCGGCCTGGCCGAGGACGCCGCCTTCTACGTTGCGCCCGCCGCGGTCGAGTACTTCGCCTCGCGCCGCAGGAGCTGGGAGAAGAGGCGGCGGGACTGGGAAAAGCTGTTCGCCGACTGGTCCGCCGCGAACCCTGAGCTGGCGGCGGAATGGGCGCTCTGGCACGCGGAGCCGCGGATCGACGTCAAGCGACCTGCCGGAGTTCGAGGCCGGCAGCAAGGCCGCGACCCGCAACGCGGGCGGAAAGGTGCTCAACGCCCTCGCGAAGATCGTCCCGAACCTCATCGGCGGTTCCGCGGACCTCGAGCCCTCCAACAAGAGCGCCGTGAGCGGCGCGCCGGACTTCCGCAAGGGCGCGTGGGGCGGGCGCAACATGCACTTCGGCGTGCGCGAGCACGCCATGGGCGCGGTCGTGAACGGGATGGCCCTGCACGGCGGGCTGCGGCCCTACGGCGCGACCTTCCTGGTGTTCGCCGACTACATGAGGCCGTCGATCCGCCTCGCGGCGCTCATGAAGCTGCCGGTCATCTACGTCTTCACCCACGACTCGATCTACGTCGGCGAGGACGGGCCGACCCACCAGCCGGTGGAGCAGCTCGCGAGCCTGCGCGCCATCCCGAACCTCGTGGTCCTGCGTCCCGCGGACGCCGAGGAGACCGCGATGGCCTGGAAGATGGCGCTGGAGCGCACGGACGGGCCGACCGCGCTCGCGCTCACGCGCCAGGACCTGGCCGTGCTGCCGAAGCCGGGCGCCGACTGGCGGTCGGCCATCACCCGCGGCGCGTACGTCGTGCGGGAATCGCAGGGAGCCCCTCGGGTCGTGATCGTGGCCACGGGAAGCGAGGTCGAGCTCGCGGTCAAGGCCGCGGAGAAGCTGGGCGACCGCGGCATCCGCGTCGTTTCCATGATCTCGCGCGATCTCTTCCTCAAGCAGGACGAAGGCTTCCGGCGGTCGCTGCTGCCCTCGGGCTCGAAGCGGCTCGTCATCGAAGCCGGAGTGAGCTTCGGCTGGGAGGGGATCGCGGGCGAGGGCGGCAGGATCCTCGCGATCGATCGCTTCGGCGAGTCCGGCCCGGCCAAAGATGTCGGCCGAGCCTTCGGCTTTACCGAAGAGAACGTCATCGCCGAGATCGGCAAGCTGCGATAAGGGGGCCGTGCGTCCGGCACCGCGTGCCGCGTGCGCGCCCTGATCCGTCCCTTTCCGGCTGCACTCCCGTTCCCCGTTCCACTGGGCACGCAGAGGTGCGCGGAGGCTGCGGCGTTGATGGCCCGCGGGGCTCATGTTAGGATGACCGGGCCGTGATCCCGTCAGGCGGACGCGCGGCGAGCACCGGGCGGGAGCATCCCGGGGCGGCGCGCGCCCGGCCCGCCGGAGGAGCAGCGCTTGGCAAGCAGGAGGATCGTGTTCACGGGAGGCGGGACGGCCGGCCACGTCTATCCGGCGCTCGCCGTCATCGGAGAGCTGGGGCCGGATGTCGAGGTGAGCTGGATCGGCTCGCGTGCCGGTATGGAGCGCGGGCTCGTGACCCAGGCCGGCATCCGCTATCACGCGATCCCGTCGGGCAAATGGCGGCGCTACGCGTCGCCGGCGAACGTGTTCGACATCTTCAGGGTCTTTGCCGGCGTGGCCGCGGCGGTCGCGGTCCTTCTGCGCGAGCGGCCGGCGCTGCTCTTCTCGAAAGGCGGCTACGTGACGGTGCCGCCCGTGGTCGCGGCCCGGATGCTCGGGATCCCGGTCATGACGCACGAGTCCGACACCGACCCCGGCCTCGCGACGCGCATCAACGCGCGCTTCGCCGACGTCATCTTCACCTCCTTCGCCGAGACCGCCGCATGGTTCCCGCCCGCGCTCCGCGGCCGGGTGCAGCCCGCGGGGAACCCGGTCCGCGCCGCCTTCTTCCGGGGCGACGCGGTCCGGGCGAGGGCCGCGCTCGACGCGCCGCCGGACGTCCCGATCGTGCTGGTGCTGGGCGGGAGCCTCGGGAGCGAGAGCGTCAATCGCCTGGTGCGGGGCGCGCTGCCGTCGCTCGCCGGCCGCTGCCTGGTCGTCCACCAGACGGGCGCCCGCGACTTCGCCCCCGCCGATCCGGCGCTCGCGGCGCGGTACCGGACGATCGCCTTTGTCCGGGAGGAGCTGCCCGACCTGATGGCGGCTGCGGCCCTCGTCGTCGCCCGTTCCGGGGCCAACACGCTCGCCGAGCTCGCCGCCAGCGGCGCCCCCGCCCTGCTCGTGCCGTTGGGCCTCTCCGGGAGCCGCGGCGATCAGATCCGCAACGCGGCCTATTTCGAGGCGAGGGGCGCGGCCGAAGTGTTCCGCGGGTCGGCGCCCGAGGACCTCGCCGGCGCGGTGCTCCGCCTGCTCGGCGACCCGGAGCGCCGGGCGGCGATGGCGCGCGCCATGCGCGGACTGGCCGCGCCGGACGCGGCGGCGCGCATCGCGGCCGTAATCCGCGAGCGCATTTCATGAGCCTGTCCGCGCTCGACGCCGCCCTCGGCCTCGTGCTCGCCGCGCTGGCCGTGCGGGGCGTCATCCGCGGGTTCGTTGCAGAGGCGTTCGCCCTCGCTGCGGTCGCCCTCGGGACGCTCGGCGCGGTGCTCTTTGCAGGCTCTCTCTCCGTGGGAATCGAGAAGGTCCTCGGGCCTTCGATCTGGAGCGGGGTCCTCGCCGTTCTCTTCCTCTTCGTGGTGGTCTACCTCGTCGTGGCCCTGCTCGGCGCCGGCATGCGCGCAGGCGTGGAGAGCCTGTCGCTCGAGCAGCTCGACCGGGCGCTCGGGCTGCTGCTCGGAGCGCTCGAAGGTCTCTTGGTCGTCACGGGGCTCGTCGTTATACTAAAGGTGCAGCCGCTGTTCGATGCCCGCAGCCTCCTGCATGCGAGCTTCTTTGCCCGGACCCTGCTGCCGCTGCTCGGTGCCACGGCGGAATCATTCGGTTGGACGATCGGGGTCTGATGTTCGATAACGTGATCGGTCATAGAGAAACAGTCGCGCTGCTCGCGGCCCAGCTCAACGGGGGGGCCTTCCCCAGGGCCGTGCTGTTCCACGGTCCCGCGTATTCCGGCAAGCTCTCGGCGGCGCTCGAAGCCGCACGCGCGCTCTGCTGCCTTCGCCGCGACGCGGAGTGGGGCTGCCCCTGCGCGTCCTGCGACCGGCACCGGTCGCTGACGCACCCGGACCTGCTCCTGCTCGGGCCGCGCTACTTCGACGTCGAGATGGCCGCGTCCGCAGACGCGTTCCGCCGCACGGGCGTGCAGGCGGCCCGCTACCTGTTCGTGCGGGCGGTGCGCAAGCTGCTGCGTCGCTTCGACCCCGTGCTGTGGGACGCGGAGAGCGCCGAGGGGCGCAAGGTCCTCGCGCAGGTGGCCGCCGCGGAAGAGGCGATCGACGCCCTGCCGGCCGAAGGGGCGCCTCCCGAGCGGCTGGAAAAGGCGGCGCGGACCGTGGTCGAGAGCGCCTCGAGGCTGCTCGACAACTTCCGTACGCCGAACATCCCGGTGCAGCAGATCCGCCGGCTCGCGCAGTGGGCGCATCTCGCGCCGTCGATCTCGCGCAAGGTGGCGATCATCGAAGGCGCCGAGGCGATCAACGACAGCTCGCGCAGCGCCCTGCTCAAGCTCCTCGAGGAGCCGCCCGAAGGGGTGACGCTGATCGTCACCGCCGTGCGCCGCGGGGCCATCATCCCGACGATCCTCTCGCGCCTGCGGCCGTACCACTTCGCGGAGCGGCCGCCCGGGGAGCAGGCCGACGTCCTGCGCCGGATCTTCCGCGAGGAGCCGGGCGAGTACCCCCTGCTCCGCGACTACTTTCTCGCCTGGAAAGCGCTGAACCCGAACCTCCTCCGAGCGCTCGCGGGGCGTTTCGTCGCCCTGCTCGCCGAGGGCGGCTCCGCCGACGGGGGCGTGCGCGGGCTGATCGACGAGCTCGCGCAGGGCGAGCCCGCCGCCGAGGGCGCGGGATCGGAAGGAACCGCCCCGGCATCGAGGCGCCGGGGGCTCAGGCCCGAGGCGTTCCGGGTGTTCTGCGAGGAGCTGCTCGCGGATCTCCGCGGCAGGCTCGCCCACGAAAGGCCGGGGTTGCTCGTGCTCGAGCGGTGGACGGCGCTGGTGCGCGAGACCGCGGAGTTCGCGCGGCTGTACAACCCGGATCCCGCGCTGCAGCTCGAGAGCCTGTACTATCGCATGAGGGCGGCGTCGTGAAGCGTTTCGTGCGCCGCGCCCTGGCCAAGCTCGAGAAGCTCGACCCCCAGAGCATCCGCTCCCTCATCGAGGCGGTCTCCACCGAGAACGAGCTCTTCGACATGGTGATGGATTCCATGGCGACCGGCATCGTGGTGCTCGACCAGGCGAGCCACGTGCTGCTCGCCAACAAGGCCTCCGAGCGCCTCGTGGCCATGGATCGGGCGGATCTGCTCGAGGGTCCGATCTGGGAGGCGGTGTCGGACCACGAGATCGCGGACTTCCTCAAGGATCGGCTGGAGAAGCAGGAGCGCGTCACCGAGCACGACTTCGCGCTGGAGGAGCCGGGCCCGCGCATCGTATCGATCTCGATCCTGCCGCTCGTGCAGAGCGGCGAGATCCACGGGAGCCTGCTGACCATCGAGGACGTCACCGAGCGGCGCGCCAACGAGGCGCGCCTGCGCCGCGCGGAGAGCCTCGCGGCGCTCACGACGCTCACCGCGGGCGTCGCCCACGAGATCAAGAACCCCCTCGCGTCCATCGGGATCCACCTGCAGCTCATGCAGAAGCAGCTCAAGAACAGGGAGGAGGTGCGGGCGGCGGACCTCAAGCAGTACCTCGACATCGTCGGCGAGGAAGTCGACCGGCTCAACATGATCGTCGTCGACTACCTGATGGCCGTGCGGCCGAGCGAGGGCCAGCTTGAGCCCGGCGACCTCAACGAGGTCATCCGCGACATCACCGCCTTCCTGCAGTTCGAGCTCAAGGGGGCGCGCGTCGAGCTCATCGAGGAGTTCTCGGAGATTCCGAAGGTCGAGCTCGACGAGAAGACCCTCAAGCAGGCCCTGCTCAACCTCATCAAGAACGCGATCGAAGCGATGCCCCGCGGCGGCACGCTCTGGATCGGGACCTCCCGGCAGCGCGACCGCGTGATGGTGAAGATCCGGGATACCGGCGTCGGGATACCCGAGGATCTCATGGGCAAGATCTTCGAGCCCTACTTCACCACCAAGGATTCCTCGTCCGGGCTCGGCCTCACCGTGGTGTACAAGATCATCAAGGAGCACCACGGGGAGGTGTCGGTGAGCTCGCGCGAAGGAGAGGGGACCACCTTCACGCTGACCTTCCCGGTGCCGCAGGGCAAGCGGCGCCTCATCGGTTATGAAGGGGAGGAGCAGGAATGAAGTTCAACGTGCTGGTGGTCGACGACGAGCGCAACATCCGCACGGGCCTGGGCAAGGCCCTCGAGCTCGACGGCTACGAGGTGCATCTCGCCTCCGACGGCCAGGAGGCGCTGGAGCTGGTGACCTCGAACGAGATCGATCTCGTGATCACCGACCTCAAGATGCCGCGCGTCTCGGGCGAGGAGCTGCTCAAGCGCGTCGTCTCGACGAACCCCGCGATCCCGGTGATCATCCTCACGGGGCACGGCTCGATCGAGAGCGCCGTCAACGCCATGCGGCTCGGCGCATACGATTTTCTCACCAAGCCCCCCAACCTCGACCACCTCTCGCTGATGGTCAAGAGGGCGCTCGCCAACCGGGAGCTGCAGCTGCGGCACAACGAGCTGCAGGAGGAGCTCGAGAAGCGCAGCCGTTTCGCCAACATCATCGGCAAGAGCCAGCAGATGAAGCGGGTCTTCGAGGTCGTCTCCCAGGTGGCTCCGACCAAGGCGTCGGTGCTCATCACGGGGGAGAGCGGGGTAGGGAAGGAGCTGATCGCAGACGCCATCCACTACAACTCCCCGCGCAAGGACAAGGCGTTCATCAAGGTGCACTGCGCGGCGCTGGCCGAGACGCTGCTCGAGAGCGAGCTGTTCGGTCACGAGGCCGGCGCGTTCACGGGCGCGGTGTCGCGCAAGCGGGGCCGCTTCGAGCTCGCGCACCTCGGCACCCTGTTCCTCGACGAGATCGGCGAGATCAATCAGAGCGTGCAGATCAAGATCCTGCGGGTCCTGCAGGAAAAGACCTTCGAGCGCGTCGGCGGCGAGGACACCATCGAGGTGGACGTGCGGATCATCGCGGCGACCAACAAGAACCTCAAGGAGGAGATCGCGAAGGGGGCCTTCCGCGAGGACCTCTACTACAGGCTCAACGTGGTCAACATCGAGATCCCTCCGCTGCGCGAGCGCAAGGAGGACATCCCGCTGCTCGTGCACCACTTCGTCAAGGAGCTCGCCCAGGAGAACGGCAAGCCCGTCGAAGGCATCGATCACAAGGCGGCCGCGGTCCTCTACAACTACGCGTGGCCGGGCAACGTGCGGGAGCTGCGCAACTGCATCGAGAGCGCCATCGTCATGGCCAAGGGAAACGCGATCATGCCGGAGGATCTGCCGCCGACCGTGCGCGGCGGCGCCGAGGAGGACTACATCCGGCTCGCTTCGGGGATCACGCTCGCCGAGGCGGAAAAGGAAGTCATCGCGTACACGCTGGGGCGCAACCGCGGGAACAAGAGCCGCACCGCAGAGGTGCTCGGCATCGGCCGCAAGACGCTGCACCGCAAGATCGAGGAATACCGCCTGGACGGGCCGGTCGACGGCGCGCGGTCGCCTCAGGGGGGGCGGCAAGAGGACTCGCCGTAGGGGCCGCGCCTATACGGCGGAGCGCTGGCGCTTGCCCGACGTCTCGCGGGGCTTGCCCGCTCCCTGGGGGTCTTGCCTGCCGGCTCCGCGCGGCGTCTGCGCGCCGGCGCGCGGCCCGCGGTCCGGCGGGCCTTGCCCGCGTTCAGCGAGTAGAAGCCGAGCATCGTCCCCGCCCAGACGACCAGCACGAGGTAGGTGTTGGCCTCTTCGGGCAGGATGACCGAGGTGATCGCCACCACGCTCAGGTAGAGGCTGAAGCCGTAGATCACGGCGAGGATGTGCCGCTCGCCCAGCCCGAGCGCCAGCAGCTTGTGGTGCAGGTGCTCCTTGTCCGGTGAGAACGGGTGGCGCCCCTGGCGCACGCGCCGGATGATGGCGGTCCCGGTGTCCATGATCGGGATGATGAGCAGCGTAAACGGAATGATCAGGCTGCCCACCGTGGCCATCTTCGAGATGCCGAGCAGCGGAATCGTGGCCAGCGTGAAACCCAGGAAATAGGCGCCCGAGTCGCCCATGAAGATCCGCGCGGGCGGGAGGTTGTAGCGGAGAAATCCGGCGATGGCCCCCGCCAGCGACAGGGCGAGCAGCGCGGCCTCGAAGCGGCCCTGGATGAGGGCCACGACTCCCATCGTGAGCGACGCGAACAGGCTGATGCCGCCCGCGAGCCCGTCCATGCCGTCTATGAGATTGATCGCGTTCGCGATCCCGATGATCCAGAGGATCGTGACCGGGTAGGCGGCCAGACCGAGGGAGATCTTCCCGAGGTAGGGGAGGCTCACCGAGTTGATGAGAAAGCCCCCGCAGGTCACGATGCCCGCGGCGAGCACCTGGATCACGAGCTTGAGCGGCGCCCGCAGGGCGCGGAAATCGTCCGCGAGGCCCATGCCGTGGATCAGGGCCATCCCGACGAGCATCGCGGCATAGTTGGGCTCGAGGATGCCCGGGCTGCCTCCCGGCTTCGCGATCAGGCGCACGATCGAGATCGCCACCGCCGCGACCAGGAACGAGACGAACATCCCGACGCCGCCGAGGCGCGGGACCAGGTTCGTGTGGATCTTGCGGTGGTTGGGCATGTCGTACCACCCGAACCTGTACGCAAGACGCATGACCAGGGGCGTGAAGCAGAATACGTTGAGGAGCAACGCCACGATCCCTGCCGCGACGGAGCTTTGCCAGATGTTCATGGGGCCTGCTGCCGACTGTAGCACTGCGGGCGATCTGTCGCCACGCCCGGCAGGATACGCTCGACCGCGCCTGCTGTCAACGCTCAGGTTGACCGCGGCGCGCGCGATCGGCTACGGTAGCCGCATGCAGGCACTGAACCGCCGCGTGTCAGGCGCGCCGCAGCCGCTGCCCGTCAGGGTCGTGCAGTTCGGCGAGGGCAACTTTCTCCGCGCTTTTGCCGACTGGATGATCGATCTCATGAACGAGCGCCTCGCCTGCGGGTACGGAGTGGCGGTGGTGCAGCCGATCGAGCGCGGGAACGCCGCCGCGCTCGCTCGCCAGGATGGTCTGTACACGACCGTGCTCGCCGGGCTGCGGGACGGCGAGCCGTTCGAGGAGCGGCGCCTGATCGGCTGCGTGAGCCGCGTCCTCGATCCCTACGAGGACTTCGAGGGCTTCCTGCGCCTCGCGGAGGAGCCCGGTCTCAGGCTGTGTCTTTCGAACACGACCGAAGCGGGCATCGCGTTCGACGAGCGCGACAGACCCGAGGGAGCGCCGCGCGTCTCGTTCCCCGCCAAGGTCGCGCTGTTCCTGCACCGCCGGTATCGCGCCCTGGGCGGCGGGCCGGGCACGGGGCTGGTGTTCCTTCCGTGCGAGCTCATCGACCGCAACGGGTCCGCGCTGCGGGAGCACGTGCTGCGCTACGCGGAAGCCTGGCGGCTGCCGGCCGCGTTCCGGGAGTGGGTGGATTCGAAGAACGCGTTCTGCAACACCCTCGTCGACCGGATCGTCGCCGGGTACCCCGCCGACCGCGCGGACCGGATCGCCGCCGAGCTCGGCTATCGCGACGAGCTGCTGGTCCTGGGCGAGAGCTTCCATGTCTGGGTGATCGAAGGTCCGCCGTCCGTCCGTGACGCGTTTCCCGCGGACAAGGCCGGACTGAACGTCCTCTTCGTCGAGAGCATGGCGCCCTTCCGCGAGAAGAAGGTCCGCATCCTGAACGGCGTGCAGACCGCGATGACCCCGATCGCTTACCTGTGCGGCCTGGAGACCACCCGCGACGCCGTCACGCACCCGGTCGTGGGCGCGTACGTGCGGCGGCTCGTCGAGCGGGAGATCCTGCCCACCGTGCCGGAGTCGGCGGGCGACTGCGCCGCGTACGCCGAAGAGGTCATGGAGCGGCAGCGGAACCCCGCGATCAATCACAGGCTGGCGGCGATCTCCCTGAACTCGATGGCGAAGTGGCGCACGCGGGTGCTGCCGACCGTGCAGGACTTCCTCGCCCGCAACGGACGGCTGCCGGAGGCGGCGGTCTTCTCGCTCGCGGCGCTGATCGTCTTCTACAGGGGCGAGCGCGGCGGCGGGAAGATCGCGCTCGCCGACGATGCCTTCATTCTCGATCTGTTCCGCGATGGATGGGCGGCCGTGCGCTCAGGCAGCCTCGACGCGGCGGGGCTCGTCGGCCGCGTGCTCGGCCTCGAGCGGCTGTGGGGGCCCGACATGAACGCGGTCCCCGGTCTCGCCGCGCTGCTCCGCCGCCAGGTGGAGCGGATCCTGAGCGAGGGGATGGAGCGCGCCGCGGCCGCCGCGGGATGAGGAGCTACCGCTTTTCCTCGAACTCCTCGATCCGTCGGTAGGAGACGTTGATCTTCTTGGTGATCTCGGTGGCGAGGCGCAGCTGTTCCGCATTGGCGGCGTTGCGGTCCGGGTGATAGACCGCGAGCAGCCGGCGATAGGACTTCTTCACCTGTTCCAGCGGGGCGCCGAACGGCACTTCCAGGTTGGTGTAGTCCTGCCTGAGCGCCTCGCGCGCGGGATCCCGCGGGGCCGCGGGCTCGGGCCGGACGCGCTCCTCGCCCTTGAGGTACGCGTCGAGCTCGTCCCAGGCGTCCCGCATGTCGGGGTCCGCGGCGCGACCGGGGCTCCCGCCGCCGGAGCTGCCGGAAGGGCGCGCCGAGCGGCGGCCCGTCTCGCTGATGATCGAGCGCACGAAGTCGCCGAGCCTGTCGAAGAACTTGTCCACCCGATCGAGAAGATACCCGATGTCGCGCGGCGGGGCAACGATGCGGGCCGGGCGACATCCCGGCGGGGCGACGACGCGGGTCAGCGGCCCGAGCCGATGAGGGCCGCGCTCAGCGCTGCGGCTCGACGTCCTCGACGTCGAAGGTGCCCGTGAACACGTAAGAGACAGGCCCGGTCACGAACAGGCCGCCCGTCCTCTCCTCCCACTCGACGTAGAGATCGCCGCCGCGGTTGTGGACGGCAGCCTCGCGGTCCGCGAGCCCGCCCAGCGCCGCGGCCACGAGGGACGCGGCCGAGGCCGCTGCCGAGCACGGCTCCTCGCGACCGGCTTCGTCGAGGGAGCGCACCTGCAGCTCCGTGCGGCTGAACACGCGCGCGAACCCGACCCTGACGGGGCCGTCGATCTCGACCGCCAGCCCGCGCGAGACTTCGGGCAGGTCGAACCCGTAGGTCGGCACGAAGACGGTCACGTGCGCCCCTTCGATGAACAGCGAAGCGCAGGTGTACGTCGCGTCGCCGACCTCGACGCTGCGGAACGGGTTGCCCGCCAGGCTCTCGCGGACCTCGGCGCGGGCGAGGTCCCCGGGAACGCCCAGGCCCATCATGATGCTCTGGCTGTCGATGAGATCGGCGGTAAAGGAGCGCTGGCCGACGATGATGTCCGCGCCCTCGCCTTCCAGCAGCCCGGCGTCGTAGGCGTAGCGCGCGAGGCAGCGCAGGGCATCCGACGGAAACGGGCTTGCCTCGCCGGATTTCCCGATGACCTCGGCTTTCGCGGTCGAGCGATGGGCCTCGAGCAGGACCACCGCCTCGGAGGCGCCGATGCCCAGCCGCGGTGCAGCAGCCGCTGCAGAGGGCCGGGAAAATGCTCCGGCAGCTCCTGGCGCGTGCCGTCGATGAGGATGACGTCCTTGCCGCAGCTCTGCAGCTTCAGGAACTCGATTGGGGTCACCTCGGCTCGAAGAATTCCTGGTGGAGCCGGCCGACGGCCTCCGCGGACCGGTCCCTCGGGACCACCAGCGAGAGATTGGTGTCCGAAGAGCCCAGCGAGATCAGCCTGATCGGGATCTCCTTGAGGCTGGCGAACACCCGCGCGATGGTGGCTGAGTCCTTCCAGAGGTCCTGGCCGACGAGACAGATGATGCTCTTGTCCCGTTCCACCTGGACGCCGCCCAGGCTCTCCAGCTCGCGCGTGATCTGGGCGAGGGCGTGGTCGTCGTCGATGGTCACCGAGACCGACACCTCGGAGGTGGCGATCAGGTCCACCGACGTTTCGAAGCGCTCGAAGATCTCGAAGATGCGCTTGAGGAAGCCGTATGCGAGGAGCATCCGCCCGGAGCTGATGCTGATGACGGTGATGGGCTCTTTGGAAGCGACGGCCTTGGGGCCCTCCGCGTCGAGCGAGGCGACGATGCAGGTGCCCTGTGCCTCCGGCCGGCCGGTGTTGCGCACCCAGACCGGGATCGCGCTGGCGACCGCCGGCTGTATCGTCGACGGATGGATCACCTTGGCGCCGAAGTAGGCGAGCTCGGCGGCCTCCTGGAACGTGATCCGCGGGATCGTCGCCGCACGCACGATCACCCGCGGGTCGGCGGTCATGATGCCCGTGACGTCCGTCCAGATCTGGACCTCTTCGGCCCCGAGCGCCGCGCCGAGGATGGTCGCCGTAAAGTCCGAGCCGCCCCTGCCGAGCGTCGACGTGATGCCTTCGACCGTCGAGGCGATGAACCCCTGGCAGACCACGATCTTGCCCGCGGCCGGATGCACCTTTTCCCTGACCAGCCTGTTGGTGAGCTCCTCGATCGGGATCGCGTGGCCGAAGGAGCCGTCGGTCTTGACGAGCTCGCGCGTGTCGAGGAGCTCCGCGGTCAGTCCCCGCTCCCACGCGCGGTGAGCGATCAGCAGCGTCGACAGCCGCTCGCCGAACGAGAGGATCAGGTCGCGGCTGCGCGGCGTGATCTCCCGCAGGAGCGCGAGGCCCGTCACCATCGAGCCGAGCTCCTTGAGGTAGCCCTCGATCGTGTCGACGCAAGCCGCGAGGTTGTCGCCCGTCAGGAACGCGCGCGCGGTCTCGACGTGGTGCCTGCGGACCGAGGAGAGCGTGTCCTTGGCCTTGTTGCGGTTCCCGGTCGCGGCGTCCTCGGCCGCGGACAGCAGATCGTCCGTCGTGTCGCCCATGGCCGAAGCGACGAGGACCGGCGCCCGCTCGCCCTGCCTGACGGTGATGTCGATGGCCCGGTCGATCCACTCGGCGTTCCGGACCGAAGTCCCGCCGAACTTGAGGACGATCATCGCGAAGGGCTCCCCCTTTGCATCGGCTTCATCCCCGGCGCGCCGCGCTGCCGCCTGCCGCCGGGGGCGTCGATTCTCCCGGGTCGCCGGCACGGTGAGCGGGGCAGGCTCTCTTAACACATAGCGCAGGGGCTGTCAATCAAAACGGGGAAAGTTAGGAAAGGTAGTTGAAGGGAACCGCGCCGCCTGCGTCGACCGAGCCGGCCGCGGCGTCCGCCTGGGCGGCGGGACAGCGCTCTACAGCGGCCGCGGTCCGCGCGGCCAGACGACCTGCAGGGGCGCGGGCGACGGACTGCCTAAGGTCCGACGGGCTCCTACAGCGTCCCGGCCAGCTCGTCGAGACACCGGTCGACCCAGGGCCACGCCTCGGCGTAGTACACGTCGAGGACCGGCAGCAGCTCGAACAACGCTTCGCGGGTCCGCTGCTCCAGGTAGAGCACCTGGCCGAGGTAGAAGCGGCCGCGGGCCTCGAGATCGGCGGTGCGCCGGACGGAGAGGAAGTCGCGGAGCTGCTTTTCGGCCGCGCCGTTTCCCAGCGGGGGCTCCTCTCGCCGTTCTGGAACACGTCGCGGACGATCGACTGCAGGATCGACTCTTCGCCGCCCCCGCTCACCGCCCGGTCGACGTCCAGCACGACGGGCTTCATGGACGTCCGGCCGCGGCGGGGGCAGGCCGGCGAGCAGCGCGGCCACGGCCTCCTCGGCTTGCGGCCCGAGCGCCCTGCGTTCCGGCAGCGGCTGCGCGGGCCCGATCTGCTCGCCCGAGTACACGCCCCGCTCCACCGCGACGAACGGCAGGGGGCGCGACCGGGATTCCCGCGCGGCGGCGGCCGCGACGCCCGCCGCCGACAGCGGCACGGTCGCGGGCGCCGTGGTGGCGTTGCTCCCGGCGACGAATCGAACCTGGCCGATCTTGGCCAGTTCCTCGTCGGCGACCGCGTAGTAGAAGCCGATCCCGGCGGGCGGGGCATCCTGGTAGAAGGTGGTGCCAGGCTCGAGGATCATCGCCACGGCGGCCGAAAGATCCGCAAGGGCCGCGATGGGCGCGGTGTTGCGATAGAGGACCAGGGTGCGGGAGGGGCGGTCGGTCGTGAAGCTCACGCGGATTCCGGCGGGCGATGCCTGAGCGCGGATGCCGTCGATGCGCGCGGCCACCTGCTCCGGGCTGCCGACGTCCTCGATGGCGCACGGGGTGACGGTCTTGTTGCGGAACGCGACAAAGACGTCGTAACGCCTGCCGCTCGCGTCGCTGGCCAGCACGGCGTAGAAGTAGGCCCGGGTGTCGGCAGGGTGGTCGGCGTAGGAGCCGGTTCCGTAAGGCACCTCGGCCACCTTCTGCGCCTTCGCGAAAGTTTCCGCGGTGATCTCTTCGGTGGAGCGGTAGACCGCGAGGGGCCCGCGGACGTCCGGCGAATCCCGCCAGGTGAGCACGACGGCCGTCGACTGGGCCCGCGCGTGCAGGAGCGACACGAACGGGGCCGTGACGTCCTGGGCCCGGGCGCCGCCGAGCGGCAGGAGAAGCGCTGCGACCAGAGCAGGCAGAAAGCGGGCGAACCTCATGTCACTATACTAGTCGGCGCCGCCCGCCGGTGTCCATAGCGCCGCAACGGGCCGCAGCGGCCGTTTGACAGCGCCCGCGGAAACCCAATAGACTCCTTTTGATGTACGTGGCGGTGTGCGTCGAGCTCGCCGGGGAGGATTCCCGGCGCGCCGCGACGGAGCTGCTGGCACAGTACGGGTTCAAGCGCGTGCTCGGCGGGCTCTTCGAGTCGTACACCGTTTCCGACGAGCAGCTGGCGCGGCTGAAGCACGACCTGGACCGGACGACCGACTCCTACGATCGGGTCCGCTTCTACCAGTATCCGCTCGCCGACGCGCTCGTGATCACGGATCTCGAGGCGAAGAAATGGCGCCGCAAGAAGATCGTCTTCTAGGGCCGGCGCGGTCCGCCGCTGAATCCCTTGCCTGTGGAGGTTGCGCAGTTGCTCGAAGAGTTGCAGACCCGGATCAGGAGCCTGGGCGACCAGATAGACGAAACCTGGAGGCATCTTTGACCCCGAAAAGATCCAGGGTGAGATACGCGAGCTCGAGAAGAAGACGGCCGAGGAGGACTTCTGGTCCAACAGGGAACGGGCCAGCGAGATCCTCGGCACGCTCAAGGAGCGAAAGCGCCGCCTCGATCCGTGGGCCGCGCTGAGGCAGAAGTACTCCGACCTCGCCGAGCTGTACTCCCTCGCCCTCGACGAAGCCGACCAGTCGGTCGAAGCGGAGATCTCGCGGGGTCTCGATGAGCTCGAGGCGACCTACGGCCGGATCAGGGTCCTCGAGTTCCTGTCGGACGAGCACGACGAGGCATCGACGTTTCTCACCATCCACGCGGGCGCCGGCGGGACCGAGGCGTGCGACTGGGCGGGCATGCTCCTGCGCATGTACACGCGGTGGGCCGAGCGTCAGGGCTACGAGGTCGAGATCGAGGACGCCCTCGAAGCCGAGGCCGGCTTCAAGTCGGTGACGGTGCTGATCCAGGGCGATTACGCTCACGGCTATCTCAAGGGGGAGTCGGGAGTGCACAGGCTCGTGCGCATTTCCCCATTCGACGCCAACAAGAGGCGGCATACGACCTTCGCCTCCGTCTACTGCTCTCCCGAGCTGGAGGACGACGCGGCGATCGAGATCAAGCCCGAGGACGTGAGGGTCGACACGTTCCGGGCGAGCGGCGCTGGCGGGCAGAAGGTGAACAAGACGGAGTCCGCCGTCCGCATGACCCACATCCCCACGGGGATCGTGGTCCAGTGCCAGAACGAGCGCAGCCAGCACAAGAACCGCGCCATGGCGATGAAGATGCTCAAGAGCCGGCTGTACGAGTACGACCGCATGCAGAAAGACAAGGAACGGGACAAGATAGAGAGTGAGAAGAAGGACATCTCGTGGGGCAATCAGATCCGTTCCTACGTGTTTCAGCCGTACACCATGGTCAAGGACCATCGCACGAAGCACGAGACCGGCAACGTGCAGGCCGTCATGGACGGCGGGATCGACGCGTTCATCGAGGAGTACCTGAAGCTTGCCTGGACCCTCAAGCAGAAGGCGAACTGAAGCCGGCCTGCTCATCCTCCTCTTCGCCGCCGGGCTCGCCTCCGCGGCCGACGACCTGAGCGGCGATCTGCCCAAGGCGTGGAAGGTGGGCTTCGCCGCCTGGGGCGGCGCCGGGCTCGAGCCGCAGGACGAGTACCTCAAGTTCAGCCTTGCGCTCGAGCTCCGCGATCGCCTGCTCGCCGCGCGGGAGCGCGATCTGGGGGCCCAGGAGCGCGAGGCGTTCGCCCGGCGGCTGGCGCGCTCCAAGGTCGAGGCACTCGAGGCGCAGCTGCGGGACACCAACCGCGCGCGCGACGACCTCGTCTTCAAGCAGCTCCCCGACAGCGAGCGCGACGCGGCGCTGGCGCCCCTCGACGCGAAGCAGAGCGAGCTGCTCGCCCGCATCGCGCTTTTTGAGCGCGACCTTCCCCATCTCGCCGTGCTTCCCCCCGCGATGCCTCTCGCCTACGAGCCCGCCGACCTGATCGATCCGCCCGCCTACTCGGCGGCGGAGGCCGCGCGCAAGGCGGGCGTGGACCTTCTCGTCTGGGGACGCCTCGAGCCCGTGCAGGGCTACCTGTACTGGCGGGTGGCCTGCTACAGCGTGCTGCTCGACCGCGAGCTGTTCGCCGCCGAGCAGGTCTCCGCGCCCGAGGCCGTCGCGGCCGCGGTCGAATCGGCGGTCGGCGGGCTCGCGGAGGCGCTGCTGGGGCGGCCCTGGTCGGCGCTGACCGTCGTCCCGCAGCCTGCGGACGCCGCGGTCCGCGTCGACGGCAACGCGCAGGGCGGCGGCACGGTGACGCTTCCCTTTCTCGACCCCGGGCCCCACCACGTCGAGGTCTCGTACGAAGGCTACCAGACCTACGACGAGACGGTGCTGCTGGAGCCTTCGGCCACGCGGCGGCTCGAGGCGGCGCTCACGGCGCTGCCCGCCCGCCCCTTCACGCTCGCGAGCACGCCGCCCGGGGCGCTCGTGTATCGCGATTCGCTGTACGTGGGGGTCACGCCGCTCGACCTGATGCTGCCGCCCGGCAGCATCGGGACGTATCGGCTCGTCACGGAGGGCTACTTCGACCTCTACGAGACGATCAAGGCGGACGACGTTTCTCGCATCGATGCGGTCCTCACGCGCAAGCTCGTGGACCCGACCGAGTGGCAGGAGATCAAACGCAAGCGGTTCTACCACTCCCTCGGCGCCCTCGCGCTGTCGGTGCCGATCTCGGTCGTGAGCTACGCGGTCGCCCTCGACGCCGCGGTCGCGCGGGAGAACACGATCGCGGGAACGCCGGAGTACGACAGGCTGACGCGGCGGGCGACCATCGGCTACGCGCTGTACCTCGGCGGCATCTTCGTCAGCGCCGTGCTGGGGATCAACATGGTTCGCGACCTGCGGGAGTACGTCCGCTACGCGGACAACCCCGAGTTCTAGACCGGCGCCGGTGCCGGGGCGGGGCGGCACGCCCGGCAGCCGATGAGGAGGAGCGTTTGTTCGAGAGGAAACCGCACGGCCTCGCGGCCCGCCTCGGCGCCCTGCTGGGCATCGGGAAGCGCGACGAGCAGTTCTTCGAGCAGCTCGAAGACGCGCTGATCGAGGCGGACCTCGGGGCCCAGGCGGCGCTGGAGATCGTGGATCGCCTGAGGAAGGACGGCGGCGGCGGCCCGCGCGACCTCGCCGGTCGCGTCAAGGAGATGCTGCTCGGCGATCTGCGGGCGATCGCGCCGGCACCCGACGGCCGGGGGCCCGGCCTCATGCTCGTGCTCGGCGTCAACGGCGTCGGCAAGACCACCACCGTCGCGAAGCTCGCCGCCTTTTACAGGCGCGCGCACGGCATGCAGGACGTCCTGCTGTGCGCGGCCGACACCTTCCGCGCCGCCGCCATCGACCAGCTCAGGGTGCTCGGCGAGCGGCTCGAGCTGCGGGTGGTGAGCCAGCAGCCCGGCTCCGATCCGGGGGCCGTCATCTACGACGCCATCACCAGCGCCCGGGCCCGCTCGACGCCGCTGATCGTGGCCGACACCGCGGGCCGCATGCACAGCAGGGTCGATCTCGTGCGCGAGCTCGAGAAGATCGACCGGGTCGTTCGCAGCCGGCTGGGCGGGGGCTGGTATCACAAATCGCTCGTCATCGACGCGACCACGGGCCAGAACGCCCTGCAGCAGGCCGAGGTGTTCCACCAGGCCATCGGCATCGACTCCGTGATCGTCGCCAAGAGCGACTCGACGGCCAAGGGGGGGATCGTCGTGCCCATCTCGCGCTCCCTTCACCTTCCTTTCTCCTTCGTGGGGGTCGGGGAACGGCTCGAGGACCTGGTGCCGTTCGACGCCGGGGCCTATCTCGACGCGCTGCTGGGGCTCGCGTGAAAGCCCCCGCCGTCGCATCCCTCTGCTGCCTCCTCGCGCTGGCGGCCGCGACCGGCGGCCGCGCGGATGCCGGGGGGGAGGACTATCTCTCGAACGCAATCGGGATGCGGCTCGGCCCGGCCACCGACGCGGCCGGGTACGTGCTCCAGGTGCACTCCGCCGATGGCACGGAGGAGGATCGGCTCCTCGACCAGGGCGCGGAGGTCCGCCGGACGGTCCGCGTGCGCAACGCCGCGGACGGAAGCACGACGGAAACGGTGTACGAGCAGGGCGCCGTCACCGCGACCCGGTCCTATGACGCCGGCGGGAGGCTCGTCGAAGAGAAGACCGCCGAAGGCGCGAGGCTCTTCCACTACCGCGGCGGCGAGCTGGAGAGCATGGAGGTGTCGGGCTCGGACGGGAAGCCGCTGTACCGCGAGCGCTACGCCTACACCTCGCGCGGCCGGCTGCGCGAGGCCGAGCGCGCCTACGCCGACGGCAGCCGCTCGGTCTCCTCCTTCCTGTTCGCCGAGGGCCGCCTGATGTCCGAGCGGCTGGCGGCGGACGAGCGCATCCTCACGGTGCGGTTCGACGGATCGGGGCGGCTGGCCGCGGAATCGGAGGCGCAGGGCGACACGCTCGTCTGGGAGAGGACGCGCCGCTACGACGCGGCGAGCGGCGCTCTGGCCGAGACCGTCGAACGGCGCAAGGACTACACCGTGCGCAGGCTCTACGGCGCCGGGGAACGACTCGCGCAGGAGGAGAGGACCGGCTCCGGCGCGTACCGCAGCTCCTACAGCTACGACTCCGAGGGACGGCAGGTCCGCCTGCGGCGCATCGGGAGCATCGGCACGGAGGAGTGGCAGACCGCGTACGACGACAAGGGCAACGTCGCGCGCGAGACCTACCTGGTCCGGGGCCTCGTCCAGCGGGTGCGCGTGCACACCGGCGAGCGCGAGTGGTACGACGACCTGTACCATGACGGCAAGCCCGTGCTCCGCGTGACGTATCGCAACGACGCGAAAATCGGCGAGGAGCGTCTCGAGTGAACCCCGCGCTCGCGTGGAGGGTAGCCTGGCGCTATTTCCGCTCGCGCGGGCGCATCGGGTCGCCCTTCTTTTCGGTGGCGGGCATCGCCGCCGGCATCATGACCCTGACCGCCGTTCTCGCGGTGATGAACGGGTTCCAGCTGAGCTTCATCGAGCCGATCCTCGAAGTGCGCAGCTACCACCTGCAGGTGCGCGATGCCCCTGCCGGGGCGGCCCGCACCCTGCGCGGCCTGCCGGATGTCGTCGCGGTGAGCCCTTTTGTAGACATCCAGGCGATCGCCGGCGGGGACTTCCCGTGCATGCTCCGCGCCGTGGACCCCGACCCCGCCGACGGCGGCTTCGCGGCCGCGTTCGCTTCGGGATACGACCGGCCCGCGAGCGGCATGGCCGCCGGGACCGTGATCCTCGGCTCGCAGCTCGCCGCGAGGCTCGGCGCAGCGCCCGGCGACACGGTCTCCTTTTTCGCCTTTGCCGCGGGAGGGAGGTCCGACGTGGTGCCCCGCGAGCTCGATCTCAAGGTCGCGGGCGTGTTCAAGACGGGGTACTACGATCTCGATCTCAACTGGGCCTTCACGCCTCTCGCGACCGCGGACCTGATATCCGACACGCGCGGCGGGTCCCCTGCGCTGGGCCTGAAGATCCGGCGGCCCGCCCGCGAAGCCGCGGTCGGCCGCGAGATCGAAAGGGCCCTCGGGCCGGGCGTCAAGGTGTCGGGCTGGCGCGAGGTCAACCGGCTCTTCTTTACCGCGCTCAAGACCGAGAAGGCGATGATGATCCTTCTCGTCGGGCTGGTCTTCGTGGTGGTCGCGGTCAACATCTTCCACTCGCTGCGGCGGGCGGTTCACGAGCGCGAAGAGGAGATCGCAACGATGCGGGCCGTCGGGGCGACCGGCAAGAGCATGCGGGCGGTCTTCGTGATCGAGGGGCTGCTCATCGGCGCGGCGGGCGCCCTGATCGGCAACATCCTCGGGCTCCTGGTCTCCTACAACGTCAACGAGCTGTTCCGGGCTGCGGAGTTCCTGGTGAACCAGGTCGCGGTGCCGGTGGCCGAAGCGGTGGCGCGGCCCCTGTTCCCGGGCCTCGCGCCCGCCGAGCTTGCAATCTTCTCGCCGCGGGTCTTCTACATCGACCAGGTCCCCGCGCGCGTGCTTCCCGCGGAGGCCCTGCTCGGCAGCAGCCTGGCGATCGCGTGCGCGCTCGTCGCGGCGCTGGGCGCGTCGCGCAGCGTGGCCGAGGTCCAGCCTCAAGAGGTCCTGAGGAGAGTCTGATGGCGCTGCTCTCGCTGCGGTCGCTGGCCAAGAGCTTCACCAGCGGAAACGAAGAGGTCAGGGTGCTCACCGGCGTCGACCTGGAGGTCGAGCAGGGCACGTCCGTCGTCATCACGGGAGAAAGCGGGAGCGGCAAGACCACGCTCCTCAACCTCGTGGCGGGCCTCGACGCGCCGACGGGCGGGCGGGTCCTCGTCGACGGCGTCGAGATCACGTCTCTCGACGAGACCGCCCTCGCGGCCTTTCGAGGCCGCACGCTGGGCTTCATTTTTCAATTCCATTACCTGCTCCGCGATTTCACCGCGCTCGAGAACGTCCTGATGCCTGCCTGGATCTCGGGCCTGCCCCGGGCGGCGGCGCTGGCAAAGGCGCAAGCGCTCCTCGCCGACGTCGGCCTCGGGGGCAAGCTCCACCAGTACCCGTCGGAGCTGTCGGGCGGCGAGCGGCAGCGGGTGGCCGTGGCCCGCGCTCTCGTCAACGACCCGCGGCTGGTCGTCGCGGACGAGCCGACGGGAAACCTGGACGAGCGCAACTCGGCGACGGTGCGCGACCTCCTCTTCGACCTCGTGCGCCGCTACGGCAAGACGCTGCTCGCGGCGACGCACGACCTGCGCCTGGCGGAGCGGGGCGATCGTACGCTGCGCCTCGCGCACGGAGTGCTGGGCGCCGCATGAAGCCCGCCCACGCGCCGCTCGCGGGAGTTCTGGCGTGGCGCGCCCTCGTGCCGCGGAGGAGCGGCCGCGGGCTCGCGGGCGCCGTCGTCGGCATGGGGCTGAGCCTCGTGCCTCTGCTCCTGGTGCTCGTCGTCTCCAACGGCATGATCGAGGGCATCACGCGCCGCCTCATCGAAGCGGGCACCTACCACCTGCAGGTGGCGCTGCCCGCCACGCTGCCGGATGAGGACGTGGCGGGGCTCGTCGAGCGTATTCGCCGCGTGCCGCTCGTTCGGCTCGCCTTCGCGGAGACCGACGGGCTCGGGCTGGTCTACTCGCCCAAGGGGCGCCTCGGCCTCCAGATCCGCGCGGTCCCCCGCGGCCTCTACGAATCGGACGCGGGACTGCGGGCGACGCTGCGCGTCGACGCGGGGAGCTTCGACCTGGCGCCGGGGACGGTGGTGCTCAGCCGTTCGGTGGCGGAGGAGCTCGGCGTCGGCGTGGGCGACGAGGTCAGGCTGCTCACGGCCCGGCCGATCCGCGGCCGCTTTCTCCCGCGAATCACGCGGTTCACCGTGGGCGGCCTGTTCAGCTCCGGCTACCAGGAGCTGGATCGCGGCTGGATCTACGTCAGCCGGGAGGACGGGCGGCGGATCCTCCCCGCGGACGCGGGCCGGCTCGTTCTGGCGGTCAAGGTCAGCGACCTGGCCCGCCTCGACGAGGTCTCCCGCGCGATCGAGCGCATCGTCGCGGACGAGGGGCTGCCGGCGCGCGTGGCCGGATGGTACGAGCTCGAGGAGAACCAGTACCGCTCCTTCCAGACGACGCGGGCGCTGCTCGTGTTCATCATGGCGCTCATCGTCGTGGTCGCCGCGGTCAACGTCTCCTCCGCGATGGCGATGATCGTGCTCGAGAAGCGGCCGGAGATCGCGATCCTCAAGAGCATGGGCGCGCGGCCGGGAATGGTGGCCGGGTCGTTCCTCGCGGCCGGGTTCCTCGCCGGCGTGCTCGGGGCGCTCGCGGGCGTGCCGCTCGGGCTGCTCGTGGCGGTCAACGTGAACGCGATCGTGCGGGGCCTCGAGAGCGCGTTCAACCTGGCGCTCGCCGCCGCGCACGCGGTCGGCGCCCTCTTCGGCGCCCCGGGCGCCTACCAGCCGTTCCTGCTGATGAACCCCGCCTTCTACCTCGAGTCGATCCCGGTGCGCATCAATTTCCTGGAGACCGCGGCGTCCGGCGCCCTGGCCGTCCTCGTGTCGACGCTCGCGTCGTACGTGCCTGCCCGCCGAGCAGCGGCCATCCGGCCGCTCGACGTTTTGCGCCGCAGTTGAGGGCCCCGGATCGCTCCGCCGGATGGCTTGCGGTTTTCCCGTCTTTTCTTGACAACACCGGGGGCAGAAGGTACCCTTTAGGCGGGAGGGTCCCTTTGCTCTGCGATATCTGCGGCACGGAAGAGGCCAGCATCAATATCAGACAGGTCACGGAAGGGGAGTCCGTCGAGCTCGCTCTGTGCGCCAAGTGCGCGGCGGTGAGAGGGATCAGCGCGGGCGAGGGACCGGCCTTCTCCGTGTCGGATCTCCTTACGGGACTGATCGATGTCAAGAAGCGCGTCCCCGCGAAGAGGAGGGTCTGTCCGCGGTGCGGGCAGACGCTGGAGAACCTCAAGAAGCGGTCCCGCGTCGGCTGCACGGAATGCTACGCGGTCTTCGGCAAGGAGATCCGAGGCGTCCTCGGCAGCCTCCACGGGAAGGCGCAGCACAGGGGCAAGCTGCCGCGCCGCCTCGCGGCGTACAAGACGCTCCTGATCGACGTGGAGTCTCTCAAGCGGCGGCTCAAGACTGCGGTGCGGGCGGAGAACTACGAGGAGGCGGCCCGCATCCGTGACCGGATCGCCGAGCTCAAGGGGAAAGATGACTGACGCGCTCGCACGGCCATGGTTCACGCGCATCGGGGAGGAGGGCGACGTCGTCGTCTCGAGCCGCGTCCGCATCGCGCGCAATCTGTCCGAGCACCGCTTCCCGGGGTTCATGAGCGGTGAGGAAGAGCTCGAAGTGCAGCGCGCGATCGTCGAGGCCTTCCGCAGATTGCCCGCCGCAGGCGATTTCGCGATATTATTCCTCGACGATTTGAAGCCGCTGGACCGGCGGGTCCTCCTGGAGCGCAACATCATCACTCAGGAGTTCTCGCTGGCGCGCGGAAAGGCCATCGCCGTGGGGCGGGATTCCTGCGTGACGGCGATGATCAACGAGGAGGACCATCTCCGGATCTCGTGCATCCGCGAAGGGTTGGCGCTCGGGGAGGCGTTCGGCGAGGTGGACAAGCTGGACAGTCTGCTCGAAGAGAGCCTGAGCTACGCGATCTCCATGGAGTGGGGGTACCTGAACCCGAGCCTGGAGAATGTGGGGACGGGGATGAGAGCCTCGCTCATGCTGCACCTTCCGGCGCTGGTCATGACCGGCCTGATCGACAAGGCGATGAAGGCCATCAACGAAGTCGGGCTGGCCGTCAAGGGCTTCTTCAGCGACGGCGAAGCGTCGCTCGGCGACATGTACCAGATCGCGAACCACGCGACACTCGGCCTCGGCGAGAAGGAGATCGTCGACAACCTGGTGAGCATCGTGACGCCGCTGGTGCAGTACGAGCGGAAGGCCAGGGCGGAGTTGCGGGAGAGGCAGCGGGTGGACCTGGAGGACCGGGTGTGCCGTGCGCTGGGGATCCTGTCGCACTGCCGCTCGATATCCTCCCGCGAGGCGATGGATCACCTTTCGAGCCTGCGGCTGGGGGCCAGCCTGGGGCTGACCGAGGGTCTGTCGCTGGAAACGGTGACCGCGCTGTTCTTTCTTTCGCAGAAGCATCACGTGCAGCAGCTGCTCGAGGACGGCGAGGAGGCGAGCAGCTCAAAGGCGATCGACTACGCGAGGGCCAAGGCCATACGCGAGGCGATCGCGAGCCGGGAAGTTCCGGGAGGCTTTGGATGTTTAAAGGGCTGACTCAGAGAGCGCAGCGGGTACTGACGGTTCTTGCGCAGGAGGAGGCCAAGCGTTTCCACTCGGACCAGCTGCAGCCCGAGCACGTCGTGCTCGCGCTGCTCAAGGACGGCGACGGGGTGGCGGTCAAGGCCCTGCAGAGGGTCAAGGTCAACATCGCCGAGATGCAGCTGGAGATCGAGCGGAGCATCCCCAAGAAGAGCGGGGGCCTCGTTCTGGGCGACGTGCCCACGTCGAGTCGCGGCAAGAGGATCCTGGAGGATTCCGCCGAGGAGGCGCGCAACCTCGGCCACGAGTACATCGGGACCGAGCACCTGCTGCTCGCCGCGGCCAAGGAGACGGGGAGCCCGACCGCCCGCTACCTCGCGCGATACAACATCAGCGCGGCGGTCCTGCGCGACATCATCATCCGCATCACGGGGCTGGGCCATTTCAGGGACTCCGAGCAGGGCAAGAAGCGGCAGGGGAGCCGCGCAGAACCCCCCGGCGGCCGGGAAGGGCACGCCCACGCTCAACGAGTTCTCGCGCGACCTCACGTACTACGCCCGTCAGGGCAAGCTCGACCCCGTCATCGGGCGCGCCAAGGAGATCCAGCGCGTCATCCAGATCCTCGCGCGCAGGACCAAGAACAACCCCGTGCTGATCGGGGAGCCGGGCGTCGGCAAGACGGCGATCGTCGAGGGCCTCGCGCAGAAGATCGTCGACGGCACGGCGCCGGAGGTGTTGATCGGCAAGAGGGTGCTCACGCTCGACCTGGCCTCGCTGGTGGCGGGCACCAAGTACCGCGGCGAGTTCGAGGAGCGCCTCAAGCGCGTGCTCAAGGAGATCACCTCCTCGAGCAACGTCATCCTCTTCATCGACGAGCTGCACACGATCATCGGGGCGGGCGGCGCCGAGGGCGCCATCGACGCCTCGAACATGCTCAAGCCCGCGCTGTCCCGCGGCGAGCTGCAGTGCATCGGCGCCACGACGCTCAACGAGTACCGCAAGTACATCGAGCGCGACGCGGCCCTCGAGCGGCGCTTCCAGCCCATATACGTGGAGGAGCCGAGCGTCGATGAGACGATCGAGATCCTGAGCGGGGTCAAGGTCAACTACGAGCAGCACCACCACGTGAGCTACACCTACGACGCGCTGCAGGCCGCCGCCGTGCTGTCGCATCGCTACATCTCCGACCGCTTCCTCCCCGACAAGGCCATCGACATCATCGACGAGGCCGGCTCGCGGCGGAGGCTCTCGATCAGCGTGCGGCCGAACGAGGTGGCCGAGATCGAGCAGGAGATCCAGCGCCTCGCCAGCGAGAAGACCAACCTCGTGAACACGCAGGCCTACGAGCAGGCGGCCGGCGTCCGCGACAAGGTGCGGCAGCTCCGCACGCGGGTCGACGACATCAAGCGCGAGTGGGAGAGCACCATCCGCAGCGAGGAGAACGTCATCGACGCGGACGACATCCAGCAGATCGTCTCGGACATGACCGGCGTTCCCCTGGTGCGCATCGCGCAGAGCGAGAGCGAGAAGCTGCTGCACATCGAGGAGGAGCTCCACAAGAAGGTCATCGCCCAGGACGAGGCGATCGCGGTCGTCGCCTCCGCGATCCGGCAGGTCCCGCACCGGCCTCAGCTCGACGAAGCGGCCGATGGGCTCCTTTATCTTCATGGGCCCCACGGGGGTGGGCAAGACGCTGCTCGCCAAGACGCTCGCCGAGTTCCTGTTCGGCGACTCGGACGCGGTCGTGCGCATCGACATGTCCGACTTTATGGAAAAGCACAACGTGTCCCGGCTGGTCGGGGCCCCTCCGGGCTACATCGGCTACGAGGAGGGCGGGTTGCTCACGGAGAAGATCCGCAGGCGCCCCTACAGCGTGATCCTGCTCGACGAGATCGAGAAGGCGCACCCCGACGTGTTCAACCTCCTGCTGCAGGTGCTCGAAGAGGGCCAGCTGCAGGACAACCTCGGGCACACGGTGAGCTTCCGCAACACCATCGTGATCATGACTTCGAACGCCGGCGCGCGGCAGATCAGCAAGGACGCGCTCCTCGGCTTCCGCGCCGAGGGCGGCCTGATGAAGCACGACGAGATCAAGACCTCCGTGCTGAGCGAGATGAGGCGCGTCTTCAACCCGGAGTTCATCAACCGCGTCGATGAGGTCGTGGTCTTCCACAGCCTCAACAAGGACCACCTGCGCCTGGTCTTCGACAACCTCATCCGCGAGGTCGAGCAGCGGCTGGCGGAGAAGCGCATGACGATCGCCGTCCGCAAGAAGGCCAAGGAGCACCTGATCGAAAAGGGCTTCGACGAGAAGTTCGGCGCGCGGCCCCTGCGGCGCATCATCCAGAAGGAGATCGAGGACCCTCTGTCGCTCGAGATCCTCAAGTCACGCTTTACCGACGGCAGCGCCGTCGTTGTGGACATGAACCGCGAGGGGAAGATCGTGTTCCGCGCGGGCCGCTCCGACAAGTCCGTCGAAGAGGAGCAGCTCGAGCCCGCGATTGGCTGATCGCCGAGAGCCACGCTTGCCGTGTCCGGCGCGGGCTATGCCGGGTCGGGCACGGTCGCCTTGAAGAGCAGTCCTTCGCCCTCGAGGGCGTAGGCCGGCACGCATGCCGGCACGACGAACGATTCGCCGGCGCGCAGTGAGAGCGCGTCGGCGCCGGCATCGACGCGACAAGCGCCCTCGGTCAGCACCCAGACCTCGATCGCCGTCCTCCGCCCGGGGCTCCAGCGGCCCCGCAGCTCGAGGCGGCTGAGCCGGAACTCCGCCGCCGGCGTCGCGTACACCTGCTCCGTTCCGTCGCCGGGCGCGGGGGCGACCAGGCGCGGCGGCGCGGGCCGGAAATCGACGACCCTCAGGAGCTCGTCGCGGTCGACGCGCTTGCGCGTGAGCCCGCCCCGGAGCACGTTGTCGGAGTTGGCCATCAGCTCGATGCCGACGCCTTGCAGGTACGCGTGGAGGATGCCCGCCTCCTGGTAGAGCGCCTGCCCCGGCGCGAGCTCGACCAGGTTCAGCAGCAGGACGTTGATCGCGCCGAAGTCGCCCGGATACGCCTCGAGCGCTCGCGTCACCCAGCGCGCCTCAGGGAGGTCGTCTTGCCGTTCACGCGCCGCCGCGGCCAGCTTCGACACGATCCTGTCCTTTTCCGGCTGCGGCAGCGCGAGCAGCGCGCCGTAGGCGCGGGCGAGGGCCCGCGCGTCGCGCGGAGGCGGCGCGCCCACCGTCTCGGCCGCCGTCAGCCCGAAGGCCGCCAGCAGGCCCGCGGCTTCGCCGGGATCGCGGAAGCCCGAGAGGGCATGGAAGCACGTGAGCGCGCAGATGACTTCGGGCTTGTGATTGTCATCGACGAAGCTGCGCTCGCCGGGCGGGACGTGCCTCGCGTTCTCGGCGGCGAAGCCGCGCCGCGCCTGCTCCAGGCTGGGGTGGGCCTGGATCGAGAGCGGCTCGGCCGCAGCGAGGATTTTGAAAAGGAAGGGAAGCGCGCCGCGAAAACGCCGCGACACCGCCGGCCCGAGCATGGCCTCGGGCTCCCTCCGCGATGAGCTCGGCCAGCGAGCGCTCGCCTTGAGGCGAAAGCACCGCCGACGGCGCCTTGGGGTGCGCCCCCATCCAGAGCTCGGCCTCCGGCCGCTCCGAAGGCGTCGGCCGCCCGAGCATGGCGGACAGCGCCGTGCGCGAGCCCCACTCGTACTCCTGGATGGTGTTGCGCAGCTTTGCGATGCCGGTCACTCGCGCCGCCTGAAGGCCCCGCCGTCGCCTTACCGTTTGCTCGAGATCACGCCGCGGTACTTCTCCGCGTCGGCGCGGAACGCGACGATGCGGCCGGGCCCTTCGGCCCGCGCCTTTTCCAGCGCGCGCTCCGCCTCGGTCAGAAGCGTCTTGCCGCTCACGAGGCGGCCGTTGCGCGAGCTCAGGCCCGAGCACAGCGACACGCCCGCGGGCAGGCCGCGGCGGAATCGCTGGACGCTCTCGATCCCGCCGTCGATGTCCTGGTCCGGCAGCAGCAGCGCGAAGCTTCCGGGACCGTGCTCGAACGTCAGGTCCTGGAACCGGAACGCCCTGCGGACGGCGGCAGCCGCCTCGGCGTAGACGTCGCGCGGGCCCGACGGGTCGAAATCGTCGAGAGCCATGACCACCAGCACGAGATCCTGGTCGAAGGACGCGGCCCGCTCGAGCTCGAACTTGAGCCGCTGATCGAGGTGCTCTTTCCAGCCGAGGCCCGTCGTCGGCGAGAAGAGCTCGGGCGTCCCGTCGCTCCCGCCCGCGCCTTCGGGCTCCGGGGAGCGCGAAGGCGCAGCCGCGCGCTCGTCGGACCGCGCCGGCCGCGCGGCTCCCCCGGGAGACGCGGCGAAGCTTGGCGCGATCAGAAGGACGATGCAGGTCAGCACGAAGAAGCAGAAGAGGATGACGAAGGTCTCCTTGAGGATCGGGAACGCGTCCTGGCGTCCCACGACCACGTAGAGCCCGTCGATGGAGAGGTCGGTCCCGTAGCCCGGGGCGTAGGGCAGCCGGTACAGTCGGGTGCCCCACGGGAGCTCGGCGTACGACGGGCTGCCGGTCCATGCGGCGGTGCCCGGATCGGGCATCAGCGCGCGGTCGCGGAGGAACGCGTAGCGCACGCCGTCCTTGCGCGAGTAGACGACCGCGGCGAGCAGCCGGGGCCTCTTGCCGACCTCGGCCCTCATCGCTGTCCGGAACTCCGGAGCGCCGAAGTCGCCGGCCGCGAGGTAACGCGAGGCGGACGCTCTCGCCAGATCGTCGAAATCCGACCTGGTTTCGGTCGCGTTGGCGCCCCATGTCATGGACACCCTGAAGGCCAGGAAGCCCGCCAGAGCGAGAAAGAAGAAGATGCAGAACACGAGATGGGCGTTTATAATCTTTGACGAGGTTCGCCTCGCGTCCATATGCGCCTATTATAGGCATGCGCGAGGATTTTAGAAGCCCCGGTCATGAAGATTCGCAGGCGTTGTCTGCCCCACGGCTGGTACCCTTCGTCGCCCGACGCGATCCGCGAGCGTCTCCGCGGCTTTCTCGCTGAGCGCCCTCCGGCCGAGCCGCGCGCGGCGGCGGTCGTCGCGCCTCACGCGGGGTGGGAGTTCTCCGGCGCGCTCGCCGCGTCGGCGGCCGCGAGCCTGCGCCGCGACGCCGGCTGCGTCGTGGTCGTGGGCGGCCATCTCGGAGTGCGCGACGCGGTCCGCGCCGCATTCGAGGACGCCTTCGAGACGCCGCTCGGGGCCGTCGGCGCCGACGTCGAGCTGCTGGAAGCGGTCCGGCAGCGGATCGACGTGGTCGAGGATCGCGCGGCGGACAACACGGTTGAAGTGCAGCTGCCGCTCCTCGCGGCGCTCTTCCCCGCCGCCAGGGTCGTCGCCTTCCGCGCGCCGCCCTCGGGTCGCGCGCGCGAGCTCGGCTTGGCGGTCCGTGACGCGGCCGTCGCCCTCGGGCGCGACGTGGTCGTCCTCGGCTCGACCGACCTGACGCACTACGGCCCCTCCTACGATTTCGCGCCGCGCGGCGCGGGCGATGCGGCGGCGCGCTGGGTGACGGACGTCAACGACCGCCGCTTCATCGAAGCGCTGCTCGCGCTCGACGGCGACGAGGCGATCCGCCGCGCGCTCGGAGAGCGTTCGGCCTGCTCCCCGGGCGCGGCCGCCGCGGCCGTCGCGTTCGCGCGGGCTTCCGGCGCGACCGCCGCCCGGCTGCTGCACTACGGCACCAGCCTGGACGTGATGGAAGCGCCTTCCTTTGTCGGCTACGCCGCCGTGCTGTTCGGCGCCTGACGGTTGCTTGCGGGCGCCTTTCCGCGTTAGGCTCCTTCATCGTCCCATGATTCGAAGTCGCCTTTCGGCAACCCTGGCATTCATCCTCCTCGCCGCCGTTTCTCAGGCTGACCCGACGCCCCGTTTCACGGACCCGGATCCGCCGGATCGCCTCGTCGAACGTCTGCTCGCGGCGATGAGCCCGGAGGAGAAGCTCGGCCAGGTCTTCTTCGTCGGCTACCAGGGGACGACGCCTTCGGACGCTGTAAAGCGCTGGGTCAGCGAGCGCCACGTGGGCGGCGTCAAGCTGTTCACGCGCAACGTGTCCACTCTCTCCGAGCTCGCGCGCAGCGTGCGCGAGATGCAGCAGGCGGCTCTTTCGAGCCGGCTCGGCATCCCGATCCTCGTCGCGACGGACCAGGAAGGCGGCTGGGTGCAGCACATCCGCTCGGGGACCGCCGACTCGCCCGGGAACATGGCGCTCGCCGCGGCCGGCATGCCGCGCGACGCGTACCTCACCGGGTACTACGTTGGTGAGGAGCTGCGCGCTCTCGGGATCAACATGAACTTCGCGCCGACGGTCGACGTCTATTCCAACCCGTCGGACACCGTCATCGGGCCGCGCGCGTTCTCCTCCGATCCGGTCGAGACGGCGCTGTTCGCCGTGGCCTACTTCCGCGGGATGGAGGCCACGGGCGTGATCGCGACGGCCAAGCACTTCCCGGGACACGGCGCCGCGGACCGGGACTCCCACGGCTTTCTCCCGATCGTGCGGGTGCCCTGGCAGACCCTCTGGGACAGGGACCTCGTCCCATACCGGATGCTCATTCGCGAAGGGCTGCCCGCGGTGATGAGCGGGCACCTCGCTTTCCCGGAGATTCAAGGTGAAGTGATCCCGACGACTTTGTCGCCCTTCTTCCTGAACGACGTGCTGCGGCGGCGGCTCGGGTTCGACGGGGTCATCGTCACGGACGACCTGGAGATGCACGGCGCGTCGCCGGACGGCATCGGCGTGGTGCAGGTCAGCCGCCTCGCCCTTGAGGCCGGCAACGACATGGTCCTGCTGTCGCACACCGCCGAGCTTCAGGACCAGGCGTGGGACGTTTTCCGCGGGCTGTACGCCCGCGACGACACCTTCCGCATGCGGGTGGAGGAGGCGGCGCGCCGCGTGCTCCTCCTCAAGCTGCGCCGCCTCAAGGGCGGGTTCCCGCTCCTGCCCGACGTCGATCGCGCGGCCGCGGCTGCGAGCGACCGCGCCTCGTCGGGGTTCTTCTTCTCCTCCGCGACGCGCGCGGTCACCGCGGTCAGGGGGAGCGATCTCCCGTACAGGCCCCGCGGCGGCGAGAAGGTCCTGCTCATGGGGCAGATACCCGATTTCTTCGACGAAGGGAGAAAGCGCTATCCTCAGGCCGCGGAGCATCGGTTCTCGTACGTGCCCTGGGAGTGGGCGCGCGAGGAGGACTTGAGCGAGGCGCCTCGGGCCGCGGCCGGCTACGACACGGTCGTCTTCTGCCTCGCCAACATGAACAGCCTCGAGGTGCTCGAGCGCATGCGCTCGTACCGGGGCAGGCTCATCGTCATCTCCGCCCTCTCGCCGATCTACCTCGACCGCGTCCCCTGGGTCTCGACCGCGCTCGCCGTCTACGGAATCGGCGCCGATTCTTTCCGCGCGGGGTTCGCGGCGCTCGCCGGCGACTTCGCGCCCAAAGGCGAGCTGCCCGTCGAGCTGCCGAGCCTGATGGGGGAATAGTCCCCCACGGTTGACACCTCCCGACCGCCGTGGTATATCGCAACCGTTCGTCGGGCTGTAGCGCAGTTGGTTAGCGTACTTGCTTGGGGTGCAAGGGGTCGGCGGTTCGAATCCGCCCAGCCCGATTACCAACCCGTTTTCGTGCACGTGGTTCCCGAACACCAGCTCTGAGAGTCGGCGCCGGAGGGGGCGCCTCGAAGCCGTCTCGCTGAGAGGCGGTTTCGGTCAATAATGCCTTCTACCTCGTCGAGCGCTGCGTGGCGGTCCTCAGGCGCAACGGCAAAGACCGTCGCCGCGAGTCGACGAGCCACATCCTCCCGGGAGCGAAGCTTACGCGGCGTTGCATGGCGCCATGAGCAGCGCGCATTTCCAGCGGGAGTGCTGGCGTGTGTTGAAGTCGGCTTACGGGTTCCCTGCTTCGGCCGTCCAATTCCACTTGCCAGAAGCGGCCTCGGCAAGAAGGCGTTGAATTGGATCGGCGGACTGCCCTATGCTTTGAGGCGTCACAAAGAAGGACCCAGTTATGAAGAACAGGAGCTCCGGAAAGCAGGCTCAGATCGTCTACTTCTCGCACGGCGGGGGCCCCCTGCCGATTCTGGGAGATCCCGGCCACAAGGCGATGGTGGATTTCATGCGGGAGCTGCCCTCGCAGCTCAGGAGACCCGATGCGATCCTGGTCATCAGCGCCCACTGGGAAGAGAGCCTGCCGACTCTTCTGGGAGCGGGCAACCCTGACCTGTTCTATGACTACTACGGGTTTCCGGCCGAATCCTACGAGATCACCTACCCGGCGCCAGGCAGCCCCGAGCTGGCAGCGAGGGTTGTCGACCTTCTGAGCAAGGCACACATCGCCTCGCGCATCGACGCGGAGCGCGGCTATGATCACGGTCTGTTCATCCCGTTGAAGCTGATGTACCCCGAGGCGGGCATTCCCTCCCTGCAGATTTCGCTCGTGCAGGGTCTGGACCCCGCAGTGCATGTCGCCCTCGGCGCGGCGCTGCGCGGCCTCATGAACGAGAACATCCTGGTCATCGGGTCGGGCTTCTCGTTTCACAACATGAGGGCGTTTTCCTGGGAGGGCGCGGAGAAGGCCGATTCTCAGAACGACGCGTTCCAGGAATGGCTGATCGACGTCTGCACCGGGCCCCGCGCGCGGTGCGAGCAGCGCCTGATCGAATGGGAAAAGGCACCTTCGGCACGCTACTGCCACCCCCGCGAAGAGCACCTCCTTCCGCTGCACGTCTGCGTCGGCATGGCGGAGACGCTTCCCCGGGTGGTGTTCGACGACACCATCCTGGGAAAGCGTGCACTGGCTTTCCTTTGGGAGTGACACACGCGCCCGTCGCCCACACATTCCCCTGAGTGTGCCTTCCCCTTGGCCGTTGGCTCGACGAACGATATTGACGGAATGCAGGAAAAGACCTACGTTTGTGGCGCATCAGGCAGGCGGTCGGATGCGGCGGCAGGACCCGAAGGTGCTTGGGGTGCATGGGGTCGACCCGATATCCAAAGAGCGGCTGCGAGCGCTCGCGCTGGGCGAGTCGCGCCGCCGCTCCGCTGAGCTGCGCGAGAGCGCCTCGGCGCGCATCCTCGAGGCCGTCCTTTCGGCAGGCTGGTTTTCGCGGGCCGAAGTCGTGCTGTGCTACGTTGCGCTCCCGACCGAAGTGCGTACGGCGGGGCTCATCGAGGCCGCGCGCGGCCCGGGCCGCGCGGTGGGCCTGCCCCGCGTTGTCGACGGCGGCCTGCGCTTCCACGCGGCTCCCGAGTCCGCGGCCGAGTACGTGCGCGGGACCGCGGGTGTCCTCGAGCCTCCGGAGAGCTCGCCGCCGCTCGAGCCCCGGCCGGGGCAGGAGACGCTGGTCATCGTTCCGGGGCTTCTCTTCGACGCCGAGGGCTACAGGCTCGGCCGGGGCGGGGGCCACTACGACCGCTTGATCGCCCTGGCCCGCCGCGCCTGGACGGCCACGTTCGTGGGCCTGTGCTTCGACGAGCAGTTCGTGGAGCGGGTCCCGCGCGACCCGTGGGACGAGCCGGTGGACGCGGTCGTGACCGAGCGGCGAGGCGTCGTCGACTGCCGCGCGCCTTGATACGGGTTTCGCGCGCGTATTACATTCGGGACGGAGAGTCGGGAGGACGCAAGAGACATGGCGCTTATAAAGTCCGCGGTGGAGATAGCCCTCGAGAAGACCGAGGCGGTCAAGATCGACAAGGAAGCCCTCGAGGCCGATCGCGTGCGCAAAGAGGGCAAGATGTTCGCATCGAAATTCCTCGGAGAGCCTGACTTCAATCTCAAGGAGGGCCTCGCGGGCAAGGACGCGAAGACCACCCGCTGGCTGCGGGAGGGGGTCACCGAAGCGCTGCTCGCAAACCTCGTGCTGCCGCAGGACTCGGTCGCGGCCCGGAGAGTGCGGAGGATCGCCGACGGGTTTGCGGCGATCGGCAGGAGCGACCGGCGGCTGCAGCAGATCTTCTCGCAGCTCGAGGGCTTCTTCAAGGAGTACGCCGAGGAGCGCGAACGGGTCCGCGAGATGGTGAACAAGCAGTACGAACCGGTCCGAAAGCAGAAGGAAGCGGAGCTGGCGCAGCGCATGGGGCAGCAGGTCCGCATCGACCCGGCGAGCGACCCCGACTACGTCAACGCCCTGCGGCGCGCCATGGGCACCGTCGAGGACAGGTACGGCGCGGTGCTGACCAAGGTCAGGGGCGAGGTCACGGCGCTCGTCGCCGACCGCTGATCCGCCGTCTTCCGCCTACCGAGCGAGCATCTGCCTGAGCGTCGACGCGATGTCGTTTTCGGCGACGTCGTCCCGGCTCTCGCGGGTCCTGATGTCCTTGATCGACACGACGCCTTTCGCCTTCTCGTCGCCCCCGCAGATGATCGCGTAGAGGATCCCCTTCTTCTCGGCGAACTGGAACTGGCGGGGCAGCTTGGCCTTTTCCGGGTAGACCTCGGCTGACAGCCCTTCGCGGCGCAGCTGCGTGGCGATCGCGTGGTAGTGCGCGTCGAGGTCGTCGTCGATGCAGAGGACCAGCGCGTGCACGGTGCTTGCTCCCGCCTTGGCGGCGCCGAGCTCGGACAGCGCCGCCTGCAGCCTGTCGAGCCCGATCGAGGCGCCCACTCCGGGCATGCGGTCGCTCGCGAACAGCGACGTGAGGTCGTTGTACCTCCCGCCCGAGCAGACCGACCCGATCTGGGGGAGATCGGCGAGGAAGGTCTCGAACACGATACCCGTGTAGTAGTCCAGGCCCCTGGTGATCGACGGGTCGAGATGGTACGACCCGAGAACGCCGAGGCTCCGGAGCGAATCGCGGATACGGGCGAGGCGCGCGAGGCTGGGATCCTCGTCGCCGACCGCCGCGGACATCGCCGCCAGGGTCTCATCGAAGGTCGCCCGGGGCGTCACGAAGCGGAGGATCGACTCGACCGCATCGGCAGGGGCAAGGGAGGCGAGCTGGGACGCGACCGCTTCGCCGCCGATCTTCGCCATCTTGTCGATCACCCTGAGGATCTCCACCGAGCGTTCGGCCACGCCGAGCCTTTCGAGCAGGCTCGTGAGGGCCCCGCGGTGCGCGACGTGGATGCGGAACCGCTCGATGCCGAGGCTGCGCATGCTCGCGCCCATGAGCAGCAGGATCTCCAGGTCCGCCGACGCTGAGTCGACGCCGACGGTGTCGAAGTCGCACTGGTAGAACTCGCGGTAGCGGCCGCGCTGCGTGTTCTCCCCGCGCCAGACCTTGGCGATGTGGTACCGCTTGAAAGGCAGGGGGATCTCGTGCCTGTGGGCCGAAACGAAACGCGCAAAGGGGACCGTCAGGTCGTAGCGCATGGCGACGTCCCGCCGGCCGTGATCCAGAAACCGGTAAACCTGCTTGTCGGTCTCGCCGCCGCCCTTGCCGAGCAGGATCTC
Organism: uncultured Spirochaetota bacterium; assembly: GCA_963734495.1. Taxonomy (GTDB): domain Bacteria; phylum Spirochaetota; class Spirochaetia; order SZUA-6; family CAVTHK01; genus CAVTHK01. The sequence goes on from CAVTHK010000002.1 coordinate 191,955, forward strand.
GGCGTATTCCAGAACGGGAGTGTCGATGGGAAGAAAGCCGAAGCTCTCGAAGGTCCTCGTGAGGACCGACACCATCGCCTGGCGGGCGAGCTCCACCTCGGGCAGGGAGTCGCGGAAACCCTTGAGCACTCTCGGCTCGATGAGCGCCATGACGGCACTCAAACACGAAAGCCGTGGCGTGTCAAAGGACGGGGTGCGGCGCCCCGGGCCCCCCGCGTTCCCGTTGACGGTCCGGGTCCGGGTCGGATAGATTATCCGCCGTCGCGTCTCCTTCGTCTAGTGGTTAGGACACCGGGTTTTCATCCCGGCAACACGGGTTCGACTCCCGTAGGAGATATATGAGAAAGTGGCTATTCGGCATCTGCCTCGTCCTCGCCGCAGCCGCCGGTTTCGCCGAGCCGACTCGTGTCGGGTTGGAGCTCGGCAACCCTTCGGGAGTGATCGTCATCCGGCCCGCGCCCCTCGACATCAAGATAGGCTACGACTTTACCGGAGTCGCTTCGAGGGAAGGCGGCAGCGACTACGTGCAGGTCAGCTGCGACTACCGCTTCGTGGACCGGTACCCCCTGACCAGCGATCTCAGCCTGTACGTGGCGGGCGGCGGATACCTGAGGGTGCTGACCACGGACACGCAGGACAACTTCGTCCTTGGGGCGAGGCTTCCCGTCGGGCTGCAGGTCTTTGTCTCCGGCGGAATGGTCGAGATCTTCGTCGAGCTCGTCCCGACGGTCACGCTGCTGCCCACGATCGTCGCGTTCGACGACTGGCAGGGCTTTATCGGGTGCACCGTCCCCGTGTCGGCGTTCAAGCCGAAAAAGTGACGGCCGCCGACCGACCGCTCGCCCGTCCTCCGGCGGCCGCCTTCATCGTTGACCATCATCAGGTGATCGAATAGAGTCCTTCTGCAAGGGGGCGCGCATGGCCAAGGTGATTCTCCAGGCGCAGGATCTGGACGGATACCTGACCGAGGAGGACAAGGGCAGCATCGCCCTTCTCGACTCCCTGTACGGCAAGGCCGCCGAGCTGTTCGGGCGGCTCGAGTCCGGCGATCGGGCGGCGCGCGAGCCGCTGATCGCGCTCTACCGCGACCTGGGCGACCGGATGCAGGAGATCGTGTCCCGGGAGAGGCGCATCCGCGTCTACTCGTGGGAGACGCCTTCGGTGACGCACGGCGAGGTGTCGCGGCTGATCGCGAAGCTGCGCGACGAGCGCACGCAGCGCGAGGAGTTCGTCTACTACATCCAGCGCGCCTACGAGCTGCTCTTCAACCTGGCGTACTGCGGGCCCAACACGGCCAAGCGCAACTACCTCGTCGTAAAGACGCCCGTGACCGTCCCGGTGCAGAACTACGCCGTGCACAAGATCCCGCACATCGACAGCGACATATCCGACACCGTCATGTGCGTGATGCTGCGCGGTTCGCTGCTGCCTTCGATGATCATGTCCAAGGAGATCGAGGAATACTCCTCGGACGGCTACGTCACGCCGTTCGCGCTCTTCAAGGTCTCGCGCAACGACAAGCGCCGCGAGGACAACATGGAGTACGTCCTGGACCTCGACCGGTCCTACATCGACCTCGCGTCGCTCGACGGCAGGCAGCTCGTCTTTGCCGACCCGATGAACGCGACCGGCGGCAGCCTCGTGACGATCATCAAGTACCTGCGCGACCAGGGCGTGCGGCCGAAATCCATCCGCTTCTTCAACGTCATCTCGGCCCTCAAGGGCGCGCTGCGGATCGTGCGGGCGCTCGAGGAGGCCGAGGTGTTCACTCTCTGGATGGACCCGGTCCTGAACACCAAGGCCTACATCCTGCCCGGCCTGGGCGACGCCGGCGACCGCCTCAACGGACCCGACGAGGACGAGCACCCCCGCAACATCATCCAGCTCATCGCGGCCTACGGGACGAACATCGTCTCGCTGTACAAGGCGCAGGTGCGCGAGATCGAGGAGACGGTCCTCGGCCGGCTGGACTGATGGCCAAGCTGCGGGCGGCGGCGATCGTCGCGCTGGCGCTCCTGGCTTCGTGCCTCTCGGCTCCAGAGCGCAGGGCGGTGGCGGAGGAGTACTACAACCTCGGCAACAACTACCTGGCCGCGGGCAAGGTGCAGCACGCGCTGTCGCTCTTCGAGATGGCGATCCGGACCGACGCGTCTCTCCTGCAGGCTCACTACAACCTCAGCCTGGCTCTGCTGCGCCTGGGCCGCGGCGAAGAAGCGATGCGGATGCTGAACGACCTCCTCGCCCGCGATCCCGACAACCTGACCGTGATGTCCCTGCTGGGCTACGCGCTCTACACCCTCGGCCGCTACCCGGAGGCGCTCGACCGTTACGAGCGCATCCTCGCGCGCAGCCCCGGCGACAGGGACGCGCTTTACAATGAAGGCCTCGTGCTGTGGAAGCTCGAGCGCTACGAGGACGCGGCAAAGGCCTTTGCGACGGTCGCGGATCGCGCCCCTGCCGACGATCTCGCCCTGGAGACGATGCTTCAGCTGGCGGCGCTGCGCCGGGAGCGCAAGGAATGGGACGCCTGCGCGCAGTCCCTGGAGCGCTACCTGGAGTGGAAGCCCCAGTCCGCCGACGTGCTGCTGCAGCTCGCGGCGGCATACAGGGAGCAGAAGAAATACCTTCCGGCGATCGAAGCTTACCGCCGCGCCGCGACGCTCGAGCCGGAAAAGGTCGAGGCCTGGTTCGGGCAGGCCGAGCTGCTGCTGACCGTCATCGACGATCCGGACGGCGGCCTGCTGGCCCTCGATCGCGCGCTCCGCGGAGGTTTCCAGGACAAGTCGCGTCTATCCGCGCTCCTGGCCGACGAACGGCTGTCGGACAAGGACCGCGTGAGGGCGCTGGTGACCCGTTGGGGGCTCCTCGATGAGTCGGGCAAGGCTCCTGACACCAAGGCCCAAGCCCCGGCACAGCCGCAGAGCGCGGCGCCGGCGCAGAGCCCCGCGCCGGCTCAGCCCCAGGACCAGGCTACGCCGGCGAGGCAGTAGCGGGACCCTCGGCGGACAGGGGCACCACGGCGCCCCCCACGAGGCGGTAGCGGACGGCGCACCCGGCGGAGCAGAAAGGCTGCTCAGCCTGCCTGCCGGCTGATGCCCGATAGTAGCGGCCGCAGACCGAGCAGGCCACGTAGACGTAAGAGCAGGCGTGCGAGCAGAACATGTCCTTGTAAGCCGCCTCCCCGGATACGTAGCGGCCGCAGGTGTAGCATCGGCGGAAGGTCGGTGTCGAGTCGGCCGAAACCATAGCCGATAGGATAAGGGCGAGGCCGAACCGCGTCAACGGAGGGCGGGCGGCCGGGGCGGCCGCAGCCGGGGACGGAAAGCTGCGGAGTCCGCTCCGCGGCTTCTTTGCGACGAAAGATCCGCAACAATCGCTCTCAGGTGCTTGACAGTCTGAGAGGGTTTGGGGTATATAGGGCGTCCGTGCCCGGAGCCGGCTTGGGCTGGGGCGCGGGGCTGGGTTTAGCGGCGAGAGGCTGCGGGATCCGGCGGTGGATGGAGAGATCTTTGACAGGTAAGAGGGAAGGGGAGTAGTGGGGAGAGGGGAGATCCACGGAAGGGTGGATTTCTCGAGATGCCCGTTGGTTCTTTTGGGATCGATCGCTGTGGGTATGATGCTGTCCCTTCGGGGACAGCAATTATATCATGGAGAGTTTGATCCTGGCTCAGAACGAACGCTGGCGGCGCGTTTTAAGCATGCAAGTCGAACGGCAGTGGTAGCAATACCATGAGAGTGGCGCACGGGTGAGTAACACGTAGGTGATCTACCTCTGGGTGGGGGATAGTCCATGGAAACATGGGGTAATACCGCATGAAGCCTTGGGAGTAAAGTCCTTTGGTTAAAGGAGCAATTGTTCCGCCTGGGGATGAGCCTGCGGTCCATTAGCTAGTTGGCGGGGTAACGGCCCACCAAGGCTGCGATGGATAGCCGGCCTGAGAGGGTGTACGGCCACACTGGGACTGAGACACGGCCCAGACTCCTACGGGAGGCAGCAGCTAAGAATCTTCCGCAATGGGGGAAACCCTGACGGAGCGACGCCGCGTGGGCGATGAAGGCCGGAAGGTTGTAAAGCCCTTTTCTTGGCGAAGAATAAGGCTGGGAATGGACTGCCCAGCTGATGACGTTAGCCGAGGAATAAGCCCCGGCCAATTACGTGCCAGCAGCCGCGGTAACACGTATGGGGCGAGCGTTGTTCGGAGTTATTGGGCGTAAAGGGCGTGTAGGCGGCTCTCGCAAGCTTGGTGTTAAAGGTTTCGGCCTAACCGGAACAGTGCGCTGAGAACTGCGGAGCTGGAGTCTAGGAGGGGGAGCTGGAATTCCTGGTGTAGGGGTGAAATCTGTAGATATCAGGAAGAACACCGGTGGCGAAGGCGAGCTCCTGGCCATAGACTGACGCTGAGGCGCGAAAGCGTGGGGAGCAAACAGGATTAGATACCCTGGTAGTCCACGCTGTAAACGATGTGCACTAGGTGTTGGGGGCTTTCAGCCCTCGGTGCCGTAGCTAACGCGTTAAGTGCACCGCCTGGGGAGTATGCCCGCAAGGGTGAAACTCAAAGGAATTGACGGGGGCCCGCACAAGCGGTGGAGCATGTGGTTTAATTCGATGGTACGCGAGGAACCTTACCAGGGTTTGACATGTGCACGGATGTCTCAGCGATGAGGCAGCCTCTTTTGGGGCGTGCACACAGGTGCTGCATGGCTGTCGTCAGCTCGTGTCGTGAGATGTTGGGTTAAGTCCCGCAACGAGCGCAACCCTTGCCGTCTGTTGCTAACAGGCCCTTGAGGTGCTGAGGACTCAGACGGAACTGCCGGTGACAAACCGGAGGAAGGTGGGGATGACGTCAAGTCATCATGGCCCTTATGTCCTGGGCTACACACGTGCTACAATGGCCGGTACAAAGCGCTTGCGACACGGCGACGTGGAGCGAATCGCAAAAAGCCGGTCTCAGTTCGGATTGGAGTCTGAAACCCGACTCCATGAAGTTGGAATCGCTAGTAATCGCGCATCAGCACGGCGCGGTGAATACGTTCCCGGGCCTTGTACACACCGCCCGTCACACCACCCGAGTTGGGGGTACCCGAAGTCGCTTGCCTAACCCGCAAGGGGGGGCGGCGCCGAAGGTATGCCTGGTGAGGGGGGTGAAGTCGTAACAAGGTAGCCGTACCGGAAGGTGCGGCTGGATCACCTCCTTTCTATAGAGAAAGCTTTTCGTAGAACCGGTAAAACGGACATCCGGTGTCCGCTTCTTCCGTCCTCCCCCTGGAGCGCCCCAAAGGCTCTCCACCCCATTACTCCCCTCCCTCTTTCTTGAAGTCTCCGCGGAGCTGAGGCGTGCGCGCTCGATGCAGGTTGCTCCGCGGGGTGTTGCGCCGGGGCCTGTAGCTCAGGTGGTTAGAGCGCACGCCTGATAAGCGTGAGGTCACTAGTTCAAGTCTAGTCAGGCCCAGCAGGGCCGGCGGTGATGGCCGGCGGCGCCGGGACAAAAGGGTCCTGCGCGCTCGTGGGCGTGGTTCTTTGACAGGTTCGAGGCTGGGTTGGGGGTGCTTGAGGGCACGATTGGCTCAGCCGTAAGGGAAGGGGACAGGAGTTAATATGGTCAAGCGAGAAAGGGTCTACGGTGGATGCCTAGGAGCTATCTGGCGATGAAGGCCGTGGTCAGCTGCGAAAAGCCTCGGGGAGGAGCAAACATCCTGAGATCCGGGGGTGGCCGAATGGGGTAACCCGGCGGGCAGTAATGCTCGTCATCCTCATCTGAATATATAGGGTGAGGAAGCGATACCCAGGGAACTGAACCATCTAAGTACCTGGAGGAAAAGAAATCAACCGAGATTCCCGGAGTAGCGGCGAGCGAAATGGGAACAGCCCAAACCCATGCCGTGCAAGGCTTGCACCGTTGCGGTGTGGGGGTAGTAGGACTTCACAGGGGGTGCTGCAAGGAGCCCCGCGGAGTGATAAATCCAGTTCATAGGGGAAGGCTACTGGGAAGGGCCGCCAGAGAAGGTGAAAGCCCTGTACCTGAAATGAGCTGGACTCCGTGTGTGAGGAACCTGAGTACGGTGGGGCACGAGGAACCCTGCTGGAATCTGGGAGGACCACCTTCCAAGGCTAAAGACGTGATAGCTACCGATAGTGAAGAAGTACCGTGAGGGAAAGGCGAAAAGAACCCCGGGAGGGGAGTGAAATAGAACCTGAAACCGTAGACTTACAAGCGGTCACAGCCTGGGCGTAAGCTTGGGTGGTGGCGTGCCTTTTGTAGAATGGGCCAGCGAGTTACCGTATGCAGCGAGGTTAAGGCAGTTGAAGTGCCGAAGCCGCAGGGAAACCGAGTCTGAACAGGGCGATTTAGTTGCGTGCGGTAGACCCGAAGCCGGGTGATCTATCCATGGCCAGGCTGAAGCTGGGGTAAAACCCAGTGGAGGGCCGAACGTTAGGTTGTTGAAAAAACCAGCGATGAGCTGTGGATCGGAGTGAAAGGCTAATCAAACCCGGAGATAGCTGGTACTCCCCGAAATAGCTTTAGGGCTAGCCTTGCGAATAGTGTTGCGGAGGTAGAGCACTGGATGGACTAGGGCCCTTCACGGGGTACCAAACCCAACCAAACTCCGAATGCCGCAACATGGTGCGCGGGAGTCAGACGGCGGGTGATAAGATTCGTCGTCGAGAGGGGAACAGCCCAGACCGCCGGCTAAGGTCTCCAAGACAGGCTAAGTGGGAAAGGTGGTGTGATTGCTCAGACAGCCAGGAGGTTGGCTTAGAAGCAGCCATTCCTTGAAAGAGTGCGTAACAGCTCACTGGTCGAGTAGTCATGCGCCTATAATGTAACGAGGCTAAGTCTGTCACCGAAGCCGCGGACCTGTGCGCAAGCACAGGTGGTAGGGGAGCGTTCCGCATGCCGATGAAGGTGAACCGGCGAGGTTTGCTGGAGGGAGCGGAAGTGAGGATGCTGGCATGAGTACACGCAAAGACGGGTGAGATTCCCGTCCGCCGAAAGCCTAAGGTTTCCTGGGTAAAGGTCGTCTGCCCAGGGTTAGTCGGCCCCTAAGACGAGGCTGAGAAGCGTAGTCGATGGGAAACGGGTTTATATTCCCGTACCTCTGTTGGGGTTCGAAGGGATGACGCGTGAGGCGGAGCGCTGCCGGAGAATGGTAGTTCCGGTCTAAGCGGTAAGGCGTTGAGGGGGACAGGTAAATCCGTTCTCTGAGCCGAGCCGTTAAGGGGAGCCGACCTACGGGAAGGCGAAGAGCGCACGAGTCTGAGCGCCGAGAAACAATCTCTAAGGTAGACCTGACAGGGCCCGTACCGCAAACCGACACAGGTAGGCAAGATGAGTATTCTAAGGCGCGCGAGAGAACCCGCGTTAAGGAACTCGGCAAAATACACACGTAACTTCGGGAGAAGTGTGGCCTGCTGTGATTAGCAGGTTGCAGAGGAGAGGCTCTGGCGACTGTTTATCAAAAACACAGGTCTCTGCGAATCAGTAATGAGATGTATAGGGACTGACACCTGCCCGGTGCCGGAAGGTTAAGAGGAGAGGTCAGCGGCTTTGGCTGCGAAGCTTTGAATTCAAGCCCCGGTAAACGGCGGCCGTAACTATAACGGTCCTAAGGTAGCGAAATTCCTTGTCGGGTAAGTTCCGACCTGCACGAATGGTGTAACGATCAGAGCGCTGTCTCAACGCGGGACTCGGTGAAATTGAAGTGCCGGTGAAGATGCCGGCTTTCCATGGTTAGACGGAAAGACCCCGTGAACCTTTACTGTAGCTTGGCACTGAGGTCTGGGCTGTGATGTGTAGGATAGGTGGGAGGCTATGAAGCCGGGGCGCTAGCTTCGGTGGAGCCGCCGTTGAAATACCACCCTTTATAGTCTAGATCTCTAACGCTGCTGGTGAAACCCCGGCAGCAGACAGTGTCAGGTGGGCGGTTTGACTGGGGCGGTCACCTCCTAAAGGGTAACGGAGGTGTGCAAAGGTTCCCTCACGCTGGTTGGAAATCAGCGCAACGAGTGCAAAGGCAAAAGGGAGCTTGACTGCGAGACATACAAGTCGAGCAGGTGCGAAAGCAGGTCTTAGTGATCTGGCGGATATGCGCGTGGAAGCGCCGTCACTTAACGGATAAAAGGTACTCCGGGGATAACAGGCTGATCTTGCCCAAGAGTCCACATCGACGGCAAGGTTTGGCACCTCGATGTCGGCTCATCGCATCCTGGGGCTGGAGCAGGTCCCAAGGGTTTGGCTGTTCGCCAATTAAAGCGGTACGTGAGCTGGGTTCAGAACGTCGCGAGACAGTTCGGTCCCTATCTGCCATGGACGTTGGTTGCTTGAGAGGAGCTGCTCTTAGTACGAGAGGACCGGAGTGGACGAGCCTCTGGTGTACCAGTTGTCGCGCCAGCGGCAGACGCTGGGTAGCTATGCTCGGAAGGGATAACCGCTGAAAGCATCTAAGTGGGAAGCCCCCCTCAAGATGAGGCAACCCTGGGCCCTCGAGGCCCCTGAAGGAGCCAGGGAGAGAACCTGGTTGATAGGCTGGAGGTCTAAATGCGGTAACGCATGAGCCGACCAGTACTAATCCTCCGTGAGGCTTGACCATATTATCTTGTGTCCTTTCCCCCCCTGCGATGCAGGGGCCCCCGTGGGCTTTGCCATTCCCGACCTTCGGTCGGGACCAGGGCGCCCTGGCGCCCACGGGGCCCTACATCCTGTAGGGCTGTCCGACATAGGCGAGGCTCGCGCCTCGCCGCACAAGCCTGCCCGCCCGCGGGGCAGGGGCAAGACAGACACTCAATGTCTGGTGACCACAGCGGAGGGGCCCCACCCGTTCCCATTCCGAACACGGAAGTTAAGCCCTCCAGCGCCGATGGTACTGGTCCATGACGGACCGGGAGAGTAGGTCGTCGCCAGACTTTTTTTTATCCGCGCCGACGCGTGCCGCCGCCGCTTCCGCGGGGGCGGCGCCTACGCCAGCCCGTGCTCGACGCGGCTGATGTGTATGAGTTGCTGCTCCTCGCCGAGCATGACGAAGTAAGCCGACCAGCCGCCCATGCGGACGCGCAGGTGGCGGTACTTCTCGGGCTCTTTCATGGCGCGCCTCAGCTCCTCGACATCGGTGACCGTGGCGGTGAGCATGTTGCCGCCGAGGTCGACGAACGCGCGGATCAGGGCCGCCAGGCGGCGGGTGCCCTGCTCGCCGCGCATCCCGCTCGCGGAAAAGCGCAGGTCGATCGGCGCGCCGCCTGCGAGCTCGTCCACGCTCATCTTGAGGTAGGAGTTGATCGCGGCGGTCGGCCCGGACACGTCGGCGCCGGCGGCGGGGGACAGGTTGGCGGCGATCGCCTCGCCGGCATGCCGCCCGTCCGCGCTCGCCGCGAGCTCCTTTCCGATCATCGCGTACCAGGAGAAGGTGCCGATCGAGCACGGGAAGATCACACCCGGGTGGCGCGAGGCGTGGGCGCGGGTGCGGTCGACGTACCAGCGCATCATCTCACGGCCGATCTCGTCCGCGGAATCGTCGTCGTTGGCGAAGCGCGGAGCGCGCGCGGCGAATCGGCGGCGCAGGTTCTCGAATCCCTGCCAGTCGGCATCGAGGGCCTCGAGGAGCTCGCCCATGGTCACCGCGCCCTGCTCGAAGACGAGCGTGCGGATCGCCGAGGCCGCGTCGACGGCGTTGGCCAGCGCCTCGCCCATCACGTGCCAGATGCGGTAGCGGGCGCCGCCGCGGATGATGTCCCGCTCGCGCGCGAGGCAGTCCAGGGTGAGGGCCGACAGCAGGGGGTTGTAGCGGAAACGCCCGTGGCTGCTGTGCTCGAGCGAGCCGCTCTCGATGCCGGACCCGATGTGGTCGATCCCGCGCTGCAAGTGCGTGTCCGCCTGCTGCTTCCAGGCTTCCATGAGCTGGTCAAAGGACTTCCACTCGCGCGGGTCGCCGGTGTCGAGCCCCATCTGCCCGTGGACGCGCGAGCGGCCCCTGTGCAGGGCGAGCTCGAGGAACAGCAGGAAGTTCATCCCCCGGATCAGCTCCTGGTCGCTGCGCCCCTCGATCATCGTCTCCCAGCAGTTGGAATTGGCGTAGTCGCGGGCGTCCTCGATCGGAACCCCGAGGGCGGCATAGGCGGGCGCGAGGACGTCGTCGTTGTTGATAAAGGGCATCCCCCCGCCGCCTTTGAGCACCTCCGCAGCCCGGTCCACGAGCTCGTGCGGCGAGCCCTTGTGCAACCGCAGCGTCACGACCGGCTGCGTCACCGCGAGCTTCTCCATGGCGTTCAGGCAGAGCCACGTGAGCTCGTTGGTCCCGTCGCTTCCGTCGGGCCTGATGCCGGCGAGCAGGAGGTTCTGCCCGAAGTGGTTGATCGCATCGGCGGCGTCGGTCGCCTTGCCCGGCCGCTTGCGGTGCCCGGCCGCTTCGCTCTCGTCGGCGGTATCGACGATCATGACGGCGTCGGGGGGGCGCCCGGCCGCATCCGCGCCGGCGGCTTTCGTGTAGAAGTTCTCGCGCACGATCTGCGAGCGGTCGTTGAACCGCAGCCACAGACAGTCGATCAGCTCCTGCGCGGCTTCCAGCGTGATCGCGCCCGACTCGAGGTCGCGCCGCAGGCTGGGGTGGAGGTACTGGTCGAGGCGTCCGCAGGAGATCTTGGTGCCCGATACATGGAACGCGTGGTTCAGGAACCAGAAGGACTGCACCGCTTCGTGGAAGGATCCCGCCGGGTGCTCGGGCACGCGCCGGCACGCGGCAGCGATCCGCGCGAGCTCCGCGCGCCGCGGCCCGGAGGCGCCGGTGGCAAGCGCTTCGGCGAGCGCGGCGTAGCGGCGGGCAAAGCCGATGACGGCGCGGCACTCGATGCCGCAGGCTTCGAGGAACGCGAGCGTCTCGCCGCGTTCGGCGTCAGGCGGCCGGCGGCGGACTTCTTCAATTTTCTCCTCGATCTCCTCTATGACGCCGCCGAGCCCCTTGTCCATGAGGTCGTAGTAGTAGGGCGTCTTGTGCGAGAGGTGGTCCGTGATGGGAGCGCCGAGCCTGCGCGCCTCCGCGTGCTCGGCGGCGGTGGCGAAGTCCGGAAGCCCCGTGCGCAGCACCACCCCGTCGCGCAGGACCATGCCGACGACGAGGTCGTCGGCCTCGATCGCGATCGGGATCTCGCGCAGCAGCTTCTCGAGGGCCCGCGCGTGGCGCACCGCGAGCGGCGAGGCGGCGACCTCGGGGTCGTCGAGGACGGTGAGCTGCCTTCCCCACGTCACTTGAGGCCGAGTCATGCGGTCGCGCAGAACGGCGTAGAGCCGTTCCACGCGATCGGTGTGAGCCACGGCTGCGAGCGCGGCCGGCGCGAAGAGCGTTGTCCGTCCAGGTGATGCGACTGCCACGGCGATCCCCTCCTCTATCCCCCGATGTGAATCTCGAGGCCGCTCGCGCGGCCGACGGCTGCGAGGCGATCCATGGTCCCGCCGCTCTGGGCCTGCGTCCCCTCGAGGGGGTAGCGGCGGCCGATCCAGCGATACTTGGCGGCGGCGGCGGCGTTGTAGGGCAGGAGCGTGAGCTCCCTGAATCCGAGGCCCGCGACAAAGGCCGCCACGCGCGCGATGTGGGGCTCGTCGTCGTTGACGCCGGCGATGCACGGCACGCGCACATGCACCGCCGGGTGGGAGGCCGCGAGCCGCTCGAGGTTGGCGAGGATCGTGTCGTTCGGAGCCCCGGTGAGGCGCGCGTGCGCTTCGGAGTCCATGTGCTTGACGTCGTAGAGGACGAGGTCCGCGGCGCTCGCGACCGCGGCGAGGGTCTCCCAGGGGGCATAGCCGCAGGTCTCGAGCGCGGTGTCGATGCCGTCCCCGCGGCACGCCCGGAGCAGCTCGCACGCGAACTCCGGCTGCTGCGTCGGCTCACCGCCGCTCAGCGTCATGCCGCCGCCGCTGGCGCGGAAATAGGCGAGGTCGCGGGCGATCGAGCGCGCGAGCTCGGCGGCGCTCACGGAGCGGCCCGCCATCCGCAGCGCGCCCGGGTAGCAGACCGCGGCGCAGCGGCCGCACGCGGTGCACGCGGAGCGGTCGATGGCCGCGCGGCCGCCGGGGCCCGCCTCGTCCGCGAACAACGCGCCTTCGGGGCACTCGCCGAAGCAGAGGCCGCACGCGGTGCAGCGTTCGGGCTGGTAGATCAGCTGGGGCTTCGCGGCCTGGGACTCGGGGCTGTGGCACCACCGGCAGGCGAGCGGGCACCCCTTGAGAAAGACCACGGTCCGGATGCCGGGTCCATCGTGCGAGGCAAAACGGTCCACGTCCAGGACCAGGCCCCTGACCGCACGGGGGTCGCCTTCGCTTGGTTCCGCTTCAGGTTCGCTCACTGATCCTCGATCGTAGCGCGACGGGCGGCGGGGTGTAAAGCGCTATGCGCGACCCTGCACGCCGCGGACCATCGCCTTGATCGTGCCGACTGCGAACGCTTCGGCTGCGCGCGCGCCGCCGACCATGCGCGGGAGGTGATCGGACATGACGGCTCCGTCGTAGTCGACGCCGTGCAGCGCCTCCATCACGCGATGCATGTCCATGTACCCGTCGTCCAGGAACGTCTCCGTGAAGCCTTCGGGCATCGGCGCCGTGACGTTGCGAAAGTGCACCTTGAAGAGCTTCCGCCGCTTCCCGAAGTACCGGATCGCCTCGACGACGTCCTTGCCCATCGCGGTTCCGCCTTCGAGCCAGCATCCGGTGCAGAGGCAGACGCCGACGTTCGGGCTGTCCGCGATCTCGATCGCCCTCTTGTAGCCGGCGAACGTGCCGAAGAGGCAGCGGGGCACGCCCCCGAGCGGATAGACCGGCGGATCGTCGGGATGGATGCCGATGAACACCCCCGACTCCTCGGCCACCGGGACGACCTTGCGGATGAACCAGGAAAAGTTGTCCCAGAGCTCTTCCTCGCTGTAGCGCCGGCCGTGCGAAAGCGGCTCGCGCCACTCCTGCCCGACCCATCGCCCGACCGTCGGGCGATCGATGTGGAAGGCGCGCGCCACCGCTCCGCCGCGGATCGGCTCGGGCTCGCCGCTCCAGATGCCGTTCCCCATGTGAGCGTACGTGGAGTAGCGGATGCCCGCCTCGCCCAGGGCGCGGATGTAGGCCAGATACTCCTCGATCTTCGCGTCGCGGCCCTCGAGGGCGAGCGTCACCTCGGGCATGTTGTGGCATCGGAGGTTCCCGAGGCGATAGACCTTGAGCCCGTGCCGCTCGACGCGCTCGCGGAACGACGCGTAGCTCTCGGCCGGGCGGCCGTGCTGGTCGTGGGCCATCTCCGTCATGACCCACTCGACGCCGAGCTGCTGCACGAACCGGATGTCCTCCTCCGACGCGTCCCAGGCCAGCTTGGTGCCGACCTGGATGCCCGGCCGGCCGGCGACGTAGCCGGGCACGGCCTTGAGCGGGTAGCCTTTTGCTTCCATGGGGATCCTTTCGCGCGTCGAGTATGGTCCGGCGGTCGCCGCCCGCGCAAGCCGGGCCTCTTTGGGATTAAGCTGAAGGTATGCATCCGCTCTGGGGCCCCTACGGCCGCGCGGCCGCCGCGCTGGCCGCGCGCGTCGCGGAAAGCGGCGCCAACGCGATCTGGTTCCACGGCTTCGACCCGGAGGCGTTCGAGTCCTGCGCGCGCGCCGGCCTTGAGCCCTGCGTCGAGCTCAAGACGTTCCGCGCCGACTTCGCCGCGAGGCCCGACCTCGCGCCGATCGGCGTCGACGGGAAGCCGATCCGGTACGGCCGGCTCGTGCAAGGCGTGTGCCTGAGCCGGCGCGATTTCGTCGACGCGATCGGGGAGAGTCTCGAGGCGGGGCTCGACGCGTTCGCTCCGGCGGGCGTGTGGCTCGACTACCTGAGCTACGCCGGGTGGTTCGAGACGCCGGAGCCGGACCTGCAGGAGAGCTGCTTCTGCCGCGACTGCATCGCCGAGTTCTGTGAGGCCACCGGTATCGACGCAGGCACGCCTGCCGGGATCCTGGCGCACCACGCGCAGGCCTGGACCGACCACAAGTGCCGGCGCATAGCGGCCTTCGCGCGCCGGTATGCGGCCATCATCCGGGCGAAGCGGCCGGGCTGCGTCGTCGGCGCCTACATGTGTCCCTGGACGCCGGCGGAGCACGACGGCGCGCTGCGCCGGATCTTCGCGCAGGACTACTCCCTGCTCGCCGGCGCGATCGACGTCTTTACGCCCCTGATCTACGCGCAGAAGAGCGGCCGCCCGCCGTCGTGGGCCGCGGAGCTCCTCGCGGGCTCGCGCGCCTTTGTTCCGCCGGGCGCCCGCGTGCAGCTCATCCTCGACGCGCTGGACTTTCCCGCGTCCATGGAGGCGGCGGCCGCATCGCCCGCCCGGTCGTACGGGCTGCAGATGTTCGGCGGCGCGTCCCTGTTCGAGGATCAAGACAGGCTCGCGGTCTGGACGCGACTCGTCACGCGCATGCGCGGCCGCTGATTACGGCTTCGGCTCCTTGCGCGCGACCCACGCCGTGGGGTTCTTCCATTCGTTCGCCTTCCACGGCATGTTCTTCGGCGTCACGAGCGGCAGGATTTCGCGGTAGAGCGCAAGGCGCTCCTCGCCGGTCATCGGCTGGAAGCTCTCGGCCACGGCCAGGTCCGCCTCCAGCTCCTCCATCTGGGAGCAGCCCACGATGACCGTGCTCACGGGGAGCGCGAGGGTGTATCGCAGGGCCCGATCGGCGACACGAACGAGCGCGCCGAGGGCGAAGACCTTCATGCCGATCGTGGCCACGCCGCGCGCGTTGGCGAACGGGAGGAGCTCCTCGGCGAAGCTGTAGACGAAGTGGTCGAGCGCCGACAGCGCGACGAGCACGCTGTCGAAGGGGAAGCGGCGCAGGGCCTCGATCTGGATCTGCGGGTCCGTGTGGCCGCTGATGCTGATGTGCCGGACCAAGCCTTCATCTTTTGCCTTGACCATGGCCTCGAGGACGCCGCCTTTCGCGAACCCGCTGTCCAGGTCCGGGAAGCTCTTGACGTTGTGCATCCGCCACTCGTCGACGTGGTCCGTCTGCAGGCGGCCGAGGCTCTGCTCGAGCTGCCTGCGCGCGCCGTCGCGCGTGCGGTCCGTCGCCTTGGTCGCGATCCACATCTCGCGGCGCCGCCGCTTCGCCACGAGGCCGACCCGCTGCTCCGACTGGCCCTCGGAGTAGGCCCAGGCCGTGTCGAAGTAGCGGATGCCCCGCTCGAGGGCGCGCTCCAGGATCGCGACCGCCTGCTCTTCGCCGCACCGGTGGGCGTCGACGATCCGCTGGCATCCGAGGCTCAGGATCGGGAAGCGCTCGCCGGTCCTGCCGAAGGGACGCGTATCCATGGTCGGGCCTCCTTTACGGCCCGGCAGCATAGCCGCGGCCGGGCGGCGTGTCCATGCTCTTGATCCGTGCGCGCAAACGGGTGATGATCGCGCCGTGGCAAAGAGCATAAAGATCGCGATCGTGGGATTCGGGAACGTGGGGCGCGGCGTCCTCGCGGCGCTGGGCAGGAACCCGGACATGAGCCTCGCCGGGATCATCTCGCGGGATCCGCAGCGGGTGCGGGCGGCGGCGCCCGATGCGCGCGTCTTCGCGCTGGCCGAAGAGAAGGCCTGGCGCGAGAAGCTCAACGCCGACGTGGCGATCCTCTGCGGGGGCTCCGCCGTCGACCTCCCGATCCAGGGGCCCTTTTTCGCGAGGTTCTTCAACACGGTGGACAGCTTCGACACCCACCACGACATCCCCGCGTACTTCGCCAGGATGAACAGCGTCGCGCGCAAAGCCGGAAAGACCTCGGTCATCTCGACCGGCTGGGACCCTGGCGCGTTTTCGCTCGAGCGCGTGCTGGCCGACGCGTTCATCCCGGGGGCGGTCCGCCACACCTTCTGGGGCCGCGGCGTGAGCCAGGGGCACTCTGACGCGGCCCGTCACGTCGAGGGAGTCAGGGATGCCCGTCAGTACACGATTCCCATCGAGCAGGCGATCGACCGCGTGCGTTCCGGAACCGGCGCGGCCCTCTCGACGCGCGACAAGCACCGCAGGCTTGTTTACGTGGTGGCCGAAGAGGGAGCCGACCGGGAGCGGATCGCGCGAGACATCAGGACGATGCCGAACTACTACGCGGACTACGAGACCGAGGTCGCGTTCGTGAGCGAGGAGCAGATGAAGCGCGACCACTCCGCCTACCCGCACGCGGGCTTCGTCCTGACGGCGGGCACGACGGGGGCCGGCGAGCCCGGCAACAAGGCTCTGATCGAGTACCGCTGCGAATGGGGGAGCAACCCCGAAGCCACGGGCAGCATCCTGGTGGCCCACGCGCGCGCGGCCGCGCGACTCGCCCGCGAAGGCCGCCACGGCGCCTTCACGATCCTGGACATCCCCCCGGCGTACCTGAGCCCGCGACCAGCCGCCGAGCTGCGCGCGAGCTTCCTGTGAGCGTCGCAATGGCGGTCACTCTCGGTCCGGGCAGCGTGTCCCCCCGACACGTCGTCGAAGCGGCGCGCGCGTTCGGCACGCCGCTCTACCTCTACGACGAGCGCGCCATCGCCGAGCGGTGCCGCGAGGTCCTCTCGATGCCCCACGCGTTCGGGCTCGAGCCCCGCTACGCGATGAAGGCCAACTCGAGCAGGGCGATCCTGCAGCTCGTGGCTGCGCAGGGCTTCGGCATCGACGCGAGCTCGCTCAACGAGGCCCGCCGGGCGTACGCCGCGGGGATCCCCTGGCCGCGGATCATGCTCACGACGCAGGAGGTGCCGCGCGGGAGCGAACGCGCTGATCTCGAGCGGATGATGCGTGCAGGCCTGCGCTACACGGTGTGCTCGCTGCTGCAGCTCGAGCTGGCGGCCGGCTTCGCCGCGCGCGAGCGGCTGCCGCTGGCCCTGCGCGTGCACCCGGGTGTCGGCTCGGGCGAATCAGCGACCCGCAACACGGGCGACAAGTACTCCTGCTTCGGCGTCCACCTCGTCGATCTGCCCGCGGCGCTCGACCTCGCGCGGTCCGTCGGCGTGAGGTTCGATACCGTCCACGTCCACATCGGTTCCGGGGGCGACCCTGTCGCCTGGCGCCGGAACGTCGACCGCGAGCTCGCGATCGTGGAGGAGCACTTTCCCGACGCTGCGCGCGTCAGCTTCGGAGGCGGCCTGAAGGTGGCGCGCATGCCCGACGAGACCCCGGCCGATCCCGCGGCGCTCGGCGCCTACGCGAAAAAGCGGATCGAGGAGCTGGCAGGCCGGACCGGCCGCCGCCTCGTCATGGAGGTCGAGCCCGGGACCTACATCATGGCAAACGCCGGTTACGTCGTGACCTCGGTTCTGGACGTCAAGCGGACGGGGCCCGACGGCTTCGAGTTTCTCGTCTGCGATGGAGGCATGGAGGTCAACGCGAGGCCGCTGCTCTACGGCTCGCGTCATCCGTTCTACGTGGTCGGCGCGGACGGGGCTCTGAAGTCATCGGAGCACGACCTGTCGGGGCTGGACCCCGAGCGCGATCTCCGCGTCGTCGTGGGCCGCTGCTGCGAGAGCGGCGATTCGCAGAGCCTCGACGCGGCAGGGCATATCGTGCCGCGCGTCATGTCCGCAGCCGCCCCCGGCGACTACTCTCGTGGTGGGCGGCGCCGGAGCGTACTGCGCGAGCATGAGCCCCTCGAACTACAATTCTCACGTCCAGGCCACCGAGGCGCTGCTGCGCGCCGACGGCAGGCTCGAGCTCATCCGCCGGAGGCAGACCCTCGAGCAGATGACGGCCAACGAGATCGGTCTGGCGGAGTAGGCGAAGCCCCCGCGCGGCGCGCAAAAAAAGGGCCACCCGCGGGGGTGGCCCTTTCCGTTGGTATCTGACCCTAGAACTTGAAGAATGTTTTGAGCTGGAAGGTGACCGCGCTGTTGGCGAAGGAGACGTTCTTGCCCGCGAGCGGGTACATGTAGCCGACCTCGACCTCGAAAGGCATCGGGATCACGCCCACCACGAAGGCGGCCACCCACGGCCGGATGTTGAGGCTGTACCCTTCGTCGTTCTGGCCAGTGCCGTCGACCTTGACTTCGGGAGTCATGACGTAGGTGACCGGGATGCCGGCCTTGAGCTGGAGCTTCTTGGGCGTCATCCACTTCTCGAAGTGGGGCTCCGCCTCGAGGGTGAGCTGGTATCCGAAGTCGAACTCGGCTTCGAGCTCCGTCGGCGCCGGCGTGAAGTCCAGGAACTTGACGTCCCGCTTGAGGTACTTGATGAACTCCGAGTAGAGGTTCACATAGAACATGTCGGGGGCTTCGCCGGGCTCCGCCAGTCCGCCTTGATCCTTTACGAACACGTAGTCGAAGTAGGCGCGGCCGCCGAGCCCGAACACGTGCCTGTCGGCGCTGGCGAGCGCGAAGTCATCGCCGGCGAGCGCGTCCTTGGCCGCCTGCTTGAAGTCGGGGCCCGGAAGCGGCACGACGACGCCCGCCGCGGCGGCGAACCGCATCGTGTCGTTCTTCATCGTGGTCACGGGGTCGTCACCCAGGATCTGGACCTTGCCCCCGAGGAACAGGTCGAAAGCGCCGGCGACGTGGGCTTTGTCGGCCGTGTCGAGCGTCGAGGAGACGATGTAGCCGGGGATCCACTGGGCGGCCAGGTTCACGCCCGGGATGATGCCGTACTCGAGCGCCGCGCCGATGTTGAAGGTGGTGAGCGTGTCGCTCGCGTCGACCCGCTTGCTGCTGTCGTCGAACGCCTTGTCAGCCATCGTGTAGGCGCCGGCCACGCGCGCCCTCCACACCCCCTGGGGCAGCACGAGCGCGTCGTCGGCGAACAGCGCGGCTGCCGCGAAGAGAACCAGTGTCACAACCAGCAGTCTTCTCATTTACGAACTCCTTTCGGCTTCGACGCCGTCATTCAGTGGGACCATTCTACACGAATTGCGTCCTCGCGCAACCCACGCGGGCAAGCCTACCTGAAACCTCGGCATATCTCACCTTTGGCTGGAGCCCCCGGCGGCGGGAAGCGGGCGACTGGGGAGGATCCGGCCACGCGCTGCGCAAGCTCTGCAAGTCTCGTCTGATCTTTCAGCAAGCGTTCAGAAAACTCTTGACTCGAGCGTCGCCCATGAGAACAATTGAGCCGTGAGCAAGCTTCCCGCAGCGCCCACCCTGGATGACGTGGCGCACCGCGCCGGCGTGTCGCCCGCTTCGGTCTCGCGGGTGCTGAACGGCGTCGGCCCGACGAGCACGGCCCTGCGCGATGCCGTACGGAAAGCCTCCGAGGAGCTGGGGTACGTGCCGCGCCGCTCCCGGCCCTCGGGCGCGCGCCCCGTCGTCGCGGTGCTGACGCCGGACCTGCTGAACCCGTATTTCAATGAGATCATCCGCGGCATCGAGGAGCGCGCCTGGATCGCCGGGCTGGTGACGTCCGTCATGGAGGTCGCCGGCAGCCCGGACGCGGGCGGCGCCGCGGCCGAGTGGCTGAGCTCCGAGCGCGTAAGGGGCACTGTGGTCTTTGGCGGCATCTTCTCCAACGAAGAGCTGAAAGCGTTTGCCGCCTCGCGCACCGATCCGCTGGTGGCCATCAACCAGGTCATCGAGGACCGGGACATCCTCTGCATCAACATCGATTACGCGACCGCGATGCAGCAGGCGACCACGCACCTGTTGGAGCTCGGGCACCGGCGGATCGTGTTCGTGGGGAGCGAGAGCTCGCTGACCTCCGAGGCCAAGGTGCGCGGGATCCGGCAGGCTATGGCCCTGAGGGGGCTCGAGCTCGCCGACGAGGACATCCTCCACGGGGCGGGGACCGTGGAGTGGGGGTTCCAGGCCACGAGCGCGCTGCTGGCGAGGCCGCCGGAAAAGCGGCCCACGGCCGTCATCGGCGCCAGCGACCTGATCGCCCTCGGAGTGCTGCACGCGGTCCGCAGCGGACAGCTATCGGTCCCGCGCGACGTCTCCGTCGTCGGCTTCGACGACATCGCCATGGCGTGCCACGCCAACCCGCCTCTCACGACGATCTCCGCGCCCAAGCCGAACATGGGCCGCCTGGCGGTCGACCTGATCCTGCGCGGCGGCGACGCGAAGCCGCTGGCGCTCTCGAGCTTCATCATGCTCGAGAGCCCGCTCGTCGTGCGCGAGTCGACGGCCCGCGTGGCCGGGTAGGCGGCCCCCGGCCGGCGGCTACAGGTCGCGGCCGTTGCTCGCGATCACCTTCTTGTACCAGACGGCCGAGTCCTTCAGCAGGCGTTTCTGCGTCGGGAAGTCCACGTGGATCAGGCCGAAGCGCTCGCGGAACCCCGAGGCCCACTCGAAGTTGTCCGTGAGCGTCCAGTGGAAGTAGCCGAGCACGGGGACTCCGTCGTCGATCACCCGCCGCAGCTCGCGCAGGTAGCGGGTGAGAAAGTCGATGCGCTGCGGGTCGTGGACCTTGCCGTCCAGGCTCACCCAGTCGGTGTTGGAGAGCCCGTTCTCCGTCACGACGATGGGCAGCTTGTACCGCTCGTAGAAGTAGCGCGTGCCCCAGTAGAGGCCCGAAGGCACGATCTCCCACAGGTACGCGGTGTGCGGTATGCCGTCCGGAAACGGGACCTCCTCCGGCCGCCCGTCCGCGCCGCGGCGCACGACCGTCGAGTAGTAGTTGTTGAACCCGAAGAAGTCCAGCGGCTGCCGGATGGTCTCCATGTCGCCCGCCGCGATGCGCGGCCCCTTCGAGCCGAGCGCGCGCAGGCCGTCCTCGGGGTAGCGGCCGAGGAAGACGGGGTCCATCCACCAGGAGTTAATGCGAAGGTTTCCGTCCGGCATGGCGAAGGTCGCTTCGCGGGCGGCCTCGACGTCCTCGGGGCTTTCGCTGGCCGGCACGACGATGATCCCCTGCGGGGCGAAGCCGACTTTCGCGGGCTTCGAGGCGGCGGCGCGGATGGCCTGCACCCCTTTGCCGTGCGCGAGCAGAACGTTGTGGGCGGCTCTCACGACCAGCTCCGTGTCGAGGCGGAGGCCGGGCGCGTGCCGACCTTCAGCATGGCCCACCCAGATGTGGACCTGCGGCTCGTTTAGCGTCATCCAGTGCGTGACGCGGTCGGAGAGCCTGCGGACGACCGCATCGACGTAGCGCGCGAACCAGTCGGAGCTGCGCTCGTCGAGCCAGCCGCCGCGGCAGTACAGCTCGTACGGGTAGTCCCAGTGAAAGAGGGTGAGGTACGGCTCGATGCCGGCGGCGACGAGCCGGTCCACGAGCCTGTCGTAGTAGTCGAGGCCCTTCTGGTTGACGGCGCCGACGCCGTCGGGGACGACGCGCGGCCAGGCGACCGAGAAGCGATAGCCCGTGAGCCCCATCTCGCGCATCAGGTCCACGTCCTCACCGTAGCGATGGTAGGCGTCGCAGGCGACCTTGCCCGTCTGTCCGCGGTAGATCGCGCCCGGCTTCTCCGCGAAGACGTCCCAGACCGAAAGGCCTTTGCCGTCCTCGTCCCAGGCGCCTTCGATCTGGTACGACGCGGTGGCCGCGCCCCACACGAACCCTTTGGGGAATCCCATTCCTGCCTCCCGACGGCGCATACTACGTGGAATGCCGGGCGCTGGCAAATCGCCTCGAGGACCATCCGCGCCGCGGACACCGTGACTGAAAGACCGGCTGAAAGATCGATGCAGGCGACACTATTGCTTGACAGCGGTCAAGCGCGGGCGGATTATTCTGGGGCAATACTCCGGAGGAGGTGTCATGAGAAAGCTCGTTTTGCTCGTAGTCATCGTCTCTCTGAGCGGGATCGCCTGGGCAAGCGGCGGACAGGAAGGCTCCAAGGGTCCCGTCACGCTGACCTGGTGGGCGCTCGACTTCAACAAAGGGCGCGAAGGCGATCTCGCCAAGAAGTACATGGATGCCAACCCCAATGTGAAGATCTCCGTCCAGCAGAACACGTCGCTCGGCCTGCAGGACAAGGTGCTCGTGGCGCTGCAGTCCGGGTCCGTTCCCGACATCATCGACATCCAGGCGGGCTGGAACATCCCGTACGCCAGCACGGGGCAGGTGCTCGCTCTCGACAGCTACATCGCCAAGTCGACGGTGGTGAAGAAAGAGGACTTCTGGCCCGCCAACTGGAACTCCGCGAACTACAACGGCAAGGTCTACGGCGTCCCCTACCGCGCCGAGTCCCACGGCTTCATCTACAACAAGAAGCACTACACGCAGGTCGGCCTCGACCCGAACCAGGGCCCCAGGACCTGGAAGGAGCTGATCGCCAACGCGCAGAAGCTCACGCGGACCGCCGACGGCAGGAAGATCTACGGCTACGCCATCTGCGGCGGCGGCGAGATCGGCAACATGATCTTCAACATGGTGCCGCAGATCTGGGCCAACGGCGGCGACGTGCTCTCGGCCGATTACAAGAAGGTCACCATCAACGAGCCGGCCGCGGTCGAGGCCGTGCAGTTCTACACGGACTTCTACACCAAGTACCACACGTCGCCGGACACGACGCTGCAGAACGGCGGCAACCAGAATCGCGACCTCTTCATCCAGGAGGTGGTCTCGCAGTTCCAGAGCGGCTCCTACGTCATCTCGGTGGCCAGGGCCGGCAATCCCAACATGAAGACCGACATGGGGTTCGCGATGATCCCGCCTCCCGAGGGCAAGAAGCCGGCCGCGGTGCTCGGCGGCTGGAACTTCATGATCCCGCAGAAGACCGCGAACGCCAACGCGGCGTGGAAGCTCGTCGAGTGGCTGGCCCAGCCCGACAACATGGCGTACTACACCGACACGTTCCCGGCGACGGCCTCGGCCATGAAGAACGCGAAGTTCTCGGATCCGGAGCTCAAGCCGTTCATCGACATGCTGCCCTACACGCACATCAGCCCGCCCCTCAAGGGGTGGATCCAGATGCAGGCGGCCATCTTCAAGGAGGTGCAGAACGTCCTCCTCGGGCAGAAGCAGGTCAAGCCGGCCATGGACGACGCGGCCGCGGCCATGACCAAGCTGCTCGACTAGCGGGCGGCCGGCCGAACGGGGAGCGTGAGTCATGCGGCACCGGGGCTCGGGCTACGGGCGTCGCGGCGGCGTGGCGTTCACGCTCCCCGTCACTCTCTTCCTGCTCACCTTTATCGCGTTCCCCCTGTTCTTCAACGTGCAGCTGAGCTTCGTCTCGAACGGGCATTTCGCCGGGGCCAAGTACATCAGCGCCGTGCTCACCGACGCAACGATGTGGGACTCGCTGCGGATCACGGCCATCTATGTCGTCGGATCGGTCGTGTTCCAGATCCTGCTCGGGACCGCCGTGGGCATCGCTCTGGACCAGGAGTTCTACGGAAGGGCCGCGGCGCGCAGCATCACGCTGATCCCTTGGGTGGTCCCGGGGGCCGTAGCCGCGACGACGTGGGCGTGGATGTACCACGGGGATTTCGGCATCGTCAGTCGCGTGCTGATCGAGCTCGGGGTGGACATCGCCCGCAAGGGGCTGCTCACGGTGCCCTCCACGGTCCTCGGCGCGTTGATCCTCGTCAACGTCTGGAAGATGTTCCCGTTCGTGGCCGTCATGGTGCTCGCGGGCCTGCAGGGCATCGACCGCAATCTCTACGAGGCGGCCAAGGTCGACGGGGCGACCTTCTGGCAGGAGGTGCGGCATGATCACGATCCCGAACCTCCGCCACGTCCTGCTCTCCGTGCTTCTGTTGCTGACCATCTGGGGGGTCAACAGCATCACGCTCATCTACACGATGACCGGCGGCGGCCCGGCGGATCTCTCGCTGATCCTGCCGCTGCACGTCTACCGGATGGGGTTCCAGTTCTTCAACTTCAACGTGGCCGCTGTGGAGTCGCTCTTTCTGTTCGTCATGCTCGCGGCTCTGATCGCAGTCTACTTGAGCCTGTTCGGGGAGCGCGAGGAGCGCCGCAGATGAAGCGACGGCCGCGCGTCGGGCTCCACGCCTTCATGATCGTCGTTTGCCTCTTCAGCCTCTTCCCGTTCGTGTGGATGATCACGACGTCGCTCAAGACTCTGGGCGACATTCACTCGATCCCGCCGAGGCTGCTGCCGAAGCAGGTGACGGTCGAGAGCTACGGCAACGTCTTTACGAAGTCGAACATCCCGCGTTACTTCATCAACAGCGCCATCACCTCCACCGGGGCCACCGCGATCGCGCTGGTCTTCGCCGTGCTGGGCGGGTACGGGTTCTCGCGCTTCCGCTTCCGGGGCCGCGGCCTGCTGCAGACGGCGGTGCTCTCGGCGCAGATGATGCCGACGGCCGCGATCATCGTGCCGCTGTTCATCATCCTGCGGTCCATGGGGCTGCTGAACACCTACCTGGGATTGATCCTGGCCTACCTCATCATCACGCTGCCGCTCAGCGTCTGGATGATGACCGGCTACATCCACTCGATCCCCGTGGAGATCGAGGAGGCGGCGACGATCGACGGCTGCAGCCGCCTGCGGGTCCTCACGCGCCTCGTGATCCCCATCTCGATGCCGGGCATCGTGGCCACGGCCGTGTACTCGTTCGTGGTGACCTGGAACGAGTTCCTGCTGGCGCTCAGCCTCGCGACGGACAAGAAGGTCATGACGCTGCCGATCGGCCTGGCGGAGTTCACCAAGGAGTACGTCACGGACTGGGGCGCTCTCATGGCGGGCTCGGTCATCATGACCCTGCCCATCGTGGTCGCGTTTTTCGGGCTGCAGCGCGCGTTCGTGAGCGGACTGACCGCGGGCGCGACCAAAGGATAGGACTTCCGGGCATGGTGACTTTCCCCTCGCAGATCGGCATGGGGTCGTTCCAGTTCCGCGAGGCCGTGCCGGGCAGCGACGCCCTCCGTGTCGCGGCCGAGGTGTGGCGGGCGGCGTGGGAGCACGGCGTGCGCCATATCGACACCGCCCAGAGCTACGGGAACGGCGTGTCCGAGGCTGCCGTGGGCGAGATCGTGCGCGGCTACGACGACGCGTTCGTGGCCACGAAGATCCACTACAAAGCGAGCGCCGACGAGGTCGTGGCCGCCGTCGAACAGAGCCGCTCGCGCCTCGGGCACGACGTCATCGACCTGGTCTACCTGCACTGGCCCCGCCGCGGCCAGGCGTTGCGGCCCGTGATGGAGGGGTTCGCGCGCTGCCGCGACAAGGGATGGATCAGGCACGCCGGAGCGAGCAACTTTTCCGTGGTGGAGCTCGAGGAGGCGTCCCGGGTGTGCCCGATCGACGCCTACCAGATCGGCTACAGCCTCCTCTGGAGGTATCCCGAGCGCGACGTCATCCCGTGGTGCCGCGAGCACGGCGTCGCCGTGATCACCTACAGTGCTCTCGCGCAGGGGCTGCTGGCGGGAAAGATCCGCGACCGCAGCCAGATTCCGGCGGACGACCCGCGCCTGAAGACGCTGTACTACGACGAGGGGGTCTTCGAGCGCATCCGGCCCGCGGTCGAGGCCATGGTCCAGGCCGCGGCGGGCGCGCGGGAGCCGCTCGCGCGCCTCGCGTTGGACTGGGTGCTGAGCCGCCCGGGCGTGTCGGCCACGCTCCTGGGGGCGAGCTCCGCGCGGCAGATCGTCGAGACGCTCCCCGAGGGCTACCCGCACGACGCGGCCGCGGCGGCCAGGGCCCTGCGGGAGCTCACGCGGCTCTCCGACGAAGTCGCGCCCTTCATTCCCGACATCGGGAACATCTTCAAGCACTACCCGTAGACGCAAAGCCGTAGACACAGAGGGCCGGTTGGTGCGATTCTGCAGCGGCCGCGGCGGCCCCGGGCGGCCGGAGCCGCCGGACGCGATCAAGCGCGGGCCGGCTGCCCGCGCACAAACAGCTCCCGCGGGAACAGCAGGAGGAGGGAAGAATGGAACAGATTGGCACGAAGGCCTTTATGCAGATCTGCCTCGTGGTCAAGGACGCGGAGAAGACCATGAAGAACTTCATGGACACGTTCGGCATCGAGAAGGGGACGCTCAAGGTCATCCCCGAGCCGGAGACCTTCCGCACGATCTACCGCGGCAAGCAGATCAAGACCAAGACCAAGTACTACGTGTTCAAGATGGGCGAGATGACGATCGAGCTCACCGAGCCGGACGAAGTGCCCAGCGTCTGGAAGGAGATCTTCGACGAGCAGGGGCAGGGGCTGTGCTACCTCGGCGTGATGGTCCCGGATTCCGCAAAGGCCGTGAAATCGCTCGAGAAGGCGGGGAACCCCTGCATCCACTACGGCGGCAACGAAAAGTCGAACTACAACATCGTGGATTGCCGGGAGTCGCTCGGCTTCTACATGAACGTCAAGATGCAGAAGTAAGGGCCCGCCGAGTACGGCGGACTCGGGACTTCGCGAGGGCGCGAAGTCATAGGAGCAGGAAGATGGCGATTACGGGAATCGGGCACCTGGCGCTGACCGTCAGCGACATGAAGAAGTCGCTGGATTTCTACACCGGGCCCATGGGGTTCACCAAGGTCTTCGAGATTCCGGACGACAGCGGCAAGCCCTGGATCGTGTACCTCAAGGTGGGCAGCGGCCAGTTCGTCGAGCTCTTCTATCCCGCCGGCGAATCGGCGGCTGACGGCGTCAAGCGGGCGGGGTTCAATCACGCCTGCTTCCTGGTCGACGACATCCACAAGACCGTGGCCGACATCCAGAAGCGCGGCGGCGTCCTCGACCGGCCGATCAAGACGGGCAAGGACGGCAACGCCCAGGCGTGGGTCAAGGACCCCGACGGGACGCGGATCGAGCTGATGCAGATCATGCCGCAGTCCCCGCACGCGAAGCACGCGAAATAGGGGCGCCGGGGCGGCCCGGGGGACGCCCCCGGGGGCGCCCTGCACGAGGGGAGAAGCAGATGAAGCAGCCGCTGGACACCAGCGTGGTGACCCAGGTCGCCATCATCGTCAAGGACATCGAGAAGTCGGCGAAAGATTTCGCCGAGTTCCTGGGCGCCGCCGTGCCCGAGATCCGGGTCACCGCGCCGCGGGAAACCGCGCAGACGATGCACCGCGGAAAGCCGAGCGAGGCGCGGGCGAAGCTCGCCTTTTTCGACATCGGGCCGGGGCTCCGCCTGGAGCTCATCGAGCCCGACGAGCACCCGAGCACCTGGCGCGAGTACCTGGACGAGCACGGCGAGGGCGTCCATCACATCGCCTTCAACATCAAGGGGACGAAGCAGAAGATCGACCGCCTGGGCAAGGACGGCATGCCCCTGATCCAGACGGGCGAGTACAAGGGCGGCCGGTACGCGTACATCGACGCGCTCGGCAAGCTCAAGACCGTCATCGAGCTGCTCGAGAACGATTGAGCCGGCCGCGGTCCGCCGCGACGCCGATTGCGGCCCGTTGAAACCGTCCGATCTGCCGTACCCGAGCGTCTCGTTCCTCGCGGGCATCTTCCTGCTGAGCATCCTCGCTCGGTCCGTCCTCGGGCCCTTTCTCGTGGCGATCGAGCGGGAGATGGGCCTGAGTCACGGGGCCTCGGGCGCGCTGTTTCTCTTTGTCGCGGCGGGCTACAGCGCCACGATGCTCCTCTCGGGCTTCGCGGCCCGGCTCATCGGCCACAGGCGCACGATCGCGGCGTCGCTCGCCGCGGTCGGCGCCGCGTCGCTGGCGGCGTCCGCCGCGCCGACGCCGTTCCTCCTGCGCGTGGCGCTGGTGCTGCTGGGGGCAGGCGCGGCGCTGTACATGCCGTCGGGCGTGGCGACCCTCTACCGCATAACGGCGCCCGGGCGATGGGGCGGGGCCATCGCCATCCACGAGCTCGGCGCGAACCTCGCCTTCGTGCTCGCGCCCCTGTACGCGGAGCTCGCCCTGCGCCTCGCTTCCTGGCGGGTCGGGGCGGCCGTCCTGGGCGCGGCCGCCTTGGCCGGGGCGGCAGGCTTTGCCCGCTTCGGCCCGGCGGGCGATCAGACCGGCGAGGCGCCGCGTCTCGGCAACATCGGCGTCTTCCTGCGCGAGCCTGAGTTCTGGGCGATCGCCTTCCCTTTCTGGCTCTCCGCCGCTCTCGGGGTCGGGGCGTACTCGATCCTGCCTGTCTTTCTGACGGCCGAGCGCGGTCTCGAGCGGGGAACGGTCAACGTCCTGCTCGGGCTCTCACGGCTCACGGGGCTGCCTGCCGTCTTCCTCGCGGGCGCTCTCGCCGACCGGATGAGCCCCAGGCTCCTCGTCGGCCTGCTGGTCGGCGGGGCGGGCGTGCTCGCCGTTGCGATCGGTCTCGGCAAGGGTCTGCTGCTGATCGTTGCGGTCTTCGGCCTCCCGCTCGCCACCAGCTGCTTTTTTCCCGCCGCGTTCGCGGCGCTCAAGCGCATTGGTCGCCCCGGCCTGGACAACATCGCCGTGTCGCTGGTGGTGCCCTTCGGCTACCTCTTCGGCGGCGGGCTGGTGCCGACGGTGATGGGCAGGCTCGGAGAGGACGGCCGCTTCTGGCTCGGCTTCGTCGAGCTGGGAGCGCTGGCGCTGGCCGCAGCCATCGGCACGAGCTTCCTGCAGGCGCTTCCGCGGTCCGCCGCGCGCCCGCCCCGCGGGCGGTGAGATGAAAGCGGCCGCCCGGCGCCTCGCGCCCGCCTCAGGCGCCGGCCAGGCCCGCCGCCACTGTCGCGAGGACCTCGAGCGCCTCGCCGGGGTCCTTCTCCTCGGTCAGATCGAAGGCCGAGCGGGTGCCCGCCGGCGTCGCCACGGTCGGGTTGCGGAGCAGCGCATGCACCGTTGCGGCGGCGAAGCGCGCGGCGAGCGCCCTGCCGAAAGCAAAGTCCTCCACCGGCCGCGGCCGCGGCGAGGCGGACAGGTCGCTCGCGAAGCGGCGCAGCTCCACGAGCGCCTCGAGCGGGCCCGCCGACAGGTGCACGCCGTTGAGGTTGGCCGAGACTTCGGGAAGCGCGAAGTCGCCCTGCCTGCGCAACAGCTCCGCGCGCAGGCTCCCCGGCGACGCCCTGGCGGGGTCGGTGGCGCCGCAGAACCGCTGCCTCGCCGCTGCCCACGGGACGTCGCCGCGCAGCACGAAGCCCGCCACCCGGCTCGCCGGCGCCGTGAAGGCGCGGAGCATCCGCGGGTAGAAGCCGTTCACCAGGTAGAGGCCCTCGCCGGGGAGCGGCCGGCAGTAGGTCCCGCCCGCGAGCTTGTCGGCGCCGCCGCTGAGCCACAGCTTCGCCAGCGCTTCCGCGTCGAGCTCGGGGTGGGCGGCGAGGTAGTCGAGGCCCCCGACCACGCGCTCGTCCGGGTCGCGGCCGTAGAGCTCGCGGAACCGCACGCGCGCCTGCTCCGACAGGTTCGCGGCGGGGTCGCGGGCGACCGCGTCGATCACGCCGTAGTGCTCGGCCACGATCCCGTGCTCCTCCATGTACGCCCCGGACAGCAGGACCACGCTCTCGACCGCGAGCGACGCAGCAGCGAGCGAGCCGGCCACCAGCTCGACGACCAGCGGCAGCCGCGGGCTGCGCATCAGCTCGGGCTTCAGGAAGAAGAGCATCTGGCTGCCGCCCGCCGGTGACCGAAGCGCGCTGTAGATCCGCTCGTAGAAAGCGCGGTGGGGCGGCCTGGCCGATTCCACGAACGCCCGCGAAAGGTTCGCAGCCGTCGGTTCGCTGATCCTCATGCCTCTACCAATGACATGAATGAAGGCCCCCGGCAAATGGCCCCGATGGCCCGCGGGAGCGCTGCCGTTTCGCGGGTGAGCGTGCTGGCCGTTCGGCTTCAGCAGAGATCGCTCGCCTCAAGCAAGCCACTTACCGCGAGGTCGTAGTCCGGCCTCGTCCCGTCCCACGCCGGGAAGTTGACGTGAGGACCGAGGTCAAGGTTGCGCTCATCGGCCCAATCGCGCATCCAGGCGACGGCGTCGTCCACCGGCTGCGAGTGCGGATTCTGCGCCAGCGGTATGCCCGAGGGCGAGTGGAAGATCCAGGCGCCATCCGCGCCTCGGCTGATGCTCCAGCCTCCCTCGTGGAGCAGTCTATGGTGGCGAGGGCAGGCCAGCAGGGTATTCCCGAGGCTGGTCTCTCCCCCATGCAGCCAGTGCTTGACGTGGTGGCCGTGCAGGAACCTGGTGTGGGTGCACCCGGGAAAGGCGCAGCCGCGGTCCCGCACCATCAAGGCCCGGCGGAGGGCGGGGGGAATGCTGCGGGTGCGGCGGCCGATGTTCAGACTCTCCCCCTCCCCACCCACCGCCACCAGACCGCAATCGCAAGCGACTCGTCGAAGCGCTTCCGGGGAAACACGGGTTCCGTCCTCCAGCGTCGCCGACCACTCGCCGTCGGCACCGAGCACCTCCTGCTCGAGATGAATCATGACCTGGAAGCGCTCCCCTCCGGTTCCCGTCACCTGATGGCCGGCCAGGAACGACTCGGCGACTTCGACCGCGCCATCCGCCCGGGATGGCCACGGCGCTTCCGCGGAAGCGTCCGCGGCCGCCTCCGCCGCTTCCTTCGCCGGCTCGGCCTGCTCGGCGTGCACCTCCCGGGCTCGCTCGATGGCGCGCATCACCAGGTCCGCCTCGTCGGGCTCCAGCACCAGCTCCAGCTTGACCATTCCCCCCGGCAGCAATCGCCGATATACGGACCGCTCCTCCGGCAGCGGCGCAGTCTCCGGGTCCACAGCCGCTCGATAGCCCCGGCACAGCCGTTCAAGCTGCGCCGCGGTTGCCACGAGCGCCAGCTCCAACAGCTTGCCCTCGTTCTCCGCCGTTGCCACTCGCGTGAGGGCTCGGACCTTGGCGTAGGAAAGGGTGGCCGAGCGGAACGCTTCGTCGATCGCGGGCAGCTTGCCCAGAGCGCGCGCCACCCGCACCTTCTCGCGCGCGGTGGCCGGGTCCCATCCGAGCCGCCAGGCCAGCCAGTGCGCGCAGGAAACGGCGCCCTGGTCGCACCAGCCGCCGGCCTCGTCAAAGTGCCTGATGCATTCGAGCAGCCGATGCATGGCCGCATCGAGGTGCGCCGACAGGCTGGCGATCTCCTCGCCGAGTCGCTCCGTGGTAGTCATGCTGATAGTATACATCCGTATAGTATCAAGCGCAAGACCTATCCCGCGCTGGAGAATCGCGCCCGCCGTGTCGGCTGCGGATGGGCAGCTGCGGACCCGCAGCGCTGCCCGCAAAACTGCGGCAGGCCGGTTGAGCCACCGCGCGCGCGCCGGTAGAATCCGGCAGTGATGATCAGAGGCCTCATCTTCGACATGGACGGCGTGCTCGCGGACAGCGAGCCGCTCCACGCGCGCGCCTGGGTCCGGACGCTCGAGCGATACGGCGTCCGCGTCGACGAGCGTTACTTCGACCGCTGGATCGGGATCCCGAACGGCGACACGGCGCTCGACCTCGTCGAACGCTTCCGCATCCCCGTCCCGGCCGAGCGCCTCTCGGCGGAGAGACAGGCGGCGTACCTGCGGCTCGCGGAGAGCGAGCTGCGGCCGTTCCCGGGGCTGGCCGAGACGCTGGCCGGCCTGCGCCTCCCGAAAGCCGTGGCCACGTCGAGCACGCGCGCCGACGCGGCTCTGATGCTCTCGCGGCTCGGCCTCTCCCCGCACTTCCGCGTCGTGGTGACCGTCGAGGACGTCGTGCTGACCAAGCCGGACCCTGAGATCTACGTGAAGGCGGCCGCCGGCCTGGGCCTTTCCCCCGGCGAGTGCGCGGCGATCGAAGACTCGCCCGCCGGCGTCGCCTCCGCCCGTGCGGCGGGCTGCTACGTGGTCGCCGTGACGACGACGCACGCGGCGCCGCGCCTGGCGGCTGCCGACGACGTGTGCGCAGGCACCGTTGCCGCGATCGCAGCGCTGCGGGCCGCGGGGCGCCTCGCGCCGGGCTGAATACCTTCAACCTGATCTCCTCTCGTTGTGGCGGCCGGGACCGAACCGTGCTACGCTGGCCCCGATGGAACAGACGCTCTACGTGTCCCTGCAGGACGACGAACGGATCCTGGGATTCGACATCGACGCGCGGACGGGCCGCCTCGCCCCCGAGGGGAATTTCCAGGTCCCGGGCGGCCCCGCTCCCCTCGCGCTGCGTCCCGACGGACGGATCCTCTACGCGGGCCTGCGCGGCAGGGCGGGCCTGGCCTGGCTCGCGCGGGAGCCGTCGACGGGTGCGCTGCGCGAGGGCGGCCGGATCCCGCTCGAGACCGATCCCTGCTTCCTGTCCACGGACCGGTCGGGACGCTTTCTCTTTTCCGCCTACTACCGGGCGGGGCTGATCGGGGTCCACGCCCTCGAGCCGGACGGCTCGATCCGCACGCCTCCCGTGGAGTGGCGCGCGACCGCGGTCAACGCCCACTTCATGCAGACGGACCCGGGCAACCGGTTCGCCTTTGTGCCGCACACGGGGCCGAACCTGATCCTGCAGTTCCGCTTCGACCCCGCCTCGGGCCGCCTGACACCTAACGATCCGCCGCGCGCCGCCCCTCCCGCGGGGGTCGGCCCCCGTCACTTCTGCTTCCATCCCGGCGGCAGGCTCGTGCTTTTCTCCAACGAGCTCGCGAGCAGCGTGAGCTCCTACCGCTTCGACTCCGCGTCGGGGACGCTGTCGCTTCTGGACACGGTCTCCACGCTTCCGGCGGGGTTCGCGGGCGCCAACACGTGCGCCCAGATCCACATGGGCGCCGACGGGCGCTTCGTCTACGTCTCCAACAGGGGCCACGACAGCATCGCAGTGGTGGCCGTCGACCCGGCGGGCGGCCGCCTTCACCTGGAGGGCACGGCCGCATCTGAGCGCGTTCCGCGCGCCTTCAACCTGGACCTGAGCGGCCGGTGGCTCTACGCCGCGGGACAGGAATCGGGCCGGCTTGCGGCGTACGCCGTGGGCGGCGACGGGCTGCTTTCGCAGCTCGCGGGCGTGCCCCTCGGCCGCAAGCCGCTCTGGGTGCTGGCCGCGGCGAAAGGGTAGGGCAGGGGGCGGCCGCAGTGACCGAGACGCAGGCGTCGCTCTTCCCGGACGCCGATCCGCGCGCGGAGCGCATGGTCGAGCGGCAGCTCGCGTCCCGCGGGATCTCCAACCCGCGGGTGCTCGCCGCGATGAGGCGGGTCCCTCGCACGCTCTTCCTCCCCGCCGGAAGCGGCGCGGACCCCTACGCCGACGCGCCCGTTTCGATCGGCTGCGGCCAGACCATGTCGCAGCCGTACATGGTCGGGTTGATGCTCGAATCGCTCGCCTTGCGGGGAGGCGAATCGGTGCTCGAGATCGGCACCGGCAGCGGCTACCAGACCGCGCTGCTCGGGCTGCTCGCCGGTCGGGTGTTCAGCGTCGAGCGGCTGGCGGTGCTCGCCGAGCGGAGCCGGAGGACGCTCGAGGGGCTGGGCTACGCCAACGTCATGCTGCTCTGCGGCGACGGGTCGCTGGGCTGGCCGGAGCACGCGCCCTACGACGCCGTCGTGGTCTCGGCGGCCGCCCCGCGGGTGCCGGCCGGGATCAGGTCGCAGCTCGCGGACAGCGGCGTCCTGGTGCTGCCCGTGGGGCCGGATGAGTCCGTGCAGATGCTGTGCGTCGTCCGCCGGATCGGCGCCCGCTTCGAGACGGAGCGCACGATTCCCTGCCGGTTCGTTCCTCTCGTCGGCGCGGAGGGCTTTCCCGAGCGGCCTTGAGCGGGGGAGCGCCTCGGCACGGCCTGTTGATCAGAGCCTGCGATCCCTCTATTCTTCCCCCCCGTGGCCACGAACATCCCCCTCTTTCGACCGACGATCCGGCGCCGGGACATGGACCGCGTGCTCGCGTGCATGGTGTCGGACAGCATCGGTGCGGGCACGGCGAACCGCGAGCTCTGCGCCGCCGCCGCCGAATACCTCGGCGTCTCCGGCGGCGCGGCCGTCGGCAGCTACTATGGCGCGCTGCTCGCCGCCTTCGACGCGCTCGACCTCGCCGCGGGCGACGCCGTCGTCGTCCCCGCGCTCGCCCCGGGCGTGTACCGCGCCGCCGCGGCCCGCCGGGGCCTCGCCCTGCGCGCGATCGACGTGGACCCCGCATCGGGGACGCTGCTCGTGGAGCGCGCCGCCGCTGAAGTGGCGGCGGGCGCCAAGGCCGTCGTGGCCCACTACACCCTCGGCATCGTGCCCGACGTCACCGCCCTTCTCGGCCTCGGCGTGTCCGTGATCGAGGACCTGTCCCAGGGCCTCGGCGCCAACCTCGGCGAGCGGCGGTGCGGCAGCCTGGGGCGGGTCACCGTCGTGTCGCTGAGCCCCGATTCCATCGTCACGGGCGGCGGCGGAGGGCTG
Organism: uncultured Spirochaetota bacterium; assembly: GCA_963734495.1. Classification (GTDB taxonomy): domain Bacteria; phylum Spirochaetota; class Spirochaetia; order SZUA-6; family CAVTHK01; genus CAVTHK01. The sequence continues at coordinate 225,992 of CAVTHK010000002.1, forward strand.
GTCCTGTCGGGCGACAAGGCGCTGGCGCGCAAGCTGCAGGACTCCGGCGAGGCGCGCCTCGCGCCGCTCGCGGACCTCAACGCGAGCCTGGCGCTCGCGCAGCTTCGGGAGATCGAGCGCTTCATCGAGGCGCGGAAGCAGATCGCCTCGGCCTTCGCCCGCAGCCTGGCCCGCACCCGCCACAAGGCCCTGGTCCAGGGCGACGAGGGCGAAAACGTCCACTACTCCTTTCCCGTGATGCTGGCCTCCGGCATGAAGGACGTGCGCCAGTACGCACGCAGGAAGGGCGTCGAGACGGCTCCGGGGCACGCGGGCAGCCTCCTGGCCGAAGGCGAGGACGCGGGCGACGGAGGCGGCGACTGGCCGGCCGCCCGGTCGGCGCTGATGCGCTGCCTCCTCTTCCCGCTCTACCCGACGCTGGGAAAGACGCGCGTCGACGCGGTGGCGAAAGTGCTCGCGACGCTCCCGTAGGGAGGGGCGGCACGCCGCCCCCGTCGCTTTACAGCGGCGCGCGGCGCCCGCTATATTGGCGGGGAGTTGGAACGCACGGTCCGCAGGGTCCTCGCCATCGTCAACCTCAACAAGCCCGATGCGGGCACGGTGCTCGGCGACATCGTCAAGTATTTTGACGGCCTGGGCATCGAGGTCCTGCGCTATTCCTTCGACCAGCCGCTCGACGACGAGGCGGTCGACGGCGTCGACATGGCCATCACGCTGGGAGGCGACGGCACGCTGCTGTACAGCGCGCCCGCGCTTGCGGCGCGGCGCATCCCGATCCTTGCGGTCAACCTCGGCAAGGTCGGTTTCCTCACCGAGGTCTCGCGCGACGAGTGGGTCGAGGCGTTCGAGCAGTACCGCCGCTGCGGCATCGGGGTGAGCGCGCGCATCATGCTGCGCTGCGACGTCGCCCGGGCGGGCCGCGACGTCTTCTCCTCGGAGGGTCTCAACGACGCCGTGATCACGACCAAGGGCGTATCGCGCCTCATCCACCTCCAGCTCCAGCTCGCAGGCAGCGAGGCCGGGCGCTACCGCGCCGACGGCGTCATCGTCTCCACGCCGACAGGCTCCACGGCGTACTCCATGGCAGCGGGAGGCCCGATCGTCCACCCGGAGATGGAGGCCTTCCTCGTGGTCCCCATCTGCCCCTACACCCTCTCCGACCGGCCGCTGGTCGTGCCCGCGCACGAAGCCATCGAGATCCGGGTCGAAGCGAGCCGCAGGGCGGAGGTGATCCTCACCATCGACGGGCAGCTTGCCTTTCCGCTTGAACCGGGGGACCGCGTCCGCTACAGTATGGGCCGTGAAAAGTGCTCGATCATTCGCTCGGACAAGCGCAATTTCTACGAGGTGCTCCGCTCCAAGCTGAACTGGGCGGGGGAGCCGAATGCTTGAAGAGCTGTCGGTTCTGAACTACGCGCTCATCGACAGGGTTCACGTGCGCTTTTCGCGGGGCCTCAACGTGCTCACCGGGGAGACCGGCGCGGGGAAATCGATCCTGGTCGGCGCGCTCGGGCTGCTGCTCGGGCAGAAGGCCGACACGACGGTCATCCGCGCGGGAGCCGATGAGACCGTGGTTCACGGCGTCGTGAGCGTCTCCGAGAACCCCGAGGCGATGGCGTGGCTCGCTTCCCGCGGCCTCGAGCCGGAGGACGGGTCGGTGATCGTGCGGCGCGTCATCAAGCGCTCCGGCCGCGGCGCCGCGTTCGTGCAGTCCGCCGCGGTGACGCGCGCGGACCTGCAGGAGCTCTCGGCGCTGCTCTTCGACTACCACGGACAGCACGAGCACCAGTCCCTCCTCGAGGTCGAGAACCACAGGCGGCTGCTCGACCGGTTCGCCGGGGCCGAGGGGCTCGCAGCCGAGGTCACGTCGCTCTTCCAGGGGTGGTCGACCGCCCGGGCGAGCCTCGCGAAGCTCGCGGCGAGCGAGCGGGAGCGTCTCCGCGAGATCGACCTTCTCGGCTTCGCGGTCAAGGAGATCGACGAGGCCGCGCTCGCGCCCGACGAGGAGGAGCGGATCGAGGCGGAGCACAACGTGCTCGCGAACCACGAGAAGCTCTTCCGCCTGCTCGAGGAGGTGCACGAGCTGCTCACCGCGAGCGGCGCCGGCGCGCTGGCCGCGCTGCGCCGCTCGCGCGAGGCCATGGAGGAGATCGCGCAGATCGACGCGGGCCTCGCCAAGGCGAGCCACCAGCTCCAGGATGCCTTCTTCGAGATCGAGGACTTCGCCGCGACCGTCCGCGGCTACATCTCCGATGAGCGCTACGACCCCGCGCGCCTCGCGGAGGTCGACGCCCGGCTCGCCCTCATCCAGGGGCTCAAGCGCAAGTACGGGGACTCGCTGGCGGACGTCCTCGCGTACCGCGAGCGGTGCGCGAGGGAGCTCGACGCGCTGGAGAACTTCGAGGGAGAAAAGGAAAAGCTCACCGCCGAGATCCAGCGCCTCGCGGGCCTGTTGCAGCAAAAGGCGTCCGAGCTCTCCGAGCGCCGCAAGGCCGCGGCCGTGCGCCTCCAGCAGGCGATCGAGGCCGAGCTGGCCCAGCTGGGCATGCCGAAGTCCCGCTTCGGCGTCCTCGTGCAGCCGCACCGCAGCGAGGAGGGCAAGCCCGCCATCGGGGCGCAGGGGCTCGACGATGTCGAGTTCGTCATCGCGCCCAACGTGGGCGAGCCGTTCAAGCGCCTGCGGCTCATCGCCTCGGGAGGCGAGATCTCGCGCGTGATGCTCGCGATCAAGAGCGTGCTCGTCGAATCCGACCATATCAGTACGCTGATCTTCGACGAGGTGGACACGGGCGTGGGCGGCCAGGTGGCCCTCGCGGTCGGCGAGCGCCTGGCGAAGCTCGCTTCGAGCAAGCAGCTCCTGTGCATCACCCACCTGGCAACGATCGCCGTGAGGGCCGATAATCACCTGAGGGTGGAAAAGACCGAGAGCGGGGGCCGCACCCTCACGCGCGTCGAGAGCGTCAAGGCGGAACGGCAGGCCGCGGAGATCTCGCGGATGCTTTCCGGCGACGCCGAGAGCGAGACGTCGCTCCATCACGCCCGGGAGCTGATGGAGCGGTACGGAGCGTAGAGCGGGTCATGGCGAAGATCGGGGAGCTCGCGCGCAAGCGCTACAACGACTTTATCAAGGAGTACAAGGGGGCCTCCGCGGCGATCCTCGAGGAGGACCGTCGCGAGTCGGCGGGCCTGCGCAAGGGGGACCTCGCCCAGACGGAAACCCGGGTCAAGCTCGCGAACAGGGCCCTCAACCTGGTCGCCTACTACACCCTGATGAACTCGCTGTCCCTGGCGCTGCTGAACGTCAGGAACGACTCCATTCTCAACGAGGCGCGCAAGGCCTGCTACAAGGCGATCATCCACCTCGAGGACGTCGTCTCCACCTGCATCGACTGCCCCTTTGGCGACTACGAGGCCGGCGTGGCGGCCATCGACGGGGTCCTGGGGGACAAGGAAAAGCACGACCTGGTGCGCAAGCTCGGCTATTCGATCGCGAGCGTCAAGGACGGCTTCGGGAGCAACTCCAAGTGGAAATGGTCCTTTGTAGAGATCGAAGGCCGCTTCGCGGTCGTGGTCAAGAACCTGATCAACTTCAAGAACCTGCTGGCGAAGCTCGACCCCTCGCACAGGAGCTATGACGCCGTGCTGTACCACCTCGGCCTCGCGCAGCGGACGCTCGAGAAATCCGCGCTCGACTATCGCGAGAAGTACGAGCTCGTCACCCGGCGGCACGACGACATGGAGCGCGCGATCGCCTTCCTTTCCGCGCTGCGCCGCGTGTACGTCCTGCTCGGCGAGAGCGACAAGGCCGAGGGCCTGAAGCGCAAGGTCGACGTCTGGCGCACCAAGCTCACCACGGACCTCAAGGGGAAGAAGACCGACCAGCAGGTGCCGCGCGCCAAAGAAGGTCAGAGCGGGACGTGAGCGCGAAAAAGAAGAGTCACACCCTCGCCGCCGCGGCGGGGCTCGCGGTCGCGTATGTCGCACTGTTCCCGCTGCCGATGGAGCGGGAGCTGGTGGCGGGGCCGGCGTGGGCGATCGAGACGGGCGGGCCGGTGTCGGCCGGCGCGGGCGCCGGCCGGGCGCGGCCGTTCCTGAGCGGCGGCCGCGTCGGGTACTACGATCCCGCGGGCGCGCTGCTGTACTCCGAGCCTGTCCTCTACAGCGCTTCCACCGGCGCGGCTTCCTTTATCAATTACTCGAGGCTGCCGACCAGCCTGGTCGTCAAGGACCCGCGCGGGGCCTTCCTCGAGGCGATTCCGGCGCGCGGCTACCCGCTGCTCGACGCCGCCGGCGAGCGCATCCTCCTCGTGTCGCTCGACGGCAAGGGGCTCGCGGAGGTGGACCGGTCCGGGGACACCCTGTGGCGCCTGGAGTTCCCCTCGCTGATCACGACGCTCGATTTCCGGGACGCCGGCCTGCTGGTCGGTCTCCTCGACGGCACTCTCTCGCTCTACGACCGCGCCGGCAAGGCCCTCTACAGCCTGAAACCGCCGGCCAGCCGCGTGCCCGCGGTCTTCGGGTGCGCGGCGCGCTCGGACGCGCTCGCGTGCGTCGCCGGGATCGACCCGCAGCGGCTCATCGTCGTGGCCCGCAACGAGGGCCGGTTCCAGGTCGCGGTCGACACGGCGCTCGCCTCGGATTTCCGCCGCGAGGTCCTCGTCCGCTTCGCCGCCGCCGGCCACACCCTCTACTTCGAGGAGCCTGAGGGCCTGGGGCTCCTGGATCTCCGCTCGCGGGCCGTGCGCACGGTGCCGCTGCCGGGCTCCGTGCGGGCGATCGCGGAGGCGCCCGGCAACCGGCTGTGGGCGGCGCTGTACTCCGGAGCCGGCTCGGGCGGGAGCGCCTCCGGCCTGCGCATCTACGCGGCTGCCGATCGCCTCGTCTTCCGCGAGACCCTTCCCCCGGCGGCCGATTTCCTGGCCGGGTCGGACACGGGGTTCGTGGTGGGGCTCGGGCCGCGGCTCGTGGGCCTGGAGGTCCGCCGTGAGTAGGGCAGGGCGGGCCGCGGCCCTCGCGGCCGCCGCGCTCGGCCTGGCGGCCGCGGCGTCGGGGCTCGACTGGCCGGTCGAGCAGCCGGCGCTGCTGGGAACGTTCGGGGCGAGCGAAGCGGGGGCTTTCGCCGACGGCATCGAGCTGAGCGGCGCGGGCCAGGCGGTCTGGCCGGTCGCGGACGGGGAGGTGATCTTCCGCTACCGCGACGGCGACTACAGCTCGTTTCCGCGGGGCAGCGGCAACATGGTGGCGCTGCTGCACGAGGGCGACATCATGTCTGTCTACTCGCACCTGGCGCCCCCGACCGCCTCGGCCGGCGCGGGGCCGGGCGGCTCCGTTCGCGTGCGCGCCCGCCCGCGCCAGCTCACCGCGGCCGAGCTCGACGAGGTGGCGCGCGCCGCCGGCGACGCGGGGGCTCTCGTGCGGTCGAGCTACGAGAGGCGGGGCGACCGCTTCGTGCTGCGGCCGGACGTGCCGGCCGCGACCCTGGCCCAGCTCTGGGCCGCGGCCGCCCGCTCGGCCGCGTTCGCCCCGCTCGGCGTCGTCGGCGACAGCGGCGCCGTGGAGGGCCCGAGGCTCACGCTCGTTCTCCTCGACGAGCGCGAGCGCCGATTCCTGAACCCCATCAAGCCCGACAAGGCCCCGCTGCAGCCCCCGCTGCCCGCGGGGCGCGCCGCACCCGTGATCGAGCAGGTGCTGCTCGAGCGCGAAGGCGACCGGACGCCGCTCGCCGACGGCATGGTGGTGTCCGCGGGCTCCGCGCAGGTCCTGGTCGTGGCCTACGACTCGGTGACCCACGGCGGGTTCGCCCGCAGGGTGGCGCCCTATCGGCTCACGCTGACGTACTCGGGGCAGATCGTTCGGGAGGTCAAGCTGGAGGGCCTCATGGAGTCCGAAGGAAAGCTCGTCCTGGCGGGAACCCGCTCGAGCCATGACGACGTCTACGCGGACCGATGGACCTACCGGCTCGGCCGCGTCGTGCTGCCCGAAGGGCAGGCTCGCCTGCAGGTGCGCGTCGAGGGGATCGGCGGCGCCAGCGGCACCTTGGACCTGCGCCTGCAGGTCGTGCCGTGAAACGAGCCCGCCGGCAAAGGACCCCTGCCCCGATGAAGACCTTTTCCGTCGGGCCGCAGGCGGAGCGCTTTCTCGAGGTAGGCTGCAACCTCTGCGGCTCCCGCGAGAGGCGGCTCGCGCTGCGCTGCGAAGGTTTCAGCTTCTGGCGCTGCCGCCGCTGCGGCCTCGTCTACCAGAACCCGCAGCCCGTGTTCGAGGACCTGCGCCGCCGCTACGGCGAGGGCTACTTCGATTACGAGCTGGAGAACGACCGCAACTTCTTCAACCTGATGAAGCTCGGCCTGCGGGACATCGGGTTCCACGACCTGCCGGTCGACCGCTTTGCCGCGCGCAGCTTTCTCGACGTCGGCTGCGCGACCGGCATGCTCGTCGAGCACATGCGGGGGCTCGGGTGGCAGGCCCGGGGGGTGGAGATCTGCGAGGCGTCCGCGCGATACGGCAGGGAGCGGCGCGGCGTGGACATCGCCCTCGGCACCCTCGAGGAGCTGCGCCTCGACGACGCCTCCTTCTCCGTCGTCCACTTCTCCCACGTCATCGAGCACGTCCCCGACCCCAAGGCGATGCTGCGCGAGGTGCGCCGGATCCTCACCCCCGATGGGATGGCGATCATCACGACCCCCAACGTCAACGGCTTCCAGGCGCGCCTCTTCGGACGCCGCTGGCGCAGCGCGATCGCGGATCACCTGACCCTGTTCACCAGGCGGACCCTCCGCGCCATGCTCGCCGAGACCGGGTTCCGTGTCCTGCGGGTCGTGACGTGGGGCGGGCTCGCCGTGGGCACCGCGCCGCCGCTCATCAAGCGCCCCGCGGACCGGCTCGCGAAGAAGCTGGGCTTCGGTGACGTCATGCTCTTCCAGGCCGTGCCCGAGTAGGTCCCTGCAGGGTTGCTCGACACGCCGACCGTTCGCGCCGCTTCCGCCGGCGCTTCCGATCCGCGCTCTCGCCCGCAGCTCTCGCCCGCAGGGGTTGACACTCGCTTGCGCACTTAGCTAGTATGGCCGTGCGCGGTGCATCACGATCACTCCTTCGAGTCCATTGACGGCATCCGTCATCAGTGGGGGCAGCCCGCGCAAGAGGGGGATGAGAAGGAGAGGGCATGACCAGAGAGCGACTGCAGTCTCTTCCTCTGGAGGAGCTGCGACGGTTTGCTGAGAGACAGAGCATCGAGTTCGACAGCGCCATCGACAAGGACTCACTGGTCAGCCTGCTGGTCGATCTCTTCGAGGAGATGGCCGAGGAGCGCGAGGAGCAGGCGGGCCGCGAAGTCAAGGTCGAGGCAAAAAAGTTCAGCATCAGCTCGGACGAGGAGATCGAGACCGGGGATGCGGGCTATGCCCCGGTGCCCGAGAGCTACAACGAGACGCGGCTGGTCGCCATGCCTCGCGACCCGGCGTGGGCATTCGCCTACTGGGAAATCCAGGCGGACAAGCTTGCGCAGCTGCGCAAGGACAAGGATGTCCGCCTCGTGCTCCGCGTCCACGACGTCGAGGGCGTCCGCTTCAACGGACGCAACTCGCGCTCGAGCTTCGACATCCCCGTCAAGCTCACCGATTCGCGGTGGTACATCAATCTGCCCCGCGCGGGCGGGCGTTTCGTCCTGGAGCTGCTGTACAAGAAGCGGGGCAAGGAGCACGAGCTGGTGCGGTCGAACGTGATCGAAACCCCGTCCGAGGGCTTCTCGGAGCGTACGGACCCGGGCTGGAGCTCCGCGAACGGAGAGACGGTGCTCACGATGTCGCTGCACCGTTCCGTCGGCGAGATCCCGAGCTCGGGATCCATCCCCCAGCGGATCCTGTCCGAAGGTTAGGGTGCCCATGCCGAAGGCCTTCCTCGCTCTCGTGCTCCACGCGCACCTCCCGTTCGTTCGCCATCCGGAGTACAAGCGCTTTCTCGAAGAGAACTGGCTGTTCGAGGGCATCTCCGAGACGTACCTGCCCCTGATCCGCGTGTTCGAGCGCCTCATCGAGAAGAACGTGAAGTTCCGCATCTGCGTCTCGGTGTCACCGACGCTGACGACGATGCTGCGCGATCCGCTGCTGCAGGAGCGCTACATCGCGCACCTCAAGCTCACCATCGACCTCGCGCACAAGGAGGCCGACCGGACGCGCTCGGTGCCGGAGCTCCACAAGCTCGCCCTCATGTACCTCTCGCTGTACGAGCGCAATCTCGAGGACTTCGCCGAGAGGCACGGCCGCGACCTGCCGGGGGTCCTGCGGAGGATGCGCGACCAGGGGTTCCTCGACCTGATCACGACGAGCGCGACTCACGCGTTCCTGCCGGCGCTGCGCGATTACCCCAAGGGGGCGGAGGCGCAGATCAAGGTCGCGGTCGACTACCATTCGGAGGTCTTTGGAAGGCGGCCGCGCGGGTTCTGGCTTCCGGAGTGCGGGTACTACCCCGGCCTCGAGGAGCTCCTGGAGAAGCACGGGCTCACGTACTTCTTCGTGGACTCGCACGGAATCGCGTACGCGGACACGCGGCCCGAGTACGGCGTCTTCGCGCCGATCGCCTGCCCCAACGGCATCGTCGCGTTCGGCCGCGATCCCGAGGCCGCGCGGGCGGTCTGGTCGCAGGAGGAAGGCTACCCCGGCGACGTCTCCTACCGCGAGTTCTATCGGGACATCGGCTTCGATCTCCCGCTGGAGTACATCCGGCCCTACATTCTCGAGGGCGACATCCGGGTCAACACCGGGCTCAAGTATCACGCCATCTCCGGCCGCCACGAGCAGAAGGTGCCCTACGACCGCGAGGAGGCGCTGCGCAAGGTGCGCGAGCACGCCGAGAACTTCCTCTATCGCCAGCGCAAGCAGGCGGAGAAGCTCGAGCGGCTCATCGACCGGCCGCCGCTGATCGTGGCGCCCTTCGACGCGGAGCTGTTCGGTCACTGGTGGTTCGAGGGGCCCGAGTGGATCGAGGCGGTCATCAGCAGGATCGCCTCCGACGAGACATGGCTGGAAATGATCGCGCCCGAGGACTACCTCAAGCGATTCGACAAGAACCAGCCCGCGACGCCGTCATTCTCGAGCTGGGGCGACAGGGGGTATGCGTCGGTCTGGGTCGACGGCAGCAACGACTGGATCTACCCGCACATGCACAAGGCGATCGAGCGCATGGGCGAGCTGGCCCACCGGTTCGAGACGTGCGACGGGATGCGGCGCCGGACGCTGAACCAGGCGGCGCGCGAGGTCATGCTCATGCAGGCTTCGGACTGGGCCTTCATCATGAAGACCGGGACCACGGTGCCGTACGCCGTGCGCAGGGTGCGGGAGCACATCAGCAACTTCAACCGCATCTACACCGACCTGCTGGCCAACTCCGTCGACCTCGAGTGGCTGGGTCAGCTCGAGAAGCGCAACAACGTGTTCCCGGAGATCGACTACAAGATCTTCGGCTGACCGGCGGGCCCGGGTCGCGCTCAGAGCTCGTCGCGGCGGACGAGCTCGAGATGATACGAAACCGTTTCCTCGCCCCTTTCGACGTCCGTGCTCATGCGGTAGACGCGGTAGACGATCATGCGCGCGCCGGGCGGCGGGTCGACGGGATTGCCGTTCAGATCGACGAGCTGGTTGATGCGCAGGCGGTGCGCGATCTCCTGGGCGTCGCCTTCGGGATAGACGACCTGGTAGGAGGTGCGCGTCACTCCGTGTCTTCCCCCTGCTTGTCCGCCACGAGCCCGAACGGCATGACCCTGCGCCCCTTCTTCTCCTCGAGCTCCTCGATGAGGATCACGGTCTGAAACGGGATCATGATGTGATTGCTCTCGCTGAAAGTGCGCCGCACCTCGTCCTCCGACGGGTTGATGATGATCTTCTTCCCGGCAGGGAACACGAGGTCCTTGATGGAAACGAAATAGGGGTGAGTCAGGTCGAGACTGCGGGCCTGGAGGCTGATCTCCTTGTCCTTCCACTTGAAGTGGACGCGGTACATTCGCGGCTCCTCCGAGGCCCGCGTACAGTAACACCAGCCGCTGCGGAGCGTCAAACCGGCGCCGGCCGGGCTGTGGATCGGGGAAACTGCGCCGCAGGGACGCGCAGGGTTGCTCTGTCCGGCGCACCGGACGAGAATCACTTAACAGACATATAGATTATTGCGCTTCTCACCGCGGGAATTCTGTCGATTGAAGGGGCCCGGGAATTGACAACTCTCCGGCGCAGGCTAATATAGGCTCTGGGTGGGAAAAAGTGGGAATAAGTGGAAGTGAGTGGCGATGATCACCGGCGAGTACCGCTATTCACTCGACGAAAAAGGAAGGCTCATGATCCCCGCCAAGGTGAGGGCCGAGATCACGGGAAACGTGCTCGTCCTGACCCGGGGGATCGATCGGTGCCTGTGGCTCTTTCCGCCGGAGCAGTGGAAGGCCAAGTCCGAGCAGCTCCTTTCGTCGACCTCCTTGTTCCACGAGAAGGATCGGCTGATCCACCGCCGGATCATCGCTCCCGCCCAGGAAATCGAAATCGACCGTCCGGGAAGGATCATGATCCCGGCGACGCTGCGCGAGTACGGAGGTCTCACAAAGGACTGCATCGTCCTCGGCATGCTGACCCATCTCGAGGTGTGGGACGAGCCGACCTATCGGCAGTACTGGGAGACGAGCGAAAGCCGCTTCCTCGAGGCGGCTGAGGAGATCGGAGACCGCCTGAGGACGAGGTAGACGCCGGTGAGCGGAAGCGTTCCGACGATCCACACGCCGGTGCTTCTGGCCGAGGTTCTCGGCCTGCTCGACCCGCCCGCGGGGCCGAGCCTGTTCGTGGACGCCACGCTCGGCGAGGGAGGGCACGCCGAGGCGTTTCTGGATCGCGCCCCCGGGCTGAGCCTGGTGGGCATCGAGGTGGATTCCGGCATTGCGGCCGTGGCGCAGGCGAGGCTGGCCCGATTCGGGCGGAGGTTCAGCCTGTGGCGCGGCTGGTTCTCGGATTACTTCGCGGGGCTGCGGGCACATGGGGGGGGGAGGCCCGATCGCGTGTTGTTCGACCTGGGCGTGTCGAGCTACCACTACGAGGCCAGCGGCCGCGGGTTCTCGTTCGCCAGGGACGAGGCGCTCGACATGCGCCTCGACCTCGCGGCCGAAACGACCGCGGCGCACCTGGTCAACCGGCTCGACGAGACAGAGCTCGCCGACCTCTTCTATCGCTACGGCGAGGAGCGGCGCTCCCGGCCGATCGCGCGCGCTATAGCGCGCGAGCGCGACCGCGCGCCGATCGAGACCTCCGGCCGGCTGGCGGACGTCATCCGCCGCGCCGTCCCCGCCTCGTACCGCCGCGGCCGCATTCACCCGGCCACCCGCTGCTTCCAGGCGCTGCGCATCGCGGTCAACGGGGAGCTCGACCGGATCGAGACGGCCGTGCGGGACGCGGCGTCTTCGCTGGCCCCGGGCGGCCGCGTGGGCGTGATCGCCTTCCATTCGCTTGAGGACCGGATCATCAAGACGATGTTCCGCAGCCTCGCCCGGGAGAATGAAGCTGAAGGGCGGCAACCGGATTCCGGCGCGCGCTACCGGCTGGTCACCCGCAAGGCGGTCATGGCCACGGAGGACGAGGTGCGGGCCAACCCGCCCTCGCGGAGCGCGCGGCTGCGCGTCCTCGAGAGGGTCGTCGCATGAAAAGGGCGCTTCTCCTCCTGCTTGCCGCCTCGATCCCGATCCTGCTCGGAGTCAAGGTGTGGCAGGTGCAGCGCACGCAGGCGCTGCTCGAGAAGGTGGAAGCCCTCGACCAGGAGCAGCGCGACTGGCTGGAGCGGAACAAGAAGCTGCTCTCGGCCATCGCGGTGTTCCGCTCGCCGGCCAGGATCGAAAAGCTGGCAAAGGAAAAGCTGGGGCTCGGCGCGGGCGTCGAGCCGGACCTGCGCATCGAGCTCCCGTCCACGGGAGCCCCGGGAGCCGCGGAAACCGGGGGAGGGGGGCCCTAGGCATGGCCGCGAGCCGGCTCGCCCTCGACCGCGGGCAGCTCCTCGAGAGCACCCGCGGGACTCTCCTGGCCGACGCGCCCGTGTGGCCGCTCGACAGCGTGGTGATCGACTCGCGCAAGGCCGCCCGGGGCGCCCTCTTCGTGGCGCTTGCCGGCGCGCGGACCGACGGCCACGAGCACGTCGCGGATGCCGTGAGCCGCGGCGCGCGCTGCCTGCTGATCCGCCGCGACAGGCAGGAGCTCGTGCGCGAGCGCCTCGCCGCCGCGGGCCGCGACGCCGTCGCCGTCGTTGCCGTCGACGACACGCTCGCCGGGCTGCAGGACATCGCGGCGCGGCGCATCGCGCGGCTCGCGGGGATGGTCAAGATCGGCGTCACGGGAAGCTCGGGCAAGACCACGACCAAGGAGGCGATCGGGAGCATCCTCGCCCAGGCTGCCCCGACCGCGATCAGCGAGGGCAACCTCAACTCCGAGTCGGGCCTTCCCCTCGCGCTGCTCTCCGCCGGGCCGGAGCACCGCTACGGCGTTTTCGAGCTGGCGGTCGACCACCCCGGCGAGATGGACCGGCTTTCCGCGATCCTCCGGCCCGACGTCGCGGTGATCACCAACATCGGCAGCGCGCACGGCGAGCAGCTCGGCTCCCGCGACGGGATCGCCGCGGAGAAGAAGAAGATCTTTTCGCGCTTCGACGGGCGCGGGACCGGGTTCGTGTGGGAGGGAGACGATTACCGCGAGTTCCTCTCGCGGGATGTAAAAGGCAAGGTTCTGACCTTCGGGGAGCGAAGCACCCCGGGGTACCGGGGGAGCGTGGACCTGGGGCTGGATGGCTCTGCCATCGACTGGGAGGGGCTCCGGGTCCACTTCCCTCTTTTTGGGCCTCACAATCTCCTGAACGCGCTGGCCGCGGTCTCGGTGGCCGTCGAGCTGGGCATCGCGCCGGAGCATGTTCGGGCGGGGCTCGAGCGCGTGCGTCCGCTGTTCGGCCGCTCGCAGGTCGTGCGCGGCGCCTGGACGCTGCTCGTGGACTGCTACAACTCCAACCCCGAGTCGCTCTCGGCGGTGCTCCGCTTCGTGAGCGGCCTGCCGTGGCCAGGGCGCCGGGTCGCGGTCCTCGGCAGCATGCTGGAGCTGGGAGCCGCGAGCGGGGCCGCGCACGAGGAAGCCGGCCGCCGGCTGTGCGAAAGCCGCGTCGATCGCGTCTTTCTCTTCGGCGAGGAAATGAAGGCAGCTGAAGGCGTCTGCCGGGCGCTCTGCCCCGAGCGGCTCGCGCTGGCCACCGTCGAGATCGAGCGCCTGATCGCGGCCGTGCGCGCAGAGCTCCGCGGCGGCGACCTCGTGCTGATCAAGGGGTCGCGCGGCATGGCGCTCGAGCGGCTGCTGGAGCCCGTGGGGGAGCCGCGATGCTGCTGAAGCTGCTGCTGCCCCTCGAGCGCGCGTGGTCCTTCTTCAATATATTCCACTACATCACGTTCCGGGCCTCCTATGCCGCCATCACCGCGCTGCTCATCGCGTTCCTCTTCGGGCCGTGGGTCATCAAGCGCCTCCGCGAGCTCAAGGCGAGGCAGGTCGTGCGCGTCGACGGCCCGCAGACGCACCAGGGCAAGTCCGGGACGCCGACGATGGGCGGCGTGCTGATCATCCTTTCCGTCGTGATCTCGACGCTGCTCTGGCAGGACCTCGAGAGCCCGCACACGTGGCTGCTGCTCGGGACCCTCGTCGCCTACGGAGCGATCGGCTTTGCCGACGACCTGCTCAAGGTGATGCGCAGGGACTCCGGCGGGCTCGCCGCGCCCGTCAAGCTCGGGGCGCAGCTCGTGCTCGCGTTCCTGATCGGCGCCGTCCTCACCGCGCGTCCCACCGAGAGCACGACGCTGCTGTACCTGCCCTTCTTCAAGACGCCCGTCGCGGACCTGGGGTGGACGTACGTCCCGCTCGCGGTCCTGCTGCTGGCCGGCTACTCGAACGCGGTCAACTTTACCGACGGCCTCGACGGGCTCGCGGCGGGGCTGGTCATCTTTGTCGCGGCCACCTTCGCGATCCTCGCCTACGTGACCGGGAGGGTGGACTGGACGCAGTTCCTGCAGGTCCCGTACGTCGAGGGCGCCGGCGAGATCATGGTCTTCTGCCTCTCGCTGCTGGGCGCCCTCGTCGGATTCCTGTGGTTCAACGCCCACCCCGCCGAGATCTGGATGGGCGACACCGGGAGCCTCGCGCTGGGCGGCGTGCTCGGCGTCGTCGCCATGATCATCAAGAAGGAGGTGCTCCTCTTTATCGTGGGAGGAGTCTTCGTGATCGAGATCATGTCGGTGATCCTGCAGGTGGCGCACTTCAAGCTCACGGGCCGCAGGATCTTCCGCATGGCGCCGATTCATCACCACTTCGAGCTCGCCGGGTGGCACGAGAGCAAGGTGGTGATCCGCTTCTGGATCCTGGGGGGGCTGTTCGCGCTGCTGGGCCTCTCCACGCTGAAGATCCAGTAGGAGGGCCGCGGTGGAACGCGTCGACCGGCGCACCGGCGACCTCGCCCTCGTGCTGCTCGCGATGCTGCTGGTCGGCTTCGGCTTCGCGGCGCTGTACTCCGCGTCCTACGCCCACGCGCGCGACCTCGGCAAGCCGGCCACCTACTTCGTGCAGAGGCAGGGCGTCTGGCTCGCCTTTGGGGCGGCCGCGGCGTTCCTCGCCTCCTGGACGCCCCTGCCCGCGGTCAGGGCGGCGGTGCCGCCGCTGCTGATCGCGAGCTTCGCGCTGCTCCTGCTGCCCTTCGTGCCGGGGCTCGGCAGCACCGTCATGGGCGCGCAGCGCTGGATCTTCATCGGCAGCCTCTCGTTCCAGCCCTCCGAGCTCGCCAAGCTCACGATCGTGCTGTACGTGTCCGCGCTCCTCAGCAAGAAGCAGGACCGGCTCGACGACGCGGTCAACGGGATCCTGCCCCCGCTGATCGTGGTGCTCGTCTTCTCGGGCCTGGTCCTGATGCAGAACAACTTCTCGACCGCGGTCTTCCTGTTCCTCGTGGCCGTCGCGATCTTCTTTATCGCGAACGTGCGGGTCGTCCACCTCGCCCTCATCGGCTCGATCCTGGTCCCCCTGATGCTCATGCTGCTGTTCACGCGCGAGCACCGCCTGCAGCGCGTCGTCGCGTTCCTGGACCCGATGCGCGACCCGATGGGCTCGAGCTTCCAGGTGCTTCAGGCGCGGGCCGCGCTGGCGGCCGGGGGCCTGTGGGGCCGGGGGCTGGGGCTCGGGACGCGCAAGCTCGGGCCGCTGCCCGAGGCGCACCAGGACTTCATCTTCGCCGTGGTCGGCGAGGAGCTGGGGCTGCTCGGCATGCTCGGCGTGCTGTTCCTGTTCCTGCTGCTCGCGGCCCGAGGGTACGCGATCGCCGCCGCGGCGACCGACCCGTTCGCGCGCTACGTCGCCTTCGGCGTCACGACGACGATCCTGTTCCAGGCCCTGCTCAACATGGCGGTGGTGTGCGGGCTGGCGCCCGCCACGGGGGTGCCCCTGCCGTTCTTCTCCAACGGGGGCTCGTCGCTGGTCGTGTGCCTCGCGATGGTCGGGCTGCTGATCAACGTCTCGCGCGCGACGGCGCAGCCGCGCTTCGGAGGGCTCTCCGATGTCTGAGGGAGTCGTCATGTCGCGCAGGGTCGAGGAGAGCGAGGGCGGGCTCGGGCGGCGGATCCTGGCCCCGCTGGTGATCGTGCTGGCGGCGCTGGCGCTCGTCGAGCTGATCGTCCAGGTCGTGCTGATGCCGCACATGGTCGTGCGCAGCATCCTGGTCTCCAGCGATCTCAAGATCCCCGAGCAGGAGCTCCTGCAGATCGCGGGGATCAGCGGCCACGAACGCTACCTCTCGCTCGACACCGCGGAGATCGAGCGGCGCCTGGAGGCCTGGCCGCTCGTGCGCGAGGCGAACGTGCAGAAGGTCTTTCCCGACACGCTGCGCCTCTCGGTGACCGGCCGCAAGCCCCTCGCCCTCGCCATGGGCCGCTCGGGCGACCGGACCGTGCCCGTGGTCTTCGACGAGGACGGCGTCGTCTTCCAGATCGGCAGCTCGTCGTCCGCGGGAGGGATCCCCGACCTGCCGGTGATTTCCGGCCTTTCGTTCACGCCGGCCCTCGGCATCGCGATGCCCGCGATGCTCAGGCCGCTGCTCAAGGACCTCGCGGCGCTGCGCCAGCGCTCGCCGGAGCTCTACGGCCTGATCTCCGAGCTCAAAGTCTCGGCCATCAACAGCGTCGACTACGAGCTGGAGTTCTATCCCTTGGGTCAGAGGGTCAGGGTGCGTCTCGGCAACCGCATCGACGAGACGATCCTGAGGTACGCGTTCCTCGTCATCGACGTGCTCGCGCGCACCAGGAGCGCCGCCGATGTGGCGGAGATCGATCTGCGCAACGGCCAGGTCGTCTACAGGGGCGCGGGGAACGATCCGGCGCGCGGGGCGGCGCGGTAAAGGAGAGGCGAGAAGTGCCCGGGGATGATCTGATCGTCGGTCTGGACATAGGAACCACCAAGATCTGCGCCGTCATCGGGCAGCTGGACGACGCCGGCCGCGTCGAGATCGTGGGCGTCGGCACCGTCCCCTCCCGCGGCCTGCGGCGCGGCGTCGTGGTCAACATCGAGGCGACGGTCCGCTCCGTGCTCGAGGCCGTGGAGGCCGCCGAGCTCATGTCCGGCCGCGAGGTCCAGTCCGTGTTCGCCGGCATCTCGGGCCGGCACATCGAGGGGATCAACTCGCGCGGCGTCGTCGCCGTGACCGGCAGGGGGCGCGAGATCTCGAACGAGGACGTCGACCGCGTCATCGACGCGGGCAAGGCGATCCCGGTCCCGATGGACCGCGAGGTGCTGCACGTGATCCCCCAGGAGTTCATCGTCGACGAGCAGCGGGGCATCCGCAACCCGCTCGGCATGATCGGCGTGCGCCTGGAGGCCGAAGTCCACATCATCACGGGCTCGGTGACCAGCGCGCAGAACATCATCAAGTGCATCAACCGCGCGGGGTTCAAGGTCAACGACCTGATCCTCCAGCCGCTCGCCTCCGCCCGTGCGGTGCTGACGTCCGACGAGAAGGAGCTCGGCGTCATGATCATCGACATGGGCGGCGGAACGAGCGACGTGATGGTCTACCTGGAGGGCTCGCCCTACCACACCGAGGTGCTGCCGGTGGGGGGCGACCAGGTGACCAGCGACCTCTCGATCCTGCTCAAGACCCCCCTCGAAGCGGCGGAGCGCCTCAAGCGTGAGGCCGGCTGCTGCTACCTGGACATGGTGCACGAGGAAGAGACGGTGAGCATCCCGGGGGTGGGCGGACGGCCGCCCCTCATCCGCTCGCGCAAGGAGATCGTCGAGATCATCCAGCCGCGCATGACCGAGATGCTCGCCCTGGCCAAGGAGCAGGCGGAGGAGAAGGGCTACCTGAAGATGATGGGCGGCGGGGTCGTGCTCACGGGGGGAGGATCGCTGCTGCCCGGCACGCAGGAGCTGGCCCAGGAAGTGTTCGGGCTTCCAGCGCGCATCGGGACGCCGGTGCGCCTGCTGGGGCTGATGGAGGAGGTCTCCAGCCCCATCTTCTCGACCGCCATCGGGCTGCTGCTGTACGGGTCGCAGAAGACGGGGAGCGCGAGCGCGGAGCGGCGCCGCAAGCCGCCGGGCGTCAAGGGCGCGCTCGACCGCATGAAAGACTGGCTGCGGGAGTTCTTTTGACGGTGCGCCGCGGTGGTGCGCCGCGGATCGGAGCCGGCCGGGGGGGCCGGCGGGACAGCAAGGGTGCATGCTGAAACTGGGAGGATAGGATGACGATTCAGCTGAGCGACGATCGGGGCGCGAGCCTCACCTCGATCAAGGTGATCGGCGTGGGCGGGGGCGGGAGCAACGCGGTCAACCGGATGATCGCCTCGGGCCTCCAGCACGTGGACTTCGTCGCGGTCAACACGGACCTGCAGGCGCTGCAGAACTCCCGCTCGCCGCTCAAGGTGCCGATCGGCAGCAAGCTCACTCAGGGGCTCGGCGCCGGGGGAGTTCCCGACGTCGGCGCCAGGGCGGCGATGGAGGACAAGGAGGCGCTCGAGAACGTCGTCCGCGGAGCGGACATGGTGTTCATCACCGCGGGCATGGGCGGCGGGACCGGGACGGGCGCGGCGCCCGTGCTCGCCCAGATCACCCGCGAGCTCGACGTGCTCACGGTGGCGGTCGTCACCAAGCCGTTCGACTTCGAGGGCCGGCGCAAAATGGAGATCGCCGAAGAGGGCATCGCCAAGCTGCGCGAGGCGGTCGACACCCTCATCGTCATCCCCAACCAGTACCTCCTGAAGATCGTGGAAAAGAAGACCCCGATCCGCGAGGCCTTCATGCTGGCCGACGACGTCCTGCGCCAGGGCGTGCAGGGCATCAGCGACCTCATCACGATCCCCGGCGAGATCAACATCGACTTCGCCGACGTGCGGACGATCATGAAGGGCAAGGGCGACGCCCTGATGGGCATCGGCGTGGGCCGCAGCGACAACCGCGCGGTCGACGCGGCGACCAACGCCATCAACAACCCGCTGCTCGAGGACGCCCGCATCGAGGGCGCCAAGGGGATCCTGGTCAGCGTGACCGGCGGGGAGGACATGGCCCTGTCCGAGTTCGAAGAGGTGCTCAAGATCATCACGGCCAACGCGGACCGCGAGGCGCTGGTGATCGCCGGGCACACGATCGACCCCGCCCTCGAGGACGAGATGAAGGTCACCGTGATCGCGACCGGATTCCGCAGCTTGCGCTCCGCGGCCAAGCCGGTCGAGAGGCCTTCGGCCGAGGAGCCCGCCGAGACCATCTCCAGCGAGGAGTGGGTGCGGATGAGCAAGGGCCTCCGCAGCAAGGGCAACGGCGAGTACCTCCTCGGCCGCAATTCGCGGGAGGCCGACCTCGGGATCCCGACGGTCATCCGGGAGAGAGAGCGCCTGCACGGCCAGGCGGACTCATGACCGAGACGTCGCAGACGCTGCTCGATTTCGAGTCCCACCTCAGGCTCGAGATGGGACACGCCCGGCAGACCGTCGACACGTACCTGCTCGAGTGCAGGGCCTTCCTCGAGTGGCGGGACCGGCAGCCCGCGGGCGGGGCGACCGAGGCCGATCGGGTCATGGACTACCTGCTCGCGCGGAAGCTCGAGAACCTCGACGAGCGGACGATCGCCAAGAGCCTGAGCGCGATCCGCTCGTACTACCGGTTCCTGGTGTCGCGCGGCGAGGCCGCGAGCAACCCCGCCGACCTCATCGAGACCCCCCGCATCGAGCGGCGGATTCCGAGGGTCTTCAGCATCGAGGAGGTAGAGCGCCTGCTGGCGTGCATCGATCCCGGCACTCCCGCGGGGATCCGCGACCGCGCGCTCTTCGAGCTGATCTACTCCTGCGGGCTGCGCGTCTCCGAGGCGGCGGACCTGACCCTGGAGCGCCTGAACTTCCGCGAAGCCGCGGTGCGGGTCGTCGGCAAGGGCTCCCGCGAGCGGTGGGTGCCTCTCGGCGAGGTCGCGTCGGCGTGGCTGCGCCGCTATCTCGAGGCGGGCAGGCCCGAGCTGGCGTCGCGGCGGGCGGCCCCGTGGGTCTTTCTCAACCACCGCGGGGAGCGGCTCTCGCGCAAGGGAATGTGGAAGCGCTTCAAGGAGATCGCGGCCAAGGCCGGGGTCGAGGGCAAGATCCACACGCTGCGCCACTCGTACGCCACTCACCTGCTTCAGGGCGGGGCCGACCTTCGCTCCGTGCAGGAGCTGCTCGGCCACGCGGACATCATGACGACGCAGATCTACACGCACATCGGCCGCCGGGAGCTGCAGGACTACCACCGGCGCTTTCACCCGAGGGGATGATGAAGGGTCAAGGCGGGAGGCGCGCGAAGCCCGTTTCTCTTGACAGGGGATTCCCCGCGGCGGGCCTTCGTGCAGCGGCCGGACGGGCCGCGGGCCGGAGGAGACTCGCGTGAACGATGACCGCACGCTGCTGCGCCTCTCGCTCGGCCGGAGCACGGCGCTCAGGCCCGCCGACCGCAAGAGCCTGGATGCGGCGCTCGCGTCGCCCGCGGAGCTGCTGCGCGTGACCCCGGCCGAAGCGGCCGCGATCACGGGCCGGGGCCTGCGCCCGGGCTCCTGGCAGCCGGAACGCTGGCTGCAGGCCGCGGAGGCCGACGCGGCGGCGCTGGCGCGCGGGAGCCTCGCGTGCGTCGAGATGGGCGCGGCCGGCTATCCCGCGCAGCTCGAAAAGATCCACGACGCCCCGCTGCTGCTCTTCTGCCGCGGCACGCTCCCGGCCTGGCAGAGCCCGCTGATCGCCGTCGTCGGGACACGGCGGCCCACCGGCAGCTGTCGGACCGCGGCGTTCCTCCTCGGCTACGAGATCGCGGGGCTCGGGCTCATGGTGGTGTCGGGGCTCGCCCGCGGCATCGACCGGCTGGCGCACGAAGGCGCCCTTCGCGCGGGCGGGCTTGCCGTCGCGGTGCTCGGGGGCGGGATCGACCGTGTCTTTCCGGCTTCCAGCGCGCCGCTGGCCCGCCGCATTCTGGAGACCGGCGGCTGCCTGCTCAGCGAGTACCCGCCCGGCACGCCTGCCTGGAGGCACCATTTCCCGGAGCGCAACCGCATCGTGAGCGGCCTCTGCCGCGCCGTGATCGTCGCGCAGGCGCCGCAGCGGTCGGGCGCGCTCATCACCGCCGACTACGCGCTCGACGAGGGGCGCGATCTCTACGTGCACGCCTCGGGAATCGAAGGCGAGCAGTGCGGGGGGACCCGCGACCTGGCCGAGTCGGGCGCCCGGGTGATCGCGAGCGCGCGGGAGGTGCTGCGCGACTGGGGATGGCCCGTCCCGACCGCTGCGGACGAGGGCGCCTCCGACGGGCAAGCGGCGGGCGGCGTCGGCCTGGCGGCGACGATGGAAGCCGAGCTCGCCGGCAGGGGCGGGGTGTTCAACGGCGTCTTCTTCGACGGCCGCGGGAGGGTGGTCGATGGTTGAGCGCTACCTCGGCTACCTCTCGAGCGTCCGCCACCTCAGCGGAAACACGGTAGCGGCCTACAGGCGCGACCTGTCGCAGTTCGAGGCCTTCGTGGGCGGCAAGTCGCTCGCGGGGCAGGACCCGCGGACCGTCAAGGCCTTTCTCACGGACCTGGGCAGGCGGCGCCTGGCGCCGTCGACCATCAACCGCGTCACCTCGGCCCTGCGCGGCTACTTCCGGTTCCGGCAGCGCTTCGGCGGCGACGAGTCCAACCCGATGTCGGGGATCCGCGGCCGCAAGACGCGCCGGGGCCTCCCCGCGTTCCTGTTCCAGGAGGAGATGGACCGCTTCCTCGCGCCGCCGGGCGGCGACGGCGGCGGCGAGGCTGCCGCGCCGGCGAAGAAACAGCCCGACGCGGAGGCGAGGTTCCGCGGGGCCCGCGACCAGGCGGTCTTCGAGCTCCTCTATTCCACGGGCTGCCGCGCGTCGGAGGCCATGTCCCTCGACCTGCGCGACGTGGACCTCAAGCGCGCTTGCGCGCGCGTCGTCGGCAAGGGCCGGCGGGAGCGGACCGTGTTCCTCGGGGAGTCGGCGATCGAGGCGCTGAAAGAGTACCTTGGGATGCGGAGGCAGCGGACGACGGCCGCGGCTGCGACCTCCGCCCTCTTCATCAACATGAAGGGCGGCAGGCTCACGACGCGGGGCCTGCGCTTCATCCTGGACCGCCGGGTCGGCGAGCTGGGCTGGAGCCGCCCCCTCGGGCCGCATTCGTTCCGTCACTCCTTTGCCACGCACCTTCTGGATGAAGGGGCGGACATCCGCGTCGTGCAGGAGCTGCTCGGCCATTCGAGCCTCTCGACGACGCAGGTGTACACGCACGTGGGACTGGAGAAGCTGCGCCGAATCTATCGAGAGGCGCATCCGCACGCCAAGGCGGGGCCGCCCGGAAGGCAGGAAGCGAATGGGAACGAAACGCGCTAGGGAGGCGCCGGGCCCCGGCAGGGGGCGCGTGCGCAGCACGACGGTCGTCGCCGTCCGCAGGGACGGCCGCGTTGCCATGGCCGGCGACGGGCAGGTCACGATGGGCCAGACCG
This sequence comes from uncultured Spirochaetota bacterium, assembly GCA_963734495.1. Classification (GTDB taxonomy): domain Bacteria; phylum Spirochaetota; class Spirochaetia; order SZUA-6; family CAVTHK01; genus CAVTHK01. The sequence continues at coordinate 248,010 of CAVTHK010000002.1, forward strand.
TGGTCAAGGGCAACGCCCGCAAGGTGCGCCACATCTATGACGGCAAGATCCTGGTGGGGTTTGCCGGGGCGACCGCGGACGCCTTCACTCTCTTCGAGAAGTTCGAGGAGAAGGTCAGGGAGCGGGGCGGCGACCTCACGCGCGCCGCCGTCGAGCTGGCCAAGGAGTGGAGGACCGACCGGGCGCTGAGGCGCCTGGAGGCGCTGCTCCTCGTCGCCGACCGGGAGAAGACGCTGCTGATCTCCGGGACGGGCGATGTCATCGAGCCGGAGGAGGGCGTCATCGCGATCGGCAGCGGGGGGAGCTACGCCTACGCGGCGGCGCTCGCCTACCTCGAGTCGTCGGCGCTCAGCGCGCGGGAGATCGCCGAGCGGGCGCTTCACGTGGCCGCCCGCATCTGCATCTACACCAACGACGAGGTCACGGTGGAGGAGCTGGCGTGAAGATAGACCTGGACACCCTCACTCCCCGCGAGATCGTTCGCGAGCTCGACAAGTACATCATCGGGCAGGGCAAGGCCAAGCGCGCCGTCGCGATCGCCCTGCGCAACCGCCTGCGCCGGCGCAAGCTCCCGCCCGAGCTGCGCGACGAGGTGGCCCCGAAGAACATCATCATGATCGGGCCCACGGGCGTCGGCAAGACCGAGATCGCCCGCCGCATCGCGAAGCTGTGCGGCGCCCCGTTCATCAAGGTCGAAGCGAGCAAGTACACCGAGGTGGGCTACGTGGGCCGCGACGTCGAGTCGATGATCCGCGACCTCATGAGCATGGCCGTCTCGATGGTCAGGACGGAGATGCAGGAGGGCGTGCGCGAGGAGGCCGCGCGGAGGGTGGAGGAGGGGCTGCTGGACCTTCTCCTTCCGGGCGTCGGCGCGCCCAAGCCCGAAGAGCCCCTGGCGGAGGGCGCATCCGCGACGCGCGAGAAGTTCCGCCGGATGCTCCGCGACAAGCAGCTCGAGGAGCGCCTCGTCGAAGTCGACGTGACTCGCAAGGCCTCGCCTTCGATGCAGGTCTTCTCGGGCACGACGTTCGAAGAGATGGACATCAACCTCGGCAACCTGGGCAGCATCTTCGGGCAGAAAAAGAAGAAGAAGCGGGTCACGGTGGGCCAGGCCCGCGAGCTGCTGCTCACCGAGGAGATGGACCGGCTGGTGGACATGGACCGCGTGTCCGAGGAGGCCAAGTCGCGGGCCGAGGAGATGGGGATCATCTTTATCGACGAGATCGACAAGATCGCGAGCAAGGACGGGGGCCGCTTCGGGCCGGACGTCTCGCGCGAGGGCGTCCAGCGCGACATCCTCCCGATCGTGGAAGGCAGCACGGTCAACACCCGCTACGGGATCATCGACACCACGCACATCCTTTTCATAGCCGCGGGGGCCTTCCACATGAGCAAGCCTTCGGACCTGATCCCCGAGCTGCAGGGGCGGTTCCCGCTGCGGGTCGAGCTCGCGGCCCTCACCAAAGAGGACTTCACCAAAATCCTGACGCAGCCGAAGAACGCGCTGCTGCGCCAGTACAGCGAGCTGCTCGCCACGGAAAAGGTGGCCCTGGAGTTCGACGAGGGCGCCATCGAGCGGATCTCGCAGATCGCGAGCGACGTGAACTCGAGGGCCGAGAACATCGGCGCGCGGCGGCTGTACACGATCATGGAGCTCCTGCTGGAGGAACTGTCCTTTACGGCTCCGGAGATCGCCGGGCAGGCGGTCAAGATCACAAAGGAGTACGTGGACGAGAAGCTGCTGGGGGTGATCGAGGATCGCGACCTGACGCGCTTCATCCTGTAGGGGGGAGGCGGGCGGCTCGGCCGGCGTCCGGCCGTAGCCCGGGCGCGGTCCGCCGCGCCCAGGCCGCATGCAGCAGCGGCGGTCGAGGTCCGCCGCAAGTCGGGCGGCTACCCGACCGGAGCGCTCACCCTTAAGGGCGCCCCGGGAACGGGTCGAAACTAGAGGTAACGAGGAGGGGGAGGACCCGATGTTTTTCACCGGCGGATTCGCCAGGAACGTGGAGATGCTCCGGCGGTCGATGGGCGTGGCCGTGCTGCGCAACGAGGTGATCGCCAACAACATAGCCAACTCCGACACGCCCAACTTCAAGCGGAGCGTCGTCAACTTCGAGAGCGCGCTCAAGCGGGCGCTGGCGAGCGAGCAGGTCCGGCCGTTCCCGGCCCTGGTCACCGACGAACGGCACATGCAGTTCCAGCGGCCGATCGACTGGCGCGAGGTCAAGCCGTCCGTCGTCTGGGATTACCTGAGCACGTCGAAGAACAACGGCAACAACGTGGACATCGAGCAGGAGACGATGGACGAGCTGCACAACCAGATGATGTACACGACCCTGGCGCAGGCGGTCTCGAGCGCCTTCAACCAGGTGAACATCGTCCTGAGGTAGGAGAGGCATCCATGGGACTGTTCTCATCGATCAACGTCGCCGCGACCGGGCTCACCGCGCAGCGGACCCGGCTCGACGTGGTCGCCAACAACATCGCGAACGCCGATTCCACGCGGACCACCGAGGGCGGGCCGTTCCGCCGCAGCCGCGTGATCTTCCGGCCGAGGACCGACCAGCCGTACTGGAGGGGGCCGTACCTGCCCGCGTATCTCGACAACAACCCCCAGAGGGGAGTGAGGATCGTGAAGATCGACAAGGACTACGACAGCCAGCCGCGGCTGGTCTACGACCCCTCGCACCCGGACGCCATCAAGTCCGGGCCGCGCAAGGGGTACGTCGAGTACTCGAACGTCAACGTGGTCAACGAGATGGTCGACATGATCTCGGCCTCGCGGTCCTACGAGGCCAACGTGGCGATCATCAACGGGGCCAAGGCCATGTTCCAGCGCGGGCTGGAGATCGCGAGGGCATGATGTACATACCTCCCGCTGCGGCCAAAGGGCACGTCGTGAGCCTGCTGCGGACCGATCCCCGGCACCTGCCGGGCACCGGCCTCAAGGGGGGCCCGGGTCCCGCGCCGGGGCCGTCTCCCGCCTCGCAGGCGGTGACGTTCCCCAGGGAAGAGCCCGTCAAGAGCTTCGGCGAGCTGTTCACAAAGGCGTTCGAGCAGGTCAACCAGACGATGCTCCGCAGCCAGGCGCTGTCGGAGCAGATGATCACGGACCCGGATTCCGTGGACGTCCACGACCTTTCGATCGCGATGGCGGAGGCCAACCTGGCGATCTCGATGACCAAGAGCATCGTGGATCGGGCCGTCAGGGCCTACCAGCAGATCACGACGGAGCGATAGCGCGGCCGCGGGCGCCGCGGCGCCGGGCCGGCGCACGGGGGGTGCCCGGGCGACGGGGCCGGCGGGGGCCCGACGGCGGCAAAGCGGGGCGTTTCAAGGAGGCGCCGGAGTACTCGCGGGGTGCGCCCCGCTTGTGACAACGTGAGGCGTTCATTCATCGGGAGGGGAAATGAACGAGTGGTTGCAGAAGCTCTTCGCACAGCTGCGTGAGCTGTGGAGCAAGTGGACGACGACGCAGAAGGCCATCCTTCTAGGCGTCGTCGGCGCGCTCGCGGTGGCGCTGGTGCTGCTGGGGACTCTGACCTCCAAGCCGCCGATGGCTCCGCTGTGGGGCGTGCCGATCAAAGACCAGTCGCTGCTCACGCGCACGGTCACCAAGCTCGACGACGAGATCCCCGGCCGCTACCAGGTCCGCCCAGACAACGTGATCCTGGTGGCCGACGAGAAGACCGCCCGGGCGATGAGGGCGGTGCTGTTCAGGGAGGACCTGGTTCCCAAGGACATCGATCCCTGGGACGTCTTCGACACCGAGCGCTTCACGCTCACGGACTTCGAGCGGCGGGTCAACCTCAGGCGAGCGCTCACCAGGAGCCTCCAGCTGCACATCGAGGCGCTCGAGGACGTCGACAGGGCCAACATCATCCTCGACATCCCCGAGGACGCGCTCTTCACCCAGGACCAGAAGCCCATCACGGCCTCCATCCAGATCACGCCGAAGCCCGGAAGCGACATCACGGACAACCGAAAGAAGGTCGAGGGCATCGTCAAGCTGGTCAAGTTCGCGATCGCGGGGCTCAAGGACGAGAACATCGTCGTCACCGACAACAGGGGCGTGGTCCTGAACGACTTCAAGAACCTCGCCGACGTGGACCGGCTCGACCTCGCCAAGCGCGAGCTCGCCGAGAAAGCGAAGCTCGAGAACCGGTACAAGGCCGAAGTGCTCCAGAGCTTGAGCGAGTTCTACACGCGCGACCGCATCGAGATCGTCAAGATGGAGCTCGATCTCGACATGAGCAAGGAGACGAGCAAGACCAAGGAGTTCTTCCCGATCACGCTCAAGCCGGACAATCCCCGCACTCCGTACGACGAGAGCCAGGTGATCCCCTCCACGACGCTGTCTTCGGAGACTTCGAGCCGCGACTGGACGGGCACGGGCATCAACCCGGAGGGTCCTCCGGGGCAGGAGGGGCAGACGCCGCCCGCGTACAAGGACCTGAGCAACCTCGCGGGGACCCTCAAGGAGCGCTCGGAGATCAAGAACGAGGCCATCAACGAGCGCAACACGGAGCGGCAGGAGCGGCCGTGGAACATCCGAAGGGTGACCGCTTCGGTCGCCATTGACGGCGTCTGGAAATGGGCCTATGATGAAAAAGGGAACGTCAAGCTCAACCCGGACGGGAGCATCGCGAGGGAGTACGCCCCCGTGTCGCCGGAGGAGCTCAAGACGGTCGAGGCCCTGGTGCGCGACGCGATCGGGTTCAACGCGAACAGGGGCGACTCGGTCACCGTGGCCCACCTGCAGAAGGACCGGCGCGCCGAGCACTTTGCCGAAGACAGCGTCTTCCGCAGGCAGAGACAGGTCCGGGAGGCGGTCCTCTGGGCGCTGATCGGTCTCGGGGCCGTCCTCGCCGTGTTCATTTTCGTGCGGGTACTGTCGAAGTATCTCGAACGGCGCCGGCGCGAAAAGGAAGAGGAGCTCGCGCGGCAGCACCAGGCCATGCGCGAGGCCGCCCTGCGCAGCGCGGAGGAGCAGGGCATGGAAGTCGAGCTCTCGATCGAGGACCGGGCGCGGCAGGAGATGCAGGAGAACGCCGTCAACATGGCGCGCGAGCATCCCGAGGACGTCGCCCAGCTCATCCGCACCTGGCTCATGGAGGAATAGCGGATGAGCCGCACCCAAGGAGACCGTCATGGCGAAAGCACCCGCTAGGCGCACGCCCTCGGCGGCGGGCGCAGCGGCGGCCGCCGCGCCCGCACTCAGCGTCAAGAAGACCGGAGGCCCGGGGCATCGCAAGAACCTCACCGGGAGGCAGAAGGCGGCGATCTTTCTCGTGACCCTGGGGTCGGAAGTCGCCAGCGAGATCTTCAAGCACCTGCGCGAGGACGAGATCGAGCAGCTCACGTTCGAGATCGCCCGCCTGGAGACCATCGAGGCTTCGGACAGGGACCTGGTGCTCACCGAGTTCCAGGAGCTGATGATGGCGCAGGACTTTATCTCGACGGGCGGCATCGACTACGCCCGCGAGATCCTCGAGCGGTCCCTCGGGTCGCAGAAGGCCGTCGACATCATCAACCGGCTTACGAGCTCGCTGCAGGTCAAGCCGTTCGACTTTATCCGCAGGACCGACCCCGCGCACCTGCTCAACTTTATCCAGCAGGAGCATCCGCAGACGATCGCCCTGATCCTGGCGTACCTGGAGCCGCAGAAGGCCTCGATGATCCTGGGCAGCCTCCCGCACGAGATCCAGTCCGACGTGGCCAAGCGCATCGCGACGATGGACAGGACCACGCCGGAGGTCCTGCGCGAGGTCGAGAGAGTGCTCGAGAAGAAGCTCTCCACGCTCTCCAGCGAGGACTACACGGAGGCCGGCGGGGTGGAGAGCATCGTCGACATCCTCAACCTCGTGGACCGCTCCACGGAGAAGACCATCATCGAGAGCCTCGAGGAGGAGGACCCCGAGCTCGCCGAGGAGATCAAGAAGCGGATGTTCGTGTTCGAGGACATCGTCCTGCTCGACGACCGCGCGATCCAGAAGGTGCTGCGCGAGGTCGACACGACGGAGCTGGCGAAAGCCCTCAAGAGCGTGGACTCCGAGGTGCAGGACAAGATCTTCCGCAACATGTCCAAGCGCGCGGCGACGCTGCTCAAGGAGGACATGGAGTACATGGGTCCCGTCCGGCTCAAGGACGTGGAGGAGTCGCAGCAGAAGATCGTCTCCATCATCCGCAAGCTGGAGGAGCAGGGCGAGATCGTCGTCGCCCGCGCCGGCGAAGAGGAGATGGTCGTCTAGGCCCATCCCGCGCGCGGGGTGCGTCCCGCGCAGCGGGGCGGAGCCGGGGGCGCCGCCATGGCAAAGCACGTTTTCCGACCGACGGAGATCGTCAACCTCACCCGCAAGGTCTATATCGAGCCGCCGCGGCCCGCCGAGCCGGCGCTCGAGCCTGCGCCCCCGGAGGCGGCCGCGCCCGGCACGGGCGAGCCGTACGCGGGGCCGACGATCGAGGAGCTGCGCCGCGAGGCGGAGGAGTTCCGCGCCGGCTGGGAGAGCGAAAAAGAATCGATGACCGCGGCCGCGCGGGCCGAGGCGGAGCGGATCGTCAAGGAGGCCGAGCAGGCCGCCTTTGACGAGGTCCGCCGGAAGAACGACCAGGCCAAGAAGGTGCGGCAGGAGGCGGAGGACCAGGCGCGCGCGATCGCCGAGCAGGCCAGGCAGGAAGCCGCGCGGATCGAGCAGGAGGCCCGCGACCGCGTCGCCGCGCTCGAGAAGGAGACTTCCAACAAGGGGTTCGAGGAAGGGCGCGCGGCGGGCTTCGAGACCGGCGAGGCCGAGGTCAAACGCCTGGTCGAGAGGCTGCACGTCGTCCTGACGTCCGCCATCGAGAAGCGCAACCAGATCATCGAGGAATCGGAGTCGCAGCTCATCAACCTCGTGCTGCAGATCTCGCAGAAGGTGATCAAGGTTCTCTCGGAGAACCAGAAGAACGTCGTGATCAACAACGTGATCCAGTCCCTGCGCAAGCTCAAGAGCCGCGGCGCCGTGGTCATCCGCGTGAACCTGGCGGACCTGGAGCTCACGACGCAGCACACGCAGGACTTTCTCAAGAGCGTCGAGAACGTCAAGTCGATCACCGTCCTGGAGGACAGCACCGTCGACAAGGGCGGCTGCGTGATCGAGACCGACTTTGGCGAGATCGACGCGAGGATCTCGTCGCAGCTGCAGGAGATCGAGGAGAGGATCCTGGAGCTCGCGCCGATCCGGACGAGGTCGGGGTAGCAGACGATTCTGCCCGCCCGGGCGACCGGGGCGGGCCGCGACATGTCACAGCCGTGTCGGCGAGTCCAACCGGGGAGGGGAGTATGGGCGCGCTGGACAAGTATGCATCCGTGGTCTCCGCGCTCGATCCCATCAAGTACACCGGCAGGGTCGAGAAGGTGCAGGGCCTGCTCATCGAGTGCCGCGGGCCCGTGGCCGTGGTGGGCGAGGTGTGCCAGATCGCGATCGCCTCGACGGGCCGCTCGGTGTGGGCGGAGGTGGTCGGGCTGCGCGGCCCCCACGTGCAGCTCATGCCCTACGACGAGATGGAAGGGATCGAGGTCGGGGACGCCGTCATCGCGTCGGGGGCGCCGCTCTCCATCCCGGTCTCGGAGCGCCTGCTCGGCCGCGTCGTGGACGCGATGGGCAGGCCGATCGACGGCCGGGGGGACGCCGGCGGAGGCGCGACCGCTTCGATCTTCAGGGGGCCCCCCGACGTGCTTTCGAGGAAGCGCATCACCGAGCCTGTCGCGACGGGCGTGCGCTCGATCGACGCCCTGGCGACCGCGGGAAAGGGCCAGCGGCTCGGGATCTTTTCCGGCAGCGGCGTCGGCAAGAGCACGCTGCTCGGGATGATCGCGCGCAACACCTCCGCCGACGTCAACGTCATCGCCCTGATCGGCGAGCGCGGGCGCGAAGTGCGCGAGTTCATTGAGAACGACCTGGGTCCGGAGGGGCTGGCGCGCTCGGTGGTGGTGGTTTCCACGTCGAACAAGCCTCCCCTCTCCCGCGTGCGGGGCGCGTTTGTCGCCACCGCCATTGCCGAGTACTTCCGCGACCGGGGCCGCGACGTGATGCTGCTGTTCGACTCCGTGACGAGGTTCGCCTGGGCGCAGCGCGAGATCGGGCTGGCCATCGGGGAGCCGCCCGCGAGCCGGGGCTTCACGCCGTCGGTGTTCACGCTGCTCCCGAAGCTCCTCGAGCGCTGCGGCACCTCCGACCGCGGCACCATCACGGCCTTCTACACCATCCTGGTCGAAGGCGACGACCTCGACGAGCCGATCTCGGACGCGGTCCGCGGCGTGCTCGACGGGCACCTCGTGCTGTCCCGCGCGCTGGCCGAGCGCACTCACTACCCCGCCGTCGACGTGCTGCGCTCGATCTCCCGCCTCGCGATCAAGGTGACGGACGCGCGCACGCGCAAGGCCGCGGCCGCGGTCAAGCGCCTGATGGCGGTGTACGCCGAGGCCGAGGACCTGATCAACGTCGGAGCCTACGCCAAGGGGACCAGCGCGGACATCGACCTGGCGATCGAGAAGATCGGGGAGATCAACGCGTTCCTGCAGCAGGACATCGAGGAGAAGGCCGGCATGGAGCAGACCCTTGCCCGGCTCGCGGAGATCGCGGGAGTGGAGTGAGAGGTGCTCAGGTTCCGTTTCCGCCTCGAGCGTTTCCTCGACATCAAGCGCTACCGCGAGCGGCAGGCGGAGCTCGCCCTGGCCGCGGCGACCTCGCGATGCATCGAGCTGCAGAACCGCATGGCCGACGCGAAGGCGCGCATGGCGCGGGAGCTCGTCGAGAGGGCCGCGCCCGGCAGCCTCGATCTCGATCAGTGGAAATGGAGCGAGGCCTATCGAAGGCGCCTCGCCGACGTGTATGAGGCCGGCGCCCGGGACCTGGTCATCAGGGAAAAGGAGCGGCGGCAGGCGCAGAAGGTCTACCTCGACGCGACGCGGGAGCGCAGGGTGCTGGACAAGCTGCGCGAGCGGCGGGAGCGGGACTACTACCACGAGGCGAAGCGCCGCGAGGCCAGGGTCCTCGACGACGTGAGCCAGTCGGGCCGCGTGGGCCGATCCGGAACGGGCCCCTCGAGGACTCGGGACTTGGGACCTGGCGAAGACGCCAGGTCGGAGGAGTGAGGCATGTACGGTGGCATGGGATCGGGTGCGAGGATGCTCGCGCTGCTGCTTCTCGTGCTTGTGCTGGCCGCGGGCGGCCTGATCTGGTTCGACTACCTGGGTCTGATCGACGCGAGGTCGATGCTCGGGCCCGTGCGGCGCCTCGTGGGGCTGCAGGTCATCGCCCCGGTCGGCCAGCCCGACGACCCCCTGCTCCTGGAACGGGAGCGGCTGGCCAAGGACCGGGACGCCGTGGAGCGGACGAGGGCGGACCTCGACAAGCGGGAACGCGAGCTCAAGGCACGCGATGACCAGTCGACCGAGATCCGGGACCAGCTGGCCGAAAAGGAACGCGCCCTCCAGGACCGGGAAAAATCGTTCAACGAGCGGCTCGCAGCTTTCGAGAATAGAAGGGTAAGCCTGGAGCAGAACGCCCAGTACCTGGTGGGCATGCCTCCGGAGAAGGCCGTCGCCATGCTCCTGGCGATGACCAGCGACACGGATGTGATCGACATCCTCCGGATGGCAGAGGAGAACGCTCGGCAGGCCGGCGAGGTCTCCCTCGTCTCCTACTGGCTCTCCCTGATGCCCCCGGAACGGAGCGCGGCACTCCTGCGGAAGATGGGGAGGCCGGGCGTTCGGTGACAGCGCTGGAGGTGCGCGTTGGCGCTATCGATCCTGGAAGCGCTTCCTTCCGACTCGCGGGGGCTGCCCCACGCGAGCCGCTCGCCGTTGCAGGCCGGGACGGGCTTTTCCCGCATCTTTGACGCCGCGCGCGCCGGCGCGGCGGAATCGAACGACATCGGAATGCCTCAGGCGGCCGCCGCAGGCTCGGGGCCCGGGCCCCTGCCCGCCGCGGAGCTCCCCGCGCAGGCGCCGCAGCCGCAGCCCCCGCAGCAGCCGCCCGCCGACCGCCGGCAGGATGCGGCCGCGGGCGGGCAGCCCGCGGCGCAGGAGCAGCGGCCGGCGGCGCAACAGGCCGCCGCCAAAGCGGAGCCCGCGGAAGCGGGCAGGCCTGCCGAACGCGCCGCCGCAGCAGACCGGCGCGCGGGCCGGCAGCCCGTCGACGGGCGCGCTGCCGCGACGCAGGCGCGGGACCGCGGCGCCGCGACGGCGCCGAAGCGACCCGAGGCCGGGGCCCGCGGCCGCCTCGCCGCCGCCGCGGAGGCGCCGAAAGCCGCCGAAGCCGAGGCGGCGGCGCGGAAGGGCGCCCGCGTCCATGATGGGCGTGCAGCGGAAAAAGCCGCGCCGGACGGCCAGGCGCCGCAGGCGGCCGCACGCAAGGAGCGCGCCGGGGCGGACGGGCGGGCGCGGCATCACGCGGGGGAGCGGGTCCTCACGGCTGCAGAGCAGCTTGTGGCCGCGGTCGCCGGCCGCCCCCAGGCCGCCCGGCCCGCCTCGGCGTCCGGGAATGCGGGCGAACCGCAAAAGAAGGTCGAAGGTCCGCGCAAGGACGGTCACGCGGAGCCCCGGGTCGTCGTGATCGACCTGAGGAAGCAGCAGCCGCCGCAACCCGCCAGGGAAAAGCCGGTGGAGCCCGCTGAACGCGTGAGCCGGACCGTGAAAGACGGCGACCGAGACGGCCATGGCCTCTCCGTCTCCGTCTTCAAGGCCGACAGAAATGCCGAGCCGCCCGCGGCCGCGGCCGCGCCCCAGGCCGCCGGCCGCTTCCGGGATGCGCTCCAGGCGGAGCTCGTCCGCCACTCGACGATGGTGCTGCGCGACGACGGGGCCACGAGCGAGATGCGGCTCGTCCTGAAGCCGGAAAGCCTCGGGGCGGTCCGCATCCACCTGCGCATGGCGGACAACCGTATAGAGGGCCAGATAGTTGTCGACAATAAGAACGTGAGGCAGCTCTTCGAGTCGGTGCTGCCTTCGCTGGAGGACGGGCTGCGCCAGCAGGGGTTCGGGAGCGCGAGCCTGGAGGTTTCGGTCGGCTATCGCGACGCGACGGCGCACCGGGACCCCTTGCCCGAGGCGGGGCGCGTCGGGGCGGTCGGCGCGACGGAAGCGCCGGCGAGAGCGGCGGACCGCTGGGCGGTCCTCAAGCTCGGAGACGGCCTCGTCGATCTGGTCGTGTAGGCCGGTCGCGGGAAGACGACGGGCCCCTGAGGGCCCCTCGAAGGCTCGGGACTTGGGACCTGGCGAAGACGCCAGGGAGGGCCCCTCGAAAGCTCGGGACTTGGGACCTGGCGAGGACGCCAGGTCAGAGGAGAGCGTCATA
>CAVTHK010000003.1:0-466515 GCA_963734495.1 uncultured Spirochaetota bacterium
CATTGCTTGGTGAGATAGCCATGACCACAGGAGAAACTATAAAGTGGGATCCTGATAAGGAAGAGATCATCGGCAACCCGATCGCTTCAAGGCTGCTCAGCCGTCCATACCGTCAACCCTGGAAATTGCCAACAGTTTGATAAATGAGTTAGTCAGGCCATAATAAAATTAAATCAAGAACTGATGAAAAAACAATATTCTACTTTTAATAATAGTCGACAGGATTGCTAACCCTCTTCTCAGCCTGCAAAAATGAATCAGGATATAAAACGCTGATCATTACCGGGCAGAATAATCATGAATGGAAGATCAGTTCTCCGATTCTGAAGCAGATACTCGACGAGACAGGATTATTCTCTTCCGAAATAATGATTACTCCTGAAAAGGGAGGAGATATGAAAAAATTTAATCCTGATTTCTCAAAGTACAGGCTCGTGGTGCTGGACTATAACGGAGATTCATGGTCAGACAAAACGAATAAAGCCTTCGTGGAGTTTGTAAAAAACGGAGGAGGAGTTGTTGATTTATCATGCTGCAGATAATTCATTCCCCGGCTGGAAGGAGTATAATGAGATGACAGGCCTGGGTGGATGGGGCGACCGGAATGAGAAATCACGGACCTTATGTTTATTATAAGAACGATGAACTGGTTGTGGATACAGCTGCAGGACCCGGCGGCACTCATGGAAAACGCAGGGAATTTATTGTCAGAACGAGGATGCCTGATCATCCAGTTATGAAAGGCCTGCCGGCAAGATGGCTCCATGGCACTGATGAACTTTATAGTCTGCTCAGGGGACCAGCCAGAAATATGCAGATCCTTGCAACTGCATTTGCCGATTCTGCAGCAGGGGGAGGAACAATGAGGGATGAACCTATGCTTATGGCTATAACTTATGAAAAAGGGAGGATTTTTCATACTGCAATGGGTCATGCTGACGAGGGAGGCGGACCTGCAATGCAGTGTGCCGGATTTATTGTAACCCTTCAGAGGGGTGCAGAGTGGGCTGTTACCGGAAATGTCACACAGCCTGTGCCGTTCGATTTTCCAAGCGAAGCCGGCGTAGTTATCAGTCCTGATTTCAAGGAGATTTCCCTCGATGAGGCATTCTCAAAACTGGGAAGCTATGATATAGCAAAGAGCACAAGGTATTTTACGTGCCTCAAATTCCATATCACAAAATCTGCAGGAGATGCAAGTAAACTCCTTGATCTTGAGAAGCGCATGGTAAAAGTCCTGACTGACAAGGAAGCTACCACTGAGTCCAAAAAGCTTCTGCTTCGTGAACTCAGCTGGATGGGAAGCGATTATTCAGTTAATGCGATAAAAGAACTTGCAATCCAACCCTGATCTTAAGGACGAAACTGAATATGCACTCACAAGATTACAGTCAGGAAAATAATGAGATCCTCTCTGTGATGATACCCCCCAACCCCCCTAGGGGGGCTAAAAGCGAGTTTTTAACCCCCATTCAGGGGGCAGGGGGGCAAAGACTCCGTAACGAAAGGGGCAGGGGGGTAAAACTTACAGAGGAACTCAGAGAAAAAAGGAAAAACTTTATGCTGTCGCTTGTAATACCGGTCTTCAATGAAGAAAAGCTTATCGACGAGCTGGTAAGGAGAACTTTATCGGCACTGGATACCTTCATTAAGGAATATGAAATTCTTTTTGTTGATGATGGCAGTACCGATGAAAGCCTGAATGCTACTGCTTACTGGCAAAAAAAAGAGTGCCGGATAAAAATCATCTCATTATCGAAGAATTTTGGTCACCAGGCCGCCTACACCGCCGGACTGGAACATGCCAGAGGCGATATTGTTGCAATGATGGATGGTGATCTGCAGGATCCTCCTGAACTGCTGTCCGACATGTACAAAATGATAATTGAAGAAGGATATGATATTGTCAGCGGTAAAAAATCGGGCCGCAAGGGAAAAAAAGGCAGGAATTTTTATGCATTTCTCTTCCATCTTCTCTTCAGGCATATTGGTGAGATAAAGAATATGGAGAACTCAGGGAATTACTCCATGATGAAGCGGGAAGCGGTTGATGCTCTTCTTGCCATGAAGGAAAAGGTCAGATACCTTCCGGGGTTGCGTACCTTTATCGGCTTCAGGCAGGGATATATCGAATTCGTCAGGGAGGACCGGCTGCAGGGCGATCCCAAAATGAGTATCCGCAAGCTTACAATCCTGGCCACCGATGCTATTTTTTCCTTTTCAAGATTTCCGATACGGCTATGCCTGTTCATGGGATCGGCAGGGACAATGATATTCATGGCTGCTGGAATATATGTCCTGATCGCAAAGGCATACGGATTTGCAGTTCCAGGATGGTCGTCCACCATGCTCAGCATATATTTTCTCGGGTCCATTCAGCTTGTTTTTCTTGGCATTCTGGGTGAGTATGTATACAGAAGCTACAAGGAATCACAGAACCGTCCAGTATATTTTGTGAGGAAGTTTTATGACGGCGGTCAGGAGAAAAAATGAGAGAACCTGTTTTAAAATATCTCTTCCTTGCCATTTCCGGATCACTCCTTATAATTATGATCTATGTCAGCAGGGATGCCGGAATTACCTGTGATGAGGTGCTTCATTATGATCATTCGCTGACTGTATATAATTTTTTTGCCTCACATGGTGCTGACAGATCGGTACTGAATACTCCTGTCACTCATCTTAAATATTACGGCCAATCATATGACAATATCGTAACTATTATTATTAAGTGGCTTCACATTGAGGATGTATACGGATTCAGGCATATTATGAGTCCGCTGGCAGGCTGGCTGGCAATAATGGTAACCGCGCTTTTTGCTGTCTGGCTTTCGGGATACACGACAGGGATCACCGTTCTTGTGCTTTTTGCAGTATCACCAACATTTATAGGACATTCGGGGAATAACCTTAAAGATATACCCTTTGCATTAGGATATATTGCAGGCACATACTTTATCTGCAGATTTATTTTTTCGGAAGGCAGGATCTCTCTTAAAATCCTGTTTTTTCTGACAGCGGCTCTGGCTTTTTCAATAAGCATCAGGGCCGGTGGACTGTTGCTTATCTGTTATCTCTGTTTCTTCCTGTTCCTTTTTGCATTTTACAGGTTTGTGATCCATAGAAAATTAGAATTCAGTGAGATCAGAAGGAAATTTCTCCTGATGTTAACCGTTTCTGTCATTTCGTGGCTCCTGGGAATACTATTATGGCCATATGCCCTTCTTGGTCCGGTGAAGAATGTTCTTGAATCCTATCGTGTAATGGCTCATTTCCCCGGTACATTCAGGCAGATATTTGAGGGAAGGGTGGAATGGTCAGATTTTATGCCCTGGTATTACCTCTTAAAATCCATGTCTATTACTATTCCCCTGGTGGTTATGACAGGGTTCATTTTGTTTTTCCTCTTTTTAAAAAATATTTTTAAGGACAGGAAAGCCATAATTTATTTTTTCCTTTTGTTTACGCTCCTCTTTCCGATGGTTTTTGTGATTTATGAAAAATCAAATCTTTACAGCTCATGGAGGCAGTTCCTCTTTCTCTATCCTGCTATCGTACTGATAGCTGCAACAGGCTTCAGCAGCCTTTTCGGTTATTTAAGGAATGTAAAGTTCATTCAATGGTTTCTTGTTTTGTTCCTGCTGCTGATGTCGTATCATCCAGTGAAATTCATGGCACTGAATCACAGGTATGCCTATATTTATTATAATCAGTTGGTAGGAGGTCTGAAAGGAGCGTATGGAAATTATGAGACAGACTATTATTATGTGAGCCAGACTGAGGCTTCCAAATGGCTTCTGGATTATCTGAAGGAGAGGAAAAAGACCGGTAAGATTAAAGTTAAGGCCACCTACTCCGTTAGCTGGTTGTTTCGGAATCATCCCGAAACAGAGACATCTTATTTCAGATATGCTGAGAGAAGCATGTCAGACTGGGATTATGCAATAATTGTCAACAGGTACATCACCCCATATGATTTAAAGAACGGTTTCTGGCCGCCGCGGAATTCTATCCATACAATTTATGCAGACAAGATACCCATTTGTGCGGTGGTTGAGAGAAGAACAAAAGACGATCTTAATGGCTATAATTCGCTGATTGAGGGTAGAGCCGACGAAGCGGTTCTGTACTTTGAGAAAGCCCTTTTTGTTGATGACAGGGATGAAATGATTTATTACAACTATGCACAAGCCTTATATAACATCGGAAAGAATCAGAAGGCTGATTCCGTATTAAGAAAGAGTCTGGAAATAAATCCGGATTTTGAGCTTGCTCTGATGTACCTTGGGAATATTGCCAGATCTCAAAATAAAACAGATGAGGCAATAACATGGTATGGGAAAGTTATCAAAGCTGACAGGAAATACTTTGAGGCATATGTCGCATTGGCAGAATTATTGTCTGACAGAGATCTTATAAGGTCGAGAAATTTATTGAGGACATGCCTTAAAATGAATCCACAGTATAAAGCAGCAATATTAGCCCTGGCCGGGACATACAGAATTTCTGATCCGGATATTGCGCGGAAATATGAGGAGCTGGCAAATTCTGTCAGGCAATAAACAGGAGCAACATTAATTACTGATTTTTTATAATTTTGCAGCTGTTTTGTATTAGTTAAATATCAAGGGTGAAACTCAGATATAAAGTAATAGTAATGCTTAAACCAGAAAAGAAAAATGAAGAAATCAATTTTAGTGTTTTCAATGGCATCACTTCTCATTGCAGGAGGTTTAAAAGCTGGCCTGGCACAGGAACAGCCAAAGCCAAAAAAAGATACAGTAAATATTGACACTGATGCCAAGCCCACCTTCTACTATGCTGAGGATGAAGCTTCAAAATCGAAAAGCAAGTTTCCCACAATCCCGGTCGTCGGAGGAGTAGTAGTGCTGCTTGCAGCCGGAGCATTCCTGGTTTTAAGGAAAAGGAAATAGATATCCTTGCTGAACAATCCGCATTATCACACTTTCCAACGGCGGTAGGTACGGTACTTCATTTTCCTGGTCATTTTAAGGCGTTTGGATTTAAAACTTTATAGGAATGAAATTATCATTTGTTTTGACTTTTTTAATTTTCATTTTTATTCATAGCGTTAATGCCCAGCAATTTAAGCCAGGTTTTTTCTGTTTTGAGGATGCTTTCCTTCTTTCACCGGATTACACGATTGAAAACCAGGCATATCTCTTAAAAAATCTTGGCTTTGACGGAATCGAGCTGGAAGGGCTGGACAATGCGGATGAAAAGCTCAGGATCCTGGAGAAATACAACCTTAAGCCTTATATGGTATATATCCAGGTCGATATCGATAAGGAGAAGCCATTATGACGATCGCCTTCCTGATTTCATTAAAAAAGTTAAGCGACAAGGGAGTAACGCTCTGGCTTCATATTCACAGCGATAAATTCGGACCATCTGACCCTGCAGGGGATGAACTGTGTGTTCCTGTGATTCAGAAGCTTGCCGATTATGCCAGTGAATACAATGTCAGGATAGCCCTCTATCCCCATTCCAGGTTCTGGCTTGAGAAAGTAGGTGACGGTGTAAGACTGACACAGAAGATTGACCGGAAGAACGTCGGAGCTGTTTTTAACCTGTGCCATTTTCTTAAAACCGATGACAGGGGCTCGCTTGAGAAGAGCCTGAAAGCTTCAATTCCTTATCTTTCAGCTGTTTCAATTAATGGTGCGGATGACGGTGAAACAAAAGATATGGAATGGTCGCGGCTTATACAACCCCTGGGAAAAGGATCTTTCGATGTGCTGAATATACTGCGGATACTCAGAGATGATAAATATACAGGACCTGTCGGATTACAGTGCTATGATATTAAGGGAGACCCTTCTGACTTCCTGAAGATCTCGGCAGATACATGGAAAAGGTATTTGAATGAGCTGCAAACCAAATAATTACGTATCCGATGGCCATCACCAGAAGAAAATTTATAAAGAAAACCGGCTTGATTGCAGGCGGTTCAATTGTTCTGCCGGTAATAATACCATCGTGTTCCTCAGGGGCAAACGACAGGATAACAATCGGAATGATCGGTACAGGTGATCATGGGATAAACTGGAATCTTGCAGCATATTTAAAGCTCGACGGCTGCAGGGTAATTGCAGCATGTGATGTTGATTCTTCGCGGGCAGCTACAGCCAAAGCAATCATAGATAAAAAGTACGGTAACAATGACTGCAAAGTTTATTATGATTTCAGAGAGCTGCTTGAAAAAAGAGAAATTGATGCCGTACAGATTTCCACTCCGGACCACTGGCATGTGCCGATCGCAGCTCTGGCCCTTAAGAAAAAAAAGGACGTCTGCTGTGAAAAGCCTACACTGACAATTCAGCAGGGCAGATACTTAAGTGATCTGGTAGCACGGTCGGAACAAGTCTTTCAGACAAGTCTTGAAGACAGGTCAGTCTCTCAGTACCACAGGATGGCTGAGCTTGTGCGCAATGGACGGATAGGTAGGAGTCAGGAAGATACGTGTAGGGCTTCCGGGTTCCTTTGCTCAAAATATGTATTATTACAATCCTGATCCGGCTGAGCAGCCGGTTCCTGCAGGATTTAATTATGATATGTGGCTGGGTCCTGCACCATATGCCCCTTATACAAAAGGCCGCTGCCACTATAATTTCAGATGGATAACTGATTATTCAGGCGGGAATATGACGGACTGGGGGGCCCATATGATAGATAATGCCCAATGGATGAACGGAACTGAGAAAACCGGTCCTGTGGAAGTTACGGGCACAGGTACATCACCTGAAACAGGTATATACAATGCCTTCGATAAATTCAGGCTTACCTATACTTACGAAAACGGAGTGACAATGGATGTTCATTCTGATTTTGTTGAGATTTATTGTGAAGGAACTGATGGCTGGCTGATGGTAAAGGACTGGAGAGGAAAGCTCGAAGCGAGTTCGGACGAAATCCTGAATTCAGTAATTGCTGAAAATGAGATCCATCTTTATACTGATGAAAGTGAACATGTGAATTTTCTGAAGTGCATCCGTTCACAGAAAACCGACTTATCATCCCGTGGAAGATATGCACAGAACTGCAACTATTGCTCATATCGGTAATATTGCAATGAAGCTTCAGCGAAAACTGCAATGGGATCCTTCGAAGGAGGAATTTGTCAATGATCCTGAGGCCAATCTGATGCGGACACGTCAGGAACGCGAACCATGGACGCTTAAAAATATACTTGGTTAATCTGCCAATCAGATGGAAAAGATAAAAATATCTTCAGCACAGTTTGAGAACCGGAGCGGTGATAAAGAATATAACCTGTCAGTGATTGACAATCTGAGCAGAAAAGCTGCAGCTGAAGGTTCCAGGTAATAGCTTTTCATGAATGTTCGGTGACAGGTTATACTTTTGCCAGGAATCTTTCAAAAGAATGAGATGCTTGAACTTGCTGAATTTGTTCCATCAGGACCAAGTACTCGAACGCTTGATTGAGATTGCTCGGAAAAACAATATTGTTATCCTGGCTGGTCTTTTTGAGAAAGACACTGAGGACAAGATTTATAAAACCTATGTTTGTGTTGATAAAAACGGATTAATTGCAAAGTTCCGGAAGCTTCATCCCTTTATAAATGAACATATGACTCCGGGAAATGAGTATTGTGTATTTGACCTGCTGGGATGGAAATGCGGAATACTAATCTGTTATGACAATAATATAATTGAAAATGTCCGTGCCACAACCCTTCTGGGTGCTGATATAATTTTCATGCCGCATGTTACAATGTGTACCCCGTCAACCCGGCCCGGGTGCTGGTTTTGTCGATCCCGAATTATGGAAGAACAGGGAAGCAGACCCTACTTCACTCAGGCTCGAATTTGACGGGATGAAAGGCAGGGCATGGCTGATGAAATGGCTTCCTTCAAGAGCCTATGATAATGGGATTTATGCTAGTATTTTCAAATCCGATCGGCATGGATGATGACCAGCTGAAAAACGGATGTTCAATGATCATAGATCCATTTGGAGATATCATTGCTGAATGCCGTACCCTTGGGGATGATTTTGTGACAGCAGTAATTACCCCGGAAAAACTGACACATGGCAGGGGGGAGCAGGTATATTAAGGCCAGAAGACCGGATCTTTACAGGGATATTATCGGACAGCCCCATAATCCGGAACAGAAAGTTATCTGGCTTGAATAGGAGGACGATCACCCGATCCGGGAACAAAGCTTTAGTCTTTGTTTATTCATATTTGCCTCATACTGAGCCGGAATGTTAAATTTAAGTTAATATCTCCCCGGATCAGGAATAAATCATTCAGTTTGTTTGTCTTAAGTCTGATGCAATCACATTTGATAATCTGATATATGCAAATGCAAATCAGGGCTATTCATTAATGAAGACATTAGTGGAATAAATTATCAACAAACAAGTACGGAAATGAATAGAAGGTTATACACATAATACTGTTCAGTTGTTCATTAAGCCTGATATCTGGAAGTCATCTGAGCGCTCAGATCAAGAATCTGGTCGGTTGATGATTGCATCCAGTATGCATTGGAAAAAAATATTCAGGTGCAGAAAGCCCAGGTCAGCAACAGATATCAGTGAAGAAAACCTGAATCTATTGCAAAGTCAGCATGGCATCCATCATTAAGCGGTTCTGTAAGGCAGAATTTTGACTGGAGCAATCGTATCCAACAATGCAGCCGGGTCAACTGTTTTTGAAGGAAATAATGGTATTCAGATATTTCTGCTGCGTTCAGGAATGACAGTTTATAATGGTTCCAGGATTCGCAACTACTGTTAAAACAATCTGAAACTGATTATGAAGCCGATCCAGATACAATACTGAGGTAATTAAGGAAACTGTCAGCCTGAGTGTGCTTAACGCCTACCTGCAGGTTCTGTATGCGGAGGAACAGGTAAAGAATAGCAATAAACCAGATTAATTCACTGGCAGAGCAGCTTAACGCTGGCAGAAGAGAGATTGAAGCTGGGTGCAATATCAAATTCAGATTATCTGCAGGTAAAATCGCAGCTCGCCACAGAAAAACAGACTCTTGCAATAGCCCAAAGCCAGCTTGCAATAAACAGGATAACTCTTATGCAACTGATGGAGTATCCATGAACCAGCTGACTTTTTGATTGAACACCCAAATCTGGACAGTCTGATCAATCAGAAAAGGACTCCTGATCCTGTCGAAATTTATCAGATAGCCCTTGGCATAAAACCGGAAGTGAAAAATGCCGAACTTAATAAAAAAAGTTCGCAGATCAGCGTCGATCTGGCAAAGGCAAGTTATTATCCCGGATATTTCAATGAATGCAGGTGTTTCAACTTCGTATTCAAGCTCTCAGAAGGAATCTTACGTCTGGCTAGTCAGCTTAAGAATAATATAAGTCCTGCTATTCGGACTTTCTGCATCAATCCCAATCTATCTCAACAGGCAGGTCAAGACAAATGTGGCAATTGCAAAGCTGAATACAGAATAATGCAGAACTTGAATGAATTCAATACTAAAAGATCAGCTCAGGAAAGCTATTGAACAGGCATGTCAGGATGTAATCTCCTCCCAGATTGAGTATGAAGCAAGTGTTGAGGCATATAATGCTGTAAAAGAGTCATTTGATGTCGCTTCTGAAAAATATTTTCAGGGTATTATGAATTCGGTCGATTTTCTGATACAGAAGACAAGTTTTATTGCAGCTGAAAGCTCATTGCTTCAGTCAAAATACAAATTGATTTTCAGCTACAAGGTTCTTGATTTTTATACGGGTTTGCCTCTGACATTCAAAAATAACAACAGGTAATAATTATTATAAAAACAGACGAGTAATGAAAAGGAGAAGAAATTTTAAAAGTCCGGTTTATATCATAATAAGTTCATTGGTGTTTATCCTGACCGGAGCATGCCATAAAGGTAAAAACTCCTATACTTTTGAAACTGCAGTCGTTAAAAAGGGTTCAATTATAAATACGATCACGGCAACCGGTACAGTACAGGCAGATACAACAGTATTGATCGGTACGCAGGTTTCGGGTGTAATAAAGAAAATTTATGTCGATTTCAACTCAAACGTCAGAAAGGGACAGTTGCTGGCTGAGCTGGACAAGACACCTCTTGAATTACCCAGGTACAACAGGCCGAGGCATCTCTTGAAGATGCAAAGAGCCAGGTTGAATTTCAGATAGGCTGCATATGAAAGGTACCAGGCTTTGCTTGATAAAAAGCTGGTGGCGAAGGCTGATTATGATCAGGTCAAGTATAATTATGATAACGCAAAGGCCAGCCTTAAGACCGCACAGGCCGGATTTGACAAGGCAAGGGTAAATCTGAGTTACGCCACAATCTATTCCCCGATAACTGGAGTAGTATCTGAACCGGGCAGTGGATCAGGGTCAGACTGTGGCAGCCAGTTTCAGTACTCCGAATCTTTTTACAATCGGGAGCGATCTGACAAAGATGCAGGTTCAGGCCAATGTCGACGAAGCAGATATTGGACAGGTCAGACAGGGTCAGCCTGTGACCTTTACGGTGGATGCTTATCCTTCTGAAACATTTAAGGGTGATGTAAGACAGGTCAGGTTGCAGCCTGTTGTGACATCAAATGTGGTCACTTATACAGTAATAGTCAATGCACCAAATCCGGAAAAGAAGCTGATGCCAGGCATGACTGCAAATATAACAGTGCTCGTTCAGAAGCTGGACAGTGTGCTTATAGTACCCGGTAAAGCTCTCCGGTTTACTCCGGATGCTGCATGGCTTGCCGAATATCATGAAAAACAACCCTTTCCCCAAACGTCAGGGAATGGGCGGCTCCGGAGGATCAGTGAGGACAGGCAGGGCAAACAGGTCAGGAAGGTCAATCAGGCCAGATCGGGCAGGACAAAGCACAACAGGTCAGAACAGCTGACAGCCAGAGACCTCAAAATGCCGGTGCTGAGGGTCAATCTAGTTCCGGTGAATTCCAGGAAGGTGGACGCTCAGGTAAAAAACCGGTTGTGGTCTGGGTAAAATCAGGCGAAAAAATTCATCGCACCCGAATTGTAACAGGAGCCGTTGACGGATCGAATGCTGAAGTCAAATGGGGTTTAAAGGAAGGAGATGAAGTTATTCTCTCAATGAGTCTGCCTGGTAAGTCTGCAACAGCTTCAGCAGCTGCACCTGCAACAAGTCCTTTCATGCCTCAGCGCGGGAAGACGATAAGAATAGAAAGATTTTCATGAAAACACTTATTGAAATAATTAAGCTCAGGAAAGATTACCATGTCGGTGATGTCACCGTTCATGCACTGCGGGGTGTTAACCTGGAAGTACAGTGAAGGCGAGTTTGTTGCTATAATGGGAGCCAGCGGATCAGGAAAGTCAACTATGCTGAATATTATAGGATGTCTTGATAAACCCACCGAAGGTGACTATATACTGGACGGGACCAATATCACTGATCTGACCAAAAACCAGCTGGCAGCCTTCAGAAACAGAAAGCTTGGCTTTGTTTTTCAGACTTACAATCTTCTTCCAAGAACTGATGCACTGGATAATGTAGAACTGCCATTGCTGTACAATTCATCCATCAAGGCAAAGGAGAGGAGAGACGAGGGCATTGAAAGCGCTTGAATCAGTTGGGCTTTCTGACAGGATGTACCACAAGCCGAATCAGCTGTCAGGAGGCCAGCAGCAAAGGGTTGCCATCGCCAGATCGCTGGTGAATGATCCTGTTGTCATCCTTGCTGATGAGGCTACAGGAAACCTTGATACACGGACATCTTTTGAAATCATGGCTTTGTTCCAGGATCTGAATGATGCAGGGAAGACAATAGTTTTTGTCACTCATGAACCAGATATTGCAAGATGTGCAACACGTAATATAATTTTCAAGGACGGTCACATCCTGAGAGAAACCATAGTAACTGACAGGATCAATGCACATGAGATGCTTGCCAGCCTGCCTGTTGAAGAAGATCAATATAATGAGATACAATGAGCATTAAAAATCTTTTTAAAATTGCAATGAATGCCTTGCTGAGAAATAAGCTCAGGGCTTTTCTGACGATGCTGGGCATCATTATAGGAGTTGCGTCTGTCATTGCCATGCTTGGAATAGGGGAAGGTTCAAAGGCAAGCATACAGCAACAGATAGCAGGCATGGGATTGAACCTTGTAACAGTTGTTCCCGGGGTCTCAGCAAAGGGGAGGTGTCCAGTTCGGGGCTTCAACCATGCAGAGTCTGAAGGAGACTGATGTGGATGCTATACTTTCAGAGTGTCCTGCTGTTCTTGCCGCAACTCCTGAAGTGAGAGGCAGCGGACAGGCGGTATTCGGTCCGGCTAACTGGCCGACACAGATGGTTGGTGAAAATACCAGTTATCTGCAGATCAGGGAACGGTCTGTAACAAGCGGACGAATGTTTACTGACAGAGAGATCAGCGGAGCTTCAAAAGTCTGCCTGCTCGGACAGACTGTAATAACAAATTTATTTGGTGCAGGTGCCGATCCTGTTGGGCAGGTTATCAGATTCAAAAAAGTACCTTTTCTTGTAATCGGAGTCCTTGACGCAAAAGGTTTGAACACTTTCGGACAGGATCAGGATGATATTAATTCTGGCTCCATATACAACAGTACAGAAAAGAATACAGGCTATCACCTGGGTAAACAGCATTTATACTTCTGCAGTTGATTCAAAATCTACTGATCTGGCAGCAAAACAGATAGAGGAAACTTTACGCAGGCATCACAAGATCAAAGGATCTGATCAGAATGATTTCACAATAAGAAATCAGACAGAGCTTATTATCCACCTTCAGTTCCGTCAGCAATATCCTTACAATCCTGCTCGGGGCAATTGCAGGGATCTCGCTTCTTGTCGGAGGCATTGGTATTATGAATATTATGTATGTATCTGTTACTGAGAGAACAAGGGAGATAGGTCTTCGAATGGCAATCGGCGGAAGAGGCCGTGATATAATGCTGCAATTTCTTGCAGAATCAATGTTGCTTAGCATAACCGGAGGTATCATAGGTATTCTTTTGGGTATTGCAGCCTCAAAAATAATCGGCTCCGCAATGTCATGGCCTGTGATTGTACTGCCCGGTTCTGAAATACTTTCATTTGCAGTGTGTACAGTTATCGGAGTATTCTTCGGCTGGTACCCTGCAAAAAAAGCATCAGGTCTCGATCCGATTGATGCCCTCAGGT
This sequence comes from uncultured Spirochaetota bacterium, assembly GCA_963734495.1. Taxonomy (GTDB): domain Bacteria; phylum Spirochaetota; class Spirochaetia; order SZUA-6; family CAVTHK01; genus CAVTHK01. The sequence goes on from CAVTHK010000003.1 coordinate 13,180, forward strand.
ATGAATAGGTAATTCCAGATATGGAAATCGGTAATCGGTAATCAGTAATCGGTACGATCAATCGCTAGCGCGGATTTGCAATCCAGTGCTAACTTTGACACCGATTACAAATCGGTAACACCTGGTCCCTGGAGCTCTTGAAAGCTTCATCAACAGTCCCTGCAGTCCCAGCACCACCTGAGATCCCTAAACCGTATAGGGACTCCTCATTTCTCTTATAAACAATTTATTGGCCTCCGGATCTCCTTTTACCTCACCAGCTACCGGATCCCATGTAATTTTTCTTCCGGTACGGATTGTAATATCGCCCATATGGCTTATTGTATCTGAAATGATGGCTTCATCAAGAGGACATAATTCCTTTGATTTTCCGGTGATAATATCGACAAATACTTTTCCCATGGTGTTATTTTCACTGTTGATCCAGCCATCATTGTTTTTAGGGAAATTATTCAGCTTCTGATTAATTTCCGGTATATCTGACTGTGCTGAAGAACGGCTTAGTGAGATCCATCCTTTTGATCCAAAAAATGTTGTGCCGTTAGTCTCCTTTCTTGTCCGGTAGCTTAAGCATTCCGTTGAGTGCAACATCATCGCTCACAAAATGGAGCTCAAGTCCGTTATCATATTTGCATTTGACATCCCAGGAAAGGATATTATTGTACAATCCTCCCGGGGCCCAGAACTGTCCTGTTCCTTCACTCGTATAGGATCCTGATACCTTATCCTTAAGTATCCATACCAGGATATCCAGCGGATGAGCTCCCCAGCCTCCGAGGAAGCCTATGCTGTAATCATAATTGAACCATGAGCTGTTATTTGTTACCCGTTCGGGGCAGTATGGTCTCATCGGAGCCGGTCCTGTCCATCTGTCAAAATCAAAATCAGGAGGAACAGGTACCTCATTACAGACAGGACTTTCAACAGGATTTTTGCCGGGAGCCCACACTTCAACGCGTTCTATATCACCGATTGCTCCTTCCCTGATCAGATCATATCCCAGCTTCATATGATCTGATGTGCGCTGCTGGGTACCATAATGAAAGCGTACATCATTGGCTGCAAGTTCCTTTGCAAGTATCTTGTATTCCGGATAGCTCAATCCCAGCGGTTTTGCAAGCATTATATGTTTTCCTGCCCGGGCTGCCCTGATGGCTGCAGGAACATGCCAGTGATCAGGAGTTGTGATATGTACTGCATCGATATCCTTTCGCTGCAGGATCTCTTCAAAATCAAGGTAGGGAAGACACTGAGGTGCAGAATCATTGTTGTCCCTGTAGAACTTGTTTATCAGTTCTGCGGTATTTTCCCTGCCGGTCCTTATGGACATCACAAACAGCAACATTATAAGCGCTTCTTAAGGGCAAAAGGTAATATCTCAGTTCGGCTGTTCCCCTGTCACCTACTCCGATATGAGCAATGGTGACCCTGTCATTGGCACTTTTCCCGGATGAGCAGGATGGCAATATTGTGGGTAAAAGGGCAACACCAATTGCGCCTTTTACCGAGTGTTGTACAAAATCCCTGCGGGATATTTCGCGCTTTGTTTTGTTCTTGTTTTCCATAGACGGTATATTTTTAAGAAAAATTATTATGGGGTCAATTCTTAAGATATTCATTATATTTAAACTGCAATGCATCCATGCTGGCTTTTCCCGGGATTATCCATGTTCTGTATTTGAGATGAAGCCTGTCACCTTTTTTAAGTCTCAGCTTTCCATCATACAGTACGGCGGGGCTGTAGTAAAAAAACGGGATTGCCGGGGTATTGATAATATACCAGCTGGTTGAAGGTGTAGTGTATTTCATATCCTGGAAGATGCACATTCCTGCCGTATCGCCTGAGAGGGTACTAAATCCCATGTAGACCCACTTGTTTTTTTTATAGTTGCCAGTTGTGTCAGGGGCCATTATAACCGGCGGAATTGTAATCCTGACTGAAACGGATCGATAGTCCTGCATAGCCGCCCCAGGTCCTGCCACCAGGCTCTTTCTGAACAGGGGTACGGTCGAGTATCACTTCGTCTGCAACCGGATCAAATATGCTTTCATGGTCAATGTAGTAGCTGCCATCAGCGGATGGGGGATGAAACGTGAATATTACGGTTTTCTGAAAGAAGGACGGCGCTGTCAGCGGGAGAGTAGTTTAAAAACAGGTGGATATCAGCTGAATAGTCTGGATTCCTACTGATCTCAGTTTTTGTAATTTTGGTTATGCCTGCTGACTTATAGCCTGTCTCATCTGATTTGAAATCATCCAGGTACTCCCAGTAATTTACACCGTTGATAAATTTCCAGGAGAACCAGAAACCGAGATGCCATGGATGATCGGGCGGACTTGCACATGTCAGTACTGATTTATTTGCACATAATGGGTGAAAATATGGTTTCCCGAAGCGGTTATTGAAATTTAACCTCCATATTATGATCGGAACCCTTTTTCAGTGCAATGGTGGTATCAGATTGTTCCCAGGTGAATTGCTGATTGTCAGGTTCAGTAATTTCTGCTATCTCAGAAGGAGGTTCAATGGTTACCTCTCTTTTTGATGCCCATTGAGTGGCACGCAGGATCAGGGTTTGCAGTCCGGAGTTAAGGAGTGCCCTTTCATTATGGCCAAGGGTTGTAAAAAAGCTCCGGCCCTTTCCTGTCTGGTTTACAAAAACAGCATTTTCATTTATCTGATGGCCGTCTTTTGTATCGGTTGCGGTTACTGAGGCCAGAGGCTGAGCTTCCGGGATAGATATCTGTCTTTTCCCAGATTTCATCAATTATGTAAAAATCCCTGAATCCTTTTGTTACAGGATGTTCCCTGTCGAATCCTGAAATCTTTCCTAGTGTCTGTTCTCCATGTTTCGTATCTTTTCCCCATCTGCCGATTCCGATTTTATGATAGTCATCCCAGCCATAAAAGGATGATGCACCGGCATGAATAAATACAGCCCCGCCTCCATTTCTGATAAATCTGCTAAAGGATTTTTCCCATTCAGCCGGGAAGCGAAGATTATTATCGGGCCAGGTATTCCAGTTGCTTACAATAACATCATATTCTTTTAATTGCTTGTATGTCAGTGTGTCAGGTAATTCGGTAATGGCTACTGAAAACAAATGGGTTTCCTTATAGATCCTTGCCAGCAGTGGAGTAGTCTTCTGCCATTCATGGTTGTTCCTGCCGCTCAAAATAAGAACCTTGATTGGACCACTTTCCGGTGATTTGGCGCAGCTCCCAAGTGTCAGGAGGAGTACAGCTATGAATAACGCTTTGGAAATATGCATTTTAAGATCTGTCATGTGATTCGGATCTTTCATAAGTTTCTTTAATGCCTTACCAGAAATTTTTCATAACCATTTTTTAACCACGGAGTTTCACTGAGTTGTCACTGAGTTTCACGGGGAAGAATCAACTCCGTGTTTTACTCCGTGCCACTCTGTGTGACTCAGTGGTTAAAGCGCCCTTAGCCCTGCGCCCTGCGCCGCTTCACAACAGTCCTGAAAGATGTTCAAAGCTTCTGACCGCCTGATCAATTGTTCCGCATTCAACTGAGAAGACGATATCCTTGCCTGTTGATTTTACTATGTCAATAATTCGTTTCCAGTCAACAACTCCGTCACCGCAGGCACATCCGACGGGTGTTCCGGACACTTTTCCACGTTCAGCATTACTCTGTTCCATGCTGATATCCTTTGCATGAAGGTGCACCAGTCTGTTTTTCACTCTTTCAAGCCATTCATACACATCGGAGCCGCCGGCAAGATAACTGTTGCCTGTATCAAAATTTATTCCTATTGCAGGAGATTTGACAAGATTATAGATACTGTCAAGACCGTCCGGAGTTTTACTGTACTGCTGATGTGGTTCAAGCCCGATTGCAACCTTATGCCGTTCTGCTACTCTGGCCGCCTCTGTCAGTGTGTATGTCATAAGCATATAGTCCATCTCTCTGGTTGTCCATTCCGGTTTTGGTCCCTCATCGGTGTTAATGACAGGCACACCTATTTCTGATGCAAAGCGGACAGCCTGCTTCAGGTATTCCACGCTGATCTCAGGCTTGCATAAGGGAGTGTGAGATGAAAAACCTGAAATTTTAACATTGTTCATGTCACATATCTCCTTGATATACAGAGGATCATTATACATTGAAACAGAATGAAAATATTCTGCTTCGCTGAGCAGTTCCCGGCCAAGATGTAACATAGGTTCGACATATTCGTAGCCGATGGCAGCTGCTTTTTTCACGCCATTTACAAACGACATATCGTGATGGCGCACGAATTCCATGTTGATGCCCAATTTTATCATACGCTTCTTTTTTGAATATTTAATTTAACCACGGGGTTACACAGAGTTTTCACAGAGTTTCACGGTGATTTGTTACTCCGTGTTCTTCTCAGTGCAACACCGCGTAACTCCGTGGTTAATAATTCAATATCCATCTCTGAACACTCAATCACCTCCTCATGCCTGACGCCTCATACCTGATCACCTGATGCCTGATGCCTGAAGTTACGCAAGTATATTCCTGCAGAACTCCACACATTTCTTCACCTCTGCCACGGCATCCGAACCCTCTGGTACAGGATATTCCAGTTCAATGTCTGCATAGATCGGCCACTTGTTCTTTTTAAGCAGGAGGAGGATATCGGCAATTGGTGTTTCTCCCTTTCCCCAGGGCATATTGGTGTTGGGAGGATTTCCTTTTGGTCCGGTTTTATCTTTCATATGAATACTCACGATCCGGCTATGAAGCTTTTCGATAATGCCATTGGGATGTAAGCCTGTAGCTCCAAAATAATGCCCGGCATCAAAATTCAGCATGTTGGCAGGAGAGTATCCAAGGAACTTATCGAAGTTCCAGCCCGGTTCGCCTGGCTGAAGGTGCTGATGAAAGATGGCGTACATTCCCATTCTCTGTGCAAATGGCCCAAGCCTCATGCAGGCCTTATCTCCTATTTCATTTGTAACACCTTTAGTGCCCAGTGCTTTGGCTGCTTTAAAGGCATATTCGATCTCCTTGTCGGTCCATTTTTCAGGAGAGAATTTAACTATATGGATATTTACTCCGGCGTCATTGTACATTTTCCGGAGATGCCTCATATTTTTTCATTGAAGTTGAGAGCCGCCACTTCGTTTGAGCATCCGCGGCTTCCTTTGAGGCTTTTTCAAAGTCCGCGATTTCTTTATCAGATAATAATACGCCGGCGGCAGGCTTTACAGGTCCCTGTGGCAATCCGGCATATTTTTCGGCAACATCTCCCATCAGTTCGATGGAGCTGATGCCTGTCAGGAGGCAGTATTGAAGTATCTCTTCCGCACTGCCGGGCATACTTCGCCACGAGTATGTGATGGCTCCAACCTGAACACCGCCAAACTCCGAGTTTGGCTTGCTTTCTTTCTGATTTCCTGAACTCCGGATAATGAAATTTCCGGGTAAAGCTGAAAATGCTGCAGCGGCTGCCGTAAGTCCCACAAATTTTCGTCTTGAAACCTGATTAGCTGACTTTTTACCGTTCTCCATTTGGTTGAGTTTATATATATTTCAAATCTTTTTCCCGCAGATCGCGCAGATTTACGCAGATCAGTTTTTCATAATCCGCGAAGATCAGCGGGATCAGCGGGAAATTTTAAATAGCTTCCGCCGCCTCACACCTTCACCCAGATATTCCCGGCTTTGTTGGAATCGACAACGGCATGTATGAATTTCATGCCTCTTACCCCGTCATGCACTGTAGGGAATTCGCAAGGGTCAAATTTCTCGCCTCTGTATTGATTTTGCTGTTCCCTTGTATATATTGGCCAGGGCTTCATAAATACCTTCAGGATGACCGGATGGCATGGTATGTGCTGCCTCGGCATTCTTCCCATTGTAGCCATGGGCAGGTTTAAATATCTTTGTTGGCTCAGAGTCGCTCAGCATGGTAAGATAATTCGGGTTTTCCTGACCCCACTTCAGGCTGGCCTTTGATCCGTAAACAGCTATTGTGAGGCCGTTTTCCTCGCCTCCGCATACCTGGCTGGCACGTATAACGCCTTTCAGCTTCTTTCCGAAACGAAGCAGGACAGTTCCGTCAAGATCGAGTTTGATTCCCTCCTTGACAGGGCTCAGATCCGACAGAACCTCTTTTATTTCAAGTCCTGTTGTGTATTCAATGAGGTTGAATGCATGAACTCCGATGTCTCCCATGCAGCTGCTTGCTCCGGCATGCTTTGGATCAAGCCGCCATACGCCTGTTATCCTGCTTTCCGTTCCGTGTATGATCGAGTTGATCCATCCCTGATAGTATTGTGCATCAATCCTCTGGATATTTCCCAGAGCTCCGCTGGCTATCATATCCCTCATCTGTCTTACCATCGGATAGCCGGTATAGGTGTGAGTCAGTGCGAATGTCAGCTTTGTTTTTGCGACAAGCTTCTCAAGTTCAACGGCTTCCGCGACAGTCATTGTCATCGGTTTCTCGCAAACCAGATGAAATCCATTTGAAAGAAGACTTTTTGCAAAAGGATAATGGAGAGCATTGGGTGTGACTATTGCAACTACCTCTATCCGTTTGTCGGCGGCCATTTTGGTCTCTGCCTCAATAAGAGCATCGACAGATTTGTAGCAACGGTCCGGACTTATGCCCTCTTTTTTTGCGAATTGCCTGCTTTTTTCATAGTCGGCATCAAAAACCCCTCCTACGAGTTCAAAATCGTTGCATATTCTTGATGCCCGGCGGTGAGCATCACCTATAAATGCACCAATGCCGCCTCCTATCATTCCTAATCTGAGTTTTTTCATAGTAATACTTTTATCTTTTAACTTTTGTCTTAATATCTGAACATGTTTTCTATTCTTACATCCACCTCCCAAGCTTCCCTCCAGGACCCCGCTCGAAAGGGGGCATTTTAATATCTTTTTACAGTAATTATACTCTTGTCTTCAGTGGGTCTGGTGGGCTTAATCTAAACATTTTTCCTTTTCCTTAAATGCAGTATTGTAAAAAACACGATAAGAACTGCAGGGACAAATGCGACAAGTCTCAGAGTATTGGCTCCGCCTGTAAGCTGTGCCTGTGCAGATGTGACTGCCTCGTTTGACATTGCAGCAGCTGCGGCAGTCTGTGCATCAAAAATAGCTCCGAGTACCGGCTGTGCTATTGCTCCGCCAAGAAACCCAATTCCGCCCATGATGGCAAGTCCAAGAGCTCCGCTTTCCGGAATATTTTCTGAAACAAAGCCCAGCATTGAGGGCCAGAAAAATGCAATGCCCAACGCAAAAATTCCTGCTGCAGCAAAGACCATTGCACCGCTCGTATAACCCATGAGAATACACCCTATAAAAGCCAGTATTGATGATGTAAGCAGTACCACCGTTGATTTGAGATTATGGATGAGTGTGCCTCCGAACTGACGTGCAAGTGCCATAATTCCTGAGATCCAGACAAGAAGAAGGATCGGATTGTCCGAAACATTCTTCAGAAGTGCTGCAATCCACTGGTTCGTGCCCAAGTTCAGTTGACGCAGTCAGAAGCATGCAGAATGCCATAAAGAGAAACAATGGACTGACGCATGCCTTCAGCATATCCTTGTAGGAAAATCCTGAAACAACACGTTCTGTCTGGGGAAATGATTTATTCAGAAACATGTATCCATAGGCGAAGGTCGGGAGAAGCATTATTCCCATTGCATAACGCCAGTCCTGCAAGTCCGATTTTATTGAAAAGGTATACAATCAGGCCACCTATAACTATACCGGTCGGGAACCATGCATGAAAACGATTCAGCCTCCTGGTCTTTTCATCAGTGTACATGCTTGTTATCAGGGGATTACATGCAGCTTCAACACTTCCGTTAGCAATTCCGATCAATAATGTCGAAATAAACAAGTGACCAGAATCCTGTAGCAATAATGGTCAGAATAATTCCTGCAACATGACAGAAGAATGCAATGGAAATGATTCTTCCGAGTCCAATAATATCTACCAGCGGTCCTCCGAAAACCATTGCCAGTGTGAAGCCCCAGAAGGCTGTTCCGACTATCCATCCGACCTGTGTGTGAGTCAGGTTGAATTCAGTGGCCCAGGCTTCTACGAATGAACCCCTTGTGGCAAAGGCTAATGCCGTGACGACTAATGCAACACAGCTTGCATTGAATAACTGGGTTTTCTTAACAGTGATCCATTTTGAGGTTATTAGGTTAGGTTGTATGTTAAAGGTTTGTTAATTCTGTTATTAGCTATTTCTTTTCAAACGCAGCATCAAATGCAATATTGGATGACGGGAAATCCACCTTTCTGACAAATTCGCAGGCCTCTTTTGCACCGAATTCCCTGTCCATTCCACTGTCTTCCCACTCAACTGACAAGCGGACCTTTATAATTGATCCGGTTAAGAGCCCTGATTATTGCTTCGAAGTCAATGTTCCCATGCCCCAGGCTCCTGAAATCCCAGAATCTTCCAAGAGTTCCGAATTCAGAATGTCCGCCGAAGACTCCGGCCTCAGTGGGACATTTTGACCATCCTACATCCTTCATATGTACATGCAGAATTTTATCTCCAAATTCAAGAAGCAGCTTCACATAATCAACTCCCTGGTAACCAAGATGTGACGGGTCAAAGTTGAATCCGAAATTTGAATGGTTGTTGAGAGCTTTAAGTGTTCTTCTTGCTGAGACAATATCGAATGCCACTTCAGTGGGATGTATTTCGAGTGCAAACATTATCCCGAGCTCATGAAATTTGTCAAGGACCGGTATAAGGCGTGCTGCAAAGTCAGCATAGCCTTTATCTATCATTGCAGGGGTTACAGGAGGGAAAGAGTAAAGCAGATGCCATATCGGACTGCCGGTGAAACCGTTAACAGTTGTCACTCCCAGCCTTTTAGCCGCTTCGGCAGTATGCACCATTTCATTTGCTGCACGCTGATGAACGCCCTCGGGATCTCCGTCTCCCCACACATATGCCGGAAGAATACCTTTATGCCGTTCATCTATAACATCCGTCATAGCCTGTCCGACAAGATGATTGGAGATAGCAAAAACCTTCAGCCCGTATTTTGCAAGAGTCTCCTTTTTCTTGCGGCAATATGCATCATCAGCTTTATTGACCTCAAAATGGTCACCCCAACATGCAAGCTCCAAACCATCATAGCCGAATGATTTGGCTTTCTGACAAACAGTTTCAAATGGCAAATCTGCCCATTGTCCTGTAAATAATGTTACTGGTCTGCTCATAGTTCTATGTGTTTAAATTGTAATTTGATATATTTCTGTTTGAGTCCGAAGTCCGAAGTAGTCATTCAGTAGTCATTCAGTAGTCATTCAGTAGTCATTCAATAGTCATTCATGGTCACTAATATCATTAATGACCATTAATGACGCTGCAAGCAAATGACCATAAATGACGCCCGAAGCCAAATGACAACTGCTTCTCGTCTTCCGTCTTCTGTCCTAAATCCATAACAAGTATATAAAACATTCCTTTAAAAAACAATTATAATTGCCGAGGGCTGTATTAAATGAATAAAATAATTCCGGAATATACTTACTTTGTCTGATCGAATTTACAAAATTAAACCATGGACAAAGTATCAGATATTCTTCTCAACCGCAGAACTATACGGAAATATACAAATGAAACTGTTGGTGAAACGCTTCTGAATGAGCTTCTCACTATGGCCTGCAGGGCTTCAACAACAGGAAATATGCAGGTTTACAGCATAATCATTACCAGGGATGATGAGAAGAAGAGAGAACTTGCTCCTCTTGCACTTCAATCAGAAAATGATCACTGAAGCACCTGTAGTACTGACATTCTGTGCAGATTTCAACAGGTTTAACAAATGGTGCATTTTGAGAAATGCAGAACCGGGCTATGATAATTTTCTTTCATTCATTACTGCCGCGATTGATGCCCTGCTTGCTGCCCAGACATTCTGCATTGCAGCTGAATCAGAAGGACTTGGGATATGTTACCTGGGAACCACAACCTATATGGCTCATAAAATTATAGATGTTCTGAAGCTTCCCAAAGGTGTTGTTCCGGTAACCACAATCACCCTTGGCTGGCCCGCGGAGAAACCCGAACAGGTTGACCGGCTTCCTCTTGAAGCGGTAATTCATAATGAGACATATTGCTGATTATACGGATGAGAAGATTGAGATGTTTTATCAGGGAAAAAGAGGAGAGAAGCGATTCGCTCCAGTTCATCAAGGAGAATAATAAAGAGACCCTGGCCCAGGTGTTCACGGATGTGAGATACAAAAAGGCAGATAATGTTTATTTCTCGAATATGTTTCTGCAGGTTTTGAAGGATCAGGGGTTTATGAATCAGTAGAAAAGACAAAAGATATTAGACAGGTAATGGTAATCGGTAATCAGTAATCAGTAATCGGTAACATTAACACCTAACACCAATACCGAATACCCGTTCTACACCTTCCTGAAGTTATGATTTACCCCTGCCTGCTGGGTTGGAGTAATAACAAGGTCATTTATGCAGACATGAGCCGGAAGCGTGGCACAAAAATAAATAACATCTGCAATATCCTTTCCTGTCAGAGGATCAATGCCCTTATAAACAGCATCTGCTTTTTCCTTGTCACCCTTGAACCGGACAATGGAGAATTCTGTTTCAGCCATTCCGGGTGCAATATTTGTTACTTTAATATTATTCTTAAGCAGGTCTATCCTCATCGATCTGGAAAGTGAGTCAACGGCTGATTTCGTTGCGCAATATACATTTCCGTTCTCATAGCTTTCCTTTCCGGCTATCGATCCGATATTGAATAATATGTCCCGTGTTCCGCGCAACCATCAGCGGTGCAACTGCTCTTGTAACATAAAGGAGCCCTTTGATATTTGTATCGATCATCCTTTCCCAGTCATCTATATTTCCCTTGTCTATATGATCCATTCCAACTGCCAGTCCGGCATTATTTACAAGTATATCAATCGCTTTCCACTCCTCAGGCAGGTTACTGATTACAGATGCAACATCCTCTCTGTTCCTTACATCGAAATTAAGGGATAGTACCCTGATCCTCCCATAGGAGAGGAGTTCATTTTCAAGTTCATCGAGTCTCTCTTTTCTTCTTCCGGTTATTATTATGTCAAATCCGTTTCCGGCAAACTGACTGCTGTTGCCCTGCCGAAACCGGATGTTGCACCGGTTATCATTATGATTTTGTTCATGTTGTTGAGTTTTAAAATTTCGTGTAAAAGTAAAAATATTTATTGAACTAACTTCATTAACCGGTCGATGAATTCATCCATTGAGTTCCTAATTTTGGCCTATTTCATCCGGAAATAAGTGATGCAGCCTGATTCTGAAATTCTTCTATCTTTGCGTTTATTTTTTAATTGGGAAATAATCCCGGACATATGAATGAGGACAAGAAAGTAATGGTTGAATCGATGTTTGATTCAATTGCCTGGAGATATGATTTTCTGAATCATTTCCTGTCATTCGGCATTGACCGCATGTGGAGAAGAAGGGCAATAAGGATTATCTCCCGGCATTATCAGAATCCTGAAATACTTGATGTTGCCACAGGTACCGGCGATCTTGCCATCGCTGCAATGAGGATTAATCCCCTGAAGATAACAGGAATTGACATATCTCAAGAATATGCTTGAGATCGGCAAAGAGAAAATTCCGTAAAAAAGGCTATTCCGGAAGGATAGAACTTATTCATGGCGATTCTGAAAATATTCCCTTCGGCGATGAATCAATTTGATGTTGCAATGGTGGCATTTCGGTGTAAGAAATTTCTCCGATCCCCTGAAAGGTCTGACGGAGATGAGACAGGGTTCTCCGGAATGACGGGATGATTACTGGTACTTGAATTTTCAAAGCCATCAGGATTCCTTTTCCGATCAGTTTATAATTTTTATTTCAGGAATATACTTCCCTCTGTAGGCAGGCTTTTTTCAAAGGACAAAGCGGCTTACAGTTATCTGCCTGATTCTGTGTATAAATTTCCGGATAATGAAGCAGTTCCTTCAGCTGCTTGGAAGATGCCGGTTTTTCTGCATACCAGGCAGGTAAAGCTTACAGGAGGAGTGGCCAGTATTTATACAGGTTTAAAAAATCAGATACAATAATCAGAATCCAAACGAGTTTATTATCTTGTATCCAAAATATAACTAGTCCCGGATAGGTTTGAAAAGAAAAATCCTCTATATAGTTTTTTCGCTTGTTTTTTTTCTTATCCATCTTAATTTATCAGGGCAGAAGCAGAAGCCGAAAAATGAATCATGGTATGATGAGAAGCTCATTCATTTCGGATTCAGCCTGGGATTTAATGCAATGGATTTCAATATTACACCCTCCCAGAAATATCTTGAGACAGATTCACTTTATCCGGAGGTCAGCAAGCTGAATCCCGGGATAAATATCCAGATTGTTACAGACTGCAGGCCTGCAAAGTACATGGATATCAGATTTCTTCCGGGTGTTTCCTTCGGGCAGAGGAATATCAGGTATTACAAGAACAAGGTACTTTACAATGATCAGCAGAAGCTTGAATCATCATTTCTTGAATTTCCTCTTCTTCTTAAATTAAAAGGAGACAGGCTCAATAATGTGCGTCCATATGTTATCGGAGGATTCAACTACCGGTATGACCTGGCAGCCAAAAAGGATTATGATGAGGGAAAACCGGTATATATCAGGATAAAGAAGCCGGACCTTTATTATGAACTGGGAGCAGGACTCGATTTTTATCTTGCCTATTTCAAACTTTCAGTCGAGCTTAAAATGTCCAACGGCATTGAGCGACGTTCTTGTCAGGGAGCTACGCCCCGGACACCCGGAATATGTAAATGCCATTGAAAAGATGAAGTCACAGATATGGGTTCTTTCATTTCATTTTGAATAGAAATGATTAAACAGGTCAGGATAAATCTAAATCCTGCAGCAGCAGCTGATGAAGCTGCAATAAGGAAAATATCAGCATCACTGGCCGGAATCGACAATCTGAAATCTCTTCAGCTCAGAATTCTTAAAAGATCGTTGATGCCCGGAAGAAAAATATCCGGGTTAATCTTACAGTTGAGATCTTTACCGGGGAGGATTCTGAAATTGCCGGGATCACCCCCTTCATGCCTCTGAATGTCTCAGCCGGCAGGGAAGTTATAATTGTCGGAGCCGGACCGGCCGGCCTGTTTGCAGCTCTCCGGCTCATTGAACTTGGAATACGTCCGGTGATAATTGAACGGGGTCGTGATGTATCATCAAGGAAAAAGGATATTGCCAGGATCAGCAGGGAACAGATTGTTGATCCTGACAGTAATTATTGTTTTGGAGAAGGAGGAGCCGGAACCTATTCCGATGGCAAGCTCTATACACAGGTCAAAAAAGAGAGGAGATAATACTCCGGGTCCTTGAGCTTCTGTGTCTTCATGGTGCCGATCACGGAATATTATGTATGAGGCTCATCCTCATCTGGGTACCGATAAACTTCCTCGCATCATTTCCGGTATCAGGCAGTCAATACTAGACGCAGGCGGTCAGTTCCTGCTTGAAAAAAAAGTTACAGATCTGATAATTGAAGGTGATGCCATTAAAGGAGTTATGACTTCAGACAATGAAAAATTCTATTCTCCATATGTCATTCTTGCAACAGGCCATTCTGCAAGGGATATTTACGATATTTGCCGCAACACGTGGTATTGAGCTTGAGATGAAGTCATTTGCAATGGGAGTGAGGGTTGAACATCCACAGGAACTTATTGACAGAATTCAGTATCATGGCAACAGGCAGGGGAGAATTTCTTCCGGCAGCTTCATATAATCTTGTAAAACAGGTTGATGGCAGAGGAGTTTATTCATTTTGCATGTGCCCGGGCGGATTTATTGTTCCTTCAGCAACTTCACAGGAGGAGATAGTTGTCAATGGCATGTCGCCATCAGAAAGAAATTCACCGTACGCAAATTCCGGAATTGTGGTTGAGATCAGACCGGAAGACCTTGTAAAATACAGCAGTTCGGGAGAAATGGCAGGCATTGAGTTTCAGAAAGAGCTGGAGAGGGAGGCCTGGAAGAACGGAGGACATACGCAGAGAGCACCTGCACAGCGTCTTGCTGATTTTGTTGCTGGTAAGATCATCCGGTTCCCTGCCGAAGGTATCATACTTTCCGGGAGTAACATCATCACCTCTTCACAGCTGGTTGCCAAAATCAATCGGCAGGCGACTCAGGGATGGATTCCAGATATTTGGTCAGGTGATGAATGGATATCTGACAAATGAAGCAGTTGTACTGGGCGTTGAATCGAGAACATCTTCTCCGGTCAGGATACCGAGAGACAGTGAAAAGCTTCATCATATCAGGATAACGGGTCTATACCCATGCGGTGAAGGTTCCGGATATGCCGGCGGGATTGTATCGTCTGCTGTCGACGGAATGAATGCTGCCGATGCTATTGCAGCAATAATGATGTAACTCCGCTAAACTGCTAAACCACATAGACGCTAAACACCAATCGACTAAATGAACCCGAAACAAAAAAATTACATTTTCCTTATCAGCGCAATTGCCGCTCTGGGAGGATTGCTTTTCGGCTTTGACACAGCAGTAATTTCAGGAACAACGCCTTTCATCAAGCCCTATTTCAACCTTAATGATATCTGGCTTGGCTGGACTGTCAGCAGCCTCCTGGGAGGATGCATCATTGGAGTTATCTCGGCCGGAAAGCCGAGCGATGTCTTTGGCAGGAAAAAGACTCTGATGAGTGCTGCAATACTTTTTGCCTTATCCGCAGTCGGCTCAGCCCTGGCACATAAGCTTTCATTTTTCATTGGATACAGGATAATCGGGGGTTTTGGAGTCGGAATAGCATCCATGCTGTCACCAATGTATATTTCCGAAGTATCTCCTGCAGCAAGCAGGGGCAGGCTTGTGTCCTATAACCAGCTTGCGATTGTTATCGGGATACTTCTGGCCTTTATTTCAAATGCCCTGCTGGTAGACACAGGGGAGAATAACTGGCGATGGATGCTGGCTGTTATGGGTTTGCCTGCAATTCTTTTTTTCATTTTCCTGTTTTTTGCACCGGAAAGTCCCCGCTGGCTTGTTCAGAAGGGCAAATCCGAAGAGGCCTTTACGATTCTGGAGAAGGATAAACGGAACTGAGCATGGCCAAGGAGGAACTTGTCTACCATTGAAGAATCAATTAAAGAGGAAGAGGACTCAGGTACTTTCAGGGAGGTATTTTCAGCGTCATATGCGTCCTATCCTTTTTATTGGAGTATTTCTTTCCGTTTTCAGCCAGGTGACCGGAATCAACTCAATAATGTATTATGCTCCGGTTATTTTTCAGAGCATAGGAGAGGGAGCCAGCAGTGCAGTGATGCAGACAGCCATTATAGGAGGAGGAAATCTGATTTTTACATTTGTTGCAATATGCACTTATTGACAGGCTGGGACGAAAACCACTTCTTATCGGAGGTGTCACGGGCATGATAATTTCACTTACATCAATTGCCGTCGCTTTTTATTTTAAAAAATTTGAAGGTTACCTTATCCTGTTTCTGATCCTTACATATATTGCATCATTTTCGGCTTCCCTCGGACCGGTGACATGGGTTCTGGTATCTGAAATATTTCCGAATAAGCTGAGAAGCAAAGCTATGTCAGTATCCATTGTTATCATTATGGCTGGCAAATTTTCTGCTTATTCTGTTTTTCCCTTTGATTCTTAACAGGTTCGGTGGGGCGACTGCTTTCCTGATATTCGATATCAATGTGCGTTATTCTTTTGCTCTTCACTATATTCCGTGTACCTGAAACAAGGGGTAAGAGTCTTGAAGAGCTTGAAAAAATTCTTATAAAAAAGCATTAGCCGGAAAAACTCCACGGGCAGGTATTGTTCCAGGTCAGTTATATTATTCTTTTTCGAGAATCGCAGCCTCATTCAGCCGCAGAGACATCAAAATACTGAGCACCATCAATATTATCAGAACAACAAGTGACCTTGTCATCGACCCGGTTTGCGCCGATTTCATGCTGTCCATCCCGAAGATAAAAGCAATGCCGGATACCTGGCCCATCAGAAGAAGCATTCCGTTTGATGTTCCCTCAGAGGCAGGGTATGTTATTTCGGCACCATACTGAAATCCAACAGGACCGGCGCTAAGCAGAAAAAAGCCTAAAACCATTCCTGACGTGATCATTAGCCAGTAAGCTGGTGGCAAAGGTTATACCGGTGAGACCCAGAGTGGCACCGAAAAGAGCCAGAATAATAAAAGGCGTTCTTTTCTTGTACCTGTCGGATAGCATTGGTATTATAAGAGCGCCAATAATTCCTCCTACAATCATCAGGCCACCGGTTATCCCGGCCTGTGTTGCGGAAAAGCCCCTCGGCCTCATGATATCCTCAATCCAGGTAGTCACGCTGTTGAATACTCCAAGCCCGATAAAAAATATTATCATCAGCCATATAAAATCCCTGGTCCTGAGTGTACTCATGAATCCGTCAAAGACAAGAGACCGTTCTTCCTGTTCGGGAAGGCATGGGGCAGTAGGCGGTCCTTCTTTGATGAAGAGCAGAAAAATGACAGCTATGGAAAGAGAAAATATTCCGAAGATATATAAGCATTCCCTTAATACCTGAACCCAGCTACAAGGTAGGGAGTAACGAGTCATTCCTGCCAGAATTCCGATATACATTGCAAGAGAGCCAAGACCGGCTGCCGTTGCCCGCTCCTCGATCGGAAACCAGCGGGCTGAAAGTTTCGTTATTGCATTCAGAATGAATGGCTGTCCGACAGCAATTCCGATCTGCGCAGTAAGCAGCAGGTTGTAGTCGGGTCCGGCAAAACCACGGAGCAATCCGAATATGCCTGTAAATACAGCGCCAATGCCGACGCCGATGCGTATCCCGTATTTATCGATTATCCAGGAAGCCGGAATTGAAACAACAACATATACTATCATAAAACACATGGAAAGTATTCCGATGCGAAGGTCAGAAACACCATAATATCTTGTGGCTTCACCTGTTATAGGTGCAAACGTAATCCATAGGAGCTGGTTGGAAGCAACCAGTAACATGATAGATAATCAGCATGAACCATCGTCGTTCCGTAAACCTTGAAATTTGATTGTGTCATATTATTCTGATTAATAAGTTTGAGAATTTACGGGCAGGCTTGCCTGTCTCTGAAATTCTGAGAAGACGACAGAGGCAGCCATCCCTACATTCAGCGATTCTATGCCCGGCATAGCCCTGCCGGCTCCGGGGATCATTATCCTGTCAGTAACAAATGGCAAAAGGCTCATCTGATATACCTCTTGATTCATTGCCAAGCAAAATCACACCCTTTCTGCCCAGCTTTGACTGTATATCGATTCTCCGTCAAGAACAGCACCATAGACGGCTGATTTATTATCAAGTGCTACTTCAACAAATTACTTAAGATCGGAATAAAACACGTTAACATGAAGAATTGCTCCCATGGTGGCTTGTACAACTTTGGGATTATATACATCGACGCAGTCAGGCGAACAGACAATATTCCTGATGCCAAACCAGGCAGCAGCCCTGATTATTGTACCCAGGTTTCCCGGATCCTGAACAAAATCCAGCGCTACACAGAGATGACTGAGTATCTCAGGGAATTCATTTTCTGTTCCGGAATTCGTACCACGGCCAGGGCATTATGTGGAGTTTTTAAGGTGGAAATCTGCTTAAGCTCATCGTAGCTGACATCCACAATCTCAGCAATCTGATCTTTAAGAGATGGCGAAAGTCCGCTTATAAATTCCTTTTTGGCAATAATGTCTTAAGAGGTACTTTGGCAGCCAGAAACTCTTTTACAATTTTATCGCCTTCAATAACAAATAAGCCCTCTTCTTCTCTCACCTTCTTTTTCTGAAGTGAGATAATGAATCTGGCTTTGTTTTTGCTGATCATATTAAAAGTGTTTAAAATGCGTTTTCGGAAATTTCTTTTTTTACAAATTCCTGCATACCTTTGTCTTCTCTTTCTGTGGATGTATAATACTGAAAAACAAATTCTTGCAAATGCGGATCCCGGTGAACGCCATGGCATGGAGCCGGTATTTCATAGCTTGCCGGCGGTATTGTCACTGTGCAAATGTATAAAGATTACAAAATATACCTTACAAAAGATGAGTTATATGAGGTGAAGAGGGTTTTGAAATAGCAGGGACAGGTCGGGTAGGGACAGGTCGCGACCTGTCCCTACTTTATTTATGATTATTATTGATATATTTGACTGCTACTTTTGTTCAAGACTTGAAAAAAGCCGGAGTATATAAGCAACAATTTTCCAGGAGATCATATTTCTGGCTTTGCATTATAGTAACTATTGTATCGTGCAATCCGACAAAATATGTACCGGCAGATGAATCGCTTTTGAATGAGAATCATATCATTTTGAACAATGAAGGAATACAGAAAAGTGCCCTGAAACCATATATTAAGCAGCAGCCGAACAAGAGGATCTTTGGCACACGGTTTTACCTTGGGCTGTATAATCTTTCGAAAATTGATAAGGAGAACTGGTTTAATAAATGGCTGAGAAATATAGGGGAGGAGCCGGTAATATTCGATCCTACTGCAACTGTCAAGACAAAGGGTCAGATAAAGTCATATGTTGCCTCGAAAGGTTATTTCGACGGCCAGGTTTCTGAGACTATTACGACAATAAGGCAGAAGACTGACGTATTTTACAATATCGAACTGCTGCCTCCTTACACCATAAGACATATATACAATGAGATAGCTGACAGCAACATTAAGAAGCTTTATCTTTTTGATTCAATGAATTGTGTTATTGAAAGAGGGAAGCCATATGATGTTGACAAGCTGCAGGCTGAGCGGACAAGATTTGAGAGATTTGTAAAGGATCATGGATTCTACGGATTCTCAGGTGATCACATTTATTTCAGAGTTGACAGTTCTATAGGTCACAGGCAGGTTGATATAACATACGGGATAAGAAAATTCACAAAAATTGATGAATCAAGCAAGGTCAGCCTTATCCAGCACCCAATTTACAAGGTGAAGAATATTTATATATATCCCGATTTTATCCCCAAGAACGCTCTTGAAGGAGGTGATTCTTATCTGAAAAGCCTCGATACTACCTTCTACAAAGGTTATTATTTTGTGAGCTCCGGGAAAAAAGAGAGGGTTAAATATGACCTGATACTTCAATCCATGTATCTGAAGCCCGGAGCCACCTATAATTTTACAAATACAGAACAATCACAATCCCACCTTCTTACATTAAAAGTTTACAGGCTTGTAAATATTTATTATAATGAATCATCTCCACCCGGGCCACCACAGGACATTCCGCTCGATCTTAACTGCAATGTTCAGCTGACCCCGCTGAGCCAGCAGTCATACAAGATTGAACTGGAAGGAACAAATTCTGCCGGCAACATAGGAGGTGCGGTAAACCTGATTTATCAGCATAAGAATCTGTTTCATGGCGCCCAGCTTTTCAGCATGAAGCTTAAAGGCGCACTCGAAGCCCTGGCACAACAAAACACCGAGCTGAAAAAATCAAAAGAATTCGGACTTGAGACAAGTCTCAGGTTTCCTGAATTTCTGCTCCCTTTTATTGAGAAGGAAAAGTTCATTAAAAAGTATAATCCCTCAACAATCATTCTTGCTGCCTATAACTATCAGGATCTTCCCTTCTACACAAGGCTTATGTCTAACGCTACATTTGGGTACGACTGGAAAGCGGGTCCCTATCAGGAACATA
Source organism: uncultured Spirochaetota bacterium (assembly GCA_963734495.1). Lineage (GTDB taxonomy): Bacteria > Spirochaetota > Spirochaetia > SZUA-6 > CAVTHK01 > CAVTHK01. Next base: position 32,900 of record CAVTHK010000003.1, read on the forward strand.
TAGTCAGTCCTCTTCAGTTCAACATTGTCAAGATGCTGTCAATTGATCCGGCGTACGAGGCTCAGATTGAATCATCTTCATACCTTGCATATAGCTATAAGGATGTGATGATACTCGGCGGCAAGTATTCATATATCTATAATAACCAAAAGATAAACAAATCGAAGGATTACTGGTTTCTCAGGGTGAATGCCGAATCATCGGGTAATTTGCTTGGATTGGTAAAGAGAGTATCAGGAGCGGCAAAGAATGAGGATGGTACTTATGATTTTCTCAAACAGCCATTTGCTCAGTACATACGAACGGATCTTGATCTAAGGTACAATTACAAATTCAATTCTGCTGCATCAGCAGTATACAGAGGCTTTTTCGGAATAGGCATTCCATATGGCAATTCAAAGGCACTACCCTTTGAAAAACAATATTTCAGCGGAGGTTCAAATGGAATACGGGCATGGCAGGTTAGAACCCTGGGTCCGGGATCATTTCTCCAGAGTGATACTGTCACGTTCATCAACCAGACAGCTGATATCAAACTGGAGGCCAACGCGGAGTACAGGTTCAAACTTTTCTGGATCCTTGAAGGAGCAGTCTTCGTCGATGCTGGCAATATCTGGACCTATAAGGATGATCCCTCAAGACCTGGTGCACAGTTTAAATTAAACAAGTTCTATAAGGATATAGCTGTCGGAACAGGGGCAGGTCTGCGGTTTGACTTCAATTTTGTGCTGGGAAGAGTTGATCTCGGCATGAAGCTGCGCGATCCGTCTATTCAGAGCGGCTCCAGGTGGATTCCTGTTAACGGGGATATTAGCTTCAGAAGAGACTTTGCCATCGTAATAGGAATAGGTTATCCATTCTGATCTGATACTTCCTGATCAAAATATTTTTTATTCCATGCAGCTTTTTGTCCCTGTAATTTTTTAAATTGCAGTCAGTCGGACTGCATTCTGTGAGAAAACTATTGAACATTCAGCCGGTCAATGACTGGTTTGGGTACACGCGTCGTGAGAGGAGATCAACTTTTATTCTGCTGATCATAATCCTTTTAGTAATCCTTGTAAGGTATGCGGTTCCTGAAAAAAACATTGATATTGTGAATGCAGTTCCCGGCTATTCTGACAGCTTATGGTTTGCAAAAATTGACTGGGAAGAACAGGCTCATGAAAATATGCCCCTGGGTTTTGATCCCGGTACAGCCTCATATGATACCCTGTTAAAGATTGGGCCCGTTTCAAGGGAAGTCAAAATCCCTGTCAGCTACAGGAGCGGGGGAGGAAAACTCAGTAAGTATGATTCCGGGACTTCCCGGCAGTTAAAGATCCGGCTCAATATAAACACCTGTGATACCTCAGCGCTGATTGCTCTTCCGGGGATTGGTCCGGTTCTATCAGTCAGGATTATAAAGTACAGGAATCTGCTGGGCGGATTTGCAAGGGTGGAACAGCTTATGGAAGTTTACGGTTTGCCGGAAGAGACTTATCAAATGATCAGGGAAAGAGTATTTGCTGACAGTTCCGAAGTCAGGAAGACCAGGATTAATTCATCTGATTATAAGGGATTAAGCCGCATCCCTTATATTGAAAAATATGAAGTATCGGCTATTCTCAAGTACAGGGAGTTGGCTGGCAGGATAAGACAGCATGGATGATCTGAAGGAGAATAAGATTCTTACTCCGGAAAAGGGGAAGAAGATCGGGGCATATATTGATTTTCAATAAACGGAGTCACCCCATGACCCTCTCTGCTGAGGACACGAACTCACCCCCTGCCCGATAGCCGTCAACCTAAGGTATCTTAAAAAAGCTTTGTAGGAGGATCAGTAAACGCAAACGGATCTAAAACTGAAGCTTTATTTATAACTCTCCCCTCCTTTTGAAAGTAATTTCCTAGTTTATGGCAAAATGATTATATTATGGGAAAAAAAATGACATGGAACTAATCAAAATTACTGAGAAGCTTAACACTAAAGGAAAGTGTATGGCTTATCTTGAGAAACAAAGATGGTCTGATTTGCCCATTTGTCCCTATTGTAATTCAACGAGAAGCTCGAGGAAGACACAGGAGTTCAGGCATACTTGCCATAACTGTAAGAGATCTTATAGTGTACTGGTAGGAACAATTTTTGAATCTACCAAGCTTCCAATTACAAAATGGTTTTTTGCCATATGTCTTATATTAAATGCAAAAAAAGGAATATCATCTCTTCAACTAGCTAGAGATTTGGATGTTAATAAAAATACTGCCTGGTTTTTGCAGAAGCGAATCCGTAAAGCAATGAAGGATGACAATTCAATCTTAAGTGGAATAGTAGAGATTGATGAGACCTATGTTGGCGGAAGTATTTCTAATAAGCACTATTTAACAAAGCTTGAATCTGGCAAATATTATAAGTCTGGAATGGAGCATATGGTCCCCGTATTGGGGATGATTCAACGAAAAGGTAAAATAATACTAAAAGTACTAGAGAAGGCATCTGGTAAAGAAATAAAACCTTATATAAAATCAAAGATCGCATCAGGCAGCACAATAATCACTGACGGGTTTGGTGGATATTACGGGTTAAATGATCATTTTGAAAATCACATAATATTAAATCACAAACAAAGCAAAAGAAGTATTAATCAATATAATACGAGTACTCTTGAAGGATTTTGGACCTTAGTCAAAAGATCGTTATTCGGTCAATATCATAAGATTTCAAAAGTCCATTTACAAGAATATTTAAATGAGCTGGCATTTAAATACAATTATAGAAAAATAAATATGTTTAAATTATTGCTTAACAATCTATTAGAACCAAAGTATGCCTTTAGCTAGGAAATTACTCTTTTGAAGGAGGGGTGGCCGGAGTACTATGCTATTAAAAGAGTTGCAATGCACTGTACCGGCCGGGGTGGTTGATTTGATATTCATATTGATGCTTTTTTATGCTTTTCATTATTGATAACTTTCCTTATCTCATTTTTTAAGTATTGAGGGTCTTTAAACACAAATCTGTTTTCAAACCTTAATACTGTGAATCCTAAGTAGACCTGTTCCTGAGAGATGATCTGAAGGATTTAAGGCCTTTTATGTTGAAGAGATTTTTGTCTTTCATAGATATGAAGGTAAGAAAAAGAAATAAATCAACCACCCCGGCCGGGAAATAAACTTTGTAAACATAAGATAATCAATTGTCCCGGCGCCTTCCCTGCAGCCTGGCTCCTCCCTAAAATTGCCCACTGGGCAATTTCTTAACGGTCAGCCCCCTTCAAAAGGAGGGGAAACTTTTTCTAATCTACCCGTTTTAATAATACCCTTAAGTTGACGGCTATGCCCCCTGCCCCCTCTCTGCTGGCGCAAAGAGGGGGTAAGAACGCTGTGAAAATAGTTCTGGTTAGCCAAACTGGCTGATGTAACAATTATAAATTAACATTGATGTCATTAAGAACCTATAATCGGTTAAAGTCAATAAGGTCCCTTGCGAGAGGATTAAGGAAAGAGGCAACTGAATCTGAAAAACTTTTATGGAAGAGGCTCAGAAACAGACGACTTGCATGCTATAAATTTCTACGTCAGCACCCTGTGATATATAAATCAGATTACACTGGAATGCAATTCTTTATTGCAGATTTTTATTGCCACGCTAAAAGAACAGTAATTGAGATAGATGGTCAGGTTCATCTGGAACAGCAGGAATATGATCAGTTCCGGGACGAAGTTATGGCCGAAAAGGGACTGCATATTTTAAGAATTAAAAATGAGGGGTTATCAGATATGGAAAAGGTCCTTGAAAAAATCGAATCATTTTTGGATTCCGTCTCTTCATAACAATATATTAATCAGCCATGTATCCCCCTCTTTGCGTCAGCAGAGAGGGGGATTAAGGGGGTGAGTTCGTTGGACTTAAAGGGATTAAGGGGGTGAGTCCGTTGATCCCGAAGCCTTATTTGGCTGATCCGTTAAAAATTGTAAATTATTTGGAAACAGTCTTATTATTTCGTAATTTTAATACACAGAAAACCAAAAAGGGATAAACAGAATTTAATAATCTATTATAAAAAAGAGCATCATGATTAATTTTAATCCATAAAAGTTTTGAAAAGAATTTTTCTATTTCTAACTTTGCGCCTCGTTTAAAAACAGAATTTTAGATTATGATTATTGTACCATTAAAAGAAGGCGAGAATATTGAACGGGCATTAAAGAAGTTCAAGAGAAAGTTTGAAAAGACTGGAGTAATTCGTGAACTAAGGTCACGTCAGGCTTTTATTAAGCCTTCAGTACGCCGGAGAGAAGAGATCAAGAAGGCTATGTACGTTCAGAAGCTGCAGGAAACCGAAGAGTAATTCGGTTGTCCGTGCTCTCATTTATTATTAACAAACAGATACGGGGGTTCCTTCATGAGTTATAAGGAATCGTTCTTACAATATCTGCAAATCGAAAAGCGGTATTCACCTCATACTGTCAGGTCTTATTTGAATGATCTGGATCAGTTTTTTTTGTTTTTAACCTCGCAGGGACAGCCTGCATGATCCGTTTCTGTGACTTCCCATGATATCAGGGCATGGGTGGTCAGCATGCTCGACGGCAACTATTCTGCGGTAAGCGTTCACAGGAAGATCTCCTGTCTGAGGGTTTTCTACCGTTATCTGAGAAAAGAGGGTGTCATGAAGAGTGATCCGCTTGAAAAGGTGTCCCTGCCAAAAAGGAAAAAGAGTCTTCCGGTGTTTGTTGAGGAGGGTGCTCTCGATGAATTGCTTGACAATTACAGTTTTGGTGATGATTTTGCAGGCATAAGGAACAGGACAATAATTGAGATGCTTTATCTGACAGGGATGAGGAGGGCAGAGCTGATTGGTCTCAGGAACAGCGGATGTTGACCTGGCTGAAGGTTCCGTAAAGGTGACCGGAAAAAGGAACAAGCAGCGGATCATACCTGTTGTGAAGCCGTTTATGGAAAGGCTTAAGGAATATATTAGCCCTGAGGGATAAGGAGATACGCATCAGCGTCTGAAGGCTGGTTTTTTGTCACCGATCGAGGGAACAAGTTGTATGATAAATATGTTTATAATGTAGTTAACAGGTATCTCGCGATGGTAACTACGATAGAGAAAAAGAGCCCTCATATACTAAGGCACACTTTTGCCACACACATGCTCAACAGGGGCGCTGATCTGAATTCGATAAAGGAGTTGCTGGGTCATGCAAATCTTTCTGCGACACAGATTTATACTCATAATACATTTGAGAAACTCAAGAAAATATATAAACAGGCTCATCCGAGAGCTTAAATATTAATCAAAAAAGAGGAGGAACTACTATGAACATTCAGATTCATTCAGTTAGGTTTGATGCTGACAAGAAGCTAATCGACTTTGTTCATCAGAAACTGGATAAACTTGCCCAGTTTGGTGAGGATATTGTAAATGCCGAGGTATATCTCAGGCTTGACAAGGATCAGGATCGTGAAAATAAAATCAGCGAAATTAAGGTGGAGATATCGGGTAGTTCCTTATTTGCAAAGAAGCAGAGTAAAACGTTTGAAGAGGCGACTGATGAGGCTATTGATGCTCTTAAGACAGCAGATAACCAGGTATAAGCAAAAGAAGAGAGGTATCTGAAAAATCTCCTTACAAAAATACCTTGATTTATTTTGAATAATAAAATTTAAATTCATACATTTGCAAACCGTTTTTTGAGGGTTTTTTATGCTCTTCCGGTGCGTTCTTTAAATTGCCGATGTAGCTCAGTTGGCCAGAGCAGCTGATTTGTAATCTGCAGGTCGGGGGTTCGAATCCCTTCATCGGCTCTTGAAAGACTTGTAAAAGTGTGTCTTAAGAGTACGACTCTGTTTTATTGGGGAGATACCAAAGCGGCCAACTGGGGCAGACTGTAAATCTGCTGGCAAATGCCTTCGTAGGTTCGAATCCTGCTCTCCCCACATAAAACAGGATTAACCCGGCAGCAAGGCTGGAATAATTGAAGGAGAGGCTCTTTTGGACGATATTAAGCGGGAGTAGCTCAGTTGGTAGAGCATTAGCCTTCCAAGCTAAGGGTCGCGGTTTCGAGTACCGTCTCCCGCTCACTTTTTGAGGCCAGAGTAGCTCAGGGGTAGAGCACTTCCTTGGTAAGGAAGGGGTCGGGGGTTCAATTCCCCCCTCCGGCTCAACAGGAAAAAATGATTATGATTGATTATAGATAAACTAAATTTAATACGCTTGGAGTTATGGCAAAAGAAAAATTTGACAGGTCGAAACCGCATGTAAATATTGGTACAATTGGTCACGTTGACCATGGAAAAACCACTTTGACGGCAGCGATCACTATGGTCCTTGCCAAAAGAGGCCTCTCTGAGGTCAGGGATTTTGACTCAATTGATAATGCACCTGAAGAAAAGGAAAGGGGTATTACCATTAACACTGCTCACGTTGAATATCAGACTGCGACACGTCACTATGCACACGTTGACTGCCCGGGTCACGCTGACTATATCAAGAATATGGTTACAGGTGCTGCCCAGATGGACGGTGCAATTCTTGTGGTTGCCGCTGATGACGGTCCAATGCCTCAGACACGTGAACATATCCTTCTTGCACACCAGGTTAACGTACCAACAGTGCTTGTATTCATGAATAAAGTTGATATGGTTGACGATGAAGAGCTTCTTGAGCTTGTTGAGATGGAGGTTCGTGATCTTCTTAATTTCTATAAATTTGACGGCGACAATGCTCCTGTTATCCGTGGTTCTGCTCTTGGTGCAATGCACGGTGAAGCAAAATGGGAAGAAAAAGTTATGGAGCTTATGAATGCTGTTGATTCATATATTCCTATTCCTCCGCGTGAAAATGAAAAGCCTTTCCTTATGCCGGTTGAAGACGTATTTTCAATCACCGGCCGTGGTACTGTTGCAACAGGACGTATCGAAACAGGTGTTGTTCTTACAGGTGATGAACTTGAACTGATCGGACTCGGTGCTACCAAGCGTAAATCAGTATGTACAGGTGTTGAGATGTTCCGTAAGATCCTTGACAGGGGTGAAGCTGGCGACAACGTTGGTCTGCTTCTCCGCGGTGTTGACAAGAAAGAGATTAAAAGGGGAATGGTACTTGCCAAACCAGGTTCAATCACACCTCATACAAAAATCAAGGCTGAGGTTTATGTTCTTAAGAAAGAAGAAGGCGGACGCCATACTCCATTCCATAATAAATACCGTCCTCAGTTCTACGTAAGGACACTTGATATTACTGGTGAGATCACTCTTCCTGAAGGAACAGAAATGGTTATGCCTGGTGATAATGTTACAATTACAGTTGATCTTATCTATCCGGTTGCTATCAATGTTGGACTTCGTTTTGCTATCCGCGAAGGCGGCAGAACAGTTGGTGCCGGCCAGGTGACTGAAATTCTGGAATAATAGGTTTTGGGGATATACCGCTAGCGTCACGGTACCGACCGTGACGCTGCAACATAAACGGGTGTAGCTCAGTTGGTAGAGCACTGGTCTCCAAAACCAGGTGTCGGGAGTTCGAGTCTCTCCTCCCGTGCTAAATTACTAGTAATATGAATATAAAAGGATATTTTCAGGAATCATACACAGAACTCATGCACAAGGTAACCTGGCCTACATGGAGCGAGCTTCAGAACAGCGCTGTTCTGGTTATGGTGGCTTCTCTGATCTTTGCTCTTATTGTAGCAGGCATGGATTTTATCTTTAGCAGGGCAATGCAATTTATTTACAGTTTGTTATACTAACAGGAGAAGATTGCAATGAGTGAGAATATAAAAAGGTGGTATGTGCTTAAGAGCTATCGGCGGGAAGGAAAAAAAGGTAAAGGAATATATCGATAGTGAAGTTGCACGCCTTAAACTTGAGGAGTATGTCTCACAGGTTCTTATCCCTACCGAAAAGGTTTATCAGATAAGGGCAGGCAAAAAAATAAGCAAGGAAAGAACATTCTTTCCCGGCTATGTTCTTGTAGAAGCTGTCCTTGTAGGAGAGATTCCGCATCTTCTCAGAAATGTTCCGAATGTTATCGGATTTCTGGGATCGCAGGATGGAGAACCGGTACCGCTCAGAAAGCCTGAGATAAACCGTATTCTCGGAAAAGTTGATGAGCTGAATGCAAGCGATGAGGAGCTGAATGTCCCATTCTTCGTAGGCGAATCGGTGAAAGTTATAGATGGTCCGTTCAACAGTTTTACAGGAATAATTGAAGAGGTGAATGATGAAAAGAAAAAGCTCAAGGTGATGGTTAAGATTTTCGGCAGAAAAACACCTCTTGAGCTTAGTTTTATGCAGGTGGAAAAAGAGAATTAACAGAAGATATTGATAGTTGTAATATTCATAATGCTTCCTGAATAACTATCAAGCTCTCGCAATAAATAAGCAAATTTAAAATTATGGCAAAAGAAGTTGCTGGACTAATCAAGTTACAGATTCGTGGCGGAGGAGCCAATCCATCTCCACCTGTAGGACCCGCACTGGGTTCGAAAGGTGTGAATATTATGGATTTCTGTAAGCAATTTAATGCGAGGACTCAGGACAAGGCTGGAAAAGTAATACCGGTTGTTATTACGGTTTATGCAGATAAATCGTTCGATTTTGTTACAAAAACACCACCGGTTGCCGTACAGCTTCTTGAGGTTGCTAAAGCTAAGAAAGGTTCTCAGGAACCTAACAGAGACAAGGTAGCATCTATTTCCTGGGACCAGGTCAAAACAATTGCTGCAGATAAAATGGAGGACCTGAACTGTTTTACAGTTGAGTCCGCTATGCGAATGGTAGCTGGAACAGCCAGAAGTATGGGAATCACCGTCAGAGGAGAATTCCCGGTAAAATAATTAATTAGGAGAAAAAATGACTAAACTTACCAAAAACCAGAAGTCTGCTCTTGAAAAACTCGACAAGGACAGGCTTTATACATTGAAAGAGGCTTCCTCTCTGGTTAAGGATATGACCAAAACCAAATTTGATGCTTCTGTCGATTTAGATGTAAGGTTAGGAATAGATCCAAGGAAATCCAATCAGATGGTTCGCGGCGTTGTATCACTTCCTCATGGAACAGGTAAAGAGACACGTGTACTCGTTCTCTGCACCCCCGATAAGGAGGCTGAAGCAAAGGAAGCCGGAGCCGATTTCGTTGGTCTTGACGATTTTGTCGAAAAGATCAAGGGCGGTTGGACAGATATGGATGTTATTATAACCATGCCATCTGTTATGGGAAAGGTCGGTCAGTTAGGTCGGATACTCGGTCCGCGCGGACTGATGCCGAACCCGAAAAGTGGTACTGTTACCATGGAAATTGGTAAGGCTGTTAAAGAAGTGAAGCAGGGTAAGATTGATTTCAAGGTTGATAAAACAGGAATCATTCACGCCTCTATCGGAAAAGTCTCATTTGAGCCTCAGAAGATCGTCGAAAATGCCAGGGAGTTTATCTCTATTGTAAACAAACTTAAACCGGCTGCTGCAAAAGGAACCTACATCCGTAGCGTATTCCTTTCAAGCACTATGAGTCCGGGAGTTAAGATCGATCCAAAAGGTCTTGATGATTAATTAGTTATGTTAAATACTTGAAAGAAAAATGAGACGGGAAGAAAAAAATGCTATCATAGACAGCCTTGCTGAGAGATTCAAAGAGTACAGTCACTTTTATCTGACTGATACTGCTCAGCTTAATGCAGCTGATACAAGTGACCTGAGAAGAAAATGCTTTGACAACGATATTAAACTTGTCGTTGTAAAAAACACCCTCCTCAAAAGAGCACTTGAGCAGTCTGAAGTGAACTTTGAAGAACTTTATCCGGTTCTTAAAGGTACTACGTCCATCATGTTTACACAATCCGGAAATTCTCCTGCAAAGCTTATTAAGGAATTCCGCAGAAAACATGATAAACCTGTGCTTAAAGGCGCATACGTTCAGGAATCAGTGTATGTCGGCGATAATATGCTCGACTGCACTTATTTCAGTGAAAACTAAACAGGAACTCATAGGAGATGTTATCATGCTCCTGCAGTCACCTGCCAAAAACGTTATTTCAGCCCTGCAATCAGGTGGAACTAAAATTCATGGTGTTCTTGAAACACTATCAAAAAGAGAAGAATAATTAAAGTATAATCAATTAAAAATCAATAAAAATGGCAGATCTTAAGAAATTTGCAGAAGAACTTGTTAACCTGTCTGTAAAAGAAGTAAACGAACTGGCTAAAATACTTAAAGATGAGTATGGCATCGAACCTGCAGCCGCAGCTGTTGCTGTTGCCGGACCAGCTGCAAGTAGCGAAGCTGCTGCTGTTGAAGAAAAATCATCATTCGACGTTATCCTCAAGGCAGCTGGCGGACAGAAATTACAGATTGTTAAACTCGTGAAAGATATCACCGGACTCGGACTGAAAGAAGCCAAGGCAGTAGTTGATGCTGCTCCTTCTCCGGTTAAGGAAGGTGTTTCAAAAGATGAAGCTGAAGCAATAAAAAGTCAATTAGTAGAAGCAGGAGCTGAAGTTGAACTTAAATAAGTTATACCTGATTGCTGGGTTATAGGTTTAGTCCCGATTTCACGGGACTAAGCCTTTTTGTTCTTTAAATTATAAGTTCACTTAATCTTTTAATAAATGTCCTCAAAAAATACCGAAAGAATAAGTTTCGCTTCCAGGAAAAATCAGCTGGAATACCCTGATTTTCTGGATATTCAGTTGAAATCATTCGGTGAGTTTTTTCAGCTTGGAACAACTCCCGAAAACAGGAAAAAAGAGGGACTCTTTAAGGTCTTTACTGAGAATTTTCCCATAACTGATACAAGGAACAATTTCGTTCTTGAATTTCTGGATTATTATATTGACCCTCCACGATATACAATCGAGGAGTGCATCGAACGCGGACTTACTTTCAGCGTTCCTCTGAAAGCAAAACTGAAACTATACTGTACTGATCCGGAACATGAGGATTTTGATACAGTAATCCAGGATGTCTATCTTGGAACCGTCCCATATATGACGGAACGTGCAACATTCGTAATAAATGGAGCAGAAAGGGTTGTTGTATCTCAGCTGCACAGATCACCGGGCGTCTTCTTCGGACAGAGCATACACGCAAACGGTACAAAACTCTATTCAGCAAGAATCATTCCCTTCAAGGGATCATGGATAGAATTTGCGACCGACATTAATAATGTGATGTATGCCTATATCGACAGGAAGAAAAAACTGCCGGTAACAACTCTCCTGCGCGCTATCGGATTCGAAAGCGATAAGGAGATTCTCGAGATCTTTAACCTTGCAGAAGAACATAAAGTATCAAAAACAAATATCAAAAAACTTGTCGGACGCAAACTGGCTGCCAGGGTGCTCAGGACATGGGTTGAAGACTTTGTTGATGAAGATACCGGCGAGGTTGTTTCAATTGAAAGAAATGAAGTAATCCTTGACAGGGAAACCATAATTGAATCAGAACATGTTGACCTGATTGTTGACTCCGGTGCAAAGGCTATCCTTCTGCACAGGGATGATACAACCCTGTCTGATTATGCAATAATATACAATACTCTTCAGAAAGATCCGTGTAACTCTGAAAAAGAGGCGGTTATTTATATTTACCGTCAGCTGCAGAAATGCAGAACCACCTGATGAAGCTACTGCCCGTGATGTTATTGACAAACTGTTTTTCTCCGACAAGAGATATGATCTTGGAGAGGTTGGACGCTACAGGATTAATAAAAAGCTTGGCCTGGAAACTGAAATGTCTGTAAAGATCCTTACCAGGGAAGATATTATCAAGATCATCGGCTATCTTATCGAGCTTATCAACTCCAAAACAGATATCGATGATATTGACCATCTTAGCAACAGGAGGGTACGTACTGTCGGAGAACAGCTATATGCACAGTTCGGAGTAGGTCTGGCCCGTATGGCACGTACAATCCGCGAAAGAATGAATGTCAGGGATAATGAGGTCTTTACACCGGTCGACCTTATCAACTCCAAAACGCTTTCCTCGGTCATTAACTCATTCTTCGGTACCAACCAGCTTTCCCAGTTCATGGACCAGACCAACCCTCTTGCTGAAATGACACACAAGCGTCGTATGTCAGCACTGGGACCAGGTGGTCTTTCGAGGGAGAGAGCAGGTTTTGAGGTACGTGACGTTCACTATACCCACTACGGACGTCTTTGTCCGATTGAGACACCTGAAGGTCCAAACATCGGTCTTATCTCGTCACTCTGTGTTTACGCCAAAATAAATTCACTGGGATTTATTGAAACTGCCTTACCTGAAAGTTAAGGATGCACAGGTAGATTTCAGTGAAGATGGTATAGTATGGCTGAGCGCCGAGGAGGAGGAGGAAAAGATGATCGCCCAGGCAAATGCCGCCCTTACAAAAGACGGACATTTTGAAAATGCAAGGGCAAAATGCAGATACGAAGCTGATTATCCATTTGAAGAGGTCACAAAGGTGGACCTTATGGATGTGGCTCCGAACCAGATCGCATCAATAGCAGCTTCACTTATCCCGTTCCTCGAACATGATGATGCCAACAGGGCACTCATGGGTTCAAACATGATGAGGCAGGCTGTTCCGCTTATCAATCCGGAAGCACCGATTGTCGGTACCGGCCTTGAAGCTCAGGTTATCAGGGACAGCCGGATTCTCTATATGGCTGAGGGTGACGGTAGTAGTTGAATTCGTTGATTCAAACGAAATAGTTATAAGATACACCCGTACTGATGAAGAGAAGTTCGTAAGCTTTGATGATGATATCCGAAGATATATTCTTCCCAAATACAGGAAGACAAACCAGAATACCTGCATCAACCTTCTTCCTGTCGTAAGAAAGGGAGAAAAAGTTGTTAAAGGACAGGTTCTTACTGAAGGATATGGAACCAAAAGGCGGTGAACTTGCTCTCGGAAGGAATCTGAAAGTGGCTTTCATGCCATGGAAAGGCTATAACTTTGAGGATGCAATAGTAATATCTGAAAAAGTTGTCCAGGAGGATTATTTTACTTCAGTTCATATTGATGAATACCAGCTTGAGGTTCGCGATACAAAGCGTGGTCTGGAAGAGCTTACCTCGGATATTCCGAACGTGAGCGAGGAAGCTACCAAAAACCTTGATGAGAATGGTCTTATCAGGATCGGAGCACACATCAGGCCCGGCGATATTCTTATCGGCAAGATAACACCAAAGGGAGAATCAGATCCTTCTCCGGAGGAAAAACTTCTGCGAGCTATCTTCGGTGATAAGGCAGGCGATGTAAAAGATGCTTCACTGAAAGCCGGTCCATCTCTTGAAGGAGTTGTTATCGACAAGAAACTCTTTACAAGGGCTATCAAGGACAGAAAAGCCAAGGCAGTTGAGAAACCAATGCTCGACAAAATTGAAACTGAATTCAACAGGAGCGTCGACGACCTGAAGGCAAGGCTTGTTGATAAGCTGTTTATTCTTGTCAATGGAAAAACTTCACAGGGTGTCAAGGATTACCTGAATGTCGATGTGATTCCCAAAGGGAGCAAGTTTACTCTTAAAGCAGCTCCAGGAGGTCGATTTTCTGAATGTCAATCCCAATAAGTGGACTACCGATAAGAAGAAAAACGACAGCATCAAGCAGCTCCTTCATAATTATATTATCAAGTACAAGGAGATTGACGGGATCTATAAGCGCAGGAAATACAATATTACTATCGGCGATGAGCTGCCTGCAGGTATTGTACGTCTTGCAAAAGTGTATATTGCCAAGAAGCGCAAGGTAAAAGTAGGGGATAAGATGGCCGGACGCCATGGAAACAAGGGTATTGTTGCCAGGATCGTTCGCGCTGAGGATATGCCATTCCTTGAGGACGGAACCCCTGTTGACATTGTATCTGAATCCGCTGGGTGTTCCTTCAAGGATGAACCTTGGACAGATTTATGAGACAGTTCTCGGATGGGCAGGACAGAAGCTCGGCCTGCAGTTCTCAACTCCGATTTTTGATGGGGCTACAATCAGCCAGATAAACGAATATACGGAAGCTGCAAATCTTCCGAAATACGGGAAGACATATCTGTATGACGGTGGCACCGGTGAAAGATTCGATCAGCCTGCAACTGTTGGCGTAATTTATATGCTCAAACTCGGCCATATGGTCGATGATAAGATGCATGCCCGTTCCATTGGTCCATATTCACTCATTACACAGCAGCCTCTTGGCGGTAAAGCACAGTTCGGAGGCCAGCGTTTTGGTGAAATGGAAGTATGGGCACTTGAAGCTTTTGGTGCAGCACATATTCTGCAGGAAATACTTACAATAAAATCTGATGATGTTGTTGGCCGTGCCAAAGCATATGAAGCTATTGTGAAGGGAGAACCAATGCCTCTGCCGGGCATTCCGGAATCACTTAATGTTCTCCTGCACGAACTGAGAGGTCTCGGACTTAGCGTGATACTTGATTAAGTATATACGCGCCGGGTTTTGAATTTTTAGTTTTAGAATTAAAAAATATTCGACATATGTCATTCAGAAGAGATAACAAAACAAAAACCAGTTACTCAAAAATCTCAATAGGTCTCGCTTCACCGGAGGAGATACTCGACCGCTCGAGCGGTGAGGTACTGAAGCCTGAGACAATCAATTACCGTACCTATAAGCCTGAACGCGACGGTTTGTTCTGCGAAAGGATTTTCGGTCCGGTAAAGGATTATGAGTGCCATTGCGGAAAATACAAAAGGATCCGCTATAAAGGTATCGTATGCGACCGTTGCGGTGTTGAGGTTACTGAGAAGAAGGTACGTCGCGAAAGAATGGGACATATTTCACTTGTAGTTCCGGTTGCTCATATATGGTATTTCAGGTCACTGCCAAATAAAATCGGATATCTTCTCGGTCTTCCGACCAAGAAGCTTGATTCCATAATTTATTATGAGAGATACGTTGTTATCAATCCGGGTATCAAGGCAGTTGATGGCGTAAAATATCTTGATTTCCTTACAGAGGAGGAATATCTCGAGATAACTGAATCACTTCCAAAGGATAATCAGTATCTTGAAGATAACCATCCTGATAAATTTGTTGCCGATATGGGTGCAGAGGCTCTTTACAAGCTTCTGAGCCGTATCGATCTTGATGAGATGTCATATGCACTTCGTCACAGGGCAAATACTGAAACTTCACAGCAGCGTAAAAATGAGGCTCTGAAACGCCTGCAGGTTGTTGAAGCTTTCAGGGATTCAAAGCAGGTTAACAAGCCTGAATGGATGATCATAAAGGTTGTACCTGTTATTCCACCGGAACTAAGACCACTTGTTCCGCTCGATGGAGGACGTTTTGCAACAAGCGACCTGAACGATCTTTACAGAAGGGTCATAATCAGGAACAACCGTCTGAAAAGACTTATTGAGATCAAAGCTCCCGAGGTGATCCTGCGCAACGAAAAGCGTATGCTCCAGGAAGCTGTTGACTCACTGTTCGATAATTCACGCAAGGCAAATGCTGTTAAGACAGATGCCAACAGGCCTCTTAAATCGCTTAGCGACAGTCTTAAAGGTAAGCAGGGAAGGTTCCGTCAGAACCTGCTCGGTAAAAGGGTTGACTATTCAGCCCGTTCGGTTATCGTCGTTGGTCCTGAACTCGGTTTGCATGAATGCGGTTTGCCAAAGGATATGGCAGCTGAACTTTATAAGCCATTTATTATCCGCAAGCTTATTGAACGCGGAATAGTCAAAGACCGTAAAATCGGCCAAGAAGATCGTCGACAGGAAAGATCCTGTTGTCTGGGATATCCTTGAAAATGTGCTCAAGGGACATCCGGTTCTTCTTAACCGTGCTCCGACACTTCACAGGCTTGGTATTCAGGCATTCCAGCCAAAGCTTATAGAAGGAAAGGCAATTCAGCTTCACCCGCTCGTATGTACAGCTTTCAACGCTGACTTCGACGGTGACCAGATGGCTGTCCATCTTCCGCTTGGAAATGGTGCAATCCTTGAGGCCCAGATGCTGATGCTGGCTTCACATAATATTCTTAACCCTGCAAATGGTGCGCCAATAACCGTTCCTTCCCAGGACATGGTTCTCGGCCTTTACTACATCACAAAAGGAAGAAAGAGCACCGAAACCGAAAAGGTCAGGGGCGAAGGTCTTATCTTCTATTCACCGGAGGAGGTCAACATCGCATTCAATGAAGGGAAAATCGACCTTCACGCATATATAAAGGTCAAGGTCAACGACAGGAAAGATGGCGAGTTTGTAAACCATCTTGTCGAAACCACTGTCGGAAGAGTTATATTCAACCAGTATGTTCCTGAAGAGGTAGGATATATAAATGAGATCCTTACCAAAAAGTCGCTGAGGGATATTATCGGACGTGTTCTGAAGCTGGCAGGAACAGCCAAGACAGCTGATTTCCTTGATGCAATAAAGAACCTTGGATTCTATTCAGCTTTCAAGGGTGGTCTGTCATTCAATCTCGATGATGTTATCATTCCTGAGGAAAAGACCAAGTTCGTTGCTGAGGGATATGAGCAGGTTGAAGAGGTGCTGAACAACTACAGCATGGGATTCATTACCAATAACGAACGTTACAATCAGATCATTGACATCTGGACACACGTAAATGCAAGGCTTACCCAGTCGCTGATGAAGCAGCTTTCGAATGACAAACAGGGATTCAACTCTGTTTACATGATGCTTGATTCCGGTGCAAGGGGCTCCAAGGAACAGATCCGTCAGCTTTCGGGCATGAGGGGTCTTATGGCCAAGCCTCAGAAATCAGGATCTACAGGTTCGGAGATCATTGAAAACCCGATCCTTTCGAACTTTAAGGAAGGATTGTCAGTTCTTGAATACTTTATTTCCACACACGGTGCCCGTAAGGGTCTGGCCGATACGGCTCTCAAGACTGCTGACGCCGGTTATCTTACACGCCGTCTCGTTGACGTTTCACAGGATGTAATTATTAATGAGGAAGACTGCGGAACACTCAGGGGTCTTATTGCAACTGCCATCAAGAAAAACGAAGAGGTTGTTGAATCATTGTATGAAAGAGTACTTGGCCGTACAGCAGTTCATAATGTTTATCATCCGCTTACAGGCGAACTTATAGTTGAATCTGGTCAGGAGCTTACTGAAGAACTGGCAAGGAAGATTGAAGATTCCCCGATCGAACAGGTTGAGATCCGTTCGGTTCTTACATGCGAATCCAAAAAAGGAGTATGTGCAAAATGCTACGGACGTAACCTGGCCACCGGACGAATGGTCCAGAAAGGTGAAGCCGTCGGAGTTATTGCAGCTCAGAGTATCGGTGAGCCCGGTACCCAGCTTACACTGCGTACATTCCACGTCGGAGGTACTGCTTCCAATATAACGACGGAATCGAGGCTGGTTGCACGTTACGGCGGTATAGCTGAAATAGAGGAGATCAGAACCGTTCCCAAAAAGGATGCTGAAAAAGGAGATATTGACATTGTTATCGGCCGTCTGGCTGAACTCAGAATAGTAGACAAAAAGACAGGCATAGCTTTTAACAACATGTCGATCGCGTGGAGTTTCCTGAAGGAGTCGAGGATCTGGAACATCAGGCTTTCGAAGTCGGCGCCGGCCTCGGCGCACTGTCGGCGCAGCGCGACCCATCGGTCGTCCTTGACCCGCTCTTCCCACTTCTCGTAGGAGATCCGCACGAGACCGCACGCCTCCAGCCCCGGCAGGTTGACACGCCAGGCGTTACCCAGGTCGGAGAGGAGGAGGTATTTCAGGAGGGTCTTCATGATCTCCTGGAGCGATCTGACGCGGGAATCGAACACCTCTCCGGACTCGGGGATCACCGCATAGTCCGCCAACTTCAGCCCGAGACGATCGAAGACTTCGGACTCGACCATGGAGAAGGGGATGGGCCCCTTCTCCCGCAACGCCTTCACGAGGGCGGCTCGGAGTCGGACGGTTGAGATGAAGTCGTTGAAATGTCCCGACTGCAGGGAGGAATCCTGGCGGTTGTCGGAGAAGCTGAGGAGCTTGGTGTCCTTGTCGGCGAAGCCGAGCCCTTTCATGGCGTCCAGAATGGCAAGGGAGATGACGGTGGTGGTGGTGGACCTCCCCTCGAGCCCGATGCGGGAGAGTTTGGCGAACTCGCTGGTCTGATGGTGGTAGAGGTCGCCACTCGTGGGGTCATAGATGAACTTCACGGGGAGGTACCACCCCTTGAGGCCACTGCCCGTGTCAGTGGCGAATCCGTCCCGATACGCGCCGTCGACGAAGTAGGTAATCTCGGAAGGGAACTTGCCCGAGGTACTCCTTTTTCAGCGTGAGAACACCACCGACCTCGCGCGTGTACTCCGCCGGCAGATTGGCGAGGTCCTCGTCGGGCCTGCCATGCGTGCTCGTCGCAGAGAAGGTACCCGTACTCGCGACTGTCTTTCTCCTCCTCGGGGAGGCTGTCGTCGCTGAAATCCCGCGCCTCGAGTCTGCCCTCCGCAAGGTTCTTCTTGACGCAGAGGAACGGCTTTCCCGAGGAGCGGTTGAAAACCACGGGGTACAAAGGATATGTCGTTTCCGCGATTGTTCGGGACGGGACCGCCGTCAAAGTCGATCAGCCTCTCGCTTCCCCGGTGGAGAGACACCGAGAGAGAGGCGGTCTGCGCGATGAACTGGTGGAGCTTGAAGGGCAGGACGAATGCAGGCCGGGAGGTCGGGTCGGTGTGTTCCCTCGCAATCCTCTCGTTCACCGCGGCAATCCGAGTGAACAGGGATTCGAGCGACGCGCGACATGCGGTCTCATTCCGGCCCGACGCCTCCCGAAGGAGCAAGCACATCTCGCTCGCGGTCCTGGCAGGTCCGCGCTGATAGCCGCTACCATCCGGCGTCAGGGCCACCACACGCTCGACCCACCGAAAGAGGGGGGCGGCGCACAGCTCCTCCGCGCTTGCCGCGGCCGTCGGTGTGTCGATAGCCGCCGCGAGCTCCTCGGACCCGGGGTTCGGATGGCGGACCGAGATGGCCGTCAGCGATTCCTCGATCACCTGAGCCGGCGTAAAGCGGTCACCGAAGAAGGTTGTTGCCACTTCGGCGACACGGGTCTTGCGATCCGCCGAGGTCGCGCCGCCGGTCATCGTGGCCGATGTTCCGATGCAGACGATCGGATGCGCGCACTCCGCCTTGATCCGGCGGATGAGCAGCGCGACGTCCGCGCCCTGCCGACCTCGGAAGGTGTGAAGCTCGTCGAATGCGATGAACTTCAGATTCTTGAAGATAGCTTCCCTGATATCGGAGTCTCTCTGCCGAGTCAGGATCAGCTCGAGCATCATGTAGTTGGTGAGGAGGACATGGGGAGGCGCGTTCCGCATGGTGTCCCGCTTGTCCTCCTCCTCCTGCCCGGTGTACTGGCCGAATGAGAAGGGGAAATCCCGATGCGTACTCGCCTTATAGCGCTCCGCGTACTTTTCGATCTCACCCGTCTGCGAATTGATGAGCGCATTCATGGGATAGCAGACAAGACCGACGACGCCCGGGCCGGGGTGTCGCAGTATCTCGTTGAAGATCGTGCCGAAGAACGTGAGCGACTTGCCCGAGCCCGTGCCCGAGGTCACGACGAAACCTTTGCCGGCAGCCCCCAGGCGAAGCGCTTCCTCCTGGTGTCGGTGCAACGTAAACCCCGAGAAGACAGATGCCATTGCGGGCTCAAGAACCCCCTCGGTCACCAGGGACTCGATGCGTGCGCCGGGTTCATACGACGGATTGAACTGGATCAAGGGCTCGGGCCACATCGTCTTGAGCCTGCCCTCATCCTGCAAGGCAGCTTCGATCTGAGGGTCGTCGATGTCGATGAAGCTACGGGAGAACGACTGGTACCGGTCCATCACGTCCCGGTGGAACCGGAAGACGTCGGTTGTTGGAGTCACGGCCGGATTCTCCTTTGGCGCCACATCAGCTTCGTTCACTGCCCGTCCGGGCATGGCGCGACCTATGCCCCTCCCTTTCTCACGACGAATTCGTTCATCTTCGCCGATAGAGCCGCACGTCGGGTCTTGAGAAACTCGCGATACGCGTCAATGTTCCAGAAAGAGGGATCCACGGGGACCGCCTGCGATTCGAGCGCACCGGCGCCCTGCGTGTCGATGATCGCGGGGATGTATTCCGCAGGGCTCTTGTTGCTGATCCGCCGGTTAGTCTGTCCCGTAATGAAAGCCATGTTGGCGATCTCGTTTATCTCGCCGGTCTCAAAACCTTTGTCCTTCAGGATAGACTTGGGGAAGATGTGATGCCACTGTATGAAGTGAAGCCGCCCCTGGTGCGTAAGGGACAGACCAAGACCGCTGAACCAGTCGCGAGCACCAGCATCTTTGAGTGCCAGGTACGCCAGAGAGAACAGAGGACTATTCGCGCCACGCGAAGCAAGGTCTTCTGGCTCTATCGTCAGGCGCCCAAACTGCCTCTTGAGCGGTTCCATCAGCGACTCAACCGACCCGGACCGGAACACTATCGAAAGATCCTCGTTGAGGAGCGTCTCGCTGGAGCCGCGAGAATAACGTCCGCGTGCGTTTGCGACGAGTAGCCAATGCATCAAGGCCTGCTGCTCCGCCTGACTCAGCTTGTTGTCTTTTTCCCTGCTCACCGCCGCCAGCAAGACGATGAAGAACGGTGAAGACAACAGCGACTCGTCTTCAATTCCAGCGTTGGTTCTCAGGAAATTGATCGCAAAGCGCAGGCCTTCTCTTGCCTCAGTCCACCCATCCTTGAGCCTGGATATCGGAGTAGAGCCGACTGTGCGAAAGAGGCACTGATGAGTCGCCTGCACTACCATGGATCTCACCAAGAGACCGAAGTCCAGGGTGAACCAGCTCTGCTCGCATTCCTCCTGAAAGGCCTCGAAATCCGCAAGCAGATTCGGCCACCGGGACGTTATTTGGGCTAGCGCGAGGTCTGACGACCTGAGTTTTGCCCCAAGTGAGTTCACTCGGACAAAGATCTCGGTGACCTCCTCGTAGCTCATCGATCGCTCGAGCACGTGGACCACGTAGGTGTAGTCCTTGATCTGCCTCAGCCTGTTCAACCGCTGCGTGTATTTCTCGTATCGAGGGTCATCGAAAGTCGTGACGCCTGCTTTGCGGAGGAACTCTGAGTCGCTCGCGCTCTTGAACACTCGGCTTACCGAAACCCACTTCGGAGACGCGGCTATGCTCTTGCTCGCGACTATGAAAGTTCTCGATGAAAAGCGTGCCGCCACGTCAACTTCGTTTTCGCCGTTTTCTTCCTCGTCGTCCGCAATTTCGTCCTCCGACAAGGTCGGCGAATCATCGTCCGTCTCCACCTCCGCGACTTCAACAGGAGGGCCATCCGGGTGGTCAAGGTTGAACAGAATGTCGATCGGTTTCTTGCGACGCCGAACGGTGACGTGCTCTCCGTTGATTACCGCGGTCAAGGATGTCAGGCGCTGCTGACCGTCCAACAGGAGCTTCCGACCGACAAAGGCGTTCGTGTCCTGAGCGACGGCCGAATCTCGAGTGGGGATTGGCTCGTCGGTTTCCCACATGAGAATCGAGCCACTTGGGTAGCCGCGGTAGAGAGAATCCAGCAGGTCCCGCACCCTCGTGGAGCGCCACACGAAATGCCGTTGTATCTCGGGCAGCCGCAACTCGCCTCGCTTGTACATGTCAACCAGAGTGCTGATTGGGATGTTTTGCTGCTGCAACTTGTTCGCCTCCGGAGCTGGATTCCTCCCCACGGCCTGCAACGAAATAGTTTCGGGTTCACGGGGTTGTGATCCGATACCCGACAGAACTGCTGAAGTAGAATAGACCAGCTTCCTCCAACCTGCAAGAATATCAGCTCGCGGACGCCGCCGAGCGCCAATCCATCGTTGGTCTGGCCACCTTTACCCAGTTTCCTCCGAGCGATCCCGAAACACCATCGCAGTCCGAGGCTCCGCGGCGCCCACTCCCCGTACTGGCTCGTTCGGTGAAGCATTTTTCCGCTCCAGGCCCCTGGACGCCACCTTCAGCGTCTACTTCCACGACAACCTGATGGGCGCCTGGCCTTGCACGACTTTGCCGAGATGATCAGGAGGCGCTTCGGGGTGGACACGGTGCGCCTTGAGCTTTTCGACGAGGCAGTTGTGTTCCGCAGCCGTGCGGTCCCGGACCTTCTGACAACAAGAGCTCCGGCCGGAACGCCTGACCCTCCCCCGGAGAGGACCTATAGGGCGCCTCAGAGGTTGGGGAGCCCGGGCGTCCTGCCCGGGCTCCCCAACCAAAGGACTCGCGAGCGTGGGACACATGGAGGTGGCCCACGCGTCTGCCTGGGGCGGGATGCCCCGTGTGCGGCGGGCGCCTACCGCCGAAGGGCCAGCCGCTTGCGGAAGGCGCTGTGCCGAAGGCACACGCCGCGCTCGGTGAGGGCTCCCTGCGGCCGTCGGCACCATCGGCACCGGCGTTGACCTGGGGTTACTGCATGATATCCTCGGCATCGAAGGCTTGACCTGCAAGGAGCGATAGTGGGCCGGCAATCATAACGACTTTCGGGCTCTTGTGGGACAACAGGTTGGTGTTCTGGAAGGGCAAGAAGGGACCTGGCGGTGCGCCATTTCAGTTGCTGGGCTCAACACGGCCGAATGGCAAAGCGGACGGTGCCGTAGATTTCTATGGACAGATCGGATTCTATGCGCTCTACGATGACAACTACAACATCGTCTATGCTGGTCAGGCCGGGGGAGCGAACCACAAACATAGTAGTCGTCTTCGCAACCATGTGACAGACGTGCTCATGGGTCGTAGGGTGGGTCCCACCTGCTAAGAGCATCCTCGGGGCTGATGGGGTCGAAGAGGTGATCCGTTGGCGACCGCGCGCCACCCGCCTGACTGCGATGCTACAGGTCGGTCGGCGGCGAACTGGCTGTCCCGCAGATGGTAGGTACCGCACACAAGGTGGAGGCTGGGTTTGGTGTGCGCTCAGGCTCGCATACGGGCGTCATGGACACGACGTCGGCCGGCGTACTCGCGTAGCGAGCCCAGGCGAAGTAGTCCGGAATGCCGCGTGCAGCCATCGTTTTCCTCCCGCTCCTGCTACTGGCTCGGCCGTCGCCAAAGTGCCGAAGTACGGGGCCGGCGGCCGGCGCGCGTGAGCGGGCGCAGGGGCCGCGAGGCCTGGCGTACTCGCCAGGCCCCCACGGGTCCGAGGCGCCGGGCCCAGAAAAGCCATCGGTCGCCACAGGGCGGCGCCGAGGACGGAACCCCCGAAGCACGCGACCCCGAGCCCGTGCGGGGCAGTCTCGCCGCCACAGGCGCACCTCGCTCGGCCTGCAACACAGGCCAGCTCGGGGGCACGCCCAATCCGTGAAGACGCAAAAAAGCCCTCGCCGCGCGGCGAGGGCTCGCATGGCGCGACGGGAGCCCGCCTACATCCAGAGCAGCACCTGCGCTCCGAGTATGCCGGAACTGGTAGTAAGGTCGAAGCCCGTGAAGTCCATGATGTAGCTCAACCCCACCGAGAGCTTGCCGAGCTTGACGTCGGCGCTGAGCTTGGCGTTCAGGCCGGCCTGCAGCGGGCTGCTCTCGCCGAAGTTGTACACGAAGTTGGGGCCGACCCCCGCGGACAGCCGCAGGAGCGGGAGGTCGAGCGCGACGCCACCGTCGAGGTAGATGTTCAGGCTCTGGACATCGCCGGCCGCGTACATGACGAGGGCCTCGCCCTGGAAGAGGCTCAGCTTGAGCCTCGCGTCGCCGCCGAACGTGAACTGGTTCACGTTGAGGTCATCCTTGCTCACGCTCTGGCCCAGAAGGTACGGCGACTTCATCATGGCCGCGCCGCCGATGCCGAGCTCCGCGAACGCCGCCGCCGGCAGCAGGGCGATGAGGACGCCGATCAGGAGCGCTTTCTTCATACCCACCTCTCTCGATGCAATGTAAGCGCGTCTTGTTGACGGCTTCAGTCAGGAATGTAGCACCTTTCCGGGTCCCGACAACCCGCCGGCGGCGGCCGGTCACGCGAAGAAGCGCGACACCCAGTGGCCGGCGGAAACCTCCCGCAGGCCCGGACGCGGCTGCGCCGCCTCCGCCGCTTCGTCCGCGGAATCGATCGGCGGCACCGTCGGGTCAGGCGGCTCGCCGAACCGGCCGGCGCCGCGCCCGCGGCTCCCCTTCGCGCCGAGGCGCGGGATGGAGCCGTAGAGGGCGCGCGTGTACGGGTGCGCGGGAGAGCGCGCGAGCTCGCGCGCGGGCGCCTCCTCGACCAGCAGGCCGCGGTACATGACTCCGACGCGGTCGCACGCGTAGGAGACCACGTTCAGGTCGTGAGCGATCAGGAGCATCGACAGGCGGTGCTGCCCCTTGAGGTCCGTGAGCAGGTTCAGGATCTGGCCCTGGATCGAGACGTCGAGCGACGAGACCACCTCGTCGCAGATGAGGAGCTCGGGCCGCGTGATCAGGGCACGCGCGATGGCGATGCGCTGCCTCTGCCCGCCGGAGAAGTCCGGGGGCCTGCGCTCCAGGTCGTCCGGGCTGCAGGCCGACCTCCCGCAGGGTCGCGGCCGCCCGCTCGGCGGCCTCCCGCCTGCCCGGCCACAGGGGCGACCAGCGGTAGCCCGCGGTGAGCACCTCCAGGACGGTCATGCGCGGGTTGAGCGAGCGGGCCGGGTCCTGGAAGACGTAGCGGATCCTCGAGCGCAGCCGCCGCAGGGCCTCGCCGCGCGCGGCGCGGGCATCGTGCTCGCGGCCTTCGCGGTCGGCATAGCGGATCGCGCCGCCGTCCGCGTCGTACAGCCTTACGATCATGCGCGCCGTCGTGGTCTTGCCGCACCCGGATTCGCCGACGAGGCCGTAGGTCTCTCCCGGCAGCACGTCGAAGCTCACTCCGTTGACCGCGTAGATGAAGCGTCCCGACCGCGCGAAAAAGCCCGCCTCGAGGGCGAAGCGCTTGCGCACGCCGCGGAGCGTCAGCATCGGCCCGGCTCCCCGAAGCGGCCGAGGCGCCCCGGCTTGACGCCCGGAAAGATGCAGGCGTGGGCGTGACCAGGCGCGGCGTCGGGGTCGGACGCCAGGCGGGGCGCCGTCTCCCGGCATCGCGCCGCGGCAAGCGCGCACCGCGGGGCGAAGGGACAGCCCGCCGGGATGTCGTGCGGGTCCGGGACCGCGCCGGGGATCGTCGCGAGCCTTCGCTCCGAGTAGTGGTCGCCCGGCCGCAGCAGCGCGTCGAGGAGCGCGCGCGTATAGGGGTGGCGCGGCTTCGCGAGCACCTCCTCGGCCGGCCCGCTCTCGAGCGCGAGCCCCGCGTACATGACCAGGATGCGGTCGGCGATGCTGCCGACGAGCGCCAGGTTGTGGGAAATGAACAGGATCGCGAGCCCGCGCTTCTCCCGCAGCTCGAGCAGGAGGTCCACGACCTGCGCCTGGATGGTCACGTCCAGCGCCGTGGTCGGCTCGTCGGCGACGAGCAACCCGCGGACCCGAGGCGAGCGCGAGCGCGATCATGACCCGCTGCAGCAGCCCCCCCGAAAGCTGGTGCGGGAAGCTGCCGAGGCGCTCCTCCGCGCGGGGCAAGCGCGCCTCGCGCAGCAGCTCGAGCGAGCGGGCGCGGACCTCCGCCCGGGAGAGCCCCGGGCTGTGGACCGCGAGCGTTTCTTCGAGCGCGCCGCCGATCGAGGCGATCGGGTCGAACGAGCGGCCGGGCTCCTGGAAGATGATGCTCACCGCGCCGCCGCGGTAGCGCCGCAGCTCCGCGGGCGTCATCGCCAGCACGTCGCGGCCGCGGTAGCGGATCTCGCCCCCCGCGATGCGGCCGTTTCCCGGCATCAGGCGCAGCAGCGCGTGCGCGGTCACGCTCTTGCCGGAGCCGCTCTCGCCGACGACGCCGAGCACCTCGGCCTCGCCGACGGCGAGGTCCAGCCCGCGCACGGCGCGCAGCACGCCGCGCTGCGTCGCGAACTCCACGCGCAGCCCGCGCGCCTCGAGGAGAGGCTCCCGGCTCACGGGCTGCTCCGGTCGCGGTGGTACGGGTCCAGCACGTCGCGCAGGAGATCGCCGAGGAAGTTGAAGGAGAGCGTCACGAGCAGCAGGAAGAGCCCCGGGAGCAGGAACCACGGAAAGCTCTGCAGGTTGCTCACCGAGGTGATCTCGCGGTTCAGGAGCGAGCCCCACGACACGGCCGGGTCGACGATGCCGAGGCCGAGGTAGGAGAGCACGGTCTCGCCGAGGATGAAGCCCGGTATCCCGAGAGTGACGCTCACGATGAGGATGGAGGACATCTGCGGGACGATCTGGCGAAAGATGATCGCGAGCGCGGGGATGCCCTCGAGGCGCGCCTCTTCGATAAAGTCCTCGCGCTTGATGGAGTGGACCATGCCGCGGACGAGCCGCGCGCTCCCCGGCCAGCCCACGAAGGACAGGATCACCGTGATGACGAGAAAGGACTGCCCGGGGTCCATCTCGCGCGACAGGATCGACCGCAGGAACAGGATCATGTACAGACCCGGAACGAGGATGAAGAACTCCGCGACCCGCATGATCACCCAGTCGACGCGTCCGCCGTAATAGCCGGCCAGGCCGCCGAAGAGGATCGCGAGCGAGAGCGAGATCGCGATGCCCACCAGGCCGATCGTGAGCGAGACCCGCGAGCCGTAGAGCACGCGGCTGAAGAGGTCGCGCCCGAGGCCGTCCGCGCCGAAGACGAACACCGGCCGGTTGCGGCCCCCCCGTTCCCAGCCCGGCCCTCCCGGCCCGTACGGCTCGTTGATGCCGAACAGGTGCAGGTCCGACGGGATCAGGCCCCAGAGCCGGTAGCTCGGGCCGTGCACGAAGAAGCTCACGGGGCGGTAGGAGCCGGCGACCGGCAGGTAGCGCCAGTTCGCCTGGTCGACCAGCGCCCACTCCTGCACCTGCGGCCGCAGCCCCAGCTGCCGGGAGTAGAGCCGGAGCGACGGCGGATGGTAGCTCGAGTCCCTGAACGCGGTGCCCGCCCCGTAAGGGGCGAGGAACTCCGCAAACAGCATCGTCGCGTACAGCAGGCAGAGCACCGCGAGCGACGCGAGCGCGATGGGCCTCCCGGCGAGCGCGCGCGGCAGGCGTTTCACCGGCGACCGTACCTGATGCGCGGGTCGACCAGCGCCAGCGTGACGTCGGCCGCGACCATCCCGAGGAGGATCAGGAAGCTGATGAACATGACGTTCGCGAGCACCAGGTTCACGTCCTCCTGTCTCACGGCCTCGTACATCAGGCGGCCGATTCCCGGGTAGGAGAAGATGATCTCGAGGATGAGCGAGCCCGAAAAGAGGCCCGCGAGCAGGTTGGCGCTGCCTGTGATGTACGGGTTGAGCGCGTTGCGGAACGCGTGCGCGAAAGTGATGCGGCCCTCGCCCACGCCCCGCGAGCGGATCGAGGTGACGTAGGGCTGACCGAGCTGGTCCAGCATCGTGGCGCGGATCATCCTCATCGTCCCCCCGATGCCGCCGAGAAAGGCCCCGAGGACGGGCAGCGCGATGTGGTGGAGGTAGGAGCCGACGAAGCGCAGCGGGGCCTCCCGGTACGGGAAGTCGGGCCAGGCCGTGACCGGGAAGAGCCCGGTCGCGGCCGCGAACAGCTGGAGGAGGATCAGCAGCAGGATCCCGGGAAACGCGTGGAGCGTGAGCGAGACGAACGCCGCGACCGTGTCGACGCGGGTGCCCGCCCGGGTCGAGAGGGCGATGCCGATGGCGAACGAGACGACCGTCAGGAAGAGGAGCTCGATGACGTTGAGGACGAGCGAGTTCAGCATGCGCTGGCGGATCAGGAACAGGATCGGCGCCCGGGAGATGAGCGACCGGCCGAGGTCGTGCTCGACGAAGACCTGGTGCAGCCAGCGGAAGTACTGGGCGTAAAAGGGCAGGTCGAGCCCGAGCCGGTGCTTCGCCTCGGCGACGGCTTCGGCGCTGTACACGTTGTCGCGCGTGCGGAAGCCCGGCTCCATCATCATCTGGCCGCGGACGTAGCTCTCCACGACGTCGCCGGGGGCGAGCTTCATCAGGCCGAAGACCGCCAGGCCGAGGAAGAAGAGCATGAGGGCCATGGACGCGACGCGGCCGGCCACGAACGCGGCGAGGGGGTGCCGCCGCTGCAGGGCCGCCAGGAGACCGCGGGCCGTCATGGCTTGAGGAACACGTAGGTGCTGTCGAGCCCGTTGAGTGTGTCGTAGAACACGTTGTCCCATTTGTTGCGCACGGCCGCGAACTGCAGCGGGTGCACGATGTAGATCACGGGGAGCTGCTCGAGCAGCAGCCGCTGGTACTCGTCGTAGATCTTCTTCTGCCTGTCCCTGTCGAGCGTAAAACGGCCCTCGTTGTACAGGGCGTCGACGCGCGCCTCCCAGTCGGTGGCCGGCTTGTCCTGCAGCGGCCGCCAGACGTGGAAGTTGCCGCTCGACTGCCAGACGTTGCTCCCGCCGTCCGGCCAGTAGTTGGACCCGAGAGACACGCTCACGCACTGCCAGTCGTAGGTGCTGATCAGCATCTCGACCAGCTTCTGAAAATCGATCGGCTTCACGTGCGCCGTGATGCCGACCTGGGCGAGCTCGTCGGCGAACACGCTGGCCACGTCGATCGAGACGTTGTTCTCGGCCGCGACGTCGATCTCGAACTCGATGGGGTTTCCCTCGGCGTCGGCCATCCTGCCGCGGGCATCGGGCCTGATGCCGATGTCCGCCAGCAGCCTGCGGGCGCGCGGCGGGTCGTAGGTGTACGGCAGGCGGATGCTCTCGTCGTAAAAGGGATTCGGCCTGGCGAAGAAATGGTGGGCGGGCACCGCGAGCCCGCGGTAGACCTGCGCGACGATGCGCTCCCGGTCGAGGAGCGAGCTCATGGCCTGGCGGAACTTGGTCTGGCTGAACCACCGGTAGCGCACGGGGTCCATGTGGGCGGGGTTCTGGTTGAAGGTGAAGAAGGCGCTCCCCAGGCTCTCGCCCCCGTTGTACACCGTGTAGTCGGGGTTCTTCGCGTCGAGGAGCTCCCTGAGCTCCTCGGCGCGCACGTCGTAGCTGTCGCGGTTGCCCTGCTTGAACAGCAGGTACTCGGTGTTCTTGTCGGGCACGATCCTCACGATCACGGTGTCGACGTAGGGGTAGCCGTTTCCGTTCTCGTCCTTCTTCCAGTAGTTGGGGTTGCGCTTGAGGACCACGCGCTGGCCCGGCGTGTACTCGACGACGTGGAACCTCCCGATCGAGGGGATCGTCCCGGGGTCGGTGTCGACGGAAAGCAGGTCGAGCATCCCCTGGACGCCCTTTGCCTTCTTGGCCGGCTCGTACAGGTAGCGCGGCCCGAACTCCATGTTTGTCTGCAGCACGGGGTTGCTCACGATCCGCGGGAATCGGAACGCGAACCGCCGCGCGTCCAGCTTCTCGATCTCGATCCGCCTGCGGCTGCCGTCCGGCATGTCGACGAACTGGCCGGCGTAGCCCGGCTGCTGCGCGGCCCGGTCGCCTTCGACCTCGTTGTACCAGAACACCACGTCGTCGCTCGTGACCTTGACTCCCTGGCGGCGGCCCTGGCCCGGCGTGGTCCAGTACAGGTCGTCCCTCAAGGTGTAGATCACGGAAAGCCGGCCGGCGGACTGGTCCGCCGCGACCTCGAACGAAGCGAGGTCAGGCTTGAACGTGCGGGTGTAGGGGTCGTAGTCGGCCAGCGTATCGAACAGGGCGTCGATGACGCCGCGGGTCTCGCTGTCGCGGGCGGTGAGCGTGTTGAAAGTCTTGGGGTCGTTCGTGATCGAGGTGAGCCACGTGCCGCCCACCTTCCCGGCCTTGAACGCCTGTCCGCCGGGCTTCCTGACCGTCTTTGCGAGCACCTCGTCCCGAGCCTTCGAGCGAAGGGCTTCGGCCTCGCCGCGGGAAAGCTCGCGCCTCGGCGCGCAGCCGGCGAGGACCACCGAAAGACCGACCCCCAGCGCGACGAGAGCGTCTCTCAGCTCGGGAGTCCGGAGGACGATCCTGTCTCTTCCGGTCGTCTTTCCGGGCTGGATGAGCGCTCTTCCCTGCATGGATCCCGTCCCCGTCCGCCGCTGCTCAATCGCTCGGTCCGTCACCTGGCGAGCGCCTCGTCGGTTTTGTTGCCAATATAACAAAAAGGTCCTAAAGTGGCGCGGAGTGACCCACTTCAAGGAAGGCGGCGGGATCGCGCGGCAGCGCGTGGAGGCCTGGTGGTCGGGCGAGGTGCTCGACCGGGCGCCGCTGCTCGTCACCGCGCCCCGCGCGGGCGCCCGCGGCTACGAGGGGCCCGACTCCGAAGACCTGCACCGATACTTCACGGACCCCGCCCTCGTTCTCGCGCGGCTGCGACACCAGCTCGAGTCCACGTGGTGGGGCGGAGAGGCCTTCCCCGTCGTCTTTCCGGTTTCGGTGGCGCTCGTCGGCATCCTCAGCAAATTCCTCGGCGCCCCCAACCGCTATCTCACCAGGCACACCGCGTGGTCGAGCCCGATCATCGACGACTGGAAGCATCGGCGGAGCCTGCGCGTGGACCCCGACAACGAGTGGCTGCGCATCGCGCGGGGGCTGCTCGAAGCCGCCGCGGAATGGGCGCGGGCCGGAGGGCTCGACTGCGCCATCGGGCTCCCGGATCTCAACGGCCCGACCGAGATCCTCGCCGAGCTGCGCGGCGCCGAACGGCTCGCGCTCGATTTCTACGACCACCCCGAGGAGATCAGGCCCGCGCTCGAGGAGATCAATGCCGCGTGGCTCGACTGCTGGCGCAGCCTGAGCGCGATCTGCCACCGCCTGGGGGGCTGGTTCTTCTGGATGCGCATCTGGTCCGAGCGGCCCGCGATCGACCTGCAGTCCGACGTCTCCTGCCTCCTGTCGCGCGAGCACTTCGACGCGTATTTCCTCCCGTTCATCGAGCAGCAGACCCGGTGGGCCGAGCGCACCGTCTATCACCTGGACGGTCCCGGCGCGATCCGCCACCTCGATTCGCTGCTGGCGCTGCCGCGCCTCACGGCGATCCAGTGGGTCCCGGGCGCGGGCGCCGCGCCGGCCGCGGCCTGGGTCCCCCTGGCGCGGCGGATCCTCGCCGCCGGCAAGCGGCTGACGCTCGCGTGCCGCCCCGGTGAGGTCGAAGAGCTGCTGAGCGAGCTCGGGCCGGAGGGCCTCCTGCTCTCCACCGAATGCGCGAGCGAGGATGAGGGACGCGCGCTCCTCGCGCGCCTGCGCGGCGGAAACGCGGGCCCCGGGCGGGTGTGAGCGGGACGACATCGCGAAGGAAAAAATTGCTTGACCGCAGGAACGGGCCATGATAGCGTCCGGCAATACCTCAAGTTGAGGCGTATCGATCTGGCTTTCGGTCTGCTGAATTCGAAAATTTCCCCCTGCCTGGGCAGCGTCGAGCTCTCAGATGCCGTGGCCGGTCTGGCCGCGGTCGCGCAAGCACAAGGATCGTCTGTCTCCGCGTGTCTTCCCTGACCCTGCCCCTCTCAACAGCCGCCGAATTGCTCTCACCGTTCTCGAGGAGGCCATAAGCACGGCTTTCGAGGCCGTGATATGGAAAGGAGTAGGGACATGGGCAACAGGATTTACGTCGGCAACATGAACTACGCGACGACCGAAGACGAGCTGCGGGACCTGTTCGCGCAGTACGGCGAAGTCAAGCGCGTGACGATCGTCACCGACAAGGTGACCGGTCGGCCCAGGGGCTTCGCGTTCGTCGAGATGTCGAGCGACGATCAGGCTTCGGCCGCGATCGCGGGCCTGAACAACTCGCAGTTCGCCGGCCGGCAGCTGCGCATCGACGCCGCGCAGGAGCGGCCGCGCAGGGGCGGCGGCGGCGGCGGCGGCGATCGAGGCGACTACGCCCGATAGCTGAACGCCGGGGCGCCGGCGCTCGTCGCGGCCGGCGCCCCCTTCTTCCGCAATCCCCTCCCCGGGAGACCGGGGTCCCCCCTGCCCGGAAAGCCTGTATTCGACGCACCTCCGCAGATCGTACGTTCCCCATGACCTGGCGAACCCCCCGAGTACAGGGGGTCTACGAGACGCCAAGTCTGAGGGGGAACCATGGCAGCAAGCGCTCTGAGCGAGCTTTCGAAGGCAATGGCGGACGCGGTCGAGCGGGCGGCTCCGGCCACCGTCCTCGTGGACGGCCGCGACGGCTATCCCGCGAGCGGCGTCCTGTACGGGCCGGGCCTGGTGCTCACGGCGGACCACGTCGTCGAGCGCGACGAAGGCATCCGCGTGATGCTGGGCGATCGCAGAGAGGCCTCGGGCAAGGTGGCCGGCCGCGACCCGACGCGCGACCTCGCGCTCGTGCGCCTGGCCGAAGCCGCCGGACAGGCCGCCGGCGTGGCGCCCGAGGCGCCGCGCGTCGGCGAGCTGGTGCTGGCCCTCGGCAGGCCGACGGACGAGGGCATCCAGGCAAGCGTCGGCGTGGTGGGCATCACGGGCGGCCGCTACCAGGGCTGGCGCGGCGGCTCGGTCGAGGGCGTGATGCGGACGGACGCGGCGCGGTTTCCCGGCTTCTCCGGCGGGCCGCTCATCGACGTCGAGGGACGGGTCGTGGGCGTGAACACCTTCGGCTTCCGGTTCGGCTCCTCGCTGACCATCCCCGTCGCGTCGGCGTGGGAGATCGCGTCGCGGCTCGAGCAGGGGCGCGGCGTGCGCCGCGGCTATCTCGGCATACGGAGCCAGCCCGTCGAGGTGCCGGAGAGCGTTTCCCTCGGCCGCAGGCAGGAGACCGGCCTGCTCATCATCGGGCTCGAGAAGGCGAAGCCCCGCCGATCGCGCGGGCCTGATGGTGGGCGACCTGATCGTGGGCCTCGGCGGGGAGCCCACGCCCGACCACCAGTCGCTGGTCTCGAAGCTCAACGCGGACCTCGCGGACAAGGAGATCAAAATTGAAGTCGTGCGCGCGGGCAGGGTCGAGACGATCGCCGTGACGCCCGGCGCTGCGACCGGACCGAGGCGGCGATGATCGCCGCCTCCCGCGACCTGTCGCTGCTCGCGGCCTCGCTCTGCCGCGGCGTGGTGGTGGTGCGCACGTCCGCGGGCGCCGCGGGGGCGGGGATCGCGTGGGACGGGCTGGTGCTCACCAACCGCCACGTGGTCACCCGCGGAGAGCCCGTGGTTATCTTGGAGGACGGGACGGAGATGGAGGCGCGCATCGAGATCGTGGACGAGGCCCGTGACCTGGCGCTGCTCCGCGCCGCGGGGCCGGACGGCTTTCCTCCGATCGCCCTGCCGCGCGCCGCGCCCGGCGCGGTTCGCGTGGGCGAGCCAGTGCGTCGCGATCGGGCACCCCTGGGGCAGCCCGGGCGTCGTCACGATCGGCGTCGTCAGCGGGCTCGTGCGCGCCGACTCGGCCGCCGGACCGATCACGCTGATCCGCACGGACGCCGTGCTCGCGCCCGGCAACTCGGGCGGCCCGCTCGCGAATCTCCGCGGCGAGCTGGTGGGCGTAAACACGATGGTCGCGGCAGGGCGGCCAGGGTCTCGCGATCCCCGTGTGGGAAGCGGAACGGCTCCTCGGCCGCGCGCGATCCGCGCGCGCGCTGAGCCGGCTCCGGCCGAGGAGATGCTCGTCTGATCCGCGTCGGCCTGGTGGCAGCCAGCCTCGCCGTGCGCGCCGGCCTCCACGTGCTCGTCGCGGAGCGCCGCAGGATCGAGGTCACCGGCGAAGCGGCGTCGTTCGCGGAGGCTGCCGACCTGGTGCGGCGGTGCGACGTCCTGCTCGCCGCCGATCCGGGCGCGCCGGTCCCGGCGGACGCGCTCGCCGGGCTCGAGCCGCCGCCCGCGCTGCTCGTGCTGGCGCGCGGCCCCGCGGACGTCGCGCCGCTGCTCGAGCTGCCGCCGCGCGCCCTGCGCGCCTGGGGCGCGGTCGGGCTGGACGCGCCGGCCGCCGAGCTGCGCGCCGCCGTGGCGGCGCTGGCCGAAGGCCTGAACGTGGCCCCGCGGCCGCTGCTGCAGGGGCTGCTGCGCCGCCCGCGCGCGGCCGACGGCCCCGCCGCGCGCCTCACGCCGCGCGAGGTCGAGGTGCTCGGCCTCCTCGCCGAAGGCCTCGCCAACAAGCAGATCGGCGCCGAGCTCGGCATCAGCGACCACACCGTCAAGTTCCACGTCGCCTCCATCTACGCGAAGCTCGAGGCCGCCAACCGCATCGAGGCAGTGCAGGCCGGGCTGCGGCAGGGCCTCTTGAGCGTCTGAAAGGCGCGACCCGACTTGACGACGGCGTCGCGACGGCCGGCGATCGGGGCAGGATGCTCGAAGGGAGGTGACGCGGGCGAGCGAGCGACGAACCGGGCGCTGCGCGTGATCGGCCCCGCGGTGGGACTGGGCTCTTCGCGGCGGCCGTCGCGGTCCTTCACCGCGAGCTGCGCTCCTTCCAGATCGCGCAGATCACGGCGGCCCTCGGGACGGTCCCGCGGCGGCCGGGTCCTGCTGGCCTGTGCCGCGGCGGCCGCGAGCTACCTGGCGGCCGCCCTCTTCGACGCGCTCGCCATGCTGTCCGTAGGCAGGAGGCTCGGTTTCGCCAGGGTGGCGTTGGCCTCGTTCATCGCGACCTGCTTCAGCAACAGCATGGGCTTCGGCCTGCTCACGGGCGGCTCCGTGCGCTATCGGCTGTACTCGTCCTGGGACCTGTCGCTCGCGGAGATCGCCCGGGTCCTGCTCTTTTTCTCCAGTCACGCTCTGGCTCGGTTTCCTCGCGCTGACCGGCGCCGTCTTCACCTTCGAGCCCCTGGCGCTTCCGCCCGGGCGTGAAGCTCCCGTTCGCCGCGGCGAGGCCCCTCGGCATCGTCTTTCTCGCCCTCGCCGCGGGATACCTTCCCCTTGCTCTCCTGGTCAGGAAGCCGCTGCGCGTCGGCGGCCTGGAGATCTCCCTTCCCTCGGCCCGCTTCTACCCCTTCCAGCTCGGCGCCTCGATCGCCGAGTGGGCGCTGGCCGGCGCCACGCTCTATGCGCTCCTGCCGCGCTCGATGGGGCTGTCCTTCGCCGCGTTTCTCGGCATCTACCTCCTCGCGCTCACGGCCGGGATGCTGAGCCAGGTGCCCGGCGGGCTGGGCGTCTTCGACACGATCCTGCTGCTGCTTCTCTCCGGGCGCGCCGACGTGCCGAGCATCCTCGCGGCGCTCACGTTGTACCGCGTGGTCTACTACCTGGCGCCGCTGGGAATAGCGGCGCTCTCGCTCGCGCTGTACGAGCTGCTGCACAGGCGGGAGACCGCGGCGCGGGCGGCGCGCTTTTTCAGCCGGTGGAGCGCGACCATCGTGCCGCCGTTCCTCTCGCTGGCCACGCTGTTCGCCGGCGCCGTGCTCCTGTTTTCGGGCGCGACCCCAGCGGTCAGGGACCGGATGCGGCTTCTGGGCCGGCTCGTTCCTCTCCCCGTCATCGAGGGATCCCACTTTCTCGGAAGCCTGGCGGGCCTCGGCCTCCTGCTGCTCGCGCGCGGGCTCCAGCGCCGCGTGGACGCGGCGTACGTGGCGGCGGCGATCCTCCTGGCCGCCGGGATGGTCTTCTCGCTGCTCAAGGGCTTCGACTACGAAGAGGCCGCGATCATGGGGATCGTCCTCCTCGCGCTGCTGCCGTCGCGGCGGCATTTCTACCGGGTGTCCACGCTCTCGAGCCGGACGTTCAGCCCCGCGTGGATCGCGGCGGTGGCGGCCGTCGTGGCCGGGACCGTCTGGCTCACGCTGTACTCGCACAGGCATCTGGAAGTCTCGCAGCAGCTCTGGTGGCGGTTCACGCTGCGCGGAGACGCGCCGCGCTCTCTGCGCGCGCTCACCGGCGTCGTCGTGACCCTCATCGTGTCGGCGGTGTGGGTGCTGCTGCGGCCGGGGCCGTCGTACCCGGAGCCGCGGCCCGTGGATTGGGGGCTGATCGAGGGCGCGGTGCGCGCGTCGCCGCGGGCGCTGGCCAGCCTCGCGTTTCTGGGCGACAAGCGGTTCCTGCTCTCCCCCGCGGGCGATGCCTTCATCATGTACGGGGTGGCGGGGGCGTACGTCAGCATGGGCGACCCGGTGGGGCCCGAAGAAAGGTGGCGCGATCTGGCCTGGGAGCTCCGCGCGCTCGCGGACCGTCACGGCGCGCCGGTCGCTTTCTACGAGGTGGGGGCCTCGAGCCTGCCCTTGTACCTGGACCTCGGGCTCACGGCCATGAAGATCGGCGAGGAGGCCCGCGTGGCTCTTCCGGGCTTCACCCTCGAGGGCGCCGAGCGCAGGGGGCTGCGCTACGTCGTGAACAGGCTCGAGCGGGACGGCTGCTCGTTCCAGGTCGCGCCGCGCGAGGGAACACGGCAGCTGCTCCCGGAGCTCGCGCCGGTTTCGAGCGCATGGCTGGCGGCGAAGCGGATACGGGAACGGGCGTTTTCGCTGGGCAGCTTCCGCGAGGACTACCTCGCCCGGTTCCCGGTGGCCGTCGCGCGGCAGGGGGAACGGGCCGTCGCTTTCGCGACCATCTGGGCGTGGGACAACAGGGAGGAGGCATCGGTCGACCTCATGCGCCACGTTTCGGACGCGCCCAACGGCATCATGGACTACCTCTTCGCGAAGCTCATGCTGTGGGCCCGCGAGCAGGGCTACCGGTGGTTCAACCTGGGCATGGCGCCCTTCGCGGGTCTCGAAGAGCACCCGCTGGCGCCTTTCTGGAGCCGGGCCGGAGCCTTCCTCTTCAGGCACGGCGAGCAGTTCTACAATTTCCAGGGCCTGCGGCAGTACAAGGAGAAGTTCGGCCCCGAGTGGGCTCCAAGGTATCTCGCGGCCACCGGAGGGATGGCGCTGCCCGCCGTGCTCACCGGGCTGGCCACGCTTTCCGCAGGCGGGGTCGCCGGCGTCGTCAGGCGCTGATATAAAGGGTCCTCCTGGCGGCGCGCGTGCGCGTGCGCTATCCTGCTCCGAGGGGGTGCGGGCCGTGCCATTCGACGTGATCGTGCTCGCGGGTACGCACCTCGTGCGCCAGCAACTGGGTCACTGCCTCGTTCCGCTCGGCGCGCGCATCCGGGAGTTCGCCGCCGCCGAGGAGCTGCTGCCGCGCATCGAGTCGCTGCCTGCGGACCTCCTGGTCATGGACGCCGACGGCATGGGCCGCTCGTGGAGGCTGCCGGCGCGCGCGGCGCAGCTGCGCGGGAGCCCGCCCGTCGTGCTGCTCGGCGCGCGCTTCGGCTTCGATGAGGCGCACGACGCTCTCGCGTTGGGAGTCTCGGCCGTCGTGCTCAAGCCGTTCCGCAGGGAAGAGCACACCGGGCGGCTCTACGATCTCGTGCTCAAGCACAGGCGGATCAAGCCCCGGCGCTCCGAGCCGCGATTCGTGCTGGACGACGGCGCCCCCGTGCGACTCGATTACCAGGACCGTGACGGCGAAGGGTCGGGGCTCGTTGCCGAGGCGAACCGCGGCGGCATCAGCGTGGCCGTCGCGAGCGGGCGCGAGGACCGCCTCCCGGCGGGCTCCTTTGTGCCGGAAGCGACCCTCTCCGTCGGCGACACCGTGGCGCACCTTTCGGCCCACGTCGTCCACCGGGCCGACGACAGGGCGGGCCTTCGCGTGCACGAATGGGGGGAGGGCAGGCAGAAGATGCTTCGACTCTTCGAAGAGCTCGCGTCCCGCGCCTTCGGCGCGAGGAGGGACAAGAGGAAATGGTAGGACTCGTGGCTTTCGTTCCGCCCCTGCTGGCCGCCGCGCTGCTCGTCGCCGAAGTCGCGCTTCCGGGCGACCTCATCGTGCCGCTGGCTTCGTCGTGGCCGATGTATGTCGGCCTGTCCGCGGCTGTGCTCGCGGCCATCCTCGTCGCGGCCTGGGGCCGGCGGGACAGCGCGGTCCTCGCGAGCGCCTGGCTCTTCCTCTTCTGCGGCATGATGCTGCTGTCGCTCTCCGAGCTGGTCGAGCTGGTCGGTTTCCGGGGCGACGCCTGGGTGTCCGACCTCTTCGAGACCGCCGCGTTCTTCCCCCTGCTGATCTTTACGGGATATGTGGCCGCCCCGCTGCGCATCCTCGTCGTCGGCCGCAGGCGCACGGCCCTCTATGCGGTCCTCGCCATCGTGCTGATCCTCGTCGTCGCTCTGCTCACTCTGGCCCCCTGGCTGAGGCCGGGCCCCGGGGCGCACGGCGGCCCGCGCGTGCTCCGTGTCGTCAAGCCCGAGCTCGACGCCGTGCTGCTGATGCCGCTGGCGCTCCTGCTGCTCGCGCTCGGCGCCGCGCGTCACGCGGCTCCGTACGTGTTCGTCGGCCTGGGGCTGCTGGCGATGCTCCCGACCGACCTGCTCAATCACTATCACCTCGCGAACGGCCTGGCGATCGAAGAGGAGCTGGCCGCGCTGCTGTCGCTGGTGTCGCAGCTCTACGTGCTGATCGGGGCCGTTTCGTGCGCGATGGAGGGCATGCGCCGGGCGCAGCGCCTCGACGACGCGCCGGCGGAACAGCCGGCGCGGCCCCGATGATCCTCGCGCTCGCCGCGGCGCTCTGCATCTCCTCGGCGGCGGCGGCTGCCGCCGACGTTTCAGTGGACTTTGCCGAGCTTCTGCATTTCGACGAGGTCTACCGCGCCGTCCGTCACGAGACGGTCGCGCAGGTCCTCTCGAAGTGGAGCGGCTACTACAGCAGCCTGCAGGTCGTGGAGCTCGCGGCGACGAGGAACCGCTACCTCGTCGGCATCGCCGCCGCCACGGGAAACCAGGAAGTCGTGGTGCGCGGCACGGCGAACATCGTGAACGCGCTGTACGATGCCGAAGCCCGCATGGAATGGATGCCGGAGCTCGGCATGAGGGTGCACCGCGGGTTCGCGTCCATGGCGCGGGTGATCTACCAGGACCTGCGGCCGCGCCTCGACGGCAGCCGTCCCCTCGTGCTGTTCGGGCACTCTCTCGGCGCCGCGGAGGCGGTCCTCGTCGGACTGCTGCTCGCGCGCGACGGCTACCCCGTGCGCCGTGTCTACGGCAGCGGGCAGCCGAAGATCACCGACGCGGAGGGCGCGGCCAGGTACGCCGGCTTTCCCGTGCTCCGTGTCTCATGCGAGCTCGATCCGGTCCCCCTGCTGCCCCCGCGCCTTGTGGCGCTGGAGCATCCGTACGTGCACTTCGGTCCGGAGATCATCCTCCTCGACGGGCCCTACTACGCCGAATCGCCCGTGCGCCGCGAGGCGGAAGCGCGCGCCGGCTCTGTCTGGGCCGTGCTCAAGCAGACCGGAGCGCGGGATGCGATCCGGGACCACCTGATCCCCAACTACCTGGACAAGGTCCGTGGCAAGCAGAGCGGCGCCGTCGAGGTGCCTTACGCGGACCGGCTCCGCTACACGCGGCCCGAAGGCGCGCCGGCCCCGTGAGCGGGTGCGCGCGGGTCACCCGGCGGGCTCCGGCGTCGCGGGCACGAGCAGCACCGGGCACGAGCAGGCCGCGCAGACGCGGCTGCCGACGCTCCCCGCCCAGAACGCGCCCGTTCCGGCCTTCCCGTGCGTCGCCATCACGACCAGGTCGCTGCGCAGGGAACGCGCGGACTTGAGGATGCGTCTCGCCGGGTCGCCCCGGAGGACGCGCGTCGCGGCCGCCAGGCCCGCGGCGTTCATTTCGGCCGCCCGCGCGGCCAGGTAATCGCGAGCCTGCGACTCCGACAGATCGAGCACCCGGGCCGCGGTGCCGGGCAGGAGGCGGCTCGCGGCCCAGCTGCCGCCGCGCAGCGAGCCGAACGTCGGGACAACGGTCAGCAGGTCCATCCTCGCGTCGAACGCCCGCGCCAGCTCGGCCGCCGAATCGAGAGCCGGCACGTGGGAGGGCTTGCCGTCGAGCGGCACCAGGATGGACCGGCACGCAAAGGGCCCCTTCCAGGCGGGCCGCACCATGAGCACGGGGACGCGGCCGAGCGCCAGCGACTTCTGCGCGAGGCTTCCGAACAGGGCCTCGCCCACGCCTCTTCGGCCGTGGACGCACATGACGAGCATGTCCGCGTTCAGCTCGCTGCCGTGCTCCGCGATCCCCCGCGCGACGTTCACCACCTGGCCCGTATCGACGTGGAACCTCACGGTCAGCCCCCCGGGAAAGCGCGAAGCCGCGAGGCCGGCCAGGTAGCGCTCGGCCGTCTCGGCTGTGTGCAGGTGAGGCTCGCCGTGGATGGTCCGGGGCGGCTCGCGCTCCAGCAGGTGGAGCAGCGTGACCGACGCCCCGAGCCGCGCCGCGATGGCCGAGGCGAGAGGGAGCGCCGCTTCGGCGGAGTGCGAACCGTCCAGCGGGACGATCAGGTGAGCTGTCATTCAGTCTACCTCCCGGTGATCAGCTGGACGAGCAGAAAGATGTTGAGCGCGATGATCACCGCGGCGACGATCGATGCGATCGCCGTGGTCAGGGGCCTGTTGCGCAGCGGGCCCATCAGGTCGCGGTTGCTGGTGAACACGACGAGCGGGACGACCGCGAACGGCAGGCCGAAGCTCAGGACGACCTGGCTGATGACGAGCGTGCGCGTCGGGTCGAGGCCCGAGGCGATCACCGCGAGGGACGGAGCGACCGTCACGAGGCGGCGCAGCCAGATGGGGATGTGCCGGCGCAGGAATCCCTGCATGATCACCTGGCCCGCGCTGGTGCCGACCGTGGACGAGCTCAGGCCGGAGGCCAGCAGCGAGACCGCGAAGATGGCGCTCGAGGCGCGGCCGAGCAGCGGTTCGAGCGTCTTGTGCGCCTCCTCGATCCCCGCGACGTTTGTCATCCCGCCGGCGTGGAACGTGGCGGCCGCCATCATCAGCATCGCGGCGTTCACGAGCCCGGCCACGCTCATGGCGATCACGACGTCGACCAGCTCGAAGCGGAAGAGGCGCCGCAGCTGCGGGGCGCCGCTCGTCTTGATGCGGTCCTGCATGAGCGCAGAGTGCAGGAAGATCGCGTGAGGCATGACGGTCGCGCCGAGGATCCCGGCGGCCAGGATGATGCTCTCGGTGCCGGCAAAGGCAGGCACCACCGCGTGGTAGGCGACCTTGCCCCAGTCCGGCCGGTCGAGGATGGTCTCCACGAGATAGGAGAGCGCGATGATGCCCACCAGGACCGTGATCGCGATCTCCAGGGGCCGGAAGCCCCGGCTCTGCAGGCCCAGGATCAGGAACGTGACGATGGCGGTGAGCAGGCCTCCGAGCCACAGCGGGACGCCGAGCAGCAGGTTGAACCCGATGGCCGCGCCGAGGAACTCGGCGAGGTCCGTCGCCATGGCCACGGCCTCCATCAGCACCCACATGCCGATGACGACCGGCCGCGGGAAGCTGATGCGGCACTGCTCGGCGAGGTTCGTCCCGGTCGCGATGCCCAGCTTGGCCGACAGGGTCTGGAGCAGCATCGCCATCAGGTTGCTGGCGACGATGACCCACAGCAGCGTGTAGCCGAACTCGGAGCCGCCCTGGATGTTCGTGGCGAAGTTGCCGGGGTCGACGTAGGCGACGCTTGCGATAAAGGCTGGGCCGAGAAAGGGAAGAAGGCGGGCGAGGCCGCGGCGGCCTCCTCCTTCCAGCGCCTGGCGGGCCGCGCTCCTGGTC
Organism: uncultured Spirochaetota bacterium; assembly: GCA_963734495.1. Lineage (GTDB taxonomy): Bacteria > Spirochaetota > Spirochaetia > SZUA-6 > CAVTHK01 > CAVTHK01. The sequence continues at coordinate 74,269 of CAVTHK010000003.1, forward strand.
GCACTGTCAGCCTGGTCAGATGCTCGCTCGTCCACGGACACGATCCTGGACCCTCGCGGGCACTTCGATCAACGGGTCGGGCGCGGTCACTTCGCCCAGCACTGGAGCGGCTGCTGCCGCTTGAGGCACTCGTTGCAGGAGATGCAGGTCGAGGCCTGAGTCTCGCCCCGCTGCAGGCTGCGCACCAGGCCGGGCTCCCGGATCAACGGGCGGCAGAGCGAGACGAGATCGACCCTGCCCGAGCCCACGGCCTCCCGCATCCGGCCGATGGAGCGCCAGCCGTTGACCGAGGCGACCGGGATGCCGAGCGCCGCCTTGAAGGCCTGAGCCTCCTCGAAGAAGAACCCTTCCTTGTCCGGCCCCGTCGGCCGGCGCATGTTCATCCCGGGCCGCATGCCGCCCGACACCTCGACCGCGTCGAGGCCGAGCGCCTCGGCCGCCTTTGCCGCCTCGATCGCGTCCGCGACCGCGAGCCCCGCGGGGACGCCGTCGTGCGCGGCGATCTTGAGCAGCAGCGGAAAGCCGCGGCCGAGGCGGCGCCGGATGCCGGCGACGACGGCCAGAAGCAGGCGGGCGCGGCCGCCGATGCTGCCTCCCCAGCCGTCGGTCCTGCGGTTGGTGAGCGGCGAGAGCGTCTGGTTCACGAAGTAGCCGTGCGCGCCGTGGATCTGCACGCCGTCCAGCCCCGCCTCGGCGGCGCGGCGGGCGGCCTCGACGTAGCCCTCGACGATCGCGGCCGCCTCCTCGTCGGTAAAGGCGCGGGCTTCGGGCACGTCCTCCCGCGGCGACGGGGCGAGCAGCGGCCCGCCGCGCAGCCCCTGTCTGACGTTGGCGCCTCCGAAGTTGATCTGCGCGACCAGCCGCGCCTCGCCGGCGCCGTGAACCGCCGAGGCAAGGCGCGCGAGCCCCGGGATCCTGTCGTCTTCGTCGATTCCGAGCATCCCGGGGGAGCACTTGCCGTCGCGCCGCACGTAGGCGTGGCCCGTCACGATCAGCCCGGCGCCGCCGCGTCCGAGCGCGCCGTAGAGCTCCACCTGCCGGTCCGTCACTCCGCCGCGTTCGTCGGCCGAGAAGTCGTGGGTCGCCGAGCGCATGACCCTGTTGGAGACGCGCAGCGTCCCGATCCGGATCTCGGAAAAGAGGTCAGTCATCGCGCGGTGAGTATAGCACCGGACGCGCGCCCGTTTCCCTTGACGCCCGCAGCGGGCCAAGGTTATCTTGGTGGAAACTATGGAAACTAGACGGGTTTCCAAAGTGTCGAGGCCTTCGGTCGTCCGGCCGGGCTCGCTGCCCGACGCGCTGCTGGCCCGGGCCGCGGACCTCTTTTTCGACCGGGGCTTCGCCTCCGTCACGACCGCGGACGTGGCGTCGGCCGCGGGCATCAGCAAGAAGACGCTCTACCGCCTGTTCCCGACCAAGGAGGCGCTGCTGCTCGCCGCCGTGCGCCGCGAGATGGAGGCGTTCTCCGCGAGGCTCGATGGAATCATATCCTCGCCGGGCGCGGGCCCGCTCGCGGTCATGCGCGAGTTCCTGCGGGCGCTCGCGGGGCAGATGGCCCGCGTCGGCAAGGTCCTCGCGAGCGATGTGCGGCGCCTCCCGGCGCTCTGGCAGACGATCGACCGGCTGAGGCAGGACGTCCTGGTCGGCCGCCTCGGCCGGCTGCTGGAGCGGATGGTCGCCGACGGGATCGTGCGCGACGACATCGACCGCAGGCTGATCACCGAGCTGCACTTCGTACTGATCCAGAACCTGATCACCCCCCAGCAGATCTTCCGTCTCGAGATGTCTCCCGTCTCGATGCTCGAGGGAGTCGTCAAGATCGTCTACGGGGGCATTCTCACGGGGCGCGGGCGGCGCGGGATGGCGCGGGAGCTCGCACAGGGAAAGGAAAGCACATGAGGATCCTGCTGCTCGCTGCTGCCGCCGTCGCCGTGCTCGCCGCGTGCCGTCCGGAGGACGGCAGCATCGGCGGATCGGGCACTCTGGAGGCCACCGAGGTGAGGGTGGCGAGCGAGGTCGGCGGCCGCGTGGCCTCCCTGTCCGTCCGCGAGGGCGACCGGGTGCAGAGGGGCCAGGTGATCGCGCGGCTCGACGACACCGACCTGCGCCTCGCGAGCGATCAGGCCCGCGCCGCCGCGGACCTGGCCCGGGCGCAGCTCGACCTGACGCTCAAGGGCGCGCGCGAGGAGGACATCACCCAGGCCGTGGAGAACTTGGCGCAGGCCGACGAGAACGCGAAGCGCGCCGGCGAGGACCTCGCGCGGATGCGCGACCTGTTCGCCGGCGGCAGCGTCACGCAGAAGCAGCGCGACGACGCCGAGACGCGCGCGACGGTGGCGGCCGCCCAGGCCCGGGCGCGCGCGGGCTGCACTGGACAAGCTCCGCACGCTCGTGCGTCCCGAGGAGGTCCGCGCGGCCCGCGCGCGGCTGGACCAGGCCGACGCCGCGCTGCGTCTGGCCGAGCGGCGGGTCGGCCAGGCCGCGGTCGAAGCCCCGATGGACGGCGTGGTGGCCAAGCGCGTCGTGGAGGAGGGCGAGATCGCCGCGCCCGGCTTCCCGCTGGCCACGATCGACGACCTCTCCGTCGTGCGCCTGGTCGTGTACGTGCCGGAGCCCGACCTCTCGCGCGTGCGGCTCGGGGCGGAGGCGCAGGTGAGCGTCGACGGGCTCGAAGGCCGGACCTTCGGGGGACGGGTCACCTTCATCTCGCCGGAGGCCGAGTTCACGCCCCGCAACGTCCAGACCAAGGAAGAGCGCGCCAAGCTGGTCTTCGCGGTCAAGATCGAGCTCCCCAACCCCGACGGCCTGCTCAAGCCGGGAATGCCGGCGGACGCCCGCATCGCGGGGGCAGGGCGATGAGCGACCCCGACGGGCGGCCCGCGCGCGGCGGCCGCCCGGCCGTCGAGATCGACGACGTGTCCCGCAGCTACGGCGAAGCGACAGCACTGCGGGGCCTCACGCTGGAGCTCGACGAGGGCCTGAGCCTGGCGCTCGTCGGTCCGGACGGCGCGGGCAAGACCACGCTCTTCCGCCTGCTGACCGGCCTCGCTGCCCGCCGAGCTCCGGGAGGCTCCGCGTGCTCGGGCTCGACCCGCGGAGCGAGGGGGCGCGGCTGCGCCCGCTCCTCGGCTACCTCTCGCAGGGCTTCAGCCTCTACGGCGACCTCACGGTCGGACGAGAACATGCAGTTCTTCGCGGAGATTCACGGCGTCCGCGGCTACCGCGCCCGCCGCGACGAGCTGCTCGAGCGCATGAACCTGGTCGAGTTCCGCCGCAGGCTCGCCGAGCGCCTCTCGGGAGGGATGAAGCAGAAGCTCGCCCTCGCCTGCGCGCTCGTCCACTCGCCGCGGCTCCTGCTCCTCGACGAGCCCACGACCGGAGTCGACCCGGTGTCGCGGCGCGAGTTCTGGCTGCTGCTGAGCGAGCTGCGCGTGCGAGGGCATGGCGATGGTGCTGGCCACGCCCTACCTCGACGAGGCCGAGCGCTGCGACCGGGTGGCGCTGCTGAACAGGGGCGAGCTGCTCGCGAGCGGCCGCCCGCTCGAGCTCACGTCGGCCCTGGCCTCCCGCTTTGTCGAGGCGGTCTGCCGGGAGCCGCGCCGGGCCAGGCGCGAGCTGCTGGCCGCGGGATGGCGGGACGTGCAGCTCTTCGGGGACCGCGTGCACGTGGCCGTGAGCGACGCGGACCGCGAGCTGCCCGGGATCCGCGAGCGGCTGGAGGCTGCCGGCGTGGGGGTCTCGTCCGCGCGCGTCGTCGCCACGAGGCTGGAGAACGTGTTCGTGAGCCGGCTCACGGGGGCATCCGCGCCCGAAGCCGGAGCGTCCGGTCGAGGAGGGGCTTAAGTGAATCTCCGGTTCCTTCGCCTGTGCATGCTGCTCGCCGCGGCTTCCGCCTGGGCCGGGGACGAGCTTCCCGCCTCCCTCGACGCGTGCCTGGACCTCGGCCTGCGCGCGCACCCCAACTTGCGCGCGGCGCGGCTCGCCCTGGACGCGGCCGACGCGGCAGTGGGCGAAGCGCGCGCGGCGCAGCTGCCCGCCCTCGTGCTGAGCGGCTCGGCCACGCGGTTCAGCGACGAAGACACCGGCACTCTCGCCACGCCCTTCGGCCCGGTCGCGCTCGCGCCCTGGATCCAGGATCGCTTCTCCATGGGCGCCAGCCTTCGCCAGAACCTCTTCTCGGGGTTCGCGGTGCGGTCCCGGATACAGGCGGCCGCCGCCGCAAAGGAGGCGGCGCGGCGCGACCTCGCCGCGGAGACCGGCCGCATCGCCTACGAGATCGAGGCCGCATGGTGGGGGCTCGCCGCGGCCGTCGAGGCGCGCGGAGTCGTCGAGGAGAGCCGCCGTCTTCTGCGGGTCCACGTGTCCGAGACCGAGCAGTTCCTCTCGCAGGGGCTCGCCACGCGCGAGGAGCTGCTGCGCGTCCAGAGCGAGCTGGCCGCGGCCGAGCTGCGCGTGACCGAGGCGGCCAGCACCGAGCGCCTCGCGCGATCCCGGCTGGCCCTGATGGTCGGCCTGGGCCGCGACGCCTCGGGCGGCCCGACCTCCGTGCCGGCGGTGCCCGATCCCGCGGCGGCCGTCGAGCGGCTCGGTCCGCTGGACTCGCTGGTGGCCGGGGCCCTCGGCGACCGCGCCGAGCTCGCGGCCATGGACGAGCGGATCCGCGCCGCCTCGGCGGCGGCCACAGGCGCCCGCTCCGGCTTCTTCCCGAGCGTGTCCCTCGACGGCGCTCTCGTCTGGGCGCGGCCCAACCCGCTGCTCTTCCCGCCGCAGGACCGCTTCGACGCGACCTGGCAGATCGGCGTGTCGGCCTCGGTGAACGTGGGCGGATACGGGGCGGTCGAGCGGAGGGTCCGCGGGGCGGAGCTGGAAAAGGAGCGCCTCGCCGCGCAGCGCGACGGCCGCGCGACGCAGGTCACGCTCGAGGTCGCCGAGAGCTACGAGACGGTGCGGCGCGCGGCCGAGCGCATCGTGAGCGCGCGGGCGGCGGCGGCGCGGTCGGACGAGGCGCTGCGCGTCGTCCGCGACAAGCGCGCGGCCGGCCTCGCCCGCGCGACGGACCTGCTCGACGCGGAGCTCGATCTCATGCGCGCGCGGCTGGACGGGAGCCGCGCCGCGATGGACCTCCGCGTGGGGCTGGCCGCGCTGCGGCGCGCCGTGGGCGGCGGGCCGCCGGCACCCGCAACGGAGGCCGCGCGGTGAGCGAGGTGCGGCCGCCCGCTCCCGCGGCCATCGCGGCGGCGGGGCTCACGCGCCGGTTCGGGCCCTTCGTGGCCGTGGATGCGGTCGACCTGTCGGTCCCCCGCGGCGCGGTCTTCGGCCTGCTCGGCGCCAACGGCGCCGGCAAATCGACGCTGATCCGCATCTTCTGCGGCCTGCTGCTGCCTTCGCAGGGGACCGCGACGGTCGCCGGCATCGACGTGGCCCGCGACCCGGAGCGGGTCAAAGCCCGGATCGGCTACATGTCGCAGCGCTTCTCGCTGTACCTCGACCTGACGGCGCGCGAAAACCTCGCGTTCTTCGGCGGCGTGTACGGGCTGAAGAACTCACGGCTCGCGGAGCGGATCGCGTGGGCGATCGAGAGGACCGGGCTCGGCCGCGACGCCGATCGGACCGCCGGCAGCCTCCCGCTGGGCTGGAAACAGCGCCTCGCGCTCGCCTGCGCCCTGCTGCACGAGCCGGAGATCCTCTTTCTCGACGAGCCGACCTCGGGAGTCGATCCGCTGGCGCGCCGCGCCTTCTGGGACGAGATCGACGGCTTGTCCGAAGAGGGGCGCACCGTCGTGGTGACCACGCACGTCCTCGAGGAAGCCGAGTACTGCCACAGGGTCGCCCTGATGCACCGGGGACGGATCGTCGCCGAGGGCACGCCGTCCGACCTCAAGCGTTCGGTCCCCGGAGTCTTCGAGGTCGATTGCGAAGATCCCCTCGGCGCGCTCAAGCTGATCCGCAGGCTGGCGGCCGGCAGCGCGGCGCTGTTCGCCGGGGGGCTCCACGTCACGCCCGCGCAAGGGCGTGTCCATCGACGACATCGTCGAGCGGCTGCGGGCGTCCGGGGCCGCCGTGCGCTCGGTGCGGGCCGCCGAGCCCGGCCTCGAGGACGTGTTCGTGCGGCTGGTCGAAGGAGCGTGATCCGTGATCGGCAGGGTGTGGGCCGTGGCGCGGAAGGAGCTGCTTCAGTTGGGGCGTGACACGCGGTCGCTCGCGGTTCTTTTCTTCACGCCTGCCTTCCTTCTCGTGATGTTCGGCTATGCCGTGAGCCTCGACGTGAAGCACGTGCCCCTCGCGGTCGTCGACCTCGACCGGACGCCCGAGAGCCGGGCCTTCGTCAGGGCGTTCACCGCGACCGAATACTTCAGGGACTCCGGGGCCAGGCCGCAGGCCCCGCGCGAGGTGGACTCGCTGCTCGCTTCCGAGCGGGCGCGGCTGGCCATCGTGATCCCGCGGGGCTACGGCCGCGACGTGATCCGCGGCCAGCGGCGCGTCCGTGCAGGTGATCATAGACGCGGCCAACGCCTCGGCGGGCGCGGCCATGCTGGGCTACGTGGCCGGCATCTCCGAGGCGCAGGCGCTCGCGGCGGCGCCGGCCGGGGCCTCGCAGGCCGCCGCGGCCGGGCGGCCGCGCATCGAGCTGCGGCCCCGCATCTACTACAACCCGGAGCTTTCGAGCGCGGTTTACCTCGTGCCCGGCCTCGTGACGCTCATCATGATGATCACGGGCGTCGTCACGACCGCGCTCACCATCGTGCGCGAAAAGGAGCGGGGCACCATGGAGCAGGTCCTGGTGTCCCCCCTGAGGCCGGCGGAGCTCATCCTCGGAAAGACACTGCCCTACATGCTCGTCTCGCTGGTTTCCGCGGGCGCGGTGCTGACCGCGGGCGTGCTGCTGTTCCAGGTCCCCGTGCGGGGCAGCCTCCTCGGGCTGCTCCTGGTCACGATCGTGTTCCTGGCCGCCTGCCTCGGGCTCGGGCTCCTGATCTCGAGCGTGGCGGCCACGCAGCAGGCCGCGTTCCTCATCTCGATCATCTCGACGCTGCTGCCGAGCTTCGTGCTGTCGGGCTTCGTCTTTCCGATCCGCAACATGCCGGTTCGCCGATCCGGCTGCTGACCTTCCTGATGCCGTCGCGCTACTACCTCGCGGCCATACGCGACATCCTGCTCAAGGGGGCGGGCGTCGCCGTGTGGTGGGACCAGGCGCTCGGGCTCGTGCTGTTCTCGGCCGCGGCCCTGGCCCTTTCGTCCGCGCTCATGCGCAGGAGGACCCTGTGAGCGGCCTCGGGCGGATGATCGTCAAGGAGCTGCAGCAGATCCGCAGGGACCGCAGGTTCCTCGCGATCCTCTTCGTCTCGCCCGTGATCCAGCTCATCCTGCTCGGCTACGCCGCCAACCTGGACGTGAGGCAGATCCCGACCGTGGTCTGCGACTTCGACCGGACCGCGGAGAGCCGGGAGCTCGCCGCGGGCCTGACCGCGTCGGGGTTCTTCGAGGCGACGGGCTCGCGTCGCCACGCTCCGCGACGCGGAGCAGGTGCTGCGTTCCGGCCGCGCGTGGCTGGTCCTGGTCATCCCCAGCGGCTACGGCAGGGACATCGTCGCCTCGCGGGCGGCGACGGTGGAGCTGCTGGTCGACGGCAGCGACTCGAGCGCGGCCACGATCGGCTCGAGCTACGCCGCGCAGGCCGTCGCGTTCGCGAGCCGGAAGCTCTTGTCCGACGCGCCCGCAAGGCTCCCGGGCATCGCCCCCGTCATCGAGGTGCAGCCGCGGATCTGGTACAACCCGGAGCTGCGCAGCTCGCATTTCATGGTTCCGGGCATGCTGGGCCTGCTGCTGATGCTCGTGACGATGGTCCTCACCGCCCTCGCCATCGTCAAGGAGAAGGAGGCCGGCACGATGGAGCAGCTCGCGGTCACGCCCATCCGGCCCGCGGCGCTGATCCTCGGCAAGCTCATCCCCTTCGTGATGATCGGGCTGATCGACGTGCTCCTGGTGGTCGCGGCGGCGACGATCGTGTTCGGCCTTCCCATCAAGGGGAGCCTCTTCCTCCTGCTCGCGCTGTCGCTGCTCTTCATCCTCACGTCGCTCGGGCTCGGCCTGTTCGTCTCGACCCTGGCCCACACCCAGCAGCAGGCCATGATGATGGCAGTCTTCTTCGTGATGGTGCCCATGGTCTTCCTCTCCGGCTTCGTGTTCCCCATCGAGAACATGCCGCCTTCGATCCAGGCCGTCACGTACCTGATGCCCCTGCGCTACTACTTCACGATCGTGCGGGGGCTCTTCCTCAAGGGGGTGGGGCCCGCGGAGCTCTGGGACGAGGCCGCCGCCCTCGCGGTCTCCGGCGCCGTGGTCTTCGGGCTGAGCGTGCTGCGCTTCCGCAAGCGCCTGCAGTAGCGGCCGGGCGGCGCGGCCGCCGGCGGGCTCACGCCTCGATCCGGAGGATCCGCCCCCAGCGCGAGCGCGGCCGCGAGGCGGTCCAGTCGAAGACTTCGCCGCGGCCGCTGCGGGTAAAGGAGCGGGCCAGCCGCTCGAAAGGGCTGCGGCCGGGATCGGCGATGAGCACCAGCCTGACGCCGGCCGCGAGAGCTTTGCGGATGACGCCGCGCAGCGTCGGCACGAGCGAATCCCAGAAGCAGATGTCCGACCCGATGAGCACGTCGGTCCGGGCGAGGTAGGCGGGAGCGAGCGAGGCGAACCCGACCTGCAGCTCCCGGATGCGCACGCCGTTCGCGGATGCGTGCAGGCGCAGGAACTCGAAGACGTCGGGATCCTTGTCCACGGCGGTCACGCGGGCCCCGTACTTGCGCGCGCAGTAGATCCCGGTGAGGCCCCACCCGGCGCCGAGCTCGAGCAGACGGCGGCGGCGCGGCAGCGGCCGCCGGCTCAGGTAGTCGATGAGCAGCCAGCTCGAGGGCCAGTGCTTGTTGCCGTGGATGGAGGGCACCGCGGAGCGCTTGAGCTTGCGGACTTCGGGATGGGTGGAGAGGAGGGCGCGCACCCCGTAGGCGCGGATCATCGTCCTGGGCATACGCGCACGATAGCGGCGCGGCGGGACGCTGGCAACAGGCGCGTGCCGGACCCGCGCCTTGCGGCCGCGCTCCCGCGCGCTGTAGTCTTTCCCGCGTGTTCGCGCTCAAGCCGGACTACGAGCAGGTGCTCGGCCGCTTCTCCGCCTGGTGGGAAGGGGCGGTGCTCGACCGCGCCGTCGCCTCCGTCAGCTATCCGAAGCCGCCGCGGGAGCGCGTCCCGCTGCCCGAGTCGCGGCATGCGAGCCTGCGCGACCGCTGGATGGACGCGGGCTACCAGGTCGCGCTGGCCGAGGCGACGTTCGCCAACACGGTGTTTGCCGGCGACGCCCTGCCCATCGTGCACCCCAACCTCGGGCCCGAGGTCTTTTCCGCCTTCTACGGCTGCCCGCTGGAATTCGGCGAGACCACGTCCTGGAGCCGGCCGCATCCTCGAGAGCTGGAGCGACGCCGCGTCGCTGCGGCTGGACGCGAGGAACGAGTACTTCCGCGCGATCCTCGAGATCACGGACGCCCTGATCGAAGCGGGCCGCGGCCGCTTTATCGTGGGGTACACCGACATCCACCCCGGCGGCGACGCCGTCGCGGCGTTCCGCGACCCGCAGCAGCTCTGCATCGACCTGCTCGAGCAGCCGGGAGCCGTCCGCGACCTGGTCGAGCGCGTGACGGACGACTTCATTTTATTGTTCGACCTCTACCATGAGAGGCTCGCGGCCGCCGGAATGCCGAGCACGACCTGGCTGCACGCCGTCTCGCCCGGCAGGATGCACGTGCCGTCCAACGATTTCTCCTGCATGATCTCGCGCGCCGCCTTCGAAGAGATCTTCCTGCCGGGCCTGTTGCGCGAGTGCGGGCACATGACCCACAACATCTACCACCTGGACGGGCCCCAGGCGCTCCGTTTCCTCGACCTTCTTCTCGAGATCCGCGAGATCCACGCGATCCAGTGGGTGGCGGGCGCGAACAGGGACCGGTGGAGCGACTGGATCGACGTCTATCGCCGCATCCAGAGGGCGGGCCGCTCGTTCGTCGTGACGCTGCCGGCCGCCGATCTGGGCCTCGCCTTCGAGGTGCTGAGGCCCGAGGGCGCGTGGCTCTCGATCACAGGCGTGCGCGACGCCGCGGGTGCCGAGGCGGCGCTCGCCGCGGTGAGGCGCTGGAGCCTGTAGGCCGCGTCCCCGCCGACTCCGCGGGGCAATCCATGCAATCCATGACAGGCCCGCCGGTTTAGTAGCTTAGCAGGAGAGGAATGCCTCGATGAGAACCGAACCTGCGACCGTCGTCGACCCGGGCTCGTCCGACGAAGCCTGCATGCGCGACCTGGCGCTCCGCAAGCGCGAAGCGCTCAAGCCGCTCTTTGCCCGCTACGCGCCCCTCGTGTTCCACATCGCGGCGCAGAGCCTCGGATCCGATGCGGCCGAGGACATCGTTCAGGACGTCTTCCTCTCCGTGTGGCGCAAGGCGGAGACCTTCGATCCGCGCCGGGGCGCTTTCCGCCCGTGGCTGCTGCAGATAGCGCACTACCGCGTCCTCAACGAGCTGCGATCGCGCAGGCGCAGGCCGCGCCTCGATCCCGCGGTCGACGGCGAGGCGCTCGACGAGATCCCGGGCGTCGACGGCGAGCCGGTCGAGGCGGTGTGGCGCTCATACCGCAGCGAAGCGGTGCGCGCCGCCGTGGAGAAGCTGCCGCCGCAGCAGCGCCAGGCCCTGAGCCTCGCCTTCTTCGAGGAGCTCAGCCACGACCAGGTCGCGGCGGTCCTCAACCTCCCGCTGGGGACGGTCAAGTCCCGCATCAGGGCCGCCCTGCACAGGCTGCGATTCCGGCTCGCGCCGCTGAGCGCGGCGGTCCTCGCGCTGGCGGTGCTCGGAGGGGCGGGCGCGTGGCTCTTTGTGCAGCGCCCCGCGCAGCAGCGCGCGGGCCGGGCGCTCGCCATGGTGACGGCAAGCGACATCACGACGATCCACGTGCCGCCCGCGTCGGGCGCCCCGCCCGCGACCCATGGCTCCTACAGGGGCAGGCCCGGAACGCCGACGGCCGTTCTCGCGCTGCACAGCTTCGCAAAGGCTCCCGCCGGAAAGACCTACCAGGCGTGGGTCTCCAGCGGCGGCCTGTGGACCTCGATGGGCACGGCGACGCCTGATGCCGAAGGGAACGCGGTGGTCGTGGCCGAGGGCGAGGCGTTCACGCAGCTGCCTCTTGTCGTCGAGGTCACGGTGGAGCCCAGAGGCGGCAGCGCGCAGCCGACGGGACCGGCCATCATCCTCTGGACTCGATGAACGCGCGGGACGCAGCGAACGTCCGGTGATCCGATCGCGCGCTCGCGGTGTAGACGGTGGTGTAAGGCACGCCGGCTCGCACCGCAGTGGCAGACACAAAGAGCGCGGCGTGAGGAAGGACGCCATGAGATTCCCAAGGAAGCTCTCCTTGAAGGTTTCGGCACGGATGGCAGGCCTCGCGTTCGGCCTGGTCCTCGCCGTTTTCGCGACTGCCGGCGCGAGCGCCGCCGGGCCCAAGGCGTACGTGGGCCTGTTCAAGGACAACGCCGTCGCCGTGATCGATACGGGCACCGACCGGCTGCTGAGCACCATCCCGATCCCGCCTGGTCCGCACGGCCTGGTGATGGCCCCCGACGGTTCCACCGTGTACGCGAGCAGCGACGGCGACTCCACGGTAAGCGTGATCGATACGGCGCGGGACGCCGTCACCTCCAGCATCCAGGTCGGTCAGTCCCCACACGGCCTTGCGATCACCCCGGACGGCGGGACCGTGCTGGCCGCCGTGTTCGGCGCGAGCCAGGTGGTCTCCATAGACACGGCGACGCGGACGGTCTCCGGTTCGGTCGCCGTGGCCAGTCCCCACAACATCGCGATGAGCCCCGACGGCCGGACCGCTTACGTGGCCGCGCAGGGCAAGGGCGCCCTGGCGATCGTCGTCCTGGACGTCGCGACGCTGCGCCAGACGGGAATCGTGCCGCTGGACAAGACCCCCCGGGCCCTGAGCGTGAGCCCCGACGGAAGGGACCTCTACTTTACGCTCGCGGGCTCCGACGCCGTGCAGGTGCTCGACACCGCGACGAACGCGATCGTCCACCGCGTGCCCGTGGGCGCCTCGCCGCATCTCCCGCTCGCCGACGCGAGGGAGGTGCTCGTCGTGAGCCAGGGCCCCGGGACGCTGTCGCTCATCGACCCGGCGACCGAGAAGGTGAGCGGAATCGTGAAGGTCGGCACCCTCCCGCACTGGATCGCGCCGGCGCGCGGCGGCCACTCCGCATGGGTCACCGACGAAGGCTCCAACGACGTCTCGGTCGTGGATCTCGACTCGATGACCGTGGTTGCCACGATCCCGGTGGGCAACGCCCCCCGCAAGATCGTCGTGCAGCCGGGCGCGGCGGTGAGCTCGCTCGCCCCGCGGTCCGTGGTCGCGGTGCAGACGAGGATCTCGGGGTTCGCCTTTGACGACACGGTCGCCGTCACCGCCGGCGGCTCCGTCACCTGGACCAATGCGGACCCCGTGCCGCACACGGTCACGAGCGACACGGGGCTCTGGGCTTCGGGCGACATCGCCGCGGGGGCGCGCTTCTCGATGCGCTTCACTACCCCCGGCAGCTACGGCTACCACTGCGAGAACCATCCCTCCATGCAGGGTACCGTGGTCGTGAATTCCGCGGCCTCATAGTCGAAATTGAAGGAAGGCTCGCCGCCGGCGACGGCTGATGATCGGCCGTCGTCGACGGCGGCGCCGCCTCGCAGCCGCACCCGCCGCATCTCCGCGCCGGGGCCGGCCGCACTGCGTCGTCCGACGCCGCTGCGGGCTGGGCACGCCGGCGAGGGCTCGCTACTCTTCCCGGTATGGGCACGACTTCCTGTCACGGAGCGGGAGACAGCCCCGACGCCTCCCGGCCTCTCGAGGGAGCACGAATGAACGCGCTGTTCTCCGCCGGCAGGTTCACGGTGCGGCCCGTCGCGAGCGGCGACGTGGCATCGACGCTGCAGGTGTACGAGCAGTGCGAAGACTTCCTGTCGCTCGGCCCTGTCCCGAAGGCCTCGCGCGCCATGGTCCTCGCCGACATCGAACACTCCGCGCAGGCAGGCGGCGTCTACTGCGGCATCTGGGACGAAGCGGGGACGCAGATCGGAATCCTCGACTTCGTTCCGGAAGCGGGCGAACGAACCAGCTTCCTCTCGCTGCTGATGATCTCGGGGCCGCACAGGCGCAAAGGTCTTGGAAGCGCGGTGCTCGCCGCTCTCGAGTCCCATCTTGCGACGAGGTATGGGACGCTTGTGCTCGAATCCGGGGTGCAGGTCAGCAACGGACCGGGCATCGCGTTCTGGGAGAAGCACGGCTTTCGGATAGACCGCGATCCCAGGCCGATGAGTGACGGAACGACGGCCTACGCGATGTCCAAAAGGGTCTCCGCGGGTTCGGTGCCTGCGTCGGCGCCGCCGTGAACGTGATTTCGTGGCCCAGGCCGGACAAGGAGGCCGGGCTGCGGCGGTTGACGCGGCGGGCGGGCGAATGATACGGCGTGACGCGGAGGAGGGCGCATGGCAGCGGAAACGGAGTACTCGATCAACCTCGCTGAGAGGTTCGGTCCCCTCGAGCTCATCGACGCCGCGAAGCTGGCGGCCGAAGTGAAGGACGAATGGTTCAACCAGACCCTGTGCCGCGTCAACGATTGCGTCGTGCGCCTGGGAGTGTTCAAGAAGGGGGAGTTTCACTGGCACAAGCACGACAAGGAGGACGAGTTCTTCCTTGTCCTGCAGGGGACCTTCATCATTGATCTCGAGAAAGAGCGCGTCATCCTCGGACCTCACCAGGGCTTCATGGTCCCGAGAGGCACGGTCCACAAGACGAGCGTCGCGGAGCCCGCCGTGGTCATCATGGTGGAGGCGGCCACGGTCAAGCCGACCGGGGACTGACCGAGGAGGGCCGAGGCGATGGACGACGAGAGCCTTCGCGTGATCCTCGTCGGCGGCACATCCCACACCGGGAAATCGACGCTGGCAGACGGGCTCGCGGGCCGGCTGGGCTGGGAGCACCTGTTCACCGACACCCTGAAGCGTCACCCTGGCAGGCCGTGGAAGACGCCGCAGCGCGAGGTGCCCGAACACGTCGCTGAGCACTACCTGTCGCTGCCGGTCGAAGAGCTGCTGGCGGACGTTCTCAGGCACTATGGGAGCCTTTGGCCCCGCATTCAGGACATCGTCTCGGCGCGCCTCGCCGACCGATCGCAGCCCGGCCTCGTGATCGAGGGCTCGGCGGTCTGGCCGGAGAGCGCGGCATCGCTGCCGTCGCGCCGCGTCGCCGCCGTCTGGCTCACGGCGGGCGACGGCTTCCTGCGGGAGCGAATCCGGGCATCGAGCGGATTCGCGGCCGCGTCGCCCCGCGAGCGGGCGATGATCACGAAGTTCGTGGAGCGAGCGATCGCTTTCAATTCCCGCATGATGGAAGCCGTGCGGCGGCTCGGGCTCGGCAGCCTGAACGTCGAGGGTCTTTCCCCGGTCGGTCTGTGCGCCGCGTGCCTCGAGCTCGTCGGATGTCGCTGAGCCGGCGACCTACGCCGCCGGCTCGTAGCAGAGCAGCACGTTCCCGTTGGCGAAGGCCCGCGTCTTCGTCAGCTTGAGAGGCAGCCTTTTCGAGACGCCGTCGAACAGAAGCTTTCCCTGGCCGAGGACGACCGGGTAGACGACGATCTGGTATTCGTCGATCAGGCCTTCGCGGGCGAGCTGAGAGACGATGCTGCCGCTGCCCAGGATCGCCATCCCCCTTCCGTTCTCTTTCTTCATCCGGCGGACCTCCGCAGCCAGGTCGCTCTTGACCACCCGGGTGTTGCTCCATGTCGCCTCCCCGAGCGTCTTCGAGAACACGACCTTCGGCAGCGCGTTCATCCGTTCGGCGACCACGGGCTCGTTCCGCATCGCCATCGGCGTCGGCCAGTATTGGATCATCAGCTCGTACGTCTTGCGCCCGAACAGCAGCGTTCCCCCGCCGCTGGCGTTGCCCGCCACGAACGTGTTCCACTCGGGGTCGCTCCTGTGAGCCCAGCTCAAGTCGCCGTCCGCGCCGGCAAAGAAGCCGTCCAGCGTCACCATGCTGAAAGCAGACAGTCTCTGCATGTCACTCCTCCTTGGTCCCCGATCGCGGGGCTCTGCCATGACATCACACGTCCGGGTGCGGACCCAGGTACTGCAGCGAGCCGGGCGTCGTCAGCAGCTCGCCCGTCTCCAGCAGGGTCTTCAGCCCGGACAGGACCATCGGCCAGCCGCCGTAGAGCTCGGGGCGCGCCCCGTCGCGAAGCTGGTCGTGGGTGACCGTGAGCCGGCACGAATCGCCGACCGGCTCGATCTCCCAGGTGACCCGCGAGGTCCCCTCGCTCTTCGCGTCGTCGCTCCAGAGCGCCCGATAGCTCTGGACGAGCCTGCGCGGCGGATCGACCTCCAGGTTCTCGCCGTCGAAGATCGTCATGTCGGGCCGCTGGCGCGGGATGCCCTTGTAGCGCGAGCCGGGCTTCCAGTCCGATATCACCTCCACCCCGAAGTTGTACTTCCGCCTCATCCCGGGGTCGGTGATCGCCTGCCACAGGCGCTCCGGCGTCGTCTTTATGTAGATCTCGAAGACCTTCTCCATAGATCCCTCCTCGATCCGTTTCTTGAGCCCGGTCAGCGTCTGCCGTCCAGGGCTCCGTGTACTTGTCTATCCATCGATCATGGATCAGGCGGATCGGCACCGGGTTCAGGAAGTGCAGCTTTTCGCGGCCGCGCCGCTTCGTGACGATGAGGCGCGCCTCCTCGAGCACGCGCAGGTGCTTCATGACGCCGAACCGGGTCATGGTCGCCCGCCGCCCGAGCGCGCTGAGCGTCTGCCCGTCCCGCTTGAACAGCTCGTCGAGGAGCCTTCGGCGCGTCGGGTCGGCGAGGGCGCGGAACACCGCATCATCCACGCGGGAAATATATGTGACCAATTGGTCACCTGTCAAGCGCGGACTCGACGACGGAGGCTCGGGCGTGAGGCGGGCCGCCCGCGCGGGCTGATCCGATGGGGACAACCGGCGGGAGAAGAAGATGCCCCTGGGGTACCTGGTCCGCAGCGACGCGGTCACCGCGGTGCCTCCCACCTCCACGGGCTGGTCCGGACCGGGGAACTGCCAGATTCCCGGCGTCGCCGGCGTCGACGTGCAGCGCCACATACAGGAAGGTAGCGGCCCGTGCGTACGCGAGGCCTGTATTGTCGATGTTCACCCTGACCCATCGGTTGAGGCCGGGCTTGACCGCAGCGTGCCCGACCACCGATCCGGCTTCGTCGTCTCGCTTGGTGTAGACAGCGATCCAGCCGGGTCCAGGGCTCACGACGTCCTGCACGAGGATCGAATCGTTCTGGAGTCGCTGGTCGAAGAGCACGATCGAGGGCCTGGTCGGGTCCGGCGTGCTCTGACACCCCGTGACCGCCGCTGCCAGGGGGAGGAGGGCACAGAGCGCAAGCGCGACTTTCATGGACATAGTGTACGCCTCTCGCCCGCACCGGGGAAGGGGAGGGGCGTCTTCACTGGCCGGCGGCGGAGACGAGGTCGCCGTAGGCCTCCTGAAACCCGGGGTCGAGCCACAGCCCGTTGTGGTCGCCGCCGCGCACGATCACCAGCTTCTTGTCGCGGGCGGGCGACGCCTCGAAGAGGGCGGTCGCCATCCTCGGCGAGGTGATGCGGTCGCGCGCGCCGCCGGCGATCAGCGTGGGAACGCTCACGCCCCGGATGCGCAGGAGGTTGCTTTCGGCGAGCAGCGACGGCTCGACGTCGAAGCGCACGAAAGGCTTCGCGTACCACGGCACCAGGTAACGCAGCGTCTCTCGGCCGTCCGTCGCCGGGTTCTGGAGCACGAGCGCGCCGACGGGCCGTTCGGAGGCGACGAGGGTCGCCGCGAAACTGCCGAGCGAATGGCCGTGCGCGATGATGCGGCGGGGGTCGGGCTCGAAGCGCTCGCGCAGCACCTGGTAGGCGCGCAGCGCGTCGGATCTGAACGAGGCCACGGTCGGCGTCCCCTGGCTCCTGCCGTAGCCCCTGTAGTCCATCATGAAGAGGTTCACGCCGTGGCCGGTGATCGCCTCGGCAAAGCCTTTCGAGTCCGCGAGGAAGAAGGCGTTGCCCCCGAAGAACAGCACCGTCGCCCGCGCGGCCGGCCGCCGGATGTACCACGCGTTGAGGCTCGTTCCGTCGTCCGCCGCGAAGAAGAAGTCGTCGGCCGCGACTCCCGCGCCGGACGCGGTCACGGTGCCCGGGCGCGCGAGAAACAGCGACTGCTCCCCGACCGCGATGCGCGCGCAGGCGCCGATCGCGAGCGCGGCGGACGCCGCCGCCGCGGCGCGTCCGAAGCTGCGTGACCTCACGCCGACGAAGCTACGGACGCCTCGGCCGCCCGTCAAGGGGGCGCACCGGCGTCGCGCGGGCTTGTAGCCGGCTGGAGCCGGGTGGTAAAGTCGGATCGTCGCGCTTCGGGAGGGCAGTGTGAAGGTACGGATCGGCGACCGCGAGATCGAAGCCGAGCCCGGAGCTCATCTGCGCGAGCTGCTGCTGGCCAACGACTTCCTGTTCGATTTCCCCTGCGGCGGCAGGGCCTCCTGCGGCCAGTGCACCGTCGACGTCGAGCCCGGCTCGGCGGTCACGGGCCCGCAGCGCCACGGCCGCCCGCTCGCCTGCAAAGCCGTGCTGTGGTCCGACTGCACCGTGCGCCTGCGGGAGCAGGCGAGCGCGTGGGCCGCCGCGGCCGCGACCGAGGAGGCGCTGACCGACGAGGCCGACCGGCTGGTCCGCAGGCTCGCGGTCCAGCTGCCGGAGCCGTCGCTCGCCGACCAGCGCTCGGACTGGCGGCGCCTGAGCGACGCCCTCTCCGCGGCCGGAATCCAGGCCGACATGCCGGAGCCCTCCGCGCTCGAAGGCATCGCCGCCGCCCTGCGCTCCGGCGGCTGGAAGGCGCACTTTCTCGTCGAGGGCTCGCGCCTTCTCTGCCCGTGGTCCGCGGCCGATGGCTACTACGGCTTTGCGGTCGACCTGGGCACGACGACCGTGGACGTGGCGCTGTACGACCTGGAGACAGGAAGGCAGAAGGCGAGGCGGACGCTCTTCAACAAGCAGGCCGCCTACGGCGCGGACGTCATCTCGCGCGCGCAGGCGTTCCGCACCTACCGCTCCGCCGTGCGCCGGGCCGCGGCATCGACGATCGCGGAGGCGGCCGAGGCTCTCCTCGAGGAGACGGAGGTCGCGGCGGCGAACGTCGTCCGCACGGTCGTCGTCGGCAACCCGATCATGATCCACATCCTGCTCGGGCTCGACCCGGTGCAGCTCACCCACGCGCCATACATCCCGCTGGTCACGGAGCCGGTGCGCCGGCCGCCGGCCGATTTCGGCTGGGGCTTCCAGGGCAGAGGGATGGTCGAGACGCTGCCGCTGATCTCCGCTTTCGTGGGGGCGGACACGGTCGGCGTGATCGTGGCGCTCGGCCTGCCCGCCGCCGACGGGACCTCCCTCGCCCTGGACATCGGGACCAACGGCGAGATCGTGCTCGCGCGCGGGGGCGTGCTCGCCGCGACCTCGGCGGCCGCCGGCCCGGCGTTCGAGGGGGCGCAGATCGCCTGCGGCAGCCGTGCCGTGGCCGGGGCGATCACGCACGTCTCCTTCGAGGCCGGCGCGGTCGCCTGCCGGGTCCTCGGCGGAGGGCCGGGCCGCAGCATCTGCGGCACGGCGCTCATCATGGCGGTGGCGGGCATGCTCGAGCACGGCGTCGTCGACGAGACCGGCCGCATCGTCGCGCGCCGAGGAGATCCCGGCCGCGGCCCTGCGCGAACGGGTGTTCGAGCGCGAGGGGCAGGCCGCCTTCGCCCTCACCGACGACCGCGCCGTCTTCGTCACGCAGAAGGACGTGCGCGAGCTGCAGCTCGCCAAGGCCGCCATCCGCACGGCGATCGAGAGCCTGCTCGCGGAGAGCGGCACCGCCTGGTCCGAGGTCGACCGCGTGCACCTGGCGGGCAACTTTGGCGCGGGCATGAGCGTGACCGCCGAGATGAGGATCGGTCTGCTGCCGCGGATGCCGGTCGAGCGCGTCGACGCCGTCGGAAACGCCGCGCTGCGCGGCGCCGCGCTCGTGCTCCTGTCCCGCTCCAGCCGCGAGGCTGCCGCGGAGGCGGCTCGCGCCTGCCGCTTCGTCGAGCTCGCGGGCAGGCCCGAGTTCCAGGACCGCTTCGCGGACGCGATGCTCTTCCAGGACTGAGCTCCCGCCCGGCTGGGCCCATCCCCCGCGGCCCGAATTGTGTCTATCCGTTTTGCCTCCCCCAGGTGTTCCATTGAGGGTGCCGCGCCGCAAGAATCGGGTGGATCGCGGCGCCGCCTTCGGTGATCTTGTTCACCTGATGCGGGTGCGGGCCGCACGAGGAGACGGGGATGCACAACTGGTACGAGATGTACGTCGTCGGACGGGAGCGGGCCGCGGACAGGCTGCGGCACGTCGCGGCCCTGCGCCGGAGCGACGAGGTCCGGGCGCAGCGCGCGCATCCTCGCGGCGGGCAGCGCGCCGGATTTCTCACGTTGATGCCGGGCCTGCGGCAGCGCGGACAAGGAGGCCGAGGCGTGAGGGCTACGCTCGTGCTGGCGGCAAACGAGGTGATTTCGATGCAGGCGCGCGGCCTGCCCTGCCAGGTCACGTGCGTGGCCGGGACGGCTGTGGGTGACGGTCGAGCGGTCGCGCGTCGATTACGCGCTCGAGGCCGGAGAGCGGGTCACGTTCACCGCACGCGGCAAGGTCGTCGTCCAGGCTCTGCGCACCGCGACGGTCAGGCTCGAAAGCCCGGGCATCGGCCCGCGTCGCCGTGGGCTCGGCGCTGAGGCCGGAGCTGCTCCCGGGGTAGCCCGCCCCGGGTAGCCCGGGAGCAGGGGCCTCGCTCGCGTTCAGGCCGCTCCCACCGTCTCGCGCAGCGTGAGCGCCGCTTCCCAGCCGAGGATCGCCTTCTTCCGCAAGGGGCCTTCGCCGTAGTTGCCGAACTCGCCCATCTTGCGGATGACGCGGTGACAGGGGATGAGGAACGGGATCGGGTTGCTGCCGACGGCGTTGCCCACGGCGCGGTTGGCGCCGGGAGCGCCGATGTGCCGCGCGATGTCCTCGTAGGTGACCGCCTTGCCGAGGGGGATTCGCAGGAGCGCCTCCCAGACCTGGATCTGGAAGTTGGTCCCCCGGACGAACAGGTGCAGCGGGGCGGGCTCGTGGTCTGGCGAAAAGGAAAAGACCTGCGCCGCCGTGTCCGCCGTGGCTTCGGCGTCCTGCCTGATCGTGGCGCCCGACCAGCGGGCACGCAGGTCCTCCACCAGCTTCGTCTCGGGCGCCTCCTTGACGAACGAAAGGCCGCAGATCCCGCGCGGGGTGAGCGCCAGCAGGCAGCGGCCGAACGGGGAAGGGTGAAAGCCGTAGGCGATCTCCAGCCCCTCGCCGCGCCGCTTGATCTCACCGGGGGTTACCGCCTCGCAGGTGACGAAGAGCTCGTGCAGCCTGCCCGGGCTCGACAGCCCCGCCTCGTACGTGGCGCTGAGCACGTCGTGGGACTCCTCGAGGAGCCTCCTCGCGTGCGCCTTGGTCACGAACTGGAGGAACCGCTTGGGGCTGATCCCGACCCAGCGGCTGAACAGCCGCTGGAAGTGGAACTCGCTCAGGCCCACGGCCGCGGCGATCTCCTCCAGCGATGGCTGCCTCGCCGCCCGCGTCTCGATGAACCGGATCGCGGCCTCGACCCTCGCGTAGTCCTCGGCAAGCTGCTCCATGATCGTCATTGTTCCAGCTCCGCGGCGGGCGGTTCGCCCCCGCCGCGACTCCAAGTATTGCGACGCGGGGGCCGGCGGGCAACCCGGTTCTTGCTGCGGGGTTGGCGGAGGCCTTACCCGTTTTCCGCGCGGATGATCTCGTCCCAGTCGTAGACGCCGGCGATCCGCTGCCCCGGCTCCAGGACCAGGAAATCGCGGGCCCCACTCGCCGTCGACGAGCCTGCGCAGCAGCTCGAGGCTGCCCGCGAGGCGGGTGTATTCGCGGCCTTCGGCGCGCGCCCGCTCCTCGCATCGGACCGCGGCGCCGAGGTGCGCCGTCTCGGGCACGTCGATGAACACGAGCCGGTTGCCCTTGCGGGCCGGGGCCGACATCGCCTCGCAGATGTAGCGCGCGTTCTCCTCGCCGTACTTCTCGACGTACTCGCGGTACACCGCGTCCGAGGGTCCGCCTTCGAGCCCTTCGTGGAAGGGGGCGACGGCGCGCTCGCCGTATCCGGTCGAGGAGAAGGGCTGGCTCGGGTTGTCGCGGAAGAGGCGCTTGAACTCCTGCCGCGAGCCGAGGAGGAGCGTGCAGCAGTCGTGCGCGCGCGGGATCACGACCCGCGTGGCGCCGGCGCGCAGCCCCGCGGCGGCGTTGCCGCACAGCCCGTAGCCGAGCAGGATCGCGTCGTAGCCGGCGCCGTCGGCGGCGGCGATCTTCTGCTGGATGAGCGCGCGCAGGCTCTCGCTGTGGCGGTGGGCGTCGAGCTCGTTGAAGTCGAGGTCGAAGATGTTGGGGCTGCGCGACACCAGCCAGCAGAGCTCGCGCAGCAGCGCGTTGCAGGCGAGGAGGCGGAGCTTGAGCGGTCGGCCGGTCACGGCCGCCATGCTAACGAGCGGCGCGTCCCCGTTCAAGCCCGGGCGCGCTGTCGCCGCTGCCGGCGGTATTCGCGGGGCGCCTGGCCGAGCCGCTTGCGGAAGACCTTGCAGAAGTAGCTCTGGTCGCCGAAGCCGCACTCGATCGCGATCTCCCGAAGCCTCCGGCCGGGGTCCTCGAGCAGCTCGCACGCCCGCTCGACGCGGAAGCGGGCCAGCGTCTCGGTGAACGTCGCGCCGCAGCGACGGGTGAAGAGGCGGGAGAAGTGCCCTTCGGACAGATGGGCGATCGCCGCGGCCTCCGCGCGGGAAATCGGCTGTCCGAGGTTCTTGCGCATGAACTCGAGCACGGGGGCGAGCGAGGGCAGCGGCTCGCCCGCCGGCCTGCGGAACGGCGTCCCGATAAAGGCCTCCAGCCACGACGTGAGCCACCGGCTGAGGTGCTCCTCGTCCCCGATGCGCGAGAGCTCGCGCAGGAACGAGCTGCCGAGCGCGAGCAGCTGGCGGGGATCGGCGCCGCGGTCGACGGCCGAGCGGTTCATCAGCACGACCATCTCGAGCAGCAGCGTCTTGAGCACGTCGAGGTCGCGCAGGCCCGCGTGGTAGACGCCGAGCAGGATGCGGTTGATGGTGGCGCGCGCCCGCTCGCGGTCGCCGTCGGCCATGGCCTCGAGAAGCTCGTGCTCCTCGCGCAGGTAGATCTCGCGGGGGTCCTGGTAGGGGAGGCTCTTCGCGGAGTGGATCGCCTCGGCGCGGCGGGCGTGCGAGCTGCCTTCGCTCCGGTTCCAGCGCATCAGCGCCTCGCTGCAGGCGTTCGCCGCGACGGCCTTGTCCATGAGCTCCCACGCGAGGGCCGTGATCGCCCGGGCGCGCTCCAGCTCCACCGCCTGCGCCCCCGGCACGCCGCCGGCAGCCCTGCCGTTCGCGCGCTTTTCGGCCGCGAAGAGCCCGCCGAGAACACGGTTGTTGTCGGTCGCGGGCACGCACCAGACGTAGACGCCTTCGTTGTCGAGAGCGATCGCGGGCTCGCCCCATCGGGCCGCCTCGCTCACCATCAGAGGCAGGTCGATCCCGCGTCCGGGCGCGCGCTGCCACGGGTAGCCCGCGCCCCAGACCCGGCGCACGCCGTCGCCGTCGGCGAAAGCGAGCTCGAGACCCGTGCTGCCGCGGTACTCGCGGACCGCGCGTGTGACGTTCGAAGGACACCGGGCAGAGCGCGCCACGTCACGATCGTACCATTAAGAGGCACCATGTTCCAAGGCCGGCCGCCTGGTCCTATCGCCTCACAGCAGCGCCAAAGAAGCGCACGAGCCGACAAGTCCGGGCGGCTGCCTTCATTCTATTCTCATTTCCGCCATGACTGGAAAAGAGATCGTCCTCGCGACGCTGGCCCACGAGACGCCCCCGCGCACCCCCTGGGTGCCGTACACCGGGGTGCACGTGGGCAGCCTCATCGACGCGCCCGCCGACGAGCTTCTGCGCAGCGCCGACCTGCTCGTGCGCGCGCTGCGCGAGGCCCATCGCCTCTACGCCCCCGACGGGCAGCCCGTCGTCTTCGACCTGCAGATCGAGGCCGAGGTCCTCGGCTGCGGCCTGCTGTGGGCCGCCAAGGCGCCGCCTAGTGTGAGCTCGCACCCTCTTGCCGCGGCCAAGGGCGTTCCGCGGAGGCTGCCCGAGCGAGGCGATGGCCGGCTCGGCCTGATCCTCGACGCCATGACAAGAATGAAGAAGGAAGTCGGCCGCCGCACCGCCCTCTACGGCCTGTTCACGGGGCCGCTCACGCTCGCGTCCCACCTGCGGGGGACCGAGATCTTCCTCGACTTCTTCGACGACGAAGGCTACGTGCGCGAGCTGCTCGACTTCTGCACGCGGGTCGGCCTGCGGATGGCGGAGCTCTACGTCGAGGCGGGGATGGATGTGATCGCGGCCGTGGACCCGATCGTCTCGCAGATCTCCCCGGACGCTTTCCGGCAATTCGTGGCGCGCGGGTTCGCCGTGCAGTTCGAAGCGATCCGCGCCGCGGGCCGCGCGAGCTCGCTGTTCGTCTGCGGCGACGCGACCAGGAACCTCGAGGCCATGGCCGCCACCGGCCCCGACTGCCTGTCGGTGGACGAGAACATCGACATGAAGGCGGCCAAGCGCGTCACCGACGCCGCGGGCATCGCGCTCTCCGGCAACCTTCCGCTCACGACCGTCATGCTGCTCGGGAGCCAGGCGGACAACCAGAAGTACGCCCTCGACCTGATCGACGGCATGGGACGGAAGGACTTTGTCCTCGCGCCCGGCTGCGACATGCCCTACGACACGCCGAGGGCGAACCTGGTCGGCGTGAGCCAGGCTGTGCACGACGAGCGCGCGACGC
Organism: uncultured Spirochaetota bacterium; assembly: GCA_963734495.1. Taxonomy (GTDB): domain Bacteria; phylum Spirochaetota; class Spirochaetia; order SZUA-6; family CAVTHK01; genus CAVTHK01. The sequence continues at coordinate 98,295 of CAVTHK010000003.1, forward strand.
GGGCCTACCTCGAGCACTACGTGCGCCGCGACGTCGACGTCCCGGTCGAGATGCCGGACTACGAGCACCTCGCGGGCGCGCTCGTCGAGGTGTTCACGATCGACTCCGCGACCTGCGCGGCCTGCGGATACATGAAGGCGGCGGCGGACGAGGCGGGCGCGGCGCTCGGCCCGCGCGTCGAGGTGGTCGAGCGCAAGATCTCGACCCTGGAGAACATCGCCCGCGCGCGGAGGCTCGGCCTGGCGCACCTGCCGGCGATCGTGGTCAACGGCAGGCTCGCCTTCAGCTCCGTGATTCCCGGCCGCAGGGCCCTGTCCGACACGATCGAGGCGGCCCTCCGACGCCCGTGACCGCCGAGTGACGTCCTCCCCGGCCGCCCGGTTAAGAAACGCTTAAGCCGCGCGCAAGCCTCTCGTCAACCGCGGGTGTTACGCTCCCAAGCGGGGAACTCGCCCGCGGCTCCCGCAGGCGGCGGGCGCGTTGAAGGCGCGGCCGTGGCCGTTTATAGTGGGAGTCCGACGCTGATGACCATCCGAACGAGGATCCTGGCCGCATACCTCGCGATGCTCGTGATACCGCTCGGCCTGATCGTGGGCATCGACCGCGTCCTGCGCTCCTATCACCAGGGCGACGCGATGCGGGTCCTCCGCTTCCTGCAGCCGCGGACGCCGTACGCGCGGGTGGCGCGCGACATGGGCGTCGCCATGCGGCTGATCAACCTGCAGATCCTCAACGATCCGGACCAGTTCGCCTCGGCCGCGTTCATGCGCACGCTGGACCCGCCGATCCACGACCTGGGGTTCGTCGTGAGGCGCGGCGACACGATGATCTACGTGTCGCCTTCGCTGGAAGCCTCCGCCCTGCCTCTGCTGCCGAAGTTCGCGGCGCAGCCGAGGACCGAGCCGCGGCCCGAGTCGGAGTCGGGCGCGCCCCCGGAGCGGGCCGTGCTGGGCCAGTGGGACTTCCGCTTCTCGGACCGGACGCCGGGGAGCCTGTTCCTGGTGCGCGGGGCGGACCGCACGTACCGTCCGTTCCCCGATCTCAACGTGCTCATGATCCTCTCCGCCGTGTTCGTGCTGGCCCTCGGCAACGGCGTCATCACCTTTTTCGTGGCCCACAGCATGATCGGGCCCCTGCGCGCGCTCGAGCAGGCCGCGGAGCGCATCAGCGGGGGCGACCTGGAGACGGCGATGGCGCCGCTGCGCAGGCGCGGGGACGAGATCGCGCGCGTGCGGGAGGCCTTCGAGCGGATGCGCACGGGCCTCAAGGAGTCGCTGGACAAGCAGCGGGAGTACGAAAGGAACCGCCTCGAGCTGATCGCGAGCATTTCCCACGACCTGCGCACTCCCGTGACGACCATCCGGGGCTACGCCGAAGGGCTTCGCGATGGCGTCGCCGCGAGCCCGGAAATGCGGGCGCGTTACGAGCAGACGATCGTGGACCGGGCCGAGACCATGGACCACCTGATCGAGGAGCTGTTCCTGCTGTCGACCCTGGAGCTCAAGCAGGCGCCGTTCTCCTTCCACGAGCTGGATCTCAGGGCGTTCCTCGAGGACAGCGTGGAGGATCTGCGGCGCGTCCATGAGCGGGTCGCCATCACGCTCGAGAGCGGCCCGGGCCCTGTTCCGGTGAGCGCCGACCCGTCCCAGCTCCGGCGGGTCATCGAGAACATCGTGGAGAACGCGGTCCGCCACTCCGGCCGCGCCGAACCGCGGATCGACGTGCGCCTGGAATGCCGCGACGACGGCGGCGCGGTCGTGGAGATACGCGACAACGGGCGGGGCATCCCCGAAGAGGCGCTGCCCCACGTGTTCGAGCGCTTCTACCGCGCCGACGCGGCGCGCAGCGCGCCCGGCAGCGGGCTGGGCCTCACGATCGCGCGGCGCATCGTCGAGGCGCACGACGGCACGGTGCGCGCGGAGAACCGCAAGGAGGGGGGGGCCGCGATCATCATCACCCTGCCGCGCCTCGCCCGGGGGCCGTGCCCGTGAAGCGGCTGCTGATCATCGAGGACGATCGCGCGATCGCGGAGCTCGAGCGCGACTACCTCGAGGCCGACGGCTTCGCCGTGGACATCGAGCTGGACGGCGACGACGGGCTGCGCAAGGCGCGGGCGACCGCCTACGACCTGATCCTCCTCGACCTCATGCTCCCCGGCCGCAGCGGGTTCGACGTCTGCCGGACGCTGCGCGGCTCGAGCGAGGTGCCGATCCTCCTGGTGTCGGCCCGAAGGGCCGACGTGGACAAGATCAGGGGCCTGGGGCTCGGCGCCGACGACTACATCACCAAACCCTTCAGCACCGCCGAGCTCGTGGCGCGCGTCAAGGCGCACCTGGCGCGCTACGAGCGCCTGCGCGGAGGCAGGGGCGCGCTTCCGATCACGGCGGGCGCCCTCGCGCTGGACCCCGAGTCGATGCGCGTGACGGTCGCGGGCCGGGAGGTGACGCTGACCGCCCGCGAGTTCGGGATCCTGGCGCTGCTCGCCTCCCACCCCGACCGCGTGTTCAGCCGCGAGCAGATCTTTGAGCGGATCTGGGGCGAGGGGGTCTTCGGCGACATCTCCACGGTGACGGTTCACATCCGCCGCATCCGCGAGAAGATCGAGGCGGACCCTTCGCAGCCGCGGATCATCGAGACCGTGTGGGGGATCGGCTACCGGCTCAAGGCTTAGCCCCGCCGCGCCGCGGGGCCGTTCGCCGCGTCACTCGTGCGAGATGCAGGCGCTGAACACGTGCCGGGGCTCGAAGCGGACCCAGTCGCCGGGCTTGATCCCGGCGGCCGCCGCGGCCCCGCCGCTCGACGCGCCTGCCTCCGTGACGGTCTCGACGTTGCCGACAAAGGCGTCGCCGCCCTCGGGCTCGAAGGTGCGCACCTGCACCCACGCCTCGCCGAGCCGCAGGAAAACCGGCCTCCTGCGCCTGATGGGATTCGCGGGCCGCTCGCCTGCGGCGCCGAATACCGTCCACTGGGGTTTCTTGACGTCCACTCTGGCCCCTCCTGGGTCTGGTTCCCGGCCATGATATACAGAGAACCCGGGCCGCCTCAACGGGCCCTCAACCGCCTGTCAACCGGCCCGGGCCCGCGGGGGCCTGCTCCGGTGCACGCCCCCGCGGCGCTGGAGATTAAGGCTTGCGCGGGCGATATATAGAGTAGACGTGACCACGCCCTCGCCCCAGACTGCACCTCCTCCCGCCGAGGTCTGCTGCGTCAACTGCAAGGCCATCTACGAGTATGTCCTGCGCCGCCGGCGGCAGGAGGCGAGCCGGGTCTTCGAGAACCTGCCGGCGCCTTACGACAAGCTCGAGGACCCCGCCGCGTTCCTCCTCAACGAGAACAACTGGATTCCGAGCGAGGTGGTGGTGCGCCTGTTCGAAAACGCGCGCCGGATCGTCCAGGACGACGACGCCCCGTTCGGGATCGGCTTCGAATCGGTGACGCAGAGGCGGCTCGGCTACATCCAGCGCTTCTTCATCAGCACCCTCATGACGATCCCGGGCGTCATCAAGAGGGTGAACGAGATCAACGCCAAGTTCAACACGACCAAGCGGGTCCAGGTGCTCCACGCGGGGCCCGGGCGCATGACGCTGCGGCTCTTCTGGAACACGAACGGCGTGCTCTCCGAGGACATCTGCAGTTACAACAAGGGCATCTACTCGGCGGTGCCGACCATCTGGGGCCACCCTCCCGCGCAGGTCGACGAGCCGTTCTGCCACTTCCGCGGCGATCAGTTCTGCCAGTTCGACTGCACGTGGGAAGCCGGCTCGCGGGCCAGGGCTTTCCTCGAGAGCCTGCTCACGCGCAAGAGCCACCTCCTCGACGCGCTCGCGGAGATCGAGAGGGACAAGGACCTGATCAAGACCAAGTTCCGGGAAATCTCCGAGCTCAACGCCGATCTCCGGGACAAGGTCGACAAGCTGGAGGGCATCAACAGGGCCTCGCGCCTGCTCGCCTCCTACAGGAACGTCGACGAGTTCCTCGACCTCACGATGAAGACCGTGGTCGACGTCCTCCATTTCGACCGGGCGATCCTCATGCTCGTCGACGCCTCGGGGGAGAACCTCGTCTACGCGCACTCGACGGGGGCCGATCCCGCGCTGGTCCAGCGGGTCAAGGGATACCGGGTGCCCCTGTCGCGCGACAGCAACGTGATGGTCCGCGTGCTCAAGTCCGGGCAGCCGGTCCTGATCGAGAACGTCGAGAAGAGCGGGCTCAATCCCCGAGAACGTCATCCTGTCGGCCATCAAGACCTTCTCCTTCTGCGTCTGTCCCCTCGTGGGCGCGGACGCGCGCGCCATCGGGGTGCTCGGCGCCGACCGCGTGCGCCGGGAGCCGCTCACCCGCAGCGACCTCGACTACCTGTCGATCTTTGCCAACAACATGGCCGCGTTCCTGCACAGGGCGCAGGCCCACGAGCAGCTCGAGCAGATCAGCGCGGCGTCCGGGAGGTTCGTGCCCCGCGAGCTGCTGGAGCAGCTCGGCCGCGGGAGCATCACGGACGTGCGGCTCGGCGACCAGGTGCAGAAGGAAATGTCGATCCTGTTCTCCGACATCCGCTCCTTCACCTCGCTCTCCGAGACCATGACGCCCGTGGAGAACTTCAATTTCCTCAACTCCTACCTGGGCCGCGTGAGCCCGTTCATCCGAAAGCACAACGGGTTCATCGACAAGTACCTGGGCGACGGCATCATGGCTCTCTTTCCCGGAGGCGCCGAGGACGCGGTCAACACGGCCATCGAGATCGTCCGCTACCTGCCGCTGTACAACACTCAGCGCGAGCGCAGCGGCTACCAGGCGATCCGGATCGGCAACGGGATCCACTCCGGCAGTATCATGCTCGGCACCATCGGCGAGGAGGCGAGGATGGAGGGGACCGTCATCGCCGACGCCGTAAACCTCGCCTCGCGCCTCGAGGGGCTCACGAAGGTCTTTGGAGGCTCCATCGTCGTGAGCGAGCGCGTGCTGTTCGGCCTGAGCGACCCCAACAAGTACAACTGGCGCTTCGTCGGCAAGGTCCGCGTCAAGGGCAAGAAGAACCTCGTGTCGGTGTTCGAGATCTTCGACGCGGACGACGAGGAGACTCTGGGACTCAAGGCCGCCACCCGCGAGGTCTTCGAGCGGGCGGTCCACTACTTCCACGGCGGGGAGTTCCGTGACGCGCACATGCTGTTCGACAAGGTGCTCGAGCGCAACCCCCGCGACCGGGCGGCCCTTCTCCTGCGCGGCCACAGCGAGTCGTACGCCGCGCACGGGCTCCCCCAGGACTGGGACGGCGCCCTCGATTTCGACCCCTCGTAGCGCGGGCGTTCGCCGCCGCGTCGTTCACGATCCGCATTGCAGGGGCGCCCCCGCGGCTGTCAATCGCGAAGGGGGACGGTCAGGCCAGCAGCCGCCGGATGCGCTCCTCGGCCGCGGGGTGCGTGAGCCACAGCCGCCTGCCCGCGGACTGCGGGCGCGGCAGGAACAGGTCCCAGAAGCTGCGCTGCGAGCGCTCGAGCTGCGTCAGGGCCGAAGCGAGGCCGCGCGGGTCGCCCGTGAGCTCGGCAGCGGTGCGGTCCGCCTCGAACTCCCGCGTTCGGGAGAGGGCGAGCGCGAGCAGGACGCTCGCCATGGGGGCGAGCATCAGCAGCAGGACCAGGCGGAACGGCACGGTCGCGGCTCCCATGGCGAGCAGCGGGAAGTTGAGCACGAGCAGGATCACTCCGAACGTCGAAAGGGCGCGCGTGAGGCGGTGGATCGACTCCGCGAGCCCGAGCAGCCAGAGGTCGCGGTTCCTGATGTGGGCGATTTCGTGGGCGAGCACGCCCGCGAGCTCGCGTCCGTCCAGCTGCGCGAGCAGGCCGCGGGTCAGCACGATGACCGGCCGCCCAGGCTGCCCCACGCTCAGCGCGTTCGGCATGGCGTGCGGGCTCAGGTAAAGCCTGGGGACGGCGGGCAGATCGGCGCGGCGCGCGAGCTGCCGCCACGAGATCGTACAGGTCGGAGCTCTCGAACGGGGAGAGCGGGCGGGCGCGGTACAGCGACAGCGCGAGCTGCGGGGCAGCCGACGAGCTCGACATCAGCGCGAACGCCGCGAACCCGACGGCGAGCAGCAGCCCCCACCTTCCGAGCAGGGCGCTCCCGAGCGCGGCGCCCAGCGCCAGCATGAGCCCGAGGAGAAAGAGAGTGAGCAGCGCATTCAGCCAGCGCGAAAGACCGGACATGTTGTGCAGCGTCAGTGTTCTCACGACAATTGCGATGCACGAACCGTGCCGGGCGCCTTGCCCTAACCTTTTTCAGGATTGACAGTTGAAGGTCGCCGCCGGCGGGACCGTCCCGATCGGGTCCCGATGGACCCTGCGGGCCGCCTCCGCTGTGTCATTGTGGACCACCCGGCCGAAGCCCTGGACGGGCCGCTGACAGGCGCGGCGAGCCGTGGTAGGATGGCGAATCTTCACGTGACGGGGAGGCAGGGAGAAAGGGACGACAGCGCGCCCTCCCACGGGCGCCAGATCTGAAGGGGAAAACGGAAGTCCGTGAGAGTCGGACGCGGTCGCGCCGCTGTGACCGGGAGTCCTCACATAGAGGACAAGCCTCACCCGCTGTTGCCACTGTCGCGTCGACGGGAAGGCGCGGGGGGCGGGCCCGGGAGCCAGAAGACGATCCTCTCCAGTCTCATCGACGCCGCGGCTGAATGCCGGCGGCACTCTTTCGCGAAAAAAGAGTCGGGTGAGGTCCTCACCTGCGAGGCCCCATCCGGGGCCTTTTTCGGGCCCTCGCGAATGCTCATCGGGAGAGCATCACTCATGACAACTGCATCGCGTTCGCCGCCGTGCTCGCCGCCCTCTCGGCCGCGGGGCTCGGCGCGCAGCCCGCGGATGTCGAGGTGATCGTCACCGCGAGCCGCATCGAGGAGCCGGCCGCGTACGGCGGCCGCGTCGGTGAGCGTGATCACCGCCGAAGACCTCGTCGCCTCCGGCGAGCCGACGCTGGTCGACGCCCTCGAGCAAGCTCGCCGGGGTGTCGTTCCGCAGCACCACCGGAGGGCCGGCGCAGGCCGAGGTGTCGATGCGCGGCTTCGGCGACGCATCGGTCACCCGCGTGCTCGTGCTCGTCGACGGCCGCCGCGTCAACAGGCCCGACCTCGCCGGCACCAACTGGCTGCAGGTGCCGGTCGAAGACGTCGAGCGCGTGGAGGTCGTGCGCGGCCCCGCCTCCGTCCTCTACGGCGACCACGCGGTGGGCGGCGTCATCAACATCATCACGAAGAAGGGCGGCGAGAAGCTCTCCGTCACGGCGTCGGGCATGGGCGGGAGCTTCGGCTCTTCAACCAGGAGCGCGTGGGCGTCAGCGGGCCCGTGGCCGGGGCGCGCATCGCGCTGAACGGCGAGCGCAGCTCGTCGGACGGCTACCGCGACCGGTCCGCCTGGAGCTCGCTCGGCGGCGGCGCCGACCTCGACGGGCGCCTCGGCGCGGCGTCGAGGCCTCGCTGCGCCTGGGCTACAACCAGACGGATTACCAGCTGCCCGGCGCGCTCACCAAGGCCCAGTTCGAGACGATCCCACTCAGGCGGCAGACCCGGCACCGACGACCGGCCCGCGACCGGACCTTCAACGCCGATGCCGGGTTGAGCTGTCGCGGCTGGCGAGGCAACGCTCGAGCTGCGGGGCAACGTGACGTACGCGTGGAACGCGGTGGAGAACGAACATCCTTTCGTTCTTTCGCCGTCGTTTTCCGACGTCACAATCCAGACCCTGTGGGCGACGCCGCGGGCGACGCTAGTCCGGGACGTCGACGGCAGGCCGCTCACCCTGATCGCGGGTGCCGACCTGTACGTGGGACGGCCTGAACCTGCATCGGCTACACCGACAGAAAGCCGCGACACGCGTTCCGCCGACGCGGACGTGAGCCGGGCCACCGCGGCGCGTACGCCACGGCCTCGTACGCTGCTACTCGATCCGCTCACGGTGGAGGTCGGGGGCCGCTACGAGCTGGCGCAGGGTCGCGGCCGAGGCGTCACCTGGGCGCGCCGCTCGACGACAGCAAGGTCCTCATCGGCTGGGCCGCCAACGCCTCCCTCGTCTACCGGCCGATCGAATCTCTCCGCGCCTGGCTCAAGCTCGACCGCGTCTACCGCTACCCGGCGCTCGACGAGCAGGTGTCGTACTACAACGGCTTCGGGCCCGAACGCCTTCAACTCCGACCTCGCGCCGGAATACGGGTACGGCGCCGACGCGGGCGCGTCGGTCGCGCCTGCCTGTCGGGGTGCGCGTGTCGCTCGACGGGTACCTCCTCGACATGAACGACGAGATCGCGTTCAACGGCCGACGGAGCGAGCGAACGAGAACCTCGACGGCAAGACCCGCCACCTCGGCGGCACAGCCGAGGCGTCGTGGGGCGCCGGCCCGGTGACGCGTCAGCGGCTCCTACTACCGGCCAGCTCACGACGTTCCGCGCAGGGGCGAACGACGGCAACCAGGTGCCCGCTCGTCCCCAACCACACGGTGAGCGGCGAGGCGACGCGTCAGGTTGCCCTTCGGCGCTGGCCGCCGCGGCCACGGGCCGCTACGTCGGCGAGAGCTTCCAGGGCGGCGACAACGCCAACACGCAGGACAAGGTCCCCGCGATATTTCGTGCTCGGCGCCTCGGTAACCTGGACGCCCTCCTTCGTGCCCGGGAGGCTGGAGCTCTTCGCGGGCGTCGAGAACCTGCTCGACGAGCGGTACGTGTCGTACATCTACTACGACGGCTACTACCCCGCGCCGGGACGCAGCTGGCGCGTGGGCGGCTTCTACCGGTACTGAGGCGACGGGATGGTGAACGAAGGCGCGGTGTGGGGCGGTCGCTGCTCGCGGCTGCGGCGCTTCACGCGGCGGTCGTCGCCGGCGGCAGCCTGCTGCCGCCCGCGGCACGCGCCGCCGCGCCGGCGCCGCGGCCGGTAGCGGTCGAGGTCGCGGTCGAGCTGCCGCCGCGCGGCGCCCCGCCTGCTGCGGCCGCACCGGCGCCGGCGTCCGGAGGCCGCCGCGCGCGCCGTCGCCGCCGGCGCGCCGGCGGCGCGAGCGCGCCGCGCCAGTCGCCGCGCCGGCGCCGGAACCCGCGGCTGCCGGCGGCGGCGCCGCTGTCGCGGCGGATGCCGCGTCCGCGGCTGCGGCGCAGCTGGCGGTCGTCTTTACCAGGCCGCGGCCGCTGCGCGATCCCGCGCCCGCCTACCCGGCGAGCGCGCGCCGGCGCGGCGAGCAGGGCACGGTGCGCTGCCTGGTGCGGATCGACGCCGCGGGGCGGGTCGAGCAGGCCACGGTGATTTCTTCCAGCGGATCGAACGCGCTCGACCGGGCGGCGGTCGACGCGGTGGCGGCGACCGCCTACGCGCCGGCGCGCGCCGGCAGCCGCGCCGTGAGCGGCGAGCTGGTCGTGGCCGTGCGCTTCGTGCTGCGGTAGCGCCGCGCCGCGGGGCGCGGGCGCCGCTACGCGGGCTTGCGGACCACCGCGTGCCCCTTGCGGCCGTCGATGATCGCCTCGAGCGGCCGCTCGAGGCGCAGGTGAACCCAGCCGCTGGTCCCGCTCGCGGTCGCCCCCCTCGCCGCGGGCGTCTGCGCGAGCAGCCAGTCCCAGTCGACGAAGCTCGCATCCGATCCCCACGGCACGCTCAGGTAGCCGACGCTCATGGCGATGATCTGGTTCAGGAAGTGCGACCCGAACGAGGGGTCCACGCGGAAATCGACGAGCTCCACCTCGACGAGGACCTTCACCTGTGAGATGTCCTCCCACGCAACTGGGATGCCGAGGCTCGGGTCGCGGCTGCCCCAGCGGCCGGGCGCGATGATGATGCACGGCCGCCGCTCGGCCGGCTAGGGCGCGGTTGATCTCCGCCAGCTCGCGGGCCATCTCGGCGGAGCGCCGCGATTCGAGACGGCGCGGAGTCGCGAAGACCACGTCGAACAGACCGCCGATCCGGCCGTTGCCGCAGGCCCGCTCGGACCGCATGAGCCACTGCGGCCGGTCTGCCGCGGGCAGGTCGGCGCTCCCGGCCTCCATCCCGCCGATCGATCTGGCCGCCAGCACGGAGAGCCGTGGCTGCGCGCCGCCCTCCATGGCGAACTCGATCTCCACCGGCGCTCCCGTGGCGGTCCTGAGGACGTCGAGCAGGCCCTCGAGCGCGGGCGCGAGGGGAAGGGCGTCGTACTTGAGGATCGGGGCAAAGTTCACCACGCGCGGCCCGGGCACGGGGTCGCCGGGCTCCATTCTCCCGTTGGCGGCGTCCCAGGTGGACACGCAAAGCCGCAGCGCAGCGCCGTCCGCGTCTGCGATGGGCACCCGCCTCAGGGCGCTGCCGCCCGCGGGGCGCCGGGCGGCCAGGTCCAGGGCGAAGAGCTCGGTCTGTCCGTCGGCGAGCTGCTGGTCGGGTGAGAGCCGGTCGGCCCCGGGAGCGCGCGGCGAGAATCGGAACGCGGGGCCGCCGTCAGAGACATACGCGCCCAGGCCGACCCACAGCGACGCAGCCCCGTCCTCCTGCCGGAAACCGGCGGGCGGATAGTAGTCGTGCGAGGCCGCGACGCCGGAGAGCATCGGGTACCAGAGGCCCCCGTGTTCGCTGCCCACGACCTCCTGGAGCACGACGGCGATCTTCTCCTCTTCGCTCTTGGCGGCGACCGCGTCAAAGGCCTGCCGCCGCGCGGTCCGAGAGCACCGCCGCGAAGGCGAGCTTGACCGCCCGCTCGAGCTCCTCGAGCCGGGAGCCGACGCCGCGCCCCGTTGTTCGCGAGCAGCCGGGTCTCGTAGACCCCGGCAAAGGGCTGCGCGGCCGAGTCCTCGAACAGGCCCGTGGCCCGGACCGAAAGGGGCCGCGCAGTGCGCTCGAGGTAGCGGCGCAGCCTGTCCCTCAATCCTTCGGACAGCGATCCCGCGAGAAAGCGCTCCTCCACCGAATGTCGCTGCGCGCGGCCGTCGAAGAGGTCGGCCAGACCGTTGGAGGCCACGAAGCGGGCGAACTCCTCGGTGCCGATGACCGCGGTCGGAGGCACGCAGACGCTCATCCCTTCGACGAGGGCGCCGAGCCGGCAATCCTCGATCAGCATGTGGACAAAGGCGATCGCCCGCCCCCTGCCGCCGAGCGACCCGGGCGCGAGCCGGAGCACGACGGGCCGGCCGTCGAGCAGCGCCTGGTCGAACGGGAGCACCTCACCCCGCGTCTTGTCCGCCTGCACGGCGGCGAACACCCCGATCAGGCGCTGCCTCATTTCGGCCGTTGCGCGGAAATCGCTCACGCGGATGGGCTGGATCTCGCGCGCGATGCGGATCTCGCCCCGGGCCATGAGCCACGCAGAGAAGTGGTTGCGCTCGGCGTGGTAGACGAGCGACTCGTCGGGCACCCGCGGCAGCAGCGCGCGGAGCTCGTCGAGCGTCCTCGCGCGGCCGATCGGCAGCCCCTCGCGGTCGCGGAACACGAAGTCGCCGAAGCCCAGCCGCTCGAAGACGAAGGCGGTGAGGCCGGCAGTGAGGTTATCCGCGTTCTTGTCGAGGAAGTCCGCGTTCAGGGCGCGCGCCGTCGCGGCGTGGCCGCGCTCGGACGACTGCACCAGGATCGGCAGATCGGGCAGCATCCCGCGGACCGCCTCGATCAGGCGCACGCCGGCCCGCTCGTCGAGCGCGCCCCCGCGGGCGAAGGCCACGTCCGAGATCAGGCAGAGGAGGTGGTCCTTGTGCTCCCCGACGATCGCCAGGGCTTCCTCGTAGGACCGCGCGAGCAGCACCTTGGGGCGGGCCCGCATCCTCAGGAGCTTCTTCGCCTCGTTGAGCCGCTCCTCGGCGATCAGCGCCTGGGTCTGCTTCATGATCTCGGAGTAGAGAAGGGGAAGGTAGCGCGAGGCGTAGCGGATGGAATCCTCGACCAGCAGGATGACGCGCACGAGGCCGATGGCGGCGTCCGTCGCGACGTTGGCCCGGTCCTCGACGAGCTTGATCATCGCCAGGAAGATCTTGGCGTCGCCGTTCCACACGAAGACGCCGTCCAGCAGGCCGGGCTCCGGGCGGCCGGCAGCGAAGGGGATCTCAGAGCTTCCCCGCAGCAGCAGAAGGATCGGCAGCGCGGGGTGCGAGGCGCGGATGCGGCGCGCGAGATCGAGGGGGGCGCTCTCGTCGATCCGCGTGGTGAGGATGACCATGTCGAACGAGCGGCGCGTCAGCGCCTCCATGGCCTCGCCGCCGGAAGCGGCGCCGGTGATGCGGGGAGCGCTCGAGAGGCTGAGCTCGTGGTACTCTCCGAAGATCTGCTCGGCGAGCCGGTCCTCCTCCTCGAGGACGAAGGCGTCGTACACGGTCGCGACCAGCAGGATCTCGCGGACGCGGAAGGCCATGAGGTCGTGGTAGACGTCGTTGTCGGTCTTGTGACGGCGCAGGCTTTCCGAAAGCAATTCGAGCGGCCGCTGCCTCATCGATACCAGGATAGCCAGGACGCCCGGCCGCGGGCAATCCGCCGGCCGCGCCGCTCTCCTTGCCGCCGCGCGTCCGTTTCGGCTAAGCTCGGCGCGTGACGATCGTCGAGCAGCTCGCGCGCATCGATTTTCTCAAGGGAATCAGCCCGCAGAGCCTGGCTGCCCTCGCTGAGATCTGCGTCCCCAAGCGCGCGAGGAAGCGGCAGATCCTCTTTCTCGAGGGCCAGGAGGCTCATTCGATGTACCTCCTGATCCAGGGCGCGGTGCAGCTGTACCGCGACACGAGCGACGGCCGCGAGATCGTCATCAGGACCATCCAGCCGGGGGAGACCTTCGCGGAGGCGATCCTCTTCGAGCACGACAGCTTCCCGGTGAGCGCCGTGACGCTCGAGCCGAGCTTCCTCCTGCTGCTGCCGCGAAGGCAGGTCTCGTGCCTTCTCGACAACCCCAGGTTCCGCGACAACTTTGTCGGGATGCTGATGTAGAAGCTGCGCTACCTCTCCGACCGCATCGTGTACCTCACGGCGCAGGACGTGGAGGGCCGCTTCCGCGGCTTTCTCGAGACGACCTACGGCCGGCGCGACGACCTACAGCCTGCCCATCTCGAAGAAGGACATCGCCGCGGAGATCGGCACGAACCCGGAGACGCTGTCGCGGCTGTTCGCGCGCCTGCGCCTGCGAGGGGACGCTCGAGGCGCGCGGCCGGACGCTGCGGGTCAGGCCGGGCTTCTGGAAGGGCTCGGAGTAGAGGTCGCGGACCCGGCGCCCGGGTCAGGGGCGACGGGGGCCGCCGGCTCGCGCCCGCGGCCCCTCGGGCCGCGCGATCAGTTCGGGCCCTGCACCGCGACGGGGATGACGATCCAGCCGTAAGGCGACTTGCACTCGATCGTGCCGCCCACGGCGAACCTCAGGTTCTGCGCCGGTGAGCGCGCTCAGCGCCATGCTCAGGGTCTTGCCCGGCCTGTTCTCCATCCGCAGCGTCACGGTCCCCGTGCCGTTCGGGCGGATCTCGGTCGAGTCCTCGCTGTGGAGCATGCGTGTAGCGCTGCTGGTTGATGTCGAGGTAGTGTCTCACCGAGTCGATCGTGAGCGGGAACGCGTTCGTGTTCCGGACCCAGATGCGGACGCGGAACACGTCGCTCACCGGCGTGCCGTCGACCCCGGCAAAGGCCACCTCGGGGATCTTGGGAAGCGGGATGCGTGACCTCGTCGCCGGAACTGCATCGGGTCCCCACCCCGAGTCCGAGGCCGGGAAGACGGTCCCGCGGAAGGCGACCCTCATGGCGCCTTCGGCCAGGATGCCGATCGACTGGTCGAGGATGTCCTTCATCGCGATCTGGAAGGGAAAGGTCACGGTCTGATTCCCGCCGCCTTTCGTGCGCTTCATATCGGCGAACGTGTCCGTGAACAGCGGCTTGTCCTGGAGGTCGACCCCGTAGTCGACGCGTTCGGAAGCTCGAGGTTGCTCGATGAGCGGTTCTGGATCACGATCTTCGCCTCGAACTTGACCAGCGTCGGGCTGAATGACCGTCGAGGCGAGGCGGCTCACGCGCACGGTCGGCGGCTCCGATGACCGCGGGCCCCTGGCTCGCGCAGCCCGCGATCAGCCACAGCGCCGCGAGCGGCGCGGCTGATTCTCGCAAGTCTCCGCATGGCGCTCCTCCGCTACTAGATCATCGGCATCTTTGCGGCCGCGGCGCCGGGCCGGCCCCGGCAGCCGGCCGAGAGCTTCGGGATCATGTCGCCGTGCGCCTCGATGAGGTCGTCGCAGAGGCTGCGGATCTCGTCGAGGCGTGAGCTCCGCGGCGGTGTGCGGGTCGAGCATCGCGGCCTGGTAGACCTTGTCCCGCTTGCGCGTGAGCGCGGCCTCGATCGTGAGGAGCTGCACGTTGATGTTGGTGCGGTTGAGCGCGGCGCACTGCTCGGGCAGGTCGCCGACGTAGCAGCCCTGCACGCCGTTGCGGTCGACGAGGCAGGGCACCTCGACGCACGCCGTTCTCCGGCAGGTTGGTGATCAGGCCGCGGTTGAGCGACGTTGCCGTCGATCCGCGCGGGCCGGCCCGTCAGGATCGCCTCCATGATGTAGGAGCCGTACTCGTGCGTGCGCGTGTGCGACAGGTCGCGGGTTGGTCGACGAGCGTCTTGCTCTGCTTCTTCCACCGCTCGATCTGGCGGATGCAGCGGCGCGGGTACTCGTCGAGCGGGATGGCGAACTCCTCGATCAGCTCGCGGGTGAGTGCGCTTGATCCAGTAGGGCATGTACTCGGCGCTGTGCTCCGAGCTCTCGGTGACGTAGTAGCCGAAGTGCCGCATGATCTCCAGGCGCACCATGTCGCTTGTGCTTGGCCGCGCCCGCCTGCGCGCGCCTTCGCGTTGAGCTCCGCGGCCCGCGCGCTTGATCTCGGGGTAGAGGTCTCTGCCGTTCTCGCTGATCTCGAGCAGCCAGGCCATGTGGTTGATGCCGGCGATCTGTCCACTTGAGGTCGTCCGCGTTCTGGCAGCATGCCGAGCAGCTCGAGCAGCCTCGGCGACGCACGACTGCACCGAGTGGCAGAGGCCGACGGTGCGGATCGGCGTGGCGAGCGAGCAGCGCGCCGGTGATCATCGCCATCGGGTTGACGTAGTTCAGGAACCAGGCGCTCCGGGCAGACCTCTTCCATGTCGCGGGCGAAGTCGAGCACGACGGGGATCGTGCGCAGGGCGCGGAAGATGCCGCCGATGCCGAGCGTGTCGGCGATGGTCTGGCGCAGGCCGTACTTCTTCGGGCACCTCGAAGTCGATGACGGTGGCCGGCTCGTAGCCGCCCACCTGGATGGCGTTGACGACGAAGTCGGCCCCGCGCAGCGCGGCCTTGCGGTTCTCGACGCCCAGGTGCGTCGTGATCGCGGGCGCGGCCTAGTTGATGTTGGCGTTCAGCGTGTCGAGCACGATCCTTCGACTCCTCGAGGCGCGTGCCGTCGATGTCGTAGAGCGCGATCTCTGCGTCGTGGAGGGCGGGCGAGAGCATGGAGTCGCCCAGGATGTTCCTGGCAAACACCGTGCTTCCCGCGCCCATGAAGGCGATTCTGGCCATCAGGTCTCCTGCCTGGCCGGGCCGCCCGGCGGCTCGCGGGTCGCCGTGCCGGGCGCGTCAATCTGCACCGGGGGCGGCGCCGGCTGTGGCAATGCGACGGCGGGCGGCGGCCGGCCTCACGCCGCGCCTCCCGCCGGTCGAGGTAGCGGGCCACGAACTGCTCCTGCTCCGAGGTCTCCAGCGCGGAGCGGATGCGGCGGACGCGCGCGGATCGCGGACGCGGCGTCGAGGTCGACGGTAGCGGCCCATCACGCAGGCAGAGGACCAGCCCGGTCCGCCCGACGCCCGCGAAGCAGTGGACGCAGACCGGCAAGCCGGCTCTCATGCGCGCGATGATGCCCTCGATGAGAAGGTCGAAGGAAGGCAGGTCCGCGGGGACGCTGAAGTTCTCGATGGGGTGAGAGACCCACTCGATGCCCAGCTTCCGGCAGAAGCGGGGGAGGTCGGCTGGCACCTCGAGCAGCGACACGAGCGCGCGGACGCCGCGGTCGTGGAGATCGGCCAGGTCCGCGCGCAGCGTCCCGCCCTGCCCCAGCCAGCCGCTGCCCGGCAGTGCGGCGCCCGCGAGGAGCCCTTCGACGACCCAGGAGAAGTTGCCGGTCACCGCGCGGGCGTCCTGCCGCGGCCCGGGCGGCGCGCTCAAGCGCGGAAGCCCTTGAGATACGGGATGCGCGCGGCGGTCCGCTTGATCGCCTCCGCGTTGGCGAGGAGCGTCGCCGTGCTGTCCCAGGTGCCGTCGACGAGCACCTTGCGGCCCGCCTCCGGCATGTCGAGCGGGATCTGGTACCCGCCGGCCTCGACCACCTTCTTCTCAAGATCGATCCGGATCTCCGTCCCGGGCTTCTCCTCGACCAGGTGCATCAGCATCTCGGCTTCCTGCGCTGGCTCACGCGGACCGTCGGAATGCCGAGGGCGCTGCAGTTGCCCGCGAAGATCTCGGCGAACGACTCGCCGATGATCGCCTTGATGCCGAAGCGCATGAGCGCCTGCGGCGCGTGCTCGCGCGAGGAGCCGCAGCCGAAGTTGCTGCCGACGATCAGGACGCTCGCGCCGCTGTAGCGGGGGTCGTTGAAGGGGTGGTCCTTCTTGTTGCCCTCCTGGTCGAAGCGCACGTCGTTAAAGGCGTACTTGCCGAGCCCCTCGAACGTCACCGCCTTCATGTAGCGGGCGGGGATGATGCGGTCGGTGTCGATGTCCGCGCCGGGAACGGGAATGCCCGCGCGCCCTTGATCGCGCCCCTGCTCGCAGTGCTTTCGGCCATGTTCTCAAGCCCTCCCGCTCACCATGGTGCGCACGTCCACGACCTCGCCCGCGATCGCCGCGGCCGCGGCCATCGCCGGGCTCATCAGGAGCGTCTTCCCGTTCGGCGAGCCCTGCCGGCCGATGAAGTTGCGGTTCGAGGAGCTCGCGCAGACCTGCGGGCCGACCAGCACGTCGGGGTTCATCCCCAGGCACATCGAACAGCCGGCCCCGCGCCACTCGAAGCCCGCCTGCGCGGAAGACCTCGGGAAGTCCCTCCGCCTCGGCCTGCCGCGCCACTGCCTTGCTCCCCGGCACGACCAGCGCCTTGACGCGGGTCGACACGCGCCTGCCCCTGGCCACGCGGGCGGCCTCGCGGAGGTCCGAGAGGCGGCCGTTCGTGCACGAGCCGATGAAGGCGACGTCGATCTTCTGCCCGCTGATGGGTGAGCCCGCCTTGAAGCCGGTGAACTGGTAGGCCTTCTCGAGGACGTCGCGGTCGGCCTTGGGCACGTCGTCGAGCCTCGGCAGCCGGCCGCTCACGCCGACGCCCTGCCCCGGGTTGATGCCCCAGGCCACCATCGGCTCGAGCGAGTCGACGTCCAGCTTGTAGACATCGTCGTAGTCGGCGTCCGCGTCCGACGAGATCTCCTTCCAGAACTTCACGGCGCGGTCGAACTCCGCGCCCGTGGGCGCGAAGCGGCCGCCCCTTGAGGTAATCGAAGGTCGTCTGGTCGGGCACGATGTAGCCGACGCGGGCGCCGCCTTCGATGCTCATGTTGCAGATGGTCAGCCGCGCCTCCATGGGCAGCGCCTCGATGGTCGGGCCGCCGTACTCGTAGGCGTAGCCGAGCCCGCCGTTGACGCCGAGCGCGGCGATGATCCTGAGGATGATGTCCTTGGAGCTCACCCCGGGCTGCAGCCTGCCGGTGATGTGCGATCTTGCGCACCTTGACGCGGCTCATCGCCAGCGTCTGCGTCGCAAGGATGTCGCGGATCTGCGTCGTGCCCACCCCGATCCCGAGCGCCCCGAGGGCGCCGTGCGTCGAGGTGTGCGAGTCGCCGCACGCGATGATCATCCCCGGCTGGCTCAGGCCCAGCTCGGGCCCGATCACGTGGACGATGCCCTGGTCCTCGGTGTCGAGGCCGAAGAAGCGGATGCCGAACTCCCGGGTGTTCTTCTCCAGCTCGCGCATCATCGCCTCGGCCATCTCGTCGCCGAAGGGGCGCCTCGCGCTGTCGGTCGGGACGATGTGATCGACGGTGGCAAAGGTGCGCTCGGGGTGCATCACCTTGAGGCCGCGCTCGCGCAGCATCTGGAACGCCTGCGGGGAGGTGACTTCGTGGACCAGGTGCAGCCCGATAAAGAGCTGGTCCTGGCCGGACGGGAGGGTGGCGACCTTGTGCAGGTCCCACACCTTGTTCAGTAGGTTCTTGCCCATGGTTCACAAAACGATAGCGGGAACACGGATCGGCCGTCAACCTGCCCGCCTTGCCTGCCCGCCCGGTCGGGCGGGGACGGGATCACGGAGGATTTCGGGCTGCTTGCGGCCGCCCTGCTGGGCACCGGATTCCTCGTGGCCCGCGGCCGAAAGACGGCCGCCTCGTCCGACGCGCGGAAAGCCGCCAGAAAGTCGCCGATATCCCCGACTTCGTAGTCATCGATGCCGCGCCGCGGGTCGAGCTGCCCGAGCTGACGTCGCTGGCGCGCCTGGAGCACGATCTCGAGGCCGAGACCGTCGTGCTCCAGGCGGGCGCTTCCTGTCGCGTCCAGGAGCCTGTCGGACTTGCGGCTGACCGCCGTTCCCGCCGCTTCCGCGGGTCTGGGCACGGCGGACCGTGCCCGATCTAGAACGTGCTCACCGGGCCGGGCATGATCAGGACCTTGCCCGTGCGCACCATCTCCATGACCCCGAACGACCCGAACACGGTGTGGACGTTGTCGAGCTTGGTCGTCTCTCCGGTCACCTGGAGCGTGACCGTGTCCTCGGTGAGGTCGATCGTCTCGCACTCGAACACGTGGGCCATCTGCAGCACTTCGGCCCTCTTGTCGGAGGGGCACTTGATCTTGACCAGGGCCATCTCCCGCTCGATGACCGTGTCCTCGGTGTGGTCCTTGGCGTGGACCACGTCCACCAGCTTGTTGAGCTGCTTGAGGATCTGGTCGAGCGTCTTGCGGTCGCCGGTGGCCGAGATCGTCATGTGCGAGAAGGAGGGGTCGTGCCCCCCGGAGACCACCAGGCTGTCGATGTTGTAGCCCCGGCGCGCGAACACCAGCGCGATGCGGATGAGAACGCCCGGGCTTGTTCGCGACATACAGGCTGATCGTGTGCTTGTCGTCGTTCTTCGCCATCTTTTCCTCCATCGGAGCGGCGTCTGCCGCGCCCCGGCTATTTCGCCCGTTTGCCGTCCCTCGAGGAGGGCCGCGGCGCCTCGAGGATCATGTCCTTGACCGCGGCTCCCGACGGGATCATCGGGAACACGTTGTCTTCCTTCTCGACCTCCGCGTCGATGACGCACGGGCCGTCGTTGTACGCGAGGGCCGCCTTGAGGATCCTCTTGAGGTCGGAGCTGCGCTTGATGCGGAACCCCTTGACGCCGTACGACTGGGCGAGCTTGACGAAGTCGGGGTTGCCGACCAGGTCCACGCCGGAGAGCCGGTTCTCGTAGAACAGGTTCTGCCACTGCCGCACCATGCCCAGGTAGTGGTTGTTGATGATCACGACCTTGACCGGCAGCTTGTTGATCTGCGCGGTGGCGAGCTCGGAGAGCGTCATCTGGAAGCCGCCGTCGCCGACGATCGCCACGACCATCCGGTCGGGGTGGGCGAGCTGCGCCCCGATCGCGGCCGGGAAGCCGAAGCCCATGGTGCCGAGGCCGCCGGAGGTGATCCACTGGAAGCGCTCGTCGATCTTGTAGAACTGGGCCGCCCACATCTGGTGCTGGCCCACGTCGGTGACCGACGATCGCCTTGCCCTCGGTGAGCTCGTACAGGGCGTCGATGACGTGCTGCGCCTTGAGCTTGCCCTCCTTGCGGTACTTCAGCGGGTATTCCTGCTTCCAGCGCGTCGATCTGCTTGAGCCACTCCGTCGTGTCGCCGGGCTTGACCAGGCGTGTTCAGCGTCTCGATCACCGGACGCGCGTCGCCGATGATCGCGCAGTCGACCTGGATGGTCTTGTCGACCTCCGACGGGTCGATGTCCACGTGGATCTTGACCGCGGCCGGGCAGAACTCGCTCACCTTGCCGGTGATGCGGTCGTCCCAGCGGCTGCCGATCGACATGATCAGGTCGCACTCGACCACGGCCTTGTTCGCGTAGGCGGTCCCGTGCATGCCCAGCATCCCGAGGCTCAGCTCGTGGCTCTCGGGGAAGCCTCCCTTGCCGAGCAGCGTGTTCGTCACCGGGATGCGCATCTTTTCGGCCAGGATCCGCACCGCCCGCCCGGCATCGGAGATCACGGCCCCGTGGCCGATCAGCAGCAGCGGCCTGTGAGCCCGCTCCAGCATGGCCGCGGCGCGCTCGATCTGCTCGATGTCGCCCTCGCTCGGGACGCTGTAGCCGGGCAGGTGGAAGTCCTCGTGGTGGGTCGGGTCGATCGGCGTGTTCAGCACGTCCTTGGGGATGTCGATCAGCACCGGGCCCGGCCTGCCGGTCTGCGTGAGGTAGAAGGCCTCCTCGAGGATCCTTGGGAGGTCCTTCGCGTCCTTGACGAGATAGGAGTGCTTGACCACGGGGTACGAGATGCCCGACACGTCGGCTTCCTGGAAGGCATCCATGCCGAGCACGTTGGTGTTGGCCTGCCCCGCGATCACGATCATCGGCGCGGAGTCCATCAGGGCGTTGAGCAGGCCCGTGATCGTATTGGTGGCCCCCGGCCCCGAAGTCACCAGGACGACGGCCGGTTTGCCGGTCGCGCGGGCGTAGCCGTCGGCCATGTGAGTGGCGCCCTGCTCGTGGCGGGTCTGGATCAGCCTGATCGGCGAATCGACGAGGGCGTCGAAGATCGGGATGGAAGCGCCGCCGGGGATGCCGAAGACGAACTCCACGCCCTGGCGCTGGAGGATGTCGACAAGCACATCGCAGGCCCTCCGCAGCTTGGGTGCGGGCTTCTGTGCCGTGGTCTGCCTGTTGTCGGTCTGAACTAGCACTTCAGACATATCAGCCTCCTATGATTCCAGCGAATTGACGTGAACCTATAGAATATCTCCGAGACTGTCAAGAGCCGAACAGAAGATCAACGGCCACGAGGCTGACTTCGGGGATCGGATCGTCGCAACCGCCCTGAATCTAACCGTCAGATCCTAAAACGTGAAAGTCTTGCTCGACAACTCACTCGAGACAGACCGAGACGATCTCATGCTGTGAGGCTGGCGGTGTTCAGCATCTTCTCCGTCGCCTCAGCGGCGGCGAGGACCTGGTCCGAGTTGACGCCCCGCGTGACGAACGTGGTCTTCCCCTTCCAGGTGATGAAGCACTGGACGAGCGCATCGGTCTGGCCCGTCGAGGGGATGGTGATCTGGTAGTCCACCAGAGACGGGCACGCGAAGCCCAGCCGGTCGGTGATCTTGCGGATCGCGTTCATCAGCGCGTCGTACCCTCCGTCGCCCAGCGCGCTCTCCTCGTACTCGGTGAAGGCCTCGGCCCCGTTGGGCCTGTGGGCCAGCTTGACGGTCGCCATCGGCTTCATCCCCGTGCTCGAGACCACGACGCACGAGCGCATCTCGAAGTGCCGCTCCGCGGGCGTCTCGAGGACGTCGGAGATGATGTAGGGAAGGTCCTCGGGCGTGATGGACTTCTTCATGTCGCCGAGGCTGATGACTCTCTCCAGGACGCGCTTCTTCTGGTCCGCGCTGAGCTCGATGCCCAGGGCCTCGAGGTTGTAGTCGAGGCTGGATTTCCCGCTCAGCTTGCCCAGGGCGTACTGGCGCTTGCGCCC
This sequence comes from uncultured Spirochaetota bacterium, assembly GCA_963734495.1. GTDB lineage: Bacteria > Spirochaetota > Spirochaetia > SZUA-6 > CAVTHK01 > CAVTHK01. Next base: position 119,953 of record CAVTHK010000003.1, read on the forward strand.
GAAGCGCTCCGGCGCGAGCCGGCTCGCGTACAGGTTGGCCTTCTTGTCGCCGTCCGCGTGGATGCCCGCCGTCTGCGTGAACACGTTCTGCCCCGAGATGGGCTTGTTGAAGGCGACCCTCCGGCCCGAAAAGATCTCGACCGTCTGGCTGATCCCGTACAGGGCCTTCTCGTTGATGCGCGACTCGACTCCGAGAAAGTCGCGGACCGCGACGACCGCTTCGTCGAGCGAGGTGTTGCCCGCCCGCTCGCCGACGCCGTTGACGGTGCAGTGGATGCCCCGGGCACCCGCCCCGACCGCGGCGACCGTATTGGCCGTGGCGACGCCGTAGTCGTTGTGCCCGTGGAAGTCGAAGTGGCGGTCGGGATAGGCGCGGACCATCTCGGACACGAATTGCGTCACCTGGGCGGGGTGCAGGATCCCGAGCGTGTCCGGGAGCATGACCCTGCGGATCGGAGAATCGCGGAGCTCGTCGAGGAGAAAGCGGACGTAGTCCGGCGATTCGATCATCCCGTTCGACCAGACCTCGAGGTAGATGTTGACGAGGACACCCCGGCCGGCCGCGTAGTCGATCGTGTCGCGGATCTCCTTTGCGTGCTGCTGCGGCGTCTTGCGCAGCTGCTTGCTCAGGTGCTCGAGGGACGCCTTGGTCAGCAGGTTCATGACCCGGCCCCCCGCCGCGGTCATCCAGTCGACCGATGCCTTGATGTCGGTGAACCCGAGCACTTCCACGCGTTCTTCGAGCCCACGTTCCCGCGCCCATGCGGACACCTTGGCCACCGCCTCCTGCTCTCCGGGGCTCACCTTCGCGCTCGCGATCTCGATCCGGTCGACGCGGACCTCCTCCAGCAGGATGCGCGCCAGGTTGAGCTTCTCCTCGGGCGCGAAGCTCGCGTCCCGCATCTGCTCGCCGTCGCGAAGCGTCGTATCCATCACCTCGACGACCATGCCGATCCCTCCTCGACGTTGCGCCCCGCGCGAAAAAAAAGCCGTGAGCGCCAGGCCCACGGCTTTGTCTTGCGCGCCGTCCCCTTTCAGGGAGACGTGGGCCTCGCGCAGGCGCCCGCGACGGTAATGAGGATGATGATCGCGATGTCGCAGGCCGCGCTGTCGTGCCGCACCTTCCGTCTCCTCCGAAGTGGAAAGCAGTATACGGGCCGCTCGCTTCCCGTGTCAACCTGGAGTTGGTCCTTCCCGGACGGACTCACTCCTCGGAGATCGCGTCGAGGGCTTCCTCGTTCGCCTGCACGGTCCGCAGATCATCCGCGTGGACCTGCGCCCTGTAAAGGGTCTCGGTCTGCGCCATCTGCTCCGTGAGGCCCTCGAGCTGGGCTTTGAGCCCCGCCTTCTGGTCGGCGGGGATCTGCGGGTTGCGTTCGATCTCCGCGAGCTGCGCCGCGATCTCCGCGGCCGCCTGTGCGCGCGTCTCTTCGAGCTTGAGGGTCAGGTAGGAGTAGAAGACGGCCGTGAACTTCCGGAACTGAGCGTCGCCCCACCCGTACTTGCCGAGGATCTTCTGCGCGTCCGCGTTGACCTGCAGGGCGCCGAGAACCCCCGGCAGGGCGTTCGGGGTCCCCGCCTCGGGGGCCTGTTGCTCCCCGATCCCGAGCTGTGAGAGCTCGGCCATCAGGGACTTGAAGTCGCCGATGAACTTCTTGACGTCGGCGTCGCTGAGCAGCGGCCGGGCAGGCGCCTGCGCGACCGCGGCGGCGACCGCGGCGAGGACGGATGATCAGGACGAACAGGGCGCTGCGCTTTCTCATGCCGGAGAGCATGCTACGCCCGCGGCCCGGCCGTCCAGCGTCGGAGCGCAAAAGAAAGGGGAGCCTCGCGGCTCCCCTTCGCAACGGATGTCGTTCAGGTCCTGTCGCCGCCCCGCGGGCCAGGTCCCCAGTTGCCGCCCATCATGCCGGGGCCGCGCATTCGGCCGCCGCGCCCGCCGGGACCCATGGCCCCCGGGCCAAAGCCGCGCTGGTCGATCGTGTACTCCTTGCCGTTGACGACGGCCTTGGTCACGAGCAATCCCTTCTCGTTCGCGTCCCTGCACCACGGCGCGTTCTCGACGAGGTAGCCTTCAACCTTGATCGTGTCGCCCTCCTTGACGTCGATGTCGTTGCGGTAGCGGCCGGGCACCATCAACGCGTACTCTTCCTTGTCGGTCTTCAGCGTCGGGTGCCAGTCGTCGAACGACAGCTTGCCGGTGACTTCGGTCTTGGTCTGCGAGCCCCAACCGCGGGCCGAGGGCCCGGCCGGGGGAGTCGTGTCATCCTTGGTGCCGCGCGCGAACGTGGGAGTCGCCAGGACTGCGGCGACGAGCAGTACGATCGTAAGGACTTTCGCCTTCATTTGTTTTCCTCCATATCAGGCGTTCTGCCCTTGGTAATGCATGAGGCGTGCCAGGTGAGGGCGCCCGGCGGGCGCGCGCGGAGGCAAGAAACCGGGAATTCGATCTCTCGGAGCCGGAAATTCCGAACGGGACACGACTGCCGGCTCGGGGCCGGAGCGAGCCGTGCGCAGATCCTGCGCGGGGATCGTTTTCGCGCAGTTCCCGCGCATCGGCTCGCATGACCGGCGGCTCGGCGCGAGGCGGCCATCGGGGTTACCATAGCGCCATGTCGCGTTTCCAGGTGATCGGCTTCGACGCGGACGACACGCTGTGGCACAACGAGCGTCTGTACGCCGAGACGCAATCGGGGTTCCGGAAGCTGCTGTCGCGATACCACAGCCCCGAGTGGGTCGACGAGCGCCTCCACCAGACCGAGCTGCGCAACCTGCGGCATTTCGGTTACGGCATCAAGGGGTTCACGCTCTCGATGATCGAGACCGCGATCGAGCTGACCGACGGCCGCATCAGCGGCGTTGAAGTGCAGAGCATCATCGACTCGGCCAAGCGGATGCTCGCCGCCGACGTGGAGCTGCTCGACCACGCGGACGAGACCCTGAGGAGCCTGGCCGCGGACTACCCGCTCATGCTGATCACCAAGGGGGACCTTCACGACCAGGAGGCGAAGATCGCGCGCTCGGGCGTGGCCGGCCGTTTCCGCCACGTGGAGATCGTGAGCGACAAGAGCGCCGAGAGCTACCGCGCCCTGCTGGAGCGCCACCGCATCGCGCCCGAGCGCTTCCTGATGGTGGGCAATTCCCTGCGCTCGGACATCCTGCCGGTCCTGGCGATCGGCGCGGCCGCCGTCTACGTCCCCTACGAGCTCACGTGGGCGCACGAGGCCGCGGAGCGCCCGCCCGCGGGGCAGGCGGGCTACCACGAGCTCGAGCACCTCGGCATGCTTCCCGACCTGATCCGCAGGCTGGAGAGCGGAGGTCAGTACACGTAGCGGAAGCCGGTCGTGAGGGCGAGGTCCCCGGACCGGCCCCATCCGTAGGTGTCGTCGCTGTCGCCGAGCTGCACCGATGCGTAGGCGAGCAGCGTCAGGCCGGTCTGCATCTTCCAGTCGGCGCCGAGGACGCAGAGAGCGCTCACGTCGATCGGGGAGACGAAGCTGCGCGACAGAAGCGAGAGCTTGGGTCCGATGTTCCAGACCACCTCGGGGTACAGCAGCAGCCCGTATTCGCTCGAGGCATCACCTTCGGTCCACCGGCCTCCGGGGCGGACGAGCGCCTCGAGACGGACCGCGAGATCCGTGCCGTCCGGCAGGCGCACCACGTGGTACAGGCCGCCGCTCGCGAGCAGCGTCTTCGGGAGCTCATCGGGGGCGACGCCGTTTTGCGGCAGCGCCGCGGAAGCGGCGAAGTAAACATCGAAGAAGAGGCTCCCGTGCAGGCTGACGAACGGGTTGTGGGTGCCGTCCGAGCCGCGGTAGAGGGTGCCGGCCTCGATCTGCGACCCGCCGATTCGCCCCAGAAACCGCGCACCCGCGGCCGCTTGTCCGATGCCCGGGGTCTCGGCAGTCGTCAGGTCGAGCCCGGGAGCGAGAGCCGTAGCCTCGACAAAGGAGAACGGGCCCAGGGGCACGAACACGGTCGTCTGCCAGACGGCCAGGTCGCGCAGCGACTCGGCGGTCAGGTCCGCCGTGGAGCCGATCGGGCCGAAGATCACGTCGGCTGCGTTGTAGAAGAAACCCTGGCCCCACGAGATGGGGGCGAGCCCCTGTGTCGCGCGCCAGCCCGGCGTGCGCACGCGGACGTACGCGCGCGACACCGCCGCTTCGGTCGTCTCGCCGACGCGGGCCTCGAGCGCGAGCTGGCCGCGCACGCTTTCGGTGGGCGCGGCGTCCAGAAAGACCCGCGCGAGCGCCGAGCCGGCGAGGCCCGCCTCGAAGTCGTCCAGCCGCGTGAGGGTGTCCAGCAGCGTGAGCTCCACCGCGGGTTTCACTTCCGCCCGCGCCCCGCCCGCGGCGAATGCCGCGAGCACGAGAGCGCCGATCAGCCTCTTCGTCACCACGTGAGCTCTCCCAGCGAAAAGATCTTCGGCGGCAGGGGCCGGTCGATCTCGATCTCGCTGACGACGAACTCCGTCGACGAGCCCCGCCGCAGGCTGTCCCGCAGGGTCATGCGCGTGACCACGTTCCTGCCGGCCACCCGCCGGATCTCGTTCACCTCGATCTCCTTGAGCAGGGTGCCGGAGCGCGCGAACTTCTGCGCCTTGCGGAATATGAACAGCTCCTTGTCGATCCAGAGCGTCTGCCGGTAGTAGGGCACGTCGCGCTTCGTCGCTTCCAGCGTGACCCGGTAGCAGGAGCGGCCGTCGACGATGTCGCTGCCTTCGAGCGTCGCCCTGTAGGACTTGAGGAGGCTCTTGCCTCCGGTCATGTCGTCGTAGGACATGTCCGATCCGAGCACCGCGTCCCTGAGCGCCGCCCCCTGCAGGCGGATCAGTTCGGCCGCGTCCGGGTAGTAGAGGTAGATCTCGTCCTTCGTGCGGAGGATCTTCGTGCCGCGCTCCTCGGCGCTCGTGAACTCGATGAGCATCGTCTCGTCGCCGCGCGAGTACGAGACGAACGTGCTTTCTCTCGCGCCGAAACGGTCGCGGACGGTCATCGAGCCGGCGGAGCGCGCGGTGTCGAAGACGATGTTCCGCTCCATCCGCGTGATGATCTCGTCGGCCGTCTCGGCCCGGGCAGCCGGGGCCGCGAACGCGGCGCACAACAGGGCGCAGGCGGGCAGGATTCCCTTCATCTCAAGTCGACCTCAGCGCTTCAACAGGTGTGATCCGGGCGGCGCGGGCCGCGGGCAGGAGCGAAGCCGCGCCCGCCACCGCGGCGGCGTACACGAACACGAGCAGCGTCGACCTCACGCTCAGGACCGGGCGCAGCACGCCCGAGATCTCGAGGTCGACCCCTTCCATGGCGGCGCGGAAGTCGAGGCCCGTCACGGAGAGCGGGAGCGTGATGGCGGCGCCGGCGAGCACGCCCGCGAGGGAGCCGATGATCCCGAGCGCCAGCGCCTCCAGGAAGAACAGCCGCACGATCTGGCTTCCCTGCATGCCCATGGCCGCTATGGTGCCGATCTCGCGCGTGCGCTCGTAGATCGTCATCATCGTCGTGTTGACGATCACCGTGCTGCCGAGCACGAAGAACAGGAGCGCGATGATGTCGTAGGAAGTCGAAGCCATGGCCATGAGCGACCAGCTTGTCCGCAGCGATCGCCAGCTCCTCGCCTCCGCCTCCGGCCACCCGCGGCCGGCGAGCGCGGCCTCGAGGCGGGCCGCCGCGCGCACGCTGTCCGCGCCGCCGCGCAGCTTGACGAGGATCTCGGTCACCGAGTCGTCCATCCGCGCGAGGCGGCGGGCGCGGTCGAGCGGGAGCCACACGCACTTCGCCTCGAGAGCCGCGACCGGGAAGCGCGCGAGCGCGGCGACCTCCACGGTCACGGCGTTGGTGCCGCGGCGCATGGTCGTGGCGAGCAGCGTGATCCGGTCGCCGACCCCGACCCCCAGCTCGCGGGCGAAGCGGGCGCCGAGGATGGCCTCGCTCGACCCGGGGCGGGGCGGTCGCCCTTCGACCAGGCGCCGCGAGAGGCCCTGGAAGCGCTCCTCGCGCGCGGGATCGTAGCCGTAGACGAGGGCGGCCACCATCCGCTCGCCGCGGTAGACCGCGGCCGGCAGCTCGATCCTCGGCGCGACGGATGCGACGTCGGGGTCGGCCTCGACGAGCGACGCCGCGTCTTCCGCGCGCTCGACGCGCAGGTGCAGCGGCGCGAGCTGCTCGTAGCGGTCATAGTCGCGGTGGCGGATGCGCACTTCCCCCGAGACGAAGGTGTGGAGGTTGTCCGCGAGATCGCGCTTCATCCCCTCGAGGATCGAGAACATCAGCGTGATCGCCATGGCGGCGACGGCGATGGCCGCCATGGAGAGGAGGCTGCGCCTCCTGTTGCGCCGGATGTTCCTCAGGGCCATGGCTGCGAGCTTCACAGGTGAGCCTCCTACACGGCCCTCAGGCAGTCGGTGATCGACATCGAGAGGGCGCGGCGCGTGGGCACGAACGCCACCCCGACCGAAAGGAGCACGCCGAAGACCGCGGCGCCCGCCATCGCCTCGGGGTGCCACGCGCCCCGGAAGACGCCGCTCACCCGGTAGCCGATGTCCATGGTCCGCATCGCCGCCGAGAAGTCGATGCCCACGTTGACGATCCAGAGGCAGAGCAGCGACCCGAGCGCGAGGCCGAAGGCGGAGCCGATCACGCCGATCCCCGCGGCCTCGAGCAGGAAGAGCCGGCGCACCTGGCGATCGCCCATTCCGAGCGCCCGCAGCGTCCCCAGCTCGCGGACGCGCTCGTACACCGCCATCAGCATCGTGTTCGAGACTCCCACCGCCGCGATGATGAACACCAGCAGGAGAAGGATCCCGCTCCCCTTCTGCTTCTGCTCCGCGAGGGCGACATAGTCCGCGGCGAGCGTGGTCCAGTCGAGGACCTCGATGCCGGGGAACTCCGGCCGCAGCGCCGTCTCGAGATCGGCGGCCTCGGCGCCGGCGCCCCTCGCCGCTCGCGCGTCCGCTCGCTCCGGGAAGCGCAGGTCGATCTCCGTCACCGCGCCGCCCATCGCCAGCAGGTCGTCGGCCATGTCCAGCGGGACGAATACGGAGCCGCGGTTCACTTCGGGGTTGGGGCAGGAGACGATCCCGGCCACCGGAGCGTCGAGGGTCTGGTAGTAGCCGTCCCGGGTGCGGGTCACGATCGTGACGGGGTAGCCGACCTCCGCGCCGAGGTCCTCCGCGAGCCACGAGCCGAGGAGCACCGCCTCCTCGCCGCGCCTGAGGTAGCGGCCGGCGGTGACGGTCTCGCGGAAGCGAAAGACCCGGTCGTCGCGCTCCGGATCGATCGCCTCGACCCTGACGCGCAGCGCGCCGTCCTCGGGGAACGGGTCCTTTCGCACGACCAGCTCGCCGCCGAAGACCGTGCGAGGCGTCGCGGCCACCCCTCGCGCCGCGAGGCGCTCGAGGATCGGTTCCGGCCGTTCGATCGCCGGGTCGAGCGGGAGCTGGTCCTTGTCCTTCCAGTACCCCCGGGCCAGGACGCGGGCGGAGCCGGTTTCGTACCAGACGAGGTTCCGCTCCGATTCCCTCTCGGCTCCAAGCAGGAGCGAGTCCGCGAGGAGGTAAATCCCCAGCCCGACGCCCAGAGCCGCCGACGTGATGAGCGTGCGCCTGCGGTACCGCAGCAGGTTCTTCCACGCGAGGGCAGCCAGGAACCTCACGGCTGCGCCTCCCGCCGCGGCGGGGACGCGCCTCTCGTCCGAGGCGATCGTCCCGTCGTGCAGGCGCACGAGCCGGTGCGCGCGGCCCATCACCATCGGGTCGTGCGTGGAAAAGACGAACGTCGTGCCGTGCCGCTCGTTCATGCGCTCCATCAGCTCGAGGATCGCGCCGCCGTTGTCCGAGTCCAGGTTGGCCGTCGGCTCGTCGGCGAGCACGATGGCGGGCTGCTTGACCAGCGCGCGGGCGATCGCCACGCGCTGCTGCTGGCCGCCGGAGAGCTTGCCGGGCAGGCTGTTCTCGCGGCCCGCGAGCCCGACCTCGGCCAGGAAGGCCCTGCTGCGCTCGCGCGCCTCCCGCTCCCCGGCGCCGAGCAGCGACAGCGCAAGCTCCACGTTCTCCGCCGCGGTCAGCACCGGAATCAGGTTGAAGGTCTGGAACACGAAGCCGAGCCGCTGCCTGCGGAACAGGGCGAGCTCGCGGTTGTCCATCCGCGACACGGCCTTCCCGTCGATCGTGATCTCCCCGGCGTCGGGCCGGTCGATGCAGCCGATGAGGTTCAGCAGCGTCGTCTTTCCCGATCCCGATGGGCCCGCGATCGCGAGGAACTCTCCCGGCGCGATGGCGAGCGTCACCCCGCGCAGCGCCCTGACCTCGGTCTCGCCCGCCCGATACGTCCGTTCCACGTTGCTGATGCGGATCACCGCGCGCCTCCCGCGTCCCCGCCCGCCGGGACCGCGGCCGCGCCCTCCGGCCGCGCGAGGGTCCGGCGGAAGCTCTCGAGCACCCGTCTCGTGGGGTCGGCCAGGTGAAGGCTTCCGGCCGCCGCGCCGAGCAGCCGTTCGGCCGCCTCCTCGTACACGGCGAACATCCGCTCGGCCGTCGGCCAGGCGCTCGGGCCTGCTCTCGGCCTCCATGAGGAGCCGCGCAAAGCGCTCGCCCAGCCCGGACCACGTGCGCAGGAAGATCTCCGCCGATTCCTCGGGGTACCGTGTGTTGAAGATCCCTTCATCTACCCCTTGGCGGACGATCTGCGCGTAGAGGGGCACCGCCTTCGCGAGCATCCGCTCGGTCATCCTGTGCCTGGCCACGAGGTTGTCCGGCCTGTAAAAGACGCGGAGGTATCGCAGCAGCATGGCGGCGTGCATGCTCTTGATCCCGCCCGCGACGTCGTGAACCTTGCGCAGCTTCTCGGTGGCCGCGTCGCTCCCGGCGACGATCGGGCTGATGGCGTCGAAGAGCCGCGCGGAGATCTCGTCGACGAGATCGTTGAGCAGATCTTCCTTGCCTGCGAAGTAGTGGTAGAAGGTCCCCTTCGCGATTCCGGCCTTCTCGATGATCGCGTTCACCGTGGTGTCCTCGTAGCCCGTCGAATCGAAGAGGGCCTGCGCGCAGGCGAGGATCTCGCCGCGTCGCACGTCATGCTCTTTGACGACCCTGGGACGCATATGTGCTGGCCCCCTTCCCGAACCGGCATCCCCCGCCCGACCGCGTCGGATACTATCGACCGACCGTCGGTCGGTCAAGTCAGGATAATGCTGAAGGGCTGCATGCGTCAAGCCGCGCCGCGGGGTTGCGAATTTCGCCTTCCGCCACCGGTCCCGCATCCGCTTTTCGCTTGACAGCCACCCACCTCTGTCTCAGAATCTTAAGTGACAGGCTTGCAGGAGGTCGCAAGTATGGCAGACATCGCCAGGGTGTTGCTGGACGAGATCCGGACCTACGAGAACACACCCGACGTCGGCGTTGAGGTCACCAAGGGCAAGGGCCTGTTCAACCGCCGCAAGGTGATCCACGTGTTCGGCGCGGTGAGCTCCGACATCGTCAAGCAGAAGATCGGCGACATCGCGCAGAAGCACGCCGGCGACATCTTCGACGTGGCCAACGAGCTGCGCGTCAAGGCGCACTGAGCCCAGGCCGGGAATCCATTCCTCTGCTCCGCCGCGCCGGCCCGCAGGCGCGCGGCAGGGCGTTACTGAGTCTTGACAATCCCGTAGCGCTCTCCTAGCCTTCGCGTCGAAGAGGCCGCGGAAGCGGCGTCTTCGCACCCTGTCGTTTGTTCCAGGAGCCAATCGTGAGACGCAACGCCATCGTCGCGCAGTCCGGCGGTCCTTCGCCCGTCATCAACGCCTCCCTTGCCGGCGTCATCGAGGGCTGCGGCGATTACCCCGATCGCATCGGCAGGCTGTACGCGGCCTGGCACGGCGTCGAGGGGCTGCTTCGCGAGGAGCTGATCGACCTCGGCGCCCAGCCGCGCGACGAGATCGCGCTGCTGCGCACCACGCCGGCCGCGGGCGCGATCGGCAGCTGCCGCTACAAGCTCAAGGAGCAGCAGGGCGAGGACTTCGAGCGGCTGATCCGCGTGATGCAGGCCCACGATGTCGGCTGGTTCTTCTACATCGGGGGCAACGACTCCATGGACACGGCGGGCAAGGTCTCGAACCTCGCCCGCGAGCACGGGATCGACCTCGTCGCCACCGGCGTGCCCAAGACGATCGACAACGATGTCGGCGACCCCGAGTTCCGCCTGATCGATCACACGCCCGGCTACGGGAGCTGCGCCCGGTACTGGGCCTACCTCGTCCAGAACCTGGAAGAAGAAAACTGCGGCATGTCGCCATCGGAGCCGGTCTGCGTCGTCCAGGCCATGGGGCGCAAGAGCGGCTGGATCCCCGCGGCGGTGCGGCTCGGCGACCCGGACCGCAGGATGCCGATCCAGATCTACTTTGCCGAGAGCCGGCATTCCCTCGAGTCGCTCGGCGAGAACGTGCGCGCCGCAGGTTTCACGCAGCGGCCGCTGCATCGTCGTGGTGAGCGAGGGCTTCGACGTCGGCAGCCTCGGCGAGGCCCGCGACGGCTTCGGCCACGTCGAGTACGGCGCGAGCCGCACGACGGTGGCGCAGGTGATCACCAACTACCTGAACGATCTCGGGCCTGGGAGTCGCCGGCCAGGCGACCGGCCAGAGCCCCGGGGTGATCCAGCGCTCGGTCTCGATCTTCGCCTCGGCCGTCGACATCGAGGAGGCCTACCAGGTCGGCCGCAAGGCCGTCTCGGTCGCCGTCGAGGAGGGCAGCGGATGGATGGCCACGATCCTCCGCAGGCCGGGCGCCGCCTACCAGGCGTACTACGACAAGGTCCCCCTCGAGCAGGTCGCCAACTCGGAGCGCCGCCTGCCCCCGTCCTGGATCAGCGCCGACGGGCTGGACGTCACCGACGACTTCGTGCGGTACGCGCGGCCCCTGATCGGAGACGGCTGGCCCGCCGCGCCGATCGAGCGCGGGCATCCAGCGGTTCGCCCGCCTGAAGATCGCGCTCCTGCCGAAGAAGCTGCCGGCGTACACGCCGATGAACGCCCGCGGCTGAGGCGTCAGCCGGGCGGGAGCCGGCAGCGTCCTCGCGATCTCGGCGATCCGGTAGCCGAAGCCCGGGCCGCCGAGCGTGGACAGGTCGATCATGCCGTCGCGGCGGCTGTAGAGCCCGGGGTGCACCGCGGCCTCCGGCCGCGAGGCCTCGGGGTAGAACTGCATCGCGTTCGTCTCGACCCCCATGATGGTGCCCGCGTGCGCCGCGAGCAGCACGTGCGGGATCTGCGCGAGCATCGGGTTGGTGAGGTCCTGCACCATCAGCGTCATGCCGTGCGCCTTGGCCCAGCACAGCGAGAGCAGCGCGCCCGTCTGCGTCTTGCAGGTCTTGAGCGCCACGCCGGTCCAGCCGAGCCGGCGGCCGAGGCGGACGAGGCGCCAGTCGTGCGCGCTCTCGTCCATGAACAGCGGCTTGCGCGCCGCGACGCTGTGCACGTCGATCTGGTGCTCCTCCAGGTCGTAGGGGAACGGCTGCTCGACGTAGAGGATCATGCCGTAGATGCGCGGCTCGTCCGCGATCAGCCGGTCGAGGATCTCGTTGACGTAGCCGCGGCTCGGAGACCGTGCAGTTGAAGTCGGCGCTGAGCCACTCGCACGCCCTTCTCGCGGCGCGATGCGGCCCACCTGCGCGAGCCGCTCGTAGTCCCACTCCGCGTCGTTGCCCGTGAGCTTGACCTTGAGGCACTTCAGCCCGTCGCGCTCGATCCAGTCGCGCAGCAGCACCGGGTAGCCGTCGTCGGGCTCGCCGCCGGTGAGCTCGCTCGGCTCGATCAGGTCCTTGCCCCCGACGAGGTGCCAGGCGCGCAGCCTGCCTGCCGGCGACAGGCGCGACGAAATCGCGCGGGTACAGGCCCTTGAAGCTCACGGCGCTGCCCTCGGCGGGCCGCAGGTAGGCCGACGAGGTCGCGGTTCATGTGCTCGGGCCCGTAGGTCTGGTACACCGGGAGCCCCAGGAGGTTGCCGTAGGCGTCGTGGACCGCGATGTCGAACGGGGAGAAGCAGACCAGCGCGGCCAGCCAGGGCATGGCCGGCTGCCCGCCGGCGCCCGCGGCGCGCCAGCGCCGGCGCAGCTCGCCTTCGACAAAGCCCTGCCCGATCTCGATCGGGTGCCCCCTGTCGCCGAAGCTCGCGAACGCCGCGCTCGAGGCCGAGGACCAGTGTCCTTGAGCGCGCGGTGGCGCGGCTCGTACGGGTCGCTGCTCGGCCACACCCACTGCACGCTGAGCGGCGTCTCCCCCCAGCCTTCGGCGCTGCGTCCCTTGCGGTCCTCGACGCGGACGCGCACGCGGGCGAGCGTCACCGAGGTGAGCGTCTCGGGGCCGAACTTGAGCGGCACGCGCGTCTGCACGGGAAGGAAGAAGACCTCGCTCTCCCTGATGACGATGTCGGTGCTCTTCGCCATTGCAGTTCTCCCCCGGATCAGACTTCCGGCGCGGATGACCATCCCGAGGATGTCGTCCGGATTCTCGAGCGCGGCCGAGGTCTCCTCGTCGATGCGCGCCAGGGCGACCCTGTGGGTCGTCAGCGAGTCGACGGGGAGCTTCTTTTCGGCGATCAGGCGCATGCACAGCTCGAGGTTGGTCCGAGTCGTCCAGCGCATGAACACCGGCGGATACGCGCCGCCGACCTCCCACGCGGTGTCGTGGTAGCCGGGGCCAGTGCGCGAAGAGCGCCGGATGTCGATGTTCGTGAGAGGGCTCGTGTAGGCGAAGCTCGCGCCGCCCACCACCACGATGATGCCCATCGGGTGCCCGTCCGGCGAGACCTTCATCGATTTGAGCAGGCTCGTCATCGCCGAATCGGCGTTGCCGCCGAACGCGAGCACGGCGTCGTCGAGGCCGGCGCCGCCGCTCCAGGCGCGCGTCGCCGCGACCTCGTCCTCTGTGCCGACGCGCGCCGTCGCGTCGATCCCCCACCCGCGGGCGATCTCCAGGCGGCGCTCGAACGTGTCCCATCCGATCACGCAGCAGCCCGCGAGCTGGTAGAGCCGGGCGGCGAGCTGGCCGACGAGACCGAGGCCCGCCACCGCCGCGAAGTCGCCGAACTCCGGGCGGCCGCGCCGCAGCGCGTGCAGCGCGGTGGCCGCCAGCATCGCGTACGCGCCCTGCTCGAACGTCACCGCGGCCGGCAGCTTGACGCACAGGTTGTGAGGGATCACCGCGGTGTCGGCGTGCATGGCGTACCCGCCGCCGATCCCGGCAATCCGGTCGCCCGCCTTGAAGTCGTCCACGCCGTCGCCGCAGGCGAGGACGACGCCGGAGTTGCTGTAGCCGAAAGGCTTGGGCTTCGCCGCGGTGTCGGGGTTGCGCCGCAGCGCCGCAAAGCCGTGCCAGCCGCGGAGCTCCGTGCCGGGGCTCACGAGCGACGCGCGCACCTCCACCAGCAGCATACCCGGCTTCAGCGCGGGGACGTCCTGCTCGATCAGCCGGATGTGCCCGTCGCCGTATGTGGCGGCGACTTTTCGTTTCCGCGGGTACGCCACTGCGTATCTCCTTTGCGCTCCAGACTATCGGACAACGGGGCGGCCGCGCAAGGAAGCGCCGTGCTCCCGTGTGCCCCCGCGGGCGCTACACGGCCTCCGGCTCGATCTCCAGGCCGTCGCAGGCGACGCCGACCCTCGCGCCGTTTTCGCGGAGGAGCCTGGCCTCGAGGTCGGCGTGGAGCACGTCGTGGCAGATGTGAGTGAGCAGGGCCCGCCGCGGCGCCAGCCTGCGCACCACCGACAGCGCCTCGTCCACGCTGAGATGCGAGACGTGAGGCCGGTAGCGCAGGCCGTCGATGACCAGCAGCCGCAGGCCGCCGAGCGCCCGGACGGCCGCCTCCGGCAGCCGCGAGACGTCGGGCAGGTAGGCGCAGTCCGCGAACCGGTATCCGAACACTTCGGTGTTGCCGTGCAGGACCGGGATCGGCCGGAACTCGATTGCCGCAGACCTCGAATGGGCCGTCGACGGGCCTCAGGTCCAGCGCGGCGACCCCGCCGCCCCTGTGCGCCGTCCGGCCCTCGAAGAGGTAGCGGAAGGCGTGCTCGCGGAGGTACTGCAGGTGGTCCGCCGGCCCGTACACCGGCAGGCTCCCGCGGCCGCGGGACGTGAAGACGCGCAGGTCGTCGATGCCGGCGATGTGGTCGTAGTGCGCGTGGGTGATCAGCAGCGCATCGAGCCGCGCGAGGCGCTGCCGCAGCGCCTGGATGCGGAAGTCGCGGCCGCAGTCGAGCAGGATGCGGTGCTCGCCGGCGGACACGAGCAGGGAGGCGTTCGTCCGGTTGTCCCGCGGGTCCGCGGAGCGGCAGGTCGCGCAGTCGCAGCCGATCATGGGGACTCCGTGGCTCGTCCCCGACCCCAGCACCGTTATTCGCACGTCCATCCGGGTCCTCTCGCGCCCTTTTCGCGGCAGGGCTTCGCGATACGGCCGGCCGAGGGTACACCGTACGCTGCCGCTCCCGCAAACGCCCCGCCTGGTCCCCCTGATCCCCCGTGATCCCCGCGGAAACGGCCCCGCCGGCCGGGCGCAGGCTCCCCGGGATTGTGGAGAGCCTGATAATACTGTTAAATTAAAGCTCCATCTCGCCGTTATATAATATGAGGTGACGCACCCGGTGCCCAGACGCGGTGGAGCTTCGTTGCAGGCCGGGGTATCCCGGATCAGAGAGGGAAGCAGCGGCAGTCCATATGACCAGGCAACAGGTACGGGAGTTCGTCCGCGCCGTCCCCAAGACGGAGATCCACCTGCACCTCGAAGCGATCGCGACCGCCGACACGATCTGGCGCCTGATCGAGCGGCACAAGCTGTCGCTGCCCGGCATCAGCGACCCAGAAGCAGCTGCGTGCGCAAGTTCAAGGTGCGCAGCCTGGACGAGTTCGTCGACCTGTTCATCAACGTCATCCAGAACTGCTTCCGCAGCGGCGAGGACCTCGACCTCGTCCTCAAGCGACGCGCGGGACTACCTCTCGCGCAACAACATCTTCTACGCCGAGATCTTCATCGCGCCCTCGAAGCTGATCATGAACGGGGTCCCCTTCGAGACCGTGATCGACAGGCTCGACGAGGGCATGGACCGGATCAAGGCCGCGGACGGAATCGACATCCGCTTCATCGTGGACGTCTCGCGCAGCTACGGCGTGGAAAACGCCCGCAAGAACCTCGATCTCACCCTCAAGCACCGCGGCCGCAGCGTGATCGGCATCGGGCTCGGCGGCGCCGAAGCGACGGGACCGGCGAGGGACTACGCCGACATCTTCGCCAGGGCGTCGACAGCGGCCTGCGCGTCGTGGCGCATGCGGGCGAGGACATCGGGCCCGAGTCGATCTGGGACGCGATCCGCATCCTCAAGGCCTCGCGCATCGGGCACGGCATCAGCGCCATCCAGGACGAGGAGCTGATGGACTATCTGGCGGAAAAGCAGATCCCGCTCGAGATCTGCCCGACGAGCAACCTGTTCACCCGCAAGTACGTCACGAAGCTCACCAACCATCCGATCCGCGCGTTCTACGACCGCGGCCTCAAGGTCACCGTGAACACCGACGACCCGTCGGTGTTCGACGTCGAGCTGGTCGACGAGTACATGAAGCTCATGAACGGGGGCTTCTTCAAGATCGAGGAGATCGTCACCCTCATCCGCAACGGCCTGTTCTCGACCTTCCTCCCGGTCCGGGAGAAGGCTGCCCACTGGAAGACGCCATCTCCAAGCTCATAGCCGAGCGGGGAGTGCGCGCCGACCGGGAGTAGGGCCGCAAGCGTCAGCGCAGCCGTCCGTTCGCGATGTCGTCCACCACCCGCCAGTAAAGATCGTGCTCGGCCGCGAGGACTCGCTCGGCCAGAGACTGCGGGGTGTCTCCCGGGAGCACGGCGACCCTGGCCTGGCGGGCCACAGGTCCATGGTCGTAGTCCTCGTCCACGAAGTGCACGGTCACTCCGCTCTCCGCGTCGCCCGAGCGCAGCACCGCCTCGTGAACTCGCGGCCCGTACATGCCCTGCCCGCCGTACCGGGGGAGCAGGGCGGGGTGGATGTTGAGGATCCTCCGGGGGTACCGCCTCACGATCTCGGGCGGCAGCTTCTTCATGTAGCCGGTGAGCAGGATCAGCTCGATGCGCTCCTCCGCGAGCAGCGCGAGGAGCGCCCGCGCCAGCTCGCCCGCGCCGGGGTGGGTGCGGCTCGACAGGTGCAGCGCGCGGATCCCTCGCGCGCGCGCGACGGCCAGCGCTCCCGCGTCGCTGTTGTTGCTCACCACGAGCCGCACCTCGGCGTTGCGCAGGCTCCCGTCGTCGATGCGAGCCAGGATCGCGGCGAGATTGCTCCCGCGGCCCGAGGCGAAAGCGGCTACGTTCACGATCTCAAGAGCTAACACGCGGGTGCCCTCCGGTCAACCGGCAGAAAGCCAGACGAGGAGCGCCCCGGTGTGATATGCCTGTGCGGAGGCGATATACTGGATGCTGCCGCCGCGGCCGCGACCGGCCCTGGCGCAAGGCCCGGCGAGTACGCCGGGCATGGGACCTGGCGAAGACGCCAGGTCGTAGGAGGGACAATGAGACGGAGGATGGCGCTGGCGGCGGTGGCTGCTGCGGCAGCCCTGCTGCTGAGCTCCTGCATCGGGGTCGAGAGCCGCGTGACGTTTCACAACGACGGATCGGGAGTGCTGAAGATCGAGTACAGGATCGCAAAGTCGCTCGCGGATCTCGGCAAGGAGGGGACGTCGCAGGTTCCGCTGCCCGTCGACGAGCAGGAGCTGCGCAAGGCGCTGAGCGACGCCAAGGGCGTCAAGCTGATCGGGACCAGCCGCCGCGAGGATGAGAAGGACGTCTACATCACCGCGGAGGTCGCTTTCGATCGCATCGAATCGCTCGCGGAGGTCGACGCGTTCAAAGACATGCCCATGAGCCTCGAGAAGTCGGGGAACGACTGTCGTCTTCCGGCAGGTGATCTCCGCCCGCCCCGCGGCGCCGCAGGCGATCGAGGCCGCGGGAGCAGCGGCCCCGGCGGCCGGGGCCGCCGCGGGGACCGCAGAGGCGGGCGCGCCGACCGCTCCGGCGGCCGAGGCCGCCGCGGCGACAGGCGAGTCGGCCGCTCAGTCCGACAAGGAGCTCGCCGCGATGTTCTCGGCCCTTTTTGAAGGCTACGAGCTCGTCTTCTTCGGTGAACGCGCCGCGGCCGATCAAGTCGAGCAGCGCCGGAGAGATTTCGGCCGACCGGAGGACCGTGACCTACCGGCTGCCGGTCGAAAAGGTGGTGGAGCTCCCGCCGGAGACCGCCTTCACCGTGACCTGGTAGCGGAGGGGGATCCCGGGAGCCGCCCGCCGTCGCTACGGTTTCTCGTCGAGGAACTGCCGCTCGTAGAGCTCGCGGTACAGCCCGCCCCGGGCCATCAGCTCGTCGTGACTGCCGCGGTCGACGATGCGGCCGTCGCTCAGCACGCAGGTGAGGTCGGCGCGGCGCACGGTGCTCAGCCGGTGCGCGATGACGACCGAAGTGCGGCCCGCGAAGAGCCTCGAGAGCGCGTCCTGGATGAGCGCCTCGGTGAGCGTGTCGACGCTGGCTGTCGCCTCGTCCAGGATGAAGATCCGCGGGTCCGCGAGCACCGCGCGGGCGATGCAGATCAGCTGCCTCTGCCCGGTCGACAGGTTCGACCCCGCCTTCGCGGACGACGGTGCGGTACGCGTCGGGCATCGCTTCGATAAAGTCCGCGGCGTTGGCCGCCCTGGCCGCGCCGCGGATCTCCGCATCGGTCGCACTGCGGCCGCGCAAAGGCGATGTTGTCGCCGATCGTCCCGGAGAACAGGAACGGGTTCTGCGACACGAGGCCCATGCGGCTGCGCAGCGCCTGCTGGCGGAAGCGCCGCACGTCGATGTCGTCGACGAGGACGCGGCCCGCGCGTCGCGTCGTAGAAGCGCAGGATCAGGTTCGCGATCGTCGTCTTGCCCGAGCCCGTCGGCCCGACCAGCGCCACCACGCTGCCCGGCTCGACGGCCAGGTCGATGTCGTGCAGGACGGGGAGCCCCTTGCGGTAGGCGAACGAGACGCCGCGCAGCTCGATGCGGCCCCGCAGCCTGCGAGGGCTCCAGGCGCGTCGGGGGCGTCCTGGATTTCCGGCTCGGTGTCGAGAAGCGCGAGCACCTTTCTCGCCTCCCGCCATGGCCGCCTGCATGGTCGTGTAGTTCTGGCTGATCTCCTGTATCGGCTGGAAGAAACGGCCGACGTAGGCGATGAAGGCGACGAGGGTCCCCATCGGTCACCTCGCCCGACGTCGCCCAGCGGCCCGCCGAACCACAGCACGACCGCGGTCGCCAGCACCCCGAGAAAGTCGACCATCGGCAGGAAGGTGAACGAGAGGCTCATCGCCTCGATGTTCGAGTCGCGATTGGACTGGTTCGCCTGGTCGAACTTCTGGCTGCTCGCCTCTTCGCGGCCGAAGGCCTGGATGACCCTCATGCCCGCGATGTTCTCGGCGAGGTCGCCCACGACGGCGGCGATCCTGCACGCGCGTGTTGCGGTAAGGCGCTCTTGGCGCGGCGCGCGAACCACCAGTCGCGGCGACCATGAGGGGCAGGACCGAGAACGCGAGCAGGGCGAGGCGCGGCTCGATCCAGAGCATCACGGCCACGATCGCCGACCAGGACGACGCTGTCGCCCACGAAGGTGACGAGACCCTGCGAGAGGAACTGGTTGATGACCGACACGTCGTTGATGACGCGCGACACGGTTACGCCGATGATCTCGTGGTCGTGGTAGCCCAGGTGCAGCCGCTGCAGATGGTCGAACAGGCGGCTGCGCAGACTCCGAGCACGTCTCTGGCCGATGACCGAGAGCAGCTGCTGCTGGCCCGGCGCCCGTGATGAAGAGCGCGACGAACGCAGCGAGAAGCAGCAGCGACTGGCGCGCGAGCCCGGCGGCGTCGCGCGAGGCGATCGTCCGGTCTATGGCCGCGCGGACGAGCAGGGGGATGACGAGGCTCAGCCGCGAGTACGCCAGGACCAGGACGAGGGCCGCGGTCATCTGACGCCAGTGGGGACGAGAAACCGCAGCAGCCGCGGAGGCGATCTTGACGGTCGAACGTCTTTTCCTCGCCCTCGTGACCGTAGGCGTGGAGCGCTCCTCGGCCGCCCGGACCTCCGCCGTGGCCGCCTGCCGATCGCGAAGCTCATGCGACGTCCTCCCGCGCCCGGCAGCCGCGCCGACGTCGCCCGTCTCGCCGAGCGCGCAGCTGCCGATTGTAGATGTCGACATATACGCCGCAGGAGGCGAGCAGCCCGGCGTGGGTGCCGCGGCCGACGATGCGGCCGTGGTCGAGGACGAGGATCTGGTCCGCCCTGCGGATGGTCCCGATGCGGTGGGCGATGACAAAGGTCGTGCGCCCCTCCATGAGGCTCTGCAGGGCCTTCTGGATCAACTGCTCGGTCTCCGTGTCGACGCTCGCGGTCGCGTCGTCGAGGATCAGAATGCGCGGGTCCTGCAGCAGGGCGCGGGCGATCGCGATCGCGCTGCTTCTGCCCCCCGGACAGCGTGTCGCCTCGTTCGCCGACGACGGTGTCGTAGCCTTCGGGCATGGCCGTCGATGAAGTCGTGAGCCTGCGCCGCCTTGGCGGCTTCCACGACCTCGGGCTCCGCGGCCTCCGGCCTGCCGAAGCGCAGGTTCTCGCGCACAGTCGTGGCGAACAGCGTGGTGTCCTGCAGCACGATTCCGACGTGCACGCGCAGCGAGGCGAGGGTCACGCGGCGGATGTCCGTGCCGTCGACCAGGACGCGGCCTTCCGTCGGATCGTAGAAGCGGGGCACCAGGTTGACGACGCTCGTCTTGCCGGAGCCTGTCGTGCCGACGAGGGCGATCACCTCGCCGGGCAGCGCCGTCGAAGCTGATCTCCTCGAGCACGCGCTCGCGGCCGAAGTAGGCCAGGCTCACCTGGTCGAAGATCACCTCGCCCGCGCGGCGCCGAGCGGGCGCCGCGTCCGGGGCGTCGCGGACCTCGGAGTCGGCGTCCAGGATCTCGAAGATCCGCTCGCCCGACGACGAAGCGATGCTCACGGCCGGGATCACGTTGCCGAGACGCCTGATCGGCCGCACGAGCTGGTCACGTACGTGGAAAAGGCGACCAGCTCGCCGAGGGAGAGCCGCTCGCGGATCACGAGGAGCCCGCCGAACGCGATGATGGTCACGGTGCTCAGGTTGGCCAGGAAGTCGAGCAGCGGCGTGTTCCACGCCTGCATCTCGCGCCGCCTGCACCGACTGCTCGAGCCAGCCTGCGTTCTCGCGTTCGAAGCGTCGGATTCCTCCGCTCCTCCTGCGCGAACGCCTTGACGACCCGCGCGCCGCGCAGGTTCTGCTCCACGCGGTTGGTGAGGCGGCCGAGGGAACGCTGGATCTCGAGCGACAGCGGCCGGTAGCGCGCCCCGAACCTCACGCGCCCGCCAGACAAGCAGAGGGGCGTCGGGACGAGCGCGAGGGCGGCCAGCAGCGGGTTCATGGCCACGAGAAAGACGGCGGTGCCCGTGAGCAGGAACAGGCCCTCGACGAGGCGCAGAAACGCGCGGCCCGTCAGGAAGCGCACGCGATCGACATCCTGGATGGAGCGTGCCAGCAGGTCGCCGGTCTCGGCCTGGTCGTGGATAGGCAAAGGAGAGGCTCGCGAGCTTCGCGTGGATGGCGTTGCGCATGTCGTAGGCCACGCCCTGCGACGCGATCTCCGACCAGATGCCCTCGAGGTAGGTGAGCACGCCGCGCAGCGGCGGTCAGCGCGAGCAGCAGGAGGATCGCGCCCCCGAGGAGGCGCTGGTCCGCGCGGCGGATGCCCCGGTCGATGATCCAGCGGATGAACTGCGGCGTCGCGAGCGACAGGCCCGTCGCCACAGGAGGGCCAGGTAGCCTGCGGCGGTCAGCCGCCAGTAGGGCCGGAGAAAGCCGAAGCAGCGCAGGAGCACGCCGCCCGGCGACGACGCGGAGGCTCGGCGCGGGCCGGCTTCGGTCGCGGCGCTCACATGTGCCACCCCGACGGGAGGGCGCTCTCGATCGCCAGCAGCACCAGGATGATCAGCAGGCCGGGCAGGAAGTTGGCGGTCTTGAGCTTTGCCAGCCCGAGCAGGTTGATGCCGATCATCACGACCAGGCAGCCGCCCAGGCCGGTGAGCTCGGACAGCACGAGCGGCGAGGCGTAGGGCTCGAGAAAGCGCGCGAGCAGCGTGAGCGTGCCCTGGTACACGAGGACCGAACCCGCGGAAAAGACCACGCCGACGCCGAGGGCCGCGGCCAGGATCATCGCCACGAATCCGTCGAGGACGCTCTTGGTGAGGATCAGCTCGTAGTCGCCTTGCGCCCCCGCCTTGAACGAGCCGACGAGCGCCATCGCGCCGACGCAGAAGATCACCGAGGCGTTGAGAAACCCGTAGGCGAACTCCTGCGAGGGAAGCTCCGGATCTCTGGATGAAGGCGCCCGCGGGGAGCCGGCCGGCGCGCGGGAGGCCACGGCCTCCGTCCGGGCGAAGCGCCGCTTCAGGAGCTCGCCGAGCCTGAGGATCGCGCCCTCGATGTCCAGCGCCTCCCCCGCGAATCCGCCGGCGATGAGCGCGAGCGCGAGGTAGACGATGCGGGTGCCCTCGAAGGCCATCTTCATGCCGAGCACGAGCGAGATGATGCCCGCGCCCGTGAACACGAGCGACTTCATCCCCTCGTTGATCCTGCGGTGGAAGAGGATGCCTATGAACGCGCCCGCGATCACAGCGAGGCAATTGACGAACGTGGCGATCACGCGGCGTCCTCTTTCTACCCGGCCGTGAAGCGGAACCGGGTCACGTGGTGGTACGTCTCGCCGGGCCGCAGCACGCAGGAGGGGAAGCGGGGCTCGTTGATGGCGTTCGGGAACGCCTGCGTCTCGACGCAGAAGGCCGCGTGACGCCCGCATGCGACGCCGCCGCGCCCCTTGATGCTCCCGTCGAGGAAGTTGCCGGTGTAGAGCTGGACCCCGGGCTGCGTGGAGGTGACCTCCATGGCGCGGCCCGAGGATGGGTCGCTCACGCGGAGCACCGGCACGAGCTGGCCGATCGGCCGGTCCGCGGGCCTGTCGATGACGTAGCAGTGGTCGTAGCCGCCGCCGATCTTCTCCCCGATCGGCCTCGGCTTGCGGAAGTCCATCATGGGCTCGCGGGCCACGTCGCGGATCTCGCCCGTGGGGATCAGCTTCGCATCCACGGGCAGGTAGCTGCCCGAGTGCATGGAGAGCACGTGCCCGAGGATGTCGCCCCGGCCCGCGAGGTTGAAGTACGTGTGGTTGGTGAGGTTCACCGGCGTCGGCTTGTCGGCCTCCGCGAAGTACTCCCAGGTGAGCTCGCCGTCGCGCGAGAGGGCATAGATCGCGCGGGCCTGGAGCGTGCCCGGGTAGCCTTCGTCCCCGTCGCGGCTCGTGTAGCGGAGCTCCACCGAGTCGCCCTTCGCCTTCCCCTCCCAGAGCACCTTGTCGTACCCGATGTTGCCGCCGTGCAGGTGGCTCACGCCCCTCTCGTTGAGCGCGAGGCGGTACTCGCGCCCGTCGAGGGTGAAGCGGCCGTCGGCGATGCGGTTGGCGAACCGGCCGATGGTCGCGCCGAAATGCGGATGCGCGCCGAGGTACGGCTCCAGCGTGTCGAAGCCGAGGGTGATCTCGCCCGGCGTGCCGCGGCGGTCGGGGGTCTTGAGCGACACCAGGATCGCGCCCCAGGTCATGACCTGCGCCTGCACGCCGTTGCCGTTGTCGAGCGTGAACAGCGCCACTTCGCGGCCGTCCTTGGTCCGTCCGAACACGCTGCGCTTGATCGCCATACGCTGACGTTAGCGAAGCGCCTCCGGAGCGTCAACCCAAGCCCGCGATGCGGGCTGGGTTCCCCGTGCGCGTGGCGTGTCCAAATGCGCGCTCGCAGGGGTTGAAAACATGCGGCGATTCGCCCGATACTATAGCGACTTCGGCGGGAGTATGGCTGGCATGGCTCATTCAGCGCGGCGCATGGCGGTGGCCGGGATGGTCCTTCTTGCTCTGGGGGGCTGCTCGATCCAGAAGCTTGCCATGAAGCGCGTGGCCGACATGCTGTCGTCCGAGGAATCCACGGTCTTCACCGGCGATGCGGACATCGACCTCGTCGGGGACGCGCTGCCGTTCGCGCTCAAGCTCTACGAATCGATCCTCGAGACCGTCAAGGACAGCCCGGAGCTCTATCTCGCCACCGGCAAGGCGTTTGCGCTCTACGCGCGCGCCTACGTGCAGATGCCCGCGGAGATGCTCCCGCAGGAGAGGTTCGAGGACAGGCAGCGAGGCGAGAAGCGGGCCAAGGCTCTCTACCTGCGGGCTCAAGCGTACATCGCGCGCGGGCTGGAGCTGCGGCGGCCCGG
Organism: uncultured Spirochaetota bacterium; assembly: GCA_963734495.1. Lineage (GTDB taxonomy): Bacteria > Spirochaetota > Spirochaetia > SZUA-6 > CAVTHK01 > CAVTHK01. Next base: position 143,306 of record CAVTHK010000003.1, read on the forward strand.
CCTGTCCAGGCGCATCATGGAAGGCGACGACTGGCAGGGCGCGATCGCCGAAGCGCGCCGGGAGGACGCACCCTGGCTGTACTGGGGCGCTCTCGCTTGGATGGGGGCGTTTTCGACGAACACGTTCGACTTCGAGGCGATGCTCACGCTGCCCCGGGTGGCGGCGATGATCGAGCGGGTGCTGGCCTTTGACGACGGTTTCGACGCGGGCGGCGCGCATGAGATCCTCGTCACCTACTACGGCAGCCTGCCGCCCGACCTGGGCGGCAGCGACGAAAAAGCCCGCACCCACTACGAAAAGGCCGTCGCTCTGTCGGGCGGCCTCAAGGCGGGCCCGTACGTCGCCCTGGCCCTCGCGGTGAGCGTCAAGACGCAGAACGCGGCCGAGTTCAAGGGCCTGCTCGGCAAGGCGCTCGCGATCGACATCGACCGCGCGCCCTCGTTGCGCCTCCTGAATGCCGTCAGCCAGAGGCAGGCCGCCTGGCTGCTCGATCACATCGACGACTATTTCCTGGAGGGAGGCGGCGGATGAGGCGCTCCCGGGCCCCGATGCCGGACGGGCTCGCCGTTCAGCCGGCACCGGCCGCTGAGGGCCCGTGGATCGGCGCGCGGCTGGAGAATGCCGCGGCTTCGCTGGCGCTGATGGCGCTGGCGCTCCTGCCGTCGCTGGAGGCGCTCTCGCGCTCGGTCCTGGGGCGCAGCCTCTACTCGGCCTCCGACTGGGTGCAGCACCTGGTGCTCTGGGTCGCGCTGCTCGGCGGGATGGTGACCACGCGGGAGCGGCGGCACCTGCGCCTGAGCGCCGGCCTGGATTCGCTCGCCGGCGGGGTCGGCGCCGCCGCGCGGGCGGTCTGCATGGCCCTGGCGGTGATCGTGGCCGCGGCGCTGGCGGTCTCGTCCCTCTCGTTCGTGATCATCGGCTTCGAGCCGGGAAAGAAGCTTGGGGGCATCCCCATTCGCGCGGTCGCCGCGATCCTGCCGTTCGGCTTCGCGGTGATTGCCGCGCGCTTCGCCCGCGCGATCGAGCCGCCCCGCGCGCGCCTGCCGCTCGGAGCGGCGGCCGTGCTGCTGGGCGTGGCGTTCGCGTGGCAGCCCCTGGTCAACGTGGCGAGGAGCGCGGCGCCGGCTGCCGCGTGGATCGACGGCGTCGAGGCGGCGTTCTCGGGCGCGATCGACCCGCCGCTCCGCGCGGCGGCGCTGCCCCTGATGCTCGCGATCGTCGCCGGCGCCTTCGCGGGGCTGCCGCTTTTTGCCGTCCTCGGCGGGCTCGCCTTCTTCCTGTTCTTCCGTTCCGGCGGCTCCGTCGAGGTGATCCCCAACGAGGCGTACACGCTGCTCACCGGTCCCATCCTGCCGGCCATCCCGCTGTTCACGCTCACCGGCTTCATACTCTCCGAGAGCCGTGCGGCCGACCGGCTGGTGGCGCTCTTCCACGCGTCCCTGGGGTGGCTGCGGGGCGGGCCGCTGATCATGAGCATCCTGGCCTGCGCCTTCTTCACGACGTTCACGGGCGGCTCGGGAGTGACGATCCTGGCCATGGGCGGACTCCTGCTGTCGGTGCTGCTCAAGAGCGGCTACCCCAAGAACTTCGCAACGGGCCTCCTCACCGCTTCGGGAAGCATCGGGCTGCTCTTTCCTCCCTCGCTGGCGGTCATCATGTACGGAGTGACCGCGCTGGTGAGCATCAAGGACCTTTTTATCGGCGGGATCCTGCCGGGCGTGACGCTCGTCGTGTCGCTCACGGCCCTGAGCATCGTTATGTCGCTGCGCGTCAAGGAGGAGCGGCGCCGCTTCGAGCTGCGCAGCGCGCTGAGCGCCCTCGGGAGCGCCGCGTGGGAGATCCTTCTGCCCCTGATGATCCTGGCAGGCTACTTCTCGGGGTTCGCGACGCTGGTGGAGACCGCGGCGCTCTCGGTCGTCTACGCTCTCGTCGTGGAGGTGCTGGTCCGGCGCGACATCCGCCTCCGCGATCTGCCGGCTGTTTTCGGCAAGTGCCTCCCCGTCGTGGGCGGCGTCCTGATCATCCTCACCGTGGCCAAGGGTCTCTCGTTCTACGTCGTCGACGCCCAGATCCCCGTGCGCCTCACCGAGATGGTCCGGGCCGCGGTCCACTCCCGCGTCGTCTTCTTGCTCCTGCTCAACCTCGGCCTGCTGATCACCGGCTGCTTCATGGACATCTTTTCGGCGATCCTGGTCGTGGCGCCGCTGGTGATCCCGCTCGGCGCGGCCTACGGCGTGCACCCGGTGCACCTGGGGATGATCTTTCTCGCGAACCTGGAGCTCGGCTACCTGACGCCGCCGGTCGGCATCAACCTGTTCCTCGCCTCCTATCGCTTCGAGCAGCCGCTGGGCCAGGTCTACCGCGGGATCGTCCCGTTCCTGCTGGTGGGCCTGGCGGCCGTGCTCGTGATCACGTACGTCCCGTGGCTCAGCACCGGCCTGGTCCGCATCTTCGGCGGCGGGTAAGCGGCCCTCGCTAAGCCGCCTTCATCGCGGCCCACTTCTTCCACTGGTACCACTGCTCGGGGTACCGCCTGACGTACTTCTCCCATATGCTCATCGCGTCGTGGGCGACGCTCTGCGGCTGTCTTCTGCAGCGACACGTCCTCGAAGATCATCCGGTAGCGCAGGAAGCCGGAGCGCGTCAGGAACGCCGCTATGACCGGCGCGCCCGAACGCCTGGCGAGGAAGTCGAGAGTGTTGTCGAAATACAGCTGCTTGCCGAACAGCGGTATGGTCCTGGACTTGCGGCAATGCCAGGCGTCGACCTCGTCGCACTCCGTCATGAGCACGCGGTTGTCCGACAGGGTGCTCATGGCGCGGAACAGGACGCTCTGCCCGTCCGCGTTGCTGAAGAGCCGCACGTCGGCGTGCGCGATCTTGTCGTCGAGGGCGCGCCGCAGCTTGTTCGTCGCGCAGTCAGCGATGACATCGATCGGCATGCCCTTGAGGCCGATCACCCACGGGATGAACTCGAGCCCGCCGAAATGCGCCGTGGCCACGATGACGCCCTTGCCCGCCTCGAGCGCGCCGGAGATCAGCTCGAGCCCTTCGACGCGGAAGCGCGTCTCGACGAAGCGTTTGACGTAGGGATAGCTGCGGAACGCGGCGAGCATCTTCTCGTAGTAGTGCAGGAAGATCCCGCCGAAGCTGTCTCGTACGATCCTGCGGATTCTGGCTTCGTCGGCTGCGCCGATCAGGTCGCGGATGTTCGTCTCGATCAGGCGCTTCTCGCTTGGACGCAGCGCGTAGTAGAGCAGTCCGAGGGCCTGCATGTAGTAGTAACCGATGAGTGGGTGCAGCCGCCTGAAAATGAAGATGTTGACCGACGATTGGAAAAACTTTGAGAGATTGAGCTTCACGGCGTCCCTCCTGAAGCTATGGTCCTACGACATCATCGCACGAGATTATGGAGATTTCAAGAGAAATGTTGCAAATGAGTGTTTTGGTCCAATAAGGGTGTAACTAACTTCGTAGAGGTTTTTGGGTCGCTGGTGTTTGTGCCTGGAGGGGCTGAAACTTGGCGGAGATGGCCGGAATTGATCTACTTGCGATAGATGTAGGATGTCCTACGTACAATAATGCGAGAGGGCTGCATCACGCCTCCGTGATCCAGCGCGCGCCGTCGACCCTCGGGCTCCAATCCGTGTCCACTATGCCGGCCGCGGCGGGCGTCGAGAACGGCGTCTGGTCGAGCCTGCGGGTCTCGAACACCTTGAGGAAGGCGCGGACGACCTCAGGGGAGAATTGAAGGCCGGCCTCCTTCTGGATGGCCACCATCGCCTGGACTTTCGTCAGCCCTTGGCGATAGGGGCGGTCCGAAGTCATGGCGTCGTACGTGTCCGCGACGGCGATGATGCGAGCGCCCAGCGGGATCTCCTCGCCTTTCAGCCCGTCGGGATAGCCTGTGCCGTCGTGGCGCTCGTGGTGGTGGCGGATCAGGTCGAGGTGGGCGCGCAGGAACGGGATGGGCTCGATGATCTCCACGCCCTTTTCCGTGTGCTGCTGGATGAGCCGCACCTCGTTCTTGGAGAGCGGCTTCGGACTGTTGATGATCGCCTCGGGGACCCCGATCTTGCCGATGTCGTGCAGGTACCCGGCGGTCCGCAGGCGCTCCTGCTCTCCGGCGTCCAGTCCCATCTCCGCCCCGATCATGGCCGCGAGGGCCGCCACGCGGTAGGAGTGGTCCTTGGTATAGGCATCCTTCTCTTCAAGGGCGCGGACCAGCGCGCGCAGCGAGCTCTCGTAACTGTCCTTGAGCTCCTCGTCGAGGCGTGCACGCCGCAGCGATACCGCGATCGTGTTGGCAAAGGTGTTCAGATAGTCCAGGTCCGTCGCGTTGATGTCTTCCTTGACGGTCGTGCGGTCGGCGCCAAGCACCCCGATGACCCCCGCGTCGGTGGTCGTGAGGGGGCAGAGGCAGAAGGAATGCGGGTGGAACCGGGCGAGTATGAAGTTGGCGGGGTTCAGCCCCGCGGCTTCGACGTCCGAGACCAGCATGGGCTCCCCGGTCTTTACCACCCTGACCATGAGGTTGTGCTCCCGGGACATGGGTACCCGGTACTGCTTCATGCTCTCCACGAGGCCGGGGTCGCCGCCGGTGGACGCCAGGTACACCAGCTCCTCGCCCTTCTGATCGATCATCATCAGGATCGCCCGGTCGAAGCGCAGCATCCGGACGAGGATCTTCATGGTCATGTCGAGAAACTCCCCGCTTTGCCGGCGCGAGGCGAGGATGCGGGAAGCCTCGTTGATGGCTTCGAGCTTGGTCACCTTGTCCTGCAGGTCCAGGTTCAGCCGGTTGACCTCTTCGTACTTGGACGCGAGCAGGGCCTTGTCCTGTTCGATCTCCTTGAGCGCCGCGATCAGGTGGCTCTTGCGCACGGACAGGGCCTCGATCATGGCGCGGACCATCCTCCGCCGCACTTCCCATGTGCCGTGGAACTCGCAATAGGCCGCCCCTTCGAACGCGCACGCGCTCTCGTGCACCACGGCGGGGTTGTGGCGCCAGATCGTGGGGATCGCCGTGTAGATGCCCTGGTTGAAGCGGCAGATGTCCCTCGAGAGGATGCCGTTGGGATTCCAGTGCAGGCGCACGATCAGGCGCCCCCTGCCCATCTTGACGACCTCGACGTCCTTGGTGGTCGCGAACTTCGCATCGACCTGCTCGATCATGCGGATCGCGGCGCCGGGAGTGAGGAAGGTGCTGATGAAGAAGCGCTGGATGTACCCGAGGTGGCGCTCCGTGACCGACTCGAACCCGATCTTGAACGGCGCCTCGGGATCGTCGAGGAGCATGCGCGCATTCTCGAAGAGCTTGACCACGACGGCGCTGGGGACCCAGTTGTTCTCGTCCGTGAGGAAGGTCTCCGGCTGCGGGAGCCGGTCATAGGGCTCGGGGAGGTCGACGAACAGGCCGGCCGTGCGGGCTGCGGCGCGCCGGCGGACGTACTCCACGATCGCGCGGCAGTTGACGCAGCACACCTGAGCGGGCACGCTCCCGGTGCGGTTCCTCAAAGAGGGCATTTCTCTCTCACTATCGGCGCGGCGGGGCTATCGCGAAAGCTCGGCCTCGGATGATCGCGTCGCGTATCGGAGCACCTTCTCGTGATCGACGTCGTAGCCCACCCCCTGGCCGCGGACGACCGGGGCGAGGCCGCCCGCGCCGAAGTCGAAGTTGACGGTCGTGATGTTGTCGGCAAGGAGCTGGGAGTCGTAGGACCCGTCCACGTCGGCCGGCGCCTCCATGATAGCAGCGGCCGTGCGGCCGAGGGAAGAGAGGATGCCGGTCTCCCCGACGTGGCAGCCGAGGCTGTAGGCCATGCCTCGTTCGGCGGCCTGGCGGGCCAGCGCGAGGCTGCGGAGCAGCCCGCCGTTCTTGGACAGCCGGATATTCAGCATGCCGTAGACGCGCTGCTCCGTGATGCGGCTCAGGTCGGCCTCCGTGACGAACGTCTCGTCTGCGACAAAGACGAAGCGGGGATCCCGGCCGGCCGATCGCAGCTCCCGCTCCGGAGCCGGGTCCTCGATCAGGCGCACCCCGTGCTCGTGGCAGAGGTCGAGGTGAGGCGCCATCGTCGCCAGGCTCCAGGCCATGTTCACGTCGGCGCGCAGGACGGCGCCGGGGCCGAGGATCTCCCGCGACAGCGAGAGGATCATGCGGTTGTACCCGGGGTCCTTTCCGAGCTTGATCCGCACGCTCGTGACGGCCTGCGAGCGGATGCGGCCGAGGATCACGCGCGCCGCTTCGGCCGGCATCATCGGCAGGACCACGCCGTAGCGGACCTGGGCGCGGCGCGGCTCGCTGCCGATGAGGGCGAAGACGTCGATGCCGCGATGCCGGCAGTGGATATCGAGGAGCGCGGCCTCGAGGGCGCCGAGCAGCGGCCTTTCCTCGGGGGCCGCGGCGCAGGTCTCGAGCGCGGCGCGGGCCTCCTCCCAGGTCGAGTCGCGAACACGCCGGGCCAGAGGCTCGAGAGCGGTCCTCGCCGCGTCGAGCAGCGAAGAGCCGGGCGGCAGGCCGCCGACGTACTCGCGCATGACCGCTTCGCCGTAACCGCGTCGCCCGTCCGCTTCGAGCTCGACGACGACGGAATCGGAAGCGGCGCGGGAGGCGGAGGCGTGAGTGAGTCGGACGCGGAACGGCAGGTCAAGCTGATGCAGGCGGCAACGGGAGATCCGCATCGCGCACCGTATAGCACCGGTGGACGGGCTCGGTCAACGTCTCACGCGCCGGGCGTGGCGAGGGGACGGGCTTCGGAGGCCTCGGCGGCGCTCGATGCGAGCGTCCGCGAGTAGTGCGAGTAGTAGTGGGAGCCCTGCCAGCTCCTCTTGAGGGCGCGGTTGAACCCGTAGACCGCGGCGAAGGTGAACAGGTTCCTGAGGGCAAAGAAGCTCCGCACCATCCGGAAGGCGAACGCCCAGGGCGAGTACAGGTGGTTCTTGAGGTAGTTGTCGCCGCGGTAGACGCTGTCCTCGGAGGTCCCGCGGGGGCGATGAACCAGCCAGGACAGCCGGTACTTGCTCCAGTCTGCCGGAAAGTCCGTGTAGATCAGGCGCTTTTCGTCGCGCATCTGATCGAACAATCTCGTCCCGGGAAGCGGCGTGAGCTTGGTGATCTGCGCCATGTCGACTCCGCCGTAGACGAGGAACCGGGCGAACTCGCGGTAATACTCGGAGGTCTCGCAGTCGTTGCCCACGATGAACCCCCCCATCACCGCGATGCCCCGGCGGTGGAACCGACGGATGACGTCGCGGTAGTGCGCCACGCCGACCTTCAAGTTCACCCCTTTCCTCATCTCCCGGAGGTATTCTTCCTTGCTCGTCTCGAACCCGACGAACGCGAACATGCAGCCCGCCCTGGACGCGAGGGCGAGGGCTTCGTCGTCCTCCGCGGCATTGATGGATGTCTGCATCCACCAGCGCTTGTTCATGCGGCGCTCGACCATGCCGCGGAACAGCGCCTTGGCCCGCTCCCGGCTGGCTTCGCTGTACCCGATGAGATTGTCGTCCACGAATGCGATGTACCGCCCCTTGATCTCCGCCAGCTCCTCGAGCACGTCCTCGGGATCCCGCTGCCTGTACTCCTTGCCGAGGTAGCGTGTGACGGAGCAGAAGCTGCAGTCGAAGGGGCATCCGCGCGACGTCTGAATGGAGCTCCAGAAGTAGCGCGGATCGAGGATATCGCGCCTCGGCCTGACGCACGCGCGCGCCAGGTCGACGTGGGGGGCGCGGTACACGGGCTTGAGGGACCCTCTTTCGAAGTCGCGCAGGACCTCGCCCCAGATGGGCTCGACCTCGCCGACGACGACGGCGTCCGCGTGCATCGCGACCTCGTCCGGGAGCATGGAAGCGTGGATGCCGCCGATGACCACCTTGACGCCCCGGGCCCGGTACATGGCGGCGATCTCATAGGCGCGGTTGATGGAGCCCGTGAAGCCGGTGAGCGCGACGAGGTCGGCCTCTTCGTGCTGGAACGGCTCGAAGTGCTCGTCCATGAGCCTGACATTCCAGTCACGGGCGTCACGGCTGCCACGTACGCCAGACCGAGCGGGGGGAATGTGGTCGTCCTGCTGAGAAGGTACCCGCTCTTTCGTTCGACGGGGTTGATCAGCAGCAACTTTTTCACGACGGCTCCTGGGGCTAGTCTGGCACGGCGCGGCAGGTTTCCGCAAGCCCGACCGCTCTCGCGCCTGCTTCGCGCAACCGCGGAGCCCGCGTGCGTTGACCCGCCACGCGCCGTGCATTACGATTCTGATCGGGTCCGCCGTCGCGAAGGCGCGGCCGGCGCGGCACCCGGTGGGAGGCGCGCCGCGTGTCCCTGGACGCGGACCGCAAGGGCGCTGTCGAAGAGACCGCCAGGCGCGCTCTGCCGCTGCCTTGTGACGGAAGGGCTGACAAGAGTGCCTGAGAGGAAGAGCGACAAGGACCTGCTCGCGGAGCTCCTCGCCAAAGGCTACGGGGAGGACGAGAAGCGCAAGCGCCGCGAGGCGGCGGCCAGGATGCGTCGTCCGCCGGCGCGGAGGGAAAGGCGTACGCCCGGTCCGGGCAGGCGCGCGAGCCCGTGGAGGGGCCTGCGGCCGAGGCCGCCGAGTCGGCGCGCCGGATGGAGGACATGCTGCCGCCGCTGCCTCCACAGGTGAGGCGGCGGATCGACCGCTATGCATGGCACCGCGGGTTCCTCGCCACCGGGATCGGCGAGCGGCTGCGGAGCCTCGCCACGGTGCTCTTTCCCGGGCTCGAGGACTGGGCGGGCGGCGCGCTCGTGCGGCAGCTCGTCGGGCCGGCCGGGCGGCGACGCTTCCGATCCCGGTTCGTGTTCGCTGCTGGACGGCCTGCAGATGCTTCCCGCCGCGTCGCAGGCGGCTGCTCGGGGGCGAGCGCGGCGGCGGGAGCGAGCGGCCGGCCATCCACAGGCTGGACGAATCGCGCGTGGGCGAGCGCATCCTCGCGAGTCTCAAGGCACGCGAGCCGTTTCTTCCTGCGCTGCTGTCCAGCCTCGCCGAGGGCGACGACGCGGCGATCCAGGCACTGGAGTTCACACGCATCGCCTACCGGCGCGGGGAGCGGGTGCGGGCGCGGAGCCTCGTGCGGCCGGTCTGCCACGTGTACCGCCTGGCGCTCGCGACGGACGGCCTCGATTCGGACCTGATCGCGCGCCTCGTGGACACCGCGAGGGACGTCGCGCGAGCGCACGAGGTCGACGCGAGCGGCCGCCGCCGCGTCGACAACGCGTCGGCGGCCGTCCAGGTCTGGCTCGGCCGCCTCCGCGATTTCCGGCACGAGCTCTTCCCGATCCTGCTGAAGTGCATGGGGCTGTTCTTTCCGGAGGAGTCGCTCTGGGCGGGCGAGCACTCGGAGGTCGTGCGCGGGTTTGTGGGTCTGAAGCCCGAAGACATTCTCGACTACTACGGCTACCGGGAGACCCGGCGACCGTCGCCCGCGGCCCCTGGGCCGCCGGCCGCGGAGTCCGGCGGGGAAGCGGAGGCCGCCGGCGCGGAGCCTCCCGCGGCCGCCGGCGAAGGCGGATCAGGCGAGCCCGCCCTCGAGGAGCCCGCGGATGCGGGAGCGGAGGCGGCGGCCGCGCCGGAAGCGACAGCCGAAGCGCCGCCGCCCGCCGCGGCTGCCGGCGACACCGAAGCGCCGGCGGGTTCCGAAGACGAGACGCTCGAAGCCAGGCGGGCGGGCGCCGCGTCGCGCGCGTTCGCGCTGCAGACGCTGCGCGAGCTGTTTCCCGAGAGCGGCATTCACCGGCTCGAGCAGTATCACTTCATCCTTCCCTATTTCGACATCCGGGTCTTCAGCAAGGATCTCTCCTTTTCGCCGGAAGTGCAGTTCCTGGCGCGCAACGACCCCATGTCGCAGATCGTGGTCCTGCACCGGATCATCGACAACCTGATCTCGTCGATCGACTCGATCGCTCTCGAGCAGGTCCTGGCGCCGACGGGCTCCTACCACGAAGGCCTCGGCGATCTCGTGCGGCAGTGGAAGGAAGTCTACACGGGCCTCTTCGACCCCTACCTCAGGGAGCTCGAGGACTACGCGCGCGCCGTCGAGATCGAGCACGGCGGTGCCGCCGCGCGCAGGGGGGAGGACTACGCTCAACCGGATGCGCAACCACGCGATCCGCCATTTCGGCAGGATGATCGCGGGCCGCGGCCGGCTCGACATCTCCTCGGCGCCGCTGTACTCGCTCGCCGAGCGGCTCGTCGCCGAGTGCCGGCAGATCAAGGCCCTGATCAACACCCGGCTCGTCGCGGAGAAGGACAGGCAGGCCCTGGGCCTGCTCGACGCGAGCTCGTCCGAGGAACGTCGTCGACCTCGAGGTCAACGAGTACAAGCCCACGATCCGGCGCCTCCGCCGGCTGCTCCAGAAACGCGGGACGTCGGGCTGGTCGCCGCAGAGGGTGCACCTTGCAGTTCTTCGAGATCCTCTTCGCGGTCGCGGACCTGTACGAGTGGCTGCTCAACGACCCGGCCAGCTTCTACCGGATGCCGCCCGACGGGCCGCTGCACGCGGGGCTGGAAGAGCGGCGCCGATGGGCGTCGGCCCGGGAGGCGGCCGAGCGGGGCAGCGCGGAGATCAGGTCGCCTCCCGTGAGCGCGACGCCGGCGAGCTGGGCGGAGGATGCGGCGTTGCGTTTCCGGGCGCTCAAGCTGGCAGGGCGACTCGCCTTTGTTCTCATGGAGGTCACGGGCCGCGACGTGCTCGAGGACCGAAGGCGAGCCCGGAGTGCTCGCGCTCGCGGCGTCGTCGATCCCCGAGCAGGGCCCGGACGCTCCCGTCGATGTCGCGGTCATCGGCCGGGACCGCCTGCTCGCGGTCACGCCGCGCGGGACTCTCGTGGCGGCGGGCTGGGTCGACCGGTGGCGCACCGCCCTGTCCGCGCTCCTCAAGAAGCATCCGCTCTTCGGGGAGATCATCGAGCAGAAACGGACCCCGGGCCTGGGCGACCTGCGCGCGGGCGTCGCCGACGTCGCGGACTGCGCGAATCCGCGCGACGCGCTCGCCCGCGCCGAGGCCGCGCTGGAAGCGGCGCGCGGCGATGTCGGGCCGATCGCCGTCTGGCAGGGCGGCTCCGTGACGCCTCTCGTCGATTACGTCGCGCGCTTCGCGCGGCCCTTCCGGTGAGACCGCGCGAGGGCCGGCGGCCGGTCGTCCGGCCTCCCGTTCGAGCGGGGCAGGCGTGGCCGGTCCGGCCGGCGTGCCGGAGCGGGCGGGGCCGGCGAAGTCGGCGACCTCACCCCACTGGGCAATCACCTCGTCGGCGATTCTGCGGTGGGCCGAAGGCATCGGCTTCGCGTCCAGCGCGGCGAGCGGCACCCACTCGCCGGCGCAGCCCGCAAGCCGGGCCAGGGCGTCCTGGCGCGCGCTGCGCTGGAGCCGCCGCCGCGGGCTTCCGGGGAGACGGCGTACACCCGAGGGAACAGCCGCTCGCGGTAGCGCGTGTACGCGTGCGTCCGCGGCCGCAGCTCGCGCGACGAGCCGCAGTGCGCAGCAGCCGCCTCTGCAGCCGCCTCGGCCTCGGCGAGCGCGGCGCGCGGAAAGGTCCAGAGGCCGCGGAAGAGCCCGTCGGCGTGGGCGCAGAGCCGCACCGCGTCGCCGCGCAGCAGGACAAGCGCCACGCTCTCGCGGGCCACCACGCCCGCGGTCGCTCGCGCCGGGATCTCCCGCTCGCGGCCCAGCTCGCGGGCCCTGCAGCCAGCCGCGAGCGGGCAGGCCCCGCACCGCGGCTCCGCCTTGACGCAGACCCGCTGGCCGAGCTCCATCAGGGCCTCGTTGAAGTCGCCGGCCCGCCCCGCGGGCAGCACGCGCTCGAGGGCCCGCTGGGCCTCGGCGTCCGCCGGGCGCGCGCGGGCGCGGCGAGCAGCCGCTGGAGCACGCGCCGCACGTTGGCGTCGACGACGGCCAGGCGCTGCCCCCGCGCGATGCTGAGGATCGCGCGCGCCGTGTAGTCGCCCACGCCGGGCAGCGACCGCAGGTCCTCGTAGGCCGCCGGCAGCTCGCCGCCCCACCGCCGCGCCACGACGCGGGCGGCGCGGAGCAGGTTGCGGGCCCTGCTGTAGTAGCCCAGGCCTTCCCAGCGCGCGGGTCACCTCCTGCTCGCGAGGCGGCCGCGAGCGACCGCGACGTCCGGGTACGCGCGCATCCAGCGCTCGAAGTGGGGCACCACCGCCTTGACGACCGTCTGCTGCAGCATCACCTCGGAGACCCAGACGGAGTAGGGGGTGCGTCCCTCGCCGCCAGGGCAGCGGCTCGCGGCTTGCGGTCCCACCAGGCGAGCAGGCCGCGCGCCAGGAGCCGCGCGAGGCCAGGGGCAGCGCCACGGCCGCCTTCCAGTCGCCGCGAGCCCCTTACCGCCAGGCGGCTTCCAGGCCGCGGTGCGGACCGCGCCGCGCAGGTGCCAGTCCGCGAGCCGCGCGAGCAGGCGGCTCTTCTCCGCGGCTGCCGCGGCGTCGTCCCACAGGTTGCGCGCTCGTCGGGGTCCTGCTCGAGGTCGAAGAGCTGGCCGCTGCGGCGAGTCGACGAAGTGCACGAGCTTCCACCGCCTCTCGCGCACCATGCTCATGAGCTCCGTGCCCTGCAGAGTCCCGTCGCGGGCGTGCTCCGCGTAGACGGCGTCGCGCGGCCGCAAAGGCGGGGTCGCCCGCGAGCGCCGGCACGAGCGAGCGCGGCCTCCATCGACGTCGGCGGCGTGCAGCCCGCGAGCTCGAGGATCGTCGGGCCGAGGTCCATGAGCTGGCAGAGGCCGTCGAGCGCTGCGGCCCGCCGGCGAAGCGGCCCGGCGCCCACACCAGCGCGGGCACGCGGGTGACCGCGTCGTACATGGTCCACTTCTGGCTGTGGCCGTGATCGCCGAGGCAGTCGCCGTGGTCCGACGTGAAGATCACCACCGACTTCTCCAGGTATCCGCGGGCGGCCGAGCGCCTCCATGATGAGCCCGACCTGCTCGTCGATCATCGTGACGTTCGCCAGGTAGTGGCGTCTCTGCCGCAGCCTCTGCTCGCGGGTCGGGTGCTCGAGGTGCACGATCGAGTCGTGGTCGACTTCGCAGTTGTGCCGGATCATCTGCGCGCAGCGCGGGCGGCTGCGAGGCGATCTCCTCGTCGGTCACGGGCAGCAGGGGAAGGTCCCTGCCCTCGTAGCTCGCGAGCGCCCGGGGCGACCGGGTCATAGGGCGGGTGGGGCCCCGGGAAGCCGATCTGCGAGGAACAGCGGCTCCGTGCGCGGGTAGCTCGCGATCCACCAGCGCGCGAGGCCGCCGACGAACACGTCGGAGTGCAGCGCCTCGGGCAGCTCCCACTCGAAGGCGCCCAGCCGCTCCCGGTAGTCGGGCCTCCGGCGGTAGAGCTCCCGCTGCTGCTTGACCAGGCCGTGCGCGGCGAGCGCCTTGTCCCACTCGTCGAAGAAGTACCGGCCCTCGAGGTAGCGGTCCTTGTTCTCCACGACGTAGCGCTCGTGAAAGCCCATCGGCGCGGTGAACGGCGTCGTGTGCATCTTGCCGACGTTGACGCAGCGGTAGCCCGCGGCGGCGAGCTGCTCCACCCACCCGTGCCGCCAGAGGTCGCCGTTGCGGAACACGCCGGTCGTGTGCGGGGTGTAGCCCGTAAAGAGGCTCGCGCGCGAAGGCGCGCACGACGGTGCGGTGACGAAGCAGTTGGTAAAGGCGACGCCCTCGCGCGCGAGGCGGTCGAGGCTGGGCGTCGTCACCCACGGGAAACCGAGCGCGGCGATCGTGTCGAAGCGCTGCTGGTCGGTGATGATCAGGATGATGTTCGGGCGCGAGCTCTGCCATGGGGCGCACTGTAGCGGCGTCCGCCCGCGGCCGTCCAGACGCCTGTCGCGGCGAGTGCCGCGGGCCCGTCGGCGGTCGCTACTCGACCACGCTGCGCAGCTTCTCGAGGGCCTCCGCGTAGCGAGCTCTCGTATGTGTAGTCGAACAGGTGCCTCTCGACGACGCCCCGCGGCGTCGCGAAGCGCATGATCTGCCGTTCGAGGGCGCGGTCGATCACGGCCGCCTCGACTCCGTGCCGCAGCAGGTAGGCGTAGAAGCTCAGGCTCGGCCCGGTCCACGGGCCCGGGGCCGTAGACGTAGAAGATCCCGTCGAGGATCTGCGTGAAGGGGCTCATCGAGTAGTGGAAGACGCGGCTCGGCGGCTGGCGCACCGAGATGATGCCCGCTTCCTCGAGGGCCGCGCACATGCGGTCGATGAGACCGTGCACCTGCACGTAGGGGGCGAAGCTGCGCAGGATCATGACGAAGACGTCCGTCGCCTGATTGTCGCGGCGCGAGCAGCGCGGGGATGTCGTAGTTGACCACGTACAGCCCGCGGACCCGCTTGATCGACTGCTGGTGGATCTTCGCAAAGTCCTTCTCCTCGACCCAGACCCCGAACAGATCCTCCTCGCTCATCCCCAGGCGCTCGAGCGCCTCGTAGGCGCCGACCACGGGCGCCGTCGTCGAACGCGGCCCCGAAGTGCGTCTCGAACGCTCGCTTCATCGTCGGCGTGAACGCCGCCCCGCCCTCCCGCGCGAACCGGACCCGCAGCGCGTACCGGCGCTCGACGATGCGGTTCGCGGCCATGAACTCGCCCGGCAGGTTCGCCAGGTACACGAGGCTGTAGAAGCCCTTGTAGGAAGGGTCCTCCCGCAGCACCTTGAGCATGCAGCTCTCCGTGCGCACGCCGTTGGTCTCGGGCCGCAGGTACAGAACGACGTCCTGCACCTCGCGGTCCACGCACGGCCCGGAGTAGGGGATGATGACGGTCGGGTTCCTCATCACTTCGAGTGTAATGGAGGGAGAGGGTAAAGGTGAAGAAGGATGCCGCGCCGGCGGCCCCGCCGCCCGCCCCCGGCGGCGCTACGCCAACATCGCCGCCTGCCGCCGGAAGTGGTCCTCCAGGGCGAGCGCCGTCATCGCCTCGACGACCGGCACCACACGCGGGCAGATGCAGGGGTCGTGGCGGCCCTCGGTGACGATCTCGCGCGGGGCGCCGCTCGTGTCGATCGTGCGCTGCGGCCGCGCGATCGACGAGGCCGGCTTGACCACGATGCGGAAGAGGATCTCCGCTCCCGTGGAGATGCCGCCGAGGATGCCGCCCGCGTTGTTCGTGACGAAGCCCTCGGGCCCCATCTCGTCGTTGTGCTCGTGGCCCCACATCTCGGCGGCGCGGAAGCCCGCGCCGAACTCGATGCCCTTGACCGCGCCGATGGACAGCATCGCCTTGGCCAGGTCGGCGTCGAGCTTGTCGAAGGTCGGCTCTCCGAGCCCGGCGGGCACGCCCGACACGCGGCACTCGATGATCCCGCCGAGGGAGTCCTTGCGCTCCTGCGCGAGCGAGGATCTTCGCCTTCATGCGCTCGGCGGCCTCGGGGTCGCAGGCGCGCACGGGGTTCTTCTCGATCTCCTCCGGCAGGAACCGCTCGCACCGGATGCCGCCCACCGCCAGCGTGTAGGCGAGGATGCTCACGCCGCGGGCGGCAAGGAGCTTGCGCGCGACGGCGCCCGCCGCGACGCGGGCCGAGGTCTCGCGGCCGGAGGCGCGGCCGCTGCCGCGCCAGTCGCGGATGCCGTACTTCTTGAGGTAGCGTCCAGTCGGCGTGGCCCGGCCGGAACAGGTCCTTGATCGGCTCGTAGTCCTGCGAGCGCACGTCCTGGTTGAAGAGGATCATCATGAGCGGCGTCCCGGTGGTCCTGCCCTCGAAGACGCCGGAGAGGATCTGGACCTTGTCCGCCTCCTTGCGCTTCGTCGTGATCTCCGACTGGCCGGGCCTGCGGCGGTCGAGCTGCTTCTGGATATCTTCCTCGCCGAGGGGGACCCCCGGCGTCACGCCGTCGACGATCACGCCCACGCCGCGGCCGTGCGACTCGCCAAACGTCGTGACCCTGAACATGCTGCCGAAGGTGCTGCCTGGCATTGGTACGCTCCGAGCTCCCGCTCACCGCCCCCGCTCGTGAGCCTCGATGGCTGCGGCGAGCCGGCCTTCATTTTCGTCGAGAGGGGCGGCCGGGTCCAGCGCCACGACGAGGTCCGCGATCTCCCTGTACCGCGGCTCCCGGGCGCGGGCCAGCGCGAGGAACTCGCCCCTGGGGTCCTCCGGGCCGACAAAGGCGGGGATGCCGCCGCGGACGACGCGCTCCCAGAGCGCCTCGGCGCGGCACCTCCAGGAGCACGGCGAGGCCGAGGCCGCGCAGGAGCGCCTGCGCCCCGGGATTGAGCGGGGTCCGGCCGCCGGCGGCGATCACGTGGTCCCCGTCGCCGACGCGCGAGGCGAGCCCGCGCAGCGCTTCGGCTTCCGCGTCGAAGAAACCCTCGGGCCCGAGGCGCGCGTAGATCTCGCGGGCTGTGATCTGCGCGCCGTGCCGTGGCGGCGTACAAGGCCTCCAGCACTTCGTCGGTGTCGGCGAACGGGCAGCCCCAGCGGCCGGCGAGGCGCCGGCCGAGGGTGCTCTTGCCCGAGTGTTTCATGCCGAGCAGCACGACCCGGTGACGGCCGCGGACCCGGCTCACTACTTGACGTTCTCCTTGAGGAACTTGTCGCAGTCGGCGAGCATGTTGCCGATCTGCCGCCGCGACATGAGGAACTCGGTCTTGCCGTCGACGTAGACCTCGTAGAAGTCCACGTCGTACGGCGTGTACTCGATCGTGTGCACCCGCTGGTTGCCCTTGTTGAGGGTGTAGGTCATCGTGACGTCCGCCAGCCGGTGCTTCGGCGCCTTGTTCTCGCCTTCGATAAAGAGGCCGATCAGGCTCTGGTAGACCTTCTTGAACGGGTCCTCCTTGACCTCCTTGCCCTGGGCGAAGTAGGTGGTCTGGACCTCGTCGACTTCCTTGCCTTCGTCGTTCTTGACCTTCTTGGTCTGGCGCGTCATCGAGAGCGCCATGTCCACGCCGGGGCCCTGGACCCTGACCTTGTCGACGTTGTCGATGTTGACGATAAAGGCGAACTTGTCGACCAGCTTGAAGGGCTTGATGTCCAGGAAGTCCAGCCGGTCGGAGCTCATGGCGTAGGCGTTGTTCTGGCCGGCCACGCGGAAGTAGACCTCCTTGCCGTCTTTCGTCTTGTCGCCGAAGTACAGGTGCAGCGTGTTCTTGTCGTCCTGGAGCAAGAGCTCCGCCGACGGCGACGCGAGCCCGTAGCGCGCCCAGTCCTTGACGTTGTCCTCGACGAACTGGTCGATGGAGAACGACGGGAGCTTCTGCAGCCAGTCGCTCATGGCCTGGGTGTCCGTGGCATAGGGCCTGCTGTACGGCTTGATCATGCGGTAGAGGCCCATGCTGAAGACGACCTCGGAGTCGTCCTGCTCGTCCTTGGAGAGGATGTCGATCGTCGGCTCGCCCCTGCGCGCGATCAGCAGCGTCTTGATCTTCTGCGGGTCGATCGCCGGGAGCTTCTTGTCGCGGAGGTCGTTGACCACCCACTGGAAATGCTCGCCGTGGTTCATCCACACCGCGTACACGGTCGGGTCGCCCTTCTTCTGCAGGTAGTAGGTGTTGCCGGCCGGGGTCTGGTTGCCGAGGTACAGCTCGATCGTCGAGCCGTTCTTGAGCATACGCCGTGGCGGTCGCCACCGGCGGCTGGAGCCCGTAGACCTTGAGGTCCTTGGGCTCCTTCTCGATGATCTTTTCCGAATACAGCCGCCCGAAGGAGTACCCCAGGTCCTCGACGGCGCTCGTGTCGAGCGTCACCGGGTACGGGGTGTCCGCCTTCCAGTTGTCGCCCTGCCGGAACAGGCGCAGCTTGCCGTGCGGCGAGTCGACGTCCATCTCCTTGATGTCCGTGAGCTCGACCTTGGAGATCTCGACCTTGTCCGCGTCGTCGCTGCTCGCCGCCTGCGTGGCCTTTCCCGGCGGCTTGAGGGTGAACCAGACGGCCAGTCCGACGACGACGACGAGCGCCCCTGTGAGGGCGACGAGCACGAGCCTCCTGTTCATAGGTGGCGCCTCCTCAGCCAGATGACGAGCCCGCTGCCGAGCACGAGCACGGGCACCAGGATGACCGCGATGCCCGCGAAGAGAAAGAACTGGAGCTGGTTCATCCGCAGGGGGAGCTGGATCAGGCTCTTGGCCCGTATGGAGATGAGCTCCTTCTGGCCCTCCAGCCAGCTCAGGGAGTTCAGCACGAAGTCGCTGTTGCCGGGGCCGGTGAGGGGCAGCCCGAAGGCCCGGTCGGGGTAAAGCACGTAGGAGCTGCCCCCGACGACCAGCCGGCTCTCGATGCTGCTGTCCCGCTCGTCCTTGTCGGTGACCGCGACGACCAGGTTGAAGGGCCCTTTCCGGTCGGCGAGCGTCTGCTCGTTGCTCTGGCTCTTGAGATCGACTTTGCCCCACGCGCGGTCGCTCGTGGTGAGCACGGGCTCGATCGTGATGGTCCGCCGCTTCGTGTCCAGCTCCCTGATCGCCTGCGAGCGCGGGAAGAGCACGGGCAGGTCGCTGCTCCGCAGGCTGCTGGTGATGGCGTGATAGCTCATCTGGGGCACGAGGCCGATCGGCACCTGCGGCACGTGGAAGCTCGGGTCACGCTCGACGACGAGCACGGGGTCGATGGCGACCCCGTAGGTTCTCAGGATCGAGTCGAAGTTCGGGAGGCTCTTGACCTCCGGGTTCAGATCCATCAGGAAGAGGCCGTTCTTGTGACGGTCGACGAGGAACTCGCGCACCTTCTGCTCCTCGCTCGCCGTGAGGTCGCGCCGGGGCCCGATGACCACCAGGGTGTCGGCGTCGTCGGGAACCTTGGGCGCCGTGAGCAGGTTGAGGTCGTTGACCACGTAGTTCTCGCCGCGGAGCTGGTCGCGGAGCTCGAACGGGAAGGTCTGCTCGTCCTGGCCCTGCAGCACGTACACCGTCGGCTGCTTGGCGCTGGTGACGGCAAGGAGGGCGCCGGTCAGCTTCTGCTCGATCTTGACCGACTGCGCGTAGCGCTGGCCGAACGGGTCGCCTCCCTGCGGCTCGGAGTAGTTGAAGAAGTCGTACTGGGCGATGACCTGGAAGCGCGTGCCGTTCTCGATGATGATGCTGTTCGCGCCGGGGTCCTTGCCCTCCACCTTGTACTTGGCCAGCAGCCCCGGGTTGCGGTACGGGTCGATGTTCTTGACGTGGATGTGCTTGCTCTTGAGCCTGTACTTGTCGAGGATCTGCTGGGCGAACTGCATCTCCTTGCCGGTCTCGAAGAGCGTGTAGACGTTCACGTCCTGCTTGAGCCCGTCGAGCACCTTGACCGTCTGGTC
Organism: uncultured Spirochaetota bacterium; assembly: GCA_963734495.1. Lineage (GTDB taxonomy): Bacteria > Spirochaetota > Spirochaetia > SZUA-6 > CAVTHK01 > CAVTHK01. The sequence goes on from CAVTHK010000003.1 coordinate 162,536, forward strand.
CGAGAGCGTGAACAGCTTGCTCTCGGTGAGGTCCGCCTTGGCCGGGATCTGGTCGACGACGATGTTCACGGCGACGAGGAGTGCGATCACGATGAACGAGACCAGCGCGGCGTAGCCGCCGTACTTGAACTTCGGATTTCTGAACGATTGAAGGATCTTTCCCAGATTCATGGCGCGCCTCCTACTGACTGTCGAACGCTCTGCATGCCGCCGCCCCCGCCGCCGCACGGTGTCCGGGCGTGCTCTGACCCGGCGTACTCGCCGGGCTGGAGGACCGCGGCCGACCTACTGCCACCGACGCTTCTCGATGACGCGCACGGTGAGGAACACGAAGACCGCGGAGAAGCTCAGGTAGTACACGACGGGGCTCAGGCCGAGGATGCCGAGGCTGAAGTCCTGGTAGCGCGCGAGCAGCGAGAACCACTTGAGCACCTTGACGATGAAGCCGTCGAAGTTGGCGGCCTTGGCCCCGATGACGAACCAGAACAGGGCGATCACGCCGGCGCCGACGACGGCGGTGGCCGCCGAGACGATCCAGTTGCGCACCGTGAAGTAGAGGAACACCGCCACGCCGAGGATCAGCAGGCCGGCGAACGCGGCGCCCGAGAGGGAGTCGGACGGCAGGCCCTGCTGCAGGGCGTCGAGGATCCACATGATCAGCAGCGCGGCAAAGGTCACGACGGCCGCGATCACCTGGTTGTCCGTCAGCGACGAGACAAAGAGCCCGACGGCGATGAATGCGCTGCCCAGCAGGAAGAAGCCGATGTAGCCCCCGACGACCTCGCTCACGACCACGCTGCCGACGAGCGAGATGCAGGATCGGGTAGAGGAACGTCACCACCAGCGTGAGCAGGAACACCGCGAGGGCCGCGAGGTACTTGCCGATCACCATGCCGGTGAGCGACAGCGGGCTGGTGAGCAGGAGCTGGTCGGTCTTCTGCCGCGCCTCCTCGGAGAGCAGGCGCATGGTGAGGATCGGCACGACGATCAGGAAGATGAAGGTGATCGTGCCGAGCAGCCCGTTGTAGTTCGGGCTCTGCGGGATCAGGTTGTTGAACACGAAGAAGATGCCCGTCAGCAGCAGGAAGAACCCCATGAAGACGAAGCCGGTGATGTTCTCGAAGTAGCTCTTGAGCTCCCTCAGGAAGACCGCGATCATTGCGAGACCTCCCCGTTCTGGCCGTCGCGCGCCCGGGCGCCTGGCCGGGCTCGTCGGTGGTGAGCTGGATAAAGATGTCCTCCAGGCTGACGTCGCTCGAGCGCATCATGAGGATCGGGCAGTCCGCCTTGGCCATGGCGTAGAAGACCGGCCTGCGGACGTCCTCCTCTGGCGCCGGACTCGACGTAGATGTCGGTGCTGCCCTCTTCGCGGCTGCCGAGGCTCTCGGCGCTCGTGACCGAGGGCACGGCGCGGATCGCCGACGAGCGCCCGCGCCTCGGACCCGGCGACGCGGACGGTGAGCTTGTGCCCGCCGCTCATGTCGGCCGACAGCTTGTCGATCGAGTCGCTCGCCACGATGCGGCCGCGGTGGATGATGATCACCCGCTCGCAGACCGCGGTGACCTCGGGCAGGATGTGCGAGCTCAGCACGATCGTGTGCTCCTTGCCGAGCTCCTTGATGAGGTTGCGGATCTCGATGATCTGCCTCGGGTCGAGGCCGATCGTCGGCTCGTCCAGGATCAGGACCGGCGGGTTGCCGACGAGGGCCTGGGCGAGCCCCACCCTCTGGCGGTAGCCCTTGGACAGGTTCTTGATCAGCCGGTCCTTGTGGTCGAGGATCTTGACGGTGTCCATGATCGCCGCCCAGGGCAGTCCCTGCGTCCCTTGCGGGCGACCTTCTTGATGTTGGCGACGAAGCCGAGGTACTCGCCGACTGTCATCTCGAGGTACAGCGGCGGCTGCTCCGGCAGGTAGCCGATCTGCTTCTTGACCTCCATCGGCTCCTCGAGCACGTCCTTGCCGCCGACGCGTGACGTTGCCCTCGGTGGCGGAGATGTACCCGGTGACGATGTTCATCGTCGTGGACTTGCCGGCGCCGTTGGGGCCGAGGAACCCGACGATCTCGCCTTTCTCGATGCCGAAGCTCAGGTGGTCTATGGCCGTGTGCTGACCGTAGCGCTTGGTTAGGTTTTTGACCTCTATCAAGGGTCCCTCCTCGCGCGCGGAGCGGTTCGTGAGCACGGTTCCCGCCCTGGCGCGGCCCCGGGTGAGGGCCGGAACCGGCCGTGAGCCTACACGATAGTGTTCCTGGAGTTCAAGCCGACGCTCGAGGTTCCGGGCCGCGATCCGCCAAGGTCGCGGTCGCATCCCTTTCCCTGATCGCAAGATAATGCGGGCGGCCGGGAGGCGACAACCGCGCAGTGCGCGTCGAGCGCCGCCGCGACCGGTACGGCGGCGGCGGGGCGTCAGCTCGACAGCCCGAGCTTCGCGTCCACCTTCGCCTTGGTCACCGCGAGCACTTCGCCCGTCTCCACGCGCACCAGCTTGAGGAACAGCTCGAAGCTGTCGCGCCTGCGGTAGAGCGTGCCCGAGAGCAGCACTTCGGCGCCGAGGAGCCTGCCGACGCGCGCCGCGTTGGCCTCGTCGGCCAGGCCGGAGAGCTGGAGCTCGAGCTCGGCGAGGATCTTCTGCAGGTCCTTGCGCTCGACCAGTCGTAAAGGTCTTGTTCCGCGACAGCGCCTGAGTCAGCGAATCGGTAGAAGTACTCCGCGTCGAGCTTGAGTCCCTCGGGGGTCGGCACGAGCGGCACGGCGGCCGCCCGCGTGCCCGCGGCGATGCGCACGCTGGAGTAGTCGACGAGCTGGGAGAGGGCCATCTCGAAGAGCTTGCCGAGCGTGTCGCCCTTGCTCTCGTCCGCGACGCGGTCGGCCTGGAAATAGTCCTCTCCCTGGTCCAGCGGCTGGTCGGTCAGGTACGCCAGCTCTTCCCTGGCGAAGCGGATGATGATCGCCTCGAGCTTGTCGGTCTGGAAGTTGGCGCCGGTGTGGTGGCTGACGCTGCCGGGCGTGCCGCCTTCACTTTCGTCCTTTCTCGCCGTAGGTGAGGAAGATGTACTTGCCGTAGGTGTACTGGGCCACCTGGCGCAGGAGCAGCTCGCCTTCGAGCGGGAGCCCTCCGGTGCCGACGCTGAAGAACTTGATGCCGAGCCGCCGCGCGTCGTGGACCGCGTCGACGTAGGTGTAGGCGGGCCTGTACTCGTCGAGGTGCGCGGGCGCGTCCGTGATGACAAAGGCGAGCCGGATGCCGTCGGGGCTCCACTGGACGCCCCTGATCGCCCGGCCGAGCGCGGCCTCGAGGTCCTCGGGCGTGTCGCCGCCGCCGTCGGCCTCGACCCTGGCGAGGGCCGCCTGGAACTGCGCGAGGTCCTCCGTGAAGGGCACGACACGGGTGCGGTACTCGTCGCCGCGGTCCTTGTACAGCACCATCCCGAAGCGCACGCGGGGCTTCGACGCGAGGCTCGCAGGTTCAGGTTGATGAGCTCGATGGTGGTCTTGAGGCGCTCGATCTCCTCGCCCATGCTCCCGGTCGTGTCCAGCACGAAGAGGATGTCCAGCGGCACGTTCTGGAAGCGCGACGCGGGGCCGGTCGAAGGCGACCGTGACCGTCCGCGGGCCGCGCCGGTCGATGTCGACCCCGAGCGTGCGTGCGGCTCGAGGTCACCTCGGCGCGGTAGGCAGCGAGCCTCGCGTCGTGCTCGAGAGGGAAGAAGAGGAAGGTCCCGTCGGCGTACGTGAGCCCCTCGGCGAGAAGGGCGCCGCCGCCGTTGACGCGCACCTGCGCGTTCGGGACGCTCTTGCCGTTGGCATCCGTGACCTTGAGCACGATCCGCTCGCCGATGGGGATGTCGCGGTGCTCGACGCTCCTTCGCCGTACTTGTCCAGGAACTGCACGAAGTAGTTGAACTGCTTGTTGTCGTCCGCGAACCCGGCCTTGAGGCCCGAAGCGGCCGGCGCGGCGGCCGCGGCGGCGCGCGCGGCCCGGGGCGTGCGACGCGAGCCGGCGACGGGGCAGGCGCGGTCGCCGGCGGCAGCGCGGCGGCGCGGCCGCCGCCGTCCTTGGCAGGCTTTTCAGTCAGCTCGAGAGTCGGCTTTCCGGGAGCCCGTGTCGGCGCCCCGGGTCCGGCGGCTGGCCCGGCGCCTCGGCCGCGGGCTCCGCGGGCTTCGGCGCGGGCTTCGCGCGCGGCGCCGGTGCTCGGGGCCGGGGCGCCGCCTTGCCGGCGTCGCCGGCCGGCGCCCTGGCCGCCTCCGGCGCGCCCGCGCAGGCCGCGAGCACGAGCGCGGCGCCGATCGCCACGGCGCAGACGATCGCGAGGCGGGTTGCCTTCTTTACCTCCTTGACCTCCGTCTTCGATCCCAAGCCCCGAGTCGGGGCCCACGGCGCAAGCTACGGAGCGAAGTTGCGCCGCTCGCGCTCCGGGTTCTCGCGCTCGTACTCCCGGGCGATCGTCGCAGGCGCCCCGGTAGAAGTCGCCCCAGAGATCACGCCTGTGCGCGCGAGGGTCTCGAGCGCGTTGATCACGATCTCTCCGGTCGCCGGCGAGCGGTTGTGGTAGGCGGGCACGAGGTCGACTTTCGCGACCGACGGCCCCGGATTGCCCGGCCGCACCACCGCCTGGAAGACCATCGAATCGCCGGTGCGGGCCCACATCCCGTCGGGGTCGCCGCGGCTGCGCGCGCACGCTCTGGCCGGCGAGAAAGTTGCCGGCCGAGTAGATGATCAGCCGGCGCTCGCCCGCGCTGTCGACCATCTCGCAGGGCTGCAGCACGTGGGGGTGATGCCCGTAGACGATGTGCGCGCCCGCGTCGAGCAGGGCGTGGAAGAACCTCTTCTTGGCCGGCGCGGGCTCGGAGACGTACTCGCTGTCGCCGTGGTAGGAGACGATGAAGAGGTCGTACTGCGGGGCGACGGCCCGCACCTCCTCGAGGAACGCCGCGACCTGGGCCTCGTCGTTGTAGTCGACGACCGGGAGCAGCGGCTCGGTGACCCATTCGTTGGAGAACTGCGTGACCGCGAGGTAGCCGACGCGCCAGCCCTTGACCCTGATCTCGGCCGGGGCGAACGGGTCGGCCGCGGCGGGGCGCAGGCCGCTGTATGCCACGGTGCGTCCGCGGCCGGCCGCCTCGCGCGCCAGCGCCTCGAGCGACCGGAGGGTCGCGCGCACTCCCGCGGGGCCGTAGTCGAAGCTGTGGTTGTTCGCCAGGGAGAACACGTCGACCCCCGCGTCGATCGCGGCGCGCACGTAGTCGGGGTGGTTGTTGAAGCGCGGGTAGGTCGCGCGCGGGCAGCGCCGGATCGACGACCATCTCGAGGTTGGCGAACGTGAGGTCGTCGGCGAGGAAGAGGTCGCGGATGCCGTCGTAGATCCGGTCGTAGTCCGCCATCTCGTAGTTGACGTTGTGCGCCATGAGGTCGCCCACGAACGAGAGCCGCAGAGGCTCCGGAGGGCGCGGCCCAGGCGGGCCCCGCGAGGAGGAGCAGCAGACGCAGAGAGGACCAGGCCCGATCGCTTCATGACTCGTCCAGAGTATACCCGCGGCGGGACGCGCCTTTCCACGCGCCGGCCCGGAGTGCCCGGAGTGCGCGCGCGGCGGGCGCTCGCCCTTCACTTTCTCGTTTCGGCTTTCTTCTGCGCGGCAGCGAGCCTCACCGCGATGCAGTCATACGACGAGACGGTCGGCGCGAAGGACGAAACCGAACGCGGGATGATCCGCAGTCCGGCCGTGTCGAACGGGAGGCGGCCGGCAAGCGCGGAACCGAGGTCGGCGGCGGCCTCGATGCGCGCGTGACGTCCCTGTCCTGCGCGAGCACGATCGGCCTGGCGCCGGGGAGCAGGACGATGGAAAGCGGGAACGAGGCTGAGGGACGCGAGCAGGTCGGCGGGGAGGCGCTTCGGCGAGCGGGGGCGGCGGCCTGTCTTGCCTCGAGCTGGATCATGCGCGCCTTGACATCGGGAAGGGCGCTCTCCGTGGCCGCGGCCAGCAGGTCGACGAGCCGGTTTCTCGCCTCGGCGAGGCTCTTCGCGCTGGAGAGCTCGCTCAGGGCCGGGTTCCCGTGGATCGCCCTCGCGAGGGCGGAGATTTCGCGCAGGTAGGCGTTCTTCTGGGAATCCGGGATGTAGTGCATCACGACGATGCGCACCGGCTTGCCGTCGGGCGACCCGTAGTCGATGCCCGTCGGGCTCCAGCCGATGGCGCACAGCAGATCGCCTTCGCCCGAGACGCGGCCGTGCGGGCAGGCCCAGCCGAGCGTGATGCCCGTGTTCGCCGCCCGCTCGCGGGCCATGACGGCGGCGTTGAAGTCGAACCCCGTCCTGAAATCGGGGACCGCCTCGATGAGGGTTCCCAGGTATTGAAGGCTCTTCTCCTTGTCCGCCTCGGGCAGCTCGATGAGCCTTCCTTCCTGCAGCGCGTCCAGCAGGCTCTTCAGGCCGCATCCCCTGCGCCGGGCCGCTCGAGGCCAGGCGGGGGGCGCGCCCGCGGCCGTGCGGCCATCATCCGGTCGTCACTCCACGCCGAACCGCCGGAAGAACCGGCTCTTCACGACATGGGTGAGCGCGCAGTAGGCGACGAGGAAGGCGGCGATCCACGCCCAGTAGGCGGCGGGCAGGGCCACCAGGCCGAGGGCGGAAGCCAGCGGCCCATACGGAAGCGCGACGGCAACCGCCATGATGCAGCAACGTGAAGAACGTCATGGTCGGGCTCGCCCGGCTCTGCACAAAGGGAACCTTCCTGGTGCGGATGACGTGGACGATCAACGTCTGCGTCAGGATCGATTCCACGAACCAGCCGGTGTGGAAGAGGGCCTCGTAGTAGGAACGGTCCCCCGGGCTTGCCGCCGGCGAAAGATACCGGGCGCACCCGAAGACGAAGAGCATGAGGAGGAACGTGGCGTAGTCGAACAGGGAGCTGATGGGGCCGACGATCGTCATGAACCTGCGGATGTTGCCGATGTTCCACTTGCGCGGCACCCGCGTGAACTCTTCGTCCACCCGGTCCGTCGGGATGCCGATCTGCGACACGTCGTAGAGGAGGTTGTTGGCGAGCACCTGGATCGGCAGCATCGGCAGAAAGGGGAGGAAGAGGCTTCCCCCGAGCACGCTGAACATGTTGCCGAAATTGGAGCTCGCTCCCATGCGGATGTACTTGACGATGTTCGCGAACACGCGGCGGCCTTCGATGATGCCGTCGTCGAGCACGAGCAGGCTCTTTTCCAGCAGCACGATGTCGGCCGCCTCCTTGGCGACGTCGACGGCCGTGTCGACCGAGATCCCCACGTCCGCTTTCTTGAGCGCCGGCGCGTCGTTGATGCCGTCGCCGAGGAACCCCACGACGTGCCCCTTGGACTGCAGCGCCTGGATGACCTGCTCTTTCTGCAGCGGCGAAAGCCGCACGAGGATGTTGGCTCTTTCCACGGTCCGGCCGACCTCCTCGGCGGAAAGCGCTTCGAGCTGCGGCCCCGTGAGGACGTTCTGCGCGTCGATGCCCACGTCCCTGCACACCTTGCGCGTGACGAGCTCGCTGTCGCCCGTCAGGATCTTGACGCTCACCCCCGCGGCCTCGAGCAGCCCGACGGCCTGGCGGGTCGACTCCTTGGGCGGATCGAGAAAGGCGATGTATCCCAGGAGGATCAGGCCGTTCTCGTCCGCCGCCGCAAAGGTCGTCTTGTCCCTCGGGAACTCGCGGTAGGCGATGGCGAGCACGCGGTAGCCGTCCGCGCTGAGCGCCTCGTAGTCCTCGAGGACGTCCTGCTTGACGACGTCGATCATGGGGAGGATGTCCCCCTCCACCTGGTAGGAGGCGCAGACCTTGAACACCTCGTCGACCGCCCCCTTGCAGATCAGCACGTGATCGCCCTCGTACTCCACGACGACGGACATGCGCCTGCGGGTAAAGTCGAAGGGGATCTCGTCGACCTTGCGGGCCCGCTGCTCCACCTCGAACTCAGTGTGGGCCAGGATGGCCCGGTCCAGCAGGTTGCGCAGGCCCGTCTGGTAGAAGCTGTTCATGTACGCGTAACGCAGGACCTCGTCGCTCTCCTTGCCCGACACGTCGACGTATTTTTCGAGGATGACCCTGTCCTGGGTGAGGGTGCCGGTCTTGTCGGTGCACAGGATGTCGACCGCCCCGAAATTCTGGATCGAAGGCAGACGCTTCACGATGACCTTGCGCTTCGACATCGCCATGGCGCCCTTGGAAAGATTGACCGCCACGATCATCGGGAGCATCTCCGGGGTGAGCCCCACGGCCACGGCGAGGCCGAAGAGCAGCGCATCGAGCCAGTCGTGCTTGGTGAGCCCGATGATGAAGAACACCAGCGTCACCATCACCACCATGAAACGGATCATGAGCCACGTGAATCCCGCGATGCCCTTGTCGAAGCTCGTCTGCGTCCGGCGGCCCGCGAGCCTGCGGGTGATGGCGCCGAAGTACGTGCGGCCGCCCGTGGTGATCACGACGCCGCGCGCGCTGCCCGAGAGGACGTTGGTCCCCTGGAAGCACGCGCTGGGCAGCTCCAGCGCGGCGCCGTTTCCGCTTCCCGAGCCCGCGGGGCCGGCGCCGGCCGCGGTCTTCTCCACCGGCATCGATTCGCCGGTGAGGGCGCTCTGGCTGACGAAGAAGTCCTTGGCGGACAGAAGGCGGATGTCCGCCGGCACCACGGAGCCGGCGTCGAGTGCTACGACGTCTCCGGGCACGACGGCGGCGAGCGCGACCTCGGTCTCCCTGCCGTCGCGAAGAACGTTGACCGTGGTGCGCACCATGGCCTGCAGGCGCTCGACCGACCGTCCGGACCGTTCTTCCTGGATCGAGGAGAGGCCGACGCTGATGAGCAGCAGGGAGCCGACGACGACGGTCGACCGCAGGTCGCTCATCAGGAACGACACCCCCGCGATGACCAGCAGCTGGACCACGAGCGGATTGGCAAACCGATGCCACGCGCGGACGAGGGCGCCGGTGCTGCCGGCCACGACCTCGTTGGCGCCGAACTGCCTGAGCCGGGCTTCGGCCTCTTCTTCGGTCAGGCCCCCGTCCCTGCTCGAGAGGCGGTCGAGGCAGTCTTCGGGCGAAAGCGAGCACGCCTGGCTGAGGGTCAGCTCCCCGTCGAAAGTCGTCGCCGGCGCCGCCAGGGTCGTCATGAGCCTCCCATCAGCATGATACGGTGCGCGGGGGCCGGCAGACAAATTCGCGGGGCTCCGCGGGCTGCCGGAGGCCGCGGGGAGGGGGCCCCAAGCGAGGACATCCTTGTGCTCAGCCCGGGGCCTACGACATCCATGTCGGCCCCGGGCGCGCACGTCCCTGTGCTCAGCCCGGGGCTACGACATCCATGTCGGCCCCGGGCGCGCACGTCCCTGTGCTCAGCCCGGGGCTTACGACATCCATGTCGGCCCCGGGCGAGCACATCCCGTGCTCAGTACGTGAGGCGCATGTAGAGGCGCGGGAGGACTGCGGGCAGGGCGTCGATGGACGGCAGGATCGCGAAGCGCCTGCCCGGGGAACATGATCTCCATGTCGGCCCGGCTCGCTTTCTCGGTCGAGATGGCGAAGGTGTGGATGCCCTTGCGCCGGTTCTCCTCGCAGGCCATGCGGACGTCGAACTGGGCGTAGCGGGTCTCGGGGTCGTAGCCCGCGTCCATCGGCCTGCCGTCGGTGACCAGCAGCACGAGCTTCTGGCGGCTGCGGCGCGCCCGCGAGCAGCGTCCCCGAGTGGCGCAGCGCGGCGCCGATGCGGGTCGAGCTGCGCGGCGCCGCGCCCATCAGCCTGCGGATCGTCTCGGGTCCCCAGGCGGTCGGCGAAGCCCTTGTAGACGTAGTACTCGCAGTTCTCGCGGCCCTGGCCGCTGAAGCCGCAGATCGCGAAGCTGTCGCCGAGGCCCGCGAGCCCCTGCCCGAGGATCAGGGCCGACTCGCGCTCGATCTCGATGATGCGTCTGCGCCTCCCGCTCCTCGTCCCGGTCGAGCCGCTGCAGTCCATCAGGATCAGCGTCGCGAGGTCGCGCTTGCGGATGCGCGGCTTCTGGTAGAAGCGCACCGGCGGCGACGGCTCGTGCCTGCGGCTCACGAGGAACTCCACGAGAAGGTCGACGTCGATCGCGTCGCCGCTCTCCAGCCTCTTTTCCTTGCCGCCAGGTCCGGCTTGAGCCACTCGAAGATGCGCCGCGTCCTCTGGCCCTGCTCCACCACGCCGGGAGGCAGCCTGGGCCGAGCCGACGGGCTCGGCGGCGATCTCGTGCACGACGCAGTGATCGGGCAGGTAGTCGTGATCGCTCTGGCTCCACTCGTCGTAGACAAAGCCCGCGCTCCCGGCCGCCGGCGAGCGCTCGCCCGTCGGCTTGCCGTGCGCCGACGACGCGGTCCGCGGCCTGCGGCCCGGCTCGTCGCGGCTTCTCCCTGGCGCCTTCCGGCGCGTCCCCTCAGGTCCGCGATCGCGGCAGTCCGACGGCGGCGCTCGCTCTCGCCCCGGTAGAGGAAGTCGGGCAGAAAGCTCACGGGCGCAAGCAGCCTCGCTGCGAGAGCGCCGGCAGCGCCTCGGCGGCCTTCTGCATCGGACCGGCGTGAGGCGGCCGGCCGTGTCGAACGCGTTGACCGAGGCGGCGATCGTCCGCCGCAGGAGCGCGAGCCCGCCGCGCTCGCCCGAGGCCGCGTCGCCGGCGAGCACCGCGAGCCGGCCCGCCGCGCCGCCGCGCGCTGCGGCCGCCTCCGCGGCCAGCGCCCAGTCCAGGAGCGGGCGCACGCCCGGCCAGGCGGCGCGGGCGTAGCGCAGCGCGCGGGCGTACTCGATCACGCTGCGAAGAGGTTCAGCGCGAGCGGGTCGTCTCCCGCACGAGGTCGACGGCGCTGCGGAACGAGGGGTGGCCGTGGATCGCGGGGAAGGCTTCCCACCTCGTGGAGCGCCGCGGCGCGAGACCGCGGCGAGCACGTACCAGCTCCGGTTGGCATCGCGGCGTGCGGATAGGCGCGCTGCCGCTGCGGCAGGTGCAGCCTGCCGTGCAGGCACACCGTCGAGGAGCCGCGCTCGGCGAGCCGCTCCTCGTCGAGGCCGCGCCAGGTCGGACGACCTCGACGCGTGCGGCCGCTGAGCGCCTTGAGCAGCCGCGCGAGGTGGCCGCGACCACGGCCGCGAGCGTGCACTCGCGGCTCAGGGTGCGGATCATCGCCTCGCACCCGGCCAGGCGTGCCCTCGAGGAAGCGCTGGGCGGTCTTCGGGGTGGCCGCCCTGCATGCGCGAGCGCCTCTTCGACGTAGCGGTCGATCTCCGCCGGGCCGAGGCGCTCGACGAGCCTGCGATAGCCGCGCAGCAGCGCGAACGCGAGCTCGTCGCCCGCCTCGGCGCGCAGCCTCTTGAGCAGCCTCATGAGGTGCGCGATCTCGTCGGGCGTGCGGCCGAGCCCGCCCTCGCCGAGGAGACGGAAGAAGGTCGTCCCGTAGTAGATCCGCGACTCGGCGAGCTTGCAGCCCATCTCCGTCACGTCGGCGAAGATCGAAGGCAGCGACACGATCCAGCGCGTCTCGGGGTTGAGGGCGCGCAGGAAGTCGTAGAGGACGTGGTCGAAGAGGTTGCGCTCGCTGCGCTTGAGCAGGTCCAGGAACCGGCGCGTGACCGCCTCGTTCTCGGGCCCGAGCAGGCCCTCGTCGAACAGCGAGCCGATGACGCGCTCGAAGACGCCCCGGTAGCCCCAGCAGACGCCCTTGAAAGGAGAACCCCTCGAAACGGGCGCTCACCCGGCCTCCGCGCGGGCCCGGTCGCTGCCGGCGGGCCCCCCGCCGGGCGCTGGGCCCGGTCGGGCCGTCGCCGGTCGGCGAGCGCCGGGAGCGCGCAAGCTCTCCGAAATGCAGGCTCACGACGCCCTCGATCGAGTCCATGATCTCGTGCTCGTCGGTCAGGGTCTGGCTGATGGCGCTCCGGCACGCGGTGAGCGCGTCGAGGCCGGACCTCATCAGCCGGCCCACGTACACGAGCAGGCGCGAGCTCACCCCTTCTTCCAGCCCGAAGCCCTTGAGCTCCCGGAGGCGCGCGCCCATCTCCGCGAGCCTGCGGCTCGTGTCGGCGTCCAGGCCCGTCTCGCGTGCGCACGATCTCGGTCTCGATCTCCACAGGCGGATGGTCGAATACGAGGCTCGCGAAGCGCTGCTTGGTGGACTGCTTGAGGTCCTTGACGATGCTCTGGTAGCCGGGGTTGTAGCTGAGCGCCATCATGAAGGCCGGCGTGCGCCCGCACCACCTCGCCGGTCTTGTCGATGTAGAGCATGCGGCGGTCGTCGGTGAGCGAGTGGATGACGACCGTCGTGTCCTTGCGCGCCTCGACGATCTCGTCGAGGTAGCAGATGCCGCCGTAGCGCACCGCGAGGGTGAGCGGACCGTCCTGCCAGACCGTCTCGTCGTCCCGCAGCAGGTAGCGGCCGACCAGGTCGGAGGCCGTCAGGTCTTCGTGGCAGGACACGGTCACCAGGGGAAGGCCGAGGGCATGAGCCATGTGCTCGACAAAGCGGGTCTTGCCGCACCCGGTCGGCCCTTTGAGGATCACCGGGATGCGGGAGGCGAAGGCGGCGCGGAACACCTTCTCCTCCTGCCCGTGGGGTATGTAGTTGGGCGCGAAAGGGCACCCGGAAGCGCTCGAGGTACTCGGTCCTGTCCACCCCACACGATTACACCCGCGCGGCCCGCAGAGGCAAGCGCCGCCCGACACGGCGCCCTGGTCCCGAGTCCTCGAGGGAATGCGGGCCCCGCCGGCGCCAGGCGCCCTGGCCCAGCGTACTCGCTGGGGATGGCAAAGCCGGCGGGCGCACCCGCCCCCCAGGCTTGAATCCGGTGCGGCGGGGCGATAGACTCTGGCTCGCCCGTGAACGCACCCTTCCCTTTCGACAACGAGCTGCTCGCCGACGTCGTGCGCCAGGCGACCGAGTCGATCGTCGTGACCGATCTCGACGGCAACATCGAGTACGTGAACCCGGCCTTCGAGCGCGTGACCGGCTACGCCGCCTCGGAGGTGCTCGGCCGCAACCCGCGCGTCCTCAGGGCCGAGTCCGCCGCCTACCCGCAGTCGTTCTACGCGGACATGTGGCGGACGATCAGCGCCGGTGAGGTCTGGCGCGGCGAGTTCACGAACCGGCGCAAGGACGGCACGATCTACGTCGAGGAGGCGGTGATCTTTCCGATCCGCGAGGCACCGTCCGGGCCGGATCACGCGTTTCGGCGCGGTCAAGGCGGACGTGACCCGGCGCAAGGAGCTGGAGGGCCGGCTCCGCGAATCCTACGACGAGATGGTCGAGGCTCAAGGAGCAGGCCGAGCAGGCGAACGCGGCCAAGAGCGAGTTCCTCGCCCACATGAGCCACGAGATCCGCACGCCGTTGAACGGGATCATCGGCTTCCTCGAGCTGCTGGCGCGCACGCGTCTGGACGACACCCAGGCCGACTTCGTGCGGCTCGTCCGCCGCAGCGCGCAGAACCTGCTGGGAGTCATCAACGACGTCCTGGACCTGTCGAAGATCGAGAGCGGCAGGCTGGAGCTCGAGCAGGTCGGGTTCGACCCGCGCCAGGAGCTGGAATCGATCGTCGACCTCTTCAGCTCGGGGGCGAGCGAGAAGAGCATCCATTTCTACTGCTTTATCGACCCGGCCCTGCCGGCGCGCCTGATCGGGGATCCGCTTCGGATCAAGCAGGTGCTCGCCAACTTCATCAGCAACGCGCTGAAGTTCACGCCCGAGGGGCGGCTGGTCTCGGTCGAAGTGCGGGTGACCGGGTCGAGCGGCGGGCGCTGCCGGATCCTCTTCTCGGTCGCGGATGAGGGCATCGGGATCCCCAAGGACCGGCAGCGCACGATCCTGGAGGCTTATACCCAGGGGGACAGCTCGGTGAGCCGGAAGTTCGGGGGCACGGGTCTCGGGCTCACCATCAGCCAGCGGCTGATCACGCAGATGGGGAGCACGCTCGAGCTCGAAAGCGACGAGGGCAAGGGCACCCGCTTCAGCTTCGAGATCGAGCTGCCGATCGCCGACGCCGGCAGGAGCGATGGCGGCAAGAGGCTGCGCGTCGCCCTGGCGCACGGCGGGCCGCCTCCGCTCGAGCGGCTGATCCGCGAGTACCTCGAGGGGCTCGGGTGCGACACGGTGCCCGTCGGAGATCCCGCCGAGGTGCCGCACGGCTGCGACGTGATCGTCATGGTCCACACGGGCGGCGACCGCGACGGCGCGAGGGCGTTCGCCGCCACGGGCGTTCCGGTGGTCGTCGTCGCGGAGCCCGCGCAGAGGGCCGAAGCCGACACGCTGCCGGTCGCGAGGGTGATCTATACTCCGTTGCACGGATCGCGCCTGAACGAGGCGCTGCTCGCGGCCAAGGGGGCCGGCGGCGTCGAGGCGCCGCGGGAGAGCCGGCCTCGCGGCGCTGCCGCAGGCGCGGGGCCGGGCGCTCGTCGCCGAGGACAACGCGGTCAACCAGAAGCTGATCGGCTACATGCTGCGGGCGGCCGGCGTCGAGGCCGACATGGCTGCCGACGGCGAGCAGGCCGTCTCCATGTTCGCCTCGGGCAGCTACGACATCGTCTTCATGGACGCGAGCATGCCGGTGCGTCGACGGCCTGGAGGCCACCCGGCGCATCCGGCTCCTGGAGCGCGAGCAGGGGCGGTGGCACACCCCGATCGTCGCGCTCACGGCCCACGCGGTCAAAGGGGACCGGGAGCGGTTCCTGGCGGCCGGGATGGACGACTACCTGCCCAAGCCGATCGACGTCGACGCCCTCGCGCGGCTGCTCGCGCGCCGGCTCTGAGCCGCGGCTGCCGCCGCGAGTCCTCCGGGGGCGTCAGGCCCCGCGCGGATGGAACGACTTCTTCTCGAGCTCCCTGATCTTGTCGACCTTGGGCTGGGAGCGCCCGCCCTGGAAATCCGAAGGGCAGCCACGCATCGACGATGGACTTCGCGAGCTCCGGCCCGATGACGCGCGCGCCCATCGTGAGCACCTGCGCGTCGTTGCTCTTGCGCAGACGCTCCGCCGAGTACACGTCGTGCGCCGTGCCCGCGTAGACTCCTTCGACCTTGTTCGCGATGATGGCCATCCCGAGGCCGGTCCCGCACATGAGGATCCCCCTGTCGAAGTCTCCCGCGCGGATCCTCGAGGCCAGGTTGTATCCGATCTCCGGGTAGTCGGCCTTGCGGCTGCCCAGGGTAGTCGAGGTCGGTGACGTCGACACCTTTCGCCCTGAGGTGAGCGACGATCTCCTTCTTGAGCTCGATCGCGGCGTCGTCGCAGTCGATCGCGAGCCGCACCTTGTTCCCCGCCATCAGCGCCCCCTGTTGCGGCCAATGTAGGGGCGCGCGGCCGGCGCGTCAAAGGCGGCCGGGGCGGTGCGGGGCGGTGCAGCCGCGGCCGCGGGGCGCCTACTTCACCTTGACCGTCGTCTCGACCGACATCCCCGGCACGAGGACCGCGCCGGCCGGGATGCCGTCGAAGGTTATCTTGACGGGGATCTTCTGCGTGATCTTCGTGGACTCGCCGATCGAGAAGGGCGGCGGCACGATCGCGGCAGCCACCTGGGCGACGCGCCCGCGGAACCTGAGCTGCGGGTACGCGTCGACCCGATCCGGACCGGGTCGCCGGGATGGATCATGCGGATCTTCGTCTCCTCGTAGTTGGCGACGACCCAGACGTCGCTCAGGTCGTTGATCGAGGAGGATCGACTGCCCCCGGCTGGACCACCTCGCCCTGCGAAAACGAGCGCCGGGCCACGACCACGCCGGAGATCGGCGCGGTGATCCTCGCGGCCTGGATCTGGGTCTCCACGACCCCGAGCTGCGCCCTGGCCGTCTCTACCTGGGCGCCGGGCGATCGCGTGCTGCGCCTCCGCGGCATCGAGGGCCTTGGCCGCGTGATCGTACTGCTCGGCGGAGGAGTTGCCCGAGCTGAAGAGGGCCTTGGCCCGCTGGAAGTCGTTTTTCGCCTTCTCGAGGTTGATCCGCCGTGAGGTTCAGGCTGAGATCGGCGTTGGTGACGGAGGCCGAGAGCTGCGCGGCCTGCGCGCGCAGCTCCGAGTCGTCGAGCTGCACCAGCAGCTGGCCGGCCTCGACGCGGGTCCCTTCGTCGACCGGCAGGGACGGCGATGCGCCCCATGATTCGCGAGCTGACGGACACGTGAGCGCCGTCCACCGCCGCGTCGTCGGTCGCGACGTAGCGGATCGTCCAGATCCAGTACCCGATGCCCGCCCGCCGCCGCGAGCGACCAGGACCAGCAGGACGATCGTGCCGACGAGCGACCGGGCCGCCGGTGGTCCTCCGGCTTCGGCGAGGCCGACCTTTCCACGACTGAGAATCCTCGCCCCGCTGGCGGGCGAGACCTATCCGGCGCGATGTGCGTCGCCACTGGCTGCCCCCGTGAACTGGCTGTAGTAGAGCTCGGCGTAGAACCCGCCGCTTGGAGCAGCAGGTCCTTGTGATTCCCCATCTCGATGATGCTGCCGTTGTTCATGACGAGGATGGTCTCGGCGTCGCGGATCGTCGACAGCCGGTGCGCGATCACGAAGCTCGTTCTCCCCTTCATGAGCTCCTGCATGGCCTTCTGGATGTGGACCTCGGTCCTCGTGTCGACGCTGCTGGTGGCCTCGTCGAGGATGAGGATCGCGGGGTCGGCCAGGATGGCGCGCGCGATCGTGAGCAGCTGCCTCTCGCCCTGCGAAAGCGTCGAGGCCTCCTCGTTCAGCACCGTACTGTAGCCCTCCGGCAGGGCCCTGATAAAGTGGTCCGCGTGGGCGGCCCTGGCCGCCCGCACGATCTCCTCGTCGCGTGGCTCCCTCCCTGCCGTAGGCGATGTTCTCCCTGATGGTCCCGTTGAAGAGCCAGGTGTCCTGGAGGACCATGCCGAACATCGTGCGCAGGCTGCCGCGCCGCAGGTCGCGGATGTCGATGCCGTCCACCGTGATCCTGCCGGAGTCGATCTCGTAGAACCGCATCAGGAGGTTCACCAGCGTGGTCTTGCCCGCCCCGGTGGGCCCGACGATCGCAATCGTTTGCCCCGGCGCGACGTCGATGCTCATGTCCTCCATGAGCGGGGCGTCCGGCGAGTAGCCGAACCTGACGTGGTCGAACTTGACCGCGCCCCGGGGCGAATCGATGACCCTCGCGTCCGGGGCCTCGGGGACCTCCTCGGTCTCGTCGAGGAGCTCGAAGACCCGCTCCGCCGATGCGATCGTGGATTGCAGGATGTTGGCGATGCTCGCGGTCTGGATGATCGGCTGCGTGAACTGCCGCGAGTACTGGAGGAACGCCTGCACGTCGCCGAGCTCGATCAGCCTCTTCGTGACGTATATGCCGCCCATGACGGAGACGATCACGTAGCCGATGTTGTTCACGAACCGCATCATCGGGAAAGATGAGGCCCGACACAAACTGCGCGCGCCAGGCGGCGCGGTAGAGCCGGTCGTTGATCTCGCGGAACTCCTGCACCGACCTCGCCTCGTGGCGGAACGCCTTGACCACCTTGTGGCCCGTGTACATCTCCTCGATGTGCCCGTTGAGCTCCCCGAGCACCCGCTGCTGGGCGACGAAGTGCTTCTGCGAGTGCGCGGGCGATCGTCGAGGTGCCGACGAAGGACATCGGGCAGGGTCACGATCGCGATGACGGTGAGCATCGGACTGATGGACAGCATCATGACGACGACGCCGAGGATGGTGCAGACCGAGGTGATCAGCTGCGTCATGCTCTGCTGCAGCGTCGAGCTGATGTTGTCGATGTCGTTGGTGACGCGGCTCATGATCTCGCCGTGGACGTGGGAATCGAGGTACTTGAGGGGGAGCCGCGCGAGCTTGTCGTTGGCGTCGCGGCGCATGTCGAACACCGTGAGCTGCGAGACCGCCGGCCATGATGTTCTGCTGCACGAAGCTGAAGAACGGCGCTGGCGAGGTAGAGCCCGAGCAGCGCCGCGAGGATCGACCCGATGTACTTGAAGTCGATCGTCGGTACCGTCTGGTGCATCCGGTGGGCCGCGATCTTGGCGATGATCCCGTGAAAGAGCCTGGTCGTGGCGTTGCCCATGATCTTGGGGCCGAGGATGCTGAACGCCGTGCTGAGGACCGCGAACACGACGACCGTGACGATCTGAGCGGTGTGCGGCCTCAGGTAGACCATGAGCCTCTTGAGGGTCCCGAGGAAATCCTTGGGCTTCTCGAGCGACGACCGCGAGCGGACCGCGGCCGGTGAACGCGCCCATGCCGCCCGGCCGCCCGCCGGGCGGTCTGCCCGAAGAACCCGGGCGCCGTCGCCGGCCGCGCCGCGCCCGCCGCTTCCGGCCGTCGGTCCCCGCTCACGAGAGCTCCTCCTCCGAAAGCTGCGACGCGACGATCTCCTGGTAGACGCGGCAGGTCCGGTAGAGGTCGCGGTGCGTACCCATCCCGGCGATGCGGCCGTCGTCGAGCACGATGATCCGGTCGGCGTCCATGATGGTGGCGACCCTCTGTCCGACGATGATCACGGTGGAATCGGCGGTTCGGCTCTTCAGGGCGGCGCGCAGCCTCGCGTCCGTCCTGAAGTCGAGGGCCGAGAAGCTGTCGTCGAATATGTAGATCTCCGGCCGGGCTACGATCGCGCGGGCGATGGAAAGCCTCTGCTTCTGTCCGCCGGAGACGTTGGTGCCGCCCTGCGCGATGATCGCGTCGTACCCCGCCTCCATCGCGTCGATGAACTCGGTCGCCTGGGCGATCCCTGCCGCCTCCCGCATCTCGGCGTCGCTCGCGTCGAGCTTGCCGTAGCGGATGTTGTCCCCGATCGTGCCGGAGAACAGGACCGTGGCCTGCGGCACGAGCCCGATCCTGGCGCGCAGCTCGTCCTGCTTGATCTGGCGCACGTCCACGCCGTCGACCTCCACGGAGCCGTGCTGCACGTCGTAGAAGCGCGGGATCAGGTTGATGAGCGTCGACTTGCCGGAGCCCGTGCTCCCGATGATCGCGACCACCTCTCCGGGCCGGGCGGAGAACGAGATGTTCCTCAGCGCCGGCTCCTCGGCGCCCGGGTAGCGGAAGGTCACGTCCTTGAACTCGATGAGGCCCCTTCGCCCGTTGACACCCGCGCTCATCGGGGGGTCGACGATCCCGGGCACCGTCTCGAGGACCTCGTTGATCCTGGCCGCGGATGCCTGCGCCCGCGGGATCGTGACGAACATCAGCGAGGCCATCATGAGCGAGAACATGATCTGCGTCGCATACTGCAGGAACGCCATCATGTCGCCCACGTTCGTGGTCCCGTGCTCGATCCTCACGCTGCCGAACCAGACGACGGCGATGGCGGTCAGGTTCATGATCAGCGTCATGATCGGCATCATCGAGGCGATGAGCTTTGTCACGGCGACGGTGGTCTCGGTCAGGTCGACGTTGGCGTCGCGGAAGCGCGCCTTCTCGTGGTCGATGCGGTCGAACGCGCGGATGACCCGCATACCCGTCAGGGTCTCGCGCAGGACGAGGTTGATGCGGTCGATCTTCTTCTGGATCGCCTGGAACAGGGGGAAGGCTTTCGTCGCGAGGATGACGACCACCGCGGCGAGGAGGGGCAGCACGACGACGAACACCCAGCCGAGCTGCCGGTCCTTGGAGATCGCGAGGATGATGCCGCCGATGCACGTCGTGGGCGCCATGATCATCTGGCGCATCATCATCAGCGTCACCGACTGGACCTGGGTGACGTCGTTGGTCGTCCGCGTCACGAGCGACGGGGTCCCGAGCCTGTCGAACTCACGCAAGCTGAAGGTCGAGACGTGCGTGAAGATCTCGTCGCGGAGGATCCGGCCGTAGCCCATGGAGACCTGCGACGACAGGTACATGCCGACGACCGCGCAGACGGTCCCGCCCCCGGTCACGAGGAGCATCAGGCCGCCGACCCTCACGATGTAGGCGATGTCGCCGTTGATGATCCCGGAGTTGACGATGTCCGACATCAGGTTGGGCAGGTAGAGCTCGGCCATCGCCTGGGCGAACACCAGGACGATCACCGCGATCACGGCAATCCTGTACGGCCTCAGGAACTTCAGCAGCTTGCCCACCGACCACCGTCCCCCGGCACCGGGCGACCGGCATCCGGTGCGCCGGACGCCGACGGTGTAGCATACCCCGAATCGCGCCCCCGTGTGAGCAGGGGGGCGCCGGCGCCCTGGACCGAACCCGCCGCATTTCCCGCGCGCGCGGCGCCTGCCGTGCCCCGCCGGCGGCGGCGCTTCACGCGGCTGCCGGGCCACCCGGGCAGTTGCGCGTCCGCGCCATATCGGTTATGAATTCTCAAGTACAAAGGGAGGTCTTTCATGGAGCTCAAGGGATCCCAGACCGAAAAGAACCTGTTGGGGGCGTTCGCCGGGGAGTCCCAGGCCCGGAACAGGTACACGTATTTCTCCTCCAAGGCGCGCGAGGAAGGCTTTATGCAGATCGCCGCGATCTTCGAGGAGACCGCGAACCAGGAGAAGGAGCACGCCAAGCGCTTCTTCTCCATGCTCAAAGGCGGCGACGTCGAGATCGTGGCGGCGTTCCCGGCGGGAGTCGTCGGAAGCACCGCCGACAACCTCAAGGCTGCCGCCGGCGGCGAGAACCACGAGTGGACGAAGTTGTACAAGGACTTCGCCGAGGTCGCGCGGAAGGAAGGGTTCGATTCGGTCGCCCGGCTGTTCGACGCCATCTCGGTGGCTGAGAAGCAGCACGAGAAACGTTACCTCGGCTTGCTCGCCAACGTCCAGAACGGCAAGGTCTTCAAGAAGGACAAGAAGGTGGTGTGGCGCTGCACGAACTGCGGGTACCTGCACGAAGGTCCCGAGGCGCCGGCGGCCTGTCCCGCGTGCGCGCACCCTCGCTCTTACTACGAGGTGCTCGGCGAAAACTGGTAAGCCGCGTCGGGACCGTCCCCTGGCAGCGACGGCCGCCTGCGACGCCTCGCCGGCGGCCGTCGAACGCCTCGAGCCAGCCTTGCGCCCTGCGCGCACGTGTCCTTCGCGGCAACAGAGCTTCGAGGTGAATAACGCATGACCCGCTCACTTTACTTCACGACGGGAGCCGACGGGGCGCTGGTGGCGGCCACCACGATGGAGCACGCGGTCCTGGAGGTGCTGACCGTCCCCGACGACTATGACGACGCGGCGGCCCTGCAGATCGCGCAGAGCGTCTTCGGCTCGGGGGTGATCGAGACCCGCGCGCGCACGGGGACCCGGGGAGGGCCCGTCCGTATCACCTGGGCGGCTCTGGTGGAGAGGGGGATGGAAGCCGGCGTGCTTGGGCAGGAAGACGCCTGAGCGGCCCGGCGGCGGGCCGGACCCCACCCTCCCGCCCATCGAGCAGGAAGCGTCCGTGCGCTTCCGTTGCCGTTCCCCTTGCCGTTGCCGATTTCCCGCCGCCTTGACGGCGTCCGCCAGCCGCTGCGCCTGAAGTAGGAACGTCTCCAGGCGCGCCTCCTCGATCTGCGTAAAGACGTTTCCGTCGAGCTCCACGAAGAGGCACGGCAGCACGTCGACGTCCTTCCTGATCTGCCCGAGCTCGATCTTCCGTCCCGCGTTCCGCGCCGCCCGTTCCTTGCCCTCGACCGTCATCTCGACGGCGGCCACCGCCTCGGTCATGCGCGCGTTCATGCACCCGAAAGGACCCACGGCGATGATGCCGCAGTACTTGCCGGCGAGATGGTGGAGGGCGGCGCCGGAGGAGAGGCCCGGCTCCCCGGTGAGCTGCAGCGGGATGAAGTGCGTGGAGTGGGCGAGGTAGGCCCTGATGTCGATGAGCTCGCGCTCGTACAGCCCGCTCCTCGCGAGGAGACGCTTGACCCTGCGCTCGTGATACAGCTGCACCAGGCCCGAGACGAGCGCCTCCAGTCTGCCGGCGAGCTTCAGCTTCGCCGTGTACAGCCCCATGCCGCGCATAAAGTCCGTGTAGCGGACCCATTCGGACACGGGGGCGTCCAGCATGACGAATCCGTGCTGCGCCAGCCGCTCGGGGATCCCCATCAGGCAGAAATGGTCCCGGCGCACGAATATCTCGCCCACCACCCCGATGTACCTGGCTTCGCGGAGCGGCGCGCGGAGCCTGATCGCGGACAGCGCCTTGACGGCTTCCCGCAGCTGCCCGTACGTGGAGCGGCGGACCGTGCCGTCAAAGGTGCCCAGGAGCTTGCGCGTTTCCGTCTCGAAGATCGCCATCGCGCGCTGCCTGTCCACCGCCAGGGCCTTGATGGCGGAGCGGACGTCGTCCAGGACGTCGAAGAGGTACAGCGCCTTGACCGCCTCCAGGCGGAACGGGACGCCCAGGCCCGCGTAGCCGTCGTCGTTCGACAGGAGAAGCATCGCGACGTCGCGCAGCCCCTGCTTCTCGATCATGGCGCGGATGAGGATCTCGTACTGGCCGACGCGGCAGCAGCCTCCGGCGTCCACCATGATGACGAGGAGCTTCTCCGAGGGGTCGCTGCGGTGCTTGAGGTACCTGCGTATCTCCCCCAGGATGTTGATGATGGGCAGGCATTCCTTGTTCGTGGTGACGGCCCTGCCCAGGTCCAGGGCCTCCCTGTCGCAGACGGGCAGCGCCTCCGCGTTCCAGCCCATCCCGCGGAATACGGCGGCCATGCCCTCGGCGAAGAGGTCCCCCATCGAGGGGACCACGACCTTGACCCTGGGGTCTCTGACCGGGAAGCGCTCGCCGCCCGAATCGACGTAGAAAGCGCGGCCGGCGTGGTCGATCTCGGTGCGCGCCGCAGCGACGGCCGCCACCGGGTCCCTCACGGCGTCCCTGATCTTGACGTAGTTCCGCACGACGTCGAGGAACGCCTCGATCCTCGTGTTGACCCCCGCGTCGGCCGTGTGGGAGTCCACCTCGAGGGTGAGGGACGGCTTGGTCTGCATGAGGTCGCGGAAATGCGGCACCATCATGGAGTCGAGGGCGCAGAGGAAGTTGGTGAGATAGCAGCCGAAGAGCTGCGGGTGCCTCTTGACGATCCGCGCGGCCTTGATGATCTTCTGGCCCATCTCCCAGTAGGTGTCGCGGAAGTTCTCCTCCTCCTCGAGCGCGAGGAAGTCGAAGGGGATGATCTCGATGCCGCGGGACGCGAACTTGAAGGGGACCCCCTTGTTCGCCTCGTCGGTGAACGCGTTGTAGGGCCTGCCGAACAGGACCACGGCGATGCGGTCCGGGTCGGCCTCGAGCTCCGCGAGGATCCGCCTTCCCTCCGCCTTGAGCGCGGCGAAGAACTCCAGCTGCCTTTCCACCGCCAGCCCGTGCGCCCGCTTCGCCCGGGCTTCGTCGAAGCCCATCTCGCGGGCGATCTCGACGAATCGCTTCTCCTCGGCGCCGTAGCCCGTCATGAAATTGAGCGGCGGCGCGATGAGGCCGGGCGCGCCCGGGCGCGTCGCGGAGGAACGTCGCCCTCTGGTACCACGGCTCTCCCTGAAGGAACATGCAGGTGGCCTGGTACTCGACGCGGTACTCCTCCTGCGGCGAGACGTGCATCTCCTTGATCTGGGGCATGAAGATGTAGTCCGGCTTCTTCGCGAGGAGGTCCTCGAACATGCCCAGCGCGATCTGGCCGGAGAGGCAGAAGCTGGTCATGCCCTTGTCGATGCCCGTCTGCCGCACGGTGTCCGGCATGACGATCCTGCAGCCCAGCTCCGTGAAGAAGGTCGAGTACATCGGGTAGAGGGTGTGCGTGTGGAACGAGCGGTTGATGCCGACGAGCGGACCGGATGACGCGCAGCCCGCCGCGGGGCGGGGCGAAGAGCATCTCGGTGCGCTTCTCCACATGGTTGTACTTCGCGACTTCGTAGCGCACGTTGCCGGATCCGGTTGTAGTACTTGTTGCAGGCGCCGCCGAAGGGGAACTTCTTCCCCGCGACGTGGATCATCGCGATCTCGCACTTGCGGTCGCAGTTCTCGGGCTGCCCCTGGCAGACGAAGCTCTTGCCGTGCTCCACTTCGCGCGCGGCGAGAGCTCGGACAGGTCGAAGCTCCCTCTGCTGCAGGAGACCCAGGGAAAGCATGTTCTTCAGCTCGAGGGCGACGCCGTACGCGCCCATCAGGCCCGGGTGAGGCGGCACCACGATCCTGCGGCCGATCATGCCCGCCATGGCGATCGGCACCGCCTTGTTGTAGCAGACGCCCCCCTGCATGAAGACCTTGGCGCCGGTGTGCCGCGAGCCGCGCACGCGGTTGGCGTAGTTGATGCAGACCGAGTACACGAGCCCCGCGACGATGTCTTCCTTGCCGATGCCTTCCTGGAACGCCGTGGTGATGTCGGAGGAGATGAACGCCGCGCACTGGTCGGAGAAGTTGGGCGGGCCGCTTCGCGCGGAGCGCGATGTCGGCGATCTCCTCCATCGGGACGCCGAGGGTCTCCTGCGCGGACTCCTCGAGGAAGCTCCCGGTGCCCGCCGAGCAGGCCTCGTTCATGGCGTAGTCGGAGGCGACCGAGTTCGTGAGGTAGGTGTACTTCGCGTCCTGGCCGCCGATCTCGTAGATCGTGTCCACTTCGGGGTCGAAGTGCGCCGCGGCGCGCGCGTGGGCGATGATCTCGTTGATGATGCCGTCGGTGCCCGCGTGGAGCCCCGCGATGTACCTGCCGCTTCCCGTGACGCCCACGCCGATCACGTCCACGCCGACGTCCCCGAGCTGCTCCGCGATGGACGCGGTAGCAGTCGCGGGACGCCTTGACGGGGTCCCCGTTGGTGCGCAGGTACACCGACTTGAGGATCTTCTCGTCCGCCGCCCGCATCAGCACGGCCTTCGTGGTCGTGGAGCCGACGTCGAGGCCCAGGATGCACTCGTCGCCCGCCCGCGGCTCCTCGAAGGGCATCTCCTTGAAGTCCACCATCGACGCGAAGTCCGAGATGGGCTTGTGGAACTCGAAGGAGGAGCCGGCGTCCCGGTAGTACTGTCCCCGCCGCCGGCAGCGCGGTCCTGCCGCGTCCTGAGGGCCCACAGCGCGGCGCCGAGCGCCTCGAAGTACGGCGCTTCCCGCGGGACGGTCACGTCGAAGCTCTCCCTGAGGAACCCGATGACCACGTCGTTGCGCGCGGTCCCCCCGACGATCAGCACCCTGCGCGCGTTGATCTTGACGAGGAGCTCCTCGATCTTCTTGGCGATCATGCGGGCGAGCCCGGCCACGACATCCGCGACCGGCTCCGCCCTTGTTCAGGGCGTGGGTGCAGTCGGACTTGCAGAACACGGAGCAGCGGCCGGAGAGCTGGTGGGGGTGCGTCGACGTCCGCGCGAGCCTCACCGCCTCTTCGACCGAGACATTCATCCTGCCGGATCTGCTGGAGGAAGAACTCGCCGGTGCCGGACGCGCACTTGTTGCCCGAGCCGATGCGCGACACCTTGCCCTTGGCGTCCATCTGGTAGACGAGAAAGCTCTCGGCGCCGGCCGAAACGACCGCGTCGAAGCGGGCGTCGCCGCCGGCCACGAACGCCAGCGCGTACTCGGTGGCCTCGGGCTCGGTGATGGAAGGCGTCGCGAGGAGGCGCCGGAACTTCCGCCCGGTGGCGCCGAGGTACTTCCCCTTCAGGTCGCGCCCGTCGAGGCACGCGGCGAGGACCGTCTTGGGATCGCCGTCGTGCTGTCGCTGCACGATGTCGACGACTCGCACCGACGCCTGCGCGCGACTCGATCTCGACCAGCGAGAGGGTGGAAGCGCCGAGGCACAGGCCCGACCGCGCGGGTGGCCTCTTCGTTTGTACTGCAGGTTGCCCATGGATCGCTCAATTCATACACCGGATCGACTCACCCGTGAAAGCCCCGCGGGCGTCCCCCGGGCCTTGCGTCGCGGCCCGCGGGTGTGACGAGGCATGCAGTCCCGTGAAGACGAACCTTTCGATCCTTCCCGTCATGCTCCGGTCGACGCCCGACTACGTCTGGCCGATCGCGAAGATGTTCGCGAAGAAGGCGCTGGCCGAGCAGATCGACTACAGGCGGGGATCGGACCGCAGCAAACGACTCGCCTTGGTCACCTTTCGCATAACTCCTCTCTGCAATCTGAGTTGCGTCATGTGCTGCCAGCGCGGCAAGACGGGCGTCCTCAAAGGCAAGTACGCGCTCGAGGAATCGAAGAAGATCGTCCCCATCCAGCGGTACAAGGACCTGGTCGACGAGCTCAAGGGAGTCGACCCCGTCTTCTACGTGTGGGGCGGCGAGCCTTTCCTCTACCCGGACTTCATGGACCTCGCGGCCTACATGGCGCGCAAGTCGAGGGCGTTCACCGTGAACACCAACGGGACCTACCTCGCCGCGAACGCCGAGCGGATCGTCCGCGACCAGTGGACGGGGGTCTACGTGTCCCTCGACGGGACCGAGGAGGTCAACGACCCCATACGCGGCAAGGGCACCTACAGGCGGGTGGAGGAGTCCTTCCGGGCCCTGAACGCCGAGAAGAAGCGGCAGGGATCGAAGCTTCCTTACCTCGGCATGGTCACGACCATCAGCAACCTGAATTACCGCCACCTGGAGGAGACGGTGCTGAACGCCCGCCAGTTCGGGCTTTCATGGCACATGATCAACCTGGGGACGTACACCGACCAGGCGGCCGTGAGCCGGCAGCAGGCCTTTATGAAGGAGACCTTCGGCATCGAGGTCAACTCGATGCAAGGGTTCCTCAACGGCTACAACGAGGGCATCGACGGCGCCGAGTTCGCGGAGATCCTGGCAAGGGTGCAGCGGCTCGACTGCGGGCACCCCGTGATCACGGTGCCGGTGGAGCGGGCCGACCGGATCGAGAAGTACTATACCGACTTCGAGGCCTCGCCCAAGCATCACTGCATCTGCCCCTGGATACAGGTGGACATCGATTACAACGGCGACGTGCACCTCTGCATAGACTACCCCGAGTACACGATCGGAAACATCAAGCAGGACGGGCTCCTCTCGATCTTCAACAACGAGAAGGCGGCCGCCTTCCGCCGCAAGCTCCTGGCCGCGCCCGACGGCATCTTTCCCGGCTGCAGCCGCTGCTATCAGCACATGCTGATGGGCCGGACGAACAAGCGTTTCTAGCAGGACGGAGCGGCGTGGAAGCCAACAGAGGTTACGGAGTCTGCATCGGCGCCTCGACGATCAGCGCGGTGGAGATCGCGCGCGACGGCGGTGTCGACGGCGCAGCCGGGGGCTCCGGGCGGCCGGCCCGGATCGTCAGGGTCATCCGCAAGGACCACGAGGGGAACCTCAGGGCCGCCTTCAGCGAGGTCGTGGCCGATCTCGCCGTCGACGGCGGGCCGATCCTCGTGACGGGACGCGCCTTCAGACACTCGGTCGCCATCCCGTCGATCAGCGAGCCCGAGGCGGTCGAGCACGCCCTGGAGTACCTGCGGGGCAGGCACGACAAGACCTACGACGCCGTGGTGTCCGCCGGCGGGGAGACCTTTGTCGTGTACGCCCTCGACCGGGCGCAGAAGGTCTCCGGCATATCGACCGGCAACAAGTGCGCGTCCGGGACCGGCGAGTTCTTCCTCCAGCAGATCAGGCGCATGGATCTGGGGGTCGAGCAGGCCATCGAGCGCGCGCTCACAGGGACCCCCTATGCGGTGAGCGGGCGCTGCTCGGTCTTCTGCAAGTCCGACTGCACGCACGCCCTGAACAAAGGGGTCCCGATCGCCGACGTGACCGCGGGCCTCTGCCGGATGATCGCGCAGAAGATCGTCGAGATTCTCGACAGGGTGCCCCACGAGAGCACTCTCGTGATCGGAGGCACCGCCCGCAACGCCGCCGTGGTCGAGCGCCTGAAGGCCGCCGTGCCCGGCGTCGAGGTGCCGGAGGAGGCCGCCTACTTCGAGGCGCTCGGCGCGGCCATCGCCTCGCTCGAGCAGGGAAGCGCGCTTCCCGCCGCGCTCTTCGACCAGGGGCACGCGAGCTTCTCGTTTCTGCCGCCGCTGCGCGCGGCCGAGCACCTGGTGTCCTTCAAGACCATCGAGTTCGCCGCGGCGCGGCCCGGAGATCGCTGCATCGTCGGGCTCGACGTCGGCTCCACGACGACCAAGGCGCTGCTCCTGCGCCTCAGCGACCACGCGTTTCTCGCCTCCGAGTACCTTCGCACGAACGGCAACCCGATCGAAGCCTCCCGCGCCTGCTTCGCCTCGATCCTTGCGAAGCTCGGCGGGACCGACGTCGAAATCGTCGGGATCGGCGTCACCGGCTCGGGCAGGATGATCGCGGGCCTCTATGCTCTCACCGACGGCATCATCAACGAGATCATCGCGCACGCCGCCGCGGCCGCGTACTTCGACCCCGAGGTCGACACGATCTTCGAGATCGGCGGGCAGGACGCCAAGTACACCTACCTCACGTCGACCGTCGCTTCGGATTACGCGATGAACCTGGCGTGCTCGGCCGGCACGGGCTCCTTTCTCGAGGAGTCGGCCAGGGAGTCGCTCGGCATCGCTACCGAGGAGATCGCGGAGATCGCGATGCGCGGCGAGAAGCCCCCGAGCTTCAACGACCAGTGCGCGGCGTTCATCTCATCGGACATCAAGAACGCGACGCACTCGGGGATCGGGCTCGCAGACATCGTCGCCGGGCTCGTGTACTCGATCTGCTTCAACTACATCAACCGGGTCAAGGGCGCCCGGCCGGTCGGCAGAAAGATCTTCATGCAGGGGGGCGTCTGCTACAACCGCGCGGTCCCCATCGCGATGGCCGCCCTCGTGCAGAAGCCCATCGTGGTGCCGCCGGAGCCGGGACTCATGGGCGCCTTTGGCGTCGCGCTGGAGCTCGAGAAGCGGCTCGGCCTCGGGTTGATCAAGGAGGACCGCTTCGACCTGCGCTCCATCATCGACCGCACGGTGTCGAACGAGAAGCCCTTTCCTTGCGCCGGCGGAAGAGAGAAGTGCGACCTGAAGTGCTCGATCAACCGCATCAGGGTCGCCGGCAGGGTGTTCCCCTTTGGCGGGGTGTGCAACCGCTACTACAACCTCGGGCACCGCGCGGACGCCGCGGAGGACGCCGACGGCGTGGAGGCCGCGACGGATTACGTTTCCCTCCGCAACGACCTCATGTTCCGCAAGTACGCGCGGCAGGGGCGCGTCGACGCGCGCGCGCCCGTGATCGGGCTGCCGACGACCTTCTTCACCATGAGTCTCTTTCCCCTCTTCCACAATTTCTTCTCGTCGCTCGGGTGCCGCGTCCTGCTGCCCGACGCCGTCGAGAAGGACGCGGCCAACCACCTCGTGACCTCCATGTGCTACCCCGCGGAGATCGCGACGGGCCTCTACGAGAACCTGGCGAAGAAGAACCCGGACTGGGTGTTCCTGCCGCTCGTAAAGGAGATGTACGTCCCGGGCGGCAACCACGCTTTCGACTACAACGCGACCTGCGGCCTGAGCATGGGAGCCGGGATCTACCTCAGGCAGGCGTTCAGGGGCAAGGAAGGATACGCGAGGATCCTCTCGCCGTTCATGAACCTCAGGGAGGGCCTCGAGAACGGCGAGGAGGCTTTTGTCGGAGTCGGCGCCGAGCTCGGGTTCTCGCGGGAGCGAGGCCGCGAGCGCGTTCCGCGCCGCCCTCGCGCTCCAGAGGGAGTTCGAAGAGGAGTGCCGGGCGATCGGCCGGGCGGCGCTCGAGGAGCTCAAGCGCGACCCGCAGAAGACGGCGATCGTGCTCTTCGGCCGGCCGTATAACGCCTACGCCCCGGAAGCCAACAAGGGCATCCCCAAGAAGATCACGAGCCGCGGCGAGCTCGTGCTCCCGTACGACATGCTCCCGATCGAGGAGGAGCCGATCCCCGAGGAGTACGCGAGCTCGATGTACTGGGAGGCGGGGCAGCGGATCCTCAAAGGCGCCGCGATCGTCAAGCGCGAGAGCCAGCTCTACGGCGTGTTCATCACGAACTTCCTCTGCGGCCCGGACTCCTTTATCGTGTCGTACTTCCGCAGGGTCATGGCGTCGAAGCCCTCGCTGACCCTCGAGCTCGACGCGCACACCGCGGACGCCGGGCTCGACACGAGGATCGACGCGTTCCAGAGCATCATCCAGAACCACCGGAAAATACAGGGCAAGGTGAAGGACCCCGCGGCGGCGTTCCGCCCGGCGCGGGTGTCCATGGAGAACGCCGGCGCGTTCTTTATCGATTCGAGCGGCAGGAAGCTCAGCTTCACGGACCCGCGGGTCAAGATCATCTTCCCGCCGTTAGGCGACCACGGCAGCTATCTCATGGCGGCCGGCTGGCGGCGCCTCGGCATGAACGTGATCGCGCTGCCGCCGGCGGACGCCGAGACGCTGCAGCTCGGCCGCAGCGTGACGAGCGGAAAGGAGTGCATGCCGCTCATCGTCTGCATCGGCGGGCTCATCAAGTACCTGCGCTCGCGGCCGAAAGAGTCCGAGGACGAGAAGCTCGTCTTCTTCATCCCGCACGCCCTCGGCTACTGCCGCCTCGGCCAGTACAACGTCGCCATCCGCGACTTCGTTCGCGAGAACAAGGTCAGGGACCTCGCGACCCTCAACCTGAGCATGTCCGACCGGTTCGCGGGCATGGGGCCGAAGGTCCTGTTCAACGCGTGGAAGGCGATGGTGTGCATCGACCTGCTCGACGACATGTACTGCTCGATCCTCGCCCTCGCGAAGGACCCGGACGGCGGCGCCGCGATCTTCGAGGAGGAGTTCCGGAAGATCTGCGACTCCTTCGAGGGGATCTCGGGCGCGAAGTTCTACGATCAGCTGCGCGCTTCCTGGCGCGCTTCGCGCGATCCCGCTCAAGGCTTCGTTCGCGGAGACCGCGCGGATCGGGTTCAACGGCGAGTTCTTCGTGCGAAAGGACGCGTTCTCCAACCTGGGGCTGGCCTACCGGCTCGCGCGCAAGGGCTTTCTCGTGAGCACCGCGACGCTGACCGAGATCATGTACTACATGAGCTACCTGCAGAAGCACGGCATCAAGAAGGCCAACTACACCCTGGCGGGCTGGCTGGAGGCGGTCGCGTCCGCGGCGACGCAGCGCGCGGTGGAGAAGAAGATCAAGAGGATCTTCGCGGCCTCCGGCCTCGTCGACACCTCTCTCATCGACGTCGAGAGCACGACCCGCCATTCGAAGTTCATCGTGCCGAGGGATTTCGACGGCGAGCAGGTGCTCGTGCCCGGCATGACCTACCGGGACGCGTTCACCAAGTACTGCGGGGTCGTCAACGTCGGTCCGTTCGGCTGCATCCAGACGCGCCTGGCGGACGCGGTCACGGTGCCGACGGCGAACATGAAGGGGAAGCGGGAGAGCTTCGCCTGCGCCGGCGTGCCCGTGCTCGCTTGCCGGCTTCTCCGACGACGAGCGCATCCCGTTCCTCACCGTCGAATCGGACGGCAATCCCTACCCGCAGCTGCTGGAGGCGAGGTTCGAGAGCTTCTGCCTGCAGGCGACCCGCGTCGCGAAGAAGATGGGCAAGAGCGTGGCCGGAGAGCGGAACGGATCGCCGCTGCCCGCGGCGGGCTCGAACGACCGCTGATTCAGCCGGCCGGAGCGCGGCGCCGGCAGTCAAGGGCTCTCTCGGGGTAAGCGCCTGGCCGGAATCGAACCGGTATCTCAAGCTTGGAAGGCTTGGGTAATGACCATTATACGACAGGCGCGGGCTTTCATTATCGTATGAAGGCCGCCCGCCCTTTGTCAAGGCGAAACGGCCGTGTTATGCTGAGGCGATGGCGAGGTCGGCTCCTGCCTCTGCGGTCGCCTTTGCGTTCCTCGTTGCATGGCCTCAGCCGATCGCCGCGCAGAACCCGCGCGCGAGCGTCGTTCTCCTCATGGACCTGTCCTACAGCCTCCGGCTTCGAGAGGGGGGCGTGCGGCGCGTCGACCTGCTGCGCGACGCCGTCTCCTCCCTGGTCGACGCGCGGGGGATCGAGTGGGCGCTGCTCTCCTTTCGCGACGTGGGCGATCTGCGCGTGCACGTTCCGTTCACGGAGGAGCCGGCCAGGATCCGCGCCGCACTTCCGGACCTTCCCGACGGCCGGCTGTCGCCCATCCGCGAAGGGATCGGCTGGGCGGGCGAGTACGCCGTCGGTCGCGCGCGCACGAAGAGACGGGCCGTGGTGCTCGTCTCGGACGGGATCGGGACCGGCGGAACGAGCTTTGCCGCGGCGACAGGAAAGGGTTTTGCCGACGAAGGCGTCGCCCTGTTCGTGCTCGGCGTCGACCACAAGGACAATCCCCCGATCCGCACGGCGCTCGAGGCTGTAGCGCTCGACACCGGCGGCGGCTACTACACATACCGGCGGGTCTATGATCTGTCGCGCGCGCTCGCCCGCTTTGCCGCCGGCAGGGTCGGCGCCGCCGGCGCGGGGCGGCTCACCCGGCTCGCTCAGATCGACACGGGCGGAGCACGGGCGCGCCCGTCCCGGGCGGCCGCGCTGCCGCTCGACGCGATTCTGCTTGGAGCGGGAGCCGCGGGGCTGGCCGTCTTCGCGCTGCTGCGGATGAAGGGAAGCCGCACCGGGAGCCGGCGCGCAGCCCCAAGGCGCAAGCGCCTGATCATGCGGCTGGCGATCGTGCACCGCGACGCCCGCGTCGAGCGGCTCCACTTCGAGCGGCCGCCGGTCCGCGTAGGCGCGGGCAAGGACGCCCGCGTCTCGGTGCCCGGCGCGGGCAAGGCGGGCTTCTCGCTCGACTGGGACCGCGAGAACGTCTGGCTCGAAGCGGCCGCGCCCGTGATCGTCAACGGCGTCGCGCGCACGCGCAAGACCCTGCACGCGAACGACCGCATCGCGCTGGCCGGCGCCCGCATCGTCTTTCTCGGCATGCTCGTCCGCGAGGAGAGCGACGAGGCGCCCGCGCCGAGCGAGGGTGGACCTCACGCCGCTCGTGGCCGTTTCCATGGTGCTGGTGATTGCGGGAGCGATTGTCGCGGCGGCGCGCGGAATGTCGGCGGCCGCGGCGGCTGCCGCGGCGCGGCCGGTGGCGCGCCTGGCGCCGGCGCCGGCGCCGCCTGCAGCGCCGCCGGCGACAGCCGCCGCCCGGCCGGAGGGGACGGTGCGGCCGACGGTGGCTGTCGCCCGGGCGGGGACGCCGGAGGCGATCGTCGGCGGCGGAGGACCCGCTGCGCCACGAGGCGCCCAGGCTCCCGCCGCCGAAGCCCGCCGCCGCGCCGGCGCCGCGGCCCGCAGCCCCGCCGCCCCCGGCCGCCGCCCGCGCCCGCGCGCGCGCCGCGGCGCAGCCGTCGTTCCCGCGGCCGGTGCCGCCGGCCGCGCCGGCGCCCGCGCCGCTGGCTGAGCCGCTGCCCGCGGTTGCCGCCGCGGGGGAGCCCGCCGCTGTCCCCGCCGTTGCCGCCGCGGTCCGCGCCGCGTTCGCCGCTCCCGCCGAGACGCGCAGCGTGCCGCGCTCTCCCGTCCAGCAGGTCGCCCCAGGCGGAGCGGTGCCCTTCTTCAAAATTGACATCCTCTTCTTCCACGCCCACCCGGACGACGAGAGCCTGGATTTCGCGGGCCTGATGACTCTGGCGGCGCGGCGCGGCCTCAAGGCGGTCGTCGTGCTGTTCACCGACGGCGAGACAGGCGTCGACCAGTACCCCGACCGCGGCGAAGGCTCAGGCTACCCCGCGAAGGTGCTGACCGGCGCCGACCTGGCGCGCGTGCGCGTCGATGAGGCGGACAAGGCGCTGCAGGTGCTGGGCGCCAGGATGTACGTGCGGCTCGGCCTGCCGAACCATCCGTACAACACGTCGGCCGACGAGCTGCGGCGCGATCGCATCCTCGAGTCCTGGGGCGGCGAAGAGCGGCTCGTCGGGCGGGTCGAGGAGCTGATCCGGGGATTCCAGCCGGAGATCGTGGTATCGAGCGATTTCAACGAGAAGGCCTACGAGCACTTCGAGCACAAGGCCGCGGGGTACGTCGTGCAGGCCGCGCTCCAGCGGCTCTTCGGCGCCGCGTCCGGGCCGCCGAGGCCCCGCGGCGGCTACCTCGTCTCGGTCGACCCGTTCCAGGGACCGCTGTACGGAGACGTCGTGCGCCTCGACCTGATGAAGCCGGACCCTGTCTCCGGCCTGAGCTATCGCGAGCTGCAGATGGCGGCGCTCAAGGAGCACGCGACGCAGGCGGACGCGTCGCTGCTGGGGGTGGAGTTCCTGCCCAACTTCCGCTACGAGCAGTATCACCCCGTCTACTGGAACCTGCCTGCGGCGCTCCCGGAGATGCTGGGGGCGCGATAGCGGCCGCGGGGCGCAGCCGCCGAGCAAGCGAAAAAAAAGCCCCGCGGCTCGGGCGCCGCAGGGCATCTGCTCGCGAACGGAGGCGATCTCAGTCCCAGGCGTGTCCGGCCGAGCCGAGGACGTCCTTGTTCTTGCGCGCGATCATCTTGGCCAGCTCGTCGCGGGCCGGGCCGAGGTACTTGCGCGGGTCGAACTCGCCGGGGTTCTCGGAGAGCACCTTGCGCACGATGGCGGTGATCACGAGGCGGCCGTCGGAGTCGATGTTGACCTTGCAGACCGCCGAGCGCGCCGCCTGCCGGACCTGCTCCTCGGGGATGCCGACGGCGTCCTTCATCTTCCCGCCGTACTTGTTGATGATGTCGATGTACTCGGTGAGCACCGAGCTTGCGCCGTGCAGCACGATCGGGAATCCCGGGATGCGCTTCTCGATCTCCTTGAGGATGTCGAAGCGGAGCGGGGGCGGGATCAGGACGCCGCGCGCGTCGCGGGTGCACTGCTCGGGCTTGAACTTGACGGCGCCGTGGGAGGTCCCGATCGAGATCGCCAGCGAATCGACGCCGGACTTCTTCACGAAGTCCTCGACCTGCTCGGGCTGGGTGTAGATGTGCTTGGCGGCCTGGACATCCTCTTCGATGCCGGCCAGCACGCCGAGCTCGCCTTCGACCGTGACGTCGAACTTGTGCGCGTACTCGACGACCTTCTTGGTCTCCGCCACGTTCTCTTCGTACTTGAGGTGCGACCCGTCGATCATGACCGAGGAGAAGCCGCTGTCGACGCAGCTCTTGGCGGTCTCGAAGGTGTCGCCGTGATCGAGGTGCAGGGCGATCGGAAGCTTCTTGCCTTTGGAGAGCTCCTCGGCGAGGGCGACGGCTCCCTTGATCATGAAGGCGAGCAGCGTCTGGTTGGCGTACGCCCGGGCGCCCTTGGAGACCTGGATGATCACCGGCGACGCGGAGTCGACGCAGCCCTTGATGATGGCCTGCAGCTGCTCCATGTTGTTCACGTTGTACGCGGGGATCGCGTAGCCGCCTGCCATGGCTTTCTTGAACATCCCTCTCGTGTTTACCAGACCTAGCTCTTTGTAAGTAGCCATCTTCCGTTCCTTCCTTGTGCGTTGGTGGGAGCGCCCGTTGGATGTGGGACAGGGCGGGCTGTCACGCGTCTTCGCAGGAAGCGCCGCACTCTTCCCGCTACCGATACCCCGTCGTCCCGGAAAAGTCAAGGTCAGGAGGTGGCCCGCATACGCCTGGCCCGGCGCTCAATTGACAAGCGGAGGGGGCCTTCATTAGTATGGTCCGGATGCCGGGGGTGTAGCTCAGTTGGCTAGAGCGCGTGAATGGCATTCACGAGGTCAGGGGTTCGATTCCCCTCACCTCCAGAACCCGGAGGCCCCGTGCTGAGCGCGGGGATGCGCGTCAGGGGGCTGTTTTGGCCGCAGACGTCGATCCCGATCTTGCCGAGCTTCTAGGAGTTGAGGAAGAGGGCCCCGATTTCGAGTCCCTGTTCGGCGAGGAAGAGAAGGAAGGACCGGCCGCTCTCGCCGCTTCGACCAGGGAGCGATTCGCTCCGATCAAGGCATTCGAAGAAGCCCCCAAGCCCTATTTCAACGACAAGGACTACTACAAGACCGTCCTGGCCGGCGCGCCGGCCGATCTCGCCAAGCGGTTTCACACGCTGCTCAGCAACTACCTGAACGCCACCGACCCGCAGGACCGCTCCATGCACAGGGGCCGGGTGATTCCGGCCTTCTGGGACATGGCCGCCGCCGTCGCGCGGCGGGCCGGGGGCAAGCTCGCGCCCGGCCATCGCATGCTGCTGCGCTTCGGCGTGCTCTCCCCCACGTTCCTCGAGCCCGAGCACCGCGACGCTCTCGCCCGCGTCGATCCTCGACAACAAGACCAAGGAGCCGGTCTACTACGTGGACGAATGGCTCGCCATGGTGGCGGTCGGGAAGGATCAACGCGTCCGAGACCGACGAGATCAAGCGCGTGCGAAAGGACGCCGCCCAGAAGACGCTCGAGCTCGTGGACAAGCGCAAGGGCCAGGTCGAGGCCGAGCTCTCGATGCTGCGCAAGAACATCTCCAGTCTCGACGCGTTTGAGACGAACCTCTCGCAGAACGTCGGGCGCATTCTGCAGCACTCCACCCGGCCGGAGTACGGCGACGCCAAGGACGCCTATTCGGACGACCAGAAAAAGGCGCTGGGCGAGCTCGGCGAGATCGTGCGCAGGCTGCAGGCCGCGGATCGCGAAGTGGCCGCCTCCTACCGCCGCCTCGCGGAGCTGCACCAGGAGCTCGAGAGCCTCTCGGACAGGGCGGAGGGCGACGGCGCCGCTTCCACGGTCGACTCGGGCGCCGTGCAGAGCGAATTCCAGGTGATCCGGCAGATGGCCAAGATGTGCGTCGGGAGGCAGGGCAATCACTTCCCGATCCTCATGAAGAGCTATTTCCGCGCCACGCTGTCCGCGGTGGCCACACGCGAGAACGTGATCAAGGAGCTGGCGGCGGTCGAGCACCTGGACTCGCAGCTGTTCCATCGCTCGTTCAGGGGGCAGACCAACCGGGTCGTCCCGAACGTGATCCTGATCCCGTGCTACGGCGACGAAGGGGTCTGCTGGGAGCCGTTCGAGCGGCGCAACCGCGCCTCCAGCCGTGGCCGCATCGCCGTTCCCATGTACCCGAAAAAGGTCAACGAAGCCGTCATCACGAGCGTCGCGGACCTGCGGTGGCAGGTGGCCAAGGAAAGGGCGCAGCACCACTGGATGGAAGAGGGCATCACGGGGCGCTACTACCAGTGGTTCTCGGACAATAAAATGAAGGGCGACGTCAAGGACGCCTTTGTCCGCGACTACATCCTCTGGATCACCGCCGAAAGCCAGGGCATGCAGAAGCTCGACCGCGAGGTGAGGGGCATCTTCTGGCGGATGATGCCGTTCCCGCAGGAGCTCAAGGACCAGCTCCGCAACCGCGGGTTCGTCTACAACGACCTGTACAAGAAAGACCAGAACATCGCGCGCTCCGACGGGTACTAGGCGGACGCGGTCCTCCGCGTCCAGACCCGTGGAAACCGAGCGGATGGCGCGCCTGCGTCAAGTCCGACAGGCTGCCAGACCGCCGCGCGGCGCGGGCCCCATCGCCGGGGCGCCCCGAATGGCGACCGCAGGCCGGCGCCAGGGAGCGCCCGCTACCTCTTTTTCGGCGTGAAGATCGGGTGCAGGTACTTGTCGAGATCCCACTTCGCCGAGACGCGCTTCATGATGAACCCGTACAGGAAGAAGCTGCCCACCAGCGCGGCGAAGAACAGGACGACGCTGATGATCCCGAACGCCTGCTGCAGCTTGTCGCCGAAGATGGCGACGAGCGCCACCATCGGGACCGCGAACAGGACCAGCATCAGGACCAGGTTGAAGACAGTCGCGCCCAGAATAAAGAGGGCCGTGTTGACCTTCTTGTTCATTCCTTTTTACTCCCTCTTTCCTCTCTCACGAAGCTCGCGAGCAGCGCGATGCCGGCCACGACGACCGTGGAATCGGCCACGTTGAAGGTCGGCCAGCGCTCGAACCCGAAGATGCCGTAGAACCGCACGCTCACGAAGTCCACGACGCCCCCGACCCGGAAGAACCTGTCGATGAGATTGCCGACTCCGCCGCCCAGTATAGCGGCAAAGCACCAGCGCTGGAAGGCCGTCAGGGTCTTCGAGCGAAGGTAGTAGACCAGGATCCCCGCGAGCACCGCGACGGGCAGCGCCCCGAGCACCACCGCGCGGACGCCGGCCGGCAGCCCGGCCCCCAGGCTGAAGGCCATCGCGGTGTTCCGCACGTGCCACAGCCACAGGAAGTCGCCCCAGACCTCGATGATCTGTCCCACGCGCATGGTCCGTTCGACGATGAGCTTGGTCGCCTGGTCGATCAGGACGATCGTCGGGGTGAGCAGAAGAGGGACGAGGTTGCGCCGCACGGCCGCTACAGCCCCGTCGGGATGTCGAGGAGCACGCTCTCGAGGCCCGTCTTTTTCCGCACGAACTCGCTCATCAGCGTCACCCCCCAGGTTTCGGTCGCGTAATGGCCTGCGAACAGAACGTTGATCCCGGCCTCGAGCGCCTCGTGGTAGACCTCGTGCGAGGCATCGCCCGTGACGAACAGGTCCAGGCCCTCGTCGATGGCCTGCGAGACGGCGTGCGGGTCGCCCCCCGAGACGATGCCGACCGACCCGATGTCGGAGCGTCCGAACGGGAGCAGCGAGAGCGGCCGCGCGCCGATCAGGCCGGCCAGCCGTTCGAGCGGCTGCGGCTCGACGAGCCGGCCTTTGAAGCCGATCCGCATGCCGTGGTAGACGCCGAACGGCTCGATCGACGTGAGGCCCAGCCGCCGGGCGATGCCGATATTGTTACCGAGGTCCGGGTGCGCATCCAGCGGCAGGTGGACGGCGTAGAGCGCGAGGTCGTTCTGCACCAGAAACCTGACGCGGTCGTACAGCGTGCCCCGCAGCGGCAGCTGGCTGCCCCAGAAGAGGCCGTGATGCACGAAGAGCAACTGCCCGCCGGCCGCGACCGCCCTGCGGAAGCTCTCGAGCGACGCATCGACCGCGAAGACCGCTCTGGAGATCTCGGGCCCGGAGCGCGCGACCTGAAGCCCGTTGATGGCCACGTCGTGCTCGAAGCTTCCGAAATCGAGCGTCGTGCGGACGAGCGCGTCGAAGTCTGCGAGCAGCATCCGGCCATTATAGAAGGCGGCGTCGCTTTGGCAATATCCGCGGCCCGGGCCCCCCGGGCCCGCGCGAAGGCGGCGGGCCGGTCTCGGCGCGGCCGGGCGCGGTGCGGCGGGCAGGCTGGTGCGCGCGCGGCTTTTGTTGACACTCGGCCCCCGGCTGCTATACTGGTTCGGCTCTCAAAATAGGTGGTATATGGCGCCCCAAGTCGACGTAGTGCAGGTCAAGCGCGCGGTCAGCAACAGCATCCCGCTGACGATCAAGACCTACACGCTTCCTCACGAGACGGAAGCTTATATCGACCAGATTCTCGAGGTATTCCTCAAGGAGACGGGCTACGAAAACATAGTGACGCCCATCTCTTATTGCGTCAAGGAGTTGGCGGTCAACGCCAAGAAAGCCAATACCAAGCGGGTCTACTTCAAGGAGAAGGATCTCGATCTCAACAATCCCTCGGACTACGAGATCGGGATGAAGACGTTCAAGGAAGAGACGCTCGGGAACATAGATCACTTTCTCGAGAAGCAGAAGGCCGACGGCCTGTACGTCAAGCTGGTGCTCCGCGCCAAGAGCGGCACGCTCACGATTTCGGTGCACAACAACGTGGAGATCACCCGCAAAGAGCAGATGCGCGTCTTTGACCGGATCGCCCGTTCGCGCGCCTTCGAGACGATGGAAGAGGCGTTCTCGGCGGTCCTCGACAATTCCGAGGGCGCCGGGCTCGGCATCGTCATCCTGATCCTCATGCTGAAAAAGATCGGGCTCGACGAGGAATCGTTCGAGCTCGAATACGAGAACGCCGAGACGATCGCCCGCATCGCCATCCCGCTCGACAAGGTGAAGCTCGAAAAGGTGCAGCTGCTCGCGCAGGCGGTGGTCCGCGAGGTCCAGGGCCTGCCGAAGTTCCCCGAGAACCTGGTCTACCTTCAGAAGCTCATCGCCGACAAGGAGAGCGAGATCCACGAGATCGCGCGGCAGGTCTCGACCGACCCCGCGCTGACCGCGGACCTCCTCAAGCAGGTCAACTCCGCGCTCTACATGCTGCCCAAGAAGATCGACAACATCGTCGAGGCGGTCAAGCTCGTCGGGATGCGCGGGCTGCGCAACCTCCTCTACCGCTACGGCAGCCAGAAGATCTTCGAAGGCAAGTACAGCGAGATGCGCGAGCTCTGGCGCCACTCCTACCAGGTCGCCTACTATGCCTACCACCTCGCGCGCCGCTCGCGCCGCCGCAACGAGGTGCTGGACGACGTGTACGTGGGCGGCATCCTCCATGACCTCGGCAAGATCGTGGCCAACGCCCTGCACCCCGACCTCCTCGACCGCATCAAGAAGTTCTGCGCGGACAAGGAGATCCCCGACAAGCTGCTGGAGGACTTTTCCATCGGGGTCAATCACGCGGAGATCGGCGCGATGATCGCGAACAACTGGAACTTCCCCGAGCAGCTCGTGGCGGCGATCCGCTGGCATCACGAGCCCGTGCAGGCGGACGAGCAGCATCGCGAGGTCGTCTCGATCGTCTACCTGGCCAACTGCTTCTCGAACCTCGATCACGGGATGCTCGAGTTCGAGCAGATCGAGCCCGACATCCTCGCCCGTTTCGGGCTCAAGACCGGGGAACAGGTGCGCTCGCTCATGGAGGACCTCAAGAAGAACTTCGACAAGGAGCTGCTTCAGGGGGCCTGATGAGCGCCAAGACGACCGTCCGCTTCGAGGACGGACTCTCGTTCGACGCCGAGCTGCAGGGACATCACTTCAAGCTGGACTCCGACCCGAAGTTCGGGGGCAGGAACCGCGGCCCGACGCCCAAGCCCTTGATCCTGACCTCGCTCGCGGGCTGCACGGGCATGGACGTCGTCTCGATCCTGGGCAAGATGCGCATGCCCTTCGACTCCTTCGAGGTCGAGGTCCAAGGCGACGTCACGGCCGAGCACCCCGTCGTGTACACTCGGATTCACGTCCGCTACGTCTTCAAGGGCGCGCAGCTCGACCGCGAGAAGATCGCGAAGGCGGTCGACCTGTCGCGCCACAAGTACTGCGGCGTCTACGCGATGCTGGACAAGGTCTGCACGGTCACCCACGAGATCGTCACCTCGGCGGCCTGAGCGCCCGCGCCCGGGCGCAAACGCAGCACGACCCTCGACCCCGTCATCCTTTGCAGGTGCACCCGCAGCGGGGTGCGCCCGCGGAGGTGGAGATTGAAGGGAGTCGTCGTGGATGTCCGGGCCGCCGTCGTTGGCGACCGTCTCAAGGTCGGCGCGCGGGTGAGCACGCAGCAGGAGGGCCTCGTCGACGCTTTCCTGCCGGATCGGGAGGTGGCCGCGTTTCTCCCGCGCTCGCTGCTGCTGGGGGCGAGGGCCGATGCTCCGAGGAGCCTGCTCGCGAGCCTCACCCCCATATTGAAGCGCTTCACCGTGGGCCGGGAGGTGAGGGTGTGGAGCTACGAGGAGGAGCGCTACTTCTCGTTTCCGTCCTGGCGGTCGGTGCGCTTCCGCGCCCAAGACGAGCCCGCGGCGGCCCCGGCCGCTGAGGCCGGTGCGGAAGCGCCGCCGGAGCCCGGCGTCAACGGAGCCGCGAGTACCACGCCTGCATGAGGATGCCGAACGCCACCGCGACGTTGAGCGACGCGCGGGCGCCGGCCATCGGAATGGACACCCGGCCGCCGCTGGACGCCGCCAGAGCGAGGGCCTCCGGGCTCAGCCCGAGCTCCTCGGAGCCTATCAGGACCGTGCCGCGGGCGGGGAACGCGAACTCATCGATGGGGACGCCGCCGGTCTCCAGGGCAAAGACGGGCGGTTTCGCCGGGGTGCCGTCGGGCGTGCCCTGATCTCCCGCCTGCGGGGCAATGTCCACGAGCTCGCAGACCGACCAGGGGACCACGTCCGAGCATCCGCGCGACGTACGTCGTGGCCCTCGCGAGCGTGGGCAGAGGCGTCCGCGGCGACAGGTGCACGTGCTCCACCCCGAAGGCCTCGGCGGTGCGGAAGATCGCGCCGACGTTGTACGGAGAGCGGATGTCCTCGAGGTACACCCGCATGGGAAGCACCCGCCGCGTGACCGCGGGCTGCGCTGCGGCACCCGGGCAGGAGCTGGTCCCACTCGGCCCAGGGAACTTCGAGCTCGGCCATGATCAGGTGCCGCAGCGCGTTCAGGGATCTCAGCGCCTCGTCGCGCGGACCGGCGAGCCCGCTTTGCAGGGCCGCGGCCTGATCGCGCGGCGCGGGCCCGAGAGCCGACAGAAAGGCTTCGGAGCGGAGCAGCGGCTCGAGATCGCCGCCGCGGACGGCGCCGCCGGCGCCGAGGCGCGCTTCCTCGTCGCGGATCAGCACGAGGAGCTTGCGCAGGCGCGTCTTCGGAGGCAGTCGCTCGAGCTTCCGTACGCTGAACATGCGGTCTGCGGAGGGTCGCTGCGTCAGTACGAGGACTTCAGGATCTCGTACAGGTCGTCGACCGAGGTCACTCGCGGCACGCGGGTCACCAGGTCCAGCCTGTGGGCCGCCTCCGCGACTTCGACCATCTCTTCGAGGGCGACCCCGAGATCGCGGAGTCGCGTCGGCAGCTTGAGCGAGCCGATGATCCCCCGGACGCCTTCGATGGCGCGCCCCGCGGCGTCGGGCACCGAAAGATCGGACAGGTCCTCGCCGAGCAGCCGGCCGACGTCGCGGAGCTTCTCGGCGGCCGTCGTCAGGTGGAACTCCATGACGCGCGGGAGCAGCACCGTGGCAGCCCACGACTTGGGGACGCGGAGGCGCGCGTTCAGCGCGTAGGAGAGCGCCGCACCCACCCCCGAGCGCCCCATCGAAAGGCCGAGGGCGGTGAGCAGGCCCGCCCTGGCCGCGCCGGTGCGCGGGGCGAGCTCCTCGCCGCCGGCGAGCGGATCACGCAGCACCGGGCCCAGGGTCTCGATGGCCTTGAGGAAGAACGTGTCGGAGAGGAAGCTGCCGCCGGTCGCCAGGTACCCTTCGACGGCGTGCATCAGCGTGTCGACCATCGTGGCCGCCAGGTACTTGGCGGGCAGGCTCAGGGAGAGCTTGGGGTCGAGGAACACCGCGGCGGCGGCGCCCGCATCGGGCCTCCCGACGACCGCCGAGCGGTCGCGCGCGTCGGTGACGAGCCACGCCCCGCTGAACATGAACGGGTCGCGGCAGGTCGTCGGGAGCTCGGCGCAGCGGATCGGCGGCTTGTCCGCGGGAGCGCCTGCGAGGAGGTCGTCGATGTGACGTCGAAGAGGCGGCGGCGATCGCGGCGAGCTTGGCGATCGAGAGGGTCTTGACGCCGCCGAGGCCGATCACCAGATCGACACGGCCTCCCCTGGCCAGCCTGGCGGCCTCGTCGGCATTCGTGCTGGTCGCGCCGGGGATGACTTCATCGTAGACGACAGGCTCGAGTCCCTTGCGGGAGAGCAGGCCGGATACGTGGTCGATGACTCCGCGTTCGTAGAGGATCGCCTCGGTGACGAGGAGGATGCGCCTGCCCAGGCCCGCGGCCACCCCGCCGAGCCGCAGCGCGCAGTCCACGCCGAAGTACGTTTGAGCGGGCACGTTGAAGAATACGTCGGGCATCGTCCCCTCCGGGCCGGCACCGGTCGGTCCACCTAAAAAAAAGACGGAGACTCGCGTTCTCCGTCTTGGATGCCTCTTGCAAGGACGCGGGCTAGGAGATCTTGAAGACCTCCATCAGCCGGTCTGCGAGCTCACCGATGACCTTGTCCGTGATGTACATCGGGTCGTCCAGCTTGCGCTTGACCTCTTCGATCCGGTCCATGCGCAGGTCCGGCGCGGACTTGGCGGCCTCCGTCGCGTTGTAGATCTCGGCCTTTTCCATGGCGCCTTCGGACACATTGATCGAGTCTGTCGCCGCGGCCTTCTCGGCCGGCGCCGGACGTTCGGTCTTTTTGGGTTTGGATACCGGGTCCGGAAAGCCCACCCTTTCGACCGTCATCGGAGAGCCCTTCCTTTCATTTTGAGTATCGTCCCCGCGGACGATCAACTTGAACCCTATTCCGTCTACTAAAGTACCTTTTTTCGCGGCCGCCGGCCTCCCGCGCGACCCGGTTTTCGCGGCCGCCCGGCGACTCAGCCATTCTCGACTGTTTGCCGCGCGCAGTCAAGGACAGGGCGTCCCCGTCCGGCGCGCCTCCGTCCGAGCGCCGCGCTGGGAGCCCTTCATCTCATGTCGCCTTGACCACGCTTCACCTCACCACCAGCACCTTGCGGGTCTCGTCGATGCCCGGGCCCACCACCTTGATAAAGTAGACCCCCCTGGCCACCGCGCGGTCGCCGCGGTTGCGTCCGTCCCAGGTCGTCGAGTACTCGCCCTTGTCCTGCCTGCCCGCGGTACAGGATGTCCACGATGTCGCCCTTGAGGTCGAAAACGGTGATCGTGACCGTCGCCCGAGCCCGTCAGCACGTAGCGCAGCGACACGCGCTCGCCCTGGTCCGGGTTGATGACGTTGTTCATGATCGTGACGTCGCCGCGCTGCGTGCGGATGCCGCGCACGGCCCAGCCCCACGGCCGCGCCGTCCGCGGGTCGCTCCGGTCGGCGACGTCGGCGCAGGGCAGGCCGTTGATCACGAACACGAACTGGAGGTCCGCCCCGTCCTTGATCTCGGGGTCGGCCGCCGGGATCACAAAGTCGCTCAGCGCGCCGGTCGGCACGCCCGCGAGCGACCGCGCGGCTCCGTTCGGGAGGTGCCCCTTGTCCTCGCGGTCACGACCGGCAGCCAGAACGGGCCACCGGGTTCGGGGCGTTCACGTCGTAGTAGAGGGTGACGGCCGGGTAGGGCGCCGTGCCCCAGGCCGCGGTCTCGACGCGCGCCTGCAGCAGGATGTCGAGATCCTGCAGCCAGTCGGAACCGTCGAACACCGTGATGCGCCCGATGCCTCCGCGCACGGGGTCGCGCTGCGTCACCTGGTCGCTCGCCCACACCGGCGCGATGAGCCCGA
The DNA here is from genome assembly GCA_963734495.1 of uncultured Spirochaetota bacterium. GTDB lineage: Bacteria > Spirochaetota > Spirochaetia > SZUA-6 > CAVTHK01 > CAVTHK01. The sequence continues at coordinate 207,272 of CAVTHK010000003.1, forward strand.
GCCCCACGTCGGAGATCCGGTGCGCCGTGGCCGCCATCGACCTGTTGGCGACCGCGAGGCAGCCGCCCGTCCGCCGTCGCGTTGGGATACCCCGCGGGGTCCACGCGGCCGGCGTACTGCTGATCCCAGACCGCGCCCGCCACGGCCGCGACCGTCCGCGGCGCGATCACGTCCGCGTCCGTGATCGGATTGGCGAACTCCAGCATCGCGTCGTGCGCGCCGCCGCTCGCCGGGCCGAGGAGAGTCAGGGTGAAGGTGTTCGTTCCGCTGTAGGCGAAGTCCGCCCCGGTGATCGAGGCCGTTGCCGCCGCGTCGGTCCACACCGGCTCCGAGAACGACAGGTAGACGCGCCGCTCGCCGGCGACCGCGAGGGTGTAGGCGATGATCGGGCGCGCGCCGTCGTCCGCGGTGTACACCTTCGCGCCGGACTTGACGTAAGCGCCTCCCGCGGTGTTGAACAGCGAAGTGTTGGTGAGCAGCTGCCATGCGGGCCGCGCGTCGGTGTCGACGGCAGGCTTCTCCTGCACGAGGATGTCGAAGACGTCGTCGCCCGTCCCCGCGCCCATGTACCCGCTCTGGAACCCGGTCACCTGGTAGCCGCTGACCGCCGCGGTCAGTCCCGCCGAAGTTGTCGTTGAGCGTCGTGCCGGGCCTGACCTGCACGCGGATGCGGTCGATGCGGCCGTTGCCGTCCGTGTCGAGCGTCCAGCTCGCCTCGATCGCGATGGCGAAGGCCCAGTTGTAGCAGAAGCCGATGTCCTTGGTGGTGTCCGCCGGATCGGGCGTCACGTTCGCGCCCGGGATGGCCGGGGTAGGATCCGCGTAGCTCAGGGAGACCTGGACGTAGTCGATGGTCTGCGTCCCGGAAATCCGCAGCACCCACTGGTCGGCGTTGACCGGGGCGGTGTCGTAGTCGTAGGACCCGAGAGGAGGCGGAGCGGGCAGCGGCGCGGTGCTCGTGAGCGTGACGAGCTGGCCCGCAGCTCCGGTGACGGTGAGGTTGTGGCTCACGCCGTGCACGATGCCGCCGGAGGCCACGACCAGCCCCGTGCCCTGGTTGGCTTCGAATTCGATGCGGGAGCCCGGGACGACCGCGCGCAGGTCGTAGAAGGTCGTGCTCCCGAGGATCTGGTAGGTGACGGGTCTGGCGAGCTCGACCATGCCCGTGCCGGCGGCGAAGCCTGTCGCCCCGGTGATGTCGACGTCGTTGCGCCAGGTGACCGTTCCGCTGCTCGTCGCGTCGCCCATCACGATCGTGGCGGCGCCGCCGTCGCGGAGCTGGCCCGCGGCGATGCGCAGGCTGCTCACGATCGTGAGCGTGGCGCCGTAGGTCGTCGTGCCGCCGTTCTTCTCCAGCGCGTAGAACCGCTCGCTCGTAGCGATCGTCCCGGTGCCGTCGAAGACCACCGTTCCGGCTCTCTGCTGGAACGCGGCGTCGCCCGCACTGTTCGTCCAGCCCGCGGCCACGGTGAGCTTCCACGGCCCTCCGGCCGCGGCGTCGTCGACGTCGAGCACGCCGCCCGGTGATCGCGAGGCTGCCGTTGGCCTCCATGTCGTCCCGCAGGGCCACCGTCTGCGCGCCGGAGGCGACGGTCACGTCCCAGAAGGCCTGACCTGCGCTGGTGATCGTCTGGAGCGCGCCCAGGCCTCCGTCGAACGTGGTGGCGCCTGCGGTGAACGCCATCAGACCGCCCGCCGCCACGGTCCAGTTGCCGCTCACCGCGAGATTGCTCGAGTCGGTGAACGTCGCCCCCGCCCCGATGCTGACGTTGTCGAACGACGCGCTGGTGACCGCGATGATGAGGTTGGTGCCCGCCCCGCTGATGCTCACGTTGCCGAAGTCCTGAGCGTTGGGCAGCAGTGTCTGGGCTGCCCCTGAGTCAAAGCTGAAGGTTCCCGCGCCCTTGGCGAAGCTGCCGCCCGTGAAGTCGACGTTGCCCCTGGCGCTCAGCGTGTTGGCGGCCCCCATGCCCGAGGCGTTGAGGCTGCCTGCTATGGCGGCCGCGGTGGTGACCGTCGTGTTGTGCGCTCCGGTGACGAGCGTGCCTCCCACCGTGAGGCCGCCTGCCAGGGTGAGGTCGCCGGCCGGGGCCACGGAGGCGCCGGCGGGCACGCTGAGGCTGCCGAGGCTCGTGCTGGTGGTTAGCGTCGCGGGCCCCGCGCCCGTCATCGTCAGCGTGTTGTTGGCTGGCGTCGCGAAGGTCCCGCTGATATTGACGTTGCCTGAAGCTGTAATGGTAGTTGCCGCGGAGTTGGTGAACGTGCCCGCGGAAGCAAAGGCTCCGCAGCTGATCGCCCCCGCGCTGCTGACGATGCCCGTGCCGGCCGCGATGGTCACCGCACCGGTGCCGGTGGCGAGCGAACCGCCGGCGGCGATCGACAGCGTGCCGTCGCTCACCGTCACCGCGCCGTTGGTGGTGCTGAGGCTGCGCGCGCCGACGTCCAGGGTCGAGCTGGCGCCGTTCAGCGTGATCGTGCTGCCGAACACCGTGTTGCCGTCGAGCACGATGCTCTTCGTTGGCGCCAAGGAGCACGGCCGGCTGGTAGGCGTTGAGGTTGGCCAGGTGCACCGCCAGGCCGTTGTAGTCGATGTCGCTGCCCGTAAAGGCGAACGTCCCGCCGCTGCTCAGCGTGGCCGCGAACGCGTTGCTGAGGATGCGCACGATGCCGCTGTTGTTGACGGCCTGCCCGTTGTTGACCGTCAGCGTCACGGCCTGCGCCGTCGGATTGATCCCCAGGACGGCCGCCGCGCCGACGTTCACCGTGTCCATCGTGACGTTGTCGTTGAGGCGAAGCACGTTGCCCGCCACCGCGCTCAGGTCGACGCGACCCAGGTCGTTGCCCCGGGCGACCAGGTCTTTGGCCGCGGCACCCGTGAAGAGCCAGCGGCCGGCGCCCTTGGCAAAGACGCCCGTGCCGCCGAAGCTCACGTTGCCGTTCGCTGTCAACGCGTTGGCGGCGCCCATCCCCGAGGCGTTCAGCGTCCCCGTGACCGTCGTCAGGCCCGTCACCGATGCGTTGTTGGCTCCCGTGGCCAGCGTGCCGCTCACCGCCAGGTTCCGCCCGACCGTGAGGGTCCCGCTCATTGCGCGGACCGCGGCCGTGACCTGCAGGTCGTAGAAGGTCTCCGCGCTGAGCGAGCCGGCACCGTCGAGCACGACGGTGCCAAGGCGCGGAGTGAAGCTGCCGCCTGTGTGGCTCCAGTTGCCGGCGACGTTGATCTGCCAGTTGCTGCCCAGCCCGACGTCCATCGTCCCCCCCAGGATCGACAGCGTGTTGCTGACCGTGATGGCCGAGCCCAGGGTGACGGTGCCGTTGACCGTGAAGTTGAAGAAGGGGTTGGCTGCGGTCACAGAGGGGGCCGTACCCGTAAAGACGACCGTGGAGGAGCCTGCGCTGAACCCCGCAGTCTCGCTCCAGTTGCCACCCACCGAGATGGTACGCGCGGTGCCGTTGAAGGCTCCTGTGCCCCCTATGGCGACGTCGGCGCTGACGGTGACGTTGGCGCTGCCGGTCTCGGTGCCGCTGCCGCTGACTGTGAGGCTGCGCAGGGTCAGCAGGGCGTTGTTGGTCAGCGTGCCTGCCGAGATGGCCGCCCCGCCGGTGGCCCCGTTGGCCGTGGCTGCAGCCGAGAAGGTGGTAGAGCCGCCGGAGACCAGGATGTCGCCGTCGGCGCCGCTCAGGGTCACGATGCCGCCGAAGGTGTGAGTACCGGCCGAGATGTCCAGGTCGCCGGTGGTGATGGTCACGGCCGCGCTGCCCCCATAGACGGAGGCGGCGTTGTTGATGGTGAAGTTGTTGGTGACGGTCAGCGTGGTGGGGGCGTTGACCGTGAGGTTGCCTCCGCTCATGGTGAGGCTGCCGGCTGCAACCGCCCCCGCGGTGTCGGCGGTCATGCTGCCGCCGTTGATGGTAAAGGCGTTGCTGACCGTAAAGCCTGCGGCCGCGGTGCGGGCCCCCGCGCTGATGGTGAGGTCGTAGAAGGTCTCGTTGGTGTTGCTGCCCGCGCTGGTGAGCACCACCGTACCAGTCTGCGGGTTGAAGCTGCCCCCGGTGCGGCTCCAGTTGCCCGCCAGGTTGATCTGGTAGGGTCCGGCCGCGTTGACGTCCAGTGTGCCGTTGCTGATGGCCAGGTTGCCGTTGACGTTGAGTGCATCCGTCAGGCGCACCGTGTTGGTTGACGCCACCGTGAAGCTGTAGAAGGACTGTCCGCTGCTCTGGACCGTTTGCAGCGCACCCCCGTCGAAGGTGGTGATGCCTGCTGAGAAAGCCATGAGGCCGCCTGCGGCGACTGTCCAGTTGCCAGAGACCGCCAGGCTGCGCGAGTTGGTAAAGGTGGCCCCAGCCCCGATGGCCACGTTGTCGAAGGAGGCGGAGGTTGTGGCGATGGTGAGGTTGGTGCCCGCCCCGCTGATGCTCACGTTGCCGAAGTCCTGGTTGCTGGGCAGAAGCGTCTGGGCTGCCCCCCGGTCGAAGGTGAAGGTCCCGCTGCCCTTGGTGAAGGTGCCGCCGCTGAAGTCGACAGTGGCACCCGTGGCATTCAGTGCCCCGGGTCCGGAGTTGTTCAGCGTGCCGCTAACGGTGAGGTTGCCGTTGAATGTGGTGGTGTTGCCGGCCAACATGCCTGAGGAGTTCAGCGTGCCTGCTACGGTCGCGACGCCATCGACGGTGGCGTTGTGGGGGCCGATGGCCAGCGTGCCGCCCACGGCGTTCACCGAGAGGGTTCCCAGCAGGGTGAGGTCGGCGGTGAGCGCCACCGAGGCGGCTGCGGGAACCACGAGGTTGCCGATGGGCACCGCGGCATTCAGCGTAGCCGGCCCGGCGCCGGTCATGGTGAGTGTGTTGTTGGTCTGAGCCGCGGAGAAGGTGCCGCTGATGGCCACGTTGCCGCTGGCCGTGATGGTGTTGACCCCCGCGTTGGTGAACGTGCCCGTGGAGGTGAACGCCCCGCAGCTGATCGCACCGTCGCTGGAGAGAGTCCCGGAGTTGCTCAGAGCGCTCGTTGCGGTCAGAGTGAACCCCGCGACATTGGCCGAGGCGAGGTTCTGAATCGCGAGGGTGTTCATCGATGCGTCGGCGGTCAGTGTGGCCGGGTAGTTGGGCTGCCCGCTGGGCAGCGTTACGTTGTCCCATTGGTCGGGCACATAGCCCCAGCTCCAGTTGTCAGGGTTGTACCAGTCGGTGTTGCCCCCGCCGCCGTCCCACGAAATGCCTGCCGGGTGAGCGGGGAAAATCCATCCGGGAGCAACCAGGTCGTTGTTGCCATTGTCGCGGCTGGTGTTGGCCGTGATGTTGTTGGCGCCGGCCACGGCGCTGTCCTGCACGAACGCGTAGACGATGTTCTCGGTCCCTCCGACGTTGTTGATCGTCCACTGGGCGGGCGACGCCTGGCTGAGGAGGTAGATGAGGTTGTCCGCGGCGCCGTTGATCCTGAACGTGCCGTTGATCGTCTGCGTGGCGCCCCCCGCGGCGAAACTGAGCGTCTTGTGCAGGGTCGTGCAGGTGAAGTTGAAGAAGGTCGTCGAGCCGTTGATCAATGCCGTCGAGGCCGTGTTAAAGACCACCGTGCCCGTCCCGCCGTTGAACCCCGCCGCCCCGACGTTGTTCGTCCAGTCCTGCCCGACCGTGATCGAGTTGGCTCCGGTCGCGAGCGTCCCGCCGTTGATCGTGACGGTATTGCCCACCGTGATGGCCGAGCCGAGGGTGGTGGTGACGCCGTTGACAGTGAAGTTGAAGAAGGAGTTGGCCGCGGTCACCGAGGGAGCTGTGCCTGTAAAGACGACCGTGGAGGAGCCTGCGTTGAACCCCGCGGTCTCGGTCCAGTTGCCGCCGACCGAGATGGTGCGCGCGTTGCCGTTGAAGGCTCCTGTGCCCCCTATGGCCACGTCGGCGCTCACCGTGACGTTGCCGCTGCCGCTCTCGGTGCCGCTGCCGCTGACCGTGAGGCTGCGCAGGGTCAGCAGCGCGTTGTTGGTCAGCGTGCCTGCCGAGATGGCCGCCCCGCCCGTGGCCCCGTTGGCCGTGGCGGCAGCGGAGAAGGTGGTGGAGCCTCCGGAGACCAGGATGTCGCCGTCGGCGCCGCTCAGGCTCACGGTACCGCCAAAGGTGTGGGTGCCGGCCGAGATGTCCAGATCCCCCGTGGTGATGGTCACCGCTGCACTGCCACCATAGACGGAGGCCGCGTTGTTGATGGTGAAGTTGTTGGTGACGGTGAGGCTGGTGGGGGCGTTGACCGTGAGGTTGCCTCCGCTCAGCGTGAGGCTGGCTGCAGCCACGGCGCCCGCCGTGTCTGCAGTCATGCTGCCGCCGTTGATGGTAAAGGCGTTGCTGACGGTGAAGCCTGCGGCTGCAGTGCGGGCCCCCGAGCTGATGGTCAGGTCGTAGAAGGTCTCGTTGGTGTTGCTGCCGGCGTTGTTGAAGACCACGGCGCCGGCCCGAGGCTGGAAGCTGCCGCCCGTGCGGCTCCAGTTGCCCCCCAGCGTGATCTGCCAGTTGCTGCCCAGCCCCACGTCCAGTGTGCCCCCCAGGATCGACAGCGTGCTACTGACCGTGATGGCCGAGCCGAGGGTGGTGGTGACGCCGTTGACAGTGAAGTTGTAGAAGGAGTCAGCCGCGGTCAGCGAGGGGGTGGTGCCGTTGAACAGGACTGTGGAGGAGCCTGCGCTGAAGCCTGCGGTCTCGTCCCAGTCGCCGCCCACCGAGATGGTACGCGAGTTGCCGTTGAAGGCTCCTGTGCCCCCGATGGCGACGTCGGCGCTCACGGTGATGTTGGCGCTGCCGCTCTCGGTGCCGCTGCCGCTGACGGTGAGAGAGCGCAGGGTCAGCAGCGCGTTGTTGGTCAGCGTGCCTGCCGAGACAGCCGCCCCGCCGGTGGCGCCGTTGGCCGTGGCTGCAGCCGAGAAGGTGGTGGAGCCGCCGGAGATCTGGATGGTGCCGCTGGCCCCGCTCAAGGTCACGGTGCCGCCAAAGGTGTGGGTGCCGGCGGAGATCACCAGGTTGCCGCTGGTGATGGTCACCGCAGCGCTGCCTCCATAGGTGGAGGCCGCGTTGTTGACGGTGAAGTTGTTGGTGACGGCGAGCGTGGTGGGGGTGTTGACCGTGAGGTTGCCTCCGCTCAGCGTGAGGCTGCCGGCAGCTACGGCGCCCGCCGTGTCGGCGGTCATGCTGCCGCCGTTGATGGTAAAGGCGTTGCTGACCGTGAAGCCGGCGGCTGCGGTGCGCGCCCCTGCGCTGATAGTCAGGTCGTAGAAGGTCTCGTTGGTGTTGCTGCCAGCGTTGTTGAACACCACGGCGCCGGCCCGAGGCTGGAAGCTCGCCCGCCCCAGGGTGGCTCCAGTTGCCCCCCACCGTGATCTGCCAGTTGCTGCCTAGCCCCACGTCCAGCGTCCCCCCCAGGATCGACAGCGTGTTGCTCACCGTGATGGCCGAGCCGAGGGTGACCGTGCCGTTGACCGTGAAGTCATAGAAAGAGTTGACCATTTGCACGGTCGAGACACCAGTCACAGTTACGTTGGAAGTGCCAGCCGTGAAAACGCCGCCCGTCATGGTGAGGTTGCCGGCCACGTTCAGGGCGCCGTTGGAGCTGAAGGTGTAGGTGCCGGCTGACATGGTGAAGCCTGCGCAGCTCAAGGTGCCCGTGCTCTGCGTGATGGTGGCAGCCGCGTTGCTGAGCGACACAGTCCTGCTGCCGGTGGCGCCGTCGAGGGTACCGCTGCCGATGGCGATGGTGGCGGCAGTGGCCGAGCTCATGGCGAGGTTGCGCCTAGCTCGCAGGGTGTTGCCGTTGAGGTCCAGCGTCCCCTGCGTCATCGTCAGCGTCCCAGTGAGCGTGACGTTGCTCAGCAGCTGCACCGTGGTGGCTCCCGCCCCCTTGTTGATGGTCAGGGCGTTGAGCGTCGCGGTGGCTGGGGGAGCGTTCAGCGTGGTGCCGCCGGCTCCCTGCAGTGTCATGGTGGAGGTGACACGCGTAAAGTTGCCCGTCGCGGAGAAGCTCACGTTGCCGCTGATCAGCAGGCTCTCGGAAGCTGTGGCAGCCAGGGTGGCGCCATTGCGACCGTCACGTTGCCGCCCACAGTCAGGTTCTGGCCCCCCAGGCTGAAGGTGCCCGTGGTGACCGCCAGGTTGCCCGCAACGGTCAGCGCGCTGGTGGTGATGCTCACCGTGCCCCCGGAGGACAGGGTGAGGTTGTTCAGCTGGTTGCCGCCGGCCACCTGCACGGTTGTGCCTGCTCCGGTCATCGTCACCGTGGAGGTGCTGGGTGTGAAGGTGCCGGCTGTGATGGACACGTTGCCGCTGGAGTTCAGCGCGCCGTTGGAGGAGAAGGTGTAGGCGCCCGCCGACATGGTGAAGCCGGCGCAGCTCAAGGTACCTGTCGATTGTGTGATGGTGGCAGCCGCGTTGCCGAGCGACACAGTCCTGCTGCCGGTGGCGCCGTCGAGGGTACCGCTGCCGATGGCGATGGTGGCGGCAGTGGCCGAGCTCATGGCGAGGTTGGCGCCTAGCTGCAGGGTGTTGCCGTTGAGGTCCAGCGTCCCCCGCGTCATCGTCAGCGTCCCAGTGAGCGTGACGTTGCTCAGCAGCTGCACCGTGGTGGCTCCCGCCCCCTTGTTGATGGTGAGGGCGTTCAGCGTCGCGGTGGCAGGAGGAGCATTCAGCGTGCTCCCGCTGGCTCCCTGCAGTGTCATGGTGGAGGTGACACGCGTAAAGTTGCCCGTCGCGGAGAAGCTCACGTTGCCGCTGATCAGCAGGCTCTCGGAAGCTGTGGCAGCCAGGGTGGCGCCATTGCTCACCGTCACGTTGCCGCCCACAGTCAGGTTCTGGCCCCCCAGGCTGAAGGTGCCCGTGGTGACCGCCAGGTTGCCCGCAACGGTCAGCGCGCTGGTGGTGATGCTCACCGTGCCCCCGGAGGACAGGGTGAGGTTGTTCAGCTGGTTGCCGCCGGCCACCTGCACGGTTGTGCCTGCTCCGGTCATCGTCACCGTGGAGGTGCTGGGTGTGAAGGTGCCGGCTGTGATGGACACGTTGCCGCTGGAGTTCAGCGCGCCGTTGGAGGAGAAGGTGTAGGCGCCCGCCGACATGGTGAAGCCGGCGCAGCTCAAGGTACCTGTCGATTGTGTGATGGTGGCAGCCGCGTTGCTGAGCGACACAGTCCTGCTGCCGGTGGCGCCGTCGAGGGTACCGCTGCCGATGGCGATGGTGGCGGCAGTGGCCGAGCTCATGGCGAGGTTGGCGCCGAGCTGCAGGGTGTTGCCGTTGAGGTCCAGCGTCCCCCGCGTCATCGTCAGCGTCCCAGTGAGCGTGACGTTGCTCAGCAGCTGCACCGTGGTGGCTCCCGCCCCCTTGTTGATGGTGAGGGCGTTCAGCGTCGCGGTGGCAGGAGGAGCATTCAGCGTGCTCCCGCTGGCTCCCTGCAGTGTCATGGTGGAGGTGACACGCGTAAAGTTGCCCGTCGCGGAGAAGCTCACGTTGCCGCTGATCAGCAGGCTCTCGGAAGCTGTGGCAGCCAGGGTGGCGCCATTGCTCACCGTCACGTTGCCGCCCACAGTCAGGTTCTGGCCCCCCAGGCTGAAGGTGCCCGTGGTGACCGCCAGGTTGCCCGCAACGGTCAGCGCGCTGGTGGTGATGCTCACCGTGCCCCCGGAGGACAGGGTGAGGTTGTTCAGCTGGTTGCCGCCGGCCACCTGCACGGTTGTGCCTGCTCCGGTCATCGTCACCGTGGAGGTGCTGGGTGTGAAGGTGCCGGCTGTGATGGACACGTTGCCGCTGGAGTTCAGCGCACCGTTGGAGGAGAAGGTGTAGGTGCCCGCCGACATGGTGAAGCCGGCGCAGCTCAAGGTACCCGTGCTCTGCGTGATGGTGGCGGCCGCGTTGCTGAGCGACACAGTCCTGCTGCCGGTGGCGCCGTTGAGGGTGCCGCTGCCGATGGCGATGGTGGCGGCAGTGGCCAATGGCGAGGTTGGCGCCCAGCTGCAGGGTGTTGCCGTTGAGGTCCAGCGTCCCCCGCGTCATCGTCAGCGTCCCAGTGAGCGTGACGTTGCTCAGCAGCTGCACCGTGGTGCCCCCGGCCCCTGTGTTCACCGTCACGTTGCGGAAGCTGAACCCGGCGCTATTGATGGTCGCTGCCGCGCTGTTGAACAGAAAGGTCCCGGTTGTCGTGAAGGTCGCAAGGCTTGTCAGGTTGACCGCGCCGGCAGTGACCGTGACCTGGTTGGCGCCGCAGTTCAACGTTCCGCCGCCCGCGGCGGCCGAAACCCCCCCCGTCCCGGCTGCCCCGCTGATAATAAGGGCGTCTGCGAGGGTCACGTTTCCGCTCAGTGAGGCAGTCCCCACCCTCAGCCCCGCGATCGTCTTGCCCGCGCTGGTGAAGGTCGTAGGGCCGTCGACGAAGTCCACATCGGTCGAACCGGGCGTGTAGGTGATGTTCGTCAGGTTGACAGTCGCCCCATGCAGGCGCAGACGGCCGGCACCCCCCGCGTTGAGCGTGGCGGTGCCCGCCCCGCTGACAGTGCCGTAGACTTCGACTCTCGTCCCCGTGCCCGAGGCCCCGGAGAAATTGAGCGTGCCGTTGTTGTTGATGGCCAGGTTGCCGCCGATGGTGAGCGTGTTGTCTTGTGTCACCAGTGTACCGGGGTTCGCGCCCCCCAGCGTGCAGTTGGCATTGATGGGCAGAGGGTACGTAAGCGTAAGCGAAGCCCCTGTGCCGCGAATCGTGAGCGAATTGATGCTCGTCCCGACTCCGGAAGGGTCTGTAGCGTAGTCATAGTCCATCACGACCGCGTTGTTGGCTGCGGTAGGGATCGACACGTCATCGGCGGAACCCGGAACCGCGAATATGTCCCAGTTGTTGATATTGCTCCAGAGGATCGCCGCCCTCCTCCTGTCCAGGTGGCAGGAGCACAGAGCAACAAAGGGACGAGGAAAAAAAGGGCAGTCACGCAGACGCGGGCCGGGACGCGCACCTTACCCTCTCCGTTCATCGTAAGTCTTCCCTATGCAGGAGCTTACCACCATCCGCCGTTCAATCACAGAAGCAAACGGGACCGGCAGCGCGTGCCGGCCCCGCCGTGAGCTTCCCCGCAGGTATCTGGACTATTCAGCCCGAAAGTCTAGTTCGACAGCACCCACAATTCGCTGTCCGAGGAGCCGTCGTCGGCCTGGAAATAGAGCTTGCCGTTGAACGCCATGAACTGGCCCGGATTGCTGTCCCCCGCGCCCGGGTTGATGTCCTTCACCAGGCTGACCGTGCTTCCGTCGTACTTGTAGAGCTCCCAGCCCGCGCCACCGCCGTCGTTGCCGGAGAAGTACAGCGCACCGCCATACACCCCCATGCCGGTGGCAGCAACACCGTCCGCGGAGCCCGGGTTCAGGTCCTTCACCTGGCTGATCGAGCTGCCGTCGTACTTCCACAGCTCCACGCCCGTGCTGCCGTCGTTGCCCAGGAAATACAGCGCGTTGGCGAAAACCACCATCGCAGCACCGGGAACAGGCGTAACGCTCTTGCTTGCGTCAGCAAGCACGGTCCCCACGCCGGTCCCGTTGCTCTTCCACAGCCTTGTGTTCGTGCCGTCGTAGGCGGAGAAACACAACAGGCTGTTGAACACGGTGAGGTTCGCCGGGTTGCTGTTGCCGGCAGGGTTGATGTCCTTGACGAGCGTGATCGTGGTGCCGTTTGTGCTGTACAGCTCCCGCCCGGCTGTTCCCGCGCTGTCCCCGGCCGCCATGTACAACGCCGTCCCGAACGTCTGCAGGTACGCCGGGGTGACCAGCGTGGTGACGGCGGCAGGCGGCGTCAAGGAGCCGTCGTAGGCGAACAGCGGGAAGTCGATTCCATTGGTCGTAGCCTGGAAGTAGAGCTTGGAGTTGAACACTGTCAGGAACGTGGGGTTGCTGGACCCGGTGGTGTTGATATCGTCCACAAGGCTGGGCGAGGTGCCGTTGTATTTCCACAGCTCCGTCCCGGAGGAGCCGTCGGAAGCGGAGAAATAGAGGGCGCCGCTGAACACGCAGAGGTTGGAAGGGTTGCTCGAGCCGCTCCCCGCGTTGATGTCGGCGGCGCGGGCGGCCGACGTGCCGTCGTATTTCCACAGCTCCGTTCCCGAGGAGCCGTCTGTGGCGGAAAAGTAGAGGGCGGTGCCGAACACGCAGGGGCTGGAGGGGTTGCTCGAGCCGGCGCCCGGGTTGATGTCGGCCGCGCGCTGCAAGGCAACCTGGACCGGCGGAACGTACGGATCGTAGTAGTGCAGATACCAGTCCGTGAACTCCGCGCCCATGCTCTGTCTCCAGAGCGTGAAGCGGGGATAAGGGATCTCGATGCGCTGACCTTCGTCCGGGTTCTTCCATGCCGACGGCACAAGAAGCGCCCACGGGAACCCTTGCGAGTCCTGGAAGGAGCTTCCGGAGTTGCGGGAGTTCGGGAGCGCACCTTCGCCCATGAGATGGATATCGTATCCGGTGTTGTAGACGTACAGGTAGGGGTTGTACGGCGCCTGGTCGATCTGCGCCGGGTCCTGAGGCGTCTTGAACTCCAGGGAGAAGTCCGCAGTCTTCCCGACTGAGTCCTTCGTGCTGTCAAAGAGCACGATGTCGGCCTGGCCGCTGACGCTGCGATCCTTGATGCCGCGGCCAGCAGACAGCCCGCTGGCGTTCAGGTACGTGACGTTCAGAAGGGCGTCTCCGGCAAAGGGGCTGAAGAAGATGCCGAAGCGATGGTTGTACCCGGCCAGCTTGACCGTGGCCCTGGCATGGCCTTCGACACGCACGACCTTGTTCGCCGAATCGGTGATCAACGTTATCTGGTACTCGGCGATGAAGTCGTTGTAGTCGGCGTCACCGGCCTGGGCCTGCAGGTAAAGATCTTCGAACGCTACAGTGAGCGGTCCGCTGGCTGGGACGTTCAGGGTAAAGGCCGACTGCGGGTCGTCCGGGGAAGCGTCGTACGCGTCCGGGACGCCGTCGCCGTCCCTGTCCGGAAGGCTAGCGCTCCTGGCGGCGCTGCCCGTGGAGACCAACGCCATCTTCCTGTTGACCTCGGAGTACCTCCGCATGTCTCGAATGACCACCTGCCTCTCGCCGAAGCCCTCTGCGCTGAGGGTGAGGGTCATGTCTTCCGGGGCAGCCGGAAGGCTCAGCCCACCGTGAAGTGTGCCGTCCGCCTGCACCTTGCCGGCGTACACGAGGTTTCCCTTGGAATCGTGGAGGTTCGCGATCACCTCAGCCGCGCCAGGCGCGAGCTTCTCGAGCGCTCCCCGCCCGCTCCCGGATGCAGAATAGAGGTCTACGCTCAGGTTGAGCGCCACGGGGAGAAGTGTCTGAAACCTGAACTCTCCCGTGAACGGCCGGGAAACATCTGCGACCTGGTCCGCGGGACGAGAAGGAGTGGCGTTGCCTGTGGCCGCTTCGTTCAGCGGGCTGGGACAGCCGCTGAGCAGCAACAGAGCCGCCGCGCATGACAAAGGAAAAAGCTTACGCATGAGAGACCTCCCGAATCCCGACCTGTCTATGCCGGTTGCGCTCCCCTCTTGCGCAAGCGAACGTCAATGGAGCACCCACAGCTCGCTGCCGGTAGTTCCATCGTCGGCCTGAAAGTAGAGCCTGTTGTTGAACGCCATGAACTGCCCGGGGTTGCTGTCCCCCGCGCCCGGGTTGATGTCCTTCACCAGGCTGACCGTGCTCCCGTCGTACTTGTAGAGCTCCCAGCCCGCGCCACCGCCGTCGTTGCCGGAGAAGTACAGCGCACCGCCATACACCCCCATGCCGGTGGCAGCAACACCGTCCGCGGAGCCCGGGTTCAGGTCCTTCACCTGGCTGATCGAGCTGCCGTCGTACTTCCACAGCTCCACGCCCGTGCTGCCGTCGTTGCCCAGGAAATACAGCGCGTTGGCGAAAACCACCATCGCAGCACCGGGAACAGGCGTAACGCTCTTGCTTGCGTCAGCAAGCACGGTCCCCACGCCGGTCCCGTTGCTCTTCCACAGCCTTGTGTTCGTGCCGTCGTAGGCGGAGAAACACAACAGGCTGTTGAACACGGTGAGGTTCGCCGGGTTGCTGTTGCCGGCAGGGTTGATGTCCTTGACGAGCGTGATCGTGGTGCCGTTTGTGCTGTACAGCTCCCGCCCGGCTGTTCCCGCGCTGTCCTCGGCCGCCATGTACAACGCCGTCCCGAACGTCTGCAGGTACGCCGGGGTGACCAGCGTGGTGACGGCGGCAGGCGGCGTCAAGGAGCCGTCGTAGGCGAACAGCGGGAAGTCGATTCCATTGGTCGTAGCCTGGAAGTAGAGCTTGGAGTTGAACACTGTCAGGAACGTGGGGTTGCTGGACCCGGTGGTGTTGATATCGTCCACAAGGCTGGGCGAGGTGCCGTTGTATTTCCACAGCTCCGTCCCGGAGGAGCCGTCGGAAGCGGAGAAATAGAGGGCGCCGCTGAACACGCAGAGGTTGGAAGGGTTGCTCGAGCCGCTCCCCGCGTTGATGTCGGCGGCGCGGGCGGCCGACGTGCCGTCGTATTTCCACAGCTCCGTTCCCGAGGAGCCGTCTGTGGCCGAAAAGTAGAGGGCGGCGCTGAACACGCAGGGGTTGGAGGGGTTGCTCGAGCCGGCACCGAGGTTGATGTCGGCCGCGCGCTCGACGACCAGGGGGGACGGCGTCGTCCCATCCGAGCCGCCGGGGCTGGCGCACCGCAGGACCGGTATGACCAGCACCATAAACAGCAGAAGACGGATGAGTTGTTTCGCTCGAGACCCACTTTTTCTCATGTTGGGACGCAAAGCGCCTCCGTTTTGCCCGGCCAAGCCCTCCCTCTTGACCCTTCGGGATCATCCTACCACCTCCAGGCCGGCTTTTCCACTGCCCGCGGCGGTGGCCGATATCGCGGGAAAGCGGGCTAACTGCCTCTGGAAATAGGGGATACGAGCCGGAGGGGGTCGATCATTCCGAGTCGACGCTTTTGTCCCATGTGGTGGCGATATAAGGCGGGCACAAGGGGCCCGACCACTCCCGTTCGCGGACCGTTGGCAGGCCGGTCGTGGTCACGGCGCCGTGTAGTTCTCGGCGATGACGGTGGCAGTCATCGAGCGCCAGGCTTCATAGGTGTCGGAGGCTATGACCTGTCCGTCACCTGTGACCGTGGCCGTGATCGACATCATCCGGAAGACCTGGTAGCCCTCGCTTCCGAGGGGGAAGGGATTATCGCCCGCTGTCAACGTGAGATCCGTGGCTGCCACCGCAGTCACCGCGCTGTAGACGCCGCTTCCCGTGTTCAGGGCCATGTCGCCCACACGGACACCTGCGGCCACGAAATTGGCAGTCCCGTCAACGAGATGGCCGGCGGACGCGACGGTGGCGCTGCCCGACGCAATCGGAGGCGGATCAGGGCTCACATCGATGCGCAGGTACACGGGGGGGCGCATCACGTGCTCGTCGTTGTCGTAGTCCAGCGACCAGGGAAGCCCCGCGCCCGCGAATGTGCGCAACGTGCCCGATTCATCGGCCACGGCCGTGACCGAAACGTTGACCGCCGTGCCACTGAGCCGGTATTCGACCGTCGAGTACTCGGGGTCGATGCGCCAGGCGCACCCCGCGAGCAGCGCGGCCAGGGATACCAACAACAACCACCGACAGCTCTTCATACTGGCTCCGACGCCTATCCCTAAGCATAACCCACTCCGCCGCCGAACCAGGGCACCGGTGGCCCTGCATTTCGATTTGCCAGCAGGCCCAGAGGCGGCTATCATTGAACGGGCAAGGGAAATCGGAAGGTCGGGAGGAAGTCCAGCCGCACGGAGGTGCTCCTGTGTACAAGCCGAGGCGCAGTCGTCCTTCGACCGATCACATGCCGAAGCACCCGGCAACGACCGCAGTACCGATTCGCAGGCAGCTGCTGATGGAGGGCCTGCTGATGACTCACGGCACCCGGGGCAAAGCGACCCGGGGACCCAGAGGCAACAAGAAGTACTGAGCCCGCCTCCTGCGGGGAGACATGCATCCGGCGATCTTCGTCGCGGCCGCGGCCCTCGTCGTCCTGCTGGCGCTGCTGAGCCTTGCTGTGGCGCGCGGGAGCGGCGCGAGCAGGCGGCGTGGTGCGCGCGCCGCACAGGCGGCGGACACGCTGCCCCGTCTGCGGCTCCGGTCTGGACGAGGGCGAGTCCGTCAAGACCGTCGCTTACCCCGGTCGGGCTGAGCGCCTGGTGCACTTGTACGGCTGCCGCCAGTGCTACGGAGCCGGCGCTCACCTCCCGCGGCGCTGCCCCGTCTGCCGCGCGCTCCTGGAAGCAGAGGACTACCTCGTCGGCAGGCTGCTCGCGGGCGAGCCGCGCGGGCGGGTGCGGGTGTGGGGTTGCTCACGGTGTCAGCCGCGATAGCGGCGGCTACTCGACCGTGACGCTCTTGGCGAGGTTGCGCGGCTGGTCCACGTCCCGCCCCAGGAAGCGCGCGGTGTGGTACGCGAACAGCTGCATCGGCACGACGAAGAGGAACGGGTACATCAGCTCGTGCGTCTGGGGGATCCGGATCACGTCGTCGCAGACGTCGCCCAGCCCGTTCGTGCCCTCCGGGGCGACGGCGATGACCGGGCCGCGGCGCGCCCTGACTTCCTTCATGTTGTTGACGACTTTTTCCTGGAGCCTGTCGTTCGGCACGAGGAACATGCTCGGCGTCTCGGGGTTGATGAGCGCGATCGGCCCGTGCTTGATCTCCGCGGCGCTGTAGCCCTCCGCGTGGATGTACGAGATCTCCTTGAGCTTGAGGGCGCCCTCCATCGCGACCGGGTAGTTGATGCCGCGGCCGAGGAACAGGAAATTGGGGTGCCGCGCGTACTTTTCCGCGAGCGCGCGGATCTCGTCGCTGCGCTCGAGGATCTGGGCGACCTTGGCCGGGACCGCTTCGAGGTCCTGCAAAAAGAGCGTCGCCTCCTCGTGCGACATGTCGCGCATCCGCGCCATCAGCAGCGTGAACAGGTAGAAGACCGTGATCTGCGAGGTGAAGGCCTTGGTCGACGCCACGGCGATCTCGGGGCCGGAGTGGATGTAGACGCCGCCGTCCGAGGCCCTGGGGATGGAGGAGCCGACCACGTTGCAGATTCCGAGCACGCGGGCGCCCTTGCGCTGCAGCTCCCTCATCGCGTAGAGCGTGTCGGCGGTCTCCCCCGACTGCGACACGGCGAAATACAGGGTGTTGCGCTCGACGATCGGGTTGCGGTAGCGGATCTCGGACGCCAGCTCGGCGCTGGACGGGATGCGCGCCACCGACTCCAGCAGGTGCGCCCCCACCATGCCGGCGTAGAACGAGGTGCCGGCGGCGATGATCTTGACCCGCTCGATGTTGATGAGGTCGCGGGTGGTCATGTTGAGGCCGCCGAGCACGGCGGTGGCCAGCTCGCGGTTGATGCGGCCGGTGTACGCCCGCCTGATCGACTCCGGCTGCTCGAAGATCTCCTTTTCCATAAAGGTGGGGCGGTCGCCCTTCTCGATCTCCTCCAGCTCCCACGAAACCTTCTGCACCTCGCGGCTCACCTTGCGCTGGTGGGCGTCGGTCGTCCTGTGGCTCGACGGCGTGAGGGAGCAGATCTCCCCGTCCTCCAGGTAGATCACCTGCTGGGTGTGGGCGATCATCGCCGTCACGTCCGAGGCGATCAGCATCTCGCGGTCGCCGATGCCCATGACGAGGGGCGAGCCGTTGCGCGCGCCGACGATGCGGTCCGGCTCGTCGGCGTGCACGACCACGATGCCGTAGGTGCCCCGCAGCAGGGCGAGGGCCTCGCGCACGGCCTCCTCGAGGTCGCCCTTGTAGTACTTGGCCACGAGGTGGGCGATGACCTCGGTGTCGGTCTCGGTCTTGAACACGAAGCCTTCGGCCTGCAGGCGCTCCTTGAGGACCGCGAAGTTCTCGATGATGCCGTTGTGGGCGAGCGCGATCCGTGCCGCTCGCGTCGGTGTGCGGGTGCGCGTTGGTGTCGTTGACCTCGCCGTGGGTGGCCCAGCGCGTGTGCCCGATGCCGCAGTGGCCCGCGAGCTCCGGCGGGATGAAGCGCTGGAGGTTGCGGATCTTGCCCTCTTTCTTGACGACCGCCAGGCCGTCGGCCGTGCCGACGCAGACGCCCGCCGAGTCGTACCCGCGGTACTCGAGGCGCTTCAGGCCGTCGATCAGGACCTGGGTCGCGTTCTTGGGCCCGCAGTAGCCGATGATCCCGCACATCGAAATTCTCCTTCGGCGCCGGACTGGCGCTCCGCGCGCCGACGGCGCTCCCGCCTGGCGCCCCGGCCCTAAGCCGGCTTCGCCCGGCCCGTCTTGAAGACCAGCCCGTCCTTGCCGACGTCGACCAGGACGGTCTCGCCTTCCTTGACCTCGCCGGCGATGATCTTCTTGGCGAGAAAGTTCTGCACGAGGTTCTGGATCGTCCGTTTCAGCGGCCGCGCCCCGAACTGCGGGTCGTAGCCGAGCTCGCCGAGGCGGGCGCGCGCGCGGTCGCTCACCGAAAGCGTCACCTTCTGCTCTTTCAGTCTCCGCTCCAGGAAGCCGAGCTGGATGTCCACGATCTTGCGGATCTCCTGGGGGCCGAGCCGGTTGAACACGATCGTTTCGTCGATCCGGTTGAGGAACTCGGGCTTGAAGGTCGCCTTCATCAGCGCGTCGATCTCGGGGCGGATCTTCGAGATATCGGCCGCGGCCTGAATGATATCGCTGCCGATGTTGCTCGTCAGGATGATGAGCGTGTTCTTGAAGTCCACCAGGCGGCCCTGGCCGTCGGTGAGCCGGCCCTCGTCGAAGAGCTGCAGCAGC
Source organism: uncultured Spirochaetota bacterium (assembly GCA_963734495.1). GTDB lineage: Bacteria > Spirochaetota > Spirochaetia > SZUA-6 > CAVTHK01 > CAVTHK01. The sequence goes on from CAVTHK010000003.1 coordinate 226,043, forward strand.
ACGTTGAACACGTCGGGGTGCGCCTTCTCGATCTCGTCGAAGAGGATCACGGAGTAGGGCCGCCGCCGCACCGTCTCGGTGAGCTGGCCGCCCTCCTCGTAGCCGACGTAGCCGGGAGGCGCCCCGATGAGGCGCGACACCGTGTGCTTCTCCATGTACTCGCTCATGTCGATGCGGGTGAGCGCCTTCTCGTCGTTGAACAGGTAGTCGGCCAGAGTCTTGGCGAGCTCCGTCTTGCCGACGCCCGTCGGGCCGAGGAAGACGAAGACGCCCATCGGCCGGTTGACGTCCGAGAGGCCGGCCTTGTTCCTGCGGATCGCGTCGGAAACCGCGGAGATCGCCGCCTCCTGACCGACGACGCGCTGGGCGAGGATCGACTCGAGCTTGAGCAGCTTGGCCTTCTCGGAGGAGAGCATCTTGGTGACGGGGATGCCCGTCCAGGCCGAGACGATGCGCGCGATGTCCTCCTCGGACACCTCCTCGCGCAGGAGCTGGCCCTGGCCCTTTTCCTGCCGCTCCGCGAGCGAGCGGGTCTTGGCCTCGAGCTGCCTTCTCCAGCGTCGGCATCCGGCCGTGCTTGATCTCGGCGGCCTTGGCGAGGTTGCCCTCGCGCTCGTAGCGCGTCTCCTCGATGTTGAGCTCCTCGATCTGCGCCTTGAGCCTGCGGATCTCCTCGATCACGCCCTTCTCGTTCTGCCACTGCGCCTGCATCGCGTTGCGCTGCGAGCCGGCCTCGGCGAGCTGCTTCTCGAGCTGGGCGAGGCGCTCCTTGCTCGCGGGGTCCGTCTCCTTGGCGAGCGCCTGCTTCTCGATGTTGAGCTGCAGCATCCGCCGCTCGATCTTGTCGAGCTCCGTCGGCTGGCTCTCGATCTCCATCTTGAGGCGGCTCGCCGCCTCGTCGATCAGGTCGATGGCCTTGTCGGGGAGGAAGCGGTTGGTGATGTAGCGGTCGGACAGCATCGCCGCGGCGATGATCGCCTCGTCCTTGATGCGCACGCCGTGGTGCACCTCGTAGCGCTCCTTGAGGCCGCGGAGGATCGCGATCGTGTCCTCCACCGACGGCTCGCCGGTGAACACCGGCTGGAAGCGGCGCTCGAGGGCGGGGTCCTTCTCGATGTGCTTGCGGTACTCGTCGAGCGTGGTGGCGCCGATGGCGCGCAGCTCCCCGCGGGCGAGGGCGGGCTTGAGCAGGTTGGAGGCGTCGGTCGCGCCCTCGGCGGCGCCCGCGCCCACCAGCGTGTGCAGCTCGTCGATGAACAGGATGATCGCGCCGTCGGAGGACTCGACCTCCTTGATGACCGCCTTCAGGCGCTCCTCGAACTCGCCGCGGTACTTGGCGCCCGCCACGAGCGCGCCGAGGTCGAGGGCGAGGACCTTCTTCTTCTTCAATGAGTCCGGGACGTCGCCGGAGACGATGCGGCGCGCCAGGCCCTCGACGATGGCGGTCTTGCCGACGCCGGGCTCGCCGATGAGCACGGGGTTGTTCTTGGTGCGGCGGGAGAGCACCTGCATCACGCGCCGGATCTCCTCGTCGCGGCCGATGACGGGGTCGAGCTTCTCGCGGCGGGCGAGCTCGGTGAGGTCGCGGCAGTAGCGGTCGAGGACCTGGTACTTGTCCTCGGGGTTCTGGTCGGTGACGCGCTGGTTGCCGCGGATCTCCTGCATCGCGCGCAGCACCCGGTTGCGGTCGATGCCCATGCGGGCGAGCAGCTGCCTCGCGTCGCTCTGCACGCCGAGGAGGGCGAGCAGCACGTGCTCGGTGCTGACGTACTCGTCCTTGAGCGCCTCGGCCTCCTGCTCGGCGCTGTTGAGCACGCGGCTGGCCGACGGCGCGAGCGAGACCTGCACGGCGTCGCCGTAGGCCTTGGGCTTGGATTGCAGCAGCTTGCGGACCTCGGCCTCGAGCTGGCGCGCGAGCGCCGGGGCGGTCGCGGTCGGCGCGCCGCCGCCCGCAGCCGGTCCCGCCGGCGAGGGCTGCCACGCGGTCGATCAACGGCGCCACGACGCCGCCCTCCTGGTCGAGCAGGGCGGCGAGCAGGTGCTCGGGCTCGAGCACCGAGTGATTCATGTTGCGGGCGATCGATTCGGCTTCCTGCACCGCCTCGAGCGCTTTCTGGGTAAAGCGGTCGGTGCGCATCTACTTCTCCTTAGATCCGCAACGGGCGCATGTCCGGCCGGCAAGGGCCTCACACCGGACACGAGGATCTGAACATGTTGCGTCGCAGCTAAAATATGGAGAATCTCCACCCGCGGCAAACAGCGCGGAGCGTCGCATCCGGTCTCGTACGCCGGTCCCGGCGCGCACGGGACGAGCACTGGTCGCTTCACCGGGACCCGACGCGCGCGCGAGAAGCTGGTCAGCGGGCGTTCTTCGCCCTTGCGCGCCCGCCGCGGCCCGCGGGCGCGGTCTGCCCGGCTTGCGCGGCCTGGCCCGCCTGCCCCGCCTGGCGGGCTCGCCCGTCAGGGGTCGTCGCCAGGCACTCGCGGAGCGCGGGTTTCGTCTCCAGGTCCTTCTTGAGCGCCTCGGCCCGCTCCTTGTTGACGTACGCCGGGCTCTGGAAGCTGTAGGTGAAGTTCGTGTGCACGTCGTAGGTGCCGGCCATGAGCGCGTAGGCGTCCTCGGCCATCACGAGCTCCTCGTCGGTCGGGATGACGAAGATCCGGACCGGCGAGTCTTCCGTCGAGATGATCGTCTCCGCGTTGCGGGTCACCGCCGCCTGGTTGCGCCCGGCATCGAGCCGGATCCCGAGGCCGTCGAGCCCTTCCAGGGAGCCCCCGCGGATGGCAGGGCTCATCTCGCCGACGCCGGCGGTGAACACGATCGCGTCGACCCGGCCGAGCGCGGCGTAGTAGGAGCCGATGTACTTTCGGATCCGGTACGCCTCGATCTCGATCGCCAGCGGCCGCGAGCTTGTCGGTCTCGCGCGCCTTCATCACGTCGCGGCGGTCGGTGTACTTCTCCGTGATGCCGCGGATCCCGCTCATCTTGTTGAGCGTCCCCTCGAGGATGTCCGGGGCCACGCCTTCCTTGCGCATGATGTAGAAGTCGATCGCCGGGTCGTGGTCGCCCGCGCGCGTGCCCATCACGAGCCCCTCGAGCGGCGTCATGCCCATGGACGTGTCGTAGGAGCAGCCGTTCATGACCGCGTTGGCGCTCGCCCCGTTGCCGATGTGCATGCAGATCAGGTTGCAGTCGAACGGGCTCTTGCCGAGCAGGACCGCGGCCCTCTTGGCCACGTAGAGGAACGAGGTGCCGTGGAACCCGTAGCGCCGCACCCCGTACTCCCGGTACCACTTGTAGGGCAGGGCGTAGATGTAGGCCTTGGCCGGCATGGTCTGGTGCCACGCGGTGTCGAGGCTCACCGTGTGCGGGACGCGGGGCAGGACCTCGCGGGCGGCCTCGATGCCCATGATGTTGGCGGGGTTGTGCAGCGGGCTCAAGTCCGCGACGTCGCGGAAGATCCGCAGCGCCGCGTCGTCGACCACGATGCTCTTGGCGATCTTCTCGCCGCCGTGCACCAGCCGGTGGCCGACCGCCTTGATGTCGTTGATGTCGGTGAGGGCGCCGATCTTCGGGTCGAGCAGCGTGCGGATGATCAGGTCGATGGCTACGCGGTGGTTGGGGCAATCGTGCTCGATCGTCACGGTCTCGCGCCCCTTGGCGTAGTGGCTGATAAAGGAGCCGCCGACGGTCACGCGCTCCACGATTCCGCGGGCCCGCACTTCCTTGTTGTCCCAGTCGTAGAGCTGGTACTTGACCGAAGAGCTGCCGCAGTTGAGCGTGAGTATGTCCACCGGTCGTCCTCCGAAGCTGTCCCAACTGGCGAGAGGCCGCGATCTCGAGCCGTGAGCTTTGCGTCCGATCTTAGGGAGCCCCCTCCGCTTTGTCAACGTGACGGCGGCGGCCGGCGGGCCACGTTCGTAAGCGAATGTAAGAACAGGTTGAAGGAAGGCGCCCGCGGCCTGCCGGGGCGGCACGCGGCTTGCTTTCCGCACGCCATGGTGCGCGCGCTTGCTCGCGGCGCTCCTCCCGCTCGCCGCGGCCGGAGCGCAGCAGCTCACGCTCGAAAGCTGCGTCGAAGGGGCGGGAGGCCGGCGGGCGCGCGTGGAGCTGGAGGAGCCCGAGCGGCTGCGGGTCTTCGCCCTCGCCGACTACGAGGATGACGCGCTCGCGCGCGCGGCTGCCGGCGTCTCCACGCCGTGGCTCGTCGCGGGCCCGCTCGCGCCCGCCGGCCTCCTTCGGCTGATCGAGGCGCCGTTCGCGTGCGGGCCTGCGGCCGACGTGCACGACGAGGCCACGGGGCTGCTGCTCGACGGCTCCTTCGACGGGAGCTCCCGCAGCGGCGCGATCGCGTGGCCGGCGCCGGGCTCCCTCGGCGTGGGGGCGTGGGGCCGCGACGGCCGCCTGACCGCCGTGCTCGCGGCAGCGGGCCGCCCGCTGCCGCCCCTGCAGTGGGAGGCCGCCCTGGCCCGCTCGGCGCCCCCGGCCGACGCGGCCGGCGAAGACTGGTACTACGGGTACGCGCCCTGGCGGGGCGGGGCGCTTTCGCATGCGGCGGCTCGCCTGCGCGCGGACGCGGGCGCGCTCGCCGTCTCCGCGGCGGCCGCCGCGAGCATCGCCGAGCGGGCCGCGCCGGGGGCCTGGCTGCTGGCGCGCCTGGAGGCGTGCGGCCCGCAGGTCCGCGCAGATGCTCTCCTCGGCCTCTCGAACGGCGCCTACCGCGACACGGGCGGCGGGCTCGAGCGCACGCTGCGGCACGCGGCCCTGCGGGTCGAGGCGCGCTCCGCCGCTGCCCGCCTCTCGGCCGAGGCACGCGGGAGCCGCGGCCTCGAGGCCTTCGGCGGCGAGGCGCCCTGGGAGCTGGCCGGCGGCGCGACCGCTGCCGTGGGCCGCGCGAAGCCGGCGCTCTCGCTCGAGGCGTCGGCTGCATGGAAGCGCCGGCGCGACGCCGCCGGCGAAGAGCTGTCTTCGGCGTCCTTCGATGCGTCCGCCGCAGCCGAAGCCGGCGCCTTTTCGGCGGAAGCCTCCGCCGCGAGCGGCGGGCGCATCGCCGTTTCGGGCCGCTGGAAGGGCCGCGGGACCGAGGTCTCGCTCGAAGGCTGCTGGAAGCGGAGCGCGCTCGACGCGGTCGAGGCGGCGTGGCGAGCAGGAGCCGACGCCGCGCGCCTGGAGATCGCCGCCGGATGGCTCGCGGGCCCGCCGGCGCGCTGGCTGTTGTCGATCCGGTGGCGCAGAAACCTCGGGCGCCGGGAGCCTCAGCGGCCGTCCCAGTCGCCCACGAGAAGCACCTCGCGCTCGAGCTCGAAGCCGTAGGTTTCCTTCACCTTTATCTCTATCTCCCGCGCGAGGGCGTCGACCTCGGCCGCGGTGGCGCGGCCGGCGTTCACGATGATGTTGGCGTGCAGCTCCGAGACCATGGCGCCGCCGATCCTCCTGCCGCGGAAGCCGAGGGAGTCGATCAGCCTGCCCGACGGCATCCCGAAGGCGCGGTTGTTCTTGAACATGCTTCCGGCGCAGGGGTGGATAAAGTGGCCCTTGCGCTCGCGGTCGGCGCGGATCTCGCTCATGCGCGCGCGCAGGGCTTCCGGCGACGCTCCCGGCTGCAGGCCGAAGGTCGCGCCCAGGATCACGCCTTCGCGCCCCTGGAAGGGCGAGCGCTTGTAGGAGTAGTCGCCTTGGCCGCGCGGCACGCGCTCGACCTCGAGCGAGTCGTTGAGCAGGTCCACGGACTCGAGGCAGTCGGACACCGAGCGCTCGTAGCAGCGCGCGTTCATCCAGACCGAGCCCCCCACCTGGCCGGGCATGGCGAAAAAGCCCTCCAGCCCCGCGAGCCCCGCGCCGGAGGTCTCGGCCGCGAGGTCGCTCATCGCGACGCCCGCCCCGGCGGCGACGCGGTTGCCCTCGATGCGGATGCCCACGAGCCGGCCCAGGTCGACCACGACGCCGCGGATACCGCGGTCGGAGACGAGAATGTTGGCGCCGGCGCCCAGGACAAAGCGCGGGAGGCCCTCGTCGTGGGCGATGCGACAGACGGTCTGCAACTGCTCCAGGTCGCCCGGCGCGACGTACAGGTCCGCGGGGCCGCCGATCGCGAACCACGTGTGCCGATCCATCGGCTCGGCGAGCCTGGGGGAGGCTGCCGGGTTGATATTCCGGGCGATCTGGCGTAGCCTGTGCACGGTCGTATCATAACCTTTCCCGTCGCCCCATGTCCCGGCGCAGGGCGCGGCTCGAATGCGGGCCCGCCCGGAGGCGCACGGGGGCTCCCCCGGAGGCGGCGGCGTCAGGACCGACAACCTTACGGCGTTCGCCGGCGACGCTGATTCTCTGTAACGGAAGGACCCTTCTGGTTGTTTTATATGGCACGGGACAACGGACTCGAAGAACGATTCCGCGCCTCCTACCAGCAGCTTTTTCCCCTGGTCTACAGGCTTGCGGTCCGGATCACGGGGGATAGCGACCGCGCGGAGGATCTCGCGCACGACGCGTTTCTCCGCCTGTACCAGCGGGGCGGAGCGCTGCCGGATGCGGACCAGACCAAGTACTGGCTGATCCGGGTGGTAAAAAACCTCTCGTACAACCACGAGAAGCGCAAGACGCGGGAGAGGCGGGCGCTCGAGCGGCTGGGGCGCGCGGAGCCGCAGCTCGAGCCTTCGAACGAGGATCTTTTTCTCCGCGAGGAGGACCAGAGGCTCGTGCGCGAGCTGCTTGCGGCGCTGCCCCTGAACCTGAGGATGCCCCTGGTGCTCAAGGAGTACGAAGGATTGACCTACCGGGAGATCGGGAAGATACTGAACATAAGCGAAGGAAACGTCAAAGTGCGGGTCTTTCGCGGGAGAGAGAAGCTTGCCCAACTACTCGAGAAGCGGTCAGCGAATTGACCGGAGGCTGATGGCAGCCTATCTCGACGGGCTCCTCGACGCGGCGGCCGCGGCGAGGGTGACATCGCTCGTGGAGAGCGATCCCGCCTGGGCCGCGGAGTACCAGCGCCAGAAGAGGGTCGGGGAGATGCTCGCGGCGACCGCACCGGTCGCGGTCCAGGGCGCAAGTCGAGCGCGTCGTGGAGCCGGCTGAGCGCGTCGCTCGCCTCCGCTGCCCCCGAGCCGCTGTGGCGCCGCAAGGTGGCGGTTCCGTTCCCCGCGGCCGTGGGGGCCGCGGCCCTCGTCCTGCTGCTGGCCTTCGGGCTCGTCTACACGACGGCCCGCGGCTCCGTCGGCATGATGCGCATCACGACCGTGCCGAGCGGCATCAAGCAGGTGCAGATCCAGGCCCCCCTCGCGGACCTCCAGCAGCTCCTCAAGAGCCTCGAAACAGGCGCGCCGAGCCGCGACGTCATCATCAGCCTGCCGGACGACTCGGAGAAGTTCTTCGTCGGAGAGCCGCTGCTTCTGCGGGCCACCGACGTCGATCGGAGCCGCTTCCGATGAACGCGTTCGCCGGCGCCGCCTTCGCGCTGCTGGTGGCCTCGTCCGCGGCGGCCCAGCAGGGGACGGGCGCAAAGCCGCCCGCCGCCCCGCCCCCGGCCGGCCCGCCCGCTGCCACCACGCTCGAGGAGGCGCTCAAGGAGCTCTTCGACCAGGCCCTGCGCATCAACATCGTGGCGCGGGTGATGCCGGCCGGCGAGCAGCCCGTCGTCAACGTGGAGCGCTCGCAGCTCACGCTGCCCGGCCACTCGGTGGCCGTCCGTTTCGAGGGCAGCAACATCCGCGTGACCGCCAACCTCACGCCCTACCTGCAGAACGACGGGAAGCTCATGCTGGTGGCCCAGGGCGAAGTCTGGGTGGCTGAGCCGACCTCGACCGCCGGGGCGGTCCGCTACCTCAGCTCCATCAAGAGCCTGCCGGTGTCGCTCGGGGAAAAGGTGTTCTTCTACCCCCTCGGAATCCCGGACGCCATCCAGGGCACCAACAAGTTCAACATCGCTCTCGAGATCCAGGTCGTGCCCGTGGACCAGCCGCCTCCCCAGCCGCCCCCGCGCTGATCCATGGACGAGACAGTCCCTTCGAAGCCGCCGTTCGACTTCCGGCGCAGCCTTCCGTACCTGATCCTGTTCACGCTCCTGCTCGCGCTCTTCCTGAGCTCGGCGCTCTCCCAGAGGCCGCCCGAAGTCCGTTCGATCGCGCCCGACGACGCCCGGCCCGGCGAGGAGCTGGTCATCAAGGGGCGTTTTTTCGGCCGCGAGCGCGACGGCGCCCGCGTGAGCGTCAACGGGTATTCGCCGCCCTCGTCGGCCTACCTCTCGTGGACGGACCGCCGGATCAGCGTGCTCGTCCCGGAGGAGATGCCCGCGGGCCTGCTCGCGGTCGTCACGAAGAACGGCGAGAGCCGCGAGGTGGTCCCGTTTACGAACGAGGCCTACGTGCCGCAGCTCGCCTCGGGGCCGCTGGTCCCCGGCCAGCCGTACATCAGCGGCTTCGAGCCCAAGAGCGGCCCTCCCGGCACTCCCGTCACGATCACGGGCATCAACTTCGGGCTCGACCGCGGCTCCGCGCGGGTGGAGTTCGCCTGGATCCCCGGCGACCGGACGCGGAACCTGCCCGACGTGGCGGGCTCCGACATGCTGCCGGCCCTCGAGTACAACCAGGACTACATCTCGTGGGAGGACCGCGAGATCCAGGTCCGCGTGCCGGACGGCGCCTCCTCCGGCAGCCTGCGGGTGGTCACCGACAAGGGCGAGAGCAACTCGGTCTACTTCGAGGTGCAGGACATCGTCGGCACCAAGCTCTTTACCAACAAGCGCATCTACCACGTGCAGTACGGGGTGGAGGTCGCCGATGTGGCCACCTCGGGCACGCCGGGGCGGCTGCGGGTGTGGGTGCCGCGGCTCGTGCAGGGGCCGTCCCAGCGCGAGGTGCGCATGATCGCCCGGGAGCCCGAGCCTCTCTTTGACAACTACGAAGGCTTTACGCTCTTCGCGTTCGACGACATCGGCAGGGGCGACCGCAGGCAGATCAGCCAGAGCTTCATGCTGTCCGCCTACGAAGTGGAGACGAGGGTCAACGCCGCGCGCGTCCCGACGGCCTACGACGCCTCCAGCCGCCTCTACCAGCGGTTCACGGCCTCGGACCCGATCACGCCCTCCGAGGACGCGGGCCTCGTCAAGACCGCGCGCTCGATCGTCGGCCAGGAGACCAACCCGTACCTCAAGGCGCTCGCCGTCTACAACGCCGTGGTGGGCTTTCTCGGCTACGACCCGAAGGCGACGGACGTCCTGGAGTCCCTCAAGACGCGCAAGGGCGACGCCTCGGTCTACTCCCTGCTGTTCACCGCGCTGCTGCGGGCCGCCGGAGTGCCGGCGAGGCCGGTGGCCGGTTACGTCGTGGGGTCCGACGGCAAGGCCGTCAGGCACATGTGGGCCGAGTTCTACCTGGAGCAGCTCGGCTGGGTGCCCGTAGACCCGGCGCTCGCCGACGGGCTCAAGTTCGGCGACTTCCCGCGGGTGCTCAACCCCGCGTCCTACTATTTCGGAAACATGGACAATCAGCACATCATCTTTTCGCGCGGTCTCGCCGTGCTCAAGCCCATGGATCCGAGGGCCTCGGTCGTGACGCGCCGCGACGCGCCGGGGCTCCAGACGATCCACGAGGAGTACTCGGGCGGGATCACGGGGTACACGGCGCGGTGGACGGAGCTCGAGGTGCTCGGGATCTACTGAGCACAAGGATGTGCTCGCCCGGCGCGTACACGGATGTACAGGCGCCGGGCTGAGCGCCGGGCTGAGTCCATGGATGGACTCGCCCAGGCGCGTACATGCGCCTTGGCCCGCGTATTCGCCGGGGATGTACAAGCGCCGGGCTGACCCGCGGCCCCGGCGGGCGCCTGCGCCGCCCGAGGCGGCGCTCTCCGGGCGCTCGCGGGCTGCCGGCGAGCCACGAAAACCTCCGCGAACGCCTTCAAAGTTGACACCATCTGAGCCGATTCCTATACTGTAGCTGCCGCAGTGGGGAATATGTCTGGTCCGCAATTAACGTTAGTCAACTTCCGCAAGGGCGCGTATGTCACCGTCGAGGGCAAACAGCGCGCCGATCAGTTCTACATCATCCGCAGCGGCAAGGTGCAGGTCCGCAAAGAGGTCGAGATCGCCGAGGAGCAGGAGGAGAAGGTCCTCGTCCCCGGCGACTTCTTCGGCGTCGTGTCGACGATGTCCGCCCACAGCCACATCGAGACGGCGATCGCGATCACCGACGTTTCCCTGATCGCCGTCGGCCGCGACCAGTTCGGGCTGCTCATCCAGCGCAACGCGCCGGTCGCCATGAAGATCATCTTCCAGTTCTCCAAGCGCATGCGCGCGCTCGACGGGGCGCTCACGCGGGTGAACTTCAAGAACACCGCGGGGGAGAACCCGTCGCACCTGTTCAAGGTGGCCGAGTACTACCTCAAGCAGAGCCAGTACAACCAGGCCTACTACTCCTACTTCCGGTTCCTGCAGCACTGCCCGGACGACCCGAACGCCAAGGTGGCGCGCGAGCGGATGGCGAAGATCATGCCGTACGCCAAGGCGGTGTATCTCGACGGGGGAGGCAGCGACTTTACGCGCGTCTACCCGAAGAACACGATGATCTTCTCCGAGAACGAGCCCGGCAAGGAGCTGTACATCATCCAGAAGGGCGTGGTGAAGATCAGCAAGATCGTCGACGACAAGGAAGTGCTGATCGCCCTCCTGCCGCAAGGCGACATCTTCGGCGAGATGGCGCTGCTCGACAACCGGCCGCGCTCCGCGTCGGCCGTCGCCCACGAGGACGTGACCCTGCTCGCGGTCAACCAGTCCAACTTCGCCCGGATGGTGCAGACGCAGCCCCAGATCGTCACGCGCCTCACGACCCTGCTCGCCGAGCGCATCTGGTTCGTCTACAAGCAGCTCGCCAACGCCATGATCAAGAACCCCCTGGGCCGCCTGTACGACTCGCTGATGCTGCAGCTCGAGAAGAGCAAGGTCAACATCGCCCACGGCGAGCCCTACACCTTCGAGTTCGGGCCCAAGGAGCTCACCGGCATGGTGGGGCTGTCGGCCAACGAGGGCGGCGACCTGCTGCGGCGGCTCTTCGAGAACAGGCGCCTCAAGGTCGTGGACAACAGGATCCAGACGTCCGACGTCGAAGAGATCAAGAAGCAGGCGGAGTACTTCAAGAAGATGGAGTCGATCGACAAGGCCCGCCGCGAAGCCCGCGCCGGCACCCAGTAGCCGCCCGTCTCCGATCCCGCTACAGAAGCTCCGAGCGCCCCTTTCCCTTGACTTGCTCGACCACGTCCCTCACGAGCTGAGAGCTCCCGGCGCGGCAGACCAGGCAGACACCGTTGCGGATCACGACGATCAGCCCGCTCACCCCCGCGAGGGCCACGGGGATGTCCGAGAGCACGAAGTTCCCGTCGCCGCCCGCCGAGGCGACCTCGCCCTGGGGCCGGGCGAAGCGCGCCACTTCGTCCCAGCTCCCCACGTCGCTCCAGGCGAAGTCGGCCTCGACCATCGCGGCCCGGCGGCTTTTTTCCATGATGGCGTAGTCGATCGAGATCGAGCGGAGGCCGCCGTAGATCTCGCGCAGGCCCGCTGAAGGGGCGACGATGCCGCGGCGAGGCGCCCGCTTCGCGAGCGCGGCCCGGCCGGCGCGGAACGGCTCGGCCAGCCACGGCGCCAGCGCGCCCGCCTCCTCCAGGAACGAGCGGCGGCGTGAACGCGAACATCCCGGAGTTCCAGTAGTAGCCGCCGCTTTCGAGGTAGCGGCGGGCGCGCTCGGCGTCGGGCTTCTCGTGGAAGCTGCGCACGGCGAGGCCCTCGCCGAGCCGCTCGCCGGCTTCGATGTAGCCGTAGCCGGTCTCGGGCCGGTCGGGCCGCACCCCGAAGACCACGAGGCGTCCCTCGGCGGCGAGCGCGGCGGCGCGGGCGACCGCGGCGGCAAAGCGCTCCTGCGGCTCGATGATGTGGTCGGCGGCCAGCACGAGCAGCGGCGCGTCCGCCTCGCCGCGGGCCTCGAGCCAGGCGCAGGCGTAGGCGATCGCGGGCGCCGTGTTGCGCGCGGCCGGTTCGGCGAGGATCGCGAGGCCGGGCGCCCGCAGCCCGCGCGCCTGCTTCAGGACCGCCTGCGCCTGGCTCTCGTGGGTGACGACGAGCACGCGGCCGGCAGGCCGCAGGCCGAGCGCGCGCGCCAGCGCCTGCTGGAGGAGCGATCGGCCGCTGCCGAGGTCCAGGAACTGCTTCGGCGAGCCTTCGCGCGATGCCGGCCACAACCGGGTGCCCGCGCCGCCCGCCAGGATCACGACGTGCTGGATCATCGCCCCAATGTGACGCGCGGGGTCCTCCGAATCAACCCGCGCGGGGCCCCGCGGCCGCCGCCTCCGAGTCGCCTGCGGCGCCGCTCCCGCGCGGCAGCCTTCAGTTTGTGTTGACCTCGCTCTTGGGGTGAGGCTATGCTCATTGGCATCGGGATGTAGCCTAGCGGCTAAGGCGCCTGCTTTGGGAGCAGGAGATCGGAGGTTCGATTCCTCTCATCCCGATGCGCGCGTCCATAGCTCAGGTGGATAGAGCATCTGCCTTCTAAGCAGAGGGTCGCTGGTTCGAGTCCAGCTGGACGTATCCAGGCAAGTCCTTGCGGCAGAGTGGGGCGCGGCGGCAGGCACCGTGCAGGGCGGATGCCGGAGCCGCCCTGCCGCGCGGCGACCGCGCAGTGCGCGCGAGAATGCATTTTGCTGTCGGCGAGCGTCATTCGAGCAGACGCACCGGCGCCGAGCGAGAAGTCTGCCCGGCCTAGCGCTCCAGCGGCATCTCGTAGAGGATGTCCGATTTGTGCGTCCAGTAGCGGTTGAGGTTCAGGCCCTGACGGGTGCTTGTTCCCACGCGGGCCTTCTCGGCCGCCTCAAGGGATGGGTAAGAGTATATGCAAACGCTCATTCCGTCCCTGTAGGACCGGTACCACGCCACCGTCTTCCCGCCGACAGACGCGACTACCTCATCCCGCTTCTTCATCAAGTCGTCGACTTGCTTTGCGGTCAGCTGCCAACCGGCCTCCGTCGTACCCGTTACCTTCAACATCACATAGATCGCCACTTTGCTCCTCCTCAAGCCCACCGTGAAGACGTCGGGGCGAGAGTACACCAGTGGTCGGCGTCGGCGAGGTCGAGCGGATGAGATATGTCCTCGACCGTCAACGAAGTGTCTCACGCCGTCAGTTGCCACTGTCCGCGAGGCGCGGTTTCGTTCGGATCTTGACTGTCAGGACTGATGACATCAGGAAGGCGGGCACGATCTGACTGCATGCAACAAAGCAGGCCCCGCGGCAGATCCAGTGTATATCGCGCCTGCTTACGCGGAATGTGCGGAGGGTATGTGGGGGGATTGCGACCTGGGCATGTTGCGTGGCCGAGTGCTTGGTGGTACTTTATTACAAGAGGCGGCCAAAGAAACACCCCGAAAGGCTCGAGGATGGAAGGTAAGTGCAACGCGCTACTCATGGCCGATCGCATCATCAAAGAGGACAACGGCAAGCGCGGGATCATTGGATCGTTCAACACCTTCAACTTGCCTTCGTTTCCAGGGCAAGCGCCGCCGTTTTTCATCTACGCTAATCTTGAGGACTTCACGGACGAGGCGGAGTTTTCGGTAAGCATCGCAAGGGAAGGGGCTGAGTTGGTCGTGTTCTCCGCTGGCGGTGAGATCAAGTTTGCCAGCGGCAGGGAAGCAGAATTGATCGTGCCAGCTTTCGGTGTGACGTTCCCCAAGCCGGGCAACTACAATCTTGTTCTGAGAGTCGGCAACGGTCAATTCGGTTCGAGGAGAATCATCGTGAACGCGGTAACAATACCGCAGGGTGGGGGCGAGTGATGTCGAAACTCACTTTGTTGCCGGAAACGGTCAGCGCTGACGGCGTGCCAACATATAAGGTCCAGGAAACGACGTTCACGAACAACGTCTCACAGCAGTTGGTGATCATTCCTGAGAGCACTCGGGATCTCCTGCTCGCCTCTGAGAAAGCCCTGGCATCGGTCTGGGCGACCCCAGAGGAGGACGAAGCCTGGAAGGACCTTTGAGAGGCGAAGTCGCAACGGTCCTGTTCCCGTTCTCCGACCTTGCGAGCGCTAAGCCGCGACCGGTGCTTGTTCTCATAGACCTTCCCGGAGATGACGTTGTGGTCGCTGCAATCACATCTTCGGGCTCTGATCCGAACGGAGTCCTTCTAGGACCTGATGACTTTGTGCATGGGCGACTCGACCGTCCCTCCTACATCCGCCCAGCGAAGCTGTTCACGATCGAAGAGAAGACTTCGCACGCACGTCGGACAGGTTACTGAAGCAAAGAGACGCGAGGTAGTCGCAAGACTCCTCAGGCTGCTCGGCTGAAGGCGTGCGGCTCCCTGAAGGCAACCCGCAGGACTCGTGTAGCGGGGCAGCGACCGCTGCCGTCGCTTCGAAGGTCCGCTGCCGGAAGACCGCGACTGGGTTGCCCGCAAATCTCCCGTGGACGACTTGAGGTTGCCTCCGGTCATCCGGCGATTTGGTGATCTGCTTCAATAAGTGACTCGACCCGGGACTGCTGGGACTGCCCGGCTGCCGTCTGCCTGTATAGGACCGGTACACCAGCGTGAACGCGGACTTAGCGAAATTGTTCCGTAGGGACACACTCTACGCAACAGTCTTCACAGCGATCCAAAGCACACCTCTTCCCAAGCGCTACCGCGTCATGGCCGAAAGCCTGTCTGACGTCGCACCGCTCACGAGCGCGGGCACGCGCCGGCTGCGGCGGACAAGCGCTCGAGTCTTACGAGTCCAGCGGCATCTCGGACAGGATATCCTCTTCGTAGGTGTAGTAGCGCTGGCTATTCAGACCGACGCGGCCCCAGATTCCCATGCGAGCCCTCTCGGCTGCCTCCAGGGATGGATACGAGGTGATGTAGAGCGGGCCTCGACCGATGTACGAGCGGTAGACCGCCACTGCCTTGCCGCCAACTGATACGACGATTTCCTGCCGTTTCTGCTTCCTATCGTCCCCTGTGTCATCGCGAGCGGCATTGCAGGTGGTCGGTCGTGGCAAAGGCCGGGTCGCCGCGTCCGGCAGGACGCTCCGCCGACAGGCCGGCAGCGCTGGATGTCTGCTATCCTCCCCAGCGCGTCCCCAGCATCGTCTCGGACTCCATGTAGCGGAACAGGCCCAGCGCGACCATGCCCTGGTAGTGCTTCTGGACGGCGTCCATGCTCGGATACTCGTGGACGCCGCACAGGCTCCACGACTCGTTGTTCCAGCCCGGGTCGCAGAACGCCAGGTTCTTGACGCCGAGCTGCTCGCGGAGCTCGGCCTCTTTCGCGAACCGCTCGTTGCGCTCGGCCGCGCTCAACTGGTACCAGGCGTCGGTCCAGCGCACCCTGAAGAACTTGTAGATCGGCCCTTCCATGTCTTCGACCCTCCGCTCTGCCAGTGTAGAGGGGGCGTCCGACGCGCGCGACACACGCGGGCGAGATATGTCCTCGACCGTCAAACCAGTGTCTCGCGCCGTCAGTCACTGGTCGCAGCGAAGCCCGCTGTCGTGCCTGACGGCACCGCGCCAGGCACCGCGCAGGACGGATGCGCCCCGCCGCGCACGATGTCGCGCGCTACTCGTCGGCGAAGCGATAGCCGACGCCGATCTCGGTGTAGATGTATCGGGGGCGGGCCGGGTCGGGCTCGATCTTGCGCCGGAGTCCCGCCATGTAGATGCGGACGTAGTGATTCTGGTCGCCTCTGCCCGGCCCCCAGACCTCCGTCAGCAGGTAGTTGTGCGTGAGCACCTTGCCCGCGTTCCGCATGAGCACGATGAGAAGCCGGTACTCGATAGGAGTAAGGTGAAGGTCTCTGCCGGCCAGGTACGTCCTGTGAGCCTCCGCGTCGACCTCCAGCTCGCCGACCTTGAGCCTTCCTACCTCGTCCGCGGAGCGTCCGGGAGCGTCGGTCGTCCGGCGGAGGGCCACGCGGATGCGCGCGAGCAGCTCCCCGACGCCGAGACGATGGCCTGATACGACGGCTCGGCTTCGAGTGGCGAAACATGCTCACGCCGGAGGGGCGCCGGTACTGCCAGGCCGAGTTCGAGCCGTCGGGGTCCCGGTCCTCCACGGATGGCGTCAGCGGGCACGGGGGCACCACCGTCCACGAGAGATGAAGCGGCCTGCCCCACGGCCCGCGCCACGGCCTGCGCCGCGAAGTCGACCTACCGAACGGTCCGCCCTTTCCAGATGATGCCGCGGCGCGCGATCGCGCGGTTGAGGGCGCGCCCCGTCAGGAACAGCAGGTTCAGGAACAGCAGCGGGGTGAGCAGCGGCGCCCACCACCGGTGCCCCCGGTCGTACAGAACAGTCGCCCATAGCAGGAGAAACCCGGCGACCTCGGCGAGCACCAGGGGCTCGCCGCGTCCTGCCAGGAGCTCGAGCGTCGCGACGGCCGCGGGGATGACGACCACCACGGCCGCAAGGGCCGCGCCGAGCGCGACCGTCAGAGGCTGGCGCAGGCAGGTGTCGTAGATGTTCTTCAAGACGCTCTCGGCCGCTCCGCGATACCCACCGTGTGCGCGGCAGCTGACGTGGCCGGCCGCGTCGAGGAATACGGTGGCTGAATCCCGCGCGCTTGAGCTCGCGCGCGATCGAGACGTCCTCCCCGATGTGATCCGCGACCGCGGCATACCCGCCGACCGCCTCGAACGCCGCGCGCCGGAAGACCATGAGCTGCCCGATGGCGAGCGACAGCGCGGGGGCCCGCGTGTGCGGCACCAGCGCGAGCGGCAGCAGAAAGGCGGTCATCACGTACATCGCCGGAACGACCAGCGCCTCGCCGACGGTGCGCACGTCCTGGCGCACGTACCCCGAAAGCAGGTCGGCCCGGTGCGCCAGCAGGTTGGTCACGGCCCATGCCACGCTGTGCGGCCCGTGGATCGTGTCCGCGTCGGTGAACATGAGGCACTCGCCCGTCGCCTCCGCGGCGAGCTGCTGCATGGCGTGCGTCTTGCCGCACCAGCCCGCGCGCGGAAGCGGCCGCCCCCGCAGCGCGCGGATCAGCCCCGGGTAGCGGGCCGCATACCGGGTCACGATCGCGCCGGTCCCGTCCGTGGACTCATCGTCGAGAACGATGATCTCGTAGCTTCCGTAGCTCTGCTCTGCCAGGCTCGCGAGGCAGTCGCCGATGGCGTGCTCCTCGTTCCGCGCGGGGATCAGGACGGACACTTTCGGCTGCCTGGTGCCGGCTCCCAGTCGCGGCTTCCGGGTCGAGATCCGCAACCACATGATGTTCGCGAGCGAAAGGGACGCGACCCAGGCCAGTCCAGCAAGAAAGAGAATGTCGAAGGAAGGCAGCGGCCTCATCGTCGCGCCCCATCGGTCGCGCCGGTCACTTGGCGGCGAGGGCCGACCCCACGCTCTTTGGCTCCGGATGCGGCGTCGGGGGGACCAGGGGCCTCGCCGACGCGAGCGGTTCCTCCGCGGCGTCGGCGAAGCCTTCCGTCTCGGCACCCGTCGCGGGCGCTTCCTCGATTTCGTTGACCGCGACCCGCTGTCGCCTGCGCAGAAGCGAGAGCGGCACCACACCCAACAGCGTGACGATTCCCGCGATCATGAAGCAGTCGTTGACGGCGGCGACGAATGCCTCGTTGCCGAGCCGCATGAAAAGCAGGCTACGCGCCTGCGCGGCCGCGTCGGCCGGCGTGCTGCCCACCCTCATGGCGTGCGTCTGCAGCGCCCCGAGCGTCGAGCGCAGCGCGGGCGAGTTGGGGTCGAGCGCGAGGCCGCGCATCGCCGTGTGGAAGACGACCCGCTTCGCCTCGATCGCGCCCATGATCGCCACCCCGACGCTGCCGCCGACCTGGCGGATGACGTTGAGCATGCCCGAGGCCTGCGCCATCTTCTCTCGGGGAATCTCCGAGACGGCGATCGTGTTCAGCGGCGTGAACGCCAAGCCGGCGCCGATGCCGCGGAGGATCAGCGTCGCCGTGATCCAGCCGGGCTCGGTCTGCAGCGTCATCAGGCTGTTGCGGTAGAGCGAAAACCCGAGGAGGGCGATGCCGCAGATGCCGGGGAGCTTCGGACTCGTGCGGTCTGCGAGCATGCCCGCCAACGGCGAGAGCGTGCCCTGGATGAGCCCGATCGGCAGGAACATCAGACCCGTCTGAAGAGCCGTGTACCCCAGCGACGTCTGGAGGTAGAGCGGCATGAGGAACGTGCTCCCGAACATCCCCACCCCGAAGATGAAGAGGATGGAGTTGGCGAAGGCAAAATTGAAGTTGCGAAAGAGCCGCAGCTCGATCATCGGGTGCTCGATCGTGATCTCCGCGGCGAGAAAGACCAGCAGCCCGACAAATGACACGGCGAAGCAGGTGAGCACGTAGTCGGAGGACCAGCCGCCTGTGTTCCAGCGCGCGTTCCCGGCCGACAGCGCGAGCAGGAGCCCCGCGAGGAACACGGTCATCGAGATGCAGCCGAGAAAGTCGAACCGCGTGTTCTCCTTCTTCCTGTACTCCTTCTGGACCGCCGCCGTGAACAGGACGCCGAACGACCCGACCGGGACGTTGACGGTAAAGATGGCCCTCCAGTTGAGCCGGTCGATGAGGAAGCCTCCGGTCATGGGCCCGAGGGAGATCGACGCCGCCGCCGCTATCCCCCAGAAGCCGAGCACCATGCCTCTCTGCTCCCTCGGGAACTCGCGCATGACGATCGCCATGCCGAGGGGCATGAGCAGCCCGGCGCCCGTGCCCTGCACGACGCGAAAGAAGATCAGCGTTCGCTCGTTCCACGCCAGGCCGCAGAGCAGGGACCCTACCGTGAACAGCAGCAGGGCCGATCCGTACATCTTCTTGTAGCCGAAATTGTCCGCAAGCCAGCCGGAGACGGGAAGCATGATCGTGGTCGCCAGCATGTAGGCCGTGATGACCCACTGGATGGTGTCGACGGAGGACCCGAAGCCGGCCATGATGCTGGACAGGCCGACGTTGACGATGGACGCGTCGAGCACCGCCATAAAGGTGCCCACCATCACGTTGAGCAGCACGAACCACCGGTAAAGAGGGCTGGCAGTGATGCCGGCGGCCAGGGCCGGCGCGGGGGCGCTCATGGGATGGCCGGCCGGGCATGCGGTGGGAGGCGAAGGACGTGGACGCGGCTCAAGCGGAGGCCTCCAGGCGACAGGAACAGACGCATCCTATCATCGCAGGGGCGTCGGTCGCAACGGAGCCGCCGGCACCGCCCGCGCCTCCGGTCGGCCGGGCCCCGAGGGCCAAGGACGGCCCTGCCGGCCGGCAGCCGAGGCAGGCCGGGGCAGCCGGTTTCTTGACATCAGGCGGTGTCTGCAGCTACTATCTGTCCTGCCGCTTGTGCGTGCTTGGTGGGTGTAGCTCAGGTGGTTAGAGCGCCAGCCTGTGGAGCTGGATGTCGTGGGTTCGAATCCCATTACCCACCCTGTCGGCACGGCAGTGCCGGCGTACGTGCGCCTGTAGCTCAGCTGGATAGAGCGTCGGGCTTCGAACCCGAAGGTCGCAGGTTCGAATCCTGTCGGGCGTACTCGGGCCGTTAGCTCAGTTGGTAGAGCAGCAGACTCTTAATCTGCGGGTCGAAGGTTCGACTCCTTCACGGCTCAACGGGGCGCAGGGCGCGGAAAGGCGTGACGCCCGAGGTTGACGCGGGTTTCCCGCCCGGAGTATAGTTCCGGCGCGGCTCCCGGCCGGGCGCTGGGTCGACTGCGGGGCGTGTGAGTGCCTGCCGGGAACATCTCTCGCGAGAGTGGTGGAACTGGCAGACACGCTAGACTTAGGATCTAGTGCCGCGAGGCTTGAGGGTTCGAGTCCCTTCTCTCGCAAGGCAGGCGTGCGAAGGCAAACGTGCGGGAATAGCTCAGGGGTAGAGCGCCACCTTGCCAAGGTGGAAGTCGCGGGTTCGAGCCCCGTTTCCCGCTCCTATTCCCAAAGGCGATCCGTCGTGATCGCCTTTTGTTTATCCGGGCGACGCCCGCGCGGGCGGCCGTGCGCGGGAGCGCGCCACTCGACGTGTCAGAGGAACGGCATATGCAGGCAAAAAGAGACATCGAGCTGCTCGACAACTCCTCGGTGCGATTGCGGATCACGCTCGGCGAGGAAGACGTGCAGAAGGAATACGACGCGGTGGTCAAGGAGTACACCGGCAAGCTGGCGCTCCCGGGATTCCGCCGCGGCAAGGTCCCGCCCGACGTACTGATCCGCAAGTTCGGCGACACCCTCAAGGCCGAGGCCGCGCAGGCGCTCATCGAGAAGAGCCTCGGCGAGGCGCTGCCCGAGGTCGAGCACAAGCCGCTGCCGTACGCTCGTCCCGCGCTCAAGGACGAGTTCAAGCTCGAGCTCGGCAAACCGTTCGTCTTCGAGGTCACCTACGACACCTACCCGAAGATCGAGCTCGGGGAGTACAAGAACCTCGAGATCGAGGACCTGCAGGTCGAGATCGGCGACGAGGACATCGGGCGGGAGATGCAGGGCATCCAGCGGCAGAACGGGATCGTCGTGGACAAGCCCGAGGGCTCGAAGGTGGAAAAGGAAGACACGATCACCGTCGACTACGTCGAGGTCAGGGAGGACGGCGGCGAGGAAGCGAAGACCCGCCGCGAAGGCTTCACCTTCCAGGTAGGCTCCGGCTACAATCTCTACGGCATCGACGACGACGTGGCCGGCATGGCGAAGGGCGAGGAGCGGGTTCTCGAAAAGGAGTACCCCGCGGGCCACCAGTACAGCGACCTCGCCGGCCGCAAGGTGCGCCTCAAGGTCAAGGTCACGGCGCTCAAGCAGACTCAGCTTCCCGAAGTCAACGACGAGCTCGCGCAGGACGTGAGCGACCGCTTCCAGACGCTCGAGGACCTCAGGCAGGACATCCGCACCCGTCTCCAGCAGGCCGCGAACGAGCGCCTCAGAGGGGTCAGGGTCGACCAGCTGATGAAGCAGATCGTGGCGGCTTCGAAGATCACGTTCCCCGCCTCCATGGTCGAGCGCGACCTGGACCTGCGCTGGCACGAGTTCGTGCGCCGCATGGGCGGCAACGAGGACATGGTGACGCGCCTGCTCAAACGCGAGGGCAGAGCGGTCGAAGACCTGCTCGCCGAGTGGCGCCCGTCTGTCGAAGAGAGTATCAGGAGACGAGTGGCGATCCAGGAGATCGCGGATCGGGAGAAGGTCGAGGTCCCGGAGCAGGAGATCGACGACGAGGTCCGCACCGCGGCCGAGGGGCAGAATCGCAAGCTCGACGACCTCAAGCGCGAGTACGAGCAGAGCGGGCTGCTCGCCGTGCTGCGCGAGGAGCGGCGTCTTGCCAAGGCCTACGACGTCCTGATCGCGTCGGCAAAGCTCAAGAAGGGCAGGAAGATGACCTTCGCGGAGCTTGCCCAGCCGTGACGAGCCCCGGGGACGGCTGACGGCCTCGTTCGCGGAGGGGGTGGGTCGGACGCAACCTGGACTTTGGATAGGTGAATGGGTAAATTGACCGCGGAAACGCCATGAAGAACCTCTCTCAAGAGCTGATGATGCGCCTCAACCGCGCCAGAGCTCGGGCCCGCGCGAGGATCGAAGAGCAGGATAACAGCCTGGTCCCGATCGTCGTCGAGCAGAGCGGCGCCGGCGAGCGCGCATACGATATCTTTTCCCGGCTCCTCAAGGACCGCATCGTCTTTCTCGACGGCGAGATCCACGACGTGAGCGCCGATCTCGTGATCGCGCAGCTGCTGTTCCTCGAGAGCCAGGACCCCGAAAAGGACATCCAGGTCTACATCAATTCGCCCGGCGGCTCGGTGCTCGCCGGGCTCGCCATCTACGACACGATGCAGTACATCAAGCCCGACATCCAGACCATGTGCCTGGGCCAGGCCGCTTCGATGGCCGCCCTTCTGCTGACCTGCGGCACGCACGGCAAGCGCTTCGCGCTGCCCTCCTCCCGCATCCTGATCCATCAGCCGTGGGGCGGCGTCGCGGGTCAGGCCGCCGACATCGGGCGGCAGGCGCGGGAGATCCTGCGCCTGAAAAAGATGCTGCTCACCTACTTCGCCACGCACACGGGCAAGGACGAGGCGAAGGTTGCGGAAGATCTGGAGCGCGATACCTTCTTGTCTGCCGATGAGGCCAAAGAGTACGGCCTCGTCGACGAGGTGCTCGTGCGGAGGCGCGTCGAGGACAATGGCAAAAAGTGAAGCCCAGAAGGTTTGCTCCTTCTGCGGGAAAAGCGCCGACATCGCGCGCCGGCTGATCGCGGGGCCGGGCGTCTACATCTGCGACGAGTGCGTCTACGTCTGCAAGAAGATCCTCGACGAGGAGGAAGACGTCATCTCGGGGGAATTCCTGCATGACCTGCCCACCCCCAAGGAGATCAAGTCCTTTCTCGACCAGTACGTGATCGGCCAGGAGAGCGCCAAGCGCGTGCTCTCGGTGGCCGTGTACAATCACTACAAGCGGATCTCCCGCGCGAACCCGGCCGAAGGCGACGTGGAGCTGGAAAAGTCCAACGTGCTCCTCATCGGGCCCACGGGCACGGGCAAGACGCTGCTCGCCCGAACGCTCGCGCGCAAGCTGCGCGTGCCCTTCGCGATGGCGGACGCCACGACGCTGACCGAGGCGGGGTACGTCGGCGAGGACGTGGAAAACATCCTGCTCAAGCTCATCCAGAACGCGGGCAACAACATCCCGCTGGCCGAGCGCGGGATCGTCTACATCGACGAGATCGACAAGATCGCCCGCAAGGGGGAGAACGTCTCCATCACCCGCGACGTCTCCGGGCGAGGGCGTGCAGCAGGCCCTGCTCAAGATCATCGAGGGCACCGTCGCCAACGTCCCGCCGCAGGGCGGGCGCAAGCACCCGAACCAGGAGATGCTGCGCATCAACACCGAGAACATCCTCTTCATCTGCGGCGGCGCGTTCGTCGGGCTGGACAAGATCGTGGAGCAGCGGACGGCCGAGCACCCGATGGGCTTCGGGGCCGACGTCAAGGGCCGGCGCGACCGCAAGCTCTCCGAGCTCTTCGCGAAGCTGCACCCGGACGACCTCATCAAGTACGGGATGATCCCCGAGTTCGTCGGCCGCGTCCCGATCGTCGTGGCCCTCGACGAGCTCAGCGAAGACACGCTGCGCCGCATCATCACCGAGCCGCGCAACGCCCTGGTCAAGCAGTACCAGGCCTCGCTCAAGCTCGACGGCGTCGAGCTGGAGTTCGAGGAGGAGGCGGTCGAGGCGATCGCGAAAAAGGCCATCGCGCGCCGCACCGGCGCCCGAGGCTTGCGCGCCATCGTCGAAGAGATCATGATGGACATCATGTTCGACATCCCTTCGATCAAGGGCCGCAAGCGGGTCATGGTCACGCGCGACGTCGTCGAGAAGTCCGAGAAACCCGAGATCGTCGTGCTCGACAAGCGCAAGTCCGCCTGAAAGCCCGCCGCATGACCCCCTTTGCCGGACGCGACCGATCCGGTCGGCCGTAAGGGACCCCAGCCGATGGGCATCCTGCTCAAGAAGAACGAGCTCCCCCTGGTCCCGCTGAGGGACATCGTCGTCTTTCCCCGCATGATCGTTCCCTTCTTCGTGGGCCGCGAGCGCTCCGTCCAGGCGGTGGAGACCGCGAACGCCCGCGGCCGCATGGTGTTCCTCGCGACGCAGAAGGACACGCAGGTCGACGACCCGGGAGTCGAGGACCTGCACGCCACCGGCACGGTGGCCCGCATCCTGCAGATGCTCAAGCTCCCCGACGGGACGATCCGCGTCCTGGTCGAGGGGATGGAACGGGCGCAGCTCGTGAAGACCACGGACGCCCACGACTACATCGCGGCGCACGTCAAGCCCATCCGCGAGAGCGCCGAGGTCGGCTCGGAGGTTCAGGCGCTCATCCGCACCGTTCAGGGCGAGTTCAACCGCTACGTGGCCATCAACAAGAAGGTTCCCGTCGACATCCGGGCGACGGTCGAGAAGGCCGCGGCGCCCGACGCCCTCGTGGACGTGATCGCCGCCAACATCCCCCTCAAGATCGAGAAGAAGGTCGAGCTGCTCGCGCAAGCGGAGCCCGCGGCGCGCCTCGAGAGCCTCGCGGCCACCCTCTCGAGCGAGATCGAAGTGCTCGAGCTGGAGCGCAAGATCAACACCAAGGTGCGCCGGCGCCTCGAGAAGAGCCAGAGACAGTACTTCCTCAACGAGCAGCTCAAGGAGATCCAGAAGGAGCTCGGCCACGGCGACGAGGACCCGACGGGCGCAAAGGAGATCGAGGCCCGGCTCAAGGACAAGGGGCTCGCCGACGAGACGCTGCAGAAGTGCCTCAAGGAGGTCACGCGCCTCGCGCGGCTGCAGCCCATCTCGCCCGAGGCCGCGGTCTCCCGCACCTACCTCGAGTGGATCTGCGACCTGCCGTGGAAAGAGCTCTCGGAAGACAGCAAGGACATCGACAAAGCGCGCGAGATCCTCGACCAGGACCACTATGGATTGAAGAAGGTCAAGGAGCGGGTGCTGGACTTTGTCGCGGTCCGCCAGCTCAAGGACGTGGTCAAGGGGCCGATCCTCTGTTTCGTGGGCGCCCCCGGGACCGGCAAGACGTCTCTGGGCCGCTCGGTGGCGCGCTGCCTCAACCGCGAGTTCGTCCGCATCTCCCTCGGCGGCGTCCGCGACGAGGCCGAGATCCGCGGCCACCGCAAGACCTACATCGGCGCGCTGCCCGGAAAGATCATCCAGTCGATGCGCAAGGCCAAGACGCGCAACCCCGTGTTCCTGCTCGACGAGGTCGACAAGATGTCCAGCGACTTCAGGGGCGACCCGGCTTCGGCCCTGCTGGAAGTGCTGGACCCCGAGCAGAACGGAACCTTTGTCGACCATTACCTCGAGGTCCCGTACGACCTGTCGCACGTCATGTTCCTCACGACCGCGAACTCCGTGCACAACATCCCCTACGCCCTGCGCGACCGGATGGAGGTCATCGAGATCTCGGGCTACACGGAGTTCGAGAAGGAGCGGATCGCGAGCCAGTTCCTCATCCCCAAGCAGATCGAGGAAAACGGCCTGGCGTGGGCCAAAGTCTCGTTCCAGAAGCCCGCGATCCACCGCCTGATCCGCGGATACACCATGGAGAGCGGCGTGCGGAACCTCGAGCGCGAGGTGGCCAACATCCTCCGCAAGATCGCCCGCGACGCGGTCAAGGAGGGCGTGCAGACCACCGCGGAGAGCCGCGAGGCCTTCAAGGTCACCATCACGGAAAAGTCAATTGAAGGCTACCTCGGCAAGGAGAAGTTCCAGGAGTCGCAGTACGACCGAGAGCTCAAGCCGGGGCTCGCCTACGGGCTGGCCTGGACGGAGCTCGGCGGGGTGCTGCTGCCGGTCGAGGTCGCGCTCCTCAAGGGAAAGGGCGAGCTCTTCCTCACGGGGAGCCTCGGCGACGTGATGAAGGAAAGCGCCCACACGGCGCTCTCGTTCGTGCGCTCGCACGCGGCGGACTACGGGATCGGGGAGACCTTCCACGAGGACAGGGACATCCACATCCACGTGCCCGAAGGCGCGATCCCGAAGGACGGGCCTTCGGCCGGCATCACGATCACGGCCGCGCTCGTCTCGGCGCTGACCGGACGCATCGCGCGGCCGGGGCACACCATGACGGGGGAAATCACGCTGACCGGCCGCCTGCTCCCCGTCGGCGGCATCAAGGAGAAGGTGCTTGCCGCCCACCGCGCCGGCATGACGCACGTCCTGCTGCCGGAGCGCAACCGCAAGGACCTCGACGAGATCCCGGAGGAGGTGCTCTCCTCGGTCACGTTCGTGTTCGCCTCGTCCGTGGGCGAGGCGCTCGGCGCGCTCTTTCCGCCGGCCGAGGGGCCGCGCCCCGAGCCGGAGCCGGAGCACGCCGAGGGCGCGGCGGAGCGAGGCGGCGACCTTCCCCTGGAAGTCCTCGACGATGCGCCGGCGGCCCCTCCGCCGGTCTGAAGCTCAGGGCCTGTAGGTGAGGGTCCGCTCGAGGACGCGGACGATCTCGGCGCAGTACGCCCGCGCGATCGATCGCTCGCCCGAGACCCGCTCGCTTTCGGCCTCGGATTCCAGCTTCGCGTAGATCCGGACCTCGCGCTGGAGCGCCTGCTCCCAGTCCGCCTTGTCGCCCGCCAAAGCCTCGAAGATCTCCCGGATCCTGTATTTCTCGTCGCTCGCGAAGGCCAGGGTCGATCGCGCGCGGGAGACTTTCTGGCTCTGATCGGTGAGCGTGGGGACGATCTGCGGGAGCTTGACGGCCGCGAGGATCGGCCTGGCCTCTTCGACCTCGGGCGTCTCCTCTTTGATGAGGGCGCTGTAGCTGCGCTTGATCTTGTCCACGATGTCCGCGAAGGTCTTGCGGTAGTTCCCCTGGAAGGTCTCGCGCGCTTCCGGCTTGATGGTGGGAAGCAATTTTTGCATGTTTTCGCGCTCACGACGCAGCTGGCCGGCCTGAAGCTGGATGTTTTTGACATTTGGGTTATTCCCGAGCTCCGGCGTCCGCTGGATCCGTTCGTTGATGTCGCGCAGGATCGGGGTCAACTCGAACGTTTCGGGGGCGATGCCCTGGTCCGGGGGTTTTTCGCGGGCGACCTTGAGAATCCCTTCGGCTATCTGTCGCTGGATGAGCATCGCGAAGAGGAGCGCATTCGTGTACGCGAACTGGCGACGGACCTCGTCGAGCGCGGGCGCGCGGAAGCGCGAGCCTTCGAGCAGGCCGAACAGGGGCGCCAGGGCCGCTCTCTTGTACTCGACGATCCCCTGCTCAACGGCAAACTCTAGCTTTTCGATCTGAATTCTCACCTGCTCGGGCGGGACCTGGAAATAGCCGTCAAGCGTGTCGTAGGCCTTTGCCGCCTCGCGTATGTCGATCCAGTCCCCCGCGACCCTCTTCTCGAGGCCTTCCATGACGGTTGAGAATGTACCAGCGGGTTTGCGCGTTGTTCAAGCGGGCGCCGGCGGGGCCGCTGTCGCGCAGGGCGTCCTTCGCGCCGCCGGCCCTTTTTTGGCGGGACGCCACTTGCATTTCCGCCCAGCTATGATAGAATCCCCGTGTTCATGGCAGCGAAACAGAATCTGCAAGCTGTTTCGATCTCGTGCGGCGACTCGGACGTCGCGCGAGCCACCACTACCTCAGCGACGAAAGGAGGTGCATCTGGCGCTTGACAACCGTCAAAAGGTACCCGATAGTAAGGGTCGCAAGAGCCGTTGGCTCTCAATAGAACAACATAGGAGGAAGGGTAGTATGAGAAGGCTGCTGTTTCTTGCGCTGTTCGCAGCGCTGGTGGCAGGAGTGAGCTTCGGCCAGCCGGCGATCACTGGCATGTTCCAGTACGGCGTGTACAGTGACTTCCAGAAGACGCCGGAGCAGGCGCTGTACGGCAAACTGATCATCACGGAGCCGCTCGACAAGTTCAGCACCATCGTCTTCAGGTTCCGGTGGAAGGACCTGAACTTCGTCAACGGCGAGGCCATCGTCACCGCACCGGCCGTGCCGGCGAACCCGACGGTCGTCAGCCCTGACTGGGACATCGATCGCTTCTACATCTCGACGGACGTGACCGGAGCTCTGGGAGTCACCGGCAACGTGACCATGAAGCTTGGCTTCGGGTTCCAGGATCCGAACGGCGCCGACCTGACTGGCGGCATCTCGCCCTTCGAGGTTGCTGACCTGTCCGGAAACGATGTCGGCGGCGGCAGCCAGGCGACGATCTTCCCGGTGTTCACCTTCAACAAGATGGTCAACATCGGCGCGATCATCGCTCCGGGCCAGTTCAACAAGGACCCGTCGAATCCTCGTTGCCCAGAACAAGCAGGGCTACGAGATCTTCGCCAACGGCGGCCAGGGCCCGGTCATGGCCGAAGCCGGCTTCGGCAACCTCTACTCGACGCCGGGCGGCGGCGCTCGCGAACAACGGCGAAGTCCTCAGGTTCATCTGGGGCGCTGCCAACTACAAGGCGACCCAGGGTGACCTCGCCTACGCGCTGGCGGTCAACGGGCAGTACAACCTGAACAGCGATGGCGCCGGGTTCATGCTCCGCAACCACTACGCTGCGGCTGCTGATGACGGCTCGGACGTCAACTGGGGCGTCGGTGTCGCGGCCAGCGTCACCTACCAGAAGAACTACACTGCCAAGGTCGGCCTTGTGGGAATCGATGGCGCTCCGGTGGACCGTGCGGAAGCCCAGCTCATCGTGGTCGCCGATCCCAAGGTCACCTTTGATGCGGGTGCGGTCTTCAACCTGAACAGCGACTACACCAACGGCACCGGCGCGGACATGCTCAACGACTTCACCGTTGCTGCGACCATCAACCTCGGGCTCGCGAACTTCCGCATCGGCTACCTGTACATCGACATGAACGCGCCCTACTCGGTCATGTCGGATGACATCGGCCGCATCGGTGACGTGAACGGCAAGGCCTACCCCAGCTCGGGTGCCTTCATCGAGACCATCATCAACTTCTAACCTGACGTCACGCGAATCGTGATCGTGGGCCACCCGAAAGGGTGGCCCTTTTCTTTGTCTCGCGCGGTCCGCGTGGGCCGTGCGGATCGCTACGGATCGGGGCGGATCTGTGGGGATCGGTAAGGATCGCGGCGCCCTGTTGCTTCTGAGCGCGGCCGGCTGTTATGATGGGGACCTATGAAACGCTACTGGCTATGGGCCGCGGCGGCTGTCGCCGCGCTGGGCCTGGCGGCCTGCGATTCGGTGCCGCCCCCCGCCGCGCAGGACTCGCCGCTGAAGACCGTTCGCCGGGACGCTTACTTTGCCGTCGTCCGCTTCATGGATGAAGGCTCGCTCAAGGCCAAGTACCCGCGCGTCAACCCGTTCATCTCATTCGAGAGGAAGCTGACGCCGACGCGCTTCATGGTCTTCAAGCTGAACTGGGAGGAAGTCAAGCGGCCGATCGTGCTCCGGATCGAGGACATGCAGTTCCGTCTGTCCAGCGTCAACGGCGCCCCCGTGGCCATTTTCCAGCTCAAATCGTACTGGGAGGTCGTCGACGACCAGATCGCGGACCGCTCCTCCGGGGACAAGATCGAGCGCGAGAGGCTCATCGACAGCGAGATGATGCCGAACGAGATCAAGATACCGGCGGGGGGCCGCTACAGCGGGCTCGTTGTGTTCAGCGCCAACTACCCCGCCATGGGCGACGGCCAGCTGACCATTCAGGTCCTCGACGAGAACAAGCAGCCGCTTCGACCGGATCGAGCTGCCATTCAAGTTC
Source organism: uncultured Spirochaetota bacterium (assembly GCA_963734495.1). Taxonomy (GTDB): domain Bacteria; phylum Spirochaetota; class Spirochaetia; order SZUA-6; family CAVTHK01; genus CAVTHK01. Next base: position 255,205 of record CAVTHK010000003.1, read on the forward strand.
TGATCGGCGACGCCGCAGACCCTTCGCGCGCTGCAAGTCAACGCGATTCGCGTCCCCGTTGAACTGGGGTGAACCCTATCTCAACGGAGGTGCGAGGATGAACAACCTCAACTCGGTGCTGATCGAAGGCAATCTCACCCGGGATCCCGAGCTCAGCTACACGGGCAAGGGCACGGCGGTGGTCAAGCTGGGCGTGGCCAACAACCGCTGGTTCAAGCAGGAAGACGAGCTTCAGAAGGAAACGTCGTTCTTCGACGTCACCGTCTGGGGGCGGCAGGCCGAGGTCTGCGAGCAGTACCTCAAGAAGGGCCGCGGCGTGCGGGTGGTCGGCAGGCTCAGGCAGGACCGGTGGCAGGATCCGGAAGGGAACCCGCGCTCGAAGGTCGAGATCGTCGCCGAGCACGTGGAGTTCAGGCCCGAGCGCAAGAACGGCAACGGCGAGGGCCAGGACGAAAGCGAGCCCGCCGCCGCGGAGGCGGAGGCCGCGCCTTCACAGGCGAGCGTGCCGTTCTAGAAGCGGGTCCGCCGCTGCCCTGACACGGCGCGCCGGCTGCGCGCCCGCCTTGCGACGCCCGAAGGGAGGCCGGCTCGCCGGCGGCCTCCCGCGGCCCGTTTCCCCGCGTTCGGGCCCGCCACGCGCCGACTCGCGTCGACGCCCGCCGGCGCCTCGCGTTGACACCTGCGGAACGATTGGCTAACCTTTGCCCCTATGCCGACCAGGGGGAAGCTGAGCAAGGCCGAGGTTCAGCTTGCCGTCGACAAGATCGTCAAGAAGTACGACGAGTACTCGACCCGGTTCTTCAAGCCGCAGACGCTGAAGCTCGCGTTCGAGGAGAGGTACTTCAGCGCGCTGGGAGGCGGGCTCGACATGCAGTCGTTCCTCGAAGCCGAGATCGAGGTGGTCGAGGAGCTGATCCGCAAGGCGGAGGCGCAGCTGCAGCAGAGCCAGAACGCCCGCGGGCGGCCGCGGCCCGACTTCGCGGACCGCGTCGTGCGGGAGCTGCGGGCGAAGACTGAAAAGTACGACGACGTCGCGTTCCACAAGCAGGCCAACCCGGAGATCCGGCGGCTCGTCGGGGCGGTGAGCCGGCTCGGAGAGGGAGTACATGACGCAGCTGCACGATGCGCTGCGCGACACTTCGTACAATTTCTCTTCGCGGGAGATGCTGGACCTCGACAGCCGGCTGCGCGACCTGACGTCGCCGGGCGGCAAGGACGCGCCCCCCAGGCTGACGCGCTACGTCGGGCTGCTGAGCGCGTTCCCCCGCGACTACAACGCCGTGGACCGCGAGGAGAAGTCTTTTCTCGTGGATGCGGCGTACCTGCTGCACGACCTGCGCGGGGTCATCGAGCGCGCCCGAGAGTCGTACCGCGATCTCGACGGCGAGAACCAGGCCCGGCTGGATCGTGTCGACGGGTACCTGCTCGGCATCCTCGAGGACTTCCGGCTCAAGGATTTCCGCAGACCCGCTCCTTAGGAGGAACGATGAGCATCGTCAAGGTCACGACCGATACGTTCAAGAGCGAAGTGCTCGATTCGGATCAGGTCGTGCTTGCAGACTTCTGGGCAGTCTGGTGCATGCCCTGCCGCATGATGGAACCCGTCGTGGAGAAGCTCGCCCTGGCCCACGACGGCAAGCTCAAGGTCGTCAAGGTGAACGTCGACGAAGAGGAAGCCCTCGCCGGCAGATACACGATTCAGAGCATCCCGACCTTTCTGGTCTTCCACAAGGGACAGCTCGTCAACCAGGTCATCGGAGCCGTGCCGCAGCGCACGCTGGAGCAGCTCATCAAGGACTACGTATAGGAAGCGGTCGGACTTTGCGCGGTCGGTTGCCCACGCGGCGCGGAGTGTCCGGCCGCGGCGGACCGCGGCCGATCCAGGACGGCGTCGGACCTGAGGCGCGCGGACGCCGACAGCCGCTTGCGACGCGTCCGGGGCTGCTTGCGGGCGCGCCGGGGTCGAGGCGCACGGGGCTGCGTCCGGGCAGCGCCGCGGCTTGCCTCAGGGCGCATACTCCTCCTGCCTGTTCTCGCCGCCGAAGGTGGCCCCTCGCGTCGGCACGATGTACCAGTCCAGACGCGTGCCGGTGTCGATTCCACGCCTGCGGCAGATGGATCGCGTGCTCGTGGACAGCTCCGGGATTGACGCCGTCCTCCGGTCGGACGGCCTCGCCTTCGGCCGACCAGCCGCCGGCCTCCGCGATTTCGAAGGCTCTCGCCATGGTCTCGGCGCTCCCGAACCCGGCGTACTCCGTGTCCGAAGCGGAGGTCCGGTTGCTGTAGAGGATCGCGTCGAGGACGCCGCCGCCGATCCGCGAGTATACGGACAGCACGCCGTTGTTGCCGTTGAGCCCGCTGGCCCCGCGGACCCAGAAGTCGTAGGCGGTCGCGGACGCGTCCAGCCCGCCCGAGAGAGTCTTGCTCGTGGTCTCGTCGACTTCCTCCGGGAGGCCCTCCGGCTTGAAATGAGCGAGGACGAAGTCGCCCGCCTCCACCCGGAATGCGGGAAACACGATCCGGTCCGTCCAGCTGCCCGCGGTGCCGTTGCAGAGGACGACTCCGCCCATGTCGCCCGCTGATTCGAGGCGCAGCTCCACGATATCGGGGTGCGTGCTGCTGCCCCTGACGGTGAGCTCGTTGATGAGCAGCGAAGGCACATCGGCGTTGAAGCCGTACAGAGGCACGACGATGGCGGCGGTGTTGCCGCGGGCATCCGCGACGGTCAACTCGACGAGGTACGGGGCGCCGGGAGTCTGGACGCCGGTGTCGAGGAGCAGGCAGTCGCCCTCCGGCTGCGCCCGCGACAGCGAGAGCGGCGGGTCGCTCGCAAACGAGCCGGCGACGAGGGTCACCGGCTCGGAGAAGCGCATCTCCGCGCTCCCCGGGGCCGTGCACGCCGCGGCCAGGAGCACGGGCGGGGTCAGGTCGATGTCCGCGGCGGCCCTTCCGTCGGCCTCCGGGCCGCAGGCCCCGAGGATCAGGCCGGCGCAGAGCGCCCACGCGCTCATTCTCTTCATGCTGCCTCCTCGCTTGATGTCTACTTCGTTCAACGCGAGGGCGGATCGTGCGCATTGGGTCCGCCGGCCGTGCCCGGCCGCGACAAAGGCGCCGCGCGGCGGTCTTTACTCTTGCGGGCGCTTGCCCGTATGATGAAAGCGCGCGGGAAGACCGCGCGGAAGAAGCGCGGCGGGCCGCGTCCGGGGCGCGGCGGACGTGCAAGAGCGCGCGGGAAGACCGCGCTAGGGGCACGCGATGGCTGAAGAGACGATCCTCTACCAGAAGTTCGGCCGGACGGTAAAGCCCGGAGAGAACGTCTTCTCCGAGGGCGATACCGGCGACCAGATGTTCATCATCCAGGAAGGCAGGGTCAAGGTCACCAAGAACCTGAGCGGCCGCGAGCACGTCCTTTCGACGCTGGGCAAAGGGCGATTTCTTCGGCGAGATGGCGATCGTCAACAACGTCCGGCGGACCGCGACGGTGACGGCGCTGACGGAGGTGCACCTGCTCGCGTTCAACCGCGAAGGGTTCCTCAGCATGGTGACGAAGAACGCCAAGATCGCGCTCAACATCATCGACAAGCTCTGCAGGCGCCTGCAGAACATGAACACGCAGATCCAGCACCTGCTCAAGCACAACTCGCGCGGCCTGGTCGCGCTCAACCTCAACTACGCTTTCCGCGGCGCCGAAGGCGGCGTCATCCGCACCGACCGCGCGATCGAGGAGATCGCCGTGAACCTGCAGATCTCGATCGACGACGTGCAAGGCGGTCGTCGACAAGCTCGCGGCCGATGGCGTGATCGCGACGCAGGGCAACCAGATCCTGCTGGTCGATCCCGCGAAGCTGCTCGCCGAGGCGGAAAAGTAGGCGGGTTTCAGCCCCGGTCTTGGGGGCCGCTTCCGCAGGCGGTGCCGCGGGTGCAGGCGGGCGAGCCGCGGGCGCAGGCGGTGCCGTGGTGCAGGCGCAGGCGGTGCCGCTGGTGCAGGCGCAGGCGGTGCCGCGGTGCAGGCGCAGGCGCGGGTGCAGGTGCAGGCGCCGCCGCGAGCGCGGCCGGTGCCGGCTTGCGGTTCTTCAGGATAATGCCCCTGACCTTCTCTGCGAGCACGCGCGGCCCGCGGAGGGAGCGGGGGCGCGTCCGCGGGCTGGTTTTCGTAACGGGCCAGCAGCTGGTCGAACAGCTCGATCGCCTTGTCGTCGTCACCGAGCTTGTGATGGAGAAGGGCGATCTCGTACGACGCCCAGATGTTGCGCGCCGCGTCGTTGGGGAACTTGGCCTGGAACGCCTCGTAGTATCGCAGCGCGAGGCGGTAGTTGTCCTTGTCGGACGCTTCGATCGCGCGCTGGAAGTACTGGTCCGGCGTGAGATCCTGCGCGAGCGGATCGACAGTGCTGCGACAGCCTGCTGCCGCGACCAGAGCGAGAACGACCGCGATCCAGGCAGCAGGGCGCGTCATCAGTAGCTGTAGGCCTCGTCTTTGATCGGGAGGTTCTTCTTGAGCTCCCGCAGGTACTCCCGCGAGTCGCCCATCGGTTCGTAGCGCTCGCATTCGTCGATGGCGCGCCGTACGACCGTGAAGTACTTGTAGAGCTTCTCCGTGCCCAGGCGCTTTCGCCACTTGCCGGCGATGCACCGCACGCGCAGGTTGTACTGGCCGCTGCTCGCGGCGGGCACACGCACCAGCTTGCAGCTTCTGACAATTCGCGCAGTAGATCTTGCCCCTGCGAGGATCACTGCCGTCGAGCACTTCGCGCACCGCGTCGGACATCCGTGATGCCTCCGCTATCCTATGCCGGCATACTACAATAATCGTCCGAGCGCGGTCAATAGTTGAAGGCCTGCGCCCGCCGCGCCGCGTCGCGCGCCTGCGGCACGCGCACTACCGCGCGAACGGCGCCGTGAGCATGTCCATGATCTGCGCCGCTCGCGGCCAGGGGACGTCCCTTGAGCGCCTTCCTTCTCGGAGAAGCCGGCCGCACGCGTCGGGCTCGACGTCCGTTCCGGCCAGCGCGAACGGGCACGGCGTCCCGCGTGTGGGTCTTCACGTAGCAGGGCGTCGGGTGGTCGGGCATCACGAGGATGCGCCACTGCGCGTACCGGCGCGAGCGCGTCGAGCAGCGGCGCGACGATGGCGCGGTCGATCTCCTCGAGGCTGCGCACCTTCTCCTGCCATTCCCCGCGGTGGCCTGCTTCGTCCGGCGCCTCGATGTGCACGCAGACGAGGTCGTGGTCGGCGAGAGCCGCCACGCCCGCGGCGCCCTTGCCGCGGAAGTTGGTGTCCGTGTTCCCGGTGGCGCCCGTCCACCTCGATCGTCGGCCAGCCGATGAGGCTGCCGAGGCCGCGCGCGAGGTCCACGGCGCAGACCATGGCGCCGCGCAGGCCCCGCCGCCGTGCCGCGAACGGCTCGAGGCGGGCCGGCTTGCCCTGGCCCCAGAGCCAGATCGACGACACGCCTCGGCGGGCGCCGCGCCGCGGAAGAGGTCGCGGCTGCGCTCGATCATCGCCACAAGCGGCTCCGAGCCCTCGCCCGCGGGCAGATGGCGGGCGAAGGGCTGCCCGAGGATGTCGTGAGGGGCAGTGGTGCGCACGCCCGAGGCGTCGTGCGACCATACCATGAGGTTGCGGTAGCTCACCCCGGAGTAGAAGCGCGCCTCGGGCACTCCCATCTCGCGGTTGAGCGCATCCACGAGGCCGGCCGCGTCGCGCGCTGGAGACCCCCCCGCCGGAGTGGTCCTTCATCAGGTCGCCGTCGAGGGTCACGAGGTTGCAGCGGAAGACCCAGTCGCCGTCGGCGACGGGTACGCCGCGGGCCGCCGCCTCGATGGGCGCCCGTCCCGTGTGGTCCCGCTCGGGGTCGTAGCCGAGGACCGACATGATGGCCACGTCGCTCCCGGCCTCCATGCTGTCGGGAATGCAGTGGACGGTCCCGCTGCGGCCCCGTCGGACGATGCCGTCCATGGCCGGGATGTCCGCCGCCTCCAGGGGTGTGCGGCCTGCCGAGCTCGCGCATCGGCAGGTCCGCCGCCCCGTCGATGATGACGAGGGCCATCTTGGCCTCAGAGCTCTTCGGGGTGCTCATCAACGATCTCGATCCAGGTCGTCGGTGCCCTTGACGACCGGAAGCCGGTCGATCGACGCGAGGGCGTCGCGCAGCCTTCCCTCGCTGGCCCTGTACGTCGTGATCACGACCGGGACCCCCTCCGACGGCTGGCGCACCATCCGGCAGCTCCTTCTGCAGCACCGAGCTGATGCTGATCTCGTTGTCGCCGAGCCGCGAGGCGATCTGGGCGAGGACGCCAGGGGAATCCTCGCACATCACGCGGAGGTAGTAGCGGCTCTGGTTCGACGCCTGGTCGAGCGGTCGCGCCGTCGGCGCCCGGTCCGGCCACAGGAAGGTCGCGAAGAACGGCTGCGCCGTCCCCGCCGCGATGGCGTGGATGTCGGCGACGACGGCCGAGGCCGTCGGCCGCCCGCCCGCGCCCCGGCCGTAGTACATCGTGTGGCCCGTGGCGTGCCCGTACACGCTGATCGCGTTGAACGGCCCGGACACCCACGCGAGGGGGTGCTCCTTGGAGATGAAGGCGGGCCTCACGTAGAGATTCACCCCGTCGCGGCGCTGTTTCGCGACCGCCAGCAGCTTGACGACGAAGCCCAGCTCCTGGCCGTAAGCCACGTCGCGTGCCTGGAGCGTGTCGATGCCGGAGACGGGGATGGAATCGAAGACGATCCGCTCGCCGAACGCCAGGGCGGAGAGGATCGCGAGCTTGTGCGCCGTGTCGGTGCCGCTCACGTCGAGGGTCGGGTCGGCCTCGGCGAGGCCCGCCGCCTGCGCCTCGGCGAGCGCCTCGCGGTAGCCCTTGCCCTCGCGCGTCATCTCGGTGAGGATGTAGTTGCAGGTCCCGTTGAGGATCCCGTAGAGCGCCGTGATGCGGTTCGCGATGAGGCCCTGGGTCACGGCCGCCACCACCGGGATCCCGCCGCCGCAGCTCGCCTCGAAGCCCATGCTGACGCCGTGCTTGCGGGCGAGCGACAGCAGCTCGTTTCCGTGGTGCGCGAGCAGCGCCTTGTTGGCCGTGACGACGTGCTTGCCCGCGCGCAGCGCCCGCTCGATGATGTCCCTGGCCGCGGTCAGGCCGCCGACCAGCTCGACCACCACCTGGATCGAAGGATCGGACAGCACCTTGTCGTAGTCGCCGCAGAACAGCTCCTCGGGCAAGCCGTTGGCGCGCGCGTTGGCAAAGTCGCGGTCGACGATGTACTTGAGCTCTATGCGGCTGTCTGTGCGCGCCGCGACGACGGCGCGTTCCTGCGTGAGAAGCCTTGCTGTGGCTGCGCCCACTGTGCCGCAGCCGACGAGGGCGACATTCGTGTTCAAAAGAGGTTCTCCGAGCGCAGAGATCGTCCCGATCGTATCGGCCCGGGCAGCGTGTGTCAAGGACGCCGCCCGACGGCCGCGGCGGGCGGGACGGCGCGCCGAGGCACCGCGTGACGCAAATCCGGCGGCGGGGTGATACAATAGGCGACAAGACCCGCGCAAGGACAAACACCGATGAGAAAGGCCCTGTTCCTGCCTGATCCTGCTCGCATCCTGCGCCCTCGCCTTCGCGGAGCAGGTCGGCGAGATCCTCTTTGTGGACGGCGACGTCGACTCCTGCGCAACGAGCAGACGCTCACCGGGGCCGAGCTCGACATCGGCGGCGCCGATCGAGAACCTGGACCGCTTGCGCACCGGTGATGGACGGCCAGGTGACGATCGCGATCACGGCGTCGTACGGGGCGCCGGCGGAGATCCGCATCGCCCCGCGAACGACCTTCTACGTCGAGATCGAGCAGACGGAGCGCCGCAGCACGACCACGCTCGGTCTCATGACCGGATCGATCGGACTCAAGGTGCAGAAGCTCAGCGGCAACCGCGACCTCGCGGTGCGGACGGACACCACGGTGATGGGCGTGCGGGGCACGACGTTCGACGTCAGCACCTCGCCCGCGGGCGACGTGCTCGTGAGCACCCAGGAGGGGTCGGTCGCCTGCTCGGACTCCGAGAAGGGCGGCGAGATCGTCGCCGAGCCGGGGCAGGTCGTCGAGAGGCGCGTCGACGACGGCACCTTCCGCTCGATCCCGGTCGCCGTCTCGAGCCTCGAGCAGTTCCGCCGCGACTGGATCGCCGAGCGCATCGCGGTGTTCCGCAGCAACGCCCTCCGCGTGACGCGGTCCTACGCGCAGCGCTACGACCAGCTGGTCGGCGAGTTCAACGATGCCTACGGCGACCTGATGCGCAACGGCGAGATCCTGGCCAAGTGGGTCCGGGAGGACAGGCAGGGCGGGATCGGCAGCCGTCTCGAGATCATGCGCGAGAAGCGGGCCGTCGTCGGCTCCCTGTTCCGGCTGCGCAGGACGCTCTTCGTGTTCGAGCGCGTCTATTTCAGGCTCGCCGAGCTCGAGGGCTACTACAATGAGGGCGTCGGCCGCGGCGACCTGCGCCCCGGCCTGTCGGCAGCCCAGTTCTGGGCGCGCGTCGCGTCCGACCGCAGGGACCTCGCGGCGAAGATGGCGCGGGTCCGCTACGTGATCAAGCTCTACGCGAAGCGCAACGACGGCCAGTTCCCCGGCGAGTCCTGACCGGGTCGCTCGGGCCGGGACCGGTTCCGGAAACGGGACGGGAGCGCGGCGCATTTCGGCTATCGGGGCGGACCCGACGGAGGCAACAAAAAGAGACCGGCTCGCGCCGGTCTCTTTCTTTTCGGTTTTGGAGGCTCCGCGGTCCAGGAGCCTGTCGGACTTTCGGCAGGCCGTCGCTCGCGCCCCTGCCGGTTGTCTGGCCGCGGCGGACCGCGGCCGGCCTAGCTCGAGAGCGCCTTCTCGGTGTCGATGTCGAAGAAGTGCAGCCTGGTCTTGTCGGGGGTGAAGTTGAGCTCGTCGCCGACCTTGAAGTCCCAGCGCGGCGGAACGCGCGCGATGAGCTGGTTGTTCTTGGTCGCCACGTAGATGTGGATGTCCGCACCCAGAGGCTCGACGACTTCAGCCTTGCCCTTGATGTTGTTCTCGCCGCCGCCGCCCTCTTTGTAGACCATGTCCTCGGGCCGGATGCCGAAGTAGACTTCCTTGCCCGCGTAGGCGCGCAGCTCGTCGAGGTGCTTGCCTTCGATCCTGATCTTGAAGCTGCCCTCGTCCGCGACCAACCCGCCGCCCTCTTCGCGGATGTTCACGCGCATGATGTTCATCGGCGGGCTGCCGATAAAGGCGGCCACGAAGCGGTTGATCGGGTGGTTGTAGAGCTCGAGCGGGGCGCCGATCTGCTGGATGACGCCGTCGCGCATGACGACGATCTTGTCGCCCATCGTCATGGCTTCGACCTGGTCGTGGGTGACGTAGATCATCGTCGCCTTGAGCCGGTTGTGGAGGGCCGAGATCTCGGCTCTCATCTGGACGCGAAGCTTGGCGTCGAGGTTGGAAAGCGGCTCGTCGAAGAGGAAGACCTTGGGGTGCCGGACGATCGCGCGGCCGACCGCCACGCGCTGCCTCTGGCCGCCGGAGAGGGCCTTGGGGCGCCTGTCCAGGAGCTCCTCGATGTCGAGGATCCCGGCCGCTTCCTTGACGCGGGCGTCGATCTCCTGCTTCGGGAACTTGCGGATCTTCAGACCGAACGCCATGTTGTTGTACACCGTCATGTGCGGGTACAGCGCGTAGTTCTGGAACACCATGGCGATGTCGCGGTCCTTGGGCGCGACGTCGTTCATGAGCTTGCCGTCGATGTAGAGCTCACCATCGGTGATCTCTTCCAGACCGGCAACCATGCGCAGGGTCGTGGTCTTGCCACAACCGGACGGACCTACGAGGACGACGAATTCGCGGTCGTTGATCGTGATGTTGGCAGAATCGACCGCCTTGACGCCGCCCGGGTAGATCTTTGTCAGACTCTTCATCTCTACTGTTGCCATGCAGCTACCTCCAGGCGCTGAGCGAGATTATTCTATGGTTCCGGTAGTGTAACTCGTCGATGTCGCGTTGTCAAACGATATTTGCGCATCCGGAGCCTCCGGAGGCCTCCTGACGCGTCTAGGACGGGCCGCGGAAGCCCCTCGAGACCGGCCTCACGGCACCCGCAGGCCGGGGGATGCGGCCACGAGCTGCCCGGGCGCGGCGCCAAAGGCGTCCTGATCCGTTGCGCCCGCGATCATCTGAACCCGGCGGCCTCGAGCTTCTTGCGGAGCGGGGTCTGGGCGCTTCCGGCCAGCACCGCCTCTCGCAGCCACGGAAGGACCACCCCGTCCCGGACCGTGCCCCAGCCGGCCGGAAGCGGCTCCGGCGCGAGGAGCATGTCTCTGGGCGGGATGTGGCCGACGAACACAGGGTAGTGGTGCGGCTGCGGCAGGTCGTTCTCGGCCACGGCCACGAGCGCCGGCAGCCCGTCGGCCACGCCGAAGACGCCGGGCAGGCGCTTGAAGTGGTTGGTCTCCATCAGCCGGATCTGAGTCTGAGGCTGGAACAGCCAGAGGAGAAAACGCCGGGCGCCCCGGGGATTGCGCGAACCTCTGAGGGAACCGGCGTGGAGGACCTCGCTCACGGGGATCCGGTCCTTCTCGCCGAGCCAGCGGAAGTCCAGGTTCTGCCGCTTCTCCGGGGGGATGGCGAGGAACTCGCGCGAGTCCGACAGGTAGAACAGGATCCGGCTGTCCTCGATCAGCCGGTAGTAGGGGACGTGCAGGTACTTGGAATCGAAATCCCGCAGGTCGTCCGTGTTCAGGCTCTTTGACCAGTCCCGGAAACGATTCAGCGTCCCCTCGAGCACGGAGTCGTCCCACTGCACGCTGCGGCCGTCGCTCGAGCGGAAAGCGACTCCGTCGAGGGCAGCCGTGTAGTAGACGAACGCAGGCCGCCACGCCGGCGAAAAGCCGACCTTGCGGGCGATCCGGCTCTTCTGCGCATCGAACTCGGCCGCCTTGGCGCGTATGTACTCCGGCGTGACGTAGCTTGCCGGAGCCTCTTCGGCGAGCGCCGCGGGCTTGAACACCACCATCGGCAGATTGAAGGAAACCGGCAGAAGGTACTGGTTGTTGTCCTGGCGGCCGGTCTCCAGCAGCGCCTTGTAGAACGACCGCGGGTCCAGCCTGCCCTTGCCGAACAGGTCTCCGACCGATCGGAAGTGCTCCCGCATGTCGGGGCCGGCCATTCCCGCGGCCACCACGACGTCCGCCCCCGTGCCTCCCTTGCGCACCGCGGCCGCGGGGTCCGGCCGGTAAACGAGCTCCACCTTGACGTCGCGCTGCGCGGCGTTGAACACCTCCACGTAAGCTGCCATCTCGCTCCTGTCGGTCAGCAGGTAGACGGTGAAGGCAGACCTCTGTGAGCACCCGGCGACGAGCACGGCGAAGAACAAGGGGAAGGCGACTCTCATACGGTGCGCCGACTCTAGGGAAGGTGTCCCGCCTTGTCAAGAAACGACCCTGCCGGCGCCTGCCGGCGTGTTGAGCAAGCGGAGCGAAAGCGTCAGACTCTCCGGCATGCCGGCCACGGAGCGCTACTCCTCCTATGCCGCCTACCTCCGGCGCCGCTACGGGGAGCCGGTCCACCGCGTCGCGGTGGACGCCGGGTTCTCATGCCCGCACAGGAGCGCGGACCGGCGCTCCGGGGGCTGCACGTTCTGCGGAGAGAGCGGCTCGCGAGCTCCCTACCTCGGCCCCGCGGACCGCAGCCCCGGCCCGGCCGGCTCGCCGACGGCCCTCGAGTCCCTCCGCGCGCAGATAGCGCGCGGAACGGCATTTCTGGAGCACCGCTACGGCGCGCGAGCCTTCATTCTCTATTTCCAGGCGTTCTCGAACACGTTCGCGCCCCTCGCGGCCCTGCGGGCGACCTACGACGCGGGCCTCGCCGCGGCGCCGTTCCGCGGCCTCGTGGTGTCCACCAGGCCCGACTGCGTGGACGCCGAGCGGGCGGCCCTGCTCGCGGGCTACCAGGGACCCGAGCGGGAGGTGTGGGTCGAGCTCGGGCTGCAGTCGGCCTGCGAGCGGACGCTGCGCCGGATCCGCCGCGGCCACGGGGCGGCCGCTTTCGAGCGCGCGTTTGCCCTGCTGCGCGAGCGCGGCCTGCGGGTGACGCCGCACCTGATCTTCGGGCTCCCGGGGGAGGGGTGGGAGGAGATCGAGGCGACGATCGACCTCGTCGCCCGCCTCGCTCCAGACGGCGTGAAGATCCACAACCTCCACGTCCCCGTCGGGACTCCGCTCGCGGGCGAAGCGCGCGCGGGCGAGCTCGCGGTCCTGTCCGCCGAGAGGCACCTGGATTACGTGATCCGCGCGCTCGAGCGGCTGCCCCGGTCGACCGTGGTGGTGCGGCTCACCTGCGACACGCAGGCGGACCGGCTGGCGCTTCCCCGGCGCTTCCTCGACAAGGCGGCGTTCAGGCGCCTGTTGCTCGCGGAGATGGCCGCGCGCGACACCTGGCAGGGGCGGCTGCGGGGCGAGCCGCGGCCCGAGGGCTGACGGCGCCTGTACAGGGCGGCGGGCGCTCGTGTATCCTCGGGCGAAAACAAGGAGCAGGCAGGATGAACCTCAAAGGTCGATCGCTCTTGACGCTCAAGGACTACACCGCGGAGGAGATCCGCGGTCTTCTCGATCTCGCGCACAAGGTCAAGAAGGAGCGGCGCTCGGGCAAGGTCGGCAGGCGCTTCGCGGGCAAGGCACTGGCGCTCATCTTCGAGAAACGCTCCACGCGGACCCGGTGCGCATTCGAAACGGCGTTCGGCGAGGAGGGCGGCCACGTGTCGTTCCTCTCGATGGCCGACATCCACCTCGGCTCCAAGGAGACGATCGAGGACACGGCGCGGGTGCTGGGCAGGATGTTCGACGCGATCCAGTTCAGGGGATTCAAGCAGGCGACCGCCGAGGCGCTCGCCGCGTATTCGGGCGTCCCCGTCTACAACGGCCTCACCGACGTCTACCACCCGACTCAGTCGCTCGCCGACCTGATGACCCTCGAGGAGGCGTTCGGCCGCCTCAAGGGGCTGCGCCTCGCGTATGTCGGAGACGGGCGCAACAACGTCGCTCATTCCCTGCTGATCGCGTGCTCCAAGATGGGCGTCGACTTCGCCATCGGCGCCCCCGAGAGCCTCTCTCCCTCGCAGGAGCAGCTGGACTACGCCCGCGGGGAGGCCGCGCGCAGCGGCGCCCGCGTCGAGGTCACCTCCCGCCCCGAGCAGGCGGTCCGCGGCGCCGACGCCGTGTACACCGACGTGTGGGTCTCGATGGGGGAGGAGGCGCAGGAAAAGGAGCGTGTCGAGCTCCTGACGCCTTTCCAGGTGAACGATCGCCTCATGAGCGCTACGGGAAAAAAGGAGTCGATCTTCCTGCACTGCCTGCCGGCGGTGCGGGGGAACGAGGTCACCGGCCAGGTGCTCGACGGACCGCAGTCGCGGGCCTTCGACGAGGCGGAGAACCGCAAGCACACCATCAAGGCGCTGATGCTCGCTACGATAAATTGAAGAAGGTCGCCCGCCGCGCGCTCTGACCCGGGCCTGGGCCGGCGCGTTCGCGGGAGGAGCTACAGCGCCTGCGCCGCCCGGTACACCGCGTCGTAGAGCTCCTCGACCTGCTCGGGCTCCACGGCCGAGAACGCGATCCGCAGCAGCCGCTCGTCCATGGCGACGGTCCCGACGCCCTGCTCGAGCAGCTTCTGGCGCAGCTCCTCCGCGCTCCCCCTCTTGAGCCGGAAGCACATGAAGTAGCCGGAATTGAACGGCAGGAGCTCCAGCGCCGGAGGCACCTTGCGCCCGGCGAGGACCTGCTTGACCTTGCGGTACTTCGCCTCGACCAGCCGGACGGCCGCTTCCTTTTCCTGCCGGTACGTCGGCTTCTCCATGGCCCGGATCAGCAGGTACTGGGCGGGGCGGCCGGCCATCGAGACTGTGGCGCGGATGGCGCCCATGGTCTTGTTCTCGAGGGCGGAGTACTGGGCCGGCTGGAGGCCCTTGGCCCCGTAGGTCAGCATGCCGACGCGGAAGCCCCAGACCATGTCTTCCTTGGTGCTCCCGTCGATCTTGACCGCGAGGATGTTCTCGTGCAGCGGAGCGAGATAGGTGAACAGCGACTCCTTGCAGGTCTCCTCCTCGAAGAAGAGGCCGAAGTAGGCGTCGTCGATGATCACCAGCATGGAAAGCCCGCGATCGGCCAGGTCCCCCAGGACGTGCACGATCGCCTGCGCCTCGTCGCGCGTCGGCGAATACCCGGTGGGGTTGTTGGGAAAGTTGAGCAGCACGATCGCCTTGCCCCGGCTCTCTTCGCGCACCAGCGCCTCTCTCAGCCCCGCGGCGTTGAAGCCGCCGGAGCGCGTGAAGAAGGGGAAGGTGACGAAGCGCGCCTCGCGCCGGTCCTCGTACATGAGGCGGTAGTTCTCCCACGCAAGGTCGGGGATCACGACGGGGTCGCCCGCGTCGATGAACAGGTCGCCGGCGATCGACAGCCCGTGGGTCAGGCCCGCGGTCACCAGGGGCACGGATGTGGGCACCCCCGCGAGGCCGGGGTTCTTCTCGACCATGGCGGCCTTCCAGATCTCTCTCAAGCGGGGCTCGCCCGCCGTCGTCGAGTAGCCGACCAGCTCCGACGGCGACAGCGAGGGCACGGCGGCGCGGATCGAGGGCAGAGCGATGGGCTGGCCCTCGGTGAACGCCATGCCGGCGGTCGCGTTGAAGCGGCTGGCCTTCTTGTTGGCCTCCGCGGTCTGGGCGACGATCCCCTTGGGGAAGTAGGCGCGCCTTCCGTAGCGCGAGAGCAGGCGCTCCGCCACCGTTCCCGCCAGCGCCGCATTCGCCTCCTGCAGAGGAGTCACTGGAGCCATCCCATCCTCCAAAACGCAGGCGGCGCCCGTCGCCGGGCGCCGCAGCGGACTTTACGCGATGACGACGAGCAGTTGGCCCGCGCTCACCTGCTGGCCCTGCGTGACCGCGATCTGGGCGACTGCGCCGTCTACGGGCGACTTGATCTCGTTTTCCATCTTCATGGCCTCGAGCACGAGCAGGTTGCTCCCCGCCTTGACCTGGTCGCCGACCTTGACCTCGATCCGCACGACCGCACCGGGAAGCGGCGCGTTGACGGCGGTCCCGGAGGCCGTGGCGGCCGCGGCGGGCGCCGGCCTGGGCGCCGCGGCCGCGGGGGCCGCCGGAGCGGTTGTTGCCACGGGCGCGGCGGCAGCGGACCTCGCGGCCGCGGCTACGGGCATCTCCGCGCCTTCCTTGACGTCGAACCGGTACTGGAGGCCGTTGACCGTGGCCGTGTCGTTCTGCAGGAAGATCGAGTACGAGCGGTTGTTGACGGAGACCGTGTAGCCTCTCGGCTTGCCGTCGCCGGCAGGCGCCGCCGCAGCGGCCGCGGCCGGCTGGTTCTTGCGGATGCCGAGCGTCGCCTCGCCCTTGAGGAACTGGATGCCCTTGTCGCCGCAGGTGGCGGCGATGAACACGTTCTCGTCGGTCTCGGGCAGGCTTGCCGCCCGCAGCAGCTTGACGGCGGCCGCACGGCCCTTTTTGGGATCGCGGTCGTTGATCGCGCGCGGGCTCTCCTTGGTGGGCGGCAGCTTGAGCTGTTCCGAGGCGATCTTCACGATCTCCGGGTCGGGCTTGACCGGGGTGTGGCCGAAATAGCCGAGCACCATCTGGCCGTATCCGGGCGCGATCTTCTTCCAGGCGCCATGGAGCACGTTGTTAAAGGACTGCTGGAAGTAGAACTGGCTCACCGGCGTCACGGAGGTGCCGAACCCGCCCTTGGCGACGACCTCCTCCATGCCCGCAATGACCTGCGGGAACTTGTCCATGATCCCGTTGTCCCGCAGCATCTGGGTGTTCGCCGTGAGCGCGCCGCCCGGCAGCGGGCAGAAGGGGATCAGCGGCTCGACGGCGAGCGCCTCGGGCGGCACGAAGTAGTCCTTCATGCAGTCCTTGAAGACCTCCTCGGCCTCGAGGACCTTCTCGTAGTCGAAGCCGAGGTCGTAGTCGGTGCCGCGCAGGGCGTGCCACATGATGATGGCGTCGGTCTGCGCGGTCCCGCCGGAAACCGGGGCGAGCGACAGGTCGATCATGGTCGCGCCCGCGTCGAGCGCGGCCTGGTAGCAGGCGAGCCCGATGCCGGCGGTCTCGTGGGTGTGGTAGTGGATCGGGATCTCCGGGGCGAGGACTTTGCGCGCGCCCTTGATCGACTCGTAGACGATCCGGGGCGTCGTGGTCCCCGAGGCATCCTTGAAGCAGACGGAATCGAACGGGATCCCGGCCTTCATGATCGCCTTGAGGGTCCTGATGTAGAACGCCTCGTCGTGGGCGCCGCCGAGGTGCGGCGGCAGCGCCATCATCGAGACGCAGACCTCGTGCTTGAGCCCCGCGTCGTGGATGCAGCGGCCGCTGTAGTCGAGGTTGTCGACGTCGTTGAGCGCGTCGAAGTTGCGGATCGTCGTGACCCCGTGCTTCCTGAACATCTCGGCGTGCAGCTTGATCATGTCGCTGCTCTGCGACTCGAGGCCGACGACGTTGACGCCGCGCGCCAGGGTCTGCAGGTTGGCTTTCGGGGCCGCCTTGCGGCAGGCGTCCATGCTCGCGAACGCGTCCTCCTGGCAGTAGAAGTACGCCGACTGGAACCGCGCGCCGCCGCCGATCTCGAAATAGTCGAGGCCGGCGTGCACCGCGGCCTCGAGCGCCGGGAGGAAATCCTTTGTCAGCACCCGCGCGCCGTAGACGGACTGAAAGCCGTCGCGGAACGCGGTGATCATCACCGTGACCTTCTTCTTAGCCGTCTTCTTAGCCATATCGACCGACCTCTATATCGGCCGCGGTCCTCCGCGGCCAGACTTGCCGAAGCGATGCAACTGGCGGCCTGCTGCAGGTCCGACAGCCTCCTAACGCGATTTACAGAGTCGCGCGACCGCCGCAAGGGCGATCGCTACCTCGTGTTCCCCGTCCGCGTTCACCGGAGCGGGCTCGGGCCGCCGCGACCCGAGGGCGACCCTGACGGCCGCACCCGTGGCGAGGGAGGCTGCCACCCCCGCCGCCATACCGACCAGCAGCAGAACGACGTCGCGCGCGATCACTGCACGTCTCCCAGGGTGAGTGTCACCCGGCCCTGGGGTGTGAGCACTGCGAGGGAGCCTTCCTCGGTGACGTCACAAGCCGTGCCAGTTATCCGGGAGTGGAGCGAGTTTACAGAAATCTGCCGACCTAGCATAGGGGTCAGGGCCAGGAACTCGGACCGGATCCAGGGAAAGCCGGCCTCCAGAAACGCGGGGTAGCCGGCGAAGAACTCGTCCAGAACGGCTTCCAGGAACGCGTCCCGCTCGACGGCCCGGCCCAGGACGAGGTTCAGCGACGCAGCCGGCTGATCGATGGCGGCGAGGTCCTCCTCCCGCATCGCCAGGTTAACGCCCGCGCCCACGACCGCGCCGCGCACGCGGCCGGGCGCGCTCACGGCCTCGGCGAGGATGCCCGCGAGCTTGCGGCCCCCCGCGAGCAGGTCGTTCGGCCACTTGATCGCAACCTCGGCGCCCAGGCCGCGGGCGACGCGCGCGAGGACCACGGCCATGTACTGCGTCAGGTTCGGGAACCCCGCGGGCGGACGCTCCTGCCGCGCCGGCTCGAGCTTGAGCACGAGGCTCGCGTACAGGTTCCCCGCCACCGACGAGCGCCACGCGCGCTCGAGGCGGCCCCGGCCCCGGGTCTGGCGGTCGGCGACGACGGCGAGGCCGTGGGGGAGCTCCTCGAACCGTTCGACGGCGTAGCGATTGGTCGACTCGATCTCGCCCAGGTGAAGGACGCGATGCCTCATCGCACGGGTCAGCGCTTGAGCACCCGTCGCTGAACGAGCTCGCGCATGCGCATGATGCCCTGCCTGCCATGCAGGGCCCAGGACCCGGCCGCGCCGGGCGCGGCGGCCGCACCCGCCTTCACCTTTGACGTCTCCTCTTCTTCCTCGAGGTAGCGCGCGACGCCGGCGAGAACCGCAAGCACTTCGGGGTTCATCTCGGCTCCTACAGCGGGATATTCCCGTGTTTCTTGGGAGGCAGCGCCTCGCTCTTGCTCTTCATGAGCTCGAGCGCGGCGACGAGCCGCACGCGCGTCTCCGCGGGCCGGATCACCGCGTCGATGTAGCCGCGCTCGGCCGCCAAGTACGGGTTGTAGAGCTGGTTCTCGTACTCCTCGATCTTCTGCCGGCGCGCGGCCTGCGGGTCGGCGGCGCCGTCGATCTCGCGGCGGTAGATGATGTTGACCGCGCCCTCGGCGCCCATCACCGCGATCTCGGCCGTGGGCCAGGCGAAGACCATGTCCGCGCCGAGGTGGCGCGAGCTCATGGCGATGTACGCGCCGCCGTACGCCTTTCGCGTGATGACCGTGAGCTTGGGGACCGTAGCCTCGGAGTAGCTCCACAGGAGCTTCGCGCCGTGGCGGATGATGCCGCCCCACTCCTGCTGCGCGCCGGGGAGGTAGCCGGGGACGTCGACGAACGAGACCAGGGGGATGTTGAAGGCGTCGCAGAAGCGGATAAAGCGGCTCGCCTTGTCGGAGGCGTTGATGTCGAGGCAGCCCGCGAGCACGGCGGGCTGGTTGCCCACGACGCCTGTCACGTGCCCGGCGATGCGCGCGAAGCCCGTGACGATGTTCTGCGCGTAGGCGGCGCTCGACTCAAAGAAGCTGTCGCGGTCCACGACCGCGGCGATGACCGCCTTGATGTCGTAGGCGAGGCGCGCGCTGTCGGGGATGATGGCGTCGAGCTCTGGGCACTCGCGGCGCGGACTGTCCTGGGGCGCCTGGTACGGCGGGTCCTCGATGTTGTTCGACGGGAGGTAGGAGAGCAGCTTCTTGATCTGGGCGATCGTGTCGGCTTCCGTCGCTCCGGAGAACTGCGCGTTGCCGCTCTTGACGTTGTGGGCCGCCGCGCCGCCGAGGTCCTCGTGCGTCGTGTCCTCGCCCGTGACGGCTTTGATGACCGCCGGCCCGGTGATGTACATGTAGCTCGTCCGCTCGGTCATGAACGTCCAGTCGGTCATCGCGGGGGAGTACACGGCGCCGCCGGCGCAGGGGCCCATGATCGCCGAGATCTGCGGGATGACGCCCGAGGCCCGGGCGTTCCTGAAAAAGATGTCGCCGTAGCCCCGCAGCGAGTCGATGCCCTCCTGGATGCGCGCGCCGCCCGAATCGTTGAACCCCACCACGGGGGAGCCCGACTTGAGCGCGAGGTCGAGGATCTTGCAGATCTTGGCCGAGTGCATCTCACCCAGCGACCCGCCGCGCGCCGTGAAGTCCTGGAAGAAGGCGAACACCGGCCTTCCGCTGACGAGGCCGTGGCCCGTGACCACCCCGTCGGATGGGATCACCTGCTTGTCCATGCCGAAACGCGACGCCCGGTGATGCACGAAGCGGTCGATCTCCTGGAACGTGCCCTCGTCGAAGAACAGCGCCACCCGCTCGCGCGCCGACAGCTTTCCCTGCTTGTGCTGCTTCTCGACCTGGTCGTCGCCGCCCATCTTGAGGGTCTCGCAGTCCCTCTTCGCCAGGTCCTCGATTCTGCTACGGATCGATTCCATTTCTGCTCCCGGGTCCGCTTGGCCGCTCGAAGATCGGAGGAGCATAGCTAGTTTGCGCAAAAAGAGTCAAGAAAAAGCCGTACGCAGCCGTACGGCGGCCTCCGTACGATATCGCGCGGGCCGCGGCGGGCGGGCGGGACAGCCGGCGGGGCGGGCCGAACGGCGCCTTGACCAGTGTCCGGGCGGGCTGTAGGCTTCCGCAGGCACGATCCTCGATGCCCGGACCGGTCGCAGCGGCGGATCGGACCCAGACGAAAGGACAAAAGGCTGCCGGCACGGCCGGTCGAGCTTGCCGATGTACGTCTACCGCAGGCTATCCAATGTGCGCCGCGTCGTGTTCTGGCTCGCGGCCGCGCTATACCTCGTCACCTTCCCTGTCATCATCCTCGACGTCACGGGAATCGTGCTGCGCCCCGCCCAGCGCACGCCGTTCATCCAGACGGGAGCGCTGGAGATCGTCACCCGGCCCGACGGGTGCGAAGTCGTCGTGGATGGCCGGTCCGCCCGCTCGCTCACGCCGGCCGTCGTCGAAGGATTGCAGCCGGGGCGCCACGACGTGCTGATCCAGGGGCCCGGCGGCGCTTCGTGGCGTGGAGCGATCGAAGTCGCTCCCGGCGAGGTCACCTCCGTCAAGGGGCTGCCCGTCGCGCTGCCTTCGGTGACGCGGGTCCCGCTTCCCGCGGGCCCGGTGCTCGCTGTGCGCCGCAGCCTCGTCAGCGCTTCCGTTCTGGTTGCCGGGTCCGAGGAGCCGCGCCTCGCGGTGCTGGACCTCGCCGCGGGGCGCCTGGTGCCCCTGCGCGGGGCGCCGGTCCGGGGGACGGTCTCGGCGGTGCACCCCATGCTTTCGGACGCGGAGTTCCTCGTCCAGCTCGACCTGGGCAACGGCAGCTCGGCGATGCTCCTCGACCAGTCCGCCCTGGGCGGCTGGAGCTCGATCGAGCTGCCCTTCGGCCTGCCCGCGGGGGTCCTCCCGCTCGCCGTCTCCTGGCGTGATCGCGCCGTCATGTACCTCGACGGCCAGCTCGTCGTTCAGAGGAGCCCCGCGGGCGACCGCACCCTGTTCGCGACGAGCGCCCCGGTCGTGGCCTCGGGGTCGGCCCAGGGAGGGATGCTGCTGCTCGACAGGGACGGCTGGCTCTATCATCAGGCTCGCTTCCTCGCCCCCCGCGTCGTTTCCAGCTACCGGCTCGGCGCCCTCTCGGCCGTCGCCGAGGGCGCGCGGGGCAAGATCGTGGCGCAGAAGGGCTCGGTTCTCGTCGTGAAGGCGGGTCAGTCGCTGTTCCTGCTGACCCGCACGCGCGCCGTGGAAGTGACGGGAGTCGGAGGCGCGGCCTTTGACGAAGTCCGCGAGCGCATCATCGTGTGGAGCGCGAATCGCGTCGGAAGGCTCGACAATCCGTGGATCGAGAGCGAGCCGCACCCCGGCGCTCCGGCGGCGAAGCAGCCGACGCTCAGCTGGAGCCTGCAGACCGAGGGGCCGGTCGAAAGGGTGATCGCGGTGCGCGACGGCGACGCCGTGATCATCGTGACCGACGCCGCTCTGCTCCTCGGGGTGCTGAGCGAGCGGGTCCTGCTCGAGCCGTTCAACATCGCCACCCTCGCGCCCGGAGGCGTCCGTCCCGTGATCGACGCCTCCGGCGCCGTCGTGCTCGCGGATGGGCCGGGTCCGGCGCAGCTTCTGCGGCTGGCCCCGCCGCCCCTGGCGATCCCGGGAGAGCAGCGATGAGCTTTGCCTACACTCCATGGCCGGAGGACAAGCGGGCGCGGCGCCTCCAGCGGCTGCTCGACATGCTTCCGGGCCTCGTGAGCTGGAGCATCATCCTCGGCCTGGCCGCGGTGTCGCTCTTCGCCCCGATCTATGGAGCGGTGGCGCTCGTCGCGTTCCTCTACTACTACGTGTTCCGCATCTCCTACGTCGCCGTGTTCCTCATGCTCGGTTTTTTCCAGATCTGGGTCGAGAGGCGCACGGACTGGGTGGCCCGCATCCGCGACCTCTACGACCCGCCCGCCGAGCCGCAGCCGGTCTCCGGCGTGCGGGCGCGCCTCTCGCTGCGCCGCCACTGGAGCAACCTGCGCGCCCTGCTGCGCGAATCCGAGGGCAAGCCGCTGCCGAAGCTCGACGATCTGCTGCACGTCGTCCTGATACCGGTGCTGCGCGAGCGGCGCTCCATTTACGAGGAGACGGTGCGCGGCGTCGCGGCGAGCACCATGGCGAGCGAGGAGAAGATCGTGGTCGCTCTCGGCGTCGAGGAGCGGGGCGGGGCGGAGGTCCTGGAGGCCTGCCGCGAGGTGCAGCGCGAATGGCGCGACCGCTTCGTGGATTTCCTCGTGATCGTGCACCCCGACGGGCTGCCCGGCGAGATCCCGGGCAAGGCCTCGAACGACACCTACGCGGCGCGCCAGGTCGTCGCCTGGCTCGAGGAGCGCGGCACCGACCTGCGCAACGTCGTCCTCACCTGCCTCGATTCCGACACGATGGTCCCGCCGAGCTACTTTGCCTGCCTCACCTACGCGTTTCTCGCCTGTCCGGAGAGGCTGCGCGCGAGCTTCCAGCCGATCCCGGTCTTCGATAAGAACCTCTGGTCGGTCCCCGCCCCCGTGCGCATCGCCGAGATGAGCACCACGGTCGTGCAGGTGATCGAGAGCACGAACATGGACTGGCTGGTCTCGTTCTCGAGCCACAGCATCAGCCTGTACGGCCTGCGGGAGGCCGGCTACTGGCCCGTGGACATGGTCGCCGAGGATGCCGCGGGCTACTGGCAGCGCTACGTGCATTTCAGCGGCGACTACCGTGTCGTGCCGATCCCGGTTTCCGTCTCGATGGACGCCCCCGAAGGCGAAACGTTCCTGCAGACGATGCTCATATCCTACAAGCAGAAGCGCCGCTGGGCGTTCGGGGCCGAGAACGTGGCCGTCGCGCTCCGCGGCGTGCTCACGACGCGCGGTCTGGACCTCGCGCGCAAGCTCACCTGCGCGATCAAGCTCATCGACAACTACGTGACCTGGGCGACGTGGGCCTTCATCCTGAACTTCGTCATCTGGATGCCGCGGCTGGGCGCGCAGATCGCGAAGAGCTCCGCGCTGGCCGTGTTCAACTTCCAGCGCCTCTCCGGGACCGTGTTCAGCCTCTCCGGGGTCTACCTCGTGCTGCTGGTGGTGATCTCGCTGGCGCTCGCAACTCGCAAGGCCGCGCCCAGGGCGCCGCTCTGGCGCCTGCTGCTGCACCCCCTGGAATGGCTGCTCTTCCTGCCGATCACTTCGCTGCTCCTCGGCAGCGTTCCCGCGCTCGATGCGCAGACCCGCCTCATGCTCGGCAAGCGCCTCGGCTACTTCCCGGTCCCGCACAAGGACAAGGAGTAAGGCCGCGACCCGTTTCGCCGCCGCATGGCTCGCCTGCCGCGGGGCCGTCAGCCGCCCTTCGCCCCGCCGCCCGCCGCCGGCGCCGGGCGTGTCGCGCAGGCCCTTGCGCCCGCCGCGGCCGAGCAGGCTCGCGCGCGTCAGGCTGGCGTCCTTCTTCTTTTTGAGCTCCAGGGCGACCTCCTCGATCCTGCGCCTTCGGTCGGAGGGCCTGCCCTGCTCAGGGGGCTCTTCGAAGAGCTCGCCCTGCATCGGCTGGCCCTGCGCTGGACGCGCGCCCTGCGCTGGCTCGCCCTGCGCCCGGGGCTCGCTTCCGCGGCGGTGCTCGCCCTGCCCGGGGGCCAGGCCCTGCTCGCGCGCCGCCTCGCCGGCGAGGCCGACGCCGATCAGGCGCACCGGGGTCGCGCCGTCCCAGCGGCGGTCGAGGAGCTCGAGCGCCACCCGGTGGATCTCGAGCGCGGAGGCCGGGGGCCGGGCGAGCGTCGTCTGGATCGTGGTGGTCTTGAAGTCGTGCGTGCGCAGCTTGAGGAACAGCGTGCGCGCGGCCTCGCGCTCCTCGATGACGCGCTCCATGAGCAGCTGCGAGAGCTCGAGGAGGACGGTCCGCAGGTGCTCGCGGTCGACGGTGTCGTGCTCGAAGGTGATCTCGTGGCTGAGGGAGTGGCTCCGCGGCGTTTCGGAGTGAATCCCGGGGTCTTCGCCGCGCACGCAGCCGTGGAGGAAGCGCGCGGCGCCCTTGCCCAGCATCGACGCGAGCTGCGCTTGAGAGAGAGCGCGCAGCTCGGGGATCGTGGTGATGCCCGCCTCGCGCAGCCGCGCCCGCGTCTTTTTCCCCACGCCCCAGAGATCCTTGAGCGCGAGCCCGTCGAGAAACGCGATCGCCTCCCCTTCGGCGACGCGCACGAGGCCGTCGGGCTTGCCCGCTTCGCAGGCGAGCTTGGCGAGATAGCGGTTGGGGGCGATGCCGACGGAGACGTTCAGCCCCTCGGCCCCGCGGACCTGGTCCTTCATCCGGCGGCCGACCTCGAGGGAGTCGCCTAACAGCCGCTCGGTGCCCGAGAGGTCGAGGAAGGCTTCGTCCACCGAGATCTGCTGCAGGTGCGGCGTGTAGCCGGCGAGGATCGCCATGACGTTACGCGATACCTCGACGTAGCGGTCCATCCGCGCGGGCACGAAGACGCCCCTGGGACAGCGCCGATACGCCTCCGATATGGGCATCGCCGAGCGCACGCCGAATCGCCGCGCCTCGTACGAGCACGCGGCGACGACGCCCCGCTGCCCCGGCATCGCGCCGACGATCACGGGTTTCCCGCGCAGCGTGGCGTTGTCCCGCTGCTCCACCGAGGCGTAGAACGCGTCGAGGTCCACGTGGAAGATCGTGGCGCCCATCGGACCTTCTGGATTACCACGGCAGCGAGCCGGCGCGCAAGGAGCGGGCGAGCTGGGAGCGGACGAGCCGGGAGCCGGCGGGCGAGGGGCCGCCGCGGCGGGCGCGGGCGCTCTACGTGCGGAAGCGGAAGCCGTCGTCCACGATCATGCGGCTGCGCACGACGCGGTTCCGGCCGGGAAGCTCGACGCTGGTGGGCATGTCGTCGTAGCGGAGGCGCACCGCCAGCGTGAACGTCTGTCCCTGCGGCAGCGTGAGCTCCACCTCGAGCGGCACCGGCGGATAGCGGCCCACGTGGAGCGTGTAGGCCCTGCCCGATTGGTCGCGCGTCGCGGGGAAGCTGGAGTCGTAGAGCAGGAACTTCTCCTGCGATAGGATCGCGAGCTCGATGCTCTCGGGGTTCCCCCGGGGCTCGATCGCGACCGTGACGTTCTCGCGGTCGAGCATGGGCGTGCTCGCGGCGCGGATCGTGAGCAGGTCGCCGGGGGCTTCGGCGGGCAGCAGCCGCGACTTCGCCCGGGTGGCCACGGTCTTGACCGAGCCCGATTCGGCATAGCGGATCCTGCCGAGCGGCGCGGAGCTCGTGACCTCGATGCGGCTGCTCCGGGCCGTCAGGTCGACGTAGCGGGTGACGTCGATGACCTGCGGCCGCAGCGGCCCGAACGGGGGGAACGCCAGCGCGGCGGCGAGAAGCGCCACCGACAGCGCGGCCGTGACGGCGGGGGCGGCGCGGCGCACGGCCCGGGTCACGGCTTCGGAGAAGGGGGCGGACAGCGTCATGTCGAGCAGCAGCAGGACGTAGGGGAGCAGGAGCACCGCCACGACGAAGTTGCCCCTCAACGGAGCCGTCAGCACGATGCGGCCGGCGTCGCTTCCGGGCTGGAGGATGAGCGCGAGCCCGACGCCGGCGATGCTGGCCGGCGCGAGCACGAGGCAGAGCAGCCGCAGCCAGGTCCAGCGGGTGGCCTCGTAGAGGAAGACGAAGAACACCGGCCACAGCAGGATGACGGCCAGCGAGACGTTCGCGGCCGCGACGACCATGAGCCCGAAGATCAGCACAAGGAGCGCGGAAGCAGGGAAAAAGCGCTCCGGGATCCGCTCGAGCCATGGGCCGGCATGTCGCAGCAGCAGCCGGCTCGCCACGATCAGAAGGAATGCGGCGCCTGACACCTTGAGCGCCAGAAAGAGGCCGGGAGAGGCCTTCCACAGGTCCCGCACGCCGCGAAGCGCCTCCACCGCGTACACGAGCCCCGTGGCGGCAAGGAGGAACGCGAAGGTCGCCGCGAACAGGATCGGCAGGAGCCAGAGGTGCTCGCCGGTGATGACGATGTCTTCGGTGAGCCGTCGCCTCGCGAGCTGTATGTAGACCACCGAGACTGCGAACACGGCCAGCAGCAGGAGCAGGTAGTCGCGCTCCGAAAGGAAGTAATGGCGCGAGCCGATCCGGAACAGGAGGTAGTGCCTGTCCCAGGACTGCGGGATGCCGCCGCGGCTGGCCTCCAGGAAGCGGCTCCAGAACGCCGCGAAGGCTCCTGCGAACTCGCGATCGTTTCCGGCCGCTCCCGTGTACTCGCCTTCGATGGCGACCGCCGGATAGCCGTTGCGAAGAAATGGGCCGACCGGCGTCCGCAACTTGACCAGGCCCGCGCGGACGAGCTGGATCTCGTTGCCGTCCGCGCGGGCGTCCAGGCCCGCCTCGCCGAGCGCCCCGAGGGTGCGCCGGAGGAGCCACAGCGGCGCGACCAGCCCCTCGGAGCCGGCCCGCACCACGACGCGCTCGGGGACGGCGTCGAGGTTGAGGTAGAGCGCGAGCACGGGGTTCTCGGGGTAGTAGCCTTCGAGGAAGAGGCGGCTGCTCATCGGGTAGGCGTCGCCTTCGCCCTGCTCCGCGCCCAGGAAAAGGATCTGGATCGTGAGCGGCGGCCGCGAGGACGCGGCCTGCCGGGCGGTCTCGAGAGCGAGCGCCAGGCCGATCGAATCGTCCCTCCCGGGCTCGGGCTGCTGCGCGGTGTCGATCGGGACGCAGAGCAGGACCGTATCGGGGCGTCCGCCCGGGATCGTCGCCACCACGGAAGAGGCGAAGGAGTGCATGACCTCGGAGTCCCGGAAGTCCTGGATGCTGTAGGCGACCCTCATCTGCGAGAGGCGGTCCCGCAGCAGGTCCACCAGCTTGCGCGAGTTCTCCGACCCTTCAGGGCGCGGAGCGAGCGCGCGGATGGCGGCGAGATCCTTGTCGAACTCGTGCCACGCGGCTTCGCACCACGAGCGAGGAGACCACAGGAGGAGCAGAGCAGCGACGGTCAGAATGAGCCGCATGGCCACTTCGAAGGATAGCGCATCTCCCCGCCGCAGTGGAAGGTGCCGCCCCTCCCGCTCCCGACCGCCTCGCCCCTGCGCCGCCCCTCCGCCGCCGCGCAGTGGAAGGTGCCGCGACGAGGCGATAGAGTATACGAGGAGCCTCCCATGGACGTGCTACCGGAGATCCTTCAGAGGAGAAGCGCCCGCAGCTTCAAGGACCAGGCGGTCGAGAAGTCCAAGCTCGAGCGCATCCTGAAGGCCGCGCAGCTCGCACCCTCGGCGAAGAACCGGCAGGAGTGGCGCTTCGTCGTTGCGCAGAAGGCCGCCGACAAGGAGGCCCTGAGCCGCGCGGCGTTCGGCCAGGCGTTCGTCCGGCAGGCCGGCGCCGTCATCGCGCTGTGCCCGACGAACGTCGACTACCGCATGCCCAACGGGCAGCTCTCCTACCCCATCGACCTGGCCATGGCCGCCGCGTTCATGGCGCTGCAGGCCACGCGCGAAGGGCTGGCAAGCTGCATGGTAACCACGTTCGACGAGCAGGAAGTGCGCGATGCGTTGTCGGTGCCCTTCACCATCCCGGTCGTGATGCTGCTCGTGCTGGGCTACGCCGATCAGGAGCCGGAGCCGCAGGCGCGCAAGCCGCTGCGCGAGATCAGCTCCTACGGCCACTGGTGAAGCCTGGCCGGTGAGGCCGGCCGATGAAGCAGGCTGGTGACGCGGCGCGCTTCCTGCCTGACGCCTACGGGCCGGCCGAGAGGATCTCCCTGACGACGCTCGCCTCGTCCCACGTCCGGGGGCCGTCGGCGTAATCGATGCTCTTCTCGTGCCCCTTGCCCAGGCACATGACCACGTCGCCCGGCCGCGCCGCCCCGAGGGCGGCCCGCAGCGCTTCGCGCCGGTCGGGGATCAGGCGCACCTCGGCCGCTCCCTTCGCCCCGGAGGCGATCTGGCGCAGGATCTCCATGCGATCCTCGCCCCGCGGGTCCTCATCCGTGAGCACCATGAGGTCCGCGAGCTCCGAGGCGACGCCGCCCTGCGCCGGGCGCTTCTCCACGTCGCGCTCGCCGCCCGAGCCGAAGACCACGATGAGGCGGCCGCGGGCCAGGCCGCGGATGAACCCGAGCACCTTGCGGAACGCTTCGGGCGTGTGGGCGAAATCCACGAACACGTCGAACGGCTGGCCGCAGTCGACGCGCTGCAGGCGCCCGGTCGGCGCGCTGAGGCGCGGCCCGAGGGCCGCCAGATCGGCAAGCGCTTCGCCGGTGTGCACCGACACCGCCAGCAGCGCGCCCAGGAAGTTCTCGACGTTGTGCCTGCCCGGCAGCGTGAGGCTCGCGGAGTGCTCGCCCGAGCGGCTGCGCAGCCGGAACCGGCTTCCCCATGCCCCGGTCTCCAGATCGCGGGCCTCGAGGTCAGCCGCCGCGCTGTTCAGGCTGAAGGTAAGCGTCGAGTGGGGCGCGCCCGCCTCCTCGAAGAGCCTCCAGTGCGCGTCGTCCCTGTTGGCGACTCCGAAGCTCGTCTCCGCGGGCTTGAGCCCGCGGAACAGGTTCGCCTTGTCGCGCCTGTACTGCTCGAGGCTGCCGTGGAACTCGCGGTGCTCCGCGGTCACGTTGGTGAGGACCGCGACGTCGAAGGCCACGTCGGCGAGGCGCGCCGTGCGGGCCGAGAGCCCGTGGGAGGTCGCTTCGACGATCGCGAACGCGCAGCCCGCGTCGCGGATCTCCGCGAGGATCCGGTGCACTTCGTGGGCCTCGGGCGTCGAGGTGTGAATCGGGTTCGGCCGGGGAGGCCCGGAGGTCTTGATGTCGACGCTCGAGAAGAAGCCGCTGCGCTTCCCCGTCATCTCGAGAAGCTGCTGGATCATCCACACGGTGGTGCTCTTGCCGTCGGTTCCCGTGACGCCGATCACGCGCAGGGCGCGGTCGGGGTGATCGTAGAGCGCGGCCGCGGCCGCCGACATCGCGGCGCGGGTGTCGTCGACGCGCACGTACGCGCGGTCGGGGCGATAGCTCGGGAGCTCCGCCGAATGGAGCACCGCGGACGCGCCGCGATCGAGGGCCTGCTCGACGTAGCGGTGCCCGTCGGTGTGGATGCCCGGAAACGCCGCGAACAGCCAGCCGGGGGCGACGTGCCTCGAGTCGATCGCCAGGCCGCGGATCACCGAGTCGGCCCTCCCGCGCAGGCGGGCCCCGTGCATCCCGGCGGTCAGGGCGTCCAGTGTCTTTTCGGGCATGGCCCACGGTAGCAACTGTCGCGGCCCCGCGCAAGCGCCAGGGATGGCGCGGGCCCGGGCGCTACAGGGATGTAAAGCGCCCGGGCAAGCGCCAGGCAAGCGCCAGGCGCCCGGGCAAGCGCAGGCAGCGCCAGGCGCCCGCGCAAGCGCGATCTGGACGAGACGCGAGCGCGCGGGGTAGCATCGGGCGTGCTCCGGCCGGCGCTCTTCGACGACTACCTCTCGCGCCAGCTCATCCCCTACATCGGCAATAAGCGCAGGCTGCTCCCTTTCCTCGACCAGGTCTTCGAGCGGCTCGAGGCGGACAAGCCGGTGCGCGTGTTCCTCGACCCTTTTGCCGGAAGCGGCTCCGTCTCGCGCCTGGCCCGCGTGCGCGGGTGGCGGGTCATCGCGAGCGACTGGGAGCCATTCAGCGTCGAGATCAACCGATGTCACCTCGGCGTCCAGGCCTCGGAGCTACCCGCGCTGTTCGCGGGACGCGGCGGCCTGCCCGCTGTTCTCGCCGAGATGAACGGCCTGCCGCCCCCGCGGCCCGAGCAGCGCTACGTCGCGCGCCACTTCGCGCCGCGGGAGACGGCCCGGGCCGATTATCGCCGCGAGCGGCTCTTCTACAGCACGGAGAACGCCCTGCGCATCGATGCGCTTCGCAACAGGATCGAAGAGCTCTATCCCTCCGGTGGGCTCGACCCGCGATCGGCGGCCGAGCGGTCGGTCCTGCTGGCCGGGCTCCTCTACGAGGCGGCCACCCACACGAATACATCGGGTGTGTTCAAGGCGTGCCACAAGGGCTTCGGCGGCCATGGCCGGGAGGCCCTGGGCCGGATCCTCGCCGCCATCGCCCTCGCGCCGCCCGTGCTCGTCGACGCGCCGCCGGCCTGCGTCCTCGCCGGGGACGCGCTCGACGTCGTGCGCGGCCGCTCCGCCGACCTCTGCTACCTCGACCCGCCGTACAACCAGCACCAGTACGGCAGCAACTACCACCTGCTGAACACCATCGCCTTGTGGGACCGGCCGCCGGTCTCGGACGAGCTCACGCCGGAAGGCCGCCTGCGCTTCAAGGCCGCGATCCGGTCCGACTGGGTTCGGACGCGCTCCGACTTCTGCGCGCGCGCCCGGGCGCCGGCCGCCCTGCGGGCCCTGCTCGACGCGGTCGATGCCGGCCGCATCGCGCTCAGCTACTCGAGCGACGGGATCATCCCGCTGGAGGAGCTGCGCGAGACCCTCGAGGCGCGCGGCCGGGTGAGCGTCTACTCGAGCGGATACGTGAAATATCGAGGGGGAAGGCAGAGCGCCGCGCGCGAGACCAGCAACGAAGAGCTCCTCTGGGTCGTGGAGCGGGGCCGCTGCGCCGCCGCAGGCTCGCGCGCCCGCATCGACGCGCAGCTCGCGCGCGGGCGGCTCGGGCTCCTGCTCCGCGGCGCGTTCGTCCCGCGCCGCGCGGCCGAGCTGCTGGCTGCGGCCGGCGGGCAGTGCGAGCCGCTTCAGGGCGTCCGCCTGCCGATGCCATCGCTCCACCGCTTCGCCGATCCGGAGGCGGCGATCGAGCGGCTGGCCGCGCTCCCGCCCGCAGCCCGGGCCGAAGTCGAGCGGAGGCTCGCGGCCGCCCTCTGCACCGATCGCGCGGAAGAGCTCGATGTCCTGACCGCCATCCTCCCGGGCATCGCCGGGGGCGGCGAGGCGGTCCGATGGGCGCGGCGCGCCGCGCAAGCTGCTCCGCAAGCTGGCGCATCGGAAGTACGCGGAGCTCTTCGCGGCGGGCGCGCGCGGGCTGCGGGCCGTGGCGGCCGCGGCGCCCGCCTACGGCTTTCTGGCGGACGAGGTCGAGCGGCTCGAACTCCTGCTGCGCGCGCGCCTCGCGGGGTGACCTATGATTGCGCGGCGGCCGCGAGGTGCGCTGCGAGCGCGCGGGCGGTCTCGAGGCTGACCCGCGCGCGCTCTGCCAGCTCCTCGGGCGGCGCCTGGGCGATGGCTGCCAGCGAACCGTAGCTCTCCAGCAGCACGCGGCTGCGGGACGGGCCGATGCCCTTGACGCCTTCGAGGGTCAGGCGCTCCATGGCCTTCGCCTTCTGTTTCGTGCGCAGGCTGTTCGCGAAGCGGTGCGTCTCGTCCCGCACCGCCTGCAGGACTCTGAGCGCCGACGATGAGCGGGGGAGGACGACGGCGCTCGTGGCGCCGGCCGGCCAGATCTCTTCGTTCTCCTTTGCCAGGCCCACCAGCGGGATCCCCTCGAGGCCGAGCGAAGCGAGCACCGAGGCCGCAGCGCTCACCTGGCCGCGGCCGCCGTCGACGAGGATCAGCTCCGGCCGCTCCAGGCCGTCGTTGAGCACGCGCGTGTAGCGGCGCGCCACGACCTCGCGGATCGCGGCGTAGTCGTCGATCCGGTCGCCGAGGCTGCGGATGCTGAAGTGACGGTAGCCCGATTTCTCGGGTTTCCCGTCGACGAAGCTGATCATCGAGGCGACGGTCTGTTTCCCCGCGAGATGGGAGATGTCGAAGCCTTCGATCCGGCGCGGCGGCTTCGGCAGCCCGAGGGCCTGCTGGAGGGCCTCGAGCGCGCGGCGTGCCTTCTTCGCCCTGGCCGTAGAGCTGGATGTCCTGCTCGGCGTTCTCCATGGCGAGCGCCAGGATCTTCGCGTGGCGGCCCCGCTGCGGGAAGCGCGCCTCCACCGGCGGCCGTCCGGGCCGGGCCGCGGCCAGGTACTGCGCCAGCTCGGCCGCGTCTTCGCGCACGATCGACGGCAGGTAGGCCGCGCGGGGCGGCCGCGAGGTCACGGGCAGCTTGCCGTAGTACTGCAGCACGAACTCGGCGACGGACTCCTCGCCCGAAGAGTAGACCTCGGTGCGGTAGACCTCCTTGCCGACCATGGCGCCGTCGCGCATCTGAAGCACGACGAAGCTCGCGCGGTTGTCCCGCGCTGCGAAGCCCACGTAGTCACGGTCGCTCTCGCCGCGGGCGCCGGCCACGTCCACCACCTGCTTCTCGGGGGTGAGGTCGCGTATCGTGCGGATCTGGTCGCGGATGTGGGCGGCCTTTTCGTACTCCAGCCGGATGGACGCCTCGGCCATCGCGGCTTCGAGGTCCCCGACGAGCTCTTCCGTGCGGCCCGTGAGCAGCTTCCTGATCCGCTCCACGTTGACCTGGTAGGCCGCCTGGTCCACAGCGCCGACGCACGGGCCCAGGCTGCGGCCCAGGTGGTAGTAGAAGCACGGGTGCCGGCGCGGCTTGAGAGGCCCCCTGCACATGCGGAGCGGGAACAGCTTGACGATGAGCGCGAGATACTCGTCGAGCCGTCCCGCCTGGGGATAGGGCCCGAAATAGCTCGACCCGTCGAACACGATGCGGCGCGTGCGGAAGACCCGCGGGTACGCCTCGTTCGTGATCCGGATGACCGGGTAGCTCTTGCCGTCCTTGAGGTTGATGTTGAAGCGCGGCTTCCACTGCTTGATCAGCGTGTTCTCGAGCAGGAGCGCGTCGTACTCGTCGCGGGTGACGATGACCTCGACGTCCGCCGCGTTGCGCAGGAGGATCCGCGTCTTGATGTCCTTGCCCGCGTTGAAGTACGAGCGGACGCGCTTGACGAGGCTCTTGGCCTTTCCGACGTAGATGATGCGCCTGGTCGCGTCCTTGAACAGGTAGACGCCGGCCTTGTCGGGGAGCTCCTTGACCCGCTCCGAGAGCGGCGCGACCGGCTCGCTCATCGGGCTTCGGGGACCCCCGCGGGGCGCCGGGCGCGCGGCCGGCCCGGCCCGGCGGCCGCGCGGCGGTCGAGCCACGTCCTCTGCCGCGGGCAGCTGCCGCAGCAGTCGATGAAATCCGCGAGGCGTCCGTACATCTCGTCCGAGACGCGGTGCTCGAGCAGGCAGGCGTCGTCGCCGGCCGTCTTCTCGTCCAGCCCGAGGACGGAAACGAGAAACGCGCGCAGCACCTCGTAGCGGCGCATGATGCCGGTGACCGTCTTTTTCCCGCGGTCCGTGAGGGTGATCAGGTCGTAGGGGGCGTAGTTGAGGAGGCCGCGGCGCGAGAGCGAGCGGAGCGCGGCGGTGACCGACGCCTTGATCACGCCGAGGCGCCGGGCGATGTCGGTGACGCGGGCGGCGCCCTTTTCCTGCTGGATCAGCCAGGCGGCCTTGAGGTACATCTGCTGGCTCTCCGAGAGCTTCGCGGATCTGTCGACGGCGGATCCCTGTTTCACCGCGCCAATGATAGTCTCGTGCCGCCCCTTGAGTCAACGAGCCAAACAGTGTTTGATCAGTCTTGACAGTGTTAGCCTCGGCAGATAATGTTTGCCAAGACAAACAAAGCGGGCGGATCGGGCCGTCCGCGGGAGGGTGCGGGGTGCGGTGCAGTGTGGGGGAGCTCCCGGTCGGCGCGAGCGCCGTCGTGGTCGGGTACGGCGAGGCCCGCCCCGGCTACCGGGCGAGGCTTCTGTCCATGGGTCTCACGCGCGGGGCCCGGGTCCGGGTGGCCCGCCTCGCGCCGCTCGGCGACCCCGTGCAGGTCCAGGTCCGCGGCGTCTCGCTCACGCTCCGGCGCGAGGAGGCGCGGGTGCTCATCCTCGAGACCGACGACGACGCCGCGGCCGGGTGAGGGAGCAACGACCCATGGAATCCTGCTGCGGGACGCGCTGTCCGGCGGCTCGCCGCTGCGCGCCGGCCCCGGCCGCACGGGCGGTTGCCGCGCTGGCGGGCAATCCGAACTCGGGCAAGACGACGCTGTTCAACGCCCTCACCGGGAGCCATCAGCGGGTCGGGAACTGGCCGGGAGTGACGGTCGAACGGAGGGAAGGCGCGCTTGCCGACGGCGGGCGCGAAGCCGTCCGCGTCGTCGATCTTCCCGGCATCTACTCGCTTGCTGCCGGGTCGGAAGACGAGGTTGCCGCCCGGGACTTCCTCCTGAGCGGCGAGCCCGGCCTCGTGGTGAGCGTCGTCGATGCGACCAGCCTCTCTCGCGGCCTGTTCCTCACCATTGGTCTCCTCGAGATGAAGGTGCCCGTCCTCGTCGTGCTCACGATGATGGACCTGGCAAGGCGGCGAGGGATCGCGATCGACGCGGAGCATCTCGCGGGTCTCCTCGACTGCCCTGTCGTGGCCGTCGACGCCACCAGCGCGAAGGACGCCGGGCGGGTCGGGGGCGCCATCCGCGCGGCGCTGGATCTCCGGCGGATCTCATCGTTCCGCGTGAGCTACGCGCCCGCGATCGAGTCGTGCCTCGCGGAGCTCGGTCCGCTGCTCGCCGGTCTCGCCGCCGGGATCGGCGCGGACGAACGGTGGGTCGCGCTCGAGCTGATCGGGGGCGACGCGTGGATCGCGCGGCGCGCGGCCGAGGCTTCAGCCGTGACTGAAGAGCATGCGGGCGGCGTCCGCCGCGGCCTGCGCGCCTCGATCGGCGAGGAGCCGGACGTCGCGGTCGCGGACGCGCGGTTCGCCCTGGCGCGCTCGCTGTCGGGCCCGGCGTCGCGGGAGCCCGCCGCGCGGGGGACGGTGACCGAGAGGGTGGACCGCGTGCTGCTCAACCGCTTCCTCGCCCTCCCGATCTTTCTCGCGGCGATGTACCTGACGTTCTGGTTCACGATGAGCGTCGGGGGCGCTTTCGTCGGTTTCTTCGACCGGATCGCGGGCACGCTCTTTGTCGACGGTCCCGCCGCGCTGCTCGCCGGCGCCGGGGCCCCCGGCTGGCTCATCGCCCTGGCCGCAGGAGGGCTCGGCGCAGGCCTGCGCGCCGTGGCGGCGTTCGTGCCGGTCCTCTTCGCCATGTTTCTTGCGCTCGCCGCGCTCGAGGAGTCCGGCTACATGGCGCGGGCCGCCTTCGTCATGGACCGCATCATGCGATGCGTCGGCCTTCCCGGGAGGGCGTTCGTGCCGATGATGGTGGGGTTCGGGTGCACGGTCCCTGCGATCATGAGCACCCGCACCCTCGAGACCCGGCGCGACCGGTTCATGACGATCTTCATGGCGCCGAGCATGTCCTGCGGCGCGAGGCTGCCGGTCTACGCGTTCTTCGCGGCTGCATTCTTTCCGGACGCTTCCGGAGCGGTGGTCTTCTCGCTCTACGCCGCCGGTGTCCTCGTGGCGCTGCTGACCGGTCTTCTGCTCAAATCGACGCTGTTCCGCGGCGCGGAGTCCTGCTTCGTCATGGAGCTGCCGCCGTATCACGTGCCGCGGGTGCGCGCTGCGGTCGCTCAGGCGTCGTTCAGGCTCAAGGGGTTCGTGATGAGGGCGGGCGCCGCAATCGCCCTGATCGCGACCGTTCTCGGGCTGGCGAACACCATCTCCGCGGGCGGACTCCCGGCGCGCGGCGGCCGCGGCGAGACGGTCCTGTCCGCGGCGGGCAAGGTCGTCGCCCCCGTCTTCGAGCCGATGGGCGTCCGCGGCGACAACTGGCCGGCCGCGGTGGCGCTGCTCACCGGCCTGTTTGCTAAGGAAGCGGTGGTGGGGACGCTGAGCTCCCTCTACGGCCAGGGCGGGGCGGTGGAGCGGGCGGCCTCCTTTGATCCGATCGCCCGTATCCGCGAGGCCCTGGCTTCGGTCCCTGTCGGGCTGGCGCAGGCCGCGGCGCGCCTGGTCGACCCGCTGGGGCTTCGGGCGGGCGGCGCTGCGCCCCGGGACGCCGGAACGTTCGCTCGCCTGCGCGAGCGCTTCAGCCCCGCGGCTGCATACGCGTACCTGCTGTTCGTGCTGCTGTATTTCCCCTGCGTGGCGTCCATGGGTGCGGCGCTGCGGGAGATGGGAGCGGGCCTGGCCCTGGCCCTTGCCGGCTACCTCACGGCAGTCGCGTGGTCAGTGGCGACGCTGTTCTATCAGCTTGCGGCGGGGCCGAGGCCGCTGCCCGTCGCGCTCGCGCTCGCGGTGGCAGCCGCCGTGGTGGGTGTCTTTGCTCTGGCGGGAAGGAGCGGCCGCGACGCCGCGGCCGCTCCGATGGATCTGCCTACAGCCGCGACCGGGCCGCGTAGTGCGTGTGCAGCAGGTGATGCGAGCGCTCCCCGAGCGGCTCTTTGAGCCACGTCTCGTAGAGCTTCTGGATGTCGGGGTTGAGGTGGCTCTTGCGCAGCGTCTTGCCCTCGTCCTCGCGGTAGATCGCAGCGATGCGGGCCTTGCGCACCTCATCGGTGGTAAAGCGCGGCTGGCCGCCGCCGCCGATGCAGCCGCCGGGGCAGGTCATCACTTCGACAAAGTGGTACTGGCCGGCGCCGCTCTTGATCCTCTCCATCAGGATCCGGGCGTTTCCCAGGCCGTGGGCGACCGCGGTCCGCAGCTCGACCCCTTCGAGGAAGCGCCAGTCGGGAAGCGTCCCTTCGAGCCTGATCGCCGCCTCCTTGACCCCCTGCAGCCCCTCGAGCGGCGTGACGTGGAGGCCGCCGACCGGGATCTCGCGGCCGGTCACCAGCTCGTACGCGGTGCGCAGCGCCGCCTCCATGACTCCGCCGGTATTGGCAAAGATGTCGGCCGCGCCGGTGGAGAGGCCGAGCGGGGCGTCCATCTGGTCGTCGGGGAGCGAGACGAAATCGATGCCGGCCCCGTCGATCATCTGGGCGAGCTCGCGCGTCGTGAGCACGTAGTCGACGTCCTGCTGGCCGCTTGCGTTCATCTCGGGCCGCTGCGCCTCGAACTTCTTGGCCGTGCACGGCATGACCGAGACCACGACGATGTCCTCGGCCCGCCTGCCGATCTGCTCGGCGTAGAAGGTCTTGGCCAGGGCGCCGAACATCTGCTGCGGGCTCTTGCAGGTCGAGAGGTTCGGCAGGTACTCCGGGTAGAAGTGCTCGGTGTACTTGATCCAGCCCGGCGAGCAGCTCGTGAACTGGGGGAGAGCCACCGGGCGCTTCTCGACGAGGGCTTTCTTGAGCCTCATCAGGAGCTCGGTGCCCTCCTCGACGATCGTGAGGTCGGCCGTGAAGTTGGTGTCGAAGACCTTGGCGAAGCCGAGCCGCCGCAGGGCGGAGACCATCTTGCCGGTGACCAGCGTGCCGGGCGGGAGCCCGAAGCACTCCCCGAGGGCGGCGCGGATGGCGGGCGCGGTCTGCACGATGACCACCTTCTTCGGGTCCTCCAGGGCGCGGAAGACGCCGTCGGCGTGGCTGGACTCCACGATCGCGCCGACGGGGCAGACCGCCGCGCACTGCCCGCACTGCACGCAGGCGACGTCGGCGAGGTTCGCCGCAAAGGCGGGCGCCACCTGGGTGCGGTAGCCGCGGTACTGCGGGAAGAGGGCGCCCACGCCCTGCACGTCGTTGCACGCGGTCACGCACCGGCGGCACTTGATGCACTTGCCGGAGTCGCGGGAAAGAGCCGGCGTGCTGCGGTCGAGCCGCACCGCGGCCTTCTCGCCCGTGTAGCGGATGTCGCGAATCCCGAGCTGGTGGGCGAGCGCCTTGAGCTCGCAGTCCTCGCTCCGGTCGCAGGTCTGGCAGTCGCCTTCGTGCTCCGACAGCAGCAGCTCGACCACCGTGCGGCGCGCGTTGCGGACGCGGCCCGTGTTGGTGCGCACCTTCATGCCGTCGGAGGCGGGGGTGGCGCAGGCGGCCGAGAGGGTCTTGGCCCCCTCGACCTCCACGACGCACACGCGGCAGGCTCCGAGGGGCGCGCGCCCCTCGAGGTGGCAGAGGGTGGGGATGTGGACCCCGGCATCCGTGGCAGCCTGGAGGATGGTCGCGCCGGGGGCGACTTTCGTTTCTCTGTCGTTGATCGTGACGCTAATCATCGGCTGGCTCCTTGGGGTACTGCGGGGGCTGCGTGCGCCGAGGCGGCCGAGCGGCGCGGCCGCGGCGCACCTGCTCGAGGGTGAGCTCGGGCGGCGTGATCACCGTCTTCCCGAAGTCGCAGCGCAGGCACCGGCACGCCTGCTTGAGCGCCACGGCCTCGTTCCACGGGAGCTCGACCTCGTCGAAGTTGTGCCTTCGGCGCTCGACGGCGATCGAGGGCATCTTCTCCCTCGGCGTGGCCACCGGGTCGGCCTCGGGGTCGAAGAACGTGTCCTCCGTCCTCTCCGTGCGCCAGAAGGCGTTGTAGCCTCCGCTCAGGTACAGGTCCATGGCGACCGCGGCGCGTTCGCCCCCGGCGATCGCTTCGACGACCGACGACGGGCCGCTGGCCGCGTCGCCGCCGGCGAAGACCCAGTCCAGGGACGTCTGGCCGGTGACCGGATCGGCGGAGATGAAGCCGTCGTCGGTGAGCGCCACCGCCGCCCCGCCGAGGATCTGCCGCGCGT
Organism: uncultured Spirochaetota bacterium; assembly: GCA_963734495.1. GTDB lineage: Bacteria > Spirochaetota > Spirochaetia > SZUA-6 > CAVTHK01 > CAVTHK01. The sequence continues at coordinate 293,234 of CAVTHK010000003.1, forward strand.
CCAGCCTCTGGCCGATCGCCGCGATCACCTGGTCGGCCTCGACCTCGAGCTCGGCCGCGCTCGCCTTGGCGCGCCTGCGGCCGCTCCTGTCGAATTCGCCGAGCGACATGGTGACGCAGCGCAGGCCCGTGATCTTCCTGCCGCGGTCGCGCAGGACCGCGACCGGCTGCGTGAGCGTCATCAGCTCCACGCCTTCCTGCAGCGCCTCGTCGATCTCTTCGGCATACGCCGGCATCTGCTCGCGGGTGCGGCGGTAGAGGACGGTGACCTTTTCCGCCCCGAGGCGCAGCGCCGTGCGCGCAGCGTCGATGGCGGCGTTTCCGCCGCCGATGATCGCGACCTTGCGCCCGACTTCGCACGGAGCCGCGGATGTTGTACTGCTTGAGGAACGGGACGGCCTGGACGACGCCCGGGCCCTCGGCGCCTTCGATGTCGAGCTCGATGCCTTCGGGCGCACCCACCCCGAGGAAGACGCTCTCGTAGCCCCAGTTCTTGAGGTCGGCGAGGGTAAAGTCGGCGCCGAGCCTTCGGCCGGTCTCGATGTCGACGCCCATGCGCTCGATCATGCGGATCTCGCGGGCCATGGTCTCGCGGGGCAGGCGGTAGGCGGGGATCGTCTGGGTGAGCATCCCGCCGGGCGCGGATCTCCGCCTCGAAGACCTTGGGCTTGTAGCCCAGACGGGCGAGGAAGTAGGCGCATGCGAGGCCGCCGCGGCCCCGCGCCCACGATGGCGATCTTGCGCGCGGCGTTCGCCGCGTTCTCCCGCACCTCGGGGAGCTGAATGGTCACCTCCTGGTCGACCATGAAGCGCTTGATCGCCGCGGACGGAGACCGGCGCGTCCAGCGACGTGCGGCGGCACTTGTCCTCGCAGGTGTGGAAACAGACGCGGCCGCAGACGGCGGCGAACGGGTTGCGCTCGCGGTGCAGCTTGAGCGCCTCGGCGTAGCGCTTCTCGGCAACCAGCGAGACGAAGCCCGGCACGTTGACCCCCGCGGGGCAGGCGCTCTGGCAGGGCGCGCGCACGAGCGAGGGGCAGACGCCCGCTTCGCAGTGGCGGTCCCGGATGTGCTGCTCGTACTCGTGGCGGAAGTGCCGTATGGTGGAGAGCACCGGGTTGGGCGCGGTCTGGCCGAGGCCGCAGAGCGCCGTCTCCTTGATCTGCTGGCCGAGCTCGACCAGCCGGTCGATGTCCTCCATGTGCCCCTTGCCCGCGCAGATCCGCTCGAGGATCTCGAGCATCCGCTTGGTGCCCACGCGGCAGGGGACGCACTTGCCGCACGACTCGTCCTGGACGAACTCCAGGAAGAAGCGCGCGACGTCGACCATGCACGTGTCGTCGTCCATGACGATGAGCCCGCCCGAGCCCATGATCGCACCGAGCTCGGTGAGGGTCTTGTAGTCGAGCGGGACGTTGAGGTGCTCCTTGGAGATGCAGCCGCCCGACGGACCCCCGACCTGGGCGGCTTTGAAGGTCTTGCTCCCCTTGATGCCGCCGCCCACGTCGTAGATGAGCTCGCCGAGAGGCGTGCCGATCGGGACCTCGACCAGCCCGGTGTTGTTGACCGCGCCGGCGAGGGCGAAGACCTTGGTGCCCTTGCTGTCCGCGCTGCCCATGGAAGCGTACCAGGCGGCGCCGTTGAGGATGATGGCGGGGACGTTGTTGTAGGTCTCTACGTTGTTCAGGACGGTCGGCCTGCCGCGCAGGCCCTTCTGCGCCGGGAACGGCGGGCGCGGCCGAGGCTCGCCGCGCTTGCCCTCGATCGAGGCCATGAGCGCGGTCTCCTCGCCGCAGACAAAGGCGCCGGAGCCCATGCGGATCGCGAGGTCGAAGGAGAAGCCGGTCCCGAGGATGTCCTCGCCGAGGAGCCCCCGCTCGCGCGCCTGCTTGAGCGCCGCGTCGAGCCGCTCGACCGCGAGCGGGTACTCGGCCCGCACGTAGATGTACCCGCGGCTCGCCCCGATCGCGAAGGCGCCGATGACCATGCCTTCGATGACGCTGTGGGGGTCGCCCTCGAGGACGCTGCGGTTCATGAACGCGCCAGGGTCGCCTTCGTCGGCGTTGCAGAGGATGTACTTCTGTCCGTCCTCGGAGGCCGCCTTGCGCGTGAAGTCCCACTTCATCCAGGTGGGGAAACCGGCGCCGCCCCGGCCGCGAAGGCCCGACCGCTTGATCTCGTCGATGACCGTTTCGGGGGTCATCTGGGAGAGCACCTTGGCGAGGGCCTGGTAGCCGTCGTTGCCGATGTAGTCCTCGATGTCGAGCGGGTCGATGCGGCCGCAGTTGCGCAGCACCACCTTGGTCTGCCTGCGGAAATACTCCAGGTCCCGCTCGGTGCGCAGCTGGGCGTCGCCGTCGATCATCGTTTCCAGGACCTCGGGCACCCTGTCCTCGGTGACCCCTTCGAACCAGGCGCCGCTGGGCTGGAAGACCATGACCGGTCCCTTGGCGCACGGCCCGAGGCAGCCGGTCTGCACGATGCGGGCCTTGGCGCCGCGCGCCTCGAGCTCCTTTTCGAGCGCGGCCTTGACCTTGAGCGCGCCCGAAGCGAGGCAGCCGCCGCCGGTGCAGAGCCGGATCTCCATCTCGGCGGCCCGCGCGTCGCGCGCCTCCTGGACTCTCTTGCGGACGGTGTCGAGCTCCTCGATCGAGCCGATCCTGGCGGGCCCGGCCGTCCGGCTGGTCGCCTGGCCGACCTTGACCTTCACCTTGGTTTCCTTTCCGCCTTCGCCGAACTTCATGCCTTCTCCTCCCCCTGCTCGGCCTGGGTGAGCAGCTCGCGCACGCGCGCAGGCTTGACCCGCTGGTGGACCTCGTCGTTGACCATGACGGCGGGGGCGAGGCCGCACGCTCCGAAGCAGCGGCCGATCTCGAGCGAGAACTGGCGGTCGGGCGTCGTCTGCCCGACCTCGATGTGCAGCGTGTCCTGAAGGGACTTCAGCACGTCCTTGCCGCCGCGCACGTAGCAGGCCGTGCCGAGGCAGACCCGCACGAGGTTCTTGCCGCGCGGAACGGTGGAGAAGTAGGAGTAGAAGGTCACCACCCCGGTGACTTCGCTGTAGGGCTTCTCGAGCCTGAGCGCGATGTGCTTGAGCACGCACGCGGGCAGGTACCCGAGCAGGTCCTGGGCCTTCTGGAGCACGGGGATCAGGGCGCTGTCCGGATCGGGGAACTCGTCGATGACGCGATCCAGGATCGCCAGCTGTTCGTCGGCGATCCGTTCCGCTTCCTGCGGCGAGGGATTCGCGACTCCGGGATGCACGGCCTGGCTCATGAACACCTCCTAAGGCTTCGCGGGGGGCCCCCAGATCGCCTGCCTCACGGCTACCGGGGCCCTTTTCCCCCGACGCATATGGATTTAATGCTCCACATGCTCATTTATTAGCTGACCTTTACCGATTGAATGTCACAATACTCTATTTAAGAGTGTTATAGCGCGCACAAAAAGCCTTCTTGTCACATCAATGATGCCACAGGCCTCTTTGTCGCGCAATCTATCACGTGTTATTGAGAGTGTCAAACATGTTCCATGTCGCGGGGCGCGATGTCCGCGCTCCCGTGGCGTGAAGAGGAATGATGCGATTCCATGCTGCGCGCTGCGGCCGGAGCGGAGCAATTCGGGGAGAGTCGGGACGCCAAGCGCTGCCGCGGCTGCCTCGGTTTTGCGACTTGACGGCGCGCACGGTTGGGATACTCTGGGGACACGACGTGCGTTCGTTGCTGACCGCGGGTGCGCGCAGTGGGATGGCAGCGTGGGCGACGGCACCTCACTGATCGACAACGGCGCGACCAGGCGATGAACGGCTGAGACGTCATAGGAGGTCGCATGAGCCAGGTCTGGAGCATCGCCGAAGTGACGGCCCGCTACGGGCGGGAGCGCGACAGGCTTCTGGACATCCTCCGTGAGGTTCAGGCCGAGCACGGGTTCGTCTCCGACGAGGCCGTGCGTGAGATCGCGCACGCCCTCGGCATCCACAAAGTCGAGGTGCACGACGCGGCGACGTTCTACAATTTCCTCTCGCGCAAGCCCAAAGGCCGCACGGTCATCCGCCTCGCCAAGGGCGTGGTGGAGCGGCAGCATGGCCTGGCCGAGGTGGCCGCCGCCTTCGAGCAGGCGGTGGGCGTGCGCTTCGGGGAGACCACCGCGGACGGCGCCATCAGCCTCGAGTACACGTCCTGCATCGGGATGAGCGACCAGCCGCCCTCGGCGCTCGTGGACGGCCAGGTCGTGGGAAGCATCCGGCCCGAAGAGGTCCCGGGCATGGTGGCGGAGCTCCGCGAGCACGGGCACCTCGCCCGCTCGCGCGTCGAAACCAACCTGGTGGTCGCAGGGGCGTGCATCTTCGCCCCCATGGAGCGGGGCCGCGCCATCCGCTCCGCGGTCAACATAACGCCCGACCAGGTGATCGCCGAGCTCAACCGCGCGAGACTGCGCGGGCGCGGCGGGGCCGGGTTCCCGACCGCGATGAAGTGGGACTTCTGCCGCAAGGCGCACGGCCGCGCCCACTACATCGTCTGCAACGCCGACGAAGGCGAGCCGGGGACCTTCAAGGACCGCGTGATCTTCAGCCTGTCGCGCGACCTCGTGATCGAAGGGCATGACGGTCGCCGCCTACGCAATCGGCGCGAGCTTCGGCCTCCTGTACCTGCGCGGCGAGTACGCCTTTCTCCAGGAGCGCATCGAGGAGGTCCTCGCGCGGCGCAGGCACCAGGGTCTGCTGGGCAATCACATCTGCGGCAAGGAAGGCTTCGACTTCGACATCCGCGTCCAGATGGGCGCGGGCGCGTACGTCTGCGGCGAGGAGTCGTCGCTGCTGGAGTCCGCGGAGGGCAAGCGCGGCGCCCCGCGCGACCGCCCGCCGTTCCCCGTGACCAAGGGCTACCTGGGCCAGCCCACGGCCGTCAACAACGCCGAGACGCTCTGCTGCGCGGCGCGGGTGCTGGAAAAGGGGGCCGGCTGGTTCTCCGGGATCGGCACCAGGGACTCGACGGGCACCAAGCTCTTCAGCGTCTCCGGCGACTGCACGGCGCCCGGCGTCTACGAGCTGCAGTTCGGGCACGAGCGTCAACAAGCTGCTCGAGATGGTCGGCGCCGAGGACGTGCAGGCCGTGCAGGTCGGCGGGCCGTCGGGCGCCTGCGTCGCGCCCAAGGACTTCGGCCGCAGGCTCTGCTTCGAGGACCTGGCGACCGGCGGCTCCGTCATGGTGTTCGGCAAGGACCGGGACCTGCTGCAGGCCGTGCGCGACTTCACCGAGTTCTTCGTCGAGGAGTCGTGCGGCTGGTGCGCCCCCTGCCGCGCCGGCACGACGCTGCTGCTGCGCATGCTCGAGCGGATCCAGGAGGGGCGGGCCACCCGCGCGGACCTGCACCAGATGGAAGACCTCGCCGCCACGGTGCAGGCACTGCAGCCGCTGCGGCCTGGGGCAGACCGCGCCCAACCCGTTCGTGACGACGCTGCGCAACTTCCCGGAGCTGTACCAGGCGCGCCTCGCGCCCCGAGGAGTACGTGCCCGCGCTCCGCCTGGAGGAGGCGCTCGCGGCGGGCGAGCGCGCCGCGGGCCGGCGCGCCGCGACCAGGGAGGCCGGCGAATGAACACCAAGGTCACCTTCGTGCTGGACGGCCGCGACGTCGAGGCCAAGCCGGGCCAGACGATCCTGGAGGCGGCGGACGCCGCGGGCATCTACATCCCGCGGCTGTGCTACCACGAGGACCTGCGTGCCCGGCGGCCACTGCCGGATCTGCTCGGTCAAGGTCAACGGGAAGGTCACCAACGCGTGCACCATGCCCGTCATGGACGGGATGGTGGTCGAGAAGCGACACGCCGGAGCTGACCGCTCACCGCAAGCGGATCGTCGAGATGCTCTTCGTGGAGGGCAATCACTTCTGCCCCATCTGCGAGAAGAGCGGCAGCTGCGAGCTGCAGGCGCTGGCGTACCGGTTCGGGATGACGGCGCCGACCTACCCGTACCTGCCGCGGCTCCGCGGCGGTGGACGCGAGCGCACCCCGACGTGTTCATCGACCGCAACCGCTGCGTGCTGTGCGGCCGGTGCGTGCGCGCCTCGCGCGACCGCGACCACAAGGGCGCTGTTCGGCTTCGAGGGCCGGGGCGTCTGCGCATGCGGGTCGTCGTGGATTCGCTCGACGGCCTCGGCGGCACGGCCCTGGTGCGCGAGGACGCGGCCGCCGCCATCTGCCCGACGGGCAGCATCGTCGTGAAGCGCGTCGGCTACGCGACGCCGTACGGCAGGCGGCACGTACGACAAGGCGCCGATCGGCTCGGAGATCGAGAAGAAGGGGTCCTGAGGCCGGCCGACGGCGCGACCGGCCCTGAGGCCGCACGAAAAGGGGGAACAGCATGGCGGGCAAGCCCAAAGTCGCGACGTGTGCTCTGACGGGCTGCTTCGGGTGCCACATGTCGCTGCTGGACATCGACGAGCGCATCCTCGATCTGATCGAGCTCGTCGATTTCGACAAGTCGCCGATCGACGACATCAAGGAGCTCACGGGTCCCGTCGACATCGGGATCATCGAGGGAGGCGTGTCCACCGAGGAGAACGTCGAGGTGCTGCGCTCGTTCCGCGAGCACTGCAAGGTGCTCGTGGCCATCGGCGAGTGCGCGCTCACGGGCGGCGTCCCGTCGATGCGCAACCTCGTGCCGCCTGCAGGAGTGCCTCGAGGAGGCGTACCTGAAGGGGCCGACGGTCGTCGACGGCCGGATCCCCGACGACCCGTCGCTTCCGCGTGATCCTCGACAGGGTCTATCCCTGCCACGAGGTGGTCAAGATCGACTACCTCCTTCCGGGCTGTCCTCCGTCGGCCGACGTGCTCTGGACGGCGCTCTCGGCCCTGCTCAAGGGCGAGGAGCCGAAGCTGAGCTACGAGCTGATCAAGTACGACTGAAGGGAGGCGCGCTCATGAAGACCAACGGCAACGGCAAGCACAAGGGCACGGCGGGCGCGCAGGCCACCCGGAAGATCGTCATCAACCCCGTCACGCGCGTCGAGGGGCACGGCAAGGTCACCATCCATCTCGACGCGAAGGGCGGCATCGACCAGGCCCGGTTCCACGTCGTCGAGTTCCGCGGGTTCGAGCGCTTCGTGCGCGGCCGGCTGTACTGGGAGGTGCCGGTCATCGTCCAGCGGCTCTGCGGCATCTGCCCGGTGAGCCACCTCCTGGCCGCGGCCAAGGCGATGGACGTCATCGTCGGCGCCGACCGGCTCACGCCGACCGCGGAAAAGATGCGGCGGCTGATGCACTACGGCCAGATCTACCAGTCGCACGCCCTGCACTTCTTCCACCTCGCGTCGCCCGACCTCCTGTTCGGCTTCGACGCGCCGCCGGCGACGCGCAACGTGATCGGCGTCGCGCGCGAGCACCCCGAGATCGCGACGAAGGCCGTGCTGATGCGCAAGTTCGGCCAGGAGATCATCAAGGCCACCGCGGGAAAGAAGATCCACGGCAACGGCGCGATCCCCGGCGGGATCAACAAGAACCTCTCGATCGAGGAGCGGGACATGCTCGCCGGCGGCATCGACGACGATGCTCGCCTGGGCGGTCGAGGGGCTCGAGCTCTACAAGGGGCTGTACACGCAAGGACATCGACGCGGCTCGCCTCGTTCGGGAGCTTCGAGAGCAATTTCGTGAGCATCGTGCGCGACGACGGGGCCTCGACCTCTACGACGGTCTGCTGCGGGCCAAGGATCCCGACGGCAAGATCATCTTCGACAAGGTGCAAGGCCGCCGACTACCTGGACGTGATCGCCGAGGAGGTGCGCGGCTGGAGCTACATGAAGTTCCCGTTCATCCGGCCCCTCGGCAAGGAGAAGGGGTGGTACCGCGTCGGACCGCTGGCGCGCATGAACAACTGCGACCGCATCGACACGCCGATCGCGGAGGCGGAGCGCAAGGAGTTCCTCGCGCTCGGAGGGAGGCCGCCCGGTCCACTCGACGATGGCCTACCACTGGGCGCGCCTGATCGAGCTGGTTCACTGCGCGGAGAAGATGAAGGAGCTGCTCGCGGACCCCGACCTCCAGGGGACGGACCTGGTGACGAGCGGCGAGCGGCGCGGCCGCGGGGTCGGCTGGATCGAGGCGCCGCGCGGCACGCTGTTCCATCACTACGAGGTCGACGATCACGACCAGGTGACGATGGCGAACCTGATCGTGTCGACGACCAACAACAACGAGCCCATGAACCAGGCGGTGCGCGCGGTCGCGCGAGACCACCTCGCCGGGAAGGCCGAGATCACCGAGGGCCTGCTGAACGCGATCGAGGTCGCCATCCGGGCCTACGATCCGTGCCTGAGCTGCGCGACGCACGCGGTCGGCCGCATGCCGCTCGAGGTCGTGCTGCTCGGCTGCGACGGGCGGGAGATCTCGCGCGGGAGCAAGGGGTGAGCGGGAGGGCCGGCCGCTCGGTCCTGGTCGTCGGCGTCGGCAACCCCGGCCGGGGCGACGACGGGATCGGGCCCGCCCTGGTCGAGCGCCTGGAGGCGCGACGCCGTGCCCGGGCTCGCGCTGGAGTCGGCCTTTCAGCTCTCGCTCGAGCACGCGGCCGCGGTCGGCGGAGCATCCGACGGTGCTGTTCGTCGACGCGGCCGTCGGCACCGCTGTCGGCCGCGCGGCCGTTCGCGCTGCTGCCGATCGCCCCGGGCGACGGCGCCGTCACCGGCATCAGCACGCACGCGATGGCGCCCGCGGACGTGCTGGCGGTCTCGCGGCTCGCGTTCGGCGCCGGCGCCGGACGCGTGGCTGCTCGCGGTGCGGGGCCGCGACTTTCGCGAACGCGAGGGGCTGAGCGCGCGCGGCCCGCCGCAACCTGGCGCGGGCCCTCGAGGCCGCCCGGGCGTTCATCGCCTCGGCGCTGGATCGCGGCGCGGACCTCCGGTGCCGGACGAAGCGACGAGACGACGGCCGGCGCAAGTCCGACAGGGTGCTGGGGAGGAGTGAAAGATGACCGATCGGAAGACCATCCTGATCATCGACGATGACGCGGACATCCGGGCCTCCATCCGGATGGTGCTCGAGGCCGCGGGGTTCTCCGTAGGCGAGGCGGGAAGCGCCGACGAAGGGCGCCAAGATCGCCCCGAGGATCTCGCCCGACGCCATCATCGTCGACCTGATGATGGAGAGCGTCGACTCGGGGGTGCAGCTCTCGCAGTCCCTCAAGGAAAGCGGCTACGCCGGCCCCATGTACCTGCTGAGCTCGGCGGGCGACTCCGTGCGCTTCAACCTGGACCCGCGCGAGCTCGGCCTGGCCGGCATCTTCCAGAAGCCGATCCAGCACGACCTGCTCGTGCGCACCCTCAAGTCGAAGCTGCACGTCCCGTAGGCCGGGCCCGCCGGGTCATCGCGCCCCGCTCGGCTCAGGCCTCGGCGCAGGGCAGCGTGACGACGAACGTGCTCCCGCGGTCCGGCGCCGAGTCCACCGAGATCGTGCCGTTGTACTCGTCGAGCACCCTCCGCACGGTGGCGAGGCCGAGGCCCGTCCCGGGGATGCCCTGCGTCTTCGGGCCGCGAGCCCTGTAGAAGTCCTGGAAGAGGTTGGACACCTCCTCCTGCGTCATGCCGATGCCCGTGTCCTGCGAAGCGCGATCTCCCAGCCGCCGCCGAGCCGCTCCTGCCGCTGCGGACCGAGACCGTGAGGCTGCCGCCTTCGCGGTTGTACTTGATGCCGTTGGAGATCAGGTTCATGAAGATGCGGTCGAGGTCGCCGCGGTCGGCGACGCACGCGCGCCTCGTCGGGCGCCTCGAGGCTCAGGCGCGATCCCGCGCTTTTCCGCCTGCACGCGGAAGAACTCCAGCTGCTCGTCGAGGACCTGCCGCAGGTCGAGCCCCTGCGCCGACCGCTCGACCTTGCGCGCCTCGCGACTGCGCAGGAACTGCAGGTCCTTCACGAGGTCCAGCAGCGCTTCGGCGCGCGCCTTGCTCCGCGCCATGATCTCCTTGATCCGCTCGGGCTCCCGTCGAGCGTGCCCGCGAGCACGACGTCGATGTAGCTGACGATCGCGGCCAGCGGGCTGGTGAGCTCGTGCGCGACCATGGAGACGAAGCGGTTGCGGTCCTGCTCGGCTTCCCACTCGTCGGTGACGTCGCTGCAGCAGCAGGATCAGCCCCGCGGTCTCCCTCGCCGCGGATGTACGGCGCCGCGTTCAGCTCGAGCCTGCGGCCCCGGAGCTCGAGCCGCAGCCGCCGGAAGCGGCCGGCCGCCGGCCCGCGCGGCGAGCAGCGTCCTCGACGACGGCCGGTGACCGCGGCGTCGAGGCCGAGCTCCTCGAGGGCCAGGTCCTCGCGGTAGCGGACGCCGAGCAGCGAACTCGGCCCGCGGGTTCATCAGCACCGGCTTGCGGTTGATGTTGAGCACGATCACCCCTTCGCGCATCGAGTTGATGAGCTGGCGCGAGAGGTTGCGCTCGCTGTTGAGCGCGGACAGGTAGGTCTCCCGCTCGCCGGATGAGCCGGCACTGCCGCGCCCGCCCGCTCGACGACCTGCAGCAGCTCGTCGGGCGCCGAACGGCTTGACCAGGAAGTCGAAGGCGCCGTGGCGGGTGACCTCGACCGCGGCCTCGACGGTGGCCAGCGCCGAGACGATGACGACGACCGTCGCGGCCGCTCTCGTTGATGCGCCTCGGTCACCTCGAAGCCGTCGATCCCGGGCATCTTGAGGTCGACGAGGGCGACGTCGAAGGTCCCGCCCGGCGAGCCGCACCAGCGCCTCGCCGCCGTCCGCGGCCGCGACGACGGAGTGACCCTGGCGCTCGAGGATGCGGCGCATGCCCTCGCGCATGCCCTCCTCGTCGTCGACGACCAGGATGCTGAGGGCGCCGCCTCGGAGGACGCTGTCGCGGGGTCGGTCCGACGACCGCGCTCACGGCGCGGACCTCTCCGCGCCGACGGCCGCGCCGGCGCCGGCGCCGGGTCCCGCAGCCCGATCTCGAAGCAGGCGCCGCCCTCGGGGCGATTGCCGCCGCGGATCCAGCCGCCGTGCATCTTGACGATCCCGTAGCAGACCGAGAGGCCCAGTCCCGTGCCCTTGCCGACCGGCTTGGTCGTGTAGAAAGGCGTGAACAGGTGCTCGAGGACGCCTCTCGGGGATGCCCGGCCCCGTGTCGGACACCGAGACGGTGAACTCCCCGTCGCCCTCCTGCGGTCTCGATCCGGATGCGTCCCGCCCCCGGGCATCGCCTCGATCGCGTTCTTGATGATGTTGTCGAAGACCTGCCGCAGCTGCGACGAGTCGACGCTGTGAGCCTTCATGCCGTCGTCGAGGTCGAGCTCGACGCGCACCCGTCCCGCGGGGTCGAGGGCGCGGGCACGGCCCGGGCCGCTTCGCGGACCAGCGCGTTGATGTCGGTCTGCTGACGGTCGATCTTCTTCTCGCGCGCGAAGTTCAGGATGCCCTGCACGATCGAGCGGGCGCGCTCGGACTCGCGGATGATGCGGTCCGCGTCCGCCGAGCCCCTGCCCGCTCGCCGCCTTCGGCGAGCTCCTCCCGCAGGAGGTGCGCGTACATGAGCACGACGCCGAGCGGGTTGTTGATCTCGTGGGCGATGCCCGCGGCCATCTGGCCCATGGAGGCGAGCTTCTCGGCCTGGATCAGGCGGCTCTGGTTCTCCTTGAGGTCCGTGATCGTCGTCCTCGAGCCGCGAGATGAGGTAGGGCAGGCACATCTCGACCTCGGCGATGCCGCGGTAGACGGCCACCGCCTTCTCCCGGCAGGAGTCGTAGCCGCAGGCGCGGCAGTTCAGCTCGTCCTCGGGGACGCACCTTGCCGGTGCTGGCGAGGATCTTGCGGATGTCCTCCTCGGGCACCGGCGCCTCGCGGGTCTTGGATCTGCGCGAACGTCTTGGGGAGGTCGAGCGTCGAGGTAGCGGGTGTTGGCGGCCGCCCACTCCTCGATGTCGCTGATCAGCGGGACTGCGCTTCATGTAGTCGACGATGTACTTCTTGCGCTCGTAGAAGGTGAGGTCGTTGGGCATCGCGGGCCCGCCGATGCACCCTTCGCAGAACAGCAGGTCGAAGAGCCTGGTCACCACGGGCCGGCGCTTGCGCACGATCCGGCCGAGGACTGGAGCAGCTCCGTGACCCGGGCGCTTCCCTCGACGATCATCACCGGGCTCTCCAGCAGGTCGTCGTCGATGGCGGCCGCCTTGAGCAGCCCGCCGGTGACCGGGTAGATCTGGCCGAGGTTGGCGTGCGGCGGATCGAAATCGCGCGGCGCCGCGGCCTGCGGATCGACGCCGAGGTCCGCGAACAGCTCGATCAGCTCCTCGAAGGTGAGCACCTCGTCCACGAGGCCGAGTCCGCCGCGCCTCGTCCTTCTTCGCGACGCACGGCCCGATGAAGACGATCGGCGGGAGGCTCCGCGCCGGTCGGGCGTGAGGCGCTCGCGGATCACGCGCGGCCATCGCCTCCATCGGCGAAACGACGTCGCGCGAGGTGCGGCACGAGCTCGGGGCAGATCTTCTCCACGTACGAGACGACCGCGGGGCAGGGCGAGCTGATGACGAAGGCCGGCCGACCGGCGGCCGGTCTCATCGCGCACGAGCTGCCCGAATCGCCGGCGATACTCGTAGGAGACCAGGTCCGCGCCGAAAGCCACCTCGTAGCACGCGGCTGAACCCGCAGGCGGCGACCGCGCCGACGAGGCGCTCGGGCTTGACGTCGAGGAAGGCGGCGGGAAAGGAGGGCGCGATCATGGCGCAGCACGGCCTGCCCGGAGCGCAGGAGGCGCTCGACCTCGGCGACCGACGAGCGGATCTGCTTGGCGCCCTGGGAGCACATCGGGACGCAGTAGCCGCAGGAGATGCACTTGGAGGCGATGATCTCGGCCTGGCCGCCGTGCACCTCGATCGCCTTGGTCGGGCAGGTCCGCACGCAGGAGTAGCACTTCCTGCACTTTTCGGCAGCCGTCAGGACCGCGAGAGAATCACCGGCTGCCTGGCCGTAGCGAGCCCTGCCCGCGGGCCGCTGCGGTCCCGGAAGTGCCTCCATCAGGCCCATGATAGCATGCCCGGCTCCCTTGTCCACCGCACTGTCCGCCCTGCCCGTCGAACGGATGACCGGTCACCAGCGCCGCCGCCGTGCCGCCGGAGACGAAGACGTCGGCCCGCAGCGGAAGGCCGCGGTGGAACAGCCTGTGGAAGCCGTCCGGGATCCGCGCGAGCGCGCGGCCATTCGACGCGAGCGCCGCTGCCGCGGCCGAGGCGGGGATCCACTCGCCCGCGGGAAGCTCGAGCGCCACCTCCCGGCGCTCCGCCTCCGCTCAGGTCGGTGACGCGCAGGCCGCCCGAGAGGATGCTCTCCGCGAGTCGCGCCGTGTCCAGGTGCCACGGGTCTTCGAGGCGGAGGGCGTCGACGGCCTCCAGGAGGCGGCTCGTGTTCAGCTCCTCGAGGCGGTACCCGGCTGCGGAGAGGCTGAGGAGGCAGGCTGCCAGGGGCCCCCTCCGCCACGACAGCGCGAGCGGCGAGCTCTCGCCCTCGCAGATGCCCGCCCGCCGGCAGCAGCTCGACGCCCGCGTGCACCGGGAACGCGAGCACGGGCGTCGGCGCCGCCGCGGGAGCTCGACGGAGGCGTCCGCGGGCCACGACGGCAGGCGTTCGGCGCGCACGGGACCTCCCGGCTCGCTCCAGACGATCCGGCAGGCGAGGCCGGGGAACCGCGCCCGCCACGAGTCGGGAGGCTCGGGCAGCAGCAGCCGCTGGGGCCGCGGCGGCAGGTCGCATGCCAGGCATCCCGCGGCCAGCAGCGCGGCGCAGCCGGCCGCCCGCAGTCGTCGCCTCATGCACGAGACAATGGGGCCGGCGCCCGCGGCGCGTGGCGTCCCCGGCCTCAGCCTGCCGATTCGCGAAGCTGCTCCCTCAGCCGCGCGCGGATGCGCTCGAGCACCGCGAGGGTGCGCGGGCTGCGGTAGTCGGGGTAGGTCCAGGGCAGGGGCCGGAAGCCGCCCTTCTCATACTTCAATGTGAGCTCGGCATAGATGCCGTCGCGGAGGGGGATGCGGTGGGCGCTTTCCTTGGTCGTGGCCAGCGAGAAGCGGGCCAGCGTCAGCAGCCCCGGGTCGAGGTTGAAGGTGCGCCGGCCCGATTCCGCGAGCCCGGCCTCGAGCACGTTGGTCTCGAGCTTGATGGCCGCGAGCGAATCCGGGCTGACGAGCCGCTCGAAGGAGAGGAACCAGCGCGACAAAGGGCTTCCCATTTCCTGATCGTAGTAATCGGTAAAGGTGAAGGCGTCGGGCTCGCTTTCCACGTCGACCGGGCCGAAGAGGGCCTCGAGCCTCTCTGCGCCGAGCCGCGCCGCTCGGGGCGGCTCGCGATCACCGCGACGACGAGCTTGGCCGGGGGGAAAGGGCGGGGGATTCCCATGGCTGTTTGCGAGATTCCCTCCGGGCGGAGGATAGCCTATAATGGTGCGCTGATGGAAGAAACGGGATCCTGGACGCAGCAGATGCAGACCGCGGTCGAAGGGCTTCGGGCCGAGCTGGAGTCGAGCGACCTGCCGAGGCTCCGCAAGGCGATCGCGGTCTACAAGACCACCTTCGACAACGTCTATCAGATGCTGGTGCGCAAGTCGCTGATCAAGGCGGACTTGTACGGCTACGACAGCGGTCCCAAGAAGCTGGAGGCTCCCGCCGACGAGCCCATCCTCGAATCCCAGAAGATAGAGCAGGCGGGCATGCGGCTGGCCGCCTACGGGGCCCAGATCAACCTGCTGGCAACGTCGCTGCAGCCGACGCTCGACTGGCTCGTCCTCTCCAGGCTGCCGGCGCTGGCCAACCTGGCGCAGTACATCCGGTGGGCGAACCTGACCCAGGGTTCCGACAGCCCGATCACGCAGGTCGTCGCCGAGTTCATCGATCGGATCAAGGCGCACAGCGACATGATGTCGGGCCGCGTCGCCGCGACGAACGTGGGCCAGCTGGGCCGGCTCTCCCGGGAGATGGTCCGGACGGTCGAAAGGGTGGCGGTCTATCAGCGCGAGGCCTACAAGTCGATGCTCCGCCGGGATGTGGCGCCGGCGGTCGGCGCCGAGGGGACCGAGGAGCAGAAGCTTGCGCGGGCCAGGAAGGTCTTCGCGACCGCGCTCAAGGGAAAGGCGTTCTACCCGGAGCTGTTGAAGGAAGTGCTCGCCGAGGATTCGCCGGCGGGAGGCGAGGCGCGCGCCGCGGCCCTGGCGCGCCTCTCGAGCCTGCTGCAGAACGAAGGGCCGACCCCCTCCTCCAACGACAGGGTCAGCCTCATGCAGGCGGTGCGCGCTCTGGCCGCGGCCGCTTCGCCGCTGGCCGACTGCGTCGTCAAGATCGCCGAGATCGACCAGGCGGCGCGGAAGGAACGGGAGCCGAAGGGGCTGCGGGCGCTCCTGAGGCGCCTCCGGCACGCGAAGCCCGAGACGCCCGCCTACCGGATCGAGTATCTCGACGGCGCGGTCATGCGCGCGGAGACGATCGCGATCGACGCCTTCCTCGACGAGGTGACCAGGCAGTCGCGGCTGCTGGCCGCCCTCACGAGGCGGGACGGCCCGACCGCGGACCGGTTGCGGCGCGCCGGCGACAGGAGCCTGACCGAGTTCCTCGACCGGCAGCTCGCGACGCTGCAGATCATGCACCGCCGGCTCGCGGGTCTCTCCGACCTGTTCCGCAAGCAGACGCCGGCGGCTCCCGCAGGCGCGTCGGACGCCCCGGTCAAGGGGATCAAGATCGAGCTCACGGTGCTGAGGAACTGCCTGATCCGATCGAACCGGCTCAGGCACGCCTACGCGGGGGCGCCGGAAGAACGCGACAAGGCGAAGAGCGCCGGCGCCTGACCGGGGCTGCCCGCCCGCCGGCCCCTATCCCCCGTACATCCCGAGGATCCGGAAGTCGTCGGTCTCGCCCTTCAGCAGCTCGACGGCCTCGTCGAAGGACTCGCGGGCGGCGGGCATCTCGACGTCGACGTAGAACATGTACTGCCACGGCTTGCCGAGGATCGGCCGCGACTCGAGCTTCTTCATGTTGATGCCGCGCTCGGCGAGGACCGACAGCACGCGGTAGAGGCAGCCGGGCCTGTCGGCGGTGTCGAACACGAGCGAGGCCATCGTGACGGGGGCGCCGCGGCCGGCGCCTTCGCGGGCGATGACGAAGAAGCGGGTGTAGTTGCGCGCGTTGGTCTCGATGCCTTCCTTGAGGATGCTCATCCCGTAGACCGCGGCCGCTTCGGCGCTGGCGATCGCCGCGTTCTCCGGCCGCGCCTCGCGCGCGATCATGGCGACGGAGCCCGCGGTGTCGTAGTAGGGCACCCTCTCCCAGGCGGCGTACCGGTCGAGGAAGCGCGCGCACTGCGCGAGCCCCTGCGGGTGCGAATAGACGCGGCGCACGTCATCGATGCGCGCGCCGGGAAGGCCGATCAGGTTGTGCACGATGCGGATCTTGCGCTCGCCGACGATCTGGATGTCGGGGTACTCGAGCAGCAGGTCGTAGTTCTCGTGGATCGAGCCCGCGAGGGAGTTCTCGATCGGGATGACGCCGTAGCGCGCCTCGCCGCTCAGCACCGCCTCGAAGACGCCGCGGAACTGCGGGCAGGGCAGGGGCTCGACCGGATCCTGGAACTCCATCTGGATCGCCTTTTCGCTGAACGCCCCCCGCTCCCCCTGGAAGGCCACCCTGGTCCCGGCCGCGGCCGCCTCCGGCCGCGGCGCCGCGGGCGCGGCTTCCTCCCTCCGCGGCAGCCGCGAGAGCTCCTTGCCGAGCACGGGCGCCATGGCCTCGATGTCGCGCATGAGCTTCTCGAACTGCTCGGGGTAGATGCTCTGCGGGCCGTCGGAGAGGGCGTGGTCCGGGTCGGGGTGCACCTCGACCATCACCCCGTCGGCGCCCGCGGCGATCGAGGCGAGCGCCATCGGCGAGACCTTGTCCCGCAGGCCGGTGCCGTGGCTCGGGTCCACGAAGATGGGCAGGTGGCTGAGCTTCTTGACGACCGGGATGGCGCTGAGGTCCAGCGTGAAGCGCGTGGCCGTCTCGAACGTGCGGATTCCGCGCTCGCACAGGATGACGTGGTCCGCACCGGCCGCGAGCAGGTACTCGGCGGACATCAGCAGGTCTTCGATCGTCGCGGCCAGGCCCCTCTTGAGCATCACGGCCTTGCCGAGCGCGCCGACGGTCCGCAGCAGGTCGAAGTTCTGCATGTTCCGCGCGCCGATCTGGAAGATGTCGACATAGTCGCGCATGGGCTCGGCCTGGACCGGGGACATGATCTCCGAGATGACAGGCATGCCTGTGGCCTCGCCCGCCTCTTTGAGATAACGGAGCGCCTCCTCGCCGAGCCCCTGGAACGCGTAAGGCGACGTTCGGGGCTTGAACGCGCCGCCTCGGAGGATCACCGCCCCCGACTCCCGCACCGCGTGCGCGGTTTCCAGGAGCTGCTGCCGGCTCTCGATGGAGCACGGACCCGCGATGGCGGTGATGCGCGACCCGCCGATCTTGACGGGCCCCACGGGGAAGATCGTGTCCTCCTTCTTGAACTCGCGCGACGCGAACTTGTACGGCTTGGTGATCGGGATGACGCTGGCGACGCCGGGAAGCAGCTCGACCTCGCGGAGGTCCATCGCCACGACCCCGACCGCGCCGAAGATGGTCTTTTCCTCGCCGACGATCTCCTTGACCCGGAAGCCGCGCGACTCGAGCGTCTCGCGGATCGCCTGCTTTTCCGGGTCCGTGATGCCCTGCCTGAGGACGATGACCATGGCGAAGCCTAGGCAGTCCGCTCCGCCGTTGTCAACACCGCGCGGCGCCCGACGGCCGCGTCGCCCGCGTCGCCCGCGGGCGCGGCGCAGCACGGCGCAGCGCGGCGCGGTTTCCCCGCGGCGCGAATTGCTGGTATAATCCATAACAATGAAAAAGAAGGTATTCGCGCTGCTGGAGGGCTGCGAAGGCGTCGATCGTTATCTCAGCGCCCTCGAGGGCGACGTGTACAATGTCGAGCGCATCGGCGCGGACAGCGCCGGGGTCGGCGCCCTGTCCGAGAGGGTGCACGCCCACGCTGCCGCCGAGGCGGCTCCCTTCATTTTTGTCGTGGACAAGAAGAGGTTCCGGCACGAGGAGTCCAGCCGGGAGATCTCCCTGGCCATGGCGGCCCACGGGATCGCCGTGGAGCCCGTCTTTCTCGTGGTCGCCAGGAATTTCTCCGTGGAAGAGATGGGCCGCATCCTCCGCCGCGGCAACCTGTTCGTTCTCCCCCGCACGTCCGGGAGCGCCGCGCGCCCGACGGGCTTTGCGCGCTTCAACGCCGCGCTCGAGAAGGTCTTTGTCGATTTCGAGCTGCAGAGCCGCCTCGCGCGCTACGTGGCCGACGACCTCCAGAGCTTCGCCCACAACGAGCAGCTGCGCTCCACCAAGGAGGAGATCGAGCGGGTCAACCAGGAGCTGGCGCTCCAGAACCGCGTCGACGAGCTGACCAAGCTGCTCAACCGCAGGGGCATCATCGAGAGCATGAGGATCGCCAAGGGGCGGGCCGGCCGCGAGCGCTGGCGCCTTGCCGCGAAGGCGGAGCTGGTCGACCCGCAGCGCGGGGTTCCCGCCGGCGAGATCAACGAATTCTTCGGCCACCTCTCGTGCATGATGATCGACGTCGATCACTTCAAGCACGTCAACGACAGCTACGGGCATGTGGTCGGAGACGAGGTGCTGCGGTCGATCGGCAAGCTGTTCCACAGGAAGGGCATCTTCCGCGCGGAGGACATCTGCGGCCGCTACGGCGGCGAGGAGTTCACCGTGATCCTGCCCGCCACCAGCGCCGTCAACGCGTTCGTGCCCGCGGAGAAGTTCCGGGCGGAGCTCGCGCGGCTCAACTTTTCCTCGGAGCGCGGCGAGAAGTTCCGCGTGACCGCGAGCATCGGCATCGCGGAGCTCAGCGACTCCGAGGAGACGATCGACGAGATCGTCAGCAAGGCCGACGCGGCGCTCTATCGGGCCAAGGAGAGCGGCCGCAACAAGACGGTCATCTACGACGAGGACAGCTTTACGCACGACGACGTGTTCCGCGCGTCCGAAAGGCGCGTCGAAGACATCGAGGAGATCGGCGGCGACTGACCGGCAGCCGCAGGCGCTGCGGCGCCGCGGCAGCCGCGGGTGCCGGGGACTACTCCCCGGCGAGGGCACGCTCCGCGTACGCCACGCCGCGGCGGAAAATCGCCATCCCCCCCGCTTCGGCCACCGGCTCCCGCGTCCAGCGGGGGTGGTTCTCCGGGTGCTGGAACGCTTCCGGGTGGGGCATGAGCCCGAAGACGCGGCCGCTCGCGTCGCACAGGCCGGCAATGTCCCTCACCGAGCCGTTGGGGTTGTCCGGATAGCTCGCGGGCGCCTGCGCCCCGGGCTGCCGCGGCAGGTAGGTCGCGGCGATGCGGCCGCCTCGCTCGAGCGCTTCCAGGACCCGCGCTTCGGGCGCGATCAGCTTGCCCTCGCCGTGACGTACGGGCAGCTCGGTCGGGGGGATCCCTTCGGTCCAGACGCACGCGGAGCGCGGAAAGCCCAGCCTGACCCAGCGGTCCTCGAACTTGCCCGAGTCATTGGCCACGAGCGAGACCTCGGGCTTTCCCGCCGCCGAGAGGTCGGGCAGGAGCCCCGCTTTCACGAGCACCTGGAACCCGTTGCAGATGCCGATCACGAGGCGGCCGCCGCGGATAAAGCGCTCCAGCGCCGGGCCGACGCGGCGGCGCAGCAGGACGGCGAGGACGCGGCCCGACCCCAGATGGTCGCCGAACGAGAAGCCGCCCGGGAGCGCGAGGATGTGACAGTCGTCCAGCCGGAATACCCCGTCGACGAGGTCGCTCACGTGCACGCCCGCCGGCTCGGCTCCCGCCGCGCGGAACGCGTCGAGCAGCTCCTCGTCCGCGTTGATGCCCAGCCCCTGCAGCACGCAGACCCGCACCCGCCGGCCGCTCATGGCTGCCTCCCGCTCCATGCGCCGCGGACCGCCTCGAGCGTCAGCTCGAGCAGCGGACGAGCGCCTCGGCTCACGCGAAGGAGCGGCTCACCCAGCACCGAGCCCGCGCGGGCCATCTCGGCGCCGCGCATGCGCCGCTCGAAGGCGGCGCGGCTTGCGGGACGCACCGAGACCAGGAAGCGCGAAGGCGTCTCGCAGAACAACAGCCGGTCCGCCTCGGCGGCCGCGGGGCCTGCCCCGGCCGGGACCGCATCGGCGTCCAGCTCCGCTCCGAGCCCGCCTCCGATCGCGGATTCGCACAGCGCCACCGCGAGCCCGCCGTCGGAGAGATCGTGGCAGGACGCGACCAGCCCCTCGGCGATGGCGCGGTGCAGCGCGCGGTAGCCGGCCATCGCCGCCGCGGGCTCGACGGCCGGGGCCTCGCCCAGGGGCGCGCCCACGAGCCGCTCGTAAGCCGTGCCGCCGAGCTCGCCGCGCGTCGCTCCCACGACGTAAAGCGCGTCGCCGGCGGACTTGAAGTCCGTCGTCACGGCGCGGCTCACGTCCTCGATGATGCCGACGAGCGAGACCAGCAGCGTGGGCCGGACCGAGATCTTGCGGCCGCCGGCGAAGGCGTCGTTCTTCATCGAGTCCTTGCCCGAGATCAGCGGAAGGCCGTACGCCACGCACGCCTCGGCGAGCCCGCGGCACGCGCGGACGAGCTGCGCGAGCTTGTGCGGCCCGTCCGGGTTGGTCGGCGAAGCGATCGGGTCCGGCCAGCAGAAGTTGTCGAGCGCCGCTGCCTGATCCGGGTCGCCGCCGCAGCGCCACGTGCGCGCGCAGGGCCTCGTCGACCGCGCACATCGCCATCCGCAGCGTGTCGTGGTCGCCGTAGCGCGGGCAGATCCCGTGCGTGACCGTGATGCCCCGGCGGCCGGCGCGCCCGAGCCGCAGCACCGCGCCGTCGGACGGGCCGTCCTCGCGCGCGCCGCAGAAGGGCTTGATCACCGAGCGGGCCTGGACCTCGTGATCGTACTGGCGCACCAGGTCCTCTTTGCTCGCGACGTTCGGGTCCGCGAGGAGGGCGAGCAGGTCCGCGCGGAGGTCGCGGCCCGAGCGGTCCGCTTCGCCGCGAGGCTGCGGGTCCCAGACCGCCTCGAGGCGCATCCGGGGCAGACCCTCGGCGAGAAAGGCGCACGAAAGGCGCGCTACGAGGCGGCCGTCGTGGAAGACTTCGACCAGCCCGGAGTCCGTGAACTGCGCCGACGACCGTGGCCTCGACGCCGCGCCGGCGGGCGAGCGCGAGCAGCTCGCCGGCCTTTTCCGGCGCGACGGCGAGGCTCATGCGCTCCTGCGACTCGGAGAGCAGGATCTCCCACGGGGCGAGCCCCGCGTACTTGAGCGGGCACTTGTCGAGCTCGATGCGCACGCCGCCCGGCTCCATCGCCATCTCGCCGAGGGACGACGAGAGGCCGCCCGCGCCGTTGTCGGTGAGCCCGCGGTACAGGCCGCGGTCGCGGGCCTCCATCAGCAGGTCGGTCATCCGCTTCTGGATGATGGGGTCGCCGATCTGCACCGCCGAGGTCGGCGAGGTTTCGTCGAGCGCGAGCGATGAGAACGTCGCCCCGTGGATCCCGTCCTTGCCGATGCGGCCGCCCACCATCACCGCGAGGTCGCCGGGCTCGACGTGCTTGACCCAGCCCTCCTCGCCGTTGAGGCGCGCCGGGAGGATCCCGCCGGTGCCGCAGAAGACCAGGGGCTTCCCGAGGTAGCTCTCGTCGAACAGGAACGCGCCCGCCACGACGGGGATGCCCGACTGGTTGCCGCCGTCGACGATCCCGTGATGGACGCCCTCCAGCACCCGCGCGGGGGGCAGCAGAGCCGCCGGGACCCGGTCCGCCGGAGTCGCCGGGTCGGCGAAGCAGAGGACGTTCGTGTTGAAGATCGGCCGCGCGCCCATGCCCGTGCCGAGGATGTCGCGGTTGACGCCCACGATGCCGGTGATCGCCCCGCCGTAGGGGTCGAGCGCCGACGGGGAGTTGTGCGTCTCGACCTTGAACGCCAGCAGCGTCTCCTCGTCGACCTGGATCACGCCCGAGTTGTCGTGGAACACGCTCTTCAGAAAGGGCTTCGCGATCCGCTCCGTGGTGCTGCGGATGTACGTGCGGAACAGGGAGTCCACGTGCTCGACGCGGTCCCCCTCCCGGTAGGCGATCGAGGCCGCGAAGATCTTGTGCTTGCAGTGCTCGCTCCACGTCTGGGCGATCATCTCGAGCTCGACGTCGGTGGCCTCGGCACCGATCCCCGCGGCGGTCCGTTCGCCGCGCCCGGACGCGACGTAGCCGCGGATCGCCCGCATCTCCTCCGTGGTCAGGGCGAGCAGCCTCCGCCGCGAGAGCGCCGCGAGCTCCTCGTCGCCCATCGCGGCGACGTCGAAGCGCTCGACCCAGGCGGGGCTCGCCGGGACGACGTGCGGGTAGAGCGCGGGCGGCCGCTCGCCGCGCTCCCACCGCGCCCGGTCGAGGGCGAGCGCGCTCTGGATCAGGGGGTTGTGGAGGGCGGCGGCGAGAGCGGCCGCGCCGGCCGCGTCGAAGCTGCCGCCGAACAGGTACTGGCGCGCGGTCTGCACGACGGTTCCCGCCGGCAGCGGATGCCCGAGCACCGTTTCCATGGCCTCGCGGGCGGTCAGGGCCACCGTGTCGGTCACGCCCGGTCGCGGCGTCACCTCGATGAGGCACTGCCACCGCGCATGTCGCCCCGCGAGCGGCTCGTCGATCAGGCCCTCTTCGGCGACCGGATCCGTAAAGGTCTCCTCGACCTGCGCCCGCGTGAGAGCGCACCCGTCGACCAGGTAGACGTCGACGAGCGTGAGGTCCTCGAGAGGGAGCCCGAGGCCGCGGCGGAGCCGGCCGAGCAGCCGCGCCGCGCGGCCGTCGGTCACGCCGGCGCGAAACGTCACCTCGATCCGCACGAACGCGAGACTACACGCCGCGCCCCGGAGGGGCAAGGGGCCGGCGCACCGGACGCCGCGCGAGTCTACGGCGCCGCGGCAGTCCGTTGGCGGTCAGGGCGGTCGGCGGGGGGCACTGGACACGCCGGATCGACATTGGCTACTTTGCTCTTCCATCGATATGTCTGAGCCAAGCTGCTTCCGTGCCGGGAATGTGCACTCGATTGCCGCCACGGACAAATACGGGGCGATCGCCGAGCTGATCCGCAACGCGGGCGCCCTCGCCGAGGTCGAGGACCTCGGTCAGTTCGAAGAGTGCGTCATCACGCGCGAAAGGATCGCGGGCACGGGTCTCGGACGGGGCGTGGCCGTGGCTCACGGCAAGACGCCGCTCGTGGACCGTGTCATCGTGACGCTCGGGGTGTCGAAGGCCGGCATCGACTTCGGGGCGCCTGACGGGCTGCCCGTGCACCTGCTGTTTCTCGTGGCGAGCCCCCCGGACAAAAGCTCTGAATACCTCATGGCGCTCTCGGCGATCGCCAGGCTCTGCAAGCTGCAGGAAGTCAAGGAGCGGGTCCTCGGCGCGCCGATCGCCGATGCCGGCCGCTACCTGGCGGATGTCTTCGCGAGGACCCTGCACAGCCGCTGCGAGCGGCTGGCGGGGAGCCTCGCCCTGAGCAGCCTCTTCTAGGAGCCTGGTCGACGTGCGGCTGACCGCCGTTCCCGCCGCTTCCGCGGGTCTGGGCACGGCGGACCGTGCCCGATCTAGATCTTCCTGGACTATAGAATAGAAGAAGGCGCCCTCCCGGGAAGGCAGGACATGCGGATCGACGCTTATGCGCACACAGGGGTGCCCCGGTTCGGCTCCGCCGAGCAGGGTCGGACGTTTCTGGAGTCCGCGGGCATCGACAAGATCGTGTTCGTGCTCGGGCCGGAGGTGCCGGACCTCGCGCAGATCCCGCTCGCGCACGAGGCCCTCGGCGAGCGCGTGCGCACCTTCGGCATCCCCTTCGGCCGCGACGAAGCCCAGGTCGAGGAGATCGCGCGCGCGCAGATCCAGGCGGGAGTCCTCGGCTTCCGCCTCGAGCCGCGCCAGGTGCTGGCCTACCCGCGCGTGCTCACCCTCATCGGCGAATCCGCCCGCTGGATCTACGCCACCAATCCCGCGCACTCGGAGCCCGTCTGCAGCGCACTGTCCGAATGGCTGGAGAGCTACCCGGAGGGCTTCGTCGGCGCGCCTCACTTTCTCATGCCACGGGTGCCGGACGGCGCCCGGCGCCGGGCCGTGGAGCGGCTCGCATCCCACCCGCGGTTCTTTGCGATCTTCTCGCGCCACGGCGGCGTGGGCAGCGCGATGCCCTATCCCCACGAGGACCTGAGGGACTGGGTGCGCTTCGTCCTCGACCTCTGCGGAAACGGGCGGGTGCTCTGGGGAAGCGAGTTCCCCGTCTTCACGTGGCGCGGCGAACGCATCGAGGAATGCCTGGCCTGGTACTCCGCGCTCATGCCGGAGACGGCCGCCGACGCGGTCGAGGGGTTCCTCGGCGGCAACGCTCAGCGGATCATCTTTTCCCGGCCCGCGCCGCCGCGCTCCCGGCCGGCTGCGCCCCCGTGGGTCGAGCGCCAGTTCGACCGCAACCGGACCGTGCCGCTGTTTCCCCGCGGCCTGGCCCTCCCGATGCCGGTCTACCGCGTCTACCTCGACCGCTACCTGGCCCGCGTGGCACGGGAGCCGAAGCTGCTGCTCGAGGATGTGTTCCGGGAAGCGCTGACGGAAGCGGCGAAAGACTCAGAAGCGGCGAAAGACTAGCGGTCGCGCCTGCGCGGGAGCTTCCGCTGCGGGGCCTTTCCCCTGGCCTGCCGCTCCCGCTTGGAGCGGCACCGGGCGATGGCGTCCTCGCACTCCTTTACGCCTTCGGGATCGGTCTCCTGGCGGTAGGAGGTCTCATAGGCACGCTCCGCCTCCTCGTAGAGCCCGCTCACTTCCAGGGAATAGCCGAGCTCGTACCATGCCTCGGGGTAGGGGCCCTGAAAGACGTCCTCCACCAGGTTGCGGAGCTCCCGGGTGGCCTCTTCGATCTTTCCCTGGTTGCGCAGGGCGCAGGCCAGGTTGAAGCGCGCGTCGGTGAACGCGGGGGCCAGCTCCACGGCCCTGCGCAGGAGCGCCACGGCCTCGTCCACGCGGCGGCCGGGGAGCCGGAAGGCGTAGATCCAGCCGAGATGATTCAGCGCCTCGAGATGCGACGGGTCCGCGGACAGAACGGTCTCGAGCAGGTCGGCGGCCTGCCGGAAGCGGCCATCGCTCGCAAGCTGGTCCGCCTCGGCGAACGAGTTCTCGAGGAACGTCCGCTGCTGCGCGTCGTTGCGGATCAGGCGGAAACTTTTGTCCTTGTCGTCCTCGTCCATTTCCTGCTTCCAGCGCTCAATGTGCCTCGACCGCGTGCTCCGCAGCAAGCCCCGCGGCCAGTGTAGCGTTTTGCGGCCGCCGACGCGAGCCCCGGGAGCGGCCCCGGGCGGCGCCAGGAGGCGCCCGACCGGGCGACGTCGCCTGATCTCGTTTGATCGCGGGCGCCTTCTTTCCATATAGTTGTCTGGTGAGACTGCTTCGGATCGTCAGGGCGGCGGCCCTTGCCGGCGCGGCTGCCGCAGCCGCCGCGGCTCTCGCCGCCTGCGTCCGGGCGCCGGCCGTGGCGCGGGCCGCCGCGCCCGCCCCGCGGCCCGGGCGCGAGGTCGGGGTGCCGCCTTCGCTGGCCGCCGGCAGCCTCCTCGTCTCGCGGGCGGGGCTGCAGGACCCCAGCTTCGCCCAGTCCGTCGTGCTCCTGGTCGAGGCGGGCGAGGACGGCGCCTGGGGGCTGATTCTGAACCGGCCGACGGAGCTCGCGCTCGGCCGTGCCTTCCCCGACGTCGAGGCTTTCCGCGGGCAGGGCGGCGTGCTGCACTTCGGCGGCCCGGTCGACGCCCAGGCGCGTGCTCGCGCTCGTGCGCACGCAGGCCGAGCCGGATGAGTCGCGCCCCGTGCTCAAGGGCGTTCGGCTGTGCTGGAGCATGGACGTCATCGGCGGGCTCGCGCGCAACGGAGTCTCCTTTCGCGTGTTCGCCGGCTACGCCGGCTGGGGCGCCGGGCAGCTCGACGCCGAGCTCGCGCGCGGCGACTGGCACGTGATGAGCGCGAACGAGGCGCTCGTCTTCGACCAGGACGGCGCCGGGCTCTGGGAGCTCCTCAACCGCAAGTCGTCCACGCTCGTCGTCGAAGCCCCCCGAGTACGGGGGCAAGTGCCGGGGCCGACGACGCGGCCGCCGGCCCTCGGACCGCCCCGGGGACGTAGCGGTGACGTTCGTCGGCTTCGGGCTCGGCGCGATCCAGACCGGGCTCTTCCTCTACGAGGCGCGGCGCTCGGGCGCCTTTGACCGGCTGGTGGTGGCCGAGATCGACAAGCCGCTGGTGCGCGCGGTGCGCGCGAGCGGGAGCGTGTCGGTGAACGTGGCGTGGAGCGACGGCGTCGAGCGCGCCCGCATCGAGGGCGTGGAGCTGCTCGACCCGAACGAGGCCGCAGACCGCGCCGCGCTGGTCCGCGCGGCAGCCGAGGCGCACGAGCTGGCCACCGCCGTGCCGAGCGTGGCCGCCTATGGCCGCGGAGGCGAATCCTCGCCTGCCCGCGTGCTCGCTGAGGCGCTTGGCGCCGCCGCCGGCGGACAACGCGTCCTCTACGCGGCAGAGAACCACAACCGCGCCGCGGAGATCCTGTCGTCCGCCGTCGGCCCGGCGGCGGCGATCGCCCGGGTTCCAGGCGCTGAACACCGTGATCGGCAAGATGAGCGGGGTGATCGCGGACCCCGCCGAGATCGAGGAGTCGCGCCTCGCGCCGCTCGCGCCCGGGATCGGCCGCGCGGCGCTCGTCGAGGAGTTCAACCGCATCCTCGTGAGCCGCGTGACGCTGGCGGGCTTCCGCCGCGGGCTCACGGTCTTCGAGGAGAAAGACGACCTGCTGCCGTTTGAAGAGGCGAAGCTCTTCGGCCACAATGCCATCCACTGCCTGCTCGGGTTCCTCGCCCGGCGGCGCGGGTACTCCCTGATGAGCCAGGCGGCCGGCGACGGCGAGCTGATGGGGTTCGCGAGGGAAGCCTTCATTCTAGAATCCGGGGCCGGGCTTCTCGCGAAGCACCGCGGGGTAGGGCGACCCGCTCTTCGCGGAGGCGGGCTTCGAGGCGTACGCCGACGACCTGCTCGCCCGCATGGGCAACCCGTGGCTGCGCGACACGGTCGAGCGCGTCTGCCGCGACCCGGAGCGGAAGCTGGGCTACGGGGACCGGCTGTTCGGCGCGATGCGCCTCGCGCTCGCTGCCGGCGTCCGGCCCGTGAGGATCGCGGCCGCGGCGAGGGCGGCGATCGAGCACCTCGCGCCCGGGCCGCTCGACGCGGCGGCGATCCGTGGTATCCTCGAGTCGATCTGGAGCCGCGGGCCGGCGGAGGCCGACGGCCTCGCGGAGGAGTGCGTCCGCCTCGTGGCCGAGGCGCGGCCGATGGGGCGCGGGAGGTGAGGCGATGATCGTGCGTGCGGTGCGGGTGTACGTAAAGCCGGAAGCGGTCGAGGCCTTCGAGCGCGCGACGGTCGAGAACCGCGCGGGGTCGATCAGGGAGCCGGGCGTGCTGCGCTTCGACGTGCTGAAGAGCGCGGAGCGGCCGGCCGAGTACCTCCTCTACGAGGTGTACGCCGACGACCAGGCCACCGCGGACCACAAGGAGACCGCTCACTACAAGAAGTGGAACGAGACCGTGGCTCCCATGATGGAACGCAAGCGGGAGGGCGCCGCCTATGCTCCGGTGGCGCCGCTCGACCGCAAGTCCTGGTAGAGGCCCGGGAGTGGCTCGCTACCTGGTCACCGGCGGCGCGGGCTTTATCGGGAGCCACGTCGCCGCCGCGCTCGCGAAGCAGCACGAGGTGATCGTGCTGGACAACTTTTCCTCGGGCAGCCGCGCGAACCTCGCGGGAGTCGCCGTCGCGCGTGGTCGAAGGCGACGTGCGCGAAGCGCGGTCCCTCGCAAAGGCCTGCGAGGGCGTCGAGGCGGTCTTCCACCTCGCGGCGCGGATCAGCGTGGCCGGCTCGATGGAGACGCCCGCCGACACCGTCGGAGTCAACACGGTCGGGCACTCTGGCGCTGATCGAGGCCGCGCGCCGCGCCGGGGCAAAGGCGATCGTGCTCTCCTCGTCGGCCGCGATCTACGGCGACGACCCGAGGCTGCCCAAGCGCGAGCGCATGGTCCCCGATCCGCGCAGCCCGTACGCGGTGTCGAAGCTCGATGGAGAGTATTACCTGCGCATCTTCGCGGCGCCTCACGGGATGCGCGCCGTGGCCCTGCGCTACTTCAACGTCTTCGGCCCGCGGCAGGATCCCAGATCGCAGTACGCGGCCGCCATTCCGGCGTTCATCAGCCGGGCCATCGCGGGCGAGCCGATCACCATCTTCGGCGACGGGAAGCAGACGCGCGACTTTGTCTTCGTCGAGGACGTCGCGCGGGCCAACCTCCTGGCCGCAGGCGTGCTCTCCGCCGCGGGCCGCGGCGCTCCGCCTTTTGCCGTCTACAACGTCGGCGGCGGCCGCTCGATCTCCATCCTCGAACTGGCGCGCGTGATCATCCGCGCCACCGGCTCCTCCTCGCGGATCGTGCACGCGGACCCGCGGCCCGGCGACGTGCGCGCCTCGCGCGCCGACGTGTCGCTCATCCGCCGCGACCTCGGCTTCCGCGCCGAAGTCGCGCTGCCCGAAGGCCTTCGCCGCACCATCGAAGCTTTCCGGGCCCCCGTCCGCGCATGAGCGGCGGCGGCGGCGGCGGCGTAGCGACGGGCGCGATGCGCGCGCCCGGCCGCGTCAACCTGATCGGCGAGCATGTCGACTACAACGGCTTCGCGGTGCTGCCGATGGCGATCGATCGCGCGGTCTCGGCGGCGTGGCGGCCGCGGAGCGACGGCCGCGTCGTGCTGCGGAGCGCCGGGGAGTACCCCGCGCGCGAGTTCGCGCTCGAGCCGCGCATCCCTCCGGGTCCGCCTGGAGATTGGGGAAACTACGTGAAGGCTGCCGCGCAGGGGCTCATCGACGCCGGCTTTGCGCTGCGAGGTGCGGAGATGCTGATCTCCTCCACGCTGCCGCCGTCGGCGGGGCTCTCCTCGTCGTCCGCCCTCGTGGTGCTCGCCGCGCTCGTGCTCCTCGAGGCGGCGGGCCTCGCGATGCCGAAGCCCGCGCTGGCGGCGCTGCTCGCGGAAGCCGAGAAGTACGTCGGCACGCGGGGCGGGGGCATGGACCAGGCGGCGAGCCTCCTCGGCCGCGCGGGTCACGCGCTGCGCATCGACTTCCGCCCGCTGCGCGTCGCGCCGCTGCCGTTCTTTGCCGACTGCGTCGTCGTCGTGTCCAACAGCCTGGTGCGCGCCTCCAAGGCCGAGGCCGCGGGCTACAACTCGCGCGCGGCCGAGTGCCGGCAGGCCGCGGCTGCCGCGGCGCGGGCCCTCGGGCGCCCCGCGGACCCGCCGCCGCTGCTCGCGGACCTGCTCGCTCACGCGACGCGCGAGGAGATCCTCGCCGCCGTGCCGCCCGGGCTGCTGCGCCGGGCCCGCCACGTGCTCACCGAGTCGGCGCGCGTGGACGCCGCGTGCGCCGCGCTCGCCGCGGGCGATGCGGCCGCTTTCGGCAGGCTCATGGACGAGTCGCACGCGAGCTGCCGGGACGACTTCGACTTCAGCTGCCCCGCCCTCGAGCGGCTGGTCGCGCTCGGGCGCCGGGCCGGCGCGCTCGGCTCCCGCCTCACCGGCGCGGGCTTCGGCGGCTGCGCGGTGCACCTGGTGTCGCGGGAGCGCGCGCCGGCGCTGCTGGCCGCGCTCGCCGAAGGCTTCTACCGCGGCTTCGAGCCGGGCGCCCTCGGCGACGCGCTGTTCGTGGCCGAGCCCGCCGCAGGCGCGGGGCCGGCGGCCTGAGCCGCACGCCGCGGCCCGGCTCCTTCAGCGGCCCCAGCGGTCCGGCAGCTCGTGCAACGGAACCGCGTGCCCGTCGCGGGCGAGCGGGAAGGAGTGCGGCGCCCGGCAGATGACGGAGAGGCGGTCCACGCTTCCCCGCGGCAGCTCCGCGGCGACCCGTCGCAGGGCGGCGAGATCGTCGCCCGACGGCAGCTCGGTCCACTTCGCGTCGGCCAGCTCGAACCGGCCCGCGCGGTGCCACAGGAAGTCAGCCTCGCGCGAGCGGTCGCGCCAGAAGTGCAGGTCCCATCCCCCGGTGGCGTTCGCCTGCAGCCGCCGGATCTCGCCGAAGGCGAGCGTCTCCCACAGCGGCCCCGCGAGCGGTGACGCGGCGAGATCCCGCGTCTCGCGGATGCCCACGAGGAACGAGCAGAGACCCGAGTCGCGCATGTACAGCTTCGGGGTCTTCACGAGCGATTTCGTGCGGTTGCTGAACCACGGCTCGAGCAGCACCGCCTGTGCGGAGGCTTCGAGCACGCCGAGCCACGCGCCCGCGGTCGATCCCGCGATCCCCACGTCACGGGCGAGGTCGGTGCGGTTCAGCAGCTGCGCTGAGCGCAGCGCGCAGGCACGCACGAACCGCTCGAAATCCCGAAGGCTGCCCACCTGGAGCAGCTGCCGCAGGTCGCGCTCGAGGTAGGTGGCGACGTAGGAACGGAAGAACGCGGCGGCTTCGAGCTGCGGCTTTTCGTGCAGCTCGGGAAAGCCTCCCCTGGCGAGGAACTCCTCCACGGTCGTGTCGGGACGAGCGGCCTTGACTTCGCGCCACGACAGCGTCTCCAGCTCGACGATGTCCGCGCGGCCGGCGAGCGAGTCCGAGACGGCCTTCATGAGGGGGAGGCGTTGCGAGCCGGTCAGGATGAACTGCCCCGCGCGTCCCCGGTCGCGATCGACGACAGCCTTGAGGTGCCGAAACAGGCCGGGGGCGTACTGGATCTCGTCGACGACGAGCGGCGGCTTGTGGCGCGCGAGGAACGCCGCGGGGTCGTGCTCCGCCTGCTCCGCCTCGCTCGGCAGGTCGAGCGTGACCAGCTCGTGGTTGGGAAACAGCCGGCGGACCAGGGATGTTTTCCCCGTCTGGCGCGCCCCGGTGAGCACCACGACCGGGCGCTCGGACGCCCTGCGAGCCAGCAGCCGCTCGACGACCCTCGGAATCCACATCCTGCAAATTGTACGATCGAATCGAGCAATTTGCAAGACAGGCGATTGGGCCGGACGACGGACGGCGGCAAGATCCAGGTGACCGCGGAGCTGCCCCGGTTCAGGCACAAGGACCTCGGCCACCCGCGGGCCGAGTCGACCCGCGATATGCGGGCCTCGTCCTGCGCCGACTCGATCATCGAGCACCGACCTGCCTGCGGCCACACGACGAGCGGCGCCGCCGCGCGCCCGGTCTACCTCGGTCTCCCGCCGGCGTCTCCCGCCGGCGTATTGACGCCCCGTGCTCCTTCTCCTACATTATTGTCGCCCAATTCCCGACACGACGAGCCGCCGCCTCCCCGGGACCGCGACGGGCAGCCGCCGGCGGCCGGACGGAGACGCGGCCGATGCGGGATGGGGAGGACGCTGTGTACAAGCCGGTCGATTCGCGCGTGAGCTTTCCGCAGATGGAGGAGCGGATCCTCGCGTTCTGGCGCGAAAACAACACCTTCAAGCGCTCGATCGAGAACCGGAGGGACGCGCAGGAGTTCATGTTCTACGACGGCCCGCCGTTCGCCACGGGCCTGCCGCACTTCGGCCACTTCTCGCCCGGCACCATCAAGGACATCTTTCCGCGCTACCAGACGATGAAGGGAAAGCGCGTCGAGCGGCGCTTCGGCTGGGACTGCCACGGGCTGCCCGTCGAGTACGAGATGGAGAAGCAGCTCGGCATCTCGGGCAAGACGCAGATCGAAGCATTCGGCGTCGCGAAGTTCAACGAGGCCTGCCGCAGCATCGTGCTGCGCTACACCGCCGAGTGGCGCAAGACCGTGGAGCGCATGGGCCGCTGGGTCGACTTCGGTCACGAGTACCGCACGATGGACCCCGACTTCATGGAGACCGTCTGGTGGGTCTTCAAGGAGCTCTGGGACCGGGGCCTGATCTACCAGGGCTACTACATCCTGCCCTACGATCCGGTGCTCACGACGCCGCTCTCCAACTTCGAGGTGAACCTCGGCGGCTACCAGGAGGTCGACGACCCCGCGATCACGGTGCGCTTCCGCGTCACCGACTCGAAAGGCCGCTTCCCGCTCGCGGACGGCCCCACGTACATCCTCGCGTGGACGACCACGCCCTGGACTCTGCCCTCCAACCTCGGGCTCGCCCTCGGGCCCGACATCGAGTACGCGCGCGTCAAGGACGGCTCCGACTACTACATCCTCGCGCCCGAGCGCATCCGTCACTACTACAAGAATGAAGGCGACGTGCAGGTCGTCCAGCGCTTCAAGGGCAGCGACCTGAAAGGCATCGGGTACGAGCCGCTCTTTCCGTACTTCAAGGAGCTCGCGTCCAAGGGAGCGTTCCGCACTCACAATGCCGCCTACGTCACCACCGAGGACGGCAGCGGCGTGGTGCACATAGCCCCCGGCTTCGGCGAGGAGGACTACGAGGTGCTCAAGGGAAGCGGCCTGCCCGTGGTCTGCCCGATCGACGCGGAGTGCCGCTTTACCGACGAGGTGCCCGAGTACAAGGGCGTGTTCGTCAAGGACGCCGACGCCGAGATCATCAAGCGCCTCCGCGCCGAAGGCAAGCTCGTGCGCCGCGAGACGTACCGGCACCAGTACCCCTTCTCCTACCGCTCGGACAGCCCCCTGATCTACCGCGCGGTCTCCTCGTGGTTCGTCAGCATCGAGAAGATCAAGGAGCGGTTGCTGCGCACGAACTCCGAGATCAAATGGGTGCCGGCGCACCTCAAGGAGGGGCGCTTCGGCAAGTGGCTCGAAGGCGCCCGCGACTGGGCCATCAGCCGCAACCGCTACTGGGGCAACCCGATCCCGATCTGGCAGAGCGACAAGGGCGACTACAGGGAGTGCATCGGCAGCGTCGAGGAGCTGGAGAAGAAGAGCGGCGTGCGGGTCAAGGACCTGCACAAACACTTCGTCGACGACATCACGTGGCCGGCGCCGGACGGCGGCACGATGCGCCGCATCCCTGAGGTGCTCGATTGCTGGTTCGAGAGCGGCGCGATGCCTTACGCGCAGAGCCACTACCCGTTCGAGAACAAGGATCACTTCGACTCGATCTTCCCCGCGGACTTCATCTGCGAGAGCCTCGACCAGACCCGCGGGTGGTTCTACACCCTCCACGTGCTCGCGGCCGCGCTCTTCGAAAAGCCGGCGTTCCTCAACTGCGTCGTGGGCGGCATGGTGCTCGACGCCCAGGGCAAGAAGATGAGCAAGAGCAAGCGCAACTTCACGGACCCCGCCGAAGTCATCGACCAGTACGGGGCGGACGCCCTGCGGCTCGCCCTTATGGATTCCGCCGTCGTGCGCGCCGAGGACTTCAAGTACTCTGACGACGCCGTGCGCGAGGTCCTGAAGAACGTGCTGATCCCGCTGTGGAATTCGTACTCGTTCTTCGTCACCTACGCCAACATCGACGGGGCGCAGCCGACCGGAGCGCCCGAGAATCCGGCGAACCCGCTCGACCGCTGGATCCTGTCGGAGATGGACCGCCTCGTCGGCGAGGTCGCGACGGCGCTGGACGCCTACGAGCTGCAGAAAGCGATCGACCCGATCGTCGCCTTTGTCGACCTGCTCAACAACTGGTACATCCGGCGCTCGCGCCGCCGCTTCTGGAAGAGCGAGAACGACGCCGACAAGGCCGAGGCCTACGGCACGCTCTACGCCGTGCTCAAGCGCCTGGCGCAGCTCGCCGCGCCGGTGATTCCGTTCATCACCGAGGAGATCTACAGGAACCTGAGGCTTCCGAGCGAGCCCGAGAGCATCCACCTGTGCGACTACCCGGTGGCCACCGGCCGCCGGGACCTCGTGCTCGAGCGCCGCATGGCGCTGGCGCGCCGGGCGGTCTCCATGGGCCGCGCCCTGCGGGTGATGCACAACGCCAAGGTGCGCCAGCCGCTGCCGGCGCTGCACCTCGTCACCCGCGACCCCGAGGAGCGGGCGATCCTCCGCGACCTGGAGGACATCGTGCGCGACGAGCTCAACGTCAAGCAGGTGGTCTTCCGCGAGAACGAGGAGGAGCTCGTCGAGTACAAGGCGAAGGCGAACTTCCCCGTGCTCGGCAAAGCAGCTCGGCAAGGACATGAAGGCCGCGGCCGAGCGCATCGCCGCGCTCTCCGGTCGCGACATCCAGGCGCTGCTCGCGGGATCGACGATCAAGCTCGACCTCGCGGGCCGCGCCTTCGACCTCAACTCCGACGGCGTGATAGTCACCCGCGTCGAAAAGGAGGACCTCAAGGTCCTCAACGAAGGCTCCCTCACGGTGGCCCTCGACGTGCGCATCACCGAAGACCTCAAGCAGGAGGGCGCCGTGCGCGACCTCGTGCGCTCGGTGCAGAGCCTGCGCAAGGAGCGGGGCCTCAACGTGACCGACCGCATCCGGCTCTTCCTTCACGGCAGCGCAGTCGCGCGCGAGGCCGTCGAGAGCTACGAGGACTACCTCACCTCCGAGACGCTGGCCGTCTCGTGGGAGTGGGCGAAAAAGCCCGGCTCCGTGGCCGCGGCCTGCGGCGACGAGAAGATCGATGTGGACCTGGAGAAGGTCGCGGGGTAGGCTCGCCGCGGCGGCGGCTGCTGTCGCGCTCTCTTCGTGCGCGACGGTTCCGGCCGTCCGCGTGCCGCTCGAGCCGGCGCGCTTCGGCCTCTTTCCGGAGTCCGAGGTCTACTTCGCATTCGTGCTGACCCCGGAGGTACGCTCCGCGGCCGAGAGGCTGCTCCCGGAGGAGGCGCGTCCCGTGCTCAAGCGCGTGGAGCGCATCTACGGGGCGACGGCGCCGGGCGAGGTGTACGCCGCCGCCGAGGGGCGCTTCTCGCCGCGGTCCGCGCGGACCGGCTTTGCGCTGGCAGGCGGCTGGAAGCGCGTGGGCCGCGACCGGTGGCGCGCGGCCGACGGCTCGCTCGAGGCGGCCGCGCCGGGCGCCGGCCTGCTGCTCCTCGGCAGCGGCGACCTCGCCCCGGTCATCGAGCGCCTCGGGGCCGCGCCCCGGTTCGCGATGCCTCCCGAGGCGGCCGCCGCCCTCGCCGGCGCCGACTTCTACGGCTATATTCCCTCGGTGCCGGCGGCCATGGCGGGCGGCCTCCCGATTCGCAGCGCATGGGCGTCGTTTACGCCGGCGCAGGACGGCCGCTTCCGGGGCGCGCTCACGCTGCTGCTCGCCGGCGAGGGCGGCAGCCGCCTGACGGCGCTGGCCGCACGCGCCCTGCTCACGCAGCTGCTGCGCGACGCGCAGGTGCCCGACTACGCCGCCCGTCTCCGCGAGGTGACGGTGCGCGCCGACCCGGGCGTCGTGAGCGTCACGGGGCTCGTTCTGTCCGCCGACGAGATCGCGGCGGTGGTTCAGTCCTTCGGAGGGCGCGTCTGATGATCGGTGTCGTCGACTACGGAGCCGGCAATCTCCCGAGCGTGGAGCGCGCCCTGGCCCGCGTCGGCGCCGGGTTCTTCACGACGGCGCGGCCGGACGAGCTCGCCCGCGCCGACCGGCTGGTCTTTCCCGGCGTCGGGGAAGCGCGGGCGGCCATGGACGTGCTGGAGGCGCGCGGCCTCGACGAGGCGATCGTCGCGTTCGCCCGCTCCGGGCGGCCGCTCCTCGGCATCTGCATCGGCGCGCAGGTGGTGCTCGACGCCTCCGAGGAGCGGAGCACGCGCTGCCTCGGGCTCGTCGCGGGCAGGGCCGTCCGCTTCCGCGCCGCATCCGGTCTCAAGGTGCCCCACATCGGCTGGAACCGGGTGCGGGTCGCGTCGCCGCATCCCGTCTTCGCCGGCATCCCGGACGGCGCCTTCTTCTATTTCGTGCACTCCTACTACCCCGAGCTGGCCGACGGCGACGGCGTCACGATCGGCGAGACGGACTACGGAGTGAAGTTCACGTCGGCGTTCGCAAAGGGCAACATCGTCGCCGTGCAATTCCACCCGGAGAAGTCGGGACGCCACGGCCTGCAGCTTCTGGCCAACTTCGCGGGCAGGGAGGCCGGGAGCCGTGCTGACCAAGCGGATCATCGTCTGCCTCGACGTCCGCGACGGCAAGACCACCAAGGGCGTCCGCTTCCGGGACAACGCCGACATCGGCGACCCGGTCGCGATGGCCGAGGACTACTACAGGCAGGGCGTCGACGAGCTCGTGTTCTACGACATCACCGCGAGCGCCGAGCGGCGCGGGATCATGATCGACGTCGTGCGGCGCGTGGCGGAGCGGATCTTCATCCCCTTCTCGGTCGGCGGAGGCCTCGGGTCGCTCGAGGACATGCGCGCGGCGCTGCTCGCCGGCGCGGAAAAGGTGAGCGTGAACTCGCAGGCGGTGAGGAAGCCGGCGATCATCGAGGAGGGCGCGAAGGCCTTCGGCAGCCAGTGCATCGTCCTCGGGATGGATGTCAAGGCCGACGCCGCGATGCCGAGCGGCTACCGCGTGCTCATAGACGGCGGCCGCGTGGCCACGGACCTCGACGCCCTCGCCTGGGCGCGCGAGGCCGAGCGCCTCGGCGCGGGCGAGATCGTGCTGAACTCCATCGATGCCGACGGCACGCGCGACGGGTACGAGCTTACGGTCACGCGGCTGCTTTCGGAGAACGTCGGGATCCCGGTGGTCGCGAGCGGGGGCGCGGGGAAGCCCGAGCACCTGCTCGACGTCTTCGAGCGGGGGAAAGCGGACGCGGCGCTCGTCGCCTCCATGGTGCACTACGGCGACTACACGGTGGGCGGGATCAAGCAGTTCCTGACGGAGCGGGGCGTGCCGATCCGTCTCGACTAGAGATTGCCGACGGGCACGCCCCGCCTATCCCCGAAGGGGTCAGGTCACTTCTTGTGCGTCGCGTCGTACGCCGCCTGGTAGATCTGCAGGTAGCGCTTGAGGTTCATCTGGTCGAGCGTCTTGAGGTAGTCGGCCCAGCCGCCGTTGATGTCCGCGTCGCCCGTGACGAAGCGCGCGATCATGGAGGTCACGTAGTTGCCGATCGACGTCTCCATGTCGCTCAGCTCCTCCGCCTGGTCCTTGGTGAAGAACAGCGGCGGGACGATCCCGGACAGCGCCATCTTGTAGGGCTCGTACTTCTCGACGGTGACGTCGTAGTACATCTTTTCCTTGTCGGGCAGCTTGAGGATGGCCTGGCCCGCGTACCAGTTCTCGTCCGTGCGGTAGTCCAGGCCGAACTGCGCCCAGTTCATGTTCTTCACCCTGCCGTAGGGAATGAGCAGCCGGTAGTACGCCTTGGCGCCGCCGCGTCCCTTGTCGCCCGGGCTGCGACCACGCCCACGCCTTGCCCTCGTCGCCGAAGTTGGAGTGCAGGGCCGACTCGAGCGTGTACTGCGCGTCCGCCCACCGCATGGTGGCCCCGGGGTACTTGTTCGCCCTGGTGATGGCGATCTCGCCCGATGCGGAACTTGCGGTACGGCAGCCACACCGCCTTGCGATAGCCCTTGGGGCCGATCAGCGGCGCGATCGGCTGGTAGTCGATCCACCGATTGCACGGGACCCTCGACGATGGTGAAGTTCGACGGCGAGTGGGCGGGATATGCGCCCATGATGGCAGTGTCGGGGTTCTCCGCGAGCTTGGTCGCCGTCTTCCGGTCCATCGTGAACGACTGCGGCGCGATCAGGCCCTGGCAGTAGAGCCGGCGCAGGTACAGCAGGCCCTCCTTCCACTCGGGCTTGTTGTAGACCACGTCGATCTTGCCGTTCTCGACGATCATCCGCTTGCCGGTCTCGTTGCCCCCGTCGTCATAGATGAAGGAGTTCATCAGGAACACGTCGGCAAAGGAGCGGTAGTCGTTGGAGGCGGCCATGGGGATCTCGTCGGCCTTGCCGTTGCCGTTGGGGTCCTTGTCCTTGAACGCCTTGAGCATCGCTTCGAACTCGTCCGTGGTCGTCGGCTCCTTGAGCCCCAGCTTCTTGAGCCACGGCTGGTACACGTACATCTTCCAGTCGAGCGAGCAGTGGTAGCAGTCGTTGACGTACGGCAGGCTGTACATGTTGCCGTCCGGCGACGACGAGGGTCTCCTTGACCTCGGGCATCTCCTTGAGGATCGTCTTGACGTTGTCGCCGTACTTCTCGATGAGCGCGTTGAACGGCCTGAAGATCCCCTGGCTCCCGTAGACGATCTGCTGCGTGGGCGAGATGTCCAGGTTCATCAGGACGTCCGGCAGGTCGCCGCTCGCCAGCACGAGGTTCATCTTCTGCTGGTAGTTGGCCGGATCGGCCAGCGACCACTCGAGGTGCACGCCCGTCTTGTCCTCGAGCCACTTGGTATAGGTGTTGGTCGCGAAGTCCTCGACCAGGGGATGGTTCTGCATCAGCACCTTGAGGGTCACCTTCTCCTTGACCACGGGAAAGGTCCCCACCGGGGTCACGTTGGCCGCGTCGTCGACCGCTGCCGCGGCCGTCTTCTCGGTCTGGCCGCCGGCGAACACGCCGGCAGCGACGAAGAGCGCGCAGGCTCCCATTGCGATGAGTCTCGAAAAGCGCATATCGCGTCTCCTTTCAGCCGCTTCCGCGGCATTCCGCCCGTTGTGTCGCCGGCGGCCGCCCTGCCGCCGTCCTGCCCTCCTTCCCTATCCCTTGATCGCGCCGATCATGACGCCGCGCACGAAGTATTTCTGCGCGAAGGGGTAGATGATCAGCACCGGCACGGTGGCCACGACGATCAGCGAGTACTTCAGCAGGTCCTCCAACCCCTGCCGCGCGACGAGGTCCTCCTCGCTCGTGATCAGGTTCGGATCGACCTGGTTCTGGATCAGGATGCTCCGCAGCACGAGCTGCAGCGGGAACAGGTGCTGGTCATGTCAGGTACAGCAGGGCGCTGAAGTACGAGTTCCACTGCCCGACGGCGTAGAACAGCGTGATGACGGCGAGGATCGGTCCCGACAGGGGAAGCACGATCCGCCTGAGGAACGTCATGTCGGAGGCGCCGTCGAGGCGCGCCGCCTCCAGGAGCTCCGGCGGGATGTTGGTCTGGAAAAAGGTGCGCGTGACCAGGACGTTAAAGACGCTCATCGCCGACGGGACGATCATCGCCCAGCGCGTGTTCAGCATGCCGAGGTTCCGCACGAGCAGGTACGTCGGGATCAGGCCGCCGGAGAACATCAGCGTGAAAAGAAAGGCGAACGTGATCCAGCCGCGGCCCACGAAGTCGGAGCGCGACAGCGGGTAGGCCGCCATCACCGTGAGGGAGACGCTGATGACCGTCCCGAGCACGGCGTAGGTAGAGAGAGTTGTAGAAGCCCCACCAGACCGCCTTGTACTCGAAGACCGCCTGGTAGCCGCGCAGGCTCGGGTCGACCGGCCACAGCCAGACCCGGCCGGTCACGACCGCGCGGGTCGAGCTGAAGGAGGCGCTCAGGATGTAGACGCACGGATAGAGGACGGAGAGGAAGAAGAGAGCGAGGATGACGGTGTTGACCGCGTCGAATGCCGCGTCGCTCCGCGCCTGCCTCATGCCCTCACCACATTCCCTGTCCCGTCCTGCGGGCCGACCTGGTTCACGCCCAGGAGGAGCACGAAGTTGATGACGTTGGTGAACAGTCCGATCGCGGAGGAGTAGGAGAAGTTCACGATCCTCGAGGCGATCCCCACCTTGTAGACGTAGGTGTTGATGATCTCCGAAGTCCTGATGTTCAGAGGGTTCTGCAGCAGGAAGACCTTCTCGAAGCCGATGTCCAGCATGTGCGCCACCTGCAGGATCAGCAGCGTGATCGCCACCGGGATGAGCCCGGGCACGTCGATGTGGATCACGCGGCGCAGCTTCGAGGCACCGTCGACCACCGCGGCCTCGTGCAGCGCGGGATCGACCGCCGACAGCGCCGCGAGGTAAATGATGCAGCCGAAGCCCATGTTCTGCCACACGCCTGACCAGACGTAGATGGACGGGAACAGGTTGGCCTTGCCCAGAAAGTCGATCGGCACGCCGGTGAAGCGCTGGATCGCCAGGTTGACGATGCCGATCCGGGGGTCGAGCACCTGGTAGATGATGCCCACCATCACGACCACGGAGATGAAGTGAGGAAAGTACGTAAGGAGCTGCACGCTCTTCTTGAAGCCCACGTGTCCGACGTAGTTGAGGCTGAGCGCGAGCAGGATCGGGAACGGGAAGCCGGCGAGCAGCTGGTACAGGCTCAGGCTCACCGTGTTTCGCATCACGGTCCAGAACTCGTACGAGTGGAAGAAGCGCACGAAGTAGCGGAAGCCGACCCAGCGGCTGCGCCAGATGCCTTCGGAGACCGAAAAGTCCCGGAACGCGATCTGGGCGCCGTACATCGGGACATACTTGAAGATCAGGAGATAGGCGAAAGGCAACGCAATGAGAAGGTAGAGCTGCCAGACC
Source organism: uncultured Spirochaetota bacterium (assembly GCA_963734495.1). Lineage (GTDB taxonomy): Bacteria > Spirochaetota > Spirochaetia > SZUA-6 > CAVTHK01 > CAVTHK01. The sequence goes on from CAVTHK010000003.1 coordinate 333,559, forward strand.
CTGCGGATGGCCGCGAGACGGGCACGCCGCTCGATCACGTTCCGCCTGCCCTCCAGGATGCAACCCTAAGGGAGCCGCCTGCGGTTGTCAACTCCGCCCCCGCGGCGGCGGGCTGCTATGTCTTCGCCAGCGCGTCGTCCAGGGCTTCGATGATGTCGTCGATGTGCTCGAGCCCGACCGAGAGCCTGATCAGGTCGGGCGTGAGGCCGCCGGCGCGCTGCTGCTCCTCGCTGAGCTGCGAGTGCGACGTGCTCGCCGGGTGCAGGATCAGGCTCTTGGCGTCGCCGACGTTGGCGAGGTGCGAGAAGAGCTCGATGTTGTCGATCACCTTGACCGCCGCCTCGTAACCGCCCTTGACGCCGAAGACGACCATGCCGCCGAAGCCCTTCTTCAGGTACCTGCTCGCGACCTTGAAGGTCGGGTCCTCGGGGAGGCCGGGATAGCGGACCCACGCGACCTTGGGGTGCCTGGCGAGGTGCTTGGCCACGGCCAGCGCGTTGCTGCTGTGCCGCTCCATGCGCAGCGGGAGCGTCTCGATGCCCTGCAGGAAGATCCACGCGTTGTCGGGCGAGATGCAGGCGCCGAGGTTGCGCAGCGGCACCGTGCGCACCCGCAGGGCAAACGCGATGGGCGCCAGCGGCTGCGGCAGGTCGTGCGGCCCAGCGCAGGCCGTGGTAGTTCGGGTCGGGCTCGTTGAACAGGGCGAACTTCGGGTCCTTCCAGTCGAAGTTGCCCGCGTCCGTGACGATGCCCCCGATCGCCGACCCGTGGCCGCCCATCCACTTGGTGAGCGAGTTGACCACGATGTTGGCGCCGTGCTCGATGCTGCGCAGGAGGTAGGGGGTCGTGAAGGTCGCGTCCACGACCAGCGGCAGGTGGTGCCTGCGCGCCACTTCGGCCACCGCGGCGATGTCCGTGAAGTCGAGGACCGGGTTGCCGATGGTCTCGATGAAGATGAGGCGCGTCTTCGCGTTGATCGCCTTGTCGAACGCCTTGATGTCGTGGTGGTCGACAAAGCGCGTCGTGACTCCGAATTGCGGGAGGATCGCGTCGAACATCGTGTAGGTGCCGCCGTAGAGGTTGCTCGCCGAGACGATCTCGTCGCCCGGCCTTCGCGATCGTGGCGATCGCGTAGTGGATCGCGGCGGTGCCCGGAGGCGGTCGCGACCGAGGCGGCGCCTCCCTCGAGCTGCGTGACCCGCTGCTCGAGCACGTCGTGGGTCGGGTTCATCAGGCGCGTGTAGATGTTGCCGAGCTCCTTGAGCGCGAACAGGTTCGCCGCGTGCTCGGTGCTCTTGAACACATAGGAGCTGGTGCGGTGCACGGCGACGCCCCGCGAAAGAGTCGTGGGGTCGGGCACCTGGCCCGCGTGCAGCGACAGGGTCTCGAAGCGGTAGCTCTTGCTCACCGGACTCTCCTTGGTCGATGCGTCTTCGTCTCGGGTCCCACCGACCCGCGCCGGCTCTCTGCCGGCGCGATCCGTGCGCTCCGGCAGCAGCCCTTCACTTAAAATCAAGTATCCAGATATAGATTGTCAGGATAGTATCTGAGATGAGAATTAAAGTCAACTGATTCTGTTATCTTTTCCGCAGGGGGAGGCGGCATGGATCGTTCCGTATCGGTGGGCGTGGGCGCCGTCATCGTGCGCGACGGGCGGGTCCTGCTGGTGCGCATGGGGTCCGGCGGGAACCGGGGCCAGTGGTCCGTGCCGGGCGGGTACCTGAACGCCGGCGAGTCGCTGGAGCAGACGGTGGCGCGCGAGGTGGCGGAGGAGACCGGGCTGGAGTTCCGGCCGGAGCGCCTGGTGGCCGTCCGCTGCGGCGTGCGGGACTCGGCCGAGCGCGAGGAGACCAACGTCTACATCGCGTTCGTGGGCACCTGCGGGGCGGGCGAGCCGCGCCCCGATGGAAAAGAGGTGAGCGACGCGGCCTTCCGGCCGTCCGCGGAAGTCGTCGAGGCCGCAGACGTGGCGTCGCTCACGCGCGAAGTCGTGCGCGCCGCCCTGGGCGGCGGCGGCCTCGCGCGGTCGGACAGGGCCCTCGTCTCCGGCAACCGGTATCGCTCCTACGACGTGTACGCGTGAAATCGGGCCGGCCGGGCGGGGACCGAGGAGGCCGCGGGTGCCTTCACCTTGCCCTTCTCCAGGAACATGCGCTATATTCCGCATCAACTACGGGGACAATGCCATGCCGACTTATGAGTACCACTGCCAGTCGTGTGGCCATCGGTTCGACGTTCTCCAGAAGATCACCGAAGAGCCGCTGACCAGGTGCCCCAAGTGCCACCGCGCCCGACTCAAGCGGCTGATCGGCGCCGGGCTCGGAGTCATCTTCAAGGGGAGCGGCTTCTACACGACGGACTACAAGCGCAGCGGCGCCAACGGATCCTCCTCCCGGAAGGGCGAAAGCAAGTCGGAGAGCAAGACCGACGGCAAGACCACGAAAGCTCGTCGGAGTCGAAGACCAAGGCGGAAACCAAAACCGGAAACCAAGACCGCCTGACGCGGCGGCCCTCCCTCAGCCGCGCTCCCGTCCGAGTTCTGTTCAACACCCCGGCGATCCACTATACTCGTGCGCGTGCGGGACCTGCGGCTCGACACACAGGGGTTCGTCTCCGTCGTTTCCTTTCGCGACGCCTTCCGCCTGCCCAGGCCCGCGAACGCCGACCGCCTGCTCTACGTCTTCGACGAGAACACCGGCCGGCTCTTCGCGGGCGGCGAGCGCGCCGCGGCGGTGATCCCGGCGGGGGAGGCGGCCAAGACATGGGCCTCGGTCGGGAGCATCCTCGAGCGGGCGCTCGCGCTCGGGCTCACGCGGGCGAGCGCGATCGTCGGCGTGGGCGGCGGCGTCGTCTGCGACGTGGCCGCCTTTGCGTCCTCGATCTACATGCGGGGCTGCGGGCTCGTCCTCGCCCCGACGACCCTGCTCGCGATGGTCGACGCGGCGATCGGCGGGAAGACCGGCATCAACTTCGGCGGCTTCAAGAACATGGTGGGCACGTTCCGGCCCGCGGCCGAGGTCCACGTCTGCATCGGCGCCCTGTCGTCCCTGCCCGAACGCGAGTATCGTTCGGGCCTCGCGGAGGTCATCAAGACCGCGGCCCTCGGCGACGAGGAGCTTTTCGGGATGCTGGAGCGCGAGCGCGAGCGCATCCTCGCGCGCGATGCCGCGCTCCTCGCCGATGCGGTCCGCAGGTGCGCCGCCGTCAAGGTGGGGATCGTCCAGGAGGACCTCACGGAGCGCGGGCCCCGCGCATGGCTCAACCTGGGCCACACGTTCGGCCACGCCCTGGAGTCCGTGACCGCGATGGAGCGGTTCACCCACGGGGAGGCCGTGGCCTGGGGCATGGCGCGGGCCATGGATCTGGGGGTCCGCGTCGGGGTGACCCGGCCCGCCTGGGCCGGACGGCTCACCGCCCTGCTCGAGGCCTACGGCTTTCGCACCCGCATCGAGCGAGTCGACGCGGGCGCGCTCCTCGAGGCCATGGGGCGGGACAAGAAGAAGCTCGGTGCGGGGCTCCGTTTCGTGCTGCAGGAGGATATCTGCCGCACGCGAGTCGAGGAGGCCGACCTGTCGCAGGTGAGCGCGGTGCTCGGCTGAGACGACTGGACGCCTGCGGGATCGCGGGCGCTTGGGCGCGGAGAGCGAGGGGTGTGCGATGCGTATCAGCAAGGAGGTCTTCCGTCAGCACGTGCGCGGCTTCGGGCCGGGCGACGTCATCTTCCGCGAAGGCGAGCCCGGGAAGGAGATGTTCATCGTCGTCGACGGCAAGGTGGAGATCACCAAGTCGACCTCGGGGTCGGCCAGCAAGACGCTGATCACGGTGACGAGGGGCGACATGTTCGGCGAGATGGCCGTGATCGACAAGAAGGCCCGTGCCGCCACGGCCACCGCCATCGCGCCCACAAAGGTGCTCGTCCTGAACGAGGCCCTCTTCGACGCGACGCTGGAAAAGAACCCGGATTTCGCCCGCAAGATCATCAAGCTGCTGTCGGAGCGCCTGCGGCGGACCAACCTGCTGCTGCAGGGCGCCCTCGGCACGAACCGCCAGAACCTGGTAATGGACGCGCTGAACCAGTTCGCGGCGGAGCACGGCAGCAGCACCTTCCGCGGCATGCGGTTCAACGTGAACGCCTTCGCCGACTGGGCCGCCCGCCACATCGGTCTCGACGAGGCGGACATCCGCCAGCACGTCGAGGCGCTGGTCAGGCACAAGGTGCTGCAGGTCTCGGCTCTCGGCAAGGACGAGCTGCTGATCAGCTCCAGGGCGGCATCAGCCGCCCGGGCCGGCTCCGTCCGGCGCCGCCCCTAGGGCCGCCGTCCGCGGGGCCGCGGCGCCGCGAGCGCCGGCGAGCCTGCGGCTCCCGCGCCGCGGCCGGCGCTACTCCTCCTCGATCAGCTTCGACAGCCTGCGGTAGGCCGCGTTGATGCACTCCGTGCGGCGGCTCTTCTCGCTGTCCGGGACCTCGTCCGCGAGCGCCTCGAGGCTCCCCAGGCTCTCCATGAGCGCGGTGTGGAAGCTCTTGTCCACCTCGAGCCAGTAGATGCCGGCCCGGTCGGTGTGCAGCGCCAGGAAGCCCAGCCTCCGCTGCTTCTTCTGCATCCGGCAGAGGCGCAGCAGGTTCTCGAGCTCCTCGCAGAGCTCGCCCGCGGCCCCGGTGACCGTGTAGTTGCGGTTCGACCACTTCTTGAGCACGCCGCGCTCCGCGTCGATCCGCACGGCGGCCGCCAGCAGCGAGTCGAGCGGCGCCCCCGGCATGATCTCCCAGCCGTCGTAGAGCAGCGTCCCCCGCATCTTGCGGTACTGGGGCAGCAGCGAGCGGTCGACCTCGTGGAGCACCGCCTTGAGCGCGCCCCATTCGAGGCTGACGAGCTTCTTCTTCCCCTTGACTCCCCTGATGGGGAACATGCCCGTGCCGATCCGCACGTTGTTCGTGAAGTCGCGGGTCGGGCCGGCGCCGGCCTTCTCGGCCACGGGGCGATGGAGCACGAGCCCCTCGTAGAGCAGGGGCGAGATGCGCTTGAGCCACTCCGGCCGCAGCTTGCTCACCGAGCGCGCGTACATCCGCGTCGTGCGCACGATCTCGCCCGCGACGATGTAGGGCGGCGTCTCCCCGAAGAGGACCGAGCCCGGGTGGATCATGATGCGCCCCGTCGGTGAGCGTGCGGTAGACGCCGCGCTTGGCCTGGCCGCAGACGAACTGGATGAGGCCGCGCGAGACGGCGCAGAGGTAGTCGGAGACGTCGCCGCCCGACAGGACCGGGACGCCCATGTCCGAGACGATCAGCTCGAGCTGCTCCTTGACGTTGGCGATCTCCGCCATGGCCTGGATGTCGAGGTAGGCGCGGTCGCAGAAGCTCTTGCGGTTGCGGCTGCGCTCGTAGCCCTGCAGGATCTTGAGGTAGGAGACGAAGTCGCCGTAGGCGTCGCGGAACGAGTGGTGCGCCCTGCGCGCCGCCATCTCCTCGCCGAGGGGCAGCAGGAAGGGGTTGTCGGCCGAAAGAAAGGCGGCGGCGGTGACGGCCTCGTCCACGACCTTCGGGTAGCTGCAGGATCGCCTCCACGATCATGCGCGCGTGCTTGGGCAGCAGGGGGAAGCGGCACATCATCTCGCCGACCTTCGTGAGGCTGCCGATCCGTCGTCGATGCGCGTCGAGGAGCTTGAGCGTCTGGATCGCGCTGAGGATGCCCTCGCGGTCGGGCGCGGCGAGGAACTCGAAGTTCTCGAAGTCCGTGATGCCGAGCTCCGCCATGCGCAGCACGACCTCCGAGAGGTCGGTGCGCAGGATCTCCTCGCGGGTGAACAGCTCCCGCAGCTCGTAGTCCGCCTGGCTGTAGAGGCGGTAGCAGACCCCCGGCGCCGTGCGGCCGGCGCGGCCCTTGCGCTGGTTGCACGAGGCCTTGGAGATCGGCACTTCGATCAGCGACGAGGTGAAGGTCCGCTGGTTGTAGAAGTTGAGCTTGGCCGACGCCCGGGTCGATCACGGTGCGCACGCCGTCGATGGTGACGCTGGTCTCGGCGATGTTCGTGGCGATGATCACCTTGCGCTTGCCGGGGAAGTCGGCGAACACCCGCTCCTGCTCCTCGGCGGCGAGCCTCGAGTAGAGCGGCAGGATCTCGAAGTCCCGCGAGCCGGGCAGCGCCTGGACGCGGGCCGCGCAGTCCTTGATGGCCTTTTCGCCGGGCAGGAAGATCAGGATGTCGCCGGGCTCGCCCTTTCTGGCCGTCGCGTCGACGATGTCCTCGATCTTCTGCTGCATCTGGTCGTAGTCGCCCTCGACCTCCGGCGGGTCGTGGATCACCTCGACGGGGTAGGTGATCGCGTCGATCTTGACGACCGGGCACTCGTCGAAGTACTCGGAGAAGATCTCGGCGTTGATCGTCGCCGAGGAGACGATGACCTTGAAGGTCGGCCGCTCCCGCAGCACGCGCTTGAGCAGCCCGAGGATGAAGTCGATGTTGAGGCTGCGCTCGTGGGCCTCGTCGACCATGATCACGTCGTAGCGCGAGAGGTGGTAGTCGGCCTTCATCTCCTGGAGCAGGATGCCGTCGGTCATGATCTTGATGCGCGTGCGCTCGTCGGTGCGGTCCTCGAAGCGCATCTTGTAGCCGATGACGTCGGGGATCGTCGCGGCCGAGCTGGCGGGCGATGAACTGCGACACGGAGACCGCGGCGATGCGGCGCGGCTGCGTCACGCCGATCATGCCCTTTTCGGCGTAGCCGGCGTGGTAGAGGATCTGCGGCAGCTGCGTCGTCTTGCCGCTGCCCGTCGGGCTCTCGACGACGATCGCCTGGTGGCTCGCGAGGGCTTCGAGGATGCGCTCGCGCTGCTGGTGGACGGGAAGGTCGAGGGGGTTCATGCCTGGGTGAGAGTGTAGGCCGAGCCTGCGCCGGCTGTCCACGGCGGCTCGGGCGGCGGCTTGGGCCGGGCGGCCTCCACGTCGGTGTCGGGCGAGCTCGGGGGGCACCACGTTGTGCGCCGGGCGCGGCGAGTACAGTGCCGTACCGATCTACGAAACCTGTTCTTTGACTTCACGAATCAGTCATGTTACTGTACCGCGGTCTGGTCAAGGAGGATGTCATGAACCGAAAGGTCTGCTCGATCGTATTGTGCTTTGTTGTTCTCGCTGGCCTGGGTCAGCTTTACGCCAGCGGGCAACGCGCGAGCGCCCCGGAGACCGCGACGACGGGCAAAGCGGGCGAGCCTCGGTACGGCGGCACGTTCACTGGCTTCTGGCCGTACTATCAACAGGAAGACCCGCCGAACCCCGATATCATGGCCGGGTTCTGGCAGCCGACCCAGTGGCTCAACCCGATCCAGGAACGCCCGATCATCGGCGATTTCGAGAAGTACGGCCCGAGGGGCACGGGCGAGTTCAAATTCCAGCTGAAGGCGTATATCCCGGAGAAGTTCTGGAAGCCCAACCTGATCGAGAGCTGGGAAGTCACACCGCAGAAGACGGTCTGGCACGTGCGGCCCGGCATCATGTGGCAGGCGAAAAAAGGCGTCATGGACGCGCGGGAGCTCGTCGCCCAGGACTTCGTGGAGGACCTGCTGCGCTTCGCGCAGAGCCCGCGCGGCGGCGGCTTCAAGAAGATGTTCACGAAGATCTCCGCCGACGGCAAGTACACCGTCGTCATCGAGACTCCGTCCTTCGACAGCCTCCTCATGTACTACGTCGGATATGAAGATGCCGCCCTGATCTCTCCGCCGGAGATGGTCAAGGCGGGCCCCGATAAATGGGAGAACCAGGTCGGCACGGGGCCGTTCATGCTCAAAGAGTACGTGATCGGGTCTCACGTCACCTACGAAAAGAACCCGAACTACTGGGGGACGACGACCATCAACGGCGTCAAGTACAAGCTCCCCTTCGTGGATCAAATCGTGTTTCCGATCGTCCCGGATCATTCCACGCAGATCGCGCTGCTGCGGACGGGGAAGCTGGACTATTACTCGTTCGTGCCGTCGCAGGACTGGCAGTCTCTGGACCAGACGGCCCAGGGAATCAAGTCGCTGCGTATCCCCGGATCGACGGGCTGGGGGATCAGCCTCAACACTTCGAAGCCGCCCTTTGACAAGGCGGACGTCCGGCGGGCACTGATGGTCGGCACCAATCTCAAGGCGTTCGCGGACCTCGAGCGGGCCGGCGAATTGCCGCTCCACTGGTGGCCCCAGTACTTCGGAAACCCCGAGGTCTACACGCCGCTCAAGGACCTGCCGGCGAGCAGCCAGCTGCTGTACTCGAACGATCCGGCCAAGGCGAAGCAGATGATTGCCGATGCCGGCTACCCGAACGGCTTCAGCATGGAGTTCCTCATCTCGACGCGGCCGGCCGACCAGGACCGGGCGTCGCTGATCAAGGACATGTGGAGCAAGCTCGGCGTCCAGGTGTCGATCAAGACCGTTGAGTGGGCGCAGGCGCAGACGCTGACACGGGCCGGCAACTTCCAGGCCTGGCTCGTCGAAGGCGAGGTCGGCAACCCGGTGTCCGGGATCCAGCAGTCGATGACGGGCAACAACTTCAACTCCAGCCGCTGGTCCAACCCCAAGTTCGACGACCTGGCATCGAAGATGCTGGCGGAGACGGATGCCGTCAGGCGCGCTGCCCTGAGCAAGGAGGCTTCGCTGATCCTCCTCGACCAGGTTCCGCGCATTCCGATCGAGCCCATTGCCGAAGGCTACTTCTGGTGGCCGTGGCTCAAGAACTACTATGACGAGACCAACGTGGAAGACCAGGACATCCTGCCGGTCATCACGCGGACGTGGATCGACCAGGACCTGAAGAAGCAGATGGGGCACTGAGACCCGCAAGGCCGAGCGCGGGTAGCGCGACTCTCGTCGACCGAGGGGTGCCGGCTTTCGCGGCACCCCTCGCGCGCTTTCGAGAGTCGAATGACCGGACACAGGAGAGGCGGAATGGCTCTGGGCAGAATTGACCACATCGACCTCATCGTCGAGGATCTCACAACGGCCGAGGAATACTTCACGACGAAGCTGGGGTTCAAGCTCCTCCGACGCACCGACCACGCCGGCAAGTCGATCGAGCTCCAGTCTCCGGCGGGGGATTTCTTTTTCGACCTGCATCAGGGGACCGAGGAGCTGTACAAGGAAGAGCGGGAGCAGCCCGGCGGCCGCTGTCACTTCGGGCACGTTGCGTTCCGAGTCAGGGACATAGAGAAGGAGATGAAGGACCTCAAGGCGAAGGGCGTGAAGCTGACGCGGGAGGCTCCGTACGACCACCCGATCACCGGCCGCCGAATCGTCGGCGTGTCGGACGCCGACGGACGTTTCTGGCTTCAGCTGACGGAAAACAAGTAACGCGAGTCGCAGCACGACGGCAGACCGCGGCTTCCTGCCGCGGCCGCACCGCGTTCGGGAGGGCACGCCTGTGAAAATAGTCGACGTCAAGACGTACGTTGTGGGCAATCCGCCCCCCCACCGCGGCGGCCTCAACTGGGTGTTCCTCAAGCTCACCACGGACAGCGGCATCCACGGGTTCGGGGAGGCGTACTGGGTCCCCTTTGATGCGCGGACCGTCGTTCGCATGATCGAGGACATCGGGGAGCGGTACGCGATCGGCGCGGACCCGTTCAAGATCGAAGCCCTGTGGCGCCTCATGTACCGCCACGGTCACCCCGACGTGACCAGGATGGCGGTGATCAGCGCCTTCGAGATGGCGTGCTGGGACATCGTCGGCAAGGAGCTCGACCAGCCGATCTACAACCTCCTCGGCGGCAAGATCAACGAGCGGCTGCGGTCGTACAGCTATATCTATCCGTCGCCCGAAGAGGCCGACCAGTACATCCTGCAGACGGACCCCGAGCGCGCGCCGGCGGTCGCGGCCGAATACGTCAAGCGTGGCTTTACGGCGGTCAAGTTCGATCCTGCGCTGCCCTTGCTGCCCTCCGACCCGAGGCAACTCTCGCTCGAAGCGCTCGACAGGGCGGAGCGGGTCGTTGGGAACATACGGGAGGCCGTGGGAACGCGGTGCGATCTGCTGGTCGGCACCCACGCGCAGATGACCACCTCCAGCGCCATCCGGCTCGCGAAGCGGATAGAGAAGTACGACCCGCTGTGGATCGAGGAGCCGGTGCCCCTCGAAAACTGCGACGAGATGGCGCGCGTCGCGCGGTCCACGAGCATCCCCGTGGCCACGGGCGAGAGGCTGTCGACGAAGTTCGAGTTCCGCGAGCTGCTCGAAAAGCAGGCCGCGGCGATCCTCCAGCCGGCCCTCGGGCGCGTGGGCGGAATCCTCGAAGCGAAAAAGATCGCCGGGATGGCCGAGGCCTACTACGCGCACATGGCGCCGCACCTGTGGTGCGGCCCCGTCGAGCTCGCAGCGAGCATCCAGCTCGGCGCCTGCTGTCCGAACTTCCTCATCCTGGAGATCATCGACACGCTGGGCGGGTTCTACGCCGAGATCCTGAAGAAGCCGTTCCGCTGGGAAGATGGGTACGTGATCCCTCCCGAAGAGCCGGGTCTCGGCATCGAGCTGAGCGAAGAGGTGATGGCGCAACATCCCAGCTATGCGGATTGATCCGGTGGTACGCCCGTCCGGCAGAACAACATGCGAGCCTACGTAATCAGACGGCTTCTCATCGCGATCCCCACGCTGCTGCTCGCGAGCGTTCTAGTCTTCTTCGTGATCCAGCTCCTCCCGGGCGACATCACGGACATCATACAGGCCTCGCCCAGCGTCGAGAAGATCGACATCACCTCGATCAGGCACAACTTCGGGCTGGACGTCCCGCCGATCGTCCAATACGCCCGCTGGCTGGGGATTCTGCCTGGTCCCGAAGGCAAGTACGCCGGCGTGCTCCAGGGGGACTTCGGCGTTTCGTGGTGGAGGCAGGTGCCGGTGACGAGGCTGCTCGCCGGTCGCTGGCCGGTGACGCTGGAGCTCGGGCTGCTGGCCCTCATCGTGGCGCAGTTGATCGCCCTCCCTACGGGCGTGCTTTCCGCGCTCCGGCAGGATACCTGGGCCGACTACGTGGCGCGGGGTACGGCGATCTTCTGCATCGCGGTGCCCAGCTTCTGGCTGGGCACCATGATCATCGTCTTCCCGTCGATCTGGTGGGGCTACACTCCTCCGATCGGGCTGGTGCGCTTCGCGAAGGACCCATTGCGCAACTTGCAGATGTTCCTCGTCCCCGCGATCGTCACCGGCATGGAGCTCTCGGGGATCACCATGAGGCTGACCCGGACGATGATGCTAGAGGTGCTCAGGCAGGACTACATCCGCACCGCCTGGGCCAAGGGCCTCAGGCAGAGGGTCATCGTGAACCGGCACGCGCTCAAGAATGCCATCATCCCGGTTGTCACGATCGTCGGGATGCAGCTCCCCATCATGGTCGGGGGCACGGTCATCGTCGAGCAGATCTTCAGCCTGCCGGGAATGGGGCGGCTGATCATAGACGCTACGCTCCAGCGCGATGAGCCGCTGTTGCGCGCGGAGGTGCTGCTCATCGCCGTGGTCCTCGTCGGGATCAATCTCGTGGTCGATCTCTCCTATGCGTACCTGGATCCGCGGATTCGCGCAGGCTGACGGCGCGGCTGACGAGGTGGGGTGATGACGGACACCGCGCGGAAACGCGCCCGGGCAGGCAGACAACTGCGCGCGATCGCCGACTTCGCGAAGCGCCTCGTCCGCGAGAAGCCGCTGGGCGCGGTCGGCGCCGCGATCACGCTTGTTCTTCTGCTCGCGGGGATTTTTGCCGACTGGCTGGCGCCCTACGGGATGAACGAGGCCCACGTCGGCAGCTTCCTGTCGCCGCCGTCCAAGACATTCCTGCTGGGCACCGACAACGTGGGGCGGGACATTCTCTCCCGCGTGATCTTCGGCGCCCGCGTTTCGGTGTTCGTGGGTCTGATCGCGTCCTCGGTCGCTACCGTGCTCTCTGTGATCATCGGCGTCGTAAGTGGCTACATGGGAGGGAAAGTCGACCTGCTCGTGCAGCGCGTCGTCGACACATGGATGTCTTTTCCTCAGCTGGTCCTCATGATGGTCATGATGGGGGTGATCGGGCCGGGCATCTGGCAGGTGAACGTGGTCCTCGGGATATCGTGGGGCATCGTCGGCTCCAGAATCCTCCGCAGCGCCGTCATCGCCGTCAAGGAGAACCAGTACGTGGCCGCGGCGCGGGCGGTCGGGATCTCGACGACGCGGATCCTCGTGCGGCACATCCTGCCCAACATCATGGCGCCGACGATCATCCTTTTCACGACCCGCGTTCCCAACGTAATCCTCACCGAAGCGAGCCTGAGCTTCCTTGGGTTCGGCATCCCTGCGCCGACCCCGACCTGGGGCGGGATGCTGAGCGGCAGCGGGCGGTCGTACATGTACATGGCCCCATGGATGGTCGTCTGGCCGGGCCTGGCGCTGGCGACCGTGGTCTGGGGAGTGAACATGTTCGGCGACGCTGTGAGGGACCTGCTCGACCCCAAGCTGAGGGGCGGAGCGGGAAGATTCGACGCCGGGGCTGCACGACCCGCGAAGTGATCCCGCGCAAAGGAGCGAGCATTGGCTTCCAAGGACAGTCGAAGGGTCGAATACGACAAGCTCGTCGCCCACGCGGCAAAGGTGCTGCGGAGCCTTGGGGTGCCGGAGGGTGATGCCTGGACCACCGGCCGTCTCCTCACGGCGGCGGACCTCCGAGGGGTCGACTCCCACGGCGTGGTGAGTCTCGTCCCGTTCTACGCCAAGGGCATCCGCGAGGGACGCATCAACCCGCGCGCGGACATCAAGGTAGTCACCAGGAGCGCGGCCGCCGCGGTCGTGGACGGCGACCGTGGGCTCGGCTTTGTCGTGGGCGACCGGGCCATGAGAGAGGCGATGGGCCTTGCCGAGGCCGCCGGGGTCGGGGCGGTCACCGTGAGGAACAGCACGCATTTCGGGGCCGCATTCGTGTATACGATGATCGCCCTCGAGCGCGACATGATCGGGATCGCCATGACTAATCCCAACCCGGAGGTGATCCCGCCGGGCGCCGCAAAGCCCGGCGTAGGCACCAACCCGATCGCAGTGGCCGTCCCCGCCGGGCGGTATGCCCCGTTCGTCCTCGACATGGCGACTTCCGTGGTCGCTTCGGGGAAGCTGCGGAAGGCTCAGCTGGAAGGAAGAGGGATCCCCCCCGGCTGGGCGATCGACAAAGGCGGAGAGCCTATCACGGACCCGGCGAAGCGTTCGTCGGGCGAAGGCGGACTGCTGCCGCTCGGCGGCACGCCGGAGCTCGGCGCATGGAAAGGGTTCGGGCTCGGCGTCCTCGTGGAGATCCTGTGCGGCGTGCTGTCGGGCGCGTCCGCGAGCATCCTCCGCAACGTCCCGATCGCGTCGGATCACTTCTTCGCCGCACTGAGGATCGGCAGCTTCCTCCCGGTAGAGAAATTCAAGGACTCCATGGACCGCATGATCGATTCGCTCAAGGCGCTGCCGAGGCTGCCGGGCGTCGATCGGGTGACGCTGGCGGGCGAGCTCGAGGCGGAGATCGCCCAGGACCGCAGGGCGAACGGCGTGCCTTTGCATCCGAAGACGCTGCGGGAGATCGAGGAGCTGTCGAAGGAGCTCGGGATCGATTGCGACCTGTAATCTGATCGGCAGCGCGCCGTTCATCCGGACCGATAGGGAGGTGAGAGATGGCACTCGGCAGACTCGACCACATCGACCTTCTCGTCGACGACCTGGAAAGAGCCGAACAGTTCTTTGTCGGGAAGATGGGATTCAGGCTTCGCAGGCGCACCGAGCACGCGGGCAAGTCGGTGGAGCTGACGTCGCCGGCCGGCGATTTCTTTCTTGACCTGCATCAAAAGACCCCGGAGCTGTACGACGCCTGGAAGAAAGGGGCGCTCGACGGCCCGGGCCCCGTGTGTTTCCAGCATATCGCGTTTCGCGCGAGCGACGTGGGCGCGGAGTTCGAGAGGCTCAAGAAGAGCGGCGTCGCGTTCTGGCAGGACAAGCCGTTCACGCATCCCGTGACGGGACGCAAGATCGCCGACGCGAAGGACGCCGACAACCGCTACTGGATCCAGCTTACCGAAGGCGACGACTAGCGCCCGCATGATCGCGATCCGCTTCGCGTCGAATCTGGCGGGCACCGACTGCGCGAAGAACTCACTCTGCGAGTCGTCGCGGCCGCAGGTGCAGAAGAAGTACTTGAAGCCGCGCTCGGTGAGGCGCACGGCGGTCACGCTGTAGCCGATGTTCACCTTTTTCGCGTTCTCGTAGACGTTGCTCGCGGGCTCGCAGAAGCGGCGGACCTGCGCGCCGACCCCGGGGTGCAGGCGGCGTACCTCGGCGGCCGCGCGCTCGAGCGCCGCCGCGCCGCCGGCCAGGCCGACGCCGGCGCTTGAGGGCCCCCGGCGCGGGCCCTACTTGCGCAGGTAGGCGAGCTTCGCGGGAAGCGGCAGGTTGTTCCCGAAGTCGTCTTCGCCGTAGCCGCTTTCGGCCAGCAGCTTGATGTCCTCGAGCACCCTGCGGTCCCCGTAGAAGGACACCGTCACGTCCATCTCCATGTCGATCTTGCCGATCGCCAGAAGCTGGGTGAGGGCCCGCGTCACGAACTCCGGCCGCGTCTCGTCCTCGCGCATCGAGACGTCCTCGAGCGTGAGGTTCCGCTCGTAGAGCACGATCTTGTTGCGCGTGAACATCTCGTGCGCGACCTCGCGGACGAAAGCGGCCGGGTCCTCGTCCGGGCTGTCGTTCAGGTTGCAGCGGTAGACCTCGAGAGCGAGGAGCCTGCGCTTGACCGCGCTGATCTTCTCGTTGGCGCGGAACAGGTCGAGGGTGAACCCCGCGTTGTAGGTCTCCTTTTCCAGCTTCATCGCCACGTCGCTGCCGTAGTGGGCGACGATCTTGGCGACCATCGTCGAAGGCCGCACGTGGAAGCCCCGGTAGCGCGGCACCGGCACGGTGACGTGCCCCTGGATGGCGTAGCGGCGCAGCATCTCGTGGCAGAGGCCGCGGGTCGTGAGCATGTAGCGGCTGGCGAACGCGAGGGAGTAGCTCATCAGCACGCCGAGGACCTCGGTGGGGTCGACGATCGGTCCGTCGGCCGCGGCGCCCGGGCCCGGGCTCTGCGGGTCGCCGCCAGGGCCCCTGCGCGACGCGAAGCTCAGGATGTGGCGCTCGCAGTAGTGGGCGAGGGCCGTCGCGGTCTCGAGCAGGTGATAGATGACCGAGACGTGGCCCCGCAGCACCGGGAGGTCGGCGTCGAGGCTCTCGACGTTGGTCTCGGAGATGTGGGTGTCGTACAGGGACTGCAGGTTGTGGAACCGCTGCTCGAGATCGCGCAGGCGCGCTTCGTTGATCGGTTCGGGGATCCAGTCCGCGTAGTGGTCCGGTTTCTCCTGCTGCGTGACGTGGATGAACTTGCCGTCCTCGGCGAGGTTCAGAAAGGCGGTGGCGACGCGCGTCGACGGTCTCCTCGGGCGAGGCGGCTTTCTCGCTGGTGCGGTCGGCCGGGAGATGACCCCGCGCGAGCGTCTCGACGTAGGCGTCCCCGGGGCCGCCCTCCTCGCGCAGCGTCAGGCCGAGGCCGCCGGCCGCGGCGATGAGCGCCTCGAGGCTGCGCCGCAGGATGCCGCAGACGACCTCGAGGGCCTGCGGTCGTGGCCGCCGGGAAGTCCCGCTCCACCGGCAGCAGCCGGTAGGCGGGCAGGAACAGCAGGATGTGCTGGAGCTGGTAGGCCACGCCCGAGAACAGCTTGATCGTCGCGGTCAGACGGCGCAGCGGGTACCAGCGCCTGTTGCGGCCCGCGCCGTACACGTCGAGGATCTCTTCGAGCTCGCTGGCGGCGCCCAGCATCCCGTGGAGCAGGGGGCGCGTGAAGCAGGCCGCCCCGCTCGTCGCTGCCGCACACCGCGGCGGCGCTGGCCGAGAAGCTCGCCGGTGCAGCCCCCGACCACCGCTCAGAAGACGTTCCTCGGGCAGGAGGGAATCCATGTTCGTCCGGGTCCAAGAGTAGCCGCGCCGGTGCGTTTCGGCAAGACGCACGGGGCCTGTGAGCGACGCCGGGGCGCACGGCCTACCGCGCCCGGCTCAGCCGATCCGACGGCCTTCCGCTCCCGGTCGGAGACGAAGCTCGCGTCGAGGTAGCGCTGCACCTTGAGGCCGTTGGCAAAGTCGCTCTCGTCGTCGCGGCGCGTCGCGGATCGCCTTGACGAAGCGCTGGTAGTTCGAAGGCGTGGGCTCGGCCTCGATGGTCTCCCACTCCCGGGCGGCGATCGTGTAGAGGTAGCAGGCGGTCTGGGAGCGGTCGAAGTCGACCTCGATCGTCCCCTTGTCGCCGTAGACCCTGATGAACTCGCGGTTGACGTATGCCGGAGCCCACCGCGTCGAGTGGATGGTCCCGATCACGCCGGAGGCGAAGGTCACCGTCGCGACCATGCTGTCGTTCGCGTCGAGGACGTACTCGCCGATGCGGTTCCCGGGCACGCCCTTGTCGTAGGTCTCGAGCCGGCAGTACAGCTCGGCGATGTCGCCGCAGAGGAAGGCGGCCATGTCGTAGATGTGGCAGCCCAGGTCGCCGAGCACGCCCTGGCTGCCGTGGCGGGTGGAGAGGCGCCAGGTCAGGCGCGGGTTGTTCCGCCAGTCGCCCCAGTCGGATGCGGCGAGCCAGCTCTGCAGGTAGCTCGCCTCCATGTGCCGGATCGCGCCGATGCGCCCGAGCCGGATCAGGTCGCGCGCCTTCTGCAGGCCCGACGCGTTGCGCTTGGAGTAGTTGACCATCGCCGACGACGCCCGCCTTCTGCCAGGCCGCGACCATGCGCTCCGCGTCGGCGAGCGTCGAGGCCATGGGCTTCTCGCAGAGCACGGGCACGCCTGCGGCGAGCGCCTCGATCGCGGCCTCGGCGTGGGCCCTGTCGGGCGTGACGATGGACACGCCGTCGAGCTTCTCCTTTGCCAGCATCTCCCGGTAGTCGGCGTAGCGGCGCGGGATCTTCGTGCGCGTCGCAGAACGCGGACAGGTTCTCCGGCGGAGATGTCGCTGCCCGCGACCACGCTCACGCCCTTCATCTCCTGATAGGCCTTGACGTGGGTCTTCGCCATGGATCCGGTGCCGATGATGCCGAGCTTGAGCACGCTCCCTCCCGCGAGGCTAGGAGCCGCAGCAGCCGCCCTGCGGAGCGGAGTTGCCGCAGGCGCGCAGGAACCGCAGTCCGGCTGCCGCGCAGCCAGCTCCCGACCACGGCCGCCGCGCAGCCGACGCCCGCCTGCACGCTGATGGCGCCGGCGCTGCAGTTGCGCGCGCAGGCGCCGCACTCGATGCAGGCGTCGCGGTCCACGATGGCGACGCGCTTCGCTGCGCGCGCGAGCACCGCGCGCGGACAGACCTCGAGGCAGCGCAGGCAGCCGGTGCAGCGCTCCTCGTCCAGGGCGAGGGTCACGACGTTGCGCAGGTACCTCACGGCCGCGCTCACAGGCTCACCCCCCAGGTGCGGATCTTCTGCGCGATCACGAGCGCCGCAACGGCGAGCGCGGCCGCCGCGTACAGCGGCACCGCGACTCTCAGCTCGCGTTGAACGCCGGAGATATTGGTGAAGGTGGATGCGCCCGTAAAGGCGAGCGCGAGCGCCGAGGCGACCGCCGGCACGAGGACGAGCGCCGTCGCGGCGGCGAGGCGCGGTCTCGCGCAGCGCCGGCAGCGCGAGGAGCGCCGCGGCCGCGACCGCCAGGCCGACGAGGGCGCCCTTGACCGCGAAGGCGCGTCCCGGAACCAGCGGCAGCAGCAGCGGCGTGAGGAACGAGCCGGACACGACGGCGAGCGCGCCGAGCAGCGGCCAGGGGCCAGCCCGTCACGAGCGCGCGCGCGAAGAGGATCCCCTGCGGCGCGAGCCCGAAGACAACGAGGACGCCGAGGACGAAGAGGAGCAGCCTGGGCAGCGCCGGGACCAGCTCCATCGGGATCAGGGCCAGCCGGTCGGACGAGCGCGAAGCGCACCTCGCGCACCGACGCGGGAACGCGGCCGCCCGCGTCGAGCGCCTCGGGCAGGTCCGCCGCGCGCACCGGGCCGTAGCTCACGCGGAAGCCGGTGCCCGGCCTCCACCACGTGCGCGCTCACGCCGGGCGCGCCGAGCTGCGGCAGGATCACGCGGCGGTGGTCGACGAGGCCTTCGAGGCCGCGCCTCCCGGATGCGCGCTATGAGCTCCGCGGTGCCGAACGTGCCCTTCCCCGCGGCGCACCAGACGTTGATGCCCTTCGTGTCGAGCACGAGGATCCACGCGTCCCGCCCGGCCAGCGAGCGTCCGCAGGTGGTCGAAGCTCAGCTTGTAGTTGGCGGTGACGAGCACCGGCGAATCGCGTCCCGCCGCGCCCAGGCGATAGAGGCCGGGCGCCACGGCGTAGCGCATCCGGAACCGGTTGCTCAGGCGGCAGAGAAGCCGGCCGCGCGTGTCTCCGGGCCGACCACTGGCTGTCGGCCTCGCGGACGCTGCTGCGGCCGCGCAGCAGCTTTCAGGCCATTTCGAGCGCTCCCTCGGCGGCGATGGTAGCCGGGACGAGGCAGGAGCGCAACCGGCCGGACGTGCGATACTACGGGCGTGACCGACGAGGGAGGCGGCGGCGGTGAGCTCGTACGACATCGCGATGATCGGGCATGTGTCGCGCGACATCATGGTCTATCCCGGCGGGCCGCGAGGAACGGCTGCTCGGCGGAGCGGTCGTCTACTCTTCGGCGGCCGCGGCCCGCTCGGGGGCGCGGGTCCTCGTGATCACCAAGGCGGCCAGGGAGGACCTGCCGCTGCTCGGCCCTCTGGAGCACGAGCGGGTCGAGGTCGTCGCGATCGACTCCCCGCCGCACGACCTCGATCCGCAACGTCTACCTCTCGGAGGACCGCGAGCGGCGCGAGGTGTCGCTCGTCGCGGGCGCGGAGCCGTTCGCCGTCGGGGAGCTGCCGGCCTTCGAGGCCGGGATCCTTCACCTGGCCGGTCTCTTTCACGGCGAGATCCCGCCGGCCGCTCGATCCCGGCGCTCGCACCGCGCTACCCGCTCGCCGTCGATGCGCAGGGCTGGCTGCGGCGGGTCGAAGGCGGGCGGATGGTCTTTCGCGACCTGGAGGGCAAGGAGGCGCTGCTTCCGCTCGTCCGCTACCTCAAGACGGACCTCGCCGAGGCGGAGATCCTCACCGGCGAGACCGACCAGGAGCGGGCGGCCCGGGCGCTGCACGCGATGGGGCCGGCGAGCGTCATGGTGACGCACGGGAGCGGCGTGATGGTCGTGGAGGGCGGCCGGCTCTACCGCGCGCCTTTCACGTCACGCAACCTCTCGGGGAGGACAGGCCGCGGCGACACCTGCTTCGCCTCGTACCTCGTCCGGCGGCTCTCGCACGATCCGCAGGAGTCGATTAGCTATGCCGCCGCGCTCACGAGCATCAAGATGGAGACCCCCGGGGTGTTCCGCGGCACGGTGGAGGACGTCCTCGCCCGCATGCGGGAAGGGCTGAGCAGCGCCGATCGCGCCCGCCGTGCGGCTACCCCGGACCCGGCGCGGCAGCGGTTTGACGGCCCGTGACGCAGCCTGTACCTTGGGCTCACGCGTGAGGGGTGCTCATGGAGCCGCAACCCGACACGAAGCGTAAAGCGGTGGCGTCGGACCGGGCCCAGGGCCGAGCCGTGGGCCGTTCCGTGCCGCGGACCGACGGACCCGACAAGGTGCACGGCCGCACGCGCTTTACGGCCGACCTGCGCATCCCCGGCCTGCTGCACGCCGCGCTCGTGACCAGCGCGCACGCCCACGGCTCGATCGCGGCGGTGCACACCGCGGAGGCTGCCGCGGCGCCCGGCGTGCGCGGCGTCTTCACCGGCGCGGACTTTCCCATACGGATCGGGCTCTACCTCGGCGACAAGCCTCCTCTCGCGCGCGCGGTGGTCCGCTACTTCGGCGAGCCCGTCGGCAGCCGTGGTGGCCGACGACGAGGCCGCCGCGGTCGAAGCCGCTTCGCTCGTCCGCGTCGAGATCCGTCCGCTGCCCGTCGTCCGCACTCCCAGAGAGGCGCTGGCGCCCGGCGCGCCCATCCTCCACCCCGAAGATGGCGCAGTACGAGCACATCCCGGCGATCCTCCCCGAGCCGGGCACGAACGTCGGCAACCGGACCAGGATCCGCAAGGGCGACGCCGAGCGGGCCTTTGGCGAAGCCGACGTCACGGTCGAAAGTGAAGTCGAGTTCCCGCCCGGGCGACCACGTGGCCATGGAGCCGCGCGTGGCGATCGCCGAGGTCAGGCCCGACGGCGCCGTCATCATCCATTCCTCGACGCAGTCGCCCTACAACGTCCGCATCATCATGAGCCGCACCTTCGGCATCCCGCCGGGAAAGATCACCGTCGTCGCCCCCGCGGTGGGCGGCGGATTCGGCGGCAAGGCGGGAATCCAGCTCGAGCCGCTCGCCTACCTGTTGTCGAAGGCGGTCGGCGGAAGACCCGTGCGCGTTGCCAACACCCGCGAGCAGGACCTGGTGAGCTCGCCGGGGCGGCCCGGGCTGCAGGCGCGCGTGCGGCTCGGGGCCCGGAGCGACGGACGGATCATCGCCGCCGACATCGAGTTCCTCTTCGATTCAGGCGGCTACGCCGACTACGCGGTCAACGTGAGCCGCGCCGCGGGCTACTCCTGCACCGGGCCGTACGCGATCGCGAACGTCAAGGCCGACTCGCTCTCGGTCTACACGAACCATCCTTTCGCGACCGCCTACCGCGGCTTCGGCCACATCGAGATGAGCTTCGCGGTCGAGCGCGCCATGGACCTGCTGGCCGACCGCCTCGGCATGGACCCGGTCGAGCTCCGCGCGCTGAACGCGATCCGCGCGGGGGACACGACACCGACGCAGTCGGTGCTCGACGAGAGCACCGGCGACCTCAGGGAGTGCCTGCGCTTGGCAGCCGAGGGCGTCGACTGGAGCGCGGGCCCGCGCGCCCGGGTTGACGAGCACCGGGTCCGCGCCAAGGGCGTGAGCTGCTTCTGGAAGGCGCCCGCCATCCCGACCTTCACGGACGCGGGCGCGGTGGTGACCTTTAACGAGGACGGGAGCGTCAACCTGATCACGGGCGCGGTGGAGATCGGGCAGGGGACGCACACCGGCCTGGCGCAGATCGTGGCGGAGCGTCTCGCGATCGACCCCTCGATGGTGCACGTGGTCGCCGAGGTGATGACCGACCGCTCCGCGCACGACTGGACCACGGCGGCGAGCCGCACGCTGTTCATGTGCGGGCGCGCCGCCCTCGCTGCGATCGACGACGCCGTCGCGCAGATCCGCCGCGTGGCCTCCGCGCCGCTGCGCTGCCCCGAGGAGGACCTCGAGGTGGGCGGCAACCGCGTCTATCTGCGCGACGATCCGGGCCGCGGCCTCGCCCTCCCCGAGGTCGTCATGGGCTACGTCTACCCGAACGGCAACACCGTGGGCGGGCCCGTCATCGGCCGCGGCCGGTACGTCGCCCGCCACCTGAGCGGGCTCGATCCCGAGACGGGGGAGGGGAGGCCGGGCCTGGAGTGGACTCTCGGCGCCGAGGCCGTGGAGGTCGAGGTCGACCTGCGGGACGGCAGCTATCGCGTTCTGAGGAGCGCGTGCGCGATGGACGTCGGCCGGGTGATCAACCCGGCCCTCGCCCGCGGCCAGATCGTGGGCGCCATGGCCATGGGGATCGGCTACACCACGCGGGAGGCCTTTGTTTTTGGACAAGGCGAGCGCGTGCTCAACGGAAAGCTCCGCGACTACAAGATCCTCCGCTACGGCGAGCATCCCGAATACATCGTGCGCTTCGTCGAGACGCCCCAGAGGGACGGGCCGTTCGGCGCGCGGGGCCTCGGCGAGCAGGGGATCGTCGGCATGCCGGGCGCGCTGGCAGGGGCGTTCTCGCGGGCGGTGGAGCGGCACCTCACGCGGCTGCCCATCACGCCGGAGGCGCTGTGGCGGGCGCGCGCGCAGCCTATGGGTGCAGCGCCGACCGGGGACACTCCGGAAGGGGGGAACCCGTGATCCCCTACGACGTCGCCTACTACCGGCCCGACACGCTGCCCGAGGCGCTCGAGGCGTTCAGGCAGGCGGCCGCCGAAGGGCTTGCGCCCGCGTGGCTCGGCGGCGGCACCGAGATCGTGACGATGGCGCGCGACGGGAAGCTGCGTCCGGGCGCTCTCATCGACCTCAAGGGGGTGCCCGAGTGCGCGGGCATCGAGGAGCTCGACGGGCACCTGCGCTTCGGCGCCTGCCTCACGCTGAACGAGGCGGCGGACCAGGCGCGCTTCCCGCTGCTCGCGGCGGCGGCATCGGGAGTCGCGGACCACACCGTGCGCAACAGCATCACTCTCGGAGGAAACATCGCGGGAAGGCTTCCCTACCGCGAAGCTGTTCTGCCCTTCCTCCTGTGTGACACGGTCGCGGAGATCGCCGGCGCCGAGGGCGGGCGCGAGGTTCCGCTCGCGAAGCTCTTCGAGAAGCGGCTGCGCCTTGCAGCCGGCGAGGC
Organism: uncultured Spirochaetota bacterium; assembly: GCA_963734495.1. Taxonomy (GTDB): domain Bacteria; phylum Spirochaetota; class Spirochaetia; order SZUA-6; family CAVTHK01; genus CAVTHK01. The sequence goes on from CAVTHK010000003.1 coordinate 356,010, forward strand.
GCTCGTGGCGCTGCGCGTGCCCGTGGCCGCGGCGTCGCTGCCCCACGCGTACGCCCGGCGCACGAAGGACTCTCGCGTCGATTACCCGCTGCTCACCGCGTGCTTCGTCCGCGACGGCCGGACGCTCCGTGTCGCGGTCAGCGGGCTGGGCGACTACCCGGCGAAGCTCCCCGACCGCGAGATGGGCCGCGGCGCGCCCGCAACGGACACCGCGGGCCTCGCGGCGCGGGCCGACATGCGCGCGTCCGCGGAGTACCGGGTGGCGCTCTTCCAGCGGGCGCTCGAGGAGGCTGCGGCGCGCCTCGAGGAGGCAAGGTGAAGGTCTACCGCGGAATCACGCGCGTCACCCTGCGGGTCAACGGAGAGGAGCGGGGCGCAAACGTGCGGCCGGGCGACACGCTGCTGCGCACGCTGCGCGAGGGCCTCGGCCTCACGGGGACCAAGGCGGGCTGCGAGAATGGCGACTGCGGCGCCTGCACCGTGCTGCTCGACGGACGGCCGGTCAAGAGCTGCCTGGTCCTCACGCTCTCCGCGATCGGGCGCGAGGTTACCACGATCGAAGGCCTCCGCGGCACGGCGCTCCAGCGCGCCTTCGTCGAGGAGAACGGGTTCCAGTGCGGCTTCTGCACTCCGGGCATCCTCATGAACGCGCACGCGCTTCTCGCGGCCGACCCGCGGCCGTCGCCCGAGGCGGCGCGCCTCTGGCTGGAGAGCAACCTCTGCCGCTGCACCGGCTACGAAGGGATCGAGCGCGCGGTCAGACGCGCATCGGGAGGCTCGACCGCCGACTGACGCTTGCGCGGGCCGGCCTCCGGGCGCTACTCTTGCGGCACACCGGGGACAGCCGTTGCCGCAGATCGTCGTCGAGTCGCTGACCAAGACCTATCGCGTCTCGGAGCGGGCCTCAGGCCTCGCGGGCGCCCTCGCCGGGCTCGTGAGGCGCAGGCATCGGGTCGTGCGCGCGCTCGACGGGGTGTCCTTCAACATCAATTCCGGTGAGCTCGTCGGCTACATCGGACCCAACGGGGCGGGCAAGAGCACCACGGTCAAGGTTCTCTCCGGCATCCTCGTGCCGGACAGCGGGCGCTGCGAGGTCGACGGTCTCGTTCCCTGGCGCGACCGGGTGCGCCACGTGAGCCGCATCGGCGTGGTCTTCGGCCAGCGCACGCAGCTCTGGTGGGACCTCCCGGTGATCGAGTCCTTCGACCTCCTGCGCGACGTCTACCGGATCCCGCGCGCCGCCTACCGCGTCACGCGCGACGAGCTGGTGGAGCTGCTGAGCCTCGCCCCGCTGCTCGATACGCCGGTGCGCAGCCTGAGCCTCGGCCAGCGCATGCGCTGCGACATCGCCGCCTCGCTCCTGCACTCGCCCGCCCTGGTCTTCCTCGACGAGCCGACGATCGGCCTCGACGCCGTCGCCAAGCTCAAGGTGCGGGAGTTCGTGCGGGCGCAGAACCGCGAGAAGGGCACGACGGTCATCCTCACGACCCACGACATGGACGACATCGAAGCGCTCTGCGAGCGGGTCCTGGTGATCGGCCGGGGACGCATCCTCTGTGACGGGAGCCTCGGCTCCCTGCGCGAGCTCGTGAGCCCGGAGCGCAGGCTCGTGGTCGACCTCGAGCACGAAGCGACGCTCCAGGTGCCAGGCGCGAGGGTCGTGGAGGTGGACGGGCAGCGCGTGCACCTGAGCTTCGACCCGCGCGAAGTCTCCGCCGCCGACCTGATCGCGCGCGTGTCCGCCGCCTGGCCGGTGCGCGACCTCTTCGTCGAGAACCCACCGATCGAGCAGATCATCGCGCGGCTTTACCGCTCGCATGGAGAAGAATGAAGGCAGCCTCCGGCGCCGCCGCTCCCTACCTGGCCGTCCTCTCCGCGCGCCTGCGCACGCTGCTGCAGTACCGCGCCGCGGCGCTCGCGGGGTTCGCGACGCAGCTCTTCTGGGGCTTCCTCAAGATCATGGTGCTCGCGGCGTTCTACCGGGCGCGGCCGGAGGCGCAGCCGATGAGCTTTGCCGCGGTCGCCTCCTACGTCTGGCTCGGGCAGGCGCTGCTCGGGATGTTCCCGTGGAACGTGGACCGGGACGTGGACGCTATGGTGCGCAACGGCACCGTGGCCTACGACCTGCTGCGCCCCATCGACGCATACGCTCACTGGTACACGCGGGCTCTCGCGTGGCGGATGGCGTCGCCCGCTCTCCGCGCCCCGCCGATGGTGTTGACGGCCGGCATCCTGCTGCCGCTCGCGGGGCTCGGCGGCTGGGCGCTCTCGCCGCCGCCCTCGCTCGCCGCCGGCCTCGCCTGGGCCGCGGCGCAGACCGTGGCGCTCGCGATGAGCGCCGCGATCACCGCGGCCCTCAACATCTCCCTCGTCTGGACCATCTCCGGCCAGGGCGTGCGGATGGTCGTGCCCCACCTGGTCACCGTCCTCTCCGGGATGATCATCCCGCTGCCCATCCTGCCGCCGGTCCTGCAGCGAGTGCTTCAGGCGCTGCCCTTTGCGTACCTCGTCGACGTGCCGTACAGGCTCTTCGCCGGCGACATCCCCGCGGCCCGCCTGCCCGGGCTCCTCGCCGTCGGCCTCGCGTGGACCGCCGGCATCGTGGCCCTCGGCCGCTTTCTCATGAGCCGCGCGACCCGCCGTCTCGTGGTGCAGGGCGGATAGGGGCCGGCATGAACGGGCTGCGGCTCTACCTGCGCTACATCACGGTGTCGCTGCAGGCGCAGATGGAGTACAAGGCGTCGTTCGCCTTGCAGGCGCTGGGGCAGTTGCTGGCCACCGCCATCGATTTCGTCGGGCTGTGGGCGCTGTTTACGCGCTTCGGCGGCGTGAAGGGCTGGAGCCTCGCCGAGGCCGCCTTTCTCTACGGAGTCGTCAACATCTCCGCCGCGTTCGGCGACGCCGTGTCGCGCGGCCTCGACGTCATGGGGAGCTTTATCCGGGATGGCGACCTGGACCGTCTGCTGCTGCGCCCGCGGTCGCTGGTGGTGCAGCTTGTGGGGTACGAGTTCACGCTGCGCCGCTTCGGAAGGTTCCTTCAGGGCGCCGCGGTCCTCGCCTGGTCGATCACGCGGCTCGCGATCCCCTGGTCGGCCGGCCGTGTCGTGCTGCTGGCCGCCTCCATCGTCTCGGGCGCGACCCTCTGGCTCGGCCTCCTGGTCCTCCAGGCCACGCTCGCGTTCTGGACGGTGGAGTCGCTCGAGATCATGAACACGGTGACCTACGGCGGGACCGAGACCGCCGAGTTCCCGATGTCGATCTACAGCCGGTGGTTCAGGCGCTTCTTCATCTTCGTCGTTCCCCTGGCGTGCGCGTCGTACTTTCCGGTGATCGCGATCCTCGGCAAGGCGGACCTGCCCGGAGCCCCGCCGTGGCTCGGCTGGGTCTCGCCCGCCGCCGGACCGCTCTTTCTCGCGGCCTCGCTCCAGGTCTTCAAGCTCGGCGTGCGGCACTACACCTCTACAGGAAGCTGAGCAGCTGCGTGGCTCCGGCCCGCAGATTACCGTGAAACGCCGGCGAGCCCGAGCTCCTCGGCGAAATGACAGGCGGACCAGTGGCCGTCAGACAGCTTCCGCAGGGCGGGCTCCTCGCCGCTGCACTTCGCCATTCGCCCGTCGAGCTGGGCGTAGCGGCACCTCGTGTGAAAGCGGCAGCCGCTCGGCGGATTGAGGGGCGAAGGTACGTTGCCCTGCAGCACAATCCGATGGCCGGTGTAGGTGGGGTCAGGCACGGGGACAGCCGAAAGTAGCGCTTCGGTGTACGGGTGCCGCGGACGCGCATACAGATCCCGAGTCACGCCGACCTCGACGATCTTGCCGAGGTACATGACGGCAACGCGATCGCACATCTGCTCCACCACGGACAGGTCGTGGGCTATGATGACGTAGGTGAGGGTGAACCGCCTCTGCAGATCGACCAGCAGGTTGAGCACTTGGCCCTGGATCGAAACGTCCAGCGCGGACACCGGCTCGTCGGCGATGATCAGCCTGGGGCGCAGCGCAAGAGCCCGCGCGATGCCGATCCGCTGCCTCTGCCCGCCGGAGAATTGATGTGGGTAGCGGTTGCGGTGGTCCGGGCGGATTCCCACCTCGTGCATGAGCTCGGCGACCTTCTCGTCGATCTTCGACTTCCCGACAGCGGACCGGTGAATGAGAAAGGGCTCGGCGAGAATCTCGCGAATTGTCATCTTCGGGTTGAGCGACGAGTCGGGGTCTGGAACACCATCTGTATCTCGCGCCGGATCCGCTTGAGCGCACTCTTTGCGAGTCCGGTCAAGTCGATGAGATCTGACCCGCCGCCACCGGACCGCGCGCTGACCGCGTTCGACCTGAAGAGAATCGTGCCTGCGGTCGGCTCGATTAGGCGAATGATTGCCCGCCCGGCTGTTGTCTTTCCGCACCCGCTCTCACCCACGAGACCGAGCGTCTCCCCGGACCGGACGTAGAGCGATACATCATCGACCGCCTTGACGTCGCCGACCTTTCCGTAGAGTAAGCCGCCCCGGACCGGGAAGTACTTCTTGAGGTGCTGGACCTCGAGGACCACGTCCTCGCCGTTCTCAAATGACGACATCGCGTTCCCCGCCACTGCCCTCGACGACCTTCGAGTCCTCTTTCCGGGACGACTCCTGCGTGTGCAGCCAGCACCTCGAGAGATGATCGGGCTCGACGGCCACGAACGGAGGCGGTTGCGCGCAGACAGCCATGCGGTACGCGCAGCGATCCGAGAACCTGCATCCCTCGGGCATGGAGAGTGGGTCGGGGACGATTCCCGGGATCGGATTGAACTTCTTTGTCTGCTGCGCTCCGAGGACGGGGAGCGCGTTCAGCAACCCCTGAGTGTACGGATGCAGCCGCTTGGCGAAAAAGTTGCTCGTGCTGCTCCTCTCCACTAGCTCCCCGAGGTACATCACGGCCACTTCGTCGGCGATCCCCGCGACGACTCCCAGGTCGTGAGTGATCATGATGATGGACATCCGCAGCTCGCTGGCCGCAGTCCACGGTGCGTCGACGTACTGCGGCGAAAAGAGCCCCTGCGGGGGCGGAATATCGAAGATGTAGAAGAGGCCCACGAGAACCAGAAGAGCAAGAAAGAAATCGGGTATCGAAAGCCCGAGGAACGCGCCGACGCTGACGACGTAATCCGAAATGCCGTACTGGCGATACGCCGTCCATATGCCGATCGGGATGCCGATCACGTACATGAACACGAAGGCCGACAGCGAGATGGTCATTGAATAGAGGAGCCTCGGGCCCACGAGGTTCGAGACAGGCTGGAAGTTGTCGAACGATACGCCGAAATCACCCTGCATGAACCTTCCGAGCCAGTTGACGTATCGGACTACAAAGGGTTGCGTGAATCCGTAGCGCTCTCGAAGCAGATCGGTCCGGTCCTTCGCGGCCTTCGCGGAGTAGTTGTAGGTGACTTGCAGCGCCTGCTCGTAACGGGTCAGTGGGTCCCCCGGCGCGAGGGTCAGGATCACGAAGACCACGAAGGACATGATGACGAGGGTTGGGACAAAATTGGCGATTCGGCGAACTACATAAGAGCCCATGTTGTCTCTTGGCCCGTGCAGGGGTGCCGCGTGACCATCGCGGCACTCCCTGCATGAGCACGGCCGGCAGTATTGCCGGCCGCGGTTACTGAATGTACCACTGGTCGGCCATGAGGGGCAGGTGATCCTGTTCGTCGATGCTGATCTGATCCGCCGGAGGCACGTTCTTGAGGCGATTGCTTACGATGATAACCAGAGGGACGTCGTTCGCCGCCCAGATCCCGAGGCCTTCGGACGCCCGCAGGCGCTGGTTTTCCGCCATGAGCTTCTGCGCCTGCGCCGGGTCGGTCGCCTGCAGGATCTGGTCCTTCAGGCTCCAGAGCTGCTTCAGGTCCTGCGGAGGATCCGCAACCTGGTCCGGTCCCGCCTGATACGCCGCATCGATCGGGCCCTCGGTCGTTCGGAACTCGGGGAAGATCACGCTGGTCGTTCCCCAGACAACGGCATGAAACGTGCCGTTCGTGACCCCGTTGAACAGCAGCTGTCGGGTCTGAACGCCCAGACGGGCATCGAGGCCGATCTTCCGCCAGTAGTCAACGACCATCTGCGCGAAATTGACATGAGCGTTGATCTCCGAAGCGGCGCCGAGGACGATCGTCACGTTGTCGCCGTTCGGATACTGCAGGATCCCGTCGTTGTCCAGATCCTTCAGACCGAGCTGCTGCAGGAGGTCCTTTGCTTTTTGAGGATCGTACTGGGCGTTGATCTGGGCAATCTGCGCCATCTCGTTGTCCCAGTAAGGCGACTTTGTGCTGATACCGATATTGGCGACCTTCGCCAGACCGAGAAAGATGTTCTTGTTGATGGCATTACGATCGAGCGCAAGGCTCAGCGCGTTGCGGAACTTGGGCGTGCGCAGCAGCTCTCGCAGTCGCGTGTACTTGGGGTCCTTGAGGTCATAGTCGAACCATATCTCGTTTCCATTCGTAAAGTTGTCGCCGACGGCGAGCGCGACCTTGTAGTTGCCCTTCTGTTCGCTCTGCTTGAGAATGGGGAGGTTCTGCAGCACTTGGAAGTTCCGCTCCGCCAGGTCCACCTGGCCGGCCATGCCCCGGAGCACCGCCGCCTCTTGAGAGCCAAGCATCGTGAATACCATCTTGTCGATGTACGGAAGCTGATTCCCCTTGGCATCCACTGCCCAGTAGTACGGGTTGCGCACGAGAACGGCCTCGGTGGCGGGGTCATACTTGCTCAGGATCCACGGCGAAGCTGTCGGCAAGTCCGGATTTGCCGGAGCGTACACCTTCTGGAAGTCTCGCCACGTGGCCTGCGGGTTGTTGTCCGGGCTGAACTTCTCGAGGTAGTGCTTGGGAGCCAGAAGCGCGCCGTACGGAGCAAGCGAGTTTGAGTAGAGTGCCGCCAGGAACCAGGGGTAGGGCCCGGCGAACTGGAAGTGCACCGTGAAATCGTCGACTTTCGTCACCTGCATCGGTTGACCCTTGACGACGAACTGCGAGGGCACGGTCGGCTGGTAGTTCTTGTTCATCTGGACTTTGTTCCAGGTCCAGGTGATATCGTCGGCAGTGAGCGGAGCGCCGTCCGACCATTTGACTCCTTTCCGCAAGTAGACGGAGAGCCCCGTCGCGTTGGGGTCCCACTTCCAGTTTTCCGCGATCGCCGGGCTCCACCCTTCCATACCGTTCTTGGAGATTCCCCCCATGTCGCGATATGTGCGGCCGATGAGCCCGCCGTACAGTGCCGTCTTGTACAGGACCCATTTGTCCGCGTCCCCCAGCTGGAAGCCCTGGAAGGTGCCGCCGTAAGTGCCGATCTTGTCCACCACCTTCTCGACGAACGGGTTCTGCGGCAGCCGCTGCTCGACCGGCGGCAGTTTGCCGGCGACGACCGCCTCATGGAGCATCGGCGCCTCCTGGTACTTGCCCGGAGCCGGCAACACCGATGGTTGGGTCGATCCCGCGGCGGATCCCGGCTTGTTCAGCTGTTCCTTTTGCCCTCCCGCGAACGCGCCTGCGCCCACAAAGGCGACAAACAGCACAACGCAGAGAGCCCAGTGTCTATGCGACATCCTCCTGCCTCCTCGGAGGTCTTTGATCTTCCGGATCAAAGCCTCAGTCTCACCGAGATTCGAGTCCCGTAGCCAGGCCATGTCCTTCGTTCGCGGCGCCTTCACCTCCCCGTCAGGCCCATGCTCAGTGGTGTCCCGTCGGCCATTCTCAGAATCCAGGCCGCGGCTGGGGCACAGCCCCTTCCCGGTTGAACCGCTCGCACTCGGCGGCGACCAGCGGGAGGAAATTTCCGCGGACCGAGTAGAGCCGGCCGCTCTTTACCATCACCTCGATACGAAGCGTGCGATTCTGCAGCGACGAAAGAGTCCGTCCACTCTCCCATCGTGGTGTCCACTCGGTCAAGTCGCCGGTGAACGGCTGGCAGTTCTCGAACGAGTAACCATCAATCCCGGTTCCCCTGTCGTCCGTGACACGAACGCGGGCCTCGCCGCGTTGACTCTGCAGGTTGACCTGCAGCTCTCCGCCCTGCCAGAGGACCACACGTGTGCCAACCAGCCCGCGACCTCCCGTGCTCTCCAGATAGGCAAAGCCGTCCGGTCGGAGTCTGTGGACCGTCATGGATCCTGTGCCGTACTCGTTGTAGCCGTGCTCCCGGGTGCAGGCAGAGGAGTAGATCAGGATCGTACGATCCGCCGCGACTCGGAAGCTGGAGGGGTAGATGCATCCGTATGTTGGCGATTCCGGCGGTCCGTTGGGGAACAGTGGCTCGCGTATCGCTCTCTGGAAGTGCCATCCGTTGAGGCTGTAGGCCACCTGACAATCCACGTGGCCATCGTAGTACTTGTGCGGAGAATGGCCCTCGACCATCGGATCGACGTGGTACAGCCACAAGAAACCGATGTAGTAGCCTTCGTACGGGAGAACAGGCATTCCATAGGGCTCGCACAGGGGTGTGTCCAGGCCGTCCGCCTGCAAGGCCAATTCCGGTTGCGTGAAATTCGACCAGTCTCTCGTCTCTATGAGCGCGATCCGTCTATCGGTCAATTCCGGTCGTGTGGTGAGCACGTATGAATTGCGCACGGAGTTCCAGAACGCGGCGACCCCGGGGTCCGGACCGCTTGCCTGCCACCGTACACCCTCCTTTTCCGTCCATCTGATGCCGTCGGGCGAGCACAGCAGCCTGGTCTCGAGGCGGTACCTCGACGCGTGGTGTACGACAAAGCCCTTCAGCCGTTCGCTCGCGGAGGCATGCGGATCCACATAGCAGGCCGGCCACTCGGTGAATCGGCGCAAGGGCAGGACTTGATTGGGGAGAATCCGGTCGGGAAGGCTCAGCTCGCGCGTCGTGTCCCGAGGAGAGAAGGCGACTCCGTCTTTGCTCTCGGCGAGCAACGCGACCCTCGTGCCGTCCTGTACCCACCCCTGATAGCTCAACCGAAACAGACCGGTCTCGGGATCCTGGAAGACGCCCGGGTACCCCCACGCCGTGTTTGCGTTCGGGTCCCGATAGACCGACTCCGGCAACAGGACAGGTGAACCGATTCTCCTCTCCATATTGAGTCGGAGATTCAGGCGCTGGTCGTCGAAGAAAAGCAGAGTGACCATTTTGGCTCCTGCCTTCCGCGGTGGCCTGCATTATACCCGGGAGACCGTAGCTGTCTACACTCCGCGTATTCGCACTACACGCACACGCTTGGGCGGCGTTGGTATGGGTTGTCGTCCACGGGGCCAGCCCGGATTTCTCATGAGGCTCTGGCGGAGAAATCTCGACGATAGGAGCCGTCGCCGCCGCCGCCCGCGGCGCGTTATCTTCGGGCCGTGACGACCGGCATCCATCACATCACGGCGATCGCGGGGGACCCGCAGGCCAACGTCGACTTCTACGTGGGCGTCCTCGGCCTGCGCCTGATCAAGCGGACCGTCAACTTCGACGACCCCGGCACCTGGCACCTCTACTACGGCGACGAGGCGGGGACGCCCGGAACGGTGCTCACCTTCTTCCCATGGGGAAGCCGGGCAGCCAAGGGCAGACCCGGCGCCGGCCAGAGCACGGGGGTGGCGTTCTCGGTGCCTCCGGAATCGCTGGACTTCTGGGGCCGGCGCCTCGAGAGCCGATCGCCCCGCGCGGTCGACATCGCCGGCGAGCGCTGCCTCGAGGTCGCCGACCCGGACGGCATCCGCGTGCGGCTGGTCGCGGTCGCCGAGGACGCCCGGCCCGGCTGGGCCGAGAGCGGCATACCGCGGCTGCACGCCGTGCGCGGCTTCCATGCCGTGGAGCTGCGCCTGCGCAGCGCGGAGGCGACCGCTGCGCTGATGACCGGCGCGCTCGGCTTCCGCCAGGTCCCGGGCCGGGCGGCCGGCGGCGGCGCGGGCCGCCGGCTGCAGGCCGGCGCGGGCGGGTCCGGGGCGTTCGTCGACCTGGTTGAGGACGCCGAAGGCTCCGCGGGCCGCATGGGCGTGGGCGCCGTCCACCACGTCGCCTGGCGGATCGCGGACGACGCGAAGCAGCTCACGCTGCGCGAGGCGCTGCTGCGGCGCGGGCTCGCGGTGAGCGACGTGCGCGATCGGCAGTACTTCCACTCCATCTACTTCGTCGAGCCGGGCGGCATCCTGTTCGAGGCCGCCACCGACGGGCCCGGCTTCGGTTTCGACGAGGAGCCTTCCCGTCTGGGGCGCGAGCTCAAGCTGCCGCCCTGGCTGGAGCCCGAGCGCGAGAAGATCGAGGGCGCCCTCGCGCCCGTGACCTTCCCCGGGTGAGCGCCGGTGAGCGGACGGCCGTCGTGAGCGACCTGGTGCTCCGCGGCGAGCCTCTTGCCGCGGCCCGCGGGGCGTTGCTGATGCTCCACGGCCGCGGCGCGACGGCCGAAGACATCCTGGAGCTCGCGGAGGCGCTGCCGCGGGAAGGTTTCGCGTTTGCCGCCGCGCGGGCGCCCGCGGGCGCAGACAGCTGGTACCCCTACCGCTTTCTCGAGCCGCTGGAGAGGAACGAGCCCGCGCTCTCGCGTTCCCTCGCCCGCGTGGCCGAGTCGCTCGCCTGGCTCGCCGGGCGGGGGATGCCCGCGGAGCGCGTGATCCTGCTCGGCTTCTCGCAGGGAGCCTGCCTCGCCGCGGAGCTCGTGGCGCGATCGGCCGGCTCGGCGCCCGACGGGGCCCGCTACGGCGGCCTCGCCGTTCTCAGCGGGGGCCTGATCGGGCCGCCCGATCCCGGGCTGGAGCGCCGCTACACCGGCTCGCTGCGCGGCACGCCGGTCTTTGTCGGCTGCAGCGACGTGGACCCGCACATCCCGCTGGAGCGGGTCCACGAGACGGCCCGCATCTTTGGCGGCCTCGGCGCCGAGGTGACGGAGCGCGTCTACCCCGGGCTCGGCCACGAGGTCAACGGCGACGAGATCGAGCGGATCGCGGCGATGATGCAGCGCGTGGCGGGCGGCAGGTAGGCCGGCGGCGGCCCTTCCGTAACCCTCGCTCGCCGTGTTAGCTTACGCCCGGCGCCATGACACTCGAAGCCTTTGTGCTCGGAACCAGCGGAATGATGCCGCTGCCGGGCCGCCACCTCACCTCGGTGCTGCTGCGGCGCGAAGGGCAGCTCTTCCTCTTCGATTGCGGCGAAGGCACGCAGGTCTCGCTGCGCCGCCTGAACCTGCGCTGGAAGAAGATCTCCGTCATCTTCATCAGCCATTCCCACGCCGACCACGTGACCGGGCTTCCCGGCATGCTGATGCTGTCCTCGCAGGTCGAGCGCGACGATCCCCTGCTGATCGTGGGCCCGCCGCGGACGCGGGAGTTCGTCGAGGCCAACCGGCGCATCCTCGACATGTACATCAACTACCCCATCGAGATCGTCGACGTGGACCCGCGCGCTCCTGAGGTCGTCTACGAGCAGGACGGCTTCCGCGTCCGCTCCCACCCCCTCAGCCACACCAAGCCGTGCGTCGCGTACACGCTCGAGGAGGACAAGCGCCCGGGCGAGTTCCACCCGGAGCGGGCCCAGGAGCTGGGCGTGCCGCGCGGCCCGCTGTGGTCGAAGCTCCAGGCCGGCGAACCCGTCCCGTCCAGCTCGGGCGCTCTCGTGAAGCCGGAGCAGGTGATGGGGCAGCCGCGGCCCGGCCGGAAATTCAGCTTCGTCACCGACACGGTCCCCGCCGCCGGGGTCGCGGAGTTCGTGGCGGGGAGCAACCTGTTCATCTGCGAGGGCATGTTCGAGCAGGAGCTGCTCGAGAGCGCCCGCGAGAAGAAGCACCTGACGGCCCGTCAGGCCGCGGAGATCGCCCGCGACGGGGGCGTGAAGAGCATGGGGCTCATCCACTACAGCCCCCGCTACGCCAAGCGCGAGCTGGACAAGCTGCTCGCCGAGGCGCAGGAGATCTTTCCCGCGACCTTCCTCAGCCGCGACGGCCAGAACATCCCGATCCCCTTCGAGGACGAGTAAGAAACTGAAGGCTGCCGCCGGGGGGAGGCCGCTCCCGACCGCCGCGGGGAGGGGCTCCTCGGCCGCGCGCGGGAGTCCCGCATGGCGGGTGCCTTCCTTCATCTAATTCTTTATCCTGAAATTGGTTACTAGCAAAATCGGCTCGAGGTTGACGCCGGCCGGTCCGGGGGGGTAGACTCTCTGTGCGATCCGGCCGATCAACCGGCTGGACGCAAGAGACTCCCGCGTAAAGGGGGAGAGGCAAAAGCAGATGGATCGCAGCGAAGATCCTGGGAGTAGGACCTCCACCTAAGGCGCGGGAGCCGCCTCTCGTCTCCCGTGCCGGTCCCTCCCGACACAGGAGGCACGGAGATGAAGAGGCACAAGATCTTTGGGGACCCGTTCATCACGGGCGGGTTCATCACCAGTTTTTTCAGCGGATTCCTGTACCCGGTCTACGTGACCCTCATCCTGGCGAAGCTCGACGCCCGCGTCATCGCGCTCGGGTCGATCCTGTCGGGAGGGTTCCCCGTCGTGATCGGGCTCGCGCTCGAGAACCGGCGGCTGCATGACTGGCTCTACACGGCGCTGCCCGCGATCATGGTGGGCGAGGTGGCGCTCGGGTTCCTCACCGTCTTCGTCGCCCGGGCCGACGTCGCGTCGTACTACGTCGTCACGATGCTCGTGCTCGGCGTGTTCACCTCCGCCGTGATGTACCTGCTGCAGCGGGTCAAGGAGAAGCGCTACCGCAGGGCGCGCGCCGCATTCGATCGCCGCTATGCCATGGCGGACGCCCTCGGGTTCCTCGCGGGCTCGGGCCTCAGCATGGTGGGCGTGCCGAAGATCGGCGACCCGCTCATCGTGGCCGCGGCCTTCGCGCTTCAGACCGCCGTCGTCTACTCGATGCTTCTGAGCGCGCGGAGCAGCCGCAGGACGCCTGCGCGCCGGGCGCTGCGCGCGGCCGACCGGTCGCGCGTCGGCGGGGTCCGCGTGGCCGAGGACCCGTTTCCATGGCGCCGCCCGATCCTCGCCGGAGTGGCAGCTTGATTCCCTGAAAGAGATCTAGATCGGGCGCGGTCCGCCGCGCCCGGACGCTCCGAAGCGGCGCGAAGAACGGCCCGTCGAAAGGTCGACAGGAACGATATTGAAGGAAGGCCGCGGCCGCCCGTGCCTCAGCGGGCGGCCGCGGCTGAGGGGGCCGCAGGCGATGCGGTCGCGCGCCGCAGGGAGGCGGCGAGCAGGCGGATCAGCAGCACCGAAGCCGCGAGCACGATCGCCGCGACCACGGCGAACATCACGCGCAGGCCGGCCGCGGCCCCGATCACGCCGCCGAGCCAGGGGCCGCCGAACAAGCCGAGCGCGTACAGCGACTGGTGCATGCCCGCCGCCGTGCTGCGCTCGGCCTGGTCCACGCGACGGAGGGTGAGCCCCGTGAGCGTCGGGTAGCCGAGCCCCGTCGCTGCCTCGACGAGGGCGCCGGCGACGAACAGCGAAGCGAGCGACGGGGCGACCGCCGCCGTCGCGATGCCCGCGATCAGGACGCCGAAGGCGAGGCTCACGAGCGTGGCGGGAGGCAGCCTTCGCTCCAGCCACGTGCTCGCCACGTTCCCCGCCGTGTTGGACGCCATGGCGACGGTCACGAGCAGGCTCTTCGCGATGTCGCTTCCGCCGAAGGACGAGGCAAACAGCGGGATAAAGGTCATCGAGGAGGCCCACTCGCCGAAGACGAGCAGCGTCTGCAGCGCGCTCGGCAGGAGCACTTCGCGCCTGCGCGCCAGCGCCAGGATCGCGGAGAGCGAGATGCGCCGCGGGGCGCGGCGCTCGATCGGCATGACGAGCACGACCACGATCGCGGCGACGCTCGCCGCGGCGGCCAGCGCGAAGGCAAGGCTGTAGCCTCCCGCCTCGTTCAGCACTCCCGTGAGGCTCGTGGCCACCATCCGCCCGATCGACCCGGTGAGATTCAGCAGGGAGGCGGCGAGGACCGCCCGCTCCGGCGCGAACAGGCCGCTGAAGATCGCCATCAGCGGCACCCACGTCGCCGCGGCGAGCCCGGTAAGGCTGCGCCCCACCGCGAGCCCGGCGACGGAGCGGCTCGCGCCCATCGCGGCCGCGCCCACCGCGGCCAGGAGAAACCCGCCGACGATGAACGGCTTGCCCCGGCCCGTGGCGTCCACCGCGATGCCGACAGGAAAGCGCGCCAGGACCTGCCACAGCCCGTACATCGAGAGCACGAGCCCCACGAGGGCGAGATCGCTCGTGCGCCGGCCGACGTAGGTCGGGAGCGTGGGCACGTACAGGTAGAGCGCGATCCAGTAGAGAACGTTCGCCGCGAGGAACAGGATCACGGTCGGCCTGCGGCGGGCCTGACCTTCGGACATGGCCCGCACGCTACGCTCGGTCTCGACTTCGGTCAAGGCGCCTGCTATTCTCTCGCGGATGGCAGACCGTTTCGAGGTGCTCGTGCTCGTTGCCAGGCCCGCCGCCGGGAAGAGCGAAGTCATCGATTACCTGCGCAGGACCCCTGAAAACGAGCGCCTCGCCCGTTTCCACATCGGCCGCTTCCGCGAGATCGACGACTTCCCGATGCTGTGGGCCTGGTTCGAGGAGGACGGGATCCTCGACGAGATGGCGCTGCCCCGCCTGCACACCGACGCGGACGGTTACTTCCGGCGCCGGGAGCTCTGGGACCTGCTCGTCCGCCGCATCGTCCTCGACTACCGCAAGCTGCTCGCCGAGGACCCGCGGCTGCACGACCACACGACCGCGATCTTCGAGTTTTCCCGCGGGTCCGAGCATGGCGGCTACCGCAGCGCCTTCGCGTCGATCGATCCCGACGTGCTCGCGCGGGCCGCCGTGCTGTACATCGAGGTCTCGTACGCTGAGTCGCTGCGCAAGAACCGCGCGCGCTTCAACCCGGCAAAAGCGCATAGCATCCTCGAGCACGGCCTTCCCGACGCGAAGATGGAGCGCCTCTACCGCGACGACGACTGGCGGGAGCTCGCGTCGGGCGACGCCGGCCTGTTGCTGGTGGGAGAGGCGAGCGTCCCGTTCGCCGTGATGCTGAACGAGGACGACGTGACGACAGCCCGCGGCGAGCCGCTCGGCCGCCGGCTCGAGGAGGCGCTGGGCCGGCTCTGGGCGCGCCGCGCCAACGTCCCCGGATGACGGCGCTGTCAAAAAGACGCTTGATTGCTTGTCATAATGACACTATAGTCTGATTGAAAATGACAGCCTATCGGGACCGCGCGCTGGCGGATCGTGTCGCCGAAGCTCTCGCCGATATGCCGGTCGTCATCGTGACCGGGATGCGGCAGACCGGCAAGAGCACTCTGCTGCAGCGCGACCCGAGGCTTGCGGGGCGTGAGTACGTCAGTCTCGATGACTTCGCGCAACTCGAAGCCGCCCGCCGCGATCCCGCGGCGTTTCTCGACCGCGAAGATCCTCTCTCGGTGGACGAGGCGCAGCGCTCCCCCGAGCTGCTCACGGAGATCAAGCGCGCCGTCGATCGCGACCGCAGGCCCGGCCGATTCCTGCTGTCGGGCTCGGCGAACTTCGCGCTGTTGAGCCGGGTCGTCGAGAGCCTCGCCGGGCGCGCCATCTATCTCGATCTTCACCCGTTCACGCGGAGGGAGATTCGGGGCGATCTGCGTCATGCGCCGGCAGTCCGCCGTATTCTCGAGGACGGCAGGCCGCCTCGGAACGGCCGGGTAGCCGATGTCGGCTGGGACGAGGTCGTCCGCGGCGGGCTTCCGCCTGTGGCTCTGGGAGCTGTGGCGAAGCCGACCGTCTGGTTCACCGGGTACGAGCAGACGTACCTGGAGCGGGACATTCGCGATCTCAGCAAGCTGGTGGACCTCGTTTCGTTTCGCAACTTCTTGAGGTTTGTTGCGCTCCGAACAGCGCAGGTGCTCAAGATCAGCGAGCTGGCCCGGGATGCCAGGCTCTCTGCTGCCACCGCGGGCCGATACCTGAGCCTTCTCGAGGCGTCGTTCGTTGTGAGCCGGGTTCCGCCTTTCCTCGGAAACGAAGCCGCGCGGCTCATCAAGTCGCCCAAGCTTTTCGTCTGCGATGCCGGGCTGGCCGCCCACCTTGCGGGAACGAGGGCGGGAGGCCCTGACCCCTCGGATCCTCTGCGCGGCGCCCTCCTCGAGACGTATGTCGCGCAGAACCTTACGGGGATCCTCGCGGCCGAGTGGCCGGACGCGCGGCTCGCTTATTGGCACGTCCAAGGCCGTTATGAGGTCGATTTCGTCGTGGAATCGGGACGAGACTGCATCGCCGTGGAGGTCAAGGCGGGCTCGCGCTGGATTGATCGCGACCTGTCCGGGCTGCGCGCCTTTATCGAGCGCACGCCGCGCTGCCGCGTTGCGCTGCTTGCCTACACGGGCGACACCGTCGTTTCTCTCGGCGGCCGCGTGTGGGCGATCCCGATCCCCACGCTGCTCAGTTGAGCCAGCCCGCGGCTCCAAGCCGCGGAAGGAGCCGACATGATTCGGATCGAAGAGCGCCTGCCGACCGCGGAGGAGTACAATGCGTTGCGCGCGGATGCCGGGTGGGGGACCTACGACCGCGAGGTGGCGCGACGCTGGCTGCCCGCTTCGCTCTACGGCGTGTGCGCCGTGGATGATGAGAGCGCGACCGTCGGGATGGCGCGGGTGATCGGCGACGGCGGGCTCGCCTTCTACATCCAGGACGTCGTGGTCGCCGCCGCCTTCCGCAGGCGGGGGATCGGGAAGCGTCTCATGGAGCGGGTGATGGCTTTTATCGCCGGCCGCGCCTCGGCCGGCACCGTCGTCGGCCTGATGTCGGCGGCGGGCAAGGAGGCGTTCTACGAGCCGTTCGGCTTCGTACGGCGGCCGACCGACCGGTTCGGCTGCGGCATGACGCTGTTCTGGCCGCCCCGGGGGCTATGAACGCTTCCGGCTGTTGCGCGCAGCCGGGGCCGCCGGGCCGGCAAGCCCTTGACGTAAATCCAGCACTGCTTTGCGGAGGGCGACGGACCGGCGCAGCTTCTCAGCCCAGGGCAGAGCGGCCCGGCTCTTCTGCCACTCCGCCTGGCGGCGAAGGATGTCCTTGACCTCATCCAATCAGGAACCTCCTCACGAACTCGCTCCAAGCCTGCTCGAAGCTGTGGCGCCTGGCCAACGCCTCGATCTCTTGCGACTTGACCCTGCCGGACTCGAGCAACGCGAGCACCCGCGTCAAGTCTTTTGGCCTTCCGGCCTGGACGGCGATGGCAGCCAGGTAGTCGGCGCGAACGACCCGAAGCGGGTATCCTTCGATCTCGTCGGTCTCGGCCTCCCGCACCGCCCACTCCGTCAGAGAGTTGAAGGCAGGAATGAACTGGACCGGCCAGTCACCAACGCGAACGGATTCGCCCTCGGGGAGGTAACCCCGAGAGGCGCAGAAGCTGTAGACTGGACCGAGGACGTCCACAGTCTCCGCTGGAGGCAGCGCGATCAGGACGTCGGCATCGAGAGTGACGACGGCCTCCGTGTAGCGCATCTGAGCCACAGCGCCGAAGAGGGCATAGTCCCGCACTACCCCGGCGGCGAGCATCTCGCCCAGCAGCCGCGCGACTTCCTTCATGCTGCATAGACCATACGACCGCGAGCGACACGGGTGCAAGCACCCCGTAGACTCTACACGAACCGATTGCGGATCTCGGCGCTCACGTAGTCGAGCGTGGCGACGGTGATGGCGATGAACCACACCGCGATGCCCGCCGAGCGGTAGTCGAGGAGCCGGATGAACTGCACGAGCAGGAAGCCGACGCCGCCGCCGCCGACGAGGCCGATGACCGTCGACATGCGCACGTTGATGTCCCAGCGGTAGATCGAGAACGAGACGAACGGCGGGATCATCTGCGGAACGACCGCGTAGGCGATGGTCTGCAGCCGCGTGGCGCCCGTGGCCTGGATCGCCTCGATCGGACCTGCATCGATGCTCTCGATGGCCTCCGAGTACAGCTTGGCGAGCGACGCGACGGAGTGCACGGTGAGCGCGATGATGCCCGCAAAGGGCCCGAGGCCCACCCACACCACGGCGATGAGCGCCCAGATGAGCGGCTCGATCGAGCGGACGATGTTGAGCACCGTGCGCGTGATGTAGTAGACGGCGAGCGTCACCGGCGAGTGCGCCATGAGGTTCCGCGACGCGAGGAAGCTCACGGGGATGGAGAGGATGATCCCGAACAGCGTCGCCATCATCCCCATGAAGATCGTCTCGACCATGCGCGAGACGACGACCGTGAGCGATTCGCTCGGTTTGATGGCGCCCGCGGCGCCCGCCTGCCTCGCCTCGATGTAGTGCAGCCTCCGCGTCCCCTCGGTGTTCGGGGGAAGGATGCTGTACGGCATGTTGATCCTGATCTCGAAGGCGCCCGCGGCGTCGGTGCGGGTCACCACGTAGTCGCCGCCCTTCCTGATGCGGAACGCGTTGTCCAGCGGGTCGATCCACCAGATCTCGGTGTCGGTGCCCGGCTTGAAGCCGCGGCCGCGCACGGTGAGCGGCGTGCCGGGCACGGCGTTGTTGTTGGCGTCGAAGCGGGAGAGCTCGCCGCACGTCGGGTCCGAGACGACGTACGGCTTGCCCGCGACTTCCTGCGGCGGCTCCGGCGGCTTGCCCTGGTCGCAGGGCGAGAGGATCGGCGCGCGGGCGGTGAGCATCTCCCTCTGCCGGTCGATCGCCGCCTCCCACGGCCACAGGACCTTGGCGAGCGGCGGCCACGCCTGCGGGAAATTGGTGGCGAGCTGGACCGGATCGATCCGGCTGATCTGCCACCCCAGGACGAAGAACGTCGCGAGGATCAGGGCGAAGATGGCGACGTGACCGCGGTCTTCGGGCGCGCCCGCCGGTCGCGGGCGCGCCTTGCGCGCGGCGTCCCACGCGATCCCGAGCCACAACGCCACGGTCGCGGCCAACACAAGGATGACGAAGAAGGGCCTGCGGCCGAGCGCGTGGCCCCAGGCGGAGAGGAGGCCTGTGTGCTGCGGGGCGAGGTCACGGAAGCGCCAGTCCGCCATGACGACGATGGTGGCGAGCGAGCCGAACATCAGGAGGCCGCGGCGCACGTAGCCGCACAGCGCCTGCCCGAGGCCCGGGAGCAGGAGCGACAGCAGGCCCGCGAGCGCGGGCGGGAGCCGCAGCCCCGCGCGTCGGGTCGCCGCGGCTTTCACAGCGGCTCTCCCGGTCGCGCCGACGCCTGCCGGGGCGGACCGACGTTCACGCGCTGGGCATCTTCACCGTAGATTTCCTTGAACTGCCCGTCGGTCATGCGCCGGATGTCCTCGCTCGATCCGCGGTAGACGATCCGGCCTTCGCGCAGCCCGATGACGCTCGTGGCGTAGCGTTGCACGAGGTCGAGGTAGTGCAGGCTGCAGAGCACGGTGATGCCGCTGTCGCGGTTGAGCTTTTCGAGGTAGCCGAGGATCGAGTGCGCGAGCACGGGGTCCAGGCTCGCGACGGGCTCGTCCGCGAGCACCATCTTCGGCTCCTGCATCAGCGCCCGTGCGATGCCGACGCGCTGCTGCTGGCCGCCGGAGAGCTCGTCCGCGCGCTTGCCCGCCTGCTCGGAGAGGCCCACCTGCTCCAGCGCACCGAGCGCGCGCCTGCGCTCCTCGGCGGGCCAGCGGTAGAAGACCGTGGGCCCCGGCTTCGCGTAGCCGAGCCTTCCCGCGAGCACGTTGGTGATCACCGAGGAGCGCTTGACCAGGTTGAACTGCTGGAAGATCATGCCGATCTTCCGGCGGATCTCGCGGAGCTCGACCTGCTCCGCGGCCGTGACATCGGCGCCGTCCCACACGATGCGGCCTTCGGTCGGGTCGATCAGGCGGTTGATGCAGCGCAGCAGCGTCGACTTGCCGGAGCCGGACAGGCCGATGATCACGAGGAACTCGCCGTCGGGCACGTCGAAGCTGACGTCCCGCAGGGCGACGGTCCCGTCGTCGTAGACCTTGGTCAGGTTCTTGACGGAAAGCAAGGCTGCGCGCTCCTGATGAGAAAGGGGGAGCCGGGCGGCTCCCCTTCCTTCACCTTACTTCTTCTTGATGAGCTCCATCGGATCGAAGCCCGCCGCCTGGAGCACCTGGCGGAAGGGGTCGTAGAAGCTGTCGTCCTTGACCACGAGGTCGGTCCACTGGTAGGCGGTGTTGATCGCCTTCTTGCCCTCGTCGGTCTTGATGATCTCGAGGAGGGCGTTGACGATCTTGTCGCGAGTCGCCTGCGGGACCGACGGGTGGAACTGGAGGCCGTCGTTCGGGATGTTGGCGGAGACCTGGACGACCTTGACCTTCTCCATCACGTCGGGCTTGTCCTTCTGCAGGCGCGTGCGCGCGTCGGCGTAGCAGGCGCCCGCGTCGACGGTGCCGTTGTAGACGGCCGCGACGACCGCGTCATGGCTCCCGGCATCGACGAGCTCCTTGAAGTCCTTGTCGGGGTTGATGCCTGCGCCCTTCATGGTGAGCATGGGGATGATCCAGCCGCTGGTCGAAAGCGGGTCAGGCCGCGCGAAGGTCTTGCCCTTGAGGTCGGCGAGGCTGTTGATGTTCCTGTCCGCCCTCGCGATGACCTCGCCCTGGTAGAACGGCGTGCCCGCGCGCACGGACACGAGCG
Organism: uncultured Spirochaetota bacterium; assembly: GCA_963734495.1. Classification (GTDB taxonomy): domain Bacteria; phylum Spirochaetota; class Spirochaetia; order SZUA-6; family CAVTHK01; genus CAVTHK01. The sequence continues at coordinate 376,555 of CAVTHK010000003.1, forward strand.
CCGCCTGCGCGACCTTGCGGTCCGCCGCGATGATGTAGGCCGCGGTCGCGAGCGATGCCATCTGCGCCTTGGGCGGGTTGGCCGCCATCGCCTCGATCACTCCCACGTACTCGGTGGCTACGGTGGTCTGGATGTAGAGCCCGGTCTTCTCGCGCAGCAGCTTGGCCACGGCCTCGGCGCCGGCGGACACGCGCTGCATCTCGCCCGAGGGGACGAACGCCCAGATGATCGGGTTCTCCTCGGTGCCCAGCTCCTTCTTGCCCTCGGCAAACATAGCGGTTGCGCCCGCGACGAGCAGCGCGACCGCGACCACGAGAACGCGTTTTGCCATCTGTTCACCTCCCTGATAGGTTGCGGGCTACGTTAGACCAGCACGACGGAGGCGTCAAGGACAGGGATGTCCTTGCCCGGCACAGCCATGGATGGCGTACTCGACAGCGCGGGGCTGGGACACGGCGGCCCTGGTCCGGCGTGCGGCCCTCGCGCCCCTTGCCGACCGGCCCGCGCCCCGGCTAATGTGCCGTCGGAGCAGCCTGATGGCTCGAGGCCGCGTCCGCCTGATCCACTGGAACCCCGGGGCAGAGGAGCTCGCGCGTCCGTTGCGGGAGGCGGGCTTCGACCTCGACACGGGCCTGGTGACGCCCGAGGCGCTGCGCGCGCTGAACCGGGAGCCGCCCGCGGCGCTCGTCGTGGACCTGACGCGGCTTCCGAGCCAGGGGCGCGACGTCGCGGTGATCCTGCGGCGGCAGAAGGGGACGCGGGGCGTCCCGATGGTGTTCCTCGGCGGCGCGGCGGAAAAGGTCGAGGCGATCCGGAAGCTTCTCCCGGACGCGCGGTTCGGCGCGTGGGACGCCGCGGCGCGGGTCGTCGCCGTGGCCTTGGCCGCCGGCGGGCCGTCACAGCCCGTGGTGCCCGCGCCGATGGCCGGCTACTCAGGCACGCCCCTCGCGAAGAAGCTCGGCATCAAAGAGGGCGCGAGGGTCCGCCTCGCGGGCGCGCCCGCCGGCTTCGAGGAGCTGGTCGGCGGCCTGCCGCGGGGCGCGCGTCTGCTGCGGCGGGGGGCGGCCTCTCTCACGCTGCTCTTTGTCCGGTCCGCGCGCGGGCTCGAGACAGGGCTCGCGCGAACGCTTCCCGCGGCGGGCGAAGGGCTGTGGATCCTGTGGCCGAAGAAGGGCTCGGCTCGCGCCTCGGACGTTTCGGAGCGCGAGGTGCGGGCCGCGGGGCTCGCGGCCGGGCTGGTGGATTTCAAGGTGTGCGCCGTCGACGAGACCTGGTCGGGCCTCCGCTTCGCGCGGGCCCGTGCAGGCTCTGAGGGCGGGAAGGGCCCGCGCAACCGCGGGCCGCGCGCGACGAAAGGAGCGACGGGATGAGCGACGAGAAGTTTCTGGCAGGCCGGGTGGCCTGGGTGACGGGGTCGTCGCGCGGCATCGGACGGGTGATCGCCGCGCACCTGGCGAGCCTGGGCGCGAGCGTGGCGGTCCACGGTACCAGCCGGACGTCCTCCCGGGCGTTCGGCGAGGCCGATTCGATCGAGGCCGTGGCCGCGGCCGTCGCAAAGGAGTCCGGCGCGCGCGTGGTCGCGGTCACGGGCGATCTCGCCGACCCGGCGGCCGTGACCCGTGCCGCGGCCGAGGTGGAGCGGGCGCTCGGCCCGATCGACGTCCTGGTCAACTGCGCGGGCGGCGACATCGGCTCCCAGGGAACGCAGGGCCGCAACGCGGGCAAGCCGGAGGGCAACAACGCGATCGACATATCGCTCGAGGACCTCCACGCGGTCCTGAACCGCAACCTGATGACCTGCATCCTGTGCTGCCGCGAGGCCGGGGCGCGGATGCGGGAGCGCAAGCGCGGCTCGATCGTCAACATCGGCAGCATCGCGGGCCTCGTCGGCCGCGACGGGTCGGCGATCTACTGCACGGCCAAGGCGGCCGTGCACGAATACACCCGCTGCCTGGCGGCGCTGCTGCGCCCCTCGAACGTGCGGGCCAACGTCATCGCCCCCGGCGACACGGTGACCCCGCGCTTCGTCGCCAGCCGGCCGGTCGACCAGGCGATGATGGTGGAAGAAGGGACGCTCGTCCGCTACGGCCGCCCGATCGAGGTCGCGCGCGCGGTGGCGTACCTCGCTTCCGACGCCGCGTCGTTCATCACGGGGCAGGTGCTGCGCGTCGACGGCGGCCTTCAGCTCTGGACGGCCTGATCCGCGTCGGCGCCCGTCGCCGCGCCGCCGCCGCGCCGCGTGGACAGCGGCCGGAAATCATGGCAGATTGTCGGCATGCAGGCAGCCACGCGCACGGGGCTCGCGGTCTGGGAACCCATCTCCGTCGGGCAGCGGCAGTGCATACAGTGGCGCTTCCCGCACAGGAACATCTACGTCGAGCGGCTCGACAACGAGTGGCACGTCCTGTCGCTCCCGGCGAGCGAGCCGGAGATCCTCGAGTCCTGCGCCCTGATCGACCGGAGCGACAAGCCCGCGTCGGACGCCTGGCGCCACTTCCTGCTGCTGAACGCCGACCGTCTCCAGCCCCTGCCGGTCCTGCCCGACCGCCCGCTCGTGGTGCGGCCGGACCGCCCGCTCACGATCCTCGCCTGGCAGAGCGCGCTGTTCTACCTGGAGATCCCGCTCTGGTTCCGGCTGAACGCGGCGGGTGAGAGCCCGGCCAGGATTTTCGAGGAGGCCCTCACGGTGCTCACGCCGACCTGGTTCGGCGACCCGGTGACGGGCGAGCTCTGCTACACGCTCGCCACGCGCCTCCACCAGAGCCTCGATTCGGTCAGCCCGAGCGCCCACAGGGCCGTCTGCCCGGTGTCGATCTCGAATGACTCCGATACGGACCTTCCCTTCGCGAAGATCTGCCTTCACATCGAGAACCTGAGCGTCTTTATCGCCGTCAGTCAGCTGTGGACGAACCGGCTGAACGTCGTGTTCCGCGGCCCGGAGCAGGCCACGCAGATCAACATCGCCCACGGTCCGCCGGACGCCGGAGGCGACATACGCCTCGCGAGCAGCGCGCGCCAGCCCACCGAAGGCTGGAGCTTCCGGCGGACCTTCGGCATCTTCAAGGACATCGCCGGGTTCTAGTCCGGGCGCGCGGTCCGGCCCGAGCGGTGCGAACGAGGGCCCGTCGGGAGCCCGACGGGCTCACAGGGAGACTCGCATGGTGCCCCAGCAGATCATCGAATGGTTCCGGTCGCTCTCGCCCGACGTGGTCTCGCGTTTCCTGCGCGTCTCCGTGACGGCGGTCATAGGGCTGTTCGCGGTGCGGCTGGTGGCCGCCTTCGTCCGGCGCATGTTCACGAAGAAGTCCAGCCCGCAGCGCCAGATGATCGTGCGCAAGGTCGTCAACTACACCGGCTTCGTGCTCATCACGATGACCGTGCTCAGCGAGCTGGGAGTGCAGATCAGCGCGCTGCTGGGCGCGGCCGGGATCGTCGGGATCGCGATCGGCTTCGCGTCGCAGACGAGCATGTCCAACATCGTGAGCGGCCTCTTCCTGATCTGGGAGAAACCCTTCGCGCTCGGCGACGTGATCCGGATCGGGAGCACGACCGGCATCATCCAGTCGATCGACCTGCTCTCGATCAAGATCCGCACCTTCGACAACCTCTTTGTCCGCATCCCCAACGAGAAGATCCTCAGCTCGGAGGTGACCAACATCACGCGCTTCCCGATCAGGCGCATGGACATCACGCTCCAGGTCGGGTACAGCGAGGACCTGGGCCGCGTCCACGACGTGCTCAAGGCCATCGCGCGCGAGAGCCCCTACAGCCTCGACGAGCCCGAGGCGATCGTGATGTTCACCGAGTTCAAGGACTCCGGCATCGAGGTCCTGTTCGCGCTCTGGTTCGCAAAGGCCGACTTTCTCAACCTCAAGAACTCGATCATGAAGGACATCACCTCGCGTTTCCGCGCCGAGGGCATCGAGATGCCGTTCCCGCACCGGGTGATCGTGCAGCCGCCGGGCTCCGTCGTCCCGCAGGCGGGCGCGCCCGGCGCGGCGCGGGTCCCCTGACCAGGGGCCGGCGGGCTCTAGAACGTCCCGTAGATCTCCTCGAGCGTGCCCCCGCGCGCCGCGATCTCCTCGAGACGGCCCGCGGCCACGGTCTCGGGCCCGCGGTCGCCGCCGCGGAAGACGCGGGTGACGACGCGGCCGCGCTCCTCGCGCGACCACGCGAGCTCCAGCGCGGGGTGAGCGCGCGAGAGATCGGCGGCGAGGCCGCCGAGGTCCGGATCGTCGCCGAAGGCCAGGCGGAGCTCGGGCCCGGCGCCCTCGCAGCGCCAGGCCCGCATGTCGCGGCTGCGGAAGTAGCGGATCTCCGACCGCACGAAGCGGTCGATCGCGTCGTGGTCCGCGAAGCCCGATACGACGAGGATGTCGGTCAAGTCGCCGCGGCCCGCGCCGGGGAACCCGCCGGCTCGTAGGCGAGGATCGCGGCCAGGCGCGTCTCGGCCTCGGCGACCGGGATGCCCTTGCGCGCCGCGAAGTCCCGCACCTGGTCCTCTCCCACCTTGCCGATGGCGAAGTACACGGACTGCGGGTGGGCGAAGTAGTAGCCGGACACCGACGCCGCCGGCACCATCATCGCGCTCTCGGTCAGCGCCATCGAGGTGCGCCGCGGCGCGTCGAGAAGGTCGAAGATCACCGTCTTGTCCGTGTGATCGGGGCATGCGGGATAGCCGGGCGCCGGCCGGATGCCGGCGTAGCGCACCTTGAACAGGTCCTCGCGGGCGAGCCGCTCGCCGGGCGCGTAGCCCCACAGCTCGCGGCGCACCTTCTCGTGCAGCAGCTCGGCGAACGCCTCGGCCAGGCGGTCGGCCAGGATCTTCGCCATGATCGCGCCGTAGTCGTCGCCGCGCCCCTCGAGCTCGGCCACGATCTCGTGGAGGCCCAGCCCCGCCGTGTTTGCGAAGAACCCGATGTGGTCGGCGACGCCGGACGCGCGGGGCGCCACGTAGTCGGCGAGCGAGAAGTAGGTGTCGATCTTCTCCTTCTGCCGCTGCTGGCGCAGGAACGGGATCGTCGCGAGCACGCGATCGCGGCCGGCGTCGGCGTACACCTCGACGCTGTCGCCCTCGATCGAGGCGGCGGGAAAGAGGCCCACGACGCCGTTGGCGTGCAGCCTCCGCTCCCGCACGATCTGCTCGAGCAGCCGCCGGCCGTCGTCGTAGAGCTTGCGGGCCTCCGGGCCCTTTTCCGGGTCGCGGAGGATGTCCGGGAACTTGCCCTGCATCTCCCAGGCGTAGAAGAAGAAGGTCCAGTCGATGTACTCCGCGATCTCGCCGAGCGGGTAATCGACAAGGGCGTGCACGCCGGGCGACCGCGGCTGCGGAGGCGGCGAGGCCGCGTAGTCGGTCACGAGCCTGCGGCGGCGCGCCTCCTGGAGGGGCAGCAGGGGCACCGCGAGCCTCGCCTCCCAGCGCTCGCGCTCCCTCGCGTACTCCTCGGCGGTCTCCCGCGCGAGCTCGCCGCGGGCCTCGCGGTTCAGGAGCCGGCTCACCACGCCCACCGCGAGCGATGCGTCCTGCACGTGGCGCACCACTCCGGGGTACTCGGGCGCGATCCTCACGGCCGTGTGCACCTTGCTCGTGGTCGCCCCGCCGATCAGAAGCGGCAGCTCCATGCCGCGGCGCTTCATCTCGCGGGCGACCCCCCGCATCTCCTCGAGCGACGGCGTGATGAGGCCCGAGAGCCCGATCACGTCGGCCCCCTCGCGGACGGCCGTGTCCAGGATCTGCTCGGCGGGCACCATGACGCCGAGGTCCGTGACCGCGTAGTTGTTGCACTGCAGCACGACGCCGACGATGTTCTTGCCGATGTCGTGCACGTCGCCCTTGACCGTGGCGAGCAGCACGTGGCCCTTGGCTCGTCGGCGCCGCCTGGGCGGCCTTTTCGGCCTCGAGAAAGGGGAGCAGGTAGCTCACCGCCGCCTTCATCACGCGGGCGCTCTTCACGACCTGGGGGAGGAACATCTTCCCCGAGCCGAAGAGGTCGCCGACGACGTTCATGCCGTCCATCAGCGGCCCTTCGATGACGTCGAGCGGCCGCGCCATCGACAGGCGGCACTCCTCCACGTCGGCCTCGATGTACTTCGTGATCCCCTTGACGAGGGCGTGCGCGAGGCGCTCGGCCACGGGACGGGAGCGCCACTCGGCGGCGGTTGCCCCCTCCTTCTCGTCCGAGGCGACGTCGCCGGCGATCTCCAGCAGCCGGTCGGTCGCATCGGCCCTCCGATCGAGCACCAGGTCCTCCACCCGCTCGAGCAGGTCCTTCGGGATCTCGTCGTAGACCGCGAGCTGGCCCGCGTTCACGATGCCCATGTCGAGCCCCGCGCGGATCGCGTGGAAGAGGAACACCGAGTGGATCGCTTCGCGGATGGCGGCATTGCCGCGGAAGGAGAACGAGAGGTTGCTGATCCCGCCGCTCACCCGGGCGTGCGGGAGCTCGCGCTTGATGAAGCGCACGGTCTCGATAAAGTCGAGCGCGTACCTGCGGTGCTCCTCCATCCCCGTGCCGACCGGGAAGACGTTGGGGTCGAAGATGATGTCCTCGGGCGCGAATCCGCCCTCGCGCGTGAGCAGCTCGTAGGAGCGGCGGCAGACCGCCTTGCGCCGCTCGAGGGTGTCGGCCTGGCCCTTCTCGTCAAAGGCCATCACGAGGACCGCCGCCCCGTACTTGCGCACCTCGCGCGCCCTCCGCAGGAACTCGGCCTCACCTTCCTTGAGGCTGATCGAGTTCACGATCCCCTTGCCCTGGACGCAGCGCAGGCCCGCCTCGATCACGCTCCAGCGGGAGGAGTCGATGACGACCGGAACGCGGCTGATGTCCGGCTCGCCGGCGAGGCGGAGCAGAAAGCCGCTCATCTCCCGCTCCGAATCGAGCATCGCCTCGTCCATGTTGACGTCGATCATCTGGGCGCCGCTCTCCACCTGCTCGCGGGCCACCTCGAGGGCGCCCTCGTGGTCCCCCGCCTGGATGAGCTTGCGGAAGCGGGCCGAGCCGGTCACGTTGGTCCGCTCGCCGACGTTCACGAAGAGGCTCCCCGGCCGCAGGGTGAGCGGCTCCAGGCCGCTGTACGCGCTCGCGTGCGCGGGCTCCGGCGGCCGGCGCGGCGGGTAGGGGGCCACCGCCGCGGCGATGGCGCGGATGTGGGCGGGCGTGGTGCCGCAGCAGCCTCCCACGATGTTGATGAGCCCCTCCTCGGCGAAACCGGCGAGCGTGCGGGCCATGATCTCCGGGGTGTGGTCGTACTCGCCGAACGCGTTCGGGAGCCCGGCGTTGGGGTGGACGCTGACGGCGCAGTCGGCCAGCCTGGCGAGGTCGGCGACGTACGGCTTGAGCCGGTCCGCGCCGAAGGCGCAGTTCATGCCGACGGAGAACGGCCGCGCGTGGGCGACCGAGATCCAGAACGCCTCGACGGTCTGGCCCGAGAGCGTGCGGCCGCTGGCGTCGGTGATCGTGCCCGAGATCATGAGCGGGAGATCCCGCCCGCCCTTCTCGTTCCAGCTCATGATCGCGTAGATCGCCGCCTTGGCCACCAGCGTGTCGAAGATGGTCTCGATCAGCAGCAGGTCGGCCCCGCCGTCGACGAGCCCCCGGATCGCCTCGGTGTAGGTCGCAGCCAGAGCCTCGAAGGTGGTGTTGCGGAAGCCCGGGTCGTTCACGTCGGGCGACAGCGAGAGCGTGCGGTTGGTCGGGCCGAGCACTCCCGCCACGAACCTCGGCCGGTCGGGCGTGCGGGCGCTCATGTCGTCGGCCGCGCAGCGCGCGAGGGAAGCGGCCTGGAAGTTCATCTCGTAGACCAGCGCCTCCAGCCCGTAGTCCGACTGGGAGATGGCATTGGAGTTGAAGGTGTTCGTCTCGATGATGTCCGCGCCCGCCTCGAGCATCTGCTGGTGGATGTGGAGGATCAGGTCGGGACGCGTGAGCGTGAGGAAATCATTGTTGCCGACGAGGCTCGTCGCCTCGGGCAGCCGCTCCCCGAGCTTCTCGAAGACCCGCGCCACGTTCGGGTCGGCCCGCCGCCCGTCGAGCGCGCAGAAGCTGTAGTCCTCCTCGGACGCGCCGAGCTTCTGGATCATGGTGCCCATGGCGCCGTCGAGGATGAGGATCCGCTCGGCGAGGAGCGCCTGCAATCGTTCGCGCATGGTCATTTCAGTCGGAATGTACTACGAAACCCCGCGGCGAAACCACGCGCGCGCGGGCCGGCCCGCGCCGGCGGATGTCGATCCCGCGTGTCTCCGATCGTCGTATATTCGAGCGCGAGAGAGCGCTCCGAGATCGAGGCCACGGAGGTGTCTCATGCGGTTCATGGTGATCGTCAAGGCGAACAAAGAGTCCGAGGCGGGCGTGATGCCGGTCAAGGAGGAGCTGCTCGCGATGGACCGGTTCAACCAGGAGCTGACGAAGGCGGGCGTGATGCTCGCGGGCGAAGGGCTGCATGCGAGCTCCAAGGGCGCGCGCCTGCGGTTCTCGAAGGGCGGGAAGACGACCGTGACCGACGGTCCCTTCGCCGAGACGAAAGAGCTGGTCGCCGGGTTCTGGATCTGGCAGGTCAGGTCGAAGGAAGAGGCGATCGAGTGGGCGAAGCGCGCGCCTTTCGGGGACGGGGCCGTGCTCGAGATCCGGCAGGTCTTCGAAGAGGCCGAGTTCGACCGGTAACCCGGAGGACCACGCATGGCGGCTGACGCGCACCGCGCGATCGAGGCGGTCTGGAGGATCGAGTCGGCGAAGCTCATCGCGGCCCTCGCGCGCATGGTGCGCGACGTCGGGCACGCCGAGGAGCTGGCGCAGGACGCGCTCGTGGCTGCGCTCGAGCGGTGGCCGCGCACGGGAATCCCGGACAACCCGGGGGCGTGGCTCATGGCCACGGCAAAGCGGCGCGCGATCGATCTGCTGAGGCGGAAGAAGCGCCTGGAGCGCAAGCACCAGGAGCTCGGCCGCGAGCTCGAGATCAGGAACCAGGCCGACGCGCCGGACCTCGAGGCGCGCATGGACGACGACATCGGCGACGACCTCCTGCGGCTGATGTTCACCGCGTGCCACCCGGTCCTGTCGCGGGAGGCGCGCATCGCGCTGACGCTCCGGCTGCTCGGGGGCCTCACGACCGACGAGATCGCCCGCGCCTTCCTCGTCCCGGAGCCGACCGTGGCCCAGAGGATCGTGCGCGCCAAGCGGACGCTGGCCGAGGCGCGGGTGCCGTTCGAGGTGCCCCGCGGGCCGGAGCGCGCGGCCCGCCTCTCGTCGGTGCTCGAGGTGATCTACCTCATCTTCAACGAAGGCTACTCGGCGACCGCGGGCAGCGACTGGATGAGGCCGGCCCTGTGCGAGGACGCCCTGCGCCTCGGCCGCATCCTCGCCGGGCTCGCGCCGAGCGAGCCGGAGGTGCACGGGCTGGTCGCCCTGATGGAGATCCAGGCATCGCGCTCGAGGGCCCGCGTGGGCCCGTCGGGGGAGCCGGTGCTGCTGCTCGACCAGGACCGCGGCCGCTGGGATCAGGTCCTCGTGCGCCGCGGCCTCGCCGCCCTCGAGCGCGCCGAGACGCTCGGCGGCGCGCTCGGCCCGTATGCGCTGCAGGCGGCGATCGCCGCCTGCCACGCGCGGGCGCGCACGGCGTCGGAGACGGACTGGGGACGCATCGCCGCTCTCTACGACGCGCTCGCCGAGCTCGCGCCTTCGCCCGTCGTCGCGCTGAACCGCGCGGTGGCGCTGGGGATGGCGTTCGGACCCGAAGCCGGCCTCGAGGCCGTCGACGAGCTCGTCGGGGAGCCTTCGCTCAGGGGCTACCACCTTCTGCCGAGCGTGCGCGGCGACCTGCTCGCGAAGCTCGGCCGCCACGCCGAGGCCCGCGCCGAGCTCGAGCGCGCGGCGTCGCTCACGCGCAACGCGCGCGAGCGCGACCTGCTGCTCGCCCGGGCGGCTGCCTGCGGCCGCAGCCTCGCGGGGGCGGAGTCGGCCTGAGAGCGGCGTCCCGCGGCCGGCGCGGCGGCGTCCCGCCTCAATCCACGAACAGGTTCTTGCTCGCGAAGGCGGGCTCGCAGGTGAGGTTGATCCCGAGCTTGCGCAGTCCCGCCTCGTCGCCCGGCGTGGGGATGTGGGTGACGTGGGCCTCGCAGCCCCGCAGCAGCTTGAGCTTCTCGACCGCGGCCTGCGCCGCCGGGTTCATGGCGGCGCTGATGGACAGCGCGATCAGGGTCTCCTCGAGGTCCAGGCTGAGCTGCCTGCCCGCGAGGACTTCCTTCTTGAAGTGGGTGAGCGACTCGGTGATCTGCGGCGGCAGGAGGTGGATCGGGTCGGGATCCCGGCCAGCGTCTTGGCGGCGTTGAGGATGAGGCTCGAGGCCGCGTGCATCAGCGGCGAGTTCTTGCCCGTGACGATCGTGCCGTCGGGCAGCTCGAGGGCCGCGCCGCAGTAGACCCCTTCGCTTCCCTTGCCGCGGATCTTCGCGTCGTGCGCCGCCTCCTGGGCGGGAGCGACGACGCAGCGGTCGCGCACGCCGACCTCGAGGTCCTCCATCAGCAGCTCGACCCGCTGCACCGAAGCGCGGCCGGTGAGCCCCATCGCGTACTCGCAGGCGTAGCGGAAGTAGCGCCGGATCACCTCCTGCGTGGCCGCCTCGCGCACCGCCGCGTCGTCCACGATCCCGAAGCCGGCGCGGTTGACGCCCATGTCGGTCGGCGAGCGGTAGACCGTGGCCTCGCCCGCGATCCGCTCGAGGATCCGCCTGAGCACGGGGAAGACTTCGACGTCGCGGTTGTAGTTGACGGCCTTCTCGTTGCACGCCTCGAGGTGGAACGGGTCGATGAGGTTCACGTCGCCGATGTCGGCGGTGGCGGCCTCGTAGGCGACGTTGACGGGGTGGTTGAGCGGCAGGTTCCAGATCGGGAAGGTCTCGAACTTCGCGTAGCCCGCGTTCACGCCGCGGCGGTGCTCGTGATAGAGCTGGGAGAGGCAGGTGGCGAGCTTGCCGCTGTTGGGTCCCGGCCCGGTGACGACGACGACGGGCTTGCTCGTCTCGATGTAGCGGTTGGCGCCGTAGCCCTCGTCGCTCACGATCGTGTCCACGTCGGTCGGGTAGCCCTTGGTGAACTTGTGCGTGAAGACCGCGATCCCGCGCCGCTCGAGCCGGTCGCGGAAGAGCCTGGCAGCCGGCTGGTCGTCGAAGCGGGTGATCACCACGGCGCGCACGCCGATGCCCCACTCCGCGAGGTCGTCGATGAGCTTGAGCGCGTCCGAGTCGTAGGTGATGCCGAAGTCGGCGCGGATCTTCTTCCGCTCGATGTCGCCGGCGTAGATGCAGAGGAGCACCTCGGCGGAGTCGGCGAGATCGCGCAGCAGCCGCATCTTGACGTTCGGATCGAAGCCGGGCAGCACGCGCGCGGCGTGATAGTCGTACAGCAGCTTGCCGCCGAACTCCAGGTAGAGCTTGTTGCCGAAGCGGCGCATCCGCTCGAGGATCGCGGCGCTCTGCTCCTCCAGGTACTTCTCGTTGTCGAATCCGGGTCGGGTCACTGGCCCCTGCGGCTTACCGCAGCACCCTTTCTTCCTTGAAGGTGTCCCAGTCGGTGACCTTGACGTCGCCCATGTCGGCGATCGCCAGGTTGGTAAAGGTCAGGGCGAGGCAGCCTTCCTCGAGGTGGCCGCCAAAGGCGTTGCGCTCGTCCGAGAACGTGATGTGGCAGTGCACGCGGCCGTCGATGATGAAACCGCCCATGACGCAGATGTCCAGCGCCTGGATGCTCTTGGGGTAGCTCTCGGCCGGCGGCAGGTCGTTGCTCATCACCACGTGGAAGTGCGAGCGGCTGACCGAGCCGAAGCCCGTCATCACGACGCCGTTCTTCACGCCGTGCTCCTTGACCGCCTGCCGGATGCCGAGGAGGATGTCGTCTCCCGGCGCTATCCTGATCATGACCACCCGTTTGATCTCGGCGACTCGTGACAGCATGGGACTCTCCTTGGGGTCTGCCCGGCTCGCGTGTGCTCGCGGGCCATGGGCTCGTCTCGGCCCCCTTGGGGGGCGCCCGCATTCTAACCGCAGTGGCGCGGATGCCACAACACGGCGTACTCCCGCGCCGTGACGCGCCGCGCGTCAGGGTTGACAACGGACCCTGATAGGTTAAAAGTAAGTTAACCGGTCAACCAAGCGTTAACTGGGACGCGGGAGGCGGGTTGAAGGTCGGGCTCAAGGACATCGCCGAACGCGTCGGGCTCTCGAAGGCGGCCGTGTCGCTCTATTTCCGCGATCCCTCGACGTCGCGCGTGAGCGACGAGAGCAAGACGCGCATCCGCGTCGCGGCGGCCGAGCTCGACTACCGGCCCGACGTGTTCGCCCGCAGTCTCTCCGCGCGCAAGAGCCACATGATCGCGATCCTGATCCCCTTCGATCTGCCGTACTTCCGCAGCACGTACCTGAACGAGGCGCTGTGCGGGATCCAGAGCGTCCTCTTCGACCGCGGCTACAACTTCGTCTTCGTCCCGAGCCGGGGCAACAACTCCACCGCGATCCTCAGGAGCCAGCTCGAGCGCGGCCGCGGCTACGACGGCTTCATCATCTTCGGCACCCGCGCCTGCACGATGGCCGACATGCGCGCGAACGTCGAGCAGATGCACAAGGTCGGCGTCCCCTTCGCCGTGCTGAACATGCCGGACATGGGCAGCGACATCAACCAGGTCGTCAACGTCAGCCCGCGCGCCGCCGAGCGCCATCCGCTACCTGCTGGACCTGGGCCACGAGCGCATCCTCCTGATGGGCGGCAAGGCCGCAGGCCCCCGACACGGAGGACTGCATCCGCGAATACCGCGAGGGATTCGCGGAGCGCGGCCTCGCGGTCGACGAGCAGCTCTTTCTCAACGGCGACTACGAGGAGATGGTGGCGCGCAGCCAGATCCTGCAGGCGCTCGACCGCGGCGTCCGTTTCACGGCCGTGTACTGCCTCACCGACACGATGGCGCTCGGGGTCTACGAGGGGCTCGCCGAGAGGGGGCTCGCCGTGCCCGCGAACGTGTCGGTGATAGGGAAGAACGACTCGTTCTTCGCGCGCTTCCTGAGCCCGCCGCTCACGAGCGTGCGCGTGCCGATGTTCGAGGCGGGACGGCTGGGCGCCGAGAGCCTGCTTCGCAGCATCGAAGGCGGCGAAGAGCCCCGCAAGATCTTCCTGAAGAACGAGCTGATCCTGAGGCTGTCGACCGCCATCAGGAGGTAAGGGAGGTTTCACGGCCTCGTCCGAGGCCTGAGCGAAGATCGCAGGAGGAAAGACGTGAAAAAGGAATGGTCAGTGCTGGTGCTCGTCCTCGCCGTGCTGCTCGCGCCGGCCGCGCTGTTCGCGGCGGGCGGGCAGGAGGCCGCCAGGGAGACCGGCCCCATCAAGATGTCGTTCTGGCACCTGTGGGGCGGCTCGCGGGCCGAGCTCATCGACGCCCTGGCCAAGAAGTTCAAGGCCGACCACCCGAACGTGGAGCTGGAGGTGACGTTCACGGCGCCCGAACGACCTGCAGACCAAGGTCGTGCAGGCGGCCGGCACCGGAACGCTCCCCGACGTGTTCAACATGCACACGGGGTGGTACGACAACCTGCAGCCCGCCGACACCATGCTCAAGCTCGACGGCTTCCTCGCGAAGGAGAAGATCGACATCAAGGCGATCCTCCTGGAGCCCGAGTGGAAGCGCAGCTATTACGACAACGCCGTCTACAGCCTGCCCAACGTCCTCGCCGGCGCGCAGGGGCTCTTGTTCTACAACAAGGGCCTGATGCGCAAGGCCGGCCTCGATGCGGAGAAGGACGCGCCGAAGAACTGGGACGATTTCGTCCGCGTGAGCAAGGTCCTGATCAAGGCGCTCAACCAGCCGGGCAAGCTGGACGTCATCGTGTGGGACCCCTGGATGCACGTCGGCCAGAACATGATCCAGGTGTACTCCCACATGGCGGGCTTCCCGACCGTGTCCGCCGACAGCAAGACTTCGCTGTTCAACACCCCGGGCGTGCTCGACACCGCGCGGAAGTTCGACCAGTACATCACCGAAGTCTACGGCCCCTACGGCGGCTACAAGGCCATCATCGAGTGGTCGAGCCGCGTGGCCGGCGTCGACTACGGCGCAGCGCAGGTGCAGGCCTTCACCAAGGAAGCGCAGGTCTTCTACGTCTCGGGCTCGTGGACCATCGGCCAGGTGCAGGCCGCCAACCCGAAGCTCGACATGGGCCTGCTGCCCATCCCGGGCTTCAAGGGCCAGCATGGCGCGGCCGCCAAGCACGGGTGGTCGTACGCCATCAACAAGAAGGTCAAGTACCCCCAGACCGCCTGGGCGCTCGAGAAGTTCCTCACCCTCGACCCCAAGGGCAACGGCGAGTTCTGCATCGTCCAGGGCAGGCCCTGTCCCATCACTGCGGTCAACGACGACCCGCGCTACCTCTCGCAGGGCGAGATCTGGAAGAGCCTGGTCACCGCGATGAAGCTCGACTACACGCCCGACTACAACGACCACTTCAACGCGCTGATCCCGTGGCTGCGCGACGTGCCGGCTCGCCGGGCCTCGGGCCAGTCGATCGAAGAGGCGATGGGGTACGTGCATAAGATGTTCACCGATTACCTGAACGACCTCTACAAGAAATAGATGAAGAAGGCCGCCAGCCGATCGGGGGGGCTCGTCATCGGACGGCCCCCCGTGCGAAAGGGCCTCACCGCCCTCCTGTTCCTGGCGCCGTGGCTCGTGTCGCTCGTGGTGTTCTGGTACGGGCCGATCCTCGCCACCGTGGGCTTGAGCTTCAGCCGCTACAAGCTCATCGGCTCCCCGAGGCTCATCGGGCTCGCCAACTACTCCGCCATCTTTCAGGACTCCTACTTCTGGGTCGGGCTGCGGACCACGTTCGTCTTCACCGCGCTCTACCTGCCCGCCAACTTCGTGCTGGGGCTCGCCACCGCGTGGCTGCTGAGTCTCGACGTGCGCCTGAAGGGCCTGTGGCGCACGGTGCTGTACGTGCCGTCGGTCCTGCCCGTGATCGCGGTCCTCGTGCTCGGCAAGTTCATCTTCTACCCCAACGGCCTGATGAACACGGCGCTCGAGCTCTTCGGCATCAAGGGGCCCCTGTGGCTCGCGAACCCGCGCCTGATCATCCCGGCTTCGGTGATGCTCACCGCGTGGCAGTGCGGCACGGCCATGGTGGTCTACCTGGGCGCCCTGCAGAACGTGCCGTCGCAGTACTACGAAGCCGCCGAGATCGACGGCCTCGGTCGGGTGCGGCAGTTCTTCGGGATCACGATCCCGCTGATCTCGCCCGCGATCTTCTTCCGCGTGATCATCGACCTGATCTTCGCGCTGACGATCTTTATCCCCGCGCTCATCCTGCCCGAAGGCGGGGTTCCCGGCGGGCCCGCGGACGGCTCCCGCTTCTACGTGCTGCACCTCTACGAGAAGGCGTTCAAACGCTTCAACATCGGCGAGGCATCGGCGCTGGCCACCGTGCTGATCCTCATATGCGTGGTGCTCACCTGGATGGTCATCCGGGCGAGCGAGCGCTACGTGCACTACGAGAGCTGACCCCCATGAGCGTCAATGCACTGAGAACCCGCTGGTCGCGCCTGGCCGCCTATGCCGCGGTGATCGCCGTCTGCCTCGTGTTCGCGGCGCCGTTCGTCTATCTCTTCTCGACGGCGCTCAAGGACGAGGCGCAGCTGCTCAGCAAGCCGCGCGAATTCTTCCCCGCGCCCCTGCACTTCCGCAACTTCGTCACCGTCTTCGAGCGCTTCGACATCGTGCGCTATTTCGCGAACACGGTGCTCGTCGTGGTCGGCAGCGTGGCCGGCAACGTCATCGTGAGCACCCTCGCAGGGTACGCGCTCTCGCGCATGCAGTACCGGGGCCGCGAGCTGGTGTTCCTGCTGACCCTCGGGTGCATGTTCATGCCGCTGTTCCTCATCATCATCCCGCGCTTCATCGTGTTCAAGCACCTCGGCATGATCGGGACGCTGCTGCCGCTGATCGTGCCCTCGGCCCTCGGCTCGCCGCTCTGCATCTTCCTGATGCGGCAGTACCTCCGCGGCATCCCGATGGACCTGAACGAAGCCGCCCGCATCGACGGCTGCGGCGAGGCGAGGATCTACGCGCAGGTCATCATGCCGCTGTGCCGCGCGGCGGTGGCCACCATCGTGATCTTCACGACGCAGTGGCGGTGGAACGACTTTATCGAGCCGCTCATCTACCTGTCGAACGAGAAGCTCTACACCATCACGATGGGGCTCTACATGGTGCTCGGGCAGAGCGCCGAGGACATCACGATCCACCTGGTGATGGCGTTTCTGATCCTCTCGATCGTGCCGATCCTGGCGGTGTTCGCCGCGGCGCAGAAGCAGTTCGTCGAAGGCGTCTCCCACACGGGGCTCAAGGGATAAGGGCCGATGAAGACCATTCGCGAGCCGGCCCGGGACATCCCCGTGACCGCGGAGTCGGACGTCGTCGTCGTGGGCGCGGGACCGGCCGGCTTCGCAGCGGCAGTAAACGCGGCGCGCCTCGGGGCGCGCACGCTGCTGCTCGAGCAGAGCGGCATCGTCGGCGGGGTGGCCACCAGCGGCCTCATGAGCCTCTGGACCGGCAATACGCGCGGTCCTCTGTACGAGGAAATCCTCGAGCGCTCTGCGGACCGGCGCGGCGGCTTCGAGTACTACGGCGGCAAGGTCCGCGAATGGCGGACGATCATCAACACTGAGCGCCTGAAGACCGTGCTGCTGGAGATGCTCGAGGAGGCGGGCGTGGAGCTGCGGCTTTACACCTTTGCCTGCCTGCCGGTCATGGAGGGCGGGACGGTCGGCGGCGTCGTGACGGAGAGCAAGAGCGGCCGCGAGGCGGTGCTCGGCCGCGTGGTGGTGGACGCCTCGGGCGACGGCGACGTCGCCGCCGCCGCGGGCGTGCCCTACGTCAAGGGCCGCGAGGGCGACGGCAGGATGCAGCCCGCGACGCTCATGTTCCGCGTGGCGGGGGTGGACACGGAACGCGCCGTGTTCCCGGGCGAGTTCGGCGACACCTTCCCGGTGCCCGACGGCGACCTGCAGGAGCTCGGGCGCGGCGAGCTGCCCTTTCCCGCCGGCCACGTGCTGCTGTACCCGACGACACTCCCGGGCATCGTGACCGCCAACATGACGAACTGCATCGGCGTGGACGGCACGCGCGCGGCCGACCTCACGCGCGCGACGATCGCCTGCCGGAAGCAGATCGGGCCGATCGTGGAGTTCCTGCGCAGGCGCGTGCCGGGGTTCGAGCGCTGCTATCCGCTCGAGTCCGCGGCCATGATCGGCGTGCGGGAGACGCGCCACTTCGAGGGCGAGAACAGGATCACGGAGCAGGACATCCTGGAGGCGCGGGTCTTCGACGACTGGATCGTGACCCGGGCGTACTTCAATTTCGACGTCCACAACATGAGCGGGTCGGGCCTGGACGAGAGCGGCGAGCAGGCCAGGTTCCCCCAGGACAAGGGCTACACCATCCCCTACGGCTGCTTCGTGCCGAAGAACGTCGACGGGCTGCTGCTCGCGGGCCGCAACATCTCAGGCACGCACCTGGCCCACTCCAACTTCCGCGTCATGCCGATCTGCGTGAACATGGGCCAGGGCGTGGGAGCCGCGGCCGCGCTCTGCGCCGCCCGCCGCTGCCGGCCCCGCGATCTCGACGTCGGCGAGGTGCAGGACGTGCTGCGGCACCAGGGGGTCGAGCCTTGACGGGCCTGAGCAGCCGCGAGCGCCTCACGCGCCTGTTCGAGGGAAAGCCGATCGACCGCGTGCCGGTGTGGCCGCTGTTTCCCTTCCATCGGCTGCATTACTACGCCGACGTCGCCTCCCTTGCCTGCTACAGCCGCGTCCTCGAGGCGGCGCGCCTCCACGCCGACGTCTTCGACCGCCGCGCGCCGGAGACCGGCTTCTGCTTCTCCGGCTCGCCGGAGATCCGCATGGAGGAGGAGCGGCGGCAGCAGGGCGGCAGGCGCATGCTGCGGCGCACGGTCTCCTGGCGCGGCCTCGCGTTCCGCCAGGACGGCGTCCTCGACGGCGAGCGCCTGCAGCCGACGAAGCATTGGGTCGACGACGCCGGCGAGCTCGGCCGCATCCTCGAGCTGCCGTACGAGCGGCCCGCCTTCGACCTCGAGCGGCTCGCCCGCGAGCGCGAGGAGCTCGGCGACCGCGGCCTGATGATGATCGACATCGGCGACCCTCTGCAGGTGCTCTACCGCCTGATGAGCGTCGAGACCTTCGCCGTGGCGACGCTCACCGACCGCGCCCTTCTCCTGGAGTTCCTCGACGAGATGCACAGGCGCTGTCTCGACATCTACGGCTGGTTGCTCGATCACCGCGTCGGGCCCGTCTACTTTATCGTGGGCGCCGAGTTCGCCGGGCCTCCGGTCGTGTCGCCCGCGGACTTCGTCGATCTGTCGGCGCGCTACGTCAAGGGGATCGTCGATCTCATCCGCGGCCGCGGCATGTACTCGATCGTGCACTACCACGGGAACCTGAAGCGCGTGCTCGCGGGAATGGCGGCGATCGCGCCCGACGGCCTGCACACCGTGGAGGCGCCGCCGGTCGGGGACTGCACCCTTGCGGAGGCCCGTAAGGCGTTAGGCGACACGATTCTCATCGGGAACATCCAGTACGACGACTTCCGCAGGCTCACCCCGGACGAGATGGAGCGCCTCGTCGCGCGCACGATCGAGGAGGGGAGGGGAGGCCGCTTCATCCTGAGCCCCACGGCGGGCCCCTACGAGGAGTCGATCCCGCCGCGCATGCAGGAGAACTACGTCCGCTTTCTGGAGGCGGGGGCGAAATACGGCAGGAGAGGCACAAAGTGACCAACCGGAAACACGAAGCCGACCTCTGCGTGATCGGCGGCGGCCTGGCGGGGCTGTGCGCGGCCGTGGCTGCCGCGCGGCACGGGGCGCGGGTCGTGCTCATGCAGGACAGGCCCGTGCTCGGCGGCAATGCCTCGAGCGAGGTGCGCATGTGGGTCTGCGGCGCCCACGGCGCCGGCAATCGCGAGACCGGCATCATCGAGGAGATCGAGCTCAGCAACATCCGGCGCAACCCGACGAAGAACTGGTCGCTCTGGGACTCGGTGCTCTACGAGAAGGCGCGCTTCGAGCCGAACATCACCCTGCTGCTGAACACGAGCTGCTTCGAGTGCCGCATGGACGGCGGCCGCATCGCCTCTGCGCGCGGCGTGCAGCTCACGACGCAGACCTTCCACACGGTGGAGGCGACGCTCTTTGCCGACTGCTCCGGCGACTCCGTGCTCGCGCCGCTCAGCGGCGCCGAGTTCCGCGAAGGACGCGAGGCACGCGGCGAGCACGGCGAGAGCATCGAGCCGGAGGCCGCGGACGGCCTGCGCATGGGCTCGAGCTGCCTGATCCAGGCGAGGGAGACGAACCGGCCGCGACCCTTTACGCCGCCCGACTGGGCGTATGACTATCCGGACGAACGGGACCTCGCGTTCCGCGACCACGACCTCCACGACCGGCGGACGAACTTCTGGTGGATCGAGACCGGCGGGCTCGGGGACACGATCGGCGACACGGAGGAGCATCGCGACGAGCTGCTCAAGATCGCCTTCGGCGTGTGGGACCACATCAAGAACCACGGCGATCACGGGGCGGAGAACTGGGAGCTGGAGTGGGTCGGGTTCCTGCCGGGCAAGCGGGAGAGCCGCCGCTACGTCGGCGACCACGTCATCACGCAGAACGACGTCGCGGCCGGCGGTCCCTTCGACGACATCGTCGCGTACGGCGGCTGGACGATGGACGACCACCACCCCGCGGGCTTCGCCTACAAGGGCGAGCCCACGATCTTCCACCCGGCGCCCTCGCCCTGGGGCATCCCGTACCGCAGCCTCTACTCGCGGAACGTGCCGAACCTGCTGTTCGCGGGGCGCAACATCAGCGCCACCCACGCCGCCCTGTCGTCGTCGCGCGTCATGCGCACGTGCGCGATCATCGGCCAGGCCGCGGGCACGGCGGCGGCCGTGGCGCTCGGCGCGCGGATCGCTCCGCGCGCGGTCTACCACGAACGGCTTGCGGACCTGCAGCAGGCGCTGATGACCGACGACGCGTGGCTGCCCGGCCGCGCTCGCGCCCCGTCGGCCCTGACGCGCGCGGCGCGCCTGTCGGCTTCCGTCGGCGACCCGGAGCCGCTGCGCGACGGAGTCGACCGGCCCGCCGGCGGCATCGACCACGGCTGGAGCGGGGGCCCCGGCTGCTGGGTCGAGCAGGCCTGGCCCGCGCTTCGCGAGATCCGGCGCATGCGCCTTGTCTTCGACAGCAACCTGAACCGCCACTACAGCGAGATGCGCCAGCGCGCCGGCTTTCCGCTGGGCGCGGAGCCGGTCGCGGTGGCGCCGGAGCTGGTGCGCTCGTTCCGCGTGGAGGCTCTCGGCGCCGGCGGCTCGTGGCGGACGGTCCACGAGGAGCGCGACAACCACCAGAGGCTCGCGTGGGTCCGGTTCAAGGAGCCGGTCCAGGCCCGCGCCGTTCGCCTCCTCCCCGGCGAGACCTGGGGCGCGAGCGAGAGGCATCTCTTCGCCTGGGACGTGGAGTGACGGGAGGAAAGATGGGCAGGCTGAACGTGAGCGGGGTGTTCCCCCACCTGGCGGTGCAGGGCGACCTCGGGCCGCCGCGCACGGAAACGGGCGTCGGGGCTCTCATGCCGTGGGCGGGCCGGCTGTGGATGGTGAGCTACGTGGCGCACACGCGGCGCAGCGGAAGCGGCAGCGGCCTCTACGAGATCGACCCCGAGCTCTGCCGTCACGAGGCGGCCCGAAAGCCGGGACGGCACCTACGCCAACCGCTACGTCCACTTCGAATCCAACCAGCTCTTCATCGGCCCGCACGTCATCGACGCCGAGCGCCGCGTCCGCACGATCGAGCCGCTCGTCGACTGCCGCCTGACGGCCGTGATGGATCACCTGTAGCGACCCCGAGCACAAGGTGTACGTGCTCACCATGGAAGGCGAGCTCTTCGAGGTCGACGTGCGCAGCCTGGCCGTGCGGCAGCTCTTCGATCTCGCGCGGGAGCTCGAGCTGCCCGCGGGCGCGCAGCCGCACTTCAAGGCGGGCTTCACCGCGCAGGGGCGCGTGATCGTGGCGAACAACACCTACGACAACCACGAGTTCATGGGCCTCCGCGCCGCGGGGCGCCTGGCCGAGTGGGACGGCTCCGCGTGGCGCATCGTCGAGCGCAGCCCGTTCTACGAGGTGCACGGCCGGCGGCGCATGGGCGGGCTCATCTACGCCGTCGGCTGGGACCGCGCGTCCGTGCTCCTGAAGACGCTGGTCGCGGGCGGCTGGGAGACCTACCGCCTGCCCAAAGCGAGCCAGAACTTCGACCACATGTGGCAGGACGAGTGGCCGCGCATCCGCGAGGTGGAGCACGAGCGATTCCTCATGGACGCGCACGGCCAGTTCTACGAGCTGTCACCCCACGCGTGGGGCGGCGCCTCGGTGGCACAGAAGATAGAAACTGAAGTCTTCCCGACCGCGACCGCCGACGCCGGGCCCGGCGGCCGCATCTGGGGCGTGAGGCCGATCAGCCGTCACCTGGCGGTCGTGAGCGACTTCTGCAACTTCCGCGGCATGCTCGTCGCGGGCACCAACCAGGTGTCGCCGTTCAACGGCGACAACGTGCTCGCCGCCGAGCCGGACTCGGGCGTGTGGATCGGCAGGACGGACGACCTCTGGCGCTGCGGCAAGCCCGCGGGCTGGGGCGGCCCGTGGTGGGACGCCGAGGTGGTCGGCGGGCAGGCCCTCGGACCCGTTCCTGATGACCGGCTTCGAGCACAAGTGCCTGCACCTGCGCCACAGGGCGGACCGCACCGTGCGCTTCTCGGTCGAGGTCGACTTTCTCGGCGACGGGAGCTGGGCGCCCTATGTCGAGGCCGAGGTGCAGCGCGGCGGCTACGTCTGCCACGTGTTCCCCGCCGGCTTCAGCGCGCACTGGGCGAGGGTGACCGCGAGCGCCGCATGTCGGGCGACGGCGTACTTCACCTATACATGAGCGCCGCGGATCCGCCGCCCAGGGGTTCGGTCGCTCGATGATGCGGCGCCGTCACGCGCCGATCGGAAGCCCGACCGGGCCCTGTGCGGCCGCTACGCGCTGGACGGCCTGCACGATGTAGGCCGCCTGTCTTCGGAAATGGATGTACATGCCCATGAGGTTGGCCAGCGGCTCGAGGCACGCGGGTCTGGCGGCCAGCACAAAGAGCACGTTGCGCCAGAAGTAGGCCGACACCGGAGGCACCAACCCGAGCCGCAGAGAGACCTTTGCAAAGGAGACCAGCATCCTGAGCTTTTCCAACATCGACGGCCGGTGCAGCGGGTGCGGTCTGAGGCCGAGGGCGAGCTTGAGGCAACGCCTGAAGTAGCATCTGGCGGCATAGATCCTGCGGACTACG
This sequence comes from uncultured Spirochaetota bacterium, assembly GCA_963734495.1. Taxonomy (GTDB): domain Bacteria; phylum Spirochaetota; class Spirochaetia; order SZUA-6; family CAVTHK01; genus CAVTHK01. The sequence continues at coordinate 398,964 of CAVTHK010000003.1, forward strand.
TAGAGATAGTCGTCGACGATCTCGCTCCTCGCCCTCAGGGTGACGAAATTGAGGCCCATCGTGGTCTGATCGTCGCCCGCGGAATCACCGTCGAGGAGATTGGAACCTTCAACGAGTCTTCCTTCTGTGCGCAGCCTGCGCGCCAGCTGCGTGTTGGGCAGGGCGTGCAGCAGGCCCACCATGGCCATGCAGATCCTGCTCTTCTCGACCACATCGGCGATCGATCGCGCGGACGCGCGCGTCTCGTTGTCGAAGCCCACGATGAAGCCGCCGTTGACGATCATGCCGTGCGCGTAGATCTTCTCGAGGTCCCGCAGCAGCTCGCGATGCAGGTTCTGGCTCTTGTTGCTGGCGCGAAGCAGTTGCTCGTCGGCCGTCTCGATGCCGACAAACACGTAGCGAAAGTCCAGATCTCTCATCAGCTCGAGCAGCTCCCTGTCGTCGGCCAGGTTGATGCTCGCCTCCGTCGAGAAGTAGAACGGGTGGTGACGCGCTGCGGACCATCTCTTGATGGCGTTGAGGGTCACCTTGAGCCGCTTTTTGTCGCCGATGAAGTTGTCGTCGACGAAATCGACGTGGCCCCTGTAGCCGAGCCTGTACAGGGCTTCGAGCTCGGCGACGACCTGGGCCGCCGTCTTGCTGCGCGGCGATCTGCCGTACAGCTCTATGATGTCGCAGAACTCGCAGTTGAACGGGCAGCCGCGCGTGAGCTGGATGCCGATCATGAGGTAGTCGTCGAGACGAAGCAGGTCGAACCGGGGAACGGGGCTCTTCGTGACGTCGGGCCGGGGCCCCTCGGGACGATAGATCCCCTTTTCCGCATGGGCTTCCAGGTCCTTGAGAAAGACAGGCAGAGAGCACTCGCCCTCACCCAGAACCAGATAGTCGGCGCTCGCGTAGACGGAGGGCTGCGAAGTCGGGTCGGGACCGCCGACCACCACTTTCCGGCCGACGGCGTGGACTCTGTCGATGAGCTTCAGGAGCGCGACCTGCTGAGGCAGCATGGCCCCTATGAAGACGAGATCAGCCCAGGCGATGTCGGCGTCGCGCAGCCGGGCCGAATTCATGTCGACGAGCCGGATCTGCCAATCCCCGGGCAACAGGGCCGCAACGGTGATCAACCCGAGCGGAGCCGCGGGGTACCTGGCCCCGGCCAATCTGCAGACCTGTTTGTAGTTCCAGAACCCGTGCGCCGAGAACTCCGGATGGATCAAGAGGGCCTTCACGCGAGCCGCCTCCGAAAAAGTACGACAGTGCCGCTTGCGCCGCCACGACAGAGACGCGGGCGGCCCCACGCGGGGCCGCCCGTGGATTGTCCTGCGGTCGCTAGCCCTGCTTGGCCCATTCCTGCCTGACCTGGTCCTTCATCTTCTCCCATTCCTTGTTCAGGGTGTCGTTCAGGCCCTTTTCCATCTCGAGCCGCGCCTTTTCCGACTGCCCCCGCAGCTGCGCGGTCATGTCCTTCGCCCAACGCTCCCTGATGCCCACCACCGCGGCTTCCCACTTCGCATTGTCCTTGGAGATCGCGGCGTCGGCATCGGCGTAGAGCTTCTTCCCTTCGGTCGCCTCAGTCGACCCCGGCCGCTTCTCGAGGAGAACGGTGAGTGTCTCCTTGGCCTTGTTGAAGTCCCTGCTCGCGAACTGCGCCTTGGCGTCGGCCAGCAGCCGGCCCGGCTCGTACTGCGAGGCGTCGAGCTCTTTCACGAGCTGCGCATTCTGCCCCTTGACCTTGGAGACCACCGTCACGCTCATGACGACGAGGACCAGCAGCCCTCCGATCACGAACGACATGATTCTGTTGACTGCCATCCGCAGCTTCTCGTTCTCGATCATCTTTCTTCTCCTGTGCTTCGCACCTTCCCCGCTCTGCGCGGGGAGCCGAGTTCCCTGGCCCCTGTCCCGCGAGCCCGAGGGGGACGCCCCCGCGCCCCATGCGCATCCCGGGATGTCCTTCTGCCTTTCGGTTTCAAGTCGCGGGCCACTCCTCCAGCGTGGCCGTCGCCGCGGCGTTTGCCTCCCGGCAACCGCCGGTCGACCAGTGTTCGTGTAGATCATACTGCAAGAGCAGTAAGAAAAGCAAGAGCAAAAAGCATGAAGTTGACAATAAGAATTGCAAAGACTATACTCAGGGGGCCGAAACAGGGGAGGATCATGCCAAAGATCACCAACACCAAAGCGACCGCGTTCACCATCAAAGGCGTGGACCGCGATCTCGCCAACCGGTTCCGGGCCGCCTGCCACATCAGGGGCAAGCTGTACCGCGACGTGCTGCTGGAGCTCATGGAGCAGTACGCGCGCGAGAACCTGCCGCTCAAGGGAAGCCCGGGCGGCGGCGCTTCGCCCAAGAGGAGCTGAAGATGAAGCCTGCGCATGAGCGGAGAAGGTAGGGACGACGCTCAAACGCGCGTAGTGCATCGGTACAGGTCATCAAATCCCGTTCCCGGAGCGTTCGATTCTGGGCGAGCTGGCTCTCCACGGCTAACATCGCGGCGAGCCAGCTTCGTCTCCCTCCTGGCTGCCCGTGGATGGGATCGGTGGGTTATGCTCCCGGCGCAAGGAACAGGGAGGGTGGCCCCCCCCTTACGCCTCACACCTGGACGACGCTGTTCACACCGCCGTACTCGTTCAGGGCCTGCGCCGCTGCGGCCGGGTCGCTATGCCAGTCTCCGTCGACGACAAACTTGTATTGGTATTCGCCTGGAGCCAGGTCGAGCTTGATGCGGAAGACCCCGTCCTTCTTCAACATTCGATTCGCCTTCGGGTCCCAACCGTTGAAGCTGCCGGCCAAGTGCACCTCTTTGGCCAGCGGATGCAGGTTCCATGCAAAGGCTACCTCTCGCGTCCTGGTCTCCGTGGCCGCCGCCGCCCTGATCCTCGTCGTCTTCGCCATAATCACATTCCTCTCCTTGTGGATTGCCTCCCCGAGCGTATAGGCGGCACAGGGAGGATGTAGTTGTTCGCAAGAGATGAGCCGGAAGTCCCGAGGCGCAATCCCCGGGTGACTTTGTCGGCACGGAGTTGGCTCCGCTCCATACCGCCATGACAAGTACGGACGGCCCCGCGCGGGGCCGTCCGTCGATTGCCCGGGGGTTGCTACCCCTGCTTCTCCCATTCCTGCCTGACCTGGGCCTTCATCTTTTCCCATTCCTTGCCCAAGGTGTCGTTCAGGCCCGTTTCCATCTCGAGCCGGGCCTTCTCCGACTGCCCCCGCAGCTGCGCGGTCATGTCCTTCGCCCAGCGCTCCCTGATGCCTACCACCGCGGCTTCCCACTTCGCATTGTCCTTGGAGATCGCGGCGTCGGCGTCGGCGTAGAGCTTCTTCCCCTCGGTCGTCTCATTCGCGCCGGGGCGCTTCTCGAAGAGAACGGTGAGTGTCTGCTTGACCTTGTCGAACTCGCGGTTCGCGAATTGCGCCTTGGCGTCGGCCAGCAGCCGGCCCGGCTCGTACTGCGAAGCGTCAAGCTCTTTCACGAGCTGCGCGTTCTCCCCCTTGACCTTGGAGACCACCGTCACGCTCATGACGACGAGGACCAGCAGCCCTCCGATCACGAACGACATGATTCTGTTGACTGCTATCCGCAGTTTCTCGTTCTGGATCATCTTTCTTCTCCTGTGCTTCGCACCTTCCCCGCTCATGCGGGGAGCCGAGTTTCCCACCCCCTGTCCCGTGAGCCCGAGGGGCCTCACCCGTTCCTTGGGCTCGGGAGTTCCGCCTGCCGGTCGCGGGGCCCCCCCAGCGTGGCCATCGCCATGGCGTTCATGCCACCCGGCTCGCAGGCGTGGCTGCCTGCTGTCGGCGCGCCTGCCCGGGCGCCGACAGCCGTCCCCCTAAGGCAAGCGCCCGCGACGAGCGGCGGTTTCGGCTTCGCCCGCGGCGGTCAGGTAGTACTCCATGCCGCGCAAGGGGCCGCGGACCCAGACCGCCCGCAGGTATCCAGCCTTTGCCAGCCGCCTGACCGCCCGCCAGCTCTCCATGCCGCATATTCGGCGCCCGGTCAGATCCAGGCGTTCGCCGTCGAGTGTCACCCGTCTCATCGCTTTCCTCCCGCCTGCGCCGCCGGCAAACGCCCTCGGCTCACTGCTCTTATAGATTATACTGTAAGAGCAGCAAGAAAAGCAAGAGCACAAAGAATAAAGTTGACAATAAGAATTGCAAAGACTATACTTGAAGAATCGAAGGACGGAGAATATGCCAAAGATCACAAACACTAAAGTGACGGCGTTCACGATCAAAGCTGTGGACCGCGATCTCGCCAACCGCTTCCGGGCCGCCTGCCACATCAGGGGCAAGCTGTATCACGATGTGCTGCTGGAGCTCATGGAGCAGTACGCGCGTGAGAACCTGCCCTTCACAGGAAGCTTGAGCGGCGGCGCGTCGGCCACGACGAACTGAAGGACCGCCGGCTGTCCTTGCGCCGCGGGAACGCGGCGGGAGCACAGCCGGAAGGAGTTGACCGCGAGCCGTCCGGCAACCCGACGGGAAGGCGCGCTCCTGGCGGATCTAGGGGTGCGTTGGCGCGGACGGCGGCGGAGAGGAGACCAGCATGTCAGATCCAAACCAGAAGCAATTCTCGCCGATGGGATTTTTCCGGAAGGGGCAACCGCGTGTGGCCTGGTGGTACGCGGCGGGTGCGATTCTCCTGATTATCGCCTTGAATTCCTTTCTGGCGCCCAAGTCGAATGAGATCGCTGTCGACTTCAGCACGTTCAAAGGGATGATCCAGAGCGGCGAGATCAAGCGGGTCGAAATGACCGCCGGCTTCTATCTCGGCTACACGGTCACTCAGGTCAAGTCCCTCGAGAAAGGCGCGGGCGCGGCGCAGGTCTACAGAACGACCCCCGTGAACGACCCCAGCTTTGTCAGTCTGCTCGATGCCAAGGGTGTCCAGTACTACGCGGTGCTTCCGGTCGAGCGCCCGGTCCTGGCGATGATCCTGAGCTGGGGCGTCCCCTTGGCTCTGATGTTTCTCGTGTGGCGGGTGCTCTCGAAGCGCATGCGCTCCATGGGGCAGAACGTGATGAGCTTCGGGCAGAACAAGTCGCGGATCGTTGCCGAAGGGGACACGAAAGTCCACTTCGGCGACGTCGCCGGAGCGGACGAGGCCAAGGCCGAGCTCGAGGAGGTCGTTGACTTCCTGAAGAACCCCGATCGCTATAGTGCCATCGGAGGCAGGATCCCCAAGGGGGTTCTCCTGATCGGGGCCCCGGGGACGGGAAAGACCCTGCTGGCTCGCGCGGTCGCGGGGGAGGCAGGGGTGACCTTCTTCAGGATCAGCGGCTCGGAGTTCGTGGAGATGTTCGTCGGCGTCGGCGCGGCCCGAGTCAGAGACCTTTTCCAGCAGGCCCGCGCCAAGGCGCCTTGCATCGTCTTCGTCGACGAGCTGGATGCGATCGGCAAGAGCCGCAGTCAGATGCTGTCGAGCAACGATGAGCGGGAGCAGACTCTGAACCAGCTGCTGGTAGAGATGGACGGATTCGACTCCAAAAAGGGTGTCATCCTGCTGGCGGCTACAAACCGGCCCGAGATCCTCGACCCTGCGCTGCTGCGGCCGGGTCGATTCGACCGCCAGATCCTGGTGGACAAACCGGACCTCGCAGGGCGCGAAGCGATCCTCCGCCTGCACGGCAAGAATGTGAAGATCGAAGATACAGTGAACCTCAACGACGTCGCACGCAGGACCGCTGGTTTTGTCGGCGCGGATCTGGCCAACCTCGTGAACGAAGCAGCCATCTGCGCCGTGCGCGGCGGCCGGCTGACGGTCACGCAGGGCGACTTTGAAACGGCCTTCGAGAGACTGGTCGCGGGACTGGAGAAGAAAAGCCGGCTCATCAGCCCCGGTGAGCGGAAGATAGTGGCCTATCACGAGAGCGGGCACGCCGTCGTTGCGCAGTTCACCCCGGGTGCCGACCCCGTCGAGAAGATCTCGATCGTACCCAGGGGCATGAGCGCCCTGGGCTTTACGCTGCAGCTTCCGACCGAGGAGCGCTTCCTCATGACACAGGAAGAGCTGACCGGCAAGATTGACGTCCTTCTCGGCGGGAGAGCAGCCGAGAAGATCGTCTTCGACGAGATCTCCACGGGTGCATCGAACGACTTGAACAAGGCCACCGACATCGCCCGCCGGATGATCACCGACTACGGCATGAGCGAAAAGTTCGAGAATGTGTACCTGCCCTCCAGGAGGCAGAGCCAGTTCCTGGGCGAGGGCAACTACACCGTCGTGCGCGAATACGCCGAGACCACCCAGCAGTACGTCGACGAGGAAACCGCCCACATCATCGCAGCGCGCTACAAGAAGGTATTGGATCTCCTCAAGAGCAAGCTGAAGCTTCTCGACGAAGTGGCGCAGAAGTTGTTGGCAGAAGAAGTCATGGACGGGAAGGAGTTCGTGAGAATCGCGGGGCTGCACTCGGGAGTGCCGTCCTCGCCCGTTCCGATGAACAACTGAGCGCCGACGGCCGGCTTTCGCCGCGAGCAGCCCCAACGCAGACACCTCATCTGCCGCGAAGTCGTCGCAACTGCGCGTCCGTTACACTGTCATTGTACCGTAGAACCCTCAGAAAGGAAGGTGAGCGGATGAGACTCGCTGGACTGAGAACCGCCTTGTTGCTCTGTGCGCTCTCGATCACCGCGACCGGATGCGCTCTGCTCCTGGGTGCAGGCGCCGGCGCCGGCGCCTACGCCTACGTCGAAGGCAACCTGAAGACGACCTACGACGCTGCGCTGCCGCAAGCGTGGGAGGCGACGCGCCAAGCCCTGCAGCAGCTGGGGATGAAGCCAGACGTCGAGCAACACGACGCATTCAGCGGAGCCCTGAAAGGCAAGATGTCTGACGGCAGGGAGTTCAACATCGCCGTCACCAAGGTCACCGACACAAGAACTGAAGTCGCCATCCGGATCGGTCTGGGAGACAGGAAGGTTTCCGAGACCATCCACGCGAAGATCGCGGCAAATCTCAAGTCATAGCCCTCGAGAGGGAACCCATAGAACGGGACTATGCCATCAGCGTTCTATCCCGTGACTCCTCGCCGTGCACTGATCACTTGGGAGTGACGCGACGGTCCGAAGTGAGCCTTTTGAAACGGATCACATCGCGACTACGTCGGGGAGCAGGCGACGGAACTCTTTTCTGACAACTTCGTAGCACTCGCAAACCCGCGCCTCGAGGCCCGGTCGATCCAGCACGGTGATGCGGCCCCGGCTGTAGTGGATCAATCCGGCACGCTGCAATTGCCCGGCTGCCTCGGTCACGCCCTCGCGCCGTACTCCCAGCATGTTGGCGATCAGTTCCTGAGTCATGCTCAGCTCGTTCGAGGGCAACCGGTCAAGACTGAACAGCAGCCAGCGACAGAGCTGCTGGTCCACAGAATGGTGCCGATTGCAGACCGCGGTCTGCGCCATCTGGGCCAGCAGGGCCAGGATATAGCGCAACAACAGATGCTGCAGACTCCCTGGGCGGTTGAATTCCTGCCTAAGCAACTGTCCGTTCAGCCGATAGGCGTGGCCCGCGCTCTGCACCACGGCCCGATTCGGCATGGTTTCGCCGCCCATGAACACGGCGACGCCTACGATACCCTCGTTGCCGACCACAGCGATTTCGGCGGACGCGCCATTCTCCATCACGAACAGCAGGGACACGATGGCGGTGGTAGGGAAGTAGACGTGACTCATCCGGTCCCCGGACTCGTAGAGGGCCTTACCGAGCGGCAGCGGGACCAGTTCCAGGTGACGAGAAAGGCGCTCGTATTCGGACTCGGGCAGGACGGCGAGCAGATGGTTTTGTCGTGGGTCGGCGGGTTTTGGTGGGCTGGGCACAATAGCCATGAGCAACCTCCCAAAATCGTCTGTCGAAATCGTGTGGCCAGAGTTTTGTGGCCGCAAATGATCCTGTCAAGACCCCCGTTTCATGTGCGATGGCGTACCGACCGAACGCGGCGTCCAGTGCAATTCCTCGATTCTTGCTATGGCGCGCGGCAGCCACGTGCGCTGCTCTGTCAAGCTGGGTGCGATCGGCTGGGCTTCACCCTGAGAAAATCCAGGTCAGGTCCGCTGCCAATATCACAGACGGTCCCTTTCAGTGACTTCAATTGATCTGTACGCTACCGAACAGACGCCTGCCACGGCATGCAGTAGGGTTCTGTCAACATAGGGGTAAAGAGGAGAATCATCATGCCGTTGACTCAGTTCGTGATTGTCCTGGTCGTTTTGGGGGTACTGCTGTGGGCGATCAATAGGTATATACCCATGGACGCTACCATCAAGAAAATCCTGAATGTGGTTGTCGTTCTTGTCGCGGTTTTTTTCGTATTGCGTGCCTTCGGAGTCCTGGATTCCCTGTCAGGAATTCGTGTTCGTCTGTGACGGTGATCCGGTACAGAGCCGTTGCTCATGCCTGACCGGGCAATTTGACTCCGGCAGCTTGCCGGATCACGAATCCGGAACTGGAGCAAGCCCAAATGCTTACCAGAGACCAGTATGTGGCAAGACTGAAGAAACAGCTTGATGAGTGGAACGCAGAGATTGACACCTTGGAGGTGATGGCGCACAAAACCAGGGAGGACGCTAAGGCGAAAGTTCAGGAGCAACTCAGGGCACTGCACAGCAAGCGTCTGGAAGGCCAGAAGAAACTGGAGGCTATCAAGGCCGCGACTGGAGACTCCTGGGAGCAACTCAAAGCAGAAACCGAGAATGTCTGGGAAGCACTCAAGGATTCCGTGCATGCGTTCAAAGCGCATTTCCAATGATTCGCCCAATCATAGAGGTACCTTTCGCTGGTGGCATGTAGTCTGAACCGAAACAACAGTCAAGGGGGACAAACATGAAGCGTCTGGGAGTTGCTGTGGCCGTCCTGGTTCTGATTGCCGTTGCGGCGCCGCTGTTCGCCGAAAGCGCGACGACCAGGTGGGAGAATCGTCTCAAGGAATACTTCAATGACCTGTTGCTCAAAGTGGAGCAGACCAAGGACCCTGCGGAGAAGCGGGCCTTGCTCAACGAGAGCCTCGAGCGGTTCCTGACGGCGATGGACCGGATCCAGGGACTTCCTCTCCTTAATCAGGAGCAGCGGGAGGCGACGGCCCGTTTCACCGCCACGGTGCAGGAAAAGCGCGATGAGCTCAACGGCGCCGCCGGCTTCGCGATGGTGGCCAACGCGGATCTGAACGACTTCGCCGCGTACATGGTGCAGGACCTGGAGCAGGCCGCGCAAACCTATGTCGTGCTCTCCGGTGTCACGATCATCATCATCCTGTTGATCCTGATCCTCCTCCTGTAACGGCTTGGTGTTTCCTAAGTGCCGGGGTGTGCGGCTTGCCGCGGCCCCGGCGTTGCTGCTGCTCGTCCTCTCCTGTCGGACCGTGTACCCCGCGCTCGAGCTGCCCACCGGCCCGCTTCGCTATGCCCTGGTGTTTGTCATTCATGGAGATGGCAGTTACCTCTTCCACGACGAAGACGGAAAGCCCCATCAGGCCGATGAGGTGGCTCTGGAGCGGGCCCGCGCCAGCGCCCAAGCGAACCCGGAGGCGGAGGTGTTCGTGTTCCATCAGCACGACCGCCGTGGTCTGGCTCGGAAGAACGGGACGCTGGAGCTTTATCGCAACGGAACCCATGTCTTGCAGAAAGACTACCGGAGAGCCTCCGGTGGAATGGAAGCCGAGATCGCGCTCTACCAGGACCTCAGCCGGCTCGAGCACAGCGCCGAGGTGCGGCGCATCTTCTTGTACTTCGGCCACCAGATACCCGAGCTGCCGCAGCCCGGGTATCACAGCTCCATCCCGAAAGCCTCGTTCGGCCTGGAGCAGGTCGCCGACGGTATGGCGGGGTTCCTTCCTCAGGGCAAGCGCTTCGACCTGGCCGTGCTGTCCACCTGCAACAACGGCACGCCCACCGCCGTTGCGGCCCTCGCGCCGTGGGCGCGTTACCTGGTGGCCTCTCCGGCGGACCTCCATCTCTCTCATCTGGCCACCAGGACGCTGCATCACCTGGAAGGCCGCGAGCCCATGGACCCGGGACTCCTTGCCAACGAGCTCGCGCTCACCGCTTTTCGGGACCTGACGGAGCGGGTCTCCACCATCGTCACCGTTTCGGTCTACGACATCGACACGCTGGCACCCCGGGTCTCGGAGGCGGCGACGGAGCTTCGGGCACGCCTTGCCGGCGCCAACGGTCCGCTGGACCTCTACGACTGTGGGGAAGATCCGCGGTTGTCCTGGCTGGCGGGTTTACCCGGGGTCACCATACACTACCGGCCGCCACGCTTCGGACGCGAGCGAAGCAAGGCGACTCACTCGGGTCTTCAGTGCTTCCGCTAGGAGATAGAGCGAGAGGCATACCGGCATCCCTCTGCCGTCCGACCCGCTTGACGGGGTTGCTTTCGCATGGAGCATTGGCCTTTGGTATCCAGGGCACCCCCCTCGCAGACGCGAACTCCATCCGCGGTCGATCGGAAAAGCAGTTGCGCTGACGAGCGTTTCGATTCGACGCCGGCCGGGCTGTCTGCGTGAGTGTTGAAGGGATGGAAGCGCATCATCTGTCAATCGCTGTCGCATTCGTTGCCTACTCCCTCATGGATCTCGGCAAGGCAGTCCAGAAGCAAGGGCTCGCGACCGCGGGCAAGAGTCGGAGGAGGGGATTCCTCATCTGGGCAGCCGGCACCGTTTCCACCACTGTGTCCTCGTTCCTGCTCCTGTACGCGGTGAGCCTGGCAAGCATCGTGGTCGTCGGTGCCATGGCCGGCACCGGGCTCGCGTCGTTGACGCTGTTCTCGGCGCTGGTGCTGAAAGAAAAGGTGGGGCCAAGAGAGCTTGTCGGCGTAGCGGCGATCCTGGCCGGGCCGTTCTTGCTTGCAAGTGTGCCCCCAGGGGCAGCGGCTACAAGGCCCGTGGTCGAGCACCTGTTCCTTATGATGGCAGGGGTCGTTGGCGGTTACGGCCTGCTGGTGCTCGTTCTGACAACACGCGGGCGGCGAACAGGTGCCGTTGTCGCCAGTGCCGCCGGCTCTTTGGGGGGATTCACCCTGATATTCCAGAAGGTCTCCACATCGGAGCTGGGAAGGGCGAGCTCATTCGTTGCAGGACGAGACCTTTCTGCTGCAAATGATGGGTTGGCCAGCCGGATCCTGGTCGTGCTGGCCAATCCATACACTCTCCTGTGGATTGCCCTGTCGATACTTGCCACCTTGGTCCTCCAGCTGTCCTATCGCCACGAAGCAGCCATTCGTATGGTTCCGGCCTTCGGCGTGCACTACATCCTGATTCCGGTCGTTGGCGGCCTGTTGTTCTTCCGCGAACCTTCCCATCCCCTGCAGTGGCTGGGTATCGGACTCATCCTGCTCGGAGCCGTTGTCCTGCTCTCTTCCACTGCCCGGGATCCAAAGCCACCGCGCGATACCTCAGACGACGGACCGTCGAAGGCCGCGGCCGCAGCCAGGTGATTCGGCTCGCCGTTTGCTTCGTCGGGGGTCGGGTGTCGAATACCTCGTGCTGCAGAAGCAGTATATTCAATCCATGCTGCCCATACGGGCAACGGAGGCCATCATGTATTGGATCTATGGACTTGCCGTCCTTGTTGTCGTGCTTTTCCTTATCGGAATCAGGATCGTGCGGCCCACCAGCAGGGGCCTGGTGGAGCGACTTGGGAAATACAGGCGTTTCGCGTCACCCGGTTTCAACTGGATCATCCCTATCGTGGACCGGATGTTCCGGGTCAACATCACCGAGGTCATGGTGAACGCGGAACCGCAGGAGATCATCACCAACGACAAGCTCAACGCGAGTGTCGACGCACAGGTGTACTTCAAGGTCAAGAACGACGAAGAAAGCGTGAAGAACTCGCAGTACAGCGTGTTCGACTACAAGTACCAGATCGTCAACCTCGCGCGAACGACGCTGCGCAATATCATCGGCACCATGACGCTCAAGTCCGCGAACAGCGAACGCGGCAAGATCAACAGCGAGCTGCAGAAGACGATGCGCGACGAAACGTCGCACTGGGGAATCGAGATCGTCAGAACAGAGTTGAAGGAGATCGATCCTCCCAAGGATGTCCAGGAGACGATGAACAAGGTCGTGAAGGCCGAAAACGAGAAGGTGGCTGCAGTGGACTTCGCGACTGCCACCGAAACCATGGCGGACGGCGCGCGAAGGGCAGAGATCAAGAAGGCCGAGGGGGTCAGGCAGGCCAAGATACTCGAAGCCGAGGGCGAGGCGCAGGCCATCAAGCTCGTCAATGAGGCGGCGGACAGGTACTTCGTCGGCAACGCCCAATTGATGAGGAGACTGGAAACCGTGGAGAAATCCCTCGCGAACAACGCCAAGATCGTGATTCCAGCGGATTCCGAGCTCGTGAATGTGATCGGGGAGTTGGCCGGCGTGCTGCCGCTGGCACAGAGAGCTGCCAAGGGGACAACGTAGCGCGCATCGTCGCGGTCCTCTGCTTCCGGCACGATCACCGCTGCCAGAGGATGTGAGCGGCCTCCAGCGGCACCGCGACGCCGTGGTGGTGCGGTATCACTCGTGCCGTGTAGTCCGTCGCCGGGCGTGTCGCAGGCACGGTCGCGTAGTAGATGTACCCGTCGGCAGAATCTCCACGTTGCCGGTGGCGTCTCATCTCCTGGCGCGCCCGGCTGTGGCCGCCGAGCTCGTCGGCGTAGAGCTCGACGCGCACCGCATCAGGGTCGAGATCACCGAGATAGACCCGCACTTCGAATGTGTGGTCCTGAGCGTCAGTCCTGACTTTTGCGTCGCCGAATCTCAGCGTAGCCCATTTCCGCTCCAGAGTGTGCCGCCAATCGACCACCCGCCTGGCCGCTGCGCCCTTATCGGCGGCGCGCTCACGGTAGGCTGCGGCAGCGGGGAGGTAGTGCTGCTCTGTGTATTCGCGCACCGTGCGGTCGGCGCAAAAGCGCGGCGTCAGCCGTGCCATGCTCTCACGCACGCGCCTCACCCAGGCGGCAGGAATGCCCCTCTTGTCGCGGGCATAGAACTCGGGGATCACCTCGTTCTCGAGGAGCCGGTAGAGCTCTTCGGCTTCCGCGGCATCCCAGGCGGGATCATCGCCATGCTCCTGTCCGTCACCCAACGCCCACCCCACCTCAGGCGAGTAGGCTTCCGCCCACCAGCCATCCAGCTCCGACAGATTGATGCCGCCGTTGACGAGCACCTTCATGCCGCTCGTTCCGCTGGCCTCCCAGGGCCTCCGCGGCGTGTTGATCCAGACATCCACTCCTTGCACGAGGTGCTCGGTCAGAAGCATGTCGTAGTCACTGAGGAAGATCGCATGGGGACGCGTCTCGGGCCGCCGGATGAAGCGCGTCCATTCCTGGATCAAGGCCTGCCCCGCCTGGTCCGCCGGATGGGCTTTGCCGGCAATGATGAGCTGTACCGGGCGCTGAGGATCGGTCAGCAGGCGAAGCAGCCTCTGCGGATCGTGCAGCAGCAGGTTTGGCCGCTTGTATGTGGCGAAGCGGCGCGCAAAGCCCAACGTCAACGCGTTGGGATCGAACAGGCGCTTCGCCTCTTCTACCGATTCCCCGGTCGCACCGGACATGGTCAATTGACGGGCCAGGCGTTCGCGCGCGTACTCAACGAGGGACGTCCGGGCGGTCGTCCGCATCCGCCACAGCCTGGCGTCAGAGACGCTGCGGATGTCTCGCTCCAGGGTTGTTTTCGTTCCCAGCCAGCGATCCTTTCCACAAGCCTCCATCCAGAGATCGTCGGCCGCAGCCGAATCCCAGCTCGGCATGTGGACTCCGTTGGTGATGTGTCCGACCGGCACTTCGTCTTGCGGCCAGTTCGGAAAGAGGGGCTGCAGGATGCGGCGGCTCACCTTTGCGTGCAGGCGACTCACGCCGTTGACCGCCCCGCTCCCGCGGATCGCCAGATAGGCCATGTTGAAGCTTTCCGTCGGGTCGTTCGGGTCCCGGCGGCCAAGAGCCAGGAGATCCCGGAGTGTGATGCCGAGCTTTTTCTCGGCATAACCACCGAGGTATTGCTCGATGAGTGCTGGAGCGAACCGGTCGAAGCCTGCGGCCACCGCCGTGTGGGTGGTGAACAGGTTGCCCACCCGCGTGACGGCCAGCGCGACTTCAAAGGGCTGGCCGGTCGCCTGCATGAAGTCGCGGGCGCGCTCCAGCACGGCGAAAGCCGCGTGTCCCTCGTTCAGGTGACAGACCTCGGGTTGGATGCCCAGCGCCGAAAGCAGCCGCCATCCGCCGATCCCCAGTACGATCTCCTGCGTAAGCCGGAGCTCCGAGGTGCCGCCATATAGCTCACTGGTGATTCCCCGATGAACGGGCAAGCTCGCCGTGTCGTTACTGTCCAGGAGGTAGAGCCTTGCCCTCCCGACCTGAACCTGCCAGACGCGCAGCCAGACCGAGTAGCCCGGCAACGGGATCTCCAACCGCAACCACTCTCCGTTCGGGCGGCGCAGGGGCGCGATCGGCAACTGGCCCGGATCGTTGTACGGGAAAAGACACTGTTGTGCACCTTCCTGGTCGATCCACTGGCGAAAATAGCCTTGCTGGTAGAGCAGACCCACGCCGATCACCGGCACGCCCAGATCGCTGCAGGCCTTCAACTGATCGCCGGCCACGTTGCCGAGTCCTCCCGAGTAGATGGGGAGAGCTTCGCTCAGCATGAACTCCATGCTGAAATAGGCGACGCAGGTCAGGGCTGATTGCGGGCAGGTTCGCTGAAACCACGCCGGTGCCTCGGCAGCCTGCCGCTTTTCCTGCAGCAGATCGTCGACGCTCTTTCGGAAACCGGGCTCGGCTGACACGCGCTCGATCTGGTCCCGGGAAACCGTCTGCAGAACGCCCCAGGGGTTATGCGTGAGCTCCCAGAGATCGGGATCCAGACGCCGCCAGACTTCGTCCGCCGCGTGATTCCACGACCAGCGCATGTCCAGGGCCAGCTCGGCCAGCGAGTCGAATCCCTCGACCTCCGCAGGCAGGAGACCGTATATCGGGTGGCTGACACGCCCGCGCTTGCTCATGGCCGCTCCTTGAAATGCCCGCAACGCTCGCCAGGCATCCTGGCCTGCCCTGACGAACAGTATAGCGAGCGATCGCCACCGTGGTCACCTCGAGTACCGAGCGGGACTTCCGGACGTGAGACGGCGTGCTGCCTCTCTGTTAACACTATCAGGGTGACTCCTTGCACTCCTTACTGCCCTTGCTGGATACTGGAAGAGGTCGGGAGCCGTCCAGACGGTCGGGCGTACGGACTGAGACCAATCCTCAAAAGGCCCCGGCGTTGACGCCTTGATGGCGGCGGTTCATGTTGCGGGCGGCGGAGGGACCGATGGAAACAAGAGTTGGCGTGTGGATTGACCACAGAAAGGCCGTTGTCGTCGCCGTTACGGATCAGGGCGAAACGACAACACTGAGACTGGTGGTGTCTAAAGTCGAAAAGCAGCCCGGACGTTCCGCGGGTGTCCGTTCCACGAGTCGCTATGAGTCACTGCAGGTGCCGGCGGATGATCGGCGTCAGAGGAGGTTCACGGGACAACTCAACCTCTACTATGATGCCGTAATCGCATGCGTTCGCGGTGCGCAGGCCATCCTGCTTTTTGGTCCCGGCGAGGCCAAAGGCGAACTGAAGACACGTCTCGAGAGGGACAAGTTGGGTGCGCACATCGTCGGAATCGAAACAATCGACAGGATGACCGATCGCCAGATCGCAGCGAAGGTTCAACAGCACTTTGGACCACACGGTGGCGCGCAGGCGCAACGGACGAGGAAGCGTGCCGGGGACCAGCAGCCGCCGCGCCGGCGGGTGGGGTGAGAAGGCCGACGTCGTCCCCCGATTCGACGCCGGTCGGGCGGCGCAGAGGCGCGCCTCGAGAGTCGCGCATGAGGAGGCAGCAGGAATGGAATTCTCCGAGAAGGTCTTGAGAGAAGCGTTCAGTCGATCCGGCGGACGATGCGAGTGCAGGCGTGCATCGCACCGCCATGGAGATCAGCGATGCCCCAAGAACCTATCCTGGGCGCTGCACGGCAAGGACCCTGAAGGTTGGGCAGCGCACCACATCTCAGCCGAAGCCTCCGACACGGCCAGCAACTGCGAAATTCTGTGTTTTTCCTGCCTCAGGGCCACGTCCGATTGATGCGCGGCTCCATTCATCGACGCCGCGCGGGGTGAGCCGCTCGCCTCGCTACTACTTCTTCTTCATTCAGGACAGCCCGACTATCATCGCCAGGCCTTTCGGCAAGCGGGGCGGCCGGGTCGGCGGGCCGGGCGACACCCGATGACGCTCGAGGCTTGACTTCGCGCCGGGGGCTGGCGACCTTTGCGCATGGCTCGAAAGCTCAACCCGCTCACCCGCGAAGAGGAGCGGGTCATCGTTCACAAGGGCACCGAAAGGCCGTTCACGGGCGAGTATGTCTCCTCCAAGGGGAAGGGCACCTACGTGTGCCGCAGGTGCGAAGCGCCCCTCTACCGCTCCGAGGACAAGTTCGATTCGCACTGCGGCTGGCCGAGCTTCGACGACGAGATCGCCGGCGCCGTCAAGCGTACCGTCGACGCGGACGGGGAGCGGACCGAGATCACCTGCGCGAGCTGCGGGGGTCATCTGGGTCACGTGTTCCTGGGCGAGGGCCTCACCGCAAAGAACACCCGGCACTGCGTGAACTCGCTGTCGATGAAGTTCGTGCCCGACGCGAAGGCGTGAGCCGCCGCGCCTCCGGCGCGCGCGCTTCACCTTGCCCCGCCTCCGTGCTACCGTCCGGGCGGTGGAGGCTGCGATGTTCGACGTGACAGGAAAGATCGCCCTGGTGACCGGCTCGAGCCGCGGGCTGGGCCTCGTCCTCGCCCGCGGGCTGGCCCGCGCCGGCGCGCGCGTCGTCCTGAACGCGCGCGACCGCGAGCGCCTGGAAGGGGCGCGGCGCGCTCTGGAGGCAGAGGGCTTCGCGGCCGCCGCGAGCGTCTTCGACATCACCGACGAGGCCGCCGTGAGCAGGGCGGTGAGCGCCGTCGAGGAGGACGTCGGCCCCATCGACATCCTGGTGAACAACGCCGGCATCCAGCACCGCGCGCCGCTCGAGGAGTTCCCCGAGGAGCAGTGGCGGAAGATCCTGGACGTCAACCTGACCGGTGCGTTCATCGTGAGCAAGCACGTGGCCCGGCGCATGATCGCGAGGCGCCGCGGCAAGATCGTCAACATCTGCTCGCTCCAGAGCGAGCTCGGGCGGAAGACCATTGCGCCCTACGCGGCCTCCAAGGGCGGGCTCAAGATGCTGACGCGGGGCATGGCGGTGGACTGGGCGCAGCACAACATCCAGGTCAACGCGATCGGTCCCGGCTACTTCATCACGGAGATGACGAAGCCGCTGGCCGAGAACCCCGAGTTCGACAAGTGGTACCGCGCGCGAACGCCTTCGGGCCGCTGGGGGGATCCCGAAGAGCTCCTGGGCGCGCTGCTGCTGTTCTGCTCGCCGGCGTCGGATTTCATCAACGGACAGCTTCTGTTCGTCGACGGGGGCCTCAGCGCCGCGATCTGAGCCGGACCGGCTCCTCCGCTCCTCGCGTGATCAGCTTCCGGACCTCCATCCAGAAAGTGCCGGCGACCGGCGCCGCGAGCGCCAGGGCCCATTGGGTGCCGCTCAAGCCCGCGGTCCTGAGCACGGCGTGCAGCGGGGGCGCGAGCACCGCGAGCAGCGCGAACAGCCGACGCGGCGGCGCCCCAGGCCAGCAGCATCCGGTTGGAAAAGACCCCTATGCGCGCGAGCGGCGTGCGGACCGAGCGCATGTTGCAGGCGAGCAGCACGTGGCCCACGAGCCAGCTCACGAAAGCGACCGTGTGCGCCTGCGGCCGGAGTGCCGCCGCCGTACCACGTGGCGAGGTACGCGGCCGTGACGGCGGCAAACAGCCCGGCCGCCGAGGCGAAGATGCTCGAGACCATCCGGCCGTCCATGAAAGGGCGCCTCGGGTCGCGCGGCGGCCGTTTCATCACGTCGCCCTCGCCCGGCTCGGACACGAACGTCGCCGAGGCGGCCAGGTCCATGAACAGCTCCATCACGATGATCTGGATCGGGGCGAACGGGACCGGGACTCTCAGCAGGATCGGCACGAGCGTCGCCGACACGAGCGCCACCTTGCAGGCGAGGTAGTAGCGGATCGCCTTGGAGAGGTTCTCGAAGAGGACGCGGCCTTCCGAGACCGCGTTCGCGATGGTCGCGAAGTTGTCGTCGGCGAGCACCATGTCGGCGGCCTCGCGCGCGACGTCGCTCCCCGATTCGCCCATCGCGACGCCGATGTCCGCGGCCGCGAGCGCGGGGGCGTCGTTGACGCCGTCCCCGGTCACGGCGACCCGCTCGCCCCGCGCGTGCAGGGCGTCGACGATGCGCAGCTTGTGCTCGGCTGTGGCGCGCGCGTAGATGGAGACCTCGGCCGACAACGCGACCAGCTCGCCGTCGCTCACCTTGTCCAGCTCGGCGCCCGAAAGCACCCGTCCTTCGCCGTCGAGCCCGCACTCGCGCGCCACCGCCCGGGCGGTCGCGGGATGGTCGCCCGTGATCATCAGGGTGCGGATGCCCGCGGTCCTGCAGCTTTCGATGGCGCCCTTGACTTCCTCGCGGGGCGGATCCGCGAAGCCGATGAGGCCCGCGAAAGAGAGGTCCGCCTCCGCCGCCTCCGCGGAGGCGGAGCGCGCGGGCGCTTCCGGGCCGGCAAGCCTTCGCGAAGCGAGAGCGATGACACGCAGCCCGCGCGAGCCCATCCGCGCCGCCTCCGCGAGAAAGCGCCGCCTTGTCGTCGGGCGAGAGAGGGATCTCGCCGGCAGCGTCGACCTTCAATTTTGACTTCTCCAGGATGGCCTCGGGCGCGCCTTTCGCGGCGATCAGGACGCCGTCGGGCGCCGCTCGCACCACGGACATGCGCTTGCGGCCGGCATCAAAGGAGTGCTCGCGGAGCAGGGGACGGGAGGCGTGCAGCGCCCCGGCATCGATGCCGCCGGCGCGGGCCCGGGCAAGGACCGCCGCCGCCATCGGGTCGGAAGACGGCCTGTTCCCCTCGCCGGCGATCCCCATGGTGAGCACGGCGAGCTCCAGGAGTCGCGTCGCGTCCGCGCCCGGAGAAAGCGCCCCGACAGCCATCCGGTTCTCGGTGAGGGTCCCGGTCTTGTCGGTCGCGATCACGGTCACGGCGCCGAGCGACTCGACCGCGGAAAGACGCTTGACGATCGCGCGCTTCTTCGAGAGACGCCAGCCTCCCAGCGCGAGGACCATGGTGATGATGATGGGGAGCTCCTCGGGGATGGTGGCGAACGCCATGGACAGTCCCGTGAGGAGCATGTCCTTCGGAGGCTCGCCGCCGACCACGATGCCCAGGAGGGGTATCAGCACGCTCAGCCCGAGCGCGAGCGCCACCATCGACCGGCTCAGCTCCGCCATCGCCTTCTGCAGAGGGGTGCGCGGCTCCCTCACGCGCTGCGCCAGCTCCGCCACGCGGCCCAGCTCCGTCGACATCCCGGTGCTCACGATCGCGGCGGTCCCGCCTCCCCGCAGCACGAGGCTTCCGGAGAACACCATGTTGCGCCGCTCCGCCAGGGGCGTGTCCGCATCCAGGACGGCGGCGGCCATCCTTGTCGACGGGCATCGATTCGCCGGTGAGCGATGATTCGTCGACCGCCAGACCGCGGGCCGCGAGGAGCCGGGCGTCCGCCGGGACGCGGCGGCCCGCCTCGAGGGCGACCACGTCGCCCCGAACGAGCCGCTCCACCGGCAGCTCCCGCCACTCGCCGCCGCGAAGGACGGGCGCGCTCGGCTCCGAGAGCTTGCGCAGCGAGCGGATCGCCTGTTTGGCCCGCTGCTCGTTCCAGACCTCCACGGTGTTGAGCAGAAGGATGACCGCGAAGATGACGATGGCGTCGCTCAGCTCGCCCCAGACCGCGTACAGGACCCCCGTTGCCAGGAGCAGCAGGATGAGGGGCTCCTTGAGCTCCTCGAGGAATTCCTTCCAGAACGGCTCGTGCTTCTCGATCCGCAGGGTGTTCGCGCCCTCGGTCTCCAGGCGCGCCGCGGCCGCCTCCTCGGCGAGGCCGCGCTCCGCGTCCGTCGCGACGCGGCCGATCGCATCAGCGGCCGAAAGCGCGTGCCAGCACGCGCCGGCGTCGCGGTCGCGGGACGTCCGTTCCGGTTTCACGGCGCGGCCCCTCTTTCACGGATCAGGCGCAACACGTGATCGACGACGGGCCGGTCGGCGGACGAGATCGCCGGTCCCAGCAGCGTCGCCGTCTCTTCGTACAGGCTCAACCCCGCCTCGACCTGCCGCGCGAGCGGCGCACACGCACCGGCGGCTCCCGCATCGCCCGTGTCCATGGCGAACGCTTGCCGCGCAAGCGTCGACCAGCGCGAGTCGCGCCCCAGGGCCTCGATCACATCGAGGACGCAGGTGTTGTCGCCGCGGACGAGGATGCCGCGCTGCACCCGCATCGCCTTGCAGAGGAGCCACGAAAGCCCGAAGGCGGAGTTGAGCAGCCGCCCCGGGTCCCCAGACCGCAGGCCCTGCAGCCCCTTCAGGACCTCCTCGGCCAGCCCCGCGAGCATCCGCGACGCGTACGAATCGGCCGCCCGCTGCAGGCGATCGTCCCAGGCGAACGCCAGCGCGCGGGCGCGAACGCTCTCGAAGTCGCCCCACGGGTCCCACAGCGACACCGCGGTCCGGACGCCCGCGATGCACTCGGTCGCCTTTGCCGGCGCGGTGAACCACTGCTCGACGTTGTCCGCTCCGACTTCGCTCACGACCAGCAGGCGCCCGTCGTGCACCTCGAGGGCAGGCTCGCGGGGGACTCGATCGACGAAGCAGACGAGGTCAATGTCGCTGCAGGGCGTGGCATCGCCGCGCGCGTAGCTTCCCATCAGCGCGATCGCCCGCACGCCGTCGCGGCCGGAGAAGCGCAGCACCAGCGGCGCGGTATCCATCCGCATCATGCCTCACCCCGGCTCGTTGCCTCGCCGTCCAGGCGAACCGACCGCCCGAGAGACCACAGAGCGACCGACCCGCCGCGGCGAAGGAGCGCGACCGAGTCCAGGTAAGCCGGAACGCCCACGTCCTCGTGGCGGAGGCCGAGATAGCGCTCGCGCAGCAGCATCAGGTTCCAGTCGTGCGTCACGGCGACCGTCACCGGGGATGGCGAATCCTCGAGCCGGCGCAGCGCTTCCTTGATCTCGAAGGCGGCAGCCTCGGCCAGCGGCGCGATCAGGCCCGAAGAGTACCTGCCGTCGAACCACGCGCGCAGGAACGCGTCCGGCCCGCGGGCGGCGATCTCTTCGTTGACCCACTGCGCCTCGCCGCCGATGAAATCGCCGCCCAGCCAGCCCAGCGGCCCCTCCATGCTCGCGGCGCCTCCGGATTCCGCGGCGCCTCCCGCGAGCAACTCCGCCGTCTCGCGGCAGCGCGGGATCGGGCTGTGCCACACGGCGGCGCGTCCGAAGCGCGCGCCGATGAGCCTGCCGAGGGCGCGGGCGTCGAGACGGCCCTGCTCCGTCAGCATCACCGAAGCATGCGTGCGGATGTCGGTCACCTCCGCGCGCTCGGCATGCCGCATCAACAGCACCATCCGGTCGAAGGGCGGGATCGCGGCGATCGACGAGCAGCGAAGAGCGGCCGGCGAGCTCATCGCGCCTACTCGTCCGCCATCACGACGCGGAAGCCCGCCCAGTCCTCCGGCTCCTCCGGCCCGAGGCGCACCCTCGCGGCCGAGCGGCACACGTCCGGCGGGTCGTGCCAGCAGCCTCCGCGCAGCACGCGCGAGTCCTTCTCCTTGCTCTTTCCGGCCGCCCGCGCGGTCCAGGCGCTGCCGTCGGCCGGCGCGCCGTCGTAGCTCTCGTGCCACCGGTCCTCGCACCACTCCCAGACGTTGCCGTGCATCTCGCACAGGCCGAAGGCGTTAGGCGGCAGCGAGCCGACTTCGACGGTCGCGTGCCGGTACTCGCCCGTCGGCTCGAGGGCGTAGGTGTGGAGCCCGACGTAGTTGGCCAGCTCCGTCGTGAGCGTCGGCCCGTACGCGAACGGCGTCGTCGTCCCCGCGCGGCAGGCGTACTCCCACTGCGCCTCGGACGGAAGCGAAACCGCCCTTCCGATCTTCGCCGTAAGCGCCTTGCAGAACTCGTTCGCGGCAATCCACGACGTCCTGTCCGCCGGGAGCCGAGCGCCCTTGCAGCGATACGGCGGCGACCAGCTCATCACGGAGCCCCACTGCTCCTGCGTCACCGCGTACCTGCCGATCCGGAACGCGGCGACAGCGACCCTGTGCTGCGGCCGCTCGTCGTCGTACCCCGTGCGGCCCGGCGATCCCATCGCGAGCTCGCCCGCGGGGACGCGCACCATCTCCAGCTCCGCCCGCCCGAGGTCGAAGACCATCCGCTCGGCGGACAGGACCGACCGCCGGACCACCTTCCCATGGTCGTCCAGGAAAGGAACTTCAAAGGTGAAGGTCTCCGCCGTCATCCGCGCCTCCCGGCCGATCGTGCAGCGCGATCGGGGGCAAGGTCAACTCGCGCCCGCGCGCGGAAAGGGCCGCAGCGCTCAGGCGAGGCCGTCGAGGAGAGGCCCGTAGCGGCGGGCCACGGCCAGGATCTCGGCGAACGCGTCGAGGTCGACGGCGGCCGCGATGGCGTCGAGGGCCGCGGCGAAGTCGCAGCTCTCGTCGCGGTAGATGCGCCGCATCCGCGCGAAGTCCGGCCGCAGGCGGTCGTTGGCCTCGCGCCATCGGTCGAACCAGCGGCCCGCGCTCTCCGGTCCGTGCTCGAGCAGCGCGAGGAGGAAGAGCGCGCTCAAGGCGCTCTCGGTCTCGCCTCCGCATCCGTGGACGGTCGCGTGGGTGCGCGTGGCCCACTCCCGCGCGACGGCGTCCGTGCCCTGGTAGCAGGCGAGCAGGTACAGATCCACGCCCGCCGCGAGCCTCAGGTCCCGCGGGTGCAGGGCCGCGCCGCCCGGACCGAGGCCGTCGCTGATGCGCGCGCCGCCGGGCGCGCCGTGGCCCGAGACCGCCACCCAGCGCAGGGCTCGCCTGCGGCCGAGGGCGAGCGGCCCGTCGCCTCGCCAGGCGATGTGATGCGCTGCTCCGCATCCGGCCAGCAGGCGGCACGCCCGCTCGACGCCGCGGAACTGGCGGTCCGCTGCCGCGGCGCAGGTGATGAGCAGGTACCGCGTCCCCCGAGGGATCTCCATGGCGCGGGGGGCTACCTGTTCGGGTCCCAGGTGAGGGTCACGCCGAACTCGTTCGTGAGGCTCGTGCTCTCCGTGCTGGCCGACCCCAGCGGCGTGTAGAGCGTGCCGCGGTAGCTGGCTCCTACCGTCACGGCGTCGAGCCTGGACAGCACGCGCAGCCCCGCGGCCCACGTCTGCTGCGATCTCGCGTCGTTCTCGTAGAGGTCGAAGCCGCTCTTCACCAGGCCGGTGATGTGCGTGCCGCGGACCGGCTCGTAGGTCGTCGAGACTCCGCCGGTGAGCTCCAGGTAGTCGCTGGAGTCGGTCGCCGGCGCGGGCTCGTCGTAGCTCACCCACTTGGACCGCAGCTCCGTCTCCAGGGTCAGCCTGTCGGTCAGGTCCACGGACATCTCGGGCTTGAGGTAGAAGTACCTGTAGTCGGCGGTTCCATCCTTGTAGTCCTTGGTCGAGTAGTACAGGGTCAGGTTCCCGACCAGGTCGCGCGACAGCTCCTCCTTGATGCGGAGGCTCACCGAGTTGCGCACGGAAGACGGCTCCAGCGCCGCCGCATCCTCGTAGTCGGGCTCTTCCATGCCGATTCCTCCCGTGTACCGCAGGTAGAAGACCGGAAGCTTCGGCGCCTGTTTCGTCGGCTGCGCTTGCTGCGCCTGTTGCGCCTGTTGCGCCGCTCCCAGCGCTGCCGCGAGCAGAAACAGCCCGGCGACCATTACTTTCTGCATTCTCCGCCTCCGCCGCGAGTCTATGGGCGGCCGCCCGAATGTCAAATTCGCACTTCGCGGCGGGTCGCGCCTCGCGGCGCTGAACGGATCAGGTTCACAGCGCCTCTAGTGAACCTTAAAGGTTCATTTGACAAGAAGTGAACCGAAAGAGTACAGTGAATCGTGCCCTACCTCGTCGTGATTGGAGATGTGGTAGCGTCGCGTGCCGCCGACAGCAGGGGCGAGCTGCAACGCTCCCTGACGGACGTCATCGGCCGCCTGAACGGGACCGCGCGGCGAAGGCTCGCGTCGCCCTACACGATCACCCTCGGCGACGAGTTCCAGGCCGTCTACAGCTCGCCCCGTGCCCTGCTCTCCGACTTCTGGCTGCTGCTCGAAGCGCTCCACCCCGTAAAGCTTCGCCTCGCCGTCGGAATCGGTGAGATCGTGACGCCCATCAATGAGCGTCAGGCCCTCGGGATGGACGGCCCCTCTTTCTACAGCGCTCGCGAGGCGATGGACGACCTGAAGAAGGAGCGCGAAAGCATCATCCGGATCGAGGCCGGCGCCGGCACCCTCGAGCTGTCGAATGCCGCCTTGCGCCTGGTCTGCCGCGTGATCGCGGGGTGGAAGCGCGACACGCTCTCGACTCTCGTCAGGCTCGCGGGGGGCCACTCGGTGGAAGAGATCGCGCGGCAGGCGAAGGTGACGCAGCGTGCCATCTTCAAGCGGCTGCGCACGAACTCCCTGCGCGAAGTGCTCGCCGTAGCGGCGGCGGTGGAATCGGACTTGGAGAAGGTCATGGTGAAGGCAGATGCGCGCTGAGTATCTCTACCTCGCCTTTGTCGTGCTGCTCACGCGGGCCCTGCTGAGCTCCCGGGAGCGGCCCATGAGCCTGGGGCGCCTCGTTCTCCTGGTCCTCCTGCAGCTCGCCTCGCTCGCCGGGATGGAGAAGACCGCTGCGGTCGCCCTCGTGGCCGCGGCGATGACCGCGGTCAGCGTGGGCGCATTCGTGCTCGAGCCCCGCGAAACGCCGGACAGGGCACGCGACGCGTCGCGGAACCTGGTGCGTTTTGGCGCCGCGGTCCTGCTGCTCGTGGGCCTGAGCTTCATCGGCTCCCCCGGCCGGTCCACCGTGCGCTTCGCCGAATGGGCGCTCCGCGCGATCCGCGCGCTTGCCGGCGCGAGCGTCCTCCTCGGCAGAGTCGATGCCCGCGGCCTCGAGGCTGCCCTTGCGATCCTCTCGGGCGCCCTCTTCGTCTCGGTCGAGATCAACAACCTCACCCGCTACGTCCTTCTCAGCCTGAAGGTGGCGCCGGCTGCCGCGGAGGGCGGGCAGGACAGGGGAGAGACTCAGCTTCGCCGCGGGAAGATGATCGGGATCGTGGAGCGCCTCCTCATCTTCTACTTCGTGCTCACTTCGAACCTCTCCGCGATCGGCTTCGTGCTCGCTGCCAAGGGCTTTACCCGCTTCCGAGAGCTCGACGACCGCGACTTCGCCGAATACGTGCTCATCGGGACCCTGCTTTCCGCGGCGGGCGCCGTGCTGGTGGGTATCGTCACGAGCCTGGTGCTCGCGACGCTGTAGCCGGGCGGCCGGAGGCGGGCCCTACGGCTCGTAGCGATAGCCGGCGGTGTGCACGGTGCGGATGATCACGGGGTTTTTCGGGTCGCGCTCGATGCGCTTGCGGAGCTGCGAGATGTGCTGGTCGAGGGTGCGGCTGTTGGGCAGGTGCGCGATGCCCCAGCCCGCGTCGAAGAGCGCGTCGCGGTCGAGCACGCGGCCGGGGGCCGCGGCGAACGCGCGCAGCAGCCGCACGTCCCGCACCGTGAGCCGCAGCGGCCGCCCCTCGCGGTAGGCGCGCAGCTCCGCGGGCACGACGCGCAGGTCGCCGATCTCGAACGGCTCGTTGCCGGTCACCGGC
Organism: uncultured Spirochaetota bacterium; assembly: GCA_963734495.1. Taxonomy (GTDB): domain Bacteria; phylum Spirochaetota; class Spirochaetia; order SZUA-6; family CAVTHK01; genus CAVTHK01. The sequence continues at coordinate 424,754 of CAVTHK010000003.1, forward strand.
GCACGCGAGGCGCGCCGCGTGACCGCGCGGATGCGCGCCAGCACCTCCTGCACGCCGAACGGCTTGACGACAAAGTCGTCGGCGCCGAGCTCCAGGCCGAGCACCTTGTCGATCTCCTCGCCCTTGGCGCTGACAAAGATCACAGGCACCGCGGGGCTCTGCCTGCGGATCCGCCGGCAGACGTCGTAGCCGCTCTCGCCCGGCATCATCACGTCGAGCAGCACGAGCGCGGGACGCTCCGCGGCAAAGAGCTGCCACGCGCGCGTGCCGTCCTCCGCGGCGACGACCTCGTAGCCTTCGGCCGTGAGGATCTCGACGAGCGCTTCGCGCGTGTTGCGGTCGTCTTCGGCGACGAGGACCTTCACCTGGAAGCCTCCTCGGGAGCGGCGGCCGGCGTCCGCAGCGTGACCACGAAACGCGCGCCCCGCTCGGAAGGGGCGGCCGACAGGTCGCCGCCGTGCTGTCGCGCCAGCTCCCGCGCGATCGTGAGGCCGATGCCCGTGCCCGCCACCCCGTCCGTGAGCCGGTCGGACAGGCGCACGAACGGCTGGAACACCCGCTCGCGGGCTTCGCGCGGGATGCCCGGTCCGCGGTCGCTCACCTCGACGACCGTGACGTCGCCCCCGCGCGAAGTGCGGATGCCGACATAGCGGCCGGCGGCCGCGTACTTTTCCGCGTTCGAGAGCAGGTTGCCCACGATCTGCTCGAGGGCGTCGGGATCGACGAGGACGCGGTCCGGGGCCCCGGGCTCGAGCTCGACGACGAATCCCGCGGCCTCGAAGGCGGGCCGGAAGGCAGCTACCACGGCCGCCACAGTCTCGTCGACGACGCCCGGCCGCGGCGCGAGGGGACGGGCCGCCGCGCCCCGCCGGGTGAACGTCAGCACGTTGGCGATCAGCCGGCCGAGGCGCCTGCTTTCGTCGACGACGACCGCGAGCTGCTCCTTCGCCTTCGCGTCGGACTCGGGCAGCCTCCGCTCCAGCAGCTCGGCGTACAGCCGGATGTTGGTGAGGGGGGTCTTGAGCTCGTGCGACACCTGGCTCACGAAGCTCATCCTCTGCGCCGCCTCGCGCAGCTCGCGCGAGCTCTCGCGATGGAGATAGAACGCGAGGCCCGCCAGGGCGATGACCGCGGCAGCCATGGACGCGATCGGCGCCAGGGCCGTGCCGGCGGCGGCGGGCGCCGCCGGCGCGAAGACCTCGATCGTCCAGGACTCGAGGGGCGGGGAGAGGGCACGGCGGACGCGCGGGGCTTCTCCCGCGGCCGGAGCGGTGCCGCCCCACTGGAAGAGGACGCGGCCCGCTTCGGCGAGCACGAAGCGGCCCTCGCCCGTCTCGTCGGGCTCGGAGTCGGGCAGGGCCGCGAGGAGATCGGCGAGGAGCGCGGAGCGGCCGACCTCGGCGCCGATCACCGTGCCGTCCGCCTCTCTGCGCCAGAACAGCCAGTGCACCCCGTCGCCCCAGAACCAGGGGCGCCAGCCGAAGCCCGCGTCGCGCGATTCCGGGTCGGGCCGCCGCGCCACGCCGCCTCCCGCGAACAGCTCTCGCGTGCGCGCGACAAAGTCGCGCTCGCGCTCGCCGCCGTCCGCCGTCGGCCATGCGAGGGAGCCGTCGGCCGCAAGCACGAAGATCTGCCGCAGGAGCCTGCTCTCGCGCATCCGCTGCCGCAGCGTCCCCTCGCCGCGGTCCGGGAGCTGCAGCGCGGCGAGAAGCTCCGCCTCCCGCTCGCGCAGCCGCCGCGCCAGGCGCGCGTCGGCTTCGGCCGCGCGGAGCGCGAGCAGCTCGTCGAAGCGGCGCCTGCCCGCCTCCGCCTCCGCCGCGCGGATCCGTAACCCCAGCACCGCGAGCAGGGTCACGGGGATCAGCACGAGCAGGAGCAGGATGACGGTCAGGCGCTTCTTCACGCCGCGGTGCCCTTCTTCACTAATAGCTCTGCTGCGTCTGGTTCGCGTGCTGGAGGCTGCGCATCTTCTTGCGCTGCGCGTCCCAGTCCGCCTTGTCCAGCGCCTTCGCGTCGGCCTCGTTCGCCGCGCCGTACGCCTCGAGCTCCGGAGCGGCCAGCGCCGAAGCGCTCTCGCGCAGCTGTCTTCGCGTTGTCCATCAGGAGCTGCCGGGCCTCGTCGACGCGGCCTTCGTCGCGGAGCTGGACCGCCCGGTCGTTGGCCTCGGTGGCCTGCTGGATCACCACCGAGCTCAGCACCTTGCGGTCCGCGTTCTGGTCGGCGACCTCCCGCGAAGCCGTGTAGCGCACGCTCGCGCCGCCGCGCACCCGGTCCACCGACTTCGAAGCGGTGTCCGCGTACGCGACGTCGACCGTGGCGACGTCCCTCTCCTCGCCGGCGCGGCCGGCGGGGACCTCGAGCTCGAGCAGCAGGTACTTCTCCTGGCTGCCGTACAGCTCGTTCAGCGACGCGTACGCGCGCTGGCCCACGATGTCCGCTTCGCGTCCGACGATGCGGAGCGGCCGCACGCCGTCCGCGCACCGGATCTCGATGCGCACCTCGCGGGCGACGACCGAGAGGATGTCGCCGAGCTCGCGCTCGAAGATGCGCACCAGGTCCCGCGAGCTCTCGACGAACGCGTGATTGCCGTCGCTTTCGGCGGCGAGGCGCACCATCAGGTCCTCGTTGTACCCGAGCCCGAGGCCGATGGTGGTCACGGAGATCCCTTCCTTCTTGAGCGAAGCGCCGAGGTCCGCGAGCGCGCCGGGCGTGTCGGGGCCCACGTTGGCCAGGCCGTCCGACAGAAGGATGACCCGGTTGACCCGGTTGCGGTCGAGGAACTTGCGCACCTCGTCCGCGCCGCGGCTGACGCCGGCGAACAGCGCCGTGCTTCCTCCCGCGTGCAGCCGGTCGATCATCGAGCGGATCCGTTCCTTGTCCGAGGCCCGGGTGGCGGGAACGAGAACGTGCACGGTGTCGGAGTAGGTGACGACCGAGACGATGTCGCGCGCGTCGAGCATGTCGACGGCGAGAAGGGCGGCTTCCTTGGCCCGCTCGATCTTCTCGCCCTCCATCGAGCCCGAGCGGTCGAGCACGATGGCGACGTTGCCCGCGGTCCGGGTCCCCCGGTCCGCCGCGGCGCCGGTGAGCGAGATCCTCAGGTAGACCTTCGCGCCCTGCCCCGCGACCACATACGGGTTGGAGAGCGACACGTCGAGGGCCACGGGCCGGGCGTGCGCCGCGGCCGCGAGCAGGCCCGTGAGGAGCCCGGCAAGGACGGCTGTTCGTTTCATGTCTTACCTCCCAAAGTGAGCGTTCACCCCAAGAGGTACCTCACGCCTCCCGCCGCATGGTGAGAGGGGCGTAAGAGGAGTGTAAAACAATTGTGAAGAAGGCCGCCGCCCGGCGGCCCGAGCGCTGCCGCGTCAGTCGCCCCCTCCGGGGGAGAGCATACCCGACGCGGGGGCCTGTGTCACGAAATCAGAGCGAAGCCCACTCCGACAGATCGACGTCGGCCTCGTAGTCCACCCCGGGCACATCGAAGCCGTTGACGAGGAAGAACTCGTCGCGGTAGCCGCGCGCGTCCGTGATCTGGTACAGGTTCTCCGTGACGACCTGATTCCAGAGGCCGGCGATCTTGTCCTGGACCTCCGGATCCATCTCGAGATCGTCCATGCGGATGCGATCCTCATCGTCCAGCTCCAGGGGCCGGCCCGAGTGGAGCTTGTCGTAGAAGAGCCGCATCATCTGCTCCAGGCACCCCTCGTGGGTGCCCTTCTGCTTCATGACTTTGTAGAGCAGGGAAATGTAGAGCGGCACGGCGGGGATGACCGCGCTCGCGCGCGTCACCAGGGCCTTGTTGACGGAGATGAGGCAGCGCCCGCCGACGGAGGCCTGCAGGCGCGCGTCGAGCCGCCGCGTGGTCTGCTCGAGGTGCTTTTTCGCGCGCCCGATCGTCCCGTCGCGGTAGATGCTGTGCGTGACTTCCGGGCCGATGTAGGAGAAGGCGAGCGCGCGCACGCCGCGCGCGAGCAGGCCTGCCTGCTCCAGGGAGTCGATCCACAGCTCCCAGTCCTCGCCGCCCATCACCTTGACGGTGCCCTCGATTTCGTCGGGCGTCGCCGGCTCCATCGTGGTCTCGATCACCTGCTTGTTCTTCCAGTCGATGTTGCGCGTCGTGTAGGGGCTGCCGACGGGCTTGATCGCCGACGAGTACAGGACCCCCGTGGCGGGATCCGTGCGCCGCGGCGCGGCCACGCTGTACACGACCAGGTCCACGGGACCCATGTGGTCGCGCAGCTCCGCCACAGCCTTCGTGCGCACCTCGGTCGTGAAGGCGTCGCCGTTGATGTTCCACGCCCCGACCCCGGTCTTCCGTGCTTCGCGCATCAAGGCCGCCGTGTTGTACCAGCCCGCGGTCCCGGGGTTCCCGGCGGAGGCGGGTTTCTCGTAGAACACGCCCAGCGTCTGCGTCCCCGCCCCGAAGGCGAGCACGAGGCGCGTCGCCAGCCCGTAGCCGTTGGACGAGCCCACGATCAGGGCGCGGCGCGGCCCTGCGAACGGGCCGCGGGAGCGGATGCGCGCGATCTGCTGCTCGACGAGGCGGGCGCACCCGATGGGGTGCGACGTGATGCAGACGTTGTTGCGGACCTTGGGCTCGATCTTCACCTGCGGGAATATAGTGGCGGGGCCCCGTCCACCGTCAATGCGTTTCCGCCCCCGACAATCGCGAATTGCGGAACGAAACGCGGCGTCGTGGCGGGGGCCGGTGGGGCGCTTGGGGAGTGCACCCGCAGTTGACCGAAGATCCGGTCAACGCCATGATACGCCACGTCACGGTCGACGAGGAGACAACATGGCACTCAATGAGATCGCAGCGAGCCTGTACGCGTGGGACCTGGCGGACGAGGGCATCGACCGCTGCCTCGACAACCTCCAGGAGCGGGCTTTGGTCAACTCGGCCTACCTGGTCGCGCTGATGCACCGCGAGAAGCGGCCTCTGCACGCCCGCTTCTACCCGCACAATCCCAAGCGCAAGTACTACTGCCCCGAGGACAGCCGGGCCTACTGGAAGCCGGACCTCTCCTGCTACGGGCAGACGCCGATCAAGCCCATCACCTCGGAGCGCGACTTCCTCAAGGGGGTCGACTGGCTCGACGTTCTCATCAAGGCGGCGCGCAAGCGCGGGATGAAGACCGGCGCCGAGGTCTCGCACACGATCCTCGACGCCGAGGTGGCGAAGGCGAAGTTCTCCGACGTGCTGCAGCGTGACGTCTGGGGCGAGCCGATGGGCATCCCCAAGCGCCGCGTGCTCCCGTGCCCGAACGCCCCGGCGATCCGCGGCTACCTGGTGGGTCTCTTTACCGACCTGGCGAAGAACCACGACGTCGACTTCGTGCAGACCTGCCTGCTCCTGTTCGCCCAGGGCCGCTCGGAGTGGGGCGGGGGCGCCGAGTGGCAGCGCCTGCTCGACCTGGCGGCCGGCGGCTGCTTCTGCCCCTCCTGCGAGAAGGCGGCGAAGGCCGCGGGCCACGACTGGGACCGCATGGTGGCGGAGACCCGCAGGCTCGCGAACGTCGTGCGCCGCGTCAGCCTCGAGGAGCAGCACGAGGCGGAGCTCCTCGACGAGAGCAACATGACGGCCACAGCCCTGATGCTTGAGAACCCCGGCTTCACCGAGTGGCTGCGCTTCCGGGTCGAGTCGGTGACCGGGCTCTTCAAGCTGATCCACGAGGAGACCCACAAGGTCAACTCGAAGATCGACTTCCGCTACAACACGCACACCGCGTACCCTGAGCTCTCGGGCATCGACTTCAAGAGCGCGTACCAGTGGGTCGACTCGGTGCGCGAAAGCGACTACTCCGACCAGCTGGGCACCATCGAGGGGCTGGAGATCAAGCGGCGCAAGCTCCACAAGATCCGGCGCGTGCTCGGCGACAAGCCGATGCTCTGCGCGCTGGGCGTGCGGCCGAAGGCGACGCCGGAAGTGCTGCGGGCCGCCGTGAAGATCGCCCACGACTGCGGAAGCGACGGCCTGTCGCTCGGCCACTACGACGGCGCCACGATGGAGCGCCTGGTCGCGGTCGCGCAGGGCGTGCGCGAGGCGGAGGGGCAGGAGGTCGACTGGGTGCCGCCGTCGCAGCGCAAGCCGGGGCGATGAGCCGGCGGGTGCTGATCACGGGCGCGAGCCGCGGGATCGGGCTGGAGCTCGCGCGCTCCTACGCCGCGGCCGGCGCGCTGGTGTTTGCCGCGTGCCGCAGGCCCGGGGAGGCGCAGGCCCTGCGCGAGCTCGCGGCCGCGCACCCGGGCAGGGTCGAGTCTGGTGGCGCTCGACGTGACGGACACCGCCTCGATCGCCTCCGCGGTCGAGGCGGTCGCGTCGAAGGCCGACGGCCTCGAGCTGCTCGTCAACAACGCAGGCGTCTACCCGGGGAGCGTCTCGGCGCAGCTGCCCGAGACCACTCTCTTCGGCTCGCTGGACGGGGCGGCGATGATGGAGGTGTTCCGCGTGAACACCGTGGCGCCGGTGCTGGTGACGCAGGCCTTTGCGGAACTCCTGCGTCGCGGGACCGCCGCACGCGTGGTCAACGTGTCGTCGGACGCGGGCTCGCTCGCGCGGCGCGACAAGGGGTGCAACTACACCTATCCCGCGAGCAAGGCGGCGCTGAACATGATGACGCGCTGCCTCGCCGGAGACTTCCGGCCGCACGGCGTCATCGTGGTCTCGGTGCACCCGGGATTCGTGCGTACGGACATGGGCGGTCCGACAGCGCCGCGCGAACCGGGCGATACGGTGCCTTCGCTCGTCCGCGTCATCGATGGGCTCACCCTTGCTTCGAGCGGCCTCTTCTTCAACTGGGACGGGAGTCCCGTGCCCTGGTGAGCGCGTCGCCCTGGCGGCGCCGCGCGCCCGGTGGCTGACCGTTTCGCTTGTATTTGCGGTCAGTCGTTAGTACCGTTGGCGCAGAGGGTTGCGCCGATGGCAGAGCCGATGACCGAGCGCGTGGCGGACGAGCCGGCGCCGGCGGCAGCGCCGGCTGCCACGCCGGGGAACGATCCCTTTGTCCGAGCGCTCGCCGGCATCTTCCCGCCTGAGCGCCTGCTGGCGGACCCGGCCAAGCTCAAGCCCTACGAGCGCGACCTCACCATGCCGATGGCCGTGCGGCCGCGGGCCGTGGTCTTCGCCACCGAGCGGCAGCAGGTGATCGACGCCGTGCGCGCCTGCTACCGGCACAAGGTGCCCTACGTGGCCCGCGGCGCGGGCTCGAGCCTGAGCGGCGGCTCGCTTCCGGTCGAAGGCGGCATCGTCATCGCGCTGAAGCAGATGAACCGCGTCCTTCGCGTCGACCCGCGGAGCCGCGTCGCCGTGGTCGAGCCGGGCGTGGTCAACCTCGACGTGAGCCGCGCGGCGGCATCCTTCAACCTCCATTACGCCCCCGACCCTTCGAGCCAGGCCTTCTGCACGATCGGAGGCAACGTCGCCTTCAACTCCGGAGGCGCGCACTGCCTGAAGTACGGGATGACGGCCAACCACGTGCTGGGCCTGGAGGCGGTGCTCGCCGACGGCGAGGTCGTGCGCCTCGGCGGCGAGAGCCTCGAGCCCGCGGGCCCGGACCTCACGCCGTTCTTTGTCGGGAGCGAGGGCCTCTTCGGGATCGCGCTGGAGGTCACGCTGCGCCTGCTGCCGCGCGTGGAGGCCTACCGCACTGTGCTCGCCACCTACCCGGGCCTGGAGGCCGCGGGCAACGCCGTGGCGATGGTCGTGGCCTCGGGCCTGCTCCCCGGAGCGCTGGAGATCATGGACCCGCTGGCGATCAAGGCCACGGAGGCTGCCTCGCACGCGGGCTACCCGCTCGACTGCGGCGGCCTCGTCATCGTGGAGCTCGAAGGCGAGCGCGTCCAGGTCGAGGCGGAGTTCGAGCGCCTGATGGACCTCATCCGCCGCTCGGGGGCGCAAGCGGTGAGGGTCGCGCAGAGCGACGCGGAGCGGGCCGCGCTGTGGAAGGGCCGCAAGGCGGCCTTTACCGCCGTGCGCAGCTTGAGCAAGAGCTACATCGTGCAGGACGGCGTCGTGCCGCGGGGAAAGCTCGGGGCCGCCCTCGCCGAGATCGAGCGCCTGTCGCGCCGTTATGCGGTCCCGGTGGCCAACGTCTTTCACGCGGGCGACGGCAACCTCCACCCCCTGATCCTCTACGCGATGGAGGGCGTCGACTGCAGCTTCGAGAAGGCGGAGCGCCTCTCGGGCGAGATCCTGCGGATGTGCATCTCCATGGGCGGCTCCATCACCGGAGAGCACGGCGTGGGCCTCGAGAAGCGCGCCTATCTGCCCGAGATGTACGGGCCGGCCGAGATGGCGCTGATGACGGAGATGCGCGCGGTCATGGACCCCGCGACCATCGCCAATCCCGGCAAGATGCTCCTCCTCGACAAGGGACACGGAAGAGAAGTCAAGGTCAAGGTGAAGGCCGCGGCCGCCCATGGCCGGGCGGGGACCGTCGCGCCCCGCGACGCGGCCGAGGTCGCCGAGGCCGTCGCCGCGGCGGAACGCGTGCACGTGCGCGGCGCCGGCACCAAGCCGGGCCTCGCGCCCGCGGCCGACGAGCACGCGACCGTGATCGACACCTCCGCGCTGCGCGGGGTGCTCGAGTACGAGCCGAACGAGTTTACCTTTACCGCGCTCGCGGGCACGCCCGTCGCCCGGATCGAGGCGTTGCTCGCGGAGCACGGCCAGTACCTTCCCTTCGATCCGCCGTTCGCCGCGGCGGGCGCGACCCTCGGCGGCGCTGTGGCGTCGGGTTTGTCCGGCCCGGGCCGCCTGCGCTTCGGCGGCGTGCGCGACTTCATCCTTGGAGGCCGGTTCGTCGACGGAAGCGGAAGGCTGATCCGCGCCGGGGCGAAAGTCGTCAAGAACGCCGCGGGCTTCGACCTGCCCAAGCTCCTCGTCGGCAGCCTCGGCCGGCTCGGAGTCCTCGCCGAGCTCACGTTCAAGGTCTTCCCGAAGCCCGAATCATGCGCCTCGCTCGAGGCGCGCTTCCCTTCGCTGGCAGAGGCGGTTGCGGGCGCGGAGAAGCTGCTGACGGCGCCCCTCGAGATCGCGGCTCTGGACATCGAGCCCCGCGACGGGCGGGGCGGCGATGCTCGTGCGCATCGCGGGGCTGGAGGGGCAGCTCGCGCCGCGCCTCGAGCGGCTTGCGCGCCTCGCCGCCGGCGGGACCGCGCTGCGCGGCGAGCCGGAGGCGGCGCTGTGGCGGGCCGCTTCGGAGTGCGCCTGGGCGCGCGGCGGGCTGCTCGTGCGGGTGGCAGCCGCGCTGGGCCGGCTGGAGGAGCTGGACGCGGCCGCCTCGGCGCTGGGCCTCGCGCGCCGTTACTCCGGCGGCGGCAGCGCGGCCTGGCTCGCCGCCGAGAGCGACCGGCTGCCGGATGTGGACGCGATGCTGCGGCGGCTCGGGCTGCGGGGCCTGCTGGTGCGCGGTCCCGCCGGCACGCCGCTGCTCGGCGCCGCGGTCGACGAGCCGTTCCGCCGCCGCGTCGCCTCCGTGCTCGACCCCGCCGGCCGCTTCGCCAGCTGGTGACCGGCGGCGCGTCCGCGCGCCGCGGGTGACTTCACCTTAGCTCAGTTCCTCCGCTCTCCAGCAGGCGACCCAGCGCCTCGGCTCGAGCTCGCGAAGGTCGGGGTCGGCGACGGCGCAGCGGTCCTGCGCGTGCGGGCAGCGCGGCGCGAAGCGGCACCCCGGCGCGGGGTCGACGGGCGAGCCGATCTCGCCTTTGAGGATGATCTGCTCCCTGCGGGCGCGGGAGTCGAAGGCGGGGATGGCGGAGATCAGCGCGCGCGTGTAGGGGTGGAGCTGCTTCGCGAAGAGCTCGCGGCTCGGCGCCTTTTCCACGAGCTGTCCGAGGTACATGACGGCGATCTCGTCGGAGATGTGCTTGACCACGGACATGTCGTGCGTCACGAACAGGTACGTGAGACCGAGGCGGTCCTGCAGGTCCTGCATGAGGTTGAGGATCTGCGCCTGCACCGAGACGTCGAGCGCGGAGACGGGCTCGTCGCAGACGACGAACTTCGGCTCGAGCGCGAGGGCGCGCGCGATGCCGATGCGCTGCCGCCTCCCGCCGTCGAGCTCGTGGGGGAAGGCGCCGTAGAGCCGCTCGGCGAGCTCGACCACCTCCATGAGCTCGCGGACCTTGCTCTCCAGCTCCCTCCTGCCGCGCACCCGCCGGTGGATGACGAGCGGCTCGCCGATGATCGAGGCCACGCTCATCCGCGGATCGAGGGACGCGTAGGGGTCCTGGAAGATGATCTGCATGCGGCTGCGCAGGCCCCGCAGAGCGGCGGCCTTCGCGGTGAACACGTCGATCCCGTCAAAGGTGACGCGGCCCGCCGTCGGCTCGAGCAGCCGCAGGATCACGCGGCCGATCGTGGTCTTGCCGCACCCGCTTTCGCCCACCAGGCCGAGGGTGCGGCCGGAGTCGATGTCGAACGAGACGCCGTCGACCGCGTGGACCATGCCGCGGGCGGTCGCGAAGTGCTTGCGGACCTCTCTGACCTGCAGGATGGGTGCGGGCTCAACCATGGCGGCCCCCAACGCCTCCCGCGCCCCCCGTGCCCCCCGCGCCCCCAAGCGCCCCTCGTGCCCGCCATGCGGCGCTCGATGGCGCCCTCGTGCATGAGGCACGCGATCCTGCGGCCCTCGCGCTCGACGACCACAGGCTTGCGCTCGGAGCAGAGCGGCTGCGCGTAAGGGCAGCGGGGGTGGAAGACGCAGCCGGGCGGCAGCGCCGTGGGATCGGGCATGAGGCCGCCGATCGGCGAAAGGCGCCTGCGCTCCACGTCGAGCCTGGGGATCGAGTTGAAGAGGCCTTCGGTGTATGGGTGCATCGGGCGCTCGAACACCTCCGCCAGCGCCCCCACCTCGACGAGCTCCCCCGCGTACATGATGGCGACCCTGTCGCAGATCTGGGCCACCACGCCGAGGTCGTGGCTGATGAGGATGAGCGAGGTGTTCATGCGCTCCTTGAGCTCCCGGATCATGCGCAGCACCTGGGCCTGGATCGTCACGTCGAGCGCGGTCGTGGGCTCGTCGGCGAGGAGCAGCTTCGGGCTGCAGGCGAGGGCGGTGGCGATGACCACGCGCTGCTTCATGCCGCCCGAGAACTGGTGCGGGAACTCCGGCATGCGGCTGCGGGAGATGCCGACCAGCTCCAGCATGTCGCCGGCCCGCTCGAGCGCGGCCTGCTTCGAGAGGTCGCTGTGCACCTCGAGCGCCTCCGCGATCTGCTCCCCGACCGTGAAGATCGGGTTGAGCGAGGTCATGGGGTCCTGGAAGATCATCGAGATCCGGTTCCCGCGGATCTTCTGCATCTCCTCCTCGGAGGCGCGCGCGAGGTCCCTGCCTTCGAACTCGATGCTGCCGCCCGCGATCCGGCCGGTGCCTTTGGGCAGCAGTCCGAGGATGGCGAGCGCGGTTGTCGTCTTGCCGGCCCCCGTCTCGCCCACGACGCCGAGGCTCTCGCCCTCGTCGAGGCTGATGGAGATCCCGTTGACCGCCTGCACGGTCTCCTCCTCGAGGACGTAGTGGACTCTCAGGTCCCGGATCTCGAGCTGCGGCACGGCTCCCCTCCCGCCTCTACCTCTTCAGCCGCGGGTCCAGCGCGTCGCGCAGGCCGTCGCCGATCAGGTTGAAGGCCAGGATGACGGTCATGATCGCCAGCCCCGGAAAGATCAGCGTGTGGGGCGCGGTGATGATGTAGGGCCTGCCCTCCGAGAGCATGTTCCCCCACTCGGGCGAGGGCGGCTGGATCCCGAGCCCCAGGAACGACAGGGAGGTCGCGGACAGGATCGACTGGGCCATGCCGAGGGTCGCCTGCACGATGACCGGCGCCATGCAGTTGGGCAGCACGTGCATGAGGATGGTCCGGGGGCTCCTCGCTCCGAGCGCGCGGGCGCTCTCGATGAACTCCTGGTCCTTGACGGTGAGCACCGAAGCCCGCACCAGGCGCACGTAGATCGGGACCGAGGTGATCCCGATCGCCAGCAGCAGGTTGCGGAAGTTGGGCCCCAGGGCCGCGACGATCGCGAGCGCGAACAGGATGTTGGGGATCGCGAGGAGGATGTCGGCCCCGCGCATGATCGTGGTCTCGAGCGCCCCGCCGTAGTAGCCGGCCACCGCGCCGAGCCCGCCCCCGATGACGACCGCGAACACGATCGTCACGAAGCCGATGATCATCGACACGCGCGCGCCGTGCATGATGCGGCCGAGGACGTCGCGGCCAAAGTTGTCCGCCCCGAGAAGATAGACGTGGCTCGTCTCGCCGCCCGGTACGCTCACCCGGGCCGCGGCGCCCGGCGGTGCAAAGGCGTTCGGGATCTGGTTGGCGGTGATGAAGTCGTAGGAATACAGCAGGTCCGCGCTCAGGGCCACGGCCGCGTACAGCGCGACCACGACGAGGCCGGCCACGGCGAGGCGGTTCTTGCGGAAGCGCCTCCAGAACTCCTCGAAGGGACCGCGCGTGCGGGCGCGCCCGCGTTCCGCGGGCCGCCGGCTGGGGCGGGCGGACGGCGTGCCCCGCGCGGACAGCCTACGCGGCGCGGCTTCGCGCGGCTCTCGCGGCATGGCCCGCCCCCCTCTTCTTCCGTTTCGCGCTGCCGACGTACTGCGCCTTGATCCTGGGGTCGATGAACGCGTACAGGATGTCGACGAGCAGGTTCACCATGGCGAAGACCATGGCCATGAAGACGACCGACGCGAGGATCTGAGGCGTGTCCTTGCGCTGGATCGCGTCCACCATGATGGTGCCGATGCCGGGGTAGGAGAAGACCGTCTCCGTGAGCACGGCGCCGACCAGGAGCTGGCCGACCTGCAGGCCGATCACGGTGACCACCGGGATCAGCGCGTTGCGCAGCGCGTGCTTGCGGATGACCGTCTTCTCGTCGAGGCCCTTGGCGCGGGCCGTGCGGACGTAGTCCTGGCGCACGACCTCCAGCATCGACGAGCGGGTCATGCGGGTCTGGACCGCCGTGCTCATGGCCGCCAGCGTGATGGCCGGCAGAACGATGGACATCGGGTTGGAGGGCACGGCGAGCGACGGGAAGATGTGCAGCTGCACGGAGAAGATCCAGATCAGCATCATCCCGAGCCAGAACGCCGGCATCGAGATGCCCATCAGGGCCAGCACCGTGACGAGCATGTCGGTCTTCGAATACTGGCGGGTGGCCGAGATGATGCCGAAGGGGATCGCGATGACCACTGAGAGGAAGAGCGCGACCGTCGAGAGGAGAACCGTGTTCGGGAACCGCTCGAGGATCGTGCCGAAGACCGGCCGGTTGGAGACGTAGGAGCGGCCGAGGTCGAGCGCCACCAGGCCCCTGTAGTCGAACGAGTCTCCCGGCCCGTCGTAGCCGAAGAGGAAGTGCAGGTACTGCACCACGAACGAACGGTCCAGTCCCATGGCCGCGCGCAGGGTGGCCACGTCTTCGGTGGTGGCGTCCTGGGGCAGCAGCATCCGGGCGGGGTCACCCGGCGAGATGTAGGTCAGCGTGAAGACGATGAACGTCACTCCCAGGACGACGGGTATGAGCTGGAAAAGCCTGCGGATGATGTAGCGGATCATCGAGGGCTCGCGATGACGGCGGCGGGGGAGGGAATCCCCCGCCGCCGGGATTCGCGGAACGCGCTACTTCTTGGCCGCGACGTTCTTCGCGGCATTGCGCAGCTTGAAGGAGCCCGAGGGGAAGATCTCGACGCCGTCGATGTTGGTCTGGGCGGCCGAGAGGCCCATGATGGCCACCAGCGGCACGCGCGGGAGGTCCTTGAGGACCTGCCTGGCCGCGCTCTGGTAGGCGGCGTTGCGCTCCGGGCCGTTCGGCAGCGAGTTGCCCTTGTCGATCCCCTGCTGCGCTTCCTTCGTGTAGTACTTGGTGTCGTGCAGCAGAGAGGTGTTGAAACCGTCGAAGGCGACAAAGATATAGTAGGAGTCGTCCGTCTGCGTCCAGTTCACCAGAAGGTCCCAGACCTTCGGGTCGGTCTTGCTGCGCCGCGTCGCGAGCTCCGACAGGGCGACCTGCTCGATCTCGACGAGGTCGACGCCGAGCGCCTTCTTCACCTGGTCCTTGACCACGAGGGCTTCCTTGACGTAGGTGCTGCCCGAAAGCGCCGTCAGCCTGAGCGAGCTGGGCGCCTTGAGCGCCGCCGGCAGCGTGTCGAAGATCTCCTTGGCCTTCTTCGGGTTGTAGTACCCGGTCTGGTCGTTGCCTTCCTCCATGCGGGTGCCCTTGGCATCCGTGATGCGGCCGAACGGCAGGGTCTCGACGTACTGCAGCGTCACCTTGCCGCGCTTGTCCATGATGTCGGGCGAGTTGACGATGTCCGACGGGTTGATCGAGTACAGGATCGCGTTGCGGAGCTTCGCGCTGCTCGCATTGAGGTCGTACTCGCCGTCGTTGTCGGGTGAGCCGTCGGGCCTGACCTGGCCGACCCTGGGCGAGTTCATGTTGAAGGCGAGGTAGTGGTAGCCGAAGTAGCCGTTGGTCGTAAGGATCCGCGCTCCCTGCTTCTCGATCTCGCGGGCGTCGAGAGGCACCACGTTCATGATCAGGTCGACTTCCTTGTTCATGAACGCGGTCTTGAGCGCCGACGGGTCCTTGATCGTCTTGAACACGATCTTCTCAGCGTTCGTCTTGAGCGTCTTGTCCCAGCAGTCGGGGTTGCGCTTGAGCGTGACGTTGTCGCCCTGGGTCCAGGACTCGAATTTGAAGGGGCCTGTCCCGACCGCGAAGGTGATGCCGTAGTCCTTGAGCGTGCCGTCGGCCTGGGCCTTCTCCATCGTCTCCTTGTCCACGATCGAAGCCCCGAGCCACGTGAGCTGGTTGAGCTGCGACCCGAACGAAACCGGCGCGTAGTACCTGGCGCGGTCCGCCGCGCTCTTGAGATCGGAGTCCTTGGTGCCCGCGGGCGCCTTGGCCGCGTCGAGCTTGCCGGTGCGGAAGCTGAAGGTCATGTCGTCGATCTTCTGGATGTCGTACATCATGGCGAAGATCGACTTCATCTGGCTCTTCTCGTGGAAGCCGCCGCGCTGGAACGAGTAGATCACGTCGTCGATGGTGAGCTTGTTCCCGTTGTGGAACTTGACGCCGTCCTTGATCCTGATCGTGTACCGGGTGCCGTTCTCGTCGATCTTCGGCATGTCGGCGGCGAGGCCCGGGCTCGATCGTGCCGTCCTTGGTGAGCTCGTACAGCCGGTCGTAGATCAGCAGGTTGACGTTGTGCGTCGGCGTGTCGCTGTACATCGGCGGGTCCAGGATCACCGGGTCAGTGCCCTGGCCGACGACGATCGTCAGTGGCTGTTTCGTGCCGCCGGCGCATCCCAGCAGGACTGCAGCCGCGACGATCGAGACGACCATCAATCTTTTCATTTCCTGACCTCCTCTTGCGTGCGAAGAAACCATCTTAGACCACCTGCGGTAAGTGGTACAATCCGATGGAGGCGGCTCCAGGCGGCTCCACCTGCGACGCAGCCGAGGCCAGAGTCGGTCTGTCGACATCCGAAATGGCGGTGCAAGCTTGATCTTTTGGAGATTATGTGCATTGCTCGATGTACAGAGGCGAGGTGTTCCCAGACGTGGGACGTTGGTCTTGCGGTGGGGTTATTGAACGTGAGGGACGGGGCCCGCATGGAGCAACTGGATCTGCTGCAGGCCGCAGGGACGGACCTGAGGCCTGCATCGCTGGATTCCCTCGAGTTGACCATGGACCTCGGGGACCTGGCGATCGCCGGCAAGACCGAAGAGACCTTTGACGATCTGATCGCCGGAGAACAATACCGAAAGGGTAATCTACCTCCGCTGCAGGCCTGCCGTCGGGCCCTGCGTCCGGGCGGCGTCCTCACCCTCACGAATCCCCATCACCCAGCAGACCTCGAGCCCTACCTGGATCTGCAGCAGATGCTGCTGAACGCGGCGGGCTTTGTCGGCGTGACCGTCAAGAGCAGACAACCGATCGTCGTGCAGGCGACAGTGCGGCCGCCGGTGGCCGAGGAGTACGAGCACGGGATGGTTCTGCGGGAGATCATTGACCCCGTCGAGATCCTCGCCTGTCACGAGTTCGCGCGCGAGCTCTACTACTACAAGGACTTCAACTATGACCTGGACGTGGTCAGGCAGTTCGACGCGCACGCGGCCATGGGAGCGGTCTACGACCACGCCGGGCGGACCATCGCGGTCGGCCGCGTGGTCCTGAGGGTCCCCGGGCACAACTGCCCGTTCATGTACGCGATCGAGGACGATGGAGCGCACTACGAAGTCCCCGCCCGCTTCCGCCGCATCTGCGAGGTCATGGGGTTGTTCAAGGAAGGCCACAGCGGCGTGATCGCGTTCAAGCGGCTGCTGGAGTACCTGACGCAATACGCCTACTACATCGCCGGCGTCGACAGCATCTGGACGACCTACGACGCGAACGACCCCTTTACGGGCAGCTACTACAAGAGCAAGCTGCTGATGCGGGAGGCCGGGGTCAGGCTGACCTACCGGGACTTCGGAGGCAAATGGAACCTGATATGGACCGACAGAATCCAGGAGCTGCGCGATCTGCATCGGGATATGTTCAGAAGGTAAGGGCCTTTCTGAACGAGGGCCTCCCGCAGTCCGGCGATCTGCGCGAGCAGTACCTCCGCCAGCAGACCGACTCGCTCACGCGGGTCAACCGCGTCGGGGCGTGGCTCGCGACGCTCCTCGTGGCCTACCTCACCTGGTTCTCCGATCCTGTCGCGTTCCCCGAGTACGCCCCCCAGATGTTCGTGGGACGCATGTACGTGATCGTCCCGGGGGTGATCGTCATCGTCCTCACGTTCATCCCGGCGCTCCGCCGCTACGGCGTGCTTCTGTCGTTCTTTGTCTATCTCGGCCCCGCGCTGATGATGGCTCACCTCACGGCGGTGATGGACAACCACTTCTCGGATGTCGTCGCCTGGACCTTCGTGAACATCATCTTCTGCGGCATCTACCCGCTCCCGCTGCTGTACTCGGCCGTGGTCGTCCTCATCTCGACAGCCTACTACATCGCGACCTACCTGATGTCCGGCTTCCTGCCGGACCTGGACTTCCGCATGGTGCTCGTCAACGAGCTGAGCGCCGCCCTGATCACGCTGTTCTTCAAGATCGGAATGGAGCGGGTGCGCAGGCGCGAGTTCGTGTTCCGCATCGGCCTGGAGCGGGCCAACAAGGAGATCGCCGAGCTCAACGACAAGCTCAAGGACGAGAACCTCCGCCTCAGCCACGAGATCGAGATCGCCCATCACATCCAGAGCATCGTGCTGCCCCAGGAGCGGGACTACCAGGCGTTCCGCGACCTGGAGATCTCCTGCCAGATGCTCCCCGCGGCGGAGGTGGGGGGCGACTACTTCGACACGATCCACTTCGGCCCGGACGGGTTCATCGCGATCGGGGACGTGACCGATCACGGCCTGCACTCCGGGCTCATCATGATGATGGTGCACACCGCGCTGCGCGCCCTGAGCAATGTCGAGCGCAACGACATCCAGCGGGTCTTCCGCGTCATCAACAAGCTCCTGTACGATTTCCGGCTCAAGACGCAGGACCACCGGATCATGTCGCTGATCATCCTCAAGTATCTCGGCGACGGCGAGTTCGTCATGACGGGCCAGCACGAGTCGCTGCTGATCCTCCGCAAGGACGGCACCGTGCAGGACATCGAGTCGCTCGAGTACGGCATGTACGCGGGGCTGGACGCCAACATCTCGCCCTACCTCAGGCTCCTGAGCTTCCGGCTCGACGTCGACGACGCCCTCGTGCTCTACACGGACGGGGTCACCGAGGCCGTCGACGAGCACCAGAGGGCCTTTGGCAGGGAGGGCATCATCGAGGCCGCGCTCGCGGTCAGGACCTCGTCGGCGGACACGATCCGCACGGCGATCCTGGACGCCTGCCAGAGGCACATCGGGACCGGCCGCCGCTTCGACGACATCTCCATCCTCGTCGTGCGGAGGCAGCAGGACCGCGGCTGGGACGGCGTGCTCAGCGGCACGATCCATGTCGGCGACAAGATCGATCTGGAGGAGAGCGTCGAGACATCGTTCACCGTGCGCTTCCTGCCCCTCGACATGTTCGACAACTGGCAGCGGGGCAGCGTGCTCTCCAACTTCACCGCCGAGTACTTCAGGCACAATTTCCCCGCCGAAGCCGACAGCGGGCTGATCTCGACGGTGGTGAACGAGCTGGTCGAGAACGGCGCGAAGTTCTCGGCGAACAACTCGCTCCCGGTCGAGCTCACGCTGAAGAAAGCGAGCACCCGGCTTCTGGTGCGCGCCACCAACTCGGTGCCGCACCACCGGTGCGAGCCTTTCATGAACGTCTGCCGCCAGCTCTTCGAACGGAACCTGGACGAGCTCTACGTGGAGCGGATCGCCGAGGACACGGAGCATCGCGAAGCCTCGGGTCTCGGCCTGCTGCTGGTCAAGAAGGACTATTGTTCCCGGCTCAGCTTTGATTTTCGTTTTGACGAAGATGATACAGTACAGGTCTCGGTCACCGCGGAGCTCGCGTTCCGGTGAGGCAATAGGGGAATGGAAGACACATCAGCGGCCTACGCGGTCCGGGTGACGCGGGATTTCTCGAGGATCTCGTTCAGCGGCACCCTGCGCCTGCAGGGCAGGCAGGAGTACGAAAAGATCTACCGGATGCTCCGGTACGCCGCGAACAAGTCGGGCGAGAGCCTCGAGATCGACCTGAGGCAGCTGCAGTTCCTCAACAGCTCGGGCGTCTCCACCTTCAGCCTCTTTATCATCGAGATGCGCGAGGTCGGCAAGAAGCTGTTCATCACCGGGAACAAGCTCGTCGCCTGGCAGAGCAAGTCGCTCGCCAATTTCAGGCGGCTCTACGACAAGGTCGTGGTGAACCTGGTGTGAAAGGGACGCCGGCCGGAGGCGATCCGGTTGCGGTCCGGTTGCGCCCCGCCGCGCAGCCGGAGCCCGCCCTCACCGGCTCTCGATGAACTTGATCGCCTTGCGCAGGTCTTCCAGGATGCGCCCCTTCTCGACCGCGCCGACCGAATCCGGCTCGTAGTAGAGCTGCCGCAGCAGGAAGCCGTTGCCGAACTCCTCGTAGTGCGGCTCGCGCGTCTCTCCGCCCGCCCGCAGGCCGATGATCTTGTAGACCTTGACCGGGAAGTGGATGCCCTTGACTTCGGTAATCTGGGGCCCTTCGACCTCCACCATGTCCTTGACCAGGGCGTAGGTCGACTCGCTGATGAAGATCGAGTCGCGGTCCGCGATCTTCTCCAGGCGCGCCGCTATGTTGACCTGGCCCCCGATGATCGTGTAGCCCATGCGCTGCTCGGAGCCGAAGTTGCCCACCGTGCAGTAGCCCGTGTTGATGCCGATCCTCAGCGCCAGGCCGTTGGCCGCGCCGGCCGCCCGCCACTTCCCGCTGAGCTGCTTGACCTTTTCGAGCATCTCGACGGCCATGCGGATGCAGCGCCTGGCGTGGGTCTCGTCGTCGATGAACTGCGGATCGCCGAAGAAGATCACGATGGCATCGCCGATGAACTTGTCCACCGTGCCGCCGTAGACGCCCGCGATCGCCGACATCTCCGTGAGGTACTCGTTGAGGAGCGACGAAAGGGTCTCGGCCTCGAGGGTGTCCGTGACCTCAGTGAACCCCACGATGTCGGAGAAGAACATCGTCAGCTTCACGCGCTTGTGGGTGAGCTTGGGGCTGAGCTCGCCCCGCATGATCGAGTCGTAGACCTGCGACGGGAGGTACATCTTCATCAGCGTGAGCAGATGGTTGATGTGCTGGTTCTTGCCCTCGAGCTCGTTCTCGACCACCGTGCCGTGCTCGACCATGTTCTCGTACATGATCTGGAGATCGTTCAGGCGCGCCCTGAGCTTCGCCGCCTCCCCGCCTGTGATCGGCGCCCCCGATCCGTTTCCGCTCTTCGACTCGGACATGCGATGGCTCCCTCTCGGTCCCGATGCCGAACGCCAGTGTAGCAGAGCCGCGGCCCGGGAGGAAGAACAGGGCCCGGAGGAAAATTGAAGGCGGAGGCCCGCCGGCGCCGAGGGGCGCGGGGGACGCCGCCGCCGCGGTTGCCGGGACCGCGCCCATGCCGCATACTCCGCGCGGGGAGGCGGCATGGACAACGGCGGGGACCGGGTGCAGGGCGCCATCGAGGGGTCGCGCGAGCGGTTCCTTCGGCTGGCCGAGGAGCTGTGGAATCATCCCGAGGTCTCGTTCCAGGAGGAGCGATCCTCGGCTCTCCAGCGTCAGGCGGCGCGCGAGCTCGGCTTCCGGGTGACGGAGCTCGACCGGGTGCAGCGGCACGCCTTTGTCGCCGAGTTCGGCGCGGGGTCTCCTGTGATCGCGCTGCTGGGCGAATACGACGCCCTGCCGGGGCTCTCGCAAAGAGTCTCGGCCGTGCCCGACCCGGTCGTGCCGGGAGGGCCGGGGCACGGGTGCGGCCACAACCTTCTGGGCACCGCCTGTCTTGCGGCGGCGGCCGGGGTCAAGGCCGCGCTGGAGAGCGGCGCGGTCAGGGGGACGGTCCGCTACATCGGCTGCCCGGCGGAGGAGCAGGTCGCCAAGCCCGTGCTCGCGGCCGCGGGCGTGTTCGCGGGGCTCGACGCCGTGCTCTGCTGGCATCCCGCCGGCATCAACACGGTGGCGGCCTACGGGACGAACGCCACGGCGGAGCTCGCCTTCACTTTTACCGGCTCTCCGGCCCACGCGGCCCAGGCGCCTCACCTCGGCCGGTCCGCGCTGGACGCGCTCACGCTCATGAGCGTCGGGGTGGAGTTCCTGCGGGAGCACATGAGCCCGTCGGCGCGCATCCACTACATCGTCACGTCGGGCGGCCTGCGGCCGAACATCGTGCCCGCCGCCGCGGCGGGGCTGTTCCAGGTCCGGGCGCCGCGCGTGCGGGAGGTCCTGGGCCTCATCAAGCGGGTGACGGACGTCGCGCGCGGAGCCGCGCTGATGACGGGCGTGGCCGTGACGTGGGAGCTCGTGCGCGGCTGCTACGACGTGCTGCCGAACGCGGCGATGTCGGCCGTGCTGCACGAGAGCATGACTCGGATTCCGCTGCCTGCTTACGGCAGCGACGAGCGCGCGCTCGCCGAGGGTCTGTCGGCGACCTCCAGCCTCGAGCAGAAGCGCACGTCCATGGCGATGCTGGGCCTGGATCCGGCCTCCGCGGAGCGGGTGATCGCCGCGCCGCTCCACGAAGAGGTGGGAAATTGGGGCGCCGGTTGGACGATTCCCGCCTCGACCGACGTCGGCGACGTGTCGCACCTTGCGCCCACGGCGCAGATCAACACGGCGACGTGGCCGGTCGGCGTCGACTCGCACACGTGGCAGGCGACCGCGGCGTCGGGGTCGGGCATCGGCGCCAAGGGGATGCTCTACGCGGCCAAAGTGCTGGGCTGCGCGGCGTGCGACCTGATGGGCCGGCCCGGCGTGCTCGAGAAAGCTCAGGCGGAGTTCCGGACCGCAACCGCGGGGGAGCCGTACGCACCGCTCGCCGATCTGGTCAAGGGGCTCGTATAGATCGGGCGCGGTCCGCCGCCGGGCGATCAGCTCCGCCGCAGGCGGTGCCAGAGGCGAGAGAACAGCATCAGGCGCGGGAAGCGGTTTTCCGTGCCCGCGGCGAGCCTCCTGATGTTCGACCGGTGGGTGAAGAAGATCAGAGCGACCAGGGGCAGAGAGAACCAGAACAGGATCGGGGACACTTCCATGATCCCCGCGGCATCCAGCGCGAGCAGCACGAACGGGAACGCCGCAGCCGCGACGAGCGAAGCGACCGAAACGATGCCGGTCGAAAGCAGCACCAGCCCGAAGATGCCCGCGCAGACAACCAGCGGAAGCGGGTAGAGGCTCGCCGCCATGCCGGCCGCGGTCCCGACGCCCTTGCCGCCGCGGAAACCGGCAAAGATCGTCCAGATGTGTCCGGCTACGGCCGCGCATCCGGCGGCGATCTGCACGAGCTCGCGGGGCGCCGCTTCGGGCGGGGCCAGACGCGCGATCAACAGGGTCGCGAGCACGCCCTTGCCGACGTCGACGACGACGGTCGGGACGCCGCCCTTCCACCCGAAGACCCGGAACGCGTTCGTCCCGCCCGCATTGCCCGACCCCTGCTCCCGCGGGTCCCTGCCGAAAAGCAGCTTGCCGATGATAATGCTCGTCGGGATCGATCCGGCGAGATAGGAAAGCAGGACGACGAGGCCCACCTGCAGCACGGTCAGCTCCCGGCGAGGTAGGCGAGCCCCACGGCGCCCTCGCCGATGTGGTTGGCGAGGACCGTGGTGGCTTCGACGACGAACGTCGGACGGCTCAACGTGAAGGTCTCCGCGATCCGGTCCCGGAACCACTCCGCGTCCTCGAGCGCGTCCGCGTGGGCGACGGCGAATTCGACCGGAGCCTGCCGGGGGATCTCGCGCCGCAGCGTCTCGAGGATGCGCCGGCGCCCGCCTTTCACGCCAAAGACCGTCGCGCCTTGCACGGCCCTGCCGCCCGACTCGGCGCTGAGGCGGATCAGGGGCTTGAGGTCGAGCAGGCCGGCGACGAACCCTTTGACCCGGCCGACCCTGCCGCTGCGGACGAGGTTCTCCAGCGAGCGGACCGCGAGGTGGATCCGGACGCGCGGGATCAGCGCGTTGACGAGAGCGATCACCTCGTCCTTCTCGGCGCCCCGCTCGATCGCCTCGGCGGCGCGGCGGACGATGAGCCCCATCCCGATGGAGGTGGTCATCGAGTCGACGACGGTCACGTCGCCTCCGGCGAGCCGCGCCCCCGTGCGGGCGGAGTCGTAGGTGCCGCTCAGAGCGGCGGGGAGCGTGAGCACCAGGGTCGAGGCGTAGTAGCGCCGCAGGAACTCGAGCTTGCCGCGGAAGTCCGCGGGCGCCGGCTGTGAGGTCGTGGCGCAGCTCCGCCGGCTCCTGCGCATCATCTCGAAAAGCGTCCGCGGATCGATCGTGAGCTTGTCGAGGTAGGCGCGGCCTTCGAAGAGGAGGACGCAGGGGACGACGTGGATGGTGTGCCTTTGCCACGCCTCGTCCGGCAGGTCGCACGAGGAGTCCACGACGAGCGCGAGCTGCCCGTGAGGCGTGTGCGCCGCGCTGTACTGCGCCACCATGTCCTCGACGCGCTGGCCGGTGACCGCCCCGTGCCGTTCGACGCGCCGCAGCGCCTCGGCCGGCGCGTCGCAGTGCAGGTGCACCTTGAGCCTTGACGTCGAGCCCGCTACGATCAGCGAATCGCCGAGATCGTTCAGCTCGCCGCGGACCGCCTTCGCGTCCATCTCCCGCCCGTCGACGACGAGCTGCGTGCAGTAGCGGTGCGCGGGCCGCTCGCACACCTCGACGGGGAGCGCCGCGTCCTCCTCCGGCGCCTGCTCCTCGCGATCAGCCTCGCGGATGCGGCCGTGGGCGATAAAGGCCGTGATGCCCGAAAGGAGATGCACGAGGCCCTGAGCGCCCGCGTCCACGACGCCCGCTCGGGCCAGGACCGCGAGCTTCTCTTTCGTCTGTTCCAGTGAGCGGACAGCGGCCTGGTACGAATGCGGGAGGACCACCGCAAAGTCATCGGAGCGCGAGCCCCACTCGGCGAGGGCGTCGCCCCACTCGCGGAGCACGGTGAGGATGGTGCCCTCCCGCGGCTCGGAGATCGCATCGTAGGGGTAGGCGACCGCGCGGGCGACGCCGAGGCCGAAGATCCGCGTCGTCACCTGCACCGCGTCGACCAGCTCCTGGGCAAGCCCGTGGAGGAATTGCGCGAGGATGGTGCCGCTCGAGCCGCGCGCCCCCGAGAGCGCCAGGTCCGCGACGATGCGCAGCATCCTGTGCATCGTGCGCTCGCGGCTCGGGAGGATCCCGTCGACCACGGTGCGGAGCGTGCCGGCCATGTTCGTGCCGGTGTCTCCGTCGGCTACGGGAAACACGTTGATCGCGTTGAGGTGTTCCTTGTGTGCGATGAGATGCCGGGTGGCAGCGATCAGCGCCCGGCGCAGCCGGAGACCGTTCAAGTAGCGGATCCGTGGTCGCTGCGTCAACTGAGGGAAACCCTACGGTCGCCCCGCCGAAAAGTCAAGCCCAGCGGACTGCGGATGATGCGGCGCCGGGCAAGCGCCATGGAGGGCGCGGGGGTAGCGCCGCCATGGATGTCTCAGGCGCTACCCAAGGGACAGGATGTCCCGGGCCCGGCGCAGCCATGGATGGCGTGAGCGCCGGGCAAGCCCGGGGATGTCCCGGGCCCGGCGCAGCCATGGATGGCGTGAGCGCCGGGCAAGCCCGGGGATGTCCCGGGCCCCCGAAGGCCCGGCGCGCCCTGGTCCGGCGTACTCGCCGGATACCCGCCGGGGTGCGCAGCGACGCCAGATCGGGCGCGGTCCGCCGCGCCCAGACCGGCGGGAGCCGCGCGAACGACGGCCTGTCGTAAGTCCGACGGACCGCTAGATCAGCAGCTTGCCGCCTTGCACGACGACCCGGCCGTCGACTGAGAGCGCGGCGTCCAGCATGACGCCGTCGATGTGCACGCCCGCGCTCACCGTGCCGCCGAACGTGGCGTTGCTGCCGAACGCGACGTGCACCGTGCCGTAGATCTTTTCGTCCTCGAGGAGGTTGCCCGAGAGGACGGCTTTGTCGTTGGTCCCGATGCCGAGCTCGCCTATGTTCCTCGCATCCGGCTTCGTCCCGAGCCGACGCTCGAGCCAGGCCGCGTCCGGACCGTCGAACCGCACGGCCCTTCCTTCCTCCACCCAGACCTCCAGCGGACCGGCGAGCCGCCCGAGCTCCGCGAGCGAGCCGTCGATCACGAAGCGCCCCTTCGCCGTGCCTTCCACCGGGGCCACGTATGCCTCGCCGGTCGGCAGGTTGCCCGAAGCCCCGCGGCGGTGATAGAGGCCATTGCTCGAGATTCCCGCGCGGCCGCCGATGGACAGCTCGAGGACGCGGCCGTCCTTCTCGACGCGGACGGACTCGCCGCGCGTGAGGATCTCCGCCAGCCGGTCGCTGCGCGCGGCGACCTCCCGGTAGTCGGCGGTGATGGCGCCGCGCACGAACATCTCTTCGGTGACTCCAGGCATCGTGGCGATGCGCGCTCCCGCTTCGCTCGCGGCCTTCCGCGCGGCTGTGTGCGTGAGCGAGTGAGTGGTCGGGCAAACGACGACGTCGCTCGCCTTCATGGCGGCCGCGACCGCGGCGACGGGCTCGGCGCCGCTGGTGCCCGTCGGCTGCGTCACGATCAGAGCGGCCTCGAGGCCGAGCGCGCGCCCCTCGTCGAACAGAGCCTCGCCGATGGCTCGCGTTTCCGTGTCCGCGACGACGAGCAGACGCTCGCCGGCCCTCGAGCCGAGGCAGTCCACGAGGACGATGCGGGCGCCTTTGCGGATATCCATGCGTTTCTCCTCCTGCCTCAGGCGATCAGCTCTCCCGCCACCCGGCCGAGGAGCGAGCGCGGAAGGATGACCGGTTTGCCGGTCGCCCGGCGAAAGATGCCGCGAACGCTTTCGGTGTACCCGACGCAGTCGAGGACCACCAGGCCGGGATCGCGCGCCGAGACCCGCGCAGCCGCGGCCTCGTAATCCGGCTCCCCGGCGGTGTAGGGGGAGACCGCCTCGAGGATGATCCCCGCGCCGCCTCCGCATACCCGCGCCCAGCGCCTGCCGATTGCGGGGATCTGCTCGGCGGACGGCACGATCGCAGCCAGCAGCGGGGCCGGGGCAGCCCCCGGGGCGGCGTCCGGAAGCAGGCCGCGGATCACGCTTTCCAGCAGCCGGTCCAGCGGGATCAGGAGCCTGCGCGAGGCAAGCGCCGGGAACTCACCCGTGCACAAGAGGACCGAGAAGTCTACGCCCCTGCTCTCCAGGTCGTCGACGCAGCGCTGGAGCCGGCCGATGACGTGCCTCTCGGCAATCCTCACCTCGGTTCCGTCGCGCATGCGGGTGACGAGAACGTAGTCGTCTTCGGAGGGCGAGAGGGCACACACCTGGTCCAGGGCAAGGTCGTCCAGCGCGCCCCTTTCGATGATCACGGCTTCGAGGCCGAGGGCCGCGCGGAACTCGGGCACGAGGTCGTCCCGTGGCGCCTGTCCGATCGTGATCGCCCCGATCCTGTGCACGAGACCTCCCGCCGCGGGTTGCCGGCGTCCGCTATGCGGTCGCGCGGCCCGGCGTCTGCAGATGCCGCATCGGCCCGTACAGGGCGACCAGCCTGGCGAGCTCTTCGGTGTCGTAGAGGCGGCACGCATCCGAGGTGAACGCCTTGGCCACCTCGATCGCGAAGCGGGCGGCTTCCTCGATGTCCGTTTCGCGGCTGGCGCCGGTGGCGCAGCCCGGCACGGGGCGCACCGCCGTGATGGCCACCCCGACGACCGGGGCGCGCGTGGCGACGGCCGGCTGCAGGATGCTGTTGACGTGGAAGAGCCCGTTCCCGTAAGGGGTGATGTCCTGCGTCGTGACCGGCAGCACCCGGGGCTCCAGCCCCGTGCTCCACTCCATGAGATCGAGAAGGTCCTCGCTGACGCGCAGGATCCAGCCTTCCTTGATCGTCGGCGAGATGGCGAAACCGCGGTGGTTGATGATCCGGTTGCCCCGCGTCGTGTCGATCGACAGGATCGCGTCCATGGCCTCATCGACCTCGTGCTCGTTCATCTCGGCCATGTCCACGGGGGAGCCCATGAAGGGCACCGGCTCGTGCGGCTGAGTGGGGGCGCGCGGGCAGATGTGCGTGGCCAGGATGACGTCGCCCTTGAGCCGGTCGCCCTTTGCCGCCATGTCAGCCAGCTTGTAGGCGCAGGAGAGGGCTGCTACGGCGCCGTCCGCGTCCGAGACGATGCCGGTCCGCTCCGGCCGGGCGCCGATGCCTCCCAGCCTGCCGATGATCCCGAGGGTGGGGGCGCGCCCGCCCGCCGCTTTTCCCGCGGTGCCGGGCACGACGGCCTTCACGAAGTCCGTGGAACCGCGGGTCCCGCCGATCGTCGCAACAGCCAGCTCGAGTCCGCAGCGCTGCTCGAAGAACGAGGCGACTGCCGCGCCGTCGATGCCTCCGTCGTCGAGCAGCTCGAAGACCTCGATCACGTGCTTCAGCATGGCTTTGCTCCGTCAGGCGTCGCGTCGGGAGGGTTCGGAGTCGGGTCCATCCTACGAAAGGCGGCGCGTGCCGTCAATGGTCGGGCCCGCGCGCTGCCGGGCCACGCGCGGCCGCCCGTGCTCCGGCGCCGCAAGCCTCAAAGGCCCGGGTACCAGTGCCGCGCGTTCTCCGCGTAGAAGTTGCTCAGCGCGGGCTCAGGGAGAGCGAGCCCTTCGACTTCGCTGTCGAAGAGCCGGACCGTGCCCCGGCCTGCGTAAAACGCGCGCTCCATCGCGTAACGCGTCTCGATCGCCGCGAGGATGTCGCGCCTCGCGGCGGCGTCGAGTTGCGAGAGGTCCGTCCGATGGACCTGGTCGGTGCCGAACAGGATCCGGTCCGGGTAGCGCTCGAAGAACGCGCGCACCTTGTCCGGCTCCTGGCGCGCCAGGTCCCGGACGCGGGCCGAGGTGTCCACTGCGAAGTTCGGATAGCGGTCCAACCGCCGGGCCACCTCCGCGACGTCGTGCTCGAGGCTCCCGAGGTGGGCGCCCACGATGCGGAGGCGCGGGTGGCGCTCGACGAGCCTGTCGCGCGCGGCGATGATGGCCTCGTGCGAAGGGAACCCGACGCGGCCGTGCATGTGCCATTCCGGGTGGGCGCTGTAGTAGCCGTAGTGCGGGCTCGCAGGGTCCAGGGGCTGCCAGCACGCCAGCGGCTCACCGATGTGGGCCAGCAGCGTGAGCCCCTGCTTCTCGAGAAAGGCGAGGATCGGGTCGAAGACCGGATCGTCGACCATCAGGTACGCTCCATCGGGCCGCCGGACCTCCATCCCGACGTTCTTCCAGATCTTGCAGGCGACGGCGCCGTCCGCGATGTCCGAGCGCAGCCCCTCGATCACGCGATCGGCGTAGTGAGGGTCGCCGAAGCGCGGCAGGTCGAAGGCGGTGCACCATGCGAAGCGCCGCGGCGAGGCGGCATGGAGGCTGCGGTACAGCTCGGCCTGCGCGCGCCATCTTCCCTCCGAATCATGAGGCACGCAGACGTTCAGGGCCGCGACGTCGAGGCGCTCGAGCAGGCTGTCGCACTCCGGATGTCCGGCGGTCAGGTGGATGTGGGCGTCGATCATGGTCATGGAGTGAGCATGGATCGGGCCGGCCCGCAGCGCAAGGGCTTGCCGGCCGCCTTGCGCCGCCTTCATTAAGAGTTCCTTGCGGGCGGGGGGGTGCCTGCCAAGCCTGACCTTTCTAGTGTATGATCGACCTGCAGAAAAGGAGTTCCCGCATCACGATGAAGAAGTGGGTCCTCATCCTCGTTATTGCGGCAGTCGTCGGCGGCGCCCTGATCGCGTGGCTGCGCTTCGGCGCGAGCCAGGCGGGCCGAGCGGCGCAGGGCGCGCGGGCCGCTGTGCCTGCGGCCGGCAGCCGGCAGGCGGTCGCGGTCGAAGCCGTCCCGGTGACCAGGGTCACGCTCCGCGACCTCGGGACCTTCAGCGGGTCCCTGCTGGCGCGCTCGAACGTCCAGGTCTCGGCCCGGATCGCCGGCAGGCTCGAACGGCTTCTCGTCGACGTGGGTGACCGCGTCGAGAAGGGCCGGCTGCTCGCCGTGCTCGACAGCGAAGAATACGCGCAGGCGCTCGAGCAGGCGCGCGCGGAGCTCGCTGTCGCCGAAGCCAACCGGAAGGCGGCCGCGATCACTCTCGACATGGCGGGCCGCGACCTCGAGAGGGCCAAGACCCTCAGGGAAAAGAAGATCTCCTCCGAGTCGGAGCTCGATCAAGCCGATGCGCAGCGCCGCAAGGCCGAGGCGCAGGACGACGTCGCGGTCGCGCAGGTCCGCCAGAAGGAGGCGGCGCTCAAGGCCGCTGAGCTGCGTGTGTCGCAGACGCAGATCCGCGCCGACTGGCAGGACGGCTCGGCCACGAGGGTGGTCGGCGAGCGCTACGCGGAGGCCGGCTCGCTGCTGCGCGCCAACGACGCGATCTGCAGCCTCCTCGACATCGGCACGCTCGTCGCGGTGGTGCAGGTCACCGACCAGAGCTACGCCAGGGTCCACCTCGGCCAGCGCGCCGACGTGGCTTCGGACGCCCTGCCGGGCAGGGTGTTCCCAGGCAGCGTCAGCCGCGTTGCTCCCTTCCTCCGCGAGTCGACCCGTCAGGCCGAGGTCAGGGTCGAGATCCCCAA
The DNA here is from genome assembly GCA_963734495.1 of uncultured Spirochaetota bacterium. Taxonomy (GTDB): domain Bacteria; phylum Spirochaetota; class Spirochaetia; order SZUA-6; family CAVTHK01; genus CAVTHK01. Next base: position 453,947 of record CAVTHK010000003.1, read on the forward strand.
CGCCGACGCGGCCCTGAAGCCCGGAATGCCGGTGCAGATCACGCTCGAGTTCGGCCGCAGGGAGGCGGTCCCGGCCGTGCCTTCCGGCTCCGTGACGACGCGCGAGGGCGTGAAAGGGGTGTTCCTCGTGGACGAGACGGCCAAGGTCGCCCGCTTCGTCGCCGTCACGACGGGCGTCACCGAGGGGGCGCTGATCGAGGTGACGAACCGCTCGCTCGAAGGGCTCGTCGTCACCCTCGGGCAGCACCTGCTGGAAGACGGGGCCGCGGTGACGGTGTCCCGGGGCGCCAACGCCACTTTGGGCAACGGAGGGCAGCCGGCGGCGCCCGCGGTGCCGGCCCAGGGGAGGAAATCATGAACCTGGCAGCCCAGTCGGTGAGGCGGCCCGTCCTCACCACGATGGTCGCCCTGATCGTCCTCATCGTGGGCATGGTCGCGCTGCGGCGTCTTCCCATCGACCTCATGCCCGACATCAGCTACCCGTCACTCTCCATCAACGTGACGTATTCCAACGCGGACCCGGCCGTCGTCGAACAGCTCATTACGAGGCCCATCGAAGAGGCGATGGCCGCGGTGCCGGGGGTCGAGGAGATCAACTCGACCTCCTCCGAAGGCCAGAGCCAGGTGCGTCTCGCGTTCGCCTGGGGCACGAACATCGACGCGGTGGCCACCGACGTGCGCGACCGGCTCGACCGCGTGACGGGGCGCCTTCCGGAGGACATCGAGAGGCCGCGGCTTTTCAAGTTCGATGCCGCGAGCTTCCCCATCATGTCCCTCGGGATCGTGAGCGACATGGACCCGGTCCAGCTCCGCGAGATCGTGGACGACCAGATAGGCTACCGACTGGAGCGCGTGCCCGGCGTCGCGTCGGCCGACGTCTGGGGAGGCCTCGGGCGTCAGGTGCAGGTCAACCTGATCCCCGAGCGGCTGAAAGCCCTGGACATCCCTGTCGACCAGATTCTCGCGCGCGTCAAGGCGGCCAACGTCCAGCTCCCCGTCGGGACGCTCTACGAAGGCCGGTCGCAGCGCACGCTCCGCACCTCGGGTCTGCTCGCGAGCATGCCGCAGATCGGCGAAACCGTGGTGGCGGTCAAGCAGGGAGTGCCCATCAGGCTCAAGCAGGTCGCGGACGTGAGCGACGCCTTCGAGCGGCCCACGCGGATCGCCCGCATCAACGGAAAGCCGGGCATACGCCTCTCGATCAGCAAGCAGTCGGGCAAGAACACGGTGGAGGTGGCCAGGGCGGTGCGGGCGGAAATGGACCGCATCAAGACGGATTTCCCGCAGCTGCAGATCGCCCTCATCAACGACACCTCGACCTACATCCAGAGCTCCATCGGCAGCGTCGGGAGCGCCGCGATCAACGGCGGGATCATCGCGCTGCTCGTCCTGCTGTTCTTCCTCCGCAACCTGCGGAGCACGCTGATCATCGGGACATCGATCCCGCTCTCGATCATAGCGACGTTCGCGCTGATGTACTTTAACGGCTTCACGCTGAACATCATGAGCCTGGGAGCGCTCGCTCTCGGCGTCGGCATGCTCGTCGACAACTCGATCGTCGTGCTCGAGAACATCTACCGGCTGCGCGACGAAGAGGGCAAGGGCGCGATCGAAGGCTCCATCCAGGGAAGCAACGAGGTCGGCGCCGCGGTCGTGGCGAGCACGCTCACGACCGTGGTCGTCTTCCTTCCCCTCGTCTTCATCAGGGGGATCTCGGGAGTCATGTACAAGCAGCTCGCGATCGTCGTGAGCTTCGCGCTGTTGTGCTCCCTGGTGTCCGCGCTCACCCTCGTTCCCATGATGTCGTCCCGGCTGCTCAAGGGCGTCTTCGCCGACGCGAGCGGCAACGGGCGGAGCCGGCTTCATCACTGGACGGGCGTCTTCCATCATGCCATGGACGGCGTCTACGGCAGGGCGCTCGCGGCCGCGCTGCGACGTCCGGCGGTCACGCTGACCATCGTGGCGGTCGTCTTCACGGGCTGCATCTTCCTTGCGACACGGGTGGGGATCGAGCTGATGCCCGTCACCGACGAAGGCCAGGTCCGGGTCGACGCGACCATGGAGGTGGGAACGCGCCTGGAGGTCACGGACCTCGCGATGAAGAACATCGAACGGATCGTGCAGCAGGCGGTCCCTGAAGCCCAGGTCATGCTCTCCAGCGTCGGCGGCGGAGGGCACGGCTCCGGATCGGCGTCGGGCCAGATCAGCCTGACGCTCAAGCCGAGGCGGGAGCGCAGGCGCTCCGACTCGCAGATCGCCGCCGACCTGCGGCGGAAGCTGGCCGGCATCCCCGGGATCACCTTGCGCACGCGAACCGGGCAGGGCTTTTTCATGTTCCACATGGCCAGCGGCGGAACGGAGCGCGTGCAGGCCGAAGTCAGGGGCTACGACATGAACGCCGCGTACCTCGTAGCGGCGCAGATCCAGAAGATGGCGGAGAAGGTGCCCGGCGTCACGGACGCGCAGCTCAGCCGCGAGAGCGGAGCGCCCGAGGACTGGGTCACGATCGACCGCCTGCGCGCCGCCGAGCTCAACCTCACCGTCCAGCAGGTCTCGACGCTCCTGCAGACCCTGGTCTCCGGCACCAGCGCCGGCACGTTCCGCGAGGGCGAGAACGAGATCGACCTCGTGGTGCGGCTCAAGGACGCGGAGCAGGTGGGCCTCGAGCCGCTCCTCGACCTGCCGGTCACGTACATCGACGGGAGGCCGGTGGCTCTGCGCAACGTCATCGAACTGCACCGCGGCAGCGGCCCCGTGGCGATCGAGCGCAACAACCAGGAGCGGCGGATCTCCATCTACGCGAACACCGCGGGCCGTGACCCCAACGCCGTGGTGGAAGACATGCAGCAACGCCTGCGGAGCCTTCCGATGCCCGAAGGGCTCGCGGTCCGCTTTACCGGCGACTACCAGGAGCAGAAGGATACCGCCCGCGAGCTCGCTCTTGCGATCGCGCTGTCTCTCGTGCTCGTGTACATGGTCATGGCCTGCCTCTACGAGTCGCTGTGGGATCCCTTCATCGTCATGTTCTCCGTGCCCCTGTCGCTGATCGGCCTGGTGCTCATCCTGTTCCTCACCCGCACTTCGTTCAACATCCAGTCCGGCATCGGCGCCCTCATGCTGGGAGGCATCGTCGTCAACAACGCGATCCTCCTCGTGGACACGACGAACCTGCTTCGCCGGAGGGACGGGATGCCCCTGAGGAAAGCGGTGGAGGAGGCGGGCCGCAGGAGAATGCGCCCGATCCTGATGACGTCCCTCACGACGATCCTTGGCCTTCTCCCGATGGCCATCGGAATCGGCGAGGGCGGCGAGGTGCAGGCGCCGCTCGCCCGGGCCGTGATCGGGGGGCTCTCGAGCGCGACGTTCATCACGCTCCTGGTCATCCCGACGGTCTACCTCGTGATCGAAGGTTGGAGGGCCAAAAGGAAGGCAGCCGCGCCGGGGGCGCCGGCCGGCGCCGGAGCCAATGCCTCCGCGGAAACAAGGACGGTCGTCGGGTGAAACGCGCTCTGTTGCTCGCGTCGCTGCTTGCGGCGTCCTTGTCGGGGCGGGCTCAGGCCCAGGCTGCGGCCCCGCAGCCGCTCGCGCTTTCGCTGCGCGAAGCGCTGCTGCTGTCGCTGGAGAACAGCCCGGCGCTCAAGGTGCAGGCGCTCTCCGTGTCGGTGACCCGGACCGCGGAAAAGGAGCAGGCCGGTGCGTTCGACCCGACGGTCTCCGCCGACGTCTCGCGGACGTGGAACCCGACGAGCTCCGGCGGCGTCGTCGGCCCCGACCAGACCGACGCCGACGTGGGCGTGTCGGCGCTGCTTGCGCCCGGGACGTCCGTCAGCGCGGACGTCGGCGCGACGTGGGCAGACGACACCGCGAGCAGCGTCAGCGTCGGCGTGACCCAGCCGCTGCTCAGGGGGGCCTTCCCTCCCGTGAACCTCGCGCGCGTGAAGCAGGCGCGGATCGACACGTTCTCGTCGCGCTACCAGCTCCTGGGATTCACCTCCGGGCTGATGGGCGACGTCGAGACCGCGTACTGGGACTTCTACCTGGCCGGCGAGCAGCTGAAGATCAACCGTGAGTCGCTCAGGCTCGCGGAACAGCAGCTCGAGGAGACCCGGGCGCGGGTCCAGGTCGGCCGCCTCGCCGAGATCGAGATCGCGGCGGCGGAGGCCGAGGTCGCCTCCCGCCGGCAGGGCGTCCTCTCGGCCGAGGGCCGCGTGGAGACCGCGCGCGTGGGCCTGATCATGCTGCTCAATCCTCCCGGAGAGTCGCGGTGGGAGAGCGAGGTGCGCGTGACCGACACGCCCGCGATCCCTCCCGACGACCTCGGCGAAGCCGGGCAGGCTGTGACCGCGGGCCTCCGCTCGCGTCCGGACCTGGCGCAGGCCCGGCTCGCGATCGAGCGCGGCGACCTGGAGCTGGTGAGGACGCGCAACGGCATCCTGCCGAAGCTCGATCTCTTTTTCACCGGATCGGCGCCCGCCGATACGCTCAAGCAGCCGGATGTGACGGCGGGCCTGCGCTTCGAGGTCCCGCTCGGCAACCAGGCAGCCTCCGCCCGCAACGAGCGGGCGGCATTCTCGCGGCGGCAGGCCGAAGAGGCGCTGCGCAACCTCCAGCTCGTGGCCGAGGCCGATATCCGCACGGCGCATGGCGAGGCGCGGCTTGCCTTGAGCCAGATCGAGGCCACGGCCGTCGTGCAGCGGCTGCAGGAGCAGAAGCTCGCGGCCGAAACGGAAAAGTTCCGCGTCGGGACCTCCACGACGTTCCTCGTAGCGCAGGCGCAGCGGGACCTCCTCAACGCCCAGCTCGCGGCGGTGCAGGCCTCGGCGGGCTACCTGCAGGCGCTGGTGCGCTTCTACCTCTCCGAAGGGACGCTCCTGCAGAAGCGGGGCGTCGAGGTCCCCGCGGCTCCCTGAGGCCCCGGCACCTGTTTCCGCGCCCCGTGGCGCCCCCGTTCCGCCCCCGTGGACGCGGCCGCGGCGGGCAGGGCATACTCGCTCCATGGCTGTCGGTCTCAAAGAGCGCTTCGCGCGACTGGCGCGCTACAACGAGCGCGCGAACGCGGAGATGTACGACGCCCTGACGCGCGTCACCGATCGCGTGCGCAGGAGGGACGCGGGCTCCTGGTTCGGCTCGATCCACGGCATTCTCAACCACCTGATCGTCACCGACATCCACTGGCTGCGCCGCTACCGGGCGCTCGCGCCGGGCTCGAAGGCGCTGAGCGACGCGACGCTCGACCCGCCGAACCTCTCGTGGGACGACGACCTGCACGATGACTTTGCTTCTCTCGCCGCGCACCGCGTCGCCGTCGACGCGGCGATCACGGCCTGGTTCGGCGAGTTCCCCGAATCGCGCTACGGCGAGGCGTTCGAGTACCGGGATTCTTCAGGCTCCCCGCAGAGCGCCGTGGCGTGCGACGCGTTCGACTTTCTGTTCGTTCACCAGGCCCACCATCGCGGGCAGGTCTCCCACATCCTGGACACGCTGGGCGCTGCGAACAACTGGGCGGACAACATGCGGTTTCTATCCCGGGAGGCGGGCTCGCGGCCCGGCTCCCGCGGACATCGCAAGGAGGATCGCGAGACATGACGAGCAGGATCAAGGTGGACGCGGATCGGGTCGTCGGCCGGGTGGACCCGATGATCTACGGGCACTTCATCGAGCACCTCGGCCGCTGCATCTACGGCGGGATCGTCGACGAGCGCGGGGTCCGCGGCGACGTGGTCGAGGCGATGCGCAAGATCCGGCCGTCGATCCTCCGCTGGCCCGGCGGCTGCTTCGCCGACGGCTATCACTGGCAGGACGGCGTGGGGCCCCTGGCCGGCCGCCCGGTGCGCACGAACCTCGCCTGGGGAGGCGAGGAGAGCAACCGCTTCGGGACCGACGAGTTCATCGACTACTGCCGCAGGGTCGGCGCCGAGCCGTACCTGTGCGCCAACGTCGGCAGCGGGACCCCGGAGGAGGCCGCGGCCTGGGTCGACTACTGCAACGGGACCGGGTCGACGGCGTACGCGCGCATGCGGCGGGCCAACGGCAGCGAGCGGCCCTTCGGCGTGCGGTACTGGGGCATCGGCAACGAGATCGACGAGACGGAGCACAAGAACGAAATCGGCTGCCTCTCGGCCGAGGACTACGCCCGCGCGGTTCGCGAGTGGACCAAGCTCATGAGGCGCGTGTCGCCGGACCTCAAGTTCACCGCGGTGGGCTCCAACCGGAGCGAGGTCGACTGGAACCTGAAGGTCCTGGAGAAGGCGGGCGAATACATCGACTACATCGCGATCCACGGCTACTACGGCACCGACGACTACTACTCGACGGTGGCCGCGCCGGTGTTCGTCGAGAAGCGGCTGCGGATGCTGCAGTCGGCCGTCGAGCTGGCGAGCTTTGCCGCCGGCATCGCCAGGCCGATCCGCATCGCCTTCGACGAGTGGAACGTGTGGTACCGCACGCGGGGCGACCGCGCCCACCTGTTCGAGGAGGCCTACGAGCTCAAGGACGCGCTGTTCGCCGCGGGGACCTTCAACGTGCTTCATCGCATGAGCGCCGTCGTCGGGATGGCCAACCTCGCCCAGATGGTCAACGCGCTCGGGATGATCCAGGTCCGGCCCGAGGGGATGGTGCTCACGCCGCTCTACCACGCGTTCGACCTGTACGCGAACCACGCGGGAAGCACGGCCCTCGACACCTTCGTGCTCTCGGACACCTTCGAGACGCATGACAAGGGCGGCTCCCGCGGGCTGGGGCCCGTGTCCGGCGTCCCCTACGTCGATGCTTCGGCCACGGTGCGCGAGGACGGCCGCACGCTCTGCCTTGCCGTCGTCAATCGTCACAGGGACGAGCCGGTGGAGTGCTCGATCGCCCTGCAGGGGCTCTCCGTCGCCGGCGAGGCCGCGGTCTACGAGCTCTCCGCCGCGTCGGTGGGCGCGGTCAACACCGTCGACGACCCGACGGCGGTAGCGGTGGCCGCGCGCAAGCCGGTGCGAGCGGGGGCGACGTTCGTCCACAGCTTCGCGCCGCACTCGGCGACGGTCCTCGAGGTGCCGCTGAGATAGACTGCCGGGCTGCTGCGGCGCGGGTCACCCGCGCGCGTTGAACGCCCGGACCGCCTCGAACATCGCGATCACGTTGTCCGCCGGCACGTCGGCGAGCACGTTGTGGACCTGCTGAAACACGAACCCGCCGCCGGGGCTGAGGATGCGCAGCTGCTCCGTGACGTGCCGGGCCACGTCGGCCGGCGTGCCGGCGGCGAGGACGCGGTGGGTGTCGCAGCCGCCTCCCCACAAGGTCAGGCGGCCGCCGTACTTCGCCTTGAGAGCGGCGGCGTCCATCCCCCGCGCGGAGATCTGGACGGGGTTGATCATGTCGACGCCCGCGTCGATCAGGTCGTCGAGCAGCGGCTCGATGCCCCCGCAGCTGTGGAGCTGGACTTTGACGTCCGCGAGCTCGCGCGCCCGCTTCCACATCCGCGCATGCCAGGGCTTGTACGTGCGGCGGTACATCCCCGGCGAGATCAGCGGGCCGTTCTGTCCCCCGAGGTCGTCGCCGAAGAGCACGATGTCGATAAAGGGCCCCACGGCCCCGAGCCACTTCTCCAGCCTCTCGAGGTGGCGCTCGCACAGCCGCTCGGAGAGCCGCGCGCAGGCGTCCGGCTCCAGCGCCAGGGAGGCCAGGTAGTTGTCGTTGCGGTAGAGGAACTGCGGGATCTCGAAGAGGTTCCCGCCGAACAGCCCGATGATGGCGCGATCGGTGGACTCGCGGAGCGCCCTTGCGCCCCGCGCCAGCTCGGCAAGCCCGGCGCCGTCGAGCGCGACGTGCGCGCCGGGGCAGCCGATACCCGTCCACATGGTGCGGCCGAGCGCCTCCTCGAGGCCGTCGGGGCCGTCGAAGTCGTCGTCTGCCGGCGTCTTCGCCGCGAGCGGGTAGTGGACCTGCTCGAAGTAGAGGCAGCCTTCCTTCTGGACAGCCAGGTCCACTCCGTCGCCGGAGATCAGCCAGGAATCGCGGCCGCGCCGCTCGACGTTCAGGGTGCGGGGAATGCGGCAGGGGGTTCCGTCCGGGAGCTCCCACGACTTCCAGTCCGCGTCGGAGGTCAGGAACCCCCTTCCCATCTCGACCACGTCGACGCCGAGCGCGTCCAGGACCGGGGGCTCCACGATGGCGAGCTGCTGCACGATGTCGTAGACGTACACGCCGCCGCCGGAGATGCCGAGAGCCTTCTTGAGCCTCGCGTACGCGATCGCCGCGATTCCCGATGACCTGTGGCCGCCGAAGTCCACGGGCACGCGGTCGGGTTCCCGGTGCTGGACGGCGGCCATCACCCTCTCCCTCGAAGTCATGGCCAGGGGCAGTCTCTCACGCCTTGAAATTCAAGGCAACAGCGCGGCCGGGGCTTGCACTCTGCGGCGGCTGGTCTACACTCGGTGTGAGGGAGCGCGGCGGTGGAGAAGGTGTCGGTGTTCGGAAACCCGCTGCCCGAGAAGGCCGTACGGCGGGCCGTCCGCCTCAGGCGGCGCCTCGAGCGGAAGTACCCCGGCGATCGACTCCCGCAGCGGATCGGATGCCGCGCGGAAGAGCCGGCCACGAGCTGTCTCGGCATCCGCACCCTCGGCGAGGGCGGCGACCCCGTCGATCCCGCGAAGGCGGTAGTGATCGGGACCATCCGCATGGGGTACGGCCACTATCGGATCTCGCTGGCCGTCGCCTCAGCGATCCGGAGCATGGGCTACACGCCGTGCTGGCTGGACTTCCTCTCACTGCCGGAGAGCCGGGCCGCCCGGGTGATCACTTGGCTGGAGGACCTGTACAACTTCGGGTCCCGCCTTTCGCAGCGCTCGCGCCTCTTCAACCGCTACGTCTGGGAGAGGTTCACGGGCGAGTCGGGGATGAAGCTGTCCGCCATCGCGCGGGACGACGAGATCTGCAGGCTCTTCGCGTCGGTTTGCGGCGGCCTGCCGCGCGATGTGGGCTTCATCTCCACCCACCCCTGGGCCGCCCGCGCCGCGCTGCACGCGGGCATGAGGTGCGTGGTGACCGCGATCCCGGACAATCTCCCCATGGCGTTTCACCTGGTCCCCGGGTCCGTCCACGCCGTGCAGACGCCGTCGGCCTACTTCGGCTATCGCAGCCTGCGCAACATGGGCGACGGCGGCCGGATGCTCATGCCCATGCCGGAGTCGGCGATCCGCTACGCGGGCCACTTTGTCGACCACGAGCTGGTCAGCAACATCGAGGAGGACTGCGACTCCCGGCTGCGGCGCGTGCGCGATCGCAGGCCCCGGCACGTGCTGCTCACTCTCGGCGGCGCGGGCGCGCAGATTTCGATGTTCGAGACCATCATCCGGTTCCTCCGTTTCCCCGTCGAGAGCGGGAAGGTCGTGCTCTTCGTCAACATGGGGGACCACGCGGATCGCTGGCGCGAGCTGCAGCCCGCCCTCGATGCGGCAGGCATCCGCTACACGCTGAGGCGGGAGTGGGGCGAGTCGCGCTCCTTTGCCGACGAGGCGCGCGCCGGCGAGGCGCGGGGCATCAACGTCTTTCTCTTCGACAGCATCTTCCCCGCGGTCTATCTCACGAACCTGCTCATGCGGGCGAGCGACCTCATGATCACCAAGCCGTCGGAGCTCTCCTTCTACCCGGTGCCCAAGCTGTTCATCCACCGCGTGGGGCGGCACGAGGCCTGGGGCGCGATCCGCGGCGCGGAGATCGGCGACGGGACGCTGGAGACCGAAAGCGAGCTCGGCGCCATGCTCGCCCTCAAGCTCGCGGTGGAGGAGGACGACCTGATCCCGTTCTACTGCCGCAACATCGTCAAGAACCACGGGGCCGGAGTCTACGACGGCGCCTACGGCCTGGTCCGCCTGGCGCTCGACCACCCGCGGCGGCGGCTGCCGGGCGAGCCACCCGGGAGCGCGTCGCCCGGCCCCGGCGCGGAGGCGGCGGCGTTCGGAGAGAACCGGTGAGCCCGCTCGGGCGGGCAGGTCAGCCCAGGATGGCAGGCGAGTCATGCGCGGACACACGAACGCTCTTCCGGGTCTGATCCTGACGTCTCACGAGTTCTCGCTGCCGCTCGACCATGCGCGGCCCGGCGGCGAGCGGATCGCCGTCTTCGCGCGCGAAGTCGTCGCGCCCGGAAAACGGGAGGCCGATCTGCCCTGGCTGCTCTTCTTCCAGGGAGGGCCGGGCTTCGCGGCTCCGCGCCCCGAAGGGGGCGGCGGCTGGCTCAAGCGGGCGCTCGAGGACTACAGGGTGCTGCTGCTCGACCAGAGGGGCACGGGAAACAGCACCCCCGTCTCCCTGGAGAGCCTCGTCCGCCTGGCGTCGCCGCGAGAGCAGGCCGAGTACCTGATGCATTTCCGCCAGGACAGCATCGTCGCCGACGCCGAAGCCATCCGGCGCGAGCTGCTCGGCGAGAAGCGCTGGACGGTCCTCGGGCAGAGCTTTGGCGGGTTCTGCGTGACGCGCTACCTGTCGGCGGCGCCCGAAGGGCTGGAGGCTGCGGTCATCACGGGGGGCCTGCCGCCTCTCGACCGCGGCGCCGACGACGTCTACCGTGCGACGTACCGGAGGGTGCTCGAGAAGAACAGGCGGTACTTCGCCCGCTACCCCGAGGACGCGGCCCGGGCGCGGGCGATCGCCGATCACCTGGCCGACCGAGATGTGCGCCTGCCGGCGGGGGGCCGCCTGTCGGTGCGGCGCTTCCAGCAGCTGGGGATCGCATTCGGCGCGAGCGACGGGTTCGAGAAGGTTCACTACCTGCTCGAATGCGCCTTCGGCCCGCCCGGGCAGCTGAGCTACGCGTTCCTGCGCGGGTTCGAAAGCGCGTTCTCCTTCGAAACCAACCCGATCTACGCGCTGCTCCACGAGGCCGAGTACTGCCAGGAGGAGGCGTCCGGGTGGTCCGCGGAGCGCGTCCGCGGCGAGTATGCCGAGCTCGACGCCTCGCGCGCGGGGCCCGTGCTCTTCACCGGAGAGATGGTCTACCCCTGGATGTTCGAGGAGTACGAGCGGCTCGCCCCTCTCGGGAAAGCCGCGGACATCCTCGCTCGCCACCAGGGCTGGCCCCGGCTCTACGAGGCGGACAGGCTGCGGGCGAACACGGTCCCCGCGGCGGCGGCCGTCTACTACGACGACATGTACGTGGAGCGGGCGTTTTCCGAAGAGACCGCGAGGGTCATCGGCGGGATGCGGACCTGGGTGACCAGCGAGCTCGAGCACAATGCCCTGCGGGCCGAAGGCGAGCGCGTCCTGGACCGGCTGCTTGCCATGCTCGCCGGCCGCGTGTGATCGGCCGTGGGCGCGCCGCCGGGTGCGCGCCGCCGGGCGGGCCGTCGCCCCTACTCCTTGATCGCCCCGATCATCACGCCCTGAACGAAGTAGCGCTGGAGGAACGGGTACACGCAGAGAATCGGGAGCGTCGCCACGATGATCGTGCTGTACTTGATCGTCTCTCCGATGTAGGCCTTCTCCTCCATGGAGACGTTGGTCATCATCTCGTTCGTGGAGTTCGCGATGAGGATCTCGCGCAGCACGAGCTGCAGCGGGAAGAGCTCGCGCTTGTCGATGTAGAGCATCGCCGAGAACCACGCGTTCCAGTGGGCGACGCTGTAGAAGAGGATCATGACCGCGATGACGGGGAGCGACAGCGGCACGATGATGCGGAACAGGACCGTGAAATCGTTGGCGCCGTCGATCTTGGCGGACTCCTCCATGCTGTCCGGGATCGCGGCCACCGAGGTCCGCATGATGATCATGTTGTACGCGCTCATGGCGTTCGGGAGGATCAGGGCGAGCAGGTTGTCCTTGAGGCCGAGCGTCATGCGCACCAGGAGGTACGTCGGGATCAGGCCGCCGGAAAAGAACATGGTGAAGGTGATGAGGAACACCACGACGTTCTTGAAATACAGCCGCTTGCGCGAGAGCGCGTACGCGGCGAGCGTCGTCATGAGAACGTTGAGGCTCGTGCCGACGATCACGATGAACAGGGTGTTCCGGTAGCCATAGCCGACCATCGGGTTGGTGAGCACGCGCTGGTACGCCTGGAGGTCGAACCCCAGGGGGCGCAGCAGGATTCCGCGGTACTTCATGATCTCGATGGGATCGCTGATCGAGGCGAAGGCGACGTACAGGATGCGGGTAGAGCGTCACGACCACGACCAGCGTGAGCAGCAGGACGTTCAGGACGTCGAAGAGGACCTCGGCGGGCGAACGGCGCATGACCATCAAGCGTCTCCCCTGCCTACCAGAGGCTCGTGCCGGACACGAACCGGCTGATGCGGTTCGCGGCGAGCAGAATCGTGAAGTTGACGGCCGAGTTGAACAGCCCGACCGCGGCCGAGAAGCTGAAGCTCGTTTCCAGGATCCCCTTCCTGTAGACGAAGGTCGAGATGACGTCCGCCGTCTCGTACGTGTTCGCGTTGTACAGCAGCAGGATCTTCTCCGAGCCCAGGCTCATCATCGAGCCCAGCCGCAGGATGAAGAGGATGATGATCGTGGGCGCGATCCCCGGCAGCGTGATGGCGAGCATCTGCCTCCAGCGGCCCGCCCCGTCGATCACGCTCGCCTCATAGAGCTGC
>CAVTHK010000004.1:0-40994 GCA_963734495.1 uncultured Spirochaetota bacterium
GAAGATGATCAGCGTGTTGTCGAGGGCGCCCCTGCGCTTCAGCTGGCTCACGATGCTGCCGACCTGATCGTCGATGCACGTGACCATGGCCCAGTAGTAGGCAACAGCACGACGCATGAGCTGCTCGTCCCACTTCGTCACGCCAGCTCGGCCAGCCGTCCAGCTCGATTGGCAGCGGCACGTCGGCCGGACGGTACATCGATCGGTAGGGTTCCGGCGGATCGAAGGGGCCATGGGGGCCGCAAAAGCCGGCCCGAGAGAAACAACGGTTTGGTACCTGAACAAGCCTCGTCGATAAAACCCATCGACTGCTCGGCGATCCACGTCTCGACGTACTCTTCGGCGGAGAGCGGGATGTCCATCAGGCCGTGCTCGCGGTACGAAGGCTGTGCGCGGCGCTCGGCGTAGAGCTCCTCGTAGGCGCCGGGTCGCTTCTTCTCCAGCCAGCCCGCGTACTTCGGACCGAGCGGCCCCGGCCCCAGCGGCGACCCCTGCGATACCATCCACCGCCGCCCCTTTCCGGCCGTGAGCTCGTGCCAATCGAAGCCCTTGGGGGGATGCATGTGTATCTTGCCCGTCGCTCCGGTCCGGTAACCAGCCGTCTGCAAGCGTTCCATGAACGTGATTTCGTGTTCCGGCAGCCCGGGGGTCTTGCCCGCCGCCTCTTCCATGTAAGTCACGCCGTGCTGGTGCGTGTAGCGGCCCGTCTGGATGCAGGCTCGGCTCGGTACGCAGACAGTGCCCTGGATAAAGCAGTTCTCGAACCTGACGCCCTCGCGCGCAAGCGCGTCAATGTTGGGGCTCCTGACCATCGGGTTGCCATTTGCCCCCAGCGCGTCGTAGCGGTGCTGATCCGTAGTGATCAGCAGGATGTTCGGTCTCGAATCGCCCATATTCTACTCCACTTGGCTGGCTGTCCCGCTCGCGGTCGGGAACGCACGCGCGGTTTCGCCTTGCTCGCCGCAGGGGTCGCGTTCCGTTGGATCACCCGGGGGCAAGCCCGCCCCGGCGTCCCGGCGCACCTGACGGGCGTGCAAGTTTACCCTTTCGAGGCCGAGCAACCACGAGGCGGCCAAAGGCAAAAACACGCGGCTGCCGCGCACGCTGCCGGGGGTCCACAAAGCTTGCGAGATGTCTGACAGCCACCTCCCGGAATCGAACCGGGGACCCCGAGATTACAAGTCACGTGCTCTGCCGACTGAGCTAAGGTGGCGCGGCCAGGCGGCGCTCAACGGCCCCCTGCACAAAGAAAGGCTATTAGAAGTACGGTGGCTCGTCAAGGCAATCCTTGAGCCGGATGTCGGAGAGCGTGAGGATCTCGATGCCTTCGCGATAGACGGCGACCGTGTGCTCGAACTGCGCGGAGAGGCTCCCGTCGGCTGTGACCACGGTCCAGCCGTCGTCCATGACCTTTACGTCGGAGCCGCCGAGGTTGACCATGGGCTCCACGGTAAAGACCATCCCCGGCACGATGCGCAGCCCCTGCCCCCGCCTGCCGAAGTTCACGATGCGGGGCTCCTCGTGCATCGCGCGGCCGATCCCGTGGCCGACGTAGTCGCGGATGACGCTGCAGCCGAGCTTGCCGGCGGCGCGGCTGATCGCGTAGCCGACGTCGCCGAGGCGGCCGCCCGGCCGCACCGACACCAGCCCCGCGAGGCACGCCCGCCAGGCCGCGCGCACCAGCCGCAGCACGTCCTCGCCGGCCGAGCCGACGATGAACGTCCAGGCCGCGTCGCCGTGCCAGCCGTCCACGGCCACCGTGACGTCGATGCCGATCACGTCGCCGTCCTCGAGCGCGACGTCGTCAGGGATGCCGTGCGCCGACACGTTGTTGGCCGACGTGCAGATGGAGGCGGGAAATCCCGGTAGCCCTTGAGGGCGGGAAGCCCTCCCCCGGCCCGGATAAAACGCTCGGCGATGCCGTCGAGATCCCGCGTGCTCACCCCCGCGTGCACGTGCGGCCTCAGGTGGCGGAGCGTCGCTTCGGCGAGGCGGCAGCTGCGCCGGATCCGCGCGACATCGACGGCCGTCTTGAGCGGGATCTCGGCCTCCAAGGCTGCCCCTATCCCACCGCCCGCTGGTAGAGCGGCAGGTAGCCCGACTCGAAGACCCTGGCCCACGTGTAGCGGGCGAGCACGCGTTTGAACGCGTCGCGCCGGATCCTCGAGAGGGCCGGCTGGTCCATGGCCCACATGTCGAGGGCCCTGCGCATCGCCCCAGCGAGGCCGTCGGCGGGCTGGTAGCCCAGGCCGGTGATCCCGTCTTCGACCTTGACCAGTCCGCCCACGAGCCGCACGACCGGCACATTGCCATCATCTGGGCGTAGAGGTCGGAAAGACCGCACGGCTCATACGTCCGAAGGAAGCAGCGATGAAGATCTCCCGACGCGTAGATGAGCTTGGCGATCTGCGGGTCGTACCGTCGAGAAACACCATGCGGCCGCGAGCGTCGTGCGACTGCGCGAGCTCGATCAGGCTCGACTCCAGCTCCGCTCCCCGTCGCCGAGCACGACGACCGCGAAGTTGCGTCTCTCGACGAACAGCCGGCTGAGGGCATCGCAGAGGTGGATGATGCCCTTTTGAGTCGTGAGCCGGCCCACGTACGTGATCAGCGGCAGCTCCGCCGCCCGGGACACCGCCCCGAACTGGCGCGCCTTGCCGCTGCGGCCTCGCGCGATGCGCGCCAGCAGCTCGAGCTTGCAGAGCGCCTTGCCGCCGAGCTCGTCGCGCTCAGGGTCGAACGCAAAGGGGAGGCCCGACTTCTCGGGACGCCGCGGATCGTACTCGTCGGCGTCGATCCCGTTGGTGATCCCGTCCAGTTCCACCCCCGCCATCTCGTAAGCGAGGCCGATCTCCTGGCTGCATAATCTCGCGCGCGTAGGGCTGCGAGACAGTGTTGACCGTGGCATGGAGGGCCCCGAGCAGCAGCGGGCTCGACCGCGTCGTCTATCACGCCTCTGGCAAGCGTGCGCCTCCCGAGGTGGGTCAGGCCCCGCGCGTACTCCGTCCCGTAGACCTCCTGCCTGTACCCGGGGCCCGCGTTGTGGATCGTCAGCACGAAGCCGGTTTCGGAGAGAGGGCGGCGGGAACCCCACAGGCGGCGGGCCATTGCGGGAAGGAAGGCGGCGTGCCCGTCGTGACAGTGGATGAGCGATGGCCGCTCGAGGCGCGCGAGCGCGAGGGCCGCATGCTGAAGCACGAGGTTCATCGCTTGAGCGTCCGCATGTCCGGTGCCCCGCTTGAGCGTCGGGTTCTCGCTCTCGTCCTCGTCGGTGTAGCCGTAGACGCCGCGCTTGGCGCGGAAGATCGGCGAGTCGGCCAGCAGCACGCGCACGCCGCGCAGCCGCGTCTCGCGGAAGACGACGTCGTGAAACGCCGGCGCCCGTCGGGCGTCGCACACCCGAACGCGGAACCGGCGGGCCGCGGCCTGCGGCACCTCGAGGGATACGAGGCCGTAGTACGGCATGATGACGGTTGCGGCGATCCCGTGGGCCAGGCTCGCCTCCGCCAGCCCTCGGACCACGTCCTTGAGGCCGCCGGCCTCCGCCACCCCTTCGTATTCACGGCTCACGTGCCAGACGGATTTCAGCTTCCAGACACTCATTAGTTCCAGCTCAGGAGCACCTGCTGCAAGATCGTCACTTTCTGCTCCTGGCTCAAGCGCACGGGATTTCCCGACATGCTCGAGCCCTCAGAAAGTCGGGCGGATCTCCGGGATCTGGTCGGCCCTGATCCCGTAGCCGCGGATCGTGCCCGCCAGCCCGAACCGCGCGAGAAGCTCCTCCACGGCGCGGATCAGCGCGGCGACTGGGTCTCCCTCGGGCGCAGGCGGCGCCATCAGCTCGGCGACCGCTGCATCGATTGCCGGCCTGTTTGCCGCGAGCACCTGCGCCAGGAATGACGCGCAGATCAGGCCGTGCGGGATCTCGGCTGCACCGCCCAGGCCCGACGCAAAGCCGTGCACCGCGCCCAGTCCCGAGTCGGCCAGCGCGATGCCGCTGACGAGGGCGCCGTAGGAGGCGTCGCCGCGCGCGTCGAGGTCGTCGGGGCGCTCCGCGACGACGTGCAGGGCCCGCAGCATTCGGGGGAACGCGTCGCGGACGAGGGCGCGCGCGATCGGGTTGGGCTTCGCGGTGACGTACGCCTCGACGAGCTGCGTCAGCGCATCCAGCCCGCTCTCGCCCGTGAGCCGCGGCGGCATGCCGAGGGTCAGTTCGGGGTCCACGATCGCCGCCGCCGGGAGCAGCAGCGGGGAACGGAGGCTCTTCTTCACGCGGTGCGCCGCGGACTTGATGACCGCGTTCTTCGTCGCCTCCGAGCCGGTGCCGGCGGTCGTGGGGAGCGCGATCCACGGCACCACGGGCGGCTCGACCTGCCGTCCGCTGCCGATCCCCTCGAGGTAGTCGATCGTCGGATGGGCGGAGCAGCAGCCCGGACAGCGCCTTCGCCATGTCCAGCACCGACCCGCCGCCGGCGCCCACGATGAGGTCCGGCTCGAACGCCGCCCATGACGCGCGCATCCGCTCGACGCCGTCGACGGTCGGCTCGCCGGCCGGCGCCGCCGCGAGCGCGGTCTGCCGGCCCGAGAGCAGGCGAACGGCTCGTCCGCCCGGCCGGCTGCGCGAAGCGAGTGTTCGCCCGTGACAACGAGCACGCGCCGGGCACGAGCCGCGAGCGCGGGCAGCCTGCTGCGCGCGCCCGGGGCGATGTACGCCGCCGGCGGACACTCGAGTGACGCGACCATGACGGCCGGAGTATAGCTGCGGAAAAAACGGGCTGTCAAACCGAGCGCAGGTCCAGCGGATCTCGGCGCGGGAATCTGCACCCACGCGAAGAGGAGCTCGACGCCCAGCAGCAGCGCCACGTTGGCCACCAGCACGAGTCCGTCGCCGATCAGAGGCCACCCCCGAGCGGAGCCGCGGCGCAGCAGGAGCCAGGCCCTGAACGCCACGCACCAGGCGCCGAGGAGGCTGCCCGCGAGGGCCGCCACCCGTACGACCCGCAGCAGGAGGAGCTGGCTCTCGTCCTGGAACTCCTGGAAATTCCCAGCCCGTAGAGAACGAGCACGAGGAGGCAGAAGAGGAAAAGCGACCGGTACAGCCGCACCGCGACCGTGAGCAGCGCCGACTCTCGGGGCCTCGACACGATCCTCATTATATACCGATGTTCCCTTCGACTCGCGTCCCGGATATACTGGTGAAGGCGCAACGCGCGGAGGCGAGGCGCGCGCCGTGGGAGACAGGAGTCGGCCTGTGGAGCACGGCTACTTCTTCAACTTCGAGAAGATGGCGTACGTCCAGTCGCAGCGCGCCCCCGGGCTGCGTGCTCTGCCGCGTGCGCGACCGCGACTCCGAGGTCGTCGACCTCACGGTCTACCAGGACGACCTCGTCGTGGCGACCGTCAACCTCTACCCGTACAACCCGGGGCACATGCTGGTGTTCCCGATCCGGCACGTCGAGGACGTGAGGGAGCTGTCCGCGGACGAGGAGCAGCGGATCTCGCAGATCGTCAGGCGGCTGCTCACGGTGCTCGACCGGACCCACAAGCCGCAGGGCTACAACATCGGCTACAACATGGGCCTCGCCGCCGGAGCGTCCATCCGCCACCTGCACGTCCACGTGATCCCGCGCTACCCTTCGGAGCTCGGCATCGCCGACCTCATCGGCGGCAAGCGCGTCCTCGTCGAGGACCCTCGCGTGACCCGCGAAAGGGTCCGCGAGGCGCTGGCCGCTACCACTCCCTGACCATCAGCAGCCGGCCGGCGGCGAGCTCGACCTCCACGGTGTCGGCGACCGCCACGTTGCTGACCCCGGCGTCCCCCCTGCCCCACTTCAGGCCGTCCAGCGGCCACTTGAGTCCCGCCGAGCGCCTGATGAGCGCGCGCCCGCCGACGGGAAAGAACGAGATCGTCTGACCGACGCATCCGGGGAGCGCGAGCCTTCCGTCGACCACCTGCACGTGCTCCCGCGCGGTCAGCCACACCGAAGGCGCGAACCGGCGCTCGAACAGGGCGAGCAACCCCAGCAGGTGGGCCAGACGCCCCCCGCCCCCGCCGGCCACGATCACCCGGTCGACGCCCCGCTCGCGAAGCAGGCGCAGCGCCGATCTCGGTGTCGGTCTCGTCCTTGTCGACGGGAAAACGCATCACGCGTTCGCCGTAGGCGGCGAGCAGGCCCGGATCGCGCAGGCTGTCCATGTCGCCGACCACGAGCGCGGGGTCGACGCCCGCGGCCCTCGCCAGCTCCAGTCCGGAGTCGGCTGCGATCACCAGCTCGACGCCTTCGAGGAACGGAGCGAGTCTCTCCGGGCTCGGGCCTTCGCCGCCGGTGAAAAGCAGTCCGGTCATCACGGCCATACTAAATGGCGGCGGCGGCGGGGGCAAGGGCGCGCCGCGGGGGCCTTCTTCATACAAGTCTCGAGAAACGCTAAAGGGCGGTCGCAGGGTTCCGACAATTGACGTAGGCACCCACCCGGACATGGAGGTCCGGGAATCGAAGATCAGGGAGGATGTATGGTCATCAATCACAACATGAGCGCCCTGTTCGCTCACCGTGTCCTGAAGTTCAACACGTTGAACGTCGGCAAGGACATGGAGAAGCTCTCCTCGGGCATGCGGATCAACCGGGCCGGCGACGACGCCTCGGGCCTGGCCGTGTCCGAGAAGATGCGGTCGCAGATCCGCGGGCTGCGCAGGGCGGAGCAGAACGCCGAGGACGGCGTGAGCTTCATCCAGACCACGGAAGGGTACCTGCAGGAGACCCAGGACATCCTGCAGCGGCTGCGCGAGCTGTCCGTGCAGGCGTCCAACGGCATCTACACCCCCGAGGACCGCATGCAGATCCAGGTCGAGGTGTCGCAGCTCATCGACGAGGTCAACCGCATCGCCTCGCACGCGCAGTTCAACGGCCAGAACCTGCTGACCGGCCGCTTCGCGCGTGAGACGGGCGAGAACACCGTCACCGCGAGCATGTGGTTCCACATCGGCGCCAACATGGACCAGCGCGAGCGGTCGTACATCGGGACCATGACGGCGCAGGGCCTCGGCATCCAGGGCCTGAACGGGACCCCTGCCGCGGCGACCTTCATCTCGCTGTCCACCCCGGACCAGGCCAACCGGGCGATCGGCATGCTGGACCAGGCGCTGCTCAAGGTCAACAAGCAGCGCGCGGACCTCGGCGCGTACCAGAACCGGCTCGAGTACGCGATGCAGGGCCTCGCGGTCGGCGCAGAGAACCTGCAGGCTTCGGAGTCCCGCATCCGCGACGCGGACATGGCGGAGCAGATGGTCAACTACGTGAAGAACCAGATCCTGGTCCAGTCCGCCACGGCCATGCTGGCCCAGGCCAACACGCAGCCGCAGACCGTCCTCCAGCTGATGAAGTAGGCCGGTCCGTTTCTCGAGGCTGTAAAGCCCCCCGGCCGTCCGGGGGGCTTTTTGTCGGCCCGAGGTCGGGCTCCGCCGCCGCGGCTTCCGCCGTGGGTCCCCGGTGCGCACGCATGGGCTCCGCCGCCGCGCATGGACGCGCTGCCCTGCCCCACTGTAGACTCCCGTATCGATTCCATGAGAATCCCGGCCCCGGTGAAAGAGCTCGGCAGGATCTTCCGCGAAAAGGGCTACGAGTGCCACCTCGTCGGCGGCGCCGTCCGCGACCTGATCCTCGGCCGCGAGCTCACCGACTTCGACATCGCCACCAACGCGCTGCCCGAGCAGGTCACGGACCTCTTCCGCCGGGTGATTCCCACGGGGATCAAGCACGGCACCGTGACCGTGCTCTTCCGGGGCGAGCGCTTCGAGGTCACGACCTACCGCTCCGACGGCACCTACAGCGACGGGCGCAGGCCCGACGCCGTGACCTTTTCGGCGACCATCGACGAGGACCTCGCGCGGCGCGACTTTACGATCAACGGCATGGCCTGCAACCTGGCCTCGGGCCGCCTGCTCGACCCGCACGGCGGGAGGGAGGACCTGAAGCGCAAGGTCGTGCGGGCCATCGGCGACCCCAACGCGCGCTTCCAGGAGGACGGGCTGCGGCCGGTGCGGGCGTGCCGGCTTGCGGCGCAGCTGGGCTTCTCGATCGACGCGGCGACCAAGGCCGCGATCCCCGCCGCTCTCGACCGCGTGCGGCTCGTCTCGATGGAGCGCGTGCGCGACGAGCTGGTGCGCATCGTGCAGTCGGAGCACGTGGTCATGGGCTTCGAGCTCCTCGCGGAGACCGGGCTGCTCGCCGCAATCATGCCCGAGCTCGCGCAGGGGCGGGGCGTGGAACAGAGGGAGCGGCACTGCTTTGACGTGTTCATGCACAGCCTCTACAGCTGCGCCGCGGCCGATCCGGCCGACCTCGGCCTTCGCCTGGCCGCTCTCCTGCACGACGTCGGCAAGCCGGCGACGCTCACGCTGGGCGAGGCGGGCGAACCGCGCTTTCACAACCATGACCGGGTGTCGGCCGAGATGGCCGACGCGATCCTCAGGCGCCTCAAGCTGCCGGGCGCCGTGGTTGAGCGGGTGTCGCACCTGGTCCGCTACCACATGTTCAACTACAGCGATGAATGGAAGGACGCCGCGGTGCGGCGCCTCGTGGCCCGCGTGGGGCGCGAGCACATCCAGGACCTCATGCGGCTGAGGCGCGCCGACCAGGTGGGTCGCTGCAACAGGGACGAGCCCATCGCCGGCCTCGTGGAGCTCGGACGCCGGATCGAGAGGGTGCTCGGCGCCGAGAGCGCGCTCACGCTCGGCGACCTGGCCGTCGACGGGCGGGCGCTCATGGCGGAGCTCGCCCTGCCGAGCGGCCCGGTCGTGGGCGTCATTCTGCGCTTTCTCATGGAGACCGTTCTCGAGGACCCCGCCCAGAACGAGCGGGGCCGACTTCTCGAGATCGCCCGCAGGTTCTACGAGGAGCGCCTGCGCCGGCCTGGCGAAGAGGGGCCGGCCTCTTTCGGCTGAGAAGCCTCGCCGCAGAGCTCGCCGTAGGCCTGCTCGGCGGCGCTCTGCTCGGCTTCCTTTTTGTTCTTGCCCGTCCCTTCGCCGTACTCGCGCTTGTCGACGAGCACACGGACGTGGAACGTGCGGTCGTGGTCCGGCCCGCTCTTTTGCACGAGGTTGTACCGGGGGTAGGTCCTGAAGCGCTTCTGCACGAGCTCCTGGAGCAGCGTCTTGTAGTCCCGCTGGTGGCGATTCTCCAGGACGGCCGAGATCTCCGGCTCGAGGAGCCTGCGTACGAAGCGCGAAGCGGCGGCGAACCCGCCGTCAAGATAGAGGGCGCCGATGAGCGCCTCGGTCGCATCGGCCAGGATGGCTTTCTTGGAGCGCCCGCCGGAGTTCTCCTCGCCCTTGCCGATGAGGATGTAGTTCTGGATCCCGAGCGCTTGAGCGATCTGAGCGAGGCTCACCTCGCTCACGACGACGCTCTTGACGCGCGCCATCTCGCCTTCGGTGTGGCCGGCGAGGCAGCGGAACAGCATCTCGGTGACCACGAGGCCGAGCACGGCGTCCCCGAGGAACTCGAGCTTTTCGTTGTTGTCGGTCCTCGCGGGATCGCTCCCATGCGCCCCGGAGGACTCGTTCGCGAACGAGCGGTGAGAAAAGGCGAGGTTCAGGAGCGCACGGTTCCTGAACCTCACCGAAGCCTGCTTCTCGAACAGATCCAGCTCTCTCTTGCGTTCCTTGGAGATAGCCGGCGACTTTAGTGACTTAGGCTTGACCCGCTGACCGTCGATCACCGGTTCCCACGGGACCTACTTCTTCTCCAGCTGGGACTGGATGTACTCGAGGGCGTCCCGTACCGTCTCAAACTCGTTCGCCTTCTCGTCCGGGATGCTGATGCCCAGCTCTTCCTCGATGGCGTAGACCAGCTCGTAGGTCTCGAGGCTGTCGGCGCCGAGGTCCTGCCGGAAATTGGAATCCATCGTGATCTTGTCCGCATCGATCTCGAGGTTGTCGGCGATCAGTTTCTTGAGCTTCTGGAACAGTTCCTCCATCTTTTCCTCCATCCTGTTGAAGTTGTCCGACCCAGCGCCTTATGCCATTGCCTCTGGCTCGAAGACCTGTGCCCCATTGTAGAATCCGCACTTCGGGCAGACCCGGTGGGGGAGCTTCAGGTTGCCGCAGTTGCCGCACTCCACCAGTCGCGTGGCCTTGAGCTTCATGTTGGCCGCCCGCCGTCGGTGCGTCCGCGACTTGGAAGGCTTCCTTTTAGGTACAGCCATGTTCTCCCATCCTGACGAAAGTCACGGAAACTTACCGTACAGGTCCCCCTTTGTCAAGGACGGCTCAGGGCCGCTGTCAAGGCTCAGGGCCGCGCGGGCTTCCCGAGCTTGGCTAACACGGCCTCCGCGACGAGGGGCGGCACCATCTGGGAGATGTCGCCGCCCAGGCGGGCCACCTCCTTGATGCCCGACGAACGGAGCACGAAGTATTTCTGGTCGGTCGGGAGGAAGATCGTCTCGATCCGCGAGTTCAGCGCCCGGTTCATGGTCGAGAGCTCGAACTCGTAGTTGAAATCCGAAAGCGCGCGCACGCCGCGGAGCATGATGCGCGCCCCCAGCTTTTCCGCCATCTCGACGACCAGGCCTTCCCAGCGGTGCACGCGCACGTTGGGAAGGCCCGCGACGAGCCGCTGCATCATGCCGAACCGCTCCTCGGCGGAGAAGAACGTCCGCTTGTCGGGGTTGGTCGCGATCACGATCTCGAGCTCGTCAAAGATGCGCACGGCGCGATTGATGATGTCGAGATGGCCGTTGGTGGGCGGGTCGAACGACCCCGGGTACATCACCCTCAACATGCCGGATACTCTATCCGCGCGAAGCCGCCACGGTCAACTTTGTTTGACAAGAGCAGTTTGCAGAGATAGAATTGCGGCAAAGATGTTGGCGGCCGTGGTCCTCGTCGCGTCTGTCCTCGCGCTGGGCGGGTGCGCGTCCGCGCCTCCGCCCGAGCAGGCGGTCCCGCAGCAGGCCCCGCCGGGCGCGGCTGCCGAGCCGGCGCAGGCGACTCCGGCGCCGCCCGCGCCCCAGCCGGCGCCCCCGGCGCCTCCGATCCCGGCGCCGGAGGCCCAGCCGCCGCGGCCGGAATACGCGGTCAGCAAAGAGGTCTACAACCGCACGTTCGATGAGATACGCGCGGTCATCACCGAGCTGAACACTCACATCGCCCGGGGGGAATATGAGGGATGGCTCGAGCACCTCACCGACAACTACGTGCGGGAGACGAGCAGGCAGGAGTACCTCGACAAGTGGAAAGAGGACCCCGAGCTCAAGCAGCGCGGGATCGTGCTCAGATCCCTCCACGACTTCTTCGAGTACCGGGTGGTCCCCACCCGCTCGCGGGCCCAGCTGGATGAGATCCAGTTCGTGGACGACAGTCACGTGTACGCGTACACCGTCCTCCGGGGCGAGAAGTACCTCCTGTACTACCTCGTCAAGACGGACAAGGGCTGGAAGGTCGACTTCTACTGATTCCAGGGACGGATTCGCCCAGGCGCGTACACGGACGTACGAGCGCCGGGCTGAGTTTGGCGAAGAGGTGAATGGACATGACGAGCAGGTTTGCCGTGCTTCTTCTTCTGCTGCCGATGTTCGCGGCGTTGCCTGCGCCGGCCCAGGACGCGAAGCCGGCCCGCGTGCCGACCATCGAGGAGCTCTACCTCACCAACCCGTGGGTCATGTCGGTCAGGGAGGAGGCGCTCTCGTACGACGCCGACATCAAGATGCAGGCCCTCACCGACATCGAGAAGAGGATGGGCGACGGGAAGCTCAAGGGCGACGACGAGCAGTCCGTGCAGGCCATCCTGATCGGGCTGGCCGACGAAGGGACCCGCTACGCGGTCAGCGAGGATCGGAGGCTCGTCAACTACTACCCGACAGTGCGCCGCAAGGCCGCGGAGCTGCTCGGACGCCTCGGCAGCCAGACTGCGGACGCGCTGGTGCGCGACAGGGCCACCTTCAAGCTGCTGGATATGCTGAGCTTCGACGAAGAGGTCATGGTCAAGGCCGAGGCCGTGTACGGCCTGGGCGTCATCGGAAATGACAGCGAAGGCGTCGTGGCCGAAGTGATCGCGGACTCGATCCGCAGGCAGGGCAGCGTCGCGCCCGACAACAACTACGCCTATGCCACCGCGCTCGCGATCGAGAAGCTGGCGGAAAAGAACCAGGGGATGCGGGATTTCAGGGCCTACACCGCGCTCGTGACGATCATGCAGGGCAACTACACGCGCATGGTCAAGGACAAGGCGTACGAGGTCCTGCAGAAAGTCCGCGGCTACTGAGGCCGGGGGTGCTCCCCGCCGCGCGGAGTCTCGCCCTCGCGCGGCCGCGGCGCGGTCTCGTACGGGATGCGCTTGCGGATCGTGAACGGGGCGCCCGCGGCCCCGGAGCGGTACGACACGACGCCGAACGTGCCTTTCCCGAGGTAGGTGATCTTTTCCCCGGGCCCCAGCCCTTCGCGCTTCGAGAGATCCTGCAGGACGCAGTCGAAGTGTGCCGGCTTCTGCTCGTCCGGCGTGAGCACCGCGGTCTTGCGGTCCCGCACCGGCTCCCCGCAGAACGGGCACAGCGGCAAGCGCTCGCCGTTCTCTGCCATCCGCGTCAGTCCTTCTGCACCAGGCCCTGGCTCATGCTCTGGGCGATCTTCTGGATCGCGAAGTCCAGGTACTTCTCGTCGTTGATGAGCTTCTTGAGCTCTTCGAGCTTCTTGAAGTCGATTGGCTTCGCGATCCTCACCATGGGTCAGTCACCAAACGCATCTCTGATGTGGTCGACGGAGCCCTCTCTCACCAGGACCACGTCGTATCTCACGTAGCTCGAGTCGCTTTCCGGGTGCGCCATCAGCCAGCGCCTCGAGGCCGAGATGATCCGCCGCCTCTTGTCGGGTCCCACCGACCACTCCAGGTATCCCGGGTCCGAGTGCGACTTGACCTCGACGAACACAACGCAGTCCCCCTCCTGCGCGACGATGTCGATCTCGCCTGCGCCCCCGCGCCAGTTGCGCTGCAGCACGCGCCAGCCCTGCCCCTCGAGATAGCGGGCCGCGGCCTCTTCACCCGTCCTGCCCCGCCTACTTGCGTTCACCCTTGGCCGTTTCCATCGCGTTCGGATCGACCGGCTTGGCTATAAAGAGCTCCTTGTGCTCGAGCAGGTCCAGCGGGACCGGCTCCGCTATCCTCTGGCCGCTGGAGTCCACGATGAGCTCCAACCGGGGCCGCAGCGGGGCCTGCCCGTTGTTGGCGATGACGCGCCCTATGCTCGCGTCGTTCAGGAGGACAAGGCTGCCGACGGGGTGAATGCCCATGCACGTGAGAAAGGCCTTGAGCACCTGGGGGTCGAAGTGGCGCCCGTTGTCGCTCAGGATCCCCTTGATCGCCTTGTAGCCGATCACGGGGTCGCGGTACGCGCGGCGGTTGACCATCGCCTCGAAGGCGTCGGCGACCGCGACGATCCGCGCGGCGAGCGGGATCTCCTCGCCCTTGAGCCGCCTCGGGTAGCCCTTGCCGTCCCATCGCTCCTGGTGCAGCAGCGCGATCGCCGCCACGTCCTCCGGGTAGCGCAGCGCCTTGAGCACGGTGCTGTAGCCCTGGAGCGGGTGGGTCCTCACGACCCGGATCTCGTCCGCGCTGAGCGCGCCCTTCTTGGAGAGGATCGCATCGTCGATCGTGAGCATGCCCACGTCATGGAGAAGGGCGCCGGTGGTGAGCTGCACCAGCTTGAAGCTCAGGAGCTTCATGCTCCTGCCGATGACGGTCGCGAGGATCGCGGTGTTGATCGCGCTCGCCGAGAGCTTGCCGATGTTCTCGCCGCCGAGGAGCGCGTACCTGATCAGCCCCTCCAGGTCCTTCTCGACCTCGGCGATGATCTCGTTGGCCATTCCGTCGATCGTGTCGTGCGAGACCCTGTCGCCGGATCTGACGGCCGAGAACACCTCTTCGAGCGCGCGGACCGAGCTCACGTACATGCGCAGGCTGCGGCGCTCGGGAGCCGCCGCGCCGCTTTGCCGGCCGCCGCCCGCCGTGGCGACGATCCCCGGCAGCAGGTCACCGTCGGTCATGACCTGGTCGACGCCCCACCTGGCGAGGAGGTCGATCTCGCGCTGCTTGAGCGGGATCTCCGGCTGGACGAGCACGGTGTCCTCGTCGATGTAGACCGTCTTGGAGAAACGCATCCCCGCCTGCAGACCCGACGCGCTGATCTTCTTCATCGCTCCTGCCCCTGTACCGGGGGGTTCGACCCTGGCAACGAACACCAGCAGCTTCGCGATTATCTCATAGAACTCTTCAGGAATGAAGGCGCCCACGTCGAGCTCGACCAGCGCATCGGCCACCTCGGGCTCCCGGACGAGCATGATCCCGTGGGCCTCGGCGATCTCGCGGATGCGGCGCGCGAGCGCACCGCGGCCCCGCGCCACCACCATGGGCGCCGGAAGAGAGCGCTCGTACCGGATCGCAACCGCCTTTTCCATCTCAACCCAGGAGATCCACGGCGCCCCCCGCCCGCTCGGCCGAGTACCCGTCAAAGGCGCGCGCGTCACTTACAGTATCGTCAACTTCGACGCCGTGGTTGTGCAGTTTCTCGCGGAGCCAGGCGAGCGCCGCCCGCGCCCTGCGCCGGGGGAGCGCTCTCTCGTCCTCGCAGAAGATCCGCAGACGCCTCCGGCCCGCCCGCTCCTCGAGCAGGAAGCCCCATGACGCGGTCCCCTTGACCTCGAGCGCGAGCCGGACGGGCCGCGCCCCCACGTACAGGAGCCGCGCCGTGCCCTGCAGATCCCGGCCGTCGTAGTCGAAGGCGAACGGGACCGCGACCCACGTCCCCGGCCCGTGCTGGTCCCCGCGCAGGGCGTTGAAGAGGGAGAGCGCGTTGTCTCCGCGGTCCCGAGCCAGCTCGCCCTTGACCGCGGCGGCCTGCTCGCTCTCCCGCCGGGGCAGCCTGCGCCTGCGGTAGCCGCCGCGGCCCGAGTCGTCTTCGAGATGCAGCAGGGAAAAGAGCCCGTCGAGGCCAGGCGAATCCGGATCGATCCCCTTGCCGACTGCCACGGCGAGCCCGCGGGCGCTCTTGCGCTCGGGGCCGGGAAGCGTCCGCAGCCGGGCCCTCGCCCGGACGAGCGCCGGGTCGTCCGGCGGTCTGCCCTCGCGGAGAAAGGCTTGCACGAGGCTCTGCATGAGCGCGTCGGCGGCGTGCGCGCCCGCCGACGGGGCGGAGTCCGCGGCCGACGCTCCCCGCGCCGCGGAGCCCGCCGGCTCCGCAAGCCTCAGCACGATCCGGCGGCCGGCCCGCTCCACGACCGCGGACAGCCGGTCGCCGACGCTCAGCGCGATCGCGGACGTCGCCGGGAAGACGCGCCCCTGGAGGCCGACCGCCCATTTGCCGTCGGCCAGAAGCTTCAGCACCTGCACCGTCACGCGTTCGCCGGCCCTGATCTCCAGGGGGATCCGGGTCGCGATCCGGATGGTGCCGGCAACGGGCCCCGCGGTCATTCAGCCGGACGCGCCGCCTCTCCTGTCGTTTCTTTTTTCTGGATCAGCTCGGTGACCCTGGCGGCCTTGCCGAAGCGCTTGCGCATGTAGTAGAGCTTCGCGCGCCGGACCCGGCCGTGCCGCACGACCTCGACCTTGGCGACCCTCGGCGAGCTCACGGGAAAGACGCGCTCGACGCCGACGCCGTAGGAGATCTTGCGCACGGTGAACGTCTTGCGGGCGCCCGCGTTCTTCTGCGCGATGCAGAGCCCCTCGAAGACCTGGATGCGCTCGGTCTTGCCCTCGATGATGCGGTAATGCACCTTGAGCGTATCGCCGATCGCGAACGGCTCGATCCCTTCTCTCTTCTGGTCGGCCTCGACAAGCTTGATCAGGTCCATGCCCGACTCCTTTCTTCTACTCGTCTTCTCTCCGCCGCCCGATCTCCTCAAGGAGCCGGCGGACATGCTCGGGAAGCTCCCGCCCCTCGAGCAGATCGGGACGATTCGCCATCGTCTTCTCCACGCGCCGCGAGAGCCGCCACCGCTCGATCTGCGCGTGATGCCCCGACACCAGGACCTCCGGCACGGCGCGCCCGCGGAAGACCGCCGGCCGGGTGTACTGCGGATGCTCCAGCAGCCCGTCGCCGAAGCTCTCCTCCTGCACCGACTCGTCGCGGATCACTCCGGGCACGAGCCGCAGAACGGCCTCGATGATCACCATCGAGGCGACCTCGCCGGAGAAGATCACGTAGTCTCCGATCGAGATCTCGTCCGTCACGAACTCATCCAGCACCCGCTGGTCCACGCCCTCGTAGCGGCCGCAGACCAGCACCATCTCCCGCAGGCTCGCCAGGCGCCGCGCATAGGCCTGGTCGAAGCGCCTGCCCGACGGGCTGGGGTAGACCACCCGGAGCCCCGGCGCTCCCAGCGACTCGAGCGCCGCGAACAGCGGCTCGGGCTTGAGCAGCATCCCTGGTCCGCCGCCGAACGGAACGTCGTCGCATTTGTGATGCGGGTCGGCGGCAAAGCTCCGGAAGTTCACCAGGTCGAAGCGCGCGAGCCCGCGCTCGACGGCGCGGCCCACCAGCGAGCTGCCGAGATAGCCGTCGAAGGCTTCCGGAAACAGGGTCAGGATGTGAAAGATCAAGTCCCCCCCTCCGGGGGGGCCGGGTCCTGCGTCAGGCGGATCACTGCGCCGTCGACGTCCACTTCGCCGACGAACCCATCGCGAAACGGCACGAAGAACGTCCGCCCGTCGTCTCCGCGCACCTCGATGAGGTCCCCGGCCCCGGTGTTCACCACCGCGGCCACCGTGCCGACCGGTCCGCCGGGCGCGACGACCCGGCACCCCTCGAGGTCGGCCAGGTAATACTCACCGGCGGCCAGTGGCGCCGCCAGATCCCTGTCGACCCATATCTCCCACCCGGCCAGCGCCTTTGCCGCTTCCGGGCTGTCGATGCCGGCGAGCTTGATCCGGATGACGTCGCTCGCGCCGGCGCTCACTTCCTCGACCCGGCGCGTCACGACCTGGCTGCCGAGCCGCAGCCGCACCTCGCGCAGCCCCGCGAAATGGGCCGTTTCGCCGGAGAGCGAGCGGACCTTTACGTGCCCCCTCGCGCCGTGCGAAGTCATCACGACCCCGATGACCAGCTCCCCTGCAGCCTTTCGTCCCTCCGTAGTCAATCCCGCCTGCCCCATCGGCCGCCGCGGCCGCGCGGCGAGTACGCCAGGTCAGGGCACCCGGCGGGCCGCGCCCGGCCTAGTCGAGGATCTCCAGCACCACGCGCTTCCCGCTCTTGGTCGCCGTGGCGCTCAGGATCGTGCGGACCGCTTTCGCGATCCGACCGTGCTTGCCGATCACTTTGCCGATGTCAGGCTCCGCGACCTTGAGCTCGAGAATCGTGGACTTCTCCCCCTCGATCATGTTCACCATGACCCCGCCGGGATCGTCCACCAGACACTTGGCTATGTATTCGACGAGTTCTTTCTCCACTCGCTTCTCCAGGCCCTCACCGGACGCGGAAGTTCTTGCGGTTGAGGAGCCTCCTCACGGTCTCGCTCGGCTCGGCACCCTGCTTGAGCCACTCCCGCACCCGCTCCTCTTTGAACGTCACCTGCTTTTCCTCGACCTCGATCGGGTGGTAGAAGCCGACCTCCTCCAGCGTCCTCCCGTCGCGGGCCGTCCTGGAATCCATCACGACGATCCGGTAGAAAGGCCGCTTGGTCGTTCCGAACCTCTTGAGCCTGATCTTCACGCTCACTGTGACCCTCCTGTCACCCTCGAAAGCATCTCTCTCTGAAGATTGGGATTGCGCGTCATCTTGCGCATCATCTCGCGCGTTTTCTCGAACTGCTTGATCAGCCGGTTGACCTCGTAAACGGACGTCCCGCTGCCCCGGGCGATGCGCTTGCGCCGCGAGGGGCCGATGATCCGGTGGTTGCCCCGCTCGCCCCGCGTCATCGACAGGATGATGGCCTCGTTGGTCTTGATCTGCGCCTCGTCGATCTTGTCCTCGACGCCGGCGCCGCTCAATCCCGGTATCATCTCGAGGAGCGACTTGACGCTCCCCATCTTGCGCACGCGCCGGAACTGCTGCAGGAAATCCTCCAGCGTGAACGTCCGGCTGTCGATCTTGGCCGCGAGCTCTTCGGCCTCGCGCGCCTCCATCGTCGCCTGGGCGCGCTCGACCAGCGTGACGACGTCGCCCATCCCGAGGATCCGCGACGCCATCCGATCGGGATGGAAAGGCTCCAGGTTGTCGAGGTGCTCGCCCACGCCGACGAACTTGATCGCCTTGCCGGTGATGGTCCGGATCGAAAGCGCCGCGCCGCCGCGCGTGTCCGAATCGAGCTTGCTGAGGATGACCCCGGTAACCCCGATCTTCTCGTCGAACGCGCGGGCGATCTCCACCGCGTTCTGGCCGGTCATCGCGTCGGCGACGAGGAGCACCTCGTCCGCGGAAACCGCGCTCCGCACCGCCGCGAGCTCCGACATGAGCGCCTCGTCGATCTGCAGCCGGCCCGAGGTGTCGACGAGCACCGTGTCGAGCTGGTGGCGCCGCGCGTGCTCCAGCCCCGCCTTTGCCGCGGCGACGGCGTCGTGCCCCGAGGCGACACCGAAGAAATCGACGCCCACCTGCGACGCAAGCACCCGCAGCTGCTCCACCCCCGCGGGCCGCACGAGATCCGCGGCCACCAGCAGCGGACGCCGGCCGCGCTTCTTGAGCAGC
Source organism: uncultured Spirochaetota bacterium (assembly GCA_963734495.1). Classification (GTDB taxonomy): domain Bacteria; phylum Spirochaetota; class Spirochaetia; order SZUA-6; family CAVTHK01; genus CAVTHK01. The sequence continues at coordinate 18,670 of CAVTHK010000004.1, forward strand.
AGCGCGAGCTTGGCCGCGGCCGTCGTCTTGCCGGAGCCCTGCAGGCCGCACATCAGGATCGTCGTCTGGGTGTCGGGCCCCTTGAGGGCCAGGTCCTGCCGCTCATCGCCGAGCAGCTGGACCAGCTTGTCGTGCACCAGCTTGACGAACTGCTGTCCCGGCGCCACCGAGCGCAGGACCTTCTCGCCGACCGCCTCTTCGACCATGCGGTTGACGAAGCGTCGCACGACGCGAAGGTTGACGTCAGCTTCGAGCAGCGCGAGCTTGATTTCCTCGATCGCGTCCCGGACGTTCTGCTCCGAGATGTGCGCTTTCCCGCCGAGCTGTCTTACGATATCCGAGAGTTTCCCTGAAAGGCGTTCCAGCATCCGGAGGCATCCTGATCACGAATACCGCGTATATATATAGACAAAGCAAGGGGATGTCAACCGAGGCAGCCGCGTGGAAACGTTAACCGCGGCTCCCGGACGAGAAGAGCAAAGCTGAAGGCAGCCGCCCGCGGGTTCCCCTGCCCTGCGGGCGGCCGTGTCGCCTACTGCACGAGCAGAATGTGCCGCTCGAGGTAGCTCGCCCGCTCGCGCGCGGTCTCCGCGAGCGAGCTGTCCGGGAAGCTGTCGTACACGCGCCGGTACAGCGCCTGCGCGCGCGGCACGTCGCGCAGCGGTCCGTCGGTTTCGTACGCCCGGGCGAGCAGCATGTAGATCTCGTCCTGCCTGCGGCTGGGGCCGCGGCCCTTGGTCTCCGCCAGGGCCTCCAGCACGCTGATCGCCGCGACCGCATTGGACTTGCCCAGGAGGTAGGCCGCGGCGAGCAGCGACTGGCTCTCCTGGTCCGCGGCCGGAAACTGCCCGCGCTTCAGGGGCCCGAGGGCCTTGAGCACCGCGGCGTAGTCGTCGAGCAGCACCGCCACGCGCAGCAGGCCGGAGAGAGCCCGCGCCTGCATCTCGTCGGGCCGCGCGCTCTCGTCGTGCGGGGCGTTCCGCACCCAGGACGCGCGGGCCGCGCGCAGGTCCCCGCGGGCGAGCTGGATGAACGCGGTCCGGTCGTTGCGGTACGCGCCGTCGTCGCCCGCGAGCCGCGCGAGCTCGCGCAGGGCATCGTCGTACTGCCGCGCCTCGATGAGGTTGTCGATGTACGCGCGCTGCTCGCTCGGGAGCTCCGGCGAGCTCTCGCCGCGCTCCACGCGGGCGGCGAACTCCTCCGGCGTGATGACGCTCAGGTCCACTCCGGCGGTGCCGTCAGCCTTGCCCGCCCCGTCCTGCCGCGAAAAGGACAGCCGCGCCGTGCCGGCGGCCAGCGCGTGAAAGGAAAACACCGTGCCGGCGCGATCGACGGTCCTTGACTTGTACTCGGCCACGGCGGGGTCCGTGGTGCCCGTAAAGACCCACCCCGTGCCCATCAGTGCCACCTGCACGTCGTCCCCGCGGCGGGCGTACGCCTGGTGCGGCGCGGCCGCGGCGGCAGGGGCGGCGGCCGCGGCTGCGGGGGCCCGCGGCGCAGGCGGCGCGGCGGCAGCCGCGACCGCGGCAACCGCGGCGGGAGCCGGCCGCGCCGCGGCCGGCTGCGTGCCTGCAGGCCGGGCCTGCGGCTGCTGCTGCGGCGGCGCGGCCCGCGGCGGCTCCGGCGCCGGCAGCGGCCCCTGCAGCCGCGCCGGCTGCGGCGGCAGCGGCCCCGAGACGGACGCCGCCGCGGGCGGCGACACCTCCGGCAGGTCCGCCACCAGCGGCAACCGCGCCGGCGGCGACACGGCGAAGCCGCCGGCCTCCGGCGCGAGCTGCGGCGCCGACGCGGGTGCGGGCGTCGCCCGCGGCGCGTCGGCCTTCTTCATTTTCATACTCTCCACTCCGGCGCAACCCGCCATGAGGGAGACCAGACACACCAAGAGTGTTGTCTCTCGAACCGCGTTCATTTCCCCTCCCAGTGAACGGACTCAGTTCGAAACTGCTTCGGCCTCCTCTTTGAGTCTCAGACCGATGATCTTGGACACGCCCGACTCCTCCATCGTGATGCCGAGGAGCGTGCTCGCCGCGGTCACCGTGCGCTTGTTGTGCGTGATGATGAGGAACTGGCTCGTGCCCGCGAACTCGGAGAGCAGGCTCGTGAAGCGGCCGATGTTCTCCTCGTCGAGGGCGGCGTCGATCTCGTCCAGGATGCAGAACGGCGAAGGCTTGACCAGGTAGGTGGCGAACAGCAGCGCCGTCGCCGTCATCGAGCGCTCGCCGCCGGAGAGCAGGTCGATGCTCTCGAGCTTCTTGCCGGGCGGCTGGGCGAGGATGTCGATCCCGCTCTCGAGCACCTTTTCGGGGTCCACGAGGCGCAGCTCCGCGCGGCCGCCCCCGAAGAGCCTGCGGAACATCGCGTGAAAGTTCTTCTTGATCATCTCGTAGGTCTGCAGGAAGAGCTGCGTCGACTCCCTGCGGATCTCGTCGGTGACGCGGCGCAGGTCCTCGCGCGCCTTGCGCAGGTCCTCCATCTGTTCCTGGAGGAACTTGAAGCGCTCCTGGACCTCGGCGAACTCCTCCGGCGCCATGAGGTTCACCTGCCCCAGCGCGCGCAGCCGCTCGCGCAGGTCCGCCAGCGCGGCGCGGAGGTCGGCCACCGGGCGCTTGATGTCGAACATGCGGCTCTCGAACTCCGAGAGGTCGCGGGAGTGCGTCTCCTTGAAGTTCTCGTAGATCCCCCGGATCTCCGCGTTCACCTCGGCGACGTCGACGCGGCCCTTCTCGACGTCCGACTGCAGCTTCGCCAGCTCGGCCGTGCTCGCCTTGAGATGCTTCTCGTGGGAGGCCAGGCCGGAGCTGAGGCGGGCGATCTCCTTTTCCAGGTTGGCGAGCTCGCGCGTGAGCCTCGCCTGCTCGGCCGCGAGCTCCTCGACCTGCTTCTTCTGCGCCTCGATCTCCGAGCCGAGCGATGCGACCGTCGACCGGGTCTCGCCGATGACCCGCGCCTGCGCCTCGATGGCCGAGCGCTGCTCCGCGACCTCGCGCTCCAGGCGCACGGTGGCCTCGTGCAGCGATGCGCGGCGCGCCTCCAGGCGCGCCCGGTTGACGCGCAGCTCCTCGAGGGTCCGGCGGTACTCTTCGACGCGGGCGGCGAGGTCGCGGTTCTCCGCGCGCAGCCGCTCGTTGGCCGCCCTCAGGGCTGCGATCTCCTCGAGGCCTGCGCTGATCTTCTCGTCGATCTCCCTCTTGCGGGTGATGATGCCGCCGGGAGAGAGAAACTCGTCGATGAACGCAGGGGTCGACTGCTTGTAGCTTGCGAACAGCTCCTCGAGCTCGCGCACCCGGGCCAGGCTCTCGCTCACGAGGCCCCGCAGCGCCTCGACGACGCGCCTCGGCTCGCCGCTCTCCGCGCGGCCCGGCGCGAGCGCGGCCTCCAGGTCGCCGAGCAGCCCCGCCCTCCCCTCGAGCTGGATCTCCAGGGAGCGCAGGATCTTGTCCACCCGCTCCTCGGTCTCGTGCCTGCGCGTGTGGGAGTAGCCCATCTCCTTGAGGCGCCGGTCGAGCTGCGTCACGATGTCGTCGGTGATCTCGCGGAGCTCGACGCGAAGGCCCTCGACGAGGCCTTCGAGCTCGGCGGCCCGCGCGTCGTTGCGGCCGATCTGGGCCTCGTTGGCCTTGACGCGCTCGAGGAACGTCTCGATGTCCCGCTCGAACGCGGCGGCGTTGGCCGCGATCTCCGCCATCTGCTTTTCGAGCGCGTCGCGCTGCCGCGCCTGCTCGTCGATCTCCGCGAGCAGCCCCTGCACCTTGGCCGTCATGGCCTGCTGGCGCTGCTCGTCGTCGCGGATCTTCCGCTCCATCTCCTGCCGGCGCTCGGTGAGGATCCGGACCTGGCCCGCCTTGTTGTTCTTCTCGAGGTCGGCGCCGTACACCCGCTTCTGCGTGTCCGCCAGGCCGGACTCGAGCGAGTTCATCCGGTCCATGCCCGATTCCACCGAGGCGTTGAGGCCGTCGATCTTTTCCTGGATCTTCTGCCGCTCCTCGGATCGCGCGGCGAGGTGCTGCTCGCGGCGGCTCTTGCGCTCCAGCAGGTCGCGCAGCCGCAGGAGCTGCAGGTCCAGCTCCGTCTGGAAGATCTCCTCGCGGAGGCCGCGGTACTCCTCGGTCTTGCGCGCCTGCACCTTGAGGGACTCGTAGCTGCGGCGGACCTCCTGCAGCACGCCCTCGACCTGGCGCATGTTCTCCTCGGTGCGCTCCAGCTTGCGCTCGGCCTCCAGGCCGCGGACGCGGTAGCGCGTGATGCCGGCCGCCTCCTCGAAGATCAGCCGACGCTCCTCGGGCTTGCTCGAGAGCACCTGGTCGATGTTCCCCTGCTCCATCACCGAGTAGGCGCTCTTGCCGATCCCGGTGTCGTAAAAGAGCTCGCGGATGTCGCGCAGGCGCACGACCTGGCCATTGAGGAAGTACTCGCTCTCGCCGCTGCGGTAGAGCCGGCGCTTGATCGCGATCTCGGGGGCGTCAAAGCGGAGCTGGCCGTCGTTGCCGAGCACGAGCGTGACCTCGGCGACGCTCAGGGGCTTGCGCGCCTCGGTGCCGTTGAAGATCACGTCCTGCATCTGCTCCGCGCGGAGGCTCCGGCTCGACTGCTCCCCCATCACCCACTTGATGCTGTCGACGATGTTGCTCTTGCCGCAGCCGTTGGGCCCGAGGATGGCGGAGATGCCTTCCTGGAACTCGATGCGCGTTCGGTCGGCAAAGCTCTTGAAGCCGAACAGCTCTATGCTCTTGAGGAACAATTGATCTCCCAGTCGAAAGATATTCTAACTCAAGACGGGCCCGCGCTCAAGCGGGGGGCGCGGGCGGCTGAGACGGCCTCGGAGCCGGCGGCCGGCCGCCGTCGCGCTGTTTTTTGAGAAAACGCACCGCACTCTCCAGGCCCTGCAGGAAGTTGTCGAGGTCCTCGCGGAAAACGATCACCGACTGGCGCTCGAATTCGCTCTCGGTGTGGGGCTTGCTCTCCACGATGTTCAGGAACAGGTCGCCGTACCTGTTTTCCTTGACGTTGAAGAAGTACGTCCGCTTGGCCGTGATGGCCCGGGACGAAAAGACCTCGCCGCGCTGACCCATGCGATGACCCTCGCCGGGACTATAGCCGAAACGAATGGGCGGTTCAACCTAACGGTCGGCATCAGGCTACGCCTGATGTGGGGGTCAGGCCGATGCCTGGACGCAAGGCAACAGCGGCATCAGGCTTCGCGAAACGCCTCGGCAGCCGCGAGGGCCGCGGCGAGCTTGCTCCGGGTTGCCGGCCGGAACGAGAGGCCCCGGCTCCGGAGCCACTCCTGCAGGTCGCGGCCTTCGCCGGCGCCCTCCATCTCCAGCTCGTAGAGGACGGTGGCGCCGATCAGCGTCCGGTCCAGGTCGAAGGTCCAGTCGCCGGCGCGCACGCGGGTGCGGTGGTTCACGAAGGCGCAGAAGGGGGCGACTTCGAGGTCGCCGGCGGCCGCGAGCAGCTCCTGCACCGGCTTGTGGGCGCACTGCGAGAGGCGGAAGCCGCAGGCCAGCCTCGCCGCCTCGGCGGGGGCGATCTCCACCTCGTCCTCGGGGCGCACGAAGTAGCCGCTCCCCGGCCGCTCCGCGGGCCCTTTGACCGTGAGGAAAGCCCGGGCGCCTCCGCGACCGCTCTCGCGGCGAAGTCGCAGAGCCAGGCGGAGCCGCCGCAGATCGCCTGCTGCCGAGTCGTAGAACGTGTTGATCTGCTCCACCGGCTCCGTCGCCGGGGCCGCGCATCTCCATGAGCGCCTGGTAGGCAGAGGGGGCCAGCTCGAGCTTGAGCTCGGATTCAAGGGACAGGGGCCTGTCAGGCTTTTCGCCTGCCATCCTGGATCTCCCGGCTGCGGCCGGTTCGGGCCCGGCCTACTCGACCCGGACGACGAACTGACGCTTCTTGCCCGCCCGCAGGCGTATGCTGCCGTCGCGCAAGGCACGCGCGTCGATCGTCGCCTCGGAGTCGCCGATCGCTTCCTCGTTGACGTAGGCGCCGCCCTGCTGCACCAGCCGTCGCGCCTCGCCCCGCGACGAGCAGAGTCCCGTGCGGGCGAAGAGCTCGACGACATTGATGCCGCTCTCGATTTCGGCGCGGGCGAGCGCCATCGACGGCACGCCCTCGAGGCTCGCGTCCGCCGAATCGCCGAAGCGCACGCCCCCGAACGCCGCCCGCGACGCGTCCCGCGCCTTGTCCGCCTCGGCCTCGCCGTGGACGGTCCTCGTGACCTCCCATGCGAGGACCGCCTTGGCCTTGTTGAGCGCCTGGCCGCCCGCGGCGGTGAGGTCCTTGACCTGCTCCACCGGCAGGAACGTGTACAGGAGGAGGAAGCGCTCGACGTCCGCGTCGGCGGTGTTGATCCAGTACTGGTAGAACTCGTACGGGCTCACCATCGAGGCGTCGAGATAGAGCGCGCCTCGCTCGGTCTTGCCCATCTTCCTGCCGTCGGCGGTCGTGATGAGCGGCGTCGTCAGCGCGAACGCCTCCCCCCGCTCGACCTTGCGGATCAGCTCCATGCCGGCGACGATGTTGCCCCACTGGTCGTCGCCTCCCATCTGGAGGCGGCAGCCGTGGCGGCGATAGAGCTCGAGGTAGTCGTAGGACTGCAGGAGCTGGTAGTTGAACTCGACGAAGGTCAGCCCGGTCTCGAGGCGCATCTTGTAGGTCTCGAAGGTGAGCATCCGGTTGACGGAGAAGTGGCGGCCGATGTCGCGGAGGAAATCGATGTAGTTGAGCCCCGCCAGCCAGTCGGCGTTGTCCACCATGATCGCCCGGTCGCCGCCGAAGTCCAGGAACCGGGCGATCTGCTTCTTGAACGCCCGGGCGTTCTCCCCGATCGTCTCGACCGAGAGCATCTTGCGCGTCTCGGTCTTGCCCGAGGGGTCGCCGATGCGGGCCGTGCCGCCTCCCACCAGGGCGATGACCTTGTGGCCGGCGCGCTGCAGGTTCGCCATGGCCTGCAGCCCCACCATGTTGCCCACGTGAAGGCTGGAGCCCGTCGGGTCGAAGCCCACGTACAGCGTGACCGGCCCCTCGTCCATCAGGCGCCTGAGGCCGGCTTCGTCGGAGCACTGCTGGACGAAGCCGCGTTCCTTCAGGATGTCGAGCCCGTTCATGAGCCGGCCCTCTTGTAGCTCGCGATTTCCTGCCGGATGCGCGGTACGATCTCGCCGATCTTGATGCGCACCTGCTCCATGGAGTCGCGGAAGCGCAGCGTGACGGTCTGGTCCTCTTTGGTCTGGTAGTCGACGGTCACGCAGAAGGGGGTCCCCACCTCGTCCTGGCGGCGGTAGCGCCGCCCGATGGCGCCGCTCACGTCGTAGAAGACCGCAAAGTCCTCCTGCAGGTCGGTCGCCAGCTTCTGCGCCAGCTCAGCGAGACCGTCCTTCTTCATCAGGGGGAAGACGCCGAGCGTGACAGGCGCCACCTTCGGGTGGAGGCGCAGGACGACCCGCGTTTCGCCTTCAACCTCCTCCTCGTCATAGGCGTCGCACAACACCATGAGCACGCTGCGCGTGAGGCCCGCGGAGGTCTCGATGATGTACGGGATGTAGCGCTCCTTGGTCGCCTCGTCGAGGTAACCCTGGTCCTTGCCGCAGTACTCGCTGTGCCGCTTCAGATCGAAGTCGGTGCGGTTGTGGACGCCTTCGAGCTCCTGGAAGCCGAAGGGGAACTCGAACTGGATGTCCACGGCCTCCTTGGCGTAGTGCGCGAGCTCGTCGGGGCCGTGCTGGTGGAAGCGCAGCTTGCTCGTGTCGATGCCCAGCTTGGCGTAGTACGCGAGGCGCTGCTCCTTCCAGTAGGCGAACCACTTGTCGCCCTCGCTGGGGTGCACGAAGTACTGCATCTCCATCTGCTCGAACTCGCAGGTCCTGAAGATGAAGTTCTTGGTGACGATCTCGTTGCGGAACGCCTTGCCCACCTGGGCGATGCCGAAGGGGATCTTTTCGCGGCTCGTCTGCTGCACGTTCTTGAAGTTGACGTAGATGCCCTGCGCCGTCTCGGGCCGCAGGTACACGACCGAGCCCGCGTCTTCGACGGGGCCGATGTGCGTCTTGAACATCAGGTTGAAGCGCCTCGGCTCGCTCAGGGGGTTGCCGTTGGGGCTCTTCCTGGCGGCCCGCTCCTCGTCGCTGAGGTGATCCCACCGGTAGCGCTCGTGGGTCACGGTGTCCTCGACCATCAGGTCGACGAACCCTTCGACGTGGCCCGAGGCTTCCCACACGCGCGGGTGCATCATGATCGCGGCGTCGAGCCCGACGATGTTGTCGTGGAGCTGCGTCATCTCGCGCCACCAGAAGTCCTGGATCCGCCGCTTGAGCTCGACGCCCATCGGCCCGTAGTCCCACGCGGACGAGAGGCCGCCGTAGATCTCGCTGGACTGGAAGACGAACCCGCGCCGCTTGGCAAGCGACACGATCTTGTCCATCGTGGCCTTGGAACCCATCACTCCCCCTCTTTCGAACGCTCTCTGCGCGCCCTCAGGCGCTGTTTTTCGCGAGCACGCTGATGGCACTCTCGAGCCGTGCCCTCGTTTCGTCCATCCCGAGGATGCGGAGGCTGCCGAGCAGCGGCGGCGACACCCTGGACCCGGTGACCGCGACGCGCACCGGCATCAGCAGGTCGCCCAGCTTGAGGCCGCTCTCGTCCGCGAGCTTCCGCAGCGCGGCCTCGGCCTCGGCCTCGGGCAGCGGCAGGATCGACGCGAAGCGGCCGGCGAACGCGCGCAGGATCTCGACAGTGCGCGCGGCGTCCAGCTTTTTCGGGATCATGTCGGCCACGGGCAGGTCCGTGGGCGCGGGCCGCCGGAACAGGAAGGCCAGCGCCGCCGGCGCGTCGGACAGGAGCTTGAGCCGCTCGCGCACCAGGGGCATGGCGGCCGCCACCGCGGTGGCGTCGGCCTCGATCCCCGCGTCGCGCGAGGTACGGCCGCACGAGCGCCGCCAGCTCCGCGTCGCTCTTCTTCCGGATGTAGGCGCCGTTGAAGTAGCCGAGCTTCTGGTAGTCGAAGACCGCCGGCGACTTGTTGAGGCGCTCGAGGCTGAAGACCTTCTCCAGCTCCTCTTTCGTGAAGAACTCCGTCGAGTCGTCCAGCGCCCAGCCTACGAGCGCGATGTAGTTCAGCATCGCCTCGGGCAGGTAGCCCTGCTTGCGGAACTCGAGGACACTGACCGCCCCGTGGCGCTTGGAGAGCTTGTGCCCGTCTGCGCCGAGCACCATCGGCAGGTGGCAGTACAGGGGCGGCGCCCAGCCGAACGCCTTGTAGAGCTGCACGTGCAGCGGCACGGAGGCGAGCCACTCCTGCGCCCGCAGGATGTGGCTGATCTCCATGAGGTGGTCGTCGACCACGTTGGCGAGGTGGTAGGTCGGGTAGCCGTCGCTCTTGAGCAGCACCGGGTCCGGGTTGATGTCCTGGTTGGGGACCGTGACGTCGCCGAGAAGCTGATCGTGGTAAGTCGTCGTGCCCTCGGTGGGCACCTTGAGCCTCACTACGTGCGGCTTGCCCTCGGCCTCCTGCGCCGCGACCTCGGCGGCAGTCAGGTTCCGGCAGTGGCGATCGTAGCCCGTCCGCTCCGCCTTGCGCGCAGCCTGCTCCTCGCGCAGCTTCTCGAGGCGCTCCGGCGTGCAGAAGCACTTGTAGGCCGCGCCCTTCGCGAGCAGCTCGTCGGTCTTCTGCCTGTAGGTCTCGCGGCGCTCGGACTGCACGTACGGCCCGTACGGGCCGCCCTTGTCGGGGCCCTCGTCCCAGCTCATGCCCAGCCAGCGGAACGTGTCGTAGATGTCCTGCAGCGCGTCCGCGCGGAGGCGTTCCCGATCCGTGTCCTCGATCCGCAGCACGAACACGCCACCGCTCGCGCGCGCGAAGAGGTAGTTGAAGAGCGCGGTGCGCACGCTGCCCACGTGCTGCAGGCCCGTCGGGGACGGGGCGTAGCGTACTCGAACGTTCACGGCGTTGTCCTTTGCGGCCTCGCGGCTAGACGGCGGCCGGGTCGCCCGCCAGCACCCTCTGCGCGGCCCGCTGAAGCATGCGGCCGATCCGGTCGATGGCCAGCTTGAGGTCGTCGAGCGCGGGCAGGAACACGATCCGGAAGTGGTCCGGGTGCGGCCAGTTGAAGCCCGTGCCGTGCACGATGAGGACTTTCTCCTCCTGAAGGAGCTCCATCGCGAATTTCATGTCGTCCTCGATCCCGAACTTGCGCACGTCGAGCTTCGGGAAGAGGTAGAGCGCGCCCTGAGGCTTGACGCACGTCACGCCGGGGATCGACGTGATCCACGTGTGGCAGAGGTCGCGCTGCTCGCGCAGCCGTCCTCCGGGGCGGATCAGCTCGTTGATGCTCTGGTAGCCGCCCAGCGCCGTCTGGATCCCGAGCTGCGCCGGCACGTTGCTGCAGAGCCGCATGTTGGAGAGCATGTCGAGCCCTTCGATGTACTGGGTGGCCGAGCTCTTGTCGCCCGTGAGGACCATCCAGCCCGCGCGGAAGCCGGCCGCGCGGTACGCCTTGGACAGGCCGCTGAAGGTCACGGAGAACATGTCGTCCGTGAGCGACGACATGGGCACGTGGACCGCGTCGTCGTAGAGGATCTTCTCGTAGATCTCGTCGGAGAAGATCGTGAGCTTGTGCTCCCGCGCGATCTCCACGATGCCCTCGAGCACCGCCCGGTCGTAGACCGCGCCCGTGGGGTTGTTCGGGTTGATGACGACGATGCCCCGCGTGCGCGGCGTGATCTTCGAGCGGATGTCCTTGAGGTCGGGGTACCACCCGGACTGCTCGTCGCAGAGGTAGTGGACCGCTTTCCCGCCCGCCAGCGTCACGGCCGCGGTCCACAGCGGGTAGTCGGGGGCCGGCACGAGCATCTCGTCGCCGCTGTCGAGCAGGGCCTGCATCGACATCACGATCAGCTCGCTCACGCCGTTGCCGATCCAGATGTCCTCAGTCGTTACGCCCTGGATTCCGATCGACTGGTAGTACTGCATGACGGCCTTGCGCGCGGGGAACAGTCCCTTGGAGTCGCAGTACCCCTGCGCCTGGCGCATGTTGACGACCATGTCGTGGATGATCTCGTCCGGGGCGTCGAAGCCGAAGGGCGCGGGGTTCCCGATGTTCAGCTTGAGGATGCGGTAGCCTTCCTCTTCGAGCCGCTTCGCCTCGGTCAGGACCGGGCCCCGGATGTCGTAACAGACATTGTCCAGCTTGCGTGATTTCCCTACCATGGCAAGAAATACGATATCCGGCGGCGCAAAGATGGTCAAGGACCAGGACGGTCCGCCCGAAGCCCGGCCGGCGTACTCGCCGGGATGTACAAGCGCCGGGCAAGGACTAGGTGAAGGCGCCCGCCGCGGCCAGCGGCGCGAGGCCGCGGGACGCGCCGTCAGGCCAGCCGGGCGGCTGGCGCACGCGAAGGCCACGCGTCTCGTCCAGCAGCCGCGAGAGGAAGCCGCTCAGCAGCAGCCAGCCCCGCCGCGTGAGCGCCAGCCGCCCGGCCCGCAGGCGCGCGCCGTGGGAGCCGCGCGTCGCCGCCCACAGCTCCTCCAGGCGGCCCAGCGCCTCCTCGCCGAAGCGCTCGCGGATCGCCCGCACGCTCACCCCGCGCGCCAGGCGCAGCCCCATCATGAGCGTCTCGAAGAGAAACTCGCGCGGCTCGATCTCCTCAACCTGCAGCGCCGCTCCCGAGAGCCAGCCGCTCACGCTTCGCGGCCGGCTCAAGCGCACGACGCCCGTGCTGCCGCCCGGCAGGGTCGAGACCGCGGCAGGCCCGATTCCGAGGTAGGGCCGCAGCTCCCAGTAGGAGAGGTTGTGACGGCACTCCCCGCCGGGCAGCGCGAAGTTCGAGATCTCGTAGTGCCGGTAACCGCGGGAGCGGAGCAGCCGCACGCCCGCGAGCCAGACGCGCTCCTGCTCCTCCGCCGGCATCTCGCGCAGCCTGCCGGCGCGGATCATCCGGTCGTAGGGCGTGCCCTCCTCGCGCGTGAGCGAGTAGAGCGACACGTGCCGGGGCGAGAATCGCAGCACCGCCTCGAGGTCCTCGATCAGGCGCTCCCGGCTCTGCCCCGGGATGCCCGCGAGCAGGTCGACGCTCACGTCGCCCTTCCAGCGCCGCGCGATCAGCTCCAGGGCCGCGAGCGTCTGCTCGCGCGTGGCCCGCCGGCCCAGCAGGCCGAGGAGCGCCGGCTCCAGCGTCTGCACGCCGACGCTCAGGCGCGTCGCGCCCGCGCCGCCGCAGATCTCGATGAACGCCTCGTCCACCGTCTCGGGATTCGCCTCGACCGTGAGCTCGTCCGGCGGGCCCGCGCACCAGCGCGCGATCCCGCCGAGCAGCCGCTCGAGGTCCGGGCGGCGGAGCGCGCTCGGCGTGCCTCCGCCGACGTAGACCGTCGCGAGCCTCGGCGTGCCGAGGCAGCTCGAGGGCGCGGGAACCTTCATCTATGGTCCGATCGACCACACGGGAGGCGCTGCCCAGCTCGGTGATGGAATAGAAGTCGCAGTACGAGCACTTGCCCAGGCAGAAGGGGACGTGGACGTACAGCGAGAGGTCAGGGACTGCCAAGCCGCGTCACCGGCCAGTAGCGCGCGAGGGTCCGGCCGCGGATCAGGGCCTCGGGCACCGGCCCCCATGACCGCGAGTCGCTCGAGTGGGCCCGGTTGTCGCCCAGCAGAAAGTACTCGGCGTCCCCCAGCGTGATCTCCCCGGTGTCGCCGCCGAAGGGCAGGTCCGCCGGCCACTCGACCGCAGGCCTCGCGTCCACGGTGTAGGCCCGCGGCACGAGCTCCTGCTCCTCCTGGAAGCCGACGTGCCCCGCGGGCCGCACGTACGCCCGCAGCCGCTCCATGCGCACCGTGTCGCCGGGCACACCGATCACGCGCTTGATCTCGAAGCGGGCCACGGGACGGCGGTCGGGGCCTTCGTCGATGCTGCGGTTGTTCAGCGTGAAGAAGCGCAGCACCGTCTCGCCGACGCCCGCGAGCCACGAGCGCCGGCTCGACCCCGGGAGCTCGAAGACGACGAGATCGCCGCGGTGCGGGCTCGCCGTAGCTGCGCAGGCCGGCGGGCATCAGGCCGATCGGGATGCCGAAGGCGAGCGGCGTGGCGAAGCACGCGGTCGCCCCGCTGAAGGGCCGGCTGCATCGAGACCGAGTCCACGCGCACCGAGAAGACCGCCACGCGGGTGACCAGGCTGTACAGGATGATCACGAGGGCGACCAGCGCGACGACCTTCAGGACCGGCTTGACCCGGCTCTTCCGCCTGAGGCTGTAGCTCTCGTAGCCGCCCAGCATGTCTTATCTCACGACTGTCCGGCGACTATCTCACGACGCCGATCCGCGCGAGAGGCCAGAAGCGCACGGTGGCCCGTGCCGAGCACCTTTTTGAAGGTCACCGCGTTAAAGTAGCGCGCGTCGCGGGAGTTGTCGCGGTTGTCGCCCATGGGGAAGAGGTAGCGGTCGCCGATGTACCAGCCCAGATCGCGCTTGCGCCACTCGCGGCCGTAGCGCGAGGTGTGCGGGCTCACCTCGTAGCGCGTGCGGTTCCAGATCAGCTCGGCGTGGTAGATGTCCCGGTAGCGCGCGCCTTCGAGCTGCTGGCTCAGCTTGGCCGTGTCGACGTCGGTCTTGATCCCGGCGTCCTCCAGCGCGACGGCGCGGGTCAGCCGGTCGAGCGTCGCATAGCTCTCGGCGGGAAAGAGCCGCCGCGTGGAATAGACGAGGTCCAGCCTCCGCTTGAGCTCGCTTTCGGGGATCCAGGCGGTCTCGCCGGGCGGCAGGAACTCCATGTTCCCCCGCACGACGCGCATGCGGTCGCCGGGCATCCCGATCGCGCGCTTGATGAGAAAGTGCACCGCCACGTTTCCGCTCTCGTCGCGGTCGATGTCGACCAGCGTCAGGGTGAGCATGTACAGCAGCCGCTGCACGATGTCGAAGGCGGGGCCCCTGGAGATGTAGGTCGGGTTCTCGAAGATCACCACCTCGCCGCGCCGCGGGACGCGGAAGCCCGCCACCTTGAACTGGCCCGGCACGAGCTCGGGGCCGAACACGAGCTTGTTGACGAAGATCCGATCGCCGATCTCGAGGGAGCCGACCATCGACTCCGACGGGATCATGTAGGCCTGGAACAGGTACTGGTTGATGAGAAGAACGATCAGCGCCGCGGACAGGATCACCTCGATCCAGTCGACCACGGGGTTCTTGCGCCGCTGCTTTTCCTTTTTGATCAGCTTGCGCCGCTTCCGCCACGTGAGGAAGCGCTCGGTCGCGAGCTGCAGGTCTTTCTGCCAATCGGCCCAAGTCATGTCCGGGCGAACATAACACGGAAGGCTTTCGTTGACAAGCAATTGCGCGCATACCTATAATTCGCACATGCCGAAAAACAGGGAGCCTCTGCCTGATTTCTCAGACGTGCACGTGCGGCTCAAGCCTTTCCTGGGGATGGCTCCCGGCGCCTACCTCACGGTGCTGTACGCGGTCGCGCTGCTCGCGCTCGTCTTTCTCTTTCTCCTGCTGCCGGGCATCCGCTCGAACGGCACCGTCGTGAGCTTCGCGACCGAGCCCGCGCGGCAGCCGCGGTCTGGGTCGACGGCGACTACCGCGGCGCGACGCCCTGCGACGTGTTCGTCCGGCAGGGCAACCGCGAGGTCGAGCTGCGCAAGGCCTTCTACAAGAGCACGACCATCAAGAAGAAGTTCGCCGGCCGCATCTTCGGGACCCTGCTCTTCCCTCGCCGCGAGCACATCACGGCCCGCATGGTCGTGAGCGACCCGCAGGGTCTCATCTCGTGGACGGGCGGAGCAGGTCGCCGAGTGGAGCCTGCTGCGCGACTTCGCGCTGTCGTACCAGATCCCGCCGTACCTGAGCGAGTCCGTCGGCGCGCTCGCGCGCCTTCGCGACCCGGCCGCCCTGGCCGGCGCGCGGTCGCTCCTGCTCACCGCGGCGGCCGGCACGGATTCCGAGGCCGAGCTCCGCGAGCTCGTCGCCGCCACCGCGGCGTACGCCTCGCGGGGCGCGCTGCTCTCGCGCCGCCGGCGTGGGGCGGTTGCTGCGCGCGGCGGTCGACTTGAACAGGACGGTCGCCTCCTTTCCCCTCTGGGTCACCCAGGCGCTCGACGGCGACGAATCCGCTGCGCGCTCGCTGCTCGCGTCGCAGGCGCTCTCGTCGCACACGCGCCGCGTGCTCGAAGTCCGCGCGGCGCGCGGAGTCCGCGCCGGCCGTCGCCGCGGGCGGGGGCGCGCCGGTGGTCGCCGGCATCCGCTTCCTCCCGGTCGCCGGCGGCGTGCAGCTCGTGGGTCGCGAGCGTCGCGGACGCCGCGACACGGGTCGATGCGTTGCTGCCGGTCCCGGTCCGCGTCGAGCCGTTCTGGCTCGGCGAGACCGAAGTCACGCGCGAGCAGTTCGCGCAGTTCCTGATGGCCGAGCCGCGCTGGGCCGATCGACCGGCGCTCATCCGCGACGGACACGTCACCTCGGCGTATCTCGAAGGTTGGGAAGGCACCCGCTACCCCGCGGGGACCGACTCGCTGCCGGTCGTCGGCGTCTCCTGGTACGCAGCCGCCGCCTTCTGCTCGTGGCTCACCACGCAGCTTCCGCAGTACCTCGCCGCTACGAGGTGCGGCTGCCGAGTGAGGCCGAGTGGCAGCGTGCTGCCGGGCAGCCCGCCGCCCCCGGAAAATGCCGCGTTCCTGGGGGCGGGCTCTCTCAAGCCGGCGGGGGCGTCGCAGCCCGGCCCCTACGGCCAGCGCGACCTCTGGGGCAACGCGTGGGAGTGGTGCATCGACGCGTACCTCCCGGTCCGCAACCTTCTTTCGTCTCCCAATCCCGATGCGGCCGATCCTCTTGCGGGCGCGTTCGGCGTGGAGCGCGTGGTCAAGGGCGGGTCGTGGGCGAACTCCCGTGACGACTTCGGCTCGTTCGTGCGCGGGTCGCAGCCGCCGGACTGGTGCACGCCCTACACCGGCTTCCGGGCGGCGCTCGTGAAGCGGGCGGCTCCAGGACGCAGATGAGCGACACAGCGGTCAAGACCCTGTCGACGAACCGCAAGGCGCGCCACGAGTACAACTTTATCGAGACTCTCGAGTGCGGGATGGAGCTCAAGGGCACCGAGGTCAAGTCGATGCGCTCGGGCCGTTTCGCGTTTGCGGATTCCTACGGGTGGGTCGAGGGCGATCAGCTCTGGCTCCTCGGCTTCCGCATCTCGCCGTACGACTTCGGCAACCGGAACAACCACGACCCCGATCGGCGGAAGCGCCTTCTCGTGCACAAGAAGGAGCTGCTCAAGCTCAAGCGCCGCGTCGTCGAAAAAGGGTTGACCCTGATTCCGGTGCGGGTCTACCTTAACAGGAAAGGCAGGGTCAAGCTCGAGCTGGCCGTGGCTCGCGGCAAGAAGCTCTACGACAAGCGGGCGGACATCAAGAGCCGCGACATGAAGCGCGACTCCGACCGCGAGATGCAGGGCCGGGATTGACCTGCCGGACATTCAATCAGGGGGTGAAACGGATTCGACTGGTGGATTTGAGGCTGAGGCTGCAGGAGGAGCGCCATCTCTTGAAACTGGCAACTCTCTTTCAAGTGCCAACGATCAGTTTGCACTGGCTGCGTAAGTAGCTCGGGCCCCAGGGACCCTGTTCCGAGTGCCTGGTAAGCCTGTAACAGACCGGGACTTGCCTGGTAGGGCGTCCGCGACTTACCGGGGACACATTTTGCGGACTCCGGCGCCGGTGGTTGGCCGACTTCCCAACCGGCGACGAGCCAAAAGCCGGATACTCCTGTAGACGCCGAGGTCTTGCCCTCCAGGACGCGGGTTCGACTCCCGCCACCTCCATGATCCGACCGACTCGAAGAGAGATAGTCAGCCTTCAAGAGGCACCTCTCCACCTCGACTTGTGGCCACAGGAATCGCTCTCGGGTCAGTTCTCCGACGTATCCGCGGAAGTCTCGGAGTACGGAAGAAAGCGCGTCGATCCACGTTTGGCGAATACAACCGGTGCGACGCATCATGAACGTAAAGAGGCCGTGACTGCGAGGGCATCGGGCAGAAACGTCCAATCGCAGACAGGCTACGATCATATCTCGACCCCGATGCCCACGCGGCAGACCGCAGGCGCGCCTTGCCGAGAAGAGCACAGGCGGCATCGATCGCGAGGCTCAGGTACTTGGCCTTGCCCTGCTCATCAGTTGCAGTGACGATGCCGCTTGATGATATCGTCCTGGAGATCCGGCGTCAGGTGCACGAATCGAGCTGAAAACCCTCCCACACGCACAATCAGGTGCTCATACGACCCGGGGTCTTCCTTTGCGCGCACGAGCTCGGCCACATCGACCGACGTGTTCCCCTGGAACATCTGACCGCCAAGATCGAAGAAGGTCGTCATCAGACTCTGCAGCAACTCCTGGTTGATCCAGGCCGGGTCGAAATCCCACATCGTCGACGCGCCCCCCGTGAGCCGATGGTAGGGGATCCTGGTGTTGGACAGGATCGCAGCGGTCACCCCTTCGGTCATCGCCGCGCTCTGTGGGGTGACCCCCTGCGCAACGGCAGTCCGAGCACGGTTCCCGTCCGCAGTAGCCCCGAGCTTCGATCCTGCCTGGTTGGCCCAGATGAAGGTCATTACCACAGGCTTGACTGCTCCACCCCAACGATTCGTGTAGCTCTCGTAGATGTCGCAGACGCTGTTGATGAACCTCACCGCCATTTCGTCTGCCTCGGCGTTGTCTCGGCCGTACTTCGGGATGGATCTGAGAACGAGCCGCAGCGCTTGGTATCCTTCGTAGTCCGCCTCGAGTGCACGCACCAGCTCGCTGGCTGTGCATCTTCGGTCGTCAAAAACCGCCTTCTTGATGGCGAACAACGAGTCCGCGGCGTTCGGCATACCGACCGGCGCCGTTCCGTAATCATGGTACCGCGCGCCGCCTCCGTGCATGTTCCTCCCCCGCAGGAGGCAATCGTTGACGAGACTGGACGCGAGGTAGACCGGCCGGTACTTCTCGGCGTATTCGCTCATGATGTCCAGCGTTTCGAAGTACACGTGCAGTATCCGCGTCATTTCTTGCACGAGCTCGGCATAGAAGTCCTCGAAAGAGCCGTAGCTCTCGAGCCCCCTGAACCTCACGATGTCGTATCGGTTGCCTGTGACCAGACAGCGCCCGCCGGTGATGGCAAGCTCGACGAACTTCGGGATGTTGTGCCAACCGGAAAACAGCAGATCGCTGTTGTTGGCCGGACCTCCGATCTCCATGCAGCCGTTCGCAGTATAGCCGAGCGCCTCGGAGTAAGGCATGCCTCGGTGGGCCAGCGCGCCGGCGATCGCCGTGTCGCTCAGTATCATCCCGCGATTGCCGCTCTCGTAGAGGTATCGGGACGCCAGCTCGACGTATTCCTTGGGAGGATTGCTGGGCATCTTGAGATAGACCAGCAGGTCAGTGATGCTCAGCTCCATGATCGCTTCCACCATCACATAGGTGAGCGGGTTGATCGCCGGAGCGCCGTTCGGATGACTTCCGCCGACCATGACGGTGTCGTTGTGCGTCTCCGACATGGCCACCCGCTCGTCAAACCTGATGAACAGCTCGGCTACCAACTCCTTGGCGTCCGCCATGGTGCATCTGCCCGCGGCCAGGTCGCGCTCCAGATACGGCCAGAGGTGGTAATCGAGCCATCCCGGCCCGTATGTTCCACAGGCGGTCTCCCGCGAAACGGCAAAGTAGAGCATGTTCAACGCCTGAACAGCTTCCTCGAACGTTTCGGCCGGCTTGCGCGGGACCTTGCGGCATAGCCGCACCAGGTCATGGCGCCCACGCCGCTCCAGCTCGGCCACGTGACGGTCGTTCCACTCGAGGAGGGCGTCCAGCATGATCAGCACGCCGTTGTAGAACTCGATAGACTCGGGGTCTTTGGTCCTGTCCAGGTGACCACGGCAGAGATCTTTCATGCCGTCAACGCCCATATGGAGAACCCGCTCGAAGCTGTACGACACGTGTCCGTAGACCATGAAATCGTTGCAGAGGGAAGAGTCCATGTATTGGGAGAAGAACGCCGGATACCTGCGGGCGATCTCGGTGTTCATCAGCTTCCTGGCCTCTATGTCCGGGGCACCGACGTCGTTCTGGCGGTTCAACCCGAACACGTCGGCTTCATCGATCAACTCGTTCTGTTTGAGGTAGTACCGCCCTGTGATGTGGTCATCGTCGTTGATGATGACGGGCTGGTTCACGAGCCCGTACGCGTTGCTGCGCGCGTACCTCTCCCACGCAGGAAGGTCGGCATAGAGCCGGTCATATGCGTAGCGCGTGTTCTTGTTGTATACGAGCTTCGGTGGGTTCAAGGCATGTGCTCGCGCGTCCGCTTCGATCCTGCGAATTCGTTCTGAGAGGCTCACGGCATCCTCCTCTGTCCGCACCGACAACGGCTCCTCGTCTGCGCTCTACGGCCGCGCGCGTGAGCCGCAACCCGGTCACCTGCTGTACTAGAGACCCATTCACGAGACACGTCAATCGCGGAACCTTGCGTCCCATCGTGCCGTCGCCGCAGCTCGGCTGATCGCAGCAATCGACCCGCCGGGGCGGGTCGCCTGACCCCTCGGGCAGGAGCCTTGCCGCCTCCTGGTTTCGGCCCGTGGCCTGCGTGTGTCGCGGCTACCGCTGCCAATTCTGTGGGATGTCATCCGCAAGGGTCTTCGCCTGCTGTCGCTCGACCGCAGCCTCGATTGTCGTTCTGAGCATTCCGCAACCATCGCAGGCCTCGGAAGGTTCAGCGCAACTCCTTGCTGCAATATGAATTGCGCGGAAGTTATCCGAAGAAGCGGTGCAAGGGCTCCGACGGAATCCGAGTTCCCGGGACCTCCATCGCTCCGGCGTGGCCGTTTACCCGCGCGGGTCCGTCGCTACTTCCCCCCTGACGCCCCGCCAAAGTGTCGGTGCGCGGGATTCCGTGTACAATCGAGGTTGCGGTCATGGACAACCGAAGCGCGGAATCGCTCTATAACCAGAGCCGATATCGCGACGCACTCGCGGCGCTCCTGCCCGGATGGAGCGCCGCGCGAGGTCTTCGCAAGGAGGATCTCCTCAGAGAATTTCGCACCTGGGCCCGGACGACATCCTGCTTGCGGGACGAATCCTCGAGCGGCTCGGGCACGTAGAGGCATTCGAGTGGGCTTGGCAGGAGGCCTCGGGACGAGAGGAGCTTCCAGAGACCACCGAAGACTACCTGGCCTTTGCCCGCCTCGCCAGACTGTCCGGCTCGAATCCGTTCAAGGCACTTCGCCACTACGAGGATCCGGCGTCGATGCGGCCCCGGAACGGACGATTGCTGTCGTACTGGCATGCCCACGGCTCCATCCTCTACGCGCTCTATCGGGACTTCGACTCGGCGGCCAAGGCTTTGCGCCATGCCGAGTCCAAGGAGAGCGAGAGCTCGTGGATGGAGTATTGCCGCGCTCATATCGAGTTGCGGAGGGACGCGTGGGAGTCGGCCTGGGAGACGGCGAAGCGCGCGTGGCAGAACGGAGCATCTCACCCGTTCCTCGCACTGCTGCTGCATGAGGCTGCGCTGCTGGCTGGGGCGGGCGCAAGAGTGTAGTGCCCTGCTATCCACGCGGGAGAACCAGAGCTTCGAAGTCGACCTCGTACGCATGTCGGCCACCCTCTCGTTTTTCGATCGCGCGGATGCCTCGGCGATGACCAGAGCCGCCGCACCCTCGTCGACGACGCCGCGGCACTGCTGGAGAGCGCCCGTGCCAAAGCCTTGGCCGCGGATGAAAACCTCCTGAAGCACTTTGACCGCATCGACCAGCACATCGAGAGCCGGCGGGAAGGGGGGCGAGGGTGATGCCGGATATCGCCCCGTCTTCCAGGAGTACCAATATTGCCTGCCGGCGGCCATCGCCACCGCGCTTTCCGCGCAGGGTGTCACTCTCGACCACCATGTCATAGCCTCGGAGATCACGTGGGGTGGCACGCCCAAGATACGCGCCAGGGATTGGCTGCGTGCCCGCGGCTTCGGAACATTCATCGGGACGCTCCGCCGGGAGATGATCCTGCCGATCCTGGAAAGAGGCTTGAGCTTCGTCATCTCGCTCACGCAGGAGTACGAAGGACATTCGATGGCGGTGATCGGGTACGAGCTTGGGAGCGATACGCTGATCATCCACGATCGCGACCAATCACCTGGTGGAGATGCCGCTCGAACCGCTCCTGAGGTATCATGCGCCCTTTGGTCCCGACATACTCCTCGTGTACCCAAAGGGGCGATCGGAAGACCTCGCGCAACTCCTGAGCGAATTGGAGGACGGACAGCCGATCGAGCGCTACCTCGCATACCGCGAAGCGCTCGCAGACGATGACCATGCGCAGGTTGCGGCCGAGCTCGGCTACTTTACCGGTAGGGAGGGGGCAGGACGCGATCTGGCAGCCCTCGTCCGGGCACACGAGCATCAACGCTCCGGAGACCTGGCGGCTGCCAGGGATGCGATAGATGGCCTGAGGAAGAGGTGGCCGCAGTCCTTCCCGCTGGCCGTCGAAGCCATTCGTTTCGCGGAGCTGATCGACGAGGAGAGCGAGCTCTCCGACTTCATGGACGCGGCTTTGCCCGTCATCGAAGCGGCACGGAGCGGACGGGAGTCAGTCTCCAACGACAGAGAGATGGTGGATGCATTGGCGTGGGTGCCGTCGAGCGTCTACACTCTGCGAGCACGGCGTCTTGCGGAGTCGGCCGTAGACCTGGAGGAGGCGCTGCGCTCCTATGAATCTGCTCTGGCGATCAACCCATTCTCGTCGCGGACGCTGGACGCGCTTGCCGAAAGCCTGCTCAGGCACGGGCGCGCGGCGGAGGCGGAGCTGCCGAGCCGTCTCGCGCTGAACTTGGACCCCTTTTCACGGGGCGGCGCCCGCGTGCGATGCGTCTACCTCGCGGAGACAGGTGGCGAGCGCGCGACGGCTGCCATCGCTGCGTTCCACGAAGAGAGACTGGCGAGGCACGGTGGCCATCCGCGCTCGGCGCCCTTGTGGGAGGAATACGCGGCGTGGGCCTCCATGCAACTGGGAAGCGCTGCGTATGGCACGGTTCTCGCTCGGCTGCGAAGCGTTCATCCCGACAGCTTCCCTACGGCTGGTATCTCGAAGTCATGCGAGCGGCTCGGATCGGCGATGGTGCAGCCGCCCAGCGGCTTCTTATGCCGCGCCGCCTCCCGGTCGATGGAGCACCGTTGCCGCCGTGACGCTCGCTCTGGAGGGATACGAGACCGTCGTCGACTGCGCAACCGCGGTCGAGTCGGCGCGCCGTTGGACGGAAGACGAGCCGGCCAACGGCCAAGCGCTGATGGCGTATGCGCGTCTGATCCGTCACAGTGACGGGCCG
>CAVTHK010000005.1:0-229912 GCA_963734495.1 uncultured Spirochaetota bacterium
GGGCCGCGATCGAGTCCAGTGCCGTAGAAACTCATAGGCAGCCGCAAAGTCCTGCTCGCTGTCCTTGTAGCTCTGAAGGAGCGCGACTTCCTTGTTGAGCATGGTGTTGAAATCGGCCTGGATCCGCTCCGTCGGCAGGCCGACAAGCACGATCTGGCCGCCCCTCGTCGCGAGCCCCGCGCAAAGACTCACCAGGGCGCTGTCGTAAGGGCAGACGACGAGGATCGTATCGTAGCTGTCCGAGAGGCGCGCCTTGCCGGCCTCCGCCTCGTCCGGGCGCCTGACGCTGCCGACGCGCACCCCCTCCGGCAGCTTCAGCCCCCGAGTGTTCAGATCCACGATGTCGACCTCGCCGTCCCAACCTTCGAGATAGGCGAGGATCAGCGTCCCGACATTGCCGACGCCCACCAGAAGCAGCCGCTCTCCGAGGCGCCGGCCACGAACGGCATGGACCGCGATCGAAAGCGGCTCGGTGAGCGCGGCGTTCCGCTCGTCTGCGCCGTCTTCGAGCCGAACAGCGTTGGCCAGGGGGACCCAGAGCCGCTGCTGCATGGCTCCGGGGGTTTCCTTGGCCCCGATCACGGTCAAGTCGCTGCAGAGATAGCTCAGCCCGCTGCGGCAGTAGCGGCAGCGGCCGCAGGGCACGTTGGGGTTGACGACGACCGTGTCTCCGGGCCGCAGGCCGCCGGAGGCGCCCGGCCCGCCGCGAGCGCCGGCGTCCTCGACGCGCTCGACCTTGCCCGTGAACTCGTGCCCCGGGGTCACCGGGTACCGGAGATTGGGATACTTGCCGACGTACTTCATGAAGTCGGACCCGCAGATCCCCGCATACCCCGTGGACAGGAGCACCTCGCGCCCCGCCCTGTCGCCCTCGACGGCTTCGACGACCGAAACCTGCAGCGGCCTCTCGATGAGCACCTTCTTCATACGCTCACTCTTTTCCCATGCCTATCTTCAGGTAGATCATGCTCACCACGAGAGAGACGACCAGCATAAAGGTCCCCACCGCGGCAGCGTAGCTCATGTGGAAGAAGTTGAAGGCCTCGAGGTACGACTGGATCACGAGCGTCTCGGTCGAGCGGACCGGGCCCCCCTTGGTGAGCACGTAGATGACCGTCACTCGTTTGAGGCCCCAGATCGTCAGTAGAAGGATCACGGTGAGGCTCACGGGCCGCAGGAGCGGAAGCGTAACCTTGCGGAACTTGATCCAGCTCCCGGCCCCGTCGACCTCTGCAGCCTCGTACAGCTCGACCGGTATCGACTGCAGTCCGGCCAGAAACATCAGCGTCGCAACGGGGAACTCCTTCCAGATCGCGATGATGATGACGCTCACGATCGCAACCGAAGGATCGCCGATCCAGTCGACGGGGCCGGCGATCACGTGCAGCACGTCTTTCAGGAAGAAGTTCAGAAACCCGTAGTGGTAGTCGAGAATCCAGCGCCAGACGAGAACGGCCACGACGTACGGCATGGCCCACGGGATGATGATGGCCGCCCGGGCCACCGCCCTCGCCCGGAAACGCAGGTTCATCAGCAGTGCGGTGGCCAGGCCGAGAAGAACGGACCCCGCGACGAAGCTTACCGTGTAGACAAGCGTGATGCGCGCCGATCTCCAGAAGTCTTCGCGCGAGAACATCTGGATGTAGTTGCTCAGGAAGACGAAGTCCTGCTTTCTGCCCTGGATAGGGATGTCCACGTTGAGAAAGCTCAACCGGATGCCGTCCAGGATCGGATAGAAGATCGTCGCCCCCAGCCAGACGGTCGCGGGAAGGATCAGCAGGTACGGGAGGCTCCTCTTGTTGTTGAAGACGTTGTCGAGCTGACCCATGGCGCTCCCGGGAACAAACAGGGCACATCCGGCGTCCTTTGGCAAGCGCGGATGTGCCCTGTGTCGCGAACGCAAGACCTACTTCACGAACTTCGTCGTCAGAGTCTGCTGAAGCTTGTCCAGCCTGGTCTTTACATCGGCTCCGCCCTGCAGGATCTCGGCCAGGGCCAGCCCGATCTCGTTGTTGTACTCGTCAGCGACGAGCCCGAAGCCGGGCGCCATGTAGCCGTAAGCCGCAGCGTACTTGGCCGCTCCTTCGTCGAACACCGCCCACCACGGATCCTGTTTCAGCACTTCCGGCGTGATCATCCCGGCCTGCCCGGGGATCTGAGCCGTCATGGACACGTAGGCCTTCTGCCACTTCTCCGCGTTGTAGAGGTCGAGGATCTTCCACGCGGCGTCCGGCTTCCTGGCCTTGGCGCTCATGCCGAAGAACGCGCCGCCGACGATCGTGGCGTGGGTCTGCGTGGGGGGGAGCACCGCGGTAAAGTTGGAGTAGGCGGCGGCATTCCTTCCCTTGATGGCGCCGAACAGCCAGGCGCCTTCGATCATCATGGCCGCCTTTTCTTCCCACACCATCTGGTCGAGAGCCGTCAGGTCCTTGCCCTTGGGCGCGAAGGCGGACTGGTAGAGCCTCTTGTAGAGCTCGACACCTGCCACCGTGCCCGGGGCGTTTGCTGCGGGCTTGCCATTGTTTGCCCAGTCGCTGCCGAACCCGGCAACCCATTTCCGGCTCTCGATGTTCATGTGAAGGATGTTCGTCGTGTCGGTCACGGTGCCGTAGCCGAAGACGCCGGGTTTGCCCGCGGAGACCGCCTGTGCCGTCTTGAAAAGCTCGTCGACGGTGGTCGGGGCCTTCAGGCCGAGATCGTCGAGGATCTTCTTGTTGTAGCAGAGCGCCTGCGGCGTCGAGGTGAAGATAACGGCGTAGTACGAGCCGTCCTTGATGCCCGGCTGCTGCGCCGGAAGCAGCTTGGACTTCCAGGCGGCCTGGTTGATCCACGTGTCGAGCTTCGCAAGCGCACCGATGTCGATGAGCTTCGGCACCTGCGTGGGCCTGATCGCGAACACGTCAGGCGCATCGCCGGCCGAAACACGCGTCAGAAGCTTCTGGTTGTATTCACCCGATGCAACGCCGGTGACGGATACCTGGATGCTCGGGTTCTGGGCGTTGAAATCGTCCATGAGAGCCTTGAAATACGGTTGATTCTGCGGCTCGACCCACTGCCACGTGAACAGCTCGAGCTGGACCTTCTCGCCGGGCTTGGTCGCGGACTCCTTCTGCGGCGAGGCGAGCACCACGGCGCAGGCAAGCGCGAGCATAAGCAGAGCCAAGGGCTTCTTCATGGGGACCTCCTTGAAAGCGCTGGCAGCCACTATGTGGCTGGAGAATGGAGTCTACCAGACACAATTCTGCATGTCAAGGCAAATAGTGGTATATTCCCATTGCACTCACATCATTGCCTGGATATAATCGCTTTCGGGAAAACGAGTTATATTGGACATAGGATACGAACAGGTCAGGCTGACAGAATATGACGGATCTATGTCGAATGTGCTGCCAATAATCACTACTTGTCACTAGCCTCCTTTTACTCTCTGGCCTCTTCGCTGTATCATGCACGGCTGATGAAGGCTGAGAGACGCCGTGATCGCTTGCTGCGCCTTCTGCGCTCGAACCCCCCGGTGCGGGTAGCTGAGCTCGCCGAGACTCTGGCGGCCTCCCGGGAAACGGTGCGCCACGACCTCATCGTGCTCGAGGAACAAGGACTCATTCGCCGCGATCGAGGGAAGGCCACTCTCGCCGACAGCCAATCCGCGATCGAGGCGCTCCGTATACGGGGGGGCTTGCCGCGGGAGCAGCGCCATCTGGAGATCTTGCGGCTGCTGAAGGAACGGCGCGTTCTCAGGAGCACAGACCTTGCGAGGTTCCTCAACGTGTCCAGCGGGACCGTCCGGAACGACCTGCTCATGCTCGAGCAGCAGGGCAGGATCCACAGGCGTCACGGCAGCGTGGTCGCGAGAGGCGACGACAGGATAGACGCCCTGCTCTCATCTCTCGTCGGAGGGCCCTTCGCTCCTTCGGTGCGTCACGTCGGAGACCGCGCGGTGAGCCTTATCGAAGGCGGCGACCTCGTCTTTCTCGACGACAGTCTCTTCGGCTGCTACATCGCGGCGAGCATCCCACTCGACAGGGACGCGAGCATCGCAACCATCAGCCCGAGGGCAGCGCTGATCCTTGCCACGCGCGAGTACAACGCGGATGTCTTTCTGCTTCCCGGGCTCGCGCAGAAGGATGGCATCGCGGTGGACGCCGAGTTCAGGGCGCTCGTGGCGAACCGCTTTCTCTTCACAAAGGCTTTTTTCGGCGTCGCCTCCCATGCCGCCGACCGAGGGTTCTTTACCGAAAACCGCAAGCAGGCCGAGACCTTTTCCTTTGTCATGAAGATCGCCCAGGCGGTGTACCTCGAGATGGACTCCAGGAACGTCGGAAGCAACGGCAAGTACGGCTTGATCGCGGACGAGCCCGGCGATCTCGTCAAGGAGGTCTTGATCGACGACGGCCTGACCGTCGAGCGGGCGGCGCGTGAGTTCGGAGAGCGGGTCCCTGTGGTTCTATGCGGCGAGAACTACGCGCTCAAGAGCCCGTTCAACAAGCAGTACACCATCGGCTTCGCGGCGCTGCACGGGAAGACCGAGTTCTCCCGCCTCGTCCGCGAGGGGCTCGAAACCGCCGCGGCCGGGCACACCAGCGTAGAGGTGATCGTAGCGGACAATCGCATGGACCGCGAGGCGACCCTCGCCAACATCGAGACATTCATAGAGAAGAAGGTTGACCTGGTCATCGAGTACCAGCACGATTACAGCCTGTCGACATTGATCGGGGAAAAGCTCTCTCACGCCGACATACCCGTGATCGCCGTGGACGTCCCGATTCCCGGCGCCATCTACTTCGGCGCGAACAACTACCGTGCGGGAATCATGGGAGGCGAGGCGGCGGCCGAGGAAGCGGTTCGAAGGTGGGGCGGCGAGGTCGATCGCCTCATCGTCATGTCCGACGCCGCCACGGGTCCGCTGCCCGAGAGCAGGGTGACCGGGATGCTGGAAGCATTCTGCCGGCGCGTCCCGTTCCCCCAGGACAGGATCGTCCGCCTGGACAGCGAGAATGATCCGGAGGCCGTTGAGATGCTGCTCGGGGAGCTCCTCAAAATGCTGCCCGTGCGCGCCAGGACCATCATTTTCTCCATCAACAGCAACGTCACAATCGGCGTGCTCAATGCCCTCGCGAGGCTTGGCGATCGCGAGAATACCATCGTGGTAGGACAAAACGTCACCCCGGCCATCATCAAGGAGCTGGCGAGGCCGGATACGCACCTGCTGGGCGCGGTCGGCTACTTCCCCGAAAGATACGGCGAGAGAATCATCGCGCTCGCCTTGAGCATCCTGGGAAAGAAGCCCGTCAGCCCGGACAACTACACCGAGCACCAGTGGATCGGGCGAACGCCGGACACGCAGCCCGCGCAGCCGCCCGACAACAGGAGCAGCCAATGACCATCGAGAGATTGAGACCACTCAGGGCCGACATCGGCGTGTTCGGCGTCGGGCACGAGAAGTACTGGAGCCAGTTCGACGGTCTGCTGGACAAGCTCAAGGCCAAGCTCGACCGCTTCGTGACCAAGGTGCGGAGCGCCGGCGTCAATGTGACCGACTTCGGCATGGTGGACAACGCGCAGTCCGCCGCGCGGCTGCTCCCGCGCCTGAAGGCCGCCGACCTCGACCTGGTCTTCGTGCGACATGGTCACCTACGCCACGTCGCTCGTCATTCGCCGCCATCGCGCGAGGTCTGGACGTGCCGATCGTGCTCGTCGCCCTGCAGCCGTTGGCCGCCATGGACTATGCCGAACGCGTCGACCTACATGCAGCTCTGCAACGACGACTTCTGCTCGGTGCCCGAGTTCACCGGCGTGGCCATCCGCATGGGGAGGCGCGCGCCCGCACGTGATCCTCGGCACGCTCGACGACGATCCCGCGGCCGACGCCGAGATCCTGCCGATGGTGCGACATCGCCAAGGTCCTGCACGACCTCACGCGGCGCCCGCATCGGGCACATGGGCCACGTGCTCGAGGCGATGCTCGACATGCACACCGATCCGACCGCGCTCACCGCCGCCTTCGGCTGCCACGTCGTGCCAGACCGAGCCCGACGACCTGCTGCGTCACTACAAGGCCGTCGACGGACGAGCGCCGAGTCCGCGACAAGCAGAAGCGAGATCCTCGACTTCTTCGACACGCCCGACCCCGGTCGCGACCCCATCACGCGCAAGCTCACCGACGAGGACCTCTGGCACCGCGCCGCGCGTCGCCGTGGCGCTCGAACAATTCGTGGCCGAGAAGGACCTCGACGGCCTGGCCTACTACTACGAGGCGGAAGCCGGGAGTCCGAGCTGCGCGCGGCTCGTGACCAACCTGATCGTCGGCAACTCGCTGCTCACCGCCGCCGGCTTCCCCATGTGCGGCGAGTCCGACCTCAAGACCTGCATCGCCATGCTGATCATGGACCGCCTCGACATCGGCGGCAGCTTCGCCGAGTTCCACCCGATCGACTTCGCCAAGGATTCGTGCTGGTCGGCCACGACGGCCCGCACCACGTCAACATCGCCGACGGCAAGCCCGCTCCTGCGCAGCCTGCTCAAGTACCACGGCAAGCCGGGCATCCGGCGCCAGCGTCGAGTTCAAGATCAAGGAAGGCCCGATCACGCATGCTCAGCATCGGCGCGGAGCCGACGGGCAAATTCAAGTTCGTCATCGCCGAAGGGCGAATCGGTGCACGGCCCGATCCCGCCCACCGGCAACACGAACACCCGCGGGCTTCTTCAAGCCCGACGTGCGGACCTTCCTGAAGCGCTGGGTGGCCGAGGGCCCGACGCACCACTTCGCCCTCGGCATCGGCCACCACGGAGAGACCATCAAGAAGCTGGCCGACCTTTGGGGCTTCGAAGCGGCCGTCGTGTCCGGCGACTGAACCAGGCGCTGTCCTCGGCGTCTCTTACCCCCCGACGTCCCGAGCCCGCACTGCACACGAGCAAAAGGAGGCCTGCATGCAGATCGATGCCAACCTCGAGGACAAGTCTGCAATCGTGACGGGAGGGGGGAGCGGGCTCGGGAGGGGGATGGCCATGGCGCTGGCCGGAGCCGGGGCCAGGATAGCCGTAGCAGACATCAACAGCGAAGCGGGCAACACGGTCGTGCGGGAGATCGTCGAGTCAGGCGGGCGGGCGCTGTACGTTCCCGTCGACGTGGCGCAGCGGCAACAGGCAAACCGCATGGTCGCGCAGACAGTGGAGGCCTTTGGGTCGCTGGACGTTGCGGTGAACTGCGCCGGTGTGGTGGGAACAAGGCTTCCTTCGGCCGAGCTCATCGAGGAGAAGGACGCCCGGCGGCTCTTCGACATCATGCTGTTCGGCGTCTTCTTCTGCTGCCAGGAAGAGGGACGGCAGATGATCGAGCAGAGGCGCGGGCGTATCATCAACATCAGCTCGATCTCGGGCTGCATCATCAACAAGGGGATGACAGGGACTGCCCCGTACAACGCGATCAAGGCGGGCGTCATCCACATGAGCCGCGGGCTGGCCATGGATTGGGCCCGGCACGGCATCACCGTCAACACGATCAGTCCCGGGTACATGAGAACGCCGGCTACCGCCGAGGTGCTCGCAATCCCTGAGCGGCGGGAGACCTACATGAGCCAGATCCCCGTGGGCCGGTTCGGGGTACCGGAAGACCTCGCGGGCGCCGTGCTCTTCCTCGCCTCGGACCTTTCGAGCTACGTGACCGGCCAGAACATCGTCGTCGACGGCGGCGTCACCGTCTGGTGAGGGACGCCAGGCGTGAAGCCCGCGAGCCGGTTGTCGTCGGCGTCGGCCGCACGTGCACCAGCGGGAACGGGTCGGCGTCCTTTGGCGGCTCGCGGCTTCGCGAACCGCTGCGACGGCTGGGGAGCTTGTCAGACACGCGGACGCCCGCGTGCCTTGCGGCCGGATTGACCACGGTCCGACCGGGCCTCTACACTCTGTTCCGCGGACGGCGTGCACGGGCGCGCGTCGTCCGGCGCCAGGAGGAGGATGGATCGATGGCTTACAGGGACGTCCTGAAGAACGCGATCAGGACATTCGAAGACCTGGAGAAATGGCTCACCGGGCAGAAGGCGAGGGTCGATCCCAGGCTCAAGGACGTGATCGCGAAGTATCCCATGCGGGTCAACACCTATTACCTCGGCCTCATCGAAAAGATGAACGACGGCATCTGGAAACAGGCGATCCCCGACGTCGAGGAGCTCGAGCATTACATGGACCTGTCCGAGGACCCGCTCGACGAGGAGGGGGATATCCCGCTCGGCGGCCCCAAGACGATCATCCACAGGTATCCCGACAGAGTCCTCCTGTTCGTGTCCACGGAATGCGCGATGTACTGCAGGTTCTGCACCCGCAAGCGAAAGGTCGGCGACGATCGCAAGAACCCGTCGACCGAGGACATCAACAAGGGCATCGCCTACATCGGCTTCCCACGAGGACATCAGGGACGTGCTGATCTCCGGCGGCGACCCGCTGCTGATCCCGACGAGAAGGCTCGACGAGATCCTCGGGAAGCTCAGGGAGATCCCGCACCTCGAGCTGATCAGGATCGGGACGAGGGTCCCGTGCGTCTGGCCGCAGAAGATCATCGAAGACGGCGAGCTGATCGAGGTGCTGAAGAAGCATACGCCCCGGTCGCTGCGCGATCCGCAGCTCTACATCAACACGCACTTCAACCACCCCAACGAGATCACCGACGAGAGCTGGCAGGCCGTCAAGACCCTGCGGGATCTGGGCATCCCCATCCAGAACCAGAGCGTCCTGCTCAAGGGAGTCAACGACGACACGGACGTGATGAGGGATCTGGTGCACGGCCTCGGCAGGATGGGGGTCAGGCCGTATTACCTCTACTACGCCGACCTCGTCGAGGGAACGGGCCACTTCCGCACGGAGATCTACAAGGGGAAGGAAATCTGCCGGGACCTCTGCGGAGCGACCACGGGCTTCCTGCGTCCCGACGTACGTGGTCGATGCGCAGGGCGGGCGCGGCAAGGTTCCCGTGGATCTCGGTTACTCGGAGGAGATCAGCGACGACAAGAAGGGCGGCGTCATCACGTCAGCGATCGGTCTCGGCAGGGTCTACGTGAACGACCCCATCGAACGCATCGAGGGAAAGCCCGTCAGGCACAATCCGAACCGGAAGTGACGCCGGCCCGGCGGCCGGGGCGGCGGCCCGCCCGCCGCCCCGAAGCGCGTTACCCCTGGTAGGCCTTCTTCAAGGCCTTGATATCGAGCTTGGTCATCTTCAGCATGGCCTCCATGACCCTCGCCGACGCCGGGGACTTCGTTTCCCCCATCAGCTCGCCCATGATGGACGGGATGATCTGCCACGAGACGCCCCACTTGTCCTTGAGCCAGCCGCACTGCTGCGTCTCTCCGCCTTCGGAGAGTTTCCCCCACAGCCGGTCGATCTCCTCCTGAGTCTCGCAGCTCACGAACAGGGAGAAGCCCTGCTCGAACTTGAAATAGGAGCCCGCATCCATGGCCATGAACTGCTGGCCGTCGAGCTCGAACCTCGCGTGCATCAGCGCGCCCTTCGGCACCGGGCCGTCCCCTTCCCAGCGGACGAGGGTGTGAATCTTCGAGTTCTTGAACAAAGAGACGTAGAACTTGACCGCCTCCTCGCCCCGCTCGCTGAACGTCAGGAATGTCGTGATCTTCTGCGCCTGCATGATTGCCTCCTGCTCGGGCAAATATACAGAGCGCCCGCGCCCGGGGGAGGGTACGAGGTGCGACAATCCGGGGGTTGATTGCGACATCGCCCGGTCGTTAACTTTTCGGGGATGAAACACGTATCCATCCTCGTCCCCAGAGGAGCCGCGGTGCTCGGGTGCATCGAAGGCGCTTTCATCATGTTCACCAAGGCGAACGAGTTCCTCGCGAGCCGGGGGAGGCAGCCGCTGTTCGACGTGCAGCTGGTGGGGCTCTCGAGAGAGCCGCAGGTCTACGACCGGCTGTTCACCGTGAGCCCCGACGCCGCGATCGCAGCGGTGAGGAAGACGGATCTCGTGATCATCCCGGCAGTCAACGGCGAACGGGAGGAAGTCATCGCGGCGAACAAGGGCTTCCTGCCCTGGATCGTCCGGCAGTACGAGGGCGGCGCCGAGGTGGCCAGTCTTTGCGTGGGCGCGTTCCTGCTCGCTGCGACGGGATTGCTCAGCGGCAGGAGGTGCTCGACTCACTGGCTGGCCGCGAACGACTTCAAGAGGCTGTTCCCGGAAGTGACCCTGGTCCCCGACTCGATCATCACCGACCAGGACCGCATCTACTCGAGTGGAGGCGCGCTTTCGTTCTGGAACCTCCTCGTCTACCTGATCGAGAAGTACGTCGACCGCGAGATGGCCATATTCACTTCGAAATTCTACGAGATCGAAATCGACCGCTCGAACCAGTCGTGCTTCCTGATCTTCAACGGCCAGAAGGATCATCCGGACGACGCAGTGAGGAAGGTGCAGGACTACATCGAGGCCCACTATCGGGACAGGATCACCGTGGACCGGCTGTGCAGCATGTTCGCGCTGGGCCGCAGGAGCCTGGAGCGGAGGTTCAAGCGGGCCACCGGCAACACGGTCACGGAGTACGCGCAAAGGGTCAGGATCGAGGCCGCGAAGCGGAGCTTCGAGGCGAGCCGGAAGAACATCGCCGAGGTGATGTACGAGGTGGGCTACTCCGACACCAAGGCCTTCCGCACGATCTTCAGGCGAGTCACAGGCATGTCGCCCCTGGAGTACCGGAACAGGTACAACAGGGAATCCATCTCGGCCTGAGGGTCCGCCGCGCCCGGGGCCCGGCCTTGTCGCGCCTCGCGGCCATGTTGCGCCTTGCGGCCTTGTCGCGCCTCGCCCCTCCTTGCCCCCGGAAGCCGCGCGGAATTAGACTTCCAGCAGCGACGTTGAGCGTGGTCTGCGGCGGACGGCCGGGTCGCAATCGAATTGCGGCCCTCGCCTGGCGGCTTAGCCGCGTTCGAGGAGTCACAGATGAGCAGCAGAATCGCGGTCCTTGTCGGCAGCCTCCGCAAGGAATCGTTCAGCCGCAAGGCAGCCAGGGCCCTCATGGCGCTCGCCCCGAGGTCTCTGGAGCTCGAGATCGTGGAGATCGGCGGGCTCGCGCTGTACGACGCGGACCTCGAGGAGAAGCCGCCCGCGGCGTGGGTGGAGTTTCGCAGCCGCGTCAAGGGTTTCGACGGCGTGCTGTTCGTGACGCCGGAGTACAACCGCTCGGTCCCCGCCCCGCTCAAGAACGCGATCGACGTCGGGTCGAGACCCTACGGCAAGAGCGTCTGGGATGGAAAGCCCGGAGCGGTCGTCAGCGTCTCGCCGGGATCCATCGGCGCGTTCGGCGCCAACCATCACTTGAGGCAGTCTCTCGTGTTCCTGAACGTGCGCACGCTCCAGCAGCCCGAGGCCTACATCGGCGGCGCGGCGGACCTGTTCGACGAAAAGGGAAACCTCAAGAACGAGAGCACGCGGGAGTTCATGCAGAAGTTCATGTCTGCGTACGCCGACTGGGTCTCCAGGTAGGCGTCGCGGCGCCGCGCGCGGCGCCGCGACGCTTGGAGCCGGCCGCGCCTACGGCGCGTCCAGAAAAGGGGTGACGACTGCGGGCAGGGCCGGCGACACGAAGATGTCGTAGTGCGTCGTGTGCGGCAGGATCGCGAGCTGAGCCGGCGGCCGGCCCGTGCCGTCCCACCCAGCGTCGCGCTTGCCGCCGCCCAGCAGGCCGAAGAAATCCACGACGCCCGCGGTGCGGACAGCGTCGGCGTCGCCGGCGACGAGGAGCACGGGCATCGTGAGCGACGCCACGCCGTTCGACCAGTCGTAGTCGCGCACGAGCAGATCGTGCAACTTGGTGAGCAGGACAGGCCAGTCCTGCGGCTTCGGCGCGATGTGTGAATAGAGGTCGTACATCGGCGTCTGCTTCATCGCCTCCGCGGCCTGCGGGCCCAACTGTGCTTCTCCGGCGAGGATCTCCGGGTACCACCCGCCCTGGCTGTAAGCGGTCGAGACGAGCACGAGCCTTCGCACGACTTCGGGGTGGCGGATCGCCGTCTGCAGCGCGACGCCGCCTCCCAGCGAGTAGCCCATGACGTCGGCCTTCGCGAAGCCAAGGTACCTGATGAGCGCGGCGACGTCGTCCCCCATCGCCTCGTAGGACATGGGGCGGTCGATGTCGGCCGTGCGCCCGTGGCCCTGGAGGTCGGCCGCGATCACCTGCCGGTTCGCGGCCAGCGCCGCGATGTTGGGTCCGAACATCTCGATCGCGCCGAAGCCGCCGTGGAGCAGCACGAGCGGCTGGCCTTTGCCGTAGACCTCGTAGTACATCGCGAGACCATTGACCGGCGCGTAGCCGGCCTTGAACGGTTTCGGCGGCAGGACCGCGCCCCCCTGGCCGGACGCCACGGTCTGCGCGGAGACTGTCGCGCGGATGACGACCAGAATGGCGATCGCTGCGATCGCCGTGAATGTCCTCTTGAGCATGCTTGCCTCCTGTACCAATCGTTGTCGCGCGGCGCCGCGCCCGCCTACTTCGATGGCGGGAACGCCGGCTCCCCGTACATCTCCCGGATCTCCGTCTCGCCGTCACCGGCGATCTTGAGGAATCGCCTGCTCAGCTCGACGGCCTCCGCCTTTGACCGGCACTTGACGATGGCGAACCCGCCGATGATCTCCTTGGCCTCTGAGAAGGGGCCGTCGGTCACCGTGACCTTGCCGCGATCCTGGCGCACGAGCGCGCCGCGCGAGCTCGGCAGGAGGCCATCGGTCGCCTGCAGGACGCCCGACTTCGCCGTCTCTTCAATGAACTTGCCCATCTCGGCCATTTCCCTCTCGGTCGGGGGCGCTCCGGCCTCCATCGACTTCCGGTCGGCGGGCGTGTAGATCATCATGAACCGCATGGTCCTTCTCCCTGGACTTCGAGTGTAAGGCGGCTTCGTTCCCGCCTCCGCAAGATACGACGAACGGCGTGCGCCGGGATCGACACCTCCCCGCGAGATGCCTGCCGGCGGGCGCTCACGCCGGCGCGAGCCAGGACACGAGCGCGCCGCCCGCCGCGCCCGCGATCACGGCGACCCACGGCGGCAGCTTCCAGAACTGCAGGAGCCCGAACAGGACGGCGGCCAGCCCCACGTCGGCGGGCGCGCGGACTGCCGAGGTCCACAGCGGGTCGTACAGGGCTGCAAGCAGGATGCCGACCACCGCCGCGTTGATCCCGTCGAGCGCCGCCCTGATCCGGCTGTCCGCGCGGATCATGCCCCAGAACGGCAGCGCCCCGACGATCAGCAGGAACGCCGGAAGAAAGATGGACGCGAGCGCAAGGGCCGCTCCGGCCGCGCCGCCGATCAGCGCGCCCAGGTACGCGGAGAACGTGAACAGGGGGCCCGGCACGGCCTGGGCCGCCGCGTACCCGGCGAGAAAGTCATCGCGGGTCACCCAGCCTGTGGGCACGACCTCGCGCTCGAGCAGGGGCAGCACGACGTGCCCGCCGCCGAAGACCAGGGAGCCCGACCGGTAGAACGCGTCAGCCACGGCCACCCAGCGATTCCCCGCGAGCGATCGCGCCGCCGGCAGCGCGATGAGGAGCGCGAAGAAGACCGCGAGGCACGCGACCCCCGTGCGCCGCGACACGGGCACGGGAGGCGGCGCGGTGTCCCCGTCCCCGGCGCTGCGAAACAGAGCGAGGCCCGCGATCCCCGCGGCAACGATCACGAGCACCTGCGAGAGCGCGGTGCGCCACGCCAGCAGGATCGTCATGGATAGGATCGCGACGGTCGCGCGGCTCGCGTCGGCGGCGAGCCTGCGGCCCATCGTGAGCACCGCCTGCGCGACGACGGCGACCGCGACCACCTTGAGGCCGTGGATCCAGCCCGCCCCCTCCAAGGCGACCCCTCGCATCAGGACGGCAAACAGAAAAAGAAAAAAGGCAGACGGCAGCGTGAATCCGACCCACGCCGCGATCCCGCCCGCAACCCCGCAGCGCAGAGTGCCGATGGCGATGCCGAGCTGGCTGCTGGCGGGACCGGGGAGCACCTGGCACAACGCCACGAGGTCGCCGTAGCTCCGCTCGTCGAGCCACCGCCTCTTTTCGACGTACTCGCGATGAAAGAAGCCGAGGTGGGCGATCGGGCCGCCAAAGGAGGTGAGGCCGAGCCTGCCGGAGACCGCAAGCACGCTCCAGAGAGCGGGCACAGTCGGCATGACCGTCAAGATGCTCTCCCGCGACGGCCCGCCGGCAACCGCGCTTGCGTGCCGCGAGTGTTGTCCGATAGGCTGACTCCGGATGAGCGACAACGGCCGCCTCGCGCCCCCGACCACCCGGACGCCTGGCCGAGCTGGCACTGCTGTTCGCCAGGCTCGGCTTTACGTCGTTCGGAGGGCCCGCCGCGCACGTCGCGCTCATGGAGCAGGAGGTGGTACGCAGGAGGAAGTGGGTCGACGAAGCCCACTTCATGGACATGGTGTCCGCGGTCAACTTTATCCCCGGCCCCAACGCGACGGAGCTCGCGATCCACATCGGCCAGCTCCGCGCGGGCACGCCCGGCCTGGTGATCGCCGGCGCCTGCTTCATCGTCCCGGCGATGCTGATCAGCATCCCGCTCGCGTGGGCCTACGCGGCCTGGGGCACGCTCCCGCAGGCCGTCCCGACGCTGCGCGCGATCGGCGCCGCGATCGTCGCCGTCGTGGTCGCTGCCACGGTCCGCTTCGGGCGGACCGCGCTCGCAAGCCCCTTCGCGATCGCGGTGGGCGCCTCGGCGCCGCGGCCGCCTCGTTCGCGCTCTCCCGCTACGCGCGCGTCCAGCCGGAGATCCCGCTGCTGCTCGCCGCGGCGCTGCTCGGGGCCGCGCGCGCAGCGGCGCGGCGCGGAGGCGGCGGCCGCGGCGCGAGGACGCTGGCGCTCGCGCTGCCCGCGCTCTTCTGGACCGAAGCCGGTCGCATGACGCTCATCCTCCTCAAGATCGGGGCGACCCTCTTTGGAAGCGGCTACGTGCTCATCAGCTACCTCGAGAGCGAGCTCGTCGACCGCGCGGGCTGGCTCACTCAAGCGCAGCTCGTCGACACGATCGCCGTGGGGCAGTTCACGCCGGGGCCGCTGCTGAGCAGCGCGACGTTCGCCGGCTACCTGCTGGGCGCGCTCAAGTTCGGCGGCGGGGTCGCGGGCGGAGTGATCGCGGCCGTGCTCGCCACGGCGGCGATCTTCTCGCCTTCATTTCTTCTCGTGGCCGTCTTCGGGCCGATGCTGCAGCGGCTGCGTTCCCTTGGCTGGGCCCGGGGCGCGCTCGACGCGATGAACGCCGCGGTGGTCGGGCTCATGGCGACCGCCGCGGTCCGGCTGGGCGCGGCCGCCCTGCTGGCTCCCGGGACGATGCGGGCAGACCTGGTCGGCGCCGCCGTCTTCGCCGCCTCGCTGCTCGCCCTGCGCGCAAAGGTCAACGCGACCTGGCTGGTCGTCGCCGCCGGCGCGGTCGGCACCATCCTTTCCCTGCTGCGCGCGTAGAGCGCCGATTCTGCGCATTCATCCGAGGCCCGGCAGAAGTTGCGCACCCCGCCGCCCGGTCGCCCGTCGCGCGGTACTGACGCCAACTCACGGCGGGAAAGCCAGATACGCCAGAAACGAGACGATAACGCACTGTTGGCACAGTACGTGCAATTCCCAACAACCACGCCCGCCGCGTTGCTTAAGAGCGCCGGGCCGTGAGAAGCTGCTCAAAACAAAAGGGGGCCCTCGATGGCAAATGAAAAGTCCGACCGGAAGGCGCAGAAGAGCTATCGCGCCGTGCGCACCGCGGTTCTCGTGTTCTTCCTCGTGCTGTCCACCGCGCTCGGCATCATGCACCAGTACTCGACGGTGCTCAAACCGGTCGGGGTCGACGCTCTCGATCCGTTCGGCGCGATCGAGTCCACGCTCAGCGTCCTGGTCTCCGGGAACCTGCTCGAGAAGATCGCGTGGACCAGCTTTATCCTGCTGCTGGCCACGCTCATCGCCGCGGTCCTCTTCCGCCGCGTCTTCTGCGGCGAGATCTGCGCGTTCGGCGCGCTGCAGGAGGTCGTCGCGCGGCTCGGCAGGCGCATCTTCCGCAAGCGGCTCGCGGTTCCCGAAGCGATCGACAAGCCGGCGCGTTTCCTCAAGTACGCGATCCTGGTCGTCGTCGTCGTCA
Source organism: uncultured Spirochaetota bacterium (assembly GCA_963734495.1). Lineage (GTDB taxonomy): Bacteria > Spirochaetota > Spirochaetia > SZUA-6 > CAVTHK01 > CAVTHK01. The sequence continues at coordinate 16,112 of CAVTHK010000005.1, forward strand.
TGTCCTTCGCGACCGCGAGCCTGTGGATCCGCCCCTACGACCCCTGGGCCGCCTACCATCACATCGTGTCCGTCGAGCTCGTCTCCGGCTACCTGGTCGGCCTCATCCTGCTGATCGTGAGCCTGGCCGGCTCTCTCCTCTACGATCGATTCTTCTGCAAGTACCTCTGCCCGATGGGCGGGTTCCTCGGCCTGATCAACCGCATCGGCTGGTTCCGCATCAAGCGCGTCGACGCGACCTGCACGCACTGCATGGCCTGCAACAAGGCGTGCCCCGTGAACATCAAGGTCGAGTCCGTCGCGCAGGTGAGCTCCTCGGAGTGCATCAACTGCAACCTCTGCGTCGCCTCCTGCCCCGTCAAGGACACGCTCGTCGTCGAAGGCCCGCGCCGCGGACGGATCTCCCCGCAGGGCGTCCTCTGGATCACGGTCGCGGATCTTCGTCGCCACGCTCGGGATCTCGACCGCGGCCGGCGGCGCCGGAGTGGACCGTCAAGAGCATCGAGCAGACGACCGTGGAAAAGGGCGCCTTCGACCCGACGCAGATCAAGGGCACCGACACCTTCAAGCAGGTCTCCGAGCTCTCGGGCATCCCCAAGGCCGAGTTCCTCGCGAAGTTCAAGATCAGCGACAAGGACTTCGAGAGCCCGATCCGCGACGCTGCTCACCGCGAAGGCTCGAGCTTCGACACGACCGCCGTCAAGGACTGGGTGATCGAGAGATTGAAGAAGTAACCCGCGCCGGCATCCGCCGCTCCAGGCGATGAAACCTCGACCGCGCGGGCGCGTATAGCTTGAGTGGCGGACCGCGGCCGTTCGCGGTCCGCCGCCGAGGTGATCGTCTGCGTCCCCCGTCATCCGAAAACACCGATTCCGCCGACCTCCTCGCGGTCCAGCGGGCCCTCCGCGGGGAGGAGGCCGGCTTCCGCGAGCTGGTCGATCGCTACACGGCGATGCTGTTCGCGCTCGCGGCGCGGATGCTCGGCGACCGCGAGGAGGCTGCCGACGCGGTGCAGGAGATCTTCCTGCGCGCGTACCGCGCCCTGCCCCGCTTCCGGCTGGGCGCGCGCTTCCACACATGGCTGTACACGATCGCGCTCAACTGGCTGCGCTCGCGTCTGCGTTCGCGGCGCAGCCGCCGCCGCATCGAGGCACGGCTCCCGCTTCCGGATGCCGGCCCGGATCCTGGCGACGTCGCGCTCGACCGCGAATCGGAGCGCCTCGCCGCCGAAGCGCTCGAGCGCCTCGCCCCGCGCTACCGCGAGCCGTTCGTCCTCAGGCACTCGCAGGAGCTCTCGATCCGCGAGATCGGCGAGGCTCTCGGTCTTCCCGAAGGCACGGTCAAGGTCCGCCTGCACAGGGCGCGGCTCCTGCTGGCGAAGGCGCTGGAGCGCGGCGCGCCCGAGGCGGAGGCGGCGACCGAAGATGCGGTGAAACCGATGTGTGATCGGGGAGTATAGGTCTATGGAGAGCGAGATGAGCTGCCGGACCTGGCGCAGGGAGTTCAGAAAGTGGTTCGAGCAGGCCGATGCGGCCGGCGCTCCGGCGGGGATCCCGCCGGAGCTGGCCGAGCACGCCTCGAGGTGCCGCGAATGCGCTGCCCGGCTTCGGGCAGCGCAGCGGCTCCTGACCCCCGCCTCCGAGCCGGCCCCCGAGGGCCTGAGCGACCGGGTGTGGGACTACGTGTCCGCGCGCAGCGAGCGCGAGCTCGCGAAGCGGCGCGCGGGGGCCGGGGCCGCCCGGACGCCGCGCAAGACGGCGCTGAGGCTCCTCCCGGTCGCTGCGGCGATCGCGATCGCGGCCGCGGGCGGCTACCTCTTCGCGCGCGAAGAGCGCGAGGTCGTCACCGTGCGCCTTTCGATCGACGCGCCGGGCGCTAAGGAGGTATCCGTGGTCGGCGACTGGAACGGGTGGAGTCCCGAGAAGAACCGCCTGGTCGACCGCGGCAACGGGGTCTGGGAAGCCACGGTGCGGCTGCACCGGCTTCGCGAGTACCGCTACCAGTTCCTGGTCGACGGCGAGCGGTGGGTCCCGGACCCGCAGGCTCCGGTGTCGATCGACGACGGGTTCGGCGGTCGCAGCTCCGTTCTCCAACTTTAGCTCCCCCGAGCGGGGAAGCCCTCTGGAAGAGGGCAAGGAGGATCGTGATGAAGAAATGTGTCGTCGTTCTGGTGCTGGCCGTCCTGGCCGCGACGCTCGCTGTCGCCCAGGAGCAGGATCGGCTCTACGTGCAGGAGCTGCTGCGCCTGATGGAGCGCGAGGGGTGGAAGGCCTCGGAGACCGGGGAGCTGGAGCAGATGATGCTGCAGCAAAGGTGGCAGTGGCAGATCTCTCCGGAGCCCGAGGCTGTCGCATTCGCCCTCGGCTACGCCCGCCAGGCGGGGCTCGCGGACAATCCCACGGCGACCACGGAGCTGGCGCTGGAGCTTTCGCTGCACGCCGCGGAGATGAGACACCTCGGCTTCGATGCCCGCAGCATCGCGCGCGCCGAAGCCGATGCGGTCCGCGAGGCTGCCCGGACGCTCAAGGCCGAGAACGCGGACGCCACCCGGACCCAGCTCCGCGACCGGCTGCGCGACAGGCTCCGCGACCAGATCCGCCTCCAGGAAGCGGACATGCTCCGCGAGCGCACGCGCGGCGGGGCGGGCGCGGGACAGCCGGGCCGGGCCGGAGGGCCCGAAGCGGTCCGGCGGACCCGGCGGCGGGCGACCCTAAGGGCAAGATGAAGCACTTCCGGATTCCCACGGCACTTCGGTCCGTGACCGCCGCGGCGCTGCTCGCGCTCGCGGCGGCTTCCGTCTTCGCCGACTCGCTCGACGACGCCCTCGCGCGCAGCCCCTATGCGGCCGCGGACCGCGAGCGGATCGCCGCCGTCGTGAGGCAAGCCGAGCGCCGGGGGATTCCGCTCGAGATCAGCCTGCCGCGGCTGGAAGAGGGCATCGCCAAGCGCGTGCCCGCCGCCCGGGTGCGCGACGTGCTCTCGCAGGAGATCGAGCGCATCGACCAGGCTCGAAGCCTCCTCGCGGCTGCCGAGCCGGAGGGAGAGATCGCGCGGCTCCCCGAGGCCTGGCAGCGCTGCGCCACGCTGCTCGCGTGGGGAGCGAGCCCCGACGAGATCGGTTCCCTCGCCCGGGGATCGTCCGGCAGGCTGGACCGATTCGCACAGTCCGCGAGCCTTTTCGTGTCGCTGGCCCAGTGGGGCCTCGAACGAGGCCTCGCGCTCGAAACGGCGACGGCGGCGGCGGCGTCGCGCGTCCCCGCGAACGACCTCGCCGGGATCGCGGCGATGTTCACGGCCGGCCGCAGGCAGAGACGCGATCCGGCCGAGCTCGCCCGCGCTCTCATCCGCGAGCTGCCGGAGGCGAGGAGCCTGAGACAACTGAGGGAGAAAACGCTCTATGAATAGAAGATCCCCGATCCCGCGGTCGCTTGCCGCGGTCGCTCTGCTCGCGATCATCGCCGTGCCGGCCGCGCCCGAGCCGGCTCTGCAGACGCTTCTCCTCGGCCTGTCCGCGGGGCCGGCGTGGAGCTCGGATGCGGGAGCGGACCCGGAACTGGTGTCGCGCATGCTCGCCTCGGCCGCCTGGGGGTACCGCTCTCCCCTCGGCGAGTCCGGCTTTGTCGCGATCACCTCGAGCGCCGAGGCGCAAATCGACGACGCCGATTCGTTGGTGGCGCGGCCCGCGGCGGGGCTCGAGGCGCGTGTGGGTGCAGGCCCCGGGTCCTTCGACGGCAGGACGAGCGTGCGCGCATCGCTCTTCGGCGACGACCCGTACGTGCTGGCCGACGGCCGCTTCGGCTACCGGCTCGAGCCCGACGGGCTGCAGCCCGGCATCTGGCTGGTGGGCCTGCTCGACGCGAGGCCCGAGTCGGCGGACGACCGCGCGGGCGGCGGCGTGCGGCTCGGCGCCCGGACCGTCGGGTCCGTGCGCTTCGGCGTCGATGCGAGCGCCGGCGCCCTGGTCGAGAGCTGGTACGAGACTGACGTCTACACGGACTCCGGGGCGCCCTCCGGCGACAAGCGGCTGGACCTCGTGACCGATCTCACGCTCGAGATCGGCGGTCTGGCCGGCTATTTCGTCGAGTGGTCCGCCGGGGTCCAGGGCTCCTGCCGCTTTTCGAACGCCAACCGGCTCCTCGCGGGAGCGAGCGTCGACTCAGACTCGGAGAGCCGGATCGGCGCCTCCGCGTGGGGCTCCCTGTCCTGGAGCCCGACGAGCGCGCTCGGCCTCGAGCTGCGCCTGGCCGCGGCTCCTTCGTGGTACCTCGGCCGGGAAGCCTTGAGCGACGCGGGCGTCCCGACCGGCGACAAGCTCGGCACGCTCGACCTCGAGGCGACGCTGCGCCTCGACTGGTCGCTCGGCGGGAAGACATGGTTCGTCCTGCAGGGGCAAGCGCGCAGCACGACCTCGAACGACGACGCCGAGGAGAGCTGGGACGCGGCCGTGCGCGCGGGCGTCGAGATCGCGCTGTAGCGCCGGCTCAGGAGGCGGCGCGCGAGCGGTACGCTTCGAGTCGGCGGATGAGGCCCGCGGCCAGCTCCTGCCGCAGCGACTCCAGCGGCGCAGCGCCGTCCGCCGCCGCTGCGCGCAGGCGCGCGGCGCGGGCCGCGGCGAGCTGCGCCTGACTGCCGGCGGCGGGCGCCGGCCCCCGCCGGCTGCGCGCGCCGCTGGCCGGCCGCAGCCGCGGCGCGGGCGGCCCCCGCAGCTTCGCGCAGCTTCTGCAGCGCCTGCTTCTGCTGCTCGCTCAGCGCCGCATCGAGGCCGGCGAGCACCTCGCGTGCCTGCCGCGGCGTGGGGAACGGATTGTCGTGCAGCAGCTGCACGAGCGGCAGGAGCTGCTCCACCTGCCGCGCCGCAAGCGGGGGCGGAAGCTCCACGCCGGCCCCGCGCTGCGGCCCGCCCGGCACGAGCAGGGCGATGCCGCGGAGGATCCGCTCGTAGCCGAAGCTCGCGAGCGCCGCGCGCGGGGCCGCCGGCTGCGCGCCGAGCCTGACGGCGCACGCGCTCAGCAGCGCCAGCGCGGCCAACGCCCCCGCAAGCAGAACTGCGCGCCCCGCGAATTCCTTCAATCTCGATCCCATTCCGCCCTCCCATGACCTGGCGTCTTCGCCAGGTCCCAAGCCGGCCGTACCCGGCCGGCCCTCACTCGTAGCGCAGCGACTCGATCGGGTCCAGGCGCGAGGCCTTGCGGGCCGGGTAGATCCCGAAGAAGATCCCGACCGAGAGCGAGAACCCGACGGCGAGCAGCACCGTCGCGGGCGAGACGACGGCGGAGAGCTTTCCGACCACGCTGATCACGCGGGCCGCCACGGCGCCTAACACCCACCCGGAGAGCCCGCCGATCACCGAAAGGATCACGGCCTCCGTGAGGAACTGCAGCATGATGTCCTTGCGCCTCGCGCCGATGGCTTTGCGGATGCCGATCTCGCGCGTGCGCTCCGTGACCGACACGAGCATGATGTTCATGATCCCGATCCCGCCCACGAGGAGCGAGATGCCCGCGATGCTGGCGAGGAGCAGCGTGAGCGTCATCGACACGCTCTCCATGGTGCTCAGCACGTCCTCCTGGCTGATGACCATGAAATCGTCCTGGCCCGCGGGGGGGATCCGGTGCCTGTCCCGCAGCAGCCACTCCACGTCGCCGCGCGCCTTCTCCATGAGGGATTTCTCCGCGACGCTCACGAAGATGAGCTGGACCTGCTTGCTGCCCGTGAACTGGTTGATCGCCGTGGTGATGGGGACGAAGACGACGTCGTCCTGGCTGCCGAAGCCGCCACCGCCGCGCTGGCTCATCACGCCGACCACGCGGAAGGAGCCGTTGCGGATCCTCACGACCTTGTTGAGGGGATCTTCGCCTTCGAACAGGTTGGCCGCGATGTCGTAGCCGAGCACGCAGACGTTGCGATGCGAGACGACGTCGGCGGCGGTGATAAAGGTCCCCTCCCCGATCGGCCAGCTGCGCACGACCGGGTAGTCCGCCACGGTTCCCGTGATGCTCGTCGCCCAGTTGTTCCTCTTGTACTTGACCTGGCCGCGCGCGCCCACCTGCGGCGCGACCCCGGCGAGATCCGTGATCTGCTCGCGGATCGCGTCCGCGTCCTCGAGCGTGAGCGTGCCGGCGGAGCCGGCGCCCCCCTGGGCGATGCCGCTGCGGGTGCTGCCGGGCATCACGGAGAGCAGGTTGCTGCCGAGCCCCTCGATGCGCTTCTGCACGTCCGACTGCGCGCCCCTGCCGACGGACACCATCGCGATGACCGCTGCCACGCCGATGAGGATGCCGAGCGCCGTGAGGAGGCTGCGCATCCGGTTGTGCCAGAGAGTGCGCACCGCCGCCTGCGCGTGCTCGAGGATCTCGAGCGCGCTGAACCCCGCGCCCCGGAGGGCGCCCTCCTGTTCCGCGGCGCCTGGCTCCGCGCGCAGCGCCGCGGCGAAGCCTCCCGTCCGCTCGGGCGCCTTTCGCTTCACGACCGGGCGGTCGGAGACGATTCTGCCGTCGCGGAAACGCACGAGCCTCCTGGCATACGACGCGATGTCCTCTTCGTGAGTCACGAGGACCACCGTGACCCCCGCGTCGTTCAAGTCCACGAGCATCTCCATGATCTCGTGGCTGTGCGCCGTGTCGAGGTTGCCCGTGGGCTCGTCGGCCATGATCACGGTCGGGGAGTTCACGAGCGCGCGGGCGATGGCGACGCGCTGCTGCTCGCCCCCCGAGAGCTCGCTCGGCCGGTGAGCGCCCCGCTCGGGCATACCGACGGCCTCGAGCAGCGCATCCGGCCTCCGCCGGTCGGCCGCCAGCCGCTGCGCCCTGCGGTACGCCAGGGGGAGCGCCACGTTCTCGCGCGCGGTCGTCCGCGCCAGCAGGTTGAAGGTCTGGAACACGAAACCGACGCGCCGGCTGCGGATGTCGGCGAGCTCGTCGTCGCTGCAAGCGGCGATGTCGCGGCCGTCCATGGAACACGAGCCGCTGGTGGGCCGGTCGAGGCAGCCGATCAGGTTCATGAAGGTGGACTTGCCGGACCCCGACGCGCCCATGATGGCGACGAACTCGCCCCGGCGTATCTCGAGAGAGACGTCGCGCAGGGCGACCACCTCCGTGGAGCCCATCTTGTAGATCTTGGTGACGTTCTCGACCCTGATCACGGGAGCGATCGATGCGCCGGCGGGCCGTTGCAGGGCCGCGGTCCCGCTCCTCGGATGCGGTCGCGCGCTGGGTTTCATGGCGTCACCTGAAAGCGCGAAAGACCGCCGGGCCGGCGTTGCGGTTGTTCTGCGCGCCGCCCGCCGGAGCCGCCGCCGGGCTCGCGCGGCTCTCGATCGCGACCTGGTCCCCTTCGTCGAGCCCGGCCACGATCTGCGTGAGCTTGCCGTCGGTGATGCCGACCTTGACGTCCCAGCGCACGGTCTCGGACCCGTCGGCGACCTGCACCTGCGCGACGTCGCCCCGCCGCTGGAGGATCGCCGCGTTCGGCAGGACGAGAGCGTCGCCGGCCTGCTGGGTCGTGACCTCCGCGTCGGCGTTCATCCCCCAGAGCAGCCGCCCGTCCTTGTTCGGCACCTGGATGTCCACTTCCAGCGACGTCACGTTCGACTTGCTCACCGCCATCTGCGCGATCTGCGTGACCACGCCGGCGAGGCGCAGGTCGGGGTATCCCCAGGGCGTCACCGCCGCGGACTGCCCGACGGCCACCCCCGCGATGTCGCTCTCGTTCACCTGCGCGACGAGGATCATCGGGTCGGTGCGGCTGACCACGCAGATGCTGGTCTCGGGGCCGACGAGGTCCCCGAGGTTCACGTTGACCTGCGACACGACCCCGTCCACCTGCGTGCGGATGCGCGTCGAGTCGAGGGCCAGCCTCGCCTGCTCGTACGCGCTCTCGGCCGCCACCCGCGCCGACTCCTGGGCGGCGAGCTGGTCGGCGATCGTCCCCTGCTTGAGCTGGTCGAGCGTGGACTGCGCGTCCTCGCGCTGAGCCTGCGCCTGGAGGAGCGCCTTCTGCGCGTCCAGGAGCTGCTGCTGCGACGCGAGCCCCTTGGCCAGCAGGCTCTTCGTGCTGTCGTACGTGTACTGCGCGCTCTGCGCCGCGATCCCGGCCTGCTGCAGCGCGCTCTCCGCCTGCTTCATGCTGTTCGGCGTCGAGATCTGCATCTCCTTGAGCTTCGTCGTCTGCGCCTGCAGGTTGGCCTGGGCGCTCTTGACCTGGAGGTCCAGGAGGGAGCTGTCGACGGTAGCGACGATCTGGCCGGCGGCGACGCGATCGCCTTCGTTGACCGGGATCGACGTGATCTTGCGCTGCGGCATGCTCGAGTCCGGGCGGATCGTCGTGGTCTCATCGGGCTCGAAAGTCCCCGAGGCGGGCACGGTGACCGCGATCGCGCCCCGCGCGACCTTTGTCACGGTCCAGCTCGCCGCGCGGCCGTTTCGCGCGCCGCGGTTGAGCGCGGTCGCCATGATGACGATGCCGCCCGCAACCACGAGAAGAGCCATCCCGACGACGGCCAGTCGTTTTCGTGCGCTCATTTCCCGTCCCTTCGCGGTCCTCCGCGGTCTTCCGCGCTCCTGCGCGTCTTCGGCGCGCTCCCGCGGTCCTCCGCGCTCCCGCGGTCTCCCGCGGTCTTTCGCGGTCTCCCGCGCTCCCGCGGTCCTCCGCGGTCTTCGGCGCTCCCCCGCGTCTATTCGCCCATGCTGTTCTGGAGCTTCAGCACGGCGAGCTGCAACTGGGTGCGCGCCTGCTGCAGGTCCGATTCCGCGGTGCTCTCGTCCACCGACGCTTCGAGCACGTCGAGCTGCGACGCCAGGCCCTGCAGGAACTGGGTCTGCTTGAGCTCGTGTTTCTTCCGCGCGAGGTCCGCGTTCTTCCGCGCCGCCTCCAGGCGGCCCGAGAGCGTCTTGACGCTGTCGTAGCCCTGCTCGACCTGCTGCGCTATGGTACGGCGGAGCTGCTCTGCCTGGAGCGCCGCGGAAGCCGCCTGCGCCACTGCCTGCCGGCTCTGCGCGGCCGCCGACCCCGCGTCGACAATCGGAACCACCACCTGGAGACCGGCGTTCCACTGCGCCCCGGCGAGGTCCGAGCCCGTGTCCGAGCGATAGGTGATCGATCCCGTGGCGGTCACGACCGGCGCCGAGGCTGTCTTGCCCAGGGTCACGTTGAGCGCCGCGACGGTACGGCCGACATCGAGCTGCTGGAGGTCTCGGCGCGCGGCGAGCGCGCGCTCGACCAGCGCGTCCAGCGACTCCGGCGCGGGCGCCGGCTCCCCGACGGCCTCGACGGAGTACTCGGACCCCTTGGCCATGCCGACGAGCTGCGACAGCGACTCGCGGTTGTCGCGCACCTGGTCCATGGCGTCCTGCAGGTCGAGTCGGGCCGTGTCGAGGTTGAGCTCGGCCTGCGACAGGTCGACGAGCGTCGCCCGGCCCGCGTCGTAGAGAGACTTCGTCTGCTCGTACTCCTGCTCGCGGCGGCCGATCACCCTGCGGTCAAGGTCGGCGGCCTGCTGAGCGGTCGCGAGCGTGTAGTACGCCTGCTTGACCTGGTAGAGCAGGTTGGTGCGGTCGGCCTGGGAGCCCAGGACGGCCTGCTTGAGCTCGAGCGAGGCGACCTGGTTCGAAAGCTGGAAGCGGCCGCCGAGCGTGCCGTCCCAGACGGTCTGGCTCACCGACGTGTCGATGCCGGTCGTGGCGACCGCGCTGCGGTCGCGCACCGTCTGCTGCCCGCTCACGCTGACGCTGGTGTTCGGCCTGCTCAGCCTGATGCCCGTGCTGAACGCCTCCAGCTCCTTGTCCTGGAAGGCGCCGAGCGCGGCCGCGGAGAAGCCGGACCCCGCCGACACCGTCCCGATCTGGCCGTTCTCGTGCTCGTAGCCCCCCGTGAGCTGGAGCTTGAAGCTGTTGCCGGAGAGGGTCTGCGCCGTCTGCGCGCGCTGCGCCTCGAGGCTCAGGTCCTGGAGCTGCGCGTTGACGCCGTCGCGGAGGGCGCGAGCGAGGGCCTGGTCGAGGCTGAGCACCTGCGGCTGCGTCTCGGGCCACACGGCCACCGCCGCCCCGATCAGCCAGCTCAGCGCAAAGCCTCCAACGCGCATCCGTGCCTCCCTGCGGCAATGTATGCCACGCCGGGGCGTTACGCCATAGAGCAGCCATGAACCGGGTATTAAGAATCTATTGGGAAGGAAGAAGGCGGCCGCGCCGGATCAGGTGCGCCTTGCGCACGGGGCGCCGGCCGCGCGAGAATGCGGCACCCGATGAAGCGTCTCCCGCAGGTGCCGCCCGACGTTCGCGTGCTCTTTGCCACCCGCGTGCTGCGCCTGCTGGCCTACGGGTTCCTGTCGGTCGTGCTCGCTCTCTACCTCGGCGAGCTGGACATCACGGACGCGCAGATCGGCCTCCTCTTCTCCCTGACCCTCGCCGGCGACACCGTCGTCTCGCTGCTGATCACCACCAGCGCGGACCGGCTCGGCCGCCGCAGGATGCTCGTCCTCGGCGCCGGGCTGATGGCGGCGGCGGGCGCCGTCTTCGCATCGACGCGCGGTTTCTGGATTCTGCTCCTCGCCGCGACCATCGGCGTCATCAGCCCCAGCGGCGGCGAGGTCGGGCCGTTCCTGTCGATCGAGCAGGCGTCGCTCTCTCACCTCCTGCCGGACGACAAGCGCACGGCCGCGTTTGCCTGGTACAACCTCGTCGGCTCCTTCGCCGCCGCGGCCGGGGCGCTGCTGAGCGGCGTCGCGGCCGCGGGCCTCCAGGGCGCGGGTCTCGGGGCGGCGGGAAGTTACCGCGTCATCCTGCTCGCGTACGCGGCGATGGGCCTCGGCCTGGCGGCGCTGTTCCTGCGGCTTTCGCCGGCGGTCGAGGCCGCTCCCCGGGCACGAGGGGCAGGCGCGCGTCCGTTCCTCGGGCTGCATCGCTCCCGCGCGATCGTGCTGCGGCTCTCCGCGCTCTTCACGGTGGACGCGTTCGCGGGCGGCTTCATCGTGCAGAGCCTCATGGCCTACTGGTTCTACAAGCGCTTCGGCGCCGAGCCGGCCCTCCTCGGCAGTATCTTCTTCGTGACCAACATCATCGCGGGCGTCTCGGCGCTCAGCGCCGCGGCGGTCGCCAGGAGGATCGGGCTGGTCAACACCATGGCGTTCACCCACCTGCCGTCGAACGTCCTGCTGATGCTCGTGCCGCTGATGCCCAGCCTCCCGCTCGCCATCGCGATGGTGGTGGTGCGCTCCGCGATCGGACAGATGGACGTGCCCACGCGCCAGTCCTACACCATGGCCGTCGTGGCGCCCGACGAGCGGGCGGCGGCGTCGGGGATCACGTCGGTCGCCCGCACGACCGGCGCTTCGCTGGCTCCCGTCTTTACCGGGCTCCTGCTCGCCAGCCGGACTCTGATGGGCGCGCCGTTCCTCATCGCCGGCGGGCTCAAGATCGTGTACGACCTGCTCCTGCTGCGCGCGTTCCGCGGCATCCGGCCGCCGGAAGAGCGCGCGCGGCGGGGCGAACCCGCGCCCGAAACACACAGTTCCCAGGAGGAATCGCGATGAAGTGGATCACCCGTTCTCACGTTCACGTCGACCGCGTGGCCTGCCCCTGGCTGATCACGCGGTTCGTCGACAGCGACGCCGAGTTTCTCTTCGTGCCCGCGAGCCAGGTCGAACGGGTCGCGGCGGAGACCGGCGCGACCCCCTTCGACGTGCCGGGCGTCGAGCTCGGGCACAAGGACAAGCGCTGCTCGTTCGAGTCGATCATCGCGAAGTACGAGCTCAAGGATGCGGCCCTTGTCCGCCTCGCGAAGATCATCCACGCGGCCGACGTCGCCACGGACATCGACACGGACCCGATGGCCCGCGGGCTCGAGGCGATAGCCACGGGCTTCGGCGTCCGCTATCCCTCGGACCACGAAAACCTCGCGGCGCAATTCGAGGTCTACGACTCGCTCTACGCCTGGTGCCGCCTGCAGGTGGCGAAAGAGAGCGCGCCGCGCGCCGCGCCGGGCTGACGGCGCATCGACGCACGTCCAGACAGGGCGTGCCCCCGAGCCTCACACGCGGCAAACAGCGGCATCGAGGCGCAGCGGGTGCTCGACGACGACGCCGGGCTCGGGCTCCTGCGGGCTTCGGTCCTCGCCCCCCGGCAGCGCCCGCAAGCCCCGTGCTTTCTGGGTTGCCCCGAGCCAACCGGACTTGTTGGCAGCGACCGCTCGCCATCCGTTTGGCCGCCATGCTAATCGCCCATTTACCACTCGTTACGTCAGAAAAACATGCTATATTATCTGACGTAATGGCGCGGCCGAAGACCAACAACAGCACTGCGGACCGCATTCTGAAACGGGTCAAGGACGCCCCGACCGACACAGTCTTCCACGCGGCACAGTTTGTCGACCTCGATACCCGCGCGGCCGTGGACCAGGCCCTGTCCCGGCTGGTGCGTGCCGGCGACTTGAAGCGGCTGGCCCGGGGCCTCTACTACCGGCCCCGCAAGCACCCTGTGCTCGGCTACATTCAGCCTTCTATCGAAGCCGTAGCCTGCGCTCTCGCGTCACGCGACCGGGTGCGACTGCAACCGTTCGGCGGCTACGCGGCGAACCTGCTCCGCTTGTCCGAGCAGGTGCCGATGCGGATCGTGTTCATCACCGACGGGAACCCGCGCAAGGTCCGCGTCGGAAAGCAGGTGATCGAGCTGCGGCGGGCTTCGCCTCGCATGATGGCGGCGGCAGGGCGAACCACTGGGCTGGTGATCGCGGGCCTGCGCCACATCGGCAAGGCCCACATCTCGCCGGAGCGGGTCGCGCACCTCCGCACGTTGCTGTCTGCCGAGGACCGGCGCCTGCTGCTGAATGACATCGCGCTCGCCCCCGCATGGATGCATCCCTACTTCCGCCTCATCGCAGGCGAAACGGAAGCGTCATGAGGTCGCTGGCGACCCAGCCCGCCGAAGAACGGGCCCTCTATTGGCGGCGATATTCGGAGTTCAAGAACGTGCCCGAGTTCGTCGTGGAAAAGGACTTCTGGGTCTGCTGGCTCCTTGGGCGGATCTACGCGACCCCTGCCCTCGGCGCCGACTGCATTCTCAAGGGCGGCACGACTCTGTCGAAGGTCTTCGGTGTGATCAAGCGCTTCTCGGAGGACATCGATCTCGCGATCACGCCCGCTTCGCTGGGCTGGCTGGAGTCCGACCTCGACGACGCGCCGTCGGTATCACAACGCGAGAAACGGGCGAAGAAGCTCGAAGGCGACTGCACGGAGGCAGTCCGCACGCGATTCCTTCCGAAGCTGGAGTCGGTCGTCGCATCGTCATTGGGACCCCGCTCAGCCGGCGCCGGCTGGCTGAGCTTCGAGGTGGACGCCGCGACCAAGTCGCCCGTTATCCTGTTTCCCTACCCGCAGGCAGTCCCTCCGGGCTCATACATCGCACAACAGGTGAAGGTCGAATTCGGCTCACTCACCGACCAGCGGCCGAAAGGTACCTATCTGATCACACCCTTGGTCGCAGACGTTGCCCCCGACGTGCTTGACGACCTCAGCGCTCAGGTGGTTGCCTTGGAGCTGGAGCGCACGTTCTGGGAGAAGGCCACGATCCTGCATGCTGAACATTACAGGCCGGCGGCGCGGCCAATGCGGGACCGTTTCGCCCGGCACTACTCGGACGTTGCGGCTCTGTGGCAGGATCCTCGCGGCAGGACGGCGGCGACCCGACTGGACCTGCTCGAGCGCGTGCGGCTGCACAAGAGCAGGTTCTTCGGATCGAGCTGGGCGCGCTACGAGCTGGCGCGCCCCGGCACTCTCCGCCTCGTCCCGCCCGAGGCGCGCATAGCAGAGCTGCGCCGCGACTATGCGGCCATGGGGCCGATGTTCCTGTCGCCGCCGCCTTCCTTCGAGGGCATCCTCGACATCCTGGGCGAAGCGGAGCGCACTATCAACTCGCAATGAACGGCTCGCAATTCGCATTTCTACAGGCTGAATGGCCAGCAGTCAGCAAGGCTCGCATCATCAACACGCTCGGCAACCAGGCGGTGCACAGCCAGAGGCCGATCCAGCAGGCCGACTCGGTCACGGCGATCCGCGGGCTCTTCCATGTGTGCTACTGGCTGGTCGGGACCTATGCGACAGTGCTCGCAGCCTGGCCACGAACCCCGGCGCCCCTTCTCAGAAGTTGAGCCTCCCCAGGGGCAGGACGCGGTGCAGACGGCGGAGAATGCCCAGCACCCTTCCTTCGACTTCTTTCAGGTCGTGCTCGTCAGGCCGCTGGCGGATGTCGCCGAACCTGCCGTCGGTGTTGTAGCTCTCATCGGTCTCGGGGAAGACCCCGGGCACCGCGATGGTGTCCACGACGCGTATGCCTTCGTGCTCGAAGTACTGCCCGATGTGCTTCAGCATCGGCTCGGCCTCGCTGTAGCCGGTGTGTCCCCCGCCGTAGGTGCAGAAAGGAACCGCGGCGATTCCCGGAGCCTCGGGCGCCGAGGGGAGCAGCGTCACGCCTTCGCGCCGCCTGTTCTGCCGCAGGAAAGAAAGCACCGGCGCGGGAGAGAGGTTCTCGTACACGGGAGCTCCGAAGAACACCAGGTTGTAGTCGAAGTACTCGAACTTCATCTCCTTGGCGATGCGGGTGACCGACACATCCATCCCCGCCCTGGCGAGGGTGTCGCGTATCCGCTCCGCCACCTTTTCCGTGTTGCCGTTCTTGGTCCAGAAGAGGACGCAGGCCTTTCCCTCGGGCATCGCAGTCTCCTCCTTTTCGATGGTCAAACAGATCAGGCGCGGTCCGCCGCACGCGACCGAAGCTGCGCGAACCGCGGCCCCGCTTCTGCCGGCTATCGCCCCCGCTTCCACACGGGCATGATGGGGACCCGGTCCTCCTCGGCGCCCATCAGCACGGTGGCGTGGAACGACGCGCTCGTCGTCGAGCCGTCGCGCGAGCGCGTAAAGGCGGCGACGAACGTCGCGGCGGGCGCCTCTCCTTCGACCGAAGAAGAGCCGAAGTAGTCGACAGACACATCGAAGCCGCGCCGGGACAGGCGCGGGTGCTCGTAGAGCTCGGGGCCAAGCCCTTCGGTGTTGTCCCAGAAAAGCCTGCCGCCCGAGCGCGACTCCATGCGCTCGTACCAGACTTCGGAAAACATCCCTTCCTTTATATGAAGGTCGACATCCGTGTCGTCGAGGTTCCAGAACAGCAGGAGGCGGCCGGCCGGCTGCGACGCGAGCTCGGGCTCGGCCTCGACGAGCGCGGCGAGGCGGCGCTCCCAGGCCGCGCGCAGGGGATGCTGCGGGTGAGCGCGCAGCGCGGCCCGCAGCAGGTCAGCGTAGAGGCGCGCGGAGACCGCCCGCGCCTGCTCTTCGAAGCGCGGGAACTTCCGCGAGAGGATCACCTCGTGGCGCAGCGCGGCGGCGCCGAGTGCGCCCCGCGCGGATTCGGCGATCGCCTCCATCAGCAGGTTCTGCGGCTCGAAGGGCCGGCGGGCGCGCACGCGGCCGAAGAGGCGGCCCGCTTCGTCGTAGAAGCCCCAGTCGAGCAGCGCGAAGCCGACCAGCCGCAGGGCGCGGTCGTCGCGCGGGGCGAGCTCGGCGATCGTCGAGAGCTGCCGCAGCGCCTGCGCCGTCTCCAGCGCCCGCGCGGGCTTGCGCTCCGCGTCGGCGCTCGTTCCCGCGAACGTCTCCTCGGCCGCGCGGTAGATCGCCGCGGGCGTGTCCGCGTCGCGCGCGACGCGCGGCTGCTGCAGCAGCACCTTCGCGCTTCCGCTCGCCTCCGGCTCGGGAGGCATCTGCCACACGGGCGTCGGCGGCAGCGACGCGAGGCTGCGGATGAGCTGCACGGTCTCCCCGGGCATCTCTTCGGGCAGCGCCAGCCCCGAGATCTCCACGCGCTCCGCCCTCGCGGGCGCGCGCCTCGCGGCCAGCGTCTGGCGGATCTCGCGGAAGTCCAGCGGCTTGTCCGAGACCCCGTACTGCTTGTACTCCTCGTCCGTCTCGAGGATGAGGAACGAGGCGAAGTCGTTGGCGAGGAAGAAGTGACGCGACAGCGCGAAGACCACGCGCCCCGCCGCTTCGTCGTCCTCGCCCGACAGATCGCCGACGAACGTCTCCGCCCAGGCGCGGGAGGCGAGCGCGTCCGTGAGAGCGCTGCGGCCGAGCGGCACCTTGACCTCCGTGTCGCGGCCGTCGATCCGCATGACGAGGCGCGTCTCGACCGCGGGCCGCGCGGTCCTCACGGCGACCTCGAGCACCTGCCCGGGATACAGCAGCCCGGGGTCGCCCGCCACGATGACCTCGTCCTGCGATGGCGACCGCACCCATTCGAGGTGGCTCACCGGCGAGCGGTGCGCGCGGGCCGCCTGGTCGAGATCCTGCGCGGGGCCGACGCGCACGATCTGCCCGTTGGCCCGCGTGAGCTCGGCGAACAGCCGCTCGTTATGCGGCGCTGCGCCGAACTGGTAACAGATCCAGCGGCGGGAGGCGAGGTCCGCGCCCCCGGCAGCCGCGAGGATCTCGCGAGGGTCGTCAGGGCCCCACGTGATTTCACCATCTGATAAAAGGAAGAAGGTCGCCGCCCGCAGGAGGTCCGGCTGCGCTTTCAGCGCGTCCACCACCGAGGCGAAGCTCGTTGCCCCCTCCAGGCGGACGCGCCCGACGTCCGCGAGGGCGCTTTCGCGCACGTCCCGCGTGTTCGGCACGAAGCCCGGCGTGAGCAGCTCCGCGCGGACGTCGAACGCGAGGATCGCGAACTCGCCGATCGAGTCGTCGGTCTCGAGGATGCGGCGGAGCATCTGGCCCGAGAGCGCGTAGAGCGCGTCCCGGCCGGAGTAGCTCGAGTCCAGCAGAAAGAGCGCGCGGCCCGTCGAGGCGACGAGCGAGCGCGGCGGGAGGTCCGGCGTGACCAGCAGCGTCGCGAGCGTTCCGGGGACCGCGGGGTCCGCGCCCGCGAGCGCCGAGAGCGCCGGCGTCCGCGGCGTCGCCTCGAAGAGCAGGTCGGCGGGCCGCTTCGCGTCGAGCGGCGGCCGCCACGTGCGGCTCCCGGCCGCCTGCTCGGCAGCGAGCGCGGCCCCGCCGGCCGAGAGCGCCGCGCGGCTGAAGAAGCCCGCGATCTCGTGGACCGTGATGCGCCGCCGCGCGGCCGCGGCCGCGGGCTCCGGCAGCGCGAACGCGACCTTGCCGCCCGAAGGCGGCAGTGTCTGGTCGTAGGCGAAGACGACGCGCTTGTAGCCCGAAGGGGCGATCGGGTAGATGCGCGCCGAGTACGTCCCCGATCCGGCCCACTCCGCGAGGGCGGGATCGACGCGCCGGCGCGTCACCGCCTCGTACACCTCGCGGCCGCGCACCGGCTCCACGACGCGCGCCGGCCGCTCCTTGCCCCAGTCGACGTCTTTCCAGCGCGTCTGCGCGGCGATCGGCCGCGCCAGCAGCGCGTCCGGCACGCCCGGGTCCGGGGCGAGCAGCGCCTCGGGCGTCGGCCCGCCGTTCCCGTCGAAGGTCGCCAGGAAACACGGGCTCGCCCTGTCGGGCAGCCCGATCATGAGGGTGCCCGCGAGCGTACGCTGCGAGGGGTTCGAAAACACCATGTCGAAGACCACGCGCGCGCGGTGGCCGGCTACGACCACGCTCACATCGTGGACGACAAAGGGCAGCGCCTCGAGGTCGGGCCCCTGGATGCGCGCGAGGAGCTCCGGCGGCTTCGGCCTGAGCACGGGCAGCGTGGCGAGCGTCCGCGCAGGCTGAGCCTCAGCCGCGGCAGGCTTTTCGGCGGGCTGCCCCGCGGGCGCGTCGCGCGCGGCCTCGCGATCGCCGGCCACGTCGGCCATCTTGAGCTCTGCCGCCGGCGCGGAGGGCGCAGGTTCGCGCATGACCGCGCGCTCCGGCGCGCCAGCGCACCCGAAGAGCGCCAGCAGCGCGGCCGCGGCCGCGTGACGCAGCGCCCGCCTTCCCCTTCCCTTTTTCATTCTCTGCTTCAGCCGCCGATGCTGAAGCCCAGGTCGGAGTACCCCTGGTTGAGCGCCACCGTGATCGGGAGCTGGTTCGCGGTCGGCCCCCAGAGCTGCCGCGGGCCGGGCGAGGCGAAGCGGTCCTCCGCCGCCCAGGCGGCCCGCCGCGCCGCGAAGTACTTGAACGCGGGGGAGTCCACCGTGACGAGGGCTTTCTTGATGACGTATTCGTCCTTGCCGCCGCGCCGCTCGACGTTCATCAGGGCGAGCAGGGGAAGGGCGATCACGCGGCCGCCCTTGTCGAAGTCGGTCACAGCCACGATGTACCCGGTGCGGCCGTCGAGGACGAGGGACCCGGCGCCAAGCCCGAGGTTGTAGGTGTAGGCCGCGTCGAACAGCGACGGGGCGCCGCAGCGGCCCTCGTAGCCGAAAAAGTGGTTCTGCGTGGCGAACTTGACCTTCGGGTCGATCTCCTTGACGCGCGCGGCCACCATGTCGATGAGCAGCTTCTCGGTGGGGATCTGCGTGACCTGCACGTTGCCGTGAGAGTCGCGCTCGAGCAGGAGCTGGCGCTCGATCTCGTTGGGCAGCGAGGAGAAGATCTTCGCGTTCGCCTGCGAGAGCCTGCCGACGATAAAGCCCGGCTTGGCCTCCGGCGAGAGGTTCGCGAACTCCGTCGAGTATTTCGCCATCGCATCGTTGAGCTCGGCCATGAGACCCTTGAGGTCCGGGATGAACTCGATGAGCCCTTCGGGGATCACGACGCAGCCGTGGTTGATTCCCTTGCGCGCCCGCGTGACCACCGCCTGCGCGATCTGCTCGATCACCGCCGCGAGCGTGATGTTCTTCGCCTCGATCTCCTCGGAGATGAGGGCGACCGCGGGCCGCGTCTGCAGCGCCACCTCGAGCGTGACGTGGCTGGCCGCGCGGCCCATCAGGCGGATAAAGTGCCAGTACTTGCGCGAGGACGGGGTGTCCTGCAGGACGTTGCCCGTCATCTCGGCGTAGATCCGCGTCGCGGTGTCGAAGCCAAAGGAGATTGGCAGCCACGACCCCGCCTGCAGGTCGCCGTCGATGGTCTTGGGCACGCCGATGACCTTGACGCCGTCTTCGACCAGGTACTCGGCCAGGGCCGCGGCGTTGGTGTTCGAGTCGTCGCCCCCGACGACGACGATGCCGTCGAGCTTGTTGTCGCGGCACGTCTTGCGCACGGCCGCGAACTGCTCGTCGGTCTTGATCTTGGTGCGGTCGCTTCCGAGAAAATCGAAGCCGCCGGTGTTGAAGATGCGCTCGACGTCGGCATCGGCGATCTCGAAGACGTCGCCCTTGATCAGGCCCGCCGGCCCCGCCTTGATGCCGAGCAGCGTGTTCTCGCGGCCGAGGACGCGCTTGAGGCCCGCGACGACGTTGTGCCCGCCCGCGGCGGGACCGCCTGAGAACAGAACCGCCACCCGCTTGCCGCGGGCCGGCTTGCCGCTCGGCCCCTTGGCCGCGAGGATGCGGTCCTGCGACCGCGTCCGCGGAAAAGCCGCGCCGATCCTGGCGCTGTCCTCGGTCCGCAGCGCCTCGCCGGTCTCCTCGAAGGCGACGGGCGCCACGCCCGGGCCCTTGCGGAAGACCTTGCACGCCGGGGTGGCGAGCTTGCGGACCGCGTCCTCGAACGGCGAGTGGTTCTTTTCCTGAGCGTCGAGCTTTTCCTGCAACATGTCTCCGCTTCCTTTTGATCCGATTATAGCCGCGGCCGCGCGGCGCGGGGAAGCCCCCTCGCCTCGCGCGCTGCAAGCCCCGGGCGCCGGGCGCGGCTACTTCTCCAGGCGCTTGCGCAGCTTGCGGCCGCTCGGCTGCTGCGGCTGCTCGACGGCCGGCGACTGCCCCCGCGCCCGCCGCGAAAAGAGCACCAGGCAGAGCGCGCCGCCGACGATCATGAGGGAGCAGAGGATCTGCCCGGTCGTGAAGTTCCACGGAGTGAGCAGGCGGTAGCCGGGATTGTCCCCCGCGACGAGCCGGATCGGGAAATCGATGCCCTGGTCGGGCTGACGCACGTACTCGATGAGGAAACGGATCACCCCGTAGCCGATGAGGTAGACGCCGATCTGGAACCCCTTGAAGGGCCGCCAGCGGCGGAACACGAACCACATCAGGAGCCCGAGGAGGATGCCTTCGCCGAAGGCCTCGTAGAGCTGCGACGGGTGGCGCGGCAGGTTCACCGACCCCTTGCCCGTCACGTCGATGCCCGCCGCGGCGGCGACCTGCCTGACCCACGCCTGGTTGGTCGGGATGCGCTCCGCATCGGGGAAGATCACGCCCCAGGGCAGCGAGGTGACGCGGCCGTAGAGCTCGCCGTTGATAAAGTTGCCGAGCCGGCCGAAGAAGTAGCCAAAAGGGATCGCGGTGACGATCATGTCGCCCCACTCCAGCGTGTCGATCTTGCGCAGCCTGGTGTAGGCGACAAAGGCGATCACGACGCCGACGAGCCCGCCGTGATACGACATCCCCTGGATCCCGGTAAAGACGGGGCGGCCGTTGACGGTGGTGAAGGGCCATATGATCTGGAGCGGATGCCGCGCGTAGTAGCCCTCGGCGTCGTAGATGGTGACGGCGAACAGGCGCCCGCCCACGATCAGGCCGACAATGCTCCAGAAGAACAGGTTGGCCAGCTCATCCTTGTCCACCTCGAGGCGGCGCTCTTTGATCTGCGCCTTGAACAGCAGGTAGGCGACCGCGAACGCCACGAGGTACATCATCCCGTACCAGCGGAGGGCCGGGAACCCCGGAATGATCTCCGGTCTGATCCACGAGGGAAACGGTATCGCAAGCAACATGACGACTCCTCGACGCTCTATAGGGAGGGCGGTCTCGAGGCTTCGGCGCCCGCGCCGGAAACCGGGCTGGCGTCCGTGCCCTGCGCGGCCCGCGGTCCCGGCAGGTCGGGCGCGGGCGCATTCCCGTCTGATGACAGCACGAGCAGCAGGAAGACCAGGTCGATCACCGTCGCCGCGCCCAGCAGAAGGATCACCGAGAGCTCGGGAAGCATGCCCGCGACGAGCGCGGCCGCGATCGCGCCGAGCCCGGACGCCAGCTCGAGCGCCTTGCCCAGCCGCAGCAGCGGCCTGAGCCCGGCGCGGGCGTCGGCGAGCATCGCGGCCGCGGCGAAGCCCGCGGCCATCACGAGCCCCGGCGCCGCGAGCGGCACCAGCAGCAGCACGAGCCCCGCCATCCGGCCCCCGGCGAGGCGCGCCGCCGCAGAGAGCAGCAGCGCGATGCGCGCCACTTCCCACGCGGCGCCGGCGAGGCGTGCGGTCCGTGCCAGGTTCATACCGTAGGCGGAGTTTAGCGGTCATGTTATAATAGGTCAAGGTAAGCGCCTCGCGGGCGCGCTTCTTCCTGCAAAAAGGGCAGTTGCGAGCACCCGCCAGCACGACGCGAAGACGCGCGACGGGGTTCGGGGCGTAGGCGGAGTGCACATGCAGGATCCCAGGGGCAAAGAACGGCTCGTCTGGACGGGCCTCACCGGAGCGCTTCTCGTCGTCGTGCTCCTGTTCTCGTTCACGACCTCGGCCCTCGCTCAGAGCGCGGACAAGCAAAGCCAGCAGATGCTGGGCCTCTTCTACGAGGTCTTCCAGTTCGTCCAGCGCAACTACGTGGACGAGGCCAAGACGGACCCGAAGCTCCTTGTCGAAGGGGCCCTCAAGGGGATGTTCGAGTCCCTGGGCGATCCCCACTCGGCCTACCTCGCCGAGCAGGAGATGCGCAACCTCACCGACACGACCCGCGGCGAGTTCGGCGGCGTGGGCCTCTACATCCTCAAGACCACCCGCGGCGTCGAGGTCGCGCGGCCCATCGACGGGACTCCCGCCTACCGGGCGGGGCTCCACGCCGGCGACCTGATCGTCGCGGTCATGGGCGAGCCCGCGCTGGAGCTCTCGGTCGACGACGTCGTCAAGCGCCTGCGCGGCGCGCCGGGGAGCAACGTGACCATGACGATCCGCCGCGGCGAGAGCGCGACGTTCGACGTGACGATCACGCGGGCGATCATCGAGATCCCGACCGTGCGCTCCGCGATGATGGCGAACGGGATCGGGTACCTGCTCATCACCCAGTTCACCCCCAACACGGCGCAGCAGGTGCGCGAGGCGCTCGCCGCCTTCGACAAGCAGCACTACACGAGCCTCGTCATCGACCTGCGCAGCAACCCCGGGGGCCTGCTCACCGGCGTCGTCGACGTGGCCGACTTTTTCTTCGACCGCGGAACGCTCATCGTGAGCACGCGCTCCCGCATCGCGAGCGAAAACCGCGTGTACGAGGCGCGGGGCCGGTCGATCGTTCCGCGCGACAAGCCGATCGTGGTCCTCATCGACCGCTACTCGGCCTCGGCCGCGGAGATCCTCACGGGCGCCCTCAAGGACTACGGCCGGGCCACCATCATGGGCGAGAAGAGCTACGGCAAGGGCTCGGTCCAGGAGGTGGTCCCGATCGAGACCGGCGGCTTCCGGCTGACCACGGCGCGCTACTACACGCCTTCGGGCACGACGATCGACCAGGTGGGCATCCAGCCCGACCGGGCCGTCACGCAGCCGGACTACACCGACGAGGAGATCGCCTCGGCCCGCAAGCTGTCCGACACGAACGCCGTGCAGAACTTCGTCAAGGAGAACCCGAAGCCGTCGGAGGCGACGATCTCGGCCTTTATCCAGAAGCTCAAAGGTGAAGGCATCACCCTGCGCGAAGACCGCATCCGCAAGAGCATCCGCGACGAGGCCAACCGCGTCGCGGGCGCGTCGCCGGTCTACGACCTCGATTTCGACAAGGTGCTGCAGGAGGCGGTCAGGTTCCTGCAGGGCGGATCGCCGGCTGCTGCCGTCTCGGCGGCGCCGGCGCCCGCCGCGACGCCGGCCGTTCCGCCTGCGCCCGCGCGGTGAAGCAGGTCGCGCTCCCCGCGGGGTTCGACGGCGCGTCGCCCTTGGAGCTGAGAGGCGACGAGTTCCACCACCTGGCGCGGGTGCGCAGGATCAGGGCCGGCGACCGCCTCCGGGGCCGCACGCTCGACGGCCGCGCCTTCGACCTCGTGGTCACCGAGGTCGGGCGCGACAGCCTGACCCTCGCCGCGGTCGCCGCCGTCGACGAGAGCGCCGCGTACCCGTGGGAAATCACGCTGCTGCAGTGCGTCCCTCGGGGGCCGAAGCTGGACCTGATCGTCCGGCAGGCCGTCGAGGCGGGCGCGAGCAGCATCGTGCTCGTGCAGAGCGAGCGCTCGCGCGCGCGCGAAGGCGACTGGACGCAGCGCCTGCGGAGGCTCAAGCGCATCGCCCGCGAGGCGATGGACCAGAGCGGTGCCCGGCGGCCGGCGGCCATCGCCCCTCCGGTGCCGCTGGAAAGCCTGGCGGCCGCGCCCGGGGCGGTCTCTCTCTTTCTCCACGAAAAGCCGGTCGCCTCTCTTGAAGGTGCCGGGCGATTCGTCTATAGTCCACGCTCGATCGACGATGCGTCGCCGCCTGCCGCCGCGCCCGGCCTGCACGAACACCTGGCCGGCGGGCCGGCGCGAGTCGATCTCCTCGTGGGGCCCGAGGGAGGGCTGGCCGCCCGCGAGGTCACCCGCCTTCTGGGGGCAGGCTTCAGGCCCGTGCACCTGGGCGACACAGTCCTCCGCGTCGAAACCGCCGCCGTCTTCGCCCTGGGCGCAGTCAAGACGCTCTTGCGGGAGCGCGAACGATGGACAGTCCGAAGACAGCAGTAAAGCGCATCAGGTTCCTCGACGTGCCCGTCGACGCGGTCGAGCCCGGCGAGGCGATCCGGGTCCTCGACCGGCTCGCCTCCGACGGCGAGCGTCACCACGTGGTGCTGCTCACCGTGCGCCGGCTCATGCGCGCCCGCCGCGACATGCTCTACTACCGCTACGTGAGCCGGGCCGGCCTGGTCCTCCCGGTCTCCCGCGGCATCGTCCGGGGGGCCCGCTTCCAGAGAAAGCCGGAGCTCTCGCACTTCGAGCCGTTCGACTTCGTCATCCGGCTGCTCACGCTCGCGGAGGAGTCGGGCCGCTCCGTTTACCTGCTCGGCGGCCGCAAGGCCGACCTGCTGCAGGCGGAGAGCAACCTGCGCGCATCGTTCCCCGCGCTGCGGATCATCGGGCGGTACGCGGGGCATTTCCGCAAGCAGGAGGGCAAGTCGATCGTCATGGCGATCCGCAAGTCGGCGCCCGGCTTCCTGCTGGTGGGCAGCGGCGTTCCCGGCCGCGAGAGCTGGATCGCGACGATGCAGAAGGAGTTCGCTCCGGGCGTGGCGGTCTGGATCGACGACTGCTTCGAGGTCTTCGCGGGACGGAGCAAGCGGCCCAGCCGCGAGGCTTTCGAGCGGGGCACGGAGTCGCTGGCGGCGATCGCCTCGCGCCCATGGCTCTGGTACCGGTTCTTCTCCTACGCCTGGTTCAAGCTGCTGGTCCTCTGGTTCCGCATGACGCACAGGTGAGGGAGCCCCGCGGCGGACCGCGGCCGCGCTAGAGGTCGTAGAGACGCAGGTACTCGTAGACTTCGGCGAGCCGGCGCTGCAGCCGCCGCGTGATGAGCCTCCCCACCGCCCGGCGCACCGCCGGCACGAGCACGAGGATCCCCACCGCGTCGGTGATCAGGCCGGGCGCCACGAGCAGGAGGCCTGCGACCAGGACGCCCGCGACGTCGTCGAGCTCCGCCGCGGGATAGGCGCCGGCACGTATCCTCGCGCGCGCCGCCTCGAGCAGGCTCCGCATCCGCCGCGCCGCGGCGAGCGCCCCCAGCAGCCCGATCGCGGCGACGATCGCGAGCGTCAGGTAGCGCCCGATGAGATCCGCGACAAAGAGGATCAGCACGATCTCTGCGAGCGGCAGCAGCGAGATGAGCAGCAGCGTCAGGAGGAGCCGCACGACGAAGTCGGCGTCCAGGAAGCGGGCAAAGAGCCTCGCGCCGTCCACGCGCGCCCCTAGCTCGGGAACATCTGGCTGATGCTCTCGCGGCGCGCGATCCTGCGGATCGCCTCGCCAAAGCAGGGCGCGACGCTCACCAGCTCGATCTTTTCCGAGAACTGCACGGGCTGGTTCTCGACTGTGTCGGTGATCAGGAGCCTGCGGATCGGGCTCGCGTCTATCCGCTCGATCGACCCGGGCGCGAACACGCCGTGGGTGACCAGGGCGTAGATTTCGCGCGCGCCCTTCTGCTCCAGCCGCTCCGCCACCTTGGTCAGCGTCCCGGCGGTGATCACGAAATCGTCGACGATGAGGGCCGCCTTGCCCGCGACGTCGCCGATGATGTCGGTGATCTCGGCCTGCTCGTCGTGGTGCCTGCGCTGCTTGTCGCCGATGGCCACCGAAGCCTTGACGTAGTCGGCGATGAGCCGCGCCTCGTCGGCGAAGCCGGTGTCCGGGGCGACGACCACGATGTCTCCGCTCACCGCATCGCGCACCCGGTCGCAGAGCGCCGGATGGCCGTAGAGGTTGTCGACGGGGATGCGGAAGAATCCCTGGATCTGCGGCGCGTGCAGGTCCATCGTGACGACGCGGTTCGCGCCCGCCGCCTCGATGGCGTCGGCGCAGACGCGGGCCCGGATGGAGACTCGGGGCTCGTCCTTCTTGTCGCCCTTTCCGTAGCTGAAGTACGGGATGACCGCCGTGACCGAGGCCGCGCTCGCGCGCTTGAACGCGTCGAGCCAGAACAGCAGCTCCATGAAGTTGTCGTTGGTCCGGTGCACGGTCGACTGCACGATGTACACGTCGCGGCCGCGCACGTTGTCCTGGACCCGCACGAACAGGTTCCCGTCCGAGAACACCACGGTTTCGTTGCGGCCGAGCGGGGTCCCGAGGTAGTCGCAGATGGCACGGGTGAGCCGGCGGCTTCCGCTGCCGGCAAAGACCATCAGGTCGTCCGGAGAGGCGCCCATCGGCTGCATCATAGCGGAAACGGCGCGGCGAGCCAACGGTCGGGCCGGCGGCGCGCCGCGGCGCGCCGCGCCATCTCCTGGCGGGCGCCGGGCGCCCCTGCTATACTCCGTGTGCGTGGAACGCGCCCGTTCGAGACACCCCTGCTTCCTCCCGGCCGCGGTCCTCTCGGCCCTGGCAGCCGCGGGCCCGATGGCAGCCCAGCCTGCGGAGGGCCGGGCGCCGGCACCGCGGGTCTGCGTGCTCTCCCCGGTGGACCTGAGCGACGGCGCCGGGTCGTCCGCCGGCGGTGTCGGCGACGCGATCGCCGAGATCGTGGAGAAGCGCGCGGCCGCAGCCGGCCTCGAGGTGGTCGCTCGGGAGCGATGGGCCGCGGCCGCGGCCCAGGCTTCCGCCCGCGACCTGCTCCACGGTCCCGCGGCCGTGCGGCTGGCGGCGGCCGCCGGGGCGGACCTGGTGGTCACGGGCTTCTACCGCAGGGAGGCCGCGGGCCGCGCGCTGCTCGAGCTCAAAGGCTACGACGTGGCCGGCAGCCGGATCCTCGCGGCGGTGACGGCGCACACGCGGAGCGGCCTCGCGCTGTACGGCGCGACGGAGGCCGCCGCGGACCGCCTGGTCGCGGCCCTCAAGAACCCGCCCCCGCCGCCGCCCGGGCGCGCCGAGCGCGTGCAGCCGGGTCTCACGCAGATCACGCTCCTTTCGCCCGACGAAGGGGCAGCCGTCTTTCTCGCCGGAGAGGAGCCGGCCGGCAAGGTGTCGGGCGGCATCGTGACGCTCGAAGCCCCGGCAGGGACCGTTCTGGATATCGAGCTCCGCAAGCCCGGCTTCCATTCGCGGCGCTTCACCGTCGGCTCGCAGCCGGAAGAGACGCTGCCAGCGCTCGCGCCGGAGACGCGTTGGAGCGCGGGGCTGCTCCTCACCTCCGACCGCCTGATCGGCGCGGGCGTCACGGCGCGGCGCTATCTCCTGCCCGACCGCCTGTTCGCCGGCGCCGAGACCTTTGTCTACAGCCCGCCCTCCGGCGACGAGCGCGGCCCGGGCTTCCGCGTCGACCTGCGCCTGCTGCTCGGCGGGCACGTTCCGGCGGATGCGCTGGCGCCCCTCCGCTTCGGCCTCGCGGCGGGCGCGGGGGTCCAGGTGCTGAACCTCCTCGATTCGGGGCCTCCTCATCTCGATCCCTACCTGAGCGCGGCCTCCGTGGGCCTCGAGCTCAGCATGAAGGGCTGGACCGCGTTCGCCCGCGCCGAGGCCAGGTATTCGCTGGACGTCGCGGATCAGAGCTGGGGCGGGACGTGGCAGTCGTGGAGCCTGCCGGGCCTGTCGGGCTGGAGCCTCCCGCCCCTGACCGCAGGCCTGGTGAGGAACATACGATGAGGCCGCGGGCTGCCTGGCTCCTCGCAGCGCTCACGCTCGCGGCCGTCCCTGCCGCGGCCGAGAACGCGCCGAGACGGGTCCTCGTGTACTTGACGGCGCTTCCCGGCTCGGGTGTCAAGGACGGGGAGCTCGCCGCGCTCTACGAGACGCTGCTGGCGCGGCTCGCTGAGGACGCGCCGTCGGTCGTCGCGGCCGAAGCCCCGACGGTCGGCACCGCGCCCGCGGCCCCCGGCGAGCGTTCCCGCGAAGCCTGGGGCGCGGGCGCCGACGGCTGGCTCTGGGTCGGGGTGGGCGGCGGCGCCAAGGCGCTCGTTCTCCGCGTGCAGTCCTTCGACGTGGCCGCCGGCGGCGATCTGCGCGAGCGCACCTTCGAGAAGCCGCGGGCGGATCGGATCGAGGATTCGTTCTGGGACGAAGTCGTCGCCGAGGCGCAGAGCCGCTTCAGCGTGCCCGCGGCGCGCCGCGACGAGCGGTCCACGGCGGTGAGCGTCCACGCGGCGCCCGGGACGCGCATCAGCGGCCTGGCGGGCGGCGAGATCGTGGTCGGAGCCGGCGGGGAAGCGTCGGTCGCGCTGCCTTCGTACGGCACCTACACGCTCACGGCCACCCATCCGCAGTACCGGCCCTTCGCGAAGACCTTCTATCTCAAGGACATGCCCCTGCTCATCGAGTGCGACCAGATGCGCGTCGGCCCGTGGGCCCTCGAGCTCGGCCTCGACAGGCTCGCCTACCCTTCGTTCCGCCTCGCCTGGTTCGCGATCCCGGACCGGCTCCTCGTCGAAGTCGGCTGGACCAGCTACACCGTGGGGATCCCGCTGTGGGGCGACGAGGCGAACACCGATCGTCCGCTGAACCTCGTCGGCGCGTCCGCGAAGGTCTACCTGGGGCGCCCGGATGCGCTGCTCCGCCCGTATGCGGGGGCGGAGGCGTTCGTGCGGCTGCTGAACAACGGGAGCGGCGACTGGCTCGGGGTCGAGCTCGACGGCCGGTCCCACGCGGGATTCGGCGTGTCGGCGGGCGTCGAGCTCGGTCGCCATCCCGTGGTCAAGCCCTTCGTGCAGTACAACCCGCGGGCCTACGTGCTCACCGACGCCGAAGGGATCAGGTGGTATTACGAGACGCTCGACCTCTACCGCGGGGACGTCCCGCGCTACGTGTACGTCGGCCCCCTGCTGGCGGATCTGTTCGACTTCGAGGCGGGGGTGAGGATCCGCCTGTAGAAGGCGCGGCCGCTTCGAAGTTGATCGTGCGCCGGACCAGGTACTCCGGCCTTGCCTTGACCTCCTCGAAGATCCGCCCCAAGTAGCCGCCGATGACGCCGAGGGTCAGGAGCTGCACCCCAGAGAAGAACACGATCGCCGTGACGATGGAAGCCCACCCGGAAGCCGGATGGATGCGGGGCGACAGCACCGAGAACAGCACCCAGGCCAGGAGCAGCAGCCCGACGGCGATGCACACCAGGCCCAGCACGATGATGATCTCCAGCGGCCGCGTCGAGAAGTAGAAGACCCCCGTCGACGCGAGCCTCAGCAGCCGCCGCGTCGTGAAGCGCGAGCGGCCCGCGGCGCGGCCGCGCCTCTCGTACTCGAACGGCACCTGCCGGAAGCCGGTCCAGGTGATCAGGCCGCGGACGTACTTGTCGCGCTCGCCGAACCGCTTGAACGCGTCGATCACGGCGCGGTTGATGAGCTTGAAGTCGGCGGAGTCCGCCGGGATGCGGCGGCCCGAAAGCAGCCGCAGCACGCGGTAGAAGACGGCGGCCGAGAGCGAGCGCAGAAGCCCCGGGCGCACGCCGCCCCGGCGCACGCCGTAGACGACGTCGGCACGCTGGCCGCGGAGCGCCTCGAGCATCGGGGAGAGCAGCGACGGCGGGTCCTGCAGGTCGGCGTCGAGCAGCAGCGCGAGATCCCCGCGGCAGCGGGCGATCCCCGCCGACAGGGCCGCCTCTTTGCCGAAGTTGCGCGAGAACGCGATGACGCGCACCGCGGGGTCGGAAGCGGCCAGCCGCTCGAGCACCCCGTCGCTGCCGTCGTCGCTGCCGTCGTCGACGAAGATGATCTCGTGATCGGGCCCGACCGCTTCGAGGGCCGCCTGCCTGATCTCACGGTGGGCGCTCTCGAGCAGCGCGGCTTCGTTGTAGCAGGGCACGATCACGGACAACGCGACTGCCATGGATCCGATTCTTGCGCGCGCGGCGGTCGAGGTCAATCTCGCGCGCGCCCCTCGCTTGACGGCGGCGCGTGGGCGCCCGTAGTGTGAGCCGTGGAGACCGGCGAACGCCTCCGCTCGCGCCTGCTCGCCGTCGCGCTGTATTCGGCGGCTGTGCTGGCCGTGTGCCTCAAGGTGCCCTATCTGCTCACCGCCGAGACGCTCACGGGCTGGGACACCGTCGGCCACCTGCACCTCGCCGCGGTCTACCGCGGGCTCGTAGCGGATCTGCGCTCCGCCGGCTATGACACGGGATGGTTCCAGGGGCAGCCTGCCTTCACTCTCTATCCTCCCTTCTTCTACTTCGTCGTCGCGCTGCTCGACGCCGTGATCGGGACGTGGCTCCCGCTCAGCGCCTCGTTCAACGCGGCGATCCTGCTGGTGCTGCTCTTTTCGAGCTGCGCGTACCTCAGCTTCGCCCGCGCGCTCCTCGCCGAGGAGCGCGACACGGCGTCGGGCGCGCTGCTCGCGGCCGCCGGGCTGCTCGTGCCGCTCAGCTACTCAGGCGACGGCCTGCAGGGCGCGGGGCTGGTCGGCGCGCTGGAGGGAACGTTCGTCTCCACGCTCGGCCTGGGCCTCGCGCTCATGGCGCTCGCCTCTCTCGAGCGCTACCGCCGCGAGCGCAGGCCGGCCTCGTTCGTCCGCTTCGTCTCGCTCGCGGCGCTGCTCTTCTACACGCACTACCTCTCGACGATCTTCTTCTACCTGGTCCTCGCGATCTACTTCGCGAGCTTCTGGAAGGACCTTAAAGGAAGGCTTGCAGCGGCGGCCGCGCTCGCACCCGCGGTCCTCGCTGCGCCCGTTGTGTGGCTGTTCCTCCGCGACGGCGCGTTCTCGTCGGCGGCCGCGCAGGCGACGTACTACCCGCCGCTGCTTTCGCTTCTCGGAAAGGACTTCTACGCGGCGTGGCGGGCGGACGCATCGCTCGAGACGCTGGCGACGCAGCTGTTCGCGCGGCTCGCGATCGCGCGCGTGCTGCCGCTCCTGCTCTTCGCCGCCGGGCTCGGCCTCGTGCTCCGCGGGCGCCTGGCAACGCCGCAGGCGCGCTTCGCCGCGGCCGCGTCGCTCGCGCTGTTCTGGCTCGCGCTCGACACGAGCCCGGCGCTGCTCCTGCCGGGCCTGCCGGTGCACTGGTACCGCGCGTTCGACTTCTTTCTCGCGTTCCTGAGCCTCCTCGCGATCCTCGCCGCGGCCGAGCTCGCCGGACGGATGCGGGCGCGAATCCCGCGGGTCGCGCTGCCCGCGGCGCTGCTCGCCCTGCTGGCGCTGCGTTTCGCGGTCTGGGACCCGCTCGCGACGGAGGAGCAGCCCACGCTCAGCCTCACCCGCAGCCTGCGCGCCGACGCGGACGCGGCGCGCCTGGCCGCGTACCTCGGGACGCTGCCGAGCGGGTCCGTCATCCTGCCCGAGGTGCTGCGCACGCGCGCGACGCACGGGAGCCCCCACTGGCTCGACTACGTCATCCAATCCGCGGGCCACCGCAACGCGCTCGGCCTTACGGTCGAGAGCTCGCTCACTGCCATGGTGACCTACGCCTACCTGTCGCAGGGGCTCGGGCAGGTCTTCGTGTGGGGGATCGACCCGTCGTGGGCGCAGGCGCTGTTCGGCGGGCTCTCACCCGCCGCAGCCGGCCGGCTCGCGGCGCTCCCCGACTACCTCGCCGACGCGGGGATCGAGTACATCGTGACGCAGTCGGGCTCGGCGCGCGCCTACCTCGACGGGATGCGCGGCAGGTTCGAGCGCTCGTTCGCGAGCGGCCCGCTCGCGGTGTACCGCGTGACGGGCGCGCTCCCGCCGGTGACCCTGCTGCTCGACAAGCCGTGGGGCCTGGTTGACCTCGCGGCGCTCCGCGGCGAGCCGCTCGCGGCACGCCGGGTCTGGCGCGACTTCCTGCTCGAGGCGAACTGGGTGCGCCTCGCCGCGGGCATAGACCCCGTGATCAACCTCACGCCGCGGCCCGCCGCGATCGAGGCGCTCCGCGACCGGCTCGCCGGGCTGGTCGTCGTGAACACGTCGCCGACTCCCGCTGCGTATCACAGCCTCCCGGCCTTCGCGCGGTCTGGCTTCCGCCTCGTCCTCGTGGGCTTCGCGGAGTCGTCGGTGCCGCCGGCCGCGGGCGTCGAGCTGCTCGCGCCGCCGGCCGAAGGCGGCCCCGCCGTCGGCGCGATCCCGCGGGACGCGCCCGAGCCGCCGCGCGCTGCCGCGCCGGTGCGGCGCGCGCCGCCCGCGCGCGCCTCCATCAGCGGCTCCGCCGTGCGGGCGAGCCTCGAGGAGTCGGCACCGGGCTTCGCGGGCGCCGTGGAGGTCCGGCTCTCCTATTCCCCGCACTGGAAGAGCGAAGACGGGGCCATGATCTTCCAGACCGGGCTCAACCACATGCTGGTGCTGATGCCGGAGGGCGGGCCGGACGGCGCGCCCGCGAAGCCCGAGCTGCGTCTCGGCTTTTCGGTTCCGCTCGCGCGGATCACGACCGCGGCGATGGCGCTGCTCGCGCTCGCTGCCACGTGCGCCGGGCCGGCGGTGCGGCTCGCCTGCGCCGTAAGCGCGCGCGTGCGCGCGTCACGGAAGCCTGTGTGAGTTGATCGTCTTGACGTCCCTGACGGGCCCGCCGCCCAGCGTGAACGGCGACCCGGAGATCTCGCTCAGCGTCCCGTCGGACCCCACCCCGTACACGCGGATGGTCCCCACGCCGGAGTTGTCGTCCCCGGCTGCGAACACGTAGCGGCCGCTGTGCGAAACGGCGAGCTTGGCTCCGTTCGCCGTGCCCAGCCCCTGGGCGAGCGAGAGGCTTCCGGTGTCGCCGTCGATCCGGTAACGGTACAGCATGTCGTCGCTGCCCGCCGCGTACAGAAAGGCGCCCCAGTCGTCGACCGCGAGGCCGGTGGCGCTGAGGTTCGTCGCCCCGAAGCCAAGCCGGAAGGGCGAGCCGCTCACAGGCGTGAGCATGCCGGTCGAATCGATCCGGTAGCCGACTATGTTCTGGTCGCTCGTCGCGCCGAGGATGCCGTAGACGTACGGCCCCGACGCGTCGAGCGCCAGGCGGATCGCGGCCGCGGCGGAGTTGACGGAGCCCAGCGGCCCCGACGGCAACCCGGCGTCGACCCCGTACCTCGTGATGAACGTGGGCAGCCCGATGCCGAGGTAGAGGAAACGCCCGCCGGGATCGACGACCGCGTCGTACGGAGCGCACCCCACGCCGAGCGTGGCACCGAGGAACGAGAGGGCGCCTGTCCCTGCGTCGAAACCGTAGCTCGTGATGGCCTGCGCGCTTCCCGAGTGGATGATGTGGGCGTACCTCTCCTTCGGGTCGATCGCCATCGCGATGGGGCTGGTCAGCGTCGGGATGAAGGGGCCGATGCCGGGGAGGGTGGCGAGCGTCCCGTCGCCCTGGATCTGGAAGCCGTAGACGTTGTTGCTCAGGAACGGCAGGGCGTACAGGAACGATCCCGAAGGCGCGGCCGTCAGCATTCCGATGCATCCGGCGCCGAACGGGGAGCCGGCGAGCTTTGTGATCCGGCCCGTCCTCACGTCGACGTCGAACGCGTCCACGCCCGTCGCGCCGCCGGCGTAGAGGTACTCCTTGCCAAGGATCACGGCGAGCTCCTGGTCCGAAATGAAGAAGGGAGCCCCGCAGCCCGTCATGACCGCGAGAAACACTGAGGCGAACAAAAGCCCGGCAAAGCGTCGTCCGTTTCGCATGCGCCGCGTCCTGACCTTCAATCTATCACTGTCGCGGCCCGGGCTCAAACGCTCTCGAACGCTTCACGGGAGCTTCAGCACCGCGAACGCCGCGTTCTCGTAGACGGCCTGCGCTCCGGCTGCCAGCAGCCGCACCAGGGCCCTCGCCTGCTCGCGCTTGTGCAGCAGCGCCCAGCGCGCGCCCAGCGCGTGGGGCGCCTCGAGGGGATCCGATGCCCCGCCTTCAATGAAGGCCCTGATCATCAGGTAGCGCGACCGGTCCGCTCCGTATGCGTAGGCGGGGTTCAGCCCGAAGGGATAGCGGTTGTGCAGGCTGCGAAAGAAGAGCTGGGGGAACCAACCCCACGAGGCCAGCACGAGGCTGTCCTCTTCGGTGTTCGCGGCAAGCCAGTCCGCCGCGTCAAAAGCGGGCCGTGGGTCGGCGAGCCGGTGCTGAACCAGCACGCGGTTGTAGATCTGGGGCAGCGACCACAGCGTCATGACCGCGAGGGCCGCCGCTGCCACCGCGGCGCGCACCCGCGGCGCGAGCGGCTGCCACGAGCACGCCGCCAGGGCCGCTACAGCCACGGGGACGAAGTACTCGATGCTCTTGAGCGACATCGCGAGCCCGAGCAGCAGGAGCGCCGCTGCTCCCGCGAGCGCCGAAGCCGCGGGCGGGCGCTCCGCGCGCGCGGCGAGCGCGAACGCGATGCCGGCGACCGGCAGGATCGCCCCGGCGAGCGCGATCGTTGCGTCCGGCGGCAGCCATTCGGCGATCGGCTCGAGGCCCGGCGGGTGCAGCCACTGGATGCCGAGCTCGAGCCAGTAGGCCGCGAACTGCTTCGGGAAGCCGGGGTGCACGACGATCCCGGCCGCGGCCCCTGCCGCGGCCGCGACGAGCGCGGCAAAGCGGGGGCGGCCTTCATCCAGACTTCTCGCCGCGTCATGGAGCAGCGCGAGCATGATGAGCAGCGGGAACCCGGGGTAGGTCCACACGGCGAGGAAAGAAACGAGCGCGGTCAGGCGCGGCTTGTTGGAGACGAGCGTGTGGACGAAGAAGAACATCGCCGCGATGAAGAGCGTGCCCGCGCGTCCGAAAAGCCATCGCCCCGTGAAGATCGGAGACCCGAGCACGAGGAAGAGCGTCCAGAACCAGCGGTGCCGCGTCCCGAGCCTGCGCAGCAGCAGCACGAAGGCGAAGACGCCGAGCGCCGCGAAGGCGGCGGTGGCGAGCTTTGCCGCCGTGATGAGGTCGGGAGCGGCGAGCACGAACGGCACCTCGAGCCAGTGGAAGAGGAAATGGAAGTCGACGAACCGATCGGCCTGGATCGAGGCCGCCATCCACGGCAGGGTCTCGAGCCAGCCGCGGCTGCGCAGAAGGTCGGCGATGCGGATGTGATAGTAGGCGTCCGCGTCGAGAAGATAACCGCCCAGAAAGAGGAGGTAGAGAAAAAAGAGAAGGCTGCCGCACGCCAGCCACGCTTCGTCGTGTCGCGCCGCCCACGTCAGCCACGCCGGCGCGGCGCGCGGCCGCGATTCGCCGGACACAGATCGCCTCCCCGCCGCCGGCCACGATACCCGCGCATCGGCCGCCGGTCAAACCGATCGCCAGCGCGCCGTGACGGGTATATGCTCACGCGCAGCATGGAAGAACAAGAGCGCGTCGAACAGGCACGCCGGCGCTTCGACGGAGAATTGCATACGGACGGATACCGGAAGGTCCATGAAGACGCTTCCCACCTGGAAGCCCTGATGAATCTCCTCGATGTCCGGCCCGACGAGCGCTTGCTGGATCTGGGAACGGGCAACGGCTATCTGGCGTTTGAGATGGCTCGCAGATTTCCGGACGCGACCGTCACGGGCCTCGACGTCGCTGCGCGCGCGATCCAGGTCAATCAGAAGCTCCAAAAGGAACGCGGAATAGGAAATCTCGACTTTGTTTCGTACGAAGGCACGAAGCTTCCGTTCGCCAACGCCCATTTCTCAGGGGCGATTTCCAGATATGCCTTCCATCATTTCCCTGACCCGGCCTTCTCGGTGCAGGAGCTGCACCGGGTGACCGATTCCCAGGGGGTTGTCGTGATCGCGGACCCGGTCACTTACGAAGACGACACGGCCGGTTTCATCGACGAGCTTCAGAAGCTCAAAGGGGATGGACACGTTCATTTCTTCGGAGTCGCGGAACTGGACGCGCTGTTTCGACGGTACGGGTTTGCCGCGGAAGCCCGGTTCCTGAGCACGATCTCATATCCCCGGGATGCCGATCAAGCGTACCTGCGCCTGATCGAGAGGACGCCGGCATCGATCCTGCGCCGGTACCGCATCGAGCTTCGAGAGAACACAGTGCATGTCACGGTGACCGTCCAGAACGTCCTCTATCGGAAGGTTGCTGCTTAGCGCGGGATATGGCCCGCGCCCGCCGCCTGCGGGAGGCTCCGCGCTTTCCGGATCAGGCTCGCCGCGACAAGCCGTTTTCGCGGCAGATCCTGCGGGACACGGACCGGGCCGTCAAAAGGCCGGAAGGAAGCCCGCCACCGGGGCTGATCCACTGGCCGACCATGTAGAAACCCGCCAGACCGGGGAGGACTTCCGGCAGTTGCCTGATGCCCGTGGTCGGTGTCATCAGCCAGCCCTCCATGCTGCCGCGCCAGTTGCCGGTGTACCGCAGGACCGTGGCCGGAGTGGCTACATCGACGACCTCGACCTTGCCCCGCGCCGCAGGGAACCTCTCCTCGAAGACCGCAACGACCTCCCTGGCGATTCGGCTCTTCTCAGCGTCGTATCTTGCGCGATCGTCGTCCCGAAGAGACCGCCAGTACGCGTCATTCGAGGTGACGATGAGCACGACAGCGGCGGTCTTGCCCGCGGGGGCGAACGTCGGGTCGAAATTGAAGATGCGCATCGACAGCGAGTCGGTTCTAGTCTCCGGGTCGATATCCAGCGTCCGGCCCAGTGTCATGTACAGGTACGGCGGCTCGCCCTTCAGCTCGGCTCCTACACCAAGGGACACCTGAATGTAAGAAGGGAACAGCCGATAGGTCTTGTACACGGTGGCTATCTTGTCGCTCAGGTACTTCCCTTCAAGCATTCCAAAAATCGTCGCATGACCGTCGGCCGCCGAAACGACGACGTCCGCCGCAATGCGCTCTCCACTCTCGAGGACGACTCCGGTAGCTCGGCCCTTGTCGACGGAGATCGTCTTGACCTTGGCCGCGAAGCGGATTCTCCCTCCCAGTGATCGATAGCGTTCCTCGATGAGACCGATCAGCCTGGGCGACCCGCCGACTGGATAGCCGGCGTTGCCGTTCGTCATCCATGCGAGCGAGAAGGCGATCGCAATGAAAGACAGCTCGGTCAGGCCTGCGCCGAAGAACTCCCTCAGGAGTGGATTCCTGAATCGTTTCGCAAAGTCGCCCATAGTGAGCTTCGAGTACTTGCCGAACATCGGGAAATACGGAATCGCTCTCAAGTAGGACGCGAGGCGTGACAGGACCGAGTCGCCGCCGGGCATCCGGAAAGACGACAGCTTCCGGATGAGCGCGGTGAGCTCCTTGACCGCCGCGGCGTCTTCGGGCGCTTTGGCCAGGAGCTCCTTCTCCAGCCTGTCGACGTTCCGGTAGATCGTCAGTTGCGCACCGTCTTTCTCGATGACCTCGAACACATCCCCGTCGTGAAACTTGATACGGCCGATGTCCAAGACCTCTTTCCAGGTCGCGTTCATCTCGGCGCCTTCCCTGGACCCGACGAGCCAGTGAACGCAGTTCTCGAAGGTGAAGCCTTTCCTCGTCCATGCGGTGGCGAGCCCGCCGGCTGCGGTGTGCATCTCGAGGATCTCGGTGTCCATGCCGTTCTTGCGCAGGTAGACGCCGGCGCACAGGCCCGCGATTCCCGCTCCGATGATCAGCGCTTTCTTGTTTTCCATGCCGCCCTTCCGTGGACATTCTCGACTCTGATGGCTCAGATACGCAGGACCAGAGCCAGGGAGGATGTGCGGTCCCAAGTCTACGCCGATCGAAACGGCGGCCGCAAGATGGAAAAGGCAGGACGGCATCATCGGACGTGGCGAGTTTGCGCGCGCGGCCTTCCCCCGCACGGGCCCGCATGGGGTTTGTTGCCCGGACTTGTGGCGGCCTGCCTGTTGCGGATTGACGCGCACGGGCCTAGAATCAGGTGTCAGAGCCATCACGCTTGAGGCAGACCGAGGCGAGCCAGCGGATGGCCGGAAACAGCGTGGCCCGCCCGACCCGGATCGGCAGGCGCGAAGGCAGGGCGACGGCCGAGCTACCACCCGAGTGGGGCAGTGTTCTGCGCCCGGTCGCTCGATGTCGCGAGGCGTGCTGGCTCGAGCGGCCACGGTCGTTGCCGATTGCATCCCGGAAAGGAGAGAGAACATGAGCCATGGATCCGTTGCTCCGCTGACCTTCCTGCTGTCTTGTATGGGCGCTCTCGCCCAGCAGCCCGCTCCTCTGGCACCCGTCACCCTGCAGCAGGTCGCCCCCAACCTTTACATGACGGTCGGCGGACGGGGCGCGCAGGGCGGAGTCTACATTGGTGACACCGAAGTGCTTCTCATCGACTCGAAGCAGGACGCAGCATCGGTCGGGCAGGTTTTCGCGGAGATCAGGAAGCTCACGAACAATCCGGTCACACGCCTGGTGAACACCCACGCCGATGGTGACCACGTGTTCGGGAACAGGTTCCTGCCTGCGGGTGTGACCGTCATCGCGCACGAGAACTGCCTCAAGGAGTTCTTCGCGGCGAGCATGGGCGGCCAGGCGTCCGACTGGAACAATCCGGCACTGAAAGCGTCCCTGCCCTCGGTGACCTACCGGGACAGGATGATCCTCCAGGTCGGCGCGAAGAAAGTCGAGCTCTGGTACTTTGGGGTCGGCCACACCACTGGCGATACGGTGGTCTTCTTCCCTGATGAGAAGGTGGCGTTCGTGGGAGACCAGCTGTTTGTCGGGCGGGTGCAGCTCATCCACGCATACAAAGGCGGGAGCTCGCTTGGCGAAGTGGCGGCCCTGGAGCAGATGCTCGCTACCATCGACGCCCGGCGATTCGTCAGCGGCCACAGTGAAATCCAGGACCGCGCGGGAGTACAGGCCCACGCCGCCCGCATGAAGGCGATGCAGGAGAAAGTCCGCGGCTTGAAAGCGGCGGGCCTGAGCCTCGAGGATGTCCAGAAGCAGTTCGCGCAGAACGAAATGACCCTCGTCGGCGTGATCTTCGCCGAAACGAAGTAGAACCCGCGCCCGTCGGGCGAGACGCGCCCCATTCACGCATTCACGGGCCGCCCGACGGCAGGAGAGTGCGCATCTTGCGCCGCGTCGCGCGGGGCACTAACATCGGCAGCAGGTAACAACGTCGGAGGCTGTCTTGATCCGCGTCCTCTTCGTGGACGACGACGTGCAGGCGCACCGCACCCTGAAGATGGTGCTCGAAGACGGCCACACCGTGATGTCCGCGTACACGGGCGCTCAGGGCGTGGCGATGGTCCGCAGCGAAGATCCCGATGTCGTGCTGCTCGACGTCCGCCTGCCCGACCGCAATGGCCTGGAAGTGCTCAAGGAGATCCTGGAGATCCCGGTCCCGCCCGCCGTCGTGGTCATCACCGCGTACGCGGAGATCCCGCTCGTCGTGGAGGCGATACGCGCGGGCGCCCACGACTTTATCGCCAAGCCTTACGACCTCACGCAGCTCGTCGGGACCATCCGCAAGGCGGCGCTCGCCCGCGAGGGCTTGCGGTCTCCGGCCGTGGAGCAGGGCGCGGCCGCGCTGGCAGCGATCGTCGGGGCGAGCCCGGCGATCGAAAGGGTGAGGCGGCTGGCAGCACGGTTCGGCAGCTCAGGGTTTCCCGTCCTCATCCGCGGCGAAAGCGGCACGGGCAAGGAGCTGGTGGCGGCGGCGCTGCACGCCCTGTCCGGCCGCAAAGGGCCCTTCCTCGCGGTCAACTGCGGGGCTCTTCCCGAGACGCTCGTCGAAAGCGAGCTCTTCGGCACGGAGCGCGGAGCCTTCACGGATGCCGCCTCGCGGGCGGGGCTCTTCGAGCAGGCCGACGGCGGCTCGTTGTTCCTCGACGAGATCGGCGAGATGCCGCACCGCGTCCAGGCCAAACTGCTGCGCGTCCTCGAGCAGAAGGAAGTCACGAGGCTCGGCGGCGGCTCGCGTTTCGTCGACGTGCGCGTCATCTCGGCGAGCTGCCGCGACATCGACCCGGGCTCAGGCGTCATGCGCGAGGACCTGTACTACCGCCTCGGCGTGCTCTCCATCGAAGTGCCGCCTCTGCGGGAGCGGATCGAGGATATCGCAATCCTCGCGGCCGCCTTGCTGCGCCGCGACGGCGGCAGGAAGAAACGGCTCTCCGAGCCCGCGCTCGAGCGGCTGCGCGGGCATCCGTGGCCGGGCAACGTGAGGGAGCTGCGCAATGTGCTCGCCAGGGCGACAGTGCTGAGCGACGGCGAGACGGTGGGCGCCGACGACATCGTGTTCGATTGACGAGACGAGAACCCGCCCCCGCGGCTCCTCAGCGGACGGCACGGATGTGGTGGCACTGCGCGAGCCACGCCGCCGTTCCGCCCGTGAGCTCCACCGGCTCCACCACGCTGACCAGCGCCGCGACCTTGGCTCCCGTCGTGATGACGGGCGATCCCGGATCGGGCGCCCGGCGGCGGACGAAGACGTCGAACGACTCCGGCCCCGTCACGATGAGCAGGGCGTGATAGCTGCGCACGTCCTCGGTGCCGATCCACTCGCCGGTCACGAGGTCCACGTCCACCTCGACGGGCGCGATGGCGCCCCCGAGACCCTCCTCGAGCAGGAGCCGGGAAACGTACCCGCGCTCGTCGTCTTCGGTGGGAAGCGCGAGCAGACTCCGGAGACCCGCCGAGACCTTGAGGCCCTGGCCTACGCCGCTGGCAACCGGAGCGCCCTTGCGGATCTGGTCGTTGAGGTCCTTGAGCAGGGCGTCCATCAGCTGGTCCGATGGCCTGGCGCCCGGGGCGTAGGCCTCCAGGAGCCGCGCGGTCGGCGGGGTGAGGGACTTCCTGAGGTACAACGCGAGCGGCCCGGTCCCGCGCCGGATCTCGGTCGCCAGGGCCGCCGGCTCGAGGATCTCCTCGCGCCTCAGCGTGAAGAACCAGGCCGCCTTGGGAACCACGTCGGCGACCGTGCCGGTCAGGACGTACAGCTTGGTCCGGTCGACAGCCTGTGGGCGACCGTCGTCGAGCAGGCGGCCGAGCTCCTTGAGGCCCGTCCCGAAGTCTACGATCGAATCGAACTGGGAAATGTTCTGGGCCGGCAGCAGGGCCGCGACAAGGCCGAGCAGCGGGCCAATGATCAGCTTACTGCGCATGCGCGGGCCCCCCAGAGGTGGCCGCATAGTAAGCCGTCGCTCCGAAGGCGGTCAAGGACAGGCGCCCTGGTCCCCGGAGGTCCCGCGTACTCGCGGGAGTGCGTATTCGCCGGAGATGGCGTTGGTGCCGGGCTGGGACAGCGCTTTTGACCGGCGTGCTCGCCGTGTGCTCGCGGGGGAGGCCCTGGCCCGGGCCGATCGCGCGCGCCCGGGCGCCGGCTCTCCGCGGCGGGAGCTCGCCGTCGCAGCGCTCCGGGCAGGGCTGCAGCGCGCACCCGATGCCGACGGCGCCGGGCCTTTTCCCATTTGACAAAGGAATAGGCGGCCGATACTATAGGAATACCTTGCAGGGAGTTGGGAGATTGGCTCCAGTATCTCTAATCTCGGGCTGGGGATGGTATGAGCAACAACGAGATCGTACCCGGGTTCGATGACGAAAAGGACGATAGCCTCAAGATCCGGCTCCAGAAGTTCGACGGCGTCGATAACTGCCTCGCTCTCTACCTGACGGGCTATATCGACACGTACAACTCGAACTACTTCCAGAAGCGGGTCAACAAGGCGATCGAAGCGAGCTACATCAAGCTGATCTTCCACTGCGGCGGCTTGAACTACGTCTCGAGCACCGGCATCGGCTCCTTCACGGCGTTCCTCAAGGCGGTCAAGCCGCGCGGCGGCGACCTCGTCCTGCTCGAGATCCAGCCCAAAGTATACGAAGTCTTCCAGTTGCTGGGGTTCTCGCAGTTCTTCAACATCAAGGACACGCTCGACGAGGCGGTGCAGTTCTTCGCCCGCAAGGGAGAAGCGGCGACCGGGGCCGCCTTCCCCAAAATTTTCAATTGTCCGATCTGCAGCACCAAGCTCAAAGCAGGCAAACCGGGACGGTTCCGGTGCTCGAACTGCAAGACGATACTGGCCATAGACAACACGGGGCAGGTGTTCCTCGGCTGAGGCTGCGATCCCGCCAGCCCCCGTCGCCGCCCGACCCCGTAGGCCCGGCGTACTTGCCGGCTGCACTGCCGGAGGCGGTATGATCAGCAGAGAAAAGCTCGAAGGTTACATGCACGAGCTCGCGCTCACTTACCAGGAGCAGGGCGACAACATCTGGCT
This sequence comes from uncultured Spirochaetota bacterium, assembly GCA_963734495.1. Lineage (GTDB taxonomy): Bacteria > Spirochaetota > Spirochaetia > SZUA-6 > CAVTHK01 > CAVTHK01. The sequence goes on from CAVTHK010000005.1 coordinate 57,627, forward strand.
CGTTTCCGGCAACCAGACCGGCCTCGAGAACGTGGTGGTCATGAAGGCCGACCCGGTGGTCGTGATCCAGGTCAAGGTCATGAAGGCCCCGCAGAAGCGCCGGGCGGAGCTGTTCGAGCAGCTGCTGCGGTTCAACGCGACGGACATGGTGCACGGAGCCTATGCCCTGCAGGGCGACGACATCGTCCTCATCGATTCGCTCGAAGGGGAGAGCATGGACTTGAGCGAGTTCCAGGCCTCTCTCGACTCGTTCGGTGTGGCGCTGTCGCAGCACTATCAGATCCTGGCCAAGTATCGGAGCTGAGTGGGGGGGTACGATGGGTCTTTTCAAGCGCTTCCGTGATGTGATCCGGGCCAATATCAACGCCATGATCAGCCGCTCGGAGAACCCGGAAAAGATGCTCAACCAGATGGTTCTCGACATGAACGAGCAGCTCATCGAGAGCAAGAAGGGCGTGGCGGGGGCCATCGCGGACGAGAAGCGGCTCGAGCGTCAGATCAGGGAGAACCAGGCCAAGGCCGAGGAGTGGGAGCAGAAGGCCGTGCTGGCGGTCAACGCCGGCAAGGACGACCTCGCCAAGGAAGCCCTGCTCCGCAAGCAGGAATACGAGAAATACGCTCTGGAGCTCAAGCCTCAGTGGGACGCGCAGAGGGCCAGCGTCGACAAGCTCAAGGAAAGCCTCAAGGCGCTGCAGCGCAAGATCGAAGAGGCGAATAGGAAGAAGAACATCCTGATCGCGCGCGCCAAGCGGGCGGAGGCCCAGAAGCTGCTGCAGAACACCATGGGCGGGATGGGCGACAACTCGGCGTTCGAGGCCTTTGACCGCATGGCCGCCAAGGTCGACCAGCTCGAAGCCGAAGGCGAGGCCATGGCCGAGATCGAGGGCGTCAACGAGGACGCAAGCCTCGAGGCGCAGTTCAAGCAGCTCGAAGGCGGGCAGGCCACGGCGGACAAGCTCCTCGAGGACCTCAAGAGCAAGATGAAGCGGATCGAGGACAAGACCTGAGCGCGGAGGTGCTGCCATCTGGTCGGTTAACTTCGTTTCAGACGATCCGATCCGCTCCGAGCACGTCCGGTCCCTCGCCAGCCGGCTGATCGAGTACCGCGTCGCCTGCACGGAAGAGCCGGCGGGTCGTGACTACGACGCGCTGGTCCTGCCGTCGAGCATGCTGGAGCTCGCCGGGCGGCTCGCCTCCACCCCGCCTCCGACCCCCGCGGCCGGCTGGCTCCCCGTGATCGCCTACGGCGCGTCATACGACATGCGCCGCGCCTTTCTCGCGGGCTGCTTCGACTACCTGAAAGATCCCTGGTTCCCGGAGGAGCTCCTCCTCAGGCTCGACCGCCTCTTCCGGGTCACGCACAGGCCTCCGACCTGGCGCGGAGTGTCGCTGCAGGGCTGCCTGCTCGTTTCGGACAAGGGGCAGGAGGAGCTCTCGTACGTCGAGGCTGTGATCCTCAAGACGCTCCTGGCCCACCGCGGCGAGGTCGTGCCTAGGGACGTGCTCTTCTACGCCATCTGGGGACACCTCCCGGAGAACGCGAGCCGGGCGGTGGACGTCCACATCTCCACTTTGAGGAAGAAGATCCACCGCCTGTGTGCCGACAATGACACCGGGATGAGCGTCATCACGTCCGTGAGACGGATCGGCTACACGATTGCCGATGACGCCCCCGGAATCCCTTCGTGAGACTGCTGGTCAGACAGCTTACCGCCTTCATCGTCGCGTTTCTCGGCGCCCTCGCGCTCCTCGGGGTCGTCGCATCGTTCTCGCAGGCCGCGATCGCGCGCAGCGCCTCCGTGCCGGCCGCACGGATCGCCGAGCAGGCGGGGGCTTCGCTCTTTCCCGCGGTCCTGATCGCATCGCTGGCAGCCGCTCTCCTCGCCCGCGTCCGCGGCAGCACGCTCGCCGTGGCCGCGGCGGCCCTCGTCGCTCTGGCGGCAGGGCGGGCGCTGCTCAAGCCGGCCGGGGAGCAGCCCCGTGCGTCCGCGCGGGCGGACACGCTGGTGGCGCCGCGCGAGATGCTCGAGACGGCCGATGCCGGCGTCTGGCTGTACGCGGGAGAGGTCGTCGGCGCCGACCGCCTGCGCGACCTGGCGTTCATCGCGACGAGCGCGCCCTCCCCGCCCCGCCTCGGCTACGCGGCGGAGGCCCGCATCGGACGCGACCTCAGGGTCGGCCCCCATCGGCTGAAGGCCGAGCCCGTCAGGCTCACGCTTCTCGCCGCCGACGAATCGATCCGGTCCATCGCCGCGGACCTCGCGCTGCTGCAGGAGCGGGTGCGCGGGGCGCGGGCCGGAGGCGCGCCCGCCGCGGCGCTGGCGGGCGCGCTGCTGGCGTTTGCAGGCGTCGGCGTGCTGGTCCGCCGCAGCCGCTGGCCGCTCGCCGGGTGGAGCGTGGCGCTGCTCGCCGCCCGTGGGCTCCTCATCGGCTACCGGTTCGCCGCCGGTGCCCAGGCGCAGGCGTTCGCAGCGCGGTACCTGGGCGCGAACGCGCCCATGGCGCCGACCGCTGGCCTGCTGCTGATCGGCCTGATCCTCGTCGCATCCGACGTCATCCTCACATCCAGGCAGGGGACCCGCCGAGGAGCAGGCCTTGTTTGAGCGGCCGGCACGACCCGTCCTACCGGTCATCCTGGCGGTGGCGCTGGTCTGCCTCATGCTCGGCGCCGCATACGCCGCCTACGAGCTGTACAGCCGCAATATCCTTCCGGTCTTCGCGGGACCCTACGTGCGAGCTCGGGGCGAAGCGCTGTCGATTGCCGGCTTTGCCGCCGCCTATCTCGCGGCGGTCACGCTGTACGCCGGGGCATTCAGCCGTTCGCGCCGGGGCGACCGCGCTTCTTCGAGCCGCCTGGTGCGGATCTCGGTGGTCGCCGCATGCGCCTACGCCGTGCTGAGCGTGCTCGTCGAGCCGCGCGTTGTGCGCGAATACGAGAGCATGCGGCGCCGCAGCGAGGAGGCGAACGGGCACCTGAGGCTGGCCGGCGAGGCGAAGACCGCGAACGACCTCGTCGGCCAGCGGGAACACATCGAGGCGTACCTCGCGATCGACCCGGGCAACGGAATCTGGCGCAGGGCGCTGGATAACATCACGGGACAGATGGCAGCGGGAACACCGAAGGCGGCTCCGCCCGCGCCGGCGCCGATCAAGGCCGCCGAGCCGAGCGCGGCCTCCCTGGTCGCGAGGGCTCGCGCCTACTTCGCTCAGAGGGACTACGCCACGGCGTACACGCTCGCCGATCGCGCGGCGGCCATCGCCCCGGCGAGCCGCGAGGCGGCCGCCCTGCGCGCGCAGGCGCTCGACGCGCTCGGCCGGGTGGAGCCGAGCCCCGCGGACGTGGCGAAGAGCGACCTGTACCTCGTCAAGGAACAGGGGAAGAAGGCGCTCGAGGCGCACGACCCCGCGGGCGCGTACTACATCCTCAAGAGAGCGTCGCGACGGTGGCCGCAGGACGCCGAGCTCCTCGAGTTGCTCGGCAACGCCGAGCAGCTTCTGTCCGCGTTCGCCTTTTTCGACGACACGGTCCCCGACCCGCAGAAGGTGCCGCCGCGCGACCGCGCGAGCCGCGTCGCCTTCGTCAACCGGCGCGAGGGCGGCCTCGTCGAAATCGTCTATGCGGACACCGTGGCGCGCGTTCCGCGGACGAGGGACGTCAGGGTCAGGGACGACAACGGCCTCGAGAGGATGATCCGCGAGGAGTTCGTCGAGGTCACTCTCTACGGCATCGAAGCCATGGCTTTCGGCGGCGGGAGCGTCGCTTACCACATGGTCGCCCCCGTGGGGCGGGTTCAGGCGGAGCCCGCGTCCAGGGAGCGTCAGCTCCTCGCGGACCAGATCCGGCAGGTGGCGGGCCGGCTCGTGCCTCCTGCCGCGCCCGCGACTCCGGTCGCGCAGATCAGCCTGCTCGAGCTCTCGCGGGACGTCCAGGGAGAGCGCCGCGAGCCCCGGTTCGTGATCGGTACGGCGGCCAGGTTCGAGGGGTTCGGGCTCAAGGCGCGCGTGGAGCCCGGCAAGGCGGGAGCGAGCCCGCTGCCGCTCATGGTGCCCGTGACCACGGTCTGGGCGCTCGGCCTCGACGTCGGCAGCGTGCGGGAGCGCGACGTCATCGAGCTCTGGACGCTTTCCCGCGCGACCGCGAGCCTCGCCGTGAAGGTCGAGCTCGCCGTACGCGCCGTCGGGCCGTTCGTGCTGCTGCTTCTGGGCGCCGTTGCGGCCGGCGTCGCCGCGCGGCATCCGCCCGCGGCGGCCCTTCCGTCCCGCACGTACCTCCTCACTCCCGCGGTTGCGGCCGCGGGCTACATCGCGTTCGTGCTCTCGCTGCACATCGTGCGCGTGGCGGTCGTCCTGCTCGCCGACGGCCTCGGCTGGCCGGCGGGGATGACGGTCCTGGCGGCTGCGCTGCTCGGCCTGCTGGTGGTCTCGTTCGTCTGGATGGACCGGTCACTGCGCCGCGCGGTCTGAAAGACGCGGGAACCACAGCGCCCCGTGCGACGACCAACGGGGAAACGGTCGCGGCGCGCGGCAGGCACGCGCGAACGCGGGGAGGAATCGGGATGAGACTCTTCGTGACGATGATCGCAGCAGGCTGTCTCGCCGCGACGACGCTGGCGGCGCAGGCGATCCCCTGGGAAGACACGGGGCTCTACGAGCGGCTCGGCCTGAGCGAGCAGCAGACGGCCAGGATCCAGGACACCATCGCCCGCGAAGACAAGGTGATGCGCGAGGCGCAGGCGGAGCTGAACATCCGCAGGGCGCAGCTCGAGAGGCTCCTGCTCGACACCGACCCCGACATGAAGCAGGTCGAGCGTCTCCTGCAGCAGACAGTGGACTGGAAGGTCAGGAGCGAGATGGCGGCGATCCGGCTGCGCGTCGAGGTCCGCAAGATCGTGGGCGAGCAGAAATGGGACCAGCTCCTGCGCACGTGGCGCAGCTTGCGCGCGCGCGCCGGCCGGGCGGCGGACTCCCGCCCCGACGCACGCACGCCCCAGAGCGGTCCGGCGCCGGCCTCGCCGGGGCCCCGGCAGCCGCCGGCGCGCTGAACGCCGACCTCGTGGGCAGCGTGGTCGAATGCCCGGACGACGACGAGCTGATCCGCCGCTTCGTCGCCGACGGCGATCGGAGCGCCTTTGAGGCGCTGGTGCGCCGGCATGTTCCGCTCGTGCGGCGGCTGCTCTACGGGCTCTTTCGCGGACACCGGGAGGACATGGAGGACGCGGAACAGGAGGTGATCCTGGCGCTGTTCCGGTCGCTGGCCGGGTTCCGCTTCGGCTCCCGCTTTTCCACCTTCCTCTTCCGCGTCGTGCGCAACCGCTCGATCGACCTGATCCGCAAACGTGAGCGCGAGCGCAGGTCGATCGCGCGCTTCGCGCGCGAAAGCGCCGATGCCCCGCACCCCGAGGAGGTGGCCCTGGCCGCGGTGAGTCGCGGGGAGGCGATGGCGCTGCTCGGCGCTCTCAGGATCGAGGAGCGGACCGTCGTGCTGCTGCGGGAAGTTGAGGGGTTGTCGATCGAGGAGATCGCCCGGTCGCTGGGGCTGCCCCGCGGCACGGTGAAGAGTCGCCTGCACCGCGCGCGCAGGCGCATCGAGCGGGCGCTCGCGGCCCGCGGAGCGCGCCCTCCGGGAGGGACGTATGCGCAACTATGAAGAGTTCGCGGCCGAGCTGCGCCGCGAGATCGAGGATGCCGACCTGGGGCGAAGCGAGCCGGATTTCGGCCGTCTCGAGGCGGTCACAGCCGGGCGGCCGCGCGCGGCGGCGCGCCCCGCGCCGTGGCTGAGGCTCGCGGCCGCCGGCGCGCTGGCGGTCGCGCTCGGGCTCGGCGGCCGGGCGGCTTACCAGGGATACGACAGCCGCCGCCTCCTCGCTCAGAACAACAGCGAGTTCGTCGACTCGCTCCTCTCGCGCGGCCTCTTCGAGGCGGCGGCGCCGCCGACCGGCTTCGAGGGGCTCGCGGAGGGGACGCTCTTCGACGCGGGCGGCTCCGCGGCTCAGAGGAGCGGCTCGGGCTGGCTCGACTCCGGGATCGCGGACTGATAGGGGGCGCGCTCGATCCGCGCGCCCAGCCCCGCGAGCCGTCCCGTGATGTCCTCGTAGCCGCGCTCGATCTGGTAGACGTTGTTGATCGTGCTGCGGCCTTCGGCGCAGAGTGCGGCGATGACCATCGCCATCCCCGCGCGTATGTCGGGCGAGACGAGCTCCGCGCCCTGCAGCCGCGAGGGCCCCGCCACAACCGCCCGGTGAGGGTCGCAGAGGATGATCCGCGCTCCCATGTCGATGAGCTTGTCCACGAAGAACATGCGGGCGTCGAACATCTTCTCGTGCACGAGGATGGTCCCGTCCACCTGGGTGGCGACGACGAGGGCGATGCTGGTCAGGTCCGGCGGGAAGCCGGGCCACGGCGCGTCGTCGATCTTGGGGACGAGCCCGCCGAGATCGGGGTTGACGCGGAGCTCCTGGCCGCGCGGGACGTAGATCGTGCCGCCCTGCACCTCCCAACGGATGCCGAGCTTCGCGAACTGGATGGCCGCCATGCGCTGCTGATCGGGAGCGGCGTCCTCGATCTCGACCTCGCCTCTCGTCGCGGCCGCCAGCCCGATAAAGGAGCCGACCTCCATGTAGTCGGGGCCGAGCGTGTACTCGGCGCCGCCGAGCGAGCGGACGCCGCGGATGAGGAGCGTGTTCGAGCCGATCCCCTCGATGCGGGCGCCCATCGCGCAGAGGAGGCGGCAGAGGTCCTGCACGTGCGGCTCGGAGGCGGCGTTGCGCAGGACCGTCTCTCCCTCGGCCAGCACGCCGGCCATGAGGGCGTTCTCGGTCGCGGTCACCGACGCCTCGTCGAGGAATATGTCCGTGCCCGTGAGCTTCGCCGCCTGCACCCGGAAGCAGCCGTCGATCTCGACGCTCGCACCGTAGGCCCGGAGGGCGAGCACGTGCGTGTCCAGGCGCCTGCGGCCGATCACGTCCCCGCCCGGGAAGGGGAAGACCGCCCTGCCCGTGCGCGCCACCAGGGGCCCGGCGAAAAGGATGGACGCGCGGATCTTGCGGGCGAGCTCCGCCGGGATCTCGCTCGTGCGGATGTCGTGCGTCGTGACCTCGACCTCGTGGGGCCCCGTGCGCTTCACGCTGGCGCCGAGCGCGCGCAGGATCTCGAGCATGACCGTGACGTCCTCGAGGGCCGGGACATTGCGCAGCCGCACCGTCTCGCCCGTGAGCAGGGCCGCGGCCAGGCACGGCAGAGCGGCGTTCTTGTTGCCGCTCGGCCTGATCCGGCCGTGGAGGGGCCGGTTCCCTTCTATGAGATAGCGGGGCATGACTCACCTATCCTCGAAAACACTCGAGTGTCAACTCGCCGGCCGGCGTCGTGTCGGCCGGCGTCGCCGCGGCGCGCCGCCCTCGATCACATGATCCTGAAGAAGAACTGCCGCTCGCCGAACGGGTCCCGCAGCATGTAGAGCGGCGTCTCGATCACCTTGGACGCCCCGGTCGACTCGACCACCCTGTAGGCCAGCAGGAAGTAGCTGCCCCTCTCGTCGGTCGCCGAAAAGGGGTTCTCCTGGAACTGCGGCAGCACCACATCCGCGATGTCGGCGAGCGCGGCCTCCGGCTTGACGAGCTCGTAGCGCGCCGCGAGCCCCAGGCCCCGCATGATGATCTGCATGTCGGACAGCCCCTGGCCGCGGTAGTACCGCAGCTGGTCGGCGGCAAAGCAGTGATCGATGAGGGCGCGCCAGTTGTGGGCGACGAGATGCTCGCGCGTGCGGGCGAGAAAGGCGTTGAGGTTGCGGACGACGTTGATCACCGACTGCTCGACGAAGCGGGTGCCGTTCCAGCGGTACCACGTGAGCAGCGTCTCGTAGCCGACGCCCGCCTCGACCCCGCTTTCCTGCACGACGATGTCGATCACGCCGTTGCGGTCGATGTCCTCGACCTTGGGCCGGCTCGCAAGCGTGTCCCTGAGCCCCAGGCGCGAGATCGGCCGCAGCGAGGGGCCCGAGAACATCAGCCACTCCTGCTCGCCGCCGGCCCGCGTGTAGAAGCTCGCGACCAGGGCGAGCGGACCCGAGGCCGACGAGGTCAAGGGAACGACCGTGAGCCCCCCGAAGACGTAGCGCTCGCCGAGATCGATGCGCGAGGCTACGACGAGGCCCGAGGCCTTGTAGGTCAGCACCAGCAGGAAGAAGGGAACGCTGGCGCGGCCTTCGACAAAGACGCTCGCGTGGTCGGAGAGCCCCGCGGGCTTGACGCTGCTGCCGGACAGGTCCGCGACGGGCGCCAGGATCTCCGGCGTGCCGTCCCTGTTGATGTCCTGCAGCAGGAGCACGGCCCGGCCTCCCAGCGGCACGGGCGTATAGGGCTTGACGGCGTCGGGAAGCAGGCGCCGCAGCGTCGCCTCCGACGGGATGGGGGGAGCCGCGGCGGGCGGCTGCGGATCCGGCAGCGGCGCCGGCTTCGGCTCGGCGACGGCCGCCGGCTGCGGCGCCCCCTCGGCGGCGGCCGGCGCTTCCGGCTGCCGCTGCTGCGGCGCTTCGGGCGCAGCCGAGCCGCGCGCGGGCTCCTCCCCGGCGCCCGCAGCGGCGCCGGCGGCAGCGCTCGCGCCAGGCGCAACGCCGCCGCCGGTGACGAGGCATCCGCAAACGAGGAGGGCAAGCAGAAGGACCGCCGGCTTCACGACGGCAGAGAGTATAGCCCGAGAGCGGGCGCGGCTTCCACGTCCGGAGATGGAAACGCGGGGCCTTTTCCTGTATCATCCGCGCCTGTGAAAGTGATGAAGTTCGGCGGCAGCTCAGTCCAGGACGCCGAGCGGATCCGGCGCGCCGCCGGGATCGTCGCGGCCGAGCGGGAGCGCCCGGTCGTCGTCCTTTCCGCGATGCGCGGGGTGACCGACTCCCTCGAGCGCTGCGGCGGGAAGGCCGCGGCCGGCGACCTCTCCTACCGTGAGGAGCTCGAAGCCATGAGGCGCCGCCACCTCGCGGCGGCCTCGGAGCTGGGGCTCGCGGAGGAGGCGCGCGAGCAGATGGAGAGCCGCTTCGCCGAGGTCGGCGGCCTCCTGCACGGCGTGGAGCTGATCCGCGAGTGCTCCGCGCGCACGCGGGACCTCATCATGGGCTTCGGCGAGCTCGCCATGTGCACGCTCTTCGCGCGGTTCCTCGCGCGGACCGGGACGCCTGCGGCAACGATCGACGCGCGCGATGTGATTGTCACCGACGGGAACCACGGCAAGGCGACGGTGCTGCCGCAGAGCTTCGAGCGGATACGGGCCGCGGTCCTCGCGGTCGAAGGCGTCGCCGTCTTCACGGGCTACACCGCCGCGACCGCCGAAGGCGTCGCCACCACGCTGGGACGCAACGGTTCCGACTACACGGCGTCCCTCGTCGGAAAGGCGGTTTCCGCCTCGGTCATCGAGATCTGGACCGACGTCGACGGCGTGCTGAGCGCCGATCCCCGCAGCGTGCCGGCTTCGTTCGTGATCCCTGAGATGACTTTCCAGGAAGCGATGGAGATGGCGTACTTCGGGGCGAGCGTGCTTCACCCCTTTACCATGCTGCCGGCCCTGGAGGCGGACATACCGATCCGCATCAGGAACACGCTGAACCCGGGCGCCGCGGGCACCCTGATCACCACGCACGCCCGCAGGCACTCGACCGCCATCACCGGTCTCGCGTCGATCGACGGCGTGGGCCTCGTCAACGTCGAAGGCGGCGGCATGCTCGGCATCCCCGGCTTCGCCGCCCGCATCTTCGGCGCGCTGGCGCGCGTGCGCGTCAACATCATCATGATCTCGCAGGCCTCCTCGGAGCACAGCATCTGCCTCGTGTTCCGCGAGGCCGAAGGGGCCGCGGCGGAGCTCGCGCTCAACGAGGAGCTCGCGGGCGAGATCCGCGCGGGCAGGATCCAGGAGAGCCGCGTCACGACGGGGCTGGCCGTCGTCGCGGTCATCGGCGACAACATGCGCGGCACGCCCGGCATCTCAGGCCGTGTCTTCAGCTCGCTCGGCGGCGCGGGCATCAACGTCCTCACCATCGCGCAGGGCTCGTCGGAGCGGAACATCTCCCTCGTGGTCACCCGCGAGGACAAGCAGCGTGCGCTGCAGACGATCCACCGCGCGCTGATGGAGGAAAGAAAGTGACCTTTGCCAGCACACGCGGGCGCGCCGCGCACGTCGGGTTCCGCGAGGCCGTCTTCCGCGGCTTGGCCGACGACGGCGGGCTCTACCACCCGACGGCGATGCCCGACCTGAGCGGCCTGTTCCGTTCTCTCGAGCCCGACACGCCGTTCGCCGAGACCGCGCGCCGCGTCGCGGTCGCCCTGTTCGCGGACGAGCTCGGCCGCGAGAGCGTCGAGCGCATTACGAAGAAAGCCTTCACCTTTGATCCTGTTCTTGTCGAGGCCGACGAGCGGCGGCTTGTGCTCGAGCTCTTCCACGGGCCATCGTACGCGTTCAAGGACTTCGGCGCGGGCTTTCTCGCCGCGGCCATGGAGGAGATGATCGCTCAGGCCGGCGGCGAGGCGACGATCCTGGTGGCGACGTCGGGCGACACGGGCAGCGCGGTCGCCCGCGCCTTTGCCGGCCGCAGGAACATACGCGTCGTGATCCTCTACCCTTCGGGGCGCGTGAGCCGGCTGCAGGAAAAGCAGCTCACCACCATCGGGGGCAACGTCAGGGCGCTCGAGGTCAGGGGCTCGTTCGACGACTGCCAACGAATGGTCAAGGAGGCGTTCCTGGACCGCGGCCTGTCGCGGGACCTGCACCTGACTTCGGCCAACTCGATCAGCCTGGGGCGGCTCATCCCGCAGGCCTTCTACTACATACACGCGGCGACAGCGCTCAAGCGCCCGCGGCCGGGCGCGCCGGCGCCGTGGTTCTGCGTGCCGAGCGGCAACTTCGGCAACCTGACCGCGGGCGTCTACGCCTGGCAGTGGGGTCTGCCCGTCGCCGGCTTCGTCGCGGCGACCAATGTCAACGACGTCGTGCCCGAATACCTCGCGAAGGGCGCGTTCCGGCCCAGGGCCTCGGTGCAGACCCTGTCCAACGCCATGGACGTCGGCAACCCGAGCAACTTTGAGCGTCTGCTCACCATGTTCGGCGGGTCGGCGGAGCGGATGGGGGCCCTGATCCATGGTCAAGTCGTCACCGACGCGGAGACCCTCGCGACGATCCGCGAGGTGCGCGAGCGCGCCGGGCTGCTGCTCGACCCGCACACCGCGGTCGGCTGGAAAGCAACCGATCGCCTGATCGAGGCCCTCGAGCGCCGCGGGGAACGGTTCTTCGGCAATGTCGTCATCCTCGCGACCGCGCATCCCGCCAAGTTCGTCGAGACGATCCGGGAGGCGACGGGGCAGGAGCCGGAGCTTCCGCCCGGCCTGGCCGAGGCGCTCAAGGCCGACAAGCGGAGCACCGTGATCGACAACACGCTGGAGGGCTTGAAGAAGTCTCTGCGCGGCTGAAGGTCGGGGCCGCCCGCATCTACGGCCGGGGCGAGCTCAAAAAAAGTGAGTGCGGCCGGAGTGACCCCGCCTCCAGCCGCACTCGTGCACTTTTTGTGCTTGGAGTGTACCAACTCCGCCTTTTCAGGCGATGGCAGTATACGCGCAACTCGCTCAGCCGCGAAGTCGGGAAAGTGCTGATTTTGAAGGTCCATTTCCCTTACAACGAATGGACGCGAATCTTTTCGAGCGTGTCGCGCCTTTCGAACCTTCGCGCTTTTCGCGCCCTTTGCGCTTTTCGCGCCTTTCGCGCCTGTCGAACCTTTCGCGCCTGTAGTGTGTACTACGTAGGATGTCCCATCAACTCTATGTTTGCGTGATGCGTGGGGGGCGGCAGGACGATAAGAACCGCGCGGCCGGCCCGGCGAGCCTCAGCGAGCCAGGGGATGTACGAGCGCCGGGCAGGGAGCCATGGGCCTGACAGGGCCACGGGCGCATGGGCGGGCCTGAACTTGACATCCCGAGGCGCTTTCCAATAGCGTCGAGCACAATGTGGAAGGAAGGCCGTCACTATCTGAGCGATCTCGACTGGAAGCGCGCGGCCCTGCAGGCGATCTGCGACGGCGGCATAGGGGCGGTGGCGGTCGAGCCGCTCGCGCGCAGCCTGGGCGTCTCGAAGGGCAGCTTCTACTGGCACTTCGCGGGCCGTGACGACCTGTTGCGCGCGGCCCTCGAGCTGTGGGAGCAGGAAGAGGCCGACGCGTTCATCGCGTCGCTCGAGAACATCCGCGATCCGCGCGAGCGGATCCGGCAGCTCATCGTGCGGGTCTCGCGCGGGAGCTGGAACTGCACGCTTCATTCGGCCCTTTCGGCCGCCGCCGGTGATCCCGCCGTGAGGCCGGTGCTTCGTCGTGTCTCGGAGAAGCGCATCGGGTACCTCGCCGACTGCTACCGGGCGCTCGGGTTCTCCGAGGAGGCCGCCCGTCACAGGGCGCGGCTCGGGTACATGATCTACGTCGGGTTCATGCACCTCAGCCGCGAGGACGCGAGCGGAGCGCCCATCGAGCGCGACTACATCGAGCACATCGCCGAGACGCTGATCCCGGCGGCGCCCGCGCCGGACGCGGCTCCCGCGGGCGACGGCGCCGCAGCCGCGGCCGCGGCCGAAGATCGCCGCATCGCGGTCTCCTAAAGGCCGCCGAGCGCATCGAGGAGGCGCCCTTGGCGCCCGTCGTCGTCTACATCACCGGATTCCGTCAGAACGCGGGCAAGACCGTGACCGCGCTCGGCATCATCTCGCAGCTGCGGCGGATCATGGACCCGGCGCGGATCGGCTACTTCAAGCCGGTCGGCCAGGAGCTCGTCACCCTTCCCGACGGCAACCGCATCGACAAGGACGCCGTCATCATCAAGGCCTTTTCGGGCATCCCGGACCTCGATCTCAACTCGATCTCCCCGGTGCGCCTTGCGAGCGGCTTTACCCGCGAGTACCTGGAATCGCAGGACCAGGAGGGGGAGCACGACAGGCTCCGCGACCGCATCCAGGCCACGCTGGACTCGCTGCGCAGGAAAAGACGTGATCGTGGCGGAGGGAACGGGCCACCCCGGCGTGGGCGGCATCGTCGGGCTCTCGAATGCGAAGGTCAGCAACCTGATGAAGGCCGAAATCGTCTACCTCTCCGGAGGCGGCATCGGGCGCGCGCTCGACCAGCTCGAGGTCGACCTCTCCTACTTCCTCTACATGCGCAGCCGCGTGCGCGGGATCATCTTCAACAAGGTGATTCCGGACAAGCTCGACATGGTGCGCCAGTACATCACCGAGCCGTTGCTCAACAGGCACTTCGACGCGGTCGGCGGCCAGATCCGCATCCTCGGGTTCCTCCCCGAGATCGACAACCTGGGCCGGCCGTCGATGCACCAGCTCACGCGCGCGTTCCGCCAGCCCAGGCCTCTCGGCGAGAGCGAAGACGACGCGTGGCGCGTGCCCGTACACGACATCAAGGTGCTGACCACCCCGGATGCCGACCTGCGGCGGCCGAGCTTCCTGCTGCCGGGCGACGTGCTCATCATGAGCTCCGCCTACCAGAGGCGGGCGCGCACCCTGCTGCGCTTCAGCAGGAGCCTGCGCGAGCGGTTCGGCCAGGGGCTCGCCGGGCTCATCCTCACCGGCGGCGCCTACGTGCGGCTGGACAACGCTGTGGCGCACGACATCGTGCGCGCGGGCTTCCCCGCGATCTACGTGCAGGAGCACACGGCCATCGCCGAGCAGAAGGTGCTCGAGGCGTTCGACAGCGCGAAGCTCCAGACCTACGACGCGAACAAGGTCGCGGACATCGAGCGGATGTTCGCGCAGCACTTCGACCTGCAGAAGTTCCTGGAGACGTTCAACATCAAGCCCTAGGCCTCGGATTGGGCGTGCCCCCGAGCAAGACAGTTGCGCAAGGCGTGGTGCGCCTTTGCCTGAGCGGCCGCTCTGACTCGCGCGGGCTCGGGGTCGCGTGCTGCGGGGGTTCCGTCCTCGGCGCCGCCGGTCGCCGGCCGCGAGCGCCCTCGCACGCCCCGCCTCGGACCAGGCGGGCTTGCGCCTGCTTTGACCCGGCGTACTCGCCGGGCGCCTGCCCCTCCGCCCGCTCACGCTCGCCGGCCGCGAGCGTCATTCCACGCCGCCGGAACGGCCGTGCCAGTAGGGGGAATCAGCCGCCTACGGGCTGTGCGGTCGATCGGCTCCTGGTGCGACCTGAGCGACGCGTCTGGCTCGTAGCCTGGGACCTCCCTGTCGCCAGCCAACGCAAAGACGATTGCTTTGAGTCGGTCAAGGTCGACCGCAAGCACACGCGCGCCAACATCCTTGTTGGCGCGCTCTGAGCCCGAGTCCGTCCGGCAGGACGCCGGGCGGACTCGGGCCTCCGGAGGGGGGACCGGATTGGGAAAGAGACCCAGAATACCAGCGTCGCTTTGCCACCTGAGCAAACGCAGCGCGATCTGGGTGGTCGTTGTGTGCCGAGCCCCTCTCTCGCGTCCATCACACCGAAAACATCCTGCCGCCACCAGCCCCCGCGGCCCATCGTCCTCCAGGCCTCTTCCGCCGCCTCTTCGCCGCCTTTGTAGACGGTTACGACGCCCACTACGGCCTCTATCGCCTCCCGCGCATCCGCGAGGTCGCCGAGGCCTTCATCCGCTGCGGCGATCCTCGGTTCGGCGTGACGCGGCTCCTATGCACCAACCCGACATCCCGCCCAAGGGCACCTACTTCATCCGCCCCTACGTGCTGTACAGCTCGCGGACACGCTCGCGCTGGAGCCGCCTGCCCCACGTCCTGCGGCTATCCCAGAAGACCACCGCGGGCGGCAAAGGATCGCGTCCCGCCCGCCCAGCAGGTTTCCCCGTCCCGAGCCTCCTCCGCCTGGGCACGCCTGATCTCAAAGGTCTATGGCGAAGATCCCTTCGACTGCCCTCACTCTTCCGGGCCACAGCCCACGGTCCTCCATCACCTCAACGCTGCCTGTCAGCCCCTTGCAGCTCGCGTTCCGCCGGCCCCCTCCATCCGATCGCTGCCGACGCGCCGCAACCACCTGCCGCGGGATGAAGACCACTATCAATCCCTCCCCGGTACAACTTGTCTCTGAAGCATGAACTCGATCCGGGGTAGGTCAATTCCCAACCGGCTAAAGGGTCAATAACAGAGCGGTGCTTCCACCTTCGGGCGCATCAAGTGCTTCTCGGCCTCACCAAGATCCGATATTCTGACTGGGGAACGCCTTGATCTCAATGTCGCTCGTGTGTTGCGCCATGCTCTTGGCCCACCCGCTGGCAGGTGAGCCTGCCACGGGCGCTGGGAGGTCTATCTCTCCGGAGTTCACCCTCTCGTTGGAGGATCTGGACAGGCTGACGGCGAGCCTGCCGAGCGAAATCCGCAGTGGCATTCTTTCGCGCCCCGCGGCTTTCTTGCACGTGATCGCGCAGGTGCTCGATCAGCCGCCCGACCTCTTTGTGCTCGTAGACAAGGGTCATCCGCTTCCCGCCGACTACGTTCCCCCCGACCTTGTGTCGCTCAAGGATTACCTGCTCGTCACGACTTGGCCTCGCGTCATGCTCCGCAGGTCGATCATGCCCGCGGTGCTCGCAATGGTCCGTGCCGCCCGCGAAAAAGGAGTCACCTTGACCTTTTCGTCGGGGTACCGATCCTTTGACTATCAACGCGGGGTCTACAACGAGGAGGTGAGGCTGTACGGCCGCGAGACCGCAGATGGCGAGTCTGCCCGCCCGGGGCATTCACAACACCAGTTGGGGACGGCGATAGACTTCGGCTCGATCAGCGACGCCTTCGAGACTACAAGCCAGGGGCGCTGGGTCGCCAAGCACGCCTGGGAGTATGGCTTCAGCCTCTCCTATCCTGCAGGGTACGAAGAGGTCACGGGGTACCGTCACGAGAGCTGGCACTACCGCTACCTCACCAGGGCAGGAACGTTGCTTCAGCGGGAGTTCTTCGGCGACATACAGCAATACTTCCTGAGCTTCCTCAACGAGAACCGCGTGCTGTTGGAGAGCAGGAAAGTCACCTGAGCGCCAGCAGCACTCGAATGTTTTTCACGATCTCCGCTGGGGTGGCATCACCGCCCATGGCATAGCGGAGGTACCCGCGTTTGTCGACGAACCAAAATGGAGCGGAGTGACCGACTTCATAGCCTCCGCCGAAATCCTGCACCATGTCGCCAACCAAGCTGAGGTCGCCCTCTGAAAGGCCGTTGGTGACGCCGGTTGACTCGTCCGCCGTACCGCCAGAGGATTGACTCCCTTTCGGCGGAGGAGCCGAGGTGCTCGGGGCAACGGCGTCGGTGTCGGGATCGACCGTGACACCTATTCCGTAGGCGGCCCAAACGGCCTGCACATCCTTGGCGGCACCTCCGACGAAATACCAAGCGTCATATAACCCGAGTGCCTTACTGTAGGCCGCCGTGACCGCCGGAGTGTCCCGCTTGGGGTCAGTCGTAACGGTAACAAACGCAACTTTGTCCGCGTCGCTTCCCAGCAGATCGTGCGCGCCTTTCACCTTCACTGCCTCGAAGGGGCAAATGTCGGTGCAGTGAGTGTAGATGAACGACATTAGCACGACTTTGCCCCTCGTGTCGGCCATGCGAAATGGCGAGCCGTGCTGATCTGTCAGCGTAAAGTCTGCCGCCAGCACGGGGTGCTCGATCGCGGTGCCGCCCACTAGGCCCGCCACCGGCTGAGCCTTGTTTCCGCCCCCGCAGCACGTCAAGAGGATGCCGAGCATCGCCGCCGAAAGTTGCCAAATTCTCATTACCCGTGCTCCTATGGTACCTGTCTTTCGCGGAGAATAAGCTCATCATAGGACTGCTGAACGTCAAGCTTCCAACCACCACGGTGGCGTCACGTCAACGGAACCTCTCATTGGTAGACATTGGGACCGGGGTGGTCCTGGACGTTGGTCTGCCGCGGCTGGCCAACCGCAAAGCGCGGAGCCCGCTGAGCAGACTGGTGCAGAAGCTGCTTTCTTCGGCTGCCCTTGCCCCGAGCGCCTCGGCTCCTCCAGGCTCGGTCGCAGGGGTCCCAGAGCAGGGTTTGTGCCTGGGCGAGGGGCGCAGCCAGAGATGCTCGCGCGCCAGAAGCCATGTCCCGCACCCGCCCCAGCTCCTGCCGTCGCCGTCGTCTTCGTGTCCCGGTCGATGGCGCTGTCGTTCCGTACCCTCTGCGCTCCAGGATAGAGGCTGTGACAAAGCGCCATGAGTCGAGCATTCGGTTTCTCCTGGCTGCATTGCGCGGGCTAGGCTAGTCGGGGTGTCGCGCTGAGGATCCGTAGTCACCGCCACGACGGCCACCCGCTTCGCGTCCTCGCCTACGAGCTTCATGGCTTCCTTCAACTTGAAGGCGACACGATGGGCGAAGTCCGCGCAGTGTGCATAGACCAGCAGCCACAGCTTTTCAGAAAGCTCAAGACGACGATCTTCCGCCTCGCGTGCGCCATGCGGAAGGCCCTTCCATGTTGGTCGGTCAAGGTGAGGCCCGCAGGGGTTGGATGCTGAGCGAACACGGCTTGCAGGCGTTCCGCAGTCGACGCTCCGTACGACAACGAGGGTGCCCAAGTCGCCGATGCGACCGGGAGAGCCCGACGAGCTTTGGGCCCGACGGACAAAGTGCTGTTTGCAAGGTCGGCAACTCCTTGCACTTGGAGAACCCGTCAGTTCGGTTGTGAGTGCGCTCGACTCGAACGTCGTCCGCACGGGTGCGCTTTACCCTCGCTCCTGGCACTCCTTGCACAGGCCGAAGAGCGTGATTGAATGGTCGTCGATCTCGAAGTTCTCCCGCCTTGCGACGGCAGCGATCGCTTCGGACTCGAGGCAGAGGTCCAGCTCGACCACACGGCGGCACCTGGTGCAGAGGAGGTGGTGGTGATGGTGGTCGCTTTCGCAGAGGCGAAAGCCGTGCGTCCCGTCGGCAAACTCGATGCGATCCAGGACCTTCATGCGTGCAAGCTGCTCGATTGAGCGGTAGACGGTCGCCCGCCCGATGTGCGGGCTGGCGCGGCGCACCTTTTTCAGGAGCTCCTCGGCGGAGAATGCGGTTCCCTCGCGGCCGAGGCGGATCAGGTGCTTGGCGATGAGTCGGCGCGGCTCCGTCTGTCTCTGGCTGAGCTTGCGAAACGCCGCGTCGACCCGTTTTTCGATGTCCATGGTCCCGTTTCCACTGCATCTTCGATGATAACCCGCGCGCCGCCACGCGCAAAGCCCCTGCGGGTTGCCGCGACGCTCGTGAAGTAGGTCACGGCAGCGAGCGCGGAAATGGTGAATCCCGCCGGCGGCTGGCGCCAGGGCCAGAGAAACGAAAGGAGAATGCCGCACGCCGTGATGCCGATTCCCAGCCCGAGGGACAGCAGCAGCGCGCGGGCCGGCCGCCGTTCCAGGCGAGTCGCGGCCGCCGCGGGCGCGATGAGCAGGGCGGGCGCCAGAAGCACCCCTGCGGCGATCGCGGCTGCCGTTGCAGCCATGGCGAGGAGGATCAGGAAGACGGTGGAGACGAGACCGATGGGCACCCCCCGCGCCCGCGCGCCCTCCGGGTCGATCGTGGCGAAGAGGAGCGGCCGGAAGACGACCGCGAGCCCGCCGAGGATGAGCAACGAGATCCCGGTCAGGAGCTCGATGTCGGCCGGACGGACGCTGAGCAGCGAGCCGAAGAGGATGGACACCCCGGCGTTCGCGTGTGATGCACCGGCGTGAGCGTGGATGCTGAGAAAAAGCACTCCGAGACCGAGGGCAAACGAGACGACCATCCCGATCTCCACGCTACGCTCGCGCGCCCGCTCTCCCAGGGCGCCGAGTCCGATCGCAGCCCCCAGGCCGAAGACGGCCATCCCGACCCCGGGCGCGACGCCGAGAAGGGCGGCGCCGGTGGCTCCTGCGAAAGAGACGTCCAGGAACGACTCGGCGGCGAACGCCTGGGCGCGAAGCACGACGAAGTAGCCGACGAGCGACGACGTCACCGCAGCGATTGTTCCGGCGAGCACCGCGTTGCGAAACAGCTCCGAGGCAAGCAGCGCGAAAATCACGTCGACCCCCGTGCGAGACTGCCTCGACCACGAAGGGTTCGCGCGCGCCGACCCCGCGGCAAGAAGCGTGCAGGCAGGTAGACGGCGAATGAGAGCGTCGCGATGGCGAAGCTTACCGGCAGGCTCTCCGTGACAACGGCCGCGAAAACTCCGAGCCAGACGTATAGCAGCGCGAGACCGACCGAGAGGGCGATCGCAGCCCCGGGTCTGCGCACTATCCGGCTCGCCGTGGCGGGTGGGCCGACCATGAGTGTGAATACGAGGAGGGCACCCATGAGCTGGACTGCGAGAGAGACGATGAGCGCGATCAGCGCAAGGAACGCCACCGAGAGAAAAGTGGTCGGGACGCCGCGCGCCTCGGCCAGATCGGGATCGAAGGTGGCAAACAGGAGCGGCCGGTAGAGAAAGGCGAGCGCCGCCAGCGTCACCAGCGCGGCGAGGACCGTGAGACGGGCCGCGTTCGCCGTGATGCCGAGTATGCTTCCGAAGAGGATGCCGTAGACCCGCTGAGCGAAGCCGGAGTAGAGGGCCAGGAACAGGAAGCCAAGACCCAGCGCGAACGTCATTACGACCCCGATCGCGATGTCGCGCTCCCTCAGGTCTCTGCCGAGCAGCGCCATGGCGACGGCCGAGGAGAGCGTGATCGCGAACAGCCCGTAGACGGGCTCGATCCCCAGAAGCACTGCACCCGCGGCGCCGGCGAATCCGATATTCGGCAGGGCGTGGCCTGCGAACGTCGCGCGGCGCGAGATCATGAAGTAGCCGCTCGCCGCAGCTGCGACGGCAACGGCGGAGCCCGCGAGCAGCGCGTTCACGACAAAGGCGTAGCGCAAGGCGGCGATCATGGGCTCTAGATCCTGGCACCCATAACGAAGACCCTTCCGCCGGCCCTGACCACCTCGACCCTTGTGCCGTACAGGTCGCTCAGGGTCTCGCCCGTGATCACGCGATCGGGATGTCCACTGGCGCTCCTTCCGTTGGCCAGGTAGAGCACACGGTCCAGCTGGGAAAGCAGCGGGTTGACGTCGTGCGTCACGAAAAGGACAGCGGCGTGTCGGGTGCGCGAAACGCGCCTGATCAGGGAGATGATTTCCTGCTCCCTGCCGATGTCGAGGCCGGCGAGGGGCTCATCGAGCAGCAACAGCCGTGGCTCGCTCAGCAGAGCCTGGGCGATGAGCAGTCGCTGTCGCTCGCCTCCGGAAAGCTCTCCCATCGCCGCCTCGGCGAGCTCGCGGCCGTCCACCTCGTCGAGCACCGCGTCGATGCGCTGCTCGCGGGCCCGGCTCGGCCAGCCCGGTCCCCACCTGTGGCCGTCCCATCCGAAGCGCACGATGTCGCGCGCCCGCAGCGCCGTGTCGCCCTCGATGGCACGGAACTGCGGCACGTATCCGATGCGGGCGTTGAGCCGTCCCGCGGGAGCGCCGAGGACCCGCACCCGCCCGCGGACCGGCCTCACGAGGCCGAGAACGAGCTTGAGCAGCGTGGTCTTGCCTGCGCCGTTCGGCCCGAGCACCGCCACCAGGTCGCCGTCTTCTATCGCGAAATTGACATCGGCGAGCACGATCCGCCCCCCGAGGTCGACGCGAACGTCCTCGATCGCGAGGACCGGCGCGACGGCGATCGCGGCGGCGTGGGTCACGGGGAGCCTCGATCCAGCGCCGCGGCGAGCGCGTCGAGCTGCTTGAGCATCCATGCCTGGTACGTCGAGCCCTGCGGCATCGTCTCGGTCACCCCGACCGTGGGGATGCCCGCCGCATCGGCGTCGCGCTGCACGCCCGTCGTGATCGGAGAGACAGTCTGCTCGTTGTAGATCAGCACCTTGACCGTCTTCTGCCTGATCTGCTGCTGCGTTTCGACCACCGCGCGGGCAGGAGGGTCGTTTCCCTCGGCGATCGCCTTCTGAAACTCGAACGGGGTGATCACGTTCAGCCCGAGAGGCCCGGCCTGGTAGAGGAAGATGGTCTCCGTCAGTCCGACGGGCGCGCCCGCGTGGCGGGAGGCGATCTGCGCCATCCTCTCCCGAACAGGGTCGAGGGATCGCCGGAACGCCTCTTCTTTACCCGCGAACAGGGCGGCATCCGCAGGATCGATCTTGGCCAGGCTGCGCGCGATCGCGCCGGCGACTGCCTGTGCGTTGTCGAGGTCGTACCAGACGTGCTCGTTGTCGGGCAGCTGCTTCACCGCCAGGTCGAAGGCCTTGAGCACGATGCGCGAAGCTCGCGGCGAAGCAGCGAGGAGCCTGTCCATCCAGTCGTCATAGCCTCCGCCGTTCTCGATAACGAGATCCGCGCCCGCTATCGCTTTTGCGTCCGCAAAATTGGACTCGTACTCGTGCGGGTCCACATTGGGGTCCGAGAGGATGCTCACGACGATGACCTTCTCGCCTCCCACCTGCTGAGCGATGCTGCCGTAGAAGTTCTCCGCCGCCACCACCGCGATCGGGTGCGACGACTGCGCACCCGCGTCATCCGCAGCGAGGCCAATCAGGGCGCCAAAGGCCAAGAACAGCAAGAGCCGCTTCTTGTTCGAGCGCATGCAGACCACCTCCTCCCTCAGGAGCGATAACAGTTCTGCCACCATTGATACTGATACATGATATCAACAGTCAAATGGAATATTGTCTCATTTCTGCCATCCAGGTCCGCGGATGGAGGCCGCTGGGTCGGCGTGCCGGCGGACGGGTCGATGCTTGCTCCCGAGCGCTGCATGCCAAAGCAGTATCTTTCCGGACAAGGTGATCGGGAGTGGGCCGGGCCCGCCGGTGCTCTCAGGAGGTTTCTCCCCCAATGGCTCCGTTTTCGGTCGCTGTGCGGGGACAGATTCGGTCCTTGCGCATTCTCGACTGGATCGCGCTTGCCGCAGTCTTCGCCATCGTCCCGGCGTCGGGCGCCCTGTTCTGGCGTAACGCAGGTGCGCCTCGCGAAGTGCAGGTGCAGTCGGACGAGGGACAGTTCGTCTATCCTCTCGGCGTGAATCGGATCGTAACCATGGAAGGGCCTCTCGGGGAGACGGTGATCCAGATTCATGATTCCCGCGTGCGCGTCCTGTCCGACCCCGGACCGCAGCAGATCTGCGTGAACCAGGGGGAGATTGCTCAACCCGGTCAATGGCTGGCGTGTCTGCCAAGCCATGTCTTTGTGGCAATCACGGGAGCCCCCGATCCCGACGCCGTCGACGCGGGCTCCTTCTGAGGTCTCACCGGTTCCGCTCCTGCGACACAGATGCGAGAGCCGTCGGCCATCCGGACGCATCGATCGGCACGGGCGCAGGCGTCAGGGCGCGCCGGCTCAAGATGTGAGCTTGTATCGGATAACCAGCTGGTCTGGCGGGTACTGGCCGGGCCAGTCCGCCTTCGCTTTGACCTGTTCGACCGACAGGGTCACTGAAAGGCCCTGACTCCCCTTGACCATGGCATCGCCGGGGTGCATGGGGTCGAAAGCGACGAAGTAGGTGTCGTCGTAGACGGTCACGCGGACCGTCTGCTGCTTTTTCGCGGCCGGGAGGTTCAGCGGCACGAAGAATGAGTACACGAGGTGGCCTCCCGCCACGCTCGGTGTGAAGCGTTCTATGCTAATCTTCGGTAAAAGTACATCGTCGAGGTAGAATGCCAGGAAGTAGTGATAGCTTTCGAGGTTGTCGAAGGCCTCCACCCTGATGTCGCCTGTCGTGCGCGCGCTGAAGCTTCCATCGGGGTTTGGCTTGTGGTCCTCAAGGATCATATCCGAGAACGAGTCATCGAACACCCAGCGAAAGATGATCCCTCTCAGCTCTTTCGCCTCGAAAAGCACCGTCATCTTGTTGTTGATGAATACGTGGGGATGCGCAAAGGCACTCAGAATCGTCGCGGTTGTGAAGACAACGACGGATGCGCACCTGGTCATGCGGTTACCGTGACTCCGGGGCCTGCCTGCCGGCCAGCCAATCGACTGGAATATAGCGGTTGCCCTTTGAACCGCGAAGCGGCCCTTCCTGCCGAGCTTGTGACCGGTCATGCGTGTCCTGAGAGTCGCTGATGCGGTCTACCTGGCTCCCCGGCGGTCAGTTCTGCTCCCGACTAGGACAGTGCGGGTGCGGTTGTGTTGAAACTTGACAATTCTCATCAAGAATCCGACAGTGTACACCGAAAACAAATGGGAGGGGTGTCGATTGAGCCACGGACAAACCGCCGTTGCGAACATGCGAGGCGCAAGGGCAGGGATGCTGTACTCCCTGGCTGCGGCCGTCGTAGTCTGGTACGCGTTCCATCCGGTGAGAATCGCATTTCTCAGCCGCCTTGCCATCACGGTCCTCTCGGTCACGGTCGAAGCGATGCCGTTCCTGCTGATAGGAAGCGTGGTTTCTTCGGTGATTCACCTCTACGTGCCCGAAGAGACGATCGCGAGGATCATTCCCCGGAGTGCGATTGCTGGGGTGCTCTCGGCCTCGGTGCTTGGAATCGTCCTTCCGGTCTGCGACTGTGGGACCGTGCCGATCGTGCGACGGCTCGTGGCCAAGGGGGTACCGCTCCACGTGGCGATCACGTTTATGCTGGCGGTGCCGATGATCAACCCGCTCGTGATCTTCTCTACCTGGTTCGCCTTCTATCAATACCCCCAGTACATCCTCTATCGCATCGGCTTCGGTCTGGGCTCCGCGATCGGGGTCGGGCTCCTGATGTCGCTCCTCGATGGCAAACGGCAACTGCGGGTCATGCAGAGGCTCGAGGCCGGCTACGCCCACGAGGAGCTCCACGATCAGCACGGCCATCACCACCACGAACCGGGCGGCCGTTTCCTCGACAGGCTGGCCGCCGTGATGGACCATGCGAGCGGGGACTTCTACGACATGGGTCGCTACTTTCTCGCGGGCGTTGTCCTCTCCTCGATCGTCCGGGTGATCATCCCCCAGGATTCCCTCTATGCGATCGGGCACAGTCCGATCCTGTCGATTCTCGTGGCGGTCGCCGCCGCCTACGTCCTTTCCGTCTGCTCGCAGGCCGATGCCTTCATCGCGCGCACGTTCATGGGCCAGTTCTCGCCGGGGGCGATCGTGGCCTTCCTGATCTTCGGACCGATGATAGACATGAAGAACACTCTGATGCTTTCGAGCGCTTTCAAAAAGCGCTTCATCCTGCTGCTCGTCGCGATGATTGCGGCGGCAAGCATCCTCTCCGGCTACCTGCTCAATCTGCGGCTGGGGGCGTGAGTTGGAGGATCTGAAAGCAGCGCCGACTCCGCCGGGTGACGGCCAGGACCCGCGGCCCAGCGGAGGGCCGACCCACCGCATCTGGTTGCTCGTGCTTGCGGGGTACTCCGTCTACTTCGGATACCTCCTTGGCTCCGGCAGGCTTCAAGACCTCGTGAGCCCCCGGATGACTGCATTCGTCCTCGTTGGATTCGTCATCCTGCTCCTCTTCGTCGCGGTCCGGTGCGCGGTCTTTCTCAAGAAGGCTCGGCCGCTTCCGCTCGGGCGCGGATTGATCCTCTTCTTCGTGCCGTTGTTTCTCGTGCCCCTCGGCGCAGCTTCCGACAGCGCTCTGCTCTCCGTAGACCGGGGCGTTTCACTGGAACAGGGTGACCCTCGACTCGATTTGACCACCAGATTCCAGGCCGCCGTCAACCCGTTCCTGCGCAAAGCCGCGCCGAAACCGGTCCCCCGCGACGGCGTCGTTCCCGTCCGTGGCCCGATCGTCCTGGACCGCAAGAACTACTACCGGGCTTACCAGGAGCTCTACTCCGCCCCCGAGGCTTTCGCGGGCAGGACCATCCAGGTCACGGGGTTCGTCTACCGCCATTCGACAGGATCCGGCAAGCAGCTCATCATCGCCCGTGCGCTCATGTGGTGCTGCGCGGCCGATGCCGTCACGATCGGATTCGTCGCGGCATCCCCCGAAGCGACTTCCCTCACGGACGCAAAATGGGTCTCCGTGACCGGTACGCTCGCGACGACCACCTACGTCAATCAGTATACTCACCTAGCGTCGATCGTTCCGCTCGTCCAGGTGAAACGGATTGATCGTATGAGAGGTCCTGACTTTGCTTTCGTCTTTCCCAATTGACGGGACGCGGGGGCGGAACTTCGCCGTCTCATGCCTCCTCTTCGTCCTTGCAGCGGCAACGCCGTCCTTGCGGGCGCAGGCGGCGCCGGGGACGATTTTCGAGCTCGCCGGCTCAGGCTCGCCGGAAGCGGTAGCCGACACCATCCACCCGGGGACGAACCTCGGACAGCACGACGCACAGGGGGTGACGCCGCTGCACTACGCCGCGCGATCGAGCCCCTACCCCGAGGTGCTGGCCGAGCTGCTCGCCGCAGGCGCGTCCGTTGCAGCGAGCGATGACAGCGGCAGGACTCCCCTGTATTACGCCGCCCGATTCAACCCGAAGCCTCAGATCGTGAGCAGCCTCCTCGCGGCCGGCGCGAAGGTGGATCGGCCCGACGCGGCCGGGGTCACTCCTCTGATGGCCGCGGCTTCGAGCGGCCCTCCTGGGGTTATCGACGTGATCCTCCGCGCCGGGGCGGACGTCAACATCGCGGACGTCGACGGCAGGACCCCTCTGATGTACGCCGCGGGGAACCCGTACGAGGGGGCGGTGTCGCGGCTGATTGCCGCCGGCGCCAGAACTGCAGCCACCGACAGGACCGGAATGACCCCTGTGCTCTACGCCGCCGCCGAGAACGACAATCCTGAGGTGATCTCGCAGCTGCTGCGGACCGGCGCGCGCGTCGCAGAGCGCAACAGGACCGGCATGACGGCGCTCATGCTCGCCTCGGGCTGGAACGACAACCCGGCGGTGGCGCGGGCCCTGCTGGCCGCAGGCTCCGACGTCAACGCGCGAAACGCAAACGGTATGACTCCTCTTGTCATAGCCGCCGCCTACAATCAGGACCCTGCGGCGACCAGGCTTCTCCTGGAGGCCGGAGCAAGGCTCGAAGCGCGCTCGGATCGCGGGTGGACGGCCCTGATGTTCGCCGTCGATGGGAACAGCAATCCGAACGTCATATCGGCGCTGCTGGACGCAGGTGCGGATCTGGAAGCGCGGGACAATGACGGAAGGACGCCGCTCATGTGGGCGGCGGCGGAGACCATGAATCCCGAGATTCTCAAGATGCTTCTGGCAAGGCATCCTCGGGTCGATGAGCGGGACAATCAGGGGCTGACGGCTCTCATGCTGGCGGTCCTGCTCAATCCAGACCCGCAGATCACCCGGATCCTGATCAGCTCTGGAGCGAACGTGGAGAGTGCGGACGAGACGGGTGCGACGGCTCTCATGCTCGCCACCACGCGTCGCGGGCCGATCTGCGCGCCGACGCTGACGCAGTCGAGTTGGGTAAGGTCGCCCCTGTCGGCGCTCCTGCCCCCCGGGGCGAGCAATCCCGGCTCGCTCTACCTCAGCCTGGAAAACCTGAAGGGCTTGCTCGCGGCGGGCGCGCGGCCGGACGAGAGGGACCACCGCGGAAGAACGGCGCTCATGTACGCTGCCGGCTGGAGCTCCGTTCCCGCAGTCATCGAGACGCTGGTCGCAGCAGGGGCCGGGGTCAACGACCGGGACGAAAACGGAATGACGGCCCTCATGTGGGCGGCCAAGCAAGCGAGGAATGCGGACATCCTTCGCGCCCTGCTTGCCGCGGGCGCGGATGCTGGGCTCAAAGACGATGCAGGAGACAAAGCCTACGACCTTGCGCGTAAGAGCGACAGTGTGGCCGCAGAGAGGCTCCTCAGCGGAGTTTTGGAGTAAGAGAGTGAGCTCGGATTCCGTCCGCCGGAGATTCTACCGTGTCCATGCCATAGTCGTTCTCACCCTCGCGACTCAGGTTGCGCTGCCGCGCCAGGCCTCCGCGCACCCTGTCATCCTCATTACCTATCGAATGCAGTTCCGGTTCGACGAGCACGAGCTCCAGGGCTTCTATGAGACGTGGCGCTTCGACCAGGTCCACTCCGCGCAGATCCTGCAGATGTTCGATGCGAATCACAACGGACGGATCGACCCTCAGGAGCTGTCGGCCCTGCGCCAGGGCTATTTCGACGACCTCAAAGACTATAGTTACTTCACCAGCATGGTGCTCAACGCCAAGGAGGTGGCCACCGCGGAGGTCACCGAGTTTTCGGCGGCGTTCGAGAATCAACGGATGATCTATCGCTTCTTCGTGGCCCTGAAGGCGCCGGTCACGTCGAGCGAGCAGGAAATCGACGTGACGGTCTGGGACCCCACCTACTACACCGATCTCAGCCCCGAGGGAGAGGACGCTCTGACCATGCTCAGGCCCGACTCGATCGCCGCCACGATCTCAACTGCCAACGATCAGCGCCACTTCTACAATCTCGCCCCCGGCGTCTCCCTGGTCAAGAAGCCTCCCTTCTATCTCAAGATGATTGTCGTGCGGTTCAGGCAGAACGACTGAGGGACCGAACAGGCACGGAGGGGGCGGAAGAGTCCTTTCATCGCAGAGCCCCCTCGGAGCCCGGCGCAGGAACCTCTCCTGCTTCGATCCCGAACCGGGAGCGCAAGAACGCATCCAGTTGCCTCGCCACCACGAGCAATCGATCCGCGTGCGCGGCAACCTCGGCCTCGGAACCGAGCCTTTCGGCCGCCCGCACAAAGTAGGATCGAAGAACACGCAACGGCTGCTGCATGAGGTAGGCCTGGAACTCGTTGACCGCCAAGTACCGGTCGGAGCTGTCGTAGGAGAGCGAATCGAGAAAGGAGACAAAGAAGGCTCGGTCGTCCGGGGCGAGCCCGTCCCAGAGATGGAAACAGTAGGTGCGATACCACGCGGAGGAAAAGAATACACCGTGAAAAGACTCGTGCCCCAGGAGCAGCCTTCGCTGGATCACGTCTGAAGCGCGCGATATCGAGAGGACTCCGCCCTCGACGGGAGAGAGACGACCGCCACTCTCCGCGAGGACGCCCTCGCGCAGCGCAATTGCCAGCAGGTCCCACTCCTCTGGGTTGAGTGGGAAGCTGCTTGCGCGGGCGGCGTTGAAGAACGCAGCGAGCGCCTGCGCGCCGTAATCGTGGGCGTTCCAGGCGTGCCTTCCTTCGAGGTCCGCGTTCGTGAGGAGCCTCCCGCGGAATCCCTTCTTCTCGACGAAAAAGGCGAGCCGCGCGAACATGCGGTCCTGAAAGGTGTAGGAGATCGTGTCGAAGATCAGCACCGAGGGAAAACGGTTCCACCGATACAACTCGTAGGGCGGTTTGCGCCATTCCGAGGGCGAGTTCGCGAGCACCTGCGGCAACGAAGCAAGCGCCGGTGCCAGCACGTCTGCGCTTCGGCCAGAGTCCCCCGCGGGCGTTGGGCTCTCGCGCGCCTGAACCACAGAGAGCCCTCCCATCAGCAATATCAGCGCCAGTGGTCCGCTCACCTTCACTCTTTGCCGTCCCAGCATCAGCGATAAGTTACCGATGGCTTGCGCTCATGGAAAGGGCAGCTCCTCGCGGCCGATGTACTTGGGCAAGGCCAGAGCAACGGACCGCCTTGCATTCAACCTCGCTGTCTAGCCCGAGCGGTGTCGCGCTCGTGAGGACAAGACCAGATACAGCACGAACGCCGCCGCGACGAGAATGGTCACCGTAGCGACGACCTGGAGTGTCCGGAACACGAACCTGTGACTGACCGGGTCGAGCGCGAAGCACACCTGGAGGAGACGCGCGACGCTCACGCCGATGACTCCCTGGCGGGCCTCCAAGAAGGCCAGCTTGAGCTCTGCAGGGAGGAACGAAGCCCCATACATGTATCGGACAACCTCGCCCGACGGGGAGAGGATCACGATAGCGACCGGGTGATCGAAGTAGTCGCCGTTGCGCTGAAAGCTGAAGCCCACCGCATCCGCTACGGAGCGGATGTCAGCCTCGTCTCCGACCAGAAACCGCCATGCCGCCGGCGGGAAAGGCGCCTCGATCGTCTCCAGGGCGATGTGCTTCGCCTTTGCCGCATCAGCGGGGGTCTCCACGTCGTTGATACTGATGGACACGACATTGTAGAGGGTGCCCGCGTCTGCAGCCAACGCGGTCAATGCGCCCGCCACGTTCGTCAGGAGGTAGTCGCAGATGTTTGGACAGTGATAGTAAACCAGCGTAAGAAGCGTCGGCCTGCCCAACAGCGACCCAAGAGAGAGCCGCGCGCCGTCGCTATCGGTGAAGACCGCTTCGGGCGGGACTTCGTTGCCAAGCCTCTGGTCGATGCCAATGGAGCGCTGCGCCGCGTCGCCGTCCGCATCCATGCGCGCGAAAGGCAAGAGGATCAGCGCAAAGGCTACAAGCGTGTGGCGCACAGCACTCTCGACGCCGGGTCGGCCTATCGTCCGTCCAAAAGCACCCGGACGTTGTACACAATATGATCAGGCAGCACGTCGGCGTCCATGGCCGCGCGAAGCTTCCTTGATCGATCGATAAACCAGTACGGGGCGCGGTGTGACACCTCATACCCGCCGCCGAAACGGTCGATCAATCGACCTGTTGTATTGAGGTCATCGTTGCTCAATCCCGGTTTCCGGTACTCTTCGCGGC
Source organism: uncultured Spirochaetota bacterium (assembly GCA_963734495.1). Taxonomy (GTDB): domain Bacteria; phylum Spirochaetota; class Spirochaetia; order SZUA-6; family CAVTHK01; genus CAVTHK01. The sequence continues at coordinate 87,101 of CAVTHK010000005.1, forward strand.
CCTGGGATTGGCCCGCCTCCGAGCCACCGAAATCGTGGTCCTCCGCGCCCACTGACACGCCGATGCCGTAGTCGGTCCAGTCCTGCTTGACGGCCTTGACCGGTCCTGTCAGGAAGTGACAGCTGTCGAACACCCCTGCCTCACGGATGTAATCGGCGACGACTTTCTGCGTGTCACGTTCAGGATCCGTCGTCACAGCCACAAACACCACGTCCTTGATGTCGGAACCAAGCAGGGGGATGGCCGCCTTGAGGGCCCCGCCTGCTCTCGTTAGCGACGCTCGCGGCCAGGCCATCTATTGAATGGTCTTCATCCCGCGGCAGGTGGTTGCGGCGCGTCGGCAGCGATCGGATGGAGGGGGCCGGCGGAACGCGAGCTGCAAGGGGCTGGTGGAAGGATCCCCCCCGAGCAAACGAGTCGTCCAAGCGACACAGGTCGGCGCGGTACGGGCGAGGAAGCGGAGATTCCGATAGGCCCGTTGATAGCACGCTGTCGGCGTGCAGCGAACACGGTGCGCTCAACATCTGGGAGGTCTTCTCAAGCGTGAGGCCCATGCTGCTTGAAGAAGATGGCAACCAAACCGGACCGATCTCTCAGAGCCGACCCGCAGCAAGATTCTGGCGCGGAGCGGGCAATCCTTCTATTATGAGGCCGGCGATGACGCCGAGGTTCGCGCTCGGCCCATTCGGTGGGTGCGAGCACGAGGTTCGGCGAGAGGGCGCAGGTGAGGAACACGACCGAATGGGACAAGTCGTAATAGAGAACCCGATCATCAACTCTCCTTTCGACGAGCCGACGCGGCACTTCAAGTTCTCGGATGACGGCATCACCAACGAGATAATCGACGGTCGGCGACGCAGCTCGTACTTCGTGCCTATCGCCAAGGCGAGAAAACAGGGTTCTAGGCAGCTCTACTTTGACACCGAGTGGACCCGGGACCGCATCGAAGAAAACAGATTAGTGAACGCGATCCGTCAGCGTGTTGCCTTGTGGCGTAAAGGCGGCTACGTCGGCGTAACGCCGACGACCGCACGTCTGATCAGCTACTGGACCGACGCCAACCGCGAGAAGAAGCTCTTCTTCTGTCAAATGGAAGCCCTCGAAACGGCGATCTACATCACCGAGGTTGCGAAGAAGTACGGGGACGCTTGGATAGAGAACGAGATACGTGAGGCGAACAACGCATCCAGTCCTGGCCTACCGTGCACTGCGTTCAAGATGGCCACCGGCTCGGGCAAGACCGTCGTGATGGCCATGCTTATAGCATGGCACGCGCTCAACAAGCGCGCCAACTTGCAGGATGCCCGCTTCTCGGACACATTCCTGATTGTCACGCCCGGTATCACCATCCGCGACCGTCTGCGTGTGCTGCTACCCAACGATCCGGAGAACTATTACCGCCAGCGCGACGTCGTTCCGCCGCAATTGCAGGAACAGCTCGTGCAGGCCAAGATCATCATCACCAACTATCACGCCTTCCAGCTGCGGGAGAAGGTCGCCGCAGGCAAGATCACGAAGTCGATCCTTGCTGATGGGAAGACGAGCCTGTTCACCGAAACTCCCGACCAAATGGTCCGCCGGGTCTGTCGCGAGTTAAGCACCAGGAAGAGCATCATCGTTCTAAACGACGAAGCCCACCATTGCTACCGGCGCAAACCCGACGGCCAGGACGAAACACTTACTGGCGATGATCGGATAGAGGCCCGCTGTCCTTCAGGCACTTCCCGTACTCGCCCCAATCAGTCTTCCATTCATGTGTTGACCGTTCCCTCCATTTGGCGAGCATCGCCCTGCGTCCCGATGCCACGCGATCATTTTCACTATCACCTGTAGCGCCCCGCGAGATCGACGACCCCGGGTTGCCCCTGGCGGAGTTGCCGGCAGCGCTTGCGTTCTGGACGCGCCACGTCATAGTTCTCGCATCGGGGGAGCGGGAGCCATGAAAGCGAAGACAAGAGATAGATCAGCAGCGGCTAGTACTGCGACGCAAGACTATCAGCCGATCATCTTCACTATCACCAGGCAAACGCGTCGCAGGGTGACCGTGCCGCTTAGGACGGTCGCGGAGGCTGGGGGGGCGAACGGACACTGTCCGCGGTCTCGCGCTCGTGGTAGGATGTTGCGGGCATCCGAGTCATGGGCAACTGTTGAACCTGGCAAGGGTCGTCGAGAATGGGGCAGTCGAGGAGGAAGAACCATGCAGACGGGAAGCCGGCGCAAGGGCCATTTCGGCTTGCGAGCGCTAGTGGCAGTCGTGGTGTTGGGCCTGGCCGCGACGGCGACCATGGCGCAGAAGCTGGTTCTGTACACGGCCAGCAACGACGAAATCGAGAAGGTGGTGATGGAGGCCTTCAAGAAGGTTCACCCGGAGATCACGGTCGAGGCGATCAACCTGTCCACCGGGCCGGTGGTGCAGCGGGCCATCGCTGAGAAGGCCAATCCGCAGGCCGACGTGGTCTGGATGATCAACGATGTGGCCATGAATCAGCTCAAGGCTGCCGGGGTGTTCGAGCCCTACGAGCCCAAAGGAGCCAAGGTACCGGAGGAATTCCGCGATCCGGACGGCTTCTGGACGGCCCACAACGCGACCATCATGGCTCTCGCGGTCAACACCAGGCTGCTGCAAGAGAAAAAGCTTCCCATGCCCGCCACGTGGGAGGATCTTACCAAGCCCGTGTACAAGGGTATGGTCAGCATGCCGGCCGCGACCAAATCAGGGACCGGGCTCACTATCGCCATGACGCTCTACGACGCCTACGGGTGGGACTTCCTCGATCGGCTCCACGCCAACATCTTCCAATACCAGTCCAGCGGCAGTGCCCCGGCCCGCCAGGCGGCCGCGGGCGAGGTCGCGATCGGGCTCACCTATGATACCGCGATCATCCAGCAAATCCGCGCCGGCCAGCCGATCGAAATGGTCTACGGCGGGATGTCGCCCAACGTGATGGAAGGAGCCGGGCTGGTCGCCAAGGGGCCTCACCCGACGCAGGGGAAGCTGTTCCTTGACTTCCTGTTCGGGCCCGAGGCCGGCAAGGCCTTCGCGCCGTTCGTCGGCATCGGTGCCGCGCCGGGGGTCACCAACGTGGACTTGGCGAAGGTGAAGATGTGGAAGATGAAGAAGCCCATCGACGCCGAGGCCTTCAAGCGGGACTGGGCCGCCAGGTACGAGAGCAAGTAGGCGCGGGCCACCGCGAAGGCATGACCGACATCGCCTTTTCGAACATCACGAAGAGTTTCGGCGCGGTGAAGGCGCTGGACGGAGTGTCGCTGGACATCGTCTCGGGGGAGTTCGTCTGCCTCCTGGGGGCCAGCGGCTGTGGCAAGACGACGCTGCTCCGCGTCCTGGCCGGCTTTACCCGGCCCGATTCGGGCGAGGTGCGGGTCGACGGCAAGCGGGTGGATCACCTGCCGCCGCACAAGCGCGAGGTGGGGTTCGTCTTCCAGTCCTACGCCCTATTCCCGACGAAGACCGTCGGGGATAACATCGGCTTCGGCCTGGCTGTGCGCCACCGGCCACGGGCGGAGATCGCCCGCCGAGTGGCCGAATTGTGCGTGCTTACGCGGCTGGAAGGACTCGAAGGGCGCTATCCACACGAGCTGTCGGGTGGCCAGCAGCAGCGGGTGGCCCTGGCTCGGGCCCTGGCCACGGAGCCGTCCATACTGCTCCTGGACGAGCCGCTCTCGGCGCTCGACGCGAAGATCCGCGCCCACCTCAGGGGGGAGATCCGTGCCATCGTGGACCGGCTAAAGGTCACCACGGTCTACGTCACGCACGATCAGGAGGAGGCGCTCTCCATCGCCGATCGCGTCGCGGTGATGGAGGCTGGCCGGCTTCTGCAGGTGGGCCCGCCGATGAGCATCTACCTGCATCCGCGCCAGCGCTTCGTAGCCGACTTCGTCGGGGCCAGCAATATGCTCCCCGGACGCCTGCTCAAGGGCAGCAGTGTCGAAGTGGACGGGCTGCGTCTGGAGGTGCCGGTTCCCGAGCCGCTGCGCGACGCAACGAACGTCACGGTGTGCATCCGGCCCGAGCATCTGGTGCTGCGACGCCCCGAACCGGGGGCCTCGGGCGGGGCATGCACCGTGGACGCCATCACTTTCGCCGGCCCCATGGTGCGGGCCCGCCTCGTCACCGCCGGGGGGCAATCGCTGATCGCCGATGTGCCGACGCACGAGTGGCTGACACTGGGCATCCGCCAGAACGACTCCGCCGTCTGGAGCGTGCGCAAAGATACGCCGATCCTGCTCCCCGCCGGGGACTGTTGAATCGGCATGCCTCAGCTCATTCGCCGCCTGCCCGCCCATGCCGCCACGGCGGCGCTGGGGCTCCTGCTGCTCGTGTTCATCGCGCTGCCCATCGGGATGGTGCTGTTCGAGAGCGTGCGGCTTGCCGGACCCATCCCGCTCCCTGAGCTGGCGCAGATCACGGAGCAGGCGCTGAGCCGCCTGAACCCCGAGGATCGACAGCGGCAAACCGCCCGTTGGCTCGCCGGCCTCAAGCCCGAGGAGCGCACCGCAGCCATCGCCGGCACCCTCGAGCTTCTGGGGCGTCGGGTCCCCTGGGACACACGGGCGGCGTTCGACGACCAGGCCAAGGCAGCCGAGGCGGCTGTCTCCGCGCTGTCCGACGCGGAGCGCCGCCAGTTCGACGGCATCTATCCCCTGGCGGTGGTGACGCTGCACAAGCGCATCCCGCTGGCTTTCCGTCTGCGGGACACTCTGACTCCGGCCGAGTTCGATCGGCTGCGCGAGGGGACCAAGCACGGCTACGGGCTCGACCACTATGCGGCCGTCTTCACGTCCGTGCGCCTGCATATTGCGTTTCGCAACAGTCTGCTCCTGGCCGGCGTGGCAGCGGTGCTCGCCACCGCCGTCGGCTTCGCCATCGCCTACGGCGTCAATCGGGGCGCCATCGCCATGCCCCACCTGGTGCGCTACCTCACGCTGATCCCCTTGGTGTCGCCGCCCCTGGTGGTCGCCACCGCGTCGATCCTGCTGTTTGGGCGCAACGGCCTGTTCACCAAAGGACTGCTGCAGGACGCGCTGCACTGGATCGACGCCGACGTCACCAATCTGTACGGCTGGGGCGGTCTCATCCTGGCAGAGATGCTAGGCCACATCCCGCACGCTTTCATCCTGCTGGACAACGTCCTCTCGAAACACGACGGGCACATCGAGGAAGCAGCGGCCGGTCAGGGGGCCGACCCGTGGCAGGTGTTCCGGCGTGTCACGCTGCCGATGTCCCAACCGGGGCTGGTGCGCAGCCTGATCCTGGTGTTCGTGCTGGTCATGACCGATTTCGGCAATCCGTTGATCATCGGCAAGAACATCCCTGTGCTGGCCGGCATCCTTTACGACGAGATGGTCGGATTCCAGAACACGTCGCTCGCCGCGGCGCTGGCCGTGTGGATGATCGTGCCGGCTCTCCTGGTCTATCTGCTGATCGAGCGGCTGGGGCGGCGCCGGCGCTTCGCATCGACGGTCGGGGCGCCGCCCGAACTGACGGTGCCGGCGGCGGTCCGCTTTAGCCTGAGCGCCGTGGCGTGGGGCGTCGTCGGGCTCACGATGGTCCTTTACGGGGCGATCGTGGTTGCCTCGTTCGTAAAGATCTGGCGCGTCGATTACGGCTTCACCCTTGCCTGGTACACAACCGGCAGCGTGGCGGGGTTCGTCTCCCAGATCCACGGCGTGCGGGTGGTATGGGAGAGCATCAAGGCGGCGGCGCTGGCGGCTCCCATCGGAGGGTTGTTGGCGGCGGCCTTGGCCTATCTGATCGAGCGAACCCGCCCGCCGGGGCGCGGCGCTCTGGGCTTCGTCGCGCTGCTGCCGGCGACCTTGCCGGGAGTGATCCTCGGGGTCGGGTACGTCGTGGCGTTCAACCTGCCGCTGGGCGTGAAGAGCCTGGCAATGACGGGGACACTCTGGATCCTGGTGCTGAACATCCTCTTCGCGAATCTTTTTATCGGCTACCTGGCGGGCCGCGCGGTGTTGCAGCGCCACGATGCGGCAATTGACGAGGCGGCCGAGTCCCTGGGCGCCACTCTCTGGCAGCGATTCGCCTGGGTGACGCTGCCGATCATGCGGCACGCCCTGGTCCTGGGGAGCCTGTACATCTTCGTCCAGGGACTGACGACGCTCTCGGCGGTGATCTTCCTGGTCAGCCCGACACACAAGCTGGCGTCGGTGGAGGTCTTCGCCGCGGCGGAGAGCGGTTACTACGGCGTCGCCAGCGCCTTGAGCGTCACGATTCTGTTCATCGTTTTCGCCGTCATGGGAGTGAACCACTGGATGGAGCGCCGCGGGCCGGCCTGGGCGCGCATCGGCGCCCTTGCAGGGTCGACTCCGGCAGGCCGGGACAGGAGGCCCTGAGCCATGCCGACGCCCCGCATCTATACCTGCAACTGGACGCTGTTCCCCGCAATGGATGTCGTCGAGGCGGCGCGGTTCACGGCCCGGGAGAAATTCGCCGGGATCGAGTTGGAGGCCGCGCCTCTGGGATTCTGGCCCACAACGGTATCTTCGGAGATCATACGGGAACTGGCCGTCATCGGGAGGAGCGGAGGGATCGGCTACTCCGTCCACGCGCCGGACAGCCTCAACCCTGCCACAGACCAGCCCGAAGTGAAGACCCAGGATCTCGAGATCTTCCGGCGGCTTCTGGACATGGCAGTCCAACTGGGTAGTCCGGTGATCGGCATCCACCCCGGGATCGTCCACACTCTGTTTGCGCTGGAGCGCCACAACACCCCCTTCGAGGTTGCGCGGTACCGCCGGGACTGGCTGATCGCGGAGGCGCGCAAGAGAGCGGTGGAAACCTATCGCGAGTGGAGCGATCTCTGCCGGGAGGCCGGCCTGACGCTCACCGTGGAGAACGAAGTCCATGTCCGCCATTCGGTCGCCCCCACGGCAGAGGTCCTGGCGGAGTTGATCGCGGAGGCCGCACGAGAGAATCTTCGGGTCAACCTGGATACCGGCCACGCGTACATCGGGGCCGGTCTTTCCGAGGAGTTCCGCGCGCTCCAGAAGTTGATCGTGCACATGCACCTGAATGACGGGCGCACGCCCGGGGTGAGCGAGCATCTGCCGCTCGGCGAGGGCCGCGCGGACTTCTATCCGCTCGCCTCCTTCATTGCCCGGATGCACGGCGCGGCCGTCTTGGAGATTCATAAGCCGGACCGCCCGGTGCAAGCGACTATGGACAGCCGCGACTATCTCCTGCGAGTACTGCGAGAGACCGGCGAATGCGACTGAGCGTGGCGATGCGATAGCCGTGCTGGCAACGAGCACCAGAGTTCAGTGGCGCGGTGCCCGGGATCTTCTCGTACTTCTTCAGCTTGCGCTGGTACAGCTTCTCCTTCGCCCACCGGTACTCCTGGCCGCTCAAGAAGGGCCATTCGCCGCATGATCCCACAGAGCCGACGCATCATTGCGATGCGCGCCCGGCCGACGCCACGCCGATCGATGAGTTCTCAGCGAGATACGCCGAGGCCGTCAGCGCCGGTGATCCCGCGGATCGTCATCAGCGGTGGGCTTGCAGACGTGAGAGATGACATCGTGGCCAGTGGCTCCGCCTCCAACCGGCCCGGCCGGTCTTCGGGCATCGAGGCAACGCGCGCGGCCGGCTGAGCGTGACCGGGCGAAAGGGCCGCGAGGACGCGTTCGCGCGGCCGAAGCGGGTCCGAGGCGGGGCGCGCAGTCGCCGCTCGCGGCCGGCGGCCGGCGGGGCCGAGGACGGAACCCCCGCAGGCCAGCGGGCGCCATCCATGGCTCCCGCTCGGCCTCCTGACATCCCTGTCAGTCGCACGCGACCCCGAGCCCGCGCGGTCGAGGGCCGGCCGCGCGGACAAGCGCACCTCCGCCCCACGCGGCGACATGGCTCGGGGGCACGCCCAATCCTCTCAAGACTCAAGAGGAGGCCGGCTCTTGCCTGTTGGGGCCCGGCGACCAGCAGATCGACGCGGGGCCGCGGCAAAACCTGATCGCTCCGCCAGCACGCTCTCCGTCGCCGTGACCTTCGTCACCTTCCAACGACCGCTCATGTCGGGCGTGGTGACGTCGGCATCAAGGGGCAACACGACGCGCAGCGGCGCGCCGGGCTCGACGCCGGCTCACTTCATCCCGAGCATCTGCTCCTTCAGGTCCAGGTAGAACAGGTAGTCGTCGCTCGCGGACGTTGGGCGGGCAGCGGTGGTCGCAGAACGGGATAAAGCCGCCACGCTCTACCAGGGGCGCGAGCGACTCGAGGCAGGCGCGGATCGCGTCGCGGCCCGCGCCGAGGGCGTGCTTGTCGACGCCGCCGAGAATGCGCAGCTCGGGAGCGTAGCGAGCGAGCAGGTCGCCCGGGTGGCCGGAGCAGTGCACCTCGAACGGGAACATCGTGTTCAGCCCCGTCGCCAGCCAGCCCGGAACGAGCGCCCGGATGTCGCCGTCGCAGTCCGTGTACCAGATGTCGATGCCGGCCGCGGCGAGCTTCGCTCCGATGCGGCGATAGCGCGGGAGAACGACGTCCTTGAAGAAGGAGAGCGACACGATCGGCCCGCTCTTGTAGCAGATGTCCTCCCAACCGGCGGCGAAGTCGAAGTCGATCCTGCCGAGCACCTGGTCGAGCATGTCCTCGACCAGCACGCAGGCGGTCTCGACCATGTCCTCGAGCATCTCGGGGTAGTCGTAGATGGCGAAGGCGAAGCCCTCGAAGGTGAGCATGTCCCGGACGCGGCCCATGAGCGAGCCGCAGTGCACGCCGAGCGGGTAGTCGCGGCTGCGCGGATGCGCGCGCGCGAGCGAGTCGACGTCGATGCGCCGCGCGGGGTCGTCGCGGCGGAAGCGCTCCTCCCTGCGCGCCGCTTCCAGTCGTCGGGCGTCCGGATCGAGGCGCGCAGGAAGTGCGGGATCGTGTCGTGCCCGTCGCGCGGGACCTCGGCGAGCAGGCCGTGCTGGTTGATCACGATGCGGGTGGTTTCGGTCTCGGCGATCAACTTCTCCTCGAACCAGGGGCTCATCCACGTCGTGCCGGAGAACACCTCGATCCGGTCGAAGCTGAAGAAGCGGTCCGCCTGCTCGTTGCTCGCGATCCCGTGATCGCTAAAGACCCGCCACGAGCCGAAGTTCTCGTTCCAGTACCCGAACTCCATGTTGAAGCAGCGGTCCACCGGCCTGTGGTGCATCTGCGCCACGAAACGCTCGCGGTCGCTCATCGAGCCCGCCCACTTGGCCCGGATCGGCGTGACCCGCATGACGTCAGGCATGGCCCACACTACTCCGCCCCGACTCGACAGGGCGCAACAGCGTTGCGCGGCGCCCCCCGCCCCGCTACACTCGCGGCCATGATCCGCCGTTTTCTCGAGCACGCCCGCCGCCCGGTCCTGGACCTGGGGGGCGTGTGGGATTTCGCGTTCCTCGGCGACGTCGCAGCGGACGCGGTCGACGTCGGCCGCATCGCCTTCGACGACCGCATCGCGGTCCCCGGATGCTTCGACGCCAGCCCGCGCTACGCCGGCCGGCGCGGGCTGACCGCCTACCGCCGAACGGTGCCGCTCGCCGCCGGGCGGCGCGCCCGACTGGTGCTGAGCGGCGTCCACCACTGGTGCCGCGTCTTCGCCGGCGGCCGGGCGCTGGCCGAGCACGTCGGGGGCTACACCGTGTTCGCCGTCGACATCCCGCCGCGGCGGCCGGCCGCGGCCGCGACCGACGTGGTGGTGCTCGTCGACAACCGCCTCGACTACGGGCGCTGCCCCCTTCACCTGGATTATTTCGACTGGTACCACTACGGCGGCATCGCCCGCGGCGCCGAGCTGCACGCGCTGCCGGATCCCTGGATCGAAGAGCTGCGTGTCGTCACGACGGACCTCGCGAGACGCGAGATCGAGGTGACCCTGCGCTACGGGTGCGCAGGCGGCGCCGCGGCGGAGGCGCCGCTGGAGCTGGCGCTCGACGGCCGCACGATTACCCGCGAGACCGTGCGCCTCACGGCCGGCGGGGGCGCCGTGACGCTGCGGCTGCGGCTCGACGGGACCGAGCCGTGGACGCCCCGCGCGCCGCGGCTGTACGCCCTCTCCGCGACGCTCGCCGAGGACGACCTGGTCGAGCGCGTCGGGCTGCGCGAGGTCAGGGTCGACGGCCGCTCGCTGCTGCTCAACGGCGAGCCGCTCGAGCTCCGCGGGTTCAACCGCCACGACGCCCACCCGCAGTTCGGCTGCGGGCTGCCCGAGGCGCTGCTCGCGGCCGACGTCCAGATCCTGCAGGACCTCGGCGCGAACTTCGTCCGGGGCAGCCACTATCCGCAGGACCCGCGCTTCCTCGACCTCTGCGACGAGGCGGGCCTCCTGGTCTGGAGCGAGGCGATCGGCTGGCAGCACACCCCGGCGCACCTGAACGACCCGCGCTTCCTCGACGCGCAGATCACGGACATCCGCGAGATGATCGGCTCGGCAGCCAACCATCCGTCCGTGATCCTCTGGGGCCTTCTGAACGAGAGCGCGAGCCAGGACGCCGCGAGCCGGCCGGGCTACGAGCGGCTCATCGGCGAGATCCGCAGGCTCGACCCGAGCCGGCCCGTCACCTACGCGTCCAACCACTGGCGCGACGACCTCGCCTTCGACCTCATCGACGTCGTGTCCATCAACACCTATCCCGGCTGGTACGTCGGGGAGCTGGCAACTCTTCCCGCCGAGCTCGATCGCGTGATCGAGCGCCTCGAACAGCCGGATGTCGCCTCGAAGCCTGCGATCCTCTCGGAGATCGGCGCCGGCGCGGTCCCCGGGTGGCGCGACCAGAACCGCACGCGGTGGAGCGAGGAGTACCAGGCCGCGCTGCTCGAAACGGTGATCCGCCACGTGTTCCACGACACGAAGCGCTTTGCGGGCCTCGCGATCTGGCAGTTCTCGGACTGCCGCAGCTCCGAGCTCACGGAGCGGGTGCTCCGCAGGCCGCGCGCCTTCAACAACAAGGGGGTCGTCGACGAATACCGCAGGCCCAAGCTGGCCTTCGACACCGTGAGGCGCATGTACCGCGAGCTCGCGGATCGGCCGGCGACCGGGAAGGGCGCGGCGGCTCGGCCGACCCCTCGCCCCCGGTCCACCCAGGGAGGACGAAAATGAAGGTAGCCTTCGCCACTGACCACTCGGGCTTCCCGATGAAAGGCGAGGTCCTCGCCATTCTCAAAGACCTCGGCGCGGGGGTCATCGACCACGGGTCGTTCACGCCCGAGCGGGTCGACTTCCCGGACCTCGCGCGCAAGCTCTGCGCCTCGATCCGCGGCGGCGAAGCCGAGCGGGGGATCATGCTGTGCGGAACCGGCATCGGCGCCGCGATCGCCGCGAACAAGTTCCCCGGGATCCGCGCATGCGTGTGCCACGACGTGCACAGCGCGCACCAGGGCGTCGAGCACGACGACATGAACGTGCTGTGTCTCGGCGGCAAGATCATCGGCCCGTGGCTGGCGCGCGACATCATCCAGGCGTTCATCGGGGCGAAATTCTCGACGGATGAGTACTTCCGCAGCCGCCTCGTGAAGCTCGAGCTGATGGAGGCCGAGGCCGCCCGGCTGGCGCTGGAGCGGAAGTAGGGGCCGCGGCCGGGCTCGCCCAAGGGCGCCTCCCTCGCACTTGTCAGGCGCGCGACGAATGCGTACCCTCTCCTCCATGAGCGCCATCGACGGCATCCTCGACCGCATCCCCCTGCCCCGCGTGGTGCGGATCCGGCAGACCTTTCCCCGGCCCCGCATCGAAGACCCCGGCGCCGAGCTGATCGCCCGCGTGCAGGCGCGGGGCCTGCTCGCCCGCGTCAAGCCCGGCGCGCGCATCGCGATCACCGCGGGAAGCCGCGGCATCAGCAACATGCCCGAGATGGTGAGCCTCCTCGGCAGGGAGATCCGCCGCCTGGGGGGCGAGCCGTTCATCGTGCCGGCCATGGGGAGCCACGGCGGCGCCACGGCCGAGGGCCAGAAGAAGATGCTGCAGGGCCTCGGGATCAAGGACGACATCCCGATCCGTTCCTCGATGGAGGTCGTGCGCATCGGCACCTCCGACAACGGCCTCCCCGTTCACATGGACCGCAACGCGTGGGAGTCGGACGGCATCGTCGTCATCAACCGGATCAAGCCGCACGTCGCCTTCCGCGGGCCCTACGAGAGCGGGCTGATGAAGATGCTCGCCATCGGGCTCGGCAAGCAGTACGGCGCCGAGATCTGCCACAACCTCGGCTTCGGGCGGATGGCGGACAACGTGCCGGCGATCGGGAAGGTCGTGCTCGCCAGCGGCAAGATCCTCATGGCGGTCGCGCTCCTCGAGAACCCCTACCACGAGACCTGCCGCATCGAGGTGCTCGCGCCGGACGAGGTGGCCGAAGCCGAGCCCCCGCTGCAGCTCGAGTCGCGCGCGCTCCTGCCCCGCTTCTACTGCGAATCCTTCGACGTGCTGGTCATCGACGAGATCGGCAAGAACATCAGCGGCACCGGCTTCGACAACAACGTGGTCGGCCGCTACCACACGCAGTTCATCTCCGGCGGACCGACCATCACCCGCGTGGCCGCGCTGGACATCACGGACGAGAGCCACGGGAACGCCAACGGGCTGGGGATCCTCGATTTCACGACGCGGCGCGCCTTTGACAAGTTCGATTTCGAGCAGACCTACCCGAACAGCCTGACTTCCACCGTGCCGACGAGCGTCAAGATCCCGATGGTGCTCCGCAACGACCGGCAGGCCATCCAGGCCGCGATCAAGACGTGCAACATCGCGCGCTGGGAGGACGTCCGTTTCACGCGCATCCGCAATACGCTTTCCATGAGCGAGATCGAGGTGAGCGAGAACATCGCCGCCGAGCTCGCGGACAACCCCAACGTGAGCGTCGCGAGCGAGCCCTACGATCTCCCCTTCGACGCCAGCGGTGACCTGCTCGCGCGCGAGGCCGTCGCGGCGCACTGACGGGCGCGCGCCTCGAAGCGCTCAGGCGCGTCAGGCCGGGCCGAGCTCGCGGGGCGGCCACCCCGCCCTGTAGACCTGCGTCCCGAACCGCGGGAGGTCGTCGACCACGAAGAACATTCCGCCGCCTCTCCAGCGCTCCCCGCCGGCGAGAAAGTCGGCCACGCCGCGCCGGAGGCTCGTGTCGCGCGGCGCCGTGGCCGGGTCGATGTCGTTCCGCAGAAAGATGAACCACAGCCCGTCCCGGCCGTTCGAGGCCACGGGATACAGGTAGAGCTCGCGCTGGAACCGGACCAGGTTGTCGGACGAGAGCGGGATGCGCTCGAACTGCGTATTGAAGATCCAGGAGGAGCAGCCGAACGTGCGGCAGACCTGGTTGGGGAAGAAGCGCGCGAAAAAGTCCGCGGCGCGCCGCATCGAATCGGCGCACGCCTCGAGCGTCATGCGGCCGCCCTCGGGGATGTGCATGTCCAGAGTCTGGTCGCCGTCGGCGAGCACGCATTCCCATTCCCGGAGGCTGAGCGTCACGCGGCGCTTCTCCGCGAACCCGGCCGGCGAGATCACGGAGCCCGTCACGCTGGTCGCGGTCCGGTCGAGCGTCGCGGTCCAGCCCGTCGGGTACGACGGGCCAATGCCCCCGCCCAGCTCCCAGGCCACCTGCCCTTCATCGTCATAGCGGGTGCCGTCCGGCGCCAGGGCCGCGACGCGGCCGGTCGCGCGGTGCCTGTAGGCCACGGCGCCTCCGCGCGCGGGCCGGATCATGTATTCCATGCGTCCGAGCCGGAACAGCCGGCATGCCGGGTAATGCCTCGTCCAGTAGATCTGCGTGACGGGGATGCCGATCTCGCCTCCGCTCATGCGCGCGTAGTTCTCTGCGAAGCACGCGAGCTGGCTGCAGGTCTCGCGGGTGACCGCGTCGGGCACGCCCATGCGCGCGTGAGCCTCGCGCACGCGCGGCACCATGGCCGTGGCCACGAGCAGGTAGAAGGCGCCCCCCAGCGCCGAAGGCCACTCGCTCACGCGCTCGTAGTCGGCGTGCTCGTAGAGCAGCCGCTGGCAGTGCCAGGCGAGGAGCCGCGCGGCGGGGTCGCGGGCGATGCGGGACGCCTCGGCCTGGAGCCTCGCCTCGGCCGATTCGGGCAGGCCGCTGTAGCCGCGCGCGGCCCGCACCTCGCCGGGCTCGAGAAAGGCGGGCTTGCGTTCGCCCAGGCTCGCGACCGACTCCTCCCAGTGGGGCGCGAAGACGTCCGCGGCCTCGGGGACTCCCAGCCTCGAAAGCGCATCGTGAAGATCCATCGGGCTCCTCCCTGCTCGAGCTACTCCAGCGCCGCCCGCGTCATCGCGAAGTAGTGCTCGGGAGGCACGTACTCCGGCACGGAGTTGCCGGTCCCGAGCGCGTAGCATCCGCGTCCGCGCGAGCGCTCGAGCATCGCGGCCGACCTGCGATACACCTCTTCCGGCGGCCTGCGGATCACGAAATCCACGTCGATCCCGCCGAGAACGGCGATGCGGCCGGCCGCAGCGCTCGTAAGCCTCTTCGACCGGCAGGATCGCGTCCTCGAACGAGTGCTTCGCGTCGAAGCCGAGCTCGTCGATCACCGTGTCCATCCACGGGTAGATCGCGCCGCAGGAGTGCAGGATCGCGGGCTTCCCGCTCGCGTGGATCGCTTCGACGATGCGCTTGTGCCACGGAAAGACGTAGCGCGCCATCTGCGCCGGGGTGAGCAGCGGCTGCGTCTTGAAGCCCCAGTCGTCGTTCGAGATGGCGGCGCCGACCAGCGGGTGGGCGCACACGAGCCGGTAGTAGCCCACGAGCGCCGCGCCGATGCGATCGAACACCGCCTGCGCCAGCTCGGCGTCGTCGGCCATCATGTAGCAGAGCCGGTCGTAGCCCACGATGCGGATCGCGTTCTCCTCGACGCCGCAGGGGCCGTGCGGGATGAGCCTCATGCCCTCGGGCACCCACCGCGCCAGCCGGTCGATGAGCCCGAGGTCGACGGCGCCGAGGTCCGGCCAGCGGTAGCGCTCAAAGGATTCGCGGTCCGAGATGAGCCCGCCCTCGTTCAGGGAGAGCGAAGCCTCCTTGCGCCGGGCGGGGACGTCGAAGTCGAAGCCCGGCAGCGGCGCCAGGCACGCGTGATCGTAGCCCGCGCGGTGGAACCCGAGCGCCCGCTCGGCGTACGGCCGCAGCGTCTCGTCGTCCGGAAGCCGGACGCCCTCGAGGAGGATGGCGAACAGCGTCGGGTTGAGGAAGAACTCGAAGAGCACGGGCCGCGATGGCCGGCCCTTGCGCAGCACGGTCTCCAGCTCCCCGAAGTCGCATGCGTAGCGGCGCGGTTTCACGGGCGGCACGCCGCGACTGTAGCATGGCCGCCCCGCCGTCGCCAGCGCGCGCCCCCTTGAACCGCGCGCTCGCCCGGTGTAGACCGGGCCGGGGGGAGGCCCGCGATGATCACGGTGCACATGATCGGCAACGCCCACATCGACCCCGTCTGGCTGTGGCGCTGGCCCGCCGGAGTCGTCGAGGTGCTTTCGACCTGCCGCGCGGCCGCGGACCTGATCGACGCGCAACCCGGACTTCGTCTTTACCCGCGGCGAGGCGTGGGCATACGAACAGGTCGAGCGGCACGACCCCGCGCTCTTCGAACGCATCCGCGCGCACATCGCCTCGGGCCGCTGGAAGCCGGTCGGCGGCTGGTACATCCAGAGCGACTGCAACCTCCCTCTCGCCGACTCCTTCCGCAGGCAGATGGAGATCGGGCTGCGCTATTTCGAGAAGCGGCTGGGCGTCCGGCCCGACGTCGCGTATAACGTCGACAGCTTCGGCCACACCGCGTACCTCCCGAGCCTGCTGCGCGAGCACGGCTTCGCGTCGTACGTGATGATGCGGCCGGGTCCCCACGAAAAGGAGCTGCCCGGGTCGCTGTTCCGCTGGCGCGCGCCCGACGGCGCCGAGGTCCTCACGTGGCGCATCCCCGTGAGCTACAACGCGCGGGGCCCCGAGGACCTGGAAAGAAACGTCGAGGCGGCCCTGGCCGCGGCCGCTCCGGGCATCCCGCACGTGATGTGCTTCTACGGCGTCGGCGACCACGGCGGAGGGCCCACGCAGGCGCACATCGACTGGATCCGCGCCCACGCGCGCGCCTTTCCGGACGCGGTGCTGGAGCCGAGCGACCCGCAGCGGTTCTTCGCGGCCGTGGCCCCGCAGGCGGACGCCCTCCCCGTCGTCGCGGACGAGCTGCAGTACCACGCGGTCGGCTGCTACTCGGTCGTACGTCAGATCAAAGTTGAAGTCAGGCGCGCCGAGCGCGCGCTCGCCCGCGCCGAGACCGCGATCCGGATGGCCGGCGGCAGGCCGCCCGCCCGCGCGTCCGCGGCCCTCGAGGAGGCGTGGAAGGCCCTGCTCTTCAACCAGTTCCACGACACCTACGGCGGCAGCGCCATCGCCGAAGCGTACGCGGACGCGAGGGACCAGCTCGGGCGGTCGTGCGCGATCGCGGACGAGCTGGCGCACGCGGCGTTCCTGAAGCGGCTGGTCGCGCTCCCGCCGGACCCGCGGCAGCGGATCGTGGCCTTCAACGCGAGCGACCGCGACTTCGACGGCGCGATCGCGCACGAGCCGTGGCTCGACTGGAGCGGCTTCGACGGGGCGCTGCTCGACGAGAGCGGCGAGGAGGTCGGCTGGCAGCCGGTGCAGCAGTCGGCGATCGTCCGCGGCCGGCGGGCCATGCTGTGGCGCGCGAAGATTCCGGCGCGCGCCGTCGCGATCTACCGCCTCGTCCCGGGCGCGGCGCAGGCTGCAGCCTCCGGCAGCGCCGGGAGCCCCGGCCCGCGCGCCGTCACCAACGGCTTCGTCACGGTGCGCGCCGGCCGCGGCGGCACGCTGTTCGCGGCGACCGACGCCGCCGGCCTCCCGCTGTTCGACTCACCCGGGCCGCAGGTGCGCGTGCTCGAGGACGCGAGCGACACCTGGTCGCACGGCATCGACCGCTACGCGGGCCGGCGGCTGGGGCTCTTCCGCGTCACGCGCGCGGCGGTCGAGGAGAGCGGCCCGCTGCGCGCGACGCTGCGCGTGGAGGCCGCGTTCCGCTCGAGCCGCCTCGAGCTGCGCCTGCGGCTCCTCTCCGGCGACCCCGCGATTCACATGGAGGCCGCCCTGTCGTGGGGCGAGCGGCTCGCCGTCGCGAAGCTCGCCTTCACCTTTCACACTCCCATCGAGGCCCGCATCGACGGCGTGCCCGGCGGCAGCATCCAGCGGCCGCAGGATGGGCGCGAGGTCCCCTACCGCGACTGGACGCTGGCGCAGCCCGGGCTCGGCGTGGTCGCGCCCGACTGCTGGGCGCTCGACGGCGAGGGGGCCGAGGTCCGCTTCACGCTCGTGCGGTCGCCGGTCTTCGCCTGGCACGACCCGCAGAAGCTGGACCCCGGCCAGGGCTACCGCTACACGGACCAGGGCGAGCATTTCTACCGGTTCGCGCTGTTCCCCCGCGCGAGCGCCGAGGCGCTCGAGGCCGCCGTCGCCGCACTGACGCGGCCTCCGCTGTGCCTCGACTGGACGCTGGGGATGGGGGAGCCGCCGCGCCCGGCGCGCAGCGGCGTTGACAGAAGCAAGCGCGCGCGCAAGAGTGCGCAACGGCCATCGCGCGGAGGTGAAAGTTGAAGACGACCCTGTCCATCGACGGCGAGCGCTTCCGGATCAACGGCAGGCTCGTCTACAGCGAGATCCCCGGAAGCCCCGAGTCGGTCCACGGGCTGCTGATGAACGCCCGCCTCATCCAGGGGATCTTCGACGACAAGGCGGCTCCCGAACGCTTCGCGCGCTTCGGGTGGGACCGCTGGGACCCGGAGCGGCACACCGACGAGCTGATCGCCGCCCTCCCCGAATGGTACGCGTACGGGCTGCGCGCGTTTACCGTCGGGCTGCAGGGCGGGATGCCGGTGTTCACCATAGACAACGACACCATCGACTGCAATCCGTTCAGCGCGGACGGAAGCCGCATCGACGAGCGCACTCTCGCGCGGCTCGACCGGCTGATCCGGGCGGCGGACGCCATCGGGATGGTGGTGATCGTGAGCATCCTCTACCAGGGGCAGGCGCCGCGCATGGGCGACGGCGCGTGCCTGCGGCGGGCGGTGCGCGCCGCCTCGCGCTGGCTCGCCGGGCAGCGCTTTACCAACGTCATCATCGAGCCGGCGAACGAGCACACGGTGGGCGCGTTCAAGCGGAGGCCGATGATGGCGAGCCCCGACGCGGTCACCGGGCTGATCGAGATCGCCCGCGAGGCGTCGGGAGGCATGCCGGTCGGCTGCAGCCAAGGCGGCGTCGAGGGGAGCCGCGAGGTGGCCGAGGCGAGCGACGTGGTGCTCGTCCACGGCAACGGCTCCCGCCGCCAGCGCTACTACCGCTTTCTCCGCATGGTGCGCGAGCTGGGGGCTCGGCAAGCCGATCGTCTGCAACGAGGATTCCCCCTGCTTCACCCAGCTCGACGTCGCCTTCGAGACGCGCACGTCGTGGGGCTACTACAACAACCATACCAAGCAGGAGCCGCCGGCGGCCTGGGGGATCGCCAACGCCGAGGACCTGTTCTTCGCCAGGCGCATGGCCCGCGGCCTCGGAATCCCGGTCGCCGAGCTGCCCGAGGAGGACCAGTACGTCCTGCTCGGGCTCAACGACCGCTGGGAGTGGAAGGGCGAGCGCTGGGTCAGGCTCGCGGCGGAGCTCCCCGAAACGGTGCGCTCGGTGGAGTTCTTCCGCAACGGCGACCGCGTGGACGTCGCCTGGGAGGAGCCGTTCTACGTGAACGAAGAGACCACCTGGATCCAGGGCGGCGTCGCCGACCCGTTCCGGGGACGCCTGGAAGGCCGTCGTCCATCTCGCCGACGGCCGCGTCCTGGAGCGGACGGTCGTGCAGAGGTGAGTTCGAATACTCCCGAATACGGTTTTTGTTGACCCCGAGGTGCGCCCGTGGTACGCTCGGGAAATCCAAAGGAACGGAGGTATGCGGTGAGAAGATCAGCCTTCATCGTTCTTCTCGTCCTGTCGGCCGGCTTGCTGTTTGCCACCGGCGGTCAGGAGTCGTCGTCAAAGGGGGCCACGATCACCTTCTGGATGCAGAACTACGGCGCGGACCTGAACCAGCAGAAGCAGGCGATCGGCGACCTGGCGGCGAAGTTCGAAAAGGAGACCGGCATCAAGGTCCAGCTCGAGGTCAACAACTGGACCGAGGCCTCTCAGAAGTGGATGCTCGTCGTCACCGGCGGCGACCATCCGGACGTGGGCGACATGTTCTGGGCCTGGTCGAACGTCCGTATCGGCAAGGGCAAGTACGGCCCGATGCCGCTGGACAAGTACAAGGACCAGCTCCACCACGAGCGCTTCTACGAGAAGGCGCTTGCCGACGTCATCTACGACGGCCACGTCTACGGGATTCCGTGGCGGATCGACGTGCGGCCGATGCTCTACAGAGCCGACCTGGTGGCCGAAGCCGGGTTCAAGGGCCCGCCGGACACCTGGAACGACCTCGTGACCTACGGTAAGAAGCTGACGGTCAAGGCCGCCGACGGCAAGATGGAGCGGGCTGGCATCGGCTTCCACTACGGAGTCAAGAGCGACAGCCAGGACTTCCTGCACTGGATATGGCAGGGCGGCGGCGAGGCCACGACGATGGACGGCAAGTCCGCGACGCTCAACACCAAGGAGGTCATCGACGCGATGCAGTTCGTCCGTGATCTCGTCTACAAGCACGAGGTCGTGGGCAAGGACGTGCTCGATCCTTCGTACGACGGGATGCAGCTCTTTATCGCGGGCAAGAACGCCATCCAGCCGCATGGGACGAGCGCCACAAACGTTTTTCCCAAGGAGATGCTCGCCAAGGTCAAGCCGGCCATTCCGACCATGGGCGTCAGGCGCACATCGTACAGCGGCGCCGGTTTCTTCGGCGTCATGTACGGGACCAAGTACGAGAAAGAGAGCGTGAAGTGGCTGGACTTCCTGAGCAGGGATGAGAGCATGCTCGCCCTCGCCCAGTTGACCCAGACGTACTCACCGTCCAAAGGCGCAAGCGCCGACAAGTACTTTGCCGGCGACGACTGGAAGCGCGAGACCATCAAGTGCCTGGACTACGCGCATACCTCCCAGAATCCGAGCACTGCCTGGAGCCAGATCGCGGGCCGCGGCCCCGGAAGCCCCCTGTACGACTTCTGGGCGGACGTCCTGCTGAACAAGGAGCCGATCCCCGCCCTCGCGGCCAAGTACAACGCGAAGGCGCAGGAGATGATGGACAAGGCCAACGCACCCAAGTAGGCGGCGCGGGCCGCGTGCACTTCGACTGTTCAGAGGGGGACGCAGCATGAAGGCGAGGACAAAGGACAAGCTCTTCCCTTACCTCATGCTGCTTCCCTCGATGTTCGGCCTGGCCGTGCTGATCCTCTACCCGGTGGTCCGAGGGCTCCTCCTCAGCCTCTACGAGTATACGCTCCTTTACCCGAGCTACCCTTTCATCGGCCTCGGCAACTACAAGGAGCTCTTCACAAAGGACGACATCTTCTGGGGCACCCTGGGCAACACGGTCTGGTACACGATCGGCAACGGCGTGGGCAGCACGATCATCGCGGTCTGGGTCGCCCTGGTGCTCAACAGGGCCGGAAAGGTCCAGGCCGTTCTGCGCGGCTTCACCCTGCTGCCCTGGCTGGTGCCGTCGGTCGTCATTTCGACCATGTGGCTGTGGATGTACAGCCCGGACTTCAGCCCGATCAATGACCTCCTGCTCAAGGCCGGGATCATCAAGGAGCAGATACGCTTTCTCGGCAACGTCGACTTCCGCGTCGGGCCGATCACGCTGCCCGTTCCTGTCGATCCTCGTCGTCCGCATGTGGTTCTCGTTCTCCTACAAGGCGGTCATCATCCTCGCGGCTCTGGTGAACATCCCGCGTGAGCGCTACGAGGCCGCGGACATCGACGGAGCGGGCGCGTGGGCCCAGTTCGTGCACGTGAGCCTGCCCGGCATCTATCCGCAGCTCATGATCGTGCTCACCCTGACCCTGATCGGCAACTTCGGCTACTTCGACATCAACTACCTCATGACCAGGGGCGGGCCTGCCAACTACACCAACGTGATGGCCGTGCAGATGTACCTCATGGCTTTCCAGCAGTTCCGCCTGGGGTACGCGGCCGCGATGGGCATCGTGATGCTCCTTTTCACCTCGGTGATCGCCATCGCCTACGTGATCTTCGTGGTCAAGCGCGACCTGGAGGCGGCCTGATGGCAGGGATGCAACGCGACCCGCTGCCCCTGCGGATCTTGACGTGGTTTCTCGTCGCTCTCCTCGTGGTCTGGGTCGGGTTTCCCTTCTACTGGCTCTTCCTCAGCAGCATCAAGACGCCGCTGGAACTGAGCCTGGCGCCTCCCACCTACTGGCCAAAGCAGCCGGTGTTCAAGAACTACGTGGACATCTGGACCGAAGTCACGTTCCTGCAGGCTCTTTACAATTCGTTCTTCATCACCGCGATGACCGTGTTCGTGTCCCTTGCCCTGACCACGACCACGGGCTACGCTTTGAGCCGCTTCGATTTCAAGGGCAAGGATTTCTTTGTCGGCGTGCTGCTGTTCGTGCAGCTCGTGCCGCTGGCCATCTACCTGATCCCGCTCTACTTCGTGCTGCTGAGCCTGCACCTGATCAACAAGTACCTGGGCCTGATCATCTGCTATGGGACGATCGGCATTCCATTCATGGCGCTGATCATGCGCAGCTACTTCAAGAACGCCTACCCTGCTGAGCTCGAGGAGGCCGCCATTATCGACGGCTGCTCGCGCTTCGGGACGTTCCTGCGGATCGGCCTGCCGCTCACGCGGACCGGCATGATCGCGGTGGGGACGATGACCGCGATCAACACCTGGAAAGAGTTCCTGTTTGCGAGCATCATCATCAACAAGGGGCGGATGCGGCCCGTCGCGGTCGTCATCTTCGACCTGGTCGGCGAAATGGGCCTCGCCTTTACGCGGATGGGGCTGTTCATGTCCGCTTGCGTGCTGGTCATGGTGCCGCTGATCGTGGCGTTCCTGTTCGTGCAGCGCCTCATCGTCGAGGGGCTCACGGCGGGGGCGGTCAAGAGCTAGGGCCAGGGATGGCCCTGCCCTCGCCCGTACAGGGACGTACCAGGGCGGGGCTGAGCCGAGCGCGGCGCGGCTCGCCGCGGGGAACCTTCAACCTTTGGTCATCGAGATCGACAGCGTCAGCAAGAGCTTCGGATCCTTCAAGGCCGTCGACGGCGTGAGCCTCTCCGTGGAACAGGGAGAGTTCTTCGGCCTGCTGGGTCCCAACGGGGCGGGCAAGTCCACGCTGATCCAGATGATGCTGGGGCTGCTGTCGCCCGACGCCGCGGGGGCGATCCGCCTCTTCGGCGAGCAGGTCACGCCCGGCAGCGCGCGGGCCCTCCGCAGCCGCGTCGGCGTCGTGGGCGAGGCGCCGCAGCTCCGCGACGACCGCACCGCGGCGGAGTACCTCGTGTTCTTCGGCCGCCTCTACGGGCTCGCGGACGCCGCCGCCCGCGCGCTGGCCCGTCTCGCGGACGTCGGGCTCGCGGAGGCCGCGCACAAGCGCATCCGCACCTTTTCGCACGGCATGAAGCAGCGTCTCTCGCTGGCGCGCGCGCTCCTGCACGACCCGGAGCTGCTCATCCTCGACGAGCCGACGAGCGGGCTCGACCCGCGCGGCGTGCACGAGGTCCGTGAGCTGCTGCAGGCGCGCCGCGGCGGAGGGACCGCCGTGTTCCTCTGCTCGCACCTGCTGTCCGAGGTCGAGAAGAGCTGCGCCCGCGTGGCCATCATCCAGCGCGGCCGCATCCGCGCCCTGGGAAGGACCGAAGAGGTCGCCCAGGGTGACCTGGAGGCGAGCTTTCTGCGCCTGACCTCCGAAGAGCCCGGCGGATCGCCGGAGGAGGCGTGATGACTCCCGGCGCGGCGAGGGTCTACCGGGTGCTGGCCGGGCGGCGCGTGCGGGAGCTCTGCCTCGGCACGCCTTTCGTCCTGCTGCTCGCCGCCCAGCAAGCGGTCCTCTACTTTCTGCAGAGGAACGCCCTCGCGTCGCTGGACAACAACGGGCTCATGGTCGCCCTGCACCCCGCCGAGTACGGCCTCCTCGCCGCGGTCGTCCTGCTGGCGGTCTTCGCGGTCGTGTACGCCGCGCTCGGACCGGCGAGAGAGCGCGAGAGCGGCGCGCTCGAGACGCTCTTCTACGGCCCCGTGTCGCCGGCCGCTTACGTCCTGGCGGAGATGACCGCGATCGCGGCTGCCGCGCTCGTCGCGCTGGGGTTCCTGCTCCTCGCGCTGCTCATCGGCCAGGCGGCGACCGCCTACGACGTGCCGCTCTCGCTGCTCGCGCTGCTGCCGCTGTGCCTCCTCTGCGTCTTCGCCGTGAGCGCCGCGGGCGTGTGCGCAGCCCTCTTCTTCCGGCAGGAGCGCGCTGCGACCATCGTTGCGGTGGCGCTGCTCCTCTGCTCCCTCGCCGCGTTCGCCGGCGACTTGATACTGTCCAAGGTCGAGTGGGGGGCCTCCTTCTTCATCGTGTTCCTGCGCTCGCTCCTGTCCGGGTTCAACTCCGTCTTCCGATTCGTGTTTCCGGTCGGGCTCTTCCTCGACGACCTCGTGCGCTACGAGAGCTATGGCGCGGTCCCGGCGGCGCACCTGGCCTGGTATGCGCTCTACGGCGCCGCGTTCATCGCGGGCGCCGTTGCGGCGCTGCGGCAAAGGGGGGTGTCGGTCCGATGAGAAAGCCGGCGCTCATGGCCCTGGCGCTCGCGTGCGCGGTGACGGCCCCGGCCCAGCAGGCGACGCCGCGCGCGTCGACCCAGATCGTGTTCGGCGTCGCGCCGTTCGACGGCGGACACTACCTGTCCGGCTTCGTGCCGGAGCAGCGGCACACGATGTACCTCACCGCCGACGCCGACAACGCCATCACCGTCAACATGACGGACGTGTACTACTGGCCGATCACCGCGGAGTACCGGGCGGATTTCGAAGGCGCCAACATGCCGCTCCCGGGAGAGCTCAGGGTCTACCGGGGCCGGGAGCTGCTCTCGACGCTGCTGCCGAGCGAGTACATCTACGTCTACCCGCTCGGCCTCGAGGGCGAGGCCTCCCGCCTCGCGTTCGCCGACGAGATGAAGCGCATCATCGAGACCCGCGCGAAGGCGGTGGTGGACTACGGCGCCGGAAAGACCAAGGAGCCGCCGCGCGCCGCCTACCAGGGGCCATTCAGGGGATTCGTGCTGCGCCTGCCCCGGGGCCGCTACCGCCTGGAATACCACGTCGAAAACCAGGGCCGCTCGTTCTCGCTCGCCAAGTCGCTCGTGGTGTTCCCCGCGCTGCGGCGCGGCGTCCGCTACGAGATCATCCCGGCGGAGAAATGGACCGTCTCGTCGGACAGCGACTCGCCGCGCGCCCACCTCTACCTCAAGCCGGGCGAGGTGGTCTTTCTCAAGACCTTCCCCACCCTCCTCTACAACGCGGCCCTGTATGACCTGATGGCTTCGCCTAACAGGCCGACGGCGGGGCTCGGTCTCGCGAGCTCCGCGCTGTGGGTCCGGACCGAGGAGTCGCTGGAGGAGAAGCCGGGAGCCTCCCTCGGGCTGCAAGCCGCCGGCCGCAGTGCCGCGATCCAGCCCCGCGACTACCTGGTGCGCCAGATCCCCGGCTCGGCTCTCGGCTACGACATCGTCGAGCACACGCCCGAGGCGTTTCCCGGCGTGCGCCCGAGCTTCCGCGCCTACCGGATCACGGCGCCGCCTCCCGGCTACGACGTGCGCCTCGCCCTGGCGGGGCAGGCGGATTCCGGCCGCGTCCTGCGCGCAGTCGATCCGCGCGGCGGCGGCTGGACAGCGCTCGCCCTGCTGCTGCCGCTCTTGCCGCTGGGCGTGAGGGTCGTGCTCAGGCGCCGGCTCTAGGGGCCTGTCGGACTTGCGGCTGACCGCCGTTCCCGCCGCTTCCGCGGGTCTGGGCACGGCGGACCGTGCCCGATCTAGGCGCCCGCGAGGCGGGCGCAGTCTGCCGCGGCGCGCGCCCCGCAGAGGTCGGCGCAGCCGAGCGCCGGAACGTGCTTCCGCCGGGCGCTGCGCTTGTAGTGGTCGACGAAGCGGACGAGCCTGCAGAGGACCGCCGGCGGCAGGTGATGCTCGATCTTCTCCGCGACCTCGCGCGCCTGGCTCCCGGCCACCCCGAGCACGCTCGAGAGGAAGTCCTCCGTCGCGCGCCGGCGCAGGACGAGATCCTCCCCCGCGCGGCGGCCCCGCGCCGTCAGCGTGATCGCGCCGTAGCGCTCGTAGACCACCAGGCCCTTAGCCGCGAGCACGCGCATGACGAGCGTGACCGACGGCGCCTTGACGCCGAGCGCCCGCGTGATGTCCCGCACCCTCGCGAAGCGGCGCTCGGCCTCCAGCAGGTAGGCGGCCTCCAGGTAGGACTCCTGCGTGTCGGTGAGCCCTTCGACGACGCTCATCGCGCTCACGCCCCGTTCGACGCCGGGGCGTTCCGGGCCGCCCTGCGATGCCGCAGCTCCGTGAGCAGCAGCTCAGCGAGCACGAGCAGGGCGACGAGGGCCTGCGGCACGAACGTCTCCCAGCTCGAGTACATCCCCAGCGGCGGAAGCGCGGGCAGGTCGCGCCTCGCGTGGACCGAAACGAAGCCGGCCATCTGCAGCGCGTGTATGCTCTGGCCCAGGATCTTGAAGGCGAGATAGTAAATGAGAAGGGTGGCGCCCAGGAACAGCTGCCGCAGCGGGAGGCGGACACTGTAGCGCAAGAGGACGTAGCCCAGCCCCGCCAGCGGAAGGAGAGCTCCCAGGATTCCGAGCGCCATCTGCCCCGGGGCGATCGAAGGCGCGATCCCGATGTAGAAGACGACGGTCTCGGCTCCCTCGCGGGCGATCGCGAGGAACGCGATGGACGCGAGCGACCAGGTGCCGCCCGCGGCGAGAGCCCCGCCCGCCTTCTCCTTGATAAAGGCGTTCCACGCCTGGATGCTCGACTTGCCGTGCAGCCATGCTCCCACGGTGAGCATGAGGATCACCGCTGCCAGGCCGACCAGGCCCTCGATGGCCTCGCGCGCCGAGCCCGCGGCCGCGAGGGCCGTCGCCAGGCTCAGGGCGATTCCGAGCGCGGCGCTCGCGGCCACTCCCGCCCCGGCGCCCGCCCACACCCACGACTGCTTGTCGGCGTGCCCGGTCCTGCGCAGGAGGACGAGCAGCGACGCGATGGCGAGCATGGCCTCGAGCCCTTCGCGCAGCAGGATGAGCGCGGCGTCCCAGGCCGTGTAGCGCGCCTCCTCGGTGAGCGGCTCGAGCAGGCCGACGATACGCGCCGAGAGGTCCGCGGCGCGACGCGCGTCGGGAGCCGGGGAAAGCAGGACGGATGAGATCCCACCCAGAGCGTCTTCGATCTCCTCGTATGCCCGCGGCGAGCGAGCCTTGACCTCGCCTTCGGCCGCGGTCCACGCGCTCTCGAGCCGGCGCAGGATTGCCGCGCCCCCCGCGAGATCTCCCGCCTCGAAGGAACGTTGCGCGTCCCCGGCAACCTCGAGGAGGCCGGGCAGAGAGACGCGCTCGGCCTCCCTCGCCGGCGCTCCCTTCGGGGAGCTTTCGAACGCCAAGGCGAGGTCGGCGAGCGATCGGCGAGCCCGCTCCGCGTCGGGCGGCTCCGCCTGCAGCGCGGCCCGGGCGGCCGCGACCCCGTCTTCGATCTTCTCGTAGGCCTGCGGGTTCACCGCGCGAACCGAGTCCTCGATCGAAGGCCAGGCTGCGGCAAAGGACTGCAGCTCCTCACGGGCCGCCGCCCACCGGGCGCCCGAAGCCGCGTCGAGCGCGCGCTCGAGGGACGCGCCCGCCTGCGGCGGCGGGCCGGCCGGGCGCGCGCAGCCGTCGAACAGCAGGGCGCACAGCAGCGCGCAGGCCGCGGCACCGCATCGGGTGCCGGCGAATGCCGCCAGGAAAGCGGCAGGTGTCGCGTGCTCGTCACAGGACGTGCTCCTCCCGGCAAAAACGGAACATCCTGCCGGGGCGCGCGCGGCCGGCAGACCGATCAGCGGCCGGCCGCGACCCGGGGACGCGCCGCCGGGGGGCGCGGCCACCGGGCGCCGCCCAGCATGGACCGAGCTAAGATGACTTATTCAGTAATCTTTTGTCAAGAAGTTAGGCCGGCGTAACTCTTTTCGGTCGCCCTTAGTCCGGCGTCCGCCTGCCGGTCGATCCGGGGCGCCGCCTCTGCGCACCATCAGCACGCCGCGCGGGCTTCCACTGGAAGCGCTCGAGGTCGACCTTCTCGTCGCGGAACGCGACACGCTCGGCTTCGAGCAGGGCGCGCTGCAGCTCGTACCCTCCTCCCTGCGGCAGGGAGACGCGGCCCGACGCGCCGATCACCCTGTGCCACGGCAGCTGCCGCTTCCGCGACGAGGAGTGCAGCAGCCAGGCCACGCGCCTGGCCGCGCCGGGGGCGCCGGCCAGCGTCGCGATCTGACCGTAGGTGGCGACCCGCCCGCGAGGGATCGCGCGGATCGCCTCGACGATCCGCCCGCTCAGCTCCTCCAGGTGTCCCGACGGTCCGGGCGGCCGCCCTAGAACAGCCACAGCTGCCTCGCCCCGTCGAAGAGGTGCTCGATGTCGGTCCCGAAGGCCTCCACGAAGATCGAGGCGATCGGCTTGAGCTGCCGCTCGATGTAGTGCTCGTAGTCCAGGGCCCCCGTGCGGCGGTCCGCGGGCTCGGGCCCCTTGGCCGTCATGACGTAGCTCACAAAAGCGCCCGGCTCCTCGTCGCCCATCTGCGCCGCGGCCCTCACGTGGGGCGGCACCGCGGAGGTGTAGGAGGCGACGGGCTTGCGCAGCCTCTTCCGGTAGACGAGCTCGTCGTCGAGCTCGCCCGCCCGCATCTTCTTGACGATCCCGGCGACGAGCTCGCGCGCCTCCTCCGCGCCCCGGCCCTGGAACAGCAGGTCGAGCAGCGTGACCTGGAACCGCCTCGCGAGCGGGGTCCAGTCGGTGCGGGCCGCTTCCATTCCCTTGACCTCGACCCGACCCTCGTCGCTCCCCGAACCGATGCGGCCCGCGTAGCCTTTGGCGCGGCCGCGGGCCGTGGGGCCGCCGCGCACCCGCGGGAGGAAGAAGTGGCTGTAGAACCTGTCGAGCTCGAGCTCGAGACGCGAATCGACGGCGTAGCGCATGCGGCAGTAGCGGCCGAGCTCCGTGTTGACCAGGCGCAGCACCTCGTCGGCGGACAGGCTCGCCCGCTCCGAGGTCACGAACAGCGAATCGGTATCGCCGTAGAGGACGCGCAGCCCGTGGCGCTGCAGGAGGTCGCGGCACCAGCCGAGGAGGTGCTGGCCGAGGCTCGTGACCGCTCCCGCCAGGGGCGCCCCCGCGAAGCGGCAGCCGCTCGCGCCGAGCACTCCGTAAAAGGAGTTCATGAGGATCTTGTAGACGTAGGACGCGATCTCGTCTCCGCGCTTCTGCGCCGCGGCCCGGCTGGCGAAGAACCGATCGAGCAGCTCGGGCAGGACCCCCGGCTCCCTGCGGAAGCAAGCGCCGTTCGGCGCGCAGATCAGGCCGGGGGCGGCGGGATGGGCGCTCGCCGCCGGCGCCGCACCCGCATACGAGAGAGGATCGATATTGAAGGTGCGCATGACCGACGGGTAGAGGCTTCGGAAATCGAAGACCAGCACGTCGCGGTGCAGGCCCGGAACCGGATCGAGGATCGCGCCGCCGGGCGCGGTGCCCTCCGGCAGCGCATCGACGCCGCGCGTCGGGGCGACGCGGCCGCGGCCGTGGAGGGCCTCGATGTAGAGGTGCTCGAACGTCGAGATGCTGGTCCAGGCGCGATCGAGCGACACGCCCGTGAGCTCGCAGCG
The DNA here is from genome assembly GCA_963734495.1 of uncultured Spirochaetota bacterium. Lineage (GTDB taxonomy): Bacteria > Spirochaetota > Spirochaetia > SZUA-6 > CAVTHK01 > CAVTHK01. The sequence continues at coordinate 115,908 of CAVTHK010000005.1, forward strand.
CCGCAGCGTCAGGTCGTACAGCCCGGTCCGCTCGAGGATGCGCAGGACCAGCTCCGCGTCGCGCAGGCAGTACAGGCAGAAGGCGCGCGGGTCTTCGCGCGCCGTCCGCTCGAGCGCGTCGATGCGCCGCTCGCCGGGCGCGGGCGCGAGCGATTTGCCTTCGCCGAGCACCGCCTGCGCGACCGTCTCCAGCGTGTAGTCCTCGTAGCGCTCGCCCGAGCCGCGCACGAAGCGCGCGGCGTCCCAGACCTGGCGGCCGCGGACCAGGACGCGGCCCGCAAGCGCCCGCCCCTCTGCCATCCTGAGGCGCTCCAGGTAGACGGCCGCCTCGTCCGAGCGGCCGAGGTCCACGGGAACGCCGCAGGCGCGGAAGCGCCGGATCAGGACCGCCATGTCGAAGTCGACGACGTTCCATCCGGTGATCACGTCGGGATCCAGGGCGAGCAGCCTCTCGCGCAGGGCGGCGAGAAGCGCGCGCTCGTCAGGGAACGCGCGCACCGGCGGCTCGTCGGGGAGATCGCCCGCGAACAGCACTTCGCGCGCCGCGACCTCGCCGCCGGGGGCGCGGACCACCAGACCCGCGGCGCGGACCTGGCTCGTCCGCACGTCGGTCTCGATGTCGAGCGAGCAGACCGCCAGGCCGGGGTGCCAGTCGTCGGGAGCCGCATCGGGGTTGTGGTACACGCGAGCCACGCGGCGGCCGGGCCGCCACGAGCCTTCGATGCGCACGGCTGCGTGGATCCGACGCTCGAGGCGCCAGGCATCCTCGGGCCTCAGGTCCGCCTCGTAGGTCCGCACGCCGGCCGCGGCCAGCCCGGCGGCGGCCCTGCTGCGCTCCGCGGTCGAGGCCCAGCTGAAGCGGTAGCACGGCTCACCGCCGAAGGTCAGGTAAGTGCTTTCGTGCCAGCGGCCGTCGCCGGCCGCGGCGATCGCCCGCTCGCGCTCGCTCCGCGGGACGAAGAAGCCGGGCCGCTCGCGGTCGTCGACCACGGCGAACGTGGCGCCGTCGCGCAGCCTGCCGATGAGGCACATCTCCGTGCGCGAAGAGCCTTCGGCCGGCGGCGCCGACCGCCTGAGGTCCCTGCAGAAGCTGTCGACGATGAAGCCGACGTCGGCCACGGCTCGAGCATAATGCGCGGGAACCCCCGCCGTCGACCGCGGCGTCGGACCTCTAGAACACGCCGAAGAGCTTGAGAGCGCTCGCCACGACGGCGGCCGCGATGATCCAGCGGATCGCCGCCTGCCCGCGCTTGAGCGCGAACCGCACGCCGAGCATCGCGCCCGCCACGTTGCCCGCGGCCAGGACCAGGCCGGGGACCCACCTGACTTCGCCATGCCCGATGAACACCAGCAGGGAGACCACGGCAAAGCCGAACGCGACGGCCATCTTGAGGGCGTTCGTGCGCACCAGGTCATGCCCGAGCCCCCACGTGATCGCGGCGATCAGCAGGAAGCCGACCCCGGCCTGGATGAAGCCGCCGTAGAACCCGATGGCCACGAAGATGAGGATCATGACCGCGCGCGGGACCCGCGGCGCCGCCTCTTCGCGCCGGGCCGGCTTGATAAAGAGAGTCGCCAGGATGACGAGCAGCAGCGCGCCGAGGATGGGGTCGAAAACCCGCGCGGGAATGCGGGCTGCGACGAGGGCCCCGGCCAGCGCGCCGAACAGCGAAGGCACCCCGAGCTGCGCGGCCTCGCGTATCCGCAGCTGCCGCTCGCGGTAGAAGCCCGCGGACGCCGCCAGCGACTGCAGCACGATCGCGACGCGGTTGGTTGCGTTCGCGATCGTCGACGGGAGGCCCACGAAGATCAGGGCCGGGATCGTGAGGAGCGATCCGCCGCCCGCGAGCGTGTTGACGAACCCGGCCACGAATCCCGCGGCCAGGAGAAGCGCGAGCTGCGGAAAACTCATCGGCATGGTCGACCTCCTGCACCCAAACGGATGTCCCGATTCCGCGGGGCTGTCAAGCCGCCTTGACAGGCACGGGGCGCTCCGCTTTGCTGGACCCGCGTGAGCACCCTCTGGTTCATCTTCCGCTACGCCCGGGGCTATGTCGTGCCTCTCTTCGTCACGGTGGCGAGCATGCTGCTGCTCGTCGCCGCCGAGCTGGCGGCGCCGCTGATCGTGCGCGACATGATCGCCGCGGTCCAGGGCGGCCCGTTCGGGCCCGCCGCCGCCGCCCTGCTGGCGCGCCTCTCGCTGCTCGCGGTCGGGATCTACATCGTGCGGGGGGCGCTGCATTTTCTGCGCAGCTACATGGCGCACGTCGCGGGCTGGGGCGTCGTGGCCGACGTGCGCGAGCACCTCTACCGCCACCTGCAGAAGCTCTCGCTCGGCTTCTACGCCGACCGGCAGACCGGGCAGCTGCTGTCGCGCGTGGTCAACGACTCCGACCTGTTCGAGCGCCTGATCTCGCACGCGGCCCCCGACATCGCCGTGAACGTGCTCACGCTGGCCGGCGTCAGCATCGTCCTCGCGGTGCTGAACTGGCAGCTCCTGCTCCTCAGCCTGGTCCCGATCCCGCTTATCCTCCTCGCGATGCGGGTGCTCGCGCGCCGCGTGCGCCCGGCATTCCGCGAGAGACAGCGAGAGCTCGGAGATCTCAACGCGACTCTCAACGACAACATCTCGGGGATCAGGGAGATCCAGTCGTTCACGCGGGAGGACATCGAGGCACACCGCGTCCGCACGCACATCCGCCGCTACCGTGACTCGATGCTGCGGGCGCTGCGCCTGATGGCCACGTTCCAGCCGTTCGTCGAGCTGACGTCCTCGCTGGGCATGGTGCTCCTCATCTACTTCGGGGGCAGGCTGGCCTGGCAGCACGTGCTGCCCCTCGAGGATCTGGTGGCCTTCTTCCTTTACCTCAACATCTTCTACCAGCCCGTCCGGGCGCTGGGCGGCGCCTGGGAAGCGTTCCAGGAATCGCTCGCCGGCGCGGACCGCGTGGCGGAGCTGCTGCGCGAAGAGCCCGACATAGCGCAGGCGCCGGGCGCCGTGGAGCTCGCGGCCGACGCGGCCGGCGAGATCCGTTTCCGGGGCGTCACGTTCCGCTATGCCCGCGGAGACAGCGTGCTGGAGGACATCGACCTGCACATCCCGGCCCGCAGCGTCACGGCGCTCGTCGGCCCCACGGGGGTCGGCAAGACGACGCTCGTGAGCCTGATCCCGCGGTTCTACGACCCGCAGTGCGGGTCCATCACCATCGACGGGACGGACGTCCGCGGCTTGCGCCTGCGCAGCCTCAGGCTGAGGATCAGCATCGTGAGCCAGGACGTGTTCCTCTTCCACGGCACGGTGCGCGACAACATCCTGTTCGGGAGGCCGGACGCGACCGAGGACGAGATCGAGCGGGCCGCGAGAATCGCCAACGCCGAAGAGTTCATCGTGCGCCTCGCCGACGGGTACGACACGCTGATCGGAGAGCGCGGGGTCAAGCTGTCCGGCGGCCAGAAGCAGAGGCTCGCGATCGCCCGGGCGGTGCTCAAGGACGCGCCGATCCTGATCCTCGACGAGGCGACTTCCTCGGTGGACACCGAGACGGAGCTCCTGATCCAGGAGGCGCTCGAACGGCTGATGGCGGACCGCACGGCGATCGTCATCGCTCACCGGCTCTCCACGATCCGGCACGCGGACCAGATCGTCGTCCTCGAGGGCAGCCGGATCAGTCAGATCGGGACGCACGCGGAGCTCGTGGCGCGCGAGGGCCTCTACCGCGCCCTCAACCGGGCGAGGACGGCCGGCCGCGGCGGCCGAGCCGCGGCGGCGCGGCGGCGGCGCGCGGCGCGCGCGCCGCATGCGCGCCCGGGCGTCTGAGACGCGTTATGCGGTCAGGCTATCTCCTTGTGCTCGCGGCGTACGCGGTCTGGGGGCTGCTGCCGGTCTACTGGAAGCAGCTCGGCGGCGTCTCCCCGTCGGAGATCCTGATGCACCGCATCCTCTGGGCGTGCGCCCTGTTCTGGATCGCGATCGCGGTCCGGCGCGGGGGCCGGGGCGCCCTGGAGACGCTCCGCGAGCCGCGCGTGCTGCGCGCGACCGCGGCCTCGGCCGCCCTCCTCGGCGTGAACTGGCACATCTACGTGTCGGCGGTGGCGGCGGGCAGGATCGTCGAGGCGAGCCTGGGCTACTACATCACGCCGCTGGTGAGCATCGTGCTGGGCCTGCTGTTCCTGCGCGAGCGGATGACCCGGCTCCAGGCGGGGGCCGCCGCCATGGCGGCGGCAGCAGTCGTCACTCTCACGGCGGCGCACGGCAGCTTCCCGTGGATCTCGGTGAGCCTGGCCGTGACGTTCGGGCTGTACGCGCTCGCGAAGAAGACCTCGCCGCTGGACTCGGTGACGGGGCTGGCCCTGGAGTCGCTCTTCCTGCTGCCGCTCGCCGGCGGCTACGTCGTCACCCTGGCCGCCGCGGGCGGCGGAGCCTTCGGGCGCGACGCCGGCCGCACCGCGCTCCTGGTCGGCGCCGGCGTCGTGACCGCCATCCCGCTGTGGGTTTTTGCCGAGGGGGCGCAACGGATCCCGCTCAAGACCGTCGGGTTCCTGCAGTACCTGCTTCCGACGCTGATGCTGGTCGTGGGGACCGTGGTCTACGGCGAGCCATTCGACCGCACGCGGGGTCTCGCCTTTGGCATGATCTGGCTCGCCCTCGGGCTCTACAGCGCGACCCTGGTCGCGCGCCGCGCCCCCGAAGCCGTCCGCCGCGGGTAGAGAGAGCGCCGGCCGCGGCCGATCAGCCGCGCGCGACCCCCGCCGCCACCTTGAGCACCTGGTCGATGTGCGCGCGCGTGATGTGACGGTGGGTGACGAAACGCACCCCCGTCGGCGGGAGGCCCGACGCCTTGATCCCGTAGGCCGCGAGCTTCTCCAGGAACACCGCCGCTGGGATCCCGAGCCCCGAGATATCGGCGCGCACCATGTTCGTCTGCACGGTCTCGAGGTCGACGCGGTAGCCCTTGAGCCCGGCGAGCCCTTCGGCGAGCGTGCGGGCGTTGGCGTGGTCCTCCGCGAGCCGGTCGACCATCTCGTTGAGCGCGATGATGCCCGCGGCCGCGAGGACGCCCGCCTGCCTCATCCCGCCGCCGAGCCTCTTGCGCATGCGGCGGGCCTCGGTCACGAACCCGGTCGAGCCCGCGAGCATCGAGCCCACGGGCGCGCTCAGGCCCTTGGACAGGCAGAACATGACGGAGTCGAAGAAGACGGTGATCTCGCGGACGTTGACCCCCAGCGCGACCGCGGCGTTGAAGACCCGGGCGCCGTCGAGGTGCATCACGAGCCGACGCTCGTCGGCGAGGGCGCGAAGGGCGCGCAGGCTGTCCAGGGGCACGACGGTGCCCCCGCCGCGGTTGTGGGTGTTCTCCACGCAGAGCAGGCGCGTCCGCGGGTAGTGGATGTTCGGCTCGCGCAGCAGGGGCCGCACGTCGTCGGCGCCGAAGATGCCGTTGCGCCCCTGCACGAGGCGGGGCATCAGGCCCGCGATGGCGGCGACGCTCCCGGCCTCGTAGTAGTACATGTGAGCCTCGGACTCGAGGATGACCTCCTGCCCGTGGCGGCAGTGGACCATCGCCGCGATCAGGTTGCCCATGTGCCCGCTGGGCACGAAGAGCGCGGCCCGCTTGCCCACCTTTTCCGCGGCCAGGCGCTCCAGCTCGTTGACGGTCGGGTCGGCCTCGTTCACGTCATCGCCCACGACCGCGTCGCGCATGGCGTCGCGCATGCGCGGCGTCGGCAGCGTATGCGTGTCCGAATAGAGGTCTATGCCTTCCATCTCCTGGTTCAATGGGTGCTCCTCGGGGTGCTCTTCGCGTTTCGGTCGGGCGGTGCTTCCGGCTTTCATTTCAGGTTGAACCCGAAGAACCGGACCGCATTGTTGTAGCTCACGTCCTGCACGATCCTGCCGAGCAGACCGATGTCGGCCGGCAGCTCGCCGTGCTCCACGTCGGCGCCGATGAGGTTGCAGAGGATCCTGCGGAAGTACTCGTGGCGCGGGTAAGAGAGGAAGCTGCGGGAGTCCGTGATCATGCCCACGAACTGCGAGAGCAGCCCCACCTCCGAGAGGATGTTCATCTGCTCTTCCATCCCGCGCCTGGTGTCGTTGAACCACCACGCCGCGCCGAACTGCATCTTGCCGGGCACCTTGCCGTCCTGGAAATTGCCGACCATGCTGGCGGCCATCGGGAAGTCGCGGGGATTCAGCGGGTAGATGATGCTCTTGGGGAGCTTTTCCTCCGAGTCCAGCCTGTCGTAGAAGCGGGCGAGCGAGCGGGCCATCTGGAAGTCGCCCATGGAGTCGTAGCCCGTGTCCGGGCCGAGGCGCTTCGCGCCGCGCGTGTTGGTGTTGCGCAGCGCCCCGAGGTGCAGCTGCATGGTCCAGTTGCGCTCCGCGTTGAGCACCGCGAACTGGTGCAGCATCGCGCTCTTGAACTTGCGCGTCTCGGCGGGATCGAGGCTCTTGCCGCTGCGGACCTTGTGGAAGATGTAGATGATCTCGCTCTCCACGTAGTCGTCGGCGTAGGGCTCCTCGATCCCGTGGTCGGAGAGCCGGCACCCCATGTTGTGGAAGTACTCGTGGCGCTTGCGGACGGCCTCGAGAAAGGCGGCGTAGTCCTTGATCTCGATGTTGGTGGCCGCCTCGAGCCTGGTCACCCACTCGTTGAACACCTCCGGCCTGTCGACCGCCATGCCCTTGTCGGGGCGGAAGCCGGGGAGCACCCTGACCGGGAAGGCGGGGTCCTTGCGGATCTCGCTGTGGTGCTCGAGGCTGTCGATCGGGTCGTCCGTGGTGCACACGACCTTGACGTTCATCATGGTCATGAGGCCGCGGACCCGGAACTCCTCGCGCTTGAGCGCTTCGTTGCACTGGGCGTAGATGTCCTTGGCGCTGTCCTCGTTCAGGAGCTTGGCGACCCCGAACGGGTTCCGCAGCTCCATGTGCGTCCAGTGGTAAAGGGGGTTGCGGATCGTGAGCGGAACCACCTTCGCCCACGCCTTGAACTTCTCGAAGTCGTTCGCGTCCCCCGTGATGAACCGCTCCTGCACGCCGGCCGCGCGCATCGCGCGCCACTTGTAGTGGTCGCCGCCGAGCCAGATCTCGGTCATGTTCTTGAACTGACGGTTTTCCGCGATGTCCTTGGGCGACAGGTGGCAGTGGTAGTCGAAGATCGGCATCTTGCGCGCGTACTCGTGGTACAGCCGCCGCGCCGTCTCGGTGCTCAGCAGGAAATCCTCACCCATGAACTCCACGGTCGTCCTCCTCGACGCGCCGCCATCGGGCTTCGGGGCGCCCGGCGTCGTCCCGACCGGCACTCCAGCCCCGGCCGCCTCCGCCATCCTGTCGCTCATGCCTTGCCCACCCCCAGCAGGTCCAGATGCTTCCTGATGTGCCGCTCCACCGACTTCCAGTAGGCCTCGATGTGGGTTTCGAGCACGCCGTAGATCTTCTTGTTGATCTGCGGGTTGCGCAGCATCTCGCCGTAGGTCACGTGAAGCACCTGGCGCGTGTCCGAATTGGCCAGCAGCCCCGCCAGATCCTTCAGGCCCTCCGCCTGCGGCACGTTCGCCATGTTCGGCGTGATGTGGTAGTACTTGCGCGCCGCCGGGAACGTCTCGAGGGCGTACGCGTAGAGCTCGCGGAAGAACGCCGGCTCCTTTTCGCAGATCACTTCGAGCGCCTGCAGCCAGTTGGTGCCGGCGGTCTTGACGTGGAAATAGCTCTTCGTCTCGCGGCCCACCGTCGGGAAGACCGTGAACTTGTCGCTGCCCGAATGCACGGAGATCCGGTAGCCGAACTGCCTGGCGATGGCGGCGTGGGTGCGGAAGCTCCTGTCGAACTCCGCGGGATTGCCGATGTAGTCGATGCCCTTCTGGAACTCGCCGATAAAGCGCGGCGCCACCGAGAACAGCGGGACGCCCCGCGTCTTCATCTCCGTGGCGGCGAACACGTGCGCGGCGGGCATCGTCGGCGTCGCCGTTTCGTCGATGGAGAGCTCGAAATCAAAGCGCGCCGCGCCGCCGCCCGCGCGCACTCCCGCCCGGTACATCCGCTCCGCGGCATCCAGGGCCTCGAGGTAGACGAGCGCGATGCGCGCCAGGTCCGGCGCGGGTAAAGCCGATCTTCTCGCCCGTGTCGAGAGCGATCGAGAGCGGCAGGTAGCGGCTCTCGAGCTCGGCCCGCCGGGCGGAAGGGAGCTTCGCGTACGCCTCGAGCACCGTCTGCTCGGGCGCGCCGTCGAACTCCTTGTGGATGTGGTCCGAGACGTCGGCGGTGATCATGGAGAAGCCGAGCTTGACGGCCTTCCTGACCCAGTCGGCGGTCTTGAGGTGGTCCCCGTCGGCGCCCCACGGCCTGCGGAAGCCCTCCTGGAACACCGCCCACGTGGCCGCGTCGAGCACGTCCTCGTAGGTGCGGCTCGTGAGGTCGAGCTCCCGCACGGACTGCTGCGCGAGCACCGGCGCCGCGGCGCGGCCGGCGACCAGGCGCAGGTGCCCCGGCGACGCGAGCCCGAGCCGGTCGCCCAGGCCGATGGTCACCGGCTCGCCGCCGAGCCGGCTCGGGCCCGTGAAGGGCAGCAGCTTCCGCAGCCGGTTGGCGTTGCCGTGATCGAGCGGGCAGAACCGCGCCGCGGCGCCGGCCGCCTTGACGAGGGTCCCGGCGAAGCGCCCGCGATTCGACCCGAAGACGACGAGGCAGGGGTTCGCCGGCGAGCCGCCGAGCGCGGCCATCACCAGCGTGTCCTGCCCCACCGTCGCGAGCGAATGGGTGAAAAAGAACTCGCCGGCGCTCCCGGCCCCCGCGGCCGGGATGTTGTTGACCACCACGCCGCGCTCGACGGCGCGCCCGAGCCAGGCGGCGGCTGCCTGCGTGTCGACCTTCTTCATTTTCACTTCCGTTCTCTTTGGCCTATATGTTGTCGATCAGGTAGCCGCCGTCCACGGGGACGCTCACCCCGGTCACGAAGCTCGCGGCCTTGTCGCTCAGCAGGAACAGCAGCGTGCCGGCCAGCTCCTCGGCCTGCGCGAAGCGGCCGAAGGGCGTGTGCGCGATGATCGCCTTGCCGCGGTCGGTGAGCTCGCCGGTGGCCTCGTTCTTGATCAGCAGGTCCTTGTTCTGCTTGCCGATGACAAAGCCAGGCGCGATCGCGTTCACGCGGATCCCGTAGGGGGCGAACTCCTTGGCGGTGGCCTGCGTCAGGTTGAGCACGCCGGCCTTGGCCGCGCTGTAGGCCCAGATCCCCGACAGCGGCATGTAGCTGTTCATGGACGCCATGTTGACGATCGTGCCCTTGATCTTGCGGTCGATCCAGTACTTGGCCACGACCTTGGTCGGCACCATGAGGCCGGCCACGATGTTCAGCTTCATGATGAAATCGAACTGCTTCATGTCGGTCTCGACGAACGGGCCTTTGCCCCGGTTGCCTCCCGCGGCGTTGATGAGCGCGTTCGGCGTTCCGAGCCCCTTTTCCGTCTCGGCCACCGCGGCGGCCACCGACACCTCGTCCATCGCGTCGACCTTGACGCACTGGATCGCGGCGCCCTTGCCCGTGAGCTCGGTGAGCCGCTTCTTCGCCGCGTCGAGCGCGTCCGGCGCAATGTCCCAGAGCGCCACCTTCGCTCCGGCCTTGAGCAGAGCCTCCGAGAACCCGCCGGCGATCGCGCCGCCGCCTCCGGTGATGATCACGATCTTCTTCGAGACGTCGAACATCTGCTCCACGAAACTCATGTTGCTCCTCCCGAGGGCCGGCGCACGCGCCGCGCAGGCGCGCCTGAGCGCCAACGGTCGCCCATTATATCGGCCGCGCGATCGAGCGGCCAGTGGTGCGCCGGCGCACCCGTCGGGCCGTCCGTTCCCGGGCCGATCCGTCTCCTTACTTGACCCAGACCTTGCGGAAGCGCACGAAACGCGGCAGGCCGCCTTCGATCACCGGCTTGACCTCGCCCTGGATGAGGGGCCGCGCGTAGCGGTCGAAGTCGGCCGTGAGCGAGAAGCCGTCCGCGGCGATCCACTCTTTCGGCAGCTTCTTCTCCCCGTTGGCCACCTTGGCCAGGTCCACCGTTCCGGTCTCGCAGCGGTAGGGATCGTCCGAGGAGCGCTCGAGGCTCACCATCTTGCCGCTCACTCCCTTGAGGGCGAGCTGCACCGCGCGCTGGCCCACCAGGTAGGCCTCTTTCGAATCCGTGAGCGAGGCGAAGTGGATGCCGGTGCGCTGGATGGTCGACGGGATCGCGAAGCGGGCCTTGACCTTGACCTCTCGCTCGACGAGATCCTTGATGAAGAAGGCGGCCCCGCCGAGCTGCGTGTGGCCGAAAGCGTCCTTCGCGAAGTCGCCCTTCTGCTCGGCGATGTAGCTGCCGTCAGGGTTCTGCGTGCCCTCGGAAACGACGATCACGCAGCGGCCGATCTTGCGCAGGTAGTAGTCGACGCGCGCCTTGAACTTCTCCTTGTCGAACGGGGCCTCGGGGAGCAGGATCATGTGGGGCGCGTCCTCCTCGTCCCGGCGCGCCAGGGCCGTGCCCGCGGCGATCCAGCCGGCGTTGCGCCCCATGGCCTCGATCACGTTCACGGTGTCGGAGGTGTAGAGGGCTTCCGTGTCGCGGCCCGCCTCCATGGTCATCGTGGCCAGGTACTTGATCACGCTCCCGTACCCGGGGCAGTGGTCGGTGTACGCGAGGTCGTTGTCGATGGTCTTGGGGACGCCGACGCAGACGAGCTCGTAGCCCTGGCTGAGGGCGAGCTTGTTGACCTTGTCCGCGGTGTCCTGGGAGTCGTTGCCGCCGGCGTAGAAGAAGTAGCGGATGTTGTGCTTCTTGAACACCTCCAGGATGCGGCCGAACTCCTCGTCCTTCTTGACCTTGTGGCGGCAGGAGCCGAGCGCGGACGCGGGGCTGGTCATGAGCCCCTGGATGTCGCGGGCATCCTCCTTGCCCAGGTCGTAGATCTCGTCGTTCAGGACCCCGAGGATGCCGTTGTGCCCGGCGTAGACGCCCGTGATCTCCTTGTGCTTCAACGCCTCCTGGATCACGCCGCAGGCGCTGGCGTTGATCACCGCCGTCGGCCCGCCGCTCTGCGCCACGATGCAGTTGCCCTTCACCATTGACTCTCCTCCCTTCTTCTCGCGCATTCAAAGCGGGTGCCGGCCGCCGCGCACGGCGCGGTGGCGGCCGCCGCCCGTCACACCGCCTTGAGAACCTCGATCCCCAGCGCCTCCAGGCTCCGTGCCTCCGCGAAATGGCGGTCGGTGACCAGGACGTCGACGCGTTCGGCCGTGGCGAAAACGCTGAAGGCGGTCACGCCGAACTTCGTATGGTCGGCCAGCACCACGCAGCGTCGCGAGCACTCGATCGCGGTCCGCTTGAGCTGCGCCTCGATCAGGTTCTGCGACGAGAACCGGCCGTCCCGCGAGATCCCGGTCGCTCCCAGGAAGCAGGTCCCGATCTGGAAATTACGCAGCGCCTGCACGGCCAGCGGGCCGATGAACGAGCCCGCCTCGGCCCGGAAGCTCCCGCCGATCGCAACGAGCGCACACGTGCGGCGCATCCGCGAGCGCGAGGATCACGTCGATCGAGTTGGTGACGACGCGCAGGCTCATGCGCCCGATCTCCCTCGCGAGCGCGGCGCACGTGCTCCCGGCGTCCAGGTAGATCGTGTCGTCCTCGCGCACGAGCTCGCGTGCGCGCGACGCGATCGCCTCCTTGAGGCGGGTGTTCTCCCTGCGGCGCTCGGGAACCGGGCGCACCCGCTCCGTGTCCTCCGAGAGCACCGCGCCGCCGTGCGTCCGCGAGAGCCTCCCCTGCTCTTCGAGGAGGCTCAGGTCCTTCCGGATCGTCACCTCGGACACGCCGAGCCGCTCCGTCAGGGTTTGCACGGAGACGCTCTTCAGGCGCTGCAGGATCCGCAGGATCTCTGTGTGTCGCTCCTTGAAGGCCATGGCCGTCCGGCGCGGCCCACGCACGCCCGCGCGCCCCTGCGGGCTGCGGGGCGTTCGATTCCTTTCTGAAAAGGAACCCTAACGAAAGCCCTCCGCCCTGTCAACGCCAGGCGCCCTGGTCCCCGGAGGTCCCGCGTACTCGCGGAGTGCGTACTCGCCGGAGATGGCGTTGCCCGGCGCGTGCACGCGCTTTGGCCCGGCGTACTCGCCGGGGATGCACAAGCGCCGGGCTGACGCTGCCGGCGCGGCTGCGACGCGGAGCGACGCCGCGGGCCGCTGGAATCCGCGCCTGACTTCGCCTATCATCGTGAGGCAGGGACGGCGCCGCGCGCCGGGCTTCCAAGGAGGCCGCTATGCAGATCAAAGTGGACTACGAGAAGGCGGCGGCCCGCCGGTACCCCGAGCAGGTCGTGATCGCGCTGGCCCGCGACACGCGGGCCGTGTCGATCCGGTGGCGATCGGCTGGACGATGATCGCCTCGCGGCGGCCGCCGATGATCGCCATCGCCGTGGAAAAAACGCGGTACTTCCTCGAGGCCGCGCGCGCGAGCCGGGGGTTCGTGGTCGCGCTCCCGTCGACGGCGATGGCGATGGAGACCCGCTTCTTCGGCACGCGAAGCGGCCGCGACACGGACAAGCTCGTCGAGTGCCCGATCCGGACTCAGCCGGCTCACGCGGTGGACGGTGTGATCGCGCGCGACGCCCTCGCCAACTTCGAGTGCACGCTCGAGCAGGAGATCGCCTCGGGCGACCACGTGATCCTGCTCGGGACGGTGGCGGCCGCGCATGTGAACGAGGACGAATCGCTCGTGCGGCTCTTCAATCTCGGCCCCGGCTACCGCCTCGGTTCGGTCGCGCCGCAGCCCGCGGACGGGACCGGCTGAATCCGCAGACGATGCCAGGCGACCCGCTCCCGCCGCCCCCGCAGACGACGCACCGTCTTCTCTACGGCTCGCCGATGGCGCTGACGTCTCTCGCTCCCGCCAGCATCGCGCTGGTGGTCACATCTCCTCCCTACCCCATGATCGAGATGTGGGACAGCGCGTTCTCCGAGGCGGACCCCGTGATCGCGGCCGCGCTCGCCTCGGGCGACGGCCGCGGCGCCTTCGACCTGATGCACCGGACGCTGGAGCCGACCTGGCGCGAAATGGAGCGCGTCCTCGTGCCGGGCGGGATCGCGTGCATCAACATCGGCGATGCGGTGCGCAGCGTCGGAGGGGATTTCCAGCTCTTCAACAACCACGCCCGAATCCTCGAGACCTGCCAGCGGCTCGGCTTTGTCTCCCTGCCCTGCCTGATCTGGCGCAAACCCACCAACGCGCCCAACAAGTTCATGGGGTCCGGGATGCTCCCGGCGGGCTCCTACGTCACCCTGGAGCACGAGTACATCCTGATCCTGCGAAAAGGCGGTCGCAGGCGATTCGACGACGAGGCGGCAGCCGCGCGCAGGCGCAGCGCCTTCTTCTGGGAGGAGCGCAATCACTGGTTCAGCGACCAGTGGGACCTCAGGGGCGCGCGGCAGAAGCTGGAGGCCGGCAGCGAGAGGGCCCGCAGCGCCGCCTTCCCTCTGCTGATCCCCTACCGACTCGTGCTTATGTTCTCGATATACGGCGACAGCGTGCTCGATCCTTTCTGCGGCACGGGCACCACGGTGCTCGCGGCTCTTGCGGCCGCCCGGAACTCCATCGGCGTGGAAATCGAGGCCGGGCTGCTGGCCAGCGTCGAGAAAGGCATGTCCGCGATCCGGGCGCGGGCCAACGAGCTGGCTTATTCCCGCCTGCAGAGGCACCTGGAGCTCGTCGACTCCGGCGAGCAGCGCGGCCGGAAAATGCGCCACTGGAACGCGCCCCACGGTTTCCCCGTGACCACGAGCCAGGAGCGAGAGATGGAGATCCTGACTGTGAGCTCGGTCGAGCAGGTGGAGCCGGGAGTCTACCGTGCGCAGTACGAGCACGCGGACCTGACGCGGTTCGCCCAGGGCGAGCTCTTCTAGATCGGGCGCGGTCCGCCGCGCCCTGACCCGCGGAAGCGGCGGGAACGGCGGTCAGCCGCAAGTCCGACAGGCTCCCAGACGCGCGGACCGGCGAACCCGCGGGCCGCGGCATGGCGTATCGGGTGCGCGCCGGCACGCTTACAAATAGGTTGCATAACCGCCGCGGTCGGGTATACTTGGGCCGTAGCGCGAGCCTGCGCAAGGAGGCCGGGATGACCGTTGCCGACATCCTCAAGGAAAAAGGTTCGACCGTCTACTCGATCGACTCCGAGAGCTCGGTGATGCAGGCGGTCAAGGAGATGAACCGCCTCCGCATCGGAGCCCTGCTGGTCACGCGCGAGGACCGCACGCTCGGCGGAATCGTGACGGAGCGCGACGTGATGATCCACCTTCCCGCGGGCATCCGCAACAAGAAGGTTCGCGACATCATGACCCCGCGCGAGAAGCTGATCATCGCAAACGGGAACGACAACCTCGACTACGCGATGTCGGCGTTCACGGAGAGACGGGTCCGGCATCTGCCCGTGTTCGACGGCGACCGGCTGGTTGGGCTTGTCTCGATCGGGGACATTGTAAAGGCGCAGCTCAAGGACGCCGACTTCGAGAACAAGGCGCTGCGCGACTACATCCTGGGCTCGTACCCGATCGTAAGCTGATCGGGCCTCCGATCGACCCCGAGGGCGTCGACCCAGGCGGCTATCCGTCCAGCAGCATCGCGAGCATCTCGGGCCTGAGCACGCCCGCGAGGTCGCCCAGCGGGAGATCCGCTTCGTACGTCCCGTCGGAATAGGGCCCGACCTCGTAGGGAGCGAACAGGAACGTGAGCGCCCGAGGGGTCGCGGTGAATGCGCGAAGCTGCTCGATCGAAAACGCCTTGATCGCGCCGCTCGTCACAAGCGCGGCTCCTTTTCTGCGGAGCGCATCCAGCAGCAACTGCGACAGTCGGTCGAGAGACCCGGGCTCCGGCAGGAGCAGGTCCTGCAGCGACGCCTCCCGCCAGACGGACGCGAAACGCACGAAAAGGAAGGTGTGGTACTGCGTGTTGCCGTGCGCGCCGCCGGTAAAGAGATAGTCGGTAAAGGCCAGGCTCAGGTAGTCCCGGCCCGCGTGGGCAATCCGGTAGTCGACCTTCCGCTGCCACGCCGCGAACGACGCGCCCGCCCTGGCGTCCCCGGAGACAGGGAGAGCCTCCAGCGTGGTCACCGTCGTTTCGTGCAGAAGCGACAGTAAGAACCCGGCCAGCCACGTGCCCAGCCGGGCGTCCACTCCATCCAGCAGCAGCGTCGGGAAGCGGCCCGACAGCTTCGCGCCGCCGGCGAGATCGATCTCGATGGACGACGGCGCGATCCTGCCCGGCACGAGCTCTGGAGGTGTTTCCTGCGGGGCGACTCGCGTCGCGCCCGCGGCGAGCAGCAAGGCTGCGGCCATGCGCCCGGCGGCCCTGTTCGTCATCGTCGACTCCTATGACCTGGCGTCTCGTAGACCGCCTCGTCCTCGGAGGCTTGCCAGGTCCCAAGTCCCGAGTCCTCGCGGGGCCCCGCTCCACAGCAGCCCCAATGTAATCCTCGGCAGTCGGTGCCGGGGGTCGCCCTGGCCATCTCCGGCGAGTACGCCGGACCAGAGCGCATGGCCCTTGACGGCGCGGGGCGACCCCGCTATCGTTCTTTCACCTCATTACTGTAATCGAAAGGAATTGAACCCATGTCGGACCCGACGCGCATCCTCAAGGACATGAAGCCGGAGCACGAGTTCTTCGTCGGCATCGACTCCGACGGCTGCATCTTCGACACGATGGAGATCAAGCACAAGGAGTGCTTCTGCCCCAACTACGTCTACCACTTCGGTCTGCAGCCGGTCTCCAAGTACGCGCGCGAGGCATGGGACTTCGTCAACCTGTACTCGAAGAGCCGCGGCTGCAACCGCTTCCACGCGGTCACGAGCGCGCTCGAGCTGCTCGAGCGCCGCGCCGAAGTCAAGGCGCGCGGAGCGAAGATCCCGCGCCTGCAGGGCGTGCGCGACTGGACCAAGCGCGAGACCAAGCTCGGCAACCCCGCGCTCAAGGCGGAGGTCGAGAGGACGGGCGACCCGGACCTCAAGATGGCGTACGCGTGGAGCGTCGACGTCAACGCCACGATCGAGAAGATCGTCAAGAACGTCCCTCCCTTCCCGCTGGTCCGGGAGAGCCTTGAGAAAATGAAGTCGAAGGCCGACATGCTGGTCGTGTCGCAGACCCCGACCGAGGCGCTGGTGCGCGAGTGGGAGGAGCACCATATCGACACGTACGCGCGCGCGATCGCCGGCCAGGAGCTCGGCACGAAGACCGAGCACATCGCCATGGCCGCGAGCGGCAAGTACCCCGTCGAGAAGATGCTGATGATCGGCGACGCGCCCGGCGACTTCCAGGCCGCGAGAAAGAACAAAGCGCTCTTCTATCCCATCACCCCGGGGCACGAGGAGGAGAGCTGGAAGCGCTTCTACGAAGAGGCGATGGACCGCTTTCTCAAGGGCACTTACGCGGGCGCGTACGAGAAGAAGCTGATCGACGAGTTCGACAGATACCTGCCCGAGCATCCCGCCTGGGAAAAGAAGTAGCCCGGCGAGCACGCCGGGCCATGGAAGAAGGCCGCGCGCCGGGCGGCAGGGAGGCAGACCGATGATGTATTTCAGCCGCGGCAGCGCCACGGATTCGCTGGACCGGAACGCCCTGCGCGAAGGCCTCTACGCCGCGCTCGACAAGCTCGGCCCGCGGAAAAAAGTGCTCGCGATCCCCCCCGATTTCACGCGCTTCCACTCGCAGGCCGGCGTGCTGACGGAGCTCTCGTGGGAGCGCTTCGGCGAGCGCCTCACGGACGTGCTGCCGGCCATCGGGACGCACTTTCCGGTGAGCGACCACGAGATCGCCACGATGTTCGGGCGGACGCCGAAAAGCCTCTTCCGGGTGCACGACTGGAAGAACGGCCTGGAGACCCTCGGCCGCGTGCCCGCCGATTTCGTACGGAAAGTGAGCGAAGGCAAGCTCGACTGGGACTGGCCGGCGCAGGTCGACCGGCTGCTCGTCAAGGGCGGCTTCGACCTGATCCTGTCGATCGGCCAGGTCGTGCCCCACGAAGTCATCGGCATGGCCAACTTCAACAAGAACATCTTTGTAGGCACCGGCGGCTCGGAGGGCATCAACAAGAGCCACTTTCTCGGCGCCGTCTACGGCATGGAGCGCATGATGGGGCGGGCCGACACGCCGGTGCGGCGGGTCCTCAACTACGCGTCCGAGCATTTCGCGCGCAGCCTTCCCATTGTCTATGTCCAGACGGTCGTCTCGCGCGGAGCCGATGGGAAGCTCGCGGTCCGCGGCCTGTACATCGGCGACGACGTGGAATGCTTTCACCGCGCCGCGGAGCTGTCGCTCGAGGTCAACTTCGAGATGCTCGAGCGGCCGCTGAGGAAAGTCGTCGTGTTCCTCGATCCCGAGGAGTTCAAGAGCACCTGGCTCGGCAACAAGAGCGTCTACCGGACCCGCATGGCGATCGCCGACGGCGGCGAGCTCATCGTGCTCGCGCCCGGCGTGCGCGAGTTCGGCGAGGACAAGGGCATCGACAGGCTGATCCGCAAGTACGGATACGTCGGCACGCCCAAGGTGCTGGAAGCGGTCGCGCGAGAGAAGGAGCTGCAGGAAAGCCTCGGCGCGGCGGCGCACCTGATCCACGGCTCTTCCGAGGGCCGCTTCGTCATCACGTACTGCCCGGGCAAGCTCAGCAGGCAGGAGATCGAGAGCGTCAATTTCGGGTACGGCGATCTCGCCGCGATGACGAAGAAGTACGATCCGGCGAAGCTCAGGGACGGCATGAACACGGTGGGCGGCGAGGAAGTCTTCTACATCTCCAACCCTGCGCTGGGGCTGTGGGCATACAGGGAGCGCTTTGCGTCGTAGGGGCGGCCCCACGCGGCGCGGAAATAAAGAGGGCCCGCCGGGCACGGCGGGCTTGGGACGCGGCGCAGACGCCGCATCATAGGAGAAAACAGATGAACGGCAAGGCGGACATCGCGATCGTCGGCATGGCGGTCATGGGCCAGAACCTGGCCCTGAACATGAACGACAAGGGCTTCTCCGTGGCGGTCTTCAACCGCACCGTGAGCAAGGTCGACGACTTTCTGGCTGACGCGGGCAAGGGAAGGTCGACGATCTACGGCGCCCACTCCATTCAGGAGATGGTCGGCCTGCTCAAGACGCCGCGGAAGATCATGCTGATGGTCAAGGCGGGCGAGCCGGTCGACCAGGCCATCGAGCAGCTCATCCCCCTGCTCGAGCCGGGCGACCTCATCATCGACGGCGGCAACAGCCACTTCCCGGACACGATCCGCAGGACGAAGTACCTGGACGGGAAGGGCATGCTCTACGTCGGCACCGGCGTCTCCGGCGGCGAAGAGGGGGCGCGCAACGGGCCCTCGCTGATGCCCGGAGGAAACCCGAAGGCCTGGCCGCTGATCAAGGAGATCTTCCAGGCCATAGCGGCCAAGACCCCCGAGGGCGATGCCTGCTGCGACTGGATCGGCGAGGACGGCGCCGGCCACTACGTCAAGATGGTGCACAACGGCATCGAATACGGCGACATGGAGCTGATCTGCGAGGCGTACGACATGATGTCGCGCATGCTCAAGTACAAGGCGCCGAAGATGCACGAGATCTTCGCCGAATGGAACAAGGGCGAGCTGGACAGCTACCTCATCGAGATCACCCGCGACATCCTCGGCTTCAAGGACGAGGACAAGAAGCCTCTCGTCGACAAGATCCTGGACACCGCCGGCCAGAAGGGCACGGGCAAGTGGACCGTGATCAGCTCGGTCGACATGGGCATCCCCACCACGCTGATCGGCGAGGCCGTGTATTCCCGCTGCCTCTCGGCGCTCAAGCAGGAGCGCGTCGAGGCTTCGGCGATCCTCAAGGGGCCGAAGCCCAAGTTCGACGGGATCGACGAAGAGGCGTTCGTCGAGGACGTCCGCCAGGCGCTGCTCGCCTCCAAGATCGTGAGCTACGCCCAGGGCTACATGCTTCTGCGCGACGCCGCGAAAGAGTTCAAGTGGAACCTGAACAACGGAGGCATCGCGCTGGTGTGGCGCGGCGGCTGCATCATCAGGAGCGTGTTCCTCGGCAAGATCAAGGAAGCCTTCGACAAGAACCCGAAGCTCAACAACCTGCTGCTCGACGACTACTTCCGCAAGGTGATCAAGCGCTGCGAGCCTTCGTGGCGCAGGGTGGTCGCCGCGGCGGCGATGAACGGGATCCCGATGCCCGCGATCTCGACGGCGCTCGCCTTTTACGACGGCTACCGGAGCGAGCGGCTGCCGGCGAACCTGTTGCAGGCGCAGCGCGACTACTTCGGCGCGCACACCTACGAGCGCGTCGACGCCCCGCGCGGCAAGTTCTTCCACACCAATTGGACCGGGACGGGCGGCAAGGTATCCGCGAGCACGTACACGGTGTAGGCACATGGATGTGCCTACCCGTGGGCGACACGGATGTCAAAGCCCACGGGTACCCCCGCATTATGATGCCTCCGAGCCCCGGCCCGCGCCGGGGCTTTTCTTTGCCTTGCGGGGGCAGCGGCGCCCGCATTGCATTCGCGTTCGAGCAGGCGTATGTTCAACGGCGGAGTCGACATGAACCAAGGGGACCCCGGCGGAGTGCGTGCCGCGCTGTCGAGGCTCTCGGATGAGGAACTGCTCTCCCGCGTGGCAGCCGGCGAAATGGCCGCGCTGCGGGAGATCTACGAACGCTACAAGCGCCTCGTCTACGGCTTCGCGGTGCGCAGCCTGGGCGATCGCGAGTCCGCGGAGGAGGTCGCCCTCGACGTCTTCACGCAGGTGTGGAAGAACGCCTCGCGGTACACCGCGGGCCGCGCCAAGGTCGGAACCTGGATCCTCAGCATCTGCCGTCACCGCTCGATCGACGCGTTCCGGCGCAGCTCCGCCCGGGCTCACCACCGGTCGCTCGGCTGGGACGACCTGCCGCCGGAGGCCTTTCCCGTCACGGAGGAGACACCCGAAGGAACCTTTGTCAGCAACGAAGCGCGCACGCGCGTCAGGCAGGCGGTCGGCGATCTGCCGCCGGAGCAGGCGCAGGTGCTCTCCCTGGCGTTTTTCGAGGGCATGACCCACAAGGAAATCGCGGCCTCGCTCGGTCAGCCGCTGGGCACGGTCAAGACCAGGATCCGGCTGGCACTTGCCAAACTCGCGCGGGTGCTCGACGATGGATGAGATGCGGCAATCCAAAGACCGCGCCGGTCCGAAGAGTAGTATGGGGACCGCCATGAATGATGGTGACCACGTAGGGGAGCTGGTTTCCGGATACGTCCTCGGCGCGCTCGACGACCGGGAGACTCTGCGGGTTGCCCGGCATCTCGCCTCGTGCCCCCTGTGCCGGCAGGAAATCGACGCCTGTTCCCGCGTGCTCGATGAGCTGGGGATGGCCGGGCCCGAGGTGACTCCCCCCGACGACCTGTGGGATCGCCTGCAGCAGCGCATCGCCGCCGACAAGCGGGAGGAGCCCGCCGCGGAAGAAGCCGTCGTCGAGCGGCGCCGCGGCGGCCTCTTCGGCCTCTTCTCGGGCCGGGCCTTGATCGCCGCCAGTCTCGCGGCGTCCATCCTCGTCGTCGCCGGCCTCACGGCCGTTGCGGTCGTGCTCCGCCAGCAGCGGGGCGTGGAAGCGCTTCGCAGCCTGGAGATGCCCGTCTTCAAGCTCTCGGGGACGCAGGAGATGCCGGGCGCGACCGCGCTCGTGGTCAGCAACTCCAACGGCGAGCGCGGCACCCTCGTGGTCGACGGCCTGCCGGCGTTGAAGGGCGGCAAGGTCTACCAGCTGTGGCTGACGCGCGACGGCGAGAGCGTGGACGGGGCCAACTTTATCGTCGACGATGAAGGATATGCCACCGTCATTGTCCATGCGCCCCGGCCGTTGACCGACTACACCGGCTTCAGCGTCACGATGGAGCCCGAAGGGGGCAGCCTCGCGCCGACCGGCCCCCCTCTCCTGCGGAAGTAGTCCATCCCCGCACTCCCATGAATCCAACATCCCGGTCGCTGCGAAGATAGGGAGCGTATGCGATCGCAGGGCGGCTCGTCGAGCCGCGCGGGAAAATGATTCGGACTGCGGGAGGGTTTCCAATGAATTTCCGATTCATGGCTACGGTGGTGATCATCGTGGCGGTCAGCCTCGGCGTTCCGGCGATTGTCGCCGCGCGCGGCGCCGCCGAGTCGCGCGACGCCACCGTGAACGTGGCAACGAGCGATCGGTTCGGCCCGATCCTCGTCGACTCGAAAGGCATGACGCTCTACGTCTACGAGAAGGACTCCCCGGGGGTGAGCAACTGCTACGGCGGATGCGCCGGCGCATGGCCGCCGCTGACCGTCGCGGACGAAGACCAGGCGAAGGCCGGGGCGCGGGCCAAGGGCAAGGTCGCCGTGATCGACCGCACCGACGGTTCCTACCAGGTGACCTACAACGGCATGCCGCTCTACACCTTCGCCTCGGACAAGAAGCCGGGCGACGTGACCGGGCAGGACGTCGGGAAGGAAGGCGCGAAGTGGTACGTGGTGCCGCCGAGGGCGACCAGCGTCGCCAAGGCGGAGGCGCTTTCGGAGGCGGCGGGAGAGCAGCAGAACAGCGCCGGGATGCGGGCGTCGTCTTCGAGCTCGAGCTACTGATGCGGCTTGCCGTGACTCCCCCGGCCTCCGGGCCGCGGGAGCCGCGGCACCGCCAGATGATGGAAGAGAGGTACAAAATGAGAAAGCTTTCTGGCATCCGCAGCCTGCACGTGCTGCCGCTGCTCGCCGCGCTGGCGTTTGCCGGCTGCGCCACGAGCGGCCCGGCGACCAGAGTCGCGGTCGGGAGCGGCCCGATCGCCATGCGAGCCGGGGACTTCATGTTCGAGCCTCGCGACTTGCAGGTCAAGGGTACGGGCACGCTGACCCTTCGGATTACCAACGAGTCGGGCACGCCGCACGACTTCACTCTCAAAGACCCCGCGGGCAGGGTAATCACCAAGGTCGAGCTCCCGGCGAACCAGACAACCACGGCAACCGTCGATCTTCCCGCCCCCGGGATCTACAAGTTCGACTGCACCAAGCCTCTGCATGCTGCGCTCGGGATGACGGGCCGGATCGTGGTGACCAGTTAGGGCGCGCGAGCCGGCGCGCCCTCAGCCGTTCGACCGGAGAGCAGGATCCGGTGCGCCACCACGGCCGCTCCGAACCCGTTGTCTATGTTGACGACGCAGACGCCGGCGGCGCACGAGTTGAGCATCGCCAGCAGCGCCGCGAGGCCGCCGAAGCTGGCCCCGTAGCCGACCCGCGTCGGCACACCGATGACGGGGCAGCGGGCGAGGCCGCCGATGACGCTGGTGAGCGCGCCTTCCATCCCCGCGACGCTGATGATGACCGATGCCCCGGCGATCGCGCTCAGGCTGCCGAGCAGCCGGTGGAGGCCTGCCACGCCCACGTCGTACGCGCGCTCCACGCGGGAGCCGAGAAACTCGACGGTCTGCGCCGCTTCCTCGGCGACCGGCAGGTCGGCGGTCCCCGCCGCCGCGACCAGCACGGCACGCGCGTCCCGCGGCGCCGGGTGCTCGGCGCGCGCGAGCGTAACCAGGCGGGAGACGGGGTCGTAGCGCGCCTCGGGAATCTCCTTCTGTACGGCGGCGGCCATGTCCGCGGCGGCGCGAGTCCCCATCACCCGGTCGTGGTGCTGCCACAGCCTCTTCAGGATCGCGATCGTCTGATCCGCGGTCTTGCCCTCGCAGTAGACGACCTCCGGCATCCCGGTGCGCAGCTCGCGGTGCAGGTCGAGGCGGGCGTGGCCGAGGTCCTCGAACGGAAGCAGGCGCAGCCGCTCGAGCGCCTGATCCGGCGTGACCCGGCCGCGGCCCACGTCCTCGAGCAGCCGGCGCAGTCTCTCGCTGTCCATCTCTCCGGGCTCCATAGCTACCCCGCCGGCTCCCTCAGGGCCTCGTTCATGCTCCCGCTGCGGAAGCCGGCCAGGTCCAGGGTGACAAAGGCGTAGCCGATCGACTTGAGCCCCGCCACCACCTCCGAACGGCGCTCGAGCAGCCGGGCGAAGTCTCCGGGCTCGACTTCGATGCGGGCTACGCGGTCGTGGGCGCGCACCCGAAGCTGCCTCAGGCCGAGGCCCCGCAGCAGCGCCTCGGCGCGCTCCACCTGCGAAAGCGCCGTCAGGGTGATCGTCGTACCGTAAGGGATGCGCGACGACAGGCAGGCCGCGGCCGGCTTGTCCCAGTTGGGAAGCCCGAGCTCGCGCGCCAGCGCGCGCACGTCGGCCTTGGTCAGCCCGGCCTCCAGCAGCGGGCTGTGCACACCGTGCTGCCGCGCGGCCTGCCGGCCGGGACGGTAGTCGCCGGCGTCATCGGCGTTCGTGCCGTCGACCACCGCGGAGTAGCCGTGCTCGCGGGCGTACGCCGCCAGCCTCCCGTAGGTCTCCTTGCGGCAGAAGAAGCAGCGGTTGGGCGTGTTCGCGAGGTACAGCGGGTCCGAGGTCTCTTCGCTTTCGATCAGAACGTGCCTCGCCCCGATGCGCCTCGCGACCTGCTCCGACTCGGCGCGGTCCGCGGACGCCAGGCTGGCGGACACGGCCGTGACGGCCACGGCCTTGTCGCCCAGCGCGTCGTGCGCGACCTTGAGCACGAGCGTGCTGTCGGTCCCTCCGGAGTAGGCGACCACGACGCTGCCGAGCCGGGCGAGGATCGCCTTGAGCCGGTCGTACTCGTCACCGCTCATTCCGGGGCTCCCCCTCGGCCCGCAGCGACTCCACGATCCGGTCGACGGGCACGCCGTGCTCGAGCGCGAGCTTCCGCACGTCTTCGTACTCCGGCTTGGATCTGAGGACCCGGCCCTTGAACAGCGCCTGCTTGACTCGCACCTCGCCGTACGGCGAGCTTACCTTCACCTCGTTTCTTTCGAGCATCCGCTTCCAGACGGAGGCCTCCCGGATCCCCAGCGTCGTCGTGTGCACGAACAGGATCTCGCGCACCGCCGGCAGCTCCGCGCGCCCGCAGAGCACGCCGAGGGTCACCGCGGGACGCGACTTCTTCATCACGATGGGCGTGAGGAACACGTCCATCGCCCCCGCGCGGAAGAGGAGCTCCATGGCGTGGTCGTATCGCTCAGGGCTCATGTCGTCGAGGTTGCACTCGACGAGCACCGCCTCTTCGGTCGCGGTGCCGTCGGAGCCGATCGGCGTCTCCTCTTCGTCGGTCTCGGCGAGAAAGACGCGCAGCGCGTCGGGGACGGGCCCATCCTTCCCGCCGAGGCCGTAGCCGACCTTTTCTATCTTGAAATTGAAGGAAGATACGAACCTGTCCGCGAGCGTGGCCAGGATCGCAGCGCCCGTCGGCGTCGTCGCCTCGAAGGGAACGCCGCCGGTCCTCGCCGGGATGCCCTTGAGGATCTCGGCTGTGGCGGGGGCAGGGACCGGGAAAGTCCCGTGCGCGCATTTGACGAACCCGCTGCCGAGCTCCACCGGCCCGGCCACTACGCGGTCCACCCCGAGCGCCTCGCGGCACACGGCGGCCCCGACGATGTCGACGATCGAGTCGACCGCCCCTACCTCGTGAAAGTGAACCCGCTCCCGCGGCACACCGTGGATCTTCGCCTCGGCGTCGGCGATCCTGGCGAAGATCCCCAGGCTGAGATCCTTGACCGCGGGCGACAGGCTGCTCTCCTCGATCAGCCCGCGGATGTCCGCGTAGCTCCTGCTCTCCGCGTGGTGGTGCTCGTGCTCGTGGTGCTCGTGCTCGTGGCCGTGCTCGTGGCTCGTGCTCGTGGCTGCTGTGCTCGTGGCCCGCGTCGCCAGCGAGCACGACGTCGACCTTGGTGCCCTCGACGCCGCGGCGTTTGTCCCTGCGTACGCGGATCTCGTACCCGTCCAGCCTCAGCCGGCCAAGCTCCCGCCTGAGGTGGTCCGGATCGACTCCCAGGTCGATCATCGCCGCCAGGTTCATGTCGCCGCTGATGCCGGAGAAGCAGTCGTAATAGAGGATCTTCATGCGCGATCCTTCCAGGCCGGCTCGCCGCGGTCGTCTCTCGCCATCAGATGACGGCGGCCGTGCGATACGGCCCCTGTTGTCGGGAGATTTCCTTCGAGGAAGAGAACGGGAGCCTTCGAGACTCCAGCGTTACGGAATAGTTAATACGCAGCCGCGGCCATCGTCAATGAACGGGCATCGCTCTGGCCCCCGCCTCGGCTGGCGCCCGCGCGGCCGCAACGGCGCGGTCTATCCGTGCAGCCGCCGCGCGACCATCTCGGCGGCCTGCGCGATGAGCGCGCCGACCGGCCTGGGCTCGAATCCCACGAGGACGAAGTGGTGCTGAGCGATGGGGATGAGGAGCTTTTCAGCCCGGCACGCCAGGACCGCCGCCGCGATGCCGGCGCTGATCTCCCCCATCATCGCGTCCGGGAGCACGACGCCTATGCGGAGCTACGACGATGTCGGCCTGCGCCACAGACACGCGGATGGCGTTCTCGCCGGTCGCGCCCCGGGTGGCGCCCGCCCGGACCATCCGGTCGGTGGCGACGGCGTTCGACCCCAGGGCGATGATCTCGGCCCGCTCTCCCACCGCGTCCTTGAGCTGCGTGACGATCTGCGTCCCGATGCCGCCGCCCAGGCCGTCGATCACTGCTACTTGCATCACGGCTTGAATATCCGCGCCCGATGCCCCTGCCGGCAAGGCTCAGCGCGGCGCGGTGCCGGCCGCGCGGGTGCGCGCGAACAGGGCCCACGCGGCGGCGACGAACGCCAGCGCCGACGCTGCCGCAACGATGAACGGGGAGTCCACGGCGGGGTCGGTGATCCACTCGGGGAGCCACGAGGCCCGCGCGTTCGCGAGCCCGATCGCGGTCAGGTTGTAGGCGAAGTGAGCCGTCATCGACGAGTAGAGAGAGCCGGTGCGCTGGTAGACGAAGCCGAGGTAACAGCCGACAAGGGCGAGCCCCAAGAGCGCGAAGGGGCTCCGGTGGAAGAGGGCGAACACGGTGCCGGCTATCACGATGGAAGTCGCGGGCGCCAGCCTGCGCTGGAGCGTGGCCTGGAAATAGCCGCGGAAGAGCGCCTCCTCGCAGACGGCTGGAGTGACCGCGACCGCCAGCACGACCGCCGCGAGGCGGACCGGCGTGGGGGCCTCGAGCAGGAGCGCGGCCGCCCGATCGAGCCGCCGGAGCACCGGGAAGAAGTGGTAGACCCAGCCGCTCAGAAGGGCGGCCACGGGCACGGCGGCCACAGCGCCCACGGCGGCGAGACCCAGGTCGAGGGCGCGCGGAGCGCGGAATCCGAAATACGGAGCCACCTGCCGCGTGTGCCAGCGGCGGAAGAGGGCAAGAGGCAAGGCGAGGAAGAGGGAAAACTGCGCAACCGTGAGGGACGCGAGGGTCGGGAGCTGGAACCTGCGGTAGTACGCTTCGAGGGTGGCAACAAGGTCGCCGGTCACCCCCCACGTGTCACCCAGAAGAATCGCGCCGATGGTCACGGCGACCATGGCCACGGTCGTCGCGGCGTAGTACAGGCTGCCGCAGATGAGTATCAGGGAGACGGCGGCTGCCAGGGGGCTCTTTCCCGGTCGCTCCCAGGAGCCTTCCAGCGACCCGGCGGGGATCATGCCGGCGCCGAGTTGCCCGGGTCGCCGGACTGCGGCGACTGCGGCGACTGGCCGGCGACTCCGGCGACGCCGCGGGCACCGCGGCCGGCTCCGCAGCCGCCAGCGCGGGTGCCGCGGACTCATGGGCCGCCCTCAGGTCGAGGTACATCAGGGTCATGAACCCGGGGACCGCAAAGGCGGACAGCACGCTGCTCAGGTACGAAGCCAGGGCAATCTGGCCGCTCAAGCCCGCGAGGGACTCGAGGAGGTTCGCGTATTGGTCGCCGACATCCGCCAGGCCGGCGAGAAGGGACTGGAAGAAGTCCACGTAGGTCCGCAGCAGCGAGAAAAGCAGCACCGGCGCGGTGACGATCGAGGTGGCGAACCCCACGATGAGACCGATCAGCAGCGTGCGCCAGAGCACCCGCCACCAGTTGCCCCGCACGACGCGGACGCTCTCGTCGAGGCTCGCGTCCACGCCCAGGCCGCCGATGACCTGCGCCTCCAGCGCCAGCCCGAAGCGCACGCTCAGCCACAGCATCGCGCCGAGGCCGGCGGCCATGAAGGCGACGAACAGCGCGATGGCGAGCGCGGGAACATCGAGAACGGTGAATACGATCATGCCCACCATGGCGGGGACCATCGCCGCGGCCATCACCGCCCCGCCGATGGCCGCCAGCAGGAGCCGCTGGCCGACGAGGCGCAGCAGGCTCCGCCGCGCCGCGTCGAGGAGGATGTCGCCGAGCGCGACCGCGCGCCCGTTCGCGGCGTGCCAGGTCTGAAGCGTCACGCAGGCGCGCACGAACAGCGACACGAGCCCCAGCAGGAGGGCCGCGCCCACGCTCCAGGCGTACACGCCAAGGAGCGTGCGCACGAACAGCCACGAATCGAGGCTCTCGCCGTGCGCCGTGAGCGACGTGATCTGGGCCA
The DNA here is from genome assembly GCA_963734495.1 of uncultured Spirochaetota bacterium. Lineage (GTDB taxonomy): Bacteria > Spirochaetota > Spirochaetia > SZUA-6 > CAVTHK01 > CAVTHK01. The sequence goes on from CAVTHK010000005.1 coordinate 143,384, forward strand.
GCGACCCGAACATCCGCGCGTAGGCTTCTCCGAGCGCCCAGGCAGCGGGGGCGAACAGCACGCCGCCCGCGGCGAGGGCGGTCTTCCACGTGGACCCCATCGACTTGATGGTGGCGTCCAGCAGGTCCGATAGCGACTGTCTCGCCTGCAAGTCTTCCTCCCTTTCGTGAAGGATTGTAGCGCGGTCGCCGCTTCCGGACCGGACTTCGCCCGCGCGCCGCGCTAAGACGGCATGGCGGCCTCGCGGTCGAGCGCGGCCCAGGCCGCGGAGTAGAGCGCGCCGGGCCGCGCGCGCGCCGGCTCGGCCGCCGCCCGGTCCGCCCACCCCCGTTCGGCCGCGTCGGCCAGGGCGAAGCACTCCCGGGAGAGCTCGAGGCGTTCGTCCGCCGGCGCGGCCGCCCGCTGCAGAGCGTCGTCGACGAAACGCCGTTCCAGCGCTTCCCGCTCCGCGCGCGACAGGCTCGCGCGCGCCTCGTAGTCGCGGAGGACCGTCCGGTGGAAACGCTCGTGCCTCCAGAACAGGGTATCGTCGCTGTAGGTCCCCGACGGCGCCGGCCCCAGGTCGGGCAGGCCCGAGTCGACCCAGACGGGCTTGAAGACGCTCAGACAGGGCGCCGCGGTCCCCGTCGCGAAGCTCACGGGGCCGCGGGCATCCAGGCGGCAAACCAGGGAGCCGGCGGTCCCGCTCGCTCGGACGGGACCGGCTGCCGCATGCATGCACACGGTGGAGCCGACCAGCCCGCGGTCGGGCCGCCAGGATGCGCCGGGCTCGACGCCGTGGTCGCGCAGCGCGGACATCACGTCGGCGGCGCCGACGCCGCCCGCCGCGCGCTCGAGGAGCCGGCGGGAGCGCGCCTCGCGCGAACGGCAGCTGCTGAGCCGCGTGTAGAGGCGGTCGGAGTAGGAGCGCGCGAAGCTGAAGTCCGAGCCCTTGCGGCACCAGGCTCTCTTGACCGCGTAGTCCACGAGCCCGGGCGAAGCCGCGTCCCACTGCCTGCCGATCGTGAGCCCGTTGGAGATGCTGTAAACACCCTTGACCCGCCTGGCGGCCCAGACCCGCCCGGCGGTCTCGAGGACCCAGGCCTCGCTCGGGTCCGCGATCAGGAAGCTGTTGTGGTAGTACTTGCGGCCGCGGGAGGCGCAGTTGCCGCCCTGGCCGTACCTCGCGAGCAGCGACGTGATCACCTCGACCGCCGCGGGAGCGGCGGCCGCGCGCTCGAGCGCCAGTCGCAGCAGGTCCATCCCGATGAGCCCGGGGCCCCGGTCGTAAGGCATCCGCGTGAACACGGCTTCGTTGCCGATCGCGACGCCGTGCTCGTTGACTCCCATCTCGGCGCCCCAGATCCAGAAGGGCCGGGACAGGAGGGTCGCGTGGGTATGCGCCACCTGGTCGATCTTGACGTAGGTGCACATCACCCGGCTGCCAGGGTCGTGGTCCGCGGCAGGAACGTATGCCAGGTACTGGGCCTCGTTGGGGGGGCGGTCGGAGTTCTTGCCGAACAGCATCACCCGGTCGGCGGATGCTTCGGGCGTGACCACGAGTGTGTCGCACACGGCCTGGCCTCCTTTCCATCATCGTAGCGTCGGGGCGCGCGAGGCGCAAACCGATCTCCCGGCCGCAGCAAGCGCGGCCGCGGCGACGCGGCCGCGCCCGCAGAGAGGCGCTGTCCGGCAGGGTCTCTGAACCATTACTATTGGGGCGCACGGGCTGCGGACAGTGCGGCCCGGGTGCCAGGAGGGAAATGTCATGCCGAAGCGAATCTCGAGCGCGGTCTGGAACGGTGACCTCAAGAGCGGCAAGGGCACGATGCGCGTCGGCCGCACCGGTTACGAAGGGCCGTACTCGTTCGTCTCCCGTTTCGAAGAAGGGCCCGGCACCAACCCCGAGGAGCTGATCGCCGCGGCTCACGCGGGCTGCTTCTCGATGGCCCTTTCGGCCGACCTCGGCGGCGCCGGCCACTCCCCGCGCAGCGTCAGCACGCGCGCGACGGTCACCGTCGAAAAGCATGGCGCCGGCTTCAAGATCACCCTGATCGAGCTCGAGGCCGAGGCCGATGTGCCCGGGATCGACCAGGCGGCGTTTCAGAAAATAGCCGAAGGCACCAAGACAGGCTGTCCCGTTTCGCAGGCCCTGTCGGCTGTGCCGATCAGGCTCAAAGCGACGCTCAAGAGATAGACCGGGCGCGCCCGGAGGCCGGCCTCCGGCCTGAATCTCGAGTCCGGGACCGCAGGACCGGGCCGCCGGGCGCCGCCACCCCCTGCTCACCGCCACCCCCGCCTGCCGCGCGCGAAGCAGCGCTCGGCGGGAGGGCCGTCTTTTGTTTGACAACCGGGATTCCGGCGGTTAGCCTCGAGCAGCCGACGGATGGGCACGCGACCTCATGGGAGCCTCGCGTCCGACGGACGGCGTCGAAAGGGGGATCCATGGACAACTCGGTAGTCAAGGTGATGCAGTCGGTTGCCCGCGCGTACCCGGACAATGCGGCCCTGATGAGCCGGGACGGCCAGGGCAAGTGGGGCTCGATCACCTTCAGCGAGTTCGCGGCCCGTTTCGAGCGCGCCGGCGCCGGCCTCCTGGACTTCGGCGTCAAGCGGGGCGACCACGTCGGCATCATCTCGGACAACCGCAGGGACTGGATCATCGTCAACCTCGGCATCCTCGGCATCGGCGCGGCCGACGTGCCTCGCGGCTCGGACACGATGCCCGACGAGGCCCGCTACATCCTCAAGCACGCGGACTGCGCGATCACCTTCGCGGAGAACGCGGACCAGGTGCGCAAGATCCTCTCGCGGAAGGCCGACCTTCCCCTTCTCAAGTCCATCATCGTCTTCGACCCGGCCTTCCGGCCCGAGGCCTTCACGGAGCCGACGCTCGGCGTCAAGCTCTTCACGTTCGAGAGCATCATGGAGCGCGGAAAGGCGCTGCTCGCTCGCGACCCCGCGGCCTACCAGCGCGAGGTGGACAAGGGCCGGCCCGAGGACCTCGCCACGATCATCTACACCTCCGGCACCACGGGCGAGCCCAAGGGCGTCATGCTGACCCACGGCAACTTCCTCCACAACCTCCGCACGATCCCGAAGGCGATCCACGTCGGCCCGGGCGACGTCTTCCTCTCCGTTCTGCCGGTCTGGCACTCCTTCGAGCGCATCATCGAGAACTTCGAGCTGTCGCGGGGATGCACGCTGGCCTACTCCAAGCCCATCGGCAAGATCATGCTGGCCGACATGGCCGAGGTCAGGCCGACGATCATGGCCTCGGTGCCCCGGATCTGGGAAGGCGTCCGCTCCGCGATCTACCGCAACGTCAACGAAGAGGGCGGCATCAAGAAGGCCCTCTTCAATTTCTTCGTGTGGGTCGGCGGAGCGCACGCCACGGCGACGACCCTCGTGCGAGGCCTGTATCCGCAGTTCAGCCGCAGGTTCGCCGCGGTCGACTTTGCCCTCGGCATCCTCCCCTTCCTGCTGCTCTACCCGCTGCGGCTGCTGGGGAACCTGCTGGTCTTCAGCAAGATCAAGGCCCGCCTCGGCGGGAGGTTCCGGTTCACGGTCTCGGGCGGCGGCGCGCTGCCGGCTTACGTCGACCGTTTCTTCCAGGCGGTCGGCGTCCTGCTGCTCGAGGGCTACGGCCTGACCGAGACGACCCCCGTCGTGTCGGTGCGGCTCCAGGACCGTCCCGTTCCCGGGACCATCGGCCCCGCCCTCGACGAGCTGGAGGTCAAGCTCCTCGACCCGGAGACCGGCGCGCCCGTGCCTCCCGGCCGCAAGGGCGTCATCCACATCAAGGGACCCAACGTGATGAAGGGCTACTACAAGCGGCCCGACAAGACCGCCGAGGTGCTCACGCCCGACGGGTGGCTCAACACCGGCGACCTGGCGATGATGACGCACAAGGGCGAGATCAAGATCATCGGCCGCGTCAAGGAGACGATCGTGCTCCTCGGCGGCGAGAACGTGGAGCCCGTGCCCATCGAGGACACGATCCTGGAGAGCGATTACATCGACCAGGTCATGGTCGTCGGCCAGGACCAGAAGTTCCTCGCGGCCCTCGTCGTCGCCAACGACGAGGCGCTGGAGAAGTACGCCGCAGGCGAACGGGATCGCGTACCTGGGCATGGACGACCTGCTGGACAACCCGCAGATCCAGGAGCTCATCTCCGACGAGATCAACTCGCGCGTCTGCGCAAAGCGGGGCTTCCGCGAGTTCGAGCGCGTGTTCCGCTTCAGGCTGCTGCGCAAGCGCTTCGAGCCGGGGGTCGAGCTCAGCGCCAAACAGTCCATCAAGCGCGACGTGATCGCCCGCATCTACGAGAAGGAGATCGCAGCGCTCTTTGCCAGGTGAAGGCGGGGGCCGGGGGCGCCGGCTCCGGCGCCGCCGGCCCGGCGGCCGCGGCGGCGCTACGTCGCCGCGGCGCGGAGCTCGGCCTCGATCCGCGCCACCCGCGACGCATCGACGGGGCCGCGGGCCTCGGCCTCGAAACGGTCCCTCACGTACCATCCCGTCGTGTCGATCACCGCGCCGCGCACGTCGCAGTCGAGCGAGGCGAGGCGCTTGGTGACGTCGTAGAGCAGCGCCGGCCTGTCCGTGCAGGACAGGTCGATCCGCAGGCCCCGCTCGCCGCTGCGCGCGACCGAGACGCTCGTCTCGCGGGCAAACGCGGCCGGGGGCCGGCGGCCGGGCTCTCTGAGGCTTCGCTCGATCTCGGTGACGACCCGGTCGAGCTCGGCCGGCCGAGCGATGTAGGCCTCGAAGGAGCGCCTGAGGTCGTCGATCCACTGCGACAGCTCCTTCTCCATGCGGCGCTCCAGGATGTCGTAGCCGTGCACGCCGGTGATCACGAACTCGTCGATCGCGGTGTCGCGGTAGGTGTGGATGTCGGCCCTGACGATGTCGGCGCCGCTCAGCAGGAGGATGCCGCTCATCAGGGCAAAGAGCCCGATCCGGTCGGGTGCGAGGATCTTCACCTTGAGGTGGTCGTTGAAGACGATGACTCTCAGGGCGAACCCCGGGCCGGACGACCCGGCCGCGACGAGATCCGTGAAGCCCTGGTAATCGTCGACGATCTCCCTGGGCGCGTTGGTGGCGCAGTAGCGCGGCCCCAGGGCCCTGACGAAGTCGCCGACGCCGTCGTGCTGACCGGAGAGGGACGCGACAAGCTCCTCGACCCTGGCCCGCGCGTCGGCCGGGTCGGTCGGCCGGCGCGCCGCCCCGCCCCCGGCGCCCACGCCCGCGCCGCGGCCGACCGCCCTGGCCGCGCGCAGGAAGAGCGCCGCGAGCATCGTCGCCGCGTAGCCCGAGTAGGCGCGGGGGTTGGTGGCCGAGACGTCGGCGCAGGTCATCAGGTACAGGAACTCGAGGCTCTCTTCGGGGAACGGCGACAGTATGAACTCGCCCGCCAGGTGATCGATCACGCTCTGGTCGTCGGCGCCGCCCCGCCGGGCGAGATTGGAGAGCAGCAGGTGGTTCTCCACGAGGAAGACGATCATGTCCTTGAAGAGGCTTTCGGTAGGCAGGGAGCGCAGGAACCCCCTCGCCAGCTCCGCGCCGTTCTTCGCGTGGTCGCCGGGGTAGGCCTTGCCGGCATCGTGCAGCAGCAGGGCCAGCTTGACGACCCAGAGGTTGTCCCGGTACCTGGCGCACAGCTCCCCGGCGAGGCGGTGCTTCCCGGGATCGCTTTGCGGCCAGCGCGGGGAAGGCCTCGAGCGCCCGCACCGCCTCGATGGAGTGCTGGTCCACGGTGTACTGGTGGAACGAGTTGTGGACGATCCGGTGCCTCACGAGGCGCAGGGGCCCGACATACACGTAGAGGAACCCCGAGAGCTCGAGGGCGTCCAGCGCGGCCGACGAATCGGGAAGCGAGAGGATCTCGCGGAACCTGAGGAACAGCTCCCGCGAGTCGGCGGGCAGCGCGCCGCCGGCCACGCCCGCGGCTAGCGCCCGCCGGCGGCGCCCCGGGGCGCTGCCCGCGCCGGGCGAGCTCGCGCGCCGCGCGCGCCAGCAGCGAGAGCAGCGAGCTGGAAGGCTCGGCCCGCTCCCGCGCGCACTCGAGCAGCGCGTCGAGCGCGCCGGACGACCGGGTCCGCCGCGTCGGCGGCACGCGACACGTGCAGCTTGCCATCGGCGATGAAGCAGCCCGGCGTTGCCGCCGGGCGGCGGCGCGGCGCCAGGTGCTCGAGCGTCAGGCGGTCGACCGCCTGGAGGAGCAGGACCAGGATGTCGGTGGCCTTCTCGTAGTAGCGTCGCATCAGCCGCGTCGCCTTCTCCTGGTCGTCCCCGCGGATGCCGAACGCGTCCGCCGCCAGGGGCTGGTAGCCGATGTGCAGGACGTCCTCGCGGCGGCCGGTGTGGAAGTGCAGCCGGTTCCTGTTGAACAGGACAAAGTCGTAGGCCCCGATGAGCCGCCTGAGCTCGGGGGGCTCGAAGAGCCGCGCGAGGCCGGCGCGGCCGCTCTCGCCCGCGAACGCGTAGGCGAGCCACATGAGCAGGTGGACGCTGCGCAGGCCGCCGGGGTTCGTCTTGAGGTTCGGCTCCTTGACGAGCACCTCGCCCGCGCGGTTGCGCATCACCGCGCGCAGCTCCGCGGCCCGCTCCCGCAGGAACCGCCGCCGGCTCCGCGCCACGTCGCGCGCGAGCGCCGCGGTCATGCGCTCCGGCCGTCTCCGCGCCGCCGATGACGAGGCGGGCCGTAAAGAGCGAAGTGAGGAGATGGACGTCCTCACGTGCGTCGGCGATGACCTCGCGGACGCTCCTCACGCTCGAGCCCAGCCGGTACCCGAGGTCCCACAAGCGTGTAGAGCAGGCCGGATATCAGCGCTGCCGTCTTCGCGTCGGGGGAGCGGGAGCCCAGCATCATCAGGTCGACGTCGGAAAACGGCGAGAGCTCGCCCCTCCCGTAGCCGCCGACCGCCATGACCGCCAGGTCCCCCGACGCGGCGAGGCCGCCCAGGCGGCCGATCACGGCGCGGATGACGGCATCCTTCCAGTCGGAAAGCCAGGTCGAGACGGCGAGCCCGCCGCCTGGCTGCCACTTCCCCAGGCTCTCGGTTGCGAGCCGCGCCGCGGCCTCCCGCTCGAGGGAGCGCACCGCGTCGACAAAACCGCCCCGCGGCATCTCCCGGGGGAGAGCCGCGAGGCGATCGATGTGTTCCCGCAGCGGAAGGGCCGACGGCCGGCGCGCGGCCTAGATGGCCAGGTCGCCGCGCTCGCCCGTGCGCACGCGGATCGCATCCGTCCACGTCGCTGATAAAGATCTTGCCGTCGCCGATCTGGCCGGTCTTCGCGATCGAGATGATGGTCGCCGCCGCCTTCTCGATGAGGTCGTCCTTGAGGACGATCTCGACCTTGACCTTGGGGATAAAGCGGACCTCGTACTCGCGGCCGCGGAAGAGCTCCTTCATCCCCTTCTGCCGCCCGTGGCCGCGGACGTCGGTGACGTTCATGCCCGCGTGACCGATCGCCTCCAGCGCCTCGACGACGGGCTCGAGCTTCTCGGGCCTGATGATCGCTTCGATTCTCTTCACGGTATCCTCCCCTCCCTCACGCGTTCGACTCGAGCTGCTCGCCGTGCTGGCTGAGGTCGAGGCCCGAGCTCTGTTCGTCGTCGAGCGCCTTGACGCGGTTGCCCGTGATCACCTTTGTGAGAAGGTAGCAGACCACGGTGCCCACGACGGCGATCGCGACCGCGGCCACCACCGAGAGCAGCTGGATGCCGAGCTGCGCCCAGTTGCCGTACCACGCCCCCACGACGCTGTTCGCCACGGTCCCGGTCGCGAAGATGCCGGTGGCGATCGCGCCCCACATCCCGCCGAGGCCGTGAACGCTGAACACGTCGAGCGCGTCGTCGTATCTCATCCTCGACCTCACGAAGGCCATGAACGAGAACGATATGATGCTCACGACCGCGCCGATCGCAAGCGCCCCGCCGATCCCGACGTACCCGGAAGCCGGGGTGATCGCGACGAGCCCCGCCACGACTCCGGTCGAAGCCCCGACGACCGTCGGCTTCCCGTGCGAGATCCACTCCAGGAACATCCAGGTGAGCGCGGCAAAGGCGGCCGCCGTGTTGGTGACGAGGAACGCGCTCCCCGCCACGCCGTTGGCTGCCACCGCGCTGCCGGCGTTAAAGCCGAACCAGCCGACCCACAGCAGCGCGGCGCCCACGAACACGAAGCCGATGTTGGCCGGCGGCTTGATCGGCTCCTTGCGGAACCCGAGCCTCGGGCCGAGGAGCAGGACCAGCACGAGAGCCGAGACTCCGGACGAGGTGTGGACCACCAGGCCTCCGGCAAAGTCGAGGGCGCCTTTGTTCCAGAGCCACCCTTCGGGGTTCCAGACCCAGTGCGCCAGCGGCGTGTACACGAGCAGCGACCAGAGGATGGAGAACACGAACCAGCCCCCGAAGGTCATCCGCTCGACGATCGCCCCCGAGATCAGCGCGACGGTGATGACGGCGAACATCATCTGGAACATGGAGTACACGCTTTCAGGGACGGTCGCCGCGTTGGGGTGCACGGAGGAGACCCCGATCCCGTTGAGCATGGCGTATGTGAGGTCTCCGATCCAGGCCCGCACCCCGGCCTCGTGCGCCGGGTCGGGCGACGTCACGCCGAAGATCAGGCTGTACATTCCGATCACCCACAGGAGGCTCACGATGATGGCCGAGGCGAAGCTGTAGTAGATCGTCGAGAGCACGTTCTTCTTTCGCACGAGGCCGCCGTAGAACAGCGCCAGGGCCGGCACCGTCATCAGGAGCACGAGCGCCGCGGAGGTGAGGACCCAGGCCGTGTCCCCCGCGTTGATCGCCGCGGGAGCGGCTGCCTGGGCGGACGCTCCCATGGGGAGGAAGGCCAGGAACAGAGCCACGACCGGCAGGGCCGCGGCCCGCCGCAGATGGGACGGTCGTTTCATGACTACTCCTTGGTTCATGTGATGCGTCCTTGAATAGCAGGAATTGTGCCATTCATGGGAAGGGCAAAATTGAAGGGGCCCGTATCGCCGTTATCTGTCTTTCCCGGAGACGATTAGCAGAATCGGAGCAGCGACGGCGCCCGGCCGCCGGGAAGATCGCCGCGAGCAGCGAGCCCACCGCCGCGTGGGAAGCAAAAGGGCGAGCTACGTCTTTGTAGCCTCTTCAGGCGCGCGGGTGAGCCATCGCCCGGCTCATGCGGTGCTCGCGGACGGTAGGCGACGCGAAGAAGACGATCACCGCGATCGCCGCGGCCGCGCTGCAGAGGACGAGCGTGACGGCGCGCGGGCCCGCGAGGTCGGCGCCCGCCCCCGCGATCACCGCGCCGACCGGCGACAGGCCCGCGTTCAGGGTCACGATGCCCATCACGCGGCCGCGCATCTCGTCGGGGATCGAGAGCTGCAGCAGCGTCTGGTTCGTCGTGAGGTAGATCATCTCGAAAAAGCCCGCGAGCGCGAGCAGCGGCAGCGCGGCGACGAGCTCCGTGGCGAACGAGAACGCGATGAGGGAGAGGCTCACCAGCAGGAGCGCCGCGAGCTGGATCATGCCGCGGCGCTCGAACCGGTCGAGCGACGCGCTGACGAGACCGCCGACGATCCCGCCGACCCCCACCGCCGACATCAGCACCCCGAGCACCTCGGGGCCGCCGTCGAAGACCACCTTGGCGTAGATCGGGGGGAGCGCCGAAAAGTTCGGGATGATGAAGAGGGGGAGGATCCATCCCATCAGGACAAAGGCCCGCGTGCCGCGGTGCGCCACCACGTGGCGCAGCCCGTCGCGGAGGCCGCCGCGCACGGCGGCCGCGCGCGCGTCGCCCGCCGACCGCGGCGGAAAGCTGATCCGCACGATCGTCGCCGCGATCAGCGCGTAGGCCGCGGCCTGCACGAGAAAGTTGCCGCCGGGCCCGAACCAGAGGATGAGGAAGCCGCCGAGGCCCGGCCCGAGCGAGCGCATCACGGCCCACCCCGTCTGCACCAGCGCCACGGCGTTAGGCGCCAGGGCGCGCGGCACGAGCGAGAACACCATGGTCTGCCGCAGCGGCATGTCCACGGCCTGCGCGAGCCCGCCGAGGAACGAGAAGGCGAACAGCCACCAGATGTCGATCCGCCCGCGGAGGATGAGGAGCCCGAAGCCCAGGCTGAGCGCGAGGAGCCAGCCGTTGACGGCGACCATCAGGGGACGGCGCGAGACGCGGTCGATGGCGAGGCCCGCCGCGGGCGCGAGGCCGACCGTCGCGGCGGAGCGGACCAGGTTGACCGAGCCGAGCATCGTCCCCGAAGCGGTGATGTCATAGACGAGCCAGCTGAGCGTGACCTGCTGGATCCACTGGGCCGCGTTGGAGAGCGTCGTGCCGGTGAGGAGCAGGCGGAAATCGCGCAGGCCGAGGGACGCGAACGTCCGGCCCCGTTCGGCCGGCGCCGTGGCCGCCGAGCCCTCCGCTGCCTCCCGCGTCGTGATGCGCACGCTAGTTGCCTTTCGGACCTCAGCGCGAAGCCTATACCGGACCGCCGGCACGCTCAAGGCACGCCGGGGCGATCGCGGCCGGGGATGCACGAACGCCTTCAACTGGTTTATGCTCACGAACAACCGGCGCCGCCGGGGAAAGGAAACTCATGATCGTCACTCCGGACATCGAACGACCCGCCAGGGACCTGGTGGAGGGCCTCTCGCACGTCGGCAGCGCGACCACGAGCGGCGAGCTGAGCCGGCTCGGGATCAGGGACCCGCACCTGCGCGGCCTCGTGGCGTGGACGCCGGGCAAGGCGGTGGTCGGACCCGCGCTGACGCTGCAGTTCATGCCGAAGCGGGAGGACCAGTACGGGCAGGACGAGTACGCGGACCCCGAGAGGCAGCTCCACCGTCACGCCCTCTACCACACGCAGCCCGGCGACATCATCGTCGTCGACGCGAGGGGCCACATGGGCAGCGGCGTCTTCGGCGACATGATGCTCACCTACTTCAAGGGCCGCGGGGGGATCGCCGCGGTCGTCGACGGCTGCATCCGGGACTACCCGCGCGTCAAGAGGCTCGGGCTCGGGCTCTGGCTGCGCGGCGTGACCCCGAACTTCCACACGCAGACGGACCTCATGCCTTTTGCCGTGAACGTGCCCATCGCTTGCGGCGACACCCTCGTCATGCCCGGCGACCTCATCGTCGCGGACGAGGACGGCGCGGTGGTGGTCCCCATCAAGCTCGCTCCCCAGATCCTGGAGAAGGCGAGCACGCACGCGGAGTGGGAGGAGTTCTCGCGCATGAGGCTCGGCGAGGGCGGCGACCTGCGCAGGTACTACCCGCTCTCCGACGCGGCGCGGCCGGAATACGAGGAGTGGAAAAAGAAGGCTCAGGGCCGGTAGAGCGCTCACTCACCCAGGCGGACCACGCGGTCCGCGACGGCGAGGTCCCGGCTGCGGTGGCTGATGACGACGAGCGTGCGGCCCCGCAGCCGTCTTTCGACCGCGGCGAGGAGCCTGTCCGCCGCCCCGTCGTCAAGCCCCTCGGTCGGCTCGTCGAGGATGCAGATCGGCGCGTTCCTGAGCAGCGCGCGGGCCACGGCGATGCGCCGGACCTGGCCCGCCGACATCTCGGCGCCGCGCTCGCCCACGAGCGTGGCGAGGCCTTCGGGAAGCCCCCGCGCGAAATCAGCGAGCTGCGCGGTCTCCAGCGCGGACCAGAGCTCCTCGTCGGGCGCTGGGGCCGCGATCAGCAGGTTGTCCCGTATGCTCGCGTGGAACAGCCAGGGCGTCTGCGGCACGACCGAGAAATGCCCGCGCGCGTCGTCGGAGAGCAACGAGCGAAGCTCGCGCCCGCCGATCCTGATGCTGCCCCGCTGGTAGTCCCAGAAGCGCAGCAGGACTCCGACGAGCGAGCTCTTCCCCGCTCCCGTCGGTCCGACCACGGCGAGGCGGCTTGCCGCCGGCGCGTCGAGCGACAGGCCGCGGAGGACCCAGGGCAGCTCAGGGGCGTAGCGGAACCACAGGTCCCGGATCTCGAGTCCCGCGGCCGGCGCGACTCGCCCTCCGCCCCGCGGCTCCGCGACGGCGGGCTCCCGGTCGATGATCTCGAACAGCCGCCGGGCCGCTGCGGCCGTTTCCCCCGACCTCTGGATGACGGACGGGAGCGGCATGATCGTCTCGAAGCTCGCCAGCACGAACACCGTGAGCATCGCCATCGCGGCGGGCTCAAGCCCGCGCTCGACCGCGCCCGCCAGCAGCAGGGCCGCGGCCCACGCCGCGAGAGAGCCCGCAGCGACGATCCCCGCGTCGCCGGCGCCCTGCAGCGACGCGAGGCGGCGCTGCGCGCCGTCCAGGTCCCGGCCGGCGGCAGCGAGGAGGCCTTCGTGGGCGTCCGCGGCGCCGAGCGCGGTCAGCTCCGCCATCCCCTGGACCCCCTCGACGATCGAGGCGCGCAGGTCCGCGGCGCATGCGACCCGCCGCGCTCCCGGCCGCGCCGCGAGGCGCTGCAGGACGGCCGGCAGCAGGACCCCGCTCGCCGCGAGCGCGGCGAGATCGATCGCCGCGAGCCGGGCATCGAAGCGCAGGAGGAAGGCCGCGATGCACGCCGCGGCGAGCAGCGCGACCGCCGAGGGGACGACCCCGCGCACGTAGAAGTCGTCCAGCGTGTCGACGTCGGCGCGGAGGCGGCTCAGCAGGTCGCCCGCGCGGTGCCGCGAGAGCGCGGCCGGGGCGAGCGGCACCAGGCGCTCGTAGAACCAGGCTTTCAGATCGGAGAGGATCCTGAGCGTGGTCTCGTGGTTGACGAGACGCTCGGCGTACCGGCCCGCCGCGCGCGCGAGAGCGAGGGCGCGCACCCCGGCCGCGGGCAGCGCGTAAGCCACGACGATCCCCGTGGATCCCGCGATCGCCATGGTCGCGATGAACCAGCTCGAAAGCGCGAGCAGCCCGATGTTCGCGAGCAGCGTGAGCAGCGACAGGGCGACGCCCAGGAGCACCCAGCGCCAGCGGGCGAGGACGAGGAGCGCGAGGCGAAGGAGGTCCTTCACGTCGCCTCCCTCACCCGGCCGCCTTCCAGCAGCAGGATCCGGTCCGCCGCCTCCGCGGTGGCGGACCGGTGCGTCGCGACGATCACCGTGCGGCCCTCGGAGAGCCTGCGGATGCCGCGGCCGACCAGGCGCGCGCTCTCGGCGTCCAGATGCGCCGTCGGCTCATCGAGCAGCACCAGGTCGGGCGACCGCAGGAACAGCCTTGCCAGCGCCACGCGCTGGACCTGGCCCGCCGACAGTCCCTGTCCGCCCTCGCCGACGCGCGTCTCGAGGCGCGAGGGCAGCCCTGCGGCGATCTCGTCGACGCCTGCCAGGCGCGCCGCCTCCTCGACCTCGCGATCGCTCGCGGAGAGGCGGCCGAGGCGGATGTTCTCGCGGAGCGTGCCGTGGAAGAGGGTCGGCGCCTGCGGGAGCCACGCCACCCGCTCGAGCCACCGGGCGCGGTCGAGGGCCGCCAGCGGGAGAGCGTCGATCATGACCGCGCCCTCCTGAGGGGACACGAAGCCGAGCAGCAGGCTCAAGATCGTCGACTTGCCGGCCCCGCTCGGGCCGCACAAGGCGACGTGCTCGCCCGCGTCCACGGCGAACGCGGCCCCGTCGAGCACCGTTCCCCTCGCGGTGGAGAACGACACGCGGTCGAACACAACCCTGGGCGCGCCCGGCGGCTGCGGCCGGCCCGCCGGCGCGACCGCGTGAACGGGCCGCGGAGCCGCGCCGCCGGCTTCGAGCAGGTTCCGGATGTGCTCGGCCGCGCTCGCCGCCTCCATGCGCGAATGGTAAAGAGCGCCCAGCGAGCGGAGCGTCAGGAAGTACTCCGGCGCGGCCAGCAGGACGAAGTAGCCCGGCGCGAACCGCATGGAGCCGGCGAGCAGGCGCAGCCCGCACGCCACGGCGACGACGGCGATGCTGACCGTGGAGATCAGCTCGAGCATGAACGAGGAGACAAAGGCGATCCTGAGGGCGGACATCGCGGTCCTCCGGTACTCGTCGGAGCTCCGCGCGATCTCCGCGGCCTCGCGCCTGGCCGCGCCGAACATTTTGAGGGTTGGCAGGCCCTGAAGGGCGTCGAGAAAGCGGCCGCTCATGTCCGCGAGCCTGGCCCAGACGCGCCGGTAGCGCGCGTGCGATTCCTCGCCGACGACGATCATGCTGAGCGGCAGGAAGACCGCCGTGAGCACCAGCACGAGCCCGGACAGCCAGTCGAGGGGAAACACGACCGCGAGGATGGTAAAGGGAAGCAGCGTCGCGATGGCCCGCTGGGGCAGGTACTTCGCGTAGTAGGGCTCGAGCGCCTCGACCCCGTCGACGACGGTATTGGCGATCTCGCCCGCGTGCATGGCCGACAGCGCGACGGGGCCCAGGTCCCGAAGGTGCGCCGCCAGCTCGGCGCGCAGCGCGCGCTTCGCGCCCGACGCGCACTCGAAGGCCGCCCGCCGCGAGCCCCACGTGACCGCCGCGCGGGCGGCGACCACCGCGACGAAGGCGGCAAAGAACGGCGTCAGGACGGAGAGGCTGTCGCCCGCGAACATCACGCCGTCGCCGATGCGCACCAGGAGCCCCGTCTGCAGGATCATGAGGATCCCCGACGCCTCGCCGAGGGCGACGGCGGACACGAGCGTTCCGCGCCCGGCTCGCCGCCGAAGCCACGTGTCTTTCATCCCGGTGAACGAGTCTATCGCCGTTGGTTGACAACGGGAAGCCTGGCGTGCTACCGGAATCGAAAAACGGGGAGGCAACAATGAACGTGGCCGCGCTCTCCCGCATCCAGTTCGCGACCGTTGCCCTCTTTCATTTCCTCTTCGTGCCCCTCACCCTCGGACTCACGGTCATGGTCGCCTTTATGGAGACGCGATTCGCGCGCACGGGCGATGAGACCTGGGCCCGGATGGCCTCGTACTGGGGCAGGCTGCTCCTCGTGAATTTCGCCGTGGGCGTCGTGACGGGGATCACGCTGGAGTTCCAGTTCGGCATGAACTGGGCGGAGTACTCCAAATTCGTGGGCGACATCTTCGGCGCCCCCCTCGCGATCGAAGCCGTCGTCGCCTTCTTCCTCGAGTCGACCTTTATCGGGCTGTGGATGTTCAGCCGCAGCCGGGTGTCCAAGGGGGTGCACGCCGCGATCATGTGGGTGGTGGCCACGGCGAGCTCACTCTCCGCGGTCTGGATCCTGGTCGCCAACGGCTGGATGCAGAACCCGCGCGGGTACGTCATCGCCGGAGGCAGGGCGCAGCTCGCGAGCTTCGGCGCGCTCCTCGCCAGCCCCTACTCGTGGATCAAGGTCTTCCACGTGCTCTCGGCCGCCTACACGCTCACGGGCTTCTTCATCATGGGGATCTCCTCGATCAATATCCTGCGCCGCCGGGGGCCGGAGCTCTTTCGCAGGTCCTTCAAGATCGGCGCCACGTTCGCCCTGGGCTTCTCGGTTCTCACGGTCTTCTCGGGCGACCTGTCGGGGCGGCAGGTCGCGAAGTACCAGCCGACCAAGCTCGCCGCGATCGAATCGCAGTGGAAGACCGAGGCCCGCGCCCCGTTCCACATCGTGCAGTGGCCGGACGTAAAGCGGGAGCGCAACGCGGTCGAGGCGCTCGCGATCCCCGGAGCGCTCAGCTGGCTCGCCTACGGCAACGTGAACGCGACGGTCAAGGGGCTCTCGGACTTCCCGCCCGACGAGCGGCCGCCCATCATCGCGCCGTTCCTCGCTTTCAGGGCCATGGTGGCGCTCGGCTTCCTCTTCGCGCTGCTCGCCCTCGTCGCCGCGTTCCTCGCGTGGCGCGGGGACCTCGCGCCCCATCGCTGGTTCCTGCGGATCATGACGGTTGCCATGGCGCTGCCGTACCTCAGCTGCGAGATCGGCTGGGTCGTGGCCGAGCTCGGCAGGCAGCCCTGGATCGTCTACGGGCTCCTGCGCACGCAGGATGCCGTGTCCCGCTCCCTCACCCCCGCGGATCTGCTGATCTCGCTCATCGGCTTCCTTGTCGTCTACGGAACGCTCGCGGCCGTGGACGTCTTTCTGCTCGCCAGGTACGCCCGGCGAACCGAGGAGTAGGAGGCGGTTGCCATGACCCTGCAGGTGCTGTGGTTCGTGCTCTGGGCGCTCCTCTGGGCCGTCTACTTCACGCTCGACGGCTTCGACTTCGGCGTCTCGATGCTGCGCAACTTCGTGGCGAGGGACGAGAGGGAGCGCGGCATCGCCTTGAACGCGATCGGCCCCGTCTGGAACGGCAACGAGGTCTGGCTGATCACCGCCGGCGGCGCGACGTTCGCGGCGTTCCCGGCGGCCTACGCCTCGATGTTCAGCTTTCTCTACCTCCCGATGCTGCTCATCCTGTTCTCCCTCATCGCGCGCGGGGTCGCGATGGAGTTCCGCGGAAAGCACGACGCGCCGCGATGGCGGGCGGTCTGGGACCGGGTGCTCGCCGTCTCCAGCCTGGGGGCGCCGCTCGTCCTCGGCCTGGGCTTCGGCAACATATTCCAGGGGCTGCCGTTCGACAGCTCCGGCTACCGCGGCGGCTTCTGGATGCTGTTCAACCCCTACGGCCTCCTCACGGCCGCGCTCTTCGTGCTGCTGTTCCTGCAGCACGGCGCGCTGTGGCTCGCTCTCAAGAGCGAAGGCGATCTGTCCGCGCGCTGCCGCAGGGTCGCCGCGGTCCTGTGGGTCCTCGTGCTCGCTGCCGCCGCCGCGTTCCTGGCCCTCACGGCATCGGCGACCCGGCTGTACGAGAACTACGGCTCCCACCCCGGCTGGATCGCCGTTCCCGCGCTCGCCGTGTGCGCCCTCGCGGCGGTCAGGGTCGCGCTCGCCCGCTCGCGCCTCGCCGCCTCGTTCCTCTGCTCCTGCGCCGCGATCGTGCTCGTCGTCGCCACCGCGCTCGTCGGGCTCTTCCCGCTCCTGATACCGTCGAGCCTCGACCCCGCCGCGAGCCTCACGATCTACAACGCCTCGTCGAGCCCCTACACCCTGCGGGTCATGAGCATCGTGGCCGCGATCTTCTTCCCGATCGTGGTGGTCTACCAGCTGCTGGTCTACCGGTTCTTCGCTTCGACCCCCGCGGAGGGCGAAGGGTACTGAGCCGGCCGGGCAGTCGTTGACACCCTGCGAGCCGATGCCCTACGTTTCCGCCGGCATGCGCGGGCGGGCGGGTCGCAACATCGTCTTCAACGCGGTCGGCGAGGGCCTGTGGGGCCTGCTCAGCGGCCTGGTGGCCTCGTCGACCGTCCTCGTGGTGCTCCTCCGGCAGTACGGCGCGTCGACCGTCATGATCGGAGCGGTCACCGCCATAGAGATCGCCTCGACGCTCGCTCCGCAGGTCGTGGGGAGCCTCCTGTTCGCCTCGCCCCGGGGACGCCAGCGCCGCCTCATCGTGTGGCACTTGATCGCGATCATCCCCTTCCTGCTGGCGATCGGCGTGATCGCATACCTCGCGCCGCGCTGGCAGCCGGGCCTGGTCCGATGGCTCGTGCTCGTCGCCTACGGCTGCTACATGTGCGGCATCGGCGTCGTGCTCGCGGCCTGGTTCGACTGGCTCTCCGGCGTCTTCCCGAGGACGACGCGGGGGCGCGCCCTCGGGCTCGGCTTCGGCTCATCGGCCCTGCTGAACCTCGCGGGCGGGCTCGCAGCCGGCCGGCTGCTCGCGCTGCAGGACCGCCTGCCCGCCTTCGCCCTTCTCTACTTCCTCGCGTCCCTGGCCGGCACGGCTTCGATCCTCACGTTCGGGCTCCTGATCGACGACCCCGCCAGCCGGCGCCCGGACGACCGGCCCGAGATGCGACTCGCGGAGATGGCGGTGTGGTTCAGACGCAGCCTCGCCGACGGGAACTTCCGCCGTTACCTCGCGGGCCGGCTCCTCGCCACCGCGGGGTTCTGCATCGTGCCGTTCCTGGCCGTCTACTACACCTCGGCGGACGGCGGCTCGCTCGCCCCCGCGGCGGTCGTGACGTACGGGGTCTTCATGCCCATGGGCGCGGCGCTCGCCAATTTCGCCTTCGGGTGGGTCGGCGACAGGCACGGGCACCGCATCGGCGTGATGGCGGGCGTGCTGCTTCAGATGGCCGCGATCACCGTGGCGCTGCTGGGGCGCGGCGCGGCCGGGTGCGCGGCTGCGTACTTCGCCGCGGGCCTCTGCGGCGGCGCGGCCGCGGTGTCGCAGCTCAACATGGTCTTCGAGACCTGCCCCCACGATCACCGGCTGCCGCACATCACGATCGCCAACCTCGTGCTGAGCGCGGGCCTCGTGTTTCCGCTCCTCTCGGGCTTCGTCGTGGAGCGCCTCGGCCTGGCCGCCCTGCTGCGGGCGTCGCTCGTCGTGAGCGGCGCGGCGTTCGTCTGGTACCTGGCGGCAGTGCGCGAGCCGCGGGCTGCGGCTCGTGCCGTCGTCAGCCCCCGTAGGTGATCCGGTAGATGACCCCGGCCCGGTCGTCGGAGACCAAGAGCGAGCCGTCAGGGAGCTCCATCAGGTCCACGGGCCTCCCCCACGCGCGGCCCCCTTCGAGCCACCCGTCGGCGAACCTCTCGTAGGTCGGAGCGCCCGGGCCTTGGAGCCGGACGACGGAGATCCGGTAGCCGATCGGCACCGTCCGGTTCCAGGACCCGTGCTCGGCGATAAAGATCGCGCCCTTGTACTCCTCCGGGAAGAGCCGGCCGCGGTAGAAGCGCATGCCCAGGGCGGCGACGTGCGGCCCGAGCTCCCTCGCGGGCGGCGTGAACTCGGAGGGGCTGCGGCCCCGGCCGTAATCGGGGTCGAGGATGGCCCTGCCGTGCACGAAGGGGAATCCGAAGCTCTCCCCCGGCCTCGTCGCGTGGTTGAGCTCGTCGGGCGGCGCGTCGTCGCCCAGGTAGTCGCGGCCGTTGTCCGTGAACCACAGGTCGCGGGTGGCCGGGTCCCAGTCGAAGCCGACCGAGTTGCGAACTCCGTGGGCGTACACCTCGAGCCCGCCGCCGTCGGGCCGCATCCGCATGATGGAGGCGTAGCGCTCGTCCGGGCGCAGGCAGACGTTGCACGGAGCGCCGACGTTGAGGTACAGCATCCCGTCGGGCCCGAAGGCGATGAACTTCCACCCGTGATGCGCGTCGCTCGGGAGCCTGTCGGTCACGACGACCGGGGCAGGCGGCCTGTCCAGCCGGTCCTCGATCCCGTCGAAGCGCAGCACGCGGCTGATCTCGGCAACGTAGAGGGCGCCGTCGCGGAACGCGACGCCGTTGGGCGTCCTGAGGCCCGACGCGATCACGGTGCTGCGATCCGCGCGGCCGTCGCCGTTGGAGTCCACCAGCGCGTACACGCGGCCCTCGGCCTGCGTCCCGACGAAGACGGTGCCCCGCGCGCCGAGCGCGAGGGACCGCGCGCCCGGGATGCCGGCGGCGAAGAGGCTGATGCGGAAGCCCGGCGGGAGGCGGATGGAATCGAGCGGCAGATCGGCCTCGGCGCGCGCGGCCAGCAGCAGGAGGGCGAGCGGGACCCATTTCATGGCGGCAATGTACTCGGCGAGCGCCCGCGGCGGCGAGCGCGCGCCGGCGCGCCGGCGCGCCGCTATCCGAGCTTCGCGTGGACGCCGTCCTGGTCGGCGGTGTACATCTTGCGGCGCGTGTGCCGGTTCTCCACTTCGACCGTCTCGAGGTGCACCGGCCTTCCCCAGAGGAAGTACACGTGCTGCAGGGTCTTGCGGGCGTACTCGTCGTCGAGGGGCAGCCCTTCGAAGACGTGCTGCAGGTAGAGCCGGCGGCTGCCCTGGTAGTCGCCGTCGACGACGAGGATGCGCGGCACGCCCCAGTTCATCAGGCTGTGGACGAGCAGGTGCTTGACCTTGCGCCAGTCGGTCTCCTCGACCACGGCCTCGACCTGCTCCTCGCCTTCCTTCTCGACGTACAGGTAGAGCTGCAGCGCCTCGACCACTTCGCGGTCCAGGAACTCGTCGACGAAGAACCAGTCCATGTGGGTGCGGCGCACGTCGAAGACCTTGGCGAGCCCCTGCATCGCGCCGGTGTCCCAGCTCGCGCGCTGCTGCTCGTCGACGCACTCCTCGTATTCGCGGCCGAAGCGGCCCTTGTCCCAGCGCTGCGCGATGCTGGCAAAGAGCGCCGAGCCGAGGAGGTACGGGTTGATCGATCGGGGGTGATGCGCCTTGACGCGGGCGTTGTACAGGTTGTAGTAGCCGTGCTCCTCGGCGGTGAGGAACCCTTCGCGGAACAGCCTCTGCATGATCCGCTGGTGCCAGAACGTCGCCCACCCCTCGTTCATGATCTTCGTGCGGCGGTAGGGCATGAAGTACTGGGCCTGCTGCCTGATGACGGACAGCACGTCCTTTTCCCACTCCCCCAGCGGCCGCGGCGAGTGCTCGAGGACGTAGCCCAGCAGGTCGACGGTCGGCTCCGGCGGCGTCCGCTTGCGCAGCTCCCGCTTCTGCTCCGCCGGCATGGGCTCGCGCCCCTGCAGCAGGTCGTCGTAGGGGCCGCTCTGCCGCGGCGCGCTGGCCCAGCCGTAGAGCCGCTCGCGGGCCTCGGCCTCGGTCTCCTCGTGGTACGGGTCGCCCGGCTCGATGTTCCACTGGATCGAGAGCCCCGCGTCGATCACTTCCTCCACCTCGTCGAGGCCGTAGTCCTCCTCGTAGCCGCGCATGCGCCCGGCCGCCTCGGAGGCCGAGGTGATCATGTCGCGCCGCGTGCCCTGGAAGTGCCGGCTCGCCTTCATGAAATCGTTGTGCGCGTAGACGTGCGCCATCACGAGCACCTGGATGGGGAAGGGGTTGGTGTCCATCAGGTAGGCCCGGCAGGGGTCCGAGTTGAAGACGACCTCGTACGGCACTGCCATGCCGTGCTCGTAGCGCGTGCGCTCGCTTTCGTAGTCGCGGCCGAAGCTCCAGTGCGAGAAGTTGACGGGCAGGTGGTACGCCATGATCTCCAGCATCTTCTGCGCCGGCACGACGTCGAACTCCTGGCTCATGAAGTCGAGGCCGATCTCCCGCGCGATCTTCTGGATGAGAGCATCGGCGTCGACGAGGCGGGCCAGGTCGGTGTCCTTCACCGCGGGGCTCCCCTTTCGCGGCTGAGGAACACCTGCAGCGCCGGGTAGATGTCCTCCTTGGCGCGCAGGACCACGCCGAGGAGCGGCGACTCGCGCCAGGTGCCCTCGTAGTACCGCAAGCCCCTGCGGACGCCCTCGGTCATCCCCAGGTCCCGGGCAAAGGTCTGCATGAGCACCGAGGAGGTGTAGTCCGTCTGGATCTCCCCGTAGCCGAAGGCCGACGGGCCCCGGCCGAGGAGCGCCTCGAGCGACTTGACCGCCCGGTCGGGCTCCCAGTCCTCGCCGTCGGAGAAGTGGAAGGGGTAGATGTTCCAGCGGCTCGGCGAATACTCCGCGTCGACGAGCTCTGCGGCCAGGTCGTAGGCCGAGAAGCAGTTGGTGCCGCCCGACTCTCCCTTGTGGAAGAACTCGTGCTCGTCGACGAGCTTCGCCTCGGTCGTGTGAGCGATGAATCGGATCTCGACGTTGCGGTAGATGGTCCGCAGAAAGGACAGCATCCAGAAGTAGAACGAGCGCGCGAAGTACTTCTTGATGCGGTCCATGCTCCCGGAGACGTCCATCATCGCGATCACGACGGCGTTCGAATGGTACTCGATGTCCTCGGTGAGCGTGCGGTAGCGCAGGTCCTCGCTTTCGAGCACCACGACGGGCGCCTCGGCGCCGCCCTCGAGCGCCGCGCCCGTGGCGAGCAGCCGGAGCGCGGCGGCCGCGTCGCCCCCGCTCCGCTCGAGCGCGATCCGGCACTCCTCTTCGGTGCGGCCCGACTCGCTCATCAGCGCGCTCACGAGCACCTCGGTGCGCTTGATGGCTTCCTTGATGGTGCGCTTCTTGTCGAGCCTCGGCTGGATGCCCGTCTTCTCGATGCTGTCGAACGTCCAGCCGCGCGGGACCACGGCCTCGCGGACCTCTTTCTCCCGCAGGTTCGGCAGGCCGAGGTCCTCGAGCATCATCCGGATGAGCTCCTCGATCTCGATCTCGGTCTCCAGGTAGTCGACGCCGGGCTCGCCGCCCGGCTGCCCCGGCTGGCCGCGGCCGGGCCTGGGCCGCCGCCCGACGACCTTGCCGCGGCGGCCCTCGCCGCTGCCGAGGCCGCCGGCTGCGCCCCCGGCGTGGCCGTGGATGAACTGGTAGCTCTTGACCCCGCGGATCGGCACCTTGACCAGGCGGCTCTCCCGGCGGGTGATGATCGACTCTTCGGCGATCACGTCCGGCAGATGCTGCCGCAGCACCTCGCGGATCTTCTCGCGGTGGCGCACGGCGTCGCGGCGGCCGCGGGGCGCGGAATCGTAGTCCGGCCTGACGATGGCCATCGGCTACTCCTCCTTGCGCAGCATCTCTCCGACGAACTCCAGCAGGGCCTCGGCGCACACGGGGCAGTAGCCTTTTTCCTGCAGCTTCGCGACGGCCTCGCTCTTGCGATCCGTGGTCTTGGGGTCGCGGCGCGTCTTGTCCGTGAGCGTGAGGCTCACGATGTTCTTGAGGTCCGCGATGAGCTTCTTCTCGATCGCCTCCTGCAGCGGCGGGTAGCTCTTGAAGTCGAAGGACTCGTTGCGGTCGGCGGCGTCCGACTTGAACACGAACAGCCCCTGGCGGAACTCGCTCTTGCTTCCCTCGGAGACGCCGATCATCTCCTCGATCGAACGCATCAGCTTCTCGTCCGGCTCGCCTTCCTCCCGCGTGACCGGGTCCACCATCTTGCGCTTGAGGCAGTAGGCCGTCGCGTTCTTCATGTAGTTGTCGAAGAGGGCCTGGGCCTGGTCCTCGTAGGCGTAGAGGAAGGCGCGGTTGACTTCCTTCTTGGCCCGCTCGCGGTAGTCGGACACGACGCTGCCCTTCTCGTCGAGCAGGAGCGACATGTAGCGCGCGCGCTCCTCGTCCGTGAAGCCGATGTGATGCTCGAACTGGTGCCGCAGGGCGCGCATGACGTCGACGGGGTTGATGCAGGCGCGCTTGTCCGTTGCGGACCCCAGCGCGATGTTCAGCGCGTTCATGATGAAGCGCGGGCTGATCCCGCTCATGCCCTCGCCCTTCTCCTTGCCCTCGATCCAGAGCTTCTTGACGTCGACCGGGTCCTTCTCCTTTTCCAGGATCGCCTCGCCGTTGTAGTACCTCGCCTTCTTGAGCAGGTCCGGCCCCGCGGCCGTCGGCACGAGCCGCGTCAGCACGGCGAACAGGGCCGCCGTCTCCAGCGTGAACGGGGCGATGTGGATGCGGTCCTGGAACTCGCTGTGGCGGATGAGCTTCTTGTAGATCGCCACCTCGTCCCGGAGCCTCAGGTTGTACGGCACGTAGATCGGGTACATCCGGTCGTGCAGCGCCTCGTTCTCCTTGTTGGCCTTGAACTTGTCGAACTCCGTCTGGTTGGTGTGGCTCAGGATCACCGTGTCGATGTACATCTGCGGAAAGCCCGGCGCCTTGATCAGCTGCTCCTGCGCGACGGTGATCAGGACGTAGTGGAACTTGATGTCGCACTTGAGGATCTCGATGTACTCGATGAGCCCGCGGTTGGCCACCTGAAGCTCGCCGTCGAACTTGTAGCCCAGGGGATGCCCCTCGCCGTACCGGGTGATCTTGCCGAGATCGACGTGCCCGATGAGCTCCGAGATGTCCTGGTTCTTCGGGTCCGATGGCTGGAACGTCCCGATGCCGACGCGGGACCTCTCGCTCAGGTGGACCTGGGCGACCGGCACATCTTCCCACTTGTAGCTGCCGCTGGCGTTCTTGTACTGCTCGTCGCTGGTGAGCCGGTGCTTGCACACCGGGCACAGGTCTCCCTCGATCTTGACGCCCAGGAGCTGCTCGAACTGCGGGCGCAGCGAGCGCGGCACCAGGTGGAGGGGCTCCTCGTGGATCGGGCAGTCCTTGATCGCGAACAGCGGCGTCTCCGCGAGCTCCAGCCCCCGCCGCAGCAGCGACGCGATGGTGCTCTTGCCCGAAGAGACCGGGCCTACCAGGATCAGGATGCGCTTGCCGGTCTCGGTCCTGTTGGCGCCCGCGCGGAAGAAGCGCACCAGGTCGTGCAGCACTTCCTCGATGCCGAAGATTTCGTCGGCGAAGAAGTTGTACCGCACCAGGTCCTCGTAGTGCGGCAGCTTGACATGCTCCGGGAGCTCCATGACCCCCTTCTGCATGATCATCTCGTAGATGCGCCCCGGCGCGGTCTGCGCCAGCGGAGGGTTGTCGTGCAGGAGGGCCATGTAGTCCTTCATGGTCCCCTCCCAGCGCGTGTCCCCCTTGCGCCGGGACTCCTGGATGAGGTCGTCGAGTTCGTTCGAGAACTTCTCGCTCATGCTCCTTCCTTTCCGGGGCCCCCGAACGATCGGTGGAGGCCGGGCGAGCGCAACGCGACGACCCGGCCGGTCGCCGGTCAGTATCGGTCAGGATTCTGTTGAGCTTGTCGCGGTCGCCTGCGACGCGGCGCCGCCCGCCTGCGCCCGCACGTTTGGTTGATATGACGGCATGATAGCTCATGCCGATCCCAATATACACATACCGGCTGCCCCGGGGGCACTCGGCTGCGAGGCGTCCGCGGCCCTGCGGCGAGAGCCGAGGGCCGGGCGGGGGAGGGGGGTCGGAACGGGCCGGTTCGCCGCCGCAGTCCGGGCGTTCGTGAGACCGCGGACCGACGACAGGGGAGGCCCGGGCGGGCCTACGCCTTCGTGACCTCGATCGCCGTCATCGCTTCGCGCGCAAGCCGGCTCGCGGCCACCGCGTGGCCCCCGCACCAGACCGTGATCTCCTCGCGCGTGTTGTACCCGCGGCCCGCGTGGAGCTTCGCCTTCATCAAGTGCTCGTAGGCCTCGTCGATCAGGGCGCGCGACCTCCGAACGTTCCCGCCCAGCTTCTCCGCGAGGAGCACGATGCTCTCGGCGTTGTGGATGTCCTCGGTGGCGCGGTCGCACTGGATGTTCAGCGGAAGCGCCTGCTCATAGTTGCCTTCGTGCCAGGTGTTCCAGCCCTTCCCCGGGCTGAACAGCGAGACGCTCGGGCGGATGTAGCAGGACGAGCGGGCGGGGAAATTCTTCAGATATTCGCTCACCGTGACGAACTCGATGTACGGGATGCCCTCCATGATCTCCATGACGGCCTCGTAGCGCGCTTCCATCTCCTCGCGGGTGAGCCCCGTCCGGCCCGTGAAGGGGCTGCGCCAGAACATCTCCGAGTCGCCAAAGAACAGCGCCATCATGTCGCCGTCGCGGTTGAGGTGCTGGATCTTCTCGATGTCGCCCTTGAATCGGTCAACCGGCCTCTCGCCGTGGATCGTTTTGAGGAACGCGACCGGGGAGAGGTCGTCGGGGATCCCGTCCGCCCCCTTCTCGAACGAGACGAAGGCGCACTCGATCTCGGCGTCCTCGATCGTCCTCACGCGGGCCGCGCGCCAGATGTCCTGAATCTCGGTGATGGCGGGATACGACAGGCGGTAGCGCTGGTAGTTGGTGAGCAGCTGCCACTTGACCCCGAGGTCCACGAGCATCTTCCCGGTGACCGGGTCCCACGGAAACTCGGCGTGGTGCGCCCCCACCGGGCGTTGGCCCCAGATCTCCTCGTTGATGTCGAGGCTCTTCCTGATCTGCATCACCGCCTCGTCGTACGGGACCATCGAGGCGATCGCGTGGAAGTAGGGCCGGTTCGTGATCTCGTACTGCCCGCGGCTCACTCCGGCCCTGATCATGTCGGCGACGTCGCGGTGGTTCTCCTGGATGTGGCGCGAGACCCATCCCCCGATGCTCAGGTTCGACCTGACCCGCGGGTGCTTCTCGAACAGCTCGAGCATGCGCTTCGTCGAGTTCTCGACCGTCATCAGCCACTCGTCGGGGCTGTTGGCGCTCCCCGTCATGTAGATCACCCAGTTGAAGGCAACGTGCAGCCTGGGCTGCCGCGCGACCGATTTCTCCGCCATGGCCCGTCCCTCCCTCGCCGCGGATTCCGGATGCGTCCTGTCGCGTCGGAGACGCGCCACGGCGATCCTGGCTCCATAGGGACGGGTCCGGCGCGCGTTGTCAACCGGCGCCGGACCAGCCTCGCGTCGCCGTCCTCCGCGCGGGGCGGCAGTTGTGGCGCCCGTTGCGGAATCCGCGGTATTCTCCGGGTGCCGGGAGGATGACAGGTTGAAGGATGCCGCGCCGCAAGGCCCGCCCGCGACCGGACCCGGCTCCGCCTGGCGCGAGAGCCTCCTGCGTCAGGCCCTGCCCGTCGTGCCGTGGCTCGAGCGCATCGAGGCGGCGCTCGACAGCGACGGCGCCCTGGTGCTCCAGGCGGAGCCGGGCGCCGGCAAGACCACCATCGTACCGCCCGCGCTCCTCGGCGCGCGCTTTCTCGAGGGCAGGCGCATCGTCATGCTCGAGCCGCGGCGAATCGCGGCGGCGGCCGCCGCCGCGCGCATGGCGGAGCTGCTCGGCGAGCGGGTCGGCGAAACGGCCGGATACGCGGTGCGGCACGAGCGGCGCGCGAGCCGCGCAACGCGCATCGAGGTCGTCACCGAAGGCCTCCTCGACCGCCGTCTTCTCGACGACCCCGGCCCTCTCGGGCGTCGGCCTCGTGATCCTGGACGAGTTCCACGAGCGCTCCGTGCACGCCGACCTGGCGCTCGCGCTGCTGCTCGACGTGCGCGAGCTGCGGCCCGGATCTCCGGATCCTGGTGATGTCCGCCACGCTCGACGCGCGGCGCATCGCCGGGTTCGTCGGCTGCCCGAGCCTCGCCGTCCCGGGGCGCGTCGCACCCGGTGGAGACCCGCCACGAGGCGCGCGCGGCGGCCTGCTGTCGGGTCCGCGCCGCGGGCTTCGACGCAGCCGCGGTGGCGCGCGCCTCGCTCGCGGCGCTCGAGGAGACCGGCGGCGACGTGCTCGTGTTCCTCGCTGGCGCGCGGGAGATCCGCCGCGTGCAGGCCCATCTCGAGCGCGGCGCGCCAGGCGCGGAGATCGCGCGCCTGCACGGGATGATGCCGCTTGCGGAGCAGCGCGCCGTGACGCGCCCCCGCGAAGGCGGGCCGCCGCGCATCGTGCTCGCGACGAACGTCGCCGAGACGAGCCTTACCGTGCCGGGCGTCCGTGCGGTGGTCGACTCCGGCTGGGCGCGCATCGCGCGCTTCCACCCCCGAAGCGGCATGAACAGGCTCATCACGGAGCGGGTGAGCGCCGCGGCCGCGGACCAGAGGCGCGGCCGGGCCGGCCGCCTCGGGCCCGGGCTCTGCATCCGGTGCTGGGACCCGAGGGAGCCGCTTGCACCCGAGACGCCGCCGGAGATCATGCGCTCGGAGCTCTCGGCGACCGTGCTCGCGGCGTCGCTCTGGGGCGCCCGCGAGCGCTCGCAGCTGCGCTTCCTCGATCCGCCGCCGACGCCCCTGTGGGAGGCGGCGCGGGACATCCTCCGCGGCCTCGGCGCGATCGACCCGGGCGGCGCCCCCACCCGCCGTGGAGCTGCCCTCGCGCGCATCGGCCTCGAGCCGCGGCTGGGGGCGCTGGTGGAGCGGGGCCGCGAGTCGGGCCGCTTCGAGCTCGCCTGCGCGTGCGCGGCGCTTCTCGCGGCGCGCGACGAGCGGGGGGCCGTCGAAGACGCCGATTTCAGGCTGCGCCTGAGCGGGCTGCGCGACGCGCTCGCCGCGGGCTCGGGGGAGCCGGGCGCCCGCCGGGGCGCCTACGCGCGCGCCGTACGCGAATACGCCCACCTGGTCGGGGGCGCGCCGGATTCCTGGGGCGACGACGACTGCGGCCCCCTCCTGCTGGCCGCGTTTCCCGATCGCCTCGCGCAGCGCGTGGAGAGAGGCCTCTTCCGCCTGCCTTCGGGGAGGGCCGCGCGCCTGCAGGGCACGCTCGCCGACGAACCGCTCGTCGTCGCCGCGGAGGCGGACGCGGGCGAAGCGTCCGGGACCATCTACTTAGCCGCCCCCGTCTCCCGGCAAGCCGTCGAGACCTCGCTCGGCCACCTCATCGAGGAAGACGAGGACATTTCCTGGGAAGGCTGGACCCCCCGCGCCCGCGGCGTGCGCAGGGTCGGCCGCGTCGTGCTGCGCGAGCGCGTGCTCGCGCGGCCCGACCGCGCGGTTGTCGAGCGCGCGACGGTCCGGCGCCTGCGCGAGCAGGGCCTGCGGGTCCTGCCGTGGTCGGAGCGCTGCCTGCAGCTGCTGGAGCGTCTGCGTCACGCGGAGCGCAGCAAAAGGGTCGCGGGCCTCCCCGGCTGGTCCGAAGAGGAGCTGGCCGCCGGCGTCGAGCAGTGGCTCGTGCCGTTCCTGCGCCACGGCGGCGGGCCGCTGCTCGATGAGGGCGCGGTGGAGCGTGCCCTCCGCGCGCGCATCCCGGGGCCCGCCGCGGCCGCGCTCGCCCGCGAGGCGCCGGACGGGCTCGTCCTGCCGTCCGGCTCCCGGCGCGCCATCCGCTACGGCGAGGGCGACCCGCACGTCGACGCCCGCATCCAGGAGCTCTTCGGCATGGCGGCCTCGCCGGTCGTCTGCGGCGCTCCCCTGGTCTTCCGGCTGCTGTCGCCCGCAGGGCGGCCGCTTCAGATCACGAGCGACCTGGCGAGCTTCTGGCGCTCCGCCTACCCCGCGCTGCGCGGGTCCATGCGGGCCCGCTACCCGAAGCACGCGTGGCCGGAGGACCCGCTTGCCGCGCGGCCTGTCTCCGGCCCGCGCCGGCGCCGCGCGCCGGTTAGCCGGCCGGTTGGCCGGGGTTGGCCGCGGTTAACCGGGGCGGCCGTCTGGACCGAAGAGAGACACCTGTGGAATAATGCCCGGCGCTTTTCTCCGCGCCGGCGAGGAGGCTGCCGCACTGAGCACGCACGAATCAAATCGCGAGACCATGCGGCGCGACGGGGAGGGCGCGACGCTCGGTTCGCTGGTGCTCCCCGTATACATGCCCGCCATGCTCCTCTCGACCGGAAGCGCGGCCATGACCACGTTCCTGCCGCTGTTCCTGCAGGAGCTGGGCGCGAGCGTGGGCCTCGCCGCCGTCGTGATCGGGATCGGCAGCGCGGGGGTCCTGGTGTTCGACCTGCCCAGCGGCTTCGTCACGGCGCGCTACGGCGAACGCCTGACCCTCGCCGTGAGCGGCATCGTGATGGTCCTGGGCGCGCTCCTCACCGCCGCGAGCCGCAGCCTGGTGGTCGCGGGCCTCGGCATCTTTCTCGCGTACGCCTCCGCCAGCTTCTGGTTCCTGGGCCGGCTGTCGTTCCTCAGGAACGCGCTGCGGGTGGACCAGCGCGGCCGTGGCCTGGCGACCGCGGGAGGCGTCATGCGGGTCGGCCAGCTCGCCGGACCGGTCGCGGGAGGCTACCTGGCGCAGGCGGCCGGGTTCCGCTGGGTCTTCTACGCCACCGCGGCGCTGGCCTTCGCCTCGCTGCTCTTCTTCATCCTCTTCG
Source organism: uncultured Spirochaetota bacterium (assembly GCA_963734495.1). GTDB lineage: Bacteria > Spirochaetota > Spirochaetia > SZUA-6 > CAVTHK01 > CAVTHK01. The sequence goes on from CAVTHK010000005.1 coordinate 172,715, forward strand.
AGCGCGGCGTCGCCCAGGCGCACGCTTCCGCGAGGCCGGCCGGCGCGCCTCGCGGCTTCGCCCGCTCGTTCCTGGACGTGGCGGCGTCGCTCAGGGTGTTCCGCGCGAAAAGGCGCATCTTCATGACCGCGGGCGTGTCCATGGTGATCCTCAGCCTGGTCCGCGCGGGCCGGGGGCTCATCTTCCCCCTGTGGGGACAGCAGATCGGGCTCGACACCCCGGCCATCGGGCTGGCCGTCGGCCTCTCGTCCGCGATCGACACCGCGCTGTTCTACCCCGCCGGAGCGCTGAGCGACCGCCTGGGCAGACGCTGGTCCGCGGTGAGCTGCCTGATCGTGCTCTCGGTGAGCCTCGCCTTCGTGCCGCTCACGCACGACTTCACCTGGTTCCTCATCGTGGGGCTCGCCGTCGGCTTCGGCAACGGGCTCGGCAGCGGAATCAACATGACCCTCGCCGCCGACTTCGCCAGCGGGACGGAGCCCGAGATCTTTATCGGACTCTGGCGCCTCGTCACCGACATCGGCACCGCCGGCGCGCCGCTGCTGATCGGGGCGATCGCGGGGACCCTGGCGATGGGACCCGCGGTCCTCGTGATCGCGGCGCTCGGCCTGGGCGGGGCCTGGTTTCACGCGCGCAGCGTGCAGGAGACGCTGCTGCGCAGGCCCCGCGCGAGCGGTTCACAAGGCACCTCGTGACCTCGACCTCGGCGTCCTTGAGCGTCTTGCGTCCGGCTTTCCCGTGGCATAGACTCTGTCGATCCAACAAAGTGGGCACGACAGGGCGCGGGTCGCTGTTCGACGTCCCACCGGATCGGGGGAGGGCGCGATGAGCACGACCAGGACAGGTTCCCGCGGCGCGGCAATGTGCCTCGCGCTCGCGCTGCTCGCAATCCTCTGCGCCCCCCCGTCGCCCGCGCAGACCATCAAGATCGGCAGCCTCGCGCCGGCCGGCTCCCCCTGGGACGACATGCTCAAGAAGATCGCCGCCGACTGGGCGCGCGCGTCGAACGGGAGAGTCCGCCTCGCGATCTATCCCGGCGGGATCGTCGGCGACGAGCCCGACATGATCCGCAAGATGCGCATCGGCCAGCTCCAGGGCGCCGCCATGACCGCGGTCGGGATCGGGCGCATCCACAAGGCGGTGCTGAGCGTGGGCTTCCCGATGCTGGTCCGCTCCGACCGGGAGCTGAACCTGCTGCTCGAGCGCATGAGCCCCGACTTCGAGGCGGGCCTCGAGGACAAGGGGTACCAGCTCGTGGCGTGGTCGACGTCCGGCTGGATCTACTTCTACTCGCGCAGGCCCATCGTCCGGCCCGACGACCTGCGCGCCCAGAAGCTCTGGATGTGGGAAGGCGACCCCGACGAGCTCGCCACCTGGACCTCCCTCGGCTTCCATGTGGTCCCGCTCAAGGCCACCGACGTGATGGTCGCCCTGCAGGGCGGCATGATCGACGCCTGCTGCGTCAGCCCGATCGCCGCAGCCGTGTACCAGTGGTTCGCCATCGCGCCGAACATGCTGGACCTCAAGTGGATCCCGCTCTACGGCGGGCTGGTCATCACGAAGGCGATCTGGGACCGGATCCCGGCCGATCTCAGGCCTGTGCTCCTCGAGTCGGCGCGCTCGACGGCCCGCGAGATGAACGCCGCCAACCTCGAAGGGGACCGCCGCGCCATGGACCTCATGAACGCGCACGGCCTCACCGTCACGGTGCCCTCGGAGGCGGACCGCGCCCTCTGGGAGGAGGTAGCGCGGAACGCGGCCGGCAGGCTGGTCGGCCGGATGTTCGACAAGGGTTCGTACGAGAAGGCGGTGCTCGAGCTCCAGGCGATCCGCCGGTAGGCCGGCCGCGGTCCGCCGCGCGCCCATGGGAGGCCTCATGACACGACTGCGCGTCGTCCTCGCGGCGTACGTCGCCGCGCTCCTGCTCACGGACGTCGCTTTCTCCATCCGGCTCGCCGCCCCCGCCGGGATCCGCATGCACGATCCGGTGAGCGGCCTCCCCTACCCGCGGCTCGTGACGGTCGAAGGGGATGCCTGGTCGCGCGGCGGCGTCGACCGGCTCGAGGTCGTCGCCTCGAACGACGGCGGCCTCACGGCCGCGGCGGCCGCGACCCGTGCGGCCGTCCGCTACCGGGGCGCCGCGATCCGGCCCCTGGCCGCCTGGTCCGCGCTCCTCGAGCTGCCGGCCGACGGGGCGTGGAGCATCGAGGCCCGCGCGACGCTGGCGGACGGGCGCGCCCTGGAGACCGGGCCGCGCCGCATTCGGGTCTCCGCCTCGACGCCGAGCCACGCGTTCGTGCACTTCAGCGCGCAGCACCTGGGCGGCGCTGGCGCTCGTCGCCGCCGCCTGCATCGCCGTCGGGCTGCGCTTCCGCGCCCCCCGCGGGAGCGCGGAGACCACGGCCGTCGCGGTCGCCATCGCGGCGGTGTTGTGGATCAACGAATACGCGTATCACTGGTACTGGTTCGCCGTCGGGGCGTTCACGATCACCAACTGCCTCATGCTGCACATGTGCGGCCTTGCCATCCTTCTCATTCCTTTCCTCTTCACCATGGACCCGGGACGCGGACGGCAGGTGCTCTTCGAGCTTCTCTACTTCTGGGGCCTCGGGGGCGCGGTCCAGGCCCTTCTCGCTCCCGACATAGGCCAGCACGGCTTCCCCGAGTTCAAGGCGTTCGCGTTCTTCGTCTCGCACGGGCTCATCTGCTCGGCCGCGGTCTACATGATCGCGGCGAAAAAGATGACCCTGACGCTCGCCTCGCTCCTCCGAGGCCTGCTTCTGACCAACGCCGCCGTGCTGATCGTCTATCTCGCCGACCTCGCGATCGCCGCCCTGCCGCCCTACGACGTGGCGAACTACTTCATGCTCGGCTACCCTCCCCCGACCGGCTCGATCGTCGACCAGCTGTCCGACTTCTTCGGGCCTTCCCCCCGGTACATCGTCGGGCTGGAGGGGATCGCAATCGTGGTGTTCTCGCTGATCTACCTGCCGTTCCCCCTCGCGCGGGCGTTCAGGCGGGGGGCAGCCGCGGCCCGCGCCTGAGGGGCTGCGGGGGGCACGGAAGGGCGCCTGCCGGGCGCCGCCTCGGGGCGGTCAGGCGCCTCCCGGCGGCGGCCCCGCGGGGGGGACAATCCCCGCGGGGGGTGTTGACATTCGCCTAGAAATCTGCGTATGCTCCCTCAGCATTTTGGTGCGTCGGCTTATCGGGGCCGAATACTAACGTCGGAAAGAACCGCTGTCACTCTTTACTTGGCGCCCACCGAAGGAATCACCGATCAGACCGCAGCAGCCGGGACCCGCGTTCTGCTCCTTGGTCGAAGTGTGTCAATAACGCAGTGATGAAGGACTCCATGAGGAGGAGAACATGAACAAGAAACTGTACGTCGGTGGTCTGTCCTTTTCGGTGACGGACGATCAGCTGCGCGAGCTCTTCACGGCCCACGGGACCGTGGAGTCCGCGACTGTCATCAAGGACAAGTTCACCGACCAGTCGCGGGGCTTCGGCTTCGTCGAGATGGGCACCCAGCAGGAAGCCGAGAACGCCATTGCGGCGCTCAACGGCACCCAGCACCAGGGCCGGACGATCACCGTCAACATGAGCAAGCCGCGCGAAGAGCGTTCGGGCGGCGGCGGCGGCGGTCGCAGAAGCGGCGGCGGCGGGAATCGCTGGTAGGACGCTTCGGGCTGCCGCTCTCGCAGGGCAGGCAGCCCGGGCGTGAGGGTTCCCCCCCCGGCGGGACCCTCCCCTTTCCTTGTCTCGAGCGCGCTTCCGGCCGCGATCGCGGCCGGAGGCGCCTTCATTTCTTCCCTTTTCCACCCGGAAGCAGAGGGCGCGCGTGAGCGCGGGCCGCGGTCACCGGCTGTGCGGCTTGCCGTGCCACAATACCACCGGAATCCCGTCCACGCGGGCCACCCTCACGGGCGTGCCGTAGGTCTCCGAGAGAGCATCTGCCGTGAGCAGGTCGTCGACAGGCCCCGAGCGGATGATCCGCCCGCGGCCCATCAGGGCGACGTGGGTGGCGGCCGCGGCGGCCACGTCCGGCTCATGGGTCGTAAAGACCCAGGTGACCCCCTGCCCCAGGAGATCGGTCAGCATCCCGCACACCCTGCTCTTGTTCGCGAGGTCCAGGTGCGAGGTAGGCTCGTCCAGCACCAGCAGGCGCGGCGCTTGGGCGAGCGCCCGCGCGATCATCAGGAGCTGGCGCTCGCCCGCGCTCAGCTCGTTGATCGACCGCTCCTCGAAGCCCGCGAGCCCCGCGCGGGCAAGAGCCGCCGAGGCGATGCCGCAGTCGCGCGCCCCGGGCATCTCCAGCGGCCCGAGGTACGGCGCGCGCCCGTGAAGGGCGTATTCGAGGCAGGTGTAGTCGAAGGGCAGGTGCTCGCTCTCCGGCACGAACGCGAGCACCCGCGCGGCCTCCGCGCGCGAGTATGTGGCGAGCGGCCGGCCCTCCAGCCGCACCGTCCCGGCCCCGGGCCGGCGGGTGCCCGTCAACAGCGAGAGCAGCGTCGACTTTCCGATGCCGTTGGGCCCGAGCACGGCCAGCCCTGTCCCCGGCGCCACGGCGAGCGAGACCGCTTCGAGCACTGGATTCCCGGCGCGGTAGGCAAAATCGACCGCCTCGAGCTCGACGATCGGCGCGGCAGCGGCGCGCGAGGCGCTCACGCTTCCCGCCTATGGTACCAGCGCCGCGAGAGGACCAGCACGAAGAACACGGCGCCGAACAGGGAGGTGACGATCCCGAGCGGGATCTCGCCGGGCAGGAGCGTGCGCGCGAAGTCGTCGCAGCCGACCGCGAAGACGGCGCCGAGGAGCATGGCCGCCGGCAGGCTTCGCCTCGCGTCCGCGCCGTAGAGGCGCCGGCCGATGTGGGGCACGATCAGCCCGATCCAGCCCACGGCACCGCTCACCGAGATGACGGCGGCCACCGCGCAGGTCGCCGCCACGAGCAGCGTGAGCCGCTCGCGAGTGACCGCGGCGCCGAGCGAGCGCGCGACGCGGTCGTCGAGGGCGAGGATGTTGACGCGCCAGCGCATCAGGAGCGTCACGGCGAGCCCGCACGCCACGAGCGGCAGCACGGTGCGCACGTCGGTCCACGACGCGCCCGAGAGCCCGCCCATCATCCAGAACGTGATGTCGGGAAGCTGGCTGAGGGGGTCGGCGACGTACTTGAGAATCCCGACGCCGGACGAGAGCAGCGCGGCGACCGCAATACCGGCGAGCACGAGCCGCAGGACCCAGCCGCCGAAGCGCAGCGCGCGCGCGACGACGAGCGACAGCAGCAGGCCCCCAAGGGCAAAGGCGGCCGAGAGGACCTGCACCGCCCAGCCGGCGCCGCCCAGCAGGATGATGGCCAGCGCGGCGCCGAACGCGGCGCCCTGCGTGACGCCCATGATCCCCGGCTCGACCAGCGGGTTCGAGAACAGCAGCTGGAACACCGTCCCCGCCGCGCCGAGCGAAAGCCCGAGGAGGAGCCCCAGGAGGACCCGCGGCAGCCGCAGCCCGAACACCAGCCGGCGGGCCAGCGGGTCGGCCGCGAGCCTCGCCGGATCGATCAGCCCCGGACTCGGGTACCTGCCCAGAAGCAGCGACACCGCGAGCAGCAGGAGCAGCGCCGCGCAGAGGACAAAGGCTCTCAGCGCGGGCGGGCGCGGTTGCGCCGCCGGACCGGAGGCCTGTTCGACCTGCATGGCCGTCACTCGCGCCCTCCCTACAGGTGCGGCCCGGCCGCGGCAGAACGCGCCGGCAGGGCCGCGGGGAACCGCGGGCGGTTCAGCGGAGGCCGCCGCGGACGTTGGCGATGACGGTGGCACGCACGGCCGCTTCGCTCATGCCGTAGAGGAACGAGAACAGGCGCACCGCGTCGCGCTCCACGTCGAGGTCCGCAAAGAGCTCGGGGTGCAGGCGCGAAGCGAGCCACTCGAGGCCGAGGACCCATCTCACGTCGGGCTGGTCCCAGCTGTAGTAGTCCGCGGGAAAAGCGGCGAGACGGCCGGCCCGGACCGACGCGAGCGAGCGCCACGCGGGGTCCCCGCCGAGCGCGGTCGCGAGCCGGTCCACGCCTGCCCGGTAGGACGCGACGAAGACCCAGTCCGGGTTCCAGGCCGCGATCTGCTCGAAGCTCACGCGGTTCCAACCCTGCCCCGTGTTCGCCTTCTTCCAGACCGGCCTTCCCCCCGCCATCTCGACCAGCCCCGTCTGGATCCAGCCGGCCGGCGGAACGTTCAAGGACTGCTCGCCTCCCCTGACCGCGTCGTAGACGAAGAGCACGCTCGGCCTGCGGTCGTCGCCCAGCGCCGCGGTGCGCGCAGTCACGCCGCTCATCCGCGCCTCGAGCGCGCGCCAGATCTCGTCCGCCCTGCCCTGATCGCGCAGAAGCTGCCCGAAGACCGCGAGGTCCCTGCGGTACTGTTCGGGCGTCTCGAAGTCCACGTACAGCACGGGGATGCCGATGGCCTCGAGGGGCCGGCCCAGGGTTTCGGCCATGAAGCTCTTGAGGATCACGGCGTCGGGCTTGAGCGCGGCGATCTGCTCGGCGCCCGCGGTTCCCGGGAGCGTCGCCTTCTCGCCATAGCGCGGGTCGATCGCCGCCAGAAAGTTGCCGAGCCCCTGGTCGATCTCGGTCGTGGCGAGGAGCCGTCCCCAGGCGCCCGGGAACGCGTAGAGCGCGTCGGCGACCATGAAGACCGACCGGCCGGCGAGCACGATCCTCGAGGGAATACTGTTGAAGGTCACCGCGCGGCCGCTCGCGTCGGTCACCGTCCACGGCGCCTGCGCGGGGGGAGGCGGCTCGCGGGCGGCCTCGGGCGCGGGCGACGCGGCCGCCGCCGGGGCCGACAGGAGCGCCGCGATCGCGGCCGCTGCGAGCGCGCCGCGCGCGGCCCTGGGTCGGCGGAAGGCCATGCGCCACCTTAGGAGCGCCGGCGGAGCGCTGTCAAGCTCCGTCAGCGTCGGCGCCGGCGCGGGCGTTGCGCACCTGCACGAGCTGGGCCGCGACGCCCACCGCGATCTCGGCGGGCGAGGCGCCGCCGATCGCGAGGCCGATGGGCGCGGCCAGCCTCGCGATCTTCCCGCGGTCGAAGCCCTCCGCTTCCAGCTCGCGCCTCAGCACGGACGCCTTGGCCCTGCTGGCGATGACGCCGAGGTACTTCCACTCCCGTTTCATGAAGAAGCGGGCGAGCCTGAAGTCCGTGGGATGGTCGCGGCTGACGATGACAATGTAGGAGTCCGGCGACGGGGGCAGGTCCCGCTCGAGCACGGCCTCGTCGAAGGAGTTGATGATCCGGGCCGCGCCGGGAAAGCGCTCCGCGTTCGCGTACTCCTGCAAGGAGTCCACGACCGTCACCGAGAAGTCGAGCTCCCTGACCACGGCGAACAGCGACCTGCCGACGTGTCCCCCGCCGCAGATGACGAGCTGTGGCGGAACGGCCACCGGCTCGACGAAGTAGGACACGCGGCCGCCGCATGCCATCCCCAGGTCGCTTCCGAGATCCTTCTTGAAGAGGCGTGGGCCGCCCGCGGCCCTGAGGATCTCCAGCGCTTCCCGCTGGGCCGTGTGCTCGAGGTTGCCGCCGCCTATGGTCCCGTAGCTCAGATCCCGCTCGCCGACGTCCACCACGAGCATCTTGGCGCCGGGGACCTGCGGAGCGCTCCCGGCGACCGAGACGATCGTGACGAACGCGCACCGGCGGCCTTCGGCGTTGTGCCGCGCGGCCTGCGCGAGCAGCGTGATCATGACGCCATCGTAGTGCCGCGTGGTTTCCCCTGTCCAGCGCGCACCGTCGCGGCTTCTCTCTGGCGGTGCCAATCCGTTATAATGCGGGAAAAGATGGAGACCCTCGCCGGGCAGGCGAACATACGACATGACCAATAACCATCAGGGGCGCCGCGGCCGCATCGCGCGCGCCGCGCGGTCGCTCGCGGCCGCGGCTGTCCTCACGCTCGCGTTCGCCGGCTGCACGTCGATGTCGGACACCGTGTTCCTCGTGCGCAAGGTCGACGGCGCGGCCAAGAGCCGGGCCGTGACCGAACAGGGCATCTCGATCTACGAGGTGCGGGTGCTCGGACGCCAGGACTACGCGGCGATCGAGGAGGCGCGCCGCTACTTCGAGGTCGCGCTGCGCTTCGATCCCGACAATACCCGCGCCCGCCAGTACCTGGAGACCGTGGACAGGTTCCGCGCGTCCGAGCTGCGGGCCAGGACCGAGCGGGCCGCCGACCTGCTGAAAAGGACCGGCCGCAGCGAGCAGGAGAGCTGGGCGATGCTCCTCCTCGTCCGCCAGGCGGCGGCCCTGTCGCCCGCCGACGCGCGGGTGGTCTCGCTGATGGCCGATACCGAGCAGGTCAGGGCCGCGATGGTCAAACAGCTCATGGAGCGGGCCCGCGCCGCCCACGAGCAGATCAGGCAGGACGATCCGCAGCGGGAGCAGAAGCTCCTCGACGTCAAGGACCAGTACGATCGCATCCATGCCATACAGCCCGACTACGTCGATCTGCAGGTCAGGCGCTCCGCGGTCAGCGGCGAGCTCGACCGCATCTTCAAGGACGGCTCCCTGCGGGCCTCCCGGCGCATCGATGCCGCGCAGTTCGTCGAGGCGCGCGAAGAGATCGACCGGCTCGACGGGCTGAACCGCAGGCTCGACTACGCTCACGACGAGGAGGTCCGCGGCCTCTCCTACCGGCTGAACTACCACTGGGCGAAGGATGCCTACGGCCGCAAGCAGCTCGGCCTCGCGGGCGCCAGAGTCGACGCCGCGCTCCGCGCCCGGCGGACCGACGAGGCGGCCGCGCTCAAGGCCTCCATCGAAGACGACCTGCAGCGCGCAGCCCGCGCTGCCGCGGCCGCCCCCCCGGTGGGCGCGCCCGGCGGGTCGGCGGCGGGCCAGGCGGCGCTGCAGGAGGTGCAGGACCTCGTCCGAAGGGGAGAGCTCGCGGCCGCCAACCGCAGGATCAACGCCCTGCTCGGGACGACCGGCGACCGCGAGATCGTCGCGGGCCTCAGGGAGCAGCAGGCCGCCGTCAGGGCGCGCCTCCCCGACCTCTACGCCCGGGGCGTCGAGGCGTACCGGCAGGAGGACTTCAAGCGGGCTGTCGACCTCCTCTCGGTCGTCGTCGAGATCGACGTCGGCTACGAGCAGGCCGGCGACTACCTCGACAAGGCGCGGGCCAAGCAGAAGCTGCTCGAGAGCCTGCAGGGGAGCAGAGGGTGAACGGCGGCGCGACCGGCCTCGCGGCGAGGCCTGCTGCCCCACGCGGCGGAGATGGTCTGGGGCGTGCTCGTTCTCGCGTGGATGGGGGTGGGGATCCTCACGAGCTCCGGCGTCGACCCCGTCCACATGGCGACGTCGCTCCCGCGTCCGGGGCTGTCTTTCCTGCTGATGACGGCCTGCGTCTGGGCGCTTGCCGGGGCGTGCGTGTTCAAGATCGCGGCGCCGCTCCTCGGCGGCCCGCTCGCGTGGGCGGCCGCGCCGGACCGCGCGGGCGCCGCGCTGCTGGCCGCCCTCGCCTCGGCCGCGGCGATGACGCTGATCGCCCTGCACCTGTCCTCCCGCGCCGCGAGCGCCGCGTACTTCATCGGCCTGACGCCCCTCGACTACGCCGTCGCCGCCGCGTCGCTCGCCCTGAACGCCTGGTCGCTCGCGCGGCTGATCGTCCTGGCCAATCTCCGCGACGCGACCTACCGCGAGTACCTGGAGTTCCGCAGGGGCAGGCCGACGGGAGCGACGGGGACCTGCTGCGGGCCAGCATCCAGAAGAGGCTGACCCTTTCGTTCGTCGGCTTCATCCTCGTCGTCATCGTCGTCCTCGCGACGGTGCTGATGACCGGGTTCAGCCGCACGATCCTCAAGGCGGTGATCGACAACGGCAGCTCGCTCGCCGACCGCGCCGCGAGCGTCATCAAGGCCAACCTCGGCGACGACATCGCCATCGCCGACTACTTCGACATCGAGCAGAAGAAGAACGCGGCCGCGGGGTTCCCGTTTCGCAGCCTCTCCTTCTACGGCCGCAGGCCCGGCGGCGACTCGTACTTCGTGAGCCACAGCACGGACGAGACGCTGCGCGGGCAAGGAGCTCCCGCCGGCGTACCGCGGCGCGACGCAGGCGGGCAACCTCTACAGCGAGGGCGGCAGGACCTTCGAGTTCCTCGCCCCCGTCGTCCTGAGCGACGTGCGGGTCGGCTACGTGCTCGCCGACTACGACCGCGACGTGATCTACCAGCCCTATTTCCGGACCCAGGTGCGGGTCGTGCTCGTCGCCGCGCTCTTTGTCTACGTCTCGGTGTTCGGGGTCTACGTCTTCGGCACCAACATCGTCTTCCCGATCCTGTTCCTGCGCATGAGCGTCAAGCGGATGAGCGGGACGCTGGACGACATGATCCGCGGCCGCGTGCGCGTCTCGGCCGAGCTGCTGCGCTACGAGGACAGGGTCCCGACCCGCGACGAGATCAAGATGCTGTCGGCCGAGATCGGCAACATGACCACGGTCATCAAGGGAATCATCCCCTACATCTCCGCGTCCACGCTCAAGCAGGCCGAGCGGGCGACGCCGACTTCGGAGGCCAGGCACCAGGCCGTTCTCTTTACCGACATCCGCGGATTCACCACCATCAGCGAAGGCATGGCGCCGGCCGAGGTGGTCGAGATCCTCAACCACTACCTCGGGCTGCAGCAGAGCATCATCTACCAGCACCACGGCGACGTCGACAAGTTCATCGGCGACGCGGTGATGGGCGTCTTCGAAGGCCCCACGCGCGAGCTCAACGCGTGCCGGGCGGCCATGGCGATCCGCACGGCGATGGCGAAGGACAGGGAGCTCAAGCAGAGCGAGAAGCGGAACCTGATCTCCATCGGGATCGGGATCAACACGGGGCCGGTGGTGTTCGGCAGCGTGGGGGCGGGGGACCGCTTGGCCTACACGAGCATCGGCGACACCGTCAACCTCGCCGCGCGCCTCGAAAGCGCCAACAAGGAGTACGGCACCAAGAGCCTGGTTTCCGAAGAGGTCTACAAGAAGGTCCGCGACGCGTTCGTCTGCCGGGAGATCGACCTGCTCACCGTCAAGGGCAAGAGCCGGCCGGTGCGCATCTACGAGATCCTGCAGGAGAGAAGCAAGGCCGCCGTGAAGATCACGGCGCTCGCTCAGAGCTTCGAGAAGGGGCTGGCCCTGTATCGCGCGCGGAGGTGGGACTCCGCGGCGACGGTCTTCGAGGTCCTGGGCAAGCGGCTCGACGACAAGCCGAGCCGCGTGTTCGTCGAGCGCATCGGGGCCTTCCGCGCGAGCCCCCCGCCGCGGGGCTGGGACGGCGTCTACACCCTCTCCTTCAAGTAGCCGCTGGGGCGCCGCGGGGCTCGGCGGCGGCCTCGAAGAAACGCTGCACCGCGGCCGGCGCGCGGGCGCTCCCCGCCAGCGGGCCGTCGTAGATCACGCGGCCCTCGTCCAGGAAGACGATGCGATCGGCGAGCCTGCGGATGCTCGGGGGCTCGTGGGTCACGATGATCAGGCTCATGCCGAGCCGCGCCCGCAGGCTCAGGATGAGGCGGTCGAGGCTCGCCGAGGTCACCGGGTCCAGCCCGGCGGACGGCTCGTCGAAGAACAGGAGCTCGGGGTCCAGCGCCAGGGCGCGGGCCAGGGCCGCCCGCTTGCGCATGCCGCCGGAGAGCTCGGACGGCAGCCGGTCCTCGGAGCCGTCGAGGCCGACGAGGGCGAGCTTGCTGCGCGCGATCCTGGCGACGAGGCCGGCAGGCAGCGCCGTGTGCTGCTGCAGCGGGATGGACACGTTTTCCAGCACGGTCATCGAGTTGAGCAGGGCACCGGCCTGGAAGAGCATGCCGGTCCTGCGCCGCACGCGCTGCCAGCCCTCCTCGTCGAGGCGGCCGGTGTCCTCTCCGAGGACGATCACCTCGCCCGAGTCGGGCCGCAGCAGTCCCACGATGGCCTTGAGCAGCGTCGTCTTGCCGCACCCGCTGGGGCCGAGGACGACGGTGATCTCGCCGCGCCGCATGTCGGTGCTCACGCCCGCGAGCACCGTTCGCTCGCCGTAGCTCACCACGAGGTCGCGCACCGTGACCACGGCTTCGCTCACGGCAGGTACACCAGGCTGAAGAGGACGTCGGCGACGATCACGGCAAAGATCGAGGCCACCACCGAGCGGGTCGTCTCGCGGCCGACGCCCTCGGCCCCGCCGGTCGCGTGCAGGCCGCAGTGGCTGGAGATCACGGCGATCAGCCACGCGAACACCACGCTCTTGGCGAGGCCGCTCAGGATGTCCTGGGCTCGCAGCACGCTGATGGACTCGTTCACGTAGGCGATCACGGGGATGTGCAGGTAGCTCACCGCCACCAGGAGGCCGCCGAAGATGCCGATCAGGGTGGAGAGCGTCACGAGGAGCGGCGTGCAGAGCGTGATAGCGAGGAGCTTGGGAACCACCACGTAGCGGACGGGGTCGATCGCCATGGTGCGCAGCGCGTCGATCTCCTCGCTCACCTTCATCGTGGCGATCTCGGCGGCCATGGCCGACCCGCTGCGGCCGGCGATCAGGATCGCCGTCATCATCGGCCCCATCTCGCGGACCATCGACACCGCGACCAGGTCGGCGACAAAGATGTTCGCGCCGACGAGACGGAGCTGCGCCGCGGCCTGCAGCGAGAGGATCAGGCCGATGATGAACGACAGCAGCCCCACCACCCCGACCGCGTCGAGGCCGATCAGCACCGCCTGCTCGACGACGGCCCCGCGCCGGTGGCCGCTGCGGTCGGCGAGGGCGCGGGCCGCGGCGGCGAACACGTCCGCGGCGAGCTGCGCGACCTCGCGGACCGCGGTCATGCCGCCGTAGAGGCGGCCCCCCAGCCGGGCGAGCGCCGGCTCGCGGCGCGCGGCCTCGAGGGGGCGCAGCTCGGGCGTGAGCGCGGCCAGCACCGCCGCGACCTCCGTGCCGGCGGACACCAGGGTCAGGCCGGGGAACCGCGCGCGCAGCTCGGCGACAAACGCGGCCCCCGCGCTGTCGGCGCGCGTCACGCGCGCGAGGTCGAGGACGCGCACGTGCTCCGCAGGCAGCCGGAGCACGCGTGCCCAGAGACCCGGCACCGACTCCGCATCGAGAGGCCCGATCAGGGCGAGCGTATTCTCCTGCAGAGCGACCGCGGCCGAGTCGCTATCGGACGACATACGTGAGCCTCAGCACGAGCCGGTGATCGACGACAAAGTAGTGCCCGGGCACAACGGGGACCCGGTTGTTGAGATTGAGCCGATACTCGAGCAGGAGGTACCTGAAGAGGCTCAGGTCGAAGATGTTCTCCCAGTCCAGCGAGACCTGGCTGCCTCGCTCGAAGGGGAACAGCACCTCCGAAGACAGCGTGTACGTCAGGCCGAACGGCAGGTTCACCGTGCCCAGCGCGGAAACCTCGATCCCGGTCTGGTACTGCGAGGGAACCTCCTCGTACACCTGGAAGACGTCGGGTCCAACCGTTTCCGTGCCCGTAACCGTGTACACGTCACCGTTGAAGTCCTGGCGGAGGCCCAGGCCCGCGCGCACGCTGAGCTCGGCGCGGGAGAGGTTGATCACACGGAAGTTCAGCCCCGCGCCTTCCTGAAGGATCAGCGGGAGAAAGCTCGGCTTGACCTGCGTCTGGAGCACGTTCGTTTCGCTCGACAGGAGCGTCCCGTCCGTCGCGCGCTTGTGCACGTTCTGCGCGGTCGCGAAGTAGACGTATTCCGGGAAGAAATGGGTCGCGACGTCGAAGCGGCTGTAGAGCCCCACGTCCTTGAGAAAGAAATAGATGAGCGTGTTGTTGAGGATGAGGTCGTCGGAAGAGATGCGGAAGTCGGTGTCCGGCGATTTGGTGACGCCCGTATCGAGGAGCATCCGCATGGTGTACAGCAGCGGCGAAAGGTCGACGACCAGGCGCGTGTCGACCTCGCCGGTGACCGTCGTCTGCGTCTCGAAGCTCTGGGGATCGATCTCGTTGCTGCTCGAGAAATCCGTCGTGCCGGAAATGGTCGAGGTCACGCGCACGGGCTGCTTGGCCTGCCCGCCCGGCCCTTCTTCGAGGACGCCGGCGCCCACGAGGTCGGTCGGGTTCCCGGTCTGGTCGACGCCCACCACGATCGTGAGGCGTTTCGTGTCGCCCGCGCCGAGGGTGAGGGTGGTAAAGTCTTTGTAGGTGACGAACGGCTGGTTCCTGATCGTGATCTTCCACAAGCCGGGGTGCAGGATCCAGGCCCGGCTCTGCTCGCCGAGCGTCTCGTTGGCGGAGATATCGGTTCCGTAACTGTCTCCCGTCGCGGCGTCGAAGACCTCGTAGCCGATCTTCACGAAATCCCGGTCCTCCGTGACGATGGAAACGGTGAGCGCTCCCCAGGTCGGTTCGATGACGCGCTTGTAGCGGGGGACGACCAGCACGTTGCTGATCTCCTGGAGCTGATTCTCGCGCCCCGAGCCGTACTCGATGCGGTAGCGGCCCTCAGGCAGGACCACCGGCACTCCCATCTTCGCCGAGGCCACCTCGGTGCGCGACGGCCCGAACACGTGGTAAAAGGGTTCCTGCTCGGTGCCCGTGAGGGCCGGCATCAGGATCACGCCCGCGTTCGGGCTCTCCCCGGTGAGCGGCTCCAGCCGCCCCTCGGTAGGCGCGGGGAAAAGCTCGCTCCGCTGCCCCGTCTGCAGATAGAGAACGATCTTCGAGATGAAGCGGTCGGTCTCCTCGAGCAGCATGTCGTTGGCGGCGATCACGAACGACTCCACGCTGGAGTCCGCAAGCGCCTGCTCGCGCGCGACCCTGTGGTGGACGGGGCTGTCGCCCGAGGAGCGGGCGGTCAGGACAAAGTCCATCTCCAGGTGCGCCTGCCCCTTCGTGTCGACGCGCACCAGCTCGAAGGCGTCGACGTTCGTCGCGACTTCGAAGTCCACGCTCTCCGTGGAGTATTCCCGCCTGACCTCTGAGAACACGCGGTAGCGCTGCAGCCTCGTCGCCACGAGGTCGGCGATCTTCGGCGGGAGGCTGACTCCCCAGAGATCGGTCGTGGAGTAGGAGAAGCGCGGCCCGATGTCCCGCACCACGATCTGCTTCCGGTCGTAGGTGCGCGAGATGCGGGTGTCGGTCACCTGCGCCGTCGAAGGAAACGGCTGCTGGCGGATCATGTCGCTGTTCTCGAGCTGCGGGTAGTACTCGAGCATGTAGTAATTGGTCGAGGGAATCACCTGACTGACGCAGCCGGCCAGCGCAAGGAGCCCGGCGGCGACCGCGGCGTATCGAAGGTGGCTCATGGCTGCTCCCGGCCCCTCTGGCGGAGCAGCAGAGACGGATTCTCGCTGATGAGCAGCGCGAAGTCGCTCAGGGATTGCACCGTCTCGCGCAGCGCCGACACGGTGTCGACCAGGTCCCGGCGCGTGCGCAGCACCGTCACGTCTATGTTCGCGATCGCGTCGCGCGCCTGCGTGATCGTCCGGTTGAGGTTCGTGCTGACGTCCGCCACGTCGGCATCCGTGACCGTGCGGTCCACGTGCCCGATCAACTGGTTGAAAGAGCCCATCGCGGCTCTCAAGCTCGTGGTGGTCGCCGCGAGGTCCGCGATGAGACCCGCGAGCGGTTCCCGGCTCTCGGCGACGAACGAGTCGACGTTGCGGACGATGTTGTTGAAGTGCGCCTGGTTCTCCGCGCTCATCAGCTGGGAGATATTGCCCAGAATCGTGTCGAGCTTGGTCGCGATCGTCTCCGCCGGGGCCAGGATCCTTTCCAGGACCGACTGGCCGCCCTCGATGGTAAAGCCGGGAGGCGCGGGCGGCGTATCGTTGCTGCCGCCGCTCAGCTCGATCTGCATGAGCCCCGTGATCCCCACCGGGATGAGCATCGCCTTAACGTCGGTGCGCACGGGCGTCCCTTCGCGCACGCTGATGGAAACCAGGACGGTCCGGATGTCCGTCGTCGAGAAGCGGATGTCCTCGACGGTCCCCACGTCGACCCCCTGGTAGCGGACCGTCCCCCCGATCTGCAGTCCGCTGATCGAGGTGCCCCGATAGGCGACGACGTACGGCGTGCGCCGCTCGAGGAGCCTGCGGCCGCCGACGATGCCGAGAAAGGCCGCAAGGAGGGCCACAATGACGATCAGAAAGACCGCAAGCCTGACTCGCTGTCCCCGGGTTATCATTGCGACCCATTATACGCCATGCGGGGCCTCCTTTGCGGCACCTTTGTGCCGTTTTGCGTGCCTTTCCGCGCGGCGCTTTCAGAGCGCCTAACGGCGCTCCGCGGGCCGGGCAACAGCTTTCAAGGGACCTCGCGCCGGCTCGCCCGCCCCCTGCCGCGCCCGCGCGCGCCCGGCGCGGCCTGCTTGCGCGGCCCTCACTTGCCTTGACGCGTTTGCAGAGCCCATATTACGCTCGATCGACCATGGGTCCTCTGCTGGCCGGAAGGCTCACTCATATCCTCCTTCTCCTCGCGGCGACGGGCGCCGCGTTCGCCCTGGGATGGGCGATCAAGTGGGCGTCCGCGCACATCGCCCTCGCGTCGTCCCGCGCCACTGCTGACCGCGCCGCGCGCGACGGGGCGCGGGCCACCGACGAGGCGCGCGTCCGCATGACGGAAGAGGGCAAGGCGGACCTCGCGCTCGAGCGCAAGTCGCTCGAAGAGGAGCTCGGCGAGCTCAAGCGCACCGTCACCGAGCTCGACGAGCAGATGCAGCAGAGGGAGGCCGGCGCCGCCGCGAGACAGGGCGAGGTCGACCAGGCGCGGCAGGCGCTCGAGGCGCGGGACGCCGCGCTCGACGCACGCGCGGCCGCGACGGCCGATCTGCGGCGCGAGGTCCACGCGCGGCTCGAGCGCATCTCCGGCACCACCCGCGAGCAGATCAAGGAGCAGATCGTCCAGTCGATCCTCAATGAGGAGCGCCGGGACGCGCAGCACGTCCTGCAGCGGGCCGAGGCCGAGATGGAGCGGACGGCCGACGTCAAGGCCCGGGAGATCGTCACCGCCGCGATGCAGAGCCTGCCCGTGACCGAGGCGCTCGACACGGGGCCCGCGGGCCTGGAGACGCCGAGCGCCGACGCGATGATGCGCCTGCTCTCGCGCGAGGGCCGCAACGTGCGCATCCTCGAGCACCTCCTCGGCGTCGAGATCCTCATCGACGACCCGCGGGAGGGGCTCGCGCTCTCGGCGAACGACCCTGTGGCCCGCGAGCTCGCCAAGGTGACGCTGCACCTGCTGTTCAAGGAGAACAGGATCCATCCCTCGCTCATCGAGATGACGGTCAAGAAGGCGCGGAGGGAGATCGAGGACAACATGCGCCAGGAGGCGACCAGCGTCCTGCGCGACCTGGGCATCCGTGACCTCAAGCGCGAAGCGGTGGAGACCGTGGGGCGGCTCCTGTACCGCTACAGCTACGGCCAGAACCAGCTCTACCACTCCAAGGAGGTGGCGGTCCTCGCCGCTCACCTGGCCCAGGCGCTCGGCTGCGACCCGGCTGTCGCGCGCCGCGCCGGGCTGCTGCACGACATCGGCAAGGCCATCACCGAGGACGGGCGCCCGCACACGGAGATCGGGGTGGAGCTCGCGAGGCGCTGGGGCGAGGACGAGCGCGTCGTGAACGCCATCGCCTCGCACCACGACGACGTGGAGCAGACCTGCGTCGAGTCGCACCTCGTCAAGATCGCGGACGCCATCTCGGGGTCCAGGCCGGGGGCGAGGCAGGAGACGATCACCAACTACCTGGAGCGCGTGGAACGCCTCGAGAAGATCGCGGAGAGCTTCGAGGGAGTCGAAAAGGCGTTCGCGATCTACGCCGGCCGCGAGCTGCGCATCCAGGTCGACAGCGAGAAGGTCTCGGACGAGCAGGCGGCGACCCTCGCCTCCGAAGTCGCCCGGCGCGTCGAGAAAGAGCTGACCTATCCGGGCAAGATCACCATCACGGTGATCCGCGAGATGAAGGCCAGCGTGTACACGCGGTAGCTCCGCCGCGGTCCCCCGCGCCCCGGACAGACCGCTGCGCTCCGTCATGAGGTGAAGTCGCGATGAAGATCCGCGTCGGGGTGCTCTTCGGCGGCAAGAGTGCCGAGCACGAGGTCTCACTCCAGTCGGCGAAGAACGTGATCGACGCGATGGACCCCGCGAAGTACGAGGTCGTGCTGATCGGGATCGACAAGAGCGGCCGCTGGCACTGGCACGGCGAAGCGCAGAAGCTCCTCGAGCAGGGGCGGCTCGGGAGGCTGGAGTCCCCGCGGCCTGAGGCGACGCAGGTGGCGCTGCTGCCGGGCAGCGAGCGGACGGAGCTCGTCGACTGGTCGTCGCGCAGGAGCTTCGGCCCCGTGGACGTGATCTTCCCCGTGCTCCACGGCCCGTTCGGCGAGGACGGCACGGTCCAGGGCCTGCTCAAGCTCGCGGACATCCCCTTCGTCGGGGCGGGCGTGCTCGGCTCCGCGGTGGGCATGGACAAGGACGCGATGAAGCGCCTCCTCTCGCAGGCCGGCATCCCGAACGCCCGCGGCATCGTCGCGCGGCAGTCCGAGCTCCCGGTCGACGCCGCGGCGGTGGCCGCGGAGCTCGGCCTTCCCCTGTTCGTCAAGCCTGCCAACCTCGGCTCGTCTGTCGGGATCACCAAGGTCAAGTCGGTCGCCGACCTCGCCCCGGCGATCGATCTCGCGCTCCGCTTCGACCGCAAGGTCGTCGTCGAGGAGTACGTGAGCGGCCGGGAGCTGGAGTGCTCGGTGCTCGGGAACGACGACCCGATCGCCTCGCTTCCCGGCGAGGTGATCCCGAGGGGCGAATGGTACTCCTACGAAGCCAAGTACATCGACGAGAACGGCGCCGCTCTGCAGATCCCCGCGAGGCTGGACCGCGAGACCGTGGAGCGCGTGCAGCGCATGGCGGTGCAGGCCTTCAAGGCGCTGTGCTGCGAAGGCATGGCGAGGGTCGACTTCTTCCTGAGGCCCGACGGACGCCTCTACGTGAACGAGATCAACACGATCCCCGGCTTCACGCGCATCAGCATGTACCCCAAGCTGTGGGAAGCCTCCGGGATCGGCTACGGGGAGCTGGTCGACCGGCTGATCGCGCTGGCGCTCGAGCGCGCGCGGGCGGAGCGCTCGCTCAAGACCTCGTACCGGGAGTAGGTGCCGTGGCGCGCTCGGTGAAGCTGCAGTTCGGGGCGGGAGCCGCCTTCTGCGAGCTCCCCTCGCCGGTCGCCGGGGTGCGCTGTCTCCTCAGCCTCAAGCAGGCGGGCAACATGAGCCTCGGCGAGCGGGAGCGCCGCGCCGCCTTCTTCCGGTCGCTCGGCATCGCGCCCGGCAGGGTGCGGGCCGTGCGGCAGGTGCACTCGCTGCGCGTGCTCGCCGCGGGCCAGATCCCGCCTGGACAGCCGCCCGAAGCGGACGGAATTCTCGCGGCGGACCCCGATGCCGTGCTGACGGTCACCGTGGCCGACTGCCTCCCGCTGTTCGTCGTCGACCGCCGCACGGGCGCGCGCGGGCTGCTGCACTCGGGCTGGAAGGGCACGGGGATCGTCGCCGAGGCGATCCGCAGGATGGCCGCGCTCTACGGCTCGCGGCCCGCGGACTTGAGCGTGCTGATCGGGCCGGGGATCGGCTCGTGCTGCTACGACGTCCCGCGGGAGCGCTTCGAGCTGTTCCGCGAACGCTTCGGGCTCGGTTCCGCCGAGGAGAGGGGCGGCCGGACGTACCTCGACCTCAGGCGGGCGAACGTCGGGCTGCTCGCGGATTCGGGGGTCGAAGACGTGACCGTGGCGGCCGATTGCACGGCCTGCACGCCCGAGCTGGCCTCGTACCGGGCCCTGGGCAGCGCCGGCTACATCGGGATGGTCGCGGTGATGGGATCGTTCTGAACCGGGCGAGGCGTACCACGCGGGGGCAAAGGTTGTGGAGAGCACGAAAGAAACCTGGAAATCGATACTGAAGGAAACCCTCGGCGAGATGGCCGGCGGCGCCGCGGCCCTGGGCTCGGTCGAGATCGCGGCTGAGACGCCTCCCGACAGCAAGCTGGGCGACATCGGCTTCCCGATGTTCCCGTTCGCCCGGATCCTGCGCAAGGCGCCGCAGGCGATCGCGGTCGAGGTCGCGGCGCGCCTGGCCGCGCGCGGCATCCCGGGGGCGGCGGAGGCCGCGGGCCCGTACGTGAACGTGCGCCTGGACCGCGGCGCGGAGTCGTCGCGCGTGCTCGCCGAGGTCGAAGCCGAGGGCGCCGCCTACGGCTCGCGGTCCGACCTCGCGGGCCAGCGCGTCGTGGTCGAGTTCTCCTGCCCCAACACGAACAAGCCCCTGCACCTCGGACACCTGCGCAACAACGCGCTGGGCACGAGCGTCTCGCGCATCCTCGAGGCCGCGGGCGCGGAGATGCGGCGCGTCAACCTCATCAACGACCGCGGCATCCACATCTGCAAGTCGATGGCCGCCTACGAGCGCTTCGGCGAGGGGCGCACGCCAGAGAGCGAGGGCGTCAAGAGCGACCACTTCGTCGGCGACTACTACGTGCGCTACGACGGCTGGTCCAGGGACGATCCGGCGGCGGAAGAGCGCGCGAGGGAGATGCTCCGCCTTTGGGAAAAGGGCGACCCGGCGGTCACGGCCCTCTGGAAGCTGATGAACCGCTGGGCGATCGAGGGGATCGAGGTCACCTACCGAAGGACCGGCGTGTCCTTCGACAAGGTCTACTACGAGAGCGAGACGTACGAGCGCGGCCGCGCGGAGGTGCTCAAGGGCCTGGAGCGGGGCGTCTTCTACCGCAAGGACGACGGCTCGGTCTGGGTCGACCTCGAGTCCGCGGGACTGGACCAGAAGGTGCTCCTGCGCGGAGACGGGACCTCGCTCTACGTCACGCAGGACATCGGCACGGCGCTGCTGCGGCACGGGGACTGGCCGTTCGACCGGCTCGTCTACGTCGTCGCGTCAGAGCAGAACTATCACTTCCAGGTCCTCTTCAAGGTGCTCGAGATGCTCGGTCACCCGTGGGCGCGGAACCTCTATCACCTGTCCTACGGGATGGTGAACCTGCCCGAGGGCAAGATGAAGAGCCGGGAGGGCACCGTCGTGGATGCCGACAACCTGCTCGACGAGCTGCGGGAGCTCGCGAAGGCCGAGATCCGCGACAAGGGGCGCGAAGGGGAGATCGAGGACATCCAAGGGACCGCCGAGGCGATCGCCCTCGGCGCCGTGAACTACTTCCTGGTGCAGTACACCCCCACCACGAACATGGTGTTCAACCCGGCGGAATCCATCTCGTTCAACGGCAACACGGGCCCGTACCTGCAGTACACGGGTGCCCGCATCTCGAGCCTGATGCGGAAAGCGGCCGGACGACCCGCGGGCCGTTTCCGCCAGGAGCTGCTGACCGTGGCCGAGGAGTGGGAGCTGATCAAGGCGGTGTCCGCGATGCCCGAGACCCTGAGCCTGGCGGCCAGGGATCTCAACCCTTCCGTCCTCGCCGCGTATCTTTTTGAGCTCGCGCGGACCTTCAACAAGTACTACCACGACAATTCCGTGCTCAACAACGAAGACGCCGACCTGGTGGCCACGCGCCTGCGCGTCTCGGCCGCGGTCGGAGCGGTGCTGAGGCGGGGGCTCTTCCTGCTCGCCGTCCCGTTTCTCGAGCGGATGTGACGCGGTGCGACCGCCCTCTCGCGAGGGCGGTCAGCTCAGGCTCGTGACGAGCAGCGCTACGGACAACCCGATCATCACGACGACCGTCGCGACGGTCAGCACGTTGGCGAAGCGGCCGTTCACGTAATCGCCCATCAGGGCCCGGTTGTTGACCAGGCGCAGCATGAAGATCAGGACAAACGGGAGCAGCACGCCGTTGGTGACCTGTGAGAGCAGCATGACGGCGACCAGCTGCACCCCGGGCAGGAGGATCGCGCCCGCGCCGACGACGATGATCGCCGTGTAGAGCACGTAGAACTGCGGAGCCTCGCGGAAGCTCCGGTTGACACCGAGCTCCCACCCCATGCCCTCGCAGACCGAATAGGCCGTCGACAGAGGCAGGATGCAGGCCGAGAAGACCGACGCGTTGAGCAGGCCGAAGGCGAACAGGTAGTAGCAGTAGTCGCCCGCGAGCGGCCTGAGCGCCACGGCCGCATCCCTGGCCGTCTCGATGCGCACGCCGGCCGCGAACAGCGTGTTGGCGCAGGTGATGACGATAAAGACCGCCACCGCGCTCACGACGATCGCGCCGACGATGACGTCGATCCGCGCGTAGCGGTAGTACTCGGCCTTGATCCCCTTCTCCACCACCGAAGACTGCTGGTAGAACTGCATCCACGGGGCGATCGTCGTCCCGACGACGCCCACCAGCGTGAACAGCCAGACGCGGTCGAGGCTGAACGCAGGCCTCGCGACCGCCCGTCCGACCTCCGCCCAGGACGGTCGCGACAGCAGCCCCGAAAGCACGTAGCTCACGTAGAAAAAGCAGGCGACCAGGAACACCTTTTCGACGGACTTGTAGTTGCCCTTGACGACGATCCCCCACACGAGCAGGGCGGAGACGGGCACGAAGACCCAGCGGCTCGCGCCGAAGAGATCGGCCGCGGCGGCGATCCCGGCGAACTCCGAGATGGTGTTAAAGAGGTTCGAGAGCACCAGGACGAACATGGCGTAAAAGGTCACCCGGACCCCGAACTGCTCCCTGATCAGGTCGGCGAGCCCCTTTCCGGTGGCGATCGCCATGCGGCTGCACATCTCCTGGATGACGACGAGGGCGAAGAACACGGGCGCGAACGACCAGAGGAGCGAGTAGCCGAAATGCGCACCCGCCACCGAGTAGGTCGTGATCCCGCCGGCATCGTTGTCCACGTTGGCCGTGATGATCCCCGGTCCGACCACCGAGAGAAAGATGAGCATCCGCTGCAGCAGCCCTCTGACCTGCGTCTTCACGTCACAGCACCGCGTTCCCGCGGCGGCGCGCGCCCGCCTCCACGCGATCGGGATGATGCGCTCCAGCACGTCGTCCATGGTGATGATGCCGAGCAGCACCATGTTCGTCGTCCACGACGGGGATGGTGAAGGCCCGGTACTTCTCCATCAGGTAGGCGACCTCCCGCAGGCTGGACGAAGGGTGGACGTGGTGGAACCGGGGCAGGGCGGCGGTCATGATGGCTGCCGCGGGATCGGCGACGAGCAGGCGGCGGATGACGGTCGCGCCCACGAGCCGGTTCTGCTCGTCGACGATGGCCACGAAAGGGCCGGGGTCGGCCACGAGCGCTCTCTCTTTGATGCGGGCGAGCACCTGTTCGATCGGACGTCTGGCGTGCGAAGGCCATGAACTCGGCGATCATCATTCCGCCCGCGGAGTCGCTGGAGTAGCCCAGGAGCTGAGAGAGCTTGCGCGAATGCCGGGTCTCCATCAGGCCCAGGAGCCTCTCGGCCGCCGCCTTGGGCAGCTGCTCGAGAAAGTCGGTGCCCTCGTCCGACGGGACCGCCTGCAGGAGAGCGGCCGCTTCGTGGTCGTCCAGCTCCTCCACGAGGGAGCGCTGCGTCTTGCCGTCGACGTGGATGAAGACCTTGGCGCGCGTGGCGAGGTCCATGGACCGGAAGACCGCGAGCTGCTCCTTGACGCTCAGGTCGAGGAAGATCTCGCCGAGGTCGGCTGCGGGGATCTTCGCGAACTGCGTCCGCGGGATGTCGAGCCTGATCGTCGGGTTTGCCGTGTTGGCCGGCAGGGGCTGAACGTGCTTCCAGGAGATCAGCCGGTCGTGCTTGAGGTAGAGCGCCCTCGGGCTGAGCAGCCGCACCCAGAAATCGACGAAGAGGCTCGTAGCCGAGCCGGCGGATCACCGCCCTCGCGCCGACGTCGACGTGCGCCACCATCAGCAGGTCCCCGGCAGCGAGCAGGCTGACGTCGTTGACGCGGACCAGGCGGTGGTTGTGAGTGTCCACCACCTGCTGGTCGAGCACGTCCCGGCGCAGCGAGAGCCTCGCCCTGTCGTCGCTCGCGGGTGCAGCCGAGAGCGAGGCGGCGTCCACCGAGAGCCTCACTTCGCGTGCCGAGGCGTCGATGGAGTCCACGGCGGCCCACTCGACGACCGCGGCGCGCCGTCGGAGCGTGCCCCGCGCCACCACGATCGCCGAGGACTCCGGATAGACCTTTCCGGGCATCACGAGCAGGTCGGAGAGGCGGCCCGCGTCCGCGTCGGAAACGTCGATGACGCGCGACCCGATGAGGTGCGACAAACAGACGAAAGCCTGGCCCGTCTCGACGGCGACAGTCACGTCTGACCTCACGACGCGGAAGCTCATGGGTCGCAGGCGGCGCCCGGGCGGCAGTATACACCCCCCGTTCGGGGGGCGCCAACCGCGCCGACGCATGAGCCGCCGGACGCGCCGGAGGGCTTGATGCCCGGCGCCGCGTCGGCTAACATCGGCGGCCGCAGGCGGGAGGGACAAATGGTGAAGAAGGCGGAATGCGCCGGCGACCACGATGGTCACATCTGCGTGCTCGCGAGCAAAGAGATGTTCGACACGATCAAGGAGATCACGCGGAACCCGCAGGCTATCTGCTTCAACTGCGGCCGCGTCGCCGACGAGGCGAAGAACCTCTGCAACCCGATGCCGCTCAAGGATTAGCGCGGCGCGAGGCGAGCACGCCCGCCAGTTCCCGCTGCCGCTGCCACTTGCCGAAGAGCCTTCCGCTGCCCGTCAGGCGCTGCAGTCGCTCGAGCGCCTCTTCGGCCAGGGCGCCCGGCCGTTCGCCGGCGAACGGCGTCCCCGGAAGCGGCATGAAGCCGTGGATGCGGATCTTCGCCCCCTGCCCGGCGAGGTCCTCGATCGCGCGCAGCGACTCCTCGCTCTCGGCGGGCCCCTCCCCGGGGAGGCCGACGATGAAGTCCACGTACGCCCGGTAGCCGGCGGCCAGGATCAGCCCGGTCGCCCGGTAAACGTCGGCCACGGTGTGGCCGCGGTGGATCCGCTCCAGAACGCGGTCGCTCCCGGACTGCGCGCCGATGACGATGTTGTCGTTGTCGGCGAAGCGGCGGATCAGCGCGAGCGCCTCGCGGCTCACGAACTCCGGCCGCACCTCGGCGGGGAACGAGCCGAAGTAGATCTTCGCCGGCCGCGGGGCGGCATGCCGCACCGCTTTGAGCAATCGTTCGACCGCGGCGAGGTCGGCCCCGCGCCCGTCAGTGCGGTAGGCGAGGGCATTCGGGGTGAGGAAGCGCACGAAGTGGTTGCCCGTGGCGAGGAAGCGCTCCACCTCCGAGGCGACGCGGTCGACGGAGCGGTGGCGGGGCCGGGCGCCGAAGTGGGTGGTGATCTGGCAGAAGCGGCAGCCCCAGGGGCAGCCGCGGGTGATCTCGAAGTAGCCGTAGCGGCGGTTGGCGGCGGCAAAGCAGGGCACGGCGTCGAGGTCGACCGCGGCCCTGCGGCCGGTGCGCACGCAGGCGCCGCTGCCCTCGCGGTAGGCGAGGCCCGGCGCGGAACGCCAGTCCTGCCCGTCGATCAGCCTGAGGAGCAGGTCCACGAACGTGGCCTCGCCCTCGCCCACGACCACCGCGTCGAAGCCGAATGCGAGGGTGCCCTCGGGGTCGCCGGTGGGGTGCGGGCCGCCGGCAACGAAAAGGGCGCTGCCGGGCTCGAGCCCGCGCCTCAGGCTCGCGACGACGGCGGGCGCGGCCGCGGCCTGCGAGCTGCAGAGCGAAACGGCGACCGCCAGCGGCGCGTGGCGGCGGCCGAGAGCCGCGAGCTCCACCGGCAGGGTCGCCCTCGGGATCGAGGTAGTGCAGCGGCAGCCTCGCGAGCCGCGGATGGCTCTCCATGGCCGCGATCAGCGGGACGAAGCTGTGCTTGTTGTTTCGCGTGTAGTAGAGGGCCAGGCAGGGGCCCGCCGATTCCATAGGCGCATGATAGCCATGCTCGCGACAGCGCGGCTACCCCCGCCGACCCCGCCTGACCGACAGGCGGAGAGAATCCAGACGCGCAAGAAGCCGCGATAGACTCGGCGACGAGCGAGCGGCCACATCGGCTCTCCAGTGATCACGCACGTACTCGAGCATCCGCCCGTTGTACAACTCCCCAACGCGTGCAGTGCCCCGCGGGACGAGATCCCGACGCACGGACCGCCGCGGCGAACGTGCGGCTTCCTGCACGATGAACTGTTTTGGGTCGGAAATCGCCTCCGGTTCAGCCGCTCTTAGGGAGCGCACCCCGAGAAAATCGGCGAGCGCCTGTCTGTCGGCGATGAGCCAAGCTTCCACTTCGCGAACAGGGATGGCCAGGAGCAAGCCGGCCGGGGCCTGCGCAGGAAGCAGCCTACGAGCGAGCTCCGGCGCACACAACGCTGTATCCAAGTCGCGCACGACGACATAGGGCAGGTGGGCAGAAGCCTGCGCATAGCGATGCAGATTCGCGTCTATGGCCGCGGCACCGCGACCGAGGAGGACGCGGTTTACGGCGAGGTCCCTGCGCGCAGACACGATCTTCCGAACAACTGACTCCTGGATTACGTCCTCAACTACGAGCTCGAAGTAGTTCACTGCATGAGATCCAGCAGCAACTGCTCTGTATTCGGTGGAGTAGTGGATGGCAGGACGGCTTCTCCGGCCGAGACTCCCGCGTCCAGCAGGGCTTTGACCTCCTCGATGTCGGCGGCGATCTTGATTGTCGTTCCGTTTTCGGTCGGGATCAGTGCCGCGATCTCTTCGGCCGCGATGCCCGGATTTCTCAACAGGTCGAGGCTGTGGGTCGTGGCGATCACTTGGCGAGCTCCGCCATCGCGGCGCTGCAGTCGCGCGATGATCTCACCGAGGTGTTCCACGACCGCCGTGTGCAGGGATAGCTCTGGCTCTTCGAGCAGCAGCACTCCCTTTCCGTCAAGGAGCGACCAGAGGAACCCGATCAAGCGCAGGGTACCATCTGAAAACTGATCTTCTCGCTGCCGTGCGCCTTTGGGGCGCCAGTGCCGGAACACCGTCTCCAGATGATAGCGGCCCCGATCGTCCTGCACCAACTCGAGCCCATCGAAATGAGGCACCGCGATCTGCAGGGCTTTCTTGATCCTGCCCAGGTGACTGCGTCGAGTATTAGCGTTGAGCCTGGCGATGCGGTCTATGAACCCCGAGCCGAAGTAGTCCTCGTCTTCTGCTGCAGCGAGCGAAGCGCCCGCTTTGACCAACTGCGGCACGACGTGCAGGTA
This sequence comes from uncultured Spirochaetota bacterium, assembly GCA_963734495.1. Taxonomy (GTDB): domain Bacteria; phylum Spirochaetota; class Spirochaetia; order SZUA-6; family CAVTHK01; genus CAVTHK01. The sequence goes on from CAVTHK010000005.1 coordinate 199,836, forward strand.
TCTGGTAAGCGCAAGGAAGTCTGTCATTTCGCGGAAGTTCTTGTTTGCAAGCGGTTGCTCCAGCCGTGTGTACTCGAGAAGCCTTTCATCCGCTGCATCTTCCGGCTCAGGTCGCTTGAACAGACGCGTATCAGCGGCCCAAACCGCTTCTGACTTGACGACGGCAGCGAGCTTGTGAACACCGCCACCGGTCTGGTTAACGGAAAGCTCGTACCGCCAGAGGGGCTGCGCCTGAGCATCGTCAGAGATTTCGCAGCCCACAGTCACCTCAGAAGGGCCGTGAGCAAACAGTGATCGGATCTTCGTGAGCCCCCCGCGCGCAGTCTGCACCGCGAACTGCAGGCCGCCGCCAGTGCGACAGAGGTCCCTCAAGAAACGAACCGCCTCCAAGAGGTTTGACTTCCCCGATGCGTTCGCCCCGACCAGGAACATCCGTGGCCGCATGGGCAAGTCGACCGAACGGAAATTGCGCCAGTTTGTCAGTTTCAGCCGGCTGATATAGAGCATGATCGTCGCCAGATTACACCCGTGCACCTCCAGTTTCAACCAACTCTCGGCGACGAAGCACGTTGCAGCAGTCATGCGCGGTGCAAGGTCGAGCGATCCGCTGGGGCGGGCGGGATCGCGACCGGCTCGCCGCGGCGGCCTTCTTCATCTTCTTCTCCCCACCCATACGGTTCCGTATGTCTTGTCAAAGAGGAAAACAGGCGGCTATAATGCGCGGCATTCCCATCACGGCGGTTCGCATGCGCGGGCGGCGGTGTTCGGAGCAGACCGACAGGGCGAAGCAGTGACCGGCGCGCGGTCACGGCGCGCTGACGAAACGGAGGCAGCATGAACTATTTCCTGACGGACCAGCAGAAGGAGATCCAGGAGCTCGCGCGGAAGATCGCCAGAGAGAAGATCGAGCCGATCGCCCTGGAGTACGACGAGGGGCAGATCTTCCCGCACGAGATCGTAAAGATCCTCGGCCAGTCGGACCTGTTCCGCGTGTTCATCCCCGAGGAGTACGACGGCCTCGGCGGCGGCATCATGGAGATGTGCCTCGTGGTGGAGGAGCTCTCGCGCGCCTGCTCCGGCATCGCGCTGGCGTACGCGGGCAGCGGCCTCGGCACGATCCCGATCATCCTCTTCGGAAACGAGGAGCAGAAGAAGAAGTACCTCCCGCACCTCGCGGCCGGCGAGTACGTGGGCGCCTTCGCGCTGACCGAGCCCGAGGCCGGAAGCGACGCGGCCTCGATCAAGACGCGGGCCCTGCGCAACGGCGACAACTACGTGATCAACGGCACCAAGCAGTGGATCACCAACGGCGGCGAAGCCTTCATCTATGCGGTCATCACGCTCACCGACCCGGCGCGCGGCGCCGCGCGGCTCCACGGCGTTCATCGTCGAGAAGGGCACCCCGGGCTTCGACGTTCGGCAAGAAGGAGAACAAGATGGGCATCCGCGCCTCGGCGACGCGCGAGCTCATCTTCCAGGACTGCAAGGTGCCCAAGGAGAACATGCTCGGCCGCGAGGGGCAGGGCTTCCTCGTGGCGATGAAGACCTTCGACCAGTCGCGGCCCGGCGTCGCCGCCCAGGCGCTCGGCATCGCGCAGGGCGCGTTCGACAAGGCCGTGGCGTACGCGCAGACCCGCAAGCAGAAGGGCCAAGCGATCGCCGCCTTCCAGGGCATCCAGTTCATGATCGCCGACATGGCCACCGCCATCGAGGCCTCGCGCGCCCTCACCTACCAGGCGGCCAGGAGCATCGACGCCGGCGAGAAGAAGTGCGCGAAGATCTCCTCGATGGCCAAGCTCATGGCCTCCGACACCGCGATGAAGGTCACGACGGACGCGGTGCAGATCTTCGGCGGGTACGGCTACATGAAGGAGTACCCGGTCGAGAAGATGATGCGCGACGCGAAGATCACGCAGATCTACGAGGGCACCAACCAGATCCAGCGCGAGGTCATCGCGCTGAACGTGTACAAAGAGTTCCTCAAGGAACAGGACTGAGCGCCGCGGCGGGCCGGCCGGGACCGGGAGCGGCGGCCGGCCGCGCGGCGGGATCGCGTCCGAGGGACAGGAGAGACAGGACCACACGATGAAGATCGTCGTCTGCATCAAGCAGGTGCCCAACACCACCGACGTCCGGATCAACCCCGAGACCAACACCCTGATCCGCGAGGGCGTCGAGAGCATCATCAACCCCTTCGACATGTACGCCATCGAGGAGGGGATCAGGCTCAAGGAAAAGTACGGCGGGGAGACGATCGTGCTCACGATGGGCGCGCCGATGGCGGAGAGCGCCCTGCGCGAGGCAGTGAGCCTCGGGATCGACAAGGCGGTGCTGCTGACCGACCGCGGCTTCGCGGGGGCGGACACGCTGGCCACGGCCTTCACGCTGGCCGCCGCCATCGACCAGCTCGACGGCGCGGACATCATCCTGATGGGCAAGCAGGCTTCCGACGGCGACACCGGCCAGGTCGGCCCGGGGGTCGCGCAGAACCTCGACGTCCCGCACGTCACCGACGTCCGGAAGATCGAGGAGATCGCCGACGGAAAGATCACGGTGCAGCGACTGCTCGAGGACGGCTACCTTCGCCTGAGGACGAAGCTCCCCGCGGTCATCACGGTGGTCAAGGAGATCAACGAGCCGCGGCTGCCTTCGCTCCGCGGCAAGATGGCGGCGAAAAAGGCGGAGATCACGAGGTGGGACCGCGAGAAGCTCGACGTCGACGCCAAGCGCGTGGGCCTCAACGGCTCCCCGACGCAGGTGATCCGCATCTTCACCCCTCCCAAACCCAAGGGAGGCAAGGTCATCACCGGCGAGCCCCCCGAAGCGGTGGCGGCGCTGATCGCTGACCTCAAGGCGGCGGGCATCCCGATCGGCTCTGGGCGCAAGAGCGCGGAGGCCAACTGATGGACGAGAACCCGATCCGCATCATCGCGGAAAACTGCACGGGCTGCAAAGCCTGCGAAAAGGTCTGCCCCTACGACGCGATCCACGTGGTCAAGGGCGCCCCGGGCGCGACCCATCCCGCGGGTCTCGCGATCGTCGACGACAAGTGCACGCTCTGCGGCGCCTGCGTGCCCGCGTGCAAGTTCGACGCGATCATCATCAGCAGGAGCACGTTCGAGGGCCAGAACATCGCCACGTATTCGGGCATCGCGGTGTTCGCCGAGAACCGCTTCGGGAAGCTCTCCTCCGTCGTGCCGGAGATCATCGGCGCGGCGCTCGAGCTGAAAAAGGAGCTCGGCAAGCCGATCTTCGCGATCCTGCTCGGCGGCGGCGTGCGGCCGCTGGCCGACGAGCTCATCACCTACGGCGTCGACCAGGTGTGGATGATCGACAACCCGAAGGTCGGCGAGTTCAACGAGGACGTGCAGGCCCAGCTCGTCACGCAGATCCTGCAGCAGAGGCGCCCCGAGATCTTTCTCGGCGGCGGCACCGTCATGGGCCGCTCGCTGCTGCCCCGCGTGGCCGCGACCATCCTCACCGGCCTGACCGCGGACTGCACCGAGCTCACGATCGACTCCGACACGAAGCTGATGCGCCAGACGCGCCCCGCGTTCGGCGGCAACATCATGGCCACGATCCTCTGCCGCAACCACAGGCCGCAGATGGCCACCGTGCGCCACAAGGTCATGAAGCCCGCGACGAAGATCGAAGGCCACAAGGGCAAGATCGTCGAGTTCGACCACATCCCGATCCCCGAGCCCCAGGTCGAGGTGCTCGAGTTCGTCAAGGAAGAAGGCGAGACCGTCAACCTGGCCGACGCCGACTACATCGTCTCCGGCGGCCGCGGGCTCAAGGACCCCAAGAACTTCGAGCTGCTGCGCTCCCTCGCCAAGGAGCTGGGCGCCGCCGTCGGCGCCTCGCGCGCCGCGGTCGACGCGGGCTGGATCCCCTACTCGCACCAGGTCGGCCAGACCGGCAAGACCGTCAAGCCGACGATCTACTTTGCCTGCGGCATCTCGGGCGCGATCCAGCACCTCGCGGGGATGAAGAGCTCCGACATCATCGTGGCCATCAACAACGACCCGCACGCGCCCATCTTCGACGTGGCGCACTTCGGCGTCGTCGGCGACCTCTTCCAGGTCGTGCCGGAGATGATCAAGCAGCTCAAGTCGAGCTGAAGGCAGGGGCGGCGGCCCGCCGCCCCGAGCCGATCAACCCGCCGCGCCCAGCGCGAGCGCCACGCCGATCCCCAGGTAGGTCCCGACCACCCAGCCGATGATCCCGGTGATGACGCCCGGGACGAGCACTTCCCTGTTGCCCAGCGCGGCCGACACCATCGGCACGAAGGGCGGCGAGCAGATGCCCGCCACCGAGGTGATCATCATGGTGTCGGCGTCGATCCGCAGCAGGGCGCACAGGCCCGCGTGCACGGCCAGCGAGCCGAAGATCGCGACCGCGACGTACCCTGCCACCGCGGGCGCCGAGGAGGCGAGCGCGGCGAGGTTCGCCATCGACCCGACCGCCAGGCAGAACACGAGGATGATGTAGTTGCCGAGGGCGAAGGTCAGCCGGATGCCCTTGATCCCGCGGGAAAACGAAGCGGCGATGCCGAGAGTCGTCACGGCGAGGATCGCCGCGATGGTGCCCCACTGGCCGGGCACGACGAGCGTGAGGGCGGCGCCCGCGGCCGCGATCACGACCGCCAGGCCGAACGCAGCCGCGAGCGGGCCCGCCACGCCGCGCGAGAGGAGACCTCGGAACGAGGTGGCCCCCTGGCGGGCATCGATGGCGCCCGAGGCGGCGGCGTCGCGCTGTCGCGCGGCGGGAGCGAACGGCAGGAGCGCGCGCATGATGCGCTTGCCCACGGTCATGAGGAACAGCAGGTAGAGTCCCGACAGCACGATGTCGCTGGCGTTGGCTGCGACGAACAGGGAGGCAGAGACGCGGAGAGCCGTCGCGATGGCCGCCAGGTTGATCGTGCCGCCGGTGTAGACGCCCACGAGCATCCCCGAAAGCTTCGCCGTCTCAGCCCCGACTGCGCTCCGGAACAGGAAGAATCCGCCCGCGGCCACGACGCAGATCGAGAGCGTCTCCAGCGCAAAGGCCATCAGCGCTCTGGGGCCCGAGCGCCGCCACTCGCTCAGGTCCAGCGAGAAGAAGAGCAGCGGCAGGGCGATCGGTACCGCGGCCATGGTCACGGCCGCCTGAACCGCCCCGGCGCCCGCGGGGAGGATGCGCGCGTTGCCCAGCAGCAGCCCCGCGGCGTAGCAGATGACCGCCGGGCCGATCTTGTCCGCGAAGGCGAGCTTTCGTTCCGCGAGCCACAGGACCACGGCCGGAAACGCGAGGAAGAAGACTGCGAGAAGCGGGGTGGCGGCCATGACTACCTCCGGAGCTCGAATGCGACCTTGAGCGACCAGGTCCGCGCTTTGTCGCGCGCTGCCGCGAGGGTGAGCGCGCGGCGGTACTCAGCCAGGGGGAAGCGGTGCGTGACGAACCCCGAAAGCCTCATCCGCCCCTCTCGCACCCACGTCACGACCCGCTGGAACGAGGGCAGGCGCGCGCCGCCCCAATCCTCCACGCCGTGCGAGCGCATGCCGACGATGTCCACCTCGTGGTACCAGACGGGCGTCAGGTCGATGCCCATGGGCGCGAGCGCGGCGCCGACGAGCACGACCCTGCCGCCCGGCCGCACGCAGCGCAGCGCGGTCCCGAGGGTGCCCGGACCGCCTACGCAGTCGCAGGCGAAATCGAAGCCCCCCACGCACACGCGGTTGCGGCCGAAGCCGGAGTAGACGCGCCCGCCCGCGAGGCGCGCGGCAGCCGCGACCAGGTCCTCCCGCACCAGCGCGCGGTCGGCGCCGCGCGCGCGCGCCTCCTCCGCCTGCCGGTCGAACAGGACCGCGGCCGTGATGTCCAGCCCCGGTTCGGCGGCGCGCAGCGCCTGGATCGTCATCAGCCCGATGGTGCCCGCGCCGATGACCAGCGCCTTCTCGCCCGCCTCGGGCCGCGCCCGCAGCGCCGCGCGCACGCCGTTGGAGGCCGGCTCGAGGAGCACCGCCTCCTCGTCGGTGAGCTCCGGCGGAACCTTGAAGAGGTTCGACTCGTGGCGGACGAACTCCTCGCCCCATCCGCCGCCCTCGGGCTGCGGGCCCGCGTGCTCCGCGGCGTTCCAGCACACGATGCGATTGCCCGCGGCGCAGGCGGGGCACGGCGGGTCGATCCCCATGCTGAAGCAGTCGCTGGAGCCGTCCATCGCCACGCGGTCGCCGGGCTTGAAGTCCCTGACCTCCGCGCCGACCTCCACCACGTCGCCGACCGCTTCGTGACCGAGCGAGCCGGGCGAGCGGCCCGGAAGCGCGGCCGGCGCCACGGCGAGGCTTCCCTGAACGAAAACAAGGTGAAGGTCGCTGCCGCAGACCCCGGCCAGGCGCGTGCGGACGCGCACCCACCGCGGGCCCGGCAGCGGCGCGGGCGGCAGGTCCACGAGGCGAAGGGGCGCGAAGGGCGCGAAAAAGGCGCCCGGCCACACGGACCCGAGCACAGCGGCGGCGATCACCCGCGGCGCGCTCAGATCGATGACGAGGGATTTCAAGCGACCTCCGGGCGAGGAGTATACGGGCGCGGCCGGATCGGTCAACCCGACGGGGTTCCGTCCAGTCGGTTTTCCAGCCGCCGCGACCGAAGTGCGATATCATTGACCCTGCCCCTCTGTGGTTCCTTCGAGCGGCCTGCAGGGCGGGATGAGCTGAGGAGGACAAGACATGCGAAAGTCGTGTTCTCTGGGCATTTTGATGCTGGGGCTGGCCTGCCTCTTTCTGTTCGCCTGCAAATCGGCGGGCACTCCAAAAGAACCAGACGCCGCCGGAACCGGGCTCCGGGCTGGCGGCGGACCCAAGGCATCACTTCCTGCCGTTGCGGTGAGCCATGTGCGCACCGCAGGCTACTCAGGCGGCACGCGGTCGGCTGCCGCGGCGCAGCCGAGGGAGCTCGCGGGCAAGACGCCGGTGACTCCGGGAAACCGTGCCGGCGCGGCTGCGGACCAGGCCATACAACCCATGAGAGCCGTCGTGTTCGGAGGCGTTCCGGTGGTCTTTGTGGCAGCCGTCGGGGCGATCGCGACAGCGTTCGACAGGAGACGTCGCAGGCTCGCCCCCTCCGCTTCCGCGACAAGCCGATAGCGGCGGGCGCGAGCGCCAACCTCACGTTCGCGCCACGCCCTCCAGCCACTCGCGCGTGATCTCCAGCCCGAAGCCCGGCGCGTCGCTCGGCACCAGGTACCCGTCGCGGATGACGGGCGTCCCCGGAAGCGCCACCATCTCCTCCAGCGGCACCCCGGGAGGCGACACGCCCTCGGAGCGCTCGCCCCATGCGATGGCGGGCATGGCGAACGAGAGGTGCTGGCCGAACGGCGTGTTCATGCCCGCGTGGGCGATCACGGACAGCCCGTAGGCATCGGCGATGTGGCAGATCCTCACCGCGTTCGTCACGCCCCCGCACCAGAGGACGTCCGGCTGCAGGATGTCGACGAGCCCCGAGCTGGATGCGGAGGCGAACGGCGCCGTCGCGTACCAGTGCTCGCCCGATGCGAGGGTGAGCCACGGCACCCGCCGGCGCACGCGCGCGTACCCTTCCAGGTCGTCGGGCGCGAGGACGTCTTCGAGCCACTTGATCCGGTAGGGCCTGAGCGCCTCGGCGAGCCGGACCGCATACTCCACGTCGAGCGACATCCAGGCGTCGACCGCGAGCTCCACGTCGTCGCCCACGATCTCCCTCGCGCGCGCCACGCGCTCCTCGTCGCGGCGCAGGCCCTCGAGCCCGTCCTCGGGTCCGTGCAGGAGAAAGATCTTGACCGCGCGGAACCCCAGCTCCAGGAACCACTCGAGGCTCGCCTCCATTCCGTAGTCGAGGATGGTGTTGCTCGCGTAGCAGAAGATGCGCTCTTTCTGCGGCCCGCCTAACAGCTCGTACACGGGGCGCCGCAGCAGCTTCGCCTTGAGGTCCCAGAGCGCCACGTCGACGGCGCTGATGGCGTAGCTCGCGAGCCCTTCCGTGCCGTAGGCCTCGGTCATGCGGCGCATCACGTCCCAGAGCTTCTCGGTCGCCATGCAGGGCTCGCCTCGAAGAGCCGGCGCGATGTGCTCGTTGATGATGGTCGCCACGGGACTGCCTTGCACGGTGATGCCGAACCCCCACGTGCCGTCGTCCGCGGTGACGACGCAGGCGACGCGCTTCCAGCCCGGCCCGCCTTTGCGGCGCATCTCGGGGTAACGCGACATGGGGGCGTGGAAGCCTTCGTTGGACACTTTCGGCACCCGGGGCTGAGTCTTCGGGTGAGGCGTGATGTCCACCAGGGCCGCGCGTACATCCTTGATCCGCACCGTCTTCCCCCTCCGCGCCAGGCGCGCCGGCCGGCGCCGCACGCGTCAGGAATAGCCCGAAACCCCGCCGCGGTTCAACGGTGGGCGGCGCCAGGCGGCGCAGCGCGCCCTTGCCCGCTGCCGCTCCCCGCACTATGCTGGCCCGGCGGTCCGGCCTGCCGCGGCCGCGTCGCCGGAGGAGGAGCGCGTGAAAGTAAACAAGCACAAGCAGGCCTACATCAGGAGGCACGAGACGAACGCGGACAATACGAAGCCGACTGTGCCTCCCGAGGACCTCACGCCGAAGCTCGGGCTCGAAGAAACCCTTGCCGCGCTCACCCTCGAGGAGAAGATCGGGATGCTCGGCGGCGTGGACCACATGGGGATCCGCGGCGTGCCCCGCCTCGGGCTGCCGCGGGTCTGGTGCTCCGACGCCTCGGCCGGAGTGCGCAACTTCGGCCCGGGCACCTGCTTCCCGGCGCCTGTGGCGCTGGCCGCTTCCTGGAACCGCGGCCTGGCCCGCAGGGTGGCCGAAGCCATCGGCGAGGAGTGCCGCGCCTTGGGCGTCTCGATCCTGCTCGGTCCCGGAGTCAACATCGCCCGGGTGCCGACCTGCGGCCGCAACTTCGAGTACATGGGCGAAGACCCCTTTCTCGCGGCCGAGATGGCCGTCTCCTACATTCAGGGCGTCCAGAGCCGCGGCGTGGCCGCGACGGTCAAGCACTTCGCCTGCAACAACTCCGACTACGACCGCCACCGCATGGACGCGATCGTGGACGCGCGCACGCTCAACGAGATCTACTTTCCCGCCTTCCGCGCCGCCGTGCAGAAAGCGGGCGCCCGCTGCGTGATGTCCTCCTACAACCCCGTGAACGGCGCGTACGCGAGCGAGAACAGGCCGCTGCTCCGCGACACGCTCAAGGGCGAATGGGGGTTTGCGGGCTTCGTGATGTCGGACTGGAACTCGGTCTACGGCACGCGCGGCCCCCTCGAGGCCGGGCTCGACCTGGAGATGCCGCGCGGCGTCTTCTACAGCCCCGAGCAGATCGAGCCGCTGGTGCGCGAGGGCAAGGTCCCCGTCGAGCTCGTGGACGAGAAGATCCGGCGCATGCTCAAGGTGTTCTTCGAGATGAAGGTCTACGGCCGGCCGACGATCGACGCTTCCGCGACCGCGCACACCGCGGCTGCCCTCGCCGTTGCCCTCGAGGCGGCCAAGGAGGGCATCGTGCTGCTGAAGAACGAGCGCGGCCTGCTGCCCTTCGACCCGGCGCGCCTGCGCCGCGTGGCGCTGGTCGGCGCGAACGCAGCCGCCACGCCCACGGGGGGCGGCGGCTCCTCCCGCGTGCGGGCCGCCCGACCCATCAGCATCGAGCAGGGGCTGCGCGAGGCCCTGCCGCGCGCCGACGTCGCGGTGGTCCCCGACAGGCGCGGCCGCATCGGCGCCCGGGACGCCGCGAGCATCAGGGAGGCCGACGCGGTCGTCGTGTGCGTCGGCTTCAACCATCGGCTCGAGAGCGAGAGCTACGACCGCCCGTGGCGGCTCCCCGACGGGCAGGCGCGCCTGGTGCGCCGCCTGTCGGCGATCAACAAGAACACTGTGGTCGTGCTCACTTCGGGCGGAGACCTGGAGACTGCGTCGTGGATCGGTCATGCGCCGGCAGTCCTTCACACGATGTATCTCGGGGAGGTCACGGGCCGCGCCATCGCGGAGACGCTGACCGGCGCCAGCAACCCTTCGGGCAAGCTCCCCTTCACCATGGCGAAGCGTTGGGCGGATCACCCGGCCACCGCGAGCTACGTGCGCAGGCCCGAGCACACGACCGCGCGCCTCACGCTCGGCCCGCCGACTCGGAGGCGCATCAACGAGCTGCCGGCGGCCGTGATGGAGCGCTGGCCGCGGGAGCGGCGGCCGGTGCGGTACAGAGAGGGGATCTTTGTCGGCTACCGGCACTTCGACACGCGCGAAGTCGAGCCGCAGTTCGCCTTTGGCCACGGGCTAGCCTACACGAGCTTCGAGCTGGGCGAGCTGCGCCTCTCCGCGGCCAAAGTCGGCCGCGGCGGCGAAGTCACGGTCACTCTGAGCGTACGCAACACGGGGGCGCGAGCGGGCGCCGAGGTCATCCAGCTGTACGTCGAGGACCTCGAGTGCTCGCTCCCGCGGCCGCGCAAGGAGCTCAAGGCGTTCGCCAAGGTGAGCGTCGAGCCGGGGCAGACGGCAAGCGTCAGCCTGAAGCTCGACGACGAAGCCTGGCGCTTCTACGACCCGGCGCGCCGCGCGTGGGCCGCGGAGCCGGGCCGCTTCCGGCTGCACGTGGGCACGAGCTCGCGCGCCATAGCGCACACGGCGGAAATCGACTACGCCGGTTGAGAGGCGGCCGCATCAGGCCGTGGCCGGGCCGATGCGCGACGCCGCCGGCGACGCCGTGCCCGCCGCGGAGTGCGCGCCGACGGAGCGTTTCGCTGCGCCGGCAGCTGGACCCCACCGCGGATCAGGTGATCATCGACGGCGGGGGGTTCCGCCTGCCGTTCGCTACCCGCGGCGGGGCAGCCAGACGGCCATCTCGCCAAAGCCGCGGTTGCCCCATAGGAAATAGGGGATGGCCTTGATCCTGATCCGCTGGACGTCCGCGGAATAGGGCCGGTACAGCTCGCGTGACCATTTCGACGGGTCGCGTCGTACCCCGTCGAGCTGCAGGGTCACCGCGTCCCGGGAGAGACCCTCGATGCCCCTCTTCTCGGTGACCTTCATGTCCGCACATACCGAGAGGTCGTGTATTCCCTTCCCGTTGTCCGCTTGTTCGACGCAGTAGACGACCGGCCCTCTCTGCAGGGCGATTCGGCCGCAGTCCTCGCGCACGCGCGGGTTGGCTTCCATCGGCGTGACGGGCATCTGGAGCTCGAGGCGGATCCTGTTTTTCTCGAAGGCTCTCTTGATCACGCAGTAGCCCTTGATCATCTGGTAGTCCGCACGCTGGCCGTCGACTGTGACCGACCAGTCCCTGCACCAGCCGGGAATCCGCAGACCGACTGCGAATGTCGTTTTCGCGGCGAAATCCAGCGTGAGGTCGACGGTGCCGCTCCAAGGATAGTCGGTGGCGACCGTAAGCCGTCCGGGTGACCCGCCTTGGGTGAACCTCAACTCGCTGCCGGCGTACAGGTGAACGCGGATGCCGTCGCCGTCCCAAGAGTACATGTACGTCCCGAGCGAGCCGATGAGCCGCGAGAGATTCGGTGGGCAGCAGGAGACGTCGAACCACTCCTGCCGTTCCGCCTTCATCTTGTCGATGAGGCTGGCGCTCGCGTGCTCGAAGTTGTCAGGGAGAACGGACATGTAGTTCGCGTAGAAGAATCTGTCGCCGCTCGAAGAGACGCCGCTCAGGATGACGTTGTAGAGCGTCTGCTCGATGACGTCGGCAAAACGACTCTCGCCAGAGGCCTGGAGCATCCTGTGGGCCCAAAAGACGAGGGCGACGGACGCGCAGCTCTCATTGTAGGTGTGCTCGTTGGGGAGATCGTAGGCAAAGCTGAACCGCTCCCCATCGTGCGCCGGCCCGATGCCTCCGACGATCGAGAACTGCGTCGTCGTCAGGGCGTCCCAGATCCGCAGGCACGCCCGGCGCAGGTCGTCGTCGTTGTAGGCCTCGGCGACGTCCGACATGCCGCTGTAGAGGTACATCGCGCGTACGGCGTGGCCCACCGGCTCGTTCTGCTCGCGCACGGGCTTGTGCGCCTGGTACTCGGCGTACGGACCGCGGCTCCTGAGGAAGAACTTCAGATGCCGCGTCTGGTTGGCGGTCTTTGTCGTATCGACTCCGCGGGCCAGGGATTCGGTCTCGAAAAAGTAGGGCTTCCGGCCACGCTCATCGATGAAGTACTTTGCGAGGTCCAGGTACTTCCGGTTCCCGCTGGCCCTGGAGAGGCGCACCAGGGCCATCTCTATCTCGGGATGACCGCAATACCCCCTGATCTTTCCCGGCTCCGGACCGACGGTCGCGCAGATGTGATCGGCGTACCGGCACATGATATCGAGGAACTCTCTCTTGCCGGTGACCTCGTAGTACGCGACGGCTCCCTCCATGAGGTGTCCCGCGCAGTACAGCTCGTGCATGTAGTACAGGTTGGTCCACCTCTTCCCGATCCCCGTGAGCCGGTAGTAGGTGTTGAGGTAGCCGTCCGGATACTGCTCGCGGCCGAGCATCGCGACAATCCCGTCTACGCGGCGCTCGAGCGCGGGGTCGGGCTTTGCGCCGAGACTGTAGGCGATCGCCTCGATGGTTTTGCCGATGTCGGAATCCCAGAAAGGGTGCGGGTTGTCTGCCGAACCTTCGCCCAACGCCGCGCGGACGGCATCGACGCGCCCGGTTTCCTCGAGCTTTCGGAGGATCGAGGGGACCGTAACCGCCTCGTTGAGCAGCTGCCTCGCCCGCAGCAGGCCGGAGTTGAGAGCGACGTCCTTCAAACCGAACGGCTCGAGTGCTTTCATCTGGCTGTTCCCTCCGGGCCGGACGCCGGGACTACCCTTTCAGGCCCGTAGTGGCGATGCCCTCGACGAAGTAGCGCTGGCCGGCCACGAAGACGATCACCACCGGCACGATCGCCGTGAGCGAGGCGACCATCAGGAGGTGCCACTGGGAGCTGTACATGCCGATGAATGTCCTCAGTCCGAGCTGAATCGTGTACTTCTTTTCGTCGCTGAGAAAGATCAGAGGGTTGATGAAGTCGTTCCAGGTGTTGAGAAAGGTGAACAGGCCCACGCTGATGAGCGCCGGCCGCGAAAGCGGGAGCGTGACGCTCGCGAACAGCCGCAGGTGCCCGGCGCCGTCCATGAACGCCGCCTCGTCGAGCTCCCTGGGAAGCGTCCTGAAGAACTGCCGCAGCAGGAAGATGTTGAACATCCCCCCGCCAAAGACGCTCGCCGTGCCGATGCCGAACCACGAGGGCACAGTGAGCGGAATGTACGTGTCGGTGAGGCCCAGCTTCGTCCACATGATGAAGTTCGGGATCATGGTGGCGAAGTAGGGCAGCATGACGCTCGACATGAGGACGTAGAAGACCGGGTCCCGGAACTTCCACTTGATCCTCGAGAACCCGTAGGCGGCGAGCGAGCACGACGTCAGGATACCGGCCACTGAGATGGCCACGATCGTGAACGAATTGCGGTAGTAGCGGCCAAAGGGGAGCGCCGTGAGGGCCTGCGTGAAGTTCGCCCACCTGACGGGGTGAGGAAACACGACCGGCGGGAACATGAAGATCTGGGTCATGCTCATGAACGCGCTGCGCAGGATCCAGTAGAAAGGCACGAGCCAGACGAGGGCGAGGAGAAATGTCGCGAAGGTGGCAAAGAAGATCCTGGCGGTGCCTCGCATCTCACTCGTCCCCGTAGTACACCCAGTGGCGCGAAGACCAGAACAGCAGCCCGGAGGCCGACACGATCAGCACAAAGAGGATCCAGCCGAGCGCGTTGGCCCTCCCGATGGTGCTGAACTCGAAGGCCTGCCGGTACAGATAGTAAACCATGAAGTTGGTGGCGTTGTTCGGGCCACCCTGCGTCATGATGTAGGCGGGCAGAAAGGCCTGTGCGCTCGCGATGAGAAACATGACGGCGTTGAAAAGGATGGTCGGCGTCATGAGGGGCAGGGTCACGTGCTGGAACCGCGCGAATGTGCCACCGCCGTCGATGACGATAGCTTCGTAGAGCTGCGACGGGATGCCCTGGAGACCCGCCAGGAACACGACCATGATGTTGCCGCTGCACCAGGCGGTCATCAGCAGGAGGGAGGGCAGCGCGCTGCTCTCGCCGTAGATCCACTTGGAGGTCGGAAGGCCGATTCCTCTCAGGATCGCGTTAAAGAGCCCGAAGTCGGGGCTCATCATCCACATAAAGATCATCGCCGTGGCGATGATCGGGACGATCGTCGGTGTGTAGAACATCGCCCGCAGAACCGGGCGTGCTCGCAAGCTCCGGGAGTTCATGATGAGAGCGACGGTAAAGGCGGTCACGATGCAGACCGGGACGTTCATCAGCACGAAAAGGACCGTGACCTCGAGCGACTTGTAGAAGAACGTGTCCTCGCCGGTGAGCAGCGCCCCGAAGTTCCGAAGACCGACGAACTCCATGGGCCGGGAGATCGAGTAGTTGGTAAAGCCGAGGAAGAGGCTCGCGATCATCGGCCCCGCGGAAAAGAGGACGAAGCCGAGGATTGCGGGGAGGGTGAACAGCAATCCGGCGATCGTGTCCTTTCTTTCCTGCGCGAGCATGCCGCCTCCTGCACGCGAAAGGGCGGCGGTCGTCGACCGCCGCCCCTCGATCCTGTGTTCTAGTTCGTGTACTTGCCCGGGTTGAGCTTCATGACATCGGCCTCGATGCCCTTCATCGCTTGCTCGGCGGTCTCCTTGCCCAGGTACATACGCTCGAGCGCTGGCTGCACGAGGGCGTCGATCGCCGGCCAGTTCTTGACGTAAGACGAAGGATGAGGCTTGAAGTTGGTGAGCGCCGGCTTGGCAAAGGCATCGACGTAGCCTTCGGGGTGCGCCGGGTTGCCGATCGCCCACTGTCTGAGCAAGTTGGCGTCGGTGTAGTACTTCTTCATCAGGGGCATCCAGAGCCCCGCCTTGTGCGTCTCGATCGAGTTGGCGGGATCGCAGATCCACTTCCAGAGCAGATAGGCTTCGTCGGGGGACTTCGTCGACTTGAAGATCCCGATGGTGCCCCATCCGGGCGACGTGGTGTACTTGCCCATGCCGGGCAGGACCCCGACGCCGAAATCGAGCCCCGCCTGCGCCAGGTCGAGCAGCACCCACTGACCGATCATGATCATCGCCGACTGCCGCGTGGTGAGGCTGACGGCGGTGGAAGGAAGGGCCTTGACCTCGGTCGGGCCGGGCGCGACATGATACTTGACGACCAGGTCCGCCATGCTCTGCAGCACCTTGAGGGCCGCGGATTGCGAGAGGCCGAACTTGTTGTCGTTGGTCACGTAGTCGCCGCCGGCCGCCTGGACGAGCGGCATGTAGGCGCCCTGGTTGAAGTCGAAGCGGATGCCATACTGCTTGATCTTGCTGGGGTCGAACGCCGGGTCATTCGCGTTCCTGCCGTTCTGGTCGATCGTGAGCTTCTTGGCGATCGTGACCAGCTGGTCCCAGGTGAGCGCGCTTTCCATCTTTGTCGGCAGAGGGGCGACGCCTGCTTCCTTGAACGCCTGCTTGTTGTAGAAGAGGCCGTAGGCTTCGCCCGCCGTGAACATGCCGTAGGACCTGTCTTTGTCCCAGTACAGGAAGAAGTCCTTGTTGAAGTCGTCGCGCGTCAGGGACCTGTCCTTGTCTATGAAGTCGAAGATGTTGTAGAGCATGTTCTGCTTCGCAAAGTCCAGTGCCATCCAGTCCCGGACGTAGCCGAGATCCGGCGCCTTGTTTCCGGCTACCATCGCGCTCATCTTGGCCTCGTAGTCGGCCGGGATGTGCTGGGACTCTACCTTGATATTTGGGTACCTGGCCTGGAACGACGCGAGCAGCTTCTCGATCGTCGGTTTCTCAAAGGGGCCGCCCCAGTAGGTGAAGTTCAGCGTCACCCTCGCCTGGGCGGCGAGCGACGCGGGAGCGATGAGCGCCAGGACGCCCACCAGGACCAGGGAGATCGTGCCGATTCGCTTCATACAACCTCTCCTTTCGTGGACTACGTCAGGGCCGCGATGAACTCTCTCGAGGTCATGACGGTCCCGATCTTCGGGAAGATGACTTCTTCGGCATACTTCTGCTCGCGCTCGGTATCGGTGGCCGTACAGTCGGAGATCACGACGACGCGGTACCCGAGGTCGTACGCCGAGCGCGCCGAGGATTCGACGCACCAGTTGGTGTGGAAGCCGGTAAAGGCCACGTACTCGATCTCGTTGGCCCTCAACAGGTAGTTGATGGCCGTCGAATGGAAGGCGTCGAGGGTCATCTTGCCGCGTACGACGACATCCCCGTCCGCCGGCGTGAGCTCTTTGACGATCTCGGGACCGGGCGTGCCGTCGACCCAGGCGCCCACGCCCCAGTCGGCCTTCATCTTCATTTCCAGGCCGCGGAGTCCTCCCGTTCCGGGACCGCCGGGTTTGAGCTCGGGGAAGCCGGGCTTGAAGGCCTGGAAGGGGATGTAGAAGATCTTGACCTTGCCTCGTGCGCTCTTGAAGAGCCCGACGAGGTTCTGGATCACGTTCCTCTCTTTGAGCTGCTTTTCGATGTACTGGTACATCGTCCCGCCCTTGGAGAGAAAGTCGTTCTGGGGCTCGATCAACACGATCGCGGTCTTTGATGCCGGGAGCTTCATGCTCTCACCTCCTTCACAGGACTGCGTCAACCTTTAGCGGCGACCGCCGCTCGTTCCCGTGCCCGCTGCATTTCGCCGATCGCTTCCCTGATGAGCGCCTTCATCCGCTCGTTGTGCGTCCGGAACCCCTCGATCGCGCCCTGCGCGTCGCGCCGCGTGAGCGCGTGGACGATGGCCACGTGGTCCTGGTACAGGTCCTCCAGGACCGAGGTCATATGGTTCACCATGGGTCGCATCTTCTTCTTGATGTCCGAGAGGATCTCGACGAGAAAGTCGTTGCCAGACGCCCCGTACACCGACGCGTGGAAGTCGTAATCGAGCTTGGAGTACGCGACGAGGTCCCTGGCCTCGACCACGGCCCGCTGGCTCGCGAGGTTCTCCTCCATGGCTGCCAGGGTGCCGTCGTCGATCCGTCCGGCGGCGAGCTCCGCCGCCATGCACTCGAGCACTTCGCGTACCGAGTAGACGTCCAGGGCCTGCTCGGGGGAAAGCTCCGCCATGTAGACGCCCTTGTTGGGCACCGACCGCAGCAACCCTTCCTGCTCGAGCCTGCCGATGGCCTGCCAGATTGGGGTCCTGCTGACCCCGAGCTCGGCGGTGAGCTGCTCCACGTTGAGCCTCGCGCCCGGGAGGAAGCGGCTGTTCTCGATCATCTCGTGGAGCCGGTCGTAGACCTGATCGCGGAGACCCTGCCGCGCTATGACAGCCATGCCGTACTGTCCACCCAAAGAAGGCAGTTGTCAAGTACATTTTTCATATTTCATTTTTGATGAAACATGCAGGTGCGGGCATGACCCAACCTGGGTTTCTGCAATCGAGGCGCTCACTTCATCCTTGCTAGCGGCGCAAGAAGCCGTGGAGCAGCGGCCAGAGCTCGCGGTACCTCGCGCGCCGCTCGTCGTATGCGGCGCTCGCCTGCGGGCGAGGCTCGAAGCGGTCGCCGCGGCGCACCATGGCAGCGACCCCATCGGCGAAGCTCGCGAACGCCCCGCAGCCGACGCCCGCGACGATGGCGGCGCCGAGGCAGCCGGCCTCGGCGACCGGCGGCCGCTCCACGGGCGCGCCGAGTGAATCGGCCGCAGCCTGGACCCAGGCGCGCGACCTCGCGCCGCCGCCCACCGCGCGGTACTCGGCGATCGGCACGCCGGCCGCGGAGAGGCCGTCGACCAGCTCCCGCACGTAGAAGAGCACGCTCTGCAGGATCCCCTTGAGGATCTCGCCTCGCGTCGTCTCGAGCCTGAGCCCCGTGATGACCCCGGAGGAATCGGGGACGAACTCGGGCGGTCCCGTCTGCGAGAAGTGCGGGAGGACCAGCACGTCGCTCGGCCCTTCGGGCACCTCGGCGAACAGGCGGTCGTAGACGTCCTCGCCGCGGGCGGCGGCCTCGGCCTTCTCGCGCGAAGCGAAGGTGTCGCGGAACCACTTTACGATCGAGCCGCCGTGGTTGTAGAGGAAGCTCACGTAGCGGCCCGGCGCGGCGTGGTGCTCCGTGTTCAGGCCGAGGGGGATCATGGAGGCGGCGGGCGGCCGCGCGGAAAACGCGGGCGCGACGCAGAGATACGTGCCCATGCTGCAGAGGGCGACGCCCTCGCCGACGACTCCCGTGCCCACCGCGTTCGCGCACTGGTCATGGGCGCCCGCGACCACGGCCGCGCCCTGGGGCAGCCCCAGCTCCGCGGCCGCCCGGCGCCCGACCGCGCCGACGGGCCGGGCCGACGGGACCGGGGGAGGCAGCTTCGCGAGGTCGACGCCCGCGCGCCGGGCCAGCTCCCCGGACCAGCTCCTCGCGTCGAGGTCGAAGAGCAGCGTGCGGTTCGCCAACGAATAGTCCACGTGCGGCGCGGCGCCGAGCATGCGCGACACGAACCCGCTCCAGTGGAGGAAGACCGCGGTCCGGTCCCAGAGGCCCGGCTCGCGGTCGCGGAGCCACATCAGCTTGGTGAGCGTGTAGGCGTTGCCCCAGATGTTGCCGTTGACGCGGTAGAGCTCCTCGACCGGCGTGAGCCGTTGGAGCTCGGGCAGGTACTCGGCGCCGCGCTCGTCGAAGAGGAGGATCGACGGCCCGAGAATGGCGCCGCTCGCGTCCAGCGGCACGACGGATTCTCCCAGCGACGAGACGGCCACCGCGCGCACCGGGTCCTTCCGCGTGGCGGAAGAGACGCGGGCGATGGTGGCCTTCACCTTTTCCCATACCGCGCCCGGGTCCAGCTCGGCCCTTCCGGGGGCGGGCCGGGCAAAGTCGTACTCCTCGTAGGCCGCGGAGATCTGGCCGCCGGACTCCGAGAAGGCCGCGGCCTTGCAGCCCGTGGTGCCGACGTCGACCCCCAGCAGGCTCACGCCAGGATCTCCCGCCCGATGCCCGCGATGCCGAAGTACTCGCGCAGGAGCCACGCGGTGCGCTCGTAGGTCGAGCGGACGGCCGCTTCGACGCCGCCCGCGGCGAGCCCCTGCTCGTAGGCCTGGCGGATCTCCGTGCCGACGTTGACCTTGGCGATGCCGCGCTTGCTCGCGGCGCGGATGTCCGCCTGCCGGATGCCCGAGCCGCCGTGGAGGACCAGCGGGATCCCGGTGGCCTCCGCGAGAGCCCCGAGGTGCTCGAGGTGCAGGCGCGCCTCGACCTTTTTCTGATCGCGCAGCGCGCCGGAGACGGCGCCGTGCACGTTGCCTATCGCCACCGAGAGCCAGTCGCAGCGGCTCTCACGCACGAAGCGCGCCGCCTCGTCCACGCGCGTGAAGCCGCGGCCCGTGCGGAACAGCTCCTCGTACGGCGGGAGCGGGCCCGCCTCGTGGCCGAGCACCGCGCCGAGCTCCGACTCGCACGCCACGCCCGCCGCGTGCGCCATCGACGCGGCCTCGCGCGCGGCGGCGATGTTCTCCTCGAGCGGCAGGCGGGAGCCGTCGAGCATCACCGACCCGAAGCCGAGCGAGAGCGCGGCCGCGATGTCGCTCTTCCAGTCCACGCGCTTGCCGTCCTCGTCGATGACGGGCACGTGATCGAGGTGGAGCCGCACGCACGGCTCGGCGAAGCGGTCGAACTCCGCCTTGATCGCGGCGGGGCCCCGGGCCTGGAACTTGAACCACTCGAGGCGGGCCGTCTCGATGAGCGCGAAGCTCTCCTGGTCCGCCACCGCCCGGATCACGGGCTCCATCATGGGGAGATACGGGATGTTGAAGGCCGGCAGCGCGACGCCCATCTGCCGCGCCTTGTTCAGGATCTCGGCGTTCGTCTTCTGGCTCGTTTTCAAGGGAAAGCTCCTCGGCGGCTATTGTTCACGATTTCGGCCGGGACGGCCAGCCCGGCCAAGGTCGGGCCCGGCACGGGGCCGGGACGCGGGGGCCAGAGGCGGGCGCGGTGGCGCCCCCTCGTGGTACACTGCCGCGCCGGAGGGACGCATGGCAACGAAGATCGCGATCGCGTATATCGGCGGCGGGAGCCGGGCCTGGGCGCCGAAGCTCATGAGCGACCTTGCCCTGTGCAGCGAGCTTTCGGGGGAGCTTCGGCTGTTCGACATCGACCTCGAGGCGGCGCGCGCCAACACCGAGGTGGCGGCGCGGATCTTCGGCCACGCCGATTCCCGGACCAGGTTCGAGGTGCGCGCGGTCGCGAGCGCCGAAGAGGCGCTCCGCGGGGCCGACTTCGTGGTCCTGTCCATCGAGCCCGGGCCGATCACCATGCGTTATGCGGACCTCGAGATCCCCGCGCGCTACGGGATCCTCCAGCCGGTGGGCGACACGACGGGACCGGGAGGGATCCTGCGGGCGCTGCGCGCCGTGCCCGTGTACCGGGAGTACGGCGCCCTGATCGCGACCTGCTGCCCCGAAGCCTGGGTCATCAACTACACCAACCCGATGACGGTCTGCACCGCGGCGCTGCACGCGGCGGCCCCCGGCATCCGCGCCTTCGGCTGCTGCCACGAGGTGCTCGGCACGCAGGCTCGTCTCGCCGGATGGGCCTCGCAGTGGTTCGGGGTTCCCGTCCCCGACCGCGAGAGCATCGAGCTGGACATCATCGGCGTGAACCACTGCACCTTCGCCACCTCCGCGCGCTGGGAAGGCCGCGACCTCCTCGCGCGGCTGCGGGAGGAGATGGAGCGCGAAGGCTTCTCCTCCGACCGCTCGGAGGCCGCCCGCGCGCGCAAGGCGGGGCAGGAATGGTTCGACAGCGACGGCCTGATCGCCTGCGATTTCCTCCGGCTCTTCGGCGTGCTGGGCGCGGCCGGCGACCGACACCTCGCGGAGTTCGTGCCGTGGTACCTCGCCGCCGGCGAGGAGGGCCTGCACCGGTTGGGTGTGGTCCTCACCCCGTACAGCTGGCGCGTGGAGCGCATGAGCCGGCGGAGCACGCGCGGCGCGGACGAGCCGCTCGCCCCTTCGGGCGAGGAGGGCGTGCGGCAGATGCTCGCCCTCCTCGGCCTCGGGAGCCTGGTCACCAACGTCAACGTCCCCAACCGGGGGCAGGCGCCCGGACTGCCCGAAGGCGCGGTCGTGGAGACCTACGCGCTGCTGCGGCGCGGCGACCTCGCGCCCATAACGAGCAGGCCGCTGCCGGAGCCGCTGCGGAGCATCGTGGCCCGGATCGCCGAGGTGCAGAGCCTCACGCTGCGGGCCGCGCTCGAAGGCGACGCGGAGATGGCGTTCCAGGCCCTTCTGGCCGACCCGCTGGTCCGCATTCCGACCGACCGGGCTCGGCAGATGTTCCGCGAGATGCTGGACCACGCGCGGCCCTCGCTGCCGTCGCTGCGCTGGCACAAGTCCTTGCGTCGTTGACGGACCGCGCTGCCGCGAGCCGACACCGCGAGCCGACCTCGTTGACAGCGGTGTGTCTTCCCGCGATAGTGGTGGCGCCCTGCGTGCGCGGGGTGAAGGCCTCACAGGCTGACCATAACAAGGAGGAATTCATGCATCTCAGGCCTCTCAGGGGGATCGTCGCGTCCGCGTTGATCCTGCTGTCGGTGCTGGCGCTCTCCGTGCCGGCATTCTCGGCAGGCGCGCCGGACGCCGTCTACGTCAACGGGACCATCTATACGGTGGACGCGAAGAACCCCAAGGCGACCGCCCTGGCGGTCAAGGGCGACAAGTTCGTGCGCGTCGGCACCGACTCGGACATCCGGGCCCTTGCCGGCGGACGCACCGAGGTCATCGACCTGCAGGGCAAGACGGTGGTGCCCGGCCTGATCGACGCCCACCTTCACTTCAGCGGGATCGGCGAAGCGAAGATGCGGCTCGACGCGTTCTGGAAGCCGAAGCAGGAGATCCTCGACTCGGTCGCGGCCGAGTACAAGAGGGCGAAGAAGGGCGAGTGGATCCAGGGACGGGGCTGGAACCAGGAAGTCTGGACCCCGGCGGTCTTCCCGACCAAGGAGGACCTGGACAAGATCGCGCCCGACAGCCCGGTCTACCTGGGCCGGACCGACGGCCACGCCGCGTGGGTCAACAGCAAGGCCCTCCAGATCGCGGGGATCACGAAGAGCACGCCCAATCCGCAGGGAGGCGAGATCATCCACGACTCCCAGGGCGAGCCCACCGGCGTCCTGGTCGACACGGCCAGGGGCCTGGTGACGAAGCACATCCCGGGCCTGAGCCAGGAGCGGACGCTCGAGGCCCTGCTCCGCGCCCAGGAAGAGCTGGTCTCAAACGGCCTCACCGGGGCTCACGACGCCGGAGCCGACCTCGCGATGATCGACATGATCAAGGGGCTTTACGAGTCGGGAAAGCTGTACGTCCGGCTCTACGAGCGGCTGCGCATACCCGACGGCAGCACGGAGCTGCACAATGAGTTCTACGCGGCGGGCAAGCAGATCGGTCTCTACGACAACCGCCTGACGATCCGGGGCATCAAGATCTCCGTGGACGGCGCCCTCGGGTCGCGCGGCGCCCTCATGCTGGCGCCGTACAACGACCGCACCGACGGCCACGTCGGCGTCGTGCGCGTGCCGGCGGACCGGCTCTACGCGCAGGTCAAGAGGGCCCGCGAGGCGGGCTTCCAGGTCTCGACCCACGCCATCGGCGACGGCGGCAACCGCATGGTCCTCGACGCGTACGAGAAGGTCCTCAAGGAAATGCCCGACCCGGACCATCGCTGGCGGATCGAGCACGCCCAGGTGGTCGCCCTCGACGACATCCCGCGCTTCGCGAAGCTCGGCGTCATCCCCTCGATGCAGACCGTCCACGCCACGTCGGACAAGAACATGGCCGAGAACAGGGTGGGGCCGGAGCGCATCAAGGGCGCCTACGCGTGGCGGAAGTTCCTCAACACCGGCGTGGTGATCCCCAACGGAACCGACGCGCCCGTCGAGCTCGTCAACCCGTTCCACGGGCTCTTCGCCGCGGTGAGCCGGCAGAGCAGGGACGGCAAGCCGGACGGCGGGTGGTACCCCGCCGAAAAGATGACCCGCGAAGAGGCCCTCACGTCCTATACGCTGTGGCCCGCCTACGCGGCGTTCGAGGAGAAGATCAAGGGCTCCATAGAAGCCGGCAAGCTGGCGGACTTTGTCGTCATCGACCGGGACTACATGAGCTGCGGCGAGAGCGAGATCAAGGACATCCGTGTGCTGCAGACCGTGATCGGGGGAAAGAGCGTCTATCCCGTGAAGCGGTCGAACTAGCGATTAGCGGCGCCCGCGGGGGACTTTATCCCGCGGGCGTCGCGACCCCGCCCACAAGAAAGCCGCCGCCCCAGGTGCTCACGATCCGCGGCGCGAACCCCGCCCCGCGGATCGCCGCGAGCGTCTCGCGGTTGAGGTGGCACTGTCCGTTGAACGCGACCCAGGCCGGGTCGGCCGCGTCCACCGCCCTCGCCAGGCCCCGGCTCCGCGGGCGCACGTGCTCGATAAAGATCAGGGCGCCGTCCGACTTGAGCACGCGGCGCGCTTCCGCGAGGCCCCTGGCGGGGTCCGCGACCGAGCAGAACACCAGCGTAAAGACGACCGTGTCGAACAGCCCGTCGGGAAACGGCAGGGCCAGCGCGTCCGCCTCGTGGAGAAACACGGGCACGGGCGCGCGCGCCGCGGCCGAGCGCAGGGCGTTCGTCAGGCCGATGTCGAGCAGGTGGAGATCGTACACCCGGTCCCAGCGGTAGAACGGGAGGTTCGCCCCGGTCCCCGCCCCGATCTCCAGCACCCTGCCGCGGGCCGCCGGTATCAGCTCCCGCCGCTTCCGCCTCAGCGAGAGGACCTCGAGCGGGTACATCAGCGCGTCGAACAGCATCTCGCCCGCGGACATGACTCCCCCGGCACAATATACGCCCGCGCCCCTCACTGCGACTTCGACATCGCGGAGTCGAGCGACTGCGCGAACGCCTCGCTCGTGATCGTGGCCCCGGAGACCCCGTCGATGTTCGCGCCCTGGGCGCCGACCGCCTGCCGGATCAGGTAGGGCAGCGCGAAATCGTTGATGCGGCGCGACGTCCCGCTGTGGTCCGGATACTCCCTGACCCTGACGTCCGTCAGCCTGCCGTTGGAAACGACCGCGTCGACCCTCACGAAGCCGAAGAACGTGTAGACGCGGCTGCCCGGCAGCGTGCCGCTCGCGACCGTCGGCGCCGCGGCGAGCACCGTCCCGGCGGACGCCACGAGGACGAGCGCCCCGACCATCAACAGCCTCGGAATGCGTTTCATATTTGCCTCCCGCGTAGTGGGGACGGCGCGGGCCGCCTCCCACCGGGGAGAAGGTCGCTCTCTCAGATGAAGAAAAAATGAAGGCGGGCGCCCGGGGGCGCGCTCATGCCGCCTCAAGCCGCCGGGAAACGCATCGTCACGGTCGTGCCCGCGCCCGGCTCGCTCGCAACCTGGATCGCCCCCTGGTGGTCTTCGACGATCCGCGCCGCGATGGTGAGCCCCAGACCGCAGCCGGCCTCGTTGGCCGTGCGCGCGCGGTCGGCGCGGAAGAAGGGCTCCGTGACGTGCGGGATGTCCGCCGCGGCGATGCCGATGCCGGTGTCGGTCGTCTTGAGCTCGAGCCGCGAGCCCGCCCTGCTGAGCTCCACCCTGACCGATCCGCCCGGAGGCGTGTAGACGATGGCGTTCTCGACGACGTTCACCAGCGCCCGCTCGAGCGCCGCGGGGTCGCCGCGCACCGCGCCTTCGCCGCCGCCGGCAAAGGCCACTCGCACCCCGCGCCGCTCCGCGATCCCGGCGAGCTTCTCGACGACGCCGGCGGCGAGCCCGGCGAGCGGCACGCGCTGCCGCGGCCCGCTCGCGGCCGCCGTGCCGCGGATCAGGGCCAGCATCTGGTCGACCATCGCGGACAGCCGGCCGATCTCTTCGAGGTGACTGGAGATCACGCGGACCGCTTCGTCGCGGGAGAGGTCGGGGCGGCCGAGGGCGACCTCGGCCTCCGTCCGCATGGCGGCAAGCGGCGTACGCAGGTCGTGGGCCGCATCGGCAAAGAAGCGCTTCTCCGCGTCCATCGCGACGCGGATCGGGCGCAGGGTCCGCCCGGCGAGCAGGTAGCTCAACCCGCCCGCCACGATCACCGTCACGGCGTCGCCGAGCGCGATCGCCCTGCGGAGGCCGTCCTCCTCCTCGAGCAGGCCGGCCTCGACGGCCGGGCGGAGCCCGCGCTCCTCGAGCGCCCCGCGCCTCCGGTGCGCGTACTCGCGCAGCTCTCCGGCATGCACCGCGTAGACGGCCCCGCTCAGGACCGCGACGATCGCGACGATGATGGCCAGGTAGAACAGGCTGAGCTTGAGGCGCGCCTTCGAAAAGGGGTCATCCCTTCCGGAAGCGGTACCCCACGCCCCTGACCGTCTCGATGACATCGGCATGGCCTGCCTCGATGAGCTTCTTTCTGAGATTCTTGACGTGGACGTCGACGGCGTTGCTGCCCGGGTCGGCGTCGAAGCGCCAGAGCCGGCTCACGATCTGGTCGCGCGAGAGCACCTGGCCCGGATGCCTCATCATCATCTCGAGCACGCCGAACTCCGTGCGGGTGAGAGGAACCTCGCGGCTTCCGGCGGTCACCTTGAGCGTCGCCCGGTCGAGGCTGATGTCCCCGGAGCGCAGCACGCCGGGCTTGCTCTCGCGTGGACGGCGCGCCAGGGCTCGGAGGCGCGCCTTGAGCTCCTCGAACGCGAACGGCTTGACCAGGTAGTCGTCGGCCCCCGCGTCGAGGCCGGCCACGCGGTCCTCCACCGAGTCCCTCGCCGTGAGGGCGAGGATCGGGACGGTGATGCCGGCCTCACGGATGTTGCGGCAGACCGTGAAGCCGTCGCGGCCGGGCAGCATGATGTCGAGGACGATCAGGTCGTAGGCGCGGGCAAAGCGCTTGACCAGCGCCTCGGCCTCGCGGCCGTCGGCCGCGCAGTCGACGGCGTATCCTTCCTGCTCGAGCCCCTTCTTCAGGGCCGAGGAGAGCTTGGCGTTGTCCTCCGCCACCAGCATCCGCACGCGGGCAATGTACTGAAAACCCGCCGGCGGGGCGCTCCGGTCTACCAGTCCACGACCGAGCCGTCGTCGGGGTCGTAGCTCTCGGGGTTGCGCCAGTCGTGATCGATCTTGTCCGCGAGGCGCTCTTCGTCGAGCTCGACGCCGAGGCCGGGCCGATCGGGCACGGGCACGGTCCCCCCCTCGAGCCGGAACGGCTCCCTGAGGTAGCCTTCGCCGAGCGACACCTGCTCCTGGCACAGGAAGTTCGGCACCGCCGCCGCGATCTGAAGCCCGGCGGCCAGCGAGATCGGGCCCATCGGGTTGTGCGGCGCGATCGCGGCGTACCACGCCTCGGCCATGCCCGCGATGAGCCGCACCTCCGTGATGCCGCCCGCGTGGCAGAGGTCGGGCTGCAGGATGCTGCAGGCGCGCTTCTCGAGCAGCTCGCGGAAGCCCCACTTGGTGAACACCCGCTCGCCGGCCGCGATGGGCAGGTGAGTCCTGGCCGCGATGTCCGCGAGCAGGTCGACGTTCTGGCACTGCACGGGCTCTTCGATGAAGAAGGGCTGGTGCGGCTCCAGCGCCCGGACGAGCAGCATGGCCGTCTGCGGCGGCACCGCGCCGTGGAAGTCCACGGCGATGTCGACGTCGGGCCCGGCCGCGGCGCGCATCGCGGCGAAGCGCTCCGCCACGCGGGCGACCACGGCCGGCGTGTCGATGATGCGGAACGGCCGCTCCTTGTACGGGCCGGTCTTGAGCGCGGTAAAGCCCTGCGCCACGGCCGCCCGCACGGCCTGCTCGTCGCGCACGTGCGCGTACACCCGCACGCGGCTGCGCGTCGGCCCGCCGAGCAGCTCGTGCACGGGCGCGCCGAGCGCCTTGCCCTTGATGTCCCAGAGCGCCTGGTCGATGCCGCTGAGCGCGCTGGTGAGGACGGGCCCGCCCCGGTAGAACGCGTGGCGATAGATCGCCTGCCAGTGGTGCGTGACCGCGCGCGGGTCCTTGCCGACCAGGTAAGGGGCGACCTCCTCGATCGCCGTCGCGACCGTTCGGGCCCGGCCTTCGAGCAGCGGCTCGCCCAGGCCCACGATCCCGGCGTCCGTGTGCACCTTGAGGAAGAGCCAGCGCGGCTTGACCAGGAAGGTCTCGAGGCGCGTGATCCTGATCCGCTCGCGGCCTCCGACGACCGCGGCCCCTCCGGCCGCGCCGAAGCCTTCTTCGTTCAGCATGGATGAGTAGGACGCACGCGAAGCCACCTGCGGACCTCCGATTCCATCATATACCCCCCCGCCGGAGCATGGCGAGCTTGACCGGGGCCGCGCCCCTTCGCGATCATCTACGCGGTGGAAGGAACGGCGGAGTCACTCAAGGCCGACGTGCTCGCGATCGCGCGCGACGACGGCCGCGTCCCCGGGACGGCCGGCCACGCCCGCGCGCGCGACTACCTGATCGGCCGCATGGAGGCCCTCGGGCTCGAGCCCTGGTCGAAGCGCGGCCTGGATCTCGTCTACGCAGCCGAGGGGCTCCGGGGGCACAACCTCATCGGCGTCGTGCCGGGCAGCGAGCGGGAGCTCGCCCCTCTGCTCATCGGCGCGCACTACGACAGCGTGATCGCGGCCCCGTGCGCCGATGACAACGCGGCCGCGGTGGCCATCGCGCTCGCGGCGGCGGCCGGCGTGCGGCCGGGCGTCCTGCGGCGCGACCTGGCGCTCGCGCTCTTCGACGCGGAGGAGCCGCCCTTTACGCACACCGACCGGATGGGGAGCGTCCGCTTCTATGGCGAGCAGCGCGGGGAGCGGCCGATCCACTGCGCGCTGATCCAGGACCTCACGGGCCACGACGTGTCGCTGCCGCTCGCCCTCGCCGGGCGCGCGGGCGCCGGGAGGCTCGCGAGCGTTCTGTTCGTGACGGGCGCGGAGAGCCATGCGGCGTGGCCCGCGCTCCTGCGGCAATGCCTCGAGCCCGCGGCGCTTCCCCTCGTGGCGACGCTCAGCCGCAACGTGGGCGACGTCAGCGATCACGCCGTGTTCCGTCGCGCCGGCGTGCCGTACCTGTTCCTGTCCTGCGGCCACTGGGAGCACTACCACAGGCCGACCGACACGCCGGACAGGCTGAGCTATGACAAGATGACGAAGGTCGCCCGCCTCCTCTCGTGCCTAGCCCGAAGTTCCAGCATGCGTCCAGCGTAACTGACTTGTCGAGTTGGAGTTGCGCTCAGGTTAGGTGCCCTTCACTGGGCACAAGTCCTTCTTGGCCAGCAGCTCGAATGCGCGGCGCTGCAGCGGATTGGCCTCGGTGAGACGTACGAGGACGGAGCTACTGTCGTCATCGGTGAACGTGCATTTGTTGCGGCACAGTGTGGAGAAGGCTTTCAGCAGGTCGGGGAAGCTATGCAGTGGCAGCCCATCGACGCTGGTGTGTTCGCGCTTCTTACGCCTGGCCGATGGCGAAGGGACGGCCTTGGCCACGGGGTCGCGACGGCGCCAGGAGCGCTCCAGCTCTTCGTCCTGGTAGAGCAAGGGAGCCAGGGCGTCGCGCATGTGCCATTCGACGTAGTAGGCCAGCATGCACAGCAGAATGTGAGCACGCACTCGGTCGGGGACTCGATGGCGGATGGGACGAACCATGATCTGCAGGCCCTTGCAGGTACGGAAGATCCGCTCGACGCGCCGCAGGTTCTTGTACTGCCGCACCGTATCGGCGGCCGATAGATTCTCTTTCGCCTCGCTGGTGCGCACGATGTAGATGCCGTCCAGTTGCTGCTCGCGCTCGATGCTGCTGTCTCTGCGCCTCCACTGCAGCACCTTGTCTTCGATGGTGAGCTGAAAATGCTTGGCCATCTTGTGCCGATTGATGACGCGGCCGACTTTTAGCGCGATCTCTTTCTTGGTCAGCGGGGTCCTGGTTCGCCGCTGCACCTGGGCCGCAATCCGCTGCAACGCCGCCTCGGTCGCTTGCAGGAGCTCCAGCCGCTTGCGTCTCCTCTCCTCGGCCATCAGCGGGTTGTAGCAGGCGATCAATCGCTCACCCGCATAATCGTCGCCGCTGATCTCGGCGAGGTTGGTGTCGTCGAAAAGCTCGGGGCCCAGCACCCCCTTGTCGATGAGGGCCCGGATCTGCGGGCTCCTCAACGCTGAGATCCACCCCAGCCCCGGATAGGCTTTGAGGCTCTCGATCTGAGTCTGGGTGAGCATGCCGCGATCACCTACCAGCACCACACGCTTCAGACGAAAATGCTCGCGCAGCTTGCCCACCTGGTCGCCCACCGTGGCAGGGTCGCCGGTGTTGCCTGCGTACACCTCTACTGCCACGGGTCTGCCTTGCTGGTCAGCGAGCACTCCGTAGGCAATCACAGGTCGGCCCGCCTTGCCGTCGCGTCCATAGCCCATGCGGGCCAGCGAGCAGCAGCGACCCTCGTAGTAGCTGTTGCTCAAGTCGTAGAATGCGTAGCCGCCCTCCGCCAGATGCCGAGCAGCCAGAGCCCGCTCAATCGGCCCTTGCCGCTGCAGCAGCCAATCCAGAGCCCCGTACAGCTCGTTGGCGTCCGCATCGACGACCCCCAACTCCTGGGCCAACGTCGTGGTGTGCCACAGCCGCGTGTCGGCAAGCTTGCTTGAACCGTGCAGAAGCTGAGCCACGATCATCGCGACCACCAGGTCGCGTTCGCGCGAGGGCCGCCGGCTCATCATCTTCTCCAGCCCCAGGGCACGCAGGGTCTGCAGCACTGCCTGCACGTGGCCGTGGGGAAGGGACTCGATGATGCGGAACAGCCCTTCGGCGGGCACCAGGCTCTCGTCGCGTAGTAGCCGTCGCAGGGCATCGATCTTCTCCTGTGGCCAATCGGAGATGTTGGCGAGGGTCTGCTTGTGCACCTTGCCGCCCTCGCGCCAGCTCTCGCGCAACAAAACCGCTGGCGGAGAGGAGCGATTGGGGACGATGTCGACGTACATGGCTCATAGTACATCCTCCCAGCATATGTTGTCAACCTCAAATAGCTACTTACATGGGTACAATAGGTCGTTTTCGCAACGGGCTTGTCCCTCGTAACTCACCACACAGAAACAACCTACTTCGGTGGGAGTGCTCGACTATTGCTGGAACTTC
>CAVTHK010000006.1:0-121108 GCA_963734495.1 uncultured Spirochaetota bacterium
GTTCGCTTGACGGCCGGCGGGGCCGTTCTATGATGGCCGCCGAGGAGCAGGAAAAATGCCCAAGGTCTATTTCACCCACGACGAGATCCAGGAAAGGCCCAACAGCCGCTACCCCACGCCGGACAAGACCACCGTCCACTACCACTTCAGGCCTGCGCGGCCGGCCAATTTCTGCGTGACCCGCGATGCGCTGACCCGCGAGGTCAACGTGTCCGCGGGCACGATCGGGCCGCTGACCTGGAAGCCGTACACGATGTGCCTGCACATCAACATCAAGGAATCCCCTCACACGTACAACAACCTGCGCGAGGGCTCCGACTGCGTCGTGGCTTTGCCGGGAAAGGACATCGTGGACGAAACGTGGTTTGCGGCGCTGCCGCTGCCGAGGGGCGTGAACGAGATGGAGGTGGCGGGCCTGCACCCCTGCCCTTCCAAGTTCATCGACGTTCCAGGCATCGAGGAATGCCCCGTCAACTTCGAGTGCAAGGTGGAGTTCAAGAAGGACTACCACACGCACGGGATCGTCTTCGTGCGGGTGATCGGCGCCAGCATCGAGGAAAAGGTGCTCTCGATGAGCCGCGAGGAGGTCGTCCGCTGGTATCCGACTTACGAGGTGGACGACATGAGCAACGAGTTCGGGGGCTCGATCGAGCGGCTCGGCGTGATGGGCGAGCTCTTCCCGTGCCCGACCTTCCCGCTGGCGCAAAAGGTCGGCTGGGGCCACTCATTTTCCACGTGGATGAGAGAGCTCTGCGACGAGCGCTACCTCGACGAGCGGACGCGCGACGCGATCCTCGCCTGGGAAAAGGAGTACAACTCCCTTTTCGACAGGAGCCGGGAGGCGCGGAGGAACGAGCTCAAGGATCTGATTACGCGCGCCTGCAGGCTCATCGTCACGAAGAAGTGGGACGGTCTGAAGAGCCTGGTCGCGGGGGCGCCCCGATAGCGCCGCGTCACCTGTAGGGATCCGCGGCGTCCCGCAGCCCGTCGCCCAGGAAATTGAAGGACAGCACCGCGAGGATCACGCCGAAGACCGGCAGAATCAGCCACGGGTAGAGCGCGACGGTCTCTATGTTCTGAGCGTCCTTGAGAAGCACGCCCCAGCTCACGGCGGGCGCCTGGATGCCCAGGCCCAGGAAGCTGAGCGCGGTCTCCCCCAGGATCATCTGCGGGATCGCCAGCGTCAGGTTGACGATCAGGTAGCTGATGAACGACGGCAGCAGGTGGCGGAAGATGATGTCCGGCTTGCCGGCGCCGGCGATCGCCGCGGCCATGACGAAGTCTTCCTCGCGCAGCTCCAGGAGCTTGCCCCGCACCACGCGCGCCAGGTAGCACCAGCTGATGAGCGAGAGGATGATCGTGATCGCGAAATAGACCTTGACCGGGGGCCAGCCGTGGGGCAGAGCCGCGGCGAGGCCCATCCAGAGCGGGATCGTGGGGATCGAAAGCAGGAATTCGATGACCCTCTGGATCACCAGGTCCACGGTGCCGCCGTAGTAGCCGGAAATTCCGCCGAGGATGCACCCCAGCGTAAAGCTCATCGCGACGCCGACCAGCCCGACCGACATCGAGATCCGCGTCGCGTAGATGTCCCGCGACAACAGGTCCCGCCCCAGCTCGTCGGTGCCGAGCAGGAACAGCGTCCCCGGCTGCTCGACCCCGATGACGTGGAGGTCCATCGGGATGAGGCCCCAGAGCTTGTACGGTTCGCCCCGGACGAAAAAGCGGATGGGGTACGCCTTTTCGCGGTCGTCGACGTAGATCTTGCGGTGCGTCACGGGGTGACGGTCGCCCTTGAGCCCGTGTACGAAGGGCCGGAAGTAAAGCCCGTGCCCGGAGTCGAAGAAATGGACCGCCTGCGGCGGGGCGTAGCTGTAGCCGACCTGCCTCGACTGGGAATCGTAGGGCGCAAGCACCTCGCACAACAGGGCGACCACGTAGAGCGCGACGATCACGAGCCCTCCCGCGATCGCGAGCTTGTTGCGGCGGAACTTGCGCGCCATCAGCTCCCACTGCGACGCAGTGTAGTACTTCTCTCCGCCCGACCCGGCCGCCGGGCCCTCCCCGGCCGGCTCAACGCGCACCACGTGCTCGCCCATTTACTGCTTGCCCTCGAGGCGTATCCGCGGATCCGTCAGCATCAGGAGCACGTCCGACAGCAGCACGCCGACCACCACCATGCTGCTGAGTATGAGGAGGATGCTACCGGCGAGGAACATGTCCTCGGCCAGCAGCGCCTGCAGCAGCAGCGGCCCGGTCGTCGGGAGGTTGAGCACGATGGCCGTGATGGTCGCGCCCGAGATGATGCCCGGCAGGATCCACCCGATGCTGCTGATCATCGGGTTGAGCGCTATGCGGACCGGGTACTTGAAGAGCAGCACCCGCTCGGCCACGCCCTTGGCCCGGGCGGTGATGACGTACTGCTTGCGCAGCTCGTCGAGCAGCGTCGCGCGCATCACGCGGATGAGGCCGGCCGTACCCGAGGCCCCGATGACGATCACGGGAATCGGAAGATGCCTGACCAGGTCGACGATCTTGGCGAAGCTCCAGCCGGTCTCCCGGAACGCCGGCGAGAAGAGACCGCCGACGCTCCAGCCCAGGTAATAGACCGAGAGGAACATGAGCACGAGGGCAAGCAGGAAGCTCGGCGTCGCGAGCCCGATGAATCCGAGGACGGTAAAGAAGTAGTCGCCGAACGAGTACTGGCGGGTGGCCGAGTAGATGCCGATCGGGATGGCGGCCGCGTAGGTAAAGACCAGCGTGATGAGGGACACGACCACCGTGAGAGGGACGGTGTTCACGAGCAGGGCGCCGACCGGCAGGTTCCAGTAGTACGAATAGCCGAACCGGCCCCGGAAGATCCCGGCCAGCCACATGAGGTACTGCACGTACAGGGGCCGATCGAGGCCGTACTGGATGCGGAGCCCCTCGATCATCTCCTGCGTGACCGACGCGCCCGTTTCCGTGAGCCGCGCGATGTACGTGGTGAGGTAATCGCCCGGGGGGAGCTGGATGATCACGAACGAGATGATCGAGATGAAGAAAATCGTGACGACGCCAAAGGCCAGGCGCTGGATGATGAAACGCCGCATGCTTCCTCAGAGAAACGGGGAGCCGGCGACCGGCTCCCCCGACCTGCTGTCCTCTACTTCACGAAGAAGTACTGCTCCGAGTGCTCCCAGCGCGGCGCCCAGTCGCAGATGAACTGCTCGGGTACGTTGTGCATCCTGACGCTGACGACCCTCATGAACGGCGTAAAGCTCACGGTCCCGATCACGTAGATGTTGTCGGCCCACAGGTCCACGATCTTCTGGGCGGCCTTGTCGCGCTCGGCCGTGTCCGGCGTGGTCCGCGCGATGTCGAAGTACTTCATCAGGTCCTTGAACTCCTGGCGCGGCGGCTCCTTGCCCGCCTTGCCGCCGGAGGCGTACCAGAGGCCCCACTGCCTCCACGTCTCGGTGTTATAGCTCATGGGGACGTAGCGGATCGCGTCGACGAGAAAGTTCGGAAGCTGGCGGTCGAAGTTCCCCCACGTCTTGATGGTCATGACGCCCGCCTGATCGCGTTCCGTGTAGAGGTTGCGGGCCGAAGCCTTGACCGTGGCCTTGAGCCCGACCTTCTTCCAGTGGTCTGCCACGAGCTCGAGGAGCTTGATGTCCGCGGGGACGGTCTTGCACTCGATCAGCATGTCCAGGACCTGGCCGTCGGACCGCAGGCGCCAGCCTTCGGCGTTGCGCTTGGAGAGACCCACCTCGTCGAGAAGCTGGTTCGCCTTGGCCTGGTCGAACTCGATGAACGCCTTGCCCCACTTCTCGCTGTAATAGGGGACTCCCGGCATCAGCGCGGCCTGGTAGGGCTTGCCCATGCCGTTAAAGATCAGCTCGTTGATCTCCGCGCGGTTGATCGCGTAGGAGAGAGCGATCCTGAAGCGCCGGTCCAGGAACAGGTTGAGCAGCACCGGGTCGGCGGTGTCGTAGTTCGGGATGATGATCTGGCGCGAGCCGTCGGCGTGGGTGTACTCCACGAGCCGGTAGCCGCCCTTCTTTTCATTTTCCTTGAGGAGGGGATAGACGGGAAGGTTGGTGCCGAGGCCCCAGTCCTGCAGGTCGAGCTCTCCGGCGATGGCCTTGAGGGGCCAGGTGTTCCGGTCCTCCGCGCGGTCCCAGACCATCGTGTCGATGTACGGGAGCTGGTTGCCCGCCGGGTCGACCTTCCAGTAGTACGGGTTGCGCTCGAAGACCGTGCGCTCCGCCGTCGGCGGGCTCACCACGACCCACGCGCGCAGCTGCGGGTAGTCCGGGTTGGCGCTGATGGCGTTGTTGCGCCTGTTCTGCATCAAAGCCGGCCAGCCGGTGAGGCTCAGGTCCTTGGCCTGCTTGTCGAGGGCCGCGGCCCCGCCCGGCGCGTACTTCGGGTGGAACTTCATCAGGTAGTGCTTGGGCTCCGCGTTCCAGGCGGAGTTGGCGACGAACTGCGGGAACATCCCGTAGGGGCCGTCGAAGGTCATGCGGATGGTGTAGTCGTCGATCTTGTCCAGCTTCGGCAGCTTGCCGTTGACGGTCCACCAGCCGGGATAGGTCGGCGTGACGTTCTTGTCGCCGATGAGGTCCTCGATGGTGAAGATGATGTCGTCGACGGTGTAGGGCTCGCCGTCGGACCACTTGACGCCCTTTCTGAGATAGAAGGTGAAGGTCTTCGCGTCCGCGCTCACTTCCCACTTCTTCGCGAGGTTCGGGACCAGCTTCTTCCCGTCCCAGGAGAACTGCAGCAGGCCTTCCATCGTGAGCCGGTCCTGGGCCCAGGGCTCGTTGTTGCTGGCCCAGACCTCGCGCCACTGGCCGCCGTACTGCCCGATCTCTTCGACCACGTCGGCGACCTGGATGTCCGCGGCGTCGGGCAGGCGCTTGTCGAGCGACGGGATCTTGCCCGCCTTGACCCGCTCCGCCAGCGCCGGGGCTTCGTTGAACTTTGCCATCTTCCTGCCCGTGGCCTTCTCGAAGTCGGCAACCGTGTTCCAGCTGCCGGTCTCCCAGTACGTCTTCCCGGGCGTAGGAACGGCCTTGGACGCGGCACCGGCGGCACCCGCCGCTGCGCCCGCACCCGCGTCCTTGACGCCGCCGGCAAAGGCGCTCAGTGCTCCGAGCAGCACGAGGAACAGTGCAACGATGCGCTTCATCGCGAACCTCCTTGTCCGGGACCCTGCCCAAGTCCTTCCCAGGCCGCCCGGGCGTTGCCGTGAGCTCCCTCCGAATGAGCGAGCTCGTTGGCTGCTCGATTCTATAGCGTTCCGACTCAAAGTCAAGAAAAACTGCGTTGCACACGCTGCACGGCGTGCCGGCTGCGGTGCACGCACAGCGTCGCACTTGACGCGTCGCCTGCCCGCCATACCATATACCGGCCATGGGGAACGAACGTCATTCCGGGAGGCTGCGGGCCAGGGTCGTCATCGTCACCGGCGCGACAAAAGGGATCGGGGCGGACATTGCGCGGCTCGCGGCGGGCGAAGGCGCGAGCGTCGTGATCAGCGGGCGCGATGCGGGCGCGGGCGAAGCGGTCGCGGCCGGCATCGCCGCCGCGGGCGGGACCGCGGTGTTCGCGGCCGCGGACGTGAGCCGGGCGGCCGACTGCAGGCGACTCGTCGAGACGACCGTCGCGCGCTTCGGCCGCCTCGACGGGCTCGTGAACAACGCGGGCGTGTTCCCGCGGGGCACCCTGCTGGAAACCGAGGAGCCCTTCTTCGACGAGGTCTTCGGCATCGACCTCAAGGGGCCTTTCTTCTGCTGCCGCTACGGGGTGGCAGCGATGATCCGAGGCGGCGGCGGCTCGGTGGTCAACATCGGCTCCACGCACGCCTGGGCGGGGGCGCGCGATCTCGCGGCCTACAGCGTGGCCAAAGGGGCGCTGCACACCCTCACTCGCCACATAGCCCGGAACTACGCCGCCGAGCGCGTGCGCGCCAACTGGGTCACGGTCGGGTGGGTCGAGACCCCCGGCGAGGTCGCGCGCGTCGCGAACGAAGGCAGGGACGCAGCGTGGCTGCGGAAGCAGGGGGAGCAGCGCGTTCCGCTCGGCCGCCTGCAGACGGGTGAGGACATCGGCTGGGCGGTCGTGTACCTCCTCTCCGACGAATCCTCCCAGGTCACGGGGACCGAGATCCACGTCTCGGGAGGCTTCCTCCCGTAGCCGGGCTCCCGCGCGCGTTCCAGCCGCGCGTCGCCGCCGCGACTTGACGCCCGCGGACGCAGCATCGCAGACTGCGGCAGCGGCGCGAGAGCCGGCGAGGAGGGGCCCCTTGAAGAAGATCCTCAACAACCCGCGCGACTATGTGGACGAGATGCTCGAGGGACTGTGCGCGGCGCACCCCGAGTTCTACAGGCGGACCGGTCCCGGCGGACGGGTCATCGTGCGGCCCGACGCCCCGCTCGCGGGCAAGGTCGGCATCGTCACCGGCGGGGGCTCCGGCCACCTGCCGGTGTTTACCGGCTATGTGGGACGAGGGCTGCTCGACTCGGCGGCCATCGGCGACGTCTTCGCCTCGCCAAACGCCGAGCAGATGGCCCAAGCGATGCGCGCCGCGAACGGGGGCGCCGGAGTGCTGCGCCTCTACGGCAACTACGGCGGCGACATCATGAACTTCGACATGGCCGGCGACATGGTCGAGATGGAAGGCATCCAGACGACGACCGTCCTGCTCGCCGACGACGTGGCGAGCGCTCCGCCCGCGGAGCGGGCCAAGCGGCGCGGCACAGGCGGGCTGGTCTACGCGTTCAAGGCGGCGGGCGCCAGCGCGGAAGCGAAGGCCGACCTGACCGAGGTCACGCGCGTGGCGCAGAAGGCCGCGGACGCCTGCCGCTCCTTCGGCGTGGCCCTGACGCCGTGCACGGTCCCCCAGGCGGGCAAGCCGACCTTCGCGATCGGCGAGGACGACATGGAGCTGGGCATGGGCATCCACGGTGAGCCGGGCGTGTGGAGGGGGCCGCTCAAGAACGCCGACGCCATCGCGGACGACATGCTGGACCGCCTCCTCGCCGACATGCCGTTGTCGGCGGGAGACCGCGTATCGGTGCTGGTGAACAGCCTCGGCGCCACGCCTCCGGAGGAGCTCTACATCCTCTACCGCCGCCTGCGCAGCCGCCTCGCGGACCGCAGGATCGCGATCGTGATGCCCCTCGTGGGCCGCTACGCGACCTCGATGGAGATGACGGGCGTGACGCTCACGCTCCTGGGCCTCGATGGCGAGCTCGAGCGGCTCCTCCGCGCCCCGTGCGCGTGCGCCTTCTGGACAGTGAGCTGATGCCCCCGGCGGATGGTCTCGATATCGCCCGACTGCGGGCGGGCCTGGCGACGATCAGCGAGCGGATGGCCGGGTGCCGTGAGGAGCTCAACGCTGCCGACGCCGCACTGGGCGACGGGGACATCGGCGTAGCGGTCTCCGAGGGGTTCGCGTCGCTGCGCGCCGAGCTCGACGCGCTGCCCGAGGACCTCGGGGCCGCGCTGATGAAGTGCTCGCAGGCGCTGGTCAGGGTGCGCGCCTCATCGTTCGCCACGCTGCTGGCCACGGGCTTCATGGCCGCGGCGCTCGTGCTCAAGGGGCAGACGTCAGCTCCCTGGGGCGTCGTCCCGCTGCTGCTCGAAGCCGCGATCGCAA
Organism: uncultured Spirochaetota bacterium; assembly: GCA_963734495.1. GTDB lineage: Bacteria > Spirochaetota > Spirochaetia > SZUA-6 > CAVTHK01 > CAVTHK01. The sequence continues at coordinate 7,649 of CAVTHK010000006.1, forward strand.
AGATGGGGGCGCGGGGCAGGAGCGCGCTCGGCGAGAAGACGGTGCTCGACAGCCTGGACGCGATCCGCGCCGCGCTCGCGGGCCTCGACGACCCCGCGCTGATGCGGCGGCGCGCGGCCGAGGCGGCGCGGGCGGCCCTCGACGAGTACAGGGACCGCCCCTGCAAGCAGGGCCGCGCGCGCATCTTCGCGGACAAAAGCCGGGGGCTCGACGACCCCGGGATGCTGGCCGTGACGCGCATGGTCGAGGCGATCGCGTAGGGCGGCGGACGCGCGCGGCGCACGCCCCGCGCCGGCTCACTCGGCGAGGAGCGCCTCGAACGTCTTCTCGAGCTTTTTGAACTCGTCCTCGGCCGCCGCGAGGGCGGCCCTCGCCTCGTCGAGCGCACCGGCCTCCGCCGCGTCCTCGGCGCGCAGGCACAGCGAAGCGAAGCGCAGGGCGCCGACGTTGGCGCCCGAGCCCTTGAGGGCGTGCGCGGTGCGTTCCGCGGCGCGCGCGTCGCCTGCGGCCAGCGCCCGGGCCAGCTCCGCCACGTTGGCGCGCGTGTCCTCGACGAACATCGAGACGATCTCGCGGATCAGGGCCGGGTCTCCGTGGAGCATCTTTTCCAGGCGCCCCCGGTCGAAATGAAGCGCGTGGTCGGCGTCGGGTATGGGGGGAGGCGCTTCGCCTTCGTCGTCGTCGCCAGGCGGGTCGCCGTCGGGCGGGGGGCCCTCCGCAGCCGCCCGGCCTCCGCCGCTGCCTGCGCTTCCCGCGCCGCCGTTGCCGGCCGTCGACCCGCCGCCGGCGAGGCTCGAGGCCAGGCACCGCTGCAGGGCCGCCTCTATCTCCTCCGGCTTGACCGGCTTCGCGATGTAGTCGTCCATGCCGGCGGCCAGGCAGCGCTCGCGCTCCCCTTTCATGGCGCGGGCGGTCATGGCGATGATGGGGATGCGCCTGCGCCCCCCGAAACGCCGGCGGATCTCGGCAGTGGCCTCGTAGCCGTCCATCTCGGGCATCTGTATGTCCATCAGCACGGCGTCGAACGGGATCATCTCCAGCAGGCTGACGGCCTCGCGGCCGTTTCCCGCGACCTCAGCGCGGCACCCCAGGTTCGCCAGGATCGCCGCTGCGACCTTCTGGTTGACGGCGTTGTCCTCGACGACGAGCACGCGCGCCCCGAGGCTCCTGAGCCCTCCGACCCGGGGACCGGATGCGCCGCCGCTGTCCTCTTCGACGAGGCGGGGGCTGAGCAGCTCGCCGCGCATGCCGGCGTCCGCGCGCGCCAGCACCGCCCGGAGCATCGCGTACAGCCGCGAGGGTACCACAGGCTTGACGAGGTACCCCGCGAAGCCCGCCTGGCCGAGCCGCGCCGCGTCCTCGACCAGCCCCACGGAGGTGAGCATGACGAGCCGCACGCCGGCAAAGCGAGGATCCGCGGCGATGCGGCGCCCGAGAGTCTCTCCGTCGACTCCGGGCATCATCTGGTCGAGGATCGCGATCCGGAAGTCCCTCCCCTCGGCGCGGGCGCGCTCGAGCTCGGCGAGGGCCTCATCGGCCCCCTCGACCACGAGGCAGTCCATCCGCCAGCCGCTGAGGTACTCGCAGAGAATCCTGCGGTTCACGGCGTTGTCGTCCACGCCGAGCACCCGGACGCCCGCCAGGTTCTCGCGGGCGGGATGCGCCTGCGCGGAGCTTCCCTCGTCGAGCGGGAGCGTCAGCGTGAACCAGAACGTCGTTCCCTTGCCGGCCTCGCTGCGCACCCCGATCTCGCCGCCCATCATGGTCACGAGCTGCTTGGAGATCGCGAGGCCCAGCCCGGTGCCGCCGTACCGCCGGGTCGTCGAGGCGTCGCCCTGGCTGAACTTGTCGAAGATGATCTCGAGCTTGTCCGGCGGGATGCCGATGCCCGTGTCCTCGATCGTGAACCGCACCTCGACCTGCTCGTCGTTCCCGTCGGAGCCGGCCGGCTGCGCGGCCCGGTCGCGGTCCTTCCACTCGAGGCCGAACAGCACGTGACCCTCGTGCGTGAACTTGATGGCGTTGCCGAGGAGGTTCGTGATGATCTGGCGGATGCGCCCCGGGTCGCCGACGACGCGGCGCGACATGCCGGGGCGGTAGTTGACGATCAGCTCGATGCCCTTGGCCCAGGCCTGTTGCGCGAAGAAGTCGCCGATGTCCTGGACGAAGGGCAGGAGGTCGAAGCCGATGGGCTCCAGGCTGAGCTTGCCCGCCTCGATCTTGGAGTAGTCGAGGATGTCGTTGATGATCGTCAGCAGCGAATCGGCGCTCTTGCGGATGGTGTCGACGTATTCCTGCTGGAGGGGCCCGAGCTGCGTGTCGGCGAGGAGCCCGGCCATCCCGAGCACGCCGTTCATGGGCGTGCGGATCTCGTGGCTCATGTTCGCGAGGAACTCGCTCTTGGCCCGGTTGGCGGCCTCCAGCTCGTAGTTCTTGCGCCGCAGCTCCGCGCTCTCGCGGATGTGCTCGATGTTGCGCTTGAGGCTGTCGACCATGACGTTGATGCTTTCGATGAGGAGCGCGAGCTCGCTGCGCGTCTCGACGTCGATCCTGTGGTCGAGGTCGCCGCGCGAGATCCGGTCCACGGCGCTGATGATCCTGTGGATCGGCTGCGACACCAGGCGCGACACCAGCAGGACCACGACGAACAGCAGGAAGTAGATCAGCACGTAGATGCCGCTCACGTACGCGAGCCTGATCTGCGCCTCGTGCATGGGCCCGGTCGTGTCATAAGTGAGCTCGATGACGGTCCTCGCCCCGCGCTCCCCCTCCTCGGAAACCGGTAGGTATCGGACGACGAGGTTGCCACGGCGGACCTCCTGCGCCTGTCCCTCGAGGGCCGAGTCCACCGCGCTCCGCAGCCCGGGGTCCTGGATCGCGGGGCGGCCCCCATCGGGCGAGCCCTGCCTGCTCCAGATCCGCACGTCGACGAGGTTCGGGTTCAGCCCCTTGAGCTGCTGCGCCACGGACATCGGCTTCAGGCGCTCGAGAAAAGGCCGCAGCTCCTCGGTGACGACGCTCAGCTCCAGCAGGTAGCGCGCGTCGGGAGTGGGCATGTAGCCGAGCTTGCGGATCGCGCCCGTCGAGCTGTCGATGACGAGGCTGTCGCCGTGGTACTGCCCGCCGTCCAGCACCTGCAGGATGTGCTGGTAGAGCTCGGGCCACTGGCCGAAGTCGATCCCGCGGTCGGTGGCGAGCGTGGTCCTGCGCACCTTGCCGTTGCGGTCGATGACGTAGAGGTCCATCCGCCCCCGCAGGTCGCGCTTGATCCGGTCGAGGTCCATCCTGGCCGGGTCTGCCTGGGCCTCGTCGTAGGCTTTGAGGAACAGGGGGAAGGCCGCCCTCATCTCGTCGTCCAGCAGCCGGTCGAGCATCCCGTAGCCGCTGTGCATCATGCGCACGGCGGTGATGATGCTCTTTTCCGACTGGTTCTCCAGGGTGCCGGCGAACCCTGCGAGCGAGCGGCGCGTGTCCACGTATTCGACGGCGATCGCCAGGAAGAACACCGGCGTCAAGAGCAGCAGCAAGCGCAGTGATACGTACCGGCGAAGCGGGGTATACGGTGCCATTCCTGGTCCGGATTCGGGGACTTGGTGACTCTAATGTAGTATAATCGGTGGCAAGCTCAAAGGGCGTCCGGCGCCGCCCCCCGGGGCGCGCGACGCGAAAACGTACCTCCGCGACTGGCGGCGCATGACGGAACTGACGGTCTTCGACATCCTCGTACGCACACTGGACTCCCAGGAGCGCAGGAGCCTCCTCGACCGCATCCTCGCCTCTTCGGAGGTCTCGCAGGCGCCGCTGCGGCCTCCCGACGAGGACGAGCAGATGGTCGACCTCGCCGGCGAGTACAAGCGGATGTCGCTCTTCCGCAAGCTGCTCATCCTGATCCGGTCCCTCTTCACGGGCCAGGACCGATTCCTGGTCCTGGAGCAGATCCTGCTGCGGCGGCTCGAAGCCATGATCGAGCGGCACGGCGCGGGCCTGATGCACTTCCGCAAGCGCACTTTCGAGACGCAGATGTACGACGAGCTCGCGGCTCTGCGGATGAGCGTTCAGTATCTCAAGTCGCCCCTCGACCTGTCGATGAGGCGCGAAAAGGACGAGTTCATCGCGTTTCTCGCGGGGATCGAGATGCCCGAGGTGCAGAAGCGCCTCATGGAGGTTTCGGACCCGGAGTCCCAGTGGCGCGACGACATGGAGCTCGACAGCGGCTCGTTCAGGACGGAGCTCACGCGGCGCTGCGAGGAGATCCTCGAGGGTATTCCCAAGGAGATGCGGCGCGCCGTCTACCTCGACGTGCAGGCGCTCAACGCGCTCGCCCGCCTCGCGCTCCACCCGTTCGGCGCGATGCTCGCCTGCTTCCGTTCGAGCAGCGGCGGCGAGGAGCGGAGCTGCGGCTTCTCCGAGCTCGCGCGCTACCTGGTCGCCCTGTCGGAGGTGCTCGCGGCGGTGCAGGTCCCGCCTGCCGCGGAGGCGTTGCGCGCGCTCTTCCTCTACTGCTACAAGGACAGCCTCCTCGACCCGGCGTTCAAGCTCGACGAGCACCTCAAGGCCGATCTCATCAGCGTCGAGAGCGCTCTCAACGGGATCCGTGAGTTCAATGAGGCGGTGCCGATCAATCTCGTCGTCAAATACGCCACAGGCAACCTCGGCTACAAGCCGAAGGTTTCGGGCGGCGGCGAGGACTGGTACGCGATCTACAAGAGCTTCTGGAAGCGGCGCCTCGCCGACAACTACGCGCTGTTCTACCGCGGCAAGATGGTGGACCGCCTCGCGTCCCGCGCGGTTGCCTACCTCGGCGTCGCAAGGCTCCCGGCGCTGGAGGAGTACCGGCCGGACCAGTTCGACCACGGGTCGCAGCTCAAGCACGTCCTCTCCCTCGCCTTCCTCAAGGGATTCTTCCAGAACGTCTTTGCCCGCGTCACGCGCCCTCTGCGGATCATTCTCACCAGCGGAGACTTCTACAAGCCGGAGAACCGCAACGAGCTCAACGACGCCCTCGCCTACCTCGGCCTGATCGAGGACAACATCAACAACCTCGAAAGCAGGCTGACCAGGGAAGGCGACCTGGGCCTGCAGCTGGCCGACGCCCGCGCCGAGCGCAAGAGCCCGGCCGCGCGCCTGCGCCGCATCCGCTCCGTAGCCGAGCAGGCCGACCGCAACGCCTCCTATCTCGTCGCGGAGTGCTACAAGAAGCTCTCCAACCTCACCCAGGTTCTGCAGGGGATCCTGCACGGCAAGAGCTCGGAGCGCTACGACACCCTCGCCAACCTGAGCTCGATCGGCGGCGTGGGGAACCGGCTCCTCGTCTCCGCCTGGTCCGACGCGCTCGAGCAGCTCAAAGGCGCTCAGGGGTTGCTGCGGGAAATCCGCGACGTCGAGGAGTCGTCCCTCCAAAGTTAGGCGGCGCGGCCTGCCGGCGGTCCGACGCGCGCCTGGCGGCGGCTCCCGGCAGCCCCCGGCGGCGGCCGTGGCGCAAAGAGCGCCGTTCCTCTATGATGGCTCCCATCGAGCGCTCGGGCGGCCGCGCCCGGCGAAAGAGCATCATGAGCACGGCCACCGAGCAAGCTCCCGTCACAGCGAACACGCTCCTCTCCCTCTTTGTCCCGATGGCGCTGTCCTCGTGGCTGGGCTGGCTCGCGCCGCCCGTCATCAACGCCGCGGTCGTGCGCGCGTCGGCTTCCTACGAGACCGCGCTCGCGGCCTACGGGGTCGCCCGCAACCTCACCATGCTGATGTCGCCCTTCGCGGTCATGGTGCCCACCGCGGTCCTCGTGCTCGTCAGCGGGAGACCTTCGCACAGGCAGGTGAGGAATTTCCTCGCCCTCCTGTCCGCGGTGCTCGCGGCCGGGACGCTCGTTCTCCTGCTGACGCCGCTGCGCCATCTGCTCCTCCAGGGTGCCCTCGGCCTGGAGCCTCTCCTGGCGGAGCGGACGCGGCTCGCCCTGCTGATCCTGGTCCTGCACCCGCCCATATCCATCTGGCGCGCCTTTTCGCAAGGGGTGCTCATCCAGCGCCAGCGCACCTCCGCCATGGTGTGGGCCGGCGCCGTCGGCTTCGGCGTCTCGGGCGCCGGAGTCATGGCGGCCGGGCTCGTCGGGCTGCCGGGCGAGATCTACGGGGCGCTCCTCCTGGTCGTGTCGACGCTCGTGGATGCCGCGGCCCTGCAGCTCGTCGTCCTGCGCACGGCGGACGGCAGCCGCGGCGACGAAAGGGTCCCCAGCTTCGCCGCGATCCTGCGCTATTTCCTGCCGCTGGTGCTGACCACGTGGGTCATGGCCGCCAGCCGGACCGTCATCGACGCCGGCCTCGCGCGGACTCCCGAGCCGGCCACGGCGCTGGCGGCCTTCAGCCTGGCGGCGAGCTTCGTCTTCGCCTTCGAAGCCCCCGTCGTGATGCTGCGCAGCGCCGCTCTCGCATTCGAGCACGATCCGGAAAACAGGCGCCGGCTCCGGCTGTTCTGCATCCTGGTGGGCGCGTCGATGACCGGTCTGGCTGCGGGCCTGGGCTTCACGCCCCTGGTGGACCTCCTGCTCGGTGGCGCGGGCGGCGCGCACGGCGCAGTGGGCGCGCTGACGCGCGGGGGCATCCGCATCCTGGCGGTCTCGCTTCTGATCCTCTCCTGGAGGCAGTTCAACTACTCGTTGTTGATGAAGCGCCAGCGCACGGACATCATCGCGGTCTCCGCGTTCGCGCGCATGGGCTTTCTGGCCGTGGCGATCTTCGCGGGGCTCGCGGTCTGGCCCGACGTCCGCCTCGCCGCGGCCGCTTACACGCTCGGCTTCCTGCTCGAGAGCCTCATCTGCGACGCAGGGGCCCGCCGCATCGGCGCCCTGTAGCGGGGACGCATCAGGCCGCGCGCACCGGCGTGTCGAGGTCGCGGCCTTCGCCTCGCGCGACGATCGCGCTGCAAAAGGCACGCTCGTCCTCGGTCAGCGGGGCCGCAGGCGGCGGCAGCCTTCGCAGCCCGACGACGCTCGCAACCGCCAGCAGGATCGCGGGGATGCTCAGGACGAAAGCCAAGGCCGAGGTCATGGACGCCTCCTGTTCCGGTCTTTGGAACACCGGCGCAGAAGGATCCTGTCACCCGCCGGAGGCGAAACCGGGGCGGTCGATGCAGCCTGGCGCGGCCCGGCGCGGTCCGGCGGCCCCCCCGAGCCAAAGCATATCTTTCGCTGGTATCGTATTATGCCGAACATAGAGCCAAAGCGCGATCGAATCTCGCAAAGCCGCCGGAGGGGCCACGATGCAGAAGAACAACCCGTTGACCTTCGATCTCCTGATCCCCGTCATCGTCGCCGCGGTCTTCGGCCTGCTGGGCCTGGTGCCCTTCTTTCACGGCGCTGAGAACCGGGCGTACGACCTTCTGCTTCGCGTCAAGCCGGCCATCCCTGAGCGCGGCGACATCCGCCTGATCGACATTGACGACACGGCGATCGAGAAGGTGGGCACGTTTCCCTGGAGTCGCGACATCGTGGCCGACGGCCTCATCCTCATGCGCGAGATGGGCGCCCGCACCGTCGTGTTCGATATCGAGTACGTGGACAAGAGCCCTCGGGGCGTCAACATCGACACGCTGCAGAAGGATCTGCCGGACACCATCAAGACGGAGTTCACGCGGGCCAGCGAGAACGCGTCCGACCTCGTCGCGGCGGTCCGCGCCGGCCGCATCCGCGGGGCGGCGATCGACGAGTACCTCGCCCAGCTTGCCGCCGCCAACGACCTCTCCCGACGCAGGGTCGTGGAGAAGGTCCAGCAGATCGCACGCGACAACGACACTTACCTGGGCCAGGCCGCCCGTTTCGCGGGCAACGCCTTCTTCACGGTCAACATGCTGCACGAGGCCGAAAAGGTCATGCCCGACGAGCTCAAGGCCTACGTGCTCGAGCACATCGCGCTGCCCCGCGCCACGGTCAAGAGCCCGATACGCCGGCCGGCGTCTCCCCTGCGTTTTGAGGCCGCCGACCTCCGCCCGGCGATCCTGCCCGTCATCCAGGGCGCCAGGGGAGCGGGCTTCCCGAACGTGGTCGTGGACAGCGACGGCGTGCGCCGCCGCATCGACCTGGTGACCGCCTACGAGGGGCACCTCTTCGCGCAGCTCGGCTTCCGGCCTCTGCTCGACTGGCTCGGCAACCCCGAGGTCGTCGTCGAGTCCGACCGCATCGTGCTCAAGGGCGCGCGTCATCCCGACGGGGGCGTGCGCGACATCGTGATCCCGCTCACCTCCGACGGCCGCATGCTCATCAACTGGCCCCGCAAGACGTTCCTGCAGAGCTTCGCTCCGCACATGACCTACTGGAGCCTGGTGGCGAACAAGCGGCTCGAAGCGAACCTGCTCGACAACCTCGGGATCATGTCAGACGCGGGATACCTCGGCTATTTCCCGTTTCCGCTGCTCGATCGTTACGCTTCCGCGGAAATGATCAAGGGCGACGTGCTCGCCGGGGGCGACACGGCGCGTGTCGATGAGTACATCCAGGCGCGCGCGCAGTTCTTCGAGCAGGTTTCGAGGCTGCTCGACGGCGGCACCGAGAAGGCCATCAACGCGGAGGTCCAGGCGGCGCTCGCCCAGAAGGGGATAGCCAAGGAGGTCGCCGAAGGCTACCGGGGCGTCCTCGCGGACGTGAAGAGGCTCTTCGACGCCACCCGCGAGATCGACGCTGCCCTCGCCTCCTCGCGCGCGGATCTCGTGTCGCGCCTCAAGGGCGCCTTCTGCATCGTCGGCCAGACGGGGACGTCGACCACCGATATCGGGGTGAACCCCTTCGAGGAACAATACATGAACGTCGGCACCCACGCGGCGGTCGTGAACACGATCCTGCAGGGCCGATTCCTCGACGATATGCCCTGGTGGGTCGCCGCCGTCGCCGGCCTCGTGCTCGCCCTGATCGTGACGTTCGTCATCCGCGGCCTCAAGCCGCTGCTGTCGATCGTCGTTGGCCTCGCCATTCTCGTCGTCGCGGCGGCGTCAGGGGTCGCATTCTTCGTCTTCACCGGCGTCTACCCCGGAGTCCTCACGCCTCTGCTCGTCGGTGTTCTTCACGTTCGTGACCCTCACCCTTGTGAAGTTCATGCGCAACGAAAGGGAAAGGGCCCAGGTCCGCGACGCCTTCTCGCGCTACCTGTCGCCGGACGTCATCGCCGAGGTGCTGTCGGACCCAGGCAAGCTGCAGCTCGGCGGTGTGGAGAAGCACCTCACCGCGATGTTCACGGACGTGAAAGGCTTTTCGACGGTCTCGGAAAAGCTCAGCCCCTTCGGACCTGGTCAGGCTGCTGAACTCCTATCTCACCGAGATGAGCAACACTCATCCTGTCGCAGAAGGGCACCATCGACAAGTACGAAGGCGACGCGATCATCGCGTTCTTCGGCGCGCCGATCGACCTCGAGGACCACGCAGCACGGGCGTGCGCCGCCGCGGTGCGCATGAAGAGGGTCGAGCGCATGCTCAACGCCCATTTCCTCGAGCACGAAGCTCTCCCGACGCCGCTGTTCGACCCGCATCGGGATCAACACCGGCGACATGGTGGTCGGCAACATGGGCACCGATCGGAAGATGGACTACACGATCATGGGCAGCTCGGTGAACCTCGCCTCGCGGCTCGAGGGCGTGAACAAGCAGTACGGCACCTGGACGCTGATCAGCCAGCTGGACCTACGAGAGCGGCGGCAAGGATTTCACGGTGCGCCGGCTCGACCGCGTACGCGTGGTCGGCATCAATGAGCCGGTGCGTCTCTACGAGCTCATCGACGAGAAATCCGAGACCCAGCCGTCCGTCCGCGGAGCTCATCGACGCCTTCGAAGAGGCGCTCACGCTCTACGAGCAGAAGGAATGGGTCAAGGCGCACGCCGCGTTTTCGAGGGTGCTCAGGATCTCGCCCGACGACGGGCCCGCGCAGATCTACGAAAAGCGGTGCGTCGAGTACAGGGCCAAGCCCCCTGCCGCGTCCTGGGACGGGGTGTACAACCTCACCTTCAAGTAGCGCGCGCGGCCCTCAGCCGATTTCGGGCCCCACGATCCGGGACTCCGGGCCGAGCGCGGGCGTGCCCGCCTGCTCGTCCGGGTGCAGCAGGCTGCGCACCAGAGCGTCTCCGACGATCCGGTCGATGACCGCGCACCCCGCGGGGGAGAAGTCCACGAACCGGACCCCGAACCCTGCGGGCAGGCGGCTCGACGCGCGGCGCGCGTCGAGCACCTCGCAGGCGGTGAGCATCTTGAAGTCCTGGAACACGATCCTCAGCCGGCCGCGCTTCCCGGGCTCGGGCGGGACGGCGTCGGACTCCAGAAAGGCGCCGTTCGCGGAGAGCGAGCGGACCCTGTGGGTCTCCCAGCGGCTGCTGCCGTCCAGGGAGAGGTAGCCCTCCAGCGGCCAGTCGTACCGGTGCGTGCGCCTGCGGTTCGTGATCGCCGCGGAGAACGCGAAATTCTGCAGATCCTCGACGAGGGTCTTCGTGCCGAGGCCCGCGTTGATGTGGGTGAAGATCTCGGGGATTGCCTCGCGGCACTTTTCGCAGACCACCGCGACGTCCAGCCTCGGCATGCTGCGCTTGAGCGAGGCGAGGAACCCTTCAAAGTCCTGGTCGATGACCGCGACCTGCATCACGACGCAGAGGATGTCGCTCTCGCGGACCAGGGCCTCGGCGAGCTCAGCCCTCCCGGCCACCGTCTGAATCTCGAGGTTCGCCAGCGCGGCAGCTACGATCTTCGGATCGAGCGTCTGTGTATAGACGACGACCTTCTCCATGCTTTTACCTGACCATTATGGTTCGAAGGAGGGACACGCGTCCAGAGGCGACATGAAGGCTCGACCGCCGCGGCCTACCCGAGCGCTGCGTGCGCGGCCTTACGCGGGCGGGGCGACCGCGGCAGCCGCGACCCAGTGCCGCACCACGGCCTCGGCCTCGGCGACGCTCTCGGTCTCCATGAGCTCGCCGCGGAGATGAGCGGCGCCGGCGAACCCGCCCGCATACATCTTGTAGAACTTCTTGAGCCGGGGATAGTGGCGGTCGCCCCAGGTGGCGCGATACAGCGCGAGATGCTCCAGGAGCAGGGCGAGCCGGTCTTCGGTGCTCCAGGGCTGCGGCGACCGGTCTCGAAAGAGGAACGGAGTGTCGAAGATGCCACGGCCGACCATCACGCCGTCCACGCCGTACACCCGCGCCTTCTCCTCGACCTCGGCGAGGCTCCGCACGTCGCCGTTGCCGAGGACGAGGACGTCGCTCTTCGCTTCGTCGCGCAGGCGCACCACCGCGGCGATCTCGTCCCACCGCGCCGGGAACTTCGACTCGTCCTTGGCGACGCGGCCGTGCACGATCAGGACCTCGGGCCGCTGCTCGAGCAGGAAGGCCGCCCATTCCTCGGTGCGCCAGCGCCGGAACCCGCACCGGGTCTTGACGCTCACGGGCACATCCCCGGCGCCCTCCCGCGTCGCGCGGATCAGCTCCGCGGCGAGCGTGGGATTGTCGATGAGAGCCGCGCAGGCGCCGCCCTTGACGATCTTCTTGACGGGACAGCCCATGTTGATGTCGATCCCGTCGAAGCCCATGGCCGCGATTTCGCGCGCGGCACGGTAGTGGAGCTCGGGCTTCGTGCCCCAGATCTGCGCCACGATCGGCTTCTCCTCGGCCGTGTAGAGGAGGCGGTGCGCCACCGCCTCGCGGCCGGCGGAGCAGAGACCGTCGGTGCTGGTGAATTCCGTGAAGAACACATCCGGCGGGCCGCACCGGGCGACGATGCGGCGGAAGACCGTGTCGGTGACGTCCTCCATGGGCGCCAAGGCAGTGATAGGCCGCCGGAGGCGGTGCCAGAACGAGCTCATGCGTTGCGGCAATGTAGCGAGCCGGCCGGCGGGGGATCAATAGGCTGGTACGGGTCGCCGTTTCTGCGGTATTATGGAAGGACACAGGGCCGGTGGGCCGATGGAACGAGATCCCGGGGTTTACCGCTTCGAGAGCTTCAGCGACGTCGATCTCTACGAGCTTGCTGAAATAGCGAAAGACGAGAACTACGAGCGGCTCGCCGAGTGGATCATGAGCCACAAGGACCGCGAGCTCCTCGCGCACAGCTCGCGGCTGCTCGAGCGCCGGAAAAAGGCCTACGACGAGCTGCTGGAGCAGCTCCTCACCTCCTACCACAGGTACGGGATGCCCAGCCGCCTCGGCTTCGGCCGCATGTTGAGGAACATCTCCGACATCAACACGGTCGCCGACCGCATGCTGGAGATGCTCGACGACAACGAGATCGACAAGGACGAAGCCAAGGCCCTGATCTCCCGCGACAACTACCGCCGCCTCGTCAAGCTGCTCACGGCCCGATCGCCGCGCAACGCCCGGCCCGAGGTCGTGACGGACTACGAGCAGAGGCTGAGGCAGGACAACGTGTTCCTGCTCGAGGAGCTCGTCAACATCCTCACCGGGGAGTACGACAGGCGGGTGGTCGAGACGCGGCGGCGGTTCGAGGAGTACCTGGGTCCCCACCAGCGCGTGCTCGACAACGTGCGCCGGGAGATCCGTGAGATCAACGCCGACCTCGAGCGTCTCGACAAGGACAGCCTGCTGCTGCCCGAGGAGCGGGCGATGCTCCGCTCGGCCTTTTCCGAGAAGAAGGCCGAGCTCCAGGAGATCGAGGGCGTCGAAGCTTTCAAGCTCAAGAAGATCGAGTTTCTGTGCCTGAGCCTGCGCGAGGGGGTCGAGCAGTTCCGCACGTTGATCGACTCGCTGCAGGCGAAGCTGGATTCGTACCGGAGCCGCCAGTCGTACGTCGACAAGCTGGCGCGCCTGGGCGCCAAGATCCCCGAGTTCCGCCAGCTCCTCGACTCCCTCTACGCGAGCTTCCAGCAGAACCTGGCCGGCCTCCAGAAGGGCTTTCTCGTGTTCGACCGCTCGTTCCAGGAGCTCGTGCTCAGCACGGTCGACAGCGAGAGCGTGGTGAGCCGCATCGTGCTGGCGCCCCCGAGCGTGGTCAAGGCGGAGCTCGAGATCGTCAACACCCCGTTTGCCGAGCCGGCCAGGCCGCCCGAGGAGCCGCCGGAGAGCATGCGGCTGGACCTGAGCTTCCTGCAGGAATACCGCTACCGGAACTAAGAACTAGAATTGAAGGCTCCCGCGCGGCCGCGGACGGCCGCGCGTGCGTCACCCGATCTCCGGCACGTCGACCCAGCGCCTCTCGCGCCAGCTCTGGTGGCCGAGCTCCGCGAGCTGCACGCCCTTGGCGCCCTCCATGAGGTCCCATCGGAAGCTCTCGCCCGCGGCGATGTGACGGAGGTACAGCTTCCACTGGGCCTTGAACGCGTTGTCGTAAGCGTCGCGTGTCGGCATCTGCGTCCAGCCGTCGAAGTAGCGGATCGGGCTTTCGATGTCGGGGTTCCAGACCGGCTTGGGGGTTGCCGAGTCGTGCTGGACCCAGCACTCGCGCAGGCCCGCGACCGCGGTCCCGTTCATCCCGTCGACCTGCACGGTGAGCAGGTCGTCCCTGCGCACGCGGACGCACCACGAGCTGTTGAAGTGGCAGACGGTGCCGTTGGCCAGCTCGAAGGTCGCGTAGACGGCGTCCTCGGCCTCGGAGCGGTACTCGCGCCCCGCCTCGTCCACGCGGCTCGGCACATGGACCGCGCCGAACGCCGACAGCGCCTTGATGCGGCCGAAGAGGTTGTCGATGACGTAGCGCCAGTGGCACAGCATGTCGATGATGATGCCGCCCCCTTCTTCCTTCTTGTAGTTCCAGGAGGGCCGCTGCGCGGGCTGGTGGTGGCCGTCGAAGACCCAGTAGCCGAACTCGGCGCGCACGGAGAGGATGCGGCCGAAGAAGCCGGTGTCGAGCAGGTACCTGAGCTTGAGCAGCCCGGGCAGCCAGAGCTTGTCCTGCACGACGCCGTTCCTGACGCCGGCCTGGCGCGCCTCGCGCGCGATCGCGAGCGCATCGGCGAACGTGTCGGCGGTCGGCTTCTCGCAGTAGATCGCCTTGCCGGCCCGGATCGCCTTGCGCACCGCCGCCGCGCGGGCCTGGGTGACCTGCGCGTCGAAGTAGACCTCGTACGATCGGTCGGACAGCGCCGCGTCGAGGTCGGTGGTCCAGCGCGAGACACCGTGCGCCGCGGCGAGGCTGCGCACCCTGGCCTCGCTGCGGCCGACGAGCAGCGGCTCCGGCATCACGACGTCGCCGTTTGCGAGCGGGACTCCGCCGTCCTTGCGTATGGACAGGATCGAGCGCACCAGGTGCTGATTGGTGCCCATGCGTCCGGTGACGCCGTTCATGATGATGCCGACTCGTTTCTCCGCCATGTCTTCCTCCGTCCGGGCCGCTCGCACGGCAGGACCGCGTCCCGCCTACCCGTGCCTGCGGTACGCCTCTATCACCGTTTCCAGGAATCGGTCCTGGTCCGTGCCCCAGAGCCGCGTCGAGAAGATCTCGACCTCGTGATACCCAGCGAAACCCGCCCCTTCGACCCACCCGCGGATCCGCGGGACGGGGATGCACCCCTCGCCCATCAGGCCGCGGTCGTTCAGCATGTCCACCGTGGGGCTCCTCCAGTCGCACATGTGGAACGCGAAGAGGCGGCCCGTCCGCGCGGCGGCGCGCGATCTGCCGCTCCAGGTCGGGGTCCCACCACAGGTGGTACACGTCCGCGACGACGCCCACGTTGGGATCGCCGACCCGCTCGCACAGCTCGAGGGCCGAGGCCATCGTGTTGACGGCCGAGCGCGTATCGGCGTACATCGGGTGCAGGGGCTCGACCCCCAGCCGCACGCCCGCGGCCCGCGCGCGCGGGCCGATGCCGGCGAGAGCATCGGCGATCTGGCCGCGCGAGGTCTCGAGGCTCTGCGCGGGGTCCGCCCCGCAGACGAGCACGATCAGCGGCGCGCCCAGCCGCTCCGCCTCGTCGATGGCGCGCAGGTTGTCGTCGATGGCCCGGGCCCTTCCCGCGGCCGACGCCGAGGCAAAGAACCCCCCGCGGCACAGCGATACGGCGGCCAGCCCGGCGTCGCGGATGCGCCGGCCCGCGGCGCGGATGTCGCGGCCGTCCAGCGCGTCGCGCCATACGGTGATGCCTTTCACGCCCGCGGCCGCGTACTTCGCGACCGCGGTCTCCAGGCTCCACGGTTTCGTCGTGATCGTGTGGATCGCCAGCCGGGAAAGGTCTGCATTCGCCATGATAGCCTCCGCGCCTTCCTTCACCCCTATATGTGATAGAAGGCCAGGTATGGGCCCCCGGACGCAAGCCTCTTGAGATAGAGCGCCAGCTCCATCGCGTGGTAGTCGCCCCAGAGCGAGGACTCGCCGTTGGGCACGGCCTGCCCTTCGGCGACGTAGTCCCACCCGTTGGGCCGGTGGTAGACCGAGTGCAGCAGGATGCCCTGGTGCGCGGGGTCGCGCGAGAGGTACGGGTCCGCCAGGATCGTGCTCGCCGTGGTGAGGCCGGCCTGGAAGCAGCGGGCGCCCTCGTCCTTTCTGCCGGCCGCGGTGAGCCAGCGGCCGAGCCGCAGCAGCCCCTGCGCCGCGATGGCGGCGGCCGAGCTGTCGACCGGCTCGTGCCTGTTGAAAGGGTCCGCCGGCCGGCTCCCCCAGTCGCCCATGCGCGCGAGCCCGGGGGCGCCGGTGTCCCAGTACGGCACCCCGCAGCTCGCGCTGTGCGCGATGTAGTGGTCCGCCACGGCGAGCGCGACTTCGGCGAACCGCCGCTGCACCGCCGCCCGCGTCGGCAAGGGGGGCGAAGCCGGCGGCCGCCACGCTCTCGTCGCCGGTGCCGTCGAAGAGCTCCAGCAGCTCGGCGTAGCCGCAGAGGATCCAGGCCTGGCCCCGCGTCCAGGTGGTGAACGGCGACCAGCCCTGCTGCGTTCCCGGGCAGCGGAACGAGCCGTCGTTGGTGTTGAAGATCGCCTCGTGGGCGACGCGGCCGCGCTCGTCGTAGGCGTCGCGGCCCTCCCCGAAGTACACGTTGCAGCGGGCCGTCGTCTCCGCGTGCTGCAGGAGCCGCCCGAGGAGCGAGATGCGCCGGTCGCGCTCGCCCATCAGCGCGTGCCCCAGCCTGTCGGCCAGCGCGAGCGCGCGCATCGAGCGGATCGTGTCCGCGAACAGCGAATGCGGGCCGTTGAACGAGTACACGAAGCCGAGCCCTTCCGGCAGCCCCGTCCAGCGCGCGGCCTGCACCGCGCCCGACACCTTGAGCGCCAGCTCGTGATGGGCGCGCTCCCACGGGTCGTCCGGGATGCGCCCCTCCCGCATCAGGCGCAGGAGGTTGCCGTAGGTGCTCACGTTGTTGAAGCCGTGGTCGTGCACGCCCGTGTGGCTCACGTGGGACGCCATCCGCGCCGCGATGTTGCGGCGCGCCATCGCGAGGAAGTCGGCGTCCCCCGTGGCGTCGAACTGATACAGGGCGCACCCGTACTGAAAGCCCTGCGTCCACTCCGTCCAGCCGCGGCTCGCGTAGCGGCCGCGCACCGTGAACACGGGCGTGCCCTTTGACGGGTCCCACTCCCGTTCCAGCAGCCGGATCTTCTGCCGCCGACAGCGCGAACAGCTCGTCGGCCTGCGGCTCGAGGAGAGCGGCCGTGAGCCCCGTGTCGATCCTGATCATGGTCCCGCCTCGCTTCCAGGGGCGCGGCAGCCGCGGTCTCCGCCGCGCCGGCCCGCGCAGCGGCGAGTGTAGCCTTCCCCGTGGCTCTTGTCTCGGCGTTTCCGGCGATCCGTGTCCGATGAATCCGGCGGGCCCGCTCCCGCGTACGTATGTCGTGAGGCCGCGGCGGCGGCGGGATGTACTGAAGCGGAAGCTTATGCGGGGCTTCGGCTCCGCCGGCAAGGGGAAGGCCTCCGGAGGTTCGCCTTCGGAGGCCGTATTTTTCTCCCCGGCGGAGGGCGGGCGCTCAGGCGCGCGACACGCCGCGGCAGGCTCGGGCGAAGGCCGCGAAGAACGCGTCGCGCCCTTCAGGACGCGACGCTGCTCCCTGCCACAGGGGCGGCTTGCCTCCCCCTTTGCCCGCGATCGGCTCGAGCAGCGCGGGAAGCAGCGCGCCGAAGTCGAGCGGGACGCCCGGGCCGGCGCCGAGCGCCCACCGGAGCCGGCCTTCAATTTCATTGATCAGGCAGAACGCAATGTTGCCGGCCGCGGCGAGCTCCTGCCCGACGCGGCGGAGAAAGTCGCCGTCTTCGCCGGTGAACGCGGCGGTCGCGATCAGCAGGGACCCCGCGGGCTCCGCTCGCGCAGCCAGCGCACCCGCAACCTCGCGCGCGACGCGCCTCGCCGCGGTCTCGAGCGCATGCTCCTGCGATTCGCAGCGCGCCCGGAGGCGCAGCACCGCCTCGAGCGCCGCCTCAGGCGGGGCGGAGAGCTCCTCGCCGACGCCGGCGACGACGCGGCCGCAGGCCCTGTAGTCCAGGAGCGCGCGCCGGCCGATCTTCCAGTGCGTGCGCATCCTGCCGCGGATCCGTTCGACCTTCGAGAGGCGGACGAGCTGGACCTCCGCCGTGCGCGCGACGTGCAGGCCGCCGCAGGCGACGCGGTCGACGCCGCCGATCTCCACCAGCCGAAGGCGGCCCTTGCGGGCGGTGGGCCTACGGAGGGCAAGGTGCGCCAGCTCCTGCTCGTCTACCCAGCGAGCGGTCACCGGCAGGTCGGCGGCGATGAGCTCCGCGGCCCGCTCCTCGGCTCGCTCGAGGTCCGCGTCGGAGAGCGTCCCGGCGTCCAGCTCGATCGTGGAGACCTGCTCGCCGAGGTGGACGCTCACCGTCTGCGCCTTGCAGGCCGCGAGCAGAGCGTTCGAGAGCAGGTGCTGCCCGGTGTGCTGCTGCATGTAGTCCCAGCGCCGCGGCCAGTCGACCCGGCCGGCCAGCGTCTCCCCCGCCGGGCGCTGGGCGAGCCCAGCTATACGCTGGGCGAGCGTGTGCAGGATGCGGTCGCCCTGCTTCTGCACGTCGGTGACGGCGATGCCGCCGATCGTGCCGCGGTCTGCCGGCTGCCCGCCGCCTTCCGGGTAAAAGGCGGTCCTGTCCAGCTCGACGCGAAAGACGCCGCCGCCTTCGTCGACGGCGACGACGCGGGCTTCGAAGTCGGCGAGGCGCGGGTCCAGGTAATAGAGGGCTTCGGTCATGGCGCTCACAGGCTACCCCAAGGCCGCGCAAAACAAAAAGGGGGCTGTTCCCAGCCCCCTCTCCTCGCGCGGCCCGTGCGCCTCAGTCTTCCAGCTCGGCTTCCGTCGCGGTCAGCGTGTTGGAACCCGAGTCATAGGATCCTTTGGCCTGGACCAGTGTGCCGCCGATGCCCCCTGCGGGAGTCACCGCGGCAAAGAACTGATCGCGGGTCATCGCTCCATGATCGCCCTCGACGGTCGCGCCCGAGAGGTTGACCGTGATTCCGAGCAGAGTCATCGTGTACGTCGGCGAGCCGACCTTGGCCTGCGCCGGCGCCTGGAGGGAGTCGCCGCTTCCGGTGCTTGCGACGCGGTCAGCGTACAGCGTCGATCCGGTCGGGTCCGCGAACGCCCTGACCCTGAGGTGACCGCCGTCCGCGGTCGGCCAGATGCCTTCGGTGAAGGCCGTCTTGTTCACGACGAGCCCGAGCACGGTGACCGTGCCGGCGCTGTGGGCGGTGACCGTGCCTTCGATCCCGATCCTCACGCGCTGGAACTTCAGCTCCTGGGCCACGAGGGTCGTCCCGTTCTGGGTGCCTTCGACTTCGACACGGACGTCGTTGGCGAGGTCCGCGGACGACCCGTTCTTGAACTCGGTCGTCGAAGTCGTCTCCACGGTCTGTCCGTTCACCTGGAAGGTCCCGGGGGTCGCGGTAAACGCGCTCACTATCCCTTCGATCTCCACCTCGGAGCCGTTTGCCGGCTTGAAGTCCGGGTCTTCGGTCAGGTCTTCGACCTTGACGAGCGACGCCTTCGCGGGCGATGTCTGGGAAAGCCTGACCTCGACCCGCATGCCGTCCGCAAGGGTCGTCCCCGAAGGGACGATGGTGGCCGACGAGAAGTCGATCACCAGCGACTCGATCTGGAATGTCGTGGCCGTCAGCGCGGAGATCACCCCCTTGAGCTCGGCCTCCGAGGGCGCGCTGTTCAGCTTTACGATGCGGGTCGCGCGGATGTTGCCGGACGAGTCGCGCAGCCCGTGAACCTTGACCCAGTCCGAAACGCTGAGGCCGGCGAGCCCCGTCACGTTGGAGTACTTCGTCTGGTCATCCACGAAGATCATCTGGCCGAGGACCTGCAGCGTGCCAGCCGTGGCGTCGACGGCCTGCACCTGGCCCCGCAGCTCGTCCTGCGTCTCGAGCTTTTCCAGCGTGCCGGTCCCGTTGCCGTTGTCGATGCCCTTCAGGGTGACGACCATGCCGTCGTTGAGATCCGCATCGGAGCCGGCGCCTCCGTCGACCATGATCGAGGTCCCGGGAGGAATGCTGAAGTGCACCCCGTTGAGAATGACGCTGCCCTTGAGCATCACCCCCCTCATGACGACAGGCGTCCCGGAGCTCCCCCCGCCGCCCATCGAGCAGCCGGCTGCCGCCAGCGCGACGATGGCCATGAACAGCCATCCCCTGGTCCATTTCCTGCCCATTCGACACCCTCTCCAACAGACGTTTTTGGTGCCTGACTTAGCTGACCAAATCAGACAGGTACAACTGTAGCACCTCGCTCGGAAAAAACAGCCTTGCACTAACCATGATACGCACGGTGCTTGCTTGGTGGATCTCTGGCTCGGCGACCGGTCTGCCCCGAGCGTCGCGCCTCCCTGCCCTCGCGCCTGTTCGTGCGCCCCCCTTTGGGGGGTTTGCGCCCCCTGCCGTCGCCACCCGAGGCGGGCAGAGCTCCCCCCGTCCCCTGGGATTTGCGCCTCCGGCTGCGGCGGGGATATGATCTCGGCTTTCCAAAGGAGGGACGATGCGGGACCGTGTGGCGTTTTTCGAGGGGCCGGGCCGCTGGGCCTGGCGCGAGCGCGAGCTCGACGTAGGCGAAAGCGGCGTGCTCGTGCGGACCGCGTCGGCGTCGATCTGCGGCACGGACAAGAATATCCACCAGGGCAGGCTGCCCGAGACGAAGCAGTATCCCTTTGCCATCGGACACGAAGGCGGAGGCGTCGTGGAGCAGGTCGGCCCGAAGGTCAGGCGCTTCCGCGCCGGCGACCGCGTGATGTCGTTCGGGTGGCACGGCACGTGGGCAAAGTATTTCGTCGCCGACGAGGACTCCCTCGAGCCGGCTCCCGAAGGGCTGGACCTCGACGTCGCCTGCCTCGGGGAGCCCCTGGCCTGCGCCATGTTCTCGGGCCTCACGGCGGGCGTGGAGCTCGGAGACACGGTGGCCGTCTTCGGCATGGGCTTCGCCGGCCAGATCATCGCGCAGGTCGCCAAGGCCAAGGGTGCGCACACGGTCGTCGCCGTCGACCTGTTCGACGGCAAGCTGGAGCTGGCGAAACGGCTCGGCGCCGACGTCGCCATCAACGCGGGCCGCGAGGACGTCGTCGCGGCGCTCCGTGACCTCACTGGCGGCCGCGGCGTCGACGTCGCGGTCGAGGCGGCAGGCACCGAGGGAGCCCTCAACACCTGCTCGACCGTGCTCAAGCACAACGGCAGGCTCGCCCTCTACAGCTGGATCACGCAGCCGGTCACGCTCAACATCTCGCGGTGGCACGACGACGGCCTGGACATCCGCACGACCTGCCTGGTCCACCACACGCTGCAGGAGCGCATGGTCTGGACGCCGTGGAGCCTGAGACCGGTGCTCCTCGGGATGGTCCAGGTCAGGCCGCTGGTGACGCACGTGTTCCCGCTGTCCGAGGTGGGCGCCGCGCTCGAAGCGGCGGTAGGGGACCCGTCAGCGATCAAAGTCCGCCTCGAGGCGTGAGGCGGACGCCGCAGGCATGCCGATGAGGAGAATATGAGCCCCGAGATCAGACGCGGCCTCAGCATGAGGGCCAAGATCATCATCGCGTTCTGCGCGCTGAGCGCGCTCGTCAGCTTCGCGCTGGGGGTGACGACCTACGAGATCCTGAACCGCAACCTCCTGCACGAGCTGCAGAACCGCGTGCGCAGCCTCGCACAGACCGGCAGCATGCTGCTCGACCGCGGCGCGCTCCGCAGGCTGTCGGCCGCCGCCCGCCCCGGCCTCCCGGCCGACCGGGTGTCTGCCCTCGAGCAGTCGGCCGATTTCCGCAGGATCTCGGACCAGCTCAACGCGCTGCGCGACACCGAGAAGTCCCTCATCCGCTTCGTCTACACCTTCGTCCCGACGCCGGATGAAAACCTCGCTCTCTACCTCGTCGACGCCGACGTCCTGCAGGACACCGCCAGCGGCGCGAAGGACATCTCGCACCTGGCCTCCGATTTCGACGTGACGGATTTCCCGGTCGCCCGGCAGGCGCTCCGCGAGAACACGGTGCTGGTCGAGCCGCGGTACACCTACGACGAGGAATTCAAGGTGAACTCCATCACCGGCTACGCGCCGGTCCTCGACGCCGGCGGCCAGCCGCTCGCGGTCCTCGGCCTCGACATGGTCGACACCGACGCGCGCCTCGTCCTGCGCGGCGTCACGCGGGTTTCGCTCGTGGTGGCGGTGGCCGCGCTGGCCGTCTCGATCGCGACTTCGGTGGTGCTCGGCACCCTCTTTACGCGCGGCATCATCCACCTGGACGAAGTCGTGCGGACCTTTGACGTGGAGAGAAACGTGGACGTGCGGGCCGAGGTCCGCTCCCGCGACGAGGTCGGGCGCCTCGGCCTGAGCTTCAACCAGATGGCGGACCTCGTCCAGCGCTACGCAGGCGATCAGGAGGCCCTGCTCAAGGCGTACGGCCGCTTCGTGCCCTACGACTTCCTGCGCTTCCTGGAAAAGAAGTCCATAACGGACGTCAAGCTCGGCGACCAGGTGGCCCGCGAGATGACCGTCATGTTCTCGGACATCCAGTCGTTCACCACGCTTTCCGAGAAGATGGGCCCCGAGGAGAACTTTAATTTCCTCAACTCCTACCTCTCGCGGGTCGGGCCCGAGATCCGGGCAAACCGGGGTTTTATCGACAAGTACATCGGCGACTCCATCATGGCGCTCTTTCCGGAGCAGCCGGACGACGCGGTCCGCGCCGCGATCGGCATGCGGGCGAAGCTCATGGAGTACAACAGGCACCGGGCCGCCACGCACTATGACCCGATCGCCATCGGGATCGGCATCCACACGGGACGCCTGATGCTGGGGACCATCGGCGAGCAGGAGCGCATGGACGGCTCCGTCATCTCCGATGCCGTCAATCTCTGTTCGCGCCTCGAGTCGCTCACACGCCTGTACGGCGGCTCCGTGCTGGTCACGGGCGTCACGCTCAGCCGCATGGAGAACGCGCGCGCTTTCCACACGCGCTTCGTCGACCGCGTCCGCGTCAAGGGCCGCACCGAAAGCGTGCTCGTCTACGAGGTCCTCGACGGCGACACGCCCGAGATCGTGGAGCGGAAGATCGGCGCCAGGGCCGAATGGACTCAGGCCGTCAACCTGTACTACGACAAGCAGTTCGCCGCCGCGCACAAGGCGCTCAGCGCGCTCGGCAAGCGCGACCCGAACGACCGCGTGATCGAGCTGTACCTCAAGCGGTGCGCGCGCCTCATCAAGGACGGCGTCCCCCAGGGCTGGGAAGGCGTCGAGTCGATCGAGGTCAAGTAGGGCGAGGAGGCCGATCGTGCTGAGAGTCCTCGTGGTCGGCTGCGGGACGATGGGCAGCTCTCACGCCCGCGCCTACCGCCGCATGGCGGAATGCGAAGTCGTCGGCGTGGTGAGCCGGGGGCGCGACACCCGCGAAGCGCTGGCCCGCGAGCTCGGCGTGGCCGCCCACGGCGACTTCCACGAGGCGCTGCGCTCGACGCGCCCCGACGCGGTATCCATCAACACCTATCCGGACACTCATGCGCCCTATGCCGTCGCGGCGCTCGATGCAGGCGCCCACGTGTTTCTGGAAAAGCCGATCGGCACCACGGTCGCCGAAGCGGACGCCGTCGTCGCGGCCGCGCGCCGGGCGGGCCGGAAGTTGGTGATCGGCTACATCCTCCGTCACCACCCTTCGTGGCAGCGCTTCGTCGAGGCGGCCCGCGGCCTGGGCAAGCCGCTGGTCATGCGCATGAACTTGAACCAGCAGAGCAGCGGCAGGGCCTGGGAGACGCACAAGAGCCTCATGGGCTCGCTCTCCCCGATCGTCGACTGCGGGGTCCACTACGTCGACGTCATGTGCCAGATGACCCGGGCGCGGCCCGTGCGCGTCCACGCCGTCGGGGCTCGCCTCACCGGCGAGGTCGACCCTGACATGTACAACTACGGGCAGCTGCAGGTGGCCTTCGACGACGGCTCGGTCGGGTGGTACGAGGCCGGCTGGGGCCCGATGATGAGCGAGACCGCGTTCTTCGTGAAGGACGTCGTGGGGCCGCGGGGAAGCGTCAGCATGGTCGGCCACGAGGGCGGCTCAGCGGACATAGACTCGCACACGCGGACAAACCGGCTTCTCATCCATCACGGGGAGCTCGGGCCGGACGGCTCGTTCGCGCGCGGCGACGAGGCGGTCGACACATCGGCGGAGCCCGGTCACCAGGAGCTGTGCGACCGCGAGCAGGCCTTCTTCCTCAAGGCGATCCGGGACGACCTCGACCTCGAGGAGCACATGCAGGCCGCCGTCGACAGCCTGCGCGTCGTGCTCGCCGCCGACGAATCGGTCCGCACCCACCGCGTCGTCGAGCTCGCGCCCTAGCCCGCCGCGGAGGCGACGGAGCGCAGCTCCGCGGCGTGCTCGCGGATCTTCGCGATCGCGGCGATCACGTCGTCGATGTCGCCGTCGTCGCCTAACAGAACGTACTGCGGAATCCAGACGACCTCGCGGCAGGCCTGCTCGCAGGCGGGCAGCCGGAGCGCCTCGTAGTCGATCGCCCGGCTGAGCCGGGCGCGCAGCCGCGGATCGGCGAAGAGCCGCTGGCGGTGCAGCGGCGTGTAGCCCGGGCTGCAGGGGATGCCTTCGGCCTCCAGCGCGCGCACGAACGCCCCCCTCGGCGCACCGCCGAAGCGCTCCGAGAGGTAGCGGAAGGTGTACAAGTGGTACGCGTGGCGGCCGACCCTCGCGTCCGCCGGCGGCACGACCAGGCCGTCGATGCGGGCGAGCGCCGCGTCGAGCCGCCGCGCGGCGCGCTCGCGGGCCGACGCCTGCGCCGGAAGGCGCTGCATCTGCGCCAGCAGCACCGCGGCCTGCCAGTCGGTCATCCGGTCGTTGCCGCCGAGGCGCGGGTGCTCGTACCAGGGCCCGCCGGGGTCGCGGCCGCAGTGGCGGATCGACCAGCACCGCTCGGCGAGACCGTCGTCGTCGACCGTGATCATCCCGCCCTCGCCCGCGCTCATGTTCTTGGAGAGTTGAAAGCTGAAGGACCCCGCGGCGCCCAACGACCCTGCCGCCCGCCCCCGCCACACGGCGCCATGCGCCTGCGCCGCATCCTCGACCAGCGCGATGCCGCGGCGGCGCGCAACCTCGCCGAGCGAGTCCATGTCGGCCGGCCTGCCGGCCATGTGGACCGCGATGATCGCCCGCGTGCGCCCGGTGACCGCCTCCTCGACCTTTGCCGCGTCCAGGCAGAGCGTGTCGAGGTCGATGTCGGCGAACACCGGCGTGGCGCCCGCCAGCAGCGCCGCGGTCGCCGTGGCCACGAACGTGTATGGGGGCACGATCACCTCGTCGCCCGGCCCGATGTCCAGCGCCCGCAGCACGATCTCCAGCGAGGCCGTGCCGTTGGTGACCGCCAGGGCCCGCCTGACGCCCACCATCGCCGCGAAGCGCCGCTCGAGCTCCTCGGCCTTCGGGCCGAGGGTCCCCCATTTGCGGCTCTCGAGGACCTCGATGAGGGCCGCGCGCTCGCGCTCGTCGTACTGCGGCCACGGCGGAAAGGGCCGCGCGCGCGTTCTATCGCCTCCGAGGATCGCCAGGCCAGCCATGTCGGGCCTCCCGACTCCGACTATAGCCGAAGCGGGCCGGCCGCGACAGGCGTGCCTCGAGTTGACGCGGCCCGCTCTGCCGCGTTCAATGCCGGCAGCCTGCAAGGGGGAAGCGAAAGATGAAGGACATCAAGGCGGCGGTGGTCGGGCTCGGGCTCGGCCGCTATTTCGTCAACGCCTGCGCGGCCAGCAAGGTCGTGGGGCGGCTCGTGATCTGCGACACGGACCAGGCTCGTTGCGACCAGGTGCGCGCCGAAGTCCCCCGCATCGCCGCGGCTTACGCGGGGCTCGAGGAGATGCTGCGGGCGGAAAAGCCGGACGTCGTCTGCATCGTCACTCCCGACCACATGCACAGGCCGCAGGCGGAGCTCTGCCTCGCCTCCGGCGCGAACGTGCTCATGACCAAGCCGCTGTCCACCACGCTCGAGGACGGCAAGGCGATCGTCCGCGCGGCGGAGCGGTCGGGCAGGAAGCTCATGGTCGCCCACGAGCGGCGCTTCCGCACGCGCGTCAAGGCGCTCAAGGCGCTGCTCGCCTCCGGCGAGCTCGGCGACCTCATCATGGTGCAGGCCAACCAGATCTCGGACAAGCGCGCCCAGTTCGCGAAGTCGCCCTGGTATGCTTCGCCCGCGGCGGGCAGGAGCGCCGTGGTCGGCACGGGGATCCACGAGATCGACCTGCTGCGCTTTCTCGTGAGCCGGCCGCTGCTCGGCGTGAGCGCGGTCGGCAACCGGATCGGCACCATGACGTTCCCGGCGGACAAGACCACGGCCACCGTGCTGCGGTTCGAGGGAGGCGTGATCGGCCAGACCGCGGTGAGCTACGAGTGCCACTGGCCGAAGGACGGCCCGCCGACCACTTCCTCCTCGTGGCCTCGCGCGGCGTGGTGTCCGGCGGCAGGGTCGCGCGCGACGGCCGCGACGGCTGGGAGGAGCTCCCCGTCGACGCGGTCGAGATCGCGGCCGGCTGCGCCGGCAGCGTGCACGCGTTCCTCGCGGCCGTCGTCGACGGCACGGACGTCGCCGTGCAGCCGCGCGACGCCTACGCGACGCTGGCGGCGTGCGTGGCCGCCGACGTGTCGGCGGCGACCGGAAGGACGGTCGTCCCCGACGCGGCGGACTTCACCTGGAGAATTCCTATAGAGGCTCGGGCGCGAGCTCCCTGCCCGCCGCTCCCGAGCGGTCCGCGGCCACCGCGGCCGCGAGCGAGAGGAAGCCTTCGCGCACCGACACGGCGACCTCGCGGTCGTTGACCACGCAGTCGATAAAGAGGTGCGTGAGGGTCGCGGACGAGGCCGGGATCGGGTTGTCGTCCTTGGGGATCGTCGTCCAGTCGTCCTTGCCGTCCATGCAGACCTTGTTGCCGACGATGACGCCCTTGCTCGCGACGAGGCGGAAGATGTCCTCGATCGCGCCGGCCTTGGGCCAGTGCGCCTCGTAGGTCACCGTGACCTGGGCGATGGCGCCGCCTTCGAAGCGGAAGAGCGCCGACGTGGTCTTGTCCGCGGGAAACGTCATCTCGCCGAGCTTGTTGCCGTAGCCGAACGCGCCGATGAGCGGCCGGCCGACGAGGAAACGCAGGACGTCGACCTGGTGGATGCCGCTTCCGACGAGGGCCGAGCGGCCGGCGGCGGGCGAGGCGTACCAGGGCGCGCGCTCGAACTGCTTCCGCTTGTCCTGGATGGAATCGCTCCTGATGTGGATGATCTCCCCGAGCTGTCCTGAGTCCAGCAGCTTCTTGACCTCGATAAAGAAGGGCCGGAAGCGGCGCTCGTGAGCCATCATGAGCTTGCGCCCGCGCGTGGCCGCTGCGTCGGCCGCCGCCACGATGGCGCGCCCGTCCTCGAGGTTGGTGGCGAGCGGCTTGGTGAGCAGCACGTGGCACCCGGCCGCAAGGCACGTCGTCGCGTGCGGCCTGTGCAGGTGGTCCGGCGTGGTGACGCTCATGACGTCGGGACGCTCGCGCTTGAGCATCTCATCGAGGTCCGTGTAGATCGCGCTGACTTTCGCGTGTTTCGCCTTGAACGGCTCGAGGCGCGAGCGGTCGAGGTCGCAGAGAACGATGCGGTCGACGTGCGGCGAGTCCACGTACGCGGCCAGATGATGACGGCCGAGCCCCATCCCCACGATGCCTGCCTTCAAACCCATGGTTGTCCTTCCTTTTCCCCGGTTGCGTCGGGCGGCGCGCCGCGGAGCGGCCGTCCCCGCGCTCACTCGATCTTTATGCGCCGCCCCTCGGAGAGGAGGCCGGCTTCGTAGACCTTCATCAATTCCAGGGCGAACTCCAGGCCCCCGCGCTCCGCGCGCCTGCCCTCGATCACGCAGTCGCAGAAATACTTTGTCTCCGCGTAGATGCCCTGCGTGAACAGGTTCGCGTTCTCGATCGTCGCCAGGCAGTTCTGGGCCTCCCAGACGATCGCGCCCGTGTCGAAGCCCGCGGGCATGAACGTGTGCGTGTTGGTGGGGCCGTAGGCCCGGTAGAGCGCCAGACGCGTGTTGTTGGTGATGTCGCAGTGCCACCCCTCGCCGTACAGCGAGTAAGCTTCCATCGGGTGCGGGCCCGAGCCCATGTGGAAGTTGCCGATGACGCCCGACGCGAAGTTCATGATGAACGCGCCGTGGCCCGAAGCGTTGGTGTGCGCCACGATGCTCTCGACCTTGCCGCCGATGGCCATGAGAAACGCGACGGGGTGGACGCCGTTGGCGAGCCAGTTGATGAACTCCCCGCCGTCGAGGACCTTCTGCCCGTTCGCCGGGATCGTCATGGGGTAGACGCCCAGGATCGTGTGCAGCTTCCCGAACTGCGGCGAGGCCACGATCTCCAGCGCCTTGTCGACGACGGGCATAAAGGCTTTCTTGAATCCGACGACCACGACCCGGTCGCGGCGATGGGCGATCATCTTCTCGATGCCGGAGACGCGCATCGCCGGCGGTTTTTCCAGCCAGACGTGCAGGCCGGCGTCGAGAGCCTCGCAGACGAGGTCCGGGTGCTCCTCGGGGCCGACGCAGACAAAGACGACGTCGAGCTTTTCCTTGGCGTACATCTCGGCCGCGCTCATGTAACAGCGGCAGCCGAACTCGGCGGCGGTGAGGCGGGCGCGCTCGACGTCGCTGTGCGCGGCGATCGCCTCGAGCTGCACCGGGAGGTGGTGGAGGGTCGCGAACAGCGTGCGGTAGGAGTGCTTGCCGATTCCCACCATGCCGGCCTTGAGCCGCTTCGGGTATTCCCTCTGGAAGTACATCGGTCTTCTCCCCCTTTTATTCGACCTGCTTGAGCTCCCTGAAACGCGAGGCGGCGATCACGATCGGGATCGCCAGCACCAGCACGTAGGACAATCCCCGGAGCTTGCGGCTCTTGGGCGCGCAGATTCTACATCAGACGGGCGCGCAGCATAAAGAGGCGGGCCGGTCCCGGCCGGCTCCGCCTCTCAGGTAGAGATCCTGCGGCTCACCTGGCGTTGCAGCGATCGATGATCGCCTGCGGGACCTTTCGGGGACCAGGGCGCATCCTCCGGACCCTCGGGACGTTCCCGACCTTCGGTCGGGACCAGGGCGCCTGTCCCTTGGGTGGCGCCGTCGCCATCCCTGGCGGCGCACCTCCTCGCTCCGCTCGGAGCCTCCGGACCCCCGGGGACGTTCCCGACCTTCGGTCGGGACCAGGGCGCCTGTGCCTTGGGTGGCGCCGTCGCCATCCCTGGCGGCGCCACCCCCGGGACGTCCTGTCCCTTGACTCTGCCGGGAGGCGCCGTCTACGCTGTCGGCGATTCCTCGCGCGTCTGGGGGTGCCAGTGGACAAGAGCAGGCCGATCTGGATCGGCAACGATCACGGCGGTTACGACATGAAGAAGGACCTGGTCAAGCGTCTTCTGGAGAAGGGCTACAAGATCCACGACGTGGGCACCGATTCGACGGACATCGTGCGATACCCCTATTTCGCAGCCGAGGTCGCGGGCGCGGTCTCCCGCGGCGAAGCCGAGGCGGGCATCCTCATCTGCTCGACGGGCATCGGGATGAGCATCATTGCGAACAAGTTCAAGGGCGTGCGCGCTTCGCACTGCACCAGCACGTACCAGGCGAAGATGACCCGCGCCCACAACAACTCGAACATCCTCTGCCTCGGAGGGCGGATCACGGGGATATTCGAGGCGCTCGACATGCTGGAGGTCTGGCTGGACACCCCCTACGAGGGCGGCCGCCACGACATATCCCTCGGCCTCATCGAGGAGGCCGAGCGCGAGATCGCGAATCCGAAGGGGTGGGTGCCCAAAGGGCCGCGAAAGTAGCCCGCACGGCGCGGCCCCGCGGGGAGCGAGGCCCGGCGCGGGTCGGGATCAGGCCGGGTGGAAGTCCCGCCTCCCCGTGTCGTAGCAGACGACCATGTCTGCGTCCACCTTCGAGATGTTTCGCGCACTGTGCGGCACGCCGCGCGGGATCACGATGGTGTCGCCCGGGTCGAGGGTCACTGTCTCGTCGCCGATGGCGTGCTCGAGGCGTCCCGAGAGCAGAGTGAGGATCTCCTCGCACGAGGCGTGATAGTGGCGGGGGTTCGAAGCTCCCGGCTTGATGACGACGCGGCCCACCGTGAGACAGTCCGTGTTTCCCACGACGCTGCTCGCCAGCCAGGTGAGGCTGCCCCAGGCTTCGTCGATCCGTTGTTTCCGCGCATCGCCCGCCCGCCTCACGCCGTCCATCCATCCTCCTCCTGTGACCTGGCGCCTGCGCCAGATCCCAAGCCCCTGTCCTCGGCGGGGCCCACTCGGCGGGGCCCGCGGTTGTCATCCTGTCCGCGCCACTGTATTCTGCGCGGTAGGCGTCCTGCAAGCCCGCCCGCGCTCGGGTCTCGTGCGTCTTCCGGAAGGAGGGTGCTATGGTCACGTTCCCGATCGACACGAAGAATCGCAAGGTGCCTGTGATTCCTGCCAGAGGCGAGCGGCTGCGTCTGCTGATCGACACGGATGCGAAGAACGAGATCGACGACCAGTACGCCCTCGCCCTGGCGATCCACTCGCCGGACCGCTTCGACATCGAGGGGTTCGTAGCCGCCAATTTCGACAACGCCCGCGGCGGCCCCGACGGCGTCGACAAATCGGCGCGCGAGATCGAGCTGGTTCTCAAGAAGGCCGGCATGGCGGGCCGGTGGCCCGTCAAGCGGGGCTCCGATCCGCTCCAGTACCAGTTCAAGCCGGTGATGAGCGAAGGGGTCGACTTCATCATTGAGCGTGCGATGGCGGGCACTCCGGACCGCCCCCTGTGGATCGTCGGCCTCGGGGCCGCGACCAACATGGCGTCCGCGATGCTCAAGGAGCCGCGGATCATCGAGCGCGTCGTGGTGTTCTGGCACTTCCGCACCCGCTGGCCGGAAAAGTGCTGGAACTTCAACGTCTTCGGCGACGTGCGGGCCGCGCGCCTGCTGTTCCACTCGCCGTGCTCCTTCGCGCTCTTCGACACGGGAACGCACCTGACGCTCCCCATGGAGGAGTCGGCGCAGAAGCTCGCGCCGCACGGCGAGCTCGGGCGCTACCTCCACGAGTACCGGCTCACCGATCCCGGTTTTCAAAAGCCGACCAAGGGCTTCTACGACCTCGGCGACATCGCCGCGCTCCTCGACCCGGACCTCGCGTGCTGGGAGGAGACCGATTGCCCCGAAGTCCGCTGGGATCTGGTCTACGAGTTCACCGGGAGAATGGGGCGCATCCTGCGCTGCTACCACGTGGACCGGGACCGGACGTTCCAGCTGCTCTTCGACAGGATCGCTGCCCGCGCGTGACCGCGGGCAGGCGAATTGAGGCGAATTGCTCCCCGCGCGGCCTTTCGGTAACTTGAGAAGCATGGATCCACTGCTGCTCGTCAACGGCGATTTCATCACCATGGACCCCACCCGGCCGCGCGTCCAGGCGCTGCTCGCCGAGGGCGAGCGGATCCGGGCGATCGGAACCGATGCCGAGGTCTCCGCCCTCGCGGCTCCCGGCGCCCTGCGCATCGACCTCGGCGGCAAGACAGCGGTGCCCGGCTTCAACGACAACCACATCCACGCGGTGAGCGGCGGACACCACTCCCAACGGGCCCTGCTCTACGGCATGGACGCCGACGCGATCATCGCGCACCTGCGCGAGCGCCACAACGGCATCTCGAAGGGCGGGCTGATCAGCGGTTTCGGATGGGACTACGAGACCTGCCCGAATCCGCATCGGCGCATCCTCGACGAGGCCTTCCCCGGCCATCCCGTGGTGCTGCACCAGTTCTCGGGCCACGCGGTCTGGGCGAGCTCAGAAGCGTTGCGCAGGATGCGCATCGATCGCCGGACGCCCGACCCGCCGCATGGCAGGATCATCCGCGACGAAGCCGGCGAGCCGACCGGGGTGCTGCGCGAGATGGGGAACAACCCCTGGCTTCGCAAGCAGTTCGCGCAGCGTCATTCGCACCCGCCGTCCATCAGGAAGTACCTCCTGAAGGCGATGGAGGACTACCGCAGGCTGGGGATCACGTCGGTGCAGGACAACACGTGGTTCCCTCCCGTGCTCGGCGTGCTGGCAGCGCTGCGGCGCGAAGGCCGGCTCACGACCCGCTTCGCGTACTGGTTCCACGGCGAGAGGCGGTGGGAGGCGCTGCTGATGCGGATGCGGCGTCTGAACGACTCCTGGCTGCGTCCGGGTCCGTGGAAATACTTCCTCGACGGCACGTTCTCGGCGAGGAGCGCCTGGCTCACGGAACCTTACGCCGACGAGAGCGAGCACAGCGGCCTCGGCAAGAGCCGCGCGCAGATCCTGCCGCTGCTCGAGCCCCACGTGCGCTCGCGCGACCCCCGCGGCCGTGAGCAGGTCGCCTGCCACGCCATCGGCGACCGGGCGATCCAGGAGTACCTCGACGCGGTAGAGGAGCTCTCGGCGCGCTACCCGTGGATCACCTCGATGCGCCTGCGCATCGAGCACGGCCAGCTCATCCGCGGCGAGGACATCCCCCGGCTTCGACGGCTCGGAGTGGTGATCTCGGCGCAGCCCCACGCCCTCGGGACGCCTGAAAAGGACGCGCGGCTTCTCGGCGCCGGACGCGCGGAGCGCGCTTACCCCTATCGGTCGCTGCTCGACGAGGGGGTGGCCCTCTGCTTCGGCTCCGACTTTCCCGGCGAGCCGACGCTCGATCCCATGCTCGGGATCCACTACGTCGTCAACCGCAGCGGTCCGGAGCGGATCACCGTCGAGGAGGCGCTGCGCTGCTACACCGTCGGGAGCGCGTACGCGGAGTTCGAGGAGGACGCCAAGGGGAGCCTCGCGCCGGGCAAGATGGCCGACATCGCGGTGCTTTCCGCGGACCCGACCGCGGTCGCGAGCGAGCGGCTCCGCGAGATCCGAGTCGAGATGACGATCTCGGGCGGTCGCGTTGTGCACCAGCTCGTGCGTGACAAAAGCGCGGCGGCGGTGACGTAGCCCCGGGGACGCGGCCCGGCCCTCGCGGGGCCCCCGCTCAGGCCATGCGGTCCAGCATGTCGAGCGTGACCTCGTGCTCCAGCGGCTGCCCGGCGGCCCAGCGGCGGTATTCGTCGATCATGCTGTCCGCCATGCGCCGCACTTCGTCCCCCTTGGATCCTGCTATGTGCGACGAGAGCTGGACGTTCGCAAGCGAGTACAGAGGCGAGCCCGGAGCGGGAGGCTCGGGCCACGTGACGTCGAGGAGGGCGTTCAGGTCCGGCCGCTCGCGCAGGACGGAGATCAGGTCGGCCTCCACGACCGTGGCCCCGCGTCCCGTGTTGATAAAGGTCGCGTCCTTCCTCATCATGCGGAACAGCCGTCCGTTCAGCAGGCCGGCCGTCTCGGGCAGATTTGGCGTGTGGTTGGAGACGACATAGCCGCGCTGGAACGCCTCTTCGAGCGAAACCTTTTCAGCGCCGAGGCGGGCCGCTTCGGCCGCGTCGACGAACGGGTCGTAGATCAGGACGCGCAGGTCGACGCCCGCCAGCAGCTCGATGAGCCTGCGGGCGACCTTGCCGGCCCCCAGCAGCGAGACGCTCTCCCCGTAGCATCCGGGCCCCGAAAAGAAGGGCCCGCCGCCGCGGCCTGCCCGCTCCCTGACCTCGCGCGTGTTCCGGAACCAGCCCTTGCACGACAGGATGATCTGGGACAGCGCGAGCTCGGCCACGGGGACCGCGTTGGCGGCCCAGGCGCTCGACACCTTGATGCCGCGCTCGAGGAAAGGCCGCGCGAACCCCCGCACCGAGCCGGCCGCATAGAAGACGGCCTCGAGCGACGGCAGCCGCGCTATCCGGGCCGCGTTCAGAGGCGGCATGCCCCACGTCGAGAACACGGCCTGGATGCCCGCGAGGGACTCGGCCTCCGAACCCGCGACCACGCGCGGATGCAGGTCCGCGATCTCCGCGATCCGCTGTCGCCGCTCGCGGTCGAAGACCGCCTCGAGCCGCTCCGCGTCGTCGCCGAAGAGCGCGACCCTGCGCCGTTCCACCGGCGGCCTACCGGTACTGGTGCGGCCCGAAATCCGCCTCGTAGAAGGGCGACACGCTGTCTCCGGGAGGCACGATCGCGTCGATCTTTGCGAGCTCGTCCCCGCTGAAGCGCACGACGGGCGCGCCCGAGGTTGTCCTCGAGCTGCTCCATGGTCCGCGGGCCGATGATCGGGCTCGTGACGCCGGGCCTCTGCGCGACCCACGCGAGAGCGAGCTGCGCCATCGTGCAGTCCTTCGATCGGGCCATCGCAGCCAGCGCCTCGACGACGTTCCAGATCGCGGCGGTCTTGCGCTCGGCCAGGCGCGGGTTGTCCGCGGTGTCGGAGTAGCGGCTCGTCCGGCGGGTTGGGGTTGCTCCGCGTGTACTTGCCCGTGAGCAGGCCTCCGGCGATCGGGCTCCAGGGGATGACCGCGTACCCGTAGGTGCGCGCCATCGGGATGAGCTCGCGCTCGACGCGGCGGTCGAGGATGTTGTACGGCGGCTGCTCCGAGACGAAGCGGTTCAGCCCCAGCTCCTTGGCGACCCAGAGCGCCTCGACCGCCTGCCACGCCGCGAACGTGCTGGTGCCGATGTAGCGCACCTTGCCGGCGCGCACGAGGTCGTCGAGCGCCCGCAGCGTCTCGTCGATCGGGACGTCGCTCTGCGGCCTGTGGATCTGGTACAGGTCGATGTAGTCGGTCTGCAGGCGGCGCAGGCTCGCCTCGCACTGCTCGATGATGTGGCGGCGCGTGTTTCCCGATGCGTTCGGGTCCTCGTCGTCCATCTTGCCGTGGACCTTGGTGGCCAGCACGACCTTGGCGCGCTGCCTGTTGCGCTTGAGCGCCTCGCCGGTGATCTCCTCGCTGCGGCCGCGGCTGTAGACGTTCGCGGTGTCGAGGAAATTGATCCCCGCGTCGAGCGCGCGGTCGATGATCGCGTACGAGTCCTGCGGCTCCGTCCGCCTGCCGAACATCATGCACCCGAGACAGAGCTCGCTGACCTTGACGCCGGTGCGTCCCAGAGATCTGTATTCCATCGGTCTCTCCTCTGACGTGGCGTCTTCGCCAGGTCCCAAGCCCCGAGTACTCGAGGGGCCCGCCGTGGCGTCTGTCGCCAGCGTCCCAAGTCCCTGCGCTCAGGGGGGCGTCGTTGCGGGTCCGCTGTGAGTATACGAACGCGGCCGAGCCGGGTCAAAAAAACTGAAGGTCGACGGGCGGCCGGCCGCGCCGCGAGCGGCCGCCGCGCTCCGTCAGCGGGAGCGCATGGCCTCCCAGGCGCGGGCCGCGATCAGGCTGCGGACGCTGATGGCGGCGAACACGACCACTCCGCCGGCGATCGCCCACGGCCCGGGCCGCTCGCCCAGGAACACGAGCACGAGGATCGGGTTGAGCACCGGCTCGATCATCAGGATGATCGCCGACTCGACCGCCCTCACGTGCCGGATCGCCCGCGAATAGAGCATGTTGGAGAGGCCGAGCTGCACCGTCCCGAGAAAGATCAGGGCGCCCCAGCTCGCCGCGTCCGGGGCGCGGCCGACCGCCCAGGGGGCGCAGACGACGGCCGTGATGACGTTCCCGAGGATCAGGGATCCGACCGGAGAGCCCGCCTTCTGGTACCGAAGGAGCAGGTGCACCCAGGCGAACGCGACGCCGCTCACGATCGCGAGCACGTTGCCCCACGACCCGGCGATGGTCAGGCGGTCGAAGAAGAACAGCACGAGGCCGCCGAGCACGACCGCCAGCGAGACCCAGTCGAACCTCGAGATGCGCTCGCCGAGCAGCCAGAAGCTGAACAGGGCCACGAAGACCGGAGCGGAGTACTGAAGGAGGATGGCGTTCGCCGCCGTGGTGAGCTTCGTGGCCGCGACGAACGTGATCATCGCGATCGCGTGCGCCGCGCCGCACAGCAGCTGCGCCGCGCTCCACTGGAAGCGCGGACCCTTCGCGGTGGCAAAGAGGAACACCGCCGCGATCACGCTGCGGATCCCCGCCGTGGCGAGGGGGCCGAGGTTCACCAGCTTGATGAACAGCCCCCCGGACGCCCACAGCGTCGCCGTCAGCGCTATCATGAGGTCCGCGGCAGCGGGCTTTGTCGCAGTCGGTGTCAGAGGGTTCAGCGGCGGCTCCAGGTGCGCCGCAGTGTAGCCGGAGCGCGCCCGCGCTGTCGAGGGCCGCGCAGCTCCCCTGCGCTCCCCTGCGCTCCCCTGCGCTCGCGCCTGCCGGCTCAGCCCTGGCCCGCACTGCCCGCCGGGCTGGACAGCGCGTAGCGCGCGGCCTCGCCCATGAGGCGCAGCGCCTCCGCGATGCGCTCGCTCTCCTCGAAGCCGTAGGAGATGCGCAGCTGGCGGCGGCCCGCCTCGACGAGCGAGCCCTTCCGGTGGACGCAGATCTCGCCGGGGATGTAGATCACGCGCGGCAGCGGCGCGCCCGGAGGGCCGTCGACCGCGGAGTCGCCCGTGCGCCGGGTGAGGAAACGGAAGAAGGGGCTGCGCTCGTGCGTCTCGACTCCGGCGAGAGTCAGGTAGAAGTAGAAGCCCGCGCGCCCCCCGCGGCACTCCTCGACCAGGCCGCCCAGGTGCCGCCTGATGTCCGCGGAGGCCGCCAGCGCCTTCTCGCGGTAGCCGGCGCGCACTCTCGCGATCTGAGCGTCGATGGCGTTGTCCAGCAGCCAGCTCGCGATCTCCTGGTTGACCAGCGGCGCGCTGAAGCCGAGGTCGCTCGTGCTCTGAACCACGGCGTCGAGCAGGGGCCCGTCGCGGCCCACGAGGTAGCCGATGCGCAGACCGGGGGCGAGGATCTTCGACAGCGTGCCGAGCTCGTACACCAGCCCCGCCTCGTCCCACGCGAAGCCCGACGCGGGCGCCGCGACGGCCGGATCGTGCACCAGGTCCTCGTACGCGCGGTCGAAGACCACCGGCACGCGGCGGCCCAGCGCGCGCGAGAGGCGCGTGGCGAGGCGCACAATGCCTTCGCGCTCCCGGTCGGCGAGGATCGTGGAAGTCGGGTTGCTCACGGTCACGAAATAGAAGAAGGACACCTCGGACTGCACCGGCCCGAGCGCGGCCACCGCGGCTTCGACGTCCGCGGCGTGAACGCCGTCTGCGGCTTTCGGGCACGGCGAGGACGCGGAAGCCCTTGCGCTCCAGGGTGTTGCAGTAGATGTAGTACATCGGGTCGGTGGTCACGACGATGCCCGGCGGCAGGGAGTCCGCGAGCGAGGCGAGGAGGCTGGTGACCCCATTGGCGCCGACGACGATGCGCCGGTCTGCGAGCAGCCGCTCGTCGAGGCCGCCGGCCTGGTGGCGGAGAAGGTAGCTTCGGATGGAGGCGATCAGGTTGGGCGAGCCGGCGGGGCCGCCGTAGTTGAGCGCGTTCCTGTACCGGACCGGGTCTGCCAGCACCTGCTCGAGCGCCTCGAGCACCAGGCCGCGCGGGATGGTGTGCTCGTTCACGTAGCCGACGCCGAGGTTGATGTCGACGTCCTCGCGGAAGTCGGCGGCGAACTCCGCCATCATGCGAGCTACGGGCGCGGGGGCCCGCGACGCCCACCCGTAGGCCGAAAGCGATTCCCCGAGCTGCAGAGTGCCGCTCCCTGTCAACGCCATGCGGCGATCCTACCACGCAGCCGGCGGGCGGGCCAACGGCCCGGATCCCGCGCGCGGACGCATCCGCGGAGCTACAACAGACTCTCGCGCCCGAGCCCGAAGAAGCGGTTGACGAAGAACAGGCTCAGTCCCGTGACCGCGAGAAGGATCGTCGACATCGCGGAAGCGGGCCCGAAGTAGCCGTCGAGCACCGAGAGGTAGATGCGGATGGGCATCGTCATCGTGTGCCCCACGTAGAGAAGGATCGAGGCCGAGATCTCGTTGATGGCCGTGACCCAGCTCAGGATCGCGCCCGAGATGACCCCCGGAAGCATGAGAGGCAGCGTCACCTTGCGGAACGTGCGCGCGGGCGGCGCTCCGAGGTTGATGCCGGCCTCCTCGAGCGCCGGGTCGATCTGCTTGAGAATCGAGGCGCCCGAGCGCACCGCGTACGGAAGGCGCCTGATGAAGTACGCGAGGATCACGATCGTCGCTGTGCCCAGCAGGAACAGCGGCTTGCGGTTGAACGCGATGATGAACCCGATGCCGATCACTGTTCCGGGCACGATGTACGGAATCATGAGCAGGGGATCCAGAACCTGGGCCGGGGCGGTCTTGCGGCGGCTGATGACAAAACCGAGCAGGGTGCCGATGACGACGATGAGCGACCACGGATGCGGTCGAGAAGAGAAGGCTGTTCGTGATGGTCTTGGGGACCTCGTGGAAGACCCTCGCGTAGCTCTCCGAGACTGAGCCCCGGCTGGAAAACCGGCCCCCTGGTTCTGCGGAACGAGAAGTACACGACGATCGCGAGGGGGATCGCGCTCAGGCCCACGATCAGGTAGCTCACAAAGTGCGCCCAGAAAGCCGGGAGGCCGTGAAGACGCTTGACGACCGGGCGATTGATCAGCGTGCTGGAGTACTTGCGCCGTCCCGCGGCGTACCGCTGCAGGAAGATCACGGCGGAGGCGCACAGGATGAGGAAGATGCTGACGGTCGAGGCGAGGCCCGGGCGCTCTCCGACCTCGCTGGTGAACAGGTTGTAGGCAAGCGTCGGCAGGACCCGGTAGTTCGCCGCCGATGATCATCGGCGTGTCGAAGTTGGACAGACACATCATGAAGACGAGCAGCGCGCCCGCGGTGACGGACGGGAGGACCAGGGGCAGGGTGACGCGGAAGAACTTGCGGAGCCCCCTGGCCCCCAGGTTCTCCGCCGCCTCCTCGAGCGAGCGGTCGACCGTGGACAGCGCCCGACGACGCGAGGAGGAACACGTACGGGTAGTGATGCAGCGCGTAGACCAGGATGATCCCGACCGGACCGTAGATCGGCGGGAGCTGCAGCCCGATGTCGAGGAGCGCCGTGCGAAGAACCCCCGAGCGGCCCAGGAGGATGATCCAGGAGTAGGCGCCGATGAACGGCGGCGACAGCAGCGCGAGAACGGCAAACGTCGCGAGGATCGAGCGGCCGGCGATGCGGAAGCGCGTCGTCAGGAACGCGAGCGGCACGCCGAGGAGAGTGGCGCCGATCGTGCCGCCCACGGCGACCACGATCGTGTTGAGAAACGCGACCCGGTAGTAGCTCTTCCCGAAGAACTCGCGCGTAGTTGGCGAGGGAGAGCGCGCCGGTCTCCTTGTCCAGGAAGCTGAACTTGAAGATGTTGACGAGCGGGTAGACCAGGAAGAAGGCGACAATCGCGTAGCCGAGGACCGTGACAAACGTCCAGAAGCCCGGCCGTTCCCCGCGTCTCACAGGCGCATCCCCGTCGGGGCGTCAAAGGCGTAGACCACGGCCTCGGGGACCTCGACCCGCACGGACGCCCCGGCCGCGATGATGTCGCTCGAGACCGGACGGTGGCGCTCGACGGTGAGCGTGAGCCCTTCTCCGCAGTCGACCACATAGCTGACCAGCGAGCCCGTAAAAGTGCTCGACCGCAGAACTCCCGGTATGGTGGAGACGCCGGCCCCCTCGGGGGCTCCTCCCGCCGTGATCGAGAGATCTTCGGGCCGGAAAGCGATCCGGACCCTGCCGGCTCCGGTCCGCAGGCCCCGGCAGCGGATCACGTGCGAGCCTGCCCGCACTCCGCCGTCCGCAGGCTCGCCGTCGACGAAGTTCATGCTCCCGACAAAGGAGGCCACAAAGGTGTTCCTCGGGTTCTTGTAGATCTCCCAGGGCGGCCCCACCTGCTGCACCACCCCGCCCTTCATCACGGCGATCCGGTCGGAGATGACGAGCGCCTCCTCCTGGTCGTGAGTGACATAGACGGTGGTGATCCCGAGCGCGCGCTGGATGTCGCGTATCTCGGTGCGCATCTCGATCCGGAGCTTGGCGTCCAGGTTCGACAGCGGCTCGTCCATGAGCAGCACGCGCGGCTCGATCACCATGGCCCGCGCGAGCCCGACCCTCTGCTGCTGACCGCCCGAGAGCTGATCCGGCGTGCGGCGCTCGTAGCCCGCGAGGCGCGCCATGGACAGGGCGCGTTCGACTCTCCCGGCGAGCTCGCTGCCGGAGACCTTGCGGTTGCGCAGCCCGAAGGCCACGTTCTCGAACACGGTCATGTGAGGAAAGACGGCGTAGTTCTGGAAGACCATGCCCGTGTCCCGCCGATAGGGCGGCACGGAGTCGATGCACTCCTCGCCGACGTACACGTGGCCCGCATCCTGCACGTAGAAGCCGGCGATCGTGCGCAGCAGCGTCGTCTTCCCGCAGCCGCTCGGCCCGAGGAGCGTGAAGAGCTCGCCGCTTTCGATGGCGAGCGATACTTCCTGCAGCGCCTTGACCCCCGGAAAGGTCTTCGAAATCCCTTCAAGCCTGATCGACGCCATCTCCCCGCCCCAACGAGTGCCATTGAGCTGAAATGAGCGCGTGCCGCCGCCGGGGCCCCGCGGAGACCCTCCGCGGGGCGGACCCGGGGCAGGCGGCACCGAGCCTGTCGGACTTACGGCAGGCGGTCGCTCGCGCCCCTGCCGGTTGTCCCGGCGCCCGGCGAGTACGCCGGGTCAAAGCCTGGCGGGTACGCCAGGTCAGGGCACACGGCGGACCGCGGCCGGGCTAGAACCCGAGCTCCATCTTCAGATCGTTGAACCTTTTCAGGTACACGTCTTTGTTCCGGGCGGCCGCGCCAAAGTCATACGGAAGGGTCTTGACCTGGCTGAGCGCGGGAAGCCCCGGAGGGCTCTTGCCGTCGATGCGCACGGGCCGGCGCAGCATCTTGTCCACGAGAAAGTCCTGCGTGCGCCTTCGACAGGCACCAGTCGATAAAGATCTTTGCGGCGTCCGGGTGCGGAGCGCCCTTGACGAGCGCGATCCCGTCGGGCGCCGCGATCACGCCCTCCTCGGGGTAGACGATCTTGACCGGGCCGCCGCCCTGCACAAAGCGGAACGCGTTGTCCTCGAGGGTGATGCCGATGGCCGCCTCGCCGTCGTTCACGTACCTCGGCACCGCGCCGGAGCTCGACGGAAATGAAGAAGTTGGCCGCGATCCCCCTGTAGGTGTCCCATCCCCTGTCCTTGAACGCGAGGAGGACGTTGTTGAGCTGCATGTACGAAGAGCCGGACTTGTCGGGCGTCGCCGAGCTGATCTTGCCCTTCCACTTCTTGTCGAGCAGGTCCGCCCACTTCTTCGGCATCTGGCTCTCCGGGACGAGCTTTGTGTTGACGATCAGCACGTTCATGATGCCGGTGTAGGGCAGCCAGTTCGTCCCGACCTTGAACACGGGGTCGATCTTGTCCCAGTCCTTGGGCACGTAGCCCTCGAGCACGTTGTTGCTCGCCTCGAGCTGCTCCCCGCCGATGCTCCAGATCACGTCGCACTGCGGGTTGTTCGCCTCGGCGACGACCCGCTTGATGACGTCGCCCGAAGCGAGCTTGACGAACTCCAGCGTGATGCCCGTGTCGGCCTTGAACCGCGGCACCATGCCGGCGATGATGTCGTCCTCGTGCGCCGTGTAGGCCACGACCTTCCTCGCCTGCGCGCCCAGCCCGACCAGCGACACGACGAGCAGAACCCCCAGAACCCACGCACGCTTTCTCATCAAGGACTCCTTTCCCACGTTGTGAGCTTCCCCATTATAAGGCGCGCCGGAGCTCCTGTAAAAGGCCCGTGCGGCCTTTCACGTAGTTGATCGTCGCGAATCCGAGCCGCCCGGCGGCCGAGCAGAACTCCGGCACGTCGTCGACGTACAGGCAGCTTGCGGCGGCGAGGCCGGTGTTGGCGAGCAGGTGCCGCCAGATCGCCGCGTCGGGCTTCATTGCGCCGACCTTGAAGGAGAAGACGAAGGCCTCGACGAGACTGACGATGTCCTCGCGCCCGAGCAGCCAGCGGGCGTGCGCGTAGGAAGTGTTGGAGAGAACGAAGATTCTCTTGCCGCGGCCCCGGGCCAGGCGCATCGCCTCGATCCCTTCGGCGTTCGCCTCGATCCCTTCGAGGAACTCGGCCAGAAACTCCTCGTAGGTCCAGGATCTCTCGCCTTCGATCCGCGCACGAATCCTCTGGAACTGCTCGCGCGAGTCCCAGACGCCGGTCTCGGCGCTCCGCTCGATCTCCGTTCCCCAGATGCCCCCGAGGATCTCCGCCGCGGAGAGCGGGGAGTGGCGAGCGAGGGCGGCGCACATCGCCTGGCGGTCGATGGTCGCGAGGACGTTGCCGAAATCGAAGACGACGGCCTCAAGAGACGCCATGAGCGGCATCTTGTCCGGGGATGGAGACCCGGTCAAGCCGAGCCGGACGCGGCGCTACTTGAGCGCTTCGCCCGCGTCGAAGACCAGCGACCAGGCGGTGCGGCCCTCGAACTCCTGTTTTGTCCGGAAGACCTTCTTGAGCCGCGGGGTGAGGCCCGCGTACACCGTGTCGGAGATCGACATCCCGCACGGCGTGGTTCCCTTCTTCTCGAGGTGGGCCGCGTAGTTGACCACGTCGGAGACGATCCGCCCGGTGTCGCATGCGAACTTGACGTCACCCGCGTCCATCCCGATCCGCAGCGCGATGTCCTCCTTGATCGGTTTCTCGCGCAGGTTGAACGCGTACAGCGAGACAAGGATGTCGAGGCAGCACAGGACCGCGGTCGACGTGTCCTTGCGGTAGCGGAAGGCGGCGAGGCCGCCGTCCCCCGCCCACGACCAGATGCGGCCGTCGCACTCAGCCAGCTTCTGCCGCAGGTAGTCCCACAGCTCGTAGTAGACCTTCTCCATGACGCCGGGCGAATACTTCTTGACCAGGAGCGAGTTGCCGCAGATGTCGACAGAGACCGCGACGATCGGGTATTCCTTGCCGTCGCGCAGCGCGCCCCAGTTGGGCAGCAGGCTCTTGTCGGCCGACACCTTGACGAGCTTGCGCTTGCCGAAATCGAAGTACACGCCGGTCTGGGAGAGCTTGTAGAGAAAGCTCTCCAGGTTCGCGACCTCGACGATCCGGCCGTTCAGCAGGTTCCCGTCGAGCTGCGCCACGAGCGAGACGAGCTCGGTGACCTTGTTGTGCGCCTCGCACTCCGAGAGCAGCCTGCGCGCGGCGTTCAGCGGCGACACGGACATGCTGGCTGCCACGTTCTCCAGCCGGTGCGTGTCGTAGTCCGGGAACAGGCGGCGGCCGATGGCTTCGATGTCGTTGAATGTGAGGCTCTTACCCAGGATTTCGGCGAGGTCCGTGACGAGAGCACTATCTATCATAGCGCGACTATAGCACTCGAGGGCTTGCCGCGCGAGAGAGACGCCGCGAAATTGTTCCGGCGGGGCGCCCGGCCTAGGCCTCCTTGGCGCCGCGCGCGAGCCGGCGCTGGGCTGACGCGTGCGC
The DNA here is from genome assembly GCA_963734495.1 of uncultured Spirochaetota bacterium. Taxonomy (GTDB): domain Bacteria; phylum Spirochaetota; class Spirochaetia; order SZUA-6; family CAVTHK01; genus CAVTHK01. The sequence goes on from CAVTHK010000006.1 coordinate 50,378, forward strand.
GGAGCGCCGGTTGCCCGCCTGCGACAGGCGCTCGAGCTGCGCCTCGGAGAGCTCGACGTCGAGGCTCGCCAGGTTCTCGGTCATCTGCTCGGGCCGGCTCGCGGTCATCAGGGGGATCACCGGCGGCGGGCTCTGCACCATCCACGCATAGACGACCTGGTTCGGCGTCGCTCCCGCTTCGGAGGCGACCTCGCGCAGCACCTTGATCCTCAGGTCGGAGTCGGGCCCCTGGTACTGCTCGGGAAGCGCCTTGTCGCTCCTGGTGTAGGCGCCGCCGAGCAGCGGCGAGTAAGCCAGGATCGTGAGGCCGCGCGTGCGGCAGTAGTCGAGGAACTCGTCGTTGACGGCGGCGTGGGGGTCGTAGATGGCGCCCGCCTGCGGCCGCACGTAGGAGTAGCGCTGCTGGACGCAGCAGTACTGCGCCCACCCGCGCGAAGCGGCGAGCCAGCGCGCCTCCTCGAGGCGCCAGTCCGCCATGTTGCTGGCGCCCGCGTAGCGCACCTTGCCCGCCCGGATCAGCCTGTCGAACGCCTCCAGGCGCTCCTCGAGCGGGGCGACGCGGTCGTCCGCGTGCGTGTAGTAGAGGTCGATGACGTCGGTGCCGAGACGCTTGAGGCTCGCGTCGCACGCCCTCGCGATGTCGGCGCCGCGGAGGCCGAACTCGAGCCCGTCGACCGGGGTCGGAAACCCGACCTTGGAGGCGAGGAACAGGCTCCTGCGGTTGCGGCGATCCTTGATCCAGCGCCCGAGGACCGCCTCGCTCTCTCCGCCGCGAAACCCGGGCACCCAGCGGGCGTAGGCGTTGGCGGTGTCGAGAAACGTCCCGCCCGCCTCCACGTACATGTCGAGCAGCCTGTCGCTCATCTCCTCGCTCACGCTGCTTCCGAAGTACATGGTACCGAAGCACAGGGCGCTGACCTCTACACCCGTGGCCCCCAGGGCAAGCTTCTTCATCTGCCGCTCCTTCCGCCCCGGACCCTCGTCCCGGCGCAAGGCAACTCATACCACTTCGAGGCAGGTCGACTCAACTCGCCCATGGCGCCGACGCGGCCGCCGTGGTCCGGCATCTGTTCCCGGCGGGTCGGGCATGCTATCCTCGACCCGACGCCGCCCGGGAGGAAATGCCGATGTCGAACGAGAGCGTGCCTCTGGGCAAAAGGATCGCCGGGTTCTTCGGCCTGAATGCGAGCATGGTCGCCATGATCACGCTCGTCGTGTTCATCGGGCTCGGGGAAAAGATGGCCGAGCGCTTCCTTCCCCTGTACCTCCTCGCCCTCGGCGGCTCCGTCTACGCCGTCGGGTTCCTCAACGCGATGGACAACCTGCTGTCCGCCCTGTACTCGTTTCCCGGCGGTTGGGTGTCCGACCGCATCGGGTACAAGCGCGCGCTGATCCTCTTCACGCTCGTCGCGATGGCCGGCTACCTGCTGGTGATCTTCGTCCCGACCTGGTGGGCCGTGCTCGTCGGCGCCGTCTTCTTCATCTCGTGGACCGCGATCTCGCTGCCGGCGGTCATGAGCCTGGTCGCGCAGGTCATGCCGACCGACCGGCGCATCATGGGCGTGACCGTGCACTCGTTCGTGCGCCGCATCCCCATGGCGCTCGGCCCGATCCTCGGCGGCGTGCTCATCGGCATCTACGGCAAGGTCGCCGGCGTGCGCCTCGCGTTCGTCGCGGCGCTCGCCCTGGGCGTCGTCGGCATCCTGTGCGTCCAGCTCCTGATGAAGGACGAGACGAAAAAGAAGAAGGCGGCCTCCGGCAGCCTCCTCGCGAGCCTTCGGGGCATCAGCCCCGCCCTTCGCAACCTCCTCGTGTCGGACATCCTCATCCGGTTCGCCGAGCAGATCCCGTACGCGTTCGTCGTCGTGTGGGTCGTCGAGAACAACGGCCTGAGCGCGCTCGAGTTCGGCGTGCTCACGACGGTCGAGATGGTCACCGCGATGCTGGTCTACATCCCGGTGGCGTACCTGGCGGACCGGTCGACCAAGAAGCCCTTCGTGCTGATCACCTTTGGCTTCTTCACGCTGTTCCCGCTGGTGCTGCTCGGGTCGCGCACGTTCCCGATGCTCGTCCTCGCGTTCGTGATCCGCGGCCTCAAGGAGTTCGGGGAGCCGACGCGCAAGGCGCTCATCATGGACCTCGCCCCCGAGGACGCGAAGGCCCTGACGTTCGGCGCGTACTACCTCGTGCGCGACGTGATCGTGTCGATCGCCGCGCTCTCGAGCGCGTTCCTGTGGAGCATCTCGCCCGCGACGAACTTTCTCGTCGCGGCGGCGTGCGGCGCGGTGGGCACGCTCGTGTTCGCCATCTTCGGCCGCAACGCGACCCGCGCGGAGGACGCACCACAAGCCGCCTGAGCGCGGGCGGCACGCGGCACCCGCAGCCTCTTGATCAGCGGCGATCTGTGCGCGTTACACGGACGCCAACTTTCTTGGGTCAAAGTGCGCGCATCAAAACTCACCGAGGCGCCATCGCGGCACGCTCCGGTGGTCCAGCCGGCCTGAAGCGCCGCACGGCGGCCGGCCTCTACCCGGAAGGGCTTTCGCCACTTCGCGTGGCGGAGCCGCGCGCGCGAAGCCTTGTGGGGCGCATCCGACCCGGCTTTCGACGCCGGGTTGTTCTCGCAGGAACTCCGCCGGCGAGCCGTGTCAGGTCCCGCCGGCCTTGCGGGGAAGTCGCGGCTTACGGAGCGGGCGGGCTGGGGCGGATAAGACCGCGCTCAGCGATGACGCAGGGAGCTCTCGCCGCGCGATGCGTCGCGACTCGAGAGAAGCCTGTCCTCGCCGATCAAGACACGCTATACTGGAGTCGGGATGAGCTACATCGACAGAATCACAATTGACCCGAATCGCCGCTCAGGGAAGCCGTGCATCCGTGGGACGCGCATCACCGTCTACGACGTGCTGGAGTACCTGGCTGGGGGCATGTCGATAGAAGAGATCCTGGCCGATTTCGTCGAGTTGCACCGAGAGGACATACAGGCGGTGCTTGAGTTCGCGGCCGATCGCGAGCGCCGACTCATGACCGTCTCAGCATGAAGCTTCTGCTCGACGCGAACCTGTCTTGGAAGCTCGTCGCTGCCGCTCGCAGGTGGTTCCCGGGTTCGGAACACGTCGTCGCGGCCGGCCTTGGCGGGGCGACGGACCGAGACATCTGGGAGTACGCAAAGTCCAACGGGTTCGCCATTCTGTCGAAGGACACTGACTTTCGTCAGCTCAGCTTTCTATACGGCGCGCCGCCTAAGGTCATCTGGCTGAACATCGGCAATCGACCGACTTCTGAGATTGCAGCCATGCTCGAGCAGCAGCATGGGGCGGTGCAGCGCTTTGACGACTCGGCCGAGGCACTCCTCGTCATCGCTGCGGCAGAAAGGCTTTAGAGAGCGCGACGCGGCGATTTGCCGGACGACAGCGTACGCCCAGGGCTCAGTGGAAGTCGCGGCTCGCGGTGCGGGCCGGGGCTGAGGAGAGCTCGGGCTTCCAGCACGATTCCACGATCAGGTGAAGGGTCCCGTCGCGTCCCGACGGCGCCTGGATCTTTCCCGTCACCCCGAGCACGGGCGACGTGAGGATCACCTTGCGGTACTCGCGGAACACCTTTTCCCAGACGACGACGTTCACGAAGCCCGTCTCGTCTTCGAGCGTCATGAAGACCACGCCCCCGGCCGTGCCCGGCCTCTGGCGGCAGATCACGAGCCCCGCATAGGAGGCGCGGCTGCCGTCCTTCGCTGCCGCGAGCGCGGCCGCGTCGGGGAGCCCTTTCGCCTCCAGCTCCTGCCGATACGGCTCGAGGGGGTGGCCCCGCGTGCTGTGGCTGCTCGCGCCGTAGTCCCAGGAGATCTCCTCGTACGCCGAGAGGCCGTCGAGCACGGGCGAGGGCTCCGGGTCGGGGAGGGCCAGCTCGCGGCCGTCGCCGTAAGCGGCCGCCGCGGCGCGCGCACGCGCGACGCCGGCCACCTGCCAGAGCGCGTCGCGCCGGCCGGCGCCGAGGCTCTGGAGCGCGCCGGCGGCGGCGAGCGCCTCCAGCGCCGCCGCATCCAGACCGCTGCGCTCGACGAGCTCCGCCACGCTCGACGCCCCGGCGCGGCGCGCGGCCTGGATGCGCTTCCAGTCGCCCTCGCCGAGCCCCCTGACGTAGCGCAGGCCCATGCGCACGGCAAAGCGAGGGCTCCCGGCGGCGCCGCCGGCCGGCCGGCGGCGGCCTTCTTCATTTTCAATTTCCAAAGTGCATTCCCAGTCGCTCGCGAGGACGTCGATGGGACGGATCGTGAGGCCGTGCCGTTTCGCGTCCTCCACGATCGTCGCCGGCGAGTAGAAGCCCATCGGCCACGCGTTGAGCAGCGCGCAGGTGAACTCCGCCGGATAGTGGCAGCGCAGCCACGCGGTGCAGTAGGCGATCAGCGCGAAGCTCGCGGCGTGGCTTTCGGGAAAGCCGTACTCGCCGAAGCCGCGGATCTGGTCGAAGACTCTCTCGGCGAACTCGCGCGCGATGCCCTTGCGCATCATGCGCGTGATGATCTTTTCGCCGTGCTTCTCGATGCGACCGCTGCGCCGCCAGGCGGCCATGTCGCGGCGGAGCTGGTCCGCCTCGCCGGGGGTGTAGTCGGCGGCGACGACGGCGAGCTTCATCACCTGCTCCTGGAAGAGCGGGACGCCGAGGGTGCGGCGGAGCACGGGCTCGAGCACGGCGTGCGGATACACGACCGGCTCCTCGCCCGCGCGGCGGCGCAGGTAAGGATGCACCATGCCTCCCGTGATCGGGCCGGGCCGCACGATGCTCACCTCGATCACCAGGTCGTAGAAGCTGCGGGGCCGCAGGCGCGGGAGCATCGCCATCTGCGCGCGGCTTTCGATCTGGAAGACTCCGACGGTATCCGCGCGCGAGGCCATCGCGAACACCTCGGGGTCGTCCGCGGGGATCGTCGCCATCGAGAGCTCGATGCCGCGGTGCTGCTTGAGCAGGCGGAACCCGTAGTCGAGGTGCGTGAGCGCGCCGAGCCCGAGGAGGTCGACCTTGAAGAGGCCGAGCGCCTCGACGTCGTACTTGTCCCACTGGATCACGGTGCGGTCGGGCATGGACGCGTTCTCGACGGGGACGAGGTTCATGACCGGCTCGCTCCCGAGGAGGAAGCCGCCGGGGTGGATCGAGAGGTGGCGGGGAAAATCGCTGATCTCCCGGACCATGTCAATGAGAAGGCTGGACGCCCGCACGTCGGGATCGAGCCCGGCTTCGACGAGCGCGTCGGTGATGTCGCCGTCGCGCCACGACACGAGCTTCGCGAGGCGGTCCAGCGTGGTCGAGGGGAAAGCCGAGCGCCTTGCCGACCTCGCGCACCGCGGAGCGCAGCCGGTAGCGCACGACGTTGGCCACCATGGCCGCGTGGTCGCGGCCGTACTTCGCGTAGACGTGCTGGATCACCTCCTCGCGCCTGCGGTGCTCGATGTCGAGGTCGATGTCCGGCGGCTCCGCCCGCTCGCGCGAGAGGAAGCGCTCGAAGAGCAGCTCCATGCGCACGGGGTCGATCGCCGTGATGCCGAGGCAGTAGCAGACCGCGGAGTTGGCGGCCGAGCCCCGGCCCTGGCAGAGGATGCCCTTGCCGCGGCAGATCTCGACGATGTCCCACATCGTGAGGAAATAGCCGCAGTAGTCGAGCTCATCGATGAGGGCGAGCTCCTTTTCGAGCTGCGCGGCCACGTCGGCGGGGATCGTGCCTCCGTAGCGCTTCCGAGCCCCGCGGAACGTGAGCTCCCGCAGCCACTCGGAGGAGCTCATGCCGTCGGGGAGGCGCTCGGAGGGGTAGCGGTAGGGGATCTGGTCAAGGGCGAAGGAGCAGCGATCGGCGATCTCGGCCGTGCGCTCCACGGCGCCGGGGCGGTCGCGATACAGGGCCGCCGCCGCGTCGGCCGTGAGAAGCGCATAACGGTCGTTAGGCTTGAGCCGCGTCCCCGCGGCCTCGAGCGTCACCCCGGCGCGGATCGAGGTGAGCACGTCCTGCAGGCGCCTGCGGCCGGGGGTGTGGTAGAGGATCTCGGGCGCGGCGACGAGCGGCGCCCCCAGGCGCGCGGCGGCGGCCGCGACGGCCGCTTCGGCGCGCGGCTCGCCCGGCAGCCGGTGGCGCGCGACAGCGGTGTAGAGCCGGTCGCCGAACGCTTCGCGCAGCAGGCCGGCGGTGGCGGCGGACGGAGCCGCGGCCGCGCCTCCCAGCCACAGCGGCGACCACAGCGCGATGAGGCCGGCCGCGTGCCCGGCCACCTCGCTCCAGCTCACGGCCGACTCGCCCTTGGGGCTGCGGAGCCTCCCGAGGGAGATGAGCCTGCAGAGGCTGGCGTACCCGCGCCGGTCCTGAGCCAGCAGCACCACGAAAGAGCCCGGCGCGCCCGCCGCGGCCGCGTCGAACGGTGCGGCGGCGCGGCCGTCGTCGACCGTGACCTGCGAGCCGACGATCAGCTTGAGCCCGGCCTCGCGGGCGGCCACGTGCGCCCGCGCCGCCCCGTAGACGCCGTCTCGGTCGGTGATCGCCAGCGCGGGCAGCTCCATTTCGCGCGCCGCCTGCACGAGCTCCTCGGGATGGCTCGCGCCCTCGAGGAACGAGAAGTTGCTCTTGCACCACAGGGGCACCCACGCCCCGGCCGCCTGCATGATGCCCTCGCTTCCATGGATGGAAGCGCCCGCGCGCACATGGACGTAGCAGCGCGCGGGCAGCCTCGAAGCGTGGTCAATGATACCATACATTTGTTTGGTATTCAAGAGCAGCGACGGCACGCTCGCGGGCGGACAGCGTGCAGTGTACAATCGGCACGAAAAGTCTTGGATCCAAAAGGAAGGGAATTCATGAAACAACGGCAGAGCCTCGTGATCGGTGTCCTCCTGGCCGTCGCATTCTCGGCAGGCGCGCAGGACTTCTCGCAGGGCCTCGGAGTCCGGGGCGGCATCGGCACGGACATCACATTCGGAGGCGTCGCTTGCGGGGTCGGAGTCAACAAGCTCCTGGGCGAAGAGCTCGAGATCGGCCTGCAATTCTACTATGGAAGCTTCGAGGAGACGGACAAGGAAGCAGTCAACACCTACGTCGACACGACGAAAGTGACCGCTTTCACCGCTCTCGCGAACCTTCTCTACGGGTACCACCGCGGCGAAAGCGGATTCTTCTTTCTCACCGGCGTAGGTCTCGGCTATCTCGGGGTCAACTGGGAAGAGAGGAGCGACACCGACATGACCCTCGGCACGCTTCTCCCGGGCGGCGGAAGCAAGCAGACGTTCGACGGCAGCGCCGGAGGGCTCATTCTGAACCTGGGCGCCGGATACGCGATTCCCGGCGGCATGGACGTGCGGTTCGAGGTCCCCATCGTGATCGCGATCGGGGACACCGGCGGAGCGTCGCACATAATACCGCTGTTCACGCTCACCGCCGGATACCGTTTCCGCTAGATCGGGCACGGTCCGCCGTGCCCAGACCCGCGGAAGCGGCGGGAACGGCGGTCAGCCGCAAGTCCGACAGGCTCATGGACGCGGGCCCGCGGACGCCTGGACGCTGATGGAAAAGGGCCGGCGGGCTGCCGCGAACGGCCCTTCGCCAATCCGGTGAGCCGGAGGAGCGCACTGCTGCTTGCCCACTCAGGAGCGGGCAAGCAGCAGCTGCATCAGGCGTACGTCGATGTAGCGGCCGAACTTGTAGCCGACTTCGCTCATGGTGCCGACGAGGCGGAAGCCGGCGCGCTCGTGCAGGCGCACGCTCGGCTCGTTGTCGCCGGCGATGCGCGCGAGGACCGTGTGCAGCCGCGCCTCGCGGCCCGCGGCGAGCAGCTGCTCCATGAGCCGGCCCCCGATCCCCTGGCCGCGGCGGCCCTGCTCGACGTAGATCGAGATCTCGGCCGTGCCGTCGTACGCGGGCCGGTCCGACCACCGCGAGAGCGACGCCCAGGCGACGACGGCGGCGCCGTCGACGGCGACGAGGACGGGGTGGCGCGCGTCGTGAAGCGCGAGCCAGTCCACGATCTGCCGCTCCGTCCTCGGCTCCGTGTCGAAGGTGGCCGTGCTGCTGACGACCGCGTCGTTGTAGATCTCCGCGATCGCCGCGCAATGCTCGCTGGCAGCCGGTGCGATTTGCATGCGTTCTCCTATGTCGGCGCCGCCGCGGGCCTCAATCCACGTATCCCTGCAGCACCCAGCCGCGCGTGCCCAGGTCGCGGTAGAGCCACTCGATCCGCCCCTCGGGCCCCTCGGCAAAGTAGTATTCGCGATCCGCCTCGCCGCCGTTCCACCAGGAGCCCGACAGGGCGTAGGGGCCTCCCACAAAGCGACTCGCGGAGCGGCCCGCGAGCGGCCGCGCGCCCAGAGGCCGCGGCGCCTCCAGGATGCGGCGCACCAGCACGGGAGCCTGCGCAGCCGGCGTCTCGTCGCCGCCCCCGCCCGCGCGCTCCGGCTCCGGGCGCGCCTCCACCCACGCGTACTGCCGCTCCGGAAGGTGCTCGTCCACCGGCTGCGCCTGCACCACCGCGTCGTTGCCGAGCTCGGCCCGCAACCGCGCAAAGGCGCGGGCCGCGGCGGCGAGATCGCGCCTGGGGCGCCTGCGGAAGAGCTCCGGCTGCACATCCTGCGCCTTTGTCCGCTCCGCGTCGAGCGCGATGCGCACGACCGGCGAGCCGAGGGCAAGCGAGGCGAGCCGCAGGTCGAGGAGCTCTAAAAGAAGGCTGCGGCCCCGCGTCGGTTCCGCAGGCTTCAGGCTCTCCCGCAGCGTCTCCCCGCGCTCCAGGCCGAGCGAAAGGGAGATCTCGACGGCGAGCTCGCCCTTGTGCCGCAGGTCCGCGATCAGCCGGTCGAGGAGCGCGGCCGCGTGGAGCATCAGCCGGCCGCGGTCGGCCTCGGGCGCGGCGAGCCGGCGCGCGAGCGCGAGCGGCTCAGCCGGCGGATCGGCCTGGATCGGGAGCGCCAGGCCGCCGGAGGCGAAGCGCCAGGCCGCCTCGGCCTCGGCCCCGTAGCGGCGGAGCAGGCCGCCCGGCGGCAGCCGCAGGAACGCCTCCACCGTCCGCACGCCCAGCCGCGCGAAGCGCTCCTCGAGCCGCGGCTCGAGGCCCAGCACGGCGAGCGGCGCGTCGAGGGCGAGCCGCCGCTCCTCCTCGGGGCTGGCGAGCACGCGGGCGCCCCGTCGGCCGCGCGCCGCGGCGTAGCACCCGAAGCGCGTAAAGCCGACCGCCGCCCGCGCGGCCAGCTCCGCGCCCTGCAGCGCCTCCAGCACCGCGCTCACCCACCCCTCGAGCGAGCCGTAGAGCTCCTCGAGGCCGGAGGCGCCCACCCAGAAGACGCCGGGCTCTTCGCGCTTCGGCTCCACCTGCGGGCTCGCCCCGCGCAGCAGGCCGCCGATGAGCTCGACGCCCGCCGCGATCTCGTCCGCGGCGACGGGCGCGGCCCGCAGCTCCGGCGCCAGCGCCAGCGCGGTGGCGTAGCGCATCCCCGCGGCCACGCCCGCCCGCCGCGCCCGGCCGTTGGCTGCCAGCACGGGCGCGAGCGGCCTGTCCTCGGCCACGACGGCGGCGGGGTGGCGGCGCCAGGCCTTTTCCCGCCGCAGCAGAAGCTGCAGCGCGAGCTGCGGCACGTCAACGCAGGCCAGCCGGCCCATGGCAGCTCTCCCCGCAGCGCCAGCCCGCGCCCCGGCGCTTGTCCTTGAGCGGCCGCAGCTCGCAGCGCCAGCGGAAATCCCCGAGCCTCTCGCTGCGGCACAGCGCGCGCAGGCTCACGGTAGAGCTGTCGCCGATCGGGCCCGCGCCCGCGAGGCAGAGCAGCGCCGTGTCGTGCCTGCGCGCAAGCTGCGCGAGGCGCGCCTGGGCCGAGGCGCGGACGCGGGCGGCCGCGAGCCCCGCCAGGTCCACGACGACGAGGCCGAAGGCGCCGGACCGCAGCAGCCGGTCGGCCGCGCGCGCGGCCTGCGGCGCGTCGGCGACGCGCACCACCGGCAGCCGGTCGAGCGCCACGCCGTTGGCCGCCATGTCGGGGGGAAAGAAGACCGCGGTGCCCGCGGCGATCCAGCAGGCAGGCTCGCCGCAGGACTGCGCTTCGAGCACGAGACGGCAGGCGAGGGAAAGGCTCCCCTGCCCCGCGAGCTCGGTGAGCCGTCCGGCCAGCGCGGCCAGGCTCCAGGGCCGTTCGCCGGAGAGCCGCTCCTCCAGCGCCGCCGCGCGGACCAGCCTGAGGAACGGCGTCGCCTCGCGTGCGGAGGGCGTGGACGCCGATACGGACATTCCGGGCATCGCAGCCATCGGCGCGTAACCTCTACGTGATCGGCCCCTCGTAGGAGCGCCGCACCTCGAGCACCTTGCCGAGGATGGAGAAGCGCTCGCCGTCCGACGCATCCGGCACGATCGGCTCGTAGGCGGGATTGGCGGGGTGCAGCTCCACCCTTCCCTTTACGATTCTGAAGGTCTTGACCGTCGCCTCCTCGCCTGATAGAGCCACGACGATGTCGCCCGGCTCCGCCGTCGGCTGCTGCCGCACGACCACGACGTCGCCCTCGAGGATCCCCGCGTCGCGCATGCTGTCGCCCTTGACCCGCAGGGCGAAGAGGCGCTCCTGCGGCGTCCGCGACCGGACCGCGAGCATGCCCTGAGCATCCTCGATCGCCGTGGTGAGCGGACCGGCCGCGACGCGGCCGAGCAGGGGGATCGAGACCACGGGTGCGGCGCCCCCGCCGGCCAGGCGGTAGGCCCGCGCCTTGTGCGGCTCCTTGGCGAGGCGCCCCTCGGCCACGAGCGCCTCGAGGTGCTCGCGCGCGCTCTGCACCGAACGGAAGCCGAACGCCTCCTGCACCTCGCGCACCGTCGGGGGAGAGCCCGCCGCAAGACGGTCGCGGACAAACGCGAGCACCCGGCCGCGGGTCTCGCCCGGCTCGCTGTACGCCATACTCGCTCCTATGACCTGGCTTCGCCAGGTCCCAAGCCCGCTTGCGGGCCCGGCAAGAATAGCATACATATGTATGGCAGTCAAGGTGAAGTAAAAATTGAAGGCACCGCGCGGCCGCGTGAGGGCGGCGACCGCCGACCCTGCCTTCAACTTTTGTCGATTTCCTGCGTTCCCGACGACTATCAAGTGTTCGACCGGCAACGAAGAACGGGAGGGAACGTGAAATACATGCTGTTGATCGTCGCGGCCGAAGGGCCGCGGATGACCCCTGCGGAGAGCGCGGAGATGGCGGCGGCGACCACCGCGTGGGTGAGGGAGATGGACGGCCGCGGGGTCCGCGAGCAGGGCCACCGCCTGCGCCCGGTACGCGACGCGCGGAGCGTCCGGGTGCGCAGGGGCAAGCTGTCGGTGACGGACGGACCCTTCGTGGAGACGAAGGAGCAGATCGCGGGCTTCGACCTGATAGAGTGCTCGAGCCTCGAGGAGGCGATCGAGGTGGCGTCGAAGCATCCGGTCGCCTCGATCGGCACGGTCGAGGTGCGGCCCTTCTGGGACGAGTAGCCGCCAGGGGCCGCCGAGCTGGACAGCGCGGCAGCCGCGTGCTAATCCGTCCGGCAGTGAAAGAGCCGGCTTCCCGCAGGCTGCGCGCGAGCCTCCGCTCCGCCTTTGCCGACCCTGCCTTTCGCCGGAGCTTCGGCTACTACTCTCTCTACGTCTGCCTGGGGCTGGACCTCGGAGTCCTGGGACCGACGCTGCCGGCCCTGGCCGCGCAGACGCACGCCCGCCTGGGAGAGATGGGCCTGCTCTTCCTCTGCGGCTCCGCGGGCGGCGCCGCGGGAACGGCGATCAGCGGCTGGTTCTTCGACCGCGTGCGCGGTCACCTCGTGCTCGGCGTCGCGGCGCTGTGCGCGGCGGTGCTGATCGCGCTGATGCCCCTCGCGCCTTCGTTCTGGCTGCTGGCCTGGATCGTCGTCATCAAGGGCGCGGCCCACGGCTTCATCAACACGGGAGCGAACACTCTCCTCGTCTGGACGCACGGCGACAAGTCCGGGCCGTACATCAACGCGCTGCACTTCTTCTTCGGGCTGGGCGCTTTCGTCGCCCCTCTCGTCGTGGCGCAGCTCATCGGTTCCCCGGGCGGATACCGCGTGGCCTACTGGGTGCTCGCCGCCTTCGTGGGGCTGAACGGCCTGCGCATGCTGGCCGCGGCGGGAAGCCCGCGGCCGGCGCGCGCGAGGGCCGCGGGGGCAACAGCCGCGCCCGCGGCGGCCGGCGGGCCCGCGCCCTACCCCTTTGTCGTCGTCGCGGCGCTGTTCCTCTTCTTCTATGTGGGCGCGGAGATCTCTTTCGGCGGCTGGGTCTACACCTACGCCGTCAGCCTGCGGCTGGCCACGGAGGCGGGAGCCGCCTATCTCAACTCGGCGTTCTGGATGGCATTCACCGCGGGGCGCCTCGCGTCGATTCCGCTCGCCACCCGCTTCAGGCCGCTGCAGGTGATCCCGACCGCGGTCCTCGGCTGCCTCGCGTTCCTGGCGCTGGTGCTGCTCCTGCCGTCGTCTTCCGCAGCCCTCTGGGCCGCCGCGATCGGGCTGGGCCTCTGCATGGCGCCCGTCTGGCCGACCGGGTTCACGCTGGCCGGCCAGTCGATCGCCCTGAGCGGCCGCCTGACCAGCCTCATACTCCTCGGCGACGCATTCGGGGGGATGGTGCTGCCTTCGACCATCGGCAAGGTCATCGAAAGCGCCGGGCCGCGCTCGATGGTGTACCTGATCGCGGCGAGCCTGGTGCTCAACCTGCTGGCCCTGGCGGGCATGCTCAAGCTGCGGCCGCAGAAGTAGCCGCGGCGCGGGTCATGCCGAAACGCCCGGCGAGACCCTCCCTCACGAGCAGCCGGTCGTGCCCCCGCAGGTCTCGCACTTGAGGCAGGTGCCGTTGCGCACCAGCGTGAAGTGGCCGCACGTCGGGCACGGGTCGCCCTCGTAGCCCTGCATGCGCGCGAGCAGCATCGGGCTCTCGTCCTCCGCGGGCTGTGCGGCCCGGCCGACCGGGCCGCCCGAAGCGCCGTTGCCGTTCCTGCCGTTCTCCATCGTCTCGGTGGCGATCAGGTCGTCCGGTTTGACCTGCACCAGGTCGGTCCGGTGGAGGTAGGTCAGCGCCAGGTCGCGGAAGATCAAGTCCAGGACCGACGTGCACATCTTGATGTTGTCGTGGCCGTGCACCATCCCGTTGGGCTCGAAGCGCGTAAAGGTAAAGGCGTCCACGTACTCCTCGAGCGGCACCCCGTACTGAAGGCCGAGAGAGACCGCGATGGCGAAGCTGTTGAGCAGCGAGCGGAACGCGGCGCCCTCCTTGTGCATGTCGAGAAAGATCTCACCGAGCGCCCCGTTCTCGTACTCGCCGGTGCGGATGAACAGGCTGTGCTGCCCGATCTTGGCCTTCTGCGTGTAGCCGTTGCGCCTGTTGGGCAGGGGGCTGCGCTTCTGGAGCTGGGCTGCAGCCTCCGCCGCCGCAGCCGGGGCGCGCGCGGCCGGGGCCGCCGACGGGCGGGCGCGCGGCGTGAGGCTCGCGCGCCGCCCTGCCCGCGGCGACGATCTCCTCCGCTACCGAGTCCGCGCTCGCGCCGAGCGCCGACAGCGGCTGGCTCAGCTTGGAGCCGTCCCGGTAGAGCGCGATCGCCTTGAGCATCTTGCGCCACGAGTCCAGGTACGCCTCCTTGATCTCTTCGACGGTGGCCTGGCCGGGCATGTTGATCGTCTTGGAGATCGCGCCGGAGATGTACGGCTGCACGGCGGCCATCATGTCGATGTGGGCCTTCCACGCGATGTAGCGCGTGCCCCAGCGCCCGCTCCTGCTGGCCGTGTCGAACACGGCGTAATGGGCGGGCGAGAGGTGCGGGGCGCCCTCGATCGTCATCGCGCCGCAGGCGTAGCGGTCCGCGGCTTCCGCCTCTTCGCTCGTGAAGCCGAGGGCCTGCGCCACGTTGAGCGACAGCGCAACATCAGTCTCCGGCACCCCGAGAACCCCGGCCAGGACCGCCGTCCCGATGACCGTCGGCGTAAGGGCCATGGACAGGCTGAAGCTCGACGGCAGCAACGCCTCGACCTTGTCGAGGGCGTCCGCGGGGATTCCCCTGGCAGCCAGCGACTCGCGCGAGATGTCCGGCGCACCCGCGAGCGTGCCCCGGCCGACGCAGTACTCCGTGATCTCGCCGATCTGCTGCTCGCTGTATCCGAGCCGGCGCAGCGCGGGCGGGACCGACTGGTTGATGATCTTGAAGTAGCCGCCGCCGGCGAGCTTCTTGAACTTGACCAGGGCGTAGTCCGGCTCGATCCCCGTGGTGTCGCAGTCCATGACCAGCCCGATCGTGCCGGTCGGCGCGATCGCCGTGACCTGCGCGTTGCGGTAGCCGTGCTTCTCGCCGAGCGCGAGCGCGCGATCCCAGCTTTCGCGCGCGCCCGCGGCGAGGTCCGGCGGGCACGCCGCGGCATCGAGGCCCACCGGCGTGATCGTGAGCCCTTCGTATTCGTCCGCCGGAGCGCCGTGCGCGGCGCGGCGGTGATTGCGGATGACCCGCAGCATGGGATCGCGGTTGGCGGCGTAGCGCGCGAACGCGCCGAGCTCGCCGGCCATCTCGGCCGAAGCAGCGTAGGCCTCGCCCGACAGGATCGCCCCCAGCGCCGCGCCGATGTTGCGGCCCCCAGCGCTGTCGTACGGGATGCCCATCACCATCAGCAGCGTGCCGAGGTTCGCGAACCCGAGCCCGAGCGTACGGTAGGCATAGCTGCGCCGCGCCACCTCGCGGCTGGGGAACTGCGCCATGAGGACGCTGATCTCCAGGACGACGGTCCAGATCCGGATCGCGTGGCGGTACTCCTCGAGCAGGAAGCGGCCGCTCTCCTGGTCGTAGAACTTGAGCAGGTTGAGCGACGCGAGGTTGCACGCGGTGTCGTCGAGGAATGAATATTCTGAACAGTTGTGGACCACGATGCCGTTCGCGACGAAGTGATGGCTCCGAGGCTCGCTCAGATCGAAAACGTCTTCGACGCCGCAAGGCGTGAGTGATGCGACGCGGTCAACGAACCCGTCCGCATAGACTCCGACTGAGGCGTTGAGCTCGGCCAGCTTCGCGGCTTTGGGGCTTGAAGGCAGGAACCCGATCTCGCGCTCAAAGGTCACGCGCGAAGAGCGGCTGAGCCGCAGGCTGTGCATCTGCTGGACGTAGTAGGCGCGGGTGCCGCCTTTCCCGTCCGGGAGCATCGCGATGTCGCCTCCTGCGCGCCGGCGGTTCTCGTAGATCTTCGCCTTGATGCCGAATCCAAGCAGCAGGAGCTGGACTTGCTGCAGAAGCTCGAGGCTCGTCGAATCCAGTGCGACGTACATGTCCTTCGAGCGGGAGTTGGCAACAGTACCATCGGTGGAGAAGAGCCCTTTCAGGACGCCAGCCAGGCTCTCGCGATCGAGCTCGTAGATGGCGTCGGTGAACCGCTTGTGCGCGGACCCCTCGCCGAGCACGGCGTAGCGCGAAAGCTCCTCGAGCACGGCCGCGACCGCGGTCCCGACGCGCAGCGTCGTGGGTGTAGCCACCAGTCCCGTCCGGCGCGTACCTCGCCGGTCGCCGTCGAAGACCCACGCCTTGGCCGCGTCTACGCAATCTTGCAGCTGCAGCGCGAGGTGCGGTTCCCGCTTGCTGACCGTGATGAACAGAGTCCCCTCGCGATCGCCCCGTGCAATGCAGCCGTCGCCGACCGCGGCGCCCAGCAGGATCGCCGCCTCTTCAGGCAGCGAGTCGGTACCGAACGCCGGCTTCTCGAGGATCACGTGGTCGTCGCCGGTCAGATCTGCCGCGCGCACATCGCCGCGGTTGGCGGTCTTCACCTTGTGATCCGCGGTGAGGCGCAGCCGGTACCCGCCTGCGGTCTTCAGCTCGAACACCGGCTTCGTGCCCGTCTTGAAGATCCGGTCGACGGCAACCGCCTCGCCATCGCCGTTGATGACGGTGACGCTCTCGCCCGACCAGACTCTCAATCCTCTGCAGGCCGCGGTCCGTGGCGATCAGCGTATCGCCGGTGACGCACGGGTTGGTCGCCCGGATCTCTCCGTCCACGGGGCAGGTGTGCCATTCGTTGATCGTGGTGTGAAACTGGAGGCCCGGGTCGGCGCACTGCCACGCGCTCACAGCGATCTTCTCCCACAGGGCGCGCGCCTTGACCTTCTCCCTGTGGCTCGAGTCCGTGCGCCACACGAGATCCCACTC
The DNA here is from genome assembly GCA_963734495.1 of uncultured Spirochaetota bacterium. Taxonomy (GTDB): domain Bacteria; phylum Spirochaetota; class Spirochaetia; order SZUA-6; family CAVTHK01; genus CAVTHK01. The sequence continues at coordinate 66,525 of CAVTHK010000006.1, forward strand.
GGAATCGTCGAGGACCGCCTGCATGAACGCGTTGGTCACGCGCACGCTGTTGTTGGAGGACTGGCCGCTCACGGTGTTGTAGGCCTCGTCGTCCCACTCCGTGCTGTACTCGGCGAGCGGCAGGTCCGTCACGCCCTGGCGCGCGAGCGAGATGATGCGGTGCACGTAGACCGGCGGCACCTCGTCGCGCAGCGCATCGGCGATCGCGGCGCGCAGCTCGGGGTCGTGGTCTCCCGCGCCGCCGTTCACGAGCTCGACGAGGCGCTTCGCGTGCCTGCGGAGGATCCGGCTGCCGGTCACCATCGAGGCGACCTTGTGCTCCTCGGTCACCTTCCAGTCGATGTAGTCGCCGATGTCGGGGTGATCGGCGTCGAGGATCACCATCTTCGCCGCGCGGCGCGTCGTGCCGCCGCTCTTGATCGAGCTGGCCGAGCGGTCGTTGACGCGCAGGAACGAAAGCACCCCCGAGGAAATTCCGCCCCCGGAGAGCGGCTCGCGCCTGCCCCGGAGCTTCGAGAAGTTGCTGCCCGTCCCCGACCCGTACTTGAAGATGCGGGCCTCGCGGGCGATCAGGTCCATGATCCCGCCCTCGGCGACGAGGTCGTCCTCGATGCTCTGGATGAAGCAGTTGTGGACCACGATGTTGTTGGAGAGGTAACGGGCGCTCTCCGTCTGAACATCGTAGACCGGCAGAGGACCGAGCTCTTCGATGCGAACGATGGCCTCTTCGCGGATTCCGGGGGAGCCGCCGGCAAGAGCCTCGCCGATCTCGCTGCGCCCGCCGGCGACCGCCAGGACGGCCGCTCTCATCCGCGAGGCGACGACGAGGCGCATCCCGGCCGCGAGCTCGTCCACGCGCCGCCACGAGCCTTGCTGACGCCGCTCGTCGCGCGCCCACACGAGGTGATCGCCCGTCGCGTCGATATGCGCGCCGTTCTTGAGCACGACGCGAAGCACGGGCTTGACGCCATTGGCCTTGACCGCAACCACCCTCGTCGTGCCGGCGCCGCCGTCGGTGCCGTCAAAGACCTCGAGGCCGACGAGCCCCTTCTCCACTATTTCTCCAATGGGGAAAGGGCCGCGAGGGGTCGAGATCGGCGCCCAGTACGGCTGACACGCGTGCGGCTGCGGGCGCTCGTAGGCATTCTCGGAGAGCTTGACCTCGCCGGTCGCGGGGTCGGCGTAGTAATGGCCCTGCGGCGGGCCCTCGATCCCGTAGACCGCGTGCAGGCCGGTGTTGAACCACTGCGGCGAGTTGGGCGCCGCCATCTGGCGCGCGAGCATGTGGACGAGCTCGTCGTAGAAGGCCTGCGCATCCTCGGGCGAATCGAAGTACCCGTGGCGCTCTCCCCACAGGCGCCACGTGTACGCGAGGCGATGGAAGACCTGCTTCGCCGAGGTCTCGCCGCCGGTCTTGCCGGACCGTCCGGCGCGCGCCGGCTTCGCCGACCCGGGCTGGCCAGCCGCCCCGGCGAGCCAGCCGTGCCGGGGGAGCCCGCCGTCTGCCATGCGTCGCGTTTGTCGAGCGGCACGCCCGCTTTCCGGAAGTATTTCTGGGCGAGGATATCGACCGCGATCTGCGACCAGCCCGACGGAACTTCGACCCCCTCCATGCGGAACACGACGGAACCGTCGGGGTTCCGCAGCTCGGAGGTCCGCTTCTCAAAATCGATCCCAGCGTACGGGTCCTTCCCCGGCTGAGTAAAAAGGCGGGAAACGCGCATGCCCCCCTCCGTTGGCTCTGCTATATATGACAGGTCATGTCAGATACTCCGTCATGACCCGTAACGTCTAACCTACCATAGCGAGCGTTCCCTTGTCCACAAGATATTGTGTGAACAATGCGATTCGGACCACAATAGGTAGCATCTACCCTTCTCATCGGCCGATACGACCGGGTGTGTTATCCCGCAGTTTCCGCCTCAGTGGCCACAGGGCGGGATCCGGGAAGCGTGCCCGCGCCGGCGTCGGCCCGCGGTTCAAGGCGGCCCACCCGACCCCAGACCACCCCCGGGCGCCCGGGCCGGGGCGGCAGACTAAACCTTCGGACAGGCGGACGCAAGCGCCGCGAGCGGCTCGACGGCGTCAGCCGTCGATCCGGGTCGGCCTTGCGACCGCAAAACGCCAAACGCACGGAAAGCGCGCGCTGCCTCTGGTATATTGCGGCTTGTATGTGGGCACGCCTGGAGCTGCAGCGCGCACCCGATCGCCTATCACTCTCGATCCCGCTGCGGGTCCGGCTGCTCCCGGGCATCATTTCCGGCTGGCTCCTCTACGCCCTGATCGGCGCAGGCGGAAGCCCCGTCGCGGGCCCGCGCGCCGCAGCCCTGGCTCTCTTTGCCGTGTGCGCCCTCGCCGCCCTCTACGACGATCGCTGGGTATTCGACCTCGACAAAAAGAAGGTAGTCCGCCGCGTCGGCCTTCTGTTCGCGGCCCGCGAGACCGCGTTCGACATGGCCGAGCTCAGGCGCATCGTGCTGAGCGGCAGGATCGTCTCGAGCGGTCTCGGGGCCGTCAGAGGCGGCTTCGGCGGCAGCGGCCCGGCCGAAGGCGGCGCCGCGGCCCGCCGCGCGGGGGTTGCCAGCTACGCGATCCTCTCGCTCGAAGAGGAGGCGGGCACCTGCCGCCGCCTGGAACAGTACCGCGGCACCCGCGCGGGCGACCTGCGTGCCGTGGCCGCCGAGATCGCCGCCTTCTGCCGCGTGCCGCTCGAGGACCTGACCGCGCGCGACTGACGGCGCGGGGCGACCGACTCGCGAGGCGCCGCGGCGATCGCGGGATGCGCATCCGCCGCGGGCGGGAGGATCACACCCGCGCCGCCCGGGCGGCCTTCTACCGGGTCTCGATGACCACCAGGTCGTAGATGTCGAGGCGATCGATCGCGACGCTCACCATGCCGTCGGAGAATCCAAAAGGAAGCGACGCTCCCGAGGAAGCGCGGAGCACGCGCTTCGGCGACGAGCCGGAAGCAAGCCTGACCTGGAGCTTGAGGTCGTGCACCGGCACGGTCTCCGACTGCGGCCGCTTGCCCGTGAGGTTGATCAGGTGGACGATCACTCTCCCCTGCTCGGGCTGGGCCTGCAGCATGAGGTCTACGGTGACCGGCGCTTCGAGCCGCACGATGTCCCTGTAATCGAGGGCCCATCTCACCGCGTTCGCGATGAGCCGCCGGTGGTCCGGGTAGCCGAAGCGTTCGTAGAGGCGATCCACCATGGCCGGGAAGAACACGACCTTCCCCTTGCCGAATCGATGGGCGATCGCGGCAGGGATGTCGGTGTCCTTGTGGGCCACCCACGCTTCGCCTTCGGGGAAGACCCGCGCGGGAAGCTGCCCGGTCAGGAACACCTCGGCATCGGGCAGGGCCCGTGTGAGCCGCAGGAACCCGGCGTTGGGCAGGACATCGGTATCGCCGATGCCCTCCAGCACGGGATGCTCGCGGGCGGCGAGCCGCATGTAGCTCATGATGCGTCCGGCGCCTTCGACGGTCCCGGCGAGAGGCCCCAGGCGATCCCCGGCGAGGCGGCATCCGAAGACGTCGGCCAGCGCGAAGTCCTTGCGCATCGCGCCTTCCTCCGTGAAGAGAGAGGTCTCGTACGTGGCTACGAGCCCTCCCCCGCCGCGGACGAACTCCCGGAGGGCCGAGGCCGAGCCGTCGCTCATGGCTGCCGCGTTGGGCACGACGAGCGTCCCGTACTTCTCCAATCCCTTCGCGGAGGACAGGGCGCTGTCGGGAATGATGTCGAACACGATATGGCTCTCGGCGAGGGCCGAGTAGACGCCCCGGTAATGCTGCCCGTATCTCTGCCGCGTGTGGTCCCCGGCGTACATGTCGAGGGTTTCGTTGGAAAGGACCACGGCCACATTCACGTAGGAGCGGACGCCGTCATAGTACTTCTCGTTGTCCGCGAGAAAGTGGAACATGTCGCGGACGGCCTTCATCCCCCTTCGATCTTCAACCATCTGCGGAAATCCGCTGATGTGTACAAAGGGATTGACGTTGTTGGCCGCGGCCTCGGCGATCCACATCTTCTCCATCGCCTCGGGGGCGGCGTTCATCCTCCACGGCCAGGGGAAGTAGTAGCTCGTGGTCGTGATCACCTTGCGGTCGGTGATCGTGTTGAAGTACCGGCCCTCCTCGCCCGCGAACCACATCGGCGGAAGATGGACCTCCCCGTCGATGTCGTCGAAATAGACCTTGGTCTGAGCCTCGGTTTTGACAAAGTCCTGCAACTCCGAGAGGGCCTGCATGGGCGCGAACGCCCTCTCGGAGATGTCGTAGGCCTGGTTGATCCAGGTGGCGATCCCCGGCTTCGCCTTGCGGATGGCGTCGATCATCCTGCGGTACTGCTCGATGATCCTCACCTCCCGCCACTTCATGTAGGTCTTCCAGTTCTCGCTCCCGGATTCGTCCCCGGCCGGGATCTCTCTGCCGCTGGCCTCCCGATACTCGCGCACGCAGTTATGGCAGTGGCAGATGCCCGATCCGTAAGCGCCGAATCCGAACCCCGTGAGGTTGAAGTGGTCGAAGTCGTAGCGCTCGAGGTGCTCGCGGACCACGGGAAGAATGAAGTTCTCGAGGTACCCGCCGATCGGGCAGGCGATGTAGAGCTCCACGGGGTGGGCGGTGACGATGTGCGGACCTCCGGACGCCGTCTTCATGAACCATTCCGGGTAGTGGTCGTAGACGGGCCGCGGCACCGCCGCGACATCCACGCACGCGCCGACCTTGATGCTGCTCTCGTGGGCGAGACGAACGACGTCGCCCAGAGGGTCACCCTCACCGAGATAGGGATTGACGCGGTTCAGCGCGATCTCCGAACGGTAGATGCAGTGGTAGCCCGCGGTGAGAAGGCTCACGAAGTTGCACTTGAGGTCGACGAGCGTGGCGACGAATCGGCGGGGATCGAACCCCTGCATGTCCGGCTCGCGCACCGTGATGTGAATGTTCCGGACCGGCTTGCGGGTCCAGAGCGGCCTGTCGTCTGCGCTCATCTGATCCTCCTGCGTGTTGTTGCGGCAGGCCACCGACCGTGACCAGGTAGATGGTCGAGCTCAGCAGCGGGAGAGTGATCCAGAAGAGAACCTCTGGACCCCGCTCGTTCCATCGATCGTGGCAGCCTCGTAGACCTGTTCCGGGACACCCTGAAGGGCCGCCAGGAAGATCACCATGTATCTCCCGGCCGCCCGGCGAGCTTCGCGTCCAGCAACGGCGCGAGCGCAAGCGTCGCCGCGACCCGCAACGGGACCGAAATTGCAACGAACACGCTCGTGTTGGCCAGGGCCTTGATCGCGAGATCGTCGGTGAGGATGCGCTTGAGGTTGCTCAGACCGGTCCACTCGAGCGGCGTGATGATGTCGTACCTGGTGAAGCTCAGAAACAACGACGTCGCCAGGGGCCCGAGCTGGAAGACCAGGAAGCCGACGACCCAGGGCAGAACGAAGATGCAGCCCCAGAACCAGCGCCTCGCCTCCGACCTGACACGCCCGCCGGGTCGCAGCGTCCGCCTGCGGTCGGCTGCCTTGAAGTCCGCGACGTGCACGCGCATACGCCTCCCGGGCCGCGAAGGTCAACGCAGCGGATCCAAGCCGCACCGGACCCGCGTCCGCACCCCGCCACGGCCAGACCCTGCGCCGCGCGGGGACCAGGGCACACTATAGACGATCGCCCCCGGAACGAAAAGGCGTCGAAAGCGGCGGAGAGGGCCCGGCGACCTACACCCGGCTCCAGTCGAACAGCGTCGCCAGCCTCTCGAGGCGCATGTACAGCGTGTCCTGGTAGACCTTCTGGCAGTCTCTCGGCGACGCGAGGGCGCAGAGCCCCTCGACGTCGATGCGGCCCGACGCGATCCACTGCAGGCCCGTGCCCATGTTGCCGAACATGCTGTTTTTCCGGAACTCGGCCGGGTGCGCGGCCACTGCCTGCTCCTTGCCGCTGCGGAGGCTCGCGAACGAACGGAACAGCCGGTGCAGCAGGTCCTGCGCGAAGATCTCCGTCCGCCGCACCATGGGCACGCCTGCTACGACGACCTCGCCGCCCTTTTCCACGAGCGAGACGCCGTCCAGGATCGCCTGCTCGTGACCCGAGCAGTCGAGCACCAGCGGCACCTTCGCGATGTACGAAGGGTCGTCGAGCGGCATGGCCGGCAGGACCTTGGCGAGCCCCTTGCCTTGCGCGATCCCGCGCCTCGCCGCCACGGGCTCGACCGCGGTCACGTCGTAGCCGCTGGTGTCGAAGACCAGCGCGGCCATGAGGCCGACCGGCCCCAGCCCGGCGACCACGACCTTCCCGGGCGGCCGCGCCGTAGTGGTCGTGAGCGCGCTCATCCCGATGTTCATGAGGCGCGCAAACGGAGCACGGTCCGGAGCGAGCCCCGCTGGAAGCGGGATCACCTCTGCCCGCGGCCAGCGCTGCCACGATGCGTGCTTGCCCTGACAGAAGACGACGTCACCGGCCTTGAGGTCCTGGACCTCGGCGCCGGCCGCTTCGACGCGGAAGACCGCGGCGTAACCCGGCACGAAGGGGAGCTTCCCCCAGGAAAGGCCTTCCTTCTCGTAGTTCCCGAGATAGATGTTGAGCTCCGTGCCGGCGCTGACCTGAGTGTAGATCGTGTGACCCGCGACCTCGTTCGGGCCGAGCGGCTTCGCGTCACTCGGCTCGCTCACGAGCTCGGCCTGCTCCGCCGCCTTGAAGAGGACCTTCGATTCCCGAGCGCTCACCCGCGCCTCCTCGATTCTCGGATAGGGCGACGGCCCCGCAAGGCCGCCGCACTGCGTTCTACTTCAGGCTCGCCAGGTAGCCCTTCATTTTTTTCACGTAGTCCGGGAAGGCGACGTGCGCATCCGGCAGGGCCGGGTGCCACGCCTTTTCCCACTCGAAGGTGAGGTAGCCCTTGTAGCCGGCATCCTTGAGGAGCTGCAATGCCTCGATGTTCGGCACGTTGCCTTCGCCCAGGAGCGTGTAGCGGTGACCGACCCGTTCGCTCGGGTCCAGTACGGAATCCTTGAAGTGCGTGTCGTGGGTCCATTTGCCCACGTTGCCGAAGGCCTCTTTCATCGTCTGGCCCAGCGTGCGGAACGGGTGGTGCACGTCCCAGAGGACGCCGACCCAAGGATGGTTCGCGCGCTCCATGACCTCGCGCACGACATAGGTGTCCGTGAAATCGTCGTGCGTTTCGAGCAGGACGAGGATCTTCTTCCTGGCGGCGTAGTCGCCCGACGCCTTGAGGCAGTCCACGACCCACCCGTAGGCGTCTTCTTTTTTCGCGTCCTTGGGGATGGCGCCGCCGAAGACCCGGATCGTCTTCGCGTTCATGGCCTCGGCGAGGTCGATGTTCGCTTTGGCGTCCGCCACGTTCTTGTCGCGCTCGGCCTTGTCCTTCTGCACGAACTTGGCCCCGGTCAGCATCATCATGATCTCGAGGCCGGCGTCGCGGAACCGCTTGATCGTGGCCTTGCGGTTCTCAGGGAGAAACTCGGGGATCTTCGTCAGGTCCATCTGGCCTTTGAGCCCGCGGAACCCGACGCCGTCGTAGCCGTACTGCCTGGCGTACTTGAGGACATCGTCCATCGACCAGTCCGGCGCCCCGAGCGTGCTGAAGCTCAGTTTCATCAAAGCGTTCTCCTCTCTCGTCGCTATTTCGCGCGGTGTCCCGCACCGCTGCCTTCCGTTTCCTTCTCGTCCCTGTAGAGCCAGCAGCGCGCCGTCTGCGCCTCGCCGACGGCGAACACCGGCGGCTCGTCCGTCCGGCACACGTCCATGGCCTGCGGGCAGCGCGGCGCGAAGGTGCAGCCCGCGGGCAGCGCGTGCATGCTCGGCACCGACCCCGTGATCGGCGTGAGCCGCGTCCTGCGCCCGATCTGGGGGATCGACGCGAGCAGCCCTTGCGTATAGGGGTGGCGCGGCCGGTAGAAGATCTGGTAGGTGCTGCCGCCCTCCACGACCTTGCCAGCATACATCACGATGACGCGATCGGCCATCTCCCCGATGACCCCCAGGTCATGCGTGATGATCATGATGGACATGCCGAGCTCGGCCTGCAGGTCCTTCATCAGGTTGAGGATCTGCGCCTCGATCGTCACGTCGAGGGCCGTGGTCGGTTCGTCGGCGATCAGCAGGTGCGGGTCGCAGGAGAGGCCCATCGCGATCATCGCCCGCTGTCTCATCCCGCCGCTGAACTGGTGCGGGTACTCGTCGACGCGCTGCTCCGGCCGCGCGATGCGCACGCGGCGCAGCATCTCGATCGCGCGCTCGCGCGCCGCCTGCCGTTCCAGTCCCTGGTGCAGCTGGACCGCCTCGGCGATCTGCTCGCCGACCGTAAAGACGGGGTTGAGCGACGACATCGGCTCCTGAAAGATCATGGCGATCTCGTTGCCTCGGATGGCGCGCATCTCGGGGCTGTGGGGTTCGAGAGCGGCGATGTCGACCTGCGTGCCGTCCTTGCAGTCGTAGAGGAGGCGCCCCTCGACGATCCGGCCGCGCGGTCGAGCCAGGAGCTGCATGACCGACAGCGCCGTCACGCTCTTTCCGCAGCCGCTCTCCCCCACGACGCCGAGCGTGCCTCCCGGCTGCACGTCGAAGCTCACACCGTCGACGGCCTTGACGACGCCGTCGTCGGTGTCGAACCAGGTCCGGAGGCCCTCGACTCTCAGCAGCGCCCGGTCGCTCATGCGAGGCCTCCCGCCGGGCCGCCGGCGACCTGCCGCTCCGCCCGGATCTCCTCGTAGCCCTGCAGCCGCAGCTCCTCGCTCAGGTGACAGGACACGTAGCGGCCGGGCTCCGCCTGCGACTCAGCGAGCCGGGGGCGCTCGACGCGGCAGACGTCCTGTGCGTACGGGCAGCGCGGATGGAAGTGACAGCCGTCGGGCGGCCTTGATGGATCGGGGACGCTTCCCTCGAGCGGCCTGTGCTTCTTTTTGGCGAGCGGATCGGGCATCGGGATCGATCGCATCAGCGCCTCCGCATAGGGATGGCGCGGCCTCGCGAACAGCGCCTCCACAGGGGCCAGCTCCACGATCTTGCCGAGGTACATCACCGCCACGCGGTCGCTGATGTGCTCGACCACGCTCAGGTTGTGCGCGATGAACAGGTAGGTGAGGCCCAGGTCCGCCTGCAGGTCCTCGAGCAGGTTGATGACTTGAGCCTGCACCGAAACGTCGAGCGCCGACACCGCTTCGTCGCAGATCACCAGCCGCGGGCCCAGGATCAGAGAGCGGGCGATTCCGATCCGCTGCCTCTGGCCGCCGCTGAACTCGTGCGGGTAGCGGTTCATGTACTCGGTGCTGATGTGCACCCGCGAGAGCGCCTCGACCACTCTCTCGGTTCTCTTCGCGTTGCCGAGCTGCGGCTCATTGACCTCGAGCGGCTCGGCGATGATGTCCCGGATGCTCATCCGGGGGTTCAGCGAGCTGATCGGGTCCTGGAACACGATCTGGATCCGGCGCCTTACCTCGCGGAGCTCGCGGGGCCCGAGCGCGGCGATGTCGACCTGCCCGCCGTCCATCGCGAAGCTGACCGATCCCGCGGTCGGCTCGATCAGCCGGGGGATGCAGCGTCCGGCCGTGGTCTTTCCGCAGCCGCTTTCGCCGACGAGGCCGAGCGTCTCCCCGCGGCGGATGAAAAAGTCGATCCCGTCGACGGCGCGCACCGCACCCGCCTGCCTCCGGAACACCCCCTTGACGATCGGATAGTGCTTGACGAGTCCCTTGACGTCGAGCAGAACCCCGGGATCGCGTGCCGCAGAGCTCATGAGCCTTCCTCTCTAGTGATAGGGGTCCGCGGCGTCACGCAGGCCGTCGCCGACGAAGTTAAAGGCGAGCACCGCGATCACGACGACCACGCCCGGGATCAGCAGCCACGGGAACAGCGCCACCGTCTGGAGGCTCTGCGCCTTTTCGAGCAGGACCCCCAGGCTCACGACCGGCGCCCGCAGCCCGATCCCCAGGAACGAGAGCGAAGTCTCGGCGAGGATCATCTGCGGGATCGCCAGGGTCAGGTTCACGATGATGTAGCTCACGAAGTTGGGCACCAGGTGCCGCGCCACGATCCGCAGCGTCGAGGCGTTGTAGCCGCGCGCGGCGTTCACGAAATCCTCCTCGCGGAGGCTGATGAACTTGCTGCGCACGACGCGCGCGAGCCCCGTCCAGCCCATCAGCGAGAGGATGATGGTGATCGCGAAGTAGACCTGGATGGCGCTCCAGCTCTTGGGCACGGCGGCCGCGAGCGCCATCCACAGCGGAAGCTTGGGGATCGCGAGCAGCGTCTCGATCACTCGCTGGATCACGTCGTCGACCGCCCCGCCGATGAGGCCGGAGATGCCCCCGAACAGCAGGCCGAGGACGAGGCTGATGAACACGCCGATGAACCCGATCGTGAGCGAGACCTGCGAGGCGAGGAGAATGCGGCTGAGCAGGTCGCGCCCGAGGTGGTCGGTGCCGAGCAGGCTCACCTGCCCCCCTCTCTCGACGCCGAAGAGGTGGACGTCGCTCGGGATCAGGCCGAGCAGCCGGTAGGCGTCGCCGCGGCAGAAGAGCCGGATCGGATACCTGCGGCTCGTGTCGGGAAAGTACCTCATCTGCCAGGTCTGCGGGTCCATCTTCTTGACCCACTTGTACACGAACGGCTGCAGGTGGAAGCGCCCCTGCACGTCGCGCAACCGCAGAGGCTGCGGCGGCAGATACGTCTCCTTGAACGCCGTGGTGGCCGCGTAGGGTGCGAAGAAATCCGGGAAGGCCACCCCCACTCCGTACAACACGATCAGCGCCCAGAAACCGGCCACGGCCAGCTTGTGGCGCAGGAAGTGCCGGAGGATGAGCCTCCACTGCGTCTGCGCGACGGCGCGCTCGCCGCCCGGGCCGCTCCCCGGCGCCCCGCTGCCAGGCCTTTCCGGGCGTTCGACTTCGACTACGGTCGACATGCGGGCCTCTTCAGTCGTAGCGAATCCGCGGATCGATGACCGCGAGCAGGATGTCCGACAACAGCGTGCCGATGACGGTGAGGACACTGATGATCAGCACGATGCTGCCCGAAACGTACATGTCCTCGCTGAGGAGGGCGTTGAACATCGAGGTGCCGACCGTCGGGAGGTTGAGCACGATCGACACGATCATGGTGCCCGAGACGAGCTGCGGCAGCAGCCAGCCGATGGTGCTCACGATGGGGAGAACCGCGATCTTGAACACGTGCTTCCAGATCACCGCGCGCTCCGAGAGCCCCTTGGAGCGCGCGGTGCGCACGTACTGCTTGCCGAGCTCATCGAGCACCATCCCGCGCATCACGCGCACGAGCCACGCGGTCCCGCCCATGCCCACGACGACCACCGGCAGGATCAGGTGCCTGGCGAAGTCCACGAGCTTGCCGAGGCTCCACGGGGCCCCGTCGTATTCGGCCGAGAAGAGCCCGCCGAGGCTCCAGCCGAACGCCGTGTAGAAGAAGTACATGAGGACGAGGGCGACCAGGAACTCGGGCACCGACCTGCCCAGAAACGAGACAAAGGTGAAGGTGTAGTCGAAGCCGCTGTACTGCTTGACGGCGGAGGTGACCCCCAGCGGTATGGCGAAGGCCCAGGTGAACACGAGCGTGAGCAGAGTCACGAAGACCGTGATCGGCACGCGCTCTCTCAGGATCTCGGAGACCGCCTGGTTGGTGGAAAAGCTCTGCCCGAAGTCGCCCCGCAGGACGATGCCCTCGATCCAGAGGAGGAACTGGACATGCATCGGCTGGTCGAGACCGTAACGGACGCGCAGGAGCTGCGCCTGGCTCTCGGCGACGTTTCCGTACTGCTGGGCCAGGTTGTCCAGCTGGCTCGTGAGAAAGTCGCCCGGCGGCGCCTGGATGATGACGAACGAGATGAGAGCGATCAGGAACAGCGTCGGGATCATGTAGAGGATGCGCCTGATGATGTAAGAGAACATGGGCAGCCCTCAGGATTCCGCGGAAAGGAACCGTCGGGCCGGCCGGACCGGCCCGACGGCGTTCTGCTATGACTATGGCTCCAGGTACCACTGCATGGGGTAATAGACGTACATGTACCCGGTGCGCCAGTCCCAGATGCCCTTGGTCGGCACGTTTTTCAGCTTGTTGGAAACCATGATCGGCTGCGGCGCCATCGAGACGGTCCCGATGTACCACAGGTTCTCGGCCTGCGCCTTGAGCAGCTTGTCCGCGGCCTCGTCGCGCTTCTTGGGGTCGATGTCGGTCCCGAGGATGTCGCGGTACGCGTTGAGCTGCTTCATCAGCGGGGGAGGTTCCACGCCCTTCTCGCCGTTGCTGATGTAGTAGTTCCGCCAGCCCGGCCACGGGGTGTCCTTGCCGCTGTCGGCTCCCGCCGGTGCCAGGTCCCGGTCCGCGCCGCCGAATGAGGTGTCCGTCATCTGGTCCATGAGCAGCGCGTGGGCGTCGCCCTTGTTGGTGGGCCAGAACGTGTCGTGCAGCGAGCGGGCGACCTGCTTGGTGTCGAACTTGAGCCCCACGGCGTCCAGCTTGGCTTTGATCAGCTCGACGACCGGCGCAGGGTCGACCGTTCCGACGATGGCAAAGATCATCTGCGGGCTGAACTTCTTGCCGCTCGGCGTCTCACGCCAGCCGTCGCCGTCCCTGTCCTTCATGCCCATCTCGTCGAGCAGCCTCTTGGACTCCTCCGGCTTGTACTCGACGTACGCCTGGGCGTACTCGGGCTTGAAGTAGCGGCTCGTCGGCGGGATGGTCGCCTGCATGACGATGGCCTGCCCGAAGTAGACCTTGTCGTTGATCTCGTTGCGATCAATGGCCTGCGAGACCGCTCGGCGGAAACGCACGTCGTTGAAGACCGCGTACATGTCGGGGTTCTCGTGCGAGAGGTTCAGCAGCACCACGATGTCCGATCCGTACGCCCTGCTGTAGATCAGGGTCTTGTAGCCGGACTTCTGCTCGTTGGCCTTGTACAGCGGGATGTTGGGGGTCTGGGTAAAGCGCCCCGACAGGTGGGCCTCGCCGGTCACCATCTTGGCGGCCGCGATCTCGGGGTTGGCGGCGATGTTGACCCGCACCTTGTCGATGTACGGAAGCTGGTTGCCCTGCGTGTCCACGAAGGGCCAGTAGGGGTTGCGCTCCCACATCATGTAGGTCTCGGTGCGCTCCGTCACGACGTAGGGCGAGATGACCGGCTTCTGGGCCTCCCACTCGGGGTGGTCGTGCGAGTCGTTGGAGACGCGCAGGTAGTACTGCCACCATTCCTTCAATCCCACCTTCTTCGCCATCTCGGTGATCTTGTCCACCGGCGTGAAGTCAGGATGGAAAGCCTTGAGATAATGGGCGGGAGGGATGGGGACGATCGGGAACAGGTTGGCGTAGAAGTTGTAGTCGTGGAAGCGCGGATTGGGCTTGGCGAAGATAAAGGTCACCGTGTAGTCGTCGACCTTTTTGAACCCCGTCATCGCGATCGGCGTGATCTTGTCCGGCGGGGTCGGCGTCAGGTTCTTGTTGAAAGCGACGTGCTCCCACCAGAACTCGAGGTCCGCGGCCGTGAACGGCGCGCCGTCCGACCACTTGAGCCCCTTGCGCAGCTTGAGGGTGAGCTGCGTAAAGTCGGGCGAGTAGCTCCAGCCCTCGAGTATGAAGGGCACGGTCCTGCGGCCATCGGGGGTGGGGCGCCCGGGCCCGGGTTGGTGCTCCGGCCACTTGAAGAACATCGTGTCGCCGCGGTAGTTCGGCTCGGCCCAGACGATCGCGGTGCCGCCGTAGGTTCCGACCTTCTCGTAAGGCTCGACGACCGGCGGATCCGCAGGCAGTCGGTCCTTGACCGCCGGAAGCTTGCCCGCCTTGACCCGCTCGGCGAGCATCGGCGACTCCTGGTAGGCCTTGATGCCTGCCTGCGACGCGAGCTTGGGGGCTTCGTACCAGCTCTTGGGGACCTTCGCGTCGACGTACCGGCTGATGTCGGTTTGCACAGCCTCCTTCGGACCGGCTGCGGCCGAGTCGGCCCCTCCGCTCTTCTCGCCGGTCGCTCCAGCCCACAAGGGCAGCGCGAAACAGAACGCCATGAGAACGAGGAACACAACGAGCCTGCTCATGATCGATCGCTCCTTTTGTTGCAAGGTCGGACCGGATTCGAACGCGCCGTCAACGCCGCCTGGACTTCGCACCTCCTCGAGCGATGCATTATATACCGGAATCCGCCAGCCGTGTTCATGAAAATCGTTCACCGATTTTCACGGTCAGGCGCATCGGCGCGCGGCTTCAGCCGCCGCCGCGGACCGCGACGGAGGTGTGGCGGCCGACTTCGGCGACCCAGGCGGCCAGCGAGTCGGCGGAGGGAGTGTTCGTTTGCGGCAGCGTGGGCGCGCGGCCGAGACCGGGCAGCTTGGAGGTGCCCAGAGGATGATATGGAAGAAGGTCTACGCGCGCCACGCCCTCGAGCCTCGCGGCCAGCTCGCCGATCGCGCGCAGGTGGCCGGGCCTGTCGTTCAGGCCCGGGATGAGCGGGCAGCGCAGGATGATGCGAGCGCCGGACCGCGAGAGGCGCTCGAGATTCGCCAGGATGAGCCGGCCGTCGGCGCCGGTCAGGCGCTCGTGCGCTTCGGGGTCGGTCTCCTTGACGTCGAAGAGGAAGAGGTCCACGCGGCCGAGCAGCGCCTCGAGGCGTTCCCACGGCGCCTGGCCGCTGGTGTCGAGGCAGGTGTGCAGCCCCTGCGCCTTCGCGGCAGCAAGCAGAGCGGCCGTGAATTCATGCTGGAACAGGGGCTCACCGCCGGAGATCGTCATGCCGCCGCCCGAGGTCTCGTAGAAGGGCCTGTCCGACAGCACCTGCTCCATCACCTGCTCGACGGTCATGGAGCGGCCGACCCGCTCGAGGGCGCCGGAGTAGCACTGCTCGGAGCAGAGCCCGCAGCGCACGCACTCCGTCCGGTCGAAGGCGTGCTTGCCGTCGACGGCGCGGTGGCATCCGTGGGGGCAGACCCCGACGCACGCGAGGCAGCCGATGCAGCGGTCAGGTCTCCATGCGAGCTCGGGCTGCGGATCCATCGACTCGGGGTTGTGGCACCAGAGGCAGCGCAGCGGGCAGCCTTTGAGAAAGACGGTCGTGCGGATGCCCGGGCCGTCGTGAATCGCGAACCGCTGGATGTCGAAGACGAGGCCTGCGATGCCCATCGTTTGAGGGAGTGTAGCCGGGGCCGGCGCGGCGCGGCAACAGCCTCTCAGTGCCCTCTCGAGCGCCCGAGGAGGCTCGCCACGACGGCGGCGAGCGCCGGCCGCTCCGCCGCATCCTTGAAGCCGGCCATGCGGCCGTAGATCTCGGCCGCGGCCTCGTGGAAGCCGCGCGGAAGCCCGGCGCTCTCCATGGTCGCCGCGATCTCCAGCATTTCGCCGACAAAGCGCCACGCCTTGGCCGTCACGGAGCGCGTGCGGTCCGAGGCGCCGGAGGCAAGCTCGGGTTGCGAAATGGCCCATTCGCTGCGCAGGCTCGCGTCCACGCCTTCGGCCTCGGCCAGGGCGAGCACGGCGGCGACGAGCGCCTGGCTGCCCTTGGTCCAGGCCGAGTAGGCCATCTTCAGGGCCGACGCGGCCCCGACCGGCCCGCGCAGGTCGATCGCTTCGAGCGGGCTTCCCGCGAAGAGCTCCACGGCCTCGGCGGCCCGCGGCCCGCTCACGTAGAGGCGAGTCGTCTTCGGCTTCCACGGAGGACCGCCGATGATGCCGCCGTCGATGCAGCGGCCGCCTCCGCCTTCGACGAGGGCCGCGATCTCGCGCGCCCGGGCGGGCGAGACCGCATTCGCGTCGAGGTACGTGCCGCTGAACCCGAAGTTCATGACTGCCGCGGCGACGTCTCGCGCCGAGGCCGGCGGCACGACGCTCACGATCATCGTGCTTCGCTCGACGAGCGACCGGAGCGCGCCCGCGTCCTCGAGGCCCGCCCTGGCCGCGCGCCGGCTGCTCGCCGCGCTCCGGCCTTCGGAAGCCCAGAGGACCGCGGCCCCGGAGCCGCGAGCCGCGGCGCCGACCGCCGATCCCATCTCGCCGGGACAAAGGAGTCCCACTGTTGCATGCGCAATTGGTCGATTACTGGCGCGGTACCGCTAACGCGGCCCGTTTCCAGTTCCTCCTTTCAAACTGTGCGTGCGGTTTTCCCGCACACAGCTTACCGATGGTTTTCCTGAGACGGCTTGCGCGGGGTATCGCACGGTCCCGGCGAGCTTGTACAGGCCCAGGTCCCATAGTCGTTGCGGGGCCACCGGTCATAGCGGAAGCGCGTGCGCTGTCCGCCCCGGCGTCTCTTGCCAGTCGAGTACCCGTTTATACACGTAGGTGTCCATCTCTTTGAACTTCGCCTGCGAGTTTCCCGTCTGGAAGTAGTTGCCCCACCCGCGCAGCACCGGGTTCAGCAGCTCGATCAAGCTCATCCAGTCTTCCGGGCCGGACCGCTGCGCACGTCGGTCAGCTCATGGACCCGGGTACGAATGCGCTTCATCGCCTTGGGCGACGGCCACCGCTGCACGAAGTGCACCCGCGGATTCCGCAGGATGCTTCGTCGCTTGCGCACTGTCCACCCAAGAAACTGAAAGCTCCTTCGCCTCGGTTGAGCCTGACCACGCGCGTCTTCTCGGGATGCAGCTCCAGGCCCAGGCGCCCCATGATGATCCGTATGCGCCTGAGGGCTTCCTGCGCCTGCCGACTCGCGGCGACACAGCACCACGAAGTCATCGGCATACCGCACCAGGACTCCCAGGTGCGAGCACCTGTCCGTCCAGATGCGGTCCAGAACATCCAGGTAGATGTTCGCCAGCAGCGGCGAGATCACGCCCCCTTGCGGCGTTCCCGCCAGCGTCTCTCTCACCGTCCCGTCTTCCATCACTCCTGCCTGTAACCACTGTCGGATCAGCTTCAGCACGCGCCGATCCGAGACCCGCTCCGTCACCAGCCGCAGCAGCTTCCTCTGGTCGATGCTGTCGAAGTAGCCTCGGATGTCCGCGTCGACCACCACGTTGTAGCCCCGGTTGCCAGCCTCACGGATGGCCTCCATCGCCTGCGTCGCGCTGCGCCTCGGGCGGAACCCGTAGCTGCAATCCTCGAAAGTCCGCCTCGAAGATCGGTTCGATGACGAGCTTCGTCGCCATCTGCACCACCCGGTCGCGCACCGTCGGTATCCCCAGCGGCCGCTGCTTTCCGTCTCCCTTCGGGATGTACCGCCTTCGCACCGGCGCCGGTCGGTACTTGCCTGCCTTCAGGGTAGCCTCAATCCCTCGCAGGAACTCAGCCACCCCTCCGTCCTCGATGTCAGCGAGCGTCTCTCTGTCCACACCAGCCGCACCGCCGTTGGCCCGCACTCGCTCCCACGCTTCCCACAGGACGTCACTCCTGTAGATCCGGTCGTACAGCGCGTGGAACCGCCGCGTCCTACTCCGCTTGGCACACATCCATAGCCGTCGTTGGAGTTCTCGCACTTTGTCTGTGGGGTTGTTGGGTCCTTCGACCATGCCCTCGCGCTTACCTCCGCCTCCGGCGTAACCAAAGCAGGGCCCCTTCCCTCCAGCGGTTTCTCGCCGCCTTCCCCGGTACTATGAGCCCCTCGGACTCCCTCCCGGCTCCGCGCGATTTCGGTCTACCCCTTATACGCGCGGTCTTCGCCCGACAAGGCGCACCGGGTAGGGTCTCTCGTGTTCCGCACCATCCCTTCAAAACGTGCCGTCGCCAGTACCCCGGGGATGTCCAGTGCTCTTCCGGATCACGAGTCACTGTCTGTTGCCTTCGCCGCGACATGAGCGGCTCGGCCATCCCGATCCACCTTTCGGCTGATAATCTGTCGAGGCTTGCTCGGCGTTCACTGCGCGTTACGGCCCGCTTCCTTGCTCCCTCCTGTCAGAGGCCTTCGACGGTCCGCTCAGCCGCAGGGATCTCTCCCCACAACCGGACCCTGCTACCGGGCGCTCCGGCGCTTACCTGGGCGGGACTCTCACCCGCTGGGGCGATGCAGCTTTCACGACGCACCATGGCGCCATCCTATCATAGGGCCGCGCCCGGCGTTCGGGTGAAGCCCTTGACCGGGCCGGGCCCCGCCTCTACGCTCGCGCTATGAGCGTCCCCAGTCGCCGCCGCAGAGCTGACCTTCGCAGACCGCATCCGACTGCTGCGCGAGAAGAAGATCCGCCAGACGCAGGAGAAGCTCGCGAAGAACGGCCCGATGGACGAGGACGATTACGGGACCGTCCTTCCGCCCGAGGGCTTCGTATGGAAGCCGATCCCCAACCATGCGAACGGCAGCTTCTACGGGCTCGACGGCTGGGCGCGCAACTTCCGCTCGCTCATGGAGTGCCACCCGACCTACGTCGACCCGCTGGACGCGCTGGCCGGGCGCTGGATGGTCTTCATGTCTCGCCTGCGGCCGGTCAAATGGAAACCGGAGCTGGACTACTCGCGCCTCAAGCCGTACCACGAGCTCTACGGCATCATCCCCGGGATCGGAGCGGACAGCCACTTCGCGCCCGACTACCGCATCGGTCTCGAGCTCGGCTGGGGCGGCTTGCTGGATCGGGTGCGCCGATGCCGCGCCGCCCGGGGAGCCGACAAGGCCGCGTTCTACCAGGCCGAGGAGGACACGATCCTCGGCGTGCAGAGCTGGATCAGGCGCACGGTCGCCGCGATTCGCGAAGCGGAGTCCCGCGAGCCGCGGCCGGAGCTGCGGCGGAACCTCCGCGAGATGGCCGACGTCAACGAGCGCCTGGTGAGCGGCGCGCCGCGCACGCTTCGCGAAGCCTGCCAGTGGATCGCCTGGTACAACATGGCCTCGCGCACGTACAACCGCGACGGGGCCGGCGGCCAGCTCGACGAGCTGCTTCGCCCCTACTACGAGCGCGACCTCGCGGCGGGGAGAGTCGACGACGAGGAGGCGACCTTTGTCTTCGCCTGTCTTCTCCTCAACGACGCGCACTACTACCAGATCGGCGGGCCCGGCCCCGACGGCCGCGACGTGACGTCGAAGGTCTCGTTCCTCATCCTCGAGGCCGCCCACCGCATGGGCGTCTCCGCGAACCTCACGATCCGCGTGCACGAGGGCCTCGACAACGAGCTCTTCCTCAAGAGCGTCCGCCACCTGTTCGAGGACAGGCTCGGCTGGCCGCGCTACTCCGGCGACAAGGCGCTCGTCGACGGGTTCATGCGCAACGGCTATCCGGCCGAGCTCGCGCGCAGCCGCATCGCGGTCGGGTGCCACTGGATGGCGATCCCGGGCCGGGAGTACACGCTCAACGACTGCGTCAAGATCAACATGGCGAAGGTGTTCGAAGCCGCGTTCTCGGAGCGGGGCGAGCGCACGGTCGAGGCGCTCTGGCGCCGCTTCGAAGCCCACCTCGAGCGCGCGGTGGCGGTCGTGGCGGAGGGGATCGACTTTCACCTCGCGCATCAGAAGGACAACAGCCCCGAGCTCATGCTGAACCTCCTCTGCCGCGGGCCGATCGAAAAGGGCGTCGACGTCACCGACGGCGGCGTCGAGATGTACAACATGTGCGTCGACGGGACCGCGCTCGCCACGGTCGCGGACTCGTTCGCCGCCGTCGAGCAGCGCGTCGAGCGGGAGCGCCGCCTGAGCTGGGACGAGCTGGCCGCGGCGCTCCGCCGGGATTTCGCCGGCGTCGAGGGCGAGCGCGTGCGCCTGATGCTCCGCGCGAGCGAGCGCTACGGGCAGCCCGGTTCGCTCGGCGAGAAGTGGGCGGTGCGCCTCTCGCGCCGGTTCACCGAGCTCGTCAAGGCCGGGCCCACGCCGGGCGGCCGCATCATGATCCCGGGCTGGTTCAGCTGGTCGAACACGATCGCCATGGGGAAGGTCGTCGGCGCGACGCCTAACGGAAGGCATGCGGCCGCCCCGATCTCGCACGGCGCGAACCCCGACCCCGGCTTCGCCCGCGACTCCGCGCCGACGCTGATGGCGCGGGCTATCGCGAAGATCCAGCCGGGCTACGGCAACACCGCGCCGATTCAGCTCGAGCTCGACCCGGGCGCCGCGCGCGGCGACGACGGGATCGCGAAGGTCGCGGCGCTCATCCGCACGCACTTCGAGCTTGGCGGGACCCTGTTCAACATCAACGTGATCGACGCGAAGCAGATCCGCGAGGCCCACGCCGACCCCTCGAAGCATCCCGACCTCGTCGTGCGCGTGACGGGCTTTACCGCCTACTTCGCGGCGCTCTCGCCCGAGTTCCGGCAGCTCGTGGTCGACCGCATCATCGATGAAGGGTGAGCCTATGGAAGAGAGCCGCCTGCGCGCGCTGAGCGCGTCTTTCAGGACCGCGTTGCTCCAGGACACGCTCCCCTTCTGGATCGACCACTGCGTGGATCGCCGTTACGGCGGCTTCGCGACGTTCGTCGACCGCAGGGGAGAGCCGCTCTCGGGCGACAAGGGCGGCTGGGTGCAGGGCCGCTTCACGTGGCTGCTCGCGCGGCTGTACAACACGCTCGAGAAGCGGCCCGAATGGCTGGCGCTCTCGCGTCACGGCATCGAGTTCATCGAGCGCTGCGGCATCTCGCCCGAGGGACGCGTGTACTTCACCCTCACGCGCGAGGGGAAGCCGCTGCGCCTGCGCCGCTACATCTACGCCGAGACCTTTGCCGCCATCGCGTTTGCCGAGTATGGCCGGGCTGCCGGCGATGCGGCGCGCGTAGCTCGCGCTCGGGCCCTCATGGAGATGGTCGAGCGTTTGCTCTCGACGCCGGGCGCGCTCGCGCCCAAGTTCTTTCCCGACGCGTTCCAGGCGCGCTCCCACGCCGTCGCGATGATCCGGGTCGCCACCTACCAGATCCTGCGCGAGGCCGACCCCGCGAACGCGGCGAATTACAGCGCGCTCATCGACCGCTCGATCGCCGAGATCTTCGACCTGTTTCTCAAGCCCGAGCGGCGGGCCCTGCTCGAGACCGTCGGCCCGGGCGGCGAGATGCTCGACGGTCCGGCTGGACGCTGCGTGAACCCGGGCCACGCGATCGAGACCTGCTGGTTCCTGATGACGGAGGCGCGGTTCCGCCGCGACCGGGCGCTGCTCGAGCGCGCGCTGCCGATCCTCGACTGGTCGCTCGAGCGCGGGTGGGACCCGGTGCACGGCGGCCTCTTCTCGTTCGTCGACGTCGAAGGCCGCCAGCCCGAGCAGGTCGAGTGGGACATGAAGTACTGGTGGCCCCACACCGAGGCGATCTACGCCACGCTGCTGGCGCACGCGCTCACGGGCCGCGCTTCCTACGCGGAGTGGTTCGAGCGCGTCCTCGACTGGGCGCTGGCCCATTTCCCCGACCGCGAGCACGGCGAGTGGTTCGGCTACCTGCACCGCGACGGTTCCGTCGCCATGGACCTCAAGGGCAACAACTGGAAGGGGCCGTTTCACCTTCCGCGCGCCCAGCTCTACTGCGCCCTGCTGCTCGAGGAGATGATCGGCCGCGGCGTGCCGCTGCCGTTGTGAGGCGGGCGCGGCGGGCGCGGATCGCCGAGGTGCTGGCGCGGCTCGAGAAGGCGGAGCCGACGCCGTGAGCGATCTCCTGCGGCAGCGTGCGCGGCGCATACGGGAACAGGCCCTGATCCGGGCATGGGAGTACCGTCAGCGGCACACCAGCCATGGCGTGTGGCACCGTCTCCGGCGCGTGCTCGTGGATGCGGCCGAGGCCTGGGTCATCAGTGAAGAGGATGCCGACCGGCTCGAGAGTCGCGGTCATGCTCCCCTGCCTGTCGGCCGCGAGCTGGAACCTCCCAAGCGAATCTTCTTCGTGACGAAAGACGAGCTGAGCACGCTCTCGGACCGCCGCCAGGTACCGGTACGCCTCTCCCGCGAGCTTCTGCTTGCGCGCAGCGTCGCGCTGGTCGGTCACCCCGAGGAAGTCTCGCGTTCCCGGTGACACGGCGCGGCCGTACGGCGCCGTTCCGGGCGATTGACACCAACTTTCATATCCTGTATCGAATGCGGTTGATGCGGGCCGCTCGGGCGGCGTCCGCGGGACGCGGTGTGCGGCGTCCGGAGGTCTTGCGGTGAGACAGAAAGTGCTGCGCCAGCAGCAGGTCGAGGCGCGCCTGCGCGAGTACTGCGGCGAGGTGACCGCGAGCGCTCGCGTCTTCCGCGAGGCATTCGCGGCGGCCTGCGAAGGCTGCTCCCGGGAGCGGCTCGGCGAGATCTTCGGCCGGCTCCACCGGGCGGAGAGCAACGCCGACGACATCCGCCGCTCGACCGAAACTCAGATGTACACCGAGGCGCTCTTCCCCGAGTCGCGGGGCGACATCCTCGGCCTGCTCGAGGCAGTCGACCGCGTGCCCAACCACGAGGAGTCCTCGGTCCGCATGGTGCTGCATCAGCACATCACGATTCCCGAGGAGCTGCGCGCGGATCTGCTGGCGCTCGTGGACGCCTGCGCGCGGTGCGTGGACTCGCTGGTCGAGGGCGTCAGCCTTCTTTTCAAAAACTTCCTGGCGGCCACCGTCTCGGTCGGCCAGGTCGAGGAGCTCGAGAGCCTGGTCGACCGGCTGGAGGGCGCGCTCGTCGACCGCATCTTCTCGGGAAGCCTCGACGCGCTTTCCAAGATCCTGCTCCGCGACCTGGTGCAGCGCCTCGGGGGCGTGGCGGACCGATGCGAGAGCGCCGCGGACCGCATACGGATCATCGTGGCCAAGAGGAGCACGTAACGTGCTGCTGGCCCCGGTTCCCCTCGTCGGCGGCGTGTTCCTCGGCTGGGCGCTCGGCGCCAACGACGCCGCCCACGTGTTCGGCACGGCGGTGGGCGCGAGGATCCTGAAATTCCGCACGGCCAGCATCGTCTGCGCGGTCTGCGTGATGGCCGGGGCCGCCCTCGAGGGTCAGGGGGGCATCGCGACGCTCTCAGGCCTGACCACGCAGACCACGAGCACGCTCCTGGTCGTGACCGTTTCCGCGGGGATCGCCATCACCATCATGACGGTGGCGGGGCTCCCGATCAGCACGTCCCAGGCGATCGTCGGTGCGATCGCGGGGGTGGGGTTGGCGACGCGCAACCTGCAGACCGCCAGCCTGCTCAAGGTCGTGGTCTGCTGGGTCGCGACTCCGATCGGCGCCATGGTTTTTTCGTTCGTGATCTACCAGGCGCTGCGCGCGGTCATGCGGCGGGTCCCCATGAGCATCCTCACGCGGGACACCCTGCTGTGGACCGGGCTCGTCGCAGTCGGCGCCTACGGCGCATACGCGCTCGGGGCCAACAACGTGGCCAATGCCACCGGGGTCTTCTCGGGCCTCATACCCGGCGTCTCGGACTTCCACCTCGCTCTACTCGGCGGCGCGTCGATCGCCCTCGGAGTCCTCACGATGGGCAAGAGGGTGTTCATGGCGGTGGGCACCGGCCTGCTGAGGCTGAACGCCTACTCGGCGCTCGTCGCGGTTTCGGGAATGGCCGTCACGACGCACGTCTTTGCCGTGATCGGCGTGCCGGTCAGCACGAGCCAGGCGATCGTCGGCGGGATCCTCGGCGTCGGCCTGCTCCAGGGTTTCCACGCCTTCGAGTTCCGCGTCCTGCGCAACATGGCGCTCGGCTGGGTGCTCTGCCCGGCGATCTCTTTCGTGCTTTCAGCCGCGGGATTCGCCATCATCATCGGCGGCTGAGGAGCGGACGGCTGAGGCGCGGCGCCGGCTCAGGCGCGGCGCAGCCCCTGCTCACCTCGCCTGCTTTGACATCGCGGCCCGCGCGCCCTCGCGGATCGCGTCGAGGCCCTGGTACGGGCGATCGCCTATGAACGCGACAGGCAGCTGCCTGAGCGCCTGCCCCTGCCCTTCCAGCCGCCGCAGGAGCTGCGGGAGCGTCGCCGCGTCCAGGATGCTGTGCCGCGCCAGGCGCAGCACCTTGCCTGCGTGCTGCGCCGCCGAAGGAAGCCCACGCTCCAGGTACTCGTCGCAGTCGCCGCAGCCGGGGTCGAAGTAGAAATCGATGAGCAGCACCTCGAGCGAATACAGGTCGAGCAACCGCTCCTCGTCGAACTGCGCCTCCATCTTGCGGCACTCGTCGCAGCCCGAGGCGGCGGAATAGGCGGGACGCGCCGATTCCGCGAACGTCGCCTTGACCACCAGCCGCTGGTTGTCGAGCTCGGGCAGGTTCGACCTGACGAGCAGGTTCCGCTGCGTCCACGTGTCGCTCCGGTACGGCTCAGGGGTGTAGACAAGCGTCACGTCGCGCGTCTCGCCCGGCTCGAGGACGAGCATGTCCGGCCGGACCTCGAGGCAGCCGCAGCCGCTCAGCAGGTCGACGCGCGCTATCTTGTCGCGCGACGGGTTCTTCAGCGAGTAGACCGCGGTGACCGGGCGCTCATCCCGAACCAGGCCCAGGTCGACGATCCCGAGGATGTCGGCTCGACCCGGGGCGGACACGACAAGAACGAACAGCAGCGACGAAACAATCCCGCGCACGTCTCGACCTCACTTGTACAGCCAGCAGTATACATCCCGCTCCGCTTCCGCGCGAACCGGCGTCGGACGCTCGCTCTTGCAGCGCTCCATGACGTGGGGGCAGCGATTCGCGAACTTGCACCCCGCGAAGCCATACTCCTTGGTCTCGAGGTCGGACATCTTCTCGCGCTTCGTCCACCTGACGCCGACGTGGGGCACCGAGGCGAGCAGGAGCTGCGTGTAGGGATGGAGCGGCTTGCGGAGCACCTCCGCCGCCCGGCCGAACTCCACGATGCAGCCGCGGTAGAGGATCACGATGTAGTCGCTGATGTAGTAGGCGGTGGCCAGATCGTGGGTGATGTAGAGGAAGCTGGTGGCGTAGTCCTGCTTGATCCTGCGGAAGAGGTTCACGATGTTCATCCGCAGGCTCGCGTCGATCATGCTCACGGGCTCGTCGGCCACGATCAGCTTGGGCTTGGGGATGAGCGCCCGCGCGACCGAGACGCGCTGGAGCTCGCCCCCCGAGAACTGGTTCGGGTACTTCCCGACGACGTCGTTGTAGTGCAGGCCGACGGAGTGCAGCGCGTCCTCGATCTGCCGCTCAGCCTCTGCGCCCCGCTTCGCCTTGTTTATGTGAAGGGCTGTGTCGCGGAGGTAGTTGTCCACCCTGCGGTACGCGTTGAACGCCTCGAAAGGGTTCTGGAAGATCGGCTGCACGAGGTGCCTCAGCTCCCGCACCGTCACGGCGTGGTCGCCGCGCGCCACGATGCGCCTGCCTTCGACCTCGAGGCTCCCGCCGTTCGGCTCGACGAGCCGCAGCAGCACCTTGGCCAGCGTCGTCTTGCCGCTGCCCGATTCTCCGATCAGGCTCACCACGATCGGCGAGTCGCTCCGCACCTCGAAGCTCACGTCGTCGAGGGCGTGGATCCGGATACGGTGGAGGAGGCTCCCCAGAGAGTAGTTCTTGCGCAGGTGGTCGGCCTTGATGACGGTGCGTTCCACGCCTACTCCTCGGGGAAAAAGCAGGCCGCTTTATGGCCCGGTGCGAGATCTTCGAACGGCGGCTCGTATTCGCGGCACTTCGCCTGCGCCTTCTTGCAGCGGTCGGCGAACCGGCACCCCTGCAGGTTGTCCCACAGGCTCGGCGGCTTGCCCTCGACGCCCTGCCTCTCGCGGTCGTCGCCGACCTTGGGCAGGCTCTCGATCAGCATCTTCGTGTAGGGGTGGCGCGGCCGCGAGAAGATCTCCTCCGAAGTCCCGTACTCCACGACCTTGGCGGCGTACATGATAAGCATGCGGTGCGTGAGCTGGTAGTGCACGCCCATGTCGTGCGTGACGAGAAAGATCGTGTTCCGCATCCTTTCCTGCAGCTCGGCGAGCAGCAGGAGGATGCCCTTCTGCACGACGACGTCGAGCGCCGTGGTCGGCTCGTCCGCGAGGATGATCTCGGGGTGAAAGAAGGTAGCCAGCGCCACCATGACCCGCTGCCTCATGCCGCCGGAGAGCTGATGCGGGTAGGCGTCGAGCGCCTCGACGGGGAGGTCGAGCTCGCGGAAGAAAGCGCGCACCTGGTCCAGGGTCGCCTCCTGCTGCTCCCGCGTCTGGAAGCCCTGGAAATCCAGGAACTGCTTTCGGATGCGCACGACGGGGTTGAGCGAGCTCATGGAGCTCTGCGGGATGTAGGAGATCCGCTTGAACCAGTAGTCCTTGATGTTCTCCGTCGTGATCGGCTCCATCCCGCCCAGGTCGTAGCGGATGCGTCCGCGCGTCAAGGCGAGCGGGTACTGGATGTCGCCGTACAGGAGCTTCATCAGTGTGGTCTTGCCGCAGCCCGATTCGCCGGCGATCCCGATGATCTTTTGCGTCTCCACCGAGAGGCTCACGCGGTCGACCGCGTTGACGGTGCCGCGCACGGTCGTGTAGGTGCCGACGACGTCCTCGAACGTGATGGCGGGCGCGGCGGTGGCCGGCCGGAACCCGAGCGGCGCGACGGTGCTCATCAGTGGCCCCGCCTTTCCGCGAAGTACTGGTTGTAGCCCGTCGACGTCAGGAACAGCCCGAGGAACAGGAGGCTCGTGGCCACGATCGGCGCCCCGATCCACACGTACTTGCCCGGTCATGATCGCGCTGTAGGTGATGGCCCAGTAGACGGCGGAGCCGAGCGTCGGGGTCTGTATGGACGAGAGCCCGATGACCGCCAGCGCCGCCTCGGCGTTGATCACCGAGAGGATCGAGTTGATAAAGGCCACGATCCCGTAGGCGTACACGTAGGGAAAGAACTCCTGCGCGATGATCCGCGCCTTGCTGCAGCCCGAGTACCAGGCCATGTTCACGAACTCGCGCTCGCGCACCGAGAGCGCGATCGAGCGCGTGGTCCGAGCGCCCCACGCCCACCCGAAGGCGATCAGGATCGGCACGATCGTGATCAGCCCGCCCTTTCCGCGGATGAGCGAGCTCAGGACGATCAGGATCGGGAAGGTCGGGATCACGATGAACGAGTCGTTGATCAGCATCGCGACCCGGTCGTACGAACCGCCGAGGTAGCCGGAGCTCAGGCCCACCGCCAGCCCGATCAGGCTCGTGCAGATGCTCACCCCCGCGCCGAGCAGGATCGAGTTGCGGATCGCGAACATGAGGAACCAGAAGATGTCCTGCCCGAGGCCGTTGGTGCCCAGCAGGTGCTCCCAGCTGATCTTGAGGTACGGCGGGTAGGAGCTCTGCATCGACGGGTCCTTGGGGCAGAAGAGCGTCAGAACGAAAGCGCACAGCAAGAACACCGCGAGAATGACGACCCCGACCTTGAGCCGGCTGTTCCACTTCATCTCGGCACCTACTTGTGGCGGATCCGCGGATCGAACAGCGGGTAGACGAGATCGATGACGAACGTGGCCGTCGCGACCGCCACGATGGTCACCGTCAGGCAGCCGTAGAGCAGGTTGTAGTCCCCCTCGCCGATGGCCCGGCGCATGATCATGCCCATCCCCGGGTAGGAGAACAGCATCTCCGTGATCATCGCGCCGCTGAAGATCGAGCCCAGAGAGAGGGCCAGCGCCGTGACCTGCGGCAGAATCGCGTTGCGGGCCACGTAGTCGGTCATGATGTGGTTGCCCGGCACGCCCTTGAGCCGCGCGTAGACGACGTAGCTCTCCTCCTTGGTGGCGAACGACAGCGCCTTCATCCCGAGGATGTTCCAGCCGAAGCCCGCCAGCACGAGGGCGAGGGCCGGCAGCACGGAGTTGTAGACGACCTCCCAGACCTTTCTGATCGAGAGCGGCCCCGGCATGATGAGGGTCGTGAGCGGGAACAGCGGGATGATGAACGCCAGGAGGATGATGAGAGCCAGCGCAAAGATGTAGTACGGGATCGGGTAGATCAGCACGCCGATGGTCTCGGCGACGGATGCGAACCTCCGGTTGTGGTAGAAGCCCGCGATCAGCCCGATCAGGTTACCGAGGGTCCACGAGATCACCGTCGACACGATCAGCAGGCCGAAGGTCCAGGGAAGCGAGTTCTTGATGAACCACGAGACCGGCGTCGGGTAGCCGGAAAGCGAAGGGCCGAAATCAAAGGTGATAAAGACGCGCTTGAGGTAGCCGAGGTACTGCTGCCAGAGCGAGCCCTTGAGGCCGTAGAGCTCGGTCAGCGCCCCGCGGATGGCGTCCACCTGTTCGGCCGACAGGCTCTGGCCCGCCCGCGACTGCATCTGCGACAGGTAGTTGTCTATCGGGTCGGCGGGCATCAGGCGCGGGAGGATAAAGACGATCGTGATGCCGATGAACAGCACCCCGAGGTAGGTGGCGAACCGCGTCCCCAGGTACGTCAGAAGGTTCTTCAAAGTGTGCCGCCGCCTCCCCGCCGAAGAAAGCTGCGGCGGTCTCGCGACCGCCGCAGCGTCGAGGCGAATCCTACTACTTCTTGCCCGTCGGCTCCAGCTTCATGAGAACGAACTTGAAGGAGCTCCACCAGGTGAGAGGCGTGGCATAGTAGTTGTCGGCAGTCGGCCAGTTCTTCCAGTAGGCCCAGTTCTCCGGGATCGTGGTCGGGATCGACGCGAGGTTGATCACCGCCATGTCCTGGATCATCATCTTGAGCACTTCCTTCTGCATCTCGACGATCTGGGGGCTCGGCGCGGTGCTCACGATCTGTCCGATCAGCTTGTCGGCGTCCTTGTTGTCCCACCGCAGACCGTTGCCGGAAATGAACTCATTGGAGTCGGCAGGCTTGAGGTACTGCTGGCGGTAGGTTGCGCATGAACTGGACCGGCGTCACGTAGGAGCACTGGGGCCAGAAGAGGCGGATCTCCAGCAGGTTGTTGTAGTTGCCCGTCTTCTCCCACTCGGCGTTGTCCATCTGCTTGGCGACCACGTCGATGCCGGCCTTTTTCCAGCTGTCGGCGATCGAGAAGCCCATGCGCTGCAGGATCGGGTGCCAGTCGCCGGGGATCGCGAAGATCGGCTGCCACGGCTTGCCGTCGGGCAGGCGCCACTTGCCGTCGCCGCCCTTGGTAAAGCCGGCCTTGGTGAGAAGCTTCGCCGACTCGGCAGGGTCGTACTTCCACCAGCCCTGCCCCATCATCGTGTAGGTCTCTTCGCCGTCGGCGGGCAGGTCGGCGATGCCCTGCTGCTTGAGGGTGGCCTTCATCTCGTCGGCGTACTTGCGGTTGAAGGGCTTGTACCCGTCGTCGAGCGCGAAGCTCTCCAGCCACGGGACCAGCGGCTCGAAGTAGGTCTTGCGCATCCACGGCTGGTCGACCATCGGGATCGCGGAGACACGGAAGGCGCCGCCGAGCGCGGTCATGGTCACGGCCTTGAGGTCGGTGGCCAGGGCGAGCGCCCAGCGGACGTCCTTGTTGTTGTACGGCGCCTTCTGCTCGTTGAAACCGATGCCGAACGCGCAGGCGTCGTCGTTCCAGAAGAGCGGGAACTTGGGCGAGAACGTCTTGATGTCCTTGTTGGTCTGCTGGACCGCCTTGATGCTCTCCCAGGTCATGAAGCTGCCGGCGTCGAACTTGTTCTGCTTGAACGCCAGGACCTGCTTGTCCTCGGGCCCGATGTTCTGGTAGACGACGTATTTCACGGCAGGCGCCTTCTTCGTGTAGGCCCCCCACGCCGAGCGCTGCCAGTCGTCGCGGAGCTTCCAGCTATGCCAGAAGCCGTTCGGATCGTACTTGTCGAGGACGTAGGCGCCGAGCGCCAGCGGGCTCGGAGTACTTGAACTGCGAGATGTCCGCCTGCTTCTCGAAGACGTGCTTGGGGATGATCCACAGGGCGAACGCGCCCCAGGTCCAGAGGCCCCAGTCCTGCTCGAAGTAGTAGTCCGGGCGACGTCGTCTCGACCTCGAAGGTGTACTTGTCGATCTGCCTCGCGGTCTTCCAGAGGCTGTCGAGAATCTTGGCGCGCGGCAGCTTGGCGACATTCGCGCGCGTGGCCTGCAACGTGTACATGATGTCGTCGGCCGTGAACTCCACGCCGTCGCTCCAGTAGACGCCCTGGCGCAGCTTGACGCGGAACTTGGTGTAGGTGTTGTCGAGCACCTGCGCCGGCTCGGCGGCCAGCTCGTTCACGGTCTTGCCGGTCCCGGTGTCCATCTCCCACAGGTACGCGTAGTTCACCATCCGCGCGCCGTGCCATCGGTCGAGCCCCGCGAGATACGGGTTAAAGGTATCCGGCGTTGCGGACCGGGCATCGAAGGTCTGCACGATGACCGTCTCGGACCGCTTGGTCCCGAACTCGGTCATCTCCTCGGCCTGGGGCGCGGCAAACAGCCGCAGGCGCGATCAGCAGCGCCGCTACCCAGGAGAAACACGATTCGCTTCATCTTCTCCACCTCCTCGTGGCGACTACTTCTTTTCCCTGACCAATCTCAGGGCCATGCGCGGCTTTCGGGGAAGCGGCACTTCGCACTTCCCGGTGAACGAGCCAATCGGCTCGATCGTCATGTTCCACGTGTCGATCACGTCGACCTTGTACGTGTTCTTTCCGAGCGTGAACGCGCGCTTCGCCGGCGCGTGGTCGGCGAAGTAGACGAGGTAGTAGTCGTCGCCGTAGCGGCACATGCCGTCGTGGCCGCCCTGCATGAAGCTCCGGTCGTTCTTCGGCACGGGCTTGAGCCCGGGGACGCCCGACTCCTCGAGCAGCTTGCGCAGGAACGCGATCCGCTTCGGGCTCTTGCCCACGAGCTTGCCGCCCTTGGCCCACCAGAGCATCTCTTCGGGGTTCAGGTAGGTCTCGCCGTGGCCGACGTAGCCGCCGCGGGCAGAAGCCCAGCCAGAAGCGATGCACCATCTCCTCGGCCGTGATGTCGCCCCAGCGCATCTCGATGTCGCCCTCGTAGCAGCACTCGTCGTAGATCACCGGCTTCCAGTAGCTGTGCGCACCCAGGTCGTCCGTCATGCGCGAGGTCGCTGCTCTGGATCGAGCGTGCGTGACCCACGGCAGGGAGTGGTCGTAGAAGACGCGAGCGCAGTTGTGGATGGAGCGCAGGTGATCGTAGGGGTCCGTGTCGCGCACGAGCTTGAAGTAATCGTGCCAGTCCTGCATCTTGATCGAGGGCATGAGGTCGTACTCGTTGGCCAGGGACCACCACACGTTGCGGAACGCAGCGAGCCGAGCCATCAGATACTTCAAGACGCGCTCGTTGACGCCGCGCGGCATGTGGTCGAAGCCCCACGCGCCGAAGTCGTAGGGGTGGAAGAGGATGAGGTCGGCCTCGATGCCGAGCTTCTGCAGGTCGAGGATGCGGCGCTCGAGCTTCTGGAAATAGACGGGGTTCAGGCGGTCGTAGTCCCACTTCGCGAGGGCCGGCTGGTTGTGGTTGTCGCGCATCGACATGTCCCACTTGCCGGTGAGGCCGCCCTCGAACGGGTAGGACTCGGGCTCGTTGTAGTTGTATCGGTAGCGCTTGGGAAAGACGCACATCCTCATCTTGTTGAAAGGCGCCTTTTTCAGCGTGCGCAGCGTCTCGGCCTCGAGCTCGGGGGTCTGGTGGTTCCAGACGTAGCAGGTCGTGCCGACGCACCAGTACGGGCGTGCCGTCCTCGTAGGCGAAGTTGGTGGAGTCGTGGACCCGCACCGGGCCCGTGGTTGCCCGCCGACGGGGCGATGCATTCGAACGAGCCTTCCTGCCCGTCGAGCTCGCGCACGTTGCTGCTGGTGCGGAAGGTCCACTTGCCTTCCATGCGCGGCATGAAGCGCACGACCGAACGTGTCGTCGCCGTCGTAGAATCCGTTGACGCGGACCTGCTGGAAGTCGACGACCTTGCCCGCGTTGGTGAACTCGCACTCCAGCCTGACTTCGGTAAACGGGTTCCTGGCGCTCCTTGCCTGGAATTTCGCTTCGAAACAGCCCCACTTTTCGATCTTTGCGTTACTGAGCTTCATTCCTTCGTTTCCTTACGCCTCGGCACCGATACGATAACAAACGCAGGTTAGCATGCGCCCCTGCCGCTGTCAAACAAATGGCGCACCCAAGCTCCCCCCGGCGCCTCACTCGTGCGCATAGAGATCCCACTTGAGGTAGCGGCCCACGGCCTCCTTGAGCACGCGCGCCCAGTTGCCGCGCACCATCGCGACGTGGTGCTCCCAGCCGAAGCGGCAGAGGTTGCCGAGCAGGCTGCGCAGGTTGCGGATCCGGCACACTGCGATGCCGCCGTCCATCGCGAACGGGTCGTCGGTGAACTCGCCCTCGCCCACGTAGGACCTGACGCAGCCGCGCTTGTCGTCGGTGTCCATGCGGAAGAACGTCATGGGACCGGCCTTCACCTTGGCCTTGATCGCGCCGAAGCAGAGCTCCCGGCCCAGCGTCTCGCCGAGGATGTCGAGCTCGGAGATCTCGATGTCGCCGCCGACGAAGCCTTTGGGGAAGTTGCTGCAGTGCGTGTTGACGCACATGTCCGGGTCGTCGCCGTAGTTGTTGTTCCAGTCGAGGAACCCGGCGGGGTTGCGCGAGGCGAGCGCGCAGCGCGTACATCGAGACCGCGCCGGTGACGTCCACCTCGCAGGCGCTCGGCATGCAGGCGCTCGCCCATCAGGCTCATGGTGAGGCAGGTCGCGCAGCCGTAGTTCTGCTGCACCGAGCTCCAGCACTGGATGGCGCTCGCGTCGCACTCGTTCGCTTCCATCCAGCGGTTGATCGTCACCGTGAGCTTCGCCTGCCTGAGGATCTGCTCCTCCTTGATGCGCGCCGGGATTTTCCCGTAGCTCCTGACGCGTACCGATGGTCTCCTGGACCGCCTTGTCGCCGTCCTTGAGCCGCTGCGCGGCCGAGATGATCTCGGAGAGATCGACCGGGATCACGGTGATGCCCGTCGACTGCAGCAGCTTCTCGCTGTAGCGCACCGTGCGGAACGCCGCGGGCCTGGCGCCGATCGCGCCGACGCGCAGGCTGCGCAGCCCCCTGACCACGCGGCAGACGCGGGCGAACGCGTCGAGATCCTGCGTGAACGCCTCGCTCTCCACCTTGCAGGTGTGGCCGGTGGTGTCCGTGAACGGGATGTCGTACTGGTAGAGGTTGTTGCAGACCGAGAGCTTTCCGCAGAACGCGTCGCGGCGATGGGCCACGTCGACCTTGTCGATGTCGTCGTCGGTGGCCTGCACCAGGACCGGCACGTTGAGCTCGGCCATCGCGAGCGTCTCGACGACCCCGACTTCGTCGCCGAAGTTCGGCAGCGACACGATCACGCCGTCGATGCGGTCGCGGTTCGCGCGGAACAGCTCGGCGCACTTGCGGGCGTCGGCCCGCGTCTCGACCGCGGCGTTGGCGGTGGCGCTCTCCGGCAGGATCACGCTCTGGTAGCCGAGCTTCTCGAGCCTGGCGAGCAGCGCCTTGCGGCCGTCTTTCGCGAGCGCCGGGTTGAAGAACCCTCGCGTGCCGACGATGACTCCGAATGTGACGGGCTTGTCCACGACGCGCATCGGCTGACCTCCCTCTCGCGTACGGTGGCGGCCCCGAGATTATAGGACCGCCCGATGGAGGTGTCAACGAAAAGTTTCGTTTGCTTGCGTATCCGGGGCGGAAGGGGCAGACGACGGGCCGCGAGGGGTCATCGCGGGGCGGCATGGTTCCCTTCAGCTTATTATAGAAGAAGTTAGGCAAAGCGGCCGCTCCGTCGGGTTCCGCGGGATGTTTTCTTTTACTTACGGATTCTTCTTGATCAGAAGGGAAACCTGTGCTTCAATAGGGGCATGGAACGAGGCCGAAAGGCTGCCGTGCGCGCGCCGCTTGCTCCCGCCGAGATCGCGAAGCGCGCGCGCAGCATCCGGCGGCGCATCATCCGCATGAACGCGGGCGCCGGGCAGGGGCACACGGGGGCCGACCTCTCGGAGACCGACATCCTCGCCACGCTCTTTTTCAACGTGCTGAACATCGCGCCCGACCGGCTCGACGACCCGGAGCGGGACCGCTTCATACTCAGCAAGGGGCACGGGATCGGCGGCTTCTACTGCATGCTCGCGGAGGCCGGCTATCTCGACGAGGCGCTGCTCGCGACCTACCTCAAGTTCGACTCGCGGCTGCCGGGACACCCGGTGCGGCAGAAGACGCCGGTGATCGAGCTGAACACCGGCGCGCTGGGCCACGGGCTCTCCGTAGGCGTGGGGCTGGCGCTCGCGGGCCGCATGAGCGGGCGCTCGTACCGGGTGTTCGTGCTCACGGGCGACGGGGAGCTTCAGGAGGGGTCGGTGTGGGAGGCGGCGATGAGCGCGTCGCGGTTCGAGCTGGGGCGGCTCGTCGCGATCGTGGACCGCAACACGCTGCAGCTCGCCGACAGGACCGAGAAGATCATGCCGCTGGAGCCGCTGGCGGCCAAGTGGCAGGCCTTCGGGTGGGACGTCCACGAGTGCGGCGGGCACGACCCGGCCGCGCTGATCGCCACGATCGCGGGCCTCGACCTCGCCGGGACGAAGCCGCACGTGGTGATCGCGAGGACCACCAAGGGGAAGGGAGTCTCGTTCATCGAGGACCAGGCTTCCTGGCACCACAGGATCCCCGTGGGGAACCAGGTCGAGCAGGCCATAGAGGAGCTCGAGTGATGAGCGCGGCCCCTCCCCTCGTCGACCTGCGCGACGCCATGGTCGCCGCGTTCACCCGCGCCGTCGATGAGGGCGTCAACGTCGTCGTGGTCGTGAGCGACTCGACGAGCACGTCCCGCATCGGCCCTTTCAGGGACAAGCACCCCGACCGCGTGATCGACGTGGGCATCGCGGAGCAGAACCTCGTCGGCGTGGCCGTCGGCCTCTCGCTCGGCGGCTACGTCGCGGTCACGGCCAACGCGGCGCCGTTCCTCGTGGGCCGCGCCAACGAGCAGGTCAAGAACGACGTCTGCTACTCCGAGACCAACGTCAAGCTCGTCGGGCTGAACGCGGGGGTCGCCTACGGAGCGCTCGCGAGCACGCACCACTCGATCGACGACCTCTCGATCATGCGGGGGTTCGGCAACATCACCATCCTCGCCCCCTGCGACGCGGTCGAGGCCGACCGGGTGTTCCGCTTCGCTCTCGGCCACAAGGGGCCGGTCTACATCCGCATGGACAGCGTCGCGCTGCCCCTGCTCCATGAAGAAAGCTACGAGTTCGCGCCGGGCGCGGTGGACGTGCTGCGCGAAGGCGGCGACGTCACGATCGCCGCGATCGGCACCGTCGTCCACGAAGCGGCGGCCGCGGCGCGGGACCTCGAGGCGGAGGGCGTCGGCGTCGACCTGCTGAACGTGCCGTGCCTCCGGCCTCTGGACCCGGCGCGCCTGCTGGCCTCCGTGCGCCGCACCGGGCGCGTGCTCACCGTGGAGGAGCATTCCGTGCACGGCGGGCTGGGATCGCTCGTGGCCGAGACGGTCGCCGAGGCGGGGGTCGCCGCGGCGGTACGCCGGCTCGGCATTCCCGAGGGGCAGTTCTCCAAGGCCGGGCCGCGCGGCGAGATCCGGGCCTGGTGCGGGATCGATCGCGCCGGGATCGCGAAGGCGGCGCGGGAGCTGATCGGGCGGCCCGCCCTTGTCCGCTGAGGCCGGCGCGCGACAAGCTATGCAGACGACGCGCCGCGCATTAGAATCTTCTCGCGAGGAAGCGGGGTCCATGCTCGCACAGCAGCGGCGCATGAAGATCCTGGAGATGCTCCAGGAAGAGGGAAGCGCGCGGGTCAGCGACCTGAGCCGCGCGTTCGGCGTCTCCGAGCCGACGATCCGCCAGGACCTCGACCGCCTGCAGGACGAAGGGCTCGTCGGCCGCGAGCACGGCGGCGCCTACCTCAAGAGCATGCCCCAGCAGGTGCGCTCGCTGTCGCTGCAGCGCACGGAGAACATGGACAAGAAGGCGCGCATCGGCCGCGCCGCGGCCGGCATCATCGAGAACGGCGACTCGATCATCCTCGACTCCGGCTCGACCGTGACCGAGATCGCGAAGAACCTCGAGGACAAGCGCGACCTGCAGATCATCACCAACGCGCTGAACATCGGCCTCATGCTCGGGGCGCACTCCTCTTTCGTCGTCATGGTGACCGGCGGCGAGTTCAAGGCCCCCACGCTGTCGCTCACGGGCGAGAAGGCGGCGGCCTTCTTCTCACAGATTCATGTGAAGAAGTTGTTCCTGGCCACCGGCGGCATCTCCTACGACGTCGGGCTCACCTACCCCGGCCTGAGCGACCTTCCGGTCAAGAGCGCGATGATCGAGGCGGCCGAGGAGACCTACCTCGTCGCCGACTCGACGAAGATCGGGCGCATGGCGTTCGCGGCGCTCGGCGCGCTGGACCGCATCCAGTACCTCATCACCGACGGCGGCATCTCGGACAAGGACCTCAAGGAGTTCGAGTCGCGCGGGATCAAGGTGATCCTCGCGGAGTAGCGGGACGGCCTCGCCGGGGTCGGCGAGGGTGTGGGCGGGAGAGCTGTCTTGAAAAACACGACGAAGGCGACCATCATCTCGCTCCTTTCGACGATCGGATTCTTCGGCATCTTTTCGACGACCATCTCGAAGAACCCGGTCTTGCCGCTCTTTCTCAAGTCGATGGGCGCGGGAACGGACGTCATCGGCATCGTCTCCGCGATCTCGCCCCTCGCGGGCATTCTGTTCAGCTTTCCGGTCGGGCTCCTCGCGGACCGGCTCGGCAAGAAGAGACTGCTCATCGTATCCGCGTTCGTCTTTCTCCTTGCTCCTGTCCTCTACGTGTTCGTGCAGAATCCCTGGTGGCTCATCCCCGTGCGTTTCTTCCACGGCATCGCGACCGCCATCCTCGGGCCGGTCTCCGCGGCTCTCATCCTCAGCGCGTACAAGGAGACAAAGGGAGAGAAGCTCGGCATCTACTCGTCGGCGACTCTCGTGGGGCGGACCCTCGCGCCGATCCTGGGCGGGGCCATCATTTCGGTTTTCGCGGCCCTTTCGGGCGCCTGGAACTTCCGGCTCGTCTACGTCGCGGCTTTCCTCCTCGCGACGCCGGTATTCGTGATGTCGTTCATGATGCCGGACGACCGCTCGGCCGAGTCGGGGATCAAGAAGGTGGCGCTCGCGGACTTCGGCAGGAGCCTCTTCGCGTTCGTGTCGAACGGGCGGCTCCTCGGGACGGCCCTGATCGAGATGGCCGCCTACTTTACCTACGGAGCCTTCGAGACGTACCTGCCGCTGTACCTCCAGGGGAAGGGTCTCCCGCCGTACCAGATCGGGTTCATCTTCTCGCTGCAGATCCTGGCCATCGCCGTCTCGAAGCCGCTGTTCGGCCGGCTGTCCGATCGCATCGACCGCAGGCTGCAGATCCTCGCCGGCATCGTCCTCCTCGGAGGATCGTTCGCGCTCATCCCGGTGTTCTCCGGAATCGTGGCCGCGACCGCGATCGGCATCGTCTTCGGCCTCGGGCTTTCTCTCTCGACGGTCGCGACCAGCACCTACGTTTCGGATGTCGCGGCGGAGGAGAGCCTCGGCGCTTCCATGGGGGCCCTGAGCTCCATCATGGACATAGGCCAGTCGAGCGGTCCTTT
Source organism: uncultured Spirochaetota bacterium (assembly GCA_963734495.1). Classification (GTDB taxonomy): domain Bacteria; phylum Spirochaetota; class Spirochaetia; order SZUA-6; family CAVTHK01; genus CAVTHK01. Next base: position 103,823 of record CAVTHK010000006.1, read on the forward strand.
CGTCATCGGCGTCGTCATCCAGGCTTCGACGATGACGCTGGGATTCCTGGTCGATTTCTGCGTATGCCTGGTCTGCGCCGTCGTCTTCGCGGCCCTGTGCTTCACGCGCACGAAACGCCGGCCGCCCTCCCCGGCCCCGGGGTCGGTTTCCTGACGGAAGGCGCTGCCGCTCCGCGGCCGCCTCAGCCGCTTCCCCGCGTGCGGCCGCGCGCCGCGGACCGCTTCGGCCGACTTGCGGCGCGGCGCGCGTTCGGCTCTGGGCCGGGCCGATGGGTGCGCACGCGCCCCACGAGAAAGTTGACGCTCCTCCAGATGTCGTTCTTTGTGGGACGACCCGGCAGCATGAGGTAGTGGTACAGCAGCGCGGCCGAGAGAAGCATCATGAGTCGATCGATGTCGGCCGAAGCGTCGATCTCTCCCCGCTCGATTGCCCGCTGGAAGACCGCACGCATCATCTCGAATCGGGGAGTGATGTAGGCGGACCACCAGGCCTCCCGCAGGGAGTCGGCCATGGAGACTTCGGTCATGACGAGCAGCCACAGGCGCCGCACGGATGCGTCTGACAAGGCCCGCTCCATCGCGTCGACCATCCCCTCCAGATCGCGGGCGAGACTGCCGGTGTCCGGCAGCGCGAAATGCGGTCTCCAGGATTCGATCGCCTCCGCGACGAGCTCCTCTTTTCGCTTCCACCGCCGGTAGATCGTCGGCCGCCCCACGCCCGCTCGCGAGGCTACAGCCTCGAAGGTGAGGCCGTCGAACCCTCGCTTCCCGAGAACCTCGAGTGTCGCGCTCAGGATAGCCTGGTGCGCCTCCCGGCTCCGCGGCCTGCCGCGCCCGCGTTCCGCGGCTGCTGCGGCTGCTGCGGCTGCTGCGGCAGGCGACGAATCATAGTCTCGGCTCACGCGTTCGTTCCCCCCCCCCGCACCGCCGGCGTTCCCTCACGTCGCGACGGTGCCTGTGGATGCCGGCACGGTACCGCGAAGCCCGCATCGCCCAGCGCGTCTTGACGCGCCCCGCCCGTCTACTTATATTACGTTACAGTAGCGTAAAGTAAATGTCAAGGGGGCGGCAGCGCGCTGGTCGTGGATGAAGATCTCGACCGACGGCGCGGACAACCCGGGCGCGGAGGGCGGAGTCCGCGCGCGGACCCCATTTGGTCTACGCTGTGGTGCTGGCGGCGTCCGGATGGCTGGCCGACCGTTTCGGCTACAAGACCGTCTTTCTCGCCGCGCTGGTCCTCTTTACGACGGGTTCGTTTCTCTGCAGCGTCTCGTGGAGCCTGGGCGCGCTCATTGCCTCCCGCGCGGTCCAAGGCGTCGGCGGCGGGCTGCTCATGCCGGTCAGCATGGCCATGGTCACGAGAGAGTTCCCCAAGGAAAAGCTGGGCATCGCGGTGGCAGTGTGGTCGATGCCCGCCCTGGCGTCGACCTCTTTTGGTCCAACGCTCGGCGGATGGCTCATCGACAACTTCTCGTGGCAGACGATGTTCGACGTCAACGTGCCCATCGGCATCCTCGCCTTCGCGGCGTGCTCCCGCGTTCTGCGCGAGCACCGCGCGGCGGAGCGTCCTCCGTTCGACTTTGCCGGCTTCGCGAGCCTCACCATCGCCTTGTCGGCGCTGCTCCTGGCCCTCGCGGACGGAAACGCGGCATGGAACACCGACGGCTGGACATCCACGTTCATCGTGAGCTGCTTTAGCGTCTCTGCCGCCGCGTTCGCCCTGTTCTTCGTCTGCCAGCTGACGTCGGCCTACCCGGTCATCGATTTCTCGCTCTTCAGGATCTACAACTTCGGCATGAGCACGATGGTGATCTTCATATTCGGGCTGGGCATCTTCGGAAGCGACTTCCTGCTTCCGCTCTACCTTCAGAACGGGCTCGGCTACACCCCCACGCAGGCAGGGATGGTCTTTATACCGTTCGGCTTCGTCATGATGGCGACAGGCGCCATCGGCGGCAGGCTGACCGATCGGATCGGCGCAAAGATCCCCGGCGTGACCGGGATCCTCCTGCGGGCCCTGGGGATGTATCGCTTTACCTTTCTGACGACGTATTCCAGCAACGCGGAGATTCTCGGGACCGTATGCCTGCTTGCCGCCGGGATGGGCTTCCTGATGGCGCCCCTGCAGGCAACGGCCATCCAGGCGATCCCGGAGTCAAAGACAGCGCAGGCATCCGGCCTGATTCAGATCATTCGACAGATCGGCGGCAGCTTCGGCGTCGCGGTCCTCAGCACCCTGCTCGTGGACCGCGAGAAATTCCACCTCGCCATCGTCGGACAGACCATGAACGCACAGTCACCTGCTGCAAAGGAGGTCCTCTCCCGGGCGTTCTTCCATGCACTTCGCGCGACCGGCGGCACGACGGCAGATGCCGTGAGCAAGGGCCAGGCGCTGGTGCTGAGTCACTTGCAGACACAAGTCTTTGTCTGGTCGATCGACGACGTCTTCTTCGCGGCCATGCTCATCAGCGTCATCTCGTCGATCCCGTTCCTCTTCCTCAAGAACAGCGGCGCTCCCGGGCCCCTCGGCGAGGGTGACGCCGGCGGCGCCTCGGCCGCGGAAAGCCCGTCCGTCGGCGTTGTTCGCGGCAGCGGCCTGCCCGGTGCGGTAGCTCCCGAGCGAGGGGGGGCCGGGTTGCTGTCCCGGCGAGGCGCGTCCTATATTGAGCGCAAGTCCGTTCAGGGTTGACGGGAGGTGCCATGTCCACCGGTGTCGAGCCTTTCTTCGAGACGCGCCGCATCGGCGCCGCGGAGGTAACGACCATTTCCGAAGGGACCCTGCCGTGGGCGCCGAAGCTGCAGGCTCCCGAAGCGGATTGGCGCAGAGAGATGCCGGAGGCGGATGTGCAGGGCGTCGCGCCGCTGGGGCTCGCGGTGGCCCTGATCCGGGTCGGCGGCGCCTCTGTTCTCGTCGACCCCGGCTTCGACACGCCGGGCTCGCCCGGGGATGCGGCGTTTCACGGCCTCATCCGTTCGCCCGGCCTGGAGGCGGCGCTCGACGCGCTCGGCGTCGCGCAGACTGCGATCACCCATGTGCTGATCACCCACACCCACGGCGACCACTACGCGGGCGTGACGGTCGAGCGGAACGGAGCCCGTGTACCGCGGTATCCGAACGCGCGCGTCTTCGTGGGACGCGCGGACTGGGAGCAGAGCCCGCAGCGGGACAAGCCGGACTCGCCGCTGGTGAAGCACCTGGGCAGCCTCCTGCGCCTCGGCCTGCTCGAGCTGATGGACGAGGAGCGCGAGATCGTGCCGGGCGTCAGCCTGGTGCCCACGCCGGGAGAGTCTCCCGGTCACTGCGTTGTCCGGGTCCGCTCCGCCGGCCGCACTTTTTTCTACCTCGGCGACCTCATCCATCACGCGTGCGAAATCGCCCACCTGGACTGGATGCCCGCCGGGCGCAGCGCGGGCCCGCTGCGGGAATCGCGCAGGCGCATCATGGCTGAGGCTGCATCGAGCGGCGCGACTGTGATCTACTCGCACGAGCCGTACCCGCCGTGGGGGACCGTCGTCCGCGAAGGCAGCGGCTATCGCTGGCGGCGCGGATAGGCGAGTCGCGAACGACCCGCCGCGCCGCGGGCCCAGCCCGAGCGATGGTCACGGCAGCAGAGGTGATGCGATGGACGCAGCCCGGGAAACGGGAGGTTACCTTCAATGTATATGAGCCCCTACGCCGCGCTGGCGGGGAAGGGCCTGTGGCTGAAAGCGAACTTCCACGTCCACGCGGTTCCCGACGGAATCGGAGGACAGTGGACCGCGAAACAGCTGGAGCGGCGTCGCCAATGGCGAAGCCGGCCTGGGACGGCGCACCGGTGAGGGGGCCGCTGAACGACGTGTCCAAGGTGGTCGCGCTCTACAAGGATGCGGGCTACGACGTGCTCACGATCGCGGACCAGAGCTCGCTGATGGACACGAGGGAGCTCGGCGAAAAGCTCGACATCCTCACCATCAGGGGCATTGAGAACATCGAGCACGACGGGATCCTGTGCATCGGCATCGAGGAGCTCATCAGGGGAGAGCCGCAGGAGGTGATCAACGAGTGCGCGAGACAGGGCGGCTTCTCGATCATCTGCCACCCGAACCTCCTTCCCGCGCCGGGACTTCATGAGCTCCTCGCGAAGCACACGACCAAGTCGCTCACGGGCTACGACGGCATCGAGATCCTCACGCCGGCCGTGTTCAAGGGGCTCATGGGGTCAGGCCTTGCGACGGATTTCTGGGACGAGCTTCTCACGGCCGGCAAGCTCGTCTGGGGCTTCGGCAACGACGACTTCCACTGGTTCTGGGAGATGGACAGGGCGTGGAACTGGGTGTTCGCGGACGGGCGCGGCGTTGCGGAGATCAAGGCCGCCGTGAAGCGCGGCAGCACGTACGTGTCGACCGGGCTCGTGCTGTCGCGGTTCTCGCTCGAGGGCGGCGTGCTCGAGGTCGGCGCGACGCTGCCCGGGGGCCAGCCACGGAGAACGCACTACGAGTTCGTCGGGGAAGACGGCACCGTGCTGGCGGAGTGCTCAGGTGCCGCTGAGACTGCGCGTTATCGGCTCGGCGGCAATGAGGCGTACGTGCGTGTTCATGCGGCGAGCGAAGATGGAGCCGCGCTCTGGACGCAGCCGGTCTACGACGACGCGAGGCTGAAGCGGGTGTGACGGGCCGGCGGGTGGCGGGCCGGCGGGCGGTCGCGGGAAGGAAGCGAGTCATGGAGCTGGTCGGCGGGATCCACAGGGTCGATGGAATCCGAGGCGTCAACTGCTACGTGGTGGAGGGCGCCGAGGGGCTCACCCTCGTCGATACCGGCGCGCCCGGCAGCGGGCGGCGCATTCTCGAGTACATCAAGAGGCTCGGGAAACGTGAGAAAGATCTGCGCGTGATCCTTCTCACGCATTCAGATGTCGATCACGTCGGGAGCGCGGCAGCCCTCAAGCGAAGGACAGGCGCGAGGATCGCGATCCACGAAGGGGATGCGGCGAGCCTCTCAGGGACCAGGGAAGGAAAGAGGGTCAAAGGTGCTTTGGGCGCGCTGTTGCGCTTTGCGATGCTGTTCATCAAGGCGGAACACGTGCAGGCCGACGTTCTGCTCGAGGATGGCGAGAAGATCGGATCCCTGACGGTGATCGCCACGCCGGGCCACACTCAGGGACACTGCTGCTTTCTGCACGAAACGAGCCGGACCATCTTCGTCGGCGACGCCCTGCGCACCACGAGGGGTGGCGACGTCAGGATCTCGCCGGACATCATGAACCTGAGCACCGAGCAAGCCTGGAAGTCGGCGGAGATCCTCGCTTCGCGGGATTTCGACGCCTTGCTGCCGGGGCACGGGGAGCCGCTGCTGCAGGCGGCAGGCGAGCGGGTCAGGCGGCTGGTGCAATCGCACGGCACGTGAAAGGCCGGCAGGGGCACGGTCCCCGCCCGGTGTGGTCTGCGGACGCGGAGATGCCGCGCACCGCGGACGCGCCTGCGACCCCGCCGAGGCGTGCCAGAGCAGGCGCGGGGTCGAGGGCTACGCCAGGCTGCGATCGAGCGCGCGCAGATCGGAGCTCGCGGGGCGGACCCTAAGACAGCGACCTCGCCGCCTCCAGGCCGAGACCAAGCGTCAGAAGGAACTGCGCCGCGATGTAGAGCAGAGCCACGACGAAGCTCGCGTACCTCGATTCTGTTCTTGAATCGAAACAGCCGGAACGCGAGCACGGTGTCCGATGCCATGAACAACAGCGAGCCGGCGCAGAGGAATCCAGAACGCAGCACCGTAGCGCCAGCCTCCCCTGAATGCAGCGGCGAATCCCATGAGGCAGAGACCGACGCTGTAGACAACTACGGGCGTGGCCATATCGCCGAGATCCGGCCGCAGGGCGAGGTACATGCAGGTGCCGTAGGCGACGTACGGGAGGGCCAGGAGATAGCGCCAGGCCGGCGTGACCGCCACGGACGAAAAGGGCACCAGCAGGGTTGTCGTCCAGAAGAGAAGGCACACCAGGAACGACCCGAGGCCCAGCATCAGGAAGGTTTCGCGTTCCGACCGCAACATGAAGACGTCGCCGGCGAAGCCGAACCCGAGCGCCGCCAATACCGGCCAGGCCGGCCAGCCGAGGCTCGGAGAGGCGAGTGCGAAGCTCAGCCCCAGGAACGGCATCAGGACGGACATCGAGACGTACTCGACCTTCCGCACCTTGAGCAGGCTCGCCGCGAGCTCCACGATCGAGAACGCGCAGAAAAGGCCGAAGGGGACGAGGACGAAGACTTTCATTCTTTCCTCCCCGAGGACTCCGTCAGGGCGGGGCGCCGGCGCGGCACGCCGTCTCGTTCACATCCGGGCCCCCTTGGCATGGGAGCCCGGTTGCGCACCTTGAAGTATAGGAGCGGCGGGTGGGTCACTGCACACGGATTGCCGCGGCGTTGCCGGCGGGCATCGTCGCGCTGCTGCTGGCGCTGTGCCTCCATGGCGCCGGCCGAAGCGGCCGCCCGGGCCGAGATCGTCCGCCCGGGTGTTCTCGATAGGATCAATGCCGCCGGGCGTGACACGACGAACCGATGCAGCCAGGAACTTCCCATCTTCGCCGGTTACGAGGCGGTCGACCATCGCAGCCTCGTCGAGCGCGATTCTGCTATGGCCGGTCCTCGAGAAAGACTTGAGGACGGACAATGCGAATGCCCTCGAATGAGGCCAGCTTGACCAGGTGCCTGTCGCCTGACACGATCGCCACCGCTCGGGCCTCGACAGCGCACTCCAGAATCATGTTGTCGTCAGGGTCTTCCGCGCAGATGTCTATGCGACGCCCCGGTTTCACCACGATTGCCGTCTGCACCACCTGCGCCACGATCATCGTCACTTGTTGGGGCGTCAGGCCGAACCTGGCGCGACTGAGAACGCCTTGGAGCTCTTCGACCATCGCGGGACTGATGGCGAGCTCGATTCTGCCGGTGACCGCGAGGTCAAGGAACCTCCTCGGTGGGCCCTCAAAGAGAAGCCCTGAGACGAGCACGTTCGTATCGGCGACGATCCGATCCACGGCTTACCGACGCCGTTTCTGTTTTCGGTAAGCGGAGATCTCGAGTTCGACGTCTTCCGGCTTCAGCCCTGCTTCCGACGCTTGCCGGCCGCCCAGGTCAAAGATAGCCTGCCATCGATTCTTGCTGTCGATGTATGTCCGAGCGGCTTCGCGGATGAGCTCCGACCTGGTTCGCGATTCCTCCGCCGCCACCTCGTCGATGCGCTCCAGGAGATCTTTCCGGAACGAGATGTTGACTGTAGTGGTCTCCGATTCAGCCATGCTTCAATGGTACATACAAGGTTTGTATATGTCAACAACGATCCACCCAAGCCCGTTCCGCTTGGGATTCCCGGATGATGGGTGTGTTACGACTTGAAGCATCGATCGCACAGCGGACGCCGCACTGAGGTCCGGATCGGGTCGCCACACGAGTGGCAAAAGCGCTCCTCGTAGTCCGGGTTCGACCAGTCTGCCCATTCGCGATAGCACTCTCGGCACAAAGGCTTGTCTGGATCAAGCGGGACGGGTCTCCCGCAGCGGACGCAGAACCCAAGGTCAGCCTCAGCAGAGGCTGAGGGACCCTGCTCCATGAAGTATCGTTCGGCATCCTCTGCGATCTGATCGGCTTCTGCCCTTATCTCGTCGTATACGGAACACTCTTCGCTCTTCAGAATCGCCACGCCCATTTCGCGGTTATTCGTTTCGGAATACTGATGCAGGTTCATAGAAGTCACGATCGCCCGATTCTCATTCAGGTAGCATTTGGCGTGAAGGTTCGGCAAGAAGAACACTTCTGTCTTGTCCAGGCACCTTAGCTTCTCCTCCTCCTCGGGACGCAGATGGACCTTGCGATGCACAAGCCGTACCTTGATGCCCTTGTCCTGGGCAGCCTTCAGCCGATCAACGAAGATGTCCGGAATGGTATATAGGGTATGATCAGCGTCACGAGCTGCCGCGCCTCCCGCACCACTCGCTCGACCTCTCCAGAGACCTGCTCTGTTGTCAGGAATTGCATACATCACCTCCGCGCTGTTAGTTGATACTTCGGTGCAGGTGGAGTCGAGCCGGCGAGCGGCGAGATGGTCAGCCGCGGTTTCCTCGGGCCACTACGGCAGGCCTTCCAGGGCAATCGTTCTCGCGACAGTCGCAGGGAGAGTGGCGTCCAGCGTCGCGGGGAGAGCGGAGGCCGAGGCAGTCCGCTTTTCGACGGCGTCGCGCGCACTACAGCCGGCGCGCGAGGGTCTGCTCGACAGCGGACCTCCACCCCGCGAGCAGACGGGCGCGGGCGTCGGCGGCGAGCGACGGAACGAAGGCGCCGCGCTCGCCGGCAAGGGATGCGAGCTGGCCGCGGTCGCGCCACACGCCGACTGCAAGGCCGGCCGCGAAGGCGGCGCCCCGCGCGGACACGTCCTCGATGTCGGCCACGCGAAGGCCTGCGCCCAGGATGTCGGCCTGGAGCTGCATGAGGAAGCGGTTTCGGGTGGCGCCGCCGTCGACGCGCAGGCTCGCAAACGGCACGCGCTCGTCGCGGCGCATCTCGGTCAGAAGGTCGTTGATCTGGTACGCGATCGACTCGCACGCCGCGCGCAGAATGTGGGCGCGCGACGATGAGCGCTCCAGGCCGGTGATCAGCGCGCGTACGCCGTGGGTCCAGTACGGCGCGCCCAGCCCGGCGAAAGCCGGCACGAGGTAGACGCCGCCGTTGTCCGCCACCGACGAAGCCGCCTGCTCCATCTCGTCGTAATCGGAGAACAGCCGCACCTGGTCTCGCAGCCACTTGAGTGTGTCGGCGCTCGAGTGGATGTTGCCTTCGAACACGTAGTCGACCTTGCCGCCGAGGCCCCAGGCGAGCGACAGCACGATGCCCTGCGGCGGCTCGATGGGGGCCGGCCCGATGTTGAGCATCACGGACGTGCCGGTGCCGTAAGTGGCCTTCGCGTCGCCCGGGGCGAACCCGCAGTGGCCGAAGAGCGACGCGTGCGAGTCGCCCAACACGCCGGTGATGGGCAGCGTCACGCGCGGATCCTGAAGGGCAGCCTCGCCGAAGGAGGCATCGCCGAACCGCACCTCGGGGAAGCGCAGGGCTGCAACCCCGAAAAGATCCTGAAGCTCCCGGTCCCACTGCAGAGTGTGGACGTTGAAGAGCATCGTCCGGCAAGCGTTGGAAAAATCGGTGGCGTGGACCTCGCCTTTTGTCAATTTCCAGACGAGCCAGGAGTCGACCGTGCCGCAGAGCGCGTCGCCCCGCCCGGCCGCGTCGCGGACGGCCGGCACGTTGTCCACGAGCCACTTGAGCTTGCTCGCGGAGAAGTAGGTGTCGACGAGCAGGCCGGTCCTGGCGCGGATCGAGGGCTCGAGGCCGCGCGCCTTGAGGTCGTCGCAGGCGGCCGTGCCGCGCTGGTCCTGCCAGATCACGGCGTTGTGCAGCGGACGGCCGGTGCGCCGGTCCCACACCGCGATCGTCTCGCGCTGGTTGGCGATGGCGAGCGCGGCGATCGACGCGGGGTCGACGCGCGTCTCGCGCACGACGCGGGCGATGACGCGCAGCGTGTTCGCGTAGAGCTCCTCGGGGTCGTGCTCGATCATCCCGGGGCCAGGGTAGTGCTGCTTGTGCTCCTCGCTTGCGCGGCCCACGAGGCGGCCGTCGTCGCGAAACAGCACCGCCTTGGTCGCCGACGTGCTCTGGTCGACCGCGAGGACGTGACGCGCCATCGAGTCCTCCTTGAGAAGAGTGCGCGGGCATGATAGCAGGGGAGCGGGTCGCCCACAACCGCGGCCGGCAGCGAGATCACCCATCCCGAACGCCCATGATGTCGATAATGTGGGGAACACCAGACACGGGCTTCTGAACGTACTGCGGGACTGCTGTCCTGAAAGGAGTCGACAACAAATGCATCGATTCGCCACGGGAGCTCTGATGGCTGCGGCACTGCTCGCTCTCGCAGCCTGTGCAACCACGGGAGGGAAGCTCGAGACCCAGCGCGACAACGACTCCCTCGTCTTCGGTTACCTGGACATGTCGCAGGCCAGGGGACACTTCGAATGGGTGCAGATGCAGAAGCTTCAGCCTCCCACCGACAAGCCGTACTACAGCTGTTACGTGGACAACGGGCTGTTCTGGCATCCTCGCGTCGTGCCGGGCACGTACAAGTTCATCAAGTTCGGCGGCATGGACGGGATCAAGATCGGGTCGGTGCACCTCTTCGGGTCGACCCAGTACGAGTACGGCTTCCCCCCACAGGGCAAGGGTGAGCTGGACCCGGTCATAGAAAAGTCGGGCCTGTACTTTGTCGGAGCCTGCAAGGTCGTGATGAAGCGAGGCGGGTTCTTCAAGCCCGACGAGTTCGACATCCAGAAGATCGAGTCGCCCACGGAAAAGGAGCTGCTCCAGCAGCTCCTCACCAAGGATGACAAAGGCGAATGGCGCAGCCGCATCGAAAAGCGCCTTGGGGAGCTGCACTGATGCGCGCCTCGCGGTGGTCGCGGTGCTCGCGGCGCCGACGGTCGCGGCGCTGCTGCTCGCCTCGTGCGTCGGCATGGCCCAGGTGGGCTCCCTGTCGGAGATCGGGCCGGACGAGGTCGTGACCGTGGCGAAGATCCAGCTCGATCCGCCGCTCCAGAACAACGAGCAGCAGCTGAAGTTCACGATGGAGGGGTATCGCAACCGCGTGGTATTCGTGGTCGACGAGCGCGTCCGCGACCCCGAAAAGATCGGGCTGGGCGACATATCGGTGATGCAGAAGGCGGACCTCGGACAGCTCTTCTACGCCAAGGCGCGGCGGGCGCCGGCGCTGTTCTACTCGGCGCCCATGATCCTGCTGGATGAGATGGACAAGATGATCCTTCCCGGCGGGCTCGAGGTCGCGATCCCGCCTGCCGCCCGGATGGTGTACTTCGGCACCCTGATCTACAAGCGCGACGCGTACAGTGCCATCACGGGCGTGGAGCTCAAGGACGAGCTGGAAGCCGCGCGCCAGGAGGTCTCTGCGCGCTTCGGGTCGAACGCGGTGCTCACGCCCACGACCGTGCGGCCGCCCCAGGCGCCCAGGTAGCGCCTTGCCCCCGCGCGGCCGAGCCCGCGGCCGAGCCTGCGGCCGGCTGCGCGGGAGCTCTCACGATCAGCGGACCGGGATTTGGGCCGCGAAGGCTTCCACCTTCTTCTGCCAGCCCTCCTCCAGCGGTCCCTTCATCCTGGTCACCAGGACTCTGCCGTCGGCGACCTTGACGAGACCCTTGGCCTGGAGCAGCTCGTTCATGATCGGGAGGACGCGTTGCCACCGCGCCAGCTCTTCCTCGGTGGGCATCCGTCCGTTCTTGTCTGGCCGCGACGCCCCCTCGGTGGTGAGGACGGCGTACCTGGTCCCGGCCGGCAGATTCGCCTTCTTCAGAAAGCGGCGCACGCGGCCGATCGGCTTGCCCATGCGTCCGGGCGAGCTGAAGAGATACAGATCGGCAGGCGGGATCTCCCGCGGCCGCGCGTCCTTGACGTGATGCACGTCGACCGCGACGCCCCTGGCGGCCATCTGCTGCTTGAACTCCTCCGCGACCATGGCCCCGTTTCCGAACTTCGATGCGTGAAAATACTCGATTCTCATTTCGACCTCCCGATACCTTTATCAACACCGGGGCGAGCCGATTCCAGCACCCCGAGGGCCGGCTTTCCCGCCGGGGACGAGCTTCCGGGCCGTTGTCGGACACGCCGGGGCCCCTCGTATTTCCACGGGGTGGGCTTCCGCAGTACTGTAGGGAGCGAGGAGGCAGGCGTTGAACTACGTAAACCTGGGGCGTTCGGGAATCAAAGTAAGCAAGGTGTGTCTCGGTGCCATGACGTTCGGGCGCGAGGCGGACGAGGACACGAGCGACCGCGATCCTGGACTTCTTTGTGGAGAAGGGCGGCACGTTTGTCGACACGGCCAACGCCTACTCCAAGGGCGGCAGCGAAGAGGTGGTCGGCCGCTGGATGAAGAAGCGCGGCAACCGCGACTCCATCATCCTCGCCACCAAGGTCTTCGGCAAGATGGGTGACGGGCCCAACGACGGCGGGCTCTCGCGCATCGCGATGCAGCGCGCCTGCGCGGCGAGCCTCAAGCGCCTGCAGACGGAGGTCATCGACCTCTACCAGATCCACCGCTGGGACCCCGAGGTCCCGCCCGAGGAGACGCTCGAGGCGCTCACCGACCTCGTGCGCGAAGGCAAGGTCCGCTACATCGGCTGCTCCAACGTCGCCGCGTGGCAGCTCGCCAAGACCCTGCGCATCTCTGAGCGGCGCAATTTGAGCCGGTTTGCATGCCTTCAACCTGTGTTCAATGCGCTGTACCGCGCCATTGAGAATGAGCTCCTGCCCCTCTGCGAAGACGAAGGCATCGGCGTCATCTGCTACAACCCCCTCGCCGGCGGCGTGCTCACGGGCAAGTACACGCGCGGCAAGGAGCCGCCCAGGGGCTCGCGCCTCGGCGAGTTCAAGCTGTACTACAACCGCTACTACTACGAGCAGATGTTCGACCTGGTGGAGCGGTTCGTCGCGCACGCCAAGTCGCGCGGAGCCACCCCGGCCCAGCTCGCCCTGGCGTGGGTGTTAGGCGAGAAGCGCATCACCTGCCCCATCGTCGGCGCCCGGAATATCGAACAGTTGAAGGATTCCCTCGGCGGGCTCGACCTCAAGTTGACGCCCGAGCAGCGCGCGGAGGTGCCCTCCGTGCCGCCGGGGCGGTGGCTCGAGGTGGACCCGGTCTACGACCGCGAGCGCGTGCAGCGATAGCGGCTCCGGCGATCATCGATGGCGCCGACGGTCGAGCTCATCCGCGACCGCGGCTGCCACCACGTCAAACGAACGCCTGGGCGCATCGGATCGCAGGCAGCGAGTCGCAGCGAGTGGCATTTCCGTCGCGGACCGGCTATTCTGTCGGGCAGTCAGTGAGAAAAGGAGCACGGCGTTGAACAAGAAAAAGACTGTGGCGCTTCTGTTGAACGAGATGATCAGCGATCGGGTGATGGACCCGAAGGACGTATCGCGGCTCAGGAAGATAGCTACGGTCAGGACCAGGAGGCTCGCCCGCCTGGACGCGCAATCGTGCAAGGAGCTCATCGCGGGGGCGGATGCGGTCATCACAAGCTGGGGCACCCCCAGGCTCGAAGAGGAGATACTGGATCGCGCGCCCGGCCTCAGGCTGATCGCTCATGCGGCCGGCTCGGTCAAACCGGTAGTGAGCGACGAGGTCTGGAAGCGCAGGATCAGGGTCACCACGACCGCTCCTTCGATAGCCCTCAGCGTCGCGGATTTCGCCCTGGGAATGATGCTGCTGTACTCTGTCCGGACCAAGCGGTTCGCGCAGGCCGTCGCCGCCGGCGCATGGTCGAGCCAGGACGAGAAGCTCAGGCTCAGGGGCCTCTATGATCGGACGATCGGCATCATGGGGGCGGGCTACGTCGGTCGCAGAGTGATCGAGCTTCTCAAGCAGTTCCCGGTCAACGTTCTTCTCTACGATCCGACGCTTTCGACCGCGCAGGCGGCGAAGTTGGGCGCGAGAAAGGTGACGATGGAGCAGCTGTGCAGGAAAAGCGACATCATCTCGTCGCACGCTCCCTCGATCCCCGCGACCCGTCACCTGCTCAACGAGCGCATGTTCGGCCTTATGCACAAGGACGTGCTCATCGTGAATACGTCGCGCGGGTCGGTGATCGACGAGAACGCCCTGGTCTCGTTTCTGAAGGAGAACAAGAACGCCTTTGCCTGCATCGACGTGACCGATCCCGAGCCTCCGACGGCGAGCAGCCCTCTGCGGACGATGGAAAACCTGCTCCTCACGCCCCACATCGCGGGCATCGGGGCCACCAGGCGGCAGGGCCGGTACGCGGTGACCGAGATCGAGAACCTGTTCAAAGGCAAGAAGCTCGTCCACGAGGTCAAAGAGAGCATGCTGGCGACCATGGCATAGCGGCCCTTTCGCCGGCCTCGACGGCGAGAAGCGCGTCACCTGCCCCATCGTGGGCGCCCGGAATGTCGAATAGGTGAAGGATTCCCTCGGCGGTCTCGACCATATGCTGACGCCCGAGCAGCGCGACGGAGGTGCCCTCCTTGCCGGCGGAGCGTTGCGGGACGTCAGGACGCACGCCGTCTCGACGCGTGCGCCTCCGGCCTTCCGCGCCTTTCGCGCGGGAGCAGCGCCGCGCAGACGTCGCCGATCAGCGCCAGCGCATCGTCGATGCCCTCGGTTGCGGCCTTTCTCGAAATCGCCCTTTGTCACGCCCATCCGGTTCGTGATCAAGGCGAAACAGACAACGCGCCTGCGCCGGGCGACAGACAGAGCATAGAGCGCGGCCGCCTCCATCTCGACCGCCTGGACCCCCAGCTTCCGGGCTCGGGAGATGGCCTGCGGAGTTTCGCGGAACGGCGCATCGGTGGTCCATGTCGCGCCAAGGGTCACTCGGGGTGCCTGTGGCTCCAGCAGGTCAGCCAGACGGGCGCGCAGGCCAGGGTCGAGACGGGCAAAGTCGGCCGGAGGCAGGTAATGGTAACTCGTCCCCTCGTCCCGCAGCGCCTTATCGATCAGGAGGAAGAGCGGCGGTCGAAGGCGCGAATCGATCTGGCCGGCGGAGGTCAGGCTGATCAGGAGCCGGCAGCCGCTGGCAAAGAGCTCCTCGGCGACGAGGACGGCAAACGAGGCGCCGACGGCAAAGGGAACGATCCCAATGGTCCTGCCGGCCGCCTCGCAGTCATAGAGGTTCGTGTGATAACAGGCCCAGGCGGGATTCATGCGCGCTTTCCCCGTGGCGATCAGATGTCGCGCGATGTCCCCGTCCGGGTCGAGAAGGCAGACTGAAGGTATGCGACCACTCTTGCGGCGAAGCTGTCGACGCCCTTCGCGCAGGAGGTTCTCCGGCTTGAACAGGGACGGTGCGGCATAGTTCCGGCGCATCATAAGAGGCGCTCGCCAGCTCTTTTTCACCGGACAAAGCTGTGGGTTCCGGAAACTCTGGAAGGTGGATTCCGGAAATTCTGACAGGTTGATCAGGTTGGCCTGAGGGCGTCGGTTCGTCAAGTGAGAGGTGACGTGTGCGCATGGAGGGGCCGTCGAGCTGCATCATGCGGCCACGCTCGAGGATGCGGTCGACGATGGCCGCGGCCAGATCGTCGTCGTGGAGGACCGCTCCCCACTGCCTGGGGTGCTTGTTGGTCGTGAAGACCATCGAACGGCGCTTCAAGTGCCGGTCGTTGACGACGTGGAACAGCACGTTGGCGGCGTCGGTACCGTAGGTGAGGTAGCCGACTTCGTCGACGACCAGGACGTCGGGGTGAGTGTAGCGAGGCAGGGCCTGAGAAAGCCGGCCGGCGCGGAAGGCGGTGGACAGCTCGTCGATCAACTGCGCAGCGGTGACGAAGAGGGCATCGAAACCGTTCTGGATGGCGCGGTAGGCGATGGCGACGGCCAGATGGGTCTTGCCGCGACCGGGCTTGCCGATGAACACCAGAGAGCGACCCTCGGTGACGAAGTCGGCTGAGAGGGCGGAGCCCAGCAAGGCCAGTCGCACCGTGGACTGGAAGGTGAAGTCGAACTCCTCGACGGTCTTCAGGAACGGAAAGCGTGCACGGCGGGTCAGGCGCTGGATGCGGGTCTGATACCGATGGGCAACCTCCTCGCTGACCAGCACCGACAGGAAGTCCCCGTAGGACCACTGTTCGCTCTCGGCTCTCTGGATCAGGGAGCGATAGACCCTGCGCGTGTTGGCGAGGTTCAGCCGCTTCAACACCGCCTCCAGATCGATCTCGGCAGGCACCGGGTTCATGGCGTCACCCCCGAGGCGGCCAGCAGCGGTGTCTCAGCGAGATAGTGCCTGATGTACTCGGCGCCGAACAGTTGCTCCTGAAGCCCCGTGAGGAACGCCGTGCGCAGGGCGTCGTCGCCGTAGGCCAGCAGCAGGTCGTGAAGCTGCTCGACGTCGATGATCCACAGATTCGGCCGCCGGTGAACGAGCTCGGTGAGGTAGCCGTGAGCCGCCTCCCCGAGCTGCAGCAGGTGCTCGCGCTTGAGGTAGCGGCGTGCGCGCTTGCCCGAGACTGCCGCCACGGCCGACGCACGGTGCTGCGGCAGAACAGAGCGAGCGCCGGGGATTCTCAGCCTCGTGTGAGTGGCCTCATGGCGGCCTGCGACGATGCGCAGCCGATCCTGGTAGAGGTACAGAGTGCCCGAGATCGCGATCGCCTCTGCGGGCATCGAGTACAGGTGGCCGTCGTGTGTCACCATGCCGGTGGGCCCGACAAACACCGGGATGCGCAGCGCCAACTCCTGGGGGCTGACCTTCAGCGGCCGCAAGCGTGGCCGTTCCTCCTGGAGGCGAACGCGGGGAACGACGCCCGTCGCTCGCGAGGGACGGCTCTCGTTGGTCTCCTGAAGCCACTGGGCCAGCTGTTCGCGCAGGTCCTGCTCATCCAGGAAACGCCGCTGCTTGAAGAACGAACCCTTGACCCAGCCGACCAGATTCTCGATCGACCCTTTCTGCTCGGGGCTCGCAGGCCAGCACAGTTCCACCCCGACGCCCAGCTCCAGCATTACCGCCGCGAAGGTCGGGTTCCATTCGGTGACCCGGCCGTCCTTGCCCCACACCAGAGCGACCGTCTTGGGTCGGTCGAAGACCGCCAGCAGCGGCACTCCTCCCATCCCCTGGTAGTGCTCCAGAAGCCCGCGAACCAGGCTTTCCACCCCCTGGTCGTCAACCAGGCTGACCATGGCCCAGCGGGAGTACTTAAGCCTCGAGGCCAGGAACTGGACCGTCCGCACGGTCCCGTCCAGAAAACGTACTTTGACCTCTCCGAAGTCGTGCTGGCAGAACTCTCCCGCCAGCCCCTCGAAGCGCACCATGGCCCGGGAGACTTTCGGCCGCAGCGAGCTCACCAGCGCGTACAGCGCACTCTTGCCGCCGCTGTAGCCCTCAAGCCGCACGCGCCGCAGGATCTCCACGCTCAGCAGCGGAGGCTTCTCGGCCACGAGCGCAACGACTTTCTCGCGGAACGGCTCCGCTTTCGAGGGCCGGCCGATGTGGTGGCGCTCGCGCGCCGCTTCATCATCGACGTCCTCTACCAGCGGCTCCCGCTCAACCCTTCTGACCGCGCTTTCGGAGACCTCGGCCCGCTCGGCGACGTCCGCCTGAGTGTGCCCCGCCCGGCGCAGCACCTGTATCTCGTGGCGCTTGAGCATGTTGATCATCCTTCCCCTCGCCGCCTGAAGCTACAGCGAGTCTGTCGGTCGCACCGTCCTTCGACCTGTCAGAATTTCCGGAAAGGATGCTGTCAGAGTTTATG
>CAVTHK010000007.1:0-463977 GCA_963734495.1 uncultured Spirochaetota bacterium
CGACTCCCGCCACCTCCATTGGGGCCCTCCGGGCCCCCAAGCCAAGTCCCCTTGCTGCAAGGGGTTAGGCTCCCACATCCGCCTTCCCAGTTCACTCGCGGCCGTGCTGTCACTTAGGCCACCGCACCACGGTGACGGTGTCTCATTTGCAGGCAAGGAGGTGCAATAGCGAGGGTGGCCCTTTGATCGGCATGTGGTGACGCGAGTCTCCGCTTCGAAACAACGCGGGGGAAGCGTCGGCGTGATGGTTTCCGTCCTCCGCTCCACAATTTCCCCTCTCACTTCACACCCGCACTGATTCGCCCCTGAACGGATCGGATGATCAACAGAGGCCGATCAGTTCGATGCAACACCCCTGCCGCGACACTCCCATAGAAGAAAGCCGGCAATCCGCTTCTTCCATGGCTCGCCAGCGCAATGAGGTCGACTTTCTCCCGCACGCCGAGATCGACAATCGTTCCCACGACAGGGCCGAGCAAAACATGCACGTGCGCTCGAATCCCCTTCTTCCGCAATCGCGCTTGAAGTCTTTCAAGGTAACTCCGGGCATCCTTGCGGACACGCTCGAGTATCTCTGGATCCAAGGGAGGAACGGGATCAGCCATGTATACCGTCGCAAGAACAGGCTCCACAACTTGAAGCAGTACCACCTGCGACTTGCCATATCGGCGGGCAAGATCTTCAACGTACGGAACGATCTTTTCCGCCCGTTTGGACCCATCCAAGGGTACTAGAATCTTCTTAAGCATCGTTCACTCCTTCGCGCGCCTCTCTTTTCGATAGTTGCCTGTCAACATGCCGTCTGCAGTGGCACCAGCAGCTTGAGCGGCATTTCCGCTTCCGCCCCGCCGCGCACCACAGTCGCCGTGTTGCCGACCATTGCGGGCGTCCGCACCACAAGGCGGATGGAAGGGAATTTCCTTGCCGCGAGATACCGGGCGGTCACTCCGTTGGCTGCGATCATGAGATCCTCGATGATCTCCTTGGCGCGGTTCTTGTGCTCTGCTTCTGGATCACGGACTTGGTCGCCGTCAAAGATCGTTTTCGCCTCGATGGTTTCCAGACTCAGCGCCCCGTGGACGTGCCGCGAAATCTTCAGGCTCTAGGCGATCCGGTCCTGCACGCGAAGATTCTCCGTCAGTCCATTGACAGCCGCAACGCCCTCAGGGACCGCGCCGTTGCCTTCCAGCCAGGCTGCCACGGTGCTATAGGCGAGTTTCGCGGTCTGGCCCGCAAAGGCGAGCTTGTCCCCGTCAAGAGCGTGATCAGGCGACGTTGCCTCGAAGAAACTGAGTGCTTGATGGTCAGAGTCGCTGTATCCGTGCCGACCTTATTGCTGTGGCCGAGTTCGCGCCACAGCCACCTCCTGGCGGAGGATCTCCAGCGACACCCAGAACTCAGTGCGTTTGGGTTTGGGGCCACTAAGATTCAATTCCCCCTTCTTTCTTTCTTTCTTGCTTCTCGCCCCGCCTTTTCCGACTCCCCTATTCTCCTTTCTTCCCCTTCAGCTTCTTTTCTCTCTTTTTCTCTCACTTCTTTCCTTTCCTCTGCCGCCAGCTCTTCTTTCTTGTCTTGTTTCTCAGCCTCCTTTTTCTCTTGTCTCCCCATCTCGCTTCTTTCTTTTTTTCTTGCTTCTCGCCTCGCCTTTTCCAACTCCCCTATTTTCCTTTCTTCCCTTTCAGCTCCTGTTCTGTCTTTTTCTCTCGCTTCTCTTCTCACGCCTTCCTCCAGTCCCACCAATTTTTCATTGTAGAACTTGGAAGCTACGTCTATTACGTCTTCGGCTCTTTCGCTTATGAGTTTCTGATATTCGATTCTTCTCCCAAGGGCAGCGGCCAGGTCGGTGAGTCCTTCCTTCTCTACCTTCTCTTTTTCTTGCTCCTTCGCGTGTAAGCTCTTCGACGCGAGGTATTGGATGACTTTGATGTATCTTTCCCTTTCCCCCGCGTTTTGAGCGGCCTCGAAAATGGCCTTATCCAACGCGAGTCCAAACTCCCCGCTCTTTTCCGCTTCCTCGGTGAGGATGCCGAGATCCTTTTTGGATATTGCCGTTAACGGATTTTCATACATACAATTACTGAGACAATCATATAGTTTTGCATCATCTCCACACAACTCCTTTAGCGAGCTTTCCTCTTTCTCCTTTTTCTCCTCTTTCCCCTTCCACATAATTCAGCCTCCTTCCCTTGGCGTTCTTACCTGCCTCATAATGCTGAATGACAAGAACCTACTTCAAATACACAAAACGGGGAGTAGTGCTGTTGGGGGCTGGCGTGGAGTCTCTGCAGCAGCCTGACGGCTACCCAATCGAGGGCCGCGTGATAGGTCAACTTGGATTCGCGGCCGCGAAGGGCCGACTGATCAGCGACAACCAGAAACTCACGTCATCGCCCCGGGAGCTTGTGGCTTCAAAGGATACAAGTGTTGCGAGCGCCGCACATGCCTCAAGCTGAGGAAACACCGCAGCTCACCTTCTGTAGGCGCTCAAGTCTAGTGACCCACCCCTCCGTCATCGAACTGACCCACCCGCAGTACATCGCCTTGCGCCTACTTCGAGGATAGCTCCCCTTTGTACGATCGCGCTTTACGACGGCCTGTCCGGAAACCTCGGACCTGGGTGGAGCTGGACGAATGCTGCTTCGTCCGGCGGTTGAGCCGATGCTCGCTGACCAGGAGCAGGCGCACTGCGCTGTTCCCTCTGGCTCCGAGCTCACGGGCTCGCGCCAGCTTCCGCCTCACCCCCTGCACGGCGCCCACCGTGCGCCGCATCACCCTAGCGATCTCCCTGGCCGTGCGGCCCTCCCGGTTTAGCTCAAGGAAACGCCTCAGCTCCGTCTCGCTCCACGACTTCCTGACTCTTTGCATTGCCTACCTCCCCGCGGTGCAGTGTAGCGTTTGGCCGCAAGGACAAGCGAAACATTGCGAATCTCTTGCAGGACTCCATAGAACCTCGCGCGACATTCTGAGCCGGGCGTCAGCCCCTGTCTCGCAACCTCACCGACGGGGACGCCCAGCCGGAAGTGTCGTTCTGGATCATTTCTTTCTCCTGTGCTTCGAGCGTTCCGCTATGCGCGGGAAGCTCGTCGCGCCGCGGCCTGGGCAGCCACGCTCATCAACACCAGCTTCTCGGCATGCCGTGCACCCGGTGTCGCGACGGTCTCGCGAAAACCCGCTGGCTCCGCGGTGCTGGGTCGTCAGCCTGCGATCTTCTTCGTCTTGGTTGCCGCGCCACCCGTCTTGATGACGACCTTCACAGCATCTTCCATTGGATCTTTGAAAGGCACCTCGATTCGAAGCAGGCCGTGCTCGTAGGTCGCTTCGGCCTTGTCAGGTTTCACCGGCCAACCCAGAGCCAGTGATGCAACGTAATCGATGTCCCTTGCTGGCGCTGTCAGGTGGACGCTGTCTTCCAGGATCTTCACATCGACGGTATCCGCCGGCGCTCCTGGGATGGCGAACTCCACCACGAGCTTGCGGTTGTCCGAGTCAGCATACGCCACTGTATCGGGCGCAACCTTCATTCGATAGTCCGACATCTTGGCACTCTCCTTTTGCTCCCAAGACAAAGTATAACGATGGCGGGCGTGAATAGATAGGAGCCTGGATTCGCGGCCGCGAAGGGCCGACTGATCAGCGACAACTAGAACTCACGTCTGATGGCAATCAGATCCCCCACTCTCCGACCGTACGCCTTTCTCATCGCGCCCCGGGAGCTTGTAGCTTCAAAGGGTGCAAGTGTTGCGTGAGCGCCGGGCATGCCTCAAGCTAAGAGAACACTGCAACTTGCAGAGCTGGCGAAGCAGGTGTTCAAGGACGGCTGAGACTACAGGGAGATCCTGAACGGCATGATCACGCCTCTCACCTTCGCGCTTCGGGCTCGCCCTCAGAGAACCGCGTTAAGGCTCTAGCGCACGCCGACAATAGAAACGTAGCTTGCATCGGTGGCCTGCCGCTATTTCTTGTGGGCAATCACATCGATTTCGATCTTGATATCGAACGGCATGTCGGCCTTGACGGTCGTGAGGGCAGGGAAAACCGGTCCGAAGTACTCCTTGTACTTCTCATTCACACGAGCCAAGTCGTTCATGTCGGCAAGATAGACTGTGGCTTTGAGCACATTCTCGAGGCTGCTTCCCGCAGCTTCAAGGATGAGCCGGGTATTCTCAATGGCAACAGCCATTTCTTCCAGAACATCGCCGTGCATTACTTCGCCGGTGGCTCGGTCCACGGGACCCTGGCCGGAAACGAAAACGAGATCCTGCCAAATCATTGCCTGCGAGTAGGGTCCCTTCGGCGGGGGCGCATTTGGCGGGTTGACCGCTTTCGCGGCCTTCAGCAATTCGACGATCGTTGCATGACCGGCTTCCGAGGCAAATTGAAGGGCTGTCTGCCCGTACTTGGCCCTGGCGGCGACATTTGCCCCGGCCTTGACTAGCAAGCTGGCGATTTCGCCATGACCGTTCAGTGATGCGATCATCAGAGGTGTCCGCTTGAACTCGTCCGTGGTGTTGGGATCAGCTCCCTTTCCGAGCAACTGCTGTACCTTCCCGAGATTGCCCACCTCTGCCGCTTTCAGCAGTTCCGCATCCACGTTCTCCTTGCCGCAGGCTGCGATCAGCAGGCTCAAGGCCAGCACAGTGAGCGCAATAATGCTTTTGTGTCTCATTGATACTCGACCTCCAAGCCTATGGTATCATGGCGTTCCAGGAAGACGAAGCTCGCGTTCCCTGCCGGGTGGGAACGCCTGGACCGGTTTTTTGTGGGGAAGGCATTGACTGGTCAATGAAGAAAAGGTCTATTCCCCCTTGGGATATCCACGACGTGGGAGGGGGAATAGACCATGGAACTCGGATCAGTCATTCAGCAGGCTGAAGGTATCGTCAACGCGCTTGGGACCGCCATCGAGGTGGAGGGGGTAGATCTGAAGGAGGCGGAGGAGCGAATCCTAAGGTTTGTTCACGGTATCGGCGCCTTGATGCTGCAGGAGCTCATCGATCGGGTGGCGGCACCTGTGATGGAAAATCGTCTGTGGGTCGATGGCGAGCAGGCCGTCTATGACCAGGAGCGGAACTTGAGGTTCCGTAACCGCTTTGGTGGGGCTCCCTCTGTCGGACCTACTGCGGCTTCAGTGTCGACGCCCCGACGACGCGGCAGGACCTGACGCCGCAAATCCTCTGTCTAGCGGCTATATTCCTCGCTTCCGTGAAGAGGAGATTGCATGGACGACTGCTTTCGCGAGGAGCACACTACCTATCTAAAGACTTCTTTGATATCTCTTATGCTGTTCTTGATGGTCGTCCCGAGGATACTCGCCAGATTCTCGGGGAGGTGATTGATCAAGATGCTTCGGGAGACGGTGTCGTAGTCTTTGCCGGTTTCCAGGTGCTCGAATGTCCCCTTGGCATTGATTTCGAAAAGAATGGGTTCGTGCTTGGGACTCCGGTCGTCGACGTAACGCGCCGTTCCCGCCGAAAGGACGAGTTTGTCGATTCGCAGCTCGCCGGAATCGAGTCTGGATTTGGCGAAGCTTTGAAGCGTTTCGATGTTCAGATGATCGTCGGTGCCCTGGACCACGTCGATTTCAGCCGCATTCAGCTCAAGATACGTGGCGTGTAGTTTGCGTTTGAGGAGTTGGGAGGGAATCCATTCGCACTTGAGGTTCCGAATCACGAGCGCGCGGCGATGTTTGTAGCGGGGGGGATTAATCACTTCGATCTCGCCAACCTCCGTGCGCGCAGAGAAAAGCGGCCAACGAAGATGGTGAATATCCAAGTGAAATCCCGTTTGTTTCCCGAATTGCGAGGCCAAGACGCTCGTGAGAACCGCGTTTCGAAGGAGCACTCCGAGAAGAAGGACGAGCGCGATGCTCGCCAACCCAATCGCCAGAATAGAAAGCTTCTTCGCCATGGTCTGTTTCCTAGCGCCCGCTCGTCTTGTAGCCAACTTGGGCTTCGCGCCCGGCGGCTTGCAGGACCGCGGTGCGCTTCGCGTCGGCCGGACCGGTCGAGAAAGAGGCCGGAAGTCCGCCGCCTTTCTTGCAGCTAGAATCCCGGAATCGTTGCCCAAGACGCCACGGCTTCGTTGGGAGGATGACCAGCCTTGGCCAAGTGATCGGAACTCTATCCGCGTCCATGGATGAGACCGTAGCACTACGCCGATCTGACAGCAAGGTGAACCTACGCTTACCACGCCACCGAGAGGATTCAGGATCGGGATCGTGGGTTTCAGTCATAAGTGCGTCGACGAAGTCGAGGCTAGCCCGCCGCCTCTTACCAGGCGACGGAGTCTGGCCGTGGCGCCGGTCTCGGACAAGATTGACGTGCCCCCTCCAAAAGCCCTAAGCTTGCGGCAAGACGGAGCTTCGCATGGCGGGCATCCGGGTCGCCGGCGTTTGAAGCGCAGGATCGCACCGCAAGCCACCGATACAACAGCAATGACGCCGGCCAAACGAGGAGGCATGAAATGGGTTTAGGATCCGTTCTGTTGATAGTTCTGGTGCTGGTGCTGATTGGTGCGATCCCTACCTGGCCGCACAGCAGGCGCTGGGGCTACGCTCCCAGCGGCGTTCTTGGACTGGTGTTATTGGTGGTTGTTGTTCTAGTGCTGTTGGGCAGGTTGTAGTGCGTCGATCCGCTCTCGCCTTATCACGGTCACACCGGCTCGGCAGACTCGAGTGACCGGCCCCGACCGATCGCTTCCCGCCATCCTCTTCGGTCTCTCGCCCGCTTCGGGCTCGAAGAGAACGCTCGCCGTCCGGGTCGGGGTTGCGGTGCTGCGGTCCGTTGCCGCGCGCGAAACGGAGGCCGGTTTTCGTCTGCTCCCAAGCGGCAGTTGGACCTGACGCAGCTACACGCCGATCCTCAGTGGCCTCCGCTGATCCGAGGCGCCACGAGGATTCCCCTCTCGCCGCAACCAGAGGTCGACGTTGGCGCCCCTGAGAAACACGGTCTGGCGACTCATGAGAGGCGTCCCGAGGACAGTCGCCGCACCGCGCAAGACAACGTCCGCATTCTTGCATGCGGGAGCACGGAACCTATCCGCGAGCAGAAGCCCAGGACTTGTGTCCAGGGCAACCGCCACCAAACGCGCCAGACATGATAGACTGCCGCACGACCGGTGTGGTGCTGATCTCGGACGACGGGGGATGGCATGAAAGAGGTTACGCTCCGCAGGGACGCATGGTTTGGCGACAGAGAGGTGAAACTCGCGCTTCCCGATGCCTGGGATGTGACCGTGTACCCGCCTCGCGCCGCGCCCGAGATGACGGATGCGTCCATTCGCGAGGCAGTGAGCAAGCCGATCGGGACGCCTCCGCTGAAAGAGATGGCGAAGGGCAAGAAGAGTGTCGCCATCATCGTTGACGACCTCTCGCGTCCGACGCCTGCGTCACGCATCATCCCGTTCGTGCTCGATGAGCTGCTCGCCGCGGGTGTTCCGGATACGGGCATTCGCTTTGTTGTCGGTGGCGGTGCACACCGGCCCCTCACGCCTGACGAAAAGGCGCGCAAGGTCGGCCAAGCCGTCGCAACCAGAGTACGAGGTGCTCGACCATGACGCGTACAGCGGCTCGCTATGCCCGATGGGCAACCTCCCGGACGGCACGCCGGTCTACCTCAACGAGGCCGTGGCGCAGGCGGAGTTGAAGCTGGCCGTGGCGGGCATCTGCCCTCACTCGATGGTCGGGCTCGGCGGCGGCGCCAAGATCATCGTCCCCGGCGTAGTGGGCATCGCTACCATCCGCTACAACCACGATCTGTACCCGCACCGCGGCCGCGGGATCGTCGAAAGCCCTGATTCGACGATAGCAGACGCACGCGACAACATGGAGGCAGTTGCCAGGCATGTCGGCCTTGGCATGATCTTCAACACGGTGGTCAACGGCGACCGGAAGGTGGCTGGCCTGTTCGTCGGCGACGTCGTCGCTGCGCACCGGGCGGGCGCGGCATTCGCCGCGCGAATTGGCGAGACCGTGCTGCCGAAGCAGGAAGCAGAATCCACGGATATCGCGTTCATCAACGCCTATCCGCAAGACATGGACCCCGTGCAGGTCACCAAGTCCGACTGGCCGTGGCAGGTGTTCAAGAGCGCCTACAAGGTGATGGTCAACTCCGCGAGCGACGGCATCCTCTATCATGGCGTCTCGGACAAGATGGACTTCCGCCGCTGGCTATCCACGAAACACGAGCGGCCCAAGGTAGCTGTACCAAAGAGCGTGGCCATCGCCTCTCGGGACCAGTACATCATGCTCTCCGAGCACATGCTGGCGGAGGACTTCTACCGGCGCAACAGGGATGGCGCGTTCTTCACGTCGTGGGACAGCGTAGTGGCAGCGCTCAACCGTGTCTGCCCAAAGGCCAAGGTCGCCGTTATTCCCACTGCGCCCATACAGATCCCCAAAGTGGTGTAGAGGCAACACCGCCTCAACGAGGATGCCTTGTCGGCTCGAAATCGGGGCGGGTCCGCCATGTTGGCGGCGTAAAGCCCCCATCGCGACGCAAGCACTTGCAGCGCGACACATGCCCCTCAATCGCAGGAACCTGGTGCCGTCCGTGATCGACTAACACAGGAGGTGTCACATGGAGCGAATCCTGCGTGCGGTCGGCTGCTGTTTCCTTTTCGCACTCTTCTGCGCAAGCGATGGCATATCGCCCCAGCCCCGGGACATGCCGATCAACCATTTCGTCT
Source organism: uncultured Spirochaetota bacterium (assembly GCA_963734495.1). Taxonomy (GTDB): domain Bacteria; phylum Spirochaetota; class Spirochaetia; order SZUA-6; family CAVTHK01; genus CAVTHK01. Next base: position 8,686 of record CAVTHK010000007.1, read on the forward strand.
ACGTGATCCAGGAGAACAGGACTTTCGACAACTACTTCGGGACGTATCCGGGGGCGAACGGGATCCCGGCCGGCACGAAACTCTCCTATTCTCCGGACGGCCCCAAAGTCTTTGCGCCGTTTCATCTGCAGAGCCTCCGCATCCCCCGGGACCTCTCCCATAGCTGGCAGGCGGCAAACACGGCCTATCACGACGGCAAGATGGACGGTTTTCTCTGGGCGGAGTGGCCGGCCGCGCTCAGGTACTACTGGAGTGGGAGCATCCCCCAGATCGACGAAAACCTGATCCATCCCAAAGACCCGCCGGAAAACAACAAGGGAAGAAGGCAGGAGCGGGCGGCGACGCGCGGCGGTCGCTTCGATTCGGGAGCGCCTGCCGCCAAGCCTTCAGGCAAGCCGCCGGCCTGGGTATTGTTCACCGCCTCGTACTACGACTACCACGAGATCCCCAACTACTGGGAGTATGCCCGCTCCTTCACCTTGTGCGACAATTTCTTCTCTTCCTTGAGCGGGCCCAGCGAGCCGAATCACCTGTACACCGTAGCGGCTCAGTCTGCCGGTTTGGTGAACAACCCGCCCCCCGGAATCAACGGTGAAGACGGCGTCTACTCCTTCCCCACCATCGCGGAGAAGCTCCAGGAAGCCAGGGTGAGCTGGAAGTACTACGACGAAAAACCGAACCCCAAGGAGCACAGCCTCTGGAATCCCCTGCCCGGGTTCAAGAGCTTCCAGGAGAACGCGGCGCTCATGAACAACGTGGTTTCCCTGTCACAGTTCTACAAGGACGTTGAGGGTCAAGGCTTTCCCGCCGTGTCCTGGATCGTGCCGGTCGCCCGCAACAGCGAGCACCCGCCGGCCGACGTCAGCGTGGGCATGTGGCACGTGACGGACATCGTGAACGCGGTCATGAAGAGCCCGCACTGGAAGGACACCGCGATCATCATCACGTGGGACGATTACGGCGGGTTCTACGATCACGTGGCCCCGCCCAAGGTGGATGCGTACGGGCTGGGCCCCCGGGTTCCCACCCTGGTCATTTCTCCCTTCGCAAGGGCGGGGTACGTCAGCCATTCCCAGTTCGATTTCACTTCCCCGCTGAAGTTGGTGGAGACCCGCTACGGGCTTGCCCCGCTCACGCCGAGGGACGCCGCGGCCAACGACATGCTCGATTGCTTCGACTTCGGTCAGGCGCCGCTTGCGCCTCGGGTCATCACGCGGGACACGAAGCTCGATTTCAGCGGCATGAAGACAACGGAGCCGTAGCCCGCCGCGATCACGAGCTGCGCGGCGGGATTTCTCAGCGCGCCAGCGAGACACCTGCGTCGACGGCGACGATCTGACCGGTCATGCTGTCGTTCTTCGCGACCATGATGATCGCGGCGGCCACATCGTCGAGCTCCGAGAACCTCCTGAGCGGCGCCCCTTCCCTCGTACGCCTGATGTCGTCCTCGCTGCGGTTGGGGACCCACCGCGTCAGCATCGCCCCGGGAGCCACAGCGTTCACGGTGATCTCCGGCGCCAGCGCCACCGCAAGGCAGCGCGTCAGGTGAACAACGGCGGCCTTGGACACCGAATAGGCGATGCTGCTCCCGATGGGCCGCAGCGCCGAAATGGTCGCGATGTTGACGATCCGGCCGGAGCCCTGTCGCCTCATCACTGGAGCGACGGCCTGGCTGCAGAGAAACGGCCCCTTCGCGTTGACCGCCATCAGGCGGTCCCAATCCTCTTCCTTCAGGGCCTCGATATCGCGAAACGGCACGAAGACGGTGAACGCTGCGTTGTTGACCAGGACATCGATACGGCCAAAGGCGCGCACGACTTCGCTGACCATGGCGGCGACAGCCTTGGAATCCGAAACGTCCGCCCGTGCCGGCATCGCGGTGCCCCCGAGCCGCTGGATCTCCACGACGGTCTCGCGCGCCTCCTTCTCCGAACGCGAGTATCCGACGGCCACGCGGGCGCCTTCGCGCGCCATGGCGAGGCTCGTGACGCGCCCGAGCCCGGTACCGCCCCCTGTGATCAGCGCCACTTTGTCCCTGAGTTCCATGCGTCCCCCTCGCGGAGAGTATAAGCCCTGGCGAGCCCGTCCGGCGCGATGCAGCAGCGCGATGCAGCGGGGCGGAGACGGTCCGGCGATATTCGGCTACACTGCCCGCCCTGAGGGGGAAGGGCCTATGGCCTACGGCTGCGGGATAGACTTCGGGACCAGCAACTCGGTCGTGGCGATCGCTCGGCCGCAAGACGGCAGGGCGACCGTAGTCGCCTCGGAGCCCTCCTGCATCCTCATCGTCGACGAGGACGTCGGGCACAGGCTGTACGTCGGCGAGGATGCGCTGCGGCGCTACCTCAGAGTGACGTCTCCCGCCAGGTTCGTGAAGTCGATGAAGAGCCTGCTCCCCGACACGTCCTTCACGACCACAAGGGTGTTCGGACGAGCCTACGGCCCGGAGCACCTCGTGCGGCCGATCCTGAGCGCGCTCAAGGAGCGCGCGGAACAGGCAACGGGAGCGCCCGTGCGGTCCGTCACCCTCGGCAGACCCGTGCGCTTCTCGACCGATCCGGAGGCTGACGCCGCCGCCGAGGCGCGCCTCGCCAAGGCCGCCGGCTCTCGCAGGCTTCGAGCGGGTCGAGTTCAGGCGCGAGCCCGAGGCGGCCGGCTGGAGCTACGCCGCGCGGCTGCCCCGCGAGAGCCTGGTGCTCGTAGCGGACCTCGGCGGCGGAACGGCGGACTTCACCCTGCTGCGCCTGCGCCCGGGCGGGCCCCACGACGCCCTCGCGACGTGCGGGGGTCCGCATCGGAGGCGACGATTTCGACGCGGCGATCATGGCGGGCCGGCTGACCGCGCTGTTCGGCAGGGGAAGCACGTACGAGTCCTGGGGCCGTCAGCTCGAGGTGCCTCCGCACATCTACGCCGCCATCTGCCGCTGGGACCTGATCCCATTTCTCAAGGAGTCGCGCACCCGGCGCGACCTGCGCTACATCCTCAACGGCGCGAGCGACCCCGAGGCGATCGCGCGGCTCATCGCGCTCATAGATCGCGATCTCGGCTACGCGCTGTTCCGCGAGATCGCAGGCGCCAAGCATCGCCTGTCCCAGTCCGAGACCGCGAGGCTCGACTTTGCCGAGCAGCCGATCACGCTCTCCGTTGAGCTCTCCAGGAATGAGTTTGAAGGTATGGTCGCGGCGGAGATCGAGCGGTTGAGGGCCGAGGCCATGGGGACCCTCGCGCTCGCCGGTCTTCCGGCTGAACAGGTCGACGCGTGCTTCCTCACCGGAGGCACATCGCTCGTGCCTGCCGTCGGCCGCATCTTCCGCGACCTCTTCGGCGCCGAGCGGGTCCACGCGGGCGACACCTTTACCAGCGTGGCGATGGGCCTCGCGCTGATGGCGGCGGCGGAATAGGCAGTGCGGACAGGACAATCTGGCCGCATGGCCGGCCGGGGTCTCCCGTCGCGCACCGCAGCAGCCTTCTTTTTGGTTATCCCTTGGGGGGCGCCAGCTTGACTACGCCCGCCTTCTTCATGGCCTGAATGGCCTCTGGAATCGAGAACAGCTGAGTGGTCCGGGTCCCCGTGAGAATCCCGGTCCCGATCGCGGCGACCACGTAAGCCATCGCGGCTCCGCTGTCCGGCAGCTCGACGATGGCCACGCCGTCGAACTCGCCGAACGAGTAGTACATGCCAAGAAGCTGCCCGCCCAATCTCTCGATGTTCACCTTTACCTGGCCGCTGCGATCCTCGGGGTTTCTAGTCATGGCCGCCCATGCCTCGGGCGTGTACGAAAACTGCAGCATGTAGAGCGACATCTCCCGGCCTCCTCGATGCAAGCGCTTTCGAACCCGTCGCCATAGGCGAGGCGGCGGTAGCCCAGCTTACGACGAGGTCAGCCGGATCGGTAGAGAAGCGACAGAGATGCGTCCGCGACCGTCAGAGAAATGTCCTCGGCCGTCCATCGAAAGCGCGCTGCGCCGGACGACGCGTATTCTCGTCACATGGATTCGAGCTTCCGTCTGGTCCGGTAGAAGAACTCGTCGGTGAGCTGCTCCTCGAGGCCGTACTTCCGATACACCCAGTCGGCGTAGTGGTAGTTCATTCGGTCAACCAGCAGGTAGTCGATCTTGCCTTTGAGCAGGTCCCCCAGCCCTTCGGCGCCGGGGAGGATCGGCGCAATCATGGCGTAGGTCCTGATGCCGGCTTCGTGCAGTTCGCCTAACGCCCCTATCCTGTCGCGGATCGGCGGCGCGTGGGGCTCGAACAACTTCCTGATGTTGTCATCCGCCGTGGTGATCGAGAAACCGACCTCGATATCCGGGGCCGCTTTGAGGATGTCGAGGTCCCGCAGCACGAGCGGGGAGCGCGTCTGAACCACTACCGGCCAGTTGTGCTGCGCCAGTATCTCGAGACACTGCCGGGTCAGCTTGTACCTGGCCTCCAGGGGTTGATACGGATCGCACACGCCGCTCACCCAGACCCTGCCCCTCTTTCTCTTCCTGCCTGCCTCCACTCGCAGCCGATCGGCGGCGTTGACTTTGACGTCGACGAACTCACCCCAGGGTTCCCGGTGTCCGGTGACCCTCTTCATGAAGCGGGCGTAGCAGTACGAACAGCCGTGCTGGCAGCCGGTATAGGGGTTGACGACGTAGTCATAGACCTTTGATGCGGAGAGAACGCTCTTTGCCTGGATCTCCTTTACGATCATGGCCTTCTTCGGCGCGCGACGCGCGTCGCGCTCGTGCTCAGACCTCGAACGCCGGCTCTTTCGCGACAGAGGTCAGCAGCCGCCCGGCCGCCTCTACCTGGGCAGCCGTCCCGTCGACCGCCAGCCAGCAGCAGCCCTCGGCACCGCCGACGCCGCCTGCAGCAATCAGCTCCGCCGACGCACCCGTCAGCTGCGCGACCGCGTCGAGCTCCGTGACCAGGTCGCCTTGCACGGCGAGAAGCCGGGGCCCGTGCGCGTCGGGTGCGTTGAGGCGAAGCGCTATCTGTGCGAGGTCACAGGCGACCCGCTTTTCCAGCCCCACGGGAAGGATCAGCCGGACCCGACGCCCAACCACGGCTTGAAAAGCGACCCCGATGGTGCCCGCCTTGGGATGGCCGATCAGGATGCCGGCGGTCCTGCTCGCGAGGTCGACCGCGTTGGCGCCCTTCACAATGACATCCCCTTCTTTCAGGTCGTCGACGACGTCGTAGATCTCTTTGCGTCCCCTCTGCCACTGGCCCTTCACGATGATCACGTCGCCCGGAAAGCCGCTCTGGTCCGCGAGGCGCCCCGATTCGGTCATGCGGTACCCAGGCGGGAGCGTGATCCCCCGGAAGAAACTGCGCCGCGAGAAGCCCTCGGCCTGCCCGATGGACTTCAGGACCTCTTCGGCCACGTAGCCGTTGGTGGTGCCCGCGACGATGACCACCGTCCCCTTCTCGAGGGCAGCGATGACTCCCGGGTGCGCGGCGACCGCTTTGGCGATCAGGCGCTTCCCCGCCGCGGGCGTGATCATGTACTGCTTCATGGTTGTTCCTCCGTTTCGCCGTCCCGGCCGCGCCGGCCGCCACAGCCTACGCCTCGGCCGGGGAGGCCGCAAGCGACCGCTCGCGCCGGGCGGGGCGGTTGCGCTGCAGTAGCTGCTGTCTTCGGCAAAGGGGTGCATCCATGCTGAGCGAGTCGAGGTACCGGGTGGCGGTCAGGACGCGAACGCATCAAAGGAGACGCCATGCGTTCGACTGGCCGGCCCCCGCAGGGAGCCACCGGGACAGCACAGCGTCCCGGGCCGCTACCCGTCAGAAGTCCATGAAGAACCTGCCGGCAAGGATATTGTAGCGAAGAACATCAAGCTCGTCCTTGGCGCAGGCCTTCCCCATGGCAGCCAGGATCTCTTCCTTCTTCAGATACTCGGGCGACATCCTGATGATGCTCTGCTGCCGATCGGCGTTGACGACCAGCACCCGGGGCGCGTTGTCCATCTCCGACCACGCACCCCAGCGTGGCAGACCGGGGCCATTGGGATCGCCGCTACGCAGGAAGTTGCTGAGGTAGCCGACCAGCTTGTCCGCCAGATCTGCTCTGCCTGGCTTGTTCGCCGCCGTGTAGTATTTCCCGGGGAAGGTCTTCGCCAGGGAATACTCCTCGTACCCCGTATAGAAGTCGATGTCCGACCCGTGGGCCGCAGCGATCAGCTTGTCGACGGGCTCGCCGGACAGGGTCCGCTCGAGGGTCCCCCAGGAAAATCGCAGGGCATACACGGGGGGCTGGCCTTTGGCCTGGCTGAAACAGCGGGCGACGCTGTCGATGTTGAACCCCGAATAGAGCGGGCCGCCGTACCTCACGGCATCCTGGTAGGTGCGAAGCTTCTTCTCATCCTGGAAGATCGTTCCCTTGGCAATCGCCCCGCCGAAATAGGGATCGCTCATTGCGAAGGTGACGAACTCGAACGCCGTCCCGGACGCGATCATCGGGACCATGCTGTACCGGCCGGTCTTCGCGACATCGAACCCCTCGTTGGGCAGGACATGACCGTCGCGGAACAGGTGCGCGAACGAGCTCATCCGGATCGGCACCCCGCCGACCGCGACGGCAAATGCCGCGGCGCTCTTGCCGCGCAGGTAAGCGGCGATGGCCGCCCTGGGCTGATCGTCCAGCCACCTCTGGGCCTCCGCTTCGTTGCAGGCGATGCCGTCGCTGATCACCAGTCGCCGCACGACCCTGTCGGCGAACGCCTGCCCCTCCTCCGGGGTCGCCATCGTCAGGCCGCCGCTGAAGGAAACCGCCTTGTGGACCAGGCCCCTGGCCAGCGGAGATGTCAGCGCCGCGAGCGAATTGCGGCCGCCTGCCGAGAAGCCGGACAGGGTCACGTTGGCCGGATCGCCGCCGAAGCTGGCGATATTGTCGCGGACCCACGCGAGGGCCTTGATGATGTCCAGCAGGGCGAAGTTGCCGGAGTCAGCCAGCTCGTCGCCGGACTTGAGAGCTTCATGGTTGAAGAAACCCATGACTCCCAGCCGGTAGTTGAGCGAGATGATGACACTGTCCGTCCTTCGCGCCAGGTTGTCGCCCTTCCAGGCTTCGCCGGACCCGCTCACGTTGCTGCCGCCGTGGACAAACACGAGGACGGGAAGGTTCTCCTCGGGGGTGTTCGGCCGCCAGATGTTCAGATAGAGGCAGTCCTCGTCGCCCGCTACGCCGGCGCCTGCCAGCTGCACGCTCCTGTTTCCGTACTGCCCGGCCTGCAGGACTCCGTCCCATCGGTCGAGGTCTTCGGGGGCCTTCCAGCGCAGGCGGCCGACAGGCGGTTTCGCGTACGGCACACCTTTCCAAGCCAGTGTGCCGGTGTCTTCCGCCAGCACTCCCTGTACGGCGCCGTATCTTGTTTGCTGCAAGGCCGTTGCCGAGTAGCGGCCGGCCGCAGTCTGCGCAGCCGCGCCTGAAGCCGCCAGCAGCGCGATCAGGAACGCGGCCGCTCTCCCTCTGCCCGGTATTCTCATCGCAGTACCTCCTCCTCCGTGCGGACAAGCTTCCTTCCTCGGGCCGCATCGCGGTTGCGTGCCTTCGAGGCATTCTTGACGCTCGTCGTGATTGCCGTTCCCCGGAAATGGCAAATGTGTGTCACGCCAGACGGGCCGCCCGACTATGCGTTCGCACCCTTCGAGTCGTCGCCGCCCGTGCGCGCCGCGCGTTATCTTCGGACGTGACTGCTCTCTGAGAGGCCCGAATGGCAACGGTTCAGGTTCGCTACATAGTCAGGGATGTCGAGGCAGCGATCGAGTTCTACTGCAGGCATCTGGGGTTCAGCGAAGTCATGCGCAGGGCGCAGGCCTTTGCGATGCTCGAGCGAGGCGACCTTCGCCTGGTTCTGAACGCGCCGGGCGGACGCGGCGGGGGTGGTCAGGCCATGCCTGACGGCACTCTGCCGGAGCCCGGCGGGCGGAACCGGTTCACGATCGAAGTCGAGGATCTCGGGGCGAAGGTCGACGCGATGCGCAAGGCCGGCGTCCGTTTCCGGAACGACATCGTGACGGGCGTCGGCGGGAAGCAGATCCTCGCCGAAGACCCGTCCGGAAACCCCGTGGAGCTGTTCGAGCCGACGCGCCAAGAGGCGCGCCTCGGCGCCTCTTCGTGACCGTCGAATCCGCCTGCGTGCCCTCTGCACCGCGGTCGTGGTAGGATGTCCTCAATCCGCAGCGGCGTGAGGAGAAGATCAAGTGGCCACCAAGATCGTTCTGATAGGAGCCGGCAGCGCCCAGTTCGGGTTCGGGACCATCGGCGAGATCCTGCAGAGCTCGACGCTCAAGGGCTCGACGATCATGCTTCACGACATCAATGGCGAAGCGCTTGCGAGGGTCGCGAACACCGCCCAGGCCTTCGTCAAGGAGAAGAAGCTGTCGTTCGAGGTCGAGTCCTCGGTCGACAGGAAGAAGGCGCTCCGCGGGGCCGGGTTCGTCGTCATATCGATCGAGGTCGGCGACCGCTTCGAGCTCTGGGACCAGGACCGCACCGTGCCGCAGCAGTACGGGATCACGCAGGTGTACGGCGAGAACGGCGGGCCGGGCGGGGTGTTCCACTCGCTGCGGATCATCCCGCCGATCCTCGAGATCTGCGCGGACGTGGCCGAGCTGTGCCCGCAGGCTCACGTCTTCTGCTTTTCCAACCCGATGACGGCCATCTGCACGGCCGTGACGCGCGCGTACCCCGCGCTCAACTTTGTCGGCATCTGCCACGAGATCGCGTCGGTCCACCGGTATCTCCCGCCGATGCTCAACACGCCCTACGAGAACCTCGATATCGTCGCCGGCGGCCTGAATCACTTCAGTGTAGTTCTGAAGGCGGCGTACCGGGACTCGGGGCGCGACGCATACCCTGACATCCTGGCCAAGGCGCCGGCGTTCTTCGAGAAGGAGCCGGGCTTCAGCGACCTCTGGGCGTGGCTCAGGAAGACGGGCGAGAAGCGGCGGACCGAAGGCGCCCTGGAGCGATTCGCGCTGGAGATCCGTCAGAGCGCCAAGCCCTGGGCGGATCGCGGGCTCTTCCGGGTCATCCTCGAGCGTTTCCACCTGCTGCCCATCACCTGGGACAGCCACTTCGGCGAGTACATCGGCTGGGCGCACGATGTCTCGGACCACGCGGGGATCATGGATTTCCTCGACCTCTACAAGAACATGCTCGCGCACGTCGAGGCGCACATCGAGCTCAAGCTCCACGAGCGCATCGTCCCGATGATCGAAGGAATCCTCACCGATTCGAAGCAGCGGGAGGAGGCGGTCAACGTCCGGAACAAGGGGCTCGTCCCGGAGCTGCCCGAGTTCGTCGCGGTCGAGGTGCCGGCGACCATCGATTCCCGCGGCGTTCACGGGCAGGCGCTTCCGCCGCTGCCGGCGGGCTACGCGGCGCTGCTGCGCAACTACACGGGAGTCTACGATCTCACCGCGGAGGCGGTGCTGCACAGGAGCAAGGACCTCGCCGTGCAGGCGCTGCTGGTCAACCCGGTCACGAACAGGGCCCGGGACACGGCGGAGCTCATGGACCACATGATCAGCCTGCAGCCGAAGTGGCTCGGCTACCTCTCGTGAGGCGCCGGGCGAGTCACAGCAGCAGCCGCGGCGTGGTCTTCTCGTCCAGCGGCCAGATCGGGCGCTGGATCCGCGTGTACGGGATCCTCGTGTAGTCGCGGCTCAGCGGGCCGTCGGACTCGACGTAGAGCACCTTTTGCGCGACCGGGCCGAAAGCCCCCATGAAGTGATTGGTCGACTTGACCACCACCAGCTTCCGCTGAGTGGGCTCGACTCCGACGTTGCGGAAGAGCTCGAGACCCAGCGCCTGCGTGCGGTTGGAGATCAGCACCACCTCGACGCCGCCCGCGCGGACGGCCGCGCAATCGCCTAACGGCACCTGCGTCGGCCCGAAGCTCTGCCACGCGTCTCGCTTGAGCCCGATGACCTTGACGCGGGCATCCACCGGCCGGCCGGACGCGGGACCGATCTTGCCGCCGAAGCGGAGGTCGAGCTCGCCGTCGAGACCGGCGTCGAAGCACAGCCGCACGGCCACGGGGTCCCAGATCGGCCCGAGGGCCGCCGAGGGCACCTTGCGCTCGATGAGCCGGCGCAGGATGGTGGTGTTGTCCGAGGGGGCGCCTCCGCCCGCGTTGTCCGCGGGATCGGCCATGACCACCGGCGCGCCGTCGAACGCGAGCGCCTCCGTCGATGCCGCCGTCGACGTCGAAGTACCGCGGCATCGTCCTCCCGCGCATCGACACGAGCTCCTCCCCTATCTTCGTCGCCAGCGCATCGCCGCCTGCCTTGTCGCGGTCGGTCACGACGAGGATGCGGCCGCCGATCTCGGGCACGTCCGCATACGGGAAACAGTGGCCGATGGAGATCGACAGCACGCGGCCCTTGCCTTCCATGGCCTTGACCTTGTCGACGAACGCCCGCATGAGCGGCAGCGTCGTCGGGTAGCTCGAGATCTGGCGGCAGTCGTACAGCGACATGACGGGCGCGATCTCGCCGCCGGATGGTCCTCAGCACCAGGTCGAGGAGCTCCTCCGCGCGCTCCGCCACGTCGACGTGCGGAAACTCCTTGTAGAGCACGATGACGTCGGCGAGCTTCACGCGCTTCACCGTGAGATGACAGTGCAGGTCGAGCTCGACGCCGATCACGCACTTCGGGCCCACGATGGCCCGCAGCCGCTCGAGGACGTCGCCTTCGACGTCGTCGTACCCGTCGGCGACCATCGCCCCGTGGAGCCCGAGAAGCACGCCGTCGAGCGGCATGGCCTCCCGCGCCTGCGCGAGGATCTCGTCGCGCATGAGCTCGTAGTCCTTGCGGACCGTCGTGCCGGCAGGGCTGGCCGCGAAGCAGCTTCCTTCTATTAGGGTGAAGGCATCCGCCCTGGCGCGCCGCCTCGCCACCCACAGAGGCGAGGTGCACATGAGCGGGGCATCGTCCGGATGCTCGCCGGGGCGCAGGAACACGCTCTCCTTGTACCCCGCGAGACTCGTCGGCATCGGCGAGAACGTGTTGGTCTCGGTCGCGATCGTAGCTGCAAACAGCCGCATGGCGTCCCTCCAGCTCGAAGATCGGCCGCGGTCCGCCGCGGCCGGGCGCTCAGCGTCCTAGTAGATGTACCCGTGCTCCTCGACCGCGAGGCAGACGGCCTTGAGGTTCGCGAACGAGGTGCCCGGGTTGATGCTGCCGGCGGAGCACACCACGAGGTGCCTGCCGGGGCCGGCCTGCGCTATGTCGCGGCGAACGCAGGCGGCGACGTCCTCCGGCGACCCGTAGAGGAGCACCTGGGTCGGCGGGATCTGGCCGAACACCACCGCGTCGGGCAGGCGGCTCAGGATCTGGGCCGCGTCGATGTACGGATCGATGTTCACGGCGCTCACGCCCATTTCGCGGAACGCGTCGAGGTGGTGCAGCATGTGGTAGTCGGCGTGGTAGTAGCGCAGGTCTCCGGGGTCAGGGGAGTAAAGGTCGTAGAGCTCCTTTTCCGCGGCCATGATCTGCTCGCGGTACATCGCGGGCGAGAGCATGCCGGCGAGGTCGCTGGCAAAGGAGAACCCGTGCCGCTCCGCCGGATAGCCGGTAATCGCGCGCATCTCGCGCACGTAGCGCTTCGACGTCTGGAGCCAGCACGCGACGAGCTTCGCGATCTGATCCGGGTCCGTCGCCGCCCACGTCATGTAGTTCGTGATGCCGCAGATCTGCCCCAGCATCGTGGCGCAGCCCTTGATGGAATCGCCGTAGGTCAGAGCGACTCCGAAGTCCCTGCGGATCCTTTCCCGCCACTCGAGGTAGCTCGGCACCAGCCCCTGCTCGAGCAGATCGGCCCCGGCCATGCGGTCGGCCAGCGCGTCGATCTCGGAGGGATCGCCGACCACGGGCGCAAGCGTGGGCGTCGCCGATGACTCGTAGTGCACGGCGCCGCCGTAGACGGAAGCGTCCATGATCACGCCGAAGTCCACGGAGGGAGGGATCGGAAGGCCCAGCTCCTTCTCCGTGATCGCGCTGCAGCGCTGCCTGTGCTCCTGCTGGTAAGCGTACTCGGAAAAGTAGCGCGCGTTGTCCAGCCCGAGGTGCTGGCAGACCCAATCGCCTGGAAGGGTGATCTCGACCGGCACTCTCGGGATACCCGGGCCCAGGGTGCGGCAGCGCGCATTGACCTCCCAGAACCGCTTCATGTCGATGCTGGCCTTCATTCTTGCCCCCCCTGCACTCTATCAGGAAGCGGGCGCGGGAAACCAGCCGCAGGACTCCGCGGGACTCCGCGGGGCCGACCGATGCTTGCCAAGTCGCGCCCGACCGCCTACCATCGGCCCATGGCCCGAAACGCCTGTCGCGAGCATCGAGATCCGCGCTATCACCGGTGAGGAACGGGCCGCGTTCTTCGATCTCCTGCGCTATTCGTTCCGCACCTGGACGTCGCAGCCCGCCGCCGAGGAAGACCTCGCCGGGATCGTGCCCGAGCAGACGCTCGGCCTCTTCGTCGGCGGGCGGCTCGCGTCCGCGCTGCGGATTCACAGCTTCGTGCAGTCGGTGCGCGGTCAGCTCAGGAAGATGGGCGGCATAGCCGCGGTCGCGACCTACCCCGAGCACAGGGGCAAGGGGCACGTGAGCCGGCTCCTCGAAAGCGCCTTTGTCTGGATGCGCGAGCACGAGCAGCCGGTGAGCATGCTGCACCCCTTCCGCGAAAGCTTCTACCAGCGCTACGGCTATGTGGCGACCGCGACCCCGCTCGAGATCGAGATACCGACTCATGCCTTTGTCCACTATCTCGATCGGAAGGCCGAGCCCGACCTCACGGTCGAGCGGCTGCGTCCTCTCGAAGCGCGGCCCGCCTACGAAGGCTTCCTGCGCGAGATGGCGCGAGGCGTCAACGGCTTTGTGCTCCACGACCGCCTGCCGGACAGCCAGTGGCTCGCTCAGTACAGGGATTGGCTGTATCTCCTGGTCAGGCGCGGCGACGCGGTCGTCGCGGCCGCCCGGTACGAGAAGCGCGGCGAGAAGCTCAACCGCGGGACCCTGCATTTCCGCGAGCTCTTCTGGCGCGACTCATCGGGCCGCGATGCCCTCTTTCGCTTCATCGCCGCGCACAGGGACAACGCGGAGAGCGTGATCCTGGAGGTGCCCTCCGACGCTCCCGTCCAGAGCTGGGTCTACGACACGATGAGCCCCTTTAAGCTCGTCATGGACGAGAAGCCCTGGATGCCGCGCATCATCGACGTGCGCAGCGCGCTGGCCGGCCAGGCGGTTCCGGGGGACGGCCGGGTCGTCGCGCGGATCACGGACGAACGCTGCCCATGGAACGCGGGCCTGTTCCGGCTGGAGGCCGCCGACGGATGGCTCACGGTCGCACCGGGCGCGGGCGCGCCTGCGGTTTCGCTCGACATCCGCGCGCTCTCCGCCCTGCTCTACGGCAGCCTGGACTGCGCCGAGCTGACACGGCGCGGCTGGATGAGCGGCGACGGCGCTCTCCTCGACCGCTGGTTCCCCCGGGCGCCGTTCTTCTGCTCGCTGCGGTTCTAGAGCGGCCGAACGCGGCCAGCGGCCGCCTTGACCGCACACGGGCCCGACCGCTACGATCCGCGCCGTGAGCAACTGGTGGTCAGATCGTCCTCTGCGCATCTATCATCCGAACGCGAGGGAATTCGAATTCGGAGAGATCGACGCGGACGCGCTCGTCCGCGACTCGCTGGCAGCTTCGGCGGAGGCAGTGGTCGTGTCCGCGGGCGGGATCTACGCGTTCTACCCGACCCGGGTCCGCTTCCACTACGTCAGCCCGACAACGCGAGGCCGCAACGTCATCGGCGAGATCGTCGAGCGAGCCCACGGCCAGGGCCTCAAGGTGATCGCGAGGCTGGACTTCTCGAGGGCCAGGGAAGACGTCTACGCCGCACACCCCGAATGGTTCGAGCGGGCCCCCGGCGGCGAGCCGCGGCGGATAGGGGCCATGTTCGCGACCTGTCCGCTGGCAGGATACCAGAACGAGGAGTTCGCGTTCGGGGTATTCCGCGAGCTGCTCGAGGAGCAGAACGTCGACGGGTTCCACCTGAACGCGCACGGGTTCTCCCACGTATGCCACTGCGCGACGTGCGCAAGGGGCTTCGGGGCGCCGATACCCGGCGACGAGCCGGCCGAAGCCGACGCCCGCGAGCGATTCCATCTCTGGCGCTGCGAGGCACTGGCCGTCGCACCTGCGGAGGTACCACGACCTGATCCGGTCGATTCGCCCGGACGCCTTTCTGATGGGCGAGCACGCCGGCGAAGAGTACCCCGAGTGGGCGTTGCGGTCCGCGTACGACCTGCCGTTGCTCGGGGACGCGTTCAGCCAGATGCTGGCGAGCTCCGGCGGGATGGCGGCCGACCGCCGCTCGCGCTGGTGGGCCGCCATGACCGCGGACCGCATCGCCGGCACCGGTGCCCGCCCGATCATCAACAACAAGCTGCAGATGCGCGACGTCCGGCTGACGCACGCGGCGCTGCCTCCGGTCGAGTCCGAGTTCCAGTGCTGGCAGGCGCTTGCCCACGGCGCCGGGCTCAAGCTGGTGACGTTCGGGGTGCCGCGCACGCTGGCCGATCCGAGGCTGATGCGGTCGGTGGCGACCGTGTTCGGCTTCATGCGCGAGCACGACCGGCTGCTCGCCGGCTCCGAACCGGTGACCCCCGCGGCGCTCGTGTCGCCCGACCGCGCGCTGCTGCGCGCCGCGGCTGCCGGCTCCGGCGGGGCGGACCGTCTCCGCGCCGAGTTTCGCGGGCTCTACGACGGGCTGACCTCCCTGCACGTTCTCTTCGGCGTCATCCCTGACACTCGTCTGCGAGAGCGATCTCCTCGCCCGCTACCGGCTGGTCGTGATCCCGGGGCTCGCCGGCGACCTGGACGATCACGCAGCGGCCGCGGTCTCCGACTATGTCGCAGGCGGAGGCAGGCTCCTGCTCACCGACACACTCGTCCGCGATCGGGCCGGGAAGCTGCGCGGGATGCGTCCCTCACTGGAGGCGCTCTTCGAGCTGACGGCGGGCGGCGATGCGGCCCGGGCGCTCTACGCGGTGAGCCGCGCCGCGCCCACGCTGCTGCCGCTCGACTGCGAGTTCCGCAGCGTCACCACGCGCGCACCGGTCCTGGTCACGGACGCCGCCGCAGAGGAATCGCCGACGCCCGAGGAGTTCGCTACCGTCCGGCCCGGCCCTCATCCTCTCGTGGTGCAGGCCGCTCGCGGACGGGGGACCGCAACCTACTGCGCCTTCCCCCTCGGCGGGGCTATCTGGAGTCTTCCCCACGTCGATCTGCTCGACCTGCTTCGGGATCTCGCGGCGCCTGCGGGTGCCGAAGACGTCGCGCTCAGGACGAGCGCTCCAGGCTGCGTCGCGTTCACCCTCGCCCGCTTCTCGGGAGGGCGCCTTCTGCATCTCGTGAGCTCCGCCGGGGTCGCGCCTCTCGCGGAGCCGGTGCGTCTGGGTCCGTTCGACGTCAGGCTGCCCGGCCCCCGCCCCCCAGGGGCGACGCTCTTCGCCCCCGGAGAAGAGGCGGTGCCCCTGCGCACGGTTGCGTCCGGAGGCGGGTTCACGCTGAACATCCCGGGGCTCGCTCAATACGGGCTCGTGGTGATGGAGGACGGTCCGGCGCGCCGCCCTCGCCGCGGCGGCTCGGCCGGTTGACGGGACGGAACGCGGCCGTCACGATGGGCGTATGAAACGGATCGGACGGCAACACATCACCTACGCGTTCGGACGCGACGCGCACCCCGTGGCGCAGGCGGCCGCGGGCGAGACGCTGGTGTTCGAGACGCTCGACGCTTTGGGCGGGGCGGCCCGGACGCACGAGGAGGCGCTGCGCGTCTCCCTGCCGCGCGAGCGGGCGAACCCCGCCACGGGCCCGGTCTTTGTCGAAGGCGCTCACCCCGGCGACACTCTCGTCGTCGAGCTGCTCCAGATCAAGCTGGGGGCTCAGGGCCTCGGGAGGGTCAAGAGCGGAGGGGTCATCCTGCGCGAGCTCAAGCCTCCGGTTGCCAGGCTCACGCCCATAGAAGACGACCGCGTGCGCTTCAGCGAGACCCTGTCGTTCGCCGCCCGTCCCATGGTGGGCGTCATCGGCGTGGCGCCCGAGGACAAACCGGTGGCCACGTTCTATCCGGGGCCCCACGGCGGGAACCTCGACATCAACGCGTTCCACCCCGGCTCGAAGATCTACCTGCCGGTCGGCGTCGAAGGCGCGCTCCTCGCTCTCGGCGACGTGCACGCGAGCATGGGCGACGGCGAGCTGACGGGAGGCGGGCTGGACATCGAGGCCGAGGTGACCGTCGAGATCGGCATCCGGCGGGGCATCGGCTGGCGGTGGCCGGTCATCGAGACGCGCGACGCCTGGTGCACCTGCTTCTGCGCGCCGGCGCTGGCCGACGCGATCCGCGGGGCCACGAGCCTGATGACGACGCTGCTGGCCGGCAGGCTCGCCATGAGCCGCGAGGAGGCCTTCATCCTGATCGGGGCGGCGGGCGATGCCCGCATCGGCCAGGCGGCCGAGCTCGGGATGGACGCGACGGCGTACCTCATGGTGAGCAAGGAGATACTGCCCGCCGCGTTTTGAACGCTATCGGCTGGACCTGCGGCGAGCAACGCCCGCGCCTTCGGGTGTATGATGCCGCCGCCAAGGAGGAGAGGATGCGTTCGTTTCCCAAGGATTTCGCGCTGGGCGTTTCGACGGCCAGCTACCAGATCGAAGGCGCCTGGCGGGAGGACGGCAAGGGCGCAAGCATCTGGGACGCCTTCTGCCTGATCCCCGGCAAGGTCGAGGACGGCAACACGGGCGAGGTCGCCTGCGACCACTACCACCGCTACCCCGAGGATGTCGCGCTCATGAAGAGCCTCGGCATCCGCAACTACCGCTTCTCCCTGGCCTGGCCGCGAATCCAGCCCACGGGCCGCGGAGCGGCGAATCCGCGCGGCATCGGGTTCTACGACCGCCTCATCGACAGCCTCCTGGCGAACGACATCAGGCCGTGGGTCACGCTTTACCACTGGGACCTGCCGCTCTCCCTGCAGGTGGAACGCGACGGGTGGCTCAACGCCGACGTGGCGGATTCTTATGCCAGCTACGCCGCCCTCTGCTTCACGGCCTTCGGAGACCGGGTCAAGAACTGGACGACGTTCAACGAGCCGTGGGTCTCTTCGGTCCACGGCTACGGCACGGGCCGGCACGCCCCCGGGCGCGTGGCGCGCGACGAGCCCTACGTCGCGGGACACAACATCCTGCGCGCCCACGCGCGAGCGGTGGACCTCTACCGGCGGGAGTTCCAGCCCAAGCAGAAAGGGATCGTCGGCATCACCCTGAACTCCGACTGGCGCGAGCCGAAGACGAGCAAGCCGGGCGACGTGGCCGCGGCGCAGCGATCGCTCGAGTTCCACCTCGGCTGGTTCGCCGACCCCGTGTTCCTGGGCGATTACCCCGCGGTGATGAGGGAGTGGCTCGGCCACCGCCTGCCCGAGCTCTCGGCCGAGGACAAGGCCCTCCTGCGCGGCTCGGCCGATTTCTTCGGCATCAATCACTACCGCACCCAGTACGCGGCCCAGGCCCGGGGGCCCGGGTCGCCGCTGGGCACCTACTGGGACGATCACCTGGTCGAGCTGAGCCAGGACCCCGCCTGGCCCAGGAACGACACGGGCAATGTCGTGCCGTGGGGCGTAACGAAGCTCCTGCGGTGGATCGACGAGCGCTACGGGAGGCCGCTCATCATCATGACGGAGAACGGCTGCTCGCTGCCCGAGCCGGACTACGAGACTGCGCGAAACGACGTCCGCCGCATCGAGTGCATCTCGTCCTGCCTGGGCGGGTGCCTCGACGCGGTCGATGCCGGGGTCAGACTGGGGGGATACTTCGCCTGGTCGCTTATGGATAACTTTGAGTGGTCCTTCGGCTACACGAAGCGCTTCGGCCTGGTCTACGTCGACTACGCCAGCCAGAAGCGGCTTCCCAAGAAATCGGCCGAATGGTTCGCGGGCGTGGCGCGCGCGGGAGGCCTGTAGGCGCGGGCCTCCAGGCGTCCGGCCCGCCGCCCGCAGGAGGACAGGCATGCGGACCACGGGGAACGCGGTGCTCATCACCGGGGGGACGTCGGGGATCGGGTTGGGCCTGGCGGAGCGCTTTGCCGCCGCGGGCAACAAGGTCATCATCTGCGGGCGCCGGGCGGATCGTCTGCGGGCGATCGGCGCGAAGACCTCGAGCATCGTCACGAGGGTCTGCGACGTCGCGGACGAGCGTCAGAGGGAAGATCTCGCCTCGTGGGCCATCGGCGAGCATCCCGACATCAACGTCCTGATCAACAACGCGGGCATACAGCTCCTCGCCGACCTCGCCGCGCCCGACATGGCGCAGATCCGCGCCGAGATCGAGACCAACCTGATCGCGCCGCTGCACCTCGCCGGCCTCTTCGCCCGGCACCTCGCGGCGAAGACCCCCGCCGCCATCGTGAACATCTCCTCGGGGCTCGCCTTTGCGCCGATCGCGTCGATGCCGGTCTACTGCGCCACCAAAGCGGCGATCCACTCTTTGACCCTTTCGCTGCGCCGCCAGCTCAGGGACACTGGAGTCAAGGTGTTCGAGGTCATCCCGCCTTCGGTCGACACGGAGCTGGGCGGCGGCCGGCGATCCGACCCCCGGCAGACTCACGGAGGCATGCCGATAGCTGACTTTGTCGACGGCACCTTCCGCGCCCTGGCGAACGACGAGCTCGAGGCGGCGATCGGCGGCGCGGCGGACCTTCGGGCCGGCAGGGAGACGCTCTTCGATCGCATGAACCGCTGATGAACCGCTGATCGCTCGCCGCGCGTGACGCCGGCGACCCGGCACCCCGCCGGCGCCCGCCCGCCCCGCCACCCCGCCGCGGTCGCCCCGGCGGGGCTTACCGCGGGCGACCTCCCCTGGTTACCTTTGAAGCGGCCTCGTGAGAGCCAAGCAATCGCGACAGCGAAGGCAGCCCCGCGGGGCGGAGGCATCGGTGAGCAACAACCCCTTGAAGGGACTGGCAGCGCTCGGCCAGTCGATCTGGCTGGACTACATCCGCCGCGACCTGATCTCCAGCGGCAAGCTGCGCCGCCTGATCGAGGACGACGGCCTGCGGGGCATGACCTCGAACCCCGCGATCTTCGAGAAGGCGATCGTCGACAGCCACGACTACGACGAGGACATCCGGCTCATGACTCTCGCGGGAAGGGACGTCATGTCGATCTACGAAGAGCTCTCCAGGCGCGACGTGCAGAGCGCCGCCGACGAGTTCCGTCCCGTTTTCGAGGCGACCGGCAGCCGGGACGGGTACGTCAGCCTGGAGGTCAATCCGCACCTGGCGCACGACACGCGGGGCACGATCGACGAGGCCCGGCGGCTGTGGGGTGCCCTGAACCGGCCCAACGTCTTCATCAAGATCCCGGCGACGGACGAAGGGCTGCCGGCGGTCGCCGAGCTGATCGGCGAGGGGATCAACGTCAACGTGACGCTGCTCTTCGGCCTGCCGCGCTATCGACAGGTGGCGGATGCGTACGTCGCCGGGCTCGAGACCCGGTCGGCGCGAGGGGAGCCCGTGAGGCACGTGGCTTCGGTCGCCAGCTTCTTCCTCAGCCGCATCGACGTGCTGACCGATGCCCTGCTGGAGGACGCGATCGACGCGCGGCGGCGCAAAGGCAGAGGTCGCGAAGAGCCTCTACGGCACCGTCGCCATCTCGAGCGCCAAGGCCGCCTACCAGATCTACAAGGAAGTGTTCGACGGGGAGCCGTTTCGCGGCCCTGGCCCGCGAAGGCGCGCAGACCGCAGCGTCTGCTCTGGGCCAGCACCGGCACCAAGAACCCGCGCGTTCAGCGACGTCAAGTACATCGAGTCGGTCATCGGGCCCGACACGGTCAACACGGTGCCCGTCGAGACCCTCGACGCCTACCGCGACCACGGCAAGCCCGAGGCGCGCCTCGAGCAGGACCTCGACGAGATGCGCCGGGTGCTCGAGCGGCTTCCGGACCTCGGGATCGACATCGACCAGGTGACGAGACGGCTCGAGGACGAAGGCGTGGAGAAGTTCAACAAGCCCTTCGACAAGCTGCTCGAGACGCTCGCCGCGCGCCGCGCGGCGGCCTGACAGCCGCGCGCGTCAGGGCTCGATCGCCACCGCGAAGTCGCCGCCTTCCCACGCACCATCCTTCTCCCAGTGAAAGGTGAAGGTCACCGCGCCGCCCGGCTTCAGGGTCTCGGTGGGCAGGTCCAGGACGTGGAGGCCGAAGGCCGCTCCCTCCGTGTGATCGTCGTGTACCGTCGACCAGCCGTCGGCGCTCCAGCGCACGAGAGCGGCGGCCGGGACCTGCAGGCGCAGCGTCTTTCCGGCGGGGATCGAGCGGCACTTGTGGTTCAGGCGCCACACGCACAAGCGGCTGCCGACCCGCTGCTTCAGGTAGCGCTCCACGGTCTGCGGCGGCATGTCGAACACGGCGCCGTCCCGCAGCGAGCGCAGGAGCTTGA
The DNA here is from genome assembly GCA_963734495.1 of uncultured Spirochaetota bacterium. Taxonomy (GTDB): domain Bacteria; phylum Spirochaetota; class Spirochaetia; order SZUA-6; family CAVTHK01; genus CAVTHK01. The sequence goes on from CAVTHK010000007.1 coordinate 29,163, forward strand.
CGTACTCGGCATGCGCCCACGCCAGCGGCATCGCCGATCCGGAGGGCCGGCCGAGGAACAGCTCGCGCGACGGGATGTCGGGCGAATCCCAGACCTGCTCCGGCAGCATGCCTCCCTCGTTGGCGAAGGCCCCGAACGCTTTGAGCAGTCTCTTCGCCTCCGCCAGGTTGCCCGCGGCGATCTCGTAGTGCGCGCGCTCTCCCGCGAGCAGCGGCCAGGCCCGCCCCACTCCGGTCCCGTCGAACGGGGAGCCGTCCTCGTGCTCCCCGTATCCGTCGTCGTTGTACCGGTGCCACGCCGGGCCGAAGGGCGTCTCCACCTTGAGCAGCGCATCGATGACCGCGACCGTGTCGCGGATTCGGGGGTCGTCCGGGGCGCGCAGCCCGAAGCGCACGAGCGCCAGCGCGTCGGGGCTGATGATCTCTGCCGCCGGCGCGGAGCTCGATCCGGGAGGGCGGTTCTTGACGGGCACGAACCCGCGCACGGGCGACGTGGCGTCGGCGGTCTCCGGGGGCGCCACGCGGATGTAGTACCCGCGGACCCCGAGCCGCCGCGCGAGCTCCGTTCCCTCGGCGTAGGTCCAGCGCTCCACCGAAGCGTTCCAGGCGTCGGCAGTCTCGCGCAGGTACCCGGCGGCGGCCTTCTCACCCATCAAATCCGCGTAATCCGCGGCGGCCAGCAGGGCCGCGATCTCCACGGCGAGGGTGAAGGGCGAGGTGCCGGGGTCCTCTTCCCACCGGTCCTGGTCGCTCACGGGGCCGCATCGTACCAGGTACGCGGCGGCTGATCGGACCATGGGCCAGAAGCGCTCGACCGCGACGCCCGAGATCACGTCCATTCTCCGGGCCATGTCGGCGAGGAGGACCGGGAACCCGGTCTCGTCGAGCTGGATGCCGTGCCAGTAGGGGGAGCCTTCGATCCACATGTTCTGCGTCCAGTGGCCGTCGGCTTCCTGGGTGGCCTGCAGGTACTCGAGGATGCGGAAAGCGTCGGCGCGCGCGCCGGCAGCCAGGAGCGCACCCGCGACCTCGGCCAGGTCCCGCGGCCACACCAGGTGGTAGCCCCCGAGGTCGTCGTCGCTTTTTGAGGCACCCCAGGGGACGGAGAGGCTCGCGATCACGCCGCCGGGAAAATCCTTGGCCTCGTGAGTCCGGAGAACCGCGGCGCTGATCGCGTAGAGATCGTCGCCGTCCTCGCCGTCGAGGTCGCGGAGGGCGCCCCGCCACCCCGTCCAGGCTCTGACGTACGCCGCGCGCGCCGGGTCGAAGCCGGCCTCCAGGCTGATGCGGGCGTTCAGCCCCGCCTCCTCGGCGCTCCTGCCGAAGCCCACGGCGAGCACGAGCTCTCCGCCGCTCGCGGCGAGGTCCAGCTCGCCCATCAGGGCGACGTTTCCGTTCTCCGCCCTGGTGAACTCCCATTCCATCCTGCGGTGCGCGTTCAGGTCCTGCCAGCCGTCGGAGCGGCCGACAAAGCCGGCCGAGCGCTTGAGAAAGGGCGTGCCGCACGCGAGAGCGAGCGCCGTCGCTCCCCGCGCCGCGAACAGCATCGTCATGCCCTTGAAGTCGCCCACCCACGCCGTGTTCCCCCAGCCGCGGTTGCCGATGTGCGGCGCCAGCAGCGCGTACAGATGGTAGTCTTCGAGCGATCCGCTGAGAGCGCTGAACCGGGTGCGCTGCAGCACGGTGCTGCGCAGCGGATCGCACAGGATCTCCTTCTCGATGCGGTAACGCCCCTGGCGGCACGTGTTGGTGAGGCGAAAGGCGGGCACGCCGGGGGCGAGGCGCTCGACGCGGCTCGCGGCCCCGCGCTTCTCCTCCGAGAAGAACCCCGCGTTGTCGGTCACCAGCAGGCCGAAGTCTCGGGTGCACGCCTGGTCGAGGTGAGGGTAGTAGATCTCGTTGAAGATGCCGTGACTGATGGTGAACCAGACCCGGCTCACGGTGCCGAGCGCGGTCCCGACTCCCGTCTTCGCGCTCGAGGTCCAGCGCGGCTCGATGCCCGGAGCGCCGAATGCGAAGCTCTCGCTCACAACCTGCCCGCCGGTCGCGCGCCGCGCCTCATTCCCCCCACTCCACTACCACCTTGATGTCCTGCTCGCGTTCGGGGCCGAGCGCCTGCTGGAGCTCCTCGTAGCGATGGCGCCGCGTGATCAGCTTTTCCACGTGACCGCTCCAGCGCAAGCTCGCCTGCGACAGGTCGTCGACCGCCATCTGGAAGTGGTCGCGCGAAGCGTTGACGCTCCCCACCATCACCTGGTTAAAGAGCACCAGCTTGCGGATGAGCGCCGCCGCGGGGACCTGCGAAGGCCGCGTGCCCCCCGGGATCCCGGTGAGCACGTAGACGCCGCTCTCGCCGAGCGCGTCCAGGAGGTCAAAGGCGAGCGCAGGGATTCCCGTCGCCTCGAGGATCAGGTCCATCGGCCCGATCGCCTCGTCGATGCGATCGGAAGCGACCTTGCGGCCGTCCACGTAGCGCCCGCCGATCTTTTCCAGCCAGAGCGGCCGGGCGCTGCCTTCATCTACTATGTCCAGTCCGTAGACCTCCGCGCCGCGAAGCCGCAGCGCGGCGGACGCGAGCAGGCCGATGGGCCCCAGCCCCGCTACGAGGCACCGCCGGCCGTGCAGCCAGTCGGGGGTGGCGAGCGCGTCGGGGCGGCGGCAGATCTCGAGCCGCACCGCCTCCTCGATGGCCTTCTCCACGACGGAAAGCGGCTCCACGAGCACGCCGACGCCTTCCAGCTCGGCGGGGACCCGGACAACGTTGTCCTCGTGATCAACGACGAAAGCGCACTGGTAGCCGTCCAGGCCCCAGATCCCGCGCTCCCGGTAATCGCCGGTGGTGCACATGTCGGGCCGATTGAGGCCGCAGGAAAGGCAGCGTCCGCAGCCGCGGCGCACGGTAAAGACGGCCAGGTCTCCCGTGCGCACCCTGCGCACGGCGTCGCCCGCCTCCACGACGCGGCCGAGCATCTCGTGGCCGATCACGAGCTCGGCCCGGCCGTCGGGCGCCAGCGCCCGGCCGCCCGCGGCCTCCTCCCGATCGGTGCCGCAGACTCCGACGCGAACGACCTGCACCTTGATCTCGCGATCGGACGCGATCGCGGGCTCGTCTCGCTCCACGATCCGAAGGTCCTTCCGGCCGGGAGTCAGCGCGATCGCCTTCAATATGCCTCCTAGAGATGCCCCGTGATGAGCCCGCCGACCAGGTAGCCGATCACGGCCACGCCGAGCCCGACCAGGAACATGTCGTACGCCGCTGCGAATGATGCCGCGGCCGGTGAACAGGCTGCGTGCCGCGCCCACGGCAAAGTGAGCCAGCATGCTGATGGAGAACGCGGTCCAGATGACGGCCGGGCCCGTGCCAAAGACGAAGGGGATGACGGGGATAAAGGCCCCCACCGCCGTGGAAACGCCCGTCGTGATGCCTTCGCGCATCGGCGACGCGCTCGCCGCCCGCTATGCCGAGCTCCTCGCGGGCTTTTTCCTGCAGGGCAATCGCGGGATCGGCCATCACCTGGGTGGCGGCGCGGCGGGCCGCTTCGGCCGGCATGCCCTTGGCCTCGTAGAGCAGAGCGAGCTCCTCGGTCTCCACCTCGGGCATCAGCTCTATCTCCTCGCGCTCCATTGCGATCTCGTGCTGCCAGACTTCCTGCTCGCTCTTGGCGGCCAGGAAGCCGCTGCCGCCCATCGAGAGCGAATCCGCGACGATTCCGGAGATGCCCGAAAGCAGCACGTACTGCGGCGTGGCCTGCGCGCCGAGGATGCCCATCACGAGGCCGAAGTTGGCTGTGAGCCCGTCGTTGAAGCCGTAGATGACGTTGCGCAGGAACCCGCCCGACCTGCTGTTGTGCCACGGCTCCGCCGTGTTCCCCTTGAGCTCGCTCAGGACCTGCGCGTGGCTCGCCTCGTCCCGCGCGATGCCGCGGAGCGACCTGCCGACCTCGGCCGACGAATCCGCGCGGCCCTCCCGCGGGTAGTTGCGCACCTCCCGCGACTCGTCGGCGACGCGGAGGCCGAGCACGAGGCGCGCGTTCCCGTGACGGGCGAGCCAGGCCATCAGCCGGATGCGGAGCCCCGGACGCCACTCAGCGACCGACTCGCCGCGCTTCGCGCAGCATCGCGAGAAAGGTCGCCTGGTGCTTGAGCTCCGCCGCGGCCAGCCGCTCGTAGATGCTCCTGCGGCCCTCGTCTTTCTCGCGGGCCGCGAGCGCCTTGTAGATGAAGGCGGACTCGCCCTCGTCCTGCCAGTGGGTCCTGAGCGTCTTTGTGTCCATGCCGGCGTCCCCGGGGTAAACGGTACGTACCGCGACCCCCTGCCGTCAACGTCGCGGCGCGGAGATCGCGGGAGGGCCGCGGGGAGGGCCGCGCGAGGCCGCGACCGCGAGGGCCGCGAGCCGCCGGGACATACCTCTCCCCCGCCGCCTCCCACGCGGCCTCGCAACAAGTTCCGTTGATGCGCGCTGCTAGGACTCTAGTAGCGGTCGCGGTCGTATCCGCCGCCGCCGCCGCTGCGGGGCGGTCGATCCCTTCCGCCCCCCCCGGTGCGCTCCTTGGCTTCGCTCACCTTGAGCTGCCGCCCGCCGAGCTCATGCCCGTCGAGGGCGGTGATGGCCGCCCGCGCGGCGTCTTCGCTGCCCATCTCGACAAAGCCGAACCCCCGCGACTGGCCGCTCATGCGGTCGCTCACGATGGCCGCTGACTCCACCTTGCCGTAGGTGGCGAACGTCTGGCGCAGCTCGTCCTCGGTCGTCGAGAAGCTCAGGTTCCCGACATAGATCTTCTTGTTCACAACTCTCTCCCCTTGCGCTCTTCGAGCGCTGTCCTTACTTGCGGTCGATTCCGACCACGGTGAAATTGTCGCCGTAGCAGGACCGCGCGATCTTGTCCAGCTTCTTCTCGGCGCCGCTGCGGGAAAATGCGAAGACCTTGATCTTCATGTCGCTCGTTTGCCCGGTCAGCTGCCGCTCTGTGGTCAGCGTCATGACCCACGTACCCATGGTGCCCTCGTTCTGGCGTGATGCCTTCGAGCTCGCCGCCGGCGATGCGGCGGAGCGCATAGCAGAAACCGGACGGATCGGTCGCCGCTCAACTGTCCGCGCCCGCAGCCCTGAGCATGCTCTCTATTGCCCGGTTTCCCCTCTCGACGGCGAACTGCAGGGCCGTCTGCCCGTACTTCGCTCTTGCGTGGACATCGGCGCCCGCCTGGAGGAGGGCGGCCACGACGTCCGGGTAGCCGCCGACAACGGAAAGCATCAAGGGCGTGCGATCAAAGGCGTCCTTGGCGTCGACGCTCGCGCCTTTTGCGAGCAGCGATTCGACCTGCCGGACCTTGCCTTCTTCTGTCGCTTTGAGGAGCGCCAGGTTGACGTCGCCTTTTGAGCACGACGAAACGAATGCGGCGACGATGACCGCGATGGCAGCGATCGTCGCGCGGGTCAAGCTGATGTGCATCGTGCGCTCCTTTGCGTGAGTATACACTGCAATCCGCCTAATAGAAAGCGAGCCGCCGGGCCTCGCCGGCCTCGTCAGCCAAGCGCGCGCAGGGCCGCCAGCCAGCGCCGGCACTGCAGCGAAAACTCCCGGAACGCCCGCGCCGCCTGCTCCTGCACGTCCGCGCTCAGGGCGCGGTAGCGGCGCCGCGCTCGCATGAGGGCGCGCACTATGCTCCTGCGCAGGCCGCGGGCGAGTCGGGCGCGGCCGCTGCCGATCACGCGCGCCACCCTTCCGCCGAGCGCGAGCGCCGCGCGGGCGAGCAGCGCGGCCAGCGCCTCCGCTTCGAGGATGCGCCGCGTGATGGCGAAAAAGTGGTAGCCCTTGATCGCGAGGGCGACCGCGTCCGGGAACTGCCGGGGCCGATGCGATCAGAACGCCTCCCAGAAAGCGCAGGTACGCCCCGCCGTAGCGCGAGAAGCCCTGCCTCAGGAGCGACAGAAGCAGCGCCCTGATGCTCGACCAGGTCACCCGCTGCACGACCCTGGTCGTGGGGGGCAGGCGCCGCATGAGCTCGACGCAGCGCTCGAAATAGCGGGCCGGCTCGTAGACCTCCGCGAGCACTCTCTTGTAGCCGGCGATCAAGGTCTCCGCGGGCATCCGCGTGACAAAGCTGAGCTTGAGGTCGTGGGTGTTGTTTCCGCTCGAGTCCTCGAGGAGGCGCCCCTCGGCGGCGAGACGCCTGTGCAGGCGCGTGCCCGGGAGCGCCGTGAGCAGGCCGACCATCGCGGTCGGGATCGCCGCCTCCTGGATGAGCCTGACCTGCCGCTCGAAGATGTCGGGAGGGTCGGTGTCGAAGCCGACGATGAACCCGCCGGTCACCTCCATCCCGTGGCGCTGGATCGCTCGTATGCTGTCGAGCGCCGAAGCCTTGAGGTTCTGCCGCTTCCCGGTAAAGGCGAGCGTGGCTTCGTCCGGGGTCTCGATCCCCACGAACACCATCGTGAAGGCAGCCGCCTCCATCAGCGCCAGCAGCTCCGCGTCCTGCGCCAGGTCGATGCTCGCCTCCGTGGAGAACGTGAAAGGGAACCCGTGCGCCTGCTGCCACTCGACGACCGCGCGCAGGAGGTCCCGGGTCTTTCTCCTGTTGCCGACGAAATTGTCGTCGACGACAAAGACGTGCCCGCGGAACCCCGCGTCGTAGACCGTCTCCAGCTCGCCGGCGAACTGCTCGCGGGCTCTTGGTCCGCTGAACGCGGCCGAAAAGCTCGATGATGTCGCAGAACTCGCAATCGTACGGGCAGCCCCTGGAGTACTGCAGGGGCATGCTGTCGTACGCGCTGAGGTCGACGAGGTCGAAGCGCGGCGCAGGCGTGCGCGTGATGTCGGCGCGCCCGCGATCGCGGTAGACGCGCCTCGCCCGGCCGCCCTCGAGGTCGGCGAGCAGCCGCGGCAGGGTCAGCTCCGCTTCGCCGAGGACAAAGACGTCCACGCCGCTGATGCGCTCGTGAGACGTCGTCGGGTACGGGCCCCCGGCGACGACGGGCGTGTCGCATTCGTTGCAGAGCCGCACCACGTCCTCGAACGAGCTCTTCTGCGCGATCATCGCAGAGACGAAGACGACGTCGGCCGACTCCACGTCCTCGCGCGGCAGGGGTGCGACGTTGAGGTCGACGAGCCTGACGTCGTAGTCGTCAGGGAGCATGCCGGCCACGGTCAGCAGGCCGAGGGGCGGGAGCGATGCGCGCTTGCCGATAAACGGCAGCGCGTGGCTGAAGCTCCAGTAAGTGTCGGGGAACTTGGGATAGACCATCAGGACTCTGGTGCTCATGGGCGGCTCCCTGCACCTGGTCACCGGTCAAGCGGGAACGAATCCGGTACGGTGAACAGCGTGTAACCAGAGAGACCCCTGACACCGGGAGAAGGTTGCGTTGTTCCGCGGGGAGGCCCGGTCTCAGTCCTGACCGGCTATGCGCCGCAGCGCGGCGATCAGCCGCGACACCTCTTCGGGGGTGTTGTAGTGCACCGCGCCGATGCGCACCATTCCGCCGGACGACTCGACGCCGAGCCGCTTCGTGACCTCGAGGGCGTAGTAGTTCCCGTGCCAGGCGTTGATGCCTTCGCGATCGAGCTCTTCGCAGACGGCGAGCGGAGTCTTCCCCTCAATGGTGAAGGCGAAGGTAGGCACCCGGCCGCCCGCGTCCCCGCTCGGCCCGTACAGCTTGAGGGCCGGGATGGCGGCGAGCCCGGCGAGCAGCATGGCGCTGTGCTCCTGCTCCGAGGAGCGGATCGCGTTCATCGCAGCCGCGAGCGCGTCGCGCCGGTCGCCCCGCGCGCCGCAGAGCTCCCTCCCCACCCAGGCGAGATACTCGACCGCTCCGAGCACGCCGGCCAGCGATTCGAAGCTCTGGGTGCCCGTTTCCCACCGGTCGGGCGGCCTGTCGGCCGCGGGTCGCACCTTGTACGGCACCAGGCGCTCCAGCAGCTCGTGCCTGCCGTAGAGAACGCCGGTGTGAGGCCCGAAGAACTTGTACGCCGAGCAGGCGAGAAAGTCGCAGCCCAGGGCGCGCACGTCGATCGGCCCGTGCGGCGCATAGTGGACGGCGTCCACAAAGCAGAGCGCGCCGGCCTCGTGGGCGGCCGCGACCGCTTCGGCCACGGGGTTGACGGTGCCCACGGCGTTCGACGCATACCCGACGGCGACCAGGCGCGTCCGCTTCGACACGATCCGGCGCAGGTCCGCCGCGGTCCACGCGCAGGTGCGCAGGTCGAAGTCCAGCCATTTCACCGTGCAGCCGCGCTCCTCGGCGATCAGCAGCCAGGGCGCGACGTTCGCGTCGTGGTCGAGGCGCGTCACCACGATCTCGTCGCCCTGTCGCAGCTCGCGCGCTATGCTCCGCGACAGGTGCAGCGTGAGCGAGGTCATGTTCTGGCCGAACACGATCTCCTCGGGCCTCGCCGCCCCCAGCAGGTCGGCCATCGCGCCGCGCGCCTCCAGGACCGAGGCGTCCGACGCGCGGCCGGTCCGGAACGCGCCGCCGTGGTTGGCGTTCATCGTGAGCAGGTAGTCCCGCATCCGATCGAGCGCCTCGCGGCAGATCTGCGTGCCCGCGGGGTTGTCGAAGAACGTCGTCCCCGAATCGAGCGCGGGAAAGTGGGACCTGACGACTGCCGCTTCAATCATCGCGGGCCTCCTCGCTGCGGGGCCGCCCGACGATGCGCCCCGCGGGAGGTGCAAAGCCCCTGAGGGCAGGGCTCCTCCCGCGGGACGCCGGTCGAGCTACTCTTTGCCGTACTCTTCGATGAACCTCGGGTTGGCCTTGAGCAGCCTCTGGTGCTGGCTCTCCCACTCGTTCAGGACGTTGTCGAGCGGCTCGCCGAGGAACCACTTCTGGGTGACTTCCTTCATCACGTCCTTGATTCCGGGGATCCAGACGAGGTCGGCGTGCCCTACCTTGCGGTTGCCGTTGAACCAGGTCAGGCACGGGTCGAGGCACTTGTCGGGCATGATGTCGACGCCCTTGTAGGTCGAGATGATGCCGCCCTCCCTGACCATGATCTCGCCGCTCTCCTTCTTCACGAAGTTCGTCATGAAGGCGCGGACCGCGTCGAGGCTCTTGACCGGCTTGCTGATGCTCACGGCCTGCGTGAGGCCGACGTTGAACCAGCGGTCCTCGGGCTTGTCCTGCAGGACGGTCGGGATGATGACGAAGTCGAAGTCGGGGCCGGCGAGCTCGCGGATGCGCACCACCGTCGAGCCGTGAGCGACCCAGAAGACGCCGTCGCCCCGGATGAAGCGCTTGATCGCCTCGTCGTTGTCGACGCCCAGGGCATCGGGCGACATGTACTCGCGGAGCTTCGCGAACTTCGTGAACATCTCGCGGATGAAGGCGTCGTTGAAGTGCCGCTTGCCCTCCAGCATCTCCTTGTAGTACCCGGGGTTGTTGGCGAGCACGACGGTGGCGAGGTACTGGAAGTCGAACTGCGAGACGTTGTTGACGTCCTTGCCCGCGATGATCATCGGGTACTTGAGACCCTTGTCGCGCACGGCCTTCGCGGCTTCGAGCAGCTGCGGGAAGCTCTCGGGCCACTTGATGTCGCCGTACTTCTTGAGCGCTTCGCGGTTGATAAAGAGCCCCGTGTTCTCGTAGTTGATGGGGAATCCGTAGACCCGGCCCTTGTACGAGTTGAAGGGAAGGTCCTCTTTCTTCGCCTGCGACATGAACGGCTCGTCGGTCATGTCGTAGATGAGCCCGGCCGAAGCGAACTCGCGCACGCGGTTGCCGCCCTGGAACCGGTAGAGATCGGGCTGCTCGCCGGCCGCGAACCTGGCCTTGAGGGCCGTGATGAACTCCGCGGTCCCCGCCACCGAAGTCACCTCGACCTTGGCCTTCGGGTTCTCCTTGAGAAACTGGTCGATGACCTTCTGCTCGGCCTGCAGGCCCTTGCCCGTCGCCGAAGTCAGGAACCGCAGCGTGATCGGTCCCACGCCTGCGCCGGTCTTTGCGGCCGCGGGCGCCTGCCCGCTCGCCGACACGATGCCGGTGGGCAGCAGGATCAGCGCCGCAAGAGCGCAGACCAGCACCGCCGTCTTCCTTCCTCTGAACATGTCTCCTCCTATGCGTGGCCTCAAGGGCCTCATGCACGTTCTCAAGACGCGGACCGCGGCCTCGCGATCCGCACGACCACGGCGTCTTTGGCCGGCACCCGCGCCCGGATGCGGCCGTTCGCCCACCGCGCCGCCGACGGCTCGCCGCGGTGGACGCGCTCGACGCCCCCGGCTTCGAAGCGCCCGGCCACCGCGACGTCCGCCTCCTGCGGGCGGCCGGACATGTTGACGATCCAGAGAAAGAGCCCTCCGGCGCCTCCGGCGCCTCCGGCGGACGAGGCGAGCCTCGCCTTGATGTCCGGGTTGTCGACCGTCGCCGCGCGCTCGACGCCGAGCCACTCGAGCAGCGCCGCGAAGAGCCTGCCGCCTTCGGCGGTCGGGCGCCGGTGGTAGGCCTGCGAAGGGCAGGTGCCGAGCAGGAGCGTCCTGCCCTTGCCAAAGGCGTTCTCGGCTGCGGCCACGGCGCCGCCGGCGAGCGAGCCGCACGGCCGCGCGGACGTCGGCCGGTAGGTCTGGAGGTATTCGCCGCAGCCAACCTCGACCCGGGGGCCGGACCCGACATTCGCCTGGAAGCTCGTCCCCGGCAGCAGGTCGGGCGTGAACTCGACGCCCGCTTCGCGCACCCCGAACACTTCGTCGAGCCCCAGGTTGGGCTGCACGTCGCCGGCCGCACCGCCGTCGCCGAAGTAGCCGGGGCAGCCTTCGCTCACGAGCCTGCCGCCCTTCTCCACCCATGACCTGATCCTCCTGGCGTCCTCGGAGCGCAGCATCAGGGGGTAAGGAAGGTAGAGGGCGGAATAGTTGTCGATGTCGTCGATGTGCACCCAGTCGGCCTGGATGTTGGCGTCGAAGAAGCCGCGGTAGGCGCCCCACATCATCGCCTTGTAGTTGTCCTCAGAGCCGAACATCGAGAGCAGCTTGGACGCTGTCTGCGCGGCGGGCACCACGACGATTCCCACGTCGCCCGGCACGGGGGCCGCTTCGAACAGCTCCGCGTGACTCGAGTCGTTGGCCCACTTCGCGATCGAGCTCGCCATCTCCGAGCGCGGCGTCGGCAGGCCGTCCATCCCGTACGGGCCGAAAGCGCCGAACAGCGGGCCGTTGAGCAGGGGCCGCCATCGCGGGTAGAGGATCCCGCGTGCGCCCCCGGCCAGGGAGACCAGGTTCCACAAGCGGAGGTCCTCGGCCTGCGGGATCCGTCCGTCTTCGCGCGGCCGCCCGACGACCTGGGGCTGCAGCCACAACGGCCCGCCCTGCGCCTCGGCATGCCAGAACGGCTTGCCCCTCGAACCGGCGCGCGTGATGTCCACGGCGTGCCACTGCTTCCACGCCTCGCTGCCCCTGCGGCAGGCCACCCAGGTAAACCCGTACACCTGGACGTGGGACGCGGCCTCCCACTCGTCCGAGCCGCCCAACGCCATGTTGTCGATGCTCTGGCCGGTCCCGTGCGCGCAGACCAGGTTCTTCCTGTCCACGGCCCGCAGGGTGTCGATGCGCCACTGCATCTGGCCGTAGTGGTCATCCTTGCGGAACTCCAGCCAGTCGATGCTGTCCGGGTAGAAATACAGGCTCGCGGGCGGGCGCACCCGGGCCCAGTCCGAGTAGCTGTACCTGTGCCATGCCTCTTCGAGGCGCTCGAGACTGCCGTACTTTCGCTGGAGCCACAGCCGGAATTGAGCGGCCGTGTCCTCGCACCAGCACACGTTGTGGGGGTAGTTGCACTCGTTCCAGACGTCGTAGCCGAGGGTGGCCGGGTGCTCCTTGTACCTCTCTGCCAGCGCCCGCAGGAAGCGCCCGGTCAGGTCCCGCGCCTCCGGCTTGTCCAGGCAGAGGCCCGCGTTAAAGCCGCCGGTCGCGCTGCTCACGCCCATCTGCGTCACCGCCCGCCGCCCGTCCTTGTCCACGCACAACAGGTCGGGCCGCTCGAAGGCCAGCCATTCGGGGATGGACGTCGTGATCTCGGCGATGATCGTCTTGATGCCGTGGCGGGCGGCCAGGTCGAGGTGCGCGTCGTAGTCGTCCCAGTCGAAGCGGCCGGGCGCCCTCTCGATGCTGCCCCACATGAACCAGTGGCGGAAGATGTTCATGCCATCGCGGGCCGCCTGAGCGTAGTCACGCTCCCAGTCCTTGCGGGGCGGATTGGACTTGCGGAAGTAGACGGCGCCGTAGGGAACCTGCGGGAGCCTCGTCGTGTCGCCCATCGCCGCCCCTACCCTTTGACCGCGCCGACGAGGATGCCGCTCACGATGTTCTTCTGCAGCAGCAGGTACATGGTGATCAGCGGCACCACCGCGATCGTGTATGCGGCAAACGTCATCTCCCACCTCGAGCCGAACTCGCCATAAAAGTTGTACATCGCCAGCGTCACCGTCCGCTTGGATGCGTCCGAGAGCGTGAGCATGGGGATCAGGAAGTCGTTCCAGATCCCGAGAAAGTCCAGGATGAACAGCGTCGTGATCACCGGCTTGAGCAGCGGAAAGATCAGCCGCCAGAAGATCGTGTAGACCGAGCAGCCGTCTATGACGGCGGCCTCCACGAGCTCGTTCGGCAGGGTCCTCACGAACCCGACCAGCAGGAACACCGCGAACGGCATGCCGACGCCCGTGTAAAAGACCACGAGGCCGAGCCGCGAGTTCATGAGCCCCAGGTCCTTGATCAGCTTCACGATCGGAACGAGCACCGTGTAGATCGGGATCATCAGGCCGGAGAGGAAGAGCACGTACAGGAACTCGTTGAAACGGCTCCGCTTCTTCGCGAGCGTGAACGACGCCATCGAGGCAAACAGGATCCGGAGCACGACCGCCGCGAGGCTGATCACGATGCTGTTCAGGTACACCTTTTCGAAGCTGAGCATCGACCACACGTTCTTGAAATTCCCGAGAAAGATGGCCTTCGGGAACGCGAGGGGCGTAAAGATGATCTCCCGCGTGGTCTTCAGCGAGATGATGATGATGGAGTAGATGGGGATAAAGTAGACCGCGACGAACACGACGGAGAAGGCCTCGAGCAGGATGAGAGGCATTCTCCTCTTGAGCAGCGCCGCCGCGCCCCGCGCCTCCCTGACGGCCGTGACGTCACGCAATCTTCTCTTCTCCCCGCCGGAAGTACCGGAGCTGGATCAGCGACAGCACCACGATCGCGACGAACAGCACGACCCCGATCGCGGTGCCGTAGCCCGCCCGCGAGAAGTAGAACGATTCGCGGTAGATGTTCAGCGCCATGGTCATCGTGGCGGCTCCGGGACCGCCGCCGGTGAGCGCGAAGATCGAGTCGAAGTCCTTGAGGCCCCGCTCGAAGGTGAGGATCACGTTGATGGTAAAGGTCGGCGCGAGCAGCGGGATCGTGATGGCGCGGAGCCTCCGCAGCACGTTCGCACCGTCGATCGCGGCGGCCTCCTCGAGCTCGTGCGGGATGCCCTGCAGCCCGGCGAGGTAGATCATCATCGTCCAGCCCGCGGACCTCCATACCGTCACGAACGCCGCGGCGTAGATCGCGAAGGTCTGGCTGCTCAGCGCGTTGTTCGCGAGGAGCGTCCAGCCCACCAGCTTGCCGAGCTTCATGAGCGGGTCAGAGTAGAGGAAGCTCCAGATGTAGCCGACGATCAGGCCGCTCAGGATGGAAGGCATGAAGATCAGGGCCCGCAGCACGTTCCTGGACCTCATGCTCTGGTTGAGCACGAGGGCCATGACCAGCGCGAGGAGGTTCTGCGCCACCGTGACCGTGATGGTGTACCGAAAGGTGGTGGAGATCGTCCGCAGGATGTACTGGTCGCCGAACAGCGTCCGGTAGTTCTCCGGCCCGATAAAGCTCATGCCGCGCCGGATGCCGTCCCAGTCGGTGAGGCTCACGTAGATCGCCTCGAAGAGCGGCACGATGACGAAGAGCAGGAACATCGCCAGCGCGGGGAGGTAGAGGGAGATCCACGCAAGCTCGTTCTTCACATGGTCCCTGCTGCGCAGGAGGCGACGGCTCATGAGACGCACCCTCGAATGACCTGGATTCGCGGCGGGATACTACCACGCACCCGCGCCGCGGCTCAACGGGGGGCCGCGGCGGCCGCGGGGCCGCGGGGCCGCGGGGCCGGACGCGGGCCCTACGGCACGGCCGCGCTCCATGGCACGGCGGCCAGGGGGACCGCCATGCGGACCGTCTTGAGGGGATTGACGATCTGGCTGATCCGCAGATCGCCCGCCAGGCTCAGCAGCATGCGGGCTTCGTCGTACGAAAGCGGGCTGTGGCGCGAGATCACCTGCGCCGTCTCCTCGACGGCCGCCGCGGCGGCAGCATCGAGCGATTCGGCCGACGCGATGACCATGAGCTCGCCCCCGCGCACGAGGTAAGGCCGCGACGAAAGGCCGCGCTGCAGCACCCGCACGCGCAGCGTGACCTCCGCCGCCGTCTCGATGCCCTGCCCCGAAGTCTCGCCGTCGCCCTGCAGGGTGTGCACGTCGCCCAGCGCGAGCAGCCCGCCCTGGACGCGAGCCGTCAAGTGCAGGGTGGCGCCCGCGGCGACGTCGCGCGTATCCATGTTTCCGCCGTGGTCTCCTGGCACCCGCGTGCTGCGATCCCCCTCGCCCGGCGCGACGCCGATGGTGCCGATCATCGGGGCCGCGGCGAGCCGGACCGCCGGGTGAAAATCCACCACCCGCGAGGCCGCGCCGAAAAACCTTGGCTTGCGATGGAAGCTCAAGAACCCCTGCCCGACCGGCTCTACGGCCAGCACGTCGACGGCCAGCACCTCCCCCGGCCGGACGCCCGTGACCGCAATCGGGCCGGTGGCGGGGTTGACCTTTTCGAGCTGCGGCGCTTCCGCCATGCCGGGCCTCACTTCGCCGTTGAGAGCGTCGCGGGTCGCCACGACGAACACTTCGCCGGGCTCGACCGCGGCCGCGGGAGCCATGTCCGGTCGGAACGACCAGATGACGGACTCGCTGCCGATTCTCCGCATTGATCCTCCTTGCCGCCTACCGCGTGTAAGGGTCCGCGGCGTCGCGCAGACCGTCACCGAGAAAGTTGAAAGCCAGCACCGCCACCACGACGAACAGGCCGGGGATGAACAGCCACGGCGCCACGACGACCGTGCGCACGTTCTGGGCCTCCTGGAGCAGGACGCCCCAGCTCACGATGGGAGGCCGCAGGCCCAGGCCGAGAAAGCTGAGCGCGGTCTCGCTCAGGATCATGTCCGGGATCGACAGCGTGATCGAGGCGATGATGTGGCTCATAAAGGACGGCACCATGTGGCGGGCGATGATGGCCAGCTCGCTCGCGCCCGCGATGTTGGCCGCCATGATGAAGTCCTCCTCGCGCATCGCGAGAAAGCGGCCCCGGACCACGCGCGCGAGCCACGTCCAGCTGATCAGGGACAGGATCACCGTGATGCCGAAGTACACCTTGAGCGCGGACCAGTGCGGCGGAAGCGCCGCGCTGAGCGCCATCCACAGCGGGATGCTGGGCACCGAGCGCAGGAACTCGATGACGCGCTGGATGACGTCGTCGATGGCGCCGCCGTAGAATCCCGAGACTCCGCCGATGAGGATCCCCAGAACCAGGCTCAGCGTGACGCCGACCAGGCCTATCGACATGGAGATGCGTGTGCCGTAGACCACGCGCGACAGGAGGTCCCTGCCGTTGCGGTCCGACCCGAGCAGGTACATCGTCCCGCGGGGGTCCCTGATCCCGACGAGATGCAGGTCGGACTCGAAGAGGCCCCACAGCCTGTACCTGGCCCCGTGCACGAAGAAGTAGAGAGGATAGCGCGCGGCCTTGTCCGGCACGTATCGCGCCCGCAGGGTGTAGGGGTCGCGCGTCATTGCGAGCCCGTAGACGAAGGGCCTGAGATGCAGCGCCTGCCCGTCGAAGAACCGGACCCTCTGCGGCGGGGCGAAGGTGTAGTCGGCGTTGTACCGGAACGGGTCGTCCGGCGCGAGGAACTCGCAGAAAAGGGCGATCAGGTACAGCAGCGCGATCACGACGCCGCTGGCGATCGCCGGCTTGTGCCTGCGGAACTTCCACCAGATGAGCTGCCACTGGGACGCGACCAGGAGCCTCTCGCGCTCCGGGGTCGCGGCAGGCGCCTCGTCGGGACGCGCGCCTTCTTCCGACATCGGCATCGTGGTCCTCCTCAGCGCCTTCCCTGGAAGCGTATCCGGGGGTCGAGCAGGGCGAGCAGCACGTCCGAAACGAACGTCCCTATGACGGTGAGAGTGCTGAGCATGAGGATAAAGCTCCCCGCGAGGTACATGTCCTGAGACGTCAGCGAGAACAGCAGCAGCGGTCCGGCCGTCGGCAGGCTCAGCACGACCGACACGATCGTCGCTCCCGAGACCAGGCTCGGCAGGTACCAGCCGAGCGTGCTGACGAACGGATTCATGGCGATCCGAACGGGATATTTGAACAGCAGCTTCGACTCCGTCACGCCCTTGGCGCGCGCGGTGATGACGTACTGCTTGCGCAGCTCGTCCAGGAGGTTCGCCCGCATCACCCGGATCAGGCCCGCCGTCCCGCCCATCCCGAGGACGATCATCGGGATCCACAGGTGCTTGATGAGGTCCCACACCTTGGCGAAGCTCCACGCGGCCTCCTGGAACTCCGACGAGAACAGCCCGCCGACGCTGATCTTGAAGGTGGACAGGGACACCCACATCAGGATCAGGGCGAGCATGAAGTCGGGAATCCCGCGGCCCACAAAACCCAGGAACGTGAAGGCGTAGTCGCCAAAGGAGTACTGGTGCGTGGCCGAGTAGACCCCGACGGGGATGGCTATGATCCAGGTGAACACGAGCGTCGCGAGCGAAATGACGATCGTGAGCAGGAGCCGCTCGCCGATGAGCTCGCTGACGGGCCTGTTGCGCTGAAACGACATGCCGAAGTCGCCGTGCAGGACGCCCCAGATCCACTTGGCGAACTGCACGTACCACGGCTGATCGAGCCCGTAGCGCTCCCGCAGCGCGTCGATCTCCGACTGGTCGACGACGGTTCCCCTGCTCTGGAGCTGAGCGATGTAGGAGGTCAGGTAGTCTCCGGGGGGAAGCTGGATGATCACGAAGCTGATGATCACGATGGCGATCATCGTCGGGATCAGCAGGAGCACCCGTCGCGCAAGGAAACGCAGCATCGGCCCTCCCTACCCGTCCAGGCCGGCCCAGCCGCGGAGCCCGCCGTCGTCGGTGATCTCGAGCCGCCCGCCGGCCCCGCGCGCCTCGTACCGCTCGCGCGCCGTCGCGTACGCGCGCTCGACCTCCCACGGCGGCAGGACCGCGTTCCGCGCGTCCACCAGTCCGGACAGCCGCACCAGCCGCGGGGCAAGAGCCGAGACCAGGTCCGGCAGATCGAAGTGCTCGAGCGCACCCGGCACGACCACGGAGCTCTCCCGGTCGCCCTGGATCCATAGCGGGAACGGGTCGGCGACGAGGCGCCCGTAGGAGACGAGCGAGCCGCGGATGGACAGCGCGCCGACACGCTCGCTCAGCACGGCGGCGAACAGGCCCCACAGCCCCGCCGCGCCCTCGCCGATCAACGCCACGCGCCCGCTGTGGCCCTGAATCTCGAGCGCCCGTACGGCGGTCAGGATGTCGAGCACATACTGGCCGATCAGCGGCCTGCCCACGGCGAGCGCGTCGTGGGTCCGGCGGGTCTCGCGTGTCGAGATGCCGAACCTCACCTCATCCTCCAGGGGCGCCGTCTCGCCGCAGCCGCGGACCGCGAGCCCGGCCACGACGCGGCCTTCGCGAAGCAGATCCTCGACGCCCTCCGCGCCCGCGAGGAGCTCGCCCCCGGCAGGCGGACGGTCGCGCACGAAGAGCACCGGACGGCCGAAGACCGATCCCCTGGGGCTCGTACACCTCCAGCCGGAGGGGAAGTCCCGCCTCGGCCTCGACCGACAGCTTCCTGACCACCCACG
This sequence comes from uncultured Spirochaetota bacterium, assembly GCA_963734495.1. Taxonomy (GTDB): domain Bacteria; phylum Spirochaetota; class Spirochaetia; order SZUA-6; family CAVTHK01; genus CAVTHK01. The sequence goes on from CAVTHK010000007.1 coordinate 47,101, forward strand.
CCTCGCCGTCGACCTCGCCCGCCGCCTCGATCTTCGGCGTTGCCGGCGGGTCTCCCGGACGGAGGCAGTCGCGGAGCCGCCCGCGGACCTCGCGGCAGTACTCGAACCAGCCGCCGCAGCTCGCGGGCGTCGGCCGCCGCGAAGCCGCGGCCGCCGCTGACTTCTCCAGGAGCGAGTGGACGGTCTCGCTGCCGAACTCCTCGACCATGCTCGAGCTGGACGCGACGTCCAGCGGAGTCGGCTGCCTCCGCCCGCCGGGGCCGACCGAGGAGGGCAGAAGGTCGGAGTGCGTCTCTCCAATGCCCGCCTCAGGATCGCCGAGCTCCCGGTTGAACGTCCAGTAGACGAGCTGCCGCACGGAGTCGGAGCAGTGGAACCCCTGAATGACGGCCATCGAAACCCTGTCTCCGAGACCCAGGCGATCATAGATGCCTTTCAGCTCGCGGTAGACCAGCTGCGTGCACCATACCGGCTGGGCGTCATGGCTCGCGATCTCGAGGACGAGCGCCCGCGGCGCGATCAGGGCCGCGACTGCCGTGTAGCTCAGCCCCTCGGAGAGCAGCGTGAGCGGGAAGGTCTCCTCCGTCAGGAACGATTCGCCGCCCCGCCTGTTGTGGCCCGCGTGGGGTCCGATCATGACGGCCGCCGTGTCGTAGATCATGGACATGCAGAGCGCCGCTTTGACCCGCTCGTCGAGCGCGGCGACGTAGAGGCTCTGACCTCCCCCTCCCGAGCACCCCCAGATTCCGATGCGGGCGGGGTCCACCTCCGGCCGCGCGCTCAGATAGTCGATCGCCCTGATTCCGTCCCAGAGGAAATACCGCGTGAGCGACTGCCCGAGCAGGATGGCGTTGAGCGCCTCCAGGTGATGCGCATACCCGGACCCGTTGTAGTGCATGTCCGCGGTCGTCCAGGGCGACCCGTCCCAGCCCATCTCGTTCTGTCCCGGTGGGTCGATCTGGAGCGTCACGAACCCTTTGCGGACCAGGTTGACGTTTGCCATCTGCACGAGCTGCGGCTCGCTCTTGGCGGCCACGGAATGGCCGCAGACCCCGAGGATCGCGGGAGCAGGGCGCGAGAGGCCTTTGGGCAGGTACAGATTCCCGGGAACGTAGAAACCGGGGAAGCTCTGAAAGACCACGTTCTCGATCACATAGCTCCCGCGGTCGATCACCCGCAGCGTCCGCGCCTCCAGCGGCGTCTTCTCGGGCAGCCCGCCGAGCCCCGCGATCAGCCTCTCTCTGATCCTCTGCTGGTAGGCCCTAAGAGTCTCCAGGCCGTCTATGGCGGCGCGCTCCGCCTTCTGCGCGGCGTCGAGCCCGCGCGCCTTCTCTGTCAGGAAATCCTTGAACGGGGCTCCGGACGGCGCGACCCCGGGCACCGGCACCTCGGTGGAAAACAGCAGCTGTTTCCACGGGCCGGATTCGGCGCCTGAACCGCTTTGTACGCGCAGATAGTACCCGAAGCCCGGGCTCAGGTCATCGAGCCGGACCTCGTGCTCGCGCCGGGCGGCGGGATCCGACCCGCGCCGCCCGTAGACGAGCTCCGGCCCGAGGACGATCCGCTCGTTGTCGCGGCGGTCCGAAGCGCCGTAGTCCAGGACCGTCGCGAGCTCCCAGCGCGCGTCCGACGGAGCCTCCGTCCGCCAGCGGACGACGGCGTGCGTCGCGCCGACCTCCGCGAGGTGCAGTCCCGCGATCCCGGTCATGCTTCGGGCACGGCCCCGGAAGCGTACGCTACTGCGCGAACCAGAACTGCTCGGGATTCGTCGTCCCGATGTTGCCGACGACCCACTCGCAGTCCCAGCCCTCGTTGGGCACGTTTCTCATGCGGTTGCTCACGGGCACCGGAACCGTCGCGCGATCGCAGATGCCCATGTGGAACAGATTCTCCGCCTGTATGTCCATGATCTGCTTCCACAGCGCGACCTGCTTGGCCTGGTCCGCCGTGACCAGCGCCTGGTCGTAGAGCTCGAGCTGGCGCTTGACCTCGGGCGGCGGCTCGATGCCCTGCTTGCCCTTGGTGTTGTACCACAACCCCCACAGCGGAGCGTAGTTGTTGCCCGAGTTGACCGGGATGTAGTCGGCCGGGTTCAGAAGCGGCCAAAGCCCGTTCCCCGCGAAGTCGGCGCTCGCGTCGAAGTCCCCGCTGTTCCGCCTGGTGGTGAACAGGCTGCCTTCGATGGCCTTGGGCGTCGCCCTGACGCCGACCTCGGTCCACCACTTGCCGATCATCTCCAGGGCGTCCTGGAAGTCGTCGCGGAAGCTGTAGGTCTCGACCACGATCTCGAGGGGTTTCCCGTCCGGCCGCAACCGTATGCCGTCCGGCCCGCGCTTCAGGCCCATCTCGTCGAGAAGGGCGTTGGCCCGCGCCGGGTCGTACTTGACGAAGCTCTGCGCCGCGCCCTCGTGGTAGAAGGGGCTCTCGCGCTTGGGCGCGACCTGGCGGATCTCCTTGGGCTGCCCGAGGTAGATGAGCTTGCGGATGTCCTCGCGGTTGATCGCCTGCGACATTGCGATCCGGAAACGCTTGTCGAGGAAGATCTGCCTCAGCACCGGGTCCTTGTGGTTCAGGTTCAGGCCGAGAACAAAGACGTTCGGCTCCGCGATCGGCGCGTCGATGACCTTGTACTTGCCGACCGCCTCGTTCTCCTTGAGCACCATCGTGTCCCTCGGGAACTGGCCGACGACGAACATGTCGAGGTCGTGCTCGCCCGAGAACGTCTTCATCTGCGCGACTTCGGTGTTGGCCGCCCCCGAAACCTGGATCTTGTCGATGTAGGGGAGCTGGTTCCCCGCCGTGTCCACCTTCCAGTAGTAGGGGTTGCGCACGTAGGTGGCCCCGTCCGTCTGGGTGGACTCGCGCTTCCACGCGGTGACCACGGGGCAGTCCGCATTGATGTTGTAGGCCATCCGGTTCAGGAAAAGCCTCGCCCAGTTGTCCATCCCCTTGTCCTTGGCCATCTTGTTCAGATCGTCCACCTTGGCGTACTTCGGGTGGAACTGCTGCAGGTAGTGCTTGGGCACGTAGCACTTGAACTGCGGCTGGGCGATCTGGCGCAGGAACAGCGCCGACTCCTTGGTGTAGGAGAACCGCACCGTGTACTCGTCGAGCTTCTCGAACTTCGGCTTCTCACCGCCTGACAGCAGGTAGGTGGGATAGCTCGGGTAGAGCTCGGGGGTGCCGAGCACGTCCACGACGAAGAACTCGATGTCGTCGGCGTTGAACGGCTGGCCGTCCGACCACTTGATCCCCTTGTGGATGTACAGGGTAAAGACCTTGCCGTCCTTGACGTCCCACTTCTCGATGAGGTTGGGGATCACCTCGTAGTCGTACATGCGGAAACGCAGCAGCGACTCGTAGTACTGCAGCGCCTCGTAGGCGGTGTCGTCCCTCTGGTTAAGCTCCCGCCACGTGCCGCCGTACTTGCCGACCTGGTCTTTCCACGGCTTGATCACCACCGGCTGCTGCGGGAGCCGGTCCTTGACCGGCGGAAGCTTGCCGTCCTTGACCATGGCGGCAAGCATCGGCGCCTCCTTGTAGCCGCCGGTCCCCGCGGCCGCCTGCGGCTGCGCCTTCCCGCTCTCGCCCTCCTTCGTGCCGCCCGCGAATGCCACGGTCCCGGCAAGCAGCAGCGCCACAAACAGGCAGAAGATCCTTCTTTCGCTCACGGCAAACCTCCTCGGGTCAGCACCCGTTCCCCTTCTCCGTTTCCAGCAGGGCGCGGTGGACCGCGCCCGATCCGGACCCGCTGCAGTATAGGACCGGTCTCCGGAGCTGTCAAACAAAACCGCGCGCTGCCCTTGACGTGAACCCGGCCGCGGGCTATGGGTGCGCGAAGAGGCGAAGAACAACGATCAAGCGAGGCAGGCGGGGAGGCCCGGGCGACGGCGTCCTGATCACGGGCTGCTCGTCCGGCATCGGGCGGGCGACCGCGATCGCCCTGGCGCGCGCCGGCTTCACCGTGTGCGCGACCGTGCGCAAAGCGGCGGACGCCGAGAGCCTTCGAGGGCTCGGCGAGACTGGGCTCCTTCCCCTTTTCCCTCTCGACCTCACGCGCCTGACGGACGTCGCCCCGATCGTGGAGACCGTCGCCGCGCGTGGTCCTGCGGGCGCTGCGCGCGGCGGGGCCGTCTACGCTCCCGTGCCGTCCATCCGGACGCGCAGCCCCTGCAGGTACGCGTCCATGTCGCGTGCAGTGCGGATCGCGAGCATGTCGGCGGCGACCCGCTCGCACTCGGCGATCGAGAGCCGGCTCGCGCCGGCCCGAAGATCGGCCAGGCGCTCGGGGGCGGCGCTGAGCCGGCGCACGCCGATGCCCAGGAGAAAGGGGATCATCAGAGGGTCCGCGGCGCTGTCGCCGCAGACCGACAGGTCTGCGATCTTGCCTCCCATCCCGCGCGCCACCTGCGCCAGGGAGCGCAGCACCGTCGGATGGTGGCTGCGGTACAGCCGGCTCAGCCGCTCGTTCGTGCGGTCCACCGCCAGCAGGTACATGATCAGGTCGTTCGTCCCGATCGACAGAAAGTCCGTCGCCGCGGCCAGGTCCTCGATCACCATGACCGCCGAAGGCAGCTCCACCATCGCCCCCACCCGCGGCCGCGCGTTGTGAGGCACGCCTTGAGCCTCCAGCTCCCGCCGGCACAGCTCCAGCTCGACCCGCGTCTCCTCGATCTCCTCGAGGCTCGAAACCATCGGGAGGAGGATGCCGAGGTCGCGATCGACGCCGGCCCGCAGCATCGCGCGCAGCTGCTCGCGGAACAGCACCCTGTTGGCGAGTGAGAACCGGATGCCCCGGACCCCGAGGAACGGGTTGCTCTCCTGCTCCTCCCTCCCCTGCATCAGCTTGTCGCCGCCTATGTCGGCGGTCCGCAGCGAGACCTCGCATCCGGGGAGCGCGTCGACGATCCTGCGGTACGTGGCGAGCTGTTCCTCCTCGTTCAGGAAATCGTTGCGTATGATGAAGAGGAACTCGCTGCGGTAGAGCCCGATGCCTTCCGCGCCCAGAGACGCCGCGAGGCGCGCGTCCTTGAACAGGTTGACGTTCGCGAGCACCCGCACCCTGACGCCGTCGCGGGTGGTCGTCGCGACCGGCGCGGAGGCAGCCTGCGCGCGGTCGGTCCCGGCCGCAGCGGCGGCGGGCGCGGCCGCCCGGACCGCCGGCGGGGACGGCGGGTCCACGTAGAGCCGGGCGCCGGTGGCGTCGAGCACCACGGGCGTGCCGGGGACGATGTCGAGGATCGAACGGTCGTGGGTGATCAGCACGGGCAGCGACAGCGAGCGCGCCAGGATCGCGACGTGGGCGGTAACGGCTGCGCCGAGCAGGACGACCCCTTCGGCCCGCTGGGCCGCCAGCCGGACGAGGTCCGAAGGATAGACGTGGCCGGCGAGCACGATGCGGCCCCGGTAGTCGCTCTGCTCTCCGGCCCGGCCCGACAGGTTGCGCAGCAGGCGGTAGCCGAGGTCGCGCATGTCCTGGCCCTTCTCGGCCAGCCGCGTCTCGCTCATCGCGTCGAAGATGTGCGCGTAGTGGGCCACCACCTCGCGGACCGCGGCTTCGGGCGACCGGCCCCCTTCGACCAGGCGGCGCATCGCGCCCGTGAACGAGTCGTCGTTGAGCATCAGGAGGTGGGCGGAAAAGATGAGCTCGACCACGTCCGCGAGCTGCGACGTGGAGTCGCCGACCAGCTCTTCGATCTGCCGCCGCGTGAGCTCGAGCGCATCGTTGAAACGCGCCACTTCGGCCCCACCGGCGGCCTCCGTTGCGCCCGCGCCTTTCACCTCGCCGCGCGAGGCCCCGCCAGGCTCCCGGGCGCCGGGATCCTCCAGGGGCGGGATTCCGAGGCCGCATCCAGGAGGAGCGCGCTGCCCTGGGCGACCCCGGCGGAAGCCGTCTCGCCGTGGATCAGCCTTCCGCCCGACGACGCGGCGCCCTCGATCCGGCTGTCGAGGAGCACGGATGCGCTCTCGAGGACCGAACCCAGCCGGGCGGCGATGCCCCGCAGCTCCGCCTCGTCCGCGGGATCGACCGGTCCGGGACGATCGATGACGAGGGCGCCGATGCGATCGGGCCCGCGCGTGATCGGAAAGACGAACCGCGTGGAGCCGCTCCGGTTCGCGAGCCGCGTCACGCGGCGCTCCCGGACGGCCCCGTCGATGGAATGGCCCGCGCCGGCTTTGTCCGGCAGGTCATCGCCCGCGCCCGCCGTGGCCCGCAGCACGAGGACGTCCGGCGCTCTGTCGAGGACGTAGATCGCGCAGAGCGTGGCCTGGCCCGCGCGCACGACCATTCCCGCGGCGCTGCTCCAGGAACACGGACACGTCCGATTCGCGCTCGAAGAGCGAGGCTTCGCGATCGATCGCAAGTGAGAGCCGCCTGATGTCCACGCGTGCCATTGTCGCCCCTTTTCGAGAGAGATGCCGTCCGCGCCGCCGCGGCGTCACGGGCAAATGTAACCCTTGCGCGCGCCCGGGCATAGACGCGCCGGGCTCGCGACATCCGCAGTCGGCTTGACAACGTCAGCGGGCGAGTGCTACGATGCGTCGGCCGGGCGGCGCCTTCGGGCGCAGGGACGGGGAGATGAGCGAGCCATTCATGGGGATCCAGATGGGGTCCCACACGGTGTTCGACGAGGACCTCGAGCGGATGCTCGACCTCCTGCAGGAGACGGCGGGCATCAACGCCGTCATCCCGTACGCCACCACGTACGCGGACGTGATGAGGGGCCGCCTGCCCGGGGCGCTGGCGCCGGACCACGGAGTCACGCCGAAGGACCCGCGCACGCGCAACACGACCCGCGTCTGGTTCGAGCCGCACGAGCAGTACTACGCGGGAACGTTCCTGCGCCACGACACGGCGCGCAGGCAGGGCGAGCTCGCGGATCGCGACGTGTTCGCGACCCTGGCCGAGCCGCTGCGGCGGAGGGGCATCAAGCTCTACGCCCGCATCCTCGAGGGGTCGTCCGGCGAGCTCGTGTCCCTGATCCCGAACTGGCCCGCGATCCTGACCGTGGACGTGTACGGCCGCCTGACGCGCCTCCCCTGCTGGAACAACCCGGCATACCGCCGGTGGTGGCTCGGGACGGTCGAGGATCTTTTCAAGAGCTACCCTCTCGACGGGTTCAAGTACGGCTCCGAGCGCAGCGGTCCCCTGTCCAACGTCATCATGGGGACCCCTCACGGCGTCGCGGTCCCCGTCTGCTTCTGCGAGCACTGCCTGGCCCGAGGCCGGGCCAAAGGGATCGACGGAGAGCGGGCGCGCGAAGGGTTCCGCGGGCTTCACGAATTCCTCGCGAAGCGCGCGCCGGGGACCACGCCGCCGGATGGGGTGCTGGTGACTGTCCTGCGGTGGCTCCTGCGCTACCCGGAGATCCTCGCGTGGGAAAGCCTCTGGCACGAATCCAAGGAGAGCCTGGCCCAGGCTGATGTACGGGGCGATCAAGAGCATCAACCCGCGGGCGCAGGTCGGCTGGCACGTCTATCACCAGGGGACCACGTGGGACCCCATATACCGCGCGGCCACGGACTACAGCGCGATGGCGGAATACTCCGACTGGATCAAGCCGGTCGTCTATCACGACATCGCGGGGCCCCGCATCCGCGACTGGGGCGTGAGAGGCTGGAAGCAGAATACGCTCGCCGAGCTCTCCGAGCCGCAGATCCTCGACCTGATCTACGCAGTGATGGGCTACGACAGGGACGTCGAGCCCGCGCTCGATGAGCTCATGACGAAGGGGCTGAGCCCGGACTACGTGTACAGGGAGACGCGCCGGTGCGTCGAGGCGGTCGCGGGCCGGATCCCCGTCTACCCGGGGCTCGGGTTCGACATCCCGTGGCAGCAGGACAACTTTCCGAGCGATCCCCGGACGGTCTACGATGCCGCGGTCAAGGCGTTCGAGGCGGGAGCCCGCGGCCTGATCGTCTCGCGGGAATACGACGAGATGAGGCTCGAGAACCTGCGCGCCGTCGGCAGGGCGGCGAAAGAGGCCCGGCTGCCATAAGAGCCAAGCTCGCCCGCAGCAGCGGCGCGGCCTCCGCTCAGGCGTCCGTCTGCCCGTCTTCGGAGACCGCCTTGATCCGCCAGAGCTCCGGAACCCAGATGCCGACGCCGGCCGCGAGCAGCACGCAGCTCGCTCCCATGATCGTGACGGCCCAGGGACCGCCGAGCACGGTCGCCAGGGCGCCGGCGAGGAGGCTGCCCACGGGCATGAGGCCGCGGTTCAGCATGTACGTGCCCATCACCCGTCCGCGCAGGTTGTCGGGGGTCAGCATCTGCATCATGGTCTGGTCCTGCGAGGTGTAGGAGGCGTTGGAAAAGCCCGTAAGCAGGGCGAACGCCATCGACAGCCACAGGACCTGGGACCGCGAGAAGAGGACCAGGCTCACGCCGAACGCCGCGGCCGCGAGCACGAGCAGCTTCCCGCTGCCCTGTCTCTTGCCGAGGGACGCGACGGTCAGCGCCCCGCAGACTGCCCCGGCGCCGACCATCGTGAGGAGCAGGCCCTGCGTCGTCGCGTCCCCCTTGAGGACGCCCAGGGCAAACACAGGCATCAGGGTCGTGTACGGCATCCCGAGGAGGATGGGCGCCAGGGCGAGCGTCATCAGCGCGAGGATCAGCCGGTGGGAGAGGATGTAGCGGAAGCCTTCGTTCGCGCTGCGGAAGATCGACCGCCCGGCAGATGCCGTCTCGGAGACGAGCGGCCGGAAGGCCCGCTTCGGCACCCTCATCTGCCCGGTCCAGAGCGTCGCGAACGCGTAGAAGCCGGCCTGGACGTAGTAGGACACGTCGACCCCGAACGCCTGGATGAGGATGCCGCACAGCGCGGGGCCGAGGCTCCGGCTCAGGTTGAAAGCCGCGGAGTTCAGGGCGATGGCGTTCATCAAGTGCTCGCGGCCGACCAGGTCGTTGATCAGCACCTGCCGCGCCGGCTGCTGGAACGCCTGCACCGTTCCCGCAAGGAACCCGGTGACGTAGACGTGCCAGACCTGGATGTGATTCGTCAGGATCAGGGTCGCGAGAATCAGGTTCAGGATGGCGTTGACCACCTGCGCGATGATGAGCTGCGCCTTGCGCCCGTAACGGTCGGCGACGACGCCGGCCACCACGCCGAAGAACAGCAGCGGCGCCCCCCGCATCGCGCTCACCAGGCCGAGCTGCATCGCCGAGCCGGTCAGGGTGTAGATGAGCCAGCCGCGGGCGGCCTGGTCCATCCATTGGCCCATCGAGGTCGTCATCTGCCCCAGCCAGAGGAGCCGATAGTCTCTCAGCTTCAGCGAGCGGAAGGTTTGAAGCCCAACTGGCTGCCCCACGACGTGGCGATGCTAGGCTTCCGGTCCTATCGTGTCAACGGCTGCACCCCGCGGCGAGGCAAGAGGACGCCGGGCTTCGCGGAACGCGAGACGCGCTCGCCCGGAAAACGCTAAATTGAACGGAGGCTCCATGGGACCATTCAAGGCGGCCAGCTATCGCATCACGCTCGAGCCCGACCTCGAGACGTTCACCTTTCGCGGCACGGTGACCCTCGAGGGCGAAATGGAGAGCGCAGGACGCGAGGTGCTTCTGAACGCCGCGGATCTCGACGTCAAGCGGTGCGTCGTCGCGGGGCGCGGGGCCCCCGAGCCGTGCGGCGTGACACTCAGAGATGCAGAGCAGCTGCTGGTCATCACGCTTCCCCGCGAGACTTCCGGGCGGCTCACCTTCACCATGGACTTCGACGGGATTCTCAACGACCGCATGGCGGGGTTCTACCGCAGCCGCTATCGGCACGAGGGCGAGGACCGCTGGATCGCCGTGACGCAATTCGAGGAGAACGACGCTCGACGCGCCTTCCCCTGCCAGGACCACCCTGCGAGAAAGGCGACGTTCGACGTCGAGCTGATCGTGGACCGGGACCTCATGGCCGTGTCCAACCAGCCGGTCCTCTCCGAGGAGCCTTCCGGAAATGGTAAAAAGAAGGTCACCTTCGCGCGCACTCCGCGCATGTCCACCTACCTGCTCTTCTTCGGCGTCGGCGCGTTCGAGGCGGCCGCGGACAAGACCGACCCGCGCGTGCGCGCCCTGACGGTTCCCGGCCTGATCCGCCAGGCGGGCTACGGCCTCGAGTTCGGGAGGCTCGCGCTGCGGTACTGCGAGAGCTACTTCCGCACGCCCTACCCGCTCGCCAAGCTCGACCTCCTCGCGGTTCCCGACTTCGCCTTTGGCGCGATGGAGAACTGGGGCGCGATCACGTTCCGCGAGAACCTGCTCCTGCGCGCCCCCGGGATCACGTCGCGCTCCGAAGAGCAGAGGATCTGCGAGGTCGTGGCGCACGAGATCGCCCACCAGTGGTTCGGCGACCTGGTCTCGCCGTCGGACTGGAAATACCTGTGGCTGAACGAAAGCTTCGCGACGCTGTTCGGCTACCGCGTGGTGGACGCCGCTCACCCGGACTGGGGCGTCTGGGAGCAGTTCCTCGCGGGAAGCGCCGAGGGCGCGCTCGGGCGCGACGGCTACAGCGACGCGCCGGCCATCGAGATCGCGGGCGCCGAGCCGGTGGTGATCAACGCGTCCAACGCTCCCATCCTCTACGGGAAAGGCGCCTGCATCCTCAGGCAGATCGAGGGCTACATCGGGGGGGACGACTTCCGCTCGGGGCTCGCCCTCTACCTCCGCGACCACGCCTTTGGCAACGCGGGAAGCCGCGACCTCTGGGCCGCGTTCGAGACCGCCTCGAGCAAGCCGGTCACCGCCATGATGGAGAGCTGGATCGCGCAGCCCGGCTACCCGCTCGTCACCGTCGAGGGCGAAGGCCGCGAGCTCGTCCTCGGCCAGCGCCGTTTCTCGTACCTCCCGGCAGCCGGCTCGCAGCGCTGGGTCGTTCCCGTCAACGTCCTCCTCTTCGCCCGCGACGGGAGCGAGCGGCTCCTGCAGACAGTGCTGACCGAAGAGACGCAGGTCCTCCGGCTCGACGATGAGCCCTGGGCCTGCAAGGTGAACGCGGGCGAGACGGGCTTCTACAGGGTCCGCTACGGCCGGCACGAGAACCTGGAGCGCCTCGAGAGCCTGGCGGCGGCGAAGACGCTGCGACCCGAGGACCGTTGGGGCCTGCAGAACGACCTCTTCGCCCTCGTGCGCAGCGGTGAGGCCGACCTCGCGGAGTACCTGCGGCACCTCCGGGCGTACCGTGACGAGGACTCCTACCTTCCGGCCACCAGCATCGCGGAGAACCTCTTCCATGCCTGGCTCGTCGTGCGCCCAGGGGCCCGCGGCGGCGTCGCCCGCGCGGGCCTCGCGCTGCTCGAGCGGGTGCTGCGCGCCACGGGCATGGTGCCGCGGGAGGGCGAGCCGCTGACCACCTCCCTGCTCCGCAGCCGGGCCATGCTTCCCGCCGCCCTCTTCGGCTCGGCCGACGTCGCCGCGTTCGGCGCCGGCAGGCTCGAGCGGATGCTGCGCGGCGAGGGCCTCCCCGCAGACATCCGCGTGGCGGTCATGCAGGTCGGCGCCTGGGCGTCCGGGTCGCCGGTGCTGCGTCCGCTGCTGGACCTGTTCCGCTCTTCGGGCAGCGAGCAGGAGCGTCTCAACGTCCTGCACGCGCTCGGGTGGATGCAGGAGCGCGGCGATCTGGAGCAGGTGCTCGACTTCGCGCTGAAAGAGGTGCCGGGCCGCAACAAGTACGTCCCGATCGTCTCCGCGGCGGGGAATCCCCGCGCGGCCGACTGGATGTGGGGCTGGTACCGCGACCGCCTCGAGGAGCTGGAGAAGCTGCACCGCATGCACCACGAGCGGGTGATCGCGTCGGTGGTGCCGCTGGCCGGCATGAGCCGCGCGGACGAAGTGGAGGCGTTCTTCCGGGACTACCTGCGCGACAAGCCCGAGCTGCGCGACGTCGTCAGGCTCTCACTGGAAAGGATGAAGGTGAACCTGCGCCTGCGCGAGCGCTCCGGCGGCTGACCAGCCGCGTGTCAGCCGGCGGCGACCGGCTCCGGCTCGGCCTTCTGCGCGCTCGCGCGCTTCTCCGCGGCGAGGTCGATGATCGACTTCTGCGGGCACTTCGCCACGCAGATCGCGTGCATCCTGCACTTCGCGTAGTCGATGACCGCGAGGTTGTTCTTTACGACGATGGCCTGCTCGGGGCAGTTCTTCTCGCAGATCCTGCAGGCGGTGCAGGCCGTCGTGCAGACCTCCTTGGCCCTGCGAGCGCGGTCGAGGTTCGAGCACGCGACCAGGACCTCCTGAGCGGCCGGAACCATCGAGATGATCTTTTTCGGACACGCGGCGATGCACTTCTTGCAGGCTTTGCACTTCTCCCTGTCGACGACCGCGATCCCCTCTTCGCTGAGATGGATGGCGTCGAAGGGGCAGACCTTGACGCAGCTCCCCATGCCCAGGCAGCCGTACGTGCAGGCCTTGTTCCCGCCGAACTGCAGGGCGGCGGCCTGGCAGTCCTCCACTCCCACGTAGCGGAACCGCGTTCCGCACCGGCTCGTTCCCCCCTGGCAGGCGACGTACGCGACCTGGCGGGGGCCCGTCTCGACCGCGACGCCCATGATCTCGCCGAGCGCCTTTGCGACGGATTCGCCGCCGGCAACGCATCCGGTCGCCTCAGCCTTTCCCTCGAGCAGCGCGTCCGTCAGCCCCTGGCAGCCCGCAAAGCCGCAGGCGCCGCAGTTGGATCCGGGAAGCGCCGCGAGGATCTTCTCGGTCTTGGGATCGACCGTCACGTGGAAGCGGCGGAAGAAGGCCGCGAGCAGCACCGCGAACGCGGCGCCCAGGCCGCCCAGGACGAGTGTGGCGATGAGAATACTCATAGGCCAAAGAGTCCTTTGAACCCGAGGAATGACAGCGACATCAGGCTCGCCGTGATGAACGCGATGGGATAGCCCTTGAACGACCTGGGGACCGGAGCGAAGTCGATGACCTCGCGGATGGCGGAGAACATCACCAGCGCCAGGAAGTAGCCGCAGCTCACGCCGAGGGAGTAGATGATGCTCTTGAAGAGGTCGAGCTGGTAGTCGATCGCGAGAAACGCGGCCGCGAGCACCGCGCAGTTGACCACGATCAGCGGCAGGTAGATGCCGAGCGCCCGGTAGAGCACGGGCATGGTCTTGCGGATGAACATCTCCTCGAGCTGCACGAACGTGGCGATCGTCAGGATGAAGGCCGCCGTCCGCAGGTACACCAGGTCGAAGGGCACCAGAAGATAGTGGTAGACCAGCCAGGATACCGTCGTCGCCATGAACATGACGAACACGACGGCCGTGCCCATCCCGATCGAGGCATTCATGTTGTTCGAGATGCCGAAGAACGAGCAGAGCGCGATGAAGCGGATGACCAGGATGTTGTTGACCAGGAGGGCGCTCAGGAAGATCAGAAAGAAGCTCATGTCGTTGGAGATCATGCTCAGCTCCTCTTGAACAGCCGGTTCTGCAGCGCCTGCAGGAACCCCATGACGAGAAAGGCGCCCGGCGGCAGGATCATGATGAGGAAGGGCTGGTAGCTCGCCGGTGCTACGACGCTGCCGAACACCGTCCCGGCCCCGAGCAGCTCGCGGATCACCCCGATCAGCGTGATCACGAACGTAAAGCCGATCCCCATCCCGATGCCGTCCGCCAGCGAGTGGAGGACCTCGTTCTTGCTGGAGAACGCCTCCGCCCTCCCCATCACGATGCAGTTGACCACGATCAGCGGCACGAAGACGCCCAGCGACCGCGACAGCACCGGGCTGTAGGCCTTGAGCGAGTAGTCGACGATCGTCACGAAGGTCGAGATCACGGTGATGAACACGGGAATACGGATCTGGCCGGGCACCATCCTGCGGATGGCGGCGACGACCACGTTCGAGCAGATCATCACGAAGCTGAAGGCCAGGCCCATGCCGAGAGCATCCGTGGCGCTCGTCGACGTTGCCAGCGTGGCGCACAGGCCCAGCATGATGACGGTGATCGGGTTCTGCTTGATGAACCCCTTTGTGATCTCCTGAACGAGCGTCATGATTTCGCCCCCTGTGTGATGCGCTCGACCGCCGAGCGGACCCCGTTCGTCACGGCGCGCGAGGAGATGGTCGCGGCCGTGATCGCGTCGACCTTGCCCGAGCCCGGATCGTCCTTTTTCAGCTTGAGGCTCGCCGCGTCCAGCCCGACGAACTGGCCCGAGAACGCCTCACCGGTGATCTTCGCTCCGAGCCCCGGCGTTTCCGTGTGGCTGAGCACGCGCAGGCCCGTGAGCCTGTTCTGTTCGTCGAGACCGAAGGCGATGGAGATCGGGCCGCTGTAGCCCTGCACGGAGATGATCTGCACCATCCCGGCCGGCTTGCCGCCGCGCACGGCCTCCCACCGGACGCCCGCGTCGACCTCGCGGAAGTCGTCGGCGCCGGGCATCACCACGTGGAACGCCTCGCGCCGCTCGATCTCCGCCTGAGCGGCGATCGGAGCCCTGGTGACCATGTTGACCACGGCCAGCGCTCCGGCTGCGAGCCCGCACACGAGAAACAGGATCGAGCCCATCCGAGTCACGTCCCGCATGATCAAGCCTCCCTGGACGCCCGCCGCGTGCCGAACCGGCGCGGGACGACGAACCGCTCGATCATCAGGTTCACGCAGTTCATGAACAGGATCGAATAGCAGACCCCTTCGGGGAACCCTCCCCACGCGCGCACGAGGAAGGTCACGACCCCGCAGCCCAGGCCGAAGACCAGCTTGCCGCGCCTGGTCGTCGGCGACGTCACCATGTCGGTGGCCATGAAGAAGGCGCCGAGGATGAGGCCGCCGGAGAGGACTTCGAGCAGCGGGTCGCGGCCGAAGATCCAGGAGAGGAGCGCCACGCTTCCGATGAAGGTCGCGGGGACGCGCCAGTCGATCAGCTTCAGAGCCAGGAGCAGCAGCGCGCCCGCGAGGAGAGCCACCTTGCAGGTTTCCCCGAGAGATCCCGGAACCGCCCCGAGCAGCAGGTCGCGGTAGCCCCAGGGCGGCTGCGTCACGGCGCCGCCGCGGGCCGCCTCCTTGAGCATCCCCAGGAGCGAGGCGCTCGAGACCGCGTCGGCTCCCCAGCGTCCGAGCACAGGCAGGCTCCAGCTCGTCATGACCACCGGCCACGACGAAAGCAGAATGGCGCGCCCGGCGAGGGCCGGGTTGAAGATGTTGAACCCGAGCCCGCCGAAGAGCTGCTTGACCAGGAAGATGGCCATGATCGCGCCGATGGCGGCCATCCAGAGCGGGATGGTGACCGGCAGCGTGAACGCGAGCAGGATCCCGGTGACCACGGCGCTCCCGTCGCGGATGGTGACCTCCTTTCGGAACACCATCTGCGAAATCGCCTCCGTCGCGACCGAGACGACGACGCAGGTCGCGATCACGGCGAAGGCGCGGAGGCCGAAGATCCAGACCGAGGCGGCCGCCGCGGGGAGCAGCGCCAGGATCACGGTCCCCATGACCCGCATCGTGTTCGCGGGCGCGCGGGAATGGGGAAAGGACGAAACCACGTAGCTCTGCGACATGCCGGTACTCACTTTTTCTGCTGCTTCGCTTGCGCCAGGTTCCACTTCGCGTGCCTGATGAGCTGGACCGTCGGCCTGTTCGACGAGCACACGTAGACGCAGGCGCCGCACTCGATGCAGTCGTAGACGCCCCAGGCCTCGGCCTCCGCGAAGGCGCCGCGCTCCGAGAGGCTCCCGAGCTTGTGCGGCACGAGGTACATCGGGCAGGCATCGACGCAGTTGCCGCACTTGACGCAGGGGCGGCTCGCCTCCTTGTCCGTGTCCTCCCGAAGCACGAGGATCCCGCTGGTCCCCTTGACGACCGGCACGTCGAGCGTGAACTGGGAGATCCCCATCATGGGGCCCCCCATGATCACCTTGAGCTCGCCGTCGAGCGCGATGCCGCCGGCCTGCTCGATCACTTCGGAGACCGATGTCCCGATGCGCACGAGCAGGTTCTGCGGCTCGCGCACCCCCGGGCCGCTGACCGTGACCACGCGGTCGATGAGCGGCTTGCCGAGGACGACGGCCTGGTACACGGCGCGGGCGGTCCCCACGTTCTGCACGAGGACGCCGACGTCGAACGGCAGGCCCCGGCTCGGGACCTCGCGGCCGAGGACCGCCTTGATGAGCTGCTTCTCGGCGCCCTGGGGGTACTTGACCTTGAGGCCGACCACCTGCACCCCGGGCTCGTCCGCGCACTGTTTCCTCAGGACGTCGATCGCGTCCGGCTTGTTCGCCTCGATGCAGATGTACGCGCGCTCGACCGCGAGCACCTTGAGCAGGATCCTCATGCCCTCGAGGATCTCCTCCGGATGCTCGAGCATCAGGCGATGATCGCTCGTGAGGTAGGGCTCGCACTCGACGCCGTTCAGCAGGAGCGTATCGACCTTGCGCCCCTCGGGCGGGGAGAGCTTGATGTGCGTCGGGAACGCCGCGCCTCCCAGCCCGACCACGCCCGCGGCCCGGATGCGCTCCTTGATCTCGTCGCGGCTCATCGCCCGCCAGTCCGCGTGGGACTCCCAGGCGGGCGCCTGCGGGGCTCCTCCGTCGCGCTCGATGACCACCGACGTGACGGGACGGGGGAACACCGGGTGGGCAGCGGGCTCGATGGCCGTGACCTTGCCCGAGATGGACGCGTGAACGGCCGCCGACAGCGGGGACTTCGACTCGCCGATCTTCTGCCCCGCCGTGACCAGGTCCCCGACGGCCACAGTCGGCTCGCAGGGCGCACCGGTGTGCTGGTGCAGCGGCACCACGACGCGGGCGGGCTCCGGCATCGAGCGGATCGGCTTCGCCTTGGTCAGTTCCTTGTGCCCGGGCGGATGCACTCCGCCTCGGAAGCTCTTAAGACGCATGCCCTCACCTCTCGGAAACAGGCTTGCCGGGCGTAGTTAATTTCGTTCCGGCCTCGACGTCGCCGGCGGCGCGGACCGCCGTGCACCGCGGCCCGCGCGCACTTTCCGGGTGGACGCGCATCGCCGGCCGCTCTGGCCGGCGCATGATCTCATGCGCGCGACCATTTGGTCAACGTGTACGAAACGCGAGGATTGCATGCGATCTCGAGCCGCGGCGCAAGGCGGCCCGGGGACGGCGCGCGATCAGGGAGTCCCGCGTATTTCTTTCTCGATGCGAGACTTGTTGGCAATCGCTTCGCTGCGCCTCGAGTCCACCTGCGTCGTCGCCGCGATCTGGCTGTAAACCGCGACGGCTTCGCGCAGCCGGCCGAGACGGTAAAGGATGTTGGCGAGGAGAAACGACGCGTCGTCGTCGCGCGAGCGCAGCTGCAGCACGCGACGGACGAGCGGCTCGGCCTCGGCGACCTTGTCCAGCTCGAACGTGTCGAGCACCGCGAGGCCGTACATCGCCTCGGCGTAGTCGGGGTCGATCTCGAGGGCACGGCGGAAGCTCGAGTCGGCGCGGTCGAGCCACAGGCCCCTCTCCGACTGCGGCTGTGCGCGGCTCACCTGCGCGGCCGAGACTCCGGCATAGTAGAACAGCACCGAGTTGTTCGTGTGAAAGGTCATGGCCTCCTTGAGGCTCTCGTACGCCTGCTGGTACATCTCCAGGCGCATGTAGGCCACGGCCAGCATCTTGTAGTAGATGCCGAGCTGCTGCGAGGCTTCCACCTTCTTGTCCACGATGCCGCGGTAGCGCGCGATCTCCCGCCGCAGCTCCTCGATCCTCGCGTCGGACGGGCCCGGCTGGCCCTGCGCCGGCTTCTCCATCTGTACGAGGCCGTCCACGTAGAAGTCGTCGCGCTTCTCGCACGACGCGAAGCCCGCGAGCACCAGGCACGCGGCGAGGAACCCGCGGATCGACCTGCCGGCGCGGCGGCCGAAGCGGGCGGACGGCTGCGAGGGAGCCATCTACAGGTGACCTTCGTTGAGGAGAATCACGTCGACGCGCCGGTTGTAGGCCCGGCCCTCCGGGGTGTCGTTGGACGCCAGCGGGACGGTGTCCGCGAGGCCCATGACCTGGCACCGCGTGTCGTCGACGCCGTAGTCGGCGAGGTAGTGCAGGATGTTGATCGCGCGCAGGGCGGACAGCTCCCAGTTGGTCGGGAACGGCCCCCGCGGCTCGGTGGGCACGTTGTCCGTGTGACCCTCGAGCCTGAACTTCCTGCCGGCCATTTCCGGCGCGGACATGAGCGCGGCGAGCTTCTGGAGCGGCCCGCGCGCCTGGTCCAGGACCACCTCCGCGCTGGCCGGCCTGAAGAACGAATCCGCGGCGAGCGAGATCACCAGCCCGCGCTCGTCCTCGCGGATGCGCACGGCCTTGGTGCGGATCTCCGACTGGAAGACGGCCGCGGCCGTCTGCCTGGCGCGGCCGAGAAACTTGCCTTTCTCGATGGAGGGCAGCGAGTTCACCGAGTTGCCGAGGTCGGCCAGCTTGCCCGCCTGCAGCGTGTTGCCGCCGGCCTGGCTTCCCACGCCCGTGAAGTTGGAGAGCACGAGCCTGATCTCGCTGACGTCGAGCTTGTCCGAGGAGACGGCGTACAGCATGACGAAGAAGACGAGGAGCTGCGTGACGAGGTCCGAGTAAGTGAGCAGCCACAGGGGCTGCCCCTCGTCGCGTTTCTTCCTGAACTTCTTGGCCATGCCGAGCTCCTAGCGAGCGGCCTCCGCCTGCCGCACGGCCTCGCGCCGCGCCGGAGGCAGGAAGCAGAGGAGCTTTTCCTCGAGGATGCGAGGGTTGTCCCCGGACTGGATCGACAGCACGCCCTCGACCATGATCTCGCGCACCAGGGCCTCAGCCCCGTCCCGATCTTCGAGCTTCTTCCTGATCTGCCCGAAGATCAGGTACGAGAGGATGATGCCGTAGAACGTCGTGAGCAGCGCGACCGCCATGCCCTTGCCGATCGTGGTCCGGTCCTCGATCCGGCCGAGCAGGATGATGAGACCCAGGATCGTGCCGAACATGCCGAATGCCGGCGCCTGCGTGGACCAGTCGGTGATCAGCGAGATCGCGGTCGCGTGGCGCGCCTGGATCTGGTTGAGCTCGTTGTAGAGGATGTTCTTGATGATGTCGGGGTCCGTGCCGTCCACGACGAGCTGGATGCCCTTGCGCAGAAAGCCGTCCTCGATCTCCTCGAGGTCGTCCTCGAGGGCGAGCAGCCCTTCGCGGCGCGCCTTTTCGGAGAAGGCCACGAGCTGCGTGATGAGCCGCTCCTCCTGGAAGTTCTGCGGGGTGAGGGCGTGGCGGACGAACGTGGCGATCTGAAGGACGCGGCTCACCGGGTGAGCGACGAAGAGCGAAAAGAACGAGGCGCCGACCGTGATCATCAGCGACGGCGGATCGAAAAAGGCGCGCGGATTGCCGCCGCCCCAGAGGATGCCGATCACCGTCAGCACGAGGCCGCCCGAGACCCCAAGAATTACGCCAATGTCCATACGCCTATGCTCTCAGTTCGGAAGTCTTGCGCCCACACCGACGGAACGGCCTCGAAACCGTTCTCGATTGTATCACGGCAACGGAAGCACGGCGAGAGGACCCGTCCGGGCAGGCCCCGCCCCCGGCAAAGCCCCGCATGAGCCCCACATTTATCTGATCGGAATCCGGGACGTCCGCCGATAGCCCGCGAGGCGCCGGGGCCGCGGCCTACTTCTTCTCCACGTCCTCTTCCACAAAGAAGCGCAGGATGGTCGAGCCGGCGACCAGCCGGTCGCCGTAGAGGATGCGGCTCCTCTTTTCCAGCTTCCGCGCGTTCAGCGTCGTGCCGTTGGTCGAGCCCAGGTCCTCCACGTAGAACTCGCCGTTCTCGACGCTGACGCGGAAATGGCGCCGGCTCATCAGCGGGTCGGCGATCGCGAAATCGGCGTCGTCCTGCCGTCCCACGATCGTGGCGGGACCGGCGATCACGTGGGACCTGCCGAAGAGATTGCGCGAGAGCACGACGAGAATGCCCTGGCTTCCGAGGATGCTTGCGGAACCCGGCTTGCGCGGGTCGGTCTGCATCGTGGTCCTGTCCTGCGGCCGCTCCATCGTCATTCCCACTCCACCGTTGCCGGGGGCTTGCCCGTGACGTCGTAGAGGACCAGGTCGACCTGCGGGAGCTCGCGCCGCAGCCTGGCGGCGATGCGGTCGAGCGCCGCGGGCTCGAGGTCCCTGCCGACCCACGCGGGCCTGCCGGTCATGTAGTCCTGGGTGATCACCGCCCGGATCGCGATCGAGAACCGGCGCTCGCGGCCGAACGGCAGCAGCACCGGGAACGTCTGGCTCACGGGCGGCCTGTCGAGCTCCGCCCGCACGATCGCGTCCGCCTCCCGCAGCAGGTCGAGGGCCGGCTTCGAGAGCGTCGCCGGGAACACCTCGGCCCCCGCGAGATTGCCGTCGAGCACGTACGCCACGCGATTGACGAAGTCCAGCCGGTTGGGGATCTCCGCCCCGAGCGTCGCGAGCGTCTCCCAGGCCGGCTTCTGCGCATTCGCCATCACCGCGAGATAGCGGTAGCTGCGGTTGTCGCCCTGGACGCCGACCGTGCGCAGCGGCACGACCCGCCCGTCCAGGCCGCTTCCCGCGATCTGGCGCTCGAAGCGCGCCGTCTGCTCGGCCGTGACCGCCTCGCGCGCCTCCGTGCAGATCACGCGGATCCCGAGCCCGGGCCCGGGGAACGGCTGGCGGGCGGCGATGCGCTCGTCGATGCCGAGCCTGCGCGCCACGTCGCGCACTTCGTCCTTGTGCCAGTCCCAGTTGGTCTCGATCACCCGCCCCCGTGCGCGCGCCTCGCGGATCAGGTCCACGTCGTTGTGATGGGTCTTGATCCTGTGCGCGTAGCCGCTCACGTCGGGGTTCCCGCTCTCGATGAGGTCGGGCCTCAGCGTGCCCTGGGCCAGGAACGCCTTGTCGAGGTCGAGGCCCAGCTCCCGCGCGGCGCGGTCGACCACCTTGACGAAGAGCGTCCCGATGATCCGCCGCTTCTCCTCCGGGTCGGTCGTGCGGGCGAGCGGCCCGATCACGCGCCCGCCGTCCGGCACGGGTGTGTTGTAGAAGTCCTCCCACGCGTTCACCCGCAGCAGGCTCCTCAGGCCGAGCCGCGCGAGGTTCTCGCAGACCAGGTCGCTCTCGCCCTTGCGCATCAGGCCGTGGTCCACGTGGATCGCGTGCACCTGCTCCGCATCGAGCGCCCGCAGCAGCAGCGCCGCGCTCACGGCCGAGTCCACGCCGCCGCTCACCAGCACCACCACGGGATCGCGCCCGACCCGGCTGCGGATCATCTCGATCGACGCCCGGATGCGGTCCTCCAGGACGTAGGAGCCGCGCAGCGAGCAGATGCGGTAGACGAAGCTGCTGAGCATGGCCCGCCCGTTCTCGGTCAGATCGACCTCGGGGTGGAACTGCACGCCGTAGATCGGCCGCTCGCTGTGGCAGATCGCGGCCACGACGTCCTCCGACCGGCCGGCGACGCGAAAGGAGTCCGCCAGGCGCTCCACGGAGTCGCCGTGGCTCATGAGCACCCGCTGCCTGCGCCCGAGCCCGGAAAAGAGCGGGCACCCCGGGTCCACCTCGATGACCGTCTCGCCGTACTCGCGGCCGCCGACGCTCCTGATCACGCCGCCGAAATGCTGGTTGATGAGCTGCATCCCGTAGCAGATCCCGAGGAACGGCACGGGCAGGTCGAAGAGCGACCGGTCGTAGGGCGGGCTGTCGTCGGCGTAGACGCTCGCGGGGCCGCCCGAGAGGATGACCCCCTGGTAGTCGCGCAGGTCGGCGGCGCTGACGTCCAGCGGGAAGATGTCGCTGCGCACGGAGAGCTCCCGCACCCGGCGGTCGATCACCTTGGTGTACTGCCCGCCGCAGTCCAGCACGGCGACCTTCTCAGTCGTCACGGGCCGCCTGCTCCCGCCTCGACCGCCTCGACCGCGGCAGATTGCGCGAGCGCGGCCGCGACCCTGTCAAGACGCCGCTCCTCGCGCACGGCCGTGTCGAGCGCCACCTGGGCCGCGAGACCCGCGTAGGCCGCCGGCTCCTCGAAGAACCGCTGCGGCTCGACGGCGCCCCGCCGCGCCAGCGCCGCGCGCAGCCGCTCCCACACCGCCGGCTGGCCGCGCAGCACGTCGGCGAGCCTTCGGCCGGAGGAGGCGGCCTCCCGCGAGGCCCGCCGCAGCACCTCGTGCGCCTCTCCTTCGCCCGCCGCGGCGAGCAGGATGTACGCCGCCTCGGCGAGCACGTTGTCGCCCGCTGCCTCGAGGTTCGATGCCATCCGGTCGCGGGCTACGTCCAGCGACTCGACCACCGAGAGGGCGCGGTTGGCGGCCGCCGCGAACCCGGCGAGGTATTCGGCGACAAAGCGGGACGAGGCGGAGTTGGTCAGGTCGCGCTGGTGCTCCGAGATCTGGTCCATGAAGAAGGTCATGACCCTCGGGGCGAAGGCCTTCCACAGGCTTTTCACGTGCTCGCTGTTCCAGGGGTTGCGCTTCTGCGGCATCGTCGAGGACCCGACCTGGGAATCCGCGAAGCCCTCGCGCACCTCGTCGATCTCCGAGCGCTGGAGGTTCCGCAGGTCGTCGGCCAGGTTGGCGAGGACCCCGAAGGCCGTGTTCATCTCGAGCAGCACGAGGAGAAGGTACTCGGGCTCCACGATCTGCGTCGAGTGGTCCGAGGGCTTGAGGCCCAGCCTGGCCAGCACCTCGGTCTCGAAGGCGCGCGGGTCCCGGACCATGAGGGCGGTCGCGTTGTAGGCCCCGACCGCGCCCGCCAGTTTCCCGCGGAGGTCCGCGCTGCGGGCTTCGAGGCGCTCGATCGACTTGCCCAGC
The DNA here is from genome assembly GCA_963734495.1 of uncultured Spirochaetota bacterium. GTDB lineage: Bacteria > Spirochaetota > Spirochaetia > SZUA-6 > CAVTHK01 > CAVTHK01. The sequence continues at coordinate 69,806 of CAVTHK010000007.1, forward strand.
CGCGAGACGTACTCGGCCAGCGCGAAGCCGAAGGTGATCGGCACCGCGTGCTGCCCGTGCGTCCGCCCCACCTGGGGAGTCGCGGCCTCGCGGCGGGCGAGCTCGATCAGCGCCCGCTCGAGGCGGATCAGCACGGGAAGGATCGCGCCGCGCACGGCGTCCCGCACCTGAAGGGCCGCGGCCGTGTCCCTGATGTCGTAGGAGGTCGCCCCGAGGTGGACCAGGTGACGCACCGCGGGCGGGACCTTCCGCTTGAGCACGTTGACCAGGGCCCGCAGGTCGTGGTGCGTCTTTTCCTCTTCGGCGTTGACCTCTTCGGGGTCGATCCCCTCCCGCTCGAGGGCGGCGAGGGCCTTGCCCACCGCTTCGCGGTCCGGAATGTCCGGGTCGAGGCGGATGAGCGCGGCCAGGAGGGCAAGCTCGACGCGGACGCAGGTCCGCACGCGACCGTTCTCGCTGAGGTTCGCGGCGAGGCTCTCGAAGAGCTCGCGGTTCGCGAGCAGGTACCTGTGGTCGAGCGGCGAGATGTTGGCGAAAATGTCGCGCGCGGGCATGGCCGCACTAGTAGAGCATTGCAGCGAAAGTGTAAAGCGCTGAAGCGCAGGACAGCCTGGCGCGCTCGCCGGGCCGCCGCCGCGCCGCCCCCCCTGCCCCCCCGGTGCTTCGCGGGGTATACTCCTCGGGAGGAGCCGCCATCACGGATTACGACAAGCTCTTCGCCAGGGCCCTCGAGGCGGGGCGCAACCGGGACTACCGGACCGCCGCGGACCTCCTCACCGAGGTCGCCGGGGGGAGCGACCGGCACCCCCAGGCGCTGCTCTACCTCGGGCGCGCCTGCCACGCCCTGGGCGACCTTCCCCGCGCGGTCTATGCCCTCGAGCTCTACCTCAAGACCGCGCCGGAGTCCGCCGCCGGGCGCTTCTTTCTCGGCAGGGCCTGCCTCGCGCTCGGGCTCGCGGGCCGCGCCGCGGCGCTCCTCGAGGCGGTGGTGCGCGCGCAGCCTCGCTTTGCCGCCGCCGAGAGCCTGCTCGGGCTGGCGCTCCTGCGGCTGCGCCGGGTCGACCGGGCGCTGGAGCACTTCGAGAGCGCCGTCCGCCTGGAGCCCGACAACGAGCGGATCGCCAACGGCTACCTCGGGGCCCTCGTGGTCAAGGGCATCCGGGCGGCGCGGCGCGGGCTCTCGGGCGAGGCGGAGCAGATCTTCCGATTCGTGCTCGAGAAGCGGCCGGACAACCTTCTGTCTCACGTGTACCTGGGAAGGATCTACCGGGAGGCCGGCCGCGCGGACCTGGCGCTCAGCCACTACGGCCGGGCGTGCGAGCTCGCCCCGGATGACCAGGTCCTGCTCGTGCTGTCCTCGATCTCGGCCATGCGGGCCGGGCGCGCCGACCTGGCGTCCGCCGCCCTGGAAAAGCTCTCGGCCGCCGTGGGCCGGGACGAGGCGTTCGCCCGCGCGCTTTCCGGGAACCCCGACCTGCTGCCCAGGCTCGCGGCGCTGAGCTTTTTCCAGGGCCGCCGCTTCCGCGAGGCGCTGCGCGCGGGAAAGGTCGCGCTGCGCGCGGACTACCACGACGCCGAGATGCACTCCCTCGTGGCGAGCGCCTACCTCACGTTAGGCGAAGCCGGCCGCGCCCGCAATCACTTCGAGCGCGCGCTGCAGTACGGCGCCTCGCGCCTGGAGGCCTCGTACGGCCTCGCCCTCGCGCTCTGGGAGCTGCGGGAGCACGAGGAGCTGCTGCGGGTCGCGAACCGCATCGAGCACCTGCGGCCGGGCGACCGGGCGGGCCGCTACTTCCGCGCGCTCGCGCGCTCGGCGACGGAGAAAGCCGGCGGCGAGCTGGTCGCGGGCCTGCAGGAGGCGATCCGCGAGAGCGGGCCGGACGAGTACCTGATGACCGCCCTCGGCAGGGCCTACCTCGACACGGGCCTCGCCCGCCTCGCGGTCGGCTGGCTCGAGCGCGCGCTCAAGCTCGCACCCGGTCACGGCGAGGCCCTCGAGCTGCTGCTCGAGGCCCGCGAGGAGCTGGAGGAGGACGAGGAGCTGCCGGCGGCCTATCGCCGTTACCTCGAGCGTTTCCCGAGGCGCGACAAGGCGAGGCGGCGTTTCGTGGACTGCCTGACGGGCCGTGGCCTCTGGGAGGAGGCCTCGCGCGAGATCCTCGTTCTCCTGACCCGGCAACCGGCGAGCCGGGCCCTCAGGAAGATGCTCGCCAACTGCTACCTGATGACGCGCCACTATCGCGACGCGGCGGTGCTGTACCGCGGGCTGCTGCGCGACGAGCCGCGATCGCTCGCGCTGCTGCGCGCCCTCGTCCGCTGCCTGGACCGCATGCGCAGCCACCGCTCGGCCATCGTGCTTCTGGAGAAAGCCGACCCCTTCTTCAAGGGCCACGTCGAAGTCCTTCTGCCCCTCGGCGTCCTTTACATAAAGGTCAAGGACTTCGAGCGCGCGCAGGCCACGCTGCGGCGGGTCCTCGCGGCGGCGCCAAAGGACTGGCGGGCCCATCACAACCTCGGCCGCGCCTACGCGAAGGCGGGCCAGCAGGTCTTTGCCGAACGCTTCTTCGAATCCGCCCGCAGATACAGGGCCGCCGCCGAAAGCGAGGGCGATCGGCGGCGGTAGCCCGGGGTCAGCTCGCGTCCGCCTCGGCGATGTTGTGCTGGGCGATCACCAGGTTCGCGACCGGCACCGAGTACACCGAGCAGGAGACGTAGTCGAGCCCCGCCTGCATGCAGAACTCGATGTTCTCCGGCACCGCGCCGTGCTCGCCGCAGAGCCCGGTCTCGAGGCCCGGCCGCGTCATCCCGCCGCGCTTGACCGCGATCGCCACCAGCTCCTTGACGTAGTCGTTGAGGATCTGGAAGGGGTTGGCGGCCAGCAGGTCGAACTGGGTGTAGTCCGGCATGAAGCTGTTGATGTCGTCGCGCGAAAGGCCCGTCGTCGTCTGGGTCAGGTCGTTGGTGCCAAAGGAGAAGAACTCGGCGTACTTGGCGATCTCGCCGGCTCCGAGTGCGGCCACGGGAAGCTCGATCATCGTGCCGATCTTGAACGGGACGGCGCGCGCCCTGGCCCTGGTGCGGACCTCGCGCTCGATCTCCGCCAGGCCGCGGATCTCCTTGCCCTCGATCTTCTTGCCGTAGACGATGAGCTTGAGCTCGTTGTCGTTCATCACGACCGGGATCATGACCTCCGGGTCGACCTTGACGCCTTCCTTCTGCAGCTCGTAGACCGCCTCGAAGATCGCCTGGACCTGCATCTCGTAGATCTCGGGGTAGGAGACCGCGATGCGGCAGCCGCGGTGGCCGAGCATCGGGTTCATCTCGTGGAGGGCGTCGATCCGCGCCTGCACGTCGGCCCTGGACATCAGCCCGCTCTTGCGTCCCTTGTTGAGGTAATCCATGAAGGCGCCGAGCTCCGCCGCCGTATGCGGCATGAACTCGTGCAGGGGCGCGTCGAGGAGCCGGATCGTGACCGGCTTGCCGCGCATGATCTTGAACAGCTTGTAGAAGTCCTGCCTCTGCACGCCCTTGAGCTTCGCCAGCGTGGCGACGCGCTCCTCGCGCGTCTCGGCGAACACCATCTGGCGGAAGAGGTTGATCCTCTCCTCCTGGAAGAACATGTGCTCGGTGCGCACGAGGCCGATGCCCTCGGCGCCGAAGCTCCTGGCGAGCTCCGCGTCCCGCGGCTTGTCGGCGTTGACGCGGACGTGGAAGTGCTTGACGTACTTCTTGACGATGCCGACGAAATCCAGCAGCCCGGAGTCGCCGGGGTCGGGCTCGATCGTGGACGCCTTGCCCAGGTAGATGTGGCACTCACCGTGGTTCGGCACGTCGACGGTCACATAGTCGCCCTGGTTGATGGTCACCGGGCCGATGGTCGCCTTGTTGGAGTAGATGCGCATTTCGGGCTTCACGAGCGAGACCTTGCCGTACTGGCGCGCCACGACCGACGCGTGCGCCGCGTACCCGCCTTCGCTCGAGAGCACTCCGGTGGCCACCTCGATCGCCTTGACGTCCTCGGCGTACGAGGCCGGCAGGCAGAGGATCAGCCGCGGGTCCTGGCCCGTCTGGGCCGCGACCTTGGCCTCGGCCAGCAGGCCCTCCGTCGAGAAGAAGATGCGGCCGATGGCGGCGCCGGGCGCGCCGGCGATGCCGCCGGGGATCGTCTTGAGGCCCTTGATCGAGGACCGGTCGACGATCGGGTGCAGGATGTCGGCGAGCTGGTTGGGCTTGACGTTCTGCACCAGGTACTTGTCGTCGATCAGCTTGCGCGAGTGCAGGTCGAGCAGCGTCCTGATGTCGGCCTGGGCGCTCTTGGAGATCACCGGCCGCTGGTCGATCAGCCAGAGCTTCTTGTTCTCGATCGTGAACCGCAGCGAGCGGATCTCGCGGAAGTGGTCCTCCACGGTCCGCGCGATCTTCTGGAGCTTGGTCAGGTAGGCGGGCGCGATCCTGTTGATGTCCTTGCCCGCGCCGACGACCGAGTCGAATTTCTCCTGGAAGAACTCGCCCTGCAGCTCGTTGGCGCCGAGCTGGATGTCGCGCGTAAAGAACATGCCGCTCGCCGAATCGCGGCCGTAGTTGCCGTACACCATCGGCTGGATCAGCAGGGCGGTGTCGGCGGCCTCGGGGTCCTCGAGGCGCAGCATGTGGGCGACGCGGCGGATGGCGATCTCGAGCTGGCCGTAAGCGTCGTCGAAAAAGCCCTTGGGCAGCAGCGGCAGGTACTTGTCGATGTACTTCTGCCACTCCTTCGCGGGCAGGTCGTTCTTCAGGACCCGGCCGATCTCCGCCTGAGCCTCCTTGATGCGGGCCTGGTCCTTCGGCCGGCCCTCGGCCTCCGCGATCGCGGCTTCCACCGTGAACTGGCCGTTGAAGAGGAACAGCACCTCGTGCCACGCGAAGTTCTGGCCGACGAACTTGGCGAACCCCTCGATCGTGCCCTTGGCGAGCCCGTAGTTGTGCAGCACGGGGTGCGTCGCGATCACGAGGCTCGGGCTGATGACGATCTTGACCAGCATCGGGTTGCCGGTGTCGCCGAACACCTTGCCGACCTTGGGCTCGATGCGCTTGAAGCTGGTCTTCAGGCTCGCGGTGAGCGGCTGGTCTTTCAGAGTCGCCGTGAGCTCCGAGTCGAGGATGAACCCGGGCAGGATCGGCAGGCCGAGCTCGGCCAGGTCCATGACGTCGCGCCCGCGCGTCCCGATCGTCTCGAGGACCGCGGCGTCCTTTGCGTGCTCCGTGGCACTGAAGAAATGTATGTTGTTCTTCATCGTATGCGCCCCTAGCGCGGTCCCCCGCGCTGTCTTTCTGCGCGGTCCGCCGCGCCCCTAGAAGAGGTTCAGGATCTGGCCCGGGCTGCCCTTGAGGAAAGCCTCGAACAGGTGGCTCGCCCCCTGCTTGAGGTAGCGCTGGAGCTTCGCCACGTCGCCGATGTTCTCGCCCTGCACCGAGAACATGACCGGCGTCCCCCTCTTGACCTTGCCCCACTTGAACAGGGTGTTGATGTCGTGGATCCTCTCGCCCTCGTAGTAGACGTTGACCCGCAGGCCCGCGTGCGAGTGCTCGTAGCTCTGGATGATCTTTTTCCAGGCCTCGACGTTTCCGTTGTGGAAGAGCTCGTTGGTGACGAGCACGCCGTACAGCGGCGTCATGCGAACCCGGCCCGCGGCCGGGAGGGGCGCGGCAGCCGGCGCCGCGGCGGGCGCCGCCGCGGGAGCAGCGGCGGCCGCGGGGAACGCCGCCGCGGGGGCTGCGGCCCGCGCAGCGGGCGCGCGGCCGGCGCGCCGCGGCCCTGCGCCCCGGGCCCTGCCCGCGGCGCGCGGCACCGGCGCCGCGGCGGCCCGTGCCGCCTTTTTTGCCGGCGGCTTGAACCGGCCGCCGGTAAATGCGGACGGAGTCTTGACCTTGCGGCCCTCCAGCAGCGCGATCAGGGTGTCGACGGCCTGGCCAAAGGCCGGACGGTCGTCGGTCTGACCGAAGGCGCCGCAGTAAACCGTGACGAGCTCCGTCTTCTTGAACGACTGGACCGCCTTGAGGTGGTCTTCGTTCTTCGGGTTGATCAGCGTCAGGCCCAGCTCGGGCGAGTAGTAGGCGATCACGACGTCCACCGCGGTCCAGCGGCTGCACTCTTCGCGGATCGCATCGAGGTCCTCGACGTTCTCGGTGAGGTTGTGGGAGCGCGAGCGGTAGTGGTAGCGGTCGACCAGAAGGGCGTTCGCGATGGGCTGGATCTGCGCGCCTTCGATCGCTTTGGATCCCAGAAGCTCGTTGACCTGGTCAGCGAGGTTGGTGTTGCCCTCGAGGTCGCCCACGATGGCCATGACCTGCTTGAAGTGACGCAGGGACAGGTTGAAGCCCTCGCGCGTCGCCAAGCCCTCGTACTGGGTGCTAAGCATAATGCCTTCCTGTAAATTAAAATGGTGACCCCCCCGGAGAGAGGTCACCATTTCATCTCATGTCGAAAGTTCAGATCTCGGTGAGACCGCTGCGGTCCCCGCCGCGGCCGCGTCCGCCGCGCGCGCGCCCTCTGCCTCCGCGCCGCCCGGTGTCCACGACGCCGCGTCCGCGCCGTCCCGCCGGGGTCCTGCGCCTCGCCGCGGCGGGCGCCGGGGCCTGCGCTGCCGGCTCGTTGAGGGCCGCGAGATAGTCGGCGCCCGACGTGGCCGGCTGCCCGGCCGCTTCGGCCTCGGCCGTCCCGGCGAACGACTGGGCGATGTCCTCGCGGACGGTCGAGCGCCTGCGGGAGAACGAGGCGAAGGCGGCGTCCGCGAAGCCCTTGGACACGCCGTTCAGGAACTCGTTCAGCACGTTGGCCATGCCGTCGAGAGTGGCCTTCTTCTTCTTGATCGAGGTGATGTCGACGTCCAGCATGAGGCCGGGCTGCATGTGGTAGGGGTTGATCTTGTAGTCGTACTCGTTGAAGTTCTGCTCGAGCACCTGAAGCCGCTCTTCCATGACGCGGCGCTGGATCGGGTACCGGTAGCTGTACATCCTGGCGAGCTGCTCGCGCATGAGGATCAGCCGCTTCTTGATCTTGCCCTTCTCGAAGAGGTAGGTGCGGTTCATCCGCTCGACGTCGGTGTCGCCCGGGTTGATGAACGTGATCTCGTCCCAGGTCTTCTCGATGTCCTCGTACAGCGGGTCGCCGGTGCGAGCCTTGATCCGCTTGCGGATCTTGTTCCGCTGCCGCTTGGCGAGGTCGTTGAAGTCCACGATCCCTTTCATGAACTTGCTGTCGACATAGGTCATGTCGAGCACGTCCCAGAGGTGCTGCACCTCGATCTCGAAGCTCTGGATCTGGGCATCGTAGGCCTTGCGCTCCTCGATGAGCTGGGAGCTGTCGTAGTACTTCATCCGGATCTGGTAGCGCTCGTCCGGCAGCTGGCTGGCATCGGTCTCCTCGTACTCGCGCAGCATCATCTCGCGCGCGTTCTTGAGGTTCTCGATGTACTGGTAGCCCATCTTGGAGGTGTCGAGGATCGACGTGATCGAGTTGATCGCGGTGTTGAAGCCCCGGTTGCGGATGTTCTCGACGTCGATGATCTTCTTCAGGTTCTCGCGGATGTTCAGGGGGTCGTACTCGTTGGGGTCGATCTCGGCGCGCAGGCCCTCGATGCGGTCCATGAGGTGCTTGCCGAAGAACTGGTAGCGCCGGCTCTTGGCGTTCTCCTTGTCGTCGGCCGCGTAGTTCTCGACCCGCCTCATCTTCTCGAAGATGATCTCGGAGTCGTTGAGCTCTTCCTTGCCTTCCTCGACGAGCTGCTCCTTGAGCTTCTCGATCTCGTGATCGATGTGGTCCATGATCATCTTGGAGATGAGGTCCTTGATGATGTACTCGACGGTGACCTGGTAGTGGAAGATCGGGCTGATGAGCTCGGAGTCCAGGATGTTCACCGAGAGCTTGACGTCCGAGACCGTCTTGGGCCTGCGGAGGTTGTCCTTGAAGGAGCACTTGATGATCGAGTAGGCGTTCTCGCCGCGGATAAAGGCGCCGACGTCGGTCTTCTGCCGCAGGAGCGAGTTGGTCAGGTTCTCCAGGTCGTTGACGCCGCGCTGGATGTGGCCCTGGAGGTGGCCGTACATGTTGACGATCGACTTCTCGATCTCACCGGTGTTGAACTTGTCCGCGCCGCCGACCTCGTCGAGCAGGCTCGCGATCTCCTTGGGAGTGTAGCGGGCGAGGACCTTGGTCTCTTCCTTGTCGATGAAGTTGCGGACCTTCTTCACCATCTCGTCTTCCGACGTGACGATGTAGCGGTTGAACATGTTCTGGTAGTGCTGGTTGAAGTAGTTGTAGACTTTCTCCTTCAACCCGCCCATTATGTCAACTCTCTCCAAGACCTCCTTGGGGAGCTTGGAGGTCATGTGGTTCATGACCTTGTCGACTTCCTCGGTCAGGAGCAGGTCCACCTCGGCCTGCTGGTCACGGAACTCCTGGGCAAGAGAGTTCCTCGAACCGACGGCGCTGGGCTTTTCAGGGTGGAATATGTTCGGGCTCTTGGGAAGATCAATCGCTGCCATTCGACACACTCCTTACGGCGATTTCGCGACAAAGATTAGCTCTTCACAACCGAAATGTAAAGCTCGTTTTCTCGTTTTTTCCCTTCCATTATTCTGTTTTTTGCGGCAATGTTAGTGGAAATACGCCGGGGGTGCAGCATGCCGCGAACTTTTGTCCGTCCCTTCCTGGCGGCGCTCCTGTCATGTGTCGCCCTCGTCTCGGCGGCGGCAGACGACAGGACTGAGCCGATCGACTTCATGATAGCACTTGACCGCTCGCTTTCCATGCGCCAGGAAATCGACGCGGTCAAGGAGTACGTGAAGACCCAAGTCGTCGACCAGATCCTCCAGCCCGGCGACACCTTCATCGTGGTCGCCTTCTACGGACAGAACGAGTTGGCGGTCTTCGAGAACCTGACCGCCGCGACCGACAAGGCGGCGATCAAGCGGACCATCGACGGCCTCACGCCCAAGGAGGCCTTCACCGACATCGGCTTCGCTCTCGACCGTCTGCGGGACGAGGTGCGCACGCGGTGCAACCCGACGCACAAGAAGACCCTGATCCTGGTCACCGACGGCATCGACGAGCCGCCGCCCGGCAGCAAGTACTCCGATCCCGGCAGCTGGCGGGGCCACGAGTACATGCGCGTCACCAGCGAGACGCAGAAGGAAGGCTGGAAAGTCATCGTGCTCGGCGTCGGCGACCAGACTCTCGCCCCGTCGGGCGGGACCCCGGGCGCGCCGGGGACCTCGGTCACGCCGGGAACGACCGGCGCGGGCGCGGCCCCCGGAACTACGGGGACGACGGGCAAGACAGGGGCCGCGGCCGAGCCGAGCTCCGTGCAGCAGCTCGCCAAGGACCTCGGGGGCCAGTACGTGCCGGCAGGCCAGCAGCCGAGCGCCGGACAGATCGCCCAGGTGATGCCCGACCTGACAGGCCGGATGACGGTCGAAGGGATCTCCGTCAGCCCGATGAACCGCTCCGGCGAGGCGCAGGCGGTGGTTCGCGTGAAGACCGAGTCGTACAGCTCGCGGCCTCAGATCTGGATCTCCGGGCTGTCCTTCAAAGGTGAAGGGCCATCCGGCCCCGTCAGCCTCGACGGCCTGATCAGCCAGCCCGTCATCGTGCCCCTGCCCCAGTCGGGGGTCACGGAGCTCCATCTCGACCTGCGCGCGGCGCAGCCCCCGTCGCCGGGATCGTACAAAGGGACCCTCGAGTTCGCGTTCGGCGACAAGGACCAGTTCCCCGCGAGCCAGCCCGTCGAGATGCGCGTGAACTCGCTGCTGCAGGAGTACCCGTGGATCGTGCCCGTGGCAGCCGTGGCTCTCGCCGCGGTCGTCGCGCTCCTGCTGCTCGGGATCGCCGCCTCGAACCGGATCAAGGTCCGGCTGCTGGTCGAGGAAAAGCCCATGCCGGCGGGCAGGGACGTCTTCAGCCTGCGCAAAGGCAGGGACTCGTACCTGCGGGAGGCCCGCGAGCGGTTCGACATCGCCGAGGTGAGGACCCCCAAGACGATCGCGCGCCTGGTGGCCAGCAGGGCCGGCGGCGCGAAAGAGGTGTCCCTGGCCAGGGTCAAGCCCGAGCGCTTCCCGGAGCTGGACGACGACGAGCAGAACGTGCTCGACGGCCGCTACGTCGTGCGCTCCGAGACCGGGGGAACCTTCCACCTGAGATTCGAGCGTGTCCCGTAGTCCGGAGCGGCCCTGCCTCCTCGTCTTCGAGCGAGGTCTCTCGATACCGATTCCGGACCTGCGGAGGTTGCCGGGCCTCTTGTTCCCGGTGCTGGGGGACTACTGCCTGCTCGACTTTCTCCTCGCGTCGCTTGCGACCCCTCGAGCCGCGCGTGATCATCGCGCTCGAGGAGCGCGCGCGCGACCTCCTCGCGCCCGCGATGGAGCGCTGGGCGGGATTCGGCGTCGAAACGGTCGTGCTGGAGCCGGGCGCGGAAGCCGTGGCGGAGCTCCTGGGGTCGATCGACTCGGAGGAGCTGCTGATCTGCTCCACGACCTTCGCGGCGATGTTCGACCCGGCGCGCCTGGCGTCGGAGCTGCGCACCCCGCGCAGGGAGCGGCTCTCGAAGATCACTGTGGACGGGACACCGCTGGACTTCTATGCGGCCCGCAAGAAGAGCCTGATCGCGGCCCTCCGCGAGCCGACGGCGCACGCGAACGCGGAGGAGCCCTTCATCGACGCGTTCTTCGAGCGCAGGCTGCACGCCGGCTTCAACCACGTGACGGAGCTCCCCGGGAGGGTCGTCCTGTGCCGCAACCTGACGCAGTTCTACCATCAGAACCTCTACATGGCGCGCCGCCCCGTGGAGTGGGCCTCCTGGCGCGACCGGCTCGACCGCTTTCGCGGTGAGAGCCGGGCCGTCTACGTCGCCGCGAGCGGCTACGTCAAGAGCTCGCTCCTCTCCTCGGGCACCGACGTCGCGGGCGAGGTGGAGAACTCGGTCCTTTACCCGGGAGTCACCGTCGCCGCCGGTTCGCTGGTGCGCGACTCGGTGGTGATGAGCCATAATCATGTCGGCCGCGGGGCGGTGCTGCAGCGGACCCTGGTGCTGCCGGGACGCGACCGCATCCGCAGCCGCCCGACCGTGGAGGAAAAGGCAGTCGTGGGAGGGGAGACGGTCAACATCAGCAACAGCCGGTTCCCGGAGCAGATCCGCGACGGGATCACGGTGATCGGTCCGGGCGTCGAGGTGCCGCGGGGCATCGCCGTCGATCAGGGGTGCTACCTGAGCGCCTCCTACCCGCCGGCGGCCCTCAAACGCCTGCACAAGCTCGCGAGGGGGTCCAGTTACCTCATCGAGAAGGCCGCCGATGGGGTTTGAGCATCTCGCCCGCTTCCTGCGGAGGCACGACCGGTTCATCATCACGGCGCACGAGACGCCCGACGGCGATGCGATCGGCAGCGAGGTCGCGGCGCTGCGCGCCCTGCGGCGCATGGGCAAGCGCGCCATCATCGTCAACGCAGACCCGTCCCCCTTCAATTTCGCTTTCCTGGACCCCGGTTCCGAGACGGTGGTGCTCGCCCAGGCGGGCAGGCTTCCCGACGACCTGGCCGACAGCGCCCTGCTCGTGCTCGATGTCGCCGATCCCACCAACATCGGCGCGGTCTCGAGCCTGGTGCTGCCCAGGGTGCGCGACTTCTTCTACGTGGACCACCACGAAATCACCGGCCTCGACCCTCGGCACAACTACGTGGACCGGGACGCGTCGTCGACGTGCGAGATCCTCTATCGCCTCTTCGCGGAGCTCGGCCTCGCGATCGACTACGAGATCGCGCAGCCGCTCTTCGTGGGGATCGTCTACGACACGGGGAGCTTCGTCTATCCCAAGACGACGGCCTCGACCTTCGGCATCGCCCAGCGCCTCGTCGAGGCGGGCATCAGCCCGAACGACATCTACAGCCGGATCTACGAGTGCCGGACGATCTCGTTCCTCAAGCTCGAGGCGCGCGTGCTCGCCACCCTGGAGTTCCACTACGGCTACGGCGTCGCCGTGCAGACCATGACGGCCGAAACGATCCGGGAGTCCGGGTCGGCGTACGAGGAGGCCCAGACGCTGATCAACACGCCGCTGAGCGCGGAAAAGGTCAAGGTGTCGATCTTCTTCAAGCAGAATCTCGAAGGGCTCGTGCGCTGCTCCCTGCGCTCCAAGGGCGACATCGACGTCGCATCCATCGCGAGCGACTACCGCGGCGGCGGCCACAGGACGGCGGCCGGCTTCAAGCTCGACCGCCCCCTTGAAGTCGTCAAGCCCGAAGTGCTACAAAAGCTCGCGGTCTACTTCCGGTAGCCGCCCGTCCCCCGATGTCGAAGAGCCCCGCGATCGCCGCCGCATTTGCATGCTCGATCCTCCTGGCCGGATGCGGGGGCGCCAGGGGCCTCCCCGATCCGCCCGCCGGCCACGTGGTCGCGCCCCTCGCGCGCCCCGCGGGCCAGGCGGCGTCCGCCGGAGAGCGGCCTGCAGCCGGGCCGCAGGCGGCGGCGGCCCCGTCCCAGGCGCAGGCCGCCGCGAGCCAGGCGCCGACCCCGCGCCTCGCGCTTGCGCCGGGCGACCGGCTCCTCGACCTGATCGACACCAACCTCGACCTGGACCCGCCCGACGAGCAGATCCTCGTCGTGCAGTCCGGCGAGGGCCAGCCCATCCGCATCCTCGTGGCGGACTACGACGAGATCCGCCAGGGATGGCGGCGGGCGGCGGATTACGCGACTCTCGCCACGAACGCCAGGGCCTTCCGCGTCGAGACCGAGGACATCGTCGGCGACTACACCCTCGAGATCGTCGCCCAGGGGGTGACCGCCGATTCCCGGACGACGCTCGACGTCCTGCGCCGGGTGCCGGCGCAGTCGGGCACCGGCATTTCGTTCACCCCGATCATCAGCGTGAGCGCCGACCGCTCCATCACGATCGACCGCCACCGCAGGCCGCAGTCGTACCAGTTCGGCCAGAGGTACGACGAGAGCTTCCCGATCTTTGTCGAGCGCAGTGACCCGCAGTCCGCCAACCAGCTCGACACCATTCGGGAGACCTGGCGCTGGCGCAACCAGGAGCGGCGGTACTCGAAGACCCTGGAGGAACGGATCCCCGGCGCGCATTTCGCGGTCGAAGCAGCTCGAGCAGCTCTTCTCGCCCGCGGCCACGGAGGCCGACTACCAGCAGTTCCTCGCCGGCCCGTGGTACCGCAAGAACGACGTCAAGAGCGTGCTCATGTTCGACGGGCGCACGATGAGCTTCTCCGACGGCGACGTTCAGGAGATCTACCAGATCGACTACTTCTCGCGGTCCGGCAACACGGTGCACCTCGACGCGCACAATTCCGCGCTGCAGCAGATCAAGAAGTGGATCACCCTGGTCATCGCGTCGCCCAACACGCTGCGGGTCGACGTTCGCAACACCCCGTGGATCGCCGAAGAGGACCCGTGGCGGGGGAGTACGAGCGGCTGACCGCGGACCTCCAGCAGTCCGTGCTCGCGGCCCTGCGGAGGGCCCCGTCGGCCCCGCCCGCCCGCCTGGTCGGCATCTTCCGCGGCAGCGACGGCGTCGAGATCGCCTTCGATGCCCCTTCGTTCACGTGGATCGGCGCCGACGGCAGGAGCTCGGGCGGCGGGTTCGCGGTGATGGAGGGGCTGCCGCTCCTGAACGCGCACTACCTGGAGCGGGACGTTGCCGGCCCGGATCAACGTGATCAACTTCAAGTTCCTCGAGGAGGCCGGGCTCAAGTCGACGGACAAGAGCTATCTCCTCGAGTACAAGGAGAAGGCCGACGCGAGCGCGGTCGTGCGCACGATCGCGCTCACGCCGGTGAGCCTCACCGTGCGCGGTGCGGTGGCGACGAGCCATGACGCCGCCGTCTACGAGCAGATCGAAATGAAGGGTGACCCCCCGCGATGAGCACTTTCATCACCGTGGCTTTCCTCTGCCTCCTTCCGATCTCGGAGCTCCGCGGCGGCCTTCCGTTCGCGCTGGCCAAAGGCTGGAACCCCGTCGTGGCGGTGACCGCGTGCGTCGCTCTCAACTGCCTCGCCGGTCCGATCACCTACGGCTTTGTCAACACCGTGCACCGTCTGCTCGTCCGGTGGAAGCCGTACGAGCGGGTCTTCGACAAGCTCATCAACCGCGCGCGGCGCAAGGTCGCGCCGCAGGTCGAGCGTTACGGCGCGTGGGGCCTCATCGTCTTTGTCGGGATCCCCCTGCCCCTCACCGGGGCCTACACGGGCGCGATGGGCGCCTGGGTCCTCGGCATGTCCTTCCGCCGCGCCATCCTCCCCGTGTGCGCGGGCGTGGCGCTTGCGGGCGTGATCGTGACGGCGGTCTATTACCTGGTGACGGTCGCGGGCGTCGAGGCCCTCCGGATCTTCATCAAGGGATAACCGTTTGCCCCTTTCCGCCCGCCTCGCCTCCGAGCTCAATGGGCCGCAGCTCGAGGCTGTCACGACCAGCGAAGGCCCGATCCTGATCCTTGCGGGCGCCGGCTCCGGCAAGACCCGGGTGATCACGTTCCGCATCGCGCACCTGCTCGAGCTCGGCATCCCGCAGTCCCAGATCCTCGCCCTCACGTTCACCAACAAGGCCGCCCGCGAGATGGCCGAGCGGGTCGCCGAGGTCGCGGGCGGCTCGCCCCGGCGCCTCACGGTCTGCACGTTCCACGCCTACGGCGCGCGGTTCCTCCGCGAGCACATCAAGCTGCTGGGTTACCGCAAGCAGTTCAGCATCTACGACGGCGAGGACCGCCGGTCCCTGATCCGCGACGTCGCCTCCGGGATCGGCCTGGACGCGCGCAACCTCGACCTGCAGCGGATCGAGGGCGTCATCTCCGACATCAAGACGGGGCGCAAGACGCTGGCGCGACGTCGACGGCGAGGGCCTGCGCGGGCTCTACGACGAGTACAACGCCCACCTCAAGTCCTACAGCGCGGTGGATTTCGACGACCTGATCGTCCTCCCGCGCGAGATCCTCAGGCGGCATGACGACGTGCGCGCGGCGACGCAGGAGCGCTACCGTCACGTGCTGGTCGACGAGTTCCAGGACACCTCCGCTCTGCAGTACGAGCTGCTGCGCCTGATCGCGGACGGCTCGCGCAACGTGTGCGTGGTCGGCGACGACGACCAGTCGATCTACTCGTGGCGGGGGGCGAGCTACCGCAACATCGTGGCCTTCGAGACCGATTACCCGGAGCGAAAGGTGCTGACGCTCGAGCAGAACTACCGCTCGACGGCGCGCATCCTCGCGGCGGCCAACCACCTGATCGCCCGCAACCAGGACCGCAAGGCCAAGCGCCTGTGGACCGCCGGCGGCGACGGGCGACCGCATCGGCCTCTACGCCGCCGACGACGAGGAGGCCGAGGGGCAGTTCATCGCGGCGCGCATCAAGGGGTTCCGCGTCCGCGAGCGGGCGCCCTGGTCGAGCTTCGGGATTCTCGTGCGCACCAACGGCCTCACCCGCCCCATCGAGGAGGCGCTGCGGATGAATCAGATCCCGTACCGCGTCTCCGGCGGCATGAGCTTCTACGACCGGCGCGAGGTGCGCGACATCCTCGGCTACCTGCGCCTGATCGCCAACCCCGACGATGACCTGAGCCTGCTGCGCGTCCTGAACACGCCCCGCCGCGGCATCGGCCGCAAGAGCGTGGAGGAGGTGGGCGAGGTGGCGAAGCGCGAGAGCTGCTCGCTGTACTCGGCGATCACGGCGGTGACCGCGGCCGCGGCCGCGCCCGGGGCCGCGCCCGGGGCCGCCGGCCCCGGCCCGGTGGGCTCCAAGGTGGCGCAGGAGCTCGCCGACTTCGTCGCGCTCGTCGAGGGGTACGCGGAGCGGATGAAGAAGGGGCGCGGGCTCGCGGACGCGGCCGCAGCGCTCGTGGACGAGATCGGCTACTGGGGCCACCTGGTGAGCGACTCGAAGCGGCCCGAGGCGGCGCGCTGGCGCTACGAGAACGTGGAGAGCCTGATCGGCGGCATCCGGCGCTACCAGAGCGACCCCGACAACATGGCGCCTTCGCTGCACGATTACCTGAACCGCGTGACCCTCCTCACGAGCGAGGACGACGACGGCGAGAGCCTCGACGACCGGGTCAACCTCATGACCATCCACTCGGCCAAGGGCCTCGAGTTCCCGACGGTCTTCGTGGCCGGCGTCGAGGAGGACGTCATCCCGCACGCCCGCAGCCTCGAGGAGAACGAGGCCAACGTGGAGGAGGAGCGGCGGCTCTTCTACGTGGCCATCACGCGGGCGCGCCGGAGGCTCTTCCTCTCTTTCTGCCGCTCGCGGACGCGCCGGGGCGAGATCGTCGAGGCCGCCCCATCGCCCTTTCTCGAAGAGCTCCCCGCGGACCAGATCGAGGTCATCGCCGAGGAGGCGGCTGCGAGCCGCGACGAGGCGGCCAGCGCCTTCGCGAGCCTCAAGGCGCGCTTCGGGCAGACGCAGTGAGGGTTCCCCGGGGGCCACGACCCCGGTGAGACACTCGCGAGGTCCGGGCTAAGGCTCATGGCCCCCGCCGCCGACGATGGATAGTGGGGGCATCGGCCCCGGAGCCAACAGATGAGCGCCCCGCAGCCTGTCATGGACAACGGACTTTCCCCGCAGAGCGCGCCGGCGGTTCCCGCGCGGCCGCAGCGCCGCCCGGGCGCGCCGCAGCGCGCGCGCAGGGCAGCGCCGCCGGCACCCGCGCCGCAGCAGCCCGGCAAACCCGGCGAGGCGATCGCGTTCGACGACGCGGCCGGCATCTCGCCCGAGGACCAGAAAGAAATTCTCGGCGAGATCGAGAAGGTCGCCACCGAGAGCCGCATCCAGGTCTCCGAGGAGATCTTCACGCTGCAGCCGCGGCGCCGCGGAGCGGTCTTCCCCTTCGTCATCAACCTGTTCTTCCTCTCCCTGCTGGTCGCCGGCATCGCGGCGTTCGGCCGCATCTTCGGCGCGGAAGAGCGCTCTCTCACCCAGGAGGCGTCCGCGTTCGCCACCACCGAGGGACGCCTCATCGAAGAGCTGAAGAAGGAATCGCAGGAGAAGCTCCAGGAGAAGGACCAGCAGATCGACCAGATCCAGGGCCGCCTGTCCCGGCTCGACCAGGAGCGCCGGGACCTCGTGTCGTCGATGAACACCCGCATCCAGGACCGCGAGCGCGAGCTGCGCGCCGCGCTCCAGTCGGAGCTTGCGGCCGAGCGCGAGCGCCTCCGCGGCCAGGGCGTCTCCGAGGCGGTCATCGACGCGCGGCTTGCGACGCTGGAGACGCAGAAGGGCCAGGAATACAACAGCCGGCTCGCCGCGTTCCGGGCGCAGGCCGAGGACGAACGCAGGAGGGCCGAGGAGCAATTGCGCGTAGTGCAGGCCGAGTACAGCCGCAGCCTTCAGGGCCTCACCCAGGAGCGCGACCAGCTCACGGCGGACGCGAAAAAGAGGGAGGACGATCTCCGCAGCCAGCTCGAGGCCAGCTCGCGCTCGCTCGAGCGGGAAAAATCGGCCATCGAGCAGCGGCTCGCGCGCATCTCCGAAGAGAGGCAGAAGGAAGCGCTGGTCGCGAGCCAGCTCAACGGTTTCTACGGAAACGTGCGGGACCACCTGCGAAGCGCGCGCTACGATCAGGCCCTCCAGAGCCTCGCGAACATACGCTCCTACCTGAACGAAGACGGCATCGCGCAGCTTCCGGCGGTGGCGGCCCGCCGCGACGTCGAGCTCTTCGTCGTCGACTCGCTGACCCGCCTCGTCGAGACGCAGAGGTCCCAGGACGCCACGGACACGTCGTCCATCGTGGCGCAGGCCGCGCTGATCACCGAGATCCGGCAGGCGGTGGCGGCGGCCGACGCGGCCGCGGCCCGCCGCGACCTCCCGGAGGCCGAGCGGCTCTACCGCCGCGCGATCGCGCTCGTCCCGGACGTCGAGAAGAGCTACGCGTACCTCGCCTCTCTCGGCGACCGGAACGAAAGCGACCGGACCGCGCGCCTCGACGGGCTGCTGGCGCAGGCGGAGGCCGCTTTCACGCAGGGCCAGCAGGAGCGGGCGCTGGGGTTCTACCGGCAGGCGCTCGAGTTCCTGCCGGCCGATGCGGCGGCGAGGGACCGCCTCCTCGCGCGCGTGCAGGCCATCGGCGCGGGCAGGGAGCGCGTCGACGGCGCGGCCGCGGCCCCGCCCCTCGAGGAGGGCCGGGCGATGCTGGCCCAGGCGCGCTACCCGGAGGCGGTGGGCGCCTACGTCGAAGTGCTGATGCGCCGGCCCTCCCCTGCCCAGTCCCGGGAGGCTGTGGACGGGATCAACCGCGCCGTGGCGCAAGCGAAGCAGGCGTCCGCGGCGGGCGGCGGGGCGGTCGAGCAGCAGCTCGCGGCCCGGCTCGCGGAAATCGAGGAGCTCAAGCGCGAGGTCGCGGCCCGCGACGCGAGAATCCAGGCGTCGGAAAAAGAGGTGGCGGATCTCCAGGCCGCCCTCCAGGCCCTCAAGGCGAACGCGTCCCCGGACTCGGCCGCCCTCGCGGCGGAGCGGGACCAGGCGCGCGCGGATCGGGAGCGGCTCCTCGCCGACATCGACGGCCTGAACAGGGAGCTCGCGACGCTCAAGGACGAGCTCGCGGTTCTGCGGCAGAAGGGGCCCGACGCCGCGACCGGTTCGAGCGGCGAGGCCGCGAGCCGCGATGAGATGCAGCGGCTGCTCCGCATCGAGAAATCGTTCCAGGACCTGCAGCAGAGCTACCGGCAGTACGCCGCGTCCGAGGACCGGATCCTGAAGAGCCAGGGCGAGGCCGGCCGGCTGGAGAGCAAGCTCAAGCTCGACGCTTTTCTCACATCCGAGATGATGGAGAGCGCTTTCCCGGGGCTCTTCAACCGCATCAAGAAGTACGACCGCGCCTTCCAGGCCGTCGGACGCGACGTCGCGATCCAGGAGCTTTCGGATGTCGTCCAGAGCCTGACGAAGCTCGACTCCGCCAGCGCGCGTCTCGCCGAGCTCGACAAGCGCATCAAGACAAGCCCGGCGGACGCCCCGATGGTCGAGCTGCTGAGCGAGCTCAAGCGACTGGTCAGGTAGCTCGCGGACCCGAGCCGCGCGCGCGGTCCGTCACTCCAGGCTCGTCACGTCCGCGGTGGGCCAGGAGTACACCTCGAAGCTGAGGCTGCGCTCGCCGCCGTCCTGCTCGCCGGTGATCAGCGGCAGCACGAACAGCATCCGCAGGCGGGCTTCGGCCGAATCCCAGTATTCGCCCGCATAGCGCAGGGCGCCCATCGGGAAGTGCGAGAGCCTCCTTCCGTCCGCGCCGTAGATGCGCGCCTCGTCGCCGTGGCGGGCGAACAGCCGCCCTGTGCTGAGCACCGCGTCGATCCGGAATCCGTCCAGGAGCAGGGACGCGGTCGCGGAGGTGTTGCTCCATCGATAGGTCGTGCAGGCGCCATAAACGCCGGGCACGGACAGGTAGCTGTAGCCGGTCGCGGGGCTGTAGTGGTAGAACGAGGTCGTATCGATCGCCGCCGGCAGGCCGGCGATCGGCGCCGATGCCAGGACCGGACCGGTCAGCGAAGGCGGCGAGGACCCATCGAGAGTCACCTCCCCTTCCTGGTAGCCGGTGCCGGCAGTGACCGGCGCCACGAAGCGCAGCCGACGCTGCGTCGGGAGCGCGGGGTCCGGCGGGTACACGAAGACGCCGACCACGTTCGGGGCCATCGAGGCGAACGCGGCTTGCGATGCCACCCAGCCCTTGAAATCGTTGTTAGGCGGCGCCGGGTCCTCGAGAGCGAGCGTCGAGCCGAGCACGCCGATCCACGTCCACAGGAATGGAGTCGACAGCCGCATGAGGAGGAGCCGGCCGGCAGCCGCCGGCGCGCTCAGCAGCATCGGCACGCGCGCGTCCTGCCACAGGCCGCTGCTCCACTGCCCCGGCGCCACGATGCCCCCGCCGGGCGAATAGGCCGCGACTACGTACCCCGGGCCGGTGCCCAGAATCCACCCCTGGAGCATGCCTCCGTCGAGCGCGGCGCGCTCGGGCACGAACGCATAGTCGACCGTCGCGTCGATGCTGCCGACGAACGGCCCTGCGACGCCGACGAGGTCCAGCTTTGCCGTCGTGAGCCGCGCCAGCGACAGCTCGGGGTTGAACGGCGGGAAACGGCAGGCCGCGAGCGACGCGAGCAGCAGCGCGAGGAGGGCGCGCCTCACCTGTACCATCGCAGCCCCACCCTGAACGCGACGAAGTCGATCAGCACTCCGCCGAGCGCCCCGCCCCACCACGGCTTGTAGAAGTAGCCGCCGCTCCGCTGGCCGTCGACGGTGATCGTGGCCTCGACTGTCGTAGAGTCCGCGCCGTGGACGTCGTAGACGACCGGGCCGTAGTCGGCGAACATCCGCGCACGCTTCGTCCCCTTGACCTCGACCCCGGCGGCCACGCGGTACGCGAATGCCGCGACGGGGTCCAGCGCTACGACGCGGTCCGTGTGCATGAGGCGTGCAGCGCCGGACGCGTCGACGTAGGGCCGCACGGCGGCGTCCGCGTCGAGAGGGGTGTAGCCGAAGCCGGCGACGAGCTCAGTGAGCGGAAGGTTCGCGGCGGTCTCGTCTTCGCCTTCGTTGCGGAGCCACGGGGCGAACACGTACGTGGTGAGCCCGAGGCGGAAATAGAACGGCCCGAGCAGCCTTCCCGCCGATGCACCCAGGTAGCTCAGGTTCAGGGTGTACCCTTCGAACAGCCAGCGAGGAGCCGGCGTCTGCGGGACGCTGACCGTGCCGTCGGCGGCGGAGAGGTAGAGCTCCTCGCGCGCGGGCAGGTCTCCGTCCCGCAGCGCCTCGATCCGGTAGAACCCGGGCCTGACCACGGCCACGCGGCCCGTCCCGTCGGGACCGATCTGCACCGGCTTTTCCGCCAGGCCCTCCACGGCCGTTCCCGGCAGCGCCTCCACGGCGATCTCCGCGGCGCTGGCCACCGGCTCCCCCGCTTCTCCGCCCGCGAACTGCGCCGCCACCGCGGCCGCGAGACCGTCCCACGTCGCGACGTCGGCACCGGACAGGGCGGGCACAGGGAAGGTCTTCGCGGCGACGAGCCTGCCGCTGCGGAGGTCCGCGCCGGTGACGGCGGCGCTCAGCCCCCCGCCGCCGCGCGAAACCGAAACGCGGACCCACGCATCCGCTCCCCGGCTCGACGCCTTGGCGCCGCGTTCCTCGTCGGACGCGGGCACCGCGAGCGTGTCGGATTCAACGACGGCGACGGACGCGCGCTGCAGCCGCGCGAGCAGCGTCTCGTAGAGGAAAACGAGGTCTTCCCGCGCCAGGGCCCCGGGCGGCGACGCCTCGAAGTACAGCATGACCCGCCGCCTGGCGTCCTGCTCCAGGGACCAGGCAAGAACGGCCGAGAGCGCGAGCAGGGCCCCGATCGCAACCCTTCTTCTCAATCTCATCAACGCCACTTGTACACCAGGCCGACGGACATGGGCGGTCCCATGTCCTGAATCTGGAGCCATCCCCGCGGGAGGAGGTCGGACGAGTCCTCGATGGCGTACTTGCCTTCGACGCGGAAGTAGACCGCCCATTTCCGCGTGTTCCACTCGAGCCACAAGTTCGCCGGGCTCACGTAGAGGTCGACTGCGTCGCCCGCGTCCCGCTCCGCGAAGATCGTGACGATGCCGCCGAAGCCTGCCGCGAGGCCCACCCGGAAGGGCGAGTACGGGCCCAGGAAGAGGTAGCGGCCCACGAGGAAGCGGATGTCGTCGTGGAACACCGGCGAGGCCTCGGGCGCGAAGTTGCTCTGAAGGTAGAAGTAGCTGTCGCCGCTCACGAAGAGCCTGTCCGGCTCCAGATAGTAGCGCACGCCCAGGCCCAGGCCGACGATCTGTCCGGTCGTGTACACGGCCTCCGCGGCCCACCGGGTTTCGGGCCACATCGGGCCCAGCGCGGTTTCGCCGGCCCCGGGGGCCACGCGGATCTTCTGGGAGCGGGGCTGGAACCCCGGCTTGCGGGTTTCCACCGTCAGCCGCAGACCGCCCGTGGCCGTCGGCAACACGGCCCGCCCCTGCGCGACGGTGGCGATCGGCCGGCCGCCGATGAGGACCTCGGCGCCTTCGTCCACGGACCGCAGCGTGAGGTCGTGCACCCTGGAGGCGAGCTCGGGCGGCACCGGCCCGGCTGCGGGCTCCACGAGCGAGAGCGCATCGACTACAGCGTCGTTGACGAGAATCGTGACGGCCAGGCCGGTGCGACCGCTGCGGACGGCCGAGGCGATCAGCCGGTCGTCCTTCGCGTCGTAGAGTCTGACCTCGAGGACGATGCGGTTGTCCTCTATGCGGTAGGAGCCGGTGATCGCCAGATCCGCGCCGAGGGCGCGCGCCACAGCGACCGCCTTCGGCCCGAACACGAGGTCCCCGGCCGGGATCCCGAGGCGCGCCCTGGCCTGCTCCCAGAGCGCGGGCTCCACGACGCGCAGCCCGGCGTTCGACGCCTCGACGTTCAGCGCCTCGGCGAGGATCCGCCCGTATTGCTCTTCGGCCCCACCCGGCGACAGGTTCGCTGCGGTCAACACCACCGCGGTGCGCCCGGCACCCGGCTGTTGCTGAGCGGCCGCGCATGCGGCGGCGGCAAGCAGCAGACAGAGACCAACCGGTAAGCGGATGATGCACCCTCCCTTGCGGTCCCCTGTCGCCGTCGGGCTGAGCCATCCGTGGCTCTTGCCCACGCGGTCGTACATCTCCGGCGAGTACGCACCCCCTCGCTGCGCTCGGGGCCTTCGGGGACCAGGGCGCATGTACTCGCGTGGGCAAGCCCATCCATGGCCGGCCTTGCCTGGCGCTATCGTACGTCCATGTACAGCGCCGGGCTGAGCCGTCCATGGCTCTTGGCCGGCGCTATTGTACATCCGTGTACGCGCCGGCCTGTGGCATCCCTGCCA
Source organism: uncultured Spirochaetota bacterium (assembly GCA_963734495.1). GTDB lineage: Bacteria > Spirochaetota > Spirochaetia > SZUA-6 > CAVTHK01 > CAVTHK01. The sequence goes on from CAVTHK010000007.1 coordinate 92,663, forward strand.
CTTGCAAACCCTCGGAAGTGTATATATCATCAACTTGGACTAAATCAAGCTCGCAACAAGAGCTATGTGTACGGGAGAACAGCGGGCCAGCAGCTCTCGGCGATGGCGACCCTCCTGGCGCGGCGCCGGGGAGCGTTCGCCTGTCGACGCCAGTGTGTTCGGCGATGGAAGAGAAGCAGCTGACCTTCAAGGAAGACGAGATCTCGCAGATGCTCAATCACGCCTTCGACCTGTTCCGGGAAGGGCGCTTCCCCGAAGCGGCCTCCCAGCTCGAGAAGGTGCTGCGCATCGACTTCGACTACCCTGACGTCACCGCCTCTCTCAAGTGCGCCAACTTCTGGCGCGAAAGGCAGGAGCAGCTCGCCACCATCGGAGAGCCCTACGAGCGGGGCGAGCTCCTGCTCGGAGAGTGGCGTCATTTCGTCGACTTCGTGCAGCGGATCGGCGGGGTCTCGGAAAAGGGCCTGTTCAGCGTGAGGCAGTACGTGTTCGGCACGGCGCTCGCGGCCTACCGCGGCCTCGCCGAGCAAGGCGGGTACGACGCGGACCTGCTGCTGCGGATCGGGCGCTGCTACAAGGAGCTGGGGAGCTACGACCTCGCGATCGAGAGCCTGGAAAAGGCCAATCAGATGAAGAATGGCGTCCCGTCGGTCCTCGCGGAGCTGGCGGACTGCTACGCCCTCGTGGGAGAGACGAGGTCCAGCAAGATCTTCTTCCGCGAGGCGTTCTTCCTGGGCGCCCGCGAGATCGATCTCTCGACGCTGGAGTCCGGCATGATCCAGAGGCTCGTGCAGCGGCTTCGGGGGATGGACCTGAGCGAGTCGGAAGTGCGCGAATGGGTCCCGGTCTACGGCACGGTGTACGGCGTGCTGAACGTCAAGCGGGAGCTGCGGCCGCTCGAATACGGCAAGCTCAAGCAGTCGATCTTCCGCATGGAGAACCAGCTCGAGACCGACAGGCAGGAGCGCGATCTGCTGGTGCCGCGCCTGCTGAACCATTACTTCTGGCTGATCGACCATTACGCGAGCACGGGTGAGGAGCGCGCACACGTCGAGGAGGTCCTCACCAGGGTAAAGCGCCTCGACCCAGCGATCTACAGGGAATACACGCGATAGAAGCGTCAGAGGGAGAGTGTGATGCCGGAGAACCTGGTAAAGAGCGTCAGCGACCTGTTGAACGAGGAAAAGTGGACCCGGGCGACGCTGAACAGTTACTCGATCAGCAACTTCAAGGAGCTCGACGAGACCATCGCGGAGGTGCGCAAGGCGGAGCTGGACTCGGAGATCAAGGATCTCGCCGAGGAGCACCTCAAGCACTCCAAGAACAGCATCATCGCGCTGTACCTCGCAGGGATCATCAGCCTCCGCAGGCAGCAGGTTGACGATTCGCACCTCGTCGGCCTCATCAACATCTTCACCGACAACCACAAGTGGTCGATCGTGGAGTACCTCTGCCAGAGGATCCTCGAGTTCGGCGAGAACAAGTACGCGCTGCGCACGCTGGCCGACTGCTACGAGAACGAGAACGAGCAGCCCAAGAAGCTGGAGATCTGGGAGCGGCTCATCCGCGTCGACTACGAGGAAGCGGACATCGTGCGCCATCTGGCCGAGCGCAAGGAGGACGAAGGCGCCCTCGAGCAGGCCGTCGACTATTACAGGAAGGCCCTCCACCGCTACATCAACAAGAAGATGTTCTCCCAGGTCAGGGACGTCTGGGCGAAGCTTCTGGAGCTCAACCCGAACGACATCGACTTTTACCAGAGGGCGGAGAAGAAGGTCGCCTCCGTGCTGAGCGGCGAGCGCGCCGCCACGCTGCTCGCCACCCTGTACCCCATCTACGTCGCCAAGGAGGAGTGGGACACCGCGATCGGCCTGCTCAAGCGGCTGCTGGGCTACGACCCGAGGAACACGGAGGCCAGGGCGCAGATCATCGAGTGCTACCGGGCCAAGTACCGCAGCCACAGCCAGCTCGAGGACTACATACGCCTCTCCAACCTGACGCAGTCGTGGCGGAACGTGCACGACGCCATCGCGGACTTCGAGAAGCACATCTCGTTCGACAAGGGCAACTTCGTCTACCACCGCTCCTGGGGAATCGGCAGAATCCGCGATATAAAGGATGATGTGTTCGTCATCGACTTCGCGGCCAAGCGCGACCACCGCATGTCGCTCAAGATGGCCGTCGGCGCCCTGAGCATCCTCCCGGCCGAGCACGTCTGGGTGCTCAAGGCCACCATGAAGAAGGACGAGCTCAAGGAGAAGATCAAGACCGATCCCGCCTGGGCACTGAAGACGCTGATCCGCAGCTTCGACAACGCGGCCGACATGAAGCGGATCAAGGCCGAGATCGTCCCCGACGTGCTCACCGCCTCGGAGTGGACCCGCTGGAACAACGACGCCCGGCAGGTGCTCAAGGCCGACCCCGCGTTCGGCAACCTGGCGGACCGCAAGGACCATTTCGTCGTGCGCGATTCGCCCATCACCTTCGAAGAAAAGACGTTCAACCGGTTCAAGGCGGAGAACAGCTTCTTCGACCGCGTGCAGGCCATCCGCGACTTCCTCGAGGAGGTCGAGCCCGACAGCGAGTACTTCGAGGAGATGTTCTCCTATTTCAACGGCTTCCTCAAATCGTTCACGACCGTCAACGAGACAACCTTCTGCAGCTACCTGCTGGTCCAGCGCATCGTCGCCCGGTTCCCCTACCTCAACCAGAGCCTCGGGTTCGGCTTCGAGGAGCTCTACCGGCAGGTGGAGGACGTCCCCGCCCTGTTCGCGCGCATCGAGGACGTCGAGCTCCAGCGCGAGTTCCTCCGCAGCGTCGAGCGGATGACGGACGACTGGGCCGGGATCTTCGCGCGGCTGTTCCGGGGGGCGCCGACGCGCTACATCATCGACGAGCTGGTCGCCCACGACAAGGTCGACACGATCCGCGAGCTCTTCGCAGGCAGCCTCGAGCAGTACCGCGACCAGCGCGAAAGCTTCGTCTGGCTCGTCCGCAACGTGCTCAGTGAGAGCTGGTTCCAGACGTTCGGGGCGTCCATGGAGAAGATCTACATCGCGTCCATCCACCTCCTGGACATCACCTTCCGCGAGATCGAGAACCGGCGCGAGGTCGCCGCCAACAGGAAGCTCAACAAGCAGATCCAGGACTTCCTCTTCAGGGAGGAGCGGCTTCTCGCGTTTCTCCTCGACGCGGACCAGGATTCCATCTCGCGGCTCTACACGCTCGTCGAGGACGTCAAGGATCTCGACCCGTCCATCAAGATCCGGCTCAAGCAGCGGATCAAGGAGAAGCACCCGGCCTTCAAGTTCTTCGGCGAGACGCCGGAGGCCCCGGAGTCGGTGGCAGGCCGCCTGCTCGTGACGCGCAGCGGCTACGAAGCCAAGCAGAGGGCGCTCAGGCACCTGCTCGAGGTCGAAGTGCCCCTCAACTCGCGGGAGATCGGCGCGGCCCTCGCCAAGGGCGACCTGCGTGAGAACGCCGAGTACAAGGCCGCCCTGGAAAAGCAGGACATGCTGAATGCGTCGGCGGCGAAGCTCCAGACCGAGCTGCAGAGCGCGCAGATGTTCGACCACGCCCAGGTGGACGTGACCTCCGTGTCCTTCGGCACCCGGGTCCTCCTGCACGACCTGAGCACAAACGCCGAGGAGGAATACACCATCCTCGGGCCCTGGGAGTCGGACCCCAACCGCAAGGTGATCTCGTACCTGTCGCCCCTGGGCAGCCGCCTCTACAGCCACAAGCCGGGCGACCAGCTGAGCTTTACCATCAACGAGAAGGAGTACCAGTACAAGATCGACCGCATCGAACCTGTACCCGCGGAGATGTTATGAGGTTTGCAGCGCTGGCCCTCGTCCTGGTGGCGGTCGCCGTTTCGCCGGTGCCCGCCGGCCCCGTCGAGCTCGTCGTCATGATCGACGTGTCAGCGAGCATGGAGCCGTATTTCAACGACGTCGTCGACTACTTCATCGGCGACCTGATGCGCAACATGCTCCAGACCGGCGACCGCTTCGACCTGATCAGCTTTGCGGGCCTGCCGGAAGTCGAGATGAGCGGCGTCCGGATCGACGACCGCCAGAGGGCCGCGCTCGTCAACAAGATCCGCCTCCTCCAGCCGATCGGGCTCTATACCGACCTGGTCCGCGCTGTGCTCTTTCTCCGCAGTTACGTCGACAAGCTCCCGCCGTCGGAGTCGCGCGAGCTTGTCATCATCACCGACGGGGTGCACGACCCGCCGCCGGACAGCCCGTACGCCGGCGACCAGAGCGCGGCTCTCTGCCAGGCTCCTCGAAGGGGCGCGTTCGATCCGCAAGGGCAACTGGTACGTCCACATCCTCGGCCTTCCGCCGGGGGCAGACCGCTCGGGAGGCAAGCAGCCGCCCTCTTTCATGGAGCCGCTGTCGCGGGAGCTCGGCGCGAACGTCATCCCCTACTCCGGACCGGGGAAGGCGGGAATCCAGCCCGAGAAAGCGGGGCTGCTCGAAGTCCACTGGCCCGGCCCGCTCGGCCCGGTCGGCCGGTCGTTCGCGCTGCCCCTTTCCATCGAGAACAACACGCTCGCGCGATCTCAGGCTGACGCTCTCGGGCGTGACGCTCGCGGGGACGAACGTCCTCACGGCGCCGCAGGACGTCAGCGTCGCCGCGGGCCGGACCGTGAACGTGAAGCCGGTCCTCAGGGTTCCCGACGACCTCGCCCCCGGCGAGCACGTGCTCGCCCTGCGGCTCGAGACCAGCGGGGACGCACGGCTGTACCCGCTTGAAGGAACGGTTTCGGTGAGCCTCGCCGCGGGCGCCGGCGGCGTGCCGGCTGTGCCCGCGGCGCCCGGCGTGGGGACGACGCCCGGTGCGCCTGCGGCACCCGGAACGCCTGGCGCCCCTGCCGTGCCCGGCGCGCCTGGAGCGCCCGGTGCCCCTGGCGTGCCCGGCGCGCCTGGCGCGCCCGGTGCCCCTGGCGTGCCCGGCGCCCCTGGCGCTCCCGGCACGCCTGGCGCCCCTGGCGTGCCCGGCGCACCCGGCCAGGGACCGGGCGGGCCCGCGACCGGCGGACACTGGCTCGCGACAGGGGCCCGCGGAGTCGCGGACGCGCTGCGCGGGGCGGCGGCCGCCATCGGCGGAGCGTTTGCGCGGATGGAGCTGACGGTGCTGATCCCCGCGCTCCTCGTTCTTCTCGCCCTCCTGATCATCCTGCTGCTCGGGCTCCGCATGAATCGCCACGGCGCGACGCCGCCGAGCCGGCCCGTCGCCCGGCGCGCCGAGAAAGGCCCGCTGATCGAGATGCTCGTGAGCCTGCAGAGCTCCCGGGTCGGTTTCCGCAACATACGCGGGATCGAAACCGGTCGGCGCCGCAGCGTCGGAGGCGGCTGGTCCGCCTTCCTCATCTTCCTGGTCCCGCTCCCCCCTCGGATCGCGGAGATCCGCTATGACGGGCGGCACTACACGTTCCGCGTCTTGAGGCGCACGTTCTTCCCGAGCGCGCCCGAAGAGATCGCGGACTGCCTCGACGTCGACATCCCGCTCGTGTCCGAGAAAGGATTCCCGGTCGCCATCCGTTTTGTCCGTTACGTCTCGCCCCTCGAGCGCATCCACCGCCTGCTGCACGCGGTCTACGAGGAGGGCGTGAGCGAAGTGCCGCACCAGCCGGCGCAGGCCCCCGTCGTCGACACGTCTGGGAGGTTCCTGTAGGCCGGCGGCCTGATAGGTGCGCGTCGGACTTTCGACGCGCCGGCGTTCCCGGCGCTCCCGCCGGTTCAGGGCACACGGAGGACTGTGCCCTGGCTATAGCGACCGCTCCTCGAGGAGCTTCGCAAAGAGAGCCGCGACCAGCGCGAGAGCAAGGACGGCGGGAAACCAGTCGCCGAAGCGGGCATAGACGGTCTCGCCGGCCCTTGCGTACAGTGGGACCTCGACGCGGAGAACCCCGGGCTCGAACAGCGGAAGAGACGCTGTGATCTCGCCTCCCGGCGCGATAAACGCCGTCACCCCGCCGTTGGTGGCGCGGATCAGCGCGCAGCCGTCCTCGACCGCGCGGAAGCGCGCGGCTACGATCATCTGCAGCATTGCGGATTCGCGCCGCGACCAGGACACGTTGGTCAAGTTCACGAGGATCCTGGCGCCTGCTCGCACGAGGTTCCGGCACAGCCCCGGGAACGCGTCCTCGAAGCAGATCGGCGCGGCCATCGGGATCTCTCCCGCCGATGTCGGCAGCCTCAGGACGACGGGGCCCGCACCCGGCGTCCAGCCTTCAGTGAGTCCCAGGGCATCCTCAAAGAAACGGCGCACCGGCTCGAGGCCCCAGAGAGGCACGCGCTCGGCGAACGGGACCAGCTGCTGCTTGCCGTACGCGCCGGCCAGGCGGCCGCCGGGGGTCAGCAGAAGAGCGGCGTTCTCGTAGCTCGCTGATCCCGCCCGCTGGAAAGGCGCCCCGAGGAGGATCGGCACCCGTATCTCGCGGAGAAAGGCGGCGAGGCTCGTCGGCCTGGGGAAACGCTCGAGGAAGCTCGCGAGCTGCTGCTCCCGCACCAGATAGGGGATGATGGTCTCGCCCCACACCACCAGGTCGGCCGGCCCGGCGGCCAAAGCCCGGCGCGTGAGCTCCTCCGCCTGGCCGACGGCGGCCTCGTCCTCACCGGGCTGCCAGGGATCGGCGTCGTGCTGGACCAGCACGACCGAAATGTGTCCGGTTTGGGCGCGGGGCCGCGCGAGCCTCCAGGCGCCGTAGCCCGCCGCGAGCACGACGAGGGCGAGCCCGAAGGAGGCGAGCCGCGTCACCTGCGGCCGTGGCAGCGCGAGACGGGTCGCATCGAGGATCTGCTCTGCCGCCACCGCGTTGACCGAAGCCGCGAGAAAAGTGACTCCCCAGACGCCGAACGTGTCTGACACCTGGATCAGGGGAAGGACCATGTTGAAGGGGTGCGCGATCAGTCCCCAGGGGAACCCCAGGAACCCGGAGGACTTGACGTACTCGTAGACAGTCCACGCCGCGGCGAGGGCGAGCGGCCTCAGCCTCGTAAGGCGCAGCGCCACTCCCCGCAGGATCGGGCCGAGCAGAGCGTGATAGAGCGCGTAGCCGATGACGACCCCTGACACGGTCCACACGGAGAACTCGTGGAAGAAGAGCAGCCAGTAGTGGGCGAGGAATGTCGAGACGGCCCCGAAGAGCGCGCCGGTGACTGAAGCCGCCCGGAACGACGGCGCCAGCGCGAGCCCCGCGAGCAGGGGCGCCAGCGCCACCGTTCCCAGGAACGGATTGCCGTATCGATAGACATCGTTCGGCAGGGCGAGCGGCAGCAGCAGCGCCGAAATGAGCGCCAGCAGCAGGGACAGCGTCGTGCGGGTGGCGGGGACAGCGGGACGCACCATGCGCCCGAGTCTAACGGAGCGATGCCGTTTCGAGAAGCGCGAGGCCCTCGCCTGTTGTACTCAACAGGCCCTCGCCTGTTGTACTCAACAGGCCCTCGCCTGTTGTACTCAACAGGTTGCATTCCGGCGGGACTTTCGCCTATGATCGCACCCGAATGGCGAGCCTTCCCGCCGGAGTCTGGACGAACCGATGACCGCCCTCGAGCGCGGGATCCGCTTCTACAACTCGAAACGTTACGAGCAGGCCCTCAGGGAGTTCCAGGAAATCGAGGGCGAGATGCCCGAGGATGTCACGCTCGCCTACTACAGCGGGCTCACTCTGGCAAAGCTGGAGCGATTCGAGGAGGCGCTCATCCCCCTCGAGCAGGTCGTAACCGCCAGCACCAGCCTCCTGCACGTGTACCAGAGCCGCATGATTCTCGCCTTCATCTATGCGGTCACCGGGCGGGCCGAGCTGGCCGTGTACGAGCTGAACCAGCTGCTCAAGGCGGGCCTGGAGTCGGTCCAGCTCTACGGGTCCCTCGGGCACGTCCTGTACGCGCTCAACCGCGTCGACGAGGCGATCACCGCCCTCGAAAAGGCGCTCGAGATCAACCCGGAGTACGCCAACGCGCTGAACTCGCTCGGGTTCATCTACGCGGAACGCGGCACCCGCCTGGAGCGGGCCGTCGAGCTGTGCCGCCGGGCGGCCCGGCAGCAGCCCCGGAATCCCGCCTACCTCGACTCGCTCGGCTGGGCGCAGTACCGGAAAGGGAACCTGAAGGAGGCCCGGGAGACGCTCCGGAAGGCGCTGGACCTCGCGCCCCGCAACGCCGAGATCGCAGCCCACATGCGCGAGGTGCTCACCCGGTCGCCCGAAGGCTCCTAATTCTCCAGCGCCGCCGTTCCGATCATGTAGACAGGAGCAAGGAGATGACTGTCACGAGCGTTTCCACGCCGCTCGCACAGGTCGCGCCTCCCCGGCCTGACACCCCCAGCCCAGAGGTGGTGATCAGCGCCAGCGAGATCAGGAGGATCCTGTATCTCGCCATTCCGGGAGGAGTTGACAACCTGCGCGCGACGGAGGATCATGCCGTAGACACCTATGCCTGAGCATCGCGACCGGTCTGCGGGCAACCGCACCCCGGCCTGCCCTGGTACGGCGCGCGGCCGCGGCCAACCGATCCTCGCCTTTACCTGCCTGCTGCTGATCTCCTCCACAGCGGTATTCTCGCAACCCGACATCGCCACGTTGCGCTCGCGCGAAGAGATGCAGTGGGGAGTGCGGGCGTTTCACACGGGGGCATTCAACAACGCCATCCTCTCGCTGGAACGGGCCGTCGGTCTCGAGCCTGCCAACCTGCTCGCCAGGCAGTGGCTCGGAAGGGCGCTGTACCGCAGCGGACTCGATGAGGAGGCCCTCGCCGAGTGGCGGTTCGTGAGCGACAAGGGAGGAGGCGGCGCGCAGCTCGCGTCGATGATCGAGACCGTGGCCGCTCGCCGCTCCCTGCAGAGCGTCCTGCAGCCGGAGGACCGCTTCACCCTGGTGGCGTCCGTCGACGCCGTGGACAGGCGGTCGCCGCCGATCGGGAAACCGTCTTCCGTGCGGGCGAGGCCCGACGGCACGTTCTACGTCGTCCCCTACACCGGGACGCAGATCCTTCGCCTGGACTCCAACTTCCAGATCGTGCAGGTCGTCAGGGGCGGGCTCCAGGGATTCAACCGGCCCTTCGACATCGTCGAGAGCGACGAAGGTCAGCTCTTCGTCTCCGAGTACGGCTCGGACCAGATCGCCCGCTGCTCCGCCTCGGGCCAGAAGCTTGCCGCGATCGGGGGCTCGGGCACGGCTCCCGGGCGGCTCCTCGGGCCGCAGTACCTGGCGGACGACGGCAAAGGTTACCTGTACGTGAGCGAATACGGCAACCGCCGCGTCAGCAAGTTCGACTACGAAGGCCGGTTCATCCTCACACTCGGCACGCGCGGGCCCGGCTTCGCGGGGCTCGAGGAGCCGGCCGGGATCGCCGTGCAGGACGACCGCCTCTACGTTGCCGACCACCGCGCTGGCGTGCTTCAGGTCTTCGATCTGAACGGCAACTACATGGGCTCGATCGGGAGCTTCCGGGAGCCGGAGGGCGTCTACGCCGACGACGGCGGGAAGCTCCTCGTGGCCCAGAAGGGGTCGATCGTCGTCTTCGACGTGGCCAGGGAGACCGCGCAGCCGCTCGCGGACCCCTTCCCCAGAGTCAAACGGATTCTCGGCCTGTCGCGAGACGCCAACGGCGACGTGATGGCCGCCGACTTCGACGACTCCAAAGTCCTGCTGTTCTCGAAATCCGAGACCCTCTATTCAGGCTTCTTCGTCCAGGTCGAGCGGGTCACCGCAGACCGTTTCCCCGAGATCGTGGTCGACGTATCGGTGACCGACCGGTCCGGCCGACCCGTCCTGGGCCTCAAGCGGGAAAACTTCACCGTGACCGAAGGCGTCCCGATCCCCGACGTCCAGCTGCCGCTCGCGGCCACCGCGGCGCGGCCGCTCTACGTCATGATGCTGACGGAGAAGTCCGATGCGATGCGCGTTCATGCCGCGGAGCTCGCAGACGCCGTCGCGGAACTCGACACCCGGCTCGAAGGTTCCGCGTCGCTCGGCCTGACCGCGGCATCCCGTGAGGCGGGAATCCTGGTGCCCGCCGACGGACGGCGCCTTGCGCTCAGGGAGGCCGCGGCGGCCGGCGATTACTCGGCGGATTGGCGATTCGACCAGGGGGTGCGCCTGGCGGCCTCTCAGCTCGCGAGCTCCCGCGCCCGCAGGACCCTCGTCTACCTGTCGACCGGCTCGCTCGGGCGCAACCCGTACGCCCAGTTCTCCCTCATGGAGCTCGCCCAGTACCTGCGGAACAACGGGGTCTCGTTCGACGTGCTCCATATCGGGTCCGATCCGATCGACCCCGACCTCGGCTACCTCGCACGGCGGACCGGAGGATCGATGGCCTCGTTCAACGGGCCGAGGCGCGCGGGTCCCCTCGCGGACGCGGTCAAGGCCTGGATCCCTCCCCTCTACACTCTCCGCTACCAGTCGAAAGCAAACGCCGACTTCGGGAGGGCCTACATCGAGCTCCACGTCGACGTCACGCAGCAGCGGCGCACGGGGCGCGACGAGTCGGGTTACTACGGCCCGCGCGAGTATTGAGGCGTCTCAGGCGCGGCCCACGTCGGACAGGGCCTTCTCTTTTTCCTCGATCCGCTGCTGCAGGTCCTTGAGCTCGCCCAGCAGCTCCTTGACCTCGGGCGTGCCCTGGGAGATCGTGCTCTGCCCCTTCTCCGACAGGATCCGATAGACGCTGCCGCCCAGCAGCGCGAACTTGCGCTCGACCTCTTTCTCGAGCCGCGTGATCTCGTACTTGAAGACACCCTTCTCGCCGAGCTCCTTCGCCTTCGTCGCGGCCTGCTCCATGCCTTTTCGAGTCGTCTCGAAACCCTTGCTCATCGCCTGCTTCATGCGCTCGTAGAAGTCCATGCAGCCTCCTGCTTTCAGGATACTGCCGCGGCCGGCAGTACTCAAGCGCGGGCCTTTCGAAGCGCCCGGCACGCGATCGCCTGCGCCTCAACATCCCGCGAGCACACGGGCCCTGGGGCGCGCTCCAACGGGAGCATCCTTGACACGGGAACATCCCTGTTCCAGCCCCGCACCAACGCCATCCATGGCTGTGCGGGGCAAGAACATCCCTGTTCCAGCCCCGCACCAACGCCATCCATGGCTGTGCGGGGCAAGAACATCCCTGTTCTTGACACCAAAAAGAAGCGCATGGTACGTTTTTCGCCCTAAGCAGGCCGGTCGGATCGCCGGCCTCAAGGAGCCGAAATGTCCGGCCATAGCAAGTGGGCCACAATCAAGCACAAGAAGGGCGCGCTCGACGCCAAGCGCGGTCAGGTCTTCACCAAGCTGATCAAGGAGATCAGCGTCGCCGCGAGGATAGGCGGCGGCGACGCGGACTCGAACCCGAGGCTGCGCAACGCACTGCTCAAGGCGCGCGCGGCCAACATGCCCAAGGACAACATCGACCGCGCCGTCAAGAAGGGCACCGGCGAGCTCGAGGGCGTCACATACTCGGAGATCACCTACGAGGCCTACGGCCCCGGGGGCGTGGCCCTGCTGATCGAGGTCCTCACCGACAACAAGAACCGCACCGCCGCGGAGGTCCGCAACATGCTCTCCAAGGGGGGCGGCAACCTCGGCACGGCCGGGAGCGTCGCCCGCATGTTCAAGCGCAGAGGCATCATCGGCTTCGACTCCGGAAAGTACAACGAAGATCAGGTGATGGCGGTCGTGCTCGACGCGGGCGCCGAGGACGTGACCACCGATGGCGAAACAATCGAAGTAACGACGGCCCCGGAGGCCTTCGAGTCCGTGCTCAAGGCGGTCGAAGCGGCCAAGCTCGAGCGCACCATGGCGGAAATCTCGATGCTGCCGGAAACCAGCCTCACCCTCACCCACGACGAGACCCGCAAGGCCCTGCGCCTCATCGAGACCATCGAGGATCACGACGACGTGCAGGCCGTCGCTTCGAACCTCGACATCCCCAAGGGCTTTGCGCTGGATGAATGATTAGGATCCTGGGCATCGATCCGGGACTCGCGTCGACGGGCTACGGCATCATCGATGCCGACGGAAACCGATTCGCGCACGTGGCCGACGGGGTGATCGAGACCGAGGCGGGCTCGCCCGTGGGCGAGAGGCTGCTGCGCCTCGAGAACGCCCTCGCAGCCGTCCTGACCGAGTTCCGGCCGCGCGAGGCCGGGATCGAGCGACTCTACTTCGGGCGCAACGCGACCACCGCCATGCCGGTGGCCCAGGCGCGGGGCGTCGTGCTCTGCGCCCTCGCCCGCGCGCGCATCCCGTGCCACGAGTACCCGCCGGCGACCGTCAAACAGGCGGTGGTCGGGAGGGGCCGGGCCGAAAAGGGGCAGGTCCAGGAAATGATCCGCCTCATCTTCCGGCTGCGCGAAGCGCCGGCGAGCACCCACGCCGCGGACGCGCTTGCGGTGGCTTTCTGCCACAGCACGCATTCGCGCCTCGGACGGCTGGTCGCGAAAGAGGACGGGCGAGCGGAGCATGTTCAACAGCCTGCGCGGTGAGATCACGCAGAGGGACGGCGAGCGGGTGATGCTCGCTTCCGGCGACCTCGAGTGGGAGATCTGGACCACGGCGCGCTCCCTCGCGGCGCTTCCGCCGCCCGGCAGCGAGGCCAGGCTCTACACCCATGTCTACCATCGCGAGGATGCGCTGCGCCTCTACGGCTTCGCGACTGCCGGTGAGCGGGACCTCTTTCTGGAGCTCATGCGCGTAGAAGGCGTCGGACCGCGGGTCGCGATCCGCATCCTCTCGGGCGTGGACGCGGCGCGCTTTGTCGAGGCGGTCGACCGGGGCGACCTGGCGACGCTGGTCGCGATCCCGGGCGTCGGCGAGAAGATGGCCCAGAAGATCCTCCTGCGGCTCAAGGGCAAGCTTGCCCCCCTGGATTCCGCGGGCCTGCACAACGACATCGTGGTAGCTCTCACCGGCATGGGCTTCGACCGCAGGGAAGCCCGCGAGGCCGTCGCCGAGGCGCTCCGCGAGTCGGGGGCCGCGGCCGGCGGAGGCGAAGACCTCGAGCGCAAGATCCTCACCCGCGCCATCAAGCTGCTCGGCAAGAAGAAGGAGCGATGAAGGACAAGCGGCTCTCCGCGGGACAGTACCTCGATGCCCAGGACCAGGACGAGCACGCTCTGCGGCCGAAGCGGCTGCAGGATTTCGTCGGGCAGCGGCAGCTCAAGGACAATCTCGGGGTGTTCATCGAGGCCGCGCGCAGGCGCCGCGAGAGCCTGGACCACGTGTTCCTGTCCGGGCCGCCCGGGCTGGGCAAGACCACGCTCGCCGGAATCATCGCCAACGAGCTGGGCGCGGCGTTCCGCTCCACTGCGGCGCCCGCCCTCGAAAAGCCCGGCGACCTGAACGCTCTGCTCACGTCGCTCGAGGAGCACGACGTCTTCTTCATAGACGAGATCCACCGGCTCAGGCCCCCGGTCGAGGAGATCCTGTACTCGGCGATGGAGGACTTCGAGATCGACGTGATCATCGGCCAGGGTCCGGGCGCGCGGTCCATCAAGATCCCGCTTCCGCCGTTCACCCTGGTCGGCGCCACCACCAAGACGGGGCTGGTTTCCGGCCCGCTGCACTCGCGTTTCGGCATCACGTGGCGGCTGGACTTCTACGAGCCCGAGGACCTCGCCACCATAGTCCGACGCTCCGCCGGGATCCTCAAGGTGACCCTCGAAGACGAGGCGATCGACCTGATCGCCCGCTGCTCCCGCGGGACGCCTCGGATCGCGAACCGGCTGCTGCGGCGCATGAGGGACTTTTCGGAGGTCTGGGGCAAGGGGACGATCACCGGGGAGATCGTCGCCAAAGGGCTCAAGTCGCTGGAGATCGACGACGCCGGGCTCGACAAGCTCGACCGCACGATCCTGCAGACCATTATTGAGCGCTACAAAGGCGGGCCGGTCGGGTCCGAGACGCTCGCGATCTCGATCGGCGAGTCGGCGGACACCCTCGAGGACGTGTACGAGCCCTATCTCATCCAGGCGGGATTCCTCAAGCGCACGACGCGCGGACGGATGGTCACCGAAGGCGCGTTCCGCCACCTCAACCTCGCGGTTCCCCATGAGGACCAGCGATTTCTCTTTTGACGTCCCCGAGGAGCTGATCGCTCAGAGGCCCCCGGAACGCCGCGGAAGCTCGCGCCTCATGGTCGTCCGCCGCGCCTCGGGGGTTTTCGAGGACGCCTCCGTGGGCGATCTGCCCGCGCTGCTGCCTCCGCGCTCCGTGGTCGTGCTCAATGACACGCGCGTCATCAAGGCGAGGCTCCTCGCGCGCTCCGAGGCAGGCGGCGCGCGGGTCGAGGTCCTGCTCCTGCGCCCCGCCGGGGAGCCGCGGGCCTGGGAGGCGCTCGTGTCGAACGCGCGACGCCGGCGCATCGGACAGCGGCTCATCTTTCCAGAGGACCGGGTGGGCACGATCGTCGCCACCGGCGCCGAGACCCGCACCATCGCGTTCGACGCTCCCGTCGACCCGGACTACCTCGAGCGGAACGGGCACGTGCCCCTGCCGCCCTACATCCGCAGGGCCGACGACGCCTCCGACGGCGAGCGCTACCAGACCGTGTTCGCGCGCGCGCCCGGCTCGGTCGCCGCGCCGACCGCGGGACTCCACCTGACGGAGGAGATGCTCGCCGCCCTGCGCGCCCGCGGCCTGCGGATCGTCCCGCTCACGCTGCACGTCGGCCTCGGCACGTTCGCGCCCATCCGCACGGACAGCATCGAGGAGCACCGCATGCACGAGGAGAGCTTCGGCGTCTCGGAGGAGAGCGCGCGGGCGGTGAACGCGGCGCTGGACAGCGGCCGCACGGTGCTCGCGGTGGGCACGACGGTGGTGCGCGCGCTCGAGAGCGCGGCTGCCGAGGGGCGCGCGCGCGGCGGATGGGGCAGCACGGGGCTCTTTATCACTCCGGGCTACCGTTTCCGCGCCGTCGGCGCCCTGCTCACAAATTTCCACACGCCGCGCTCCAGCCTGTTCGTGCTCGTGAGCGCGTTCGCCGGCCTCGATCTGATGCGCGCCGCGTACGAGCGCGCGGTCAAGGAGCGCTACCGGTTCTTCTCGTACGGGGACGCGATGCTGATTCTGTAGGGTCGGCGGCCGGGGAGCGAGTCAGTAAGTGCCGGGCCCCATCGCGCGGAACCCGGCCCGCACGCGGTCCACCCGCGCCAGCTGCTCCGCGATGATCCTCGTATAGTCGAGATCGCCCGTGCGGATGCGGGAAGCTTCATCTTCCCATTCCTGGATGTCTTCCAGGGCGATCCCGTAGGCCCGGACCTTGCGGGCCCACGACAGCGCCTCCTGCCAGTAGTAGAGCCCCTTGCGGTACAGCCCCTCGGCCGTGTCGAGGCTCGCGAGGTTCTGTTCCTTCCACGGGGCGTTGTAGAAGTAGGCTGCGCGCTTGTCGTAGAGGCTCGCGAGCTTCAAGTGCAGCTCGACGAGCTTGAGGTTGACGTGCATCTTGAACAGCGACCGGTACTGCTCCCACTCGCGCTTGTTGTCGATGCGCGCGAGCGCGTACAGCGGGTTGGCGAAATCGGCGGCCAGCGCCTGCTCGAGCCACACGATGTTCTCCATGATGTCGTCGGTGCTCATCGTGAGCTGCTCGTGGAAGAGCTTGTAGAACTGCTCGGCGTACGTGATACGGTAGGCGTGCCCGGGCACCGCGAGCGCGACGGCTGAGAGCAGGGCGAGGAGGGCCCGCCGGGGCTTCATGCCTTGATTATCGGCAGGCGCACGATTACGTCCCACACGAGCTCGGCGATCCGTTCGGGGGCGAGCGTGCCGTCGACCCGGTGCACGCGGACCCCCGCAGGCGCGCAGGTCCGCAGCGCCCGCTCGTAGCCCTCGGCAACCCGGCGCTGCAGGGGGAGCGCGTCGAAGAGGTCGCGGCGGCCCCTCCCCGCGAGCCTCTGCTGGCTCACCTCCACGGGAGTGTCCACGTAAATCACGTCGGCGGGAAGCGGGAACCCCCGGTGCAGGTCGAGAACACCTTCGAAGCTCCACTCCACGCCCTGGTAGGCGAGCGACGAAAAAAGGTAGCGGTCGCTCACGACGATCTCGCCGCGCGAGACGCGTTCGCGGATCCCCGTCCCCGCAGCGCGCACGTGCTCCCACCGATCCGCCGCGAACAGGAGCGCGAGCGTGCGCGGCTCGAGCCGCAGATCACCTCGCAGCGCCGCGCGGATCACCGTCCCGACGGGGCCGTCGGTGGGCTCCCAGGTGCAGTGCGCGGCGACGCCCGCGGCCGCGAAACGCTGCCGCAGCAGGCCGAGCTGAGTCGTGGTGCCCGCCCCGTCGAGGCCCTCGAGCACGACGAACTTTTCGAGAATCTCGTCTCCCATCGGCAGCTCCGGTATCCGCACGCGCGGTGGAGCGCTATCATACCAGAACGCCGCCATACGACAAGAGGCGGCGGCCTTTCGTGCGGCGGCCTGGCCTGGCAGCGACTGGCGGCGACGGATCGTTGATAAAGGCGCGCGAAGCGGGTATACTCACCTGTACGCGAACGTGATCCGCGGAGCCGCTTCTTGGAGGGATTTTTCAGCCTCTTGCGTAAACATCGCGTCGAGCTGATCGCGCTCGGCGCATTGATTTTGTTCGCGGCCGTCGCGACCCCTGTCCTCCAGACCGTCCTCGAATCGACGACATCCGGGCTCAAGGTGGAAGCCGTCGCCGCGGTCGAAAAGGCCCTCGACAGCGACATACAGTACCGGAGCATCTCGCCGTCGGTGTTCCTCTATCTGGAGATCCGCGACCTCCGCGTCACGCCTCACGCGGGCGCGGCGTTCCCGGCGGCGAGCGTGAGCCGCGTGCGGGTCTACTACAGCCTCCTCCGGCTCCTGGCGGGAAGCGGCCCCGCGGCCGCGGTCACCCGCATCGATATCCGGGACACGTCGTTCGACCTGGGCAGCCTCGACCTTTCCGAAACGCCGGGCGGCACCGCGAGCGCGGGCTTCCGGCTCGCGGCGCTGCCGGCGGCCCTCGAGGTCACGGGAACGAATCTCTCCGTCAGCTTCGTCGTGGACGAGGCGCGGGTCAGCGTTCAGCGGCTCTTCTTCAGGGCCCGCCGCAGCGCGGACCAGGTCGGGCTCCAGGTGACCCGAGCATCGGTCGCCGTCGAGCGCCCCGGTCTCGCCGTGCGCGCGCAGGTCCGCCTGACGGGAAGGACACGCACGGATCTCGAGGACGTCGACGCCGTGCTTCGCGTCGACGGTTTCCGCTCGCAGGTCCTGGCGCTGAGCCGCCAGTCCTTCCAGATTCAGCGCGAAGGGGGGACGCTGCTGGTGCGCCGAATGGGCGACAAGGCGCCGCTCGATCTGCAGCTCTCGTCCGACGGCGCGCGCGCGAGCCTGGCGGTGCGGACGGACCGCTACAACCCGCGAAGCTTCGTCACATTCCTGGGTCCGCTCGCCTTTCTCAACGAGTACTCGCGCGCCTCCGTGACGACGACCGCGCGCGTCGACTACCTGATCGACCAGGGCGCCGTTCGGTACTCGGCAGATTTCGAGGCCAAGGTGGGCGGCCGGCTGCTTCCGCCCGGAACGGTGGTCCAGGCGAAGCTCCAGGGCGATCAGCGGCTCATGCGGCTGGACCCGTTCGCAATCACCTCTCCGCAAGGCGACCTGCATTTCGAGGGCGACCTTCAGCTCGCGGACCTCCTGCCCGAAGGGCTGCTGCGGCTCAGCGGCCTCACCCCCTTCGCGGACAAGCGGGTCGACGCGGACGTCGATCTCACGCGCGGCGACCGCAGCGTGGTCCTGACGGGCAGACGCTTCGAGGTCGATGGGACTCCGTTCAACGGCCTGCGGCTCGACCTGACGCCGCGCCCGGGCTCGCTGCGGTTCGAGCTGCAGACCGCCGCGGCGCGGGGCGACCGCGGCGCGCCGGCCCTGAGCGCGTCCGGGATCCTGCGCATGCGGCCGGCGCCGTCGCTCGAGGCTTCAGCCCAGGTGCGCGCCGTGCCGCTGTCGGTCATCGCCGGCATCGCCCCCCTGCCTGCGGGGCGGTTCTCGCGCATGTACCCCGCCCTGGCTGAGCTGCTCGTGGACGCCGGGGTCTCCGTTCGCACAGACTTCCGCTCGGCGCGCGTGGAGGCTACGCGGATCGCGCTCTCCGACTCCGTGGACCCGAGAAACACGGCGTCCCTGTCGCTCGTATACGACGGCGACCGATTGACCGTGAGCGACGCGCGCGTCGCGTGGGGCGGGCACACGGCCTCCGGCTCCCTCGCGATGAAGTACGGACCTGCCTCCACGGCGTTCGACAGCTCCCTGGTGATCGATGGCCTTCCCTACGGGGTCGAGGGCACGTGGGATCCCTCCCTCGGCCTGATCGCAACGGGCTCCTACGGGCTGCGGATCGGCGTGCACCCGCTCGACGGCACGTACCTCGTCAGTGTCGCTGCCAAGGGACTGCCGCTGCCGATGGTCTCCGGACCCGCGGCCCGCCTCGACGTCGACATGGAAGGTTCGTGGCAGGCCCCCGGCCACTGGGAAGCGCGCGTGCCCCGGCTTGTTCTCGACGGGCTGCCGTACGGGGCCGGCGGGGCGAGCCGTTTCGAGGCCAGCTTCACGGCGGGCCCCCGCCTCGTCACGATCAACCGCGTTGCCTTCCGCGACCGCCTCGGCGAGGTCACCAATTCCCGCCCCGCCGCATTCGCTCTTCAGGACTCGCTGAAGGGGTCGGTGGAGCTCGCCTCCGCGACCAGCAGTGAGCGGTACACCCTCACTCTCTCCCTGGGGCAGAAGTCCTTCGCTGCCGACCTCCGCATGCAGGACTTCCCTCTCGCGCGCGTCGCTGCGGGGGCCCTCGAAGGCGGCGCCAACGGCCGGATCACGGCCTCCGGTCCCTACGCCAACCCCACGGTCAACGCGTCCCTGCGGCTCGCGGACGGCCGCCTGGGGGGCCATCCGCTGACCCTCTCTCTGGAGGCCGGCTACAGCGAAGGCCGCGTCGTGGTGACCAGCCTGGAGGCCGCGATCCCCTCCTGCCGGATCGGCGCGACATCCGCGTCCTACGAGACCGCTACCGGCCGCATCGTTGTGGAGACGAGCCTGTCCATCCAGACCACGGAGCCGGCCGCCGCGACCGCTCCCGTGGCATCGCGCATCCGGGTTTCGGGGCGCATCCACTCCGGGCCGGGCCTGTCGCTGTGGCGCTCGCTGTTCCGCGGCGAGCTCGAGGGGCAGGTAGCGGTCACCCAGCCGAAGGCCGACATCGACGCGCCGCTTTCGTGGACCATGGCGTTCTCCATGGCCGGCGGAGCCCTCCGCTTCGACGGCGGCCCCGCGGATTCGGTGCACGGCAGCGTCACGGAGAACGGCGAGTACGACGTGAGTCTCGCTCAGCCGCTGCCGATCCGCGGGCACGTGGTCGGCGTCTTCATGACCGACGAACCCGAGACCCGGATCCAGGGCCTCGAGATCGACATGACGTGGCTCTCTTCCCTCCTCAAGGACTTCACCTTTGCGCGGGGAACGGCGCGCGGCGTCGGGGACGTGCTGCTCCTCGGACCGCTGTCGGACCCCCGCTGGCAGGGCCGTCTGGACGTGCAGGGCGTGCAGATGGGCTTCTACATGAGTCCAGCGCTCACCTCCCCGTTCGCGGCGACCATCACGCTTCGCGACCGCGATCTGGTCCTCGAGCCCACGCACGCGACCGTCGGCCCCGGCGAGGTCGCGGCCAGCGGCGTGATCGGGTTCTCGCGCTGGAACCCGACGAACTACGACCTGCAGTTCCAGGGCAGCGGAGGCGGCCTGCACACCGTTCATGACTTCGGAACGGTGGCCGTCGACGGGTACGCCTCGGGCGTCATCCGGGTCCAGGGCAACGACCTCGCGATCAGGGTCACGGGCGACCTGAACGTCGACTACTGCAAGCTCACCGTGGTCGCGACCCCGCCCCCCCAGAAGAACGACGGGGCGGACCGTACCTCGCTGTCCGTCGACATTCAGCTCACCGCCGGCCGCCGCGTCGAGTTCCTCTGGCCCTCGGTCAGCTTTCCGGTCCTCCGCGCCTCCGCGCGCTCGGGCTCCCGTCTGCGGATCCAGCACGCGGGCGACGCGCAGCAGACCCGCGTCACAGGGCGGGTCGCGCTGCGCGGGGGCGACGTCTTTTACATAAACCGCAGTTTCTACATCAAGGAGGGCGAGCTCGTCTTCAACGAGACGGAGCAGCGATTCGACCCGCGCCTCACGCTGCGGGGCGAGATACGCGAGCAGGACCGGACCGGGCAGGACGTCCGCGTCTATCTCGTGGTGGACGACCGGCGGCTTTCGGAGTTCGCCCCGCGGTTCGAGAGCGATCCACCCAAGAGCGAAGTGGAGATCATCGCGCTCCTCGGCGGCCCGATCGAGGACCAGCTCGTGCAGAGCGGCCTCGCGGGCTCCGCCGTGCTGGTCTCCAGCGACATCATCAGCCACTTCGGGCTGCTGCGGCCGTTCGAGCAGGGGGTGCGCGACCTCCTGGGCCTGGACATGTTCTCGATCCGCACACAGATGGTCCAGAACGTGGTCGTCGACAGGGTGCTGGGCATCCAGCCGGCGGTCTCGGAACCGACGGTCGACCCCCTGGGCCGCTATCTGGACAACACGACCGTCACGTTCGGCAAATACATCGGAAAGGACCTCTTCCTCGAGATGGACCTCCGCGTGACGGAGAAGCAGACGGCGGGCGTAGACACTGAGGTCCTCTTCAGCCTAGACTGGCCGACGCCGCTCTTCGACCTGCAGTGGGAAATCAGCCCGGGAGGCGGCGACGTCGAGAGCTTCGTCCGGGACAAGACTCGACTCAGCATCACCTGGCGATACTCCTATTGAACAGCAAGGAGATCCTATGAAAAGAGCCGCCGCTCTTGCGCTCGCCGCCCTCGCTGCGCTCGCTTTGTCGCGGCCCCTGGGGGCGCAGGCCCAGGAGCGCGACTGGTACATCGGCAAGGAGATCAAGGACTTCACATTCGCCGGGCTCGAATCAGTGAGCGTCAACGAGCTGCGCCCGATCGTCCGCCCTTACATCGGCAAGCCCTTCACCATGGATCTCTTCTGGGAGATCCAGGGCAAGCTGTACGAGCTCGACTACTTCGACCAGGTCGACGCCGAGGCCAAGCCCGCCGACGACGCGCGGACCTCCGTCATCGTGGAGTTCCGCGTCAAGGAGCGGTCCACGTCTCGCAGATCAGGATCGAAGGGAACCGCAGGGTCTCCCGCACGGCGATCCTCGACAAGGTCCTCGTCAAGAAGGGCAAGTTCGCGTCGCAGGCCGACATCAACCTCGACATCGAAAACATCCGCGCGCTCTATTTCGAAAAGGGCTTCCCCGAAGTCAAGGTCACGGGCGAGACGACAAAGGAGCAGGGCAAGAACTCGGTCGTGGTCACGTTCCGCATCGACGAGGGCCAGGAGACGAGAATCCGGGAGATCCGCTTCTCCGGAAACGCCTCGATTCCGGCCAGCGCGCTCAAGGGCGAGATGAAGACCAGGGAACAGGGGCTCTTCTCCTCGGGCGCCTTCCGGGAGAGTCAGTTGCAGGAGGATATCAAGTCCATCGAGGCCTACTACCAGAATCGCGGCTACGTGGACGCCAAGGTGGTCAAGGTCGACCGTCAGACCGAAACCGATGAGCAGAACCAGCGGGTCCAGCTCGTCCTCACCCTCTACGTCGAAGAAGGCAGCCAGTGGCTCTACGGCGGCATGACCTATGAGGGGAACAAAGTCTTCACCAACGCGCAGATCGACGCGCTGCTGCGGCTGAAGCCGGGGACTGTGTTCAACAAGCAGCGGGTCGAGACCCAGTACCAGGCTATCGTCAGCCTCTACACGGACAGCGGCTACATCTTCAACGCCATCAACCGGGCGGAGACCCGCGACCCCGACGCCAAGACGATATCCTACAAGCTCACCATCCACGAGTCTGACAAGGCCCACATCGAGAGCATCATCCTGCAGGGCAACAAGAAGACCAAGGACTTCGTGATTCGCCGCGAGCTGCCCTTCGAGGAAGGCGACATCTTCAGCGTCCAGAAGATCCGGCAGGGATACCTGAACCTGTACAACCTGCAGTACTTCTCGTCGATCGACATCAACCCGGTCGAAGGAAGCCAGCCCGGCCTCATGGATCTCGTGGTCAGCGTCGAGGAGCAGAGCTGGGCCCAGTTCAAGTTCGCGCTGGCCTTTTCCGGCGGCGACTTCCCCATCTCGGGGCAGCTCGGCTGGTCGGACTCCAATTTCCTCGGCACCGGCAAGACGGTCGGCGTCGACCTCGAAGGCTCCATCTATCGGCAGGGGATCGCCGCGAATTACAAGGACGACCACTTCTTCGGTCCGAACACGGGCGGCGGCGTGAACCTGTCGTTCTATCACAACGTCAACCGGAACATTCTCCAGGACATCCTGGCTCCGCAGTTCACCGACCAGGACATCCCGGATCCGTTTACGAGCCTGAAAGAGTACGAGGACGCGCTGAACTCCGGCAACCTCAAGACCCCGTTCTATTCGACGATGACCTACGACTCCATCGACATCTCGCTCGGCTTCACAGCCAGCCACTACATACGGACCGTTCTCGGGCGGCTCGGAGTGAGCAGCGGCCTGTCGTCGACGATGACCTACGTCTGGTACGACCCCGAGGTCTACCGCCCGTACAGCTCGCTGGTCCGCAACAACCTGGACAGGTGGGACTTCGTCGACACGTGGGGAACGACCTTGTACTGGGACGACCGCGACATCTACTACAACCCTACCAAGGGCTTCTACCTGTCGCAGTACCTGGGGCTGACCGGCGGTTTCCTGCTCGGCAGCCGTCAGTACATCAAGCTCGCCACACGCACGGACGGATACCAGCAGCTCTTCAGCCTTCCGATCGGCGAGAAGTTCAAGCTCGAGATGGTGCTGGCGGCGCACAGCGAGCTTTCGTTCATCCTCCCTCAGCTCAACGGCGACCTCGAGCTGACACCCAAGGACACGCTGATCATCGACGGCATGACGATCGGCCGCGGCTGGGACTACATGTACGACTTCCGCTCCATGTGGTCGAACACCGTCGAGCTGCGGATGCCCATCGCCAAGCAGTTCCTGTGGTGGACATGGTTCTTCGACGCCGTCGGCGCGTGGGCCCTGCCCCAGGACATCGCGGGGATGACGATCGAGGATTTCTACTTCAGCTACGGGGGCGGCCTGCGGTTCACGATACCGGGGCTGCCGATCCGCCTCTACCTCGCCCAGGCGTTCAAGGTGACCAATGGCAAGGTCGAGAATCAGCCCGGCGACATCCCCCTGGGACCGCTGGAGCTCAAGTTCGTCATCTCGATCACGGTGCCGGGCGCGTTCTAGCCCGGGGTAAAGGAGAAAACGCCATGAGACTGGCACCCGTTGCCGTCCTCCTGCTTCTTGGCGCCGCGGCGCTCCATGCCGAACAGGAGATCACCAAGATCGGCGTGGTCGACACGAGCCGGATCTACTCCGTCTATTTCCAGGATTCCAAGGCCGTCCGCGACCTCGCCGCGTTCAAGCAGTCCATCCTCGAAGAGTCCGGCCGGCTCAACGACGAGATCACCGGGCTGCAGGCCGCCAAGGTCAACGCGGAGCGCGACGGCCGCAAGGACGAATCGCTGCGCCTGGAGAGCCAGATCCTCGAGAAGGAGAACTTTCTCAGGGAGTATCAGCGGGTCAAGAATCTGGAGTTCCGCTCGCGGCAGAGCAAGGTCGAGGTGGAGTCCTCGTTCCTGGGCGAGCTCGCGGACGCGATCGCCTACGTGGCGGTCAGCGAAGGCTTTTCCATGATCATGGAGAAGCAGAACCCCATCTTCCTGTACTTCACGCCCGAGAGCGACATCACCGAGAAAGTGCTCCAGCACCTGTTCGAAAAGGCGGGCAAGACCTACACGCCCGGCGGGAACTGAGCACAGGGATGTGCTCGCCCGGCGCGACAGGCGCTCGTCCCGCGCGCTTTGGCCCAGCGTACTCGCTGGGTACTCGCGGGAGACGTCGAGAGCGCCGGGCTGAGCCCTCAAGCACTTGAGGGAGAGGCATGGCGGCGGAGAGCGCGCGCGACAGAAGGGCAACCCCGGCTGGCAGGGAGGGCGCCGACGCGTTGCCGATGATCCGTCAGTACCGCCTGATCAAGGAGCAGCACCGCGATTCGGTGCTGTTCTTCCGCCTGGGAGACTTTTACGAGATGTTCGAGCAGGACGCCCGCGAGGTGTCCGCCCTGCTCGACCTCACCCTCACGCAGCGCAGCGGCGTCCCGATGTGCGGCATCCCCTATCACGCCGCGCAGAACTACATCGCCCGCCTGCTCAAGGCCGGGCGCAAGATCGCCGTCTGCGAGCAGACCGAGATGCCGCGCGGAGGGCGCGGGCTCGCGCGGCGGGAGGTCGTCGAGGTCATCACCCCCGGGACTCTGGTAGATGAAGGGTTCCTCGACCAGGCGAGCAACAACTACCTGATCGCGCTGGGCGCAGGCCGGGCGCCGGCTGCGTCGCCGGCCGTCGGGCTCGCCTACGTCGACCTTTCCACCGGCGAGTTCCGATGCACCTCGTTCGCCTGGGAGGAGCGCGGCGAGAGGCTGCGCAAGGAGCTGGAGCGCCTCGCTCCCCGCGAGGCGCTCGTGCAGGAGTCTCTGTTCGAGGAGGAGACGGTCGGCGGAACCCTTGCGGCCCGCGACGGCCTCCTCGTGAACCGTCTGCCCGACTGGAGCTTCGACGCGGCCGCCTCGTACCAGGAGCTGACGCGGCAGCTCGGGGTCGCCAACCTCAAGGGCTTCGGCCTCGACGACGGCTCGCCCGAGGTCGCGGCCGCGGGCGCCATCCTCGGGTACGTGGCCTCCGCTTCCCGTTCGCTCCTGCCCCACATCCGCGCCATCGACGTCTACCGCGACTCGAGCGCCGTCATGCTCGACGAGACGACGCAGCGCAACCTCGAGCTCCTGCGCAACCTCTCCGACGGCAGCCGCAGGTACACGCTGCTCGAGGTCCTCGACCACACGCGCACCTCCATGGGAGCGCGCATGCTCAAGCGGTGGCTCCTCGCGCCCCTGATGGATCGCGATCGCATCGAGCGCCGCCTCGACTCGGTGGAGCTCTTCTACCGCGCGCAGGTCCTCCTGTCCCGGGTGCGGGAGACTCTTGGCCGCTTCCACGACGTGGAGCGTCTCTCCGCCCGCGTAGCCATGGACCGCGCCCACGCGCGTGACCTGCTGGCGATCCGCGCGTCGCTCGAGGCGGTAGGCGCCCTCGCAGCGCTGCTGCGCGAGTCTCCGCAGGCGCACGCCTTCTCCGAGCGGCTCGCGACGCGCCTCGACGAGCTGCAGGCCCTCGAGCAGCTTCTGTCGAGGGGGATCGCCGAGAATCCGCCCATGCTCCTCAGCGAAGGCGACCTGATCCGCGAGGGCTACGATGCCGAGCTCGACCGACTGCGGGCGGTCCGGCGCGACGCCCGACGGCGCCTGCACGCCCTGCTCAAGGAGGAGCAGGAGGCGACGCGCATCGCCTCGCTCAAGCTCCGGCACAACCGGGTGCTGGGCTGGTTCTTCGAGGTCACGAAACCCAACCTGGCGCTGGTGCCGCCCCACTTCAACCGCAGGCAGTCGATGGCGAGCGCCGAGCGCTTCACGACCGAACGGCTCGCCGACCTCGAAAACGAGATCAACGGCGCGGCCGAGACCGCCAACGATCTCGAACGTCGTCTCTTTCTGGAGATCCGCGAGCGGGTCAAGTCGGGGGTTCCGACCCTCCTCGCCTACGGCGAGCTCATCGCGGAGATCGACGTCCTGCAGGGCTTCGCGATGGGCGCGACCGTGCACGGCTTCGCGAGGCCGGCCCTCGACGCCGAGGGCGACCTGTCGATCACCGAAGGCCGGCATCCCGTCGTCGAGGCGCACCTGCCGCCGGGGGCGTTCGTTCCCAACAGCCTGAAGCTGGGCCGCGGGTCCGGCAGATTCGTGCTGCTGACAGGCCCGAACATGGCCGGGAAGAGCACGTTCCTGAGGCAGGTGGCCCTCATCGCGCTCATGGCGCAGGCGGGCTCATTCGTGCCGGCGCGCGAAGCCTCGCTGCCTCTCGTGGACCGGATTTTCTGCCGCGTGGGCGCGATGGACAACCTGGCCAGGGGGGAATCGACGTTCCTCGTGGAGATGAACGAGACGGCGAACATCATCCGCTCCGCGACGCGGCGAAGCCTCGTCATCATGGACGAGGTGGGCCGCGGGACGGGAACCACCGACGGCCTTGCCATCGCGTGGAGCGTCTCCTCGTACCTCATGGAGAAGATCGGCGCCTACACCCTCTTCGCCACCCACTACCACGAGCTCGCCGGCCTCGAGCATCCCGACCTGGTGAGGCTCTGCATGGACGTGGAGGAGAGAGACGGCGAGATCCTGTTCCTCAAGCGCGTGCGGCCGGGCTCGTCGGACAACTCCTACGGGCTGCACGTGGCCCGCCTTGCGGGGCTTCCCGCGGAGGTCATAGAGCGCGCGCACAGGGTCCTCGAGGGAATCGTCGAGCGGCCCGAACGGCTCGCCATCGCTCCGCAGCCTGCCGCCGCGCCGCCTCCCGTCCAGGCCGAGCTCTTCGGGCCCGCGGAGATCGTGGTCCAAGGGCTCCGGAGCGTAGATCTGGAGCGGATGACACCGCTCGAGGCGCTGAATCTGCTGGCCCGCTGGAAGCGCGAGATAGACCGCGGCTCGTGAGCCCCCCGAGTACGGGGGGCAGGTGGCCCTCCCGGCGGCGGACTTCTCTTTCCTAGTCCTTGATGTTGTACTTCTTCTTGAACCGCTCGATGCGTCCGGCCGTGTCGACCAGCTGCTGCTTGCCCGTGAAGAATGGGTGGGACGCGCTGGAGATCTCGACGTCGAACACCGGGTACTCGTTGCCGTCGGTGTACTTGACTTTCTGCTTCGTCGCCACCGTGGAGCGGGTCAGGAACAGCGTGCCGGAAGCCGTGTCCCGGAACACGACCGGCCGGTAGTTGGGGTGGATATCCTTTTTCATCGTCGCTTCAACTCCTCGCGGACCGCGCCGGGCCTTCGACCGAGGGCGTCACTCCGCCGCGGCGCCCGTGTTCATCGACTGCAGGAAGACCGCATTGTTCTTGGTCTTGTTCATTTTGTCAATCAGAAGCTCGATCACCTCGGAGTCGTCCATCGGGTTCATGACCTTGCGCAGGATCCAGACTTTCTGCAGCTCCTCGTCGCTGAGCAGGAGCTCCTCCTTGCGGGTGCTCGAGCGCTTGATGTTGATCGCGGGAAAGGTCCGCCGGTCAGCGATCTTGCGGTCGAGGAGCACTTCCATGTTGCCGGTGCCCTTGAACTCCTCGAAGATGACCTCGTCCATCCGGCTGCCCGTCTCGATGAGCGCGGTGGCCACGATCGTGAGGCTGCCGCCCTTCTCGATGTTCCGCGCGGCGCCGAAGAAACGCTTGGGCTTGTGCAGCGCGTTGGAGTCGACGCCGCCCGAGAGGATCTTCCCCGACGTGGGCACGGTCTGGTTGTAGGCCCGCGCCAGGCGCGTGATCGAGTCGAGGAGAATCACGACGTCCCGGCCGTGCTCCACGAACCGCTTGGCCCGCTCGATGACCATCTCGGCGACCTGGACGTGCCGCGTCGCCTGCTCGTCGAACGTCGAAGAGATCACCTCGCCCTTGACATTGCGCTGCATGTCGGTCACTTCCTCGGGCCGCTCGTCGATGAGCAGCACGAACAGCAGCACTTCGGGCTGGTTCTCCGTGATCGCGTTGGCGATCTTCTGCAGGAGGATCGTCTTTCCGGCCTTGGGAGGCGAAACGATCAGCCCCCGCTGCCCCCTGCCGATCGGGCAGAACAGGTTGATGAGGCGGGTCGAGATGTCGCCCGACCGGGTCTCGAGGTTCAGCCGCTGATTCGGGTAGACCGGGAGCAGGTTGTCGAACGGGATGCGCGTCTGCGCGACCTGCGGCTCGTCCATGTTGACGCTCTCGACGCGCAACATCGCGAAGAAGCGCTCCCCCTCCTTGGGCGAGCGGATCTGGCCGGCGACCGTGTCGCCGGTCTTGAGGTTGAAGAGCCGGATCTGCGACGGCGATATGTAGATATCGTCCGGCCCGGGGAGGTAGCTGTAGTTCGGCGATCGGAGGAACCCGTACCCGTCGGGCAGGATCTCCAGCGCCCCGAACGCGTAGATGGTCCCGCCCCGCTCCGTGTGCGCCTTGAGGGCCGCGAAGATGAGCTCCTGCTTGCGCATGGCGACGACCCGGTCCTGCGGGATGTCCAGGGTGCGGGCCAGGTCGCGGAGCTCGGTCATGCTCATGCTCGAGAGCTCGTTGATCTGCAGCCGCTGGTCTTTGCGGCTCGCGCCTTCGTGATCGGCGCGGGAGCGCTCCGCGGCGGCGACGTCGCCGCCCTCCGCCAGCGCCTCCTCACCCCCCTCGGCGACGGGCTCCTCGGGCTCGGCGGCGTCCTTGATGAGCTGGACGCGTATCCTCCGGCGTTTGCCCCGCCGGGGCCCGCCTTCCCGCAGGGGCTGCGGCATGACGTCCGGAGGCTCTTCCGGCCCGTGTCCCGCTTCCTGCTCGGCCGCACGGGCCTCCATAGGCTCCGACGAAAGGCCGAGGTCCTGAGTCTCACTGCCGCCGTTGCGCTGCTTTCGGATTAATGCCATCAGGCCTGCTCCAAGTATGAAAAGGGTGACGGGGAAATCGGACTGTCCTCGGAAATCGAGGGCGGTTGGGTAACTGCCTTGCTCATAGTATATTGCTGACTCCTGTCTGGTGTCAATACAGCCGCGGGGGAATTCGCGCCCATCGGCCGGCCCTTGGCGGCTCTGCCCCCGGGAGCGCGCCGCTCTGTGCTGTGCCTACAAGCCGTCGGAGCTTCCGGCAATCGCGCGCACGCGCGCTTGCAGCATGAGCAGAACGTTCCAGGCCGCGAGGTCGCGGATGCGCTCCCGGTCGCCGGCGAAGAAGAAGTGCCGCGCCTCCACGTCTTCGCCAGCGTCGCGGACCGCCACCCATACGGTGCCGACCGGCTTTTCCGCCGTCCCTCCGTCGGGACCCGCGATGCCTGAAACCGCGGCCGAGAAGCCTGCGCCGAAGGCCCGCGCCGCCCCCCTGGCCATCGCTTCGACTACGGGGCGCGACACCGCCCCATGACGCGCGATCTCGTCCGCCGGCACGCCGAGCAGGCGAACTTTCGCGTCGTTCGCGTACGCGACGATTCCGCCGAGCAGGAATACCGAGCTCCCCGCGACGTCGGTCAGGAGCTTGGCGACCAGCCCGCCCGTGCAGGATTCCGCGAGCGCGAGCGTGGCCCCGGCGCTCTTGAGCGACGCCGCTACGCGCTGCGCCAGGGTGCGGTCGCCCGCGGCGACGCGGGCGTCGCCGAACGCCCCCCGAAGCCGCTCGGCCGCCGCTGAGGCCGCCCCGTCGGGCGGGGTGACGACGATCCGGTCGGCCTCCGTGCGCAGCGCGCAGGCGCCCAGTCCGGCCGCAGCCAACCCGGCCTGGACCTCGGCCGCGGTTGCGAGATACACCGAGAGCGTGCTTCCCGGTCGTGAGCCCGTTCCAGTCGCCTCCGCGCCGGCCCCGGCGGACTTCAGGCGCCTTTGAGGGATTCCTTGAGCTCGGAAGATCGCGCCGAGAAGATGTCGATCGGGGCACCGTCTCTGATCATTTCGCACTTGCCTTCGAACACCACTCCGTCGGCGATCTTGAGCTTCGCTGTCCTCACGTCCCCGTAGAGGCGGGCGGTGGCAAGGAGCTCCACCTTGTCGCGCGCCAGCACGTTGCCGCGAAGGGTCCCCGCGATTACGACCGCGCCGACCTCGATGTCGGCGTCGACCTCGGCGCCCTGCTCGACGTAGAGGGAGCCCGACGACAGGATCCGGCCCTGAAAACGGCCTTCGATCTTGAGCGACTTCTCGAACCGCATGGTCCCGCTGAAGCTCGTCTCCTTGCCGAGGCTCGTGCTGATCCGGTCGTCAGTGATCTTCGACACGTTCCGTTTCCGCTTACTTGGTTGTCATTACGAACACGCCGTCCCAGTCCTCGGGGGGCGGATTCTCGATGTAGTGCTTGCACCGGGCATAGTAGACCTTGGCCGGCCCGTCGTCAGGGTCGGCCTGGAGCGCCCGGGCAAAGAAGGCCCGCGCATCCTCGAACCGCATGAGCTTGTACGCCTTTCGGCCTTCGGCGAAGAGGTCGAGGACCTGCTTCTTCTGCTCGGAGATCACCGGGAGGCCCCCGCCCCGCTCTTCCCGCCGCGGCCCGCGCCCGCCAGAAGCGACTTGCGGTACTTCTCCTCGAGGTCCTTGAGCGCGAGGTCGCCTTCCCTCAGCTTGGTCTCCTGGCTCCTCAGCTCCTCGACCTCGCCCTCGAGCCCTCCGAGCGCCGCGAGGATTTCCTGCTGCTCCTTGCGCACGAATTCGAGCAGGGTCTTCATCTGCTTCTCGTTCGAGGGGTCGGCCGCCTTGATCTTTTCCAGGATCTCGGTGACGGGCTTGCGCACGTGGCGGGTAAAGAAGAGCAGCGAATTGTTCAGCGACTCGATGACCGCGATGCGCTTTTCGCGGCGGCTCACCTGCTTGTGCAGCTCCCGGCCCCGCAGCACGGCCCTGATCCGGGCGAGTACTTCGGAAAAGTTGAAGGGCTTCGTGATGTAGTCGTCGACACCGAGCTCGAACCCCTCGATCTTGTCCTCCACGCTGTCCATCGCCGAGAACATGATCACGGGGATGTCCCTGCAGTCCGCGTACGCCGAGTCGTTCTTGAGCTTCTTCGTGACCTCCCAGCCCGTCAGGCCCGGCATGATGTTGTCGAGGAGGATGAGGTCCGGCTGGAACGAGAGGGCCAGCTCGAGCGCTTCCTCGCCGTTTTCGGCCTTGGCCACCTCGAACCCGAGCTTGCTGAGCATCACGTCGAAGAACTCGAGGTTGATCGGCTCGTCGTCTACAATGAGCAGCTTGTCCCTGGGTTTCATGTCACGTCCCAACGGGCGGGATGGTTCATTCTCCCAAACTGCACGGCCGTTGTCAACTGCCGGCGCCCGGGCCAGCCCGGGCCCAGACACGGATGTCGGGCCCCGCGGGCGACAGGGATGTCATAGCCCACGGGACCCGCCGCGCCCGGCCAGCTTCCGGGCCCCCGACAGCGCGAGGCAGCCCAGGACGATCGCCACGATGGCTGCGAGCGATACCTGAGCGAGCCAGTCGCCGTAGCGGGTGTAGGGCGTGACGACCCCGCGGACGATCGGCACCTCGCCAATGAGGTACCCTTCGACGAAGGGGGAAAGCATGTTGAGGATGCGTCCGTTGGGGTCGACGATCACCGTCATGCCGCCGTTGGTGCTGCGCACCAGCGAGCGCCGGTTCTCCACCGTCGCGGAAGACTCCCATGGCCATGTGCTGCATCTCGGCTGCGACCGACCCCGCCCACGAGTCGTTGGTCATGTTGACCAGCACGTCGGCGCCGCGGCTGACGAACAGCCGGCCCAGGTAGCCGAAGGTGTCCTCGAAGCAGATGGGCGTCGAGAAGCGGACGCCTTTGTCCTCGTACACGACCGGGACGGTTCCCTTGCTCATAGAAGTGGATGTCGAACTTCTGCAGCAGGTCGTACATCCACTGGAGGACGCCGTGGAACGGGAAATGCTCGCTGAAAGGCACGAGGCGCAGCTTCCGATAGGTGTCGACGATCTCGCGGTCGCGGTAGAGGAGCGTCGCGTTGTAGTCGACGCGCACCTCCTCGCCGGTGGGCAGCACGCGTCTTCTGCCCGTCGTTGTTCCCGATGACGTAGCCGACCTTCTGCCCGTCGAGGAACTCCCGAAGGCGCCGCACGAGCTTGTACAGATCCTCATCCGTCCGGTACCGGGTGTGCCAGTCGATGCTCGGCACGAACGAGGTCTCCGACCAGATGATGATCTCGGGATCGTGCTGCATCGCGGCCTCGCTCTGTCGAACGAGCGCCTCGAGCGAGGCCCTGTACGCCACGTAGCCTCCGCGCCACGGGTCGACGTTCTGCTGGACGAGCGCGACCTTCCATTCGCGCAGCCCGGCGGTCTCGACGGGGCTGCGGAATCCGTAGACCAGCGCGGCGGCGAAGGCCGCGGCGTAGACCGCGATTGCGGGCAGCCGCGCCCGCAGGAACGGCGCCGCCCCCGAGAGTCCGTCGCGGACGGCGTTCCCGAGCAGCGCCGACGGGAAGACGACGAGCAGCGAGACGGCCCAGACCCCGGCCAGGCTCGCGACCTGGATCAACGGGATGAAGAGGTACTGGGAGTAGCCGAGGATGCCGTAGGGGTAGCCGAGGTACCCGAGCGTCTTGACGTACTCGTAGCCGATCCAGGCGACGAT
Source organism: uncultured Spirochaetota bacterium (assembly GCA_963734495.1). Classification (GTDB taxonomy): domain Bacteria; phylum Spirochaetota; class Spirochaetia; order SZUA-6; family CAVTHK01; genus CAVTHK01. Next base: position 124,944 of record CAVTHK010000007.1, read on the forward strand.
CTGCAGAAGCCAGCCCCAACGGGGGAACCGGCTGTCGACCAGCTTGAGGACCGGGAACAGCACGAAGAAATGCGCCGCGTAGATGAGGGGCACGACCACAAGGCCGAGCGGGTGCCACGTGGCCAGCCAGAAATCGAACAGGGCGTAGCTCACGAAGCCATAGAGCGGCCCGTAGGCGAACACCCTCGCCCACGAAGCGCGGTGAACCACGACGAAGACCGGCGCCACGCTCACGAACGCCAGCGGGAACCAGCCCCATTTGGACAGGAAGCTCGGGAAGGACAGCGCGAACAGGAGCGCCGACAGACCGAGGAGGCCGATCTCCGCGAGGGTGCGGCGCGGCCGGCCGGTCTCGACCGCCCCGGAGGCAGGGCGGCCCGACCCACTACGTCCTCATCGGCCAGGCGATCTGCTTGAGCTCCTGGCCGGGCCTGAAGACCGGCACTCCGTGGTTCTCCACCGGGAAGACCTCGCCGGTCTTGGGGTTGCGCGCGCGCTTGCGTCCCTTGCGGAGACGTACCTCGAAGGTCCCGAACCCGCGCAACTCGACGACCCGGTCGTCCTGCAGCCCCTTCTTGATCTCCTCGAAGACACGGTCGATCACGCGGTGAATGCCCTTACGGCTGAGGTCGGAGTTCGTGTAGATGCTCTCGATGATATCGGCCTTGGTAAGCTTCTTCTTCGACATACCACGCCCCCGACCACACGGGCCGTCAGGCTCGGCCCAGGACTTTGCTCATCCGGGATTTCTTTCTGGCGGCGGTATTCTTGTGAAGGATCCCCTTGCCCACGGCCTTGTCGAGCAGTCCGACGAGCACGCGGTACTCCTCCGCGGCCGAAGTCTTGTTTCCGGACCCGGCGGTGTCAAGGAACTCCTTGGTCTTCGTCTTGAGCATGCTCTTGTACGACTTGTTCCGCACTCGGCTGTTCTCGCTCTGGGCGTGCCTCTTTTCGACGGACGATCTCGCTGGCAACTGGTATCTCCTTATCCGTACGGAAAAACTGGGGTCGAAGGTAACAAAACCCGTCCGGTCTGTCAAGGCCGAATCGCGATAACTGTCCGTTGCGCAGAGTGTTACGCCCTACGGGCCGGTCGGGCGTCCGCCCGGCCGCCATCCCCGCGCCTTAGCATCCCGCGGCACTCGCTTCACAGGGGAGCGCGCGGGGGCTAAACTCCGCGATCGGGACCCGCGCATGAAGGCCTTCCTGTTCACCCTGGTGTTCTTCGCGTGCGTGATCCTCGGAGACCTGCAGGTGCGCTTCCTGCGGATCGCCCGAAGCGGCGCGGCGTTCCGGGCCGCCCTGCACCGCCACCACATCAGGCTCGCCAGGATCGCCTTGAAGCTGGCCAGGACCGTGGCAGGCCTCCGGATCGTCGTCGAATCCACGGTAGAAGGTCCCTTGCCGTGCCCAGTCCTCATCGTGAGCAATCACCAGAGCATGCTCGACATCGCGTTCCTCGTCTATGCCCTCCCCGGCCATGACGTCCGTTTTGTCGCCAAGGAGGAGCTCGGCCACGGCATCCCGCTGATCGCGCCGTCCCTGCGTTACGGGCGCCACGCGCTCATCAGCCGCCGGGGCCGCTTCGACCGGACTCGGCCGGCGCTGCTCCGGCTCGCCGGGATGCCCGGGATCAGCCCGGCCGTTTTTCCCGAAGGAACACGATCGCGGAACGGGACTCTGGGGCCCTTTCACTCCTCGGCCGTGCGGGTCCTCGTCGAGGCCAACCGCCTCCCCGTGCTGGGCGTCGCGGTGGACGGCGGCCACCTCCTGCGCGGCGTCTTGCAGCTGCACCGGGTGAGCGAAGTGGTCTACCGGGTCTGCTTTCTCCGCGTGTACCCGCCCCCCGTGGGACGGCAGGAAACGGTGCGGCTCCTCGCGCGCATCCGCGCCGACATCGAAGCGCAGCACGCGCGCTGGCGCGCGTAGAAGGCGGCTGCGTTGTCGGCTTCAGGCGGGTTCCGCGGCTTTCTGATCGATGCGGACAACACGCTGTTCGACTTCGACGCCGCCGAGCGGGACGCTCTTCTGGCCACGGTGCGGGCGCCGGCGCCTGCGCTGCTGCGCGAGTACAAGCGCATCAACGCGGCTCTCTGGGCCGACGCCGACGCGGGACGCATCAGCGTGGAAGAGCTTGCCGTCGAGCGGTTCCGGCGGCTCGCGGCGTCGCTCCGCCTGGACGCGGACCCGGCCGAGCTCGCGAGGCGGTACCTGGAGGACCTGGGCGGCCGCGCCTACCTGATCCCGGGCGCGCCGTCCGTGCTCGATCGGCTGTCGCGCAGGGCCGTGCTCGGCCTGCTTACGAACGGCATCCCGTCCGTGCAGCGCGGCAGGCTCGCCCGCTCGGGCATCGAGATCTTCTTCCATGGGGTCTTCATTTCCGGGGAGCTCGGCATCAGCAAACCCGACCCCGCGATCTTCCACCACGCCGCCCGCGAGCTGCACCTCGCGCCGCACGAGCTTCTGTGCGTCGGCGACAACCCCGCCGCGGACATCAGGGGCGGTCACGCGGCGGGCATGGCGACCTGCTGGGTGAACCTGCAGGCGGCCCCGTACCCTCCCGAGGAGCCGCCTCCCGATTACGTGGTCACGAGCCTGGAAGAGCTGCTTGACCTCGCGCCTCAGCCCTCCTGAGCGGCCGGGACCCAGCGCTTCTCGGACGCGATGTAGCGAAGGGCATCGAGCGCGAGCACCAGCACGCGGCCCGACTCGGCCGTGAGCCGCACCTTGCGCGAGAGGATGTTCACCTCGGAAACCCTGCAGGGCTCTCCCTCCCATGTGATCCGCGCGCCTACCGACGGCGCGCGGTTCCTCTCGTCGCTGTAGTACGGGTACTCGTAGGACAGGCAGCAGAGCAGCCGGCCGCACGGGCCGGAAATCTTGGTCGAGTTCAGCGAGAGGTCCTGCTTCTTGGCCATCTTGATCGAGACCGGGTTCATCCGATCGGTGAGCTTGTGGCAGCAGAACGCCCGACCGCAGACACCGAGCCCCCCGAGCAGGCGCGACTCGTCGCGCACGCCGATCTGCCGGAGCTCGACGCGCAAGCGGAACACCTGCACGAGGTCCTTGACCAGGTCGCGGAAGTCCACCCTCTCCTCCGCAGTGAAGAAGAACACCAGCTTCGGCTCCATGAGGAGCTGGTGGGCGCCCACGAGCTTCATCTGCAGGTTGCGCTCCGCGATCTTGTCCTGGCAGACGGCGAACGCGCTCTCGGCCTTCTTGCGGTTGCGCGATTCCTTTTCGAGGTCGTCGACGTCGGCCTTGCGATCGATCTTCAGGATCTCCTGCGTGGCCACCTCGGCGAGGCCATTGACCGTGCCCAGCACGACGCCGAGCGCCTTGCCGTAGCGGGTGGGCACGATCACGTGGTCGCCCCTCGATATCGCCTCGTCGGACACCGTGTACTCGACGGCGCTCGAGTGCAGCACCTTGACCCTGTACACGGGCGACCCGGCGAGCGCCGCGCGGCCGGTCCGCGCGCCTGTTTCATGCTCTTTCATCGTCTTACGTCACGAGGTCCACGAGGAGGCCGCGGATCTCGTCGATCCGCCGGAGGATCTCCATCTGATCAGCCTGGCCGGCCAGGACCGCCGACGCCAGGCTCTCGAGCTTCCGGTCGATCACCTCGACCACGGTGAACTTCTTGCGCTTGAGGATGTTCCCGCCGGAAACATGCTCCTCCACTTCGAGGGCGTGCTTGACCACGTAGGCGAGGAATCGTTTGACGGATTCCCTGAACACCCTGATGTTTTCCAGAGACTGCGATTCGTGCAGCCGCTCTCCGCTCTCGTTGACCTCGTCGAGCAGCTCTTCGAGCGCCTCGCCGGCTTCGGGCGAGTCCAGAAGGCTCGAGAACTCCGCCTCGCGCCGCGCTCGGAGGCGCGCAGCAGAGAGCCGCCGACGCGGCGTCTCTTCTCGACCTTCTTTCGGCGCTCCGGCTCGCGGTGCGGGAAAGCGGAACCCAGCGAATCTACCCGATCCATTGCTTCCCCACCCGAGAGGAGGGCCCCGGCCTCAGCGGCCGGCGACGCTCTCGATCTCGCGCCTGCCGGCGCCTGCGGCCCGCCTTGCGCCCGCGGGTTTCGCCTCCGGCATTTCGGGCTGCTCCGCGAGCCCCGTCACGAGGCAGGTGCCGTTGAGGATCACTCCCTCTTCCACGACCAGGCGCGGCGCGTGGATGTTGCCCATGAGCATGCCGGTCGACAGGATGATGACCCGGTCGGTGCAGTAGATGTTGCCGAGCACCACGCCGCCGACGACGACGGTCTCGGCGTAGATGTTGCACCGCGCGCGGCCGTTGAGGCCGACCAGGATCTTTCCGGGGGTGCGGATCGTCCCCATGAAATCGCCGTCGATCCGCAGCAGCCCGTTGACTTCGAGCTCGCCCTTGAACCGCGTGCCCTCGCCGATGATGGAGTTCAGCAGGGTGGAGTCTGCTACGTGGTTGTCGCTCATGATCTACTTGCTGAAGGACTTTTCCACCAGAGGGCTCTTGATGTCAAGGAAGGCCATGGGGTCGACGATCTGCGTGCCGATGTGCACCTCGTAGTGCAGGTGCGGGCCGGTCGAGAGGCCGGTGTTGCCGATGTAGCCCAGGATCTGGCCCCGCGACACCGTCTGTCCCTGGCGCACGGCGAACCGACTGAGATGGCCGTACACCGTCGTAAAGCCGTAGCTGTGGCGCACGTCGACCCGGTTGCCCAGGCCGTTGGGCTCGAACGCGATGGCCTGCACCTTGCCGTTGGCGGTGGCCAGAACGGGCGTTCCGGGGCTCCACGCGATGTCGACGCCGTTGTGCAGGCGGAATGCGTGGGTGAACGGCTGTTCTTCGGGCCCGAAGACCGCCGTGATGTTGCCCTTGCCTCCGCTCACAGGCCAGAGCGTCGGGATGTCGACGAGCAGATCCTTCTGCGCCTTGAGCAGACCCGACATCTGCTCCAGCGGCGCATCTATGCTCGCCAGGTAAGCCCGGAGGCGCCGGAGCTCGCTGATCTCGCGCGAAGTGCCCTCCTCGAAGGACTCCGCGCCTAGGAACGAGGAGAGGTCGCCGCCGCGGCCGCCCTTGGAGTATTGCTCCGCCTCGTCGGGGCCGAGGTACTGCAGCAGCCCTCCCATCTGGTAGCGGAACTGCTTCCAGACGCGCTCGAGATTGATGATCTCCTCCCGGAGCGTGTCCAGGTTGGTCTCGGCTGTGTTGAGGCTGGCCGACACGCGCGTTATCTGCCGGCTCGCGCTGGTGAAATGCGTCGAGAGCAGGAAGAACGCGACGATGAGGACCACGAGCAGGGCGAACAGGAAGACAAGGGAAAAGACCGATATGTGGAAATTGAAGATCTTCTTCTCGGAATGCGGGATGAACATGACCGTGAAGCGCTGCCGGCCCTTGCGGAAGATGAGGCGAAAGAACGCGAGGACCGATCCGAAAAACGCCCGCAGACGACCGGAGAGGTCGTTGACGACATCCTTTTCGAATTTCTTATAGTCATGAGCAGGCGACACGAGGTTCTCCCGTGGCAGTCTGGAGCCCGCAGGCGCCGTGCAGCCTGATACGAACCCCCAGTTTGAGCGACATACTAACAAACGCCCCCACGCTTGTCAAACCGAGCTCTCCCCGCCGCCACGGCGCGACCCCGTCCCCACCTCCGACGCGGTCAGGTCAAAGGTTGACTTCCAGCACGCCATGGGCTATCATCGTTCAAAACTACCGGACGACGCCGCTTCTTCTAATATCGTCAAGCACTGGAGTGATATGCAGCTCTTCGACACGCACGCTCACATAGGGCTGATTCATGAAGACCCGATCGAGCAACTCATAGTAGTTCAGGAAGCCAAGCAGGCCGGCGTCGCCAGGATCCTCAGCATCGCCAACAACCTGCGCGACTTCCAGCAGGTGTACGAGAATCTGCGAACGGCGGACCATGTCTACTACGCGGTAGGGGTGTCGCCGTCCGAGGTGGTGAACCCCGGCGATGACTGGGAAGCCCGTATTGAAGAAGGCGCCCGCCGCGACAGAGTGCTCGCCATCGGCGAGACGGGCCTGGACTACTATCGCAAGTTCGGGAGCCGGGACTCGCAGATCGAGCTCTTCATCCGGCAGCTCGACATCGCGCATCGTCTCGACAAGCCGGTGGTCATCCACAACCGCGAGGCCGGGTCCGACGTCCTCGAGATCCTCAAGGAGAGGCTGCCCCGAAGGGGCGGAGTGCTCCACTGCTACTCCGAGGGCTGGGACTACGCGCGAAAGGCTCTGGATCTGAACCTCTACATCTCGTTCGCCGGGAACGTCACGTACCGCAACGCCCGCAACCTGCACGAGACGGCCAAGAACATGCCGATCGAGCGCATGCTGATGGAGACGGAGGCGCCGTTCATGGTGCCCTCGGCTCAGCGGGGCAAGCGCAACCGCCCCTCGTTCCTGGTCGAGACGGCCGTCTTCCTCGCGGAGCTCCGCGGGATGACGCCGGACGCGCTGGCGGAGACGGTGTTCGCGAACTCCAACCGCCTCTTCGGATTGCCGGCCTGAGCGCGGTCGACGGCCTGGCGCTTGTACCTCCATGTGCGCGCCAGGCCCGGGACATCACCATGCCGCCTTGCCCGGGCGCTCTACGTCCCCGGTGAGTACACCGGGCCAAGGCGCCTGCAGCGCCCGGGCCCGCGACCTCCCCGTCGCTTGACCACCGTCGGCGTCGGGTGGTAGATACTAGGGCGGGGAGATTCTTTGGGTCAGATCAGGCACTTCTGCGGGATCGCGGGCCTGAGGTCCGATAGGCCGATCAACGTTCCGGAGAAGCTCTTCTACCTCCTGTTCTCGCTGCAGCACCGCGGGCAGGAAAGCTGCGGCATCTGCTACGAGCGCGACGGCCGCCTCGTCACGTACAAGGACGTCGGGATGGTCTCGGACGTCCTGTCCAAGTACCTCGGCGGGCCGCACCTGTCCCGCGTCGGCATCGGGCACGTGCGCTACTCCACCCAGGGGACCAACAAGATCGAGAACGCCCAGCCGATCACGATCCAGAGCAACAAGGGCGCCTTCTCGCTCGCGCACAACGGCAACATCTCGAACTCCACGGCGCTGCGCCGCGAGCTGTTCGAGGCCGGCTCCATCTTCCAGGGCAGCTCCGACACCGAGCTCATCCTCCACATGATCGCCCGCTCGCGCGAGGCGACCTTTCACGAGGCTCTCATCGAGGTTCTGGGGCAGCTCGAGGGCGCCTTCAACCTCATCGTGATTCACGAAGGCAGTCTGTACGCGCTGCGCGATCCCGGCGGCTTCCGCCCGCTCGTGGTCGGGGAGAGAGAGGGGCAGTTCGTCGTCGCCTCGGAGACCTGCGCCCTCGACATCCTCGGCGTTCAGGAGCGGCGGGAGGTGGAGCCCGGCGAGCTGCTCGTCATCGACGACCGGGGCATCCACTCGGAGCGCTTCGCCGTGCCGCGGCCGCGGTCGGCCTGCATCTTCGAGCTCATCTATTTCGCGAGGCCCGATTCGATCGTCTTCAGCCAGTCGGTGCACCTGGCGCGCGAGCGCATGGGCGCCGCGCTCGCCAAGGACGACCCGTTCCGGACGGACATGGTGATCTCGGTGCCCGACTCGGGGACGAGCGCGGCGCTCGGCTACTCGAAGGCGGCCGGGATCCCGCTCGAGTTCGGCTTCATGCGCAATCACTACGCCGGCCGCACATTCATCCAGCCGACGACCCCGGCCAGGGAGCTCGGCGTCCGGATGAAGCTGCACCCGGTGCGCGAGGTCGTCCAGGGCAAACGGGTCACGATCGTGGACGACTCCCTCGTGCGGGGCACCACCGCCAGGATCATCGTCAAGCTCCTGCGCGAGGCCGGGGCGCGCGAAGTGCACTTGCGCCTCTCGGCCCCCGAGCTCGTCAACCCCTGCTACTTCGGCATCGACATCCCGACCCGCGAGGAGCTTATCTCGAACCGTTTGAGCCCGGAGGAGATCGCGCGTGAGATCGGGGCGGATTCCGTGCGCTTCCTCTCCCTGCGCGCCCTGCTCGCGTGCTTCGACGAGTCCGATGGCTTCTGCCACGCCTGTTTCAGCGGGCGTTACCCCATAGCCGTGGAGGGGAGCGATGCCAGACATGCCGCCGCGAAGCTATAGGGAGGCCGGGGTCGACATCGATCGGGCCGACAGCCTGGTCGATTTCATCAAGGGCCTGAAGTCGCGCGCGATCTCGTCCCAGATCGGCGGCTTTTCGGGGGCCGTTCCCCTCAGCCTGAAAGGCATCAAGGACCCGCTCCTGCTCACCACCTGTGACGGCGTCGGGACGAAGCTGCTCGTGGCCAGGCATCTCGGCCGCTACGATACCGTCGGCATCGACCTCGTCGCCATGTCCGTCAACGACCTGGCCGTCTGCGGCGCGGATCCCATTTCGTTCCAGGACTACATCGCGTGCGGCCGCCTCGACGAAACGATCCTGGAACCGGTCCTGCGAGGCATCGCGGCCGGGTGCGAGCTGGCCGATTGCCCTCTCACCGGCGGCGAGACCGCGGAGCTGCCCGGGATGTACGCGGACGGCGACATCGACCTCGCCGGGTTCTGCGCGGGCGTCGTCGACCGCTCGGCCCTCCTGCCCCGGCTTTCGGAGATCCGCGAAGGGGACGCGGTCCTTGCCATCCCGTCGACGGGCATCCACTCCAACGGGTTCTCGCTCGCGCGCAAGGTCCTGGACCCCGACACCGAGTGGGCCGAGCTGCTCACACCGACACGCATCTACGTGCGGGAGCTGCGCGCCCTGCGCGCGACGGGCGCGCTTCTCGCCGCGGCCCACATCACCGGCAGCGGGTTGGAGGGCAACATTCCGCGCGTGCTTCCCCCGGGGCTCACCGCCGACCTCGACTACAGGTGGCCTGTCCCGGAGGTTTTCGGACGCATCCAGCGCAAGGGGCGCATCTCCGACGAGGAGATGCGGCGGGTGTTCAACCTCGGGCTGGGCATCGTGCTGGTCACACCGGCGGCGTCCGTCCCACGCATGCACCAGGCCGCGGAAAAGGCGGGCTTCTCTCTGCTGGAGGCCGGCCGCATCGCGGCAGTTCGATAGGACCGGCGGGGTCCGGCTTCGCGCCGCCGTTCGGTCAATTCTGGAGGTACGCACATTGAGGGCACTCATAGTCGGATCGGGCGCGCGCGAGCACGCCCTGGCCTGGGCCTTCTCGAAAAGCACGCGGCTCTCGGCCCTCTACATAGCTCCCGGCAACGCGGGCACCGCGGAGGTCGGCACGAACATCCCTGACCTCGACCCGCTCACCTTCAGGTCCGTGGTCGACGCGTGCAGGGAGCACCAGATCACCGCCGTGATCGTAGGTCCCGAGGACCCCCTGGCTGCCGGCCTGGTGGACGAGCTCACGGCTTCGGGGATCCCCGTCCTCGGCCCCCCGCGCCGGGCGGCGCAGCTGGAGGCGAGCAAGGTCTTCTCCAAGCAGTTCATGCAGCGCCATCGGATCCCGACGGCCGCGGCGGCCACGGTGACGAAGCGCCAGGATCTGGAGGCGGCGCTCGAGCGGCTGCAGGGCACCGCCGTGCTCAAGCAGGACGGCCTGGCGGCGGGCAAGGGCGTGCTCGCCTCCGACGACAGGTCCATGCTCTATGAGTTCGGCAAGGAGGCGCTGGAGAAGGGTCCTGTGCTCGTCGAGGAGTTCCTCGAGGGATACGAGCTGTCGGTCTTCGTCCTGATGGACGGCGACAACTTCTCCCTGCTCCCGCCATGCGCCGACTTCAAAAAGGCGGGCGAGGGAGACACGGGTCCCAACACCGGCGGGATGGGCTCCATCTGTCCCGTGCCGTGGGTCGAGAACGCGGTGATCAACGAGATAGAGACCCGCGTCGTGATGCCCACGCTCGCTGGCATGAAGGAAGAGGGGCTCGCCTACAAGGGCATCCTCTACTGCGGGCTGATGGTCACGAAGAAGGGTCCGAGGGTCCTCGAGTACAACGTGCGCCTCGGCGACCCCGAGACGCAGGCCCTCCTCCCGCTGATCCAGTCGGATTTCGGGAACCTCGTCGACGCGCTCCTCGGCGGAACGCTCATCAAGTTCGGCATTTCGTTCAAGCCGCTCGCCGCCACGGCTGTCGTGGTCGCCAGCGCGGGCTACCCCGGACCCTATCGGAAAGGGGTGCCGGTGGAGGGCGTCCCGCAGCCCGGCGAGAACGAGGGGCTCCTCTTCCACGCCACGACGCTCGCGGATCGCCTGGGCCGGCTCCTGACCGGCGGGGGCCGTTGTTTCACGGTGGTAGGCCTGGGGAACGACACCATGAGCGCCACGGAAAAAGCCTACGCCCTGGCACCGCAGGTCCGCTTCGAGGGCGCCTGGTTCAGGCCCGACATCGGCCGCAAGCTGTACGCGGAGTGATTCGCGCGCCGGGCGGCGCTACCGCGCGTCCGTCGGCGGCTGTTTGCCCGCGCCGGCGGCGCGCGGCTTCCGGCTCGCAGCGCCCGCGGCGTGCTTCTGCTGGCGACGCACCTCGTACATGAGGATGGCCGCGGCCACGGACACGTTGAAGGAATCGACGTGCCCGGAAGCCGGGATCCCCAGCAGCCGGTCGCAGGATTCTCTGACCAGCCTGTGGAGACCGCCGCCCTCCGCGCCCAGCGCCAACGCGACGCGGCCGCGAAGGTCGACGCCCGCGGGGTCTTCCCCCCCGGCCTCGGCCCCGTAGACCCAGAAGCCCGCCTCTTTCAGGGTGGCGACAGCCTGGGCGAGATTGGCGACCGAGACGATCGGCACCCACTCGACGGCGCCGGCGCTGGTCGTGCGGACGGCCTGCGTTTCGTGGGCGCTGCGACGGTGCGTCGTCACGATCGCGTCCACTCCGAAGAGGTCCGCCGAGCGCACGATGGCGCCGAGATTTCTCGGATCGGTCACGGTGTCCATCAGCAGGACGAGCGACTGCTCGCCCGAGCGCGCGGCAACCTCCCGGAGCGAGGCACCGGGCCGGGCGCCCTCGGGGGCGAGGAGCACGATGCCCCTGTGCTCATCGCGCGGGGCGTGCCGGTCCAGCTCCCCGAGCGCAACCCGCTTGACGGCGATCCCCCGCCGCCCGGCCAGCTCCGCGAGCCGCTCGATCCTCGGCGAGGTGCGGCCGACGAGCAGGACCCCGCCTGCCCCGCCGCGGTCCAGTGCCGCCTCGATCGCATGGTAGCCGGTGATCGGCGTCATTTTCTCTTCGTGTAGTCCTTGATCACGTCCATGATCCCGTCGAAGTCGCTGTCGCGCTCCATCTTCTCGATGTAAAGGCCGTCTTTGAGGTAGACCCGCAGGTCGATCTTCCCGTCGAAGTTGCTGTCGACTTCCCGGCGCTTGAGCTTCCCGCCTTCATAAAAATAGAAGTCATCCATCGCGCCGTCCAGGTTGTAGTCGTATTCCTCGGTTTCGAGGCGGTCGGCGCCGGCGTACTTGACCAGAGCGTCGACGCGGCCGTCGAAGTTGGTGTCGGCCCGGTACTCCACCAGCTGTCCGTTGGCGATCACGAACCAGTGGTCGGGCTTGCCGTCGCCGTTTTCGTCGCTCGTGCGAAGCTCAGTGGCCAGAGCGGAGGCCGCGGCGAGGACGAGCCCGAGGCCGATGATGACCTTCCTCAAGATGGCTCCTTTCTGCGGGCGGTCTGCCCTGGATGTCCGGAGACGCCGGTCCCCGACGCACTCATATGATCGACAGTCGTCCCCATTAGGAATAGCGCGCGAGAGGCGCGCGGAGCGAATCGCCTCCTCAGGGAAGAAGGTCGAGGAGCATCCGGTAGAGCTCCGGGCTCGCGTGGGCCCGCGCGCTCTCCATGAGCGGCGGGATCTGCTTTTCTATCTTGCGGTAAGCGATCACGCTGCGCGACGGGTCGTAGCGGCGCAGCTGTCCCTTGATCCGCGTGACCGATGGCCCGAATCGTTTCATGTAGCCCGCGACCGCTTCGGCCGCCCGCTCGCGGTCGCCGACGGGCGTCCGCTCGATCAGCCGCTCGACCGCGGCCACATGCCGCGCGAGCTGCCGCTCGGGGTCCCCGGGCGACAGCGGCTGCACGAGCAGCCCCAAGCCGATGCCCACCGCGAGATAGATCCTGCCTGCCCCGTCCAGCACCTCAGCCACTTCGCCCTACCTTGCCGAGCAACCGTCGCCGCCGCCGCTCGGCGTCGTCGCGCCGCAGCTCGACGACCTCGTCCCACGCCGAGTCCAGCCAGGCGAGGGCGCGCTCGGGCGTGCGCAGCTTGTGCTCCGCGTACTTTGCCAGCTCCACCGCCGCATAGGCGCTGCGGCTCGCGACCATCCGTTCCCACACATCGACCGCGCTGTCCCAGTCGCGTCGCCGCTTGTAGTGCTGCCCGAGCAGGCGCCCCGCCTGCGCGTCGCCCGCCTCGAGGCCTCGGCGCAGCATCTCGACGCCGCGCTCCTCTCCCCGCTCGAGGAGCCACGCGCCGAGCGCGGTGACGTCCACGCCCTCGGGTTCGAGACGCCCCTCGGCCAGCGCCTCGATGTGGCCGACCAGACGCACCATGGCGAGAAGGTCCAGCCGGTTGTGCTCGAACACCAGGGGCATGCGCCCCGGCTCCGACCGTCGCAGGTACTCGAAGTAGGCGTCGGGCACCTCGGCGCCCGGGATGTCATCGACGCGCTCCAGGCCGAGCACGGCCTCCCCCACCGCCGCCAGGCTGCACTCCGGCAGCACCCTGCGCCATAGCCTGCGGGCGGGGTACAGCAGGTCGATCTGGTCCGAGAACGACACCTCCAGGCCGACCAGCGCGAAACGGGAGCGCAGCAGGTACGAGTCGAACCCCTTGCCGTTGTACGACACCAGCGTCCGGGCCTGCCCGCCGAGCCGGTCCGCGAGGGCCTCGAGAAACTCGGGCTCGCCCGGGAAATCCGAGAGGAACAACTGTTCCATCTCGACCTCGTCCCCATCGGTCGTGGCCAGACCGATCAGGAACGCCAGGGTTCCCGCGCCTCCGGACAGGCCCGTCGTTTCCGTGTCGTAGAACAGGAGGTCGCCTGCGCTTCGCTCGCGGCGCAGAGCCCGCAGTCGAAGGTCGCCCGGCAGCCCTCCAGGGACCCGCTCGACGCGTCGCCAGGTCCACTGCCCGATCCGCTCCCACTCCTCCCCCGGCGGGCAGAGCGATGGGACGGCGGGTGCCCGCCGCGGAGCGGGCGCGGACCTGGCGACGAGGTACCCGAGCCTGCGGGCCAGGCTGTCGCTCACCTTGCCGCTCCCAGCAGGGCGCCGAGGAATTCGCGCAGCCCCTGCTTCAGGCTCTCCCCCTCGTCAGCCTCGGGGGGGCCGATGCACGAAGGGCAGCCGTCGCGGCACGGGCAGCTCCCGACGACCTCGAGGCACGCCGCGAGGATCGCGTCGAAGCTCTTCTGGAAGCCCTCCGCGAGCCCCGTCCCGCCCGGGTAGACGTCGTACACAAAGAGGCAGGGCTCGGCGAGCTCGGGGTCGCGCAGCCTCTCCGCCATGCCGATGTCGCGCGGGTCGCAGAGGAGAAAGACCGGCGCCACGTTCTGCACGACGTACCCCAGCCTCCGCATGAGCGCACCCTGGCGCTCCTCGGGAAGCCCGGCGAACAGCGCGCCCGACTTGAGGCGCGCCGGGAACACCAGCACGATGCTGCGCGTATGCATCTCGTCTTCGGGAAGGCTGATCTCGCCGTACCCGATGTTCTCGTGCGTCCTGAACTTCAGCTTCTTGAACTTGGTTACGACGCTGCGCACGAGGATGTCGCCGATGACGAGCTCCACCCCCAGCCGCTCCTCGGCCTGGTCGCGGTGCAGGAGCTTGATGTCGCTCTTCACGATGGAGTCGGTGTAGTAGTTGACGCGCGACTCCTCGACCGTGCACCGGCGGTTGGCGAGATCGAGCTGCTTGACCACGTACTGCTCGCCCATGTGGATGTAGATCGCGTTCTCGTACAGTTGCCGCTTGGCCCCCCACAGGTCCATCTCGCCGATCACCTGGTCGCGGCCTCCGGTGGAATCGATGATGATCACGTTCTCGGGCGTGCTCGTGCGCAGGCTGACTTTTTCCGCCGGGTAGGACCGGTCGGACCAGTACCACTTGTCCCGCGAGAGGCGCACGACCCCGGCCTCCTCGAGGTGCGCGAGCAGAGGCGCCATCTCCTGCTGGGAGCGCTCCCCGTCGCTCCACGGCAGCTCGAAGACCGCGCACTTGAGCTGGTCGAGCACGATGTACACGTTGTCCGGGTCGATCCAGCCCGATTCCGGGGACTGCGCGAAGAAGTACTCGGGATGGCTGATGATGTACTGGTCGAGCGGCGACGCCGAGGCGATCAGCACCGAGAGGCTCACGGAGCTGCGCCGCCCCGCGCGGCCGGCCTGCTGCCAGGCCGAAGCGAACGATCCCGGGAACCCGGCCAGGATCGACGCGTCGAGCCCGCCGATATCGATGCCGAGCTCGAGGGCGTTCGTCGATACCACGCCGTCGATCGTCCCCTCGCGCAGCCCGCGCTCGATGCTCCGCCTCTCGTTCGGCAGGTACCCGCCCCGGTAGGAGGCCACGTGCAGGCCGTAGTCGTCGGTGTAGAAGTTGCGCAGGCTCTCGCGGATGTAGGAGGCGATCAGCTCCGTGCGGATGCGGGAGCGGGCGAACACGATGGTCTTGACGCCGCTCCTGATCAGGCGGCTCGCGAGGGCCTGCGACTCGAGCACCGTCCCGCGCCGGATGCCCTGCACGGGGTCGACGAGCGGCGGGTTGTAGAGCACGAAGTGGCGCGCGCCCGACGGGGCGCCGTTCTCGTCTACGAGCGCGGTCTCCCGCTCGATGATGCGCTCGGCGAGCTCGCGAGGGTTGCCGATCGTCGCCGAGCAGCAGATGAACACGGGATCCGAGCCGTAGAACGCCAGCACCCGCTTGAGCCGGCGGACGAGGTTGGCGAGGTGCGAGCCGAAGACTCCGCGATAGGTGTGCACCTCGTCGATGACGACGAAGCGCAGCGCCTTGAGGAACTTGATCCACTTGGGGTGATTGGGGAGGATCCCGGAGTGCAGCATGTCCGGGTTGGTGATCACGATCTGGCCCTGGTCGCGCGCGGACATCCGGATCGAGGCCGGCGTGTCGCCGTCGTAGGTAAAGACGCGCAGCCCGAGCTCGCCAAAGAGCACCATCTCGTTCAGCTCGGACTGCTGATCCTGGGAGAGCGCCTTGGTCGGGAAGAGGTACATCGCCCGCGCGTCGGGCCGCTCGAGAAGGGTCTGCAGCACAGGAAGGTTGTAGGAGAGCGTCTTGCCCGAAGCGGTCGGGGTGACGACGACGATGCTGCGGCCGGCGCGGACATGGTCGTAACAGGAAGCCTGGTGGCTGTAGAGTCTCCTGATGCCGTGTCGCTCCAGCGATTCGCGGAGGCGGGGGTCGAGATCCCGCGGGAAGTCCGCGTAGCGCCCCGACCGCGCCGGAATGGTCTCCCAGTGGGAGACATTGGCCATGAATCGCGGATCCCTGCGCAGGGATTCCACGACTTCTTCGAGCACCAACAGCCCCCTCCCAGCCGCAGGTTGTTGTTGACCGGTTTTTGGATTATAGCATAGAATCTTCCGACGGAGGCAAGCCCCGTTTGGAAGTCCTTTCGATCATCCTCGGCGGCGGCAAGGGCACGCGCCTGTACCCGCTGACCAAGGAGCGGGCCAAGCCGGCCGTGCCGTTCGCGGGCAAGTACCGCCTCGTCGACATTCCGATTTCCAACAGCATCAACTCGGGCCTGAGGCACATCTACGTGCTCACTCAGTACAACTCGGTGTCGCTGCACAGCCACATCGCGCAGACCTTCGTCTTCGACTCCTTTAGCGGGGGGTTCGTCCAGATCCTGGCCGCCCAGCAGACTCTCGACCATTCCGACTGGTACGGCGGCAACGCCGACGCCGTCCGGCACAACATGACGCACTTCCACGGTCACCGGCCTGACCACTTTCTCATCCTCTCCGGCGACCAGCTCTACCGCATGGACCTGGCCCGACTCCTCAAGGCGCACGTCGAAAGCGGCGCCGACGTCACGCTCGCGGCCAAGCCGGTCCCTCGCCAGAGGGCGGCAAACATGGGGATCCTCGCGTGCGACGCCACCGGTCGCGTCGTGGATTTCCGCGAGAAGCCCGGCGAGGACGACGACATCGAACACCTGCGCGCGCCGGCCAAGCTGCTCGAGGGGCAGAAGCAGGCGCCTTTCCTGGCCTCGATGGGGATCTACGTCTTCCGCTACGGCCGGCTGAGGCAGGCCATCGACAACGCGATGGCGGACTTCGGGAGCCAGGTGATACCCGCGTGCATCCGCAGCATGAACGTGCGGGCCTACGTGTTCAGCGGGTACTGGGAGGACATGGGGACCATCGCCAGCTTCTACGACGTCAACATGAGCCTCACTTCGCCCAACCCGCCGTTCGAGTTCTACGACAGCGATCGGCCGCTGTACACGGTGAGGCGCAACCTGCCGTCCACTCGCATCTACGGGAGCTCGATCGAGCGCTCGCTGGCGGCCGACGGATCGATCATCGACCACGCCCGGCTCGCCGACTCGCTGATCGGAATCCGCGGCGTCATCGGGCCCGACGTCGACCTCGAGGGCGTCTACTGCATGGGCGCGGATTACTACGAGCGGGCGGAGGACCGCGCCGAGAACCGCAAGGCCGGCGTTCCCGACATCGGGATCGGGCGAGGCGTCAGGATCCGCAAGGCGATCCTGGACAAGAACGTCCGCATCGGCGACGGAGTGCGCATCGGCGTCGACGAGCGCCCGCGGTCCGACGGCGACTACGAGGGGTACTCCGTGCGCGGCGGCATCATCATCGTGCCCAAGAACGCCGCGATCCCTCCCGGCACGGTGATATGAAGGACGCTCCCGTGAGCGAGCGGAACAGGATCCTGCGGCACCTGGACGAGGACTACACGCGGCCGTACCGGGATCCGATCTGGCAGCACATCTACCTCTCCGAGCCGCTGCTGGCGGTCACGGCGACTCTCCCCTTCCAGAAGCTCACCCGGATCAAGCAGCTCGGGCCGACCTACCTTGTTTACCCGGGGGCGACTCATACGCGCTTCAGCCACAGCCTGGGCGTCTTCAACCTGGCCAGGCGCATGATCACGCAGCTCGTCAAGAAGGACCAGTCCGGGACGCACACGCTCGACGGCGTCAAGGCCTTTCTCTGCGCGGCGCTGCTCCACGACCTCGGCCACTACCCGTTCGCCCATTCGCTCAAGGACCTCGCGGTCAAGCCGCATGAGCAGCTCACGGGCGAAACCATCCTCACACGGCCGGAGATCGCCCGGACCATCGAGGAGGAGCTGCGCGTCCCCGCGTCCTGGGTCGCCGCGATCGTGGACCAGAGGCTGTCGTGCCGGGCGACGGTGCCCATCCCGCTCTACCGCAACCTGCTTTCCGGCGTCCTCGACCCGGACAAGCTGGACTACCTGAACAGGGACGCCTATTTTTGCGGGGTGCCTTACGGCGTGCAGGATATCGACTACATCTTCGACCAGATATGCCCCCACCCCGAAAAAGGGCTCGCCGTCTCGCGCCAGGGCCTGGGGTCCGTGGAGAGCGTCCTGTTCGCGAAGTACCTCATGTATCGCAACGTGTACTGGCATCGCACGGTGAGGGTGATCACCGCCATGATCAAGAAGGCGATCCTGATGGGTCTGTCGACCCGCGTCATCGGCCCCGCCAGCCTCTATGGGATAGACGACAGCGAGTTTCTCGCCATGATGTCGTCGGCCTCGTACCCGCCGTTCGAGCTGGCCCGCATGGCGTTCAGCAGGCGCTTGTACCGCGTCGTGGCCCGCGCGCCCTTCGTGCCATCGAGCCCCTTCCATGCCGGCCTCGAAAAGCTCGAACTGAGGCTGGAGTACGAGGCCTCCCTCGCCGCGGCCGTGACGCGTGCGGTCGGCCGCGAGGTCATGCCCGAGGAAATCATCATCGACGTGCCGGAGAGGCAGTCCTTCGAGATCGATCTTCCCGTCAGGGACGAGGGGGACTGGGTGCCCTACGAGCGGTCAGGCACCGTATTCAGCGAAGCGGTCGTGCAGGGCTTTTCCGGCTCGCTGCGCTACCTGGCCCTGCTCTGCTCCGACCGCGACGACGTCGCGTCCGCTCTCGCGGCGCTGCAGCCCCTTTCCCCGGATCGGCGCGACTTCGTCGCCGAGCCGGCCGGGCCGCAGGGGGAACCGGCTTGACCCGCAGGCAGAAGGTGATGCAGGAGCGGATCCGCCGGGTCCGCTTGCTGTTCCGAGAAGCCGGCTACCGCACCAGCGGGGCGGAGCAGTCGGACGAATCCTACAGCGCGACGTTCACGGGGCCCAAGGGGGCCGAGGGCGGCCTGTTCATCGACAGGGACAGCCGGTTCCTGGAAATCGGCTACACGTTCTCGTTTTCACCGTCGCTCTCGGAGTTCGTCAAGGAGCGGCTGGAAGAGATCATGCGGGTGGCCTACGAATACGGCTGCTACCCGAATATCGTGGCCGGCAAAGGGGAGATCGTGCTCTCGGTCTTCAGCAAGATCTATTTCTCGGGCCTGAACTACTACTCGCTGCGCGACAGCCTGCTCGACTTCAATCAGTGCGTCGAAGCCATCACCGACATCGTGGACATCGAGCACCGCGACGCGGAGGCCGGACAGTCCGAGTGAGGGGGGACGGCTACCTCGCGGCTTTCAGCAGCGTGCGGAGGCCGCGGGCGCTGACCCGGATCCTCCGCTTGATGCCGTCGATGTAGACGGTCTTCTTGTGAAGGTTGACCTTGAACTTGCGGTGCGTGGTCACGCCAATGTGCTGGCCGGCGCCGCCCTTCTTCTTCAACATACCCTTGCGCGGGACGTTGTGTCCGAATCGGGTCTTCTTGCCCGTGATCTCGCAGGTTCTGCCCATCAATGTGCTCCCGTGTAAAGTCAGACGGCGGCTGAACCTACCGTTTTGCCGCGAAAAAGTCAAGGACAGGGACGTCCTTGCCCGGCACAGCCATGCGCCCTGGTCCGGCGTACTCGCCGGAGAGGGCGATAGTGCCGGGCTGGAACACGGATGTTCTTGCCCGGGCGCGCCAGGGATGGCGTGGCGCCCAGGCTGGGACAGGGATGTCCATGTCGGCCTCGGGCGAGCGGGTCCCCCGCGAGTACGCGGGGCCAAAGCGCCTGCGCTCAGCCCGGGGCTTCCGACATCCGTGTCGGCCTCGGGCGAGCGGGTCCCCCGCGAGTACGCGGGGCCAAAGCGCCTGCGCTCAGCCCGGGGCTTCCGACATCCGTGTCGGCCCCGGGCGAGCACATCCCTGTGCTCAGTAGTGCTCGGAGAGGATCTTCGCGTCGCTCACCCGGCCCGGGATGTTGTTCTCCACGAAATGAAGGATGCGGTTCATGACCTGCTCCCCCAGCTTGCGCGAGTTGGAGACGTACGCCGCTCCCAGCTCGGCGAACGACAGCGACTCCTGAAGGTCGACCTCGGCGATCGCCACGCGGAAGCGGTTGCGGATCTTTTCCTTGAGGCTCGACACCACCTGGCGCTTGTCCTTGAGCGAAGTGCTGCCGGGGATCTCGATGATGACGCGAATCAGGGAAACGACCATGCAGCGACCTCACCCGCAGGCGCGGCGGCCGAAGAGCCGCGCCCCTCGGCTCGAGTCTGCGCGGCCGCCGCACTGAGGCGCGGATCCGTGGCTCGAGCCGATTTCGTCTGGATAGGGGGCCCCGCATGTGGCAATATACACCGTAGTTCGCCCGTTGATCACGCGAAACCGGCGAGAGGCTCGATGTCGCGCTCGTGGCCCGTGCTCATTTTCCTGTGGTGCGTGGCGACGGCCCCGGCGCAGGAGGCTCCCCCGCCGCTGCCCGAAGAGGCCCCGGAAGCGCTGTTCCAGACCACGATCGGGTCGAGCGACGTCGAGATGTTCCTGGACGGGTCATGGAGCGCGGCGGCCAGCGGAGTCGTCGGTTTTCTCCTGCGCTCCGGCGAAGGGATCCAGCCGCTCGACGCCTTCCCCTCCCTGCCCCTCGGCTTCGACTTTACCCAGGTGCCCGAGCTCACCTTCTCAGTGTGGCTGCAGAAGCACTACTTTGTCGAGTTCACCGTCCTCGGCAGCTTCGAAGACAACGCCTTCCGGGCGGGCTACCAGAGCGACGACGGGCTCCTGCGCAGCCTGGTCGTGGGCAACCGGGACATCGCGATCGATCCCTACCCGTACCTGACCGTGCCGGAAACCGGCGACTCCAGCCTCGGCGCCGAGGCCACGCTGGTCTCGGGCGCGAGCCGCCACGAGTTCCTCGTCCGCTTCGACAACAACTCCAGCGGCAAGAAAGTGTTCGTGGGGAAGAATGAGGTTGAAGAAGTTCGCATCCCGCTGCCGGCGTACGAGCAGGGCCTTCGGCTGCGGCTGCCGGATTCGGGAGTCGACGGCCTGCGGCTGTACCTCGAGGACCCCGACGGCAGCGTCCCCGGCGGCGACGGCAGGCGCTACCGGCTCGCGAGCACCGACGACGCCATCGCCGACGCGGTGACGGGCATCATCACGCTGAAGCAGAAGCCCTTCGGCCGCGTGCTGGTCTACTACACCAAGGGCGGGCTCGCGGTGGGCGACCCCGGCCTCGGTCAGAACGCGATCGCGACCGTGAATGGCGGCTCGACGGGCGCGGTCGATCCCGATGTGCCCCGCCAGTTCTTCTTCGCCGATGCGGCGCCGCTGTGGCCGGGCGGGCCGCTCGCCTCGAGCCTGCAGGTCTCCATCGAAGGGCGCACGGCGCTGCTGCTGCGCGATCGCGGCGTCTTCTCGCTCTTCGACGTTCAGGGCTCCTACCTCGTGAGCCAGACGCTGCCGCAGGAGCTGTGGCGGGTGATCGCGAAGGTCGTCGAGCGCGACGGGTACGAGGCGCGGGGCACGCAGCCCGGCGCGACGCTGCGGGTCGACCCCGACCTCCAGAGGCTGGTACTCACGCTCGCTACGGACGCGAGGGATTTGCGCAATCTCTACCCTCTGCTCGGCGAGGATGCGACCGGGGCGCGTCTCTACGGCCCGTTCCGCGACGATTCCGCCGGGCTGTACAGCCGCGAGATCCTGCTCCAGATCCTCACGCCGATCACGACGTACGTGCTGGAGTCCGACATCCTCGCCGGGTCGGTGTCAGTGACGCGCAACGGGAACCCGGAAACGCGGTTCACCGTCGAAGCCAAGACGGGCGTCATCACCTTCGTGTCGCCGATCGGCCCCTCGGACAGGCTGGAGATCACGTACAAGAAGAAGGGCGCCCTGCTCGACAACGGCGACCTCGTCCTCGCCTGGGGCAACCGCTTCCCGCTGAGCGACCCCTTCGAGGCCGAGCTGGCCGCCGGCTTCCGCTGGAACGCGCTCCCGGGCGCCTACTCCGAGAAGCCGTTCACCCGCACCGGCGCGGTCCTGCTCTCGGGCGGCATCCAGGGCAAGCTCGACAACTTCGATCTCGATGTCGAGGCGGCGGTCTCGTACGCGCACCCCGACACGACGGGCCGGCTGCGTCTGGCCGGCATGGAGGCGAGCGGGCTCGACCTGTCGCTCGACGAGAACCTGGCGCTGCCCGCCTCGCGCGCCCGGCGCGCGGCCGCGAACGACGAGACTGGACAACCGCGGCAAGCTCCTCTACAAGGACTACCGCGACTACGGCCTGCTGGGGTCCTTCACCCTTCAGGGCCCGGATTGGAGCATCCCTTCGAAGCAGGTCTTTCCGTACGAGACCGGCTCGAAGCCAGGCCCGTACAACGTCGCGGGCGGCTCGACCGACGACATCGACAAGAGCCTGGTGCTCGACTTCGATCTGCAGGCCGGGCAGTGGGCGGGCTTCGAAATCCCGGTCCTCCCGGGCCAGCCCCTTCCCGATCTGTCGAGCATCGACGCGCTCATCACCGAATACAAGATGCTCGAGCTCAGCCCAGGCGCCTCCGTCGACGTGGTGGTGCAGATCGGAGACGTCGCCGAAGACGTGGACGGCGACAAGATCCTGGACGAGGAGGCGTCGGCTTCGTCGACAGGATTCCTGTTCAACGACAGCGGCAACGGCGTGGTCCTTCTCGTCGGCGGCGGTCCCAAGGGCGAGGGCAACGAGCGCAAGGACACGGAGGACCTGGACGGCGACCGGTTCCTGCAGACGCTGGACGGGTTGCTGGTTTCGGGTACTGCCGAGACCGCGCTGGGCACTGCGACCGGGTGGAGAATCGCGCGCCGGCTCTTCAGCTCCGACGACCGAAAGAACCTGCGCCGGAGCCGGGCCATTCGCGTCTACGTGAGCGCCGGCGCAGCGGCGGCGAAAGGCCGCCTTCTCATCGACAAGCTCTTCCTCGCGGGCTCGACGTTCGCCGTCACGGCCAGCACGGACGGCACCACCGCCGTGCGCGAGGTGGCGGAAAGGCTCGCCGCGTTCCCGCCCGCCAAGTCACTCGAGGAAACGTTCAGGGCCGTCGTGAGGGACGTGTTCCACGCGGGCGGCGAGACGCAGGATGTGCTCGAGATCCAGACCGGAACCTCGCAGGAGTGGACCGTGCGAGGATTCACCACCACGGGAACGGAAGGCGCGCGCTACGGCGAGGTGGTGCACTACCTGCGGGTTCGGCAGTGGAACCCGGGAGCGCCCCTCGCATTCGCGCTGCTCGACGACGAGGGCAAGGGGATCCGCTGGAGCTTCACGCCCACGGCGTCCGACGCATGGCACGAGGTGCGGGTAGACACGGAGAAGCGGCGCCTCACGATCGACGGCTCCGTTCCGACGGGAGCCAGCGTTACCGTGGATTCGCATCGCTCTCTGGTGCAGTTCCTCATTCTGTCGCAGGGCGGAAACGGATCGAACGGCTGGGTCTACGTCGACGAGCTGCACATGGCGTCGCCGATCGGGAGCATCGGCGCGGCCGTCGGCGTCGACACGGAGCTGCGCGTCCCCGGGCCGCTCGTACGCGTCGGCGGAGTGCCGGTGGTCTCCGACCTGCGGGTGCGCGAGATCGCCAGCACCGTCACTCCCGGATTCTCGCCGCTGTACGGCCGGCCGACGCCAGCCTGGGGCGGCTCCTCGCGGACGGAGCTGGGGATGGCGCTGCCGGCGAGCCAGCTCGACACGCATTTCGTGGTCGATTGGACCGACGCGGAGGCGACCATCGGCGGCGGACACACCCTGCAGACGATCGTGGGCCCCGTCTCGGTCCTGGACCGCTTCGACCTGAGGGCTCCCGGCCCTTCCGCGGCATTCGACCGGGAGAGCCGCGTCCGCGTGGCTCCCGTGCCCGGGACCGCGTTCGACGCGGGCGCGCTGGCCGCCACGAGCGAGGACCGCCTGACGCAGACCTGGACCGGGACGATCACCTCGGCCGCCGGCCGTGCCCGCGGGAGCCTCGTGACCGATCTCGGGCTCTCGACCCTCGACTACGTGCACCGCGAGCGCGGCTACTTCGACTCCTGGGTCCTGGGCTACCGCCTGTATGCGCCCGTGACCGCGCCGCTGCTCGAGCGCACGTCGCGCGCCGCTTTGGAGCTGGCGCTCGAGCCCATGCCGGTCGGGCTCACGCTGCAGCTCACGCCCTCGACGCGGAGCGTCCCTTTGGGCGACGGGCGCGAGCAGCGCGACGGGCTCACGGCGCGCCTGGCGGCCCCGATGGCCCTCGACGACAGGGGCACCATCCTCACGGCGTCCTATCAGCGCGAGATGGAGATCACAGCCACTCAGACCCGAGTGGGCGGCTTCGACGCGGACTGGACCGAGTTCG
Source organism: uncultured Spirochaetota bacterium (assembly GCA_963734495.1). Lineage (GTDB taxonomy): Bacteria > Spirochaetota > Spirochaetia > SZUA-6 > CAVTHK01 > CAVTHK01. The sequence goes on from CAVTHK010000007.1 coordinate 148,636, forward strand.
CCGCGGACCTCGCGGCCCAGAGCTACTTGACCTCGGGCATTCCTCTCTGGGAGCTGTACGCGAGCGACGAGGACTTCCAGGAGGCATCAGCGGACGCGACGTCGGCGCTGTACAAGCCTCAGGTCCAGCTCGAGCTCGAGCGCAGGCCCGGCTCGCGCATCGCCCATCTCTTCATCCCGACCAGGCTGGACGCCAGCGTGGCGAGGGACCTCGAGAAGGAAGGCGCGCTCTTCTCGTCGCTGTACGTCTACTCCATCGCGTACCAGACCAATGCGATCAACCTTTTCGGCCGCCTGGGAGCCTACCCGACCTTTTCCTTCTACGACCTGGACGAGATCTCCAACAGCATCAGCCTCGCCCTCAGCTACGACCGGAACGAGACCCTGCAGAGCGGCGACATCCGCCTCGACTCGCTCGTCGGGCTGGAAGGCGGCGCAGGCAACCAGTTCACGGTTTCGAACCGGCTCTCCATCACAGGCACCACCTTCGACAACGTCGAGAACACTACCTCCGCGAGCTACACGTGGTTCGTGCGGCCGGAGGGCGGCGTGCCGCTGCCGCTTCTCGGAAAGGACATCACGCGCGAGGCATTCTACGCCCACGACGAGTCCCTGGAGCTGACCACGACGTGGGGCTCCAGGCCCGCGACGGGACTCGTGCGCCACCGTACCGAGATCCGGATCCCGGGACACGGCTACATCGCGGCCACGGCGGCCCTCGGCGTCGACTTCGAGAAGTTCCGCGCCGCGAGCGGATACGGCTACGACCGGGTGACCCGCTTCGCCGCGCAGGGCGGCATCGAGGCTCTGATCCGCTTCGGCTCCGGGGAGCCGAGGCGCGAACGCGAGCCCGCGCCGCGACGCGCGCAGGAGGGTCGTCCCCCGTAGCGCGCCCGCGCGGTCTGGAAGTGCGAGGCAATGGGTCTATATTCTGATTAGCTTCCCCGGAGGTGTTCATGAGCAGGATTTTCCTCGCGCTCGCCTTCGCGATTGTCGTGTGCCTGGCTCCGGCGGCGGCGCAGGAGCAGGGCGGAGGGCTCAACTTCGCGCTGGGCCTCGGCCTCGGCGTCGAGACGTTCGGAGACGAGACCTGGCAGAAGATCTCTCTGACACCCGACCTGGCTTTCGGCAAGTTCGGCATCGGCATCGACGTGACCGTCCACTACCGCTTCCAGAACAGCGAGTTCACGGTCCTGGCCGATGACTGGGCCCCCGATCCGTTCACTTTCCAGGAGACGCTCAGCCTCTATCTCGCGAAGTTCCGCTACGTGCGCTACGGCCTCAAAGGCGATCCCCTCTTCGTCAAGCTGGGCTCGATCGACGACGCGACCCTCGGCAACGGCTTCATCATGGGCAACTACGCGAACACGCTGTTTCTCCCCGAGCGGCGCGTGTTCGGGCTGAGCCTCGACGTCGACGGGCGGCTGTTCAGCTTTCCCTACGTGGGCATGGAGACCTTCGTGGGCGATCTTTCGGCGTTCGACGTCATGGCGGCGCGCCTCTACGTGAGGCCGCTCGCCGGAACGCAGATCCCGGTGCTTCGCGACCTGCAGCTGGGGACCACGTTCGCCGCGGACTTCGATCCCTACCGCTACTCGAGCTCCGTCGAGGAGGCCGCGGCGCAGCTGGCCGGGATCGACACGAGCGACGCGAGGATCTACGTGGCCGGGGTCGACTTCCGCCAGCCGCTCCTCGACTCCGCCGCGTTCAGCCTCGCCGTTTTCGGCGACGCCGTCACGCAGCGGATGGACGCGTACGGCGGGATGCTCGGCGTGGGCGGGCGCGTCATCAAGATCTTCACGTACGGGGCGCAGATCCGCTTTATCGGCGACAACTTCGTTCCCGTCTACTTCGACTCCGTCTATGACATCACGCGCGCCCAGCGCTATGCCCTCACCGAAGGCGCGATGAGCACCCCCGGCTTCGTCGGTTGGTTCGCATCGATCGGGACGAGCCTTCTCAACGACAGCATCGTGTTCAATGTCAGCCTCGACGGCCCGTTCGGCGAGGTCGACCCGAACAACGACGCGAGCTACCTGAACTCCAAGCACCTGACGGGGATGTTCGCCGTGGCCGAGGGCCTCCTGCCGGGCTTTTTCTTCGACGCGTCGTACGACAAGCTGCTGATCGACACCTGGAGCGACGTCTTCGAGTCGAACGGCGCGACCGCCAAAGCGCGGGTGAACTACCGCTCCGGCCCCGCCGTGATCTCCTTCTTCTACCTGCTCAAGTACAACTCCAACGACTGGAACGACCCGGAAGTGAGCTCGGGGCTCGAGACCCTCGTTCAGCTCAAGTAAGGGAGGCACGACCGTGAAGCTGTCGCGAATGTCGATCGTACTGGTCCTCGCCCTTGCCGCGTCTGCCGCCTTTGCACAGAACCGCGTGGTCCTCTCGTTCTTCGAGGACAAGAGCGGCGAGCTGCGCATCGTCGGCCCCAAAGGCGAGCAGGAAAAGAGCTCCGGGCAGCTGTCGTTCGGCGACGAGGTGCCCGTGGGATGGACCGTCGTCACCGGCAAGGACGACAGCGTCGAGCTCACCATGCCGGGCAACGGAACCATCGTCAAGCTCGCCGAGAACACCAACTTCAAGATCGAAGCCCTGCAGGGCAGCGGCGGCGCGACGAGCAACGACTTTGCCCTCGGCTTCGGCAAGCTCCGCGCCGTGGCCGCGCGCACGAAGAGCGACAGGTACAACGTGCGCGGGCAGACGACGGTCTGCGGCGTGCGCGGGACCGACTTCGGCATGAGCATCGAGGTGGGCATCGAGCAAGCCTTCGTCTTCAAGGGCGCCGTCGACTTCAAGAAGCTCGCCGGGGGCCCTTCGCTCGTGATCAACGCGGGCGAGTTCGCCAACGCCCTCGCCGCCTCGTTCGCGGCCGCCCGCATGAGCTCGGCGCAGGCCGCCGCGCTCGAGAGCCAGCTCAGGTTCACGAAGCTCGACCCGGCCTCGGTGCCCCAGGTCGCGGCTGCGGAGACTCCCGTCCAGCCGGCGCCCGAGATGCCGCCCAAGCCCGAAAGCAAGCCGGCCCAGGGCGGCTTTATCGACACGCTGCTCGGGGCGCTGGGAATCGAGATCGGGTCGCTGACCATCGGCGACCAGACCTACGCCAAGGCCGTCATCTCGCCCACGATCTCACTGAACAAGCTCAAGATGCAGCTCTACCTGCCCGTCATCTACCAGGACGACCTGTTCAACCCCAACAAGTGGTACAAACCCCGCGGGAACGACGAGTGGTCGTTCGGCATCGACCAGGGGAACGACTGGGCGGACATTGCGGGAGATTTCTTCGGCGACCTCGCGCTCAAGTTCAAGTACCTTCAGTATGGGGACCAGCGCGATCCCTTCTTCTTCAAGATCGGGAACCTCAACACGTTCACGGTCGGCCACGGCCTGATCATGCGCAACTACGCCAACGACGCGGAGTTCCCGGCGGTCCGGCGCGTCGGTCTCAACGTCGGCGCGGACTTCAGGACGGTCGGCTTCGAGGCCATCGTGAACGACCTGGCCGACATCCAGATCGCGGGAGCCCGCCTGTATCTCCGGCCGGCGCCCGGCACGTTCCCCCTGGCGTTCGGCGTGAGCGGCATCGTGGATCTCTACCCCGCGCGCGGCCTCGGGGAGTCGCCCGCCGTCCCCGGCAGCGACTGGAAGGACGTCATTGGCGACCCGATGCTGATCAACGCCGGCCTCGACCTCGAGTACGCGCTCATCGAGCGCGACATGCTCTCGGTCGTGCTGTTCGGCGACATCGCCGGCCTGATGCCCTACTACCGCAAGGACGGCGTGGGGCCCTACGCGGGGATCAGCGAGGGCCTGGCAACCGACACCCTGATCGTCGACGGAAAGCTCCGCAACTACGGCTGGATCGCGGGAGCTCTCGGCAACGTGGGGCCTCTCGACTGGCGCGGGGAATACCGCTACTACACCGGCGCTTTCGTGCCGGAGATCTTCAACAATATCTATGACAAGGAGCGCGGCCGCTACGCCCAGAACATCGCGCTGTACTCGACCGACCCGGCCGCAGACCAGTTCGACGCGCTGACCATGGGCATCTACGGAGAGGCTGGCTGGACCTGGGAGAAAGTCTTCTCGTTCAGCGCGGGCTACTTCTGGCCCTTCACGGTCGACGGGGGGAGCTGGAAGCCCGCCGAGATGGACTACCTCCACATGCAGGCCAGGCTCGAGCGCGGCGTCATACCGTTCGTCAACGTCGCAGCCGCGATCGCGTACGACCGCTACTACTTCGTCCCGATGCTGCTGAGCGGCAGGGGAAGCGACGGGAACACCTACCGCCTGTTCGACGCCAACACGGTCGTCACGAGCACGCTGTGGTACGGCATCAGCAAGACGGTCGACCTGGTGTTCATCGCCACGACCTCCCTGGCGCGCGACGCGTACGGCAACATCCTCTACCAGGACGACGGCACGACGCCGGAACTGGCCACTACCATCAGCATCGAGACCCAGATACATTACTAGGCATGACTGACGGAGGAAAGGGAGCGCCCGAGGGGCGCTCCCCGGCTCCGCAGCGCCGCGTCCGTCCGCTCCGGGAGGAGGTGGCGCGCAAGATCGCAGCCGGCGAGGTGATCGACCGGCCGTATGCGGTCGTGCGGGAGCTGCTGGACAACTCGCTGGACGCGGGCGCGCGGGAGATCACGCTGCGCCTCGACGAAGGTGGTTTGTCGCGCATCGAGGTCGCGGACGACGGCGAGGGGATCGCTCCCGACGACCTCGAAGTGTGCGGCCTGCCCCACTCCACTTCCAAGATCTCCGAAGAAGAGGACCTCTATCACATCTCCTCCCTGGGGTTCCGGGGCGAGGCGCTCGCGAGCATCGCCGCCTGCGCGCGGCTGGAGCTCACGAGCCGGACGGCGGGCGAGGCATCGGCGCGGAGGCTCCTCGTCGACGGCGGCCGCAGGAGGCCGCTGGAGCCCTGCCCCGGCCGGCAGGGCACCCACGTGGGCGTGTCCGACCTCTTCTTCAACATGCCCGCCCGCCGCAAGTTCCTCAAGGCCGCCTCGGCCGAAAGCGCGCTCTGCCGCACGGTGTTCGAGGAGCGCGCCCTCGCCTTTCCCGCGACAGCCTTCCGCCTGTTCCTCTCGGGAGAGCTCAAGGCGTTCTTTCCGGCCGCCACGGCGCTGGAGCGCGCGCGCGCGGTTCTCGGGCGCTCGATCGACGACGCGTCCCTGCTTGACGAGATCGAGGCGCGGGGCGACTCCTTCTCGCTGCGCATCGTCCTCGCGAGGCCCGAGGCGGCGAGGCGCGACCGAAGGCTCCTGCAGGTCTTTGTCAACCGCCGCCGCATCCAGGAGTTCGCGCTCGTCCAGGCGGTGGAGTACGGCTACGAGGGGTACGTGCCGGGCGGTCTTCACCCGGTGGCTCTCGTCTTTGCGCAGATCGCGCCCGAGCTCGTCGATTTCAACGTTCACCCGGCCAAGCGCGAGGCGCGCATCCGGATCCTGCCGGAGATCCACAAGGCGGTCGCCGCGGCGATCAAGGCACACCTGCCCCGCTACGCGCTGCGGGCGCCCGAGAGAGCGGCGCGGCCTTTCGAGCCCGAGGGCGAGCGCTGGCTGCCGCTGGCCCCCGGCGCGGCCGCGCCGCCGGCTGCCGCGCGCGCGCGTTTCGTCGAAGAGGTCCTGTCGCGCCAGGCCGGCGAGGCGGCCGCCGGCGCCCCCGCGGCCGCGCCGCCCGTGCCGGGCGAGGTCCCGCCGCCCCGGTATCTCGGGCAGGTCTTCGGGTTGTTCCTGATCGTCGAGTGGGGCCAGACGGTCTACCTCATCGATCAGCACGCGGCTCACGAGCGCATCCTCATGGACGAGATGCTCGCCCGCGAGAAGCGCAGGCAGGAGCTTCTGCTGCCGATCTCCTTTGAGGCTTCCGCCGACGAGGCCCGCAGCCTCGCCGAGCGCGCCCCGCTGCTCGAGCGGCTCGGGATCGCGGTCGAGCGCAGCGGCGCGGGCACCTGGGAGGTGACCGGGCTGCCGCCGGAGTTCGAGGCGGTCGAGGCGGGCGACCTCGTGCGGTTTCTCAAGAGCTTCGAGCGGTCCCCCGAAGTGCTCGAGCGCGAGATCCACAGCCTCGCGGCCTGCCGCATGGCGCTCAAGGACGGCGACGCGGTGGACGCGGTTACGGCGGCGGAGCTGGCGCGCGCGGCGCTGGCCCTGCCCGACGCCCGTTGCCCGCACGGCAGGCCCATCTGGTTCGCCCTGAAAAGGAGCGAGCTGTTCCGCCTCGTCGGGCGAGTGATCTGAATCGGGCCTGCCCGGTGAACGCGCGGGCTCGGGCTACAGCTTCGCCAGCAGCGCCTCGGCTTCGGCCCTCTGGCCGTAGTCCGGCTTCTTCCTGAGAAGCGTCTCGAGCAGGTTCTTCGCCGTGGCCTTGTCGCCCTGCTTGACCAGCAGCTTGGAAAGCTGGAAGTAGGCATCCCAGTACGTCGCGTCGATCTTGATCAGCTCGGAGAACGCGCGGCTCGCGTCCGCGTCGCGGCCGGTTTCCAGGTACGACAGGCCCAGGTTGTACCTGGGGTCCCTCGCGTCGCCCTTGAGCGAGATGGCCTTGAGGAAGTAGCTGATGCTCTGCTCGTGAAGGCCTTTGTGCATGTACACGTTCCCCAGGTTGTTGTTCACCAGGTAGTTGTTGGGCGCGAGCTGATACGCCCTCGTGAGCAGCTGCAGCGAGTTGTCGTAGAGCCCCTTGCCGTCGTACAGCCCCCCGAGGTTGATGAGCGGCTCGGGATAGGTGGGATCGAGCGTGACCGCCTGCGAGTAGAGCCTGATCGCCTCGTCGGTCCTGCCCCTCCGCTCCTGGACCACGCCGGCCTGGAAATTGTAGAGGGCGGAGCCGGGCTCGAGCTCCACGGCGCGCGAGGCGTACGCGAGCGCGTCCTCGTACTTGCCCTGCGCAACGAGGGCCTGTGACATGTTGAACTGCGTGATGCTGCTCTGCGCATCCTGGGCCAGAGCCGTGCGCAGGCGGGATTCCGCTTCGGCGGCCCTGCCGAGCGTCAACAGGGTAGTCCCCGCCTTCCTGTAGTAGCCCGGCTCCTGAGGATTGATGCGGCTCGCCTGGTCGTACGCGGCGACCGCGCCCGCGAGGTCGCCCTGCTGGCGGAGCACCTCGCCGATGTAGTACTGCACCACGTCGTCGTTGCGCTCGAGCGCGGCGGCCCGGCGCAGCGAGGCGAGCGCGCGGGAGGGCTGGTTGAGCACCATGAGCGTGCGACCGAGCCGGAAGTGAGCCGGGTAGAAATCATCCTTGGCGTGGATCGAGGCCTCGAACGACTGCTGCGCGTCGCCGTACCTCGACGCGTTGTACTGGGCGACGCCCAGATTGTACAGAAGAAGGTAATCGTTCGGCTTGAGCCGCGCCGCCTCCTTGAGCTCGGTGATCGCGGCATCCCAGTTCCGCTGGTCCAGGTAGATCTGCCCGAGCGTCTTGTGCGGCACCCAGAGCGCCGGATCCTTTTCGATCGCCTTGTTGGCGTTGTAGACCGCCTGCTCGACATCCTGCGGGTTCTTCGGGTCCTCCAGGTACCAGGCTTCGCCGGTGTACGCATAGGCCTGCGCGGAATCGGGGTCGAGCGCGAGCACGTCCTTGTAGGTCCTGCGCGCGCCCGGGTAGTCCTTGGCCGCCATCTGCCGGGCCGCGCGGTCGAGCAGCTCGTTGATCTTGCGCACCCGCTCCGCCTCGGCGGCGTTTCTCTCCTTGGCCGGGTCCGCCTTGACGACCTCGACGACGGGGGGCGGCGCGGCCGGCCCTTGCGCCTTGCCCTCGCGGGGCTCGGTGCGCTGGATGCGGTCGACGATGCGGGCGAGGTCCTGCTCGCCGCGCTTCGCCTGCGCCTCGCGCTCCTGCCGGGCCTGCTCCTCCGCCCGGGATTCGGCAGCGCGCTTCTGCTCGAGGATGCGCGCCTGGGCCGCGATCGCATCCTTGTTGCCCGCATCCTTGAGCAGGACCTGGTCGATGATGTCGAGCGCGCGGCCGTACTCGCCCTGCCCCGCGTAGCGCTCGGCGAGCGCCAGCGCGTTGCGCGGCGTCGGTGCCGCCGCCCGTGGCGCGCGCCGCCGCCAGGAGCCGCGGCCCGTAGAAGACGCCCCCGGCGCCGAGGCCGAGCAGCAGCAGGACGACGACGGCGAGGAGGGCCCACCGCGAGGCCGACCGCCTTCTCGGGCTCGGGCGGCGTCGCGCCGCGGCGCGGCGGCGCCTCCGCGGCGGACGGCCGCAGGCTTGCGCGGGTTCGAAGGCTTTCTGTTCATTGCTTGATGTCGAAGTCCTTTTCCTTTTCCTCGAGGATCCTGTCCGACTTGGTGGAAAGGTTCCGGGCGTCGTCGGAGGCGTTCTTCAGAGCGTTGAGCACCTGGTCCATCAGCGCCCTCTCGCGCTCCTTGCGGTCGCGCTCCTCCGCGTCCTTCTGCTGCAGGAACGCGGTAAGCCGCCGGATCATCTCCTCGACGTCCGGCCGGTGCCGCGACTGCGGGGCCACCTGCAGGTACATCGTGTAGTCGGCGAGGGCTCCCTGGTAGTTCTTGAGGTTGACGCGGGAGTTGGCGCGATTGAGCCACGGTTGCGGAAGCGTGTCCTTGAGGGCGATCGCTTGCCCGTACATCTTCTCCGCCTGCTGCGAGGTTCGCCCCGGCGGAAGTAGTTGTCGCCTATGTTGAGGTAGAAGACCGGCTTGAGGTCGCCCGGCGAGCGGCAGCCCTCGCTGGAGAATGCCGATCGCCTTGTCCGCGTCGCCGAGCTGCTCGTAGACGATGCCGAGGTAGACGTAGATCTTCGCGTTCGTCGGCTCGGCGGCAAGCGCCTCCTCGAGCAGGGCGCGCGCCTGCACCGGCTTGTTCGCCGCGTAGAGCTTTTCGCCTTCCTCGAACGAGGTACCGGCTCTCGCGAGCGCCGCCGCGACCGCTGCCAGCCACAGGACGGCGAGTCTCGTCTTCATCGCCCCTCCCCCACCCAAGTATAGCGCGCCCGGCCGCGGGCCGCAGTCGGGGCCGCGACCGGGGCCGCGACCGCACGGGTTTCGGTTTGACTAAACCGCTCGAACCGATTACTGTAGCCGACGCGCGCTGACCGTGGTCCTGGTCCCCATTCTAATGCTCGGTAGCGGGCCCTCTGTCTTGATCATAATGCCGGTCCAGGCGCTTGGGGCGGAGCGAGGCGGGGCTGCGTGAAGATCCTCGGCGTGGCCGACCACATCGACCCTATCGTCTACTCCAGCGCCATCCGCGAGCGCTTCGGCGACGTGGACCTGGTCATCGGCGCCGGCGACCTTCCCATGGACTATCTGGACTTCATCTGCACGACCCTGGGCAAGCCCCTGGTCTTCGTGTTCGGCAACCACAACCTCACCGGTTTCCACGACTTCAACCCGTCGGCCGACTCCTACGAGAAGAGCAGCAGAGCTGGACGCTCGGGAAGCTGCACGGCCCCGGCGGTCTGTATATTGACCGCAAGGTGATCCGGATCAAGGGGCTTCTGATCGCCGGGACTCGGCGGGAGCCCCTGGTACAACGGGGGCGACAACCAGTTCAGCGAGCGGAGCATGTTCTTGCGGGCGCTCGGCCTCGCTCCGCGGCTCGTCTGGAACAAGCTCAGGCACGGCCGGTACCTCGACGTGCTCGTCACTCACGCCGCGCCGTTCGGCGTGCAGGACGGCACCGATCGCGCGCATCTCGGCTTCAGGACCTTTCTCTGGATCATGAAGAAGTTCAAGCCCCGCTACCTCATCCACGGTCACGTGCACCTCTGGGACCGAAACCAGCCGCGCGTCTCGCGATTCCACGAAACCACGGTGGTCAACGCGTACGATCACGTTGTCGTGCCATCCCGGAGAGGAGCCCGATGTCCGATCTTGATTTCCGCCGCATGGCGGACGCCGACTTTCAGAAGGCACGATCCCGCCAGTTGTTCTCGAGGCTGCTATCGATCCTCCAGGGCCAGAGGGACGACATGCTGTCGTTCCACGACGTGCGCACGATCCTCAGGCCCCGGTCCGAGACCTACCTCGGGATGCGGACGGTGCCGGTGGCGAGGATCGTGGGCAGCGAGGGCCGCTACCGCGACTTCAACCGCTCGTTCCTGCCGCGGCGCCAGCACCTGAAGCCGCGATGGACGAACGTCGACCTCGCTCACTACCGCGAGGTCAACCTTCCGCCGATCACGCTCTACGAGATCGGCGGCATCTACTTCGTGCGCGACGGCAATCACCGGGTGTCGGTGGCGCGCACCCGCGGCGTCGAGTTCATCGACGCCGAGGTCGTGTCGCTGAACGCGGAGATCAAGCTCGAGCCGGGGGTGACCGACGAGGACCTGCGGCGCAAGGTCCTCGAGTTCGAGCGCAAGCGCTTCTTCGAGAGCACGCGGCTCGACGAGCTGCGGCCGGGATGCGACCTGGAGTTCACGGCCGACCGGCCGCTACGACGAGATCATCATGCACATCAACGGGCACAAGTACTTCATCAACCAGGACAAGGAGTACGAGATCCCGTTCGAGCAGGGGATGCTCTCGTGGTACGACACGGTGTACCTGCCCATCGTGGCGATCATCAAGGAGCACAACGTCCTCTCGAGGTTCCCCGGCCGCACCGCGGCTGACCTCTACGTCTGGACGGTGCGTCACTGGGACGAGCTCAAGCGCAGGTACGGACCGCGCTACCAGATGAAGGACGCCATCCTCGATTTCTCGCAGCGCTACGGCCAGGGGTTCTGGGAGCGGATCCGCAAGACCGCGGCCGCGCTCTTCGGGCGGCGCCCGCGGTAGGCTACCGCGGCGGGTTCTCTCGGCGGTAGGGGCCCGAGAGCAGACCGACGCGGCGCGCGGGGTCCGCGACGTAGACGTAGTAGGTGCCCACCCTGTCCCAGACCACGCCCGCCGGCGGCGCGGCCGCCACCAGCTCTCCACCCGCGGAGAAGGCCCAGATCCAGGCGTTCGGCGGGTCGACAGCCACGCGTCCGCCCTGGTCCCGAGCGCGCGGAAAGCGCAGATCGCTGACGGACGCGGCGTCGAGACGCACCTGCCGCTCGACGGTCTGGCCCGAAGCATCCTGAAGGACGACCCGGTACGAACCGGTCGGCACCTGCCAGCCGACGGCAGCGCCAGCGAATAGGTCCCGATCCACCCGCCGCCCGCGTTCTGCCACGATCCGCTCGGGATCTCCCAGAAGAGGTCCTTCGCGTCGTTGATCAGGTAGACGTCTGACAGGTCATCGTTGCCGTCGGGATCCGACGCCTGCAGGTACAGCCGCAGCCGCGCCTCGATCGAGCCGCTCGCGGGATCACGAACGTAGATGGGCTTGAGATCGACCTGACCGATTTCGGGTGGCTTGCCGGTGCATCCCGCGAGCCCGGCCGCCGCCAGCGCAAGCGCGGCCAGCGCCGCCGGCGCCAGTGCGAGCCCGGCGGCTCTCATCGTCCAAGCACCTTTCTGAGGGCGCGCAGGAACCGCTCGTTGTCCTGCGGCCGTCCCACTGTCACGCGGACGTGCCCGGGCAGCCCGAAGCCGGCGCCTGGCCGCACGATGACGCCCTCGTCTATGAGCCGGTCCACGACGGCCCTGTCGTCGCCCCCCACCCGGACCACGACGAAGTTCGTGTGGCTCGGCACGTACGCGAGCCCCATGGCGTCGAGCTCTCCGTAGAGCTTCCGCTTGCCCGCGGCGACCATGGCCAGAGTTTCCCGGTAGAACTCCTGGTCCTCCAGCGCCGCCGCTCCCGCCTTCTCGGCGGCCACCGAAACGTCGAACGGCGGGCGAACCTTGTACAGGGTCGCGACCAGCTCGGGCCGCCCGATCCCGTAGCCCAGCCGCAGCCCGGCGAGGCCGTAGGCCTTGGAGAAGCTGCGGATGCAGAAGAGGTTCTCGGCGCCGGAAGCGATCCGCTCGACCGCTCTTGGGGCCAGCGAGAGATCGGCAAAGTCGCGGTAGACCTCGTCGTAGGCCACGAACACGCGGGGCGGCAGCCGGTCGTGGAGCGCCCGGAACGCGGCGTCATCGAACATCGTGCCCGTCGGGTTGTTCGGGTTGCAGAGCCAGATGATTCGCGTGCGGTCGGTGACGGCCCGCTCCATGTCGTCCAGATCGATGGAGTAGCCGTCCATGCGCGTGATCACCACACGGGCGCCCATGATGCGCGATATGATCTCATAGCATGAGAAGGTGACCCGCGGGATGATCACCTCGTCGCCCTGCGCGAGCAAGGCCATCCCGAGCGCGTAGATCACGCTGTCGGAGCCGTTGCCCGTGATGATCTGCTCGAACGGCACCCCGGCGTGACGCGCGAGCGCGACCCGCAGGTCCGGGGTGCTCACCTCCGGGTACTGGTAGGCGGACCGGGCGTGGGCGAGGAGCGCGTCCAGCGCCCGGGGAGACATGCCGAGGGCGTTCTCGTTGGACGCCATCTTCACGACGTCCACGAGCCCGCGCTCGCGCGCGACCTCGGCGACCGACTTGCCCGCGACGTAGGGCTTGATCGCATCGACCCCCGGATTCAGCCGCTGTCCCGCCATGATCAGACTTCCTGCTGCTCCCCGCGCCGCCTGCCGGCCGCCGCCGGCGCCTTGCGGCCCCTGCCGCCCTTGCGGCCCGTGCCGCGCGCCGGGCGCCGTGCCGCCGCGCGTTCCCCGTCCTCGCTCACCTTCCACGCGCCGTCGCTGAAGTGCGCCGCCCACCCCGACGGCTTGCCGTCCTTGACCCCGACCAGGTAGTGCTCGCGCTGCTTGCGGCTGAAATGCACGGCCACGGGATTGCCGTGAGAGTCCTGGCGGGGGGCATCCGCGAGGTAGCGGTACTTCTCGGCCAGCTCGTCCCTGTGGCGCGCGAGGTCCTCGACGAGCGGGCTGCGCGTCTCACGCGATCTCGGGAACTCGCTCGAGGCCAGAAAGAGCCCGGCGGCTCCGTCGCGGAGCACGAAGTGGCCCTCCGATTTCTCGCACTTGAGCTCGGGCATCGGCACGGGGTCCGCCCGCGGCGGGGCCGGCTCGCCGTTGCGCAGCAGCTTGCGGGTGTTCCGGCACGCGGGGTAGTTGGTGCACGCAAAGAACTTGCCGAAGCGGCCCGTCTTGAGCTCCATGTTGCTTCCGCACTTCTCGCATTGGATGACGGGGCCGTCATAGCCCTTGATGCGGAAGCGGCCTTTCTCGATCTCGAAGCCGTCGCAGTCGGGGTTGTTTCCGCAGATGTGCAGCTTGGTGGTCTCGTCGATGAGGTAGCTGTCCATCGCGGTCCCGCATTTGGGGCACCGGTGCCTGTGGAGAAGCGCCCGGGCCTCCTCTTCGGCCTCGTCGTCTCCGACGTGCTCGACCTCGTCGCCGCGGATCAGGTTGACGGTGTTCTTGCACCGCTCCTTTGGCGGCAGGTCGTAGCCCGAGCAGCTCAGGAACACGCCGGTGCGCGCCGTGCGGATCATCATCGGCCGCCCGCATACGCTGCACGGGATATCGGTCCTGGTCGGCTCCGAATGCGCCATATCGGACGAAGCGCGGCTCAGGTCCTTCTTGAACCTGCGGTAGAAACCATCGAGCGCCTCTTTCCAGTCGAGCTTGCCTTCGGCGATGCCGTCGAGCTCCTGCTCGAGGCTTGCGGTGAAACCGTAGTCGAGGATCTCGTCGAAAAAGCCGAGCAGCCGTTCCGTGACGACGTCGCCCATCTTCTCCGCGTAGAAGCGGCGGTTGTCGAGGCGGACGTAGCCCCGCTCCTGGATCGTCGAGATGATGGAGGCGTAGGTCGAAGGCCTGCCGATCCCCCGCTTCTCCAGCTCCTTGACCAGGCTGGCTTCTGAGTAGCGGGGAGGCGGCTTGGTAAAGTGCTGCGAGAGGTCGAGCGAGAGCAGCTTGAGCTTCTGTCCCGCGTCCAGCGCGGGCAGCACGACGTCGTCGGTCTCCTTGCCGCCCAGCGGCAGAACGCGCGTCCAGCCGTCGAACAGCATGACCCGGCCGTTGGCGCGCAGCTCGTAGTCGCCCGCGGTGATCAGCACCACGGTCGCGTGGTATTCGGCCGCCTTCATCTGACAGGCCACGAAGCGCCGCCAGATCAGCTCGTAGAGCCGGACGGCGTCGCGATCGAAGCCTTCGACGCCGGCGGGGAGGACCTTGACGTCCGAGGGCCTGATCGCCTCGTGCGCCTCCTGCGCTGATTCGCCCGAGCGGTACACCTGCGGCTGGTCGGGGAGGTAGCGCGCGCCGTGGGCGCTCTCGATGTAGGCGCGCACCGCCGCCACGGCCTCGGCCGACAGGTTGGTCGAGTCGGTGCGCATGTACGTGATGAGCCCCGCCTCGTAGAGCCGCTGGGCCAGCGTCATGGTCTTCTTGACGCTGAAACCGAGCCCGATGCTGGCCGCCTGCTGCAGCGTCGACGTGATGAGCGGAGCCGGCGGGTTCTTGCGAGTCGGCTTGTCCTCGCGCTTCGCGACGACGTATTCGGCCGCCTCCAGCCCCTGCCTGGCCGCGGCGGCCTCATCGGCATTGCGCGGCTTGAACGCCTTGCCGAAAGCGCGGGTGACTTTGGCGGGGAAGCGCTCCTTGCCGGATGACAGCTGCGCCGCCGCCTCCCAGTACTCCTCGGGGACGAAGGCGTGAATCTCTTTCTCGCGCTCCGTGATCAGGCGCACGGCGACCGACTGGACGCGCCCGGCGGACAGACCGCGCGCCACCTTCTGCCACAGCAGCGGCGACAGCATGTAACCGACGACGCGGTCGAGGAAGCGGCGCGCCTGCTGCGCGCGCACCCGGTTGATGTCGATCGAAGAGGGCGCGGCGAACGCCTCAGTGATCGCCTTCTTCGTGATCTCGGAAAAGATCACGCGGCGGTACCGGTCTTCGGCCCCGCCGATGGCTTCGCGCAGGTGCCACGCGATCGCCTCCCCTTCGCGATCGAGATCGGTCGCGAGGTAGACGAGATCGCTCTTCGCCGCGAGGCTCTTGAGCTCCTCGAGCACCTTCTCCTTGCCGGGCACGATCTCGTAACTCGCCTGCCACCCGCCCTCCGGGTCGATTCCCATGCGCCGCACGAGCGCGTCGCGGGCGCGGGCCGACCTGAGGGCGCGGCGCTTGGCCGCGGGAAGGCTCTTGTCGATCGGCTTTGAGGGCGCAGCTCTCCTGCCCGTTCCGCTCGCCGGCAGATCGCGGATGTGTCCCACGCTCGATTTAACGAGGTAGTCCTTGCCGAGGTATTTGTTGATCGTCCTGGCCTTTGCAGGTGATTCGACGATCACCAGCGATCGAGGCATTGATGTCCCCCCACCCAGCTTGGTTGGCCACAGAAGATAAGGCCCCCGTTCGAGAAGAGTCAAGGGACACGATGTGCCCCGTAGGCCCGAGCCTGCTCCGCAGGCTCGGGGTGGCCCGGCCGCGCCGGCGCGCTCTGGCCCGGCGCCGTGTGCGGCAGAATGCGTTATGCGGTCGCCATGGACCAGAGCTCGCGGATGCGGTCCAGCGACTCGGCCGAGTCGGAGAGCGGCGAGTACTCGAAGCCCACCGTCCCCGCGTATCCGCGGTCGCGTATCCTGCGCAGCAGCGCGAGCCAGTCGAGCTTTCCCGTGCCGGGCTCGTGGCGCCCCGGCACGTCGGCGACGTGAAAGTGGCCGATGCTGGCGATGTCGCGGTCGATGATCGAGGCCAGGTCTTCGCCCATCACCCCGAGGTGGTACAGATCGCAGAGCACCTTGAGCCGGGGATGGCCCACCTCCCGCACCAGCGAGACCGCAGTCGCCATATCCTGAAGGAAATATCCCGGGTGATCGATCCGCGTGTTCAGCGGCTCGAGAACGAGCGACAAGTCTTCGGGAACGGCCTCGACCGCCCGCCGCAGCCCGTCCCGCAGGTTGGCGTACTTGCGCTCGGCCGGCAGCGTATCGAACGTGGCGGTCACGCGCCCGCCCTCGCCGAGCTCGTTGGAAAGCAGCATCAGGGTCGAGCAGCCGAGAGTCCGCGCCGCCGCGACCGCATCGCGGAGATCGTCGAAGAACGCCTTGTGCGTTTCCGCCGCGATCAGGCTTCCCCTGCGGTGCCCGCTGAAGTTGGCCACCCGCACGCGGTGGTCCGCGCACGCCGCTGCCAGGGCCGGCAGGTCCTTGTCGCGCCACCCCCAGAATTCGACCGACGAGAACCCTGCGGCCGCGACGCGGCGGATTTTTTGAGTTGGGCTCAATTCCTGAAAGATCATCTCGAAACAGATCACCGCTTCCAAGCTTCCCTCCCGAAGAGACGGCAGGCTGCCTTCATTATTATCTCATAAAATGCCTTGATCTTCCATAATCCGCCTTTATAATATGATGCGAGGCCAAGGTGCTGCAACTCGAGAGGCAGCTCAAGATCATGAACCTCATAGGCCAGCGTCAGGCCGTGACCATCGTCGACCTCGCGCGGGAGTTCGACGTCTCGCAGAACACGGTCCGGCGGGACCTTCAGGCACTGGCGGACAAGGGGTTCCTCAGCCTCACGCACGGCGGAGCGGTGCTGAACCGCCAGGCCCCGATGGGCGTTCCGCTCGCGCAGCGCGAGGTCAACCACATCCAGGAGAAACGCGCGATCGGGCTCAGGGCCGCGGAGATGGTGGGCGAAGGCGAGGCCGTCATCCTCGACGCGGGCACCACGACGGAGCAGATCGCCATCGCGCTCAAGGATCGGGCCGCGCTCACCATCATCACCAACGCCATCAACATCGCGGCGCACCTGCGCACCGCCGCTGGTGTCACCGTGGTGCTCACCGGAGGCGTCCTCAACGACGTCACCGGCTGCGTGGCCGGCTTTCACGCCGAGCAGTTCCTGGGCCAGTTCCATGCAGCCAAAGCCTTCATCTCGGCCGGCGGCGTGACGGTGGACACCGTCACGAACACGAATGCCTTCGAGGTGCAGATCAAGCGGCGCATGATGGCCGCGGCCGAGCAGTCATTCCTCGTGGTCAGCCACCACAAGCTCGGCCGGACCTCGCTCGTCCCCTTCGCGCGGCCCGGTGACTTCAAGGCCATCCTCACCGACGCCCAGGCCGATCCCGAGATCGTCGCGCGCCTGCGGGAGCTCGGCACGGAGGTCGTCCTTTGTTGAAGGATGCCATGTCGAAGGCCCTCACCCTCAAGGCCTGCGCCTTCGATCTCGGCAACACCCTGGTCGACGACGTCGCCGCGTTCGAGGCGGCGGTGGCCGAGACCGACGCCTGGCTCTGCGGCCGCGGGCTCATCGGCGAGCCCGGGTCGTTCGCGTCGACCTACACCGGCGTGAACCGCGGCTCCCACGAGCCGTTCGTGAGTCACACCTACGGCGAGCTCGCCTATTTCGCGCGGACCTTCGCGGCCCTCGGGGTCTCCGGGCTCGCCCCCGAGGAGGCGCTGGCGGCCTACCGGCGCTTCGTGACCGCGCGGTTCGCGCTCGAGCCGGAGGTGGAAGGCGCGCTGCGGTGGCTGCGGGAGCGGGGCTGCAGGATCGGGCTCGTGAGCAACGAAAGCGTCGCCCGCATCAATGCCTTCATGGAGAAGACGCACGGCGATGCCCTCTTCGACGAGATCATGGTCTCCGAGGCTGTCGGCCACGAAAAGCCGGACCCGGCGATCTTTCGCGAAGCCCTGCGGCGTCTCGGCGTCGAGGCGCCTCAGCTCGTGATGTTCGGCGACAACGAGGTGGCGGACGGCGCCTGCCGCGAGCTGGGCATCCGCTTCGTTCTGGTGACGGGCTTCAGGCGCACGGGGTGGCGATGGGAGCGAGGGAAGCCGCACGAGCCGGACTACGTGATCGAGCGCGTGGACCTGCCGTCGCTCGCGCGCGCTCTCTCGGCTCTCGGGGACGGCTCGTGAGGGAGGCCGGGGGCGCCGGCGCACGGAGGAGTGAGGAAGAATCGCGTTGCGATTTTCGAGATCCGTAGCGAGGAGGAGCTCAATGAACAAGTCTCTCCTGTTCGTGGTGGTCCTGGCGTTGCTCGGGACCGCTGCCCTGTTCGGCTCCGGGCAGAGGCCGGCCGAGACCTCAAAGGAGCCGATCACCATCACCGGGATGGTCCGGGATTACAGCATGAAGTTCGACGCGCCCTGGACCACCGCCGCAGCCGCGCTGCAGAAGAAATATCCGAACGTGAAGGTGGAGCTCGAGGGCCTGCCGTACGACAACCAGCGCGAAAAGGTCCTGATCACCGTGGCCGCCGGCAAGGGCCCGGACATCGCGCAGGTGGACTGCATCTGGCTCGGCGAGTTCGCGAGCAACAAGATCATCACCGACGTGAGCGCCCGGCTGGACGCGGACCCCGCGCTGCGCGACGACTACGTCGACACGTTCCGGGAGTCGGCGAAGTGGCAGGGCAAGAGCTACGGGATCTGGCTGTGGACCGACGTCCGCATGCTCGCCTACCGCAAGGACTTCTTCAAGCAGGCGGGCTTCGACCCGGAAAAGGCGCCGAAGACCTGGGGCGAGCTTCGTGAGTACGCGCGCAAGCTCAACAGGCCGGCCGACGGAGTCTGGGGATACGCCTTCCCGGCGTTCTCGACCGACCACACCGCGGACCGCTTCTACCCCCTCCTCTGGCAGGGCGGCGGCAACATCCTCAGCCCGGACTACACGAAGGCTGCCTTCAACAGCGACGCGGGTGTCGCTGCCTTGCAGGCCCTGGTCGCGCTCATGAACGTCGACAAGGTCAGCCCGAAAGACCTGCTGGGCATCAGCGAGTCGGACCTGAGCAAGGGCTACGTCGCCGACAAGTACGCCATGATGATCAAGGTCGGGGAGTTCTGGGCAGACTACAAGGCCAAGGGCCTGACCGTGGACCAGTACAAGGCGATGCAGGGCGTGGCGCCGCTGCCCATTCCCGAAGGCGGAAAGCCCGCGACCGGGTCGGGCGGGTGGATCGCAGGCATCACGCGCGATTCGAAGCACGCCGACCTGGTCTGGGAGTACCTGAAGATGGTGGTCGACCCCCAGAACATGGCGAAGTTCTGCATCGCCAACGCAAGCCTCCCGGTCCGCAAGTCGATGCTCGCCATGGCGGGAGACTTCAGCCAGGCCATCCCATACTACAACGTGGCCGCCCAGGTGCTGCCCACGACGCACTTCAGGCCGCCGATCCCCGAGTACACCAAGATGTCGGCCGAGCTCGTGACCGCGATCCAGAAGGCGCTTTCGCTGCAGGCGCAGCCCAAGGAAGCGCTGGACCAGGCGGCAAAAAAGGTCGACGATATCCTCGCCACCCGAAAGTGGTAGGCACGTAGGGCCCCGGGGCGCCTGCCCCGGGGCCGCTCCCTTGTACCGACATGCGACGAAAGGCTCTCGCAGGATACCTCTACATCTCGCCTCTTCTTCTGGGAGTCCTGCTGTTCTCCCTCTACCCCATCGTGCAGGTGATCTGGATGAGCCTCCAGGATATCGAGCTCGCCAACCTGCGCGAAGGCACGTTCGTGGGCCTGCGGAACTACACGCGCATCTTCGCCATGGAGGACCCGTCCTTCCTCGAGGTGCTGCGGATCACGTTCGCGTTCGTGGGCGCCTCGGTCGTCCTGCACATCGTGCTCGGCCTGGGCCTCGCCCTGCTGCTGAACATCCCGTGGGTCCGGGGCCGCAACTTCTTCCGCAATCTCTACATGGTGCCGTGGATCACGGCGGGCATCATGGTCGGCTACACCTGGAGCTTCCTCTTCGAGCCGCGGGCGGGGATCCTCAACTACCTGATGAGCCTGGCGCACCTGCCTGCCCAGTCGTGGACCGCGGACCCGCTCCTCGCCCTGCCCTCGATCATCGCGGCCAACGTCTGGCGCGGCGTCCCCTACAGCCTGATCATGCAGACCGCCGGGCTGCAGAGCATCAACACGGAGCTCTACGACGCCGCGGTCGTCGACGGCGCCTCGCAGCCGCAGATCCTCGCCAGGATCACGCTCCCGCTGATCAAGGAGTTCCTGCTGCTGAACCTGGTGCTGGACACGGGGCTCACATTCCATGTCTTCGACACGATCTTCGCCATGACCGCGGGGGGACCGCTGCACCGGACGGAGACCTTCTCCATAAACATGTACCTCAGGGCCTTCAAGTTCGGCGAGCTCGGGATGGGGTCGGCGATCGGGATGGTGCTCCTGCTCATCAGCCTCGTCCTCGCGCTCATCTACATGCGCTTCTTCCGCGGGAAGGCGGACAGGCATGGGTAAGGCCCGCAGGATCGGCGCGCGCGCCGTCGTCTACCTGGTGCTGCTGCTCTACGCAGTCATCACGATCCTCCCCCTCTACTGGGTCTTCAGCACGACGTTCAAGAGCGCGGGCGAGGCGCTGCAGTATCCGCCGACGCTGATCCCGACGCGCCCCACGCTCTCGAACTTCGTGGAGATCTTCAGCAGCTCGAAGGTGTTCGGCGTCCGCCCCTTCGTCAACAGCGTCGTCATTTCCCTCGGCGCCTCCCTGCTGACCGTCGTGGTGAGCTTTCTCGCGGGCTACGGATTCTCGCGCTACCGATTCCCCGGACGCGACGTGCTCCTCGTCTCGATGCTGTTCATCAACCTGCTGCCGCTGCTCGCCACCATCGTGCCGCTGTTCCGTCTCTTCTCGCTGTACGGGCTCTACGACACCTACCTCGGCCTGATCCTGCTGCACGGCCTGCGGACGGCCCCGTTCACCGCGTGGCTGATGAAGGGGTACATCGACACGCTGCCCCTGGAGCTGGAAGAGTCGGCGCTGCTCGACGGCTGCTCGCCCGCGGTGGCGATGGGGCGCATCATCCTGCCGCTCGCGACGCCGGGGCTCGCGGCCGTGGCGGTGTTCGGGTTCCACACGGCGTGGAACGACTTTACGGCCGCTCTCATCCTGACCACCAGCCGGAACGTCAGGCCCTATACGATCTCGCTCTACAGGTTCGTCGGCGAGCAGGGGCAGGTGGCGTGGAACCTGATCTCGACGGCCGCCTTCATCTCGGTGGTCCCGGTGGTGATCAGCTTCGCCCTCTTCCAAAGGTACTTCGTGACCGGCCTGACCGGAGGGGCGCTGAAGTCGTGAGCAACGGCACTCGCAGCCGCGATGCCCTCGAGCTCAACGGCGCTCGAACAAAGCGGGGCGCCCCGAATCGTGACGCTGAAATCGTGAGGTGACCCGTGAATGCAATGGAGTCGCTGCTCGCTCAGCTTCCGCCGCGCTCGCTCTTCCCCGATGAGATGCCGCGCTACCCGAACCTCTGGTTCCTCGTCGACCCGGCGCTCGCGCTGCGGGGCGAGTACAAGAACGCGGTGCGGATGCTCGTGCACGCGCTGGAGGGGCAGATCGGCCTGAAGGACACGTTCGTGCAGGACGTGGCCAACCACAACCTCGCGCACATGCTGGCCGTCCCGGGCGAAGGCAGCGACTTCCAGGCCCGCCTGTGGCCGCTCGAGCCCTGCAGGCAGGCGGGCGATCCGCAGCGCGGGCACGGCCACCAGGTTCACGCGCGCTTCTACGTCACGCCCCTGATGCGCGCGGGCAGGACGCGCGCGCCTTACGCGCTTCCCGGCCTGCCGGGCGGAAGCCGCGAGCTCTTCGCCATTCCGGCGAGCGTCCACTACGAAGTGTCGACGGAGGATCCGCTGCACCCCTACGAGGACTCGTGCCCGATGTGCGGCATCACGGGGGAGTACGCCGTGCCCGTCGACCGGTCGAGCCAGGACTACTGCGTCAAGATCCACGACCCGCTCGGCGTCGAGCTGCTCGCGCACGGCACGCTGCGCGGGCAGCCTGCCATCGACGCCGAAGGCGGACTGGTCCCCTGCCTGGAGAACCTGGAGGGACCGTGGACATGCGCGATCGAAGAAGCGAGCCAGGGACGCGGGGAGCCGCAACGGCTCGCCTGCGTGCTCCTGCTGCGGAGGTGAAACCGGCGTGACACGCCGCGATGGCCCGCGCTTCAGGGCGTCCTGAGCCCCGCGCTGTAGCCGATGCGGCGCACGATCTCGGGAATCGCCGCCAGCACTTCGCTCTCCACCTCCCCCGCGTAGTCGACTTCGACCGTCGCCTCGTTCACGTCGACGTGGACGTCGCGGACGCCAGCGAGCTTCCGTCCGAGGTGCTCGATGGCGTACGCGCACGACGGGCAGGTGGCCCCATCCAGGTCGAAGACGGCCTTCATGACAGGTTGAAGGTAACCTCGCCGCCCGGCTCGCGGCAAACCGCCGGGCGCGGCCCAGCCGCCCCCGCCCCGGCAGGGCGACCCTTGACGGCGCCGCGCCGATTTCGTTAACCTGCGTCCATATCTATGTTAACGTATGGCAACGGCAGCCGCGGACGGGTCCTGGCGCGGCTCAAGGCGTCGCGCGACCCGCAGTCCGGCGAGTCTCTCTCCGCCGATCTCGGGATCAGCCGGGTGGCGGTCTGGGGGCACGTGCAGTCTCTGCTGGCCCTCGGCTATCCCATCGAGACCGGAAGGCGGGGATATCTCCTCGCGGCGGCCACGGATCTCCTGCTGCCGTGGGAGGTGCCCGGGTTCTCCCGGCGCATCGCGTGGATCGCCGAAACCGACTCGACCATGGACGAAGCGCGGCGGCTCGCCGTGCGCGGCGCGGCCGGCGCCCCGGTCATCGTGGCCGAGAGGCAGACCCGGGGCCGGGGCCGCAACGGCAGGCGGTGGAGCTCCGCGAGCGGCGGGATTTACGCGACGTTCCTGCGGCGGGATGCCTACCCCGCGGCCCTCGTGCCGCGCATCACGCTCGCGGCCGCGCTCGCCGTGGCGGACAGCCTCGAGCGGGTGTGCGGCGTGCGGCCCGCGCTCAAGTGGCCGAACGACGTCCTGCTCGGCGGGAGGAAGGTGGCGGGCGTGCTCGTCGAGGCCGACACCCGGGCCGATCGACTGCGCTGGTTCTCGATCGGTGTGGGCATCAACGTCCGCAACAGCACCGGGGTGGCCGGCGCAGGCTCGGTCGAGCAGGCGGCGGGCCGCCGGGTGGAGCGCGCCGCCCTGCTTGCGGCCGTGTGCCGGGAGCTGGACCGCCGGCTGGCGGGCGCGGCCGATGCGCCGTTGACGGAAGAATGGAACCGGCGCAGCTCGACGCGCGGCAGGACCGTCGAGGTCTCGACCGTGCTCGGCCGCGTCCGCGGCCGGGCGACGGGCGTCGATGAATGGGGTGCGCTCGTGGTCCGGCGCGCGGACGGCGCGCTCCTGCACGTGCCGTCGGGCGACTGCGTTCACGCGAAGGAGGCACCCTGATGGATCGGTCCTCGCCGCGAAGCCTCGTTCTGGCGTCGATCATGGCCGCGCTGATGGCCGCGGGAGCGTTCGTCGCGATCCCCATAGGCCCCGTACCGATCGTGCTGCAGAACTTCTTCGTCCTTCTGGCCGGGCTGCTGCTCGGACCGGCCTGGGGGGTCGCCTCGGTGCTGGTGTACCTCTTTCTCGGCGCTGTCGGGCTTCCGGTCTTTGCCGGCGGCAGCGGCGGGCTCGCGCACTTCGCGGGCCCCACCGGCGGCTACCTCGTGGGCTACGTGCCCGCGGTCGCGCTGACCGGCGCCGTGTCGCGGGCGGGCAGGAGCGCGGTCGCCGACGCCTGGGCCGCGACGCTGGGCGCCCTCGTCGTGTACGCGGTCGGGGTCCCGTGGCTCGGCCTGGTAGCCCATCTGACTCCCGCCAGGGCCGCGGCCGTCGGCCTGCTGCCGTTTCTGCCCGGCGACGCGCTCAAAGTCGCCCTGGCCGTTGGGGTCGCGCGCTGGGCGCGGCCGCTCGCCGCCGACGCGAGCCGCCGGTGAGCCTGATCGAGCTGCGGGGCGTTTCGCACCGGTTCGCGGACGGCAGGCTCGGGCTGGACTCGGTGAGCCTGGCGATCGAGCCCGGCGAGTTCGTCCTGGTCGCGGGCCGCAACGGGTCGGGCAAGACGCTGCTCGTGCGGCACATGAACGGCCTGCTCGCTCCCACCTCCGGCGAGGTCGTCGTCGACGGCGTGCCGGTGAGGAAAGACCGGCTGGCCGCCAGGAAGCGAGTGGGCATGGTCTTCCAGGACGCCGACGCGCAGATCGTGGGGGAGACGGTGTACGAGGACGCGGCGTTCGGGCCGCGCAACCTCGGGCTGCCCGAAGAGGCGGTGCGCCGGCGCGTGGCCCGCGAGCTGGCGCGCATGGGTCTGGCCGACCGCGCCGACAGCCCGCCGCACCTGCTGTCCGGAGGCGAGAAGCGGAGGCTTTCCGTCGCTTCGGTGCTCACCATGGAGCCGGCGGCGCTCGTGCTCGACGAGCCGCTGGAGGCGCTCGACTACCCGGGGGCCGTCGCGGTGCTGAGGGCTCTCGCGGACCTGCACCGGCAGGGCTGCACGCTCGTGGTGGTGACCCACGACCTGGCGCAGATCGCCGCGCACGCGACCCGGCTCCTGCTGATGGAGCGCGGCCGCCTGGCCCGCGACGGCACTCCGCAGGGCCTGCTGCCCGAAGTCGAGGGCTTCGGCGTTCACAGGCCGCCGCCCGGCGATCCGCTGACGTGGGTGCGCGATGGCTGAGCGCCCGTTCCTCGGCTACCGTGCCGGCCGCTCGCCCGTGCACAGGATGGACGTGCGGCTCAAGCTCGGCCTCACGACGCTCGCAACGGCCGCGGCGGGCGCGGCCGGGCCGGCGGGTCTCGCCGCGCTCGCCGCGGCCACGTGCGCCTTCTACGCGGCCGCGGGCTTCGCCCCGGCGGTCAGCGGGCTGCGCGCCCTGCTGCCCCTTGCCGCGATCGTCGTGGCAGGCCGCGCGCTCGCGGAGCCGGGAGGGGCCGGGCTCCTGGAGGGCCTGCTCTACTCGGCGCGCCTGCTGCTGATGGCGCTGCTCGGCTCGCTCCTCGCCTCGTCCACCACCGTCGCCGCGCTCAGGGCGGCCTTGGCCTGGCTCCTCCGGCCGCTGCACCGCGGGCTCGGAACGCGCGCCGCGGCGATGGCGGGCCTCGTGATGGCGTCGCTTCCCCTCCTCGGTCGGGAGGTCGAGCTGGTGCGCCTGGCCCGCGCGGCACGGCTCGCCGAGAGGGCGCGCCCGATGCGGGAGCGGGCGCTCTCGCTGCTCCGCCCTCTCGTGCGGAGGAGCCTGCTCAGGGCCGACACCCTCGCCGCTGCCATGGAGGCGCGCTGCTGGTCCGACGCCGCGGCCGGACCGCCGCTGCCTGCGCCGAAGCCATGGGAGTGGGCGGCCTTTGCCGCATCCGCGGCCGCGATCTGCGCGGCCGCCTTGATCCGGCCCTGACGATCAGACGCCCGGGCGCAGGAGCCGCAGCGCGTTCTCGATCACGCGCTCCCCCCCGAAGCCGCCGGCCTTGGTCACGAGCGGAAGCCCGTCCCACTGGCCGCCGAGAGCGATCCCCGCGGGCACGAACGGCTCGGCCTCGGCCTCGATCCGGATGCCTGCGATCCCGAGGGTGCGGCACGCGTTGAGGGCCGTGTCCCCCCCGAAGAGCACGAGGCCGCCGGGCCGCGGCCCCGCGAGCAGCCGGGCGAGGAGCGCCGAGAGCGCGGCCTGCACGCGGCCGCTCGCCTCCGCCATCGCGCGCGCGTCGCCGCCGTGCGCGGCAAGGATCTCGGCCTTCCCGGCACCCGCCGCGTCCACCACCACATCGGATCCCGCGCGCACGGCCTGCTCGGCGAGCCGCGCCACCCGCTCCA
The DNA here is from genome assembly GCA_963734495.1 of uncultured Spirochaetota bacterium. Taxonomy (GTDB): domain Bacteria; phylum Spirochaetota; class Spirochaetia; order SZUA-6; family CAVTHK01; genus CAVTHK01. The sequence continues at coordinate 174,167 of CAVTHK010000007.1, forward strand.
GCTCCGCCTGCCGCTCGCGCCCGTCGGCCGCGCCCCCGTCGAGCGGCAGCAGCACGGCGCGCCCGTCCGCCGCGGCCCGCCGCACCTGCTCCTTGGAGACGCGCGAGGGGGACCCCGAAAGCACGATGATGGGAGCGCGAGCCGCGGCGGCCCGCCGCCGCCCCGCGGCTGCGGGCCCACCCGCTTCCCGGGCGACCAGCGGCCGAAGCTGATCGAAGAGCCCCGCGGACCCGCAGGCGAGGCAGCCGGCGCCGGCGTAGACGGCAGCCGCGATCGCGGCGAGGTCCGCCTCGCTTTCGGCGTCGGCGACGACGATCCGCGAGCCGCGCTCCCGCAGCTCGCGCAGGCTCGCGGGGAGCTCCGCGCCGCGCACCGTATCGAGCCCGAGAAGGGCGACGGGATGGACCGACTGCCGTCCGATGAGCGCCGCGACGCGCGAATCGGGAAGCGGCGAGAACGGATCGGAGGCAAACTCGGTCTCGGCCAGAGGGGTCCCGTTCACGAACGCGACTCCGCCGCGGATGACCCGGCCGTTGTACGGCAGGGCGGGCGCCACGACGACGGTCTCGAACAGCGCCCGCGGCGAGCACCGCGTCGACTTCAGCGCCGAGATTCCCGCGCAGCGTGGAGTCGATCTTCTTGTACAGGAGCCTGGCGCCCGCCCTCCGCAGCGCCGCGATCGCCGCGGCCACCGCCGCGGTTGCCTCGGCCGCGGACACGTTGCGGCTCTCGGTGTCCAGAACGACGAGGTCCAGGGTCGCGCCCAGATCAGCCAGCCGCCCGGGGTCGAGGCAGACGCCGACGCTCAGCCCGACGCCGAGCATCCGCACCCCCGCATCCATGGAGCCGGTCAGGTCGTCCGAGAGCATCCCGTAGCGCATGGCCGCGAGTCTATCTGTTTCCGGTCGCTTGCGCAGCCTCCCCGATCGCGGTACACCATCACGCGATGGAGCCCTTCTTCGTCGTGAATCCCGTCTCGGGCGCGGGGCGGACCCACCGCCTCTGGCAGAGGATAGGCCGCGGTCTCCCCTTTGCCCTGACGCGCGGCCCGGGCCACGCGACGGAGCTGACCGCGGACGCCCTGGCGCGGGGCGCCGGACTGATCGTGGCGGTCGGAGGCGACGGCACGCTCAACGAGACCCTGAACGGTTTTTTCGAGAACGGCCGGCCGCGGAGGCCGGACAGCGCGCTCGCGATGCTGCCCAGCGGCACCGGGGGCGATCTCGCGCGCACGCTCGGGCTCGCGCACGTGCCGGCGGAGCGGATGGTCGCCGGGCTGCGCAGGGGCAGGCTCGTGCGGCTCGATTGCGGCCTCGCGCGCTTTCGCGGAAAGACCGGACCCGTCGAGCGCAGGTTCCTGAACGTCGCGAGCGCGGGTTTTTCCGCCCTGGTCGCCCAGAAGGTCAACACGAAGTCGAAGGTCTTCAGCGGCAAGCTCTCGTTCTTTTCCGCCGTGCTGAGCACCCTGGCCGCGCTCCGCAACGAAACCATGTCCATCCAGGTGGACGGAGCGACCCTCTACGAGGGCCCGGTGTTCTTCGCGGCGGTGGCCAACGGGCGATTCTTCGGCGGCAAGATGATGATCGCGCCTCATGCGGAGCCCGCGGACTCCCTCTTCGATGTCGTGCTGGTCACCCGCTTTTCCCGGCTCGACGTCCTCCGTCACATCGGAAGGATCTACAAGGGCACGCACCTCTCGCTTCCGCAGGTCAAGTGGGGGCGCGGAAGACGCGTCGTCATCCGCTGTGCGGCCGAGGCGCCGCTCGAGATGGACGGCGAGCAGCCGGGCGCGCTCGACGCGAGCTTCGAGATTCAGCCCGGCGCGGTCCCCTTTCTCCTGCCCGCGACCTGAGCGCGCGCCTCCGAGCCGGCGGCGCATCGGCATCGACCTCGCTGTAACCTTTTCGCAGTGCCCTGCAGCCCGCCGTACCCGGCAGGTTGATAATGCCTGACTCGGGCGCTACCCTTGCCTGCATGAGGAACCTCCTGTTGCGGGCGGGCATCGCGCTCTCGCTCACGCTGCCCTTGTTCGCCCAGTACGAGCCGCCTAACGGGACGGTGCGCATCGACGAGTTCGTCTCCCCGCTCCTGCTCTCCGGCGCCGGCGACGTGGCCACTTTCGAGCCGCCGGCGAGCGACGTCCTGAACCCCGCCACGTCGGGCGCCACCCAGCGGACGACCGTCGACCTTTCGTACGTCACGCTCGCCGGCCTCGGCGACGAGTCCGGCCTCGGCAGCGCGCTGAACGTCGGGCTCACGAAGCCGACCCGCGTCGGCGTGTTCAGCGGGAGCGCGAACTTCCGCGCCGCATCCTTTGCCGACGTGGACTGGGGCTCCCTCGCCTCGCTGAATCTCTCCTTCGCCAAGGACCTCTACCCCAACCTCCTGGTCGGCGTGGGCCTCGGCTTCACGTACGGCACGCAGACCAACGCGGACTGGGCGCTCGGGCTCGATCTCGGGTTCCTCCACCTCGCCGGTGACGTGGGCCCGTTCCGCGACCTGAGGTGGGGCGTCGCGCTGCGCGACATCGGCAAAGGCTTCGAGCCCGATCCCAATCACGACCCGTACCCGGCGCCGTTCACGCCCGCCATCGGGGCGCAGGCCACGATCGTGCGCACAGACGGGTTCGCCCTCGGGGCGGGCACCGATCTGAGCTTTGCGGGCTTCCGCGACGTCGGCATGGCGGTCGGGCTCGAAGGCGCGATCCGCGACACGGTCTTCCTCCGCGCGAGCTATCTCTTCGATTCGGCCGAGGCCCTGGGCGTTCTGCCTTCACCTTCGATCCCTCTGTCTTTCGGCGCCACCGTGAAGATCAAGACGGCGCTCAAGGAGAACATCGACTTCCTCGACATCACCAAGCGCGGCTGGAACCGCAGCGAGGTGCGCATCAACCTTTCGGCGACGCCCATGCCCGGCGATGTCTGGGCCTTCGGCGTCGGGGTGAACATCCCGCTGGGCGTGGTCGACCGCAACCCGCCGAAGATCTCCCTCGGGGCTCCTCCCGAGGTCTACATCTCGCCCAACCAGGACGGCGTCCAGGACGATTTCGTGACGCCGCTCTCGATCCAGGACGAGCGCTACGTGCAGGGCTACCGCTTCGTGATCGACGATCCGGCGGGTCGCGCGGTGCGGACCATCCTCAACAAGGACGAGCGGCCGGAGAACGTGACGTTCAAGAACATCCTCGCGAGGCTCTTCTACGTAAAGAGCGGCATCCCGGTCCCCGACACGCTGCGGTGGGACGGGCTCTCGGACCAGGCGCAGCTGGTGGCCGACGGCCGCTACAGCTACTACGTCGAAGCCTGGGACGACAACGGCAACCTGGGCAGGAGCGAGACCAAGACGATCGTGGTCGACAACACCCCCCCGACCGTCAAGGTCTCGGCACCGTACCTCATCTTCTCGCCCAACGGCGACGGCAACAAGGACACCCTCCCGGTGGAGCAGAGCGGCTCGCCCGAAGACCTCTGGAGCGGAACGGTGCGCGGCTCGGCAGGCGAGACCGTGGCGACGCGCGAGTGGAAACAGGGTCCGCCGCTTCCGTTCGAGTGGGACGGCCGCGCGTCCGCCGGCGCGCTGGCCCCTGACGGCGTCTACGCATATCACGTCGAGGCCACCGACCGCGCAGGCAACCGCGGGTCCGGCGACCTGCCCAACATCATCGTGAACACGCAGGCGACCCCGATCACGCTGTCCGTAGACGGCGCCTTCTTCTCGCCCAACGGCGACGGGATCAAGGACACCATCGACCTCGCGCCCGGCGTCCCGGTCGTGAGCGGCATCGAGAGCTGGACGCTCCGCATCGAGGACGGCTCGGGCGCGGCGCGCAGGGTCTATTCAGGCGAAAAGCAGGCGCCCGGCACCATCCGCTTCGACGGCCGGGACTCTTCGGGCGCGACGCTCGCGGAGGGCGCCTACCGCGGCGTCCTCGAGCTGCGCTACGCCAGCGGCAACAGGCCCGTCGCCGCGTCGCCGGCATTCACCATCGACCTCACCGCGCCGACGGTCTCGGTCCGCGCAGACCTCGACGTCTTCTCGCCCAACGGCGACGGCAACAAGGACGTCGTGACGATCTACCAGGAAACCAGCGAGGAGGTCGGCTGGGCCGGCATCATCCGCGACGAGCGCGGCAACGTCGTGGATCGCCTGTTCTGGCGAGGCCGGGCCGAAACGCCGGTGACGTGGGACGGCCGCGGCAGCGACGGCAGGCTTCTTCCCGATGGCCTCTACACCTACATCCTGCAGACCACGGACCGCGCGGGCAACTCGGCGGCGTCGGCGCCCGTGAAGATCCGGATCGACACCGAGGAGACGCCGGTCATCCTCACCAGGGACCTCGCGGCCTTTTCGCCGAACGGCGATGGGAGCCGGGACCGCGTCGCCATAGTCCCGCAGCTCCGCCGCGCGACCGACATCGATTCCTGGCAGCTGCGAATCCTGGACGCCTCGGGCCGCGCCTTCCGCTCGATCGAGCGGAAGGGCGAGGCGCCGTCGCGCTTCGAGTGGGACGGCCGCACGGACGCGGGCGTACGCGCGGGCGACGGCGAGTACGTCGCCGAACTCACCGTGCTCTATGCCAACGGCAACAGGCCCGTGGCGCGGACCGCGCCGTTCGCCATCGACACGGTGTTCCCGCAGATCGAGCTGTCCGCTGACCGCCTGCTGTTCTCGCCCGACGGCGACGGCAGGGCCGACGTGGTGCGCATCACGCAGAAGTCCAGCACGGAGGCGCTCTGGGAAGGCGATATGCGGGCCGCCAACGGCGACGTCGTCCGCAGCTGGTTCTGGAAGGGTGTCGCGGGGAACTTCGCGTGGGACGGGAAGGACGAGAACGGGAACGCGGTCCCCGACGGCGCGTACACCTACACCGCCCGCAGCACCGACGCGGCGGGCAACAAGACGGAGCGCGGCATCCAGCGGATCGTGGTCGACAGCCGGCCTACGCCGGTCTTCGTGACCGCCGGCTCGAGCGGCTTCTCGCCGAACGGCGACGGGTTCCGCGACACGATCACCTTCAATCTTTACGTGAACCTGGCGCAGGGCATCGAAGGCTGGCAGCTCGCGCTGTCGCAACCCGGCGGAAACCCGGTCAAGACGTTCAGCGGGACGTCGACCGTCCCCGCCCAGGTGACCTGGGACGGCAAGGGCGCGCCCGAGGGGCTCTACAGCGCGAAGTTCACCGTCCAGTATCTCAAGGGCAACCAACCGGAGGCGAGCACCGCGCCCTTCCGGCTCGACGTGTCGCCGCCCAGGGCTGCGATCACCGTGAGCCCGAGGCCGTTCTCGCCCGACAACGATGGAGTGGACGACGAAGTCAAGCTGGGCCTGGACGTCGATGATCCCTCGGGGATCCAGGCCTGGGCCCTCGAGATCCTGGACCCGACGGGAAAGGTCTTCCGGAAGTATTCGGGGACGGGCAAGCCGGCGCCGCAGATCATCTGGGACGGCCTGTCGCCGGGCGGAGAGCTCGTGCAGGCTGCCGAGGACTACCCGGTGAGGCTGGCCGTGTCAGACGGCCTCGGCAACACGACCACCGTCCAGTCCGTGATCCCGGTGGACGTCCTGGTCATCCGCGAAGGCGACAAGCTCAAGATCCGCATCTCGAGCATCACGTTCGAGGCCAACACCGCGAACTACCTCACGGTCGAGCCGGACAAGGTCGAGAAGAACCTGAGGACCCTCAAGAGGCTCGCGGAGATCTTCGAGAAATACAAGACTTACGACGTGCGGATCGAGGGCCACGCGGTCAACCTGAGCTGGGCGGACCCCGTCGCGGCCGAGCGCGAGGAAAAGGATGAGCTGGCGCCTCTCTCGCTGGCCCGCGCCGAGGCGGTCAAGGCCGCGCTCGTGGACCTCGGGATGGACCCGAAGCGGATCACGACCGCCGGGCTGGGGGGCCGCTTCCCGGTCGTGCCCCACGGCGACCTCGAGAACCGATGGAAGAGCCGGCGCGTCGAGTTCGTGCTGGTGCGTCCGGACCGGCGATGACCGGCTGCGCCCTGCCCGGCGGCGGGGCGCGGTCCGCCCGGCACCGAGGTGCCGTCAGAGCTTGACGGGGAACCCGTAGCTCACGCCGAAATCGTCAACCTTGCCCGCCGCCCCGAAGTCAGACGATCTCCAGGGCATCGCGGGGAGGCAGCGCCGGGAAGGGCGCGGCCGGCAGCGTCTGGTACCAGAACGCCACCGAGGAGATGTCGTCCTGCAGCGGCAGGTAGCGCCTCCCGCTGCGCCAGCCCAGCGCCTGGATCGTGACGCGCAGGTCACGCTCGAAGCGGATCGGGTCGACGACGTGCCAGCGGTAGAGGCTGAAGCGCTGCTGCGAGCGGTAGAGGCCGTCTGGCCTCTGCACCTGCGACAGCCCGGAGTACGGCGTGGTGAACTCGCGGTATCCGCCCTGGTCGGCCCCGACGTCGAAGTTGTAGGCGCCGCAGAAGTAGTCCTCGGTGCCCGTGCCGCAGATCGTCGGGAACTCGCCGTCGCCGTCCATGTGGAACTTGATCTCGCCTTCGCCCCACCAGCCCGAGTTGTTGACGCCCCATGCCATCGCCGTCCCGACGTAGTGCCCGCGCCCTCGCACGCCGTCGACGATGGTGTAGACGTCCTTGTACGGAAGCGGGTTCGCCCTCCGGAACTGCGCGTGGAAGTACGCGCAGTCTTCGGGCACCTCGGTGAGCGTGTAGTCGACCTGGTAGTAGAGCGTCGTCTCCTCCTGGCCGATGTTGGTCATGGTGACGCGGGCGCCCTTGCGGAACGGCATCTCCCAGTATGAATTGAAGGCGCGCGCCGGGTTGACGCAGACCGCGAGCGAGGAGATCTGCGCGTACGAGCCCCAGCCGCACGCAAAGAAATCTCCCACCGGGCACTCCACCGAAGGCTGCCGCAGCCCGTCCCAGTAAACACGGAGGATGTTCTCGCGCCAGACGCCCTTCATCGTCATCCAGAGATGCTGGAGCGCGCCCGAGCCTTCGATGGCCGCAAGCGTGAAAGTCTCGCCGGGCTTGATGCGGACCGACGGCGAGATCTTCCAGCCGCGCCCGAGGTCGCGAGCGCAGGCGGCGCCGGTGCCCTCGGTCGCCATCCCGCCCCCGCCCTTCTCGCCCGTGAAGTTCTCGGGGCTGATCGAGCGGCTCTTCGCTGCCGAGAGCCGGCTCAGGTTGCCCATGTGCATGCCGAGACCGTCGAAAGACACAACGACCTCCTTGCGCGCTCGAGGCGGTGCCGACCGCTTCTGCCGCGCCCGTGCGCGTCGACTACGCTCTGGCGGCCTTGAGGCGCTTGTCGAGCGCGTCGAGCTCGTCGAGCCAGCTCTTTGGGGAGCTTGGCGCCGAAGGTGGCGAAATGCTCGCGGATCGAAGGCACCTCGTCCCTCCAGCCCCTTACGTCGACGCGCAGGATCTCTTCGACGTTTGCGCGGGGGATGTCCAGCCCCTTCAGGTCGAGAGCGTCCGCGGTCGGGAGGTTGCCGATCGGGGTCTCCACGGCCTTGCCGCGGCCGGCCACCCGATCGAAGATCCAGGCGAGCACGCGGCTGTTCTCGCCGTACCCCGGCCAGAGGAACTTGCCCTCGGCGCTCTTGCGGAACCAGTTGACGTAGTAGATCCGCGGCAGCTTCGCGCCGGCGCGCTCTCCGATCCGCAGCCAGTGCGCGAAGTAGTCGCCCATGTGGTAGCCGCAGAACGGGAGCATCGCAAACGGGTCGCGGCGCAGCTCGCCCACCTTGCCGGCCGCGGCGGCCGTCTTCTCGCTCGCCATGATGGAGCCGAGGAAGGTCCCGTGCCTCCAGTTGAACGCTTCGGTGACCAGGGGGACGACGCCCGCGCGGCGCCCGCCAAAGAGGAACGCGCTGATCGGCACGCCCTTCGGGTCCTCCCACTCCTTCGCGATGACGGGGCACTGGCGGGCGGGAGTCGTGAAGCGCGCGTTGGGGTTTGCGGCCTTGCGGCCGCAGCCGGGCTGCCAGGGCCGGCGCAGCCAGTCGACGAGCTGCGGCGGCTCTTCCCGCGTCATCTCCTCCCACCAGACGTCGTAGTCCGGCGTGATGGCGCAGTTGGTGAAGATCGAGTTCCTGGCGACCGTGAGCAACGCGTTCGGGTTGGACTGCATGCTCGTTCCCGGGGCGACGCCGAAGAAGCCCGCCTCCGGGTTGATCGCGTGGAGCTGGCCGTCGGCGCCGAACTTCATCCAGGCGATGTCGTCGCCGATCGTCTCGACCTTCCAGCCGTCGATCGTCGGGTTCATCATGGCGAGGTTGGTCTTGCCGCAGGCCGATGGGAACGCCGCGCTGATGTACTTGACCTCTCCCGCGGGGCTCGTGAGCTTCAGGATCAGCATGTGCTCGGCGAGCCAGCCTTCGTCGCGGGCCTGCACGCTCGCGATGCGCAGCGAGTGGCACTTCTTGCCGAGCAGCGCGTTGCCGCCGTAGCCGGATCCGTACGACCAGATCTCGCGGGTCTCGGGGTAATGCGTGATGTACTTGTTCTTCGGATCGCAGGGCCAGGGCGAGTCGTCGCCGGCGCCGTCGAGCGGCGCGCCGACGGAGTGGAGGGCGCGCACGAACTCGCCGTCCGAGCCGAGCACTTCGAGCACCCTGGTTCCTACGCGCGTCATGATGTGCATGTTCGCCACGACGTACGGGCTGTCGCTGATCTCGACGCCGACGTTGGCGATCGGCGAGCCGACGGGGCCCATGCTGTACGGGATCACGAACATCGTCCGGCCCTTCATGCAGCCGGAGTACAGCTTGCGCAGGTTCGCCTTCATCTCCTCGGGATCCGCCCAGTTGTTGGTGGGGCCCGCGTCATCCTTGTTCTTCGAGCAGATGAACGTGCGGTCCTCGACCCGCGCTACGTCGCCCGTGTCGGAGCGGACGAAGATGCTGTTGGGCCGTTTCTTCTGGTCGAGCCAGATGGCCGTGCCCGCCTGCACCATGAGATTCAGCATGCTCTGGTACTCCTGCGGGGAGCCGTCGCACCAGTGGATGCGGTCTGGCTGGCACATGGCCGCCACTTCCTTGACCCATTCCTGAAGACCTTTGTGCGTCGCCATCTATCCTTCCTTGACTTGGCGTGTCGGCCGCGGACGTGGGTGCGCGTCCGGTCGCCTGAGGCGCGGCCGCAGGCATGTTCTGACGCACGCGCAACTTACACCGGACCGCGACGGCGAGGCAAGGGACAGCGACGCCACGCCCGGGCCCGCGCAGCCCGGGGAGGTCCCGGGCCCCGAAGGCCGCGGCCGACAAAGCACGAGCGGCCTTGAACCTGTGGTGCCACGAGGCCTAAGATCGCGACCATGTTCGAATTCGGGCCATGGGCCTGGGTCGTGGTCGTCATCGGAAGCTTCTCGATCGGCCTTGGAAAGACCGGGATCCCCAGCATCAACCTGTTCTTCGTGCCTGTGATGGCCCAGCTTCTTCCGCCCAAGATGTCCACCGGCTTCCTGCTGCCGATGCTCATCGTCGCGGACTTCTTCGCCATCGCCTACTACCGCCGGCACGCCGACTGGCGATACCTCGCGCGGTTTCTGCCCGCCGCGATCGTCGGCGTGCTGATCGGCTTCGCGGGGCTGAGCCTGGTGAGCGACAGCGCGCTGCGTCCGGTGATCGGAGGCATCGTGCTGCTGATGCTCGCGATCCAGGCGTGGCGCGACTTCCGGCACGGGGGCGACATCCCCGTCCCGCGCACCCCGTGGTTCTCGATCGTCATGGGCCTCATCGCGGGGATCACGACCATGATGGCCAACGCGGCGGGCCCCGTGATGGCGATCTACCTCCTCACGATGCGGCTCCCCAAGGAGCGCTACATGGGGACCGGCGCGTGGTACTTCTTCATCATCAATCTGATCAAGGTGCCTCTCAGCGCCTCGCTCGGCCTGATCACATGGGAGACGCTCCGCGTCAACGCGCTTCTGGTTCCGGCGATCGTCCTGGGCGCGCTCCTGGGCGTCCGGCTCCTCAAGGTCCTGCCGCAGAAGGCCTTCCGCGTGGTCGTCCAGGTGGTCGCCGCGGCGAGCGCGATCAGGCTGATCGTGTGAGGCGGGCGCGTTGACGGACGCGGGCCGGGGCGGGCGCCGCTACTTGACGATGCGCAGGATCGCCTTGAAGCGCTCGCCCTCCGCGACGCGCACGAGCTCGTAGAGCGCCATCTCGACTCCCGTGACCGCGATGCCGAGGTCGCGGATGCGTGCGAGCGCGAGGTCCCTGTTCTCGGCCGTGCGGGATGAGACCGCGTCGGAGACGACGTGCACCTCGTAGCCCCGGGCTGAAAGATCCATGGCCGTCTGGTAGACGCAGATGTGCGCCTCGATCCCGGCGAGCAGGACCTGGCGCCTGCCGGAGGCCTCGAGGCGGGCCATGAACTCGCCGCTGTCGCAGCAGCTGAAGCACATCTTCGCGATCGGGGCGAGACCCTCGAGCGCCGCGGCGACCGGCGCCACCGTGGCGCCGAGCCGCTGCGGGTTCTGCTCGAGCCAGAGCACCGGAAGGTCGAGCGCCCGGGCACCGCGCGCGAGGCGCTGCAGCCCGTCGAAGAGGCGTTCGCGCTCGTGCATGACCGCGGCGAGCTTGTCCTGGACGTCGACGACCACGAGCACCGCATCGTCTGCTTCTGAGCACGCGGGAGCCTCCCGTACCAGTCGGTTGCCGCGCAAGCGGAAGCGGTAATATAGTACACCGACTCTTCGGTGAACAAGGATCGCCTTTGACGGACAGAGCTCACTCCCTCGAGGCCTGGCAGGGCGGAACGCCTCGCGTTCGCGAGCGCCGGCAGGTGGCTCCACCCCCTGCTGGAGCTGGAACGATTCCTCCTCGCATCGCCGATCGACCCGGCCACGCTGGTGCTTCACGACAAGATCGTCGGGCAGGGCCGCGGCCCTGCTGATCATAAGGCTGCGGATCCCGGAGGTGCGCGCCGGTCTCCTCAGCCGTCTGGGCGAGCGCGCGCTGCAGACTGCGGGCGTGCGCTACAGCTTCGCCGAGCTCGACGGACCGCATCGACTGCCAGACCGAGGGGATCCTCGAGAACGTCGACGACCCGGAGGAGGCGCACGCATCGTGGTCGAGCGGGCCCGTGAGGCGGACGCGAGAGCGCGCGCGGCCGCGGAGGCCCCCGCCTCGCGCGCCGCCGGCCCGGGCGCGGCCTGATGAAGCTGGGCGCCCCGCGCGGGCCGCGGCCGGGCCTCTCTTCGGAGCTTGCCGTCGAGATGCGAGCGGCCACCGTGCTGCGGGCCGGGCGCCGCGTCCTCGGCCCGGTCGACCTGACCGGTGCTGCGCGGAGAGCGCCTCCTCGTGGCGGGGCCGAACGGTGCGGGCAAGACCACGCTCCTGCAGGCGCTCCTCGGCCTGCTTGTCCCTTCGTCGGGGGCGATCAGCGTCCTCGGGATGGCGGTCGGCTCGGCCGAGTGGCGCAGGGAGCGGCGGCGCGTCGGCTACGTGAACCAGGAATCCGTTCAGACGACCCTCCCGATCACGGCGCGCGAAGTCGTCGAGATCGGGCTGTGCGCCGCGCCGCCCGGCGGGGCCGAGAAACGGCAGCGGATCCTCCGCTCCATGGAGCGCGCCGGCTGCGCGCCGCTCGCGCCGCGCTCGTTTCGCGAGCTGTCCGGGGGCGAGAAGCAGAGGGTCTCCCTCGCCCGGTGCCTGGCCCAGGACCCGGAGCTCGTGCTGCTCGACGAGCCGGCCGCGTCTCTCGATCCCGCTGCCAAGGACGACCTCCTGCGGCTGCTCGAGCGGCTGAACGAGGAATGGGGGCTGACGGTCCTGATGGCCACGCACGAAGCCGCTCATCTCGAAGAGAGCGCGTGGCCGGTGCTCAGGCTCTCCGACGGGCGCGTCGAGGCGAGGAGCCTGCGCACGTGAACCCCCTGGAGGCGCTGCGGCTCGCGCCGATCGCGCGGGGCTTTCTCGTCCTCGCGCTGGCCGGGGCGCTGTTCCCGCTGACCGGAGTGTTCATACTCAGGCTCAACCTGATCACGCTGCGCTTCACGCTGATGCACGGGACCCTGCTCGCCGGCGCGCTCGCGCTGGCCCTGGGGGCGGACCCCGTGCTCCTCAGCATCGCCGTCAACCTCGCGCTCATCCTGGCCATCGCCGGGCTCGGCCGCCGCAGCGGACTGGGGACCGGGACGCTCACGACGTTCCTCATGGTGCTCACGGTCGGCCTGGCCTTCGTGGTCATCTACCGCTTCAACGTCCCCGCCAAGGACACGCTCGCGATCCTCTGGGGCAATCTCTTCGCGATCACGCCGGCGGAGGCCGCGGCGACGGCGGGCTTTGCCGCCCTCACCCTCGCCTTCGTGCTCGCGTTCTACGGGGGGCTGAAGGCCATTCTGTTCAGCCGCGAGATCGCCTTCGCGTCCGGAGTGAACGAGCCGGTCCTGTACAACGCCGTGCTCGCGCTTGCGGGCCTGACGGTCGCATTCGCCGTGCGGCTCATCGGCGCTCTCCTGCTCGACGCGCTCCTCCTGCTCCCGGCCATCGTCGCCTCGTTCTACGCGCGCAGCACGCGGGCCCTGTTCGTGTACGCCTGCGCCGCCGGCTTCGCGTCGAGCGTCGTCGGCTTCGTCGCGAGCCTGGTCCTTGACGTGCCGGCCAGCTCCGCGGTTACGATAGTGGCGGCGCTCCTGCTCGGCTTCGGATTCCTGACGCGGGGGAGGGTCTCATGAGAGCGCGCATCGTCGCATGGGTGCTGGCGCTGCTCGCCTCGGCCGGCTCTGACAGCGCCGGCGCAACCGGCGCAGCAGTCCGGGCCGGCGGCGGCGGGTCGGACGCTGCGCGTCGTCGCGAGCACGGCATGGACCGCCGCGTTCGCGCGCACGGCGGGCGTGGCCGAAGTCCGAGTCCTTGCTCCCTACGAGATGCAGCATCCCCCCGAGTACGAGCTCAAGCCGTCCGACGTTTCCGCCGTCGCGAACGCCGACCTCGTGATCTACGCGGGCTACGAGCGCGCGGTGCCGCGGATCGTCGAGGCGGTCGGCGGACGGACCATCGCGCTCCTCAAGGTGGGCACCGACAACAGCCTCGCGACGATCCGAGCGACCGTCACCGCGATCGCGCGCGCCGCGGGGACCGAGGCCGAAGCCGCCCGCAACCTCGCGGCCGTGGAGGCATTCTACGACGAGTGGAAGCGCGAGCTCGCCTCGCAGGGGCTGGCCGGCGCGCCGGTCCTGGTCCACGCGATGCAGCGCCCCCTCGCCGTCGAGCTCGGCTTCCGGATCGAGGGCGTCTTCGGGCCGGCCCCTCTCGAGGCCGCGCAGATCCGCGGCCTCTCGCAGTCGAGCGTGCGCCTCGTGATCGACAACGGCCACGACCCCGTGGCCTCGCCCCTCAAGGAGACGATCCGCGGCGCGCGGTTCGTCGAGCTCATCAATTTTCCCCCGCGGCAGGGGACGATCATCGACCTGCTGGCGGAGGACCGGGCGCGCCTGCGGGCGGCGGCGGCAAAGCCGTGAGCGAAGGCAAGGTCAGGCGGGACCGCCTGGAGGAGCTCAAGGAAAAGCTCAACAAGGTGAAGGTCTACTACAGCGTGCCCAACCCGCGTTCGGACTACCAGATGGACATCCAGGAAGCGGGCGACGACTTCGGCTGGATGGTCTACGAGATCGAGCGGCTGCGGGCCGAGCTGGCGAAAAGGGGCCGCGGCCCGGGCGACACTTAGGGGTGCGGCCGGCTCACGACACCGCAAAGACCTTCTGCTGCTCGCAGATGCGCCGGTAGAACCCGTCCTGCTTCGCGAGGTCGGCGTGCCGGCCCTGCTGCGTGATCGCTCCGTCCTCGAGCACGATGATCCGGTCGCACTCCATCGCCGTGGCCACGCGCTGGGTGATGATCAGGCTCGTGCGCCCCGCGAGCACCTTGTTCAGGGTCATGCGGATGCGCGCCTCCGTCTTCGCGTCGAGGGCGCTCGTCGTGTCGTCCAGGAGGAGCACCTCGGGGTCCGTGAGGAGCGCGGTCGCGAGGGCCAGCCTCTGCTTCTGCCCGCCCGAGAGGGTCACGCCGCGCTCACCGACGATCGTCTCGTAGCCGTCCGGCAGCTCCCGGATGAATTCGTCGAGCTCGGCCTGCGCCGCGGCGCGCCGCACTTCCACGGGCGTGGCATCGAGCTTTCCGTACATGATGTTCTCGGCCATCGTGCCCGTGAAGATCGTGGGCTCCTGCTGCACCAGGCGCACGTGGCGCCTCAGGGAGGCCTGGCTCGCCTCGATGATGTCGACGCCGCCCACCGAGATGCGGCCCTCCTGCGGATCGTAGAAGCGCAGCAGCAGGAGAAAGACGGTCGTCTTGCCCGCTCCCGACGGGCCCATCAGGGCGACCCGCTCACCGGGCGGGATCGTGATGTTCACGTCGCGGAGCGCCGGCTCATTCTGCTCGGGATACGTGAAAGTGACCTTGTCGAGGCGGATCTCGCCCCGCATCCCCTCGAGGGCGATTTTGCCGGGCTCGACCTCGACCTTTGTCTCGAGGATCATCAGCACGCGGCGCGCCACGACGAAGAGCGCCTGGATCTGCGTGACCTGGGTCGTGATCTGGTTCACCGGGTTGAAGAGCGGGTTGAGCGCGCCGATGAATGCGAGGGCCGCGCCCGAGCGTCGTGGTGCCGGCTTTGACCTGGAGGATGGAGAAGTAGATCATCACGCCCGTCGTCACGGACACGATGACGCCCGCGACCAGCACGAGCAGGTGGTTGTACGTCACGGTCCGCATCTGGATGCGGGCGCCGTCGAAGACCTTGCGCGCGAACGTCCGCACCTCGCCCTTTTCCCGGGCGAAGCTCTTGGCCACGCGGACGGCCGCGATCCTCTCCGCCGCGAGCGCGTACATCGCCGAGTTCAGCCTTCGCGAAGCGATGTTCGTGCTGCGGATCCTCGGTCGGAGAAAGTAGAAGGCGAGCGCGTAGAACGGCAGCACCGCGATCACGACGGAGGCGAGCGGGGCATCCAGGTAGAAGACGACTCCCAGCCCCAGGACGAGGCGCACGGATCTGCAGCATGAGCCCCACGGACTCCGCGGTCATCCACTGACGGATCACGTTCACGTCATCGAGCAGGCGCGACATGATCCGGCCTGTCGGGTGGCGCTCGAAGTAGCCGAGATGCAGCGCCTGGAGCTTTTCGTGGAGGTCCTTGCGCATGCCGAAGACCAGGCGGCGGCCGGCGTCGATCACCAGCCAGTGACGAAACCAGTGCGCTATCAGAAAGACCACCCAGATCGCGGCGATTACCCACAGCCACTTCCAGAAGGCGGGCATCTGGCCCGCGACCTCCTCCGGCCTGATCCCGCCCGGAAGGCGCAGCACCACGTCCACGAGGTACTTGCCCGCGAGGGCAAAGGCGAAGGGCTGGGCGGCCGTGAGCACGGTGCAGACGAGGGCGAGCAGGATGCTCGGCGCCGACGGCGCGAGGTAGCGCCTCCAGATCGTGCCGAGGTCCTTCCACGGGGTGAGCTTGTAGAACTCGATCTCCGCGAGCAGCTTCTCGATGACTCGGTTGATCCGCGCGTCCTGCCGCTTCACGCCGGCACCCCCCTCAGCTCGCCGAGGAGCTCGCGGTAGAGCCTGCGGTAGAGTCCCCCTTCGATTCCCATGAGCTGCGCGTGCGTCCCCTGCTCGACGATCGCCCCCTTGTCCATGACCACGATCAGGTCGGCGGACGTGATGGTCGACAGCCGGTGCGCGATGACGAAGCTCGTCCTCCCCTTGAGCACCCGCACGAGCGCTCTCTGGATCAGGGCCTCCGAGTGGCTGTCGAGGGCCGAAGTCGCCTCGTCCATCACGAGGATGGCGGGCTCCTTGAGGATGGCCCGCGCGATGCTCACCCGCTGCTTTTCGCCGACGGAGAGCTTGACGCCTTCGCTGCCGATCAGGGTGTCGAAGCCGTCGGGCAGGCTCATGGCCAGCTCGTAGATCTCCGCGGCCCGGGCCGCCCTCTCGATCTCGTCGCGCGTCGCATGAGGCGCCCCGTAGGCGATGTTGTAGGCGAGCGTACCGTCGAATACCACGGGGTCCTGCAGCACCACGCCGAACCGGCTCCTGAGCTCGCGCACGTCCATGTCGCGCACGTCGACGCCGTCGATCGTGATCCGGCCGCCCTGCACGTCCCAGTGCCGCATCAGCAGCGACACCATGGTCGTCTTGCCGCAGCCCGTCGGCCCCACCAGCGCGACCGTCGTGCCGGGCTCCACGGCCAGGCTCAGCCCCCTGTACAACGGGCTCTCGGGGTCGTAGGAAAAGCGCACGTCCGCGAATTCGACCCGCCCGCGCACGTGCGCGAGGCGGACCGGGTGCGGGGGCGACACGATTTCCGGCTCCTCCGCGAGGAGCTCCGTGATCCGCCGCACCGAGACGAAGGTCTCGGCGAGCTGGCCCGCCATGTTCGTCAGGCGCGTGACGGGATCGATCGACATCCAGACGTAGGCCGTGATCGCGAGGTAGTCCCCGTACGTGATGCTTCCCCTGAGCACCATCATGGCCGCAAGCCCGGAGATCAGGGTCGATCCGCCGGCAGCGATCACGGTGCACAGCGTGCTCAGGCTGACCGAGGCCATGCGCGTGTCGAGCTGCTTCTCGAGCCCTTCCGAGGTCCGCTGGAGGAACAGCGAGTTCTCCCAGTCCTCCCGGTTGTAGATCCTCACCTGCCGCACGCCCGAAACGGTTTCCTCCAGCCTGCCCGCGACCTGGTCGAAGATCAGGCGATAGCTTTCGGTCGAAGCCCGGATGCGGCGCGAGAAGATCTTGTACGCCACGAAGTAGAGCGAGAGCAGGCCGCAGAGGATCGCGGCGATGGAGACCGAGAGCGTGAACATGACCGTGAGCGAGAACAGGAAGATGATTCCGTCGACGACCAGGCGCACCGTGTCCCCCGCGAGCAGGCGCTGCAGAGTGTTGGCGTCGTCCATGATCTTCTGCACGGTGGTGCCGGCCGAGTTCTGGCCGTGATAGCGCAGGGTCAGCGAGAACACGCGGTCGTACATCGCGATGCGGACGTCGGAGATGAAGCGGCGGGCGACCACCATGATCTGCTGCGTGTTGACGTAGCGGACCAGCTCGCCGACCGCGGGGACCGCGATGATGAGCGCCACGGCGCCGGCCAGCTTCTCCCACAGGGCCGGGGTCACGACCTGGTCCATGAGCCTGCGGATCAGGAGGGGCGGCATGACGTTCAGCACGGTAAAGGCGCCCATGCCGAGAAGAGCCACCGCGAAGCTCGTCCGGTAGGGCCTGAGGAATCGGTAGAGAATGGGCCTCGCTCTCATCAATGGGAAAGGGCGCAGGGGAAACAGGGCTCCCGGCGCGCTGCCATCATAGCCACGGCGTCCGTAAGGGTCAACGCCGCGGCCGGGTTCCAGCGCCTCTGAGTCAGCGCAGGGGCTCCCGCGGGTCGACCCTGGGTCCGTTCTCCGTCGACCGCACGACGCGAGGGACCGCCCAGCGGACCGCGTTTGCGAGGACCTTGAGCACTTCCGCCTGGTAGTAGATGGGGAACGTCTCGTGGCCGGGCCTGAAATAGAAGATCCGGCCGTGTCCCCGGTGGAACGTGCACCCGCTGCGGAACACCTCCCCGCCCTGAAACCACGAAATGAAGACCACCTCGTCCGGCCGCGGAATGTCGAATCGCTCGCCGTACATTTCCGTGTGGGGGATCTCGAAATACTCGCCTATGCCCTCGGCGATCGGGTGTCCGGGCTCGATGTTCCAGAGCCGCTCCTTCTCCCCCGCTTCTCGCCATTTGAGCGAACAGTTGGTGCCCATGAGGGACCGGAAGATCTTGGAGAAGTGGCCCGAGTGCAGCACGATCAGGCCCATGCCCGAGAGGACCCGCTGCTTCACGCGCTCCACGATCTCGTCGCGCACTTCCTTGTGCGCCTTGTGGCCCCACCAGAGCAGAACGTCGGTCGAGTCGACGACGGCGCGGGAGAGCCCGTGCTCCGGATCGTCGAGGGTCGCAGTGCGGAGCTCCATGCCGCCCTGCGCCGCGAGCCCCTTGGCAATCGCGCTGTGGATCCCTTCGGGGTAGACCGCGCGGACCTCCTGGCTCTCCTTCTCGTGACGGAATTCGTTCCAGACTGTCACCTTGATCATGTCGCCTCCGTCGTCGCAATCATCCGCCGCCTGCGCCGTCGTCGGCGGCCGCGCCCAACGATAGGCGCCCGATCGGGAGACTGTCAATCGACGCCGCCGGCCATCACGGGCGCGGCGAGCTCACCGCACGCTGAAACGGATCACGTGCCGGAGCCCGGGGCCGCGGGAGGTCTCGTAGGTGCCGTCGAGCTGGTTCTCGACGAGCCCCGCCACGAGCTGCAGCCCGAGCCCGCCGCCCGAGACCATCTCCGCGGGCAGGCCCGGACCGTCGTCGGACACGGAAAGCTCGACGATGCCCGACCCGGCAATGCGGGCAGCAACGCGCACCCGGGCCCTGCCGCCCGCAGGGGCCGCGAACCGCACTGCGTTCGAGATCAGCTCGTTAAGGATCAGACCGCAGGGAACGGCCAGCGCAGTCGACAGCTCCACCGGCTCCAGGTCCGTCACGATCTCCGCGCGGTCGCGCCCATAGAGCTCCAGCAGCATCTCGATCAGGCTGGCAAGGTAGGTGGCGAGGTCGATAGTGGCCAGGCTCTCCGCCTTGTACAGCGCGTCGTGCACGAGCGTCATGGCGCCGATCCGGCTCTCGCTGGCCTTGACTGCCTCGGCGAACCGGGGATCCCCGGAAAGCCTGGCCTGCAGATTCAGGAGGCTCGAGACGAGCTGCATGTTGTTCTTGACGCGGTGATAGGCCTCGCGAAGCAGTATGTCCTTCTCCCGCAGCGAAGCGAGCAGCCGGTCTTCGGCTTCCCGCCGGACCGTGATGTCGTCCAGGATGGCCACCAGGGCCGCTTCTTCTTCGTCCTCCACATGCAGGACGTCCATGGTCAGTCGCCGGCCGCGCACGTAGAGAGGGTCCCGCCGGGTGAGAGCGAGCGCCTCTCCAGGCGCCGCTTGCAGCAGCGCCTCGACCTCCGACCTCGCCTCTCCCGCAAACAGGCGGGGAAAGCTCGTCGCCAGCAGCGATGCCTCCGGCGCGCCGAACAGCCGCTCCGCCGCCGGGTTCGCCGAGACGATCCTCCCGTCCGGAGCCATCTCGACCACGCCTTCGCTCAGTGCCGTCAGGATGGCGCGGCGGTGCCTGGCCGACCTCAGCAGCTCGGACGAGATCTCGCGGCGGTAGACGCCCTCCAGGCCCAGGATGCCGTGCGGGCGGACGCCTGCCGCGAGACCCGCCAGCACCGACAGCACGTACTGCCGCATCGCGGGGAGGGGGCCCTTCGCGATGCACGCATCGGCGTCGGCGACTTCGGCCTCCTCGCCCTCCTCGGCGGCCACGGCCGACAGGATCACGACGCAGCAGTGCGAGAGGGCCGGGCGCCTGCGGATGATGCCGGCGAGCTGCCGCCCGTCGATGTAGGGCATGACGAGGTCGAGAAATATGACGTCGGGGACGAACGCTTCGAGGCGCGAAAGGGCCTCCAGACCGTTTTCCGCCGTCACGACCTCGCATCCCTCGGGCTCCAGCACCTTCCGCATGAAGTCGAGGATCATCGGGTGGTTGTCGACGACGAGGACTTTCGTTGGCACCGCAGCCCCTCCGCTCACAACTGTTCCCTATTATCGGCGGATGCGGGCGCGGGCTTCGACCGTACGGCGGCGCGCCGGGCCGCTACCGGCTGCAGGGATGACCCGATCAGGCCGGCGGCAGCTCCTCCATCAACGTCGCCCGCACAGCGCCGAGGAATTGCTGCGCTCCGAACGGCTTCGACAGGGCATGGTGCACGCCCTCCTGCCTGAGAGCCCGCCGGAGCTCGACCGAGTCCGCCCCGAGGTATCCCGAAATCGCGATGATCGCCAGGTTCGGGCGAAGCCGTCGACAGGCCTTCACGACATCCAGACCCGACACTCCGCCGAGGCTGATGTCGACGACCATGAGTGCCAGAGGGAACTCATCCTGGAGAGTGTTCATCGCCTCGTGTCCGTTGGCCGCCGTCACCACCTGATGGCCCGCAGACTCGAGCAGGCTCCCGACGAGCTGGCGGATGACAACCTCGTCATCCACCACGAGACTTCGCAACATATTCCCTATTATAGACTTCGTGGAGATTCCAAACAATCGCATTCGCAGGCTCGAGCCGGGTACGTCAGGTATGAAGACAGGGGCCAGATGATGCGGATCGCGGGCATCATGATCGGTATAGCCCTTCTCTCCGCGCTTCCAGTCTTCATCGGGGTGGCGTCCCGTCGATGAGTACAATGCGCATCTCGCAGCGCGCCTCGGGCTGAGCGGCCGATGATGCCCGTGCTCGGGCAATAGAAAAGGCCGATGAGCTAATTGGTTGTCTCATCGGCCTTTATTCCTGGGCGGCACTGGACTCGAACCAGCGACCCCTAGCTTGTCGAGCTAGTGCTCTAACCAGCTGAGCTAGCCGCCCGGCGCGCGCCGATACTAATATCGGAGGCACGCGCTTGTCAACGCGCGCAACGCGGTTTCGCAGCGCCGGCCCTTGCCGGGCCGATTCCGCGGCCTGACAATAGGATGGGAACGTCGCCCATGGTCTGTCTCGTCGTCGAACACTCGCCCGAAGTCCGCGAAGGTCTCTGCCTTCTGCTCCTCGAGTTCGGCATCCTCGGTGTGCCGGCAGCCGACAGGTCGGAAGCGGAGTCAATAATGAAGGCACGCTCGGACGTCAAGACCGCGATCGTGGACGTCGACAACCGCGGCGTGGACGCGGCGCGGCTGCTCGCCGAGCTGCGCCGCCGCGGGGTCAGGGCCATCGCGCACTCGGTCAAGCGCGAGCAGGACCAGCACGCTCCGCTCGCTCGTCGACGGAGTGCTGCTCAAGCCGTTCGACGAGGTTCAGACGGGAGCGGCCTTCAGGGGGCTCCTGGGGAAGCCGGCCTTCGCTTCAGGCGAAAAGCGGCAACACATGCGGGTGGCCCCCGAGCCTTCGGAGCTCCTGCGGGCGAGCTTCCGCATCACCGCCAGCTCGCGGCTCTACAGCGGGAGGGTGCGAAACATCAGCGTCGGGGGCGCCGCGATCGAAATCTATAGGGCCCCCCCGGACGCGGCGATCGGCGCGGGATGGCGCATTCCGCGGCTCGAGTTCAACCTCGGCGCCACGCCCCTCGCGCCCGCGGCAGTGGTCATCCTCTACCGGCGAAGGCTGATCGCCGTGCGCTTCGAGAGCATGGGCCGCGGCGACCGCAACGCTCTGGCCCGCTACGTGTACGACAAACTGACCGCGACCTGACGGCGCGGTACACTTGCATCGGGAGGTCTCGCATGCGTCTGTTCCGCGGAACGCACTGGGTGTGTCTGCTCGGCCTGGCGTCGGCCCTGCGGGCAGCGGCCGCCGGCGTGGAAGTGCCCTCGCTGGAGCTCTATACGCGGGGCACCGCCGACTCGGGGACCGTCGTACTGCAGACGGAAGGCGAGATGGACCTCGCCATCAGCGGCGGCGTCAAGTTCGGCGGCGACATCACGCTCGGGTTCACCTCTCAGAATCTCGAGCAGGAGGTCCCCGAGCGCCTGTTCCTCGGGGGGAGCACCGGGATCGGGCTCACCTTCAGGTCCGCCAGCGTCACTATCCGGGACATCTTCTCGAGTCCCGTCGCGTTCACCTATTTCGTCGGGGAGGGCGACGAGCTGGGGTCCGGAACGGCGTTCAGCGACGTGTTCGGCAGTGCGCCCGTCGCGACACAGTACCGCGGATTCCTCTACTTCCCCGACTCGTGGCGGCGCTACGACAGCATCCACGCCGTGGCCGGCACCGGAATGAAGCTGGCGCTGCGGCCGGCCGGCAGCAGGTACTATCTCGCGCTCTACGCGTACCAGGACGGCTACTTCTACGACACCATCGCGCCCGGCACGATCGAGTTCGAGCCCGGCCGCTACTCCGTGGACATCCACTCCCTGGCGAACTTCGGGAAGGTCAAGCTCGAGGCGTTCCTCGGTGCCACCGCGCCGGTGTCGGACTACGGCTACTACCGGGGCGGCGTCCTCTTCCACGCCGCCGACAAGGGCGGTGAGTTCCTCGCGGAGGCGGGCGTGCCGCAGTGGGACCCCGCCCACTTCTCGGGCGGGCTCGACCTCTTCTTCATTCTCTTCGAGGCGCGCATCTACCTCGGGCTCGTGAGCCTCGTGCCGACCGTATTCCTTCACCCTGGCTATTATCTGCAGAACCCCACGAACGAGGCGGGCCTCGTGGACTTCAACGTGAGCCTGCGCGTGGGCGATCGCTCGGGCTCGCTGGTGAGCGGAGGGCTGGAATCCAACATCGCCTTCAAGAAGGAGGATCTCCAGGACCTGGAGATCAAGCTCGCGCCGTTCCTCAGCGCGGCCACCGCGGGTGCTGTCTGGCAGCTCAAGGTGAACGTGCAGGTGTTCCCCTCGATGGATTTCGAGGCATTCGTCGGCGTCAAGGCGGAGTTCTAGGAATGACAGCTCGATCTTTGTGCGCGCTGCTCGCCGTCGCAATCGCGATGCCGGCAGCCGGGGCCCTCGAAGTGACCGCGACGTACCGCATCGAGAACCTCGCGTTCAAGAGCGACCGCGAGGCGACCGACACCTCGTTCTCGGGGAACAAGTTCCCCATGGGGTTCTCGCTCGGGATCACGGACACGACCCGGCAGGACCTCT
The DNA here is from genome assembly GCA_963734495.1 of uncultured Spirochaetota bacterium. GTDB lineage: Bacteria > Spirochaetota > Spirochaetia > SZUA-6 > CAVTHK01 > CAVTHK01. The sequence goes on from CAVTHK010000007.1 coordinate 196,820, forward strand.
CGGTCGAGGCGGTGTACATGTACGACGAGGTGCTGCGCAACATCCTCACGGGGCTGGTGACTTATCACGGTAACATGTTCAGCTTCGGCGTCGGGCCCTTTGTGGGCTTCCTGAACACAGACCAGCCCTGGCCCAAGGTGGGCGTGGCCTCGTTCTTCAAGGTCGAGTGGCCGGGCGCCGTCTTCGTGCAGCTCTGGCTCGACAACTCGACCGCCAACCGCCTCTCCAGCGAAGGCGACTACCTGCAGGAGAGGAACAACGTCTCGCTCGGCTTCTATGTTCCCAACGCGATCTGCTCGCTCAATCTCCTGAACCGGCGATTCGCCGAGCAGACGGCGACCGCCGAGGTGACCGACACGCTGACGGAGTACTCGTTCGTCGCCGATATCTTTCACAAGAACGTCCCGTTCAAGACCGTCCTGACCTTCGGCCTGCAGAGGCTGTCGCGCGAATGGGACGAGGCGGCGGGCACGAAGACCACGCAGACGCTCTACTCGTGCATTCTCGGCACGCGGTTCGACATGCACCTGTCGCGGTCCGTGGCGATGATGATCGACCTCGACAGCAGCATCTACACCTTCGGGGAGGACGACCTGCTCGGCATCTCCAACCCCGGGACCTACCTCTTCAGGGCAGTCGCCGGCGTGACCGTCGACGTGAGCGGCCTCCTCGCCCCCGCCGCCTCCCCCCGGTAGGCGGGCCCGGCCGCGGGCAAAAAGAAAGGGCCCCTCGCTGGAGGGGCCCTCTTCGTTATCGGCTGATACCGCCGCGTGTCACTTGGCGGGGGTCGTGGGAGCCGTCTCCCCGGACCGCAGGATCGTCTTGTCCTGCTTCTGCTGCTCGAGGAAGCGCAGCACCTGCACGTTGCCGAGCCGCTTGGCTTCGGCCTTTTTGCGCGCCTCCTCGCGATCGGCGAGAATCCCCCAGGCGGCTTCGTCGTCGATGTCGCGCGTCGGCGTGATGACGGCCTTGTCGTAGGTGACCTCGACGTCCTTGAAGTAGGTCACGAAGTCGCCGCCGAGCGTCGCCCCGTCACGGTACAGGATGATCCCCATGAACTTGACGTAGGGATCGGCCTGCGGGTAGAGGGGCAGGAGCCTCAGCTCCCGGTTGCGCACGTCCCAGACGTAGTTGGGGTTCTGCCAGACGATGTCCTTCCAGCCGTCGAAATTCAGGTAGCCTATGAAGATGTCGTTGATGTTGCCGCTCTGGTCCTTGAGCCGGATCGCGAACCCGTGCGGGTAGTTCGAGCCGTAGGCGCGGACCTTGATCTGCTTGATCGGGCCGACGTTCTTGAGCACGCCCTTGCCCTCGTACTTGTCGTTGCCGGTTACGTAGGCCGCATCGCCCTTTTTCGCGTTGCTCTTCTGGTTGAGGGCCGCGATTTCCGCGGCGGAGAGATCCTGCACCTGCGGCTTCGCGTTGGCCACGTACTTGGTGGGCGTGGCATACGCCGGGATCTCGAAGGGCGGCTTGATGAGGGCGTAGGAGTTGAAGGCGCCCTCGGGGAACTTGATGCGGGCCCCGAGCACGACGCCGAACTGCGTGCTCTTCACGGGCTGAGTCATGGTGAACGCCATGGTGCTCGACGTGCGCGAAGAAGAAGCGAGCTCGACGTCCCAGTCGCCGATGGCGAGCGAAGACAGCATCAAGGCCTTCTCTTCGGCCGTATAGCTCGCGCCGGCCTCTGAGCTGAAGTCCAACAGCGTCGACTGGTCCTCCAGCCTCCCGCCGACCGTGAGGTCGCCCCCGAGGGCGGAAAAATCGATCAGCGTCTGGGTGTCTGCGAACGCAAACGCTCCGCAGAGCAGGAGGACAAGCACTATCCCAAACCGCCAGCTCTTCATGCACTGCTCCTTCCGCTATGTTATCTGAGTATCAGACAGAATTATATCGTGGCCATTCGCTTTGTCAAACGATTTTTGCTGATTTTGCACTGTCTTTCGTGACGCCGCGCGCATCGACGACAGAGTCGCCCGCGGGTGCTATGCCGCGCGCAACGAGAGCGAGGCCGCGCTCGAGGACGAGGCCGTCGCACGGCGGGAATGCAGCGGCGGATTCTGTCTACTGCCCGACGAGCTCCGATCGGGGGACTCCCGCGCCGAAATCGTACGCAGGGTTCCCGGTCGTGGGCGAAAAGTCCGGCGCCTGGCCGTCGATGAACACGAAGGCTTTTCGCACGGCGGGGAAGTTGAAGTAGATCGTGTCCGCGATCGCCTGCACCTGAACCTCGGGAGGCACGACGGACCCCTCGGCGAGCAGGCCGGCGGTGAGGTTGACATACACGGTGCTGCCCGCGGCGGCGACTCCGAGAAGCCGCGTCCCCGGGGCGGCGAGCGCCATGTTGTCGGGATCTTCGGGGCCGAGGAGCAGCTCCTCCACGAGGCCGGCGACGCGCGCTTCCATGCCGCGGCGCGCCGGCACGAGCCTCTCCTCTCCCGCATAACGCACCTTCTGCGCCGGCGGGCGCCCCGTCAGCCGGGGGAAGAAGAAGGTGCGGCGCACGCGGTCGGGGGACACGAAGTACGCCGCGGCCGACACGAGAAGCGCCAGCAGCAGCACGCAGGCGGCCACGAACGAGGGGTGCCTGTAGGGTATCTCTCTCACGGGGTCCTGGTGAATCCTTTCGACGACTCGAAACGCACGATGAAGCGCTCGATGCCATTATATATGCCGGTGGCGAGATGCAGCAAGTATTCCGGGTCGCGCAGCCTCGGGCCCTCTTCCGGATGAGTGATGAAGCCGAGCTCGATCAGGACGGCGGGCATCTTCGAGTTGCGCACCACGAACCAGGACTCCGCCTTGAGCCCGCGGTTCTCGCTCACGTCGCCGACCTGCTCCTGGAGGCCCTGCGCGATGTCCCTCGCGAGGATCACGCTCTCGGTCAGGTACTCGGCCTCGAGCATGCTGCTGAGGATCGGCACGATCTCCTTGGACTCGGCGCCGGTCCTGTCGCTCAGGTCCCTCTTGAAGTCGGGGGGCAGGTACCAGACCTCGAACCCTTTCGGCCGGGGCACGAGCGCCGCGTTGACGTGAAGAGACACGAAGATGATCGCCTCGCCCTCGCGGACCGGCACCTCGTTCGCCTGCCGCGTCCGCTCTTCGAGCGACACGTACGTGTCGTCGGAGCGCGTGAGCTCGATCCGCTTGTCCGGGTACCTGCGGGCCAGCAGATCGCGGAGGTCGCGGCCGACCGCCAGCACGACGTCCTTCTCCTGGATCGAGAGCGTCTTGCCGTCGGCCGTGTGCCGGCCGATCGCGCCGGGGTCCTTGCCGCCATGGCCCGGGTCGAGCAGGATCGCGGCGACGCGCGGGCCCGCCTCCGCCGGCTGGTCGAGGTGCCTGCGCGCGATCGCCGCGGTCTCCGCCGGGAGCCTCACCGCGCCCTGCTCGCGGAAGGGAGCGGGCGCCTCCACGCGCGAGCTCTGGTCGAGGATCAGGAACGGCTGGCCGACCTTGAAGACCACCTCCCGGTCGCCGCGCGTGATGCGGCCGATTTCCCGCAGCGGCTCCCAGTCCATCTGCGCGCCCGCATCGCGCAGCCAGCCGACGAGGTCTACGGCAGCGGCCGCGGCGGGAGCCGGGGCCGCGGGAGGGGTCGCCGCGGGATCGGCGGCCGCAGGCACGGCCGCCGCGAGGCCCGCCACGAGCGCGAGCAGCAGCAGCGGAGCGCACAGCCGCCTCACGGGCGGCCTCCCCCGGCCTTGCGGAAGGTCTCCACGGCCCAGACCCCGCCCTGCACGCCGCCCTTGAGCAGCGCGCGCCAGAAGCGCCCGCCGAGCAGCGGCCCGCCGCTCGCCCGCACGCGGACGCGTGCGAGCGCGAGCGCTCGCTCGGCCGCTTCGCCGAGCCCCGCGCCGTGCCAGTCGCGGCAGGTCTCCGCCGCGGCTTCGGGAAACGGCAGGATTCCGACGTCGCCGCCCCCGGCGACGACGTCCGGCATGCGCGCGAGCGCGGCGCGGCTCGCCTCGGCCGCGAGCGAGAAGGCGGCAAAACCCCCGCATTCGGCGAGAAAGGCACGGGTGAGGCGGTTTGCAGGCTCCAGGCGCACGAAGACGGCGGCCGCGGCCCGCTCTGCCGCTCCGACCGCGTCTTCGCGCGACTCCGCGCAGGTGATGACGTTGCCGCACTTCTGCACGTTGTTCACGGGCAGCCGCACCTCGTCGCCGGGCCGCACGAGAACGAACAGGTCACGCACCTCCGACGGAGCCCTCGCTTCGTCGAGGCCCTCGACCGCGGCGACCCGGCCCGGGATCGAGACGAACGCGCGCTCGGCCGACACGCGGTCGAACCGGGGCGAAAGGCCGTTCGGCGGCCTTCCCATGGCGATCTCCAGGGCGGCCTCGGTGACTTCGACGCCCGAGGCGTACGGGTAGGTCCAGCCCGACATGTATCCGCCCGAAAGGCGGGCGGCGATCTCGCCCACCATCGCGCCCTGCGGAGTCACCTTGATGTCGCCTTTGGCCGCGCCGTTGTCGATGCCCAGCGCCGCGATGCCGCGCGCGAAGACGTCCACCGCTTCGGTGAGCAGCCGTGAATCGAGGGCGCTCGGCATGGTGTGCCCCATCTCGACGAAGTACGGCGGGAACGTGATGTGGCGGTCCGCGATGCCGCAGATCGTCACCCTGCCCTCGTGCACGATCGCGTCGAGGCTGAGCTCGGGTCCGCTCATGTACTGCTCGACGATGACGCGCGAGGCGCGCGATGCGGCCGCCGCGGCGGCGAAGGCCGCGGGGAGGGCCGGCTCGGATTCGACCACGCGCACGCCCCTCGCCCCCATGTTGTCCACGGGCTTGACGACGAGCGGATAGCCGATCCGCCGCCCGGCCGCGATCGGATCGTCGCGGCCGCTGCAGCCCGACGAACGCCGGCTGCGGAACCCGGACCCGGGCCAGGGTCTCCCTCATCAGCTGCTTGTCGCTCGCGGCCCGGGCCACCTCGGGACGAAGCCCGGGAAGGCCACAACGCTCGGCGACCACGGCGACCGACAGGGAGAAATCGGTGCCGGCGGTGAACACCCCGTCGAGGTCGCCGTGCCTGCGGCGCTCGAGCGCCATCGCCGCGAGCGCCTCACGATCTACCAGGTCTATGTGAAAGAAGGCATCTGCCAGGGGCCGGCCCAGGCAGGCGGCGTTGCCGTCGGCGAGCAGGACGCGCCACCCGCGCCTGCGCGCGATGTTGATCGCGGGAAGCTGCATCCTCCCGCCCCCGAGGATCAGAATGGTCTCAAGCCTCACCCGGGTCCCTCACCTTGACCGCGTACGCTTCGAACGTGTCGCCGAGGCGCCGCACCCTGCTCCAGGCGTCCAGCACGCGAAAGCCTGTCGACCCCGGCTCGAGGCGCTCCGCGCCCCGAAAGCGCTCGGGGTGGTGCCCAGTGACGCGAACGCGCACGAGCCGGAATCCGAAGCGCGACGAGAACGCGGCGCGCTCGCCGCGGGTCCCAGATCGTGAAGTGGTCGGCCGGGCTCGCCTCCAGAAAGCGCGCGAGGCGCCGGCCGCGGCCCGAGACCCCGCGGGCGTTCGGCGTGGAGAACGCGAACACGCCGCCATCGGCCAGGAGCCTGTTCACGCGGCGCAGGACCGGCTCGAGCGCGGCGAAGTGCTCGATGACGTACCACATCGAGAGCACCTCGTACCCGCCCCGGCGGCCGTCGAAGTCCTCGAAGCGGCCCTCCCAGCAGGCGACGCCCAGCTTGTCGCGCACGTGCGCCACGGCCTCGGACGCGACCTCCACGCCCTGCGGCTCTGCGCCGCGCCGCTTCGCCGCGTCGAGGAAGGGCCCGTAGGCGCACCCGACGTCCAGCACGCGCAGCCCGGCAACCGGGCCGACGATCCCCTCGATCGCCGCCACCCTCGCCTGAGACGCGCGCAGGATCGACTCGTAGTCCTCGAGGTACGTGCGGCCGTACTGGCGCGCGTAGCGCTCGAAGAAGTAGCCGTGGTCATATTCGACCGGGCCTCCGGCGAGGCGCACCAGGTAGATGAGGCCGCAGCCGCCGCAGCGGAAGTAGGCGCGGCCGTCGAAGCGCGCCAGCGCCCGGTCCGGAGCGCGGCCTCCCGCGCCGCCGCACGCGGGGCACTCCGCGCCCGAAGGCCGCAGCGCTGCGATGGTGTCGGCGAGGCTCGAGCCGCGCGGCCGCGAATGAAACGCCTCGACCTGCACGCCGAGCGCCGCGGGGTCGGCGAGCGCCCGCACCAGCGCCGCCGGCCGCGCCCTGCGGAGGCCGACCTCGGCGAGGCCCGCGCGGCGGGCGAGCCGCGCATGCAGCCGGCTCGGGCTCACGAGGATGACGGGCACGCCCGCGGCCAGGGCCTCGAAGCAGGTGAGCCCGAAGGCCGTGATCACGAGGTCGTACTCGTGCAGCCGGTCGCGCAGGCGGTCGGGGCGCAGCAGCACGGCCACGCCGTCGGGCCAGCGCGTTTCGGCGAAGCGCGGCCCCTGCACGATCGTGATCTCTGCGGGCGGCGAGCAGGCGCCTCGAGAGCAGCAGGCGCACCAGCGGCCCGGTGATGCCCGCGGGGTCCTCGCCGCCAAAGCTCACCAGCACGCGCTCGAAACGCGCGGGCGGCACGGGCCGCGCCGGCGCGGCGGCAGCTCCAGACAGCGCCCGATGCCGCCGGTCGCCCCGTCGCGACAGCGGCGTGTCGATCAGGGCGCTCATCCAGCGCCGCGCCGGTCCGCCTTCGTCGATGCCGACGACCGGCCCCATGGCCGCGAGGCGAAGGTAGGCGGCGCGGCCGGTGCCGGAAGCGGTCGGCCACGACGAGCGCGCCGCCGTTCACCCGCGAGCCGGCGGCGAAGCGCGGCCAGCCGCCGAGCATCCCGGCGAGCGGCTCGTCAGCGTCGAGACCCGTCACGAAGGCGGCGCGGTCGCCCAGCCGCTCGGCCAGGTCGAGGCAGCGGCGGACGTGACCTGTGCCGTCGGCCTCCTGCCAGCAGCGGGGCGAGCAGCACGGTCATCCGGTCGTTCTCCCGCAGCCACTCCACGAGCCGATCTGTCTCGATGGGCCCGCCGTCGTAAAGCGCGGACGAAGATGCGGCGCACCCGGTCGCGGTCCTCGGGTGTGTCGACGGTGACGTAGACGCCCGACAGCAGGCAGTCGGGCGGACACGTCGGCTCTTCGACGCGGAAGCGGTCGCGGTGCGCGTAGAGGTACTGCGTGATGTGCTCGCGGTGCGCGGGCTCGGTGGCCTCTGCGTCGGCCTCGAGCAGGGCCGGCGGTCTCGATCACCTCGACGCCGGTGCCCAGCGGACAGTGCAGGAAGTGCGAGAGGTCGGCCCGCCGCTCGCCGTGCAGGTCGAGGATCTCGCGCGTCAGCCGCGGCGAAACGAGCGGGGCGTCGCCCGTGGCCCGCACGACGCGGTCGACCTCGAACTTCTCCGCGGCCAGCGCGTAGCGGCGCAGCACGTCCTCCGCGGGCCCCACGAAGAGCCCCAACCCCTCGGCTTCGGCCTGCGGGCGCGAGCGCGGCTGCGCTCGCCTCGTCGGTCAGCAGCGCGTGCGCGGCGGCCGGCACGAGGCTGAGGGCGCGCATCACGTGGCGCGCGATCGGGAGCCCTTCAATTTCGACGAGCGCCTTGCCAGGCGAGCCGCGTCGAGCCCATGCGGATCTGGACGAAGATGCCCGTACGCGACGCTCACTCCGGAAGCTCCCAGAGATCGGCCAGGGTGCGCGCCTCCCTGCGGAAGCGCACGCGGTTCGCCTCCACCCAGCGCGTTCGCCGCCTCGAACTCGCGCCACGAGGCGATCGGGCCGGTGTCGGAGCCGAGCAGGTAGGCGGCGAACCTGCGCCAGGGCAGCACGCCGCCTTCCGCGGCGCACGCCGACCGCCAGGTTCTTGAGGTAGGTGAGCTTGTAGCCCGCGTCGCGCGTGGTGTCCTCGGTCGCGAGCTGGCCGTAGTGCGTGAACAGCAGAGGCAGTGCGCAGCACGATGCGCTCGCCCCACAGGAAGCAGCGGAACCCGAAGTCGAGCTTCTGCCAGTAGGGATTGGCCACCTGCGGGTCGAAGCCGCCGACCCGCAGGAAGCGCTCGCGCGCGTACACGCCGCAGTAGTCATAGGGATAGAGGCACATCATGCGGTCGCGGACCTCGGGCAGCGGGATGATCCGCGGCCGCCTGCGGATAAAGACCGGCATGTGGACGGTCGGGACCGCGTCGCCGCGCTCCGTCTGCATCCGCGGCACGACGCACACCGCCTGCTCGGCCGCCAGCGACTGCAGCAGCTCCGGCGTGAACGCCTCGACCGCGAAGCGGATGTTGCTCCAGAGCACCATCACCAGCGGCGAGCGGGTCTCCTGCATCGCGAGGTTGATCCACTCGCCGATCGGCGCCTCCTGCTTGAGCAGGACGAAGCGCACGTCGGGGAACTGGCGGCTGCGCGCCTCGATGTCCCAGGCGACGTCGGGCCCGCTCACGTAGACCATCTCGGCCGGCACGCGGTCGCGTACTCGCGCAGGAACTCCTCGCGGTGGAGGCGGCCTTCCCTGTTGAGCACGACGACGGCGAGAGATCCCGCCGGCCCCGGCCCTCGCCGCGCGCGGCGGGCGCCTCCCTCCGACGACGGTGTAGGCGGCTGTCAGAAGTTGAAGGTGTAGTACTCATCGCAGCGCCTTGCAAATCGGGATAGTGCCTCAACGAGGTGCCGCTCGTAAGAGCTCCGCGCCGCGGCCCCAGACCGCCTCCAGCGGCTCTTTCGAGGATGTTGCCCAGCACGTGGGTGCGCCCGAGCGTCCTCGCGGCACAGCGGGCACCGTGCCGTCGATCAGGACCGCCACGTCGCGCTTGAGGTGCCAGCAGGGAAAGCGCTTGCAGCGGCGAGAGATCGGTCACCTTGCGGTCGGGTGAGCCGGCCGGCGAAAGGTCGAGTACTTCTGGATGATCACGTTCCCGAGCGCGGCCTTCCAGTGACGGTAGAAGGCCTGCGAGGTCCTCTTCGTTCTCCCTGATCCGCACGGCCTGGACGTGGACGTTGCCGGGGAAAAGCCCCGCGAGCTCCTCGACGGTGCGGTGCGCCTCCTCGAAGCCGTCGCCTCGCAGGGCCGCGTAGACCGACGGGGCTGCGGCGCGTCGAGGGACACGATCCAGCGCGGCGGCCGGCTCGCGCGCTCCTTCAGGTGGTGCAGCACGGCGGGGTCCCACCCGACTCCCGAGGTCTCGATCAGCAGCTCGATACCTTCGCGGCCCGTCGCATCGAGCGGCGAGCTCGAGAAAGCGGCGTGCAGCGACGGCTCGCCCCAGAGCGACACGCTCACGACGGCGTCGCCGCAGTACTCCTGGATCTGCGAGAGGATCGCAGAGAAGTCGGCGGGCTCCATCTCGCGCGCGCATGCCCGAGCTCGGGGCCGCGCATCGCCGGGTAGGGGCAGTAGGAGCAGTTCTGCGGGCATCCTTCGACGATCTGGATGTTGAAGAACGGACGGCAGCGTGCGCAGCGCCGCGCCCGATGCGCGGATCAGCGGCGAGCAGTCTGCTCTCGCCCTCGCGCGCCGCCGCAAGCCGCCTCGAGGCGGCGCAGCAGCAGCGTGTTGCGCGGGTTGTCGGCCGTCAGCGACAGGCGCAGCAGCCGCATGTCGTCGGGCGAGATGCGGGTCTCGATGTCGAACGCGTTGATGTCCCTGCGGATCGTCTCGAAGAGGCTGTCCCGGCGCACCGGCTCGTCGCTGGCGAGGGCGCGCATCGCGGGCGAGCGGCCTCGACGCGCAGGATCTCCGGCGCCATGCCGTACGGGTAGCCGTCGGCGAAGCTGTAGTCGGCAAAGTAGCGCACGTGATCGCGGGCCATCTCCGCGGCGATCCCCGCGTCGAGAAAGGGGCAGTCGCGCGTAGAAGTAGTAGAGGTGCTGCGTGGCCCTGCGCCTGCTCCTCGAGCGTCGACGAGCAGGTCGCGCACGCTCCACGCGGGCCTCGACACCAGGCGCGCGCCCGGGGATCGGGTTCTCGCCGCCGTCGGAGAGCACGCAGACCGCGTCCACGTCGGGCAGGGCGGCGACGAAGCGGCGCACCTTGTCGAGCGTCGACTCGCCGCGGCCCAGGTCCTCACTGGACCTGCGGAGCGAGGGAGATCGCGTTGACGGCGGCGAGCATGCCCATCCTCTCCTCCATTATCGACAGGGCGCGCGGCGTCCCGAAACCCGACGGATGAGACTATCCGCAGGCCGCGCACTTGGACAAGGGTCAGCCTTGCGTGTAGACTCCTCGACCGATGGTGCAAGCTCCTGAACGACGTGCGCGCATTGCGCGGCCTCTCCTTCGACCCCGCCCGCGTGCGGCAGCGTCGCCGACTGCCTCGCTCAGCCCGTACGACGTGATCTCGCCGAGGAGCAGGCGCGCTACCTCGCGCAGGAATCCCTTCAACATCGTGCACCTGACCCTCGGCGCGGCGCGGCCCTCGGACGACGACGAGGAGAACGTCTACAGCCGCGCGCGCCGCCGGCCTCGACGACTGGACCGCGAAGGGCGTCCTCGCCCCGGCGCCGCCGTTCGGTGTGGCTCTACGAGCAGCGCTTCGAGCTGCGACGGGCGGCCGCGCATGACCCGCGGCGTGCTCGCGGTCGTGCGCCTGCACGACTTCGCGGAGCGCCGCGATCCTGCCGCACGAAAAGGTGATGTCGGGGCCCGTCGAGGACCGCATGCGCCTCACCCTCGCGACGGAGGCGCAGCTCGAGCCGATCTGGGGCTTCTACCGGCAGCAGCGGGCCGGACCTGGCGCCTCGCTCGCGGTCCGGCGACCCGCAGGTCGAGTGCGACGACGCCGGCGTCCGCCACAGGGTCTGGCGCCTCTCGCGACCCGCCGCCTGCACGGGAGGTGACGGAGGCCGCGGGCCGCGGCGAGATCTTCATCGCCGACGGGCACCACCGGTACCAGACCATGCTCAAGGTGCGCGAGGAGATGCGCAGGCGCCATCCCGGGGCGGGACCGGACGCGCCGTGGGAGTTCATCCTGATCTTCCTCGTCAACGCCGACCGCGAGTCGCTCACGGTCCTGCCCTACCATCGCCTCGGTGAGCGGCAGAAAGGCCGACGGCGCGCTGATGGAGCGGCTCGGCAGGCACTTCGCGATCCGGACGGTCGAGGACTGGCGCGGCGGCCTCTGGCTGCCGCCGGCCGCGACGGACAGGCATTCGCGCTCGCGGCCGCCGGCGGCCCGGTCCGGCTGCTCGTGCACCGCGGCGGACGGCGAGCAGCTCGACGTGGAGCTGCTCAACGACCTGGTGCTCCGCGACGGGCTCGGCCTCACCGAGGAGGACCTGAGGCGGGGCCGCGGCGTCGAGTACACGCACAGCGCCGAGGCGGCGCTCGCCTCGCGTCGCGGTCAGGCCGGGCGCAGATGGCCTTCCTCATGAACCCGACGCGCCTCGACCAGATCGAGCGCTGCGCGCGGTCGGGGGGCGCCGATGCCGCGCAAGTCGTCGTTCTTCTATCCCAAACCGCTTTCCGGCGTCGTGGTCTACCCGATGCGAACGGGATCATGAGCGCGCGCAGGCCCGGGCCGGCAGAGCAGGACCCCGATCGCGGCGAGCTCCCGTTCGGCGGCGGCGCGCCCGGCCCGGCCGGCCCTGCCCCGTCCGCGAGGGCCGCGCGCGGGCCGCGCGTCTACACGGTCTCGGAGATCACGGGCGAGATCCGCAGGAGCCTCGAGAGCGGGTTCCAGGACGTCACGGTCGAAGGCGAGATCTCCAACTTCCGGCCGTCGGCGGCCGGTCACCTCTACTTCAGCCTCAAGGACAGCGACGCGCATCATCTCGGCGGTGATGTTCCGCAACCGCCTGTCGAACGCTTCGCTTCCAGCCGGCCGACGGGATGAAGGTCCGCGCGCGCGGCAACCTCTCCGTCTACCCCAAGCGCGGCAACTACCAGCTCATCTGCGAGAGCCTGCTGCTCGCGGGCGAAGGCAACCTGCTGCAGATCATCGAGGAGCGCAAGCGGCGCCTCGCCGCCGAGGGCCTCTTCGACTCGGCGCGCAAGCGGCCGCTGCCGCTGTTCCCCGCGCCGCGTGGCCGTGGTCACCTCCCCGACCGGGGCCGCCATCCGCGACATCCTCCGCGTGCTCAAGCGGCGCGCCGCGGGCATCGACGTGGTCGTGCTGCCCGCGCTCGTCCAGGGGCAGGGCGCGGCCGAGCAGATCGCGGCGCAGATCGAGGTCGCCAACCGCTTCGACATGGCCGACGTGCTGATCGTCGGCCGCGGCGGAGGCTCCCTCGAGGACCTGCTGCCCTTCTCCGAGGAGATCGTCGTGCGCGCCGTGGCCGCCTCGCGCATCCCGGTGATCTCCGCGGTCGGCCACGAGGTCGACACCGCGCTCACCGATCTCGCCGCCGACGTCAGGGCGCCGACCCCGTCGGTAGCGGCGGAAATGGTGTCCGCGTCGCGCGAGGACCTGGTGCGCAAAGTGCGCGTCGCCTTCGAGACCCTGCGGCGGGACATGCAGCAGCGGCTCGCGAGGGCGCGGATGATCCTGGAACAGTTCGCGCCCGAGAGCCTGGAGCGCAACTTCAGGCTGCTCGTGCAGCCGCTGATGCAGCGGCTCGACGACGCGCGGGCGGCGCTCGCGCAGGGCGTCCGCGACCGCGCGCGCGACGCGCGCCACAGGCACGAGCTCGCGACCCACGACCTGATCGCGGCCTCGCCGCTCGCGATCCTCGAGCGCGGCTACGCCGTCGTCACGCGGCCGGACACCGGCGAGGTCGTGCGCGACGCCGAGTCGGTGACCCCGGGCGATGACCTGCGACGTGCGCGTCGCAAAGGGAAGCATCGACGCCGAGGTCAAGGAGGCACACCCCGATGCCCAGCTTTGAAGAGAGGCTCAAGCGGCTCGAGCAGCTCGCCGAGAGCATCCAGGAGGCGGAGCTGCCGCTCGACGAGGCGGTCCGCACCTTCGAGGAAGGGATGAAGCTCTCCCGAACGCTGGAAAAGGAGCTCTCGCGCATCGAGCGCAAGGTCGAGATCCTGATCAACAACCCGGCGGAGAGCGGCGAGAAGCCCGCTCTCGATCTGTTCCCGGAGCTCGAAGGCGAAGGACGAGGCCGGCCCGGAGAAATAGGGGTCAGGGGAAGGCTTCCGGCAGCTTGAGCGCGGTCGCCCACGCGGGCTCCGGCGCGGTCAAAGGCGCCCTTGTTGACCTCGAGAGCGTATCGCGCCGAGCGCTGCGAGCTGATGGGCGTGAGATCGAGAGGCTTCATGTCCTCGATCTGCGAGGATCTCGCCGTCGCTCGACAGGAACGCGATCGACAGGGGGATGAGCGTGTTCTTCATCCAGAAGCTCATCCTGCGGTCCGCCATGTAGACGAAGATCATGCCCTCGCGCTCGCCGAGGCTGCTTGCGGTTCATCAGGCCGCGGGCCTGCTGCTCCGGGCTGCGGGCCACTTCGACGGAGAACTCCTCGCCGCCCACCCCGATCGTGCACCCGGTCCAGGCCGGAGCTGCACGAAGCGAGCGCGAGACGCAGGGCAAGCACCAATCGCGAGCCATCTTCAGAACTGCTCCAGGAAGCGCCTGCGCGAGATGTCGTCCAGCGCCTCTTTGGCCACGCCCCGCGTGCGCTGCTCTTCGAACGTCTTGCGGTCGATGTACTTGACCGTCAGCGGCCGCTCCAGGGAAGTCCACGGAGGCGAATCGCCACAGGACGCGCGACGGATTGAGCTCGCTGTGGGGGCCGTACTTCTCCGTGAGCCGCGTGAACAACGAATAGTAGTCGATCTGGCTCTTCGTCGAGCACGAGCGTGATCGTGAACAGCCTCCCGCCGCTGAACTGGAAGTACGCACGGGAGATGTACGAGGTGCCGGCGCACTCGATCAGCGTCGCTGCGAGAGCGGGAGGAAGCTCACGTCGGGATCGCCGCGGTAGACGAAGTAGGGATCGTCCTGCAGGGCGCGCTTGGTCTCTTCGAGCCTCATGCCGAGCCGGATCGCGCGGAACCCGTCGGTGCCTTCGGCTCCTGTCGCGGCGACCGCAGGTGCGGGCGCGGCCGGCGGGGGCGCCGGCGGCGCCGCGGCTTGCGCGCCGGCGAGGCCGCAGAGCAGAACGAGCGCTTGGGCTGCAAACAGGTGTCTCACGGTCGTCCCGCTCGTATTATCGGCACGCCCGCCCCCCGTCAAGACCGCGCGCCGGTCGGGCCGGTCGGCGCCGCGCATGACAGCGCGGAACGGCTGGGCTATGATCGGGGCCGTGAGAAAGATCCGAACGGCGCGTCGCCTCGCGCGGGCGCTGCCGGCCGCAGTCCTGGCGCTGGCGGCCGGCTGCGCGGGCCTGCCGCAGGCCGCGCCCCCTCCGGGGCCGCGCCGGCCGCTGGAGGAGCGAGCCCGCGCCCCGCATCGACCCGCCCGACCGGCCGGGCAGCAGCGAGGTCCGCTTCGACAGCGAGCCCGAAGGCGCCGAGCTCCTGATGGACAACCGACTCCGCGGAATCACGCCCCTTCTGCTTCCCTCGCTGGCGCCCGGCACGCTACAAGATCGAGGTGCGCAAGCCTGGCTACCGGTCCGTCATCGAATGGGTGGCCCACGCGGGCCCGGGCGCGCGCTACACCCTCGTCCTGCGAGCGGCTCTCGGGACGCCTCACCGTGAGCGTGACGCCGCCGGCCGCGCGAGTGACGCTCTCGGGCAGCCCGCTCTCTGCCGGCACCTACGAGGTGCCGGCCGGCGACGTACCGCGTGCGGCGTCGCGCCTTTCGGCTACGTCGCCGCCGAGGGCACGGTGCGAGGTCGAAGCAGACTCCCCGGCGACGCGTCGAGATCGCGCTCGAGCAAGGCGCCGTTCGCGGCGCGCCTCGTCCGGGTCTCCCGCCGCGCGCTTCGACCCGCGGACCGGGCGGCAGACGTCGGCCGCGTCGCGTCGACTGCGAGGTGACGGCGCCTGCGACTCGGGAACGCTGCGCGTGCTCACGGAGGCGCGCGGCCGAGGTCTACGCCGCGGCCCTCGAGGCCGCCCGGACGGGCCCCGCGGCGAGCGTCGCGTGGGACGGCCGTACGCGCCGCGGGTGCGCCGGTCCCGGACGGCGTCTACAGGCTGCGGCTGGACCTGCGGTCCGCCGACGGCGGGGAGGCGCCGTCTCGAGGCGACGGTCGTGCTCGCCGCCGCGCCCTCCCCGGGCCGCTCGCGGGACAGTGGAGCGGCGTCTCGGGCCTGCAGCTCGCCCCCACCCCGGACGTCGCCGCCCCGGGGGCAGGCGCCTTCTTCTTTACGTCCGGCGTCTCATCCTCGAGCCAGGCCCGAGCGCCCCGTCGAGTCGGCCCCCGTCATGCTCGCGCTGCGTCAGGACTTTCGCCGGGCCTCGAGCTCGACGCGACGTGGGCGCGTTTCTCGTGGACGAGCCTCCCCTGCCCTTCTCCTCGCCGTCGCAGCGCTCAAACGCGCGCTCCCGTCGCCCGCGTCCGGCCGTCTCGCTCGCGGCGACGGCAGGGCGTCTCTGCAGGACGGCAGCGGGAGCGACCCGTTCACGGCGTTCACGGGCTCGGCCTCGGTCTGCCGTCGCCGGCTGCGGGCCGCCCGCTGCTGCTGTCCGTCGGCCCGAGGTGTTGCTCTCGCCGTGGCGCGTGACCGGCGACGACACCTACGCGACGATCCCCGCTCAACATCTGGGCCTACCTGCGGGCCGGCGTCGCCGCGCGGCTTCCCGACCTCACGGTCGGCGCTCTCGGCCGCCGCGCGCACGGCGCCCTTCGCCGACGGAGCGGCCTGGCGACGCCGCTCGCCCTCGCTGCCGAGGCGCACTGGTCGCCCGCGCGGCCGGCTCGTCGTCGACTCTGTGGGCGGGCGCGCAGATTCGCCGAGATGCGGTCGACCGGGCTCCTGCTGGCCGTCGACTTCGGCTATCGCTACTGAGGCCGCAGCAGAAGGAACAGGAAGACCGAGCAGGACGAGCAGCAGGACCACGCTGCTCGCGAGGTAGAACCACCTCGGGAGCGGCGGCTTGCGCGGCCTGCGCGGCTTTCGCGGCCGGGCGTCCCCCGCTGCGCCGGACCGTTGGCGGCTCCCCGATAGCCGCACGAGGGGCAGCCGCTGCCGAACAGGGACGCGTCGCCTTCGAAGCCGCAGACGGGGCACACCACCGCCGTGAAGCGCCTGCCGCAGTGCGGGCAGGTGTCGTGCTCGAGAGGCACGTGACGTCCGCAGTTGTCGCAGCGGAAGCGCGCTTTCACCGGGCCCAACTCTAGAAGCGCCCGTGCAGGCTGTCAACTCCTGTCAACGGCGTCGGGCGCGGCGAGCCGCGGCGAGGCCGGCCGGCGCGTTGGCGCGGATAACCGGCCTCGCGGGGGATTGCCACGATGTCGCCACGGCGGGTATAAGGACCGCACATGGAAACAGGCATCATCGGTCTTCCCCTGTCGGGAAAGACGACCCTCTTCAACGCGCTCACGGGCCTTTCCGCCAGGACATCGAGCCACGCGGGCGGCGGCCGCGACGCCAACGTCGCCCTGGTCGACGTGCCCGACGAGCGCGTCGAGCGCCTGTCGCTCATGTTCAAGCCCGAGAAGACCACCTTCGCCAGCATCCGCTTCAAGGACCTGCAGGTCGAGTTCACCGACGACGGAGGCATGTCCGCCGCCAGCATCGGCGAGCTGCGCAACGCGGACGCGATCGCCCTCGCCATCCGCGCGTTCGCGGATGAGGGCGTCCCGCACCCCCAGGAGACTCTCGACTGCCTGCGCGATTTCAGGCGCCTCATGGACAC
Organism: uncultured Spirochaetota bacterium; assembly: GCA_963734495.1. GTDB lineage: Bacteria > Spirochaetota > Spirochaetia > SZUA-6 > CAVTHK01 > CAVTHK01. The sequence goes on from CAVTHK010000007.1 coordinate 213,498, forward strand.
GCTTGTCTTGAGCGACCTCGACGTCGCCGAGAGGCGCATGGAACGTCTTGTGAAGGAAGGCAGGCGCGGCGACCGCGAGCACGCGCGGCTGGAAAAGCTCTGCGAGCGGCTGGGCGAGGGCAAGCCGATAGGCGTCGACCTGCTTTCGGCCGACGACCTCAAGCTCTTCTCGGGGTTCGCCTTCCTCACGGCCAAGCCGATCATCGTGGTCGCGAACACCGGCGACAAGAGCGTGGACACCGCCGCCCTCCGCGCGGCCGCCGGGCAGCAGGGGCTCGCCTTCTTCGAGATCCAGGGCGCGGCGGAGATGGAGATCGCCCAGCTCGCGCCCGACGACCAGAAGGAGTTCCTCGCCGCCCTCGGGGCTACGGAGACCGCGCGGGCGCGCTTTCTCCGCACGATCTACGATGCCCTCGGGCTGATCAGCTTCCTCACCGTCGGCGAGGACGAGGTGCGCGCCTGGAGCGTGCCCCGGGACGGCACCGCCGCGCGGGCGGCCGGGAAGATCCACACCGATCTCGAGCGCGGGTTCATCCGGGCGGAGGTCGTGTTCTGGCAGGAGCTGGTCGATGCGGGCGGGCTCAAGGAGGCCAAGAGCGCGGGCAAGCTGCGGCTCGAGGGCCGCGAATACGTCGTCAAGGACGGCGACGTGCTCAATATCCGCGCCAACGTATAGGCGGCGCGGCTCGACCGCGCGCGTCGGCCCGGCGGGCGCCGTCCGCGAAGCAGCGCACAACGGCCTGTCGCAGAATGCGGCAGGCTTCCCAAGGAGGCCCTGATGGTGGAGCTCGAGGCAGCCAGGACGGGCAGGAAGGTGTCGGTCGGCCACCGGGGGGCGGCGGGGCACGCGCCCGAAAACACGCTCGCGTCTTTCGAGGCGGCCCTGGCCATGGGAGTCGACGCCGTGGAGCTCGACGTCCGCCGAAGCCGCGACGGCGAGATCGTCGTGATCCACGACGCATCCGTCGACCGCACCACGGACGGCCACGGCGAGGTCGCGGCGATGTCGCTCTTGGAGCTGCGCGCCGTCGATGCGGGCGCGCGCTTCGGCGGGCGGTTCCCCGGCGCGCGCATCCCCACACTGCGCGAAGTGCTCGCGTGGGCGCGGGGCCGCACCGAGCTCGTCATCGAGATCAAGGGTGACCCGCATCCGCAGCCGGGCATCGAAGAGCAGGTGATCGGTCTCGTGGCCGAGCACGGCATGATCGAGCGCGTCATGGCGATCTCGTTCCATCACCCGACGCTCCGGCGCGTGCGGGAGCTCGAGCCGCGCATCGCCACCGGCATGCTCTACACGGGGTTCTTCGCCGACACGGTGGCGGCCGCGCGGGCGGCGGGCGCCGATTGCGTGCGGCCGGGGTGGCACGACTGGAACGAGGCGCTCGTCCGCAGCGTCCACGCCGCCGGTCTCGCGGCCGGCGCCTGGACCGTCGACGACGAGGCGGTCATGGAACGGCTGCTCGACATGGGCCTGGATTCGATCACGACCAACTACCCGGACAGGCTGCGGCGCGTGCTCGACCGCCGGCACCCGCGATAGGGCGGTCCGGCCCGGGCGCCGTTGCCGGCCTCCCCGCGCCGGCGGGCGGCCGGTCTACGGCGCGGCCATCATGTCCGCGGGGTAGAGAGTGGTGAAGTAGAACTCCTCGTAGGTTCCCGACGCCGCCTCCCGGTAGCAGGTGGTCACGTCGATCGAGACGTCGTCCCAGGCGGATACGATGTCGGCGGGGACCTTTGAGATGTCGATCCGGCACTCGACGGAGAAGCTGGAATTGACGAGCTCTCCCGCTTCGACGGCCTTGCCGTCGCGCGACCAGATGGCGACAAAGCCGCCGCCCTTGCGCCGGGCGGGCAGCAGCTCCAGCGTGTAGCGGTTGACCTCGCCGGGCTTCCGGCCGACATAGACGTAGCCGAAGATCGAGACCTCGGGCGCGAGGTTGGTCTCGGTCCCGACGTAGATGTAGAGGCTCGCCGCCTTCGATGCATCCCCTTGATCTCGCGGATCTGGGTTCCGCCGCGGTTCCAGTACAGGGAGCGGTCGACCGTGAGCGTCTCGCGCTTGCCCGGCGTCTCGCGGCTGAAGTAGTAGGGACTGTAGCTGCTCCGCGAAGCGCGCGACCGCAGGCACGTCCTGCCAGTCGAAGTAGCTGTTGTCGATCGCGATGCCGGGATTGGCCGCGGCCACGGCCGCGGCGAGGACGGCCAGGCACGGAAGAACGATCGCTCTCGTGAGCATGGGGGCCTCCTTGCCCATGGGGTCCCGCCCCATGGGCTTGCCCGCGGAGTCCGCTCCGCGGGCTTACCCGCGGAGTCCGCTCCGCGGGACGCTATTTTCTCCTGATGGCGAGGATCGTCAGGTCGTCGTACTGCGAGTCCTCCCTGACGTGCGAGTAGAGCGCGTGATCGCTGTCGGCGGCGCCTGCCACCGGGTGGCCGAAATACAGGCTGTACTGCCGGAAGTGCTCCTTGAGAAAGGCGTCGATCTTGCGGTCCACGTAGATGACGTCCGAGGGGCCGGCCGAGGGATCCAGGTACAGGCGGAACACCTTTTCCACGGCGATCAGGGCGAGCACCGCCTCCTCGACGCTGCCGCGGCAGGACGCGAAGTCGAACTCGTACTTCTCGTCCGGCGTCGGGTCGTGGAGCCTCCGCAGCTCGTAGGTGCCGCGGCCGAAGACCGCGGAGACGATGCGATGCGCGCGGGAGATGCCGAGCTGCTCGAACCGGGCTGCCCTTTGGCAGGGTGACTCTCTCGGCCGTCCTCTTCGACCTGTTCGTCCTGCTCGAGCTCGAACTGCCGGAACTCGGTGTCACGGAAGAGGCGCTGCGCCTCCTCGATGCCGTCCGTCATGAGGAACAGGGTGTCTCCCGGCTCCAGCTTTTCCGTGGTGGGCACGTACCCGGACTTCGTCTCCAGCAGGACGGACGGAAAGACGCCGGCGGCGGGCGGATTCGGGTGCTTCTTGAGCACCATCCGCTTCTCGCGGGCCGAGTAGATGTGCACGATGTTGTCGCCGGCGTTGACCATGACGCAGACCCCGGTGCGGATGTTCACGAGCGCCACCATGAGCGTGGCGAACCGGCCCTTGAACCCGCGCTCCTCGAGCATGTCGTTGACCTCGTAGGCGAACCGGTCGATGCGCAGCCCGGGCTCTGCAGGGTCCAGTGCTTGAAGTAGGTCTGGAAGATGGTTGCCACCTCGATCATGATGAGGGCCGCGGACACACCCTTGCCGGACACGTCGACCTTGATGAGCGCGTAGTGCTGCTCGTCGAGCCGCTTGTAGTCGAAGTAGTCCCCCGACACGTCTTTCGCGCCCTCGTAGTAGCCGAAGATCTCGACCGCCTCATTCGACTCCTGCGCCGGTCGCCCCTTTCCGGCCGGTCGCGTCTACGGTGAGCGGCAGGAACATCTTCTGTATGTCCTTGCCGAGCTTGAGCTCGTGGTCCGCGATCGCGGCTTTCACGAGCCCCTGCGTCATCTCGTTGATGGTGTCGGCAAGGAGGCGGATCTCGTCCTTCTGGCGGATCTCGATCCTGTGGTCCTTCAGGTCCTCCTTGTTCTCGGTGTCGCGGATCGTGGCCACGCCCTGGGCGAGCCTGCGGATGGGGCCGATCGTGATCGAGGCCAGGATCAGCGCGCCGATGGCCCCCAGGCCTATGGCGCCGAGCGCGATGAGGCCGATGGTCCCGATCAGGTTCCGCGTCGTATCCTCGATCTCTTTCAGGATGGCGGTCGCGGAGACCGACAGACGGACGAGACCGCGGAAATAAATGTCCGAGCCGCGGACGCGGAAGACGATCGGCTGGTAGAACACGTACCGGCTCTCGAGCTGGTCGTACCGGAATTCCGGCAGGCTGCCCACTTCGCCGGCGATGACGCGCAGCTGGCGGTTGATCCGGCTTTCGAGGCCGGCGGCCGACTTCCCGATCTGCTCCTTCTGGGCCCTGGAGGCGGCGTCCACGCCGGTCACCGCGTCGAGGTCCTTGAGCTGTTTCTCCAGCTCCTGCACCAGGCTGCCCACCTCCGCCTCCGCCCGACTCTGCACCTTCGCCCTCACGTCCGGGAGGGCGGCAGACACCTCGTCCTTGAGCACGGAAAGGCCGGGCTGGAGCTCTCCGCCGCCGATCTTGGCGCCGATGTCCTTGTCGTTGCTCGCCCAGGCGTACTCCTCGCCGGCGCCGGGCCGGTCGGAGCCGCGGGGCGTGATGCCCGTGATCGTGGCGAACTCCGCCTCGCGCATGGCCGTGATCTGGTTGGTGAGGTTGTCGAGGGACAAGGGGTCCTGGTCGAGGATGAACGGCCCCGCCGCGGCCGAGATGCTGCCCAGAAGCACATGGGCTCGCTGTTCCAGCCCCTGGGCGAGGTTCCGGGTCTGGGTGCGGACCATGCCGACCGAGAGGGGCACGGAGATCATCAGGACGACCAGGATGACGAGCACCACGATCAGGAGCGTGAACTTCACCCTGAGGCTCATACCCCTGCTCTTGAGCTCTCTCATGAGTTTTTCCTTTCCCACAGCGGCGCCGGAGACGACCGCGAAGACCTGCTCTCTCAGCTCGCGCGCCTCGCGCGCGACCGTGACGACGCGGCCCGCGGAGGCGACGATGGCGAACGCCAGGAACGCCATGAGCAGCCACACGAGGAGCCGGCCGGCCGACAGTGTGAAGGCCGGCCGGGTGCCCGCTTCCCAGGGCGTCGTGTAGGAGGCGGCGGCGAAGTCGCCGAGCTTCACGGTGCCGAAAGCGTCGAGGGTGATCAGCGGCGGCGTGAGGGTCAGTCCGCGGCGCGAGTGCACGACGCCGACGCGGTAGGAGCCTTCGTCGTAGTTCGTGAGGGTGATCCCCTCGATGAGCCCGTTGTTGACGATGCGGAACTGGTCAGGCCCCCAGGTCTGATCCATGGGCGCCTTGCCGTCGCGGTCCATCACGACCTGGACGACGCGCCCGTCCTCGGTAAAGCCCCGGCCGCGGATCGAAAGCGATACCCTGCCAAGCTCGTCCTTGGACCAGTCCACCGAGCTGATCAGCGTGACGGGCACGTACTTGTTCAGCCTGAGGTACTCGATGGCCGGCTCGCTCGACGTTTCCCGCCAGGTCGACGGCCGCGACCGAGAACATCCACAGGCCGTTGTCCAGGTTGTCGTAGCCCCGGGCGGTGGTCTGCGTGCGGACCTGCGGGGCGAGCGCCGCGGCCGGAGGAGTCCGCGGCTCGCCGGCCCCCGGATCGGCGGAGAGCCTGATCATCTCGTAGGCGTACCCGGACAGCGGCTTCGCATCGCCCGCCTTCCACTGGACCCGCGGGCTGTTGGAGACGAGGAAGCCTCGCGCGTCCGTCCGCGGCGCGTCCAGCGCCACCCTGGCCGGCAGCTTGGTGTCGCGGTCGTACGCCACGGTCACGGGCGTCGACCAGTTGCCGGCGAAATCGAGGGCGGCCACGCTGAAGTACCACTTGCCGTCCTCGTCGGCATTCAGAGTTGCCCGCGTCGTGGTGACCGGCGCCATCAGGCGCTTCGCCGGCACGGCCGCCGGATCCTGCGACCAGGACCACGCGAACCCCGAAATGCCCGAGGAGTCCGCCGGTACGGTCCACGCGAGCGTGACGCGGCTCGCCCGCGCGGGCAGCCCCGGCGTGAACCCCTGCGCAAAGACCCGCGGCGGGTTCACGCTCTGGTCGGGGCCCCCCCGAACCAGCCTCGACACGCCGTCCGCCTGGTTCTCCCAGAGGACGGCCATCCCGCTCCCGCTCTGAACGAACCATGGGTAGATCGAATTGCCCCCGAGGCGGCCCGAAAGGTCCCGCTCGCGCCAGAGATCGCCGTCGCGCTCGGCGACGAATATGTGGTTCTCGCCGCGGCGGTTGTCGAACCACATGACGTAGAGGGCCCCGCGGAACTCGAAGATCCGGGGAAAGAGGCACTCGTACGCGTTCTCGGTGATGCGCACGTAGGGCTGGCCGGACCGCACGGCGGATGCCGGCCGCAGAGGCACGCCCGCGGGCGAGATCTCCATGTAGTAGATCTGCTTGGAGCCGGACGCCTGGCGGCGCTCCCACACCAGCGCGAGCCGGTCCTGCAGGGCCGCAAGATGCGGGCGCTGATTGTCGAAAAGCTCGGGGGCCAGATCGCTGCCCGCCACCCTCTCGGAAGCGGTCGTGAGGGGGATCGCAGGCTGCGTGAACCGGCCTGACGTGTCGCTCGCCCTCAGCCACAGCTGGAAGTTCGACTCCGCCTGAGAGTTGTCCTGCGACTGGTAGACCACGTAGTCGCGGCCGCCGAGGCTCGCGTGGCTGGGCAGGAAGCTGAACACGAGGTTCTGCTCCGCGGCGACCGGCTGCAGGGGGCGCCGCAGCGTGCCGCCTTCCGCCAGCGTGGATGCGTCGAGGGCGACGTAGTAGATGCCGAGAGAGCTCTGCTCCCGGGCGTCGTAGGCGACGAAGAGCAGGAGCGTCCCGTCCGCGCGCAGCGAAAGCCGCGGCGCCACGGTCGTGACCGGCGCCTGGACGATCGTCGAAACGAAGGTCGCTCCCTCGTCGGCCGAGTACATCACGGTCGTCTGCCGGTCCGTGGATGCGATCGCGACGTACAGCCGGGCCTGATTGTCGACAGCGAGGTAGAACAGCGACGCCTGGTCGCCCTGGTAGGGGAAGGGACCCGCGACGCGGCGCCGCTCCGTCCAGCTTGCCAGGTCGCGGCTGGTGCGCAGCGACAGCCATACGCGGTTGCCCGCGAACTCCTGCCAGACGACGGCCACGAGCCCGCCGCCGGAGGCGGCCTGGGGGAAGCGCGCACCCTCGGCCACGAGGACCCGCGGCTCGTCCCAGTAGAGGGCCTGGGCCGAGAGGTGAGCCGCTCCCAGAAGCAGGGCGAAAGCCGCGAGGAGGCGTCTCATCTGTAGCCCCTCCTTGCCAGCTTGTCCCTGAGGTCGAGCAGCGGAGGATAGTTCCCGTTGGCAGGCTTCTGCAGAAGCCGTTTGACGATGTCGTTCGCAGCCGGATAGTTGTTCTCCGCGAAGAGCTTCTCCGCGGCCCGGAACTCCCTCAGATCGTCGCTCGAGATGATGTCCTGGCGGGCGCCGCCGGTGTCGATCAGGATGCGGTCCTTGAGGAGCGCCGCGTCGCGGTTTTCCGGGTACAACGCGATCGCCTGGTCGAGGAGCCTGACCGCCTGCCCGTAGAGGTCGCGCTGCCGCGCGTCGTAGATGCGCTGCGCCTCCGCGTACCGCGCGCGGGAATCGGCGATCTTGGCCGGGTCGGGCGGGGCGGGCCTGCGGCCCAGGAGGACCTCGATGCGCTCGACGGTTGCGGAGAGCTCGCGGTCGTTCGTCACGATCTGCGCAAAATCGCTCAGGTCGCTGTAGCTGTCGGTCAGCGCCTTGGCGTTGCCGCTGTTGATCGCGTTCCTGGCTGCCCTCATGGCGTCGGAAAGCCTGCGGGCAAAATCGGCGGGCTCGAGCTTCTGCGTGATCTTGAGCCGCAGGAAGTTGGCGCTCTTGAGCTTGGGCGCGATGACATTGAGGGTGATGAGCTTCTGCTGGGCGGCCGCAAAGGCGAGCTGCGCCGCCTGCGGCTGTTTCTGAGCCTCCAGCGCTTCGCCCTGCGCAAAGGAGTCGCTCGCGAACTTCAGGAGCTGGACGATCTCCGTGTACCGCGGCTGGGTCTCGGCGAGCTCCCACCCTTCCTGCGTGGAGAGCGCGCGCCGCACCAGCGCGAGCCAGTTCTCGATCTCGACGTTTGCCTCCGTGTTCGCGTCTTTCCAGCGGGCCTGCGCGTTGACCAGCAGTTGCTCGGCGTTCTTGAACTCCGTCCGGCGGTAGGCCGCGATGGCGGCCTCGATGAGCCGCCTCACTTCGCCGACGACCCTGTTGTTCTCGCCCTTGTTGATCTCGGCGAGCAGGGCGGGGAGCGCGCGATCGCGGAGGTCCCTGACCACGGGGTCCTCCTGGACCTCCAGGGAGCGGTCGTAGGCCTCCGCGGCCTTCGCGACGGAATCGCGCGCCTGGCCGTACTGCCCCTGTCCGAGCGCGGTCTGGGCGGCCCTGTACTGGTTGTCGCCCTGGCGCTTGTAGCTGTCTCCCGCGACGGCGCGCGCAGTGGCGTCGGCGATCACCTTGTCGAGCCGCTCGGTCAGCGCATCCGAGCGCGTACGCAGGCCCTGAACGGCGCTGAGCGACGCCGTCACGGTCGGCGCGGCCGGTCCGAACTGCGCCGGGTCCAGTCCGCTCTGCACGACGCCCCCGATCCGCGTCGCGAGCTCTCCTGCCCGGTCGCGCAGGGTCGTGAACCGGGCGAGGCTCTCGGCTCGGGTGGTAGACCGTCCGCACGGTGCCGTCGGCCAGCGTCACCCGATCGCCGTCCCGGTACGCCTGCTCCTCGACCGCGGTCTGCTTTTCGAGCGCCGCGAGCGGCGGCTCGAGCACGCCGTAGGCCGCTTCGCGCCACTCCCGCAGCGCGCCCGCCGCGGCGACGAGCACGTCGTTGCCGCGCGGCGCCAGGGCCGGCGAGGCGGCCTGCAGGCCCGTCATGTAGCGGCTCCAGTCGGAAACCACCCCTTCGACAGCCGCGATGGGAGCAGCCAGGCGAGCCGGGTCCCAGCCCGTTGCCGTGCGCGCGGGGACGGCGTCCAGCTGCGCGCCGGCCAGCGCCGCGTAGGCGGCCTGCTCCCGGAACAGATGCTGAGCCTCCAGGAAGCCCGGGAGGTCCGGTTGCAGCACGAGCGCGCCGGCCTTTGCCGGGTCGTAGCCCGGCGGAAGGCTCCTGCCGGCTTCGCTCAAGTAGGCGAACTCGATCAGGGCGCGCGAGAACGGCTCGAGCGTCGCGAACCCCTCGCGCGCGGCCCGCCAGTCCCCCGCCCGGAAGCTCGCCACGGCCTTGGGCCTGAGGCTGTCGACGGCCTGGCGCAGCGCGCCCGCGACCTCCTGCCCGCTCTTCCGCATCCCCGCCGTCACGACTCGCTCGATGCCCTCGTCCGCCTCGCGTCCCTGTCGGCCGGTGATCGCCTTCTCGGAATAGTAGAGGAAGTACGAGATCGCGTCTCCCGCTCCGGTAAGCGCCTGCCGCTGCCGGGCCAGCGTCTGCGCGGCCCGGTCCGCGGTCGTCACGAGCTCGGCCATCCGGTCCAGGCGTCCCTTCTGCAGGGCGAGGAACCGCTGCAGATCCTGGCCGCCCTGGCTGACCGAAGCGGCGAGCGCCTTGTTGTCCTGCGTAAAGGCGGCGGACAGATCCAGGAACGTCGCGGCCGCGCTGCGGACCGAGTCCAGCGCGGCGCTCACGGAGTCCTTGGCCACGTTGCCGAGAGGAGAGGCGATGAACTCCGCCCGGTGAAGCTCGAAGGCGCCGAGGTACGTGCGCATCGCCTCGGGAAGCTCGCCCCTGCGGAGCATCGCCAGCGCCTCGTCCATCAGCCTGTCGAAGCGGATGCGGTTGGCCTGGCCGAGCGCGGCGCGCTTGGCTTCGGCGATCGCGTCGCGCGTCGCTTTGTTCGGGTTCGGGTCGAGCGCCTCGAGCTCGGCGATGATCTTGAGCGCCTTCTCGACGTCCCGGTCATCGTAGAGGACCTTGACCAGCTCCTCGTAGCGGTTGTTGAATCCGTTCTGGATCTTGCGGATCCGGTCGACGAGAGTCTGCGCCGCGTCGAAGAGATTGGGGTCACGGCGGATGACGTCGGCGAGGACGCGGATGGCCGCGTCGTACTGCTGTCGTTTGACCATCTCTTCGGCGCGCGCAAGATCATCCTCGGGCCTGCCGCGGGCATACAGGCACGGCTCGAGCGAGAGGAACGCGAGGGTGAGAAGTGCCCAAAACAGGCGTCGACGTCCCAGAGTCTGACTCCAATCCGAGTCTATCATTGTTATCGGCGAAAGTACGGTCGATTGGACCAGCCCCGGCGCGCGCGGCCTCATGCCGAGGGGCGCATGAGCCGACACTGTCTTTGAAGTCTCTGTGCCGGGGAGATATACTCTAGCTTTGCGATGAAAAGGGCGAGCGCTTTTCCGGCGACAGCACTACTCGCGGCACTCATAACCCTGTTGCTCGCGGGCCCCACGGAGGGCGCGCACGCCGATCTCGCCGACTTCTACGCGGCCGTCGGCAAGGCCTTCGGCGGCCTGGAAGACCCCAACACGGGCCTCACGGTCTTCCCGACCCTCCTGGTACCGATCGGCGGCCGCTACGAAGGCATGGGGACCGCCTACACCGCGCTCGCCTGGGACACCGGCTTCCTCGAGGCGAACCCCGCCGGCAGCGCCGTCCTCGAAACCAGCGAGCTCTCGTTCCTCCATCACAACTGGATCGCCGACTCGCGCCTCGAAGGCGTCGTCTACACCTTCCGGCTCAACGATCTGGGGATCGGCTTCGGGGGCAAGTTCCTCTACCTGCCGTTCACCGAGTACGGAGACTGGGCGCAGCGCGAGGCTTCCGGCATCATATCCGAGACCGTCGCGACCGCCAACGTTTCGTACAACCTGTTCCCGAGCTACGACTTCTACGGCCTTGCCGTGGGCACGAACCTGAAGGTTGCCTACCGCCATATCCCGGCGGTCATCTACCCGGGGCAGTCCGCGATCACGGCGCATGGTCGACGTGGGCGTCCTCTCGCGCTTCAACCTTCTCAAGTTCTACTACGCCCGCCCCAAGAACTTTTCTGTCGGCATGGTGGTGAAGAACGTGGGGCTGCCCGCGCTCGGCGAGCCCCTTCCGAGCGTCGTCACGACCGGCATCGGCTACTCGCCGATCCGGCCGCTTACGGTGGCGGTCGACTTCAATCTTCCCTTCAGCCTCGACGCCTCGACGCCCCCCGAGCGCTGGTACATCGCGAGCGGGTTCGACGTGAACGTCACTCCGTTCCTTTCCGTGCAGGGCGGTCTCCGCGTCAAGGAGAACCCGCAGGTCAGCATGGGCGCGACCCTCGCGCTCGCCAAGGTCACGTTCACCGCCAACTACAACCTCGACCTGAGCGGGAGCATCAACCCGATCGACAAGTTCAGCGTCGAGGCCAAGCTCAACCTCGGCGACGGCGGGCGCGCCGCGAAGAGCCGGCAGGTCGACGAGCTGTACGCGGGCGGCCTGGAGGCGTTCGCCCGGGGCGACTTCGAGCGCGCCATCTCCGAGTGGCAGTCGGTCCTGGACATCGACCCCACGTTCCGGCCTGCGTCGGATGCGATCGCCACCGCCAAAAAGAGACTCGAGCTGCAGAAAGAGATGATCGGTCGTCAGGAGGTCAGGTAAGCCGCCCCGGACGCGAGCCCGGGGAAGCGGTCACACCGAGCTTCTGGTCACGACGCTTCGCTTGATTCGCTGATAGACGGCATACAGGGGCACGTCGATCTTTCTCGCCCTGGCCCATCGGTCCAGCCGCTCCTGCGAGGCATGCCGCTTGCGCAGAAGCCGCCTCAGGGAGCGCTCGTCGCGCCGGCCGCCGCGCAGCCTGTAGCGCGACTCGACCGTGCGCACGAAGCTCCTCGCCTCGTCGGCGTTCTCCGCGCCGAGCCCGGCCCAGCCGCCCGCGTCGGTCATCCTCTCCGCCCACTCGATCAGCGAGCCGGACTCGCTTTCCGCCAGCGCCTCCTCCACGGATCGCACGAACGAGCTCTCCACGAACGTGACACGGTCGACGGCCGCGCGGGCGTCGGAGCGTCTCTGAGACGCGAGCCTGGACCTCAGGTCGGCCCGGCCGAGAAGCACGAACACGAGCACCGCCGCGCCGATCCCCAGCACGGCCTCGTCCAGCACCGGCAGGGGGTCGCGCACGACGGATGAGAAGAAGAAGTAGACCACGAGGAAGGTAGCCGCGGCGATCAGGAACTTGGGGATGAAGCGGACGTCGGCGAGCCAGCGTGCGACGCCTTCGTCGGCGAGCCTGTGCAGCTCGACTCGCAACGCTGTGAGCGCCTCGACCCGCGGCTCGTCCCCGTAGCGGCCCCTGACCTCGCCGTTCTCGATGGCCCCGAGGAGCCTCTCGCCGCTGTCGAACGGGTGCAGAACCAGCGACTCGGCCCCCTTGCGGTAGAGGTGAAAGATGTACGCCGTCTCCCGCCCGCTCATCTCAAATCGAGGATAATCAACCGCATTTTGTGCTGTCAAGCCGTTCATGCCGGCTTTGCCGCCCCGGCGGGGGACGTCTCGAGCCGCGCGTGCGGCGCCCCGGCGCCGGCCTCGGGCGAGGGTGACGCGGGCCGGCGGCGCGCATACCTTCAGCCTTGTCCCTGGACGGGCAGGAGCGCCTGAATCTCGGCGTTGACGCGGGTGAGTCTTGCCCCCACCACCCTCCGGGCCTCGGCGAGGGCCACCGCGGGCGCCGCGCAGCAGGACGCGTAGAACTTGATCTTCGGCTCGGTGCCCGAAGGCCTGGCTGTTATGAACGAATCGCCGTCGGTGACCCACTGGAGCACGTTCGAGGAGGGCAGCTCGATGTCGTGCACCCTCGCGCGCGCGCCCGCCCGGATGGTCGTGCCGTCGCGGAAATCGCGGAGCTCGAGCACCCGCTCGCCGCCCCATTCGCGGAGGGGCTCACGCCTCAGCCTGTCCATCAGGGCATCCATCGAGCGCATCCCCTGCTCGCCCGGGAAGCCGCGGGAGATCCCGATCTCCTCGAAGTAGCCGTACTTCCGGTAGATCTCCTCGAGAGCGTCGAGGACGCTCAGGCCGCGGCTCTTGTGGTAGAGCGCCATCTCCACGGTGACGACCGCGGCGGTCACCGCGTCCTTGTCGCGAACGTGGGTCCCGATCATGTAGCCGTAGCTCTCCTCGGAGCCGAAGACGTAGCTCGGGCCGTCCGGCTGCGACTCGAACTGCCGGATCTTCTCGCCCATGTACTTGAACCCGGTGAGCGTGTCGATGCATCGCACGCCGTGCGCGTCGGCGATGCGCCGGTGGAGCTCGGTCGTCACGATGGTCTTGATGACCACGGGCCTCGGAGGCATCACGCCGAGCTCGTTGCGCGTGGTGAGCACGTAGTCCATGAGAAGCGCGCCGAGCTGGTTCCCCGTGACCAGGACCAGGTCGCTGCCTTTCTTGACGGCGATCCCGAGGCGGTCCGAATCCGGATCCGTGCCCATCACGAGGTCGGCCCCCGTCCGCCGGCCCAGCTCCAGGGCGAGCTTGAGGGCGGAGGCCTCCTCGGGGTTGGGGTACACGACGGTGGGGAAGTCGCCGTCCGGGTCGCGCTGCTCCGGCACGACGGTCACATCGACACCGAGATCGCGGAGCGTTCCCGCGACGGGGATGCCCCCCGTGCCATGGAGGGGCGTGTACACGACGCGGAGGTCGCGGCCGAGCCTCCGCACGAGCTCGGGCCGCAGCACCTGCGCCTTGACGGCATCGATGAATGCCGAGTCGACTTCGGAGTCGGCGACTGCGAGCAGCCCGCGCGCCGCGCGCTTCGCCCTCTTCGAGCGCGCGCACCTCGCGCACCGCGGCCACCTCGTCCACGATCGCGCTGTCGTGGGGCGCAACGACCTGCGCCCCGTCTTCCCAGTAGACCTTGTACCCGTTGTACTGGGCCGGGTTGTGGCTGGCGGTCACGACGATGCCCGTGGTGGCCCCGAGCTTCCTGACGGCGAACGAAAGCTCAGGCGTCGGCCGCAGCCCTGAGAAGACGTACGCGCGGATCCCGTTCCCGGCAAACACCAGCGCAGCCTCGCGTGCAAAGAGGTCCGAGAAGCGGCGCGAGTCGTGAGCGATCACCGCGGAGGCGGGGGAGCCCCGCTTCGCCTTGAGGACGTAGCTCGCGAGCCCCTGGGTGATCCGCCTGACGTTCAGCGGGTTCATCCGGTTGGAGCCGCCGCCGATGATGCCCCGCATGCCGCCCGTGCCGAACGCGAGGCTGGAGTAGAAGCGTTCGGAGAGCCCACTCCAGTCCTCTCTGGCGATAAGGTCCTCTACCTCGGCGCGAAAGACCGGGTGAGCCTCCCGGGCCGTGTACTCGCGGGCCTTGCGCAACAGCTCGGTGTGCTCCATGCGTTCTTGCCTCCACGGGTCAGCGCCCTGGTGTTCCGGCGCCCTTCTGCTCCCGCGCGCGGGTGATGGTCGTCTGGTCCGCGCGCAGGCGCGAGCTTTCAGGAAGTCTCTGCAGCCCTCGCTCCACGATGGCCATGGCCTCGTCGAGCCTTCCGGCGTTCCAGGCCGCGACCATGGCGTTGTGAGTCTCGACTTCGAAGTTGTGGCGATACACGCGCTCGGTCTCGACGAGCCGGGCGTCGCTCCCCAGCCGCCCGATCGCCTCCTGCACGAGGTTGAGCGCCGGCAGGGACCCCCGCTCCCTGGCGACCGACTGCGCGCGCATCTGCGTCGCGCTGACCATCAGGTCCAGCCATTCCGCCCCCTCGAGCTCACCGCTCGCCCGCCGCCCATCCGCCAGGCGGACCGCGACGTCTATCTCGCCGCGGCGCAGGAGAACGGCCACCTGGTTGTGGACCACCTCCTGTCGCAGCCGCGCGAACCGCGGGTCCGGTCCGTAGCGGGCCGCCGCGCGGTCGAGCAGGGCGAGCGCATCGTCGAACCGGTCTGCCGATGCGAGCGACGACGCCATGTTCGACACGGTGATCACGAGCTTGAGCCGCGAGTCGTCGTCGCGCCCGAGCGCGTAGCCGTCGACCGCCGGCGCCACGGCGGTCTCGAACTGCCGGCGCTGCGTGGCGAGCGACGCCAGGTTCTGCGGGATCAGGGAGAGGAGGCCTCGCTCGTCGATCTCCGCGCGCGACGAGTCGCGGTTGGCGGGCACGTAGGTAAAGCCGGTCACGCGGCCGAACTGGTTCTGGAACTCGTGCTTTTCGCCGGGGTCGAACCCGTACACGTTCGTCGTCTCGACGTCGACGAGCCCGCCGTCGATCCGCACCGCGCAGAACGCGTGATCCCGCGTCCTGACCCCGACGACCGGAAGGCCCGCCGCACGGGCCAGGATCGTGTAGAGCACGGCGGACGACACACAGTTGTAACGGCCGCTCTGCAGCGCGACGTCGACCCGCGTCTGCTCCTCCTGGTAAGTGCGCAGCAGCCGCTCGTGGAGAAAGACGAGCACGGCGTTGCCGCGTGCCCTCGGGTCGGCTTCGTCGGACACGACGTTGCGGACGTCGCGGATGAGGTCGTTCGCCCGCCGGCGGGCCTGCGCGAGCGCCTCGCCGCTCGCGCCCGAAAGCACCAGCGCAGCCTCGACCATTTCGTCCAGCGAGAGCGGCTCCACGTGCGACGCGAGATCGCGCGCGAAAGGCGAAGGCTCGAGTGACTGGACCTGGGCTTGAGACTGGGCTTGAGACTGGGCTTGAGGCGGCGCCTGCGCTTGAGCTCGTGGAGACGGCGCCTGCGCGCCTGCGACGGGCGCAGCGATCCCCGACACCGCGGCAGCCAGCGCGCATGCCGTGCGAAACGCAATCCTCGGGCGCGCCCCGCGCCCGGCTGCGCGACCGCGTGACGCGGCTTCCATCGCCGAGAATTTAGATGTATTGTGGGGGTGAATCAAGCAAGCGCGGTCTTTCGAGAGGGAGTCAAGGGGCATTGGAGTTTGTCCATGAGGGGCCGTTCCGCATGATCGTCGACGGCGCGCACGACGGCCCGGTCAACATGGCGCGGGACGAGGCGCTGAGCGAGTGCAGCGAGCGGCCGGCTGTTCGTTTCTACACCTTCCGCCCCGCCACGCTGTCGCTCGGCCGCTTTCAGCCCGCCTCCAGCGTCGACGTCGCCGCTGCCCGCCGCGACGGGCTCTGCGTAGTGCGCCGGCCCACCGGCGGTCAGGCCGTGCTCCACGACAACGAGCTCACCTACTCCGTGATACTGGCGCGCGCCCACTTGCGCGATTTCCGAAAGCGCGAGATCTATCGTTTCATCTCGGAGCTGCTCGCGGACGGCCTGAGGAGGTTCGGCGTGGCGGCGGGCTTTAGTCTGCAGCGGCGGGGCAGCGCCCGCAACCCCGACTGTTTCGCCACCACGGGCGAATACGAGCTCGCCACGGCCGACGGCCGCAAGATCGTCGGGAGCGCCCAGGCCACGTCCCGGCGCGCGTGCCTTCAGCACGGATCGATCCCGCTCGACGACTCATTCCGCCGGATCAACGCTTACTTGAAGACGCCCGCAGAGGACGGCGGCCCGACGCCAGTTTCCATTGGCGAGGTGCTCGGCCGCAGCGTCGGCCTCGAGGAGGCCATTGCCGTGTTCGCCGCGGCGTTTGCCCGCCAGCTTGACCTCGAAGCCTCCGCTCTGAGCCCCGACGAGGAGGCTCTGGCCGGCAGGCTCGTCGCGGACAAGTACGGCCGCGACGAGTGGAATCTCCGGTACTGAGAGAGGTCCTCTCGTGTGGCAGGTCGCAGGCAGCAACGATCAAGCGCCCCTGCTTGCCTTTCTCAAGAACGATGAATGGCGGTGCGTGTCATTTTCGTCGCGCCTTCGCACCGACAGCCCGGCATCGCGGGAGGCCGACCCGGCCACCACCCTCGTCTGGGTCGAAAAGGGCGCTCAGCACCCGGTCGTGACTTCAGCGCTCATGCTGACGCGTACCGGAGTCGCTCTGCCGGTCCTCGACGGGCACGAGCGGTTCGAGCTGCCCCCCGGCGACAGGCTCTGCCTGCTCCTCGACCGCTTCCGCCCCCGGCTCCACTCCGTGATGGGGATGAAGTCCTGCGTCCTCAAGATGGAGGACGCGTTGCTCAAGCGGCCCTTCGCCTCGATCGACTACCACATGATGACTCTGGACCTCGAGCGGTGGCAGCCCGGCGAACCAATGGACCTGAAATCCGTGACCGTCCGCAAGGCGTACCCCGAAGACACCGACGCCGTGTTCCCTCTGCAGCGCAGCTACGAGCTCGAGGAGGTGTACCTCGACCCACGGCAGTTCGACGACCGCAGGTGCCGCAGCCTTCTGCGGCGGGGGCTGCGCGAGGAGATCGTGTACGTCGCCGAGATGAGCGGCGTCCCGGTGGCCAAGGCGGGCACGAACGCGCGGGGCTTCACCACCGACCAGATCGGCGGCGTCTTCACGAGGAAAGACCTGCGGCATCGCGGCCTCGCGAGGCTCGTGATGGTGACGTTGATCGATCACATCCAGCGCGACAAGCAGCACGTCTGCCTCTTTGTGAAGAAGGACAACGGACCGGCGATCCGCCTCTACCTCGGGCTCGGATTCAAGATCCGGGGCGACTACCGCATCTCCTATTACGGCCGGGTCTGAGGGGCCGGCTCCGGGGGCGTCTCGCGGCGGCGGTCCCGGTACCACGAAGAGTGCAGCGTAGAGAGAAACCCCACGACCGTGGCGGTGGTGAGCACACCGAAGAGCAGGCTCGCGAACAATGCCACGCTGCCGCCGGCAGCCACGAGCACGGGGCTTCTCACCGCGACGATTCCCGCGCCCGTCACCGCGATCAGAGACGACCCCCAGGCGACGGTATGGTGGGAGATCACGCGGAGCCTGCGGCTCTTGCGCACAACGGTGTCCGTGAAGTCGCGGCTCTCCAGCCATGTGCGGATGAGGCTCTCCTCTTCGCCCGGAAACTCGATGCTGCTGAGGACCGGCCCGAGATGGGACTCCCGCTTCAAACGGACACCTCCTCCGGCTCCTGCCCTTGGTCATGAGCCAGGTGCTTGCGCAGGATGCGCTTGGCGCGGAAGACGTGGGACTTGATCGTGTTCACCGGCAGCCCCGTCGCCCGCGAGATTTCGGGATAGCTCATCCCGTCGAAGTAGTGCATGCGGATCACGATGTTGTACGCCTCGGGGAGCCGCGCGAGCACCCTGCGCACCTCCTCGGCCCTCTCGGCCTCGATCAGGCGGGTCTCGGGCGGGGGCTCGCGCGCCGCGATGACCACGTCGTCGCTGCTCGCCTCCGCGAGCCGCCGCCGGCTCACGTGGTAGCCGTTGACGGCGAGGTTGAAGGCGAGCCGGTAGAGCCACGCCGCGAACGGCACCTGACCGCGGAACGAGTCGATCTTGCGGTAGGCCCTGAGAAAGACCTCCTGCGCATAATCCTGCGCGTCCTCCATGCTGCGGAGGAACTGGAGCCCGAGGTAGAAGATGCGGGTCTGGTGTCGCTCGACGATGAGGCGAAAAGCGTCGCGGTCGCCGGCCGCAACCCTCAGCACCAGCTCGTTGTCGTCAGGCTCCGCCACGGTCGCGGATCGTCCCGTCACGGTCGCGGGTTGCGGCGCCCCGCGCCAGCCGCTGGTAGACCACGATCGCGGCGCCGGCGGCCGCGGGCACCACGCCGATGAGCATCGGCTGCCCGGTGCCCTGCGTTGCCCGGAAGAAGAGGATGAGAGCGCCCCCCACGAACAAGAGTATGAACCCCGTGAGCATGAGCCGCTCGGGCCTGAGGCGAGGCGGGGGGGTGCCGCCGCGCGCGATGATCATGAGCCGGCGCTTGTGGTCCCAGAGCATCCAGAAGAACACCAGGACGCCGACGAGCACGAGCGCGGCGAGCGGCAGGGACGCGAGGAGGATCTGTGCGACCAGGCTCAGGTTGCCGATCCCGGTGAACGAGCCTGCTGCCATCGAGCGCCCCCTTCGCCTGTTGAGACCACGGAACGCCCCCCGCGGTTGCAGGAGGGTCATCACGAGCCGCGCTGGATTTGTGCCGGCGACCCGCGCCTCACAAGGACGATACTGCACTTTTCGGGCAATGTCGACACGACCGGCTGCATCGACCGGCCGCGTCGCGGCGGTCGGTCAACAGGCGTCGTACTTGATAAAAAGGCTGATTCCGTACACTATAGGCTGTGTCGCGCGAGGCGCGCGAAGCAGGGCATGAAGGAGAGCGGGCATGCGGAATCGTGATCGCGGCGGGAGGGAGTTTCGCAGTCAGATGGTGGACATCGTCTGGCGGAAGGGCGCGGTCGTCCAGGGGGACAATCGCACGAATCGCAGAATGGACGTGTGCGGCTCGATGATCGAGCGTGATCAGTACGGCAAGGAAACCCAGACAGGATGGGAGATCGATCACGTAGTGCCCAAGGCGAGAGGTGGAGGCGACGATCTCGCCAACCTTCAGCCGCTGCAGTGGGAGAACAACGTCCGCAAGGGGAATTCCTCGGACTGGAACTGCGTCAAACAGAAGTGATCGAATCTCACCCGTCACGGCGGCCGCGCGGCGCGTAGACCCCCGACCGCCCGGTGACGCGGCATCCCGACAGGGCGTCGGAATCTCGGCGGAGCCAGACGCCCATCTTCGGTTTCAATCGTATCGGTCTCGGTCGCTCACGCCCAGGCGGCTTTTCGCGCAGGAGGGCCTGACAGGCCTTCTCTTCGCGATCGGCCTGCCTGGCGGCCGATGCCTGCGTGATGACCAGCAGCACGAACCCCGAGTTGCCTGAATGAGCCGCGCTGGACTCGAACCAGCGACCCACGCCTTAAAAGGGCGTTGCTCTACCACCTGAGCTAGCGGCCCCGTCCGGTATATAGCCACGCGAGTACGGGGGTGTCAACCTGAGAGCGGCGAGAGCGGCGCCGGGCAGCGGGCGCGCCTACAGCCGGAATCGCATGCCGAACATCAGGTTGTAGGTAGGGCGAAGCCCTGGCTCCGAAGACAGCTCGGTGCCGAACATGGAGAGGCTCAGGTCCGCGAACGCGAGGTCGAGCGCCAGCCCGGCTGACAGCAGGCCCTGCCCGAAACCGACGCGCACGGACAGGATCTGCAGCATGATCGCCTCGACGCCGAGCGACACGTGCAGGACCGGGTTGCGGGCGGTCGCCGGGTCGATGGCGAAATCGAAAATGTCGTCGTAGTCGAGCAGGAACTTGAAGCGGTCCACGACGCGCTCGATGGCGACGATGCGCGGGCTGTAGCGCACCCCGACCGACACGTCCGGACGCACCCGGCCGTCGCTCACGGAGACCGGAGCCGCGGAATCGGTAAAGGCCTCGAACGAGGCATACTCGCTGCGCCGGGTCGGGGCGAACGCGTCCCGGGCGACGATGCCCGCCGCGAAGACCTTGCCGCGGCTGTAGAGCAGGCCGAGGTCGATGCCGACCCCGAGGCTCAGCGTGTAGGGCTCGCTCGAGAGCAGGGAGCCGGGATCGCCGAAGAGGTCCACGATCTCGAGCAGGCTCTTCGTGGTCTTCGCCTCGCCTCGGATCGAGGCCTTGAGCATCCCGCCGACGTCGAGCGTCCCGCCGAGGGAGGCCGGAATCGGGACCCGCAGCCCGTATCCTCCCGCGATCACGAGGTTCTCCGCCAGACCCATGTCCAGGGTGGCCGGGCCGGCCGAGTCGAACACCAGGTCGAACCAGTTGTAGATGGCGAAGCCGAGGCCGCCGTCTCCGTACGCGAACGCGACGGGGCCGGAGAGAGTCATGCCCGCGTGCAGGCCGGCCAGCAGGTCCCGCACGTCGGGGTCGGCGAGCGCGTCCTCCCCGTCGGCGACGCGCAGCATCACCCCCGTGATGTCGAAGATCGGCCCCGACAGGGCCAGGGTCAGCTCGGAAGCCTGCACCTGCCGCTCGATCGAGGCGAGTCCCGCGGGGTTGGTGAAGATCGTGTACAGGTCGTCGGTGAGCGCGGCGTGAGGTCCGCCCAGGGCCGAGGCCCTGGCCGAAGGCGGCACCCTCCGGGTCTCCCACTCCAGCGCAGCGGAGAGCGTGCCCGCGAGGGCCAGCAGGAGGAAGACGGTGAGGCGCCCGAGCCGGTGCATGCTCATGCTGGGTGTTCTCCGCGCGCTGCTACGGGAAGTTGGACGGGTTGCTCAGAAAGGCCGCGAAATCCGAGATGACTCCGTACGAAGAATCGCTCGTCGGGAGCGCGGCCTGTGCGGTCGTGAGGAGCCCCATCGCGCCGGCGACATCCCCGGCTGTCAGGTTGTCGATGTTTCCGGCGCCGACCGTGATCGTTTTGTCGGCAAGCACTGCTATGGCCCCCATGATGTAGTCCGTGCCGGTGAGGTCGCCGCCGTGCGCCGACGCGTCGCTGTAGAATGACGCCGACTGCTGGAGGTACGGGGCATTCAGAAGGGCGACCAGCCCGTTGATATAGGTCGCCGTCTGCGCGAAGGGATCGGTAAAGACGATGCTGCCCAGGTCGTCGAACGTTTCGTTGATGCCTGCAAGCGCCAGCGTGAGCTGGCCGCCCAGCAGCTCCAGCGTACCGTCGTCGGAGGCGAGCGCGTCGGCTTTGATGGCGTCGTAGGCCTCCGCGATCTCGCCCTCGCTGCCGCTCGCGAGGGCGTTCTTCGCGTAGTTGACACGCTGATCCAGCGACATTTCGGCGGGATCGCGTCGTGCCCAGGAGAGCGGGCTGGTGGTAAAGATGGTATCGCAACCGGCAAGCAGCGCTATGACCGCAGCCCCGGCAACAAAGGGGCGCAATCGCCGCATGTCTCGCCTCCGTCCCACACTATATCACGTCGGCAAAAAAGGCCTCGGGCACGAACGCCCGGGTGAGCGACGACGGGCGGCTCAGAAGCGGAGCGCGGTCTCGGCGGCGATTCCGGGCGTAGCGGAGCTATCCGGCCTCGGGTCCAGGCCGTACGCGGCAATGCTGGTCTCGAACGGGCCGAGCCGCCAGGCTGCCCCGGCGGAGAGGCCGCTGGCTTCGTAGCCCAGCCAGAGGCGCCCTTTCTTTCCCAGGGCGAGCTGCAGCCCGAGGTGGATACTGTCCAGCGGGTCCGCGTCGCCCAGCAGAACGGGTATCGGGTCGGTGATCTCGCCATGGATCAGGAGCGCGGGCGTGAGGGCGTACGCCGCTCCCAGCCGGACCCGCATCGGCACCGTGGCGCCCTCGTCCGTCGCTTGGCCCTCGGGAAGGGGCGCGAGCGTCACGACCGAGGTGAGGAGATCCCCCAGTTTCGCGTCCGAATACCGGAAGGTCGTATTGCCGACGTCGGTGATCGCCAGACCGAGGCGCAGTCTCCCGAGGTCGGCGAGGGCGCCCATGTCGACTCCGAGAGCAAGACCGTAGAGCGCCCGCTCCGACCAGAGGGAGTCCAGCAGCCCGAGGCCGCCGCGCGCCGCGTCGCGAATGACCGAGCGCGCGGTCGCATCGTCGAGTGGAACCTCGGCGCGCAGCATCGGGCGCAACGACGCTCCCAGCGAAACGTTCACGCCGAGGATGTTCAGCGCATACGAATAGCCGCCCACGAGCCCGAGCTCGAAGCCGGAGTCCCCCGTCAGGACCGCGTCGCCCTGGATCTCCGCTCCCCCGGAAAGAAAGAGCCCCAGGCCGAGGCCGCGGCCCGAGTAGCCGATTCCCGCCAGCCCCCCGAACCGCACTCCCCCGGAAGCGGCCTGGTCGAGCAGGGAGGATTCGAGACCGCCGCTAAAGGGAAGGCCGCCGACCAGCCACGGGCTCAGCGACAGGACGGTGAGCTCGCCCGGCCCGGAACGGTATCCTGCAGGGTTGGAGAAGAGGGCTTCATAGCCCTCGGCGACCGCAACGCTCGAACCGCCCTGCGCCGCAATCGAGGGCAGCACCGGCTGGACGGGCGCGTCGAGCGCGGCCGCCGCGGGCGCAAGGAATGCCACAAGCGCAAGCCCGAGCAGAGTCAAAGCGACAGGCCGCAGCCTTCGCGTCCTGGGGACTGCGGGGCACGAGAGCACCAAGGACCGCTCACCTCAAATACCGCGGGTCGATCGGCCGCGGCGCAGCATCGAACGACCCGAAATATACCCCGCCGCGCGGGGAAAGCAAGGCGGCGCCGGTCCGACCGGGGCTCCGGGGCCCGCGGCTCGAACGGTGGACCGGCAGCGCGCCGGTCAGCCGCCGCTCAGCTTCTTCTTGACGTTCTCCAGCCCGCGCTGCGCCTCGGTGCAGCCCCGAGTTCAGCTTGAGCGCGTTCTCGTACGCCGCCTGCGCGTTGGCGTAGTCTCCACCGGTCTCGCGGGCGTACCCGAGCCGGGCCCACCAGCGGGCGTTCTGGCCCTCGAAATGGAGGGCCGTGGAAAAGGCGATGTCGGCGTTGTTGTACTGCCCGAGGCGGATGAAGATCTCGCCCATGTAAGTAGTAGACGGACGCGACGCGCCCTCCGGTCGGCGCGAGCGTCACGTACTGCTCGAAGTAGGCCAGCGCCTCGCGGTTCTTGCCCATGGAGTAGAGCGCCTCGCCCGCGATCTGGACGAGGCGGGGATCGTACGGCGCCATGTCCAGGGCCTTGCGCGTCTGATCGTAGGCCTCCTCCTGCCGGTTGAGCGCGAGCAGGCTCCACCCCATGACCGTGTAGGAGTCCATGTTGCGCGGCATTTCCTGCAGCTCGTTGAGGCAGACCTGGACGCGCTTCTTCGTAGCGGCCCTCGCGGTACAGGCGCAGGGCGTCGGGCCGATCCTGCGCCGCGGCCCAGCCCGCCGCCAGCAGCGCGAGGATGACGATCAGAGCCTTCTTCGCCATCGGTTCCCCTACTCCATGCGGCAGTAGCCGTTGAAGCGGCACCCGCCCTCGACCTCGAGGCTCGGGGCCGTGATGTCGCCCTCCACCTGCGCGGTCGAGAACAGCTCCACGCGCCGTTTGGCCTGGATATCGCCCGTGATCCTGCCGCGGGCAGAGACGAGACCGGCCTCGATCTGCGCCTCGACGACGGCGTCGGGCCCGACGTACAGGTCGCCGGAGGCGCGGATCTCGCCTCGGAACTTTCCCTTGATCATCAGGGGTTTCGTGAAGCTGAGGACGCCTTCGAAGTCGATGTCCTCCGCGAGGACCGTGTCGATCTCGTTCTCTTCGACCTTGTCGATCCGGACTTCCGTCATGCCCGCGCCGACTTCATTGTGCCCGCCGCTCTTCGCCGGTGTCAAGCGATCCCTCCTCGAGTGTGCTCATGATGCGCGCGAGCGACTCATGGAGCCTCGCGCGCATCGCGGCCGTGAACGGATTGTACCGCTGCAGGTCGACGAACAGCTGCCACGGATCGTTGCAGGTCTGCTCGATGATCTCCAGCAGCTTGTTGTACCCCACCGTCGCTGATGGGCGAGGGCGCAAGACCGAGGTCCGCTAGGACGCGCCCCACGTAGTGCGTCACCCCCTGCGTGAACGCCGCCTCCCGGTCGTGCTCCTCGGGGGCCATCCGCACGACGCGCAGCCCCAGCCCTTCGAAGAAGCGGATCCACCACGGAGGCGGTCGTCGGGGGCGCGCACGGGACTGAGGATCATCGGCAGCCCTGCCAGCCCGTTGCGCGCCGAGTCCGGGCCGAACATGGGGTGCGACGCGATGATGTGCACGCCCGGAGGCAGCAGCCCCTCCATGACGCGCACGGGGTGCACCTTGACCGAGCACGTGTCGAAGACGACGGTGCCGGGCGCGACGCGCGACGCGATGCGGCCGACGACCTCCTCGAAGGCCGAGATCGCGACGCAGAGAAACAGCGCCGGCGCGCGCAGCACCTCGTCCTCCGAGGCCGCGAGCACGCCGGGCGGCAGGGGATGGCCCTGACTGCGCGACCAGGCCCCCACGGAGAGATGGCGGGCGAGCATCGCGGCCCAGAAGCTCCCGAAACGGCCCAGCCCGTAGACGCCGACGTCCATCGTGCTCGACTCATACACCGTTTCGGAGGCCGATGTAAAGGAACGCGCGCGTGGCCGAAGCGCCGCGCCCGAAAAGGGCGCGCCTTCCCTTTACAAGCGCGGGCTATCGACGGCCTGGCCTGTCACGATTCAAGCGGCGGGTCGATCGCAGCGCGCCGCGGCCCGCCGCGGCCGGGGGATGGTGGCCGATGGACTTTGTGCCCGAGATGCGGAGAAAGGCGAGCGGCAACCCTCGCCGGCTGGTGCTTCCCGAAGGCGAGGAGCCCAGGATCTTCAAGGCGGCGCGAAGCCTGCTCGACGAAAAGCTGGCGGCCGAGGTCGTGCTGCTCGGCAGCCGCGACGGCATCGCCGCGAAGGCGAAGTCCGAAGGCGTGAGCCTCAAGGGCATCCGGATCGTCGACCCGGCAGTCCTCGCCGGACCGGGACGCGTTCGTCGACGAATACTACGAGCTGCGCAAGCAGAAAGGCGTCACCCCCGAGCAGGCCCGCGAGGTCATGACCGGCGACGTCCTGCACTGGGGCGCGATGATGGTCCGACGCGGCCAGGTCGACGCGATGGTCGGAGGCGTCATCAACCCGACGGCCAAGCTGCTGCGCGCGGCCCTCGCCGTCATCCGGACGAGCCCGGGCACAAAGGTCGCCTCCTCCTGCTTCGTGATGTGCCACCCGGACCGCAAGTGGGGCGTCGACGGCCACATGATCTTCGCCGACTGCGCCATCGTCCCCGACCCGGACGCGGAGCAGCTCGCGGAGATCGCAATCGCCTCGGCCAGATCCTGCCGCTCGTTCCTCGGGCGCGGAGCCCGTGGTCGCCATGCTCTCCTTTTCGACCAAGGGGAGCGCCGAGCACCCCAGGGCGGAAAAGGTGAAGGAAGCCGTTCGCATCGTCAAGGAGCGCGCGCCCGACATGATCGTCGACGGCGAGATGCAGGCCGACGCGGCGCTGATCCCCTCGGTGGGCGCGCAGAAGGCGCCCGGCTCGCCGGTGGCGGGCAAGGCGAACGTCCTCGTGTTCCCCGACCTGGGGGCCGGCAACATCGGCTACAAGCTGGTGCAGAGGCTCGCGGGCGCCGAGGCCTACGGCCCGTTCCTGCAGGGCTTCGCGAAGCCGGTGAGCGACCTCTCGCGCGGGGCCTCGGTCGGCGACGTCGTGAACACGGCGGTCGTCACGCTGGTCCAGGCGCTGGGCTGACGCCTTCCGGGAGCGCCGGGACCGTGCCGATGCAGACGGGGCCCGGCCGGCGGCTGCCTTCAACTTGCCTCCGTAGGCCCGAGCGGATAGACTTTCCCGCATGAAGGCGCTGCTGGTCGGCTACGGGAGCATGGGCCACGAGGTGGAGAAGGTGCTCGCGTCGCGCGGGCACACGGTCGCATCGCGCGTCGACCCCGTCGGGGGCGACGTGCCGTCGCTCGATGCGGTCAAGCCCGGTCAGGCTGACGTCGCGATCGAGTTCTCGCTGCCGGCGGCGGTCGTGGACAACGCCCGGCAGTACGCGCGGATCGGGCTGAGCGCGGTCGTCGGCACCACCGGCTGGTACGATCGGCAAAGCCGAGGTCGAGCGGATCGTCAGCCGGGTCCTCCATCGGCTACCTCTACGGTCCCAACTTCTCGCTCGGGGTGCACATCTTCTACAGGATCGTCGCGGCGGCCACGCGCCTCGTGAACCCCGTCGACGAGTACGACATCCTCGGCTTCGAGATGCACCACAAGCGCAAGAAGGATTCGCCTTCGGGCACCGCGCTCGCGATCGCGAAGGTGATCCTGGACAACGAGCGTACGCAAGAAGCGCGTCGTGACCGAAAGGCTCGACCGGGCGATCGAGCCCGAGGAGCTTCACTTCGCCTCCGTGCGCGGGGGCACCTACCCCGGCGTGCACACGGTGGCGCTCGATTCGGCGGCGGACACGATCGAGCTCACGCACACGGCGCGCACGCGCGGCGGGTTCGCGGTCGGCGCCGTCATGGCCGCGGAGTGGCTGGGGCGCCGCAAGGGCTTCTTCGCGGTGGACGCGTTCGTCGACGAGATCTTGAAGGCCTGAAGGGCCCCCCAAGAGGGGGCTTGGGACCTGACGAGGACGTCAGGGAGGGCCCCTCGGAAACTCGGGGCTTGGGGCTTGGCGAAGACGCCAACGAGGGCCCCTCGAAGACGTCGGGGCTTGGGACCTGACGAGGACGTCAGGTCATAGGAGGGACACATGTTCAAGGGAGTCTACACCGCGCTCGTGACGCCGTTCCACGAGGACGGCAGCCTGGACGAAGCCGCCCTTCGCAAGCTCGTCGACCTGCAGATCGCGGGCGGCGTCGCCGGGCTCGTCCCGATGGGCACGACGGGCGAGAGCCCGACGGTCGACCACGGCGAGCACACCGAGGTGATCCGCATCGTCATCGAGCAGACGCGCGGCCGTGTGCCGGTGATCGCGGGCACGGGGTCGAACTCGACGCAGGAGGCGGTCGACCTGACCGTCCGCGCCAGGAAGCTCGGCGCGACCGCTTCGCTGCAGGTGAGCCCCTACTACAACAAGCCGACGCAGGAGGGCCTCTACCGCCACTTCACCAAGGTCGCCGACGAAGGCGGGCTGCCCGTCATCGTCTACAACATCCCCGGCCGCACGGGCGTCACGGTGGAGAACGAAACGATGCTGCGCCTCGCGGCCAACAGGAACATCGTGGGCGTCAAGGAGGCGACCGGCAACATGCCGCTGGTCCTCGACCTCATGCGGCGCAAGCCGGCGGATTTCGACGTGCTCTCCGGCGACGACAACATCACCTTCCCCCTCATCTGCCTGGGCGGCGTGGGAGTCATCTCCGTCGTGAGCAACCTGACCCCGGCACCGGTGGTGGAGATGGTGGCGGCCGCGCTCAAGGGCGACGTGGCGAATGCCCGGCGGCTGCACAACCGGCTCTATCCGCTGTTCAAGGGGCTGTTCATCGAGACGAACCCGATCCCCGTCAAGGCGGCGATGGCGATGAAGGGGCTGATCAAGGCCACCTACCGCCTGCCGATGTGTCCTCTCAGCCCGCAGCACCAGAAGGAGCTCGAAGGGATCCTCAAGGAGCAGGGGCTCCTGTAGGCCCCGGGTCGCCGGCGCCGGCGACCCGCGCCCGCGAGCGCGTTCGCGAGACGCACCCAGTCCGCCACGTCGTACTCCTCGGGCCGCCGCGAGGGGTCGATGCCGGCGGCAGCACAGGCCTCCAGCACCTGCTGTCGGACTGTGGCCCGCAGGAACGCGGCCCGCGGCGATGCTCGCACGCAGCGTCTTGCGGCGGCTCGCGAAGAGCGCCCGCACGAGGCCGCGGAAGAGGCTCCCGTCCGCGGGCGCCTCGCCCGCGGGCCGCGGCCGCAGGCTCACGATCGTCGACGTCACCTCGGGCGCCGGGTAGAAGGAGCCGGGCCGCAGGTCGCCGTGGCGCTCGATGAACGACGCGCTGCGGCAAAGGATCGAGAACGAGGAGTAGCCCTCGTCGCCGGGCCGCGCCAGCATCCGCGCGGCGAGCTCCTTCTGCACCGTGAACACGGAGAGCCCGGGCAGCGCCGCAGACTCGGCGAGCGAGGCGATGATCGCCGACGCCGACGCGTACGGCAGGTTCCCGATCAGCCGGTCGGGCAGCCCGGCGCGCGCGGCCTCCTCCTTCCACGTCTCGAGCGCGTCCCCGGCGACGACGCGAAAGCGCGGCTCGCCGAATCGCGATTCGAGAAACCCGATCGCCCTGCGGTCGATCTCGAATGCCGTGACCGCAGCGATGCCCGGGATCGCCAGCAGCATCTCGGTCATCGCGCCGAGGCCGGGCCCGATCTCCCAGACCGTCATGCCCGCGCCCGCATCGAGCAGCGAGACCAGCTTCGCGCGGGCGCCCCGGTTGATGAGGAAGTTCTGGCCCCACCGCTTCTTGAGCGTCATCCCGAGCGCGGCGAGCGTCGCGCGGATCTCGGCGGGCGAATCGTGGTTGAGCCCGGCCCCGCTCACATTCCCCCCGCGAGGATGACCGCGGGCGCCCGCGCGAGGAAGCGTCCGCCTTCGAGCAATAACGAATAGAGCCAGGCCAGCGCCCTCGGCACGCCGACGTCAAAGCCGGGCAGCGCGGAAAGCGGGAGCGCCAGCAGCCCCGCGCACAGGAAGAGCATCACCAGCGGCCCGCCGACGAGCGTCGCCGACGAACCCCACCGGGTACCAGGCGCCGAAGCTCGCGAGCGACAGCGGGAGCGTCGCGGCCTGCGCGCCCGCGGTCACGGAGACCGGGACCGCGACGGCCGGCGGCAGCCACTTCTCCAGCGGCCGCGCGAGCAGCGCGCTGCCCGCGATCAGCCCCGCGACCGCGAGGTAGGAGAGCTGGAAGGCCAGGGTGAAGGCGTCCCTCGGGTCGATCGCGATGTGCGCGAAGAGCACGAGCCCCAGCAGGTTGGCCGGGCGGGTGTCGCGGTCGCAGAGGCGGCTCACGCCGGCGGCCAGGAACGCCAGCGTGGCGCGCAGCAGCGACGGCGCCGGGCCCGCGAGCCACAGGTAGCCGCAGGCGAGGACGGCAACGGCGGCCCACCGGGCCCGAGGCCGCAGCAGCGGCTTGCAGGAGCGCGCCTGCCAGCATGTAGATCGCGCCCACGTGCAGACCGGACAGAGCCAGCAGGTGAAGGGTCCCCGTGCGCGCGAACGCGTCTTCCATCTCCGCGGGGATGCCGTAGCGGTCGCCGAGGAAGAGCGCGAGCAGCAGCGCCGACGCGGGGTAGCCGAGCCTGTCCGCGGCACGCTCAACGGCGGCCCGCGCGCCCGCGCGCGTCCGAGCAACGGCCGACGAGAACCCCGCGCGCTCGACGGCGCGGGCGCGGAACACGAAGGGCACCAGCGGGTCGTCCGACCGCGCCAGCGTCCCGCGCGCCGCCAGCCGCTCGCCGGCGGTCACCCGGTCCGCCTCCGGCAGCAGCAGGCGCGCAGCCCCGCGCGCGGCCGCGGCGGTGGCACCGTCCCGGCCGACCGCGCGCTCCAGGCCGACGAGGACGACCGAGCCGCCGCCGCGGGCGGGCCGCGAGTCCTCGAGCGCGGTGGCTGCCACGCTTCCGACCGCTGCCGCGGGCAGCCCGGCATGCGCGCGCCCCGCGGCGAGCGCAAGGGACAGGGCCAGCAGGCCGCCCGCGGCGAGGCCGTATCCTGCGGCCGCGGCCGCGCGGCCGGCGGCGCGCGGCAGGGTCACGCCGCATGCGGCCACCAGCGCGCCGCAGCCGAACGCCGCAAGCGCGGGCAGCAGCCGGCAGCCCGCCCCCAGGAGCGCGGCCAGGGCGGCCGCTGCCGCCAGAACCGCCGGCGGGATCCTTCCCTTTACCATTTCAAGCTGCTGATCGCGTCCCTGGCCGCCTGCTTGACCCGTCGCTGTAGCCCAGGTACTGGGCATAGGAGAGGTTCGCGAAGGCGACCTTGTCGCCGAGGCGCTTGAGGCCGCGCGATCACCGCGAGCACGATCTGCTCGTCATAGGCCTTGCCGTGCTCGCGGTAGGAGTTGAGCAGCTCGAGGTAGAGCGTGAGCCTCTCGGCCGCCTCGTGCGTGCTCATCGCCGCGAGCCCGTTCACGGCGCCGACCAGGTACGTGACGTCCACCTGCCCGCGGTCGTACTCGAGGGCGGCGGTGGAAAAGTGCTCGATGGCGAGCGGCGTGGCGTGCGACCAGCGCGCGGCCTCCAGCACGGCCATGGCCGAAGCGCGCAGCTCCCGCCCGACCGAGCGACTCTCCTGCGCGGGGGCCGACAGCGCCAGCCCCGCGCGCAGCGCCTCTTCTGCGAGCGTCGCCCGGCCGTTCTGGTCCATCTTCGGGCTCGAGACCGCAAGGACGAAGGCGTCGCGCCGCTCCACCGGCGTGCCTGTGCGGATGATCGCCCCGAAGAGATCCTGCAGATTCCCGTCGGTCGCGAGCAGCGCGGCATCCGCGGCGGCCGTGATCTCCGCCGAGTACCCCAGCGACCCGCGCCGCGAACAGCGCCCGGAACGAGACCGGGTCCCGGATCGCGCCCAGCGCCTTGACCATCGCGAGGACGACCTGCGGGTCCGGCCGGCTCTGAGTGCCGAACAGCCTGTTCTGCGAGTCGAGGTACTCCGCCATCGCGGTCACGAGCTGCCTGTCGCCCGAGGCCGTGACTTCCATTGCCCTCAGGGCCAGGAGGCGCGTCGACGGGTCGGGGGCGGCCTTGAACAGCTCCCAGACCGCGCCGCGGGCGTCACGGTACTTCTCCTCCGCGATCCTGCCCAGGGCGAGAGACGCCATCTCCCGGATACGGCTTTCTGACGCGGTCTCCGCCGCGCGGCCTCCGACGAACTCGACCACCTTCTGGTAGAAGCCGCCCATGCCCTGGACCTTCGAGTCTACGGCGTCGCGCACGACGGCCACGCGCGTGTCGAGGTCCTCGGCCCGATCGAAGTTCTTCGTGAACGTCGCCGTCAGGACCTGGATGTCCTGGGCACCGAGCGGAGCAAGCGCGAGCGCCACCAGGGCTATCACGGGCCAGGCACGCATGATTTCACCCTCGACTTGGTGTCTCAATGGCCCCTTGTCCTCGGGGGGTCGCCAGGTCCCCAGGCCCGCCGTACTCGGTGGGCTCCTAGGCGGAGCGTAGTTTAGCGCCGAGCGGACAGGGGATCAACCGAGAGGCGGCCGGGAGACCACCCGTGCGGCCGCAGCAGATATGTCGGGCGCGGTCCGCCGGCAGGCTAGACGGCCTCCCCTTCCGGCCGGCTCGGCGCGGCCGCCGGCCTGGGCGCGGGAGGCTTCGCTTCGACCTTGGGCGGGGAGTTGTTCTCCTGCCTCTCGCCGAAGATGTTGTACACAAAGGCGCGGATCTCGTTCTTTGCGCGCAGCGATGGTTCGCGCGCCTGGATGTGCAGGACGGACCTGTTCTTTTTTTCGTCGAAGGTGGTGCCCCGCACGACTCCGCTCATCGTGATGGGGTGGTCGCTGATGCGGAACTGGAACTTCACGGGGAGGCCGACCTTGGCGCGCCCGCCGATCAGGAGGGCGGCGCCGTCCTCCGAGATGTCCACGAGGCGACAGCGCAGGCCGTCGGTGTTCTCCCAGTCGTCGGTCCCCTCCTCGATCGTGCGCAGCGGGTACAGGTTGGCCGGGACGTCGGCATCCGCGCGGACACTCCGCCGCTTCTGCGTGCGCACGACGCTGTCGGTGTGCGAGACGTGGAGAATCGGGTACTTCCTGTCGGTGTAGTCCTCGAGGACCTTCGTCTGGCAGTAGTAGCCCGCGTCGCCCTCGCGCCAGAAGTTGATCGCGATCTGCTGGTTCTTCCAGGAGAAACCGGGCGGCAGCTTGGGCCCCTGCGGGTAGGAGATCGCCATGTAGCGCCGCAGGTTGTCTACGACCACCGAGGTGAAGGGGCCGAGGCTCGGCAGCAGGATGTTCAGGCGCTGCCGGTTGGCGATTTCGCGGGTGGTCTTGAGGCCCAGCGTGTACTTGGGCTGGTTGAACTCGACGCGTCTGCGGAACTCGAAGAGCTTGGAGACGAAGTGCGACCGCCTCCGGAGCGCCCTCCTGGTTGAGGGAACGATAGCGGGTGATCACCGCGCGGATCGACCTGTCGAGGAGCCGGATGGACCAGAACAGGGACGTCGGGTTCTTGATGCGGTTGTCCACCGCCATGCGGCGCAGGAGGTTGATCTCCCCGAACCGAAAGCCCGACTCCCGGCCCTTCAGGTAGAACTGGATCCAGGGGAAGCTGCCCCCGCCCGCCCGACGGAGCAGGAGCACGAAAGCGACCAGCCCCAAAAAGACGAGAGCGGCGATGATCACGATCGCCATAGGTATATTATCGAACCTCCCGCACCCGCACCTTGAGAGAATTGACAGGGGCCTGCGCCGCCCCTACAGTCCGTCCATGGCGCCCGCGAACCCGGCTCTCGACCTCTTCTCGATCGAGGACCTGCGCTCGGCCGACGCCCTGAAGCGGCGCTACCACGAATTGCTCAAGCTCTACCACCCGGACAGACACGCGGGAAAGACGGAGTGGGCCAACAGGACGGTCCGGGCGATCATTGCCGCCTACAATACACTCAAACTCGCGGTGGGAACAGCGCCGGCTCGCGAGGAGCCGGTGGATCTCCGGCAGGTCTTTCAGTCCGGGGACGAGGCGCTGCGGCGCGCGGTCTCGCTCGGCTGGCTGAGGCGCGTCCCGCGCCAGCCGCGCGACAGGGAGCTGCGGCGCCGGATCGAGGAGGCCCGGGACGCGTTCCTCGAGCACCGGCGGCAGGGACGCCGGCCGGCGTGGGCGGGATTCTACGGCCGGCTCTTCGCGGCATTCCTCGAGGCGACGGACGCGGGCGCGCCGCTGCCGTACACATGGAGCACCCCTTACGCATTCCGCGACCTCAGGTCCGCGAACGCGCTGCTCGAGCGAGGCATCCGCGACTACTACCACCATCGCGAGCGGGACCGGCTCGGGACCCTGGGGGCGGTGGCGCTCTCGTACCTCGGCGATGCCTCCCGCTTCTACTCCTACATCAGCCGACGGCTGGAGCCGGGACCGGTCAAGGAGGTGGCCCAATCGAGGATCGCGATCGCGAAGGCCTTCCAGGAGCGGATCCGCAGCGGGGCCCACCTCGAGCCGGGCTGATGCGGGACGCGGCGGAGGTGCTCGTCGTCTTCGCCGCCCTGTTCCTCCCCGGCTACTTCTCCGCGCCGCGCGAGGCGTTCGCCGGCGGGCTGCTCCTGTTTCTCGGCGCGGCCCTGTTCCAGACGCTGCTTCTCCTCTACCTGATGTCGTTGCGCGGTCCGGGGGCGCTCGCGAGGTCCGGAGTGCGAGCCCCCGGCGCGCGGGACCTGTTCGTGGCGGTCGCGGCCGCCGCGGCCCTGCTCGCGCTGTCGGCTTCCCTCGGCTGGGTCGCCTCGCGCCTCGGCGAGGCGGGGCGGCAGGCGCTCCCGCCCCGGCTGCCGGAGCTCGCAGGCGCGGCGCCGGCCGTGCTCGCTCTGCTGTCGCTCGTCACGGGGTACCGCGAGGAGCTCTTCTACCGGTGCTACCTGGTCCCCCGTCTGTCGGCGATGGGCGTGCCGGCGGCTGCGAGCGTGGCCGCCGCCGCCGCGGTCTTTGCCGCGGGCCACGCGTACCAGGGCCCGCTGGCCGTCGTGCTCGCCCTCGCGCAGGGGGCCGCCTTCGGGGCGCTGCTGCTGCGGGGGACCAGCCTGCACGGGCTCGCGCTGGCTCACGCGCTGTACAACTTCATCGTGCTTCTTGCCCGCCCTGGCGGGTGACCCGCGGGCGCACAGCCGCGGTCGCATAACAGCCCGGGCGCCACGCCATCCCTGGCGCGCCCGGGCACGAACATCCCTGTTCTTGACACCGGGACGGGGCCTGCCTAAATTGGCGGCGCCCGGAAAGGAACCCAAGATGCACGATATCGAGCAGCTCCTCCCGCACCGCGCCCCGTTCCTCTTTGTCGACCGCCTCGAGAAGACGACCGAGGAGGAGATCGTCGGCTACCGGACCTTCACCGATCAGGAGCCCTTCTTCAAGGGGCATTTCCCCGGCTATCCCGTCGTCCCCGGAGTCATCCTCATCGAGACGATGGCCCAGTGCGGCGGGGCGGGGATTCGCGCCATGGGCACCCTGGGCGACGACGCCCTGTTCTTTCTCGCGTCCGTCGACAAGGTGAAGTTCCGCAGGCAGGTACGGCCGAACGAGACGGTCAAGCTCGTGATCACCAACCTCAGGGTCTCGGCGCGGACGCTCAAGCAGAAGGGCGAAGCGCGCGTGGGCGATGAGCTCGCCGCCGAAGCCGAGTGGCTGTGCATCGTGGGGAAGCAGGGGCAGACGTGAGCGGCGCGCCGGCGCGCGGGAGCGGCCCGCGCCGGTGATGCGAAAATCAGGCGGGCCCGACCACCGCATGGCGACCGGGCCCGCAGGAGCCGCGCCTCAGCGCGGTTTCCGGTGCGTGGTCATCTTCCGGAGCTTCTTCAGGATCTTCCGCTCCAGGGCTTTCTTCTTGCGGTTCTTCAGGGCCGAAGGCTTCTCGTAAAACTCCCGCTTCTTCCACTCGCGGATGATGCCTTCCTTCTCGACCTGCCGCTTGAAACGCTTGAGCGCTCTCTCAAGAGCCTCATCGTCGCCGACTTCGATGTAGGCGATGGTACCTCACCTCCCTTCGTCAACGGGTGCAGAGGGCGTCATTATAGCGGCGAGCAGGGCCCTGTCAACATGGCCGGGGACCTGCGCGCCGTCGACGAACGCCTCCGGGTCGACCGCGACGCCCGAGACGCGGACCTCCCAGTGGAGGTGAGGCCCGGTCGCGAGGCCGGTGGAGCCGACCAGTCCGAGCCGGGCGCCGGCGGCAACCTCCTCGCCCTCGGAGACCGCGATCTCGGACAGATGGTAGTAGAGCGAATAGACCCCCGGCATGTGCTCGATGACGACGCTGTTGCCCGACACGACGCGGTGCCGCGCCATCACGACCCGGCCCGCGGCGGCAGCGACGACCGGAGCTCCTTCGGGGAGCGCCAGGTCCACGCCGCCGTGAATGCCGACCATGCTCTTTCCATCGGACAGAAGGTACTCACGCACCTCGCCGTACGGCGAGCTGCGGCGGAAGCTGGCGACCGGCATCACGAAGGGGTCCGCGTGGGGGCTCGCGTCCGCGTCGAAGACGGCGAGCCGGCGTTCGAGCTCGGCGTTCTCGGCGTCCCGCACCGGATCGCGCCTCGTGAGCAGATCGCTGAGCGCGGCATCGAGGGGCAGCTGCAGCCTGTGGAACTCGCGCGGCACCACGGTGACCGGAGCGACCTCCCCCGCGGACCGGACCACGTACCGCCCGGGCGGGGTGCCGGCCGGCACGCCGAGGACGAATCCGTAGCGGAGATCGCGGACCCGGAAGAGCCGCGTGGCCGCGACGACGCGGCTCCCGTCGGCCTCGCGGAGCTCGACCGGCTCGAGCAGCAGCGACCTCTCGGACTCGCCCTCGAGCGTCCCGATCAGCGGGCTGCCCGGCGCGACGCTGGATTCCACATCGATCGCCCCGCATACCTGCGCCGCCAGGGCGGCCGCGGCCAGGGCCGGAAAAAAACGTCTCATCGCTTCACGTCCGCTTCACATCGAGAATGCTGAGCTGCAGGCGTCTGGCGGCCCCGCCACTCGTTGCGCGAGAGCCGGTAGACCGACGTCGAGCGACGCGTCGACTACCAGCTCCTTCCCCAGCCGGTCTGCGGCGTCCCACCAGATCGCCGGCCACTTGTGCTGCTCGCTCGCCAGCAGCAGCCGCACGTGGGAGGCGCCCTTCTTGCCCACGGCCTCGCACTGCACGATGCGCAGGCCCCGGGTCAGGAACACCAGCGGCGGGTTGCCTTCGCCATAAGGCTCGAACCGCTCGGCGACCTGGAAGAGCTCCGGTGTGAGGTACCGGGGCGGGATCTCGGCGTCGACGCGGATGACTTCGCTTTCCGGTTCGCCTTCCTCGAGCTCGCGCGCCGCCTCGTAGAAGCGCCGCTCGAACTCCGGCAGGTTCGGCACCGGCATGTTGAAGCCGGCGGCAAAGTCGTGGCCGCCGTAGTCGGTGAACAGGTCGGCAAAGGCGTCGAGAAAGCTCTTGAGGCGGACCCGGCCGCGCAGCGAGCCCACGACGCGGTCCTCGAGGCAGGCGGCCACGAGCGCCGGGGCGCGGAAGTGGCGCGCGATGCGCGCCGCGAGGATGCCGGTCACGCCGCGGCTGACGCCGGCGTCCGCGACCATGACGAAGCGGCCCTCGGACCTGCGGTGGCTCTCGCGCGCCTGCGAGAGCACCTGCTCCCAGATGCGCTCCTCGATCCCCTTGCGCTTCTCGTTCGAGCTCTTCGAGCGAGGCGGCAAGCTCGACGGCTTCCGCCTGCTCGCGGGCCAGCAGCAGGCGCACGGCGCGGTCGGGCTCGCCCATCCGGCCCGAGGCGTTGATCAGCGGCGTGATCTGCCACATCACGGCCTTGGCGTCGATCGCGCTGCCGTGGAGCCCCTTGCGGTAGAGCAGCTCCCGCAGCCCCACCCGCTCGGTGCGCGCCAGGCGCTCCAGGCCGCGCTTGACCAGCACGCGGTTCTCGTCCCGCAGCGGCATGTTGTCCGCCAGCGTCGAGAGCGCCACGAGGTCCAGGCGCGCGTCCAGCTCGTCGAGCAGGCCGAGGCGCTCCCACGCCGTCTGCACGAAGAGGTCGCGCAGCACCTCGATCTCGGCCGAGTCGGAGGCGGCGCGCCGCGCCTCCGCGATGCGCAGCAGGCTCTTGCCTGCGAGCTCGGGGTGGCGCTCAGCCGCGAGAGGGGCGAGGTCGCCAGTGTCGGCGGGCAGCTCCACGGGCCTGCCGAAGCAGCGCGCGAGCAGCCGCGCCGCGAGCTCCAGGTCGTAGACGACGAGCCCGCAGCCGGAGATGAACGCGTTCAGGCCGCTCGCCTCCGCGCTCGAGAGGCCCGGCACGTGGGTCTCCGAGCAGCCGGTCCGTCCTCGACCAGGTTGAGCATGCGCACCGCCTCGAGCCGGTAGGCCTCGTTGATCGGCCGCACGTTCAGCAGCACGACGGGCTGGCCGTAGAAGTCCTTGCGCGAGAAGCGCAGCGCCCACGAGAGCTTGGCGGCCACGGCGCACGCGGACAGGTGCTCGAACGGGTAGCCGCTGTCCTCCATCCGCGGGTTGAGCATGGCGCGCACGACGGGCACCTGCCCGTGCGGAAGGTGGTGGTCCACGACGATGGTGTCGATGCCGGCCTCGGCGGCGGCCGAGATCTCGGCGATGCTCGAGACGCCGCAATCGACGGCGATCAGCAGCCCGGCGCCGGCGGCGCGGATGCGCTCGACCGTCTCGGCGCGAAGGCCGTAGGAGTCGTCGCCCAGGGGCACGCCCCACTCCACCTGCGCGCCGAGCTCCGTGAGGCTCTCGACGAGGAGCGCCGTCGACGTGACGCCGTCGACGTCGCGGTCGCCGAACACGAAGATCCGCTCGCCCCCGTCGATGGCCTCGTTGATGCGGTCGACCGCCTCCTCCATCTCGACGAACTCGAAGGGGTTGTGCAGCAGCCACGGTTCCGACTCGAGGACGCAGCGGATCTCCCTCGGGTCGGTGACGCCCCGCCGCAGCAGGACGCTCGCGCTGATGAGATCGATCCCGTGTCGCGCGGCCACGCTCCTCACCTCGGTGGGGTCGATGGCCTGTTTGTCCCAGCGCATCAGTCTCCGATCTCTTTCACGATGAGCGGCCCGACGGCGGGCGCCGGCTTTCGGGCGGGGTCGGCGACCTCGTACGCCTGCCGCAGATCCGCGAGCGCCTCCTCGACCGAGGCTTCGTCGCGGCCGTGGGCCTCGGCCAGCGGCTCGCCGCGGCGCGCGCGCTCGCCCACCTTGCGGTGCAGCACGACGCCGACCTCGGGAAAGACCGGGTCCCCCTGCTTTGCGCGCCCCGCGCCGAGGCGGACGGCGGCCATGCCGACGGCGAACGCGTCGAGCCGCGCGACGACCCCGTCCCGCGGGGCGGCGAGCGGACGCACCACGGCGGCCTCGCGTCCCGGCGCGAGCGCCGCGGCGAGGTCGCCGCCCTGCAGCCGCACGTTGCGCTCGAACGCCTCCCGCGCGCTTCCGTCGGCGAGCGCGCGCGCGGCGCGCTCCTCGCCCTGCTCCACGCTCGCGGCGAGCCCGCCCAGGCGCAGCATGTGGCCCGGCGAGCCGCAGCGTCACCTGGCGCAGGTCCGCGGGCCCGCGGCCTTCGAGCGCCTCGACGGACTCCCTCACCTCGAGCAGGTTGCCCGCCGTGTTGCCGAGCGGCTGATCCATGGCCGTGATGACCGCGGTGACGCGGCGGCCGAGCGACCTGCCCGTCCGGTGCAGGCTCGCGGCCAGCGCCTCCGCGTCGGCGAGCGAGCGCATGAACGCGCCGCTTCCCGTCTTGACGTCGAACACCAGCGCCTCGGCCCCTTCGGCGAACTTCTTCGAGAGGATGCTCGCCGTGATGAGCGGGATGGACTCCACGGTGGCCGTCACGTCGCGCAGCGCGTACATCCTGCGGTCCGCGGGGACGATCCGCTCGCTCTGCCCTATCATAGCGAAACCGGCCTCGCGGAGGCACGCGCGGAACTCGTCCGCCGACAGGTCCGTGCGGTAGCCGGGGATCGACTCGAGCTTGTCCAGGGTGCCGCCCGTGTGCCCCAGCGACCGGCCGCTCATCATCGGGACCCGAAGGCCGCACGCCGCGGCCACCGGCGCCAGCACGAGCGAGACCTTGTCGCCCACGCCGCCGGTCGAGTGCTTGTCGACGAGGGGCCCTTCGACGCCCGAGAGGTCGATGACGTCGCCCGAATCGATCATCGCGCGCGTGAGGAACCCGGTCTCCTCGGCGCTCATCCCGCGGAACAGGACCGCCATCAGCAGCGCCGAGACCTGGTAGTCGGGGATGTCGCCCTTGACGTAGCCGTCGATGAGAAAGCGCACCTCCTCTTCGGAGAGCGCCCCGCCGTCGCGCTTGCGCCGGATCAGGTCCACGGCCCTCACGAGCCTGCCTCCAGGACCAGCGTCTGCAGCGGCCGGTACTCCGGGCCCTGCGGCCGGAGGATCGACTGGAAGAGGACAAGACGATCAAAGGTGAAGGTCAACGCCGGCCCGCCCGCGACCTGCTCCAGCCCGGGCTCCGGCCTCTTGACCCGCGCGAGCGTCAGGTGCGGGACAAAGGGGCGCGCCTCGGGGCTGTGGCCGAGTGCGGCGATCCGCTGCGCGTAGCGCGCCTGCAACTCGGCCACCTCCTCCGCGCCCTGCGCGAGCGCGAGGTAGATGACGCGCGGGGGCGCCCCGCGGCCGGGCGGGAAACGCCCCACCTCACCCGTCCGCGCCCGCACGGCGCTTCCGCGCACGCCGGCAAGGTCGTCCGAGAGCCGCCGCGCCTGCTCGTCGGGCAGCTCGCCGAAAAAGTGCAGCGAGATGTGCAGCAGCGGAGCCGCGACCCACCCCACTTTCGGGAAACGCCTGCGCCACTCGCCGGTCCAGCGCTCCACGGCCGCGGCCGTTTCCGCCGGCACCGGGAGCCCGGTGAAGAGCCTCACGCCAGCCCCCGCGCGGCCCGCTGGGGCTCGTCGGCCGGCCCGTGACCGCGGTCGGCGCCGCGATCGGAAGCCGCCTCCACGCTGACCGAGGAGAGCGGCACCTCGACCACGTTCTGCACCATGGCCAGCAGCAGCGAGCGCAGGGCGCGCTCCCCCGCCTCGTCCAGGCCGACGCGCGCCGCGGCCTCCAGGCCGAGCGCCGAGGTGTGCAGGAGGTAGCGGCGCGCGCCGGCCGGGACCGGCGCCGCGCCGACCGAGCGCGCCGCGCACCGCGGGCAGAGCGCCGCTGACTCGCCCCAGGCCATGCTCTCGTCGGGCCCCACCTGCCGGCCGCACTCGGAGCAGCGCTCGAGGTCCGGCGCCTCGCCGGTGAGCGAGAGGTACCGCCAGAGAAACTGCAGCGAGATGCGGCGCACCGTGTCGCGCGGGGCCCGCTCGCACAGCGCGAGCGATTCGCGCAGCAGGACGAAGAGGGGCCGCGCGCTTCCGCCGCCGGCGTACGACTTGAGGATCAGCTCCGCCCAGAGCGACGCGGCGTAGTAGCGGGCGAGGCTCGCCCTGATCCCGTGATAGAGGGAGAGCCCTTCCATGTCGGTGATCTTGTAGCTGCGCCTCACCGGGTCGTAGTACAGAAACACGCGGCTCAGGCAGAACGCCTCCGTGGTGCTGCGCAGGCGGCTGCCGATCTTCTTCGCGCCGTGCGCGATCGCGGACACGAGCCCCTCGCCGGGCGTGAAGAGGGTGACCGTCTTGTGGATTTCGCCGAACTGCCTGCTCTGGAGGACGATTGCCTGGGTGACGGAGTGGCGGAACACCGCTTTCGATTGAACCACATCGCCGCGAGGTTTGTCAAAGCGAGCAGTCCGGCGCAGTCCGCCATCGGCCGTTCGGGCAGGCCGGAACCTGCCCGCGCGAGCGACTTGAGGCGGCTTAAGGGCACTTGCCCAGCGGCCCGGAGTGTGTTTACTTCAAGGGGAGCCCCTGCGCGCCCCGCCGAGCCCCCGAGCTTCAGCCGCGGGCGGAGCGCGCGAGAGCAGCGCATCCTATTGAGCCTGGAGGACCCTCATGTCCACTCAGATTGTCCCGGCAGACCAGATCCTTCCCATCAAGCTCCACATCATCGCGCTGACGGGACGTCCCATCTTCCCGGGGATCTTCACACCGTTCCTCCTCAATGACCCCGACGACGTCAAGACCGCGGAGACGGCCCTCGCGGGCACAGGCTACGTCGGCCTCGTCCTCACCAGGGAGGAGGAGACCCGCAAGCCGGCGCCGAACGACCTGCACCAGGTCGGCACCGCGGCCAAGATCGTGCGCAAGATCAACCTCCCCGACGGCGGCATCAACATCTTCATCCAGACCGTCAAGCGTTTCCGCGTCATGAAGTACCTCTCGGACGTGCCGCCCCTCTCGGCGGGCGTCGAGTACCTCGAGGACGAGAACCTCGATACCCTCGAGGTCAAGGCGCTCACGCGGGCCCTCATCGCCGAGATGCGCAAGGTGTCGGAGAACAACCCGCTGTTCACCGAGGAGATGCGGGTGAGCATGGTCAACATCGACCATCCCGGCAAGATCGCCGACTTCGTCGCGAGCATCCTCAACGTCCAGCGCTCGGAGCAGCAGGAGATGCTCGAGACCATCGACGTCCAGAAGCGCATGGAGAAGGCCCTGGTCTTCATCAACAAGGAGCAGGAGCTTCTGCGGATCCAGAAGAGGATCCAGGAGCAGATCAACGAGAAGATCTCGAAGAGCCAGAGGGAGTACTTCCTCAAGGAGCAGATGAAGGCCATCAAGCAGGAGCTCGGCCTCCCCACCGACGCCAAGAGCCAGGAGTACGACCGCCTCAAGACAGCGCTCGAGAAGCTCGAGCTCTCGGGCGAGGTCAAGGAGCAGGTCGAGCAGGAGCTGGAGAAGTTCTCCCTGATGGACCCCAACTCCCCTGAGTTCAGCGTGACGCGGAACTACCTCGAGACGATCGTGTCGCTGCCGTGGAACGACCCGGCCCCCGAGCAGATCGACATCCAGCACGCCCGCCGCGTGCTCGACGCCGATCACTACGGCCTCGAGGACGTCAAGGAGCGCATCCTCGAGTTCATCGCCGTGCGCAAGCTGCGCAAGGACACCAAGGGCTCCATCCTCTGCCTCGTGGGCCCGCCCGGCGTCGGCAAGACGTCGGTCGGCAAGTCGATCGCGCGCGCCCTCGCCAAGCAGTTCTTCCGCTTCTCCGTCGGCGGCATGCGCGACGAGGCCGAGATCAAGGGCCACCGACGGACCTACGTCGGCGCGATGCCCGGCAAGATCATCCAGGGCCTCCGGATCGTGAAGACGAAGGACCCGGTCTTCATGATCGACGAGATCGACAAGCTCGGCGTCTCGTTCCAGGGCGACCCGTCCTCGGCGCTGCTCGAAGTGCTCGACCCCGAGCAGAACGTCGCGTTCCGCGACCACTACCTCGACCTCCCGTTCGACGTTTCCCAGATCCTCTTCATCACGACGGCCAACACGTCCGACAGCATCCCGCCCCCCCTTCTCGACCGCATGGAGGTGATCCGGCTCTCCGGCTACATCGAGCTGGAAAAGATCGCCATCGCCCGGCGATACCTGATCCCGCGCAGTGTCGCCAGGGCGGGGCTCGCCAAAGCGGTCGGTGACCTACACCCAGCGCGCGCTCGCGGCGATCGGCCGGGACTACGCGCGCGAGGCGGGCCTGCGCAATTTCGAGAAGTCCCTGGACAAGATCCACCGCAGGCTCGCCAAGGAAAGCGTGCTGCAGGAGACAAAGCTCCCGCTCGCCATC
This sequence comes from uncultured Spirochaetota bacterium, assembly GCA_963734495.1. Classification (GTDB taxonomy): domain Bacteria; phylum Spirochaetota; class Spirochaetia; order SZUA-6; family CAVTHK01; genus CAVTHK01. The sequence goes on from CAVTHK010000007.1 coordinate 255,721, forward strand.
GACGCCAGGGATCTCACGAAGTACCTGGGCAAGCCGGTCTTCGCCGACGAGCAGGAGCACACGCCCGTGCTCAGGCCGGGCATGGCCGTGGGGCTCGCCTGGACCCCGCTCGGCGGCGCGACGCTCACCATCGAGGCGGTGGCGAACGCGGGCAAGGAAGGGTTCCGCCTGACCGGCCAGATGGGCGAGGTCATGCAGGAGAGCGCGAACATCGCCTACACCTACGTGCGGCAGATCGGCGGACGCTACGACGTCGACCGCGAGTTCTTCGAGAACCACCAGATCCACCTGCACATCCCCGCGGGCGCCACGCCCAAGGACGGCCCCTCCGCCGGCATCACCATGGCCTCGGCCCTGCTTTCGCTCGTGACCGGGAACAAGATCCGGAAGAACCTGGCCATGACGGGCGAGCTGTCGCTCGTGGGGCGCGTCCTGCCGATCGGCGGCCTGAAGGAGAAGACGATCGCGGCCAAGCGCAATCACATCGTCGACATCGTCATCCCCAAGGGCAACGAGAAGGACCTCGACGAGATCCCGGACCATGTGAAGAAGGGGCTCCGCTTCCACCCCGTGGAAACGATGGACGAGGTCATCAAGTGGGTCTTCGAAGCGGCCCCGCGGAAGGCCGCGGCCCGCCGGCCGGCGCGCGCTACAGAGTCTCCTCGCGGCTCGAGGCAATCAGCGTCACCGGGCCGTCGTTGACGAGGGAGACCTTCATCTCGGCGCCGAACTGACCGCGCGCCACGGGCCGGCCCAGCTCCCGCGCGAGGGCGGCGAGGAAGCGCTCGTACAGCCCCGAGGCGCGGTCCGCGGCCGAGGCCCTGTGGTACGAGGGACGGTTGCCTTTGCGCAGGTCGGCGTAGAGCGTGAACTGGCTGACCGCGAGGACCGCGCCGCCGGCTTCGACGATGCTGCGGTTCATCATCCCCTGCTCGTCGTCGAAGACCCGCAGGCGCGCCACCTTGCGGGCCATCCAGTCGAGGTCAGTGTCCGTGTCGTCGTCGACGAACCCGGCGAGCACGAGCAGGCCCGGTCCGATGCTGCCCACGGTGCGGCTCGCCACCGCGACGCTCGCCTCCCTGACCCTCTGGATCACGCAGCGCACGGCGTCAGCGGCCTGAGAGCTCTGGGACCAGGCCGTCGGCCTCGACGACGTCGCGCTCGAGGTCGATGGGGCGGCCCGGCTCGATCTGCACGACGACCTGGCGGGCCGGGTTGTGGAACTGCACGTAGCGGCCCCCCGACCGGGTGTGGTAGAGCCCGCTGACCGGCCGGTGGCCGCCGAAGTAGAAAGCCTCCTCGGCTCTCTCGGGGCCCAGCAGATCCGCGAGCATCGCGTTCACGCTCCCTTTGCGGGCGCGGTCGTTGTCCGTCCACGTGAGCCCCGCCACCACGTCCTCGCTGCTGCGGTACTCCACGATCTCGTCGCGCGTAAACGCCCGCACGGGCTCGGCGTGCGACACGAGGAACCGCTCGCCGACGGCGAGGAGCGGGAGGTTCTTCTCGAACCGGTAATAGCTCTGGAGGAAATCGGCTCCGAGGAAATGACGGACGTAGCTGGCCACCATCTCCCCCTCCTCCACGAACTTGACAAAGGGGTAATTGCCGCCCCCGGCCTCGTTCGCGATATTCTCGTGGTTGCCCTTGAGAAAGTGGAACGAATCGGGAACGGCCAGCTTGACCCGCATCACGGCTTCCATGACGCCGAGGCTTTCGGTCATCTCCTTGTCCATCGCCGCGTGGTACTGCCACGCCGTCTGGAACTCGGAGTACGCCTCGAGCCAGCGCTGATAGGCGCGTGCCTCGCCGTGGAACCCGTCGCCCACGCAGACCACCTGCAGGCCCCCCTGCTGCATGCGCGCGAGCGCGTCCCATTCCTCGGAGAGCAGGACCATGAGCAGGAAGTCGACCCGGCCGTGGAGGTCCGGCACGAGCAACGTCTCGACGTCCGGCCGCAGCAGCACGATGCCGCCGGGCCGGCCGCCGCTGTCGGGCGGACGCATCTCGGCCGGCTCGCTCTCGAGGGCGGCGTTCGCCTCCTCGAGCAGTCTCACGTAGTCCTGCGGGGGCAGAAGACCGCCCCGCAGGGAACTCTGGAGCAGCGTCTCGCGCAGGGACACCATGAGAGCCTAAGTCTACCGCACGGCGGGCGCATGTCAACCTTTGACCGACTTGGCCGACACCCGGCGCCGCCTTCGCGCGAAATGCGGCGTTGACCGCAGGCGCGGCCCACGGTATTGTCGCCGGAGCCGCCGGAGTGGTGGAATGGGAGACACTGGGGACTTAAAATCCCCTGCCCCGTAAGGGGCGTACGGGTCCGAGTCCCGTCTCCGGCAGAGCGAAGCACCGTCAGGCGGTTCCTCCAAAGCAACACAGAAAAACGAGCGCCCGGGATTGCGGTCAGAAATCCCCCGTGCGAGACTGCGGCATGCTGCTGGACCGCGAAAGCGCCCTGCCTGTGTGTCCTGATTCGCCGGCGAACGCCTGTCGGCGAACGCCCTGCATCCCGGCAACGACTTCTACTGTCACTATGTGGTTTCCGGACGGTCGCCTGCCTGTTCACGTTCGCCGCGGCCCGCGGCTCGATCGCTGACAGCCAGGCGAACATCGTCGTGCTGTTCCAAGGGACGTGCTCCTCGGCCGGCGGCGGGTGCTTGCATGGATTGTCATCTCCACCGCCGCGATCGTTGCCAGGCTGATGGCGACAGACATTGCTGCTTCTCTCGAAGGTTCTCCCGAACATCCAGTCGGACTTCGACCCCTGCACCGATTGACGTGAACCGAAGAAGATTGACACATTCATCGTTGGCGCATAGGCTTACCGAGAGTCGGGCTCACGTAGCTCTTGCCGGCAGATACTGGGGTTCCGACTCAAGATCCCCCGGGCCGCAAGGCCTGCAGGGGTGCGAGTCTCGTCTCCGGCACAACGCCGGCTCCGACGGCGCGACGGAAACAGGCCGTTCCCGATCGCGGCAGACCGGTCCATGGGAATGAACAGGTGGGAGCAGAGGCGTACGGGGGTCTGTTTTTCGACTTGTGCGTGGAAGAGGTGCCGGACGCCGGATTCCGCGTGCAGGCGATAATCTGGGGCGACGAGGGCGATTCGCTCGTCCTGCACGAGGTCGTTGGCGGGATGAACGTGATCCTCGAGACGCGCGAGATCGCCGAGATCGTCGCCCGCAACCTCGCCAAGAAATGGATCGACGAGAACTGGCAAAAGGTGCGCGCCAGGCAGCAGCGCACGGAAGAAGGCGGGCCGGAGTGATGGCGCCCAGGCGCCCGCCGCGAGAGTGACCGGAGTTGGCCTTGAACGAGCTCAAACGCATCCGCAACATCGGCATCATGGCCCACATCGACGCGGGCAAGACCACCACCACGGAGCGCATCCTGTTCTACACCGGAAAGAGCCATCGCATCGGCGAGGTCGACGACGGTGAAGCCACCATGGACTGGATGGTCCAGGAGCAGGAGCGCGGGATCACCATCACCTCGGCGGCCACCACCTGCACCTGGCGCGACCGCCAGATCAACATCATCGACACGCCCGGACACGTCGACTTCACCGCCGAGGTCGAGCGCAGCCTGCGCGTCCTCGACGCGGCGATCGCGATTTTCGACGCGGTCGGCGGGGTCGAGCCGCAGTCGGAGACGGTCTGGCACCAGGCCGACCGCTATCACATCCCCCGCATCGCCTACGTCAACAAGATGGACCGCGTCGGCGCCGACTACCTTGCCGTCATCGCGGAGATCGAGCGCAAGCTCGGCGCGGTCACGCTCCCGCTGCAGATCCCCATCGGCCGCGAGAGCGACTTTTCCGGGGTGATCGACCTCGTGCGGATGAAGACCGTGCGGTGGAACCCCGAGGACCTCGGCGTCACGGTCAGCCTCGAGGACATAGAGCCCGCCCTGCTCGAGCAGGCGCGCGAGGGACGCGAGCGCCTGATCGACGGGCTCTCCGCCCATTCGGACCGCATCACGGAGATGTACGTCGAAGGCCGCGAGCCGACCGAGGAGCTGCTGATCGCCGCGATCCGCAAGGCCGTCATCGATCGCGCCCTCGTCCCGGTGTTCTGCGGCTCCAGCCTCCGCAACATGGGCGTGCAGCCGCTGCTCGACGCCGTCGTGGACTACTTTCCCTCGCCCGACGAGGGCAAGGTCATGATCGGGCATCACCCGAAGACGGAAAAGGAGGTCACGGTCGCCTGCGACCCGGAGGGTCCGCCGGTGGCCCTCGTGTTCAAGATCCAGACGGACCGCGAGGCGGGCGCGCTCACCTACATCCGCGTGTACTCGGGCCATTTCGAGAGCGGCACGACCTTCTTCAACATCAACAAGAACAAGCGCGAGCGGATCGGACGCCTGCTGCGGATGCACGCGAACAAACCCTCGCAGATCAGCGACATCAGGGCCGGCGACATCGCCGTCATCGTGGGCTCCAAGATCTCCCAGACCGGCGACACGCTCGGCAGCGACAAGCACCCGGTCCTCCTCGAGAAGATGCATTTCCCCGAGCCCGTGATCTCGGTAGCCATCGAGCCGAAGACGATGTCCGAGCGCAAGCGGCTGGGCGACGTGCTCGCCGTCCTCGAACGGGAAGACCCGACCTTCACCTTCAAAGAGAACGAGGACACGGGGCAGCTCATCATCTCGGGGATGGGCGAGCTTCACCTCGAGGTCCTGGTGACCCGCATCGTCGACGACTTCCGCGTCGAAGCCAAGATCGGCAAGCCGCAGGTGAGCTACCGCGAGTCGATCAGCGGCACCGCCGTCCACCGCGTGAAGTTCCACAGGAACCTCGGAGGCAAGGAGAACGCCGCCGAGATCGAGCTGCGCGCCGAGCCGCTGACGAGGGGTTCCGGGAACCGCTTCACCGTCTCGACGGCCGACCTGCCCGAGGAGCTCGTCGAGGCCGTCCGCCGGGGCGTGGAAGGCGCGTTCACCTCCGGCATCAGCTGGGGTTACCCGACCATCGACATCGGCATCACGCTCACCGACGCGGAGTACAACCAGGTGACTTCGACGCCGTTCGCGTACGAGGCCGCCGGCTCCCTCGGGTTCGACGCGGTCTGCCGCGAGGCGGGCCCCGTGCTCCTCGAGCCCGTCATGACGGTGGACGTGATGTGTCCCGCCGAGTTCGTCGGCGAGGTCATCGGCAACCTGACGGCGCGCGGGGGCCTCATCGTGAGCCACGAGAGCCGGGCGGTTGTCGAGCACATACGCGCGGAGGTCCCGCTCGCGCAGATGTTCGGTTACTCGACGGCGCTCCGCAGCGTCACGCAGGGCCGCGCGACCTTCGCGATGGAGTTCGCCCACTTCGCGCCCAAGGCGCTCAAGGGCGACGGATCAGCCTTGTAGGAGGCCGGCTCGCGGGCGCGGGCCGGCCCTGAAGCGGCGCGCAGCCCTTCAGTGTAGTCTTGTTTTGTTGACACGGTTCGGAGCCGCAGCTATAGTGGTCAGCCGACACTTCAATCCGGACCAACGTGAACAGGGGCAAGGAGATCTCGTATGGGTGTGTCAACCGCAGCGATCCGCAACATCGCCCTCGTCGGCCACGGCGCCACCGGCAAGACATCGCTCGTGGAGCACGTCCTGGCCGCGGCCAAGGTGATCGACCGGCCCGAGACGGTCGAGACCGGCAGGACGGTGAGCGACTTCCTCGAGGAGGAGATCGCGCGGCGGATCTCGATCCGCAGCTCGCTCACGCACGTCGACTGGGCGGGGGCGAAGATCAACATGCTCGACACACCGGGCTCGAGCGATTTCGTGGGAGAGGTGATCGCCGCCCTGCGGGTCACCGACTGCGCGGTGGTCGCGGTCGCCGCGGACGCGGGTGTGCAGATCGAGACGATCAAGGTGTGGCGGCGCCTCGACCAGATCGCGCGGCCCCGGATCATTTTCGTCAACAAGATGGACAAGGAGCACTCCGATTTCCAGAAGGTCGTCTCCGACCTCCGGGAGCGCTTCCGGACGAACTTCGTGCCGCTCACGATCCCGATCGGGGCGGCGGCCTCGTTCGAGGGGGTCATCGACCTGCTCGGCATGAAGGCCTACCGTGGCGCGGCCGCGGGCGAGATCCCGGCCGCCGAGAGCGCAGCGGCGCAGGAGGCGCGGACCGCGATGATCGAGGCGGCCGCCGACGGCGAAGACAGCCTCATGGAGAAGTACGTCGGCGAGGAGAAGCTGACCGACGAGGAGGTCCGGCGGGGCCTGCGGGCCGCGCTCGCCGCGGGCAAGTTCGTCCCGGTCTTCTGCGGCTCGGTCCTGCAGGACAGCGGGCTCGCGCCTTTCCTGAATTTCGTCGCGGCCTCCGTGCCGGCGCCGTCCGGCGAGAACAAGGGCAAGTCCGGGGACGAGGAGCTTTCGCGCAAGCTGTCCGTCGGCGAGCCCCTCTCCTGCTTCGTGTTCAAGACGAGCATCGACCAGTTTTCCGGGCGCCTGTCCTTTGTCAAGGTCATGAGCGGGCGCCTCGCCTCGGACAGCGAGATCATCAACTACCGTTCGGGGAAACGGGAAAAGGCGGGCAAGATCTACACCTGCCAGGGCAAGAAGATCGAGGAGACCGCCGAGCTGGTCGCCGGCGACATGGGCGTCCTGCTCAAGCTCGACTCCGTGTCCACCAACGACAGCCTCGGCGATCCGGGCGCGCCGATCGAGTACCCGCCGATCGCGCTGCCTCAGCCCGTGCACGCCGTTGCCGTCTCCGCGGTCGCGAAGAAGGACGAGGACAAGATGAACCAGCTCATCAACCGGGCCTGCGAAGAGGACCCGTCGATGAAGCTGGCGTACAACAAGGAGACGCGCGAGAACGTCCTCTCCACGATGGGCGAGCTGCAGCTTTCGATCCTGCTGGACGGCATCCGCAAGACCCACAAGATCGAGGCCAGCACCAAGCTGCCCAGGGTTGCCTACCGGGAGACCATCACCAAGAGCGCCGGCGCGGAGTACCAGCACAAAAAGCAGACCGGAGGCCACGGGCAGTACGCCAAGGTGGTGCTCGAGGTCGCTCCGCTGGAACGCGGCAAGCACTTCAACTTCGTCAACGGGATCCACGGCGGCGCCATCTCCAAGGGCTACGTGCCGGGAGTCGAGAAAGGGATCATCGAGGCCATGGACCAGGGCATCCTGGCGGGCTACCCCGTGGTCGACATAGAGGCCAAGATCGTCGACGGCAAAGAGCACCCGGTCGACTCGTCGGAAATGGCGTTCAAGCTGGCCGCCCGCGGCGCCCTGCGCGCTTCGATGGAAAAGGCCTCGCCCGTGCTGCTCGAGCCGATCATGAACCTCGAGGTGATCGTCGACGACCAGTACCTCGGAGACGTGCTTTCGGACCTGAGCTCGCGGCGCGGCCGCGTGCTGGGGCAGGAGCCGATCGGGGCCGGAACGCAGATCGTCCGCGTTCAGGTTCCCCAGGCGGAGCTGCAGCGCTACTCCATCGACCTCAAGTCGATGACTTCGGGCACCGCGTCGTTCGAGATCTCCTTCGACCACTACGAGCCGATCGCGGGCCGCACGGCCGAGGACGTGATCAAGGCCGCCAAGGCAGAGGCGACCCAGACCGAGTCATAGGCCCCGCATCGCCTCGGCGAGCTCCGGGTCGCGCGACAGGTAGTAGGTCTTCTTCTCTTCGGCGGTCAGGCCGATCAGCTCGTGGCTGAGGTAATGGATCCAGATGTCGTCTTCCGGCCGCGTGACTACGTGCCTGCGGCAGAAGTAGTCGGGCCGGATCGGCTGCTCGGGCCCGTAGGTCCGCGTCTTGTAGTCGTGCACGGCGATCTTGATGTCCTCGCGCGGGATGCCCCTGGTGAGAAGCACGTTCACGAGGTGGTTGATCGTGCGGCCCGAGTCGAAGATGTCGTCGACGAGCATGATGCGGTCGCCGTGCCTGAGGTGCGCGGGGTCGTAGGTCCAGCCGTCGACGCGCACCTGCTCCTGCTTGCGGATGTCGGTGTACGACCAGGCGACCACCGCGGCGTAGAAGACCGGGTGGCGCTCCTTGCGCATGGCCTTGAAGTACTCGCTGATCACGTTGCCGACGTAGGCGCCGCCGCGAAGCAGCACGTAGATCACGTCGGGCTCGAACCCGTCCGAATAGATCCTGCTCGCCAGCTTGATCGCGTTGTCCCTGACCGTCTCGTAGGGGAGGAACTCCTTCATCGAGGGAGTTCCAGCGCCACTTCCGTCCCGGCCCGGCTCACCACGACCGGGAGCTTGTCCTTGCCGACGAGGGCCTCGTAGAAATCCTTGAGGCCGCGCACGGGCTTCCCGCCCATGCTCACGATCAGGTCGTTCTCCTTGAACCCCGCCGCGCCCCCGGGCGATTCGGGGACGACGCCGTAGACGATGACGCCGCCGGCCGCCTTGAGCCCGAGGCTGCTGCGCACCTCGTCGGTGACGGGGAACACCGACAGGCCCGGCCACAGGTTGCGGTTCTGCGCCGTGATGGCCTTTTCGTCCTCGCGGACCGCGAGCCGGATCCCGAGCTTGACTTCCTTGCCCTGGCGGAAGACCACGAACTCGGCCTGGAGGCCCGGCGGCTGGTCGCCGAGCTTGTTGGTGAGGTCGAGGTGGTCGGCGACCTCCCTTCCGTTGAGCGAGACGACAAAGTCGCCCGGCAGCAGGCCGCCCTTGTCCGCGGGGGCGCCGCGGAACACCTGCGTCACGAGGGCGCCCTTGCGGCCGGAAACGCCGAGGTCGGCCGCGATCGCGGGGTTCACGGTCTGGATCTGCACGCCGAGCCATGCGTATTCGACCCGGCCGATCTTGACGAAGTCGTCGATGGCCTTGCGGGCGGCGTTGATCGGGATGGCGAATCCGTAGCCCTGGCTCGCGCCCGTGTTCGACGCGATCCAGGTGTTGATGCCGATCACCTCGCCTTCGAGGTTGACGAGAGCGCCGCCGGAGTTGCCCGGGCTGATGGCGGCGTCGGTCTGCAGAAACTCGCTGATGTTCTCGCCCGGCCCCCCGCGCCGGCCGACGGCGCTGATGATCCCGGCGGTCACCGTCGAGTCGAGGCCGAAGGGGTTCCCGATGGCCAGCGCCCAGTCGCCGACCTGCATCTGGTCCGAGTTGCCGAGCGCCGCGAGCGGGACGTCGTCGGCGGTCTCGAAGACGACCAGCGCGAGGTCCTTGCGCGGATCGCCGCCGACGAGCTTGGCCTGGAACGTGCGTCCGTCGCTGAGCTTGATGTCGATGTGGTCGGCTTCGCCCACCACGTGATTGTTGGTGAGCACGTACACCTTGCGGCCGTCACGCCGGACGATGACTCCCGAGCCGAGGCCCTGGTTGCGGAACTCGCGGGGCGACTGCTCGGGCCCCCTCGGGCTGAAGAAGAAGTCGAAGGGGGTCTTCGGCACGTCCTGCTGCACGACCTGCTCGACGTCGATCTCGACGACCGCCGGCGTCACCTTGCGGGCCACGTCGCGGAACGACGACTGGAGGCTCGCGAGCAGCTGCGGGGCGCCGGCCGTCGAGCCCTGCGTCGTCTGCGTCGCTCGCGTCGCGGGCGACAGCGTGCACGAGGACACGAGCAGCCCCACGCCGAACGCCAGGATGACCGCCACGAGGACCAGATTGAGCAGCGAGCCCCTGTCGAATCGTTCCATGTCAGCCTCTGTTCCCAATATACTCAAAGGTCTCTGATCGGTGTCAGGACGTCGGCCTCGCCTTCGCCGATCGCGACGGTGTATTCGTAGTGCGCCGAGTCGCTGCGGTCGAGGGTGCGGACGGTCCAGCCGTCTTCGAGCACTTCCACTTCCCACGTGCCGCTGTTGATCATCGGCTCCAGAGCGATGACCATCCCCGCCTTCAGCCGCGGGTTCGGCCCCCGGCTCACGTAGTTGGGCACCTGCGGGTCCTCGTGCTGGGCGAACCCGACGCCGTGCCCGCAGAACTGCCGCACGACGCCGTAGCCGAGCCCCTCGGCGTGCGTCTGCACCGCGCGGCCGATGTCGTGGATCCTCGCGCCGCCGCGCGCGTCCTTGACCGCGATGTCGAGACACTCGCGGGTGACCCGCATCAGGTCCCGCCGGGCGGCCGAGACCTCGCCCACGCCGAACGTCCACGCGGCGTCCGCGTAGAACCCGTGCAGCTCGACGCCGATGTCGAGCTTGACGAGGTCGCCGGCCTCCAGGCGGCGCTGGCCGGGGATCCCGTGGATCACCTGGTCGTTGACCGAGATGCAGGCGGAGGCCGGGTAGTCGAGATAGCCGAGGAACGAGGGCTGCGCGCCGCGGCTCTCTATGAGCCTGCGGGTCTCGCGGTCGAGGTCCGCGGTCTGGATCCCCGGCCGGATCATCCGGGCGACGTCCCTGATGGTGTCGGCGAGGATGACGCCCGCCTCCCGGATGCGGTCGATCTCGTGCGGGCTCTTGAGTCGGATCATGACGCCGTCCCGGCGCCTACCCGGCATCGCGGACTTCTCGGCGCCCTTGCGGCCCGAGGGTTTCTCGGCGAGCAGGGTCTTGAACTCGTCGTCCGCGTCCGGCCCGTAGGCCTCCTCGACGAGCCTGCGGATGCTCTCGCTCTTGCCGCTCGTGATGGTGACCTGACCGTCGGCGATGACGCCCTGCTCCACGTTGAGCCTCGGCGTCGTGATGTCGCCGAGCACCTTGCCGGTCTGCACCAGGTTGACCTCCTCGCTGGCGGTGATGTTGCCGATGACGGTCCCCGCCACCGTCACGCGCCGGGCGGTGATGTCGGTGCGCACGCGGCCCGTGGGGCCGACGATGAGCTCGTCGTTGGTCTTGATCTCTCCCTTGAACTTGCCCTCGATCAGGATCGAGCCGTTCACGAAGAACCGCCCCTCGAAAATCGAGCCCTCGCCGATGGTGCAGTTGACGCTCTCGGTGACCTTGGCCATGCTTGCTCCTCGCCGCCCGCGCGCATCTGCGGGCGGCCCCGCGGGCCGAACCTGGTGCTCAGCGCGAATGCCGGCGGCATCATACCGGCAAGGCGCCGCCGTTTCAAGCTTCGCGGCGTTTGCGCGACGGCTTGCCGCCCTCTTCCGCAGCCCCGACCTGACGCTTGAGGATGCCGTCCAGCACGCCGTTGACGAAACGGTAGGAGTCGTCGGTTCCGAACTCCCGGGCGATATCGATCGCCTCGTCGATCGTGACCGACGCGGGAACGTCTTTGAGGAACAGCAGCGAGTAGACGCTGATCCGCAGGACCGCGAGGTCCACGCGCGCGAGGCGGCTGAAGTCCCAGTGCTCGAGCTGCCGGCGGATCGCCTCGTCGACGTCTGCGATCCGTCTCGACGGTCCCGGCGATCAGGAGCCGCGCAAAGTCGACGCTCTCGCGCGGCACGCGGTCCGGCGCGTCGATCCACGAGAAGTCGAGGAGGTCCGGCGACGGCCTCCCGGGTGATCTCGTAGCGGTACAGCGTCTGGAAGGCGATCACCCGCCCGGCCCTGCGGACACCCATATCACCAGCTGAGCAGGCTGTCTTCGACCCGGATCTCCGCTTCGCCTCGCAGCTTCTTCGTGAGCTCGTCGGTGGCCTGCTTCACGATGTCGACGCGGCTCGTCTGGCGCAGCATCGCCCCGATCTGCTCCCTGACCGTCGTGGCGTTCTGCGGCGGGATCTTGTCGTCGAGGCCGAGCACGCTGAACGGGATCTCCTCGATGATCTCGACGATGTGGTAGCCCGCGTTCGACTGCAGAACGCCCTTGACCTGCCCCGCCTTGGCGTCGAAGAGGGAATCGAAGAAGACCTTGCCGTACGTGACGCGCTTGTTCTCGTCGTCACGCCGCCACACGTCGAAGTTCAGCCCCCCGATACGCGTGGTCGCGCCCTCGAGGTAGACCTCCTGGAACTTGTCGAAGGGCGTGCCGGCCTGGATCGTGCGGTAGATCTCGTCCGCCTTGGCCTTGGCGCGGTCCGCGTCGGCGGGCGAGAGGCCGGTGGTGAGCAGGACGATCTGCTTGAAGCGCACCATCTCCGGCGAGACGAAGCGCGTCCGGTTGGCGTTGTAGTAGTCGCGGATCTCGGCGTCGGTCGGGTCCTTGACGCTGTCGAGCAGGGGCTTCTGCTCCTTGGCCACCAGCTTTTCCACCGTGATCTTGTCGGTGACCTGCTCGACGAACTTCTCGTACGTCGTCCCCTGCTGCCGCAGGAGCTCCTTGAGCTCCGTGTCCGAGAACGGGCGGGTCGGCCGCCCGAGCTGCCGCGCGAAATCCTGCTTGTAGGCGTCGAGCGTCCGGTCGACTTCGGCGGACGTCGCCCGCACGTGCTCCCTGTCGGCCGCCTGCAGCAGGAGCTTCTCGTCGACGAGCGCGTCCAGGTACTGCTCGCGCTGGTCCTTGGTCAACGGCCGCTTGAGGCCTTCCTCGATGCTCTCCGACCTGCTGGCGGAACTGCTTCTGGGTGATGACTTCGACCTTGGTCAGCTTGACGCGCGCGATCGTCGGATCGATCTGAGCGCTTGCCAGCGTGGCGGCGAGCGCAAGGAGCGCTCCCAGGACTGTCACTCGCTTCACTGTCCCACTTCCTCGAAAAAGAGTCCTGTCGTGCTTCAATGTATCATCAGGAGACGGAGTATTCGGGCATCCCGATCCGCTCCCTGAGCTTCTTGATCCCGGGGAGCTTGACGTCCATCTCCAGGCCCCTCCGCAGAGCCTCTGCCGCCAGATCCCGCCTTCCGGCGGTCATGTAGATCTCCGCGATCTTCTTGTAGAAGAACGCCTTGTCTTTTCGCGGCAGATCGAACGCGAGGAGCTGTTTGAGACACGCGATGTTCACCTGCGGCGGAATCTTCCTCACCATCCGGAAACAGGCAAGCGTCTTGATCCTCTCCAGCACCTCGTCGATGAAGTGCCGGAAATAGGGCTTGCGGATCTCGTCCACGTACAGCTGCTTGAACAGCTCGAACGCCACCAGATACTCCCCCCGCCGCTCGAACTGCTCGGCCAGGAGGAACGTGCAGTCCATGTAGTCGCCCCAGTTCAGGTAGACGTCGAGCCGGAACCCCGCCGTGGCCATGAGCACGCGGTAGAGGCGGACCGCCTCTTCGTCGCGGTCGTGGAGCAGGTCGTACAGAAGGAGCCGCGACTGGCTCGCCATGTCGTGCCTTCGCTTCTCGAGGAAGGCCCGATAGTCGAACCGCAGGGCCGCCTGACGGTGAAACGACTCCAGTCTCTTGTCGTACTCGGCGCGGCTGTCCGGGTCGCTCAGGACCTCGTAGGCGCGGAGGAGGAGCTTCATCTCCTCAGCTCCATCCAGCGAGGCGCTCAGGTCGGGGTGGACCTCTTTCGCCCGCCTGCGGAAAGCCCTTTTGACCTCGGCAGCTGAAGAGCCGGGATCCACTCCCAGGACTTGATAATAATCCGTCAAGGCGCCTACACCTCAGCTGTTTGCGCACCATCATATCCGATTATGGGCTCGAAATCAACCGTTGGCGCTTCGGCATCGCCCCGCTGCCGGCCCGGGCTCGCCCACTGCCGCCGCGACGGTTCGCACGCTCTCCTTGAACGCGGTGCACGCCGAGTGCTATAGTGCGGCCATGTTTTCTTTTCTGATCAAGAAAGCTTTCTTCGACCTCTGGGACAACCTGTTCAGGGTCATCCTGTTGAACCTGGGCTACATCGCGGTCGTCGGACTGGCCATTCTCGTCCCGTACGGCGTGAACTACGTCCCGTTTGTCCCGGAGTTCGTGAAGATCCTGCTCGCCATCCTGGTCCCCGTGTCCATGGTCGCCGTGTACACCGGCGGCGCCAGCCACATGTGCCGGGCCATCTCCGACTATCAGGAGCCGGGCTTCAGGGACCTGGCGGGGTACCTCAAGGAGACCTGGAAGCCCAGCCTCCTGTTCGCCGCGGTGAACACGGCGATCGTGTTCTTCCTGAGCCTCGCCATGCCGTTCTACCTGCAGATCAAGAACCTCCTCGGCCCCGTGGCGTTCGCGTTCCTGTTCTGGGTGGCCATCATCTGGGCCTTCTCCATCCAGTACTTCTTCCCCCTGCAGTCGCGCGTGAACACCGTGTTCCGCAAGAACATGCGCAAGATCTTCCTGCTGTTCTTCGACAACACGATGTTCTCGATCGGCCTCGCGATCGGGGCGATCGCGACGTTCGTGCTGTCGGGCTTTACCGCCTTCATGCTGCCCGGAATCGCCGCCGTCCTGCTGTGGCACAACGAAGGGCTCAAGCTGCGGATGTACAAGTACGACTGGCTCGAGGCGAACCCCGGCGCGAACCGCAAGCAGGTCCCCTGGGATGCCCTCCTCGTCGAGGACAAGGAGCGGGTCGGCAAGCGGACGCTGCGGGGGATGATCTTCCCCTGGAAGGAATAGGGAGCGCCGTCCGGCCGCGGCAGCGCCCTGCACGTTCAGGCGGTGCGGGTCAGGCGGCGGGCTGCTGGAGGCGGAGGCGCTTGCCGATCTCCACGGCCTCGACGTCCGACTGCAGGATCTCGGAGCTCTTGAGGAACATACCCTCCTTCTCCATGGCCTGCATGAGACGGAAGAGCGCGCGCGTGGAGCCGAGGAACGTCTTGGGGACGAAGGCGAAGCACCGCTTGCCCGAGACCATCCCGGCCGAGGACAGGAACTGCGCGACCCTGTCCGAGATCTTGCCCCCGAACATGGAGATGGGCTCGGTCCCGACGGCGATGTAGTTGTAGATCGTGAGCTTCGCGTTCGAGTCACGGCTGCCGTCGAGCACGTCCGCCTGGTGCCCGCCCTGCGCCTCGATGCCCCGCGCGACCGCGCGCGCGAGCTTCATGAGCTTGTCCCGGTTCTTCTCCGCGATGAACACAACGGCCACTCGCATCGTCCACCTCTTCGCGCCGCACCTCAGCGGGCTCGCGGCTCGAGCCCGGATGCCGGCTGGTTACCTGTCGGCCCGTCCGCGCCGGCCCGGGCAGGAGCGCCCGGGCTAGTTGCCCTTGGGAGCCGGAGCCGCGGCAGGAGCGGGAGCCGCCTGGGCCGGCGCCTGCGCAGCCGGGGCCTGCGGCGCCGCGGGCGTCGCCGCCTGCGCGTCGGCCGGCTTGGGCGCGGTGTTCGGAGCGTACCAGTCGCTGGGCGCGTTCTGCTCGGCCTGCCGGGCCCGTGCCCGTGCCTCGACGTCGTCGGAGGACGGGCTGCGGTTCAGCCACGCCACCCCGAAGGCCGACATCAGGAATATGGCGGCCAGGATCGTCGTCGCCCGCGTGAGGATGTTGCCCGCGCGCGAGCCGAACGGCGTCCCGCTGCCGCCCCCGAACATGCCGCCGACCCCTTCGCCCTGGTCGTCCTGCAGCAGCACGAGGGCCGCGAGCAGGATCGCGCTGATCACGAAGATGATCGTCAATAGGATGACCATGTAACCCTTCCCCTTTCCTAACGCGCAACCCGGGCGATGGGCAGGAACGCGTCGGCGGTGAGCGACGCTCCCCCTACGAGCGCCCCGTCGACGTCCTGCATGGACATCAGGCCCCGGATGTTGTCCGCCTTGACCGATCCGCCGTATTGGATGATCAGCTTCTCCGACGCGGAAGCGGAGTAGAGCTTCGCGACGAGGCGGCGGATCACGGCGTGGATCGCCTGCGCGTCCTGCGGCGTCGCGGTCTTGCCGGTCCCGATCGCCCAGACCGGCTCGTACGCGATCGTTACCGACGCGAGCGACTTTTCGGCGACTCCGGCGAGCCCCTGCCGCACCTGGTCCTCGACCAGCTTTTCAGTGATGCCGCGCTCGCGCTCCTCGAGCGTCTCGCCGACGCAGAGGATCACCTCGAGCCCCTGCTCGAGCGCGAGCCGGACCTTGCGGTTGATGAGCGCATCCTGCTCGCCGTACGTGTGCCGGCGCTCCGAGTGGCCCAGGATCACGGTCCGCACGCCGACGTCCTTGAGCATCGCCGGCGACACCTCGCCCGTGTGCGCCCCCGACGTCTCGGGCCCCATGTTCTGAGCACCGAGGAGGACAGCGGTCCCCGAGACGACCCGCGCGACGCGCTCCAGCGCCGTAAACGGCGGAGCGATCATCACGCGGTTCGGGCAGCCCTTGACGCCCTCCACCACCGCCCGGGCGAGCGCCTCGGCCTCGGCCGCGAGCTTGTTCATCTTCCAGTTGCCTGCGATATACGGTGTTCTCGATGCCATCCCGGGTTCCCTTCAGTCTTTCAGTATCGCCACCCCGGGGAGCACCTTGCCCTCCAGGAATTCGAGCGACGCGCCGCCGCCGGTGGACACGTGCGTCATCTTCGCCGCCAGGCCGAACTGGTTGACGGCGGCCACGGAGTCGCCTCCGCCCACGACCGTCACGCCCTTGCAGGCGGCCACCGCCTTCGCGACGCCGTGAGTCCCCTCGGCGAAGGCCGCGAACTCGCTCACGCCGAGCGGGCCGTTCCAGACGACGGTGGCCGCCTTGGACACCCTGGCGCGGATGCGCTCGAGCGTCTTCTTGCCGATGTCCATGCCGATCATCCCGTCCGGGATGTCGAGCCCGTCGACAGGAACCGCCTTTGCGGTCTCGGCGAACTCCGAGGCCACGAGGTGATCGACGGGAGGATGATCTCAACCTTGCCCGCCTTGGCGAGCAGGCTCTTCGCCGTGTCCAGGAACTCGTCCTCGACCAGCGACTTGCCCACTTTGTGGCCCTGCGCCTTGAGGAACGTGTAGGCCATCGCACCGCCGATGACGAGGCAGTCGACCTTGGGCAGCAGGTTCTCGAGCACGGCGATCTTGGTCGACACCTTGGCACCCCCGATGATCGCCACAAAGGGGTGCTTGGGCTTCTCCACGACATCGCCGAGGAACTTGATCTCTTTTTCCATGAGGAAGCCGGCCACCGAAGGGAGGTAGCGCGCGATCCCCTCGGTAGAGGCGTGCGCGCGGTGAGCGGTGCCGAAGGCGTCGTTGACGTACACGTCGCCCAGCGCCGCCAGCTGCTTCGCGAAGGCCGGGTCGTTCTTCTCCTCCTCCGCGTGGAAGCGCAGATTCTCGAGCAGCAGGACCCCGCCCGGCTTGAGCTCGGAAGCCATGCGGGCGACTTCGGGGCCGATGCAGTCGGGGGCGAGCCTGACCTCGCGCCCGAGCAGCTCCTGGAAACGGGCGGCCACCGGCGCCAGGCTCTGCTCCGGGTCGCGTCCCTTGGGCCGCCCGAGGTGGCTCATGCAGATGAGCGATGCGCCGGGCTGCCCGAGGATGTAGCGGACGGTCTCCAGCGCCGCCTGGATGCGCGTGTCGTCGGTGACCTTGCCTCCCTTTAGGGGGACGTTGAAATCGACGCGCATCACGACCCGCTTGCCCTTGAGGTCGATGTCGCGAACTGTCTTCTTTGCCATCAGGTGCCTCCTTCGCGCGGGCGCAGCGTGGTCATGGCGCGCTCGCCTGAGCTCTTGCCAGGCTCATGACACTGTCGCCTCTGTCGGCACGCGGCCATGACGCAGGCGTAGCGCAGGCGCCGACCATCCCGTCTATCTTTCTAAATAACCGGAAAGCGCCCGCCGTGTCAATTCGCGGCGCCCTTTTTTGGCGCCGGAACGACGAAATCGCCGGGATTTACGAGGTCGAAGAAGGACTTGGGGCGGATGGTGCCTTCGGAGACCTTCTCGTCGACGGCCGTCACGTCGATCTCGCCAACGACGTCCTGATCGCGATAGGTCCAGCCCGGCCGCGAGGCGTCCGTGCCCAGCCCGCCCCTGCGCACGATGACGAGCTTCGCGTCCTTCGCCAGCCCGTGCCAGCTTCCCAGGTCGACGAGCGCCTGGTCGAACTCGCGGGCGACGATCGTGCCACGCAGCGGCACCAGCTCGGCGACCTGCTCGCCGAGCCTCGAGAGCGCGTCGCGCACGCGGTTGTTCCCCGTGCGAAGCTGGGACACCGAGGCCAGGCGCTCGCCGGTGCGGGTGAGGCGCAGCGCGGCCGACGCGCGCAGGCTCCGCTCCTGCTCCTCGAACGCGTACACGACGTAGTAGTCGCTGCCGGCGGCGCGAGCCGCCGCGTGGGCCGCCTCGGCGCCGGCGACACCGAGCGGTGACTCGACGACCTGGAGGTGATCGTAGCGCTGCAGCAGGTCCCGCGAGTACTCGGCCAGCTCCGGGCCGCTGCCGTAGTGGGTCTCCCGGTTGTCGGGCGCGATCGTGAACACGGCGAGCTTGACCGGAGAGCGAGCCAGCGCGTACTGGTCGGCCACCGTGTCGCACCCTTTGAGCGTGCCCAGCCTCTCGGTCCAGCGCGATGCCGGCGTGTCCGCCAGGCTGCTGCACCCTTCCTCGATCTGGTCGGTCACGGTCGTGTCGCGGACCCCGTAGAAATCCCGCAGGAGCACCAGCTCGTTGAGCGAGCGGATGGGAAAGCCGCGCAGGCGGTACACGTCCGCGTACGCCACCCGCGCGTCCCGCAGCTCTGGGTCCAGGCGCAGCGCGCGGCGGAGCTCGAGCAGCGCCAGCGGCAGCATGTTGCGCGCCTCGAGGCGCTGGCCCTCGCGAAAGTGATAGCGCGCGAGCTCGCGCCGGAAGCTCTCGTTGACGCGCGGATCGCGCAGGGCCAGGTTTTCGGCGGCGATCCGGGCGGCCTCGTCTTCGGGCGCAAGCCGGATCGCCTCTGCGAAGTTCCGCAGGGCCTCGGCGGCGTCGGGAAGCCTCTCGGCCGCCACCGCGGCGAGGTACCGGGCGGCGTTGCGGACCCTGGCGTCGCTCGAGGCAAGAGCCTGCTTCGCGGCGTCGGCGGCGTCGCGCGGGCGGCCGGAGGCGAGGGCGACCTCCGCGAGGGCGACCTTCGCCTCGGCATACGCCGGCCTGATGGCCAGCGCCCGCTCGAGCGACCGGCGCGCCCCCGCCAGGTCCCCGCGATCGAGGAGGGCCCGCCCGGCGGCGAGATGGATCCGCGGGTCTTCGGAGTAGCGGTCCACGGCCCGG
The DNA here is from genome assembly GCA_963734495.1 of uncultured Spirochaetota bacterium. Taxonomy (GTDB): domain Bacteria; phylum Spirochaetota; class Spirochaetia; order SZUA-6; family CAVTHK01; genus CAVTHK01. The sequence goes on from CAVTHK010000007.1 coordinate 274,553, forward strand.
CGCAGGTAGGGGTCGGCGCGCTCCGGCTGCCCGAGGGCGTCGTAGGCCTGCGAGAGGTCCAGCAGCGCTTCGGCGTTGTCCGGCGCGACCGCGACCGCCTGCTCGAGCTGCAGGGCGGCCTCGCGGCGGTTCCCGTCCGCGCTCTCGACCTCGGCGAGCGCGATCCTCGCCTGCACGTCGTTCGGCGCCTCGGCGAGCACGGAACGGAGCAGCGTCCGCGCCGCGGCCAGGTCGCCCATCGCCGCGCGGACGCGGGCCTCCAGCGACGCGAGCTCGAGGCTCCTGCGGTCGCCCCGCCGCGCCTCGGTCACCCACTTGAGCGCCTCGTCCTGCTCGCCGAGGGCGTGGAAGCTCTCAGCCAGCCCGACCATGGGCAGGACGTAGGCCGGGTTCGCCCGCAGCGAGGCCCGGTAGCTGTCTACGGCGCCCGTATAGTCCTCGGCGAGCTGCCGCGCGAGGCCTTCCTCGTAGAGCCGCACCGCCTCGCCGCCGGCGGGCGCCTGGGCGGAGGCGACCGCTGCCGCGAGGGCGAGCAGCAGCGCCGCGACCCGCACCGACGTTCTCACTCGCCGTCCTCCTCGCCGGCCGGGGGCCGGTTCAGCACGACCTTGACCGTCACGATCTTGTGGCCGTCCATCTCCTGGACGATGAAATCAACGGTCCCGTGGCTCGTCTTTTCGAACGGGATGGGGATGCGTCCGAAGAGGTCGAAGACAAAGCCGCCCAGCGTGTCGAATCCGCCCTCAGGGAGGGCGGCGCCGGTCTTCTTGTTGAACTCCTCAAGCGAGACGCGGGCGTCGCACAGGTAGACCCGCTCGCCGATTTCCTCGACCCGCTGCCGTTCGTCGTCGAACTCGTCCTGGATCTCCCCGACGATCTCCTCGAGGACGTCTTCCATGGTGACGATGCCCGAGGTGCCGCCGTATTCGTCCACGGCCACGGCGATGTGCAGCTTGCGGCGCCGGAACTCCCGCAGAAGGGAATCCACCTTCTTGCTCTCCGGCACGAAGTACGGCTTGCGCACGACCGGCGCTATGGCGCCCGCGATCCCCTCGGCCACGACCAGGCGCAGCAGGTCCTTGGCGTGCAGGATCCCGACGATGTTGTCGATCGTGCCCTGGTACACCGGGAACCGCGAGTGGCCGCTCTCGGCTATGGCGCGCGCGAGGTCCGCGGCGGGCGTGTCGATGGGGAGGCTGATCATGTCGATCCGCGGCACCATGATCTCCTTGACCGTCGTCTGCGAGAGGTCCAGGATCCCCTGGATCATCTCCCGGCCCTCGCTGCCGACCTTCGAGAGGTCGGGCGTCGCGCCGTCATGGGACGACCCGAGCCTGCCGAAGAGCCTCTCGAGGAACCTCCCCCGCGGCGAGCGCGAGGCATCGGGCGTCCGCTTCAAAACAACCTCTCCTCCAGGCGCGCCAGCAGGGCCTCCTGCAGGGAAATCATCTCGACGGAGCCGGGGCCGTGATCCATGCCCTTGAGATGCAGAATGCCGTGCACGAGCAGCCGGCGCAGCTCCTCCTCGGCCGGAACGCCGGCCCCGGCCGCCTGCTGCTCCGCCGTCGGCAGCGAGACGACGATGTCACCGGCGGCCGCGCGGGGAGCTCCCCTCGGCACGGGCGCGCCCTCGGTCTGCGAGAACGACAGCACGTCCGTGGGCGCGTCGATGCCGCGATAGCTGCGGTTGAGGTCGCGGACCACGTCGTCCCCGGCCAGGAGCACCGAGAGCTCCCACCCGTCGATCGCGAGGGCGTCGAGCGCGGCCCGGCAGAAGGGGCCGACGCGGGAGAGCCACCGCGGCCGGCGGACGCCGCGGCAGGTCACCTGCACGCGGTTCATCTCAGGGGCCCCTTGGCCTTGGGATACTCGATGCGCGAGTGGAAGCGGCCCGCCAACACCTGCACGAAGCTGCGCTTGATGACCTCGAGCTCCTGGAACTGAAGGGGGCTGCGGTTGAGCTCGCCGGAGTGGAACCGGTCGATGATGATCTGCCAGACGACCTTCTCGAGCTTCGCGGCCGTGGGGCGCCTGAGCGTCCTCGTGGCCGCCTCGACCACGTCGGCCAGCATGACGACCGCGCTTTCCTTGGAGTCGGGCCTCTCTCCCGGGTACGAATAGTCGTCGAGGGAGACCGTGCTCCCCTGCCCCGCCCGCGCGTCCTCGTCGAGGGCGCGGTGGTAGAAGTAGCTGATCAGCCCCTTGCCGTGGTGCTGCGCGATAAAGTCGATCACCTCCGCCGGGAGCCCGAGCTCGCGGCCCTTCTCGATGCCGATCTTGACGTGGCTCTTGATGATGGCCGCCGAGAGGTTCGGCTTGAGCGTGTCGTGACGGTTCGTGCCGGACTGGTTCTCGATAAAGTACTCCGCCTGGTCGACCTTCCCGATGTCGTGGTAATAGGCTCCCACCCGCGCGAGCAGCGCGTTCGCGCCGATCGCGTCGCAGGCGCTCTCCGCCAGGCTCGCGACCATGAGCGAGTGATTGTAGGTGCCCGGGGCCTGGTTGAGCATCTTCCTGAAGATCGGGGCGTTCAGGTCGGAGAGCTCCATCAGCCTGAAGCGCGTCGGGGAGTTCAGCACGTGCTCGAGCATCGGCAGGAATCCCAGGACGAGCAGGCCCGAACCGAAGCCGTTCGCGCCGCCGGCGACGAAAGCGGCGAAGATCTCGGGCGCCCTCACGTTGCGCAGGAGAGCCTCCGCAAGCAGGACGATGACCGAGGCGAGCGCCAGGAGGAAGCCGGCCCGCACCAGGTCGATCCTGCGCTCGGCCCGCTGTACGGCCGCGCAGCCGGCGAGGCCGGAAAGGAGGGCGAACAGGAACGAGCCCACCTCCATGTGCGCGGCGAGCAGCTGGGACAGGCTCATGATCAGGGCCAGCACGATCGCGAGCCGGGCGGACACGAGCAGCGTAGCGAGCATCGTGAAGGTCGCGGTCGGGACCATGACGGAGAGCGGCAGCCAGCCCGGCTCGTTGTTGACGCCCGCCAGCACGGAGGCGAGCACGTGGTAGATGCACACCAGGGCCACCGCCAGGAGGATCTCCTTGTCCTGCAGCCGGTCGCCGGGGAAACGCGGCCCGAATCGATAGGAGGCGATGGCCAGCAGGAACACGAGGTAGAGGGCCGTGCCGAGGATGCTGTTCAGGCTGAACGCCAGCGCATCCTCGCCGATGGCACGCACCTTCTCGAGGACGTTCTCGGTCACCCGGTCGCCCTTGCGGGCGATGACCTGCCCCTTGACGAGGGAGCGCAGGACGGGCTTGACCTCGGCGGCCACCCTCGCCCGCTGCGCCTGCGTCTCCAACGGGTCGTACGCGCAGTTGGCCTCGGCGAAGCGGCCCACGAGCACGGCGACGAGCCTGCGCTCAGGCTCGTCCAGCGAAAGCGTCGCCGTCCGCTCGGCCAGGTGCGACCGCAGCGCCGCGAGCGTCACCACGCCGTCGGCAGGGACCTCCTGCCTGGTCCTGCCGCCGCGCTGCAGGATGAGCGCGCCGGCGGTCGCGAGGTCCGACCGCAGTTGGTCGATCTCCTCGGTGGCGAACACGCCGTCGACCATCGTCTGCTGCAGCAGCACGGCCGCCGCGTCCAGCACCGCGGCCAGGCGCTCCTGCTTCACGAGAAGGCCGATCTCGCGGGCGTCCACCTTGCCGATCAGGCCATCGGCCTCCAGTCGCTTCAGGATCGTCTCCGGATCCGTGTTGACCGCCGCCTCCCTCATGATCAGCGCGCGGAAGATTCCGAAGCCCCTGAGGCCGGCGGCCGTGGACGCCTCGTTCATCACGAACACGGGCGGCACCAGACGGGACCTCGCCTGGCCTTTCAGCGCGGTCGCCGAGGCGTCCACGTAGCTGACGTCCCGGTCGACGATGACGTCTTCCGGCACGACCTCCCCCAGGTCAAGGGCCATGACGCGCCTGAACAGGGATCCTCCGCCGGTGGAGAGGAACGTCGTGACGAGCATGACGACGAACGCCGCGGCGAGCGCGAGCGCGACCACGACGTGACGCCTGGCCCACTTGATGCTGATCGCCAGCGGGCCCGGGAGGACGAGGGGCCTATCGGCCGTGAGTCTCATACGCGTGGATGATCTTCTTTACAATCGGATTGCGGACTACGTCCACTTCGTTGAAGAAGAGGAAGCGGATCGGGTCCACCGACTTCAGGATCGAAGCGACGTGGACCAGCCCCGAGTCCTGCCTCCGCGGCAGGTCGATCTGCGTGATGTCGCCCGTGATCACCGACTGCGTGCCCATGCCGATGCGGGTGAGGAACATCTTCATCTGCTCTCGACTCGTGTTCTGCGCCTCGTCGAGGATCACGATGCACTCCGCGAGGGTTCGGCCCCTCATGTAGGCGAGCGGCGCCACCTCGAGCACGCGGTTGTCCTCGAGAGACCGCACCATCTCTGCCCCGAGGAGGTGCTCCATCGCGTCGTAGAGAGGCCTCAGGTAGGGACTGATCTTCTGCCCCAGGTCTCCGGGGAGGTACCCTAAGCTTTCGCCCGCCTCCACCACCGGCCGCGTGAGGATCAGTTTTCGCTTCTGCCGCGACAGGACCACCGAGAGGGCGTACGCGACCGCCAGGTACGTCTTGCCTGTTCCCGCCGGCCCGATCCCGAAGACCATCTCCGAGCTCTTCAACGCCTGGATGTAGGCCGCCTGGTTCGCGCTCTTCGGGAAGACCTTCCGGTTGACCCTCGGGATGAGGATTTCCGTCTCCGTGAGCGCGGTCACGGCCTCCGTCTCGCCGTTGCGCAGGGCGCCATAGAGCGCCTGGACGAGGCCCGGGCTGAGCTCCTCGCCGTGCTTGAGACGATCCTCGAGCGAGCGGATCATTGTGTTGAAGGTTCTCCAGACCGATTCATCGTCGGTCTTCAGGAATAACTCGTTGCCCCGGTAGAGGATACCGACCCCTAGCAGATCCTCCAGGACACGCAGGTTCTGGTCGTTGGCCCCGCAGATCTCGCTCAGGGCCCGATCACTCAGGACGATGGCGCCTCGACTCGTAGATCCCCCTTGGCGGAAATTGTAGCTGTTGCGCTCGCTGCGGGTCAACCCCGCGCCGGCCCCGTTTTACCCCTTGACAGACAGCCCCTGGGAGTCCTGGCGCACCTCGCGCCTGATCTGCGGGATCGGCTTCCACTCGATGACAATACTGAAGACGGGCGTCCAGACGTATTCCTCACCTCCGGTGTCCTTGGGAGTCAGCTTCTGGGAGCCCGAATACTCCAGGGCCACGTTCCAGTCCCCCAGGTCGTGCGTGGCTTTCACGGATATCGACCTCAATTTGAAGGCAGAGTCCTCCCTGCGGCTTCGCTGCAGGAAAGCGTACGACGACACCAGGTCGTCCAGAGGGTTCACCCAGGCCTCGCCGACCTGCTCCGCCCACGGCCTGATGTAGCGATACAGCTTGTTGTTGTAGGAGGTCACGGAGAAGTCGAGATCGATGAAGCGGTAGATGCTCGCCTTGAGCCCCGCCGTCAGCTCGAGCCGGCTGCTGGTGAACCGGTAGAGGTCGAAGAGCAGGGTGGAGGAAGCCTGGGGGATCAGGCGGATCCTGTTGTGCCAGAGGAAGATGGGTTGGCCAGGCGCCTGGTAGCCGAGAGACGTCTCGGCGGGCACCAGCTCCATGGGGGCCCCCGTGGCCACGAAGCCGCTGGAGGTGGCGCTCCATTCCACGGGCAGCCGTCGCTCCGCGAGGTAGCGGGCCGTGAACCCGAGGGCGGAGACGGAGCTCTCCAGAAGGCTCACCGGCTGATCCCGGGTGTTCAGAACGACCCTCTGCGCCAGGAGCCATCCGCCGCTTGCGGAGCTCAACCTGATCAACCGAAGCGTGTTGTCCGAGCGATCGAGCTCCTGATCGTTGAGGTCGGACTCGGTGCGCGCCTGCAGTTCGGCCCAGGATACCGGATCGAGGGTCTCCGTGACCACGAGCGGGTCGTATACCCAGACCGCGGCGGTTTCCTTGTACCCTGCCTTGACGTTGGTGTGCGAGAACCCGATCGTGAAGTCGCCCTCCCCCCGGTAGTAGGCGTCGCGCGGGGGGAGGTCGCCCTTGAGATCGAGAAAGTTCGCGACGCCTCCGGGCTGGTAGGTCAGCCTCCCGCCGAGGGCGTGCCTCGCCACGGTGTCGCTGTTCCAGTCGAAGAGCTGCGTGCGGTAGTCGGGCTTGTAACCCGCGGGCAGGGGCCCGCTCAGAAGCCCTTCGTAGTCGAGGGAGAGCATGTCCCAGGCCACGCCGTAGGTGAGCTGCGTCGTGGAGAACGCTCTGCGGGCGGCCAGGGGCAGGAGCGTGAGGTCGAGGCTGGGCCCGATGCCGAGGCGCGTGGCCTGGTAGTCCCTGACGAGGAGATTATCCCAGTCCGCCTGCGCCTCGGCGGCCGCCCGGTTGAAGCGGGTCCTGTACACGCCTTCGACGTTGAGCGCCGCCCTCGCCTCCAGGCGCTGGTCCCAGAGCCGGGCGAGCGACTGCAGGCGCTGCGCGCCGGAAATTTCGACGTCACTGTACAGAAATTCGAAATCCACCGACCTGGGAGTGGTCCAGCCCTGCTGGTTGAACTGGCTCTCGAAGAAGAAGCGGGGCTCCACCGTGTAGCCCACCTCGAAGTAAGGCGGGGCTCGCGAGACGTCGAGGCCGGTAAGGTCGGCCTGGGCCGGAGGCAGCCGCAGCTCCGGCTCCGCGGGCGGCTCCTCCTCCTCGGCGCCGGGCAACGCGATCTTCGGCTCCCGGTCCGGGGCGCCGGGCTCCCCGCCGGGAGCGGCCGGTGCCGCAGGGGCGGGTTGCGCGGCAGGCGCGGCAGGGGCGGGAGACGCGGCGGTCGGCGGCGGCGGAGCAGCAGCCGGTGCCGGCGTCCCGGTGGTCAGCAGCTTGCCGGCCAGGCGCAGCTTGAGGTCGGGGGCGACGAGACGGGTCGGCGCGAAAAAGCGCCGTGACGGATCTTCCCCGTCGACCGCCGCGTTGTAGTCCGCGTTGTCCCTGCCCTGCCAGTACAGCGCGAGATCGACCCGGGAGACCTCGAGCGTGTCGACCCAGGGGGGCGCGGGGGAGATCTTGTAGCGCCCCGTCGCGGTCCACGACAGATTGTCCCGCGTGCTCGGGTCCAGCCCGCTCGGCGTCGGCGCTGCCGTCGTCGCCTGGGGCCCCGCCATGAGGCCCGTCCAGTCGATCCGCTCGGAGCGGTTGAAGAAATCGGAGGAGAAGTAGGGATCGGAGAACAGGCTGATGGCCGCCTGGAGCGACCCCGGCTGGCCGGTGAGCGAGACATTGGTGTCGACCCCATAGCGGAAAGGCAGATCGAGCCCGCCCGCCTGCACCGTGTCCCAGGTGCTTTCCGTGCTGCCGGGGGCGTACGGGCTGTAGGTCCCCGCCGTTTGCGGGTAGAGCCTCCGGCTGATGCCGAGGCCGCCTTTGATCGAGAGAGCCGGATCGAGCACCATGACCAGGCCCCCGAACCAGCCGAGGCGGGAGTAGTAGTCTGCGAGGATCTTGAACACGTCCTTGTCGGGCGGTTTCGCGGGCTCCTGCGGCGCCTGGCCCTCCTTCGTCGTCTTGTGCAGGAAGATCCCCTCGGGCTGCGTCTGGTAGCTCGTCTGGTCGCCGGTGATCTGCAGGAACGACAGCGTGCTGGGCTTCTGCTCCGCCTGGCCGACCAGGTACGTGGTCGTCTGGATCAAGGTCCCCTCCCTGGCGCGGTAGCCGAGGGACGGGTGGAACACGATCTCGTCTCCGGGCTTGAAAAAGAAGGGAAGGTAGAACAGCGGAATGCGTCCGACCTTGAGCACAGCGTTGCTGATCGCCCATTCGCCCGGGCCGAGCACCCAGATCCGCGAAGCCGCGATCTGCCAGTACGGGTCGTCGGCGACCGAAGACGTGACGCTGCCGTCGCGCAGGATCACCGTCTCGTTGGAGCGGCGGATGATGCTCTCGCCCTGGTAGAAGAACGTGATCGGCGGCTGGCCTTCCTTCATCACGCGGTCGCCCTGCCCGCGGCCGTCGATGATCAGGCCGCCCCACCCTGACAGGTCGAAGGTGAAGCTCTCGCCGTGGAACACCTCGGGCGCGCCGGTCTTGCGGACGAGCTCGTAGGTGACGCCGCCGGACGCGCTCAGCGTCCGGCGCGTCTGGTTCACGATCAGCCGGTCGGCGGAGACGCGGTGGGAGACCCCGGCCTGCGCGTCGCGGAACTCGACGCGGACGTCGCCCTGCAGGATGAGGTAGTCCTCCTTGATCCCTTCTATGGTGAAGTAGTCCGTCGAGCGGGCGCTCTGGACCACGATCACCCGGGCGGGCTGGGCCGCCTCGGGAGGGGGCTGCACGCCGTAGTGGGCGTACAGGCGCGCCTGCAGGTCCGCCTTGCTGCCTGTCTCCGGAAGCCCCAGCCTGCGGCACCAGGCCACGAGCTCGTAGTAGTCGGCGGTCTGGATGTCGACGGGAAGAGTCTGAAGCTGCAGATCGGGCTGCGCGGGCGCCGCCGGAGCCGGCCCGCTCGCCGGGGCGGGCTGCGCAGCGGGCGCGCCGGGCGCTCCCGGCTCGCCAGGCTGAGCGGGCTGAGCGGGCTGGGCGGGCGCGCGCGCTCCCAAGAGCGCAAACGCCACCGCGACCGCGGCCGCCGGTCTCACGCCTTATCCCCGCCGCATGTGCTCGCCGAGGTAGCGGCCGGTATGGGAATCCGGACGCGCGGCGAGCTGCTCCGGCGTGCCCTGGGCGACGATCCTCCCCCCGTCGTCGCCGCCTTCCGGCCCGAGGTCGATGATCCAGTCGGCCTGCGCGATCACGTCCAGATTGTGCTCGATCAGCACCACCGTGTTTCCCATGTCCACCAGCTGCTGCAGCACCCGCATCAGCAGCCTGACGTCCGCGAAGTGCAGGCCGGTGGTCGGCTCGTCGAGGATGTAGAGCGTCCGGCCCGTGCTGCGCTTGGAGAGCTCGAGGGCCAGCTTGACGCGCTGCGCCTCGCCGCCCGAAAGCGTGAGGGCCGACTGGCCGAGCTTGACGTAGTCGAGCCCGACCGCCCGGAGGGTCTGGAGCTTCACGCGCAGGCTCGGGATCCGCGCGAAGAACTCGTGCGCCTCCTCGATGCTCATGTCCAGCACGTCGGCGATGTTCCTGCCGCGGTAGCGGATGTCGAGGGTCTCCTTGTTGTAGCGCCTGCCGCCGCACACGTCGCACGTGACGAAGACGTCCGGGAGAAAGTGCATCTCGATGCGGATGGTGCCGTCGCCATGACAGCTCTCGCAGCGGCCGCCGCGAACGTTGAACGAGAACCGCCCCGGCGCGTACCCGCGGCTGCGCGACTCGGGCAGCCCCGCGAAGAGGTTGCGGACGGGCCCGAACAGCCCCACGTAGGTCGCGGGGTTCGAGCGCGGCGTGCGGCCGATGGGGCTCTGGTCGATGTTGATCACCTTGTCGATCGCCTCGACACCGTCGATGCCGGCAAAAGCTCCCTCGGGGACGTGAGCGCCGGCCACGCGGTTGGCCAGGGCGGGGTACAGCACGTCCGCGAGCAGCGTGGACTTGCCCGAGCCCGAGACCCCGGTGATCGCGGTGAGCACGCCGAGCGGGAACGAGACGTCGATGCCCTTGAGGTTGTGCTCCGTCGCGCCCCGCAGCGTGACCGCCGCCCCGCTCGCGGTCCGGCGGGAGGCCGGCCGCTCGATGCGCAGCCGGCCGGAAAGGTACTGCCCCGTGAGGGAGGGCTCGGCCGCCATCACCTGCTCCGGCGTCCCCGCGGCGACCACCTCGCCCCCGTGCACGCCGGCCCCGGGGCCGAGGTCCACGATGTAGTCCGCGCGTCTCAGCGTCTGCTCGTCGTGCTCGACGACGATGAGGGTGTTGCCGACGTCGCGCAGCTGCAGCAGCGTGCCGAGCAGCCGCTCGTTGTCGCGCTGATGCAGGCCGATGGTCGGCTCGTCGAGGACGTACAGCACGCCCACGAGCGAGGACCCGATCTGCGTCGCCAGGCGTATCCTCTGCGCCTCGCCTCCCGAGAGCGTGGCGGCCTTGCGTTCGAGCGTCAGGTACTCCAGCCCCACGCTCTGCAGGAACCCCAGCCGCGCCTGGATCTCCTTGAGGACCTGCCGCGCGATCTGCTCCTGCTTGGGCGTGAGCGCGAGCGGAGGCGAGAAACGACGCCGAGTCCCTGACGGACAGGGTCGTGACTTCGTGGATGTTGCGGCCGCCCGACGGTGACCGCGAGGGCTTCGGGCTTGAGCCTGCGCCCGCCGCATTCGGGGCAGTCCCGGCGGCTCATGAAGCCTTCGAGCCACTCCTTGACGTCCTCCGAGCTGCTCTCCAGGTAGCGCCGCTTGAGGTCGTTCAGCAGGCCGGGAAACTTGGCGGCGTACTCCCACTTGCCCCCCCGCGCGTTCACGTAGGAGTAGCTCACCTGCTCGTTGGTGCCGTGCAGCAGCGCTTTCATCGTCTTCGCAGGGAGCTTGCCGAGGGGCGTGTCCACGTCGAAGCCCAGGTGGCGGCCGACCGACTCGATCTGCGCGCGGTACACCCGGGCCTTGGGGTTGTACGGCGCGATGCCGCCCTGGTTGAACGACCGGCTCTTGTCCGGGATGACCTTGGCGGGATCGAACTCGAGCGTCACGCCGAGACCGGCGCACGCGGGACAGGCGCCGAAGGGGCTGTTGAACGAGAACAGGCGCGGTTGCAGCTCGGGCATGCTGAAGCCGCAGCGGGGGCACGCGTTGGACTGCGAGTAGAATTCCTCCGCCTCGCCTCCGTTGCCCTGGACCACGGCGATGAGCTTGCCGCCCCCGATCTCGAGCGCGGTCTCCACGCTCTCGGCGGCGCGCTTGCGCGACATCCGCCCCCGTGCGCAGCCGGTCGACGACGATCTCGAGGGTGTGGGCCTTGCGCTTGTCCAGGCGGATCTCCTCGTCGAGCCGCCTGACCTCGCCGTTGACCCGCATCCTGACGAAACCGGCCCGGCGCGCGTCGTCGAGCACGTCGCGGTGCTCGCCCTTGCGTCCCTTGACCACCGGGGCGAGGAGCAGCACCGGCGTGCCTTCGGTTCTGTCCACGATCGCGTCGATGATGGTGTCGACGGCCTGCTCCTGGATCTCGGTGCCGTCGTTCGGGCAGTGCGCCAGCCCGATGCGCGCGAAGAGCAGGCGCAGGTAGTCGTAGATCTCGGTCACCGTGCCCACGGTGGAGCGCGGGTTGCGGCCCGCGCTCCGCTGCTCGATCGCGATCGCGGGGGACAGGCCTTCGATGTAGTCCACGTCGGGCTTTTCCAGGCGGCCGAGGAACTGCCGGGCGTAGGACGACAGCGATTCGACGTAGCGGCGCTGGCCCTCGGCGAAGATCGTATCGAAGGCCAGCGACGACTTGCCCGACCCGCTCAAACCGGAGATCACGGTCAGCCGGTCGCGGGGCAGGTCGACATCGATGTTCTTGAGGTTGTGCTCGCGCGCGCCGCGTACGACGATCTTGGCTTGCATCGGCGCGAGTGAGCCTACCGGAAAGCGCCGCGTTTTTCAACGCGGCGTACGCGGCCCGCCCTATGGCGCGGGCGTCGGCGGCCGGACGCGCACCGACAGCCGCTCGGGAAAGGGACGCGCGAGCTGCCGGTCCGCCCGGTCGCGCCATGGCCCCTCCAGCGGGCTGCCCGCAAGCAGGTGCCACGCGACCGCGGCGCCCCTGCCGTCGCCGAGGGCCTGGAGGGCGACCCCCAGGTCGTAGATCGCTTCGGGCAGCGTGCCTTGTTCCAGCGAGGCGCGGATGTCGGGCTCCCGCCCCGCCAGGGACAGGAACCGCGAGACGCTTTCGTAGTCGTAATGCGGCAGCCGGCGCTGGTACTCCTCGATCGCGCGCGACAGCTCGATGATCATGGCGAACAGGGCGTGCTCCACCGCGTCGGCCGGCCTGCCCGTGCGGGAGTAGTACCACGCCAGGCCGCCGTGCGCGCGGGCCGTCGGCAGGTCGGGCATCCGGTAGAGCGCGAGCAGGCGGTCGATCCCGCTCTGGCTGAACACGCGGGCGACGTCGTCGTGAAGCCGCTCGAAGCGCGTGTCCGAAGCCTCGGCGAGGGCCGAGCGGAGCGCCTCCTCCATCCGATCGTACCGCTGCGCCTGGCGGAACATGTCCGCCATCTCGTACAGCACCGTGAACCGGTCACCGGGCGCCTCGAACGCAGCCTTGAGCTCGTAAGCCTTGCGGTAGTGCCATTCCGCGAGGTCCGGCTCCCCCTGCGTCCTGAAGATGTCGCCCATGGCCATCTCGACCTCGGGGGTCTTGTAGCCTGCGGCGCGCACCCGCTGGAAGAGCTCGAGCGCTTCCCCGAGCTCGCCGGCGTCCTGCGCGCTCGACCGCACGCTCGTAGACCAGCCAGGCAGGCTCATCCGCGAGCGGCGCAAGAGGGGAAGCCGCCTGCGCGCACGCGGGCGGAGCAAGGGAAAGGGCGAGGATCGGGAATGCGACGATCAGGAGGCGAATCCTCATCGATGGCCTCGGCCCGCGTCCGCCCCGGGCGGCAGCGGGCACACTATCAGTAACGGCAGCTTCGCGCGGACGGATTACGCGCGCCGCCGCCCGTCACAGCACCGTGATCAGGAAGACCATCGTGAAGATCGCGATCGACTCGATGAGGCCCAGGGCTATGATGTAGTTGGTAAAGCCTTTGCCGGTCTCGCCGTGGGCATCGCAGGCGGCCGCTCCGATCACGCCCTGGAACCATGCCGAAATGCCGATCGCCAGCCCGCCGAAGAGCCCGGCGCCCAGCTTGGCCATCGGTGGAACCGACGAGCCCCGGATGGCACCCAGCAGGATGAAGCCGTAGAAGGTCTGCGTCATCGGGGCCGCCACGTACGTGATCATGATAAAGGCGGCCGGCCTGTTCTGGAGAAAGGCCTTCTTCCACGCCCCCGCGGCGGCCGCGCCGGCGGCCCCGATCCCGAGACCCGAGCCGCAGGCCGAAAGGCCCAGGGCAGCGGCAAACCCCAAGTCACCGAGTATGTCCATCGTTCCTCCTGCGTTGCCTGCGAACGCGCCTGCTCATTCTGCGCCCCCACGGGGTCGCCTTATTCCTGTCTGAACGGCGAGTACTTCGTGCCCTTCCATTCGAGCCCGAGGTGATTGGAGAACTCGAGCACGTTCAACCGCACACCGTGCACGATGAGCGAGAGGCTGCCCATGGTCAGGTTCAGCCCGTGGCCGACGAGCGCTATGAGCACGAGCCCGATGATCCCGGGGAACTCCTGTCCCATGGCGGCGCTCATGGAGTTGACGGCGGCCCCGACCTTGGCGCCCGCGAGACCCACGGCGAAGAGTCGGACGTAGGAAACGGTGTCCGCGAACATGCTGATGCTGTTCAGCACCTTGAGCGGAAGCCAGGCGATCCCCGCCAGGAACCCTTTGACCACGCGGCCCTTCTGCTCGCCGAAGAGCACGATCAGCACGAGGCCGGAAAAGACGAGGGTCAGCGCTGCCTGCCCGAAAGTCACTGCCGCGAGCGGTCCCCAGGTCGCGACGGGGGTCGACCCCGGCTTGCGGAGGACGAGGATCTGGATCGCGAAGTACATGCCCCACAGCACCGCGAGCCAGCCCGGCTCCTGGTAAGCGCCCAGCGACGGGAGCTTGCGGAGAAAGTTGATGCTGTGGGCGATCGTGATGTGCACGGCGCCGATGACGAAGCAGATCGCCATCAGGATCGGGGTCGTGTTGACGCCGCCGAGCGGGTAACTCGCGATCGAGTTGACCGTCAGGGCGCGCAGGGGCGGCAGGTTCGCCAGCGCCTCGGAGCCGAACCAGGTCCCCGTGATGGCACCGTAGACCACGGTCAGCGTGCTCGTGGCGATGAGGAGCTGGAAAAAGTCGGGGGGGAACTTCGGAAAGCGGGACTTCGCCCAGATCGAGAGCCCCAGGTACACCAGCCCGTAGCCCGCATCTCCCACGATCATGGCCCAGAACAGGCTGAAGAACATCAGGAACCAGGGGCTGATGTCATACTCGCCGTAGCCGGGCACGGTGCCCAGGAAGTCGATGACCGGCTTGATGGGCCTGAGCCACCCGGGGTACGCGATCAGCGTGGGGACGGGGTCGTCTTCGCCGGGCTCCTCCACGAGCATCGCCCAGCCGCCGCGCGCCGAGGCCTTTTCGACCTCCTCGACACGGTCGCGCGGGACGAACCCGGTGAGCGTGACCAGCGGCCCCTCGCGGCCCATGGCGAGCGCCACACGCTCGAACTCCAGCCCGCGGTCGACATCGGCCAGCTTGCGGCGCAGTGCGTTTTCGTGGCACGCCAGGCCGGCCCGCTCGAGGCGCAGCCGCCGCGCCTCGGCGTCGAGGCGCGCCAGCGCGGCCCGCGCCGCCTCGAGCCCCATCTCGGGAAGCGGCTGGGTCGTCCCCGGCAGGCTCCCCTCGCCCGCCGCGTCGCGCGAAACGACGGCGAGCCTCGTGCGCCCCTTGGCCTGTCCCAGAGTAAGCGTCACGACGCCTTGCGGGAGCCGGCTCGCTTCCGCGGCGGTGACGGTGATCAGCCGGACCGACACGCCCTTTTCCTCGAGCGCCCTGAGAGCCGCGGGGTCGAAATCGCCCCAGGGCTCGAGCGTCTCCGCCAGCCGGGCGAGCCGCGCGCTTTCCTGGACGGCTGCCTGCTCCTTCTCGTAGGAGGCGTCGACCGCGCGAGCGATCGCCAGCGGATCAGCCGCCGCCTCCGCCGGAGCTTCCCCGCCGCCTTGCTCGGCCTCGAGAAGGGCGAGGGCGCGCGCGACCAGCGAGCGCTGCTCGCGCAGATCCTCCACGCGGCTGTCGCCGGCTCCGACGCCGGGGGCGACCTCGACGTGCATGACCCCGACGCGGCGCAGCTCCCGCAGCGAGTCGGCCCGGTGGCGTTCGAGCACCACCAGCGAAACCTTCCGCATGGGCACGATCATGCTATCCCGCCCCCACGAGCTTGCCCTTGGAGATCTTGCCGCGGACGACGGCCGCGGTCTGTTGATCGCCGAGGTAGATGCCGATCCGCCTGATGCTCTCGCGCGTCTCGGGGATCTTGATCTTCTCGAACAGGTTGACTCTCTGGCTGGTGATCCGCAGCTCCCGGGCGAGTCGCCGCTGCTGCTCCTCGAGGACGATGATCTCGGCCTCCAGCTTCAGGATCGCGGCGATCGCCGCCAGCGCGGCATCGACCCACAGCGGGGTCGTGAACAGGTCATAGGCCGCCACGACGACCTCGAGGTCCTGGAACAGCGGTATGTCGATGCCCGCGATGTTGCCCAGCCTCACCCTCAGCCTCAAGTCCTCGATCAGCGCCTCGAGCCCGACCTTCTCGCCGAGCAGCCCCACCCAGCTCCGCAGCGCCTCGAGCTCGCGCGCGATCCGCGCCCTCCGCTCCGCCTGCTCGCCCTGCACCCGCAGGATCTCGACCTGCAGCTGCTGCTTCTTCAGCATAAGGGTCGGGAGGTAGCGGTTGAAGCGCTTGAGCGCGTCTTTCTGCCGCTTGAGCTCGGTCTTGGTCAGCCGCACCTTGGCCATCGCGCCGCTCCGTTCGTCCGCCGCTACGCCGTCTTCCGCGGCCAGAACTGCCGGATCAGCTCCGTGCGCAACCCCGTCTCCTCGGGCGTGAAGCACTCGGCAAGGATGCGCCAGCCGCTGTCGAGCGCCTGCTCGAGCGGGATGTTGACCGCCAGGTCCATGAGCTCGCGCTCGAAGAGCCCGCCGTACCGCAGGAGCTTCTCGTCCCACGGGGAGAGCTGGAAGCCCATCGACTTCTTCTCGAGCGTCTCCTTGTAGCCGGCGTAGAGCTGGATCATGCCGTCCATCAGAGACCGGTGATCGTCGCGCGTCTTCTTGTTGACCAGCTGCTTCAGGCGCGACAGCGAGCCGAACGGCTCGATGCGGCCGTTGCGCAGGTAGAACTGCCCCTCCGTGATGTAGCCGGTGTTGTCGGGCACCGGGTGCGTCACGTCGTCGCCGGGCATCGTCGTGACGGCCAGGATCGTGATCGAGCCGGCGCCCTCGAAATCGACCGCCTTCTCGTAGCGGGCCGCGAGCTGGCTGTACAGGTCGCCGGGGTATCCGCGGTTGGACGGCACCTGCTCCATCGTGATCGCGATCTCCTTGAGGGCGTCGGAAAAGTTGGTCATGTCCGTGAGCAGCACGAGGACGCGGCGCCCCTTGAGGGCGAACCGCTCGGCGACGGCGAGGGAGATGTCCGGCACCTGGAGGCTCTCGACGACCGGGTCGGCAGCGGTGTGGACGAAGAAGATGGTGCGCGGCAGCGCGCCCCCTTCTTCGAGCGTGTCCCGGAAGTACAGGTAGTCGTCGTACTTGAGCCCGCACCCCCCGAGGATGATCATGTCGACCTCGGCCTGCAGCGCGATCCTCGCGAGCACCTCGTTGTAGGGCTCGCCCGAGACGGAGAAGATCGGCAGCTTCTGGCTCTCGACCAGAGTGTTGAACACGTCGATCATCGGGATGCCGGTCCGGATCATTCTGCGCGGGATGATGCGCCTGGCCGGGTTCACGGCGGGTCCGCCGATCTCGATCATGTTTTCGGCGAGCTCCGGCCCGCCGTCGCGCGGCCTGCCGCGGCCGTCGAAGATGCGGCCGAGCAGGTTGTCGGAAAAGGAGACCTGCATGGGGTGGCCGAGGAAGCGGACCTCGTCGCCCGTCGACACGCCACGGCCGCCGGCGAAGACCTGCAGAGACACGCGCTCGCCGTCCAGGCGGATCACCTCGGCCAGGGACGTCCCCGCCGCGGAGCGCACTTCGGCGAGCTCGCCGTAGCGCACGTCCGCGGCGTCGACGGTGATCACGTTGCCCGCGATCCTCTCGATCCTGCTGTAGACCTTTCGCATGAGTCGACTCCGTGAGCGTCAGCGGACGGCCGCGGCTTCGGCGGGGGCGGCGACGCCGCGCGATGCGACCATCCCGTCGATTTCCTTTTCGAGGCGCCGGAAGTCGTCGCTCTCCCACTCGGCGCCGTTCAAATCGAGAAACCTCTGCCGCAGCTGCGCGAAGAACGTGCGCGCCTCGTCCTTGCCCTTCAGGGCGATCGGCGCCCGCAGGACCCGCAGCAGGATCCCGAAGACGTAGCGCTGCCGATCGGCAGCCGTCGCCGCGTCGACCGGGTCGAAGGCGTTCTGCTGCAGGTACACCGAGTCGAGGAACTCGCTCTTGAGGTAGACGAGGTAGTCGTCCTGGGACGTGCCCTCCTCGCCGACGACCTTCATCATCTGGTTGACCTCGTTGCCGCGGAACAGCACGTCGCGCGCCTCCGCCACGCTCGCGGAATCCACGACGCCCTGGTACTTGCTCCAGCTCTCCAGCGGGTGGATCGCGGGATAGCGGCGGGCGTCCGAGCGCTCGCGCGAGAGCCCGAGAAAGGCCCCGACGACCTTGAGCGTCGCCTGCGTCACCGGCTCCTCGAAGTTGCCGCCGGCCGGGCTCACAGCCCCCCCGATGGTCACGCTGCCCTGGCTGCCGTCTGCGAGCTTCACGATCCCGGCCCTCTCGTAGAAGGCCGCGATCACGCTCTCCAGGTAGGCGGGGAAGGCCTCCTCCCCCGGGATCTCCTCGAGGCGGCCGGACATCTCGCGCATCGCCTGAGCCCAGCGCGAGGTCGAGTCCGCGAGCAGGAGCACGTCGAGGCCCATCTGCCGGTAGTACTCCGCCATGGTCACCGCCGTGTAGACCGAGGCCTCGCGGGCCGCGACCGGCATGGAGCTCGTGTTGCAGACGATGATCGTGCGCTCCATGAGCGACTTGCCGGTCCGCGGATCGATGAGCTCGGGGAACTCGCGCAGCGTCTCGACGACCTCGCCGGCGCGCTCGCCGCAGGCCGCGATGATCACGATGTCGACCTCCGCGTAGCGGCTGGTGAGCTGCTGCAGAACGGTCTTGCCCGCGCCGAACGGCCCGGGGATGCAGTAGGTCCCGCCGCGCGCCACGGGGAAGAACGTGTCGATGATGCGCACCCTGGTCACGAGCGTTCCCGAAGGCTTCAGGCGCTCGACGAACGCCGTGACCGGCCGCTTGACCGGCCAGTCGAAGCTCATCGAGAGGTCCCGCGTCGCGCCCCTGCCGTCCTCGACCGTGGCGACGACGTCGTCGACTGAGTACTCTCCCGCGGCCGCGATCTTCCGCACCACGCAGCTCTCGCGCATCGAGAACGGCACCATGACGCGGTGCGTGAATATGCCCTCCGGAACCGTTCCGAGGACGGAAGCGGCTTTGACCGTGTCGCCGACCTTTGCGACCGGCGTAAAAGCCCACTTGCGCTGCGCGGGCAGCGCCGGGAAGTAGACGCCCCGCTCGAGGAAGAACCCGTGGCGCTCGGCGAGGAGCGGCAGCGGGTTCTGGAGACCGTCGAAGATCTGCCCGAGCAGGCCCGGCCCGAGGCGGACGGCGAGCATCTCGTGCGTGAACTCTACAGGGTCGCCGATCCCGATGCCCCGGGTCTGCTCGAATACCTGCACCTCGGCCCGGTTGCCGTTGACGCGGATCACCTCGCTCTTGAGCCTCTTCTCGCCCAGCGCGATGTAAGCCACCTCGTTCATGAGCACGGCGCCCTCGAACTCCACGGAGACCATGTTGCCGTTGACGCCGACGACCCTGCCCTTCGACCCTTTATCCATTGAAGGCTTCCCCCGCTCTGATCTTCTGCCCGGCCGCGCCCCGGATATGCTCGAGAGTCTCGCGTCCCCTCGCTTCGGTCGCGCGCGACCGGCGCTCGAGAATCTGGAGCTTGAGCGACCGCGCGATCACGACGTCCAGCGCGAACGGATGGCCCAGCTCGAGGCTGTCGAGCAGCACCCAGCGCGCCCGGTCGAGGATCTCCTCGCCCGCGAGCGGCGTCGGAGCGGACGCGGCCGCGCGCGCCACCGCCTCGCACTCGACGGTGTCCGCTCCCCCGTTCTCGAACGAAAGCCTCGGAATCGGCTTCAGGTATCGCTCGGCGTCGACCCCGCGGGCGGCTGCCCTCGCCCGGGCAAGCGCGTTCCTGAGGCTGATCTCCCAGCGGTACCACCGCACCACGGCCGGGTGCGACCCGGGCTCGGCGTTCCACACGTCGAGCCTCGCCCGGGAAAACGCTTCGGCGTCGGCGGCGCCCAGAACCCCTTCGCAGTAGTACCGCAGCTTCTCGCTGCTCATCGGCGGCGGAGCGTCGAACAGCAGCGTCGGCAGCGACGCGACCAGCGCGTGATACTGGCTCAACCCGCCTTCTCCTCGAGGCACGCCGCCAGCCGGGGATTGAGGTGCTCCATCAGGTACTCGGCGAGGGCCGAATCCGTGAAGTCGAAGTAGGCGGCCCCGTTCTTTTCCGAGACGCGGAACCCCGCGAGGATCGAGGACGAAGGCTTGATGGCGAGCCCGCGCCGGACCTGATCGGCGACGGCCGCGAGGAGCGAATCGCGCATGGCGTCCCAGGCGGCGGACGGAACCAGCACGTCGTAGGCGACCTCGGAGTCGCTGCGCCAGTTGCGGAACAGGGACGCGAGCGCCTCCTTGACCGCGTCGCCCTGGAGCGCACCGGTGACGCGGGCGCGGAGGATCGCGGTAAAGGTGCGCTCGAGCTCTTTGCGGAGACCGAGGATGACGTCGCGGGCCGCCTGCCGGACGCCCTCGCGACCGGTCTGCTCGAACCGAAGCGCCTCCGCCTTCGCCCGCTCGACGAGGGACTCCGCGCGGGCGCGAGCTTCCGCGACGATGCCGGACTGCCTGCTCTTCGGCCTTGCGCCTGACGCTTGCAGCCTCCTGCTCGGCCGCCTCGAGCCCTTCTTTTTTGATCTTCTCTATCAGCTCTTTCAGCTGAGCACTCATGAGCACCTCTTTGTCGTATGGACGATTGCGGAAAGGCGGTGCGCCAGCCGTGAGATATTAGCGGATGACATCGCCCTTAGCAAGCGGAAGGAGGTCAAAGCTGAAGGTGCGCGCGCCGCTCGAGGCCGCCCCTTCAGGCGGACGGCGCGCGCACGAGGTGCTGCCGCACGTACGAGGCCACTTTCGCGATCTTCCGCTCGACCAGCGCTCGCACCACCGGGTCGAACCCGCCGCACTTGATGCGGTCGGCGAGCCGCGCGCGCACGCCGGCGAGCAGGTCCTCGAGGGCGGCATAGCTCTCAGCCCGCACCTCCGCGAGGCACGCGCCGACCGCCGCGACCCCGTGACGCTCCCGCTCGAGCACCGCGACATTCTCCCGCAGCACGTAGTCCGTGATCTCGCCCGTCGCGCCGCGGCCGCGGGTGTGCTCCTCCAGCGCCGCGATGTCCTCCGCGAGGTCGTCGATCTCGATGCGGAGGATCTCCAGGAACTTGCGCTTCTCGTCCACGACGAACCTCCGCAGCGCCCTGCCTTACTCCCCCTTGAGCGCGACCGAGATCGCAGAGACGTCTTTCCTCACGGCGGCGGCCAGGTCGGCGGAGATCGCGCGGAGCACGTCCTCGGCCGCCTTCTGCTCGGTGCCCCCCTGACCGTGGGTCCCCTTTGCGTGCGCCCGCTCGACGCTCGTCTGGTACATGATCTTGCCGTCGGCCTTGCGCAGGACGCGCAGCGTCGCGCGAGCGTCGGACACGAAGAGGTTGTACTTCCGCCCGGCCAGCTCGAGCTGGCGGATGCTCGAGCAGTCGTTGAGCACCACGACGAGATAGGAGACGTTGGTCTCCAGACCGATGGCGCCGATGGAAGCGAGGTCGCCCTCGTACACGCGCGTGAACGCCTGCGGGGACAGGGAGCCGTTGAAGAGGCTCCAGTCGTACGGGATCGCCTTGAGCTCCTGGAACACGGGATTGACCACAAAGGGATCCGAGGAGACTCCGAGCCGCGAGCGCTCGAGCACGAGGAGCGTCGCCCGCCTGAGGGGCGGAGCGTACACGAAGTCGCGCTCGACCCCCTTGAACGCGTAGGTGTAGCCGCGCACCTTGAACACGAGCGACGCCCGCACGATCTGCTCGGCGTTCGGGTTGTCGAAGCTCGCGATCGCGCAGTTGGCCTGCCCGAAGTCGTTGGTGTTGACGGTGCCGGCGAGCACGCCCCCGCCTTTGGCAAAGGCGAACAGCACCGGCGCGTTGGAGACGAGGGAGCGGCCGCCGGACTGCTTGATCGTGAGGATGACGCTGGGCATGAGCCGCTGGGTCTCGAGCGTCTGGCCGGTGACCTGGTTGTTCGCCGCGTCGAGCCACGCGGTGTCGGCCTCGAGGGCAAGGGCGGACCCCAGCTTGGCGAGCTCCGTGTCGGCCCTCGAGCGCGATCTCGTCAGCCTCGCGCGGCGGCGAGGCAGAGCTGCTGCCGCTCCGCGAGCACGGAGACGAGCTGCTTGATCCCGTCCGCGACCAGGCCCTGATCGATGCGGTCGAGCCCGGCCGCGAGGAACTCCTTCATCCTCGCCACCTCAGCGGCGCCGGCCGCCGGCGCGGCCGGAGCGCCGGCCGGCGCGGGCGCGGACACCGCGGTCGGGGCCGGGCCCGGGGTCGTGGCGCACGACGCCAGCAGGACGAGAACGGCGAGCACAGGCAGGACGCGGGACAACGGGAGCCTCCTCTTGGCGCCGGGTTCGTGGCTCAGTATACCATGCGAAGGTCGCTGTCGCTTGCCCGTCCGACGAACATCCGTGTACACTGCCAGGCCTCGCGACCGGGGTTCGCGTCGGAGGTGACCGTTGCCGCCAGTCTGGAGCGGCCGCATGGCCCGTGGGCCTGACGCTCTCGTGCTCGAATACTGCTCGGGTCGCGACGTCGCAGCGCTTCCCATGGCGGACGAGCTTCTTCTCCCGTACGACATCTGGGGGACGGAAGCGCACGACATCATGCTGTACGAGCGCGGCGTTCTCGCGAAGGGCGACGTGCGCCCCATCCTCGCGAGCCTGCGCGCGCTTCGCGGGCGCGCGGAGACCGGCGACTTCAAGCTCGACCCGCAGAAGGAAGACGTCCACATGAACGTGGAGGCCTGGGTCACGGACCGCTGCGGGCCCGAGGTCGGCCGCAAGGTGCACACGGGCCGCAGCCGCAACGACCAGGCCGCGACGGACATGCGGCTGTACGTGCGCGAGCGCCTGCTCGAGACCGCGGACGACCTCGCGGCGCTGGTCGCCACGCTGCTCCAGCGCGGCCGCGCCGAGGCGGCCAGCGCGATGCCGGGCTACTCGCACACGCGCCACGCCACGATCTCGTCGTTCGGCCACCTGCTCGTCTCGTACGCCCAGGCCCTGCTGCGCGACCTCGAGCGCCTCGGCTTCGCCTACAGCCTCGCGAACCAGAGCCCCCTCGGCGCGGCCGCCGGGTTCGGCACCTCCTGGCCGATCGACCGGGAGCGCACGGCGGAGCTCCTCGGCTTCGACGGGGTGCAGCTGAACACCATCGACTGCGTGTCGTCGCGCTGGGAGACCGAGGCGGAGACGGCGGCTGCCTTCAGCTTTCTCATGAGCCACCTCGCGCTCGCCGCGCAGGACCTGATCTTCCTCTCGACCTCGGAGGCCCGCATGGTACGCCTGGACGACGGCGTCGTGCAGGGCAGCTCGATCATGCCGCAGAAGCGCAACCCCGATCCGCTGGAGGTCACGCGCGCCAAGGCCGTCCTCGCCCACTCGACGTTCCAGGCGCTGGTCGGGATCGCGCGCGGCGGGCTCTCGGGCTACAATCGCGACCTCCAGTACACCAAGTACCTCGTCATCGACCTGCTGCGCGAGTGCGGAAAGGCGCCCGCCGTGATGCGGCGGGTCGTGGAAGGGCTCGAGCCCGACCGCGCGCGGATGAAGGACCTCGCCGGCCGCGACTTCCTCAACGCCGTCGACGTGGCGGACACCCTCGCCCGCTCGCTCGGGCTGCCGTTCCGCCAGGCCTACGACGTGGTCGCCGATGCGGTGCACGCGTGCGAGGCCCAGGGGAGGCTCACCCCCGCGGCCGTCAACGCCGCTCTTTCCCGGGCGGGCGTGTCCGGCCGCCTCGGCGAAACCGAGTTCCGCGCCCTCGATGACCCGGCCGCGCTGCTGGAGTCGCGCGGCCACCTCGGCGGGCCCGCGCCCCGGGCCCTCGAGTCGACCGCGGCCGCGCTCGAGCAGCGGCTCGAGCGGCTGCGGGCCGACGTCCGCGGCCGCAGGGATCGCCTCGCCGCGGCGTGGAAGGCCAAGGAAGAGGCGGCTTCGCTGCTGCTCGCATGAAACGCGCCGCCTTTGTCCTGCTCGCGCTCCTGCTGCCCCTCGTCGTCTTTGCGCGCGGCAGCCGCGAGCCGGACCTCGTCGTCGCCGCGGTCCAGATCCGCGTCGATGCTTCGCTCCTGCGCACGCCCGTCGTCTACGAGCGCGCCCTCCGCGACGCCGCCGCGGCCGCGGGCCGCGGCGGGCACGCGGACCTGATCGTGTTTCCCGAGTACACGGCCGCCTTTTTCGCCCTCGCCGGCATCGGCGAGGAGCTCGCGCGCGCTTCCACCTCCGAGGAACTGCTGGCCGCCGTGCGCCGCACCGACCCGACGATCAGGACCCCCGCCGACTTCTTTGCCGCGCACGCGGACGAGGCGCAGGGATGGGCCACGCAGGTCTTTGGCGAGATCGCCCGCGAGCAGCGCGCCTGGGTCGTCGCCGGGACGTGGTTCGCGCCCGACGGAGCGGGAGGGCTGAGGAACCGGGCCCTCGTGATGTCCCCCGACGGCGCGGTGGCCTACACGCAGGACAAGGTCTTCCTGACCGAGATCGAGGAGCAGATGCTCAGGATGAGCCCGGGCTCGGTGCAGGCTGCCCACGGGGTGAGCATCCGCGGCCGCGACGTCAGGCTCACGATCTGCCGCGACACCTTCGAACGTGACTGGGAAGCTCAGCACCGGGGCGCGGACCTCTGGATTGACATCAAGGCGAACGGCGCGGCCTTTACCGGCGAGGAGCGGGCCTCCTTTGCCCGCGCGCTGCCCGCGAGGCTCGCGCCCGCTCGCGTCTCCTACGGGCTGACGGTCTGCCTGACGGGCTCGCTGCTGGAGTTCCTCTGGGAAGGCGAGTCGTCGTTCATACGCGCCGACCCCGCCGGCGGCACCG
Source organism: uncultured Spirochaetota bacterium (assembly GCA_963734495.1). Lineage (GTDB taxonomy): Bacteria > Spirochaetota > Spirochaetia > SZUA-6 > CAVTHK01 > CAVTHK01. Next base: position 298,516 of record CAVTHK010000007.1, read on the forward strand.
TGACGCTGCAGGCCGCGCGGTCGGCCGCGGCTTCCGAGGTCATGGTCGTGAGGGTCCCGAGGAGGTAGAGCGGCATGCCGCCCTTCGATCCCCTGGTCGAGCGCTGGTTCCAGGACGAAGTCGGCCCCCCGACTCCGCTGCAGCGAAGGGCCTGGGATGCGATCGCAGGCGGAGCCCACGCCCTCGTCACGGCGCCCACGGGGTCCGGCAAGACGCTGGCCGCGTTCCTCTCGGCGCTCGACCGCCTGGTCACCGGCGCCTGGCCCGCGGGGACGACGCGTGTCCTCTACGTTTCCCCGCTCCGTGCGCTCAACAACGACATCCGCGAGAACCTCCTCGCGCCGCTCGCCGGCCTCGAGCGCCGTTTCCTCGCGTCGGGCCGCGCCTGGCCCGGGCCCCGCGTCGCCGTGCGCAGCGGCGACACCCCGCCTTCGGAGCGCCGCGCCCAGATCCGCCGCCCCGCCGAGATCCTGATCACCACGCCCGAGAGCCTCGCCATCCTGCTGTCGACGGTCGACGGGAGGGAAATGATGAAGGGGCTCCGCACGGTGATCCTCGACGAAATCCACGCGGTGGCGGGGTCGCGGCGGGGCGTGCACCTCCTGTCGTCGCTCGAGCGCATCACGCTGCTCGCGGGCGAGGTGCAGCGCATCGCGCTCTCGGCCACGGTCCGGCCGCTCGAACGGGTGGCCGCGTTCGTCGGCGGCTTCCTCCCCGACGGCGCCGCCCGCCGCGTCGAGATCGTCTCAGACCCTTCGGCCAAGCAGATCCGCCTCTCGGTGCACGTGGCGACGCCGCGCGGTCCGACCGCGACGATCTGGGACGCCCTCTGCGAGGAGCTCCGAGGGCCGATCGCCGCCAACCGCTCGACCCTCGTCTTCGCCAATTCGCGGCGGGCCGCGGAGAAGCTCGCACGCCTCCTGAACGACGCGGGCAGGGAGCCGGTCGCCTACTCCCACCATGGCAGCCTCTCGCGCGAGATCCGCGCCGTGGTCGAGCGGAGGATGAAGGAAGGCTCGCTCCCCGCCATCGTCGCCACCAACTCCCTCGAGCTCGGCATCGACATCGGCGCCCTCGACGAGGTGATCCTCGTGCAGACGCCGCCTTCGGTCGCCTCGGCCCTGCAGCGCATCGGCCGCGCGGGCCACCGCATCGGGCAGGAGAGCCGGGCGCGCCTCTACCCGCTGCACGGCAGGGACCTGCTCGAGGCGGCGGCGATGGCGGACGCGGTCCGCGAGCAGGACATCGAAGAAGTCCGCATCCCCGCGAGCCCGCTCGACGTGGCCGCGCAGGTCGTCCTTTCCGCGTGCGCGGTCGAGACCTGGCGCATCGACGAGCTGTACGCGTTCCTCCGCAGGATCGCCCCGTTCCGCGACCTCACGCGCGAAGCCTTCGCGTCCGTGCTGGACATGCTCTCGGGAAGGGTCGGGCCGCGCCGCGTCCGCGACCTCCCGGTGCGCCTCGTCGTCGACGAAGCCGAAGGCACCGCGCGCGCCGCCGACGGGGTCGCGCCGCTGCTGCGCATCTCCGGCGGAACGATCCCGGACCGCGGCCTCTTCACGCTGCGCCTCGAAGGCAGCGGGACCAGGATCGGCGACCTCGACGAGGAGTTCGTCTGGGAGCGGAAGGCCGGCGACACCTTCGGGCTCGGCGCCCAGAGCTGGGTGATCCGGCGCATCGACGATCAGCAGGTGTTCGTGGCGCCGGCGCCCGAAAAGGCCGGCTTCTCGCCGTTCTGGCGCGCCGACCCGCTCGGCCGCGACTTTCGATTCGCCGAGCGGGTCGCGCGCCTGCTCGAGTCGCTCAACGGCCGGCTCGAAGACCCGGCAACGGCCGGCAGAGATGGCTGAGCGGATGGGCGGCTCGCGCGAGGCGGCCGAAGCGCTGCTCGCCACGCTGCGCCTGCAGCGGCAGGTCACCGGGTGCGACCTCCCTCACAGGCGGCACCTCGTGCTCGAGCACGTGGCCGACCCCGCGGGCTACGAGAAGCGCGGCAGGCCGTCGGGCGTCACGTCGGTCACGGTGATCCACACCTTCTGGGGCGGCCGGGTGAACCGGACGCTCGCGTTCCTGCTCGCCGACGCGCTGGAGGAGCGGCTCGGCGCGAGGGTGACCGTCTACCACGACGAGGCCGCGGTGATGGTCGGCGTCCCCGCCGGGATGCTCTCCTTTGGCAGCGACGAGCTCCTGGCGCTCGCGCGGCCCGAGGAGGTCGAGCGGCGCGTCACGACGCGCCTCCTGGCGAGCGGCCTCTTCGGCGCGCGCTTCCGAGAGGCCGCGCAGATCGCGCTCCTCCTGCCGCGGCCGGGTCCGCAGACGCCGGATGCCGCTGTGGCTGAACCGCCTTCGCGCGCGCCGGCTGCTCGAGGCGGTGCGCGACGCGGGCGCCTTCCCTCTCGTGACCGAGGCGCTGCGAGGCTGCCGGGACCAGGACTGCGACCTCGCCACGCTCAGGGACCTGCTGCAGGAGCTGCAGGGCGGCGAGATCAGGCTGAGCGAGGTGCGGACCGCCTCCGCCTCGCCCTTCGCCTCCGGGCTCGCGTGGCAGCAGACCGGGACGTTCATGTACCAGGACGACACGCCCTGGCGCCCTCCGGAGGCTTCCATCTACAGGGAGGTCATCGAGTCGTCGGACCTCCGCCCGTCGCTCGACCCGGGGCTCGTGGCGAGCTTCGAGGAGCGCCTGCGGCGCCTCGCCCCCGGATACGCGCCCGCTGATGCGCGGGAGCTCGAAGACTGGGCGGCCGAGCGCCTGCTGGTCCCGCAGGCGGAATGGGAGAGCCTGCTCGCGGCGTGCGAGCGCGACGGGGCCGGGCCCCGGGATCGCTGCTGGCGCAGGCCGGCCCCGACCTCGCGCTGCTTGCGCTGGGCGGGGAGCGATTCGTCCTCGCGCGGCGCTCGATCCCGCGCCTGCGCAGGGCGCTCGGACCGATCGCGCCCGCGCCGCTCGAGGCCGCGAGCCCGCGGATCGATGCGTCCGGGCCGGCCGGCAACGAAGAGGACTTCCTCGCCTTTGTCGAGGAATGGATCGCGTTCTCCGGCCCGTTCCCGCCGGCGATGCTCGCGGCCGCGGCCGGGCGGCGCGGCCTGTCCGCCGAGGAGCTGGTGGACCGGCTGGTGGAGCGCGACTCGGCGGTGGCCGGCGCCCTGGTCCGCGGCGGACCGGCCGTCCTCGTGTGCGACCGCACGAACCTCGAGCGGCTGCTCGCGCTCGCCCGCCGCGCCGCCCGGCCGCTCGATCGCCCCCCAGCCCGCGAAGCGGCTGCAGCTCTTCGTGGCGGCGATGCAGGGGCTCGCGCGGCCGGGAAGCCGCGCGGCGGCCCGCCGCCGGCCCGGCGCCCGCGCCGGAGCGCGCCGTCGCCGCGGCCCTCGACCCGCTCTTCGGCTACCCGCTGCCGGCGGACCTGTGGGAGACGGCGGTGCTGCCGGCCCGCGTGCCCGGCTACCGGCCGGCCTGGCTCGATGCCCTGCTGCACGACACCGACCTCATCTGGCTGGGGGTGAAGAAGAGCCGGCTCGACCTTCTGCCTCGAGCAGGAGCGATCGCTCTGGTCGCGCGCGAAGGCCGCTCGGAGACGCTGTTCCCCGACCCCCAGGCTCGCTACGCGTTCTGGGAGCTCGCCGAGAGGACCGGGCCTCGCGAGCGCCGAGCTCACGCGCCGTCTCTGGGCGCTCGCCTGGGAAGGGCCTCGCGACGACCGACAGCTTCGCGGCGGTGCGCCGCGGCGCCGCCGTCGGGTTCGAGGCGGAGGCCGCCGTGGAGCCGGGAGGCGAGCCGGGGCCGGCGGCAGCCCGTCGCGGCCGCAGGCTCGGCTTCGACCGCTGGCTCACGTCGCGGCCGGCCGACGGCGCCTGGCGCTCCCTGCCGCCGCCCCGCAGCCGCGGGACGCGGTGGACGAGGCCGAGCGGGACGACGATCTGATCTACCAGATCCTCGATCGCTATGGTATCGTGTTCCGCGCGCTGCTCGCGTGGGAGCTGCCCGCACGTCAGGTGGGGCCGCCTCTTCCGGCAGGCTGCGCGTGCTCGAGCTGGCGGGCGAGGTCGTCGGGGGCGTCTTCTTCGAGGGGATCGAGGGGCCCCAGTTCGTCTCGCCGGCCGGCCTGCGCGCCCTGGGCGAGGGGCTGCCCGAGGGAGCCTTCTACTGGATGAGCGCCGCGGACCCTGCGTCGCTGTGCGGCGTCCGCGTGGCCGGGCTCGCGCTGCCGCGCCGCCTGGCGGGCACGCTGCTCGCGTACGCGGGCGCGCGACCTGGTGCTCGTCGCGCGGCGCGAGGGCGCCGACGTCGACGTCATGGTCGATCCGGACGACCCGCGGCTCGCGGGAGCGCTGGCCGCCCTCGGCGGGATCGTCGCGCGCGAGGTGCGGCCCGTGCGCCTCCTGAGGATCGAGCGGATCAACGGGGCGGGCGCCGGCGCGAGCCCGTACAAGGCCGCGCTGCGTGGCTGCCGGGATTCCGCGACGAGGGCCGCGCCCTGAGCCTCAGGCCCGAGCTGTTGTGGAACCGAAGATAAGATAGGGACGAGAGGAAAAATGCCGCACCCGCACCGCACTTCGATCTGGATGGCTTTCGTCATGGGCCTGGCGTTCTTCGCGATGATCGTCGCCGACGTCGACGCGTGGACACTCTTCGTGGACGACGGGCGCCGCGCGCTCGCCGTGAGCCTGCTGGGCACCGAGGTCGGCGGCGCGCACGACCGCGCCTACCTCGACGAGCTGCTGGAGCTGCTGCTCCCGTCGGTCGGCTCGACTCCCGACGAGACCAGCGGATGGGTTACCACGCGGGAGGCTCCCGCTCAAGGAGAGCGTCTTCGAGCTCCACGCCCGGCTGCGCGCGCACCTCGAGGAGCTGCTCACGACGCACGAGGCGGGCTTCGCGGTCATGGTGGGCGGGGAGCCCGTCGTGACGGTCGCGAGCGCGGGCGATGCCCGCGAGGTGGTGACCGGATCTCATCAACCGCTTCACGCCGCAGGCCGGCCGAAGGCGAGACGATCCAGGGACCTCGACGTGCGGACCGCGGAGCGGCTCGCGGTGGAGCCGGCCCTCACGGCCGCGGGCGGCGGTGATGTCGGCCGCCGACGCCCTCGCCTACCTGCTCGCCGGCACGCGCGAGCGGCGGGTCTACCAGGTCGAGCGCGGCGAGGTGCTGAGCACGATCGCGGCGCGCAACTCGATGAGCATCGACGAGGTCGTGCGGGCGAACCCCGGCCTCGATCCCGACCGGATCTACCCGGGGCAGGTCATCAACCTCATCGTGCCGAAGCCGCTCGTGAACGTCGAGGCGCACTACGTGCGCGTCTACCGCCGCGCCATCCCGTTTCCCGTGTCGGTGACCTGGAACGCGGCATGTACCGCACCGACCGCCGCGTCGACAGGGCCGGCACCGTCGGGGAGAAGGAGATCACCGAGGACGTCGTGACCGGGAACGGGGAGGTGGCGAGCGACCAGGGTCCTGAAAGACGTCGTGCTCCGCTGGCCGCAGACCCAGTTCATGACGATCGGAACGAAGCGCACGCCCGAGGACGTTCTGGGCGACACGATCGCCGACGGCGAGGTCGCGATGCTCACGAGCGAGTTCGGCCGGCGCTGGGGCCGCATCCATGCCGGGGTGGACTGGGCGATGCGCGCCCGGCACGCCCGTGCACGCCTGGCGCGACGGGACGGTCAAGTTCGAAGGGCTCGTAGTCGGCTACGGCCGGCTCATCATCGTCGAGCACCCGGGCGACTACGTCACCTACTATGCGCACCTCAGCCGGTTCAACACGACCGTCGGCGCCACCGTGAGCGCGGGCCAGGTCATCGCGTTCTCGGGCAACACGGGCAACAGCACCGGTCCCCACCTGCATTTCGAGATCCGGCAGGACGGCCGCCTCCTCGACCCGATCGCGGTCCTGTCCAAGGAGCAGCCGGCCGTCGGAGGCCCGTAGGCGCTACACGGGCACCGGCGTCGAGCGAGCGAGCAGGGCGCCGAGCGCGCGCCTCCTCGCGGGCCGCGGCTTCGACGGCTTCGCGGCTGGACATGACCACGGTGCCGGCCCCTCCGAGAGCCGCGAGCAGACGGCCGGCCGCCGCCGCCACCCCCGCGGCCGTCACGCGAAAGAGGGCATCGCGCCGGGCCTGGCGGAGCTCGTCGTTGACGCCGAAGAGCACCCTGCTCAGGCTGGCCATCCCTTTGTCCCCCGGCGCCATCGGGCGCGAGTCCCTGCCCACGCAGCCGATGACCGCCTCGCGTGTCTCCGCTTCCCCGGCGGCCCCGGAGGCGACGCTCTCGAGCGCGCCGCGAAAGGCGCGCAGCGTCGCCACGATGTTGGGGTCCCGGTACGTGGAAAAGGTGAAGAGACGGTCCAGGCCGCTCGCCGAGGCCGACGCGCCGTAGGCGCCTCCGCGCGTCCTGATCGCCTCCCACAGCGCTCCCGTGGACAGCAGGTGGGCGACCACGGACTCTTGCGCGTTCTCGGGGGTCCCGAAGGGCGCGGCTTCGAGCGACTGCGCGACGTAGCCCACGGATGCCGGGATGATCAGCGACTCGTGCGTCGCCCCGGCGCGATCCGGCTTCGGACACGGCCGGCGCCGGCCCCGCTTTCCCGCCGGCCGCGCGGGCGCGTCCGAACCGGTCGATCAGCGGCACGACCTCCTCGAGCCCCTCGCCCGTGAGGCCGGCGGCGGCCGGGCCTCGCAGCACCGCCGACCGCAGCTCACCGAGCGCGCCGCGGATGCCTTCAATTTGACTCTCAGGGTCGAGGCCGAGCTGGAACAGGACCTGCGAGATCCCTTCCCACTCCTCCTCCAGCGCGAGGGAAGGCCGCATGCGCGAGCCCGCGCGCAGCGCCGCATAGCGGCTGCCTCCCGGGATCACCGAAGCGCGCAAGCGGTTCCGGCTCTCGCGGACGAGATCCGTGAGCCGCGCGGTGTCGAGCGAGGTCGGCCCGCTGGACGAGCGCCGCGGCCAGGTCGACCGCGGCCGCGAGGTTCGGCCGCAGCGCCTTGAGCCGGAAGACCAGGTAACTGCCGACGCGGCCGTCCACCGACAGGCCCGTGTCGACGCGCGCGGAGAAGCCCTCCCGACACCAGCGCCAGGTCCCGCGCGACGAGGTCGTACGGACCGCCCGGGCAGCCCCATCCCCGTCACCGCGCGGGCGAGCAGCGGGACGAAGGGCCGGACGGCGGGCGGGATCGCCGCGAGCGCGTACACGAGGTCGAGGTAGACGATGCCTCCGGCGAACAGCCCGTGCCTGTGCAGGCTGCCGCCGCCGGGCAGGGCCGACGTCTCGCGCGGGACGCGCTCGACCTCCCGCGGGAGATCGGAGATCTCCAGGCGCGGGAGCGACGCGAGGGCCTCCGGCGAGTCGGGCGCCTGCTGGAAACGCGCGAGCCGCTCGGCGCTCTGCCGCACGCGCCGCATCTCGTCCGGGGCCCATGGCCGCCGCGGTCGCGCGCAGGCGCGCCGCGTGCTCCTCCTGCTCGCGCTCGACCCCGCCGGGCTCGGGGCTGACGACGAGCGTCGAGCGGTGCGGGTTCTCGATGAGCCACGAGCGGATCAGGCCTTCGAGGTAGCCTTCGGGGGCGCGCCTGCGGACTTCGCGGATCCACGGGTCGAACGCCAGCGTCGTCTCCGGCCCGGCCCCGTGCAGCCACCCGCGCAGCGCGCGCCTCATCAGCTCGAGGGCGTGCGGCCCGCCCGAGCGCCGGATCTCGCGGTTGCGGAACTCGGCCCTCTGCAGCGCGGCCTCCAGGCCGTCGCGCGGTATCCCCGCGGCGAGGTGATCGAGGCTCTCGAGGACGAGGGCCTCGATGGCGGCGCGCCGGTCGGTCTCGGTGCCCCGCAGGCCGGCGGAAAAGACCGGCCACCGGAGCTCGGTGTCGAGCCCCGAGGCGGGCGAGAGGTCCTCGCCGAGCCGCGACTCGACGAGCGCCTTTCGCAGCGGCGAGCCGGCGTTGCCGAGCAGAAGCTCCTCGATGACCTCGAACGCGGCCACCGCCTGCCCGTCGGTGGCCTCGGCGAGCCGCCAGTTCAGCACGACCGAAGTCCTCCGGGCGGTCGGGTCCGATGCCCCGACGGGAAAGGTCTTTGCGATCACGCGCGGCGCGTCCCACGCCGCAGGCGCGTCCACCTCCGAATCGGTCGGCGCGCGGTCGAAGCCCGCGAGGAGCTCCGCGTCGATGAACGCGAGCAGCTTCTCGGTCGGGACCGGGCCATGGAGAAAGATGCGCGCGTTCGACGGATGATAGAACCTGCGGTGATAGTCGAGAAACTCCTCGTAGGAGAGCCGCGGGATGAAGGCCGGGTCTCCGCCGGAATCGCGGCCGTAGGTCGCGTCGGGGAAGAGGGTGCGGTGCACCCAGCGGCCGACCGCCGCCTCGGGGTTGGAGTAGACGCCGCGCATCTCGTTGTAGACCACTCCCACGAGCCTGAGGCCGGAATCGCCTTCGGGCTCGAGCCTGTGCGCCTCCTGGTCGAAGACCTCGCGGGTCAGCCGCGGCGCGAACACGGCGTCGCCGTAGACCTTGAACAGGTTGAAGAAGTCCTTCTCGACGGTGCTGGCGCCCGGGTAGACGGTTTTGTCGGGAAAGGTCCAGGCGTTGAGGTAGGTGCTCATGCTGCCCTTGAGCAGCTGCACGAAGGGGTCCTTGAGCGGGGAAGCGCTTCGAGCCGCAGAGCACCGAGTGCTCGATGATGTGCGAGGTCCCCTTGTCGTCGAGCGCGGGCGTGCGGAAGACGATGGCGAAGGTGCTCTCCTCGTCGTCGGCGGCGAGGTGCACGAGATCGAGCCCCGTGCGCTCGTGCTCGTAGCGGCGGAGGACCGACCGGTGCTCGGCGAGCTCGATTTCAGAGACGGGCGAGAATCCGTGCGGCATGGGCGCCTCCGTGGGTGCTTTGACCCGGTGTACTCACCGGGCTCCAATATGCCCACACGGGGCGGCGGGTGCAAACCGCGCCGGGCGGCGCCGCCCGGCCCCGCCCGGCCTCAGGTGTAGCCGGGCATCACGATGCGGAACTCGGTGCCGCGGCCGATCTCGCTCGACACCGTGACGTTGCCTTCGTGCGCTTCGACGATGCTCTTGACGATGGACATCCCGAGCCCGGTGCCCCCGCCGCTCGAAGCGGAGAAGAACGGCTCGAAGATCCGCTCCCTGATCTCCCGGCTCATCCCGACCCCCGTGTCGCGCACCGCGAGCACGTAGGAGCCGCCGTGCTGCTCGACGCTGATCGCGAGGGTGCCGCCTTCGGGCATGGCCTTGCGGGCGTTCTCCGCGAGATTGTGCAGGGCGCGCAGCATCCTCTCGCGGTCGAGGAGGACCGGGCCGCGGTAGCCGACCTTCGTTTCGAGGCTGATGCCCCGGGCGCGGAGCTTCTCCCCGAACTCCTCCGCCACCTCGGCCACGAGGTCGCCGAGGTCCACGATCTGGAGATTCAGCCGAATGTCGCCGCGGGAGTAGTCGAGCAGGTCGCCCGCGATGCGGTTGAGCCTGTCCGCTTCGCCGATGATCCGCTTCGCGTCTCGCACGATCCGCTCGCGGTCCTCGGGGTGGTTGAGCATCATCTCGGCATAGCCGCGCACCACGGAGACCGGATTGCGTATGTCGTGCAGGATCAGCGAGGCGAGCTTGCCGATGGTGGAGAGGCGCTCGGCGCGCAACAGCTCCCCCTGCGCGCTCTTGAGCTCGCGATAGGCGACCTCGAGGTCGCGGCTGCGCGCGTGCAGGTTCTCGACGAAGCTCTCGTTGCTCCGCCTGACCATGAGAGAGAGGCTCTTGAGCACGGAGATCGCGATCGGGCTGTTCTCGTGGATGATGCGGTGAAAGTCGTCGCGCTCCATGGACAGCAGGCGGGTGGTCCCGCGCGCTCTCACCGTCGCGCTGCGCGGCAGGTCGTCGACGAGGGCCATCTCCCCGAACAGGTGCCCGCGGCCCCTCACCGCCAGGAGGTCGCCCGCCTCTTCCGCGCGTGCCTGAAAGTCCTTCCAGATCTCGACCTCGCCGTCGAGGACGATGCAGAAGCGGCTGCCGCGCTCGCCCTCGCGAAAGACGATCTCCCCGTCGGCGTAGCTTACCTCGGTGCACGCCTCGCCGATCTGCCCGATCTCCTCGGGGCTGAGGTCGCTGAAGAAATACACTTTCTTGAGGAACTCGAAGTATCGGCTCATGAATGGCGGCGACCGTACAGCTCTTCGATGTACTGCTTGGTGTTGTCGATCCTCGTGTGCGATATCGTGCAGCGGCCCTCGAGCACGACGCCGTCCTGGATGATGAGCTCGGGCGTCTTGATGTCGCCGAGGACCCTCGCGGTCGCGAGCAGCAGGACCCTGCGGCTGGCGCTGATGTTGCCGATCACCACGCCTTCGATGACGACGCTGGTGGCGGTGATGCTGGTCTTGACGCGCGCCCGGGGTCCCACCGCGAGCTGGTCGACCAGGAGCGCTTCGCCCTCGAAGCGGCCGTCGATCTTGAGGTTGCCCCTCACCGCGAAGCGGCCTTCGAAAGCCGAGCTCTCCCCGATCGTCGAACCGGTCTCGACCGGAATCTGCACCGCCCTACTCCTGCGCCTCGAACTCGGGGATATTGAGGAAATCGATGACCTCGGACGCGTAGCCGCGCATCTGCTTGAGGGCGTCCACCACCCGCACTCCGTCGAGGTGACGCCTGCCTTCGACCGCTTCGAAGCGCACGGTGGTCGTGCCGTTGAGGCACTTGAACCCGTCCGTCTCGACGTCCTCGATCAGGTCGCTCGCGAAGGCGACGATGGCCTTGAAGAAACGATGAGCCTCGACCGCCACGCTGCGGTGCATCTTGAAGGCGCGCCTGTGCGCCTCCTCGCGCAGCTCGGGGCGGTGCTCCCCGCGCTCGTTCTTCAGCATCTCCTGCCTGAGGTCCTCGAGCTTCCGTTGCAGGTCCTGATAGCGCCCGTAGAAGCCGTCGCGCTCGAGCGAATACTTGAAATCGAGCTTGAGCTGCCGCTCGCTGAGCAGGACCAGGTACTCGGCCCCGAAGCAGCGCAGGTAGGTCGTGAGGGCGGCGGTCTCCCGGTCCGACCCGTCGGCGGGACCGCAGAGGCTGCTGGCCAGGGCCAGGTAGGAGTAGCGCTCGAGGGGGTCCGGCGCCGCCTCGGGCTCCCCCGCATCCTGCTGCCCGCCGAGCTCGAAGGTCCTGCGCAGCCTGTCCCGATAGAGGCGCAGGGACTTCAGCTTCTCGAAGACGCGGCCCTGCTGAGCGGGATCGACGGCGGTTCGGAGAACCCCTTCGTACTGCCTGATGACCCGTTCGAGCTTCGCGAGCTCCTCCTGGGGGTTGCCGAGGTCATCCGCCATGGGCGTCAAAAAAAGCCCTCACGGAGGCGAGGGCTTTCGGTCGGTGAAGCCCGCGCCTGGGCTCACCAGATGTCCTGCATATCATCCTGGTCCCGGTCCTTCTCCAGGAACAGATCGCTCACGACGCTCAGGTCGTCGAAGTACATGTAGTAGCGGCCGTAGGACTCGTCGAGGTCGCAGTCGATCCTGAAGCCGAGGAACTGCAGGCCGTTCCTGGCCGCGTAGTGATAGTCCGCTTGCTTGATCGTCGGCGGGATGGCCACGGTCATGCGCTTCCAGCCCAGAAAGTTGAGCTTGCCGACCGTGACCTCCATCTTGGCGCCCGCGGCGTCCGCGAGCAGGACCTTGAGCGTGTGGTTAAAGTTGCGCCCGACGACCCAGACCGACAGCGTCTTGGTGATCCCTTCGATGGCGAGCGGCCGCAGCGGATACACCGCGAACCAGTCCTTGCCCCTCCTGATGAAGTCGACCTTGACGCCGAGGACGGACATGCCGGCGGGGATGCCGACCTCTTTCTCCATCGCGAGGCGGTCGGCGTCGAGCGTCGTTTTCTGGCCCGGCGTTCCGACCAGACGCCGGATCTGGATGACGCCCTGGTCGGACGGCATGAAAGCGCTCCAGAACGACGCGTCCTCGAACTGGGACACCGTGATCGGGCTCAGGTTCTGCTGCGCCGCGTCGATGCCCGTCCTCGAGGGAGTGGGCTCCCCGACCGGCGCGCCGTACGACTGCGCGAAGATGGGTGCGATCGCCAGCGCCAGCACGGCCGCGGCAGCTACAGTCTTCATCCGATTCGCTCCTTACCGGTCCCAGGTCGTGCCCCAGACCTTCTGGAGGGTCTGCGGATCCTCCAGCTCGTCTCCGTCGTACCGGGATTCGTACAGATCGGTCAGCACCTTGAGGTGGTCGAAGTAGACGTAGAAATCGTCGACCCGCTCCTCCGGCCTCGTCCAGAGCGTGAACTTGGTCAGCCTCAGGTTGCGGAAGCGCGGCACGGTGGCCGCGGACTGCGACAGATAGGCGGGGATCTCGATCCTCAGATCCTTCCACCCGAAGAAGTTGAGGTCCCCCATCTTGATCACGTAGTCGATGCCGCGCCAGTCTTCGAGGTGCACGTCGAGGTAGTACTTGAGGTTTGAGCCCCAGACCCACAGGTCGAGGTAGAAGACCTTGCCGGGCAGCTCGATCGGCCGCGAAACGTACTTCTTTCCGCTCGAGATGTCCTGGTAGACAATCGTCGACGGGTCGGCGTCGGCGGGCGCCTCGCCCGCGGGCACGATCTCGATAAAGTTGTATCCGCGGCGATCGAACTTGCCGTGGATGCCCAACGTGCCGCGGTCCTGCTTGTCTCCGGAGCGGCCGAAAAGGGCGAGCGGATAGCCCGGGCACGGCGGCGGTGACCGGGTACATCCGCGTGGCCTTGCCGTTCTGGTCCCTCTCGATGGTCGTGAACTTGCTGCCGCGCGCGATCCAGCGGCTCGTCGGATTGGAGTCGAAATCCTCGATGACTCGGGACTCGAGGTTGGCTGTGGGCAGGCCCTGTGCGCCCGCGATGTACGCGGCGGCTGCGAATATCTGCACGAACAAGCATCTCGCGAACCTTGTGCCGGCTGCCATCCCTCTCTCCTTGTCAGGCCATCAGACCTCTCGGTCCAGCGAAGAGGTGATCGAGCATTACCTCATTCAACGAGGAATTATACTCCGGGTCCGGGCTTTGTCAAACAATTTTCCCTGTCGCGCGTCGCGCGCGCGAAAAACCGTGCACCGCTTGCGCCTAACAGCTATCACGGCGGCGCGGGCCGTACGCGGCTGACCCGGCTCGCGCGGCGCACGGCCAGGCAGCGCCGTGAGCGAGCCTGCGCGCAACGACCAGTCGCCCCGGAAGACGGATCTCTCGCGAAGCCCGCCACTCCGCTGCGGGTGCGAGCGCCGCTTCGACCGCGGCGCTCCAGTCCGGCTCCACCGTGGCGAGAACGACGGTCGCGAACGCCGCGCTCGTCTCCTGTCCTTCGACGATAGCAAGACGCCGCGCCCCTCGAGCATCTCCAGGCACTGCGGAGTGGCCGACCGCAGCGCCACGAGAAAAAGCCGCACGCCCTGGGCGAACAGGTCGTCGACCGCGCGGCGCAGCTCGGTCCGATCCGAGGACGCGGCGATCGTCCGCTCGCGAAGGCGGGCAGGCGCGCCGGTGCTGAGGAATCCCTCGCGGAACGCCGACGCCGCTCCGCTCGCGGCGGGGGCGAGCACGCCGACCACGCAGTCCGGCCCCGCCGCGGCCGCGCGCCGGCCCGCCTCGGCGAACGCCTCCTCGGGCGAGTAGCGCAGGACCGCGACGTTGGCCGCCCGCGCGCCCTGCACGGGCCCGGCGACGAGCACCAGCGTGCCCGGCAGCGCCGACGCGATCGCTGCGGCAGAGGGGGCCGCGGGCGGGCCCGCGAGGAGAAGCGCCGGAGGCCGGCGCCGCAATGCCTCGGGCACGCTCGCGTCCGTAGGGGTGACGACCTCGAGCCCGAGACCGTGCGCGCTTGCGACGCGCGCGAGAGCGCGGCTCGACGGACGCGCCCGCGGCCTCCCACCACAGCGGATCGGCCAGCACGGCGATGCGTCGGCCGGCCCCGCAGCCGGAAACCGCGAGCACCGCGAGCGTCACGAGCGCGGCGAGAATCCACCGCCGCACGGGGGCGGCCCTCAGAAGAGCTCCTTCCGCGCCCATGCGACAGCCGATAGCGACGCGAGCCCGGCCGCTACCGCAAGCGCGGCGATCGTGTAGTGCGTGCGCTCCAGGCACGTTGCCACGCCGGCGGCAAAAGGAAGCGCGACGTACGCCGCCGCGTAAGCGACACGGAAGAACCCGTAGGATTCGAAGTACACGACCATCAGCAGAGACGAAAGCAGGAGCATCACGAGGCGCAGCACCGGAAGCAGCAGCGCCGCGTACATGTCCGGCTCCCGCCACTGCCCGAGCATGAGCGCCACCGCCACCATCGTGTAGAAGCCGGAGGAGAAACTGAAGAAGTCGTCCCACCGGCGCCGGCCCGCCTCGTTCTCGAGCGTGCCGTAGCCGCGGATCAGGAGCCAGCCCGCGGTCACGGCCGCGTGCAGCCCGAGGTGGTCCACCGCCGTCAGCTCCAGGTAGTGGGGGAAAGCGCGATAAGTCTCGGGGAGAGCGGCACGGAGGATCGCCGGCACGAGCAGCGAGGGGACCGCGACCGCCGCCCCCTGCAGCGCCCGGCCCAGCCCCGCGCGTGAGCGACGCTCGTCGCCGAGAGACATGAGGATGAAATAGGCCGCAGGCACCGACAGGACGAGGAAGAGGTACACGCCTTCAGACGCCACCGGAAGGTTCGCGATGATGACCGACAGCCGCCGCCGGGGGCGTGCCGGCGGTCCGCTCACGAAGGCCGACCGCAGCCTCCGCAGCGGCAGGCTCCATACACCGTTTCACGGCGCGGAGGATAGCACACGGGTCGTCTCCGGTCAAAGCAAGGTGCCCGCGGTTTCTGCGGTCCGCGGGGGTGCCGCGGCCGGCGGGCTCGGCGCACCGCCGCCGCGCGCGAGCCGGGCGCGGGTGGCCTGACGCCATCGTCAGGTTGACACTGCAGCGGGGCGCAGCTACGCTTTCGGCTGGAAAAACCGTGAGTCCGAGAACGTACTCGCCGGGGAGAAAGACGGTCGTCTCGCTTCTCAAGAGCTACTACGACGAGGAGATATTCTCCCTCCTCATCCGGGAGTTCTATTCGGCGGACCGGGCCGTGAGCCTGGAGGCTATCGAGAGCTCCGCTTCGCTCGGCAACGAGCTCGCGGTCCCGCACCTCTACCGCATCCTCGAGGCGGGAAGCCTGGAGCAGAAGATCGCGGCGGCGCGGGCGCTCGCCGAGATCAGGGCGCCGTCTTCGGTCGAGCACCTGATCCGCTACTACTCGCTGTTCTCCGAGACCGCGCTCAAGCGCGAGCTGCTCGCCGCCGCCAACCGCATCGCGGCGCACGAGGAGGCCGTTCAGGAGCTCGACCGCAACGTGCTGCAGACGCCGGGAGTCGACGCGGATCTGGCCGCCGAGGCTCTCGCCGGGCTCATCGACGCGGGCCGGGCGGACGTCGCGCGGACGCACCTCGCCTCGGCGCCGACGGCGGCGCAGCTCGCCGCGCTGCGGCGGCTGGCGGAGCTCGACGGCGAGCGCAGCCCCGGCCTCCTCGACGCGTTCCGCGAGCGCCTGGATGCGCTCGCGCCCGAGGTGCTCGGCCGCACGATCGCCGTCATCGCCGTCCGCGACGTGCCGGCTCTCCACGCGCAGCTCGTCGACCGGCTGAGGCGCGCGCAGCCGCACGTCACGCGGGCCTTTCTCGCGGCCCTCACCGAGGCGCCGGCCCCCCTTCCCCACCCCAAGCACATGTTCCGCCTCGCGCTCGTCGCTCCGCACGTGGACTTCGAGACCGAGGCGGTCGTAGGCGGCCTCGTGCAGCGGATCGTCCGGGAGGCGACGTCCGCGCCGGTCGGCGCCCCTCTCGTATTTCTGCTTTACGGTCTCGACGCTCCTCGACAGCGTGTTCGCCCGCGTGCGCAAGGACTTCCTCTCGATCAGGGGGGTCAAGGGGCGCAGCAGCCTTCTCGTCGTCGTCCTCGCGAAGCTCATCGAGCGCTACGCTTCGCCGCGGCTGCTGCAGCGGGCGCAGAGCCACTTCCAGGGCAGCCTCCGCGCGAGCGCCGAGGATCTCGCGCGGGAGCTCGAAGCGGCCATGGCCGACGCGCCCGAGGAGGACCACAACCAGAGGCGCGCGGCCGACTCCCTGTTCGCGGCGCGCAGCCCGAGGCTGCGCATCCTGATCTCGTCGCAGCTTGCGTGCGTCAACCTCGACCGGCCCAACCTGATCCGCAGGCTCAACCGCCTCGTGCGGGTCGCCGGGCTGCTCCGGGCCAGGGCGACGGCCGCACGGGTCGCCGAGATCCTGGAGTTCGCCCGCGACGAGCGGATCGGCTTCCTCGAGGAGACGAGCGTCGTCACGCTCTGTCAGCTCGCGCACCGCAAGACCCTCGAAGGCCTGAGGGAGTCGCTCGAACGATCCTGAGAGGGCCGCCACGACCGTCCGCGGCTACATCCGGGGCGCGCGCTGGCTGGCGCCCCGCCCCCTGCTTCCGACGATGGCGCGCCTGCTCGCGAGGCCGGATCTCTCGAGCGCCGCCAGGGCGCTTGCGCTGGAGACGCTCGAGGCCTGGGATCTCTCGCGCGAGCCGGCGACGCTCGGGACGCTCTTCGGCGTCCTCGACCGCGGGACGCTCGCCGACGGCGAGGCGCAGCGGCTGGGCGACCTGCTGGCCCGCAGCGCGCTGCCGTCGAACGCCGCGCTGCTCATCGACATGAGCCGCAGCGGCGACGCCGTCGTCAAACGCGCCGCGGCGCGCGCCCTGCGCAACATCGCGGGCCGGGAGGAGCTCGCGGAGCGCGATCTGCTCACCAACGCGCTGTACGCGCTGCTCGACAGCCACCGGCTGGACGATCGAGGTGCCCGCGCTGCTCGGGCTCGTCAAGCTGGGCGACGACTACGCGCGGCAGGTCCTCACGGAGAACCTGCGCCGGGCGAGACGAAGACTACCTGCTCGCGTTCCTGCCCGAGATCGGGGACGAGATCGAACCCGAAATGGTGCCGGAGATCCTCGGTCTGCTCGCCCACCCGGGCCCCCAGGTGCAGGCGCGGCTGGGCGATGCGCTCGCCCGGCTCGCGGCGGGACGGCTGGCCGAGCAGATACGGGCGGGCCTCATCCGGGCCCTCAAGGGCACAGCGCGGCCCGCGGCCGAGGCCGCGCCCGCGTGACCACGCCCCCGCTGGCGGACCGGGCCAAGAGCGAGTACCGGTTCCGACGCGAGAACGTCCAGGTGCTGACGGTCCTCTTCGTCGACATGGTCGGGTACACCGAGCGCACCGCTGCGTCGGACACGACCTCGCTCCTGAGCACCATCCAGGCGTTCGAGGATGTGGTCCTCCCGCAGATCGACGCCTACGACGGCCGGCTCATCAAGAAGATGGGCGACGGAGTGCTTGCCGTCTTCAAGCACCCGCTCAAGGCGGCCCTGGCGGCCCTGGCGCTCCAGGGGAGGATCCGCTCCCACAACGAGTTCCGGCTGGAGCGCGAGAAGCTCCTCGTCCGTGTCGGGCTGAACACGGGGCTGGTCGTCCGCAAGGGCGGCGACGTTTTCGGAGACGTGGTGAACGTCGCGGCCCGCATGCAGGCTTCGGCCAACCCGGGCGAGATCCTCCTCACCCATGAGACCTACCAGGAGATCCGCGAGCTCGTGGTCTGCACGCCGCTCGGCGCGATCCAGGTCAAGGGCAAGAAGGAGCCGATCATGGCGTACTCCGCGACGGAGGTGCTCGGCGGCGCCGAAGGCATGATCGGGAGCCTCGGCACCGGCACCGAGCGGCAGCTGGCGGAGCTCATGCTCACCGAGACGATCGTCGAGCCCGCGTACGTCTTTCCTTCGGGCGCTCCCGTGGAGGATGGAGTGGCGGAGACGCTCAGCGGTATCTTCCAGGACATCACGCGCGCGGGAGAAGAGCTCACACGCGACTATCACGAGGAAGGCGCGTTCAAGAGATACCTGCAGGAGAAGTGGGACGAGCTGGTGCATCGGATCGGCCGTGATGCGCCGTGACACGCCGTGATGCGCCCCTTTGACTAACAGCCGAGGTGCTGCTATAATCTTGCGTCATACTGCGAGCGGACCGCGCCCCGGGCGCGCGGCGCGCGCGACATAACGGGGGCAGAGGGAACAGGTTGGCAGGCAAGGAATTACGGATCAACCACATGATCCGCGTGCGGGAGGTCAGGCTCATCGACGGAGAGGGTGGCCAGCGGGGGGTTGTCCCCATCGCCGAAGCCCTTCGCCTGGCGGGCGAGGCGGGGCTGGACCTGGTCGAGGTTTCACCGACCGCACAGCCGCCGGTGTGCAAGCTGCTGGATTACGGGAAGTTCAAGTACGAGCAGGAGAAGAAGACCAAGGAGTCCAACAAGCGCCAGAAGCAGCTGCGGCTCAAGGAAGTCCGCATGCAGCCCAAGATCGACGGGCATGACCTGGCGTTCAAGACCAAGCACATCCAGGGCTTTCTCGAAGAGGGCAGCAAGGTAAAGGTCACGGTCCGATTCCGGGGCCGTGAGCTCGCGCACACCGAGCTGGGGCGCGAGGTTCTCGAGAAGGTTCTCGGCCTCCTGTCGATCCCGCACACCGTCGAGCGGGCACCGATGATGGAAGGCCGGTTCATGTCGATGTTCGTCGGCCCCAAGGCCAAGAAGTAGAGGCGGCCGAAGACCGCCGTCAAGAGAGGCGGCGGACGCCGCGAACCCCGCGGCAGCGATTTGCCGCGATGCAGGAGCACTCGATGCCAAAGATGAAGACTCACAAGAGCGCCGCGAAGCGGTACAAGATCACCGCGACCGGCAAGGTCAAGTACAAGAAGCAGGGACTGCGGCACATCCTCACCAAGAAGACGACGAAGCGCAAGAGGAAGCTGAGGCACAGCGGCATCCTCAACGCCGTCGAGGCTCGCCGCGCCAGAACTCTGCTTCCCTACGGCTAGGAGGACAAGATGCCGCGTGCCGTAGACGGAACGCACCACAAGGACATCCGCAAGAAGGTCCTCAGACAGGCCAAGGGATTCTGGGGACGCCGCAGCAAGACCTACCGCGCGGCCAAGGACGCGGTCGCCAAGGCGCTCGCCTACGCGTATCGCGACCGGCGCGCGCGCAAGCGCGAGTTCCGCAACCTGTGGATCGCCCGCATCTCCGCGGCCTGCCGCAGGGACGGCATGACCTACTCGCGGTTCATCAAGGGTCTCTCGACGGCGGGGGTCCAGATCAACCGCAAGGCGCTGTCCAACATGGCGATCGAGGATCCGTCGGCGTTTGCCGCCCTCGTCGCCCGCGCCCGCGAGTCGGTCGGCTGAACGCGATGGTGAGCCTCGATCAGATCCGCCAGCTCGAAGACAAGGTCAACCGCGCCGTCGAGATCATCCGGGTTCTGAAAGAAGAAAACCGGACCCTGAGGCGGACGGTCGAGGGCTCCCGGGCGCGCATGAAGGAGCTCGAGGACCTGGTGCGCGTGTTCAAGAACGACCAGGCCGAAATCGAGCGCGGCCTGGTGAGCGCCATCCGCAAGCTGGACCAGCTCGAGGACGGGCTGGACGCCGCGCGCCGGCCGGCGCCGGAGCCATCGGCCGCGTCGCAGCCGGTGCCGCCGGTGCCGGACCCGCCGGCTGCGGAGCGGGCGGCGGCCGCGGAGGATGCGCCGCGATCGGCGGCTGAAGCCGCCGGCGCCGGCCCGGGACAGCTCGACATCTTCTAGCGGCGTGTCGAATTTTGCGCGAGCCGTTGCTCAAGAAGCAACGGGGTGGCAGGCCGCGGCGCACCGCGGCCGGTCTGAACGGGGCGCCTGATGGAGACGAGCCGCCTCAAGGTGGACATGCTCGGGACCTCTTTCCAGATCCGGGCAAACGAAGATTCCGCCTACCTGAAAGGCGTGCTCGACTACCTGCGCGAAAAGGTCGACGAGGTTCGCACCGCCGTCGGGCCGGCGGACCCGCTGAAGATCGCGCTGCTGGCCGCCCTCAACCTCGTGGACGAGCTCTTCAAGGAAAAGCAGAGGGGCCTCGGAGTGCGCCCGGGCGAGTACGCCGAGATCGGGCGCATCACCGAGAGCCTCATCGCGCGCATCGACCGCAGCCTCGGAGAGTGACGGGGGCCCCCGTCAGCAATCGGCCAGCACGGCTTCCCGGTCCATCTGCTCGAGGCTGCAGCCTTCGACGCTCACGACGGCGGCGCCGATGCTGTTGGCGATGCGGCTGCAGTGGGCCGTCGACCTTCCGATGAGCAGGCCGTAGAGGAAGCCGGCGGCGAAGAAATCGCCCGCGCCGATCGTGTCGACGACCTTTGCCGGTTTTGCCGGGGTCGCGATGATCTCGCCCCGGTGATTGACGACGCAGCCATCGGCCCCGGTCTTCATCACCACCAGAGGAGCGAGCTCCCCCGCGCGGGCCGCGAGCTCGCGATCGCTGCCCTGCTCGCCCACGAGCAGAGTGATCTCCTGCCGGTTGCCGAACAGCAGATCGACCCGCCCCGGAATCCACTCCAGGAACGCGTCGCGATACCGCCGCACGGCGAAGGGGTCGGCGACGTCGAACGCCACCGGAACGCCCCGCCGGCGCGCCTCGGCGGCCCGGCCCTCGACCGCGGTCCGCTGGTTCCCGGTGTCCCACATGTAGCCGGTGACGTAGAGCCACCGCGCGTCCGGGAACGGCTCGTCGCAATCCGCAGGCCCGAAGCTGCGGCTCGCGGCGAGGCAGGTGAACATCGTCCGCTCGTGGTCCGGCGTGACTATGATCGTGGAGGTCCCCGTGGCGCCGGCCTTGCGCACGAGGCGCGGCTCTACCCCGAGGACACGGAGCTGACGCTCGTACAGACCTCCGATCTCGTCCCGGCCGATGGCCCCGGCATACAACGGCTGATCGATCGTGCCGCCGCTGAGCCACGCCAGCCCCCGCAGCGTGTTGGCCGCGCTCCCGCCCGGAACCATCTTCGCGACCGTCACCTGCTCGAGGAGACGCGCCCTCGTCGGCTCGTCAATGAGGTTCATCGTGCCCGCGGTGGCGCCCAGGGCAGCGAGGACGTCGAACCCTGCGTACACCACCATGTCCATGAGCGGGTTGCAGATGCCATATACGGAATACAATCGAATCTCCCGGCGCTGGATTACGACCCGAAGTCATATAACGGCGGCCGCCGCTAGTCAACGCGGTCGGCCGGGGGAAATTCCGGGGCTCAAGTTTATGGGGGGGCCGTCGATAGTTTGATCGGGGGGAATGGGCTGCGCGCCGTCCGGGCGCGGGCCCCGCCTCCCCCGTATCTATTATCGGACGAAGTGGAAGCGAGGCTTAGGCCCGACTTTCCCGAAGGAGGCAGGCGGACAGGAGATTTCCCCCATTCCCCGACCGAGGGCAGGGACGCCCCGGCAAGCATCGAATTTCAAGGAGGAAACACGTGATCATCAACCACAACATGAGCGCGATCTTCGCGCAGCGCCAGCTCAAGCTCAACGACCTGGCGACGAACAAGGACATCGAGAAGCTGTCGAGCGGCATGCGGATCAACCGCGCCGGCGACGACGCTTCGGGACTGGCGGTGTCCGAGAAGATGAGATCCCAGATCCGGGGCCTGCGTCAGGCGGAAAAGAACGCCGAGAACGGGATTTCCTTTATCCAGGTGACGGAGGGGTTCCTCCAGGAGACCCAGGACGTGCTGCAGCGCATCCGCGAGCTGGCCGTCCAGTCGTCCAACGGCATCTATACGCCCGAGGACCGGATGCAGATCCAGGTCGAGGTCTCCCAGCTCATCGACGAGATCGACCGCGTGGCTTCGCACGGCCAGTTCAACGGCATGACGCTGCTCACGGGACGCTTCGCGCGGGAAGAGGGCCAGAACGTCATCACGGCTTCGATGTACTTCCACATCGGCGCCAACATGGACCAGAGGGAGCGCGTGTTCATCGGCACGATGACTTCCGACGCCCTCGGAGTGCGCGACATCGCCAGCCGGCAGATCATCACCCTCTCGACGCCGGACGGCTCCAACCGCTCCATCGGCATCGTCGACGAGGCCCTCAAGCGCGTCAACAAGCAGCGCGCGGACCTCGGGGCCTACCAGAACCGCCTCGAGATGGCCGCGCAGGGCATCGCGATCGGCGCCGAGAACCTCCAGGCGGCCGAGTCCGGCATCCGGGACGCCAACATGGCCGAGCAGATGGTGAACTTCACCAAGAACACGATTCTCGTGCAGTCGGCGACGGCCATGCTGGCGCATGCGAACGTGAAGACCCAGTCCGTGTTGCAACTGCTCGGGTGAGGTAGTAGACTTCAGGTTGCGGTGACGGCTCTTTGACATAAGGCCCTCCTCGGGTGCCACGGGCAAAGGGGTGCTCCGACCGTCGCGGCCGGAGTCATCTCTGTGCCTGCAAGGGGTGGAGAGCGGGAACGGTCGGGGTCCGAAGGCGCGACGAGGGGCCCCGTCCTCCCCTGATGGCGCAGCGGGGCATAAGGATGTGCCCCGAGAGACTTTCTCAAGGAGGGCCTGATGATTATCAATCACAACTTGAGCTCCATGTACGCGAACCGGGTGCTCAAGTACCGTGAGGTGGGCCTGAACAAGGACATCGAGAAGCTGTCGAGCGGCATGCGGATCAACCGCGCCGGCGACGACGCCTCGGGCCTGGCGGTCTCCGAGAAGCTGCGGTCGCAGATCCGGGGCCTCAACCAGGCGGAGCGGAACATCGGCAACGCGGTGTCCTTTATCCAGACCACCGAGGGCTACCTGCAGGAGAGCCAGGACATCCTTCACAGGGTCCGGGAGCTCGCGGTGCAGTCGGCCAACGGTATCTACACGCAGGAAGACCGGATGCAGATCCAGGTTGAGGTCTCGCAGCTGGTCGACGAAGTGAACCGGATCGCCTCCCACGCGCAGTTCAATGGGATGAACCTGCTGACGGGCCTGTTCGCAAGAGCGGGCACGCTCGGCGGGGTGCAGTTCCAGGTGGGAGCCAACATGGACCAGAACGAGAAGGCGTTCATCGGAACGATGACCGCCCGTGCCCTCGGGCTCGAGGCTCCCGAGCCGATCGCGATCACGAGCCCCGATTCCGCGAACCGGGCCATAGGGACGGTCGACAAGGCGCTGCAGGTCGTATCGAAGCAGCGCGCGGACCTGGGTGCGTACCAGAACCGCTTCGAGATGGCTGCTCAGGGTGTTGCCGTGGCTGCGGAGAACCTGCAGGCCGCGGAGTCCCAGATCAGGGACACGGACATGGCCTCTCAGATGGTCGAGTTCGTGAAAGACAGCATCCTGATGCAGTCCGGAACGGCGATGCTGGCGCACTCCAACGTCAAGACGCAGTCCGTTCTGCAGTTGCTGGGGTAGAGCGGATCCGCAGTTCGGAATCCGTTCCCGGTAAAGAGGTCCCTGGACGTCACCTCTTTACGAAGCTCCCGAGCATAGGGGGGACAGCCCCCTGAGCGGAGGGGGCTGTGCGCCGAAGGCGAGAGGGAGGTCGCGCCCTTCCTCTTGTCACTTCCCTGGAGGAAAGCGATGAGCATGCAGATACCCGCAAATCTCAGCCGCGGAGCTCCGGACCCGCGGATGTTCGAGGGCAGGCCGCCGAAGGCCGCGGTCGTGGAGAGGCCGCAGCGGGCCGAAAGCCGGCGGCAGTCCGAGCTCGACCTGAAGGCGGCCATGGAGGGCCTGGAGAAGCAGATCACCCGGTTCAACCGCCGGTTCGAGTTCAGGCTGGACCAGCAGATCAACCGGGTCGTCGTCAAGGTCATCGACAGGGACACCGATAAACTCATCAAGGAGATCCCGCCCGAGGAGATCCAGCATCTGATCGCCCGGCTGCGCGAGACGATGGGTCTCCTCGTCGACGAGAAGATCTAGTCCCGGGCGGCGGCCGCTGCGTCCTCTCCCGAACGGCACACGACATGTCGGATTTGTCCATAC
Source organism: uncultured Spirochaetota bacterium (assembly GCA_963734495.1). GTDB lineage: Bacteria > Spirochaetota > Spirochaetia > SZUA-6 > CAVTHK01 > CAVTHK01. Next base: position 322,352 of record CAVTHK010000007.1, read on the forward strand.
CAGGCGTCAAGAGCGGCATCGACACCAAGGCCATGGTGGACGCCGTCATGGAGCCGGACCGTGCGCGCCTCAAGAGGCAGGAGCAGGACCTCCAGAAGATCCGGGATCAGAAGACGATCTGGCAGGACGTGCGCCAGCGCATGTCCCAGGTGGAGACGAGCGCGCGGGGTCTCTACAGCTTCCAGAACCCCTTCCGCGAGAAGACCGCGGCCTCCAGCGACGCGGCAGTCCTCACCGCGACGGCCACCCGCGACGCGGGCATCGAGAGCCACACGGTCCGCGTCGTCCAGACGGCGACGGCGGACCGATTCCAGTCCGACCCGCTCGATCGCGACTTCCGCGCGCCGGCGGGGACGTACCGTTTCCGCGTCGGCGAAGAGGAAGCGAAGGTAAGCTTTCGGGGAGGCAGCCTCGGGGAGTTGGTGGACGCCATCAACCGCGGGGCCGGCCGCCTTGTCGAGGCGCGGGTCGTGCGGGTGACCGACACTTCGCAGGTCCTCGTGATCGAGGCGAAGAAGACCGGCTCGGCGAACCCGCTTTCGCTGCTGGACGCGGCAGCGGAGCTCGGCGTGAGGATCGGGGTGCTCACCCCTTCCGGCCGGCAGATCTCGACCCCTCCCCTCGCGCCCGAGAGCCTCGCCGCGCCGGTGAGCCCGGACAAGGTGTCGTTCAGCAACGGAACGCTCGACCTCAAGCCTGGCGGCGAGGCGACCCTGCCCTTCCCGGGCGGCCGGTCACTCGCCCCCGAGATCCAGCTCGAGGTGCGCCTGCGCGTGATTGACCTGGCCGAGGAGGCCTTCAGGTCGCCCGCGCCTCCGCCGGGGCCGCAGGTGGCGAGCTCGGGCCGCGGCGAGTTCCAGGGCGCCACGGTCCCGAACGAGCCCTCCGAGCCGCTCGCGCCGCCGTGGAAGCCGCCGGAGCCGCCGCGCAGAGTCGATGACCTGCGGGTGATCAGCGCGCAGTCGGGCGGCCGCTCGATCGAGCTGCCGCCGCTCGAGGCGCGAGAGGGCGAGCAGACGTACCGCGTCGGCCTCGGCGCGCTGACGAACAGCCTCGACGCGCTCGCGTTCAGCAACCGCAACACGAACCGCGAGATCCTCATCGAAGAGGTCCGTCTCGTGGACCCCACCGCGCGCGGTGAGTACAAGCCCAAGAACGCAGTCACGCAGGCGCGCGACGCCGTCGTCGAGATGGACGGCATCAGGATCACGCGCGGCGCCAACCAGATCGACGACCTCCTGCCGGGAGTGAGCCTGACGCTGCGGAGCGCCAGCGAGAAGCCGGTGACTCTCGACGTCAAGACCAACACCGAGGCGGTCAAGAACGCGGTCATCCAGTTCGTCGGCTATTACAACCAGCTCCTCGGCCGCATCGACGTGCTCACGCGCAGCGACGACCAGGTGGTGGCCGACCTGTCCTACCTCAGCGACGAGGAGAAGAAGAAGGCGCGGGAGGAGCTCGGCGCGCTGCAGGGCGATCTGGCGCTCAACCAGATCAAGAACCGCCTGCGCGAGACGGTGGCTGCCCCCTACCCCACGAGCGCGGGCCGGGAGCTCACGCTCCTCGTCCAGATCGGCGTGGGGACCGACACCGGACGCCCGGGCGGCTCCGCCGGCGTCGACAAGTCGCGTCTCCGCGGCTACCTCGAGATCGACGAGGCGAAGCTGGAAAAGGCCATCGACAGCAGGATCGACGCGGTTCGCGAGCTCTTCGGCAACGACACCGACGGCGACTTCGCCGTGAACACAGGCGTGGCCTTCGCGGTGGCCGAGAACATCAGGCCTTACACCCAGCCCGGCGGCGTCGTCGGGAACCGGATCGCGGCGGTCGACGACACCGCCGGCCGCCGCGAGCGCGACATCGCGACGCTCACGAGGCAGCTCGCGGACAAGGAGGCCCGCCTCAAGAGGGAGTACGCCACAATGGAAGGGGCGCTGGGCACGCTCAACCGCAGCTCGCGCGCCCTGGAGAACTTCAACAACAACCAGGGCGGTCAGCGATAGGAGCGGCGGTGCAAGTCGTCATCAACGGCGATCCGATCGACTACACGCTCGAAGGCGAGCGGCTGCTCGGCGAGGTCGTCGGCGCCATCGAGAAATGGCTCAACAGCGCCGGGGCGGTGGTCACTTCCGTGCGCCTCGGTGAGCGCGAGCTCGCCTCCGCGCCCGAACCGGAATGGGCGCAAATGCCCGTCGAAGGCATCGCCCGGCTGGACATCACCGCCCGCTCGCTGGCGGAGCTCGAGCGCGAGCAGGTCGCGGTCGTCGGTTCGTACCTGGAGCAGCTGGAAGGCGGCATCGCCGGCACGCGCCCGCTGGCGGCGGAAGCGGTCGCCGACGTCGCGGCTCTCGCCGCGACCGCCCGCGGGAGGCTCGGCCTGTCCGGGGATTCCGAGCGGGCGCTCGGCGATCTGGAGCAGCTCCTGAGGGGGGCCACGCCCGAGTCGGTCCGGGCCTGGCCGGAGGGCATCCGCGCGCGGGCCCTGGGCGCGGTCGCGCTCCTCAGCGCGACGGTCCGCGCCCGATCCATCGAGATCGCGCACCCGGAGGAAGCGCTGCACGCGGCCGCCTCGGAGCTGGCCGGGAGCTCGCGCGACCTCGCCGAGGTCTCGCTTCTGCTGCAGACGGGCCAGGACGCGAAGGCGATGGCGCACATCGGTCGATTCACCGAGCTGCTGCAGTCCCTCCTGCGGATGGTGGGCCGCCTGGGCGGGGAAGCGCGCCGGGAGGCGCCGGGCGGCCCAACCGGCGCCGGGCTGAAAGAGGCCTTCGAGGATTTGAACGGAGTCCTGGCCCAGTCAGTCGAGGCCCTCGCCTCGCGCGACACCGTCCTTCTGGGCGACCTGCTCGAATACGAGGTGGCACCCCGCCTGGCGACCCTCTCAGGGCTCCTCGCGAAGACCGAGGCAAAGCCGCTATGATCTTGAGCCCGGCCACCATGCTCCTGCAGACCACGTTCATCAAGCAGCAGGACACGAGCGCGGTCATCGTGGTGGTCGCGATCATCCTGGGCCTGGCCCTCGCCCTGATCATTGCCGGCGCCCTGGCGGGGAGCGGCCGGCAGCGCGCCTCGCGGCGCTCCGCACGCTACAGCCGCAACGCGTTCCGCCGCACGGCGGCGGCGCACGGGCTCTCGCGGATGCACATCGAGGCGCTCGAGGACCTGGTTGCCGCGACGCGCATCGGGCAGCCCATGCTGCTCTTCACGAGCCAGAGCCTCCTCGACGAGACGCTGCGAAAGGGGATCTACTCGATCACCGCCAACCAGGAGCTCGCCGAGGAAGAGCGCCAGGCCAGGCTCGCCCGTCTGCTTCAGATCAAGCAGCTCGTCGAGAAGAACTCCCGGCGCGAGAGCGGCGCGGCATCGACGGCCACGCTGCGGCCGGGGCAGGACCTGGGGGTGACGTTCCCCGACGGGAGCGGCATCCAGACCAGGGTGACGCACAACCTCCGCAGGATGCTGGCCTGCGAGATCCCCGAAGGCTTCGACCGCAACAAGTGGCGGAAGGGCACGCCGGTGCGGGCGATGCTCTGGCGCCACGGGGACTCGGGCTACGCGTTCCAGACCAAGATCCTGGCCTTCGACAACATCGGCGGGCGGCCCGTGTTCCTCCTGCAGCACACGAAGACCATGCGGCGGAGCCAGCGCCGCGCCAACAGGCGCAGGGACATCGGCCGCAACTGCTTCTTCTACCCGGTGACGATCCTCGAGACGGGCCACGGGCGGCTTGCGCGCCGCGAGGCCGTGGTCCAGCAGAGCTTCCGCCACCTCGGCGTGCTGCAGGACGTCTCGGCCGGCGGCTGCGCGATCGTCACCCAGGGGCCCCTCGCGCGCGGCAAGCTCCTGCGCGTGGACTTCGAGCTCGGCGCCCACCACCGCATCGTCGCGTACGGGAAGGTCCAGCGCGTCGGCGGCGGCGGCGACGGCCGCCGCAACACGATGCACATCATGTTCACGCGCGTGTCGAGCCGCCACATGAACGAGATCCTGGCGTACGTCTACGATTTCGACGCGGCGACGATGGGCCAGCGGAGCGTCGGCGGACAACCGAGGTCCCGTTGACCCGCGCGGGGGCGCACGATAGACTCCCCGCTCGTACATGACGCGCCTTGAGAGCACCTCCGCCGAGCAGACGGTCGAGATCGGAAGACGCCTCGGCCGCGTGCTGCGCGCGGGAGCCGTCGTCTCGCTGGAGGGACCGCTCGGCGCCGGCAAAACGACGCTCGTCAAGGGGATCGCCCGCGCTCTCGGCGTCGAGGAGCCCGTGACGAGCCCGAGCTTCACCCTGATCTCGTCCTACCATGGGGCGACCGACCTTCACCATGTCGATCTCTACAGGCTGGAGGCTCTCGCGGAGATCGAAGACCTGGGGCTCGAGGAGCTGATGGCCGGCGGGGGCGTCACCGTCATCGAGTGGGGCGAGAAGGCGGAGGCCCTGCTCCCCGCCGGCGCGATCCGCGTGCGCGTGGCGATCGACGGCGGCGCGCGCGCGGTGAGCATCGAGGGGGCGGCGCCGTGAACGTCCTCGCGCTGGACACCGCGACCGAGGCGGCGGCGATGGGCTTGCGCGCCGGCGACCGCCTGTACGCGCGGGTTGCGCGCGAAGGGCTGCGCCACGCCCAGACGCTCGTGCCGCAGATCGAGCAGCTGCTCGCGCAGGCGTCGCTCGCGGCCGCGGCCCTGGACCTCGTCGTCGTGGGGGTCGGCCCGGGATCGTTCACGGGGCTGCGGATCGCGCTCGCGACAGCGAGGGGAGTGGCGCGGGGCGCCTCGTGCGCCCTGGTCGGGGTGGCCACCCTGGACGTCCTGGCCCGGCCGCTGCGGGCGTGGCCGGGCCTCGTCGTCCCGGTCATCGACGCGAAGAAGGACCGCGTCTACGCCGCGGCGTACCGCGGCGGCGAACGCGTGTCGGAGTTCCTCGACGTGGCGGCGGCCGATCTCGAGGCCGCGGTCGGCGGGGGGCCGGCGCTCCTCACCGGCCCGTTCGCGGCCGAAGCGGCGCGGCGCGCCGGCCTCGCGGCCTGGACGCTCGACCTTTCGCACGGGTTTCCCGACCCCGTCGCGCTGCTCGAGCTCGGCGAGGCCGCGGGCGCTCGCGGCGAAGGCGCGGACCCCGCGCCGGTCTACCTGAGGAAGAGCGAGGCGGAGTACAAAATCAGATGAGCAACGGGAACGGCGGCGAGCCGGTCGGCGACCTCGAGCCGGCCGAGGACAGGCACGAGGGGGCTCCGGAGGCCGCACAGCCGGTCGAGGCGGCGGCGGCCGATCAGTACCGGGCGCTGCTGGAGCACCCGTCCGCGTCGACGTGGACTCGCTGCTACTGGGACAGCGCCGTGCCCGTCGTGCTCCTGAGCACCGGGCTCCGCATCATGTGGACCAACCGGTCGTTCCAGGTCGTCTTCGGCGACATGGGGGCCTACTACGGGCAAAGCGTCGGCCGTTTCTTCGAAGGCTCGTTCGACGACGCGCGGCGCGGCGAGCTGCTCTCCTCGGTGGCTTCGGCGGAGCGCTCCTACAGCTGGAGAGGGCTCGTGAGCCGCAAGAACAGGAGCGCCCTGAGCATCGTCGCGCACCTGCTGATCCTCCCCCTGTATCATTCGCCCCGGGACACGGGCGTGCCCATGGCCTACGTGATGCTCGTCGACGACATCAGCGAGTACCACAAGCAGATGCTCCGCGACACGTTCAAGAGCCTGCTCGAGGCCTCCATGCTCAAGGACCAGGACACCGGGCACCACATCCAGCGGGTGAACGCCTACACGCGCGCGCTCTGCGGCCGGCTTCTCGGCCACCCCCTGTACCCGCAGATCGACCGGCAGTACATGGAGGACATCGCGTTTCTCGCGGCGATGCACGACGTCGGCAAGATCGGCATCTCCGACAACATCCTCAACAAGACCGGTCCGCTCGACGATTGGGAGTGGGCGCTGATGAAGGAGCACACGATCAACGGCGCGTTCCTTCTGTCGACCTACCCGAACCGCATGGCGCGCGACATCGCGCTCTTCCACCACGAGTGGTGGGACGGGTCGGGCTATCCGTACGGCCTCGGCTCGGACATGATCCCGCTCGCGGCGCGCCTGGTCGCCATCGCGGACGTCTACGACGCGCTTCGGATGCGGCGCAGCTACAAAGAAGCCCTCGACCACGAGCACACCACGGCCATCATCGCCCAGAACGCGGGCAGCCACTTCGACCCGGCGCTCGTCACCCACTTCGATGCGGTCAACCGCGAGTTCCGCGAGATCTTCGTGAGCCTGAGAGACTGACAGGTCGAAGGCGGCCGCCGCCTACTTGTCGGCTGCCGGGGGCTTGCCGCCCTTGCGCAGGTACTCGTCCAGGGGCGGAAGGTCTCTCGGCGGGGCGCTGGCCGCGGCGACGTTCTCCTGCTGGATCGCGCGGTAGACTTCCTGCCGGTAGACCTTGACGTTCGAGGGCGCCTTGATCCCGATCTTGACCTGCTCCCCGCGGATGTCCACGATCGAGACCTCGATCTGGTCGCCGATCATGATGGATTCGTTGACCTTGCGCGCCAGGATCAGCATCGCCGTCAGCGCTCCACCGCCGACAGCTCCTTGATGATCGGGTGGCGGACCTTCCATCGAGGATCGAGGCTGATGCTCTGGCGGCCCACGCGGGTCGCCCTGTTGATCACGATCGGCCCCTGCAGGTTCGCCGTCATCTCGGCCGGGTCCTCCGGAATCGTGACGATGGCAAAGTCGAGCGCGTCCGCCGCCGACTGGATCCCGATCTCCGCGAGCTCGCCCGGGTCCACTGCCAGCGCGTAGTCGGGGCGGAAGACGCGCGGGTCGATCAGCGGAAACGCGACCTCGGGCCGCTCGGTCGACTGCAGCCAGTAGAATGGCGGCTGGGCGGCGTCCAGCAGCACATAACTCCTGAGCGGTTCGAACCCGAGGATCCCGTAGGGGAAGAAGATCTTCTGCCGTTCGTCGACGTCGACCGCGCCGAACGGCTTGGTATTGACGGTCATGGCTACCTCAGGAAGTCCATCAGCGTCGGCCGCAGGATGCGCGCGGCGGTGCCGAGAGCCGCCTGGTGCGTGTAGTCGAGCATCTTGAGGTCCGTGATCGCGCGTGACAGGTCCAGGTCGGTCTCCTGGGAGAGCAGCCCGGTGACCTCCGGGATCTCGTACTGGAGCCTCCCCGAGATCATCCCCAACCGCTCATCCCTGGCCCCGAGGTCCGCCAGCGTCGCGGTCAGGCTCTCGATCGCCTGGTGGATGCCCTGCAGCGCCGAGCCGCCCACCTCGGCGGAGTCTCCCGCGAACAGGCGGTCGCGCAGGTGGATCACCATGTCGAAGACCGAGCCGCCGAAGGCACGCGCGGACGGCGCGAGGTTCGTGCCGGGGGCGCCGGGAGCACCGGGGGCGCCCGGCGTCCCGCCCCGCAGCAGCCCCAGGTCCTGCAGCACGGTGCCGCCGCCGAGGTCCTCGAGCCAGATCTGGTGCGGCCGCGTGCTCGCGATGACGAGCGAGTTCTGCACGGGGTCGAGCGATGCCCGCACGGGTGCCGCGGAGTCATTGATCTTGGCGATGATGGCGGCGGCGTTGTCGCCCACCGCGAGCTTGATCTCGACGCCGTCTATCCGGATGGAGGAGTCCTGCTGCACCCGGTACGTCGTGGCGTCCACGGCCGCGTAGACCTGCTGGTTCTCCGCCCAGAACGCGACGTTGCCGGGCAGCGCGGCCTGCATAAAGGCGCCCTGGTCCACCTCGGCGGTGTTGACCCCGACGTTCCCGGTGTAGTCGACGGCCACGATCCTCTCCACGCCGCTGCCGGCCACGGGCCCGAGCCTGGTGCGGAACGCGTCCATGTTCACCTGGGTTCCGGCGAAGATGGTGTTGCCTTCCTCGGAGCGGGCGTTGCCGAGCTGGACCAGCTCCTTGAGGAGCTGGTCGACCTCCTCGCCCATCGAGGCGAGCTGCTCCCGGCTGTAGATCCCGTTGGCGCCCTGCACGGCGAGCTCGTTCGCGCGCTGCAGGATGTCGATCGCCTCGCGCGTGTAGCCCTCCGTGACCGCCAGGTTGCCCCGCACGATCTCGATGTTGCGGTCGAAGCGGCTCATGCGCCGCACGCCCGAGTCGAAGCGGACCGCGCGGCCGGCGCCGAGAGGATCGTCGCGCAGGCTCTTGATCCGCTGCTGGGACGCCATCTTTTCCTGCAGCTCGTTCATGTGGAACTCGCGCAGCCGCAGATGATACTGCATGTCGTCGCTGGGCATGGCCGAGCTGATGCGCCTCATGCTAGACCCCCATCCGGTTGATGACCGTGTCGAGCAGCGTGTCCCACTGCGCGATAAAGCGCGCCGCGGCGTTGAAGCCGTGCTGGATCTTGACCATGTTGGCCATTTCCTCGTCGAGGTTCACGCCCGAGACGGAGCTCTTCATGTCGTTGAGCTCCTTCATCACGAGGTTCTGCGTTTGCAGCGCCTGGTCCGCCTGCTCTCCCTTGAGCCCGATCTGCGCCACGGCGGCTGCGAAGAAGTCGTCGAACGTCGCGATGTCGCCGCCCAGCACCCGCGTGGTGCGTAGCTGCGCGACGGCGAGCGCGGCCGCCCCGTCGCCCGGCCCGCCCAGGGTCTCGTCGAAGGAGGTGGCCACGCGGCCCGGGTCCGCGGCCAGGACCGGGTTGATCGTGATCCACCCGGCCGGGTGCGCGACCGGCGCGACCGCAAACACGGCGCCCGGCGCCAGCTGCGCGGTCGCCCCCGCCTGCCCTCCGTCGTAAGCGCCGGCCGCTCCGGGCGCCCGCAGGAGCCCCGCGTAGCCGGTGAGGAACTCGCCATCGTCCTGGATCGTGCGCAGCACGAAGTCCGGGTTGGCGGCGTCCGCCGCCGTCGTCGCCCGTATGGTGAGGGCGCCTTCGCGGTTCAGGCGCGCCGTCACCTCGGCGCCGGATCGGTTGATGCGCTCGATCAGGTCCCCGACGGTGTCCGTCGGAAAGTACTCCACGCGCACCGGGTCGATCGGGCCGGCCATCGTGAGGGTGCCCCGAAGCCCGATCTGCGCCTTGGGATCGAGGGCGTTCGCGCCGGTCAGGCGGAAGAGGCGGGTCGAATCGAACGCGCCGTCGCCGTTCGCGTCGTAGTTGCCGAGCGGGTTGTCGACAAAGGGCTGCTCGACGAAGAAATCGAGGCCCCTCTGCCGCGTCGTGCCGTAGCCGCTGCGGTGGATCTCGTTGACCAGGTCGACGAGGTTGATGGTCATGGTGTCGAGCTTCTGGATCTCGTCGCGGACGTCACCGTCCCGCATCTCGATGAGAGCGGCGACCTTGCCCCCGCGAAAGAACATCTCGCGCTGGCCGCCCGCCCAGAGGATCCGCGAGTACCCCTCGTTCCGGTTGTCGGGCACGGTCGCGAGCTCCTCGAAGTGCTTGCCCTGCACCAGGTGGTAGCCGCCGCTGTACACGGTGTACTCGTCCGGGTCGCGGTCGTCGACCGTGATGTCGATCAGGGTCGAGAGCCGGTTGATGAGGAGGTCGCGCCGGTCCATGTAGTCGTTGGGGTTGTCGCCCATCGCCTTGACCTTGAGGATCTGGTCGTTGAGGGCGGCGATCTGCTTGGTGAGGTCGTTGACCTGCTTGACCGAGCCGACGACGTCGTCGTCGAGCATGTTGCGGATGCCCTTGAAGCGCTCGAACCGCGCGTGGATCGCGTCGATGAGGGTCTCGCCGCGCTGCAGCACGGCCTCGCGCGCGCCGGCCTCGTTCGGCCTCACCGAGAGCTCCTGCCAGCTCTCCCAGAAGTGGTCCAGCATCGTGCGGACCGAGTGCTCGGTGGGCTCGTTGTGGACCTGCTCCACCATCTGAATGTACTTGTCCCGCGACTCCCAGTAGCCCTGGCCGTTCGCCTCGGCCACGATCCGCTGCTCCAGCAGCATGTCCTTGATCCTTTCGATGCGCTCGGCCTGCATGCCCTGGCCGAGCTGCCCGGCCCTCTCGGCGCGGTTCAAGGCGGGGTCGTAGATGGGCGGGAACGGCTCCATCTCGACCCGCTGCCGGCTGTAGCCCTCCACGTCGGCGTTGCTGACGTTGTGGCCCACCGTGTCCATGGCGAGCGTGTGCCCGATGAGGCTCCGCTTGCCGATCTCTATCCCGCCAAAGGTCGAGCCCATGATGCTCTCCTACAAGCTGCGGTTGATCACGACCGGGTCCGCCCCCGCCTCAGCGGGCCGGCCGGCGCGCGAGTAGATCCGCCCCCTGCGGTGGGGGAAGGCCTCGACGAGGATCTGCTCCACCGATTCCTTGATGTAGCGGAAGTAGTACGCGAGGCTCGACGACAGCGTCCTCACCCGTGCGACGGCGCTCCGCAGCTCCTCGTGGCACGCGGCCAGGCGGCCGCGCAAAGGCTCGGGGATGCGGGAGACCACCAGGGCGAAGCCGGCGCGGTCGCCGACGCCAAGCTGCTGCTTGAGCTCCTGGAACCGCCGGTGACGAACCTGCTCCGCGGCCTCGATCTCGCCCGCGAGCCGGTCGAGGTCCGCGAGGGACTGCTCGAGCCTCTGCCAGTCACGCTCCTGCACGACCCGGGTCAGGCCCGCCTCTTTTTCGGTGAACCGGAGGAAAAGCCCCTTCTCGTCGGCCATGGCGCGCGCGAGCAGAGCCGCCGTAGAATCATGTCCCATGGGTATACACTCCCTGCTCTCATTGTCGGAGGGCGGGAGGGGGGCCTGAAGGTCACGGCGGAGCAGGAGAAGGCTGAAGGGCGCCACGCGGCCGCCGGGCGGCAGGGGGGCGCGGGCGGGGGACCTCAGCAGCGGATCGGCAGAGGCCGGCCGCAGGACGCGCAGCGGCCTTCGCGGAGGCCGACGACCGCGGCCCGGTAGCCGGTGCGGCGCACCACGACCGCCCCGCAGCCCGGGCACACGGTGTTGGTCTCCCGCGGCCCCGCGTTGCCGACGTAGACCCAGTGCAGCCGGCGCCGCGCCGTCTCGGCGAGCCGAAGCACCGTCTCCACCGGCGTGGGAGGGATCGCGTAACGGTAGGTGGGGTAGTAGCAGGAGAGATGGTAGGGAATATCCGGGTCGAGGCCGGCGAGAAAGGCCGCGATCCCGTCGATCTGCGACGGATCGTCGTTCTTCGTCGGGATGACGAGCGTCGTCACCTCCAGGTGGATGCGCGGCGCCGCCTGCTCGAGGAAGCGGCAGACTTCGCGCAGGTCCCCCCCGATCTCCTCGCCGTAGAACCCGGAGTCCCACCCCTTGAGGTCGATGTTGGCGGCGTCGAGGAGGCCGAGCAGCTCATCGGCAGGCTCGGGCCGCACGAACCCGTTCGACACCAGGACGTTGGCGAGGCCGCGGCCGCGGGCGAGCCGCGCGGTCTCCAGGACGTACTCGAAATGCACCAGCGGCTCGGAGTACGTGTAGGCGATCCCGATCGAGCCCTGCGCCAGCGCCGCCTCGACCAGCTCCCGCGGGCTCATCTCGCGCGTCGGGGCCCTGTTGGTCTGGCTGATCTCGTGATTCTGGCAGAACGGGCAGCGGAAGTTGCAGCCGACAAAGCCCACCGACAGGATCGCGGACCCGGGATGGAAGTGGTACAGCGGCTTCTTCTCGATCGGGTCCATCGCGACCGCGGTGACGCGGCCCGCGAACGGGATCTCTCCCCTGCCCCCGCGGTTGGCCCGCACGCGGCAGCGCCCGTACCCGCCCGGCGCGATCACGCACTCGTGCGGGCAGAGGCGGCAGCGGACGCGATCGCCGCCGGCCGCCTCGAAGAACCGCGGCGCGAGGCCCGGCTGCTCCCGTTCTACCCCGCGGCTCGTTTGAGCTCCTCCGCCTTGTCGGTGCGCTCCCAGGAGAACCCCGGACGGCCGAAATGGCCGTACACCGACGTGGCGCTGAAGATCGGCTTCCGCAGATCGAGGGTCTCGATGATCGCCCGCGGCGTCAGGTCGAACACCTTGCGGACCGCCTGCGCCAGCCGGGAGTCCGGCAGCTTGCCCGTCCCCATGGTGTCCACGAGCAGCGACACGGGCTCCGCGACGCCGATTGCGTAGGCGACCTGAAGCTCGCAGCGCTCGGCGAGCCCGGCTGCGACGACGTTCTTGGCCACGTACCGCATCATGTAGGCCGCCGACCGGTCGACCTTGCTCGGGTCCTTGCCCGAGAAGGCCCCGCCCCCGTGCCTCGCCATGCCGCCGTAGGTGTCCACGATGATCTTGCGGCCCGTGAGGCCGCTGTCGCCGTAGGGTCCACCGACGACGAAGCGTCCCGTGGGGTTGATCAGGTAGGTCACGTTGCCGGAGAGCAGCCCCGCCGGCAGCGTCTTCTTGATGATCTCCTCGATGAGGCTCTCCTTGAGATCGTCGTAGGTCACCTCCTCGGAATGCTGGTGCGAGAGGACGACCGTGGCGACCCGCGCGGGCTTCCAGTCGCGGTACTCCACCGTGACCTGGCACTTGCCGTCGGGCCTGAGGAACGGCAGCTTGCCCTTCTTGCGCACGTCGGCGGCGGTCCGCATGATCTGGTGCGCGAACAGGATCGGCGCCGGCATCAGCTCCGGCGTGTCCTTGCACGCGTAGCCGAACATCATCCCCTGGTCGCCCGCGCCCCCGGTGTCCACGCCCTGGGCGATGTCGGGCGACTGGTCGTGGATCGTGCTCAGCACCGCGCAGGATTCGTAGTCGATCCCGTACGAAGGGTTGTCGTACCCGATGGACTTGAGCACCCCCCGCGCCGTCCGCTGGACGTCGACGTACGACCGCGTCGTGATCTCGCCGCCGACGAGCACCATCCCCGTCGTCACGAAGCACTCGCACGCCACGCGCGAGGCCGAGTCGCGGCCGATCGCCTCATCGAGGACGGCGTCCGAGATCTGGTCGCAGATCTTGTCGGGGTGCCCCTCGCCCACGCTCTCCGATGTGAATATGAAGTCTCCGCCTGCGTTCAAGACGTCCTCCCGTCCTTATACAATCTCGCGGGCCGCCTCAGCGCCCGCCGTGCAGCGTAAAGTCCTGGATCGTGTCGGCCACGACGAACGGCTCGTAGCGCAGCCCGAGGGAGCCCTTCCTCACCCAGAGCCGCACCATGGGGAGCGTCTCGCCCCCCTCGGTCACGAGGCTCGGGAGCTCGTCGACGTGCGCCACATCCTGCAGCCTGAACTCGTAGAACATCGTCTGCGCGCTGAAGGGATCGCAGATGAGGATCAGCTTGTCGGCGTCGTACGGGTGCTTGCGCGGCGCGCCGGTGAAGCCGACGTTGTCCGCGGCGCGGCCCCCGCGCGCCGAGTAGCGCGCCACCTCGTGCAGCGGCTCCGTGCCCAGGTACTTGCGGATGCTCACTCGCCGGCCCTCGCCTTCCGTTTCGCGGGCAGCCCGCGCCCCTCGCCCGCGCCGGCGCGCATCTTTGCCGGCTGCCCGGTGGCGAACAGCACGTTCAGCCACAGCGGGTCCTCGGGCGAAAGCGTGTTGCGCTTGGAGATCGCCAGCTTGAGGGGCACGTGCGTGAAGAAGTCGTTCCAGCTTCCCACCAGCATGCCCGTCTTGCCCGCCAGGGCGGCATGAGCCGCGTTCTGCGCGAGCTGGATGCAGTAGATCGCGTCGTGGGCGTTCGCCGGCGCGGCGCGCACCATGTAGCTCGGGTCGATGTACTTGAGGCTCACGCGGTGGCCTGTGCTCCTGAAGTGCTCGATGAGGGCGTCGCGGAGAAAGACGCCGATGTCGGCCAGGACCGGGTTGCCGGAGGGGTCGCGGCGGGCGAGATCGCAGTTGAGGTGCTCCTGTCCTGCGCCTTCCGCCACGGCGATGACCGCGTGGTTCTTGCGCTGGAACCGGCGCTCGAGAGCGGCGAAGAGGCCGTCCGGCCCCTCGAGGTCGAAGGGCACCTCGGGGATGAGGACGAAATTCACCTCGTTGAGGGCCAGGGCCGCGTTCGCGGCGATGAACCCGGAAAGCCGGCCCATGACCTTGACCAGGCCGAGGCCGTACGGGGCGCCTTTCGCCTCTACGTGCGCGGAGCGGATCGCCTGCCCCGCGATGGAAAACGCGGTCTCCAGGCCGAAGGTTTTCTGGACGTAGGCAATGTCGTTGTCGATCGTCTTGGGGACCCCGACGACCGCGATCTTGAGGCCGCGCCTCGTGACCTCCTCGTAGATCTCGTGGGCGGCCCGCAGCGTGCCGTCACCGCCGATGGTGAACAGCATCGAGATGTTCATCCTCTCCAGGCAGTCGACGATGTCTTCGGTCGACTGCTCGCCCCGCGACGAAGCGAGCACGCTTCCGCCCTGCTCGTGGATCTCGTCGACCACGTCGGGATCGAGCATCACGGGCTCGTGGCCGTAGCGCGGGACGAACCCCTCGAAGCCGTAAGGGATGCCGAAGATCGTCCGCACGTCGTAGGCGAGGAACAGCGTGCGCACCAGCTCGCGGATGACGTTGTTGATCCCGGGACAGAGGCCGCCGCAGGTCACGATCGCGGCGCGCGCTTTCGACGGGTCGAAGTAGATCCTGCCGCGGGGGCCGGCCTTCTCGAACGCGGGAGGGCTCCCGCCCGCCCGCAACTGCGCCGCGATCTGGCCGCGATCGTGCTGCATCAGCACGGTGTGGCCGTCCTCGACGTAGTCGGCGAGCGCGTCGCCGAACACCTTTGAGAGGCCGAGCGGCGAGTCGACCCTGGGCTCGCCCAGCGTGGGCACGCGAAGAGCTTCGTCTCCGAGGTCCGGAATCACCATGAGCCCATTGCGGCCCCTCGACGGGCCTCCCCCCCTCTGGCGGCGTATGGTGCGCGATTCTAGGAAAATCCACAGCCGGTGTCAAGTTTAATCAAGTTTGCCCCGTTCCGCGAAGCGCCGCCGGCCGTGCTATCATGCGGTCTCGACTGCGAGGAGGAGGCGCTCGATGGCAGTGAGCAAAAAGACGCTCGACATCTTCAGGTCGGTGCGGACCTCGGACGTCACGGATGCGCTCGACTCCATGGGCCTGCAGCAGCGTTACGAGATGGACCCGGCGATGCGTCCCCTGTTCGCCGGCATCCGCTTCGCGGGGATCGCGCACACCGCCGAGTACCGCGCGATCGACAGGCCGCTCCGCGCGATGACGTACGAGGAGTTCGACGAGCTGCAGTACAAGCGCGGACCCGAGGGCCTGTGGCACGAGGCCGGCGTCTGGGGCGCGCCCGACGAAGTCCTCGTGATCGACGCGAAGCGGACCCGCGCCGGGATCCTCGGCTCCAACAACACGCTCGGCGGGCGGGCCCGGGGCGTCCTCGGCTTCGTGATCGACGGCACCTGCCGCGATTCCGGCGAGTGCATCGTCCAGAAGACCCCGGTCTTCTCCACCGTCCGATCGCCGGCGCACCCGATGGGGCGCATCGGCGCGGTGACGGACAGCCAGCCGATCGTCTGCGCCGGGGTGGTCGTGCGGCCGGGCGACGTAGTCATCGCCGACGACGACGGCGTGGTCGTGGTGCCGCAGGAGATCGCCGACGAAGCGGCGCGGCGCGCGCATCTGATCCAGGCCAAGGACCGCCCAGGCCGCAGGGCCGGCTACGAGGCGCTCGGCCTGCCGCTCGACGACACGGTCGGATAGCCGCCGCCGATCCGGGGCCGCCGCTGGACAGCGGGCAAACGGGTGCGTTATGATCGCGTTATAACGCGGCGCCGGTCCCGGACAGACAAAAATTGAAGGCGCGTGCGCCGGTCAACTCGATGGTGAAAAGCGACACGCAGACAGCGACTGAACGCGCGTACGTCGCGATCAGGGACGCCATCCTCGAATGCTCCCTGCAGCCGAGCACGCGATTGACGGTGCGCGCGATGGCGGAGCTGACCGGCGTCAGCGTCATCCCCGTCATCCAGGCGCTCCACCGGCTCGAAGAGGAAGGGCTGATCGAGACCTTCCCGCGCTGGGGCTCGCGGGTCATCACGCTGGACAACGAAACGATCCGGGACCGCTACCTGCTGCGCGAGGCCGTGGAGTGCCAGGTCGCGCGCATCCTCGCGACGAGCCACTCCGCGGACCAGGCCGAGCAGCTCACGCGCATGGCGGTGCGCCTCGACGAGCTCGTTGCCGCGCGGGACCTGGAGGCGGAATTCCTCGCCAAGGACCACGAGATCCATTCGAAGATGGCCGAGTTCACGGGGAGCAAATCGCTGATGCGCGCCCTCGCGCGCATCAACCTCTTCCGCCTGATGCAGAAGACGCGCGAGCACATCATCCTCAGGCGCGTCGGGCTGCCGAACGACCTCCACGGCCGGCTCGTCCGCGCCATCCTCGCCAGCGACCCCGACGCCGCGGAGAAACAGATGCGGGAGCACATCTTCCAGCCCGGGGTGGGCGTGCACCGATAGGGCGGGCGCGCCCGCCTCAGAAGGGGCGCAGGCGGCCCGCCTCGTCGAACGCCGGTGAGGCGGTCGCGTCCACGCGCGAGACGTTCGGCCGCGATCCCATCACGCGCCACAGCGGCTCGGACGCCTGGAACTCGCCGATGGCGAGCGTGTTGCGGACGCGCAGGACGCGCAGGTCCTCCAGCTCCACGGGCCCGCAGGCGCGGATCGCCCACTCGTAGGCCTCACGGTCCGTCGGCGCCACCAGGGGCATCTTGCCCCGCTCGAGGAACGTGCTGGTGATCACGTTCTGGGCGACGGAGGCGAGGTCCACCTTCTCGTAGAGCCGCCGCGTGATGACGTCGGCGAGCCCCATCCCGAGCGCGTTGCCGTGCGAAGCCTCCGTGAGGTCGCAGACGACGATTGCCTTGATCCGGGGCGACTCCGGCTCCGGGTCCCCCTTGATGTAGATGCGGCCGATGATGTTCGTGTCCAGCCCGGTCCCGCTCACGTCCTTGCCGAGCTCGTCGACGATGAGGATGTCGATGTCGTCGGCGGGCAGGCGCGGCATGAGGCCGCGCGCCGCCGCGAGCAGGGCGCGGTCGGCGTCGATGAGCTCGCGCGGCCGGGCGGCGCGCACCTCCGCCAGGTCGTGGCGCGCGTTCTCGACGAGCCCGACGCCCAGCAGGATGTTGCCGTCGGCCAGCACCCGGCGCGCGACCAGCGGGATGAACTCGCGCAGCCCGCGCGTGCCGTGCCGGTGCACCTCGAGGGCCTGGGCGTGCTTGCCCAGGCCGATCACGGCCATCTTGACCAGCCCGCTCTCGTGCTCGCCGTGGTAGTCGGTGTGGGGCTTCACGCGGTTGACGAGGATCGTGCCGCGCGCCTCCGACGCGAGCCGGTCCATGAAGACGCGGCACGGCGCGTCGCCGCGCGGGAGCTCGACGACCTCCATCGAGGAGCGGATGGGCGCGCCGACTTCGGCCTCCGTGATGCCGTAGCTGGCGAGCACCTCGCGCTGGCCTTCGGCGGTGGCGCCCCCGTGGCTCCCCATGGCCGGGATCACGAAGGGCTCGCCCCCGCGCTCCCGCACGGCGGCGACCGTCGCGCGCACGACTTCCTGCAGCCGGGCGATGCCGCGGCTTCCGACCGCGATCGCGATCGGGTCGCCCCTGCCTATGGCGGGGTTGCAGCGCGCGATCTCCTCGCGCACGCGCGAGGCCACGTCGACGATATGTTCCGAGGGGAAGGACTGCCTTCCCCGGATCAGTCGCAGCATGCCGCTATCTTGAGCCGGAAAGGCGCCCCGCTGTCAATCGAACTCCCGCGGCCCCTTCCACATCAGCCCCTCCCCCTCGACCCGCCGGGGCCGGATCCGCGGCGCAATCGCCGCGGCGGCGAGAAAGGCCACCTCGAGCGCGCAGGCGACGGCGACCGCGGCGCCGCCGCCCGGGAGAAAGCCGTACGAGTGGAGACCGACGCGCATCAGGTTGACGCCGATCCACGAGAACATCACCGCGAGGGAGAGGGCTGCGGCGGCCCCCGCCGTGACGGCCGGGCGGAACAGCCGCGCGCGGGACGAGTGCAGGATCGCGGCGATCCAGAGGATCACGATCAAGGCGCCGTTTTCTTTGGGGTCCCAGTCCCAGAAGCGGCCCCAGGCGATGTCGGCCCAGGCCGCGCCCGCGAAGGTCCCGGCGACGGTCAGCAGCAGGGCCGGGCCGAGGGCCGCCCGGAGCGCGGCGTGCAGGCGATCCAGCCCCGCGACGTCGTCGGGGCGCAGCCAGCGGCGGGCGAGCCACGCGTGACCCAGCGCGGCCGCGGCGAGCGACGCCGCGTACCCGAGGCTCATCAGCCCGGCGTGAGCCGCCAGCCAGAGGTTCGTGTCCAGGGCAGCGGGGAGCACGGCGAACTCGTCGCCGGAGGCGGCGAGCACCCGGCCGACCACGGCCAGCAGCAGGGCCGCACCGCACCCTACCGCCAGCGCCGCGCGGCGCCGGCGAGCGACGTACGCGGCGAGCCCCGCCAGCGACAGCGCCCACGCGGCGAGCACGAACGTCTGCGCCAGCGTCGCGGCCGGCACCCTCGCGGTGATGAGGACCTGCAGCACCAGCCCCACGGAGAATGCGAGCAGGCCGAGCGCCAGCGCCGAGAGCGAGATCAGCTTCGCGCGCCTTTGCCGGTCGCCGGCCGCGAGGAGGAGCAGCCCGAGGCAATGCATGACGATCCCGACCGCGAACGGCCGCAGCCTGTCGTACAGCAGCTCCAGCCTCACGGCGCGCAGGCGGTCGGCCCCGCCGGCCGCTCGGGTGACCGACGCGTCCAGCTCGGAGAGCGCTCCCCTCATCGCGCGCCAGTCCCCGGCCGCGTAGGCGTCGGCGGCCCGCCCGAGCGCCGCGGACGCGCCCGAGTCGTCCGCGCCCGACGCGAGCGCCGCCACCGGGTTCGTCCAGCCCGCGGGGAGCGGGATGATCGCCGGCACGACGGCACTGTAGTCGTCGGCCCAGCGCGCGAGCGCGTTGCGGAGCCTGCGCGCCGCGGCTGCGTCGACGCGCTCGTCCCACGGGCCGGCGAGCCGGTCGCTCACAGCCGCGACCTCGCGCAGGGAATGGCGTCCCGGCGAGAGGCCCAGGCGGGCGGAAACCGGGCCCGCGGGCACCGTAAAATCCGCATGCGGCCGCAGGTAGTCCGCCGACGCCACCAGGCGCGTGAACAGCGCCATGCGGCTCATCAGCGAGAGGATCTCCTCGTCCGCGGGCTGCGGGTCCTTGCGCGAGGAAAGCCTGCCGGCGAGCTCCTGCAGCCGCGCCTCGGCCGGCTCGAGCTGGTCGAAGCTCACGCGGCCCGCCGACACGCCGTCGAGGCGCAGCCTGCCGGGCGTCTCGCGCCGGCGCACCGCGAACACAGGGTCGGCCAGGGCCGTGTCGGGGGCAAAGAGCACCCGCGCCATCCAGGAGAGCGCCGACTCCCCCTTGAGTCCCGCCGAACCGGAAAGCTCGCGCAGGGTGAGCCTCGCGTAGGTTTCCAGGGGCATCAGCCGCCCGTCGGAGAGAACGGCGACGCGCCCGAGCGCGTCGAGCGGGGGAAGCCCCCTCGCTCCGGCGGGCCCAGGCGCGAGAAGCGAGAGCGCAAGCAGGGCGGCCAGGGGAGTCAGGCGCAGCCCGAGGTGCAGAGCCAACCCGAGCACGGTGAGGCCGAAGGCCGCATAAAGCGGTACGGGGCTGCGGCTCACGCCGAGGACGAGCACCCGCTTGCCCGCCTCATCGGTCCGCACTGAGCTCACGTAGACATTCAAGCCGGCCCGGCGCAAAGGCCGGTTCATGCCGAGCAGGGCCTCGGCGGACGACCCCGCGCCCTCGACCATGACCCTCGCGGCGACCGCCTGCAGCGTCTCGGTCTGCGGGTAGTAGGAGATCTGCAGGTCCTTGAGCGTCATCGCGAACGGCAGCCGCTCCTCGCGCCTGGCGAGCTTCGCCGTGAGCGAGGGGGCCGCGCCCGTCACGGCGGCCGTCCGCCCCGCCCAGACCACGGTCGGCGCCGTCCGCCCGCCCGAAGACGGCCGGAGGATCACACCGGGTCGGTTCTCCGCCGGGTCCGCTTCGGGCCGCAGCGGCGCGAGGCTCGTGAGCGCGTCGCCCGAGGGCCCCACGAGGGGACGGCTGTTTGCCAGGTGCTGCTCCACGACCACCGAGGGCTCCCCCGGGACGTTCGATCCATCCCGGAGACGCTCGAAGGGCACGGCTATGCCTGCCGGGTCCAGGACCAGGTCCCAGGCGCCCGGGTCCAGCGAGGTCTCCACCCTCGCGCCCTCGCGCAGCGCGACGAACGAAAGGTCCGACGAAGCGGGCGCGGCGGCGGCCGCGCCGACCAGCACGACGACCGCGGCCACGAGCCCGGCGTGCACCAGCCCCAAGCCAAGCTGCCGGGGCCGCGGGCGCCGACGACGCAGGAAGGCAAAGAGCAGGTTCACCCCGGCCGCAGTCGCGAGGAGCCTGAGCCCGGGCACGGGCAGGGGCCCGACCATCGTCCCCCAGGAGTCGAAGAACCGCCTGTGC
Source organism: uncultured Spirochaetota bacterium (assembly GCA_963734495.1). GTDB lineage: Bacteria > Spirochaetota > Spirochaetia > SZUA-6 > CAVTHK01 > CAVTHK01. The sequence goes on from CAVTHK010000007.1 coordinate 342,687, forward strand.
ACGGCCGCGACCCCATGCGCGGGCGCGGCGAGCGTGCCCGTGAACAGGACGAGGATCGCGAGGAGGAGCAGCGCGGTCGTCACCCTGAGCGATCCCATGGTCCGCACAGGGTGGCGCAGGAGCAGCCCCAGGACCCCCCTCACGGCTCGAATTGCGTCCCGGTCCGGCCGGCGAGGGCGCGGCCGAGGTTTTCCGGGCTCGTGATGAATCCCCGGCCGCCGCGGTCCTCGAGGAACTCGATCATGGCGCGCACTTTGGGCCCCATGCTCCCCGCCAGGAAGTGCCCCGCAGCGAGGTACCGCCGAGCCTCCGCCGCGGTCACGCGGTCGAGCGGGCGCTGACGGCTCGTGTTGTACTCGAGGGCGACTTTCTCGACGGCCGTCGAGATCACGAACAGGTCCGCGCCGACCGCGCGCGCGAGCAGGCTCGACGCGAGGTCCTTGTCGATGACCGCTTCGACGCCTTCCAGGGACCCGTCGGCGCGGCGCACCACCGGGATGCCGCCGCCGCCGCACGCGATCACCGTGAAGCCCTGCCTGAGGAGCGCAAGGATGGCGTCCAGCTCGACGATCTCGCGGGGCGCGGGGGACGGGACCACGCGGCGCCAGCCCCGGCCGGCATCCTCGCGCACGGTCCAACCCTGCTCGGCGGCTATCCGCCTCGCGCGCTCCTCGCTCATGTGCGAGCCGATCGGCTTGCTCGGGTCCGCGAACGCGGGATCGTCGGCGTCGACGAGGACCTCGGTGACGAGGGTGATCGCGCGGCCGCCGAGGCCGCGCCTCAGGAACTCGTTGTGGAAGGCCTTCTGGAACATGTAGCCCGCCGCGCCCTGGACGTCGGCTCCCGCGTAGTCCATCGGGACGGGCGGCACCTCGCCCATGGCGAGCTCCGAGCGCCTCAGCGCGAAGCCCACCTGCGGCCCGTTGCCGTGGGTGAGGACGACACGCCAGCCTTCGACAATGAGATCGACGACGTGACGGATGGTCTCTCGGGCGGCTTCGTACTGGTCGGGGATCGACTGACGCTGAGGGCCCTTGATCAGCGAGTTGCCGCCGACGGCCACGACGGCGATCCTACCCTCCCCGCCAGCCACGCGTCGCCTCCCTTCACCAATAATAACACCGTGTCGGGGAGGCGGCCTCCCGGCTCAATCCCTGACGCGGGCCAGGGCGAGAGCGCGAAGGATCAAGGCGGGCAGCGGCCGTCCGGGATCGCGGCGGCGGAGGTCGAGGTACAGGCCCAGGCGCTTCGCGATCGGCACCTTGTGTGTCTCGACGAACTCGATGAGCGTGCCGTCGGGATCTTCGATGTAGGCAAAGTGGCCGGCCGCATCCCCCATCTCGAACGACGAGGAGCTGTCCACGGTGAAGGGGAACCCCGCGGCCGCGCAGCGTTCCCGCAGCTCCGCCATTCCGCGGATGTCGAAGCAGAGATGGATAAAGCCGAGGTCGCCCCAGTAACGGCCCTCGAAGAGCCGCCGGCCCGGCGCTTCGAGCGGCTGAATGAGCTCGAGACGGCTCGAGCCGAACAGGCGGCTGAACGCGCCCCGGCGCGGGGCGGCGTGTCCGAGGAGCACGCGGCGGACCCGCCTGCGCCCGCCGGGGAGGCTCTCCAGGTCCGCGAACGTACCCTCGCGATCGTAGATCACCGTGTCATAGCCGACGATGTCGCGGTAGACCCGCAGGCTCGATTCCACGCTGCTCACCCCGAGGACGCAGCCGCACGGTCCCCCGGTCGGGTGACGGCCTCCCGCGAACCAGTCGCGGCCCTCGACGACCTCGAAGAGCCTGCCCCAGGGGTCGCGCAGGTAGAAGTGGCGCGAGCCGGCCGGGTCGGGCACGACGTCGGTCAGAAGGTCGGCTCCCCTGCCCGCGAGAAAGGCGCGGGCGGCCGCCACGTCCCTCGCCTTGATGCGCGCCGCAAGAATGCCCAGGTCGCCGACGCCGGCTTGAGGCGCGAGCGGGCTCGGCTTGCGGCTGGTGTACTGCCAGATCTCGAAGCCGGAGCCGCCCTGCAGGTTCGCGGCGAGCACCGCGCGCCTCGACTGGACGACTCCGCCGGTGTAGCGGACCATGAACGGGGCTTCGCCGGCGTCATCGAACACCGGGACGTCGGTGCCGAAGCTGCGGCGGTACCAGCGGAAGGCCTCTTCGAGGTCCGCGACGCCGATGCCGATCTGCTGGATGCCGCTGACGAGGTACCCGGCGGCCATCAGCGTTTGCGGGGGACCGCGCGGGTGTTGCCGGTCGTGATCCCGCCGTCGACCAGCACCATCTGGCCGTGCACGTAGCGCGACGCGTCGGATGCGAGAAAGACCACCGTACCGTCGAGGTCATCCGGCTTGCCGGGCCTGCCGAGCGGGATCTTCTCCACGAGGTACGACACCCACTCCTGGTCTTCGTAGAGGACCTTGTTCTGCTCCGTGCGGAACCAGCCCGGCGCGAGGCAGTTGACGTTGATCCCGAAGGGCCCCCACTCCGATGCCAGGGCCTTGGTCATCTGCAGCACGCCCCCGCGGCTCGCGGAATACGGCACGATACCCGCGTAGCCGAAGACGCAGGTGACCGAGCCGATGTTGATGATCTTGCCGTACTTCCTCTCGATCATCCCGGGGGCGATCGCACGGGCCACGAAGAAGGCGCCCTTGAGGTTGGTGTCGACGACCGCGTCCCAGTCCTCCCAGGTCACGTCCACCGACGCCTTGCGGATGTTGCACCCGGCGTTGTTCACGAGGACGTCAACCGCCGGGACGTCGCGCCTCAGCGCGCGGCCGAGCTCCTCGATGCTTTCCTTGACCCTTACGTCCAGCGAGTACGCGCGCGCCTGCCGTCCGAGGGCCCTGAGCTCGGCGACGGTGGCGTCGCAGTCCGCGGCGGCGCGCGCAGTCACGACGACGTCGGCGCCGGCGCGCGCCAGGGCGAGCGCCATGTACCGGCCGAGGCCGCGGCTTCCTCCGGTGACGAGGGCGAGGCGGCCGGAGAGATCGAAGGGGTCAGGGGCCACGGGAATCTCCTTTCGGTGCAGCGGCGGGTACGCCGGGCCACAGCACGGCGGCGGGGCGCGCGCCCGCGATCAGGGCTTGAGGATGACCTTGAAGAGCCGCTCCTTGCCTTCGTGCAGAAGATGGAACCAGTGCGGCGCCTCCTCGAGCGGAACGACCTTGCTGATGAGGCTCTGTACGTCCAGGCGGCCCGATGCGATCAGGGTGAGGCAGGCCGGGTACTCGCCCGCGGACGCCACCGTTCCGCGCACGTCGAGCTCCCGCTGCACCACGACCTGGAGCGGGAACTCGCCTTTCGGGGTGAGGTTCCCGATCATCACGCACCGGCCCCCCTTGCGGACGCAGCGCACGGCCAGGTCGACGGTCGGCGCGAACCCCACCGCCTCGAGGCTCACGTCCGCGCCTTCGCCCGCGGTGAGCGCCCGGATCGCTTCGACGGCGTCGGTCTTTTTCGGGTTGATCGCGTGGTCGGCCCCCAGGCGGCGCGCCTCCTCGAGCTTGTAGTCGACGAGGTCCACCGCGATCACCTGGCCGGCGCCGGCCAGGCGCGCCGCCTGGATCGTCAGCAGGCCGATGATCCCGCAGCCGATGACGACGACGTTGTCGCCGAGGTGGATGCCCGCGCGCTCGACCGCGTGCACGGCGATCGATACCGGCTCCACCATCGCCGCCTTCTCGAACGCGAGCCCCTCGGGCAGCGGGACCACGATGTGCTCGGGAACGACGACAAAGTCGGCCATCGCCCCGTCCTGGCGATACTCGTCGCAGGAGACTCCGAGCACCTTGCGGTTCGAGCAGAGGTTGGGCTTGCCCGTGAGGCAGTAGCGGCAGCGGTTGCAGTAGATCGTCGAGTCGAACGTGATCCGGTCGCCCGGCTTGAAGCGGGTCACCGCGGCGCCGACGGCCTCCACGACTCCCGCGGCCTCGTGGCCCATCACGATCGGCGGGATCCGCCGGCCGGTCTGTCCCGTCATGCCGTGGACATCGCTCCCGCAGATGCCGACCGAATCGACGCGCACCAGGAGCTCATCGGCCCCGTGCTTCGGGACCGCGCGCTCCTCCATCTGGAACGTGAGGGGTTTCGTGTGGACCAGCGCTTTCATCGCGGGGCATTATGAGGCACGCGCCGCCCGCGGGTCAATCTTCGAGGATGATGATCTCGACGCGCCGGTTGAGCGCCATGCCCTCGGGCGTGTCGTTGGAGGCAACGGGTTCGGAGGCCCCGCGCCCTTCGTAGACAAAGCGCCCCGCCTCCAGCCCCGACGCCACGAAGAAGTCGACGACGGCCCTCGCGCGCTCGACCGACAGGGCCTTCTGACCGGCCTCGGTGCCGGCACGAGCCGTGTGTCCGATGACGCGGAAAGTGCGGCCCTGGATCTTCTTGAGCGCGCGCGCCACCGCCTCAAGGCGCGGCCTTTCCTCAGGCAGCACGACCGCCTGGTCGGCGACGAAGCGGATGTCGCTGATCTCGAGCTTCACCCCGGCTTCGGTCTCGCTGACCTTGACGCCGGGCGTGCCGCCCGGTTCGCTCGAAAGGCTGCCGGCCACTTCGCCCGCGCCGCCGCCGGTCTGTCGCTCGCCGCCTCCGGCACCCGGAGACCCGGGACCGGCGCCGGCGGGCGAGGCTCCGATCCGCGGCGCCGGACGCTCGCGCGCGAGCTCCGGCCCGAGCGCCTTCTTCACGTCCTCGGCGATGAGGCCGCGATCCATGGCGGCGATGCCTTCGTACCAGGTGAGCATGAAACCCTTGAAGCCCACCGACTTCCCGCCCTCGAGGGCGTACGTCTCGTCCACCATGGTCTCGACAAAGACCGGCCGGCGGGCGCCTTCATCATAATAAATCTTCGCGGAGTGGCTGCCGCTGATCGACCGTATGCGCGAGTCGCCGAGCGGATCGTCGCCGCCCTTGTAGCGCAGGGCGTAGCGCGCCGCGACCAGCTGCAGGTTCCGGCCGTTGCGCACGACCGGCCCCTGGTACTCATATCCGGCGTAGATGCGCACCCGCGTGTGCTTGCCGTCGCGGAACGGCTCCACGACCCGCGCACCGAACGCTTCCCAGCGATCGCGGGGGGCGAGGTCGCGGGTCGGAAAGACCGGGAAGCTGCGCAGGGCGGGATAGGCCTGGTCCGCGGGCACGTCGTAAGTGCCGTCCGCTCGGATGGAAAACCGCACGGGCACGACGTCGTCGATGCGCTTGGCGACGAGCCTCGAGTCCCGCCTGGTCTCCTCGAAGACGTAGAACGAGCCCTCGACGTCGGCTCCGCTCTCCGCGCCGCGGACGTCGAGCACGCCACGCACCTCGCGGTACGAGAGGCCGACGAACTTACCGTCCTCGTAGCGGCGGAGGTCGCTGCGCTCGGTGATCTTGAACTTGTCCCCCGCAGCGTACGCGACCTCGAAACGCACGCCGTCGGCGGTCATCGGCTGCGCGGCCAGGAGGAGGAAGGCAAGGAGCGCGGCGGCGGACGTCAACCCGGCGTGATCCCCAGCTTGCGCCCGGCTTCGCCCGCGATCTCGAGGATCCGGTCGAGGTCCTGGTCGGTGTGCGTCGCCATGTACGACGTGCGGATCAGGCAGCGGTTCGGCGGCGTGGCGGGAGGCACGACCGGATTGGTGTACACCCCGCCATCCAGGAACGCGCGCCAGAGCGCAAAGGTCTTGTCCATGGGGCCGACGATCAGGGGGATGATGGGCGTCTCGGCGACGCCGATGTCGTAGCCGAGATCCTTGAACCCCTTGAGCATCTTGCGGCCGATCGCCTGAAGCCGCTGCACGTGGTGCGGCTCCCGCTCGATGATGTCGAGGCTGGCCATCACGGAGGCGATGTTCGCCGGGGGCATGCTTGCGGTAAAGATGAGCGCCCGCGCGAAGTGCTTGATGTAGTCGACGATCATGGCGTCGCCCGCAACGAACCCGCCGATGCTGGCGAAGGACTTGGAGAACGTGCACATCAGCAGGTCCGTGAGGCGCTTGTCGCCGTAGTGCTCCGTGGTGCCGCGGCCCGTCTTGCCGATCGTGCCGATCGCGTGCGCCTCGTCGAGGTACACGGCGGCGCCGTGCTTTTCCGCCAGCGCCTTGAGCTCCGGCAGCTTGACGATGTCGCCCTCCATGCTGAAGACGCCGTCGGTCACGATCAGGATGGGCTCCCCCTGCGTGATGCCTTCGAGTTGCTGCTCCAGGTCCTCCATGTTGTTGTGCTTGTAGCGGTGCATCTTGACGTCCCGGTTCAGCCCCACGCTCAGGAGGATGCCGTCCACGATCGAGGCATGGTTGTACCGGTCGGTCATCACGTGCTCCTGCTTGCCGAGCAGGGCCTGGATGGAGCCGAGGTTGGTCTGGTAGCCCGTGGTAAAGCAGAGCGCCGCCTCGCGGCCGACGAACGCGGCGAGCCTGGCCTCGAGCTCCTCATGCAGCGTGAGGGTCCCGTTGATGAACCGCGATCCCGAGCAGCTCGTGCCGTGCTCGGCGATGGCCCGGCGCGCCGCCTCGATCACGCGCGGGTCGTGGGCCAGCCCGAGGTAGTTGTTCGACCCCGCCATGACCAGATCCCGGCCGCCCATGACCACGTGGCTGCCGTGGTTCTCCTGGATCGGGCGGAAGAACGGGTAGATGCCGGCTTCGCGCGCGTCGCGCGCGTCGGTGAAGTTGTAGCACTTCGCGAAGACGTAGGGCTGGCCGGCAGGCTTCCTGACGTGAGTCTTCTCGCGCACCGCTGTCTTCCTGGGCGTCATCTGGAGATCTCCTTGGCTTTTCGTTTGCGCGCCTTTCCCGCGTCGGAATCCATGACGGCGTAGACGAGGCGAGGCGCTATTCTGTGGACGAAATCGGTGAGCCGGCTCATGAAACCGCAGAACACGAAGGTGCGGTTCCCGCGCAGGCCGCGGATCAGGGAGCGGGCGACCTGCTCCGGGCTGTAGGTCCCCGCCGTCCCCTCGACCGCGTGCGTTTCGGCGGGCTTGTTGACGTTCTCCCGGTCGAGCCCGGGCGTGGCCGTGTTCGGCGGGCAGAGCACCACCACGCGGATCTTCCACGGGGCGAGCTCGTTGCGGAGGGCCTCCGAAAATCCCACCACGCCGAACTTGGTGGCGCAGTACGCGGTCGCGCCGAAGTAGCCGACGAGGCCGCCGACGGACGCCACGTTCACGATCGTGCCGCCGCCCCGGGCTTTCATGTGCGGGAGGACAGCGCGGACGGTGTGGAAGCAGCCGAAAAGGTTGGTCGCGGTCATGTCGCGCAGGTGGGCTTCGGTCACGTTCTCGAAATAGTCGATATAGGCGAAACCCGCGTTGTTGACGAGCAGGTCGGGAGCCCCGACGTCCCGGACGAGGCCGTCGAGGACGCGGCTCACCGCGGCGGGGTCGGCCACGTCGCAGGCGGCCCCCACGACCCGCTGCCCCTCGGAGAGCCGCAGGGACTGCAGGTGCGCCGCCGCGGCATCGAGCCGCGAGCGGTCGCGCGCGATGATTGCCACGCTGGCGCCCGTCCGGACGAGCTCGGTAGCGACCGCGAAGCCGATGCCGCTCGACCCGCCGGTCACATAGCAAGTCTTGAACTCTCTCAATTATCCCCGCCTGCGTAGCCGTCCGGGCGCGACCCGGCGAAGTCCGTGAAGCGTACAATCTATGCCCCACGCTGTCAAGTTTTGGGCAGCGGCGTGGCAGCCGCGTGGGCAGCCGCGTTTCGAGGCGCCGGGCGCCCCCCGCCGTGTCGCCGGCGCGAACAGTCGCTTGCAGTCCCCGAGGCGTTTCGGTACCTTCTTCTCGTATGGCCCGCAAGGTCTACCAGTTCAACATGGGCCACGTTCGCACGCGGCTTGTCGACACGCTCAAGAGCCGGCGCGAGGGTGCCACCATCGCCGACCTCGTCGCGGCCACCGGCCTCCCCGCGGTGCAGGTGCAGCAGGGCATCCGCGAGGTCGCGGACGAATACGACGGGCACCTGCGCGTCACCGAATCGGGCGAGGTCCTCTACCACTTCCCCAACGGGATGCGCAGCCGCAAGCGCGGCGCGGCCGCCGTCGCCAGGCGCGTTGTGGGACGGGCGGCGAAAGCGACCGGCCGGGTCCTCAAGTGGCTCTTCAAGGCCTGGATCACGGTCATGCTCGTCGGCTACTTCGCCCTGTTCGTCGCGATCGTCGTTCTCGCGGCCCTCGCGTCGATGGCCATGTCGGCGGCGAGCCGCAGCGACGGCCGCAGGGACGGCGGAGGGGGCGGCTTCTTTTCCTTCTACCTCGCCGCCAGGATGTTCGAGCTGTTCCTCTGGCTCTGGTTCGCGCGCGGCCCGCGCGCGACGCGCTCGCGGGGCAGGCCTCTGCGCCAGTCCGTCTTTGCGTACGTGTTCGGGGAGCCGGACCCGAACGCGCGTTGGGAGGAGACCGAGCGCCGAGCGATCGTGCACTTCCTGCGCTCGAACAAGGGGCTGATCACCGCGGAGGAGCTGATGGCGCTCACAGGTGCATCGCCCGAAGAGGCTCAAGCGAAGATCAACCGTCTCCTCCTCGAGCTCGAGGGCGAGCCGGAAGTCACGGACGAGGGGACGATCGTCTTCAGGTTCGAAAACCTCCTCCGCAGCCGCGCCGAAGAGCTGCGCGCCGAGAGCCGCGAGCGGCTGCCGCACAAGCGCCTCGTCCCGTTCAACCGGAACGAGCGCTCGCGAAACGGCTGGATCACCGTCTTCAATCTGGCGAACGCCGGCTTCGGCACCTATTTCGCCGCGCTGGCGGCGGCCAAACCGACGGAGGTCTTCACGACGCTCGCGAACGGGACGCGGCTGACGCAGATCGACGGCGCATACCTGTACCACTTCGTGATCAGAGCGGCGACGGCGCTCGGCGCCCTGAAGCCCGAGTCCCTCATATACGTCGCGCTCGGCGTCGTGCCGCTGACGTTCTCCGCGTTCTTCTTCCTGGTGCCCTTCGTCAGGCGCCTGCGCGAACGGGCCGCCAACGAGGCGACGCGCCGCGAGAACCTGCGCAGGCTCGTCTACGCCCGCGTGCTCGCCGACCCGACGCTCGTCGACCCCCGCGACATCCGGCCGACCGCCCCCGAGGAAACCACGCGCAACGCGCAGGCCGATGTCGAGCGCCTGCTCAAGGAGCTCGCCGCGACCCGCGGCGGGGAGCCCGTACAGGCGGCCGACGGCGCGTGGGTCTGGCGTTTCCCGGAGCTCGAGCGCGAGCGACAGGACGTCGAGCGCACGAGGATCGCCACCAGCACAGCGCAGTACGACGTCGGCGGGACGGTGTTCGACTCGGACAGTTAGCAGTCACCGGCAGCCGCAGTCAGCCCTCGCGGCGGCGCCTGGACGCCCGCCGCAGCGCCCTCCCCGCCGCCCCCGCAAGCCCGGCCATGCCGTACGCGAGCGCCGCCAGCGCGCACGCCGCCGGGAACCAGTCGCCGGCGCGGCTGTAGAGCGTGGGCGGCCCGGAGTCGATCCGCACGTCGGCAATCAGGTAGTCTTCAACGTACTGGGGCAGTTTCGCCATGATGCGCCCCGAAGCGTCCAACTGCGCCGTCACTCCCGACGCCGTCGCGCACAGCAGCGGCCTGCGGTTTTCGACCGAACGGAAGACGGCAGCGGCAAAGTGCTGCTGCGCCTCCACGGGCGTGAGGGACCAGTAGTCGTTCGACAAGTTCACGATCACATCGGCGCCGGCGAGCACGAAGCGCCGGATGTCGTCGGGAAAGATGTCCTCGAAGCAGATCGGCGTGGCGAAGCGGAACCCCGGAAAGGAGAACACCGTGCGTTCGGCCCCCGGCTCCCAGAGCGTCACGTCGAACGAGATCAGCAGCTTGTAGACGCCGGGGAGGAGATCCCGGAACGGGAAATACTCGGTGAACGGCACGAGCCGCACCTTGTGGTAGGTCTCGCGCCGCGCCCCGCGGTCGTCAAAGAGCACGGCGGCGTTGAACTCCTCGCGCACTTCCTCGCCGTTTTTTTTGATCGAGATGCTGTAGTCGTCGTTGCCGGTCACGAGCCAGCGCTTCAGCCCGGCCTGGTAGTCGCGGAACCGGCGCACGAGCCTGATGAGCGCGGCTTCGGACTCGGGCGTGTCCGGCCCGATCTCGGTCGATCCCCAGCGGCGGATGTTGGGCACGAATGCGGTCTCCGACCAGACCACCAGGCCCGGATCGGAGGCCATGGCCGCGTCGGTGAGGCGCACGAGCGAATCGAACGTGACGTTGTAATCGTAGCGGCGGGGGTCGGAGTTCTGCTGCACGAGGGCGACGCGCACGGTGCGGGCCGCGGCCCCGGCCCCGGCCGCGGCCGGCGGCCGCGTGGCGGCGACCAGGCCCGCGCCTGCCCACAGCAGCACGGCGACCGCGGCCGCCGCGACCGGCCGAAGCGCCGAGGCGCGCGGGAGCCGCGGGGGGCGGCGCAGCAGGGGCGCGGCCGCTTCGGCCAGCGCCGCGTTCGCCAGCAGCAGCACGAAGCTCAGGCCCCACACCCCCGTCCACGACGTCGCCTGCAGCAGCACGTGCTCGGCGTACTGCGAATGCGCCGCGAGGCCCCAGGGAAAGCCGAGGTAGCCCAGCGAGCGCAGCCACTCGAACGCCGTCCACGCCAGCGCGAACGCGAGCCAGCGCACGCGCGGGACGCCCTTGAGCAGGCCGACGAGCGGGAAGGCGAACAGCAGGTAATAGAGCGTGAGGATGAGCATCGCCACCTGGAGCGAGATGAGGCTGAAGGTCCCCAGCCAGTACTGCCCGGCGAGCGAAACGAACGCCCCGTAAGCGGCGACGGTGAACACGCCCCGCGCGTAGCCCGAGCGGTGCAGCGAGAGCAGCAGCGGCACGAACGAGAGCCACCCCAGCGCGGGGATGCCCTGCAGGTGCACGAACGACGGCTGCGCGAGCGCGCTCAGGCCGGCCGACGCCAGGGCGGCCGCCAGCGAGAAGCGGCCGCGGCCAACGCGCGTGACGGCGTATCCCCAGAGCCCCGCGGCCAGCAGGGGAGCGCAGCGCGCAAACGCCGACAGGCGCTCGCGCCGCGTGTCCGACGGCCAGCCAGAGCGTGCCGCTGCCGCGCGCGAACCGCTGCACGTAGTCGATGTTGGCGTTCAGCGCGTATACGTAGAGAAAGAGGAAGTAGAGGAGCGAGAGCGCGAGCAGGACCTCGGTCGTGAGAACGACGCCGGGCCGCCGGGACTCGGGGCGCGCCGCGCGCAGCGCGCCCCACACCGCGTGGAGCACGCCCAGCGCGGCCAGGCCGAAGTCGGCGCGCGGGCCGGCAATGCCGACCACCGCGACGAGGAGTCCGGCGGCCAGGTAGGCGACTGCGGCCGCGCGCCCCACGATCCCTCCGGCGAGCTGCGGCTCGGCCGGGGAACGGCGACTGCTACGCCGTTCCCTGGTACGCCGCCTTGCCCTGCTGCTTGCGTGCCCTGAGCACCGCCTGCGCTGCGGACAGCCGCGCGACCGGCACCCGGTAAGGCGAGCAGGAAACGTAGTTCATGCCCACCGTGTAGCAGAACTCGATCGACGACGGGTCCCCGCCGTGCTCGCCGCAGATCCCGACCTTGATGTCCGGGCGACCGCTGCGGCCCTTCTTCACGCCCACGTCGACAAGCTGGCCGACGCCTTCGCGGTCGAGCTCCTGGAACGGGTCCTTCTCGAGGATGCCCTGCGCGAGGTAGTCCGGGAGGAAGCTCCCGATGTCGTCGCGGGAGAAGCCGAACGTCATCTGCGTGAGGTCGTTCGTGCCGAACGAGAAGAACTCGGCCACCTTCGCGATCTTGTCCGCGGTCAGCGCCGCGCGGGGCAGCTCGATCATCGTCCCGATGGTGTACTTGACCCTGGTCTTCGTCTTCGCGAACACGGCCTCGCAGACCCGCTCGGCGTTCTTGCGCAGGATCTCCAGCTCGGCGGTCATGCCGACGAGGGGGATCATGATCTCGGGCAGGACCTCGACGCCAGCTTTGGCCAGCTCGCACGCCGCGGTCATGATGGCCTCGACCTGCATGTCGTAGACTTCGGGGTACGTGATGCCGAGGCGGCAGCCGCGGTGTCCGAGCATCGGGTTGAGCTCGTGCAGCGAGTCGATGCGCGCCTTGAGCTGAGCCAGGGGCACCCCGGTCTTCTCCGCCATCGCCTTGGTTTCCGGGGCGGTCTTGGGGACGAACTCGTGCAGCGGCGGGTCGAGGAGCCGGATCGTCACGGGCAGGCCCGCCATCTCTTTGAAGATGCCTTTGAAGTCGGCCTTCTGCAGGTTGCCGAGCTTCTTGAGCACCTTGCGCCTCGCCTCGACGCCGTCGGCGACGATCATCTCCTGGAACAGGTCGAGCTTGCCGGCGTCGAAGAACATGTGCTCGGTGCGGGTGAGCCCGACGCCTTCGGCGCCGAACTCCCGGGCGACCCTGGCGTCGCGCGGAAGGTCCGCGTTGGTGCGGACGCGAAAGCCCTTGTCCTTGATGCCGTCACGCACGGCCGAGAGGCGCACTTCGTCCGCCCACTCGAGCAGCGTCTTGAAGTCTCCGGCGATCTTCGGCTTGACGAGCGCGACCTGCCCCGTGAACACCTCGCCGGTGGTCCCGTCGATCGTGAGCCAGTCGCCTTCCTTGTACTTCTTGTCCTGGATGGTCGCGATCTTGCCCTGGATGCTCACCGCCTTGCAGCCCACGACGCACGGCGTGCCCATGCCGCGGCCGACGACCGCGGCGTGGCTGGTCATGCCGCCGGTCGAGGTGAGGATGCCCTGGGAAGCGCTCATGCCGCCGATGTCCTCGGGCGAGGTCTCGCGACGCAGGAGCAGCACCTTCTTGCCCTGCTTGGCCCACTTCTCGGCTTCGGCCGCGTCAAAGACGATCTGGCCGCTCGCCGCGCCGGGCGAGGCGTTCAGGCCCTTGGCGATCGGCTTGAGGGCGCGGCGCGCCTTGGGGTCGATCATCGGGTGCAGGAGCTGGTCGAGCTGGTCCGGGCTCGACGCGCAGGAGCGCCTCCTCCTTGCTGATGACCCCTTCCTTGACCATGTCGACCGCGACCCTGACCGCGGCGAGCCCGGTGCGCTTGCCGTTCCTGGTCTGCAGCATGTAGAGCTTGCCCTGCTGGATGGTGAACTCCATGTCCTGCATGTCGCGGTAGTGCGACTCCAGGTGCCTGCGGAAGCCCTCGAGCTGGTCGTAGGCCTGCGGCTGCTTCTTGCGCAGGTTGGTGATGGTCAGCGGCGTGCGGATGCCCGCCACCACGTCCTCGCCCTGCGCGTTCATCAGGAACTCGCCGTAGAAGATGTTCTCGCCGGTGGACGGGTCGCGGGTGAAGCAGACGCCGGTGCCCGGAGTCGTTGCCGAAGTTGCCGAACACCATCGTCTGGACGTTGACGGCCGTGCCGAGGAGCCCCTTGATGCTGTTCAGCTCCCGGTACTTGATGGCGCGCTCGTTGTTCCACGACCCGAAGACCGCGTCGATGGCGCCCCAGAGCTGGGTCATCGGGTCGGTCGGGAACTCCTCTTTCGTGTGCTTCTTGAACACGCCGCGGTAGAGCGCCACGACCTTCTTGAGGTCCTCCGCGTCGAGCTCGGTGTCCTCTTCGACGCCCTTGGCCTTCTTGACCGACTGCAGCGCCTCTTCGAAGGCGTGATGCTCGACGCCCCGCACGACGTCGCCGTACATCTGCATGAAGCGCCGGAACGCGTCCCAGGCGAAGCGCGGGTTGCCGGTCTTCCGGATGAGCCCCTCGACGACCTGGTCGTTGATGCCGAGGTTGAGCACGGTGTCCATCATTCCGGGCATGGAGGCCGCGGCGCCGGAGCGGACGGACACCAGCAGCGGGTTCGAGGGATCGCCGAACTTCATCCCGGTGACGCGCTCGACGCGCCGCAGGTTCTCCACGACCTCTGTGCGCAGCTCGGCCGGGTACTGGTTGCCGTTCTTGTAGTAGTAGTCGCAGACCTCAGTAGAGATCGTAAACCCGGGCGGGACCGGAATGCCGAGGTTCGTCATCTCCGCCAGGTTTGCGCCTTTTCCGCCGAGCAGGTTTTTCATGTCGGCCCGACCTTCGGCTTTGCCTTCGCCGAAGAAATACACGTAGCGACCCATGGATTGCCTCCTGAAGAATGCGGGACGCGCTGCAAATGACCGAGAAAAGGGGACCGAAAAGCGCCTTGAGTCCCGGGTCGGGGCCGAAGGCCTCGAACCGGGCCCGACTCTAACGAACCGGGGCGGGCCTGTCAACCTAACCATGGTGTCAGACAGGGTCTGACAGGGGGTTAGGCCACGCCTGACGCACACCTCAAGCAGCCTGTCACGTGCCACAGGCAACAGAAGAGCCCTCGTTTCCGAGGGCTCTTCTGCTGCCCGGCGGGGAGCTGTCGCCCCCTGTCGGCAGCCGGACGCGGCATCGTGACTACGAGACGTACGCCTCGAGGTACTGCGAGCGCGACGGGTGCTGAAGTCTCTTGATCGCCTTCTTCTCGATCTGCCGGATCCGCTCCTTGGTCAGCTTGAACTTGTCGCCGACTTCCTTGAGCGACATCGGGATTCTCCCGTTGAGCCCGAAGCGGTACTGGATGATCTCCGCTTCCTTCTGGGACAGCGAGCGGAGGACGCTGTTGATCTCGCGCTGCAGCGACCGCTCGATGACCACCTCGTCGGGCGACTTGTAGTCGGAGTCCTCCACGAACTCGCCGAGCAGCGTGGAGTCCTTTTCCGCGAACACGGGGGTGTCGAGCGACACCAGGTCGCGCGATATGTTGACCAGCGACTCGACGTGCTTGGCGTCCATGTCCAGGAAGCGCGCGATGTCCTCGGTCTCCGGCTCGCGGCCCTTCATGTTCTGGAGCTCTTTGCGCGCCTTCTCGATCTGGACGAGCTCGTTCGCCCTGTTGAGGGGAAGCCGGATCATCCGGGACTTCTCGCAGATCGCCTTGAGGATCGCCTGCCGGATCCACCACACCGCGTAGGAGATAAAGTGATAACCCCTGTTGACGTCGTACTTCTCAATGGCGTTCATCAGGCCGATGTTGCCCTCGCTGATGAGATCCATCAGAGGCAGGCCCTGGTTCTGGTATTTCTTGGCCACGTTCACGACAAAGCGAAGGTTGGCTTTGATCAGCCTCTCCTTCGACCTCTTGTCGCCTTTGGCGGCCGCCCTGGCGCACGTGTCTTCCTGCTCCCTGTTGAGCAGCGGGATGGCGTTGATCTCGGCGAGGTACATGGAAAGGACGTTCTCATCCCTCCCGGCCTTCGCGATACCAGCGGCTCGAGTAGACTTCATCCCTACCTCCGTTAGCGTCTACAAATACAAGAAGTATGCCACGCCTAAAAGTCACCCGTTGAGTAACTTCTTTATAGATAAGAAGTAAGAAAGAGTAGAATGAAGGCTTTCAGCGGCTTTTTCGAAATCGTATCAGAATGACACATTCAGCGACGAGTGCGTCAATCCTGTGTCAAAACTCCCCAATCCGGACTGCGCTCAGCCTGCCGCAGCATGACATGAAGCGCAGCCCGCTGCCGCAGGGGCAGCGATCCGCGAGCGCCACGCGCCGTTTTCGCCGGAAATCCACCGGAATCACCACTCCGGGCGCCTCGTCCGGCAGCCGGTAGGGAAAGACGATCTC
Source organism: uncultured Spirochaetota bacterium (assembly GCA_963734495.1). Lineage (GTDB taxonomy): Bacteria > Spirochaetota > Spirochaetia > SZUA-6 > CAVTHK01 > CAVTHK01. The sequence continues at coordinate 358,241 of CAVTHK010000007.1, forward strand.
GACCGCCCGGAACAGGCTCTCCTTCTCGTCCGGAACGCGCCCCTCGAGGACCTCGGAGGCGCGGATCGCCCGCCAGTACTCGAACACGAGGTCCCGCACCATGTCCCGTTCGGCGGGGCTGCTGAACCGGCCGTTCTTCTTGGTGGCCAGGTAACGATCGAGCTGGATGGAGAGGAACGCCTTCCAGTCGTCCAGATCTCCGTTCGTCTGGCGCGCCATGCCGTAGCAGTTTGCGTACCTCTGCAGCATCTTCAGGGCGTAGGTGCCGCTCTTGAGCCGATGCGCCGCCCGCCAGCTGTCGATCGCGGAGCCCTTGTCGCCCAGGCGCATCAGGGCGATCCCCAGATAATAGAGCAGGCGCGCAAGCGTCTTCTCGTCCGTGACCGGACACTTGTCCACCGCCTTGCGGAAAAGTCCGAGTGCCCCGCCGGCATTGTGACGCGACAGCTCGCGCAGGGCCCGCTTGCTGTCGTGGTCGCTGCATGCGCCCATTGCAGTGGAAGTTAACACAAGGCCTCTGCGCCCGACAAATCGAGGTTACGCCTGCTCAGGCCCGCGGGCGCGCGGCGGCCATGGCTGCTGCCACCCCCGGCACCTCGGCACCTCCATGTGCCTTGACACGCGCGCGGCTGTCTCCCTATATTCAGCTTACTTTCGTTAACATAACCCAATACGAAGCATTAAAGGCAGGAGGATCGTATGAAGATCAAGCCCCTCGGTGATCGTGTGCTGATCAAGATCCAGCAGGGCGAGCAGAAGACAGCGGGCGGGATCTACATTCCGCAAACTGCGCAGGAAAAGACCCAGGAAGGGATCGTGCTCGCGGTCGGCGACGACAAGGATGCGATCAAGGTCAAGGTCAAGGATCACGTGATCTACGACAAGTACGCCGGCACGACGATCAAGGTCGAGGGCGAAGAGCAGCTCGTCCTCAAGTCGAGCGACATCCTGGCGGTCATCGAGAAGTAGGCTCGGGCGCAATCGATGATGAGCGGGGCCGGGCCCCGCTCTTTTTTTGCGCCGCGTCACTTGAGGCTCGCGAGGAACTCCCCCATCGAGCGCAGGACCATCGCGCTGCTGCCGATCGCGACGGCCGTGGGAGGCAGCGACTCGAGAAACGCGCGCCCGTACGCGCGCTTGACGACGCGCGTGTCGAGGATCAGCACCACGCCGCCGTCGCTCGAGCGCCGCATCAGCCTCCCGAAGCCCTGCCGCAGGCGCACCACCGCGTCGGGGAGCGCGAGCTGGGCAAATGCGTTCCCGCCCCGGCGCTCGAGCGCCTCCATGCGCGCCTTCATCACCGGGTCCGAGGGCACGCGGAACGGCAGCCGGCAGATGACGAGCACCTGAAGCGCCTCGCCCGGCGTGTCCACGCCCTGCCAGAAGGAATCCGTCGCGAAGAGCACGCTGCTCACGTCGTCCCGGAAACGCCGGAGCAGCCGCGACCGGTCGTCCTGGCCCTGCCGCAGCGCTTCGATGCCCCGCGCGGCGAGGCGCGGCGCCACGCCCTCGTATACCTGCTCCAGGGCGGCATACGAAGTGAAAAGAACCAGCGCGCTTCCGCCCGAGATCTCGAGCGCCTCCCCCACCACTTCCACCAGGCCCGCCTCGAATCCCTGGTCGTTGGGGGCGGGCAGGTCCGTCGGAACTCCCAGCAAGACGCGCTCTTTATAGGGAAAAGGTGAAGGGAAAACGCCCCTCAGCGCCTCCGCGTCCAGCCCGATCCGCTTCTGCCAGTAGCTGAACTCGCCGCCCACCGTGAGCGTCGCGGACGTGAACACGATCGTCTCGTAGGGCTGGAAGAGCGCCTCGCGCATCAGCGGGGCGATCTCCAGGGGCGTGAGCGAGAAGCGCACGTAGCGCTCGCCGCGGCCGCCCCGCGCCAGCTCGATCCAGGCGATCAGCTCGCGCTGCTCCCGGTACTCGGCGAACCGGCCGCAGACGCGGATGATCTCGCGGATGCGGCGCGTCACCATGCGCGCCTCGGCGATCGTGAAGTCCTCGGGGTCCGCCGTGTCGATGCTCTCCACGACGCGCTCGACGAGCCCCACCAGGCCGAGCAGCGCGGTCTCCAGCTCGCGCAGCGGCTCCCACAGCGCCCGCTCGAGCCCGTCCGCCGGCAGGTCGCGCACCAGCAGCGCGCTCTCCGCGGCGAGCAGCGGCTGAGCGAGGCTGTCGAGGATCTCCGCGCGGTCGAGGGCATCCTGGACGGCCGCGGGTATCTTCGCCGCCGCGTCCCTCAGGTCTCCCTCGGCCAGGCGCTCGAGCGCGAGCGCCAGCCCCAGCCTGCGGCCCTTGCGGCGGCGGAACAGCCGTCCGCAGTACCGGTGCACCGCGAAGCGGTGGAACGACTCGGAGAAAAAGGAGGTGGCGCTCTCCTCGATGGCGTGCGCCTCGTCGAACACGATGCGGTGGAAGGGCGGGAGCACCGCGGAGGTGTCGTAGCCCACTCCGGCCAGGCGCGCGGAGAGGTCGGAGAACAGCAGGTGATGATTGACGAGAAGAAGGCGGGCCGCGGCGGCCTCGCGCCGCACCCGGTGCACGAAACAGCCCTCGCGGAGGGAGCAGCGCATGCCGTGGCAGAGGTCCGCTTCGGAGCACACGCGCGACCAGACCGACTCGGCGGGGTTGAACAGCAGGTCGCTGCGGCTTCCGCTGGTGGTCGTCGCCGCCCAATCGGCGATCGCGGCGAGCTCGCGGGATTCGCCGGCGTCCAGGCCTTCTTCTTCATCCAGGGCTTCCCTGAGCCTCTTGGGACAGACGTAGTTGCGCCTGCCCTTGACCAGGACCACCGGGACGTCGACGCCTAACAGCTGCTTGACGAGCGGGATGTCCTTGTCCAGCAGCTGCTGCTGCAGGTTGATGGTCGAGGTGGAGACCACGACGCGCTCGTCGTTGCCCGCCGCCCACTGCAGCGCCGGCAGCAGGTAGGCGAGCGACTTCCCGACTCCGGTGCCGGCCTCGGCCATGCACGGGGTCGCCTGGTTGAAGGCGCGCGCCACGAGGCGGAGCATCGCGACCTGCGTGGGCCGCGACTCGTACTCGGGGATCACCGCGGCGAGGCCGCCGCCCGGCTCGAGGACCGCCGCGAGGGAGTCGGCGTCGAGGAGCTGCAGCTCGCGCAGGGCCACGGGCTCCGCGACGACGTACACCTCCTCCACTTCGTTGTCGACGATGAAGAAGCCGATCCCCTCCCCGCCGACGCGCGAGGCCACCGCCATGTCGGGCTCGCTCGGCGTGAGCCTTCCGGAGGGGTGGTTGTGGACGAGGACGTCGCCCTTCTCCAGGTAGGGCCTCAGCGCGGGGACCGAGGTCTCGTTGCCGCGGGCGGCCACGGCCACCGCCGCGACGAGGCCCTGCTCGTCGAGCCGGCCGACGGCGAACACCTCGTTGCCGCCGGCGTCGCGGATGGCATCCCGGAGCGCGACCGCCGCGAGAGCGGTGATCCGCTGCGAAGCCTTCATAGCCGGGCGAGGACTCCGAATACGAGATCGGCAAAGCGCGCCGCGACACGTTTTCCCGTCTCGACGACTTCGGCGTGGCTGAGGGGCTGCTCGAGGATGCCCGCGGCCATGTTGGTGACGCAGGAGATGCCGAGAACCTCGAGCCCGAGAAACCGCGCGGCGATCACCTCGGGCACGGTCGACATGCCCACGAGGTCCGCGCCCATGGCCCGCAGCATGCGGATCTCGGCGGGCGTCTCGTAGGTCGGGCCGCTGAAAGCCGCGTACACTCCCTCGGCGAGCCCGCCTCCCGACGCCGCCTGCGCCGCCTCGCGCAGGCGCCTGCTGTACGGCTCGCTCATGTCGGGGAATCGCGGCCCCAGCCCTTCGGCGAGCGGGCCGATCAGCGGGTTCGTGCCCATCAAATTGACGTGATCGCGGATCAGCACGAGATCGCCCGGAGAGTACGACGTGTTCACCGCGCCCGACGCATTGGTCACGATGAGCGTACGCGCGCCGAGACCCGCGGCGGTAAAGACTGGCAGCACGACGTCGTCGATGGAGTGGCCTTCATAGTAGTGGAAACGACCGGCGAGGACCGCGACGGCGAGGCGGCCTTTCGCCCCGTCGACCGTCCCTATGCGCAGCAGGCCGCGGTGGCCGGCCACGGTGGGCGCCGGGAAGCCGTCGACCTCGGCGTAGGGGACCGTGATCCCCTCGATGCGGTCGACGAGGTCGCCGAGGCCGGAGCCGAGCACCAGCGCCACTTCAGGGGCCCGCGCGCCCTTTACGCGGCGCTCGACCGATGCGACCGCCTGTGCGACGCGCGCCCCAAAGCCTGCTTTCATCGCTCCCCCCGCCCGTCTCCTGACAGTAGTCACGCTGCGGGAGGCGAGTCAACGCCGGCAGAGGTGTGCCGCCGCGAGACCTGCGGCGCGGCTTCGGGCGCGCGACTCGTCGGACCCGGCGCTCAGCCGACCACTTTGCCGAGGATCGCCACGCCTTCGTCGATCTCCTCTTCGTTGATCACAAGCGGGGGCGCGAGGCGGATGATGTTCGTGCCCGAGCGCAGCACCAGCAGCCCCGCGAGCTGCGCCCGCTCGATGAGAGCGGCCGGGTCGATGTCGCGCACCTCCAGGCCGCGCAGCAGCCCCTTGCCCTTGACGCGGACCGCCTTCGGCCTGCGGGCCACGAGCTCTTCGAGCCGCCGCGCGAGGTGCTCGCCCTTGCGCGCGACGCCGGCGATGAACTCGGGGTTCGAGACGATGTCCCAGACCTTGAGCGCCACTGCGGTCGTCACCGGCCCGCCGCCGAACGTGGTGCCGTGCTCGCCCGCGTGCACCTGCTCGTTGATCCGGGCCGGGATGAGCGTGGCCGACAGCGGGAGCCCCCCTGCGAGCGGCTTGGCGAGCGTGACGATGTCCGGCTCGAGGCCGGCTCCGCTGCTCGCGTACAGAGTCCCGGTGCGCGAGAGCCCCGTCTGCACCTCGTCTGCGATCAGAACGACGTCGTGCTTGCGGCACAGCCGGTTCAGCGCCCGCGCGAACTCGGCCGTCATCGAGTCCAGCCCGCCTTCACCCTGAACGACCTCGCAGATCACCGCTGCAAAGGTGCCGTCGAGCACCGCCTCGAGCTTCGACACGTCGTTGTAGGGCGCGACTTCCACCCCCGGCATCAGGGGCTTGAAGGGATCCTGGTACTTGGCCGTGGGTGTGCAGGCCATCGTGCCGTACGTCCGGCCGTGGAAGGCGTTGGTGAAGCAGAGGACCTTGTGGTGCCCCTCGCCCCGGGTGCGCAGCGCGTACAGCCGCGCGTACTTGAGGGCCGCCTCGTTCGCCTCGGTGCCGCTGTTGCCGAAATGGACGGCCTGGAACGGGCCGCTCGCCACGAGCCGCTCTCCGAGCTCGAGCGCGGGCTCGGTGGCGTAGAGATTGGACACGTGGGCGAGGCGCGACATCTGCTCGTACGCCGTCCGCGCGAGGTCCTCGCGCCCGTGTCCGAGGGCGTTCACGGCAATGCCCGACGCGAAGTCCAGGTACCTGTTGCCGCTGCGGTCCTCGATCCGCACTCCTTCGCCCTTGACCAGCACGAGCATCCGGCTCGAGTAGTTCTTTGGATACGGCACCTGCTCCACGAACGCCTGCTCCGCGATTTCGATCTTGTTCAATGAGACCCTCCTATGACCTGGCGTCTCGTAGACCCCGAGTCCTCGAGGGGCTCGCCAGGTCCCAAGTCCCGAGTCCTCGAGGGGCCCCCCTCGCGGGGCCCCGTCACTCGCGCACGATCCGGGTTCCGCGCTCGCCGGCGAGCAGCGCCGCTACGGACCCGCGCCCGGCGTACTCACCGATAATGATGCAATCGACGCCGCCTTCCAAGGCCCCGAGGCACGCCCGCACCTTGGCCACCATCCCGCCGGTGATGGTGCCCGCCGCGATTTCCGCGACCGCGTCCGCAGGGGCCAGCTTCTCGATCACCCGCCCGCCCTTGAGCACCCCCGGTATGTCGGAAAGGAAGACCAGGGTGCGCGCGCGCAGAGCCTGCGCCACGGCGAGGGCGGCGGAGTCGGCGTTCACGTTGAGCCCCGTGCCCTCCTCGCTCATCGACGTCGAGCACAGCACGGGGAAATACCCGCCCGCGAGCAGCATCGACAAGAGCGCGGGCTCCACGCGGGTCACTTGGCCGGTGCGGCTGCCCTCGGCGATGCTGCGGCCGGTGAAGAGGCGGCCGTCGGAGCCGCTGAGACCGACGGCGTTGAGGCCCGCCGCCTGGAACAGCCGCACGAGGCGCTTGTTGATCTGGCCGCTCAGCGCCATGTCGACGTAGTCCATCTCCTCCGCCGAAGTCTGGCGCACGCCGTCGCGGAACCTGGGCTCGACGCCGAAACGGCGCGCAAGCTGAGAGACCTCGGCCCCGCCGCCGTGCACGAGAACCCAGCCCGGCTCCCGTCCGAGCTCGGCCCCGAGCTCCCGCACCTGGACCTCGCTCCCCGCGAGCTCACCGCCGATCTTTACGACCCGCGCCTCCATCAGCCGATCCTTCCCGCGAGCTCCGGCAGCCGGCCGACGATCGCCTTCTTGAGCGTCGCGCGGCTCACGCCTTCGGCCGCCACCATCAGGATGGTGTCGTCGCCCGCCACGGTGCCGAGCAGCCCGTCCACAGCGGCGCCGTCGAGCGCCAGCGCCACGCTCGCCGCGTATCCGGGCAGCGTCTTCACGACCGCGACGTTCCCCGAGAAGCTCATGCCGAGGAACCCCGTGAGCGCGGACTTGACCGCGTGCTCGGCCAGCCTCGGCTCGGCCGGCAGCGCGTAGACCGAGCCGCCCCCGACGTCGGGGCCGCGCGCCACGCCCAGTCTCCGCAGGTCGCGCGACAGCGTGGCCTGCGTCACCCGGTACCCTCTGCGCCTGAGCCGGGCCTCCAGCTCGGCCTGGGTGTGGATGCGCTCCGCGCGCAGCAGGCCGGCGATGACCTCCAGCCTCCGCCCGCGCGCCGGCCTCTCGGCTCTATGCATACTCATGCGCTTTCTTTGCATGATCATACGTCAGCGCCCGGGGCCTGTCAAGCGCGCCGGCGGGCCGCAGACAAAAAAAGGGGAAAGGAGGACCTTTCCCCTCTCAGAGCATGAAGTGAGGAATTGCCGGGCCGCGGTCGGGCTAGCGGCTGCTGACCCTGGCCTTGGCCGCGGTCTGCTTGAAGGCCCGGTTGAACGTGAACTTCGGGACCTTGGTCGCAGGCCGCGCCTTGATGGTGATCTCTTCGCCGGTGAGCGGGTTGCGGCCCTTGCGGGCCTTCTGCGCGGGTCGGATGCGGACGTACACTTTGCCCATCTTGCCGATGGGCACGCGCACGCCAGCCATCACGCCGGCCTCGACCAGGTCGAAGACGCTCTCGAAGACTTCGCGCATCTTCGCCTTGGGCAGCTCGTTCGCCGCGGCCAGATAGGACACCATCGCGGACGCGGTGTACTTGGTCGGCTTCTGCGGAGCAGCTTTGGCTTTCTTCTTGGCCACTTGCTTCGCCACGGCGACCCTACCTCTTCTTCGCGGCTGCCTTGCGGCGAGCCGGGGCCTTCCTCTTTTTCGCGGCGGCCTTCTTCTTCCTGGCCGGAGCCTTCTTCTTCGCGGCGGCCTTGCGCCTGGCCGGAGCCTTCTTCTTCGGTGCTTTTGCCATTGGTCACCCTCTCTCCGTTATTCTATCGGATTTGCCTCGGAGTATAACCCGACGCTAATGCTGCGTCAAGTTTTTTCTCAAAAGGCTCGAAAAAAACGAAGGTCGCGTCCGCGACGGGCGCGGCGGCCTCGCGGCGGTCATGTCGACTGCGTCTCGTCGCGTCCGCTCGCGGCCGGATCGCGCGCCGCGGCGCACGGCTCGCACAGGTCGTCGTCACTCGCCAGCATTCGCCCGAGGGGCAGCCGCGTGCTGCAGGCGGCGCAGCGCAGCCGCAGCGGGAGAAAGCGCCGGTGCAGCGCCCACACGAACGCCGCCGCCGAAGCGACGGGCACCAGGAACAGCACGTCGGGGATGCGCAGGCGCCCGAACAGCCATGCGCACGCGCGCAGCGCGACCAGCACGGCGGCCCATGCGACGACGGCGATGCGCTTGCGATCCGTCGCGCGCTTGCGCAGCAGCAGCGCCACGACCAGCACCGCGACGATCGGATAGTAGAGATTCCGGTTCAGCAGCTCGACCACCGTACGAGTCTAACAACGGCGCAGGTCACGGTCAACGCGAAGGCTCCCTTGAAGCCCGACCGCGCGCGCGCCTACAATGCTCGTGCGATGAACCGCATCTGTCTCTGCCTGACCGCGCCGACGGTGCGCGAGGATCTCGAGCTCGTTTCGCGTCACCGCCCCCTGGTGCAGATGGCGGAGCTGCGCGTCGACCTTCTCGCGGCCGAAGAGCGCGCCCATGCGTGGCGCGTCGCCGTCGGCTGCGATCTTCCGCTGATCCTCACGGTCCGCAGGCAGGCCGATGGCGGCCGCTTCGACGGCCCCGAGCCCGAGCGCATCAAGCTGATCCGCGACGTCGCGGACCGCGCCCGCGACCGCGGACGCGCCTTCGCGTTCGTGGACCTCGAGGATGATCTCGCCGTGCCCGACCTCGAGCGCAGCGTCCGCGCGGCTTCCGGCCGCATCATCCGCTCCCGCCACGACCTGTCCGGCGTCCCGCGCGGGCTCGCCGCGACGATGACGGGCATGAGGCGCCATCACTCCGATCTGCCCAAAGGCGCGTTCATGGTGCGCGGGAGCGAGGACCTGCTCGCGCTCTTCGAGGCCGGGCGGTCCCTCGACTTCGAGCGGATCCTCGTCGGGATGGGCGACTACGGTTTCCCGACGCGCATCCTCACCGCGCGCACGGGATCGTACCTGACGTTTGCCACCGCCGCCGAGGCCGGAGTCAAGGCCGCCGCGGGCCAGAGCGACCCCGCGACGCTCTGCCAGCTCTACCGCTACCCGCGGCTGCGCCGTGACACCGCGGTGTACGGCGTGATCGGCAACCCGGTGATGCACTCGCTCTCGCCGCACATCCACAACCGCGGGTTCCGCCTCTGCGGCGTCGATGCCGTATACCTGCCGTTCCGGGTCGACAGCGTCCCCGCGTTCCTCCGCCTCGCCGATCTGCTGGAGATCCGCGGCGTCTCGGTTACCATCCCTCACAAGCAGGAAGTCATCGATCATACGGCGGCGCGCGAGCCCGCGGTTACGGCGGTCGGCGCCTGCAACACCCTCGTGCGCGAGGCGGGCGGCTGGCGCGGGATGAACACCGACGTGGCCGGATTCCTCGCGCCGCTCGCGAGCGGAGGCTTCGACGGCGCGGGCCGGCGGGCGACCGTCATCGGCGCGGGCGGCGCCGCACGCTCCGTCGTCTACGCTCTGCGCGGGCTGGGCATGCCCGTGCTGATCCTCAACCGCACGGTCGCGAGGGCGGAGGCGCTGGCGCGCGACTTCGGTTGCGAGTGGGGCTCGCTCGCCGAGGCCGACCTGGCCCGCATCGGCGCGTTCGCGGATCTGATCGTGCAGACGACGAGCTGCGGGAATGACTCCGCACGCCGATGAAGATCCGATCGCCGCCTTCCCCCTGCGCGGGACCGAATGGGTCTACGACCTGGTGTACAGCCCGCCCGAAACGGCGCTGCTGCGCAGGGCGGCGGCACGCGGCTGTCGCACGATCCGCGGCGGCCGCATGCTGATCGCGCAGGCGCTCGCTCAGTTCCGCGCCTTCTGCGGCCAGGAGTACCCCGACCCCGAAGGGCTCGAGCAGGAGCTCGGTCTGTAGATCTCTTGAGGTTGAAGGCGCCCGCGGCGAGTCCTGCCCTCAGTCGAGCAGGGACCGCATCACGAGCCTGACCCGGCTCAGGCGCGAGACCGCGACCTTGACGCGATGACCGTCCGGGAGCGCCTCGGCGGCGAGGATCAGCCCCGCGGCGCTCTTCTCCAGCTTCTCGGGCCGGGCGAGAATCTTGTGCGGCGCCCCCGAGGCGCCTCGCTCGAGCATCTCGACGAGGGCGCCGCGTTCGATCGCGCGCTCGATCAGGCGCACCTTTCCGAGGTAGTCGAGGCCGCGCGCCTCCGCCTTCTCGGTCGCGAGCGGCCGGAGCTGCCGCGGAACCAGGATCAGGCCGCGCTCGATGCGGTCGCGGATCTCGGCCGCTTCGTCGTCCTCGAGCCCCAACGCCTCGAGCTCCGCGAGCAGCGCCGTCTTCGCCGCCGCCGCCGCAGGACCGGCCGCGCGCGTTCCCTTTGTCAAAAGCTCGTCGTCCCACGGCGCGCTCCGGCCCGACCCCACGTCGACGCTGAGGTCCGCGCCCAGCAGCGGCTCCTCGAACGGCAGCTCCACCGCCGGCCCCTCGTCTTCGCCTTCGGGCCGCACCGACACGATCTCAGGCACGTGGTCGACTCCCGCGCGGCGAAGCGCGGCGACCCAGGCGTCCCGGTCCGCGGCCGCGAGCAGGTAGACGCCCGGAGCGATCTTCTTGCGCATGTGCCTGCGCAGCGCGGGCGAGTTGTCGAGGAGGTACTGGTGCTCCTCGTCCGCGACCAGCACGACGCCGTCGTAGAGCGCGAGGCGGCGATACTCGCGCTCCCAGGTGCGGAGGCTGAAGAGCACGTTCTGCGGCAGCGCGGCCGCGCCGCGCGGCTTTTCCAGGCGCTCGAGCGCATCCACCAGCCGCTCCGCCGAACCCCCGAGGTCGAGGTAGCGCTGGAACGAGGCGCGCGTGATGTCGAAGACGGCCGCCGCGTCGACCCGCCTGACCTCCGCGGATAGCGCGACTTCGAGGCCATCGGCGAGCAGGACCTCGCCGGGGAACGTGACCTCGAAGTTGGGCTGCACGACAGCCGGCGCGGCGGGCTGGTCGCGCGCGATGTCCGGGTGGAGCATGAGCCGATCGCCGGCCTCGATCAGCACGTTGAGCTCGCGCAGGCGCGAGATCAGGGACGGTACCGAGGCCGCCGTCTCGGGGGCGACGCGCAGCGCGAGCATGACGCACACCGCGTGCAGGCCGGCCGGCTCAAAGGCGCGCGCGACGTCGCCGGGGCCCTCGAGGGCGGCGAGCAGCCCGGCGACGTGGTGCGCGGCGAGGTCCCTGCGCACGTCCTTGCCGAGCAGCGGAGCCAGCAGCGCGACCGCGCGACCGCGACGCGCGCGCGCGGCCAGGCTCCGCCACGCGGCGACACGGGGCCGTCCGTCTTCGGCGAGCAGGCCGTGCTCCTCCAGCAGCCGCAGAAGCGTGGCGACCGCCCTCGCGAGCGAGTCACCCGCGTCGTCCTCGCCCGCACGCGAGGCGTGGGCGGGAAAGATGGACGCGAGCGCGGAGAGGTCCCTCTTGCGCAGGCCCCCGTCCTTCTTGAACACGATCGCGCCCGAGCAGAGCTGCGAGACGATGGCCAGGAGCGCGACGTCGGAGACCCACAGGACGGGAGCGCGTCCCGGCGGCGCGGCCGCGCTCCACGGGAAGAGCCTGCCGGTGTCATGGACGCGCGCCCGGAACACCGGGTCGAGGATCGGGTTGACCGCCACGAGGCGCGCCTCGTCATGGCCCCGGTACACCAGGAGCCGCTCCTCCATGTTGGCCAGCATCTCCCCGAGGGCCAGCAGGCCGATGCGGCCCTGGAACAGCGCGGCGAGGCTCTCGAGGCTCGCGGCGCCCAGCAGCTCGAGCGCCGTGATCACCGCGGCCTCGCGCGGGTCGACGAAGGCGAGGATCTTTTCCTGGATCCCGCGGTCCGAGAGGAAGGCGGCGAGCTGCCGGATCAGCTCCTGCTTGTTGTACGGCGTGCGGATCTCGCCGAGATAGTTGCGGACGAGGAGCAGGAAGCGGTCGCCTGGAAGCGTGAGCAGCGCCCGCTTCCAACCTTCGAGATCGCTCATCCCAGCTCCTCTTCGGTCCAGAGCTCGATCGTGTAGCGGTAGCCCTGCTCGGTGAGGAACTTCTGGCGGTTGGCCGCGAACGTCTCCTCGACTGTGGCGCGGGACACCAGCGAGTAGAAGTGCGAGTTGCGCTCCTTGGGCCTGAGGATCCGTCCGAGTCGCTGCGCTTCCTCCTGCCGCGAGCCGAAGGTGCCGGACACCTGGACCGCGACCGACGCGTCGGGCAGGTCGATGGCGAAGTTGGCAACCTTGGACACCACGAGCACCGCGAGGCGTCCCGCGCGGAAGTCGCCGTAGAGCCGCTCGCGCTCGCGGTTCGCCGTCTTGCCGGTGATGATCGGGGCGCCGAGCTCCCTGGCGAGCATCTCGAGCTGCGACAGGTACTGGCCGATGACCAGCACGCCTTCGCCTTCGTGGTTGGCGATGACCTGCTTCACGATCGCGAGCTTGAGCGGGTTCTCCGAGGCGAGGCGGAACTTCCTGCGCTGGTCGGCGACCGCGTACTCCAGGCGCAGGCTCGCGCGGAAGATCCACGCGCACCTCCACGCAGTGCGCCACCGCGATCCAGCCCTTGGCCTCCAGCTCCTTCCACGGCACGTCGTAGCGCTTGGGACCGACGAGGGTGAAGACGTCGCCTTCCCTCCCGTCCTCGCGCACGAGCGTGGCGGTGAGCCCGAGGCGGCGGACCGCCTGGATCTCGGCGGTCACGCGGAAGACCGGGGCCGGCAGCAGGTGCACCTCGTCGTAGACGACGAGGCCCCACGACCGCTCGCGGAAGAGACGGAAGTGAGGGAACTCGTCGTCGGCCGACCCTCTCCAGATGAGGATCTGGTAGGTCGCGATCGTGATCGGCCGGACCTCCTTGCGGTCGCCGGTGTACTCGCCGATCAGGTCCTCCGTGATCCAGGTCTTGTCGAGGATCTCGTCGATCCACTGGTGCACGGCGGCGACGTTGGGCGCGAGGATCAGCGTGCTGGCCCCCACGTTCGCCATGACCGCGATCCCGATCACGGTCTTGCCGGACCCGCAGGGCAGGACGACGGTGCCGAAGCCGGCCCCCGGCCGCCCCCCGCCGTCGAACGCCCTCGCCGCCTCCCTCTGGTAGTCTCGCGGGCTGAACGGCCGGCCCGATCGGGCGACGTCGCGCAGTGACGATCGCCAGCCGCTCGCCCGACGCGAGGGGGGCCTCGTCCTTGACCGGATAGCCGATGCGCATCAGCTCCTGCTTGAGCGTGCCGCGGTTGACGAGGGGGACGAGGAACCCCTCGCCGTCGGGCTCGATGAGCTTCATGATCCTGGCGTTGGCGCGGATCTCCTCGGCGATCATCGGGTCGACGGAGTCCATGCGGAGCACGGCGTCGCGCCCGCGACGGCCCGCAGCGCAAGCTTGCCGAACCGGGCGATCGTCTCGCGGATGTCGGCGACCACGTTGTCGGGAACCGGTAGCGGGAAAAGCGCGCGAGCGCCCCCGCGACGGCGTCCGCCCCGACGCCCGCCGAAGCCGCGTTCCACAGCGAAAGCGGCGTGAGGCGGTAGGTGTGGATGTGCTCCGGGGACTTTCTCGAGCTCGGCGAACAGCACGAGGTGCGAGCGGGCGGCTTCGGCCGCCGGACTGTGCACGTCCAGCAGCACGGTGCGATCGCTCTGGATGATGAGGGGCTTGTCCTCGCTCATGGCTCGGGTGAGTGCCGGTCATCATAGGGACGCGTCCCCCGAGAGTCAAATGGGCCGGGCAAGGTGCCGACCATTGCTTATAAGACGAGGTGGGACTTTGCGCTCCAGATCTCTCCTGGGTGTCCTGCTGCTGCTGCCGGCACTGATCGCCGCCGAGGTGGAGTTCGGGGGTCTCGACCTGACTCCCGACAACAGGCTCCTCTTCCGCGCGACGGTCGACCTGCCGGACTACGGAACGTACAGCACGCTCTTCCTGGCGGACGCCGGCGAGCGCAAGCTCAGCCAGCTCACCTTCTTCCCCGAGAAGGCGCTCGTCCTCAATGGCGAGCTCCAGGTCCAGAACCGATTCGGCGTCTTCCGCACGCGCGACGGCCTCAAGTCGATGGCGCCCGTGGATCTGTTTCCCTTCGTTCGCGTCGGGCGCCCAGGCCGAGACGGGCAGGCTCCTGCCTATCGAGTCGTCGCCCGACGGCCGGTTCCTCGTCTACGTCCGGCCGACGTCGGCGGCGTACGGCGACCTGCTCCTCTACGATATCGCCAGGTCGGCCGAGACGGTCCTTGCGAAGGCAATGGAGCTCTCCCTCGACCAGCCGCTCTCGCTCTGGTCGCCCGACTCCGCGTGGCTGGTCTACGCGTCGAGCGGCAGCCTGTACTACTACTCCATCGAGCAGCACCGGGAGGGACGCGTCGTCGACGCGAGCTACCGGCGCATCGCGCCGGGCCGCATCGGAAGCGCCCGGTGGGCCTCCGCGGGGACGCTCACCTACGTGAGCGGCGATCTCGTGTACCGGATCAGGAGCGGCGAGTTCTTCACCAAGAGCCTCTACTTCGGGATCCTGAGCATGGGCGAGATCGTGGGGAAGATCCCCTTCACCTTCGACCCCAATTTCGACAGCTTCTGGGTCTCGCCCGGACGGCGGGAAGATCCTCCTCGACAAGAGCGGACGCAACCTCTTTCTCTACTTCCTCGAGACAAACGACTACGCGGGGGGCGAGACCCGCTCGCTGCCCTACCTGTACCTGCCGCGCAACGCGCGCATCCGGCGCGTCGCGTGGTCCCCCGACGACGTGATCACGGTCCTCTCGGCGAGCGCGGTCAAGGGCCAGGAGGAGACGGCGGTCTTCCGCCTCCAGGTACCCGCAAGCCGCGACGTCACCGCGTTCACCCGCCTCGCGGACCAGGGCGTCCGCGACATCGTCCTCTCGCCGCAGGGGGACCGCATCGCGGTCGTGCAGCCGGGAGGGGTCAGCATCAGGAACACCCAGAGCTGGGCGTCGCTCAAGGAGATCGCCTCGGTCGATCCGTTCGCGGCGCTCTGGCTCAACGGCTCCGAGGTGGTGATAGCCGGCCGCTGGACGATCTCGCGCCACAACCTGGACACCGGGGCAACGGCCCTCGTCACGCTGTCGCAGGCGGACGCCTCGGGTTTTTCCGCCGACCTCACGGCTGTCGTGGCTACCGCCGAAGGACGGGAGTGGCAGATGGCCGCCGAGCGCGGCTCGACGCCGCAGGCGGGCGGGCGAGCGCAGCCCGGCGTCGCGCACGGCGATTGGGCCGCGGCGGTGCAGGCCGCGGCACGCAAGGCCGACGTCGTGTCCCCGGACTACCGGGTGTACCTCGAGTCGAGCGCCCGGGGCAGCTACCGCAACCTCGTCATGGTGCGCAACGTGCGCGATTTCGGCACGGTTCCCCTCTTCCCGCCCGAACGGCTGCAATACGAGGCGTTCCCCGCCTACGACGAGCCGTCGAACTCCGACACGTTCGACCACGGCTCGCGGGTGCGCCGCCGCCAGCTCGCTCTCGTCTTCGACGTCGTGGACTCCATCGAAGGGCTGCCCTTGATCCTTGACGTCCTCAATCGCTACCGCATCCGCGCCACGTTCTTCGTCGGCGGCGAGGCCATCCGCCGCGCCCCCGGCGCCGTGCGGGAAATCGCGGAAAGCGGGCACGAGGTCGGGTCTCTCTTCTACCTGAACTTCGACATGACGGACACCCGCTACAGGATCGACAAGGAGTTCATCAAGCTCGGCCTCGCCCGGACCGAGGACGCCTATTTCGCGACCACGGGCCGCGAGCTCTCGCTCCTGTGGCACGCCCCGTGGTACTTCACCAACACGGACATCGTGGCGGCCTCGCGCGAGCTGAACTACACCTGCGTCGGCCGCGACGTGGACAGCCTCGATTGGGTGGCGCGCGACGACCCGACGCCGGCCAGGGGCCTGTACATGCCGGCGTCACGCCTCGTCGAGCGGATCGTGGAGAAGAAGAAGCCGGGCTCGATCGTGCCGATCCGGGCGGGAGTTCCCAACGGCTATCGGGAGGACTACCTCTTCCAGAAGCTGGACCTCCTGATCAACGCGCTCCTGGCAAAGGGGTACGAGGTCGTCCCCGTCTCCAGGCTCATAGAGAACACTCGGTAAGGGTCGTTGAATACGGACCGCAAAGAGGCTACACTGTGCTTACACAGTCGACAGCTTGGCTGGGATCAAGGAGTGTCGGTACCTTGAACGGCGGCAACCCCCACGACGCGTATCGGCAGGTTCAGATCAAGACCGCCAACCAGGGCAGGCTCATCCTGATGCTCTACGACGGCGCGGTCCGCTACATCGACGTCGCCCTCGAGGCCCTGCCGCACAAGCAGAGCCGGTACGACGTGGTCAACGCCGCGGTCGTCAAGGCGCAGGACATCATAGGCGAGCTCATGGCATCGCTGGACTTCGACAGGGGCGGCGAGCTCGCCCGCAACCTCTTCACGCTTTACGTCTTCATGAACCGCCAGCTCCTGGAAGCCAACCTTCGCAAGACGGACAAGCCCCTGCTGGACGTTCGGCGCATGCTGCTCGAGCTGCGCGGCGCCTGGGCGCAGGTCGCGGGCAAGGCCGCGGCCAAGGACGGGGCGGCGAGCCGCGTCGACATCGCGGGATAGGCCCATGGATTCCAGGGCGGCCGTGGCCGAACGGCTGCAATCCCTCTTCGACAGGCAGACCGAGTCCCTGCAGGAGTACCTGCGGCTCATCGAGGCGCAGGGCCGCTCGCTGCGGGACGGGAACGCGGCGCGCTTCGAGGCGCAGCTCGAAGCGGAGCGCGCGCTGCTCGACCGGCTGGTGGTCCTGCGACGCGCGTCGGACGGCCTGGAGCGCGCGTACCGCGAGGCTCACCCGGCAGGCGAGCAGGTCGCGGAGACCTCCCGCGCGCTGGCCGCGGCTGCGGCGGCGGCCGTGGCCCGCAGCGCCGACGGACGCAGGGCCGCGCTCACGGCGAGGCAGGCCGAGATCGGGCGGGAGCTGCGCGCGATCGCGCGCAGCCTGGCGCGCACGCCGTCGCTCGCCGGCTCGCCCGGCCCGGGCCCCGGCCCCGACGCCGGCGGCATCGTGGACGTCTCCCGATGAGCGAGCCCCTCTACCTCGTAGACGGCTACAGCCTCATCTACCGCGCCTATTTCGCCTTTATCCGGCGGCCTCTCATCAATTCCAAGGGCCGCAACACGTCGGCGATCTTCGGATTCATGAGCATGTTCCTGCAGCTCCTGCGCACGCGCAAGCCCGCGCACCTTGCCGTGGCGCTCGACTCGCTGCGGCCGACGTTCCGGCGCGAGCGCTACCAGGAGTACAAGGCCACGCGGCAGAAGGCGCCCGACGACCTTCGCGCGCAGATCCCCGTGATCGAGCAGGTCCTCGAGGCGCTCGGCGTGCCGAGCGTCCGCGTCGAGGGCTATGAGGCCGACGACGTGATGGCGACGCTCGTCCGAAGCGTGCCGGCGGTCGGGCCGGCCCTGCTATATCTACTCCGGCGACAAGGACGTGCTGCAGCTCGTGGGCGGGGGCGTGCGCGTCCTGCAGCCGCCGCGCGGCTCGGAGAGCGAGCTCCTGGAGATCGATTCCGAGCAGGTCAAGGAGCAGCGGGGCGTGGAGCCGGGCCAGATCGTCGACTACCTCGCGCTCGTGGGCGACAGCTCGGACAACGTGCCCGGGGTGGCGGGGGTCGGGGAAAAAACCGCGGTCAAGCTGCTGCAGCAGTTCGGATCGCTCGACGCGATCTACGAGAAGCTCGCGGAGGTGTCTCCCGAGAGCCAGCGCCGCAAGCTCGAGGCGGGCCGGGACAACGCGTTCCTGAGCCGCGACCTCGTGGTCCTGCGCCGCGACGCGCCGGTGCCGGCCGAGGCCGACGCCTACGAGCTCAAGACGACGAGCGCCGACAAGGCGCTGGCGCTGCTGCATGCCGAAGAGATCCACGCCTTCGACAAGGAGCTCGGCGCCCGCGCGGCTGTGAGGACCGAGGACCTCAAGCGGCTGCATCCGGGCAGCTATGCCACGGTGCTCACGCGCGAGGAGCTCGCGCGCTGGGTCGGCCGCGCGCGCGAGGCGCGCCGCTACGCGCTGGACACCGAGACCGACAGCCTGGACGAGCTGGAAGCGACACCGCTCGGGATCTCGCTCGCGGTCGCTCCCGGCCAGGCGTGCTACATCCCTTTGCGCGCCCGCGGCGTGCCGTGCCTGGACGAGGCGGTCGTCCGCGGGGCGCTCGCTCCCCTCCTCTCGGACCCGGCGCTGCGCCTGATCGGCCAGAACGTGAAGTTCGACTACAAGGTGCTCAAGCGCTGGGGCGTGGAGATGGCCCGCCCCTGGCTGGACACGATGCTCGCCGCCTTCGCGCTGGACACGACGCGCAACGTCTACAGCCTCGAGCGGCTCGCGCGCGACCTGCTTGGCTACCAGACGCTCACCTACACGGATCTCATCCCCAAGGGTGAGGCCGCGACGCTTGCCGACCTCGACGTCGCCCGGGTCACCGACTACTCGGCCGAGGACGCCGACATCGCCCTGCAACTCGCCGGCGTCCTGGAGCCGCGCCTCCGCGAGGCCGGCCTGGAGTCGCTGCTCGCCGAGGTCGACATGCCCAACGTCAAGATCCTCGGCGACATGGAGCTCGCGGGCATACGGCTCGAGCCGTCGGTCCTCGCCGATTTTTCAAAGGAGCTCGAGACAAAGCTCGCCGCCATCGAGCGGTCGATCTACGCGGCGGTGGGCCGGGAGTTCAACATAGGGAGCACCAAGCAGCTTCAGGAGATCCTCTTCGTGGAGCGCAAGCTCAAGCCGGTCAAGAAGACAAGGACCGGCTTCTCGACCGACGCCGACGTCCTCGAGGAGCTCGCCCGCGAGGACGAAGTGTGCGCCGCGATCCTCGAGCACCGGAACCTCACCAAGCTCAAGAGCACGTACGTCGACACGCTGCCGACGCTCGTCAACGGGCGCACGGGTCGCCTTCATACCCATTATGACCAGACCGGCGCCGCCACCGGCAGGCTCGCCAGCACCGACCCCAACCTGCAGAACATCCCGGTGCGCGACGAGCTCGGCCGCCGGATCCGCAGCGCCTTCGTCGCGGACGCGGGCTGGACGCTGCTTTCGGCCGACTACTCGCAGATCGAGCTCGTGATCCTGGCGGCGCGGTCGGACGACGAGCTGCTCAGGCGCGCGTTCCGCGAGGGGCGTGACGTGCACACCCAGACGACGGCGCTCCTGTTCGGCGCCGACGAATCGCTGGTGACGCCCGAGATGCGGCGCATCGGCAAGACGATCAACTTCGGCGTGATCTACGGGATGAGCGCGTTCCGGCTGTCGCGGGAGACGGGGATCCCGCGCAAGGACGCGGACCTGTTCATCAAAAGGTACTTCGAGCGTTTCCGCGGCGTGACGCAGCTGATCGAGCAGAGCGTGCGCGACGCCGAGGACAAGGGCTACGTGACGACGCTGCGCGGGCGCAGGCGCCCGATCCCCGCCATCCGCAGCGCGAACCGCACGGAGAAAGCGGGCGCCGAGAGGATCGCGGTGAACACCCCGATCCAGGGCAGCGCCGCGGACATCGTCAAGATGGCGATGGTGGCCATCTCGCGGAAGCTGGCCGACGGCGGCTTTCGCGCGAGGCTGCTGCTGCAGGTGCACGACGAGCTCATCCTCGAAGTGCCAGACGATGAGCTCGCTCCGGTCTCCGCGCTCGTCAAGGAGGCGATGGAGGGCGTCGTCGACCTCGGGGTGCCTCTGCGCGTCGGGCTGAAGACCGGGCGCAGCTGGGGCGACCTCGACTGATACGCACCATGGTGATCGGAGTCGCAGGCGGCTATTGCGCGGGCAAGAGCCTCGCCGTATCGCGCCTCCGGGAGATGGGCTTTGCCGAGATCGACGTGGACCGCGTGGGTCACGCCGCCCTGGAACGGGAGAAGGCCCGCGTGGTCGGCAGGTTCGGCCCCGGGGTCGTCGGGCCGGGCGGCAGCATCGACCGCCGCGCCCTCGGCAGGCTCGTCTTCGCCGATCGGCGTGCGCTCCGGGATCTCGAAGCGATCGTGCACCCCGCGATGGTCGCCGAAGTCGAACGGCTGCTCGCGGACGCACCGGGCCGCGCCGCCATCAACGCGGCCATCCTCTTCAGGATGGGACTGCAGCGCCTCTGCGACGTGGTCGTCTGCGTCCGGGCGCCGTTCCTGCTGCGCCTGGCGCGCGCGATGCGCCGCGACCGGGTCGGGCCGCTCGGCGCGGGGCGGCGAATCCTCGCCCAGGGGGCCGTCTGTCCTAAGAGCGGCTCAGCGGATGTCGATATACTGTATGTGAGCAACTCCGGAAGCAGGGAACGGCTCTTTGCGCGGCTCGAGCGATCTCTGCGCGCGAAAGGAGCGGTCTGAAGGCGATGGAAAAGCGAAACATAATGCTAGTGATCGGGTCGGTGACCCTCTTTCTCATAGTCGTGCTCGCCGCGGGGCTGTGGCTGTTCTGGCCGGAGCCCAAGCAGGCGAGCACGGGCGCGGCCGTGAGCGTGCGCCCGATCGGCCCGGAAGCCTTCGACAGCTTCGAGTACTACAAGGGCCGGCAGGAAGCTCCCCGGTCTCGAGGAGCCCAAGACCGGCACGCCGAAGCCCAGCCCGCTCACGCTCTCACTCGGAGAGACCGCGCCGCAGGCACCGGCCGTCAGCGTGGCGCCGCGCTCTCCCGCCGCGTCGCCGCAGGCGCGCCCCCGCCGCCCCGGCGGCGCCGGCCGCGTCCCCTGCCCGGCTGGCCGCCGCAGCCCCCAGGCCTGCGGCGGCGCCTGCGCCGCGGCCGACCACTCCGAGGCTCACCAGAGTGAGCGAGTACTGGATCCAGGCCGGCGCCTACAAGAGCCGTGTCAGCGCGGAAGGCCTCAACCGCAAGCTCGCGGAGATGGGCCTGGCCGGGACCATCACCACGCGGGACGTTTCGGGCGAGACCTACTTCCGCGTGAGGATCGGGCCGTACAGGAATGCGTCGGAAGCCGGCAAGTTCCTTTCCACGGTCAAGCAGGTCGAAGGGCTGGAAAGCAGCTACGTGTCCCGGATCACCCGGACAGCGACCAACTGAAGGGCGAGAGGCGCCGACCGGAATCGAACCGGTGCATAGAGGTTTTGCAGACCTCTCCCTTACCTCTTGGGTACGGCGCCTTTAAAACCGCGAATCTACCAGAAACGGCCCCTTTTGTCCACAATGTCGGCGCTTCGCGGCCTGAGCGGCTTGACCCTGCGCGGGAGGCGCGCTCTAAACTCCGCCCTCGCATGAGCCGCTTCGCCGACCCTGACGACGCCTTTGCCTACATCGAGTCGTTCACGAACTTCGAGCGGCGCCGCCTGACGCCCCTCGACCGGGAGTACCGGCTCGATCGGATGTTCTCTCTCCTCGAGCATTTCGGCCGCCCGCACGAGGCCTTCGCCTGCTTCCACGTGGCCGGCACCAAGGGCAAGGGGTCTACCGCGGCGTTCCTCGCCGGAGCCCTGCGGGCCGCGGGCCACAGGACCGGGCTTTACCTCTCGCCCCACGTGTCCTCCTACAACGAACGAATCACGATCGACGGCGACGCGGTCGCGCCCGCGCTGCTCACGGAGGTCGCGTCGCGGATCGCGGCGGAGCTCGACGCGGGGGCCCTCGAGGACCTGCGCGGCGGCTTCGGCCCGACGACCTTCGAGCTGCTCACCCTGCTGGCTTTCCTGTGCTTCCGCGAGTCGGGCTGCCGGGAGGCGGTCATAGAGGTCGGCATCGGCGGCCGGCTGGACGCCACCAACGTCGTCACTCCGACGGCGAGCGTGATCACGCCCCTGGACCTCGAGCACACTCAGCTCCTCGGGGACACCCTCGCGTCGATAGCCCGGGAAAAGGCGGGCATCATCAAGCCGGGCCGGCCGGCGTTCGTCGGCCACCAGCTCCCCGAGGCGCGCGAGGTCTTCGCGGACGGTCGCCGCGGCGCGCGGGAGCAGCATCCGGTTCCTCGCGGACCGCATCGAGAGGCTGGACGCGACCGTCGGCCGCGACGGCACGAGCTTCACTCTGAAGCTTTCCGGCGACGCCGAGCGCCGATTCCGACCTCGCCATGACCGGCCGTTTCCAGGCCGAGAACGCCGCCCTGGCCTACCTCGCGCTGCGCGAGACCAGGCCGGAGATCCCGTTCGAGGCGGTGCGGAGCGGGATAGAGGCGGCCCGTCTTCCCGGCCGCATGGAAATCGCCGGCGTGCGCCCGCCCCTGGTCCTCGACGCCGCGCACACGCCGCTCGCCACCGAGCGCGTCCTCGAGAGCTTCCGCGAGATCTTCCCCGAGCGGGGCGTCCTGCTCTTCGGCTCGGTGGCCGGGCAAGCGGCCGGGCGACATGGCGCGCATCCTCGCCCCGGCGTTCAGGCACGTGGTGATCACGACGCCCGGGCACCTTCAAGGAGAGCGATCCGGAAGGCCTCTGGAATCTCTTCCGCATTGAGCATCCCGCCGCGGAGCTGGAGAGGGACCCGGCCCGCGCGCTCGACCGCGCCTTCGAGCTCTCGGGAGGAACGCTTCCCGATCCTGGTGACCGGCTCCTTCTACCTGCTCGGCGAGATCAAGAAGGCGCTCGCCGCGCGGGACCGGCGGGCGAGCCCCGCCGTCCTCTGAGACGCGCCACCGGGCGCGCCCGACCCCCATCCTTTGAAAGCCGCCGCTCGCATCGAGTAGAATCTGAAGCATGGATGCTCCTGCTTCGCCTGTCGGTCAACACAGGACGGCCGGGTGTCGCTGAACTGGCGGGAAATCGACGAGCTGCTCTCGGAGCTCGACCTCGAAGGTTGTCTCGTGCAGGACATCCGCCAGCCGACTCACGAGACGCTGGTCTTCGAGCTGCGCCGCCGGAACGAAGGGTTCCGCCTGCTCGATCTCGCTCTCGAGCCGCAACGCCCGCCTGCATCGCCTCACCTCCGTGCCCCCGAACCCGGAGAAGCCGCCGCGGTTCGTGAGCTTCCTGCGCGCGCACGTGCGCGGGGGCCGCATCGTCCAGGCAGTCCAGGTCCGCGGCCAGCGGATCGTCAAGCTCGCGGTCGACCTCGGCGGCGAGGAGTGCGTTCTGTGGGTGCGCCTCTGGCCGACTGCGGCCAACGTCATCGCCACGGACCGCGACGGCCGCATCCTCGAGACCTTCTACCGCAGGCCGAAGCGCGGAGAGGTCGCCGGCGGCGAGTATGACGCCGAGGCCCTGTTCCGCGACTCCGGGCCCGCAAAGACCTTCGCGATCCGCGAGCTGCCCGGCGAGGGGGACTTCAACGCGCGGGTAGAGGCCCACTACCGGCACCTGGAGGAAGGCGAGGAGACGCAGAAGCTCCGCGACGCCCTCCTCGGCGAGCTCCGCTCGAGGGAGACCGGGATCCTCGTGCAGAAGGCGCGCCTGGAGAAACAGCTCGAGTCGCTCAAGGACCCCGGGCGGATGCGCCAGATCGGCGACATCATCATGGCCAACCTCCACCTCGTCGCTGCCAAGTCAGAGCGCCTCGAGGCCGAAGACTTTACCGACGGCGGGGCGACGATCGTGATCGAGCTCGACCCGCGCCTCAACGGACCGCGCAACGCCGAGAGATACTACGAGCGGGCGTCGGCCGCCCGCAGGGGCGCGGAGCGGGTCCGCGAGGAGCTGGCCGCGCTCGAGCACGGCCTGTCGCAGGTCGCGGCCCGGCGCGAGGCGATCGACGGCGCCGGCTCGCTCGAGGAGCTGCGGGCGCTGCAGACGCGAGGCTCCCCGGCGGCGGCACGCGACCGCCCTGCCGGGCCTCCATTTCCGCTCGCAGAGCCACAGGATCATGGTGGGAAGGAGCGCGGCCGACAACGACGAGCTGCTGCGCTCGTACGTCGCCGGAAACGACTACTGGTTCCACGCCCGCGACTGGCCGGGCGCCTACGTGTTCGTCAAGACACCCAGGGGCAAGAGCGTCCCGCTCGAGGTCATGCTCGACGCCGCCAACCTGGCGGTCTTCTACTCCAAGGGCCGGACCGTGGGCAGCGGCGACGTGTACTACACGCAGGTCAAGTTCCTCCGCCGGGCCAAGGGAGGCAAGAGCGGCCTCGTCATTCCGACGCGCGAGAAGAACCTGTTCGTGCGGCTCGACAGCGGCCGCGTGGAGCGGGTGAGGCAGTCGCAGGTGGTGGAATGAGCATGCGCAAGGTGAGGGCGCCGGTCGTCGACGACATCTTCTATCCGGCCGAGCGTGAGGCGCTCGACGATGCCGTGCGCGGGCTGCTCGACCGCTCGGCCGCGGCCCCCGCCGAGACGCCAGCCCTGATCCTGCCTCACGCCGCCTACTCGATCGCAGGCGACCTGCTCGCGGCGGGGTTCCGCTCGGCGTCGCGCCGCCGGACCGAGCGCGTGGTCATCCTCGCCCCGATGCACAGGGACGCGGGCAACCGCGTCGTGCTGCCGGAATCGAGCGCGTTCCTTACGCCGATGGGCGAGACCCCGGTGGACGATAAGACGATCGGCGAGCTCGAGGGATGGAGCACCGCGATCATCCGCAACGACGTGCCGCACCTGGAAGAGCACGCCGTCGAGGTCTGCCTTCCCTTTATCCAGGTCCTCTTTCCCGGGGCCTCCCTGGTCCCGATCCTCGTGGGCCGCGCGCCCGCGGGGCTCCTGAAGACCGTGGGCCGCGCGCTCACCACCGCGCTCGGCGGACGGCTGGGACACCACGCTGCTGGTGGCGTCCACCAACCTGAACGGCGACTCCGGCGGCCTGCGGGAGGCCAACTCGTTCCTCAGCGCGCTGGGGGTCACGAGGGCGCGCGCGCGCGTGCGCGCCTCCGCGCGGGCGGCGGCGATCATCGAAGGGGCGCGCTCCGGCCGCATCACCGCGTGCGGCGCCTACCCGGTCGCGGCGATGCTGGAGCTGGCGCCCGCGGCCGGGATGCCGCGCCTCCTGGCCCGCGGCGACTCGGGCAACGAGGCGCCGCGACGCACGTACTACGGAGCGGTGGCGCTAGGGTGACAAGGGGGAGACGAAATTGAGCTTTGTCCTGACGGAAGACGAGCAGCGGACGCTGCTCGAGACGGCGCGGGCCGCCATCACCTCGCAGCCGCAGGCCCCGCCGGGGCCGCGGCCCGAGCCGAGCGCGGCGCTGCTCACGCCCTGCGGCGCCTTTGTGACGCTCCACGAGCGCCTCGCCGACGGCGGGCTCGAGCTGCGCGGCTGCATCGGCTACGTGGAGGCCGGAGCGCCCCTGCTGGAGACGGTCCGCCGCGCGGCCAGGGCGGCCGCGTTTCACGACGCGCGCTTCGTCCCGGTCACCGCCGCGGAGCTGCCGCGCCTCGAGATCGAGATTTCGGTGCTGTCGCCGCTCACGCCCGTGCGCGACCCGGCGGAGATCGTCGTCGGCGAGCACGGCATCGTGATCCGCAGCGGCATGCGCTCGGGACTGCTGCTCCCGCAGGTCGCGACGGAGCGCGGCTGGGACCGCGAGACCTTCCTCGGGCACACGTGCCTCAAGGCGGGGCTTCCGCGCAACGCCTGGAAGGAGCCGGGAGTCGCGATTGAAATCTTCTCGGCTCTCGTGTTCAATGAGCGCGACCTCGGTATATTGGTAAAAAGCGATCGGACGGAGCGCAACGGATGAGTCTGCACAACGCGATCACCGAAGAGAGAGTCACGCGGCTCGGGATCCCCACCGGCCTGGAGGGCGGCAGCTTCGCCCTGACGAAGATCGCGGCGGCCAAGACCGAGGCCGGATACGTCGTCGCCGACAACCAGGTGAGCGAGTGGCGTTTCCTGGGCGTGACCTACGTCAAGGGCGAGCCCTGGCTGTACGGGCCGATGGCCGAGGGCAGGTCGCTCGGCGAGATGCTCGAGCAGCCGCCCGAGGCGGCTCTCGCGGCCCTGCTTGCGCTCGCCCGTGCGCTCGTGCTGCTGCAGGAGCGCGGCGTCCCGTCGTTCCGCCTGCAGACCGAGACCGTGCTCTACCTCGACGAGGGCGGCCTGCTCTTCCTGCCGCCCGCGCTCATGGCGCTCCTCAAGGATTCGCGGCCTCTGGACTACCGCCTGCTGGCCGTGGAGGCGATCAACCATCCCTACGTCGTGGGCAAGGACGGGCTTTCATTCACGATGGCCGCCCTCGCCTACCGCATCCTCACGGGCGAGTTCCCGTTCATGGACGAGACCGAGCAGGGGCTGCGGGACAGGCTGCGGAGGCTGCGCGTCACGCCGCCCCACCTCGTAAAGCCGGAGATCCGCGAGGATGTTTCGGACTTCATCATGCGGTCGCTCTCCAAACCGGGTACAGTGGCGCTCGGCGCGTGGGTGGAGGCGTTGGAGAACTGGCAGAAGGGGGGCGCCCTGAGGGCAGTCTCCGAAAGCGAGAGGGCCGCGATCGTGGCCAAGGCCCGCGAGCACAAGGAGAAGGCGGCGCGCAGCTTCCGCTCCTCCGTGTTCTTCGAGCGGAACGGACGCATCATCCTCCTCGTCGTGGCCTCGCTCGCGGTCGTCGGCGCCATCGCCGGCAGCATCCTGAAGAACGCGCTGGCCCCGCGGGCGACAAAAGGGTTCTCGCCGGAGAAGGTCGTGGAGACCTTCTACAAGAGCATCGGCACGCTCGACCATGCCACGATGGAGAACTGCGTGATCAACGGCGCGGGCAAGGCGGAGATCAACGAGGCGATCAACCTGTTCGTCATCTCGCGCCAGACCATCGCGTACGAAGGCAAGTCCTACATCCTCGACGCCGCCGAGTGGGACGCCAAGGGGAGGCCCGCGGTCGTCACCCCCTTCTTCGTCAACGGCGTCGCGCGCCTCCAGGTCACCCGGGAGCGCGACGTGCCGGAGCCGGTCTTCGTGGCGACCTACGAGCGCTACGCGAGGGCGTTCGAGGACCAGGCGCCGGAGTCGGTTCCGCCGGTCAACGGCCGGAAGCAGACCGACCGGCTGTACCTCAAGCAGGACAAGGGCGATTGGGTGATCTACAGGATCGAGCGGGTGAGCACGGAGCCGCTCCCGAAATAGGCGCGACGCCTTGAGCAGCGCCGCAACCGAACGATCGGCCGGCCAGAGGATCCTGGTCGGCTACAGGGAGCCGTGCGTCAATGCTCTCCTCCGCGGCCTCGCCTCCGACGATGCGCCCGTGAGCCGCCACTTCAATGAGAACGAGGAGTTCTTCGTCGAGCTCCCCGCGGAGTACGCCGTCCCGAGCCTGCCGATCCACCATGACGTGCGGCTCCCGCGGCCCGAGGGGCCCTACGCCGCCTCCGTCTGCGATGTGGTCGAGCAGCTCGCGAAGGTCGGCCCCGGCCTGTTCCGGGATCTCACGTACACCTTTGACCCCACCGACATCCTCAAGGCGCACTTCCACCGCGTGTACTCCTGCGAGGGGCGCGCCTATCTCTACCTGCTCGCGGTAGACCTGACGTTCCGCGCGAAAGAGCACGCCCCCGTCTCCCGCGGCACGAACGACATGACGGCCGCCTATCGCAGCCGCCGGCTCTTCGTCGAGCCCCTCTTCGTCCCGGTCGCCGCGGCCGGCGGAGCCGGGGAGCCGTCGTCATTCGAGGTGCGGCAGAGCTTTTCCCAGACATGGCTGGGCGAGCGAGGCCGCGGCTACTTCGTGCAGGGCATCTGGATCGACAACGACCTCACGAAGTTCTTCAGCAAGCTCTTTCTGCCGCAGGGCGTGCGCGCGTACCCCTTTTTCCCTTTCGTCTGCCGCTACCGCACCGTCTGCGAGACGATCATCGACCTCTCGCCCGCGGGCCGCCTGCGCCGCCTTCCCAGCCTCGACGCGGCGCTGGAGTTCATCTCGCCCGCGCTCGGCCGCATCGAGCGCGAGCTGCGCAGCGCGAGCTTCTCGGAGGACCTCGCCCTGTTCCGCGAGCTCAAGGGCGCGCTCCCCGCCGACTGGGGGTCCTTTTACCGTGGGCTCAAGCTCACGGCGCGCCTGAACGCGGCGGGCATGCGGGAGTTCGCAGTGGAGGCAAGTCGATGGTTGAAGGAAGGCCGACGCCCGACGTCACGGCAGCGGATCTCACGGGTCTGCGCGTCACGGTGATGGGGCTCGGGCTGCACGGAGGCGGCCTCGCGTCGGCGCTCTTCTTTGCCCGGCGAAAGGCCAGCGTGACCGTGACGGACCTCAAGGACGCGGCCGCGCTGCGCGCGAGCCTCGCGCCGCTCGAGGCCTTTCCCGTGCGCACCGTGCTGGGCCGTCACGACGAGGCCGATTTCGCGGCCGCCGACCTCGTGATCAAGAACCCGGGCGTGCGGCCTTCTTCACCTTATCTCAGGACTGCCAGGCACCACGGCGTACCCGTCGAGACGGACATCTCGGTGTTCCTCAGGTGCGTGCGCGGGGCGCATAACACGATCATTGCGGTCACCGGCACCAAGGGCAAGTCGACCACGGCCGCGGCCATCCATCACGTGCTGGCCGGGATCGACCCGCGCGCGCGGCTCGGCGGCAACATCACGGTGTCGCCGCTGGCCTTCGTCGAGGAGCTCGACCCGGAGGCCGCGGTCGTGCTCGAGCTGTCGTCGTGGCAGCTGGGAGACCTGCGCGGCACGGGCCTGCTCGACCCGCGACGTCTCGCTCATCACCAACCTGATGCCCGACCACATGAACTACTACGCGGGCATGGACGAGTACGTGGCGGACAAGAAGGTCATCTTCCAGGGACAGTCGCCGGCGCACGCCGCGCTGTTCAACGGCGACGACCCGCTGCAGGCGCACTTCCCCGCGGAGACGAGAGCACGGGCGTTTGCGTTCTCGCGCGGGCGGGACCGGCTGCGCGGCGGGTGGCTCGAAGGCGGCGTCGGCCTGGCTGACTGCTGCGGCGACCGCGAGGTCGTGCTCGAGAGGACGCTGCTTCCCGGCGAGCACAGCCGCCTCAACCTGCTGGCCGCCGCGGTCGCGCTGCGCCTCGCCGGCGTCGAAGCGGCCGCCATCAGCCGGGGGCTCTCCCGTTTCGGCGGCCTCGAGCACCGGCTCGAGCTCTGCCGCGAGCGCGCCGGCGTGCGCTTCTACAACGACTCGGCCGCGACGATGCCGCAGGCCACGATCGAAGCGCTGCGGGCGCTGCCCGAACCCATCCT
The DNA here is from genome assembly GCA_963734495.1 of uncultured Spirochaetota bacterium. GTDB lineage: Bacteria > Spirochaetota > Spirochaetia > SZUA-6 > CAVTHK01 > CAVTHK01. Next base: position 387,076 of record CAVTHK010000007.1, read on the forward strand.
GCTCATCGCGGGCGGGACGGACAAGAACATCGACTTCGCGCCTCTCGTCGAGCCGGCGCGGCGGGCCGCGGCGATCTTCCTGCTCGAAGGCAGCGGCACGGAAAAGCTGCGCCGCCTTCTCGATGCGGCGGGAATCCCGCATCGGGGACCCTTCGCCGGTCTCGAGGAGGCGGTGAGCGCCGCAGCGGGGGCCGCCGGGGCGGGGGCCTCGGTCCTGTTTTCGCCCGCGTGCACGTCGTTCGGCATGTTCGACAACGAGTTCGACCGCGGCCGCCGGTTCAAGGCGCTCGTGGCCGCGCTGTGACCCCCCGCCGTGAGCCCCGAGGGCTTGTCTCAGGGCTTTTTCTGCGGTAATCTACGCGCCGATCCGTCGGGCGCCGTGGCGCCCGGGCGGCTCGCCAGGCGCTTTGGCCTGGGGCATACGCCAGGGTAGCTCAGGGGTAGAGCAGCTCACTCGTAATGAGCAGGCCTGGGGTTCGATTCCCCATCCTGGCTGAAACCAAGTCACGTCCAGCGTAAGAGGAGTGCATGGCGGGGTTCTTTGGTCCTCCATGCGCCCATCTGCCGCCATCCCCCCGCGCCGCGGCCGCCCGGCGTGTGTCGATTCCGGTGGTTCTCGTTCGACGTTAAAGGTGAGAGGCGGGGAACAGGCCCGCGGCGCGAGAAAAACCCTTCCAGCGCACCTTGTGAAGCCGTTGCATCTCCGGGAAGACCCGACTGACCGCGTCAAGCTGGAGGCCGGACCGCGATGCAGCAGTGCCCCGCCATTCCCGCTGATGGCACGTTGGCAGCTGCGCCCACCTCGCCTCGGACCGTTCCCCGCGGCACCGCAACTCAGCTTCAGGGGATCAATTTCACCATCAATCAAGTCTCACGCCGGCTTTACGTTCTGGTTGACGTGGAACAGGTTGTGCGGGTCGTACTTGCCCTTGATCTGCGCCAGGCGTGCGTAGTGGCCGCCGTAGACCGTCCTGACTCGGTCCATCCCCTCGTCCATCATCATGTTGACGTATGCCCCCCCGGAAGAGTGTGGATGCACCGATTGCCGGAAGTCTTTCGCCCACTTGATATTGCGCGGGTTGTTTGCCGGGTCCGGATCGACGCCAACCATCACCTGGACAAAGTTGCCGTCGCGGTGGTTCCAGGCGGTATCGTCCTTTCCCACGCGATGGGCAGCGCCGTTGATCGGATACAGATGCATGGTCGAGTGCATGCTCGGCAGCCGTGAGGCGTAGTCGATGTCCGTGTCGATCACCTTGTCGCTCAGGTCGGTCGAGAATCTCGGAGCTCCAGTACCACTGCAACCCTGCCGGGTACACCCAATCGAACATGCTGTTCAGCGCCGGGAACGGGATCGGGCCGACATAGTCGATCGCGGGTGGGGCAATGTTCCGGATTGGCTCGAATACCTGCTTCCCTTTCTCCGGGTCCCCCGTGTAGCACCACACGGCGACCAGCATCTTCTTCAGGTGGTGCTCCTTGGGGAACATGTCGACCGGCGGCACCGTGTGGAAGCCCAGCCACGCGTTGAGGTCCTGCGGCTCGCTCAGGATGAGGTCGCGCCAGAAGCGCATGACGCGCGGGGCGTCTTCCAACTCCCAGAAGATTGGCCCGCCGTAGACCGTGCTCACCGGTCTGCCCTGGAACAGGAACGAGGTGATCACCCCGAAATTGCCGCCCCCGCCGCGCACCGCCCAGAACAGCTCGGCATTCTGGCTGGCGTCGGCGGTTACGAGGCTGCCATCTGCCAGCACCATATCGACACCCAGCAGGTTGTCGATGGTCAGCCCGTAGCGGCCAGTCAGGTAGCCCACTCCGCCGCCCAGGGTCAGCCCGCCGACGCCGGTCGTGGACAGGAAACCGGCCGGCACAGCCAGCCCGTAAGCGTGGGTGGCGTGGTCCACGTCGCCCCATGTGGCCCCGCCCTGCACACGTACCGTGCCCTTCTGCGGGTCGACGCGGATGCCGCGCATGCGTCCCAGGTCGATCACCAGGCCGTCGTCGCAGGTGCCCAGTCCCGCCCCGTTGTGACCGCCGCCGCGCACGGCGATCGCCAGGTCATTCGCGCGTCCGAAATTGACCGCCGCGACGACATCGGCCGCGTCGACGCACCTCGCAATCAGCAAGGGGCGCTTGTCGATCATGGCGTTGTACACCTTGCGCGCTTCGTCGTAGCCGGCATCCTCCCGACTGATCAGATTGCCGCGCAGCTTCTGCGCCAGTTCCCCCACGGCTTTCTCACCGAGAGCCGTCTTGCCCATATGTCTCTCCTTCTCCGCAGCCTGCACTCCGGCAGAGCGGGTGTGTTCATCGCAGCAAAGAATGGGACGCTGAGCTGATGCCAGGCAATCGGTAGATATACCCATATTGAGGATTTGACGGTCCGGGGATTGCTCTGGGCTGTCCTTCTGATTTCCATCCAGCCGCCTGTTGTTATCTTTGGTGCCTGGTGAAGGTAGAGCCTGGTTCTCTGATCAGTGATCGATACGCCGTCGAGACGGATCTCGGCGAGATCGCAGCGCCCGCGTCGCGTCGTCTCTATCGCGGCCGCGATACGGCACTCGAGCGGCCTGTGCTGCTGGTGATCGGCGTTGGCGATGCGGCCGCCTCCATGGTCGGCGAAGCGCGGGCGGCGGCGCGGCTGGCGGCTCACCCGAGCATCGCGGCGGTCTACGATACGGGTAGCCACGATGGCCAACCATACCTCGTTCTCGAGCCCATGGTGGGGGACACTCTTGGCGGCGTCGGGCAGCTCGCCGCCGAGAAGGTACGGTGCGTAGCGAAGGGGGTCTGCGCTGCCCTCGCCCACGCCCATGCCGCCGGTGTGGCTCACGGAGCCCTCGAGGCTGCGTCGGTGTGGCTGGATGCCGAGGCCGGTGCCAAGGTGGCCGGCTTCTCCCTCATCGACGCGTCGAGCGAGTCTGTGCGCAGCGACCTCCACGCCCTCGGGGCCCTCCTGTATGGCTTGCTGACAGGCGAGACAGTTCCGCGAGCCGCTGCCGGCATCGAGGCCGGGCTCAGCGGCGTGCCGGTTGACCTGGCCGCGGTCGTGGCAGACCTGCTCGCCGATCGGATCCCTGACGCCGAAGAGGCGCTGAGGCGGCTTGAGGGCGAAACGGCGGTGGCCGTCAGGGGAGACTTTGTCGGGCGGCGCGAGGAGCGCAAGCTGCTGGAGGTCGCTCTGGAGGAGGCCTGCGCGGGCACGGGCCGCGTGGTGCTTCTGGCGGGAGAGCCCGGCATCGGCAAGACCCGAGTCGCGCAGGAGCTTGCCGCTGATGCGGAACGACAGGGAGTGCGGGTGCTGTGGGGCATGTCGCTGGAAGGGGAAGCGGCGCCTCCGTACTGGCCTTGGGTCGAGGCGCTCAGGGGCTCAGACGCCGCCTCTGCTGCGGTCGTCTCCTTTCTCACCGATCCGGAGCACAGACCCGCCGGTGTTTCGATGTTCGCCGACAGTCCTCGCTCGGTCCGCTTCGCCCAGTTCGATGCGGTCGCCTCGTTTCTCTCGGCGACTTCCAAGGAGAAGCCCCTTGTCGTGGTCCTCGACGATCTGCACAGCGCAGACGAGCCGTCGCTGCAGCTTCTCGCGTTCGTCGCCCGGCGGCTGGAGCGATCACGGGTGCTGATCCTGGGCGCCTATCGTGACACCGAGTTGCGGCGCGGCCATCCCCTCCAGGGCGTGCTCGCCGGCTTGGGTCGGGAGCAGGCCTTTCGGAGGGTCACTCTCCGCGGTCTCTCGCAAGAGGAGATCGCACGATTCATGGAGATTGTGGCCGGCGGGCCCGTGGAGGATCGGCTGCTGAAGGCCGTCTACCGTCAAACCGAGGGCAACCCCCTGTTCATGAAGGAGTTGGTGCGGCTGCTGGACCGCGAGGGCGCCTTCAGAGATCCCAGCTCCCTCGCCAGCTGGGGCCTGCAGGTTCCGGAAGGGGTGCGGGAGATGATCGGGATGCGCATGAACCGGCTTTCCGAGCCGACCAATCGTGTGCTTGCGCTCGCATCGATCATCGGGATGGTCTTCAGCCAGGAAGAGCTGAGCCGGCTGGCTGACGACGTCAAGGACCTGGACGTCTCTGCCGCCTTGGAGGAAGCCCTGCAGGAGGGGATCCTGGTCGATGCTCGGGAAGTGGGGAGCTACCAGTTCCATCACGCCCTGGTCCGCGAGGTGCTCTACGACGAGATGACGTCGATCCGCCGCTCTCGCCTTCATCTCGAAGTTCGCCCAGGACCTGGAGCGGGCCCATGGGGACAACTTGGCCCCCTATGTCTCGCGGCTGGCCGAGCATTATCGGGCGGCGACTCAGGCGGGAGCCGCCGGCAAGGCTGTAGAGTACGCAAGACTGGCCGGCCGCAGTGCCATGGACATGCTGGCCTTCGAGGACGCGGCGCGGCACTTCGGCAACGCCCTGGAGAGCCTGCCGCTGACCGAGAAGCCGGAGCCCCGCGAGCGTCTCGAGATCCTTCAGTCGCTGGCCGAGGCGCAGATGAACGCCCACGATCCGGTCGCCGGCTCAAGGACGCTGCAACTTGTTTTCGACACCGCTTCTCGCGAGGGGATGCATGACCTCTGCGGCCGGGCGGCGTTGCTGGCTGAGAGCGCCGTATTCTGGTCCGGGCTTCCCAACCCGCGCGTCATCCAGATGCTCGAGCAGGCCCTGGCTGGCCTGGGGGACGAGGTCAGCACGCTGAGGGCACGGCTGCTCGCCTCCACGGCCCGAGCCATGCTCCAGAGCCAGCGCCTCGACGAGGCCGACAGACAGAGCCGCGAGGCGGTGGAGGTAGCCCGCGAGGCGACCGATCCCGCTACCCTGGCGTTTGCTTTGAACGTGCGCTTGATAGTCACCTGGGGGCCCAACACTTCCGACGAGCGCCTGGCCTGCGCCAGCGAAATGCTGGAGATGGTGAAGCTCACGGGTGATCGCCAACAGGCGAACAACGCCCACGGCTACTTGCTTATCATTCACCTGGAACGTGGAGAAAGGGAACAGTACTACGAGCATCTGCACGAATGCGTGCAGATCAACGCTCACTCGGTGCAGCCGTTCATGGGCTGGGCCACCCGATTGTTTCTGACCTGCCATTCTCTCCTGGAGGGGCGTTACGACGAAGCACTGGGACGCGCGCAGAAGGCTCTCGAGCACGGTCGGCGAACCTCCATCAACTCCGTCGACGGCGGCTACAGCCTCCAGATGTTCACCATAGCCCGAGATCGAGGGCAGTTGGCCACCTTGAGCCCCGTCCTGGCGAGGTTCCTCAAGGAGTCCGGCTCACCGCCCTGGGAGCCCGGCCTCGCCCTGCTGTATGCCGAGCTCGGGATGGCAGCCGAGGCACGGGAGGCTTTCGAGCGAGTCGCTTCCACCGGATTCTCGGCGGTGCCTCGCGATCATGCATGGCCGGGCGCCATGGCTTACCTGGCCGAGGTCTGCGCCTTCCTCCAGGATGAGGAGCGGGCTGCTCAGATCCACGACCTGCTGCTGCCTTACGCGCACTGCGCCATCATGGCCGGCGGCGTCATCGTCTGTCTGGGCTCCGCATCACGGTTCCTCGGCCTGCTGTCCTCGGTGCGAAGAAGATGGGCCGAGGCGGAGGCCCACTTCGAGGAGGCCCTCGCCTTTAACGAGAAGCTGGGTGCGCGGCCGGCCCTGGTGAGAGCTCGGAACGACTTCGCCGCCATGCTGCTGCGGCGCCGTCGCGGCGACGACGTCAGCCGGGCTTCAGAGATGGCGGAGCGGGCGCTCAAGGACGCGCGGCAGATGGGGATGGCAACCCAGGTGACGGAGTTGGAGGCCCTCGCTCAGGCCGCCGCGGCTCACCACGGCAAGCGATCCGACTACCCCGACGGGCTCACCGCTCGCGAGCTGGAGGTGCTGCGGCTGATCGCCGAAGGGGCCACAAACCACGACATCGCCACGGAACTCTACATCAGCGAGAAGACGGTGCACAATCACGTGAGCAACCTTCTGGCCAAGACCGGCTGCGCCAACAGGACAGAGGCCGCCTCCTACGCGCTCAGAAAGCACTTGGCGTGAGAGACTTCAGCCGATCGTGGTGGGCGCATGGCCGCTGCGTCGCTCCACTTCTTCGCGACTCAAGTAGGCTGCCGGGTTGAACTCGGAGACCTCCATGATAACATCGGCCGGGATGTGGAGCCGGCTCGCCGCTTCGCGTATGGCCTCGGTGCTCGGGGCTTCGTAAAGGCAATACGTCTTTCGCTTGTCAGCGCTGAGGAACGAAAAGAGCCAGTGAACGCCGATGTCCTTGTTGACGTCGAGCGTTCTACCAACGCTTTCCGGGTCCGCTTGCAGCTTTTCCGCAAAGTTACGCTCGATCAGGAACAGCGGCATACGCGCGCCTCCCACACCGCAACCAAACTTAGTCGCAGTGCTCTGTGGAGTCAACAGCGCCGTTCTCCAGGAACCCCGCGCGCCTGAGCCACGCGTGCTCGAAATCCTCCAAGTGGGCTTCTCTGCACCCGATAGCCATACGCTGCGGGTCGTCCCACCGCTTCAGCGCCCGCCGCCGGGCGTCCTTCCAGAGCCTGTGGATCTCGCGCATGCACGCACCGAGACCGCTTACCGCAATCCTTAGGACAGTGTCCATATCCCCCCCCTCGCGGCATCTATGGCGCACAGACCGTGACGATCTCGGCATCGATGTAGCCGACGCCGTGGAATCGGGCCACTGACACTCGATGGTTACCGTTGCGTACGCAGTGGCTCCCGTCCACCTCGAGGACCGGGACGGCGGGCAGGGCGACGCCTCTTCGGAAGGCCTCGTTGACCCTCGTCCAGCGGCGGATCAGGAATTGTCGCCAGGGCAGGAAGCTGCTGCTGAAGTCACGGGCGCGCTACTCAGTTCCGATGATCCTGCCGAGCTCGATCGAACACAGACCGACGTAGGTCTCGATGCGCGGCGACATGCGCATGAGCACTTCCGCAAGAGACTGCACCCGATCTCGCCTCCAAGTGAGGAAAGCCAACAACCTCCCGAATGACGCCCCGTTCCGGGCTTGTTCGAAGTCATGCAGATCCACCTGACTCATGGTTCACCTCCGCAACGTTGTTCGCCCTGAATGTTGAGGGAGGTCAGCGCGCGAATGTATCGGGAGGTGTGAGTGTTCTGCACTGATGCTCTTTGAGTGCGGTGCTGGTAAGATCTGCCCACAGAACGGGCGCCTCCGGCCCCCTTCCCTACGCGTCGCAGAAGACTCCCGGATCTCCGGATTGGTTTCCCGGCAGTCTCGGCCCGCCGGCCTGGGTATTGGCACCCATGGCGGGATTCCCTTCCTGCGCCGGGTCGATTGTCGGCCAGTGCGTGTCCCGGCTCATCAGGTGCAGGAGCTGCTGAGGGTCGTGGCCGCCGGGCTGGTAGCGGCGAGGCGTCTTCGAGGGGACAGCGCGACAGAAGCGCTCGGCACACAAAGACAATGAGGCCGCGATGTTTGGGCTTCCGGGTCTTCTCCTCACCCTCACCCCCTCTGGCCCAGACGAGCGTGCCAACAAGGAGGTTGGCGCGGGTTTGGCTGCGGTCGGCCCCTGCCGATTTGCAGCGGATTTCAACTTCGGCTCGTTGCGGGGTGCCCCGAGCGCTCTACCGGCAGGCCGACAGCTTCCTTCGGTGAGAGCGCAACGGACGCGGCCAGAGCCAGGAAGCCCGTCACACCTTCGTCGGCCATCAGGCCGCCAAACATCGCAGCTTCGCAGAGCGCGACACTGCTCTTGATGACTTCTTGCATGCAGTCGAGCGACTGATGCCCGGTCCGCGCGGGTCACGACGCATGATGATCCGCGGGCGAAGAGTGGGAGAAGCACGCCTCGCCGGGGCAGCTCCCCGATTGAGCCTACTGGCACCGCCGCTCCCGGAGACCAGTAGTGTCTGCAAGCCAGAACGAGACTGGCACCTCGGTCACCACACTGTGAGCGTCTTCCCGTTGCACATAGTTGATGAAACGCTCATCAACGCATATCCTCCATATCCGAGAGCGGAGCCGCCGACCAGCGAAAACGGCCAGAATGGCGCGTATATCCTGGCGCCGACCGGCTCGTAATGAGCAGGCCTGGGGTTCGATTCCCCATCCTGGCTGAAAGGGAAGTCGAGGCAGAGTAAAGAGTCAGGCGCTGCAAGATCGCGGGGCCTTTTCGTCTGACATGCGCCGATCCGTGACGCACATGATATGCAGCTTCTCCCTCTCCGTTTTCACCTTGCTCGAGCGCAGGTCGGGATCGAGCCGTCTTGAGGGATGAGCGCGCGCTGCCGTTACCGCGGCCGTTCCCGAAGCCCACGGCGGCAAACAGACTGTGAAGCCGGTACCGGGATTGGATAGTTCACTCGTAGTGCGTCCACATCCGAATGATCTTCACGACTCGTTCGCGCTCGTAGACCTGATACACGATCCGGTGCTGAATGTTCAGCCGTCTTGAGTACGCGCCACTGAGGTCACCGAGCAGCTTCTCGTAGGGCGGTGGGGTCTGAAAGGGATTCTGCTTGAGCGCCGCCAGAATGCGTTCAGCCTTCGGACGTAGCGCTGCGCGAGCAACCTGCCGCGCGTCCTTCTGGGCCTGTTTGGTGAATACGACCCTGTAGCTCACCAGCCCGGGCTCTCGGAACACTTCTCGATAGGTTCGCGCATGCCCTTGCGAATCGACTCCCGCATCCCCGGAATGGCGGACAGGTACAGGGTCTCCTGAATCGCCTTCCAGTCGTCCTCAGACACCAGAACCGCCGAGGTGCTCTTGCCGGTGATGGTCACCGGCTCGTGCGATTCGTTGACGTCATCGATGAGTCGATAGAGATTCTTGCGAGCATTAGTCGCGTTGACCGTACCCATAGGAAAGCTCCCAACGTACGTTCTCACGTACGCATACAAGATAACCCATCGAGCGGCCGATGTAAAGCCGCCATGGAGGAATTCCTGCATCAGATCATCAAGGGAGACTTCATGCGCTCTGGCGATCTGCCGGAGCGTCCTGACCGAAATTCCCGCGGACGGGCATTTTCGACGATTGGTCCGTGCGTGAGCATGCTTCGACCTCCTCGGTGCATCGTCTCCGAAAATTGATGACTTCGTAAGGGATTGTTTATGGTCATCCGGCCTCTCAGCGCCTATCTTGTGCAAGGAACAGGATGAGAGCCGGGGGGAAGAATGAAAGGGCGTTCGGCGCACGCATACGTCATCGCGGCCTTCCTTGGGGCAGCCGGGCTCCTCTCGTTCTCGCAGGAGGCCGCTCCCGGGCCGGCTTCGGCATCGCCGACGACCTCTGCGCCGCCGGTGACCCTCGAGGAGTGCGTGGCTGCGGCGAAATCGGGAGCCCCCGGCTTGAAGCTCGCGGGAATCGCTCTCGACAGCGCCCGGGCTGCGCTGCGCCAGGTTCAGGGCGCGAACGCGCTGACTCTCGGGGCGACGACCGGCTACTCTCACCAGGGAGACGTCCCCGGCGTTTCGCAGGCAGCCGCCGCGTCGGCGGGCTCAGCGCTGCCGGGCGGCACGGGCGAGAACATCCAGGCGGGGCTGTCACTCGCCGGTCCGGCCACGAGCGTTGACCTCACCGGCCAGCACGCGATCGCGGATGAGAGCCCTGTCAGCCAGGCAACCACCGTCAGCCTCTCCGGCAGCCAGACGGTCTTTGACGGCTACCCCGGCGGGCGCGCGTCGGCGGCCGTCAGGGCGGCCGACTATACGTATCAGGTTGCCCAGGTCACGTATGACTCGTCGCTCAAGAGCCTCGTGTACCAGGTCAAGCAGGCGTACTACACGCTGCTCGGTGATCAGAGCACCGTCCAGGTCCGCGAGGCAACGGTGAAGCAGGCGAGCGACAACGTCAACTACGTGCAGGGGCTGTTCGGCGTCCAGCGCGCTACGAAGCTCGACGTCCTTCAGGTTCAGTTCACCCTGAACCAGGCACAGCTCGACCTGCGGTCTGCGGAGAACGCCGTGGAAACGGACCGGAAGAAGCTCTCCCTCGCGATCGGGTGGCCGCTGGACAAGCAGTACCAGGTCGCGGAGATCGCGGCTCCCGCCGTTCCGTCCGCCGACCCGACGGCGGCGCTGACCACCGCCTTTGAGAACCGCCCGGAGCTGAGGACGCTGGCGCTGAACAGGGCCTCCGCAGACGTCTCCCTGAAGCTCCAGAAGAGCCAGTATTCGCCGGTGGTGTCGCTGACCGGTTCACTGGACGTCGGGCAGAACTGGACAACGAACGTGAACAGCGGGACCTTCAGCGCCGGCGTCAAGATCGCGCTGCCGCCGATCTACGACGCGGGCCAGCAGAGCGCAAAGGTTCAGCAGGCCTCCGACCAGGTTTCTTCGTTCGCAGTTCAGGACGGCCAGCAGCGGCAGAGCATCACCATCGACGTGCAGAGCGCGCTGTTCGGCGTGAACGACGCGCAGAACCGCCTCGACCTGGCGCAGCTGAACGTGCAGCAGGCGCAGGGACAGTACGATCTGGAGAAGGCCAGGTACGCCGTCGGGCTGCGGACGACGCTGGACGTGCTCACGGCCTTTTCAACGCTTACGACCGCGCAGGTCGGGCTCGTTCAGGCCAGGAGCAACTACGCGCTGGCCATACTGAACCTGAGCAACGTCATGGGGCTGTGAGTGGAGGGGATCCGATGAAAATGAGACCGAGGGTGTTCATCATCGCGGGGGTAGTGCTCGTTGTCGTGATCGGGGCCTTTGTCGTGGTGCGTCCCCTGATGTCCCGGCGGGACGGCATCTCCTACGTCACACGGCCCGTCGGGTACGCCGACATCTCGGCGACGGTCAACGAGACCGGGACGGTCAACCCCGTGGACCAGGTGCTGGTCGGCAGCGAAGTCTCGGGGACCATCCGCACGCTCGGCGCGGACTTCAACTCCAAGGTGACCAGGGGGCAGGTCCTCGCCACCCTCGATCCCACGACGTTCAAGGCCGCTGTCGACTCGGCCCAGGCGAACCTCATGCTGGTGCAGGCCAGTCTCGACAGCGCGCGGGTGAATGTCGGCAAGGCCAAGGCTCAGCTGGACATGGCCAACCTGACGCTGCAGCGCGATGAGACGCTCGCCAAGCAGGACTTCATCAACCAGAACCAGGTTGACGTCGATCGGACCGCGGCCCAGACCGCCCAGCAGGACTACCTCGGATCGCAGGCCGCTGTCCGGGTGGCGGAGGCCCAGGTCTCGGTCTCCAGGGGTCAGCTCGAGCAGGCCCAGTACAACCTGTCCAAGACCGTGATCCTCAGCCCCTTTGACGGCATCGTGATGGCTCGCAACGTGAGCGTCGGACAGACCGTGGCGGCATCGCTCTCGGCGCCCACGCTGTTCACGATCGCGACGAGCCTCGCGGACATGCAGGTAGACACCTCCGTGGACGAGGCCGACGTCGGCAGCGTCCGCGCCGGACAGGCCGCGGAGATCACGGTGAATGCGTTCCCCAACGTGGTCTTTTCGGGAACCGTCGAGCAGGTCAGGATCAACCCGACCGTCACCCAGAACGTCGTGACCTACGACGCAGTCGTGCGCGTCCACGACACCTCGGGCAGGCTGCTGCCCGGCATGACGGCTCAGGTGACGATCGAGGTCGGCAGGAGGCAGCAGGTGCTCGCCGTTCCGATCGCCGCGGTCCTCTATCGCCCGCTCGCGGCTCAGCCTGCGTCGAGCGGCGGGTTCGGCGCTGGCGGCGGATTCGGGGCTGGGGTCGTTCAGACCGCGGCTTCGGCACCGGTGGCCGGAGCGCCCGGGAGCCAGGTCACGGTTTGGGTGCTGCGCAACGGCCGCCCGACGCCGGTTCAGGTCGTGATCGGGCTGACGGACGGAAAGAGCATCGAGATCACCGGCGGCGGCCTGCAAGCCGGGGACCCCATCATCACGGCTCAGCGCCGCGGATCGGGCAGAGGCGGACCTTCGGGGAGACAGGGTGGAGCGGTTCAGTCCGCGAACACGCCCGCCAGGGGCCCGGCAGGCGCGGCCGGTGTCGCGCCGCCGGCCGGCTCGTCCGCCAACGCACCGGCCGCCCTCTCGAGCGGCGCGGGCAGCCGTCCTGACGGGAGCTCGTCACCCGCCGCTCCGGCCCGGGCGGGCGAGGCGACAAGCGCGTCGAGCAGTCAGGCGGTTGACGGGAAGGCGCTCCCCTCAGACCGCCCGACTCGAGGCCGGCGGGTGCAGCCAAAGGACACCCCGAACGACGCAGCGGGGGCTACCCCGTGAGTGACAAGCTCATCGACGTGAGCGGCCTGACCAAGGTCTACGGTGAAGGGGAGTCCGCCGTCCATGCGCTGCGCGGAGTGGATTTCGAGTCGCAGCAGGGCGAGTTCGTCGCGGTCATGGGCCCGTCCGGCTCGGGCAAGTCCACGTTCATGCACCTCCTCGGGTGCCTGGACCGGCCAACCTCCGGCTCCTACCGGCTGGGCGGCCAGGAGGTCTCGGGCCTGTCGAGGGATCAGCTCGCCGCGATTCGCAGCCGCAGGATCGGGTTCGTCTTCCAGAGCTTCAACCTGCTCGCCCGCACGAGCGCACTGGAGAACGTCGAGCTTCCGATGCTCTACGCCGGGGTCGGCACCGCGGAGCGGACCATGCGGGCGCGGGACCTGCTCGAACAGGTCGGCCTGAGCGATCGCCTCCATCACCGGCCGAACGAGCTCTCGGGCGGCCAGCAGCAGCGCGTGGCCATCGCGCGGGCGCTGGCCAACGGCGCTCCCCTGCTGATGGCCGACGAGCCGACCGGAAATCTCGACAGCGCGAGCAGCGTGGAGATCATGACCCTCTTCCGCAGGCTCAACCGCGAGCAGGGGATCACCGTCATAGTGGTGACCCACGCGACCGACGTCGCCGCCTGGTCGAGCCGCGTCGTCAGCTTCCGCGATGGGCTGATCATTGACAACCGTCCGGCCGCGGAGGTCTTTCCTGCGGCTCGCGAGGGGGCGGTGAATCAGGCGGCTTCGCGCGGGGAGGTTTCCCGATGAGCCTCATGGTTCTCATCCGGACGGCGTGGAAGGCGCTGCAGCGGAATGTCAGCCGGTCCCTCCTGACGATGCTGGGCATCATCATCGGCGTGGGCGCCGTGATCGCCTCGATGGCCATCGGCGCGGGAGCCCAGGCGGCCGTGCTCAAGCAGATCGAGAGCCTGGGCGCCAACCTGGTGGTCATCACCCCAGGCAGCATCACCAGCGGGGGTGTGAGGCTCGGGGGCGGGACCCGCACGTCGCTGCGACAGACCGACGTCGCCTCCATCGCCGGAATCATCCCGAACGTGGCCGCCGCCGCCCCCTATTCGCAGACCAGCGGGCAGGTGGTTGCCGCGGGCGCCAACTGGTCGACGAGCGTCGGAGGGACGACTCCTGCCTGGTTCACGATCGGAAGCTGGAACATCGCCCAGGGGCGCATTTTCACCGACGACGAGGTCGCGAGGGTGGCGAAGGTCGCGGTGCTCGGCAGCACGGTGGCCGCGAACCTCTTTCCCACGGGGAGCGGGATCGGGGCGACTGTGGTGATCAAGAGCGTTCCGTTCAAGGTGACCGGAGTGCTCGCCTCGAAAGGGCAGACCGGCTTCGGCAGGGACCAGGACGACGTGGTGATCGTGCCGATCACCTCGCACCAGCAGCTGCTGACGGGTCAGTCGTGGGTCAACAGCATCCAGGTTTCCGCATCCACTCCGGACGCGGTGCCGGGCGTCATCGACTCCACCGAGCGCCTCATGCGCCTTCTGCACCACTTGTCCCCTCGCGACAGCGACGACTTCACCATCCGCAACGTGGCGAACGTCCAGCAGGTGCGCATCGCCACCACCCAGACCCAGGCGCTCCTGCTTGCGGCCGTCGCCGTCGTCTCGCTGGTGGTCGGGGGAATCGGGATCATGAACATCATGCTGGTCTCGGTGACCGAGCGTACCCGCGAGATCGGGCTGCGCATGGCCGTCGGCGCCCCCGGCCGCTACATTCTGCTGCAGTTCCTCATCGAGGCTCTCATGATGGCGAGCGCCGGCGGCGTGATCGGCATCGGCATGGGCATCGCCACCTCGTACCTGGTGTCGTTGGTGGGCAATTGGCCGACGGTGATCACGGCGTTCTCCGTCGTCCTCGGATTCGTGTCCGCCGTGGTCACAGGGGTCGTGTTCGGATTCTACCCCGCCCAGCGGGCGGCCGCCCTGGACCCGATCGACGCCCTGCGTTACGAGTAGAGCGAGCGCGCGCGTCGGCCTCTCGCGCACGGCGCCGGCTGTCTACCCCGCGAGCGCGTCCAGTATCGCGATGTAGGAGTCGGTCTCCTTTCGGAAATCCTTCAGGAAGGAGTTGTCCTCGACGCGGCCCAGGACGGCGATCATCTCCTCATCGCTCTCGTACAACATCCTCCGATAGGGGTCCTCGTAGTCCTTTCGGCGGGATGAATACGCCGAGTCGCAGACGGAGGCAAAGGTGTCGCGCGTGGTGCGCAGAAGCGACTTCCACCCGCCGGCGTCCATGGAGCCGATCTCGAGCTGCGAGCGCCTGCTCGAGCACGAAGAGGGCGTAGCGGGCCTTCTTCTGCGGATAGCCGGCCCAGAGCTCGTTGTAGCGAGCATGCACCGCGTCCCAGCTCGCCGAGGGATCCCGGACTTGAGGTCGGCCTTGAGCGCGTCGAGGTCCTTCTTCGCGATGACCTGGCCCCCGCAGTTCACCCACTGCTCGGCGTTCTCCGTCGAATGGAGAGACTCGACCCCCTTGAGAAAGGACGGGAGGGAGGTTCGGGTGTCGGCTCGGAGGAAGTCGACGAGCGTCTTGACCGCGAAGTACGCGCAGAAGTCGCGGTAGTGCTTCCAGCCCCGTGCGGGCTTCTCGATGCGTCCGCCGAAGCGTTTCATGCACGCCGCGTCTTCGAGCGCGCTCTCGTCGCCGCGCGATCGCGACGAGGATTTCGCGTCCCGTCGCGCGCGGCGTCGGCGGCCCCGCCGCCCCGGCCGCGCAGGAGTCTCCAGCCGGGCCATCGCCGCCAGGATCTCCTGCACGGTGTCGGGGGCGAGGTAGTCGATCTCGATGTTCTGGTCCCTCACCTTGCGCAGGTCGCGCCTGCGGAACTTCCAGGAATTGCGGGCCATCGCGTACATGTTGTGCACGAACCAGTACGCGGGCATGAGATGCACGGCCTCGTCCGCGGGGTCGAGAAAGACCAGGGAGAACGGGTACGGGATGTCCAGCTCGTAGGAATACGAGCCCTTGGCCACGAGGACGAACGACGCGAAGCGGCTGTTGTGCTTGAAGTTGGTGCACAGCCCGGGCCAGAACCCGCGGCCCGCCACGATCTCGCCGTCGGGGGCGCGGGAGTTGTGGTTGGAGCCGATGGTGGCCCCCGCCGCGATGTTCGACTGCCCCATGATCGTCGCGGCGATGAGGAACGAGTTGTTGTGATGCTGCTCGTGGAACGGGAAGATGAGGTTGTTGAGCAGCTCGCAGCAGGAGACCGTGGAATTGTCCCCGAGCACCGAGTTCAGCAGGCGCGCGCCGTACTTGAGCTGGACGTTGCGCCCGGTCACGAAGCGGATCGCCTTGGCCTCGTAGAAGATGCGGTTGCCGTATCCCACGATCCCGTTGACGAGCTCGACGCCCTCGCCGATCTGCGGAGCTTCTCGTCGCTGGACGACAGGATGGTGATGTTCTTGAGCTTGTTGGCGCCCTTGACGTAGGCGTCGGTGCCGATCTTGACGTCCTTGATGATGCCGCAGTCCTTGATGACGGTGCGGGCGCCGACCTCTCCGTAGGTCCCGCGCTCGGGGCTGAACCGCGCCTCGGTGATCTCGACGAGCCGCGCGAGGAGCTTCTCGTCGCCGCGGTGCTTCGACCACACCTAGGCGTCGGCGGGGAGCATGCCCTCGAACGGAAGAATCGCCCTGCCCGCGTTCTCGTTGCCGACCTCGAGCCAGATCCTGACGCCCTCTTCCTCCCCCTTCTTGAGCACGCCGTTGCCGAACTTCGCGTGATTGGTGCAGAGCATCTCGTCGACGTTGAAGATGATGCAGGAGTCGCCGATCGTGTAGTGCGCGAGGTAGTGCACGTCGCGGATCGCCACGTTGTTCCCGATGCGGCATGACATGATGGTGGAGTTGCGGATGCCCACGGGGAGCCTGAGGTCGTGGTACTCGACGAACTTGGGCTCGAGGTCGCCAAAGAGCACGCGGCCGTAGAATTCGCAGTTGATGATCAGGTTTGGAGTGAATGCCTCGGTGACGAGGATGTCCTCCCAGCTTTCCGCGTAGTTGTTGTTCTTGACGAGGGCGGCGATCTCGTCGGCGTGGAGCGCCCGGAGCCTGGCGCTGCCGCGGCCGTCGTCAGCGCCGCCGTCACGGCCCCCGGGCATAAAGGTGCTCGAGATGTCTTCGATCGGTTCTATATGGATGGTGTCCGACATGAGCTGGATTATAGGTTCAGGCGGCCGGGCCGTCCATAAAAGGTTTTGACGCGTCGACATCGAGCCCCTAAACTGGGGCGATCAGCGCCGAGGAGGGGCAACGTGGGCTTAACAGTAGCGGTGACCAGGAATTTCGATCACATGAGCGAAGTGGCCGCGGTCATCTTTGGCAGGACGCTCGACCGGGTGCTCAAGGAAAAGAAGGAGGCCGTTCTCGGGCTCGCGACGGGGAGCTCCCCCACGGGGCTGTACAAGCATCTCGCCAGGGCGGCCAACGCCGGCGAGCTCGACGCGAGGCGCGTGCGCACCTTCAACCTGGACGAATACATCGGGCTGCCGGGGGACAACGCCCAGCAGCGGGTGCTCCACCCGGAAAGCTATGCCTTCTTCATGATCCAGGAGCTCTTCTCCCTGCTCAACCCCAGGTTCGCGGAAACCAGCCTGCCTGGCGGAGCGCTCGTCGAGCAGGACACGCTCGAGGAGGAGATGGCGCGCAACCCCCGCGACTGGGAATACCGCGGCGACGGCAGCGGGAAATCGCTTGTCATCAAGGATTCGGCAGCCTCGAAGTACCTCGCGTGGGTCAGGGACGAGATCCAGAGGGGCTACGAGCGCCGGATCAAGGCGGCCGGGGGCATCGATATTCAGGTCATAGGGGTCGGAGGCAACGGGCACGTCGCCTTTCACGAGTCGGGGATCCCGTTCGAGGGGAGCCGGGTGCTGATCGTCAGGATGGACGAAAAGACGATCCGCGACGCGGTTGCCGACGGCCACTTCGCGACGGAAAGGGAGAGCCCTCGCTTTGCGGTGAGCATGGGAGCCGAGCTCGTGTACGAGGCACGAAACATCGTCCTGCTCGCCAGCGGCGAGAGAAAGCGCGTCCCGGTCGCCCGGAGCCTCCTCGAAGAGCCGAGCCCGCGGGTCCCCATCTCCTGCGGGCAGACCTACGCGAAGCGCGGCGGGAACCTCGTCTACGTCGTCGACGCCATGGCCGGCGCGGATCTCGTAAGCTCCGGGCCGGCTCTCGCGAGGCGCGGGATAGAGCTGCAGGACATGCGCTGAGCACTCGGCCCCCGCGCGGTTGACAGGCGGGCCTCGCCCGCGAAGACTCGAGCGACGCGCCGGCAGGCGAATCCCCGGAGCACGGAGGAAGAGGAGATGCAGGAAACGCGGGTCGATGGGCGCGAGCTTCAGGATTTCACAACGAAGGTCTTCGCGGGGCTGGGCATGCCCCTCGCCGACGCGGCGAAAGAAGCGGAGGTGCTGGTGTGGGCCAACCTGCGCGGCGTGGATTCCCACGGGGTCCAGCGCGTCGCCGAGTACAGCCGCGCCGTCGACGAAGGGCGCATGAACGTGCGCCCGAAGATCCGCGTCGAAAAGGAGACGGCGGCGATCCTGCTGATAGAAGCCGATCGGGCCTTCGGGCCCGTCGTCACCACGCTGGCGATGGACAAGGTGATCGCCAAGGCGCGCCAGGTCGGCATCGGGTGGGCCTTGATCCGCAACACGACTCACCAGGGCGCCATGGCCTACTACTCGCGCATCGCCGCCGAACAGGGGCTGGCCGGACTCGCCGTCGTCTGCAATCCGCCTAACACGGCCCCTCCCGGCGCGAAGGCGGCCGGCGTCCACAACAGCCCGATCTCGATCGCGGTGCCTGGCGGGAGCCACGGCCCGCTCTGCCTCGACATGGCCACGAGCGTGGCCGCATGGGGCAAGGTGCAGGTCGCCATCGACAAGGGCGTCCCCATCCCGGAGGACTGGGCCCTCGACGCGCAGGGACGGCCCACCACCGATCCCGCGACCGCCAAGCTCCTGCGGCCGGCCGGCTCCTACAAGGGCTACGGTCTCGCGCTGCTCTTCGAGTGCCTGTCGAGCCTGATGGTGGGGAACCCGCTGCTGACCTCGACCATTCTGCAGCGCAATCCGGTGCTGCCGGGCACGCAGAACAGCTTCGTGGCGGCCATCGATGTCGCGCAGTTCACCGACGTCGAGGAGTACAGGCGGAACGTGGACCAGCTCGTGGAAACGATGCGCGGGCTGCCCGTGGTCGCGGGAGCGCCGTCGATCATGGTGCCCGGCGACCCCGAGGAGCGCGTCTACCGTGAGCGGGCGAGCAAGGGCATCCCTGTGCCGCCCGGAACGGCCGCGAAATTGCGCGCGGCTGCGGAGAGGTTCAAGCTCAAATTGCCTGCGGGTCTCTAGGCCGCCCGGCGGCGGCCTTCAACCTACTCTTCTGTGACTCTGCGCCGCGCCGCGACGAATCGGGCGAAGTCGTTGAGGTTGCGGATCACGATCTTGTCGGGGAACACCTCGAGGCGGCGCTGCGTCACGAAGTGATTGATGACGTTGCGGACCTTGTCCGGCGGCATGCCCGCCCAGTGCGCGACGTCGTCGACCGTGGACTGGATCTGCACGTTGCGGCCGTCGGCGGCATCCTCCCCCCGGGGCTGGGCCTCGGCGAGCATGAGGAACACGTCGGCCACCCGCGCCTCGGGGTCCGTGAGCGTGAGAATCATGAAGCGGCGCTTCTGATCGTAGATGCGCTTGGTGAAGAGCTTGAGCAGCTTCATCGCGATCTGCGGATTGCCCTGCATGAGGATCTCGAAGTTCTCGCGGTTGAACTCGAGGGCCGTGACCTTGTCGAGCGCGATCGCGGTCGCCGAGCGGGGGGCCTCTTCCAGAATCGCCATCTCCCCGAACATCTCGCCGGGCTGGAGGATGTCGACGGTCTTCTGCAGGTCGCCCATGATCCTCACGATCTCGACCCTGCCGGACTGGATGAGGTAGAAGGCGTCTCCGGGCTCGAACTCGCAGAAGATGATGTCGCCCTTCTGGAAGGTCTTGGCGAAGCGCTGGAACATCGAGCTCACTGAGGAGCCCCTTCGAGGTCGCGCATCGCCTTGCGCACCTTGCGGTGCAGGGCGTCCGTCTCCTTGGTCATGGTGAGGAGCCTGCGGTACAGCCCCTCCGCCTTGGCCTTCTGCCCGAGCTGGGTCTGCGATTGCGCCACGTAGTAGATCGCCTCCGCGACGTCGGGGTGCTTGGGATAGGCCTGGACGAGCTCGGAGAAGGACTTGATCGAATCGCTGTAGCGCTTGAGGAAGAAGTGGCAGCGCCCGATCTCGAAGCGGCTCTTGGCGGCGTACTCCTGCTCGGCGCCGCCCGCGATGATCTCGCGGAACGCCTTGAGCGCCTCGTCGTACTTTTCCGCGGTGACGAGGCTCACGGCATCGTAGAAGCGCTGGCCTGTCCCGGAGAGCTCGCGGCTCTTCTCGGGCCGGGCCGCGGGGGCGGCGGCGCCCGCGGCGGCGGGAGCGGGAGCGGCGACGGCCGGCGCGGCGCCGGGGCCCCTGCCCTGCCCGTACTTCCCGAGCGCCTGCTCCGCGGACTCGAGGTGCCTGGTCGCCAGGTCCGCGTGCTTCCCCGACGGGTAGTACGTGAGGTAGCGGCCGAAAGCGTAGATCGCCTGCGCGTACAGGCGGCTCTTGAGGTAGTACTCCGCTATGCTGAAGAGGCCCGCCTCCGGGTTGCTCTGCTCGTCGAGCGCCATCAGGCTCTGCACGCGCTTGTGGATGCGGCGGAGCTGGTTCGAGAACACCTGGAGCATCTTCATGACGACCCGGATGTTCTTGGACGCCATCGCCTCGAAGTCAGGGACCGACATCGAGATGCACTTGGCGTCGGTGAGCGCGATCGCGGTCTCGTCGCGGGGGTAGCGGCCGAGGGCCGACTTGACGCCGAAGAACTCGCCCGTCTTGACGAGCTCGTGGACGTCCTGCCCGGTCTCGACGTCCATGTACTTGATCGTCACCTTGCCCGCGTTCAGGATGAAGACCCGGTCGCTGATGTCGCCTTTGAAGTAGATGATGTTGTTCGGTCGGTAGCTAACGGCCTTCGGCGGCACTCTTTTCAGCTCCCGCTACAGACTTTCCGTCCTGGCCTCTGGCGCTGGCCCGCCGTACTCGGCGGCGTTGAGACTCATCGGCGGCTCACACGGATTGTAAGTTTTGGCGTTGCGTCTGTCAACTTGCCCGACACTTGCCCGACAGAACGGGGCCGGCACGCACGGCCTTGCCGCGAGGCTCAGCGCATCGCCAGCGGGCTCGGCCGACACGAGGCAGACGGCGCGCCCCCACGAGTCCACGGCGCGCCTGGGGTTGAGCTGGTCGGTCGTCCGCTCCCCGTCGACGAGGAAGACGTAGGAGTGCGGGCCCGGCGGCAGCCTCAGGTCGATCGTGTACTCGCCGGGGGTGTCTTCGGCGAGGACGTGCATGTAGGGGTCCCACCGGTTGAAGTCTGCGACCAGCGCCACCCGCCTGCCGGGGTCTCCGAGGTAGCGGAAGCGCACGAGCCCGTCCGGCATCCATTCCGGGCTTCCGGGGGGCTTGATGTCGCGTGGATTGACCTCGATCACGGACCAGTCCAGCCGCGTGGCCTGGTCGAAGGTCCGCGCCGGGTTGTCCGGGTCCGGCATCCACAGCCCGTCGATCGTGACGCGGTACAGGAGCCGGCCATCGGGCGGCAGGCTCACCGTCGAGAGGTCCAGAGCCAGGACGAATATGGTGAAGGTTCCCGCGCCGCCGGGCGTCGTCGAGCGCCGGGTGATGCGGCCGTACACGTGCAGCGTCGGATCGTCGCGAAAGCGCAGCGCCACGTAGCGGGTGGGCGCCGCGGTCCGGTGGGCCAGGATGACCGTGCTGCCGTAGAGCTCCGGCGCGATCCCGGTATCGAGCGTTGCGATACGGTGCGAGGGCGAGAGGTAGACGCCGCCGGGCGCGGCCGCCTGGGCCGCGAGGGAGAGACAGGCGGCCATGAACACGGCCGCTGCCGCGGCGCGGCGGGCCTGGCCACGCCCGGATGCCGGCTTGGAGACGCGCGCGCTCATGCTATATTGGTTTTCGGCGCGGTTTCGCGGCCGCTTGAGCGTGCTTGAGCGTGCTTGAGCCGACGCGATTCGCGTGATAATCCCTTCCCGAGGGAAGGCCGAAATTCGCAATAGGAGGCTTCTTGCCTACTCTCGAGAGGATCCGCCAGTTCGAGAAAGCCCTCGTGTCGCTGGGCGCCGAGCGCGAGATCCTTGCGGAGCGCGGCGAGGAGATCGAAGAGGTTTCGCCGCCGGGCGAGCCGATCTCCCCGGACCTCCAGGACCTGCTGGCGCCGCCCGAGCCGGCGGCCGGCGGGGAGCCTCCCGCCGCGACGGGCCCGCTCGAGGCGCCTGCGCCGCCTCCCGAGCCGGCCGAAGCGGAGCCCATCGGCGACGAGCTGCTCGACACGCTCGACCTCGACGCCCTCGGGCTCGGCGAGGAGACGCCGGCCGAAGGGGCCGAGGACGCCGGGCCCGGCGAGACTGTCGAGCCCGCCGACGGCTCGGAGGAGTTCACCCTGCCGGAGGGGCTCTTCGACACCGGAGACCAGGCCGGGGGCGAAGCCGAGCCCGCCGCGTCCTCCGAGGTGTTCGAGCTCCCCGAAGAGGCGCCCGGCGCTTTCGACGAAGGCCCGAAGGAGCAGGCCGGAGAGCAGCAGACCGCGGAGGTCCCCGAAGAGCCCCCCGCGCCTCCCGGCGAGGGCGCCGGGGAGACGCCCTTCGACCTGCCTGATCTGCCTGACCTGCCCGATCTCCCGCTCGAAGCCGCCGAGACCGAGCTGCCGGTCGGGTTGCCTGAGGAGCTCGCGCCGCCCGCCGCTCCCCAAAGCGCGGACCAGTTCGAGGTTCCGGAGATCGGCCAGAGCGAGCCGGCGGCCCTTCCCGAAGAGATCTCCTTTGACGAGAACGAGGCAGAGCCGAGCCTTGATGAGTTGACCGAAACTCCGGAGCCCGTCGAGCCCGCCGAACCCGCGGAGCCGGGGACGGGCCCCGCCCCGCTCGCCGAGTCGGAGGTGGGGCAGCCGGAGCGGGACCAGGACTTCGTCATCGACGAGTTCGCGCTGCCCGGCGCGGAAGAGACACCGGCGCAAGAGGAGCAGCCCTCTCCGCCGCCCGGAGCCGCGGGTGCTCCCCCCGTGGGACGCGGCCCGCGTGTCCGGGGCCGCAGAGCCGGGGAGCCCCGCTCAGAGTACAGCGACAGGGAGTTCGCCGCGATCCGCCGGGCGCTCGCCGACCTGCCGCTCAACCTCAGGGCGGCGGTCGAGGAGCAGATCGGCAATCGGACGATCACAGGCGAAGCCCTCCGCCGCATCCTCGACCTCCTCATCGGCGGCGCCGCGGCTTCGGAGATTGCCCGCGCCCTCGCGCAGGCCACGGGCGTCCGCATATCGCTTCCGCGTTACCTGGAAAAGGGCACCGGCGTCGAGTTCGAGCGCGAACGGGCCAGCCTCGGATACCTGCTGCGCAAGGCCGTGGTTCCCGCGCTCCAGGTGCTGATCCCCGTCGCGGGGCTGATCGTCGGGCTGGCGTTCGCGGCGAACGAGGCCATCATCAAGCCGCTGCAGTCGCAGCGCGACTACCGCGGCGCCATCGCGCAGATCGAGGCCGGGCAGTTCGACGCGGCGGCGCGTACCTTCAACGTCGCCACACGGCGCCGCGCCATCCCCAGATGGTTCTACCGGACGGCCGACGCATACCGGAAGAAGGAGCAGTACGACCGGGCCGGCGACATCTACGAGCGCCTGATCGGCAGCCGCACCCTGCTCGGAGTCGATTCGAACCTCGCGACGGCCGCCGACAAGAGGCAGGACGACAAGGACCGCCGGGGGGCGAGGCTGCATCCCTACGAGCGGGACGCCGTCCTCGCCTACGCGAACATGAGGACCTACGAGACCTTCGAGTACGACAAGGCTGAAGGGCTGCTCAACACGTATTTCGAAAAGACCGGCAACAGGGGCGACTACAAGGCGCTTCTCGCCCTCGGCGACAACTACATCGAGTGGGGCTCCGAGGTGCCCGGCAAGTACACGGATGCCGAGGTCACCTACCGCAAGGCCATGCGCGAGCAGAGGCCCGCGACCGACGAGCCGATCATGCGCATCCTGCGCTACTACGCGCGCACCGGCAAGGTCGACGACGTCGAGAAGCTGGTGCTCGGGTTCGAGTCCAGGCCGCGCTCCAGGATCGACCCGCAGATCTACTCCGAAGCCGCCGGAGCGCTCATCGACGCCGGCCGCTACGCCATCGCCCGCAGGGCCCTCGGCCGCGCTCACGACACGGACCCCCGCGTGCCGGAAACCATGTTCCAGTTCGCGCGGCTGTTCCGCTGGCTCGACAACCCGACCGACGAGGAGCGGGCGCTCAGGAACGCGCTGGAGGCCTTCAAGGGCCGGTCGGCCCTGTCGCGGCGGCAGAGGGAGCAGGCGATCCTCTCGCGCGCGTCGCTGGGAGAGCTCTACTATCGCGGGAACGAGCCCGTCAAAGCCCAGGCCGAGTACACGGAAGCCATCAAGACGCTCGAGGACGATCTCGCGGCCCGGAGGCTCAAACCGGATCCGAAGCTCGGCCGCGTGTATGCCGACAGCGCCGACGTCCACTACTACTTCGACAGGGATCTCCAGAGCGCCCTCGCGCTGTACCAGAAGGCCCGCGACCAGGGGATGAAGGACGACGACCTGTCCTACAAGATCGGCTACATCCATTACGATCGCGCGGTGTCGCTAGCCGCAGCAGGGGCGCGCCGCCGCCGCCGAAGGCGACACCTCGGCCGCCGCGCTCGAGTTCCACCAGGTCGTGGAGGCCGAACGCGACAACCCGAGCGCCCTCTTCGCGATGGCCAACACGCTGTACCTGCGCGGCGACTACCTCGCGGCGCAGGGCTACTACAACATCCTGCTCCGCCAGCTCGAGGCCCAGCGCCAGCGCACTCCGCTGCTGCAGCCCCAGGACAACGCGCAGCACCACGACCTGGTCGATCTCTCGATGCGCGCGTTCAACAACCTTGGCGTGACCGAGAAGAGGATAGCCGAGGACTCCCGCGCGCCCGGCAGGGAAGCGCGGGCCAACTACTACCTGCAGCGATCGATCGAGTTCTACGACCTGCTCACCCGTACGCCCGTCACGCTGGTCAGGTCCGAAGCGCGGAACCTCGGCTTCATCAACTCCCGCGCCCTGATGTATCCCCAGTCGGGCGTGGAGCTGCAGATCTACCGCGAGATACCGCTGGACCTCGAGAGCGCGCGGTTCTGAGCGGGGGTCACCTGCGGGCGGCGGCCGGCATCGGGACCGGGGTCATCCAGCCGAACTTGTCCTCGACGGCGCCGTACTGGATGCCCTTGAGGGTGATCAGCAGCGCGCGGGTCGTGTCGCCCATCCTGCCCTTGTTGTAGACCGCCGTGCGGCCCTTGTGGGTGACCGACTCGATAAAGGCGATCCCCGCGGCCGTGCCGGTCACAAAGCACTCTTTCGCGTCCGTAAACGCCTCGTCGACCGAGATCTTGCGCTCCGCGGTGGGGATGCCCATGCTGGCCGCAAGCTCGAGGATCGACTTGCGCGTGACTCCCGGCAGGATCGTGTCGCCGAGCTCCGGCGTCGCGAGCGTCCCATCCTTCATGAGGAAGAACAGGTTGCAGGAGGAGCCTTCTTCAAAGTACTTCTGCTCCCTGGCGTCGAGAAAGAGGGCCTCCATGTAGCCCTGCTCCATCACGGCGTACTTTACCAGCGTCGGGGTGACGTAGTTCGCGTCGCACTTGATCCAGCCGGTGCCGCCGGGAAAGGCGCGTATCTTGTCGGTGGTGACGGCCCTCGAGCGCCCGGGCTCGAAGTAGGCCCCGACGTTGGACGTGACGATGATCACCCAGGGCGCGTGCGAAAGGTTCAGCCCGATCCCCGGCTCGGAGTAGGAGAACGGGCGCATGTACACCGCCTCGCCGGAAAGGAAATCGTCCTTCTCCCAGGCGGGGTTGTAGCGCGCCAGAAAGCCAAGCTCCGCGTTGCGGGCGATGACGCCGACGCATGCGTCGACGAACGCCTTTTCGGGAAAGGCCGGCATCCGGAGCCCCCGCATCGAGTTCGCCATGCGCTCGCCGTTGCGGTCCGGTCTGAAGATCTTGTATCCGCCGTCCTTCTGCGGCATCGCCTTGATCCCTTCGAAGACACCGAACCCGTACTGCGTCGTGTAGTTGACGAGGGGGAGCCCCTCGATGGCGTTGCGGCGCACGAGCAGCTCCGCGCGCTCGTCGTCGGAAAGGCGCGCCTCCTCCGCGGGGGTCTTGTGCGGCTGCTCGATGTAGCGCTCTTCCCAGCGGCCCTCCTCGACGTAGCGGGCCAGGTAGATCCAGGGATTGACTTGAAGGCTGAAGCCCTTTGCCATCGGCGACTCCTCGCGCGACAGGATAGCGGTGCGGAATTGTAGACTCGCGCACCCGCTGGAGTCAACCCGCCGAGGACGGCGGGCCGCTGTACGAGCGCCCCTCGTTGACGCCCGCGGGGCCTCGAGGCGATATTCTATCCGAGGCCTTTGCCTGGTGACCCTCAAGTGGATGTCGTCCATCTCGGAGATCGACCGCGGCGCATGGAACGCGCTCGCTGAGCCGCTCGAGACCCCGCTGCTCGAGTGGGACTGGCTGCGCCAGATGGAGGTCTCGGGCAGCATCGCACCGGAGAGCGGCTGGGTGCCCCTTCACCTGACTCTCTGGCGCGACGGCCTGCTCGCGGCCGCCGCCCCGATGTACGTCAAGGGACACAGCTCCGGGGAGTTCGTCTGGGACCATGTCTGGGCCGACGTCGCGAGTCAACTCGGAGTCCGCTACTACCCCAAGCTGATCGGGATGAGCCCCGCCACGCCCGCGGTCGGCTACCGTTTCCTCGTGGCGCCGGGCGAGGACGAAGCTCAGGTCACGGCCGCCATGCTCGAGCAGATCGAGCAGCTGTGCGGCAAGAACAACGTGTCGAGCTGCGGCTTCAACTTCGTCGACCCGGCCTGGAAGGACCTCCTGGAAAAGCTCGGCTACACGGCGTGGGCTCACCAGAGCTACGCATGGGTCAACGAGGGCTTCGTCACGTTCGAAGACTACCTGGCGCGCTTCGACAAGAACCAGCGGCGCAACATCAGGCGCGAGCGCGCGAGCGTCGAGGAGGCGGGAGTGACGCTGCGCGCCCTGACGGGGGACGAGATCCCGAGCTCGTACTACCCCCTCATGTACCGCTTCTACAGCAACACGAACGCGCAGTTCGGGCCCTGGGCTGCCAAGTTCCTCACGCGCAAGTTCTTCCTGGGCCTGGCCGAGGGCTTCCGCCACCGCCTCCTGTTCGTCGCCGCCTACGAACGCAAGGGCTCGGAGCCGATCGCGATGTCCTTTTTGATCACCAAGGGCGGGCAGCTCATCGGCCGCTACTGGGGCGCCTCGAAATTCGTGAGCAACCTCCATTTCGACACCTGTTACTACACGCCGATCCAGTGGGCGATCGAGCAGGGAAAAAGCTTCTTCGATCCCGGCGCAGGCTCGCCGCACAAGATCCGCAGGGGGTTCCAGGCGGTTGCGAACCACAGCCTCCACCGCTTCTTCGACGACGACATGCGGCGCGTGATGGAAAAGCACATCGGCCGCATCAACCGCATGGAGCAGGAGGAGATCGACGGGATGAACTCGGCGCTCCCGTTCGCGCACAAGCCTCCCCAAGCCGGTGGCTGACGTCGGGGGGTCCCCCCGGGGCGCCACGGTCAACGAAGACCTCCTCATCGAGTACGAGCGCGCCCGGGTCCCCGCCTGGCGGATCTACGAGCCGCGCGAGACCTGCGTCGTGCTCGGCGCCGGCAGGCACGGGAAGGGCGACGTGCTCGAGGAGAACGCGGCGGCCGACGGCGTTCCCGTGCTCTCGCGCAAGGGCGGCGGCGGCACGGTCGTCCTTTCGCCGGGGATGGTCGTCCTCGCGCTGGCCACCGAGGTCGCCTCGCCATTCCGCAACCGCGAGTACGCGAGCCGGATCAACGGCTGGATCCGCGAGGCGCTCGCGGGGGCCGGGGTCGACGGAGTCGAGGAGAGAGGCATCTCCGATCTCGCCCTCGGCGACGTCAAGATCGCGGGCACGTCGATCTTTCGCCGCCGGCTCATCCTCTTCTACCAGGCGAGCCTCCTCGTGGCCAACGACATCGGCCTCTTCGACCGCTACCTCGCCTACCCTTCGTCCGTCCCCGACTACCGCGCCGGCCGCGGCCACGACGCGTTCTGCACGACGCTGCGGCGCGCCGGCTTCCCCCTGCGGGTCGGGGACGTGATCGCGGCGCTCGAGCCCGTCGTGGCCTGCGGCCTGCCCGCGCTGCGGTAGTCGCGCGCCTGTTCTTGACAGCGTCCGGGGCGGCCGGTAACTTCAGCGAGTGAAGACCACAGCCCTCCGGCTCTACGGCAAGAACGACCTTCGCCTGGAAACCTTCGACCTGCCTCCGATCGGCGAGCGCGAGATCCTCGCCGACATCGTCTCGGACAGCGTCTGCATGTCGACGTACAAGGCGACGATCCAGGGCATGGAGCACAAGCGCGTGCCGAAGGATATCGCCGACAAGCCCGTGATCGTGGGCCACGAGTTCTGCGGCCGCATCATCGAGACGGGACGCGACGTGGACAGCGTCTTCCGCCCGGGGATGAAATACGCCATCCAGCCGGCGCTCAACGCGCCGGGTCGCGAGCTCGAAGCGCCCGGCTACAGCTACCGTTACATCGGCGGGGACGCGACGCGCATCGTCATCCCCGCGGAGGTGATGGAGCTCGGCTGCCTGCTGCCGTACGACGGCGAAGGCTACTTCAAGGCCTCGCTCGCGGAACCGGTCTCCTGCGTGATCGGAGCGTTCAAGACCTCCTATCACTTCAAGCAGGGCGAGTACGTGCACCGGATGGGCATCGTCGAGGGAGGCGCCTGCGCCCTCCTCGCCGCCGCCGGCCCCATGGGCATGCTGGCCATCGACTACGCCGTGCACGGCCCGCGCAGGCCCCGGCTGCTCGTGGTCACCGACATCGACCAGGGGCGCCTCGACCGCGCAGCCCGCTACTTCACCGTGGCCGACGCTCGCCGCCACGGGGTCGACCTGCACTACGTCAACACCAAGGGGCCCGATGCCCCGGCGGCCCTGATGGCGCTGGTCGGAGGCAAGGGCTATGACGATGTGTTCGTCTTCGCCCCCGTGACGCCGGTGGTCGAGCAGGGCGCAAAGCTGCTGGCCTTCAACGGATGTCTCAACTTTTTCGCGGGCCCGTCCGACAGGAGCTTCGGCGCCGCCATCAACTTTTACGATATCCACTACTCGGGCCACCACTACGCCGGCTCGTCCGGGGGCAACACGGAGGACATGAAGGACGCGCTGCGGCTGATGTCCCAGGGCGCGCTGAACCCGTCCGTGCTCATCACCCACGTCGGAGGGCTCGATGCCGCGGCCGGGACCATCAAGGAGCTGCCGCACATCCCGGGCGGGAAGAAGCTGATCTACACGCAGATCGCCATGCCCCTCGTGGCCCTCGACGACTTCGAGAACCTGGGCAAGCGCGATCCCGTGTTCCGCGAGCTCGCCCGGATCACGGCCGCCGGCGACGGCCTCTGGTCCGTGCAGGCCGAAGAATACCTGCTCGCCCACGCGAAGCCGATCAGCGTCGGGTGAAGAAGGTCTCGGCGCAGGGAGGCATGATGGCGCGCGCGGACGCGCGGGCGGCAGCCGATGGGGAAGAACGGCTCGAGGACGAGCTGAGCGAGCCGTGGGGGCGGCCCGCCGAGGCCGCCCGTCGCATCGACGGCGATATCCTCGTGCTGGGCGCCGGCGGCAAGATGGGCCCTACCCTGGCCATGATGCTGCGTCGGGCGGCGGCGGGGATGGTCTACGCCGCCTCGCGCTGGTCCGACGAGGCCGCGCGGGATCGGCTGGAGCGTGCCGGCGTCCGCACCGTCGCGGTCGACCTCCTCGACCGCGACGCCTATCGCGAGCTGCCCGACGCGGCCACCGTCTACTACCTGGCGGGCATGAAGTTCGGCGCGAGCGCGCGGCAGGACCTCACGTGGGCCATGAACGCCTACGTCCCCGCGCTGGTCGCCGAGCGATTCCGGGGCAGCCGCATGGTCGTGTTCTCGACCGGGAACGTCTACCCCTTTGTCCCGATCGAAAGCGGCGGCGCGCGCGAGGACACGCAGCCGGAGCCGGTCGGCGAATACGCGCAGTCGTGCCTCGCTCGCGAGCGCATGTTCCAGTATTTCGGCGGCCGGCACGGCACTCCGGCGACCATAGTGCGCCTCAACTACGCCAACGAGCCGCGTTACGGCATCATCGTCGACGTCGCCTCGAGGATCCTGCGCGACGAGCCCGTCGACCTGTCGATGGGCCACGTCAACCTCATCTGGCAGGGCGACGCCAACAACTACATCGCGGCCTCGGCCGCGATCGCCGCTTCCCCGCCGGCGATCCTGAACGTGGCGGGGGCCGGCACGGTACGGCTGCGCGACCTCGCCGCCCGGCTCGGGAGCCTGCTCGGGCGGGAGCCGCGGCTCGACGGATGCGAGCGGCCGACGGCGCTGCTTGCGGACGCATCGCGCTGCTTCGAGCTCTACGGTCCGCCCAGGGCGTCCCTCGACTGGATGACCGAGCGGATCGCCGGATGGCTCGCGGCGGGTGGCCGCACGCTCGGCAAGCCGACGAAGTTCCAGGTGCGCGACGGGCGCTTCTGAGGGGAGAGAGAGATGAGCGCAGCACCCATGCCGCCTGCCGCCGTCCTGAACGCCCTGCGCCGCGGCTGCGTCATCCCGGCGCACGCGCTCGCGCTCGACGGCCGCCTCGGGCTCGACGAGCGCCACCAGCGGGCGCTCACGCGCTACTACATCGACGCCGGGGCCGGCGGCCTGGCGGTCGGCGTGCACACGACGGAGTTCGCGATCCACAGGACCGACGTCGGCCTCTACCGCCCGGTGCTGGAGCTGGCCGCGCGGGCCGCCGGTGGCTGGAGAGGGACCCCGCCCGACCTCATCCTGATCGCGGGGCTGGTCGGCCGCACCTCGCAGGCGGTTCGCGAGGCGGAGGCTGCGCGAGCGGAAGGCTACCACATCGGCCTCCTCAGCCTCGGCGCCCTCTCGGACAGCGGCGACGACGAGCTGATCGCCCACTGCCGCTCTGTCGCGGAGGTGATCCCGATCATGGGTTTCTATCTCCAGCCGTCGGTCGGCGGGAGGATCCTCTCGGAGGGCTTCTGGCGCAGGCTCGCCGGAATCCCCAACCTCGTGGCGGTCAAGATCGCGCCTTTCAACCGCTACATGACGCTGCACGTCGTGCGCGCTCTGGCCGAGGCGGGACGCGACGACGTGGCCCTGTACACGGGCAACGACGACGCCATCCTCTTCGACCTGCTCACGCGCTACGAGCTGGCGCTGAGCGGCCGCCGCGTGCGCCGCGAGATCGTCGGCGGCCTGCTCGGCCACTGGGCCTACTGGACCAGGCGCGCCGTGGAGCACCTGGAGCGCTGCCGCGAGGCGCGCGGAGCCGCGTCGGTCCCGGCCGACCTGCTCACGCTCGCGGCCCAGGTGACCGAGTCGAACGAGGCCGTCTTCGATCCCGCGCAGCTCGTTTGCGGGCTGCATCAGCGGGATCCTCTACTGCCTCGCGCGGGTGGGCCTCGTCGACGGCGTGCGCACCCTCGGGGAGGGCGAGCGCCTCTCGCCCGGGCAGACCGCGAAGATCGACCGGGTGGTGGCAGCCTACCCTCACCTGGCCGATGACGAGTTCGTCAGGGAACGCCTGGATCGCTGGCTCGCGCCGTGAGCCGTCGCGGCGGGGCCACGGTCCCGCCGCCGGCCCGCCCGGCGCAGTCCGCGACATGAAACCGCAAGGAGGTACTCGCAGTGGACGTCCGGGTTTTCGCAACAGTGGCCGAAATGGGGAGAGCGGCAGCCCGTCACGGGGCCGAAGGGATCAGGGCCGCGGTGGCGGCCCACGACAAGGCGAACATCATCCTCGCGACCGGAACGAGCCAGTACTCGATGCTCGAGGCGCTGGCGGCGGAGCCCAAGATCGACTGGTCGCGGATCACGGTGTTCCACCTCGACGAGTACGTCGGGCCTGAGCGACGACGCACCCGGCCAGCTTCCGGAAATACCTCAAGGAGCGGTTCGTGAGCCGCGTGAGCAAGGTCGCGGCCTTTCACGCGGTGCGGGGCGACGGCCCCGATCCGGCCGCGGAGTGCCGCAGGCTCGGTGAGCTGATCCGCAGGCACCCGATCGACGTCGCCTTTATCGGCATCGGGGAGAACGGCCATCTCGCCTTCAACGACCCGCCGGCCGACTTCGACACGGAGGAGCCCTACCTCGTCGTCGCGCTCGACGAGGCGTGCCGCAGGCAGCAGGTCGGCGAGGGCTGGTTCGCGTCGCTCGCCGATGTCCCGCAGAAGGCGATCTCGATGAGCATCCGCCAGATCCTCCGCAGCTGGGCGCATCGTCTGCACGGTGCCCGACGTCCGCAAGGCGGACGCGGTCAAGTGCGCCGTCGAAGGCGAGCTGACCAACCGATGCCCGGCGTCGATCCTCCGCACGCACCGCGACTGCGTGATGTTCCTGGACCGGCCGGCGGGCTCGAAGCTCGCGCGTACGGCGAAATGAGGCCCGCCGTGCGGCCCCGCATCGCCTTTGCCGGCTTCCGCCACGTCCACATGCTCCAGTTCCACGCGGCGGCGAGCCGGCACCGGGGGGTCGAGATCGCCGCCGCGGCCGAAGACGACCGCGCCGCCGCCGACGCGGCGGCAGCCCAGGGCGTGCGGCTCACCCACCCGACCGTGGACGCGCTGCTCGCGGACGCCGCCGCCTACGACGTGCTCGCGGTCGGCGAGACCTTCGGCCGCCGCGGCGCGCTCGCACTCCGAGGCCTCGAGGCCGGCAAGCACCTGATCATCGACAAGCCGCCCTGCATACGCCTCGCCGAGCTCGAGCGCGTCGAGGCCGCGGCGCGCGCGAAATCGCTCCGCGTCGGCTGCCTCCTCGACCTGCGCGACTCGGGCCCGTTCCGCGCCCTCCGCCGGGAGGTGCGCGCCGGCACGATCGGCCGGGTCCACTCGGTCGTCTTTATGGGGCAGCATCCGCTGATGTTCGGCGCGAGGCCCGCGTGGTACTTCGAGCCGGGCCAGCACGGCGGCACGATCAACGACATCGCGATCCACGCGCTCGACGGGCTGCCGTGGCTCCTCGGGTCGCCGGTGGCGGAGATCGTGTCCGCCCGCACCTGGAATGACCGCCTCACGCAGCACCCCGACTTCGAGATCGGCGCGCAGCTCATGGTCCGGCTGGCCGACGGCACGGGATGCATCGGCGACGTGTCGTACCTCGCGCCCGACAGCCAGGGCTACACCGTGCCCACGTACTGGCGCTTCACGCTGGCTGGAGAGCGCGGCACGCTCGAAGCCGCTTCGACCGCGAAAGAGGTCATGGCGTGGAAGGACGGCGAGAAGAAGGGCGCGGCCCTGCCCCTCGAGCCCGCGCGCGCGAGCGGCGTGCTGGACGACTTCCTCGCCGAGATCGGCGGCCGGCCTCACGAGGCGGAGCTCACCACCGAGGGAGTCTTCGCCTCCGCGCGCGCGGCGCTGCTGGCGCAGGAGGCCGCGCGCACGCACCGGCCGGTGCGCGTCGTGTGACAGGCTTACGTTACCTCGCCTCCAGCAGCCCACTCACCGCCAGGTCGTAGTTCGGTTTCGTCCCGTCCCACGCCGGGAAGTTGACATCAGGACCAAGGTCAAGGTTGCGCTCATCAGCCCATTCGCGCATCCAGGCGAGGGCGTCGTCCACCGGCTCCCGTGGCGGATTCTGCGCCAGCGGTCTGCCGGAGGGCGAGTGGAAGAGCAAGGCGCCATCCGCGCCGGTGCTGATGGTCCAGCCCCCCTCGTGGACCAGATGATGATGGCGGGTGCAGAGCAGCACGGTATTCTCGAGGCTGGTCTCCCCGCCGTGCAGCCAGTGCTCGATGTGGTGGCCGTGCAGGAACCTGGTGTGGGTGCACCCGGGAAAGGCGCAGCCGCGGTCCCGCACCATCAAGGCCCGGCGGATGGCGGGCGGAATGCTGCGGGTACGGCGGCCGATGTTCAGATTCTCCCCGTCCCCACCGACGGCCACCAGACCGCAATCACAGGCCACCCTCCGCAGCGTTTCCGCGGAAACGCGGGTGCCGTCCTCCAGGGTGGCCGACCACTCGCCGTCGGCGCCGAGCGCCTCCTGCTCGAGATGAACCATGACCTGGAAGCGCTCCCCGCCGCTTCCCGTCACCGGATGGCCGGCCAGGAACGACTCGGCGAGCTCGACCGCGCCATCCGCCCGGGATGGCCAGCGCGCTTCCGCGGAAACGCCCGCGGCCGGTCCTCCGCCGCTTCCTTCGCCGGCTCGGCCTGCACCTCCCGGGCACGCTCGACCGCGCGCAGGACCAGGTCCGCCTCGTCGGGCTCGAGCACCAGCTCCAGCTTGACCATTCCCCCCGGCAGCACCCGCCGGTATACCGAACGCTCCTCCGGCGCCGGCGCCGTCTCCGAGTCCGTCGCGGCTCGATAGCCCCGGCACAGCCGCTCAAGCTGCGCCCCGGTTGCCACCAGCGCCAGCTCCAGCAGCTTGCCCTCGTTCTGCGGCGTCGCCACTCGCGTGAGGGCGCGGACCTTGGCGTAGGAAAGGCTGGCCGAGCGGAACGCCTCGTCTATCGCGGGCAGCGTGCCCAGAGCGCGCGCCACCCGCACCTTCTCCCGCGCGGTGGCCGGGTCCCATCCGAGCCGCCAGGCCAGCCAGTGCGCGCAGGAAACGGCGCCCTGGTCGCACCAGCCGCCGGCCTCGTCGAACTGCCTGATGCATTCCAGCAGGCGATGAGCGGCCGCATCGAGGTGCGCCGACAGGCTGGCGATCTCCTCGCCGAGCTCTTCTGTGGGGGTCATGCTTATACTATACATATGTATAGCTTCAAATGCAAGGGGTATCCTGAGCCCCGCCCCCGCCCCCCCGGCAACGAGCCTATATGCCGCGCCTGTTGCGCTCGAGCAGGTCGTCCACCGACTGCTTCGTGCTCGGCGTGTGCCCGGGCAGCGGCAGGAGCCGCTCGTGGATCGCGTCGACGATCCACTCCTTCTGCGGGAAGAAGGCCTCCTCGAGCTCGGCCGCGGGCGTGATCCAGTTGCGCGAGCCGACGACGACGGGCGGCCCGTCGAGCCAGTCGAAGGCGGCCTGCGTGACCTGCGAGGCGATCGTGTGGAGGAACGACCCGCGGTCGCAGGCGTCCGAGGAGAGCGCGATGCGCCCGGTCTTGCGCACCGACTCGAGGATCGGGCCGTAGTCGAGCGGGTTGAGGAAGCGCGCGTCGATGACCTCGGCCGAGACGCCGTAGCGCGCCTCGAGCAGGTCCGCGGCCTCGAGCGCGCGATAGAGCGTGGCGCCGAGGGTGACGATGGTGACGTCGCTTCCTTCGCGGCGGACGGCGGGCTCGCCTTCGGGCACCTCGTAGTAGCCCTCGGGCACGGCCTGGAACATCTCGCCGACGTCGTAGAGCCGCTGGCTCTCGAAGAAGACGACGGGGTCCGTGCCGCGCAGCGCCCGGTTGAGCATGCCTTTCGCGTCGTAGGGCGTGGCCGGGAAGTAGATCTTGAGCCCGGGCACGTGCGCCATCATCGCGCTCCAGTCCTGCGAGTGCTGCGCCCCGTACTTGCTGCCCACCGAGATGCGCAGCACCATCGGCATCTTGAGCACGCCCGCGGACATCGCCTGCCACTTGGCCATCTGGTTGAAGATCTCGTCGCCCGCGCGGCCGACGAAGTCGCAGTACATGAGCTCGGCGACGACGCGGCCCCCGCACAGCGCGTAGCCGACGGCCGAGCCCACGATCGCGCCCTCGGAGATCGGCGTGTTGAACAGTCGCTGATACGGCAGGCTCTCGGTGAGGCCGCGGTAGACGGCGAAGGCTCCGCCCCAGTCGCGGTTTTCCTCGCCGAACGCAACCATCGTCGGGTCGATCTCGAAGCGGTGCAGCATCGCCTCGAAGAGCGCGTCGCGAAAGGCGAGCATCCGCGCCTTGGGCACGGGCTTTCCGTCGGCGTCGACGGCGAGGCGGGCCTTTTTCCGATTGGACTCCACGCGCGGGTTGGCGTCGTGGGCGAGGAGCAGCTCCGGCGCTGCGCTCCTCGTGCCGTTCGACGGAGCCGTTGGAGAACATCACCTCCCCGATCGCCTCGCTCGACATCGCGATGCGCGGCGAGATCTCGTCGGAGACGGCGCGCTCGACCGCGCGCTTGACGCGGACGCCGCTTCCGCGGCCAGCGCGTCGGCGTCCGCCGCCGTGAGCACGCCGCCGTCCACCAGGCGCTTGCGGAAAGACGGTATGCAGTCGACCCGGCTCCACAGCTCGACCTCTTCCTTGGTGCGGTAGCTCGACGCGTCGGACGGGGAGTGGCCGGAGAACCGGTACGTGACCACGTCGAGCAGCACCGGGCCGTCGCCGCGCTGCAGGACCTCGCGCTTGCGCTCGACGGCGTCCGCGACCGCCATCGGGTCGTAGCCGTCGACGCGCTCGGCGTGCATGGCCGCCTCGTTGACGCCGGCCCCGATGCGGGCGAGCACGCCGAAGCCCATGGTCTCGCCCGCGGTCTGCCCGCCCATGCCGTAGAAGTTGTTGAAGAAGTTGTAGAGGATCGGGCGGCGCGCCGCCCATCTCCCTGGGCCACAGCGTGCGGTACTGGTCCATGGCCGCGACCATTATCGCCTCCCAGGTCGGGCCGCAGGCCGAGGAGCCGTCGCCGATGTTGCAGATGACGATGCCGGGCCTCCGGTTGATGCGCTTGAACAGCGCCGCGCCCGTGGAGATGTCGGAGGAGCCGCCGACGATCGCGTTGTTGGGCATGCTGCCGAACGGGGCGAAGAACGCGTGCATCGAGCCGCCGAAACCGCGGTTGAAGCCGGTGTCCCGCGCGAAGATCTCCGCCAGCGTCCCGTAGAGGACGTAGTCGATCCCGAGCTCGCGCACCCCTCCCGAGGCGCCGGGCTCGACGATGCGCAGGATGCGGCCGCCCATGTAGTCCCGCATAACGGACTGCAGGCGGGCTTCGTCCAGCTTCGCGACCGCGGAGAGGCACTTGGCGAGGATCTCGCCGTGGCTGCGGTGCGAGCCGAAGACGAGGTCGTCGATGCCCAGCGTCAGGCACTGTCCGACCGCGGCCGACTCCTGCCCGATCGACAGGTGCGCGGGCCCCTTGTGCTCGTAGCTGATGCCCTGGTAGACGCCCTTGGTCTTGATCTCGTTGAGCGCGGTCTCGAATTCGCGGATGAGCATCATGTGCCGGAGCACGGTGCGCAGGGAGTCGTCGCCGTACCGGCGGCGCTCCTTCTCGATGTCGGGCTTGTAGGCGTTGAGCGCGATCTCGCGGCTCTTGAGCTTTCCTGCCTTGCGGACCTGCGCGGGGTCCACGACGATGGACTTGGGCATGACTCCTCCCTGTGCGGCGGCGCCCGGGCCGCCGCGTGTCTACAGCGCGAGCTGCAGGTCGATCTCCGCGAGCGCCCGGCCGAGCGCCTGCAGGAACCGCGCCGCCGGCGCGCCGTCGACCACCTGGTGGTCGATCGTGAGCGAGAGCCCGAGGCTGTCGACGAACTCGATCTCGCCGTGCGCGTCGCGCACCGGGCGCAGCGTGACGGCCCCGACACCGAGGATCGCGACCTGCGGCGGGTTCAATACCGGGGTGAATGTCTCCACCCCGAGGCTCCCCAGATTGGTGACGGTGAAGGTCCCCCCGGCGAGATCGTCCGGGCTCACGCTGCCCTTGACGCAGGCCTCGGCGAGGCGCCGCGCCTCTCGAGACAGGGCGGCCAGACCGAGGGCCTGCGCGTCGCGGATCACCGGCACCATCAGGCCGCGCTCGGTGTCCACGGCGAAGCCGAGGTGGACCGCCGCGTGGCGCGTGACGGCGCCGCCGGCGAACGTCGCGTTCAGGTCGGGGGTGCGAAGCAGCACGCGCGTGACGGCGAACAGCACGAGGTCGTTGATCGTCACGCCGCGGAGGCCGTACTCGTCCGGGCTGTCCTTGAAGCGGCGGCGCAGGTCGAGCAGACGCCGCGCGTCGGCCGACGCGTTCAGCGTGAAGTGCGCGCTGCCCTGGACCGCGGCGAGCATGCGCTCGGCGATCAGCTTGCGCACGCCGCGCAGGGGTGCCGCGGCAGCGGGTGCCGCGGCCGCCGGGGCGGCAGGAGCTGTCGCGACGGCCAGCACGTCCCGCACGATGACCCGGCCGCCCGGGCCGGAGCCTGCGAGAGCCGCGGGGTCGACGCCGCGCTCGGATGCGAGGCGCCGCGCGCGGGGCGACACGCGCAGCCGGCCCGGGCGCGCGCCTGCAGGCGGCGCCCCGGCGGCGCGCCGCCGCTTTCGGCGCGGGCGCGGGGGCCGCGGCTTTCGGCGCCGCGCCCGCGGGCCGCAGCGCCGCTGCCGACTCCCCGGGCGCGCCGATCGCCGCGATGTTCGTGAGCACGGGCACGTCGGCGCCCTCGGCGAAGAAGCATTCGAGCAGCGTCCCCGCGGCGGGGGCCGGCACCTCGAAGACCGCCTTGTCGGTCTCGACCTCGCACAGCACGTCGCCCGCGGCGACCACGGAGCCCGGCTGCTTCTTCCACGCGAGGATCACGCAGCTCTCCACTGTGTTGCCCTGGCGGGGCATTACGACTGCCGTAGCCAACTGTGCCTCCAGCAGGCTTGGGTCGCCTTCTTCCAATGACTTTGTCATTGACTTACGCACCAACACTAATCGGCTTTCACTTGGCGGTCAAGGGGCGGGTCAGGCGGTCACTTGCCGCCTCGGCTGCATGGGCCGCACTCCCGCCGGCCGCCTGCACGGCCCCCCGTCAAACCACCTCCACCTCGACACCCGCCTCCGCGAGCCGGCGGCGGCCTTCTTCATCCATGCCCGTGTCCGTGATCAGGGTCCCGACCGAGCTGATGGGGGTGATGGTCACGAAGCCCGGTCCTTCCCCACTTCGAGGAGTCGGCGACCAGGATCGTCCGGTCCGCCCTTTCGACCATTCGCTTGAGGACCGCGGCGGCCTCCGGGAAAGTAGCTCGAAAGGCCGTGCTCGATGGTGAAGCCGTCGGTGCCCACGAAGGCGAGGCGCACGTGGAAGCTGTCGAGGCCCCCGAGGGCCATCGGGCCCACGAAGGCCTCGGTTTCCGCGCGAAAGGTGCCGCCGAGCACCACGAGCTGGATCGCCGGATTGGCGCGCGCGTACGGGATGACGAGGGCCGAGTTGGTGACGATCCGCACGTCGCGCCGGCCCACCAGGTAGCGGGCGACCAGGGCGGTCGTCGTGCCCGCCTCGATCATGATCGTGTCCCCGTCGGTGACGAGGGCGGCGGCGCGCCTGGCGATGCGGTGCTTTTCGTCGGCCCGGTGCTTCTGCCGTTTCAGGATTTCCGGGTGGAAGGCGGGCGAAGCGCCCCCGCGCGTGCGGAGGATCAGGCCGAGGGTCTCGAGGCGGGCGAGATCGGCCCGGACGGTCACGGCCGACACCCTCGTCGCCTCGCTCATGCGGCTCACGGTGGCGCCGGGGTCGTCGGCGAGCAGGTCAAGAAGCGTTCTTTCCCTTTCGGAAAGGTTTTCCAGCATGATGCGAACAGTTTCGATGCTGATGCGGGCGCTGTCAACCCCCGATTTCTGCCGTCCCCCCCGCCCCGCGCCACGGCTCGACCGGGCCCGACCGGGGCGGGCCGATTTGACTGGATTTGACAACCGCACCGGGGTCTGTTATAGCAGAGCCATA
The DNA here is from genome assembly GCA_963734495.1 of uncultured Spirochaetota bacterium. Classification (GTDB taxonomy): domain Bacteria; phylum Spirochaetota; class Spirochaetia; order SZUA-6; family CAVTHK01; genus CAVTHK01. Next base: position 426,062 of record CAVTHK010000007.1, read on the forward strand.
ACACGAGTGTTGTGCCGCAGCCACGCGTCGCAGGGCGTACGCTGGAAGATGCCTGTCTCCTGTCCGCCCGTTGGGTGCGGGAGATCATGCCAGAGGGAAAGGGAGGCTCTGTATGAACGGAAGAGCACTCGGGTGTTCTGATCGTGCTCCTGCTGTGCTGCCCGATGATGGCGTTCGCTTCCGGGCAAACGCCGGCGGCGAGCGCAAAGGTCGTCGAGATCCGCTACATGAGCCCGTGGGTCGAGGCCGACCCGAATGGGCCGGTTTTCGGAGCCATGGTCCGGAAGTTCAACGCCGAGCACCCCAACATCAAGGTGGTGCCCGACCTGCTGCCGTCAGCGAACCTGCGCACCAAGATCACGGTCGAGATGGCGGCCAACAACCCGCCGCACGCGGCCTGGTCGATCCTGAGCTACGCCCGCGAGTTCACCAGGGCGGACAAGCTCATGGACTGGGCGCCGGTCTATGCCGATCCGAAGCACAAAGAGTACAAGGAGTGGTTCGACGAGAAGGTGCTCAAGACGCCGACCTACATGGGCATCATCATGATGTCGCCCTTCGAGGCACACGTCGACGGGCTCTTCTACAATCAGGCGGCCTTCGACAAGCTGGGCCTGACCGTGCCCGCCACCGGTGACGATCTCATCGCGGTCGCGAGGAAGAGCAAGGCCCAGGGCATCGCCGCGAGCGTGACAGGCGGCAAGACGATGCGCTTCGCGTGGCTGGCTTCGATCCTCCTGGCCCGCACCTCCGGGCTCGCAAACGCCAACGCCCTCGCCCTCGGCGATGCGATGGACAAGTGGAACGACCCGAAGTACGGCTTCCCCCAGGCGATGGCGAAGTTCAAGCAGTTCGTCGACGCAGGCGGCTATCCCGACGGCGTGCTCGGCATGGATCAGAACGAGTCGTACCAGGTCTTCGGCAAGGGCAAGGCCCTCACCTACTACGAGGGCCAGTGGGTGCCGGCCGCCCTCAGGACGGCAGGCGGCGATGAGTTCTACAAGAACGTGCACCGGGCCAACTTCCCGAAGTTCACCGACATGCCCAACGGCGACCCCGACGTCCTCACCGGCGGCATCATCGCGGGCCAGATCCTGGCCAAGCAGTACCCCGAGGCCGAGCGACAGGCAGCAATCCTGTTCTGCAAAACGGTGTCGAGCCCGGAGCTCATGGTGCGCAACATGGAGCTGGGCAACAACATCTACGCCGGCAAGTCGGCATGGGACGACTCCAAGTCGTTCCCGGTCTGGAAGGAGACGGTCGCGGCGTTCCGCGCGGCACCGCGCTTTATCCCGTCGATGGACGCCTTTGCTCCTCCGCAGGTCGACCTCGCCATCAAGCAGACGGCCATGCCCGGCATCATCACCGGACAGTTCACGGTGGACCAGGCGGTCGCCGAGGTGCAGAAGGCGGCGCTCGAGTACCTGAAGACCATCAAGTAGATCTCGCTGCGATCGAGGGGCGCGGGGTGCGAAAGCCTCGCGCCCCTTCATTCTCCCTCAAAGAGGTGCGACGGTGGGCGACACGGTCGGCGCAAGCCCTGCAGCGGCCCAGCTCCGCGTATCGAGCGCGTGGGCAAAGGGAGCCATCTACGCGGTCCTGATCTTCTTTGCGGTCGTGGTCCTGCTGCCGCTGCTCTGGCTGCTGTCGTCGTCGCTCAAGACGCTCGAAGACCTCTCGCAGAACGTCTGGGGCCTTCCCAAGAAGATCGAGCTCAAGAACTACGTCTTCGCCTGGAACCAGAGCCACATGGGGGTCTACCTCCGCAACAGCTTCGTCGCGACGCTGGTGGCGATCCTCGTGAGCACGACCGCCTCGGCGACGATGGCGCACGCGCTGGCCCGCTTCCGGTTCCGGATCAACCGTCTCGTCTACTACCTCGTGATCGCGGGGATGATGATCCCGATCCACTCGGCCGTGATCCCGCTCTACCTGATCGCGCTCAAGTGGAAGATGCAGAACAACCTGATCGCTCTGGGCCTCATCTACGCGGCCTTCAGGATACCGGTCTCGGTGTTCATCCTCGAGTCCTTCATGCTGACGATCCCCAAGGAGCTCGAGGAGTGCGCGATCATCGACGGCTGCGGCTACTGGAAGATCTTCTGGAAGATCATCGCCCCGCTCGCTCGCGACGGTGTGGTCACCATCATGGTGCTGACAGCCCAGGCGACCTGGAACGAGCTGCTCGTGGCGATGCTGATGCTCAGCAAGCCGATGCTCAAGACTCTCCCCATCGGCGTGCTGGGCTTTCTCACCGAGTACGTCAGCTCGTACCAGCTGCTTTGCGCCGGCCTCATCCTGGCGCTGATCCCCAACCTGCTGTTCTACGCCCTCATGCAGGAGAAGATCGAGAAAGGGATGACCGTGGGCGCGGTCAAGGGGTAGGCCCGTGGAGATGAACCCCAAGGTCAGGCGCAATCTCGCGATCACGCTCTTCCTGCTGCCCGGCGGGCTGGTCTACGTGCTGCTGGTGCTCAATCCGCTGGTGCAGGCCTTCATCCTGGCGACCTACCGCTGGAAGACGCTGAGCACGCGGGTCTACGTCGGACTCGACAACTTCGTGACCGTCTTCAGCGACAACCTCTTCTGGATGTCGATGAAGAACAGCCTCATCTTCATGGTGGGCACGACGCTGCTGCAGGTCGCGCTGGGGTTCGGCCTCGGCTATTTCCTGTACCTGCAGCTCAAGGGCTACCGCTTCTTCAAGACGGTCTATTTCATTCCCGCGGTCCTCGCGACCGTGGCCGTCGGGTTCGTCTGGGGTTACATCTACAGCCCGGCCTTCGGGCTGCTCGAAGCCGGCCATGGAGTTCCTGGGCCTCGGGGCGAAGTACAAGTCGCCGCTTGCCGAGCCGGGCATGGCCCTGCTCGCGCTCATCATCGCCCAGGTCTGGCACTTCTTCGGCATCCAGGTGATGATGTTCAACGCAGGCTTCATGAACATGCCGCAGGACGTCATCGAGATGGCCTCCATCGACGGCGCCTCGGGCTGGAGGATGATCTGGCACATGGTGCTGCCGCTCGCCTGGGAGATCACCAAGACCGTCATCATCCTGCAGATGATCGGGGCGCTGCGCTCGTTCGACCTCATCTTCGTGATGACGCAGGGCGGGCCCAATCACGCCACCGAAGTGCTGCCGATGCACATGTTCGTCCACGCGTTCCAGAACTTCAACATCGGCCTCGGCGCGGTCGTGGCCGTGGTGATCTTTATCCTCGCCATGAGCTTGACGATGTGCATGCGCGCGCTCATGCAGCGCGAGGCGCTGCAGTATTGAGCCAGGGATGGCGAGACCCGTGGGCGCCAGGGATGGCGTAGCCCACGGGTCTCCCACCGCAAACGAAAAGCGCCCGCAGGTCGCGATGACCGGCGGGCGCCGAAGCCCCGCGAACCGCGAGCCGCCCTACCCGTACAGCGGCCCAAACGCAGCGCACGCCCGGTAGTCCGCGCCCACCGGGTCCATCGCGCCGAACGCGGTCCAGGCGCTCGGCCGGAAGATCCGGTCGTCGGGCACGTTGTGCATGCAGACCGGGATGCGCAGCATCGAGGCCAGCGTGATCAGGTCGGCGCCGAAGTGGCCGTAGCCGAAGGCGCCGTGGTTGGCGCCCCAGTTGCCCATCACCGTGTAGACGTCGTTGAAGGGGGCGCTGCCGGTGAGGCGCGGCACGAACCACGTCGTCGGCCAGGTCGGGTCGGTGCGCTCGGTGAGCGCCTTGTCCGCGTCGGCGGGCAGAGCCGCCGTCACGCCCTCTGCGATCTGCAGCGCCGGACCGAGCCCCTTGATCAGGTTGATGCGCGCCATCGTCACGGGCATGCCGCCCTTGGTGTGGTACTCGGTCGAGAAGCCGCCGCCCCTGAAGTAGCCGAGCGACGCGGGGCAGAAGGTCGTGGCCGCGAGGCACTTCTTGACCTCGTCCTCCGTGATCTCCCAGAACGGCTTCATCACCGGCTTGCCGCCCCGGGTCTGCTCGCCGTTGCCGTCGAGGGCCGCCGAGCCTGAGTTGATGAGGTGGAGGAAGCCGCCGGCCGCGTCGCCCGTCGGCGCCTTTCCGGTCACGCGCTTGACGGCGTCCGGGCTCCAGTAGGTGCGCACGTCGGCGAACACCTGGGCGGTGTTGGTGAGCAGGTGCGACAGCAGCATCGCGATGCCGTTGAGGCAGTCGTTCTCGGTGGCGCAGATGAACGGCTCGCGGATGCCGTTCCAGTCGAACGAGCTGTTGAGCATCGTCTCGAGGAAGTCGCCGTTGGGGTAGAAGTCGGTCCACTGCCTCTGCCCCTGGAAGCCGCTCGCGATCGCGTTGTGGCCGTTGGCCTCCTCGCCGAAGCCGATGTCTTTCAGCTTCGGGTTGCCGATCATCAGGTCACGGGCGATGATCGCCATCTTGGTGACGAACTCCCAGTCGCGCGCCTTCTTCTCATCGCTGAGCTTTTGCGCGTTGTTGTCGCGGCCTGCCTTGCAGTTCTTCTTGACCCAGGCGAGCGCTTTCTCGTACTCGGCCTTGTCGTAGATCCCCTGCTCCATGCGCCGGATGAACTCGGTCGCGTCGATCATCTCGTAGCGCATGCCGAGGTGGCCTTCGAGAAAGGCCGGGTCTACGATCGAGCCTGCGATGCCCATCGAGACCCCGCCCATGGCCAGGTAGCTCTTGCCCCTCATGGCGGCGACCGCGAGGCCCGACCGCACGAACTGGAGGATCTTCGTCTTGACGTCGTCGGGGATCGTGGTGTCGTTGAGGTCCTGGACGTCGCGTCCGTAGATGCCGAAGGCCGGCAGCCCCTTCTGGTTGTGGCCCGCGAGCACCGCGGCGAGGTAAACGGCGCCCGGCCGCTCCGTGCCGTTGAAGCCCCAGATCGCCTTGGGGATGAGCGGGTCCATGTCCATGGTCTCGGCCCCGTAGCACCAGCAGGGCGTCACGGTCAGCGACACGCCCACGCCCTCGCGGGCGAACCTGGCCGCGCACCGCGCCGCCTCGGCCACGCCCCCGATGCAGCCGTCGGCGATCACGCACTCGACCTTCTCGCCGCTCGGGTGCCGCAGGCTCTCCGAGATCAGCTTCGCCGCGTTCTTCGCCATGTTCATCGTCACGTTCTCGAGGCTCTCGCGCACGCCGCGCTCGCGGCCGTCGATCGTCGGCCGGATCCCCACCTTCGGGAGCGAGCCTGCCAGCCTGTATGCCATGGTGCCCTCCAGACGTCTGTTGATCGCCCGCCGTGCGGGCGGGCGGAACGGCATTCTACACGAGAAGGCACCGGGCGCCAGTTCGCCCTGCCCCGCGCCCGGGCGGGGCCCGGCCTCCGCGCCGTCACGGACTCGTCACGGCCGGCGCGTAGTCTGTCTGCGTGCGGCGGAGAACCGTCCGCTGCGCGGGAACGAGGGAGGTCGGCATATGGCTTTGCAGGAGTGCATCGAGTTCGCGAAGAAGTACCCGGTCGGGTTTCTGGGCACGGTCGACGGCAGCCGCGCCCGCGTGCGCGTGTTCATGCTGTGGCGGGCGGACGCGAGCGGCTTCTACTTCGAGACCTTCAGGAGCAAGCAGGTCTGCGACCAGATGCAGAAGAGCCCCGGGAGTCGAGGTCTGCTTCTTCAACAACGCGGGCGACATGATGCAGTGGAAGACGCTGCGCGTGGCCGGGAAGGTCGAGTTCCTCAACGACCAGGAGCTCAAGCGGCAGCTGCTCGAGGACTGGCCTTTCCTCAAGGGAGCAACCAGTGGGCCGGCAGACCCGAACTTCGTGCTTTTCCGCATCGGGCACGGCGAGGCCTACTTCTGGACCGCGGCGGACATGCTCAAGGAGCGCCAGGTCAGGCGGGAGAACTTCTGAGGCGGCCGGCGGCACGAGGCGATACATGACCATCTTCAGAGATTCGCTGCCGTCCCCGGGTGCCACTTCGAACCGCCGCACCGGGCCGTTGGAGGACGACCGCCCGTCGTTTCGTCGGCAGGTGCGCCCGCGCTCACCGGCGCCACGGCTTGCGGCCGTTGCGGACAGCGGCCCGGCGCACAGGGGCGGCCGGCCCGGCGGAGACCGGGCCGCGCCCACCGCGACCGCCAATGCGGTCAGAACCCGCCGCGTCGGCAACCAGCGCTCCGGCCTCATCGAGGTCGGCGCAGTCCGTCTCGGCGGGGAACCGATCCAGGACCGGCCGGATGAGTCGGACGGCATCCTCTCCCCTCCGACCGGCGACGAGCAGCCTCCCGAGCGAAAGCGCCGCCCGTAACTCGAACGACAGGGCCCCTTGCCTGCGCGCGACCGCCAGCGAACGCGCATAGGCCCGCGCAGCCTCTGTCTTGCGGCTGAGCGCTTTGAGCAGGTCCCCGCGTACCCGCAGGGATTCCGCGTCCCAGACCCGCTCGCCGGAGCGAGCCGACTGCGCGAGCCCCCGCCCGATCGCCTCGAGGCCGGCCTTCGACTCGCCGGCGCGGCCCATGGCTTCGCCGAGCGAGCAGAGGAGCCGCGGGAGGAACAGCCCGTTCCCGGCCGCACCCCACTCCTCCGTCGTGCGTCGCAGATCCTCGATCGCTGGCCGGGGTCCCGCCGAACGCCGTGCGCCCAGCAGCGCCCCGAGGTTGGCCGAGATCAGCGCGTAGAGGGGAAACCGACCGCTCGCCAGCGCCGCGACTTCGGCGGCGCACCCGGCGGCAGCGTCGTCATCGCCCAGGAGCATCCGTAGCCAGCCTGCGAAATAGAGAGTCATGGCCAGATTGAACGGGTGCCCGGCGGCGCGGGCGCGCGACACCGCGAGGTCGCCCATCCGCCGCGCGGTTTCGTGGCGACCGGCCAACCACGCCCCGATCCCGCCCATTATGCCCGCTCCGGCAAAGGCGTCGTTGCCGAACTCGCGGATCTGCTCCAGGGATCGCTCGGTGTCATACACGTCCAGCGCCGCCTCCGCCTCGGCGACAGCCTGGGCCGGTGCGCCGCTCTCGAGCAGGGCCTCGCACAGCATGAACGACGCCCGGGCCCGCTCGCAGGCGCTTCTGGCGTGCTCGACCAGCTCGTGGCTCAAGGCGAGCGCCCGCCGTGTCTCGCCGCGCACGAGAGCGTGCCGGCGCAGCCCGAGCAACGCGTGGAAGAGCCGCTTCCGGTCGCCCAGCTTCCTGCACAGGCGCTCGGCACACGCGTAGTGCTCGCCCACGTCCGCACTCGCGTGGCCGTGCAGCTGCACGAGCGGCACGCCGAGCGTCACCAGAAGCTCCAGCTCCCGGGAATCGCGGCTGTCGCCTTCGGGCAGGCGGGGGAGCAGCGCAAGCGCACGGGAGAGGTGGCCAACGGCCTCGGCGTTGGCGGACGAGGCCGCAGCCTTGCGGCCGGCTTCGAGGAGGTATCCTGTCGCCCTGCCCACGTCGCCCGCCTGCGCCCAGTGATGAGCCAGGATCTCGCAGGCATCCGTACGGTTCTCGGCGTCGATCGCCTCGATGGCCCGCGCCACTTCGCCGTGGAGCGCCGCCCTCCGGCTTTCGGGGATCCCCGCGTAGACCGTCTCGCGCGTGAGTACGTGCCTGAAGGCGTACTCCGTCTCCGGAAGAGAGCGCGCAGGATAGACCAGCGCGCGGTCCTCGAGATCCCGCAGGATCGACTCGTGGCGAGCGCTCGGCCCGAGCAGCCGAGCGAGCAGTCTCACGGGAAACACGCTTCCGATCACGGACGCCGTCTCGAGGACACCGCGGGAGGATTCGTCCATGCGATCGACGCGACCGAGGATGACGCCGCGGACGCTGTCGGGTATCGGCGCTTCGTCTGCGGCCTCGCGGGCCTTCCAGGAGCGGCCGTCGTGACGCAGGATCCCGCCGTCGACGAGCGACCGCAGCGTCTCCTCGAGGAAGAAAGGGTTCCCCTGCGCGCGGCCGAGCACGAGCTCCTCGACGAGAGGCGGGAGCTCGCAGCCGGCAAGCAGCGAAACGGCGAGCCGCCGGCTCTCTTCGAGCGGCAGATCCGCGAGCCTGAGCTCGCGGTGGCGCTGCGGGCACGCCCTCGACGCGATCGTAGCCAGGTGGCGGCAGGGGTGGTCCTGCTCCGGCCTGTAGACGCAGATCAGCAGCCAGGCGGAACTCGCCAGCGACTCCATGAGGAACGAAGCGAGCCCGATCGAAAGGCTGTCCGCCCAGTGCAGGTCCTCGAGGACCATCACGATCGGCGTCGTCCTGGACAGCGCAGTGTAGAAATCGCGCAGGGCCAGGAAGGTCGTCTCTCTACGGCTCTCGGGATCGTCCGCGACCGCCCGTCCGGCGTGCGCAGGCGGACCGCCTTCGCCCTTCCGCCGGAAGAGAGAGGCGAGCTGCGGCCCGAGCTCCGCAGCACGCGAGGCCGCAAGCGCGCCCGCGACGACGAGGCTCCGCAGCACGCGGTTGACCGCTTCAAGGCTCACGCCCTCACGGCCTGCGAATTGCGCCCGCATCATGTCCAGGAACGGCCCGTAGGCAGTCGATTGGGCGACATCGAGGCAGCGTCCCTCGAGCCAGAGATGTCTCGCCCCGCCCTCCCTGGCCCCGGAGCGCAGCTCGTGGACGAGGCGCGACTTTCCGACTCCCGCCTCACCGACTATGCAGGCCACGGCGCCCTTGCCGGCCGCGGCGCCCACGAGCAGGGCTTGGAGCGCAGCCAGCTCGGGGTCTCGGCCGATCATCGGTGAGCGCAGCCCCTCGACTCCCCGCGTCTTCGTCGACACCCGAAGCGCACTCCGCACCGCGAACACACCGGTGCCGCGCCCACCGCCGCTGCGCGACGACGTCGGGAGGTACGAGAAGGACCCGCGCGTGAGGCGAAACGTCGATTCGGCCACCAGTATCTGCCCCGGTTGGGCGAGAGCGGCGAGCCGGCTGGACGCGATCGCGGCAGGGCCGCCGAGATCCGCGCTCACTTCGCCTGTCTGCACACCCGTGCGCGCGGCTACGCCGACCCGCTCGAGCTCCCTGCGCATCTCGATTGCACACCTCACGGCCACCTCAGGGTCGGACTCGCGAGCGCCGCGGGCACCGAAAACCACGAGCAGCCACTCCTCCACAGCCTGCGCCGTGCCGCCGAGAGCCTCGGCCACGGGCTGCGCGAGCGCGACGAGGGGGGCGGCGCCGGGCGGCAGGACAGCGCGCACCGCAACGGCCGTCCCCAGCCGAGGACCGGGCGCGCCCTGCCTCGCATCCGGCGCCGGCGCCCCGCGCGGCGTTTGCACGGACGCATCGGCGGCGACCTCCGGCGACCGGCCGGCCAGAATCGCGTCTCGGACCGCGGCCGTCGAAGCTGCCGGCTCAGCGCCAAGCTCCTCGCGCATCAGGCGCGCGCATTCCTCGTACTGCCGCAGCGCCTCTGCCCTGCGGCCGGCGGCCGCGAGAAGAGCCATGAGCAGCTCGTGGGCCCGCTCGTTGAGCGTGTCCAGGAGCAGCCACCGCTGCGACACACGGACCGCGGCCTCCAGCTGGCGCCGCGCCGCGTACGCGCGGGCGAGCCGCTCGAGCGCCAAGGCGAGCTCGCCCCGCAGCTTCTCCCCTTCGAAGAACTGCCAGTCGTCGAAGCTCAAGCTGTCGGGGAGCGTGAACCCCCTGAGAAAGTCGTCCTCGTAGAGCGTGACTGCCTCCGCGAGCCGGGACAGGCACCTGTCGCAGCACCCGCCGCGGCGCATGGCCATGGCTTGACGCCTCCGCGACCAGGGCACGGAACCGCATGACGTCGACGCTCAGGGCGGGGTCGTCGCGCAGCGCCACGACGTCGCGCCGCGTCTCCAACCAGAACGCGAGAGGAGTCTTGTTGACCGCGTAGAGAGTCCTGCGCAGTACCGCGCGGCCGCGGGCCTGATCGAATTCCGGCCACAGCAGTGCAACCAGAGAATCACGGCCGCAGGGGCGGCGCGTGACTGCGAGGTAGGCAAGGAGAGCCACGGCTTTCCTCGTTTCGAGGGCGACAGGCACTCCGTCGAGCTCGATCCGAGGCGGTCCGAGGAGGCGCAGCGCAAGACGCACAGGAAATCCCTTCCGGGTGTCGTCACGCTCTCGTCACGCGGCGAGGGTACACTTCTCCCTGATGATCGCATGACACGTACCCGTCCGCAAGGAGGGACAGCATGGAGAGCCACCGGTTCGGCGTCGGCTCTATGGATTGCCTGCTCGTCCTCGACGGCACGCACGACTACGCGAAGCCGGGGGAGAGCTTCTTCTGCAACGCGCCGCGGGACGAGCTGCGGGCGTACCTCAAGGGCCGCGGCCAGGACCCCGACAACTGGCCGGTCTATGTGAGCCCCTACCCGGCGCTGGTGGTCTTTGCGGGGAACGAGAAGGTGCTGATCGACACCGGGGCGGGCTCCTTTGACAAGACCACGGGCCACCTCCTGCCGCGCCTCCGCGCGGCAGGTGTGGAGCCGGACCGCATCGACACGGTCGTCATCACCCACGGGCACGTCGACCACCTCGGCGGCTGCCTGGACGCGGCCGACGCACCGGCGTTCCCGAACGCGCGTTACCTGATCGACCGCCGCGAGTGGGAGTTCTGGACGACGACAGCCTGTGAGGGCAGATCGTCGGCCAAGCTCATCGAGCTCGCTCGCAAGCAGCTCCTGCCGCTGGCCGACCGCTTCGTGTTGAGCGACGGCGAAACCGAAGTGGCGCCGGGAGTGCGTCTCCTGCCGGCGTATGGCCACACCCCGGGGCATCTCTGCGTGGAGGTCGCCTCCGACGGGCAGCGACTGGTCTACATCTCCGATCTCGCGCTTCTCCCGCACCACCTGGAGAAACCCCAGTGGTTTTACCCCGCTGAAGTCGATCAGGCCATGTGCCTGGAGACGCGGCTGCGCCTCTACAGGTGGATGGCCGATCAGCACGCGCTGGTCCAGGCGTTCCACTTCGACTTTCCGGGGCTCGGCTACATCGTGCCGTCCGGAAACGCCTGGAGATGGGAGCCGGCGGCCTGATCGGCTCGGGCGCCGGGTGGCCCCGGCTGTCAGAACGCCTCGTGCGCCACGACCACCGGCCGGCCGGTGACGGGATGCGGAAACTCCAGGCCGCACGCATGCAGGTAGAGCCGCGCGGCGGCCGGCTGATCCGCCGGCCCGTAGAGGGCGTCGCCGACGATCGGCAGCCCCACCGCATGCGAGGTGGACGCGCACCTGGTGGCGGAAGCCGGTATCGAGCTCGACCAGAACTTTGAAGAAGGCGCCCGCGGCGGATTCTCCCGGCACGCCGCGGTCCCGCTCCAGCGCGAGCAGCCGCGTGCGGTAGAGCCTCCCGCCCGCGGCCGCGCCCGCCGCGACGGCGGCCACGCGCCGGCGCCCCGGGCCCCAGGCGCGGAACGCCGATGCGACCTCCAGCGGCAGCGGGGGGAGCGCGTCGCCCCCCGATTCCGCGAGCCGCGGACCCAGCGGGGCGAGGAGGGCGCGCGTGCCCTCCGGCGGGCGATCGTGCGGCGAGACGAGCGCGCGGTAGCGCTTGAGGAAGCGCCCGTCGCGGGCGGCGGTCCGCAGGCCCTCCCACGCCGCCGCCGTTCGCGCCACCAGGACCAGGCCCGAGGTGTCGCGGTCGAGCCTGTGCAGCAGCCCGGGCTCCACCGGCTTGAGGCCGGGCACGGCCGCGATCTCCGGGTAGCGCTCGAGGACCCACGCGAGCAGCGTGCCGCTCTCGCCCGGCCGGAGAGGAGCCGTGTCCAAGCCCGCGGGCTTGGCTGCGACGACAAACGCTGGATCTTCGAGGACGACGACCGGCTCGGCGCCGGCGATCCGATTACGCTCCACGGCGGGCAGCATAGGCCGCGAACCGCGCGCCATCAAGCGCAGCGTTGTCAAAACGCGGCGAATCCGTTAGCCTCATCGCGGCGCAGGCGCGGGAAACGAAAGGACGGGAGGACCCATGGAAGAATTCGTGCTCGGAGTCAACATGTACTCCGCTCGGACGCTCACCCAGAAGCTGGCCGATCTCAAGGCCGCGCTCAAGCGGGTGGCGGCGATCGGATACAAGGCGATCCAGGTGTCAGGGTTCGGTCCGATCGACCCCAAGGACGTGGCCGCGCTGGTCGAGGACAACGGCCTCACCGTGGCCGCGACGCACGTGGCCTGGTCTCGATTCCTGAACGACCGCGACGCCGTGATCGGCGAGCACAAGCTGTGGAAGTGCGAGCACCCCGCCATCGGGTCCCTGCCCAAGGAATACAACAACCTCGAAGGCCTCAAGCGCTTCGTCGGCGAGCTCCCGGCGGTCCTCGACGACCTCGAAAAGGAAGGACTGGACTTCTCGTACCACAATCACAGCCACGAGCTGGCGCGTTGGGACGGAAGGTCCTGGCTGCAGCGGCTGCTCGAGGATGCCGATTCCCGCCTCAAGTGGGAGATCGACATCTACTGGATCCAGCACGGCGGGGCCGACCCGGCCGTCTGGCTGCGCAAGCTGTCAGGCCGCATGCCCCTTCTTCACCTCAAGGACATGGCGGTCACGCCTGAGCGCGAGCAGCGTTTTGCCGCCATCGGCGAAGGCAACATGAACATCGACGCAGTGCTCCGCGAGGCGCGCGCCGCGGGCGTGCGCTGGTACCTCATCGAGCAGGACCAGAGCTACGGCCGCGACCCCATCGACGAGATGGCGGTCAGCTACCGCGCCTGCCGCGCCATGGGTCTCAAGTAAGGCTCGAGGGCGCATGGGCCGTTTCCGCGAGGAACGCATCGTCATCGCGCTCCTGGCGTCCGCGGCCGTCGTGCTGTCGGTGCTCGCCGTGCTGCTGATCCGCGGCGCCCGCACCCGCGAGACACTTCTGCTCGAGTACCAGGCCGAGCGCGCGGCGGGGAGCCTGCTGGACGCCTACCGGAACGGCAGCCTCGACTCCGAGCGGGGCGACGGCGGCGTCCGCGGGTTCGGCCTCTACGGCGTCGACGGTGAGGCTGTCGTGCGCCAGGGCACCGCTCCCCAGCGGCTTTCGCCGGAGGACGCGCTGGCCCGCCGCGACCGCTTTGTCCACGATCCGGCCCATCGCACCGTGACCCTCCTGCGGCCGATCGGGCCGGCGTCGATGCGGTCCATGATGGGGATGCAGGGACGGCGCGCACCCGGGTTCGGGCAGCCGCCGGGGGCGGGGCGGCAGGGAGCCGGCGGGCCCGCGTTCCTGTTCGTCGAGCTCGGGACAGACGAGTACTGGCGGGTCGAGAACCGTTTCCGCGCCGCCTCGTTCCTGACGCCCGTCGCGATTGCCGCGATCGCCGCCCTGGCCGGCTACCTCTACTGGAAGAATGCCGGCTACCGCAGGCGCATGGCCGCCCAGGACGAGCTCGCGCGGCTCGGCGAGGTCGCGCGGACCCTGGCCCACGAGATCAAGAACCCGCTGGGCGCGATCCGCCTGCAGACCGGCATCCTCAAGCGCACGGTCGCGTGGAGAGGGATTGCGGGAGATCACGCTGATCGAGGAGGAGGTGACGCGCCTCGCGCTCCTCTCTGACCGCATCGCGACGTTCCTGCGCGATCCGCGCGGCGACCCGAGGCCCATCGACATCGAGCCGTTCGTCACGAGCCTCCTCGCGCGTTTCGGCGACACGGTCCATTTCCGCGCCGACCCGGCCGCGGCGGGCGCTCAGATCTCCTTCGACCCCGACCGGCTCCGCTCGGTGCTCGAGAACCTCGTGTCGAACGCGCTCGAGAGCGGAGCGAGCGAGCCGCCCGAGGTGGCGGTGACGGCGGACCCCGGCCGCGTGGAGGTCGCCGTGCTCGACCGCGGCGCGGGCATTGCGCCCGAAGACAGCGACCGCGTGTTCGACCCCTTCTTCACGCGCAAGATCAAGGGCTCAGGCGTGGGCCTCGCGATCGCCCGGCGTTTCGCCGACGCCGCCGGAGCGGAGCTCCGCCTCGAGTCGCGGGCCGGCGGAGGAACCTCCGCCCGGCTGCTCGCGCGGAGGGTGCCGGCTTGAGAGTCCTGGTGGTCGATGACGAGAAGACGATCCGCGAATCCGTCGGCCGCTACCTCGCGCTGGAGCGCATCGAGACGGCCGCCGCGGAAAACGGCCTCGCGGCGCAGCGGCTGCTGCTCGAGGAGGTGTTCGCCGCGGCGATCGTCGACGTGCGCATGCCGGGCATGAGCGGGCTCGAGCTGCTGCGGTGGGTCCGCGACGAGGGGCCGCGCCTCCCCGTCATCATGATGAGCGCCTTTGGCGAGGTCAAGGACGCGGTGGAGGCCATGAAGCTCGGCGCGGCCGACTATCTCGTCAAGCCCTTCGACCCGGAAGAGCTCGTGCTGCGACTCACCAAGGTCGTCGAGACCCAGGCGCTCCGCGACCGCTTTAGCGGCGCGCATGCGCGCGAGTGGGAGGAGCTCGACCTGGTCGGAACGAGCGCCGCGATGCTCCGAGTGCGCCAGATCATCGCGAAGGTCGCCCCGACCCCGGCCACCGTGCTCATCACCGGCGAGAGCGGGACCGGCAAGGAGGTCGTGGCGCGGTCGATCCATCGCCTCTCGCTTCGCGCGGATTCGCCTTTCATGGCGGTCAATACGGGAGGGCTGCCCGAGTCGCTGCTCGAGAGCGAGCTCTTCGGGTTCGAGAAGGGGGCCTTTACCGGGGCGGACGCGCGCAAGCCGGGACTCTTCGAGCTCGCGGGGTCCGGCACCCTCTTCCTCGACGAGATCGGCGACATGCCGCCTTCGCTGCAGGTCAAGCTCCTGCGGGTCCTGCAGGAGCGCCGGCTCACGCATCTCGGCGGGACCCGTCCGATCCCGATCGACAGCCGGATCATCGCCGCGACGAACCGCGACCTCGAAGCCCGTGTCAGGACGGGAACGTTTCGCGAGGACCTCTTCTACCGGCTGGCGGTCGTGCGGATCGAGGTGCCCCCCCTGCGCGATCGCCGGGAGGATATCCCCGAGATCGCCGGGTTCCTCGCGCAGCGCCTCGCCGGCAAGCTCGCGAAGCCCGTCCCGGCGCTGACGTCGGAAGCGCTGGAGCGCCTGGCCGCTCATCCCTTTCCGGGCAACGTGCGCGAGCTGGAGAACGTGCTCGAGCGGGCGATCATCTTTGCCGAGGGCGCCTCGATCGAGGCGCGCGACCTGGAGCTGCCGGCGGCGTCCGCGCCGGCCGCGGTCGAGCCCGCGCCCGAGACCCTGGCGAGCCAGGAGAAGCGGGCCATCATCGCGTCGCTGCAGCGCTGGCAGGGCAACAGGACCCGGGCGGCCGAAGAGCTGGGCATCGGCCGCCGCACGATGCAGAACAAGATCAAGCAGTACGGCCTCGAGTGAAGGGCGCCGCCTCGCCGCGTTCGTCGGACGTCGCGGGCCGCGCTATATTCGTAGCGATGGCTCGCGTTCTTGTGGTCGATGACGATGACGCGACGCGCCTTTCGCTGCGCCGGGCGCTCGAGCAGGCGGGTCACGAAGTCTCCGAGGCGCGGGACGGCGCTGCGGCGCTCACGCTCGCTCAGGCCGTGCGACATCGTCGTCATGGATATCGTCATGCCGGTCAAGGGCGGCCTCGAGACGCTCATCGAGCTGCGAGGCGGACGCCCCCGGATCGGGGTGATCCTGATGAGCGGCACCGCCCAGACCGCGGCCGGGCCCTTTCAGCACCTGGCCGAGCGGCTCGGCGTCGAGCACGTCTTTGCCAAGCCCGTTCCTCTCGACCGCCTCCTCGCCGCGGTGGCGGAGCTCACGTCGCACCTGAGCCGGACCCTATGGGGCGCCCCCCGCGCGGCGAGCCTGCGCTCGAACTCCCTGCGGTAGCCGGCGATGCCGGGAAGCTCGCGTGGAGGCACCGGTGCGAGCTCGATCTCGAAGAGATCCTTGACCTCCGCGGGGTCGAGCTTCTCCATGGCCAGCTTTCCCGTGATCGCGGCGCCGAAGGCGGTGGCCTCCTTCATGCTCGTGAGAGACACGCGCGAGCGGGGCGCGAGAGCGGCGAGCAGGGCGTTGTAGGCCTCGTTCCGGCGGAAGCCGCCCTCGACGTAGAGCGTCTCGCCCGCCCGCATGCCCGCCCTGCGCAGCGCCACTTCGGTCTGGAACGCGAGCGACAGGTTGAGGACGGGCACGGCCGTGGCCGGGTCGCGGAAGAACGCGGGGACGGTCTCACCCTTCGCCACGGCCTCGAACGGCGTCACCTTGTCCCCCTCCACGATGCGGGCGCGGGAGCCCGTGAACTGCCCGGTCCCCGGGAATATCTCGGGCAGGATGAACAGCCGGCGCTCGCGCAGGATCCGGCCATAGACCTCGGCGTCGAAGGCCGAGCTGCCCTCGCTGCCCGCGGCCTTGCGGAAGAGCGCCATGTACGTGTCGTACTCGAGCCCTCCGACGAAGATCGCGGTCTTGACCGGCCTCGAGAACGCGTCGAGGTTGTAGAAGACGACCTTGCCGATGTCCTCCTCCTCGAACCGCACCTCACGCGAAGGCTTCATGATCACGCACCAGGTCCCGGTCGAGTTGAGAACGAAGTCTTCCTGCGCCTTGATGAGGTACGGGAGGAGCGAAGCGTTGGAATCGTGGATGCCCATCGTCACGATCGTCGACGGGTCCAGCCCCGTGCGCCGCGCGACCTCGGGTGTCACGGTGCCCAGCACGTCCCAGGAGCGCCCGACCTGCGCGGGGAGCTTGTCGATGATGCCGAGGTCCCGGGCGACGCTCGACCAGCGGCCGGCCGCGAAGTCCCAGAGGTACGAATGGCAGCCCACGTAGGTCGCCTCGGCCCCGACGCGTCCCGTGAGCAGGAACCCGAAATACTGCGGGTAGTTGAGGATGTGACGCACCCGCGGCGAAGTCCTGCGGGAAGCGGGTCTTCAGAAAGTAGACCCCCTTGGCCACGTTGAGCAGCGAGCTGAAACGGGGAGTCGCCGTGACGCGCTGCAGGGCGTCGCTCGCGCCGAACGCGCGGTAGAACTCCTCGTTGAACTCCTCGCCCGGGTCGGTCGTGTAGGAGATGACTCCCGGCACGGCCTTCCCGCCGGCGTCGACGGCGGCGAACGTGGCCCCGTGAGTGCAGACCGACACGACGCCGATCGGGTGCCTGCGCGCGTGCGCCGCCAGCTGCTCGAAGAACCAGGCGTCGATCGCGTCGATGTCGTCCAGATCCACCCCATCGCGGCGCACGAGCGGGAACTCCGCGTAGACCGACTCGAGAAGGTTGAGCCGCGAATCGAACACCAGCAGCTTCTTGTTGGTCTTGCCCACGTCGAAGACAGCTATGCAGTATTCCATATCGCCCCCTCACCCCGCGGGCATTCGCGCCGCCGCCGCCGCGGCGCTACCCGAGCATCACCTGGCCGCCGGTCACCGGGATCGCCTGGCCGGTCTCGTAGCGCTGCTCGACCGCGTACAGCAGCGCGCGGAACACGTCGGCGACCCTGCAGCCGCGGCCCATGGGAACCAGCGATTCGTAGTGGCGCTTGACGTCTTCGACCGTGCGGGCGCCCGGGACCTTGCCCGCGGCCAGGTACTGCACGAAGAGGCCGTTCTTCGGGTCGGCCCAGAGGGGGCCTTCGAAAAAGTTGCCCGGGCAGATGGCGTTCACCTTGATCCCGTCCTCGATGAGCTCGAGGGCAAAGCTCTGCGTGAGCCCGATGCCGCCGAACTTCCCGCCCGCATAGGCAAAGTTCCTGCGGCTTCCCACGAGGCCGCTCTTGGAGTTGATCTGCACGATGTCGGCCGACCAGTCGGCGGCGAAGCGATGCTGGATCTTCATGATCCTCGCGGCCGCGCGGGCGCACAGGTAGTAGCCGGTGTAGTTGACGCGCGTGACGGCCTCGAACGTCGCGGGGTCGGTGGTCTCGATGTCCCCCGCCCGGAGAATCCCAGCGTTGCTCACGAGCAGGTCGAGGCCGCCGTACTCGAGCGCGGCCGCGAGCACCATCGACCAGGCGGACGCCTCACTGGTGACGTCGGCCGGCACGGCGAGCGCCCGGCCGGCGCCGTGCGCCGCGGTGATCTCCGCGGCCCGCGCGCGCGCCTGCGCCTCGTTGACGTCGGCCACGACGACGTGCGCCCCCTCGGCGGCGAGGCTCAGCGCGAGCCCGCCCGCCAAAGCCCTGCCCGCCGCCCGTGACCACCGCGATGCGCTCGGCAAGACGCGGGCCGCCGCCCGCGCCGCGCCCTTCGGCCACCTTCTTGCGGAAGCGTTCGACCTCCCAGCCGCCGATGAACCGCACGAGCCGTTCCGGCATCGGCTTGCTGCCGCCGAAGCTCTCGGCGTAGCAGGCGATCCGCAGCGCGTCCCGGAACAGCGCCCACGTCGTGTCCGCGTCCTTCTTCGCGGGTCCCCAGGAGTACAGGCCCAGCCCCTGCACCGCCACCACGCGCGGGCCTGCGCCCCAGCGCTCCCGGTAGGCCGCCACCGCGCGCTCGCATGCCTCGGTTTGCGCCTCGAGGTCGTCGTGCGCCGGCCACCCACAGCGGCTTCCGCCCGCAATAGACCATGTGGTCGGGCGTGAACGGTTCGTCGAACACCCGGAACGCGGCCTCGTCGGCGATCCGCAGCCGGACCTCCGCGCTCGTCCGGAAGACGACGATCGAGCTCTCGCCGCCCTTGAGCAGCATGCGGAGCGCGGGCGCAAGGCGGCCGGCGCGCTCGCGGTCGAACGCCGCTTCGCTCTCGTCCGGCTCGCGGCCGACCCTGCCGCGCATCGCCTTCACGACGCGCTCGGTGAGCCTGCGGACCGTCCCGGCATCGGGGGCAGCCACGAACAGGCCGTGGTTCTCGATGAGCACGAGCGACGGGGTGCGGCCGTGCTTCGCGCGCCAGGCCTCCATGAGCTCGCGCATCCTCGCCGCGAGCACGTACCCTGGCTCGATCGCCTCCACCCAGAGCACGTCGTCGCCCAGCAGCTCGCGCGCCGCCCGCTCCCCGTCGCGTCCGCAGGTGAGCCCGTTGACGAGCGCGGGGTGAGTGTGCACGACGAGAGGCTCGGGAAAGAGGTCATGGAGAAGGGTCTCTACGCTCGGCCTGAGAGAGGCGCCGGGGACGCGCGCGGCGTTCAGGTCGGCCAGCACCTCGGCCTCCCTCGTCTCCTCGCGGTCCGGGTAGCGCCGCCGCCACAGGACCGCGAGCTTTTCGCGGTCCATCTCGACGAACGTCGCGCCGGATGCCTCGGCCAGGCTCGTGCCCGAGGCCTTGACGTGGAGAACGCCGCCGATTTTGAGCGATGTGTTGCCACCGCCCGCGAGCACGTAGTCCGGGTCGGCTCCGTAGAAACGCGAGATCTCGTACAGTTGAGCCAGTGCCTGGTCCATGCGACGTCCTCCGACCGGGGCGCGCGGCGCGGGCGGCGCCGCCTGTTTGCCGGCGCCATCTTAGCCGATGGCGCCGCAGATGGAAAGCCGGGAACATGCGGGAGATGGCGACAGCGCCGGGCATCCCCCTCAGCCAGTGGCGATCCGCTCCCCGACCGGGTATAATCGCCGCCATGGCAGATTTGTTGCTCTTCGCGAAGGGTGCCGCGCCGATCGGGCTGCGGCCGTCGATGGCCAACAGGCACGGGCTCATCGCCGGGGCCACCGGCACGGGCAAGACCGTGACGCTGCGCGTCCTCGCCGAGCAGCTCAGCGCGCAGGGCGTTCCGGTCTTCCTGGCGGACTTCAAGGGCGATCTTTCGGGGATGGCGCTGCCGGGGGCCTCGGACCCGCGCTTCCTGAAGAGGGCGCAGGACCTCGGAGTCGAGGGCTACGGCCCGGCCGGGTACCCCGTCGTCTTCTTCGACCTCTTCGGCCTCTCGGGCCACCCGATCCGCACGACGATCTCCGAGATGGGGCCGCTCCTCCTCGGCCGCCTGCTCGCCCTGAACGAGACCCAGGCGGGAGTCTTGAACCTCATCTTCAAGATCGCCGACGACGAAGGGCTGCTGCTGCTCGATCTCAAGGACCTCAGGGCGATGGTCCAGACCGCCGGAGACAACGCGGCGCAGTTCCGCACCGAGTACGGCAACATCACGTCGGCCAGCGTCGGAGCGATCCAGCGCGCGCTCCTCACCATCGAGCAGCAGGGCGCCGACAAGTTTTTCGGCGAGCCCGCCCTCTCGGTCGCGGACATGGTGCGCACCGATGCGTCGGGCCACGGGATCGTCAACATCCTCGCGGCCGACAAGCTGATGCAGGCCCCTGCGCTCTACTCGATGTTCCTGCTCTGGCTCCTGTCGGAGCTCTTCGAGCAGCTCCCCGAGGTCGGCGATGCGGAAAAGCCGAAGCTCGTGTTCTTCTTCGACGAGGCCCACCTGCTCTTCGACGACGCGCCCAAAGTGCTCGTCGACCGCATCGAGCAGCTTGTCCGCCTGATCCGGTCCAAGGGGGTCGGCGTTTATTTCGTGACGCAGAATCCGCTCGACCTGCCGGACACGGTGCTCGGGCAGCTCGGCAACCGCGTCCAGCATGCGCTCCGCGCCTTTACGCCCCGCGATCAGAAGGCGGTCAAGGCGGCCGCCGAGACCTTCCGCGCGAACCCCAAGCTGAACACCGAAGCCGTGCTGCTCGAGCTCGGAGTCGGCGAAGCGCTCGTCTCCGTCCTCGACGAGAAGGGCATCCCCACCGTGGTCGAGCGCGCCCTGGTCTATCCGCCGCAGAGCCGCATGCCCCCGCTCTCCGACGCCGAGCGGGCGGACGCGATCCGCCGCTCGCCCCTCTACGGCCGCTACGAGAAGACGATCGACCGGGAGTCCGCCTACGAGGTCCTGATGGGCCGCGCGAAGCAGAAGAAGCAGGAGGAGGCCCAGGTCGAGGTCGAGAAGCAGCGCGAAGCCGAGGAGCGGCAGATGCAGGAGGAGCTGCGGCGGTCCCAGCGTCAGCAGCCGCCGGTCTACTATCCGGGCTACGCCCCGACCCGGCGCAGGAGCACCTCTCGGAGCCCGCGGGCGGTGACCACGGAGCAGATCATCGGATCACTCGCGCGCAGCGCCGCCTCTTCGCTCGGCAGGCAGCTCGTGCGCGGGCTGATGGGATCGCTGCTGTCGACTCGGAGGCGTTAGGAGCACCGCCCGCGCGGCGGTCAGCCTTCAATATAGCTCTTCGAGGACGTAGAAGAGATTCTCGTGCGTCCCGAAGACGATCCACTTGCCCGCGACGACGGGCGCGCTCAGCATGGCGCCTTCGAGCGGCAGCGTCCACAGAAGCTTCCCGTCGCGCGCCGAGAGCACGATCAGCTCGGGCCCCTTGCCCTCGCTCGCGTCGATGCCGAAGTAGACGCGGTCGCCGGCCACGGTCGGCGCGCTCGTCGTCGGAGCCCGGAACTGGCGCTTCCACGCGATGCGCCCGCTCCGCTTGTCAAAGGCGCGCACGACGGTGTCGCCGCTGGTGTAGATCACCTTGTCCCGCCACAGCGCGGGCGCGAGGTAGTCGAGCAGGTCGAGGTTCTGGTCGAAGAGGTTCTCGGGGTCGCCCTCGGCATAGCGGCCCCAGTCCGACGTGTCGCTGTACGTCCATCTCTCGGCGCCGGTGCGGCGGTCCAGCGCGTAATACTTGAGCTCCCAGTTGTTCCCGTAATCTCCGGCCGTGCTGTAGTAGAGCGTGTTGCCGTCGAGAGCGGGGAACGAGTACCACGTCGCGCCGTCCGCGAGCGTGTCGATGACCCAGAGGTAGGCCAGGCTGTTGAGGTCGTAGGCGCCGAAGCTCACCGGCCTGCTCTGCGGGCCGGGGGCGAAGTACATGACGTCGTCGTAGACCTGGAACGTGTGATAGTACCACACGGGGTTCGGGATCTCGTGCTCTTCGACGCCCGCCGGGTTCAGCAGGAACGTGGCTCCGCCGTCGCTGGTAAAGAGGAGGCGGTCCTTGTAGCGCACGATGGTCGACTGCACCGTGCGGCCCGTCTGGAACGACCAGCGCAGCTTGCCGTCCTTCTGGTCGACGGCGTAGACCTTGCCGTCGTTGGAGCCGAGGTAGACGGTGTCCTTGTCCGCCGCCGCCACGGAGTTGATCGCGCCCTCCGTCTTGAAGACCCACCGCATAAAGCCGCTCTCGATGTCGAGGGCGTAGAAGTTGCCGTCGGTCGAGCCGAAGTAGATCGTCCCGTCCTTGACCACCGGCGGGTTGAACGCGCGCAGGCGGTTGCGGTCGAGCTGGAGCCGCAGCTTCCACTTGACGCCGAACGGCGGGTAGACCGCGTTGGCGGTGGCGCCCCGGCCCTGCTCGCCGCGGAACATGACCCAGTCGCGCCTGCTGCGGCAGCCGGACAGAAGGGTCAGGCCGGCCACAATGACGAGAAGAAGGGCGGCGCGGACGCTGCCGGCGCCGCGCGCTGCGGGCCGGGGCCCCGGCCGCGGGGTCGTCACCTCGAGGTTCACCACTGGTAGTAGAGCCCCCTCAGGCTGAACGAGCGCCGCAGGAACCCGCCCGCGCCCTTGCGCCGGGCCCTGTCCAGGGCCGTCCTCCAGGCCGCGCGCACCTGGGCCCAGAGCTCTGCGTCCTCGTCGGAGCGCGTGCGGTAGTACAGCCTGGTGTAGAGCGATGCGAACTCGGCGAGCAGCGCATAACGGCCCGAGTACTCGAGGGGCGTCTCGGAGGGGACCTTCACCTCGTATCCTTCTGCCGCGAGCCTCATGAGGAGCAGCCGGTAGAGAGCGCGCAGGCCCTTGCGGTCGCGCCTGCGCGCGATCAGCCGCAGCACGATCTCCGAGCCGTACCGGTAGAGGTAGACCGCCGAGGCGCCGACGAGGGCCACGATCCCGACGATGCGCGCCAGCAGCAGCCACGGGAACGGCGCCTGGTGCTCGTAGTCGCGCTCGTCGATGAGCGGGATCACGACGTCCAGGGAGTTCGCGTCGCCGCCGGGAGGCGGCGGCTTGGCAAAGGCGGTGGTCTCGAAGTCGACCCACCCGTACTCCGGGAGGTACAGCTCGACCCATGAGTGCCGATGCGCGTCGGTGACGAGGAAGAGCTCGTCGAGCGGGACGTCCTTGAGCGCGGAGATGCGCTCTTTGAGCAGGATCAGCCCGCGGACGTGCGCCGGGGTCTGCAGGTCGCTCGCGGCGAGCCAGCCCGTCACGACGCGCGACGGGATCCCCGCGAGGCGCGCCAGCAGCGCGGTGGTGTTGGAGAACTCCGTGCAGTCGCCGGTCTTGTCGTCCGAGAGAAAGCTCTTCATCCTGTCGACGGACAGGTCGTCCTTGAACCCGATCTGGTACTGGTAGCCGGCCCAGCCGTGCAGGATCGCATCGATGCGCTGCCACGGGCTCATGTCCTTCTTGAGCAGCCCCGCCATGTAGCCGAGAAAGACCTCGCGGTCGCTCTGGCCGAGGGGCACCTTGAGGTACTCCTTGAGCGACTCCTTCTCGAGGTCCGTCAGCTCGGGCGCGGATGCCCAGTCGGCGGCGCCGGTCAGGCTGACCTCGGAGGTGACGCGATAGGAATAGCTGAAGGGGTACGGCCTCTTGTCCAGCACCGTCGGCTGGATCGTGAGCGGCTTGTAGGCGGTCACGCGATCGGGGATCGTCGACAGGTAGGACTGCTCGACGGGACCGCGGCCCTTGTCGAGATTCACGCCGGAATCCTGCCACGTCTCGAGGAGGCGCAGGTTGGTGAGCTCATTGAGGCCTTCGTCTTCGTAGGGCTTGAAGCCGGCGACGGCATCGAGGTGGCCGTCGTACGAGTCGGCGGCGTACACCGGGTCGTGCTTGCTGCGCACGATCATCACGGCGCGCTGCTGGGGAGGCGAGCCCTGCGTGCCCTGCCCTGTGCCCTCCCGGCCCCACTGATCGGCGGGCACGCCCTTGAGCCCGGGCTTGCCCTGCTCGCCCGGCTGTCCCTCGTTGCCCTGGCGGCCCCGGCCGTTGTGGTCCTGGCGGGGCCGGCCGCGCAGGTTGCCGTTGGGCCGGCCGTCCTTGTCGTAAGGGAGGTCGAGCGGCGTCGGCTGCGGCTCCGGCCGCAGCACGTTGAGCACGACGGAATGCCGGATAAAGTCCGGCGGCAGCAGGACCGCCAGCAGGATCAACGCCGGCACGAACACGCCGCCCAACAGGAGGATCTCGCTGCGCCTCCCGGTCTGCCCGCGGAACGCCGCGAGGTACAGGAGCAGCCCGTGCGCCAGGAAGGCCGCGAGCGTCACGATCATGATCGTCTGCGTCAGCCCCGTGGCCGCGCGCGCGGTCGCCTCCGACGCGCGCGAGAACGAGATCACCTTGTAGTAGACGATCGCCAGCAGGAAAGGCTCGACAAAGGCGACCTTGCGGCCGAGCGACCCGCCGTGGAACACGAGGGCCGTGAGCACGAATGCCGCGACGGCGAAGAGCAGGTACTGCAGCGACTGCGGGCTGATCCCGGTCAGCAGCACGGCGGCGATCGCAAGGGGGGCCGCCGCGGCGAGCAGCCACTGGGCCAGCTTGAGACGCGGCGGCGCGAGGAAGAACGCGATCGCGATCTCCGCCGGCACCACCGCGAACCAGAGCCACCAGCCGTACTGATCGTAAGGCACGACGACCGCGGGGTGAATCACGGGCAGCGCCACCGCGATCAGGTAGAGGACGAGTCGGGATGTGAAGAGCAGATAGATCACATCTGCCTCCTGTCAATAAGCCCTGTCAACGAGGCCTGCAGCCGGTCTCAGGCCAGCTCGACCGCGAGCGGCAGGTCCTGCCTGCGCGGCTGCGGCAGCGCCACTGCGCCGCTCTTTCCACGCCGGCGGGCCAGCACCCACAAGCCCGGAAAAAGGGGCGCCCTGCCGCCGAGAATCCACGCCGCAAAGGGTACCCTGATCGGCTCCAACCCTCCCGCGGGCGCGCCCGCTGGACGGCCGGCCGGGCTGCCCGCTGGACCGCCCGCCGCGGCCGTGACGGTGCGGCACAGCCACACCTGGGCCTTGCGGTAGAATGCCAGCGCCTGCGGCAGCATCGCGTCGAACGGGGTCGAGAAGATGTACACCTCGCCTCCGTCCTCGCGGCCTGCGTCGCTCGTCGGGTCCCCCTGGCCGTGGAGCAGGGCCAGGTCCTGCCCGAACCGCTCGATGTCGTCTTCGGTCTCCAGCTCGAAGACCCCGCGCCCCGTCAGGACGCGGAACGTGTACCTCGGGTTGTCGCGCTTCTGCCGCCTCAGGAACGTGAGGAGCCAGCTCTTGAGGAAGTCGATGTGGACCACGGCGTCCAGCGAGTCGCGGCGGCCGCCGCGGAAGTGGCGGAACTCCACCTGCACGACCTGGCTCTTCTCCTGCGTCACCGGCGAGATGCGCGTGACGAGCTCCTGCAGCCGGCTCGAGGACTTCCAGTTGATGTCGCGGAACCGGTCGCCCGGGACGTACTCGCGCATAAAGTAGCGCTCCTCGTCCGACTGCGTGTGACGGCTCGTGTCCTCTTCGCCCTGAATGGCGCGCAGCGGCGCGGGCCTGATGTCCGGGAAAGGCGCGGGCTGCACGACCATGCTGCGGGCGTGGTCCGCCCCGAAGCGCGCGCGCGTCAACCCGAACAGGTCCTTGACCGAGAGCCGCGCGGTCAGCTCCAGCAGTCCGCTCACGGGAAAGTCGAGCACGAGCGGAAGGACCGATCCGTCGCGGGAGGAGACCTCCTGCAGCACCGCGAGGCCGGCCTGCTCGCCGACTCGCAGGCGCCCCGCGAGGTCCGCGTGCAGCCGGAAGAACGGCGCCATCGGCGCGCGCGCGCATTCGATCCGCTGCTCGCAGCCGCTGGAGCGGGCGTAGACCGGCCGGGTCGAGTCCCACTGCACGGGCAGGTCCGCGCGCGCGTTCGCCTGGATGCGGCCCGCGATCGACAGGAGCAGGAGCGCGATCAGCGCGACGAGCCCGATCGCGAGCGCGTACGGGTTGCGCGCCGCGAGGCCCCGGATCAGGAGAGGCACGATGAGCGCCAGCAGAAGGGAGCCTGCCGCGGAGAGCGGCCAGCGGAAAGCGATCCAACGAACGATCGACGAACCGGCGCGCGTTGCCCTCGCCGCCGGCCGCGTGCCCCGCGACTCAGCCATGTTTCAGCCTGACTCTCGCGCCGCGCCCTACCGCGGTTCCGGCGCCCGGACCGGCTTGTCGACCGGTACCTTCGCCATGACCTCCTCGATGACGGGCACGGGCGACTGCGACGGATCCTGCATCACCAGCCTGTGGGCGACCGTCGGGACGAGGATCTCCTTGATCAGGTCGATGGTCACGTAGTCCTCGCCGCGGATGAGCGCGAGCGCCCTCGCCATCCGCGACAGCTTGACGCCCGTGCGCGGACTGCCGCCGAGCTGGACGTCGGGGTGCACGCGGGTCTGGCGGACGCACTCCACAATGTACGCAATGATTTCGGGATGGATCTCGACCTCGTCGACCAGGGCCTGCCAGCCCGTGAGCTCGCGCGACCCGATCACGGCGCGAAAAGCCCGCCCACCCGTCGTCGCGGCCGTGCTGCCGGACGATGGCCGCCTCGTCTTCGGGCCCGGGGAAACCGATCGAGATCTGGATCATGAACCGGTCGAGCTGCGGCGCGGGCAGCGGGAAGAGGTGCGCGCCCTTCAGGTTCATCGTGGAAATGATGAAGAAGGGGTCCGGCAGCGTATAGGTCCTGCCCTCGATCGTCACCGTCTGCTCTTCCATCGCCTGGAAGAAGCTGCCCTGCGTCTTGGGCGTGAGGAGGTTGATCTCGTCGCAGAGCACGAAGTGCGCGAAGATAGGCCCCTTGTTGAACACCATCTGGCGGCCGAGGCCGTCGAGCCGGTTGTACCCGAGGATGTCCTGCGGCAACAGGTCGACGGTGCACTGGATGCGGCTGAAATGCTCGACCGAGACCTCGCCGTTCTCCGCGGGGTGGTCCTCCCAGGCGATCGACTGCGCGAGGGCGCGCGCCAGCGACGTCTTGCCGACGCCGTGGCTGTCCGCAAGCATCACGTGCCCGCCCGCGACTTTGGCGGCCAGGATGTATTCGAGCTTGCGCGTGTCGATATAGATGACACGCTTGATGTTCTCGACCAGCTTCCGCGCGCCCACGGTCACGTGCGCGAGCTCTTCCCTGGTACGGGCGACGGTGCTTTGCGCCATGTTGATGTGAAAAATAGACAGAATCAGGGACCCCGTCAATCACACGTCGGGCCGGCAAAGCCGGCCGCCGCCCCCGCCGCCCGGATCCGAGCACCCGGCCGGCGGGCGATCCCGCCCGTCTACGAGAGGTCTACGAGACGCCCACCAGGGCCTTGATGTACTGCGACCGTTCGTAGGTCTCGGGATGCTCGCTGCGCTCGCGGCACAGCAGCCCGTTGAAGTCCTTGATCGTCTTGTAGCCCCGGCCGTCCATCCACCCCGAAACGTCCCGCAGCATCTGGCCGACGCGGCCGAGGCCGTTGCGGTACAGCGTCGAGCACACCTGGACGGCCCTGGCGCCTACGAGCAGCTGCTTGATGGCAGCCTCGCCGTCGTGGATGCCGGTCGCGGCCGCGAAGTCGGCGTCCTCGACGTCGCCGGAGAGCAGCGCGATCCACTGGAGGGAGGTGCCCATTTCTTCCGGCGTCGAGAGCATGGGACCCGTCTTGAGCCGCAGCTTCTGGATGTCCACGTCGGGCCTGTAGAACCGGTTGAAGAGCACGAAGCCGTTGATCCCTTCGTTGGCGAGCTTGCGGATCATGAAGGCCAGGCCCGAGAAGTGCGGCCCGAGCTTCATGGCGACCGGGATCGAGAGCTTCCTCCTGATCTTGCGCGCGATGTCGAGGTAGACCGCCTCGATGTCGCGGCCTTCGCTCTTGGAGCTGGCCGGCATGATGAAGACGTTGAGCTCGAGAGCGTCCGCTCCCGCCTTCTCGAGGCTCGCCGCGTAATCCATCCAGTCGCGCGAGGTGACGCAGTTGAGGCTGGCGATCACCGGCACGTTCGCGGCCGCCTTGACTTCCTTCACCATTTTCAAGTGGTCATTGAGATGCAGGTCCTTGCCCATGTGGGTGAGAAAGTCCTGCGCCTCCGTGTGGGCCTCGACCTCCGCGCCTTCGATGTCCTGCCGCATCTCGGCGAGGATCTGCTCCTCGAACAACGACTTGAGCACCACGGCGCCCACGCCCGCTTCGACGCATTCCAGCGCCTTTGCGGCAGTCGCAGTCAGGCCGGAGCTCGCCGCCACGATCGGATTCCGAAGCTTCAATCCGAGGTAGGTCGTCGAAAGATCAGCCATCCGCCCCCTCCTTTGGTGAACAACCGGAGACGCCGGGTCAAATTAGAGAAGAAGGAAGCAGATGTCAAGAATGAAGGTCTCCGCCGGGCGGCCGCCCCGCGCTGCGCGGCGCCGCGCGCGTCGCGTGACGCTCCCCCGCGGTGCCTGCGCAGCGGCTTACGCCCGCCTGCTTCCCTTCCCTGCCCTTCCTGACACCTTCCTGACACAAACCTTGACCGCGCGCCGGGCCAATGATAGCCTCATGAGGCTGGCCTGTACCGCGGCCGGCGGAAGGGCTGACCTCCGTGCTGAAATTTCCCCTGCTGCAGCCGCAGATCCTCGAGGCTCTCGGTCGGGCGGGCCATGGTTCGCAGATCCTCATCGCCGACGGCAATTACCCCTTCTCCACGACTCTCGGCCGCAACGCCGCCCTGGTGAGCCTCAACCTGAGGCCCGGGCTCGTCAACGCCACTCAGGTGCTCGAGACCATCACGTCCGCTGTGCCCGTCGAAGCCGCCGCCGTCATGGCCTACTCCAAGCAGGGCGCTTACGGCCTGGCTTCGGACCCTCCGATCTGGGCCGAATTCCGGGACATCCTCTCGAGAGTCGGGTTCCATGAGCCGCTCGCGCTCATCGAGCGGTTCGAATTCTACAGGGCGGCGGCTGAGGACCGCGTGGCGCTCGTGATCGCGACTGCGGAGCAGCGCATCTACGCGAACATCCTCCTGACTCTCGGCGTGGTCATGCCCCGATAGTGGCTACCGCGACCCACTCCGCGCGTGCGGAAATGGAAGAGAAAGAGCTGGCGCGCGCCGAAGACTACTTCGCGTATATAGGCCACGAGCTCGATCACCAGAAGATCAGGCGCAGCCCCCATTATCGCTACGTCGTCGGCGGGCTCTTCGCGCCGCAGAACATCGACGACAGAGGCGACAACGTGCGGGTCCGGCTCGGCGTCCGTCCCGGCCTCTTCACCAGGGGCTCGCTGTTCAGGGACGTCGAGATACGCGGCATCGCCGCCCATCGCAAGCTGGCCGCCGACCCGAATTCCGTGGTTGCGCTGGTGCCGCGCCACAGGACCCTCTACGACTACCTGCTGCACATGCCTACGCATCACTGGTTCGTCAACCCGGAGGTGATGATCCTCGCGGGGAACAACCTGTTCGTCTCCAAGTACGACTACGAGCTGCGCTACTTTGGCGGTTTCATGTTCCTGCGCGAAGACGCGGTGCTGGGCCGCAAGGACAAGGGGCTGCCGCCGGTCAAGCTGTCGATCAAGCGCTACCTCGACGAGGTCTTCCCCGCCTACCTGAAGCAGCAGATGTTCGACGGCGTCGGCCCGGGCAGGCTCAAGCGCGACCTGATCCTCTATGCCGGCCAGGAAAAGAACCCTGAGACCGGCCGGCGCAGCGGGGGGCGCACCAAGACCGGACGCATCAGGAACCTGAGCCCGATCTTCTTCGACAAGTTCAAGAGCCTCGTCCGCTCGAACGACACCGCCCTCTATATCGCGCCCGTGAACATCTCGTTCTCCAAGTACCCCGACGCCCCGTTCATAGCCCACCCGATCCAGCACGGCGGCGAGGTGGTCAAGCAGATGCGCTACGTCGGGGAGCAGCATTTCGTGATGAAGGCCTACCCCCACTACGCCCAGACCCACTACGACGCGGAGCTCGAGGCGGTCGTGCGCTACGGCGAGCCGGTGCGCTTTACCGGCGAGGGCATCGAGGGGGTGCGGGACACCATCGCGTACGCGCGCGAGCTGCGCACGAAGATCGGGCTCATGGAGACGCTCTTTCCCACCGTCTTCGTCTACCGCACCCTCGGCGAGGACCACAGCCTCTCGGTCCCCGCCCTCGAGGAAAAGGCGCGGAGGCTCTACGACCGTTACGCCGCCCAGGGAGTGGACGTGTCACGGATTTCGGCGCGCGAGGGCGAGATGATGAGCGGCCGCGAGCTCGTCGACCGATCGATGCGCACGCTCAACTCCAACCCGTCCATGTACATCTGGGGCGTCCGCCACGACCGCTTCCTCAGCATGCGCCACGGCCGCGTCGTCTCCCACGACCTCAAGGTCCAGGCCTGGTACGCGAACAACATCCGCCACCTCGACCCCTGACCTCTCCTACAGCAGAGAGGCCGCGATCGCGGCGAGGAGGCTGCGCTCGCTGCGCAGGAGCGTCATGTGGCCGTGGAGCTGCTCCGCCTTGAGCCGCTCGGCGGTGTACGTCAGCCCGTTGCTGGACGAATCCAGGTAGGGGTTGTCGATCTGGTAGGGGTCGCCGGTCAGCACCATCTTGGTGCCCTCGCCCGCGCGGCTGATGATGGTCTTGACCTCGTGCGGCGTGAGGTTCTGCGCCTCGTCCACGATCACGTACTGGCGCGGGATCGAGCGGCCGCGAATGTAGGTGAGCGCCTCCATCTCGAGCAGGTTCTTCTGCTGCATCTCCTCGACTTTACGCTGCACGGTCGGGTACACCGACTCTTCGCTGCCGTTGCGCTCGCGCAGCAGGAACGTCAGGTTGTCGATGATCGGCTGCATCCAGTGGATGAGCTTCTCGTCCTTGGCGCCGGGCAGGTAGCCGATGTCCCGGCCCAGGGGCATGATCGGCCGCGTGACCAGGATCTTGTCGTAGCTGCGGTTCTGCACGACGCTCTGCAGGCCGGCCGCGATCGCGAGCAGGGTCTTGCCGGTGCCGGCCTGCCCGACGAGCGTGACGATCTGCACCGCGGGGTCGAGCAGCACCTCGAAGGCCATGCGCTGCTCCTTGTTGCGCGGCTTGATGTTCCAGGCGCGCTCGTACTGGGACGAAAGGTGCACGAGGGCGTGGTCCTCGCCCACGCGGGCGAGCCCGGTGTGCTTCTCGTTCGTCTCGTCGCGCAGCAGGATGAACTCGTTGGGGAACATCTGCACGTCGGGCAGCTCGATGGAGGCCTCGGCGTAGAAGCGGTCGACGACCTCCCGTGCCACCGTGATCTCCCGGTAGCCCTTGTAGAGCTCGTCGATGTTCACCTTCTGGCTTTCGAAGTCATGGGCCTCGATGCCCAGGGCATCGGCCTTGATGCGGGCATTGATGTCCTTGCTCACAAAGATCACCCGCTCCCCGCGCCGGTGGTGCTCCCACGCCACGCGGATGATCCGGTTGTCCTTGACCCCGGCGTCCAGCCCGTCGTCGCCCTCGCCGTCGGCGTTGGCGATCCGCAGCAGCCCGCCGTTCGCCGTCGGCACCCCTTCGCCCAGGTGGCCCTGCGCCCGCAGCACGTCGAGCCTGCGGATGACGGCCCGCGAGTTGCGGCCCAGCTCGTCGTTGGCCTTCTTGAAGCGGTCGAGCTCCTCGATGACGGCCATGGGAAGCACCACGACGTTGTCCGCGAAGCGTTCGATGGACGTGGCGTCATGGAGGAGGACGTTGGTGTCCAGGACGAAGATCTTTCTCATGCGGACCACAGGCTCCAGCCGGCAAGTGTAGCGAGGCCTGAAACGCGCATCAACAAAGCACGCGACGGAATCCGGCGCGCCCCGGCCCCGGCGCCCGGCTCATCGCGCATTCCGCGGCGAGCGCGCACAAACAGGGCCGCGGCCGGAAGATCGCGGGCACGCGGGCGCGCGGGCAACCGAGGAGGCAGCGGGCGTCCACCCGCGGCCATGCAGGCCGGGTCATCGGTCTCGCGGGGCTGCCCGGTCATGCTACAGGTAGCTCTTGAGCTCTTCGACCGCCTGGTCCTTCTCGCTGACACCGCTGCTGCGCACGGCCTTGCGGAAGACGTTCAGACACTCCTCGTTATCGAAGGTCTGCTTCATCTCCTCGATGAGCTCGAGGATCCTGACGTCGTTCTTGATGTTATAGATGCGCTTCCCATCGTGAAAGAAAAGCGACGCCATGCGCTTGATGTACTCGCCGACCGTGCCGGTGCGTTTCTCCGTCCGCCGCTCGGCCTGGTCGGCGCGTTTCTGCTCGCGTTTGAGCTCGCGTTCTTTGCGCTCGATGTCGGTACGTTTCATGGCCATCCTCTTGAGCCCTCCTCTCGCCGAGTTACGGCCGGGATTAGTATAGCAGGGAAGCCCATGGCGCGCCTACCGCGACGGGCCGCGCGGAAGGGCGCGAAGCCTCACCGCGGGGAGAGGCTGTCTGGCGGGGGGCTTGGCGCGACCGGCAGCAGAAACCGCACCCCTGCGCTTCCGCCGACCGACCACCATTCCACGCCGTTGAGCTGACTGTCGCTGACGGCGCCGGTGATCAGGTAGGTCCGGTCCGTGCCCGTCGCCGTCGCGCCGAGCGCCAGGTCGCCCTGCAGGGAAAGGAGCACCGCGGCCGAGAGCGGGACCGCGACCTCCACCGCGCCCCGGAACTCCTGTCCGTAGGCGCGCTGTGCGAAGCTCTTGGGGTGCTCGAAGTCGGTACGCAGGTTCCAGTCGGCCCACGCGTAGTACGAGTTCCACTGATATCCGAGAGAGAGCCGGGCCCAGCCGCCGGCGGCGAACTCATAGAGCACCTCTCCGCCGATCCACGGGCCCCACCACGTTGCTATGTAGCGGCTGTCGAGTCCGGGAAACGGTCCGACCGAGGGAGGCGTGCCTCCGAAGAGGATGCTCGTCTGCGAGATCGTCTGGTACCCATGGGTCATCCGCAGCCGCTCCTGAGCCACCTCGAGGCCCAGCATCGGAAGAAAGCTCAGGCGCCAGCCCGCGGGCCGCAGCCGATACCCGAGAGCCGCCGAGGCAACCCACGCCAGGCCGCCAGCGGCGTCGTTGTTGGAGCGAGACCATTCGAGCTGCCGGTTGTTGCCGTCGTAGTCGGAATCCTGGTTGTCGCCCGAGACGATCCAGCCCGCGATGGCGCGGGCCCGCGCCTCCAGCGCCCCCCCGATCGGCAGCGACGCGTCTATCTCGAGGCCGCCGACAGTCAGGTTGCTCCACGTAAGCTCCGACAGGATATTGGGGTATCCGCCGGAACCTGCGATGCTCCACCGCAACTCGTCGACACGGCCGACGGCAGCGACGCGGAGGCTCGGCGGTTCCGCCCCGAGCGTCGCCAGGGCGAAGAACACGGCCGCAAGCACACAAGCCCCTATCGGCGCGCGAATTGTCATATGCCCACGAGTATAGACCGGTGCCCGCGTTTTGCTAACCCGCGCGGATGCCGCGTCGCTCGCGAGGGGCCTCCTTCCCACGCCTCCGGCCTCTGCCGGCCCGCATCAGGTTGACAGCTCCAGTGGTAGACATTAGACTTCGTCTGTCACGGGCAGCTAGCTCAGCTGGATAGAGCGTTGGCCTCCGGAGCCAAAGGCCGTGGGTTCGAATCTCGCGCTGCCCAATCCGTACTTCCTTTCGGCGTAACCCTTTACGGCACATCCTCGACGCCCGCTCGGCCGCTGCGGCTTTAGTCCATTGCGCTAAGAATGGACTAAGCCTAAGTCTGGGAACGCCGATGAAGCAGCCGTACTACCTCAAGAAGCGCGGCGATTTCTGGTACTACCGGCTCAACCCGGAGTCCGGCCTGGTCGTCGGCGAGAACAAGAACTACGTGCACCACCGGCTGCCGCTCCCGGGCGGCTGCGGAAGCCTTCATGGCCGACATGCTGGGCGAGGAGCCCGTGTCGCCGACGTTCCGGCAGTACGCCGAGCCGTTCTTCGTCTGGGGCGAGTGTCCCGCACATCCGCCGGGTGCTGGAGGAGGCGGGCGCTTCACGCATCGGCACGCCCGCATCCAGCGCGGCCGGCTGGAGAACCACGTCTTCGACGATCCCTTCGCGGACAAGCGGCTGTCGGAGATCACGCGGGCCGACATCTTCGACCTGCGCTCCCGGCTGCTGAAGAAATGCACGCCGGCGACGACGAACAAGGTCGATCGACGTCGTGAAGGCCGTCATACGGGAGGCGGTGATCCGGGAGGAGCTCGACCACGATCCCACCGAGTTTGTGCGCCGGGTGCGGCACCAGAAGCGCGAGCGGGGCATCTTCAGCGTGGACGAGCTCAAGCGGCTGTTCCCTGAGCACGGCTACGGGCCGTGGGAAGGGGCGCGGGACTACACCTGCTTCTACCTGGCCGCGGTCAGCGGGGCGCGGCGTGGCGAGCTTCTGGTGCTGCGCTGGCGGCACATCGACTTCGAGGGCCGCTGCCTGAACATCAGCGAGGCATGGAAGGGCCGCGACGAGATCGGGGGCACCAAGTCCGGCAAGAGCCGGGTCGTGCCGCTCTCGGCGCGGATCGTCGACAAGCTGGACAAGCTGCGCGTCGACTCCCTGCACCTGCAGCCCGATGACTTCCTGTTCTGCTACGACGACGGCTCGCGGGTCGGCGAGACCTGGTGGCACGAGCACTTCAAGGCTGCCTTGAAGGCGGCCGAGATCGAGCCCGGCGAGCGATGGCTGACCCCGCATAGCTTCCGGCACACGATCAACACGATCGTGCGGGACAGCGGGCACGACCCGGCCAAGATCAGGGCGGTGCTGGGCTGGATGGACGAGGAGATCCAGGACAACTACACCCACTGGCAGACGGAGGATCTGCGGCGGTGGGCCGAGATCGTGGACCGCATCTGGGAATAGCTGCCGTCCCCGCCGGCAGGCTCAGGGCCCTGTCCGTGGCCCTCCGTGATAGCCAACGTCGGCCGACATCGTGTCGGCCTCCTCGATCAGGAGGCCCAGGAGCCCGGGCACGGATGCCCGGGCTCCTGGGCCTGGGCGCCCCTCAGACTCCGTGAGGAGCGCTGCGGCGCTGGCCGCTGGACAACACGTCCAAGACGGCCTGTGACCGGAAGGCCACCTGCTGGTCGCAGACCTCCAGCCCGAAGTAAGGGTCACATGCGCTCTATGGCGGAATGATTGCTGCCCATGGATAGACTCTTGGCCTCACTACGCACCCTGCACCCTTGCCCGGCATGAAGGATGAACGGTGATAGGAGCGTGGAGTCACGACCCTCAACATGCTACCGGCGTGGCGGCGAGGAGGCATCAGGGAGGCCATGAGAACCCAAGGTCTCTTCTACTCTTGCGTGCTCGACGAAGTTCATGACCAGGGGCTGAGAGAGATCCTCTTGAGATTGCTGCCAAGTCACGTACCAGCCTTCCGGCTGGACGAGCACGTCCACGTAGCGACTCGAACCTGTTCCGTACGGCGAAATAAAGGCTGGCGTGTTGACGGAGAGCCGCTGGATGCAAGTGGGGTCATCATCTACCATCACGGCGAGCCCTCCGACTTCCTCGCACGAAGAGCCTCTCGCGCGGTGGACTGCCCGTGGATGCTCCCCGTACCGTCGCATCGACTCCCCACCATCGTAGAACACGAGCGATAGGGCAGGCTGACCCGCCAGGACCCGGATAGGCGGCAGCGGCACGACACCGGTGACCCGACTGATAGCAACATCCCAGGCGGAACCCCGCGGAAAGAAGTCATAGCGCGGGGAGCCGATAGAGCCGTCCGAGTCCACTCGCACGCACCCGCTGTTCGAGCTAGCCCAGCTGAAAGGATGTGTAGAAAAGTAGATGAGAGTCTCTCCTGTGGTCGTCTGGTACAGCAGCGGGTCCTTCACGTGAAGAAACTGGGGATCGCCGCCTTGCAGCAGTGGCTGCACGGACGCATGTGCCAACTCCTCTATCGAAGGCGCGCACAAGCGATCGATGGACCATACGCCCGTCCCCGGCTTTTGGTACGCAGCGAACTCGGCAGGATAGGAGGCTGCTTTCTCTATGGATACCAGCAACTCTACGTGGTCCTCCCTGCGCCACAGGCAGGAGCCCTCGATGGACAGGACCTCGCCTCCTCGGGAGGCGAGGTCCGCCTTCGACCACGAAAGCAGCTTCTGGAAAGTCCTTCCCCTGTCATCGGAGTTGAAGATAGCGAGTTCCAAGCCCCGGCTTCCCGCAGCTATTCCTGTTCTCGCGTCCCCCGGGTTGCGGTAACGGCCGGTCAGATAGAGTCGCCCTTCCGACGCAGTCAACTTCCCGCCGCCGAACCAGAATCCCTCCGCTCTCTTCTTCGCCTCAACGATCACCCTGGCAGACTTCTGATCCACAAGCGTGAGACCCAGCCTCCATAGGTTGGCACGCGTGTCGTCCTGCAGTTGCACGCTGTCTACCCCTCCCCTCGGGAAGCGATGTGCGGCACCTCTCAACATGTTCATCGGGGCAGCTTAGCGAGTCTCAAGTCCACTCTGGTGACACTGAGAGGTGCCACCGAGAGAGTCACTCTGCTTCCCTCGTCGATGCGGATAGTGGGCTTCCTTTCTTCAAAGCGCAAACCGGGCACCAGTCTGCCCGTGCACAGGGACACCCCGCTGCACTCTACCACCTTCCCCAGATGGTGAACGTCCATCACCGCTTCTTGCTGCTCCTCGACGTTCTTGTTCACCACGGTAGCGACGATTCTCTCGCCAGTGTCGTGAAGGGTGACTGCGAGGTCTATGTCGGGTTGCGTATCGCCGCCTATCGGTAGCAGCGTTCCTCCTCTGTGCGCCGTGAAGAGTTCGAAGACCTGACCTGCGGGTCGCAAATCGGCTCCTCCCGGCGTCACCTTGACAGCCGCTTCGAGCGGCTCAAAGTACGCGGCAATCGTGATTCCAGCACTGGAGGAGTGTCGTATGATCCCGTTCACCATGAGCGCCGTATACACCCCTTCGACCGTTCCGGGCTGAGCCTTTCCATGACCGGCGGATATTGTACTCGTCGAAAGCAATCCCTATGAATTTCCCTTTCGTATGGCTATCAAGGATCTGCCTGTAATTTGGTAGGTATGCCAACGAGTCGGACCCGTCTCGGAGTATGGTGGCGACGCTTTCCTTGACGTGCTCTGGGGTATAGTCGTCTATGCCGGGTATGTAGTAATGGAATGAGTAGTGGTCCAGCAGATCGCGCATCACTGCAATAGCGTGCGCGTCCCAGTCGGGCCTCCAACGAGTGATCGATCCCGAAACGGCAAGGGAGATTGAAGGGTCAGCCTCCTTCATCGCCTTTGCGCACTCGAGCACTTTTCGAGCAAACAACTCGGCTGTCGGAGGGCCAGCATGGTTCGGATAGCCGTTCTCATTTCCTATAGACCAGTATTTCACTTTGAACGGGTCTGGAAAGCCCCCTTTCTGCCGTTCAGCGCCCCAAGTTGTCGAAGTGGACCCGTTACAGTACTCGACGAAGGCGCTCGCCTCCTGCGGGCCATCCAGGTTGATGTTGACGGTGACGAACGGTTCGCAATTCAGTTCTCTGCAGAGCAATATGAACTCGTTTATCCCGATCTCGTGTGTATCGTACCCGTTCGTGTGCGCCAGGGTCTTGTGGTCCGAATCGCATATGGCTGGTCGCTTGTGCACGGGGAGGAGACCCTCCATCCAACGGTAGTCCAGAGCGAAATTGCCCCGGGCCGCCTCAGTATTGTGGGGCCGATTCGCCTCAGTAGGTCGAGCACATCTTTGCGCATGCCATGGAAACTGCGGTGGTTTCGCAGCGAGACACAGCCGATGTCGACTGAGCCGACTTGTTCAAGTGTGATCTCAAGCGCAGCGTTGTCGTCCGCTCTGCTCGGCGTCACCAAGTACTGCAGTTCGACCCATGTGCCTTTGTGCAAGTGCGCTGTTTCGCGAAAATGCGTTGTGTCCTCGCCCTTCAGGGAGACTTGGAGTTTCAGTTCCCGGTCAGGTTTGACCGCGAGGAAAGGCTTCGTACTCGGTCTTCGCGATCAAATGGAGTCCCGTTCTGTCCGATGCCGCATACGCGTCCATCGGCGAGACACTGGACCCGTTGGCTCTGCCTCTCGTTGCTGTTCCGGAAGCGCTTCTCGGTGCTCGGGTAGCTGCACGTGTAGGCGTGTTGTTCTGTCTCATGCAGGAAGAACGGCAATCGTCTGCTTCCAATGGGATACCAGTCTGCGGGCAACCCGTTCATCCGAGGGATTCCCGCGAACTTGCGATTGCGCACCAGTTCCGCGCTCAGCCCACGCCATATACAGCTTCGTGTGTGCTCC
>CAVTHK010000008.1:0-89807 GCA_963734495.1 uncultured Spirochaetota bacterium
ATGGATCTGGCCGCGTTGCTTTCGCCGCAGCAGAAGCTGGACGTGCAGCAGCAGGTGCAGGCCTTCAACAAGGGCCTGGGCAAGCACGAGACGCTGGACAGGGAGGACTTCCTCAAGATCCTCATCACGCAGCTGACCCACCAGGACCCGACCCAGCCCATGCAGGACAAGGACTTCATCGCGCAGATGGCGCAGTTCTCCTCGCTGGAGCAGATGATCAACATGGGCGACGACATGAACCGGGTGACCGGGCTCATCGCCCAGGGCCACGCGCTCGGCCTCCTCGGACATAAGGTGACGATTGCAGTCGGCGAGGAGAAAGTGACGGGGGTGGTCGAGGGGATCCAGGGGCGCGAGGTGCCGCAGATCCTCGTCAACGGCAAGCTGTACGATTACGCGAACGTCGAATCGGTGAGCGCGGAGTAAGGGGTGATCTGACATGATGCGGACACTGTACTCGGGTGTCGCGGGGCTTCGAAACCACCAGACGCGGATGGACGTGCTGGGCAACAACATCGCCAACGTGAACACGACGGGCTTCAAAAAGGGCCGCGTGAACTTCCAGGACCTGATCTCCCAGACGGTCCAGGGAGCGGCCAGGCCCACGAACGAGGTCGGCGGCGTCAACCCCAAGCAGGTCGGGCTCGGGATGCTCGTCTCCGCGATCGACACGATCCACACCCAGGGGTCGCTGCAGTCCACCGAGGTGATGACGGACGCGGCGATCCAGGGCGACGGGTTCTTCATCCTGCGCCAGGGCGACCAGCTCTTCTACACGCGGGCGGGCGCGTTCGGGCTCGACCAGGACGGCCTCCTGGTCAATCCCGCCAACGGGCTCAAGGTGCAGGGCTATCTCGCGGAGCAGATCGGCAACCAGACGATCATCAACCCCGCGGCGCCGCTGCGCGACCTGGTGATCCCGGTCGGGTCGAAGGACCCGGCCCAGGCGACCACGGAGGTTCAGTTCGCCTGCAACCTCGACAAGCGGACGCCGCTGATCCCGGCGGGCACCCCGCCCGGCGACATCGCGATCGTGCAGGGCACGTGGGCGGCGACCTTCGACGTGTTCGATTCGTTCGGGCGCGCCCACCAGCTCCAGGTGAGCTTTACGCGCGACGCGGCCGCGCCGAACCGGTGGAGGGCCGTGGCCGTCGTCGATCCCGACGCCGCCGTGCCGACCAACACCAACATCGCGGGGCAGGCCGGCGGCAACGCGAACGTCTTCTACCTGAACTTCGACAACCTCGGCGCCCTGCAGTCGGTGACCGACGGCGCGCTCAACGTCCTCGACGCCCAGGGCGACCTGGGGGTGCAGGTGGGCTTCGACGTGCCGGAGGCCACGCCGGGGGCGGGAGGCGCCCCGACGCGGCAGACCTTCAACCTGCGTCTCGGGACCGTGGGCGACTACAAGCAGAGCATCACGCAGTTCGCCTCGGGCAGCACCACCAAGATGATCCAGCAGGACGGCTACACGCTCGGGTACCTCCAGAGCTTCCGGATCGACCAGTCCGGCGTGATCATGGGCGTGTACACCAACGGGACCAACCGCCCCATCGGGCAGATCGCGCTCGCCTCGTTCACCAACCCGGGCGGCCTCGAGAAAGCCGGGGAGAACGACTACGTCGTGACCATCAACTCGGGCGCGCCCAGGGTCGACCCGGCCAATGTCGCGGGCAAGGGCAAGATCATCGCGGGCGCCCTCGAGATGAGCAACGTGGACCTGGCCGAGCAGTTCACCGACATGATCGTGACGCAGAGAGGCTTCCAGGCCAACTCGCGGTCGATCACCACCGCGGACCAGATGCTGCAGGAGGTGCTCACGCTCAAGCGGTAACCGCGGGCTGACGCGCGGGGTGGTCGCGGCTTCGTGACGGCTGTATTGTTGTAGCAGGGGGGAGCGGTGCACGGGGGATGATCGAGCTCACGAGGCTGGACGGCAAGGCGATCTACATCAATCCGCACCAGATCGAGTACGTCGAGTCCAACCCCGACACGACGCTGGTGATGCTCTCGGGCAAGAGGCTGGTGGTCCGCGAGGACTACCAGTCTCTTTTTGACAGGATCGTGGCCTATCGGAGGCTCATCGGAGCGTTCAAGAACGAGGAGTGAGGCGCGAGGGCGGCGACGGGCGCCTCGCCGTCATCCCGGGATGGAACGGCGGACCTGTTGCTCGGCGCGCTTTTCTGTTAGACTGCTTTCAAGAGGGCTGTTGGGATGGGAGACGAAGAGCGGTTCCTCGAAGAAGAGGTGGCTGGCGAGGGGCAGGGCGAGGCCGCGCAGCGGCCGGGCATGCTCTCGGGCGTCCTCATCAACGTCCTCAAGTGGCTGGCGATCGGCCTGGCGGCCCTCATCGTGATCGCCACGGTCTCCTGGCTCACGTTCACGCTCTTCGCACAGGGCCGCGAGGCGCAGGGGGTGGACGTCTTTTCCAGCGAGCGGGGGCGTGACTCGGCGCCGCCGCTGGACTACTTCAAGGCGAACCTCGACGACATACGCGGCCAGACGAGCGACAATCCGCCGCTCACCTTTATGGCCAAGGTGAGCATCGGCTACCTCAGGGGCAACCAGAAGGTGCAGACCGAGCTCGTGAGCAGGAGCGACGAGATCCAGAACACGATCCTGATCTACCTGGGCAAGAAGAAGGCATCGGAGCTGACCACGGCCAACCTGGACAGGCTGCAGAACGAGCTCAAGCAGCTCATCCAGGTCAACGTCCTCAGCAGCGACGCGGCGATCTACAAGGTGCTCTTCCGCGAGCTTCAGACCTTCTAGAAGGGCGGGGCATGACCGAAGTTCTGTCGCAGGACGAGATCGACCAGCTTCTGACGGCGATTTCCGCGGGCGAGGTGGAGCCGCAGGAAGTCCAGCATGCCCCCGATCAGAAGAAGATCAAGATCTACGACTTCAAGCGGCCGGACAAGTTCTCCAAGGACCAGATGCGGACGGTCTCGATCATGCACGAGACGTTCGCCCGGCTCACCACCACGTCGCTCTCGGCACAGCTGCGCAGCCTGGTGCACGTGCACGTCGCGAGCGTCGATCAGCTCACCTACGAGGAGTTCATCCGCTCCATTCCCAACCCGACGACGCTGGCGGTCATCAACATGGATCCGCTGCGCGGCTCGGCCATCCTCGAGATCGACCCGGCGGTGACCTTTTCCATCATCGACCGGCTCTTCGGCGGCCAGGGCGAGGGCGCCAAGTTCCAGCGCGACCTCACCGACATCGAGCAGTCGGTGATGGAGGGGATCATCGTGCGCGTGCTCGGCAACATGCGCGAGGCATGGAGCACGGTGATCGACCTGCGGCCGCGGCTCGGGCAGATCGAGACCAACCCCCAGTTCGCGCAGATCGTGCCGCCGAGCGAGATGGTCGTCCTCGTGACGCTCGAGACCAAGGTGGGCGAGGTCGAGGGGATGATGAACTTCTGCATCCCCTACCTGACGATCGAACCGATCATATCCAAGCTGAGCGCGCAGTACTGGTACTCCTCGGTGCGCCGCGGGGGCACCACCGAGAACCTCAACGTCCTCAAGGACAGGCTCGCGAGCGTGCGGGTGACGATGGTGGCGGAGATAGGGACCATGCAGCTGACCATGCGCGACGTGCTCAGCCTGCGTCCCGGCGACGTGATCCGCCTGCCCGACACGAGGGTCGGCGATCCGATGCACGTCACGATCGGGGCCCGCAACAAGTTCCTCTGCAGGCCGGGCGTGCTCGGGAACAAGGTCGCCGTCCAGGTGGTCCGCAAGATCGAGGAGCCCAGGCCCGAGGACTTCGAGGAGCTCTCGGCCGGCATGGAGGAGTGAGCATGAGTGACGGGTCCCTTTCGCAGGACGAGATCGACGCGCTGCTGCAGGGCACCGATTCCGTCGACATCGACGCCGGGCCGACCGTCGCGGCGGGCGTCGGGCTGACCGAGCAGGAGCGGACCTCCTTCCAGTCGCTGCTGCGCGAAGTGGTCGAGTCGCAGAGCTCCAATCTGAGCATGCTCACGGGCAAGAGCGTCCACATCGACGTGCCGACGGTGCAGGCGGTGGCGCCCGAGCAGGTCGCCGAGGACCTGCCGGACCAGGTCGCCGAGATCAGGATCGACTTCGCCGAGGGGCTCCCGGGCGAGCACTCCTACCTGCTTCCGGTGGCCGCTGCGACTCGCATCGCGGGGCTGATGATGGGACAGGACGGGGTCGAGCTCGACGAAGTCGCGACCTCGAGCCTCGGCGAGGCGATGTCGAACATCGCCGGCCCGACGACGACCGCGATCGCCAACCAGATTTCCGGCGCCGTGCAGATCAGCCCGCCCGTGACCGAGCGCAAGGCCAAGGGCGACCTGAGGCTGCCCTCCGGAGAGCTCCTCGTGAAGGTCGAGTACCCGCTCACGATCGAGGGCGACATGCCGACCCGCCTCGTGGAGCTCTTCAGCCTGGCGACCGTCAAGGAGATCGTGTCCGCGGCGCCTTCCGGCGCGGCGCCCGCTCGCCCCGCCGCGGCGCGCAGCCAGGCCGCGGGCCGCGCGGCCCGGCGTCCGGCGCCGCCGCCGCAGGCGGCCTTCGCGCCGCCGGCCGGCGCCATGGGGTTCGGGCTCCAGTCGGGCACGCCGAACGTCCAGCCGGTGCAGTTCCCGTCGCTGCAGGGCGGGGCGCCCTCGGTCGAGGCCGGCAACATCGGGCTCCTGATGGACGTCTACATGGAGCTCACGGTCGAGCTCGGCCGGACGCGCAAGCTCGTCAAGGATATCCTGACCATAGGCGAAGGCTCGATCATCGAGCTCGACAAGCTCGCGGGCGAACCCGTCGACATCCTGGTCAACCACAAGCTCATCGCCAAGGGCGAGGTCGTGGTGATCGACGAAAACTTCGGCGTGCGGGTCACCGAGATCGTCTCGCAGGCCGAGCGGATGAGCGACCTGGGGGCGTAGGCGGGACGAGCCGGCGGGGCGTGCCGTTCCGGCGGCCCCACCCTGCGGAAATCGGCCGGCCCTCTGGCAAAAGAAAGAGGGCTGTTGTATAATAACCGCAAGTGACTCTGGGAGGGGACACTTGAGGCTCATGATTTTCGTCCTGCTGGCGGCCGTCGCCGTCGGCGGGGTTGCGTTCGCGCAGGCCGCGGACAG
This sequence comes from uncultured Spirochaetota bacterium, assembly GCA_963734495.1. Taxonomy (GTDB): domain Bacteria; phylum Spirochaetota; class Spirochaetia; order SZUA-6; family CAVTHK01; genus CAVTHK01. Next base: position 5,114 of record CAVTHK010000008.1, read on the forward strand.
GCCGGCCGCCAAGCCGACAGACAATCCGGAAAAGCTCATCCAGATCGGCGACGAGTCGGCCGCGACGCCGGCCGCGAGCCGGCAGCAGCCGCTGGTCTCCACGTGGGACTTCGTCCGCATGGTCCTCATCCTCGCGGCGGTCGTCGGCGCCATCTACCTGTTCTTCTATCTGCTGCGGAAGAGCGTGTCGCCCGCCCGCAGCGAAAGCGACATGATCCGCCTCCTCGGCCAGCGCTCGCTCAACGGGTCGCGCGCCCTGTACCTGGTCGAGGTGGGCACCTCCGTCTTCCTCGTCGGCGCGGCGGACTCGCAGGTGTCCCTCGTGGCCAGAATCACCGACAAGGAAAGCCTCGACTCGATACGCGTTGCCATGGCGCAGGACGCGGAGCGGCCCGCGGCGCGGCGCAGCTTCGCGAGCCTGATCGGTGGGATGTTCACGCCGGTGGCGCGGGGGCTCTCGCCCCACGACAGCCTGAGCTTCCTGCGGCGGCAGAAGGACAGATTGAAGCGTATGTAGAAGAATCCGAGAGCTCTTGGAACCGGGTCCGGGGACGGACCCGAGCCGGCGTCGCGGGGAAGGAGCGGCACCGGCCGGCTGGGGGGGGAATGAAGGCGAAGCTCTTGATCCTGGCGCTGCTGCTGTCGGCGAGCGCCGTTTCCGTTTTCGCTCAGGCGGCGCCCGGCGCGCCCGCGGCGCCTGCGCCTCGCGCCGGGGCCGTCAGCCCGACGGCGCTGCCGTTCGTCGACCTGAACATACGGCCGGCGCAGAACCCGAAGGAAGTTGCGCTGTCCGTGCAGCTCCTGCTGCTGCTCACGGTCCTCACGCTCGCTCCCTCGATCCTGGTCCTGACCACCGCGTTCCTGCGCATCGCGATCGTGTTCGACTTCGTGAAGAGGGCGCTCTCGCTGCAGCAGGTGCCGCCGACGCAGGTCCTGCTGGGCATCGCGCTGTTCCTCACGCTGTTCGTGATGTTCCCGACGTTCCAGGACATCTACACGAACGCGTTCCAGCCCTTCGCCAGGGAGCAGATCGGCCTCACCGAGATGTTCCAGCGCGCCGAGGCGCCGCTGCGCGTCTTCATGGCCAAGCAGATGGGGCGTGACTTCAACAACGTGCGGCTGTTCATGACCATGAGGGGGCTGCCGAAGCCGGCGACGCTCGCCGACGTGCCGACGTACGTGCTCATCCCGGCCTACGTCCTCCACGAGCTCACCGTATCGTTCAGGATCGGCGTGCTTCTCTTTATCCCGTTCATCATCATTGACATGGTCGTCGCGTCGATTCTCATGTCGATGGGCATGATCATGCTGCCGCCCGTGATGATCTCGATGCCGTTCAAGCTGGTCCTGTTCGTGCTGGTGGACGGCTGGGGGTTGATCACGATGCAGCTCGTGCGGAGCTTCCACTAGAGGAGGGTAGGCATCGATGACTCTCGGGTTCGTCATCAACATCCTGCGCGACGCAGTGCTGCAGATCCTGCTGCTGTCGGCCCCGATCCTGCTGGTCAGCATGGTGGTCGGCCTGATCATCTCCATCGTCCAGGCGACCACGTCCATCCAGGAACAGACGCTGACCTTCGTGCCCAAGATCGCCGCGATTCTGGGCGCCCTGATGCTGCTGGGTCCCTGGATGTTCACTTCGCTCGCGCAGTTCACCACCCGGCTCTTCGAGCGGATCCCGGACATGGGCGGCTGATCGAGGGAGGCGCGTCATCGAGCTCTTCATTCTGAACTTCCAGCTCCTCCTCCTCGTGTTCGTGCGGGTCCTCGCCATGATCCAGGTCGCGCCGCTGCTCTCCAGCTCCGCCATCCCGCAGACGGCGAAGGTCGCTCTGAGCCTCTTCGTGGCGGCGATGGCGCTGCCCTACGTCGCGGACACAGGATACCGGCTCCCGGGCAACAGCGTGGACTACTTCCTGCTGATCATCGGGGAGGCGCTCATCGGGATCATCATTGGCTTCATGCTCGTCATGATCTTCGCGGTCTTCCAGATGGCGGGCGAATTCTTCTCGCTCCAGATGGGCTTCGGTGCCTCGGAGGTCTTCGACCCGCTCGCGCAGGTGGAGATCCCCCTGATGGGCCAGTTCTTCAACATGGCGGCCATGCTGGTGTTCCTTTCGATGGGCGGCTTCTACAAGTTCATGCTCATCGGGGTGTACCGGTCGTTCGGGGCGGTCCGCGCCGGCGACCTGGTCGCGCACAAGGAGGCCGTGTTCCAGCTCTTCTCCAGTGGGCTCGGCCAGCTCTTTGCCTCGGCCCTGACCCTTTCCCTGCCGATTCTCGGGACGTTGATCCTGGTCTCCGTGGCGATGGGCCTCCTCGCGAAGGCCGCGCCGCAGATGAACATCCTGGTCATGGGCTTCCCTGTGGCGATCGCGGTCACGTTCCTGCTGCTCCTCGCGTCGCTCCCGTTCCTGCTCGAAGCCTTCGGCGGGCTCATCGACGCGACGTTCGAGAAGATGCTCCGGCTGTTCGCGGCCCTGACGGGTGAGGTGAGCCGATGACGGGCGTCCTCTTCGGCCTGCGCGACCCGTTCCGCTTCGTCCCGCAGCCCCTGATGCTGCCGGCCTCGTTCGCGCCGGCCTTTGCCGCCGAAGACGAGGGGCGCACCGAGGAGCCCACCGAGCACAAGATCCGCAAGGCCCGCGAGGAGGGCAAGGTCGCGAAGAGCGCGGAGTTCACCTCGGCGGTGGTGCTGCTGGTCGCCACAGTCATGCTCGCGCTCGTCGGACGGATCATGCTCAAGGGCATGGCCGAGATGCTCACCTTCTTCCTCAAGGGCGCCACCGAGATGGACGTCGCGACCGACCTCAGGCTCGGCGCGCTGTTCATGCGCTGGCTCGTGCCGATCACGGCGCCGGTCCTCGCTGCGGCTCTCGTCGCCGGCATCGCGGCCGAGGTCTTTCAGGTCGGCTTCCTGTTCTCGACCAAGCCCATCACCCCCGACGTCAACCGGATCGTTCCGAGGTTCGGTCGCTTCTTCCGCCGGGCGTTTCTCTCGGGGGAGGCCTTCTTCAACCTGGCCAAGAATGTCTTCAAGATCGCGGTGATCGTCGTGATCGTCTTTCTCAACGTGGAGCCCGCGATCCCTCGCATCTCGCGCCTGGCGACGTTGCCGTTCATGGTGGGTTTCGGGTTCTTCGCCTGGATGACGTTCCGCATCGTGGTCGAAGTGGCGGTCATCCTCCTCGTGCTGTCCCTGCCGGACTACCTCTTCCAGCGGTGGCAGCACCTGGAGTCCCTCAAGATGTCGCGCCAGGAGATCAAGGAAGAGCGCAAGCAGTACGAAGGCGACCCGCTGATCCGCAGCCGGCTGCGGGAGCGCATGCGGGAGATCATGAACCGCAACATGCTGAGGGCGGTGCCGCGGGCCGACGTGGTCATCACCAACCCGACCCACTACGCCGTCGCGCTCGACTGGGAGAGGGAGACCATGCCCGCGCCGACGGTGGTGGCCAAGGGAGTGGATGCGATGGCCGAGAGGATCCGCGAGGTCGCCCGTGAGGCGGGGGTGCCGCTGGTGGAAAACCGGCCGCTCGCCCGCGCGCTCTACGCGGAGGTCGATATCGGGGACGCGATCCCGGAGAAGTACTACGAGGTGATGGCGAGGATTCTCGCGGACATCTACCGCCTGCAGCAGAGGGCGGTCTAGCGCCCTGCCGGGCGGGGGCACGCCGGGCCCCGGGGCAGGCGCGGTTTGAGGAGACGGCCCGGACGCGGCGCGCGCCGCAGGGCGATCTGAAGGCGCGGCGGGCGCCTGGACGCAGGGAGGAACGAGTTGGCGGACACACAGGGCCTGATCCGCGGGATGTTCCGGCAGTCGAGCGACCTCTTCGTGGGCGTAGGCGTGGTGGCGGTGGTCATGATGATGATCATCCCGATCCCCACCATCCTGCTCGACACGCTGATGGCGCTGAACCTCATCCTCGCGCTGCTGGTGATCCTGATCGTGCTCTACATGAAGAACGCGCTGGAGTTCACGGTCTTCCCGGCGCTGCTCCTGATCCTCACCGTGTTCGGGCTCGCGCTCAACGTGTCCTCGACGCGCCTCATCCTCTCGCAGGGCAGCCACTTCGAGGGGCGCATCATCCGCGCCTTCGGGACGTTCGTCGTGGGCACCGGCGGCACCAAGGGCTACGTGATCGGCCTCATCATCTTCGTGATCATCATTGCGGTGCAGTTCCTCGTCATCACCAAGGGCTCGACCCGCGTCGCGGAAGTGGCCGCGCGCTTCACCCTGGACGCGCTGCCCGGCAAGCAGATGGCGATCGAGGCCGAGTACAACTCGGGCCTGATCACGGAGGAGGACGCCACGCGCCGCAAGGCCGACCTGCAGAGGGAGGTCGACTTCTACGGCGCGATGGACGGCTCGTCCAAGTTCGTCGCGGGCAACGTGAAAGTCGGCATCCTCATCACGGTCATCAACATCATCGGGGGCTTCATCGTCGGGATGACCCTGCTCGGGGAGTCGTTCCAGACGGCCCTCGACACGTACATTCCGCTGGCCATCGGAGACGGCCTCGTGACGCAGCTGCCCGCGCTCCTGATCTCGACCTCGACCGGCATCATCGTCACGCGCTCGGTGTCCGAGGCCTCTTTCGGCAGCGACGTCACGAAGCAGTTCACGCGCGAAGGCCGCCCCTACTGGATCTCGGCGGCGATCCTCGCCATGCTCGGCGTCCTCCCCGGCTTTCCCTGGTACGTCCTCTTCCCCATGTCCGGGTTCCTCGCCTTTGGCGCGCTGCAGCTGCAGCGCAGGGGCGCGGCGCGCGAGGAGGAGGAGAAGGTCAAGGTGAAGGGGAAGGCGGAGGCGCCCGCCGAAGTCTCGCCCGTGGTGCCCCTGGACCCGCTGTCGCTCGAGCTCGGCTACGGGTTGATCCCCCTCGTGGACAAGGACCGCGGCGCGGAGCTGCTCGATCGCATCACGCGCATCCGCAGGGAGGCCGCCCTCGACCTCGGCATCGTCGTGCCCCGCATCCGCATCATCGACAACATGCGGCTCGAGCCGCCGGAGTACGTGTTCAAGATCAAAGGGGTCGAGGTCGGCCGGGCGAGGATCCGCATGAATCAGTACCTCGCGATCAACCCGGGCGAGGTCAAGGAGGAGATCTCGGGAGAGCCGGCCCGCGATCCCGCCTTCGGGCTGCCCGCGACATGGATCGGGGAGGCCGAGCGCGAGCGGGCCGAGCGCCTCGGGTACACCGTCGTCGACCCCCCCTCGATCATCGCGACGCACCTGACCGAGATCATCAAGCGGCACGCCGCCGAGATCCTCGGGCGCCAGGAGGTGCAGTCGATTCTCGACACCCTCAAGACGGACTACCCGGCGGTGGTCGACGCCGTGACCAAGCTCCCGAGCTCGACCGGGCTCATCCAGAAGGTCCTGCAGGGGCTGCTGCGCGAGCAGGTCTCGATCCGCAACATCGTCACGGTGCTCGAGACCGTCGCGGACTACGGCGCCGTGACGACGAACGTCTCCATCCTCGTGGAGAAGGTCCGCCAGAGCCTCGCGCGGCAGATCTCGCTCGCGAACGCCGACGAGAACCGGATCATGCACGTCCTCACCATCGAGCCCTCGGTCGAGCAGAAGATCATCGACTCGCGCGTGGAAACGGCCGAAGGCGTCGCGGCGGGGCTGGAGCCCCAGCTGCGACGGCGGTGGATCAACGCCGTCTCCAACGCGGTGCGCCGGGCGCAGGAGGCGGGCCGCCGCGTGGTCGTCCTGTGCTCCGAGGCCGCGCGGCCCCTGGTCAAGGCCTCCACGTCGCGGGAGATCCCGCACCTGGTGGTGATGTCGGTCCCGGAGGTCGATCCGGAGATCAGCGTGGAGTCGGAAGGCGAGATATCATGGGAGGCGAGTCCGTAACATGCAGTACTTCACCATCCAGGCGCGCAGCCAGGGCGAAGCGCTCGAAAAGATGCGGAGCCAGTACGGCCCGGCGGCGCGCGTGCTCTCCCACCGCAGCATCCGCATCGGCAGAGTCCTTGGCCTCTTCGGCCGCGAGGGCGTCGAGATCACCGGCTACCTCGCCGGCGAGGAGAAGCGCCGGGACGTCGAGGGCGAGAAGCGCAAGATCCTGGAGACCGCCCGCCGGGAGCAGGCGATGCAGCTCATCCTCGAAGAGCTCAAGTCCCTGAAGAAGGACCTGCAGGCCGGCCCGCAGGCGGCCGCGGCGCCCTCCGGCCTGCAGGCGCCGCCACCCGGCCACCCTGCGCTCGCGCGCGTGCGCGAGCTGCTGGGGGCCAACGATTTTCCGCCCACGTTCACCGACGGGGTCGTAGGCAGGATCGGCCGGGAGTTCTCGCTCGAAGACCTGGCGGACAACGCAGCGGTCGAGCGAGCGGTGCTCGAGTACATCGGCGACGGGGTGCGCCTCTGGCGCTCGCCCACGCCGTCGGCGGGCCCGCTCATTCTCACCGTCGTCGGCCCGACGGGGGTGGGCAAGACGACCACGATCGCGAAGCTGGCAGCCATGTACAGCTTCGCGCGCGACGGCGGCGGGACCCGGCGCGTCAAGATGGTCACGATCGACAACTACAAGATCGCGGCGCGCAAGCAGATCGAGACCTACGCGGAGATCATGCAGCTCCCGGCGGCCTTTGCCGAATCGCGCGACGACCTCGAGAAGGTGATCTCGGTCTCGCAGGATGTCGATATTATACTGGTAGACACAATCGGAAAGAGCCCCGGGGATTTTCAGAAGCTGGGCGAGATCAAGGATATCCTCGGCGCGTGCGGAAGTCGGAACGAAGTGCACCTCGCGATCAGCGCCACCACCAAGAGCTCCGACATCGAGGAGATCCTTCGGCAGTTCGAGCCGTTCCGCTACCGGGCGGTGATCGTGACCAAGCTCGACGAGACGTCGCGGGCAGGCAACGTCCTCGGCCCGCTGATCGAACGGCAGAAGGCGATTTCCTACATCACCGACGGGCAGCTCGTTCCGCAGGATCTCGAAGCCGCGACCGTCACCAGGCTCCTCCGGGGGCTGGACGGGTTCAGGATCGACCGCGAGAGGCTGGAACAGCGCTACGCGGAAACATCAAAGGCACGGAGCGCGTGATGACTGACCAGGCCGAAAAGCTGAGAGAGCTGATGAAGAGCCGGGGCAACCCCACCAACGGCTCGGGCGCCCGCAACAGGACCCGCATCATCACGATCTCCAGCGGCAAGGGCGGGGTGGGAAAGACGAACATCGCGATCAATCTCGCGATTGCCTACGCCGAGCTCGGCAAGCGCGTCGTCGTCATGGACGCCGACCTCGGGCTGGCCAACGTCAACGTCGTGCTCGGGATCATCCCCAAGTACAACCTCTACCACCTGATCCGCCGCCAGAAGAGCATGAAGGACATCATCCAGGACACCCGCTACGGGATCCAGATCGTGGCGGGCGCCTCCGGCTTTTCCAAGATCGCCAACCTGAGCGAGGAGGAGCGGGGCAAGTTCGTCGCCGAGCTCCAGGAGCTCTCCTCGGCCGACGTGCTCATCGTGGACACGGGCGCCGGCGTCTCGAACAACGTCCTGTCCTTCATCGCGGCCGCGGACGACGTCGTCATCGTCACGACGCCCGAGCCGACGGCCATCACCGACGCTTACGGGATCATCAAGATCATCGCCACGGAGATCGACAACCTCAGCCTCGGCCTCAAGCTGGTCGTCAACCGCGTCAAGAGCGTCGCCGAGGGCCGCAAGGTAGCCGAGCGGGTCATCAACATCGCCGGCCAGTTCCTCAACCTCAAGGTCGACTACCTCGGGTTCGTCTTCGAGGACGAAATCGTCCACGAGTCCGTCGTCAAGCAGAAGCCGTTCCTCGCCATGGACCCGAAGAGCAAGGCCTCCATGTGCGTCCGCCACATCCTGAGCCGCCTCGAGAACTTCGAGTACAAGGAGGGGAGCGGCATCTCGGGCTTCATCAAGCGGCTGTTCGGTACCAAGGGGCCGGCGGCGGCCCCCGGTCCCGTCGGCGCCCGTGGGCCGTCGCCCATCGCCTGACGGGGCCTGCGCCCCGCTTCCGCCGGCGTTACGCCCGCCGGCGCCCCACCCTGGGCAGGCCATGCCGCGCGCGCGAGTACCCGGCGAGCACGCACTCCCTCGCTGCGCTCGGGACCTGCGAGGGCCCGAGCTGTCCTTGACGGCCATGCGGGTTTGCCATAAGCTTGGCGGGAAAAGCGCATGAGGTACCGGGTAGCGGCGGCTGTTGCGTGTCTGGCCTTCGTCGTGGCTCTCGCTGCCGGTCTTGCGGGCGGCGTGCGGTTCGGCACGGTGCTGCTGCGCGCGATCGTTGGCGGTGCGGTCTTTGCGGTGCTGGGGACTGCCGTCACGGCGCTTCTCGAGCGGTTCCTGCCGGAGCTGGTCAACGGGCTCGCGGACAGTGCGGGCCCGGTAGAGACGCCCGCGGAGGCGGAGGCGCCGCGCATCGACATCGTGCTCCCGGAGGAAAATCCGCTGGAGGACGCGATCGCGGCGGACCTGGAGCCCGCAGACGAGGCGCCTGCCGAGCCGCTGGAGGAGCCGGGGCCGGGCCTGTCGGGCCCGCCTGAGGGTGCCGCGGAGCCCGTCGGCAGGCCTTCGGCAGTCGAGGATCTCACGGCGGAGCCGCTCGGGCAGAGCGGTGACACCGACAGTGGCGACAGCGACGACGCCCTGCCCAGCCTCGACGGTCTGGACCTGGAGCCGCCGGCGCCCCCGTCCGAGGCTTCGCGCGGCGCGTCCGGTGCAGCCGGCGCGAGCGGCGCGCACGGCGCGCGCGTCGACCCGTCGCAGGCCGCCCGGGCGCTGAAAACCTGGCTCAAGAGGGACCATGAAGGCTAAGCGGAGCGTCGGCAGGCTGAGCGGCAAGAGCGAAGACGAGCTCTGGAGCCTGTACCGCAGCACGCGCGATCCCAGGATTCGCGACCACTTCGTGCGCCAGTATGCGCCGCTGGTCAAGTACGTCGCCGGCAAGGTCGCCATCGGCATGCCTCACAACGTCGAGTTCGACGACCTGGTCGGCTACGGCGTGTTCGGCCTGTTCGACGCGATCGCGAAGTTCGATCCCGAGAAGCACGTCAAGTTCAAGACGTACGCGGTCACCCGCATCCGGGGCGCCATCTTCGACGAGCTCCGGTCGATAGACTGGGTGCCGCGCTCCGTGCGGCAGAAGACGCGTGAGCTGGAAGAAGCCATACGGACGCTCGAGTCGCAGCTCGGCCGCGCCGCCACCGACGAGGAGATCGCCGCGGCCATGAGCGTCTCCGTCGAGGAGCTGCAGTCGCTCATCCTCAAGATCAGCGGCACCTCGATGCTGTCGCTCAACGACGTGTGGTACTCCGGCGAGGAAGACGACAAGATCTCGATCGGCGAGAGCATCGAGAGCCCGACCAGCATGAACCCCGACATCATCGTCGAGAAAGACGAGATCAAGCGGGTGATCATGCGGACCATCCAGGAGCTCCCGGACAAGGAGAAGAAGGTCCTCGTCCTGTACTACTACGAGGACCTCACGCTCAAGGAGATCGGCCACGTGCTGGGCGTGACTGAGTCGCGCATCTCCCAGCTCCACACCAAGGCCATCATGCGCCTCCGGGCCAAGCTCACGAGCGTGCGCAAGGGGATCGTGTAGGTGGCGGTCGGACCTGCGGGGTCGGCAGGCCGCGTACCCGAGGAGGCCCCAACTGGTAAAGCTCGCCCAGATACAGGATTTCATGGCGCAGCAGGCGGTCCGCGACCGCGGGACCCGCTCGGTCCGCGTCGAGGGCTCGAGCCTCGAGGACGCTCTGGAGAACGGCGCGATCCAGCTCGGCGTGGCCCTCGACCGGCTGGAATACGAGGTTGTCACGCGCGGCGACCGAGGCCTCTTCGGCCTCGGCCGAAGGGCGTGGGTGGTGCACGTGTACGAGTCGACGCTCGTCGCCTCCGCCGCCGCCGAGGCGGGGACCGCGGAGGGCGCCCTCGCGTCCGGGGCGGCGGCCGATGAGAGCGCCGATCGGCCGGGGGAGATCTTCGTCAAGCTCGTCCAGGGCAACGTGTTCCTCAAGGTGACGCGGCCGCACGGCAAGGCGCCGCGCATCACCGACCAGGTCGCGTCGCAGTCGCTGGCCCGCAGGGGGGTGAGGGACTTCGACGCGGGCATGGTCTCGCGCGTGGTGCGCCGGGCCGACGGCCAGTTCGTGCAGGTCGGCGCTTTCGAATACAACCCTGCGAACGACGCCGTGGCGTCCGTCGAGCTCGCGGACCAGGAGATGAAGGCGTACGTCGAGGTGAGGCCGCCGGGACCCGGCGGCGCGGACCTGACCTTCGACGCGCTGGTGGGCGTGCTCAACAACAACGGCGTCCAGCACGGGATCCGCGAGGACGCGCTGCGGGAGCTCGAGGACGCTCCCCGGTACAACACGACGATCCTGGCGGCGGAGGGATCGCCCGCCGTGAACGGAGCCGACGCGGAGATCGTCTACAATTTCAAGACCGAGCGCTCGCCCGTGCTCAAGGAGAAAAACGGCCGCGTCGACTTCCGGGAGCTGAACCTGGTCGAGAACGTGGTCGCGGGGCAGATCGTGGCGAGGAAGATGCCGGCCGGCGAGGGGCACGAGGGACGCACGGTCACAGGCCGGACCCTCCCGTTCAAGGGCGGCCATGATGTCACGCTCAACGTCGGCAAGAACGTGAAGCTCGCCGAGGACGGGATGACCGCGATCGCCGAGATCAACGGCCAGGTGCTGTTGATCGGCGGCAAAGTCAACGTCGAGCCCGTCTACACCGTCGGCGGGGACGTCAACCTGCACACGGGCAACATCCTCTTCCTGGGCGGCGTGATCGTCAAGGGCGGCATCGACGACGGCTTCACGGTCAAGGCGGCCGGCAACATCGAGGTGTTCGGCAACGTCGGCAAGGCCCAGCTCGACGCCGAGGGCGACATCATCGTTCACCAGGGCATCCTCGGCAAGGGCGGCGGCAAGGCGACCGCCGGCAAGAGCGTGTACGCCAAGTTCATCGAGCACGCTCACGTCGAGGCGGGCGAGAACGTAGTGGCGGCCGAGGGGCTCATCCACTCCTTCGTGGACGCGAACCGCAAGATCGTCTGCCAGGGCAAGCGGGCCTCGATCGTCGGCGGTCGCCTTCGGGCGGCGGAGGAGATCAACGCGAAGAACCTGGGCTCGGTCGCCGGCACGGAGACCCTGCTGGAGGTCGGCTACGACCCCAAGAGCAAGGAGCGGCTCGTCGAGTTCGAGACGACCATGACGCGGCAGCGCAAGGAGCTGGAGGAGCTCGAGCGGAACATCAAGACGCTGCTCACGCTCAAGCGGGTCACGAAAAAGCTCCCCGACGAGAAGGAAGCGTACCTCGCCCAGCAGCTGGAGAAGCGCTCGCTGGCGCTCGCCACCATCAAGGAGGCGACCGCCGGAGTCGAGGAGATCAAGGCGCGCCTCGCGTCGATCAAGCGCGAAGGCAGGATCTCGGCCTCGGACACGGTCTTCGCCAACGTCAAGATCTTCATCAAGGACTCGAGCCTTGTGATCCGCAACGAGCACAAGACCGTGACGTTCGTGCTCGATCAGGGCAACATCAGGGTGACGAAGTACGAGCCCCTCGAGGAAGACTTCACCCGCAGGGGATAGCCGATGCCGCTGCTGCCGATCGACCTGCAGACCGTCTTCTCCCAGACGAACCAGGTGGGCCGCGATCAGGCGGTCCAGCAGCAGGCTCCCCCGCTGGCCCAGGCGCAGGCGGGGTCGGAGCTGGCCCGGCAGGCGCAGGTCCGCGACACCCAGGTCAACGAGAGCAACGACGCAGGCGACGGCGCCGAGCCGGTCAAGGACGAGGAAGCCGGCGGGCGCAGGCGCGGGCGCGGGAGGGGCCGTGCGCGGGAGCGGAAGGCCGAGCCGCCCCGCAGGCCGGTCTTTACCGACCCCGAGCTCGGGCAGCACGTGGATATCACGGGGTAGCTGCCGCACCATGGCAAGCGTCTTCGCCGTCGCCGCCGCCGTCCTCGCCGGCCTCGCCGTGGTCTACCTGGCGCTGCGCACCCGCATCGACAGGAGCATTGCCCGTCTCGATCCCGCAGCCGAGATCCGCGAAGAGCTCGCCTCCGTCATGGTGGAGATGAACCGCACGACGGAGCGCAACATCGCGCTCCTCGAGGACCGGATCGGGCAGCTCAACCAGCTCCTCGCCGATGCCGACCGGAAGATCGCCCTCGTGCGGCGCGAGAGCGAGAAGCACGAGACCAGCCGCATGGTGTACACGCACCTCGCGAAGGCCGCGGCCGAAAAGCCGCCGGCTCCGCCCGCGCAGCAGGCCGACCGGGCCGAGGACGGCCGTGGGCCGGCGGCGCCCGCGGAGACGCTTGAGAGCCGGATCCTGAGGCTCGAGAGGGAAGGGTTCTCGGCGGCTGTGATCGCGAACCGTGTCGGTTCGACGATCGGCGAGGTCGAGCTGATCATCTCCCTCGCCCGCCGCCGGCCATAAAAAAAACGGTATGCCTGGACGTCGAAGAGCATACCGTTTGCGGGAATCGAGACGAACGGTCCCGGCCCCAATTCTAGAAATCGGCGCGCGCCGGGCCTAGCTTGAGCGTCCGGCTTCCAGGCGCGCCAGCGTCCGGCGAACGAGCTGCTCGTGCAGGCGCGCCGAGCGCTCCATCTGCAGATAGATCTCCCGCGTGCGCGCCACCGGGTCGGTCCCCGGCTTCTCCTCCATGATGCCGTGAATGATCGGCTGCATGAGGAACCCGAGGATGTCGCGCGCGCCGACTTCGAGCATCTCGGCGTCGCTGCGGTCGAGCTCCGCGAGCGCCCGGGGGTCTCGCGCCGCGCGGTCGGCCGCAGCGACCGCGTCGCGCGCCACCCGGCGGGCGCGACCGAGCTCCCGCAGCAGCTCGTCGAGCGATCCCTTCAATCTTGACCAGTCCGGCGCCGGCTCGGCCCGCGCATCCCGCGCGGCCCGGGCAATGCGCGCGTCGATCTCGCGCCGGCAGCGAGGCATCGCAAGGACGGCTTCGATTGTCGCCGGCTCGATGCCCGCCACGGCCACGCCGCCCGCCGACAGGTTCAGCGTCCGGACCTCGGGGAACCTCCTGGCCTGACCCTCGAACCAGGAGGCGTAGATCGCCATGCGGCGGTCGGTGAGCACGGTCCCGCCGCAGTTCGAGCGCACGGGAAACGGGCCCGCATCCGCCAGGTAGGCAAAGGCGTGCTGCTCGGCGGGCATGGTGCGCCGGGACAGCGCGAGAAAACGATGCTCGAAAAAGGCGCCGCGGAAGTGGGTCGCGCGGCCGGGGTAGCCCAGGTCCAGCCCGGCCATCACGATCGGCCGCGCCCCCGAGACGCGCGCAAGGTCCCAGGCCGTGGTCGCGACCGAGCCGCCGGCCCCGAGCTCGCCCTTGCGCGATCCGAACGATTCGAGGTAACGGCCGAGCGGGAAGAGGGAGCTCATGAAGAAGGCCGTCGGCGGCGCGAGGCGCAGCGCGCGCGGGTGGGTCGCCGACTCGGCGACGAGCAGCGTCCGCGGCGACTCGGTGCCGTCGAGGTGCCTGCTGTTCCAGTACTGAGGGTCGATCAGCACCACGAAGTCGGGCTGGACTCCCTGCGCGAGGCAGGCCCGCAGGCTCGTGTCGACCGAGATCACGACGCACCGCTCGGCGAGCTCGCGCAGCCGCGGCATGACCGCGTCCAGCGAAGGTCCGGAGGCCAGAACCAGCGCGGGCAGGCCGTCGAAGAGGCCGCGTATACGCTCGACTCCCGGCGCCGCGAGAAACGTCTCGAGGTTCCGCAGGAGGTTCCGCACCCACAGCGGCCCGAAGCGCTCGAGCGTGTCGACGTTGACGCGGCCGCGGTCGCGAGCCGCGACCAGGATCTGCCGCACGCGGGCGAAATAGACGGCATGCCGCTCCTCGACGGCCCGCAGCCTGAGCAGGCACGGCGCCCGCAGCGGGAAGCGCTCGCCCCGCGCCTTCGGGATCGAGCAGGCCCAGCAGCGGCTCGGGGTCGGGGGAGACGTGCAGGTCGAGCCGGGGATCGGCGAGCAGCGCATCGAGCGGGCGGCACGAGAGCGCCTGCGCGAAGAGCCCGGGATCGGGCTCGACCGCGAGGACGGGGAGCCCCGGCCGCAGGCGCAGCAGGGCTTCGCAGACGTAGCCCAGGCCGAAGCCGAAAACGACGGCGGCGGTGGCCCCGGGCCCGCAGCCGCCGCCGGCGATCCGCTCGGCCTCGCGGACCGGGTCGAAGAGGCTGTGCAGGAGCTGGCCGCCGGCGCGGGCGGTGGGCGAGCCGGTGCGCGCGGCGAGGATCTCGACGTCCGCCGGAGGCGCCGCGCCCGCCAGCTCCGCCGCAAGCCGCGGCCAGCGGTCCGCCAGCGTGGCGAGGTTGCGCTCGAGGTGCGTCATTCGAAGTCGAGCGTAATGGTCGTGCCGGAGGCTACCGGCGAACCGGGAGGCGGGCTCTGCCGCACGACGAAGCCCTCGCCGCGCATGATGATCTTGAGGTCCTGCCGCTCGAACAGCCCGAGGAGCGCGCGCTTCGGCGACCCGGTGAGGTCGGGCATGGCCCCGCCGATGGTGATCGGCGCTCCGGGCCGGACGACCACCGACCCGGGGGAACGCACGATCTCGGTTCCCGCGCGCGGGATGCCGCGCAGCGCCACCAGCTTGTCGGCGATCTCCTTGAAGACCGGCGCCGCGGTCCGGCCGCCGTAGATGTCCTTCTTGGGACCGTCGAGCACGACGTAGACGATGAACTGCGGGTCGTCGGTGGGGAAGATGCCGATGAACGACGCGATGAAGGTCTCGACAGAATAGGCGCCCGTCGCGGGGTCGCGCACCTCCGCCGTCCCGGTCTTCGCGCTCACCCGGAGGCCTTCGAGCTTCGCCCGCCGCGCCGTTCCGCCCTCGAACGTCGCGGTTTCCATCATCCGCAGCACGGACCGCGCGACTTCGGGCGAGAGGACCTCCGCGACGGGCTCCCGCGTGTAGCGCTTGATCAGCTTGCCCTCGGGGGAAACGACCTTGCTCACCAGCAGCGGCTTGATCATCAACCCGTCGTTGGCAATGGCGGTGGCCGCGGCCACGACCTGAAGCGCCGAGACCGAGATCTCCTGGCCGAACGCGATCGTGGGCTTCGAGCGGGCCGACCACTCGGCGGGCGGCCGGAGAATCCCCGACGTCTCCCCCGAGAGCGGCACGCCGGTGGGGCGGCCGAAGCCGTACTTGCGCAGCATCTCGTAAAAGTCGCCCGCCGAGGCGCGCTCCGAGGCGTACGCCGCGCCGACGTTGGAGGAGTACTGCAGGATCTTCTGGGCGTTCACGGGGCCGTACACGCCCAGGTCCCGGATGCGGATGCCATGGCGGGCGTCCTCGTACACGCCGCCGGCGTAGAACGTGTCCTCCGGCGTGATGGCGCCGAGCTGAAGGAAACTGCTGATGCTGAAGATCTTGAACACCGAGCCGGGCTCATACGCGACGCGCGCCGGCCGGTTCGCGAGCGATGTCTCGGGGTAGCTGCGGTAGTTGTTGGGATCGAAGGACGGCAGCGACGCGTAGGCGAGGATTTCGCCCGAGCGGGCCTCCTCCACGAGGATGGTCGCCGAATCGGCGCGCGTTTCGCGCCAGGCCTTTTCCGCGATCTGCTCCACGAAATACTGGATGTTCAGGTCGATCGTGAGGAAGACCTGGTTGCCGAAGACCTCGCGCATCCCCTTGGCGACCTGCGGGGGGGAGAGCTCGTGGTCGAAAGTGAACTCGATGCCGTCGAGACCCGTGTTGTCGATCCCCACGTAACCGATCAGGTGCGCCCCGAGCTGACGCTCGGGGTAGCTGCGGCCGTACTCCTTGTACAGGCTGACGCCGGGCAGCTTGCCCCCGGCGATCAGGGCGCGGACCCGCGCCGACTCCGTCGGCGTGACCTTCCGCTTGATCCACACGAACCCCGTGCCCGATGCGAGCCGTTCCGCGACGGAACGCGGCTCCATCTCGAGCGCCTCGCCGAGCACCCGCGCCATCGAGTCCGCGTCCTGCACGTGCGGGACCCATGCCGCCACGGAATCGAGCGCCGTCGTGATCGCGAGGATCCGGCCGTTGCGGTCGAGGATCGGCCCCCTCTCCACCGTCGGCAGGTCGATCAGCGACTCCTGGGGCCCCGAGGGGGAAATGACGGTCAGGTAGACGAGACGACCGACGATCAGGACGACCGTGAGGGCCGCGAAGGCGAGGAACCCGGCGAGCCGCCTGTCAGTCCGCGATTGCGCTTTCCACAGCATCCGCGCTCCCCATGGATATTAACGGACGGACGGCGCCCTGTCGATATGAGAAGCGATGGGTACTGCTGCGCTCACGAGGCAGCACGTCAGCCGGAGACCTGCGCGTCTCCTGCTGCCCGCGCCGCGCGAGGAGTCGCGCCGGCCGGGCGCCTCGAACATCCTGGCTTTCCACGCTCGGCCGATCCGGCCGGGGCGCCGGTTCCGGCCCGGCGTCGTGTTTCCCGTCGCCGGCCTTCTGCTGGTCCTGGCAGTCGTGCCCGCAGTGGGCACGCTCTCCGAAAAACGGCCCGCGCCCATCGCATCGGCCTCCCCTCCCGGCACGGCCGAAGCCCTCGCCGGGCTACCTGATCAGCGAGCCGATCCAGAAGGCCGCGCCCCACGGGGAGCTGCCGCGCACGCTCAAGGTCGCCACCCATCGCGTCGGGCCGCGGCGAGAGCCTCCTCGCGATCGCTGCAGCGGTACGGTGTCTCCGTCGATGCGCTGATCAGCTTCAACAACATCACGAGAGCCCGTTCGCTGCAGGCCGGGGTCGAGCTGCAGGTGCCCAACGCCGACGGCCTGGCCTATACCGTGCGCCGCGGGGACTCGCTCCGCGGCATCGCGGCCCGCTACGGAGTGAGCCTCGAGAGCCTCCTCGACTGGAACCGCATCGAGAGCGAAGTGATCCATGCGGGCCAGTCGCTGTTCGTCCCCGGGGCGCGGCTTCCGGCGTCCGTGCGCGAGTCCGTCCTCGGCAAGCTGATGGTCTTCCCCACCAGGGGGGAGCTGAGCTCGCGCTTCGGCTGGCGGCAGAACCCCTTTACCGGGCTGCGCGAGCATCACAACGGCCTCGACATAGGGGCCCCGGTCGGGACTCCGGTGGTCGCGGCGATGGCCGGACGGGTCGCGGCGGTGGGGATCAGCCCGGTCTACGGCAGGTACGTGATCCTCGCCCACGCCGGAGGGCTGCAGACCCTGTACGGGCACCTGAACCGCGCCCTCGTGTCGCGGGGAGCCGACGGTCTCGCAGGGCCAGCAGATCGGCGAGGTCGGCAATACCGGCTACAGCACGGGCTCGCATCTCCACTTCACGGTGTTCCGCAACAACGTGCCCGTTGACCCCTTGCGCTTTTTCCAGTAGGAGGCGGCGGCCCATGAAGCGGCTCGTACTCTCCGTGGTCGGCCTTCTGGCATTGTTCTCGATCCTGAGAGCGCATTCCCAGGAGGAGACCCGCCATCTGATCGTCCACCCCAGCCTGATCGATCTCGCCGACGACGATTCGGGCGTGAGCATCGCGCTCGGGGCGGTGGAGGCCTCGGGCGACAGGGACCAGGTCTGGAACGTGTTCCCGATCCGGGTCTCGCTGCGCTCGGGAAAGCAGCGTCTCACGGTCAGCCTGAGCGGGCTCGACGTGCTCGCGCGCCGCGGCCTCAGCATCGGGCGGCCCGTCTCTGTCGGCGGCACGCACCGCGGGGACCTCGTGAGCGTCGGGGGCGACGTGGTCGTCACCGGAGTCGTCGAAGGCTCGGTGTGGGTCTTCGGCGCCGACGCCATCGTCAGGTCGGGGGCGAGGGTGGACGGCGACGCGGTGGCGCTCGGCGGCAAGGTCATCGCCGAGAGGGGCGCCGCGCTCGGGGGCAACAAGGAGTCGCTTCCGGCCATCCGCATCCCGTTCCTCGGCTTCGTCACGTCCCGGCAGTCGGCCGACTCCCTGGCGCTCATCATCGAGTTGTTCGGCGTCGCGCTCACGCTCATCGCGCTCTTCCTCGCGCTGCACTTCCGGGCCGGGTACCTCAGCCGCCAGGCCGCGATCGTCTCCTCCGCGTGGAAATCGAACCTGCTCTACCTGTTCCTCGGGGCCGTGCTCGCGCCCGTTCTCGTCGCGTGCCTCGCGGCGTCGATCGCGGGGCTGCTCCTCGTGCCCGTGCTCGTCGTCGCGCTGGCCCTTACCACGTACCTGGGCTTCCTCGGCGTGTCGGTGCGGCTCGGGCGCGTGTTGATGAGGGGCGACGACGACCCGCTGCGCCTCTTCGGGGCCGGCCTCATCGGCCTGGCGCTGATCCGCGGGCCCGCGATCGCCGGCCGCGTGCTTTCGATCTTCGCCTCCGACCTGTTCCTGGCCGTCGGCGCCTTCCTCGAGGCCGTGAGCGGGATCGTCCTCTTCCTCTCGCTGCTCTACGGCTTCGGATGCGGCCTCACGGCCGTCCGGGAGTCTTCGCGGTAGCCGCCCCCGCCGGCCCCCCCGGCCGGGTCAGCGGCCGTGGCAGTACTTGTACTTCTTTCCGCTGCCGCAGGGGCAGGGATCGTTCCTCCCCACCTTGGGCTGCGACCGCCTCACCTGCGCCGCCTGGGGCGTCGCCTCCGCCAGCTCGCCGATCGCGACCCGGCCGCCGCCTCCGGCCGCCGTGGCCGTTGCGGCGGCTGCGGCGCCGAACTGGCCCATCACGCTGTGTCGCGCGTCGCCCTGCGGCAGCCGCTCCGTCAGCACGCTCCTCCCGGCAAAGGACTGGATGCGCACCTTGAGGACCTTGCGCGCGATCGTGCGCCTGATGTCCTGCAGCATCTGGTCGAAGATCTGGAACCCCTCGAGCTTGTACTCGAGGAGCGGGTTCTTCTGGGCGTAGGCCCTCAGGTACACGGCCTCGCGGAGCGCCTCGAGGTTTTCGAGGTGGTCCTGCCAGCGGGAGTCGATGTCCCTCAGGTACTCGTAACGGACGAACATGTTGAAGTTCTCCCGCCCGAGGTCCCCCTCCTTGTGCTCGAGGTCGCTGCGGAGCTCCTGGAGGATCTTCGCCCGCAGCTCTTCGAGCTTTGTTCCGCCGTTTCCGCCCGTCGAAAAGCCGGGCGTGTAGAAGAAGTCGGTGTGCAGGGCCGAAAAGATCGAAGCGACGGCCTCGCCGCTGGCCTCCTTCTGCGGGGCGAACGCCTCGTCGACGATCTCCTCGGCGGTGGCGTAGACCCGCTCGAGCAGCCGCTCGTCCTCGAGGATCTCGTCGCGGCGCTGGTAGACGAAGTTGCGCTGCTCGTTGAGCACGTCGTCGTACTCGAGCAGGTGCTTGCGGATGTCGAAGTTGCGCTCCTCCACCTTCTTCTGCGCGCGCTCGATGCTCTTGTTGATCCAGGGGTGGTAGATCGGCTCGCCCTCGCGCATCCCGAAGCGCGCCATGAGGCCCTTGAGGTTTTCCCCGCCGAAGAGCCTCATGAGGTCGTCGTCGAGGGAGATGTAGAAGCGGGAGGACCCGGGGTCGCCCTGGCGGCCGGAGCGGCCGCGAAGCTGGTTGTCGATGCGCCGGGCCTCGTGGCGCTCGGTGCCGAGGACGTGCAGCCCGCCGGTCCGCTTGACCTCATCGTACTGCGACCCCCAGCGCACCCGCTCCTCCGCGAGCGCCCGCTCGTATTCCTCGCGCGGGGCCTCGGTGCCGGCCGCCCGCCGCGCCCGGTACTCCGGGTTGCCGCCGAGCTTGATGTCCGTGCCGCGGCCGGCCATATTCGTCGCGATGGTGACGGCCGCGCGAGCGCCCGCTTCCGCGATGATCAGCGCCTCCCGCGCGTGGTTCTTCGCGTTCAGCACCTCGTGCCGCACCCCCCGCGAGGTCAGCGTGCGCGAAAGCTTCTCCGACTTCTCGATCGAGATCGTGCCCACGAGGATCGGCTGTCCCGTCGCGTGGATGCGCGCGATTTCGTCGCAGATCGCGGCGAGCTTGTCGCCCTCGTTGAGGAAGATGACGTCGTCGTTGTCGTCGCGGGCCACGGGCCGGTTGGTGGGGACCACGACGACTTCCAGCCCGTAGATCTGCGAGAACTCCTGCGCCTCCGTGTCGGCCGTGCCCGTCATCCCAGCGAGCTTCTTGTACATGCGGAAGTAGTTCTGAAACGTGATCGTGGCCAGAGTCCGGTTGCGCTGCTGGACGCGGATGTTCTCCTTGGCCTCGATCGCCTGGTGGAGCCCGTCCGAGTAGCGGCGGCCGTAGAGGATGCGGCCCGTGAACTCGTCCACGATCTCGACCTTGCCGTCCTGGACCACGTAGTCGACGTCGCGGTGAAAGAGGTGACGGGCGCGCAGGCACTGGGTCACGTAGTGGATGTACTCGAAGTTCTCGTGCTCGAAGACGGACCCGTGGATGATCGAGCGCTTCTGCAGCAGCTCCTCCGCGTGGTTCATCCCTTCGTCCGTGAGCGTGATGCGCTTGCCCTTCTCGTCGATCTTGAAGTCGCCGACGGCGCCCTCCTCGGGGTACTCGCCGGTGGCGGGGTCCTTGGCGCACTCGACCAGGCTCGGCACGAGCCGGTTGACCTGCATGTAGACGGCCGTGTCGTCCTCGGCCGACCCCGATATGATCAGCGGGGTGCGCGCCTCGTCGATCAGGATCGAGTCGATCTCGTCGACGATGCAGTAGTTGTGGGCCCTCTGCACCTTGGTGGAAGGGTCCCACTTCATGTTGTCGCGCAGGTAGTCGAAGCCGAACTCGTTGTTCGTCCCGTAGGTGATGTCCTTCGAGTAGGCCTCGCGGCGGGCCTCGGTGTCCATCTGGGAGAGGACGAAGCCGACGCTCACGCCGAGCATTTCGTAGATCGGGCCCATCCATCCGGCGTCGCGCTCCGCCAGATAGTCGTTGACCGTGACGATGTGGACGCCGAGCCCGGGCAGCGAGTTGAGAAAGGCGGAGGCCACGCTGCAGATGGTCTTGCCCTCGCCCGTCTTCATCTCGGTGATGCTTCCCCGGTGGAGGGCGACCGCGCCCATCAGCTGGACGTCAAAGGTGCGCTCGCCGAGGACCCTGCGGCCCGCCTCGCGCGCCATCGCGTACGCCTCGGGGAGGAGGTCGTCGAGCGAGGCCCCGGCGGCCAGGCGCTCCTTGAGCCGCGCGGTCTCCTCGCGGAACGCGCCGTCGGGGAGCCCGAGGTACCTGGACTCGAGGGCGTTGATCCTGCGGACGATAGGGATGAACGACTTGGCGTCGCGGCTGCGCTTGGTCCCGACGAGTCGCTCGATCATCTGGAGCATGGGTACAGTGTACCCTCGCCCCGCAAACGTTGACAAGCTCGGGCCGCGGCGACTACACTCGTCGCGCACATGCACGCGCCGGGACTGCACTCGGGGGCCGGGGACGGCCGGAGGCCGTCGCCCGCGGGAATGCGGGCGCGCGTCCTTCTCTTGACCGCAATGGCGGCCGCCTTCGTGTCCTGCACAAAGATCTCCACGCCGACTCTCCCGCGGGAAGAGCTGTTCTCGCTGGGCCTCGGCAACATGGAGAACCAGATCGACCTCTTCATGGTCGACGGCCGCCCCCTCAACAGGAGCAACCTGATCTACGTCAAGGGCGGAAGGATCTACATCGTCAACGGGAACGCCTCCAAGATCATGGAGTTCACCCCGTTCGGCGACCTGGTCTTCCTGCTCTACAACGCGGACGTCAACCCGCAGCCCGTCATCCTCAAGCCGGCCGCGGCCGGCGCCGACGAGCCCAACCGCCGCGCGCAGGGCTACGCGCTCGCCGACCCCGGGGTGATGGCCGTCGACGGCGAGAAGCGGCTGTACGTCGAGGACCGCGTCGGCCCTCTGCAGGGCCGCTTCGACGAGAGCACGGGGACGACGCACTACGCCCACGTCCTGCGGTTCGACCGCGACGGGAAGCTGATCGACTACCTGGGCCAGGAGGGGGTGGGGGGGACCCCCTTCCCGTTCATCGACGCCATCCGCATCACCGCGCACGACGAGCCGGTGGTCGTCTGCCGCGTGCCCCCGGCCCGCTGGATCGTCTACTGGTTCACCAAGGAGGGCTCGCTTCTCTACCGCGTGGAGTTCGACCGCGACTACCTGCCCGCCCCGCAGGACACGCTCCCGTTCCTGGAGGGGATCTTCGCGGACTATTCCCGCCGCGAGCTCCTGCTCGCCGTGAGCTACTACAGGGAAGAGATCAACGCGTCCACCCGCACGCCCGAGACGTGGCTGCACGTCGGGACGCGGATCCACCGTTTCGACATCGCCAAGGCGGAGTACGTCGGTCAGGTCGACGTCCCCGACGCCGGCGTGCGGCGCGAGCGGGTCGGGGCTTCCGAGCTGGAGATCCCGTCTCCGCCTTACGAGTTCCTCGGCAATACCCGCAACGGCTACCTGTTCTTCCTCAAGCCCGAGGAGGCCAACACCTACCGGCTCCTCGTCCTGGACGCGAGGGGCCGGGAGCATGCCCGGCGCCTCATCACGGTCGAGGACCAGGAGCTTTCCTTCAAGAAACTTACCCTCTCCGAGGAAGGCGTGCTCGCGGGTCTGCTCGGCCTCAATGACGGGGCGCGGGTCGTCTGGTGGCGGGCGGACCGGCTCGTCGAAGGTGCGGGGGATGCGCGTCGTTAGCTCGGCCGAGATGGCCGAGATCGACCGGTTGACGCAGGCGGAGTACTCGATCCCCGGGATCGTCCTGATGGAAAACGCGGGCGCGAATGCCTTTCGAGCCCTGCTCGACCAAGGCCTGCGCGAGCCGGTCGTCTTCGCGGCCGGTAAAGGGAACAACGGCGGCGACGCTTTCGTGATGGCGCGCCACGCGCAGCTCGCCGGGATCAAGCGGCTCGCCGTCATCCTCGCGGCCGGGAGGCCGCGCGAAGGCAGCGAGCCCGCGCTCAACCTGGCCTCCTGCAGAGCTCTCGGCATCGGCGTCATCGGTTTCGAGGAACGGGCGGCCCGGGCCCGGCTGCAGGAAGCGGCGTGGATCGTGGACGGCGTCGCGGGCACGGGGCTCACCGGCCCTCTGCGCGCTCCGCTCGACCGGGTCGTGCGGGCCATCAACCGCGCGCCGGGAAAGAGGGCGGCGGTCGACGTTCCCAGCGGCCTGCGCGACGGCTGGGTCGCGGCGGAGCCCGTGGTTCACGCGGACGTCACCCTGACCATGGGGCTTCCCAAGCGCTGCCTGTACCTGCCGCAGGCCCGCGCTCTCTGCGGCAGGATACGCGTCGTCGACGTCGGTTTTCCCCCCGCGCTCCTGGAGGCGGCCCACCTGCGGGGCGAGCTGCTCGCCGCGGCCGACCTGGATCGCCTCGTTCCGCCGCTCGCGCCCGACACGTACAAGAACCGGCGCGGTCACCTCGCGGTGTTCGCCGGCTCCCCCGGCACCACCGGCGCGGCGTGGCTTGCGGCTCACGCGGCGGCGCGATCGCGGACCGGGCTCGTGACGTTGTACGCGCATCCGGAGATCTACGCCGCGGTCGCCGGCGGGTACAGCTCCGTGATGGTGCGCCGCGGCACGCCGACCGCTCTGGAGCTGGCCCGCCACACCGCCTTCGTGGCGGGTCCGGGGTGGGGGACGACGCAAGAGCGCAGGTCGGAGCTGGCGCTGCTGCTGCGGAGTCCGCTCCCGGGCGTCATCGACGCGGACGCCCTTGCTCTTGCGGCGGACATCCTGGCGAGGGACGGCGTCGCTCCCGGCGGGAACCGCGTGCTGACGCCTCACCCCGGCGAGGCCGCGCGCGTCCTCGACTGCCCGGTCGCGGACGTCCTGCGCGACCCTCTCGCGGCGCTCGAGGAGGCGGAAAAGAGGCTCGGCTGCGTGATCGTGCTCAAGGGGCACGTGACGACGGTCTGGTCTCCGGGCGGCCGCTTTGCAGTGCTCGACGGCATGAACGCCGCGCTGGCGACGGGAGGCAGCGGCGACGTGCTCGCCGGAACGATCGGCGGGCTGCTCGCGAGCGGCCTCACGGCCGAGGCCGCCGCCCGAGCCGGGGTGCTGGCGCATTCGGTGGCGGCCTTCCGCGCGGCAAAGGCGCGCGGGCTCTTCCTTTCGGAGGACCTGTTGCCGTTTCTCTCGCGCGTCTTCGCGCCGCGGCCTGACCGGAGGCAGCCGTGAGCGACGACCTGAACTTCCACTACAAGCGCGACGAGCGCCTCTCGATGCGCAGCGCGCCGCAGCCTCGCGCCGAGGGCGGAGGCCCCATCCGCCGCCGCGGCATCCCCATCCTGTTCGTCGGGGTCCTGATCGCCATCGTGCTGGTCCTCCAGCGCCATCCGCCCGCGGCGGGGCCCTACCGCGCCGAGCTCGCGGGGTGCCAGGTCACGCTGACCGCGATCGCGGCCGGCGACGACGTCATCGCCGCGCTCGAGCTCAAGGGCGGCGCGAGCGTCGCGGCCGGCGAGCGGCTGTTCGCAATCTTCCGCGCCGGCGAAGCGGAGCTGCGCCTCTCCGAAATGCTGCCCGCAGCCGGGCGCTCGGTCACCCTCGACGGCCGCATCATCGGGGCCGGGGCCGCGCGCGAAGTGGTCGTCGAGGTGACGGCGGGCGGCAAGACCGCCGTGCTGCGCCGAGCCCTCGAGCGCGGCTGAGGCGCGCGGCCGCGCGCGCGGTTGACGCGGCCCTTGGCCGGGGCGTATTCTCGCATCGCTCGCGACCCGGAGGGGGGAATGCTCCAGTTCTATGCGCTGTCCGTGTTCGCCAACATCCTCACGGGGCTGATCGTGGCCTCCGACGCGACCGAAGGCAAGGGGTTTCTCGGCCAGCTGCGAAAGCTGTTCGAGGAGAACAGCCTCAAGTTCGGCCTCGGGCTCGCTTCGCTCGTGATCGCCTTCTTCAAGCTCCTGAGCCCCATCGAGGGTGACGTGCCCGTCATCGGCGATCTCCTGCCCGCCGTCGCGGGCCTCGCGACCGGGGCGATCCTGCTGTTCGACTTCTTCCGCGGCTCTTCCGACATCAAGAGCTCGACGGTCGACAAGCTCGAGACCGGGATCCTCTCCTACCGCAGGTACATCGGCATCGGCGCCGCAGTGACGGGGCTCCTTCATTTTCTCATTCCGACGGTCCCCATCTTCTAGGTGAGCCGGCGCGTCCTCTTCCTCGATTTCGACGGGGTGATCTGCGACTCGATCGACGAGTGCTTCGTGAGCTCCTGGCTCGCGTACCATCGGCGGCCCGGCAGCCGGCAGCCGTCGAGCCTCGCCATCGGGCTGCGCAGGCGGTTCGCGGAGATGCGGCCCTTTATCCGCTCGGGCGAGGATTACGTCGTCATCCAGCGGCTGCTGGCCGAGGGGCGGGTCGTGTCGACCCAGGCGGAGTTCGACGCCGCGCTCGCGGCCGAGGGCGGGATGGGCCGGCTCAAGGAGGAGTTCTACGCCGCGCGCGGGGGCCTTCTGGAGAGCGACCGTGCCTACTGGCTGTCGTTGAACCGGGTGTACCCGGAGGTGCGAAGCCCGCTGGCCAGGATTGCGGACAGGGATGACGTGCGAGTCCTCTCGACGAAGAAGAGCGAGTTCATCGTGGAGATCCTCGCGGCCAACGGCATCTCGATGCCCATCGATCGCGTGATCTACACCGGTTCGCGGACCAAGGCGGAGATCATCGTTGCGATGCTGTCGCCGGCCGACCGGGCCCTGCTCGTCGACGACCAGATCGACCACCTGGTCGCCTGCAGGGACCCGCGCGTGGAGGTGCGGCTCGCGCTGTGGGGCTACATCAGACCGGAGTGGCCCGGGCAGCACCCCGAGGTCCCGGCCGTCGGTCTCGATGCGCTCGAGGCGCTGCTCGCGCCCTGGCTCACTCGCCCTCGGCCAGCAGGTGCATGAGCTCTTCCTCGGACACGACCGGCCCGCCCTCTTCCCGCCCGCGCGACGTCTCCGCGACCTGGTAGTCGAGCTCGCGCTCCATCTCCCGCAGAGTCTCGCGCATGCGCTGGTACCGGGGGCCCTGTTCGGCGAGCGCGGCGGACATCGGGGAGCGGTCGGCGAGGATCGTCTCCAGAACGTCGAGGATGAGGACGGCGAGGGATCGCAGGTCGATCAGCACCTGCAGCCGTTCCTTCCGGAAGGAGCTTTCCTTGAGCGCCCGGAAGATCCGGCCTGCGGTCGTTGCGACGAAATGGATCTCCCGGTCTATGTACTCCGCGAACAGGTCGGGGTCGACAGCCCGGCCGAGGTTGCGGATGAGCGCGCCGACCTGAGCATGGAGGTAGAGGATGTCGGCTGCGAAATTGACTTTCTTGGGCATCCCTTTTAATGGTCGGATGGTCTCCTCGTTCGCTTGACGCTGCACCGGCGCTCGCGGGCGTTCGGGACGCGTGGCGCAGGGCGCAGCGCGGGGCGCGGCAGGGCACAGGGGGCGGGGCCCGCGGGGAGACAGGCGCGAGCGAGTCCGGGGGGCGGACGATGGGGCGGCGGGCGCCTTGCGGGCCGACCCAGCCGGCCTTTGCCCCGTGGCGTCGATGAGAAGCGCCGCGACGGGGGTGTGCCCTGCGAAAGGCAAGGGATCCATCGGACGCGTTCATTGATGAGATGATGCGTCACGTCACCTTGACACTCGCCGCGCCGCCGCGTTATGGTCTTTCATACCTCTTCATTCGCCGCGCGAACGTGGCGGATCGTAAGGCCAGGGGGAGGAACCCGTTGTACACGTACGAGGCAGTCTTCATCTATCCGTCCGGCGCCGACAAACTGGTGTCCGGAAAAGAGGCGGTCGCCCAGGAGTTCGCCACGGCCGGCGTCAAGGTCCTCAGCGAAGAGGACATGGCCGAACGTGATCTGGCGTACCCGATCCAGGGCAGCGACCGCGGTCACTACATCCTCTACAACGTAGAGGCGCCGGACCAGGCGATCGGGAACCTCGAAAAAGTCCTCAGGATCAAGTCGGGCATCCTCAGATTCCACTTCTACAGGCAGGACTTGCGCATACGGCAGCCCAAGGCCGCCGCAGCAGCAGCCAAGACCTGACGCCATGGCCGACATCAACCGTGTCATCATCGTCGGGCGGCTGACGAGGGACGCCGAGCTCAAGTACACTTCGGGGGGCTCCCCCGTGGCGAAGTTCGGCCTCGCGGTGAATCGCCGGCGCAAGGTCGGCGACCAGTGGGAAGAGGAAGCCAACTTCTTCGACGTCGTCGTCTGGGGGCGGACCGCAGAGGCGCTCAACCAGTACCTCGTCAAAGGCAAGCAGATCGGGGTCGAAGGCGAGCTCCGCCAGGATCGCTGGGAGCAGGACGGCCAGAAGCGCAGCCGAGTCGAGATCGTCGCCAGCAACATCATGCTCCTCGGCGGCAGGGGCGGCGAGGGCGGGCCTGGTCCGTCGAGCCCCGGCGGGCCCGGAGGCCAGGGAGGCCAGGGAGGCCCGGCGGGACCCGCCCGCGGCGGCGGAGCGGCCGGCGGTCCTGCGGGCCACGAGGGCCAGGACGATTTCGAGGACGATATCCCATTCTGATTCCGACGGCCGCGCCCCCGTTGTCCGGCTGCGCGGCCAGCAGGAGGACACGTGTCTGACGACAGCAACAGGGTCGAGCCCGGCGAGGCGACAAGCAGGCGGACCGAGTCGGCCCCGGACGTTCCGGCCGACCGGCCGGCGCCGAGGCGCAGCGAAGATTCCGACGAAGGCGGGCGCGAGGACGACCGCAGGGAGCGGGGCGGACCTGGCGGCGGCAGGGACGAGCGCCGCGGCGGTCGGGGGGGCGGCGGCCGCTACCGGGTCTTTTTCCGCAAGAAGGTCTGCCGGTTCTGCAAGGGCCGGGTGAGCATCGACTATCTCGATGCTGCCGCGCTGCGCCGCTTCACGACGGAGCGGGGCAAGATCCTGCCGGGCCGCATGACCGGAACCTGCGCCAAGCACCAGCGCGTGCTCGCCCGCGCCATCAAGAGGGCACGCTCCCTCGCGATGCTCCCGTTCGTCGCGAGGTAGCGGGCCGCGACGGAAATGGAGAACCGAGCGCGGGTCTGGCTCCGGCTCCTCGGACGCGCCGCCCTGGCGGTGGCGGCCTACCACGCGGGGATCGTCGTCGCGTTCGCGTACATGGTCGCATCGCGGTCCACGCTGGTGCAGGTCCCGCTTCACTTCGCTTTCCTGCTGGTCCCGCTGCAGGTGGTCTACCGGCGCAGCGGGCCGCGGGACTTCCTCAGGGTGAGCGCGCTCGCCGTGCTCGTCCTGGCCGCGCTGCGCGTGGCGCTCGCGGCGAGCGCGCTGCGCGAGCTCGCGGCGGCGGGGCCGCAGAGCGAGATCGAGCGCGTGGTCCTCGCGCCGCTGCCCGGGGTGGTCTTTCCCCTGGTCGCGATCGAGCTCCTGACGGTGATCGCGCTCCTCGCCGGGCTCGTCTGGGTGAACATCTACGGGCCCGCGGTGCTGCGCTGGCGCACGATCTACCTCGCGCTCGCGGCGACCGCCTGCTCGGCCGTCGTCGCGCTCGGGGCGATCGCGGCCCTGGCGGGCAATCACGCGTTCGTGGAGAGCATGAAGCTGCTCTTCGCCAACGTGATGGATCTGTTCTCAAAGGCGGCCGCGCAGGCCGACGCGACCCTGCCGAAGCTGCCGGGCGCCGACGAGATGCTGCGGACGTTCTGGGACTACCTGTTCGGAAGCTTCGTGTTCGGGTACTTCCTGAACCTGGCGGGCTCCTGGTACGTCGGCGGGCGGATCGGCAGCCGCAACCGGTTCGCCGAAGGCGCGAAGCTGCAGGCCTTTCAGCTGCCCGACCTGATGGTCTGGCCGCTGATAGCGAGCTGGTCGGTGGTGCTGCTCGGCCGCTTCGCGACGCTCGGCTGGCTGCGAGCCTTCGCGCTGAACGCCGGCCTGATCCTGCTCGCGCTGTACGCGGTGCAGGGGCTGGCCGTCATCGAGACGCTCCTCGCGCGCAGCCGTCGCGGGCCCGAAGGGGGCAGGCGGCTGCTGGTCATGGGCCTGCTGGTCGCTCTGGTCGTCCCGGTCCTGACCGTGGTCGCGATGGTCGTCGTACCCCTTGTTGGGGTGTCGGAGATATGGATAAAATACCGGATCGAGAGGAAGGAAGGGACCGATGAAGGTCAAGGTGATTCTTAGCCAGGACATACTGAACTTGGGCGAAGAGGGCGATGTCCGCGAGGTTGCAGCCGGCTACGCCCGCAACTACCTCTTTCCGAAGAAGCTGGCCATGGCCCACACGCACAAGGCCCTGCAGCTCTTCGAGAGCCGCCGGGCGCACATCGAGACGCGCAAGGAGGCCAAGCGGAGCGAGGCGTCAGGGCTGGCCGAGAAGCTCAGCGCGGAAGAGCTCAAGTTCGTGATGCCGGCGGGCGAGAACGGCAAGCTGTTCGGGAGCGTCAGCGCCGCGATGATCGGCGACGAGCTCGGCAAGCGCGGCTATCAAATCGAGCGGAAGCGGATCGAAGTTCCGGACAACCACATTCGACAGGTCGGCTCCCACACGGTCAAGATCAAGCTGTACGGCCAGCAGGAAGCGCCCGTCAAGGTGGTGGTGGAAGCGGCCGCTCCCTAAGGGTCCGCGGGTGGCAACGCTCAAGGACCAGGGCGCGCCGCACAACCCCGAGGCCGAGGCGGCCTGTCTCGGCGCCCTGCTGCTGGCGCCCGAGTCGGTCTCCGAGGTCATCCAGTACATCCGGCCGGAAGACTTCTTCAACGGGCGCAACCGGCGCGTGTTCGGGGCGATCCTCGCGCTCTACAACCGGGGAGACGCGATCGACCTGCTGACGGTGACCGAGGCGCTGCGCGGTCAGGGCGAGCTCGACCCGGCGGGCGGCCCCGCCTACGTGTCGGAGCTCACTTCGGCGGTCCCCACCGCGGCCAACGTCGCGTACTATGCCCGCCTCGTCCAGGACGAGAGCACGCGCAGGCGGCTCCTGGCCATCTCGGCCCAGATCTCGGCGCAGGCGCACGACGAGACCGTCGAGGCGCGGCAGACCATAGAAGACGCCGAGCGGCAGATCTACCAGCTCAGCGACGACCGGTACGCCGGAAGCTACGTGCCGGTAAGGGAGATCATTCCGGAGACGATCGCCACGATCGAGAAGCTCTACCACACCAAGGAGAGCTACACCGGCGTTCCATCCGGGTTCGGCGACCTCGATTCGCTCACGAGCGGGTTCCAGGCTTCGGAGTTCATCGTGATCGGCGCGCGACCGTCGGTGGGGAAGACCGCGCTGGCGCTCTCCATGGCCGCCAACATCGCGATGCGGTACAACAAGCCCGTAGGGTTCTTCACGCTGGAGATGTCGCGCAAGGCGATCGTGCAGCGCCTGGTCGCGAGCGAGGCGCGCCTCGACTCGCACCGGCTGCGCAGCGGGATGCTCAAGCCTTCGGACTTCCACAACCTCACCGAGGCCGCGGGGAGGCTGTACGAGACTCCGCTGTACATCGAGGACTCGCCGAACCTGTCGATCCTCGACCTGCGCGCGATGGCGAGGAGGATGCGCTCCCAGAACGCGGTCGAGATCATCTTCGTCGACTACCTGACGCTGATCACCTCGGAGAACAAGGAGCTGCAGCGGCACGAGCAGATCGCGGAGATCAGCCGCTCGCTCAAGGCGCTCGCCCGCGAGCTCGACGTCCCCGTGATCGCGCTGTCGCAGGTGCGGCGCGAGACCGAAGGCAAGGAACCGAACCTCGCCGACATCCGGGAAAGCGGCTCCATCGAGCAGGACGCCGACGTCGTCATCTTCCTCCACCGCGAGCGGCACGGCCGCGATTCCGAGGAGGAGGAGAACGACGTCGAGACCGACCTGATCGTGGCCAAGCAGCGCAACGGCCCGGTGGGCAAGGTCAAGCTCGCGTTCGTGCCCAGGTACACGCGGTTCGAGAACTGGACGCGGGACCGGCGCTGACGGTGTCTGAAGCCGCGCTCGCGCACCTACCGTTCGAGGATGTAGCGGTCGGCGTCGCGGCTGTAGACGCGGTTCTCCTGAGGCAGCACCGCGAGCCAGCTCGAGTCGGCAAACACGTACAGATCGGCGAGGAGCCTGCCGCTGCGGGTCTCCCAGAGGCTCACGGTGCGGTCGCGGTTGATCGCGGCGAGGAGGCGTCGTCCGGCTGCGAGCGCGCGGGGCACGTGGGTCGAGGCCTCGAGGGGCCTGACCCTTCCGTCCGCCCACTCCTGGACGCCCTCCATCCCGATGGAGGAGTAGAGCCTCGCGCCGTCGGCATCAAAGGCGATCGAGGCCCCGCCATCCTCGCCCGCGTAGCGGATGACCGTCTGCAGGCGCTCGAAACCCGCCCCGTCGTGCAGCCGCACGGTCGTGCTGCTTTCGCCGCCCGACTCCTCCACGGCGAGCGAGAAGAACCGGGCGCGGGCCGGGTCTGCCGCGAGGGCGTAGCTGAGGAATGCCGTGTCCGGAAGCGGGACGGTCTCGCCGGTCCGCGTGTTGATGCGGATCAGCGGATGCTCCAGCCGCGACAGACGGGTCCTCGCCCCGACGAGCACGCCGTCGGGCATCCAGATGACGGCGCGGGTGCTCTGGGCCGTCAGGCGATACAGCCGAGCGAAGCTCGAGCGGTCGATGAGCTGGATGGTGCCGTCGGCCTCGAGCGTCAACAGCGCGTCGGGGCCGCCGCTCGCGACGCCGAGGAGCGGCGAGCCGAACAGGTCGTCCGGCACGGCGGCCACTTCGTCGAGGGCGAGGTCCTCCCCCGGAGGCGCGAGCGTATAGAGCCGGAGAGCCCGGCCGCTGCGGTCCCAGACCGCCAGCGTGCGATCGTCGAGAAAGCTCACCGCGGGCTCATCCATGCCGGGCAGCGGAATTCGCTGCGCGCGGTAGCCCTTCACCGTAGACCGTCCTCCAAACAGGCGAGGGGTCGTGTCGATCTCGAACAGCCACACGCCCTCGGCATCCGCCAGCGCGGTCCGGTCGCCGCCCGCCGCGACCGCGTTGAGCCGCGCCAGGTTGTCGCGCGAGATTTCGGCCGGGGCGCCGTAGAAAGGGACCTTGACGATCGTGCCGCGCTCGTCGCCGACGTAGACGGCATCGAGCGCGGCCGCCAGGGCCGTGAGGCCGCCCGTCATGCGGGCGAGGTCGGGCGCGCCCGCCAGCTCCAGCGGGGCCGTGGACCCGCCCCAGTAGGACCACTGGCTCAGGCTGCTCCTTCCGCTCGAAGAGCCGGACACCACCAGGATGCGGGAGCCGTCCGGGCTGGCGTCGAGGGCGAGGACGTCCGCGATCGGCCGGTCGGCGAGCATCTCGCCCGTGGCGACGTCGATCACCGCGAGGCCGGTGCGCGAGCGCGCGAGCATCGTCGCCAGGTCCTCCGTGATCCGGCGCGGGGCGAGATCGGCGACGGTGGCGACTTCCTTGATCTTGTCGCCCGAGCGCAGCTCCCAGTAGCTGATCTTTCCCGAGGGCTGGTAGGCCATGAGGTTGCGCTCGGTGCGCGAGAAGGCGACGAACGAGACGATGCCGAATCCCTGGCTCAGGTACGGCAGGGCGCGCCCCGAGCGCGCGTCGAGGATGCTGATGCTCCGGTAGTCGGCGCGGGTGTACACGAGGTATGTCCCGAGCGTGGAAAAGCTCAGGTGAAGGGGCATGTCCGGCAGATCGACGGAATACAGGCGCGAGCCCCGCGACCAGTCCCAGACGGTGATGCGCGCGCTGCGCGTCGTCGGAGCGTCCACCGTCGCCAGCAGGGGCGCCGACGGATGGATCGCGAGCCGCTGGACGGGAGAGCGGGAAACGGCGAGCGCCGCTTCCTGCCGGCCCGTCTTGAGGTCCCACACGCGGACGGTGCCGTCGGAGCCCGCGCTCGCGAGCAGCCCCCGCCCGCTGTCGACCGCAAGCGCAGTGATCGCCCCCTGGTGCCCGGTGTCGACCGTGAGCGCCGCCGCGGACGCCGCCGCCAGAACCGCGAGCGCGGCCGCGAGCCGCCACCGGCTACAGCGTGCGGTAGATCCGGTTGACCGATACATAGGGCCGCTGCAGAATCTCGCTGAACGGTTCCTCGCGGGCGATCTCATGCAGCCTCTCCTTGGCCCGCTGGTACGTCGCCTCGGGGACGCGCGACAGCGCGACCTCGCGGTCGCGGAGCCCCTCGATCTGGAAGCGCAGGCGCCCGTCGGCCTCGCGGCCCACGAACAGGACGCGCACGTCGCGCTGCTCCTCGCTCTCGAGCGCCCGGCTGAGGAGATAGTACTTGACGACCTCAACGGCGGAATCGTCGAGCCCCTCGCGCCAGATGCGGAGCTTCTCGACGAGCTCGGGGTAGCCGATCGCGACCCGGGCCGGGTCGCCGATCTCGTACTCCAGCGCGCCTCTCTGGAACGCGCTGCGGTCCAGCTCGGGAATGAGGAACACCTCGAAGCCGGCCGAAGGCGAATGCACCCGCACGGGCAGCTCGGGTTTCAGGAGCGTCCCGCAGTGGGGGCACTCGAGGCTCATAAAGGTGCCCTCCAGGATCTCGTCCGCGGCACGCGGATTGCCGTCCAGGTCGACGGCGTCGGCAAAGTCCGTCTGGACGCGCTCTCCGCAGTAGCACTCGATCTCTTTCACGGCAGCTACCCCACGTAGAACAGTATATCGCTCGCCACCGCGAGGAAGATGAGCCCGAAGACCACGATCGTCCCGATGATCTGAAAACGCCACAGCAACCGCGGCCCGAGCTGCCTCCGCGAGATCGCCTCGGCCCCCGAGATCACGATGAGCCCGCCGTCGAGCGCCGGCAGCGGCAGCAGGTTCATGATGGCAATGGCGATCGAGAGCAGCGAGACGAACTGGAAGAACGCCACGACGCCTTCTCCGACCCCGAGGCGGAAGCCGAACACCGCGGCCTCCCCGACCATGCGCGTGATGCGGATGGGGCCGGCAACCACCTCGTCGAGCTTGCGGTTGTGCATGTGCAGCAGCTGCCGCAGGCCCGAAACCGACATGCTCACGATCTCGCCGGTGCGCTGCACGCCCGTGACGAGAGCCTCGCCGAAGCCGAGCCGCGGAGAGCGGTAGACCTTTTGCGCGAAGGTGAGCCCGATGTCGATGCGGCCGCCGGCGGCGCCCCCTGCATCGAGCCTGGTCGTCCTCTGCTCTCCGCCGCGGTGATACGAGATCGTCGCAGGCTCCGCGCCCGCGCGGAAATGGTCCTCGAGGACGGCGTAGAACGCAACGTCGTACGGCACCGGCTTGTCGTCGACGGCGGTGATGAGGTCGCCGGCCTGCAGGCCCGACCGTTCAGCGGTCGAGCCGGGGTCCACGCGCGCGACCCGCGGCTCGACCCACGCGTAGACTCCGATCCTGCCGAGGCGGGTCTCCGCGTCCCGATCGGGCACGATACGGAGCGCGATCCTGCTGCCCGCGCGGTCCACGCTGAGGGCCAGCGCGCGGCCCGGGCTGCGGCGCACCGTCTCGGAGATCTCCCAGAAGCTCTGGACGGGCCGGCCGTCGATCGCGAGGATGCGGTCGCCCGTCTCGAGGCCCGCCTTGTCGGCAGGGTAGCTTGCCGGGGCCGTGCCCTGGCTCGCCGCCGCCTGGTCGTACTGCGACGCGAGGACGATCCTGCCGTCCGTGGAGTGGATGCGGAACCCGAGCCACCAGATCAGGGTGAGCACCAGGACCGCGAAGACGAAGTTGGACGCCGGCCCCGCGACGGCGACGACGATGCGGCGCCAGGGGGCCGCGGCGAGGAAGGAGCCGGGCTCCGCGCGCACCGCCGCGACCTTCTCCGCGCTCATGTCGCCGCGGAGCATCTCGCCCTTCATCTTGCAGTAGCCGCCGATGGGGAACCAGGCGATCTGGTAGAGAGTGCTCCCGCGGGTGAACCCCCAGAGGCGCCGGCCCCAGCCGAGGGAAAAGACTTCGACCTCGATCCCACTCGCTTTGGCTGCGAGGAAATGGCCCAGCTCGTGGACGAACACGATCATCCCCAGTCCGAGGATGCCGAAAAACAACGTCGAAACGACGGTCACTTGAACGCTCTCCCGGGTCGATCCCCGGCCGGTCTACCGGCCGAGCAGCCCGACCAATAGGTAGTATAACGGCGCGGCGAGCAGCAGAGAGTCGGCCGAGTCCAGGAGGCCGCCCCTGCCCATCATCAGCGTCCCCGAATCCTTGACGCCGGCCGAGCGCTTGAGCACGCTCTCTATGAGGTCGCCGAGGATGGTGGCGCAGCCGATGACCGTTCCCAGCAACAGGGCCCCCGCCGTTCCCCCGGGCACGAGCCGCGGCCAGAGAAGAAGCGCGGCCAGCGAGACCACAAGCGACATTACGAAGCCGGCGACGAAGCCTGCGATCGACTTGGTGGGACTGATCAGCAGCCCGATGGGCCGGCCCACGAGCATCCCCACCGCCCACGCCGCAGTGTCGTTGCCGAACACCAGGGCGAAGAGGAACAGCAGGTGAAACGTGGCGTCCTGGAGCGTGGAAACCCGCGCGATGAACAGCACGAAGAGGCCGGGATAGACGAGCACGACCAGTGAGGCCGCGACGCGGGTGAGAACGGCCTCCATGTCCTGCTTGTTGTCGACCCAGATCCCCCGCAGCAGGAGAAGTCCGACCGCGCCGCAGACCCAGAGCAGCAGGTGAGACTCGCCGATGACGCCGACGGCCTGCAGATACGAAGCGGCGGGAAAGCTCGCGCCCAGCAACGGCGCGAGCCAGCGGTACGTGCTCAGGGACCGCTTCTCGAAGAGGTTCCTCACCTCGAGCGCGCCCATGAACGTGGCGGCGACGCACGTGACGTTGATCAGCAGGAATTTGGCCCCCGTCAGGCGGTAGGCCATGAGGAACAGCAACGGAAGCACCAGCGCCGCCAGCATGATCCTCGCCAGCAGCTTGTTCATCTCTTGCCGCCGAACGTGCGTTTGCGCTGCTGGTAGTCGCAGAGCGCCAGGGCGAGCTGCTCGCCGTCCCAGTCGGGCCATCTCAGGGGGCTGAAGAACAGCTCGGCGTAGGCGCTTTCCCACAGGAGGAAGTTCGAGAGCCTCTGCTCGCCGCCGGTGCGGATGACAAGGTCGAGGGGCGGCAGGTCGGGCTGGTCGAGGTGGCGCTCGAGGTCCGTGAACGAAAGCGCGGCCTGGCCCGCGCCGTTGTTCCGACCGTGGTCCTTCCCCGCGGCCAGCCAGCGATTGACGGCCCTCACGATCTCGTCGCGGCCTCCGTAGTTGATGGCCAGGTTGACCGTGATCCCCGGGTACGCCGCCGTCGCCGCCTCCACCCGCTCGACCTCACGCGTCACATCGGGCGGCAGGCGCGCGCAGTCTCCCGAGTGCACGACGCGCACCTTGTTCGCCCGGTAGAAGTCCAGCTCCTTGCGGAGGTGCGTCCGGAGCAGGAGCATGAGAAAATCGACCTCGTCCCGCGCACGGGCCCAGTTCTCGGTGGAAAAGGTGTAGAGGGAAAGGTATCTCAGGCCCAGGTCGGACGCGGCCTTGACGACGCGCTTGGCCGCGCTCAGACCCTCCTTGTGCCCGTACGTGCGGGGCTTGCCGCGGCTGGCCGCCCAGCGGCCGTTTCCGTCCATGATGATGCCGACATGGACCGGAAGCGATCGTGGATCTAGATCCGCCATCAGACCTCGAGGATTTCCTTCTCTTTAGCCTCCAGGAGCTTCGCCACCTCGGCGATGTACTTGTCCGTGAGCTTCTGCGTCTCGTCCTGGGCCCTCTTCGACTCGTCCTCGCTGATCTCGGAGTCCTTCTGCAGCTTCTTCAATTCCTCGTTCGCGTCGCGGCGGATATTGCGGATCGCGACCCGGCTCGCCTCCGCCTTGTTGCGCGCCAGCTTGACGTACTCCTGCCGCCTCTGCTCGGTCAGCGGCGGGATGTTGATCCGGATGACCTTGCCGTCGTTGCTCGGGTTCACGGACAGCTCGGACTTCTGGATCGCCTTTTCGATCTCCGTCAGCACCGAGCGGTCCCACGGCTGGATGACGACGAGCCGGGGCTCGGGCACGCTGATCGTCGCCACCTGGTTCAGCGGCGTGGCCTGCCCGTAGTACTCGACCTTGATCTTTTCGAACAGGGCGGCCGAGGCCCTCCCTGTGCGGATGCCGTTGAAATCGTCGGAGAGAGCCTGGATGGCCTTTTTCATCCTTTCTTCGGATTGCCGCTTGACCTTATCCACACTCACTCTTGAGCCTCCTGGACGCCCGGGCCCTACTGGCCTACCTTGAAGTAGAGGTAATCCACGAGATCGACCTTGCCCCCGGCCTGCTTGCCGAGGTCCTCGAGGACTTTCGAGACCTTGATCTTCTCGTCCTTCACGAACCCCTGCTCGAGCAGGCAGATCTCGGAGAGGTGCTTGTTGACCTTGCCCTTGACGATGCCCGCCAGCACGTTCTCCGGCTTGTCCATGCCCTCGACCTGCTTGCGGAAGATCGCTTCCTGCTCCGCGATGTAGGCCGGGGCGATCTGGTCGCGCGAGAGGTACGCCGGAGCGAACGCCGCGACGTGCAGCGCCAGGTCGAAGGTGACCTCCTTGACCCGCGGGTGCGACGCCAGCGCGGGGCTGCCGAGGCGGAACTTGAGGATCACGCCGATCCGGCCTTCGCCGTGGATATAGTCCACGAGCATCTCGGCGGGCGAGGCGTCGACCGCCTTGTAGCGGCGCAGCCCCATGTTCTCCTTGATGATGCTCGCGGTGTCCTTGACGAGGGATTCCAGCGCGGCAGCGTCGACCGCCGCGCCATCCGCGATCACCTTGTCCAGGATCTTCGTTCCGAGGGCGATAAAGTCGTCAGTGCGCGCCACGAAGTCGGTCTCGCACGAGAGCTCGACGAGGCCCGCCCGCCTGCCGGCGATCCGGGAAAAGACCCGGCCCTCGTTCGTGGTGCGGCCCATGCGCTTGGCCGTGGCCGCGAGCCCCGACTCCTTGAGCAGCCTTTCCGCCTTGGCCATGTCGCCGCCGGCATCCACCAGCGCCTTCTTGCAGTCCATCATGCCGGCACCCGTCTTGTCGCGCAGCTCCTTGACGGCGGCAGGTGTCACGGTCATTCGTCTCTCCTATTCGTCGTAGAGTTTGTCTTCGTCTTCGATGTTCTTTTCCAGCAGGACCTCGCTCGAGGCTGCCGGCGCCTGCTCCTTGCGCTTTTCCTGCTCTTCGGGGGTGTAGTTGGAGTAGTCTTCGGCCGTGAAGCCGGGGGCCTCGGCCGGCGCGCCCTCGCCCACGACGGCGGCGACCGGGACCGTCTCGACCTCGCCTGTCCTGGGGGCCGCGGGAACCGCGGCGACCGGCGCCGCACCGGCGAGCGCGACTTCCTCGTCCTCCTGGAGCGTCTCTATGACTTCGAGGCCGACCTCGTTCTCGGCGTCGATGACCGCGTTGGCGATGATCTGGGTGAACAGCGTGATCGCGCGGATGGCGTCGTCGTTCCCGGGGATGGGGAAGGTGATGCCCTCGGGGTTGCAGTTGGTATCGACGACGGCGACGATGGGCAGGCCCATGCGCTGCGCCTCGGCCACCGCGATCGCCTCCTTGCGGGTGTCGATCACGAAGACGACGCCGGGCAGCTCCTTCATCTCCTTGATCCCGCCCAGGTTCTTCTCGAGGCGCGCCTTTTCCTTGTTGAGCTGCGAGACCTCTTTCTTGGTGAGGTTCTCGAAGGATCCGTCGACCTCCATCTTCTCGAGCTTCTTGAGCCGGAGCAGCGACTTCTTGATGGTGGCGAAGTTGGTGAGCATCCCGCCCAGCCAGCGGTTGTTCACGTAGAACATGTTGCAGCGCTGGGCCTCTTCCTGGATGGCCTGCTGCGCCTGCTTCTTCGTGCCGACGAACAGCACGCCCTTGCTGGCGAGCACCGCCTGACGGACGGCCTCGTAGGCTTCCTTGATGGCAGCGATCGTTTTCTGCAGGTCGATGATATGGATCCCGTTGCGCTCGGCGAAGATGTACTTCTTCATCCGGGGATCCCAGCGCTTGGTCTGGTGACCGAAGTGCACGCCCGATTCGAGCAGGCTCTTCATCGTGACAACGGCCAAAGCACTCCCTCCTCGCGGCGCGGTTTCCCGCGCCACGCGCGCCCCGTCGAGGGCGCCCCCTTCTCGTGTTTCTCGCACCCCTTCGGCCTCGGCGCGCGGCCGGGGCGATGGGGCCGGAAGATATGGCGCTCCCGGTCCTAGAACCGGTAACCGCCGGCCCTCAACATGCCATAAAACGTCTCGAGCGGCAAGCCCACGACATTGCTGTAGGACCCTTCGATGGAAGCCACGAGAAAGGCGCCTCGCTCCTGCACGCGGTAGGCCCCCGCGGCGCCCCGCCACTCGCCTGCCCGGAGGTACCAGTCGATCTCGTCTTCCGTGAGGTCGCGGAAGCGGACTCGCGTCGTCGCCAGCGCGGACGTCCGTCGCGTCCGCGAGCGGCCGAATAGAGGGCAAGACCCGTGTGCACGAAGTGGTCCCGTCCCGCGAGGAGCCGCAGAAAGCCGCGCGCCTCTTCCGGTCCGAAGGCTTGCCCAGGAGCTCTGCCCGCCACCTCCACGAGGGTGTCGCAGCCGAGCACCCACTGCAGGCGTCCGCGGGCGGCGCGAACGGCGCCCGCCTTGCGCTCGGCGAGCGCGAGCACCAGCGAGGGCCGGCGCCGCGCCGGGCTCGGCGCGCTCGTCGACGCGCGGGTCGCGGGAGCGGAAGGGCACGCCCGCGCGCCGCAGGAGCTCCTTTCGCCGGGGCGACGTCGATGCCAGGAGAAGCGGTTCCATCAGAGCCGCCGCGCCAGCAGCGCGGCCGCGCCGCCTCCGATGATGCTGCCCGGGTTCACCCTGACCGTGAGCGCGACGACGTAGAGGTCGAACACCTGCAGCGGCCCGCTGGCCAGCGACACCGGCAGACGGAGGAGGCGTTCGACGACTTCCCAGGCCAGACTGCCTGCGACGGCGCCGAGGACGACGATCAGCACGAAGAGAGCAGGGGACGACTTGCTTGCCATGGCGTGTCCGCGCCGCGGAGTGTAGGAGGCGGCCCGGCCGTGGGTCAAGGGCGGCGCGGCCGCTGCGCGCGGCGGCGACGCGCCGCGGCTGCCCGCGCGCTCGAGGCGCTGCCGGATCTCGAGCTTTTCGTTGTCGGGGTTCGGCTGGCAGGGCACGTCGTCGGGAAAGTCCTTCCACGCGCGCAGCGCGAGGCGCCCCCCTCTCGCGACCGTCTCGTTGATGCGGCCGAGGTCGTGCGTGCGCGCGTAGAAGCTCACCTGGCTCACCGGCACTCCCTGCCAGTCGTAACGGTAGAAGCTGACGGTGTAGCAGCCGTTCTCAGCGATGGCGTCCGTGGATTGCCAGCCGAGGGTCGCCATATGGATGCGGATGTCGTAGGCGTCGATGAGAACGCGCTTGCTCATCGCTGTGGACTATACTATACATATGTATGCTAATCAACCCGGGCGCTTCAACCGCAGGGCCCGCACCAGCTTCTGTCGGCCAATCCGGCTGTGGCGGCGAGATTCGGCCGGTCGACCTTCTTCATTTTGTGATCTGGGGGCTGGACGCTTGGGTTGACAGCGCACGCCCCGGCATGATAAGGTCCAAATGGTAATGCCACTATGCCACCCCTCCATGGTACCATACCCGGGAGGGACGCGGGGGCTGGACAGGTGTTCGAGCCGGTCAAGAACGAGAAGCTCTACAAGATGGTCGTCAGCCAGGTCAAGGCGCTGATAGCCGACGGCAAGCTGGCGCCCGGAGACCGGCTTCCGCCGGAACGGGAGCTCGCGGGCCTGCTGTCGGTCAGCCGGGCCAGCCTGCGTCAGGCGCTGTCGGCCATGGAGGCGCTCGGAATCCTCGAACGGCGGCAGGGCGACGGGACGTACGTGACGACCGCCAGCGACGAGGTCGACGTCATCGCCTCCTTCAGCGAGAACCTCGTGAGCCGGCAGCTGACCCCGCTCGAGATCCTGGAAGCCCGCATCGTCGTCGAGTGTCCGGTGGCGCGCATGTGCGCCGAACGGGCCACCGACGACGAGATCCGCATCATCGGCGAGCGGCTCGAGCGCCATCGGCTCAAGGTCGGGAAATCCGCTTCGCTCGAGGAAATGAACCGCGATTTCCACCTCGCGGTGGCGGAGGGCGCCCACAGCGCCTGCGTCCTGCGGCTCGCGCAGGGGCTCTACGAGATGATGGAGACCAACCTCTGGCCCACGCTCAAGACCCTGGTGGAGCAGGACGAGCAGCGGACCGAGCACCATCTCGATCAGCACGAGAAGATCTTCGGCTGCATCCGGTCGCGGCGCCCGGCCGAGGCTGAGGAGGCGATGAGGAAGCACCTGCAGACGATCGAGCACGAGTTCCTCGAGGACGCGCAGAAGGCGAAGGCCGCGGAGCGCCCGCCGGCCCGGAGCCGCAAATGAAGGGAGCGGCCGCCGGAGGCGCCGGGGAACCGTCAGTGAGAA
The DNA here is from genome assembly GCA_963734495.1 of uncultured Spirochaetota bacterium. Lineage (GTDB taxonomy): Bacteria > Spirochaetota > Spirochaetia > SZUA-6 > CAVTHK01 > CAVTHK01. The sequence goes on from CAVTHK010000008.1 coordinate 46,326, forward strand.
GACACTCGCGGGACGTTGTCCCGCTCCGCAACACCATCATTCGGAAGGGGGCGATACCATGAAAAGGCTTTGCACGGCTCTTGTGGTGTCGGTATTGGCTGCGGCCCTGTCGATCGGGGCATTCGCGGGCCCGGTGAGCGAGTCCGCATCCGCGACGGCGAAGGAGGCGCCGCTGGAGATCCAGATGACGGTGCGGCTCTTCGATCAGGTCCCGGACATGACCAACGCTTACTGGGTCGAGTACCAGAAGAGAACCAACACGAAGCTCGACGTGACGTGGATCCCGGACGGCGACTACGCGACCAAGCTGAACCTCATCCTGGCATCGAGCGCGATCCCCGAGGTCCTGATCGCAAACCCGTCCAACAACTGGAACAGCCCGCCGTTCCTGAACGCGGTCAAGAACGGGGCCTTCACGGAGCTGACCCCGATCCTCGGCGACTTCAGCAAGTACCCCAACCTCAAGAACAACTGCGCCCCGAACGCCTGGGTCGTGGGCCGTGCTTTCGGCAAGATCTACGGCGTGCCGCAGAACGTCCCGACCGTCTCCTCAGTCCCGAAGATCCGCAAGGATCTCCTCGATGACCTCAAGCTCCCGCTGCCCACGACGATGGACGAATACGCCGCGGTGGTGAAAAAGGTGGTCGACGCCAACCCCGGCATCATCGGCATCGTGTCCAAGCAGGACATGTTCGTGAACTCCAGCGGCGGCCTCGCCGACTCCTTTGGCGTCACCGCGCCCACCTACAACTCCGGAGGCGGGCTCATCTTCTGGAAGCTGACGCCTCAGTTCGCGGACTTCGTGGACTGGGTGCGCAACGCGTACTCCATGGGGATCCTCGCCAAGGAGTTCTCGGTCATGAAGCCGACCCAGGCGACCGAGCTCTACACCTCCGGCAAGGCCGTGTCGTTCCTCAACGAGAGCATGAGGTGGGATTACGCGTTCACCGAGATGCTGAAAAAGGTCAAGGCCAACGCGGACAACGAGCCGGTTCCCCCGCTCAAGGGACCCAGGGGCTACGCGGCCAAGGCCGGCACCGGCATCGTGGACCAGATGTTCATCAGCGCCAAGGTGCCCAGGGACAAGGCCATCCGCATCCTCGACTACTTCGAGAAGACCACCAACGAGGAGTACTACACACTGAGCACCTACGGCGTGCAGGGCATCCACTACAACATCGTCAACGGCTACAAGGTCGTGACCCCGCAGCGCGACAAGGACCTCGGCTCCAGCGCGCCGTGGCAGGTGCTTCCCCTCATGTACTACAAGTACATGAAGACCGACAGCACGGCCGCGCCCGAGGAATACAACATCGCGCACCGCAAGATGGTCGACTCCTGGGGCTACTTTGACAAGGCGATCCCCGACCCGTTCGACGTCGCCCAGTCGCAGACCTGGATCACCACGTGGCCCAAGTTCGCTCAGGAATGGGCTTCCATGTGCGTCAAGGCGGTCGTCGGGCAGGTCACGATGGCGCAGTATCGCCAGTACATCGATGGCCTCAACGCCAACCCGGACATCCAGAAGGCGGGTGCCGAGTTCGCGGCCAGCTACAAGGAAATCTTCGGAAAATAGCGACGGCTGACAGGTGCGGTGACCCTGGGCGGACCTCCTCCGCCCGGGGTCGCCTTGTCGCCGGTGGAAGCGCCATTGTGTTTCAGGGATACTGGCTCTTGACATGACCCCCAAACAGCCGACCGTCATGGCCTCGCGACACAGCCTGGGCCGAAGGATCTTCGAGAGCCGGCAGATCTACCTCCTGTTTCTGCCGGGACTGCTGTTCTTTCTGACCTTCCACTACGCACCGATGTGGATGCTGGTCATCGCGTTCCAGAACTACAGCCCCTTTGCGGGGGTGTGGAAAAGCGAATGGGTCGGGCTGGCCCACTTCAAGAGCCTGCTCTCCGATCCGCATTTCTACGTCCTGTTCCGCAACACCCTCGCCATCAACCTCATCAAGCTGCTGTTCTACTTTCCCGCGCCGATCTTTCTCGCGCTGATGCTGAACGAAGTGCGGCACAACTCCTTTAAACGGATCAACCAGACCATCGTCTACCTCCCGCACTTCCTTTCGTGGGTCGTCATCGCGAGCATGACGTTCTTTGCCCTCTCGGTGGACGTCGGCTTTGTCAACAAGGCGCTGGTCAGGATGGGCCTGGGCAGCGTGACGTTCCTGTCCAACCCGAACTATTTCTGGGGCATCCTCACCGGCCAGATCATCTGGAAGGAGTCGGGGTGGGGGACCATCATCTTCCTGGCCGCCATGGCGGGGGTGGATCTGGACCTTTACGAGGCCGCCGTGATGGACGGAGCCGGGCGGCTGCGCCAGATCTGGCACATCACGCTGCCGGCCATCCGATCGACAATCGTCGTGCTCCTGATCCTGCGCCTGGGCGCCATCGCCGACGTGGGCCTGGAGCAGATCCTCCTGATGTGGAACCCGCTGGTCAACGACGTGGCCAACGTGTTCGACACCTACTCCTACATGCTGGGCATTCAGCAGGGCGACGTGAGCATCGGCGCGGCCGTCGGGTTGTTCAAGGGCCTGGTGGGGCTCGTCCTGGTTCTCGTCGCGAACAACGTGGTCAAGAAGCTCGGCCACGAAGGGATCTACTGATGGCGACGCTGCTGCGGCGCGGCAAGATGGCCTGGGGCGACTACGTCAACTACGGCGCGCTCGCTCTCGTCTCCATGATCAGCGTGGCGCCTTTCATCTACGTCATCGTCATCTCGTTGACGGACCCCGCCACCTACATACCCCTGACGTTCTATCTCATCCCGAAAAGACTGTCGCTCGCCACCTACCAGTACCTGCTGTCGACCAACAGCTTCATGAACTCCCTCAAGAGCACCGTCTTCGTCACCGTGGCCGGAACCGTGCTGAACCTGGTGACGACGTTCAGCATGGCCTACGCGCTCACGCGGAAGAAAGTGCCGGGCCGCAAGCTGTTCCAGGCCCTGATCATCGTCACGCTGTTCTTCCAGGCCGGCATCATCCCCGTGTACCTGGTGGTGCAGAAGCTCGGCCTGCTGAACTCTTACTGGTCGCTGATCTTCGTGAGCCTGACCAACGCGTGGAGCCTGATCGTCGTCCGCAGCTTTATCGAGTCGATCCCGGCGGACCTGGAAAACGCCGCGCGGATCGATGGCTGCAGCGACATCGGGGTGTTCTTCCGGATGATCATCCCGCTCTCCATGCCCGCGATCGCGGCCTTCACGCTGTTCTTCGCGGTCCACCACTGGAACACCTACTTCAACGCCCTCATCTACATCTCCGACACGCGCAAGTGGACGCTGCAGCTGCTGATCAAGCAGCTGGTGATCGACGCGGACGCGATGGGCGCCGCCCACACCGACTCGGACAGGGCGCCGCCGCAGGAGACCATGAGGATGGCTTCCATCGTGCTCTCGATGCTCCCCATCCTCCTGGTGTACCCGTTTCTCCAGAAGCATTTCGCGAAAGGTGTGATGCTCGGCTCGATCAAGGGCTGAGCGGCAATCTCGGGCGCAAAGGCGCGAAGGCGCACAGGCGCAGGCGGACAGGCGCAAAGGAGTCATCGGCATGGCAGGGACACGGACGATCCGCACGGTGCTGGCGACGGTGCCGTACACGGGATGGCACATCGAGAAGCTGCGGGCCGCCTTCGCGCCGGCAAAGGTCGTCCAGGTGGACAAGAGCGACGCGGCCGGGATCGCGCGGGCGCTCGAGGAGGCCGACGTGGCGGTGCTCGCAGGCGATCTGGACGACCGCACCATCAAGGCCGCGAAGCTCAGGTGGGTCCACTGCGACCACGCGGGGCTCAACAACTCCGCGCGCCCCGGTGTGTTCGAGAAGGGCCTGATCGTGACCGGCTCGGCGGGCCGCTCGGCGCCCGTTCTGGCGGAGCACGCCCTCTTCCTCATCCTGTCCCTGATCTACGATTCGCACGGGCTGCACGACGCGCAGAAGGCGCATCGCTGGCGCGGGATTCCCGGCTACGGCGACCGGCGCGGGATGTTCAGCAAGACCATGGGGATCATCGGCCTGGGCTACACGGGCAAGGAGCTCGCGAAGCGCGCAAAGCTCTTCGGCATGCGCGTGCTCGGCTACGCGCGCGGCGCCATGGAGCCGCCCGAGGGCGTGGACGTCCTGTACTGCCTCGACCGCGGGCAGACGCCCGACGCGCTGCTCAAGGAGAGCGACATCGTGGTCCTCTGCTGCCGGCTGTCGGACGAGACCTGGCACATGATGGGGCCGCGTCAGCTCCAGATCATGAAGCGGACCGCGTTCCTCATCAACATGGCCCGCGGTCCCGTCGTCGACGAGCAGGCGCTCATCGCCGCTCTGCGCGCCGGGACGATTGCGGGCGCGGGCTCCGACGTCTTCGAAACGGAGCCTTTGCCCGCGGACAGCGGGCTGTGGGACGCGCCTCACATGGTGATCACTCCGCACCAGACGCCCGAGGTGCCCGACCTCTGGGCGCAGGGCCTCAACATCATCTGCGAGAACATCCGCCGGTACCGGGCAGGAGAGCCGATGCTCAACATGCTGGTGCCGCGGGACGTCTACACCAAGGGTCAGGGTTGAAAGGGACGAGAATGAAGGCAGACGGCGGCACGGTACGGCTCGATCGCGGATGGCAGGTTGCGCGTGTGGCGGCTCTCGCCGAGGGACCGTTCGACGGCGAACAGCTCGCGTGGATCGACGCGGTGGTTCCGGGCGCGGTTCAATACGATCTCGTGAGGGCGGGGCTGCTGGACAACCCCTTCCGCAGCACCGATGCGGCGCGCGCGGCCGAGTGGGTCGCGGAATCCGACTGGCTCTACCGCGTGCGGTTCGACGCGCCGCAGCGGCGGCGACGCGCCGGCGGCGCCGCGGGCGCGGCCGGCGCGGGCTGCGGGCCTTTCTCGATCTCCAGGGGATCGACACGTTCTCCGACATCCGGGTCAACGGCGAGCCGGTGGGCTCGACGCGGAACGCCTATCGCGGCTACCAGTTCGAGCTGCGCCCCGGCCTGCTCAAGGCGAAGGGCAACGAGCTTACCGTGCGCGTCAAAGCGCACGGCAGGATGATCCGCGCCTTGGTGCCCGAGGCGAAGAGGATGGGCCGCGAAGGGGACGTCACCGGCCTGCTCGGCAAGTCGCTGATCCGCCGCTACCAGCGGAACTTCTACGGGGGCTCCAGCCTTCTCAACCTCGGCACCGGGGTCCTCGGCATCGGGATCAACAAGCCGGTCGAGCTGCGGTTCTACCCGGGAGCAAGGATCAAGGACCAGCTCGTCCGTGTCGTCGGCCTTTCGGAGGCCCAGGCGGAGGTCGCGGTCGCCGTCGACATCGATGCGGCCCGCGATGCGAGGGAGCTCGTCGTAACCGCTGCGCTGGGCGAGCCGGGCGCGGGAAAGCCCGTGGCCTCGGGCAGCGCCGCGGTCAAGGCCGGCCGCGCGGAGCTGCGCCTGACGGTCCAGCGTCCAAAGCTGTGGTGGCCCTCCGGCTACGGCGAGCAGGCGCTCTACGACCTGAGGCTCGAGCTCACCGCCGGCGGCCCGGCGGTGGACGCCTCGGAGTCCCGCGTGGGTCTGCGGCGGGTCGAGCTCGCAAGGCGCCTCGATAACGGCAAGGACACCTTTCAGCTCCGGGTCAACGGCCGCCGCATCCACTGCCGCGGCTACAACCTGATCCCGGTCGACTACATCAAGGTGCACGGCGAGTGGGAGGAGTACCAGAGGCTGCTCGAGCTCGTAAAGGCCTCGGGCGCGAACATCATCCGCATCTGGGGCGGAGGGGCGGTCGAGGACGAGCGGTTCTACCGGGCCTGCGACGAGCTGGGCATCATGCTGTGGCAGGATTACTTCCTCCACAGCAACGTCTACCCCGACTACGACGCGGAGTGGGTCGAGGAGTTCAGGCAGGAATCCGTGGAGCTCACGAAGCGGCTGCGCAACCACGCCTGCCTCGCCATGCTCTGCGGCGGCAACGAGCAGCAGGAAGGGTGGGACGAGTGGGGGTGGAAGGACGACATGGACCGGTTCTACGGCGAGCCGCTGGTCCGCGAGCTCCTTCCCAGGGTGGCGGCCGAGCACTGCCCGGACGTGCCCTACGTCCCGAACTCGCCGCACGGCAGGAACTTCGCCCAGTCTCCCGTCGACGGCGACATGCACTGCTGGGGCAACTTCTACAATTCCACGAAGGACCCCACGTTCGTCACGGAGAGCTGCTGGAACCTCGAGAGCTATTCCCGGCCCCAGACACTGCTCAAGGCGATGGGGCTCGACGTCGACCGCCTCGACCAGCGGGGCTGGCACAAGGAGTGGAAGCGCATCACCGGCCTGCCGCTCATCAACCGGTTCCCGTTCAGCACGTACTTCGACGTGAGCTCGCTCCGGGGCTACCTGCACTCACTCGAGGTCGAGCACGCCCTCGCGGACTACCACGCGTTCTCCAACCTGCGGCTGCGCAGCAGCTCGTGCAACGGGATCCTGTACTGGTCTCTCAACAAGGGCGGCCCGCTGTTCGGGTTCGGCTGCATCGACTACCTCGGCTACCCGCTGATGAGCTACTACGTGACGAAGCGCCTGTACGCCGACGCGGTCGTGGGCGTCTACAGGGACGCCGACGACGTGCGGGTCATGTGCTCGAACGAGGGACAGGCAGAGCTGAAGGGAACCCTCCGGGTGCGTCACATGGCTGCCGGCGGTCGGGTGCTCGGTCGGTGGGAAAGCGCCGTGGAGGTCCCGTCGGGGAAGACCATGCGCGTGCTGGACCTCCCCGGCCGTTACGCGGAGGTGGGCGACCGGCTCTCCGAGGTCGTGCACGCCGCGCTCTATGACGGCGACCGGCTCGTATCCGAAGACACGCTGTTCTTCTGCCCGTTCGCGGAGTTCGCGCGGGCCGCCTCGCCCCTCGCGGTCAAGGCGGCGAGGGCGGGCGACGGCTGGACGCTCGAGATCGAGTCGTCCCAAGTCTGCAAGATGGTGGAGCTCGAGACCGAGGCGCGCGTCGTGTTCAGCGACAACTACTTCCCGCTGGTCCCCGGCGTCCGCAAGATCGTGCGGATGTCGCCGCTGGCCGGGGCTCCGTTGCCCGACTCGGTCTCGGTCGGGGTCACCGACGGCGCGCCGCCCGCGAAGGTTTCGCCGGGCTGAGCCGCTCGCGACCGGGGCGCGAGTTTGCGCGGGGCGTCGCCCGCGCATACAATCTCGATGTGAAGCGGCGAACCTCCGCCGGGCGGCACGGTGCGGGCTTTGGGGCTTCATCTCTCGTGGGCCGGCAATCCGAGATGGAACGGCTCGTGGGTCTCCTCGGCTCGTCGATGCGGGGCAGGGGAGCGGTCGTCACGATCACGGGCGACCACGGCGTCGGCAAGACTCGTCTGGCGCGGGAGCTCTGCGCCCTTGCGGAACGGGCCGGCGCCGGGGTGCTGTGGGGGCAGGCGCGCGACGACGAGGGCTCGCCGGCATACGGGCCCTGGGCCGAGATCGTCATCCGCCACATCGAACGCGTGGGAAGGGCGCGGGCCCGCGCCCTGATGGGAGGCGGCGCGGGCGACATCGCGAGGATGCTTCCCGGTCTCGACACCCGTCGTTCCCCCGCATCGCAGTCTCCTGAGCCACCGTCGCCCGAGGCGCGCTTCCGCCTCTTCGTCTCCATGCGAAGCTACCTCCGGCGAGTGGCCGATGCAGGCCCGCTCGTGCTCGTCCTGGACGACCTGCACTACTGCGATCCCGACAGCCTGCGCCTGCTCGAAGCGGTGGCCGACGACCTGCGCGACAGCAGGACGCTGCTGGTCGGCACTTGCGTCGAGAAGCGGGCCGCGCGCCATCCCGCTCTCGCCGCCGTCCTCGAAGGCCTGACCAAGCTGCCGTGGCACGAGCGACTCGCGATCGGCAACCTGAGCCGCGAGGAGACCCACCGCCTGCTGGCGCGCGAGGTCGGCGACGAGAGCGCGGCTGGGTTCGCCGATCTCGTCCATGCGCGGACCGACGGGAACCCGCTGTTCGTCATCCAGGCTGCGCGCGCCCTCGCGACCCGCGCGGCACGCAGCCCCGCGGCGGCGCCCGGCGAGGGGTGGGAGCGCGGGGCGGCGGAGAGCGCCGGGATCCTCGCGACCCGCAGGATGGCGCGCCTGTCGGAGGCCGCGCGCGGGCTCGTGCGGATGGCCGCGGTCCTCGGACGCGACGTCGACGTCGGGCTCCTGGCGCGGGCCGCTTCACTGGCTCCCGCCCGCGTGAGGAGGCTCCTGGGCGAAAGCGTCGAAGAAGGGCTGATCGCGGACGACGGCGGCGACCGCTTCCGGTTCGCGCATGAGATCGTGCAGAGCGGCATCCTGGAAACCCTCGCGCCGGCAGCTCGATCCTCGATCCACCGCGCCGCCGGCGAGGCGCTGGAAGCGGTGAGAGCCGAAGGCGCTGCGGTGGAGCCGGCTGCGCTCGCATGGCATTTCGAGGCTGCAGGCATCGAGTGCCGCGACAAGGCCGTCCGTTACCTCCGCGAGGCCGGCACGAAGGCGCTCGAGTCCGCGGCGTACGACACGGCGCTCAGGTGCTTCGACGCCGCAAGCCGGGACCCGCAGATCTCCGTGTCGCAGCGGGCCGAGCTCGCATCGCTCAGGGCCCGCTCCCTCTTCGCGCTGGGCCGCTTTCTCGACGTGACGCCGCGCCTCGCCGAGGCTTTCGACCTCTACGAGGCGGCAGGGGACACGCAGCGCGCGGCCGGGACGGCGCAGTTTGCCGACTATCCCGGAGCCGCGGCGCGGCTGCCGCGCGAGGATCTGCGGAGGCTGCAGGCGCGCGCGCTGTCCGCCGTCCCACCCGATTCGGTCGCGGCCGCGGGCCTGCTGTGCGCCCTCGCCGAAGGCCGCTCGTACGCGGATCACCGCGGGGCTGCCTCTTCTTTTGCCCGCGCGCTCGACCTGGCGCGCGCGCACGGCGATCGCGGGCTCGAGTCGAGGGTGCTCCATGCGTGGGCCTGGCTCGAGTACCGGACCCTGAACATGCCCGAGTGCTTGCGGATGGGCGCGCAGGCGCTCGAGATCGCGCGTGAGACGCGCGACCGCGATTCGGAGCTCGTCTTCGGCGGCCGCCTCGGCGTCTGGAGGCTCTGCGCCGGCGACTGCCGTGGCGCGGAGGAGCTTGCCCGCGACCTGAGGAGCGCGGGCGAAGGGATGCGCTCCAGCGTGTGGGCGTATGACCTGCAGGCGCTCATCAGGCTGCTCGCCGTCTGGAGGGGCCGGTGGAGCGACTACCATCGGGAGGTGAAGCACGCGCAGTGGCTGCGGGAGCCGGGGGTCGTCTCGCGGGAGAAGCCGGCATCGGGCGAACCGGTCGGGATCAGGACGGCCGCCGAGGTCCTCGCCATCGTCGAATCAAATCCCGACTACTACATCGACCCGGACCGGATCGCGGCGCGCGCGGCCGGTGCCGCGGACGCTTCCCGCGCGCTCGGAGATCGAAGCTGCGTCGAGCAGGTCAAGCGTCTGGCCGAGCGCGCGCTTGCGATGGAGCCGAGCTCGTGGGGCAATCTCCACGCACTCGTCGCCCTCGGAGTTGCCGCGGTGATGGAGTCGGACCTCGAGTCGCTGCGCAGAGTCTGTACGCCGGAGCTGGCCGCCGCGCCGGCTGACTTCATCCTGGAATGTCCGGGCTATGCCATTGACAGCGTCCGCGGGCTCTTCTGGGGCCGGCTCGGGAAGGACGCCGAGGCTCGGCGCTATTTCGACGCCGCGCTCGCGTTCAGCCGGCGCGGCGAGCTCATCTGGGAGCACGCGTGGACCTGCTGCTACTATGCCGCATTCCTCGCCCGGCGCGGCGAGTGGGCGAGGGCGCGAGCGCTCGCCGCGGAAGCGCGTCGGATCGGCTGGGGGCTGGGCATGCTCGGGTTCGAGCAGGAGCTGGCCGAGGTGGAGCGCACCGTCGGGGAGCCTCTGCCGGACGGCTTGACCGAGCGCGAGCTGCAGGTGATCCGCCTGGTCGCGGCGGGACGGTCGACCAAGGAGATCGCGGGCGATCTCTCCATCAGCCATCACACCGCCACCAATCATCTCCGCCACATCTACCGCAAGGCTCGCGTCACCAACCGCGTCGACCTGGCGCGCTACGCCGCGGACAAGCGGATCGTTCCGGCCGCGGGCGCGTCGAAGTAACCGCCGCGCATGGCGGAGCCCTGCCATACGCGCGCGCGAGGGATGGGTGCATTCCGTCATTTCGCCGTGACTCGGTCTCTACGACGCTGGGCCCATGGGAGAACCGTTTGGGTTTGCGGCGCCGGGAAAGGTCTCGCTTCGCGTCTCGAGCCTCCGGGCGGGCGAAGAGAGCGAGCCGTCGCGCCGGAGCGCGGCGCTCGGCGAACGGCCCCTTGCGGCGCTCAAGCTGGGCCTGCTGGCTGCAGGCGCTGCGGCGATGCTCCTCGCGGCGGGGCACAGGCCGCCGCTGCTGCGTTCGGTGGCTTCGCCCGCAGCGGGAGTGGAGCTGCGCTACCCCGCGGGCTGGCACGCGGACTGGAGCGCCTCCTGCGCCGTCGCCGCCTGGGAGCAGCCGCCAGGGGCCGTCGCCAAAGGGTGCCGCGTCTTCCTTATGCGCCTCTCATGGCCGGCGTTCGAAGATCTCCACTACCTCCTGCTGCACCGCGCGCCGCCCGCGGGATGGCGCGAGCAGAACAGCGGCATTCTCGCCGCCGCGGCGGCCTGTTTCGGAGCCGCCTCGCTCTGGGAGTGTCCGCCTGCCGAGCACGTCGCGCTCGGGGGACGGCCGGCCGAGATGCTGCTGTCGCGCTGCGGCGGCGACTGGACGGCTCTGGTCGTGGCTCCCGGCGAAGACCTGGTTCTCGCCGGCTTCAGCGCGCCGACGGCAAAGGACCTCAGGCGGGTCTGGAAGGCCTGGCTGGCCATGATCGCGGACGCGCGACTCGACGGGCACCCGCCCCCGGCCGCCCGCGCGGTTGCGGCGGCGCCTACTCCTTGAGGACGAGGTAGACCGTCAGGCGCGCCCGCGCCCCGTCGCCTGCGACGGCGCCGTCGAGCCTCAGCCACCCGCCGAAGTGCGTGACCCTCACGAAGAAGCTTCCGACGCGGTCGATCCGGGGAAGGCACGTGTCGTCGTCCATCCATTCGATCCCGTCGACCGAGAGCTGCACCGTCGCGCGCAGCACCGGGGACCCTTCGATTTCGTGCACGCGGACCACGAACATCGCCTCGCTCGCCCAGCCGCACTCGTACGGCTCGGTCCGGAAGCCTCCCGCGAACCAGCTCATCCGCTCCAGGACGACAGTCTGGAAGTTGCGCATGATCACTCCCGGCCGCCGGCCACCGGACTGGACGACAACACGGCAGAGTCCACGAACAGGAACGCCCTGCGGTCGGTGTCGGATTCCACGAAGACGTTCGAGTTGAGCAGCGCGCGGATCCGCGGGTAAGGCTCCACCAGGGTCGGCCTGCAACCGCGGAGGTCGAAGACCCGATCCGCGCACCTCAGCTCCACGTACTCGCGCTTCGCCATGTCGATCAGGAGCGAGAAGTAGTGCCAGTTGAGCTTGTCGTTCGTCTCGTTCCAGCAGAGGTCCTGCCTGCCGTCCGGCACGTCCTCGAAGCCTTCGCCGCCGCCGTCTTCGGTGCGTTTCCCGTACAGGTGCGCGTCGATGCCGCGCTTGATGCTCGGGACGTGAGTCGCGTCCGCCGAGGCCGGGTCGCCGCCCACGGCGCTCTGGCCGGTCTCGCCCCAGTCCTCGTCCCTGCCCGGCTTCGCCCTGAAGTACTGCCAGCGATGCTGCAGCTTCCCGCCTGCCGAGTTCATGTGGCGGACGCCGATGAAGTAGCGTTTCTCCGCGTCCTGGATGTCCCACATGAACCCGAAAGCGCGCAAGTCGTTCTCGCCGATCCCCGGCCGGTCCTGCTCGACCTTGAGGCCGAAGATCATCTCGAACTTCAGGAGCTCGCGGCGGACGAACGTGATCCGTTTGAGCGCCTGGGCCGTACTGCCCCTCGCCGGCAGCTCGGACGGCGGAGCGGCAACCGGCCGCGTCGCGACCTTGAGGCAGTAGGTCCCGGAAAACGATCCGAACGTGCCGACGAGCGTAAAGGGGATCGAGCTGAGCATGGGGGGCCCGACCATCGTGAACCGCTGCTGGGCCGGGAAATACTCCAGCTCGTCCTGCTTGAGGTTGGGGGCGTAGGCTGTCCACCCGCACAAGCCGCTGTCGAAGTCGTCGTGGAAGATGAGGCGCGGCAGAGGCTCGTAGATCCCAATCGTCCCCATGCTTTTCCCTCCTGGCCCGCGCCCAAAGGTACAGAAAAAGCCTCGGCCGCGGGACTGGATCCCGTCGCCCCGGGTGGCCCCGCGTCCAGACTTGACAACGCGCCGGCTTGGTCTATGGTGAAGGCACGCAGCCGCCGCCGGCGGTGCGCAGACTTTCGAGGAGGTGGAAGGATGCGAAACATGCGAGCAGCGATTCTCGTGACTCGTGCTCGTTCCGGGCATGTTCCTCTATGCCGGAGGGGGGACCGAGCCGAAGGCCGCGGCCGCAGGTCCTGTCAAGCTCACGTTCTGGGCCTGGGGCCCTCACGTCGAAGCGGTCAACAAGGAGATCGGCCCTGCGTTCAACAAGCTGCACCCCAACGTGACGGTCGAGGCCGTCTCGATGGGACCCTGGGACCTGATGGACAAGTTCTACACCTCGATCGTCACGGGCAAGGGGCTGCCCGACTCGGCCAACCTCGTCCGCCGTGTCATCGCTAAGTACCTCATCCCCGAGCTTCTTTACGACTTTACGAGCTTCGTGCAGCCGAAGGCCAAGGACTTTCCGGCGGCCTTCATCAAGGACGTGACCTCATCTGACGGGAAGATCCTCGCGATCCCCCCCGACTACGGCCCCGGAGTCGTGTACTACGACATTGCGCTGGCCAAGAAGCTCAACGTCGACGTCACGAAGATCAAGACGTGGCAGGACTACTACGAGCTGACGAAACGCTTGAGCGCCAGCAACCCCGACGTCTACATGCACCCGATGTTCTACCCCGGAGCCTCGTGGGGCTCGAACCAGTGGAAGCTCTTCGCCCAGGGCGCCGGCGGGAACATCTACGACGAGAAGGGCAAGGTCATCCGAGACAACAAGCTGCTCAGGGAAGTGACGCGAGTTCTACTACAAGCTGCACACGGACGTGAAGTGCGCAAAGGGGAAGGTCAACGACCCGGCGATTTACGACATCCTCCGCCAGGGCAAGCTGCTCTTCTGGCCCTCCAACTCCTACCGCGCGATGGAGATCGCGGCGCAGGACCCGTCGCTCAACCTCAAGCTCGGCACCTTCCCGTGGCCGCTCTGGAAGGAAAACGCCCCTGCCTACACCGGCAACTGGGGCGGCGTGGCCATCGTCGTGCCGAAGAAGGGGCCCAACGTCGACATCGCCGCGGAGTTCTCCGAGTTCTACGCGACCAACGAGACCGCGCTCACCGGCCTGTTCTTCTCGACGACGGGTGTCCCCACCTACGCGCCGGTGCAGAGCAAGATCCTGGCGATGAAGGACCGCCAGGCCTTCGCGGTGGACCTGATCAAGAGCATCACGGCGCGCGAGGTGGCGCCGTGGACCTTCGTCGAGTGGTCTCAGACCGAGAAGATCCTCGGCGACGGGCTGGACAACATGTTCGCGAACAACCAGGACCCCGCTCAGGCCTGGAACGGCATCGAAGCGCAGCTGATCAAGATCCTCGGCCTGTAGAGCTCTGCGGAGCTCTCCTGAGCAGGCGGCGGAAGCGGGGACGGCCCGCTCCGCCGCCTCTTTCCCCGGGGAGACGGCGTGTTCAACCGCAAGTACAGCCCCTACCTGTTCACGGCTCCGTTCGCGATCATGTTCCTCGCGTTCTGGGTCTGGCCCATCGTCCAGTCGCTCCTCTGGAGCCTGCTCGACTGGGACGGCATCAGGAAGGCGAAGTTTGTCGGCCTGCGCAACTACTTCGCGCTGTTCCGCGAGACGGTCTTCCTGGTGTCGCTCCGCAATACCGTGGCCGCGGCCGTCGTCTACATCGCGCTCCTCGTGCTCCTCGCGCTCGTCATAGCCGTCGGGCTCAATTCGCAGATGCTCGCGGGCAGGACCGTGTTCCGATCCGCGTTCTTCATCCCCGTCACCGTCTCGCTGCCGGTCGTCGCGCTGATCTTCATGATCATCTACACACCGCACAACGGCATCCTCAACAAGATCTTCGGGCTCTTCGGGGCACGGCAGACGGACTGGCTCGGCAATCCTCACACGGCCCTCGGATCGATCGTGGCGCTCAGGCTCTGGCGGGCGGCTGGCTATTACTCCGTCTTCGTTCTGGCGGGGCTCCAGGCGATTCCCCGGGAGACGGTGGAGGCGAGCGTGATCGACGGCGCCTCTTCGCTCCAGAGCGGCTTGTTCGTCATCCTGCCGCAGCTCAAGCCCGTGCTCGTCTACGTCGCCATCGCGTCGTCCGTGTGGGCTTTTCAGCTCTTCGAGGAGCCGTGGATCCTGACGGAAGGCGGGCCCGCCAACGCGACGTCCACGGTCGGCATCCACATCTACACCAACGGTTTCAAGTTCTTCAAGCTCGGCTACGCATCCGCCAGCGCGTACCTGCTGGCCATGATCATCCTCGGATTCGCCCTGCTGCAGCTCGGCGCCGCGCGAGAGGGGCGCCAGACGTGACCCGGACCCGGCGGCTCGGCGCGCGCATCGGGCTGTTCCTGATCTTCGGGGCAGCGGCCCTCGTGATCATATTCCCCTTCTACTGGATGGCGGTCTCTTCGCTGCGCACCAACGGCCAGATCTTCAGCGCCGATTTCAATCTGATACCGAAGTCGATCACCTGGAAGAACTACCACGACCTGTTCACGACGACGCTGTTCTTCCGCTGGGTTCTGAACTCCCTGATCGTCGCGGCATCCACGACGCTGCTCGGCGTGTTCTTCAGCACGTTCGCCGGCTTCGCGTTCGCGAAATACAGGTTCGCGGGCGCCGGCGTACTGTTCATGTCGATCTTCGTGATGGTCTCGGTCCCCCGTTTCGTCACCATCATCCCGATCTTCAAAGTCCTGTCCGACCTGTCGCTGACCAACACCTACGCCGCACTGATCCTGCCGTTTGCCGTCAACCCCTTTGCGGTCTTCCTGATGAGGCAGTACATCCGCAGCGTTCCCGACGACCTGCTGGACAGCGCCCGCATCGACGGCCTGAACGAGCTCGGGCTCGTGGCGAGGATCGTCGCGCCGACCATCCGGCCGGCCATCGGCGCGGCCGGGATCTTCATCCTGATGTCTTCGTGGAACGACTTCCTCTTTCCGCTCATCCTGATGGGGGACCCCGAGATGACGCTTTTCCCCGTCGGCCTGTCGTCGCTCAAGACGCTCTACGTGATCGAGTGGGGCATGATCATGGCAGGCTCGCTCCTCTCGACCCTGCCGCTGATCATCGCCTTCCTGTTCCTGCAGCGGCAGTTCGTCGCCGGGCTGACCGAAGGGTCGATCAAGGGATAGCGGACTTCGCTGCGACCTTCTTGATCGTTCCGCGGCACCGGGCCTGCCAGGCAGGTCGGTTCGTTCTGGAAAAAATTGAAAGTCCGTCGTGCGCGGGCTACCTGTATAGGATGACAGAAAAGGAGTCTCCAGTGAAGAAGCTCGTGCCTCTGGTCTCACTGGCACTGATCGTGTTCTGCGCCGCCGCATTCGCGGCTCCCCCGTACGTGGATGTGCCTGTGAACTCTTCGAAGCAGACCTCGACGGTCACCGGCTACGGTCTTCCTTCGTTCTTCGGCGCCGCCACCGACTACCACGCAGTCTTCAAGTTCTCGCCGCTGGCGCCCGGGAAGCGCTACGAGGTCACGCTGACCTACGACGCGGGCACGGACATCGGCTACGGCCACAGCTGGATAGACGGCGACCCGATGGGCAAGGACTACGCCTCGTTCGTGGGCATAGGGACGGGCACCGGGACACGCGAGCTGAAGGGCAAGGAGGACAAGTTTCTCTTTACCGTCGACCCGAAGAGCACCTCGAGCGTGCTGTACCTGGTCGTGCGTTCCAACAAGCCGTGGAAGCTCGCCGCGACCCTGACGGACCGCGCGTCGGGCCTTACGCGCAACTCGCAGGACAAGTGGGGCTACTACTACGTGAACGATTTCGACTTCGACCGGACCTCGCCATTCCTGCTCAAGCGCAGCGGCGCTCCCGCCGCGGCCGCCCCGCAGACCGCGGCATCGGGCTACGTCGACGTCGCCAACGGCGATACGAAGAACGCCGCCACCGCGGCGGGCTTCTCCTGGATGCCGAACTACCTCGGCGGGCCCGAAGGCTTCTACGCCATCTTCCGGCTCGGGCCGCTCGGCCCGGGGAAACGCTACGAGGCGACGATGACCTTCGACGCGGGTACCGACATCGGCTACGGCCACAGCTGGGTCGACGGCGACCCCAGGGGCAAGGACATCGCCTCTTTCGTCGGTATCGGCACGGGCACCGGCACCCGCGAGATGAAGGGCGCCGAGAAGAAGTTCCTGTTCACGGTGGACCCGAAAAGCACCGCGGCTTTTCTCTACGTCGTGCTCCGGTCGAACAAGCCGTTCAACCTGTCGTTCGGCCTGACCGACCGGCTCTCCGGCGTCACGCCCAACAGTCAGGACAAGTGGGGCTACTACTACGTGACCGATTTCGACGCGGACCGGAACGCCCCGTTCGTGCTGACGCGGGGCCCTGCCAGGTGACGTCCTCCCCGGGAGCGCCCGTCCGCGACACGGGCATCAGCCCTGCCGCGCCGGGCGCCGCCCGAGGCATCCGAATGGCCGCCTGCCGAAAGGGACGCCTTGTTCGTCCAGGCCTTGGCCATCGACGGAGAGCTCCGGCAGAGCAGTCCAGCTCGCGTCGTCACCCCGGCGCCGCCGTCGGAGGCTCTCGCCTCTCTGTCCACGAGTTGCTTATCTTCTTCTGACCCTATATGTCCGAGACTCCTGACGCACGCGTGGGCCTTGCGGCAACGGCGGCCGTGACAACGTCGTCGACGGTCTTCCCCATCCTGATCGCCATCAGCCTGTCGCACCTCCTGAACGACACCCTGCAGTCTCTGATCCCGGCAGTCTACCCGCTGGTCAAGCAGTCCTTCGGGCTCACCTTTGCCCAGGTCGGCCTCATCACCTTCACCTTCCAGCTCACCGCCTCCCTCCTGCAGCCGGTGGTGGGCGCGCTGACGGATCGCAGACCGCAGCCGTTCTCCCTCGCCGTGGGGATGGGGTTCACGCTGACGGGTCTCGTGCTTCTCTCCTTCGCCCGCACGTACGAAGCTCTGCTGATCTCGGTCGGCCTCGTGGGGCTCGGCTCCTCCGTGTTTCATCCTGAGTCGTCCCGGGTCGCCTATATGGCCGCAGGCGGCCGCAGGGGCCTGGCGCAGTCGGTCTTCCAGGTCGGGGGCAACGCCGGCTCCTCGCTCGGGCCTCTGCTGGCCGCGGTGATCGTCGCGTCTCGCGGGACGGCTCACGTGATCTGGTTCGCTCCGCTCGCGGTCCTGGGCATCGTGATCCTGTCCCGGGTCGGCCTCTGGTACCGGCGCAGGATCGGCGGCGTCGCGAGGGCCCTGCGCCCGGCGATGGGTCCCGCGGCCGGCTTGTCCCGATCGCGGGTCGCCGTATCGGTGGCGATTCTTCTCGTGTTGATCTTTTCCAAGTACTTCTACCTCGCGGGGATAACCAGCTACTACACGTTCTACCTGATTGACAAGTTCGGCCTGTCGGTCAGGGCATCCCAGATTCATCTCTTTCTGTTTCAGCTCGCAGTGGCCGCAGGGACCGTGATTGGAGGTCCTGTGGGCGACCGCGTCGGAAGGAAATACGTGATCTGGGGATCGATCCTCGGCGTCGCGCCTCTGACGCTCCTTCTGCCTCATGTCGGCTTGGCGGCCACGACCGCCCTGAGCCTGCCCATCGGCATGATCCTGGCCTCGGCGTTCCCGTCCATCCTCGTCTACGCGCAGGAGCTTCTCCCGGGCAACCTGGGGCTCATCTCCGGCCTCTTCTTCGGCTTCGCGTTCGGAATGGCGGGGATCGGGTCCGCGGTGCTTGGCGCGATCGCCGACCACACCGGCATCCAGTACGTCTACCGCCTCACCGCATGGCTGCCGCTTCTCGGGGCGGTCGCCGCCTTCCTGCCGACCGTCGGCGGGAGAGGGAACGCGGCCCGGCGGTCGGCGCGCGCAGCCTGAGCCTGGCCTGTCGAGGCCGCATGCAGACGGCCCGACAACGCGTCGAAAGCCGCGCGCGCGACCGAGCTTCTCTGACGATCTTCGATTATGCTTGACTCCTGAGGGACACGTGCTACCATGCGAGGGCTTGTGTTCGCCGCATGAAGGGTCGGATCCGGGGCCCATGCGCGGAGATGTCGACAGCGTGCGCATCAGCCAGATCTCCGGTGTCTCGCGCGGCATGGTGAGCAAGGCGACTTCTCCGACATCTCCGGAACAACCGCCTCCGGGCCAGTCACCGGGTTCCGGTACTGCCTGGCGTTGTCTGCGCTGAACACTCATTCGCACGATCTGAGGAGGTGAACGGCACTGTGCGCTGCAGGAGACGGGCTTTGCCCGGCTCGAAGTCTCGCAGCTTTCGTGGAGGAAAGGGGTGACACTATGAAACGGTTTCGCTTCGTGGCAATCATCGTCGCCGCGATGCTGGCGAGCCAGATCGCCGTTGCGACCGGGACGCAGGAAAAGCCGGGGACCGCCGCAGCCGCACCCGCCGGCAAGATCGACCCCCTGGGAAAGTACGAGCAGCCGCTCAAGGTTTCGTGGTCGATTCAGACCGCGGCGGCTTCGAAGCTCCTCGACAAGGACACCTGGGAGGACAACCGCTGGAGCCGCCTGATCAAGGAAAAGCTCAACATCGACCTCGTGGTCGCCTTTTCCGCCGACGCCAGCAGCCAGGCTTATCAGACCAAGCTGAACGCCGTCATCGCATCGGGCGACCTGCCGGACATCTTCAAGACGCAGCAGCCCGACGTGTTTCTGCAGCTGGCGGAGAACGGACAACTGGCCGATCTCACGGACGTCTACGCCAGGTACGCAACCGATTCGATCAAGGCATACCAGACCAGGTTCGCCGATGCGTACAAAGGCGCTTCGATAGGCGGCAAGCTATACGCGATACCGCGCATGAACGACAACTTCCACCAGGCGCCGTTCCTCTGGATCCGCGATGATTGGCTGAAGCGGACCAACTCTCAGCCTCCGAAGACCGTCGATGAGATGGTCGCTCTCGCAAGAAAGTTCGCCACCGGCGATCCGGACGGCAACGGCAAGAACGGCGACACCTACGGGCTCGCGCTCAACAGGGATCTCATCAGGCAGAACCACGCCAGCATTCTCGGCCTCGTTTCCGCGTTCGGGGTGCCGGGACGTGACCGCGACCTCTTCTACCGAGGCAAGGACGGCAGGATCACCTGGGCCTGGATCCAGCCAGGCATGAAGCCGGCGCTGTCTCTGCTGCGCGACATGTACAAGGAAGGCCTGATCAACAAGGAGTTCACAGCCAAGAACGAGTCGGCGCTGATCGAAGACTGGGTCAGCGCCAAGATCGGCATGGCGTACGGCAGCAACTGGGGCACGTGGTATCCCTACAACAACGTCTACAAGAAGGACGGAGTCATCACGCGGGCCTATCCCATCCCGACACAGCCCGGCACCGACTACAAGGTGGGCATCCAGAGCAATGCCGTCGGCCAGGTGACGATGGTCAGCAGGAAGTCCAGGAATCCCGAAGCGGCGATCAAGATCCTCAACTTGTACGATCAGACCGTCAACTACGGGGGCAAAGAGGCCTACCTCCGGTATTGGGCCGACGAGCAGTACAGGCTCTGCCCGGTGTACATCGACATTCCGAACGAGGTCTTCGAGAAGGAGGTGCTCGACGCTCTTGCCAAGGGAAGCGGCGATGGCCTGCCATCATTTGCCAGGAGGTCATACGACTACGTGGTGGGCTTCGAGAATGGAACTCTGGCGAAGGACGACAATGCGTTTGGCACATGGGGCCAGATGAACAAGAATGGCTCGCTCCAGATCGTCCTGAACAGGTACATGCCCGACAACGCGGTGGTGCAGAGCATCATGGGCATCAGACGGCCCGAGGTGTGGCTGACGAACGTTTCCCAGCTCGACACGCTCACGATAACGACGTTTACAGACATCATCATCGGCGCCAAGCCGGTCGACTATTTCGACACCTACGTGCAGCAGTGGCTCAAGGCGGGCGGCCAGCAGACGCTCGACGAGCTTGAAAAGCTGTATCCGGCGAAATAGGCGTTTCGACGCGCAGGCCGCGGCGGGGTTTCTCCCGCCGCGGCCGTTCCAGGGCAAGGTCGCGCCGGTATGCGGCGAGCATTCTTTCGAGCTGCCTCGACGACCTCGGACCGTGCCGTGAGTGAGCCGGCGGACTCGGGTCCGCATCCGGCTCGCTCGCAGTTGCTGGAGAGCTGGTGAATCAGAGACAACGAGACAAAGCGCTGAGAGAGCTTCCCCTGTACATCATGCTGATTCCAGCGGTCGTCCTTGTGGCCATCTACAGCTACGGCTCCATGGCGGGCGTCGTCATCGCCTTCCAGAAGTTCGTCGCGGCCAAAGGCTTTTTCGGGGAACAGAAATGGGTGGGGCTCCAGAACTTCAGAACGCTGTTCGCCATGCCCAGCATCTGGCTGGTCATCCGCAACACGGTCGTCATCGCGCTGGGCAAGATGGTCGGCGGCATAGCAGTTCCGGTCGTGTTCGCGCTGCTCCTGAACGAAGTCGGGAGCGTCTCCGCGAAGCGCTTCTTCCAGACTCTGGTCTACCTGCCGAATTTCCTGTCATGGGTCATTCTGGCCGGCATCCTCATCGAGGTTCTGTCTCCGAGCGAAGGCTTCGTCAACGTTCTCCTGTCCAGGCTCGGGATCAAGCCGATCTTCTTTCTGGGCAATGCGAAAGTGTTTCCGGCCACGATGATCCTGACCGATATCTGGAAAGGTTTCGGATTCGGATCGGTGATTTACCTGGCCGCCCTGACGAGCATAGACCCGGGGCTCTACGAGTCTGCGGTGATCGACGGCGCGAACCGGTGGCAGCAGACAGGACACATCACTCTGCCCGGCATCTCGAGCACGATCGTGCTGATGACCGTGCTGAGCCTGGCGAATATCCTCAACGGCGGTTTCGACCAGATCTACAACATGTACAGCCCCGTGGTCTACTCCACCGGCGATATTCTGGATACGTTCGTCTACCGGCTCGGCATCGAGCAGGCCCAGTACTCGCTCTCGACGGCCGCCGGCCTGTTCAAATCGGTCGTATCGCTGGTGTTCATCGTGGCATCCTACTATCTGGCCGACAGGCTTGCCGGATACAGGGTGTTCTGAGGAGAAAGGGACGATGAAGGAATCCGTACCGCGCAGAGTATTCCTCGTGCTCAACACGGTTTTCCTGCTGCTCGTGGCGCTCCTTTGCATATCGCCGTTCGTCAACCTGCTGGCGGTCTCTTTCTCCAACAAGGTTTCCGTCGCCGCGGGCGAAGTCACCTTCTTCCCGGTCGGCTTCACGACGGTGTCGTACGAGTTCATCACGAACACCTCGAAGTTCATCGAGTCTCTCGCGGTCTCTCTCAAGCGGACGGCGATCGGCGTCCCGCTCAATCTCCTGTTGATCATCATGACGGCCTATCCCCTTTCGAAGTCCAGAGCAGGATTTCGGGGCGCGGAACTTCTTCTCCTGGTTCTTTGTCGTGACGATTCTCTTCCACGCCGGTTTGATACCCACGTACATGGTGGTCAGGACTACAGGCCTGATCGACAAGATCTGGGCGCTCGTTCTGCCGGGCGCGGTCCCGGTCTTCAGCATGCTGGTGGTCATGAACTACATGCGCAGCCTGCCGAAGGAGCTGGAGGAGGCGGCGTACATGGACGGCGCGACTCACGTGCAGACGCTGATCCAGGTCATTCTGCCGGTCTCGACGCCCACGATCGCAACGGTGGCGTTGTTTTCGTTCGTCGGACACTGGAACAGCTGGTTCGACGGAATGATCTACATGAACAAGGTCCAGCACTATCCTCTGCAGACCTACCTGCAGACGGTCGTGGTGAATCCCGAGGAGTTCATGCGCAGCAACACGGACCTGAGCGGCAACCTGGCCCGATACCTGGCGCTTGTCAGCGCGCGCACCACCGGCGCGGCGCAGATGTTCCTCGCGATGATACCGATCCTGTGCGTCTATCCGTACCTGCAGAAGTACTTTACGACCGGGCTCGTGCTGGGCAGCGTCAAGGGGTGAGCCGCCGAGCGCGCCCGGTGGCTCAGCCGACGCCGTCATCAGCCGGTCGACGCGCTCGCCGGCCTGCGTGCGGCGGCATGGACGCGACCGGCCGATTACGGTCGAGCGGCGCGCGTGCCGGCCGGCTCAGGACGCTTTGCGAGAACCGCTCGAAAAAGGACCGCCCCGCACGACAGCGTGATCACCCCGGCTACCACCGCTACCGTGGTGAAGCTCGCGGCAAAGCCGCGCGCGTCGATGAGCCGTCCCACCAGAGGCGTCAGGACGCCGCCTGCTTCCATGCCCGAGAAGAAGTACAATCCCAGGACAGTCGATCGGCGGCGCGCCGGAATGCTCGCCACCAGAAACGCTTCCGAGGTCGGGCCTCGGAAGAACATGAGAGAGCCGATCGCGAGGAGCGTCGCCGCCAGGGGCAGGCCGAACGGGACCGCGACGAGCAGCAGGAGAGCCGGCGGGAGAAGCACGCCGACCGCGACCACGAGCCGCAGCGGGCCGAATCGGTCGGACAGGTGGCCCGCGAGCGGCCCAGCCACGAACGCGGTAAAGTACGCCAGGGACAGATAGGCGGCGGCGAGCTGCGTGCTTGCGCCGTGAGTGTCCACGATGAACAGGGGCACAAAAGCGAGAACTGAAGTCACCGTGGCCGAGATCGTCGTGGAAAGCACGAGCAACGCCGCGATCTGCAAAACGGGGACAGGCGCACCGTCGGTCTTCTCGGCTTCGGCGAAGCCGCCCCGCGAGGGGCGTGGCGCGGCCCCGCGCCCGAGCAGCGCGTAGAGCAGAACCCCGAAAGCCAGCACGGGAAGCGAAACGGCCAGGAAAGCGCCCCGCCAGCCCCAGAGGCCCGCGAGGAAAACACCGAGCAGGGGCGCCACAAAGTGGCTCGCCCCGCCTCCGGCGAGGTGGAAGCCGAGGGCCCGGCCTCGTGTCTCCGACGGCACGGCGGTCCAGATCACCGGCGAGGCGGCGGGGTGATAGCCTCCGCCTGCCACCCCCATCAGGATCAGGGCGGCCACAGCGAACGCGTACCCCGGTGCGATCCCCAGCAGGGCGCCGGCGAGTGCCACGCCGGCGATCCCGAACGTCAGCAGTCCTCTTGGTCCTATGCGGTCGGCGAGCCAGCCGGCAGGGGGCTGGCCGATGCCGTAGGCGAGCGCGAACGCGGAGACCACGACACCGGCCTCGGCATAGGTCAGCCCGAAGCCGTCGCGTATGAAAGGCAGCAGCGGGACGACGAGCGCGGTGACGAGATGGTGAAAGAAGTGCGCCCCCGCCATGAGCGCAACCAGCGATCCGGGTTTCACCAGCGGTTGCACCCGGGGAGGAGACGAATCCACTGCGACCACCTTTCGACACGCCGGCTCACGCGGCCGCGCACCGCGCGTGAGCCTTGCGCCAGATGATACAGCAGCCTGCCCTCCGCGTCGACTGCGCGGGCGTCCCCGAGACGAGCGCCGCTTGCGTCTGGCGCCGCACCCGGTTACGCTGGACGCATGAAAGAGATCTACAGTCTGCTCGCAGAGTACAACGCGAACGCCAACGGGATTCTGTTGGGCGTCCTCGAAAAAGCGCCGGCCGGGCTGGTGACCAGAGATGCAGGTTCCTACTTCGGCACCATCCTCGGGGTCCTCAACCACATCCTGCGCTCGGACCTGGGCTACCTGGCTCGTATCCGGGCCAGCCAGCCCGGGTTCAAGTCGCTCGCGGCTCCGGCGGCGGCGTACGACCCGGCGACCGCTCCGAAGCAGCTCTATGACAACTTCGCCGATCTTACGAAGCGTCGCAGGCAGGTAGACGAGGTATTCACAGTGTTCGCGGCGGAGCTCACCGGACGAAACACTCAAATGGGAAATTCGCATGACCAACGCCAGAGGCGAAGCCGAGAGCTTTGCCGTCTGGGAGGTCCTGACACAGCTTTTCAACCACCAGACGCACCACCGCGGCCAGATCTCCCAGATCCTGGACGCCGCGAAGATCGAGCACGACTTCTCGAGCGTCACGACGGTGGTGCGGGCGCGGAGGGCGCGGCGGTAGGGCGAACAGCCGCCAGGGCTCCCGCCGCCCGCGCACCGTCGCCATCCGAGCGTCGAGCCCGGGCGCGCCAAGGCTTCGGAGGCACAGGAATGCACGCGGAAATCGTCATGATCGGAACCGAGCTCCTGCTCGGCGAGATCGTCGACACCAACGCAGTGTTGCTCGCCAGGATGCTTCGGGACGTAGGAATCGATCTCTTCTACAAGACGACGGTCGGCGACAACGAACAACGAATCACCGAAGTGCTCGACCGCGCCCTTGACCGCTCCCACATCGTGGTTACATCGGGCGGCCTCGGGCCCACGGCAGACGACGTGACGCGGCAGGCCGTGGCCCGGGCCACGGGGCGCGCCCTGGTCCACAGCGCGGAGCTGGAGGCTCAGATCGCCGCCCGGTTCCGCAGCTTTGGTCGGGCGATGGCGGAGAACAACAGGCAGCAGGCCTTTCTGCCGGAAGGCGCCCTGCCGCTCCCCAATCCGGTGGGCACGGCCCCTTGCTTTCTCAGCGAGGACACCAGGGGCCGTGGATTCGTCGTCTCGCTGCCTGGCGTTCCTCGCGAGCTCGAGTACATGATGACCCATACCGTCCTGCCGCTCCTGGTAGAGCGCGCCGGCGGCAAGAAGACCCTCAAGGTCCGCGTCCTGCGGACCTGCGCCGTAGGTGAAAGCAACGTCGACCGGGCTATCCGCGACCTGGAGCTGCTGGCCAACCCGACTGTGGGGCTGTCGGCCCACGCCGGGCAGACCGACGTGCGCATCACTGCCAAGGCAGACACCGAGGCCGAGGCGCTCTCGCTGATTGCGCCCGTCGAAGCGGCGATCCGAAAGGCGCTTGGAGTAGCGATTTACGGAGTCGAGGGCCAGTCGGTGGCCGAGGTCGTGGGCCGGCTGATCTCCGACGCAGGTCTTGCGCTCGGCGTACTGGACACCGTCACCGACGGTCAGCTGGTGGTCGAGCTGCAGACGGCGGGCTACGGCGCGAGCGTGGCGAGAGATCTTCACCCGCACACCCTGTCGGAGGTCTCGAGGTTCGTAGAGCTCGACATGAAGGACCGCGCAATCCCGACTCCGGCCGGCGAAGGGGCGCAGCTCGCCCTGTCTCTTGCGGAGAAGGTGGCCCCGCCGGGCGGCATCGGGCTTGCCCTCGTCGGTCCCTTCTCCGAAGAGACCGTCGCCATGGCCGTCTGCGGTCCGGGCGAGCTGCGCGTGGTGCGCTCGACGAGAGGCTTTCGACGCGAGCCCGAATACCGCAGGCGCTGGCTGATCATACAGGGTCTGGACTGGATTCGGCGGTCGTTGCTCCGGGAGCTGGATTCACCTGTCGACTAGAGGCCCAGCCCGAGCCGACATGCACGCCCCTTCGCCGCGCGGCGATTCGCCGGAGTGGTGGCGTCCTCGAAGACGCCCCCATCAAAGGCGCTCATCGCACCCGAAGCCGATGATCCGGACGCCCCCAGGATGAAACGCCAAGCGACTTGGGAAAACGCTTCGTGCTGACTGGCGATCATCTGAACGCGCTCATGGCACGCCCGTGAGCGGCCAGCGAAATCCGGCGGGTCATCCGGACGGACCCGAAAAGCCTCTCCCTCAATCCTTCATCGTTTCAAAGCTTTTCTACTGCGTCAGGCGTCCTGGCCTTGGGCTGCCGTGCGGGAACAGCGCCCGCCAGAAAAGCTGACGCATACCGAACGCGCCAATCAGGCCTCGTCTTGTCGAGGGGCTCCAAGCCCCAGTATTTCCATGGCCAGTCGTGTCTCAACGATCGATCACCGTCGTGGATGTCTTCCATCAGATCCACAAGCGGCTTCCAACCCAGATCCCGTGCGACTCTTGTTCGAACCTGCAGATCGATTCCGGAAACGAACACGTACCCACCCGCACGGACCAATCCGGCAATGTTGCGTAGACATTCTTCTGCGTCATGCTCATCCATGTGACACAGGAAATTGTTCGCCACCACGATATCCTGCGGACCGAGGATTGCGTGCAATCGCGGGTCTCTGGCGTCGCCGTGGTGCCACGTTATTCCGTCCCTGATCCATTGTTTGACCCTGACGGAATCCTCCCCCGCGTCGAACATTTCCCTCATCTCCTGTTCGGTCAAACGCTCGAAGGTCTTTGCCTCGCTGAACTCCGAATTGCGCAGGGAGTAGACTCCCCTCTGCGCAAACTCCAGTACTTCCTTCGAAATATCGACGGCATGCAGAATGACCTTCAGGTCGGGCCGCGCTGAACGAACAGCCCACAAGATGGAATAGACCTCTGCCCCTTTGCTGCACGCGATCACCGAGATATTCAGGGGTGCCGCGGTTTCTTTCTGATTTGCGAGACGACAGATCAGTTCCAGTTGCGGGCGGTTTCGCAGGAACAGTGTGCCGAAATTCTGCCCTCTTGTGGCGGTTGTGCGGACAAGCCGATGCAGGAGGTTTCCGTAGGCGCGGACCGCGCGAAGATCTCTCGGCAACGGAGGGAGACGATTCCAGAGCCATTGATTCAGGCGCAGATATGCCCTGATCGGCGATTTCCCGAATACTTTGAACATGACGATCTTCTCCAGAAATGGGCGGGACAGCCGCGCCGCGTGGCAGCCACAGTCTGTCATGTGCTCATCAAGGGGGTGCGTCGGGGTGCGCCACCCTGCGCAGCGCCTGAAGGCTCCATTTTCTGCCACATATCATTGAATACAAGGCTGTACTGTTCATCCAGGGCCTCGCGGAACTCTTCAACGCGTTGTCTGATCTTTGCTTTGAGCACATCTCGGTCTCTTTCGAGACCTCTGAATTGCTCGATCAACCTGGAAGAATCGAGCTGATTGATGTCGTTGGAGTATCGCGACAAGTCCATCTGCGCCATCAAAGAGACGCACTTGTGATGAAATGAGATCGAGAGGACTGGCTTGTTGAGAACCAGGGACAGCACCAGGTTGTGGAACCTGGTAGCTACCACGAAGTCGGTGGCAGCGATCTGCGACAGCAGTTGCTCGACAGTGAGAGCCGGTTCGTGGATGACACGCTTCTCATCTTCCGGCAGCAACGACCCTTTGAGCAGGTCTTTGAACTCTTGCGTCACATGCTGGTCCCACCAGATCTCTCCGGTCAGTATTCGGACATCGTATTGTCGAGCCAACAGCCATCTCACGAAC
Organism: uncultured Spirochaetota bacterium; assembly: GCA_963734495.1. Taxonomy (GTDB): domain Bacteria; phylum Spirochaetota; class Spirochaetia; order SZUA-6; family CAVTHK01; genus CAVTHK01. The sequence continues at coordinate 73,743 of CAVTHK010000008.1, forward strand.
GCTGCCAGGTTCTCCAGATAGGACAGGTAGATCGCGTGATCTGGTCTCTCGCTGCTGTACTTACCCGCATCGTCCATCAGACCGATGCCCACAACCGTTCGTTCCGATTGCTGGTTTACGAATTGCGGCAACGCGATCTCGGGCAAGCTGAATGCCAGATCCGGATATACAGGGTCGCCGCTCGTCTCGAATCCGATACTCCCAAGAAGACTCCTGCTGGACTGATCACGATAGGAACGAAAATCTGCCAGACGCAGGGAGGCTGCAGTGAACCATCTGCCCAGGGCGCTGTAGATGGGGCCGGCGCCAACGCATACAAAGAGTAGCTTGCACCCGCAAAGCTTCGAAATCATCGACCATTTGAACAGATTGTAGGGCCCCCATTCGACAAAGACGCCGTATGCATCCGTCAGCAATCCCGTTCCTGCCACAATGAACATATCTACGCCATGGAGAATCCTGATACCGTCGAGCCACCGATAGATCTCTCTGGGAACTCCGAGAGTGACCTTGTGGAGGAATCTTGCCAGGGGGTTTCGTTCCCGAGATTGCCCTCGCCGAAATTGTCCGGGCGGCGGCCCGGTTTCGGCGCCTGGGTGCAGCAGGCACTCGGACTGCCGCACCTGATCGTTTCGCTGATGCCCGGACCCCTGGAAGCCCGGTTGGGCGAGGCCGTCGATAACGGCCGGTAGGACACCGCGACAGCAGCTTGGTCCCTGCGATATTGCGATCTGGAGCCGCCAGGACGGAGGCGGGCGACCGTGGTGCCGGCCATTCCGAGGGGGTGGGGCGCCTTGCGGCGGCCTTCACCTTTGAAGATCCGCAACTGCCTTGAGTCCCGCCAAACAGCGCCACAACGACAGAGAGAGGCGGCTTCTGCGCAGTGCTGGACGAAATCGCTGGACGAAATCGCTTGACAGGCAAACATGTTCGCTATGTAATGCTCCTATTCAAAAGGAGGGACTCACTAATGAGGCGAGCGGTATCTCTTGTCTTCGTGGCTGTCATGCTGTCGCTGGCGATCTTGCCGTCCGCAGCCCAGGAAGTCATCAATTTCTGGCACACGGGCGGGTCAGGCGCGCTGCAGCAGGCCGTCAAGTACGCGGTTGAGAAGTTCAACACCACGGTGGGCGCGCAAAAGGGCATCAAGGTCGTGGACACCTACATCGGAGGATACGACCCGCTCACCGCAAAGATCCAGTTGGCGGTGCAGGCCGGCGAGCAGCCCCAGGTCGCCATCCTGGCCAACACGATGGTCGGCTGGTTCATGGACGACGGCGTTCTCGCGGACATGATGCCCTATGCCAAGGCAGACGGCTTCAGTGTTACCAACATCATGTCGCCGTTCATGCTGACGATGGGCAACCGCGAGGGCAAGCTGCACTCCGTCCCCTTCTTCCGTTCGACCCCGCTGCTCTATTACAACAAGGGCATGGCGGCCAAGGCCGGCGTGACTCCTCCGACCACCATGCAGGAGCTCGAGGCCTTTGGCAAGGCGCTTTACAAGAAGGACGCGAAGGGCGAAGTCCAGGTCTGGGGGTTCGAGTGCCTCAAGGACTTCGGCTACTACAACGCCGCGAACCTCTGGCAGCTGGGCTCCAGCATGTTCAACGAAAAAGGCACGGCCTCCCCGGCCCTGCAGGACGGAACGATGCTCAAGGTCCTTTCCGACTGGCGCCGCTGGGTCGACGAGGGCTGGTGCCGCCCGTTCGACTCCACGGAACAGGGCGCAAAGATGAGCGAGCTCTTCTACCAGGGCAAGCTGGCGAGCATGTGGCAGTCCTGCGGCGCCCTGAGGAACACGATGAACGGGGCTTCGGCCGCCGGCATCGAGCTGGGCGTCATGCCGTTCACCACCTATGACACCAAGAAACCCGTCAGCGAGATCGGCGGCGGCAACGTCGGCATCATCGGCAAGGGCAACAGCAAGAAGCAGATCGCCGCATCCTGGGAGTTCATCAAGGTGCTGATGTCCGACGACGTCGTGGCCAACACCTCGATCGCCACCGGCTACCTCCCGGTCACCAACTCGGTCTCGACCTTCAAGACCATGACCGATTACTGGAAGACGAATCCTCTGGCCAAGGTCGCCTACGACCAGCTCGGGACGGCCGTCCCGCAGGAGTTCCCCTACGTTCCTTTCCTGCAGGATTTCACCATCGTCTGCTGGGATGCGTCGTCGCTGCTCATCCAGGACCGGAGCTTGACGCCGCAACAGGCGGTCGACTACATCAAGAAGAACACCGCTGATCTCTTCCGCCGATGACTGATCCCGCGGCGGATCGGCGAGGGCCCCTGACGGGGCCTTCGCCGACCGCTGCGGAGATGCGGTCGCTCGGGCAACGCGCCGTCGGCACCCTGTCATGGAGAGCGTGTTGAAGCTCGGTCGCGCTATCGCCGGCCGGGAGTCGCGCGCGAGCAGGCGGCACGGAGTTGACTGCTCGAACGCCTTTCTGTATAGCGGCCGGCGTACACGTGAGCCTCGGCAGTTTCCCGCTCGTGTCCACCGCAAAGATTCCGGTACCTGTCTCTTCGGGGGTGAAGCGTAAATGGCTGGTATAGAGTTCAAGAAGGTCAGCAAATCCTTTGGCCATACCAAGGTCATCGAGAACCTGGACCTCACGATTCAGGACGGGAAGTTCACCGTGCTGGTCGGCGCTTCCGGATGCGGCAAGACCACCCTTCTGCGCATGATCGCCGGAATCGGCCCCGCGACCTCCGGCCATATCCTGATGGACGGCAGGGACATCACCGACCTCGCGCCGGGCAAGCGCGACATCGCCATGGTCTTTCAGAACTACGCGATCTACCCGACGATGTCGGTAAGGGAGAACATCGAGTTCGGCCTGAAGAACAAGAGGGTGGCCAGGGAGGAGCGTGAGCGCCTGATCGGGGAGGTGACCGATTCGGTGGGCCTTTCGGAATACCTGCATCGGAAGCCCGGCACGCTTTCCGGCGGCCAACGGCAGCGCGTGGCGCTGGCGCGCGCCATGGTCAAGAAACCCAAGGTATTCCTGATGGACGAGCCGCTCTCCAACCTGGACGCGAAGCTGCGGATCGCGATGCGCGTGGAGCTCATCGAGCTGCATGAAAAGCTCAAGACCACGTTCGTCTACGTCACCCACGACCAGGTCGAAGCCATGTCCATGGCGGACGTGATCGTCCTGATGGACAAGGGAGGGATTGAGCAGGAAGGCTCCCCGCGGGACATCTACAGCGATCCCAACAGCGTTTTCGTCGCGCAGTTCATCGGCTCCCCCGCGATGAACATCCTGGAGATGCGGGATGGGCTCAAGGTGGGTTTCCGGCCCGAAAAGGCCGTCATGGCCAAGGCTCCGGCGAGCGCCAAGTTCAGGCGTCGCGGACGGATCGTCACCCACGAGATGCTCGGGTCGGAGACGATCTACAAGGTCGTCATGGGGCCGTTTTCCGCGATGGTCAAGAGCCTGAACGACGATTTCACGAGCGGGGACGAGGTGATCGTCAACGTCGCCGCCGAACACGTCTACTACTTCGGCCAGGACGGCCGGCGCATCCGCAAGTCGGACGTGCAGGCTTACGAAAGAGCGCAGGCCATGGCGGAGGAACTGAACGATGATGCCCGAAGCTGACAGCCTGCTGACGACACGAAGGCGCGGAAGGGTCTGGCGCGGCTACCTCCTGTCCTATGCGATGATTGCGCCGGCGATCGCTTTTCTGCTGGTATTCGTCGTCTACCCGATGTTCCACATCATCGAGTTGAGCCTGTACAAGGGAAACGCGACCAATCCGTACAAGGAATTCGTGGGGCTCGCGAATTACGAGAGCATCTTCTTCGTCAAGATCGATTTCCTCGAAGCGCTCAAGAACACGGCCGTGTACACGGGCTTTATCGTCGTCATCCTGATCTTCATGGCGCTGCTCTTCGCGCTATGGATGTTCGAAGACCGGAAGATCAACAAGGTCGCGCAAACCGCCTTCTTCACGCCGCACCTTGTGGCTTCGGTCTCCTGCGCCTTTATCTGGAGCTGGCTGTTCAACTCGGACACGTACGGCCTTTTCAACTCGATCCTGAAAGCGTTCGGTCAGGCGCCGGTCAACTGGCTCGGAAGCACCCGGACCGCGATGGCCTCTATCATCACGATGAACGTGTGGAAAGGCATCGGCTATTACGCGCTCATCATCCTCTCGGCGCTCAAGGCGATCCCGCCGGAAATCTACGAGGCGGCGCGGCTCGACGACGCGTCCAGGCTCAAGACATTCTGGAAGATCACCCTGCCGATGCTGTCCCCGCAGCTCTTCTTTCTGCTGGTCACGATCACGATCGGCTCCTTTAAGGTCTTTGACTCCGTCCGCCTGATGACGGGCGGCGGCCCGGGCACGTCAACGCAGGTGATCTCCCTGTACATCTACAATTATGCGTTCCAGCGCAACAACACGCTCGGCGTCGGTTCCGCCGCCGGCGTCGTGCTTATGATCATCCTGATCGTGGTGACGCTGATCGACTTTAAGGGGCTGGAAAAGCGGGTGCACTATCAATGAGGCGGAGGCAGCGTACAACCATGGTGCTTAAGGCCATCGAGGAAAGCCAGCTCAAGCGGAAGTTCCTCAATTACATCCCGAAACTGCCGAGTGACCTGATCAAGATCGCGGCCCTGCTGGCATTCTCCTTTCCGTTCTACTGGATGCTGATCACGGCTTTCAAGACCTATATCGAATCGATCGCCACGCCGCCGACGCTCTGGCCCACGGACTTCACGTTTGAGAGCTTCAAGACGATCAGCCAACTGGGCGTCGGTCTGTGGCGCTACGCGTTGAACTCCGTCATCATCACGGCATCGGTCGTCGTGATCCAGATCATCGTCATGGTCCCTGCGGCCTACGCATTCGCCAAGCGCAGGTTCCCGCTCATGGGTCCTCTCTTCGGCGTCGTGCTTGTCGCGTTCATGATCCCCGAGCAGATCACCTACATCTCGAGTATTCCTCTTGATGTCGAAGCTCAAGGTGATCAACACCCTCTGGCCGCAGATCATTCCCTTTGGCGCCAACGCGTTCGGCATCTTCATGCTCCGCCAGGGCTTCAAGCAGGTCCCCGACGAGATCGTGGAGTCCGCCAAGCTGGACAGCGCCACCGAGCTGCAGGTCATGACCCGGATCATGCTCCCGATGAGCAAATCGTACATGATCACGATCGCCATGTTCTCGTTCATCGCCCACTGGAACTCCTATTTCTGGCCACTGGTCATGACGATGAACGACTCGGTGCGCCCGCTGACCATGGCGATCGAAAGGCTCAGGGACGCGGAGCAGGGAGTACTCTGGAACCATGTCATGGCGTCCAACACGATCCTCGTGGCCCCGGTCATCGTGATCTTCCTGTTTGCCAGCCAGAAGATCATAGCGGCTTTCGCGTACAAAGGCGTGAAGTAGGCAGCGGCATTCGAGCGCCTGGGCAGTGACCCCGCTGTAACGCGGCCGAGCAGACTCGCGGCAGTGCCGCGGGTCGAGTTCCGCCGATGGTCAGGCGGAGGCCGGCAGGAGTCGAGCCGGGCGTCGCCCCAGCAAGCCGCCCCCACCGACTGTTCCGACCACGAGGGCCTGAGACGCGGCGAATAACGAAAACGGCTCCTCCTCTCCCCGTATTGTCTCGGTTCCTGAGACAACGTCCGTGGAAGGCTTCGAACGCTGCGCGGGCGCCCGGCTTTCGGCCGTGGCGAAGCCTGGCGGGACGTCAAAGCCTGGTCACTCGCGCTACCGCTGCGTCCGATACGGCACGCCTTCCGTCCGTCAGCGAACCATTCCTCGTGTGGATCGTTTCGGAGGCCTGCATCCAGCCTGTGGCGGAACGGCTTCAGCAGGGCCGGTAGCACCAGAAACGGCCGCGCTTCTTGAGGTAGGACGGCTGCCTCATGCCAGCCGCTCCAGGACCGCTTTGATCCACGGGGTCCAATCCTTGGTCCGGGAGGCGAGTCGCACGAAATGCCGAAAAGAGGCAAACTCGGGAAGAACGGCAGTTGCCGATGGGCAGCGCGGGATTCGAACCCACGGCCTTTGGCTCCGGAGGCCGTTGGCCCCTCAAGTATCAACTCGCCCTAACGAGAGGCTCGGGAAGATGCTTGACGCGAGATCGGGCTCTGTAGACATCCACAGCTTGCTGAGCGTTCAGCCAGAACTCTGGCGACGTGTTCAAGGCGCGCCCGATCCTGATCGCCATCTCCGCACTGATCGACGTCCGGTTGTTGACGATGCGGTTCACCACCTTGACATCACAGCCGAGGTGGTCGGCGAGTTGCTTCTGCGTAAGGTTGAGCGGCTTGAGGAATTCCTCCGAGAGGATTTCGCCCGGACTGGTCGGTTCTCGCTCGATCGCAAACATGTACACCTCCGTGAGGCTAGTGGTAGTCGATGATGGCGACTTCCGTGGGTCCAGCATCGAGCCAACGGAAGACGATCCGCCAACGTTCGTTGACTCTGACACTATGGTATCCAGTTCGGGTTCCCCGCAGTACTTCGAGGCGGTTTCCAGGAGGGGACCGGAGATCATCCAAACGTGCTGCGTAGTGGATCATGTCCAGCTTGCGCTTGGCCACCTTCGCCACGCCCTGCCATCTGACGCGCCGCCCGACCTTGCCTGTAACGAAGAAGCTCTCCGTGTCCGCGTCTGAGAAGCTTTGAATGGCCACTTCGGAGCCAAATATACCTCACAGAGGTATACCCGGTCAAGGGAAGAAAGCGCACCTCTTGGCATGAAACAGGGAGGAACGCGGCCGATTTGGGCAGCGCGGGATTCGAACCCACGGCCTTTGGCTCCGGAGGGCTCATGTGTTGGGGCGCAGAGCTTCGGCTCACGGGGGCCAGAGGTCCGGCGCCCTATTTCCGCGTGACGAGCTCGATCGCCTTCCGAATCTTGTCCTCGTCCACAAGTCGATCCGTGCTGTACCTGTACAGAACGCTGGAGATCAGCGTCTGGTAGGACAGACCTTCCGACGCTGCCTTTCGCTTGATCACCTCCAGCACGGTCTCGTTGAGCCTCAGGCTGACTGTTCTGGACTTGGTCGCCTTTGACAGGATCCTCTTGCGCTCATCATCTGAGACCGGCACATACCGATCAATGGATTCCTCTATCTGGCTCTCATATCGATCGAGGTTCTTTGCCACCCTTCGTGCCTCCATATCGCTTGTGCAGCTTTCGGCTCGGATAGGCGGTCTTCAGAGCAATGTTTCCGTCGGCGTCCTCGACGAACGGAACACAGTAGGTGTAGCCACGCAGGGACACCACAAAGACCTTCTGGTTCTCTCGAGCCGGATTCTTCAGAATCGCCAGGACTTCTCGCTTCATGATGAGCTCCGCGACTTCCTCGAACGAAACGCCTCGGGTCTGAACCAGCCTGCAATCCTTGGCATCGTCCCAGACGATCATGATTCAATGTGCTGTTTTGTATAGACTTTGTCAAACTCGCGGCGGCGGGGGATTTGGGCAGCGCGGGATTCGAACCCACGGCCTTTGGCTCCGGAGGGCGCGGGGGCGGCTCCAGGCGGCCTGCAGCTTGCGTGGCGGGCCGCCGGAACATAGGATGATGCGGGATTGGCAGCAGGCTGGTGAAGCCGGCCATTACTGTGATGTTAACACCTAAATGATAGTGGTGCAAGATGCTCGCTGACAACGTGAAGCGCTACCGGACCAAGAAGGGGCTGTCCCAGGATCAGCTGGCGCGGAAGGCCGGCGTCACCTACAGCACGCTGACCAAGCTCGAGTCCGGCGTGAACCAGAACCCCAAGGTGAAGACGCTCCAGCAGATCGCCGCGGCCCTCGACGTCACGCTCAACGACCTGATGAAGGAATAGTTGGGTCGCTTCGCATCGCAGGAAACTACGGAGGTAGAAATGCCGCAATACGACGCCGTAGAGAAGGACGCCTACTACAGCGCCTTTGCGCCAGCTCGCAGTCGGAAGCCGCAGCCTCCGCTACAAGAGGCTCTGCGTATCGCACTGGACACAAGGCAATTCGAGATCAGCCTATACTGGACACGATCTGCCTACTTCTGGGCTTTCGTCTCGGTGGGTCTCGCTGGCTTTTTTGCTCTTGAAAGTGAAACCAGCAATCCCGCGCCGGCCTGGATGCCGGCCGTAATCGCCCTGCTTCTGTTGGTGTTTTCCGCCGCTTGGTACGTGGTGGCTCGGGCCAGCAAGTTCTGGCAAGAGAACTGGGAGCTTCACGTTGACTACTTGGCGGACAAGGTTGGAGGACCACTCTTCCAGACGGTGGCAAATCCAGCGAACCGGTCATGGTGGAAGCCGCTCGATGGACTGGCCGTATCAGTCTCACGTGTGAACATGATCCTTTCCTTGGCGGTGACCATCGTCTCCGACGGCTTACTGTGGTATGCAACGAACCAGTGGCTGAAACCCACCTCACCCCGCGACGCAGTCAGCGTCGCCGTCGGTGCGCTCGCTTTGCTCATTGGAGTGTTGGCCCTTTTTGTGCACGGGGCCCGTTCACACATCGACCTCGCAAAGGACTTGAGAAAGGGGAAAGCCGCTCGGACGGATTTCGTTCGACGTCGATTATAGCGACCCGCCAGCGGGCGCGCCGCCGGCGGGCTGCTTCGCGCGTGCCGCACTCCCCCAACGGTACTTCGGGAACGGCCGTGCCAGTAGGGGGAATGCGGGACGGCAGGGGCCGGAGGGGGCCGGGGGGGGGCCGTGAATTGCGTACGGAGCCTGATCGCTTTTGTTGCAGTCAGCTACGCCGTAATGGCCGCCTTCACGGGATGCGCGACCGTTGAGGAGATAGGCTCGTCGGTGGGCAAGAGGACAGAAGCGTTCCTGGACGGGCTCAAGGCCGCGACGAAGGACAGCAGCGAGTCCCGACAGGGTTCCGACCAGGGCAGCCACCGCGATGACTGGGAAGCGCCCGAGCTCGATCTCGGCAAGGAGGCTGAGTATCTTTCCGACACCGAGCGGCGAATCGTGCTCGAATTGAACAAGGTACGCAGCGATCCGAAGCGCTATGCGGAACTCTACATCAAACCACGACTCGGCAACTTTGTCGGAAAGGACTATTCGGAGCCGGGCAACGTCACCATCCGTACAAACGAAGGACGCGCCGCAGTCGAGGAGTGCATCCGTAGCTTGCAGTCGTTCGGTCCACGACAGGCGTTGCGTCCGACAAAGGCGCTTTCAGCTGCCGCGCGGGATCATGTACGCGACACCGGACCGAAGGGGGCGGTCGGTCATGCTGGAAGCGACCGAAGCTCTCCGGCGGTGCGCGTGCGGCGATACGACGCTTCGCTCCAGTACATCGGAGAGAACATCGATTACGGAGCCGCGGACGCGCGCGACATTGTGCTAGCGCTGCTGATAGACGACGGAGTCCCCAGCCGAGGCCATCGAATGAACATCATGAACGCCGACTACGACTTGGTCGGCGTCTCAGTCGGACCGCACAAGACCTACCGCCAGATGTGCGTTCTGGACTTCTCCAGCACCCAGAAGTAGACGTCGACTCGCAACGTCACGCCAAACCACTACCAAGCGGGAAATCTCCGTCGAAATCGGCCGAGGCCGACCGCAGGCGGACGCGCCCCCACGTCCTGTGGTGGCGCTCGGCTGGAGGACCGGCCAGAGGCCGCCTGGCAAGGATGCCGGGCGGCCTCTGGCCTCCGGAGGGGGGCCGGATTGGGGATAAGACCCAGATACCAGGCTCGCAGGATTGCCGTTGTCGCCACAGCAATCGCGGGGAGATCTGGATGGTCGTCGTCCTTCTATGACGAGCGCCTCTGCAACGCCCACCGCACCGACGAAATCCCCCGCCGCTATCAGCCTCGCAGCCCGAACGTTCTCCGAGCCCTCTTCCGCGGCCACTTCGCCGATGCACGTGCATCAGCGACTGTGTGCTCGGCGCGTCCGGCTTCACATCGCTCTTCGCGGTCGCCTTCGCCGTCACGCTGGCGGCCTGGGCGCTGCTGCGCTGGGCATCTCCGACTCGTCGTGCCGTCCGATTCCTGCCCGTGTAGCGGTAGTCCGTGAAGTCGCCCCCCGTCCCGTACGCCCTTGCGGGCTCGGACCCGCTTCGGCCGCGCAGACGCGGCCTCGCGGCCCTGCGCATCCTTCGCACAGGGAGTGGATCGCGGAGACTCGGTCACCGTACGCGATGGCCGAAGCCAGGCGGCTAACAGCAGCGCCTCCCGCGTTTGGGTGCGCCGCGTCGCGCATGCGCTGTCCATGCTGCCTTCAGCCGCTTCAACCATCTTGCCAATGCTTCTCAGATGGCAGGTCGCTATACTCTCTGGATCACGATCTCTTGAGACCTTGCCATCCCGCACAAACAGGCGCATAGACCACCAGCGGGATGTGAACGCCCTCTGAGGATTCGACGCGTTGCTGGGATCCTCTATTACATATGCGATCACATCGGCGCCGGTGTCTCGGTCACGTGCACGCGCCGCCGGCTCACCGAATCTTGACACCACGTAGGACTAAGCAGATCCCACAGTAACCCCGTCTCGAAGCGCGAATCTTTCACTCCGCACAACGATGCGCTCGACCTCGTCAGGCCCGCCCTGGATGAAGCCGACTGAACAACCAGAGTACATCATCATGTCGTACCTGAGGTTCGGATAGAGCCTGTCGGACTCGATGGCGACTCGCTCCGGTAGGCCAAGCCTTTCCACAACCACGGGCTTGGTTTGGCCGATGCTCAGGAAACGCTCCGTTCCCAAGATAACGACACGGAAGTCGCTTGGTGCAAGCACGGACCCCGCCCCATCTCCATGCGCGAGAGAGCCAAGGAGCAGCATTCAAATTCCCATTCCCACCATGGCGTATCTCCCTATCTTCCATACAGGCGGCGCAAAAGGAAGAGCGGATCGACACCCTGCCCGAAGCGCGACAACGCAAGATGCAGATGGTACCCGCTGCTTGCCCCCGTATTGCCCACCCAACCTATCCACTGCCCAGAGAACACCGACTGATTAGCCCGCACGAGAGGTGCGCGAAGCAGATGGCAGCAGTACGACTGTACTCCGTTGGCGTGGTCTATTCGCACGAAATAGCCCGCCCGCGCGTTGAATCCAGTTTCCGCCACTGTTCCGCCCCAAAGAGAGTTCACGCGAGTTCCTCCTCTGGCAGCCATGTCCACCCCCTGATGGAATGGCTCGTAACCCGACCAATGTACTCCGCGCCTCTGGGCCCGTACTGATCCGTGTACCTGATGAATCTGCGCTGATCAATCGGCCGCGATGCGGGGTCCATATCATCGAATTGGTCAGCGCCACGCTCGAAGCTGTCGCGATATGCCAGTCCCAACCCTGGATCACCCCGGCCGAGGTTCGACACTCCCCAAATGAGACTCCTCGCCTCGCATGTCGCGCCGAGGTGCTCGGAGAACAGTCCGGCCATTCCGCCACCCAACGCGGCTCCGATCCCCACCGCACCGAAGAACCCGCCCGTGCTCCAGTCATCGTACGGCGTGGTGGCGAGGTAGTTCGCGCCTCCTCCGAACGCACCGACGGTCGCCCCATATGCGATATCACCTCCCAGCCCTCCGATAGTATCAGCCATCCCGAGCCCGCCAGCCCCGAGTGCGCCGCCGAACGCTCCCACCACTGCGCTGGCCCCGAACGACGACCAGCTCCACGTGTCCTGCCAGCCGACAGCGATAGCGACGCCTTGATAGGCCGCATTCGTCGCCGCTCCTATGACGGCCCCCAGCAGCATCGCGAGAAGGAACGAATCACCTTCCGGATCGACGTAGATGATCGGGTTGTTCCCGCAATACGTGTATCTGTTCAGCCCATCCAGCGCGCTGTCGGCCTCGATGAACCTCCCCAGCTCCCGCATCGTAGTACCGCGCCCCGTAGTAGTAGAGCGCCGTCGTGCCGTCCGCCTCCTGCCCCGTGTAGCGGTAAGCCGTATAGTCGCCCCCCGTCCCGTATGCCTCCGTCCCGTACGGCTCATAGCCGATCGTCTGCACCACCACTCCACTAGAGTCCGTCAGGCTCGTCGCGCTCCCCAGGTGGTCCTTGTGGATGAACAGAAGCCCGCTCACCGTGCTCCGCTGCGCCACCACCTGCCCGTTGGCGCTGTAGTACTTCGTCGCCTCGCTCACCGCCCCCTCGACCCGCACCTCCTGGTAGCCGGCAAACCAGTACAGCGTCACGGTAGTGCCGACCGCCTTCCACAGCCGCTGCCCGAGTCGTCGTAGGCGAAGCTCGTCGTCGTCCCTTCCTTCGTGACGCTCGCCACCCTGTTCTCGGAGTCGTAGGCGATGACGCGGCCTTTCCCTGAGCTCATGTTCCCGTTGGCGTTGTACTGGTAGCTGTTCGCCCCGTCGTCACTCACCGCGTCGGGCCTCACCCCTCCCGCCTCGGGGTAGCTGTAGGCCCACCCGTCCTTCTCCGTGAGATTGTTGTATGCATCGTAGGCGTAGCTCTTGCTCCCGTAGACGCCGCTCGCGCCCGCGAGCCGGTACAGCCCGTCGTAGGTGTAGTTCTCGGAATGCTCGGGCGCCAGCAGGTCATCCCTGGCAAGGATTTGCCCACCTCGTTGTACTCGTAGTGAAGGTCCACCACCCCCGCTGTTCGATGTCCGTAAGCCGTCCGCTCAGCGGGTCGTAGGCGAACCCGGTCGTCTTGCCGTTGCCGAAGCCGAGCTGCGTCACCTTGCAGTTTGCGTCGTCGTCGACATTGGCGACGTAGCTGGAGGCGCCGCCCGCGGTCTCCAGGTTGCCGCCGCCGTTGTAGCTGTACTCGACCACCTCGCCGTCGGGGTAGGTCTCGGTCGATAGCCTCCCCATCGAGTCGTAGCTCATCGACACCGACTTGGAGCCGAAGCCGCTGATCGATCGGGTGGTCCCGGTGACCCGATCGCGCTCGTCGTAGCTGTAGGTGTCGGCCCCCAAAGGATGCGACACGACCCAGGGATGGCCCGTGAGCGTGTAGGTGTAGGAGGTGACGACGATGTCGTCGTGCTTCTTCACCGTCGGCCTGTTCAGCTCGTCGTACTGGAAGCGCAGCACCTGGTCCATCGCGTCCCGCTGGTAGGTCAGGTTCCCGTTCTCGTCGTACCCGTAGGCCCAGTCCCCCATGTCCGGGTCGGTGTAGGCAGTCTTCCTCCCGAGCATGTCAACGGTAACCGTGATAGCGTTCTCGGTCGGAGTCTCCCGCGGATCGTTCTGCCACGATGGTGCCGTCCCGACCCTTCTGTTTTCGCACACGGCGGTACCAGGAGCCCTTGCTGGAAGGGAACGAGCTCTTCATGTCGGCGTAGGTGTAGCCCGTGTAGTCCAAGTTGCTGTAGGCGTAGGAGTAGCTGTGGTTGCGTCTACCTCAGTCGCCGTCACGTGCCCTTCGGCGTCGACAGACGCCTGGTAGTCCTTCGTGTAGATCTTGTAGGTGTTGGTTCCGTCTGCACGGGCCTCAAAGCGGTAAGGGCTGCCGATCTCATCGAGGTAGGTCGTCAAGAACGACCTGTTCGGGGAGTTGCGTTCGCCCGACGCGTTGAAGTCGATGCCGCTCGAAACGTACGGAAGCGATGTCTTGAAGAGGCGCCCTGTCGCGTCGTAGTAGTAGTCCACCGCGGAGTACTGCCCCGTGGTCTCGAGCTCGGTCTTTGATCTGGACCTTCCTTCCGAGCCCGTCGAGATAGGTTCGGGCAAACAAATAGTCAGTCTCCGCATTTCTTGCCTCGATATCGACATAGACGGGGGAGGCGGGCAGCGCCGCCGAGTCGGAATAGCTTTGACGTTTCGTCGGACTCGTGTTGCTGTCGCCATAGTCCCAGGTCCTCGCGAGCCGCCCGAAGACATCGTACCGCAGGTAGCGAGATATCTGCCGCTCGTTCTTCACCTCCTCCAGTTGCATTAGGCCGTTGGGGATGTTGACGACCTGAAGTCCGAGCGCGTTGGTCGTCGTCGTAACCAGCGTGTCGTAGTCTGAGTCGTACTCGAGCGTGGACGCGACGTTCCCCCTGCCGTCTTTGGTCTTCCAGAGGTTGCCGTGTGGGTAATAGGCGAATTGCTGCGAAGTGTCGTCAGCTCCGTTCTCGTATTCGATCCGCGCGACCAGTCCTTTCGTGCCGGGGTTACCCGCGGTTGCGACCGCATCCCCGAAGTCGTTGTCCGAGTCGCCGGCATAGTAGAAGAACCGTTTCTCTGACGCGACGGCAAAGGACCCAGCGAGGCCGTACGCCGACACGGTCTGCTTGGTTGGCAGGAAGAGCCATCTGGACGTGTCGATCGCGTACTCGGTCACTGCCTCCGTCTTGTCCTCAAGAATATCGTTCCCATCCGTGTCGACTTCGCCGTAGTCGATCAGAGAAGCGAGGTTGCCGTACGTATCGGGCGGCGCATACTCGACGCGGCGACTCACCCTGGGCGCCGTCTCCCTGTCTATAGGGTCGATTCCGTCGTACGCGTGACCATACCGATTCGTGTGATATCGGTGCCTGACTCGCGGATAGGCTGGGTCATCTACTCTCGTCGCGTACTCGTACTCTATACGGCTGTAGAGCATGCCGTCGGACCCATAAACCTCCTCAGCCTCCACCACCCTGGCCAAGTATCGCGCCTCCGCGGGATCGCTGCTCTGGGTGTAAAAGCTCCTGACCTCTTCACCGTCCGGAAGCGTCTTTTCGATCCACGCGAAGCAGAGATCGGCCCGGTCCGCCGGAAGCTCGCTCCGGAACCTGCCGTCGTGATAGGAGTAGTTTGTGGTCCCGACCGTTCCCATCCCATCATCCGTCGCAACTCTCGTCACCAGAAGCCGGGGACACGCGTTGGCGATGATGGGGTAGAGGGAACCGGAAGGATCAATCGCGCCCGGCACCTGTGGAGCGGGGGCGACCTCTATCGTCGTGGACCCACCGGACCCAAGTAGAATCGATCCAAGCCGCGACCTGAAAGATTCGGAAGGAAAAGCCCTGACTTGAATACCTGCGTTTGCGCCTATGAAGTCCGCGACAATGTCGCATGAACCATCGCCGTCCACGTCCGCGGGGACCAGTACCAGTAGCTGCCATAGCTGCTCGTCGCCATGGTTTGTTGTGCTTGCGCTTGGAGGGTCCCATCGCCTTGCGACAGAAAAGCCCTGAGGTAGATGCCGGCGTTGGCACCTATGTAGTACGCGAGCATGTCCGTGCGACCGTCGCCGTTGACGTCAGCAGGGACCATGTGCCAGTAGTCGCCAATGTAGCCCGTTGTTGCCGCGACTTGCAGGCCCGTGGGTTCGAACTCCCCGTTTCCGCGCGACAGAAACGCACTCAGTGCAATCCCTTGCCCGCCCATCGGCCAGTTCCCGCCAATAGAGTACGCAAGCATGTCCGTACGCCCGTCGCCGTTCAAGTCCGCTGGGACCATGCACCACTGGTTGTCATACATGCTCGTCGCCATGGTTTGCTGTGCCTGAGCTTGGAACGTCCCGTCCCCTTGCGACAGAAAAGCCCTGAGGTAGATGCCGGCGTTTGCACCTATGAAATATGCCAGCATGTCAGTGCGACCGTCGCCGTTGACGTCAGCAGGGACCATGTACCAGTAGCTGCCATAGCTGCTCGTCGCCATGGTTTGCTGTGTCTGCGCTTGGAACGTCCCGTCCCCTTGCGACAGAAAAGCCCTAGAGGTAGATGCCGGCGTTTGCGCCTGTTAAATATGCCAGCATGTCAGTGCGACCGTCGCCGTTGACGTCAGCAGGGACCATGTACCAGTAGCTGCCATAGCTGCTCGTCGCCATGGTTTGCTGTGTCTGCGCTTGGAACGTCCCGTCCCCTTGCGACAGAAAAGCCCTGAGGTAGATGCCGGCGTTTGCACCTATGAAATATGCCAGCATGTCGGTGCGACCGTCGCCGTTGACGTCAGCAGGGACCATGTACCAGTAGTCGCCGTAGCTGCTCGTCGCCATGGTTTGCTGTGTCTGCGCTTGGAACGTCCCGTCCCCTTGCGACAGAAAAGCCCTGAGGTAGATGCCGGCGTTTGCACCTATGAAATATGCAAGCATATCGGTGCGACCGTCGCCGTTGACGTCAGCAGGGATCATGTACCAGTAATCGCCGTAGCTGCCCGGCGCCAGAACCTGCTGTTGCCTCGCCGCAAAA
>CAVTHK010000009.1:0-424061 GCA_963734495.1 uncultured Spirochaetota bacterium
GTTCATTTCCCTGTGCGCGCTTGCGCGTGCCGCCGTGCGGAGCGGGGCCCGCCGGGACGGCCGCGCCCGCGCGAAGCCACGCAGCGTCGGCCGACACGCGGCCGGTCATCCTGTTCGTGGGCACGAGCCTGACCGCCGGCTACGGACTCGACCCGGACCAGGCTTTCCCGCGCTGGTCCAGAAGAGGATCGACGGGGCTGGCCTGAGCTACCGTGTCGTCAACGCCGGAGTGAGCGGCGAAACTTCCGCGGGCGCGCGGCGCCGCATCGACTGGCTGCTACGCCAGCCGGTCTCCGTGCTCGTGCTCGAGACGGGCGCCAACGACGGCCTGCGCGGCCAGGATCCGCGAGCCACGCGCGACAACATCCAGGCGGTTCTGGACGCGACACGACGACCGGCGCCTGCGCCCAAGCTCGTGCTCGTCGCGATGGAGGCGCTGCCGAACTACGGCGAGCAATACCGCCGGCGAGTTCCGGGCGATCTACCCGGAGGTCGCGAAGAGGAACGGCGCAGTTCTCGTGCCCTTTCTGCTGGCAGGCGTCGCCGGCCAGCCTCTCCTCAACCAGCCCGACGGCATCCACCCGAACGGCGAGGGCGAGAAGCTAGTCGCCGAAAACATCTGGAAGGCCCTGCGGCCGATCCTGTAGGGCGACGTGCAGCGGCGCCAGATCGAAATGCCTACTGCTAGGGCCTGGTCAGATAGTCGTCGACGCCCGCTTCGAGCCCGCGCACGACGTCTTCCGGAGCATCGCGCGCCGTCAGCAGGAGGATCGGCGTGGCGACCGCCTGCAGCCACGGCCGGTGAGCCCCTGTGCCGTCCGATCGGTGTCACCGTCGCGGGGATCCTGTTCGGCGCTCATGGTGTCAAAGCAGGAATGGAGGTTCTAGCATGCCGAAAGAGCGTCTCCCTCTGCTCGTGTCCGTGCTGTTCGTGCTCGCGGGCGTCGTGTCCGCCTGCCATCACGCCTCGCCGTCTCTCGCCGGCAGGAGCAGCCGACAGGGCGAGACCAGCTACCGGGTCCTGGCTGAGGCGGAAGGCGCACCGGCGGGAAGCGAGACGGCAGGCGAGACAATCACGGCGATCCACCCCTTCGCCGAGAACGAGACGCCGCAGTATCCGCTCGAGGCTCTTCGCGCGGGGTGCGGCAACGGCATTGTCGCCGTAGGCGTGCACGTCGGCATAGATGGCACCGTGGCAGGCCAGCAGGACGTCCCGGGACGGGTCGTTCCGGACGACGAATGCCACGCGGCGTTCCGCGCCGCGGCGCGGACGGGCGCTCGTCTCCTGGAAATACGTGCCGGCCAACCGCGTGCGCCGGTCCCAGTCGTCGCCGACCACGCCCGTGCTCAGCTTCGGTCGGGAGATGCAGGTGACGGGGATGAAGGAGACGAGCGGGGATGCGCAGACGGAAGCGACGGCCATCGGCCTCGACCTCGACTACGAGTTCCTCTTTCGCGTGGTGGACGGCAAGGGCACCGTGGCGCCGCGCTGAGCCCTCGCCTGGGGGTCATACGGTCCGGGGCGAGCGGTGCGCCACTCCTGCGGACCAGGGAAGGAATTAGCAGTGGGCGAACACGACTGGCCCAGGCTGCGAGACTCTGGGACTGAGTACCCCGACGCGGCGATATCGAGGGGGACTGGAGAAGTGGGCTGCTGGACCGAACGGGGCGCGGGCCGTCTCTCACACGGCCGGTGGGACCTGCGCGGGAGCCGAACGCCACGGACCCCGGTGGGCTCACGCAGCCAACGTGTGCTCCTCCGCGAACTCCAGCATCCGCTCGGCCGCCCAGAACCAGCCGGGAGCCCGCGAGCGAGCCACGAAGCCGAGGTGGCCGCCGGTCGCCGTGATCTCGCGGCGCACGGTCGGGGAGAGCGGCCAGCAGCGGGTCGACTCGACCGGGATCAGCGGATCGTCCGCGGCGGCCAGGACCAGGGTCGGCCGATCGATCGCGGCGAGCCAGGGCCCGGCGCTCGCCCGCTCGTAGTAGTCGGCTACGTCGCGATACCCGCCGAAACGCGCCGTGACACGGTCGTCGAATTCGCGGATCGTGCGCGAGCCGCGCTCGAGACCGGCCGGAAACAGATCGGGTCGGCTGCGCCGGCGCTCCCGGTAGGCGCGTCGCAGCCTGCCCACGAAGTAGCGTTGGTAGAGCCGGTTCTCGGGACGCTCGAGCGCGTCCGCGCAGCGCGAGAGGTCGACCGGGGCAGACGCCGCGACGACCGACGTGAGCGGCTTGGGCAAAGCACCCCGGCAGCGACCGCCCATCAGCAGCGCGAGGTTGCCACCGAGCGAGAAGCCGGCGAGCGCCACGCGCGGCACCCGACGCGCGACCTCGTCCACCACTGCCAGCAGGTCGGTATCGAGGCCGGCGTCGTAGAGGAGAGGGCAGAGCGCCTCGCCGTCGCCGCAGCCGCGCATGTTCATGCGCAGGACGTGCCAGCCGCGGGCGTAGGCGAGCCGGCCGAGCGAGACGCTGTGCGAGGACGCGTCCGAGCCGCCGAGGCCGTGGACGATGACGAGCGCCGGGCGATCCTGGTGGCGGCCCGGTTGCCAGCTCGCCCGCAGCAGCAACCGCACGCCCGCGCCGGCGTCGACCGGCAGGTCGCTGACCGGCAGCGGCCAGCGCAGGGAGTGCCGCAGCAGGTAGCCGATCAGGGTCTGGCGGTGGCCGCCCGCGAGCCAGGCAGGAGGCCGAAAGCCGTCTGTCGCGCTCGTCACGCTCGCTCCGGGAAGTGCAGCCCAGGCCGCCCTCGGGCGCCGCTATAATCGCCGAGCGCCAGGGAGGCGGCGGACCGCCGAGCGATGATACAGGCCTTCCACGTGTACAAGCAGTACGACCGCGAGTCGATGGCCCTCTCCGACGTGACGCTGAACGTCGGCAAGGGCGAGTTCTGCTTCCTGACCGGGCCGTCGGGCGCCGGCAAGACCACGTTCCTGAAGCTCGTCTTCCGCGAGGAGCTGCCCTCGCAGGGCCAGATCCTGGTCGGCGGGCGCAACGTGACCGCGATCCCCGACGGCCAGATCCCGGAGCTGCGCCGGTCGATCGGTGTCGTGTTCCAGGACTTCAAGCTGCTCAAGCGCAAGACGATCCTCGAGAACGTAGCCTTCGTGCTGCGGATCCTCGGCGCCCCGCCGCGCGAGCAGAAGCGGCGCGCTTTCGCCGCGCTGAAGGCCGTGGGCCTGCACCACAAGATGCACGCCTACCCGTTGCAGCTCTCGGGCGGCGAGCAGCAGCGTGTAGCGATCGCGCGCGCGCTCATGAACGAGCCGATGCTGCTGCTGGCCGACGAGCCGACCGGGAACCTCGACCCCGACATGGCGCAGGAGATCATGCGGCTCTTCCTCGAGGTGAACGCGCGCGGCACGACGGTGCTCGTCGCGACCCACGACCGCGAGATGATCCAGCGCATGGCCAAGCGCGTGATCTCGCTCGAGAAGGGGCGCGTCGCCTCGGCCTGAAGGGTGCGCTAGCGCGTGAGGATCGCGCGGATCCGGGCCACGACGGCCTCGAGCGCGACCAGGTTCTCGGCGCCCTCCGGGATGATCAGGTCGGCGTAGCGCTTCGAGGGCTCGACGAACTCGAGGTGCATCGGGCGCACGGACTCCAGGTACTGCCGCTGGACCGCCTCGAAGCTGCGCGCGCGCTCGTGCAGGTCGCGCTGCAGCCGGCGCAGGACGCGGACGTCGGAGTCGGTGTCGATGAAGAGCTTGATGTCCATCAGCCGGCGCAGCGGCTCCTCGGCGAGCACGAGGATGCCCTCGAGGATCACGACCGGCTTGGGCGTGAGAGCGTCGGGCAGCACGCGCCGCGCGTAGCTCGCGGGGTCGTAGGTGAGGCAGGGCACGGGCCGTCCGGACTTCAGGTCGCGGATGTCCTGGACGAGCAGCGAGGTGTCGAAGGCGTCGGGGTGGTCGTAGTTGATCGCGGCCCGGGCCGCGGGCGTGAGCGCGCTGCCGTCCTTGTAGTACGCGTCCTGCGCGAGCAGCAGGCATCGCTCGGGACCCACCAGCTCGACGATCTTCGCGGCGAGCGACGTCTTCCCCGAGCCGGTGCCACCGGCGATACCGACCAGAACGGTCATGCCGCGGATTATAATCCTGCCCTCGATGGCGTGGCTGCGGGCGATCCGCTACTTCCTGGAAGAGGCTCTGACCAGCCTCTGGCGCAGCCGTCTCGTGAACGCCCTCTCGGTCGGCACGATCGCCGTGAGCCTGTTCGTGGTCGGGGCGTTCCTGGCGGTGGCCGGACGCCTGGGCGAGGTGGTCTCGCACTGGACGGAGAAGATCCAGGTGATCGTGTACATCGAGGATCCCATCGAGCAGCGCGTGCTGGACAGCCTCGAGAATCGGCTGCGCGAGGACCCGGCGGTGGAGTCGCTCGCCATGGTCAGCCGGGAGCAGGCCCTCGAGCGCTTCCGCGCCCTGTTCCGCGACCTGAGCTCGCTGCCCGAGGACCTCGGCGAGAACCCCTTCCCGGCGTCGCTCGAGGTGAACCTCAAGGTCGGCCACCAGTCGCCGGCCGAGGTGGAGCGCCTGGCCAGGGACTTCACGAACGTGCCGGGCGTGCGCGAGATCCAGTACGACCTGCTCTGGGTGGAACGCCTCGCCACCGGCGTGCGGCTCGTGCGCGGGCTCGGGACCTTTCTCGGGGGGATCCTCGTGCTCGCGGGCATCTTCACGATCTCGAACGTGATCCGCCTGACGATCTACGCGCGGGAGGACGAGCTGGACATCATGCGCCTCGTCGGCGCGACCCAGGTCTACGTCAAGGGTCCCTTCGTCGCCGAGGGGATGATCCAGGGCGGCGTGGGCGGCCTGGTGGCGGCGGGCCTGCTCTGGGCCGCGCTCGCCTGGCTGTCGCGCGACCTCGCGTCCACGGACCTGATCGGCGCGGCGGCCTTCCAGCTGCCGGGCGGCATCGCCGGCAGCCTCGTGCTCGGCGGCATGGCCGTGGGCGTCGTCGGCAGCCTGGTCAGCCTCAGCCGGCTGAAGGTCTGAGTCCCGGGGGTCGGCGAGCGACCGTCAGAACCGGTACGTCTTCCCCTGCGTGAAGAAGCTGAGCCGCCGGCGGTGCAGCGCGCGCACCTGGGCGCGGATGCGGGCCAGGTGGCGGGGCTTCGCGTGGTAGAGGAAGACCGGCACGTCGCGCTTCAGCTTGCGCAGCTCCGTGTCGAGCGTCTGCGGCGTGAGGTGACCGGACACGTTCGCGAGGTCCTGCAGCTCGTTCGGGAACGACGTCTCGGTGACGACGGCCTTCAGGTTCTTCGTCTCGTTCACCAGCTCCCAGAAGCGGTCCGTCGGGCCGGTGTCGCTCGAGTAGGCGATGCTCCCCGCCTTGTCCTCGACGATGAGCCCCGTCGTCGGCACGATGTGCGACACCGCCACCGTGCGGATCGTGAGCCCGTTGACGCGGAACGGCTCCTCGATCGGCACCTCGATCAGCTTGAGCACCGGGGTGAGGTCGTTCGGCAGGCAGGTGAAATCGGGCCAGGTGTTGTTGTTGAAGAGGTGGTTCTTCATCGACGTGATCACTTCGGGGATCGCGTAGATGCTCAGCGTGAAGCCGGGGGCCGAGAAGTTGTTGTCGATCAGGAACGGCAGCGAGCAGGTGTGGTCGAGGTGCGAGTGCGAAATGACGACGTCCTTCACCTTGACCTGCTCGCGCAGGCTCAGCGCGCCCGAGATCCAGCCGGCGTCGAGGCACACGCTGTCGTTCACGAGGAACGAGGTCATCCCGTGTCCCTGGACGTTCCCGCCGTAGCACCCGAGCACCCGGAACTTCATCTGCACACCCCCGCAAGTACTTCTCTTCGCGACGGTTGCGGGAAGCCCGCCCGAATCTCGCGACCGTAGCACGTGGCTCAGGCAGTGGTCAAGTGCGCGCTCACCCTGCCCGCCGGTCACCCGTCTGCCCGTATCCGCGGCCACCCGCTCGCGACATCACCCTCGTGCGCGCGAGCCCATCGGCCGTTCCGCGGACCGCCGCGGCCTATACTCGGGCCATGGTGCGTCGTGACGCGACAGAAGCATCGACTCCGCAAGGGGCAGGTGGGACTGTCGCTCGCTGCGCTTCTCCAGCGGGTGCAAGTCCCGTCCCGGTAAGCGCCGGAGCGCCGGGTAGCAGGCCCCAGGCGTCGGAGGGAGACCTCCGCGCCCGAGCGGGGCGTCGAAAGCCCGTGAGGCGGCGAGAGCTGCGCAGCGGGGAGCAAGCACGCGGGCCGCAACATGAAGTGAAGCCTGCAGCCTCGACAGAGGAACAATCCGGGAGCCGAGCCGCTCATGTCACGGCGAAGGCAAGACCGGCGGCGCGAGATCCGGAGCGCGCCGCTGGCCCCGGCGGGGTACGGGGCGCAGCACGCGTGCAAGGAGAAGTGCGGAACACGAGAGACCCGTCTGCGCAGCCGGCGTCACGGCAAGGTGGCTCGTATAAGCCGAAGGCGAAATCGAGCGCTGCGCAGCGGGAGTCCGAGGGGATCGTAGTACCGGCGATGGCCGCGACGAACAACGCGGTCGGAGGGAAGGATCCCTGCGGTGGTCGAGCCGACGGAGCAGGTAAGCGCGAGGGAATGGCCGGCAAGACCGGACCTAACGACCCCGGCGGCCGTAGGCCGCGCGACAAAGTGCGACAACTGCAACGTCGACTGTGGGCCGCGGCCAAGCGGGCTCCGGGGCGACGCTTCCATGCGCTGTACGACCACATCTGGAGGGGTGACGTCCTCCGGGAAGCGTGGAAGCGGGTGAGGCGGAACCGCGGCGCGGCGGGCGTCGACAGCCAGACGATCCGCGACGTCGAGCAGAGCGGCGTCGAGCGCTTCCTGGAAGAGCTCGGCGACGAGCTGCGCGACAGGCAAGTATCGGCCGAGCTGGTGCGGCGCCGGTACATCCCGAAGGCCGATGGAAGGAAGCGGCCGCTGGGGATCCCGACGGTGCGAGACCGAGTGGTGCAGATGGCGGCGAAGC
Organism: uncultured Spirochaetota bacterium; assembly: GCA_963734495.1. Classification (GTDB taxonomy): domain Bacteria; phylum Spirochaetota; class Spirochaetia; order SZUA-6; family CAVTHK01; genus CAVTHK01. The sequence continues at coordinate 6,963 of CAVTHK010000009.1, forward strand.
TGGTGCTGGAGCCGATCTTCGAGGCGGACTTCTTGCCCGTCTCGTACGGCTTCCGGCCGAAGCGGAGCGCGACGATGGCGCTGGAGGCGCTGCGGAAGCTCGGCGCCAAGGGTGGGCATCACGTGCTCGACGCCGACATCCGCGACTACTTCGGAAGCATCGACCACGAGAAGCTGATGAAGCTCGTCGCGCGGCGCGTCTCGGATCGGCGGGTGCTGAAGCTGCTGCGGCAGTGGCTCGAGGCAGGAGTGATGGAAGAGGGCACCGTCTCAGCGACGGTGGCCGGCACGCCGCAGGGCGGAGTGATCTCGCCGTTGCTCTCGAACATCTACCTGCACGTGCTCGACGTGCTGTGGACGCGCCACAGCGCCCCTCTGGGGACGCTGGTGCGCTACGCGGACGACTTCGTCGTGATGTGCCGCACCGCGAGGGACTGCGAGCAGGCCGAGGAGCGCATCAGGGGGATCCTGGCGCGTCTCGGGCTCGAGCTGCACCCGGACAAGACGAGGCGAGTCGAGCTCTTCGATGGCAAGGAGGGCTTCGACTTTCTCGGCTGCCATCTGCACAAGCGCCTGAGCGGCAAGCTGTGGGAGCAGAGGCGGAAGCGCCTCTACTTCCTGCAGCGCTGGCCGTCGCAGCGCTCGATGCAGCGCATTCGGCAGCGCGTGAAGGAGCTGACTCCGCGGTCGCGATGCCACGCGGACATCCGCGATGTCATCGCCGACCTGAACCCCGTGCTTCGGGGCTGGGGCAACTACTTCCGCACCGGGAACGCCGCGCACCGCTTCAACCAGCTCGACACGCTACGTCTGGCGGCGGCTCGTCGCCCTGCGCGTCAAGCGCAAGGAACGGCACCTCCGTCCCGGCGAGGTCGAGCGCTGGACCCGCGAGTCCTTCCAGAACCTCGGCCTCCACCGCCTGCGCGGCACCGTCCGCTATCCGGAGCAGCCCTTCTGGCAACAGGAGACCGCGTAATGCTGCGTCCCGAGAGACCACCGGTAAGCCGTGTGCGGGAAATCCGCACGCACGGTTTGAACGGGGGTCTTGCTTTCCTGCACTCTGTGCCGCAAGCACGGGAAAGGATAGAAGGATCTACCAATGGGCAGCCTGCCACCGCTGATGCCGCGGCTGCCGGCCGGGGCGCCACGCGCCGCGCGGATGGATCGTCTGGCCTGGCGCGCGGGCGCGTGCTTCGAATCGCATGGCGTGCGCATCGGCGTCCGATCGAACGACCCCCGCGTCATCGAGCAGCTCCCGTCGGTCTTGCCACCCGGATCGCGGCACGAGCCGTCGTCGTCGATCGTCGAGGAGATCTTCTCGGTCTGGGTGAGGGCGGGCGCGGGTCGCTCCGAACGGCGCATCCGCATCTACGCGGGGGACACGCGCCTCGGCCGGGCGCGGGAGCTGTCGCGGGCGTTGCCGGCGCTCGAGTCGGCGCTCCGACTGAAGGTGGCCGAGGCGTCGCCCGAGCACGTCTTCGTCCACGCGGGGGTCGTGGCCTGGCGCGGTCGCGCGATCCTGGTGCCGGGGCGAAGCCGCAGCGGCAAGACGACGCTGGTCGCGGAGCTGGTGAAGGCCGGCGCCAGCTATCTCTCGGACGAGTTCGCGCCGCTCGACCACGAGGGGCGCGTCCACCCCTTCGCGAAGCCGCTCACGATCCGCGCCGGCGGCTGCGACCTCCATGCCCGCCGCTGTCGCGCCGAGGAGCTCGGCGGCTCCGTCGGCCGAGGGGCGTTGCGCGTCGGCCTCGTCGTCTTCGCCGAGTACCACCCCGGCTGCGTCGTGGCAGCCGACGACGCTCACGCACGGCCAGGGTGTGCTCGAGATGCTCGCGCACACCGTGCCGGCCCGGCTCCGGCCGGAGGCCGCGCTCGAGGCGCTCGACCGCGCGCTCGCCGGCGCGACGCTGCTCCGAGGCGCGAGGGGAGAGGCGGACGTGACGGCGCGACGGCTGCTCGAGACGCTCGAAGGCCGGGCGCCCGGCCCCGATCGCGTGTCAGGAGGCCCCATGAGACCCTTGGCGCGCAGAGACGGGCTCGTGGTCCGCGACCTCGCCGACGAGACGCTCGTCTACGACCGCGAGCGCCACCAGGCGCACTGCCTGAATCGCACGGCCGGCCATCGTCTTCCGGCACTGCGACGGAACCCGCAGCCTGGAGGAGATCGCGGCGCTGCTGGATGAGGGCGACGATCCGCTGGCCCGCGCGGCGATCGTCAAGCTCGCCCTCGAGCAGCTCTCGGCCGCGCGGTTGCTGGTCGAGGACGAGGAGGCCGGTCCGGCCACTGCGCGAAGGCGACGCCGCCGTGGCCTCACGCCGCGAGCTGCTGCGACTCGCGGCACTCGCCCGTTCCCGTGATCGCCTCGATCGTGGCGCCGACCCCGGCTCAGGCGGCGAGCGCGTGCGTCCCCGCATGGCCGATGCTGCAACGCGAGCAACGACTGCCAGCCGTGCGCCCTTATGGGAGCGATGGCAGCTATGTCTGCGATCCTCGACTCCAGACGGTGTCTGTCGAGCTACGGGATGTCCTGAGCTGCGCCACCGAGAAGTCCTCCTGTGCCGCTGAGGCTGGGCAGCCCGTGCGGCGCCCTCGGAGGCTCGTGTTCGTCGGCTCGCCGCCGTTCGTCGTCGGAGTCGGGCAGTCTGCCGTTCGCCCAGCTGCATGGTGGCTCCGTCGCCCTCACCCACAGATACGCTCCGGACGAGCCGCTCGGCGGAAGCGTCGTATCGGCGATGACGTCGCCCCTGTCGTTCAGGTGCTCGGAGTTGATGACGGTCGTGTTCGGTGGGCTCGTGAGGACCCATGAGGTCCAGCCTCGGAGAGTCCTCCTCCACAGAACGACGCGGGTTTCGGTCATGCCCGCTGGACGTCGCGCTTCTGCGCGGTGCCGACGATATCCCCGCGGTTCGTTGATGGCGCGGGCGAGCGCGTCGGTGAAGCCCTCAGGCAGCGGGCAGGACCTCGGGATCAGCGTACTGGTGCCCGTGACGCCGCCAGAGCAGGGCACGGCTCGACGCGTCGGCGCTGCCGTCTGCGCGAGCGACCACGTCACCGCGCTCGTTGATCGCCGGCGCCTGGACCGTGAACGCGGTCTCGGATCGGACGGCAGCGGGATCGCTTCGAACTGGCAAGTCTGCGAGGTCGATCGAACCGGTCGCCAGACGAACGCGGCGGTCACCAGGCTCCCCGTGGCCGAACGCCCGACGCGCCGTCCCGACGACCGAAGCCGACGGCGTTGACGTCGTTGGCCGAGCTGGTCAGGAAGCCGTCCGGCACTCCCAGGTCGCAGACCGCCGAAACCGCCGTCCCACGTGGGGCGCCAGAGCACCGCATGACGGACGGCGAGCCCGTCCACCAGCTCCTTGGGATTCGAGGCGTCTCCCGCGACGAGCCCGAGGCCGTTGCCGGACCACGCCTGCGCGTCGGTGAAGCCCGGGGGCGGTTCGAGGTCGATGGCCACCCGCTGGCCGGCTGCCCAGTCCATCCTCCAGGCGACCGCGCGTTGCGCGCCTGCCGGGATTGTACGAGATCCCGACCGGGATCCACGTGCGTCGCGAAGCCGCGTGCATCGCCGCGCACGAAGCCCTCGAGCGCCGGGAGCTCCTCCGCCTCGTGACGAGAGTCCCGGCACCTTGTGCCACAGGACGGCCTGCTGCGTCGGCTCCTCGGACGTCCTCACCGCCTGGCCGACGATGTCGCCGCGGTTGTTGATCTGCTTGACCCGGCTCAGCTGATAGCCGGGGAGGACGCCGATCTCGACTGGATCGGGGTTGGGGTTACAGTCGTGCCCGCAGGCGAGCAGCTCGTGCAGGAATGGCTGCGACACCGACGACGGCGAGGAACACGACGGTGAACGTACGGACGCTCACCACGCGCATGACACCATCTCCCTTCACGGCGCCCTGCGGTGGCCGAGCGTGGCCGGGAGAGTCGATCCGCAGTCGCCAGACGAAATGATACGCCTCCTGCAAGCCCCTCGCTGTGTCTTTTTGTCTTCTGTTCCCGGCCGCCGACAGTGGCCGAAATCCGTTTAGTTTGAATGCGTTGCCGACCCGTGGGTCCAGCTCCACACTCGCTACGCCGTGCAGGCCTGCCAGCAGGATCTACCTCGGCCTGCGGACTCCTCGAGCCGCCGGCTGCCTTCGAGCAGCAGCTGCTCGGTCGGTGCGAGCGGCGTGCTCGGGCCGGGATCGCCGGGCACGAAGTGGAAGCTGCCCTCGTGGCCAGGCCAGGAACACGTAGACCGCCTCGGTCCGGGTGAGGTCGCCGACGCGCGCCGAGACGATCTCCCCGTCGCGGAAGCCGAGCACCGCGGCGCCCGGCTCGCCGTCCGCCCCGCTCACGCTCAGGACACCCGTGAGGCGTCCCTGGTTGCAGATCTGGACGAGCGTCGGCGCGCCGAACACCTCGACGCTGGCCCTCGAGCGCCCCGACCGTCGAGGCGGCGCGCTCCTCGTCGGGGCGATGCGGCGTGCCGAGGTCCGAGTAGCGCGTCATCAGCAGCTGCATGCGGATCAGCAGCTCGCGGATCGGCGTCGTCTTCGAGAGGAAGTCGTCGGCCCCGATCTGCAGCGCGCGGTGGCGCTCGCGGTACTTGTCGGAGCCCGAGATGAAGACGAGCGGCGTGCGGGCGAGCAGCGGGTGGCTGCGCACGCGCCGGCAGAACTCGAAGCCGTCCAGCTCGGGCATGCTGAGGTCGGCGAGGATGATCCAGGGGCGGTGCTGCACGGCGATCTGCCAGGCGGCCGCGCCGTCTCCGGCCTCGTAGATCGTGAAGCCCTGGGCCGCGAGCGGCATCGCCAGGTACCTGCGGAAGACCGCGTCCTCGTCGGCGATCAGCGCCGCGCGGAACATCGGCGGCACGCTGTCGAAGTCCGGCATGTCGTCGTCCGCGGGCGAGCGCAGCGGCGCGGCGGAGCGGGGGACCTCCGGCGGGATCTCGTCCGCGATCACGCCCACGCGGTTGGCGCTCACCCAGCCCGCGAGCCCGGGCCGCCACACCTTGGTGTCCTCGGGGATGGAGCCGAGCACGAGGTCCACCAGCTCGTCGAGCGTCACGGGGCCCTCGTTGGCGTCCGTCCTGGAGGTAGAGCCACTGCGTCCGGCCCCAGGCCGCGGCCGTCCGGCGGCGGTTCGCCGGCGTCGCGGACCGCGGCGGGGGCGAGCGGCGCGCGGCGACCGCCTCGGCGGCGAGGGAGGCGATCCCGTCCGGCGGGGTGCCGGCGCCCGCGGCGGACTCCTGGGCCGGCGGAGGCGTCGGCCGGGGGCCGAGCGGTCCCCGCGCACGGGCCGGGCGAGCCGCTCGAAGACGAGCGACGTGATCCCGCCGAGCGTCTCCTGGACCCCGACGCCCTCGACCGCCACCGCTTCGTAGCGCGGCAGGCCGCGCGGGTTGAGCTGCGCCTCGAGCAGCGCCAGGGGCAGCGCCGTCGCGAGGTCGCGCTTGTTGTACTGGATCACCTGCGGGAGCGCGGGGTCGAGGTCGTTCGCGAGCAGGTTCTGCCGCAGGCCGCGCAGGCTCTCGACGTTCGCGTCGAGCATCGAGGCCTGGCTGTCCGCGACGAAGACGACGGCGTCGCAGCCCTCGAGGACCATGCGCCGCGTGGTCTCGTAGAAGACCCGGCCGGGCACCGTGTACACCTGGATGCGCGGGCGCATGCCCGCGACGGCGGCGGGCTCGAGCGGGACGAAGTCGAAGAACAGCGTGAGGTCCGCCTGCGTCGCGAGCGACACGAGCTTGCCCTTGCGTGCGGAGCGGCGCGTGCTCGTGGATCCAGCGCAGGTTCGTCGTCTTGCCCGCGAGGCCGGGCCCGTAGTAGACGAGCTTGAGCGTGACCTCGTTCGTCGCCCGGTTGAAGAGCGGCATGGCGCTAGGAGCCGACGGGCTCGGTCGGGGTCGCGGGCGGCTGCGGCGGCAGCAGCGGCGGGCCGATCGGCGGCTCGACCGGCTTCACGGCGCGTGACGAGCAGGCGGCGGCTGCGGGGCGGTCTCGCTCGGAGGATTCGTCCGGCGCGCGGGCGGTCAGCACCGGCGGCGCCTCCTCGATCACGACCGGATCGCCGCACATCGCCGCGAGCAGGGCGCGCCGCCTGTCACGCACGAACGCGGCGGCGTCGAGCGCCTTCGCTCGCGTCACCGGCCCCGCGCGCTCCCGGGTCGAATCCGAGGCGCCTCAGGGTGGCGACGTAGTCCGACGGCGCGTCCTTCTTCCTCTCGATCCGCACGTGCTGCAGCGTCGCGCCCGCCCCGAGCGTCAGCGCCAGCACGTGGCGTCCCGGGCGCGAGCGGCTGGGTCAGGATCGGGCGCCACCTCTCGCCCTCGCCGGCGCAGACGACGGCCTTGCGGCAGCCGTCCACGAGCCAGCGCTGGCCCGCGCCGGGCGCGCCGAACGCGAAGAAGCTGTACAGCCCGGCCTCCGCGACCTCGAACGACGCGACGGCGCGCAGCCCGCCCGCGCCGGCGCGTGAGGGTCGTCCTCGCGAGATCGCTGCCGGCCTTCGCGTGCTCGCTCGATCGCCTCGGCGCGGCGCTTCGATCAGGAACTCGGCGCCCGTGATGTCGATCGGGCTCGCCGCCGGGGGCAGCTCGTGCTCGGCGTCGAGGGTCTTCACGGCCGTCACGGCCAGGTCCTCGTCGGTCGTGATGCCCGTCGCGCGCCATCCGCCGGGCGGCTCGATCGGATTCAGGCACGGCGGCGCGAGCTCGATGCGGGCGAGCGAGCAGCCCGGGGGCAGCAGGAACTGGGCCTCGTAGGCGCCGGGGTCGAGGTGGGTCGCGCCCCCGAACACCCAGCCCATCGCCGTCGACGGGGCGAAGGTGACGACCGCCGGCGTGCCTGCCCCGGAGACGGGCGCGATCTCGGCGGTCACGGGACGTGCCGGGCGGGCCGGCGATCCGCGCGCGCAGCAGGTAGTCGCCCGGCTGCACGACCGCGAGGGCGTACGTCACCTCGGCCGGCATCGTCGCCGCGCTCACGACCGTGCGTCCCGCCTCCTGGCGCACGGTGAGGCCGTCGGCGTCGCAGGTAGCCGTCGGCAGGCAGCGAGATGCTGTCGCGCCAGGCGAGGATCGCGAACACCTGCGACGCCTGCGTGCTCGTGCGCACCGCATCGTTCATCTCGAGCGCGCGGAGCAGCAGGCGGGCCCACAGCGGGTGGGTCACGGGCGTCGAGCGGGGATCACCGAAGAGCGGTACGAGCGCGGCGACGCCGACGACCACGGCGGCGACGAGCGTCCCCGGCCTGCGCCACATGACCCCTCCCTCCCGGGGCCGAAGCGAGCTCCGGCTCCGCCCCCCGACCCGGCGCGCGCCTCGGGGGGCGCCGTCCCGGATTGTAGTCCACGGGCCCGGCCGCCGAGCGGCCGGGTTCCGCAGGACGCGCGAACCGCCGGCCGCGTTGCTATAGTGACGCGGGGTGACCGTGGAATCCTCCCCGGCGTCGCTCGTCGCGTTCCTGCTCGGCCTCGCCGTGACCGCGGGCCTGACCGTGCCGGCGCTGCTGCGCCTGCGCTCGCTCCTGGCGCACGCGCGCGCCGAGGGCGCGCGCCGCGGCGAGACGGTGGCCTCGCTGGAGCGGGCCCACACGCAGCTCGAGGAGGACCTGCGCTTCCTGACGCAGTTCCTGAAGGACTACCCGCGGCTCGCGCGCGAGCTGTACAGCGGCCTCACCGAGCGGCAGATCCCCGGCGTCCTGCTGAGCATCGTCCAGCGCAGCCTCGATCCCCAGCAGGTCGTCGTGCTGGTCCGGCGCGCGGACCCCGGCGGATACGGGGCCACTCCGGGCGGCTCGTCGTCGCCGCGGCGTACCCGCCGGGAGGCGCGACGCGGGTCGGCACCGAGGTCCCGCTCGAGACCGGCGAGATCGGCTTCGCGGCCGACGCGCAGGTGGTCGTCAGCCGCCAGGACCTCGAGGCCGAGACGACCGCCAGCCGGATCAGGCCCGGGCCGGCGCTCGAAGGGATGCCGCGAGCCGGACATCATCGCCCCGCTCGTCTTCGACCAGGAGACGCTCGGCGTCATCCTGGTCAAGCAGGCACGCAAGGCCGGCGACCCGACGACGGCCTTGCGCCTCGTCGCCCAGACGGGCGGACAGGTGCTCCACACGGCGGCGACCGTGCGCCGGATGAAGACGACGGCCGAGATGGACGGGCTCACCCGCGTCTACAACAAGAAGCACCTGGAGCAGCGGCTCGGCGATCTCATCTACCAGGCCGCCTGCGCCGCATACGACCGGCGCGGAGCCGAGCAGCGACCGGCGCCGTCGATCGCGGTCTTCCTCTTCGACATCGACCACTTCAAGAACTACAACGACACCAACGGGCATCTGGCCGGCGATCGGCTGCTGCAGGAGCTCTCGCGCCTGGTGAACGAGAGCGTTCGCAAGGGCGACGTGTTCGGCCGCTTCGGCGGCGAGGAGTTCCTGCTGATCCAGCCCGAGACCGACGCGCAGCCGGCGCTCGCGGCCGCCGAGAAGCTCCGCGATGCTGGTCGCGAGCCACGCCTTCGCGTTCGCCGAGAAGCAGCCGCTCGGCTGCCTGAGCATCAGCGGCGGCGTCGCGGAGTACCCGCGCCACGGCGTCGACGCGGCGGGCATCCTGCTGGCCGCCGACGAGGCGCTGTACCGGGCCAAGCGCGGCGGCCGCAATCGCGTGCTGCTCGCCGGAGCCCCGGACGGCGCCGCGAGCCCGCCCCGCGAGGCCGATCCCAGCGGAGGGGGCAAGCCTCGTGAGCGCCGCCGACCCGACCGACGCGGCGGCGCGCCGCTGCTGCCGTACCGGGCGCACGTCGAGACGCTGCGGGAGATCCTGTCCCGGCAGGGCAGCCTCGGGCTGCTGCTGATCGACACCTCCTCGCTCGCGCAGATCGAGCACCAGTACGGCACCTCGGCCTTCGAGAAGGTGATGCAGACGGCTCGCGAGCTGGTGCTGGGGCTCAAGGGCCACGCGGTGCGGCAGGAGGACATCGTCTGCGTCAGCGACCACGGCGGCGACTCGTTCCTGGTCTTCTTCTCGCCGAGCCGCGAGCAGGGCCAGCCCCGGATCGCAGCGCTCAAGCGGGCCGCCGAGCAGGTGGAGGGGCACCTCAACCGCAAGCTGGTGCGGCTCGCCTCGCCCTACCTCGGCACGCTGCGCCGCCTGAGCGTGGGCTTCGCGCTCGCCTTCTACAACCCGCTCGTGATGCCGGAGCGGGCCATCGCGCGGCTCGTCGAGGAGGCGTGGTCCTGCGTGCACGTGCTGCGGGCGCAGCGCAAGCTGCAGAACAGGTGCGACCTGCAGGAGGTGCTGCTCGCGGACCAGCTCACGACGGTGTTCCAGCCCATCCTGGGCCTGCGCCGGCGCAACGTGCTCGGCTTCGAGGCCTTGTCGCGCGGCCCCGCGGCCAGCCTCTACCACATGCCGGCGCGGCTCTTCGAGCTCGCCGAGGAGGCCGACCTCGTCTTCGAGCTCGACCGCCAGTGCCGCCGGCAGGCGTTCGCCAGCTGCCGGCAGCTGCCGGCGAGCGCGAAGATGTTCCTGAACGTGCTCCCCTCCGCTCTCTACGACCCGGAGTTCCAGGGCGATGCGCTGGTGCGGGCCGTGGAGTCGCACGGGCTGCGGGCCGGGCGCGTGGTGCTCGAGATCACCGAGAAGTCCGCGATCGAGAACTACGACCTGTTCGCCGCGGCGATCAGGGACCTCACCGGGCTCGGGCTTCGCGTTCGCCGTCGACGACGTCGGCGCCGGCTACTCGGGCCTCGAGAAGATCGCGCGGCTCGAGCCGCGCTACCTCAAGTTCGACCGCGAGCTGGTCCGCAGCATCGACTCGAGCTACATCCGCCGCGAGATGACGCGCGCGCTCAAGGCCTTCGCCGACCGGATCGGCTCCACGATCATCGCCGAAGGCATCGAGAGCGAGGCCGAGCTCGCGACGCTGCTCGAGCTGGGCATCGAGTACGGCCAGGGCTTCCTGCTCGGCCGTCCGGCGGCAGGCTTCCCGGACGCGTGACGGCTCCGGCCCACGCGCGCCCGTCGCCCGGCGGCGCCGCCGGCTCGCGCCTCGCCGCCGTCACGCTCGTCGCCCTCGCGCTCGCGGCGCCTTGGGCCTTCGGGGCCGTCGCTCCGCGGCCGCTGCTCTTCGTGATCGCGGCGGGCCTGCTGGCGGTCGCCGTCGCGCTCGCCCTCGGCGCGCTGCGTGGGCGCGCGCAGGGGGTGGCGCTGCCGGCGGTCGCCTGTTGGCCGCTCGTGGCGTTCCTCGCCCTGGCGCTCGCTCAGCTGCTGCCGCTGCCCGACGCCGTCCACCGCCGGCTCGCCCCCGGCTCCTGGGCCGTGTGGCGGCCCGCGCGAGCCCGCGGCCGCCGCGGTGCTGGGCGAGGCCGCCCGCCCGATCTCGATCGATCCGCAGACGACGCTGCGTGGCGCGGCGCTCGTCGCCGCGCTCGGGCTGCTGGCGCTCCTCGCGGCACCCGCGCTCGCGCACCGCCGCGCCGCGACGCTCGCGCTCGGGGCGGTGGCCCTCGGGCGGCTTCGCGCTCTCGGTCTACGCGATCCTCGCTCGCGACCGCTTCGGTCCGCTGCTCTACGGCACGCTGCCGGTGCCGACCGTCCGTCCGTTCGGCCCGTTCGTCAACGAGAACCACTTCGCCGGCTGGACCGCGATGGCCGCGCTGCTCGTCGCCGGCTTCGCCGCCGGCCTCGCCGACGACGCCCGGCAGCGTGGCCGCGACTGGACCGCGAGCCGGCGCGCCGCGCTCGTCGCGTTCGCGATCGTGGCCAGCCTCGTGATGGCGCTCGGCCGTCCTCGCCTCGCTCTCGCGCGGTGGCGCGCTCGCGCTCCTCGCGGGGGCCGCGTGCCTGCTGGGCCTCGCGCTGCTGCGTCCCGGCGGCCGGCCCGCGGCCGTCGCCTCCTCGGCCGTGCTGGCGCTCCTGCTCGGGCTCGTCGTCGTGTCGCTCGCCCCCGCGCCGGCCCGCGAGCGCCTGCGCAGCCTGAGCGGCGCCTCCTTCCGGCTCGACACCTGGCGCGATTCGCTGCGCCTCGCCGCGGCGAGCCCGCTCGTCGGCCACGGGCTCGGCGCCTTCCACGACGCCTATCCGCGCTTCAAGCAGGGACACGAGTCGGTGCGCGTCGAGCACGCCGAGAACGACTACCTCGAGACGCTCGCCGAGACGGGGATCGCGGGCCTCCTGCCCGCGCTCGCCGCCCTCGTCCTGCTGTTCCGGGCCGTCGCGGGTCGCGCCCCCGGCGACCGCAGCGCGGTCGTGCTCGGCGCGGGCCGTGGCGGCCTCGCCGCCCTGGCGGCGCTCGCGGTGCACAGCGCCTTCGACTTCGACCTGCGCATCCCCTCGAACGCCGCCCTCGCCGCGCTCGCCGCCGCCATGGCCGCCGCCTCCGCCGGGGCACGTGCGCGTCCGCTCGGACGCGGTCCGGCAGCGGCGCTCGCCCTGGGTGCCGGTCTGCTCCTGGCCAGCGTGCTGGCGCTGCCGGAGCGCCCGTGGCGGACCGCGCGCGAGGAGGTGCGCCGTGCGCTTCGCAGCACCGGCGGGGCCGGTGCGCACGCTGCGCCTCGGACGCGCCGAGGCGGCGCTCGGCGCGCTGCTGCGCGCAGCGGCCGGCCCACGCCGAGTCCTGGCTGATGCTGGCGGCGGTCCGCCGAGCGCGCGGCGATCCCGCGTCGGCCGCCGCGCTGGCGCGCCGCGCCGTGTGGCTCGATCCCGAGCGGCCCGGGCTGCGCGAGCTGGCCGAGCGGCTGATGGGGGACGCGGCCGCGGGCGGGAAGTAAGACGGTCGTGAGCTGTCGTGACTTGACCGCGCACGGGCGCTCGGCTAGCTTCAGCCCGCCCCCGACGAGATCCGTCCGCCGCGCGGAGGGGGCCGGTCCAGCATGGCCGAGTGGAAGAGGCGCTGGCACTCGTTCGTGGGACTGCTCGGGCGCGACGCCGCGCGCCGGGACGGATCCCCGCGCGGCGCGGCACGCGAGGACCGTCGAGGAGATCCCGACGGTCGCCGAAAGCCCGGCGACCGCGGGCGAGCCGACGCCGGCCTGCCCGCGTCGACGGCCGCCCGCCGCGCCGGCGCCGCCCGCCGATTCGCGTCGGCGGCCGCCTCGACGGACTCGCCGGCGCGGCGCGCAGGTCCGCGAGCTGCAGCTGGAGGAGGAGGTCCGGGCGCTGCGCCGCGAGCTGCGGCGACTCGAGGCGGCCCTCGACCAGGAGCGCTCGCAGCGGACAGCGCCTGGAGCACGAGATCGCCGATCTCGCCGAGTACGACCCGCTCACGGGTCTCGCTCGGGCGCGCCGCTTCAACGACCGGCTCGCCGTCGCGATCGCGCACGCGCAGCGCAGCAAGCAGAGGCTCGCGGTCGCGCAGCTCGGGATCGATCGGCCTCGCCGGGATCGAGGAGACGCTCGGCCCCAGCCATCGCGACGACCTCCTGCGCAGCGTGGCGCTCGCCCTCGAGGGCACGCTGCGCCAGGCCGACACGCTCGCGCGGCTCGGGCAGGACGACGTGTTCTCGCTCCTGCTGTCCGGGATCAAGCGTGACGCCGACGTGATCGTGGTCGCCGAGAAGCTGCGCCTCGCCCTGCGCAACCCCTTCGGCATCGGCGGCCACGAGCTTGCGGTGACGGCCAGCATCGGGATCGCGCTCTTTCCGGAGGACGGGCCGGACGCCGAGACGCTGCTGCAGAGCGCGAGCGTCGCGATGCTGCGCGCGCGGGCGCGCGGGGGCGACGCCTGGGACGTGCACGCGCCGGGCTCCCGCGCGGCCGCCGGCCGCAGGCAGGCGCGCGAGAGCGCGCTGCGCCGGGCGCTCGCACGCGAGGAGCTGGAGCTGCGCTGGCAGCCGGTCGTCGAGTGCGACACGGGCGCGATCGTGGGCATGCACGCGCGGCTCGTGGTCGTCGGCGCGCGCTCGCCGGGCGACGCCGGCCCGATCGCTCTGTCGGACGAGGGTGCCCTGGCGGTGCCGCTCGGCCAGTGGGCGCTGCGCGCGACCTGCCGTCAGGGGAGCCGCTGGCTCGCGGCCGGCCACCGCGGGCTGGTGTTCTCGGTCGACGTGTCGCTGCGTCAGCTCGTCCATGCCGCCTTCGTCAAGCTGGTGCGCGGCGCGCTCGACGGAGAGCGGCCTGCCGCCCGAGGCGCTCGAGCTCGAGGTGTCCGAGGCCGAGCTGGCCCACAGCCCCGCGGCGGCGCTCGAGCGGCTCGCGGAGCTGCGGCGCCTGGGCGTCCGCATCGCGCTCGACCACTTCGGCACGGGCGAGAGCCGCCTCGCTCACGTCCACCACTACCCGCTCGACACGCTGAAGATCGACGCCTCGGTCGTGAAGGACGCGGTCGGCAACCTCCAGCAGGAGGCCGTGATCGACGCCGCGGTCGGGATCGCCCGCTCGCGCCGGCTGCGGGCGGTCGCCGAGGGCGTCGACAGCGAGGCGCAGCGCGTGCTGCTCGTCCGCTGCCAGTGCGAGCGGATGCAGGGCGCGCTCTCCGGAGCCTCCCGCGAGCGCCGCCGACGCCGAGCTGCTGCTCACACGCCAGGACGGAAGCCGCCGTCGGGCGCATACTCTCGGCCATGAGCGACGCGATCGCTCGGCGCGGCCGACGGCTGGTTCCTCGAGAACGTCGGCGACGGCGGTCAGCTCAGGCGCATCCCGATCACCATCCTGCCGTTCCGGATCGGCCGCCGGCACGGGCTCGAGCTGGTGCTGCCGGCCGACTCGGTCTCGAAGGCCCACGCCGAGCTGTACTGGCGCGGCTCCGGCCTGCGCCTGCGGGACCTCGGCAGCAAGAACGGCACCTTCGTGAACCGCGCGCCCGTCGAGGACGTGCCGCTCAGCGAGGGCGACGTCCTCCACTTCGCGGACTTCGAGTTCCGGCTCGGCCGCTCGAGGCCGGAGGAGGCGGAGTCGGCCGGGGTCGGCGACGACAGCACCGCGCCCATCAAGCGGCGCGAGCTGCCGCACGGCTTCGCCGAGGGCACGCGCGAGCTGCGCGAGCTGCTGCGGGACGGGCTGGTGACGATGGTCTACCAGCCGATCGTGCTGCTGCCGCAGGGCACGGTCGCCGCCTACGAGGCCCTCGGCCGCGGCCGCCACCCGCAGCTGCCCGAGAGCCCGGCGGAGCTGCTGCGCATCGCCGAGACGATCGGCGCCGAGGCGGAGCTGAGCCGGCTGTTCCGCAGCAAGGCCGTCGACCTCGTCAAGGACCGCGCCGCGCTGCCCACCGTCTTCCTCAACACGCACCCGATCGAGCTCGCGCGCCCGGGGCTGATCGAGTCGCTCGAGGAGCTGCGCCGCGCGGCGCCGCAGCTCTCGCTCGCGCTCGAGATCCACGAGAGCGTCCTGACGCGGCCCGCGGTGATCGCGGAGCTGCGCGCGATGCTGCTGGAGCGCGAGATCGCCCTCGCCTACGACGACTTCGGCGCCGGCCAGGCGCGGCTGCTGGAGCTGGCCGAGGCGCCGCCGCACTACCTGAAGTTCGACCGCCGCTTCGTGTCCGGCCTCGAGCAGGCCCCGCTGCCGAAGCGGAAGCTGCTCGAGGCGCTGCTGCGCCTCGCGCGCGAGCTGCACGTGGCGACCGTGGCCGAGGGTGTCGAGACCGCGAGCGAGCCTGATGATATCCACATGAGGATGAGCCTATGACACCGCCGGGGTCGATCAGGCCGTACCACAATGACGCAGTCGGCTTGGTTGTCATTCAACCTGGAGCCGCATAACACGTATAAGGCCTTCCCTCGTCAAGAGGCGTGAGAAGTCCTGACAACCGTGTGGCTGCCTCGGGACTGCGCAAGAACACCCGACAAGTTGGTCCGACTTGGTTTCTGCGATGGGTGCAGGAACGCAGCCTGCACCAAACACGTATCGAGAGTCGCCCGAAGCGCTCTAGAAGACTATTGGTGCCCGACTGCCGTCCGAATCAAAAAAGGGGGTCACCTCGCGGTGCCTCAGTTACTTTTGCGGCTCGGCGCGGGGCAGACCGCGTATCGGTGTTCCGTTGTCGTGCACAGAGAAAACGGGACCAGGGTGTGCGACCAATCAAATCGTGGGACTTGCCCGAACATAGAGCGCGCACAGGGATGGCAGTCCAGTTAGGCGTGACAGGTTTGCTGCACACCCTGTCCCTTTCTCTCATCAACCTCCTTGGTAAAAACGCAGGGGGTCGAAAGCCTCCTTGTGCTTGAGGATGAAGTAGAGGGTGCGGCCGAGCTTCTGCGCGATGATCGACAGAGCCTTGGCCTTGCCGTACTTGGCGACGAGCTTGTGGTGATAGAGCTGGGCGGGCTCGTTGTTGCGCAAGAACGTCACGGCCGCCTCGGAGAAGGCCCACTTGAGGTGGACGTTGCCGATCTTTGAGTTGCGCGATCCGCTCTTCTTTCCTGAAGACTCGCGGGCGCATTTGACCAGCCGCGCGTAGGAGATGAAGTTTCCCGCCGTGGGGAAGCGGCCGATGTCCTGGATCTCGTAGAGGATCACCAGAGACAACACCTTGCCGATGCCGGGAACGCTGCGGATCAACTGCAGAGCCGCCGGATCGTGATCACGGGCTTGCTCCAGGACCGCGCCCTCGAGCTTCAGCAGCACTTTGTGGAGAGTGTCGAGGACCTCGCTGTCAGCCTCGACGCTCTTTCTCACCATCGGGTCCTGGAAATGCTCGCCGAGCTCGGCCCGATTACCACGGTAGTTGATGCGCTTCTCAAAGGCCGCCAGGTTGTACTGCGCGTTGGTGTTCTGGATGTGGGCCAGCAGCTCGCTCTGGTGGTGCATGAGGTACATGCGGCGGCGAAGCAGATCGCGGGTGGAGCGCATGGCCTGGGGGTAAGCGTAGGCGAGAGGCAGCAGGCCGCCGCGCAGCAGCCCCGCGATCTTCTGTGAGTCGATCTTGTCGTTCTTGGTCTTGCCGCCGTGAATCGCCTTCATGTACAGCGCGTGACCCAGGACGAACGGGATCGCCTGCTCGGCGCACACGTCGGCGATCCAGTACCAGGTGAAGATGCACTCGACCGCGACCACGATGTCCTCCTTGTAGGGCCCGATCGCCTCCACGAGCTGCTGGCGGTCGGTGGGCAGGTTGCGGTGGAAGACCACCGCCCCCGAAGAATCGATGATGCAGACGTACATGGTCCTTGCGTGCAGATCGATCCCGCAATAGAATCGGTGCTGTCGGCTGTAGAAGTGCATCGTGGCCTCCTCCTCAAAATCGTTTAGTTGAGCGACGGTAGGTATCCTACCGTACCTCCGAGGGGGAGGCCTTAATAAGTATCAAATCGTTGGAGTCGACGCCTTGAGGGCCGACTGGCACTGTCAGCGACGCTTGCACTAAACTGTGAGGGAGGGGAGCCGGCGGCGGCGCGACTCAACTCTATGTTATGTTCACCCGAGCCGCGGCGGATGGCGTTTGCGAACACGGCAGGGTAACGGCTGCCTCCGTGGGAAAAGGGACACGGGGGGCTGGCATCGAGGCCGCCGGTAGTGGACCTTGACACTACGTATATGGAGACGCTACATTCATACGTGAGGAGGGTTTCCAGTGACCACAAAGCTCACCCTCAGTGTGGATCGGCAGGTCGTGCAGAAGGCCAAACGGTACGCTCGCAAGCAGAACAAGAGCCTGTCGCAGCTCGTAACCAACTATCTCAGGCACGTGACGGCCGAGGATTCCGAGGCGTCTGATATCGACCCGGTTGTTCTCGAAATAGCAGACGAGATACCTCTGGACCGGTTGCCTCGCCACGACGACCCAAAGTACCGCTACCTCAGGGACAAGTACCTGCGTGCGTAGCGTCTTCTTGGACACCGACGTGATTCTGGATCTCTTTGTTCGCCGCGAACCGCATCATGGTATGGCACTGAAGCTGTTTTCCCGATTGCGCAGGTCGAAGGCCAAATGCGTAACCTCCCCTGTCGTGGTAGCCAACCTGTACTACCTGCTGGCGAAGCTACGCAACAAGCCCTACGCCCTGGATCGCATCCGGCGCTTGCGTAGGCTGGTGGGGATTGCCGCCATGGATGAAACAGTGGTGGAGGCCGCTCTTGCAGCGCCCCACAAGGATTTCGAGGACAGCCTCCAATACCAGTGCGCCCTCAGGAATGACATCCCAACTCTGATTACCCGTAACGCCGGTGACTTCCCGAAGGACAGAATCACGGTTCTCAGCCCCACCGACTACTTGGATATGGTTGCGAGGGAGAAAGACGGGTAAACATAAGTATCAAATCGTTAGAGTAGATGCCTGGAGCGCCATCTTCCACGGTCGGCATCGCCGTGATAGACTGTGGGCCCGGTAACGGGGGCGGCGCAGCTCAACTCTATGTTGGGCAGCCTTTGAAATGCCTGCTATGTCGCTGTCATAGGGAAAGCGCGCGCACCAATCCCACAACTGCCACGCGTGACGCGTCTGGGCTCCAACGGTGACGCCACACTTGACGGGGATACACGCCATGTACTACACTAGTGTCGTGACCAAGAAGCTTATCCGCCATGGCAACAGCGCAGCCCTCGTTCTCGACAAGGCCCTGCTGGACCTGCTCAAGGTGCAAATCGACACGCCCCTTGAAGTGACTACCGACGGGCGCAACATCATCATTTCGCCTCAGGTTAACGAGAAAGCCGAGGCAACCCTTCTGGAGGCTCTCGAGCGTATCAACCAGAGGCACGGATCCGTACTGGCGAAGCTCGCCAAATAGGGTGAGCCGTCGGTTTCTGACAATGGGGGAGGTTCTGCTCGTGCTCCAGGACCAGATCCGCAGGTATGGAGGTACCTACGGGGTGCGAGACCCGCAGTTGCTGAGCTCCGCATTGGCAATGCCTGCCGCGTCGTTTCAGGGCAAGTACCTCCATAGCGACTTGTACGAGCAGGCTGCCGCCTACGCATTCCACATATGCCAGAACCACCCGTTCGTGGACGGAAACAAAAGGACCGCGCTGGCATCTGCCCTGGTGTTTCTGTCGCTCAACGGAGTCGACTTCAACGACCCCAACGAAGACCTTTACAGGCTCATGCTGAAAACAGCTGCCGGCAAGTCAGGCAAGTCCGAGATCTCCGCGGTGTTTCGACGCTTGGCTGCTTCCAGGCGTGGGAGGAAATGACGGGCATCCGACGACGCCGCGTGACAACGGAGGTCTGCCCAACAAATCGTTGTCGCTGACGCCTTAACCTCCGACTGGCACGGGTGGCGAGGCTGGTATAGACTATGGGCTGGGGAGCTTGCGGCGGCGCAGCTCAACTCTATGTTAGGCTGTCCCAGGTCCGTGGCAACCGCGGATGACCGCCGGGCATCGGCGTTGCCAACGGCAGTCGGGCTCGTTCCGCAGATTCGCTTGCGGGCGCGACCTCGGTGGCATCGCGACAGGAACGGAGATTCGTAGGCGATCGGAT
This sequence comes from uncultured Spirochaetota bacterium, assembly GCA_963734495.1. Lineage (GTDB taxonomy): Bacteria > Spirochaetota > Spirochaetia > SZUA-6 > CAVTHK01 > CAVTHK01. The sequence continues at coordinate 25,312 of CAVTHK010000009.1, forward strand.
CAGGTTCCGATCTGGAGATTCGCCTCCCTTACTCCATCCGCTGAGTCCACGGGTGCACGGCTCTGTCACAGTTGTCAGTGCGAAGCACCCGCCGCTCATTTGACAGAGCCGCCCGGTGTGATGTATTATCATACTATCAGAGGTGCTCTATGCCCAAGTCCAAGATCGCCGTCACCCTCGATCGCAGCATTGTCGGAGAGGTTGATAGGCTCGTCAAGCAGCGCGCCTACCCCAACCGTAGCCAGGCTATTGAGGATGCGCTGCGAGAAAAGCTGCTGCGGCTCAAGAGGAGCCGCTTGGCCAAAGAGGCAGCCAAGCTCGACCCCGCTTTTGAACGCTCGTTGGCCGAACAGGGGCTTTCTCAGGATGCGTCCGAATGGCCCGAATACTGAGGGGTGAGATTCGCTGGGCGGACTTGAACCCCACCCGAGGACATGAACAGGCTGGCACCCGGCCGGTCCTCATCCTGAGCCACGACGTGTTCAACGAACGGTCAGGAACGGTCATAGCGATGGCCATGACGAGCCAACCGCAGCGGGCTGGCTTTCCGCTGACTCTTGAGCTCAAGGCTGCCGGGCTACCGAAGAGATCCTGGATCAAGATCAGTCAGATTCGCACACTGTCGGCCGAAAGAATAGGCGACAGGATCGGTCGGGCCTCGGCGGAGGAACTCGACCAAGCGATCGAGGGCCTGAACGAGATCGTCGGAACATAACAAATCGTTTGAGCTGACGCCTCAAATCTCGCATGGAACGGTCGCCTTAGCTGGTGTACACTGTGGCCTCGGGAGATTTCGGCGGCGCAGCTCAACTTTATGTTATACGGTTACGCTGCCCCGAGAACTGGCCGGGCGTTGGAGTTCGCGGGGTTCACAGCGATGTACGCGATTGTCCGCTTCAGGCACCCCCAAAATCTCGGCCAGGGAACGGTGGCCGTCAAGAAACTTGCGCTCACCGACGTCCTGTGCTTGGGCGGCGCGGCGGCTCCGCCCCACGGAGAGTCGCGAGTGACCATCGGCTGGCTGAGGGCGGGAGCGGAGCCGGGCAGTGCAGCTGACCGAGCGGCCGACACGCTCTCGGTGACGCCCAAAGACTCGTGGCGGAAGGAGGGGCTGGCGTGTGGTTGGCCAGCAGGCCGGACTTCGATAAGGGCGCGATGGGGCGTAACGGGCGCTGCGCGAGGCCTGATCTCGACGACCCCCTGGCTCTGGGGATAGGAGACTGATGTGCGGTCACATGGACGCATAACAAATCGTTTGAGTAGACTAAAGTCGAGACTTGCACGGTCGATTGAGCACGTATAGACTGTGGACCTGGGAGCTGGCGGCGGCACTACTCAACTCTATGTTAGGTAGTGATTGGGCCAAGGTGGGGCAGCGCTGCTGCGTAAGTGAGGAGCTGTTGGCATCGTGGACACGGGCGCGTTGATTGTTGGTCCCAGCCCCCGGCCAGGCCGCAGAGTGGCGGAAACGGCCCCACGCCGAGTTGTGAGAACGCTATTGCCTTGACGCGGCAAGGGGTATATACTGTCATATATACTCCGTAGCGAGGTGTGTTATGGACACTGCCAAGCTGTTCAAGAACGGCAGTAGCCAAGCGGTTCGGCTGCCAAGACAATACGCGATGGCGGGTGACGAGGTCTACGTCAAAAAGGTCAACGGGATCGTCATGCTCATCCCTAAGGACGCCGACCCTTGGCAACCGTTTGTCGACAGCCTCACCAAGTTCTCCGGCGATTTCATGGACGAACGTGACCAAGGTGCCTTGGAACAGCGCACCAGTCTGGGGTGAAGTACCTTCTCGATACCAACATCTGCATCTGCATCATCAAGCGGCAGCCCTCGACTGCCATAGGCCGGATCCGCTCGACGGCACGGGACGATGTTGGTGTCTCAACGATTACGCTTGCCGAGCTTGAGTACGGGGCGGCGAAAAGCCTCTATCCCGACCGCAATAGACTCGCCCTTCTCGAATTCCTCGTTTCCTTCAACATCCTCGACTTCGACCAAGCGGCGTCGAGCCACTACGGTTTGATCCGAGCTGCCCTTGAAGCAAAGGGCAAGCCCATCGGCGCTATGGACATGCTGATCGCGGCGCAGGCAAGATCAAAAGGCTTGGTGCTGGTCACGAACAACGTGCGCGAGTTCAGACGCGTTGACGGTCTACAGGTCAAGAACTGGGTGGCAGGATGACCACGACCCTCTCAGGAGTTCTTGTCTACAGGCCGGCACTACCTAACGAATTGTTGGAGTAGACGCTACTGCTACCCGCTCACCGTGATGAACGCCTACAGCCGCTACGTGGTGGCAGTGGTGGGGATGCACCGACCTAAACTACCGGCGGCTGCTGAGCGTCCCGGGGGTCAGGAAGTGCTGGAGTGCCTCCTCCTGACCGATATATGCACCTGCCTCCTCGTAGTGGGGCGGGAGAGAGGAAGCACCACGTAACAAGTCGCCGGATCTGGAGCCTCAAACCCCGACCGGCAGCGCCTATCGCCGGCGCTCATCGCTGCCTTCCAGGAGGTCGAGCGGGATGTCGTTCTGGCGCCGACCTGCGGGGGGACGGGATTGCCTCTTCCATGACCTCATCTGCCCCGCCAAGCCATTCCTAACAGGTGTTATTTTTGGGGCTACGCTCACTCCGCCCGGTTGTCCGTGTCCGCATTCGGGTCTTGACTCCACGGCTGGCAGCGCTACACTTGATGGCGGCGAGGCACGGTGGGGTTGAGGGCAGCCCCTGATGGCGCTCGGCGCCTGAGCGTTCGAGGTCGAGCGCGCGGGCGATGTAACAAAGAGGGTTCGCCTGTGAAGCAGGTGGCGATCGGTGTCGCCATCCTCGTATTCGTCGTCCTCACCGCGTTCGCTTACAAGAACCATGTGGCCGCAGTCGAGGCCGCAGCGCGAATTGCGGATCTCGAGAAATCCCAGGCAGAGCAGCTCGCATCGGTCAAATCCGAGGTGGCCGCGCTCTCGAAGAGCATCGATCGTGTCGCCGCTTCCATTGCCAACGCCGTGGCCGCGAGCCGCGACGCCTCGCTGCGCGGCCTCGACGGGGTCGAAGGCAGAGTGCAGCGATCTCTCGCGGCGGTGCAGGGCCGGCTGGCGGAGGTCTCGGATGAGCAGGTGAGGCTGAGCGGGCGGCTTGAAGCCGAACTGGCCGCCGATCAGCCGCCCGCCTTGCCGCAGGCCGCACCGATGGCGCCGGCCGCGACCGAGCCCGAAGCCACGCCGCCGGCACCGCAGGCCCGCAGCCTGGAGGCTGCGGCTTCTCTTCTGGTCTCCGCGCCGACTGCCGAACCAGCGATACCGCGGCCGCCGCAGCGCGCATCTCCGGCCCTGGACCTTCCGATGCAGCGCGCGATGCAGCAGGGGACCGCCTTCTACGAGACGGGCCGCTACGCGGACGCGCGGGAGCGCTTTGCCGCCGTGCTCGAGAAGCAACCGGAGAACGACGAGGCGCGGCGGATGCACGCCTTCAGTCTCTATCTCGAGAACCCGGCCGACTCAAGCTCCTACGGCCGGATCGAGGCCGATTTGCAGGCCTTTGCGCGCGGGGGCGATGCCGACCCGGAGGCACTGCGCGTGCTCGGCCTCGTGGCCATGGAGCAGGCCCGATGGAGCGAGGCCCGCGACCGCTTTGCGCAGGCGATCGCCCTCGAGCCTGGCAACCCGAAGGACGCGAAAAACGCCGGCCTTTGCTCGCTGCGCCTCGGCGATGCGACCGCGGCCAGGCGCGCTCTCGACGCAGCGTGCGCGCTCGCTCCTGCCGACGCCGAATCGTGGCACTACGCGGGAATGGCCTGCCTGGAATCGGGCGACAAGGACGCAGCGCTTGCGCGCTTCAGACGCTGCCTCGAGATTGAGGGCGGCTTTGTCGCCGCGCGTGTTCGGGCGGGGACGCTCCTGGCCGAGCTCGGCCGCACCAGCGATGCGCTGGAGACGCTCGCGCCTGTCCGCCGCCTCGCGGACGCTGCCGCCGCGATCGGCGACTGCCACGAGCAGCTCGGCGACGCCGGGTCCGCGCGGAGCGCGTGGCTGGAGGCGATCGGCCTGATTCGCGAGAACAGCGCCGCGGACAGGCGGCGTGTCGCTTCTCTGTACGCCAAACTGGCCGGCTCGGCGCTGAAAAGCGGCGCGCCCGCCCTCTGCATTGATTACTGCAGACAAGGCCTTGCGCGCGACGCAGAGGCTGCGATGCTTCGCGCGCTGCTCGGCGCGGGGCAGGTTGCGTTGGGGGAGGTGGACGAGGGAAGAAGGCTGCTGCAGGAAATCGCAGACGCTTACCCCGGCAGCGATGCCGGGACGCTGGCGGCCGCGTCTCTCGCGGGCGCCAGCTCGATCGGGAGGCCGTAGTGCGCTTCCGAGAGATGGCCGCGGGAGCCGTGCTTGTTGCGGCCGCGGTGTCCCTGCACGCCATCGACGTCGTGCTCGCGCCGCTTGCGCTGCAGCACGAAGGAGCGAAGCCCGCGACGCCTGTCGCCCCGCGTCCCGAAGCGGACCTGCTGCGCGCGCTCGCCGCCCAGCAGCGCGGCGAGCGGGCGCTGGTGCGCCGGGCGAACGCCGCGGGCGACGCGCCGCGGTCGCTGCTGGATGCCGCGCGGCTGTGCGAGGCGCACGGCTACGGGTATCTGCTCTACGGCTGGGTGCGGCGAACGGACTACGCGTACCACGCCGAGGTCAAGCTCTTTGACAGCGAAGGCGGCGAAGTCGTGGCCGTCTTTTTCGGCAGCGACGACGAGCGCCACTACGAACGGCTCATCAAGGACGTGGCGACCAAGATCATCGCCTACTTCGGGGACGAAGTCGGCCTCTTGCCGCAGCGCGAAACCCCACGCGACAGAAACCTGCTGACCCTTCCGTGCGCCCTCGGCGCCTGGACCCCGATCGCGGGCGACTGGAGCAGGGTGACTACCGGGCTCGCCGCGGTAGCGGCAGGCGTGCGCTTCGCGCCGGTGAGGCCGCTGTTCGCGCTGGGCAGGCGCCAGGGCTATACAGCATTCGGCCTGGATGTGGAGTACGCCCTCGGTATGAACGACCCCGGGTACGAGAGCTTCTTCCTCCACATGGCGAGAGTGAGGCTCACGGTCGAAGCGGACGTCGAGCTCGGGGCCCGGCACTCCATCGGCCTCGGCCTGGGACCGCTGCTCGCGATCGACACGATGGCGCAGGACCGGCTCTACGACAGGCTCGTAGTCGAGACGACCGTTGCGGCGGGAGCTTCGTTCTCCATCTTCTATCGGTACGCGCTCTCGCAGAGAGCCGCGCTGGGGTTCACGAACGTCATCGACATCGCAGCTTACACGAACCCGCTGGTGATCTATTCGCCGCGGCTCTTCGTCGAGCTCGCGCTCCGCTCAGGCCGCGGCCGCGCGGCGGGAGGCGCCGAATGAGCAGACGCCGTGACACGGGTGGGCGGCTCGGGCCGGCATTCGCGCCGAGGCCGACTTCAGTGCGTTCGGCCGTGCGATGTACGGTCTTCGCCGCGGTCCTGCTCGGCGCCTGCGGTGACGGTCTGCTCGGCGAGCTCGACCGCGTCGCCAGCGACCCGACAGTGACCGCACCTGCCGTCGTCTCGTTTCTCGACGAGCTGTCCATCGCGGTGACCTGGCCTGCGGACGAGGCTGCAGACGAGTATGTGCTCGAGCGCGCCGAGGACGCGGTCGTGCCTTCGTACGCCACAGCGCAGCGTGGAACCGCGACCACGTTCGTGGACACCGCATGCGCCGACCAGCGGCGCTACCTCTACCGCGTCAGCGCCGTCAAGGGCACGAGGCTGTTCGGTCCGTCGCAGTCCGCGCTCGGCGTCGGCAGCGCCACCTGCCGTGACTCGCTGGAGCCGAACGACGCGGAGGCTTCGGCGACGCTCCTCGACTACGACCGAAGCGCCAACGTCTACTATTACAGGTCGTTCGCGGGGGCCGAGGTGCGGGATGTCGACTGGTACGCGGTGGTCGTCCCGCCCCAGCGCAAGGCCAACATCGTCATCACGCAGGTCAGCCCCGCTCCCGCGGGCGTGGCGACCGCGCTGATCTTCTACTTGAAGGGCACGGTCCCGCAGCCGGTGACCAACAGCCTGGCCATCCCGGTCGCGAACCCCGCCAACGAGAGCCGGACCTTTCTGTTCGAGATCTCGCCGGATCCCGACGAGGTCGTCCTGGATCCCTCGCTCGCGGGCGGCTCCACGATCGACTACACGGTCTCGCTGGCGAGCATCGTGGGGTTGTGACGTGGCGGCTCTTGCCCTCATCGCCGCGCTGATCGCTCTGGCCGGTTGTCCGATCAGTCCGCGCACCGACGAAGGGCCCGTTCCCTCCAACGGCGCCGTCGAACAGCACAGCGAGCTCTTCGTCGCCGAAGACGGCTCTCCCGAAACGATCCGGTTCGAGACCAACGACGCGCGCTACTGGGGGCCCTACGGGTACACGCTGTGGACGCTTCGGCCGGCGTCGCAGAGCCCCTTTGCGTCGCGCGAGGTGACGGCGGCCAAGGAGAGCGGCGACGCGTCGGCGGGATTCGGCGTGGTCTTCTGCGCCTACGACAGCGGTGACCCGCTCATCGGCGAGACGATGCTCGTCGTCATGATCAACACCCAACGCGAGTACATCGTCGGCGAAGTGTCGGGCGGTTCCTTTCGAGAGCTCGTCCCGTGGACCGCATGCGCCTCGCTCAAGCTCGGCTACGGACAGGAGAACACCATCGCCCTCTCGGCCGAATCGGGCGAGATCGCGCTCAGCCTCAACGGCGCCGAGGCGGCGCGCTTTCGCGACGAGGAGCCGCCGCTTCACGAGGGCGGCGCCGACGGCTACCTCGTCGTCATCTCGCCCCTCGACCGCTTTCCCGACGTCCCGGTGAGCGTGGTCTTCCGGGAGGCTCCGTGATGCCGAGCGCCGCTGCCTGGGACGATTTCCGGCGACTGCTCGAGCGGCTGAGGCGCACGACCGCGCTCCTCGTCATCGAGTCGCTGCTCGTGTCGCTTGCGCCTGTGCCGCTTGCCGCCGAACCGGTCGAGCCGGCCGAGCCGCAGCCCGCGCCCGCGACGCCCGCGACCGAGTGGATGCGCAGCATGGTCGCCCGGCCCGGCGCGGACAACGTGCTCGAGCTCGCAGGCCTTCGACTCGAGGTGCCGGCAGGAGCGGTCGGGAAGCCGACGACGATCACGGTCACGAGGCTGCCCGCGACCGAAAGGCTCGGCGACGGGATGGCGAATGCGACCGCCGGGACCGCGGCGTGGCGGTTCGAGCCTCACGGCGTGCAGTTCGCCCGCGCTGTCAGGGTGACGATGCCGTTCGAGCCCGCCGTGCTCGCGTCCGAAGCCGCGGTCTCCAACCTCTTTACCTACTTCTACGACGCGGCAGAGCGGCGGTGGGAACGGCTCGAGCGCGTCGCGGTCGACCGTGAGCGAGCGACGATCACCAGCGTGACCGGTCACTTCACGGACATGATCGCCGCGACGCTGCGGCTGCCCGAAGGCCCGTCGCCGGTCGTGTTCGACGCCAACGAGATCAAGCGTCTCGACGCGGCGCGCCCGGACGCGGGCGTACCCGCTCCCGAGGGCCTCGCGCCCGGACCCTATGGCGCCGCGGCTTTCCGCATTCCGCTGCGGCTTCCGCCGGGCCGCGGCGCGGCCTCGCCCTCGCTGGCGCTCGCCTACTCGAGCGACGCGGGAGCGACGTGGCTCGGCCGCGGCTTCGACGTCGAAGTGCCGCGCGTCGCGATCGACACGCGCTTCGGGCTGCCGCGCTACGACGGCGGCGACACCTGCCTGCTCGACGGCGAGGAGCTGGTCTTTACCGGCAGCGAAGGCGACGCGCGTCTCTATCGCGCGCGCACAGAGCGGCGGTTCGAGCGCATCCGCTGGCACGCAACCGGCGGCGAAAGCTGGTGGGAGGTCACGGACAAGACCGGCGTCACCCGCGAGTACGGGCGCGGCGAAGCCTGGATCGGCCCGGAGCGGGGCGACCGGAGTCGAACCTTCACCTGGTTCCTGAGCAAAGTACGAGACCCGTTCGGGAACACGGCCGCGTGGGACTACCAGTACGACGAAGCCAACCGCTGCACCTACCTGCGAGCGATCCGCTACGCGGGATACGAAGACGGGGCCGCGAGCGAGGCGGGGGCGTACAGCGTGGAGTTCACGCTCGAAGCGGCCGAGCGGCCGGACCGCCGGATCGACGGCCGCGGCGGGTTCGCCTCGAAGCTCGCGCGGCGCCTGGAGCGGATCAGCCTGCTGTACCGCGGCTCGCTCGTGCGCGCCTGGGTGTTCCGCTACCGCGCGAGCGAGACGGGCCACAGCCTGCTCGCGTCGTTCACGGAGCAGGACGCGTCGGGCGCGGACTTCTACACCTACGGCTTCGACTACTTCGCGCTGCCCGAGCGGCGCGACGCGAGCGGAGCGCTCCTCGGCTACGACGCATTCGGCGAACGGGAGATCCAGTGGGCGGCGGAGCAGGGCGACCGCTTCACGAGCCTGCACGATGGCGTCACGACGGCCGCGGGCGCGAGCCTGTACGTGGGGGTGCGATTCTTCCTGCCGGTGCCCTTCTTCAGAAAAAAGACCATCGCGCAGTTCGGCGTGCGCGCCGGCGCCGGCGTCTCTCAGGCGATGACGCGGGCGACGCTGCTCGACGCCAACGGCGACGGGCTGCTCGACGCGGCCTGGCGCGAGGGCTCATCGCTCTGCGCCTACCTCAACACCGGCAGCGGCTTCGATCTCTCGCAGCCGTTCCGTCTCTCGGGTCTCGGAGCCGGGATGGACCTCGAGGAGCAGAGCTCGTTCAGTCTCGGCGCCTCCGCCGGGCTGCTGGGCGTGTCGGGCGGAATCACCCGCCACAGATCGTGGAGCGAGGGGCGCACCTCGTTCGCCGACGTCAACGGCGACGGGTTCGTCGATTTTGTGAAGAAGGACGAAGCCACCTGGGCCGGTCACGACGGCTCCTCGCGTTTCGTGGCGACGCCGTGGAGCTTCGGCACGGCCGAGCCCACCGGCGGCGCGGACACCGAAGCGGACGACTACTCCCGCTCCTTCTACCTCCAGCAGCCTCTTCGGCGTCTCAAGATCTACAGGTCCGGCACGGTCGAAGTCGCGCAGCGCGTGGCCCTCGCGGGCGCGGGAAGCGACGACGGCGCGCAGGCCCGCACTCACTTCGCGGGAGGCACCGACACACTCGCCGTGAGCGCGGCTGCTCCCGTCGCGCAGGGCTCGCGTCTCTACGAGGTGGAGTCGGACGACAGTCTCTACTTCCGGCTCGAGACCGGAGATGCCGAAGTCGGCGACGACGTCGACTGGAACATAGGCGTCCGGTACCGCAGCCTCCGCTGGTTCGAGCCGCTCGCGCGGGCCGCGTCGTTCTCGCCGCCGCCGGTATCGGCCGAGGCTCTGCCGTTCGGCGACGTGCGGCTCGCGCCCATCTACACTTCGTACGGCAGCGACTACGTGCTCGCCTCCGGCTGGCAGGAGCGCGACCCGGCGACGCTCGCCGGAGTCTACGACGCGCTCATCGAGCACGGCCTGTTCGTGCCGCGGCGGGTGCCGGAACCGCTGTTCCGCAGGCTGCTCGCTTCATGCCGGGGCGAATGGATTTCGCTGCCCGATCCCGTCGAACCGGAACGCACGATCGAGGTGCGCGGGGACAACCTGCTGATGCACGCCTGGCGCTGCATCCCGGAGCTCGCGACCTTCGAGAGGACGAGCGCCGCGGCCGACGCGCTCGTGATGCGGCACATGTCCTCGCTCACGCTCACCGAAAGGCGCGGCCTGGCTCTCGTGCGACGGCCGGACGGCGCGCTGGTCGCGCCGCAGGGCGTCGGATGCGACCGCGCGCATGCGCGCAGTCGCTCCGTCGTTGGACGTGCCCGCGCGGCTCGCGCCTGAGGGGATCCTTCTGGATCAGAGTTATGATGAAGAAGGACGCCCCCTGGAAGCTCTCTGGCTGCGGAAGGAGTCAGGCTCCTGGCGCGTGTGGCGCAAAGACGCAAGCGGCGAGACCGCGATTGCGGCGACCGTGTCGGGGGCTGCACCCGGCGCTGTGAGCGTGGCGTTCGTCGATCGCGGTGTGGAGCGCACGTGCAGCATTTCCGGCTGGACCTCGCTGCTCGTGGAGCTCGCCGACGCCGTCTACACAGGGCCTCTTTCCGAGGCTGTGATGGACGGCGAGGTGATCTCCGCGTACGGCATAGAGACGCTCGACCGCGAAGTCTACGACGCGCTCCTTGCAGGCGCATCCGCGGCCGAAGGGGACCTGCTCGCATCCTGCTACGTGCCCGAAGGCGATCGATGGCGCCTCGTGGACTCCCTGAGCGACGGCGACTGGGAGCGCCTGCTGATCTTTGTCGACGGCCGGGCCGAGCGCGATGCGAGCCTGTTCGACCGGCTGCCGGGGGACACGGCGGGAGCCCTGCGGATCGTGGCGCTCGACCCCGATGAGAGATCCGCGCTTGCCGCCGCGTCCCCGGCCGTCGCCGCCCTGCTCGACGCCTTCGGATCGCCGCGCAGGGACCTGACTGCCGACGAGCGCGCAGCTCTCTACGATGCGCTCTTCCGCTACCGCCGTGACATCGAGAAGCTCCCGTTCTACGCTCACGACAACGCGGCCGGCGTATGGCGCCTGCGGGAGAACCTGAGCGCGGATGAACGCGCCGCCGCGGCTGCCGCGGGGGCGGCGGCTGGGCTGGGCGCGTGGACGCGGCTCGACCGCGCGATCGTCTACCGGCAGTCCGCGGTCCTTCCTGTTTCTGACGCGTTCCTGCCCGAAGGCGCGGTCGAGGAGCCCCTCGCTGCGGCGGGCGCGCGCCCCGCCGCCACCGGCGATCCGACGGGGCTGCTCCTCATCCCCGCGTTCGATGTCTCCTCGGGCCGCACAGTCCTGCGCAGCGTGTACGTTCACGCGTTCGACTCGCAGCGGGACTACGCGGCGGAGGACCTGGTCTCGTACCCGGCGGACCTGTTTGCGCAGAGTGAAGAAGCGGAAGCCGGAGCCGGAGCGCCAGCGGACGACGGGGAGACGCCTCCTCCCGAGGTCTTCCGAGGCGGATCCAGCGGCTGGTTCTACGGCGTCTGGACAGGCTACTACGGCTGGAACGAGGCGCTGCTGACCAGGACGCCGCCGGAGCCGCCAGGAGACGTGGTCACCCCGCCGCTGTATTTCGCGGCCATGAGCCCGAACCGCGACGCGGAGGGCGGCATCGCGATCGCGAGCGACGGCGCCGAGCAGACGCCGGTGCCTGCCGAAGCATGGGTAGGCGAAGTCAGCGCCCTGTCCGACGCCAGCCTCGATGAACAGGGCGGTGCGGTCACCGAGCAGCGCACGTTTGCGGCCTGGATCTGCGGCGATCGCGTGCATCCGAGCCGCAACGGCGGCGACGCCTATCACCGTGTCCCGCGCGGCCTCGACTCGGGAACGCCCGGAAGGCTCGGGAAGTTCCGCGCGAGCCGCGCCAGGTCGCGGGACATCAACGGCAGCGTCGGTCTGGGAATGCTCGGAGCTGATTTTTCGAGCAACTCCGGGTCGTCGCTCCAGTACCGGGCGCTCCTGGACCTGAACGGCGACCGCTATCCGGACCTGGTGAGCTGCCCGGATGACGGCGGCGCTTTCACGGTGAGGCCGGGAACGGGCGCGGGTTTCGGGGATGCCGCGCCGTGGCGCGGAGTCTCCGGCAGCATCGCGCAATACGAGACCGAAGCCTACGGCTTTGGCGCTTCGGTCGGGTCGTCGGCCGGAGGGCTCACGGCGCACTACAACAGCAGGGGCGAGCCTGACAGTTTTGTCGTGGCGCAGCCCGGCGTGGGCGCGAGCGTCGGCGCCAACGGGACTCTCGGCGCCTCCGTGCAGACAGCAGGTCTCCTCGACTGCAACGGCGACGGCCTGCCCGATCTCGTGCAGCGCGACGCGGGCGCCTACTCGGTCGCGCTCAACACGGGCAGCGGCTTCGCGGCGCCGGCGTCCTGGGGAGACGGCATCGACGTGGACGTGTTAGGCGGCGTCGGCGATCTGGCCGGGCGTGCGCGCGGAATCAGCCACGCCAGCGCGGGGAGCTTTGGCGCCTCCGCGGGCCTGTCGGCCGGCGCGTGGAGCGTGTCCGCCGGCGTCTCGGCCGGTTTCACGGGCACGGTCAACCAGACCTACACCGCGCTCGCGGACTTGAACGGCGACGGCCTGCCGGACCAGGTTGCCAAGACGAAAGGAGGATCCTTTCTTCCTCGTTCGCTTCAACCTCGGAGACCGTTTCTCGGACGAGACCGTGCGCCTCTACCGTCCCGAGTGGGATGTGAGCCTCATCGACGTGCTGCGCGATCGCGTGACCTCCGACCTCGCCGTGATCGGCGACGCGCTCGGCGGGCTTCCGGGGGGATTTTCGCTGCCGGGCTTTACCGGGCTTCCGCGGAGCGGCGCGAACCGCTTCGGCTCCGAGGTGGACCCGTTCGCGATCGCCGACGCGCTGGAGTACACGAGCGGCGTGGCGTTCAGCGCGGGCGCCAACTTGACCTTCAGCATCAATTTCTGGCTCGTCGCGCTGGAGATCACGCCTGGCGTGAACGGCTCGTACGCCACGACGTCGGCGACCATGCGGCTCTCCGACATCGACGGCGACGGCCTGCCCGATCACGTGCTCAAGGTGCCGGGCGACGAATACCTGCGCGTCAAGCTCAACGCAAGCGGCAAGAGCGGGTTGCTGCGTTCGGTCGCGCTGCCGCAGGGCGGCAGCATCGCGCTCGACTACGAGCGGGCAGGCAACACGGTAGCCATGCCGCAGAGCCGGTGGGTGCTGGCGTCGGTGGCGCGCGACGACGGGCTGGCCGGGGCCGCGCCCGACCGCGGCGCTCACCGCGTGACGGAGCGCACCGCGTACGCCGGCGGCCGCTACGACCGCGGCGAACGGTTGTTCTGCGGGTTCGCCGAAGTCAGGACCGCTCTCGGGGACGGCAGCGCGCGGATCACGCGGTATGCGAACGCGAGCCTGCACACCCGCGGCATGGCGGTGGAAACGCTCGTTGTCGACGGGTCGGGCGCGGTGGCAGCGGAGACGGCTTCGCGGATACAGGAGCGCCATGAGGGCTCGTACGGCGGCCGCGAGGTTGTGTTTCCGGTCGTGACCGAGGAGACGAAGCGGCTGTACGAGGCGGGCACTTCGCGCCGCGTCGAGACGCGCACGCGCTGGGAGTACGACGATTCGGGGAACGTGAGCCGCGTCGACGACCTCGGCGACACGAGCGTCGACGGCGACGAGCTGGCCGCGGACATCCGCTACGCGGCGTTGGGCGACCGGCTGCGGAGCCACCCCGAGCGGGTGCGCGTCGTCGACGGATCCGGGCGGCTGCTGCGGCAGCGGCGCGGCACCTACGGCGACCGCGGCGAGCTGGTGGCGCTCGAGCAGTGGCGCACCGAAAGCGAGGCGCACGTCTGGCGCGTCGGCTACGATCGCTACGGGAACCTCGCGAGCGTCGCTGATCCGCGCGGGTACACGGTGGCGTGGACCTACGACGACGAGACGCACGCGTTCGCCCGCGCGATCACGACGTCGAACGTCGCGCTCGGCGGACCTGCGTACGAGTCGCGGCTCGAGTGGGACTTCGCGCTCGCAGCCCAGACTGCCCGGGTCGACGTCGCCGGCAACCGTGTGGCGATGCGTTACGACTCGTTCGGCCGTCTGCTGGAGGTGCGCAGCCCCTATGATGCAGGGGCGACCGCCGCTGTGGCGCACGAGTACAGGACGGCTGCCTTCCCCTGGGTTGCCTTGACGAGGAACAAGCTGCGCTTCGATTCGGCGGACGGGACCGTGCTCGCGACGGCCGTCACCATCGACGGGCTCGGCCGCGTGGCGCAGGCGGCCAAGGAGGCCGACGTCTGGGACAACGGCCTCGGGGTCGCGCGTGCGGGCTGGACCTGCAGCGGCGCGATCGCTTACGACGCCAAGGGGCGGGCCGCGGCCGAAGGGCAGCCCGTGTTCGTCGAAGGCGTGGCGCTGCCTCCGCTCGCGGCGATGACGCGGCCGACGCTCCGCGCGTGGGACGCGCTCGACCGGGTGGTCGCGCAAGAGCTGCCGGACGGCGCGCGGTGGACGACCGCCTACATCGTGGCGGGGGCCCGGGCCGTGGAGGTTGCGACCGATCCTCTGGGCCGCGTCACGGAGCGCGACTTTGACGCCCGCGGCGCGGTGGTCGCCGTGCGCAGGCTCGGTGCCGCGGGAGTGGGGGAGGGGCCGATTCCGGCGACTCCTACAGCTCTCAGAGCCCCGGCGTCCGGCGCGGGCACGGTGCTGACTGGCGCCGCGTACGCGTACAGCGCGCTGGGAGAGTTGCTGGAGGCGGTCGACTTTGCCGGCAACCGGGTGGTCCGCAGCGAGTACGACCTGCTCGGGCGGCGGGTGCGACTCGAGTCGCCGGACGCGGGCGTGGTGGATCTGGCGTACGATGAGGCAGGCAACCTGGCGCGGAAGACCGACTCGAACCTGCGGGCGCGCGGCGAGTCGGTCAGCTACAGGTACGACGGCCACAACAGGCTGGTCGGGATCGATTACCCGCGGATCGCAGACACGCGGTACGTCTACGGCGCTCCCGGCGCGGGCGACAACGCCGCCGGCCGGCTGCTGGAGCGGGAGGACGACTCGGGCGTTGTCACTTACCGTTATGGGAAGCTCGGCGAGACGGTGGCCCTGTCGCGGACGTTGTCGCGGCTGACGCCGCTGGCGGCGGATGGGCAGGCTTCCTTCACCTATCTCTCCGACTATCTCGGCCGGCTCGAGCAGATCACGTACCCCGACGGCGAAGTCGTGACATACGACTACAACCGCGGTGGACAAGTCGCGGCGGTGACCGGGCTGCACGGCGGCCGCTCCACTCACTACGTGCAGCAGATCGGCTACGACGCGTTCGGACAGCGGGTCTTTGTGCGATACGGCAACGGCGTCGAGAGCCGCTACAGCTACGATCCGCAACGGCGCTGGCTCGAGGCGATCAGAACGGCGGGGCCGTGGGGCCAGCTCGACCAGGACGTCGACTACCGGTTCGACATTCTTGGCAACGTCCTCGAAGTCGCCAACGCGGCCGCTCTCCACGAGACCCGGCAGGAGTACGCGTACGACGATCTGGACCAACTCGTTCACGCGGGCGGGACGACGACAGCGCGGCCGCACGGGGTGACGGAGTACACGGGCACGTACGCGCAGGACTTCTCTTTCGACTCGGTCGCCAACCTCACCCGCAAACGCAGCAGCAGCCGGACGACGCCCGCGCAGGTCGTGGGCGCCGCGCTCGCCTACGACCTCGACTACGCGTACTCGCCGGAGGCACCGCATCGCGCCGATCGCATCGGCGGGTTGTGGTACCGCTACGACGCGAACGGGAACGTGGCCGAGGAGCGCGAGGGCGGGCACGGCAGCGGGCCGCTCGACGACGCAACGGTTGCGCGCGAGGGCGACCTGCGCATCGTCAACCGCGGGTTCGGGCTGACGCGGGGCGACGCGTCGGCCGGCGGCGTGTACGAGCGGCGCTTCGCGTGGGACGAGGAGAACCGGCTGCGGCGGGTCGTCGAGGGCGATCGTGCCGTGCACTTCCGCTACGGTGCCGATGGCCAGCGCTGCCTCAAGTACAGCGACGAGGGCGAGACGCTGTACTTCGACGCGCTGTGGCAGGTCAGCACCGACTATCCGGACCTCAGGCGCAGCAAGCACATCTACGTCGGCGATTCACGGGTCGCGACGAGGCTGAACATCGAAGGTCACAGCGACCTGGGATACGAGGAGGTCAACACCTACTACTACCACGGCGACCACCTCGGCAGCGCCTCGGTGGTCACCGATTATCGCGGCGAGCCCTACGAGCGGGTGGAGTACACGCCGTACGGCGAGCTGTGGGTGGAAGAGAAGAGCGACGCCTTCGATCGGATCCCGTTCCGGTTCACCGGCAAGGAGTGGGACGAGGAGACGCAGCTCTACTACTACGGGGCGAGGTACCTGGATCCGCGCAGCAGCCGGTGGATGAGCCCGGATCCGGCGCTCGCGAGCTACTTGCCGGAGGCGGGGGAGGGCGCCGCGGGGCTGCCCGGCATGGGCGGGGTGTTTAGCCCGGTGAACCTGAACCTGTATCACTACGGCGGGAACAATCCGCTGCGGTACTTTGACCCGACAGGGCTCGGCGATGAGGACGGCGCCGCGGGCGGTGGGACCATCCTGACCATGTCCGCTGCGACTGCCGAGGATTTCCGCAAGCCCCTGATTGCACGGATACCGCTTGTGTCGGACTTCCTGCGTGGCGGATACTTCCTCTTTACTGGCCAAGCGGGTGGCGGCGAGTACGGGGTCACCGATCCGCTCAGCGGGGATGTCATGTTCCCGGGAGAGGCGCAGGATGCCGCGCGAGGGTTCTTCTTCGCCGTTGCGGGCGCGGCCGTTGGCGCATTCGCGAAGGCAGGTACGGCGGCTGCGAGCTACGCGGATGATGCGGCGGCTGCAGCTGCGGGAGGGGACAAGGTTGTCGTCATCGGAGAGGGTATGGGGCGTATCACGGAAGCCGCCAGAGCACTGCGTACCACGGGAGTGAATGCGAAGTGGTATCAGGCTTGGAGCAAGAACTTTCCTTCAGGCCGACCGATGACGCCGGCTGAACTCCAAGCTGCTCTGGAACGCAACGCGCGCTGGATCACATCGAAGGTCGAGAAAGGATACAAGATCTTCGACATCGGGCAAGATGTGACAAGGGCGGTGCGCAGTCCGTTCTACGCGCTCGAGAAGAGTATTCTGCAAGTCCTGGGGTATCCAGTCACGCCCTACTAGAAATGCGAGGCACAGCATGGGAAAGGCTGACCTGAAGAAGTTCGTCTTCGAGGAGTTCGGCTTTGTTGAGAAGGAATTTGGCTTAGCCCGCCTATATTCCAAGCAAATCGAAGGAGGGTTCGAGTTTGCTTACCGCAACGCGACAACAGCAGTCTGCCTAACCTACGAGTTTAGGGAGGCGTACCTGTTTGTGATGCTCTACCGTCTAGTGAACGGCGAATTCGTCAAGAACCCAACTCGCGTTGCCCTTGATACACCACTGAATGGTTATGCCCTTGATGATATCGTGTCGCTGCACAATCCCGATGCACTGGTCAAGCCAGCATATCAGTATGGTGAGCGCGCCGAGTTCTACACAAACAAAGAAGGTCTACGCTTGTACTTCAGGCTCTTTGCTGAGAATCTCAGGAAGTACGGCGCACGCGTTATGATGGGGAACTTTGAGGACTTCGAAGGTGCTGATAAGATCGTGAGGTCCCGGATAGCGGGGCCACGGCCGTAGTTCAGGGGAACGGCGGGGATTCTCGCTCTGACCCGCAATCCCCGTTCCGCCGCGCCGGGCGGGGCGGCCCGGCCCTCGGCGTCGTGCCTCGGGCCTAGACGAAAAGCGCGTTGCGTCAGCGCGCGATCCCTGGCGCGCTGTTCGCTCGGCGGCTGAGCTGATCGTGGACAGCCAATCAGGTTTCGGCAGCGCGCGTCCTCTGCCGGCTGCAAACGACCTTTCCGCCCACCGCCGAGCTAGGGGCCGCGACCACGGTGGCCAGCGGCTCTCCCCGGCGAGCGTCTGGCACTTCATTCCGAACACAAACGCAACTGGCCAACTGCTTGACGCTGGAACCCAAACGGAGTTACTATCAGACCAGATCTGGTCTGGGTGGTCACATGACGATTGAGACAATCACGGAAGCGAAGGCTCGTCTGTCCGAGCTCATTGAGAAAGTGCTCGCTGGCGAGACCGTCATTATCAAGCGCGCGGGGAAACCAGTCGCTGTGCTTTCCGGGTACCAGAAGCATCGAGTCATTCGGACGCCGGGTGCTCTACGCGGCCAAATCGAGATCGCTGAGGACTTCGACAGGTTGCCTGAAGACATCGGGGCCGCTTTCGGCCTATGAACCTTCTTGTCGACACCCACATGCTTCTCTGGTGGCTTGCGGACTCTCCCGAGCTCCCCGCGACGGCGCGCGAGCTGTTGATTGACACCGCCAACATCGTGCACGTCAGTGCCGCGAGCATCTGGGAGATTTCCATAAAGAAGAGTCTTGGAAAACTCAAAATCCCCGACACCTACCAGGATGCGATCGCCAGCCAAGGGTTTGTCGAGCTACCGATGACCTGGGCCCACGCAGGCGCCGCCGGAGGACTGCCGCCGATTCATCGAGACCCCTTCGACCGTATGCTGATTGCGCAGGCAATCGCGGAAAGGCTTTCGCTGCTTACGGTTGACGTGGACGTGCGAAGATACGCTGTCACGACGGTTCCTTAGAAACGACGGACCCGCGCGACAGATCTCGAGTTGAAGGCGACACCCGCCGGCGCGAACTATCTGGCGTCCTCGGAATTCTCGAGCCGCCCCACGGCAGGAAGCAAGCAGCATCTCCAGCCTCCCCATTGCTCTCCGTGGAATCGGTGATGGGGAGGCGTGGATGGGAACGCTCTCGATCGGCAGGCTGCTCTCGGCCGAAAAGCCCCGCGACAAGCTGACGCGACTGGGCGTGACCGGCCTGAGCGATGCGGAACTGGTCGACCTGGTGCTCGGACGGAGCAGCGGTGCATCGCGAAGACCGTCTGCAGCGCACAAGGCAGTCGAGCTTCTGCGGGGCACGGGCGCTCGTGTGGGCCTCGAGCAGCTGCGATCCGTAAAAGGGCTCGGCCCGGCAAAGGCACGCTCGATCCTCGCGTCTCTCGAGCTCGCACGTCGCGTCCTGGCGCCCAAGGGACCCAAGCTCGAGTGCGCCCGCGACGTGTACGTCGTGGCCGACGGTTTGAGGTCAAAGAAGCAGGAACAGCTGGTGGTGATGACAGCCGACGCCGACGGCAACATGGTGCGAAGGCGCACGGTCTTCGCCGGAACGCTGGACCCAAGCATGGTACAGCCGCGGGATGTCTTCACCGCCGCGCTCTCCGATCGGGCGGCCTCGGTGTTCCTCGTTCACAATCATCGGCCCGGCAACGAGAGGCCGAGTGTTGCGGATGTCGCTGCGACTCGCCGCATCGTGCAGGCCGGCCGGGCGCTCGGCATCGAGGTGCGCGATCACGTGATCGTAACGACGAAGGGCTACTTCAGCTTCAGAGACCACGGTCTGATCTGATCATGCGGAGCGAGTGGAAGGCACTGCGCTGCGGCCCGAACTGCCGCAAGGATGCGGCTGCGGCAGCCCGCCGCGATCACCCCTTCTGGGACTGCTCCCAGGCTTTGATCGCTGCCTCCGTGACAAAGCCGAGCGCAAGCGCGATCTCGCCGAAGCGGCGCTTGTCGCCGCCTTTCTGCAGCGCAAGCACCTTCTCGAGCTGGGCGGGTTGCATCGCCCCCATCCGCACCAGACCGTCTCCCATCCGCTCGGCCACGGGACACCACCTCAGGGATGCAGTATAGCACCGGCGCAGCCGATGACAGCGGCTCAGGCCAGGCGGCCTGCGACGAGAGCAGCGCCCACGGCCGCCTCTTCGCGGCTTTCAGGGAGGAGCAGGGGCAGGCCGAACACGGAGCGGGCTGCGGCCTGGAGCAGCGGGTTGCGGCGCAGCGCATTGCCCGTGCCGACCAGAGCGGTGCGCCCCTGCAGCGTCCAGGCAGGCATCATGTCGCGCAGGTTGCGGACGATGCCCTGGGCGAGGGCCCACGCGAGAGGTCCGAGACCCATGTTCGCGGCTGCGATGCCCTCGATGCGGCCGCGCAGAGAAGGATCGTGCCTCTCGGCCAGGAAGCTGGGGTACACGGCGAGCTCACCGGCAGCACCGGTCTCCCGAGCCTGCTCGCCCAGCTCGTTGAGCCGTGCGTAGATCTCCGCCTCAACGAGCGGGACGCGGCCGAGATCGCGCATCCAGGAGGCGGCGAGGTCGGCGAGCCACTTCCAGGCAGAGCCGGCTGAGAGGCTTGCGGCCACGGCGGCGTAGAGACCGTCGAGGTACGGGCGGTACTCGAAGCTCCCGGCACATTCCGCAAAGTCGACTGCGGCGCCCGCGGGGAGAACCGCGGAAAGCTGGCCGCCCGTGCCGAGGCTGAGGAGGAGCTGGGCGCGCGGCTCGCGCAGGGCCGCGGCGAGGGAAGCCTGGTTGTCGCCGATGCCGGCGGCAACGGGGATGCCGGCGGCCAGGCCCAACTCGCGGGCGGGGCCCGCAGCGAGGCTTCCGGCGCGGGCGCCGCACGCGAGCACCTCGGGGAAGAAGCGGCGCGGGATTCCGCTCGCAGCGATCGCCGTCTCGTCCCAGGCGAGCCGCCTGCGGTCGAAGAGGCCCCAGCTCGCGGCGTGCGTGGTGTCGGTCACGGGGAGCGGCAGGCCGCAGAGGCGCTGCACAGCGAGGTCGCAGATCGTGCAGGCAGCCGCCGCTGCTGAGGCCGTCTCGGCAGCGTGGGCCAACAGCCAGGCCATGGTTGCGGGGGCGAAGCCCGTGGAGAGGCGGTAGCCGGTGCGCTGCTCGAGCGCGGAGAGGAAGCCCGGGGTGCGCTCGCAGCGCTGGTCCTGCCAGGTGTAGAGCGGCGAGGCGGCGCGGCCCGAGCGGTCGACAAAGGCGAAGCCGTGCATCTGCCCGCTCGCGCCCACCGCGGCCACGCGGGCGCGGAGGCCCGCGGGCAAGCCGCGGACGAGCCGCCAGGCGGCGGCGAGCATCGCTTCGGCGTCCTGCTCCGAGCGGCCCTCGGGGGCGGGGAGGTCGGCGCGGTGCGGCTCGGAGGCGGCCGCGAGCAGGGCGCCTCCGCGGTCGACGATGACCGCCGCCACCTTGGTCGTGCCGATGTCGATGCCGAGGAACATCGTGGCGACTGTCTCACCAATCGCGGAGCGAGCGCAAGCGCGGCGGCTATCGCGTGATCGAGCTATCGCGCCACCTTGCGCAGGCGCTTCGCAATGATCGCCCGCACGCGCTTGTAGGAGGGCGGCGGACCCGCGCTCACCTCCTTGCCGTCGACGAAGAGGCCGCCCGAGGTGCCCCACTCCGCGGCCACGGCGGGCTCCCAGGTGTGGTACTCCTCGAAGGCGACGCGGGGTGCCGAGCTCGGCCGCGGCGCGGCGCGCCCGCTCGATCGTCATGTTCTGCGCGGGGCACCAGCCGTCGATAAAGGCGCTGACGGTGACGCGGCCGGGCGTGGGGGCGGGGACCTTCTTCTTTATATGGTTCCATTGAGGAGGCTCGGCGTCGTCGGTGAAGCGCTTCCACAGCAGCACCATCATGCCCGTCCGGTCGGCGGGGACGTAGCCGTGCTTGCGGAACCACGAGGCGCGCATGAACACGGGCAGCGCCAGGCCCCAGGCGGCCATGCCCTTGGCGCCGAGGGCGCGCGCGTCCGCCTCGGCCGCCTCCAGCAGCGCCGTGCCCATGCCGCGCTTCTGGAAGTTGCCGCGGCCTTTCCGCGGGCGGTGCACCCAGATGCAGTAGACGAAGTAGAGGCCCGAGCCGCGCGCGTCGGAGTGCTCGATCGGCAGGTACTGGATCATGCCGCCGATCGTGCCCGCGTCGTCGAGAGCGAGCTTGACGCGGAGGCCGCGCTCCTTGTTGCGGCGGTACCAGCGCTCCTTGTGATCGCCCGCCTCGCGGATCTCGTCGGACCAGTCCTCGAGGCAGACGAAGTAAAGCGTCTCGTCCTCCGGCCGCAGGTCGATGACGCGCATGCCGACCTCCTATGACGTGGCGTCCTCGCCGCGTCCCAAGTCCCGAGTCATCGAGGGGCCCTCCGTGCGTCGCGCACGAGGCCAGCGTAGGACACCGCGCCGTCGGCCGCAAGGCGGCTCGGGGCCGGGCGGGGCCCTCGGCGGACTGGCGTCAGGCGCGGGCGCGCTCGAGGGCGAGCGCCTGCTCGAAGCGCTCGCGCAGAGCAGCCAGGGTGCGGATGGCGTCGGCGACCTCGACCGGCGGCTCCAGGCTCTCCCACAGCTCGCTCTGTGTAAAGCGCGGCAACTCGTGGCTGAAACCAGGGCGCCGGGTGCGTGCGCGGCGTGCTGGGGCTCTTTTGACCATACCCAGACTCCTGATACCATACAAAAGTATAGTATACGCGGCACGAAGTCAACTGCTTCCACTACAGAGAGAACGTTGACAACGGGGCGTGCTGCCTTCATACTTGCAAACGTTCCCAATTTCGGGAACGTTTGCAGTCGGCCGCGGCACGGCAGCGAGGGCGGGAGAGCCTTGAAGGGCGAAATTGAAGGCGACCGCGTCGAGCCCTCGCCGGTCGCCGCCGCCCGCGCAACACGAGGCGAAAGGCCGGGAGGCCGCGGCGCGGCGCAGCGACCATCGGTATCCGCCGAGGCCCGCCGCGCGCCGGCCCGCAGGTGGAGGCGATGGCAAACCCGCCCACACTCAAGCAAGTGGCCACCTCGCTCGGCGTCTCGATCAGCACGGTCTCGCGCGTCGTCAACGAGAGCCCGGACGTCAACCAGGCGACGCGGCGCAAGGTGCGGCGCGAGCTCAAGCGCCTCGGCTACCTGCCGAACCCGCTCGCCACGGCGCTCAAGACCGGCCGCGGCCGCATCGCGCACGTGATCGCCGAGAGCGAGGACCACGCGTTCATGACGCCGATCCTCAGCGGCATCGCCTCGGCGGCGCACGAGAACGGCTACCGCGTCCTCCTGAGCACCATCGACTACGAGCAGAAGAGCCCCGACGGCAACGGCAACGGCGCCGGCATCGACGGCCGCCTCGTCGACGGGATCATCGTGATGCCCTGGTTCGAGCACAGCGTCGAGCTCGACTGGCTCACGCGCGGGGTCTCGGCGCCGGTGGTCTGCGTCTACGGCTACGCCACCGACCCGCGCCACACGAGCGTCGTCTCCGACGACACCGGCGGCGCGCGCCTCGCGACCTCGCACCTGGTGGACTGCGGCCGGCGGCGCGTCGGCCTACATCGGCGGCGTCAGGGAGTGGATTCAGTCGAAGCAGCGCTTTGCCGGCTACCGCGCCGCGCTCGAGGAGCGCGGCCTCGGCTTCGACGCGGCGCTCGTCGACCGTGGCGACTGGAGCCGCGAAAGCGGGTACGCGGCCTGCGCGCGGCTGCTGGAGCGGCTGGGGCGCAGTGGGCTGGACGGCATGTTCTGCGCCAACGACAAGATGGCCGCGGGCGTCATCCACTGCCTCTCGGAGCGCGGGCTCGCGATCCCGGACGACGTGGCGCTGGTCGGCTTTGACGACCGCGACCTCTGCCTGTTCGTGACGCCGCGCCTGACGACGGTGGCGCTGCCGCTGCGCGAGATGGGGCGGCGCGCCTTCGAGGTGCTGCTCGCGAACATCGGGGCGGAGCACGACGGGGGTCGTGACGGGAGGCGCGACGGTGGG
The DNA here is from genome assembly GCA_963734495.1 of uncultured Spirochaetota bacterium. Classification (GTDB taxonomy): domain Bacteria; phylum Spirochaetota; class Spirochaetia; order SZUA-6; family CAVTHK01; genus CAVTHK01. The sequence goes on from CAVTHK010000009.1 coordinate 48,561, forward strand.
GCGGGGGGCGAGGCGCCCGCGGAGCCGATCCGCGGTGTCGTCCAGGTTCCCTGCCGCCTCGTCGAGCGCGAGTCGACGCCGCGAACGTCGAAATAGGGACGCGATCACGAAGGGGACAAGGAGAGCGACATGCACGTCGGCCTGCACAACACACAGTACGGACCCAAGGCGCGCTGGAGGCCGCTCGCCCCGGGCAGCATCAAGCTGCGCGAAGGCTTCTGGACCGCGCCGCAGCGCACCAACCGCAAGGCGAGCCTCAGGCACGGCTACGAGCAGCTCGTAAAGGCGGGCAACTTCCACGACCTCGCCGTCGCGGCCGGAAAGAAGAAGGGCAAGTTCATCGGCAAGGTCTTCTGGGATTCCGACGTATACAAGTGGCTCGAGGCGATCGCGTACGAGCTGGCCAAGGAGCCCGACGCGGAGCTCCGCCGCATGGCCGACGAGGCGATCGAGCTGATCGAGGCGGCTCAAGCGAAGGACGGCTACCTCAACTCCTACTACACCATCCCTCCCGACGGCACGGAAACGCGCTCCGGCTCGAGGGGCGCGGACGTCGAGATGGGCGACCCCGGGCGGCGCTGGCAGGACATCTCGCGGGGCCACGAGCTGTACTGCGCGGGCCACCTCTTCGAGGCCGCGATCGCGTTCAAGCGCTTCCTGGGCGAAGACCGCCTGTTGAAGGTCGCCCTCCGGTTCGCGGAGCACATCGACCGCACGTTCGGCCCCGGCAAGCGGGCTGCGGCCCCCGGCCACCCGGAGATCGAGCTGGCCCTCGTCGAGCTCTACCGCGAGACGGGCGAGAAGCGCTGGCTGGACCTCGCGCAGTTCTTTGTCGACCAGCGCGGTCACGGCCTGATCGACCCGGGCATCCACGGCGGCCACGGCGGGCCGGGCGTCTTCCAGGACCACGTGCCCGTGCGCGACGCGAGCACCATGGAAGGGCACGCCGTGCGCCAGCTCTACCTCACGACCGGGGTCACGGACCTGTGGCTTGAGACCGGCGAGGCTGCGCTGCTGGACGCGATGCACCGCCAGTGGCACGACGCGACGTACCACAAGACGTTCATCCACGGCGGGCTCGGGTCGATCCACACCAACGAAGCGTTCAGCGAGCCCTACGAGCTGCCGAACAGCCGCGCGTACTGCGAGACCTGCGCGCAGATCGCGAGCATGATGTGGAACTGGCGGCTGCTGCTGGGAAGCGGCGACGGTGTGTATGCGGACAGCTTCGAGGGCGCGCTGTACAACGCGTTTCTGAGCGGGGTGTCGCTCGACGGGACCGGGTTCTTCTACGTGAACACGCTGCTGTCCAAGGGCACCGACCCGGTGATCAGCCGCAAGCGCATCCAGCGCATGGCCTGGCCCTGGACGCCCTGCTGCCCGCCTAACGTCATGCGGTTTCTCGCGCTGCTCGAGCACTACGTGGCGACAAGCGGCGAGGGGGGGCTGCAGATCCACCAGTACATCCCGGCCACGATCGAGGCGGGCCAGGTGCGCATGACCATCGACACGCGCTACCCGTGGGACGGGGCGGTCAGGATCTCGATCGAGAAGGCAGGCGGCGCGGCGTGGCCGCTCAAGCTCCGCATTCCCGGCTGGTGCGAGGAGGCGACGCTCACGGTCAACGGCCGGCCGGTCGATGCGGCGCACCGCGACGCGGGCTACGTGACGGTGAGCCGGCCGTGGAAGGCGGGGGACTCGGTCGAGCTCGGCCTGCGCGATCGCCCCCGCGCTCTACGAGGCGCACCCGCGCGTCGACTCGGCGGCCAACGCGGTGGCGATCAAGCGCGGTCCCGTCGTCTACTGCCTGGAGCAGGCGGACCAGGCGCCGGGGGTGGACGTGCTCTCCGTGCAGGTCGACGAGCTCGCGCCGCTGGCGAGCGAGTGGGCGCCTGGGCTGTTAGGCGGCGTGATGACGGTCGAGGCGCAGGGCTTCGTGCTCGAAGGCGACGCGTGGAAGGACACGCTCTACAGGAAGCTAGGTGAAGGCAGCGGCCCCGCGCGCCGCCCCGTGCGCCTCAAGGCGATCCCGTACTACGCGTGGGCGAACCGGGGGCCGAACGCGATGCGCATCTGGATCCCGAGGGCGAGGGTGCGCTGATGAGAGTCGTGCCGCTTGGCCGCGTCCGCTCGCACACCGTGGACCGCAACACCGTTCACCTGCAGGTGGAGGCGGGAGGCACGCTGGTCCCGGTGGACCTCACGCTGTACGCGAACCGGCTGCTGCGGTACCGCCTCTTCCCGCGGCCTCCGCTGCACGACCTCGTCGAGCCGCAGGCCCTGGCCGCGGCCCCGCCGGTGGAGGCGCGTGCCGAAGGGGGCCGCCTCGTCGTCGCAGGCGGGGGGCTGCGCTGCGTGATCCAGCTCGACGCATGGAAGCTCGATCTCTTCGCCGACGGCGAGGCGAGGCCGCGGGTGAGCGAGCTGCCGCGCGACCTCGACGCGCACGACGACCCGATCAGCGCGCCCACGGGGTACGTCGAGCGCGAGGGCAGACCGGGGCCCGACGGCACGCGGCTCAACCTCGCGCTCGACCCGGTGGAGCGATACTTCGGGCTCGGCGAGAAGCACACGGCGCTCGAGCGCCACGGCCAGCGCGTGGTCTGCTGGAACGTCAACCCCTACGGCGCGGGCCGCGAGACCGCGTACAAGAACATCCCGCTGCTCGTGGGCACGCGCGGGACCGGGATCTTCCTGAACGAGACCTGCCGCAGCACGTGGGACATCGGCGCTGCGTCCAACTTCTCATTGTCCATTGACGTCGACGGTCCCTCGCTCGACGCCTTCGTGCTGGTGAGCGACAGCTTGAAGGGCGTGCTGGCCCGCTACGCGGACCTGACCGGCCGCGCGACGCTGCCGCCGCGCTGGGGCTTCGGGCTGTGGATTTCGCCGTTCGGCGAGCAGCGCCTCAGCAAGACGGGCCTCAACCAGGAGGACCTGCTGGGGCTCGCGTACCAGATCCGGGAGAGCGGGCTTCCGTGCGACGTGATTCACCTCGACCCGTACTGGATGGGCGACTCCTCCAAGATGTGCAGCTTCGAGTGGGACCGCGGGCATTACCCCGACCCGCCGGCGCTCGTGGCCGCGCTCAAGGAGAGAGGGTTCCGCGTGTGCCTCTGGGAGCACCCCTACCTCGAGAAAGGCAGCGCGATCTACGACGAGGCGGCCCGCGCCGGCTACCTCCTCAAGCGCGCCGACGACTCGGTCTACGACACGCACCTCGCGCTCGTGCCGCCCACGCGGCGCGCGGAGTACACCGAGAACTTCTACGCCATGGCGGGGATCGTGGACTTTTCCAACCCCGGCGCGGTCGAGTGGTACAAGGGCAAGCACAGGCCGCACCTCGAGATGGGCGTCGCCGTGTTCAAGAGCGACTTTGGCGAGATGATCCCCGAGGACGCCGTGTTCGCGAACGGGCGCACGGGCCGCGAGATGCACAACCTCTACCCGCTGCTGTACAACCGCGCGGTCTTCGAGGTGACCGGCGAGTTCCACGAACGGCCGATGGTGTGGGGGCGCTCCGGCTACGCCGGCAGCCAGAAGTACCCGGTGCAGTGGTCGGGCGACCCGCTGTCGGACTTCAAGAGCCTGGCCGCCACCATCCGCGCGGGTCTGAGCTACGGGCTTTCGGGCGTGCCGTTCTGGACGTTCGACCTCGGCGGGTTCAAAGGGCAGCCGACGACCGCGGCGTACATCCGCTGGGCGCAGGCGGGCCTGCTGCTCTCGCACTCGCGCTTCCACGGCACGACGCCGCGCCTTCCCCGGCACTACGGCGAGGAGGCGGCCCGCATCATCCGCGACTGGGTGCGCCTCCGTTACCGGCTGCTGCCGTACATCTACGCGACCGCCGCCGAGGCGGTGCGCAGCGGCCTGCCGGTGATGCGGGCGCTCGCGCTCGAGTTCCCCGGCGATCCGGGCAGCGTCGCGACGGAGCTCGAGTTCATGCTCGGGCCGTCGCTGCTCGTCGTCCCGGTCCTCGACGAGAGCGGGGAGGTCGCGGTCTACCTTCCGCCCGGCCTCTGGTATGACTACTTTACAGGTGAGCCCGCGCTCGACCGCGCGGGCAGGCGGTCGGAAGGACCCCGGTTGATCCAGCGCACGTGCACGCTTTCGGAGATGCCGCTGTACGTGCGCGAGGGCGCGATCCTGCCGTTCTGCGCGGACGACAAGACGGTCTCGGAGCTCTGGGACCCGCTGGGCGTCGAGGTCTATCCCTCCGGGGCCGACGGGGTCGTCGAAGTGCCCGAAGAGAGCGGACGCGGGGCCACGCGCATCGCGGTCTCGCGCGAGGGGGGTGCGACACTGGTGCGCGGTGAGGGTCCGCCGCGCGAATGGATCGTGGTGCTCAAGGGATTCGCCGGCGGCCGGCCCGAGGTGAGGCTGACCGCGCCGGAAGGGTCGTCCTGGCGGCATGACGCGGCGGCGCGGCTGCTGGAGATACGGTGGCGAGGTGCGCTTCGTTCGAGGCGCGGATCGAAGAGAGGTGAGGGACGGCGCAGCGGCGCCGCACTGCAGGCAGGCATTCGGGCCTGGAAGGAGGGAGGACCGGCGAGGCAAGCCGGGGACAGGGATTTCAACTGAACTACCATCAACGAGGAGAAGGAGACCAAGCGATGAGAAGAAAGATTCTCGTAGTGCTGCTGGCGCTGCTCGCGATCGCGGCGATGTCGTGGGCGAGCGGGCAGAAGGACATGGCGCGAGCGAGCGTCCCGGTGCCCGACAACGTGCAGTGGGTGATCGCGGACCGCATCGGCAACCCCAACGCGGGCGTAACCGATGAGCTACAGCGTGAGCTCACGTATTCGCACCAGACGACCATCCCCGCGCGCGTCGACTACCTGACCAAGGCTTCCACCGAGTGGGCCAAGACGCACACGAACTTCAAGCTGGTGCCCGGAGATCCAGAGCGGCACTCCTGACCAGATCTACCAGAAGATGCTGCAGCAGATGGCCAGCAATACGGCGCCGGACATCTTCCAGATCGACGGGATGTACGTGCCCCTCGCGTACCCGAACCTGACGCCGATCGACAGCTACGTCAGCAAGGACGAGCGTCAACGACTACTTCGACTGGGCTCGTAAGACGATGATCGACCCCAAGGACAACAAGCTGAAGGGTCTCTGGTTCACCACGAACGCGGTCGGCCTCTGGTACCGCAAGGACGTGATCCCGACCCCGCCCAAGACCTGGGACGAGTGGATCGCGACGGCCAAGGCCGTGCAGGCCAAGGGCTACAAGGACGGCGTCCTGCTGCGCGGCTCATCGACGAGCAGGTTTCCTACGGGGCCGTCATGCCGATGTTCTTCGGGCTGGGCGGCAAGCTGGTCGACGACGCGGCAAGCCGATCTTCGGCGTGGGCAAGGACCGCGACGCGATGGTCCAGGTGATGGAGTTCTGGGCCCGAGGCCGTCAAGGAAGGCCTGCTCCCGCAGCGCGTGATCGACGTCAAGGCCGACGGCGACATGGCCGCCGACGCCTCCAAGCCCAACCAGGTGTCGATGCTGCTCGCCGGGCAGCTGGGTCTACAGCGCGCTCAAGAACGTGCTCAAGGACGACATCGACAAGTGGGACTTCACCTTTACGCCGCAGAAGACCGCGGACCTCAAGGGTCAGTGCGCGGGCGGCTACGTCTGGGGTTTCTTCACCAAGGACGCGAAGAAGCTCAAGGCCGGCATCGACTTCCTCCAGACGGTGTACACCAGCAAGGACGGCATGGCCGACTGGTGCTACATCGCGGGCTACACGCCGACGCGCAAGAGCGTCCTCGACGACCCCGCAGTTCAAGAGCGACAAGTGGCAGCTCGCGTTCGCGAACGTCGTCGCGGTGGCGCAGACGCGCCCCGGCGTCAAGTCGTACGGCATCATGAGCGTGAACTTGCAGAACGCGTTCCAGGCTGTCATCCTCGGCAGGGAGACGCCCGAGCAGGCGGTGGACAACGCCTACAAGAAGACGATGAGCCAGATCTCGAGCTAGGTACAAGGATGTACCTACCCGTGGGCTACAGGCGCCTTGGCCGGGCGCAGCCGGTAGCCCACGGGTTGCCCGGGGATGCACGTACGCATGGTGCCGGCCCGGCCGCCCCGCGCGGCCGGACCTGCGTTGCGCACGCGGTGAGGTGAGGATGACCCAGTCAAAAAGCTACGGCAGGCCGCTGCTCTGGATGCTGCCCATGATCCTGATGCTCGCGGCGTTCTACCTGTATCCGCTCGCCGACGTGATCCGGCTGAGCTTCACGAACACGTCCACGCTGGAGCCCGAGTTCAAGTACACGCTCGGCTCCTACATCAAGACCTTCCAGGACCCGGACTTCTACCAGAGCGTCTACGTGTCCGTGGTGTTCGTCTTCTACCAATCTCGTGTTTCAGACCTGTCCTCGGGCTGCTGATCGCGACGCTGCTCAACTCCGCGATTCACCGGCGGCTCTTCGGCACGGTCCTGACGCGCACCGTGGTTCTGGGCGCGTGGATGGTGCCGGGCGTGCTCGTCGGGATCGTGTGGAGGATGCTCCTCTCGACTTCGTCCTACGGGATCGTCAACTACCTGCTGGAGGCGATTCGGTTTCGCGCGGGTGCAGTTCCTTGTCCAGCCCGGATCGGCCCTGCTGTCCATCATCGTCGCCAACATCTGGAGGGGGACCGCCTTCACCATGATCCTCCAGTACGCTGGACTCCAGCGCATTCCAGACGAGCTCTACGAGGCGGCGGACGTGGACGGCGCGAGCGGGCCGCAGAAGTTCTTCCGCATCACGATCCCGCAGCTGCGGCCGATCATCTTCATCAACCTCGTCCTGATCACGATCTACACCTTCAACACCTTCGACATGGTGATCGCGCTCACCGGGCGGCGGGCCCGCGCGGACGACCCAGGTGCTCACGCTGAGCGCCTACGTGCAGGTGTTCAGCTTTTTCAGCCTCGGCCGTGGCTCGGCGATCGCGGTGATCCTGCTGCTGATCAACCTCACGATGGCGATGCTCTACTACCGGCTGATCCTTGCCGGACAGGAAAGACAGTGAGAGGGAGGTGCGCGATGCCTTCGGTGACCTACAAGAAGAAGACGTCTCGGGATCAACTGGACCAACCTGCTGATCTACCTGCTCTTCGTGCTGATCATCTTCGTGTGCATCGGGGCCGCTCCTGTGGATGCTGTCGCTCTCGCTCAAGACCAAGGAGCAGGTCTTCTGCGTATCCCGCCGAGGCTGATCCCGCACCCCGTGGCGTTCTGGAACTATCTCGAGGTGCTGACCAGGAGCCGCATCCCGCTCTATCTCTGGAACTCGGTCAAGATCACCTTCTTCTCCGTGGTCGGGAACCTGGTGGTCGTCATCCCGGCGGTGTTCGCCTTTTCGCGGTTCCGCTTCCGCTTCCGGGAGCAGTCGCTCTTCGGGATCCTCATGTTCCAGATGATCTCGCAGCTCATCGTCGCGATCCCGCTCTACCGCTACTTCGTCAGGCTGGGGATGCTGAACTCCCACTTCGGCCTCATCATCGTCTACATCACGGTGCAGATCCCGTTCAGCGTCTGGCTGCTCAAGGGCTTCTTCGATTCCATCCCGATGGAGATCGACGAATCGGCGGTCATCGACGGGTGCCGGGCCGCGCCAGGTGCTGTTCTACGTGATCCTGCCGCTCGCCATGCCGGGCATCGCCGCTGCTCTCGTGTTCAACACGGTCAACGCGTGGGGCCAGTTCATCGTGCCCTACATATTCCTGAACCACAACGCGACGCTGCCGATCTCGGTCGGGATCCTCCAGTACCTGCAGGGCCAGACGGAGGGAGAGGTCACGGTTCACCTGCTGGCCGTCGCGAGCGTGCTCGGCCTTCTGCCGGCCATACTGATCATCACCATCCTGCAAAAGTTCATCGTGCAGGTGCTCGTCGCGGGCGCGGTCAAGGGATAGCTCGTCCGCGCGCGCGCCGCACATCTTCGGAGGTCTCGATGCACTCACTGGACGAAGCCACGCTCGAGGCGAGCGGCGACGGCGCGATCAGGTACGCGACGGCGGCCGGCGCTGTCGAGGTCACCGTCTGCGAGCCGCGCATCGTGCGCGTGAGCCTGGACCTCGGGGCCGGGGCGAGCTACTTGGCGCAGCGGCAGTGGACTGCCTCCCGCCACGAGCTGCGCGCGGGCGACCCGGCGACGCTTTCCACGGCGCACCTCGCCGTCTCGATCCGCTCGAAGCCCTTCCGCCTGAGCTTCGCCGGCCCCGCCGGCGAGGCCTGGCTGACCGATGCCGCGATCATCGCGCCGGACGCGCACGCCGGCGCGGGAGACGGCCGACTGCAGCTGCGCTTCGGGCTGCCGATGGGCCAGCACCTCTACGGCCTCGGCCACGGCGGGCAGCAGCTCGACCGGCTCGGCGGGGTCCGCCAGCTCTGGAACTCGCACGTGGGCCGCGGGCCCGGCTCGGACATCAGCATCCCGCTCGTGGTCTCGAGCCGCGGCTGGGCGCTGTTCTTCGACAACAGCGCCGACGCCCGCGTGACGATGGGGCGGTCCGACGGCGGACTTCAACTTGTCTATGACGCCGAAGGCGGAAGCCCCGCCTTCTACTTTCTCGCGGCCGCGAGCCCGCGTGACGTGATGGATGCGGTGGCGGAGCTGCTGGGCCGGCCGACGATGCCTCCGCGCTGGTACCTCGGGTACCTGCAGTCGACGCGCCACTTCGAGAGCACCGAGGAGGTGCGGGCGCTTCCGCGCGAGCTGCGCAAGCGGCGCATCCCGTGCGACGCGCTGATCTTTCTCTCGACCTACGGCGAAGCGCTCGGCTGGAACCGCATGGTCGGCCACCTCGAGTTCGAGCCGACGCTCTGGAACGATCCGAAGGCGATGATCGCGGAGATGAAGGCGCAGCATTTCGAAGTCATGACGCACGAGTACCCGGTGCTTCATCCCGACTCGCCCGCGTTTGGCGACGCGAAGGCGAAGGGGTACCTCCTCGACGCCGGCTACGCCACCGGCGCGCCGTTAGGCGCCGTTCAGCGTCCGCCCGCTTCGTACCAGGAGGGGCAGCGCTACGTCGACTTCTCCAGGCGCCGAGGCGCGCAGGTGGTGGTGGGAGCTGCACCGACCGCTGCGCGAGCTCGGCGTCGAGAGCTGGTGGCTCGATGGCGGCGAAGGGCCGCCGGCCTCCGCCCACCTCGCCGGCGGCCCGGGCAGCCTGCTGCACAACGTGTACGACCTCTTCCGCCAGCAGGCGTTCGCCGAGGGCGAAGCCGCCGACCGCCCCGACGTGCGGCCCGTGCTGCTGTGCCGCTCGGGGGCCGCGGGCATGCAGCGCCACGGCGGCACCTGCTGGTCCGGCGACGTGGACAACACGTTCGCGACATTCGCCGCACAGGTCCCGCTCGGCCTGAATACCGGCGTCTCCGGCGTCCCTTACTGGGGCACCGACATCGGCGGCTTCTTCCATCCGGTCCCCGAGACCGGCGAGCTGTTCGCGCGCTGGTTCCAGTTCGGCGCCTTCTGCCCGATCTTCCGCGCGCACGGCCGCGTCTGGCGCGAGCACACGCCCTGGGCGCACGGCGCCGAGATCGAGGAGATCTGCCGCAAGTTCGCGGAGCTGCGGTACAGGCTCCTCCCTTACACCTACACGCTGGCCTGGCAGGCGGCGACGCTCGGGCTGCCGCTGATGCGCCCGCTGTGGCTCAACTACCCCGACGACCCTAACGTATGGGACATGGGCCACGAGTACCTCTGGGGCGACGATCTTCTCGTGGCGCCCGTGACGCGCGAAGGGGCGCGGCGCTGGCCGGTCTACCTGCCGGCCGGCACCTGGTACGACTTCTGGACCCAGACTCAATATGAAGGCGGCCGCGGTGTGGAAGTGGCCGCGCCGCTCGACCGCATGCCGCTCTTCGTGCGCGAGGGCGCGATCATCCCGATGGGGCCGGTCGTGCAGCACACGGGCCAGGCCCCGCTCGAGGACGTGATGCTGCTCGTCTATCCGGGTGAGCGGCCGGCCGGTGCGTCGCGCTTCGAGCTCTACGAAGACGACGGCCGCACCAACGCCTGGCGCAGGGGCGCGCACGCCCTCACGGAGCTGCGCTGCAGCGGCGACGGCGGCGGCACGGTCATCGAGATCGGCGAGCCGCGGGGAGACGCGAGTGTCATCCCCTCGCGGCGCGCGTACGAGCTGCAGGTGCGCCTGGCGAAGGTCTCCCGCGTGGAGGTCGAGACACGGGGCGAGAGGCGTGAGGTGCCGCGGGCCCCCCGGCCGCGCGCGAGCGGCTGGTGGACGGCCCGCGGGTTCGTGTTCGTGCGGCTGCCGGAGCGGGCCGCGAAAGTGACGCTGCTGTCATGAGCCCGCCCCGCCTTCTCTTTCTGCCGCCTGACACGCCGCAGACCGCGCGCGTCTTTACCCCGGCCGTGATGCAGGCCCTCGCGTCGCTCGCGTCTCTCGACCGGAACTCGCTCTCGCGCCAGCTCACCGCCGACGAGTTGCGTGAGCGCATTGCCGCGGCGGATCTCTGCGTGACCGGCTCGGGCTCGCCCCGCATCGGCGAGGAGGTCGTCGCGGCCGCGCCGCGGCTGCGGCTCATCCTTCACTCCGTGGCCACCGTCAAGCCGTATGTGTCGCAGGCGGCGTACGACCGCGGCATCGTCGTGACGAGCGGGAGCTCCGCGATCGCGCGTGTGACCGCCGAAGCCGCGCTCGCGCTTATGATGATCGGCAACTGGGAAGCGAAGAAGTGGTCGACGGTGATGGCTTCGGGCGGCTGGAAGACCGGCGACGAGATGCTGCCGGGGCTTCGGGGCCGCGTGATTGGCATCATCGGCTTCGGCGCGATCGCGCAGGCGCTGCTGCCGATGCTGCGGCCGCTCGCCCCTGCCCGCATCCTGGTGCATTCGGCGCACCTCGATGCTTCCGGCGCCGCAGCCGCGGGCGTGGAGCGAGTGCCGCTGGAGGAGCTGCTTTCCCGCAGCGACGTCGTCTCGCTGCAGACCGGCCTCTCGGAGAAGACACGCCACCTGCTCAACGGGCGCAACCTCCCGCTGATCCGCGACGGGGCGCTGCTCGTGAGCATCGGCCGCGGCGAGCTCATCGACGAGCGGGCGCTCGAAGCGGAGCTCGCGACCGGCCGCTTCCGCGCGGTGCTCGACGTCTACGCTCGCGAGCCGCTCGACGCGGAGAGCCCTCTGCGGCGGATGCCGAACGTCACCTGCTTCCCGCACCTCGGCGGCGCCACGGAGAACGGACGCGAAGCCCTCGGTTGGGACCTCGTCGAGAACTTGCGCGAGTATCTCGCGGGCAAGACTCCGCACGGAGTCGTGAGCCGCGAGCGCGCGCTCGCCCAGAGCGAGTACTGAGGGGGCCCGTCCTGCGTCCACGACCTGACGAACAGGCTGGGCTGGGCCGCCGAGAAGCTTCCACGTTCAAGGTCCTGCTGTAGCCTCGCCGAACACGTTGTTCGGCCGCCGGGACGTCGGCCCCAACGACCTGTGGGGCGCCGTTCGTTCGCAAGGCGGCAGGCTCAGAGACCTCGGACGCACCGTACGTGGTCCCGGGACCGCTTCTATCGCTTGACGCATTTCCGCCAGAAGCGTTTGTCGGCATACGCCTGCAACGGTCGACCGTTCCAGATCTGGGCCTCGACGTAATGGTTGTTGATATCGTAGACACGATACGTGCTGACGAGCTGAGCGAGCTCCTCGATTGCATATACGGTCGGCCGCTCGGTCCTGGAAAGATAGAGCCTGTGGAGATCGTCCAAAGGGACCTCGTAGAGGCTGTCGGGGTAGGTAAAGGAAATGTCATCTCGAGAGAACTCGCGCAGAGGAATGTTGATTTTGTACGAGTATTCATTCTCCAGATCGTGAGGGCCAACCGGTGACTCACCCAGGATCGCGTAGATCGGATACTCTCGTACCGGGTGCCCGCGTTTGCGAATGAAAAGCTCCCGAAGATGGTGTTCATGGTTCTTGCGGTGATCGAGGTAGGTTCCATCCCCGCGCCATAGAACGTCATTCTTCAGGATGTCCTGCGCAACTTCATGATCCAGGTCAGTGATCACCTCGAACGGCCTCTGCCCGTCCCTGAAGTAGTAGGTCAGGTGGTCAGGCTCAGTCACAGGAGCGCCTCACGCTGCGGGCACGCAACCCGATAGTGTCTGCCCTGAGAGACCGAAGCCCCCCGGAGTTGCCGTAACGCATATCATCCGCCGTGAGGGGCGCGACAATACGACAGAAGCGGGCGCGGGCATATGAACAGCGTAATCCATGCCCCCATTGGATGTCGACAGCGAGAAGATCATCGCCGCGGAGCTGGTCGGATCAGAAAGAAACGCCGCACGAGGCCTGCCGCCGCCCCTGACCAAGGTGGGAGTCAGCGCTGTAGTGGCCGTTCCAGTCGTATCTGATGTCCGAACAACCCTTGGGGGTCCCTCACGGACTCGAGCCGGCCCTGTCTATCGGGACGCATCGCTAGGCTGTCATCTCAAGTGACGCCCAATTCGAGGAAACGCGCACTTCCGACCCTCGCCCGCTGCCATCCGCAATCCCTTTGCGGGCGAGCGCTTGCCTCAGCCCCATAGAGCCGTTCGGCCTTCGCTGGGACAGCTCGGCACGAAGTTGCATCGTGCCCGGCGCTACCAGTCGCGATCACGGCTGAATGCCGAGGCACCCTATTGCTTGCTCTTGGGTACCCGAGTCTTCCTGGCCTTCGCGGGCTTCGGCGGCAGTGATGACGCGTAGGCCAGGCTTTTCGAAATCCATCGCTCGAGCTGAGCCCGGGATTCCAGTAGCAGGTCGGGAACGACAACGTACTCCCGCATTGGCCTGCCGGGCATGGGCTCAAACAGTTTGGCGCCGTACTGATTCATGAATGCCGGACGGTCGGAATCTGACAACCGCAGCATCATGGTGCTTTGGAACAGGCCGCAGAACATCTGGTCGGCAACGAAAGCCACCGGATATCCAAACATCTTTCGTATCTCGGCGCCAGGAATCTGCGCCAACATCTTGTCGAACAGCGCCACCAACTGTTCCGGCGCCTTGGTCCATTTCGGCATCTCGCGCTTTGCCGCCATTCGCCCATGCCTCCCTGCTCCCGACCCGCCGCAGACATGCAGCACGGCCGTTGTCAGACGGTCATTTGGTGGGGAACACCTTCCAGACGCCCTCGCTCACAACGTCTACTTTGTCATCAGCAATCCGCAGGGCCGATTGATCATCCAACGCGTAGACACTTTCCGTCATGCCTCTCGAGGCTTCCTCGACCATGGTTTCCTTGAGGTTGGGGAAGTGAGGGTTGTTGAGATGGGGCAGAAGGTAGAAGTCGATATAGCCCAGCCCGTTGATGTCTGCCGTTCTGTCCAGGTCATCCTGGTACAAGAGATGAGAGAGCCTGAGGCCAAGCTTCTTGCCGACCACCATGCTCCCGGCGCTCATTCCGACGTATACCCTGTCTCGCAGCAGATTGGGCAGTCTTGTCGTGAGGCCCGACTTACCCGTCCACTCCAGAAGATGGAAGCGGTTGCCGCCTCCGAAGTACAAGACATCGGCCGGCTCCATTCTCGCGAGCCACTCGTTCCTATGGAGCGCTGAGATGTCAGCTATGTCGATCGACTTGAAGCCCAGTCTCTTGAGACGCATTAAATCGTCGATCAACCAGCCTTTGTCGCCCTGCTGTGCATTTGACGCAGTGGGAACAAACACTAACGACGTGGCTTCAGGCTTCTTGCCCACAAGATCAAAGAGCGCATGGGCGATGGACGTGTTCGTTACGCCGCCAGACGTCAGCAGAAATTTCACGTCTCAATCTAGCTACTGGAAGGCGCCGCGGTCAACGAGAAAGGAGGGGGCGACGTTCCGGGCCGCTCGACATAGAGTTGATGCTGGCACCGCCGAGTAGCTGCCTGGCCCACAGTCTATACCAGCCTCCCCCGTGCCAGTCGGCCCTTGAGTCTACTGCATCGACTTGTCAGCCAGACTCCGCATCACTGGGTGATGCAGGCGCGATGCCAACCTGCGCATCTCCTCCCGCGACCGATCGTCGGTTCGCCAGCCGTTCGGCGACCCACACCTTGATGATGGACTGCCGAGGGACGCCGAGGCGACGCGCCTCCTTGTCCAGCGACTTGATCATCCAGTCGGGGAAGTCGACGTTTACCCGTTTGATCACTTGTCCCGGCCTTCGGGCACCAGAGAACCGGAGATACTTGGTAACGTCCTCGCCGGCTTCGAAGCGCTTGTCGAACTCACGGGCCTTCATAGAGCTCTACCTCCTCCTTCCGCGAGCGGCGGACGGAGATGATCCGAACGGTACCCCTGCGATAGGTGACAACGGCGGTCCAGTGCCTGTTTCCGATACGTCCGATAGCCAGCAACCTCGGTTCATCGGTTGTACGGGCAGGGATCTCGAGCACATCCGGGTCATCCCAGAGGGCCCTGGCAGCCTGAAAGTCGATGCCGTGCTTGGCCTTGTTGGAGCGGCTCTTCTCCGGATCGAACTCGAACTCCACGGTATAGAATCTATACCAGACTGCCTTCCGCAGTCAAGCCTTGCGAGACCGACCCTGCCTGCAGTAGCGGGCGCTCGAGAATGATCTCGAGGAGTGGCGGGTCGGAAACGACCCCGTGCGAAAGCATCGGGAGTTTCCTCTGGCCGCCTATGTCGCCCCGACAAGCCCAAGTCGCCTTCAACCACCATCGAGGCTGGCCAAGATATCAGGTCGCGGGCGGACGTCGAACCTCCGTCCGCCGCCGGAAAAGCACTGCGGGCAGGCGCATGGGTGGCCGGCAAGCCCGGGGCGCTCAGGTGGAGCGACCGCGGAAGCGCCTCGTGTCCGCACCGCAAGAGCCGACTCAGGTCACGACTTCCACGCGACAGCTTCGCCCCAGGCTTCAGCAGCGAATATGTTCTGGTCATCGCCCCAGTCGTCGAAAGCGCGTTGCATCTTCTCCAGAGCTCCGGCGTCTGCCATGTTGTGCTCCAGCACCGGGCGCACGAATTCCTCGCTGGCGAAATACGCCTTCATCAGGCGACCGACCCTGCGAGCGGTTTCGGGAGTCGAAGTCCAGCAATCGTACGACGCCGAAGATATCGTTCGCGCGAAGCCCGCCTTGCGCAGATATGAAACTTGATTGCGCCCGAAGTATGGGTCGCCCCCATTCCGTTTCATCAGGCGGACGAAGACGGAGAATGCCTTCTTCGCATATGGGTTCTTTGCGGTCAACAGGAATCCGCCCCAGTCCCCGTGGCGGGCGCCAAGCACCCCGTTGCTCTTCATGACACGGCGCATCTCCGCGAAGGCGTGCACCGGGTCTCGGAAGTACTCGATCACTCCGTGGGCGAAGACGGCATCAAAAGTGTCGTCGTCGAATGGCAATTGATTGAGGTCGCCGACCCGGAACTCCACGTTGCGAACGTTCCGCGCGAGTTGAAGCATCCTGGCCCTTTCGAGATGGCCAGCGTCGATATCAATGCCAAAGGCCTGTCCGGGGGAAACCAGTTCGGCAAGGTCCAAAGTGATGGAGCCGGGACCACAACCGCAGTCGAGGATGCTCATTCCGGACTTTATGTGGCCCACGAAGAACGCGGCGTGAGTAGACGCATGACGATCGGAAAAGAAGTCAAGAAAATCCGCGCCGAACTTGACTCGCTCCGAGCTGTCGCGCGAGCGTTCCTTCACGGCTCACCTCCGATGCACAGGAGGAGCAGGTCCGACGCAGGCGTTCTGGACGGCGTGGGCATCGGACGCGGACTCGAGCTGCGCCGCCGGTGCTTCCCGGCTCATAGTCTATATGGGCCTCTCCGGCCCTTCCAGTCGGGGCCAGGAGTGAACGGGCGTTCGCCCGGGCTGTCGATTTCGTGTCATCCCGAACGACTATCTTTCATCAGTTGGGCTCGCGGCGCGCGCGGGCGAACCGTGAGGAGGGATCATGAAGTACCTTTGTCTGGGCTACTTCGACAAGAAAGCGATGGATGCCAGGCCGAAGGCCGAGATCGACGCCTACATGCGACGCTGCGAGGCGCCCCTGGCGAATCTCTACAAGAGCGGCCACATCATCATCGACGCAGGCCTCGGGTCGGAGACCACCAGCGTGAGGACCGCGAAGGGAAAGCTGATGGTCACCGACGGTCCCTTCGTCGAGACGAGGGAGGTGGTCGGAGGGGTGTTTCTCATCGAAGCGCGCGACATCGACGAAGCCGTCCGTGTGGCGTCGATGCACCCGGGCGCGCAGATGGGCGAGGAGTTCGGCTGGGGCATCCAGATCCGTCCCGTGACGGCGTTCCACGAGGGATGACTGCGGCGGGCGGGTCGCGCCGCTCGATGTTGCGGAGCCCGCTGTTGACCGCTGCCGCCGGCCGCTCCTATTATTGCACCGCCGTCCCAGGTGAAGGCAGGACCTCTGACCCATGCACGTAGGCTTGCACAACACACAATACGGACCCAAGGCGCGGTGGAGGCCCCTCGCTCCGGGCAGCATCAAGCTGCGCGAAGGCTTCTGGACGCGGCCGCAGCGCGCGAACCGCAAGGCCGGCCTGCGGCACGGTTACGAGCAGCTCGAGAAGACGGGGAGCTTTCGCAACTTCCGGATGGCGGCCGGAAAGACGGACGGTAAACCCGCCGGCAGGGTCTATCGGGACTCCGGGCTCTACAAGTGGCTGGAGGCGATCGCGTACGAGCTGGCCAAGGAGCCGGACGCCGACCTGCGGCGCATGGCCGACGAGGCGATCGAGCTGATCGAAGCGGCTCAAGCGAAGGACGGCTACCTCAACACGTACTACATCATCGTCGAGCCGGCGTTGCGCTGGCAGGACATCTCGCGGGGCCACGAGCTGTACTGCGCGGGCCACCTCTTCGAGGCCGCGATCGCGTTCAAGCGCTTCCTGGGCGAAGACCGCCTGTTGAAGGTCGCCCTGCGGTTCGCGGAGCACATAGACCGCACGTTCGGCCCCGGCAAGCGGGCTGCGGCCCCCGGCCACCCGGAGATCGAGCTGGCCCTCGTCGAGCTCTACCGCGAGACGGGCGAGAAGCGCTGGCTGGACCTCGCGCAGTTCTTTGTCGACCAGCGCGGTCACGGCCTGATCGACCCGGGCATCCACGGCGGCCACGGCGGGCCGGGCGTCTTCCAGGACCACGTGCCCGTGCGCGACGCGAGCACCATGGAAGGGCACGCCGTGCGCCAGCTCTACCTCACGACCGGCGTCACGGACCTGTGGCTTGAGACGGGCGAGGCTGCGCTGCTGGACGCGATGCACCGCCAGTGGCACGACGCGACGTACCACAAGACGTTCATCCACGGCGGGCTCGGGTCGATCCACACCAACGAAGCGTTCAGCGAGCCCTACGAGCTGCCGAACAGCCGCGCGTACTGCGAGACCTGCGCGCAGATCGCGAGCATGATGTGGAACTGGCGGCTGCTGCTGGGAAGCGGGGACGGTGTGTATGCGGACAGCTTCGAGGGGGCGCTGTACAACGCGTTTCTGAGCGGGGTGTCGCTTGACGGTACCGGATTTTTCTACGTGAACACGCTGCTGTCCAAGGGCACCGACCCGGTGATCAGCCGCAAGCGCATCCAGCGCATGGCCTGGCCCTGGACGCCGTGCTGCCCGCCTAACGTCATGCGGTTTCTCGCGCTGCTGGAGCACTACGTGGCGACAAGCGGCGAGGGGGGGCTGCAGTTGCACCAGTACATCCCGGCCACGATCGAGGCGGGCCAGGTGCGCATGACCATCGACACGCGCTACCCGTGGGACGGGGCGGTCAGGATCTCGATCGAGAAGGCAGGCGGCGCGGCGTGGCCGCTCAAGCTCCGCATTCCCGGCTGGTGCGAGGAGGCGACGCTCACGGTCAACGGCCGGCCGGTCGATGCGGCGCACCGCGACGCGGGCTACGTGACGGTGAGCCGGCCGTGGAAGGCGGGGGACTCGGTCGAGCTCGGCCTGGCGATCGCCCCCGCGCTCTACGAGGCGCATCCGCGTGTCGACTCGGCGGCCAACGCGGTGGCGATCAAGCGAGGTCCCGTCGTCTACTGCCTGGAGCAGGCGGACCAGGCGCCGGGGGTGGACGTGCTCTCCGTGCAGGTCGACGAGCTCGCGCCGCTGGAGAGCGAGTGGGCGCCTGGGCTGTTAGGCGGCGTGATGACGGTCGAGGCGCAGGGGTTCGTGCTCGAAGGCGACGCGTGGAAGGACACGCTCTACAGGAAGCTGGGTGAAGGCAGCGGCCCGGCGCGCCGCCCCGTGCGTCTCACGGCGATCCCGTACTACGCGTGGGCGAACCGGGGGCCGAACGCGATGCGCATCTGGATCCCGCGAGCGCGGGTGCGCTGATGCCGGCGTCAGTCCGGCCGGCTGTTACGCGCCGAGGGTCGCGTGCGACTCCTTGAGCTGCTCGATGATGGGGAGCTTTTGCGGGCACTTCGGCTCGCACTCGCCGCACTCGAGGCAGGCGTCCGCGCGCTTGCCGGTCACCCACCTGGTCGTGCCGATCTCCTTGTACATCGCCTTGGCGTGGGCCTTGAAGTCCCACACCTTGTAGTAGTTCATCGCCTCGAACACGCGAGGGATGTTGACCTCGTTGGGGCAGGGCATGCAGTACTTGCAGCCCGTGCAGTAGAGGTCCATGAGCTTCTGGTTCTCGACCGCCGCGCGCTCGACCGCGGTCTTCTCGTCGGCCGAGAGGAACTCCTGCCGCGAGACGGTGGCGATGTTCTGCTCCACTTGGCTCATGTCCGACATGCCGCTGAGGGCGACGGTGACGGACGGGTTGGCGAGGACGAAGCGCAGCGCCAGCTCCGGCGTGCTCACCGTCTTCTTCCCGCCTAACAGGCCCTTGACCGCTTCGCTCGGCCCGCCGAGGCGGCCGCCGCCGACCGGCCCCATGATCGCGACCCCCAGCCCCTTCGAGGCCGCGTAGTGGACGCCCGCTTCGTTCTTCCGGTCGAGCAGGTTGTACTGGCAGAGCATCGTCTCGAAGTACCCGGTGTCGACGAGCTTGAAGATGTCGGCGGCGTCCGAGTGAAAGGAGAAGGAGAGGTGGCGCACGAGGCCTTCTTCTTTGGCTTTCAGGAACGCTTCGAGCGGACCGCCCTTGATCGCCATCTTCTCCTGGAAGCCTTTCCAGGAGATGCCCCAGAGGTGGTAGAAGTCCACGTACGGGAGGTCCATGATCTTCAGGCTCGCCTCGAGCTTCTCCCGGAGGTCGGCGGCGGTGGGCTTGTCCTGCGCGTACTTGGTCGAGACGTAGACCCGGCCGCGGTCCATGTGCTTGAGCGCCTCGCCGAGCGTTCTCTCCGAATCCTGCTCGCAGTAGTTCTTGCCCGTGTCGAAGTAATTGACCCCCGCCTCGTAGGCGGCGAGGAGCATGGGGATGGCCTTGTCGCGGTCGACCCTGCGCTTCTCGGTCATGGGCAGGCGCATGCAGCCGAATCCGAGCGCGGAAAGCTTCGCGCCTGTCTTGCCGTAGGGACGGTACTGCACTGAGAGTCTCCTTCTGTGGTGTGCGGCCGGGGCCGCGTTACGACGCGATCGCGTCGACCTTGGCCGCAACGCCGAGCTTTTCGGCGATGCCGCGGATCTCTTTCCAGGTCTGGTCGGGGATCTCGATGCCGGCACGCTCGCGCTCGGCTTTCGCCCGTCTCTCGGGGTCACCCGGCACGATCACTTCCTTGAACCCGACGGCGGGCGGCGTAGCCCGGATCTTGGCGATCGAGGCATCCTCGCGCGCCGCGTACTCGGCCGAGGGGATGAAGGCGTCGGTCGCCACTCCCCACATGAAAACGTTGTTGCCGGGGTTGTCGTCCTTCTTGAAGAAGGTCGAGCCCGTGAGCGCTCCGCCGAGCGCTTCCGCGACCATGGAAAGGCCGAAGCCCTTGTGCTGCGCCATGGTCGTGAGCATGCCGCCCTTGAAGAACTCGCTCGGGTCAGTGGTGGGGGTGCCGTCCTTCTTCACCACCCACCCTTCGGGGATGCTCTGCCCCTTGTCGCGGGCCACCGAGATCTTGCCGCCCGCGACCATGGTCGTGGCGAAGTCCGCGATCAGGGGCGGCTGCTTGCCCGCCGGGATGCCGAAGGCGTACGGGTTGGTGCCGAGCGTCTTTCCCGCCCCGCCGTAGGGGGTCGTGCTCGTGCCCGCGCCGCCGCCGCAGAGCGTCACCATCGCGATGATGTTGGCCTCGACCGCGCGCTCGACGTACTGTCCGAGCCGTCCGATGTGGAAGCAGTTCTTGATCCCGACCGCCGCCACCTTGTTGGCCAGCGTCTTCTTGATCAGAAGCTCCATGGCGAAGTCCGCCGCGATCTTCCCGAAGCCGAGCTTCGCGTCGACCAGAGCGGTCGTCGGGCTTTCGTTGGCGATCACGGGCTTCGCCTTGGGGTCGAGCCCGCCGTCGAGGACCCTCTTGATGTAGCCAGCGAAATGGCTGACCCCGTGCGAGTCGTGGCCGGCCAGGTTGCTCGCCACCAGCGAGCCTGCGACCCGGGCGGCGACGTCGTGCGGCGCGCCCGCGGTCTCGAAGAGCATTGTCCCGATCTTCAGTAACTTGTCGCTGGAGAGCTTCGGCATGGTCTTTCCCCCTTGTCGCTCGTGCCGCGGCCAGTATAGACGAGAGCGCCCGGCGTGTCAGCGCGGGGTTCAGCGTGTAGCGCGCGGCGGATCGTCCCGTGAATCCCCGCCCGCCATGCGGTAATATTGGAGAGCACATGCGACAAAAGTGGTCCGTGTACCACGCGCGCGCTCAGAATCGCCTCCGACGCTTCCCGTGATCCGCCGGGCCCGCGGCATCGGACAGGCAGCCGGCCCGCGCGGCAGTGGACACGGCGGGGCGAAACGAGGGTTCGCTATGTCCAGAACGGCAACTCAGCGAAGGCTTCTCGACTCCTCCGTTTCCCGCCTCGGGGCCGGGATCGCCCTGAGCGCGGTGACTCTCTCGGCCGTCTTCATCATCCTGGTGTACGAGAATCAGCTCACCCTGGTCGGCGAGAACGCGATGCTGCAGAGCGTGCGGACCGGCGCGACGCTCGAGCGGCGGGTCGAGGCCGCCGCTGCCTCCGCCGCCGCCTCTGGCTGGACGCAGGCGCTCGACGGCCTCAGGCAGGAGGCGGCCGCGCTCGACCTGAGGAAGCTCACGATCTTCTCGGCGACTGGCGACGTCCTGTACTCCCTCGACCCCGGCCGCGCACCCGGCTCGTCGGTCGCCACCGTGCCGGAGCTGCGCGCGATCCACCGGGCCGTCACCGGCCGCGAGTTTGCCGACCGGCAGTTCGCCCACACCCTCGACGTCGTCCGCCGCGCGATCGACCTCCAGATCCCGTTCTCCTCAGGCTCCGTCGAGGGGGTCATTTCCGCGGAGCTGGGCATCGGCACCATCGACAAGGCCCTCGAGAGGCTGCGCACGCAGGCTTTCCTGCTCGCGGCGCTCGTGGTCTTTTTCCACGGTCTGATCGCCGCGGCCGCGTACCTGCAGCTCGTGCGGCCGCTCTACGGGATCGTGGCGGCCACGCAGGCCGTGGCCGGCGGCAAGTACAACCTGGTCCTGCCCCGGGGCACCACCTACGAAATGGCGACCCTCGTCGACTCGTTCATGCAGATGAGCAGGTCCGTGGGCGAGATGCAGCAGAGCGCCCGCGCTGCCAACCCGCTCACGGGGCTTCCCGGCAACGTGGAGATCGAGCGGCACATCCTCGACCGGCTGGCGAGCGGGGTCGGCTTCGCGGTGCTGTACTGCGACCTCGACAACTTCAAGGCGTACAACGACTGTTACGGCTTTGCCCGGGGCGACCAGGTCATCCTGTACACGCGCGACTGCCTGAAAAAGGCGGCCGGGACCGCGGCCTCGCCCTGCTTTGTCGGGCACCAGGGCGGCGACGACTTCGTGGTGGTCTGCACCCACGAGGACTGGGAGCGGGTCGCGTCGTCGTTCGTGGCGCTCTTCGACCACGGGATCGGCAGGTACTACAACGAGGCCGACCGCGAGCGCGGCTTTATCCTGTCAAAAGACCGGCAGGACCGGGAGCAGCGGTTCCCGCTCATGAGCGTCTCGGTCGCGGCGGTGAGCAATCAGCACCGGCGCTTCGACAGCTTCGGGCAGATCGTGGCGACCGTCTCCGAGGTCAAGCACCTGGTCAAGGGGATGGCAGGCTCGAGCTACGCGATGGACCGCAGGGCGGAACCCGGGTGAAGCGCCTCGTCTCCGCGATCGCGCTCGCGGCCGTCGTGATCCTGGCCACCGCCGCGACGGGGCGATGGCTCGTCGGCGCCCGGATGGCGGACGCCGACCGGCAGCTGCGGCGGGCCTCGGACGCCGACGCCAACGCCGCCACCCTGGGCGTGGTCGTGCGCCTCGAGCTCGTGCGGCGCAGGGCGCAGCTCGGCGAGGACCGCGTCGAGAACTACGAGCTCGAGGCGAGGCTGCAGTCGATCCTCTCGGGCGCCGCGGTGGCGGCGCCGGAGACCCCGGCCGCGCGGCTCCGCGATCGCGTGGCGCAGGCGGCGTTCGACCTGTCGCGCGCGATCGTGCGCGGCGAGCCGGCATCCTCCGCGCGGCCGGCGGCGTTCACGAGGCTGGAGGAAGCGTACCTGTGGGAGCGCGGACGCCGGTACCGGCGGGCCGTCGAGCTGTACGACCGGCTCCTCGCGGAGGAGACGCACCTGCGCCCCGCCGTCCGCGAGCGCGTGCAGCTCCATCGCGCCTTCTGCCTCGCCATGGCGGGCGACACCGCGTCCGCGCGGACGGCGTGCGACGCCCTCGCCGGCGCCGCGACCGTCGAGGAGACCGCTTCGGCGGCGAGGCAGATGGCGCGCTTTCTCACCCGCATCGAGACCCGCCATGCGGAGATCGCGGGCCTCGCCACCGGTGGACCAGGGGAGGGAGCTGTACCTCGCGATGGACTACCGCGGCGCGGTCGACGTGCTCCGCGCCTGGCTGGACCGCCGTGACGGCGACCCCCATGCGGCCGAGGCCCGTTACTTTCTCGCCCGCTCGCTGGAGGAGCTGGGTGCGGACGCCGCCGACGAGTACCGCCGTGTGATGATGCTCGACCCCGACGGGCCGTGGGCGCGCGACGCCAACCGCAGGCTCGCGATGCTCGGCGCCTTCTACGGCGGCAGCCAGGAGCTGGGCGAGAGCGCGACGCGGCGCCTCGAGCGCATGGGCGACAGTGCGTTCGTCGACGCGGTGGAGCCCTACCGCGCGCTCGTCGAGCCGGAGCCCGGGCTGGCCGCCGTCCCGCGAGACTCGCTCGGCGTCCGTCCGCCCGACCGCGGCGAGCTCTTCGTGCGGACGACGCCCGCGGGCGCCCAGGTCGTGGTCAACGGCATCGACATGGGCGTGAGCCCGGTCTTCGTCACGGACCTGCCGTTCGGCAAGGCCGTGGTCCGCGCGGTCGCCGGCACTCGCTGGGGCGAAGTCACGGTCGACGTCGAGCAGCCGGACATCATCCCGGTGATCCTCAATCTCGCCTCGCTGACGGGCGCCATCAGGGTCGAGACGCCCTACGACGCGGTCGAAGTATTCGTCGACGACGCGCGCGTCGGCCCGGCAGGTCTGCAGGCCGTGGCGCCCGGGATGCGCGTCGTGCTGGTCCGCGCCGTGGACAAGACGGGCCGCGTCCTTCTCTGGGAAAGGAAGATCGAAGTGAAGGCCGGCGAGACCGTCGTCGTGAGGGTGCCTTGAGTGAGCGCGCCCCGGGCTTTCGCGCTGCTGCCCGCGCTGCTCGCGGCGGGCGCCGCGCTCGCGGCCGCGGAAGCGGGGCCCGCGGCGAGCCTGCTCCTTGCCGTCCGCGCCGGCCCGCGCGGGGCTGCAGTCGCGCCCGCCGTGGCCGAGGCGTGCCGCGCGGGCCTGGAGCGCGAGGGGTTTGCCGTGCTCGCGGCGGCCGAGCCCGCGGCCGCGCCCGAAGCGCTGCTCGCGGAGGCCGGCCGGCGCGGCGCGGACTGGGTCGTCGGCGTGACGGTCAGCAGGGGCCGGGAGATCGTGATCGAAGCGGCGCTGTCTTCGGCGGCCGACGGCGCGCGCGTGGCGACCGTGACGATAAGCGGGCCGGAAGACCTCGGCCTCGAGCACAAGGCGCTGCGCGTCGCGCAGGAGCTCGGCGCGCGCATCCGCAGCCTGCCGGCGGCGGTGGTGGCAGCGGCGCCGGCGGCGCACGCGCCGGCCGAGCCCGCAGGGGCTCTCGCATCTCCCGCCGCGCCTGCGCCTGCGCCGGCCCCGGCCCCAGCCGGGGTTCCCGCGCCCGCGCCGGCCCTGCCGTCGCCGTCCGCCGAAGTTCTGCGCGAGCGGGCCCGCCTCGAGCAGGCGCGGGCGCGGCTGCGGCGCGACCTCGAGGAGACGCAGCGCGGCCGCAGGAAGGCGACCGTGCGCGCCGCGCTGACGTGGGGAGCCGGGGCGGCGGCGCTGGCCGTCGCCGGCGCGGCGTGGTGGTCCCGCGAGGAGGAGTCGGACAATAGGGAGTCTCTCACCTGGATCGCCGCGGGCGCCGGCGCCGTCGGCGGCCTGTGCGCCGTAGGGGGAACCATCTTCTGGCTGACGCGGCCGGACCCGGCGCCGATCGAGCGCGCGCTGTCCAGCCTCGACGAGGGGCTCGGCAAGTGACGGGAGGCCGCCGCGCGGCGGCCTTCTTCATTTTATTCTCAGCCCGGCGCTTTCGACGTCTCCCGCGAGTACGCGGGACCAGGGCGCTTGTCGGCGCACCCCGGCGAGTACGCCGGGTCTTCGAGGGCGAGCACATCCCTGTGCTCAGTATCGCTCGATCTCGCTGCCGCGGATGTACTCGAAGTCGATGTCCATGCCGAGGCCCGGAAGCTCCGACACGTGCACGAAACCCTCGGCGTCCATCGGGTCGACAAGGCGTCGCAGCCAGGGCCGCGGGCGCTCGTAGTCGATCGCCGGGTGCAGGAGGCCGCGCTCGTAGAAGCGGCCGCGGATCCCCATGGCGCAGAGCACCTGCAGGTTCGCGGCCCCTCCGCCGTGCACCTCCATGTCCATGCCGAACGCCTCGGCGAGGTGGGCGATCTTGAGCAGAGGCGTGATCCCGCCCACGTCGCTTACCCCCGCGCGCACGATGTCGCAGGCGCCCGCGGCGATCCACTCGGCGCGGACGTGCATCTTGCCTTCGGCGGTCTCGGGGCCGCAGATGGCGAGGCTCGTGTTCGCGCAGAGCCACACGTATGACGACATGCTGTGCTCGTCCATGGGCTCTTCCATCCACGCGTAGTCGAGCTTTTCCAGATCGCGCGCGAGCGCGAGCGCCTCGTCGCGGCTGTAGTAGTGCCAGGGGTCGAGCATGAGCGGCACGCCGGGCCCCAGCGCCTCGCGGACGGCGGCGCAGGCCGCGACGTCGCGCCGCGTGTCGGGTGCGCCCGCGTACGGCGGCTGCCACGTGTGCAGCTTGAAGGCGGGGTACCCGCGCTCGCGGCACTTCAGGGCGAAGGCCGCGTACGCCTCGGGACTGCCCAGGCCGTCGGGGAGATCGTCGCCGCACATCGTGCTCGCGTAGGCAGGCACCTTGTCGCGCGCCGCGCCGATCAATCGGTAGACCGGCTTGCCCGCCGCGCGCCCGGCGAGATCCCACAGCGCGCAGTCGACCACGGAGAGGACGCGATCGGCGAAGACCGAGAGGTTCATCCGCTGCCTCTTCCGCATGGCCTGCCACGATTCCGCTCGCGGCAGTCCGGGTCGCTGCCGATGAGCGCGGGCCTGACCAGCTCCTCGAGGGCTTCGCGGGACACCCGGCCGAAGGCGTAGCCTTCCGCGCCCTCGTCGGTCTCGATCGTGAGGAGGCTCTCCGAGGCCTCGTGGCGCGGGCCGGGATGGCCGTGGCCGTCGGAGTCCCTGACTTCGTCGGAGAGATGGCGGAAGGCGCGGACGTGCACGGCGGTGATCTTCACTCTCGATGCTCCTGTGCTTTAGAGGATGTGGGTCGCGAAGCTGCGGAACAGGCCCAGGGTCACCCTCACTTCGAGCAGGTAGGCCCTGTGGCAGGAATCGCAAATCATCCGGTAAGTCACCGTGCACCGCCTTCGGAGGAATCCCGGCCGCGCCGGGAGCGCGGCCTCGGGCGCTTCGGCGCCGCAGAACGGGCAGCGGACAGTCACGGGCGGGATGGTAGCGGGACGCGGAGGAGGCGTCCAGCGGGCTGCTGCGGCCCCCCGCAGCCCGCCTTGACGGCAAGGCGCCACCCCGTGTAGAGAACTGATATCCATCCGAGTCGAGGTGCCGCCGGCGCGGCGTCCTCCCCCGGATCCGAGGCCCACCAGGGTGTTGAACTATTATTGGCTGGTTCCGATCGGGTTCGCGGTCGGCGCCTACGGGACGCTGATCGGGGCGGGCGGTGGCTTCGTGCTGATGCCCATCCTCGTGATCCTCTTCCCCCAGGAGTCTCCTGTCCTGCTGGCGAGCATCTCGCTCGCCGTGGTCTTTTTCAATGCCCTCTCGGGTTCCATCGCCTATGCCCGCATGAAGCGTGTCGACTACCGGGCCGGGCTGCTGTTCGCCGCGGCCACCGTACCCGGTGCAATCGCGGGCGCGCTGGTGACACCGTTGGTTTCGCGCAGGGTGTTCGACCTGATCCTGGGAGCGCTGATGGTCTGCGGCGGCACTTTCCTCGCCGTTTTCCCCCGAGGCGTGCGCAGAGCCGATGTCGTCGCCACCGCCCAGGGTCGGGTGCACCACGTCGTGACCGACGCCGAGGGGGTGACGCACGAGTACTCCTTTAACGCCGTTCTGGGCACGGTCCTCAGCGTGTTCGTCGGCTTCATCTCGAGCTTTCTCGGAATCGGGGGCGGGATCATCCACGTGCCCATACTCGCCAACGTCCTCTTCTTCCCCGTCCACATCGCCACGGCGACGTCGCATTTCGTGCTGTCGATCATGGCGCTGGTCGGCACGATCGTGCACATCGCCGAGGGCGCCTTCAGCCACGGGCTGCGAAGGACGCTTGCGCTGAGCGTCGGCGTGCTGGCAGGGGCGCAGCTTGGCGCATTCCTCTCCAACCGCCTCAAGGCGGTGTGGATCATCCGCGGCCTCGCCCTCGCCCTGGTCGTGGCGGGCGGCCGTGTTCTCCTGGGGGCCCTGCGCTGATGCGCTTCCGCGATCCGCTGCCGTGCGCGGGCCGCTGACTCCAGCCGTGGCGGGAGCACCCTTCCGCGGCCGGGGCTATCCCTCGCCGCTCGTCAGGCCGGCGAGCGCGGTCAGGCTCACGCGCTCGTCGGCCACCTGGTCGGGCGTCACGGTGCGGCCCTCGCGCATCAGGCGCTCGAGCGCGGCGAGGTTCCAGCTCATGGCGAAGCTGGCGGCTCCCACGAGCTCACCCTCGGCGAAGTAGGCGCCGAGAAAGCTGTCGCCGTCCGGGCTGCCGCGCCAGGCGATCCGGTCGTACGCGGCTCCCGCGGCGCCGATGTACTTGATCGACGTGTCGCACTGAATGCTCCAGAAGAAGGGAACCTCGCGGTACGCCTCCGAGCTGCCGAGCATCGAGAGCGCCGCGTGGCGGCCCTGCATCTGCGCGGAGACCCAGTGCTCGAAGCGCAGGGGCCTCCCGAGTCGGGCGTCGGGCACGGCCGCGATGTCGCCCGCGGCGTAGACGTCCGGGTCGCGCGTGCGCAGGGTCTCGTCGACGGGCACCGCCCCCGCGTCCGACAGGCCGCTCGCGGCGAGCCATTCGACGCGCGGCTCCGCGCCGACGCCCACGATCACGAGATCAGCCGCGAGGCGGCTGCCGTCGGAGAGCAGGACCTCGCGCACCCGCCCCCTGCCCGTGATCTCCGAAACGGTCCGGCCCATGTGGAAGCGCGTGCCCTTTGCCTCGTGCAGAGCCCGGATCCGCAGCCCGAGCTCGCGGCCGAGCAGCGGCCCGAGGGGAAGCTCCTCCGGGGCGACGACGTCCACATCGAGGCCCCGGGCGCGGAGGGACGAGGCTGCCTCCAGCCCGATGAACCCCGCGCCCGCGATCACCGCCCGCCGCGCGGGCGCCAGCGCCGCGACGATCCGCTCCGCGTCGTCGCGGTCGCGCAGGGTCAAGCAGCCGGTCAGCTCCTCGCCGGCGATGCCCAGCCGCCTTGCCCGCGCGCCGGTCGCAACCAGCAGCCGGTCGTAGCGTAGGCTGCGGCCGCCGTCGAGGCGCAGCACGTGGCGTGCGGGGTCGATGCCCTCGGCGCGCGCGCCCGCGACGACTTCGACAGCCAGGGTGCTGTAGAAGTCCGCGCCGCGCAGCTGCAGCCGGTCGCGCTCGACCTCGCCCGTCAGGAACCCTTTGGAGAGCTCGGTGCGGTCGTAGGGGAGGTGCCGCTCCGCCGTGACCAGGACGATCCGGCCGCCGAACCCGTTTCTCACCAGCGCCTCGACCGCCGCCTCCCCCGCGGCGCCGCCCCCGACGATGGCGAACGTGCGGTCCTCGGTCGTCGCGCGGGGCGCGAGCTGGAACGGCGCGGGCCGCGCGGGACCCACGAGGATCTCGTCGCCTTCGACCCGGGCCTCGTAGCTTGCGATGTCGTCCAGCGCCGGGGCGGACTCGACGCGCCCCGTGGCCAGGTCGAAACGCGCGTAGTGCGAGGGGCAGATGATCTCGGTCCCGCTCGTGAGCCCGTCGGAGAGCGGATCTCCTGAGTGGGGGCACTTGTTGGCGCACACGAAGACCCGCCCGCCCCGCCGGACTGCCAGGAACTGCTTCCCGCCGATCTTTCTCGCCGTCGGCGCGCCCTCGCGGAGCTCGCTCAGCCGGCACAGCGCCTTCCATTCCGCCATGGGGCAAAGGTAATCCCGGCACGCCGCAGCCGCCACTGGCACGCGCGCCGATTGCCGGCCCCCGGGCGCCTTGCCTCCCCGCGGCGCTTTCGCGCGCTTCAGCGCGGTTCTGGACAGCCGCGGACCCCGGCGCCTATTATGGGGCCCCCATGCCCAAGCTCACGCTCAAGATGGCCGTCGCGTCGCTGCTGCCCCTCTACATCGTCGCGCACTTCGTGCACCACGTGATGACCGCGGTCACCGCGCCGCTGCTGCCTCTCATCCGCACGAGCTTCGACCTCACGTACGCGCAGGCCGGCCTCGTGCTCTCGGCGTACACCTTCGCCTACGGAGCGGGCCACCTCGCCTCGGGCTGGATGATGAGCCGGCTCGGGCCGCGGCTGATGATCACAGCCGGCACCGCCGGCGTCGCGACCTGCGGCCTCGCGATCGGGCTGGCGCCCGGCTTCGCGCTCATGGTGGCGCTGCAGTTCCTCATGGGGATCGTGGGCAGCGGGTATCATCCGGCGGCCACGACGCTGATCTCGCTCTCGGTGCCCCGCGAAAGCCGGGGCCACGCGCTGGGTCTCCACGTCATCGGAGGGAGCGGCAGCAACCTGGTCACGCCGCTGCTCGCCGGGCTGATCGCCGCCGTCCTGGGCTGGCGCGGCGCCTTTCTCACGCTGGCCGTGCCGACGATTGCGCTCGGCGTCACGATCTTCGTTCTGCTCGGGCGCTTCACGCCCGGGGCCGCGGGGACGCGGGCCGTCGGGGCGGAGCAGCGGGAGCCGGAGGAGGCCTCCTGGTTGCGCATCGCGGCCCTGGTGACGCTCTCCTGCTCTGGCGCCGCGCTGGCCGGCGCGGCCATCTCGTTTCTCCCTCTGCTCGCCACAGACACGCTCGGCGTGCCGGCCGGGGCCGCGGCCGTGGTCGTGGCGGTCGCCAACGCGCCGGGCATCCTCATCTCGCCGCTCGCCGGCCGGCTGTCGGACCGGCTCGGGAGGGTGCCGCTGCTGATCGGCGTCTCTCTGGCCGCCGCGGCTGTGCTCCCGCTGCTGGCGCGCGTCCCCCACGGCGCGCTCTTCTACCTGCTCGTGCTGCTGGTGGGGGCCTACGTCTTCGTGCGCATGCCCATCTCGGAGAGCTTTATCCTGGGCGAGGTGGCGGCACGCAGCCGCCCCGCTTTGCTCGGTTTCTACTACTTCGGGAGCTCGGCGCTCGGCGCGGCCGTCAACCCCGTGGTCGGCCGCCTCGCCGACACCTATGGCTTCCGCGCGAGCTTCGGGTGGCTGGGCGCCGCGTTCGCCCTGGTGACGCTCGCCTGCGCCGCGGTGTTCCGCATCGAGCGCGGCCGCCGGCCGGCCGCGGCCTCCGCGGCGCGGGACGGCGCGGCCTCCGCCGCAACCCAGGCCGACGCGGCCTCCGCAGCAACCCGCGACGGCGCCGCGCAGCGTCCCTTGCGCTGAGGTCGGGTCGGCCGCGTTTTCCGCCCTACGAAACGATCACGCTCCGCGAGGGTGCCCGGTTCTGCTCGAGCTCTTCCATGACCGCGTTGATCGCCGCAGCCTCGAGGGGGACGCGGCCGGTGACGATGCCGGCGAGGTCCAGGGCCCCGCGCGCGGCCATGTCGAGGAGGAGGGGAAGCTCGGAGCGAAGGTGGTCCGACCCGCCGATGATCTCAGCCTCCCTCCCGATGAGCTCCCGGTAGGAGTCCACGGGGAAGCTTTCCTGCGTGATCCCGACCAGCACCGCCCTGCCGAACACGGCGAGCATCTGCACGGCCTGCCGCATCGTCCGCGGGTTGCCGATGAGCTCGAGCGCGACGTCCACGCCCGCGCCGCCGGTGAGGTCGCGCACCGCTATCACCGGGTCGCCGCGCCGCGCGTCGACGGGGATCGCGCCGAACCTCTCGGCCTGCGCCAGCCGGTCGGGGTTCACGTCGACCGCGATCACCGCCGAGGCGCCGGACGCGCGGGCGAGCTGCACCGCGGAGAGCCCGAGCCCTCCGGCGCCGACGACGGCCACGCGCTCGCCCGCGGCGAGGCGCGCCTTGCGCAGCGCGTGGAAGCTGGTGGCGGTCGAGCACATCATGACGGCGGCGTGCTCGAAGGGGACGGCGTCCGGCACGCGGACGACACTGCGCGCGGGGACGCTGATGAGCTCGGCGTATCCGCCGTCGACGTGCTTGCCGATCATGCGGCCGGCGACGCAGAACTGCTCGGTGCCGCGGGCGCAGTACTCGCAGCGCCCGCAGGTGAGCATGTAGTGCAGCGCCACCCGGTCGCCCGCGGCGAATGCTCCGGCGCGCTCGCCCGCCTTCTCCACGGTACCCGCCACCTCGTGGCCGGGCGTGATGGGCAGCGGGCCCGTCGGCGACACCCCGTTGCGGTAGTGGACGTCCGAATGGCAGATCCCCGCGGCCCGCACGCGCACGAGCACGTCGTCGGGGCCCGGCTGCGGCTCCGGCACCTCGCGGTCCGCGAGCGGCTTGCGGGTGGCAACGATGCGCACGGCTTTCATGGCCGGCATTGTACGGGCGCCGCCCGGGGCCGTAAACCCCCTTGCGGGTGATGGCGCGCCCGGCGCCCTCACGCCGCGCCGCGCTCCCCCGCGCTTTTCTTGACCCCGGTCAATGCAACCCACAGGCAGGCAGGGCACAATAGCGCCCAGGCTGCTGGCCGGGGCCGCGCCGCGGGGAGGAACGATGGTACGCGAGATCGTGCGGATCGACGAGGACAAGTGCAACGGATGCGGTGAGTGCCTCCCGGGCTGTCACGAGGGCGCGATCAGGCTCGAGGGCGGCAAGGCGCGCCTCGTGGATGAGCGGATGTGCGACGGCCTCGGCGCCTGCCTGGGCTCGTGCCCGCAGGGGGCGATCACGATCGAGCGGCGGGATGCGGCCGAGTTCGACGAGGCGTCGGCGCATCGGCCCGCGGAAGCGGTCGAAGCCGGCTGCCCCGGCTCGCGCGCGCGCTCCATGGGCCGCCGGCCCGCCGCGCCGGCCCGGGAGCGTGGCGCGTCGCCGGCCGCGCCGGCGCTGGCAAGCTGGCCGATCCAGCTTCACCTGCTCGGCCCCATGGCGCCGTTCCTGCGCGGCGCCGACGTGCTGCTGTGCGCCGACTGCGTCGGATACGCCCTCGGGGGGCTGCCCGGCCGGCTGGCCGAAGGCCGCGCGCTCGCGATCGCCTGCCCCAAGCTCGACGAAGGGCAGGAGGTCTACCTGGAGAAGCTCGTCGCCATGATCGACCACGCGGGCATCCGCAGCTTGAGCGTGGCGCGCATGGAGGTGCCCTGCTGCCGCGGCCTGGTCGCGCTGGCGCTCGAGGCGCAGCGGCGGGCGGAGCGCAAGGTGCCGGTCACGGAGACCGTCGTCGGGATCGAGGGCGGCATCATCAGCGAAGCGGAACAACGATAGATAATAGAAGAAGGTCGCCGCGCCGCGCGACGACCTTCCGGCCGCCGCATTATATTCCAGCGGTGATCCGTTCGGGGATGCGCTGGCGTCCCGTCGCGGCTGCGGCCGCGGCCGCCTTTGCCCTCAGCGCCCTGCTCACGATGCGCGCCTGGCTGCCTATGGACGAGTGGGCGCTGCTCCTGCGCCCCTCGCCGGAGGCGCTGATCGCCGTCGCGGCGGCGGGCGCTGTCGCATTCTTCGCCCGCAGCGTGAGCGCGTTCACCTGGGGCCTCGCCGGGGTCCTCGCGCCTCTCGTGCTCTTCGGGGCGGGCGAGGCGATCGCGCGCAACGCCTTCCGCCGATCGCTCGACCTGGTCGCGGACGTCGACTACATCCCGGGCCTCTTCGACCTTCTCGGGCACGGCACGTTCGTCGCGAGCCCGCTCTTCTACGTGCCGGTGCTCGCGATCGTCGCCGCCGGAGTCGTGCTCGGCCTGCGCTGGCTGGTCGCGCTCGTCTCGCGGCCCCGGGGAGCGGCCGCCCTTGCGGCCCCGGGGCTGCTGGTCGCGCTCGCCGTCGCGTTCGGCGCGGGGCAGTCGCTCGCGGGTCCGCTTGCGGACGCCGTGGCTCGTGCCGATCGGCCGCCGGCGGCGCCGGTCCCGCCCGCGGGCGCGGCCGCTGCCGCGCAGTCGGGCCTCGGGTTTCCGCGCCTCGGCACGCGCGACGTGCTGTTCTTTACCGTGGAATCCTACGGGCAGACCGTCTTCGCGAAGCCGGAGCACGCGCGCGTGCTGCTGCCGGTCATGGAGCAGGCGTCGCGGCAGCTCGCCGAAGCCGGCTACCACGTGTACTCGCGTTTCATCGTGTCCCCGGTGTTCGGCGGCCGGTCGTGGCTCCCCGACGTGACGTTCCTCTCGGGGACGTGGGTCGACAACGAGAAGACGTACTCTTCGCTGCTCGAGAGCGGCGCGGTCTCCATCCCGAAGCTCTTCGCCCTCGCCGGCTACGAGACGCTCCTGGTCATGCCCGGCACCGTGCACGGCCCGTGGGAGGAGGGGGTGCGCTTCTACGAGTATCACGACGACATCAACGGCTGGCAGTTCGGGTACAAGGGGCCCATGTTCTCGTTTGTCCCGGTGCCCGACCAGTACGCCATCGACTACGTGCACCGCAAGTTCATCGCGCGCTCTCCGCGCGCCCCGCTGTTCGCGCAGTTCACGCTCGTGACCAGCCACGCTCCCTGGAGCCGGATCCCCGCGTACATCGACGACTGGGACCGGCTCGGCGACGGCTCGATCTACGACAGCGCGCCGAACCTCGTGTTCAACAACGGGTGGGTCCGCGGCGACGCCTACGACGAGGGCTACGCTGCCTCGATCCGCTACGACATCAAGGTGCTCACCGAGTACCTGACGCGCTTTCTCCACGGCAGCGAGCTCGTGGTCGTGATGGGCGATCATCAGCCGAAGTACCCGGTCACGCTCAAAGATGCGCCGTTCACGGTGCCCCTGCACGTCATCAGCCGCGACGAGAAGCTTCTCGCGCCGCTCGCGCGCATGGGCTTCACCCCCGGCCTCGTTCCGAGTCCGGAGCCGGACCCGCCGCGGATGGACCGCTTCTTCGGGATGTTCCTGGAGCTGGCCAGGGGCACGGCCCCCTGAAGCGGCCGACGACGACCCTGCCTGTGGGGCGCCTGACCTCCGTGCTGTCTGAGCTATCGGTACTTCGGTGTGCCTGAGACAGCAAGTCCCCGCACCACTCTTCTCAACAGCGCCATCGCCAACCGTGCCGCCCAGGGCTCTTGGCTCTGGCGCCGAGCGACAAGTCGAAGCTCGAGGTCGAGTATCCGCGAAAAGGTCAGCCGCGGCCTCGTGATCCTGCGCCTGCTCTTCGGCGCGATCTACTGCATCATGCCCGCATTTCTTCTGCATCTTCTTCCGCGTCCTCTGGGGAGCGGTCCTGCAGTTCCTCGCATGGTGGGCGGTGCTGTTCACGCGGCAGGTACCCGCGACAAGTGGCATGCCTACCAGGTCGGCACGCAGCGGTGGGCGACCCACGTCGGTCTCTACATGGGCTACTACACCGACGAGTATCCGAAGTTCTCCGGCAAGGAGTGACTCCGATATTCGAGAGGGCTCCCGCGGGGAGCCCTCTTTGTATCTTCGGAGTGCCCATGAGCTCAGTTGAGTTCCGGATCCCGCAGCCCGACGAGGTCACCGAGCGCGAAAAGGAAGACGCGATGGGCGCCTACCTGATGATGTTCGCCGCGCTCGGGATCGGGCTGCCTCTGCCGCTCGTCAACGTCATCGCCTCGATCATCTACTTCGCCATCAACAGGCGGAAGTCGCGCTTTGTCGCGTTCCACGCGCTGCAGTCGCTGCTCTCGCAGGTCTTGGTCTCGCTCTTCAATGTCGCCCTGGTCGCCTGGCTGCTGGTGATCCTGTTCACGAACCTCCACTTCTCCGCGGGGTTCTGGGCGTCCCTGATCGTCGTCGCGGTCATCAACATCGTGCTGATCGTCCTGTCCGTGATCGCGCTGACGAAGGCCCGCAAAGGGCAGTTCTACTACATGCCGTTCTTCGGGCGGGTCTGCTTTGCCGCCTACTACGGGCCGAAGGCGAAGAGGCTGGACAGGCCGGTGGAGCCGAACCGCCCGCCTCAGGGATTCTAGGAGAAGGAAGGCGCCCCGTGAGCGATCGTCCGCGACCCGGCGGCGCGGCCCGCGGCCTGGCGCGGGAGCTGGTCCTGCTGGCCGCTTTTCTCGCCGTGCTCTTCGCCGTGTCGCTGCTCATCGTGCGGCTCGCGGCGCCGCGCCCGAGCGGCGCCCCCGGCGCGGGGGAGCCGGGCGCGCTGATGAAGCTCGCCGAGAGCCGGATGCGCGACCTGACGATGCGCAGCCTGGAGCCGCAGCTCGTCCACGACCCGGAGGTGACCGGGCCGGTCAAGGCGATCGGCGATCGCGTGTTCGCCGCGCTCGACGGGCCGGGCGCGGCGGGCGGCCGCGACGCGCCGACCCTGGTCGTGCTCGACACGAACACGGTCAACGCGTTCACGCTTCCGGGAGGCGTGATCGTCGTGTGCGCGGGGCTGCTCCGCTCGCTGGGCTCCGCCGAGGAGCTCGCGGCCGTGGTTGCGCACGAGGCCGGACACGTCGTGAACCACGACGTGAGCCGGACCATGGCGCGGCAGGTGGGCCTCTCCGCCTCTTCTCGCTGTTCGGCGGCCGCGAGACCGAGGTCCTCGTCCAGCGGCTCCTCGGCGAGCTCATCAATCAGCGCTATTCCCGCGAGGTCGAGGCGAAGGCCGACGACGCCGCTCTCCGGTTCCTCGAGCGCGCGGACATCGATCCCGGTGCCCTGGCCGACGCGTTCGGCCGGCTGGAGAGCGCGGGCGAGAAGGCGCCGAAGAACGTGCTCAAGTACCTCGAGAGCCACCCGGACCTCGAAAGCCGGATCGCCCGGGCCCGCGAGGCCTCGCGCGAGGCCTCGCTCCGGCACGCCGGTCCGTGGAGGCCCTTCGACCCCGGGCTCTGGAAAGAGATCCGCGCCGCGCTGTAGAAGCTTCGCCTCAGAAAGCCTCGGTGACCTGCAGGTAGAAGCCGTTTCCGTCGAGCGACTGCCCGAAATCGATGCGGAGGTTCACGTGCTGCGTCGTCTCGACGAGGAAACGCAGCCCCGCGCCGCCTGCGACCTTGAGGGAATCCAGGCTCAGGTCGGCCGGGGTCTCCGCCACCTGGCCGACGCCCGCGAAGACCACGCCGCCGAAGCGCCACACGATCGGGAAGCGGTATTCGGTCTGCAGCGCAACCATCGTCTTGTCGCGGAAGCGGCCGTCGTAGTAACCGCGCAGGAGGCTTTCGCCGCCGAGGCGGGGCAGCTCCCGCAACGGCACGTCGCCTCCCGTGAGCTCCGCCACCGCCTGCAGCGCGATCACGTGATCGCGCAACAGCCGGTGGTACGAGCGCGCGTCGAGCCTGAGGCTCACCCAGTCCCCGGTCGAGCCCAGCGGCCGCGGATACCCGGCGGCCTCGACTTCGACCAGCCGTCCTGCCCGCGGATAGATGGCGGAATCGCGGCTGTCCCAGATGGCCAGGAGACCGCCGCCCGAGCTGGCGAAATCGCCGCTCCCCGGGACGCCGCCGCCCGCGAGCGCTCCGCCCTGCGTTGTGTCCGCGAGCGAGGAGAATGCAAAGCGGTAGACCGGGCCGACATACAGCGACGGCGCGACCCGCCAGCCCGCCGAGACGGTGATCCTCGCCTCGTTCGGCGTGTAGTCCTCCTCGAGGCCGGAATCGGGCCCGATGCCGTAGTAGATGTCCGGGAAGCGGGCGAACGACAGCTCCGTCGCGAGCCGCAGGTTGTCGCCGGCGAAATAGTCTTCGGAGCCGAGGAACAGGGACACCTGGCTCTTCAGGGTGTAGACCGTGCCGGCCCGGTAGACATGCGGCTTCAGCCCGTCGTCTTCGGGCGTCCATGTCCCCAGGGCGAAGGCCGCGAAACCGACGGAGGTCTCCGGCGTGTAGAACACGCCCGGAAACGGGATGACGCTCCAGGTGCCCTGGGCGCGCAGGTGCGCGGGAAGCACGGCGGCCATCAGCGCCGCCGCGGCGATGCGCGCGATGCGTCTCATGATCAAGCTCTTCGTCATAGCTCTGTAACACTGCAGGGAGCGTCAAGCGTCCCTGGCCGTAGAGCCGCAGCTCCTCGCGGGTCCTGGCCTCGGCGCGCGCTGACGCGGGTCCTACGCCTCCGCCAGGCGCTCGAGGCGGCTGTCGATCTCCGCGAGCCGCTGCCTCAGGTGCGTGATGGTGCGCTCGATGCGCCTCTTTTCGGCGCGCAGCTCCCCCGCCGGGTCGCGCGGCGGCTCGCCGGGCGGCCGCGGGTCGGCGGCGTACCTGTCGCGCACCATGTCCGGGCTGTCGCGCTCGAGCAGGCCCTTCTCGGCCGCGGCCCGGGCGGCCGCCTCGGGGATGCGCGCGAGCACCTTCATGTTCTCGAAGCCGACGCGCGGGTCCAGGTCCAGCCGCGCGACCCGCTCCGCCGCCCCGGCAAGCCCGCGAGGCAGCCGCAGCGCGCGGTCGAGGTAGTCGCCGAAGTCGGCGTCGTGCTTCGCGCACAGCTCGCGGGCCTGGGCGAGCAGCTCGCCGAGCTCCTTCATGAGGGTGCCGTTCTCCGCGGTGAGCGCGCGGATCCTCGCCGTGATCCTGCGCAGCTCGGCGACGCTCTCGAAGGGGCTCTGGTACAGGCCCATCCCCTCCGCCTTGTAGAGAAGGTTGTGGAAGATCGCCCAGAAGCGGCTGGAGTGGACGCGGCCCGAGATCGGAACGGCCGACTCGCAGTACTGCAGGTGATGGGCGTACTCGTGGATGGCTGTGTGCAGGAGGTCGTGCTCGGTCTTGTGATTGCGGTTGTGGATGATCAGCTCGCGGCTCTCGGGCCGGTAGAGGCCGTCCACCTTGCGGCTCTTCTTGCCGGTAAAGACGACCGTGAACTCCTCCGGCGGGTCCGCGAGCTTG
Source organism: uncultured Spirochaetota bacterium (assembly GCA_963734495.1). Classification (GTDB taxonomy): domain Bacteria; phylum Spirochaetota; class Spirochaetia; order SZUA-6; family CAVTHK01; genus CAVTHK01. The sequence continues at coordinate 86,133 of CAVTHK010000009.1, forward strand.
AGCAGGAGGGCCTTGATCTGGTCCTGGTTCATGTCACCTCCGCGGAGCGCGAGACAAAAAGGCCCGGCGTCTCCGCCGGGCCCTCGTCACGCGGTGCTTTGACCCCGGCGTACCCGCCGGGCGTCCCGGCCGCGGCCCTCCGCCGCGGCCGCCCCGCGCCCTACGGCTGGCTGCGGTACAGGTAGTCGAAATACTGCGACTGGGTCGACAGGGTCTTGTTGAACTTGGGCAGCAGGAGCTTGTACGACTCGAGGGAGCGCCACAGCCGGAAGAAGTCCGGGTCCTGCTGGTAGGCCTCCGCGTAGATGCGCGTCGCCTCTCCGTCGGCCTGCCCCTTGATCTGCTCCGCCTCCTGCTCGGCTTTGGAGATCGCCGTCTTCACGTCCTGGTCCTGGCGGCCGAGGATGTTGTCCTTTTCGCCGCGGCCCTCGGAGCGCGTGCGGTTCGCCTGGCGCGTGCGCTCCTGGATCATCCGCTGGTACACGCTCTCGGTGAGGTCGTTGGAGTACTTGATCTGGCGGATCAGCACGTCGATGAGCTCGACGCCGAACTGGTTGACCTTCTGGCCGTCCTTTTCGATGGTCATGTTCTGCTTGGCGAGCGCCACCATCTCGCGGCCCAGCGCCTCGCGCCCGGTGCCTTCGGTCAGGCGGTAGGACTCGAGGTTGATCACCTGGCCGCCGCTGCTCCCGACCACCTCGCTCGCGAGCTGTTGCTTGATCGTGTCGTAGATCTCGTTGGAGTTGCGGATCGCGTCGATGAGGTAGTTGCGGCTGACCACCGACCGCACCGACGAATCGATGAGGTCGTCGAGCCTGGAGTGCATCGCCTGGATCGTCCCGACCGACTCGTAGAAGAGCTTGGGATCCACGATGCGCCAGCGCGCGGTGGTGTCGACCCAGATGAACTGGTTCTCTGGCTGCTTGGTCGGGATGATCTGCGCCGCGCCGTCCCAGGACACGATCTTTTTCGGATAAATGGTCACCTGGTCGACGAACGGCGTCTTGACCTTGAGCCCGGCCTCGGGCTGCACGCCCACGATCTGGCCGAACCGGATCACCACGGCCTGGTAGCCCTCTTCGATGGTGTAGAAGGGGCCGACGATGAGCAGGATGACGAAGATCGCGACGATGACGATGACTACGGTGAGGGTCTTCTTCATCGCGTGCCTCCCGCCGACGGGGCCGCCGGAGCCGGCGGGGTCGGAGCCGGCGCGGCCGGGGCCGCCGCGGGCGGCCTGGGGGCCGCCTGCTCGTTGAGCTGCTTGATCGGGAGGAAGTTCTGCAGGTTGCGGTCGATCAGGTCGGTGCTCCCGCTGTCGGCGCTGCCGAAGACGTCCTCGTACATCTCGATGTACAGCCGCGTCCGCGTGACGTCGCGGCTGCCGCGGTACTCGCGGAGCACCGAGCGGAAGCGGGCCACGTCGCCGTTCGCCTTGTTGACGCGCGCGACGGCGTAGCCCTTGGCCTCCTGCACGAGGCGTTTGGCCTTGCCCTCGGCCTCAGGGATCGCCTGGTTGTAGGAGGCGTTTCCTTCGTTGATGAAGCGCTCCTTGTCCTGCTCGGCCTTGTTCACGTCCTCGAAGGCGTTGCGCACGGCTCCGGAGGGCGGGAGGATGTCCTGCATGGCCACGGTCGTCACGTTGATGCCGAGGCCGAACTCCTTGAAGCGCCTGTTCATGATCTCCTGCGCCTTGCTCTGGATCGCCGGGCGGTCCGTGCCCATGACGCCGAGGATCGTGCGGTCTCCGACGAGGAGGTTCATGACCGAGCGCGAGATGTCGCTGATCGTCTTTTCCTGGTTCTCCACGTGGAAGAGCCAGGCCACCGGGTCCGTGATCCGGTACTGGATGATCCACTCGACGTCGACGATGTTCTTGTCGCCGGTGAGCATCACCGACTCGGCCGAGAAGTCCTCGCTGGAGTACACGGTGTTGACTCCCGGGGCCACGCTGCGGAATCCGAACTCGCGCTTGAACACCAGCTGCGTGGCCACGTTGTAGTTCTTGTCGACGCCGAACGGCAGCTTGAAGTGCAGGCCCGGGCCGTTGATGCTGTGGACCCGGCCGAAGCGCAGGACCACGGCCTCTTCCCTCTGGTCGACCACGTAGAAGCTCGTCGAAAAGAGGATCACGACCGCGATCACGACGATCACGATCATCACGAGCTGAGGGTTCATGCGGCCGGGGAACCTCAGCGGTGTCACGTTGCGTTCCGACATATCCCCTCCTTGGTGGGGTATCGCCGCGACAGACGGCAGATCCCTTCTGTGCGGCGTCCCCCATCATAGCCGCTGTGTCTAGCGAGCGTCAAGGAACCGCAGGGCCAGTGCGAGAGTATACCTTCATTTTATGAAGTCTAGTATTGACTTTGTGAAGGGATGGCTGTACCTTCCTTCGCGAGGTAAGTGATGGCCAACCAGCCCCTTGGCGCGTGTCCGGTCTGCGGCGCCCCGATGCGAATCGCGGAGTACGCGTGCACCGGCTGCGGCATCACGGTCCGGGGCGATTTCGAGCAGTGCGAGCTCTGCAGCCTTCCCGCGGATCTCCTGCACTTCGTGCGGGTCTTTCTCCGCAGTGAAGGCAGCCTCAAGCAGGTCGAGCGCGAGCTCGGGATCTCTTACCCGACTGTCAAGGCGCGCCTCGCTCGCGTGAACCAGATCCTCGCGGTGCCGGCGTTCTCGGACATGGCGGAGACGCAGAAACGGGTGAGCCTGCTCAAGGAGTTCAGCGAGGGACGGTTGTCCAAGGAGCAGCTGCTCGAGAACCTGTAGGCCCCGAGGGGGCGGGCCCCTCGAGGGGGACGGGCCCCTCGAAGACTCGGGACTTGGGACCTGGCGAGCCCCTCGAGGACTCGGGGTCTACGAGACGCCAGGTCATGGGAGGAACACATGGCCACAATGATGAAGAAGGACGTCGCCCTGTCGCAGGGCCAGCCCGTCACGGTGAGGGGCGGCAACTTCGCCGTCGAAGTGCTCGCGGGGGAGGTCGAGAGCGCTTCGCTCGAGTACCCCGGCTCCGAGGGCGCATCCGCGCCGGACGCGGTCGAGGTGCAGAGCGAAGGCGACCGCGTCGTGATCACGGCGCTCCCCGACGCGGGCCCCGGCGAGCGCGTGCTGCGGCTGCGGCTTCCGGCCGGCGACCGGGACCTGGTCGTGGAGACCGGCAACGGCCGGATCCTGCTCGAGGGTGTCTCCGGCACGATCAGGGCGAATGCGACGAACGGCCGCGTCGAGCTCCGTCGGGTCGCCGGCGAGACGACCGTCGTCTGCGCCAACGGCTCGGTCGATGCGACCGGCGCCGGCGGATCGCTCGATCTCTCCACCGCCAACGGGCGGATCGTCGTCGCCGGCGCGAAGCTCAAGTCGGGCTCGTTCAAGAGCGGCAACGGCCGGATCGGGGTCCAGCTCACGCCCGACGGTCCCGGCAGCATCGGCATCTTCGCGGGCAATGGGCGCGTGGAGCTCGCGCTGCCCGCCGATGCGGGCTTCCGCATCAAGGTCAAGACCCGCGGCCGCCTCCACAACAACCTCGAGAGCTATTCCGTCTCGTCGGATCCCGAGGCGACGGTCGTGGAAAAGGGCAACGGCGAGCTCGCGGTGCTCATCCAGGCATTCAAGGGGGTTCGGCTCGTGAAGTACGAGGATTTCGGCAAGGACCGGGAAGACAGCCCCATCCCCGGGTTCCCCGGGTTCGACACGGAGGACATGCAGGACCTGTTCAACCGGCTCGGTGCCTGCTTCGGCTTCGGCGGCGGCGGAGCGCGGCGCTTCGAGTTCTCCGAGGAGATCCCGCGGATGGCGCACAGGATGCGGGAGATGGGCGCGCGCTTCGGACGCATGGGCGAGGAGTTCTCGCGCCGCTTCAGCGAGACGCAGCAGCAGGGCGGCGGCGCCTCGCGCGACCGCGGCGTCGACATGATCCTCGACCTGCTCAAAGAAGGAAAAGTGTCGGCCGAAGAGGCCGAGCGGCTGATCAACGCCCTTCGGAGCAAGTAGCCCCCTCGCGGGGGCGACGGGGCGCCGGGACAACCGGCGTCCCGGCCGGGCGTCCCTCGGCTTGATGCGGGACGGCGCTTCGCATATCGTGCCCGCATGGTGAACGAAGCGCTGTTCCGCCAGGCGGCCGAGAAGTTCCGCCTGCACTACGGAGTCGCGCCCTCGGCGGCCGCCTATGCGCCGGGCCGCGTCGAGATCCTCGGCAACCACACCGACTACAACGAAGGCTTCGTCCTCTCGGCCGCGATCGACACCGGCCACTTCTTTCTCGCCGCGCCCGCGCCGGGCCCGGATTGCCGCCTGGTCGCGGGCGACCTGATGAGGGAGGCAGGCTTCCGGCTCGAGGACCCGCGCCCTGTGGCTGGCGCCAAGTGGGCGAGCTACGTCATGGGGGTCGCCGTCCAGCTCGCGGAGCGCGACCCCGGCCGCGCGCGGCCGTTTCTCGGCCTCTTTCTCGGCAACGTCCCCCTCGGCTCCGGCCTCTCGAGCTCGGCGGCGCTCGAGGTGAGCGCGGGGCTCGCGCTCGCCGCGCTCTTCGGCATCGAGGTGCCTGCCCTCGACCTCGCACGCATCGGGCAGGCGGCGGAGCACAAGTACGTCGGCGTGCGCACGGGGCTTCTCGACCAGATCTCGAGCCTCCACGGGAAGAAGGGAGCCCTCGTGATGAGCGACTTCCGCACCCTCGAGGTCAAGAACGTCCCGCTCGGCGGCGATGCCTGCTTCCTCGTCTGCAACACCCACGCGAAGCACAGCCTGGTCGACTCGGCCTACAACGAGAGGCGCGAGGCGTGCGAGCGCGCGACCCGGTTCTTCGCCGGGCGCCTCGAGCACCCGGTGCGGGCGCTGCGCGACGTCTCGCCCGCCGAGCTCGCGCGCTGGCGCGGCGGCCTCGACGACGTGACGGCGCGCCGCGCCTCCCACGTCATCGGAGAGAACGACCGCGTGCTGCGCGGCGCGGCCCTGCTCGCCGAGGGCAGGCTCGCGGACTTCGGCCGGCTCATGTACGAGTCGCACAGGAGCTCGCGCTTCGACTTCGAGAACTCGGCCGACGAGCTCGACGCGCTCGTCGACGCGGCCGCCTCGCTGCCCGAGGTGCTGGGCGCGCGGCTTTCGGGCGGCGGGTTCGGCGGCAGCGCGGTGATGCTGCTCGCGCCTTCGGCGGTCGAGCGCGTGCGCGGCGAGCTCGTCGCCGCCTACACCCGCCGCTTCGGCAAGCCGTGCGACGCGCTCGTGATCGAGCCGTCGGACGGCGCGCGCCGCATCCCGGTGTGACGCCGCAGGCGCCGCGGCCGCGGGCGCCGCGCCCCTGCGCCCCGGCCTCGCTTGACCGTGTTTCGAGCCGCTCATTATAGTGGCGGGACATGAAACGCCGGCTCATCACGTCGGCCCTGCCGTACGTCAACAACATCCCGCACCTCGGCAACCTCATCCAGGTGCTGTCGGCCGACGTGTTCGCCCGCTACTGCCGGCTGCGGGGCTACCCGACGCTCTACATCTGCGGCACCGACGAGTACGGCACGGCGACCGAAACGCGCGCCCTCGAAGAGGGCATCAGCCCGCGGGAGCTCTGCGACCGCTATTTCGCCATCCACGACGAGATCTACCGCTGGTTCAACATCGCCTTCGACAAGTTCGGCCGCACGTCGACGCCCGAGCACACCGAGATCACTCAAGGGATCTTCGAGCGCCTGGACGCCAACGGGTACATCAGCGAGAACACGATCAAGCAGCTCTACTCCCCCAAGGACGGCATGTTCCTCGCGGACCGCTACGTGCGCGGCACCTGCCCTCACTGCGGCTACGCCGAGGCGCGGGGCGACCAGTGCGAGAACTGCGGCAAGCTCCTCGACCCGATGGAGCTGATCAACCCGCGCAGCGCCCTCTCGGGCGACACGCCCGTCGTGCGCGAGACGAAGCACCTGTACATCAACCTGCCGGCGATCCTGCCGAAGCTGCAGGGCTGGATGAAGCAGGCGAGCGAGCGCGGCTACTGGGCCAACAACGCGATCCGCATGACCGAGGCGTGGATCCGCGACGGCCTCAAGGAGCGCGCGATCACGCGCGACCTCAAGTGGGGCATCCCGGTGCCCAAGGACGGCTTCCGCGACAAGGTCTTCTACGTCTGGTTCGACGCGCCGATCGGCTACATCTCGATCACCGCGACCCACACCAAGGACTGGCAATCCTGGTGGCGCAGCCCGGAGGATGTGGACCTCTACCAGTTCATCGGCAAGGACAATATCCCCTTCCACACCGTGATCTTTCCCTCGTCCCAGCTCGGCACGGGCGAGAAATGGACGATGCTGCACCACATGTCCTCGACGGAGTACCTGAACTACGAGAGCGGCAAGTTCTCCAAGAGCCGCGGCGTGGGCGTGTTCGGGACCGACGCGCGCGGGACCGGCATTCCCGCCGACGTCTGGCGCTTCTACATCTATTACAACCGGCCGGAGACCTCCGACACGACCTTCACGTGGAAGGATTTCCAGGAAAAGACCAACAGCGAGCTGATCGGGAACCTCGCGAACCTCGTCAACCGGACGCTCACGTTCGTGGCGCGCAACTACGGCGGCGAGCTGCCCGAGGGACCGAGCGACGAGCGCTTCTGGGCGGACGTGCGCTCGCGCGAGGCCGGCATCGGCGAGGCGCTCGAGCGGGTCGAGCTGCGCGGCGCGTTCCAGCAGATCTTCGCGCTCGCCTCGGTCGGGAACAAGCGCTTCCAGGACGGCGAGCCGTGGAAGGCGATCAAGGAGAACCCGCCCGCGGCCGCCGGCCTCCTGCGCGACCTGGTCCACCTCATCCGCGACCTCGCGGTGCTCACGCACCCGTACATCCCGGAGACCTCGGCGAAGATCGCCTCGTTCCTCGGGCTCGAGCGGGTCGCGTGGGCCGATCTCGGCCGCCTCGACGGCGTGAGCCGGGTGAGCACGCCGGCGCTCCTCTTCCGCAAGCTCGAGGACGACGAGATTGAAGGCTTTCGCCGGCGTTTCGCCGGCACTCAGCAGGAGCGCGCGGACGCCGCGAGGCAGTTCGCCGGCCGCGTCGACCTGCGCGTCGCCCGCATCGAGGCGATCGAGCGCCACCCCAAGGCGGACAAGCTCTACGTCGAGACGGTGAGCCTCGGTCCCGAGCTCGGGACGCGGCAGATCGTGTCGGGCCTGGTGCCCTGGTACAAGCCCGAAGAGCTGCTCGGCCGGAACATCATCCTCGTCGCGAACCTCGCCCCCGCGAAGCTGCGGGGCGTCGAGAGCAACGGGATGCTCCTCGCGGCGCAGACCGAAGGCGTCGTCGAAGTCATGTTCGCGCCGGACGCGCAGCCGGGCGACCGCGTCATGGTCGACGGCGTCGAAGCCGGCGAAGCGCCGCCCGCCGTCATCACGATCGAGGAGTTTTTCCAGGTGCCCATCCGGGTCAACGACTACCTGCTTTCAGCGGGCGGGAAGCGTCTCCTCGCAGGGGGACGGCCCCTCGCCGCGAAGCGGGTCGAGAGCGGCGAAGTGCGGTAGGCAGGCGTGACGGAGTTCCGGGTAGAGCGGATCTCCTCGCGGGAGCTGGACGAGTCCGGCGGGCTCTTCCAGGGCGGCTACTGGGCCGCGTTCAAGGAGCGATTCGGGTGGCGCGCCCACCCGCTCCTCCTCGCGTTCCCCGACAACTCGCAGCCGCTCCTGGTCCTCAGCCGCAGGATCGCCCCCGGCCTCACGCTCGCCTACGTGCCGTATGGCCCCTCGGGCGGCGAGCCCGACATCGGCCGCGAGGAGCTGCTCGCGGGCATCGCGCGCGGCGTCGCCCCCCACCTGCCGGCCGAGACCGCATTTGTGCGCTTCGACCTGCCCTGGCACCGGGAGGGGCCGGGGGCGCTCCCGACGCCGCTTGCCTGCAGCCGGCAGCTGCGCAGGAGCTCGGTCGAGGTGCAGCCGGCCAGCACGGTGATGCTCGACCTGCGGCCCGAGGAGCCCGCGCTCCTCGCGGGCATGAAGCCGAAGACGCGCTACAACATCGGGCTGGCCGGCCGCCGCGGCGTGCGCGTGGTCGAGGACGAGGGATCGCGGCTGCCCGAGTGGTTCGCCCTCTACCGGGAGACCTCGCGGCGCGACCGCATAACGGTGCACTCGCCGGCCTACTACCGCACGCTCTTCGACCTGGCCCGCATCTACGGCCAAGGGGCGCCCGCCCTCAAGCTCCTGCTCGCCGAGATCAAGGGCGAGGTCGTCGCCGGAATCATCCTCGCGATGCACCACGGCGAGGCGACCTACCTCTACGGCGCCTCCGCCGACCGCCACAGGGCCGCGATGCCGAACTACGCCCTCCAGTGGCACGCGATCCAGCTCGCCCGCACGAACCGCTGCGAGACCTACGATTTCTTCGGCATTCCGCCCTCCGCCGACCCCGGACACCCCATGGCGGGCCTGTTCCAGTTCAAGACCGGCTTCGGCGGCAGGGTCCTCAACCGCTACGGCTGCTACGACGCGCTGCTGCGGCCCGCGGTGTACGCGGCTTACAGCGGCGCCGAGAGGCTGCGCGCCTTCTACTACAAGCGCCTGCGAAAGGTGCGGTGAACCCGGCGCGGCCGCACACGGCGTCCGGCTGCGGAAGCGTGTACGCCGCGGCGCCCCGTGCTTGAGCCGGCCCGGCGTGCTCGTGTACGCTAAGTGCATGGCCGTCAAAACCATAACTATAGATATGGAAGCCTACGAGATGCTGGCCGAGCGGAAGCGGCCCGGCGAGTCTTTCAGCGGCGTGATCAAGCGGATAGCCTCGGACGAGCGGTACTCCGCTCACAATCTTCTGGCCCACCTGGGCGAAGTGGTGCTCTCGGCCGAAGCGCTCGATGCGGTCGAGGCCGTGGTCCGCGAGCGCGAAAAGGACTATCCGGCAGACGTTGCGATCGGAGAGTGAGGTGCTTCTCGACACGAGCTTCGTCGTCGACCTGATGCGCGAAATCAACACGGGGGTGCCGGGGCCCGCCACGGGGAAGATAAGGTCCCTGGGCTCTGCGCGCCTGCGTCTGCCGCTATTCGTCTTGTGCGAGCTCCAGGCAGGAATCGCTGCTTCATCCCCTATCGCTCGCTGGTGGCGCGCGACGCGGACAACCTTCTCGCCGCCGGTCGGTGCATCAGCGGCAGCAAAGAAGCTGCGGCCGCGTACCGGGTCATGGCCACGTCCATGGCCATGGGGCAGGCAGCCGGGATCGCGGCGTCGCTCAGTGTGAAGCGGGATGTGGCGGCCAGGGATCTCGACCGCAGCATCCTGCTGCCGGACACTCGAGGAGCGGACATGAGCACGGGTAGCAGGGACAGGTCGGCCACGGACCCATACGACGTCGTCGTGGCAGGGGGCGGAACCGCGGGCTGGGCCGCGGCCCTTGCGGCTGCACGCTGCGGTCGTTCGGTGCTGCTGGTCGAACGCAAGGGCTACCTCGGCGGCACGCTCGCGAGCGGTCTCCCGATCCATGGCTTTTTCAACGCGAGCCATAAGCAAGTCGTGGCTGGTACCGCTCAGGAGCTCGTCGAGCGACTGCGCGGCGGCGACGGCGCGAGCGGCTTTGTGCACACAGATCTCTGGTTCGCCAAGTACGTGGTCACCAATCCGACGGCGGTCAAGGCCGCCATCTTTGACATGCTCGAAGAGGCGGGGGTCGACATCCTGCTGTACGCGCAGGTCGTGGACGTCCGCCGCGACCGCGACGCTGTGGCCGAAGTCGTCGTGCAGAAGAAGAGCGAGCGCGGCGTCGCGCTCGCGAGAACGTTCGTGGACTCCACCGGCGACGCGACGCTGTGTGAGCTGGCCGGGGTGCCGATGCTGACCATCGACAGCCTTCAACCACCGTCGCTCGTGTTCCGCATCGAGAATGTCGACGTGCCGCAGTTACGCAAATACGTGGTCGAGCACCCTGAGGTCTACATGCAGGGGCGCATGCTCCCGGGGCGCGCGATCACGAGGGAGTTCCTGGAGACGACGCGGTTCTTCTACGTATTCCAGGACCTCATCGGCCAGGTTCCGTTCAAGGGCGACTACAGCCCGTTCATCAACCGCTTCATGTTCACGACCACACCGGACGAGCGGGGCGTCGTGGTCAACATGCTGCGAGCGCACCAGGTCGACGGCCGGCAGTCCGAGAGCCTCACGAGGGCCACGATCGACCTGTACCGCAACCTCGTGCCGCTGGTGGAATTCTTCCGAAAGCGGCTGCCGGGCTTTGCGCGCTGCACCCTGTGCGACGGCGAGCCGGAGCTGCAGCTGCGCGAGACTCGACGCATCGCCGGCGACTACACGCTGCGCGCCGAGGACGTCATAGGCGGCCGGTTTCACGACGACACGATTGCGGTCGGCGGATACTTTATCGATATCCACAACCCCAACGATTCCTCCGGAACGTGGAAGCTGCTGGAAAAGCCGTACGGCATCCCCTACCGGTGCCTGATCCCGCAGGGGCTTTCCAATGTCCTCGCGGCGGGGCGCTGCATCGCGGGCGAGAAGGAAGCGGCGGCCTCCTACCGTGTCATGGCGACCTGCATGGCGATGGGGCAGGCGGCGGGCACCGCCGCGGCGCTGGCTGCCGCAAGGGGCGGCGCGGTGCGCGAGGTGCCGCTCGCCGAGCTGCGCGGCCGGCTGGCGCGCGACGGCGCCATCCTGCAGGCCTGACCGCGCGCGCGTTTCGTCGCCCGGCCCCGCGGAGGATCACGTGAAGATCGTCATGACCTCGAGCGATTTCTCCGACGACTACCTCGAGATGTGCGCACAGCTCAGGCTATACGGGCTGGACACCATCCGCGATCACTTGATCCCCGGGGGCGTGGGGTATCTCAAGGGTATGCTCAAGGCTCTGGAGACCCGCGCGGACTCAGTCTGAAAGGAGCAGCAAATGAGCGCAACCCACAGCCCGCGGACCGCGCGGAGTGACGGTTTCGTCGCCTCCATCCTGAAGGGGGTGGAGATCCCCCGCGTAGTGCTCATCCGGCAGAACCTGGAAGGCCACGCGCTCGCGGACGTCGGCGCGGCCCTGCGGGGCGAGCTGCGCGCGCCGGGAACGCTCGACGCGGTCAAGCCGGGCATGCGGATCGCGATCACTGGGGGCAGCCGGGGCATCGACGCGTACCCGCTCCTGATGAAGGGTCTCGTCGACGAGCTCAGGCGGGTCGCGGCGCGGCCCTTTATCGTGCCCGCGATGGGCAGCCACGGCGGCGCCACGGCGCAGGGGCAGATCGAAGTCCTGGCGACCCTCGGGATCACCGAAGCGTCGATGGGCTGCCCGATCCTGTCGTCCATGGACGCCGTGCACATCGGCTCGACCGCCGCGGGGCTCCCGGTCTTCATGGACCGCCATGCCTGGGAGGCCGACGGCATCGTCCTGCTCAACCGGGTCAAGGCGCACACCGGCTTTGTCGGCGCCTGCGAAAGCGGCCTGGTCAAGATGATCGTCATCGGCCTCGGCAAGCAGAAGGGAGCGGAGTTCTGCCACTCCCAGGGCCTCGACCGCATGCCCGCCAACATCCTGGCCATGGCGCAGGTTTCGCTCGCGACGGGGAAGATCCTGTTCGGTGTCGCCACCGTGGAAACGGCGCGCGACCGAGTCGCGGCCGTGCGGGCACTGCCTGCGCAGCGCATCGTCGCTGAGGAACCCGACCTCCTGCGCACAGCCAAGGCGAATATGCCCTCGCTGCCGGTGGCAGAGACCGACGTGCTCGTCGTCGACGAGATCGGCAAGAACGTCTCCGGCGGAGGCATGGACCCGCACGTCATCGGGCGCTTCCCGAATCCCGCGATGGAAGGCGGCATCCGCTCGCAGCGTTTTGTCGTGCTCGGCATCACCACCGAGTCGGGCGGAAGCGGCATCGGCCTCGGCCGCGCCGATTTCACGACGCAGCGCGCCTTTGACTCCTTTGACTTTGAGCAGACCTACCCGAACGCCCTGACCTCGCGCGTGCTCGCCCCGAGCCGTATCCCGATCGTGCTGGCCAGCGACCGGCTCGCCATCGCGGCCGCGATCAAGACGTGCATCGCCGTCGAGCCGGCGCAGACCAGGTTCGTTCGCGTCAAGAACTCCCTCGACGTCGAGTGCGTCTACGTGAGCGAGAACCTTCTCGAGGAGGCGCTCGCTTCCGGCCGCGCCACCGCCCTGGGAGGAGCCGCGCCGATCGCGTTCGACGAGCGCGGCAACATCGGCCCCTTTGCGCCGAGCCGTCGGTAAAGGAGCCTGCAGCGCTGCCCTCATGGGCGCGCCGCGCGTCGCCCGCCTTACCCGAACAGAGCGGCCCCCGCCCGAGCGAGCGCATCCTGCACCAGCGGAGCACGAAGCTGCCGCGGGGGGACTCCCTCCGCGGCGGCCAGCGCCGCGGCCGTGCCCGCCGCCTGCCCGATCGCCAGGCATATGCCCATGACCCGGTACGAGGCATGGGCGCGATGGGTGCCGGAAATGCAGCGCCCGGCGGTCAGCAGGTTGTCCAGTCCCGCCGGGAAGCAGGCACCGGTACGGGATATCGTAGCTCGGCGGCGACGCGGCCTGCCCCTCGGCCTGTCCGCCTCCCGTCGGGTTGTGGATGTCGATGAGGAACCAGGCGTTGTGCACGACCACGTCCGCGAACTTCGCACCTGTTTCCACGTCGCGATCGCTCAGCACGTAGTCGCCGATGACCCGCCGCGTTTCGCGTACCCCCAGGGTCGAAGCCGAGCTCCTCACGCGGCAGGCCTCGTAGCCCGGCACCTGTTTCCGCAGAAACGCGACGACCATCTCGATCTGCGCGCGCAGCTCGACTTCGGCGCTCGCGATGCCGGCAAGCGTGAGCGTGTCGAATCCGTTCGCTTGTGTCGCGTTCACGTTCCTCTCACCTGCGTGAAAGGTTTTGTGCAGCCGGACGATCGTGACGTTCTCAGGCAGCTCGCCCCGCTCGCTCGCATGCCTGCACACTTCGGCGTACCCCCGGCCGTCGGCCAGGGTCACGTCGTCCGCTTCGCCGAAGCAAAAGATGGCGCGGCTCTCGTCCACGCCGGTCAGGGTGAACTCCAGGGTCGTGGGCTGAACGCGCCGGTCCGGTTCCCTGCCGACCTCGCAGCGTGCGCCTGACAGGTAGGAGACCGACCCGTCTCCAGTCGCATCGATCACCGTCCGCCCAAGGAACGCCTGCGGCCCCGTCGGCGTGGCAACCACGACTCCTTTGACTGCGTTGCCCTCCTTGATGACATCGATGGCAGGCGCCTGCAGGTAGAACTGCACGCCGCTGCCGGCCACGAGCCTCGTGAGGATCCCCTTTGCTTCGTCAGGGTCGACATGCCCTTCTCGCCCGTTGCCTGTGACGAGCTCCTCGTCGCCGGGGTGGCCGCCTGCCAGGAGCCCCAGCATCTCGTCGGAGAAGGTCCGACGGGCCACCGTGCCCAGGATGGGGCTGATGTTGCCCAGCGTCAGGTTCCCGCCGAGGGCTCCGTACCTCTCGAGCAGCAGCGTCCTGGCACCTGCCCGGGCCGCGCTGACAGCTGCGGCGATGCCTGCCGGCCCGCCACCGACCACCACGACATCGTGCCGCCCGGCGATGTCGACCTGTCTGGCGTAGGTGAGGGTGTCCATGCGCTTCAGTACCGCGCGGCAGTGGTGGATTGTCAAGCACGCGGTGTCCCACGTTGTGCGCCGACGGGTTCATAGCCCGTCGTTGACCGACGCGGGGGGACGGCTTAGAATCGGGACCTCCGGTGCGGGTCAAGGCGGCGATGAGGGCAGGGTCCTTGCACGGCCGCACAGAGCCTGTCAGGCCGGAAAATCACGAAGCGCACGACGGACGGGCGGTGCATTGGAAACGGGAAAGTTGACCCTGGATATCCCGGTCAAGATCGACTGCGACGTGCTGGTCGTCGGCGGCGGTCCGGCGGGAATAGCAGCGGCTGTGGCCGCGAGCCGGCATGGCGCGAGAACCGTGCTGCTCGAGCAGTACGGCTGTCTCGGCGGCATGGCCACGGTCGGCCTGGTCGGTCCCTTCATGACCTCCTTTGATACCGAGGGCAAAGAGCAGATCGTCAAGGGCATCTTCATGGAGTTGGTGCGTCGGATGATCGCCGAGGGGGGCGCCATCGACCCCGCCGACGTTCCGCCGGGGACCGACTACGTTTCGTTCATCCACGAAGCGCATCAGAACGCGACTCCCTTTGACCCGGAAGTGATGAAGTACGCCGCCATGGAGCTCGTTCTCGAGGCCGGCGTCGATGTGCGCCTCCACGCCCGCCTGGTCAAGGTTCGCACGAAAGGCAAGCGAATCGATTCCGTCCTGTTCTCGGAAAAGGGGGGACTCGCGCTCGGCCGGGCAAAGGTCGTGGTCGACGCCACCGGCGACGGCGATGCCGCGGCTCTGGCAGGCAACCCGTTTGAGAAAGGCCGCAAGGGCGACGGCAGGCTCCAGCCGGCTTCGCTGTTCCTGCGGATCGCCGGCGTCGACGACGCGAAGGTGGCCGCCTGGGCCAGGGCCAACATGGGGCCGGGGAAGCGCCTCTTCGAGGCCCTCGTCGCGCAGGCGAGGAGGGACGGCAAGTTTCCGAAGAACTGCCCGCGCGAAGCGGTCGGCCTCTACCGCCAGCCGCGCAGTGGCGAGTGGCGGGTCAACACCTCTCGCATCCTCGACGTCGACGGCTCCGACCCTGACAGTCTCACGAAGGCCGAGATCGAGGGACGCCGCCAGGCCCGCGACCTGGTGCGTTTCTTCAACCAGTACTGCCCCGGCCTGGAAAAGGCGTACCTGGTCGACACGGGCGCGCAGGTCGGCATCCGCGAGACCCGCAGGATCGAGGGCCTGTACACGCTCACAAGGGACGACGTGGAGAACGCCCATCGCTTTGACGATGCCATCGCGCGCTATTCCTTCTTCATGGACATACACAATCCCGCGGGTCAAGGTCAGGAGACCCACCAGGCGCTCTACATCAAAGGCGGGCGCTTCTTCGACATCCCCTATCGCTGCCTGGTCCCGAGCCGCATCATGAACCTGCTGGTCGGCGGCCGATGCATCTCGGCGGACCACCAGGCCAACGGCGCCATCCGGGTGATGCCGGCCTGTTTCGCGACGGGCCAGGCCGCGGGCACCGCGGCGGCGATGGCAGCGCAAGGGCGGGCTCGCGCCCGCGGACGTCGACGTAGTGGCGCTGCGCAGCGCCCTGAGCGCCGACGGCTGCGTCGTCTGACGATGAGGTTTGTCGGCGACCCGTAGGGCCGCCGCGAATGCACAAGAGGAGGATCAGCATGAAGGTCACACGCGTCCTGTTCGCCTCTGCTCACGGGGCTCGCGCTCGCGAGCGCTGCGCAGGTCTTTGCCGCGGGCGGGAACGGAAGGAGCCGCACCGGCCAACAAGGCGGAGCCGGTGGTCCTGGAGGTCATCAGCCACGCGGTCCACAAGTCGGTGGCCACGACGGGCCGGGCGGCGACATCGTCGCGGACATCGTCAAGAAAGGCGGCCTGGTCAAGGGCGTCAACTGGAACACGCTCGAGATCGGTCCCCTGCACGATCGCCTCTTCCGCGAGGCCTCTCTGCCCGCCACCGACGTGGCGGTCGCGTACCTCCTGAACACCTACGCCCTGCCGCGCGTGGCGAACCTCCTGGAGCCGCTGGACGAGTACATGAAGAGGGCGCCGATCGAAGGGTTCAAGGAGAACTTCGGCGCCGGGATGCTCAACACGCTCACTTTCAACGGCAAGCTCTACGGCATCCCCATGCGCGCCGCTTCGCACTCCTTTGGCTACAACGCGGACATCTTCAAGGAGCGCGGGGTCGCCGCCCCGCCGAAGACCCCGGAGGAGTTCTACGAGATCGCCAAGAAGTGCACCTTCAAGACGACCCGACGGGACGCAGGTCTACGGGTACATCGAGCAGTCGCACTACTACTACACTGGAGTGACCAGCGCCGCCCGCATGTGGGACGGCGACTTTATCACGCAGGACTTCAAGGTGGTCTGCAACGAGAAGCCGATGGTCAACGCGATCACGATGCTGGCCAGGTTCTACAAGGAAGGCATCCTTCCCGCAGAACCTCCCCTCGACCCAGCACGCCGAGAAGCAGCGCATGATGGAGCAGGGCACCGTCGCCATGACTTTCGACGTCGTGGGCAAGATCTGGAGCTGGAGGAAGAACGCGGTCTACAAGAACATCGAGGTGACGCTTTCGCCGATGACCCCCGAAGTGCGGGCAAAGTACGGCGAGTACCCGCCGGTGAACACCGAGTTCTGGTCGTTCGCGATCCCGAAGAACTCGAAGTACAAGCAGCAGGGCTGGGAGCTCGATCCGCGAGCTGTCGAGCGCCGACGGCGCGCTCCGCATGGCCATGAACGGCAATGGCCCGACGCGCGAGTCGGTGTTCAAGGACCCGAAGTACGCACAGCTGATCCCCTACGCCGACGTGGCCATGAAGATCTCGCGCAACGCCAGGGTCCCGATCCGGGCGTTCGACAAGGCGCCTCAGGCGATGGAGCTCATCGACTCCTACATCGAGAAAGGCTCTTCGGGCAGATGACGCCGCAGGCGGCCATGGATGAGCTGGCCAAGAAGCTCAAGGAGCTCAGCACCGAGCTCAAGTAGCAGACGGCGGGTCCCGTCGGCCCGGGCGCAGGCGCCGGGGGACGGGCCTCTCGCTCCGCGGTCGAGGTGACTCCGTGACCTCCAGAGCGGTTTCTCACCTACGTCTTCCCGATCCTCATGCTGCTGCCGGCCCTGCTGCTGCTGGTGCTCTTTATACGTGCTGCCGGCCGTTCGGACCATCAGATGAGCTTCTACCGCGTGACGTTCGGGATGCCGGACGAGTACGTCGGATTAGCGAACTACGTGCAGACCTTCAAGGACGAGGTGTTCAAGACCGCGTTCTGGAACACGATGATGTTCTCGTTCGCAGTGGTGGCGGGCGAGGTCCTCGTCGGACTGGCGGCGGCGGTGCTGATGAGCACCGGGTTCAAGTTCCAACGGCTGATCATCTCGCTCGTCATGGTGCCCTTACGCGGTCAGCGAAGTCGTGGCCGCGATCATCTGGAAGTACATGCTCGACCCCGACGTCGGCATCGTGAACTATCTGTTTCACTCGCTCGCGGGGCTGCCCCAGATCCAGTGGGCCTCCAGACCCGCGCAGGCCTGGATCGTGATCATCCTGATGCGCGTCTGGATCAACTTCCCCTTCAGCTTCCTCATCATCTACTCGTCGATCATCGGGATCGCGCAGGAGCTCTACGAGAGCGTCTACATCGACGGGGCCACCAACTGGCAGGCCTTCCGGGCGATTACGCTCCCCCTGGCGACGCCGTCGATCATGGTGGCTACGATCTTTGCGTTCGTGTTCGCGTTCCGCAACTTCGCCACGGTCTGGATCATGACGCGCGGCGGCCCGATGCACCGCACCGAGTTGCTTTCGACGCTGTTGTACAAGCAGGGCTTCACGTTCTGGGAGTTCGGGATGGCGTCCGCGATCGCGGTCGTTATGACCGTTCTCACATTCGTGATCGCCTCCTACTATCTGCGCGACATGTACAAGCAAATGTTCCTGAAGAGCCGGTAGGGAGGGGCCATGTTCCAGAAGACGGCGTTCTTCAGGTTCTGCGGCGGCTCGGGCTCGTCGTGCTGCTTCTGTGGGCCTGCTTCCCGGTGTTCTTGCTGTTCCTGTCGACCTTTAAAGCGCCGATGGAGATCTTCAAGTTCCCGCCGACCTTGCTCTTCAAGCCGACGCTCGAGAACTTCGTCGACGATGGTCAGGACTGGCCGGTCTTCTTCAGGGCGCTGCGCAACAGCGCCATCGTGGCGTTCGGCGCCTCCGTGTTCACCGTGCTGGTTTCCACGCCGGCGGGTTACGCGCTTTCGCGCTACCGCAACCGCGTCCTCGAGGGCTCGGCCTTCTTCATGCTGGCCGTGCGCATGTACCCGCCGATCGTGCTCACCATACCGCTTTTTCCGGCCCTCTCGGCGGCGGGCCTGATCGACACCTACTGGGCGCTGATCCTGATCTACAGCGCTTTCTACGTCAGCCTCTCGTCGTGGCTGATGAAGACCTACATGGACGAGGTGCCGGTCGAGCTCGAGGAGGCGGCCGTCATCGACGGGGCCAGCGTCTTCCAGCGCGCCATGCACGTCGTGATCCCGCTCTCGCTCCACGGGATCGTGGCGACGGCGATCTTCGTGACGATCTTCGCGTGGAAGGAGTACACGCTGGCCTACATCTTTACGGGCACGAAGACCCGCACCGCGCCCCTGGTGCTCGAGGAGATGATCAGCCCGGTCACCGGCGTGAGCTGGGGGCCGCTGTTCGCGGCCTCAACGACGCAGCTCCTGCCGATCCTCGTCTTTATCTGGATGATCCAGAGCTACCTGGTCAAAGGCCTCAAGACGGGGGCGGTCAAAGGATGAAGGCTACGGATGCGGGCGCGCTGGCGTCCGGGATGCTGCTGGCCCACCCGGGCCTGAGCCGCTTCGAGCCCATGAAGCGGATCGTCTTCTTCGACGACTTCGACAACGGCATCGACGGATGGACCGAGCTGATCGGCAACTACGAGGGCAGCCTCGACACGGTGCTCCCGCCCTACCGCGATCACCGGCCGCCGCAGCTTTCCAACCTCTCGATGTGGGACACGGGCAGCGTTGGCTCAATGGACGGCACCTACGCGCTCAAGATCGCGACCCGCCCCCGCAAGGGACACCAGGCGGTCGCTCTCAAGCGCGTCACCTTCCGCAAGGCGGGACCGATCCGCCTGGAGGCCTTCTTCACCTTCAAGCCCGAGGCGAGGGAATTGCTGCTCTCGGACCAGGACGTGCGCTCAGTAGGGCTGGCGTTCGACCTGCAGGACGATCGGGAGCGGGTAATGCCGCACCTGCGCTACCTGAACTCCCTCGACGGCAGGGCCGAGCAGAAGTGGCAGTACAAGCGCGAGACCACACCGTTCAGGAAGATCGGCCCCAGCGGCAAGACCGTGTCGCACTACCACCTGGCTCCGGAGGGATGGCTCGACGTGCCTGGCGGGACGCAGAAGCTGTGCTACAACGAGATCGCCACCAAGCACAACTGGCACTACCTCCGCCTCGACTTCGACCTCGCCTCGATGAAGTTCCTCGCATTCCAGTGCAACGACCGCGCCTTGGATGTCTCGGGCCTCGAGTGCATCCGCATCCCGGCGATGGCCAATCTCTGGTGCATGCTCAACGTGGTGTTCTTCGCCGAGGCCGACGCGGACAAGCGCGCGTTCTTCTACCTCGACTCGGTGCTGCTCTCGGGGGATTTCTAGATGGTCAGGCGAAGCACGAACGCCGTGATCGAGCGCAACGTCGTCTGGACCGGGCCGTTCGAGACCGAGCCGTACGAGGCGGGGTGGGCCGCCGAGGCTGTGTTCTTTGTCCGCTCCCTCGAGGGAGCGGCGGAGGGCGCGGTGGCGCGGGTGCAGATCACGCCCGACGGCATGCACTGGTGCGACGAGGGTACGACTCTCGCGTTGCCTGCCGCGGGCCAGACGACATTCTGCAGGGTCACCAACTTCGGCAACTGGCTCCGCCTCGTCGGCAGCACGGAACAGCCGATCACGGTGCTCGTGACGCTCTCGCTCAAGGAGTGATGCGCGCCGGGTCGGCTGCGCCCTGCTCCCGCACGCCCGCGTCCACGAGCCCGCCAAGGTCGGTGATCCGTCTGCGCAACTCCGCAGTGTCCACCTCCCTCACCTTGCCGCTGCCCCGCGCGGCCATCGCCGCGGCCACCCCGGCCGCCTGGCCGGTGGCCATGGCCGTGCCCATGACGCGCGCGGAGCCGTGGGCTTCGTGTGTGACCGAGATCGGCCTGCCGGCCACGAGGACGTTCTCGACGCCGAGCGGCAGCAGGCAGCGGTATGGGATCTGGTAGGCGCCGACGCGCCGGCGCACCTGGGCGTTGGTGCCGGCGGGCGAGTGGATGTCGATCACGTGACCGCCAAGGGCGATGGCGTCGGCGAACCTGCGGCGCTCGGTGATGTCCTCCTCGCTGAGCGTGTACTCGCCCCTGATCCTGCGGGTCTCGCGGATCCCTATCTGCGCGGCGGTGTCGATCAGGTACGCTCCGCGGAACTCCGGAAAGTGGTCGCGGAGAAAGTCGACAAACTTGTGCACGTGGTCGCGCCCCGTGATCGCGCTGCGCGTGAGCGTGTCCGTGTCGGTCGCGTCGCCCCACAGGCGAACCATGTTGACCATGACCTCCCCCGGGCGGATCGTGCTGCCCCAAAAAGTCCACGGGCCGCCGAACACCGGCAGCTCGCCGGAGGCCACGAGGGCCTCGGCCTTCTGGCGCACCGCAGGCGGCACGTAGGGCCGCGTGATGTCGCCGAGAGCCGCCGTGTCTACACCGCCGAGGCGGAACATGAGGGTCATGGGCTGCAGCGCGCCGTCGCCCGGCCGGCCGGCCTCAAACGGAGCGCCGGCCATGGCCGCCACGTCCGCGTCGCCGGTGGCGTCGACGACGACTCGCCCGGCAATCGCCGCCCGGCCGGACTTGCTCTCCACGATGACGGCCGCGACCCGGGCGCCGTCGCGGGAGACCGCAACCGCGAGGGAATGGCAGTGCATGCGCACGCCGGCCTCGCGCGCCAACTGGTCGGCCACCCACTTGAGCATTTCGGAGTCAAAGGGCACGTCGCCGCGATTGCCGCCGCCTGTCGCGGAAACCGCCGGACCGTCGCCGGTGCCGTCGGCCACCCCGGTGTAGTCAAAGGTGTCCAGCAGCGCGCCTCCGTTGCGCACCAGGCGTTCTACGATCTCCCAGGGGACCCCACCGATGATCCGTCCGTCGCCGTAGCGGTGGCGGGCCCCGGCGAAAGGGCCGACGAGACCCGCCGTTGCCATCCCGCCGAGAAAGCCGTAGCGCTCGACGAGGGCCGTCCTCGCCCCCTGGCGCGAGGCAGCCACGGCTGCGCACAGCCCCGCCGGCCCTCCACCCACGACCAGCACGTCGGTCTGCTCGATGACCGGGATGCGGCGTTCGGGTTCTGTGACATACATCATGCCTCGGCTCCTGCGCTCATCGCGCCGGCGCAAGAGCGCCGGCCGCGCCGAATCGTTCTCCCGTGCTCACGGATGCGGCGCGGGGTCTACTCCTTGAGAACCAGGTGCACGGTGGCCTTGATGCGAGGCGTCCTTCCAGTGATCTCGCTGCGGAGGCGAAGCCAGCCGCCAAAGTGCCTGACGCGCAGAAAGTAGCTGCCCAGCGCCGTGATGGGCGGAAAGCTGCTGCCCTCGTCGATCCAGTCTATGCCGTCCACCGCGACCTGCACCGCGGACTGCAGCTTGACGCCGGTCCCCGTCATCTCGTGGACTCGGACAAAAAACATCGCTTCGCTCGCCCAGCCCGCCTCGTAGGGCTCCGTGGCAAAGTCGCCGGTGAGCTCCTTCATCCTCTCCAGGACCACGGTGTAAAAGTTTCTCATCGCGCATCCCCCTTGCCCGTAGAGTTGACGATCGAGTCAACGAACAGGAACACCCTGCGGTCGGTATCGGCCTCCACCCACAGCACCGGGTTGAGCAGCCAGTTGATGCGCGGGTAGGCGTCGACGTGCGTGGCGTCGATGCCCCTGAGGTCAAAGACCCTGTTGACCGAGCGCAGCTCGACGTACCGGCGCGCTGCCAGGTCAACGGTCAACGCAAAGTAGTGCCAGTTGATCTTGTCCGGCGTCTCGTTGAAGCAGAGCTTCTGGGCTCCGTCGCGCACCTCCATGAAAGCGTCTCCGCGGCCGTCGGGGTAGCGCCTGCCGAGCCACTGCGGATCGATGCCCCGCCTGAGGTAGACCTTGCGGCCGGCCGCGGGGCTGTTCGGGTCCTCGCCCACCGCGCTCTCACCCATGTCTCCCCAGTCCTGGTCGCTGCCCTCGCTGGCCTTGAGGATCTGCCAGCGCTGCTGCATCTTTCCGTCGGCGGCGTTCATGTAGCGAGCGCCGTAGAACGTCCGGACCTCGTCGTCCTGCACGTCCCACATAAAGCCAAAGGCGCGGATATCGCTGTCGCCGATGCCCGGCCGGTCCTGCTCAGCCTTGAAGGTGTACCACATCTCGCAGCGCAGGAGCTGCCGTCTGAGAAAGGTCAGGCGCTTGATCGCGTGACCGATGCTCCCCTTGACCGGCTGCTCCGAAGCCTTGCCCGCCTGCGGCCGCGTGCCGATCTTGAGTGAATAGGTGCCGCTCATCGACCCGTGCGTGCCGACGTAGCCGAACGTGGCCGAGCTGAGCATTGGCGGACCCCAATCGGAGTAGCGTTGCTGCGACGGGAAATAGTCGATCACGTCCTGCCTCAGGTTGGGCGAGAGGACCACCCAGCCGCAGAGGCCGCGGTCGAAGTCGTCGTGGAAGATGATGTCGGACAAAGGGTCATAGTTGTAGAGACTGCCCATCGGCCCTCCTTGTATCCGGCCTGCAGGCCGCGCCTTGCCCTCGCGCCGCCTCCTGCCGCTCCATGGGCCGATTATACTTCTCGACGCCCGCAAAACGCGACCGCAGAGAGCCGCGGTCAGGGGGCCAGGCCCCGCGAGATCCCGGGCGTGGGTGCGGGGCGCGGTTCACAACCTGTGGACCGCTCGGCCGCCGGCAGACGAGTCTGGACGGCCGCCTCGATCCTCCTGTCGTCGCAGCCGATGATCAGTCCATGAAGCCCCGATCGCAAAATCGGGGCGGCGACTCCGACCGGCTGTCCTCGTTTTCCGCCGAGCCCGGCCGCGGCGGGCCGCCCGCGCCCTCCGCGCGGTCCCGGAGGGCCGGCGCGGGGGCCGCTGCAAAAAAGGTCTTGATTTCTGTCGACCGATGCGTTATTCTCCGCAGCAAAACGGGAGGGGAGGTCAGACCCCCGCACCCGCGGGGACTATGTTTCGCGGAAAGCCATAAAAAACGTGGGTTTCTCGCATCCGGGGGAGCGTGAGTCTCACCCCACACGTATAAGTCCGGAGGATAAGAACAGATAATGGAAACGTCGCAGCCCGCTACTGAGGAGGCAGAACCTCCGAGCAGTAGCCCCGATCATGAACGTACGCCTCTCAGCTCCCACAACAGTGTCGGCTATGTTCAGCCCTTCTTGCCGACGTACCCCTACCTAGAAGAACCGATCACCGTCCCTGACAGCCTCATCAGGACCCCGCGCTCCGCGTTCCCGCTGGGCGAGATCGCCGAGGAGTTCCGCGGCCGCTGGTTCCCCGAGGTCAATCACCGCACCTGGAGCGACTGGCGATGGCAGCTGCGCCACCGCGTCCGCACGCGCGAGGAGCTGGAAAAGTACGTCCGTCTCACGGACGACGAACGCAGCGCCATCGAGCGCCACCGCGGGCCCCTGCCCGTCGCCGTGACCCCGTACTACCTCAGCCTCGTGAGCGTGAACGACGCCGCGCAGCCGCTGCGGCGGACCGTGATCCCCACGACCGACGAGTACCTCCAGACGCCCGGCGAGGCGCTGGACCCGCTCGACGAGGATGCGGACAGCCCGGTGTCGGGCCTGGTGCACCGCTACCCGGACCGCGTGCTGTTCCTGGCGACCGACTTCTGCTCGGTCAACTGCCGCTACTGCACGCGCAGCCGGCTCATCACCGTGGAAGACGGCCATCGCTACGGCGTCTCGCAGTGGGAGCGCGGCATCGCCTACGTGGCGGCTCACCCCGAGGTGCGCGACGTCCTCATCTCGGGCGGCGATCCGCTGACGCTCGCCGACGAGAAGATCGAGTGGCTGCTCACGCGCCTGCGCGCGATCCCGCACGTCGAGTTCATCCGGATCGGCACAAAGACGCCCGCGGTCCTGCCGCAGAGGATCACCCCCGCGCTCACGCGGATGCTCAGGCGCTTCCACCCGCTGTGGATGAGCCTGCATTTCACGCACCCCGACGAGCTCACGCCCGAGACCAACGAGGCGTGCCGCAGGCTCGCGGACGCGGGCATCCCCCTCGGCAGCCAGACGGTGCTGCTCAAGGGCATCAACGACGACGTCGACACGCTCAGGCGCCTCTATCACGGGCTGCTGAAGAACAGGGTCAAACCGTACTACCTCTTCCAGTGCGACCCGATCTACGGTTCGTCCCACTTCCGCACGTCGGTCTCGAAAGGCCTCGAGATGATCCAGGGCCTGCGCGGCCACACGACCGGGTACGCCGTTCCGAGCTACGTGATCGACGCCCCCGGCGGCGGCGGCAAGGTGCCCCTGCTGCCGCAGTACCTGGTGGGCCGCGACGGCGACGACATCGTGCTGCGCAACTACGAGGGCAAGGAGTTCCGGTACCGCGACCCGGTCGACCCTCGGGCCGGCGGGGCGTAACATCGGCCCGCGAGCGACCATGACCGTAGGCATCACGTACGACCTCAAGGGGGACTACCTCCGCGAGGGCATGAGCGAAGAGGAGGCGGCGGAGTTCGACAGCCCGGCTACCGTTGAGGCCATCGACACCAGCCTGCAGGCCCTGGGGTTCGCGACCGAGAGGATCGGTCACCTCAGGGCCCTCCTCGCAAGGCTCGCCTCGGGCGGCCGCTGGGACATCGTGTTCAACATCGCCGAAGGCGTCCACGGCATCGGCCGGGAGTCGCAGATCCCGGCGATCCTCGACGCCTTCCAGATCCCCTACACGTTCTCGGACCCGATGGTGCTCGGGCTCTGCCTTCACAAGGGCATGGCCAAGCGCGTCGTGCGCGACGCGGGAGTCCCGACCCCCGACTTCGCCCTGATTGAAAATGAAGGGCAAGCCGCCGGCGTGCGCCTCGCCTTTCCCGTGTTCGCCAAGCCGGTGGCCGAGGGGACGGGCAAGGGCATCTCCGGCGCGTCGCGCGCCGGGAGCCCGGCCGAGCTCGAGCGCGCGTGCGCGGAGCTCCTGCGCAGATTCCGCCAGCCGGTGCTCGTCGAGAGCTTCCTGCCCGGCCGCGAGCTCACCGTCGGCATCCTCGGCACCGGCGCGAAGGCGCGGACGATCGGCGCGCTGGAGATCGAGCTGCACGGGTCCGCCGAGCCGGGCGCGTACACCTACCACAACAAGAAGATGTACGAGGACCGCGTCTCCTACCGGCTCGCCGAGGACGCCGTGGCGGCCGAGGCGCGGGAGGTGGCGCTCGCCGCGTGGCGCGCCCTCGGCTGCCGCGACGGCGGCCGGGTCGACATCCGCTGCGATGCGGCGGGGAAGCCGCACTTTCTCGAGGTCAACCCGCTCGCGGGCCTTCATCCCGTGGATTCGGACCTGCCCATCCTCTGCTACAAGCGCGGCCTTACCTACGGGGAGCTCATCGCCGCGATCATGGAGAGTGCGCGCTCGCGTCTCGGGGACGCCGCGCGGCCTTAGGAGGCCGCATGTTCGTCGCGGTCCTCTACAACCTGGTCGATCGCAAGGAGAGCGGGTTCCAGAGCGAGCTCGTGGCCGAGAACGAAATCCTCGGCACCGCGAACGGCATCGTGGAGGCGCTGCGCGGCAGCCACGAGGCCGTCATGCTGCGCGTAAAGCCCGCGATCCTCGGCCGCATCGGCGAGTCGCCCTTCGACGTGATCTTCAACCTCGCCGAGGGGCTGGGCGACCGGGCCTCCGCAAGCGAGCACCTGATCCCCGCCTTTCTCGATGCGGCGGATCTGCCGTACACGGGCGCCGACTGCGCCTGCATCGCTCTCTGCCGGGACAAGGCGCGCACCAAGCGCCTGCTCGCGGCCGCCGGCCTCGCCACGCCGGCCTGGCAGCTCTTCGAGAGCGGGAGCGAGCCGCTCTCGCCGGAGCTCGCCTTTCCCCTGATCGTCAAGCCGTGCCTCGAGGACGCGAGCATCGGCATCACCGCGGAGTCGGTGGTGCGCGACGAGGAGTCGCTGCGCCGCCGGGTGGCGCACGTGCTCGAGCACTACCGCGAGCCGGCGCTCGTCGAGCGCTTCATCGACGGCCGCGAGATCAACTGCGCGCTTCTCGGCAACGGCGCATCCGTCGAGGCGCTGCCGCTCGCCGAAATCGTCTTCCGCCACGCGGGCGATCATCCGCGCATAGTGACCTTCGAGTCCAAGTGGGTCGCGGGCTCGGCGGCGGACCGGGCGCAGCGGCCGGTCTGTCCGGCGGACCTCGCGCCGGACCTGGCACGCGAGATCGCGGCTGCGGCGCGCGCCGCGTTCGCCGCGACCGGCTGCCGGGATTACGCGCGGGTCGACTTCCGCCTGGAGCGGGCCGGCGACGGCGTGACGCGGCCCCTCATCATCGACGTCAATCCCAACCCGGCGATCGACGAGGGGGCGGGGTTCGCCCGCAGCGCGCGCGCCGCGGGGCTCGCCTACCCGCAGCTCGTCGAGCGCATCGTGGCCATGGCGGCCGCTCGCGGCGGCGCCGGCGCCCGGCGCGGCAAGCCGGAGCCGGCCGAGCCTGTCGCGGGCAGCAGCCTCCGCCTGGAGCCGCCCGCGCCGCGCCACCTCGCGGCTCTCGCCCGCTGGTTCAACGACGCCGAGACGGGCCGCTACATGGAGGGCCCGGGCGAGACCTGCACGGTGGCGGAGCTGGCGGAGGCCTTCTTCGTCGGGCGCGCGGACGTCGACTTCGTGGCGTGCGACCTCCGCACGGGCGAGCCGGTCGGCTACTGCGGGCTCTACGGCATCTCGGGCGGCCGCGCGCAGATCACGTTCCTCGTCGGCGAGGCGGCGCGGCGCGGCCGCGGCGCGGGCCGCGAGATCGGCGAGCTGCTCGTGCGCGCGGCGTTCGCCCGGCCGGAGATCGACGCCCTCGAGGCGCGCGTCGTGGTCGAGAACGAAGCATCGCTGCGTCTGTGCCGGGCGCTCGGGTTCCGCGACGTCGGCCGCCTGCGCGGCTCGCACCGCCTCGGCGACCGGCGGCTCGACGAGATCCTGCTCGAGCTCACCCGCGAGGATCGAGCGGCGAAGCGGCCATGACATGACGTGGTTCGACGACCGCTACCAGCAGCTCAAGGAGAAGGAGCAGGAGATCGAGCGCCTGCGGCAGACGGTTCCTCGCTCTCCCGAGCTCGAGCGCCGGATCGAGGCCATGGCCGCCGAGGTCAAGGAAGCCTGGAGCAACCTCGCGGACGAGATCCTCAAGCGGGAAGGGTGAGCCGGCGCCCGGGGGCGGCCTTCAACCTATTCTTCGCCGGGTCCCTCGTGCGGTTGCCAGTCGGGCGGGTTCCACCAGCAGCGGCCCTTCTGCCGCACCGCGTCGAGCGCGCGGGCTTCGATGGACGCCAGCTCCGCGGCCGTGCAGGGCCTGAACGCGCTCGCGGCGGTGAACGCCGCCTCCTGCTCATTGGGGAACGAGAGCCCGAGAAGCGCGACGTCAGGGTCGCGCGTCAGCGTGTAGCGCAGGCACTCCTCGACGCCGAGGCGCGGCAGCACGGAGTCCGCGGGAGCGGGGGCTCCGCCGGAGCTGACCTTGCCGCGGGGCCTCTGCGAAAGGGGCCGGCTGTAGCCTTGAGTGTCCTGCAGCAGCTTTCCGGCGCCGAAGGTCTTGAAGCAGACCGTGCCCACGCCGCGCCGCCGCGCTTCGGGCAGGATCTGCGAGACGTAGCGCGGGTGGCAGTAAGGGCCGACGGCGAACATGAGGACGTCGCAGAGACCGGAGGCAAGCGCGGCGGCGAGCACGTCGGGGTGGTGGCTGGAGATGCCCCTGAAGCGGCATTTCCCCTGGCGGATGCAGGCCTCGAGCTGCTCCATGCCGCCGCCGGGCGCGGCGAGCGCCTGCCACGTCGCCATGTCGGAGACTCCGTGGAACAGGAAGAGGTCGACATGGTCGAGGCCGAGGCGGCCGAGGCTTCCCTCCACCTGGGGGGCGACCGGCTCGGCCGCGTGGTCGATCTTGTCGATCACGAACATGCGATCGCGCACGCCCGCCACCGCCCGGCCGACGATCTGCTCGCTGTAGCCATCCTCGTAACCGGGCGCGGTGTCGATCACGTTCAGGCCGGCGTCGATGGCGCGGCGCGCGGTGGCCACGCACTGCTCGATGGGCACCGAGCGGTCGGCGAGATCGCCGATGCCGAGGCGGGTGGCGACGAAGCCCGTTCGGCCGAGCGGCCGCCGCGGCTCGAAAAGCGCTGCCATCAGCTTCCCTTTGCCGCGCTTGCGGCGCGGCCCGCCCGGCTTTCGTCCTGGCGCGCGATCTTCGCGCGGACGCCGGCTTCGGCTTCGCGCCAGATCTCCTGGATCGCGTCGTCGAAGAAGAAGTAGACCCTCTCCTCGAACGACGTCGTCGCGAGGCGGTTCCAGAACCGCTGCTCGAAGTCCTTCTGGTCCTTCCCGTACACGTGGTACGAGTCCGCCTGCCAGTTGAGGCGGCCGAGGTCGACCGGCTTTCCGAGCCGCTCCTGCAGGGGGTCGGCCACGAGGCGCCGGTTGAAGTGCACGAAGCCGAACATGTTCATGAAGTTCGCGCCCCACGCGTCGTTGCTGCGGAAGCGCACGTTGCAGGCGAGGCGGAAGCGGCCGCCGTCCTCGAGCAGCCGGTACCACAGCGACTGCAGGCAGGGCGGGTCGTACACCTCGAAGTCGAGGAACGGCATCCACGTGATCATCTGGGCCTGCCTCGTGAACGGCTGCGCCGCGAGCTTGTCCACGACCTTGCGGATCTGGTCGACGCCGGTGCCGGGCCGGCCGGAGGGCTGCCGAGCCTTCTGCCGCCAGGTCCCCCAGTCGGCGAGGCGCTGGTGGTAGGTGTACTCCCAGCGCGTGTCGAGCGGGTCGTCCATGTTCTTCACCCAGTGGTCCTTTTCGCCCGAGAGCTCCATAAAGTACTCGCGCAGGTCGTCGATGCCCCCGGGGAAGGCCTTGTGGATCATGGGGTCCTTCCACGGCTCGCGGACCGTGATGTTCATCGTCGCGTCCACCGACGGCGGGTCGCCGGGGCGGTCGTACTGCGTGGCGACCCGGATGCCGCCTTCGTGCAGCGCGATCAGCGCCCGCTCGTAGGATTCGGCCAGGGTTTCGCCCTCGACGTGGAGCACGGGGATGTCGTTCATGGTTGCCGTGATTCTACCACGGGGATTTTCGAAATTGAAGGCGGCTGCGGCGGCCCCCGCCGCCCCACCGCGGCCGCGAGGGGGCGGGCGCCCGCCCCACCTCGTCTTGACGGGGCGCCCGGCCCGCGCTAACATCTGAACATATGAGCCATCGTTCATATAACGGCCGGGCGCTGAGCATCGCCGCGGGCCCGGGCGCCGCGGCCGGACCCCGCCGCGCCGCCGCGGCCCGCGCGGGCCGCAAAGCCGGCGCGCGCGGCCCGGGCGTCCGGGACGCCATGCCGCGCGAGGAGGAGCTGTACGAGCTCGCCGACTTCTTCAAGATCTTCGGCGACTCCACGCGCATCCGCATGCTCTACGCCCTGCACCGCTCGGAGCTGTGCGTCCAGGACCTCGCCGCCGCGCTCTCGATGGGACAGTCGGCCGTGTCGCACCAGCTGCGGGTGCTCAAGTCTTCGGGCCTGGTGCGCCACCGCCGCGAGGGCCGCCGCGCCTACTACGCCCTCGACGACGAGCACATCGCCGGGATCATCACCCAGGGACTCACGCACGTCAGGGAGCCGCGATGAAGCGCTACACGCTGCACAACCTGAGCTGCCCGAGCTGCGCGCTGGACATGGAGCGCAGGCTCAACAGCCTCGCCTCCGTCCGCCGGGCGCGCATCGACTTCGCCGCCTCGAGGCTCGACATCGACACAGCCGACTTTGACGAAGCCGTGGCCGTCATGCGCCGCGTCGAGCCCGCGGTCGCCGTCGTCGCCGAGGACGAATCCGGCGGGCAGCGGGCCGCGCGGCGGCTGCTGCTCCTGGAGCTGGCGGCCTCGGTCCTGCTGTTTGCCGCGGGCCTCCTCGCGCCCCGCGCGTTCCGGCCGCTCATGGCCGCGGCCTACGCGGTCGCGGGATGGCGCGTGGCGCTCGCGGCCGTCCGCAACATCGCGCGCGGCTCGGTCTTTGACGAGCACTTCCTGATGATGCTGGCCACCGCCGGGGCGATCGCGCTCGGCGACCTCTCCGAGGCGGCGGCGGTCATGATCTTCTACCAGGTGGGAAGCCTCCTCGAGAGTCTGGCCGTGGACCGCTCGCGCCGGTCCATCCGCTCGCTGCTGGCGCTGCAGCCCGAGGTGGCCAGCGTGATCGAGGGCGAAGCGCAGCGCGAGCTGCCTTCGCGCGAGGTCGCCCCCGGGCAGGAGATCCTGGTCAAGCCGGGCGGGCGCGTTCCGCTGGACGGCATCGTGACCGAGGGCAGATCGGCGGTCGACACCTCGGCCCTCACGGGCGAGTCGCTGCCGCGCGACGTGGAGCCGGGAGCGGAGGTGCTCGCGGGCATGATCAACGGCGGCGCGGCCCTGCGCGTGCGCGTCAGCCGGCCGTTCGACGAGTCGTCCGCGGCGCGGATCATGCACCTCGTCGAGGAGGCCGCGTCCCGCAAGGCGCGGACGGAGCGCTTTATCACGAGCTTCGCGCGCATCTACACGCCCGCCGTGGTCGCCGCGGCGGCGCTGGTGGCGCTGCTGCCGCCGCTCCTCGTCCCCGGGCAGGCGCTCGCGACATGGGTTTCCAGGGCCCTCGTCATGCTCGTGATCTCCTGCCCGTGCGCGCTGGTGGTCAGCGTGCCGCTCGCGTATTTCGGCGGGGTCGGCGCGGCGGCGCGGCGGGGGATCCTCTTCCGCGGCTCCCAGTTCCTCGACGCGCTGGCCCGCGCGCGCACGGTGGTCTTCGACAAGACGGGGACCCTCACCGAAGGCACGTTCGTCGTTTCGCACGTGGCGCCGGAGCCCGGCTTCGGGGAGCGGGCGTTCGTCACCCTCGCGGCGGCCGCCGCCTCGCGGTCCGCTCACCCGGTGGCGCGCTCGGTCTTCGAGCACGGCCGGCTGATGGTCGGCGACGCGGAGGTTGCGGCCCTCCGCGTCGCGAGCCACGAAGAGGTGGGCGGGCAGGGCATCCGCGCGCTCGTCGACGGAAAGACCCTGCTCCTCGGCAACGACCGGCTCCTGCACACCGAGGGGGTCGAGCACCCGCGGCGGGTGTGCGAGGCTTCGGGAACCGGGGTGCACCTGGCCGTCGACGGCCGGTACGCCGGCGCCGTCGCGTTGAACGACCGCCTCAAGCCCGACGCGGCGGACGCGGTCGCGGCGCTGCACGCGCGGGGCATCGAGACCGTCATGCTGACCGGCGACACAAAGGCCGCGGCCGCCGCGGCGGCCGACGCGCTCGGCATCGGCACGGTGCACGCGGGTCTCCTGCCGCAGGACAAGCTGGCCCGGCTCGAGCAGATCATGGCGGACAGCGACGCCCGCGGCCGCGCGAGGGCGGCGCCGGCCGCGTCGTGTTCGTCGGCGACGGCATCAACGACGCGCCCGTGCTCTCCCGCGCCGACGTCGGCGTGGCCATGGGCGAGTTCGGCTCCGACGCGGCGGTCGACACCGCCGACGTCGTGCTGACGAGCGACTCGCCCGCCCGCGTGGAGGACGCGATCCGGATCGCGTCCCGGACGCGGCGGCTGGTCTGGCAGAACATCATCTTCGCGCTCGCGGTCAAGCTCGTCCTCATCGGCCTCGGCGCCGCCGGCCTCATGACGATGTGGGGGGCCGTCTTCGGGGACACGGGTGTCGCGGTGCTCGCCGTCCTCAACTCGGTGCGCATCCTCGGCATGGGCACCCCTCTGCCGACCGCCAGGGCCGGGTCCGCGGCCTGACGCGCCGCCGGCCGGCGAGGCGACCTTCTTCATTCTTTTTTGAAGCGACAACTCGCGGCCGCCTGCGATATAATTCCAGGGTAAAAGCCGAGGAGAACAAGGGTGAGCAGAAGATCCGTCCTTCCGGTTCTGGGTCTGGCGCTCGCGTGCTCGCTGCGCGCGTCGGCCCAGACGGGCGCGTTCATGGACAGGTTCCTCGAGCAGGACAAGGTGGCGTACGGCGACGCATCCTACCTGGTTCTCGTCGGAGCCGGCCTGCTCAAGGACAGCGAATCGCCAGACAGCGCCCTCGCGAGCCTCCAGCAGCGGGGCTGGGCCGTCGCGGGCAAAGGCGCCGGCGACCCGCTGACCTTGGGCGAGTACGCGTTGATGGTGATGCGGTCGTTCGGGATCCCCGGCGGCGTCATGTACCATCTGGCGCCCGGACCGAGGTACGCGACGCGGGAGCTGGCGTATCTGGGGGTGATCCAGGGGAAGGCTCGGCCCGCATCCGCGCTTTCCGGCGAGCGGGCCGCACGAATCCTGGGCCGGGTCCTGGACTACAAGGAGGCGCAGCGATGAGCGCAGCCAGGGTCCTCGCGGTTCTGCTCGCGCTGGCCGCTGTCGCAAGCCTCTGCCCGGCGGCTGACTTCGACTACGGCCTCACGCTCGACAACCAGACGACCTACGGCGACAGGCCTTCGACCACCGACGACCTGTGGGAGCAGCGCGCCAAGGCGGCGGTCTGGTTCGCGGCGGACCTGAGCCCCCGGCTCACGTTCGACGCCCAGGTGAGCTATCTCTACACGCTCGAGAGGCCCTACCTGGTGGATCTCGACGTGCTTCTCGCTGGCGGGCACGAACCCGTTGAGCGGCACCGGCGTTCTCACCTGGACCGCCGGCAGGCAGTTTCTTGTCGATCCCACGGGGCTCGTGCTGAGCAACAAGGCCGACGGTCTGTCCGTGACGCTGGGCACGCCCATGCTGACCGCGACGGCTCGCGCCGCGTATACCGGGCTTCTGCTCAAGCCGGAGTCCAACGTGAGCATGTCGGCCGCAGACATAGCGGACGACGACGACAACGGCGTGTTCTTCGCGCCGAAGCGCCTGCTGGCCGGGGCCGAGCTTTCCTTTCCCGAGGTCTATGCCCGCCAGACAGCTCTGCTGTTCTTCCTCGCGCAGTTCGACCTGCGAAGCGACACGTCGGCCCGCGTCAGCACGCAGTACACGGGGGCGAAGCTGTCCGGTCCGCTCGGCGGGGCGCTGTACTACGACGCCTCGGCCGTCGATGGAGACAGGGCAGGGATGAAAGCGCGGACGAGGCCCTGTTCGGGCTGCTCGGGACGGCCGGCGTGCGCTACTACGACTCCGAAGCTGGCCTACGCGAGGATCGAGATCCGCGGGCTGTACGCGAGCGGCTCACAGGGCTCGTTCGATCGGGTTCCTGCCGATATCAGCCCCGACGCTGGCGCTGGCGTACGCGCCGCCTCTGGAGCAACCTGATCGGGGCGCAGGCAAGCTCTCGTTCAAGCCGTTCTTCGCGCAGCCCGACGCGGGCGCTGCAGAGCGTGCAGCTCTTCGGCCAGGCCCTGGCCCTGCTGACGGCGGTCGATCCGGCGTACACCGGGACGCTGATCGACGTCGGGGTGAATGCGCGGCCGTTCTCCGATCTCGGCCTCGCCCTCAAGTACGGGGTGTGGCTGCCCGACGGGGCGGACATGGAGTACGCCGTGAGGCTCGAAGCCTCGATGGCGCTGTGATTCGACCGTGCAGGTGCACGAGAGGCGGTGACCATGAAAAGAATGCTGTTCGCTGCGGCGGTGCTGGTGATGGCGGCTGCGGTCCGCGGCTTCGCGCAGACCGAGGCGGTGGTGCAGGCGGTCTCGGGCCGCGTGGAGGTCATGCAGCCCGGCGGGGCGTGGGCGGCCGCGGCGCCGGGGATGCGCCTGGCGCTGGGCGCGATGGTGTCGACGAGCTTCCAGTCCGAGGCGACGCTCGCGCTCGGCTCCTCCGTGCTGCGCGGTGAGGCCGCTCACGCGGATGAGGCTCGACCAGCTCGTACAGCAGGGCAGCACGGTGTCGACCGAGCTGTACCTGCGGGTCGGCCGCGTGCGGGCCGAGGTCAAGGGCGCCGAGGGGCTGCTGCAGGACTTCAAGGTGCGCAGCCCGATCTCGACGGCCGCGGTGCGTGGGACCGCGTTCGACTTCGACGGGGTGAACACGAACGTCGACAACGGGGTGGTGAACCTGAGCAACAACCAGTCGGGGCAGAGCACGAACCTGGGGGCAGGCGAGCAGGGCAGCGTCACGGAAGGGGACAGCCCGCCGACGGGCGGCGAGGACAGAACCTGCAGGACCAGTCGACGACGCAGCCCTCGACGGGCCAGACCCCCGCCGGAGAAGACGCCGCCGCCGAAGGGCGGGAGCATCCGGATCAAGTGGACCACCTACGTCGGGTAGCCGTGGAGGGATTATGAAGCTGACGAAAGTCGTCGTTGCGCTGACGATCACGGCGCTCACTCTGGCCGGCTGTTACTGGACACCACCGCAGGCGCAGGCGGGGGGCGTGTCGGTGCGCGTGAGCGTGCCCCGCGGCGTGGTGTCCCCGGGCACCTCCGTGGAAGCCTTTCGGGTGTATCTGTATGACGCCGCCGATGTGAAGGCCCTGTACGGCTTTCCTCCGACCCAGCCGACGCCGTCGTACCGCGGCGACTCCATCCAGGTCATTCCGTCAGACCTTGCCGGGCTCCCGCCTCAACTCAGGTCGCAGCTGAGCGGGAAGACGATCGCGCTCGATGGCTATCGCTACTACGACGTGATCCTGAGCGGCGGCCTTGGATCGGGCGGCTCGTTCACGATCCCCGACGTCCTGCCCGGCAGGAAGTACCGGATCCACATGGAGTACGGCTACTACGCGCCGGCGCCGTACTTCTATGGCTACGAGGAGGGCGTCTCCGAGGCATTCGAGGTGACGGCGGGCAGCGTCGTGGACGTCGCGCTCGACCTGTACTCTTCGTACTACGGATTCACCTACGGCAGCCTCTACTGATCGCGCGCGATCGGGCTCCTGAGCGCCGTGTTCCGGAGACATCGCGATCGCCTGCGAATGCAGCCGGCCGGAGGCGGCCCCCTTCCGGAGGTCGCTGCGGCGGAGTCGCGCATCTTCCGGGCCGGCAGCAGGTTCGTCGCGTACGCCGCAGCCGCGGGCTCCGCGCAGCTCGTGAGCCACGCCGCGGTGGAGCTGCTCGCGCGGCTCGACGGCTGCCGGCCACTGGCATCCCCCGCGGAAACGGCGGCAGCTGAGGAGCTGCGCGGCCTGGGGCTGCTCGTCACCCGCGCGGAGTTGGTGAGGGCGCTGCGGGACGCGTCCGTTCCCGACGAAGCGCCGCGGATCGCCGCCGTCGCCTGGCTCACGCGCGGGCGGCCCGCGGCGCTCGCGCGCAGCATCCGCAGCTTCGCGGCGAACGCCGCCCGCCACGGCCGCTGCTCCGCGCTGGCTGGTGTTCGACGACGGCGACGCGCGCCGAAGCGGCGGGCACGCTCGAAGCCCTCCGTCCCCTGGTCGCGGACGGCACGGTCCGGCTCTCCTACTGCGGCCTCAAGGAAAAGGAGCGCATGGCGGCGCGTCTCGTGGAGGCAGCGCGCGGCGCTGTGCCGGAAGAGATCGCGCGATTCGCGCTCTTCGGCCTGCCGGGCTACGGCACGACCTGCGGCGCCAACAGGAACGCCGCCATGCTTGCCGCGGCGGGCGGTCCGCTGCTCGTGGCGGACGACGACACCGTCTGCGAGCCCGTCGTGCACCCCGAAGCGGACGAGACTCTTTCCATCACTTCGCAGCGCGATCCGAGCGACATGCTTCTGCTTTGCGCGCCGCGAGGGGCTGCTGGCGGCAGTCCGGCGCGTCGACATCGACTTCCTGTCCGCGCACGAGTCGGCCCTCGGCCGGACCCCAGCCGCGTTCGCCCGTCAGCGGGACGTCGGACCGGATTGACCTCGCCGGCGTATCGCCCGCGCTCGCGGACCTGCTCGCGCGCGGCGGCGGCCGCGTCGCTGCCACGACCGGCGGAGTCTACGGGGACGCGATCGTCAACGACCCGGCCTACCTCCTCTGGCTCGAGGGCGACGCCCGCGAGCGCATCGTCGCCTCCGAGGAGTCGTTCCGATCGGCCCGCATCATCGCGGGAGGTGCTGCGCTGCCCGCGCCGCACGGCGATCGGCGACAGCGACGTCCTTTTCGGCGCAAGTCTCGGTCTCGACTGCCGCGAGATGCTGCCTCCGTTCCTGCCGATGGGGCGCGGCCAGGACATCCTGTTCGCGCTCACCGTTCACCTGTGCATTCCCGGTGCCCTGATCGGCAGGCCGGCCGTCGCCGTCCTGCACGACCCCGTCGAGCGCCGCGTATATACGGCCGACGCCCCGGTCGCGCGCGGGATGCAGGCCTTCGATTTTCTCATGGTGCTCGAGGGCGCCACGTGCTTGCCGGCCGCGTGGGCGCGGACGCCCGAGGATCGGCTGCGCTCGCTCGGCGGCGCGCTCGAGGAGCTGGGACGGCTGTCGCCGCACGGAGTTCGTCGACACGCTCACGCCGGTGGTCCTCGGCGCGCGGGCGTCGCAGCTCAACGTCGACGGAGAACCTGTTGCTGCGCTACCGGCGCGAGCCGGAATACTGGGCGCGCGAAGTCGAGCGCCACATCGAGGCAATGCAGGAGCAGGTCGCCGAGCCGCTCGCCCGGTCGATGCCCGGCGGGACGCGCCGAGGCCTCGGCGCGTTCCAGACGCAGGTCGGGCTCTACGGCGCGCTGCTCCGGGCGTGGCCCGAGATGTGGCGGGCGGCGCGCGAGCTGGCCGCCGAAGGGCCCTGGGGAATGGCGGACCTCGGATGAGCGAGACCGTACGCGCACCTTTCGGCCAGCCCCGTCGAGCTCTACGACTGCGGGGCCGGCCGGTTCTGGGCTGAGGGAAGGCGCGGCCGTTCGCGTGCTCGAGGCGGAGGATGCTCTGCTGCTGCAGTCCATCGAAGGGTTCCGGAACCTGCGCGAGCACGTGGCCGCTCTCGAGCAGCGGGGATTCGCGGAGGCGGAGCCCGGCGACCTCGCCGCGCGGCTCGAGGAGCTGCGGGCCGTGGGCCTGCTCGTTTCCGCGGCGGCGCTTGTCGGCGCGCCTTCCGCGCGGCGCCCGAGGCTCCGGCTCCCATCGGGCTGGGCGGCCTGGGTCACGCGCGGCCGGCCTGCGCTCGTCGCGCGCAGCGTGCGGAGCTGGATCGACCGTTGCGCGGCGCGCGGAAGGACCTCGCCTCGCGGTGCTCGACGACTCGACCGACGAGGAGACCCGGCGCGCGCTCGCGCGGGTCGCAGTGCCCGATCTCTGGTACGCGGGCCGTGCGGAGAAGCGCGTCTTCACCGCGCGACTCGCGGATCGAGGAATCCCCGCGCGATGTGCTCTCGTTCGCGCTCTGCGCCGCCGCCCGATCTCGGCACGCCGTACGGCGCCAATCGCAACGCGCTCCTCCTCGCGACCTGCGGCGAGGTCGTCCTCTCCAGCGACGACGACATCCTGTTCGAGACGGCGGCGCTGCCGGAGGCGAGCGCGCGGTCTGGCGATCAGCTCCCGCGCTGGACCCCGCGGGCATCCGCTACTACGCCGGCCGCGAACGGCTGCTCGACGCGCTGCGATCCGTCGGCGAACCGCCGGCCCTCGCTCGCGGCGCACGAGGCGCTTCTCGGCCGCGATGCCGGCGAGTGCGCCCGGACGGCCGCCGGCTCCGTCGTCCTCGCGGAGCTCGGCCGCGACCTGGCGCTGCGGCTCGTCGCGCCGTCCGCACCGAGTGCTGCTGACCGCCTCCGGTCTCTGCGGCGACAGCGGACTTCGCGGCACCTGGCTGCTGCACCTGCGGGACGAGTCCTGGCAGCGGGTCACGGCGACGCCCGACGAGTACGAGATCGCCCGCCGCGAGCCGGGAGACGATCCGCTGCGTCGCGCGGGCGACGGTCTGCGAATGCGGCTACCTCGTCGGCCAGCACTTCGGCCTGGACAACCGCGGGCTCCTGCCGCCCTTCTTTCCGGTCGGCCGCAGAGAGGACGGCATCTTCGCGCTGACGCTGCGAACGACTGCACCTCGAGCGCGCTTTCCGCCCACGTGCCGATCGCGGTGCTGCACGATCCCGCGGCGAGTACCGGACGCGACGGGCGACGGACAACCGCCGCCCCAGCCCTTGTTCGCGGACTTCCTGGCGCTTGCTGATCGGCCTCGTGTTCGCCCTCGCCCGGACAGCAGGACCCGGAGGCGCGCATCCGCGCACTCGCCGCTCATCTCGCCGGCATGGCGTCGCTCGACGCGCCCGAGCTGGAGAAGTGGGTGCGCGAACGGTGGGTCGGCCGCTGGGCTTCGGAGATGGCGCTCTGCGAGCAGCGCGCCGCGCGAGCGGCCCGCGCGGCGCGCCGTGGGTGCTCGACTCCGCGGCGCGCCTGGAGCAGATCGCGGCGCACATCGAAGCGGGCGCCGCCGTGCACCCCCGCGACCTCGGCGACGGCGATCCGGCGGCTCGCCTGGGAGGCCGCGCGCGACCGCCTCCGCCGCTTCGCCGGCGCTGCTCGAGTGGTGGCCGGCGATCGTCGCCGCCGCGCGCGAGCTGCGAGCAGGGCCGGGCTCGCGGCCTGCTCGCGCCGCCTGCGGGCTTGATGCGCGCCCGCGGCGCGGCCTAAGATTCGCCCGATGCAGGACCGCATCGAGCGAAAGCGCCTCGCCATCCTCAAGCTCCTCGCCGACGGCAACGAAGCCGCGCGGCAGCTCCGCCATCACGGAGCAGCTCGAGGGCCAGGGCTACGACATCAGCGAGCGGACGGTGCGCTTCCACCTGCTCGCCCTCGACCGCGACGGCTTTACCGAGTACGTCGGGCAAGAAGGGGAGGCGGATCACCGAGAGGGGCCGTCTCGAGCTCTCCAAGGCGAGGGTCTACGAGAAGGTCGGCTTTCTCACCGCCAAGATCGACCAGCTCACCTACCAGATGAAGTTCGACCGCACCCGCCGCGAAGGCACCGTGATCGTGAACGTGAGCCTGCTCGAGAGCCGCTTCCTCGCGCGCGCCTGCCCCCTGATGAAGCGGGTGTTCGAGTCGGGCTACTCGATGGGCACTCTGATGACCTTCTTCGCGCCGGGGGAGAAGGCCGGCGAGCTGTGCGATGCCCGGAGGGATACGTCGGGATCGGGACGGTCTGCTCCGTGACGCTCAACGGGATCCTCCTCGCCGAAGGCATTCCGACCACGTCGCGCTTCGGCGGCCTGCTCGAGCTGCACCGCGGCAAGCCGGTCCGCTTCGTCGCGATCATCAACTACGACGGCACGAGCCTCGATCCGCTGGAGATCTTTATCAAGAGCGGGATGACCGACTACACGGGCGCGACCGAGAACGGCGACGGCCTCATCGGGGCCGGGTTCCGCGAGATGCCGGCCGCGAGCCGCGACCGGCTCCTCGAGCTCGCCGAGGAGCTCAAGCAGGTCGGCCTCGGCGGGTTCATGAACATAGGGTGGCCGGGCCAGCCCCTGGTCGGCATCCCGGTCAACGAAGGGATCGTCGGCGCGGTCGTCATCGGCGGCCTGAACCCCGTCGCGATCCTCGAGGAGCACGGCATCCGGGTCCATTCGCGCGCCCTCTCGGGCTTCGTGGACTACCGGCCGCCTCTTCGACTACCGGGAAATGGAGAAGCACGTCGGGCCGCGGCGTCGCGCCTCGGCCTGAAGCGGCAATATTGCCGCAAAATCCCGCCCGACTCGTTCGCCTGGCCGCGGCAGCGGCCGCCTCTCTGCGGCGAACCGGCCCATCCGCGGGCCGCGCGCAGGCCCCGTTTGGCAGCGCCAGCGGCCATGTCGGAGCACTATGGCAGCTTATCCCCGCGAGCCCGCAGTCCTGCCGGCGGCGGGGAGACGCCCTTTGACGCATGCGGGCCCGCGTGCTAAGGTGCCCCATCTTTACGGTAACGAGTTGCCGCAAAGCGAGCGCGCGTCCCGACAAAGGAGTGGCACGATGGGTCAGTACGTACAGGGTGTCATCGAGGCGGTCAGCAGGCGTTATCCCTGGGAGACCGAGTTCCTCCAGGCCGTCAAGGAGGTGCTCACCTCCCTCGACGCAGTGGTCGAGCGCGACCCGAAGTACCGGAAGCACGCGATCCTCGAGCGGATCACCGAGCCCGAGCGCACGATCCTGTTCCGCGTGGCGTGGCAGAACGACCGCGGCGAATACCAGGTCAACCGCGGCTACCGCATCCAGTTCAACAGCGCCATCGGCCCCTACAAGGGCGGGCTGCGCTTCCACCCCTCCGTGAACCTGGGGATCCTCAAGTTCCTCGGCTTCGAGCAGACCTTCAAGAACAGCCTGACCGGCCTCGCCATGGGCGGCGCCAAGGGCGGAACGGACTTCGACCCCAAGGGCAAGAGCGACGACGAGGTGATGCGCTTCTGCCAGAGCTTCATGAGCGAGCTGTTCCGGCACATCGGCCCCGACACCGACGTCCCGGCCGGCGACATCGGCGTGGGCGGCCGCGAGATCGGCTACCTGTTCGGGGAGTACAGGCGGCTGCGCAACGCCTTCGAGGGCGTCCTCACGGGCAAGGGCCTCAACTGGGGCGGCAGCCTCATCAGGCCCGAGGCCACGGGGTACGGCTGCACCTACTTCGCCCAGGAGATGCTCAAGACCCGCAACGAGGGCTTCAAGGGCAAGCGGGTCGCGGTGTCCGGCAGCGGCAACGTCGCGCAGTACACGGTCGAGAAGGTGACGCAGCTCGGCGGCAAGGTCGTCACGCTGTCGGACTCCAACGGCACGGTCATCGACGAGGACGGCATCTCCCCAGAGAAGCTCGGCTACGTCATGGAGCTCAAGAACATCCGGCGCGGCCGCATCAAGGACTACGCGGACAAGTACAAGGGCGTCAAGTACGTCGAAGGCAAGCGGCCCTGGGGCCTGACAAAGGTGGACATCGCGCTGCCTTCGGCCACCCAGAACGAGCTCGACGGGAAAGACGCGAAGGCCCTCGTCGACGGCGGCTGCATCTGCGTGGCCGAGGGCGCCAACATGCCTTCGACCCCGGAGGCGGCGGACCTGTTCATCGAGAAGAAGGTTCTCTTCGGGCCGGGCAAGGCGGCCAACGCCGGCGGCGTGGCCTGCTCCGGCCTCGAGATGTCGCAGAACGGCATGCGCATGGCGTGGACCCGCGAGGAAGTCGACGAGAAGCTCCACCGCATCATGGTCAACATCCACCAGGCGTGCTTCGAAGCGGCGCGCGAGTACGGCACGCCGGGCAACTACGTCAACGGGGCGAACATCGCCGGCTTCAAGAAGGTCGCCGATTCCATGATCGACCAGGGCCTCGCCTGATCGACAGCCGGCGCGGCTGCGCGCCCGGGTCGGGCTCGCCCGCCCGGACGCGGCTGCGGTCGCGCGGAAGGCCGGCATGCCTCGCGGCGTGCCGGCCTTCTTCATTTTTGCCCCTCCGGTCCTTTCGCTCCTCCGCTCGCGAAGTAGCAGAGCGCCCGCTGGTCGACCGCGTCGGCGGTCAGCAGAATGCGCCGCGCGCCGGGCGCCGCATCCGCGCGCTCGATCACGCGCACGGTCCCGGTCCACTTTGCCGCGTCCGGCACGAGCGCGAGCAGGCTGTTCGCGCGGGACTCCAGGAAGCGCGTGTCCAGGTAGCTCTCTCCCTGACCGGGAAGCAGGGCGAGGTAGAGCATGTCCATCTCCACCAGGTCGTTGAGGAAGTGCGTGCCGAGCGAGACGTCCGGCACGAGGTGCTCCCTCATGGCGACGATCTCGACGAGCACCGAGACCCGGTTGATGTCGGCGAAGCTCACCGGGACCCCGAGGGCGGGCATCGTCGTTCCCCACCGCCCGGGCCCGAGCAGCACCGTGATCTCCTCCCCGCCCCTCGGCAGGGCGCGGTTGATCTCGCCCAGCAGCCGCGCGACCTCGTAGCGCGCCTGCTCCGGCAGAGCGCCATAGGCGGCGGGGACGACGTACACGAAGCGCGCGACGTCCACGTGGCGGCTGTGCCCGATGACGGCGCCCGTCGCCTCCATGATCCGGTCCGCGGGGTCCACTTCGACGCGGGGCACGTCGATCCGCTCGGTGCCCTGCACCTGCAGCGGGCGGCACTGCACCAGGTTGATCCGGTGCTGCCGGCCTTCGGGAAAGCTCGCCGTGAACTCCACGTCGACCGGGAGCGCGTAGGCCTCCTGGAGCACGCGCAGCATCTCGCGCATCTCCTCGACGAACGAGGTGCCGGTGAGCAGCTCCGCGAATGTGAGCATCGGGACCTCGACGGGCCGCCCCTGAGCATCGACCGCCGAGCGGTCCATCGTGACGAGGAGATCGAGGGGAAGGCCGCCCGCCTGCCGCACGACGTCGAAAAAGTGACCCGAGACGAGCTGGTTCGCGTCGAGGTCCAGGTAGTCGGCCCGGCGCTGCGCGTAGCGCGTGCCCTGGGCCCCATGCTCCGGCCTGCGGTCGGGCGCGTTCAGCGCCACGAGGCGGGTGTACTCGTCGTCGGCGCGCTCCACCGCCCGCGTTCCCAGGCCGAAGACGAGCCGGAGGACGCCCGCCTTGGGGTCGATGTCCCTGCTCCACACGTAGGGGTTGAACGAGTAGCCCACGCCGGCCACCGGCGGGAAGAAGAACCTGCCGTACACGTCGCCGGAGACCCGCATCACCAGCAGCGCCATCTGCTCGTCCTGGTCGAGCAGGCCGCGCTGCGCGCGGTAGGAGAGCGCCCTCTCGCTCATGGTGCTCGCGTAGATCGCGCGGACCGCCGCGAGAAAGTCCTGGACCCGCCGCTCCCGCGGCCCCTGGTTCGCGCAGAAGACGCTGTCGTACTTGCCGGCGAAGGCGTTGCCGAAGTTGTCCTCGAGCAGCGAGCTGGAGCGCACGATGAAGGGCGACTGCCCGAAGTAGTCGATCATCTCCTCGAACTGCCGGACGGCCTGGTCTTCGAAGGCGCCGGTGAGGATGCGCCGCCTCGCGCGCTCCGCCCCTTCGAGGAAGCGCTCGGGGTCGCGCTGCTGCTGGCGCGTCCACCAGATGCCGTTGGTCACGAGGAACGTGTAGAACACGTCGCTGCCGACGTAGAACGAGTCGTGCTCCTCGAGGACGGCCGCGACGCGCGGGCTTCGCTTGCGGAGGATCGCGCGGGCGAGGAGCATGCCGACCGCCTTGCCCCCGATGAGGCCGGTCCCGATCATCCGCGCGCGCACGTCGATGATGTCCTGCAGGGTGAGGTAGCGCGAAGCGAGCTCGAGCATGGGCTCGTGGCGGGAGAAGACCATCCGGGCGAGGCGCTGGAACCAGGCCCGCTCGTCGCCCGGCGGGCGCTCGCCCCTCCGGATCGCCTCGAGCACCTCCTGCGCCTCCACGAAGCTCTTTTCCCAGAAGCCGAGCACGCGATCGGAGCCCAGGCCCGCGTGCTGCGACGTCATGATCTCGGCGATGCGGGAGCTCGCGGTCACCGGCCGGAACTGCCCGTCCTCGTCCCACACGTGGAGCATGTACATGCTGGGCGAGAAGCGGTGCTGCACCTTGAGCGGCCGCACGTAGAGCCTCCCGCCGTGCCGGTAGGCGTCCAGCACGAGCTGCGCGGTGTCGGTTACGGCGCGCACCGCGCCGGCCGCGTGGTAGTTGCGCTGCAGCGCGAAGTACGTGACCGTCTCCAGGTCGAAGAGGTAGGGGCAGGTGAGCATGAAGAAGTTGCCCAGCATCTGGTCCGAATGCCAGGCCAGCGCGAGCTCGGAGAGGCAGTCGAAGAGGTGGTAGGCGCCACGGCCCGCGCGCTCGATGACGGAGTGGATCCTCGCGATGAAGGTCTCGAAGCCTTCGCCGGGCGAGATCTCGTGCACCTCGAGGCCCGGCCCGGGGGCGACCAGGGGCGGATGGCTCGCGAAGCGGAAGTACGCCACGGTGCGCCCCGCTTCGACGGCCCGCTCGCAGAAAGGCCGCGCGAGCTCCCGATAGTCCTCGATCGCGTCGACCTGCCAGACGATGTTGTCGCCGGCGAGCACGCCCTTGAGCACGCTGTCCAGGCCGGCGATCCCCGTGCTGTGCGCTCTCGCTCCCGCCGCCATCCGCGCACCTCCCGTCGCTCCTCTAGACTACCCACCGGCGGCGTGTTTGGCGAGGGCCATGGATGGCCCGGGCCCGGCGCAGACAGGGATGTCGTCAGCGCCGGGCGAGTGCCGGGCGAGGGCCGGCAGGGGGCTTTGGCAAGAAGGTCCGTCCGTGTAGAATCCCCGCTCATGGAGACGGGCGTGGGAACGGCAAAGGCGGAGGCCGGGCAGAAGGCGGCCGAGCGGGTGGCGCTCCTCGTGGCGCTTCCGTCCTCCTTTCTGACACCGTTCATGGGCTCCTCGGCGAACATCGTCCTGCCTTCGATCGGCGCCGAATTCGGCCTCCCGGCCGTGGCGCTGAGCTGGGTCTCGACCGCCTACCTGCTCGCCGCGGCGGCCTTTCTGCTGCCGTTTGGCCGCATCGCCGATATCGTGGGCCGCAAACGCGTGCTGGCCTCGGGGCTCGTCGTCTACAGCCTCGCTTCGCTGCTCTGCGCCCTGGCTCCCAGCGGCACGCTCCTCATCGCGGCGCGGGTCCTCCAGGGCATCGGCGCCGCCATGACGTTCGCCACGAACGTCGCCATCCTGACCTCGGTGTTCGCGCCGGAGCGGCGGGGCGCCGCGCTCGGCACGTCGGTCGCCGCCACGTACCTGGGGATGTCGCTCGGGCCGGTGCTCGGCGGGCTGATCACGGAGGCCCTCAGCTGGCGCGCGGTCTTCGCGCTGAGCATCCCCATCTCATTGACGGGACTGCTCATGCTCACGTGGAAGCTCCACGGGGAGTGGGCCGACGCGCGCGGGGAATCCTTCGACCTGGTCGGCTCGCTCCTCTTTATGGCCTCGCTCGGCGTCATGATG
This sequence comes from uncultured Spirochaetota bacterium, assembly GCA_963734495.1. Lineage (GTDB taxonomy): Bacteria > Spirochaetota > Spirochaetia > SZUA-6 > CAVTHK01 > CAVTHK01. Next base: position 130,631 of record CAVTHK010000009.1, read on the forward strand.
TACGGCGTCTCCGGCCTCCCGAGCGCGGCGGGGATCGCGATGATCGGCGCCGGGGTTCTCGGGATCGTGGGCTTCGTCCTCTGGGAGCTGCGCGCGCCGTACCCGGCCCTCAACATGACGCTCTTTCTCCACAACCGGACGTTCGCCTTCTCCAACCTGGCCGCCCTCATCAACTACTCGGCGACCGCCACCGTCGGGTTCTTCCTCAGCCTCTACCTGCAGTCGATGCGCGGCCTCACGCCGGAGGCGGCCGGCTTCGTGCTCGTGGCCCAGCCCGTCTTCCAGGCGATCTTCTCCCCGTTCATGGGCCGTCTCTCGGACCGGGTCGAGCCGCGCGTCCTCGCGTCGGTCGGGATGGGCCTCACCGTGATCGGCCTCGGCCTCCTCGGCTTCGTCGGGCGCGAGACGTCGCTTCCGTACATCGTCGCGAGCCTGTCCTTTCTCGGCCTCGGGTTCGCCATGTTCTCGTCGCCCAACACCAACGCCGTGATGGGCTCCGTGGAAAAACGACAATACGGGATCGCCTCGGCCACGCTGGGCACGATGCGCCTCGTGGGCAACATGCTCAGCATGGGCGTGGCCGTGATGCTGCTCGCCCTGCTCATGGGCAACGTTCAGATCCTGCCCGAGCACTTCGACGCGTTCCTCATGTGCATGCGGACCGCCTTCCCGCTGTTCGCGGTCCTGTGCCTGGCGGGGGTATTCGCTTCGTTCGCGCGCGGGAGGCGGCAGCCGGCCGCACGCGCGCAGCCGTCGGCGTGACGGCGGAAAGGAAAGGCAATGGCAGACAGCGTGCACGTCTGGGAGAAGGTGGAGATACGCCTCGAGGCGCGCGGGAAGCACGCGAACCCTTACACCGACGTCAAGGTGTGGGTCGACCTCACGGGCCCCGGGTTCCGCCGCAGGTGCTACGGCTTCTGGGACGGCGGGAGCGAGTTCGCGGTGCGCGTCGCGGCGACGGCCGCGGGCGAGTGGAAATGGACCAGCGGCTCCGAGCCCTCCGACGCGGGCCTCGCGGGTCGGAGCGGCCGCTTCGAGGCCGTTGAGTGGACCGAGGCCGAGAAGCGCGAGAACCCCTGCCGCCGCGGCTTTCTCCGCGCCACGGCCAACGGCCGCGCGTTCGAGCACGCCGACGGCACCGCCTGTTTTCTCGTAGGCGATACGTGGTGGGCCACTCCGACCTTCCGCTTCCCGTGGCGCAAGGGCGACACGGAGGAGACGCCGCGCACGTTCCCGCACTACGTCGCCCTGCGCCGGAAACAGGGCTTCAACTGCGTCGCGATTCTCGCGGCGCTGCCCAACTGGGTCGACGACGGCAAGCCGGCGTTCCTCCAGACCGAGGACGGCACGGTCCTGCGAGCGGCCTGGAGGCAGACCGACACGGGCAGGGCCAAGGCCATGCCCGACGAGGACGGCAACACGCCCTTCCTGTTCCCGGGAAAGATCAAGGGGCACGAGCAGAGCTTCCCGGACCTCGACCGCATCAACCCCGCGTACTTCCGCAACATGGACCGCAAGATCGACTACCTCAACGCGCACGGCTTTATGCCGTTCGTCGAGGTCTCGCGGCGCGACATCGGCCAGGGTTGGAAGCGGGCCCACGGCTGGCCGGATTCCTACGTGCGCTACATCCAGTACGTGTGGGCGCGGCTGCAGGCGAACAACTGCCTCTTGAGCCCGGTGCACTACGACTCCGGCGCGCAGTCGATCACGGCGCCCGAGTGGAACCTCGCGGCCAACTGCGTGATCGACCTCTACGGGGCGCCGCCCTTCGGCAGCCCGGTCGGATGCAACGCCCACTGGACGTCCCTGCTGGACTTCGGCCACACGCACGAGGCGCGCTGGCTCACCTTCCACCAGAGCGGCAACGGCCAGAGGCATCACTACACCTACGCCCAGATCACCGACCTCTTCAACACCAACCCGCCCGTGCCGGTGCTCAACGGCGAGCCGCAGTACGAGGGCATGGAGACGCTCTCGCACCAGCCCGACCCCAACTGGTACTGGGGCGAGGTGCGCGTGCCTCCCTCGCCGAGCGAGGAGAACGCGCGCACGATCCGATCCGCCGCGTGGGGCAGCGTCCTCAGCGGCGGGCTGGCCGGCCACATCTACGGCTCCGGCGGGTGGGACGGAGGCGTCTGGCGCGGCGACGTCGAGGAGGCGTCGCGCGTCCGCATCTGGGAGGGGATGCTCTGGCCCGCCGCCGGACAGATGCAGCACCTGCGCACGTTCCTGCTCTCAGAGGGAGCCCGCTACCGCGACCTCGTGCCGAGCGTCCAGCTCCTCGATCCGAACAGGAGCGGACCCGTGGCGAGCTACGAAGGCTGGTCCTACTGCCTCGCGTCGCCGGAGCGCGACCTGCTGCTCGTCTACCACGAGAAGGGAACGCCCGCGACCGTGCTCCACGGGCTCGCCCCGCGCGCGAGCTACACCGCGGCCTGGTTCGACCCGCGCACCGGCGAGTGGGACGGCAAGGTCGTTCTGGCGGCGGACTCGAAGGGGAAGGTGGAGCTGCCGCGGAAACCCGACGACGGCGACTGGGCGCTCAAGGTGATGCGGGCGCGCTGAGGCGAGGGAGCCGCGGCCGCGCGCAGCGGAAGGGCCGCCCGGCGGCGGCCTTCTTCCATTATCCCTTGAGCCCGCTGGTGGCGATCCCCTCGACGATGTAGCGCTGGAACGCGACGAAGACCAGCAGCATCGGGATCAGCGAGAGGAAGCTCATCGCGTAGATCGCGCCCCAGTCGCTCTGAGCCGAGGGATCCGCGAACGTGCGCAGAGCCACGGAGATCACGTAGAGCTTCGGGCTGTTCAGGTAGATCAGCGGGTGCAGGAAGTCGCCCCAGGTCCAGTAAAAGGAGAAGATGGCGGCCGTGATCATCGCGGGGGCGACGAGCGGCGTCATGATGCGCGTGAACACGCCGAAACGCCCGTAGCCGTCGATGGCCGCGGCCTCGTCGAGCTCGACCGGGACGCTTCTGATGAACTGCATGATCATGAAAATGAAGAAGGCCTGCCCGCAGAGCCTGGGCAGCAGCAGCGGGACGAATGTGTTGATGAGCTTGAGCCTGCTGAAGAGCAGGTACTGCGGGATGACCTGGATCTCGGCCGGCAGCATCAGCGTGAGCAGCATGCACGTGAACCAGAAGGTGCGGCCCGGGAACCTGATCCGCGCGAAGCCGAAGGCGATGAGCGAGGAGGACGCGACGGCGAACACGGTGCCCAGGCCCGAGAAGATGATCGAGTTCTTGTAGAACACCGCGAACGAGATCCCGCCGAAACCCCTCCAACCGTTGATGTAGTTCTCGAGGGTCGGCTTGTTCGGCCAGAGCGCCGACAGGTTGGCCCACACTTCGTCGGCGGGCTTGAGGGAGCTGCCCGCCAGCCAGAGCAGCGGATAGACCATCGCGATCCCGGCGACAGCCACCAGCAGGTGGAACGCCAGCGTCTGCCCGGACTTGCGGAGCCTCTGCCGGGCCGGGATGTCGAAGGGCGTGGCACTCATCCTACCGGCCCTCCTTGCTCTCGTAGTGGACCCAGTACGGGGAACTCCTGAACACGGCGGCGGTGGCAAGAGCGATGAATACGAGCAGCACCCACGCCATCCCCGATCCGTAACCCATCTCCAGCGTCCTGAATGCCCTCTGATAGAGGTAGAGGGCGTAGAGGTTCGTCGTGTCGAGGGGCGCCCCCGTGCCGTTGGTCAGGATGAAGGCCGGTGTGAACGCGGTGAATCCCGCGATGATCTGCAGGATCAGATTAAAGAAGATGATCGGCGAGAGCATCGGGAGCGTGATCGAGAAGAAACGGCGCGCCCTCCGCGCCCCGTCGATCGAGGCGCTCTCGTAGAGCTCGGGCGGGATCTGCTTGAGCCCCGCGAGGAAGATGAGCATCGGCGAGCCGAACTGCCAGACGGCCAGGAGGATGAGCGTCCAGATCGCCGTTCGCGGATCGCCGAGCCACTCGAGGCTGGTCCTGATGCCGACCATGGTGAGGATCGCGTTGACGAGGCCCCTGCCGCCGAAGATCTCCCTCCACATCACCGCCACGGCCACGCTGCCGCCCACGATCGAAGGCGCGTAGAAGACCGCGCGGTAGAACTCGATGAAGCGGCGCGAGGACTTGAGCACCATCGCCACGGCCAGCGCGAACGCCAGCCTGAGCGGGACGGAAACAAAGGCGAAGTAGAAGGTCGCCTCGACGCTCTTCCAGTACCTGGCGTCATCGAAGAACATGGTGCGGAAATTCGCGAAGCCGGCCCACCTCGGAGCGGACAGCAGGTCATAGCGCGTGAAAGAGAGCAGAAGAGTCGCCGCCATCGGGATCAGGGTGATGCCAAGAAAACCGATCAGCCACGGGGCGATGAACAGGTACCCGTCGATCGCGTCGCGCTTCCAGCGCCGGCCGCGGATGTGCGCCCTGGTCGCCGCGGCGACGCCGCGGGCGGTGACACGCGTGCTTTCGCTCATGCCCGGCCCTCCGGATAGAGGCGGCTCCCGCTGCCGGGAGCCGCCGGTTTGCGTCTACTCGTCTACTTCTGCAGGATCGCGGGGCCTTTCTCGCGCAGCAGGGCGACCGCCTGCTCGGGCGTGATCTTCTCGAACATGAAGCCCGCGACCACCTGCGGCAGGTAGAGGTTGCTGACGAGGTCCGGATGGCCCTTCGGGTCCGGCGGCGGGATCGGGCTCGCGTCCTTCTCGACCTTCGCCACGTAGTCGAAGCTCTCCTTGGCGGCCCTGTCGAGCAGCGGCTTCAGCGCCTCCTGCACCTTGGCCGAGATCGGGATCCCGCGCTCGGCCAGCAGGACCTTGTTGGCTTCGATGTCGTTGGTGAAGAAGCTGATGAACCTCGCCGCCTCCTCCTTGGCCTTTGCCTGGGTGGTCACGGAAAAGAACTGCGACGGCTTGACGAAGTTGCCGGGCTTGCCGCCGGGCAGGCGCGGGAGGTGGATCCCCTGGAAGTTGCGGCTCGCGCCCGCAGCCTTCCATACGGCGACGATCTGGTTGCTCCAGAAGTAGCCGATCGACGACTTGCCCGCGACGATCGGCTGCGCCTCGACGCTCTTGTTGACGTAGTTGGCGAGATCGACGTCATAGCCCGGGTGGGCCTTGGCGTGCACGAGCCGGAGGATCATCTTGAAGTGGTTCACGAGGATGCTGTCGTCGGTGTACCCGAGGTTCTTCCCGTCCGCCGTGTACCGCCACTGGCCGTTGCTCATGTAGAGCGACCCCCAGATCTGCTCGTCCCAGAGGCTGGCGCCGCCGCCCATCCCCCATTTGCCGAGCTTCGCCGAGAGACCCAGGGCGGTCTGCTCGAACTCCGGCCACGTCCACTGCTCGCGCGGCACCGCCATCCCCGCCTTCTGGAAGTCATCGAGGTCCAGGAAGAAGGTCTGCGAGTTGCTGCCGAGGTTGACCGCGTACAGCTTGCCGCCGATGCGTCCGCCCGCCAGCGCCGAGTCGGACACATTGGAGAAGTCCATGATCCCCGACTTGATGTAGTCGTCCAGGGGCTGGAGCAGGTTCTTGTTCTGCCATTCTCCGATGTAGGCGTAGTCCTGCTGCATCACGTCGGGCAGGCCGCCGCCCGCGGCCATCGTGGTGAGCTTGGTCCAGTAGTCGCCCCAGTTCGCGAACTCGTAGTTGATCGTGACGTTCGGGTGCTGCGCCTGATACATCTGGATCACCTTGATCGTGCGGTCGTGACGGGCCTGTGAGCCCCACCAGGTGGCCCGCATGTCGATCTTCTTGGCCGTGCCGGCGCTCTCCGACGTTCCCTCGGCGAACGCGAAACCCGCGCCGAGCAATACCAGCGCGGCGAATGCTGCCAGGAGCCTTCTCATGAGCTTCCTCCCTGTCGTTGACTTGCGCTTCCCACGGGCGCTCCCTTGATACTAATGCCGCTTCGACACGGGTACAAGATACTCACGCTTGACGCCCGCGCGGCCGCAGCAGCCAGACGGCGAGCAGGATGAGCACGCCGCCCGCGATCTGCGAGGGCCCCAGCCTCTCGCCCAGCAGCAGGTACGCGAGAGCCGCGGCGATGACGGGCTCGAGCGTGGCCACCAGGCTCGCGACGCTCACGGGGACGGAGCGCACGCCCGCGGCGTAGGCGACGGACGCGCCGACGGTAGGCCCGGCGGCGAGCAGCAGCAGCCACGCGAGGGTCGCCGGATCGCGGACGGCGCCCGCGAGCCGGGCAAGCCCGGCAGGCGCGGCGACGGGCTGCACGGCGAGGAGCACGGCGCCACCCGCGAGCATCCCGTAGCACTGGAAGGTCCACGGCGACGCGTACCGCACGCCGATCGAATTGAAGACGCTCCACAGGGCGTAGGTGAAGCCGGCGGCCAGGCCCCACAGCACGCCCGCCGGCCCGACGGGCACGGCGCCCCAGGGCGACACGCCCGCGACCAGGGCCGCGCCGGCGAGGGTGAGGGCCAGGGCGGCGAGATGCACGCGCGAGAGCCGCTCGCCGAGGAAGCGCCACGCGATGAGCGCGACCCAGGCGGGCGCGGTGTACAGCAGCACCGACGCGACCGCCACCCCGGCCGTGATCACGGCGTAAACGTAGCTGGCGTAGAAGACGGCGACGCCGACCACGCCGTAGGCGAGGGTGATCGCGAGGGCCTTCGCGCCGATGCGCAGCGCCGGGCGGCGGATCGCGGCCAGTCCCGCGAGCAGCAGCAGGCCGCCGAGCCCGGCCCGCGCGGCCGCTACCGCGAGGGGCGGGAGGCCGCGGCTGCCCGCGAGGTGGCTGTAAATGATGCCGATGGTGGCCCAGAGCGAAGCGGCGAGCAGCACAAGGAGGTACCCGCGGGCGGTGGCAGCGGCGCGCTGTGTGCCGGAGGCGGTCTCGGCCTTCATCGGCGGCGAGGATGCTCCATCCCGGCCGGGCGGCGCAAGAGCTTCGTGAGTATCCTGGAGGCATGAGCTGGTGGGATGCCGCCTACCGCAGCGGCGAAGTGCCCTGGGACCCGGGCCCCTTCGACGGTCACCTTCCCGGACTCCTCGCGGACCTCGAGCTGCGGCCGTGCGCTGCGCTGGACATCGGCTGCGGCGAGGGCAAGAGCCTCGTATGGCTCGCCCGCCGGGGCTTTGCGTGCACGGGGATCGATCTCTCCCCCGCGGCGCTCGAGCTCGCCGAAGGGCACGCCCGCGCCGCCGGCGTGGGCTGCCGCTGGCTGCGCGGCCGTTTCCCTCAGGACTTCCCCCCGGCGGCTCTGCCGCGATCGTCCTTCGGCTTCATCATGGAGCGCGGCTGCCTGCAGCACCTCAGGCACGACGGCCGCGAGCGCCGCGCGTTCCTGGAGACGGCCGCCGCGCTGCTCGCGCCCGGCGGCTGGTTCTACAGTCTCGTCACGAGCAGCAACCGCCGCGCCCCCCACGTCGGCCCGCCGCAGTGGTCGGCGAGCGACCTCGTCGAGGCCGTGGAGCCCTTCTTCGAGCTCCGTCTTCTCCGGGAGTCCGTCTTTACGGCGGGTGAGGAGGGTTCCGTCCCGGCGTGGCTGACGCTCATGCAGGCGCGCTCGTGACGATCGCGGGATCGGCTCGCCCCATCGCGCCGCGCCGACTTGCGCGGCCGCTCAGCGGGGCGTAGAGTCGTCGCATGAGGGAAGTGCTCTACTGCGGCGATGCCACGCTCGCGACAGGCGCCTGCTACCTGGGCGGCGTGATGGCGTACGCGGGGATCGAGTTCGACTACGTGCCGATGGGCGAGCGTTTTCCCGAGGACCTCCTCGAGCAGGATCACGCGCTCTACCTCCTGAGCGACTACCCGAGCGACCGCTTCCGGGGCCACGCGCTGCGCAAGATCGCATCGCGGGTCGAGAAGGGCGCCTCGCTGCTCATGGTCGGGGGCTGGGAGTCGTTTCACGGACTGCTGGGCAACTACGACTCCTCCGAGATCGCGCCTGCGCTCCCCGTCGAGTGCCTCGCCGAGGACGACCGGCTGAACTGGTGTCACGGGCTGATCCCCGAGGTGACGACGCGGCACCCGACCGTGCAGGGGCTGCCGTGGGAGGAGCCGCCGATGGTCTGCGGCTGCAACCGCGTGAAGGCGAAGAAGGGCTCGACCGTCGTGCTGTCGCTGCGGAAGCTGCGCATCGAGGGCAGCTCCCTCTCCCGCGACCCAGAGCCGCTTCCTCTGCTCGTGGTCGGGTCTCACAGCGGCGGAAGGACCGCGGCGTTCACGACCGACTTCGCCCCGCACTGGGTCGGTGGGCTCGTGGACTGGGGCCCCGATCGCATCACGGCCCAGGCGCCCGGCGGCCGGCCGGTGGAGGTCGGCAGCCTTTACGTCGCGTTCATCACGAGCCTGCTGTCCTGGCTGCTGCGCCGGGGCGGCGCCTAGGGCGGGCGCGGTCCGCCGCGCCCAGACCCACCGAAGCAGCACGGACCGCGGGCTGCCCAGGGTCCGACAGGCCTAGGCGTCGCCTCCCGAAAGCCGTCGCGGCACGACCCCGATCGCGCCGCGGCCCGCCCTCGGCGGGTGATAGTGCACGTAGACCATCCTGATCTCTGGCATGGTCTCGTAGATCCTCTCTTCGATCCGCGTGCAGATCTCGTCGCCTTCCCTGATCGAGAGGGCGCCGTCGAGCCCGATCGTGAGGTTCACGACGATGTGCGGGCCGAAGCGGTGCGCGTGGACCTCCTCGATCTGGCGGATCGCGGCGATGTCCGCCAGGTTGGCGCGGATCTCCCGGGCGAGGCTCTGGCTGGGCACGGCGTCCATGAGCTCGGTCGCCGAATTGCGCAGGATCCTCATGCCGGTGCGGAAGATGAGCAGGCCGACGATCGCGCCCGCCAGCGGGTCGACCCACGAGTAGCCGAGCCTGGCCAGAATGATGCCGACTGCGACCGCTCCCGAGGCGGCGACGTCGCTCGCGTGGTCGTCGCTGAGGGCCACGAGAACCGAGTTGCCTCCCGAGCGGCCCTTCGCCCGCGTCCACAACGCCAGGAAGATCTTGATCCCGACTGTCGCAAGCGCCACCCAGAGCGCCACAACTCCGATCTCGTGCGGCGCTTCCGCGCCCGTCACCATCTGGAACACCGTGGCCGCGTCGTCCCAGAGGATCGCGACGGCGGTGGTCAGGACGAAAGCCCCCACCACCAGCGACGCGATCGATTCCATCTGAGTGTGGCCGTAGGGGTGCTCCTGGTCGGCCGGCTTGGCCGCGGTGCGCACGAGCGCCGCCACCACGAGGTAGTAGACGACGTCCGAGGTCGAGTTGATGGCGTCGGAGATGAGGGCCGAGCTCCGGCCGACGATGCCCGCAAACAGCTTGGCCACCGCGAGCACGATGTTGGCCGCCAATCCCACCGCGACCGCGGTCTGGTTGTCGCGCTTGCGCTTTGCGAGTTCCTCCCGGCTCACCATGACCCGACAGATTATCCCATCCCGTGTCCCACGGCAACGGGGGGAAGCCCCGGGGGGAAGCCCCGGAGCCGATCGGTCAAGCGCCCGGGTCGCCGACCGATAATCTAAAAGGATCACCCGCGCTTCGCGGGCTCCGTCACCGGGGCCACGCGGGCGCGAGCATCGGGTCCGAGGAGGCATTCTTGATCCGTGGTCTGTACACCGGCGCGAGCGGGATGGTCGCGCAGATGCACCGGCTCGACGCCATCGCGAACAACCTCGCCAACGTCGACCTCGTCGGCTACAAAGAGGACATCCCGGTCCTCAAATCGTTTCCGGAGATCCTGCTGCGCCGCATGGACGACGACGGCGTGGTCAAGCTCGGCTTCGCGTCCATCGATAGGGCGCCGGTAGTCGGCAGGCTCGGGACCGGGGTCGAGGAGAACGAGGTCTTCACGGACTTCGCCCAGGGCTCCGTCCAGCGGACGGAGAATCCGTTCGACTTCGCCCTCGAAGGAAAGGGCTTCCTCACCGTGAGCAAAGACGGCGAGGAGCGCTACACGCGCAACGGGAGCTTCCTCATCAACGACCAGAGCTACCTCGTCAACAAGGAAGGCGATTTCGTCCTCGGCGAGAAGGGCCCGATCCGCCTCAAGGCGAACAACTTTACCGTGGACCAGGACGGCAACGTCTGGCAGAACAGCGACCTCGCGGCAGACCCCCAACGGCTGGTCTCGCCGGAGGAAAACGACTGGCAGGGCATCGAGCTCGTTGACCGGCTCAAGATCGTCGACTTCGACCGCACCCGCTACCTGCAGAAGCAGGGCGACTCTCTCTGGAAGGACACCGAGGAGTCGGGGCCCGCGCGCATCGCGGCCGAAGGCCAGCGGCCCAAAGTGCTCGAGGGGTTCCTCGAGAAGTCCAACGTGAACGTCGTCACCGAGATGGTGCGGATGATCGAGGTCAACCGCACCTACGAGGCCAACCAGAAGCTCATCCAGACGCATGACGGCCTGCTCGGCACGCTGATCAACCAGGCGATGCGCCTGTAGGAGGGGGTACCGGAATGATGCGATCGTTGTGGACGGCGGCTTCGGGCATGACTGCCCAGCAGTTCAACATCGACACGATCTCGAACAACCTCGCCAACGTGAACACGTCGGGGTTCAAGCAGAACCGGGCCGATTTCGAGGACCTGCTCTACCAGACCTCGCGGATCGCCGGCACACCCGCGACCGAGGTCACCGTGGTGCCGACGGGGATCCAGGTCGGCCACGGCGTGCGCCCCGCGGCGACTCAGAAGATCTACACGCAGGGCTCGCTGCAGAACACCGAGAACATCTCGGACATCGCCATCCAGGGCGAAGGCTTCTTCCGCGTGCTGCTCTTCGACGGCACTTACGGCTACACGCGCGACGGCTCGTTCAAGATCGACTCCAACGGCCAGCTCGTGACCTCCAACGGGTACCGCGTCGCGCCCGAGATCATCTTTCCCGAAGGCTTCATCCGCGACACGGTCTCGGTCTCGCAGGACGGACGGGTCACGGTCAAGATGCCCGGCAACGACGACCCGATCGACGTCGGCCAGATCGAGATCTACCGCTTTATCAATCCGGCGGGCCTGCAGGCGATCGGCGAGAACCTGCTCAAGATCAGCAACGCCTCCGGCCCTCCGATCGCGGGCAGGCCCGGGTTCGACGGGATGGGCAAGACCATCCACAAGTTCCTCGAGATGTCCAACGTCTCGGTGGTGCAGGAGATGGTGAACATGATCGTGGCCCAGAGGGCCTACGAGACGAACTCCAAGGCGATCCAGACCTCGGACACGATGCTCGGGATCGCGAACGGGCTCAAGCGGTAAGCGCGGGCCCGGTCGCGCCGATTCCCGCAGGGGCCGGCGTGACCGGGGCCGGGACCGGAGTGAGAGAGGTGCGTGGGACGGTGAAGGCGCTCCTGATCGTCATGTTTCTTTTCGCCGTGACAGCAGGGCTGCACGCTCTGGAGCTCTATCTGCGCCGCGCCGTCGTGCTGCAGAGCGGTCGGCCCGCCCTGAGGGACCTCGTGTACGTCCTGCCGGCGGACACGGGGACGGCGGGCCTCGACGCTCCGCTTCCCTTTGACGTGAACCGGCCGACCCTCCTGCCCGCGTCGGCGGTGCGCCAGGCGCTGCTCGCGGGCGCGACCGGTCCGGTGATCGTGTCCGGGGGGCGGGTCGCGCTGGTGCCGGCCGCCCTCGCGGCGCCGAAGGAATCGATCTTCTACCGGGACCTGCTCGAGTACGTCGACGCGGCCGACACCGACCGTTCGAGCCGCATCGAGCTCGAGGTGATCGATGTCCCGCTCGCGGGCGACTACGATCCGGGGCTGCGAAAGTACTTCGAGCTGCGCGAGCTCGGTGACGTTACGGAGGTGGCGTACCCGACGCTGTCGGGGCGCCCGCGCAGCTTCCGGATGAAGATCCTTCGCGCCGACGACGACGGCGCCGGCGCGCCCGCCGCGCCGGCGCAAGCGGCAGCGAAGGGCCCGCAGGATGCCGCGCCGCGCGAGCGGCCGCGCCGCCGCCGGCCGGCCGCGCCGGCCGCGACGCGGGCCCGCAGACGCAGGCCGACGAGCGGCGCGAGCTCGCCCTGCGCAGCGGCGAGCGCATCCGCATACGGTTCGTGCGCGGCGCGGTCGCCGTGACGCTGCCGGGCCGCGCCCTGCGCTCCGGCTACTCCGGCGAAATAGTGCCGGTGCGGCCGTTCGACAGCGAGCAGAGCTACGACGCCCTGGTGACGGGAAAGCGGGAGGTGGTCGTTGAGCTGCGTTGATCGTGCGCGGCCCCGGTTGTCCGCCCTCGCGGCCCTCGCGCTGCTCCTGGCAGCCGCGGTCCCCGCTTCCGCGGCCCCCAAGGTCCGCATCAAGGACATCGCCGACGTCCTCGGGGTCCGGGAGAACCAGCTCCTCGGCGTCGGTTTGGTGACGGGCCTGGCGGGAAAGGGCGATTCGTCCGGCTCCGCCCTTCTTCAGAAGGCTCTCTCGAGCATGGTCTCGTCGTTCGGCCTGGAGATCGGCGCGGACGACGTCAAGAGCCGCAACGCCGCCGTCGTCATGGTGAGCGCGGAAGCCCCAGCCTTCGCGCGGCCGGGCGAGCGGATCGACGTCTCTGTCTCGAGCGTCGGCGACGCCCGCAGCCTCGAGGGCGGGATCCTGCTGCAGACCAACCTGCGCGCGGCGAACGGGCAGGTGTACGCGGTCGGGCAGGGCCGCATCTCCGTCGCCGTCGGCCCGGCAGCGGTGCAGACCGTCGGGACGCTCAAGGGCGGGGCGATCGTCGAGCGCGAGATCGTCTCGACCTTCGCTCCCGGGAACACGCTGTCGTTCGTGCTGCGGCACCCGGATTTCGTGACCGCCGCCGCGGTTGCGGAGGCGATCAAGGCCGGGGTGCCGGGGATCACGGTCACCACGCGCGACGCGGCGCTCGTGGAGGTGCAGGTCCCCGAGGCGCGCCGGACCGAGGTGGTCGCGCTGATCGGCCAGATCGAGAGCCTCGGCGTGACCCCGGACACCAAGGGCCGCGTGGTCATCGACTCCCAGTCGGGCGTGGTGATCATCGGCGAGAACGTCCGCATCAGCAAGGTCGCCGTGTCCTACAAGGACGTCGAGGTCACCGTCGGCGGCGCCGCCCCCGCTTACGCTCCCGCCTACGCATCAACCAACGCCGAAGGGCAGCCGTCGCCGAAACAGTTCGTCATCCCCGATACGACCAGCGTCGACGACTTCGTCAAGACACTGAAGGACGTCGGCGTCTCGACCGACGTTATCATTGGGATCCTCAAGGCCCTCGACCGGGCGGGCGCGCTGTACGGATCGCTGATCGTGCTTTGACCCGGCTGCGAGGCAAGCTCGCGGATCTCCCAGGAGTGCGACGTGGACCCGATCCAGATGCCGAGCATGCCTGCTCCGCAGGCGAGACAGGTTTACGAGAGCGCGCGCGTGCAGCGCGACCTGGCCGGTGCCCGCGAGGCGCTGGCGGAGCGCGGCCGCGCGAGCGCGGCCGGCCCCGGGCCGGCGCCCGCGGTCCGGCGCAGCCAGATCGACCGCGGGAGCAAGCTCTACCAGGCGGCGCAGGAGTTCGAGAGCATCTTCGTGAAGCAGATGCTCGACTCCATGCGCCAGACCGTCGAAAAGACGGGGCTGATCGAGGGCGGCATGGCCGAGGATATCTTCGAGGACATGCTCTACGACCAGTACGCCCTCAAGATGACCCGCACGGCGGGCTTCGGTCTCGCGGACCAGATCTACCTGCAGCTGAACAACAACGGCGCGGTCCCGCCTAAGGACAAGTGACGCAGGGCCCTGCTCTTCCGCGTCCGCGCGCGGTCCTCTTCGACATGGGCGGCACGATCGTCGGCGGGGAGCGCTTCGACCCGGCGGCCGGAAACGCGCGGCTGCTGCGCCACGCCGTCGATCCGCGCGGCTTCTCGGTGGACGCCGTGGGAGCCGAGGCGGCGGCCCTGAGCGCGAGGGTGCTCGCCATGCGCGACCCCTGCCGGCTCGAGTTCCCCTGCCGCGCGTTTCAGCGCCTTCTCTACGACAGGCTGGGTGTCCGCTTCGTTCTCTCGCCCGCGGAGATGGAGCGGGAGTTCTGGCTGGGCGCCATGACCCACACGCCGGAGCCCGGGATCGAGAGGGTCCTCGCGGGCATCCGTGCCTCCGGCATCCGAACCGGCGTCGTGAGCAACACCATGTTCTCGGCTTCCGTGCTCGAGGAGGACCTGGAGCGACTCGGACTCGGGGGCTTTTTCGAGGTCGTGATCTCGAGCGCGGACTACGGCGTGCGCAAGCCGAGCCCGCTGCTCTTCGAGGCGGCGCTCGCGAGGGTGGGATGCGCCGCGCGCGAGGCGTGGTACGTAGGCGATCGACCGGAGTACGACGTCGCGGGCGCCCGGGCGGCGGGCCTGATCGCGGTCTGGTACAACCCCGCCGGCAGCGGCGCTCCCGGACAGGTGCCCGACGCAACCGTGCGGTCCTGGGACCAGTTCCTGCCGCTCCTCGATCCCGGCGCCGGCTCCTGAGGCTCCCGGCGCGCTACTGCAGGCTCAGCTCCGTGCGGCCGATCTTGAGCACGTCCCCCGCCTGCATTCGGATGTACTTGCCCTCCGGCACCTGCACGCCGTTGACGAACGTGCCGTTGGTGCTCTGCAGATCGCGCACGAAGTAGTCGTCCCGTATCTTCTGCACCGCCGCGTGGTGCCGGGACACCATCACGTCGTCGAGCTGGATCGAGTTGTCCTTGTCGCGCCCGATCGTGATGACCCCGACGATCGCGATGTTCCTGCCGCCGTAAGAAAGCTGCAGGACCTCTTTCCGGGGGATCTTCTCGAGCCGCTTGCCGAGATTGCTGTTTCCGATGATCGTATCGCCCATGGTCGGGGTCGGTGCCGGGCGGGGTCTCGCCCCGCTCGGGCCGGCCTCCATTCTCGCACCTGACCCGCTTCTTCGCAAGTGCCATCGGAGGCAGGGGGGGCAGGAGCGGGCAAGCGTCCGGGAGCGGAGGTGAGCGCCCGGCGAGCGCCTCGCGGCCGGCTACAGCCGGCGGAATCGTCTTGACGATGCCGCTCCCGCTGAGGCATCGTCAAAGCAAGGTGAAGTTCGACGCAGTCACGACCGGCACCGGCGACCAGGGGGAGTCCGGCCTCTACAGCGGCGAGCGGCTGCCCAAGGACGACGAGCTGTTCGAGGTCCTCGGGACGCTCGACGAGCTCGCCTCGTGGCTGGGGCTCGTCAAGGCCTCGCTCCGCCACGGGCTCGAGTCCGGGTTCCAGGACAGCTTCCCGGTCCCGGATCATATCGAGAGGATCCAGAACGACCTGTACCGCATCGGGGCCGAGGCCGCGACTTCGCGCGGATCCCCTCTCTTCGTGACGCTCGATCCCGTGGGGCCCGCGGACCTTGAGCGGCTCGAGGGCTGGGAGAAGGCTGTGATGAAGTCGATCCCCTTGCCCAGGGGCTTCATAGTGCCGGGGGTCACCCGGCTCGGCGCCAGCATAGACATCGCCCGCGCGGTCTGCCGGAGGCTCGAGCGCCGGTTCGTCGCCTGGCTGCGGCGGGCCGCCCCCGACAGCCTGGCCGGGTCCGTGCCCCTGAAATACCTGAATCGGCTCTCCGACTACCTCTTTGTCGTCGCGCGCCGCTACGAGAAGTCGTGACGCGCCCCGAGCGGACAACGCGCCCCGAGCGGACTTGACATCTTCCGGCAGCGCAGGTTCCATGGCGTCACCGGGTCGCGCGGCGCGGGCCGGAAACACACTTCATCGAGAGGGAACCATGTTCTGCTACCAGTGCCAGGAAACGGCGCGCAATACCGGCTGCACCGCACGCGGGGTCTGCGGCAAGGAGGCGCGCGTCGCCGACCTGCAGGACGTGCTGGTGTACGGCCTCAAGGGGCTCGCGATGCTGGCGCGCCGCAGGCGCGCGGCCGGCGGCGCGGTCCCGGGTGAGGGCGCCTTGATCATGAAGGGCCTCTTCGCCACCATCACCAATGCCAACTTCGACGCATCGCGGATCCGCGGCCTCATCTTCGAGGCGCTCGACCGCAAGCGCTCGCTCGCCCGCGCGCTGCCCAAGCGCACCGCGCTCACGCCGATCGAATCGTGGCAGGGGTCGACCGACACGGACCTCGAGAGCTGCTTCGCCGCGGCTTCGGTGACCGGCGGCCTCGACGAGGACCGGAGGTCGGTCAGGGAGCTCATCATCTACGCGCTCAAGGGGCTCTCGGCCTACGGCGAGCACGCGCACGTCCTCGGATTCGACGATGAAGGCCTGGACGCGGAGGTCGTCGAGATCCTGGCCGCCGCCTGCGACGACCTCGGGATGCCGGAGCTGCTGGCGCTGCTCGAGCGCACGGGCAAGGCGTGCGTCGCGGCGATGGCGCTGCTGGACCGCGCGAACACGACCACCTACGGCCACCCGCAGGTGACGCGCGTCGACATCGGGGTGCGCGGCCGGCCGGGGATCCTCGTGTCGGGCCACGACCTCAGGGACCTGGCGGAGCTGCTCGAGCAGACCGCCGGCCAGGGGATCGACGTCTACACCCACAGCGAGATGCTCCCCGCGCATGCTTACCCTGCGTTCCGCAGGCACCCGCACTTCGCCGGCAATTACGGCGGCTCCTGGTGGAAGCAGGGCGAAGAGTTCGTCACGTTCAACGGCCCGATCCTGATGACCACCAACTGCATCATCCCGGTGCGCGACGGGTACAAGGACCGCATCTTCACCACCGGCATGGCCGGCTACCCGGGCGTCCCGCACATCGAGGACCGCCGCGACGGAAAGCCCAAGGACTTCGCGCGGATCATCGAGCTCGCAAAGAAGTGCCGGCCCCCGCAGGCTATCGAGAGCGGCGAGGTCGTCACGGGGTTCGCCCACGACCAGGTCGAGCGCCTCGCGGACAAGGTCGTCGCCGCGGTCAAGTCGGGGAAGATCCGCAAGTTCGTGGTCATGGGCGGCTGCGACGGCAGGAACAAGTCCCGCGAGTATTTCACGGACCTCGCGAAGGCGCTGCCCCCGGACGCCGTCATCCTCACGTCGGGCTGCGCGAAGTACCGCTACAACAAGCTCGGGCTCGGCGACATCGACGGGATCCCGCGCGTGCTCGACGCCGGGCAGTGCAACGACTCCTACTCGATCGCGGTCACGGCGCTCAAGCTCAAGGAGATCTTCGGCGCGAAGGACGTGAACGAGCTGCCGGTCGACTTCGCGATCGCCTGGTACGAGCAGAAGGCGGTCTGCGTGCTGGTCGCGCTGCTGGTGCTCGGCTTCAAGGGCGTGCGGATCGGGCCGACGCTCCCCGGTTTCGTTTCGGAGGGCGTCAAGCGCGTGCTCATCGAGCGCTTCGGGCTCAAGGCCACGAGCGACGTGCCGTCCGACCTGCGCGCGATCGTCGGGGCTTGATCGCTCAGGTCGGGGGGGGCGCGGGACGCGTCGCGGCGCGCGAAGGGGCGACGCGGCTCTTGACGCCCTTCCAGCGCTCCACGAGCAGCTTGCGGATCTCGGCGGCGTCGATCTCGCCGAGCTCGACCTTTTTGCACGACGCGTAGAGGGCGCTGAAGGTCTCCTGCAGGTACGCGGCCAGCTCGGGAGACGCGGGGCGCGCCCCGGGCGCCGGCGGCGCCGGTGCCGCCGACGCCGCGGCCGGCGCGGCTGCCGCCTTCATTTTTGGTCCTGCTTTGAGCGGATCCAGCTCTTTCGGCAGGTCGACGGCGATCTCGAAAGGCTCGTACGCGCTCACCGGCTCCGAGATGCCCTTGATCCTGATGGCGCCGATGGCCTTGCTGTTGATGTAGTCCCTGACCTTGTCCTGGACCACGTCGGAGACCAGGGCGGAGCCGGCCCTCGCCGCGGCCTGCAGCCGCGCCGCGATGTTCACGTCGTTGCCGAGCACGTCGCCTTCGCGCCTGAGCGCCTCGCCATAGTGGATCCCGATCCGCACGTCGATCCGCTTGCGCTCCTCCCGGTAGCTGTTGAAGCGGGTCAGCGCCTTCTGCAGCCGGACCGCGGCGAGGGCGGCGTCGAGGGGCGACTCGAAGACGAACAGGTGACCGTCGCCCATCTTCTTGATGAGCTCGCCGCGGTGCGACGTCACGACCGGGAGGAGCACGCCTTCGTAGTCCTGGATGAACTCCGCGAGCTCCATGCCGGAGAGGCGCTCGGCCTTGGTCGAGTACCCCTGGATGTCCGTAAAGAAGACCGCCAGGTTCTGCACGTGCTCGCGGTCGAACTGGTAGCTCCTCTTCTCGCTCAGGTGGTCGAGGCTGACCTCCGTCTGCCCGCCGGTCTGGCCCGCCTCCTCTTCGCCGCCGGGCAGGAGCAGGCCCACGATCGCATCTCTCGCCGCGTCCGACTCGGCGCTGAGCAGCGTTTCCCTCAGGCCGAGCTGCACGCTCGAGGCGCCGGTCCCGAGCAGCGGGAAGAGGACCGGGACGATGGTCGGGCCGACCGAGCCTTTGAGGCCCTGCAGCACCTGGGCCTGAACTTCGGCGCCGCCCTTGGTGAGGAGATCGCGGATCACCTTGAGCGAGTACTCGTCGCCCAGCCTCCAGAGGAGGCACGCGGCCCTCGCCTGCAGGCCGCTGGCGCCGCCCCGCAGCGTCTTGTAGAGCATCTCCACGAGCGCGTCGCGGTTTCCGATGCTGCCGCGCGTGACCATCCGGTTGAAGATGGACAGGCACAGGCCCTTCTTCGCTTCGTCGCATTCCGGGAACAGGAGCCGCAGCGGCTCGAACGTCGCGGCGCCCGCCCTCGCGCCGATCACCTCGGCAATGCGGGCGGCCACTTCGGGGTCGGTGCTCAGTCGCAGTCCCTTGAGCAGCAGCTCCACAAAGGAGTCCTCGAGCGCGACGTCGAGCGACGCCAGCGCGTCCATCAGGTTCAGCAGCACGTGCGCGTCGGCGACGGCGCCCAGGAGCTTGATGATGGCGGGCGCGACCAGCTTCCAGTCGAGGTCCCTCAGGAGCCTGATCGAGGCGATCGCCAGCATCTTGACCCTGATCGGAGGCGCGAGGCACCGGGCGGCGATCTCCGACGCGAGGCCGCGGTCGACGGGAGCGATGGCGGCGAGGGCCGCCTCGGCCAGACGGTAGAACCCGGCCGCCTGGCTCCACTCGAAGATGTCGGCGTAGCATTCGGCCTCGTCCCGCGGCGACGCCGGACGGTAGAGGCGCGAGAGGCGCAGGCGCCGCATCAGCCTGTAGAGGAACACCCTCTTCTCCAGGCGGGCCAGCGCGAGGTCCCGCATCACGAGACCCGTCACGTGGCGCTGCGGGTTCCTGATGATGCCCACGAGCGCCTTGTATCCGTTGACGTGGCACGCTTCCAGCCTCACCGCCGAGGCCTTGAGCGTCGCAAGCATCTCGGTCTCCGAGCGCTCGCGGCTCCCCTTGAGGTAGTCCACGAGCGCCTTCTTCAGAGCCTCGTCGCCGTAGTACTCCAGGTACTCCCGCGACTTCGCGCTGTCCGACGACGGTCCCGCCTCCTCCGCCGGCCGTCCCGACCTGGCGAGGTCCTCGAAGAGGGCGCGGATGCTCGCGAGCGCTCCTCCCCTGATCGTGAAGGCGAGCCGCGGAGAGGCGCCGCGCGAATGGCTCTCCATCCGCTCGATCGCGATCCATGCTTCGCCCTCGATGGCGGGATCCGACTCCACTCCCTCCCAGAGCATGCGCGCGATCGGCGCGAGCCGCGCCGGGTCGTCGGTCTGCCTGATCGCCCGGTAGGCCGCCAGGCGCACCTCGGCGTCGGGGTCCCGGAGGGCCTCATGGAGAAGGGACCCCGCGGCCGGCACCGCGTGGATCCCGGCGATCGAAACGAGCCGGCCGCGGTTGGGCGGCGGGAGGGTCTTGTAGGCCTTGATCCCGTGCTCGACGAGCCGGGAGGCCAGCGCCGCGTCCGCCTCGGCCCGCGCGAAGACCTGATCGACGTACTCCCCCTCGGTCTCCGACAGGAGCCCTTCGGGCGGGCCCCCGGCGCCGTCCACGAGCAGGAGCGCGGCCGCGCTCGCGCGCACCGCCGGCGGGAGCAGGGTCGAGCGCGCGCTCCCGGCCAGGAGGTCGCGCACGCGAGCGTCCCCGGGCGCCGCCTTCCACAGGCTCTCCAGGATCGTGGAGCGCAGCGCCTCGTCCTGTGTCACGTTGTAGAGGTCGAGCAGGATCCGTAACGTGTCGGGGTGCCCGATCGCCGCGGCGGTCTCGACCGCGGCTCTCCGCACCTCCTCGTCCTCGTGCGCGAAGAGCTTGCAGACGAGGGCGAAGCCGTCGGGGCTCCGCATCCTGGCGAGCGCCGCCAGGGCGGAGAGGGCGACGACGGGCCGCGAATCGAACAGGTCGGCCTGCACGAGGGCCATGCCCTTGCGCTCCCGGTCGAACGCTTCGACGAGCCTGTGAATCGTGACGCGGGACTGCTCTCCCTGAGGCAGCTTTTCCGTTTGGCACTCTCCGTTCCCGCCGAAGGCGCCGAGGCGACCCTCGCCGCCTGCCATCATAGGCCGCCGAGCGACGCTGGGCAATACGCGGAAGCCCCGGGAAGCCCGGGGAAGCCAGGTCAGGCCCCGGGCAGGCCCCGCGCAGGCAGCCGCGCGGAGGAATCAGCGGGGGACGAGCGGGCGCTAACGAAGGGATCAGCACCCGGCGGCGAGGTCCTTCAGCTTGACCGCTCCTGCGAGCCGCGGCCACCCCCGCCCGCGCGCTTGTCAGCAGTAGCGAGGCAGGGTGAGCCGCATCCAGGTGTCGTCGTAGCAGCCGTAGTACGCGTGCATCACGCGCCGCGAGAGGTCGCAGAGCGCGACCGCGCCTTCGATGCGCCGGCCCCTGGGCGTCACGGCGTTGTGCCGGTAGTACGACGGAAACTTCCGCAGCGGCGACAGGAAGTCGATGAGCGCCTTGGCCGTGCTCGAGGCCGATCCTGCGGGGCCGCCCGCGCGGGCCGAGCGCCGACCGGATCTGGTGCGTGAGCTCGTCGTAGCGCCACTGCAGGTCGTCCTCGCGCGCGGCCGCGACCAGCGAGACCCACTGCCCCATGGAGCAGAGCCTCATCTCCGGAGTCAGCGCCTGGTTGGCCGCCACGAGGAGGTCGCGGCCCTGCTCGCGCTGCGGCGGGAAGTAGAAGGAGCGCGGGACCGCCTTCTGCTTCCAGGGCTCGCGCACGCGGGTGTGGAAGCGGCCCCCGGCCGCCTCCTGGGCCGCGCTGTGCCGCTTTCCGAACATGGCGAAGAGCCTCTCGTTGAGGGCCGCGAGATCGGAGGGCGGCCGGTAGTCGCTCGTGCGCACCATGACGCCGCGGGTGGCCGGGCCGATACGGGTGCTTCTCGAGCACGGACCGGCAGCGCTGCGGGACGTAGGAGAGGCCGTCGAGGGCCTCGGTCGTCATCCCCGCCTCCACGGCCGCGGCGCGGCCGCTCCTGCCGTCCGCCACCACGTACAGCCAGGAGACGCCTCGCTGCGCCTCGACGATCGTGTCCACGGCGTCCTCGAGGCTCCGCGCGCTGTCCGCGCAGCGGCGGGCCAGGAGCAGGGAGTTGAGGCCCGGTCTGCGGAAGTTGCAGTTTTCGGCGGGCAGCATGTCGACGCCGACGGCCACGCCTCGGACGTTCATCGCGGTGATGCTTCCGACGAGGCCGGGGGCGGTGAGGCTCACGATCGGGAGGGCGCCGCTCGCGTGCTGTCGATCGTTGCCGACGTCACGCCGATCGCCGCCCTCGCCCGCGTCCTCGAGCGGGTTGTGCACGATCAGGCAGCAGGTGTCCTGGAACACGGCGGCGGTCGCGAACATGAAATCGCGGCCGAAGTAGCAGCCGCCGTCGTCCGTCAGGGATCTCCCCAGAAAGAAGGCGTTGCAGGCCAGCGGGACGCGGAGGTGCCGGGCGCGCACGCGCGGAACGCGGATCGCGGCGGCGAGCCGCCGGACGAGGCGCGATCTTCCGCGCAGCTTCGCGAGAAAGGCGTCGAGATCGGGGACCCAGTCGAGCAGGTGGACCCCCGTGTACACGTAGGACAGGAGGAAGTCGATCCCCGTGTTCAGCAGGAACAGCTCGCGATAGGTCACCCGCGTCGCGGGGTTTCGCGCCCTGCATCCCGCGACGGTCCCGCGCAGCTCGTCCTTGAGGCACTCGGGGATGTCGTCGGGGTGGCGGTAATACGTCTTGAGGCAGCGATGGCGTAGAATATCCATCAGGCGCGCCTTGAGCCTGCGGAAGCGCAGCGGGTGGAACAGGGCGGGAGCGACGAACGCGGGCACGACGTTGTCCACGAATTCGCTCGCCATGCGCTCGACTCGCTCGCACGCGAGGTACCCGATGAGGTATCCCCGCTCCCGTGCCGGGCCCTCGACATAGAGCGCCGTGCGGTTCGGGTCGAGCACGCTGCGGGCCAGGATGCCGCGGCAGCCGTGATAGCGCTCGATCCGCTCGACCGCGTACCCGTCGGCTTCGAACGCGGCCCCGAGCTCCGCATCCGATCGTGGCACGCCGCCCCTCATGTTCTGAAGTGTAGGGCAAGCGACGCGCGGCCTCAACCGCATTCGAGACACCGCGGGCGTCGATCGCGCGCGACTCAGCAGCAGGCTATTTCGCCTCGCGCGAAGCGGGGCACAGCTTCCGGATCACTTCGCTCAGACGCTCGAAATCGACGGGCTTGGTGACGTAGTCATCGAGGCCCGCGTCGGAAAACCGGGTCTCGTCCCCCTTGAGCGCGAAGGCGGTCAGGGCGATCACGGGTATGCGGGCCGCCGGCCCCTCTCGACGGCGGATGCGCCGCGTGGCTTCGAGGCCGTCCATGACGGGCATCTGGATGTCCATGAGCACCACGTCGAACGCGCCCCGCTCGAGCGCCTCCAGCGCCTCGGAGCCGTTCCCGGCCGTGGTCACGACGTGGCCGCTGTCCTCGAATGCGGTCTTGAGGAAGAGGCGGTTGACGAAGTTGTCCTCGACCAGCAGCACCCTCAGTCTCGGCAGGCGCGAAAGGACGCGGCCGGCGGCCGAAGGCGCGGCGGGCGTGACGTCGGCCCGGTGGACCTGCGACGCGCCGATCGGCAGGGTGAAGAAGAATGTGCTGCCCGCTCCTTCCTGGCTCTCCACCCCGATCAACCCCCCCATGAGCTCGACCAGGCGCTTGCTGATCGTGAGGCCCAGCCCGGTGCCCTGGTGGCTCGGCCGCGTGACCGTGCCGTGAAGCCTCTCGAAGCTCTGGAACAACCTGTCCCGGCTCGACGCCGGAATTCCGATTCCCGTGTCCGACACGGCGAAACGGATCCGCTCCCCGCCCTCAAAGGGTCTCTGCAGCGTCAGCGTGATCCCCACTCCGCCCTTGTCGGTGTACTTGAGCGCGTTGGAGAGCAGGTTGGTCAGCACCCGGGAGAGAAATTCCTGATCGGCCTGCACGACCTGCGGAACGCTCTGGTCGATGTCGAGCGCCAGCGAGAGGCTCTTCTGTCTGGCTATCACCGAGTATGTGTTGACGAGGCTTTCCAGCAGGGGCCGCAGCTCGATAGGACCCATCGTGAGCTGCACCTTACCGCTTTCGATGTACGCGAGGTCCAGAATGTTCCCGACGATGGCCAGCAGCGATCGGGCCGACTCGCGGATCATCTCCACGAACTCCCGCGCTTCGTGCTCCCGGATGCGAGGCTCGAGCACTTCCGAAAGGCCGACGATCGCGCTGATCGGAGTCCTGATCTCGTGGCTCATGTGAGCGAGGAACTCCGACTTGGCCCTGTTGGCCCGCTCGGCCTCCTCCTTGGCGGCGAGCAGGTCGCGCTCGGCCTGAGTGCGCTCGGTGATGTCCAGTGTCATCGCCATGGCGGCGATGACGCCGCCGCTGTCATCCCGCAGGGGGACGTACTGCGACCAGAGAATGCGTCCGTCGCGCTCCGCCTCGTATCCGTCGGACGCGCCCGCGAGCGCCCTGCGGAATCGCTCCTCGAGGAGCCTGGCGGTCTCCTCGTCGTGCGCCTCGCCGATCCTGCGTCCCTCCATGTCGCTGCGGGTCGGGCCCAGGCGGGCGAGCAGGCTTCCCTCGACCGCGAGGTAGCGGAGGTCGGGTCCCACGACGGACACCGAGCCGTCCGGGATGTTGCGGGCGATCGTGCGATAGATCGTCTCGCTGCTGCGCAGCGCGGCCTCCGCGGCCTTGCGCCAGCCTATGTCCACGCCGTGCACGACGAAGCCGCGCTGCCGCCCGGTCTCGTCGAAGTCGGGAGAGTACGAGCCCTGCACCCAGCGGCTGCTGCCGCCTGGAAAGAACAGCTCGCTCTCGTAGGTGACCTGCTCTCCGGCCAGAACGCGCTGCACGTAGGGACGGACTGTCTTCCAGGCATCTTCGCCCAGGACGTCCCTCACCCTCAGTCCCCTGATCTCTTCCGTGCTGCGCCCGAACCACTGCTCGTAGCCCCGGTTGACCCTGCGGTAGCGCCCGTCGGCGCCCACGTAGGCGATCAGGGCCGGCGCGGCGTCCATGATCGTCCGCAGCTCGTTCTCCCGGTCGCGCAGCGCGCGCTCCGCGCGATGGCGCATGAGCGTCTGCACGACGACGGGAGCCAGCGCCTCCAGCCCGTGCAGGTCCTCGTCACGATAGCCGCCCTGGCGGTTCGCCACCGCGATGATGCCGACTGTCCTCCCCGACTGGGAAAGAGGAACCCCGAGAAAGCCGGCGAGAGGCGGATGACCGTCGGGGAGGGTGATACGCCCGGCGGGCTCGTTGACAAAGATGCCCCTGCCCTCCCGGAGCACATCGCGGCAGATGCTGTGGTCTCGCAGCCCCATCGAGGGCTCTTCGCCCGGCCCCGAAGGGCCGGCCCCGCGGCATGCCGCCCGCGCCCGGTCGCTGATCGTGGCCGCGCCGAGCGACCCGTTCGAGTCGACCTCCGCGAGAAAGCTGATGGCGCTGCCGGTCACATCCTCGGCCACTGCCAGGCAGATGCGTCGCAGCGCGTCTTCGGATTCACAAGTCATCGCCTCGGTCAGGATCCGGTTGATGCCCAGGAGAAGGACGTTCTGCCGGTGCAAGGTTTGCTCGCGCGCCTTGCGCGCGCTCACGTCGCGGACGACCGCGAGGACCGCCGGTTTGCCCAGGTAGTCCACGCGGATGGCGGAGACCTCGATCTGGATCGGCCGTCCGTCGACCGTGAGCGCCTGCAGCTCCCGCGCCTGCCTGGCCGGATCCGCCTCCGGCCGGGGTTCCGCCTCGAGGGATCTGCGTTCCGCCGGGTGAAGCAGCTCCGACAGCGGTCGCGCCACGAGTTCCTGCGGGGTCGAGGCGCCGAACAGCCGGACCGCGGCCGGGTTGGCGAAGAGGCAGCGGCCCTCGCTGTGGATCAGGATGCCTTCGGGCACGAAATCGACCAGGGTGGAGTAGCGCCTCAGGGTTTCCCGCAGCAGGTCGACGGAGCGCAGCCCGCCCGAGCGCCGGACACCCGCCGCGGCGGCGACGACGAGGTAGACCCCCCCGAGGTACTGGGCCGCGCGTCCGACCCAGGCGTGCACGCTGGCGTAGTGGCTGATGCCGAGCACCGCCTCGTACCCGATCACCATCAGGGCGAGCCCCGGCGCGTACCAGCGCAGAAAGACCGACCGGCTCCTGCGGCCGATGACGTGCAGCAGGACCGCGGATGCCGCGAAGCCCGCCATGGCGCAGAGCAGGACCACCTGCCTCACGACAGTCGGGCCCCGGCCCTCGACGAAGAACGGGGGAAGGGCGTTCCGGTATGCCGCCCACACCACGATCGCTTCCACCAGCAGGGCCGCGCCGTAGACGACGGCCAGCCGGATCCAGGAGTCGCGCCGCGACCGCGCGACGGACGGCGGCAGCAGCAGGCGCACGGCCGCGGCCAGGTTGAAGGCGCCGGCCATGCAGCCTGCCGTGTTCTGGATCGTGACGTTCGCGTTGAAGCTCGTCCACGGCGACTGAAGCCCTGAAAGGAGGCTCGCGCTTCCGAAGACCGCCATCGAGGCGCCGAGCAGGAGGTTGGCGATACTCCCGCCGCCGAGGGTGCTGCGGGCCGAAAGCGCCGCCACGAGGAGGCCCGCCACGCCGAGGAAGAGGAAATTCGTGACGGGCATCAGCCACAAGCCGTCGATGAGGACATCGCCCCCCGGCAGGACCTCGAGCCCGACGGCGATGATCAGAAAGGCGAGCACCGGAAGCCAGACGAACCGCGTGACTGCCTCGGGCGCGGGTGAGCTTGGGTCACTTTTCACATGGCACCGTCGAGGGGCGCGCGCCCTCCGGCGTCAGCATGCCCCTCGGCCGTCGAGTGTACCGGATGCGCCGACCGGCCACAAGGCGCCGGAGAGCGGCGGCGGATCGCGGCCTATCGCGGGCCCGGAGAAATCTTCCAGGTGAAGGCGGCTGCCGGGAAGCGCGAGACTGCCAACGGACCGCGCTTTCGCTGGCAGGAGCGTTTGTTGCCTTGTTCGGCACGAAAGGCCGCTGTATCATGCGGTGTCCACGATCATCCGGCCCGGAGGCGGCCGCTCCCATGCGGGTCATCCTTCTCCGCCCGCCGCGCTATGTCTGGCCATTCAACAGTGAGACGTCTGCCTTCTGGCAGCCTCTGGGGTTCCTCTGCCTCGCGGCCGCTGTGCGGGAGAGGATGCCGGAGGCGCGCGTCGAAGTCTGGGATTGCCCCGCCGAACGATGCGGGTGGAAGAGCCTGCGCAGCCGATTGGCCGCGCAGCGCGTCGACGTGCTCGGGCTGGGGGAAGAGACCGTCTCGGCCCACGAGGCTCTGCGGGCCGCGCGGATGGCGCGGGACCTGCACCCGGGCTGCACCGTGGTCGCCGGGGGGGTGTACTTCGCGCACGCCATCGCGCAGACGCTCGCGACCGGGCTCGTCGACGTCATCGTGCGCGGCGAAGGCGAGGAGACCTTTGTCGAGCTGCTGCGGAGCGCCGGCGACCGCGCGGCGTGGCCCGGTGTCCGCGGTGTCGCTTTCCGCGACGGCGACGGGCAGGTCAGGATCACGCCACCGCGTCCGCTCGTCGCGGATCTCGATTCGCTTCCGTTTCCCGCCTTCGACCTGCTGGACATGGGCCTGTACGGAAGGGGCTCGCACAATCATCCGGACCTCACGAGCATCGAGCACTCCCGCGGCTGCGTCGACTCCTGCTCATTCTGCATCCTGTGGAAACACATGGGCCGGAGCATCGACGGCAACGGCATCTACCGGCCGTACTACCGCAGCAAGAGCGCCCGGCGGAGCTTCGAAGAGGTCCGCTGGCTGCACGAGCGGTTCGGCCGCCGCACCTTCGGCTGGGTCGATCCCACCTTCAACGCGTCGCCGCAGTGGAGCGACGAATGGGCCGACCTGATGCTCGGCAGCGATCTCTGCGGCCCGCGGGGCAGGTGCCGTACCCTGCACACCGCCTGGGTGCGGGCCGACTGCCTCGTCCGGGACCACGAGCTGGGCGTCCTGCGCAAGCTCGTGAGGGCCGGGCTGCGGCAGGTCATGGTCGGCGTGGAGCGCGACCGCGATCGGCGATCTGTCCCTGCTCGGCAAGCATGGCCAGGCCGCGGAGACTTGCGCGCGAAGCGTTCGCCATCCTCCGGCAGCATTACCCGGAAGTCTACAGCATCGGCTCGATGATCTTCGGCCTGCCGCGCGACACGCAGCGGACGACTTGCGGCGGATCATGCGCTACCAGCTACGACGTCGGCATCGACTTCGCTTTCCTCATACCGTTCACGCCCAATCCCGGCAGCGAGATGACCGAAGACGTTCGAGCGCTCGGGATACGTGGCCAACAGGGATTCGGCGAGCTACAACTTCCACACCCCCGTCTGCCGGACCGATACGCTGGACCTGCGCCAACTGGAGTCGCTGTTCTGGCGTCTTGATGTTCGTTGCCGACTTCCGCTGGATCAAAGAGGCGGTCAAGCGAGTCTTCTTCGAGCGCGACCGCCGCCGGCGACGCCTTCATCGAGCGCTGCGGGGCAAGGGCGCCTGCATCGCGGTGCGGGCGCTGGTCCGCCGCGTACTCCACCCCGGGACCCGAGGCCGACCGTCTTCTCGAGGAGGCCTTCATGGTACGACAAGTGAATCGTGCCGCGACCAGGGTCGTGGCCGGCGTGCTTCTGTTTCTCGCGTTCGGGGCCGTCCTCTGGCACCTGCTGGCGTGCGAGAGCGCAATGTCGTTCTCGCCGGACGGAAAGAGACTCGCGTTCGCGACGACGAACAACATGGTGAATGAGGCGAACCAGAGCGCCAGGGTTTACCGGCTCATGGTCCTGGACGACGGCACGGATCTGCGGCTGGTGGAAGAGGCGACGGAGAACGCGCTCTCAGCGCCGGCCTTCAGCCCCGATGGGAAGCGGATCTGCTACGTGCGCATGCCCGCGGAAATGCCTCAAGGGACCGAGTCCTCTGACTCCGAGAGGCACGCAGAACTGTACACGGACAACCGGACCCTTCCCGACGCACTGTTTGTGCTCGCGCTGAGGCGCGGTCCCGTGGTGGACGCGATGCTGGTGATCCGGGATGCCGAGCAATTCACCGTCCTGAACCAGATCGGTATCAGGCTGCTGGCGCCGAGCGAACCGCCGCAGGAATGCTGGGCCGAGCGGCCGCAGTACTCGCCCAACGGGGACTGGGTCTACTTCTGTGCCGGTGCGCAGCTCATCCGCGTCGATCCCGTGAGCGCGCGCCAGGAGACGCTGGCTGCGCCGGCCCTCTGCGCCCAGCTTTCGCCGGACGGCAAGACGGTCGCGTTCCTGACTCCGTCTTCGTCGGGCGATCCCGCGCTTGGCATCCTGAAGACGGACGGCGAGGTTGCCGTCTATCGCCGCTTGGACGGATCACGGACCCCGCTCCTGGGCCTGACCTGGAAGGACAACCAGACGGTCGCAGTGCTGGATGTGAAGGGCGGGCCGGCCTTGCAGCTGTTCGGCACGGACGGATCACGATCGGGCACGGTCCATTCCGGCGCTCCCCTCGATTCGGGCAACGACGGTCTGGGCGAGCTGGCCTTGTCACCCGACGGTCGGAGCATGGTAATCAGCTGCTGGGACACGGTGCTGTTCATGGATGCCGGGGGCGGCGTCCGATCCAGGTGGAAGCAGGCAGATAAGGACGAGAGCCTGTTGCAGCCGGCCTTTGCCCCGGATTCGAAGCAGGTCGCCTTCAAGTTGGCGGTCGGTCGCGTCGGGGAGATGAACACAAAGGCGATCGTGTTCTTCAGTGTCGACGGGAAGGAGATTTCGAGGGTCAGGATCCCCGCACCCAAATGGCCGGAAGCGAGTGTCTCGAAGTGAGGCATCCTCGTGCCGGATCCCGCTGACATCTTCGCGCTCGTGTGCTCGAGCTCGCACCGCTTCGTCGTAGGCGGAGAGTCCCTGCCGCTGTGCCAGCGGTGCCTGGGGCTCTACGTCGGCTCCCTGGTGACGCTGATCGCATTGATCGCGCTGCGGGCGCGCCGGCAGGGACTACCGCGCTGGCCCGTTCTCGCCGTGCAGTCGGCGCTCCTGGCCCTTGCCCTTCTCGGCGGCATTCACGTGATCGATGGGGGGCCGACCTGGCGTTTTGCCTGCGGGCTGTGGACCGGGCATGTCGCGACCGCGTGGATGGTCTCGGCCAGCGGCGCGATGGCGGGCCTGGAGCGGGGCACGCGCCGGCAGGCCGCGGCCCTGCTGGCGCTGATCGCCGTTCTGTGCGCGATGGCGGCAGCCTCGCCGCTGGTGCCGTACGCGCCCCGCGTCCTGTGGGTGACGCTGGCGCTCGCCGGCATGGGGGCGCTGGCCGCTGCGAGCCTGTACGCGCTCGCGCGGCTCGCCGTGGGCATGGCGTCGTTCGCGCGAAGAGGGCCTTGACGACGGCGGCCGCAAGACGCCACCCTGCAGGGCATCCGCATGACGTGCCCGACCCCATGACGCGCGCGCGATCCGAACAAGACACTGCAAAGCTCCCCGAGCTGCTCGCTCCCGGCGGGAGTCTCCTCTCGGCTCACTACGCCTTCGAAGCAGGCGCGGACGGCGTCTACCTCGGGCTGCGCGAGTTCTCCGCGCGCCAGGCCGCGGTCAACTTCTCTCTCGAGCAGCTGCGGCGCATCCGCGAGGAAGCGGGCAGGCGCGGCCGGCGCATCTACGCGGCGATCAACACCGTGGTCAAGGAAGCAGAGCTCGATCGTCTCGCCGAATCGCTGGCCTGGGTCGAAGCGCTCGGCCTCGACGGCGTCATCGTTCAGGACCTCGGCGTCGCGGAGCTCTGCCGCCGCCACTTCCCGCGCCTCGCCCTGCACGCCTCGACGCAGATGGCCGTGCACAACGGCTCCGGCATCCGCGTGCTGCGCGACCTCGGCTTCGCCCGCGTGATCCTCGCCCGCGAGCTCACGCTCGAGCAGATCAGGGCGCTCCGCGAGGCAAACCCGGACATCGAGCTCGAGGTCTTCATCCACGGCGCGCTCTGCTACAGCTTCTCGGGCCTGTGCTTCGCTTCGTGGGCGCTCACGGGGCGCTCCGGCAACCGCGGCGAATGCGCGCAGATCTGCCGCAGCCGCTTCCGCATCGAGGACGCCGACCGTCCCCGAGACCTGCCCGCGGACGGCGCCCTGTTCTCCAGCCGCGACCTGGCCGCCGACAGCCTCGTCCTGGAGCTCGCCGCCATCGGCGTCGATGCGCTCAAGATCGAGGGCCGCATGAAGTCGCCCGAGTACGTCTCCACGACCGTGGCGCTCTATCGGGCCCTGCTCGACCACGGCGCCGGCGCCCCCGGGCTCGACGAGCTGCGCAGGCGGCAGCGGCTGACGTTCTCGCGCAGGACGACACAGGGATATATGAAGGAAGGCAGGGGCGACGGCCGTCTCCTCGACGCCGAGTGGCCCGGCCACCGCGGGGTCCCGGTCGGCAAGGTCGCGGCGTCGCGGCCCGGCTCGCTCACGATCGCGCTCGAAGGCGACCTCGGCTTGCGCGACGGCCTGCAGTACTTTCCGCCGGGGCAGCCGGCGGAGCCCGTGCAGTTCGCGGTGACGGGGCTGCGCCGAGAGACAGGGCCGACGGGTCACCGTGGATCTCCCCCCGGGCGCGGAGCCTCCCCGCGCGGGGCAGACCATCTTCCAGATCTCCGCGCGCGCCCTCGACCTCAAGGAGGTCGCCGAGGGCAGCCTCGCGCTCTACCGCATCCCCTGCGAGTGCGAAGTCTCGCTCGCGGCCGGCCGCCTGCAGGTCGCCTGGAGCTGCTCGCTGTGGAAGGAGCCCGCGCGCTTCGAGGCGCCGCTGCCGACGGAGCCGGCGCGCGGGGAGAGGTCGCTGCGCTCGGTGCTCGAGCGCCTCTTCGCGGAGGCGGGGGACTCGCCGTTTCGGCCTGCAAAGGTCGCCGTGGGCGGCCTCGACGGCGGGGATCGGCAGTTCGCGCCGCCCTCGACGCTCAAGCGGCTCAAGAACGACGCGTATCGCGCGCTCGAGCAGCGCCTGGCACGCTGGGTCGCCGAACGCGTCGCCGCCGCGGCGGCCGACGCGCGGCCCGGGGCGCTCCCCCCCGGCCCCCGCGCGCCGGCCGGCGAGCCGAGGCTCCTGCCGCTCGCGCCGCTCGCCGTCGACGACGCCGCTGCCCTGGCGCGGCTCGAGGCCGAGGTGGACCGGCTGCTGGCGCTGCAGCCGGACCGGCGGCTCGCCGTCGGGCTTGCCAACATCGGCCACCTCGGCTGGGTTCACACCCTCGCCGCGAGGGAGCGGGTGGACTTCTTCATCGATTATCCGCTCTACGTCGCCAACAGGTACGCGTACGCGTTCTACGCCGCGCGCGTGCCCCGGCTCCTGTTCCAGCGCTTCTGGGTCGAGGGCGACGAGACCGATCGCGCGGCGCTCGCCGCCGCGCTCGGCGACGGGGCGGCCCTGCGGCGCGTCGAGCCGTCGTTCGAGCCGCCGCTGTTCACGAGCCTCGGCTGCTTCGTGCGCAACAACAGCCCCCACGGCGCGGCCGCGTGCCGCGGCTGCCCCCGGGACTACGACATCCGGGTGAGCCAGGGCAGGAACCGGTTCGTCGTGAGGGTGCGTGACTGCGTCACGTACCTCTGCCGCGACCGGCCCTGACCGGCCCTCAGCGGCGCGACAGGTCTGCAAACCTTCGCTATAATAGGACACGCAGCCGCCCCGATGCGCGGCCGACACCTGTTCGGAGGAGTGACATGAAGCCGGAAGATCGATCCAAGTTGCAGTCGTACCTGGGCGAGATATCGGGCCTCAGGTCGCAGCCGGAAGAGAAGAAGCTCAAAGACTGGAAAGAGAACGTCGAGAAGAAGCTCGAAGAGGCCTTTGGCAAGGGCTCCGGCGAGTGTGAGGGTTTCAAGCGGATCCGTTTCTTCGACTTCAACCGCGGCGGCAAGAACAAGGACGTGCCCCTCAACGAGAGCGAGCGGCGCGAGTACCTGGGCCGGCTCGACGACGCCCGGCGGTACCTGCAGCGGTTCGTCTGACTGAATCCGGGACCGCCCCGGCGGCCCGCATAACGCAACCGAGGCGACTTGCGCGGATCGCGCGCCCGTGGAACGGGCGTGGGGGGAGCGGAGTCGCGGGAGCAGACGGGATGGAAGACCAGGTGCAGGTGAGGCTCGACAAGCTGGCGGCGCTGCGCGCCGCGGGCAAGCCCGCGTTCGCCGAGCGCTTCGAGCGCACGCACAGGCTGGGGGAGGCGGCGGCGCTCGCCGACGGGACCGCGGGCGTGCGCCTCGCGGGCCGGATCGTCGCGCTGCGCCTCTTCGGCAAGCTCACGTTCGGGCACCTGTTCGACGAGAGCGGGCGGCTGCAGTTCTCCTTCCAGCGCAACAGGCTCGGGGAGTCGTACGAGGAGTTCCGGAAGCTCTGCGACATCGGCGACTTTATCGGCGTCGAAGGCGAGATGATCACGACCCGTACCGGCGAGAAGACGATCGACGTCTCGGCCTGGACCTTCCTCTCCAAGGCCGTGCGGCCGATGCCGGAAAAGTTCCACGGCCTCGTCGACGCCGAGCAGCGCCTCAGGCGCCGGTACCTCGACCTCGTCATGACGCCGGAGGTGCTCGAGCGCTTCAAGAAGCGCACGCGGATCGTGAGCACGCTGCGCGCTTTTCTCGACGCCCACGGGTTCATGGAGATCGACACGCCGGTGCTCTCCAACAAGGCGAGCGGCGCGCTGGCGAAGCCCTTTCTCACGCACCACAACGCGCTCGACATCGACGTCTTCCTGCGGATCGCGCCGGAGACCTACCTCAAGCGCGCGGTGGCCGGAGGCTTCGACCGGGTCTACGAGTTCGCGCGCTGCTTCCGCAACGAGGGCATGGACCCGTCGCACCTGCCCGACTTTACCATGCTGGAGTTCTACGCCTCGTACTGGAATTACGAGGACAACATGAAGTTCACCGAGGCGCTGATCAAGGACCTGCTGCAGAAGGTCAACGGCGCGCTCTCGGTCACGCACCAGGGCACGACGATCAACTTTGGCGGAGACTGGCCGCGGACGAGCTTCCGCGACCTCATCCTCCGCGACAGCGGCATCGACATCGACGCCTGCCGCGACCGTGCCTCGCTCGCGGCCGCGATCCGCGACAAGGCGGTCGACCTCGGCGGCGAAGGGGTGGA
Organism: uncultured Spirochaetota bacterium; assembly: GCA_963734495.1. Taxonomy (GTDB): domain Bacteria; phylum Spirochaetota; class Spirochaetia; order SZUA-6; family CAVTHK01; genus CAVTHK01. The sequence goes on from CAVTHK010000009.1 coordinate 164,053, forward strand.
CGTGGCGAAGCTGGGCCGGGGCGGGCTCATCGACCAGCTCTTCAAGAAGGTCTCCCGGCCGAAGATCGTGGACCCGCTCTTCGTGATCATGCACCCCGCCGAGATCTCGCCGCTGGCCCGGCGCAACGACGCCAACGAGCTCGTGGCCGACCGCTTTCAGCTCGTGGTCAAGGGGTGGGAGATCGTCAACGCCTACTCGGAGCTGATCGACCCGGTCGACCAGCGGGCGCGCCTGGAGCAGCAGGCGGCCGCGCGCAAGGCGGGCGACGAGGAGGCGATGGATCTCGACGAGGACTTCCTGCTCTGCATGGAGCACGGGATGCCGCCCATGTCGGGCTTCGGCATGGGGATCGACCGCCTGGCCGCGCTGCTGACCGACGCCACGACGCTGCGCGACGTCGTGCTGTTCCCCCTGATGCGGCCGGAGGAGGCGTGAGCTTCCTGGACCTGGTGCGGGCCCGGCACAGCGTGCGCAGCTACGACGCCGTGAGGCCCGTCGAGCGCGCGAAGCTCGACCGATGCCTCGAGGCCGCCCGCCTCGCGCCCTCGGCGAGCAACGCGCAGCCCTGGCGCTTCGTCGTGGTGGACGACCCCGCCGTGCGCGAGCGGGTGGCGCGCGAGACGTTCGGGGCGCTCGTGTCCTTTAACCGTTTCACCCGGCAGGCGCCCGTGCTCGTGGTCTGCGTGGCGGAAGAGCGGAGGATGAGGACGCGCATCGGCGGGTTTCTCATGGGCCGCCGCTACTCGAGCATGGACATGGGGATCGCCGCCGCTCACTTCTGCCTCCAGGCGGTCGAGGAGGGGCTGGGGACCTGCATGCTGGGGTGGTTCGACGAGAAGGCCGTGCGCCGCGCGCTCGGCATTCCCGCGCCGAAGCGCATCGGCGTGATCATTGCGGTCGGCTACCCGGCCGAAGCGTCGGTGCGCCCGAGGGTGCGCAAGCTCCTCGACGACGTGCGCGCCTACAACAGGTACTGAGGTGTTCGAGCCCGCGCCTTCCGTGCGGGAGCCGCTCGCGGCGGGCCTGGTGCTGCGCGCCGTGGAGAGCGGCGGCGAGGTCGAGCGCCTGGCGGACTTTAACGGCCGCATCCACGGGGAGGACGTCACGGTCCTCACGCGACGGCTGCTCCTCGATCATCCGCGCACGCGCGCCCGTCATTGGCTGCTGGTCGAGGAGCCCTCATCGGGGCGCATCGTCTCGTCCCTCTGCCTCATCCCGTGGTCCATTCGTCTGGACGGCGTGGAGCTGCGGGCCGGCGAGATGGGTATCGTGGGCACCGAGCCGGAGCACCGGCGCGGGGGGCTCATCCGCGCACTCGTGGCGCGCTTCGACCGCATCCTCGCAGACGAAGGCTTCGACCTCTCTCACATCCAGGGCATCCCGTACTTCTACCGGCAGTTCGGCTACCAGTACGCCGTCCCGCTCATCCCGGATCTCAGGCTTCCGCTCGACGCGATGCCGGAGGAGCCCGTCCCCGCGGGCGTGCGCTTCAGGCCGGCCGGCCCAGCGGACCTGCCGGCGCTGTCGGCCGCGTACACCCGGCTCGCGTCCTCGTCCGCCCTGTGGGCCGTGCGCGAAGAGGCGACCTGGAGCTACCTGCTCGGCGGCGAGACGGCGGGCGAGGGAGAGACCTGGTGCGTCGAGCGCGAAGGCGCCGTGGCCGGCTATTTCCGCACGCACCGCCGGGGCTTCGGGCAGGGGCTCATCGTAAGCGAGGCGTCTCCGCTCGGGGCGCGCCTCGACGCGGCCCTGCTCGCCGAGCTTTCCCGGCGCGCCCGTGCCGCAGGCAAGCCCTACGTCAAGCTGGAGATGGATCCCGCCTGCGAGGTCGCGGGCATCGCGCGCTCCCTCGGGGCGCACGCGATGCGCACCTATGCGTGGCAGATCCGTTTCGTCGACCTCGCGGCGCTGCTCCGCAAGCTGGCGCCCGCGCTCGAGCGGCGCCTGGAGGCGAGCGCCTTCGCGGGCCTCAGCGAGCGGCTGGTCGTGAGCCTCTACCGCGAGGCGTTCGCGCTGGACTGGAGGCGCGGCACGCTCGCCGCGGTTGAGCGGTTGCAGCCCCCCGCGGAAGCCGCGCCCGTGCAGCTTCCGCCCGAAACCGTCGTCCCGCTCCTGCTCGGCCACCGAAGCCTCCCCGAGCTGGCCGACTGGCATCCCGATGTGCGGGTCGAGCCGCGCGCGGCCGCCCTGCTCGAGGCGCTCTTCCCGAAGCTGCGCTCGTACCTGTACACGATCTACTGACGCGCTTTTATGGGTAGCGCTTCTGGTCCGCAAGGCGCGGGTACGCCGCTACGCCGCGGCCGTCAAGTGGCCTCAAGCAAGCCGCTGACCGCCAGGTCGTAGTTCGGCTTCGTCCCGTCCCACAAAGGCATGTTGACGTCAGGGCCAAGGTCGAGGCCGCGCTCATAGGCCCATTCGCGCATCCAGGTGACGATGTCGTCCACCCGCTCCTGCGGCGGATTCTGCGCAAGCGACCTGCCGGAGGGCGAGTGGAAGAGGAGCTCGCCATCTGCGCCGGTGCTGATGGTCCAGCCCCCCTCATGGACCAGGCGATGATGGAAGGTGCATTATGCCGACCGCCGGATTATGCCGACTTCGGTGGTCCACGGCCTATCGGGTCGCGGTGAAGAACGGTTTTCTCGGCTTGGGCTGGCGGCATAATCAAAGCGTGCTGAGAAAGGCCAGCAGGCGGTCAGGAGGTCGGTAACGGCGGGCGGCCGCGAGGCTGGGAGCTGTCTTCGCCAGGGCCCGTTCCTTCGCGGCGAGGTCGACTGCGAGATAGACGTGGGTGGTTTCCACCGACTCGTGTCCGAGCCACAGGGCGATGACCGCGGAATCGATGCCGGCCTCGAGCATCCGAACCGCTCTGGTGTGCCGAAGAACGTGGGGGGAGACGCGTTTGTTGGCGAGCGAGGGACAGGAGGCGGCTGCGGCCTTGCTGGCATGCCTGTGCAGCCGCTTTTCGACGGCGTCGCGGCTCATGAAACCGCCACGCTGGCTTGGGAAGAGCGGATCCGTGGGCTGAGCGGGCTGTGCCCTGAGCCAGGCTCGCAGGACGCCGACGGTCTCTTTCCTCAGCGGGGTCATTCGCTCCTTCCGCCCCTTGCCCATGCAACGGACGTGGGCCCCGGGCCCTTCGAGTTCCAAGTCGGCCTGCGTCAGCCGAGTGATCTCGGAGACACGCAGTCCGGTCTGCTCGGCGAGTAGGAGCAGAGCGTGGTCGCGGCGGCCGATCCAGCTGGAGGTGTCCGGTGCCGCGAGCAAGGCATTGATCTCCTGCTGGGTGAGGAACTCGACTGTCTTTCGGTCGAACCGCTTCTGGGGGATCGCCAGCACGCGCTGGATCAATGCGCTGTGCTCGGGAACCTCGGTGGCCGCGTAGTGGAAGAAGGCGCGGATAGCCGACAGTCGCGCGTTGCGCGAGCGGGGGGAGTTGTTCCGCTCGGTCCCCAAGGAGTCGAGGAAGGCGGTGACCATTGGGGCTTCGAGGTCGGCGAGCAGGAGGTCTGAGGGTTTTTTCCCCAGCTCTTTCTCCGCGAATCGGAGCAGCAGCCGGAAGGTGTCGCGGTAGGCGGCGATGGTGTTCGGGCTGGCTTGGCGTTGCTTGCCGAGCCGCACCAGGAAGAATGCCTCGAGAAGGGGTGCGAGGGCGCTCATGTGTGCACCTCATGGGAGCGCCGGCAGCGCTCGCTGACCAAGGCGAGAAGCTCCGGAACCGCGGTCAGATACCAGTAGGTCATGGTCGGGTTGAGGTGGCCCAGGTAGGTCGACAGCAGTGGCAGCCTTGATTCCACGTCGACACCGCAGCGATACCAGCCGATGAGCGTGCGGACGGCGAAGGTGTGGCGGAGGTCGTGGATGCGCGGGCGGCGTGGGCTGCGGTTGGCGAGACCCGCCCGGTCGATGAGGCGATGGAAGCGCAAATGGACGTTGGCGTAGATGAGCGGCTTGCCGGCTCGCGAGAGGAACAGACGCGAGGAGTACTGGATGGGCAGGAGGCGGTCGCGATTGCGGGCATAACGGCCGAGGGCCTCGACGCTCGACGGGTGAAGCGGGATCTCGCGGGACTTGCCGAACTTTGACCCACGCACGACGAGCAGGCCTCGGTCGTGGTCGAGGTCACGGCGGTCGAGCCTTATGGCCTCGCCCACACGCATGCCTGTGACGGCGAGCAGGGCGAGAAGGGTCGCGTCGGTAAAGGCGCTGTGGTGATCCCGCTGTGAGCGCGCCGCCTCAAGGAGCCTGTCGATGTCGTCCTTAGAGTAGATGTAGGGCCTCAGGCGCCGGGATGCGGGCGGCAGAAGATGATGAGGCGGGACCTCGGTGCGGGGGTCAAAGGACTGTGCGTAAAGAGCGAACTGGCGGATGATGCCTAAGCGTGTGGCCCACCACCGGGGCGATGCCGCGGCCGGTTTGGTAGCCCACTGGAGGGCGAGCTTCGTCGTGATCGAGTTGCTGCCGGCAGCGAGCACTGAGTTGACGAACTCGTGCAAGCGCCTGCCGACGTGCTGGAGCTTGTACCCCGTGGCGTGACGGGTGGCGAGGTAGTCGTCGAGGATCTGGTGGAGGTTGCTCATGCCGCACCTCCGGGCCACGGCTGCGCGAGCTCGTGCAACCGGCAGTAGTCCACCTTGGCGTAGATCGCCGTGGTCGCGTGGTGGCGGTGACGGAGGGCCTGCGCGATCTCATCAAGGGTCGCTCCCCGGCGCAGCATCGTGGTGGCGGCGCTGTGCCGCAGCCGGTGAGCGCCGACCGGTGGCAGCTGGACGCGCTTGCAGGCGTCCCGGACGATAGAGGTAACAGCGCTGCTGCCGAGTGGGCCGTGGGGGACGTGATGGCCCAGGAACAAGGAGCGCCAGCTCGTCTTCCTGCGCCGCCGCAGATAGGAGGCGAGCGCGCTGCCCACCTCCTCCAGAAGCGGCATGCGGTCCTCCCGCCCGCCTTTGCCACGGATGAGCAGGATGCCCTCCCGCCAGTTCACGTCGTCGAGGCTCAGAGACGCGACCTCCTTCGCTCGCAGTCCCATACGAGCCAGGAGCAAGAGGACCGCGTAGTCGCGGCGGCCGAGGGTGGAGCGCCTGTCGCAGCTGTCGACGATGGCGTTTACTTGCTCGGGAGCGAGGTACTTCGGCAGTGAAGCCATGCGGCTGCCGGCGACCTTGGGGACGGCGCCCCTGAGGTCCATGGTGATGTCGCCCCGTAGCTGCAGATAGCGCAGGAATGAGCGAAGGCCGGTGAGCGTCGCCCGGGTCTGGTCGACGTTAGATCCCCGTGAACTGTCGAGGACGTAGCGCTTGACCGTAGCGCCGTCGAGCGAGGACAGATCCAACTCGCCAGACGGTGAGGTCTTCACCAGCAACTGCCGGGCTTCGGCGCGGTACTTCCGAGCCACACCAGGGGTGAGCCCCTGATCGTGGATCAGCGAGCCCTCGTACTCGCTCAACAGCTGCTCGAGTGGCGTCAGTGGGGAGAGTGGCGCGGCCGGGGAAGGCTCGGGTATCAGCCCCGCTCCGGCAAGGAAGCGGAGAACCGCAACGAGGCTTCCCCGGCTCAGGAACTGGGTGTAGCCTCTATCTCGCCTCGCGCAAAGGAACGAATCGACCTGCTCATCGGACAGGTCCTGTAGCCCGAGACTCTGCTCCTCGAGCCATCGGCTCAGATGACTCGCCACTCCCAGCAGATTCCTGCACGAGAGGATCGCGTAGCCCTGTCGAAGCAGGTCTGACCTGAGCTCTCGGACGTGATGCGCCAGGGGTCCGGAAAACCGGACGGTAGGAAACCGCATCGTGACCTCCCTTCCCAACCAGTGGTCGGGACGAGGTCACTATGTGCCAAGCAGCCCGGATTATGCCGCCAAGGGGATCGAGAAAAACCCTATCCGCGGCAGGAAAACCGCAGACTCGACCGAGTGAGTCGGCATAATCCGGCGGTCGGCATAATGCGCGTTATGCCGACATCGGCATAACGTGCACAGCAATGCAAGGTTATCGAGCCTGGTCTCCCCGCCGTGCAGCCAGTGCTTTACGTGGTGCCCGTGCAGGAAGCTGGTGTGAGTGCACCCGGGAAAGGCGCAGCCGCGGTCCCGCAGCATCAAGGCCCGGCGGAGGGCGGGGGGAATGCTGCGGGTGCGGCGGCCGATGTTCAGACTCTCCCCGTCCCCACCCACGGCCACCAGACCACAGTCACAGGCGACCCGCCGCAACGTCTCCGCGGAAACGCGCGTGCCATCATCCAGCGTAGCCGCCCACTCTCCGTCCGCACCCAGCACCTCCTGCTCGAGATGAACCATGACCTGGAAGCGCTCCCCGCCGGTTCCCTTTACCGGATGGCCGGTCAGGAACGACTCGGCGAGCTCGACCGCGCCATCGGCCCGGGATGGCCAGCGCGTTTCCGAGGAAACGCCGGCGGCCTGCGCCGCCTGCTCGGGCTGCTCGGCCTGCACCTCCCGGGCGCGCTCGACGGCGCGCAGGATCAGGTCCGCCTCGTCGGGCTCCAGCACCAGCTCCAGCTTGACCATTCCCCCCGGCAACACCCGCCGATATACCGACCGCTCCTCTGGCGCCGCCGCCGTCTCCTCAGCCGCCGCGGCCGCCGATAGCCCCGGCACATCCGCTCGAGCTGCGCCGCGGTTGCCACCAGCGCCATTTCCAGCAGCCTGCCCTCGTTCTCAGGTGTTGCCACTCGGGTGAGCGCGCGGACCTTGGCGTAGGAAAGGCTGGCCGAGCGGAATGCCTCGTCTATCGCGGGCAGCTTGCCGAGGGCGCGCGCGACCCGCACCTTCTCGCGTGCCGTCGCCGGATCCAGCCCGACTCGCCAGGCCAGCCAGTGGGCGCAGGAAACGGCGCCCTGGTCGCACCAGCCGCCGGCGTCGTCGAACTGCCTGATGCACTCGAGGAGCCTGTGAGTGGCGGCGTCGAGGTGCGCCGACAGGCTGGCGATCTCCTGAGCGAGCTGGTCTGTGGCCATGACTATACTATACATATGTATGGCTTAACATGCAAGCCCCAGCGCCGCGCGTAGAATCTGCACGGAGGGTCGTGCCGCGGACCCGACCCGGCTTGCTTCTGCATTTTCCGCCCTGGAGGCCGGCATCGTCGTCGAAGCCCGCAAGGGCGATGCGGGCGGCCGGGAGCTCGACCTGCTCCTGCACCGCGCCGGCATCGAGCTCGTGCCCCTGACCGGTTCCCAGCGCGAGATTGCGAGCCACGCCTGGCGCCGCTTCGGCAAGGGTCGCCATCCGGCGGGCCTGAACATCGGAGACTGCTGCTCCTACGCTCTGGCGAGGAGCTCCGGCGAGCCTCTGTTGTTTACGGGCGGCGACTTCGCCCGCACCGATCTGCCCGCGGCGCGCGTACTGACAATCGGCCTCCCACTTGTCGCGTGCACCACTCTGTAATACAATAGTAGCATGAAGGAGCATATGAGTATTACCATGGACAGGTCCACCGCTGATCGTCTACGTCGATACTCGCGTCGCGAGCGGCGGTCCGTGAGCCAGGTAATCCAGATCGCCCTCGAGCGGTTCCTGGACGAACGCGTCCCCGCGGTCGACCGGATCGTCACGACTCCGGGCAGCTTCCGTGGTCAGTTCTCGCGCGAGGAGACCTATGGCACGCGCTGAGGGCCCAGTCCTGATCGACACGAACGTCCTGATCTACGCGACCCTCGAGAACGATCCGCGGTTCGAGCGCTCGAGGCAGCTCCTCGCTTCGCGGGACGGAGAGAAGTTCGTCTCGGTCCAGAACCTGGCCGAGATGTATCCGAACCTGACCGGTCCGAGGATGGCGAGCCCGGACACGCCCGTTGTGGCGCGGGCCAAGATCGAGTCCATCGCTGCGCTGCCGACGCTTCAGGTGCTGCCCCTGACAGGGGATGTTCAGAGCCTCGCGATGGAGCTGTGCGAGAAGCACAACCTGACCCGCCAGCGCTACTACGACGCTCAGCTCGTAGCGACGATGGTGGCGCACGGCATCAGGACGATCGTGACGGAGAACGCGCGCGATTTCGAAGATATGGAGGAAATCGAGGTCGTCGACCCGTTCCGCTCCTGACGCGCGCCGCGGGCTGACGCCTCAGGCCTCCGGCTGGCAGGCCGGGCAGTAGATCGAAGGCCCTCCGCCGATCGCCACCCGTGCGAGCGCACCGCCGCAGGCCGGGCACGTCTTGCCGGCGAGGGGCGAGACGTAGCGGCCCGGCTTCCCGTAGAGGTCGACGAACCCGTCCTTGCCGCCGAGCCGGATGCGCTCGGAAAGCACCTTCTTCACGGCGCGCGCGACCCGCTTCCGCTCGGCGGCGTCGAGACTCGAAGCCTTGCGCTTCGGGTGCACGCGCGCCCGCCACGCGATGTCCTGGAACGAGGCGTTGCTGATCCCGACGACGAGCGCGCCTTTGCCCAGGAGCACGGCCTTGAGCATGCGCCCCTCGCCCGCGAGCCTGCGGGCGAGCTCGGCTTCGGGCAGCGCCTCGTCATCCATCGGGTCGGCCGCGCCGAGGAAGTCGCGCCGGTACATGTAGCTCTTCTCCAGCGAGTCGTCGGCGTACACCTGGATCCCGCCCATGCCGGTCAGGCGCACGGTCAGCGCCGACTCGTCGTCAAAGACAATCTTCAGATGATAGGTTGAAGGAAGGCCGGCGCCTGCCGCATGGAACAGCACGATGCCGCCGTACTCGGGCGCGACGATCAGGCTCGAGACGCGCCTTCGAAGCGCACGAGGATCGTGTTGCCCCGCGAGACGACTTCGTGCACCCGGCGACCGGCAAGCGCGTCAAAGGCGCTCTCGTCCTGGTTGACAAAGCCGCTCTTGCGAAGTCGCGCCGCCTCCCTCAGCTCGCACGAGGCCACGCGTCTGCCCACGATCGCTTCGCCCATCTGTCGAGCGAGAATCGAAGCTTCCGGAAGCTCGATGCTCAAGAGGCCCTCCTCGCGGCGCGGGATCGGACCGCGCGCGGCTCACGCCGTCAGGTTGACGAGCCCGCCGGGGGTCCCCGCGCTCTCCTCTTCGATCTCGCGCCGCGCCTCCATGGCCATGCGGTACGCCTCGGCGGCGATGCGCATGTCGGCGGCCGAAGGCTCGCCTGGCCCGAGCGCGGCCTGCATCAGCGCCTCGGCCTTGCGCAGCGTGGCCTGCGGGTCGCCCGGCACCGGAGTCACGTCGACCTTGACCGACCCGCCGACCGCGTACAGGGTCCCGTCGGGCCCCATCGCGTAGATGTACTGCGGCGCGCCTTCGGCGTACGGGCCGGCGATCGCTATGTGCGTCGCCTCGTGCGCCTTGACGCGCACGTCGGCGCTCGCCAGCGCCGCGCGGACCCTGTGACGAGCGGCCGAGGCGCCGAGCTCCTCCAGCAGAAAGGCCTGCTCGCGGGAGCGGCTCGATCGCAGCGGTTCGACCATTGCGGGCCCCGAGATCACAATACGAATGGTAGGGGTGTGTCGCTCCCGGCGTCAACTTGCCCGCGGCGCGCAGCGGCGCATTCAATGGACGCTCTCAGGATGCCGTAGGTATCCTTCACTCGTCATATTCGATCACCGCTGGGGGTCATGAATGGAAGGAGCAACCGCTCAAGTCATGGCGTCCGTGCACCACATACGGTTCTTCATCTTCGACTGGTCTGTTGCCAACCTGGTCATGGGCGCCATCCTCATCGTCGTCTTCTTTGTCGGGGCCTGGATGCGGCTGCCGAAATGGATCGAGCGCGGCCGCGAGCGCCGCGAGGAGGGCAGGGGATGAGCCTGACGCAACGGATGCAGGGGTTCGTCAAGGACAAGATGACCTTGGACGACATCCTGCCCACGAAGCTTCCCGTGTACGTGAACTCGGTGGCGTACCTGTTCGGCGTCCTCACGCTCAGCTCGCTCGTGATGCTCATCCTCACGGGCCTCATCCTGTCCATCTTCGGTCCGAGCTGGTACCACGTGTCCCCGACCGGCCGGTTCTTCCACTCGATGCACTTCTGGTCCGCCCAGCTGTTCTTCGGCTTCATGGTCCTTCATCTGACCACGAAGTACTTTCTGGGCGCATTCCGGGACGGGCGGTGGAAGACGTGGATGGTCGGAGCGCTCACTCTGGGGGCAGCCATTTTCACGGGCTTCACGGGGTACCTGTCCGCCTCGAACTGGTCCTCGCAGTGGCATTCGGTCCAGGCGAAAGACGCCATGAATGCCATGGGGGTCGGCGGGTTCTTCCTTACGACCAACTACAGCCAGGTCCTGACGCTGCACGTGGCAGCCTTCCCGGCGCTGGTCGTCACCCTGGTGACCATTCACATCCTGTTCATCAGGCACGAGGGCCCGGTCAAGCCGTACCCTGCCCGAAGGGAGCGGAAGAGATGAGCAGAAGCTCGGACGAGTACATGCGCGGCGTCCCGACAAAGCCGTATGACCTGCTCCGTGAAGGGCTCATCGCGCTGGGAATCGTGGCGGTCCTGGTCGTCGTTCTTGCCGTTGCCTTCGGATCCCCGGTCGTGCCGACGGTCCGGGGCGAGGACGTGGCAAAGAGCCAGCCTCTGGACTTCCTGAAGACGGCGACGGACTTTCTTTCCGGGGAGAGCGACCTGCAGACCTACGGGCCTCCGTACACGAAAGACACCGACAGCATGCAGAAGATCGCAGGCTTCGGCCCCTCGTCGATTCTGGGCGTCAGGGTCCCCCTCGATGCAGCCCGGGACCTGGTGATCGCGCCGCTGGAGAGGGTGGCGATCCTCAACAAGGACGTCGCGACCGCTCTGGCCGTATGGAAGGCCGCCTCCGAGGATCAGCAGAAAGCCTGGACCAAGGCGTACAGCGACGGCCTCGACAAGGCCGTGGAAGCCGACGGGCAGGTCAAGGTTCCGGCCGGCGACTATGGCCCGGTCCCCGTGCTCATGTTCGGCATGCTCGACCTCGGCCGCGCGGGGCTCCTCGAAGGGGCGCTCACCAGCAACGAGAGGCTTCCGTACACCCTGGACAACACCAGGGCCATGCTCTTCTTCTCGGGCGACGTCGAAGCCGCCGTGGCCGAGGGGTACGACATGACGGGGCTTCAGTGGGGCATTACCCACGAGGTAGGGAACCTGCCGGGCCCCTGGTGGCTCTGGCCCTACGCGATCTGGTACCAGATACCGCCGCTGTCGACGTCGCCGAATGCCGACGCCATCGTGGGGACGATGATGCTGGTGCTCTTCCTGCTCATCTTCTTCGCGCCGTTCATCCCGGTTCTCAAGCACCTGCCGAGATGGATCCCCATCTACCGGATCATCTGGCGCGACTGGTACGCGAAGCACGAAGGCCCCGCGGGACCGAAGACCGGTCCATAGACCGGCCGCACCGTTCGATGAGCTAGCGTTCGCTATTTCCGACCTCGCCGCGCTACCGCCAGACTTCGTCCGTCGGTACACGGGAGGCGGGAATGGAATGTGTCCGGGTTCTTCGGCTGCAGTCCCTGCGCGGGCACGAGGCGGAAACGCTCGAGCCCGATCGCAGGCGACTGCGCGACGGTGCCCTGCTCGCGGTCAAGGCGGCAGGGCTCGCGGCTGTCGTGGTTCTGCTGGCCGCGTCGCGGATCTACGGCCCGGTGGCGTGCAGGATCATCGATCAGGACGCGGGCGTCGCGCTGCGCTATCCGCGGGGATGGCAAACGGGCATCCGCACGGGGCTCGTGGCCCAGGCGTGCGAGCTGGCCTGCGACGTTTCGCAGTGCTCGATCGACGCGCCCAGGCGCGGCTGCTGCATCGCGTTCTGGCGCCTCGCATGGAGCGATTTCGCGCCCCTCTGCCGGCGCGTGCCTGGGGGGCAGACTGTCGACGGTCCGCTCGACGGCATGCAGGCCGCGGCCGCGGTGGCGGACTACGTCGGTCTCGGCGGCGGGTTCGAAACCGTCGGCACCGTGCGGCTGGGCGGCAGGCAGGCGATCATGATCCGCGGCCGCAAGCTGCGCGGGTGGATCGCGGCCGTCGTCGCTCCGGGCCCGGACCTCGCCTTTGTTCTCTTCCATGCCCCGAACAGGCGCGCGCTTCGGGCTGCCTGGCCTACCTGGATGGCGATGGTGCACGCCGCAGAGCTGATCGGGACCGCGGCCCGTGACGCCCTTGCGGCTGCGGCCTGGTTCGCTCATCCCGTTCGACGACGAGTAGCAAGCGAGCGCTGACGCCCCGGCGATTGGCAAGAACTTGCCATACGGCGCGGACAAGCCCCGGTTCTTGTTGCAGGCGGAGATCGTGCCGCCTACAATTTGCAGTGGCTGTGAAAAAGTCGGAGTCGAAGGCGCCCGCGGGATCCCTGTTCGTCGGCAGGGGAGCGGAGCTTGCCCGTTTCCGCGAGCTCTGCGAAGCCGCGGGCAGCGGACAGGGAGCCATTGTCGCCATCTCGGGCGATCACGGGGTGGGCAAGACTCGTCTGGCTCGCGAAGCCGCGGCGCAGGCCGAGCGCGCGGGGGCCACGACGCTTTGGGGCCGGGGCTACGACGACGAGGGCTCGCCGCCCTACTGGCCCTGGGCCGAAATCATCACCCGTTACGCGGACCGCTGCGGCCTCAAGCACGCGCGCGAGCTCATGGGTGCGGGCGCGCACGACATCGCCTGCCTGATTCCCGCGCTCGAGAGCCTCGGCGTCCGCGCCGCGCGAGAGCCGCCGACGCACGAGACGCGCTATCGCCTCTTCGCAGCCATGCGCGCGTTTCTACAGCTGGCCGCCCACGAGACTCCTCTCGTGATCGTGCTCGACGACCTGCACTACTGCGACCCTGACACGCTGCGGCTCCTCGAAGCGGTCGCCGTCGACCTCGAGCGCAGCCGGCTGCTGGTCGTCGGCACCTACGTCGAGCGACGCGCGGCGCGCCACCCGGTTCTGCCTGCGGTCATCGCGTCGCTTGCGAAGCTTCCCTGGTACCGGGAGGTGCCGGTCGGCAACCTCACCGAGCGAGACGTCCGCCTTCTTGTCGAATCCGAAACAGGAAAAGCCGATGCATCCCCGCTCGCCGAGTCCATCCAACGGCGCACCGAGGGCAACGCCCTCCTGGTCGTGGAAGCGGTCCGCCATCTCGCCGCCCGCGCTGCGGCCGGCGAGGAGGGCCCCTCGGAAGATCACTGGGAAGAAGGCGCCTCGCGGGGAGTGGCGATGCTGATCAGCCGGAGGCTCGCCCGCCTGGCGCCTCCCGCGTTGAAGGCTCTGCGGACGGCGGCCGTTTTGGGCCGCGAGGTCGATCTCGCGGTGCTCGCGATGACGATGCGCACCTCGGCTGCCGAGGCTCGCGACCGGCTTTCCGGGCCCGTAGACGAAGGCTTGCTCGTCGAGATCGGCAGCGACCGATACCGATTCGGCCACGAGCTCGTGCAGCGCGCGATCGCCGCGGACCTCGCGTCCGCGCAGCGCAGCGCCATCCACCTCGCCACGGGCGAGGCGCTCGAAGCGCTCCGGGCCTCGGGTCGCAGCGCCGATGCGGCGCGGCTTGCCTGGCACTTCGCCAACGCCGGGAGCGAACACGGCGGCAAGGCATCACGCTACGCGCGCGAGGCCGGCGAGCGCGCGCTGGACGCCGCCGCCTACGACACCGCGCTCCGCTATTTCGAGAGCGCCGCAGCCGACCCGGACCTTTCTCCCGTCGAGAGGGCCAGGCTCGCGATGCTGCGTGCGTGGGCCCTCTTTGCTCTCACGCGCTTTCTCGAAGTCGTCCCGTGCCTGGCTGAAGCCTTCGACTTGTACGTCTCGGCGAGCGACATCGAGCGAGCCGTCGAAGTGGCGGAGTTCGCGACGTACCCACTGATCACAGAACGCCTGCCGCGCGAGCCGATCCTGAAGCTGCGCGAGCGGGCACTCGCGCTCGTGCCGCCCGACTCGCCGTATGCAGCCCGGCTGCTCTGCGTGCTCGGCGAAAGCCTGTCCTATGCATCTGCGGACAAGGCGAAGAGCTGCATAACCAGGTCGCTCGAGCTTGCTCGCGGTTTCGGAGACCGGCGGCTCGAAGCCCGCGCGCTCTACGCTTGGGCGTGGCTCGATTACCTCAACCTGCAACCGGCAGCCATTCTCGAAAACGGCGCGGCTGCCTTGCGGATCGCTCGCAACATCGGCGATCGAAACCTCGAGCTCCTGTTCGGCGGCCGGCTCGCAGTGTGGAAATTGGTGTTCGGCGACAGCGCCGGCGCAGAGCAGCTCAGCCGTGAGCTGCGCGGCGCCGGGGATCTGCGCCCAAGCCCGTGGACGGTCGAGCTTCAGCAAGCCGACCGTACGCGCACCAGCCGGGCTGTCATGTGGTCGGAGTTTGGTCGCCTCAGGGCCGAAGACACGTGGGTGCCCAATATCGGATCCGTCAAGAGTTTGAGCAACCAGCCTGTTCCGCTCCCCATCTACCGGGGCCCCGCGGAGATGCTGGCCGACATAGAACAGGGCCCCCAGTACTACCTCCATCCCGATCGCCTGGCCGCCCGCGCTGCCGAAGCCGCGGAAATGAGCCGCGCACTCGACGATCTCGGCCACCTTGCCGAGATCGAGGCTCTGGCCAGGCGCGCCCTCTCCCTCGAGCTGAGCCCGATGGGCCGGGTCTGCGCGCTCATCGGGCTTGGCTTTGTCGGCGCCCTGCGCGGCGACCTGGCCCTGCTGGCCGAAGCCTGCACGCCCGAGCTCGCCTCTGCGCCCAGCGTGTGGGTTTTTGAACGGCCGGGGCATGTGATGGACGGCGTGGTCGGCCGCTTTCTGGACCTCCTGGACCGTCCGGAGGAGGCGCGAGCCCGCTTCGAGCGGGCGCTGGAGTTCTGCCGCCGCTGCGGCCTGGTGCGGCCGCGCTACTCGACCTGCATCGACTACGCCGCTTTCCTGCTGCGACACGGCGAGCGGCGGCGGGCGCGCGAGATGGCCGACGAAGCGCGTCCTCTCGGTGCCAGAGCTGAACATGAAAGGTTTCGACCGCCAGCTCTGCCGAAATCACGTCGCGCCTCGAAGGCGCGCTCCCCGACGGCCTCTCGCGCCCGCGAGGCCGAAGTGATCGCGCTCGCCGCCCGGGGACTTGCCACAAAGGAGATCGCGGCGGAGCTTGACATCAGCTACTTCACCGCGGTGAACCACCTGCGGCACATCTATGCGAAGACCGGCTCCCGCTCGCGCGTCGAGCTTGCCGCCTACGCGATGCGGCACCAGCTTGCGCCGGCGCGGCCCTGAATCGCCTGCCGTTGACAAAGGCGGCGGCTAACGGCGAAACTCCCGCGCAAAGCTCCAGGAGGTCAATTCGCATGTCCGGCAAACGACCGCTGATCGGCATCAGTGTGGGCGATCCCGCGGGGATCGGGCCCGAGATCACGGCAAAGGCCCTCGCGCTCAAGGAGATCTACGACATCTGCCGCCCGCTCGCCGTCTGCGACCTCCAGGTGATGAACGAGGCGGTGCGCTTCTCGAAGCTTTCGCTCAAGACCCGCGGCGTGGCGAAGCCCTCCGAAGGCCGCTACGAGTCGGGCACCATCGACGTGCTCGACATGAAGAACGTGGACATGGCGAAGCTCCAGTACAAGAAGGTGGCGGCCATGAGCGGCAAGGCCTCCTACGAGTACATCGAGAAGGTGATCCGGCTCGCCATGGCAAAGGAGATCGACGCCACGGTGACGGGCCCGATCCACAAGGAGGCCATCGCCGCGGCCGGCGTGAAGTACCCCGGGCACACGGAGATCTACGGCGCGCTCACCGGCACCAAGGACTACGCGATGATGCTCGCCGACGGGGACTTCCGCGTCATCCACGTCTCGACGCACGTGAGCCTCGCCGAGGCCATCGCGCGCGTGAAGAAGCCGCGCGTGCTCAAAGTGATCGAGCTCGCGTACGACGCGCTGAGGAAGATGGGGATCGAAAAGCCGCGCATCGCGGTCGCGGGCCTCAACCCGCACGCGGGCGAGGGCGGCATGTTCGGCCGCGAGGAGATCGAGCACGTCCAGCCGGCCATCGACGAGGCCCGCGCCAAAGGCATCGGCGTCGAGGGGCCGATCCCGCCCGACACCGTCTTCGCCAAGATGAAGGGCGGCCAGTACGACATGGTCGTCTGCATGTACCACGACCAGGGCCACATCCCCACGAAGCTCGCGGGGTTCGCCTACGACCAGAAGACCAACACCTGGACCGCCATGTCCGGCGTCAACATCACCCTCGGGCTTCCGATCATCCGCGCCTCGGTCGACCACGGGGTCGCCTTCGGCAAGGCGGGCGAGGGACGCGCGAACCCCGAGAGCATGGTCCAGGCGATCCACATGGCGGTGAAGCTCGCGGGCTGATCGGACCGCTACTTCGGCAGCTCGACGGTCAGGCCCAGCAGCGTGTCGCGCGCCGCGAAGGTCGCCGTCCTCGAACCGGTAGATCAGCTGCACCCCGATCTCGAACGGAAGCGGGCACGAGCGCCATCACCTCGGCCGCGAGCTCCACGCCGGCCGTCACCCTGAGGCTGCCTGCCGCGTCGTCCGGCTCGAACGCCACGTCCGAGAAGACTCCGGCGATCAGGCGAGGGACGTGGATCTCCGTGCCGATGCCCGGCGTCCGGGTAGGCGAGCGGCATACGGTAGCTCGCCGAGACCCCCGCCAGCGTGTTCCCTTCGAAAGGGTTGGAGACGTAGCCTCGCGGCACCGGAAGGAGCACCTCGGTCGGGTCGTAGGCGATCGACGGTGAGAGCCTGATGCTGTGGTGACGGAAGAGGCCTGGAAAGAAGGCATCCGCGGCGGCCTTCCACCCGGGCTCGGGCTGCCCGGCGTCCTCGAGGGGAAGCTCCACCCGGCCCGTGCCGCTCAACGCGAGGCCCCAGCGCGGCGCCAGATCGCGCGGCGCGGTCCGGCTCGCGACGAACCAGGAGGCGCTCGCGCTCAGGTCCTGGACCGCCGACGGTGTCGTGGCCCTCGGCCCAGACGGGGCCGGCGCCGTAGCGGCCCTCGAGCGTGAGCCCCTGCCGCGCGCCGACGCCGTCGAGGGTGAGGGGGATGCGGACGCCGAGGCTCCCGCTCACGGCCTGCGCTTTATCGTCGGTGCCCGGGTAGTCGCGCTGCTCGTAGGCCGCCCCGATCAGCACCTGCGGGAACCAGCGGCCCAGCTCCAGCGACAGCGCGGCCTCCGGGCCGCCGCGCGCGATGTCCCAGTCGCCGGTCAGCGTCGCGAAGCGGTCCTGCAGGTCGTTGCCCGAAAGCAGCGAGAGCCCGACGCTCTCGACCTCGCCGCCGCTCACGCCGACCGCGGGCACCCAGGCAAAGGGAAGGATCTCGTCCGCAGCCGGCCTGTAGGGCCGGATCGCGTACTCGCGGCTCGGGATCTGCTTCGGGTCCACGAGCGAGGCCAGGTGCTCGCGAGCCTCCAGCGGGGCGAACCAGTCCACCCGCAGCACGGGCAGCTGCTCCAGCGGCACCCACAGCGCCGGATCGAGCCGCGCCTCCGCCGGAACGAGGCCGCCGCGGGCGCCTTCGGCGATGCACACCTCGTCGCCGGCAACGGAGAACGAGTCGATGCCGTACGGCCTCGCGACCGCGAGCGAGATGCGCATGGTCTCGAGGTCGAGCGCGTACAGGTTCATCGGGCCGCTGAAATCCGCGGTGAAGAGCAGATAATTCCGCCAGGCCGCGAGCCCTTCGAGGAGCGCAGGGCCCGGCAGGCAGCAGCTCTCTCACGGCACCCGTATCGAGGCTGAGCTCGGCGAGGGATCTTCCTTCATTTGAAATTCTGAAGAAGTACAGGCGCCGCCCGTCCGGCGACCACGCCGGCGACTGGATGTGCGTGCCCCGCGCCTCGCGACGCAGCTCGGCCCCCGTCCCGTCGCCGTCGAAGACGACGATGCGCGAGATGCGGTCCGGCAGCAACTCGACCGCGGCCACGCGCCTGCCGTCGGGCGAGACCGCGGGCGACTGCAGGACGCGGCCGCGCGTGAGGCGCGTGAGCGCGCCGGTCGAGAGGTCGAGCTCGACGAGGTCGGCGGTGCTGCGGTTGCCCCAGCGCACGTCCGGGGAGTGCTGCGGCCAGACCACGCGGCCGCCCCCGGCAGCGAGGCCCCCGACCGTCAGGGCGGCGTGCAGCACGCGCTCGCGGCCGGAGTCCGTCGATCAGCACGATCGCGGGCGACTGCGAGAGGCTCGTCTTGATCGCCACCGTCCCGCCCGGGACGCGCGAGGGGAAGAGGTAGCTCGCGCGGTCGCGCTCCGCCGCTGCGGCGTCTCCGATCAGCGGTCGGACCGGAGTGACCGGCAGGCCCGCGGCCTGCTCCCGCCAGAGGCGCTCGAGCTCCTCCATCGTGGAGCGGTAGAGGTCGACCGCGCTCATGCCCGTCACGCGCATCACGTTGCGGTCGAAGGCGCCCGGGATCGCGGCCCACCGGCCCGCGCCGCGCAGGATCTCGCCGGCGGCCTCTGCGCCGAAGTCGCGCTGGATCCGCGTCACGAGGTAGTAGCCCAGCTCGTACGGGTTCACGAAGCCGCGCCGGTAGCTCCCGAAGACCGCCTGCCGGTAGGTGGGGAGATCGTCCTCGAGCGCCGCCGTGCGCAGCGGCCTCTGGAACGCGGGGCTCCGCCCGCGGCCGCTCGCGCTCAGGAGCGTCTCCGAGAGGACGGCGTCCCCTTCGATGTACCAGGTCGGCGCCCCGAGGCCGAGCATCATGAGAGCCTGGCCGACTTCGCCCGCGAGCACCCAGGCGGCGAGGACCGAGCCCCGCTTCTCCTCGGCGATCTGGGCCATGTGCCGGCCTTCGTGAACGGCCAGCAGGCTGTACCATTCGTTGGCGCCCAGAAGCGCGTCGGCGGGCGCGACGTGGAACCACTCCGACCGCCGCGGGAAGAACCCGACGTAGCCGTTGGCCGCGCCCTGCTGGTTGGAGAGCACGAGCGTCGTTCGCGGCACCTCGGACTCGAAGCCTCGCGCGAGGCCGGCGCGGACGTGCTCGAGGACGTTGGCGCAGGCTTGAGCGTCCGCGGCGAGCTCCTCGGGGAAGACGACGCGGAAATGCTCGCTCGAGAGCTCCTTCCAGCGCAGCGACGGCGGATTCTGGACCGGCCCGAGCGAGAGCTGCGCCCAAGCGCGCGGGGCCAGCAGGAGTGCGAGAAACAGGCCGGAGCGGAGGCGCATCTCAGCTCACCGCGAGCCTGCGGGCGGTGCGCCCTGCCCCGTCCATACCCGAACGCAGCGGCGCGATCCAGTACACAAAGCGATGCGCCCCGGCACCGATGCGGTAGCGCTCGAGCGTGTCGGGCCCGCAGCTCGCGGTCCCGAGCCCGCGCTGCGCGAGGTCGAGGAAGACATAGGTCTCGGGTCTCGGCTCCAGGTCCACGGTGTGCTTCGCGCGATAGAGGTCGTGCGGCGTGAAGTGACTGACGCCGGCTTGGAGGGGCTCCTCGGACGCAAACAGCAGCCCGACGCCTTTTGCGTTCTCGAGCGCCAGCCAGCGGACGTCGGCGCGGCTCCCGTTCTCCTGCGGCATCACATAGGGAACATGCATCGCGTCCACGGTGCTCTCGTACAGCCCGACCGCGGCGCCGGCCTTGCGGTCCCAGTAGCACTCGTGCGGGCCGCGGCCGAGCCAGCTCACGCGCTCGAAGCCGGCGGCGGCCGCGATCGCGACGCCGAGGCGCGGCGGGTCCGCCAGGCGCGCCGAGAGCTGCCACGTGTTCTCGAAGCGCGCCTCGCCGCCCGCGAGCACCGTCACGACCTGCGCGTGGCGCAGGCCCGCCGGCTTCCCGTCGACGACGAGGTCGTGGGTCAGCGACACGACGGCGCCTTCGGCCGATCGGCGCGCGGACAGGCGCGCGAGGCGCATCACGGCGCGGTCGAGGCCGAGGTCGAGCCACCGGGTGAGGGCCTTGCGTTTGTCGGGCGGAAAGAGCTTGAGACCGTCGTTGTCCGTCGGCGCGCGCCAGATGACGCCGAGCGGCCCGGCGGCCAGGAGCCGCTCGCCGCCGGCGGTCCACTCGCCGATGCGGCCGCTCGCGCGGTCGAAGACGATGCGGAAGCCCTCGCCCGTGATCGCGATGCCCGCCGCGTCGTCGCTGATCGCGGGCGCGACCCCGGCGGGCGCCGGCCGGGCCGCGGCCGCTCGTGCGGCTTTGGCCGGGAGGGCGAACTGCTCCCACGCCACCTCGTGCCCCTTGGGCGCCCAGGGGAGGTCGCGCGCGGTCGCGAAGCGGAAGGTGAGAAACGCCTCTTCGCCGGGCCGCAGCTCGGGCTTCGGGATCTCGAGCGTCGACCTCCTGCGCTTCGCCGGGCCCGGCGTCGAGGCGCGGCAGGCGCCCGCGCTTCACGACCCGGCCGTCGACGCTGAGCTCCCAGCTCCCCGCGAGCCAGCGGAGTCCCGCGAAGTGACTGCTTGTTGCGGACGCGGAAGCGGCCGGACGCGAGGCTCCGCGCCTCGACGCCGACGGGCTGCATCAGCTTCTTCGCCTCGTGCATGGCGGGGTGGGGCGTGCGGTCCGGCCAGACCAGGCCGTCGGTGATGAAGTTCCTGTCGTTCGGCTCGTCGCCAAAGTCGCCCCCGTAAGCCCAGTATTCCCGCCCGCGGGAGTCCTTCTTCAATATTCCATGGTCGAGCCACTCCCAGATGAAGCCGCCCTGCAGCCCCTTCATCGTCTCGAAGAGCTCCCAGTACTCGCGCAGGTTCCCGTTGCTGTTGCCCATCGCGTGGGAGTACTCGCAGAGGATCATGGGCCGCCAGTCGGTCGTGGTCTCGGCCCACTTGCGCACGTCGTCGACGTGCGGGTACATCGGGCAGACGATGTCGCTCGCGTGGTGGCCCCGGCTCCAGTCGCGCCCCTTCTGCGTCCACTCGCCGCGCATCGTGCCCTCGTAGTGCAGGGCGCGCGAGGGGTCGAAGCGGCGGATCCAGCCCGCGAGCGCGTCGTGGTTCTCGCCGTAGCCGCTCTCGTTGCCCATCGACCAGACGACGACGCAGGGGTGGTTCTTGTCGCGCAGGACCATGCGCATGCCGCGGTCGAGGAACGCGGCCGCGTAGCGCGGGCTGCGGCAGAGCTGGTCGTAGTAGGCGTGCGCCTCGATGTCGGCCTCGTCCCAGACGTAGATGCCGTACTCGTCGCAGAGGTCGTACCAGTGCGGGTCGTCGGGGTAGTGCGAGGTGCGCACGGCGTTGAAGTTGAAGCGCTTGAGCAGCAGGACGTCGGCGAGCATGGTCTCGCGCGGGACGGCCTTGCCCCTGGTCGGGTGGTGCTCGTGGCGGTTGGCGCCCTTGATCATCACGGGCTTGCCGTTGACGAGGAGCTGCCGGTCGCGCACCTCCACGCGGCGGAAGCCGATGCGCGCGCTCGTCGCCTCGAGCACGCGGCCGCCCGCGTCGCGCAGCACGACCGTGAGCCGGTAGAGGTTCGGCTCCTCGGCGGACCATGGCTTTACGCGCGCGAGCGAGCGCGACAGGCGCGCCTGGAAGCTCGTCTCGCGGTAGCTCGTGCCCATCTCGGCGGTGAGCGGCTTCGCGAGGACGGGCTTGCCGCCGCGGCGTCGTAGAGGCGCGCTTCGACCGTGTGGTTGCCTCGGGGGGCGCACGAAGCCGAGCGAGACCGTGAGCGCGAGCGCGCCCGCGCCCGTGGCCGGGTCGTAGTCGCCGCGCGCGAAGACGTCCTCGATGTACGCGGAGCCCGTGGCCCTGAGGTAGACCTCGCGGTAGATGCCCGCGTTCCACCACTGGTCCTGGTCCTCGACGAAGCTCGCGTCCGACCACCGCACGACCTTGGCTGCGACCAGGTTCGTTCCGGGCACGAGCGCGCTCGTGACATCGAACTCCGCCGGGTTGCGAGTGCCCTTGCTCAGCCCGATGAACGTGCCATTGACGTACAGGAAGAGGACGCTCTCGACCCCTCCGAAGTGGAGCACGACGCGGCGGCCCTTCCACCCCGCGGGCAGGTCGAAACGCGTGCGGTACACGCCGGTCGGGTTCTTCTCGGGAACGTCAGGGGGAAGGTTGGCAAACGGCATCTGCACGTTGGTGTAGTGCGGCCGGTCCCAGCCCTGCATGTTCCAGTTGCCCGGCACCTCGATGTCGGGCCAGTCGTCGTCCGCCGTCGCGGGAAGCACGGCCCCTTCCGGCACGTCCTCCGGCCGCTCGAAGAAGCCGAACTTCCACTTGCCGTTGAGCGGACGGACCCAGCGCGACGAGGCCGGGTCGCCGGAGCGCGCCTTCTCCTCGCTTTCGAAGGAAAAGAGCGTCGAGCGGCCGGGCAGCTTGGCGATTCCCGTGACCTCGGGCTGCTTCCAGAGCGCGATGGCGGGCGTGACGGGCTCCATGGTTTCGACCTCCGGTCGGACTCTACCAGATTTGGCGCCCGCTGTTGACCCGGCGAGCGGGCGTCGCGACATTAGCCGCATGCTGAAACCCGTGGTCGCAGGCCTCGCGCTGGCGCTCGGCGGCGGCAGCGGGCGCCGTCGCCTGTCCGGGCGCGACGACCCCGGCGCTGACCGAAGGGCCCTTCTACCGGCAGGGCTCGCCCGAGCGCACCGTGCTGCGCGAGGCGTCGGCCCCTGGCCGGCGCCTGCTCCTGACCGGGGTCGTCTACGACAGCAGCTGCCGTCCCGTTCCCGGCGCCTGGCTCGACTTCTGGCAGGCCGACGCCGGCGGCAGCTACGACAACCGCGGCTTCGCCTGGCGCGGCCACCAGCTCGCCGACGCGCAGGGCCGCTACACCCTCGACACCGTGGTGCCCGGCGAGTACCCGGGCCGCACGCCGCACATCCACGTCAAGGTGCGCGCCCCGGGCGCTTCGGGCGCGTCAGTGCTCACGACGCAGCTCTTCCTGCCGGGCGAGGCACGCAACCGCACGGACTCCATCTTCGACCAGGCCCTGGTAGTCGACGTGCGCGAGGACGGGGGCGCTGTAGTCGCCACGTTTGATTTCAAGCTGCCGGCTCGATAGAGTGGCATCGTGCCGCGAAGGGCTACCGCCAAAGGACTGGACGCCGCTGCTCAAGACCGGAAAGGCCGCCGCCGACCTGCCCACCGGAGAGGCGTTCCGGCCGGAGTGGATCGACTTCGAGCGCGGCATCCGCGTCGGCAACCTCGAGCCGCACGAGCGCATCACGCAGATCCTGAAGTTCCTGCTCGAGCGCAGGTACGGCACCCCCTTCGTCACCGACCGCTGGGGCAGGGGCGTCTACTGGCAGTGGATCTGCTGGATGCCGAGGGCGAATCGGCTGGCCAAGCCGGTCTCGCCCGTGAGCTTCGCCTGCGCCAAGCTGTTCATGTCGGCCGAGGGCGACGAGGGCATATTCAAGTGCGGGCTGCAGGTCGAGCGCGGCTCTTCCGGGCCGTCGAACCCGTATCCGGCCAATCGCCTGCGGAAGGACTGGGACTGGCACCGCCTCGTCGCCGGATTCCGCGACGGCTCGCCGCTGGACACCGAGTTGCGCCGACTCATCGGGCGCGAAGGCTTCGCCTGCGAGATCGGCGACTTCGAGCGCAACAAACGCTTCGACGCCGCGAAGTTCCGCTCCTCGCGCCAGCTCGGGGACGCGCTGCGCAAATACCCCGCGGCGCGCTGGGCTGCGTTCCAGCTCTACTACCCGATGCCCCGCGCGGAGGTCGCCGCCTGCACCGGCATCGAGCTCGTGCGCGCCATCGAGGGCGTCTTCGTCGAGGTGGTGCCCGCGATGAACCTCTGCATGCAGATCCGGCTGGCAGCGGTTGCGACTACCCGATAGCGGTCTGACCGCCGCAGCCGACGGTCCGGGCGCAGCGGACTGCGCCCGGGCTGGCAGCGGGTCCTACTTAGTCGGCGCCCGTCAGGCCTTCCGCGTCATCAGCTCGTGCCAGAACGACGGCCGCGGGCGGTTCATGTTGTCGGTCCAGCTCTTGGGGGCGTCCGCCAGAAAGGCGCTCAGCGATCGGAGCAGGGGAGCCGTGAACCGCATGTCGTCGGCCGCGCTCACGAAGTAGGCGAGCTCCGGCTGCTTGACGAGCAGCTGCTCTCCCTCGCCCATGGCGACCCTCTTGATGCGCGCGCCCAGCATCCTTCGCAACTCGTCGTCGCCGCCAAGGACCTGGAGCATGTCCTCCGCGCGCAGCCCGCCGCGGACCCCGAACGCGATCGTCTCTATGAAGGCCGCTTCGACCAGCCCCATCGCCATCTGGTTCACGTACTTCATCAGCTGGCCGGCGCCGCTCGGGCCGCAGTAGACGGCTTTTCCCGGGGCGCTCAGCGCGGCGAACACGGACGCCAGGCGATCCGCCGCCTGCCGATCGCCGCCGATGAACACGCGCAGCTGCCCGGTCTCGGCGCCCTGCTCACCGCCGCTGACCGGTGCGTCGATCAAGGCGGCGCCCTTTCGGGCAAACGCGCCGGCGAGGCGCCGGGTTTCGGCGACATCGGTGGTTCCCGTGTCGACCACGACCTGTCCCTTGCGCGCCGCCGGCAGCAGGTCTCTGTCCGCGACCTCGACCAGGATCTCGGAATTGCGCAGGGAGACGAGCACGATGTCGCACGCGGCCATCACCCGGGCGATGCCGGGAGCCGCGGATGCGCCGCGGGTCGTGACAGCCTCGAGGTGAGCGGGGCTCCTGTTCCAGGCCAGCACGCCGAAGCCCTC
Source organism: uncultured Spirochaetota bacterium (assembly GCA_963734495.1). Classification (GTDB taxonomy): domain Bacteria; phylum Spirochaetota; class Spirochaetia; order SZUA-6; family CAVTHK01; genus CAVTHK01. The sequence continues at coordinate 188,548 of CAVTHK010000009.1, forward strand.
CTTGAGGAGCCGCCGCGCCATGCCGCCGCCCATGGCTCCGACGCCGATGAATCCGACTGCGGGTTTCGCCTCGCTCATGGTCCGTCCTTTCGCGTGTCGTCCTTGAACCCGTAACGGCGGCCGCCGATCGCGAAGACGAAGAAGTTGGTGGACACCTCTCTTCTTCCCTCGAGCGCCCTCACGTCCAGGCGCCAGTCGCCCTGCGCGTCCGCGGGCAGCGCCACTTCCAGGTCTCCGGCGATCAGCGAGCTGTCCGCGGGGGAGTCGCAGGGCGGCAAGGCTCCCTTCGCGTGGATCTTCGTGGAGTCGGAGAGGGTCCACTCGACGGTGACCTTCTTCCTGTCCCGATCCGTGTCGTTGGTCAGCCACAGATGCGCCCTGAAGAGCTCGCCCGGCGCGTAGTACTTGACGTAGCCGACCACGAAAGGATCCTTGATCCACTCCACGCTCACCATGAAGGGCTGGTACATGGGGACGAAGGCATCGAAGGCCTTGTACTTGTTGCGGTAGTAGTCGAGCACTCCGGCCCCGCCCAGGCATGGATACGGGTCGCTCCAGAAGTACAGATACATCGATGCCGCGGGGTCGTATTTCCGCTGCCTCAGGTACTCCCCGCTTTCCTTGACGACGCGGTATTCGTAGTCCTGCGTCGCCTCCATCAATTCCTCGATCCCGCCGAGCTTGTCGACGTCGATGTCCATCATGTGGATCCAGTAGGGATCGAGGTTGAGGTAGAACCATCGATCCCACCGGGGCGGCCACTGCTCCTCGGGCGTGAGGATCCTGTTGACGGTCGCCATCGGCGCCACCGCCATCGAGCCGAACTCGACGATCTGGGGCGCGTCCTTCCTGACCCGCTGCCGGTAGTCGGGGAACTTCTTTCCCCATCCTGCCTGGGTTACGTTCTGGCAGCCGTCGCGGTAGTCTCCCTTGTGGATCCAGTGCACCGGGTCCGCGTTCTGGCCTGCTTCCTTGAGCACCTCGCACAGCCGCCCGTAGAGGTTGGGGGCTTTCCGGTCCTTGAACGGGAAGACCAGCGGCTCCTTGAAGGTGCTCCACATCCCGATCGACGCGTGATTGGTCAGCTCGCGGACCATGTCCTCCATCATGGGAGCCGCCCGCTCGATCAGGTCGTCGTCGTCCGTGTAGTTGCCCCAGTGGAAGGGCAGGACCTGCCAGCAGAGCATCCCCATGCGATCGCAGAGGTCGTAGAAGGCCTCCTTCTCCACGTGGCTGCCGACTCGAACCGAGTTGATGTTCAGGTCCCGCATCTTCTGCAGGTCGTCGCGGAACAGGTCCGGGTTGCCTTCGCCGAGCCAGAGACTCGAGAGGTAGCGCATTCCCCGGAGGAAGATCCGCCTGCCGTTCAGGTACCACCAGCCGTTCTCGGCGCGCCTGACCTCGCGGATGCCGAACACGTCCGTTACCCGGTCGCTCGCCGCGCCCGACACCTGGATCGACAGCTCCATTCTGTACAGGTTCGGGGCGCCGTGGTCCCAGGTCGACCAGAGCTTCGGATCGTCGATGGTCCTGGCCAGGTGCAGCGAAGTGCGTCCGGGAGCCAGAACGACGTCTCGCGAATAGCTGATCGCGCCGCCGGAAAAGGTCTCGCCGGCGATCTGCAGCTCGATGCGCGCCTCGACCGTCTCGCTGCCCTTGACGCTCACATCGAGATGAAAGTTCGCCAGCGCGCTTCCGTCGAAGGCGTAGCCCTTTCTCGCGTCCCTGACGGGGTACGCATCTATCCGGACGTTCTCGACCTTGGCGAGGCCGGTGGAGTAGATCTCCACGTCGTTCCAGATTCCGCCCGTGTTGCCCTCGTAGCCGTACCTGCCGACCCAGCCGGGACGGTGCCAGAAGTTGCTGAGGGCGCCTTTGACGCACTTGAGCGCCACCGGCCAGCACGGCCGGTACTCGGGCGAAAGCGGTTCCTTGTACTCGGCCGTGGTCCGCGGCTCGAGGTAGGCGTACTCGGTCTCCTCCATGGGCGCGTCGTCGGCGACCACCAGCAGGTTGCCCTTCTCCTTGAGGATTCCCTCCACCGGAAACTCGAAGGCGTTGAAGAAGCCTTCGTGGTCGCCGAGGTAGACTCCGTTCAGCCAGACCCTGCAGCGATAGTCGACTCCCCGGAAACGCAGGAATCGCCTGCGCGTGGGATCGACTTTGCCGGCATCGAACAGGCGGGCAAACCACACCACGCCGAAGTGATCGCCGATCTCCGTGTTGTACCAGTTAACGGGCAGCTCCACGGCCGGCCACTCGTCGAGGTCCGAGGGCTTGACTCCGGAGGCGTCCATCGGATCGCTTGCCCCCTGTGCGCGCGGGGGCAGGTGATAGTGCCAGGTGCCGTTGAGCAGTTCCTTTTCTCGTGTGTTCATGACCCCAGCACCTCGTAGTCGAAGAAGTTCTCGCTGAGCTTCTCGCCGCTGCGATCGTGGAGCAGGAGACGCAGCCGATACGCGCCGGGCTCATCGCCCGCGAGCCGTCGGAAGACTCTTTCGACCACCCGGGACGAATCGGCCTCCACATCGATGACTTTGCTGTCCGAGCACATCGGCGCGCCTCCCGGACCCACGAGCTCCCAGAGGAGCGCAGCTCCCTCGAAGGACCGCGGCAGGTCGTTCGTGACCCAGAGCTGGGCCTCCAAAGAATCCCGCTGCCTGTACGTCTTGGCGAAGCCGACGATGTGCTTGTCCTTGATCCACTCCACGCTGGCCATCACCGGCGTGTAGACCAGGCGATACATGCCGTAGGCCTTGTACTCTTCGCGGTAGTAGTCCAGCAGGCCGCTGCCGAACAGGCAGGGCCAGGGGTCGCTCCAGAAATACTGGAACATCGAGCAGACCGGGCGGTACTTGCGCTGGCGGAAGTGCTCGATGGATTCCTTGACCTGCCGCGCGTACCAGCTCTGGGTCGCCTCGATGAGCTCCTCGATGCTGCTCATCTTCTTCGGGTCGATCCCCATCCAGCCGTACCACGTGTGGTCGACGTTGTAGTAGGTCCACTTGTCCCAGTTGGGCGGCCACTGGTCCTTGCTCTCGAGGATGCGGTCCACCGTCTTCTTGACGGGCATCGCCCCGGCTCCGAACTCGACGATCTGCGGCCGCAGCGTCACCTCCTGCAGATCCGTCATGCCGTCGCGGCACAGGCCGGGCATGAGGTTCTGCACGCCCTCTTCGTAGTCGCCGATGTGGACCCAGCGCGAGGTGTCCTCGGCCATGGCCGTCCGCTTGAGGGTCTCGCACAGGCGGCCAACGAGATTGGGGGGATCGTCGAAGGGGAAGACCAGCGGCTCCTTGTACGTGCTCCAGACCGCGAGCGAAGGGCGGTTGTGCAGCATGTCCACGAGCTCGGTCATCATCGGAGCGGCACGCTCGATCAGGTCGTCGCTGTCGCTCCAGTTGCCCCAGTGGAAGGGCATCACCTGCCAGACCATGATGCCCAGCTCGTCGCAGAGCCGGTAGAAGGCCATCTTCTCCACGTGGCTGCCCACGCGCACGGCGTTGATGGAGAGCTCCCTCATACGGCTGAGGTCGCGCGCGAGGAGCTCCCGCGTGACTTCGCTGCCCCACTGGCTGGAGAAGTACCGCATTCCGCGGGCAAACACCCTGCGCCCGTTGAGGAACCACTGGCCCGTCCCGGCGTCGACCCGGATCTCGCGGATTCCGAACGTCTCCTGCTTTCGATCGAGGATCGCGTCGCCGTCGAGGAGAGCGAGGGTCATGAGGTAGAGGTTGGGATCCCCGTGATCCCAGCACCACCACAGGTTCGGCTTCGCGACAGTGTGAACCACCCTGACCGTGTTCAGGCCCGGCTGCACGAACAGCGCCTTTTCCCGCTCGACCGCTTCGCCGCCGGAGAAGTTCGAGCCGCGCGCCTCGAGGCGAAGAAGGAGCGGCCGGGGCTTGTCGGTGACGTTCACGATCTGCAGCTTGATCGAGAGGATCGCCGTTCCGTCCAGGGCGTCGTCGTGGAGAGCATCCCGCACGAGGTGCGGGGTGATTTTCACGCGCTCGATGTAGATCGGCGCGTGGCTCGACGCAGCTCCACATCCTGCCAGATCCCCCCCGTGTTGGCGTCCTGCCCGAACCTGGTACGGTGCCCGGGGCGGTGGTAGAAGTTCAGCAGCGAGCCCTTGACCAGGGTATGGCCGACCGGCCACCTCTCCTTGTACTCGTCGGATACGGGCCACTCCGTGCCCGGCTTCTTGGGGATCTCCCGGTATTCGACGTCATCGTAGGGCGAATCGACCCTCACGACCAGCCGATTGGCGCCGCGCTTGAGGCTGCCGAGAGTGCTCAGGGCGAACGGCGCGAAGTAGCCCTCGTGCCGGCCGAGGTGCTTCCCGTTAAGCCAGACGTCGGCGGTGTAGTCCACGCCGTGGAACACCAGGTCGTGCTCCCTGCCGTCGGGATCGTCGCGGACCTCGAAGTCCCGCGCAAACCAGATGACTCCGTGGTAAGCGCCGACTTCGGTCAGGTACCAGTTGGCCGGGATGTCCATGGTTCGCCACCCTGAGATGTCGGTTGACGGCTGATGGAACTGGCCGGCGACGCCCGTGCCCTTCTCGTCCTTGCGGTAGCGCCAGGAGCCGTTGAGGCTCGTGACCTTCCTCGCCTCGTCAATCATGCGCTGCTCCGTTCCTACTCGATCTCGACGATCGAGCGGCGTTTCGCCGACTCCAGGATTGCGTGGGAGACGCGCAGCGTCTCGAAGCCGTCCATCGCGCTGACCAGGGGCTTGCTGCCCGTGAGTATGGCCTTCACGAAATCGTTGGTTTCCTCCTGGTACGACTTCTCGTCGAGATCGTCCTGCAGCATCTCCACGTTCTCGTACTCGTCGTCGTCCGTCTTGACGTGGAACTCGCGGCTGCACCAGATCCCGTTGTTCCCGATGGCGGTGCCCGACACGAAGGCCGTGCCTCTCTCCGCCAGCACGCCCCGGTTGTTGAACCCTATGCGGCTCGACCAGCTCGCGTTGATGACCGCGGAGGCTCCGCTCCTGAGGCGCATCAGAACGTGCGAATTGTTGTCGAAGCCCTGCAGGTTGGCTGCCGTGCTGTGCGTGATCCCGCAGACCGAGACCACCTCGTCGTTCATGATCCAGCGCATCATGTCGACGTCGTGCGAGAGGGACTCGACGGTCATCCCGCAGAGGGTGGCCTGGTCGGTGCGCCAGTTCTGCCCCTTGATCACGCCGAGCGCCCCCGCGCCCATTCCGAAGCGCTGGCACCAGAAGTGGTAGGGCTTGCCGAGGGTCCCTGCCGCCACGACGTCGTGCAGCCGGGAGTAGCCTTTGCGGTACCGCTGGTTGAACCCGGTCATCGCGACGACGCCTTTCTTCCTCGCCATCTCCACGATGGCCGCGCCGTCTTCGATCGTGATCGCGAGCGGCTTCTCGCAAAAGACATGCTTGCCCGCGCCCATGGCCTCCACCGCATACTGACGCCGGAACCCCGGCGGCGTGAGGATGTACACGGCGTCGACCTTGCCGAGGCACTCCGAAAGCCTCTCGTACGGCTTGCCGCCCCATTGAGCCGCAAAGGCCTCGCGTTTCTCCTTGACGACGTCGACGGCGCCGACGATCTCCGCGTCCGGGTGCCCCTTGAGCGCAAACCCGTGCTGGCGCGCTATTCCCCCTGTGCCCACCACTGCGACCCTTACCTTCGCCACCCGAACCCTCCTGATCTCCCGCGATTCTTCACCTGGCCTGAATCTCGTTCCACACCGAAGGCTCCTCACGGCCCGCTCCGTCAACCGTGACGAGGTCCCCGTCCTTGCACGCTTCGTACATGGCCTCGAGCATCGGCATGCTGAAGCCCGCGGCCCGCGCCTGCCGGAAGTAGTACTCCCACTCGGAGAACTCGAAGGAGAAGCCCGCGATCTCGCCGCTGCGGATCGCCCGGCAGAGGACGGCGTACCGGTCCGCGGAGTCCGGAGCCACGTCGAGCGCACGAAGGATCAGCTCGATATCCAGGCCGCTGCGGAGACCGAAATTGACGACTTCGAGCCGGGCCATATCCGGAAGCCGCACCGTGAGCTGCTGCACGACCTTGGCGATCTGGCCCATCCCGATCGGACCGCAGTACACCAGTTTGGTCGCGTCTCCGGCCGCCTCGAACAGGGGCCAGCAGCTCATGGCAACCGCCCGGTCGCCCCCGACGAACATCCGAAGGCTCCCGCGGGCTGCACCCTCGCGGCCGCCGCTGATGGGCGCGTCGAGGTACTGGGCGCCGCGCCCGGCAAAAGCCGCGCCGATCCGGCGCGCGTCGGGGACCGGCACCGTGCTGTGGTCGATAAAGACCTGGCCCTTCCTGCAGCCGGGGACGAGACGCTCTTCCGCGAGGCGGATCGAGTCGCGGCCCTCGACGCACGTGGTCACGATGCCGCAGCTTTCGAGCAGCTCCTCGACGGTCGCTGCCGTTTCGGCCCCGGCCGCCGCAAGCGCGGCTGTCGCTTCGGGCCGTTTGTCGTGGCAGCGCAGGTGAAATCCCGATCGCAGGAGGTTGGCGGCGATTCCTCCGCCCATCTTGCCCAACCCGATGAAGCCTATGGTCGTCGATCTCGGATCCATGATTCCTCCGGCTCGCCTCGAAGTCGGCTTATACACCCGCCCCGGGCGGTGTCAAGTCGTGCTTTCCTCCCGCGCTGTCCGGCGGACGCCTACGCGGCCCGGGGGCCTCGGGACCTCAACTTGACAGGTGCGGACCCCGGAACTACAACGCCCCATGTCTTCTCGTCGCCTGAGGAGGATCGATCATGTCCGAACAAGTGGCACGGCTCGCGGTGGACCTGGGAGGAAGTTGGTTGTACCGCCAGGACCCTGAACGGCGGGGCGACAGGCTGGGCTACTCGGAGCCGGCACTTTCGCGCGCCGACTGGAAGCCGATGAACGTGCCCAACAACTGGTACCTGACCGAAGTTGGGGACTACGACGGCGTCGTCTGGTTCCAGCGCAGCTTCCGGGTTCCTTCGGAGATGAAGGGCCGGAGAATCAGCCTCCGATTCCGGGCGGTGGACTACATCGCCCGCGTCTGGCTCAACGGGACTTACCTCGGACGCCACGAGGGGTACTTCAACCCGTTCGAGTTCGACGTTACGGATGCGCTCACGACCGGGGACAACTGCCTCGTGGTCGAAGTCGACTCCCCGAGAGACCCGACCGAGTATGTTCTCCTGCCCAATCCGCAGAACCTCGCCACACCGCTGTCCACGCCGTACAAGCGGCACCAGGCCAGGGCGCTGACCACCGTCAAAGGGCATCTCATCGACGCCATGCACCGTCCGGGCGCGATGACCAGCTTCCGCCAGGACGGCAATACCGGCGGCATCTGGCAGACGGTCGAGCTGATCGCCCGGGGGCCGGTCCAGATCGCATACGACAAGATCACCTGTACGATCGTCGAGCGCGACTTCGTGCCCGACGGATCGGCCCTGGTCTCGGTGGACGTGGAGCTGGAGAACAGGACCGGCAGGGTGATCGAGGTCGACGCAGGGCTCCGCATCACCCCTGAGAACTTCGAGGAGGCCCTCGAGCTCGAGCGCGTGAGACGCGTGGAGCTGCAGCCCGGGCGGAACGCCTTGAAGCTCGTGCTCACCATCCCCAAAGCCCGGCTGTGGTCGACGTGGGACCACGGCGATCCGAATCTCTATCGGGCCGAGATCCGGGTCGATCGGGAGGGGCAGCGCGACGACGAGGTGAGCGAGGCGTTCGGCGTGAAGAGCGTGCGCCATGATGAAGCCACCGGACACTGGTGGCTGAACGGCAGGAGGGTGTTCCTCCGCGGGATGCGCTACTACTCCAGCATGTACATGAGCGAGGTCACGACCGCCCGCATCCGCAAAGACCTCGACGAGATGCTGGCCATGAAGATCAACTCGATCCGCATCGGAAGCCACGTCGAGCTGGATTCGTTCTACGACCTGTGCGACCGGATGGGCTTTCTCGTGTGGCAGAACTTCCCTCTGCACTACTGCTACAGCGACAGCGACGAGCTGATCGAGCGCGCCGGCGTGATGATGCGGGACATGGTGCGGATGCTCCACAACCACGCCTGCGTCGGCATGTGGAGCGTGTTCAAGGAGCCGCAGATCTACGGGCTGCCCGACATGCCGAACAACTACGGCAGGCTCTGCCAGGTGCTCTACGAGACCGGCAAGACGGTCGACCCGATCCGCTGGATGCACAAGGGCGACTACCAGGAGGGAGTTCAGAACCTCATGACCGGTTGCTGCCAGCCCGGTGACCTCGACATGAAGCGCATCCGCATCGAGCCGAACATCGTCGAGTTCGGCTCTCACGCCCTGCCGCCCCTGAAAAGCCTGAAGAAGATCATCCCGGAAAAGGACCTCTGGCCGCCCAACTGGGACGTCTGGGAGTACTGGTGCTTCTTCTACGACCTGCAGGTCCGATTCACGAAGCTCGACCTGAGCGTCGGCTCCCTGGAGGATCTGATCGCGCAGTCGCAGGCGATCGAGGCGAAGACGATCAAGGAGCAGATCGAGTTCTTCCGCCAGCGCAAGTACTCGCCGGTGGGATCGATGTATCTCTACTACTGGAGCGATCCGGCTCCGACGATCGGCTCGGGGCTGATCGACTATTTCGGCGAGAAGCTCCCCGCGTACGAGAGCATGAAGGGCGTGTACACCCCCGTGCTGGTCTGCCTGGAGTGGAACAAGGATCCTTACATCATCGGCTACGAGAAGTTCTGGAAGCCGGCCGACCTTTTCGTGGCGAAGGTCTGGGTGATCAACGACCAGGATCGGGACGTACCGGCCCGGCTGACCTGGCAGCTGACCGGAGAACGAGGCGGCGCGCCGGTGCTGTCGCGCGAGCTCGACCTCGTGCTGCCCGCCGACAGCGCCAAGGTCGTCGACACCGTCACCTGGCCGATTCCGCGCGGAACCTCCGGCCGGCATCTCGTGTCCATGAAGGTCGCCGACGACAAGGGGGCGGTCCTGTCGCGAAACACCTTCGACTTCACCGTCAGGTAGGAGCGGATCGTGGTCAGACTCTCCATTTCCTCTCTCTCGGCGGACGGGTTTGCCGACAACGACTACGTGCGGACGTTCGAGCTGTTCCCGCGTCTGGGCTTTCGCTACGTGGAGTTCAATCTCTGGCACCCCTCGAGCCTGACGCCCGCCAAGATCGCGGACATAGGGGAGCGGTGCGCGAAAGCGGGACTCGAGCCGACCGCGGCGTACTCGAGCGGCTTCGGCGGCAACATGGCCAAGGACGTGGGCCACAAGATCCGCATGATGGAGGCGGCCCGCGAGCTCGGCTGCCGGCGGATCGTGGCGTGCGGCGACAAGCGCGGGGACCCGAAGGCTCTCGACCAGCTCATCCGGGTCCTCAAGGAGCTCGTCCCCGCGGCCGAGGAGATGGACATTCTGGTCTGCCTCGAGAATCACGCGGACAACGTGCTGGAGACCGTGGAGGACTACCAGCGGATCGTGGACGCCATCGCGTCCGAGAAGGTCGGGATCTGCATCGATACCGGGCATTTTGAGGCGGCAGGCGTGAACATGAATGACCTCATCGATCGACTCGGCCGCCGGGTGAACCACATTCACCTCAAGGACAACAAGGAGTTCGGCGTCAAGAGATTCTGCCGGTTCGGCGAGGGGACCATCGACAACCACAACGTCATCAGGCGCATGCTTGCCCTCGGTTACGACGGCTACATCAACATCGAGCTTTCGCCCGAGATCGAGGGGGCCACGGGGCCGCTGGCGGCCGAGGACATCCTGGTGCCCAAGCGGATGTTCGAGGGATATGCCGCGGAGTAGGGCGACGCCGCTCGGGCGCGCAAAAAGTTTGACTTCCCCATGGGCCGTACTATGATGCCTCCATCATCCCCGACCGGGGAAGAGGAGGTTACCCTCGTGGACAGGCGTTTGCTGATTCTCCTGATGCTGGCGCTCGTCGTGACGCAGGTCGCCTTCGCGACGGCGGCAAGGAGACGGCGGGAGCTTCGAAGGTCACCGAGCTGAACATGGCGTGGTGGGGAGCGCAGGCGCGCCACGACAAGTTCAACGCGATTCTGGACCTCTACGAGAAGAAGAACCCGAGCATCAAGGTCATCCGCCAGTACGCCCCCTGGGGCGACTACTGGTCGAAGATGGCCACGCAGAGTGGCGGGCGGCACGCTGCCCGACTGCTTCGGCATGGTCGCGCAGCAGAAGGGCGACTATGCGACCAAGGGAGCGATGACCCCGCTCAAGGAGTACGTGGACAGGGGCCTGATCGACATCAAGGACTTCAGCAAGGGCGCGATCGACGCGGGCAGCTACGACGGCGTGTTCTACATGGTGACGTTCGGCGACACGGCTTCGACGCTCGTCTACAACATGAGGATCCTCAAGGACGCGGGCTATCGCCGCGCCCGGGAACCCGATGAGCTACGACGAGCAGAAGGCCTACCTGGTCGGCCTGCAGGCCAAGCTCCCCAAGGGAGTCTGGGCTGAGCAGGACGACGGGGCCAAGTGGGAGCACGGGTTCGAGAATTTCGTGCGCCAGAGTGGCTACGAGCTCACGACTCCCGACGGCAAGAAGGTCGGCTACACCAAGGAGGTGCTCAAGGAGTACTTCGCGTTCTGGGGCGACCTGCTCAAGGCGGGCGTCATACCCCCGCCGACCGTCACGGCCGAGGATGCGCCGCAAGCAGTGGGGCGACACCATCATGGCCAAGGGCCTGACCGCTCTCTGGTACACCAACGCGAACCAGGTGCCGGTCTACCAGGCCACGATGAAGGACGAGCTGAACATCGTGCGCTCGCCCATCGCCGACAACGCCAAGAGGCAGTACGTCGAGATGATCCAGCCCTCGGGATGGACCATCGCGAAGAGCTCCAAGTACAAGGACGAGTCAGCCAAGCTGATCAGCTGGTTCGCCAACGACCTCGAGGCCCAGAAGATCTTCGCCATGGAGCTGGGGTCCCCTGGTTCGGCCAGGGTCACCAAGGCCTCATCGACGGCCTCAAGCCGGACACCGACCTCCCGGACCGCGCGCGGAAGCGTGTCCTGGAGTTCATGGCCAAGGTCAGCGCCACGGTCGACGGCCACGCGGGCCGTGCCAGGAACGCGCCTGCCCTGATCACTGACATGCAGAAGAAGTACGCCGCGTACACGTTTGGCCAGATGACCCTCGACCAGGCGGTCGACGCGCACTTCAACTCGCTCGAAACGATCCTGCAGTAAGGCTCTTTCCGCGGCCGGCGCCAGCCGCCGGCCGCGCGCCTGTTGTCACGGGACAGGAGGTAACGGCGTGCGAGGCGCTGCTGCCAGAACGCCGCATGGGACCGCAACAAGTTCGGCTTCTTCTTCATGTCCCCCTGGGTGATCGGGTTCCTCGTCTTCAACCTCGATCCCGATTCTCTATTCGCTGTTCCTCTCGTTCACGAACTACGACTTGTTTACGGCGCCGCAGATCGAAGGCCTTCGCAACTACATCAACCTCTTTACCCGTGATGCGCGTTTTCTCAAGGCCCTGAGCGTTACGGGCCGGTACGTGTTCATAGGCGTGCCGCTGCAGCTCCTCGTCGCGTTGCTGCTCGCCCTTGCCCTCAACCGGGACATCCCGGGGACCACGATCTTCCGGGCCCTGTTCTACCTGCCGGCCCTTCTGGGCGGCAGCGTGGCCATCTCGATCCTGTGGCGCCAGGTCTTCGGGTCCGACGGGATCGTGAATGGCGTGCTCGCCGGGCTGGGGCTGCCGGAAAGCGTCACCAAGATATCGTGGGTGACCCACCCCTTCTACACCCTCTACACTCTGATCATCCTGAGGGCGTGGCAGTTCGGCTCGCCGATGATCATCTTCCTGGCCGGTCTCAAGCAGGTGCCCGAGGAGTACTACGAGTCGGCGTCCATCGACGGCGCGAGCGCGTTCGCCCAGTTCTGGCAGATCACGCTGCCGATGATCACGCCCATCGTGCTGTTCAACGTCGTGATGCAGATCATATCGGCGTTCCAGGCGTTCACCCCTGCCTACATCGTCGGGGGCCGGGACGGCGGAACGATGGACGGGCTCCTGTTCTACACGCTCTACCTGTACAACGTGGGCTTCACGTACTACCGCATGGGCCTCGCGTCGGCGATGGCCTGGATTCTCCTCGTGATCATCGCGGTCTTCACGGCGCTGGCCTTCAAAACCTCCAGCATGTGGGTCCACTACGAGGACTAGGGGCGCGTCATGGTCAGGTCCAACAGTCTGGCGCGGGTGTTGCTCTTCGTGATCGTGTGCGTCGGCGCAGTCATCTCGCTCTATCCGCTGGTGTGGATGGTCACCAGCTCGTTCAAGCCGGAGCACCTGATCTTCGAGGACAAGAGCCTGATGATCCGGGAGTTCACCCTCGGGAACTATGCCAAGGGCTTCAAGGGCATCGGCGGGACCACGTATCTGGAGTACCTCAGGAACACTTTTGTCATCGTGATTCCCGTAGTGTTCGCCAACCTGCTCTCGTGCTCCATGACCGGCTACGCGTTCGCGCGGCTGCAGTTCGCGGGCAAGCGCCTCGCGTTCCTGCTCATGCTGCTGACCATGATGCTCCCCATGCACGCCTCTCTGATCCCGCGCTACATCCTCTTCAACAAGCTGGGATGGATCAACAGCTTCAAGCCCATGATCATTCCGCATTTCTTCGGCATCGCGTCGTTCTTCGTGTTCCTGTTCGTGCAGTTCATGCGCGGCATCCCGAGAGAGCTGGACCACGCGGCGACCGTCGACGGCTGCGACCCGATCGCGATCTACTGGCGGATCATCCTCCCGCTGTCCACCCCTGCGCTGCTTACGACGGCGATCTTCACCTTCATCTGGACCTACGACGACTTCTTTTCGCAGCTCATCTACCTGAACGATCCGAAGAAGTTCACGATCGCGCTCGCCCTGCGCCAGTACACCGACGCCTACGAGCTTTCGGCCTTCGGCACGCTCTTCGCGATGTCCGCCGTCTCGCTCCTGCCGGTGATGATCTTCTTTATCTCCTGCCAGAAGTACCTGGTGCAGGGCATCGTCACGACGGGTCTGAAAGGCTGACGCCGCACGCGCAGCCGGCGTGCGCCGGCCGCGCGCTACCCGAGCTCGATGATCAGCGCGTCCTGCGCGGGCACGATCGCCTGCAGGCTTGCGGCCATCGCCGCGACTTCGCCGTCGCCCCAGGCGAGGCGGCGCACCCGCAGCCGCGGCTCGCCGCGCACGCTCACGGAGACCGGCGCGTCGGCGCTCGTCGGGTTCAGCAGCCACAGGTACTTCCCCCCGTCGCCGTCCAAGAGGCGCGCGATGACCTCGGGCCGCGAGACCCGCAGCAGCGGCTCGTTGCCGCCCCAGGCGAGAACGTCGGCGAAGAACCGCCGGTTCTCGTCGCTCGGCGAGCGGAAGTACGACACCGAGGGGTAGGTTCCGAAGAGCAGGGTCCTGCCCCGGCCGGCGCGGCGCTCGATCACCGCCGCGCCGCCGCCCAGGCAGCCGTCGGCGTAGCGGCCGCGCACTGCCGTCGCCGCCCGCTGCCTCGTAGACCTGCGTGTACAGGCCGCCTCGCACGCGGCGGCCTTCCCATTCGATGACGACGTCGTCCGAGAGGTCGGGCAGCAGCTCCACGTACTCTTCGCGCGCTCCGAAGAGCCGGCCGAAACCGAGCCCCGGCTGCGCGGTCCCGACGCGGCAGCGCTCGTCGAAGTAGCCGGGGAGGCCCTGGCAGACGAGCGTCCCGCCCCGCTCGACCCAGGAGGCGATCGCCGCGGCATGCGCGTCGGTGAGCATCAGCGGGTAGGCGTAGTAGAGGAAGTCCCGGCTCTCGATGTCGTCTACGAGCACCCAGTCGGCCTGGATGCCGTTGTCGAAGAACCCGCGATAGGCGCCCGAGAGCGCCTCGTCGTAGACGTCGAGATGGACGCCCTGACCGAGCAGGAGCTTGAACGCGAGCGTCTCGTCGGTCACGAGGAGGCCGACGTCGCCCTTGACCGGGCGCGACTTGCTGAAGAGCCCCGCCTGCTCCGGCGCGTTGGCCCACTTCGCGAGCCTGCTCACCATGGCGGAGCGCCCGTTGCGCGAGCCGTCGTTGCCGTAGAAGCCGTAGGCGCCGAACAGCGGGCCGTCGAGCAGCGATCGCCAGCGCGGGCTCAGGATCCCGGTCGCCCCGCCGCACATCGAGGTGAGCGCCCAGATCCTCACGTCCGCGGGGCTGACGACGCGGCCGTCCTCTTTGGGCCTTCCCGCCAGCTTCGTGTGGCTGAAGGGGTTGATCCACACGGGCCCGCCCTGGAACTCGGAGTGCCAGAACGGCTTGCCGCGGCAGCCCGCACGCACCAGGTCCACGGCCTGCATCAGCTTCCAGGCCTCGGCCGTGTGCCGCTCCTGCACGTAGGTCAGGCCGTAGGACTCGACCTTGGCGGCCGCGCGCCACTCGTCGGAGCCGCCGAGGGCGTAGTTGTTGAGCGACGAGGCCTCGCCGTGCGCGCTGATCAGCGCGTCGGGGTCAATGCCCCGGATCAGGTCGACCCTCCATTGCATGTCCTCGTAGAAGGCATCCTTGCGGAAGGCGACCCAGTCCAGGCACTCGGGATAGGGCGCGAGCGTCCGCGGCGGCTCCACCTGCGCCCAGTCGGTGTAGCTGTAGCGGCGCCAGGCCTTCGCGACCCCGGCGAGGTCGCCGTACTTCGCGCGCAGCCAGCCGCGGAAGCGCTCCCGGGTCGAGGCGCAGTAACAGTCCCTGCGGTAGTGGCACTCGTTGTTCACGTCGTAGCCGAGCAGCCCTTTGTGCCCGCGGTACCGGCGGACCATCTCGGCGAGGAACCGGCCGCCGAGCTCGCGGACGGCCGCGCAGTCGAGGCAGAGGCCGGGGTAGCCGCCCGTCGCGCTGCTGGCGCCCATGGAGCTGGTCACCGGCGCGCCGTCGGCGCTCGCGTAGCGTCCTTCGGGATGCAGCGCGTACAGCCACTCCGGCGCGCTGATCATCATCTCGGCGATGATCGCGCGGATGCCGTGCCGCGCGCCCAGGTCCAGCTGCCGGTCGTAGTCGTCCCAGTCGTAGACGCCCGGCGCGACCTCGATGGCCCCCCACATGAACCAGTGGCGGAAGATGTTGATCCCGTCCTCGCTCGCGGTCCTGTAGTCGCGCTCCCAGTCGTCGCGGGGCGGGTTGGATTTGCGAAAGTAGACGGCTCCGAACGGGAACTGCGGGACGTCGCGCTTCACCCTAGACCTCCTCGAGGACGCGGCCGATCATATCACGCGCCCGCGCCGACAGATGCCGGATTCCCGCAATGGACGGCCCGAAGCTCGTTGACACCGCCGCAGCCATACCTGATAATCCTGCACTGAATCCAAAGGAGGGAACCATGAGGCTGCTGATAGTGCTGGCCCTGCTGGCGAGCCTGGTCTTTCCGCTCGCGGCAGAGGGGGGCAAGGAGGCGCCCGGGGCAAAGCCCGCCGCGACCGCTGCGGTCAAGGGAGCGAAAGAGGCGCCGGCCCTGGCGCAACTGGTCAAGGAAGGGAAGCTTCCGCCGCTGGAGCAGCGGCTGCCGAAGAATCCGCTGGTGCTCAAGCCGGTCGAGAAGGTCGGCGAGTACGGCGGCACGTTCCGCTACGGCCATGTCGGGGTCCACGTCATGGACCTCACCCGCGCGATCGGCTACGAGCCGCTCGTGCGCTGGAGCCCCGGGTGGAGCGACGTGATCCCGGGGGTCGCGGAATCCTGGACCGTCAGCCCCGACGCCACGGAGTACACCTTTGCCCTGCGCGAAGGGCTCAAGTGGTCGGACGGTCATCTCTACACCGCGGACGACATCGTGTTCGCCTACGAAGACATCATGCTGAACGAGAAGCTCACGCCGACCAAGCCGCGCTGGATCCGCGACGGGGGCAAGGTCGAAAAGCTCGACACGTACAAGGTGCGCTTCAAGCTCGGCAAGCCGGACGGCCTGTTCCTGCTGAACCTGGCCGGCGGCGACGGGCCCGACAGCCCCTACACGATGAACCCGAAGCACTACCTCTCGAAGTTCATGCCCAAGTACAACGCCAAGGCCGACGACGAAGCCAGGGCCGCTGGGTACCCCGACTGGGTGGCGTGGATCGACTCCAAGCGCATCGGGCCGGCCAACAACAGCTCCTACTGGTCGAACGCGGACATGCCGGTGCTCCACCCGTGGAGGTTCACCACGCCTCCCGGCAAGGGAGTGACGCGCGCCGTGGCCGAGCGCAACCCCTACTACTGGAAGGTCGACACCGAGGGCAAGCAGCTTCCGTACATCGACAGGATGACCGTCGACATCTTCAACGACGTCGAGTCGCTGGTGCTCAAGGTGAGCAACGGCGAGATCGACCTGATGGACCAGTTCTTCGCCGTGCCCGCAGAACAAGCCGGTCATCTTCGAGAACCAGCAGCGCGGCGGCTACCATTTCTACAAGACGATCCCGACGTTCCCGAACACGGCGGTCATCGACTTCAACTTTAACTCCAAGGACCCGGTCAAGCGGAAGGTGTTCAGCGACAAGAACTTCCGCATCGGCATGTCCTATGCCATCAACCGCAAGGAAGTCATCGACCTGATCTACCTCGGCCAGGGCGAGCCGCACCAGGCCGCGCCGCTGCCCGGCACCCCGCTGTACAACGAGAAGCTGGCCAAGCAGTACACCGAGTTCAACCCCGAGCTGGCCGCCAAGTACCTGGACCAGGCCGGTCTCGACAAGAAGGACGCCCAGGGCTTCCGCCTCGGCCCGGACGGCAAGCCGTTCGTGCTGGTGTTCCACGTGATGAACTTCCACCCGGAGATCCCCGACGGCACCCAGCTCATCGCCAAGCACTGGAACAAGGCCGGCGTGAAGACCGAGGTGCGCGTCTCCGAGCGCAACCTGTGGGAGGAGCAGGTGCGCAGCAACGCCGACTTCGACGTCACGATGCACAAGTTCGGCGGCGGCTACGGGATGGCGATCATCCTCGACCCGCGCTACTTCTTTCCCTTCAACGGCAACTCGATGTACGCCCCCGCCTGGCAGCTGTGGTGGAACAACCCGAGCGGCACGGGCTCCAAGTACAAGCCCGAGGAGCCGCCGGAGATCACGAAGAAGCAGATGGCGTTGTACGACCAGATCCGCACCACCGGGGACACCGCGAAGCAGCAGCAGCTGATGAAGCAGATCCTCGAGATCGCGCAGGACCAGTTCTACGTGATCGGGATCAGCACCGACGCCCTCGGCTACGGGGTGGTCAGGAACAACCTGAAGAACGTCCCCGAGTCCATGCCGTGGTCGTGGATCTATCCGCATCCCGCGCCGGACAACCCGTGCCAGTTCTTCTTCGAGAAGAAGTAGGCCCGAGCTCGCACCGTTGTTCCGATCGAGACGGCCTCTGCCCCTGCGGGAGGGGCCGTCTCACTTTGTAGAGGAGAGCGGGAGACAAGAGTGAGCGCGACAGCCCTGCCGCCCGCGGCGGAGAGCGAGGACCTCCGCGTCGAAGTCGCCAGCCAGTGGCAGCTGGTGTGGTGGAAGTTCCGCAGGCACAAGCTGGCCCTGGTGAGCCTCTTCGTGATCCTGGCCGTCTATCTCGTCGCGGTCTTCACCGAGTTCATCGCCCCCTACGGCGCCGAGCACAACGACGCGAAGTACCCCCTGGTCGGGCCGCAGCGCGTGCAGTGGATCGACCGCAGCGGAGGCGGCTGGAGGCTGGCGCCCTACGTGTACGGGCTCAAGGTCGACATCGACCGCGAGTCGCTGCGGCGGCGGTTCGCCGACGACCGCGACGTCAGGATCCCGCTGGCTCTTCTTCGGCGTGGGGGAGCCGTACCGGCTGTGGGGGCTCATCCCGATGTCCCGCCATCTGCTCACGCCCGCCCAGGCGGGCGAGCCGATGTTCCTGCTCGGGAACCGACAGGCTCGGCCGCGACGTGTTCAGCCGCGTCATCCACGGGACGCGGATCTCGATGTCGGTCGGCCTGATCGGAGTCAGCATCAGCCTCCTGCTCGGCATCGTGCTCGGCGGCGTGTCCGGCTACTACGGCGGCGTGGCCGACAACGTGATCCAGCGCGTGATCGAGTTCATCCGCTCGATCCCGACGATCCCCCTGTGGATGGGGCTGGCGGCCGCCATCCCGATCGAGTGGCCGCCCCTGCGCGTCTACTTCATGATCACGCTGATCCTGTCGCTCATCGGCTGGACCGGGCTGGCCCGCGTCGTGCGCGGCCGCTTTCTCGCCCTGCGCACGGACGACTTCGTGCTGGCCGCCCGCCTGGACGGCTGCAGGGAGATGCGCATCATCCTGAGGCACATGGTGCCCTCGTTCATGAGCCACATCATCGCCTCGATCACGCTGGCGATCCCGAACATGATCCTGAGCGAGACCGCGCTCTCCTTTATCGGCATCGGCCTGCGGCCGCCGGTGGTGAGCTGGGGCGTGCTGCTCAAGGAGGCGCAGAACATCCGCAGCGTGGCGACCGCCCCGTGGCTGCTGTTCGTCCCCGCGGTCCCGGTCCTGATCGCCGTGCTGTCGCTGAACTTTCTCGGAGACGGGCTGCGGGACGCCGCGGACCCCTACAACTAGGAGCGCCCGAGTGAGCACTGCCGCGAACGACATCCTGCTGCAGATCCGGGGCCTCAAGACCTGGTTCTACACCGACGAGGGCGTGGTCAAGGCCGTCGACGGGGTCGACCTGGCGCTGCGGCAGGGCGAGACGCTGTGCCTGGTGGGCGAGAGCGGCTGCGGCAAGTCGATCACCGCCCGCTCCATCCTTCAGCTCATCGACTGGCCCGGCAGGATCGTCGAGGGCGAGATCAGCTTCCGCCGCAAGGACGGGCGCGTCGTCGACGTCGCCGGGATGAAGCCCACCGGCCGCGAGGTCCGCGACATCCGGGGCAACGAGATCTCGATGATCTTCCAGGAGCCGATGAGCTCGCTCTCCCCCGTGCACACCATCGGAGACCAGCTCTCCGAGACCCTGCAGATCCATCTCAAGCTCGACAAGGACGGAGGCGAGAAAGCGCGTCATCGAGATGCTCGAGCGGGTCGGCATCCCCAAGGCCTCGGAGAGGCTCGGCAGCTACCCGTTCGAGCTGTCCGGCGGGATGCGCCAGAGGGCGATGATCGCGATGGCGCTGCTGTGCCGCTCGAGCCTGCTGATCGCCGACGAGCCGACGACGGCCCTCGACGTGACCACGCAGGCCAACATCCTCGACCTGATCAAGGAGCTGCAGCGCGAGCTCGGCATGTCGGTCATGTTCATCACGCACGACCTGGGAGTGGTCGCCGAGATCGCCGACCGGGTGGCGGTCATGTACCTCGGGCCAGGTCGTGGAGTACGGCCCCGCCGACTCGATCTACCACGACCCGAAGCACCCCTACCTGCGCGCGCTGCTGCGCTCGATCCCGAGGCTCGAGTGGGGGGGCGAGCGGCTGGACTCCATCGAGGGCATGGTGCCTCACCCGTTCCGCAGGCCCGAGGGCTGCGCCTTCCACACCCGCTGCCGGGAGCGGATCGCCGGCACCTGCGACACGGTCGAGCCGCCGAGCTTTGCCCTCGACGGCGGCAAGCCCTTCGAGAAGGGCAGGCAGGTCAAGTGCCACCTCTACGCAGGCGCCGCGGAGGTGATCCGATGAGCGCCGCCGATCCCCGCCCGCGACGTCCTGCTCGACGTACGGGGCCTCAAGATGCACTTCCCCATCCACCGCGGGTTCCTCTCCCGCGTCGTCGGCCACGTGCGCGCCGTCGACGGCGTCGAGCTTCTCCGTGCGCCGCGGCGAGACTCTCAGCCTCGTCGGCGAGAGCGGCTGCGGCAAGACGACGCTCGGCCGCTGCATCGTGCGCATCTACGACCCGCTCGCCGGCGAGATCCTCTACCGCGGCTGCGTCGGACATGGTCGTCGATCTCGCAAAGCTGGACAAGAAGGCGCTCGCCCCGTACCGGCTCGAGCTGCGGATGATCTTCCAGGACCCGCACTCGAGCCTGAACCCGCGCATGACGGTGCGGGACATCGTCGGCGAGTCCCTGCTGGTCAACCGGATCGCCCGCGGCAGCGAGCTCGACGACCGCATCGTGGAGCTGCTCAAGCGCGTGGGGCTGCGCCCGGAGTACCTGCAGGCGCTACCCGCACGCCTTTTCCGGGGGCGAGCGGCAGCGGATCGGCATCGCCCGGGCCCTCGCCGTCAACCCGCGGCTGATCGTGGCCGACGAGGCGGTCTCGGCGCTGGACGTCTCGGTGCAGGCGCAGATCCTGAACCTGCTCAAGGACCTCCAGGCGGAGCTCGGCCTGACCTACCTCTTCGTTGCGCACAACCTCTCCGTCGTGCAGTACGTGAGCGACCACGTGGCGGTCATGTACGTGGGCAAGCTCGTGGAGCTCGCGGAGCGGCACGAGCTGTACCAGCACCCGCAGCACCCGTACACCGAGGCGCTGATGTCCGCGGTGCCCAGGCCGGACCCGCGCGGCCGCACGAGCGGGGCGCGCATCCGGCTGGAGGGCGAGGTGGCGGACCCCGCCTCGCCGCCCTCCGGATGCTACTTCCACCCGCGCTGCCGCTACGCGAAAGCCGAGTGCGCGGAGCGCGAGCCCGCGCTCCGCGACATCGGCGGCGGGCACATGGCGGCCTGCCACCGGGCCGAAGAGCTGAGCCTCAAGGGCATCGGGTAAGGAGGAGGCGGCGATGCACAAGTACATCCTCAAGCGCCTGCTGTTCATGATCCCGACCCTGTTCGCCGTGTCGCTGGTCTCGTTCATCCTGATCCAGCTGCCTCCCGGGGACTTTCTCAGCATGCGCATCAATGCCCTCCTCGAGCAGGGCCAGACGATCGAGGTCACGATGCTGCACGACCTGCAGGAGCGCTACGGCCTCGGGCAGCCGATCTACGTGCAGTACTGGAAGTGGATCACGGGGATCCTGCTGCGCGGCGACTTCGGCCAGTCGTTCGACTGGAACGAGCTGGTCGGGCAAGCTCATCTGGGACCGCATCGGCCTCACGATGCTGATCTCGCTCGCGTCGCTGCTGTTCATCTGGGCGGTCGCCTTCCCCATAGGGATCTACTCCGCGGTCAAGCAGTACTCGCCGGGGGACTACATCGCGACCTTCCTCGGCTTCATCGGCATCGCGATCCCGGACTTTCTCATTGCGCTCGTGCTCATGTACGTGGCGTTCAAGTACTTCGGCTTCAGCGTGTCCGGCTTGTTCTCTGCGGACTACGTGGACGCGCCGTGGAGCTGGGGCAAGGTCGGGGACCTGCTCGCGCACATCTGGATCCCGATGATCATCATCGGGCTCGCGGGCACGGCGAGCCTGATCCGCACGATGCGCGCGAACCTGCTCGACGAGCTGAAGAAGCCCTACGTGGTCACCGCGCGGGCCAAGGGGCTTTCGGAGGTCCGGCTGATCCTCAAGTACCCGGTGCGCGTGGCGCTCAACCCCTTTATCAGCACGGTCGGCTGGATCCTGCCGACGCTGGTCTCCGGGCGCGACGATCGTCTCGATCGTGCTGAACCTGCCGACGACCGGCCCTCTGATGCTGCACGCGCTGATGACGCAGGACATGTACCTCGCGGGGGCGTTCATCCTGCTGCTGAGCACCCTCACGATCATCGGCACGCTGCTTTCGGACATCCTCCTCGCGCTGATCGACCCGAGGATCAGGTACGCGAAACAATAGACAGGACAGGAGAGGCGTGGCATGGCAGAACAGGAGGGCAAGGTGTACTTCGGCGCGGTCTACTTCCGCAAGAGCAACCCCCCGAAAGAGGACTGGGATCGCGATTTCAGGCAGGCCAAGTCGGACGGCCACAACCTGTTCCGCCACTGGGTGCCCTGGGGCTCGGTCGAGGTGGCGCCCGGGAAATACGACTGGGACGACTACGACCGCATCCTCGACCTGAGCGCGAAGTACGGCATCAAGGCGGTGCTCGCGGAGATCGGGCTGAACGTGCCCGAGTGGTTCGCGGCGAAATACCCCGACCTCGCGCGGGAGTACGTCGACGGCCGCAAGCGGGCGAGCGACATGCACGGGAGCTGCGTCACCGGCGGCAGCAGCTGGGTCTGCCTGGATCAGCAGGTGACCCGCGACGCGGTCGGCCGATTCCTCACGGAAATGGCCAACCGGTACAAGAACCACCCCGGCCTCTACGGCTACGACATCTGGAACGAGGCCTCTTACCACAACCCGGACGTGCTGTGCTGGTGCCCCGCCACCGAAGAGGCGTTCCGCGAGTGGCTGAAGAAGAAGTACGGCAGCGTCGAGAAGCTCGCCCTCGCCTGGAAGCGCTACTCGTTCACCGACTGGAGCGAGGCGCGCATGGCGCGCAGGCTCGAGCTCTACCCCGACACGCTCGACCGCATCACCTTCCACACGGACAACGCGATCGACCACATGAAGTGGCGCTACGACACGATCCGCGCGGCCGACCCGAAGAACCCCATCACGTCCCACGGCAACGGCAAGAGCTTCTCCGACATGATGAAATGCGCGGGCGACGACTACCGCGCGGCCGAGGTCGTCGACAGCTTCGGCTACACCTACTGGTGGGCCAACCGCGCCCCCGTGCTCCTGGTGACCGACATGATCCGCTGCGCCTCCGACGGCAAGCCGTTCTGGCGCGCGGAGGCGGTGGCCGACCACGAATGGGACAACCGCGACGTCGGCGGCCGCTACCTGGCGGAAAAGGACGAGATGCACGACCCCGCGAACATCCGCCTGGACTGCGTCCTGTCGTGGGTGGCGGGCGCCACCGCCTACCAGAACCCGCGCTGGCGCGCGCTGCTCGACGGCCCGCTCTTCGGCGCGTACGGGTTCTACGGCCTCGACGGCCTGCCGACCGATCGCTCCGAGGAGGCCGCGAGGCTCGCGAAGTGGTCGACCGCCCCGGCGCGGAAGGACCTCTTCAACGCACGGCCCGTGCGCGGCGAGGTCGCCATCCTGATGATCGAGGAGGCGCAGGCCTTCAACTGGGCGTTCTACAAGCAGACGGACTTCTATTCGTGGTCGGTGCAGGGCGCCTGGCAGGCCTTTACCGACTCGAACGTGCAGGCCGACATCATCAAGCTCAAGCAGCTTTCGCACTACAAGCTGGTCTACCTGCCGTACCCCGTCGCGCTGTCCGACGCGACGGTCGAGACGATCCGGAAGTGGGTGGCCGCGGGCGGCACGCTCGTGAGCGAGGGCTGCTTCGGCTACCTGAACGAGAGCGCCCACGCCCTGCCCACGCAGCTCTCCCGAGGTGCGGACGAGCTCTTCGGCTGCGTCGAGGAGACGGTCTCGCTCGCCCCCGACCGCTGGACCGGGCTGCAGGTGAGGAGCCAGGAGGGGCTGCTCGAAGGCGCCCTCTACCGGCAGTCCTACAAAGGCAAGGGCGGCCGCGCGACGGGCTGGTACGAGGACGGCGCCGTCGCGTCGGTGGACAATGCGTTCGGCAAGGGGCGCACGCGGCTCATCGGCACGATGCCCGGCTACGCGTACAAGGCGGCCCCGAGCGACGGCGCGCGCGCCTGGTTCGCGGCCGCGCTCGGCTACGCCGGCCTCGAGCCGCACGCGCGCGTCGACAAGCCGAACGTCGTCGCCCGCGTGTGGAGGGACCGCGAGCGGCGCTTCCTCTGGATCGTCAACCTGTCCGAGCTCGACCAGAACGTCACGGTCTTCGTGAGCCGCGATGCCGCGCCCTTTGCGCACGCAAAGGTCCTGCGGGGCGGCGCCGCGTCCACGCATGCGAACCGGGTCACCGCCTTCGTGGGAGGGCGCGACGCGACGGTGTGCGAGCTGATGTGATCTACGTCGGCATCGACGAGGCCGGATACGGGCCGCTCCTCGGCCCGCTGGTGATCGCGCGCTCCGTCTTTCATGTCGAGGGCGGCAACCCGGCGGATCCCCCGTGCCTGTGGGAGCGCCTGGCGCCGTGCGTCGGCCGCGCCGCGGACCGCGGGGCGCTCGCCCGGGTGGACGACTCCAAGCGCCTGCACGCCGGCGCCGGCGGCCTCAGGCCTCTCGAGCACGGCGTGCTCTGCGCTGCTCGCCTCCGTTCCGGCGAGCCTCGCCGCGCTCCTCGAGGAGACCGCGGCCGACGACGCTTCGGCCGCGACCACGCTGCCCTGGTACGCCGATGCGAGCGGCGGGCCCGCCCTGCCTGCCGCCGCGGACGCGGAGGAGCTGGCCGCCGCCCGCGCCGCGACCGCCGCGGCCATGGCCGCGGCGGGCGTGACGCTCGCCGAAGCGCGGGCCGCCGTCGTCTTCGAGGACCGCTTCAACCGCACCGTGGTCGAGACGGGCAACAAGGCCGCCTGCGCCTGGCGCTTCGTGGCCGGCCACCTGCGCGATGTTTGGCGGCGATACGGCGGCCGCGGCGGCCGCGGCGGCGGCGATGGCGCCGAGGCCCTGTTCGTCGCCCTCGACCGGCAGGGCGGCCGCCAGTTCTACGCGGAGCAGCTCGAGCGGCTCTTTCCCGAGGCCCGCTGCGCGGTCGGGGTCGAAAGCCCGGAGCTCTGCAGCTACGAGCTTGCCGGCGGGGGCAGGAAGCTGCGCCTCGAGGTCCGGCCGCGCGCCGAGGCGGCCCACCTGCCGGTCGCTTACGCCTCGATGGTGGCGAAATACCTGCGAGAGCTGCTCATGGCGCGCTTTCAGCGCTTCTGGAGCGAGCAGGCCCCTGACGTCCGGCCGACAGCGGGCTACCATAGCGATGGAGAGCGTTTTCTGCGGGAGCTCGCCCCGCGCCTGCGGCGGCTGGAAATTCCGGCCGGCACGCTCGTGAGGATGTGCTAGCAGCCTGTCGGACTTGCGGCTGACCGCCGTTCCCGCCGCTTCCGCGGGTCAGGGCGCGGCGGACCGCGCCCGATCTAGCAGCCTGTCGGACTTGCCGCGTGCCGGCGCCCGCGCCGCTTCGGGCAGGCTGGCCGCGGAGGACCGCGGCCGGTCTATAGCGGCCCCCCGGGGCCGATCGGCCGCCGTCGGCCGTCGAACGGACGGTCTTGAAAAGGATACACTCCCGACGGTA
The DNA here is from genome assembly GCA_963734495.1 of uncultured Spirochaetota bacterium. Lineage (GTDB taxonomy): Bacteria > Spirochaetota > Spirochaetia > SZUA-6 > CAVTHK01 > CAVTHK01. Next base: position 213,497 of record CAVTHK010000009.1, read on the forward strand.
GAAAGTCGCAACCGCGGGCGCCTTCACCTAATTACTTTCCACTAAACAGATTATAAGCCGTATGGTCCCGCAGGGCCTTTGGCACAACGCTTGCACTCTCTGGGGGCAGGAGTTGAGCATGTTGTTGAAGAGACGAGAGAGACAGCAAGACGCCCTGCGCTCCTATTTCGACCAGATCAAAAAGACTCCGCTGCTCACGGCGGAGCAGGAGCAGGAGCTTTCGCGCCTGGTGCAGGGCGGCGATCACGACGCCTTCAGCAGGCTCGTCGAGGCCAACCTCAGGCTCGTGGTCAAGATCGCCAAGGCGTTCATGACCTCCGACCTGTCGCTGCTGGACCTGATCCAGGAGGGCAACCTGGGGCTCATGCGGGCCGCGAGCAAGTTCGACTACCGCCGCAACGTGCGTTTCAGCACCTACGCCTCGTGGTGGATCAAGCAGGCGATCGTGCGCTCGCTGTCCAACAAGCGCCGCGCGATCCGCCTCCCCCATCGCAAGGAGGAGCTGCTGCGCAAGATCAGCAAGGCGACCAACTGCCTCTCGCAGTCGCTCATGCGCGAGCCGACCGCCCGGGAGATCGCGATGGAGGTCGGTGTCGAGACCAACGACGTGCAGAGCCTGATGGAGATGTCGTACAACGTGGTCTCCCTGGACGGGGACACCGGCGACGACTCGGGCTCGCTCAAGGACGTGTTCGAGGATTACTCGTTCGACCCGGGCCGGGAGCTGCTGCGCAAGAGCCTGCGGGAGGACACGCTGCGCTCCCTCGACCTGCTGCCGAGCAAGGAGAAAGAGATCCTGCTCTACCGCTACTCCTTCCACGGCGGCAAGCGCTACACGCTCAAGAAGATCGGCGACAAGATGGGCATCTCGCCGGAGACCGTCCGGCAGATCGAGATCAGAGCGCTCCGGAGACTTGGTGAAACGGCTTCCGAGCTCCGGGCTTATGTCTACAACTAGGGCGTAACACTGAAAGCCGGTCCCTCCTCCTCCTTGTCACGGGCCGTTCCGTTGGAACGGCTCGTGCTTTTTCCTCAAGGTGAAGGCAGCCGCCCCGCCGTCGCGGCGCGGGACCCTCGCTCATCGGTACGTGTCGATGTCGGCGCCGCGGCGATCGATCTTCGGCCGCGCCGCGTCGGCGCCCTCTTCTCGCGTCCTGCGGCGGATCCAGCGGTCGTACCAGGCCCGCTGCTCGTCGTCGCTCATGTCGCCGGGGGCGTCCTCGGCGAGGGCGCGATGGCGGAGGCTGAAGAGCGTGACCGCCACGGAGACCGAGAGGTTCAGGCTCTGCGTAAAGCCGCACATCGGGATGAGGAAGCGGCCGTCGGCGCCGGCGATCGCGTCGGGGGAGGCGCCGCCTTCCTCGTTGCCGAAGACGAGCGCCAGCGGCTGGCGGTCGAGCCGGCCGGCGAGCTCGTGCGGGTCGACCACCGCGTCGGCGCAGAGGTCGGCGGCGAGAACGGCGAAGCCGTCGGCGCGCAGGTCCGCGTACAGCGGCTGGATGTTCTTGTAGACCCTGAGGTCCGTGTAGAGGTGAGCGCCCTGCGTGACCTGCCGGTTGACCTTGAAGCTGTTGCGCGAGGTGACCACCGCGATGCGGTGAACGCCGAAGGCGTCGCAGGTCCGGATCACCGCGGAGGCGTTGTGCGCGTCGTAGCAGTTGTCCACGACCACGCAGAGGCGCACGGTCCTCCGGGCGAGCACCTGCCGGTAGCGCTCCCGCCGCGTGTCCGAGAGCAGCCGGTCGTACGGGTGCGGGCCCACCGGCGAGTCGAGGCTCCTGCGAAAGGCGTAGGTGTCAAAGGACTTCATGACGGCGTCGCTCGCCGACACTCTAGAAGGGAAGCCCCCGGTTGTCCAGGGCGGGCGGCCCGCGGGCGGCGCACGGCGCCTGGTGCCCGGCGCGGCGCCTCCCGCCGTCCCGTCCGCACAAGGCGCCCGGCGCGCCCGAGCCGCCGTCTGGTCCGCGCACGGCCCGCGGCGCGCCCGAGCCGCCGTCTGGTCCGCGCAAGGATAGGGGGATAAATTTCGAAGGCATCCATGCGAAGGCAAACCGTCACGAGCCTGTTCGCCATCCTCCTCTTCGCCGCCGCGGCCGCCGCGGGCGCGCAGAGCAGCGCCGAGGACCAGCTCTTCCGCGAGGCGGAGGACCATTACCGCACGGGCAACACGCTCCTCGCCCTCGAACGCTTCGAGGATTTCGCCCGCCTGTACCCGCTCTCCGACCGCATGCCGGACGCCCAGTATCGCATCGGCGTCTGCCAGTACAGGCTCGGGCGCTATTCCGAGGCCGTCGACACGTTCCGCCGCGTCGAGAGCCGTTACGCCACGACCCGGTACATCGACCTGGTCTATTTCTGGGCGGGCATGGCCTCGTATCACCTCGGCAAGTGGGGCGACGCGATCGCGGCCTTCGAGCGGTTCGAAGGCAGGCTCGACGACCCCGAGACGGGCGCGCAGGCGCTGCTCTACCGCGCCCTGAGCGAGGCCGCGCTCGGCGACAACGCCGCCGCGATCCGCTCGCTCAAGCGCCTCGTCGACGCCTACCCGGCCAGCCCCCTGAAGCCGCAGGCGCTGCTGCGCCAGATGGACCTCGGCCTGCGTTCGGGGGACGCCGCCGCGGTGCTCGCCATCGACGTCGCGGGCCTGGCCCCCGAGTGGCAGGCGCAGGGCCGCCTCTACCGGGCCGAAGCGCTCTGGCGCCTGGACCGCAGGCAGGAGGCGCAGCCGCTCTACGAATCGCTGCGCGGCGAGGCGCCCGCGCTCGCGACGTTGGCTTACCAGCGCCTCTTCGCCCTCGCGCAGGCCCGTGGAGACCTGGCGGGAATGGAGAGCCTCGCCCAGGAGGCGGAGCAGCGTCTCGGGGGCGACCCCGGCCTGCTCGCGGACCTGTGGCTGAGGGTGGGCGCCGAGAGCCTGCAGCGCAACGAGCTCGATTCCGCCGGCTATTTCCTGCGCAGGGCGTGGGACCGCGGCGCCGAAGCGCCCGCCGGCGACGGGTCGGCCAGGCACGACGAGGCGCTCTACCTGGCCGAGGTCCACATCCGCGCGGGCCGGCTGGACGATGCGGCTGCCGTGCTCTCGGCCGAGGCGGCGGGCAAAGGCACCGACGTGACGCTCCGTCTCGCCGACGTCCGGTTGATGCAGGGCCGTTTCGCGGACGCAGCCGCGCTCTACGAGCGCGCGGCGGCCGCATCGCAGCCGGCGGGGTCGGACGAGCCCTCGCTGCTTCTCGCGTACTGCCGCTACCGGCTCGGAGACAACGCCGCGGCGCTCGCGATCACGACGCGGCTGCTGGCGTCGGGCGGCGCGCAGGGCGGCGCGAAGCCGCTGCGGGTCGAGACGCTGCGCCTCCACGCCGCGATCCTGGCCGCCCAGGGGTCGCTGGAGCAGGCCGCGGCCGCGCTCTCGGACCTGGTGGCGGCTTCGCCTTCGGATGGCCGCGCCGCGCTCGACCTGATGCGGCTGCAGTTCCGCCGCGGCGAGTACCAGCGGGTGGTGCAGCAGGCGGCGACGAGGCTCTCCGCGCCGCCGGCAAAGGGCGCGGGCGACCCCTATGCCCGCGTCGTCGCGCTCTACCTCAAGGGGCTTTCCGAAACGGCGCTCAAGCGCTACGCGGATGCCCTCGTCAGCCTCGATGCCATCACCCCGGCCGAGACCGCGGCCGCGGGGCTTTCGGTCATCGACCCCTACGTGCTCTACTACCGGGCCTGGGCGCGCTACAGGCGGGGGGATCTCGCCGGATCGCGCGACCTGCTCTCCTCGCTCCTCGATAAGTACCCCTCCCACGCCCTGAGGCAGGAAGCTCTCTACCTGGCCGGCTGGTGCCTCTTCAGCCTCTCGGACCACAACAAGGCGCTTCCCTACTTCAAGGAGGTGGCCGAGAGCACGGGACCGCGCGCCGACCGCGCCGCCCTGCTGTACGGCAAGAGCCTCGCCGCCCTCGGCCGCAACGCGGAGGCGCTCGCCGTGTTCCAGAAGCTCGGGCAGAAGCCCGGAGACGTGGCCGGCGAAGCCCGCTTCGAGGCCGCCGGAACGCTGGCCGCCCTGGGCCGCGTCGACGAAGCGGCGGCGGCCTACCGCGATCTGGCCGCGGCGTACCCTTCGTCCCCCCTGGCCGAAGAGGCGCTCTATCGCCGCGGGACCCTGTTCCGAGAGGCCCGCCGGCCGGCCGACGCCGCGGCCGCGTTCACCGACTACCGCACGCGCTTCCCCGAAGGCAGGCAAATGGACGGCGCCCTGTACTGGGGCGGCCTCTCGTCGCAGGAGGACGGCCACGCCTTTGGCGCCGTGCTCCTGTGGGAGATCCTGATCGACCGCTACAGGACGAGCTCCTTCCGCGCGGACGCGCTCAGGCGCACGGCCGCGATCTACGAGCAGCGCAACGAGACGGGCCGCTCCCTCGCGATGCTCGAGCGGCTGGCGGCGGACTACCCGGACCAGGCCGCGTCGGTGCGCGACAAGATCCGCGAGCTGCGCCTGGTGCAGGCGGGCGCGAGCGATCGGGAGGCTCAGCTGCGGGTGCGCGTCGACGGCGCGGGCGGCGCAAAGACCGCCGCGGGCCGTGCCGCGATGCTCGACCTGGCCGCGCTCGACGTTCACGAGACCACGACGCGCGGCGTAGACGCCCGGGCCAGGGCGCTCGACGAAGCGGACCGGCTGCTGTCTTCGGTGCTCGCGAGCGGCGACGCAGCGCTCGCCCCGCGGGCGCATTACCTCCTCGCTGAAGTGCGGGACGCCAGGGGAAACCCCGTGGAGGCCGCCCGCGAGTTCCTCGCCGCGGCTGTCGCGGCGCCCGGCGACGCGGACCTGGCCCCCTCGGCTCTCTACCGCGCGGCCGAGGCCATGAGCCGCGCGGGCAAGCGCGAAGACACGCGCGCCCTGGTCGACCGGCTCGAGCGATCCTTCCCCGGCTCCTCGTGGACGCTGGAGGCGCGCAAGCTGCTGGAGGTGAGCCGGTGACCGTCAAGAGGTGGTTCGTTGCGGGCTCCCTGCTGGCGGCCGCGTGCCTCGCGCGCCCTGGCGCGCAGCCCCTGGACGCGGGCGAGCCGGAGCTGATCCTGCCGGACATCGTGCTGCGCATCGAGGACCTGACGGTGGAGAAGGTGATCGCGGGCCTGCCGGCGGAGGGCGAGCTTCTTCCGCCGCCCCTGCGGGTGCCGCCGCTGCCGGCGCTGCAGGAGCCGGTCGTCCGCGACGTCGAGCCGCCCATCGCCGCGCCGGGCGAGCCGGGAGCTGCGCCCGTCGGCGCGGGAGGGCTTTCGGCCGAGGCCGTCGTCGGCGCCGGGACCCTGAACCACACCTACGGGCGGGTCGGGGTGTACCGCACCGGCGAAGGGCCGCGCTTCAGCCTTCGTTTCCTGCATGACATGGAAGACGGCCTCGGCGGCGAGGACCCCGGCTCCGGCTTCCACCAGCGCGAGGACCGCCTCGACGCCGACGTGAGGCTCCGCGGCGGCCGGCTCGAAGTCGACACCCAGGGGCACTTCAGCGACTCGGAACGCGGGCTCCAGGAGCAGGGGCCTTACTACGCCCGGACCCTGCGCGACCTGAACGGGTCGGTCGACCTGAGCTACGCCCTGGCCGATCGCCTGGCGCTGACCGGCGCGCTTGCGGTCGACTACGCGTCGGACCTGCTGTCAGGCTCGTCCAACCCGCTCGTGGCTGCGCGCAGCGACTCCGAGAGCTCGCTCGCGCCGCGCATCGGTCTGCGCTACAAGGCCGAGGGCTTCGAGGCGGCGCTGGTGGGCGGCTACACCTACACCGTGGGCTTCGAAGAGCTGCAGCGGGTGCGGGTGGACGCCTCGGTCTCGTGGGACCCGAGCGAGAGGGTCGGGCTCAAGGCGCAGGCCGGGTGGTACTGGAGCGACCCGATCGGGAGCCTTCTTCCATTCCAGCTCTCGTTCTCGGGGGCGTTCTCGCCCATCACGCTGGATGCGAGCGCGGGCTACCGCGTGACGCAGCTCGACTGGGGCAAGCTCCTCGCAGATCATCCGTTTGCGGACATCACCTCCGACCCCGAGGACGACCGCGGCTGGTTCGCCGACGGCCGTCTCGGGATCGCGATCGCCACGGGGCTCTCGCTGCAGACGCGCCTCGGGTGGCAGCTCGAGGAGGCGATGCCCGACCCGGCGCTGCTGCCGGGCGACGTGCTCGACGCGGCGGGGCTGTTCGCGTTCTCGCAGACAAAGGCGGACCGCCTCACCGGCAGCGCGGGGCTGCGCTGGAATCCGAAGCCGATGCTGGGGCTGACGGCCGCGGTCGACGCCGAGCTCTTCGAGCGGCCGACGCTGGACCCGCGCTACGTGCTGCGCCTGCAGGCCGACGTTTCGCAGCCATCGGGGATCTGGGGGGCCTCGGCGACCGCGCGCCTCGAGCTCGAGAGCCAGGGAGACCCCGGGGGGACCGCCGTGCCTTTCGTCGACGCGAGCGCCTTCTGGCGCGTTTCGGCTCCCGTGACGCTGAGCCTCGAAGGCGGGGACCTCTTCGCCTGGCTCATAGACGGGCCGCGCTACCGGAGCTATCCTTTCATCGAGCCCGGAACGAGCGTAATCCTGAAAGTGCAGATCAACCTGTAGGGGCGAGCCTATGGAAGCCATGTACGACAACCGGACTGACCGGCTGCTTGCGAGCGTCCTCGCTGCGCTGGCGCTGCACGCGGCGCTTCTCCTGCTCTTCGCGTTCGTCGGGGCCTTCTCGCCGTCGACACCGCCGGTTCTTGTCTCCGTGACGCTGGAGACGCCGCAGCTTGCGGTGCAGCAGGAGTCGCGGCACGAGCACGCGGCGGCCGAGCCCGCGGCGCCGGCGTCGCCGCGCCGGCCGCGCGCGCCGCAGCGCGCCCGCGGCGGCGCCGTCGGCTGCCAACTACCAGGCGCCCAGCGCGCAGGAGCTCCAGAGGGCCATGAGCGCGCTCCGCGACAACCCGGCTCCCGTGTCGTCCGGCGACAAAGCTGCATCCGCCCTCGTACTGCCGCGGTCGACGGCTCCATCGCCTGACAACCTGGCGCCTCCTGCCGGCTACAAGCGCGAGGGGGACCTCTTGTTGCCGGCCCCCGGCGGGACCGCGGCCGCGCCGCCGCGCCAACCGGCGCAGGCGGGGCCGGCGCTCGACGTGGGCGCCTACGACCGGGCGCCGGTCCGGCGCGGCCGGCGCCGGCGCGACTGCCGCGGCGGGCGCGGCGCCGGCGAGCGGGCAGGGCCCGGCCGGCGCCGCCGCGGCGCCGCCACGGGCGACATCAGGTGGGAGACGCCGGGCGCCGCGAGGGTGATGGTAACCGACGTGCTTCCCGATATTCGAGAGGTGGCGGGATCTGCTGCCCCTGAGCGCGGAGGTCACTTTCCGGGTGGACGCCTCAGGCCTCGTGAGCAGCGTCAGCATCGTCAAGATCGAGCGGTTTCACCGAGGTCGGACAACGCGATCAGTGGCGGCGGTCGCGCCACTGGGTGTTCAAAGCGTCGCCGGGCACTCCCGCGGTGCAGGGGAGCAGGAGCATTGTCTTCAAGTCGGCCAACGCCCGCTGAACCGGCCCGCGCGGCGGCGGCCGTCCTCGCCCTCGGCTGCGCGCTGCTGGCCTCCTGCACCACGCCCGAAGGCGCGCTGCGCGGCGGGCCTTCGGCGCGGGGATTCGTCCCCACGGCCGCGTTCATCCCGAATCCGGCGGGCGGCGCTGGGCTGGATGGGTTGCAGGCGCAGCTGGTCACGAATGCCAGGAGCTTCCTCGGACGCCGCACGATCGTGGTCGGCCGGCGCACCTTTACGGCTGACTGCACGGGGCTCGTGCTCGCGATCTACTTCTCCGTGGGAATGGACCTGGAACAGGTGTTCCCCCGCTACCAGGGCGGCGGCGTCGCGCGGCTGCATGCGGCGATGGACGACAACCGGCTGCTGCACCGCGACCCCCGGCCGGATGCCGCGGACCTCATGTTCTGGGACAACACGTACGACGCGAACGGCGACGGCCGCTGGAACGACAGCCTGACGCACGTCGGGATGGTGATGGAAACGGGCGGCGACGGGACCGTGGCGTACATCCACTACGACTACCGGCGCGGCGTGGTGCTCGCGAGGATGAACCTGGCCCGGCCGTCCCTTGCGGGAGAGCGCGGCCCGGGCGGGACCTGGAACACGCTGAACTCGCCGATGCGCATGGACGGCACGTTCCGGCCCGGCGATCCCGTCCTCGCCGGGGAGCTCTTCCGCGACTACGGGCGGGCGTACAAGCTGCCGCTGTGACCCGGCGGGGGCCGGGCCTCGCAGCTCCCGTCTCGATCAAGCCGCTCCGTCCGTTGTCGATAACATAGGCAACCCGCGGGAGGAGCGCCGGGCGCCGGCCGGCAGGCCGATGGCGACCACGCGCAGGAAGACAGCGAACGGCGGCGGCAAGCCGCGAACGGCCGGGGCGGAAGCCCGCGAAGGCTCGGACCGGCGCCCGACGCAGGCCGCGCTCCTGATGGGCGTGATCGTGATGCTGCTCGCGATGGTGCTGGCTGTCCTGCCGCGCGTGCGCCGGGCGCGCGGCCGTCGCGGGCGCCGCGCCGCACCGCGACGCCGCAGCCCGAGGGTGGAGCGGAGCGGCAGGCGCGCTCCCGAACCGCAGCCGAGGAGCGCACGCCGCCGCCGGACAGCGCGGTCAGGACCCGCGCGATCGGTCCGCTCGTGGCCGCTCGCGTGCGCGTCGCCGTGGTGATCGACGACGTGGGGTACAACCTCAAGGAGCTGGAGCCTTTCCTCCGGATACCGGGGCCGGTGACCTTCGCGATCCTGCCCGGGCTCCCGCACAGCACGGAGGCCGCCCGCCGCGTTGTCGCCGCGGGCAAGGAAGTCATCGTTCACATGCCCATGGAGCCGGTCGGGCCGGAAAACCCCGGCCCGGGCGCCATCCTGGTCTCCCAGAGCGATTCCGAGATCCGGGAGCGGCTCGAGAGCGCCCTGCAGAGCGTGCCCGAGGCCCGGGGGATGAACAACCACATGGGCTCGCGCGCCGAAGCCGACCGCCGCGTGATGGGCGTGGTCATGGACACGCTGCGCGCACGGGGCCTCTTCTTTCTCGACAGCCGCACCACCGCGGGCACCGTCGCGCCGGAGTTGGCGGCGGAGCGGGAGGTGCCGCTGCTGGAGCGTTCGGTCTTCCTGGACAACGTCCCGGATCCGGCCGAGGTGGAGGCTCGTCTCCGCGACGGGCTTGCCGTCGCGGTCGAGAAGGGCGAGGCCGTCCTCATCGGCCACGTGCAGAGCCCGGCCACGCGCGAAGTGCTCGCCAGGGTGCTTCCCGGGCTCGCGGCCAAGGGCTTCGATCGGGTCGCACTCTCCGCCCTGCTGCCGTAGCGCAGGCGGGGGCCTCCCCGGCGGCACACCCCCGCGATTCGCGCAGGGGGGCTTTCTCAGGAGTCCGATTCTTCGTATACATCTCGCATGAAGGTCCTCGGCATCGAGACGTCATGCGACGAATGCTCCGCCGCGGTCGTCGAAGACGGAAAGCGGATCCTGAGCAACGTCATCGCGACCCAGATCGAGTTCCACAAGCCCTACTACGGCGTCGTGCCCGAGATCGCTTCGCGCAAGCACCTGGAGTGGATCGACCCGGTGATCGAGGAGTCGCTGCGCGAGGCCGGGGTCGGCCTCGACGGCGTCGACGTCATCGCCGCGACCTACCGGCCCGGGCTCGTGGGGAGCCTTCTCGTCGGGCTCTGCTACGCCAAGGGTCTCGCCCTCGCCGCCGGCCGGCCCTTCGTCGGCGTCGACCACATCCAGGCGCATCTGTACGCGCCGCACCTGGGCGAGGAGATCGCTTACCCGTACATCGGCGTGATCGTTTCCGGAGGGCACACGATGATCGCCCTCGTGCGCAACTACGATCGCTTCGAGATCCTCGGGGCCACCATCGACGACGCCTGCGGCGAGGCGCTCGACAAGGTGGCCAAGTTCTACGATCTGGGCTACCCCGGAGGCGTCGCGATCGACCGCCTCGCGAAGAGCGGCCGGGCGGAAGCCTTCAATTTTCCCAAGCCCTCCCTCCACAAGGGCGACCACCGATACGACGTTTCCTACAGCGGGCTGAAGACCGCGGCGGTGAACCAGATCGACCAGTTCTGGGACCGCCGCTACGAGAAGAGCAAGGAGAACATTGCCGCGGCGTTCCAGAAGGCGGCGATCGACATCATCGTCGACCGGGCGCTCCTCGCGGTCGAGGACACCGGCATCCGCACGGTGGTCGCCGGCGGCGGCGTGTCCGCCAACAGCTACCTGCGCGCGCGCCTCGGCTCCCAGCCGGGCCTGCGCGCCGTCTTCCCGCCGATGAAGCTCTGCACCGACAACGGCGCGATGATCGCGGGACTCGCCTGGCACTACCACGTCACGGGCCGCGACTCGGCCTGGGACCTCAACGCGCAGGCGCGCGTGCCCGGCTTCCGCAAGCTCTATCCCTGAGCGGCGCAGGACGCGCCCCGCGCTTTTCGCCGCTCCCGATTCCGGCTATAACACGTACGTGGCTGTGCTCCTGCTGGTCTTCGGCGTGCTCGCGGGCTCGACGTCGGTGATCTTCAACAAGCTTTCGGCCGAGCACCCGTTGCTGCTCGCGGGCTGGAGGCAGCTCATCGCCGCGCTGGTCCTGCTTCCGCTCGCGCTGCGCGACAGGCGCGCGAGCGGCCTCACTCTGGCCGCCGCTTTGCGGCGCGCCGCGCTGCCCGGACTGGTGCTGGCCGTCCACTTCATCACGTGGATCGCGGGAAGCCGGCAGACGCTGGCCGCCAACGCCGCGCTGATCGTGAACCTGGTCCCCGTCGTGATGCCCTTCCTGCTCGCGGTCGCCGTGGGCGAGCGCGTGAGCGGCGGCGAGATCGGCGGCTCGCTTCTGGCTCTCGCCGGCGTCGCCGTCCTCGCCGCGTCGGACCTCAGGCTGGGACCCACGACCTGGGAAGGCGACCTGCTCTGCCTGCTCTCGATGCTGATGTACGCCGTGTACCTGGTGCTCGCCAGGCGCAACCGGTCCGGGGGCAGCGTGTGGACCTACGTCGTGCCTCTCTACGCGGTCGGAGGCCTCACCTGCCTCGCCCTCGCCGTGCCCTGGGCGAGCCCCTTCAAGGCGTACGCGCCGCGGGAGGCGCTCTACATCCTCGGCCTCGCTCTCGTGCCGACCGTGATCGGGCACACGGTGCTCAATGCTTCCATGAGACGGCTGAGGGGACAGGTCGTGCCCGTGATCGGCATGGGCGAGTTCGTGTTCTCGGGGATTCTCGCCTTCTTCATCCTGGGAGAGACGCCCTCGCGAATGTTCTATGCGGCCGCGGCCCTCGTGGTCCTCGGGGCGGTGATGACGGCCGTTGCCGGCGGCTCCGTGCAGGGCGCCGCCGGCGCGCCGCGCGGCTCGGGCTCGTAGAGGAGGAGGGCGCGGCCCGCTCCCATGACGGAGTTCCTGATCAAGCTCGCCGTCACGATCTTTATCGTGCTCGCCCTCGCGGAGGTATCGCGTCGCGTGAGCCCGGGGCTCGCGGGGATCCTCTCGGGGCTGCCGCTGGGCGCGGGCCTCACCATGTACTTCGTGGCGCGGGAGCAGGGGAGCGCCTTCGCCCTTGCGGCCGTGCCGTGGGGGATCCTCGGCCTCTCATCGTCGATCGTCTTTTCGCTGGCCTACCTGCTCGTCGGCCGTGTCTTGCCCGCCGACGCGCGGCGCGGGCGGCTGCCCGCGGTGCTCGCCTGCACCGCGGCGTCGCTCGCCGCGTTCTTCGTCACCGCGGCTCTCTTTCGACGGCTCGCCGTGACGCTCGCGGCGAGCCTCGCGATCACGCTCGCGGTCGGGGCCGCGAACATGATCGTGCTCCGCAGGCTCGGCATCGCCGATTCAGGCGGCGCCGGCAAGCCCTCCGGCTATCGCTCCCTGCTCCTGCGCGCCGTGGTCGCCGGCGCCATCGTGTGCGCGATCACCGGCGCGGCTCGCGCGGTGGGCAGCGCGTGGACCGGGCTCTTCAGCGGGTTCCCCGCGATGCTCATGCCGCTCTACATCGTGCTCCACTATGAAGACGGCGACCGCCTCTACCCGGGAATCATCCACGGCTTCGCCTGGAGCGTCAGCAACCTGGTGCTCTTCTACCTCTCGATACTGCTCTTCGTGCCCCGGCTCGGGCTGGGTCTGAGCTTCGTGGCGATCTACGCGCTGTCCGGGCTGTACCTCTGGGCACTGAACGGGTTGAGGAGGCGCGTGACGCAGGGCACGCGGCTCGGGCGCGGGTAGCGGCCGAGCTCGCAGCCGCGGCCCGGCGCGGGCCCGGCGCGGGCCCGGCGCAGTTGACAGGTGCGCCGCCGCGACGCAGGCTCTCGTCCCGTGAAGCCCATCAGAAACTCCCTCAAGGCGATCGTCATCCGCGACGGGAAGCTGCTGGTCATCGGCAAGGAAGACACGAACGGCATGTACTATCTGCTGCCGGGCGGCGGGCAGCTGCCGGGCGAGTGCTTCCGCGAGACGCTGGAGCGCGAGTGCCGCGAGGAGATCGGGGCCTCGGTGACCATGGGCCCGCTTCGATTCATCCGCGAGTACATCGGCAGGAACCACGAGTTCGCGGCCTTCGATGGCGACGTCCACCAGGTTGACCTGATGTTCGCCTGCGACCTTGTCGGCGACTACGCGGAACCCGCGAGCGGGCACGAGCCGGACACAGGTCAGGTGGGCGTCTACTGGCTGGAGCTCGAAAGGCTCATGGACTATCGGCTGTACCCGATGGCGCTGCGGCCTCTCCTGATGGACAGGGAAGGGCCCGCGCCTCCCATCTATCTCGGCGACGTGAACTGAGGGAGCGCGGCCTTCCGGCCCTGCCCCTTACAGCCAGCCGGTGGCGCGCGCGAGCAGTCCCGTGTAGCGCACAAAGTCGGGCCAGGAGACGTCGGCCGGCACCCCGTGGTCGCACGAGGGGATGTAGCCGCCGTCCCTGATGACCGGCTCGAGCCGGGCGATCTCGTCCTCGATCGCGCGGCCGCCCCTGGCCATGGCCCTCTTGTCGACGCCGCCCTTGTACGCGATGGCGCGTCCGAATCGGCGGCGCAGAGCCGGCAGATCGTTGCCGGCGGCCGCTTCCATGGGGTCGCAAGCGTTGAGCCCCGCCTCGATCCAGAGCGGGATGAGCTCGCCCACGAAGCCGTCGGAGTCCATCGAGTAGACCGGGACGCCGGCGCCGCGCACGATCTCGCCCCACCGCCGCCAGACCGGGAGCAGGAACTCCCGGGCCATCGCGGGCGAGATCATCGAGAACGACTTGTAGGCCATGTCTTCGCTGAGGCCGATCTCGTCGGGCACGAAGACCGCGAGCGTGTTGCGCAGGAGGCGCGCGACGTAGTCCGCCCAGAAGTCGATCATCTCGTGGAGGAACGCGGGGTCGTCGTAGAAGAGCGTGCAGAGGCGCTCGAAGCCCAGCCACTCGCGCAGCTGCCAGAAGGGACCCGAAAATCGAAGGGCGACCCAGTGCGTGCGCCCCGCGAGTCGGGCACCCAGCCTCCGCGGCGCCGGCCGGCAGCCGCGACGGATCGTCGGCATCGTACCGCCTGCGCATCTCCTTCCAGTCCGCGCGCGACTCGACGGGACACTTGATCCATCGGCGCGTCACGAAGTCGATGGCTTCGCGAAGGTATTCAGTCGTGAACTGCGACGAGATCTCGCAGACGTTGCCCTTCCAGTCCTGGACGATCTGGGTGTCGCCCCGCCGCTCGAGCACCTTCTCCTCGAACTGCGGGATCATGCGCTCGTTGACGCGGAAGCCCGGGCCGCCCTCGGGCCAGGCGAGCGTCCCGCCCGCGAGGCGATAGGCGCGCTCGGGGATCTGCTCCGGGGCCACGTCCCGCGGCAGGCCCTGGCGGTGCCAGGCCTCGCGCGTCGATTTGCGGCCCCAGCCCGGCTCGAGCGGGACCCTGTCCGGCGAGCCGAAGCTGAGCGTCGCGCCGGTCCGCTCTCTTGGCGTCATGCCGGCGAGGCTAACATCCCGCGAGGAAGCGGCGCAACGGCCGGCAACCGGGTCATCGGACGACCGCCGGCGCGATCTCCCGCGGTCCGCCGGCGTCGATCAGCGCGGCGGGCTTTGCGCGATCCGACGTGCTCGCGCACCAGGGCCGCTGATCGCGGTCGATCGCGAGCACGGTGACCATGCTGCCGGGGAGGCGTCCGCTCTGCGGGCAGGTCGCGGAGGGCCCAGGCGCAGGCCTCCTCCACGCCGCGGCCCATCTCCATCTGCAGCACGATGGCTCGCGCGGTGGAGGCGCGGATCGTGAGCTCCCCGTGGCCGACGCACGCCGCGGCGCCGAAGCGGTTGTCGCAGTAGTTGCCCGCGCCCGGCGATCGGCGAGTCGCCCACGCGGCCGGGATATTTCCACGCCCACCCGCTGGTGCTCACGGCGCTCGCAAAGTCGCCGCGAGCGTCGACGCCGATCACGTCGACCGTTCCGGCGGCGCGCGACGCGTCCTCGAGCAGGAGCGCGTGCCGCGCCATCCGCTCGCGGGCGAGCAGAGCCGGGACCTCGCCTTCGGGTACGGTCGCGGCGAGGCGCGCCTTCCATGCGGCGGCAGCTTCCGCGGTCAGCAGGTCTTCCTCAGCGAAGCCCATTTCGCGCGCGAAATCCTCGGCCCCCCTGCCCACGAGCAGGACGTGGGGCAGATGCTCCATGACGCGGCGCGCGACGGAGATCGGGTGGCCGTATCGTCGGACGGCGGCCACGGCCCCGCAGGCGCGGGTGCGGCCGTCCATGATGCTGGCGTCGAGCTCGACTTCGCCGGCGAGGTTCGGAAAGCCGCCGATGCCGACGCTGTGCTCGGCAAGGTCCGCCTCGACCTCGCGCGCGACCGCTTCGACCGCGTCGAGGGCCCTGCCGCCGCCGAGGAGGACGCGCCAGCCGGCCTGCAGGTAACCGCGCGCGTTGTGGGTGCCCGCTATGATCATCGCTGCCCTCCGGAGAGCGCACTCGATCATGCACGGAGCGCCCATGGCCGCCAAGCGGGTCGCTCCGGACGGGGGCGCGGCGCGGCCGGTGAGCCTTCACCATTTCACTTCACCATGGCCCCCTTGCCCCGCCCTGACGACATCCCTGTCTGGGCGGGGCCCGGGCCCTCCCTGGCCCTTGACTTGGCGGAGAAAGGCGTCGAGTATCGGGGCAGTCTTTGCGGTGCGCCGTCCGCTCAAGGAGGCTGTGATGGGGGGTGAAGTCGTCGTCCATGCCCTCCTGTGCGCCGACCGGGTGATCGTCGAGAACAACGGGAAGAAGGGCGTCATCGGCGTCTTCGACCGCCTCGCCCTGCCCAAGCTTCCCGCGCAGTCGCCTCCCTGGTTCATCTTCGCCCAGCTCGCCAACATCACGGGAAAGCACTCCGTCGTGTTCAACCTCGTCAACGACGAGACGACCGAGGTGGCATTCTCGGTGTCCGGCGACGTCGACGTGCCGGAGGACAAGGACACCGTCGACCTGCACATCATGGTGGGCGGGTTCCGGATCGCCCGCTACGGCAGGTACAACCTCCTGATGAACGTGGACGGCAGCATCGCGCACGGACGGACGCTCCACGTCGTCAATCCCGCCCCCGAAACGAGCCAGTGACCGTCGCGGCCGCCCGCGCCGCCTGATCCGCACAGTTCGAAGCGCCGGACGCCGCCGCGCCATTGAAACCGGTGGGAGGGTCGCGTGGCGGAGGCTCGCGCCTTTGTCCGGGACTTGCCGCGGGTCGACAGGCCGCGTGAGAAGCTGCTGGGACGCGGACCGGCGGCGCTGAGCAGCGCGGAGCTGATCGCCCTGATGCTGCGCTCGGGAAGCCGGGGGCAGGGCGTGCTCGCGGCGGCCGACGCGGTCGCGGCGCTGCTGGACGGGCCGGAGCCGGTGGACGGCGCCAGGCTGCAGGCGATCCCCGGCGTCGGCGTTGCGGGAGCGTGCAGCGTGATGGCCGGGCTCGAGCTCGGCCGCCGGCTGGTCGCGAGCCGCGGCCCCAGGATGCGCCAGCCGGCCGACGTGGTGGCGCTGCTCGGCCGGTTGCGCTCGCTCAGGCAGGAGCAGTTCGTCGTGCTCACGGCGGACGGCGACGGGCACCTGCTGCGCAGGCAGACGGTGTTCGTCGGGACGCTCGATCGCTGCCTCGTGCATCCCCGCGAAGTCTTCGCCGAGGCGATCGCGGACAGGGCGGCGTCGCTGTTCCTCGCGCACAACCACCCGTCGGGCAACGAGCAGCCGAGCGACGACGATATCGCGGTGACGCGGCGGCTGGTCGAGGTCGGGGAGGTGATGGGGATCCAGGTGCGCGACCACCTGATCGTGACGCGGGGCTCCTACTACAGTTTCCGCGAGCACGAGCTGCTGTAGCGGTGCCGCCCGGGCCTGCACCGCGGGCCGGCGGCGTGCTAAACTGCGTCGCAGCGTCATGAACCGCACAGCGCTCGTGTCCGCGATCGAAGAAAGCGTCCGCCTCTCTTTTGCCCGCTCGGGCGGGCCCGGCGGGCAGAACGTCAACCGCCGCGCGACCAAGGCCACGGCGCGCCTCCGGGTAGGCAGCCTGGCCTTCCTGAGCGAGGAGCAGCGGGCCCGCGTCCGGGCCCGCCTCGCGTCACGCATCAACCTGGAGGACGAGATCGTCGTTCAGGTTTCGGAGGAGCGGCAGCAGCTCGCCAACCGCCGGACCGCCGTCGAACGGCTGGCGCAGCTGCTCGACGGCGCGCTGCGCGTGCCCCGCCGGCGCAAGCCGACTCGGCCGAGCATGGCGTCGCGCCGGCGGCGCCTCGAGGAGAAGAAGCGGCGAGGGGAAGCCAAGAGGCGACGCAGCGCCCTCGACGAGTAGGCCGGGCGCGGTCCGCCGTACG
Organism: uncultured Spirochaetota bacterium; assembly: GCA_963734495.1. Classification (GTDB taxonomy): domain Bacteria; phylum Spirochaetota; class Spirochaetia; order SZUA-6; family CAVTHK01; genus CAVTHK01. Next base: position 230,307 of record CAVTHK010000009.1, read on the forward strand.
CAGGCCGGGCGCGCCTACGAGACCTCGGGCAGCGTCGGCGGCTCCCGCCTGAGCGTCGCCTGCTCCAGGCCAAAGGCGAGGCGGATCAGCGTCGGCTCGCTCCACGCGGGACCGGTGAGCGTGACCCCGTAAGGGGCGCGCCCCCGCGGGCTGGCCCAGAATCCGGCCGGCACCGTGACGGAGGGATAGCCCGCCCTGGCCGCGATGGCGCACCCCTCGATGCCGGGAAAGAGCACCGCGTCCAGGTGGTGCGTCTCGAAGACCGCGTCCAGGCCGTGCGTGCGGCAGAGCCGAAGGTCGCGCAGCCGCGCCTCGATGTACTCGGGCTCGAGGAGGCTTCCCGACGTCAGCCTCTCGGCGCGGACGAGCACCGTCTGCCCGTAGCGCAGGCAGCGTCGCTTGTTCGCACGGTTGAAGGCGACGATGTCGGCGAGCGAGCGGACGGGCGCGGTCTCGCCGAGCTCCGCCAGGTAAGCGTTGATGGCGGACTTGAACTCGTAGAGCATGACGTCCGGCCTCGTCCCCTGGGCCGCGGTCGGGATGTCCGCGGGGTCGACGACGATCGCGCCCTCGTCCCGCAGCGTCCCGACCATCTCTTCCACCAGCGCCCTCTGCCCGCTGGCGATCCGGTCGAAGAAGACCAGGCGCGGCACGCCGATGCGCGCGCCCGCCAGGCCGCCGGGGGCGCAGCAGCTCGCGTAGTCCTGCGGGATGAGCCCCTCGGCCGCGCCGGTGGCCGGGTCGCGCGGGTCGGGGCCGGCGAGGGCGCCGAGCAGCGCGGCCGCGTCCGCCGCGGTGCGCGCGATCGGGCCCGCCGTGTCCTGGCTGTAGGATATCGGGACGATCCCCGAACGGCTCACGAGCCCGACGGTCGGTTTGATGCCCACCACCGCGTTCGCGCACGCCGGGCTGAGGATCGATCCCGAGGTCTCGGTCCCCACCGCGGCGGCGCACAGGCTGGCGGCCGCGGCCACCGCGGACCCCGAGCTCGATCCGCCGGGGTCGAGCCGGCCCGGGCCGTAGGGGTTGAGCACCTGGCCCCCGCGCGAGCTGTAGCCGCCCGGCATGTCCTTCGCCATGAAGTTGGCGAGCTCCGTCAGGTTGGCCTTGGCGAGGATCACGGCGCCCGCGGCCCGCAGTCGGGCCACGAGACCCGCGTCGCGCCGCGCGTACGAGCCCGCCAGCGCGAGGGCGCCCGCGCTCGTGTGCATGCGGTCCGCGGTATCGATGTTGTCCTTGAGCACGACGGGGATTCCGTGCAGCGGTCCGCGCGTCCCGGCCGAGCGCGCGCTCGCGGTCGAGGGTGTCGGCGATCGCCGGCGCATCCGGGTTGAGCTCGATCAGCGAGCGCAGGCAGGGCCCGCCCCTGTCGAGGGCGGCGATGCGCCGCATGTAGCCGAGCACCAGCTCGCGCGAAGTGGTCTCCCCGGCAGCCATCGCCCGCGCCATCTCCGCGATGGTCGCCTCGTCGAGGCGGAACATGGACCCTCCCGCGCGGTCAGGCCTTCCGCGGGCGCGTGGAACGATGCGGCGCCGGTTCGCGTGGCCCGAGGGCGTCGACTGACCGTACCGCAGCGGCCGCCGCCTGACAAGACGCGCGCGTCAGGAGCCGGGGACCGCGCAGCCCCCTCGTGACAACAGGCGGCGTCGGGAGTAGAGTGGTGCGAGGAGGAGAGCTTGTCCACCGCGGCCCGCAGGGCGACCGGCGGCCTTTGGTCCAGGGTCTGGAAGGAGCGCTGGCTGTTCATCATGCTCCTGCCCGGCCTCTTGTACTTTGTCGTGTACAAGTACGTCCCCATGGCCGGCCTGGTCATGGCGTTCGAGAACTACCAGCCGCGCGCCGGCTTCTTCCGCAGCGAGTGGGTGGGCCTCAAGCACTTCGCGCGCCTGGTGGCAGAGCCGGAGTTCTGGCTGCTGTTCCGCAACACGATGCTCCTGGCCGTCTACAGCGTCGTCTTCTACTTCCCGATCCCGGTCGCGCTGGCGCTGCTGATGAACGAGCTGCGGGTCACCGGTTTCAAGCGCCTGGTGCAGACGGTGACCTATCTCCCGCACTTCCTCTCGTGGGTCGTCGTCGTCGGGCTCACGCAGAACCTGCTCTCCATCGATGACGGCCTGGTCAACCAGCTGTTCGCCGCCGTGGGCGGGCAGAAGATCAACTACCTCATGTCGCCCGCCTGGTTCCGGCCCGTCGTCGTGATGCAGGACGTCTGGAAGGACGCCGGCTGGGGCTCGATCATCTTTCTCGCCGCGCTCGCGGGGGTGGACGTCGAGCTCTATGAATCCGCGGTCATCGAAGGCGCCAACCGCTGGAAGCAGCTGCTCTACATCACGCTGCCTTCGATCCAGAGCACGATCGTGATCATCCTGATCCTGCGTCTCGGCCGCTTTCTCGACGTGAGGCTCGAGCAGATCCTGCTCATGGTCAACCCGCTGAACCAGGAGGTGGGGGACGTCTTCGACACGTACGTCTACGTCGCGGGGATCCTGCAGGCGCAGTTCAGCTACAGCGCCGCCGTGGGGATGTTCAAGAGCGTCGTCGGCCTCGTGATGGTCCTGGGATCGAACTGGCTGGCGAGGCGTGTGGGCGAGGAAGGCGTGTTCTAGGGATGGACCGGCTGGATTTCGAAGCGGATCTCGCGGCCTGCGGGCCGGCTCGGGCGCGGTCCGGCCGAAGCGCCGCGCGATCGGCGGGGGAAGCCCGAGAGGCTGCCGGATCATGAGCATCGTGCACGACCGCTCCGTCGCAAGCCGCGCCGCGGACATCCTCATCTGGCTCGTTCTGATCCTGACGATCGTCGTCGTCGGGGTGCCGATCCTCTACGTGCTGCAGGCTTCGTTCTCGGACAGCACGGCGATCATCCCTCGGACTGGTCGCTGGCCGCCTACCGGTACACCATCCAGTCGCAGGCGATCTGGCGCAGCCTCGGCGTGTCGGTCTACATCACGGTGCTCGGCACGCTCATCAGCCTGGTCCTCTCGTCGCTCACGGCGTACTCTCTTTCGCATCGGGCGCTGCCCGGCCGCCGCGGTTTCCTGGCGCTCGTCGTGTTCACGATGCTCTTCAACGGCGGCATCATCCCGACGTACTTCGTGGTGCGAGCCACCGGGCTGATGAACACCCTGTGGGCGATCATGATCCCCAACGCGATCAATGCCTTCAACATGATCGTGCTGCGCAACTTTTTCCAGAACATCCCCGAGAGCCTGCGGGAGTCCGCCAAGATCGACGGCTGCCCCGAGCCTGTGATCCTCTGGCGGATCATCGCGCCGCTGGCGCTGCCGGCTCTCGCCGCCTTTGCGCTGTTCTACGCCGTGGAGAAGTGGAATATCTATTTCAACGCCCTGCTGTATCTCTCGGACTCGCGCAAGTGGCCGGTCCAGGTGCAGCTGAGGCAGATCCTGTTCGCTCAGACCGGGCTGCTGGGCGAGTCGAGGTCCGACGAGATGATCGCGCTCACGAGCCTCAGCATCCGCTCGGCCGTCATCGTCGTTTCGACCGTGCCGATCGTGCTGGTCTACCCCTTTCTCCAGAGGCACTTCGTCAAGGGCCTCCTCGTGGGATCGATCAAAGGTTGAAGGTTTGACGCGGTCGGTATGACCGCGCGATAACTGTGGCAGGAGGAGTTTCCATGAAGAAGGTCTGCGTCATCGCGGTGGTGGCGCTGGCGGCTGCGGCCGCGGCGTTCGCGAGCGGAAAGCAGGAGGCGGGGGCCGCGGCGGGCGCGCCGCTCGAAATCCGCATCCTGACCAACTGGGACGGCGCCCAGGTCCAGCAAAAGGACAACGTCGCCGAGCAGTACATCGAAAAGTACACCAACACCAAGCTGGACATGGAGTGGGTGACCGGCGGAGTGTTCGAGAACGAGATCCTGCCGGTCAAGATCGCGAGCGGCGATCTTCCCGACATGGTCGGCTTCGGCGGCAGCATCCGCCTGTCCTACATGCTGCAGGCGTTCGCCGACGGGGTGTTCTGGGACATCACGGACCTGCATCAAGGACACCAAGTACCTCTCGCAGCTCAGCCCGACCACGATTGCGAACGCGAAGATCGACGGCAAGCTGTACGGGGTCCCGCGCAGCCGGCCGGTGGCGCGCCGCGCGTTCCCGTACCGCCGCGACTGGGGGACCAAGTTCGGGCTGTCCGAGCCCAAGACCCTGGACGAGTTCTACCGCTACCTCAAGGCCGCCACGCTGCAGGACCCGGACGGCAACGGCCAGAACGACACCTACGGGATGATGTACTTCGAGGACGTCATGTTCGGCACGGCGTTCGGGGCGCCGAATAACTGGGGCGCGGGCGACGGCAAGTTCGTCAAGGCCGAGGACACCCCCGAGTACCTCGAGGCGCTCAAGTACCTGCGCAAGATGTACCAGGAAAAGATCATCCACCCCGAGTTCCCGATCAAGAAGCGCAACGACGCGGTCGACGCCTTTGCCGCCGGCAAGATCGCGACACTCGTCTACAACACGCAGGGCATCGCCCCCACGGTGAACGGGCTCACCAGGAAGGACCCCAAGGCCGACGGCTGGGGGTTCTCCCTGCTCTCCGGACCCAAGGGCAGCTTTATCCCCGGCGAGCGCGGCTTTAACGGGATTCTCGCGATCCCGAAGAACAGCGTAAAGAGCCTCGACAAGGTCAAGGCGATGCTCGCGTTCCTCGACAAGATGAACGACCCGACCATGTCGACGTTCCTGTACTGGGGCATCGAGGGCAAGCACTACAAGGTCGTCAACGGCAAGGCGGTCGGGATCCCCGAGGGCCGCGCCGAGTACGACGAGCTGGTCGGCTACGCTTACAAGTCGCCCCTCAAGGCGCTCCTGCCCCAGACCAACGTGATGCCGAGCGAGTTCGACCCGCTGGTCCAGCTCGGCCTGGATCTCGAGCAGTCGAACATCAAGTACGCGGTGCCGGATCCGGCCGAGCCGCTCAACTCCAAGACCTGGATGGAGAAGGGCTCCCAGCTTACCAAGATCCTCACCGATGCCAAGACCAAGTTCATCACCGGGCAGATCGACGAGGCCGCGTGGGCCGATCAGGTCAAGCGTTTCCGCGACAGCGGCGGGGCCCAGGTGGCCGCCGAGCTCGCCGACGCCTATGCGAAGATGAAGAAGTAGCAGCGCGCCCCCGAGGTGCGCGTCGAACCGGGACCGTCCCCCCTGGGGGGACGGTCCTTTTTTTGCGCCGACGATCGCCGGCTTCTGTCGACCTGCCGGAGCCCCCGCGGGCTCCGGCCGTCATTGACTTTCAGGCGGCCTTTCTCCTACTATCGCGAGCATGGCTTCGTGCCGCCGGCGCCGCCGGCGCCGGACGGGACGGAGCCTTGCCCAAGGAGGAAGCCTTGTCGACCGACACTTCGAGCTCAAAGCAGCGCAACTCGCCGCGGGTCGCGACCATCGCCGCTGCCTCTGTGCTCGTCCTTGGGGTCGTGCTGCTCGCGATCTACTTCCTGGGGACCGGGCGCCCGGCGGCAGCCCGGCCGCAGGACCCGCCCGGCGCTGCGGCGGCGGCCGCGGCGGCTGCGGCGCAGCCGGCCGCCCCTCCGGCCGATGCGCCGGTCTACGACATACGCCAGCGCACGATCGCCCCTCCGACCGACAGCTACGACGCCTACCTCGCCTGGATGCTGACCAACACCGACCAGAGCGAGTCGTTCTTGAGGTCGAAATGGCAGCGGGCCCAGAGCCTGCTTACCTGGTCCAAGTACCCCGACATCACGCACAAGAAGGTGCTCGAGGCGTTCCTGCGCACACCCCGCGAGTACTTCTGCCGGTCCTACAACCGCGACCGCGCCTACGCCAACGCGGCCATGCCGATCGGTTTCGGGCAGACCATCTCCGGGCCTCACATGGTGTCGCGGATGACCAATTCGATCAACCCCGGGCCCGAGGACAAGGTCCTCGAGATCGGCACGGGCAGCGGCTACCAGTCGGCCGTGCTCGCCGAGCTGACCAACAAGGTCTACACGATCGAGATCGTCGAGCAGCTCGCCGGCGAAACCGACCAGATCTACACGGATCTCGCCGCGCACTATCCGGAGTACCGCAACATCAAGCGCAAGGCCGACGACGGGTACTACGGCTGGGAGGAGTACGCGCCCTTCGACCGCATCATCGTGACGGCGGGGATCGACCACATCCCGCCGCCCCTGCTGCAGCAGCTCGCGCCGAACGGAATCATGGTCATCCCCATCGGTCCGCCCGCCGGCCAGAAGCTGCTCAAGATCACCAAGCGCCTGGCACCGGACGGGACCATCACGCTCGAGCGCGAGGACATCTTTGCCGGAACCGGCGCTGACACCCACATCTTCGTGCCGTTCACGAAGAAGGGCGGCGGGACGCACACGCAGGGGCAGTAGGCCCCGAGGAAAACATGGGCCCCCTCACCGAAGGGCGCACCGCGGGCCTGCGCTTCGCGGCGCTCTTTCTCCTTTCCGCGGCGTTGATCGGCTACGAGCTGGCCGTGATGCGCGTCTTCTCCGTCGGCAGCTGGTCGAACTTCGGCGCGATGGTCATCAGCATCGCGCTGCTCGGCTTCGGCCTGGCTGGCACCCTGCTCACGTTTATCCAGAAGTCGATCCGCAGCGCGCCCGACCGCTGGCTGGCGGCGCTCGCGCTGGCGTTCATGCCCGCCATGGCCCTCGCCCACATGGCCGCGCAGGCCGTGCCGTTCAACCCGGTCATGATCGTCTCGGACCGGCGGCAGCTCCTCTGGATAGGCGCATACTACGTCATCTACGGAGTGCCCTTCTTTATCGGCGCCCTGTTCATCAACGCGAGCTTCGTCGTGCTCTCGAGCCGCGTGCACAGCCTCTACTTCTGGAACATGGCCGGGAGCGGCGTCGGGGGGCTCTTTATCCTGCTGTTCATGTACCTGCTGCCTCCCGACCAGCTCGCGATCCCCCTGATCGCGCTGTCCGGGGTGACGGCCGCCCTGTGCCTCATCGAGGAGGAAGGGGGCAGGCTGCGCCTGAGAGCCGAGCGCCTGATGGCGACGGGGGGCACGCTCCTCGTTTCGGCGGCTCTCGTGCTCATGTTCGGGAAGATCTCGGTGTCGGAGTTCAAGGGCATCAGCTATGCCCGCAACTTCGCCGACGCCACGCTGCACTATCACTCCTACAGCCCGCTCGGCGAGATGCACGTCTACGGCAGCTCTGCGTTCCACTTCGCTCCCGGGCTGAGCGACAACGCGGCACTCAACCTGGCGACTATGCCCAGGAACGCCTACCGCGGCCTCTACATCGACGGCGGCGGCCCGATCGGCATCATGCGGCGCCTGCAGCCGTCGGAGCAGCGCTACATGGACTACCTGCCGATGTCGGCGCCTTACCTGGTGCTGGACCGGCCGCGGGTGCTGCTGGTGGGCCTCGGCGGCGGGATCGGCGCGTTCACCGCGCTCTACCACGGCGCCTCGCTCGTGCAGGTCGTCGAGCCGAACCCCGACCTGATTCACCTGCTCCGCGACGTTCCCGAGTTCCGCCGCTACACGGGCGACCTGCTGCGCGATCCCCGCGTCAGGATCGCCGCGGCCGAGCCCCGCGCGTTCACCTCGCGGACCCGCGGCACGTACGACCTCGTCGAGATCAGCCTGATCGACTCCGTGGGCCTCTCGCAGGCCGGAGGCTATTCCGTAGACCCGAACTACACCTACACGGTCGAGGCGATCGAGGACTACATGAAGAGCCTCGACCGCACCGGCGTCCTCTCGGTCACCGTGTGGAACAAGCTCAATCCGCCGCGCAACGTCCCCAAGCTCATCACCACCGTCGTCGAGTCCCTGCGCGAGCAGGGGGTCGAGAATCCGGGGCGCCGCGTCTTTGCCTTTCACCTGCTGCTGTCAACGGCGACCGTTCTCGTGAAGAACAGCGATTTCACCGACGCCGAGGTGGCGAAGCTGCGCGAGTTCTGCAGACGACTCTCGTTCCAGGTGATCGCGTACCCGGGGATGCCCGCGCCCGAGGGCAGCTTCCAGGCGATGCTGCGGGCCTACTGGGACCTGTTCGCGCTGCCGCCTCAGACCCAGGACGCGGGCGACGCCCCCGCGCCGGTGCCGCAGGCATCCGACTCCGCGTCCCCCGTGCCGGACTCCGGCGACTTCTACCGCGCCATGACGCGCTGGCTCCTCGACGGCCGCGCCCGGGATCTCTACACGGGCTACCTGTTCAACATCCTCCCGGCCACCGACCTGCGGCCGTTCTACACCGCGTACATCAAGCCGAGCACGATCCCGATGTTCCTCGATCAGCTCGGCAACGTCTCGGAGGAGTGGGGCTACCTGCTGCTGCTCGGGACCCTGCTGCAGTCGATCCTGTTCGGGCTGCTGATCGTGCTCGTTCCGCTGGCCGGCCGTTGGCGCGAGCTGTTCGCAGGGTACCGCGGGACCGCCGGAATCATCGTCTACTACGCGTGCCTCGGCCTCGCCTACATGCTCGTCGAGATCTTCCTGATCCAGAAGCTGTCGTTCTTCGTCGCCGACCCGATCTTCGCGGTCTCGATCGTGATCACGAGCATGCTGATCATCTCCGGCATCGGCAGCCTCTCGAGCGGGCGCCTCGCCCGGCTGTTCCGCGGCGCCGGCGGGACGCCGCAGTTCGCGGTGCGGGTCGCCGTCGCCGGCATCGCCGTCTCGCTGCTCTTCTACATCTTCGGGCTCTCGCCGTTGATCCGCGCCGCGCTCGGGCTGCCGTTCCTGGTGAGGGCGCTGATCGCGGTCGTGGTCGTGGCGCCGGCGGCCTTTTTCATGGGCATGCCGTTCCCGACCGGCCTCTCGTCGCTGGAAAAGAGCCACGAGCGGCTCATCCCCTGGGCCATGGGCATGAACGGGGCCCTCTCGGTGACCGGCAGCGTGACCGCCAAGCTGGTGTCGATCGAGTGGGGCTTCCCGGCGGTCCTCGCCCTCGCGGTTGCGCTGTATCTTGTCGTAGGGCTGGTGTTCCCGGCCAACCTGGCCGCGGAGCGGCGGTAGCCCGGGCGCGGTCCGCCGCGCCGCAGGCCGACGCAGGGGAGGGGTTCGAGCCGTGGACAAGGTGGCCGCCTGGGCGCGCGGGGTGCGCGCCTCCGTAGAGAGGGTATTCTACGGCAAGAGCGAAGTCATCGACCGGCTCCTGGTCACCCTTCTCTGCCGTGGCCACGCGCTGATCGAGGACGTCCCGGGCGTCGGCAAGACGATCCTGTCGCGCGCGCTGGCGCGCAGCCTCGGCGGCGAGTTCAAGCGCATCCAGTGCACGCCCGACTTGCTGCCGGCCGACGTGCTCGGCGTCTCCGTCTACAGCCCGAAGACCGGCGAGTTCCAGTTCAAGCAGGGCCCGATCCTCACCAACATCCTCCTGGTCGACGAGGTCAACCGCGCGACGCCGAGGACGCAGTCGGCGCTGCTCGAGGCGATGGGCGAGGGCCAGATCAGCATGGACGGCAGGGTGATCCCGCTGCCGGAGCCCTTCTTCATGATGGCGACCGAGAACCCGGTCGAGTTCGAGGGGACGTTCCCGCTGCCGGAGGCGCAGAAGGATCGCTTCTTGATGACGGTGCAGGTGGGCTACCCTCCCCGCGACGCGGAGCTCATGATGCTGGAGAGCCAGCGTCGTCTCACGCACCCCGTCGTGGACCTGGAGCCGATGACCGACCTCGGCACCGTGCGGGAGATGCAGGAGGCGATCCTGCAGGTCCACGTGGCGCCGTCGCTGCAGGGCTACCTGCTCGACCTGGTCGACGAGACGCGCCGCGACCCGCGTCTCGCGCTGGGGGTCTCGCCGCGCGGCTCCCTCGCGCTGTTCCGGGGATCGCAGGCGCTCGCGGCCCTCGACGGCCGCGCGTACGTCGTGCCCGAGGACATCAAGTCCCTCGCGCTCCCCGTGCTCAAGAAGCGGATGATCCTCAAGCCCGAGCAGGTGATGCGCGGGGTGGACGAGGTGCAGGTCATCCGCGACGTGCTCGATCGGGTCGAGGTGCCCGTGTTCAAGGCAGAGGAGTGAAAGCCGCTCTTCTCGTCGCGCTCGCGTTCGTCGCCCTGTTCTTCCCCGCCTGGGGGCTGCAGGCGGCGTCGATCTTCGTGTTCTGCGTGGTGCTGCTCGCCTGGGCCTACGCGCGGCTCACGCGCCGCTTCCTGACCGCCTGGCGCAAGGACCCGGTCCTGCGGGGCCACAGGCAGCAGGTGATGGCGGTGCGCCTCGCGTTCCAGAACCGGGGACCGCTGCCGGTGCATTTCTTCTTCGCGCGCGACGCCGACGCCGGGCTCGCGATCGACAAGCGGCCGCAGGTCTTCCAGGGGCTCGGGCCGTGGCAGAAGGCGGACTACGAGTACGCCATCGAGAGCATGCGCCGCGGCGAGTTCACCCTCGGCCCGCTGGTGCTGCGGGGAGGCGACCCGCTCGGGTTCTTCCGGTGGGAGAAGCGCATCGCCGGAACGCAGCGGGTGATCGTGTACCCGCGCGTGCTGCGCGTCGAGGTGCCGGCGGACCGCGGCCTGCCCGCGGGCAACATCCACACGCCCGACCGGACCTACGAGGACGTGACCCGCTACCGCTCGCTCCGCGAGTACGTGCCCGGCGACGACATGCGCCGCATCGCGTGGAAGGCCTCCGCGCGCCTCGGGAGCCTTCACACGGTCGAGTATCTCTCCACGCTGTCGTTCCCGACGCTGATCCTCCTGGACCTCTCCATCGAGGACTACCCGGAGCGCGGCCGCTACTCGATGATGGAGCGGGCCATCGAGGTCGCCGCCTCTCTCGTCGGTCACCTCGCGTCGCTGTCGCAGGATGTCGGGCTGGTCTCCAGCGGCCACCTGGAAGATCCGGGCCGCGCCGTCGTCGTCCCGATCAAGGCCGGGGCGGCCCAGGCCGTGGTGCAGCTGGAAGCCCTCGCGAGGATCGCCCCCTCGGCCGGCGAGGCCGACTTTGCCGGCATGGTGCTCGGCCGCAACCTCAGGCTGCCCGCCGGGGGGCGGCTCTGCGTCGTCGCCCCGGCGCTCAAGCCGGCGCAGGGGGCCTTTGTCGCGGCGGCCCGGGCTCGCGGCCAGAACGTGGAGCTGTACCTGCTCGGCGCGGGCGCCGGGGCGCTGCGCCTGCCCCGCGGCGTGAGGGGCTGGCGGGTGCGGGACTACGGGGAGGACCTCCTTGAGCGCGCCTGAGCGCAGCGGCCGCCTCGCGTACCTGCGCAACGTGCTGCACCCGGCCCTCGCGATCTCCGTGCCGCTGCTCTTTCTGGTGCTCGCGACCGAGCTCGCGCGGTCGGTGCTCCGCATCCCGCTGTCGCCCTTCGCCTACCTGTTCCTGCTTCTGGCGGGGATCGAGGAGGTGGTGGCGGGCAACATCCTCCTCGAAGAGAGGGTGGGGTCGTTCGAGCGGGTCCGCGAGCCCGTCTATCTCCTCGCCGCCGTGGGGCTCGTGCTGCTCCTGTTCGAGCGGGGGCCCCTCGCCGCCAGGCCGCGCGGGCTCCTCAGGCCGGAGATCATCTACCTCGGCCTGCTCGTGCTGCTCGAATGGCTGATCTGCTGGCGCATTCACCAGGGGCTCCGCGAGCGCGAGCTGCTGGAGGCGAGCTTCGAAGGCAAGGACGGGCCCGCTCTCCAGATCGCCATCCGCGACAACGCGGAGCTCGCCCGGATCGCCATCGGGGCGATCCCGCGGGTCAAGGGCATGATCGTTCTGTTCCAGGTCGCCGCGTTCGCCGCGGTGATCGCGCTGTTCGCGGCGGGCGTGCGCGTCCCGTGGCCGGCGACGCTGCTCTTTGTCGTCCACGCGCTGGCCGGCGTCGCCGCGTCGGCCCTGCTGAACAACGCCGCGGAGGACCAGCTCCTGTCCGCCGAAGGGGTCACCCTCTCGCCGTTCTACCGCCGCAGGCGCCAGATCTACGTGATCGCGATCTTCTGCGCGAGCCTCGCGCTGGTGCTGCTGTACGCGAGGCGCACCTCGCTGCTCCCGCTCGCGGCGTTTCAGCCGCTGCTCGACTGGCTCGCCCGGCTGCTCAACCGCAAGCGCGAGATGCCGCCGCTGCGCTACCCGATGACGGGCATGGCCCCCCCGGACATCGACCTGCTGCGGCAGCTGCAGGGCGAGGCCGCCGGACCCGGTCCGCTTCGCCCTGCTGATCGCGTTTCTACTGCGCGTCGTGTGGAACGTCGTCAGGCTCGGCCTGGTTCGTCCTGCTGGCCTACTTCCTGATCGCGCCCCTGGTTTCGCGCGGCTTCCGCCGGCGCCTCCGCAGTCTGAGGCCCCTCCACTTCGCGGGCGAGCAGCTGCTGCGCTTTGCCCGCGCGCTGCGCCAGATGCTGGACGACGTCCTCGCCTGGCTGCGCAGGACCCCGGGCAGCCGCGACCGCAGCGCACGACGCCGGCGCGCGGGGCGCTCCTGGCGGGGGCGGCTGCGCGTCCGCGGCCACGGCCTCTTCAAGCTCTGGGAGATGGGGACGGTGCTCCGGGCCTACGCGCGGTTGATCCGCTGGGGGGAGAGGCAGGGGGTGCCGTTCCGCCTGCCCATCGCGCCGCGCGAGTACCTTGCGCTGCTGGCGGAGCGCAGGCCCGCGCAGGCGTTCCCGCTGGTCGAGGCGGGCGAGATCCTGGAGGAATCGCTGTATTCCCCCCTGCGCTCGCGCAGGGAGCGCCTCCAGCGCTACCTCAGGATCGTGAAAGACGTGGTGCGAGCGAAGTCGTGACGCGCCCGGGATCGCGGCCCCGGCCTTTCGGCCGGCGCCGGCCGGTCACGGATTCTCTTCGAGCTTCTTGAGCTCGTCGCGCAGCTTGGCCGCCTCTTCGTAGTTCTCTTCCTCGACCGCGCGATCCAGCCGGTCCTTGAGGGACTGCACTTCCTCATCGCGCGAAGCGCTGCTGGCGACCTCGTTGATGATGTTGACCGAGATGCCGGCCTCGTCGACCACGAGCTCGTCGATGTAGATGGGGCACTTGACCCGCACCGCCAGCGCGATGCAGTCGGAAGGTCGGCTGTCGATGCTGACGTCCTTGCCGCCCTGGTTGAGGACGAGCCTTCCATAGAAGGTGCCGTTCTTGAGCTCCGTGATCTCGATGCGGCTGATCGGCGCATTGATCTGCTTGAGGACCGAGATCAGGAGGTCGTGGGTGAGCGGCCGGGGCATGGTGTGATTGGCCAGGCCGATCATGATCGCCTGGGCCTCGGGCTGGCCGATCATGATGGGGACCGCGACCTCGGAGCCGACCGGCCGTATGAGGACCGCGCTCCCCTGTTCAGCCTTGGCGACCGTCCATACCTCAGCAGGTACCAGCATGAAACGTAACCCTCGCGCGACGCGGCGCCGGACGACCGGGACCCGATTCCCGCCTCAAGGATAGATAATAGTACCGGAAAGTCAAGTTTCAAAGGGCCGGCGCGCGCCGGCCCGCCTCTCCCCCGCGTCGCCTCAAAACCGCCGCCTCACCGCGGCGTCGAGCTCGTCGCGCGTGAGGCGAAGGCGCGCGACCCCGGTCTCAGTGGCCGCAATTCCCGTAGCCACGGCCACCTGGCGGCCGACTTCGCGCTCCAGCGGGGAGGGGACGATCTTGCCCGCGGCGATCTCGGCCGTCGTCACGCACCCGGCGATAGCGCCGGCCGCCGCGAGCTTCATCTGTTCGTTGATGTGGGTGGCGCGCACGTCGAGGGCGCCGCGGAAGATGCCCGGAAAGGCCAGCACGTTGTTGATCTGGTTGGGGAAGTCCGACCGTCCGGTCGCGACCACCCTGGCCCCGCCCGCGAGCGCCTCTTCGGGCATGATCTCCGGGTCCGGGTTGGCCATCGCGAAGACGATCGCGTCGCGGGCCATGGTGCGGACCATGGCGGCACTGACCAGGCCGGGGGCCGAGACGCCGAGGAACACGTCGGCCCCTTCGAGGGCCTCCGCCAGGCCGCCGTGCCGCCCGTCGGCCTCGGCACGGCGGGCGATCTCCTGCTTGTACGTGTTGATCTCGGGGCGGTCCGCCCACACGATCCCTTTCGAGTCGCACAGGATCAGCCTGCGTACTCCCCAGTCCAGGATGATGCGGGAGCAGGCGATGCCCGCGGCCCCGGCGCCGCTGATGACGACGCGGAGGTCTTCCTTGCGCTTGCCGACGATGCGCACCGCGTTCATGAGCGCGGCCAGCGTCACGATCGCGGTCCCGTGCTGATCGTCGTGGAACACGGGGATATCGAGCCTGCGCCGCAGCTCCTCCTCGACGTAGAAGCAGCGCGGGGCCGAGATGTCTTCCAGGTTGATGCCGCCGAACGACGGGCGCGAGGTGGACCACGGTCTGGATAAAGGCAGCGGGCGCCTGCGTGTCGAGGCAGAGCGGGAACGCCTCGACGCCGCCGAAGTCGCGGAAGAGCACGCACTTGCCTTCCATGACCGGCAGGCCCGCCTCGGGTCCGATGTTGCCGAGGCCGAGCACGGCGCTCCCGTCGGAGACCACGGCGACCATGTTTCCCTTCTGCGTGTAGTCGTAGACCAGAACCTTGTTCTTCGCGATCTCGCGGCACGGCTCCGCTACGCCGGGGGTGTAGAGGAGCGAAAGGTCCCGCGCGGTCTCTATATGGCGCTTGGGCATTGTGAAAAGCTTGCCGCGCAGCTCGCGGTGCAGCGCGAGGGCGTCTTCTTTCAGGCTCATGGGGGCACTATAGCTCAAAAACCGGCACCCGGTGAAGGCGGGCACGCGGGCCCCCCTGCGAGCGCCGCGCGGCGCGGGAGCCGGGTGCGCCCCGATCGCTTGCGGGAGGGGACTCGCGGGTTTAGAGTCGACGCCGATGCCCTTCACCATCCTCGTGGCGGACGACCACAAGATCTTTCGCGAGGGTCTGCGGGCGCTGATCGAGCGGCAGGACGGGATGCGGGTCGTCGCCGAGGCCGAAGACGGCCGGCGGGCCGTCCGCCTCGCCGAAGAGCTGGAGCCCGACGTCGTCGTGATGGACATCTCGATGCCGCAGCTCAACGGGTTCGAGGCCACGCGGCAGATCGTGGAGCGCATCCCCCGCGTCAAGGTGCTGGCCCTCTCGATGCACTCCGAAGAGCCCTACGTCGGCGAGATGCTCAGCGCGGGGGCGAGCGGCTACCTTCTCAAGGACTGCGCCTTCGAGGAGCTGGCCGGCGCCATCGACACGGTGATGTCCGGCCGGGTCTACCTGAGCCCCGACATCGCCGCTCGGGTGGTCGAGGACTACGTGCGCCAGTACGCGGGACCCCGCTCCGCCGCGCCTTCGCGCCTGAGCGGGCGGGAGCGCGAGGTCGTTCAGCTCCTGGCCGAAGGGAGGGCGATCAAGGAGATCGGCGACCTCCTGCACGTGAGCGCCAAGACGGTCGAGACTCACAAGAACAGGATCATGAAGAAGCTCGGCCTCGCGAGCATCGCCGAGCTGACCAAGTGGGCGATCCGCGCCGGCCTGACCACTCTCTGACGGCCCCAGACGCTTGCGAACGCTTGCGCGTGGAATTTGACAACACTCGCGGCGCTTCGTTATGCTTGAGTGCAACCTGGGAGGGGAGTGTGAGCAGAAAGTACAAAATCCTGCTCGCGGAGGACGAGCTTCTCGTAAGCAGGCTCCTGCAGCGCTACCTGCAGAGCATCGGCTTCGAGGTGGTCGCGGCCGCCAACGGCCGCGAGGCGCTCGACCTCTACCGCACGGAGGCGCCGGACCTCCTGGTGTCGGACATCGACATGCCGGAAATGGACGGCCTGGAGCTGCTGTCCAGCATCAGGGAGACCGACCGGACGCTGCCGGCGATCCTCGTTTCCGGGAAGGGCGACCCCGCGGCGGGCCGCGGCAAGCGCGACTACCGATTCCTCCCCAAGCCGCTGGCGCTGGCCGAGCTGCGGGAGCAGATCGCTCTCGCCATGGTCTCCTGACGCCGGCGCGGCCCGTCCCACGGGTTGACACGCCGACGCCCATCGGTATCCTAAGCCTTCACCTGTCACTTCTTCCGGGCCCATAGCTCAGTTGGTCAGAGCGGCGGACTCATAATCCGTTGGTCGCAGGTTCAAGTCCTGCTGGGCCCACAGATCTTCCGGCGCGGCGCCGGGCCCGCAGCGGCGGGGTCGCCGCCTACGAGAGGTAGGCGTCGACCGCGGCCGCGGCGCGGCGGCCATGGTTGATCGCGCGCACCACGAGCGAGGCTCCCGAGTGCGCGTCGCCGGCGGCGAAGACCCCCGGAACGGTCGTCATGTAGCCCGCGTCCACCTGGATGTTGCCCCTCGAGTCGAGCCCGACACCGAGGTCCTCGATCAGCCTGCCGTGCTCCACGTGCACGAAGCCCATGGCGAGCAGCACGAGGTCCACGTCGAGAGCGAACTCGCTTCCGGGCACGTCGACCGGCTCCGGCCGCTTGCCGGGGGCCGTCTTCCACTCCACCCGCGTGCAGTGCGCCTTCTGCACCTTCGCGTCGTAGCCGCCGCTGAACCGCGCCGCGGTCACGGACCACTGGCGCTCGCAGCCCTCCTCGTGCGAGGAGGATGTGCGCAGGATGTTGGGCCAGAAGGGCCACTCCGGGTTGGTCGGCTGCTCCCAGACCGGCGGCTTGGGGAGGATCTCGATCTGTGTGATCTTGCGCGCGCCCTGCCGCACCGCCGTGCCCACGCAGTCGGCGCCGGTGTCCCCGCCCCCGATCACGAGGACCCGCTTGTCGCGCGCCGAGATCGCCTGGGTGTCCTCGATCTCCCCGTTGATGAGCGCGTTCGAGCGCGTCAGGAACTCCATGGCAAAGGCGATGCCTTCGTAGCCGCGGCCCGGGACCTGCAGGTCGCGCGGCTGGCCGGCTCCCATCGCGAGCACGACCACGTCGAACTTGCGCCTGAGGTAGCGCGCGGAGACGTCTTCGCCGATGACGAGGCCGGTCTCGAACTCGACCCCTTCGCCCGCCATCTGGGCGAGCCTGCGGTCGAGCACGGACTTCTCCATCTTGAAATCCGGAATTCCATAGCGAAGAAGGCCGCCGATCCGGCCGGCCTTCTCGAAGAGCGACACGGAGTGGCCGCTGCGACGCAGCTGCTGCGCCGCGGCGAGGCCCGCGGGCCCGCTTCCGATCACCGCGACCCGGCGTCCGCTTTCGCGCCGCGGCGGCCGCGGCACCACCCAGCCCTCCGCGAAAGCCTTCTCGATGATGGCCCGTTCGATGTTCTTGATGGAGACCGGGCTCGCGTTGATCGAAAGGGTGCACGAGGCTTCGCAGGGAGCGGGGCAGACCCTCCCGGTGGCCTCGGGGAAGTTGTTGGTCATCTCGAGGCGCTCCCAGGCTTCGCGCCAGTTGCCCCTGTAGATCGCGTCGTTCCACTCCGGGATCAGGTTGACGACCGGGCACCCGAGCGAATGGCAGAAGGGGACGCCGCAGTCCATGCAGCGCGCGCCCTCGCGGACCAGGTCCGCATCGGCGACCGGCAGGACCACTTCGCGCCAGTCGCGCGCGCGCTCCTCGACGCCGCGGTACGCCGTCTTGACCCTGGCGAACTCGATGAAACCCGTGGGCTTTCCCATCAGGCAAAGACCTCCTCCGTGATCCTGGCCGTCTCCGATTCCTTGGCCTCGAGCTCCTGGAGCCGCTTGAGCGCCGCGCGGTAATCGAGAGGAACGACCTTGACGAACAGCGGGAGCATCTCGTCCCAACCCTCCAGTATCTGGCGCGCGTTCGGGCTGCCGGTAAAGGCGACGTGGCGCTCGAGGCAGCGCCTGAGGAACGTGCGATCGTCCTCCTCCATCACCGGCTCGACGTCGACCATCTCCAGGTTGCACCGGGTGTCGAAGAGCTGGCTCCTGTCGAGGACGTAGGCGAAACCGCCGCTCATGCCGGCCGCGAAATTGACGCCGGTCTCGCCGAGGACGACGACGCGGCCCCCCGTCATGTACTCGCAGCCGTGGTCCCCCACGCCCTCCACGACCGCAATGGCGCCGCTGTTGCGCACCGCGAAGCGCTCGCCGGCCATCCCGTTGATGTAGACCTCGCCGGAGGTGGCTCCGAAGAGGTTGACGTTTCCCGAGATGATGTTGCGCTCCGGGATAAAGGTCGACCCGCGCGGCGGATAGACGATCACGCGCCCGCCCGACAGCCCCTTGCAGAAGTAGTCGTTGGCGTCGCCTTCGAGCTCGAGCGTGACGCCGGCCGCGAGGAACGCGGCAAAGCTCTGTCCCGCCGAGCCGCGCAGCCTGACCTTGATGGTGTCGGGCGGGAGGCCTTTCGAGCCATAGCGGCGGGAGATCTCCGCGCTCAGCGTCGCGCCGACCGCGCGGTCGGAGTTGCGGATCGCGAGATCGAGCGCGACCGGCTTCTTCTTCTCGATGGCCTCCCGCGCGACGGCGAGAATCCGGTCGTCGAGCGAGGCCCCGCCGTTCTCCTGCGCCCGCGTGCAGCGGATCGCGCCACCCTCGGGGACCCTGGGCACGGCCAGGAGCCGGGTGAAATCGAGCCCGCGGGTCTTCCAGTCGCCCGCGGCCGGGTCGACCTCCAGGCGCTCGACGTGGCCGATCATGTCCTCGAAACGCCGAAAACCGAGCTCCGCCATGATCTCGCGCACCTCCCGGGCGAGGAAGCGCATGAAATTCACGACGTAGTCCGGCTTTCCGGTGAAACGCTTTCGAAGCTCGGGATCCTGCGTCGCCACGCCGACCGGGCACGTGTTCAGGTGGCACTTGCGCATCATGATGCAGCCGACGGACACGAGCGCGGTCGTGGCGAACCCGAACTCGTCGGCCCCGAGCAGCGCCCCGATCACGATGTCGCGGCCGGTCTTGACCTGGCCGTCGACGTGCACGCGGATGCGGTCGCGCAGGCGGCTGGCCACGAGGACCGCTTGAGTCTCGGCCAGGCCGATCTCCCACGGAGTGCCGGCGTGCATGATCGACGACAGCGGCGAGGCCCCCGTGCCCCCGTCGCCGCCCGCGATCTGCACGGTGTCGGCCCGGCCCTTGGCGACGCCCGCGGCGACCGTGCCGACGCCGAACTCGGATACGAGCTTGACCGAGACGCGGGCCCTGGGGTTGCCGTGCTTGAGGTCGTAGATGAGCTGGGCCAGGTCCTCGATCGAGTAGATGTCGTGGTGCGGCGGAGGGGAGATCAGGCCCACGCCGGGCGTGGAGTGCCTGACCCTCGCGATGACCTCGTCGACCTTGTGCCCGGGCAGCTGCCCGCCCTCGCCCGGCTTGGCCCCCTGGGCTATCTTGATCTGCAGCTCGTCCGCGCTCACCAGGTAATAGCTGTTGACCCCGAATCGCGCCGAGGCGACCTGCTTGACGCGGCTGTTGAGGTTCTCGCCGTCGGCCCCGGGGACGAAGCGCCGCTCGTCCTCGCCGCCCTCGCCCGAGTTGCTGCGCGCCCCCAGCCGGTTCATGGCCGCGGCCAGGGTCTCGTGCGCTTCCTTGCTGATGGAGCCAAAGGACATCGCGGAGGTGACGAAGCGCTTGACGATCGAGTCGACGGGCTCGACCTCCTCGATGGGGACGGGCTCGCCCGGTTTGAACCTGAAGAGCGCCCGCAGCGTGCAGAGGTTGCGGCTCGTGTCGTTGACCGTCGCGGTGTACCGCTTGAAGACCTCGTAGCTGCCCTCGCGCGTCGCCTTCTGCAGGAGCGCGATCGCCTCGGGCGAGAACAGGTGCCTCTCCGAATCGCTGCGGTGGGCGTAGAGGCCGCCGGACCGCAGCGTGTATTCGCCGTGCGGCGGCGCCGCTGCCGCGCCGTCGAACCCGCGGCGGTGGATGGCGAGCTTCTCCTTCTCGACCTCCGCGATGCCGATGCCGCCGACGAGCGACGGAGTCCCGGTGAAGTACCTGTCGATCAGCTCCCTGCCCAGGCCCACGGCCTCGAAGATCTGCGAGCCGCGGTAGCTGCGCAGCGTCGAGATGCCCATCTTCGACATGACCTTGAGCAGGCCCTTCTTGACCGCCGTGATGTAGTTCTCGATCGCCTGCTGCTGCGTGAACCTGGACGAGACGTAGCCCTTGGCCTGGAGATCGGGGATGGTGTCGAAGACGAGGTAGGGGTTGATGCCGCTCGCGCCGAAACCGATGAGGGCCGCGAAGTGGTGCACCTCCTGCGGCTCGCCGCTCTCGATCACGAGCCCGCTCAGGTGGCGCTTGCCCTGGCGCACGAGATAGTGATGGACGGCCGAGACGGCGAGCAGGCTGGGGATCGCCGCCTTGTCGGGCCCGACGCCGCGGTCGCTCAGGATCACCAGGGAGAAGCCCTCGTCGATCCGCGCCTCGACCTCGCGGCAGACGGACGCCAGCGCCCGCTCCAGCGCGCCCGGCGCTTCGTTCGCGGGAAACAGGATGGGCACGGTGCAGACGCGGAAATCCTTGATGGCGGAGGTCCGCAGCATCTCCATGTCGTCGTTGGTGAGGACGGGGTGGGCGAGCTTGAGCTGGCGGCAGTGCTCCGGCGTCTCGGAGAGCAGGTTGCGCTCCCGGCCGACGAAGCTCATGAGCGACATCACCAGGTTCTCGCGATAGGGGTCGATGGGAGGATTGGTCACCTGAGCGAACAGCTGCTTGAAGTAGGAGAACAGCAGCTGGGGCTCCTTTGACAGCACGGCGAGCGAGGCGTCGTTGCCCATCGAGCCGACGGGCTCCTGGGAGTTCTCGACCATCGGCGCGACCAGGAGCTTCAGCCCTTCGAGCGAGTAGCCAAAGGCGCGCTGGGCCACCGCGAGCGCGGCCGGGTCGGTGCGGACCGGCCTGGGGACGCCCAGCAGCCCGGCGAGCTCGATCCGGTTCTTCTCGAGCCAGTGGCGGTAAGGCTGCCGCCGCGAGATGGCGCTCTTGATCTCGTTGTCCTTGATCACGCGGCCGCGGCGCAGGTCGACCATGAACATCTTGCCCGGCGCCAGCCTTCCCTTTTCGAGGATGTCTTCGGGCTCGACGTCGAGGACCCCGGTCTCCGACGCGAGGATCACGCGGCCGCTGCGGGTGATGACGTAGCGGCCCGGCCGCAGGCCGTTGCGGTCGAGCATCGCGCCGACCTGCTCCCCGTCGCAGAAGGCGACCGCCGCGGGCCCGTCCCACGGCTCCATGATCGCCGCGTGGTACTCGAAGAACGCGCGCTTGTCCTGCGAGATGTGGTAGGCGCTGCCGAAGGCCTCCGGGACCATCATGATCAGGCTGTGGTCGAGCGAGCGGCCGCCCATGACCAGCAGCTCGAGCACGTTGTCGAAGATCGCCGAGTCGCTCATCGTCGGATTGACCACCGGCTTGATCTTCTCGATCTCGCCCCCGAACAGGTCCGAGGCCATGCTCGCCTCGCGGGCGTTCATGTTGTTGACGTTCCGCCGCAGCGTGTTGATCTCGCCGTTGTGCGCTATGTAGCGGTACGGGTGCGCCAGGTACCACGATGGAAAAGTGTTCGTGCTGTAGCGCTGGTGAAAGAGCGCGACCGCGCTGGTGAAGTCCTCGTCCTGCAGGTCCGGGTAGAAGGTCAGGAACTGCGTCGAGACGAACATCCCCTTGTAGACCATGGTCCGGCTCGAAAAGGAGGGGATGTAGAACTGGTCGAGGTCCCAGCCCGCGGCACGCGCCTCCTTCTCGAGGCACTTGCGCAGGACATAGAGCCCGCGCTCCAGGCCATCGGCCGCGACGGACGGGAGGCGGACGAAGACCTGCCAGAACGAGGGCATCTCGTCGCGGGCCTGCTCGCCGAGGCAGTCAGGCCGCACCGGCACCTCGCGCCAGCCGAGCACCTCGGCGCCTTCCCTCGCGGCTACGCGCTCGACGAGCAAGCGCGCCCGCTCCGCCTCGCCCGCCTCGCGGGGAAGGAAGAGGAAGCCGGCCCCGTAGGTCCCGGGCTCGGGCAGCGGGAAATCGACGGACTTGGCGAGGAACGCGTGCGGCACCTGGACGAGCAGGCCGGCGCCGTCGCCGGTCTTCATGTCGCCGCCGATGGCGCCGCGGTGCTCCAGGTTGCAGAGCGCCCGGATCGCGTCCCGGACGATCTCGTGCGATTTCTCGCCCCTGATGCTGGCTACGAAGCCGACGCCGCAGGCGTCGTGCTCTCGACGGGGATCGTAGAATCCATTGGGCTCGGGTTTCATATTCCCTACTCGAATAGAAGGATTTTATAGACCGGGCACGGGGTGCGTGACAACCTGCAGCCCCGGGGGTGCAGCCCCGGGCGGCGGCCGCGCCGGCCGCGCCGGGCGGGCCCGTCCGCCCCCTTGCGCCTCGCGCGCCGGCGTGGTCTCCTTTTCGCGGGAGCCGTCGATGGAAGAGGACATAGTCGCCGTGGCGAGAGCGCTGCATTTCTCCGCGCGGAAGCACGCGGCGCAGCGCCGCAAGGGGAAGGACGCGGAACCGTACGTCAACCACCTCGCCGAGGTGGCCGTGCTGCTCGCCGAGGCCACCGAGGGAGCGGACGTCACGCTCGTCGTCGCCGGCCTGCTGCACGACACGATCGAGGACACCGAAACCGCCGCCGACGAGCTCCGCAGGGAGTTCGGCGCGGAGGTGGCCGCGGTCGTGGCGGAGGTGACCGACGACAAGAGACTGCCGAAGCAGCGGCGCAAGGACCTGCAGGTGGAGACCGCGGCCTCCAAGTCGCCGCGCGCGAGGCTCATCAAGATCGCGGACAAGATCAGCAACCTGCGCTCCATAGTGGGGAGCCCTCCCGAAGGGTGGAACGTCGAGCGCAAGCTCGCCTACTTCGAGTGGGCAAAGGCAGTCGTGGACGGCTGCCGCGGGATCAACCCCCGCCTGGATGCTCTCTTCGACGAGACGTACACGCTGGGCAAGGCCGCGATCGAGGCGAAAAAGCAGCCCTCGGCCGGCTGAAGCCGCCGCCGAGGCGCGGTGCGGGCCGCGAGCGGGCGGGCGCTCAGGCGAGAGCCTTCTCGTAGACCCGGTAGATCTTGGTCTGCTCCAGCTCGAGCTTTTCGAGCGCGTTGCGGATGCGCAGATTGTCCTCCAGGATGTAGTTGGCCTCCAGGCGCACGCCGCGCGGCGCGAGCGCTTCGTAGCAGGCTCATGTACAGCAGCACGTCCAGCCCGAGGTTGTGGTAGGCCGGGAGCACCGCCAGGCCGAACAGCCGGTAGTCCCGCACCCGCCGCAGGCCGGTGAGCAGCGTTACGAAGCCGAACGGGAAGAGCCGGCCGCGCGATGCGGGCGAGGATCCCGTTGAGGTCGGGAAAGCCGAGGGCGTATCCGACCGGGACGCCCGAGTCCTCGACCATCCAGATGGCGTCCGGGCTCGCGAGCGGCTTGAGCCTGCGGAGCATCGACTCGAGCTCCGATCGGTCCAGCGGGACGTAGCCCCAGTTGCTGCGCACCGCCTCGTTGGTGATGCGCCAGATGTGCTCGGCCTCCGAGGCGATCCGGCGCAGGTCGATCGTGCGCACGGAGAAGCGGGGGCGCCGGCTGCGCATGCGGTCGCGAAAGCGCTCGAAGCGCGCCGGGATGCGGTAGCCTCGGCGGGCGTCGGCCTCGTACACGAGGAGGTCCTTGACCTTCGCGTAGCCTCGCGAGGTCACAAGATCGTTGTAGAAGGGCGGGTTGTACGGGGCGAGGAACACCGGCGGGCTCTCGAAGCCGCGCAGCAGAAAGCCCCAGCACTCGGAGATCGGGTTGATGGGCCCGCGCACCCGGTCCATGCCGGCCGCGGCGAGCCAGCATTCGGCTTCGTCGAGCAGAGCGGCCGCTACGGCCCCGTCTTCGACGCACTCGAAGGAGCCGAAGAACCCGGTGCGCGAGCCATAAAACTTGTTGAAGGCATGGTCCACGTAGGCCACGACGCGGCCGCAGGCGCTGCCGTTGCGCCGGGCGAGCAGCAGCCGGTAGTCGGAGTGGGCGAGGATCGGGTTGCGCCGCGTGTAGGTGAGCCTCTCGTCGATCCACAGCGGCGGCCGCCACACGGGGTCGTTGCTGTAGAGGCGCTCGGGGAGGAAGACGAACTCCCGCAGGGCCCCGGCGCCGTCGACGTCCTCGACGCGGATGACGGCGTTCACGGCGGGGCGAGCATAGCACCGCGCGGGCGGCGGCGCCAGCGCGCGAGCGGGCTCTCCCGGCTTCTCCTTGCGGGCGCCCGCTCGGACAGATAGAGTGCAGGCGTTGGCACACAACGCATCGTTGCCCACGTTCGCCGACGTACTGAGAGAAGAGGCCTCGCGCCGCGGGCTGCCTCCCTGGCCTCGGCATCACCTCGAGCCTCTCGCCGGCCTCGCCTACCCGCGGGAGCTGGAGCTCAAGGAGGTGGCGCTGGCCGCGTTTCTGCGGCAGGTGCGGCTTCCGCTCGAGCCGCAGGCGGTGAGGCCTTCGCCCGTACCGAGGGGCTATCGCTCGACGTCCAAGCGCAGGGTGCTCCTGCGCGGAGGCAGGATCGCGCTCGCGGTCAACCGCGACGACCCGGCGCGCGGGGGGTTCACGCCTTCGGCCCTCGAGCCCGAAGCCCACGCGCGCCTCTTCCGTCACCTGGCCGCGGCGCTGAGCGAGCCGGCGCTCGGCCGGACCGCCGCGCGCCTCTCGTGGGTCATCCTCCGCGCGTCGGTCGAGGGAAACGCGGTGATCTTTAACGCGGCCCGTTCCGACGAGCGGATCGTCGCCGGCCTCTCGCGCGTCGGGCAGGAGGCGGCAGCCGCACGGCTCGCGGTGTGCGGCGCCTGGCTGTTCGTGGACCCCTCGCGCTCGGACTACTACCTCGAGTCGGGATCGACCGGGACCGTCGCCCTGCAGCGTCTCTTCGGGCCCGACCGGCTCACCGCGAGATTCGGCGGGGCGGATTACGTCTTTCGGCCCGGCGTCTTTTCGCAGGTGAACGCTTCCGTCGTCCCGCCGATCCTCGCCGAGGCGCGGCGGATGCTCGGCCGCGGCGGCCGCCTCTGGGACCTCTACTGCGGCTACGGGCTCTTCGCGCTGGCGCTCTGCGGCGGCTTCGCCTCGGTCGTCGGCGTCGAGGCTTCGGCCGATGCCGCGGCCTGCGCGCGCCTCAACGCGGAGCGGGTGCGCCCGCGGCCGGCCGCCGCCGAGTTCTGCGAGGCGCGCATCACCGGGCCGGCGCTGCAGGAGCTCTTCGCCGCGCACCCGGCGGCCGCGGAAGAGGTGCTCGTGCTCGACCCGCCGTACGGCGGCGCCCCGGCGCCGGTGCTGCTCACGGCCGCGCGCCGCCGGCCGGCTCGCGTGCTCCACGTGTTCTGCAACACGAGCCGCATCCCCGTGGATGCGGCGATCTGGCGCAAGGCGGGGTACCGGATCAGCGAGCTCGTGCCGTTCGACATGTTTCCCGGCACGCCCGAGCTCGAGACCCTCGCGCTCCTGGAGCCGGCGGGGGCGGCGGGCTCGACGGGCGCGGGCGCGGCGGGCGCCGCCGCCGGCGAGAGGCGCGACAAGGGGCACGGGCGCGGCGGCTCCGCTGCGTTGACTTTTTTGCGGCGCCGTGCCCTGCTGATCGTACCATGCGTGAAGTCACCTTCCAGCGCGGCTACATCGAGCACCCGGCGGGCTCCTGCCTCGCCTGCTTCGGCCGCACGCGCGTCATCTGCACGGCGTCGGTCCAGGCGGAGGTGCCCCGCTTTCTCGTCGGCAGCGGCCGCGGCTGGATCACGGCCGAGTACGCGATGCTGCCGGGCAGCACCGCCGGCGGCCGCAAGCCGCGCGACCTCCTCAAGCGCGACAGCCGCAACGTCGAGATCAGCCGCCTGATCGGCCGCAGCCTCCGCGCCGCCGTCGACCTGGCAAAGCTCGGCGAGATCACCATCGTCATCGACTGCGACGTGCTGCAGGCGGACGGCGGGACCCGGACGGCCGCGATCTCCGGCGGCTGGGTCGCGCTTCACGACGCGCTGCGCACCCTTGCAGCGCCGGTCGTGGGACCCGACAGCGCTCACGCCGGCGCTCCCGCCGGACCCGAGGCCTTCCTCCTGGGCCAGGTGGCGGCCGTAAGCGTGGGCCTCCTGGACGGGCGCGTCGTGTGCGACCTCGATTACGAGCAGGATTCCGCGGCGACCGTCGACATGAACGTCGTCCAACGCGACGGCGCCCTCGTCGAGGTGCAGGGTACCGGGGAGCAGGGCGTCTTCGACCGCGCGCAGCTTGACGCCCTGCTCGACGCCGCGGACTCCGGGATCCGCGAGATCTACCGGGCGCAGCGCGCGGCGCTTGGCTTGTAGGGTCGCACTCCAGGCGCCTCGTGTCGACGCGCTGCCGCGAGGGCGCCTTCAATTTCAAATAGAAGCGCACGTCCCTTGGCAGGCGCGCCCCTTTTCGCTACTCTGTCCGCGACTCCGCGACTCCGCGGTCAGGCGGAGTCCCATCAAGCTCCACGGGGAATGCCATGCACAACACGCTCGTGACGGAGGGCATCTACAGGCTCTCCGCCGAAGTCCGTGACACGCTCTTCGAGGGCATCTGGCCGATCCCTCACGGGGTCTCGCTGAGCTCCTACATCGTCAAGGGCGACGAGGTCGCCGTCGTCGACGGCTTGTGCGGGTGGGACGGAACGCGCGAGACGCTGTCCGCGCAGCTCGCGCAGATGGGCATCAACGTCAAGGACATCCGCTACGTGATCCTCAACCACCTCGAGCCCGACCACAGCGCCTGGCTCGAGCCCTTCAAGAAGCTCACCGGCGACGTCGAGATCGTCGCGAGCGCCAGGGGCGTCGAGGTGGCAAACGCCTTCTACGGCCTCGACAGCCGTTACCGCTGCCGGGCGGTCAAGTCCGGCGACACGATCGACCTCGGGGGCGGCAGGAAGCTCGTCTTCGAGGAGATCCCGAACGTCCACTGGCCCGACACCATCGCGACCTACGAGACGAGCACCGGGACGCTCCTCCCCTGCGACGCCTTCGGATCGTTCGGCACGATCGCGGACGATGCGCCCTTCGACGACCAGCTCTCCGAGGAGCAGCTCGCGTTCTTCGAGACCGAGGCGCTCCGCTACTACGCCAACATCGTCGCCGGCTTCTCGCTCCCCGTGCAGAAGGCCATCGCGAAGCTCGCCCCGGTCGACGTCCGCATCATCGCGCCGGGCCACGGCATCGTGTGGCGCAGGGACCCCGGCCGCATCGTGCGGTTGTACGAGAAGCTCTCGAGCTACGGCGCCGGTCCCGCGGAGCCGGAGGTGACCGTGATCTGGGGGAGCATGTACGGGATGACCGCGCGGGGAGTCGAGCCCGTCGTCGAAGGAATAAAAGCTGAAGGTATCCAGGCCCACGTCCACCGCGTGCCCGACACTCACGTCTCGTACGTGCTGGCCTCGGCGCTGCGCTCGGGGGGCATCGTGCTCGGGATGCCCACCTACGAGTACAAGATGTTCCCTCCGATGGCGCACGCGCTCGACGACCTCGGGCGCAAGAAGATCGCGAACCGCAAGGCGTTCCGCTTCGGCAGCTACAGCTGGTCCGGCGGCGCGCAGAAGGAGCTCGACGCTCTGATGCAGAGCCACCGCATGGGGTGGGACTTCCTCGAGCCCGTCGAGTACAGGGGCGCGCCCACGGCCGCCGACCTGGAGGCGATCCACGCGAGGGGCCGCGAGCTCGCCCGCGCCGTAAAGGCCGCCTGCGCGGCGAAGCCCGCGGGCTGCTAGCGCCGGCGGCCGGGCGCGCGGCGCGAGGTCCACGCCCATGGCCGTGAGCTCGCGCTGCACCTCGCGCACGTCGAGCGACCGCGGCGTGCGGCCGAGCCGGCAGCAGAGCGCGGCGGCGACGCCCGCGGCCTGGCCGAGGGCCATCATGTTGCCCATGCTCTTGCCCGCCGCGTGGCCGAGAAACGTCGCCGACGCGCAGCGGCCGGCCACGAGCAGGTTCTCCACTCCCTTCGGCACGAGGCTGCGGTAGGGGTAGGCGAAGCCCGATGCCATCTCGCCGATAAAGAGCTGGTTCGCGTCGATGGCGCCGTACTTGCGGGCGATCACGTCCTCGAATTCCGCGCCGCCGCGCGCGTCCTCGACGGTCTGCACGTATTCGCCCACGATGCGGCGCGTGTCGCGCACGCCGACGACGGCCCCGGTGCGCACGAGCGCGCAGGTCTCGAGGCCGGGGATCGCCTTTGCGCGGGCGAGGCGCACGAAGTCCACGGCGACAAGGGCGCCGAAGCGCTCCGCGAGCGTGAGGTCCTGCGCGCGGCTCGCGTCGAGGCTTCCGATGCCGCGCAGCGCGCCGTTGTTCACGGAGATGACGCCGGGCACGGTCGCGCGGTCGAAGCCGTACCAGGCGGCGACCGCGTATCCCTCGGCGGCCGCCGCGTCGAAGACGGCGTCGAGCTCCGCGCGGTGCGCCCCCGCGTAGGCGAAGAAACGCTCCACGTCGGCGTTCCCGATCGCGAACACGAGCGAGACCGGCATGTGGATCCCGTCCTCCTCGCGCCCCTCCATGACCTCGGCTCCCGCGCGGAAGGCCACGTCGCCGTCGCCCGTAGCGTCCACCACGATGCGGGCCTCGAAGCGCTCGTCGCCGCCCTTGGCCGAGACGACGACGCCGCGCAGCGTTCGGCCGTCCATGACGACACCCGTCACCGGGCTGTAGAGCCGGTAGTGGCAGCCCGCTTCCTCGAGCATCTCGAAGGCGGCGAGGCGCAGGTAGTCGGGGTGGATGTCCAGGCCGTCGGCGTTGATGGAGTCGTGCTTGCCGGGCGCCGAAGCGTCCGGCCCGTGCCGCCTGACGGCCCGCACGAACATGTCGTGGGCGCCGCCGCGCGGCCGGCCGTCGACCAGCAGCCGGTTGACGGGCATCCACAGAGCTGCGCTCGCGACGCCGCCGAACACGCTGCGCGCCTCCAGCAGCAGGGTGCGCGCGCCCAGCCGCGCGGCGGCGAGCGCGGCGCCCAGCCCCGCGGGCCCGCCCCCGGCCACGACCACGTCGTATGCGGCGCCCGCCGCGGGCACGCGGCTCTCCACGAAGCTTCGGCTCACCATGCTGCTGCTCCTCGTGCTGCGCCGCGCTATGCGCCGAGCGTCTTGAGCGCGTCGCCGACTCCTGCGAGATTCGCGAGGCGCATCTCGGAGTATTTGCGCGAGAGCACCACGCCCTGCGCCCCCGCCTCGAACGCCGCGATGACCGCGGCCTTGACGTCGGCGGGGCTCTCGTCGCGCGCCTTCCCCAGCTCCTTCTCCACCGGGATGTCGATGTCGATCCCCGGCCAGACCTCGCACTTCCCCGCCACCCCCGCCAGCGCCCGCTTCGTCTCCCGAGAGACGTAGTCGGCGGAGAAGCCCGCCAGCGGCAGATCCTTCCAGGCCGCCTCCTCGATGTCGAGGATGCGGTAGAGGAAGCGGTAGCTCTCCTCGGGGGAGGCGTCGCGGAAGATGGTCTGGTGCAGGCTCTCGACGAAGCGCTGGTAGCGGGAGCCGGCGCAGTTGTGGTACATGACGCTCTTGATGAAGTCGGCGTAGTCGGCGAGCTCGGCAAAGTCGGTCTCGGCGCGGTAGAAGGGGGAAAAGGACTGCAGGTGCATGACGTGCCAGCCGACCTTGACGGCGGGGGTGATGGCCTTCACGGTGCCGTAGAGCTCGGCGTACATCTCCTTCAGGCCTGCGGTCCAGAACTGCTCGACTGCGAGGATCTCGGGGTGCTTGAGCAGCAGCCGCCAGAAGGTGACGAAGTAGCCGTCGGGGGGACGGACGGCGTTGCGGGCGGCCTCGAAGAAGGCGGCGAGTTCCTTGTAGCCGAGCTTCGCCCGCTCGACGTTGATGCCCTCGCGGTGCATCCGCTCGCTGCAGTGCGGGCAGAAGCAGCCGATCCCGCGCGTGTTCCAGCCGCCGCCCAGCAGATTCCCGAGCGGTCCCTGCCGTTCCGAAGCCCACGCGATGCCCTGGATCCGGTACGACTTGACGTAGTCTTCCACCAGCGAGAGGTGCCAGTTGCGGTAGGCGGGGTTGCGGAAGCAGGGGGTTCCCGTGCGCCGGCCCCAGGGGTCGATCTCGCTCACCTGCATGTAGTTGGCCAGCATCTGCGGCTGCGGACCGTACGGGTTCTCGTTGATCCAGCAGAAGACGTCGATGCCGCGCTTCGCGGCGGCGGGGAGCACCTTCTCCAGTATGTCCCATCCTCCGGTGTCTTCGGACGGAGCGGCGAAGTCGCGGATAAAGGTGTTGTTGTAGAACCGGGGATGGACCGTGGCGAAGTTGCCGCCGCGGAAGTCGAGGTCGTACTCCTGGCTGCCGTGGTCGGGCAGGGGGTAGCCGGGGATCTGCCGGCCGCCGGTGCCGCGGTCGAAGGTGTGTGAGGCGAGGAAGAGGTTGTTGACGCCGGCCTTTTCCTGGAACAGGTCGAGCACCGGCTCGACGCCTTCGTCGATGAACGAGATCGCTCCCACCTGGATCGCCACAGTGCGCTTCATGGATCATCTCCCCTGCCGGTCGCCGGCGACGAGCCGCTATTCTTGAGCATCCCCGCGGATCTGTAAAGTGGGCGCCGACGTTGACCGGCCACGGTGGCGCAGCTACGATGCATGACTTGCCGGGCAGGCGAGGGTCGGCAAGGCGGGAGGTTGCGCGTGGGCAGGCTCGAGGGAAAGGTCGCGATCGTCACGGGGGCGAGCAGCGGCATGGGCTGGGCGACGGCAGTGGCTTTCGCCCGCGAGGGGGCGAAGGTGGTGGCGACAGCCCGCAGGCGCGGCCGGCTGGACGAGCTGGTCGCCCTCATCGCAGGAGAGCGGGGAGACGCCGTCGCCGTCGCCGGCGACATAGCGAAGCGGGACCAGGTCGATGCCGTCGTTCATGCGGCAGCGCAACGGTTCGGGCGCGTGGACATCCTGGCGAATATCGCGGGCATCAACACCACCAACCATGAGCTCGCGACAGTGACCCAGCGGGATTGGGACGAGACGATCGCCATCAACCTGACAGGGGCTTTCAATTGCACGCAGGCGGTCCTTCCCGTAATGCGGCGCCAGCGGGACGGCCTCATCGTCCACGTCAGCTCGGTCTCGGGCAAATGGGGGGATGTCTCCGGGGCGGCATACCAGGCCAGCAAGCATGGGCTCGCCGGCCTGGCCTACGCCACGATGTTCGAGGAGCGGCTCAACGGCGTCCGCGTGACCCTGATTTTTCCGGGCCTGTGCGACACGCCGATTCTCGCGACTCGCCCCGTTCCGGACAGCCGGGAGCGGCTGGATGCGATGATGAAACCCGAGGACATCGCCGAGACCTGCGTCTACGTGGCGAGTCTCCCGGCCCGCGCCTACGTTGCCGAGCTGGTGATGATGCCAGGTCGTCTGCAGTGCGTCGGGCAGGCGGCGGTGTAGCCCGGAGGCGCGTGACCACGCGTGACGATTTCTCTTGACATCATCCGCCCATAGGATACCATGCAGGCAACTCTCTTCGAACGGAGGTGACTGATGAGGAAATGCACTCGCTGTCCTCGCGGCCCTGTTGCTGATGGCGCTGCCCGTTGTGGGCCAGCGGAGGGCAGGAGTCGTCCGGGACCGCCCTGTCCAAGAGCTCCGGTGACGCTCGCCTTCTGGGCGATTGGCGGCCGGGACCAGGCGGACGTGCTGAACCAGATGTTCGCGGACTTCAAGAAGGAGTATCCGAACATCACGACCGAGCTCACCATGAACGGCGAGTGGGAGGAGCACTTCCAGAAGATCCTGGTGGCGGTGGCCGGCGGCAGCCCGCCCGACCTGGTGCGCTCCAAGGACTTCTGGGTCGCCGAGTTCGCGTCGCGCAACGCGATCGAGGACCTCGGCCCGTGGGTCGCCCGGGAGAAGGGCAAGAACATCTCGATCGAGAAGGAGAAGTTCGTCCCGATCCGCTGGCAGCAGTCGCTGTACCAGGGAAAGCTCTACAGCCTGGTGTGGACGACGTTCACCGAGCTCTTTCTCTACAACAAGAAGCTCCTCCGCGACGCGGGCATCAACCGCGGCCCGGACACGTGGGCGGAGTACAGGGACTTCGCGAAGAAGACGACCGACGCCGACAAGAAGCAGTGGGGCTCGATCCTCTACACCTACAACCGCGTGAGCCCGGCCATGACCGAGTACTGGGAGGTCCTCATGCTGCAGGCCGGCGGCCCGGGGATCATGAACAAGGACATGACCGCGTTCACGCCGAACACCCCCGCGGGCCTCGAGGCGCTGCAGCTCCAGCTCGACATGATCTACAAGGACAAGAGCATCCTGCCGCCCGAGTTCGCTTCGCTCACGCAGCCGGTGGAGCGGGGCCAGATCGCCATGTGGTACGCGGGCCCGTGGCAGTTCACCGGGCTCCCCAAGAGCTTCCCGAACCTGGAGTTCGCGCCGCTGCTCGCGCCGCAGAACAAGAACCGCGCGATGTACTCTGTCGGCAACAACCTGGTCATGTTCAAGGACAGCAAGCACAAGCCCGAGACCTGGGAGCTGCTCAAGTTCATGTTCCGCGAGGACGAACGACCTCCGGTGGAACTCGCTCGGCGGCTACCTGCCGTCGCGCGTCGAGAACCTCGACAGGGAGCCCTACAAGTCCGACCCGATGTGGAAGGTGCAGGTCGAGCAGTTCAAGAGGCCGGACACGGCGGACCGCCCGTACCCGCTCGGGTTCAACGAGATCCACACGGCCATGGCGGGCTGGCTGCAGAAGGCCTACTTCGGCAAGATCGGCGCAGCCGAGGCGCTCAAGGGCGCCGAGGAAGAGGCCAACGCCATGCTGAAGAAGCTCAGCAAGTAGGCGGCGGACGATCGCGCTGCATCCGGGGCGGGGCCGGACGGGCCCCGCCCGTCGATCTTGGGGAGCAGGCATGGCGCTGAGCAAGAAGAGCCCGCAGGAACATCGAAGGCTACCTGTACATCATGCCGTGGCTGGTGGGGCTGGCCGTCTTCTTCGCCTTTCCCATGCTCGCCTCCGCGGGCCTGAGCTTTACCCGCTACGAGATCCTCACCCCGATGAAGTGGCTCGGGCTCGAGAACTACCAGGCCCTCTTCAAGGACCCGAAGTTCTACAAGTCCCTGTCGAACACCTTCTACTACGTCGTGGGCGTGGTGCCGCTGCGCATCGCGCTGGGGCTGTTCCTGGCCGTGCTGCTCAACAGCAAGCTGCCCGGGATGCGTCTCTACCGGACCGCGTTCTACATCCCCTCGGTGACCGCGGGCGTCGCCGTCGCGCTGCTCTGGACCTGGATCTTCGAGCCGCTCTACGGCGTGCTGAACAACCTCCTCGCCGTGTTCGGGATCAAGGGACCCGCCGTGGCTGGGCAGCGAGGCGTGGGCGATGCCCGCCCTGATCATCATGGGCACGTGGCACACGGGACGGAGCATGCTCGTGTCGCTCGCGGGGCTGCAGAGCGTGCCGCCTCACCTCTACGAGGTGGTGGATCTCGACGGGGGCGGGGGCTGGCACAAGTTCTGGTTCGTGACCTTGCCGCTGATGACGCCGATCATCTTTTTCAACATCATCGTGGAGACGATCGCGACCTTCCAGGTGTTCGCCAACGCGTTCATCATGACGGCGGGAGGGCCGAACAACGCCACGCTGGTCTACATCCTCTACCTGTACTACACGGCGTTCCAGTTCCTCCACATGGGGTACGCGTCGGCGATGGCCTGGATCCTGTTCTTCATCGTCTTCGGCCTGACGCTTCTCCAGGTCTGGGGCTCGCGGCGGTGGGTCTACTACGAGGGCGTGAAAGCGCGTTGAATCCGGGGGAGGTGCGATGAGCGGCTCGAGGGCAACGTGTTCGGCCAGGGCCTGCGCTGCGGCGTGGCGCAGCAAGCGGACGAGGCGGGTCGTGAACGCCGTCCTCGTCTACCTCGTCCTCACGTGCGGGGCTGTCGTCTTCCTGATCCCGTTCTTCTGGCAGCTCACGAGCGCCCTCAAGACCAACGCGCAGATCTTTGTCTACCCGATCGAGTGGGTGCCGAAGCCCTGGGTGTTCGACAACTTCCCGCAGGTCTGGAGGGTGCTGCCGTTCGGGCTGTTCTTCCGAAACACCGTCTTCGTGACCGCGTGCGTGATCACGGCCCGGCTGCTCGTCAACACCGTCGTGGCCTACGGGTTCGCGCGCAAGGAGTTCTGGGGCAGGAACGTGCTGTTCATGATCCTGCTGGGGACGATGATGATCCCCTACCAGGTGACGATGATCCCGCTGTTCATCATCTTCCGCTCGCTCAAGTGGATCAACACCTTCGCGCCTCTGACGGTGCCGGAGTTCTTCGCCCACGACGCGTTCTCCATCTTCCTGATGCGGCAGTTCTTCCTCACGATCCCGAACGAGCTCGAGGAGTCGGCCG
Organism: uncultured Spirochaetota bacterium; assembly: GCA_963734495.1. Lineage (GTDB taxonomy): Bacteria > Spirochaetota > Spirochaetia > SZUA-6 > CAVTHK01 > CAVTHK01. Next base: position 264,379 of record CAVTHK010000009.1, read on the forward strand.
TCCTCGACGGCGCGCGCTCGTTCCTCGTGTTCCGCAGGATCTACCTGCCGCTCTCCAAGCCGGCGCTGGTCAGCGTGGGGATCTTCGCCTTCATCAACACCTGGAACGAGTTCATCCAGCCGCTCATCTACATCAACTCGCCGAAGAAGTACACGCTGACGCTCGGCCTGCGCCTGTTCCGCGGCGAGTACACGACCGACTGGAACCTGCTCATGTCGGCGAGCGTGCAGGTGATCATCCCGTGCCTGATCGTCTTCTTCCTCACGCAGCGCTACTTCGTCGAAGGCATCGCGCTCACGGGCATGAAGTCGTAGCTCCTGCGTCCAGCACGACAACGCTCGGGGGTAAGCAACGTGGCAGAGGCATTCATCGCGATCCAGGTCGGAGCCGTCTCTTTCGTCGACGAGGGGGTGGACCCGCTGCTCGACCTGCTGCGGGAAAAGGGCAGGGTGAACGCCCTGTTTCTCGCGACCCACTCCTTCGACCCCGGGCACCGCGTCGCGGCAGCTGCGCGGGCCACCCGCTGCCGGACCATGGAGCGCAGGAGTACGACGACCTCGATCGGCGGCAACTTCGCGACGACCCACCCGCAGTACTACGGCGGCACGTTCATCAAGGACTTCGCGGCGCCGGACTACGGCCCGGCTTCGACATCCTGGAAAAGGTGCTTCCGGGGACGCGGGCGAGGGGCATGAAGGTCTACTGCTGGGTGACGGAAAGCCCGAACTACAACCTCGCGAAGATCCTGCCGGGCTTCGTCCACATCGCGGAGATCGACGCGCGCGGCCGGCGGAATACCAAGCCGTGCCTGAACAACCCCGACTACCGCAACCTGTACCTGGGGCTCTACGAGGACTACGTCAAGTCGTACCCCGTGGACGGCCTCGCGCTCTGCTCGGAGCGGATGGGCGTGCTCGGCCGGCTGATGTCGGGAAGCTGGGGCGACTCCGACGCCCTGACCTGCTTCTGCCCGCACTGCCGCGAGCAGGGCAGGGCGATGGGGATCGACCCGGAGCGCGCCCGCCGCGGGTGCCTCGCGATCGGTGACCTGTTCGCCCGCGGCGAGCGGGGTGAACGCGTGCCGGACGGCGGGTTCGTCTCGTTCTGGCGCACGCTGCTGGAGTATCCCGAGATCCTCGGCTGGGACTCCATGTTCGCGAAGAGCCAGTTCCGCCTCTACCGCGACCTCTACAGCACCGTGAAGACCGCGAGGCCCGAGGTGCAGGTCGGCTGGCACGTGATGCACCTCAACTCCTTCAGCCCCTTCTACAGGGCGGCGCAGGACTATGCGGTCTACGCGGAGCTCTCGGATTTCCTCAAGCTCGCCCTCTACCAGCACTGCGCGGGCCCGCGGTTCGCGCGCTTCGTGGACCTGCTGGAAAAGAGGGTCTTCCGCGGCGCGAGCAAGGACACGATCGTCCGCCTGCTCTACGAGACGCAGGGCCTGCGACGAGGCGCCGTACGACAAGCTGCGGGTCTCCGCATTCGGCCGCGAATACGTGCGCGGCGAGACGGCGCGCGCGATCGAAGGCACCGCCGGCCGCGTCCCCATCTACCCGGGCATCGGGATCGACGTGCCGACGGGGCCCGACGAGCGCAAGACCGAGCCCCGCGACGTCGAGGAGGGGATCCGCGGCGCCTTCGAGGGCGGCGCGAAGGGGATCATCCTGTCGCGGAAGTACAGCGAGATGAGGCTGACGAACCTCGAGGCCGCGGGCCGGACCCTGCGCGACCTCGGCTGCTAGGACGAAGGCGAGGCGACATGAGCATCCGCGTCAGCCCGTGCGGTCATTTCTTCCAGAAGGCGGATGGTGAGCCTTTCTTCTACCTGGGCGACACGGTCTGGATGCTCTTCAACAAGCTCAAGGAAGAAGAAGCCCGCGAGCTCTTCGCGGACCGGAGCCGGAAGGGGTACACCGTGATCCAGTCGGTGGTCTTCCGTGACCTGTTCACGCCGAACACGCCGAACGCCTACGGGGACACGCCCTTTGCCGACGAGAAGGACATGGTTGCGGTCAGGATGAATCCCCGGTGGATCGCCCACGTCAGGAAGATCACCTCGATCGCCGCCGAGTACGGGCTGATCATGGGGATCCTGCCGACCTGGGGAGACAAGTGGAACGAGGCCTCCAACTCCGCCGGTCCCGTCATCATGGACCAGGATTCGGCGCGGGCCTATGGACGCACCCTTTCGGACGAGCTGGCAGACCACGAGAACGTCATCTGGATCCTCGGCGGCGACAGCCCGATCCTGAATCAGAAGCACGCCGACATCATCAGCGCGATGGCCGGCGGCATCCGCTCCGGCGGCAGCGCGGGCCGGCTGATGACCTTCCATCCCTCCGGCATGGGCTCGTCGGAGATCTTCCACGCCGCGCCGTGGCTCGACTTCAACGCGCTGCAGACCAGCCATCACAAGCCGAACATCCCGGGCTACTTCCACATCGAGCGGCTGTACTGGAACAGGCTGGCAAAGCCGTGCCTCGACATGGAGCCCAACTACGAGGCCAGCCCGATGTTCGTCATGCGGGGCACCGAGCCGCACCCGAACGTCGAGCCCCTCTTCAGCGCCTACGACGTGCGCAAGAGCCTGTACCGCACGGTCCTTGCGGGCGCCGCGGGCTTTACGTACGGCTGCGAGCCGATCCGTCAGCTCTATCGGCGCGGCGACCGGGTACACATCTTCAGCGACTACGCGATGCCGACATGGAGGGAGGCGCTCTCGTCTCCGGGCTCGTCCCAGCTTGGCTTTCTCGTCAAGCTCCTGACGGAGCGGAGCTATTTCACGCGCGTCCCGGCGCAGGAGCTGTTCCTGCCCCTGCGGCGCCATGGCGCGTGGGCCGACAGTATGGCCACGGGGATGAGCTTTGCGGGGCAGGAGAACACCGATCCGGTCTCCCATATACGGGTGGCGCGGTGCTCCAGGGGCACCTACCTTCTCGCGTACACGCCGGTGAGGCAGGTCGTGACGCTCGACACGTCGGGTCTGAACGGCAGCGCAGTCACGATCTCGCTCTACGACCCGGAACGCTGCGAGCTGACCGATCGCTATGGCGGCCCGAACAAGGGGCGCTGCACCATCGTCCCTCAGCGGGACCTCGACACGCTGATCGTCGTCGACGCTCGTTAGCCGCCCGTCGGACTTTCGGCAAGCCGACCGCGGCCGTTCAAGCCGCGACGCCCCGGCCCACGCCGGGCCCATCGCGCCCCGGGCGCCCGAGGCCGCCCTATCCCTTGATCGAGCCGATCATCACGCCCTTGACGAAGAAGCGCTGCAGGAACGGGTACGCTGACAGGATCGGCAGAGTCGCGACCACGACAGTGGCGTACTTGATCGACTCGGCGATCGAAGCCTTGTCGGACATCTCCACGCTCGTGAGCATGTCATTCAGGGTGTTCGCGAGGACGATCTCGCGCAGCACCAGCTGGAGCGGCCAGAGCGACCGCTCTTTGAGGTAGATCATGGCGGGGAACCAGGCGTTCCACTGCTCCACGCCGTAGAAGAGCACCATCACGGCGACTGCCGACAGGGAGACGGGAAGGGCGATCCTGAGGAGAACCACAAAGTCATTCGCGCCGTCGATGCGCGCCGATTCGAAGAGGCTTTCCGGGACGCTCTCGAAAGCCGTCTTCATGATGATCAGGTTGTAGGCGCTGACGGCCGTGGGAAAGATGAGCGCCCAGCGCGTGTTGGTGATGCCGAGCCCCTTGACGAGCAGGTACAGCGGGATGAGCCCGCCGGAGAAGACCATGGTGAAGGTGATGAGAATCATGAGGGGCCGTCCGAAGAGCAGGTCCCTCCGCGACAGGGCGAAGGCGCCGAGCGTCGTGAGCCCCACGTTCAGCACGATCGTGAGCGCCACGTTGATGAGGGTGTTGGCGTAGCCGGTGGCAAAGATCCTGTTCTGGAAGACGGCGGTGTAGGCGGCCGTGGTGAAGCCGTAGGGTCGCAGCACGAGCCCGGTGTGGCTCATCAGGCGGTTCGAGTCGCTGACCGATGAGAAGATCACGTGCATCAGCGGGTAGAGCATGACGAACATCAGCAATACCATGAGGACGATGTTCACCCAGTCGAACACCCGCTCGGCCCGCGGGGCGCGGATGGCTGCGCGCGTCACCACAGGCTCGTCTCCGAAACGGAGCGGCTCGCCTTGTTCATGACCATGATGATGACGAAGTTCACCAGTGAGTTGAACAGCCCGACGGCGGCGGCGTAGCTGTAGTTCGCCTCCTCGAGCCCCTTGCGGTAGACGAAGGTCGAGATGATGTCGGAGTGCTCGTAGATCGTCGGGTTGTAGAGGAGCAGGACCTTCTCCGAGCCGACGCTCAGCATCCTGCCCGTCCGCAGGATCAGAAGGATGATGATCGTCGCGAGGATCCCCGGGATCGTGATGCTCCAGATCTGGCGCAGCCGGCCGGCGCCGTCGATCCGCGCCGCCTCGTAGAGCTGGGGGTCGATCGTCGTGAGCGCCGCCAGGTAGATGATGGTGCCCCAGCCGAGATGCTGCCAGATGTTCGATCCCACGTAGATCGGCATGAACCACTGCCCCTCGGCGAAGAAGTTGACGGCCTTCCCGCCCAGGGAGACGATCAGCGTGTTCACCAGCCCGTTCAGCGAGAAGAAGTCCTTGATCATCCCGCACACGACCACCAGGGATATGAAGTGCGGCAGATAGGTGATGCTCTGCACCATCCGCTTGAACGGGTTCCCCTTGAGCTCGTTGATGAGCACTGCGAGGATGATCGGCGCCGGGAATCCCCAGATGATGTCATTGATGCTGAGGAAGAAGGTGTTCCGGAGCAGCCGGACAAAGTAGTAGCTCTCGAAGAAACCCCTGATGTTCTCGACGCCGACCCAGCGGCTGCCCCAGATGCCGGTCCTGAAGGAGAAGTCCCGAAAGGCGATCTGCAGCCCGTACATGGGCTGGTAATGGAAGATCGCGAAGTACGCGACGACGGGGGCGAGCATCAGGTACAGCAGGGAGTTTTTCCTGAAGTCCCTGCGCACCCGCTCGCCGAACGGCAGCCCGCCGGCCCCCGCGCCGCGCTTCCCGTGAGCCGCGGCGGCCTCGGCGGCCGCCGCGGTCTTGACCGCTAGTCCTTGAGCCACTGCTGGTAGGCGTCGTTGTAGTACTCGACGAGCTTCTCGACCTTCAGGCTCTTGAGGGTCTGGGTGAACTTGTCGAAGTTCTCCAGGGGCTCCTTGCCCATGACGAACTTGTTGGTCATCTCCAGCATGTAGGTCCTGACCTCGGTCATGATCGCCGCGGCTTCGCGCGTCCGGTCGGCCGGCATGAAGACCGTCGGCATGATCATCGAGGTGTCGAACCTGGCCCAGATGGCGGAGGCCTGCGCCTGCTGGGGATAGGCGTTCTTGATCTGGACGTTCACGGGCGACAGGTCGAAGCCCGGCATCTGCACGATCGTACCGCCCGCGTACTTGGCTGCGGCCTCCTCGAGCGTGAGGCCGTTGGGGTTCTTCATGATGAGGTCGGTAAAGATCCTCTTGCCGTCCTTGACCGTGTGCGCCTTGCCTTCGATGCCGTAGTTGAGCAGGTTCGCCCCTTCGTCGGTATAGTGGTAGTCCATCCACTTGGTCGTCTCGACCATGTACTTGTTGTTCTTCCCGACCGCGGCGCCGTGGGGCACGAGGGCCTTGTATGCGCCGACGTTGATGTACATCTTGCCGTCCGGCGCCTTCGGGATCCCCACCGGGATGAGATCGTAGGTCGAGCCGGGCTTGCGCGCGCTCAGGTACTTGCCCAGACCGCCGGACAGCGCGCCGTAGTAGGCGCCGCCCCTGTCGCCGGTCATCTTGGCGTCCATCATCTTGGTGTCCTGGGAGGCGAACTCGGGGTCGAGCAGCCCTTCGGCATACCACCTGGCCAGCGTGGAGAGGAAGGCCTTGAAGTTGGGATGGAGGCCCGGGAACTTGACCGTGTTCCCGTCGAGATACAGCAGGTTGTTGTTGTAGACAAAGCCGAAGGCGCCCGCGAAGGGCAGGATGCTCCAGGAATCCGAGGTCAGGGGCAGCGAGACGAACGGGATCTCGTCGGCCTTGCCGTTCCCGTTGGGGTCCTTCTCCCTGAATGCCTTGAGAACGACGTACCACTCGTCGATCGTCGCGGGCGGCTTCAGGCCGAGCTTGTCGAGCCAGTCCTTGCGCAGGACGGGGCCGGAGTTCGCCCGGGTCCAGGGGTCGAGCCGGATCTCGGGGAACATGTAGATGCGGCCGTCGTCCAGCGAAATCTCCTTGAGCAGCGGCCGGTTCTCCGTCAGGAGCTTCTTCAGGTTCGGCGCGAACTTCTCGATGTACCAGTTGAGCGGAAGGATCAGGCCGTCGTCCATGACCTTCTTGGCGCCGCCCGCCGCGTGGAGGTGGGCATCCCAGATCACGTCCTCCACTTCGCCGGTGGAGAACATCAGGTTCATCTTCGCCTTGGGGTCGGTGTAGGACTCCTCCCTCCACTTGATGGCCACGTTCGTGCGCTTCTCGAGCTCCTGGAAGACGTCCATGTCGGCGTAGCCCTTCATCTTGGAGACCACGTACAGCTCCGGCATGGCGAAGTAGCTGATGGTGACCTTGTCCTTGCTGACGGGCAGCACCAGTGCCTCGGCCGTCGCCGAGGTCAGCTTCATGGCGGCCTCGGCGGCGTGGCCGGCTTGCGCGCGGTGCCAGCCTGGGTCGCCTCCTTGCCTCCTTCGGCAAATGCCTGCGTGGCCACCGCCAGCAGGGCAATCGCCAGAATCAGGCAGCAGAATTTCCCGACAGACTTCATGCTTTGTTCCTCCTTTGAAAACTCCCGTGAGTATGATTCCGCCCGGTCCGAATGTCCAGACGCGCTCGAACGCCGCGATGACCGCGGCCACGAAACGGGCCCGGGCTATCCCTTGACCGCGCCGATCATGATGCCTTTGACGAAGTAGCGCTGCACGAAGGGGTAGATGGCGAGGATGGGCACGGTCGCCACGATCGCGGTCGCGTACTTGATGGTCTCGCCCACCTGAATCTGCTCGCCCTGCGACACGTTGCCGCCCATCATGCCCGTCGTGTCGTTGAGGATCAGGATCTCGCGCAGGATCAGCTGCACCGGGAAGAGCCTGCGGTTGTTCAGGAAGATCATGGCGTGGAACCAGGCGTTCCAGATGCCGACCGCGTAGAAGAGCGCGATGACCGAGACGACCGGGATCGCGAGCGGGACGATGATCCGCAGCATGATCGTGTAGTCGTTGGCCCCGTCGATCCTCGCCGATTCGTCGAGGCTGTCCGGGATGGTGCGGAAATACGACAGCGTCACGATGAGGTTGTACGTGCTGATCGCGTTGGGAAGGATCAGCGCGAAGCGGCTGTTGAGCAGCCCGAAGTCGCGCACGAGGAGGAACAGCGGGATGATTCCGCCGCTGAACCACATGGTGAAGACGATGAAAAAGGTGATCGGCGCCCGCAGCAGCACGCCCTTGCGCGAAAGGCCGTAGGCGCCGCACACGGTCAGCGCCACGCTCAGGCTCGTCCCCGCGGTTACGTAGATGATCGTGTTCATGTAGCTGGACAGCAGGACCGGGTTGTTGAAGACCATCCGGTAGGCCGCGGTCTCGAAGCCGAGCGTGCGCAGGAGCAGGCCGCGGTGCTTGAGCAGAAGGCCCGGGTCGCTGAAGGATGCGAACGCCACGTAGAGGAAGGGGTAGAGCGTCGCGAACGAGAGCGCGAGCATGGCGAGGACGTTCAGCGCGCCGAAGAGCCTCTCGCCTGTCGATCTCCTGTAGCTCAACCCCCCACCCTCCCCATCACCACAGGCTGTTCTCGGTCGTCCTGCGGCTGATGGCGTTGGCGCTGATCACCAGGATGCACGCTATCGTCGAGTTGAAGAGGCCGACCGCCGCCGAGTAGGCGTACTGCGCCTCGAGGATGCCGCGCCGGTAGACGAACGTGGAGATGATGTCGGCGGTGTCGTAGATGCGCGGGTTGTAAAGCAGCATCACCTTCTCGAAGCCGACGTTCATGAGGTTCCCGATGTTGAGGATCAGGAGGATCATGATCGTCGGCAGCAGGCCCGGCAGGGTGATGTGCCAGGTCTGCTTCCACCGCCCCGCGCCGTCCATGCGGGCGGCTTCGTAGAGCTCCTCGCTGATGCCCGAGAGGGCGGCAAGGTAGATGATCGAGCCCCAGCCGACCTGCTGCCAGATCCCCGAAATCACGTAGATCCCGCGGAAGTACTCCGGCTTGAGCAGGAGGTTCCCGCTGTAGCCGAGCAGCGGCGCGAGCGCGGCTGAGATGAGGCCGTCCTCCTTGACGAAGTCCACGATGATGCCGCTCACGACGACGATCGAGATGAAGTGCGGGATATAGGTGATCGTCTGCACGGTCCGCTTGAACGCGGCGTTGACGACCTCGTTCAGGAGCAGGGCGAGGATGATGGGCGCGGGGAACCCGAGCACGATGTTGTAGACGCTCAGCAGCACCGTGTTGCGCAGCAGCTGCACGAAATAGAAGCTGCCGAAGAACTCCTTGAAGTTGGTGAGCCCGATGAACGGGCTGCTCCAGATGCCGAGGGCGGGGCGGAAGTCCTTGAACGCGATGATCGCCCCGTACATCGGCATGTAGTGGAAGAGCAGGTAGTACAGGACCACCGGCGCGAGGATGACGTAGATGTTGACGTTGCGGCGCGAGATCGCGCCTGAGGAGGGTGAGGAACCCCTCCTTGCGCCGTGCCTCGCCCTGTCGCTCAGACATGTGCCGCCATGCCCTCGGGTGCAGAATCAGAGCGGGCCTGCCCGCGGCGGAACCGCAGGCAGGCCGCTCTGGAACCGTTCGAGCCGTCAGGGCCGCGCGTAGTACCTCTTGAGCTGCGCCCTCATGATCTCCTTGGCGCGATCGAGGTTCATCTTCTTGAGCGTCGCCTGGAAGTCGTCGAACTTGTCCATCGGCTCCGCGCCCATGATGAACTTGACCATCATCTGGTCGGAGTAGGTGTTGATCTCGCTCATGAGCTTGGCGAACTCGCGGCTCTCGTCCGGGGTCGGGTAGACGGGCGGCAGCCACATCTCGTTGACGGTCTCCATCCAGAGGCCGCGGCCCTTGGGCCCGAGCTGCTCGGGGAGGCTGTCGCGCTGCTCGAGGAACTCGAGGCTCTTGATTCCGGCGGTGTCGCCGACGCGGGCGTAGACGCCGGTGGCCTGGTCGCGGGAGAGATCGGGGTTCTTCATGATGAGGTCCGAGTAGCGCGGATAGCCGTACTTCTCCAGACCGAACACAGGGTCCTTGTATCCCTGGACGCTCTTGTCCCAGTTGAACGTCTGCCCCTCGATGCCGAAGTTCGCGAGGATGTAGCCGGCCTCGGAGTAGTCGTAGTTCAGCAGCCGGCATGCGGCCTCGACGTTCTTGGCCGCCGTCGTGATCGCGGCGCCGGAGCCGGTGAAGTCCGGGGTCATGTGGCCCAGCAGCGCCTTGTCGCCCTTCTTGAGCACCGGGTACCTCACGATGTTGATGAGGAAGTCCGGGTTCTTCGGCCGCGCGAGCCCCGTGTACCGGGTCACCTGGCCGCCCATGGCGCCTTCGAACAGGAGGACGCGGCCGTCGAGCACCTTCTCGTCGTACATCTTGGCGTTGTTGGCGGCGAACTCCGAGTCGAGCAGGCCATCCTTGAACCAGCGGTTCATCAGGACCAGGAAGTCCTTGAACTGCGGAGTCGACGGGCCGTAGACGGGCTCGTCCTTGATGTGGGTAAAGCGGGTCGAGATGCCCCAGGCGCCGATGATCTGCATGTCGGCCTGCAGCAGGTTCATCATGAAGCTGTACGGGATGAGGTCCTTGCCGCTGGAGCCCTTGAGCCCCGCTGCCTTGGCCGGCGCAGGAGCGCCTCCCACTCGTCGAGGGTCTCGAGGTTCCCCGGGAACTTGCTCACGTCGAAGCCCGGGATCTTGTTCAGAATATCCCGGCGGAGCATCGGTCCGTCGAAGTGGGCCAGGGCGGTGTCGGCGTATATCTGCGGGAACACGTACAGCGTCCCGTCGTCGAGCGTGGCCTGCCTCTTGGCAACCGGGAACTTGGCCAACGCCTTCTTGAAGTCCGGGGCCCACTTGTCGATCGGCTCGTTGAGCTTGATGATCACCTTGTCCGTGATGGACGCTGCCGGACCCCCGGGAACGGTCAGCCAGTTGTAGAAGATGATGTCCGGGAAGTTCCTGGAGGCCATCATCAGGTTGAACTGCTCCGCCTCGTTGCCCATCGCGGGTGTGAGGAAGTCGACCTGGACGTTGGTCCGCTTCTGCAGCTCGATCCAGCCGGGATGGTCCTTGAGCGAGGCCCACTTGCTGCCTGCGCGGGCGAGACCTGCCCAGTAGGTCACCTTGGCCGGCGCGCCCGTCACGGCCTTCGTCCCTTCGGTCTGCGGCGACGCGAATGCCAGCGACTCGAACAGAAGCGCCAGGCCGACGATCAGGATTGCTCTTTTCACTGCGTTCACCTCCTCGAGGGTTGTCGCCCGCGCGCGACTGCGTGGGGTCACTCTGCTCGCGGGCTCGCACTACTATAGCAGACCCGCGAGCCCAAGTCAAGTTGAGTCGTGCCTCTGCGCGCCCCCCGCGGGCACTGGTGGGCCGCGGCCCTTGTGCAAAGCGGCGAGCATCGCCATTGTAACAGCGCGGCGGAACGGCACGGGGGTTCGCCGGCCGCCGTTCGCGCGACAAACGGCGCTCCATGCATCACAAAGGAGGCATCCGGGTGAAGAGCATCGGCAGGTACGAAGAGCCCGCCAGGGAGATCAACGTCTACGGCGAGTACGACGTCGTGGTGGTCGGAGGAGGCTGCGCGGGCTTCGCCGCGGCCGTTGCCGCGGCGCGGAACGGAGCGCGCACCCTCATCATCGAGCGCTTCCCGTTTTTCGGCGGGCACCGCGACGGCGAGCCTGATGGCCAACATCGTCGGCTTCCGCAACCAGGTGGAGCCGGACTACCTGCAGACGACAAAGGGAATCGGCGAGGAGCTGATGCTGCGGCTGCTCGCCGACGGGGCGGCAGTCAAGTCCCGCAACGCCTACCCGTCGCGGCAGCGCAGCGATACCAGGGGCGACCTCTCGTACAACTACGCGTACGACACCGAGAAGTTCAAGTTCGCGACCCTCAGGATGGTGCGCGAGGCCGGGGTGGACATCCTGTTCCACACGTACTTCGCTGCCGTGGTCAAGGACGGCGAAAGCGCGGCTGCGCGGCGTGATCGTCGAGAACAAGTCCGGCCGCCAGGCGATCTGGGCGAAGATCGTCATCGACGCTTCCGGCGACGGCGACGTGGCATTCCAGGCAGGCGTGCCGTACTGGCACACGAAGAAGGACGAGGCGCCGCGCCTGCTCGACTGCCTCATGTACAAGATCGGCGGGCTTCCCGAGGGACACCACCGCGCCCGGATGCCTCTACGGCGACACGATGGTGGTGTGGGGCCCGAACCCCGGACCCGCCAACGCGGCCGACGCGGACGAGCTCACCGAGGAGGAGATCAAGGTGCGCCTGGCCGTCTACGACGACCTCGAGCAGAAGAAGAGCGAAGCATCCCGGATCTCGCCGGCGCCTACGTGCTCGACACCGGCACGCTGATCGGCGTCAGGCAGACGCGCTTCTTCGAGGGAGAGTACGTCCTCACGGGGGACGACGTGCTCGAGGGCCGCGAGTTCGAGGACTCGATCGCCATGGCCGCCAACCCGATCATCCACTACTACGGCTACCGCAGGTTCCTCGAGCACGAGGGGTACCAGATCCCGTACCGGGCGATCGTCCCGAAGAAGATGGACAACCTCTACGTCATCGGCCGCTGCATGTCGTCGGACCAGCGGGCCTACGAGTCGTGGCGCGCGATGGCGCACGTGTTCGCGATCGGCGAGGCCTCCGGCGTCGCCGCGGCCCTGTGCGTCAGGACGAAGCGGGACCCGCGCGGGCTCGACGTCCGGCTCCTGCAGAAGACCCTCGTGGAGCAGGGCTGCGAGATCGGGCAGGGAAAGAACAAGAAGAAGAAGTAGGCGGCGGCGGCCCGCGCCGGATATAATCAAAGGAGCCGCGATGGACGACGAGACACTGGCCCTGGTCTACAAACGGGCGGGATGCCTCGAGCCGATGACCGTGCCGATCCCCCGCATTCCGGGGCCCTCGGTGCGCGTCGAGATGAAGGCCTGCGGCATCTGCGGCAGCGACGTCAAGTACTTCCGCGGCGACAACCCCTGGGCGCTGCACACGCTCGGCCGCAACATCCCGCCGCCTCCGAACATGATCCTCGGCCACGAGGTGTCGGGCGTCGAGGCCTCCAGCGGACAGCGCCGCCGCGTGGCGATCCTCGCGTTCAAGAGCTGCGGCCGCTGCGCGGCCTGCCGCGGCGGGCGCGAGAACCTGTGCGCCGACATGGAGCACTTTGGCCACAGCGCGGGGTGGGCGAAGATGGCCTACACCCCCGGGCGGCATGTCGCGGCAGTTCGACATCTGGCAGGGCTTCGACTACGAGATCCCCGACTCGGTCTCCCACGAGGCCGCGACGTTCCTGGACGGCCTCGCGGTTGCGGTGCACGCCGTCGAGGTGGGCGGCGTCGGGCCGGGGCACTGGGTCGGGGTCGTCGGCCTCGGGCCGATCGGGATGCTGGCAGCCCAGGCCGCGCGGGCCGCCGGCGCGGAGCGGGTCTTCGCCACGGACGTGTACGACGTTCCCGTCCGGCTGGCGGCGAGGTGGGGCTCACGAACGTCGTGTCCGCCGAGGACACCGACCCCGTCGACTACATCCGCAGCCAGACCAGGGGGCGCTCCGGCCTCGACGTGGTTTTCGACACGGTGGGAACCGAGGGCTCGATCACCGACGGGCCTCGGCCTGCTCGCGCCGGGCGGGGCGCTGGTGCTCCTTGCGATCAGCGAGAAGCCGGTGTCGTTCGCGACCATCGCGATCAGCGGCGAGAGGCGGATCCTTTCGTCCGCCAACAATCGCTACCCGGACTTTCCGAGGGCGATCGACCTGCTCGGCCGGGGCCTGGTGCGCGTCGAGCCGCTGATCACCCACCGCTTTCGCCTCGAAGACGGCGCGAAAGCCTTTGACGTCATGCTCCGAAAAAGAGAAGAGGGAGCCTACAAGGTCGTGCTTCTGCCGTAAAGGCGGGGAGGTGTCGTCATAGCCGCGGAACGGACCGACCTGAGCTCCTACCTCACTCCTCGGCAGGTCGTCTTTCTGCGCAGCCGCTCGCGGCAGGGCGCCATCCGCGAGCTGGTGCAGGCGGCCTGCCGGACGGCCCCGTCGCTCGACCCCGAGGCGACGTTCACCGCCGTGTGGGAGCGGGAGTCGGTCGTGAGCTCCTGGATCGCGCCGGGGATCGCCATGCCCCACGCGCGCCTGAAGGGGTTCTCGGGGTTCCTGCTCGTCGTGGGCCGCAGCCGTCAAGGGCGTGGACTACGAGTCGCCCGACGGCGAGCCCGTCGAGATCCTCGCGCTCATCCTCGGCAACGCGGCCGAGGTCGACCGCCACATCGAGCTGCTCGCCGAGACCGCGCGGACGCTGCGGCCGCAGGAGGCGCGGCGCAGGATCGTCGAAGCGAAGACCAAGCGTGAAGTCTGGGCGGTCATGACCTCCCAGCTCGAGGAGCCGCCCGCGCGGGCGCCCACCGTCGACCCGTCGCGGCTCATGGTCAACCACGCCCTCTGGCTGGCGAGGGAGATCCAGGCCGGCGCGGTGATCCTGCACCTCGAGGCGACCGACGACGTCGCCGCGCTCGCCGCGGTGGAGAGCGATCTGCCGGTGATCCTCGTGGTGCAGGACGCGAGCCGGCTGCCGCCGGAGCTGCGCGGCGACCACCCCGTGCTCGAGCTGCCGCTGGCCGGCCTCACGCGGGCGAACCACGTGGCCTTCACCCTGATCGTCGCCCTGTCCCGCGGCCTCATCGACAGAACCTCCCGGGTCGTGAGCCTCTTCGGCGTCCCCGGCTCCGGCCGCCTGGACACGCTGGCCGTGATCGACGTCGCGCGGGAGTTCCCGTCGGTGTTCGCGGCGTCGCCGGCCGGCCTGCTCGGCGACGTGCGCCTCGAGGTGCTGGAGCGCGTGCTGCAGCTCGCCGCTGAGCTCGGGCCGCGAGGGCCGCGAGGGCAAGCCGGTCGGCATGCTGTTCGTCCTCGGCGACCACGACAAGGTGCGCGGGTGGACGCACCAGATGGTGATGAACCCGTTCAAGGGGTACCGCGACGAGGAAAAGAACATCCTCGACCCGAGCCTCGCCGAGACGGTCAAGGAGTTCTCGACGATCGACGGGGCTTTCCTCGTGCGCGGCGACGGCGTCATCGAGGCCGCGGGCGCGTTCCTGCGCACGGGCAAGCAGGCCGCCGAGGCGGTCCCCGGCCTCGGCGCGCGCCACGCCGCGGCCGCCGGCGTGACCGCGCGGACGGCGGCCCTCGCCGTTGCGCTGTCCCAGTCGACGGGGAGGGTGAGCCTCTTCGCTGGGGGCAAGCTCGTGATGCAGCTCGACCGGTCCGGCGGATAGCCTTCCGCATGACCGACCTGACCAAAGGCAACGAGACTCGGGCCATCATCGCGTTCGCCCTGCCCATGCTGCTGGGCAACGTCTTCCAGCAGCTCTACTCGACCGTCGATGGCATCGTCGTCGGACGGTTCGTGGGCAAGGAAGCGCTCGCGGCGGTGGGCGCGAGCTTTCCCGTCATGTTCCTCATGATCTCGCTCGTGATGGGCATCACGATGGGCGCGGGCATCATGCTGTCGCAGCTCTACGGCGCCGGCGACTTCGAGCGCCTCAGGCGCACGCGGGACACCGCGATCGTCTTCCTGTCGGTCGCCTCCCTGGCGGTCACCGCCCTCGGCCTCGCCGCCAGCGGCCCCATCCTGCGCCTGGTCCGGGTGCCGGAGCCCGTCTTCCCGATGGCGCTCTCCTACCTGCGGATCATGTTCGCCGGGATGGTCTTCACGTTCGGCTACAACGCCGTGGGGTCGATCCTGCGCGCTCTGGGGGACTCGAAGCGGCCTCTCTACTTCCTGATCGCGGCCACCCTCGCGAACGTCGTCCTCGACCTGCTCTTCGTGGTCGTGTTCCACTGGGGCATCGAGGGCGCCGCCTGGGCGACGGTGATCTCGCAGGCGCTCTCGTTCGCGCTCGGAGCGCGCCACATGCAGCGCACGGAGCTGCTGCGAGTGCGGCCGCGGCTCCTGGTCTTCGACCGCGGGCTCGCGGCGGGGATGGTGCGGATCGGGCTGCCGGCGGGGCTGCAGCACTCGCTGATCTCCCTCGCCTTCATCGCGCTCAACGGGATCGTGAACCCCTTTGGCACCGCCGTGATCGCCGGCTTCACGGCCGCCTCGCGCCTGGATTCATTTGCCGGCATGCCGGCCATGAACCTCTCGATGGCGGTCTCGACCTTCGTCGGCCAGAACCTGGGCGCCGGCAAGCCGGAGCGCCTGCGCAGGGGATTTGTCTCCGCGCTCGCCGTCGGAATCGCAATCTCCCTCGCGCTGACCGCGGTGATGATCTTCTTCAAGAGACCCTTGATCCGGCTCTTCAACACCGACGCGGAGGTCGTGCGGATCGGGGCCGAGTACCTGCTCACGGTGTCGTTCGTCTATCCCGTGTTCGCCTCGATGCTCATCACCGGCGGAGTGCTGCGAGGGGCGGGGGCCACGTTCGCGAACATGGTGATCAGCGTGGCGGCCCTCTGGGGCGTCCGCATCCCGGTCGCCGCTTTCCTCTCGAGCCGCATGGGGACCCGAGGCATCTGGATGAGCGTCCCGGCGGAGTGGGTGTTCGCGTTCTCGGTGACTTTCCTCTACTACCTCACCGGACGATGGAAGAAGAAGGTCGTCGCGCGCCCCCGGCCCGCTCCCGTCGCGGCCGGATGCGCCGGGCCGAAGCGCGGCGAGGCATCGAAGCCGTGAAGACCCGCGCCGCCCCGGTCCTCGCCCCCACGCTCGCCGCGCTCGCCGTCGTGCTGCTCTGGGGGATGTCTTTCGTCTCCTCGAAGGCGATTCTGAACACGGGGTTCCCGCCGCTCACGATGGCCTTTGCCCGCTTCGCCGTGGCGTCGCTCGCCCTCGCGCCGCTGCGCCGCGGGCTCGAGCCGGGCAGCCGCTTCGAGGCGAGGGAGCGGCCCCTGCTGGTCGTCACGGGACTTTTCGGCGTCACGGTCTACTTCTTCTTCGAGACGAGGGGCATCAAGCTGACGAGCGCCTCGAGCGCGGCCCTGATCATCGCGACCATCCCCGTGTTCACGGTCGCCGCGGAGTACCTGTTCTTCCGCACCCCGATCCGCTGGTATCAGGCCGCAGGGATCGCGCTCTCCGTCCTGGGCGTCTACCTGATCGCAGGCCGCGGCGGGGCGCGGCTGCCGCGGGCGCTCGAGGGGAACCTCTTCATGCTGGGCGCGTGCCTCTCGTGGGTCGCCTACGTCTCGCTGAGCCGCAGGCTCTACGGGGGCGCGGGATCGGGCGCGGTCCGCCGCGCCCGGACGCGGCGAAGCGGCGGGGACGACGACCTGCCGCAAGTCCATCAGGCTGCGAGCCGGAGCCTGAGCCTGACGACGTGGCAGAACCTCATCGGCGCCGCCTTCCTGCTGCCCCTCGCGCTGACCGAGCTGCGCCAGTGGTTCGTCCCCGGCCCCGTCGTGTGGCTGAACATCCTGTACCTCGCCCTGTTCTGCTCGGCGCTCGGCTATTTCCTCTACCAGTTCGCCCTCTCGCGCCTCGGCCCCGTCGCGGTCGCGACCTTCGTGAACCTGATCCCGGTTGTCAGCGCCATGGGCGGCTTCGCGTTGCTCGGCGAGACGCTCGCAGCGCAGCAGATGATCGGCGGGCTCGTCGTGATAGCCGGGGTCTTCCTGGTCAACCTGCCGGTCCGCTAAAGAGGCCGCGCATCCGCTCACCGCCCGCCGGCTGTATATTGCAGTCGCCGCGCGCGCGGACGGGGGCTCGAGCGTTGAAGACTCTCGTGATCGTCAACCCGAAGGCCGGACGCCGCTTCTTTCTCGGTCTCGTGCTCGCCCAGCTCACGGCGGCGCTGGCGCGCCGCGGCATCGAGCACGTCGTCGCCCGCACGCGGCACCCCGGCGACGCGATCTCGCTCGTGCGCCTCCACCGGCAGGGCGTCGACTTCGTCACGGTGGTCGGGGGGGACGGCACCATCAACGAGGTCGTGCGCGGGATGGGGGAGAAGCCCCTGCCGCTGGCCGTGATCCCGTTCGGCACGGCGAACGTGCTCGCGCTGGAGCTCGGCATCCCGACCAATCCGCTCGCCTCGATCGAGGTGGCGCTCGGCGGCGTCGAGCGCCTCATCGACGTCGGGACGATCAACGGGCGGCCCTTCGTGCTCATGGTCTCGGCGGGCATAGACGCGTACGCCGTGCATCGTCTGGACGCCGGTCTCAAGCGCATCTCCGGCAAGCTCGCCTACATCGTCGCCGGGCTCGCGTCCGCGGTGCGCTTCCGGGCGCGGCGCATCCGCGTGAGCCTCCTCGGCAAGCGGATCAGCGACCGCGGCTACCTCGCGGTCGTGGCCAACTCGCGCTTTTACGGGGGACGTTTCCGCGTGACCCCCGGCGCCAGGATCGACGACGGCGAGCTGAGCGTGCTGCTGCTCAAGAAACGCTCGCTGCTCGACGTGTTCCGCCTTCTGTTCGCGGTGCTCACCGGCACCCTGCCGGCGATGCGGGACGTGGCCCTCTACCGCGACAAGGCGATCCGGCTCTCGTCGCCCCGCCGCATCTACATGCAGACCGACGGCGACAAGATCAACGACCGCGAGGCCGACATCCGCGTGCGGCCGCGCTTTCTGCCCGTGCGCGTGCCCCGCGCCGGTTGAGCCGCCGCGCGCACCCGGGCGCCGGAGCCGTTCAGCCGCCGGACGCCCGCCGCGGCTTGGCGAGGATCTCGCGGATCTCGAGGTCCTCGAAGTTGCGGGAGTACGCGGGCTTGATGACGATCGCCGTGTCCGCCCCGGCGCCCGTGCCCCCGATCGCGATCGCCTCCTCCTCCACTTCGAGCAGCCCGGCATCGGCAGCCATCAGCGCGACCTCGACGGCGACCTTCATCCCCTGACAGAACCGGTAGAGCGTCGTGCGGATCACGCGGTTGGGCGCCACAAAGCCGAGACCGTCGTTGACGTCGTCGCCGAGGGCGTGGATGCCGACGAGCGCCGGGATGCCCGCCTCTTCCAGGCGCGCCCTCTCCTCCGCGGTCATCGACCAGCCCACGCCGCGGTAGCTGGCGGAGATCGCGACGGCCACGATGCGCACGTCGAGGCCCGCGAACGCCGCGCGCGCCTGCAGCGCCGTGCCCCCGTGCGAAGAGGCGACCACGACCTGCCGGATGCGCAGCTCCTCGGCGCGCTGACGCGCGGCCCGCAGCGTCGCGGCCGTGTTCTCCTCTCCCCCACGGTCGAAAAGCAGTGTTCTGGTCTCCACGAAACTCTCCTTTTGCGTCATAATGCCGCCGCGCGCCCGTTGCCCTGCGGCATCATACGGCCGCGCGCGCCGCGCGCGCAACCGCCCGCCCGTCGCCCCGCAAACAAAAAGGAGGCCCCATGCAGGTCAACCGTATCGTCCCGGCGCGCGGGCTTCGTAGCGTCCGCGAGCTCATCGAATCCTTCGAGGGAGACAAGCTCGCCCTTCCCGCCCTGGCCATGAAGCTGCCCGACGGCTCCTACTGGCGCCTGTCCTACGGCGAGTTGCAGGAGCACGTCCGCGCGCTGGGCGAGGCCCTGCTCGCGCTCGGCGTCGGCAGGGGCGACCGCATCGGCCTGATCGCGGAGAACCGCAGCGAGTGGATCATCACGTACCTCGCGGTGACCGCGACCGGCGCCGTCATCGTTCCTTTCGACGTCCTGATCAAGCCCGAGGAGCTGGCGCCGATCGTGCGCTCGAGCGGCGCGCGCATCGTCTTTACGTCGGCCTCCTACCTCGATCGCCTCGCGGAGGTCCGCAGGCTCACGGCCTCGACGGCGAAGCCGGATGCCGTGGAGAAGGTCGTGCTCTTCGACGATCCCGGGGCGGGCACGCTCCCGTTCTCGATCGCGGCGTTCCGCGACGTGATCGCCCGCGGCCGCGAGCTGCTCGCGCAGCCGGCCCCCCGCTACCGTGCGATCCGCGTGCGCGCCCGAGGACCTCGCGGCCCTCATCTACACCTCGGGGACGACGGGGGAGCCCAAGGGGGTCATGCTTTCGCACGAGAACATCATGACCAACGCCGACGGCGTGCAGATGACCACGAAGCTCGGGCCGGGCGATAACTGGATCGTGGTGCTCCCGCTCCACCACACCTACCCGACGCTGCTCGGGCTCCTGCTGCCGCTGCTGACCTACGGCATGATCACGCCGGTCGCTTCGCTCAAGAGCAACGTGCTCGTGCAGATCATGCGCGAGACGGGCGCCACCTGCATCCCCGCGGTCCCCGCCCTGGTCGAGCGCTTCTACAAGGGCATCTGGACCGCCGTGCGCGAGAAGCCGCTGCCCGTGCGCATCGTGTTCCGGGCGCTCTTCGGCCTGAGCGCGGCGCTGCGCGCCGCAGGCATCGATGCGGGGCGGCTGCTCTTCCGCAGCGTTGCCGATCAGCTCGGCGTGAGAAAGCTGCGCTTCTTTGTCTCGGGCGGCGGGCCCATCTCGCCGCAGATCATCGACGGCATGCAGACGCTCGGGCTCACGACCTTCCAGGGCTACGGCCTCACCGAGGCGAGCCCCGTGGTCTCCACGACCTGCCCGGGCCGGGACAAGCCGGGCACGGTCGGGCTCACTCTCTCGAACGTCGAGCTGCGGCTCGGCGATCCCGACGCGGACGGCAACGGCGAGATCCTGGTGCGCGGGCCGAACATCATGCAGGGGTACGAAGGCAGGCCGGACCTCACCGCCGAGGTGGTGGACGCGGATGGGTGGCTCCACACCGGCGACCTCGGCGCGATCGACCGTGACGGCTACCTCACGATCACCGGCAGGATCAAGAACCTGATCGTCACGAGCGGCGGCAAGAACATCTACCCGGAAGAGATCGAGAATGCCCTCCTCGAGAGCCCCTACATTGCCGAGGCGGTCGTGATGGGCAGGGACGACCCCGAGCATGGAGAGCAGCCGTACGCGATCGTGCACCCGAACCTGGAGGCGCTCGCCGAGGCAGCCGGCGGCAGCGCGCCCTCGGGCGATGCGCTGCGCCGCGCGCTCGCGGGCGAAGTGCGGCGCACCACGCGCGGCCTGGCTGCCTACAAGGTGCCCGTCGGCTTCGACGTGAGCCTGGAGGAGCTGCCGAAGACGTCGTCGCGCAAGGTCAAGCGGTTTATGGTCAAGAGGTAGGACGCCGCAGTCCCCGCTCCCTCTCGCTCTCTGGCGCTTCGCGGGCCATCCGCGTACAATCCGGCCTCGGGCGGCGCGATGAAAAAAAAGGAGCCGCCGGGAGGCTGGGGTTGAATTACGCGCTCATCGGGACCGGGTCTCGCTCGTACATGTACACGGACGCGCTGCTCGGGGAGTTCAAGGACAGGCACAGCCTGGTCGCGCTCTGCGACGTGAACCAGGTCCGCATGGACGTGGCGAATCGCCGCTTCAAGGAGCGCCACGGGGCGGGTCCCCTGCGCACCTACAAGCCCGCGGACTTCGAGCGCATGATCCGCGAGAACAGGATCGACACCGTCATCGTGACGAGCATCGACCGCACGCACCACGAGTACATCGTCCGCGCCATGGAGGCGGGCTGCGACGTCATCAGCGAGAAGCCGATGACGATCGACGCGGACAAGTGCCGTTTCATCCTCGATGCGATCGAGCGCACGGGGAAGAAGCTCCGCGTCTGCTTCAACTACCGCTATGCGCCGCGCAACAGCCAGGTCAAGGAGCTGCTCATGCAGGGCGTGGTCGGGAAGATCACGAGCGTGCACTTCGAGTGGCTGCTCGACACCGTGCACGGCGCCGATTACTTCAGGCGCTGGCACCGGGACAAGCGCAACTCCGGCGGTCTCATGGTGCACAAGGCCACGCACCACTTCGACCTCGTCAACTGGTGGATCGACAGCGTCCCCTCGACGGTGTTCGGGATCGGCGACCTCGTGTTCTACGGCCGCGCGAACGCCGAGTCGCGCGGCGTCACGAAGTTCTACGACCGCGCGACGGGCCATCCCAATGCCGTCGGGGACCCCTTCGCCCTCGATCTCTCCAAGGACACCAAGATGCGCGAGCTCTACCTCGAGGCCGAAAAGGAGGACGGCTACCGGCGCGACGAGAGCGTCTTCGGCCACTACATCTCGATCGAGGACGACATGGCGCTGGTGGTGCGCTACAGGAGCGGCGCGGTCATGAGCTACCACCTGACCGCGTACTCGCCGTGGGAAGGCTACCGCATCGCTTTCAACGGCACCAAGGGCAGGCTCGAGTACGAGGTCACGGAAAAGCCCTACGTCTCCGGCTCCGCCACGGACGCCAACCAGCCCGCGGTGCGCAAGGCGGCCGACTTCCAGATCGAAGAACCGGTGCGCATCATCCTGCGCCCGCACTGGCAGCCGCCGGTGCAGATCCCCTTCAACATGGGCAAGGAAGGCGGCCACGGCGGCGGCGACGCGCGCATGCTGCGCGACATCTTCGTCGGCGGCGAGCCCGACCCGCTGGGCCTTGCCGCGGACCACCGCGCCGGCGCCTGGTCGATCCTCACGGGCGATCGCCGCCAACAGGAGCTTCGCGAGCGGGCTGCCCGGTCCGCGTCGACGACCTGGTAAAGGTATAGGAACCCTTCCTTGGAGGGGGAAAGCCTTCCCCCTGGGCGGAGCCCCTGCGGGTCTCCGCCCACCCCCTTCGCCTGGGGGCGCCTCACGGCGCCCCCAAACCCCCGCCCGCGTGTTGTCGGTTCGCGATGTGATGGGGAGCCTTGTGCAGCGCGCCCGCAGCGAATACATTGACCACATGACTGCGCTCGAGGCCGTCAGGAAAGAGCTGCACGACCACATGCCGGAGCTTCGCTCCCGATTCGGCGTGGTATCTCTAGGCGTATTCGGGTCCTATGCGCGAGCCGAACATGACGCAACGAGCGATATTGACATCCTTGCTGAGTTCGCGCCGGACGCGAGAGTCGGCTTCTTCGAGTTCCTCACGCTTCAGGAGCATCTTGCGAGCATTCTGGGCCGTCCGGTCGATCTGGTGACCCGGACTGCGCTCAAACCGTCCATGGGCGACCGCATACTCGACGAGCTCGTGCCAATATGAGGCGCGATCCCCGTGTTCGGCGGCCGGTCGTGAGTTTGTGGTGGCTCTCAGTTGTCTCGCATCGGTGGGACATTCGCCGCTGAGGGGCGCTGGCTTGGAGGTTTCACGACAGGGCCGCGGCCGGCCTGAGCAGTCTCGCCAACACCAGCGCGATGAGCCACGCCTCCTGCCTAGCCCCCGCGATGTGCGATGTAACGGTCAGCCGACGACTCGACGGCGACTCTCGCCCCGTTCGGGATGACGCGGTCCCACCAGCCGCCGTAGATGCAGTCCCAGGCATAGGGCCGGACCGCGGCGACGACGGCGCGCACCTCGGCCGCCGGAAGAGGCACGAGGTTCGGGTAGCTCCACATGAAGCTTACGTGCTTCCGGTCAGGCACGACCATGATCGTGTCGCCCGTGAACAGCGCGCCGCGGTCCCAGTGGAGGACGGAGCTTCCCGGAAAGTGGCCGCCGCAGCGGATCATGGTGACGCCGGGCAGGATCTGCCGCGTCTCGCCTTCCCAGAAGTCGATCACCGGGTCCGGCCGCATCACCCACTGGCGGTCCGCCGCCGGCAGATGGATCGGGACGCGACCGAACGCGTGGCTCCAGTCGACCATCGCGGCGTAGAAGTGCGGGTGCGAGATCGCGATGGCCGCGAGGCCGCCGAGCTCGCGCACGCGGCGCTCGATCTCATCGTCGAGGAGCGGGATGCAGTCCCAGAGCACGTTCCCCGCGGGCGTGCGCACCAGCAGCGCCCGCTGCCCGATGGCGAAGCCCGGCGCCTCCGCCGATGCCGTAGAGGTCCGGCTCCAGCTCCCGCACGTCGCCGCGGTGATTCTCCCGCAGCTCCTTCGGGGTCACCCAGCGCTGCCCGGCGGGAGGGACGTACTGCCGCTCGTCGTTGCAGATCGGGCAGGCATCCGGCGCCTTCTCCGAGGGGGCGAACTGCGCGCCGCATGTGACGCAGATCCAGCATTCCATGCTGCCCAAGCTACCGCCGCGCCGGGCGCGAGGCAATCGCCCTCTACATCAGCGGCTTGTAGCCCATCATCTTCGGTATCCAGAGGACCAGCTCGGGCACGTAGCGTGATGAGGAAGAGCACCCCGATGAAGAGCCAGATAAAAGGCAGCATCTCCCGGATCACGTCCTTGAGGTTCGCTCCCGTCGAGGCCGCAGACGACGAACAGCAGCATCCCGAACGGCGGCGTCGAAAGCCCGATCATCATGTTCAGCACGACCACGACGCCGAAGTGAACGAGGTCGATCCCCATCTTGTTGATCACCGGAAGGATGATCGGGATGAACACGAGCGTGATGGTGCTCGTGTCCATCAGGCAGCCGAGGATGAGGAAGACCACGTTCATGACCAGCAGCATGACGTACTTGTTGTCCGTGATCGACAGCAGGCTGTTCGCCACGACGTCCGGGATCTTCTCGATGGCGACGATGTAGGAGAACGCGTAGGCTGCCCCGACCATGAACGAGAGGTTGCCGATGGACTTGACCGTGTTCTTGAGCACCTCGAACAGGTCCTTCGGGCCGAAGGCGCGGTAGAAGACGATCGAGATGATGAGGGCCCACGAGGCGGCTATGGCGCCGGCCTCGGTCGGCGTGACGACGCCGGTGTAGATCGCGCCGAGCAGGATCACGACGGTCATGAGGGCCGGGATCGAGCGGATCGTGACCCGGACGAACTCGCCGAAGCGGTAGCTGTGGCCCATCGGGTAGTTGCGCTTCACGGAGACGAAACCGGTGTAGATCATCATCACGACGCCGAGGATGAGCCCCGGCACGATGCCGCCCATGAACAGCGCGCCGACCGAGGCTCCCGACAGCATCGCGTAGAAGATCATCGGGATGCTCGGTGGGATGATCGGCCCCTCGGTCGCGCTGGCGGCCGTGACCGCGCAGGTAAAGGCCTTGTCGTAGCCTTCGCCGATCATCGCCTGCATCTCGATGTTGCCGGGGCCCGAGGCATCGGCGATCGCCGAGCCGGTCATGCCCGAGAAGATGATCGAGTTGACGATGTTCACCTGCGCCATGGCGCCGCGCCGCCTGCCCACGAGGCCGGAGGCGAAGTCGAAGATGATCTTGGTCACCTTGCTCGTGTTCATGATCTCGGCCATGAAGATGTAGAGCGGCACCGCGATGATGATGAAGCTCGAGCTCATCTCCGTGAGGAACTTGACCGCGACCATGTCGACCGTGGCGGCCGGGCCGGGAGCGAGCACGAAGTAGAACACCGCGGCCATCATCATCCCGAAACCGATCGGGATGCGCAGGAGGAAGACGGCGACGAAGGACAGGAAGAAGACGATGATGGGCAGGTTCATCGGGCGCCTCCCGCCGGCAGGGCGCGCAGGTCCCGGACGTCACGAACGATGTCGATCGTGTACCGGATGGTGATGTCCACGAGGAAGATCATGTAGGCACGAGCACACGAGGTTCATGGGGATGAGCAGCACGCTCGACTTCTTGTAGCCCACGAAGATCACGTAGTCGAGCGACGGCTTGATCGAGATCACGAACGCCGCCACCAGCAGGACGTTCCCCGCGATCCGCATGATCGTCTGGCCTCTGGGACGGAGCATGTCGTAGATCATGGTGAAGACCACCAGCGACTCATGCCGTTTCGCGTACAGCGCGCCGAGCAGCGCCACCCACAGGAAGGAGAGGAGGGCGAGCTCCTCCGGCCACATCAGGGGCGTGAAGAAATAGCGTGAGACGATCTGGATCATGAAGCAGACGAAGATCGTGAGAAAGGCGAGCATCGGGACGTAGAGCTCGACGACGTCCAGCAGGAACAAGAGGACGGACCTGGCGCGGTGGTTCATCCGGAGTCTCCCGCGAAAAAAAGGCCGCCGGCGCCCGGGGTCAGCCGGACCGGCGGCCCGAAGGGCTTGATCTACTTCACCTTCTGGATCTCTTCGTAGAGCTCCCAGTCCCAGTCCTTGGTCAGGTCCTTCGCCTCGTTGCGGTAGTAGTTCTTCGCGTAGGCGGCAAAGGCGGCGCGGTCGGGGTTCTCGATGACGGTCAGGCCCTGGCTGCGGAAGAAGTCGAGGATGCTCTTCTCCTTGTCCAGGTTGGTCTTGTCGCAGAACTGGCGCCCCTTTTCGATGGCCTGCATGACCCAGCCCTGCTGCTGCGGCGGTGAGGCTCTCGCCACTTCTTCTCGTTGATCGCGGGCCACACGGAGTCGACGACGTGGTTGGTGAGCACGATGTACTTCGTGACCTCGTAGAACTTGGCGGCCTGGTCGGTCGGCAGCGGGTTGTCCTGGCCGTCGACGACTCCGGTCTTCAGGCCCATGTACACCTCGCCGAACGCCATCGGCGTCGGGTTGGCGCCGAGCGCCCGGCCCATGGCGATCCACGCGGGCGCGTTCGGCACGCGGAACTTGACGCCCTTCATCTGCTCGGGCCTCGTGACGGGTCCGACCTTCTCGGTGAGGTTGAGCTCGCGGGTGCCGAGGTAGTAGGCGGCGAGCGGCCTGACTCCCAGCTTCGCGACCGTCTGGTCGAAGAGCTTCTGTCCGATCGTGCCGTTGAGCGTCTTCGTCATCTGGTCATAGCTGGAAAAGGTGAAGGCGGCGCCGAACATCGCCGTGGCCGGGATCTGCTGGGCGAGCCACGCGGCCGAGAAGTACGACATTTCGACCTTGCCCTGGATGGTGGCGTTGTTGTCCGCGGCCTGTCCGAAGAGCTGGCCGGAGTGGAAGACGTCGACGGTCATGTTGCCGCCGGACAGCTTCTCGAGCTCGTCCTTGAACACGTAGAGCGCCTTGGTGTGCGCGTCGTCCGGGACGCTGACCGTGCGTGAAGGTCAGCTTGACCTTGGCCTGGCCCCAGGCAGCCGCGGAGGCGAGCACCGCGAGCGCGGCAAAGAGCGTGACGAAACGTTTCATAATTGCCCCTCCTTTGATCGAGGCGCCCGTGCGGGCGCCGTCGTTCCCGTGACGAACTCTAAACCCGCCCCCGGCAGCCGTCAACAAGCAGCCGCGGCGCCTTGACGCGGGCGGGCCGCTCCCGCAGAGTCGGCGGGGAGGCGCCCATGTCCCGTTATTCCTGGAAGGAGCTGAACGCGCTCGCCGGCCGGCTGCTCGAGGCGGCGGGCCTCGCCCGCGACAGGGCTGAGGTGTTCGCCCGGACGCTGGTCGAGGCGGACCTGATGGGCCACACGACGCACGGCCTGCGCCAGCTTCCGCGCTACCTGGACGAGCTCGCCGCCGGCAGGATGGCCGCGGCGGGGGACCCGAAGGTCGTCCGCGACACGGGCGCGACGTTCGCCTGGGACGGTGGATACCTGCCCGGCCCCTGGCTGGTGCACCGGGCGCTCGAGCAGGCGTACGAGCGGGTCCGGCAGCACCCGGTGGTCTTCGGCGCGGTCTCGCGCAGCCACCACATCGCGAGCCTCTCGTCGTACCTGCTCGAGCCGGCGTCGCGCGGCTATCTCTGCTTCATCGCGACGTCCGACCCGTCGGCAAAGACCGTGGCGCCCTTCGGGGGGCGCGCGCCGCTGTACACGCCCAATCCCATCGCCGTGGCGATCCCGACCGGAGCCGACCCGATCCTCGTCGACATGAGCACGTCGACGACGGCCAACGGCGTCGTCGCCCTGTACCGGTCGCGGGGCAGGAACCTTCCGGCTCCCTGGCTGCTCGACAGCGCCGGCAGGCCGACCGACGACCCCAACGCGCTGTTCACGGACCCGCCGGGCACCGTGCTGCCCCTCGGGGGCGTCGATCTCGGCTACAAGGGCTACGCGCTCGGCCTGGTCGTCGAGGCGCTCACCTCGGGCCTCGCCGGCCACGGGCGCGCGGACGATGTCAAACGCTGGGGCGCGTCGTTCTGCGTCGCGCTGATCGATCCCGCGGGCTTCGGCGGCCGCGACGCGTTCGCGCGGCAGCTCGGATGGCTCGCGGACGCCTGCCGCGCGAACCCGGTGCGCCCCGATTCGGACCGGGTGTGGCTCCCCGGCGGGATGGAGCTCGCGAGGCGCGTCGAGCAGATGGGGCACGGCATCGAGCTCGACGAGGCGATCGTCGCCGCGCTGCTTGCACGAGCCGAGGCTGCCGGCGCCGCGATGCCCCGGCCGCTGGCCGAGCCCGCGGCCTAGACCGCCGCGCCCTGCGCCGCGTAGAGGCGCGCGTAGGCGCCGCCCGCGGCCTCCAGCTCGTCGTGGCTGCCCTCTTCGAGGATGCGGCCGTGGTCGACGTAGAAGATCCGGCTCGCGCTGCGGATCGTCGAGAGGCGGTGCGCGATGATGAACGACGTGCGGCCGGAGAGCAGGCGCGCGAGCCCTTCCTGGATCAGGAGCTCCGTCTCCGTGTCGACGCTCGAGGTCGCCTCGTCGAGGATGAGGATCCGCGGGTCGGCGAGCAGCGCCCGCGCGAACGAGATGAGCTGCCGCTGGCCCATGGAGAGGCGCGTTCCGCGCTCGTTGACGTTGGTGGCGTAGCCTTCGGAGAGGTCCATGATAAAGTCGTGCGCGCGGACGACCTGCGCCGCCCGCACGACCTCTTCGTCGCTCGCATCGAGGCGCCCGTAGCGGACGTTGTCCATGATGGTGCCCGAGAACAGGAATGTGTCCTGCATCATGATGCCCATCTGGCGCCGCACCGACGGGATGCTGACCCGGTTCACGTCGATGCCGTCCAGGAAGATGCGGCCGTCCTCGATGTTGTAGAAGCGGGCGAGGAGGTTCACGATCGTGGTCTTCCCGGCGCCGGTCGGCCCCACCACGGCGATCGACTCGCCCGGGTCGACCGCGAAGCTCAGGTCGCGCAGCACCGGCTTCTCAGGCTCGTAGGCGAACGTCACGCGGCGGAACTCGACCCGGCCGGCAATCGGCGGCAGCTCGCCGGCGCCGGGGGCATCCGCGACGACCACCTTCTCGTCCATCGTCTCGAAGATCCGCTCGAGGTAGGCCATCGCCACGATGATGGCGTTGTAGAAGTTGCCGATGTTGCTGATCGGCTGCCAGAACCGCCAGATGTAGCCGATGAATGCGACGAGCACGCCGACACTCACGGTGCCGCGCATCCAGACGACGCCCGCCATGAGGACCAGCACGACGCCGATCACGGAGATGTTGTCGATGATCGGCCAGACGGAGAACTGGACGGCAACGGCCTTCATCCAGGAGGTCCTGTACTCCTCGTTCAGCCCCATGTAGATCCGCAGGTTCTCCTCTTCGCGGGCGAACGACTGCGTGACCTTGACGCCGCTCAGGCTCTCGTGGAGGTAGGCGTTCATGTTGGACTGCTTGCGCGAGACCGTCTGCCACGTGCGGCGCTGGCGCCCTTTGACGATGAAGACCGCGACCGCCAGGATCGGCACCCCGGCCATCGCGATGCCGGTGAGCCTCACGTCAATGGCCATCATGAACGCGATGATCACGCAGAGGGAGAACAGGTCGGTGATCACGTTGATGAGGCCGTTGGACAGCAGGTCCGAGAGTGAGTTCACGTAGTTGACCACCCGGACGAGGATCTTTCCGTGGGGCCGGGAGTCGTAGTAGGCGAAAGGCAGCCGCTGCAGGTGGCCGAAGATGCCGCTGCGGATGCTCATGATCACGCCGTGGCCGATCCGCGTCATGATGCGGATGCGGGCCTTGAGGCACACGCCGCTCACGACAGTGGCCGCGAGGAACACGCCTGCCAGCACGAACATCAGATGCACGTCCTTGCGCGGGATCGCCTGGTCGAGGGCGATCCGCGTGAGGAACGGTCCAAGGAGGCTGGCCGCGCTCGCCACGAGCATCAGCGCGACGGCAATCAGCGCCTGCCCGGCCTGCGGCCGGACGTAAGCGAGCAGCCGCTTGAAGTGGTGGATGTTGAACTGGCCCTCGAGCTCTTCGTCGATGTCGAACTTGTTGCGCGCCATGCCGCCCTGCTACCTCGCCGCGGCGCCGCGCCGGCCGTCGCCCGCCGACACTGCCCCGCCGGCCGCCGCGCGGCCGGCCGGCACGACGCGCCCGGTCTGGTGCGCGTACACGCGGCTGTAGTAGCCGCCCAGCGCCACGAGCTCCGCGTGCGTCCCGCGCTCGGCGATCCGGCCGTCGATCACGACGAGGATCACGTCCGCCTCCTCGACGGAGGAGATCCGTGCGCGATGACGATGGTCGTGCGGCCCTGCTTGAAGGTGCGCAGCGACTGCTGGATCGCGTGCTCGGTCTCGACGTCGACGCTCGAGGTGGTGTCGTCGAGGATCACCACGGGAGGGTCTTTGAGCAGGAGCCTGCGCGAGGGCGAGGCGCTGCCTCTGACCGCCCGAGAGCCCCACGCCGCGCTCGCCGACGATGGTGTCGTAGCCTTCGGGGAACTCGCGGATAAAGCCGTCGGCGTCGGCCAGCCGGGAGGCATCGATCACCCGCTCCACCGGCGCGGCGGGCTCGCCGTAGGCGACGTTCCCCTCGATCGTGTCCGAGAACAGGAACACGTCCTGCATCGCGATCCCGACCTGCGAGCGCAGGCAGCCGAGGTCGTAATCCTGCACGCGGATGCCGTCGACGAGGATCTCGCCCGAGGCCGGGTCGTAGAATCGGCACAGCAGGTGCGCGATGGTCGACTTGCCGCTTCCGGTCGGCCCCATGATGCCGACGGTGCCGCCGGCGGGGACGCGGAAGCTCACGTCCGTGAGCACGGCCTCGTCGCCGTAGGTAAAGGAGACGCGGCGGAACTCGACCTCGCCGCGGACCTTGCGCACGACCGGGGCCGCGGGCGGCTCGAGGCGCGACGTCGTCCGTACCAGGCTCATGATCTTCTCGGCCGAGGCCTGGAAGCGCTGGCCGTCGTTGACGAGCCAGCCCGCGATCCTCATGGGGTTGATCAGGGCCCAGGTGAAGCTGGAAAAGGTGACCAGCTCGCCGAGGGTGATCCAGCCGCGGATCACGAAGATGCCGCCCGCGAGCATCGTGACGATGCCGAAGGCGCTCGACAGCGAATCGATGATGGGGATGTAGCGCCCCCACACCGCCGCGGAGTCGAGGTTGCGGTCGCGGAACGCGGCGTTCTCCTTTTCGAATTTCGCGATCTCGAAGCGCTCGCGGGCAAAGGCCTTGATCACCCGGTTGCCCGCGATGTTCTCCTGAACGACGGAGTTGAGCCGCGCGAACTGCTCGCGGATCGCGAGAAACGTGGGCCGCACGGTGCCGGCGAGCTTGTGCGCGAACCAGGCGACGGCGGGCGTGAGGGCAAAGAGCACCGCCGCGAGCTCCCAGTTGATCGTGAACAGGATGGCGACGGAGAACACGAAGATCGCCCCGTTCTCGAAGCTCATGTAGACGACCCAGGCCACAAAGTGGCGCACCGCGTCCATGTCGCCGGTCATGCGGGTCATGATGTCGCCGGTCTTCGTCCGCTCGAAGTAAGTGAAGTCGAGCCCCTGCAGCCGCCGGTAGAGGTCGCGCCGCATCGAGGAAACCGTATCCTGCGACACGTGCTCGAAGACCATCTGGAACACGTAGCGGACCACGGCCTTGGCGAGCGTCGCCGCGACCATGATGACGAGGAACCTCGGCAGCAGGGAGGGGTTGCCCGCCACGATGACGCGGTCGACGATGACTCCGGTCACGTACGGGTTGACCATGTTCAGCATCGAGGCCAGCAGCACGAGAGCGAACGCGGCGAGCAGGAGAGCGAGGTGCTTGCGAAGGTAAGGCCAGAGCCAGCGGTAGGCGTCCATCCGGGGGGTCGCCTATAGATACTACGGAACGGGCCGGCGTGGAAACAGGCGTTTGACTGCCCGCGGGGCGCGCCATAGAATTGCGGCCGGCCTCGACCCCGGGGGCCCCAAAGGAGCGCTCGCGTTGCTGCACTACATCGTCAGGCGCCTCCTGAACATGCTGCTCATCGTCTTCCTGGTATCGATCCTGTCCTTCGTCATCATCCAGCTGCCTCCCGGTGACTACCTCACCACCTACATCGCGCAGCTCAAGCGCAGCGGCACGGAGGTGAGCCAGGACCTGATCGACTCCCTCACGCTGCAGTA
The DNA here is from genome assembly GCA_963734495.1 of uncultured Spirochaetota bacterium. GTDB lineage: Bacteria > Spirochaetota > Spirochaetia > SZUA-6 > CAVTHK01 > CAVTHK01. The sequence goes on from CAVTHK010000009.1 coordinate 295,536, forward strand.
CGGCCTCGACAAGCCGATGGTCACCCAGTACTTCAAGTGGATCACCAACTTCGTGCGCGGCGACATGGGGCAGTCGTTCCAGTGGAACCAGCCCGTCAACCAGCTCGTATGGGAGCGGCTGGCGCTGACCTTCGTCATTTCCCTCTCCTCCCTGATCGTCACGTGGGTCGTGGCCTTTCCGGTGGGCATCTACGCCGCGGTGCACCAGTACTCCTTTGGCGACTACTTCTTCACCTTCCTCAGCTTCATAGGGCTCGCGATCCCGAGCTTCATGCTGGCTCTGATCCTCATGTACGTGGGCTTCAAGTACTTCGGCATGGACGTCGGCGGGCTCTTCTCGCGGCCCTTCGAGAACGCGCCGTGGTCGTTCGCCAAGGTCGTGGACCTCCTCAAGCACCTCTGGGTGCCGACGATCGTGCTCGGGACCTCGGGCACGGCCGGGCTGGTGCGGATCATGAGGGCCAACCTGCTCGACGAGCTGCGCAAACAGTACGTGATCACCGCCCGGGCCAAAGGGCTCCCGGAGCGGACCGTGATCCTGCGGTACCCGGTGCGAGTCGCCTCCAACCCGTTCATCAGCACGATCGGCTGGTACCTCCCGACGCTGATCTCCGGCGCGACGATCACCGCCGTGGTGCTGAACCTCCCCACGACCGGCCCGCTGCTGCTGAGCGCGCTGCTCACGCAGGACATGTACCTGGCGGGCAGCTTTATCATGCTGCTGAGCATCCTCACCGTGATCGGGACGTTCGTCTCGGACATCCTCCTGATGATCGCCGATCCCCGCATCCGGCTCGGGAAATAGGGCAGGGTTCAAGGATGGCGGAGCCGATGATCCGGGGACCGGCCGAGGACGTTCGCGACAACGACGAAGCGCGCCCCGAGGCCGTCGAAGAGTTCTATGCGTCACAGTGGAAGCTCATGCGGCGCCGCTTCGCCAGGCACCGGCTGGCCATGGTTTCGCTCGCGGTCCTGCTGCTGCTCTACGTCTCGGCCCTGCTCGCTCCCTTCCTCAGCCCCGTCGATCCTGACGAGAAGAGCCTGGCCTACAAGGAGGCTCCTCCCCAGGTCGTGCATTTCTTCGGCGGCGGGGTCTCCGGCCCCTTTGTGTATGCCCTCTCGAGCCGTGTGAACGCGGACACGTACCGGCGGACCTACTTCGAGGACACCTCGCGACCGCACCCGGTGCGGTTCTTCGTCCGCGGCTTCCGCTACCGGATGCTGGGCTTCCTGGAGACTGACATCCATCTCTTCGGGACCGCGGACCCGAACGTGCCGGTCCATCTCTTCGGGACGGACAACTTCGGCCGCGACATGTTCGCCCGCGTTCTCTACGGCGCGCAGGTCTCGCTCTCCGTGGGCCTGGTGGGGGTGGCGATCAGCTTCTTCCTCGGGATCCTGCTGGAGGGCTCGCCGGCTATTTCGGCGGCCTCGTCGACGAGGTGATCCAGCGCGCCATCGAGCTGCTGATGTCGGTCCCGCACCTGCCGCTCTGGATGGGCCTGAGCGCGGCGCTGCCCGCGGGCTGGCCGGTGGTGAGGACCTACTTCGCGATCACGATCATCCTCTCGCTCGTCGGCTGGACCGGGCTGGCGCGGGTCGTGAGGGGCAAGTTCCTCTCGATGCGCGAGGAGGACTTTATCGTGGCCGCGAGGCTTGCGGGCCAGACGGACCTGCGGATCATCTTCCAGCACATGCTGCCCTCGTTCCTCAGTCACGTCATCGCCTCGCTCACGTTGAGCATCCCGAGCATGATCCTCGGCGAGACCGCGCTGAGCTTTCTCGGGCTGGGGATGCAGCCGCCCGCCATCAGCTGGGGGGTGCTGCTGCAGGCGGCGCAGAACGTGCACACGCTCGCGCTCGCGCCGTGGTTGATGATCCCCGGCCTCTTCGTGGTTGTCACCGTGCTGACGTTCAACTTTATGGGCGACGGGCTGCGCGACGCGGCCGACCCGTACACGAGGTAGGATCGGGGAGATCGAAGCCGGCGCGGGCCGGCAGACTCTGTGAGGACGGGCCCCCCGAGGACAGGGGGCCTGGGACTCCGCGAAGACGCGAAGTCGTAGGAGGTTTCCATGGACCGAAAGAGGGTGTGGATCGCGACAGTCGTCGCCGTCGCCGTGCTCCTGTGCGGCGCCGCCGCCTGGGCAAGCCCCACCAAGGAGCAGGCCGCGGCAGGCGCGCAGCCGGCGGCCGCGGCCAAGGCGACGACGGGCAAGTACAGCTGGCCGCAGAACTGGTACGACGCCCCGATCGCGAAGATGACGAAGCTCAAGGAGGCGCCGATGCTGGCCGAGCTCGTCAAGGCCGGCAAGCTCCCGCCCGTGGAGCAGAGGGTGCCCAGGGAGCCGCTGCTCGTCGCCCCGTACGAGAAGGTCGGCGTTTACGGCGGCACTCTGCGCGTGGCGCGCATGGGCCCCGCGGACTGGGGCGACATGCACCGGGGCAAAACCTCAAGCAGATCTCGCAGGAGCTCTACGAAAGCCGCGGGGACGCGAACGAGCTCGACGTCGCGATCTTCCCCTCCGAGGCCGACCTCGAGACGCGCGTGCAGCTCTCGCTCAACTACGACCAGAGCGGCGCGGCGTTCGGCTACGCGCCCGAGTGGCAGAGCTGGCTCGCGCACCAGCGGTGGGACAAGGGCGGGCAGGAAAGGCGCCGAGCCGGCCAAGGGCGAGGAGCCTCCGGCCGACGAGAAGAGCTTTATCGACCTGTACGCCGCCTACATCAACGCGGTCGACCCCGTCGAGTACGCGAAGCTCGCCAAAGAGTTCTGGGCGATGGCGACGAAGCGCCTGGAGCTGATCGGCACCGTCGGCAAGGTCCCGCGGCCGATCATCATCAGCAACCGCATCCAGAACGTTCCGGAAAGGCTTCCGTTCGCCTTCGAGACCATGTTGTGGGTCCCGCCGACCCCGTGGCAGTGGTACGTCAAGGAATAACGACAGGTTGAAGGCGCCCGCCCGCGCGTCGAGCGCGTCGCGGGCGCCTCAGCCTCGGGCGTCCGGGTCCGGCAGCGGATAGGCGCCGAAGTCGGCGACCGCCCGCTCGAGCGCCTCGATGTGGGCGGGCGGGAACGGCATGCCCTGGTCGGGCCCGCAGATGTAGCCGCCCTCGCGGCCGAGGAGGCGGATCCGCCCCTCGACCTCGGCGCGGACGCGCCGAGGCGGCCCCTGCATGATCGTGTGCGACGAGACGCCGCCCTGCAGCGCCATGCGCCCCTGCGGTGGCCGGCGCAGCTCCGCGAGATCATTCGCGGTCGCCTGCGCCGGATTGAGGATGTCCACGCCGATGTCCATGAGCTCCGGCGCGAGCTCCCGGACGCTGCCGCAGGAGTGGAACGAGACGAGGCACCCCTCGGCCTTGTAGAGGCTCACGAGCCTCGCGTAGCGCGGCTTGAAGAACTCCCGGAATGCTGCGAGCGACACGAGCGGCGCGCGCTGCGTGCCGTGGTCGTCGCCGAGCGTTGCCATCTCGACTCCGAGGGCGAGGTACTCCTCGGCCACGCCGAGCTGGAACTCGAGGATGCGGTCGAGGAGCCGGTGGACCTTGCGCGGCTCTTCGAGCATCGCGACGAACAGGTCCTCCATGCCCGCGAGCTTCCAGGCCCGCTCGAGCAGGGTGCTGCGGTGGCTCGCTGCGAGGATGAGCTCGCTCCTGTGCGCCGCGCCGCGAACGGCCTCGCGGGCCGCGGCATAGAGCGCGGGGTCATGCGGGTCAGGCCACCGGTAGTCCTCCCAGCTCGCGAGAGCCTGCAGCGGGTGGAAGACGGGGAACGGCATCACGCCTTCGTGCGAGTGCCTGTGCCGCACCTGCCAGAGATCGGTCCAGGTCTCCGCGCCGGGCGGCCTGTTGTCCTCGGGGTTCACGCCGAAGTAGCCGATCGCGAGCACCGGCAGCGAGCGGGAGCAGGGGACGCGGTCGGGCGTGCCGAAACGGACGCACTCGAGAAAGTTCTGTTTCGCGTCGACTGCCATCGCCTACTCCGCCGGCCCGCTCGGCTCGAGCTCCCGCAGGCCGGGGAAGCGGGCCAGCACCAGCGCGCGGACCTCGGAGGCGTCTCCCAGGGTGAGCGCCTCCTCCGCGACCCGGGCGGCGAGGGCCGAGTCCGTCCGCCGCACCGCCTCCTTGACGATCGGGAGGGAGGCGGTCGCCACGCTCAGCTCGACGACCCCCAGGCCCACGAGGAGGGGAACCGCCGCAGGCCGGGCGGCCATCTCGCCGCACACCGTCGATGGGATGCCGGCCGCCCGGCCGGCCCGGGTCGCGGCCGCGATCACGCGCAGCAGGGCCGGATGGAGCGGGTCGGCGATCGACGCCACGTCGGGGTTCGTGCGGTCCGCCGCGAACAGGTACTGGGCGAGGTCGTTGGTCCCGATGCTGAAGAAGTCCGCGTGCGCCGCCAGCCTGTCCGCCGCGATCGCGGCGGACGGCACTTCGATCATGAGCCCGACGCGGATCGCCGGGGCGCCGAGGGCGGCCCGCTCCTCCTCGACCGCGGCGCGGAGCTCGCGCGCCTCGGCCTCCGTCGACACCATCGGGAACAGCAGCTCGACCTGCCCGCTCGCGGCCGCGCGCAGGATGGCGCGCACCTGGGCGCGGAAGATGTCGGGCATGCGGGCGTAGAGCCGGCAGCCGCGCACCCCGAGAAACGGGTTGGCCTCGCCCCGCGCGGCCATGCCGCCGATCGGCTTGTCGCCCCCGACGTCGAGGGTGCGGACCACGACCGGCCTTCCCGCGAGGCGGGAGGCGACGCCGCCGTAGATGCGCGCTTGCTCGTCCTCGCCGGGCGCCCCGGAGGGCCCCGCAAACAGCATCTCGGTCCGGAAGACGCCGACCCCGTCGGCGTGCAGCGCCGCGGCCCGCTCGGCGTCCTCCATCGACGCGATGTTGGCCGTCACGGCGATGCGGACGCCGTCGGAGGTGACCGCGGGGTCCGCCGCGCGAGCGAGGGCCGCGGCCTCGAGGGCGTCGCGGCCGGCGCGGGCCGCCTCCCAGCGGGCGCGCTCCCTCGGGGGCACCACGCGGGCGTCGCAGGCCGCGCCGTCGACCGCGAGCACCGTGCCGTCGGGCAGATCGAGAACCGCATCGCCCACGCCGATCACGAAGGGGACAGCAAGGGCGCGGGCAAAGATGGCCGCATGCGATGTGACGCCGCCCCCCGCGGCGACGACCGCGAGCGGTCGCGCGCTCTGCAGGTCGGCCAGGCCCGACAGCAGCAGCTCCGGGACGACGAGCACCGCGCCGGCGGCATCCGGCGTCTCGGCCCCGCCCGCGAGCTCGTCGAGCACCTGGGCGCGGATGTCGACCACGTCCCACAACCGGTCGCGCAGGTAGGGGTCCTCGAGGCGGCGGTATCTCTCGATGACCGCCTCGAGCGCCCGTCCCCAGGCCTCCTCGGCGGGCACCGCGTTCTCGACCATCGCCCGCCGCGTCGCCTCGATCAGGTCCGGGTCTGCAAGCATCATGGACTCGGCACGCAGCATGTCGGCCCGCTCGCGCCCCACCTGCGGCTCGAGCCTTTCGGCGGTCTGCTCGAGGCGCCGGCTCACGGCGGCGAGAGCGGCCGTGAGCCGCGCGAGCTCCTGCCGCGCGTCCGCGCCGGCAGCCGCGCTCCGGCGCGGGTCGCGGGGGCGGACCACGACCGCGGGCCCGATCGCGAGGCCACCGCCGCCGGCCGTACCGGCAAAGCGCGTCTTCGGCGACCCCGCCTCCGCCCGCCGCGCCGGAGCGGCGGCTTCGCCGAAGCCGCCCTCCGCCATCGCGACGACCGCCGCGACCGCCTCCGCCGCCTGCCTCCCCGAGGCCGCGACCTGCATCTCCTCGCCCTGCCGCAGCTCCAGCCCGGCGAGGCGGCTCAGGCTGAGCGCGGTCACCGGCCCGCGGCCGCGCGTCGCGTTGGCGACGGTCACGGCCGCGTCGAAGCGGGCGGCCGCCCGCACCAGGCGGGCCGCGGGCCGCGCGTGCAGCCCCAGCGGGTTCGTGACGCGCACGCGGCGCGAGACGGTCGGCGCCGTCGCGGCCGCGGGCGCAGCCTCGCCCGCCGGGCCCACCTGCTCGCGCTTGCCCTCGAGCGCGGCCTCGGCCTCCCGGCGCACCTCTTCGAGGTTGCCGCCGGAGGCCGAGCGCACGGCCGCGGCCACGGCGCCCTCGACGAGCGCGGCCGCGCACAGGGCCACCGCCCCTGCGCCAGCGGGCGTCGTCTCCGCGAGCAGCTCCAGCGCGACCTCGGCGCTGAGGATGGCGCTGCCGAGGTCCACCAGCAGCAGGGCGCCTTCCGGACCGCGGACGCTCCCGACGGCCTCGACGATGCGGGAGGCGTCGGTGCCGATCGGATGCTGCGGGTCGTCGACCCCGGCGGCTGCCGCCACGGGCACCTCGGGCGCCACCTGCGCAACGAGCTCGAGCACGCCTCTGGCGAGCGTTTCACTGTGGGAGACCAGGACAAGGCCGACCATGGCAGCGGCGCGCCTACGGCAGGGCCTTGAGCAGGGCCTGCATCAGGATCAGAGTGCTGGCCGCGCCGGGGTCGAGGTGCCCCGCGCTGCGCGGCCCGAGGTAGCTGGCGCGGCCCTTGCGCGCGACGAGCGGGATCGTGTCCTGCGACCCGCGCGCCGCCGCGTCGATCGCGGCGGTGACCGCCTCGCGCAGGCTGGCGCCCGATGCCGCGGCGGTCTCGAGCGCCTCCACGGCCGGCGTGAGCGCGTCGACCATCGTCTTGTCGCCCGGCTGCGCGCGGCCGCGCTGCCGGACGCCAGTCAGCCCCGCCCTGAAGAGCGCGGCGAGGGTCGCCGGCCCGAGCGATTCCTTGCCCGCGCAGGCGGCCGCGGCGCGGAGGAAGAACGTGCCGTAGAGCGGCCCGGACGCTCCCCCGACCGTCGAGATCAGCACCAGCGACGCGGTCTTGAGGACGCCGGCGATGTCCGCGGCGCCGTCGAGCTGTCCGGCGAGCTTCTGGAACCCGCGGTCCATGTTGATGCCGTGGTCGCCGTCGCCGATCTGCTTGTCGAGGTCCGTGAGAGAGTCGCGCTCCTGGTGCAGCATCTCCGCGGCGATCCGCAGCCAGAGCGACACTTCGTCCTTGTCCATGGTCAGACGCCCCACCTGAGGCCGGGCGTGAGCACCGGGGCGTCCCAGAGCCTCGTCATCTCGTCGTCGAGCCGCAGCAGGGTCACCGAGAAGCCCTGCATCTCGAGCGACGTGACGTAGTTCCCCACCAGGCGGCGGGCGATCGCGAGCCCCTTCTTCTCGATGATCTCCGCGGCCTTGCGGTAGACGAGCGTGAGCTCCGAGAGCGGCGTGCCGCCCATGCCGTTGACCAGGAGCAGCACGCGGTCTCCCCTGCGGAGCGCGGGGGCGACCGCCCTGCGGTCGACCTGCGCCCCGCTCGCGGCGTCCCACTCGGAGACCACGCGCTCGTAGGCCGGGTCTTCGAGCACGGCGCCGACCAGCATCTCGACGATCTCATCGGCCGGCCGCAGCGGCAGGCGCTGCCGCCCCGGCTCGCCGTGGATCCCGATGCCGATCTCCATCTCCGCTTCCCCCAGATCGAAGCCCGGCTTTCCGGCCGCGGGGACGGTGCCGGCCGCGAGGGCCATGCCCATGCTCCGCCCGGCGGCGGCGACGCGGCGGCAGAGCTCGACCAGCCGGTCGAGCGGATAGCCCGCCTCTGCCGCCGCGCCGCAGATCTTCTCCGCGAGCACGGTGGTGCCGACGCCGCGGCGGCCCTGCGTGTAGAGGCTGTCGCGCACCGCGACGTCGTCGTCGATGAGGACGCTGGCCACCGGGATCCCCTGCGCGTGGACCATCTCCGCGGCCATCTCGAAGTTCATGATGTCGCCGCTGTAGTTCTTGACGATAAAGAGAACCCCCGCTCCGCCGTGCACCCGCGCGGCGGCCGCGGCCATCTGGTCGGGCGTGGGCGAGGTGAACACCTCGCCGGGACAGGCGGCGTCGAGCATCCCGCGGCCGACGAAGCCGCCGTGCATCGGCTCGTGCCCGCTCCCGCCGCCGGAGACGAGCGCCGCCTTGCCGCGCGCCGGCGCGTCGGCCCGGCACACGAACGTCGGGTCGAAGCTGACCGCGATCAGCTCTCCGTACGCAGCGGCCAGACCCTGCAGGCTCTCGCGGACGAAGTCCTCGGGCCGGTTGATCAGCTTCTTCACTGGCTCACCCCTCGAGGCTTCTACCGTAGATCGGCCGGCGGCGGTGGTCAACGGGCGCGCGGCGGTCGGCGGGTTGCGTCGCGGAGCCGGTTTGCACTAACCTCGAGCCCGTCCGCAGTTGAAAAGGAGGCAAAATGAAGAAGGTCGCCGTCGGGGCCCTCTTCGCGTTTCTCGTCGCCGGCGCTTTGGCGGCCGAGGACATCCGCATCGTCGTCCCCTACCTGGGCGCGGCGACGGACGTGTACAAGGACGATGCAAAGGGGATCGATCTGACCGACACGAGGCTCATGGAGGGGCTCTACCTCCAGTGGGTCAACCCGGAGCTGTTCCAGGCCAACGTCTTTGTCTACCACTCGGCGGACATCAACTACAGTCAGCTCTGGGGCGTCCACCTGATCGGCGACGTCTACGTCTGGTCCGACCCGCTGGGAAAGGCGGCCCTGGGCGCCGGGCTCGACATGCTGCGCCTCGACATGGACGCGGGCGACAACATCGTGCCCCTCAAGAGCTTCGAGCTGCCGATGACGCTGTACGCGCCCTACGTGAGGGCGGGCCACTACTTCAACTTCGGCTCGGGCGGCATGGTGAGCCTCTCTGTGCTCCCGTGGGCGGGCGCTGAGTACGACATCACCCGCGGCGACCTCTCGTTCGTCCCGCCCGGCCCACCGATGACGATCAAGCAGAGCATCGACGACGAGACGCTCTACGGCCTCGCGGGCATCAACGCCGGCGCCGTGATCATGCACTTCATCGAGATCCAGGCGAAGTACCGGGCGACGTTCAACGAGGACGACTACCTCAACACGTTCGACGCGATGCTCAACTTCTACCTCAACCGCCACTGGGGCGTCTCTTACCGCTTCAAGTACATGGAGACCACGAGCGGGTCCGTGAGCTACCACATCGGCGGGATCGCGTACGTGTTCTGACGGCACGCGGGCGGCCCCGCGCTCCCGCCGTCAGTCGAGGGACCCCGTGAAGACGAAGTCGTGCCGGACGGGGACCTTCACCTTCTTCCCTGATTCTCCGACGAAGCACACGAGCCCCTCGTCGAAGACGGCGCTCAATGCCCGGCCGAAACCGCGGGGCACCCGGGCGACGCCTTCGATGTAGTTGACGGCGAATGGACGGGCAGGCGACAGCTTGCGGGTGGTGGCGATGCCTTTCTGGTTGAGCTCGTTCCGCTTGAGCGACGCTGCCAGACCGCTCGCGAAATAGGCGCAGACGTCCTCGAGGCCGATGCAGCAGTTGCGGCCGTTCCACGGGCTGCCGTGGCGGCCGTGGTTCTCCATCCAGAAGACCGTCGACGGCAGCACCGCCGGGTCCTTGATCGCGAACCAGATCCACCCGGCCGAAGCGTTGACCGCCGTTGTCCACGCGGGCCCGAACGAAGGCTTGTTGTAGACCTGGATGATGTCGCAGAAGCCGCGCCGCCGCGGGAAGCTCGCGCACGAGTCCCAGGGCATCTCCTTCCAGACGGTGGGCACCCTGTCGAGGCCGCGGAATGTCGCCCCCGCGGCGAGAGCGTTGTACTCCCCGCCGCTCTCGAACGTCGCCGGCGGCCGCGGGCTCACCTTGCCGAAGAGAAGCGGGCTCGTGGAGACGAGCAGCGCGTCGGGCTTCTCGCCGCCCGCGAGCGTGGCGTGGTGGCCGAGCGAGGTGCGGACGTCGTAGCCTTCGAGCACGTCGCTCAAGTAGACGGCGTTGTGCCCCTCGACGAGCTGGACGTGCTTGGTCACGCGGCCGGCGATCTTCGCGGTGCTCATCTCGAGCGTCAGGCGCGTGACCGGACCCGACCGCTGGAGGCCGCGCAGGGTCCACGCTTCCGTCGCGGGCTCGCCGTGGGTAGTGTGGGCCACGCCTCTGACCGTGCAGTCGCCGCCGAAAGGCAGGCAGAAAAAGTCGCCCCTGAGGGGCTCGAGCACGGGCCGGTCCACCGCGATCCCTTCGCCCTGCCAGGGGCTGATGTGGTAGGGCTGCACCGCCTCGCCGGTGTCGCTGCAGAACGAGACGGGCGCCATCTGGCCGCCCTTTCGCGTGATCGCCGCGCGCACCTGCCCGTTCTCCACGACCCACGAAGGCTGCGCCGCGATGACCTCTGTTCTCGGCTCCATCCTCGCTCCTCCCCCGCTGTTATCCTACCACGACCGCCCTCAGGCGACTCCGAGAAATCGCTCTGCCAGCGCGCAGTACAGAGGGATCGCCCTGAGGTAGTCCTCGATGTCGATGTACTCATCCGGCTTGTGCGCCAGGTCTTCGCGGCCGGGGCCGATGATGACGAACGGGACCGGTGGATCCGAGCAGAGCACGCTCGCGTCGGTCGCGTACCCCGGCGTGGGAAGCGCCTCCTGGCGGAGCCCGAGCTGCTCCCGGCAGAGATCGAGCGCGAGCCGGACGATGCGCTCCGAGGCGGAGCAGGCGACCGCGACGCGGCTGCCGGTGGCGTGGACGCGCGCCTCCAGCCCGGGGCGCCTCGCCTGCGCGCGCCGGATCGCGGCGTGGATCTCGGAGAGCATCGCGTCCGCGCTCACGCCGGGAGGGACGCGCATGTCGATGCTCGCGCGGCAGGTGTCGGGGACGACGTTCGGGCCGACCCCGCCGTGGATCGTTCCGATGTTGAGGGTCGCGCGGCCGTGGGCGGCGTCCGGCCCTTCGGGGAGCGGGATCTCGACGACCTCGGCCAGCAGCGCCTGCATGTCCACGATCGCGTTGCGCCCGAGATGCGGCATCGAGCCGTGGGCGGTGCGGCCCACGGTTTCCAGCTCCAGCCAGCAGGTGCCCTTTTCCGCGATGTAGACGCGAAAGCCCGTCGGCTCGCCGATGACCACGCCCGCGGCTTCGCGCATGATGCCGTCGGCGACCAGGCGGGAGGCGCCGCTGCCGCGGATCTCCTCGTCGGCGACGGCCGTGAAGATCACGTCGCCGCGCAGCTTCCTGCCGCTGCGAGCGAGCAGCTCGAGCGCGATCAGCATGGCCGCGACGCCGCTCTTCATGTCGGAGGAGCCGCGGCCGTAGAGCCTGCCGCGGTCGATCTGCGCGCCGAAGGGCGGACGCCGCCAGGGGACCTCGCCGGGCGGGACGACGTCGATATGGCCGTTCAGGACGAGCGCGGGCGCCTCGCCCGAGCCTTTGAGTCGCGCGACGACGTTGGCGCGCCCGGGCGCGATCTCCGTCACCTCGGGCCGGAAGCCCCGCCGGTCGAGCGCCGTCGCGATCAGGTCGGCCGCCGGCTTTTCCCGGCCCGGCGGGTTGATCGTCTCCAGGCGCACGAGGTCGGCGAGCAGGCGGACCGCCTCGTCGCGGTCAAAGGGGTACGCGGTGCCCATGGCGCGCACCTTAGCCGCCGCTGCCGCCGGTGGGAAGGGCCCCGGGCGCGTCCGGGCCGGGGGTGCCGGGGGGCGCCGGTGACGCAGGGGGCGTGGCGGGCCGCGGCCGCCCGAGCGCGCGCTTCATCGCGACCTTGAAGGCGAACCGCATCACCTGCTCCGTGGTTACCGCCGGGCCGTGGCGCCTTCGCATGATGAGAGTCACCGCCTTGATCCCCGCCTCGCCGAGGATGAGGTAGACAAAGCGGTCCCGTTCCTCCGGGGTCATATCCTCGTAGGTGACCACGAGTCAAGCATAGACCGCGGGCCGCGCCCGCGCCAGAGGCGGGACCGGACGGCGTCCCGCTCGCTCGACAGCGCCGCGGGCAGCGGCTATCCTCACCGCGCCGCGGCGTCCCGGCGAAGCGGCCGCCGGAACGGGGCTGGTCGCCCCCGCGGGGGCGCAAGAGGTCACTTTGTCATCGTGGTGTACGAGCCGAGGTCCAGGATCGAGCATTCCGCCGAGAATCCCGCGGGCGGCACCCCGAGGGATTGGATCAGGCGGGCCCAGAAATTGACCTGGGCGCAGGTGCTCGCGATGATCACGATCCCTCGCTCCGTGAAGTGCTTTTTCAGGGTCTCGACGACGTGCGATGGAAAAGAGACCGGCGTGCGGCAGATGCACTCGACGTAGCGGAGGGCCGCCTTCTCGTCATCTCGAAGCGTAGACACCTGGTCCATCGGGACCCTGCCCTGCAACGCCCTGATCTCCTCCTCGCTCATCCCCGTCTTCTGGAAATCCCTGGCGTTCATGTCGATGCAGAAGGGACACGAAACCAGGAACGAAGTGTGCACACGGATGAGGCCCAGGAGACGCCTGGGGACCTCCGGCTCGTCGTGGGCGACAAGCCCCTCCATGACGCCCGAGCCGATCAGTGCCTTGGGGTACCACGTGAGGATCCTGGTGGCGAGGAGCTGCCTGCCGAGCCGCTCGAAATGTCTTGCGGATCCGTTTCGGGGGCCGGATGTAGCTCATGTCGGTGCCTGCTCGTTTCAGGGCGTCAGCCTGTAGAAATCCATGTGCGTGAGGCTCATCTTCTCCACCGCACGGAAGCCCGCGAGCCGCGATAACTCCATGATCCGGGAGGACTCCATGCGGTGCGCGAGCGGCGGACCGATCGACTCGCTGCGGTGGGGCCATTCGAGGATGGCAACCCGCTTCCGCGAGACCCTCCGCGCCTCGGCGAGCGCCTTGGCGGGATCGTCGGTTTCGTGCAGCACGAGGCCGAGAAAGACAAGGTCGAAGGAGCCATCGTCAAAGGGAAGCTGTTCGGCGACGCCTTCACGGAACGCGCCGGAGGGCACCTGGGCGCGCGCGACGGCGAGCAGATCAGGGTCGGGATCGATCCCCGTCACGCGCATCTTCAAGCCTGCAAATGCCTCCGCGAACAGGCCAGTGCCCGTGCCGACGTCAAGGATGCCGGCCGCATCGAGGCCTTCGGCGCACAGTCGCGTGACTGTTTCCATTTCGAGAAGCGCGACCCGCTCGGGAGCGCGAAGCCTCTCCGCTGCTCCGTGGAACCGCCGCTCGTGATCCTGCATCCCTGGTGCGCCCATCGAGTCCCCCTTGCCGACACCCGCCGTAAATGCCAGAGAGGCCCTCAGATATCGAAGGGCCTCCTCCCCGGCGGTGCGTCTACAGGTTCACGCGGTCGAAATCCCCAAACATCAGAAACGTCTTCGTGTAAACAGACTTCATCGCCTCCACGGTGCGAACGAGCGCGCCGCGGTCACCGCCCTGAAGGGCCTGCTGGACGGCAGAGATCCCGTCCAGCACCGCCTGCTCGCCCTTGCGCAGCTCGTCCGCCTTCGCGACGGAGAACCCGTAGGTGGAGGCGGCGAACGGCGCCGCAAGGGTTGCTGTCCATCTCGCGCGGGCTTCCGGCAGGAGGGCGGCGACCTGCTGCACCTGCGCTTCGTCCACCGTGTCCGCGGTCCGGCCGGCTGTGACGGCGGTGACGTTCTCCATGCTCTCGTGGTACCGGTTCAGGTAATCCACGTAGTACGGGATGGACCGCTGCGAGCGCAGGCCGACCCAGATGTCGCGGACCTCCTCGAGGGCCGCGTGCGCGCCTGCCAGATCGCCTTTGTTCAGCAGTTCCTCGGAGCGGAGGAGAACCGCTGTCGTGCGCTCCGCCTGCGCGGACGCCGCCAATGCTGCGGCCGTGAGTATCGCGGCCAGCGCCAGGATCCGGCGCGTCCGGCCGATCGATCCCCCCCGTCTCAGACTCTTCGAGTTCATCCCGTCTCCTTCTATCTTCGATCCTGCGCGTGTGGTTTGCCCGGATCGCCTGCACAAGATAGCGAAAGTCGGCGGAGGATCACGGTGAGTTTTGTCACACAACGACGGGATCGGAACCAGCAGGGTGTGCGCGCCCGCGGCGGCCCGGCGACCCGCGTTGCTCAGCGATTGGTCCTCTGCCTCGAGTCTGCGGGATACCGGTCCCCCACGATCGTGATCCTGGAGAGAGCGCCATCGATCTCCCGCAGGTCGTCGGGCGTCAGTTCGATGGCAAGTGCCCCCAAGTTGTCGTCCAGGTGTTCGCGCTTCCGACTGCCGGGTATCGGAACGATCCACGGCTTCTGGGCCAGCAGCCAGGCGAGTGCGATCTGCGGCGGGGTCCCGCCCTTCTTCTCGGCGATCTCCGCAATCAGATCGACCACGACCCGGTTTGCTTTCCTCGCCTCCGGCGTGTAGCGAGGGCTCCGGGCGCGGATATCGACACTGGCGAACTTCGTGTTTTCGTCGATCGTCCCCGTGAGGTAGCCCCGGCCCAGGGGACTGTAGGGCACAAAACCGATGCCGATCTCCTCGCACGTCGGCAGTACTTCCTGTTCGGCGTTTCTCCACCACATCGAGTACTCACTCTGGATTGCGGTGACCGGCTGGACGGCGTGAGCACGGCGGATGGTCTCTGCGCCCGCCTCGGAAAGGCCGAAGTGCCTCACCTTGCCCGCTGCGATCAGTTCTTTGACGGCCCCGGCTACTTCTTCGATGGGTACGTCCGGGTCCACCCGGTGCTGATAGAAAAGGTCAATGGCCTCGATGCGAAGGCGCTTGAGCGAGGCGTCGGCCACCCGTTTGATCTGCTGCGGCCGGCTATCCAGGCCCACCCCTGGAGACGGCCCTTTGTCGCCCTCGTGTTTGAAGCCGAACTTGGTGGCGATGACCACCTGCCCGCGAAACGGCTCCAGCGCTTCACCCACCAGCTGCTCGTTTATGAAGGGGCCATAGACTTCCGCGGTGTCGAAGAAGGTGATGCCCCGCTCGACTGCCGCATGAATAAACGCGATCATCTCCTGTTTATCGGGAATCGGATCCTCATCATGGCTCATTCTCATGCAGCCGAGCCCGAGCTCCGACACCACCAGATTGTTCTTCCCAAGCTTGCGCTTCTCCATGATGTTCTCCTCTCTCTGCTGTTTGTCTTCCCGTGCTCACCACGAGACGGATGCGTCTCGTCACGAAAGACACGATTGATCGCCTGCCGGTATTGATCGGCAGCTTCGCTCGCGACATTTGCCGCCCGTATTGCCGTTGCGCGCGAGCCGCGGGAAGTAGCTGCTCGAGCCCTCCAGCCGGATGCGATGGCCGCAGTTCCACGACGTTGTCGCCGGGCAGGACGACCTGGCCAACGATCGGGGCGGCGCGAGGGTGCCCACGGAGGTCGACCGGGTCCCGATTGTCCTCTCCGCTTGCAGGCGCGAAGCGCGTCGCTTCCCTATTCAACTTCAGCCCTCGTCACCACTTCGCGCAATCGGGCGATGTCTGCGGTGGGCGCACTGCCGAAGAAGCGTCTGTACTCCCTGCTGAACTGAGAGGCGCTCACGTAGCCGACCTGACGGCTTGCATTGCCCGCATCCATCATGCTGGACAGCATGAGTCGCCGCGCCTCCTGGAGCCGAAGTGCTTTTTGATACTGCAGCGGGCTCATCGACGTGACCGCTTTGAAGTGCTGATGAAAGGTGGAAGCGCTCATGTTCGCGAGGTCGGCCAACCGTTCGACTTTCATCGGTTGTGAGAAGTTCGTGCGCAACCAGGAGATCGCTTTCGCAACGCCCCGTACGCCCGAATCGGCAATCCCTACCTGCGCTACCCGGACCCCGACCGAACTGCGAAGGAGCCGGATCAGGATTTCGTCGATGACCAGGGGAGCGAGAACATCTGCATCGCCTGGCTCCGACATGAGCTCGACGAGCCTCGTTGCAGCGTTCAGGATATTCTCGTCCGCCTGCGTGACCGCTACTGCGCGGTTGTCGTGTACCGAAGGAATGCCGTGGGGAAACACCTTCAGGACGAGCGCTGCCACCCTGCTCGGGTCAAGATCGAACCCGCATGAGGCAGAGAAACGGCTCGGCGCGGCTTGCGCGCGTCACCTGCGAAGCGACCGGCACGTCGACCGAGAATACGATCATGCGTGAAGCATCGTACTCGTAGACCTCACGACCCACCATGACGCTCTTTGCCCCTTGCGCAACGATGCAGAATGCCGACTGTTGCACTCCGTGAATGAGCTCGGTGTTTGTCCGCGAACGGCGAATCGCGTGGACGCCGGGAACGCGAAGCTGGAAGCGACCGTCGTGCGGCGCGTACGCGCCAATCAAACCTGCAAGCCTCGACAGGACGGGCTCCAGTGATGGTCCTGACGCCTCCGCTCCCTTCGATCGGCTGCTGGAAGCCTTGACGCGGGACTTCCTCCTCGACGAGTCCAGCGAAGACGACGTCACTGCAAATGGCATCATGGCTTCCTCCCGCCTGCAGATTGCGCCATGTCAGGCGCACTGTCTTTGATGTGCCACACGGCCGCCTGCGGCGGCGGCCGCTCGGCGATGAGGGTCATGACCACGAACTGCAGTCCGATGAGAGCGCCAGCTGCCGCGCCGACCACTACGCAGAAGGGTTTCCCATCCGCCAAGCTCTCCAACGACGGGACTCATGTTCCGAGCCTCCTGTTCGCTCTCGCGGGCAGTGCACTGCTCGAGCGCTTCCTGTGACCGATCAACCGTAGTTCTCGCGGCCGGTCCCCCGAGCCCCTCGTATCTCGATCTTCGCGGCCGCTTCATCGATCTTTCGCAGATCGTCGGGGGTAAGCTCGACGGCGGCTGCGCCCAGGTTTTCATCCAGGCGGTGAAGTCTACGCGTGCCTGGGATCGGCACGATCCACGGTTTCTGGGCGAGCAGCCAGGCGAGGGCGATCTGGGCTGGTGTGGCATCCTTCGCGGCCGCGATAGCGCCAAGCAATTGCACAATCGGCTGGTTGGCATGCATCGCTTCCTGAGTGAAACGCGGGAACCGGCTGCGAATGTCGGACTTGGCAAAGGTCGTGGCGGGATCGACCTTGCCAGAGAGAAAGCCCTGTCCCAAAGGACTCCATGGGACGAAACCTATCTCCAGCTCTTCGCAGGTTGGCAGCACCTCCGCTTCCGGATCCCGCGCCCAAAGGGAGTATTCGCTCTGGATGGCGGCGACGGGCTGGACCGCGTGCACCCGCCGAATCGTCCGCGCGCTGGCTTCCGACAAGCCAAAGTACCTTGCCTTGCCTTCGGCGATCAGCTCCTTCACCGTACCAGCGACCTCTTCAACCGGCACATCGGGGTCCACCCGATGCTGATAGAGCAGGTCGATGCGGTCGGTCCGCAGGCGCTTGAGCGACGCCTCGACGACCTGCTTGACGTGCTCCGGCCGGCTGTTCAGACCGCGCCGCTCGCGCGTCCGTGGGTCGACATCGAAACCAAACTTGGTTGCGATCACCACCTCGTCGCGCATGGGAACAAGGGCTTCGCCGACCAGCTCCTCGTTCGTGAACGGACCATAGACTTCTGCGGTGTCAAAGAAGGTGACGCCACGGTCGACGGCGCCGTGGATAAGCGCGATCATCTCCCGTGTGTTTTTGGCCGGACCGTAATTCATGCTCATTCCCATGCAGCCAAGTCCGAGAGCCGATACTTCCAGACCGCTTTTCCCAAGGATTCGTTTCTGGACTACCACACTTCCTCCCACAATGATGAGCTCAGTCGGCGCGGCTTACGCCCAGGCTGCGGCGGATTTCCATCGCCGGCGCAAGCGCCAGCTTCACGATCAAGTCCGACAGGCTGTTGAGCGAGACATCGTGCCCCCTGAACGGTTCACCCTTCTGTGTGATCCGGTAGTTGATTTCGCTGTCCCGGGTGAACCAGCCCGGCCGCAGAATGGTGTAATCGAGATCAGACGCTTCGATCGCGGCAGCGGAGTCGCGGTAGGGGTCAAGAATGCTCCGATAGCGCTCGCTTGGAACTTCGCCGTAGATCCCCATCGAGCTGATGAAAATCAACCGCTTCACGCCGACAGCACTCATGGCGGTCACTATGGCCCTCGCCTGCTGCTCCATCGCACCGGCAAGATTGGCGTATACGACATCCTGGCCGCGTATGGCGCTCGTCAGGGTCTCGCCGTCCAGCACATCGCCTTCCACGATGGTCACGCGAGCAGGATCAGGGTTCTTCATCCGGTGAGCGCGGCGCAGGTACAGGGTGAGCCGCACATCCGGCTGCCTCAGGAAGAACGGGATAGAGTTGCGTGCAAGCTGACCGTTCGCACCGAGTATGAGAATCCTCGGCATCGTTCCGTCCTCTTTTCGATCGCCAGCCTAGTAGCGGTCGCCGACCACCGTGATCCTGGACATTGCATCGTCGATCTCGCGGAGGTCGTTTGGCGTCAAGGCGACGTCGACAGATCCTATGTTCTCTTCGAGCCGCTGGAGCTTGCGCGATCCGGGAATGGGGACAATCCACGGCTTCTGCGCAAGAAGCCAAGCAAGCGCAATCTGCGCGGGCGTCGCTCGCTTCTCTGCTCCAATTCGCTTCAGCAAGTCAACCACGCCCTGGTTCGCCTTGATGGCTTCCGGGGTAAAGCGCGGATTGCGACTGCGGATATCAGAGCCGTCGAAAGTGGCGTTCTCGTCGATCTTGCCCGTGAGATACCCTCGGCCCAGGGGACTGTAGGGCACAAGGCCGATGCCGAGCTCTTCGCATGTCGGCAGTACCGAGTCTTCGATTGTCCGCCACCAAACCGAGTACTCGCTCTGCAGCGCGGTTACGGCCTGAACGGCGTGGGCACGACGGATGGTCTCCGCGTTTGCCTCTGAGAGCCCGAAGTGCTTGACTTTGCCCGCCTGAATCAGATCCTTCACGGCACCGGCAACGTCTTCGATCGGTACGTCCGGGTCAACCCTGTGCTGGTAGAAGAGGTCGATGGCCTCGACCCTGAGCCGCCTCAGCGACTGCTCGGCGACCCTCTTTATCTGCTCCGGGCGACTGTCAAAGCCGATGCGCGGGCTGGGACCGTTCTTGCCGTCGTGCTTGAATCCGAACTTGGTGGCGACGATCACCTGTCCGCGAAACGGTTCGAGCGCTTCTCCGACCAGGTCTTCGTTGGTGAACGGTCCGTACACTTCAGCGGTGTCAAAAAGAGTGACCCCTCGCTCCACTGCCGAATGAATCAGAGAAATCATCTCTCTTCGGGTGCCGATCGGACGGTCGCCGAAGCTCATCCGCATGCAGCCCAGGCCAAGGGCTGAAACCTCAAGGCCGCTGTTTCCCAGGGTTCTCTTCTGCATTGATTCTCCTCCTCGAGACAACTCGCGTCAGCGGTGCTCAATTTCGTCAGTCGCAAAACAAGCCGCGGCTCGCTCCCCAAGGCTCGCCCGGGCGGCGGTCCGATCGTCCAACCGGCCTCCCGTCCTGGCTGGGTTGCAGTGCAAGTATACGGAACTCCCCGGCCGACCATTTGCCTGATGCTGCGGATGTTTTGCCCAATTCCCCTGAGATTGCCCAGTGCACCCCTGCGCCCCCGAAGAAGGTACGCCTTTCGAGTTCCGCAGACACTCAAGGCAGCGTTCGTCTGCCAGGGGCCGAGATCAGGTGACAAACCAGGCAGCCTTCCGCGATGCTACGATACGTCCGTTGGCACGGAGTCATCGACCGCCGGCCTGTCACCACCTCGCCATCATTTCACCCGCCTCGATTCGAAGGTCCAGAACGTTTTCGCGAGGCGCGAGCGGGCAGACCCATCGAGAGTTGTACGCGCAGGATGGATTGTAGGCAAAGTTGAAGTCCATGAGGATGCTCTCGGGCGCGGCGCCGAGATCCGCGCCTTTGACCGTGTCATAGAGGTAGCGACCGCCGCCGTAGGTTTCGCGCCCGCTCGTGAGGTCCTTGAAGGGGAGGAACAGGCCGCCGCCGTAGCCCTCGAGCCAGAAGAGCGTAAGGGTCATGGGGTCTCGTCGCCGTGGTTCGACTGCCGCCCGTCGCGCCTCGGAATCCGCGGGAGTCGTTGAGCCGCCGGCTTCGGGTCGGTCGAAGAGAGCGAGCGCGAACGGGCGGTAGGTCGACTTCCCTTCCGGCAGCTCGATGGTCATCAGGCGAGGGTCGTCGCGCTCCCCACGAACCGGCGAAGAGAGCCCGTCCCGATCGGCGTCGTCGAGAGGAGCTATGCGCGCCTGGATTCTCCACGCGGGGTTGTAGGCGAAGTAGGGTATTTGGTCGAAGCCTGCCTTCTGTCTGCTGTCGAGCGGCGATTGGGCGTGCGTAGCGAACAGCGCATTCCGTGTCGCGCGGTACTGCTCCCACGCCGCTCGAGGGTCCCGTGCCGACAAGTCCCGCGCCCTGGCGTACATCTCCGCGACGAGACGCCGCCACTCCGCGAGCTCGAGGACCTCACGGTGATTCACGTTGAAAGAGTCCCGCCGCTGAGCAGCGGCGCGATCGCGCGCTCATTCGAGCCTCCGCCCTTCAGCTCTCGAAACGCTTCCGCACGGCGCGCGCCTTCTGCATGAAAGCCTTGACCCTCTCCTGGTCCACGTCGTTCCAGATATAGCCGTCGCGCTTGAAGGTCGTCCCCACGATCGCGCCGTCGGCCGCGGCGAGCTGCTCTTCCACGTTCTCCAGCCGCACGCCGGTGTTGGCGAGCACGATGGTGTCCGGGACAGCCGCCTTGACGCGGCGCAGCACGTCGGCCGAGGCCTGCGCGCCCGCGATGATCCCGGACACGCAGAGAGCGTCGGGCCGGCCGTTGAAGACCGTGGAGCGGGCGATCTCCGCGGCGTCGCGCGCCGCGAGGTACGCGGCAGCCTCGGGCACGATGTTGAACAGCAGCCTCACGTCTCTCACCGCCGATGGCGTGCTGGTGGCGGACCACCTCGCCGCAGCTCGTGTTCCACAGGCCGAAGTCGCTCGCGTACACGCCCGTGAAGATCTCGCGCACGAACCGCGCGCCCACGGCCACCGCGAGGTCGAGCGAGGCCTTCGGGTCCCAGAGCACGTTCACGCCGTACGGCACGCGGAGGTCGTGCCTGAGCTCGCCGATGATGCGCGCCATGGCGGCCACCGTGATCGTGTCGACCTTTGTGAGGTACGGGAGGCTGAACTCGTTGGAGAACATCACCGCGTCCACGCCGCCGGCCTGCAGCGCGGCGAGGTCCTGCCTCGCCTTCTCCAGCACCCAGGACACGCCGCGGCTCCGATCGTACTGCGGGTCGCCGGGGAGGGCGCGGAGGTGGCACATGGCGATGATGGGCTTTGCGGTCCCGAAGAGCTCCGTAGTCCAGGACATGTCCGGCTCCTTGTCAAAACTGAAGGTCTGCGCCCGGCATTGTGCGCGGAGCGCGCGCGAGGGTCAAACCTGCTCGCGCGCGTTTGACAGCGGAGCGCGCCCGCTGCTATAGCGGGGCATGATCGATCCGCGCTGGGAGAGCCTTGCCGCCGTGCTTGTCGGCCACTCGACGGCCGTGCGGCCCGGCGACCGCGTGCTCATCACCATGATGGAGACCGGCTCCTACCCGCTGGCGCGCGCCGTCCACGCGGCCGCGGTCAGGGCGGGAGGGCTGCCGCAGATCGAGTTCCAGTCCGCGGGGATCGAGCGCGACCTGCTCGCGCTCGGCAGCGACGAGCAGGCGGGCTGGGTCCCCGAGATGCAGCACAAGGGCATGGAGTGGGCCGACGTCTCCATCGGCCTCAGGGGCTCCGCCAACCCGCACGAGCTGGAGGATGTGCCCGCGGCGAGGATCGCCGCGCGCCGCCGCGCGCTCGGCGCCGTCTCCGCCCTGCGCACCGAGCGCACGCGGTGGGTGATCGTGCGGGTCCCGGGGCCGGCGCTCGCGCAGGCTGCCGGCATGAGCGCCGACAGCCTCGAGTCGCTCTTTTTCGCCGCGTGCCTCCGCGACTGGGCGGAGGAGAGGCGCCGCCTCGAGGCGGCCGCCGGTCTGTTTGCCGGAGCGCGCGAGGTGCGGATCGCCGGCCGCGGCACAGATCTGCGGCTCTCGATCGCGGGCCGCACGTGGATGATCGACGACGGCCGCATCAACATGCCGGGCGGCGAGATCGCCACCTGCCCGGTCGAGGACGCGGTCGACGGCGAGATCGCCTTCGAGCAGCCCGCGGTCTTCGCCGGTCGCTCGATCCCCGGCATCAGGCTGCGCTTCGAGCGCGGCCTCGCCGTGGAGGCGCGGGCGGACCGCCACGAGGACCTGCTGCGCAGCCTCCTGGACGTGGACGAGGGCGCGCGCCGCGTCGGCGAGCTGGGGATCGGGATGAACCCCGCGATCGATCGCTTCTGCGGCGACCTCTTCTACGACGAGAAGATCGCGGGCACGGCGCACATCGCGCTCGGCCGCTCTTACGCCGAGTGCGGAGGCCGCAACCGTTCGTCGCTGCACTGGGACATCGTGAAGGACCTGCGGGCCGAAGGGGCGATCTACGCGGACGGCCGCAAAGTCTTCGAAGCGGGTCGGTTCCTCACCGCGCAGCCGTGACCTTCACAGCCGGACGGGCACTCCCCTGTCGTGCAGGTACTCCTTGACCTCGCCGATCGTGAGGGTGCCGAAGTGGAACACCGACGCGCCCAGGACCGCGCGGGCGTGCCCCTCGGCCACGGCCTCGTAGAAGTGCTCGAGCGAGCCGGCGCCGCCGCTGGCGATCACGGGCAGGCCCGTGGCGTCCGCGATGGCGCGGGTGAGCTCGAGGTCGTAGCCCAGGCGCGTGCCGTCCGCCGTCTTGCTCGTCGGGAGGATCCTCCCGGCGCCGGCGTCGGCCATCTCGCGGGCGAACGCGACCGCGTCGGTGCCCGTGGCCGTGCGGCCCCCGTCGATGTAGACCTCGCGCCGCGAAGGGAGGCGCTCGTTGACGTCCGCGTCTATGGCCACGACGATGGTCTCGGGCCCGAAGCGGCGGGAAGCCTCGCGGACAAAGGCCTTGTCGCGGTAAGCCGCGCTGGAGATCGAGACGCGGCGCGCGCCGGAGGCGAGCGCCTGCTCGACGTCCGCGAGCGACCGGATGCCGCCGCCCACGGTCACGGGGACCTTGACGGCCGCGGTCACGCGCTTGAGGACGTCGAACATCGTGCGCCTCTTCTCTACAGTCGCCGTGATGTCGAGAAAAGCGAGCTCGTCGGCCCCGCCGTCTGAGTAGGCCTGCGCCGCCTCTACAGGGTCGGCGGCGTCGCGCAGCGCGACGAAGTGGACCCCTTTGACCACCCTGCCGTCTTTCATGTCGAGGCAGGGGACGACTGCTACCGTGTCCATGTCCGCAGCATGACGCGCCGCGTCGGGTCGGTCAACCGCGCCGCTGCGCGGCTTCATACCTTGATCTCAACGGCGATGCGGGGCATCCACGAAGAGATCTCGATGCTCTGCGGGCACTTCGGCTCGCACTCGCGGCACTCGATGCACGCCGAGGGCCTGCTCCCGGCCTCGATCTGCGCGAGCTGCTTTTTCGCCCGGCCCGGGTTGTTGTACACGACGCTGTCGTTGTAGATCCGGAACACTTTGGGGATGGCGACGCCGTTCGGGCAGGGCATGCAGTACTCGCACTGCGTGCACGGGACGGGACGGATCTCGCGGTAGCGGTCGCGCACGCGGCCGACGAGCTCGAGCTCGCCCGCCGACAGCTTCTGCGACGAGTCCGCGAGGCGCAGGTTCTCTTCGACGTGCTCCATGGCGCTCATCCCGCTCAGGACGACGCTCACCTCGGGCTTGCTCCACACCCACGAGAGCGCCCACTCGACCGGGCTCCTCTTCCGCTCCGCCGTGGCCCACAGGGACGCGACGGGGTCGGGGGGCGACGTGAGGTTCCCGCCCAGCAGCGGCTCCATCACGACGACGGCCAGCCCCTTGGCGTGCGCGTACTGCAGGCCCTTTGTCCCCGCCTGGTGCTCCTCGTCCATGTAGTTGTACTGGATCTGGCAGAAGGTCCACTTGTCCCAGTCGTCGATGATCCTGGGGAAGGTCTTGTACTCGTCGTGGAACGAGAAGCCGAGGCACCCGATGCGGCCCGACGCGATCGCGCGCTCGGCCCAGTCGAGGATGCCGAGGCGCTGGCCCTTCTCCCAGCGGTCGGCCTTGAGCCCGTGGAGCAGGTAGCAGTCGATGTGGTCGGTCTGCAGCTTCTCGAGCTGCTCGTTGAGGATCAGGTCGAAGTCCGCCGCGCTCTCGATCTTCCACATGGGCATCTTGGTGGCGAGATGGACCTTGCGCCGCCACTCGCCCTTCAGCGCGCGGCCGACGAAGCGCTCGCTCTCGCCCTTGTGGTAGCCGTAGGCCGTGTCGACGTAGTTGACCCCGGCGTCGATCGCGCTGTGCAGCATGCGCGTGGCCAGCGGCTCGTCGATGCGGCCGGGATCACCGCCGATGACAGGCAGCCGCATGCACCCGAAGCCCAGGATCGAAGCCTCGAAGCCGGCCTTGCCGAAAGCGCGGTAGCGCATCACCCCTCCTTTGAGTCGACGCACGCTTTTTGGAATTGATGCGGATGTTAGCGGCCTGCGCCGGGCCCGTCAACCCGGCCGCCGTCAGAGCTTCTTGCGCTTCCAGCGGCCGGTGCGGAAGTAGGTGATGATGCCGGCGGCCTGGACCATCTCGCCCGCGGCGAGGCCGGCCCAGATGCCGTCGGTGCCCCAGAGGCTCGCGAAGAGCCAGGTGATCGGGACGCCGATGACTATGAGCGACCCGAACGTCACGATCATGGTCGCGATCGTGTCCCCCGCTCCGTCGATCGCGCGGCTGAGCACAATGGCGAACGCCATCATCACCAGGGCCGGGACGAAGAAGTACAGGTACCGCGTGCCGAGCGCGATCACCTCGGGGGCGTCGTTGAACATCCCGATCACCAGGCTCGGGATCGAGAGGAACACGGCGCCCAGCACGGCCGCGATGATGCTGAAGAACCCGACCGAGATCCAGGCGCTGCGCTCGGCCCGCTCCGGTTGCCGTGCGCCGAGGTTCTGGCCCACGACTACGGCCGTGGCGTCGGCGAGGCTGAAGCCGAGCGTCATGCTGAAGATCCGCAGGCGCAGCCCGATCCCGAACGCCGCGAGGGCGAACGTGCCGAAGGCGGACGCGATTCGCACGAGGAACAGCCGCGAGAGGTTCATGCTGAGCATCCGCACCGAGCTGAAGACGCCGATGCTGATGGTCTTTCCCATGTAGTTGTGCCCGGGAGTCGGCAGGAGCCGCAGCCTGCGGCCGCGGTACAGCCTCCATCCGAGGATCGCCACGCCCACGCCCTGCGACAGCACCGTGGCCAGGGCGGCGCCCGCCGCGCCCATGCGCGGGAACGGGCCGATGCCGAAGATCAGCAGCGGGTCGCCGACCACGTTGACGATCGACGCGATGCCCAGGGCCCACATCGGAGTGATCGCGTCGCCGAACCCGCGCGCCCCCGCGCTCATCGTCATCGTCATGAACATGGCGACCGACCCGACGGTCATCACGATCAGGTAGTCGCCTCCCGGGCCGACGACGTCGTCGCCGCCTCCGAGGAGGCGCAGGAGCGGCCGCGACAGCCCCCAGCCGAGGACGGCGACGACCGCGGAGCACGCGAGCCCCAGGAGCAGGGACTGGCCGATCGCCCTCTCGGCCGACTCCTCCTCCTTCTGTCCCACGAAGCGCGAGACCAGCGCCACGGTCCCGGTGGAGATGCCCATCGAGAGCATGCGGATCAGGCCTACGACGACGCCGCCCATGGAGACGCCGGCGATGGCGCTCGGTCCGAGGCGGCCGACGAAGATCATGTCCACGATGTTGAAGAGGTCCTGGAAGGCCCCCGCGACCATCAATGGCAGCGCCAGGTGCCAGATGTTCGCGACCATCGGGCCCGTGGTCAGGTCGCGCCGAACGGCAACAGCTTGCATCAAAGCTACCAGTCCTCGACGCCTTCGTCGATCGGCCCGCGCGTCGCGAGCGACTCGATGCGGTCCCAGTCGGGCACGAGCCCGAGGCCCGGCCGCGAGTCGTCGAGGAGCACGCAGCCGTCCTCGATCTTCGGATGACCCGGGAAGAGCTCGTCGAAGGACCTCTGCGGGATGTACTCCTGCTTGTAGAGGTTCGCGAGCGTGGCGCCGACCTGGACCGAGGCCATCGTGGCGATCGGGCCGCTCGAGTTGTGCGGCGCCACGCGCACGTAGAAGGCCTCGGCCATGGCGGAGAGCTTCTTGGCCTCCATCAGGCCGGCGCAGTGCGTAAAGTCCGGCTGCGCTATGGAGAGCAGGCCCGCCTCGAAGACCCTGCGGAACCCGTAGCGCGTAAAGAGGCGCTCTCCGCCGGCCAGCGGCACGTTCGCCCTGCGGGAGAGCTTCTTCCAGCCGTTCCAGTCGTCGGGCGGCACCGGCTCCTCGACGAAGCCCGGCCTGTACGGCTCGCACGCCCGCAGGAACTCCAGGGCCTGGTCGTAGTGGAAGCGGGCATGGCACTCGACGAGAAGCTCCACGTCCGGGCCCGCGGTCTCGCGGGCGCGGGCGAGCGCGTCCACGGCGGCGGCGACGCCGCCCTCGGGCACCTCGTTGCGCAGAGGACCTCCGCCCGCGCTCCACGGGATCGGGTCGGTCTTGAAGGCGCGGTACCCGGCCGCGACGTTCTGCGGGATCTTCGACCAGCCGTGAATGTAGAGGGGGACACGGTCGCGGAGACGTCCGCCGAGAAGGTTGTAGACCGGGACGTCCAGGAGCTTGCCCGCGGCGTCGTACATCGCCGTCTCGACCGCGGCGAGCGCGCTGTTCATGATCACGCCGTTGCGCCACCGGTCGTGGGTGAAGTAGCGGTGGAAGAGCTCCTCGACATTGAACACCGAGAGGCCGCGCACGCGGGCCTCGAGCAGTCGCAGGGCCTCGACGATGGCGGGGGTCTTGACCCGCAGCGTCGCCTCGCCCAGGCCGAAGATGTCGCGGTCCTCGGTGTCCAGTCGCACGAAGAGGAAATGCCGGGTTTCTCCCGGCGGGACGACCGGGTAGATCCGGAGCCCCGTGATCGCCAGGTGCTTCAAGCGAGCTCTACAGCGGCTTTTCCCGCTCGACCAGGTGGCCGAGGTTGCCCTCGGGGTCGACAAAGCGAAGGAGCTTCGACCCGGGGTTGCTCGCGATCTCGCCTTCGAACTTCACGCCCTTGGCGGCCAGGCGCGTTCGCTCGCCCTCGATGTCCTGCACGAGGATCGCGAGGTGGCGCCACCCGGGGGTGTTGTTGTCGAAGGGCCCGACCTCGCTCTTCGCCTTGTAGACCTCGATGGTGACGCCGTTCTGGCTCTGGATAAAGGTCGCGCCGCTCGCCGTCGTGAGCACGACCTTCATCCCGAAGGTGTCGCAGTACCAGCGCGAAAGCTTCGGCACGTCCCTCGCGACCAGGCCGAAGTGCTCGATTCCTTTGATCATCCAGTCCTCCTGTTCTGCTTTGGCGGGAGCATGCTACGGACGCGGCGCCCGTCCGTCAACTCAGTGGAACTGCAGCATCGCGAGGAGGGTCAGCAGCTCGCCGTCGTAGCGGGTCCAGCGGCTGTTGAGCGCGGAGGGCACCCAGATCGCCCTGACCAGGAACCCGACGTGCTCCGTGATCCGGACGCCGGCGCCCCCGAACATGCCGGTGCCGAGCGCGAAGAGGGAGTCCGCCACGCTCTGGTTGCTCGAGAGCCCGCCGCCCGCCTCGAAGAACAGCGACGGGGCCTGCTCCGAGGTGTAGAAGGCGAGCCCCGGCCCCACCATGATGTGGCTGTCGAGGAGGAACGCCGCCGGGATCAGCCACGAGAGGAAGAAGGCTTTGAGAAGAAGGTTCTCGTCGTCCTGGAAGACCCATCGGGTGTAATCGACTCCCGTGTCGACGCCGTCGATGACGATGCCGCTGTACAGGAAGATCGCGCCGTGCTCCCCCAGCCGCATCCCCACGCGCGAATCGAAGCCGAACGAAGCGCGCGGCAGGCCGAGCCCGCCGTCGGGGTCGCCCCTGTACGTGCGGCCCAGGCCGATTCCGAGCTGCGCGAGCCCGCGCACCTGCGGCTCCTCGGACCAGGCCGGCGACAGCGCCGCGGCCGCGACGACCAGAGTGACGAGCAGGAAACGCATCGAGAGACCCCCTTTTCTTACACGTCCAGGACCACGACCGCGCGCCACCCCGAGGCGGTCTGCGCCGCCGAGAGCCTGTGCAGCGTGATCGCCTTGACGTCCACGCCGAGCGCGCGCCGGCCGGGCTCGATCCGCTCGCCCGCGACCAGCGCCTCCACGGACCAGCCCGCGCCGCCGCGCGCGACCTCGACGCGCTCGGCGCGCAGCAGCAGGCGCTCCGCGTCCTTGTAGTACACGAGGCGGCCGAGAAAGTCGAACAGCAGGAGGTCGAGCGCGCTCTCCGAGAGCGAGACCCGGCGCTCGACCTCGCGGTCGAGCGACGCCGGCTCGTCGACCATGACGGCGAGCGTCGCGGCCCACGCCTCGGCGAGCAGCTCGCCGGGCGAGGCCGCCTCCGCTTCGAACGCCACGTCCGCGAGGGCGATGTCGTCGAGATAGCGGAACGGCACTGACCCTATCCCTTGATGTTGCCCACGGGCTCGAGCCGGGCGACGCGCCGGCTGAGGCCTGCGAGCTCCGTGGCGAGGGCGACCTCGTCGATGCTCTTGTAGGCGGCGCCTGCTTCCTCCGCCAGCCCCGAGTCGGAGGCGCAGCGCACGTAGATCCCGCGCGCCTCCATGGCGGCCCGCAGCTCCCTTCCTTTGAACTGTTTCTTCGCCTGTCGTCGCCCCATCGTGCGGCCGCTGCCGTGCGCCGTCGTGAAGAACGTCGCCGCGGCGCTCGCGAGTCCCGCGAGCAGGTAGGAGCCCGTCTCCATGCTGCCGCCGATGATCACGGGCTGCCCCGTCTCGCGGTAAGCGGCGGGAAGGCCGGCCATGCCGGGGCCGAAGGCGCGCGTGGCGCCCTTGCGGTGCACGAGGAGCTCGCGCTCGCGGCCGCGCGGGCCGTGGCGCTCGAGCTTGGCCGTGTTGTGCGTCACGTCGTAGACCTGGCTGAGCCCCAGGTCGTCCGGGCTCCGGTGGAAGAGCTCGGAGAAGACCTCGCGGATCCTGTGCAGGATGACCTGGCGGTTGGCAAAGGCGAGGTTCACGGCGCACTTCATCGCGGCAAAGTAGTCCTGGCCCTCCTCGCGAGCGGAAGGGAGCGCAGGCGAGGTCGCGGTCGGGCGCGTCGATGCCGTACTTCGGCCCCATCACCTTGAGGAACCTCTTGAGGTAGTCGGTGGCGACCTGGTGGCCGAAGCCGCGGCTTCCGCAGTGCAGCATCAGCACCACCTGGTCCGGGAGGTCGATGCCCATGGCCGCGGCGAGCTCGGGGTCCATCACGTTCCCGCGGCGGGCCACCTGGATCTCGAGGTAGTGGTTGCCGCTTCCGAGCGTGCCCACCTGGTCGTGGCCCCGCTCGATGGCGTCGGCGCTGACGGTGGAGGCGTCGGCCCCTTCCATGCAGCCGCCTTCCTCGGTGTGCTCCAGGTCTTCGGGGACTGCGTAGCCGCGCTTGAGGCACCAGCGCGCGCCCTGCTCCACGAGCTCGGCGAACTCGCTCGCCGAAGGCCGGATCAGCCCCGCCCGGCCCACGCCCGCGGGGATGCGCTCGAAGAGCCGGTCGACCAGATCCCTGAGCTTCTCTCTGACCTCCGGCCACGTGAGCGAAGTGCGGACCAGGCGCATGCCGCAGTTGATGTCGAAGCCGATGCCGCCGGGCGAGATCACGCCCGAGCGCGGGTCGAAGGCCGCGGCGCCCCCGATCGGGAAGCCGTAGCCCCAGTGGCCGTCGGGCATGCAGAAGGCGTAGTCGACGATGCCCGGGAGCGTGGCCACGTTGGTGACCTGCTCGAGGACGCCCTCGTCCATCGAAGCCATGAGCGCTTCGGTGGCGTAGATGCGGGCGGGGACCTTCATCCCCGGCTTGTACGAAGGCGCGATCTCCCAGATTGTGTCCGACACGCGCGTGACGTGCTTCGGGATCATCGCTTGCGCCTCTGCTTCCAACTTAGCCCCGGACGCCGGCGCCGGCAAGGCGTTCGCGCCGGGCGCTGCTGCACGCCGCAGTCAGAGTACCGGCGTCCAAGCCGCCGGCCCTACGAAATCCATGTTGTCGGGCGGGAAAGGTGAAGGAGTCGGGACCCCTGCCGTCGTCGCCGCTGTCCGGCATGGCGGCCGCGCCGCCTCCGCTGTTGCCGTCCAGGTCGACAAAGATGTATCCGTCGTAGGTGCCCTCCGCGATGCCGGTGATTGCGTACGTTGCGGTGTGGGTCGTGGCGTCGAATGCCGTGGACTTGGCCCAATAGATCGCGGGCGCAGCGTCGCCCCCTCCCGGCGTCACCAGCTTGATGTAGGCGTAGATGCCGGCGACCGTGATGTTGTTGTCGGTGAGCGACCCGTCCATTCTGTAGCTCCCGTCTCCGCCCGAAGAGCAGCCGCCCAGCGCAAGAGCCGCGGCGAGACAAACCGCGGACAGCACCTTTTTCATCGATCGACCTCCAGCGCGGATCGCACCGCAGCCGGGCGTTGCCGCCCACCATAGAGTGTAGCGCGTTTCGAGCGCCGCTGCGCCGCCCGCCGGGGGCGCGCCTACTTCCCGCGCCGCCAGTCCTCCACGATCGCGGTCAGGCGCCTGGTGAGATTGTTGGAGAGCTTCGGCAGCGGACAGACCCTGACGCAGTCGCCGCGGATCGGGGGATTCTGGATCCTGTCCTGTCGCTGGGAGCACACCACGGGGTCTGTCTTTACGGGCGTGTCGATGAAGATCACGTTCCTGTCGATCTTGTCCACGGTCCGGTAATCCTTCTTTTCCCGGTTGTCCCTGAATGAGATCGCGTCCATGTGGCAGGCCCTCATGCAGAGCATGCACTTGTCCCGCAGGCATATCGGCTCGGTGATGAGCGGGTCGGGGACCAGCTCGGCGTCGGTGACCACCGTGTTCAAGCGCTGCCTGGCACCGAACTGGCGCGTGAGCACGAGGTTGTTGTAGCCGAACTCGCCGAGCCCCGCCCTGGTGGCCGCGTGTCGGTGGGACAGGGGACCGGAATGGTACCGGAAGGGCGAGTACTTCTCGGCCCATTCCTTGCTCGGGCCCGCCATCATCTGCCGCTCGGTCAAGCCGTTGTCGGGCTTTGCATGCACTCCCTCGGTCGGGAAGATCATGGCGTCGTACCCGTTCGCCATGAGGAACTGTCCCAGATACTGCCCGATGAGCAGCAGGGAAACGTCGAGATTGAAGTGCGCCACCTTGCCATAGAAGGCTTCGAGGTACCCGGTACGCGCATCGGGCGGGATCATCTCGAGGTCCATCTCCGCCAGGTTCGCCGGCGCATCCACCGTCGGATTCAGAAGCGGCTGCGCAATCGAGATGACGGACTTCGCGGTCGGCAGGAAATCCCTCGGGTGCTGACCGCGCGGGACCTTGTCCTGGTAGGGCGGCATCGGCTCGTATCTGTCGATGGAGGCGACTCCCACGAGCACCGCTCCCCAGCGAACCGCTGTCTCTTTGACCTCGCGGGTCAATTTCTCCATGTCCTGCCGACTGCTCATTGTCCGTGCCTCTTCAATGCTCCGGGCGCTCTCGGGGAGCCCGATCGCGCCCGGCGGTTCATCACCGCAGACAGCGGTGCCGTGATGGTGCCGGCTCTCGCGAGCCGGCGCCTCGATTCGCCTGCCTATCGCTTCTTGTAGTTGTCGACGACTTTCTGCCAGATCGCCTCGCTCTCGCCGATGCCCATCTTCCTGAGCTGGGCAACGTAGTTGTCGAACTCGGTGAGCGGCGTTGTGCCCATGATGAACTTGTTGAACATCTCGTCGGTGTAGGTCCAGATGTCCGCCATCCTGGCTCCGAGCGCCTCGGCGTCCTTGGGACTCGGCTGCGCCGGGGGCATGTCGAGCGACGGGTCGGAGGACGCTATGAAGGTCTCGGTCGTCTTCTGCTGGATCGCGTTGTGGCCCGCGCGGAACGACCCCTCGAGCTGGATCAGAACGCCGTTGGAGGAAACCGTCAGGTACTTGCTGAGGGCGTTGATGACCGGCAGCCCATCGGGGTTCTTCATGATCTCGTCGGTGTACTGCGGAACGCCGTTGACCATCTTGTACGTGACGCCTTCGACGCCGTAGTTGGCCAGGATGGTGCCGGCCTCGGTGTACAGGTAGTCGCCCCACTTCATCGCCGCTTCCTTGTTGCTGGCCTTGGAGGCCACGGCGATTCCCTGTCCGGTGGCGTTCGGATTCTTCGGGCCGTAGGACTTGCCCGCGGGACCGACCGGCAGCGGGAAGCCCGATCAGCTTGAAGGTCGGATCGTCCTTCTTCAGGCCGTAGAACTTGCCCATGTGCCCGCTCACCAGGCCGCAATAGGCCGCGACGCGGTCGCCCATGAACTTGGCCTCGAAGGCCTTCTGGTCGTTGGACACGAAGTCGGGATCCAGCAGCCCCTCGGCATACCACCGGTTCATCTCCGTGAGGTAGTCCTTGAAAGCCGGCTGGGCGGGACCGAACTTGACCTTGCCCCCGTCCAGGTAGAAGTCCACCGGCGTCGCCCAGGCGTAGGCGAACTTGCGGATGTTGGCGTAGCTGATCTTGAGGCTCGTCCCGTAGCCGCTGAAGGGGATGACGTTCTTCGCGATCCCGTTGGTGCCGGCAGCCTTCTTGACCGCGGTGAGCACCGAGTACCACTCCTTCATGGTCGTGGGCGGCTTTACGCCGATGCGCTCCAGCCAGTCCGCGCGGATCTGGGGCCCGTTGCTGATCAGCGTATAGTCGTCCTTCTTGATCTTGGGGAACATGTAGTAGGAGCCGTCGTCGAGCACGATCTGCTTGCGCCAGTCGGGGCGCTCGGCAAAGGTCTTCTTGAAGTTCGGGGCGTACTTGTCGACGAGGTCGTTGAGCCTGAGGATCTGTCCTTCGGCCACCGCGCGGCCCGGGCCGCCCGGCACGCTGTTCCACTCCCAGTAGACCATGTCGGGAAGCGTGTTGGATGCCATCATGAGGTTGAACTGCTCGTTCTCCTGGCCGGCAGGCGGATGCTTGAAGTCGAGCTTGATGCCGGTGCGCTTCTCCATCTCCTTGAAGTACAGCAGCTCGTTGTAGCTCTTCACGGTCGATGCCGTCTTCGGGTCGATCGGATAGAACATGGTGAGCGTGACCGGACCCGAAGGCTTTGCAGCCGCCGTATCGCCCTGCCCGGCGGCAAAGGCGAGCGCCGGTGCGACGATCAGCATCACCACCGGCCAGAACCAGCGTTTCGTCTTCATACGAACCTCCTGTTCGACGATTGTTTGCTCTCTTCTCGATGGAAGAGTGACAACCCCCTTGACGCGCGGCGCCGCCGGCTCGCTACCCCTTGATCGCGCCGATCATGACGCCCTTTACGAAATACTTCTGCAGCAGCGGGTAGATGAGGAGGATCGGCAGCGTTGCCACGATGATCGTCGCGTACTTGATCGTCTCGCCGATCTGCGCCGCGTCCTCCGAGTCGTTGATCCCCCCCGTCATGGAATTGGTGGAGTTCGCGATGAGGATCTCCCTGAGGATGATCTGCAGGGGATAGAGATTGCGCTCGCGAAGGAATATCATGGCGTGAAACCACGCGTTCCAGCGCTGCACTCCATAGAACAGCACCATGACCGCCACGACCGGCGTCGCGAGCGGCAGGATGATCCGCAGGAGCACCACCCAGTCGTTCGCCCCGTCGACGTAGGCAGATTCCTCCATGCTGTCGGGGATCCCGAGAAAGTAGGTCCTCATGATGATCAGGTTCCACGCGCTGATCGCAGAGGGAAGGATCATGGACCACACCGTGTCCAGCAGTCCCAGGTCGCGAACCTGCAGGTAGAAGGGTATCAATCCTCCCTTGAACATCATCGTGAACACGATCCCGAACATGACGACATGGCGCAGCTTGAACTTCGTCCGCGACAGCACATAGGCCCCGAGGGTGGTGAGCGCCAGGTTGATGCTCGTTCCGACCACCAGGAGGAACAGCGTGTTGAGATATCCGACGGAGATCATCGGGTTCTCGAACACGCGCTTGTATGACTCGAGCTTGAACCCCAGCGGATGCAGCAGGAGTCCCCGGTGCGCGACAATCCGCGCGGGCTCGCTCACCGACGCAAAGGCCACGTAGAGCAGGGGGTAGGTGCACAGGAACATCGACAGGAGCATCAAAGCCGTGTTGACGGCGTCGAAGACCCGCTCGCCCAGGCTGCGACCGATCGCCATGGCCTGCAAGCCCTACCACAGCGCCATGTCGGAGACCTTCCGACTGATGCGGTTGACGGTGACCAGCATGGCGAAGTTGATGACAGAGTTGAACAGCTCCACCGCCGTGCTGTAGCTGTAGCTCATCTCGAGGAGACCCTTTCGGAAGACGAACGTGGAGATGACGTCGGCCGTGTCGTAGATGCTCGGATTGTACAGCAGCAGCACCTTTTCGACGCCGACGTCCATCATCCGGCCGAGCCGCAGGATGAGCATGATGATGATGGTCGGCGCGATCCCGGGCAGCGTGACGCTCAGCATCTGGCGCCACCTGCCGGCTCCGTCGACCTTTGCCGCCTCGTACAGCTCGAGGTTGATGGCGGAGAGCGCGGCAAGGTACACGATGGAGGCCCAGCCCGCGGTCTGCCATATGCCCGAGGCGATGAACACCGTCCGGAACCATCCGGGGATGATCATGAACGGGATCGCCCCGACCCCGAGAAAGCCGAGCACCTGGTTGATCACTCCGTCGCGGTCGAGGAAGTCCAGGATGATCCCGCAGACGACGACCATGGAGATGAAGTGCGGAAGGTAGGTCGTCGTCTGGACCGATCTCTTGAAGAGCGAATTGCGGACCTCGTTCAGCAGCAGTGCCAGTATGATCGGCGCGGGGAAACCGAACAGGACGTCCAGAACGTTCAGCGCGATCGTGTTCCAGATGACCCGGGCCGCATAGTAGCTGTTGAAAAAGGCGACGTAATGCTTGAGCCCGACCCACCGGCTGCCGAGTATCCCTCTCGCCGGGCTGAAGTCCTTGAAAGCGATCTGGGCGCCGTACATCGGCTGGTAGTGGAACAGGACATAGAACAGAACGACGGGCAGAAGCATCACGTACAGATGCTTGTTCCTGGCGTACTCGTTGCGAAGGACGACAGCGAGGCTTCGTCCGGGCGTCCTGCGGGAGCATGGGCGATTGTAGCGCTCGACACCCGCTCGTCGCAATACGTCAAACCTCACCGGAAGGGTCGGAGCCCGTCGCCCACCGTTGCCGTTCGGCCCGCGCGCGGCTATCCTTGGCGCGGAGGCTCACCTGGCTCACCTGGCGCGAACAGGCGTCGTCCGCGACCCCCTGTACCTCGAGCACAGGAACGCCGGGGCGCATCCGGAGAGCCCGCGGCGCCTCGAGGCGATCCACGCGCTCCTCGACTCGCCCGCCATGGCGGGGCGTTTCGCGCCGATCGCGGCGCGCGACGCAACCGACGAGGAGATCCTCCGCGTGCACACCCGCGCGCACCTCGCCGCGATCGCCGACACGGCGAGCCGCGACATCACCTTTCTCGATACGGACACGCAGGCTTCCCGCCGTTCGTACGCGGCCGCGCGCCGGGCCGCGGGCGGCGCCTGCGCGGCCGTGGAGGCGGTGGTCCGGCGCGAGGTGGAGAACGCGTTCGCGCTGGTGCGGCCGCCGGGACATCACGCCGAGCCGGGCGCCGCCATGGGCTTCTGCCTCTTGAACAATGCGGCGATCGCGGCGCGCTTCGCCCGGGCCTCGCTCGGCATCGAGCGGGTGCTCATCGCGGACTGGGACGTGCATCACGGCAACGGCACTCAGGCCGCGTTCGAGGAGGACCCGTCGGTCCTGTACTTCAGCACGCACCAGTGGCCCCTCTACCCCGGAAGCGGGGCGCTCGAGGAGGCCGGCACGGGAGAGGGCGAGGGAGCGACGATCAACGTCCCGCTTCCGGCGGGCACGGGCGACGCCGATCTGCTCGCCGTCTACCGCGAGGTCCTTGCGCCCGTTGCTCTCGAGCTCCGGCCGGGCCTGCTGATCGTCTCCGCGGGGTTCGACATCCTCGCCGCGGACCCGCTGGCGGGGATGCGGGCGACGGAAGCCGGGGCTGCCGCGCTCGCCCGCGTCGTGCTGGACATCGCCGCGACGGCGTGCGAGGGCCGGCTCGTGCTCGTGCTCGAAGGCGGCTACGACCTCGCGGCCCTCGCGGCCGGCGTCGGCGCCGTCCTCGACGAGATGGACGGCAGGACGCTCACGCGGCCGTCGGCCGGCGGCGAGAGCGCGGCGGTGCGCCGGCTCATCGAGCGCGCCCGCGGCCTCCACGGCCGCACGTGGAAGAGCCTGGCGACCTGAGCCGACGGCCGGCGCCGCCACGCTCGCGGCTCAGCGCTCAGCGCGCGATCAGCTCGACGTCGACGCCGGGATAGGCGTGAAAGGCCTTGTCGGCCGTGAAGAGTCGCGCGTCGTGGCGCAGGGCTGTGGCGGCGATCAGGGCATCGGGTACGCTGTTGCCGGCCGCCAGCGTTACCAGGCCCAGGTGCTTGAAGATCGCGTAAGTCTGCCGGTCCATCTCCGTGTATTGGGCTGCCGGATCGGTCTCGAGCGAATCGAGAAAGCGCCACGATTCGTGGATGTCCGACGGCTGGACGAACACGCGCGGATTCGTGACCAGCCTCAGGAACGAGGCGGCCAGGAACGGGCAAAACAGGAAGGGCTCGCGTCGCGCGAGCGAGTCCTCGAGCATCACGCGCGCCCTGGCATGCAGCGGGCTGTCGGGCCGGAACGCGTACACCCAGACGTTCACGTCCCAGAGGTTCATCGGTGAGACTGCTCGCCGCGCTCGGTCGAGGCGAGCCTCTCCCACGTGACGCCGGGTCTCAGACCTCCGGCTGCCGTCGAAACGGGAAGAGCTCGCCGCGATCGGGTCCGCTCGAGGCGGCAGCTCAGGCCCTCGACGATCAGCTTCGTGAGCGTGGTCCCTTCTTCGACCGCGCGCCGCTTGGCTGCGCGGACAACGTCGTCCGGGAGATTGAGCGTCGTTCTCATGCAGATAGCATATCGTCTATGCAGATATCTGTCCAAGTCCTCGTGGCCGACCGGGAGCGCTCTCGGCGACAACGACTCGGGCGGGAGCTCGCCGCCTGGCTCGTGCGGGCTCGCCGCACCATGGCCGGGGAGGCTATAATGCCTGACGATACCGATTTGCGCGGAGGCACCATGGAACGACCTGGGCCGGGGCAGGGGAGGGGGCAGGGCGGACGGCAGGAGATCGAGGGGTTCGAGCGCTTCTTCAACGTCTTCGGGTGGCTGGGCTTTCTGGCGATTCTGCCGGTCGCGCTGGGGGTGTTCGGCTATCCTCAGCTGCAGGACCTGCTCGCGAAGAGCCTCGGCAAGTACGGCACCAAGGGCTTCTTCCTGCTCGTCTTCTTCGTGCTCGTGTTCGTGCGCGTCGTCTTCGGCAGCGGGAGGATCATCGCCCCGCTTCTGATGGCGTCGGCCGTCGGCTTCCTCTTTATCTCCACCGCGGCGGGCGTGCCTTTCATGGCCTGGCTGCGAGAGCCCGCGGCCGCGTCGCCCTTCTTCTCCAACATGCCCCTGAACTTCCTGGTGGGGCTCGGCGTGGTCCTGCTCGGCATCCTCATGAGCTCCGCGCGCCGCATCCCGATGGCGGTGCAGATCCTCGTGCTCGTGGTCCTGCCGATCGCGATCGTCATCGCGGCGGGCTCGACGGGCTTCGCCTCGGGCCTGCGGAAGATCGGCGGCTGAAGCGGGCCCAGGCGGGCCGATGCGGGCGCGCTCCTGGCGAGGGAGGTGCGCACCGCAGTACCAGAACTGGACACAAACGTAACAGAAGTCGGCCGTCGGGATGCCTTAATCTACCGGCCATAACGGAGGGTGCGATGGCGATACTCGAACAGATTGCGGAGCAGCTCATCAAGGGCAAGAGGGATGACGTCAAGACGCTGGTCAACCAGGCCCTGGCGCAGAAGATCAGCGCGGCGGACATCCTCAACAAGGGGCTGATCGCCGGGATGGGCGTCGTGGGCGAGCGCTTCAAGAACAACGAGGTCTACGTGCCCGAGGTGCTCATCGCGGCCCGCGCGATGAAGGCCGGCAGCGAGATCCTCAAGCCGCTGCTCGCGGCGAGCGGCGTGCAGCCGCGCGGCAAGGTCGTGATCGGCACGGTCAAGGGCGACCTGCACGACATCGGCAAGAACCTCGTCGCGATGATGATGGAAGGCGCCGGCTTCCAGGTGATCGACCAGGGGGTCGACGTCAGCGTCGAGAAGTTCATCAACGCCGCGAGGGACAACAAGGCCGAGATCATCGCGGCGAGCGCCCTGCTCACCACGACGATGACCGGGATGAAGGACCTCGTCGAGGCCGTGCGCGCCTCCGACATCGGCGACGCGGTCAAGGTGCTGGTCGGCGGCGCCCCGGTGACGCAGGCCTACTGCGACGAGATCGGGGCCGACGGGTACGCGCCCGACGCGGCCTCGGCTGCGGACCTCGCCAAGAACTTCGTAGCGGCCCGGTAGGCCGGGCGCGCCCGCGCGGCGGGCCCGCGGGCCTGCCCCGGCGCGCTATTGTATCCCTATTGATGAGCAGAACCATCAAAAAAGAAGGCACCCATGGGCGAAATTGCATATACCGACGCTCGTGATCTGCGCTTCGGCCTGGCCCGCAGGCCCGTCACCCTCCCGAACGGCCTCGCGATCGGCGCGGGCGCGGTGATCCCCGAGATCAACTTCACGCTGCCCGCCGTCGCGCTCAATGCGACGACCGTGGCCTCGGCCTTCGAGCAGTACGAGCAGATCATCGACGGCGTCTGCGAGCGCGCCGTCGCCCTCGAGCAGCCCGACCTCGTGGCGGAGCTCGAGCTGCTTCCGCCCATGACCTACGAGCCGGCGTGGGGCGCCGAAGCGGCCCGCCGCGTGCGCGAGGCCCTGCGCCGGTGGGAGAGCCGCGCCGGGCTGCGCACGGCGCTGCGCATCACGCCCGTCGACATCCGCGAAGACCCGAGCTCCCCGCACATGTGGAAGGGGGAGCACTGGGAGAAGGTGCTCGAGACCTTCGAGCTTTGCGCCCGCGCCGGCGCGGAGCTGCTCTCGATCGAGAGCATCGGCGGCAAGGACGTGCACGACGCGGCCGTGCTCGAGTGCGACCTGCGCAAGTCGCTGTTCGCCCTCGGCGTGCTCGGGATCCGCGACATGGACCGGCTGTGGCGCGCGATCGCGGGCGTGGCTTCGGCCACGGGCAGCCTGCCGGCGGCGGACACGGCGTGCGGCTTTGCCAACACGGCGATGGTGCTCGCGGACCGCAGGTACATCCCGCGGGTCTTCGCCGCCGTCGTGCGCGTGATTTCGGCGGTGCGCAGCCTCCAGGCGTTCGAGCGCGGCGCCGTCGGCCCTCACAAGGACTGCGGATACGAGGGAGTCTACGTGAAGGCGCTCACCGGCTGCCCCATCGCGATGGAGGGCAGGAGCAGCGCGTGCGCCCACCTCTCCCACGTCGGCAACGTGGCAGCCGCCATGGCCGACCTGTGGAGCAACGAGAGCGTGCAGAACGTCAAGCTCCTCGGCGGCATGGCGCCGACGATCTCGCTCGAGCAGCTCGTCTACGACTGCCGCCTCATGAACGCGGCTTCTCGCCGCGGCGACGGCGAGGCGCTGCTGCTGCGCGACCTCCTCGTGGAAAGCGACGCGGCGCTCGACCCGCAGGCGTATGTGCTCGCCCCCGACGTGGTGCTGCCGATCGCGACTCGGATCGCGGCCGAGGCCACGCCGTTCGCCCGCGCGCTGGCCGCGGGCCGCGCCGCAGTCGCTGCGCTCCGCGAGGGCGTGGCCGCGGGCCGCCTCCGCATCGGCGAGCGCGAAGCGGTGTGGCTCGACACCATGGACGAGCAGCTTGCCTCGGTCGGCGAGGAGGGCGCGTTCACGGACGCGATGGTCGAGGAGTGCCGCGGCGGCAAGTTCGACCCTCGCAAGTACGACCTGTAGCTCTACTCCCCCTGTGCGACCCATCGCAGGGCGTTGATGATCAGCGCCTGGTACGACGGGTGCAGCCAGACGTCGACGTTGTGGCCCGCCGTGAGCACGCACACCCGGCCGCGGCCTTCGGTGCGCCTCCAACCGCCAGGCTGCTCGCCGTGGGACGAGCTCGTGGTGACGAACACGTCCGTCGTGCCTTGACTCATCGCCATGTGATAGTGCTCGTCCCTGAGGGTAAAGGGGACCGCGCCCTTCGTAAGGGGATGTCCCGGCAGGGGCGCGACCGACACGGGGCACTGCGGCGGATGGTGGACGAACACGCCGCCGAGGAGGGCGCGCAGGGCCGGAGTCTCCAGGTAGTCGGCCGTGCCCGAGTGCAGCGCCAGCAGCCCGCCGCCCTGCCTGACGTAGTCGACGAATGCCTCTTCGACCTGCGGAGTCATCCAGGCGTCGCGATTCCTCGAGGAGACGTTGTTCGACTTGGCCAGGACGACCACCGGGAAGAGGCTCATCAGGCGGGACGACCAGGCCCCGGCGTCCTCGACCCACACGAAGTGAAAACCCCGGGCCGCGAGGTCCTGCAGTCCGCAGCGCGCCACCCCGGCGGGGTGATAGTAATCGTCGCACAGCACCAGAAGGTTCACCGCTGCCTCCCGGGGGTTCTATGCCACAAAACTCGAGGCAGCGCCAGCGGCGAGGCGCTGACACGCCGCCGCTCGCTCGCTATAACAGGGGCATGCAGAGAACGGGACTGATCGGGGCCGGCCTCATGGGGAGCGGCATCGCGAAGAACCTGCTCGCGGCGGGCTATCCGCTGGTGGTGCACAAACGGGCCCCCGCGGCGCTCGACGCGAAGTCGGGCGCGCTGCGCGACTCGGGCGCGCGCATCACGGGTGACCTGGCAGACGTGTTCCGCTCGTGCGAGCTGTTGCTGCTGTGCCTGCCCAGCTCGATCGAAGTCGAGGAGGTGATCCTCGGGCCCTCGGGCCTCGCCGCGTCGCGCGGCAGCGCCGTCAAGCAGGTCGTGGACTTCTCCACGGCGCGTCCGGCGTCGACGCGCGCGATCCGCGAGAAGCTCGCGTCGGCGGGCATCGGGTTTCTCGACGCGCCGATGACCGGAGGCCCCGCGCAGGCCGATCAGGGCGCCCTGAACCTCGCGGTCGGCTGCCGCGCGGAGGAGGCCCGCGATCTCGCGCCGCTCTTCGCGAAGATCGCGAAGAACGTGGTCTACGCGGGCGCGCCGGGCGCCGGCAACGTGGCCAAGCTGCTCAACAACTTCCTCTCGATCCTGGACCGCAGCGCCGCCTCCTGCGCGTCCCTGCTCGCGCAGGACAACGGGATGGACCTGGCCACGGTCAAGGAGTTCATCTCGGTGAGCGGCGGCTACAGCCGCGGCTTCCAGACGGAGATCGAGTCGATCATCGCCGACCGCTTCCCCCTCGGCTTCGCCCTCGAGCTCGCGCTCAAGGACCTGCGCTACGCCTCGGAGCTCGCGGCGGCCGGCGG
The DNA here is from genome assembly GCA_963734495.1 of uncultured Spirochaetota bacterium. Taxonomy (GTDB): domain Bacteria; phylum Spirochaetota; class Spirochaetia; order SZUA-6; family CAVTHK01; genus CAVTHK01. The sequence continues at coordinate 336,833 of CAVTHK010000009.1, forward strand.
CCGCACGTTCGCCCTGCTCGCCGATCTGCAGGCCTTGTTCGCGGCCGCGACGCAGGCCGGCTACGGCAAGAGGGACGTGAACGCGGTCTACCAGTACCTCGCGGCCGCGAGCCGCAAGGCTCCCGTGTGAGGACCGTCGACTGGCGCTTCGACGCGCGGGGCCGCATCGGCGGCCACGCGCCGGAGCGCGCCGGCGATCCGCGGGTGGTCGAGAGCGAGCACGGGCCCGCGATGCTGTTCGACGGCGTCGATGACGCCCTGTTCCTGCCCGCGAGCCCGCTCGCGGGGCTGGCCGAGTACACCGTGGAGGTGCTCTTCAGGCCCGATGCCGGCGGCGGAGAGGAGCAGCGCCTCTTCCACGCCGGCACGGTCGACGGCGACCGGCTGCTGTTCGAGACGCGGCCGGCCGGCGCGGGCGGCTGGTGCCTGGACGCGTTTCTGCAGTCGGGAGCCGCCTCCGCCGCGCTGCTGGACCGCACGCGGGCGCATCCCGTCGGCCGCTGGCACTACGCCGCCGCGGTGGCCGGCCCCGGCCGCTTTGCCGCGTACGTCGACGGCGAGCCCGAGCTTTCCCGCGGTCTACCCGTCGGGCCCGCGCCGGCCGGCCGGGTCTCCCTCGGCTGCAGGCAGAATCGCGTGTCGTGGTTCCGCGGCGCCATCGCCCGCGTGCGCATCACTCCGGCCGCTCTCGGCCGCGCCGATCTGCTGCGCCTGCCCTGACGGGTCAGAGCGCGTCCGGCGGGGTGGGTACCTTCAACCTTATCTGACCCAAGATGTCCTAATATGTCCTTGACACTCGGGTGTCCTTGGGTCTGAATTACTCTTGTCGTCCTGCTTTCATTGACAAAGCAGCACATGGTGCAAAGGATGGCCCCCCTTTCGGGGGGCTTGGGGCTTGGCGCGGATGCCAAGCCTTAGGGGGATGACATGAGACTCGTCAGGTTGCTCGGGTTGCTCTTCATGGCGATCGCGCTGACTCGCTGCGCGAAAGTCCCCCAGGCCGCGGTCGACGAGGCCAAGGCGGCCCTCGATCAGGCCGTCAAGGCGGAGGCGCCGATCTACGCCGCCGATGCCTTTGCCAGGGCCGACACGCTGGTCACGAGCATGGAGGCTGAGATGGCGGCGCAGGCCGCGAAATCGGCCTTGTCGCGCTCGTACAGGAGCGTCGCGGCTCTGGCCGCGCAGGCGGCGGAAGCCGCGAAGCAGGCTTCGGCCGCGGCCGCCGCCGGCAAGGAGCAGGTGAGCGCCGACGTCGCGAGGATGCTCCCCGAGGTCGAGAAGGCGCTGAACGACGCCGAGTCGATGATCCGGCAGGCCGCCGCGGCCCCGGGTACGAGGCTCGACGTGGCCCAGCTCCGGGCCGAGGTCGAGGCCGGCAGAAAGGCCCTCGAGGACGCGCGCGCGGCTGCTTCCGGCGCGAAGCCCATGGATGCGAGAAACACGCTGCAGGCGATCTCCGAGATGATCGCCGCCGCGGGCAGGACCGTCGTTGCGGCGATGAGGGCCCCGCAATAGGGGCTCGCGCCGCGCGGGGAGCGGTGATGGACCTGAGAGTAACGGACCTGCTGGACATGCTGAACGTCTCGCGCAAGACGCTCTATCGGTGGATCCGGGCCAGCAAGATCCCCGCCTACCGCCTCAGCGGACAGTACCGGTTCCGCCGCGAAGAGATCGACCGCTGGATGGGCCGCTCGCGCGTGGCCGCTCCGGACGGCGCGCCCCCGGCGGAGAGCGGCCACGCCGTCCCCATCGCCGAGCTCCTGGCGCGCGGAGGGATCCATTACCGGCTCGAGGGCCGCTCGATGCCCGAGGCGATCGAGCGCGCCCTCGCGGTGACCACGCTGCCCGCGGGGATCGCCCCCGCGGCGCTTCTCGAGGCGGTCGTCGAGCGGGAGCGGTTGATGAGCACGGGCGTCGGGCAGGGGATCGCGATCCCGCATCCGAGGCACCCGATGCTCTCGAAGCCGGAAGAGGAGCGGGTCTCGCTGTGCTTCCTGGAGAACGCCGTCGATTTCGGGGCGCCGGACGGCGTGCCGGTGTCCGCGCTGTTCGTGGTGCTCGGGTACAGCCTCAAGGGCCAGCTCCGCCTGCTGTCGCTGGTGACGAGCCTCTGCCGGCAGGACGACTTTCTGCGACTGGTGGCGCGGCAGGCTTCGCGCACCGACATCCTCGACTACATCGGCTCGCGCGACGGAAGGCTGCGATGAGCGTCGCGCGACCCCCCGTGCGCCTGCGGCGCGCCGCGGCGCTCGCCCTGCCCCCGCCGGGCGCTCTCCTGGCCCGCGCCCTGCTGGCGGGCGTCCTCGGCTTCCTGCTCGTGCAGCCGGCGTTCGCGCTGCTCGTGGCCGGGGCTTCGGTCGCGCTCCGGGTGGCGGACCCGCCCGTGACCGCGCTGATGCTCTACCGCGCGGCAACCACCGAAGCCCCCGTCAGGCCGATCTCTTTTGTCCGGCTCCGCGGGCTCCCCTGGCGGGCAGGGGCCATGTTCGTCGCGGTCGAGGACTACACCTTCTACCGGCACCACGGCGTCGACCTGCAGGCGATCCGCGACGCGCAGCGCATCAACAGGCAGCTCGGCCGCATCTATCACGGCGGCAGCACCATCACCATGCAGGTCGCGCGCACCCTGTTCCTCACGCCCAACCGTACCTATGTGCGCAAATACTTCGAGGTGATCGCCGCCCTCACGATGGAGACGGTCCTGAGCAAGGAGCGGATCCTCGAGCTCTACGTGAACACGATCGAATTCGGCAGGGGGGTTTACGGAATCAGGGCCGCGGCCCTGGCGCATTACGGAAAGACGGACCCCGCGAGGCTCACGACCGACCAGTTCCGCAGGCTGGTCACGATCGTCGCAAGTCCGCTATTCTACGACGTCGCCACCTTCGCCCGGAAGCGCGCCCTGGCGGAGCGGTACGAGTTCCTCGTGAGCGTGTTCCCTTAAAGGGGGTGAGGGAATGAAGGAGGCCATCGACGAAGTCCTCGCGGCCGAGAAGGAAGCGGCAGCCCTGCTCGAGCAGGCCCGGCGCCGCGCTGACGAGGTCCGCCACGCGGCCGAAGCCGCGGCTGCGGACGAGGCCAAGGCCGCGCGCGACCGGTCCGCGGAGCGGGTGCGCGCGGCGCTGGAGCGGGCGGAGCAGCAGGCCGCGGAGAGCTTCCGCGCCGCGGTAGCGGCCGCGGAAGCCGAGGGCGAAGCCGCGCTCGCTTCCAACCGCACGGGGATGGACGCGCTCGTGGAGCAGCTGGTGCAGCTCATCGCGGCGCCGCGCCACGTGGACGGGCCGCGCGCGCCGCAGGCCCCCGGGTCCTCCCGGAAGGCGTAGGATGGCCGGCCGCCTCAGAACCTACGCCTTTATCAACGCGAAGCTGCGGGCGCGCATCAGCCTCATCGTTCCCGAGTCGTTCTATGACCAGCTCATCCGGGCCCCGGATCTGAACGCGGCGCTTTCGATGGTCCGCGAGACGGCCTTTCGCGACGCGGTCTCGGCGTACGAGCGGACCGGGGACCTGCGCATGGCGGAGCTGGATCTCTTTGGCCGCGAGGTCACCCTTCACCTGGAGCTCGAGCGCTACCTCGAAGGCGAGGTGCTGCGGTTCGCCGAGGCGATGGCCGCGCGGTACGAGATCGAGGCGCTCAAGGCGGCGCTGCGGGTCTGGTTCGACCGGGCGGTCCGCGGCCGCGACACCAGCGCCGCGGGCGGCTACCTGTACCGCGGCAGCGTGCATCACGACCTGGACATCGACCGGCTCCTCGCTGCGGGAAGCGTCGAGGACGTGGTCGCCGCGCTCGGCGCGAGCCCCTACGCGGCCGCGGTGGAGGCGCACGCGGCGGCCATCACTGCGGGGAGCCTGTTCGAGGCGGAGATCGCGCTGGACCGCGCCTTCTTCGACCGGCTGCTCTCCGCCGCGAAGTCGCTGTCGCCCGTCGACCGCGAGATCGCCGAGCGGATGACCGCCGTCGAGATCGACCTGCTGAACGCGGCCTGGATGGTGCGCTTCCGGGTCGCCTACGACCTTCCCCTGGACCAGGTGCTGCGCTTCCTCATCCCTTCGCGCTCGGGCCTGAGCCACGAGGAGGTCGCGGCCGCCTACCAGAGCGGCCGGGTCACGGAGCTCGTCTCGGGGCTCGTGAGCCGCCGCTACCCGTCCCTGCAGGTCATGCTGACCGCGCCGGCCGCGGACGAGCTGGCGCGGCTCGTGCTCATCGAGCGCATCCTGCAGCAGATCATGCTGCACGAGGTCGGCCGGCTCCTCTCGGGCTACCCGTTCACGATCGGCACCGTCCTCGCGTACGTCACCCTCAAGCGCAACGAGATCCGCACTCTGATGACGATCCTGAACGCGAAGCTCTATGGCCTCTCCCAGGAGCGGATAAGGGGCGTGCTGTGATTTTCGCGGACCGCATGAAACAGATCGTCGCGGTCGTCCTCGACCGCGATTCGGAGGCCGTCACCCGGGAGCTCCTGCGCCTCGGCGTGATGCACATGATACGCGCCACCGAAGTGGCGGCGGAGCACGCGTCGGTGCTCGGCGGGGTCAAGCAGGCGGTGTCGTCCGCGACCATCGCCGAGACGCGCAAGCGGGTCGAGGGCCTGCTGGAGCTGCTCGACGCGCCGCCCGAGGCCTCGGGCGGCCTCGATGTGGACCGCCTGCACGCGGTCGACGCCGACGCCGCCAACCGCGAGCTCGAGCGCATCAGCTCGGGCGTCCGCGGCATCCGGGAGCGGCAGCGCGCGCTGCAGCAGGAGATCCTCAGGCTGGAGGAGATCGCGCGGCAGGTCGCGCTGTTCCGCGACATCGGCGCCGGCATCCGGGCAGGGTCGCGTTTCTCGTTCCTGAACATCCAGGTCGGCAGCCTGGGGACCGACAAGCTCGAGTCGTTCGCGGCCGCGCTGCGGCAGTGGCCGAGCGTGCAGATCAACCTGGAGGCCGACGGGGACCGCACGCGGCTCCTGGTGATCACGCTGCGCCGCGACGAGGGCCAGATCGACGCCGGTCCTCGACCAGCACGGGTGGCTGGACGGCGAGCTCTCCGACGAAGGCTCGGACCTCAAGAAGCAGGCGCTGGCGGAGGTCGGCGACCGCCTGGCCGGCCTGCGGCGCGACCAGGAGGCGTGCACGGCGGAGATCCGGACGCTGCTCGGCGGCGAGCGCGAGCAGCCTGCGAGGAGCTCTGGGCGAACCTGCGCATGACCGAGCTGCACCACCGCATCCAGTCGTACTTCAGCACGACGGTCCGCACGGTGCTCTTTTCCGGATGGGTGCCTGCCTCGATGCAGCGCTCCCTCGAAAGCGCGGTCCGCCGGGCCGCGGGCGGGATGTGCCTGATCGAGTGGCACGACCCGCGCGCCGGCGAATCGGCGGCGGTGCCCGTGCGCCTGCACAACCCGAAGTTCCTCGCGCCGTTCCAGATGCTCGTCCAGAACTACGCCACCCCGTCCTACGGGACCGTGGATCCGACGCCGTTTGTCGCGGTCACCTACCTCATCATGTTCGGGCTCATGTTCGGCGACGCGGGCCAGGGGGCGATCCTGGTGCTGGCGAGCGTGCTCGGCCTGGCCCTGTACAAGGAAGCGGCCGACGGCGTGAGGAACCTGCTGCGCCTCGGGGCTCTACTGCGGCGCCGCGGCCATGGTGACCGGGATCCTCTTCGGCTCGACGTTCGGCTTTCCGTGGCCGCCACGCCGTCTGGTTCGACTACCACGCGATCATCGCGGGGCACACGCACGCACTCCGGGTTCGTCCGCGACGTCTACGGCGTCCTCGCCATCACGCTCTACTTCGGCATCGCGGTCATCGCGCTCGGCCTCCTGCTCAACTGGGTCAACCTCGTCGTCACCCGGCGCTGGGTCGACCTGTTCCTCAGCAAGGGCGGCGTGATCGGGAGCTGGCTGTACGGCGCGGGCGTCTACGCGGCGTTCGGCTTCGCGGCGAGCGGCTACCGGGTCCTCCCGCCCGCCGACAGGCTGTTCTGGATGTTCGGGGTCCCGGCCCTGCTGCTGATGGCCGGACCGCCCATCCATTTCTTCTCCGACCACCGGGCACCGCAGGTTCGGGCCCCTCACCGTGATCGACCTGGGCATGGAGTGGGTCGTCGAGATGCTGGAGATCTTCAGCGGGTACCTGGCCAACACCCTCTCGTTCATGCGGGTGGCCGGCCTGGGCATCGCCCACTCCAGCCTGATGATTGCGTTCTTCGAGATCGCGCGTCAGGTCGGCTCCGGGAGGCGCCTGGAGCCCCTGGTCGTGGCTGGTCTTCGTGTTCGGCAACGTCCTGGTGATCCTGCTCGAAGGCCTGTCGGCGGGCATCCAGTCGTTGAGGTTGAACTACTACGAGTTCTTCTCCAAGTACTTCTCGGGCTCCGGGACCGCGTACCTGCCGGTCTCGCTGAGGAGTCGTGAATAGAGGCGATGAAGCGGCCGGGCGCGCTTTCGACGCGGGAGCCGCGAAAGGAAAGGTTATGAAGGTTGTCACGCAGCATCAATCGGGGTTCCGCAGGCACACGGCCATCTCTATCGTGCTCCTCCTGGCGTTCATGGCGGTGTTCGGGCTGGTGACGGTGACGCGGCCGTCGGCCCAGGAGACGCGGCGCGACCTCACCACGGAGCAGGCGGAAGTCATGAAGTGGGAGCTGGTGGCCGCGGCCGTGGCGTTCGGGCTCGGGGCCATCGGCGCGGGGATCGCCATCGCCAACGTCGGGGCCGCGGCGATGGGCGCCATCGGCGAGAAGCCCGAGATCGCCAGCCAGGCGCTGATCTTTATCGCGCTCGCCGAAGGGCTCGTGGTGTTCGGCTTTATCACGGCCCTGATGATCCTGGGCAAGGTGTAGATGGGCCGGCGCCTGCCGGGGGCCGGGCGCCGGGCGCGCAGGGAGCGGCTTTTGTGAGATACCACATCATCGGCGACGAAGACGCCGTGCTCGGCTTCGGAATGGTGGGGGTGCCCGGCCGTTCGGTCGTGACGGCGGAGCAGGCCGAGGACGCCCTCAAGGCGGCGCTGGCGGACGGCGAGGTCGGCATCATCATCATCACCGAGCGCATCGCCGAGCTCATCCGGCCGACGGTGGACCGCTATCTCTTTACGGCGCGCTTTCCCCTCATCGTGGAGATCCCGGACCGGGGCGGACGCATGGAGGGCAAGCTCGGCATCCGCGAGATGGTCAACGGGGCGATCGGCGTGAGGCTGTAGGGCAGAGTCGGCGGCCGCCCGCGGGCCGGAAAGGAAGTCTTGCGTGAGCTCAGAGAGCAGCATCGAAGCGAACCCGCTCGTGGGCGAAGATCCTCGCGGACGCCCGCGACGAGGCGGCGCGCATGGTCGCCGAGGCGGAGCAGACGGCCGCGAAGCGCCGCGGGGCCGCGGCCGCCGAGCTGCAGGCCCTCGAGCTCAAGACCGACGAGCGTATTGCGGAGCGCCTGGAGGCTCTGCGGCGCAACACGGCATCGCGCGTCCACGTCGAGACCAGGCGCGCGCGCCTCCGCGTGCGCGACCGCATCGTCGTCGAGGCGCAGGACGCGACGCGCGCGAAGCTGGCCGCCATGATCGGCACGCCCGAGTACCGGGCGATGCTCATCGGCTGGATCGCGGAGGCGGCGGTCGGACTGGGCCAGCCGGAGGCCGAGGTCAACGCGTCGGCCGCCGAGCGCGCCCTGTTCGACGGGGACCTGCTCGCGGAGGCGCAAGCGGAGGTCATGCGGTCGGTCGGGCGCGAAGTGCGGCTCGTGCCGTCCAAGGCGCAGCCGCTCATCGGCCAGGGCGTCGTGCTGACTTCGCCGAACGGCCGCATCGCCTACAACAACCAGGTGGCGACGCGCCTGCTGCGGGAGCAGACGCGGATCCGCAGCCTCATCCACAAGGCGCTGTTCGTTTCGGAGTGAGGGAGACCGCGAATGAGTGAGCGGATCATAGGCAGGGTCAGGCGGGTCAACGGGCCAGTCATCGGGGTGGGCGGGGTCACCGACGCGATGATGCTCGAGCTCGTCCGCGTCGGCGAGGCGCGCCTGGTCGGGGAGGTCATCAAGCTCGAGGGCGACGGCGCGGTCATCCAGGTCTACGAGGACACGACCGGCGTGGCTCCGGGCGACAATGTCTACGGGGCCGGCATGCCGCTCTCGGTCGAGCTCGGCCCGGGCCTCATCGGCACCATCTACGACGGGATCCAGAGGCCCCTCGAGCGGCTGGGCGAGATCTCCGGCGCCTTTATCGAGAAGGGCATCCAGGCCCCCTCTCTCGACCGCGAGAAGCGCTGGAGATTCGTGCCCGAGCCGCTCGCCGCCGGCGCCGAGATCTCCGGCGGCTCGATCCTCGGCCGCGTGCAGGAGACCGGGCAGATCGAGCACCGCGTGCTGCTGCCGCCCGGGACTCCACGGGGAGGCTCGTGTCGGTCGCCCCGGAAGGCGACTACACGGTCGAGGAGCCCATCGCGCTGGTGGAGTCGGGCGGCCGCGAGACGCCCGTGACCATGATGCAGCGCTGGCCGATCCGCACGCCCCGGCCCGTCGGCGAGCGGCTTCCGCTCGTGACCCCGCTCATCACGGGCCAGCGCGTCATCGACACGCTCTTCCCCGTCGCCAAGGGCGGCACCGTGGCGATCCCCGGCGGGTTCGGCACCGGCAAGACCATGACGCAGCACGCGATCGCCAAGTGGTGCGACGCGGCCATCATCGTCTACATCGGCTGCGGCGAGCGCGGCAACGAGATGACCGACGTGCTCACGGAGTTCCCCAAGCTGATCGACCCGCGCACCGGCCGCAGCCTCATGGAGCGCACGGTCCTCATCGCCAACACCTCCAACATGCCCGTCTCGGCGCGCGAGGCGAGCATCTACACGGGCGTCACGCTGGCGGAGTACTACCGCGACCAGGGCTACGACGTGGCGGTGATGGCCGACTCGACCTCGCGCTGGGCCGAGGCGCTGCGCGAGCTCTCCGGCCGCATGGAGGAGATGCCCGCCGAGGAGGGCTTCCCGGCCTATCTCCCGACGCGCGTCGCCGAGTTCTACGAGCGCGCCGGCTCCATGACGACCCTCTCGGGCGCCCAGGGGAGCGTCACGATCATCGGCGCGGTCTCGCCGCCGGGCGGCGACTTCTCCGAGCCGGTGACGCAGCACACCAAGCGCTTCGTCCGCTGCTTCTGGGCCCTCGACCGGCAGCTCGCCAACGCGCGGCACTACCCGGCCATCTCCTGGATCGACAGCTACAGCGAGTACCTCGGCGACATCTCCACGTGGTGGGAGCAGAAGGTCGGCGCCGCCTGGAGCGTCGACCGCGCCGAGATCATGGATCTGCTGCAGCGCGAGGTCAGGCTGCAGCAGGTGGTCAAGCTCGTCGGCCCGGACGCGCTGCCCGACAGCCAGCGCTTCATCCTGGACGCCTGCACGCTCTTCAAGAACGCGTTTCTGCAGCAGAACGCCTACGACGACATCGACCGCTATTCGACCGTGAGCAGGCAGACCCGGATGCTCGCCCTGATCGTCGAGTACTGGCGCAGGGGCGCCGAGGCGATCAAGCGGGGCGTGACGCTCGTCAAGCTCCGCAGGATGAAGGTCTTCCAGGAGCTGATCCAGATGAAGCTCACCATCGCCAACGACGATGATGCCGCCTTTGACAAGCTGGCGGCGCGTCTGGAGCGCGGATTCGCGCAGCTGGAGTCCATCTATGAGTGAAGCGACGACTCACCGCGGCGGGGAAGCCGCGGCGACCCGCGAGATCGGGGAGCGCGAGCGGCGCCTCCTGGCCGGCCGCGAGTACATCGGGGTGCACCGCATCGAGGGCCCGCTCATCTTCGTCCGCAGGACGCACCCGGTCGGCTACCGCGAGCTCATCGAGTGCGTGGACCCGACCGGCCACGTCCGGCTGGGCATGGTGCTCGAGACCTCGGAGGACGCGGTGGTGGCCCAGGTCTTCGAGGGCACCAGCGGCCTGACTCTGCCGGAGACGCGCGTGCGCTTCCGCGGCGAGCCGCTCGCCGTCGGGGTCACCGAACGCATGCTCGGCCGCGTCTTCAACGGCCTCGGGGAGCCGATCGACGACGGGCCGGCGCCGATGGCCGACAAGGAGCTCCCGGTCAACGGCATGCCCATCAACCCGACCGCGCGCGAGTACCCGCGCGACTTCATCCAGACCGGCATCAGCGCCATCGACGGGATGAACACGCTGATCCGCGGCCAGAAGCTCCCGATCTTCTCCGGCAACGGGCTGCCGCACAACGAGCTCGCGGCGCAGATCGCCCGCCAGGCCAAGATCCGCGGCGGCAAGAGCGAGTTCGCCGTCGTGTTCGCCGCCATGGGCGTCAAGAACGACGTGGCGCGCTTCTTCATCACAGTCGTTCGAGGAGACGGGCGTCCTGGAGAACGTGGCGCTGTTCCTCTCGCTCGCCGACGACCCTTCGATCGAGCGCATCATCACGCCGCGCACCGCGCTCACGCTCGCGGAGTACCTCGCCTTCGAGAAGAACATGCACGTGCTGGTCATCCTGACCGACATGTCCAACTACTGCGAGAGCCTCCGCGAGATCTCGACGATCCGCGGCGAGATCCCCTCGCGCAAGGGCTACCCCGGCTACCTCTACTCGGACCTCGCCGAGCTCTACGAGCGCTCCGGGATGCTCAAGGGCTACAGCGGGCTCGATCACCCAGCTCCCCATCCTCACGATGCCCAACGACGACATCTCGCACCCCGTCCCCGACCTGACCGGCTACATCACCGAGGGGCAGATCGTCTTCGAGCGCGAGCTGTACGCGCGCGGGATCTATCCGCCGGTCGCCGGCCTGCCGTCGCTCTCGCGCCTGATGAAGGACGGGATCGGCGAAGGGATGACGCGCGAGGACCACCCGCACCTCGCAAGCCAGCTCTTCGCGGCCTACAGTTACGTCAAGGACGTGCGGAACCTGGCCTCGGTCATCGGCGAGGAGGAGCTCACTCCGCTCGACCACCAGTACATGGAGTTCGGCGAGTCGTTCGAGCGCCAGTTCGTCGTCGCAGAAGCCGGACGAGGATCGCCCGATCGAGCAGACGCTGGAGATGGGCTGGCGGGTCCTGGGCAAGCTGCCCGCCGAAGAGCTCCACAGGGTCACCCGGGAGGAGCTGGAGAAGTACTATGAGAAGTAGGGCTCCGGCTCCGGGAGGCGCCGGGTGAGAAACGTCGCGCCCACCAAGACGAGCCTGCTGCGCCTGCAGGGGGAGCTCAAGTTCGCGCACCTGGGCTACGAGCTGCTCGACCAGAAGCGGAACATCCTCGTCCTCGAGCTGCTCGCGCTCGTCGACCAGACGGTGGATTTTCAGGCGCGCGTCGAGAAGTCGCTCGCCGAGGCCTACCGCACCCTCGAGCAGGCGGTGCTGCGCATGGGGCGCCTGCGCGTCACGCAGCTCGCCGGCGCGGTCAACATACACGCGGAGATCCACATCAAGCAGCGCAGGGTCATGGGCGTGCCGCTGCCCGTGGTCGAGACGCAGTTCGAGGAGAAGCCTCCGTTCTACAGCCCGCTGGACACGAGCTTCTGGATCGACGCCTCGGTCAAGAGCTTCAAGGAGGCGCTGTCGCTGATGGGCCGGTTCGCCGAGCTCAAGATCTCCGTGACGCGCCTCGCCCTGGAGGTCCGCAAGACCATCCGCAAGGTGAACGCGCTGGAGAAGATCGCGATCCCGGACCTGCAGGAGACCGTCGCCTTTGTGCGCAACAGGCTCGAGGAGAACGAGCGCGACATGTTCGTGCTCATGAAGCTGGTCAAGCGGCGTCTGGAAAACCGCAAGTCTGCCGGCGACGCCTCCCCCGGGGAGCTCGCCGCCGCGGCGCAAGAGGAGCGTCAGTGATGGATTGCCCGATTCGCAGGATCCTCGTGTACATCGACGGGACGGAGCAGGCGGTCACTGCGGCCCAGTACGCGGTGCTTCTCGCGGGGTCGACCGGAGCGGAGCTGTCCGCGCTGTACGTGGTCAACACGCGCGCCCTCGACGACCTGGTGCGGACGCGCATCTTCCTCAAGGCCGAGGAGCAGGAGTACGAGCACGACCTCGACGCCGACGCCGACCGCTACCTCAACCACGCGCGTGAGCTGGCTCACCGCAAGGGCGTCGCGATCGAGACGATCAGCGCGCGGGGCACGGTGCACCAGGAGATCAAGCGCGTCGTCGTCGAGCGGAAGATCGACCTGCTCGTCATCGGCGAGCTCTCGAGCATCCGCAGCCGCCGCGACGAGTTCTACAACGAGGCCGAGCGCGCCATGCGCAACGTCCCCTGCGCGGTGCTGATCGTCAGGGACGACGACAGGGTGTGGGAGCTCTTCGGGGGGAACACGTGACGCCTCACCCCGGCTTGCCGAGGCGCTCTCTCTCTGCAATACTGCTCTGGAGGTGTCGCTGATGGCCCTGATCGACCTCATCGGTGCGGACGTCATCAAAGTCCCCCTCGCCGGCAAGTCCAAGGACGAAGTGGTCCGCGAGCTGCTCGGAGTGCTCGCGACCGCCGGCCGCCTCGCGGACGAGCGCAAGGCGTACGAGGCGGTCCTCGCCCGCGAGGCCCTGGGAAGCACGGGCCTCGAAAACGGCATCGCCGTGCCGCACGCCAAGACGACGGCAGTCAAGGACCTGACGATCGCAATCGGAATCGCGCCCTCCGGCATCGACTTCCAGGCGCTCGACGGCAAGCCTTCGACGCTCTTCTTCCTCATCCTGGCGCCCCCCGACAAATCGGGGCCCCACATCGAGGCTCTCGCCGAGATCGCGCGCATGACGCGGTCGACCGCATTCTGCAGGGCGGTCGCGGGCGCGCGGACCGCCGACGAGGTGGTCGAGCTTTTCAGGGAAGAGTAGACCGCGCCCCGGCCGTCAGCCGGGAAACGCGTAGTGCTCCGGCCGCATATCCTCGCGAGGCGGGTTGAAGTAGCCGAGGCGGACCCAGGGCAGCCGCTCGCGGACGCGGGCGAGCCACGCGCGCATGCCCAGGCACCGGCCGCTGTCGCCCCGCAGCCCGAGCGTGTCGATGTACCAGTCGGGGTCCATGTTCAGGTTGCGCGTCTGGATCATGTTGACTTTCGCGCCGGTCACGACGCGCTCCAGCGCCTCGACCTCGTCCTCGCGGTCCGAGAGGCCCGGGAACACCAGGTAGTTCAGCGACGTCCACAGGCCGTGACGGCGGGCGACGCGCAGCGACTCGATGACCGCGTCCAGGCCATAGCCCCGCGGGCGGTAGTAAGCGTTGTAGTAGGCGTCCTGGGCCGAGTTGAGGCTGACGCGGATGCTGTCCAGACCCGCGCGCGCCAGCTTCTCGACGACGTCGGGCCTGCTCGCATTGGTGTTCAGGTTGATCACGCCCCTGGCCGTGCGCGCCCGGATGGAGCGGATGGCCGCTTCGATCACGTGGCCCGCGAGCAGCGGCTCGCCCTCGCACCCCTGCCCGAAGCTGGCCACGGGCCTCGCCGCCGTCTCGAGGTGCGGTACGACGAACTCCGCGATCTCCTCGGGGGTCGGCGTGGCCTCCAGGCGATCCTGCGATGCCGGCACCCCCGTGTCGGCCGGCTGCCATGAGATGCACCCGACGCACCCGGCGTTGCAGGCGCGGCTCGTGGGGATGGGGCACTCCCAGCGGCCCAGGACGAAGTTGCGCGCCGCCGGACAGCCGTAGCAGCGCACGCACTTCTCCACCAGGTGCTCGACGAGGCGGTTGCGCGGGTAGCGGCGGATCATCCCGGCGGCCGCCTTCTCTATCGAGGTCAGGTTCACGAGGCTCGGGTCCTGCCGCACGTCGTCGTCGATGCGCACGCCGGCGGCGAAGAAGCGGCCTTCGCTCCAGCCGAGGGCCGTGTAGCTGTAGAGGGGCAGCTTCTGCCCGTCGCCGCCGGGCTCCGCCGCCGCGCGCGCGAGCTGCAGGTAGGCCGGCGCCATGAAGGCCGCGGCCGCGAACACGGGCTCGCCGCGCACGTCACGCACCGGCGCGAAGCGGCCGGCGCGGCGGTCCCAGCCGATCGGCGTGCGTCCCGGCAGCACGTACAGGTTGCTCCCGTACGGGAGCGGGATCACGTCCGCCTCGTCGGGGAGGAGGGGACGGTCGAGCTCCATCCCGGTCATGAGATAGTCGCGGGCCTCGAAGATCTCGCCGCGCGCGTTCGCGACGGCCAGGAAGGGGAGAGACACGATGGGGCCAAGGTAACATCGATTGATCTCGCCGGCCAATCCCCCGTATGATCGCCCGTGTTCTCCGTCGGCTTCATCAGCCTCGGCTGCGTCAAGAACCTCGTCGACTCGCAGATCATGGCGGGCGAGCTGCTCGCCGCCGGCGTGCCCCTGGCGCCCAGCCCGGAGCAGGCCGAGGTCGTCATCGTCAACACCTGCGCGTTCATCGCCGACGCGCGCGCCGAGAGCGCGCAGGCCATAGAGAGCGCCTGTCGCCTCAAGGCCCTCGGGCGCGTCCGCGCGGTCGTCGTCGCCGGCTGTTTCCCGCAGCGCGAGCGCGACCGGCTCTTCGCCATGTTCCCGGCCGTCGACGTCGTGATGGGCGTGGACGAGCTGCGCGAGGTCGCCTCCGTCGTCGGGAGGCTCGAGGCGGGGGAGCGCACGTTCACCCTGGTGTCGGGCCACCCGCGGCGGCTCTTCGAGCCGCGCGGCGCGGCCGGTGGTCTTTACCGGGGCGCCGTACGCCTACCTCAAGATCGCCGAGGGCTGCAATCACCGGTGCGCCTTCTGCGCCATCCCCGCCATCCGCGGCCGCTTCCGCTCCCGGCCCCTCGCGCGCATCCTCGGCGAGGCCGAGAGCCTGCTCGAAGCCGGCTGCCGCGAGCTGGACCTGGTGTCGCAGGACGTGACCGCCTGCGGCATCGACCTCGACGGCCGGCCGCGCCTCGCCGAGCTCCTGCGCGCGCTCGGGCGGCTGGGCGGCCGCTTCTGGGTCCGGCTGCTCTACGGATATCCGACGCGCGTGACGCCCGCGCTCCTCGAGGCGATGGCGAGCGTGCCGCAGGTCTGCGCGTACCTCGACGTGCCGATCCAGCACAGCCACCCCGAGGTGCTGGCGGCCATGCGCCGGGCGGACACGATCAAGGCGGTGAGCGCCCTGCCGCGCCGCGCCCGGGCCGCCCTCCCCGACGCGGCGCTGCGCACGACGTGCCTGCTCGGCTTCCCCGGCGAGCGCGAGGCGCATTTCCGTCACCTGCTGCGTCATGTTGACGAGACGGGCTACGATCACCTCGGGGCGTTCGTCTTCTCCCCCGAGGTCGGGACGCCGGCCCTCGATCTGCCGCACCGGCCGCGGCCCTCGACGGCCGCGCGGCGGCTCGACGAGCTGCTGCGCCTGCAGCGGAAGGTCGTGCAGCGGCGCAATGCCTCGCGCGTCGGGCGGGAGGCGACGGTGCTGCTGGAGAGGCGTGCGGGCCGCGGCCGCACCTGGGTGGGCCGCAGCGCCCGGGAGGCGCCCGAGGTGGACGGCGTGATCCGCGTGCACGCCGTTCCGGAAGGCGCGAGGGCAGGCGACTTCGTGCGCGTGCGCATCACCGGCTCGTCGGGCTACGACTTCGCCGCGGCCTGGGTCCCCGCTAGTCCGCCAGCCTGAGCGTGTCGTAGCTCAAGGCGAGCGTCGGCCCCAACTTGACGTCCTTGACGCCAGGCCGGGCAAAGACGTACAGGCGGCTCTGCAGGAGCGGGATGGTCGGCACCTCGTCCGTCCAGGCCTTCTGGATCGTCTCGAAGATCTGCCGGCGCGCGTCCGGCTGCGCGCTGCCCCGCTCGGCGGCGAGCCACCCGTCCCACGCGGCGCTGGCGAAGTTGATCCCCATCCCGGCGCTTTCCGCGGTCCCGGCGAACGGGGAGGTGTAGTCGTCCGGGTCGACGTAGTCGGGATACCACCCCAGGAGCCAGGCGGCCATCTGCTTGCTCTTCCACTGGTCCCTGAAGGTCGCCCAATCGGCGGTCCTGACCGTGACCCGGATGGCCCCGCTCCTCTCCAGCTGCCCTTTGAGAGCCTCGGCCATGGCGCGCTCGGAGTCGCCGTAGCGGTCCGGTGCGCACCACAGGTCGAATCTCAACGGCCTCGCGGCGCTGTAGCCGGCCGCGGCCAGGAGCAGCTCCGCCCTTACCGGGTCGGGCTTCTCACCGTAGGCATCCTTGAAGGCAGGCACGTGCCAGGGCACGCCGGCGGGGATCATCGAGTACAAGGCGGAGCTCAGGCCGCGGAACGCCTGATCGGCAATCTCCTGCCTGTCGACGAGCGCGGCGACTGCCTGGCGAAGCCGCTTGTCGCTGAAGACCAGCGTCGAGGTCTCGAAGCTCAGGGTGCGGATCTGCGGGCCGTCGAACCGCCAGGTGACGATGTCGGGCTCCTTCGACAGCTCCCCGATGTCCGAAGGGCTGAAGCTCCGGAACGCGAGGTCGACCTCGCCCTTCTCGAGGGCGGCACGCATCGCGGCGGCATCGGCGAAATACCGGATGACGATGCGCTTCACCCCCGGCTGAGGGCCCCGCCAGGCGGGGCTGGGCTCGAGCACGAGCTCGCGGCCGCGCTCGAACGAGACCAGCCGGTACGGACCCAGCCCGGCCGGGCTTCCACCGGCGAGCTCGTCGACGTCGTGGACGAGCCTGTCCGGCGGGTAGACCTTCGGGGCGACCGGGAAGTAGGGGGGCGTCGCGGCCAGCGCCGGAAAGAAGGCTGCCGGCTCCTTGAGGCTGAACCTGACCGTGTACCGGTCGACCACGTCGACCTGCCTGACGAAATCGGTGACGAGCCACGACACGTCGCCCTTGAGCCGCGCGACGCGGTCGATGGACCACTTTACCGCTTCGGCGTCGAACGGGGTGCCGTCGCTGAACCTGAGATTCCTGCGCAGCCTGAACGTGAACTCGTCGCCCTTGTCGTTGGCCGCGTAGCTCTCCGCGAGGCCCGGCGACAGGTTCCTCGTGCCTGGCTCGTAGACGACGAGCCCCCGGCAGATGTTCTGGAGGATCTCCCAGGTGTGGAAGTCGTACGCGCTCGCCGGGTCCATATCGGTCACCCTCTCGGTGGTGCCGTAGACCAGCGTTTTCGCCGCTGAAGCCGGGGCCACGCGGCCACAGCCCGCCAGGACGAGCCCGGAGGCCAGCGCGACGGGCAGCAAAGCCGATGGGAGCCTGCGCATGGGCTTGTTCGTTCGAAGTGAACCGTATTCGTTCCCGCCGCCGCGGTCAACTCGCCGGCGGATTGCGAATTTTGCATCCGGCCGCAGGCGCGGCGGGCCGGAGCGGCCGGGCGGCGACGAGCCCGGCGCTTGTACGCCTTGACTGCGGCGGGGTGCGGAGTTACTGTCTTTCTCAAGCATCTCAGTTGACAAGGAGAAGTGACTGTTCACACTGTCCGCCCGTGCCGTGTATGGCCTCACCGCCGTGGTAGAGCTGGCCCGGCGCCACGATCGGGGGCCGGTCCAGATCCGCGACATCGCGGACACGCACGGCATTCCGCAGCACTATCTGGAGCAGATCCTCGTCGCCTTGAAGAAATCCGGGATCGTCGAAAGCGTTCGGGGCGCGCAGGGGGGCTATTCGCTGGCGCGCCCACCTGCGGCGATCCCCGTGGAGGAGGTGCTCGCGGTCCTCGACGGCAAGCTCGAGCTCGTGGCCGAGGGATGGCGCGAAGGCGCGCTCTCCTTCTACTGGAAGCAGGTCGAAGAGGGGCTCCGGCGGGCCATCACCGGCAACGTCCAGGAGCTCCTGCTGCGTCTCGAGCACGCCGATGGACAACTTCACTATAGCATTTGACCTGTCCGGTGCCCTTTCTCTTACTTGACCATTCTTATTTGCTTTGGTAGTTTAATGTTGACTTTCAAGAGTGACAAACTGAAGGAGCCCACATGACGCTGACGATCAACGGCAAACGCGAAGAGCTCGCCGCAGATCGACTGACGGTCGTCGAGCTGCTCAAGCTCAGGGACGTTTCCATGCCCAACATGGTCTCGGTACAGCTCAACGGCGACATCCTGAGCCGTCCCGACTACGCCGCGACGATCGTCAAGGACAACGACCAGGTCGAGTTCCTCTATTTCATGGGGGGCGGTTGCTGACGTGACTGACTGGGGGTTCGAGACCAGGGCGATCCACGTCGGCGCGGAGATCTCGAAAGAGTGGGGGGCGACCCAGACGCCGCTCTACCAGTCGGCAGCGTTTGCCCATCCGGGCCTCGAAGAGGTCGAGGACGTCTTCGCGGGCAGGCGCGGGGGGTTCCTCTATTCGCGCATCGGCAATCCGACCGTCAGCGTGTTCGAGCAGCGGATGGCGGCTCTCGAGGGCGGCGTGGGGGCGCTGGCCGCGGCCTCGGGCATGGCCGCGATCGCGACCGTGGCCTTCGCGCTCACGCGGCAGGGTGACCGGATCGTGGCGAGCTCCAGCCTCTTCGGCGGGACGCTCGGGCTCTTCGACCGCGTGTTCGGCCGCTACGGGGTGGAGACCCGCTACGTCAGCCCGACCGACCTCGACGCGGTCCGCGCCGCGATCACGGGCCGCACCCGCCTGCTCTTCGTGGAGACGATCGGGAACCCCAGGGTCGACGTCCCCGACGTGCAGGCCCTCGCCGCCGTCGCGTCCGAGCGGGGCGTGCCCCTGGTCGTCGACGGCACGCTGTCCACGCCGTACCTGTTCCGGGCCAAGGAACACGGAGCGGCGATCGTCGTGCACTCGGCCACCAAGTACATCACGGGCAACGGCAGCGCGGTGGGCGGCGTCCTCGTGGACCTGGGCACGTTCGACTGGTCGACCCACCCCGACCCCGACCTCCGCGACGCCTCGCGCAAGGTGGGGCGCGAGCTTGCGTTCCTCAGCACGGCGCGCCGCGTCGTGCACGCGAACGTCGGCGGCTCGCAGTCGCCGATGAACGCGTGGCTCCACGCGATCGGCCTGGAGACGCTCGCCCTCCGCATGGAGCGCCACTGCAGCAACGCCCTCGCGCTGGCGCGGGCGCTCGCGGCCCACCGGGGCGTCGAAGCCGTGGGCTACCCCGGGCTCGACGACAGCCCGTGGCACGCCACCGCGGAGCGGCAGTTCGGCGGCCGCTACGGGGCGCTGCTCACGGTGCGGCTGGGCAGCCGCGAGCGCTGCTTCCGGGCGAGCCGGGCGCTGCGGCTCGCGCGCATCACCCCGAACCTCGGGGACGCGCGCACGCTGGTCATCCACCCGGCATCGTCGATCTACCGGGATGCCGACGAAAAGGCGAGGCTCGCCGCGGGGGCGCCCGACGACCTGCTGCGGGTGAGCGTCGGGATCGAGACGCCGGCGGACATCGTGGCCGATTTCGAGCAGGCCATATCGGCCGCGGGCTGAAAGGGGGAGGACGCATGGGACTGCGGGAAGACCAGATCGTCCGTTACAGCCGCCACATCCTGCTCCAGGGCGTGGGCGGCACAGGCCAGGAGAAGCTCCTCAGCTCGAAAGTCCTGGTGGTCGGCGCCGGCGGGCTCGGGTCCCCGATCGCGCTCTACCTGGCCGCCGCGGGGGTCGGGACGCTCGGGATCGTGGACTTCGACCGCGTGGACCTGAGCAACCTGCAGAGGCAGATCCTGCACGGGACGGCCGACGTGGGCCGCGAGAAGGTCCTCTCGGCGCGGGAGAGCATCGAGCGGATCAACCCGGACGTCAAGGTCGTCGCGATCGCGGAGCGGCTCGGCGCGGACAACATCCGCGACGTGATCCGCGAGTACGACTTTGTCGTGGAGGGCACGGACAACTTTCCCACCAAGTTCCTCGTCAACGACGCCTGCGTGTTCGAGGGCAAGGCCTTCAACCAGGGCGGCATGCTCCGCTTCCAGGGCCAGACCATGACCTACGAGCCGGGCCACGCCTGCTACCGCTGCGTCTACGTCGAGCCGCCGCCCAGGGGCGCCGTGCCCACGTGCAGCGAGGCCGGCGTCCTCGGCGCGATCTCGGGGATGCTCGGCACGATGCAGGCGGCCGAGGCGCTGAAGTACCTGCTGGGGATCGGCGAGACGCTCACCGACCGCGTGCTGATGTTCGACGCGCTCACGATGGACTATCGCACCGTGCGCGTGAGGCGCAACCCCCGCTGCCCGGTCTGCGGCGAGCACCCGACCATCACTGAGCTCAGGGAGTACGAGCAGCCGGCGTGCGACCTGGATCCGGCCGCGTCCGTCCCCAAGGAAGGATCGGTATGAGCACCGAAGTCATCGACAGGCCGCGCGCCGAAACGCAGCCCGAGAAGGCCGCGACTCCCGCGGCGAAGAAGAAGCTTTCCATCGTCTGCTTCAGCGGCGACTTCGACCATGCCGTCGCGGTCTTCACGCTCGCCTCGGGGGCGGCGGCCGTCAACTACGAGGTGAACCTGTTCTTCACCTTCTGGGGGCTGAATCTGGTCAAGAACAAGAGGGGAAGGAAGTTCTCGGGCAAGGGACTGCCCGCCCGTGCCTTCAACTGGCTCCAGGGCGGCCTGGCGAACGCGCCCATGAGCCGGCTCAACTTCGGAGGCTTCAGCCCGTGGCTCATGCGGCGGCTGATGCGCAAGCGCAACGTCGCCACGCTCGAGGAGCTCCTCGAGGCGAGCCGGGCGCTCGGCGTCGGGCTCTATGCCTGCGAGATGTCGATGAACATCCTCGGCATCGGGAAAGAGGACTTCATCCCCGAGATCAGGGACGTGATCGGCGTCCCGAAGTTCCTGCAGCTCGCGCAGGGCGGGGAGACGCTGTTCATATGAAGAAGACGCTCGACATCACGCGCGATCACTGCCCGATGACCTTCGTCAGGACGAAGCTGGAGCTCGAGAAGCTCGCGTCCGGCGACCTGCTCGAGGTCCTGCTCTCCGGCCGCGAGCCCCTGGAGAACGTGCCGCGCTCCGCCGCGGAGGCGGGCTATCGCGTGCTCTCGGTGACGCCCGCCGGCGCGGACCGCGCCACGGTCGTGATCGAGAAGCCATGACGCTCGAGTCCCGGATCGTCGCGCGCATCGCGGAGCAGGCGCGCGCCGAGGCTCCGAACGAGGCCTGCGGCTACCTCGCGGGGACGGGCGACCGCGCGAAGGTCGCGATCCCGATGCGGAACGTCGACGCCAGCCCGGAGCATTACTCGTTCGATCCCAGGCAGCAGTTCGCCGCGGTCAAAGAGGCCCGCGCCGTCGGGTCTCGACCTGATCGCGGTTTACCACAGCCACCCCGCGACCCCGGCGCGCATGAGCGCGGAGGACATCCGGCTCGCCAACGACACGGGCGTGGTCTACATCATCTACTCGCTGGCGGAGGAGACGCTCAAGGGGTTCCGCGTGAGCCGCGACAAGGTCGTGAGCGAGGTCCCCGTGGAGGTGGTCTCCGACGCCAGCGAAGCCGGTCATTGATAGCCGGCTGTCAAGGAGAACCCTCATGGAGACGAAGCGCTCCCGCGTTCCCTTCATATTGACCGGCATTGACGACGGCCCTCGGCGCGGCCTTCGCGGACAACAGCGCGACCGGCGCGGCGCCGCCGATCGTGGACGCGGCGTGGCTCGCCGCACGGCTCGGCCGCCCGGGCGTGGTGGTCGTCGAAGTCGGGACGAAGGCGGAGGACTACGCAGCCGACCACATCCCGGGAGCGGTCTACCTCGAGCTCAAGTCGATCTACGACACCGTCAACGGCGTCCCCGGGATGTTCCCGGGCGTGAAGACGGCCGTCGACGCGCTCGAGCGGATCGGCGTCGGCGACGACGCCAGCGTGGTGTTCTACGACGGCGCCGAGAGCCTGTGGTCCGCCCGCGCGTTCTGGGCCCTGGAGTACCTCGGCCACGAGAACGTGCACGTCCTGAACGGCGGCCTCGCCAGGTGGGAGGAAGAAGGGCGGCCGTTGAGCCGCGCGGTGCCGAAACCGGCCCGTGCGGGCTTCACGGCTCGCGTCGTCCCGGACCGCCTGGCGAGCAGGGACACGGTGCTCGCGTGCATCGCCAGGCCCGACACGCAGATCATCGACGCCCGCTCGCACGACGAGTACGTCGGCACGGACGCGCGGGCGCGCCGCGCGGGACACATCCCCGGGGCCGTCAACATCGACTGGATGGAGAACACGGTGGGCGACGCCGGCAAGCAGATCCTCGACGACCAGGCCCTCGCGGCGGTGTACAAGGACGCGGGCATCACGAAGGACAAGAACGTCATCACTCACTGCCAGACGGGCGTGCGCGCGGCCAACACGTACCTCGCGCTTCGCAACCTCGGCTACACCAACGTGGCCCTCTACGACGGCTCGTGGGCGGAGTGGGGCAACGAGAGCGACACTCCCGTCGTGAGCGGCGCCGCGTCGAAATAGGGGGGTGCCGGCTGCGTCCGCATCACTGGATCTGCGCGAGCAGTGCGGCGGCCTTCTGCGCCAGGTCCGACCCCGGCGCCAGGTCGCGCGCCTGCTGCAGGCGGGCCGTCGCGTTGCGCGTGTCGCCGAGAGCGCGGCAGGCGAAGGACGCGAGGATCTGCGCCGCCTGGGCGCCGCCGCCATTCGGATGGACCGCGAGATAGCCGTCCAGGAGCGGGAGAGCGTCGACCGCGTCCGCGCTCTCTATCAGCAGGCGGCCCTTGAGCAGCACGAAGTCTCCGTAGTAGTCCGCCTTCCGCGGCGGCGCCATCTTCGCGAGGAGCCGCAGCGCCTGGGCCCGCTGCCCGAGCAGATCGCTGGCATAGGCCTGGTAGAACAGCGCTGCCTGCTCGGTATCGCCGTCCGTTGCGCTCTCCGACGCCTTCTGGAACGCGGCAAGCGCATCCTTGTGGTTGCCCTGCTCCAGGAGCGCGAGACCCTGCTTGACCGTCTCGCTGGCCTCGTCCTCGACCCAGGTGACCGCCCCGCCCCCCTGGGCCTTGCCCCGCACGCCCATCTGCGCGGCCTGCGTCTCGGAGCCGCGGGTCCCCGAGGCCAGCGCGCCGAGCTTCGAGCCCATGACTGAAGAGATGCCCCAGGAAGAGGCGGTGCCCGCTGCCTGCAGGAGGTCCGGCAGCCGATAGGTTCCCGCCCGGCTGAGCGTGACGACGCGATCGCCGCGTGCGATCTCCGCGTACCCTCCCGCGGACAGGCGCACCGTGGCATCGGCGGGAAGATCGTCGCCGGCGTCCACGTCGAGCCACGCGGAGCCGCGCTGGACTTCGAGCCCGTCCGCAAACTGGACCGTCACGGCCTGTCCCGAGACCGGGCGAGCCGCGACCAGGGCAGCAGCCAGGAAAATGACGAACCTGCTCATCGGCATCCCCTCACCCGCCAAAGAGTATATGGTCGCGATCCCCCGTTTCCAATGAGCAGGGTCGCTCAGTGCGCGTCCGCAACCAGGCGGGCGAACTCCGGCGCATCGATCGTCTCGATCTCGAGCAGCCGCTCGGCCACCCGCTTGAGCGCCGGCTCGTCCTTCCTGAGCCGCTCCAGCACGACCTTGTAGCGCTCGTCGATGATGCGGGCGGTCTCCTCGTCTATGTACTTCTGGGTGCTTTCGGAGTACTCCCGCTGGATGGTGTACGCCTGCTCGCCGAGGAAGACGCTGGACTTGCGGTAGGGCAGGTGCACGTTGCGGAACTGCTCGCTCATGCCGTACTCGGTGATCATCCGGTTGGCGATGTCGGTCGCGCGCGAGAGGTCGTTGGCCGCCCCGGTCGAGACCGTGCCGAAGGTGATCTCCTCGGCCGCGCGGCCGCCGAGCAGGACGTCGATGCGGCCGAGGAGCTCCTCGCGCGTCATGAGGTAGCGTTCCTCCGTCGGGAGCTGGATGGTGAAGCCGAGGGCGCCCATGCCGCGCGGCACGATCGAGATCTTCTGCACGGGGTCGGCGCCCGGCGTCCCCTGGGCGACCAGCGCGTGGCCGGATTCGTGGAAGGCCACGATCCGCTTCTCGTCGGGCGAGATGAGCTTGTTGGTCTTCTTGAGCCCGGCGACCACCTTTTCGACCGCCTCGGCAAAGTCGGCCTGCACGACCTTGTCGCGACCCTCCCGCACCGCCAGCAGGGCCGCCTCGTTGACGAGGTTGGCGAGGTCTGCGCCGACGAATCCCGGCGTCGCCCGCGCTACGATCTTCAAGTCAACGGAGGGATCCAGCTTGACCTCGCGGGAGTGGATGCGGAGGATCGCCTCCCGGCCGGCGAGGTCGGGCTTGTCGATCAGCACCTGCCGGTCGAAGCGGCCGGGCCTCATGAGCGCCGGGTCCAGGATCTCGGGGCGGTTGGTCGCCGCGAGGATGATCACGCCCGCGCGCGCGTCGAACCCGTCCATCTCCACGAGGAGCTGGTTCAGTGTCTGCTCGCGCTCGTCGTTGGTGCTGAGCCCGGCCGCGCGGCTCTTGCCGATCGCGTCCAGCTCGTCGATGAAGATGATGCACGGCGCCTTCTGGCGCGCCTGCTTGAACAGGTCGCGGACGCGCGCGGCGCCGACGCCCACGAACATCTCGACAAAGTCCGCGCCGCTCATGCGGAAGAACGGCACCCCTGCCTCGCCCGCGACCGCCTTGGCCATCATGGTCTTGCCGGTCCCGGGCGCGCCGACGAGCAGGACGCCCTTGGGGATCTTGCCGCCGATGGCCGTGTACTTCTGCGGCGTCTTGAGGAAGTCGACCACCTCCACGAGCTCGGCCTTGGCCTCGTCCGCGCCCGCCACGTCGGCGAATCGGACGCCCGTTTCCCCCTCGGAGACGATCTGGGCTTTACTGCGGCCAAAGGAGAGCACGTCCGTCCCGGAGGCTCCCATGCGCTTGAACAGCATGCGCCAGACGACCCAGAACAGCAGGATCGGCACGACCCAGCTCATGATCATGGCGAGGAACGGGCGATTCTGCGCCGGCACGGCGTAGTACTCGACGTTCTTCTCGTCCATCAGCGGGACAAAGGTCGGGTCGGTGACGCTCGCGGTCTTGTATTCCTTGGCGCTCTTGGCCTGCCCGCCCGCGATCTCCTCGCGGGTGGCCGACAGGCCCACGTAGTACGTGTCCGTGATCTCGACCCGCTTGATCTGCCCCGAGCGTATCAGCTCCTTGAACGTGCTGTAGTCCACGAGCTCCTCGCGGGGCTGCATGAGGACCTGGTTGAGGACCACCATCGCGACGAGGACGGCGAGGAAGTACCAGAGCGAAAAGCGGAACTGGTTCTTGTGGATCGGTCCGATCAGGGGCTCGCGTTCCCCGGGCCCAGCGTTCTTGTCAGGTTTTTTCCACGGTTTTTCTTCTCTGCCGTTTGTCATGAAATTCATAGTAATACTCGCGGGCAACGGGATCAATGCAGGGTGAAGGCCTTCGCGGGTCCCGCTGAGCGTGCCTACGCCGGCGTCGAGAGCCCGGCGAAGAACGCGGCGAGGTCGACGTTGCCGCCGCTCAGGATCACGCCCACGCGCGCCCCCGCGAGCTCCAGCTTGCCGGCGAGCAGCGCGGCCAGCGGCACCGCCCCCGACGGCTCGACCACGAGCTTGGCGCGCTCCCAGAGGAAGCGCATCGCTTCGACGATCTCGCTCTCGCTCACGGTGACGATGCCCTCGAGGTGGCCGCGCAGCAGGGCGAACGTGCGCTCGCTCAGGTTGGTGCGCAGCCCGTCGGCGATCGTGTCGGCGCGCGCATTCGCGACGATGCGGCCGGCCTCGAGCGAGCGGCGCGCGTCGTCGGCGCGCTCGGGCTCCACGCCGAAGACCCTGACCGCGGGCGCGAACCCGTGCGCGGCGACGCAGGTGCCGCTCATGAGGCCGCCGCCGCCGATGGGCGCGAGCACGGCGTCGAGCCCGCCGGTCTCCTCGAGCAGCTCGAGCGCCGCCGTCCCCGCCCCCGCGATGATCCGGTCGTCGTCGTAGGGGTGCACGAGCGCGAGGCCGCGCTCCGCGATGAGGCGGCTCGTGGCCTGCTCGCGCGCGGCGAGGGTGTCGTCGCAGAGCACCACCTCGGCGCCGTAGGTGTCGCGGGTGGCCGCCAGCTTGGGCGGCGAGGAGCCGCGCGGCATCACGACGACGGCGCGCACGCCGGCGAGGCGCGCGGCGAGCGCGAGCGCCTGCGCGTGGTTGCCGCTGGAGTGCGCCACCACGCCGCGGCCGCGCTCGGCGGGCGAGAGCTGCGCGACGGCGTTGTACGCGCCGCGGAACTTGAACGCGCCCATCCTCTGGAAGCTCTCGCACTTGAGGAAGACGGAGCAGCCGAGGCGGGCGTCGAGCGTGCGCGAGGTCATCACGGGGGTGCGGCGGGCGACGCCCGCCAGCCGCGCTGCCGCGGCGCGGACGTCAGCGAAGCCCGGGAATTCGAGCATGGCCGCATCGTACACAACCGACCCTTCCCCTGTCACGCGATGACGGCTATAGTGCCGTCGGAGGTCGTCCGATGGGACTGGGCTTCGGGATCGTCGGGGTGGGAATGATCGCCGGCTTTCACGCGCGGGCGATCGCCGAATCGGGCTGCGGCCGGCTCGTCGCCTGCTGCGACATCGACGCCGGCCGCGTGCAGGGCTTTGCCGCCGCGCACGGGTGCAAAGGCTATACGGAAGTCGGCGCCTTCCTGCGGCACCCGGGGCTGGACATCGTGAACATCTGCACGCCCTCCGGCCTGCACCTCGAGCCCGCACTCGCGGCCATTGAAGCCGGGAAGCACCTGCTGATCGAAAAGCCCATCGAGATCTCCCTCGAGCGCATCGACCGGATCATCGAGGCGGCCGACCGGCGGCGCGTCACGGTGGCGGGGATCTTCCAGTCGCGTTTCAGGGAGGGCGCCCGGGCGGTCAAGAAGGCCGTCGAATCGGGACGCCTCGGCCGGCTCGTTCTCGGCGACGCGTACGTCAAGTGGTTCCGGTCGCAGGAGTACTACGACAGGGGCGGCTGGAAAGGCAAGATCCGCATCGACGGCGGCGGCGCGCTGATGAACCAGTCGATCCACGCGATCGACCTGCTGCAGTGGTTCATGGGCCCGGTGGCGGCGGTCGAGGCGTACAAGACGACCCTCGCTCACCAGCGGATCGAGGTCGAGGACGTGGCCGTGGCCGCCCTGCGGTTCGCCAACGGGGCGCTCGGGGTGATCGAAGGATCCACGGCTGTCTGGCCCGGATTCCTCAAGCGGATCGAGCTCTCCGGCACGGCGGGCAGCGTGACGCTGGAAGAGGACACGGTGCGCACCTGGAGCTTCGCCGAGGAGCGCGACGAGGATCGGGAAATCCGCCGGAGGCTCGGCGCCGCGGACACGGCGGGAGGCGGCGCGTCCGACCCGGCCGCCATCGACCACACCGGCCACATGCTGGAGTTCCGGGAGATCGTCGCCTCGATCGAAGCCGGCACGCCGCCGCTGCTCGACGCCCGGGAGGCGCGCAAGTCGGTGGAGATCATCCTCGCGATCTACCGGAGCGCCGAGACCGCGAGGGAGGTCGTCCTTCCTCTCTAAAGAGCGGCGCGCCGTTTCCTCTCGACACAGCAGGGCACCTGACGCGCCCCCCCGGGTCGAAACGACTCAGGGCGGCCATGGGGTGGACGCGGGGACCGGCGCGTTATCGCCCGGAGACGCCGAGGGGCGCCGCAGCCGCCTTCATTTATATCTTTTTTTCATAGATAGATATCCGGCGCAGGGCCTCGACAGGCTGCAGCGGGAGATCAATCGTCTGTTCGAGCTCCCGCGCTCGGTCGAAGCCCATGGGCTCTTCGACCGCACCGTTTCTCGCTCCCGGCCACCGTCGACCCGGACAAGGTGACCGCGGTTTTCAGAGACGGCGTCCTGGAGATCACCATCGGAAAGCGCGAAGAGGCGCGGCCCAGGCGGATCGCCGTACCCGGCAGGTCGACGGCGCCTGCCGGCGCCGAGTACACTGTAGATGGAATGCGCGGGGCGCGGCCCGCCCCGCCCCGCGCGATGGGAGCTCATGTGGCCGTCAAGTTCCGTGATTACTACGAGACTCTCGGAGTCGCGCGCAGCGCCTCGCAGCCGGAGATCCAGCAGGCGTACCGCAAGCTCGCGCGCCAGTATCACCCCGACGTGAACAAGAGCGGCGGCGCCGAGGAAAGGTTCAAGCAGATCAACGAGGCGTACGAGGTGCTCCGCGACCCGGAGAAGCGCAGGCGCTACGACGCCCTGGGCGACGGGTGGCGCACGGGCGAGGACTTCACGCCGCCCCCGGGCTGGGACTTCGGCTTTGGAGGCGCGGGCGGGTCCGGTTCGAACGGGGGCTTCAGCTTCGACTTCGGCGACCTCGGCCGCGGGTTCAGCGACTTCTTCGACCAGCTCTTCGGGGGCGGCGCGGGCAGCGCCGGCGGCGGCCGCGCACCGGGCGGCGGCGGGTTCCGGGGCTTCGGCGGGTTCGGCCGCGACCGCGAAACCGAGGCGGCGCCTCGGCCAGGACACGCAGGCGGAGCTCACGATCCCGCTCGAGGACGCCTATCACGGCGGCCGGCGGACCGTCACGCTCGAGAGCCGCGAGCAGGGACCTAACGGGTCCGTCCGGCGGGGGAGCCGCACCTTCGAGGTGACCATCCCCGCCGGGGTCACCGACGGCCGGAAGCTGCGCCTGAAGGGCCAGGGGGAGGCGGGATCCGGCGGCCGCGGCGACCTCTACATAACGGTCCACCTCGCTCCGCACGCGACCTTCCGGGTCAAGGACAAGGACCTCGAGGTGGACGTCCCGGTCACGCCGTGGGAGGCCGCCCTCGGCGCCGAGGTGGAGGTGCCGACGCTCGAGGGGCGCGCCCGCGTGCGGATCCCCCCGGGGATCCGCTCGAGCCAGCGCATCCGCATCAAGGGCCGCGGCCTCGGCGCCGCCGACGAGCGCGGCGACGTCTACGCGGCCATCCGCATCGAGGTGCCGCGGCGGCTCTCGCCGAAGGAGCGGCAGCTCTTCGAGGACCTCGCCGGCGCTTCGCAGTTCAACCCCCGCAAGGAGTAGGGGGGAGGGCAAGGTGAAGGCGGGTGCGCTGCGCTCTCGCGGTTGCGGGGGCCTGTTGACTGCGGCCGCGAGGGCGTGATAGACCCCTCGACATGAGCAGCGTCGCTGCGTTCGTGATCTTCGTCTATCCCTATCCTCTCTCGCGAAGCGGGGCGAGGTCGGGGTAGGCGCGCACGGTGTGAACGTGAGGGCCCCCGGGCTTCGGCCCGGGGGCTTTTTTTTGCCGGCGCCGGCCGGCCCCCCGGACCGGACGCCGCGGCGGGCGAGGGGGACGACATGACGATCGAAGAGCAGGTGCGGTTCCTGATGCAGGGGACCGAGTACGGCGACGCCGCCCTGGCGGCGAGCATGGAGCGCGAGCTGCGCGAGCGCCTGGTGGAGGCCGGCCGGGAGGGCCGCCGCCTGCGGGTCTACTGCGGCTTCGACCCGCGCACGACCGACCTGCACATCGGGCACACGGTCCCCATCCGCAAGCTTCGCCAGTTCCAGGAGCTGGGCCACCACGTCATGTTCGTGGTCGGGACCTTGACTTCGACGATCGGGGACCCTTCGGACCAGGACCGGCTGCGGGCGACGCTGACCGCGGAGCAGGCGGAGGAGAACGGCCGGACCTACGCGGAGCAGGCGTTCCGCATCCTCGATCCCGTGAAGACCGAGGTGCTCTTCAACCACGAGTGGCTCGCGGGGCTTCCGTTCGCGGAGCTCATCCGGATGGCGTCGCAGTTCTCGCTCCAGCAGATCCTCGCGCGCGAGACCTTCCGCCGGCGCTTCGAGTCGGGCGACGCGATCTGGCTGCACGAGACGTTCTACTCCCTCATGCAGGCGCACGACGCGAGCCACCTCGCGGCCGACGTCCAGATCGGCGGGAGCGACCAGCTCTTCAACATCGTCACCGCGGGCCGCAGGCTGATGGAGGCCCGCGGGCAGAGACCCAACATCGCGGTGATCCTCGGGATCCTCCCGGGCACGGACGGCAGGACCAAGATGAGCAAGTCCCTCGGCAACCACATCCCGATCCTGGCGCCGGCCGCGGACATGTACGGGAAGGTGATGAGCGTTCCCGACGAGGCGATGGCCGCGTACTTCTCGCTCGTGACGCCGCTCGCGCCCGACGAGATCGCGGACGCGATGCGCGGCCACCCGCGGGACGCGAAGATGCGCCTGGCACGGGAGATCGCGGCCGTGTTCCACGGCGGCGAGGCGGCGGCCGCCGCCGAGCGCGAGTTCGTCGCGGTCTTCCGGGAACGCGAGGCGCCCGGCGACGCCCCGCGGCACGCGCTCGCCGCCGGCGCCCCGCTGCTGGAGGTGCTGGTGGCCGCGGGGCTCGCGGCGAGCCGCAGCGAGGCGCGGCGGCTGGTCGCGCAGGGCGCGGTGAGCCTCGACGGCAGGACGCTGGCGGACGCGGCCGAGGCGCGTGGCGGCGGGCGGGCTGCTGCGGGTGGGGCGCCGGCGGTTCGTCCGCCTGGTGGCCGCGCCCGCGGCGCCGGCCGCGCCCGCCGCTCCGAGCGTGACGCCGCCGCCCGGTTCTGGTAGCATGGAGCGCGCATGAGCACCGCCTTTGCCGATCGCATCGCGGGCGTGCCGCGTTCGTTCATCCGCGAGATCCTCAAGGTGGCGGCGGACCGCTCCGTCATCTCCTTCGCCGGCGGCCTGCCGAACCGCGACCTCTTCCCGGTCGAGGAGATACGGGCCGCCGCGGACAAGGTCCTCCGCGACGACGGCGCCGACGCCCTGCAGTACGCCACCTCCGAAGGCTACCCTCCGCTGCGCGAGCTCATCGCCGAGCGCTACGCGAGGCGCGGGGTCGCCGTCGATCCCGCGGACATCCTGATCACCAGCGGCTCCCAGCAGGGGCTCGACCTCCTCGGCAAGACCCTGCTCAACGAAGGCGACCACCTCGTGATCGAGGAGCCGGGCTATCTCGGCGCGATCCAGGCCTTTGCCGTCTACCGGGCGACGTTTCACCCCGTGCCGCTTCGAGGCCACGGCATCGACACCGCCCGCCTCGAGCGCGAGCTGGCGAGCGCTCCGGTCCGCCTCTACTACGCGGTGCCGAACTTCCAGAACCCTTCGGGGATCACCTACGACGGCGCGACGCGGCGCGCGGTGGCCGACATCCTGCGGCGCACGAGCACCGTTTTCGTGGAGGACGACCCGTACGGCGAGCTGCGTTTCCGCGGCGAGAGCCAGCCTTCATTCTCCACTCTCCTCGAGGAGCGCTGCGTTCTTCTCGGGAGCTTCTCCAAGATCGTGGCCCCGGCGTTCCGCATCGGCTGGCTCGTGGCGAAGGGCGAGCTCATGGAGAAGCTCCTGATCGCGAAGCAGGCCTCGGACCTTCACACCAACTCTCTCGGGCAGCGGATCATCCATCGCTATCTCCTCGACAACCGCGTCGAGGAGCACATCGCGCGCATCCGGGCCGCCTACGGACGGCAGCGCGACGCGATGGTCGCCGCGATCCGGGCGACGTTCCCCGCCGGCGTTCGCTGCACCGAGCCCGAAGGCGGCATGTTCCTCTGGGTCACGCTCCCCGAAGGCGCGTCGTCGATGCGCCTCTTCGAGCGGGCCATCGCGCGCAAGGTGGCGTTCGTCCCGGGGGCGCCCTTCTACGTGGGCCGGGCCGACACCAACACGATGCGGCTGAACTTTTCCAGCGTCGACGAAAAGACGATAGAAGAAGGGATTGGGCGGCTGGCCGCGGCGCTGCGCGAGGGTCCGCCGGGTACGGCGGACTTGGGACTTCGCGACCCCACGAGTACATGGGGCAAATGGGACGCGAAGTCATGGGAGACGCGATGAAGGTCGGGACCGTGCGCGAGATCAAGGCGCAGGAGTACCGGGTCGGGCTCATCCCCTCGGCCGTGCGCTCGTTCGTGAGCCGCGGGCACGCGGTCTTCGTCGAGCGCGGCGCGGGAGAGGCCGCGGGCTTTCCCGACGAGGAGTACGAGGCCGCGGGCGCGCGGGTGGTCGCGAGCCGCGACAAGATCTACGCCGAGGCGGACATGATCGTGAAGGTCAAGGAGCCGCTCCCCGACGAGCTTCCGCTCCTGCGCCGGGGCCAGATCCTCTTTACGTACCTGCACCTCGCCGCCGCCCCCGACGTGGCGCGTGCCCTCGTGGAGCGGGGCGTCACGGGCGTCGCGTACGAAACGATCGAGACGGCGGACGGCGACCTCCCGTGCCTCAGGCCGATGAGCCAGATCGCCGGACGGCTCGCGGTGCAGGAGGGCGCGAAGTACCTCGAGAAGACTTTCGGCGGCCGAGGCGTCCTGCTCGGCGGCGTGCCCGGGGTGGCGCGCGGCAGGCTTGGCATCCTCGGAGGCGGCGTCGTGGGCATCAATGCCTGCAAGGTGGCCGTCGGGCTCGGCGCCGAGGTCACGATCCTCGACGTGAGCGCCAACCGTCTCGCGTACCTGGACGACATCTTCAGCACGCACATCACCACGCTCTACAGCACCGACGACAACATCGAGCGCGTCCTCGCCGAGAGCGACCTGGTCATCGGCGCGGTCCTGCTGCACGGCGCGCGCACGCCGCGCCTCATCCGGCGCGAGCACCTCGCCCTGATGAAGAGAGGCGCGGTGATCGTCGACGTGGCCGTGGACCAGGGCGGGATCGCCGAGACCTCCCGGCCGACCACGCACGAGGACCCGGTCTTCGTGGTCGGCGGCATCGTGCACTACTGCGTGGCCAACATGCCGGGCGCGGTGGCGCTCTCCTCGACCCAGGCGCTCACCAGCACGACGCTCCCGTACGGGCTCGCGATCGCGCAGGAGGGGCTCGAGGCCGCCTGCCGCGGCCTGCCCGCGCTCCGCAAAGGGCTGAACACGTACGACGGCCACTGCGTCTACCCCAGCGTCGCCGAGGCGTGCGGCCTCGACTACACCCCCGTGGAGCAGGTGCTCGGGGTCAAATGAGCTCGGAAGCTTCCGCGGCGGCGCCCGCGCGGGCGGTGAGCGGCGCGCGCCTCTCGCGCGCCATGAGCTTCAACATCGCGGGCGGCGTGATGGCGCAGGCCTGGTTCGCCGTCTGCGGGCCCCAGCAGATCTTCAACGTCTTCTTCAAGAACCACCTGCACGCCTCCGCGTTCACGCTCGGCCTCCTGGTGGCGCTGCTGTCCTTTTCCTCCGCCTTCAGCCTCCTCGCGGTGCTCATGTTCACCAGGCCCCGCCGGCGCAAGCCCATCTGGATCGCGGCCCACCTCGCCGCCCGCTCGATCGGCTTCGTGCTGGCGGCGGCTTCGCTTCTGGAGATGCGCACCGGCGACAAGCCTCTCGCGATCCGCGTGATCCTGCTCTCGATGTCCGTGGCGTGGTCGCTCATGAACGCGGCCGGCCCCGGCTGGTGGGCCTGGATCGCCGACCTGATCCCGGAATCCAAGCGCGCGACGTTCTTCGGCCGCCGCTCGGCGATCATCTTCGCCCTGAACATGTCCTGGATCTTCCTCGTCACCGTCTTCCTCGACGGAGCCCGGCGGCCCGCGCTCGCCTACGCGGCCGCGTTCGCGGTCTCGGGCGTGTTCGGGGTCGGAGACATCCTGCTGCACATCTGGATTCCCGACCCGGCGCGGCTCGGCCCCCGGCCCGGCGCGCCGGGAGGGCCCGCGCCCGACAGGCCCGCCCGCATGTCGCTCGCCGTCTTCTTCGAGCCGCTGCGCAGCCCGCAGTTCGTGCGCTTCTCCCTGGCGGTGGGCCTCGCGATGCTGTCGATCAACGTGCTCGCCCCGTTCATCCCGCCGTACATCACGGACCCCGCGACGGTCGGGGCGCCCTACACCTGGCTGGGCATCATGACCGTCATCTCGCAGCTCGCGTGGGTCGGCTCCGTGCGGACGTGGGGCGTCCTCATGGACCGGTTCGGCCGCAAGCCCGTGGTGGCCCTCTGCAGCCTCTTCCCCATCGCCTGGTTCGCGTACCTGGCCGTGGGCCCGCGCACGTACGTCGTGCTGCTGCCTCTGATCTCGCTCGCCGGCGGCGTGCTCGCCCCCGGCTTCTACGAGGGGGTCAACCAGCTCATGCTGAGCCTGACCCCCAACGAGAACCGCACGACGTACGTGGCGTGGTACGTTGCGATCATCGGCGTCATAGGCGCGCTCGGCTCGCTGCTCGGAGGCGCGCTCGCGTCCAACACGGTGATGCTCGACCCGCTGCCCGGTGAGCCGTTCCACGCGGTCGTGGTGGTGGCCGAGGTGCTCACGGTCCTGAGCTTCCTCGTGCTCACCCGCATCGACGAGGGGCGGAAGACTTCGACCTTCGACATCGTCACGCGCCTCGCGACGCCGAACGTGGTGCGCAACCTCGTGAACATGAGCATCATCGGAGGCGCCGAGGAGGCGGGGCGGGCGGCGCGGGCGCTGCGCACCGTCGAGGGGGCGGAGAGCGACGTCGCCATCGACGACATCGTCGGGCGGCTCTCGGACCCCGACCGGGAGGTGCGCGAGGAGGCGGCGCGCGCCCTCGGCCGCATCGGCAGCGGGGAGTCTTTCGACGCCCTGGTCGCGCAGCTGCGCGACGGGGAGTCCTCGATCAGGCCGGAGGCGGCGCACGCCCTCGGCCATGTCGGCGACCCGCGCGCGGTCACCTGGCTCCTGCAGGCGCTTCAGGATCCGTCGGTGGAGCTGCAGGAGGCGGCCGCCGAAGCGCTCGGCGACCTGGGCAGCCGCGAGTCGGCGCAGACGCTGCTCGCGATGCTCCGCGGCAACCAGGCCACGGAACGGGTCAAGGCGCAGGGCGCCGAGGCGCTGTCGCAGCTCGGCGCGGTGGAGGCCGTCTGGGAGATCGTCCCCCTGCTGCACCGCACGTCCAACGCGGTGCTCAGACGGCAGCTCGCCATCGCGCTCGCCAACCTCTTCGGCCGCACGGGAGAGTTCTACCGTTACGTGACGGGGGAATCCGCGCGCGCCGAGGCGCGCGGCGAGCGCCTCGCGGGCGAGGCCGAGCGGTCACTCCGCCGGCTGGTGCGCGACGTCTCGCCGGACGCGAAGTCGCAGATCCTGCGGCGCTTCGCGGAAGCGCGCGAGGCCTTCGACGCGGGAGACAGCCTGCGGGCCCTCGGCTGCGTCCGCGACCTGCTGTTCGTGCTCGCGCTGTTCCGGCACGAGATCGCGCCTCCGGCGGGCGAGGGTGCTGCCGCCTGGGCGGTCGGGCGCGATCAGCGCCTGGCCGTCGCGCTCTGGGTGCTCGGCGAGGCGCTCGCGGCGCAGGGCAGCGCCGTGCAGAAGATCGACGCGCTGCTCGCGTTCTACCTGCTGAGGTACCTCCCGGGGCCGGCCCGCGCTCAGAGCCGGCCGCAGGCGTGAGCGGGCGCAGCCGCGGGCGGGCGCCGGGAGCGGGCGGGCAGCTTCGCGCGGGGCTCCGTGACGGGGGCGCAGGTCTCAGGTGACCAGCGTCAGGGCGGCGAGCCCGACGAACACGACGGCGAGAGCGAGCTTCACGGTCCCGATGTGCGCCTGCGCGGCCCGCGTGAGCGTCCGCGAGCTCACGCCGCGCCAGGCGAGGACGAACACGACGGCAAGCGGCAGCACGAAGGCCACGTTGTAGATCGCGAGCAGCAGGTAGGCGGCGAGCCCGCCTTCGGTGCGCACCAGCCAGGCCACTGCGGGGAAGTAGACCTGGCCCGTGCAGGCCAGCTCGAACAGCGACACCACGGCGCCGAGGACGAGCGAGCCCCCGACGATCGCGCCCGAGCGCGCGTTGTCGAGGATCGTGCGCTGCATCCTGCGCTTGATCGGCTCGGGCAGTCGCAGCGCCATCTCGGCCGCGCGGCCGCTGCGCGCGAGCGCGAAGTCGCGCAGGCTCAGGGCCGCGAGCGCGAGCAGCACGGCGACCAGTACCCACCGCAGGGCGACCGCGACTCTCGGGAACGACGCCGCGGCGCGCAGCGAATGGAACAGGCCGAGGCCCACGGCAAAGTACGCGGCGAAGACGGCAAAGGTGAAGGCCGACCCCGCGAGCAGGATCTCCGCGCGGCGGCGGCCCGCGAGCACGAGCGAGGTGAGCAGGAAGATGATGGTCGTAAAGGCGCACGGGTTCACGCCGTCGACCAGGCCCGCGGCGAACAGCGCCGCCGGCGCGAGCCGCCGCGCGATCCCCGGCAGCCGGGGCAGGGGCGGGGGCGACGGCGCCCGCCGCCGCGCCGCCGCGCGCGGCCAGCGCCGCCTCCATCCCGCTTTCGATCTCCGCCTCGCCCGAGAGCACGCGGCCGCCGACGATTGCGGCGGGCAGGGCCGGCGGGCCGGACGAGCCCGCCGCGGCCGAGAGCTCCTCGAAGACCGCGGGCTCCAGCACGTTCCTGCGGGCGATGGCGACCGGCCCGCCGGGCCGGCCCGAGAGGCGCGCCTCGAGCCGCGCGATCATCCGCTCGCAGCTGCGGCATCCCGGGGCGTAGTAGAGGAGGACCGCGCCGCCCGCCCCGGCGTCGGAGAGGCCGGCGTTGGGCGAAGGCGGGGCGGCCGGGGCGGGCTGCGGGCTCGCAGGCGGGTTCACCATGCCCGTGACCCGGTAGAGCCAGCTCGTCCCGCCGCCCGGCGCGGGCGAGGACGGCGCCGAGCGCACCACGAAGTAGACGTCGACCTTGCCGGGCTCTTCGGGCGTGTAGCGAAGCTCGACCGCCTCCTCGGCCCCGGCCGCGAGCTCGAAGCGCGACGGGACCGCCTCCAGGCAGCCGCAGGTGCTCACGAGCGAGACGGCGATCGTCGTGCTCTCCGGGTTGGCCGCCCTGATGATGCGCGTGACCATGCCGCCGATCTCGATCCGGCCGAGGTTCCAGTCGGCCGGCGTGAGCGTCGCCTGGGCCGCGGACGGCCGGGCCGCGAGCAGGGCGAGAGCCGCGGCTGCGATCGTTACGACGGGGGAGCGCATGAGGCTTCAGTTCAGCGAGGGCTTGAAGCCGGTCTCGGCCACGATCTTGTGGATGCCGCCCAGCTCGCCGAGCGCCTCTTTCCATCCTTCCTCGGGGTTGGGGTGGAAGATGTGCTTGGCCGCCGCGGGCCGCACCACCCAGGAGTTGCGCTCGAGCTCCGACTCGAGCTGGCCCGGCGCCCATCCCGAGTAGCCGGCGTAGAGCCGTATCGGAGGACGGGAGCGCTCCTCGAGAGCGGACCACGTGTCCACGAGGAAGCCGGTCAGCGAAGAGACCAGCGGCTCGAAGAGCACGTTCTCCACGGGCGCGGAGGCATGCGGGCTGCGCACGTCCTCGGGCAGTCCCGAGTGCAGGCAGAAGAGGAACTGCGGCTGGACCGGGCCGCCGTAGAACAGAGGCACGCTCGCGGCCGCCGTCGAGGCGAGATCGGGCACGGCTTCGCCGAGAGTCACGGGCAGCTTCCGGTTGACCACGAGCCCGAAGGCGCCGTCGGCGTTGTGATTGATGATCAGCACCACGGTCCTGTGGAAGTTGGGGTCCGCCAGATCAGCTTCGGAGATCAGGAAGTGGCCTTCGAGCCACCTCGGGCTTTTGTCGCCCGCTTCCTTGCGAGCCATGGGTCCAGTGTATTGAGGCCGCGAACGAGGGGCAAGCGGGGCGGCCGCGAACGGGCTCGGGGTCGCGTGCCTCGGGGTTCCGTCCTCGGCGCCGCCTTTCGCCGACCGCGATCGGCTTCGCACGCCCCGCCTCGGACTCTCAGACTGCGGCCGTTCACCTGGGTGAGACCGGGCACAGCCACCACTCACAACACATCATCCTTGCCGCGGAACGCCTTTCTTGCGAAGCCCAAGAGGCGGCCGATTATCCCCTTCTTCCGATACAGAGCCGCGTAGTACGCCAGCCTGTTGGCTTCCTCCGCTCTACGGCCGGCCTCGATCTGTTGCGGTGACCATTTGAGCGACCACACGACCGCTCCTCGACGAATGAGGTAGTGTGACTTGCACGCCAGCTGCCAGTTGCCTATGGACGGCCGCACTGTAGGCCCCTCAACCGTTTCCTCAATAGACCATTCTGTCGGCCCCATAGGCGTCTTGACCTTGCATCCGCATCCGCAGGGACAAAGATGCATGGCGATGTCGAACTCCTCGGCGACGTACAGTACCCTGGGTTCGAGCACCGCCGGCATGTATTGGACGCGCTGCAAACGGAATCTGATCGGATCTTGAGGGGAGCCGACGGTCCTCATGTCGCCGATGTCGAACAGGACGTTGAAATACGGGACCTCCTCCAGGTAGAACCCGCGTGCCTGCTTGAACCTCATCACCGCTAGGCAAGCGTTGAGCGCGTTGAGCTCGCTGATTTGAATATTGCTTCGATATAGGTCGTCTGGGCTGTCGGAGAGCTCCGCGAGTTTCATGTCTCTCACGTTTCGACCGTCCGGCGATGAATAGTATGTGGTCCGCAACATACCAGCGAGAGCCGCGCCCTGGCGCCTCAGACCCATTCCGACGTCTACAAAGGGTATTCCCTGCGAAAGCAGCAAGTCGAACACGGCGGCCCTCGAGGAGCCCTTGTCCACGCACACGAACGCGAACGTTACACCTGCGACATCCTCAGCGGAGGAGGCATCGATCAACCGCGGCACAGCAATCAACCCGTTTCGGAAGTTGTCGTAGCGACGTCGGTAGACCTCCGCCTTCGGTTTGCCAAGTTCCCTTGCATCAAGCCTTCCGGGCGAGCGAAAGGCGTTGTGAACGTGATAGGCATCCAGATCGAATACGCGTATTTCTCGCACCGGCGTCTTCACGAGGAAGTCCAGAACATAAGAGCCCGTACCGCCGAGTCCGATCACTGCGATCACGTCGTCTTTGAAGAGCGCCGACAGATCCGATATTCCTGCTCTGCTGGTGAGAGTGTCCTGGAACTTGAACACGGAATCCGCTGCATGGTCGCCGAACGCTCGGTACGTGTAGGGAGTCGCGGCATACCGTTCCATCGCTGGGCCACAGATGATTGCGACGTAGCTTTCTATCTTCTCAAAGAAGTCCGCGAACTTCCCTTCGGTCCTCGGCTTGTTGGAGAACGATCTCTGGACCACAACGTCGGCGCTTGCGCCGCTCATGGGAAGTTGAGTGGCACCGCCCCCGAGGTTCGGGATGGGCTTGCCGTCGAGGCCGAAGGGAACCGATCCCGCGAAGTAAACTTGATGGTCGTCCTGGGCAACGTGCACTTGGTCTACGAAAACGAGTTTCGCGACAAGCGCCCCGGTCTGCAGCTCGCCCTTTTCGTTCAGGTACGGGATGTCACGAACGACAAGGTATCCGGCGTCGATCG
This sequence comes from uncultured Spirochaetota bacterium, assembly GCA_963734495.1. Classification (GTDB taxonomy): domain Bacteria; phylum Spirochaetota; class Spirochaetia; order SZUA-6; family CAVTHK01; genus CAVTHK01. Next base: position 375,792 of record CAVTHK010000009.1, read on the forward strand.
ACACCGCATACCCCTTCTCCACCATGCGCCTAATGTCATCGTTATGACTGACCAGTCGCTGAAACACTGAACACCATTCCATCCTTGACCCTGACCGATCCATCCGGAGGGAGGATCCCTTCAGGCCTGTGCCCATGGCCCTTTTTGTACTTCACTGAGTAGGTGATCTCGGGGTGTTGCGCGTAGTCTGGCACGTCAAGGGTCAGTACCTCGGCGTAGGTGATTTCGCCCTTCGTCCACTCGTGCGGAGTCCCATTGACGATGATCGTTATTGCTTTGATCACATGAACCATTTGCATTCCCCCTTCTCTCGTAGCGCTACCGCTTGTCTCGCGGCGGAAACGGGTCGTTGCCTGGGGCTACGGTGTTCTTGTCCCTGAACCGACCGTCACGCCCCTGGATGGTGAGCTCGCCTCCGCCGGCGGTCTTCAGATTCTCGCGAGCGGCTCGAATAGCCGCACCCTGCGTCGGGTAGATGCGCTCGGCCCTCTCCGCGCCCACGCGTGCGTTCGCCCATCCCGTTCCCGACTTGTACACCAGTCGATCCTGCGGTTTGCTCATCCCGCCTCCTTTCAGGCCGTTGCCTGCGGAATCTCCAGCATGGGACCAATATATAGCTGTTAGGTAATAGAGTCAAGAAACAAATCGTTTACTATTTGTATTTCTCTATTGCACAATACAAGCTGGTGTAGTACGTTATATCCATAGAGCGCAAGAATCATTCAGGGAGGGAGAGCACCAATGGCCGCAACCGACATTGGCAATAACACTCGGCGCCATATGAAGATACGTGGCTTTACTGTCCCTGCGTTGGCGAAGAAGTCTGGCATCGGCACCGCGACTCTGTCGAACATCCTGAACGGCAAATCGGAACCCAAGTCCTCTACCCTCATCGGTATAGCAGCGGCACTTAGTGTGCCCGTCGTGGAGCTGGTCGCCGACTCGCCTGTCCTCAAGTCACTTCGCTTCAGAACTGCGAAGACTCTGAGCGGTAGGGAGAAAGCGGAACGAGAACAACTCAAGCATGACACCGCGCTATGGTTGGCCAACTACAGCTTCCTGAGAGGCAATTGGGCGTGTATCAGGAATTCCGCCTCGGTGAAATCGGCGGAAAGGACCCAGAGCAGGCGGCAATCTCCGTCAGGCAAGCGCTGGACGTTCGGTCACCGGCAATTGCTGATCTCCCGCAACTAATGGAACAAGCCGGCATCAAACTGAGAATCCGGAGGTTTGGCTTCAGGAAGACCTTCGGCATATCGGTGGGCGAGAACGATGGCGGACCCGCAATCGTGGTGAACTCGGAGCAAGGGATTCCGGTCGAACGGCAGCTGTTCAGCGTCGCGCATGAGCTCGGCCACCTTGTTCTTCACAAGAGCTCTTACGACCAGAGCAAGGTCGATGAGAACGATGAAGAAGAGCGTGCAGCGAACCTCTTTGCGGGCCAGTTCTTGATACCCGACGAAGGCCTAGACAAATCGTGGGAGGATTCCAGAGGACTCCACTGGGTGGACAGCGTCCTGGTCATAAAGAAGCATTTCAAAGTGAGCTACATGACCGTGCTCGTACGGCTCGCCCAGCGCTTGGCGAGGCCGGACCTTGACCTGGGAACCCTGATCGCTCGATTCAGAATGGAATATGCGGATCGCCACGGCCATCAGCTGAAGGGCCACTACGAACCGGATCCCATTACCGGTCCAGTCGCGGATGATGATCCCAGACACCTCGACGAGACCGATTTCGTAGAGGACCGGTTTGCCAGGCTCGTGCGGCAGGCGTTCGAGAAGGAGATCATTTCAATTGGACGAGCCGGCGAAATGCTGGGACACTCACTCGAAGAGATGCGCGCCTTGGCAAGGGCTTGGCAGGAGGTATAGCTGCTTTGTCTGCCATCGCGCGAAAGGCGGCGATATGCGACGCAAATGTGCTCATCGATTTCGTCAAGGCGGACGAAGGTATCTTGGCGATGCTCGCCGGCTATTCCGAGATACTACCATCTACCTGGGTAAATTGGCCGCCTGCAACTAAGTTGTTGCCATTCAACGCCAAAGACAGGACCACTCCATTTGTGCCGCCCATACTTGACCAGGAAACGCCATCCCAACGGGCAATATAGCTGTCAGGGTTCGTAAAAGAGCCACCTGCAAATACCTCTGTGCCACTGACCGCCAGGGCAAGGACGACTTCGCTGCCGCCGATACCCAACCCACCCCCCAATGCAGACCAGGAAGATCCGGTCCATTTGGCTATGTTCTGCGCGAACACGCTGCCGGCATGATCAAACGTACCGGCAACAAAAAGATTACCACTGCCGTCCATGGCAAGCGCCTGTACCACGCCGACGAATTTTCCACTGCTTGACAGGCCTGGAGTACCGCCAACCAATGACCAGGTTTGGGCAACCAAATCCCAGCGGCCCAGGCTCCAGGCACTCTGACCATTCAGATCGTTGAAGCTGCCGCCGACATAAACCGACGTTCCACTGACCAGGATGGCGTAAACTTGCCCAAGGGCACCGCCTCCGAGGGCATACCACAGATGGGTAATCATGCTCCAGCGAGCGATATTATTTGCGGCGACACCGCCAGCCTGGCTGAACGATCCGCCGACATAAATATCGCTGCCACTCACTGCCATGGCATAAACCTGGCTGGCAGCCCCACCATTGGTCACGCCATTGAGAAATCGTTTATCCCAATATTGATCCCCGACCTGCTGAGGCGCCAGCGGAGCGGTAAGCATGGCGTCGGGGGAAGGTTCAAAACGCGGACTACCATCCGCGCCTGTATGCATCAACCAACCGCTGGCGTTAAAACTTCCTTGGGTGCCCATTTTTAATGAACCATCCGGGTTTAGTACGCCTGCAATAGTCGTTACAGGTGTTGCGGGGTTTCCATTTTGCCAATTTGCTGAGCTTTTTTGGAAAAGAAAAGATTGGACGGGATTGCCTGAAACAGGCTGGGTTAATGAAAAAAATAAGCTAATTACCATAACAATATTGAAGCGGAGGGTAGGATTCTTCATGTGTGATTCCCCTTTGGCAAAGATATCGATGCATGCAATATTACTATTTTAAACATAAAAAATATCAATTTTATTCCATTTTTCTCCAATTGATTTTAAATAAAAACCTTGTCCAGAATGACTTCTAAAAATAATGCCATCCCTGGACAAGGTTTGTCGTAACCAGTCATATGAAATCTTTAAGTGATCGGTTTTAGCCGCTGTTGATCTCTTAAAAGATCATTTCACCAGATAATTGTATTTTGGGAAGACGATTAAAAATTCTCGAGTAATTCCAAAACCAAGTTCAATTTTTGGCTGGCGTCCATATAGGTATACATTCCACCGGTGTACTGACCTTGCTGGACCATGGGAATGCCTTTCGACTCCAGAACCTGAACCACTTTGCCGGTATCTTTTATCTGGAAAGCAATATGGTGAAATCCATCCCCATGATTGATCAACGCTTCTTTCCAGGTACTTGGCTCGCCAATCGGTTCAATCAGCTCCAGATCTACCTGACCGAGGTGAAAAAATGCCAGTTTTGCGCGGGCATAACTGGGTTGTCCGCAGGTACTCGGTCTTGGCGGCCTCATATTCATCTGTAATGATGACTTCGGGTCGCGGTAGTCCGAATACTTCGCAGTAGGCATCGATCGATTTTTCGATATCTTTTACAACCAGGCCAATCTGGGTCACGATGTTTGTCCCAATCCTATCGGCTGTTCAGACATAGCTAAATCTCCTTTATTCTTACATGATCTTGGTGTGTTTTTTTTGTTTTTGCTTCGCAAAAACAAAAAAACACACCAATTCGTTTTGCGTGGCCTACGTAAGTGCGGACGGCTTTTCTTGTTTTCCGATCAATCGCGATTTACCCAACGGTCCAGGTTTTCAGGAAAATCATAGCTGCACAGGCGCTCTAAAAGTGATTCCGCGTTCTGGTCATGGATGAATAACATTTTATGTTCGGCGTAGATAAAGCCTTCTTCATGCGCGCGTTGAATCATCGCCAGGAGGGGATCGAAGTAATTGCGCACATTCAGCAGGCCCACCGGTTTGTGGTGAAGGCCAATTTGGGCCCAGGTCAAGCGTCTCAAATAATTCGTCGAATGTGCCATATCCTCCCGGCAGGGCGATAAATGCATCCGCCATGGCAGACATGCGCGCCTTACGGATCTGGATATCCGGTACGATTTCCAGCGAGGTCAATCCCGCATGGATCAGCTGAGGTGTATTGAGGTTTTCAGAGACAATTCCGATCACCTGACCACCTGACTCCAGGACACCATCGGCGAGGGCGCCCATTAAGCCTGTTTTTCCCGCTCCGTAGACCAGATTGAATACCGGCATGGGCAAGCAAGGCGCCCATTTCATAGGCGGCCTTATGATAATCCGGGTGAAGATGGTCGGCTGAACCACAGTACACGCAGATCGATATGAATAGATGTGCTCATCCTTATTTATAAAGCTCCGGATTTTTAAAAGGTACCAATGCCAGAATTACCGCCATTTCATAAAACTGCGCGCGATCGACGACGTCGCCGGTCAGGAGGCCAATCGCACCGTTTTCCTGTTTGGAGTTCGAGCGGTTGAAAACGATATCATCCGCCGCACCGAGCTCATGCCCTCGACGCACCAATTGGGCGACCCGGGGGGAAGAAAAAATGTCCCGGTTCGTCCTTTGCCAATCTGGTCTTCTGGATTGGATCACTACCCAGGCGAACGCTGCCAGTTCAGCCTGGCTTTCTTCAATGCCACCTTCGATCCCGACCCAGAAATCTGCATCTGGTACGGCTCGAGCTGCATTTGAGGCCCGGTTGCCGGCGCCGAGCAGGGTTTCATCGGAAGAGAAAGGCTGGTCCGGTACTTCAGATGGAACACTGATCAGTCTGGATTTGAAAGCTGTTCGACCGGATACATGCGCTGGAAACCAGCAAGCGCGGCCTGAGATTTGACTGGATTACGGGAGGCGATAACAATTTTCTTCATGCAAGCCAATTATATCTGGATTCGTCTGGATCAAGGCTTCCAGGTAATGGGATTTCATCTGGCGAGAAGCCATGACTTGCTTGATGGGGGGCAGGCGCAGGATAACCCCCAGGATAGCCGCCATGGCGCGGTGATTCCACATGGCGTGCTGATCGAAAATCAGGTTCTGCAGATCGCCGCGTTCGACTGCCATGACAACTACCCGGTGGACAGAGTTGAGCGGAGTAAGCACTCTTTCAGGTCGTGGATTTCAAACTGATGCCGTGCGATGGACAGCTGCGTACACAAACACCGCATCCCAGGCACATTTCTTCATCAAGTTTGGCTTTTTTCCGGTTGGGATGGTGGGCATCATTGGCCGAGACCAGGGTCATCGCTTCGACCGGGCAGGCAGCCGCGCATTTTCCACAGCCATTGCAATCCGCATCGGAAATTTGCGGGATGAAATTGGTGGTATGGACCGGATGGAGAAGCCCAAAACGGCGTTGGGCGATCATCGCTTCACAGCAGCAACCGCAGCAGTTACAAATAAAATTGACACCCTGGCGGACATTTTCACCAAACTGCACCAGATTATTCTCAATTGCTTGCTGCAGCAAATCCAGGCCTTCCTGGATATCGACTGCGCGGGCAAATCCGTGCCGGATTAACGAATCGGCACTGCCATTAAAGGTCATGCAGATGTCCATCGGCGCTTTGCAGGCGCGGTCCATATGTTCCATTTTGTGGCGGCAGTAGCAGACACCAATGCCGCGATGAGTGGCGGAGCGAATCACTTCGCTGGATCGCTCATAATCTAACACATGCAGACTGTTCTCGGGAGTGAGCACCTGTTCGTTCACGAAGGTCCGGCCGAGTTGTGTTTCGCCGTTGGTGAACAGGCTGCGGATAAAATCCTCTTCAACATTCATATATTGATAGAACAGCTCCCCCAATACTTTCTGATCGATATCACCGCGCAGCCGCATCATGGAAAATTCAAAGAAACCTGCCATGGGCGGGGGAAGGGTATAAGAGATCTCGCCGTTTTGTTCGGCGTCCACCAGGATCGCCCGGCTGGCAAGCCCATCCAGCACATTCTGGGCTGCTAACAAATCAACCTGCCAGATCCTGGCTGCCTCGCGCGCGGTGAAGGGTTTGATCGGCAGCAGCGCCACCAGGCGAGCTTCCTTCTCGCTAAAGAGAATCTGTAAGATCTTATACAGGGTTTCCGATGGAGGAGCTCCCTGCGGAAAACGGTTCAGGCGGTCGATCAAAGCGGCATAACCGGATTTCATTACCTCGTGAGCCATACAATATTCTCCAATGTAGGGGATTTAATGAAAATAGCAATTCATGACCTCAGTGAATAATCCACTGCTGCCAGAGCATGAACGCGGGTGGTGTCAAAAACAGGCACCGGAGAGTCAGCCGGGCCGATTAACATGCCTATTTCTGTGCAACCTAAAATAATCCCTTGCGCGCCTTGATCCACCAGTTTCTGGATGATGTCGATGTAGACCTGGCGAGATTGAGGTCGGATGATTCCCTGGACCAATTCGTCATAAATCACCCGGTGGATAATCACGCGGTCCTCCGCAGGTGGAGTGAGGACGGATAAACCATATACATCACGCAGACGTCCCCTGGTAAAAATCCTGTTCCATGGTAAATCGAGTGCCCAACAAACCGATCTTCGTCAGACCTTGGGCGCAGATCATCTGAGCCGTGGCATCGGCAATATGTAAAAATGGCAGGGCGACTTCCTGCTGGATCGTGTCAGCAACGATGTGCATGGTATTTGTGCATAAAACGAGGCATTCAGCGCCTGCCCGTTGGCATTGCCGTCCGGCTGCGACCATCACCTTGCCGGCTTCTTGCCAACGATCTTCATGCTGCAGGGTCTCAATTTCGCTAAAATCGACGGATACCAGCACGCATTTTGCTGAATGGAAGCCCCCCAATCGCCGGTGGACTTCCTCGTTGATCAGTCGGTAATACTCAACCGTGGATTCCCAGCTCATTCCGCCAATCAGGCCAATCGTTTTCATCCATCACTCCTTTCAACAGGTTTTTTCTCCAGGGGAGAAATAATGAACCGGCAGGCTGTTACCGGTGAATTCCGGATCAATGTGCTGGGTTGAATGCTGGCGTTCAAATTTGACTCAAGGATCGACGCGTCCATCGCACACAGTTCGGGATGGATTTGTATGATTTGACCATAAGGGCAATTGCGAAAGACTACTTGCGGCCCTTCGGCGTGAGCCTCCCAACGAGCCTGGTATTTTCTGGCCGATAATTCTTTCACCAAACGGTTCAGGCGCGCCGTGAGCGAGGATGCGCCCGGCTGGATGAAGAGAATATGCCGACCGAGATCAACGAGTTCTTTCTATCGAAAGCGCGGATCCCGACGCCTCATTGACGAACAAGCGCAGCATCGCATCTGCCAGCAGGGCCAGATTTTCAGGTTTTTCTTGGGTGGCAAGTGCGTAATAGGTTCTTGGCCTGCCGCGGTCGTGTTTATTTTTAGGGACACTCACGGGTGTGATCACCCCAGCCAGCTCCATCCGTTTCAGATGGTATTGGATATTGGCGCGCGTGGTGGAAAGAAGCTGGCTCAGCTCTTCGGCGCTGGTATAAGGATGATTTTCGAGGTAATCCAGAATTTCCTGGCGGGTGTTCATTTAACTATTATATTCCGTAAGGCAGATTTAGCAAGGAAAAATTTGCTAAAAGCGAACTTGACACCTGGTGGAGCGGTGCTACAATTGGATCAACCCTACCGATCTAGACAAGAAAGGCGGTGCGACTGTGACCCCAGATGATTTGAACCTGCCAGGGGTTGATGTATCCCCAGAATTACGTCAACAAGTAACCCTCACCACACTGGACCGGATCTATAACTGGAGCCGGCGAAATTCTGTCTGGCCGATGATGTTCGGCCTGGCCTGCTGCGCGATCGAAATGATCTGCACGGCTGCCAGCCGCTATGATTTTTCTCGGTTTGGCATGGAAGTGATGCGACCCAGCCCGCGCCAGGCAGATGTGATGATCGTCTCTGGCACGGTGACCAAAGAAGATGATGCCGCAAATTGTGCGGCTTGTACAACCAGATGCGCGAGCCAAAATATGTGGTGGCGATGGGCGCCTGCGCTTCAGGCGGTGGACCATTTAAAGAAGGATATAACGTGGTTTCCGGGGTGGATAAATATATCCCGGTGGATGTTTATATACCGGGCTGCCCACCTACCCCCCAGTCGTTGCTCAACGGTTTGATTACCTTACAAAAGAAAATCGACACAGAAACGATTAAAAAGGTACGCTGGTATCAAAAGGGACCTACTGGCGGATATTCCGGTTCCCGTATTAGGTCCCGATTTGATGGACCCAGCCAAATATGCCTTGATCAAGCAGGCTTCGGCAGCGAAAACCGAAGCTGTCATGACGATGAGACCGGAAAGGAATAGGGCCATGAGCGAGCAAACGATCTCTCCAGCGGTTGCGACCTGGTTACTCGATTCCCGGATTGGGTGCTGCCTGATAGCCGCCCGGTTATCAGGGCTATCTCGTGAAACCGCGAGCACCTGATAGAAGTTGCCCAGGCTGTGCGGGATGAATTGGGCTACGATTACCTTTCTTCCGTCACCGGGGTGGATTTCTTCCCGGCAGATCTGATGGAAGTGGTTTATCATGTCTATAAAACAACCGGTGGTCCGGCGCTGGTATTCAAAGCGCAAACGAACCGCGCAAAGTCGTCAGTCCCATCCTTGGTATCGGTTTAGCCGGGGGCAGAATTCCAGGAGCGAGAAGCCTGGGATTTGCTGGGAATACACTTCGATGGCCATCCTGACTTACGCCGGATCTTGATGTGGGAAGGCTTTGCCGGACATCCGCTGCGCAAGGATTGGAAAGAACCCTATTTTGAAGAGGAAGTCAAGCCTTTCAAAAGCCGCTGGCCGGATGGGCACGTTTCTCGCGTGGAAGACAAAAATCCATTTGGCGACAATATCCAATATCCGAGGATTTCGATCCGCAGGATTGGGTGACCGATCCGGACCAATCTCTGTATGACCTGCTCAAGAAATACCTAGCAGACAGAAGGAGATATTAAAACCGACCGGATAATTGTCAATCTGGGCCCACAGCATCCATCGACCCACGGTGTCTTCCGCATGGTGGTGGTGATGGAAGGGGAGACGATCGTCGAGCTCAAGCCGGTGATGGGATATCTGCACCGCAACCATGAAAAGATCGGCGAACGCAATACCTTATCTGCAGAATATGCCCTTTACCGACCGCCTGGATTACATCTCTTCGATGAGCAATAACTTCGGTTATGTGCTGGCGGTTGAAAAACTGATGAATATCAAACCGCCAGAACGGGCGGAATATATTCGGGTGATGATGGCAGAGTTTACCCGGATCAGCAGCCATATCATGTCGATCGGTTTCTTGCTGAATGATCTGGGCGCTTTCTTTACCCCGGTCTTGTATGCACTCGAAGAACGGGAATTGATCCTGGATATCTTCGAAGCCGTCTCCGGTTCGCGGATGATGTGCAATTATTTCCGCTTTGGTGGGGTGGCCCGTGATCTGCCGAAGGGGTTCTCGCCAAGGCGAAAGAACTGGTCTTCGATCGACTGCCGCGCAAGATCGATGAGCTGGATACCTACCTGACCGAGAATGAAATTGTGCGCACTCGCTGTGAGGATGTGGGTATTTTGACCGCTGAGCAGGCAATTGCCTTTTCCTGCGCCGGGCCCATGCTGCGCGCATCGGGCGTGCCTTACGATGTACGCCGGGCAGATCCATACAGTATTTATGACCGGCTGGATTTTGATGTGATCACCGGCACCAAGGCGATGTTTACGACCGGTACCTGGTGCGGATGGAGGAAATCCGCCAAAGTATCGAAGATTCTGAAACAAGTGCGTGCGCGATATTCCGGACGGCCCGATTCTGACCGGAAAACCGCCTTACCAGGTGCGTGTCCCGGCAGGCGAATCCTATGGACGGGTGGAAGGACCAAAAGGCGAATTGGGCTTTTATGTGATTTCCAACGGAAAACCCAATCCGGTACGCTACCATGTGCGCGCGCCTTCGTTTATCAACCTGACCAGCCTGGCCGAATGTGCCGCGGTGGTAAGGTCGCGGATGTGGTGGTTGTCCTGGGTTCGATCGATATCGTCCTGGGCGAAGTCGACCGGTAAGCGGCGGAAGGGAGCACAAGAATGGACGGTTTTGGGATCATCAAAGGTCTGGGTGTTACGTTACGCACTTTCTCAACACCTATCTGGAAGATCTGCGCATGGGCAGAAAGCGTTACAATACCCGCAAGGGATCGATTTTCGCAGCAGCGTGAGACGTGACAAGGGATTTTCACCATCCAATATCCGGAAGAAAAGATGCCCATCCCGGAGGAATTTCGTTTTATCCCATTCCTGGTGTATGAACGAGGGCCAAATGGAGAGAAGAACCAACGCTGCACCTCCTGCGGGATTTGCGCCAAGGTTTGCCCGCCGCAGTGCATCTGGATTTTCCGAGCCAACGATCCGGTGACCGGGCGGCCGGTTCCATCGCCGGCGGAGTTCTACATCGATATGGATATCTGCATGAACTGCGGCATGTGCGCGGAATACTGTCCTTTGATGCGATCAAGATGGATCACGATTATGAGATCGCTTCTTACGACCGGCTGACTCACAATATTTATGATATGGATAAGTTATCCAAACCCGTTTCTTATTACGCCCAGATCCGGCCGGTGAATTATAAACGGGAAGAAACCGCCCGAGCCGAAAAAGAAGCGGCCAAAGCGGCTGGCAAGCGGGCCGGTTCAGAAACAGCGGTATAGCAGGAAAATCGATGTATAATTCGGACACTGAATTGTTGTTTCCACTACGGGTTGTTCCAGCCCTGGCAGCCATGCGCGGACGCTGAATTTCAAAGTGCTGTTGGACCAGGTGTCCGCGCACCTCAGGCTGGGCTAGCTGACCAGATGGCTTTTGTGTTGATGATGGTTCGACTGGATGGCTGCGTGGGCTGCAATGCGGATTCGTTCCGCGCGATGAAAGGATGCACGCAGTGCGCCCGGCAGAATATCAAACGTTTCCGCGGCAGCGATGCGGAACTGGTTGAACTGTACCAACAGACCCGTAAGGAAGTTGGAACTGTACCTGGAAAAGAAAAACCAGGCCATTTAATGTTATTGGGTAAGAAAGGGTTGTAATGGGTAATTTAATCAATCAGCCGGGAATCCATCCTGGCAGCCCTATCCAAAGTGCAGGAACCTGAATTACATCAAGATCTCGTCACCTTGAACATGATCCAGAATCTTGAAATCCAGGGCGGAAATGTCAGTTTTACGATCCAGCTGACCACCCCGGCCTGTCCGCTGCGCGGCAGGATCGAAAAAGAAGCCCGGCAGGCGGTTATGGCTGTGCCGGGTGTCGAAAATGTCGGGTCAAAATGGATGCTAACGTGCGCTCAGATGGCCGCCCGCGCGGATTGTTGAAACTGCCGGTGCGCAACGCCGTCGCGATTGCATCCGGTAAAGGCGGGGTGGGAAAAGCACCGTCGCGGTCAACGTGGCGGTCGCCCTGGCGCAGAGCGGCGCCACGGTGGGGCTACTGGACGCCGATATCTACGGGCCCAATGTGCCGACGATGATGGGCGTCGAGCCGTCTGCCTTGCCTGAAGATAATAAGCTGATCCCAGCCGAAGCCTTATGGCGTGAAGTTGATGTCGATCGGTTTTCTGGTGAAACCCGGACAGCCGTTGATCTGGCGCGGACCGATGCTGCATTCAGCCATCCGCCAGTTCCTGGCAGATGTGCGCTGGGGCGAGCTGGATTACCTGATCATCGACCTGCCGCCGGGTACCGGCGATGCCCAGCTCAGCCTGGCGCAGTCGGTCCCATTCAGCGGCGGGGTGATCGTCACCTTGCCCCAGCAGGTTTCGCTGGAAGATGCCACCCGCGGGCTGGAAATGTTCCGCCAGCTGAACGTGCCGATCCTGGGGGTGGTTGAAAACATGAGCTATCTCGAACTGCCGGACGGCACCCGCATGGATGTGTTTGGCAACGGCGGCGGTGAACGCATGGCGCTGAAGCGGGCGTGCCCTTTATCGGGGCAATCCCGATGGATCCAGCCGTGCGGGTCGGCGGAGATGAGGGCGTCCCGATCGTGGTCAGCGCAGCCCGACTCTGCCGCCGCCAGGGCACTGGTTGCTGTGCACAAGATATCGCTGCAAAGCTGAGCGTGGCCGCTTTCAAGGCAGCTCAGGCATACCGATTAATATCATAGGATGAATGTGATGATACCTGGAGACTCAACCCAATGTCGTAGGGGTTCGGTTCTCGAAGATTGGCAAGGTCTATCATTTTGACGCGGGCAAGCTGCGCGATCTGCGAACATGGCGATTCGGTCATCGTGGAAACCAGCCGCGGCTGGCAGTTGGGCCAGGTGGCCCAGGTGGTTGAACACCCAACGCCGCCTCCGGAAGGAGCTGGAAACCGATCGACCGGCGCGCAACCCCGCGCGACCTGCTGCTGCGCCAGATCTGGCAGCGCCGGGAAGCGGACGTGGTGATTATCTGCAAACAGCAAGCCAACCAAATCGGGCTGGTCGGGGATCAAAATCATCGCGGCTGAATACAGCTTTGACGGTTCGCGGCTGGCGATCATGTTCAGCAGCGAGAACCGAGGATAAGGTCGATCTAAAATCGCTGCGTTCCGACATGCAGAAGCAATTTGCCCCATCCCAGGTCGAAATGCGCCAGATCGGCCCGCGCGATGTGGCCAAAATGATGGGCGGGATGGGCGCCTGCGGCCTGGAAATGCGCTGCTGTTCGCAATTCCTGACCGATTTCAGCTCGATCTCGATCAACATGGCCAAAGAGCAGGGCATTTCTCTGACCCCGACCGAAATCACCGGGATGTGCGGACGGCTGCGCTGCTGCCTGATTTATGAATACGATCAATACGTCGAGGCGCGCCAGCAACTGCCCAAGCGGAACAAGCGGGTGAAGACACCCCAGGGTGAAGGCAAAGTCGTGGATGTATTCCCTTTACGCCAGGGGGTGCTGGTTGATCTGCCTGAAATTGGCTACCGTGAATTTACCAAGGAAGAGATTGAACCGGCCGATGAACTGGATAACCTGATGAAAAAAGCCCAGGCGCCATGCGGCAGATGATCCTAACTGCGCAGGATGCAACGATTCAGAGAAGAAAGGGAACGGAATAATATTCGTATGGCTGAGACGATTGAAAATTGGGAAGGGAAGAAGAAGATCCTGGTCATCCTGGCTCATCCGGATGACCCGGAATTTTTTTGTGGAGCGACCATCCGGCGTTGGACCCAGCAGGGCCACGAGGTGCGCTACTGCCTGCTGACCCGCGGCGATAAAGGCTCGAATGACCGAAATGTGCGCTCGTTTGACCTGGCGCTGCAGCGCGAAGGAGAACAAGAAGCGGCTGCCAGGGAAGTCGGGGTGAAATCGGTGCGCTTTCTTGATTATGAAGATGGCTGCCTGGTTCCAACCATGGAAACGCGCAAACGGGTTACCCGGATTATCCGCGAGGAACGTCCGGATATCGTGGTATCTTGCGATCCGACGAACATCTTCCCAAATGAGGCTTCGATCAACCATCCGGATCACCGGGCAGCCGGACAGATCGTGGTGGATGCGATTTTCCCGGCGACCGGAAATCCGCTTTATTTTCCGGAGCTTCTATTGGAAGGCCTGGAACCGCATTCGGTGAAGGAAGTCTGGTTGTCGGTTACCTCGCAGCCCAACGTGGTGATCGATGTCACCACGACCTGGGAGGACAAAATCCGGGCACTGAAGCAGCACCACAGCCAGATCGGCGAGCCGGCGAAATTGGAAGAACGGATGCGCGGTCGATGGGCGCCCGACAGCACCCCTGAAGCCCCGCGTTACGAAGAAAAATTCAGACGGTTCGTTTTCGGACGGTAGGAATGGCTGATTTTCTGGCTAGAAGCCAGGAATCTTTTCGACTACAGCCAGGCCATGCGGCGAGATTTGCACCGCCATCCGGAACTGGGTTTCCAGGAAATTCGCACGGCTGGAATCATCGCGCGCGAGCTGAAGGAATTGGGCCTGGAAGTGACCACCGGGGTGGCAGAAACAGGGGTGGTGGCTATATTGGAAGGGGATGCCACCGGTCCCACCCTTTTACTCCGTTTTGATATGGATGCCCTGCCGGTTCAGGAAGAAACCGGGAAAGATTATGCTTCTACCGAAGCAGGACGGATGCACGCCTGTGGTCATGACGGTCATGTAGCCGTTGGCTTGACAGCAGCACGCCTGCTAAATGCGCAGCGCAGAGGACTTCACGGGCGGGTCAAGCTGGTATTTCAACCGGCGGAGGAAGGTCTGGGCGGTGCGGAAAGAATGATCGCGGCCGGTGTTTTGACAGAATCCCACCCCGGTGCATACCCTGGCACTGCACATCTGGAATGACCTGCCGATCGGAACGATCGCGATTGTCCCCGGTCCCTTTATGGCAGGATGCGAGAGATTTGTAATCAAGCTGACCGGACGCGGTGGGCATGGCGCTCTGCCCCACCAGACGATCGATCCGGTTGCAGCCGCGGCCCAGGTCATCAGCGCCCTGCAGACGGTGGTATCGCGTAATGTATCTCCACTGCAGGCGCAGTGATCAGCGTTACCCAGGTCAAGGCCGGTGAAGCACACAATGTCATCCCTCAAACCGCGGAACTGCCGGAACGATTCGCACTTTCGAACCGGAAGTGCGCGAAACTGGTGCTCAAACGCTTTCGCCAGGTGGTGATGGGAGTGTCAGACGCGATGGGCTGCCAGGTCGAAATTCGACTTGCGCCGGCTGACCCCGCCGGTGATCAACGACCCGCAGTTTGCGCGACAGCTGGGGGAAAACGTGCGCCAGGCACTGCCTGAGATCCGGCTGGATACCACCTTCCGGACCATGGTTTCGGAAGATATGGCATTTATGATGGAACAGGTGCCGGGCTGTTACATGCTGGTGGGTGGCGCCAACCCGGCGCGACCAGTCTGGATTTTCCCCATCATCATCCGAAATTTGATTTTGATGAACAGGCCCTGATCTGGGCTTCGGCGTTGATGGCGATCCTGACTGCTGAAATCTTGACTGAATATTGTTTTAGAGGCCGTGAAGGTGATGGGGTATCCCCCGGCTTTATTCCGTTCTTGGAGAATTCACAAAATTGACAGACCCGCTGGAAAGTGATATACTCTTATTATCCGAATAATCTGATTAATAGTATTTATTCAGTCGGTCAGCCATGCAAATCAAACATCTTCCCGACCAACTCTCCAACTTCTTACGCTTTCTCGCCACGCAATTCCTGTGACAGCGAGCGGGTGCCGCCGTTGACCGAGCTCTCGCCAGACGTTAGGCGTCAGCGTCGCCAGCCTGCGGGAGCAGCTGGAGGTGGCCCGGGCGCTCGGCTGGGTGGAGGTGACGTCCAAAAACAGGAATTCGCCGGCTGCCATTTTCTTTCCGACCGGCGGTTGAACAAGGCCTGGCTTACGCGATCGCGGTCGATCCGAAGTATTTCACCCTGTATTCCGATTTTCGCCGGCATGTCGAGACCGCTTATTGGTTCGATGCCGTGGTCTTATTAGAAGAAATTGACCGGCAGGAATTGAAGACTCTGGTGGCTCGCGCACTGCAAAAGCTGCAGCGAACACCGGTTCAAATTCCACACCAGGAACACCGCGATCTTCACCTGATCATTTACCGCCGGCTGGATAATCCCTTTGTGATGGGCGTCATGGAAGCCTACTGGGATTTATACGAAGCCGTCGGGCTGGATGTGTACACTGACCTGGATTACCTGCAGCGGGTGTGGGCCTATCACGAGAAAATGGTCAATGAAATTTGTGAAGGCAGCTATGAAGCCGGATACCAGTCTCTGATTGAGCATATGGATTTATTGAACCAGCGATCCAGGATTTCGCAAACGCAATTATTTGAATAAGCCTCAACATCTTTCGTAAACGCTACTGCAAAGGAGTATCTATGTTTCCTTCCAATGCCACCCTTTCATTGGGCGAAGAAGTAAGCCAGGATCGCAGTCGTCAACGATTTTGTGCTCACCTGCAGTACGATCAACGGCTCAGGCAGCGCCACAGCCAATACGACCTTGCTGCGAGCCCTTTTTCGCATGGGCATCCCGGTCTCGGGAAAAAACATCTTCCCATCCAATATCCAGGGGCTGCCTACCTGGTATTCCATCCGGCTGAGTAAAGATGGTTATCTGGCTCGCAAGGAAAAAGATGACATCGTGGTCGCGATGAACCCTGCCACGTTCCTCAAAGAACAGGAGTATCCTGGTTCCAGGCGGGGTATTGTTCTACGCAGACGATCTCAAAGGGACGATCACGCGCGAAGATATTATTACTTATCCGATGCCGGTCAAACGACTGGTGAAAGAAGCGGATGCCCCCGCCAAATCTGCGCGATTACCTGGCCAATATGGTGTATGTGGGGGTGGTATCGCCAAATGATTGGGGTGAAGCTGGAGACGATTTACGAGGCTTTGGATTTCCACTTCAAGGGAAAGAAGAAAGCGATCGATTCCAACTTTGGCGTGGTCAAAGCCGCCGCGGATTGGGCAGCCGCCAACCTGGTGAAGAAAGATCCTTACTGGGCCGAACCGATGCACGGCACCGAAGGCTTTATCATGGCGGATGGCAACACTGCCGGGGCCTTGGGCGCGATTTATGGCGGCGTGCAATTTGCTGCCTGGTATCCGATCACGCCCGCCTCCAGCCTGGCGGAATCGCTGCATGAGTATATCTCCGATCTGCGCACAGGATCCTCAAACCGGCAAAGAGACCTACGCGATCGTCCAGGCCGAAGATGAGCTGGCCGCGGTCGGTATGGCGGTGGGCGCGGGTTGGAGCGGGCTGCGCTCGATGACCTCCACTTCCGGGCCGGGGATCAGCCTGATGTCGGAATACCTGGGCCTGGCTTATTTTGCCGAGGTACCGGTGGTGGTCTGGGATGTGCAGCGGGTTGGGCCAAGCACCGGCCTGCCGACCCGCACATCGCAGGGCGACCTGACCCAGGCCTATTTCCAGAGCCATGGCGACATTAATTTCATCATTCTGCTGCCGGGTTCGGTAACGAATGTTTTGAATTCGGCTGGAAAGCACTTGACATTGCGGAGCGTTACCAGACCCCGGTGATGGTATTGAGCGATCTGGATCTGGGGATGAACCAGTGGATGACGCAGAAAGTTTGAATATCCGGACACACCGATCGATCGCGGAAAAATTCTTTGGGAAGAAGATCTGGAAAAACTGCTCGCGGAGCGAAATGGCGATTGGGGCCGTTACCTGGATATCGATGGCGACGGCATTCCTTACCGCACCGTGCCGGGGAACCAGCATCCACGCAGCGCTTATTTCACCCGCGGCACCGGACACGATGAATACGCACGCTACACCGAAGAACCTGATGTCTGGGAGAAATTCTTAACCCGGCTGGCAAAGAAAGTGACCCTGTTCGAAGAATGCTCTACCCAAACCGGTAATCCAACGCATGGACGGGGCCAAGTTTGGGATTATCTCGATGGGATCGGCGGATCCCGCGGTCGTCGAAGCGCGCGACCAGCTGAAAGCCCAGGGCATTCCGACCGATTACATGCGGATGCGGGCGATCCCCTTCTCGGACGAGGTGGTCGATTTCATTCGCGCACACGACCAGTCTTATGTGGTCGAACTCAATCGCGATGGACAGCTGCGCCAACTGCTGACGCTTGAGACGCCTGAACTGGCTACCCGCCTGCGCAAGGCATCCCACCTGGATGGATTGGCCCTTTCTGCAAAATGGGTCCGGGAATGCATCCTGGCCCAGGAGGTAAAGGAAAAATGACCGCACCTACCACAGTAACCCCAGAACGACCAGCCGGGACCAACCTGGCTGGATTGACCCGCACCGATTACCGCGGCGCGCAATCGACGCTGTGCGCTGGCTGCGGGCATAATTCGATCGCCAGCCAGATCGTCGCGGCCTGTTACGAGATTGACCTGTGTCCCCGAAAAAGTGGTGAAATTCAGCGGGATTGGCTGCACCAGCAAGAGCCCGACCTATTTCCTGAGCCGTTCCTTCGGCTTCAACGGCCTGCATGGACGGATGCCTTCTCTGGCGCTGGGCGCGATGTTCGGCGACCACACCATGCGCGGGATCGGCATCAGCGGCGATGGCGATACCGCCAGCATTGGCATGGGGCAGTTCAAGCACCTGGTCCGACGCAACCTGCCGATGGTTTATATCGTCGAGAACAACGGCGTGTACGGCCTGACCAAAGGCCAGTTTTCGGCCACGGCTGAACGCGGTTGCGCTGAAGAAACAAGGCACCAATCCTTACCTGCCGGTCGATATCTGTATGGAAGCGCTGGCTGCCAATGCGACCTTTGTGGCGCGCTCCTTCGCCGGCGATCCCAAACAGGTCAAAGAGCTGATCAAGGCGGCCTTCAGCCACAAGGGGATCGCCGTGTTGGATATCATCAGCCCCTGCGTGACTTTCCACAACCAGGATGATTCGATCCACTCCTATGCTTTTGGCAAGGATCACGAAGCGCCGCTGCATGAGATTTCCTTTGTTCCCGCGCGGGATGAAATCACTGATCGAGGATTATGAAGAAGGCACCCAGCGCGAAGTGGAGCTGCACGACGGTTCGACGATCGTTTTGAAGAAATTGGAAAAAGACTACGATCCGACCAAGCGCTCGGAAGCCTACCGCGTGCTGGAAGAGGCCCAGGCAGAAAACTGGCTGGTAACCGGGCTCATTTATATCGCCCCCCAGGTGCCCTCCATTTTCGAAGCGTATAATCTTCCCGACAAACCGCTCAACCGGCTGACTGAAGATGAGATCCGGCCTTCGAAAGAAAGCCTGGATGAGCTCAACAAGATGTTTCGTAAAAGCAGCGTATAGGCGTGGACAACGAAGAACTGTGTGGGTATGTCTTTGCCATCCGACGCAGTCTCAAAAAATATCCTCTAATCATTATTCTGTACCAGTGGCTATCGGACGATGGGGTCGCGGATCCAATCACTCCACGAACCGACATACAATCGTGCCCCGGGTAGCCCCGCGATTGGAGCGCGATCAGATGGTGGCAGGAGGTGACCCCCGAACCGCAGTAGACGATGGCGTTCGCGGCAAGTGGTCGCCCAGGATGTCGCTCGAATTCCTGGCGCAGCTGCTCCGGAGGATTTAAAAACTCCATGGTCGGCGGTGAGGTTCATCCCGTGGAAGCGATTGAGTGCGCCGGGAATGTGCCCGGCGATCGGATCGATCGGTTCTTGAATTCCCTGAAATCGTTCAGGAGCGCGGGCATCGATCAAGAAGGTGAGTGGGATCACTGCAAAATGGCCTTCACCTCCGTTGCGGTGACGAACATCTTCCGGATCAAAGCGGGGCGGATAGAGAAAGCTGGTCGGGACAGGCACTTCTTCACCGGTGCGCGATGGCCGGTTTTCGGCTATCCACTTCGCATAGCCACCATCCAGCAACCGGACCCCTGGATGCCCGATCGCATGCAGCATCCACCATAGACGCCCGGCGATACCCACCGCCCACCGTGTCGTAAACGACGACCCGGGTTAGGGGGTGATTCCCCAATGCGCCAGGGTTTCTGAAAAGCGGATAGCATCCGGCAGCGGATGGCGTCCAGTGTGTGGGGTGCCGGAGACAGCCAGATCGTGGTTCAGATCGACATGAAATGGCGCCAGGAATATGTCCTTCCAGGTAGTTCAGTCTGCCCCAGGCCGGGTCGGACAGGCTGAAACCGGCAGTCAAAAAC
This sequence comes from uncultured Spirochaetota bacterium, assembly GCA_963734495.1. GTDB lineage: Bacteria > Spirochaetota > Spirochaetia > SZUA-6 > CAVTHK01 > CAVTHK01. The sequence continues at coordinate 395,602 of CAVTHK010000009.1, forward strand.
CAACACATCCGGTTGGTAGAGGATTTCGGCGAGTTCTTGGGTGGTGATCAAAGGGGATTGGGTCATGGGAAATCCTTTTTTTATACCTTCACCGATCGTATGCAGTAAGGCGAAATTTGGCTGGCGCAGTGCGCCAACGGGGTAACCGGTTACCACCACGACCTGCTGTCCGGCTTCGATCGGCGTGGATGATAGAATTGCATTTTCGACGATCGAGATCATCCCTTCAACGGAATTAGCAAACGGGACCAGAAACGGGCAGACCCCCCAAATCAATCCCAGGCGGCGATAGGTAGATACTTCCGGCGTAAATGCCAGAATGGGAACCTGCGGCCTGGTTTTAGACATCAGCAGGGCCGATTTACCACTTTGGGTGAAGACCGCGACTGCCGCGACGTTGCGGTCGTGAGCCAGCTCGCGAGCAGCGCGCGTGGTCGAAATGGCATCGTCACGGGTGGGTTCATCCGGGATGGCACTGGGCACTGCCCCATGCGGAATAATGATCCTCCGCTTCGCGCACAATCGCATCCATCATCTGGATACTTTCCAGTGGATATTCTCCGCTGGCAGTCTCTCCGGAAAGCATGACTGCATCTGTGCCATCGAATATCGCGTTCGCCACATCGGATGCTTCAGCCCGGGTGGGACGCGGATTGTGGATCATCGAATCCAGCATCTGGGTGGCAGTGATCACGATCTTCGTATGACGGTTGGCTGCCTGGATGATCTCTTTTTGCAGAATGGGCACGCGCGCCGCGCTGGTTTCCACTCCCAGGTCGCCGCGTGCAACCATGACCCCGTCGGCAGCGTGGATGATTTCATGCAGGTTTTCGATAGCCTCGGGCAGCTCCAGCTTGGCGATGATGGGCGTGTTCGCTTTCTTTGGATTCAGTTTCTTGATGGTTTCGCGCACGTTTTCAACATCTTGCGCAGTGCGGACAAAAGAAATTGCCAGAGCATCAATGTCTTGCTCCAGACCGAAGGCCAGATCCTCGTTGTCTTTCACTGTGAAACCCGGGATATCCAGTCGGGCGCCGGGAAAATTGACCCCTTTATGTGAGCTGAGGATCCCGCCCAGGATGACTTTAGCCTGGATGGCGCCGTGGTCGATCGCCTGAATTTCAAGTTCCAGGTTGCCATCGTCCAGCAAAATGCGCTTACCCGGCGACAGGCTGTGGGTCAGATCAGGGATGTCGATCGGTATATCGAGTGACCCCTGCGATTGGAGGCAATATTCCGACGGGATTATAAATTGGCGTCAGGCGGATGATCTGACCGGCGGTAAGGTGGATGCCTTCGTCAGGCAGCCAACCGACGCGCAATTTGGGTCCCTGTAAATCTTGCAGGATGGTGATCGGGCGGTTAAGTTCCTGAGAGAGCTGGCGAAGCGATATTATCCTCTGGGCATGTTCTTCATGAGTGCCATGAGAGAAGTTCAACCGGGCGACATCCAGGCCCGCTAGGATCATCTTACGCAGCATCGACTTCTTCTTTACTGCTTGGGCCAATTGTGGCGACAATTTTTGCTCTTCGATCCATCTGGTTCTCCGATTAATTCATTAACAAGACTTCACGGATCGCCGGCAGCGCCCAGTCGATAGTCTCCTGATCGATGATCAGCGGTGGGGCAAATCGGATGGTGTTAAGATGGGTTTCTTTCGCCAGGATACCGCGATCACGAAGTGCTTCACAAAAACGGCGGGCGCCGCGTGCTTCGGGTTTTAACTCAACGCCGATCAATAATCCTTTGCCGCGAACTTCTTTGACGTGGGGGCTGGGAATTTCGGCCAGCTGGTCCTGTAGATATTCACCCATCCTGGCGGCGTTTTCGACCATATTTTCCTCGACGATTACGCGCAGCGCAGCGCGGGCGATGGCGGCCGCCAGGGGATTCCCGCCGAAGGTCGAACCGTGATCGCCGGGAACGAACAGGTCCATCAATCGGGCATCGGTCAGAATTGCAGAAATCGGGTAGAAACCACCCGATAAGGCTTTTCCGATCACCATGATATCCGGGTGAACCTGCTCGAAATCGCAGGCAAACATTTTTCCGGTCCGGCCCAGACCCGTTTGAATTTCATCGGCGATCAACAGGATATTATGCGCTTTGCAGATGGCGCTGACCTGTTTTAGATAACCATCTGGGGGCATGACAACCCCGACTTCACCCTGGATTGGCTCAATCAGTACCGCCGCCGTATTGGGGATTAATCGCTTTTTCAATGGCCTTCGCGTCTCCAAACGGCACGGGGACAAATCCGGGGGTGAACGGTCCAAACTCATCGCGATAGCGCGGTTCGGTGGAAATAGAAATCATGGTGATGGTGCGGCCATGGAAATTGCCCTCGGCGGTGATCACTTCAGCTTGATGGTGCGGAATGCCTTTAACTGTATAGCCCCATTTGCGGGCCAGTTTAATTGCGATCTCAACAGCCTCCGCGCCGCTGTTCATGGGTAATGATTTTTCATAGCCGGTGAGGTTTGCCAGTTCCTGATAGAAAAGAGAGAGCTGCTTTACTCCGAAATGCCCGAGAGGTCAGGGTGACTTTTGAGGCCTGTTCGATCAACGCCTGTAAGATCTTAGGGTGGACATGCCCTTGGTTAAGGGCCGAATACGCGCTTAAGCAGTCCAGGTAACGGTTTCCTTCGACATCTGTGACCCAAACACCTTCGGCATGGTCAATGACTACATCTAACGGATGGTAAATATTCGCTCCATATTTCTCTTCAAGTTCGACATACTCTCGGCTGTTCATAGGTTCCTCGATTTAGTCTGCAAGTAGCTTAACTAGAATGGCTTTTTGGGCATGCAAGCGATTGTGAGCTTGCGGAAAGATAACCGAATGCGGGCCATCAGCAACTTCATCGGTCAGCTCGTGATTGCGATGAGCTGGCAGGCAGTGCATGACGATGACGTCGGGGCGGGCTTCGGCGACCAAAGCTGCATTCACCTGGTAAGGCGGGAAGACCAGCTCGCGTTTCTTGGTTTCCGCTTCCTGTCCCATACTGGTCCAGGTATCGGTGTAAATGACATCTGCACCCCGCACGGCTATGTGCGGATCCCGCAAATGGGTCACTTTGCTGCCACTTTCCGCGGCGAACTTCTTGCCAACCTCGACGGCCTGCGGGTTCATATCATACCCTTCGGGGCAGGCGATGGTGAAGTTTGCGCCCAGTTTGGCGCAGATATGCAGCAAAGAAACGGCGACATTGTTGCCATCGCCAACGTAGGTTACATTCAAACCTTTCAACTGGCCAAATTTCTCGATGATGGTGAGGGCATCGGCCATTCCCTGGCAGGGATGGTTGTAATCGCTCAGGCCGTTGACCACCGGGATCGATGACCATTTGGCCAGTTCGAGGACATGGGCATGTTCGAAAACGCGCGCCATGATGTGCATCGACATAGCCGGAAAGAACCCGAGCTACATCTGCAATCGACTCGCGCTGCCCCAGTCCGATTTCATTAGGAGAAAGATATAAGGCATCGCCGCCCAGGTGACGCATGGCCATATCGAAACTGACCCGGGTGCGCAGGCTGGGTTTCTGAAAAATCATCCCCAAGACTTTGCCCTTGAATAGAGGAGGGTTATCGCCTTTAAAATGACGGGTTTTTAATTCGATAGCCAGATTTAATAATTCCTGTAATTCCGCGGCGGAATAATCCGAGATGGCAATGAAATCTTTTTTCATTGTGAAACCTTTCAAATGAAGAGAGATGGTATCAACAATAAAAGTATAACATAGGCAAATAAACAGCCTCTACAGGAAATGGGATGAAGATCGCCGTAGGATGTCATTGGTTATATAAATACATAGATATTCCGGCTCACAAGAGCCGGAATATCTATGTATTTTATTCTACCCTGAAGGATAGAAGGTGCGAATTGGCTAATTGATGATGTATATGGTGTGAGAGGTAACCTGGGTTATGTCCTTCAAGCCGGTAGTTACCACTTTGACAACCCAATATTCGCCCACCGCCGCGCCAGAGGGAATGGTGATTGTTTGACTGGAGGCGCCGCTCTGCGTTTGTGGTGCCATCATAGACGACACTGAAGTCCTGTCCCTGTTCACCGAGGCGATAGTCGATCTCTGTATTGGCGGGGAAACCACTGACCGATACGGTTACAGACCCCCCAACAGCGGCCTGGGTGGCGGAAACGCTTACCCGGGCGTAGTAGCTAGTGTATGTTGTGGTAGAGGTATCGGAGATGTAAATCGTGTGGGAATTAACCGCGGTCACGTTCGCCAGGCTGGTGGTGATCACCTGGACTACCCAATACTCACCATTGGCCGCATCGGATGGGATGGTGATCGTCTGGTTGGTGGAACCATCCGAACCGACGGTCCCGTCGTAGACGACGCTGAAATCTTCTCCCGACTGGCCAACCCGGTAGTCAATTTCCGAATTCGCCGGGAATCCGGCGACATAAACGGTCACGGTACCTCCGACCGGGGCACGAGTTGTAGATAGCGTGACACGTGCAGACCCGTTGTAGGTGGTGTACCCGGGGTAGTAGTAATTGTTGTAAACAGGTGCGGAAGGCACAGGTGCGTTACCGGTCATGCGGAGTACCTGACCGGTGTAGATAAGGTTTGGATTGACGATCTGCGGGTTGAGCGCGAGGATTTCGGCGACTGTTGTCCCACAATACCTGGCAATCTTGGCCAGCCAATCCAGGGGCTCAACAGTGTAAGTATCACCACAGGTCCCTGATGCCAGTGCGGATGCAGAAGGTGCAGCCGCGACTGGAGTGAATAACTGACCGGCGACAAGAATAGCTGCCACCAGCGCAAATAAAACTGTTTTCATTGGTTCCTCCGAGAACAAAAAAGGTGAATGCGATTTCGATCTACAAATAATAGTTTAAATGAACTGCCAATAAGAAATTACCAGATCCGTATCTATATTATATTGGCGTACCTTAAATATTCTATCCACAATTTGTTAATTTCTTGCATAGATATTTCATTTAATGGTCGGTGTAGCGAGAATTATCGATCAATTCTTTCAAGCGATCGTCTTCCGTCTTGGTGGCGATGGTTGGGCCAGCCTGAACCAGCTGCAATTCGGCTGCTTCGGCGGCAGTTAATTCTGCTGGAGATAAACGTCGGATCAGGCCCCATTTACCACAGTACACGCAGCGGTCAAATTTTGTGCGTAGTCCAGCATTTATGGCCCACCAATGCAAACTGAACGGACGGTGGCAGTGCGGACAGACGCCGCCGCCCGCCATGCCGTAGGCTCGGGAAGCGCCCATGGGGAGCGAATTGGCCGGCTTATTTCTTCTGGAAGAACATTTGCACACCAATGACGATGGCCATCACCAAAAGGATCCCGCCCAGTAGGGGTACGATAAATGAGACCATGAAACTGGATTCCTGCTCTGCAGATGCAAATTCGTACCGGCGTGAAGCAGTGGTCATTTTATTGCCATCCAGGGTTTCAACCACCGCACTAAGGTCATGCCACCCGAGGGCATATGTAGAAGTCTGAAAAGTTAAACTGAATGGGGCAGTTGAAACTGAAGATATTACCTGCCCATCGATCAGGTAGGTGACTGATTTAATATTTCCGGGACCAATAATATCCAGGTTAAAACTTCCCCGGATCTGGCTGCCGGAGCTGAAGCCAAAATTTCGGTGGACATTCAGGCGATAATCTTCTTGCTGGGCCTGAACCGAGAAAATGGTGCAGATCAGCAAGAACAATGTGATTAATATTGAGACCTTTACTTTGTGCGACATAGATCCCTCCAACCTCATTCCCTTACTTCCAACGGGTCAGGATAGTCTCTCTTTGGAAGAGGGAGACACCCAGGTACAATGAACCGATATCCAAGAAAAGCAGGACAACAATTGAAATCAGGATCAGTTGCAGATTGATCAGGACCAACCCTGCGATCTGGCCAAACATAACTGCCAGCAGCGGGACGATCAGCACGGCCGAAATTTGCTCCGCGACCCGCGGGTCGTTCACCCGCGAGGAAACAATCACCGCAAAGTTGACCGCCACAATTGCCATCAAAGGTCCAATTACCAGGATCGCGAGCAGCCAGGTGGGACCGAGAATACTGGCCTGAACCGCAGCACCGGCCCCGACCAGCGGCATTAGCGAGCAGGAATATGCCGAAACAACCATACGTTGCCAGGATAGCCGGGATAACAGCAGCCAGGATTTTGCCAGCCAGCAGTTCAGCGGTGGTGATCGGGGTTGCCAGCAGGGGCTCCAGGCTGTGGGTTGCCTTTTCTCCAACAATGCTGTACGCCGCGATGGTAATGGGAATCATCAGTGGCATAATCATGTATAACAGGAGAAACTGGTTGACCATATAGATCTGAAGGCAGTCTTGCGACGAAATTGGACCGCATAAAGCGGCAAATTGGGCTGGCATATCCGACAGATCTCCCCCGGACCCACCAGTACCTGTTGAGCGGGTGAGGTAGAGGATTACCAGGGGCATTAAGGTAAACAGCAGCGGCAGCAGGGTGATGGTAAACAAAACCATCCGGTTTTTGAAAACTTCAGCCCATTCTTTTTCGACTATTGTGCGTATTCGTTCGACCATGATGGCATTCCGATCCTTTACCGATTTATGAATGGATCATTTCCAGGTAGATATCTTCCAGGCTGTGGCGCAGCTCACCCACGAATTGAATATCCGCGCCCAACTCGACCAGGCGGCGGATGATCGCCGGGTTTTGTGCTTCCGGGATTTCCAATACCCACCACCAGGCGATTTTCATCCGGTTGAATTTCACGTACACCGGGTATAGCGGCCAGAACCTGGACCCATAGGGGATCCAGCAAGCGCAGGTGAAAGACGACTTTGCGACCGAACAACTTCGTGCGCAGCCCCTGCGGGGTATCGACGGTGATCAAATGGGATTTGAAGATCGCAATCCGCTGGCACAGGCGGTCGGCTTCATCCAGGTTGTGCGTGCACAGAAAGATGGTGGTGCCTTCAGTTTTCAATTCTTCGATGAAATCACGTACCAGGTGGGCTGCTTCAGGGTCCAGACCGCTGGTGGGCTCATCCAGAAAGAGAACTTTGGGTTGATGGAGAAGGGAACGAGCAATGGCTAACTTCTGGCGCATCCCCTTTGAAAAACCGCCCACTTCATCCATGCGGCGATCCCACAAGCCCAGCAGCCGCAGGAATTTCTCTACCTGACCGTTGACATCTTTCACCCCGTAGAGGCGGCCAAAAATGCGCAGGTTCATCTCCGCACTTAACCGGTCGTACATACCGGGGGTCTCGGTCAAAATCCCCACAATTTGGCGGATCTGATTGTCTTGCTTACCAATCTGCATACCGTCGATTACCGCCAATCCAGATGTGGGGGCGATCAGACTGGTGAGCATACGGACCGTTGTCGTTTTTCCTGCGCCGTTAGGGCCCAGGAAACCGAATACCTCTCCTTCATCGATATCGATGGACAGGTCATTTACCGCATTGACCGAGGTTTGGCCACGCCCTTTCGAAAACTGCTTGCATAGTTGCTCAGTATGAATCATCATAGCACGTCACCAAAGGTAGGTTTGAGGAAGGATAAATTGAAATAATTAACCGATAAACAAAACGGTTTTAGAATTCATTGAAACTGATAGTTTGATTTTACATGAATTTGAGGAATTGAAAGGTCAAAAAAGGGTCGAAATCTGTCAAGAAACGGTCAATTAGTGGACTGTTAATCCCCAGTCAATTGACGTTTGGTTTCTTTTAGGCGAGAGAAAATTTTTTGATGTACGATCGCTGCCAGCGGAAGGATCCGGATCAGGATGATTTGCTTGATAATCATACCCACCCGCCAGAACGCAAAACCAGCCAGGCCATGGGCGAGCACTGCAAAAAAAGGCGGAGTTTGAAACGTGTAATAGGTCCAACAGAAGCGGGTAGTCCCCCATATTTCCAGAAATAGACCCAGGGCAGAACCTGCCAGAAAGGTCAATGTAGCCAGGCGATAATCTCCAGGGGTCAGGATCAACAAGCCACAGGAGAGTAAGGCCAGGATGGTAAGCGATTTATCGAGGAAGGGCCAGGTAAAAAAGCACATCAAAACAAAGAACCCCAGGAAGATAGGCACATAAATCAGGCGAAAAACAGGCGTCATCGTGGCAGGTATGCGCCGATTGACAAAACGGACCATGCGATCGATGGTTAAACTGGCAATCGGCCAGGCAGGAATTATCCACAGCGGCGGTCGTTCTTGAGTGAAGTAAGTCCAAATCCGGGTTTGCGTCCCCCAGCCTTCGATCACCAGCCCGCCGCACATGCCAATCAAAACGATCCAGGCATCGCGACGAAAATCAGCACCAGCCATGATCGCCAGCGACATAAAAGCGAATATACCCAGCAGCAACCAATCCAACTGGTCCCAAATCGGAATATCCGGTGAGATCTGAGAGAAATATTCGACCACCAGCGGCCACCAGACGACGATAATCAGCAGGATGATCGCGACAAACGCGCTGAATAAATAATAAGAGGCCCGCGTCCAACCCAATGCGGCTGTCAGACGCTGGATTAGGCCGGGCTGTCTTTTCTGCGGGTCGTTTGACATGGCGGACATTTTACCCTATCTTGCTCCGATCCGACCGACAAGTTTAACCTTGAACAGTGCTTCCATAAAGCGGTAGGGCGGCAGTGAGGCGAGTATAGCCAGGTCGTTGGGCCAGTTACCATCTTCATCCAGAAAACGAAAGATGTGTTGGATCGGATTGGCTTGAAAAAGGTGGGCGAACAGGCGGGCGCAATCCTCAGGATGGCGGTAAATAATCTGAAGCAAGAGGGTATCGAATAACCGGTAACGCGAAGACGAACGGGGGATCGAAAACGGATGGCTGAGGTGAGATAATTCTTAAACGCAAACTCGTATTCTTCGTTGGTCAGTAGGTCAGCGGAGAATAATGTATATTCGACCAACGCCCGATTGGCGCTGAAAGGAAGGATATACTATTTTTTCATTTCCCAACTTTGTCGAGAATCACCTCAGCTTTCAACGCTTTCAAGCGTTTCATCACGTCGTTGGCGCCGCGGCCAAAAGTATCATGCAGCTGCATATATTCGGCGAACAGGCGGTTGTAAATGGCATGTGCCAGCAGGATCGGGGCGATATATCTCGTCGCGCAGACGAGCCATGGCGCCGGCAGCCGAGTAGATACTGTCATATCCGCCGGCTGCACTGCCAGCAGCTACTGCACCGAACATGGCGGAGCCGACGGCAGGGGTCTGCTTGGCGGCGCCGACTTTCACTTCCATGCCGGTGACATCGGCATAAATCTGCATCAACAGGTGGTTGCGATCCGGCAGACCGCCACAGCCGATGATTTCTTTCACCGGGACGCCGTGTTGGTTGAAGGCATCCACGATCACCCGCGTGCCGTAGGCGGTAGCCTCGATCAATGCGCGGTACATTTCCTCGGGTTTGGTCAATAGAGTCATACCCAGCATCAGACCGGTTAGATCAACATCGACCAGCACGCTGCGATTTCCATTCCACCAATCCAGGGCGACCAGGCCACTCTCGCCCGGTTTTAGCAAGGCTGCCTTGCGTTCGAGCAAAGTGTGAATATCCACACCTTGCTGTGCGGCTTCTTGCTGGTAAGCGGCGGGAACGCAGTTCTCGACAAACCAGGCAAAATGGTCGCCAACGCAGGATTGGCCGGCCTCGTAGCCGAAAAACCCAGGGATGATGCCATCTTCCACGTAACCACACATGCCGGGAACGATTTGTTCTTTATCTCCGAGCACCATGTGGCAGTTGGAGGTACCCATAATAATCACCATTCGGCCCGTCTCAACGACGGTTGTGGCTGGGACGGAGACGTGCGCATCCACGTTGGCTACCGCAACCGCGGTGCCGGGTTTCAAGCCGGTCCAACGGGCGGCTTCGGCTGAAAGACCACCGGCTTTATCTCCCAGGGAAACGATATTCCGGCTTAATTTTTCATCAACAAAGTGCTCGAGACGGGGGTCGAGCGCCTTATAAAATTCATTGGAAGGGAAACCCTCCCGTTTGGACCAGATGGCCTTATAACCGGCGGTGCAGCTGTTGCGTGTTTCGACGCCGGTCAGCTGCCAGATCACCCAATCCGCCGCTTCAATAAACCGGTCAGCCGCGGTATAAACCTCGGGTGCTTCATTGAGAATTTGCCAGACCTTGGGGACAAACCATTCCGAACTGATTTTGCCGCCGTAGCGGTTGAGGAAACTGAACCCTTTTTCACGAGCGATTTCATTTAAGCGGTTGGCTTCCGGCTGGGCGGCATGATGTTTCCATAATTTTATCCAGGCATGTGGATTGGCGCGCCACTGCGGAAGGAAGCACAGCGGGGTGCCATCGGCTTTGGTAGGCAGCATGGTGCAGGCTGTGAAATCGACACCAATCCCGATCACATCTTGCGGGCTTACGCGGCTTTCCTTCAGCACTGCCGGGATGGTACGCTTGAACACTTCGAGATAATCGTTGGGGTCCTGGAGTGCCCAATCGGGTTCAAGCCTGATATTGGTCTCAGGAAGACGCTCGTCAATCACGCCATTGGCGTAACGATGGACCGCGGTGGCGATTTCTTCTCCAGTGCCCACGTCAACCAGGACAGCCCGACCGGACTCGGTGCCGAAATCCACTCCAATAGCATATTTTTTTTCAGCCATCTTATTCCTCCTCAGATTGATGAAAACAATTCTGGTTAACCCTCAAAGGTTATAGATCATTATCCCCGGTTTGTACTGTTGCGAATTACCAGGCGGGGCTGGAGCAGGATGGTTTTAGGTTCGGATGATTCCTTTGTTTCACGCAGCGAGCGGATCATTTGCACGACTTCCCGAACCGCTGATGCTCCTAATTCGCGCAGCGGCTGGCGGACAGTGGTGAGGGAGGGAATGAAGTACGCGGAATCGGGATAATCGTCGAAACCCACCACGCGCAATTGATCGGGTATGCTGATACCCAGAGATTGGGCTGCTTTTAATACACCCAGGGCCATCTGGTCATTCGCCGCGAAGATCCCATCCAGATCGGAATGGGAGCTCTGCAATGCACGAAAAGCCTGTTCACCACTGGCGGCGCTCCAATTGCCTTCTACGCAAAGCGAATTGGAAGGTTCCACCCCGGCGCGGGCCAGGGCCTGGCGCCAACCTGCACAGCGCTCACTGGATTCCCACCATTGGGATGGTCCGCCTGACAAAGCCAATCTTGCGGCAGCCGCGTTCGACCAGGTGGCTGACCGCCAGGTCGGCTCCATGACGGTTGTCGATCGCCACCACACTGACGGCTGGGTCGGGTTGATTCAGGAAGATCACCGGTGATGTGCGGGTCAGGAGAGGCGCGATGAAGCGTGAACGGTTCTGACCAACCGGAGGGGTGGCCCAAATAATTCCATCCACCTGGCGGCTGTCCAACTCATACAGAATCTGGCTGAGATCTTCTTTTTCCGGTTCGTGGGTCAGGATCAAGGTGAGAGAAAATCCCAAGGGATTCGGCTTCTTGCTGGATGCCGATTAACATGGTGGATGGACCGTAATATTCCAGCCCGGTCGCCACCACTCCCAGCGTGCGCGAATGACGGGTGATCAGCGAACGAGCAATGGTATTCGGCTGGTACCCCAATTCAAAGATGAACTGTTGTACACGCAGGCGGGTATCCTCAGCTACATCCGGGCGCTGATTAACCACGCGGGATACAGTTTGAGCCGAAACGCCGGCAGCCCGGGCGACTTCCTTTAAGGTAGCTTTCTTGATCATGAGTGATTTACTTCTTGAATTCCCGTGAACGATAACAATATAGCATAGCGGTTTCCAGAAGTCAATCAAAATAATAGATAAGCCTATGATGGCGATCAGACCTGGGGTATGATTACCGCATTAAAAAATTATCCCAACTACAGGTAATCAGGTAACAGGAGACCGTATGGTAAGTCGCTTAGATGAATTTCGAAATTACCGCACCCGGATGAATGCACGCATTGCCGAGATCGATCACCTGGGGATAAAAAGGTTTTTCAATCTGGACAACAGCGCCTATAAAAATGACGCGCTGGATGGGAAAACGAAGGAATTATTGGGATTGGTGGCTTCGATGGTATTGCGCTGCAATGACTGCATCGATTATCACATACTCGAGTGTGTGGATGCAGGTTGGACAGACGCAGAACTATATGATGCATTTAATGTTGCTCTGGTGGTAGGGGGCAGTATCGTGATCCCTCACTTACGCCATGCGGTCGAGAGCCTGGACCTCTACCGGCAAGAGGCCTTGCATGCCTGACCAAATCAGCCCTGCTTTTTGGGTGGGCCCGATCCCAGTTTTTGGCAACCTGATCCTTTCACCGATGGATGGGGTGACCGACCTGCCTTTTCGGATCATCACGCGGCGATTGGGATCAGCGATGAGCTACACCGAGTTCATCAATGCGATGGACGTGGTGAACGGAAATCCCCACCTGCCGGAACGGCTGCGTTTCTTGGAAGAAGAACGGCCGGTGGTCATCCAGATTTATGATGACCAACCTGGGCGGATGGTTGAAGCTGCCCAAGTGCTGGAGATGTTACATCCGGATATTATCGATGTCAATATGGGCTGTCCGGCGAAAACGGTGTCTTGCCGTGGGGCAGGAGCGGGTTTGCTGAAGGAACCGAAAAAGGTCGCCGAAATCATCTCCAGCCTGACTGCCAATCTTACCGTACCGGTGACCGCTAAGATCCGCCTGGGTTGGGATGACCAGAGCCGGAATTACCTCGAAATTGCCAAGATTGTCGAAGGGTCAGGCGGAAAATTGCTGGCAGTGCACGGACGGACGCGCATGCAGAATTACGGCGGGAAGGCCGATTGGGATGCGATTGCCGAAATCAAACAGGCGGTGCGCATCCCGGTCATCGGGAATGGCGATGTAAACAAAGTTGCCGATATTCAACGCCTCATCCAACACACAGGTTGTGATGGGGTGATGATTGGACGGGCAGCCATCGAGAATCCCTGGATCTTTTCCGGAAAAGATCGTAACCAGGTGGACCCGGCCCTGGTTTACATGACGTTGATGGATCATCTCAAAGCAAACTTAGATTACTACGGGGAAAAAGGGCTGGTATTTTTACGAAAATACGTAAAACGATATCTCAGGCTGTATTCCATCGATCCAGAGCAAATGTATGCGCTAATGACCTGTGAGCAGCCAGGGCATTTTATCGAGTTGGTGGATGAGGTGTTTCAGGCAATCCGTTCGCCGGTCTAAACTTCGAGGAAGGGCGATGGATTTCTAATAGTAAGTCAGATGATTCTAATCATCCCGTGATTCCACTTCCCAATCGATGCAGTAAAGGGTAAACTTTATCCATCATTATTTGGAGGTTGGAGGGCACTATGACCCAGGTTAAAGATTTGTTAGCCAAAAAAGGGGAGGCGCTGTGGACCATTTCTTGCCATTCAACGGTCAAAGAATCTCTGCAAATGATGGCGGATAAGAAAATTGGAGCGCTGGTGGTTATAGACGCAGGATACATGGTTGGGGTGTTTTCGGAACGAGATTATGCCCGCAAGGTGGTCTCGGTGCCAGATTTTTCACTGGAGACGCCGGTCGACCAATTAATGACCCGCCGAGTTTTTTATGTCTCCCCTGAGGATACGCTTGACGAGTGCATGGCGCTGATGACCAATCAAAATATCCGCCATTTACCGGTGATGGATGAGGGTATCCTGGTTGGGATGATTTCCGTCGGCGATGTGGTGAAAGAAACCTTATTTGAGATGGATTCCAGGATCAAAGACCTGGAAAATTATCTCTGGATCCATCTGATTTAGGGAGGGCGAATGACAACCGTTAACGATATTCTGGAATCCAAGGGAAAAGCCATTTATTCGGTAGAACCCGATACATCGATCGAGGCCGCGCTGGAATATTATGGCTGAAAAGGGAATTGGGGCGTTGATTGTGGTCACTGGATGGAGTCATTTCGGGGATGTTCTCCGAGCGGGATTTTGCTCGAAAAACATTGACCATCGATGGGTTCAATCTGAAGACTGCCGGTGCGCAGCCTGATGACTACCCCGGTTTATTTTGTTAAACCAGAGCAATCGCTGGAAGAATGCATGGCTTTGATGACAAAGATGCGACATTCGCCATATTCCAGTGATGAAAAACGAGGAATTGGTCGGCCTGGTTTCCATCCGGGATGTGGTTAAATGGCTGATCGATGATAAATCTTACGTGATCCACGAATTGGAAAGATTCGTCTATTCTCCTCCGGAAGAAGATTAAGAGTCAGATATCTTTAAAGAGTTGCAGGAGCGACAGCGCCGCTCCTGCAACTTTTTTTAGAGATAACCGATTAACTTACCAGCTTGCGAACCGCTTCAAGCTGCCCATTGCTGCCAAGGTAACCATTTTTCTGCGGCGATGAATTTGGCATATTCGCCCATGAAGACTTTACCGACCGGGCGCAGGTCAAAGTTCTCAGGGTACTGCAGGAAATACTCGCGGTGCACGCGCGTCCATACCAGGCGGCCATCGGTGTCGATATTGACTTTGGTGACGCCGAGTTCGGCTGCGCGTTTGAATTGGGTCGGATCGACGCCCTTTGCATCCTTCATCTTCCCGCCAGCGGCATTGATCCGCGCGACTTCATCCTGCGGGACCGAGCTTGAGCCGTGCATCACCAGGGGGAAACCCGGCAGGCATTTCTGAATTTCTGCCAGCACATCCAGGCGTAAAGCCTGGCTGCCGCTGAATTTATAAGCGCCGTGGCTGGTGCCGATGGCAACCGCCAGGGAATCGCAGCCGCTTTTTTCGACAAATTCTTTAGCCTGGGCTGGGATCGGTCAACATGGCATTTGCTTCACTGACCGCGACGTGCTCTTCCACACCACCCAGCATACCTAACTCGGCTTCAACAACGATGCCGCGGGCATGAGCTGCTTCGACGATCCGGTGGGTAGTCTCGATATTGCCTTCGAAAGGTTGGCTGCTGGCGTCAATCATGACCGAGCTGTAAAAACCGCTCTTGATGCAGTCGTAGCAGGTTTCTTCATCGCCGTGATCCAGGTGAACCGCAAAAATGGCATTAGGAAATACTTCATCCGCGCTGCGGATCAGAGCCTTCCAGCATGATTTTGTGGGTGTAAGAGCGTGCACCTTTGCTAATCTGGATAATAAAGGGCGCCTGGCTGTCCAGACAGCCGCGGAAGAGACCCATGGTCTGCTCGAGGTTGTTGATATTATATGCGCCGATCGCATATTTCCCGTAAGCAGCCTGGAATAACTTCTTGGTAGTAACGATCATTTCTCACTCCTTAAGTTTGTTTAGTTCTCGGATTGGACGTATTATAGTCCCAATTTAATCGTACCCGCTCATTTCTTCAGCCGGTAGAGCGTTTCACCGGCGTGGGGCACCAGCAGAATGCCTTCATTTTCCCGGTTGGCCCAATCCTCCGGGTGAATGGTGGCGGGATCGCGGTAACCCAGGTTCACTTTCGCACAGCGTTCCGCTGAAATACCGGTGGCCAGGGTCACCTGGATGCGCGGATTTTCGATGCCATTTTCAAAAGTCCCAAGACCTTTCAGGTGGGTGGAATGGGCGATGACGCCCCAGGGGAATCCCTTAAAACGGTCCCACTGCTTGACAAAATAATCCCGGCAGTGGTACCCGATCTCGTCAAGGACTTTGCCATGGGTATAAGAAATTTCGGTGATGTGCGGGGCATAGATGATCACTTCGCCACCGTCTGCGATGACCGGTTCCATTTTGTACATCCCTTTGGCGCCGGTCCAGATATCATCGTACAGGTGCGGCATCACCGATAACACCTGGCGGTATGGACGGTCGACATACTTCACGTGGACCTGTGAGGAAAGGTCAGCGGCTGCCGACCAGGTGGCGTCAGCTTCACCGGCGAAAACGCCGCAGATACCCTCGCTTTTCACCACCGGGCAGACGAACAGGCGCGGGGTGGGGATCAGGCCGGCTGCTTTGGTGATGACCGCCCGGATGGGAGTATTTTTGGTGCCGATCACCTCGAAGTTGGTCAGCAATGCGCCCAACCAGTGGGTGAAATTGATCACTTCCGGGCCGCTGATGCCAGGGAAGAAGTATTTGTTCCCGCCAGAAAAACCGACGACTTCATGCGGGAAAACCGGTCCGCAAACCAGGATCATGTCGTAATCCAGGACCATTTTATTGATGCGGACTGGAAGCTCCATGCTGAGCATGCCCTTGCTCAATTCCATGGTTTCTTCTTTACTGATCTTGCCCAGGGTGACCAGGGTCTCAGGCAGATCCCAGCGGTGATTGAAAATGCCAATATTGGCGAATTTTCCCTGGCGTTCTTCTGGAAGAATGCCAAGGTGCTGGTTCAGCGCCGCTTCGCTCATGGGCGTGTGCGTACCCAGGGCGATCAGGTAATCCAACCTGGCTGTTTTTCCCAAAAGGGCTTCGGCGAACAGGCGGAAGAACAGCTTGAGGGGCATGGTGCGAGTGCCATCGGGCACGATGACCAGCACACGCATTCCGGTAAAGTCATAGGTCTTGAAGAACTGGTCGGTAACCGCACGAACTTCATCTTCGCTGATGAAGCGGTCATTGAAACCTATCCCGAAGGATTTCTGGGTTGTGCTGACTGCCATTTGCATTTTTATCTCCTGGGTCATACACCGCTAAAGGCAGAGAAACCGCCGTCGATCGGTACCACGATCCCGGTGACGAAACTGGACGCCGGCGAAAGCAGCCAGATCACCGGGCCAGCCAGATCATGGGGTCTCCAAAGCGGTTCATCGGAGTATGGCCGATGACTGCTTTGCCGCGCGGGGTTAATTCACCGGTTTTTTCTTCGGTCATCAGGAACCTGTTTTGCTCGGTCAGGAAGAAACCGGGTGCGATCGCATTGACGCGAATATTGGGGGAATATTCCTGATTGATATGGACTGCCAACCATTGGGTAAAGTTGCTGATCGCGGCTTTGGCAGCGGAATAAGCCGGGAACGCGGGTTAATGGGCGGAAAGAATTCATCGAAGAGATGTTGATGATATTGCCCGATTTCTGCGCGGCCATTAACTTGCCAAAGACCTGGCTCGGGAGCAGGGTTCCGATAAAGTTGAGGTTGAAGACCCACTGCACCGCATCGGTGGGCAGGTCAAAGAAGGGCTGGTCGGCACTGGTCGATGCCTGTTTCTTGTTGCCACCTGCGCCGTTGATCAGGATATCTACCTGGTGATATTCTTTCAGAATTACGGATGCCGCATCCTCGATGCTCTTCTTATCCAGCACATCACAGCCCACGGCGATCGCCTCGCCGCCTTCGGCTTTGATTTCATCGACTACTTTCTGGGCAGCCTGCGGAAAAAGGTCCAGCACAGCCACTCTCGCGCCGCATTTCGCCAGCGATTTACTGATGGCGCTGCACAGTACCCCACCGCCGCCGGTGACCACCGCGACTTTTCCGGATATGTCAAAAAGTTTTAGAAGGTAATTGGTATCCATCAATTCTCCTTTAAGTAAATATCCTACATATTGTACGGCAACTCGATGAGAAAATAACAGGTTTTAAGGAAGATCAAAACAGAAACCGGCTGAACAAGATGGTGATGGTGGTCAGGTACCAGTGGATCAGGAATGGATAGTAAAACGACTTTGTGCGCCAGGCGATATAACCGAATACCGTCCCGCCAAAAATGCAGCTGATGGTTTCCAACTCCGGTTTGCCGAAATGAGCAATGGTGAACGGGACAGCCTGCAGGATGATGGCATACGGGCCGCAGACCGGGAAGAGAGCAAAAACCAGCAAACCGCGAAAGACGAATTCCCATCCGAAGAGATCGGCGGCATTGGTGAAGATCAATTGGACCAGGTTTTCCTGGTTGCCGGCGTAATATGCGCGAAAATCCGGGGTGCGCGCCACGAAAACCATCACCACGGTCATCAATAACCAGCCGCCGATGGTGAAAACAAGGCCGGCTTTCCAGTCCCCGATTTGAAAACCGTACATCGCCAGAGGCTGACGAAAAATCACGACCACCAGGAGCAATGGCAAGATCAGGTATAGGAAGGTATGGTCCATCCATTTTTCGATGAAGATAGCATGGTAATGATCGATCACGATCAGCAGGGTGGTTGCAAAGATGGTCGTCACCAGACGCCGATCCATTTTCAGCTCGGCAAACATGAATTTTCGCATAGTCAATTAGGGGCATTTATCCTGGTAGAGGTAAGTTTTACATTCAAAGGGGGTCAGGGTTCTTCCCACCCGGCGGACGGCTTCGGCTGCCATGTCCGAAATATTCGCATAGCCATACCATGTTCTGGCGGTTCCATCCCAACTGGTAGTCAGAATCCTGGAGCCATCTGGATTAAACTCGGCCGAATTCACCCAGCTAATATGACCTTCCAATGCGGCGATAAAATCGCCGTTGGCATCCCACAGCCGGGCGGTCCCGTCCCAGCTGGAGGTCACAATCTGCTTTCCATCCGGACTGTACTCTGCGCTGATCACCGGTCCGGTGTGGCCCTGGATCCTGGCCTTCAGGGTGCCGTCTACAAGATAAATATAGGCGCTGTTATCCCAACATGATACCAGGATACGGGTGCCATCCGGGGAGAAGCTGGCCGAGCTGACCAATTCGGGCAGGGTCAGGGTGAGCGGCAGCGGAGTGCCATCGATTTTCCACAGGCGGACTGTTTTATCATCCCCCGCGGTAATGATCGTTTTCCCATCCAGGCTGAAGCGGGCTGACGCCAGCGGACCCTGATGGCCTTTCAGGGTGGCGATCAACTGACCATCGGTGCGCCACAGAATGGCAGTGCCATCTTTGCTGGCGGTGACGATCATAGATCCGTCCGGGGAATAATGGGCATCGACCAATCCGGCGGTATGGCCGTTCAATTCGGTTACGACTTCACCCAGCAGGTTGAAAACCAATCCCCGGGTCTTGGTCGTGGCGACCAGGATTTGTTTCCCATCCGGGCTGAAGGAGGCCCGGTTAATCGGTCCATTGGTATAAAACTCGAAGACCTTGACCCCGTCCTTGCGCCGGATGCGAATATTACCGTCCGTGCTGCCGGTGATGAACCACCTGCCGTCCGGTGAAAAACTGCCCGTGATCGCGGCGCCAAAATGATCCTGGTAAACCTGGACCTGATGATCGGTCTGCCATAGACGAGCAGTAGTATCTGACCCCGCGCTGACCAGCCAGGTTCCGTCCGGGCTGAAATTGACGCTGTAGACAAACCCGGCATGCCCGTGCAATATAGCCAGCGGCGTGCCATCGGATTGCCACAGGCGGACGGTATTGTCCAGGCTGGAGGTTGCGATCAATTCTCCATCCGGACTGAAGACCGCCATGTTGACCTGCTGGGTATGGCCTTTCAGATCTGCCAGCCATTTGCCATCCACCGACCAGATCTTGGCGGTATTATCGCTGGCGCCAGTGACCACCAGGGACCCATCCGGACTGAAAGAAGCAACATTCAGGGTTGACAGGTGCCCTTCCAGGGTTGCTAACAGCACACCGGCGGCCGACCAGATTTTTGCGGTGTCGTCCCAGCTGGCAGATACCAGCTTTTTTCCATCCCGGCTGAATTGAACGGATACCACCCAGGAAGTATGGCCTTCCAGCGTTTTGATCAATTTCCCGGTCAAATCCCACAGCCGGACCGTTTGATCCGCACCGGCAGTCGCGATCAGGCTGCCATCCGGGCTGAAGACCCCGGCCAGCACGGCGTCGGTATGGCCTTTCAGAAGGACCGGGTTGGCGCCGTTGCCATCCCAGATGCGGCCGGAGCCGTCTTTGGAAACCGTGAGGATATGGTTCCCGTCACTGCTGAAGACTGCCTGGCTGACGTCATCGCTGTGTCCCTCCAGAATTTGCAGCGGCTTTCCATCGGACTGCCACAGGCGCGCAGTCTGGTCCTGGCTGAAGGACAAAATTTTGGAACCGTCCGGGCTGAATATGGCGCCGTTGAGGGCTGCTTTGTGGCCGGAGAGAACGGCCAGCCTGCGGCCATCCAATCCCCAGACCATGGCCACGGCATCCTGACCGGAAGTGACGATTTTCTTCCCATCCGGGCTGAAACTGGCAGAATAGAGCGTGTCGGTGTGACCGCGCAGAGTGAGCGCATAATTGGCCGCACTTAAGGCTTGAAAGAGGGAAGTCTGGACTTCCGGGATCGATGCGCTGCCATAGATTTGCTCCAGCCTGATCCCTTCGGCTGCCAGTAGCAGCGATAGATCCTGATTCCGTTCCACCAGGCTGCGGGCTCGCGCCGCGATTTCACGAATTTGCGAGGTGCGGCTCTGGTTAATGCGGTGATCTCGGCCGTCGCGCGGGTGTACGATTCCGCCACGGCCCGGGTACTGGCGATCTGCGCGGATTGGGCGCTGGAATTGGCCTGTTGGCTCGAGTTGAGCGCCATGATCCCGAACACAACCGCCGCCAGGGCCAGGGCCGCCGCGCCAAATAAAGCCAGGCGCAAGAAATATTCCCTGCGGCGCAACTGCCTGGCTGCCTGCTGTTGTTCTTCGGCCCGCTTGCTTTCTGCAGCCGCCAGCTTCTGGGCAGCCTCCAGTTCTCGCTGCTGTTGACTCTGTTTCTCGCTGACCTCGCGTTGTTCAAGTTCCAGGCTCGTCTCGAGAAAGCGGTGCTCCTGTTCATTCATCACCCCCGGACTGTTCTGCGCCCATTCTTTACCTTCCTGCAGGCGCAATCCGCGATAGAGCAGTCCTTCATCCTGGTTGAAGCGCTGCCACTCCTGGGCCGCGGCGGCCAGGCGATGGTGAATTTTCAAGGCAGAACGGTTATCTTCGATCCAGCCGTTCAGGCGGGGCCACTCACGGATCAAGGCCTCGTGGGCGACATCGACCGCCCCGCCTTCGATCGTCAGCAGGCGCGCCTCTGCCAGCAGATGGACCACTTTCTCAATCCCGCCGTGCTCATCTGTGCGGGTGATCAATTCATCCAGCGAAGAACGCCGGCGGGTGGCCTGGGCGCCTTCTTCCAGATTCGCCAGGCGCAGGAAGACCCCGCGGGCTAATTCTTGCTGCTGGCTCGACAGCCGCTGGCTGAAAACCATCTCGGCTGTTTTGGCGATCGCTCCTTTAACCCCGCCTGACTCGGCATAACTTTCCAGGGTCATCGTGTGGCTGCTGCGATTGCGCCAGGTTTCCAATAATGCGTGGGAGAGGAGCGGCAGGGTCCCGGGTTCCTGCCCCGCGTCTTGAATGATCAGATCGACCAGGCCCGGCTCGAATTTCCAGCCCAATTTGTGAGCGGGTTCCTCAATGGCCCGCCGGATTTCATCGCCGGTCATCGGCCCGATGTATTCCTGATACTGGGAAAGCGCCAGGCGCAGCTGTTCATAATCGGCGCAGCTCCCGTAAAAATCGGCGCGTAAAATGAGCAGCAAGACCAGGGTGCCTGTGACCGCCGGGTTCGCCGCATCCATCAGGCAGTTAATAAACGCGTTTCTTTCCTCCTGGTCCTGGCACTGGGTGAACATCTCCTCGAATTGATCGACGACCAGCAGGACGTGGTCGGCCTGGGCAGAGCGGGCTAGCTGGCGCAGCCTGAGATCCAACCGGTGAGGATCCTGCCGCAGTTCGGAAACGAGATTTTCGGCAGAGCATCCCATCCTCAGGCGGGCATAGGACAGCCGCCAGGCTTTCCAGGGGATGCGCGGATGGGGTGATGATGTGGGACAGGCCAGGCAGGGCTGTTTGCGGGACGGTACTCGACCTCACGCAAATCCTTTTTGCCCTTCAGGACGGGTATGACCCCGGCCCGGACAATCGATGATTTCCCACTGCCCGAAGCGCCGATTACCGCCAGAAAGCGGGTGCCCTGCAGACGGGCGACCAGGCGCGCAATCCAGCGTTCGCGGCCAAAAAAGAGATCCGCGTCCTTCTCGCCAAAGTACTGTAGACCTTTATACGGGGTTTCGCCTGGCGCTGGCGGCCTGGGCATGGGGATGGTGCGCTGTTCGCTATCGATGGAGCACTGGTTCTCACCCAGATAGCGCAGCACTTTGTCGACTTTCTTTTCAATCCGGGCGGAAACTGCCACCAGGTCGTCCAGGCGGAAGATCACTTCACGATGCTGTGCGATTACTCGATCGGTTAAAACCTGGAAACTCTCGCCCATTTGTTTGGAAATGGCACCCGGTGGCGATCAGCATTTCGGCCATCTGGTCTGCCCATTCGTCCATGACCAGATCCCGCGGTGGGAGAAGTGAGCGCGTTCAGCCGTTCCATGATTTCTGATTGGCCCGTTTGAATACTGGTCAGCTCGCCCTGCATCGTTTCCAGGAGCAGGCGGTTGAAGGCTCGCCAGGCTGGCGTCCTTTTTTTCAGCAGCTCACCCAGATGGATCAAGGTGCGTTCATAGAGGTGCTTTTTCAGGTGAGAGGCAAGGTCTGGAAGCTCGCGGATCAAAGTCGGGAATCGATTAAGGACAGGCTGGATATTTTCAGCAAAGAATTGGCTGGCCAGATTTTCCGGGGTATCGCTTAACAAATACGTTTCCACGCTGGCAGATACCTGACTTTCGGGTGGATCGAGGGGGAAAAGGGCCTGGGCATTGATCGAGCTCTCGATCGCCTGCAGACACTCCTGTACTTGGAGCGCAAGCGGATCCTTGCGCTGCCAGAGCGTACGCCCAGGGGCGGTCATGGAAAAGATTACCTCGACCGGCACATCGCGTGGAGACATGGCTAATTGCGGAAAACATTCGACTACCGCCGATATCCAGAAGGCCTTCTTTGACCGCATCGCGCAAGGCTGTTTGCAAATCATGGTTGACGCGCTGTTTTTCTTCTGGTGACAGCCGGTTTTCGAGTTTGTGGCGCAGGCTGTCAATTGACATGCGCCCCAGGTTGGTAAAGACCTGGTTGGTGAAAAGTCATTGGTTCCGGGCAAGATCGATGCGATGATGCTGCCGAGAAAGGTTCCGATGATGGCGCCTGCCGGGCCTGCCAACGCTGCGCCGGTGGTTGCTACCAACGATCGAGTCCATAATTTTATATCGGCCATGGCTTTCTCCCCCGCGAGACGTTCTATGCCAAAAAAGAAACTACCTTTTCGAACCCTTCGATGGTCTCTTCGATATCCTGGTTGGTGCTCAACGGATTGATATTGAGATGAATGGTCCGTCCAAGCAAATCCAGGGTACGCGGGCAAATCATCGGGTGAAAAGCTGGGTATCTGCTGGACAGAGCGCCATGGACCTCCCTGATCGCTCCAGGAGCGGTGATTAACAATGGGCACCCAATGAGTGTAAATATGATAATCCACCTTATCCGGATGGTAGATGACCGAAGCAGCGATATTTTCCGCGTTCAAGGCCTCACTGAGCCGTTTGGCCTGGGCGCGGTCATTGGCAAACAAGATCAGGGCAATGGCATTATCGCCGGCTGGGTCGGGGATGCGCTGGAAAGCAATTCCTTTTGGCGCCAGGATGGGCGACAAGACCTTCAACCAGCATCTGTTTCCTGGCTCGCAGGGCGTCTAGCAGTCCGTTCAAACGCTCCAATTGGACCAGGGCAACCGCAGCAGTGAGCTCCGACATACGATAATTGGCACCCCACAGGATTTCTTCCTCCGAGAAATGGTTACGCATACCGGCAACCGGATCGTGGGCCATAATTGCCCGTTTCCAAACCGTTTCCTGGTTGGTAATCACCAGTCCGCCTTCACCGGAAGTTATGATTTTATTGAACTGCAAGCTGAAGCAGCCGACGTCGCCCAAAGTGCCTAATTTTGCACCTTTAAAAGAGCCACCGTTTGCTTGAGCAACATCTTCCAGCACTTTCAACGAATGACGACGAGCGATTTCCAGGATGCGGTCCATTTGGGCAGGTATGCCGCGCATGTGGACAACCAAAATGGCCCTGGTGCGAGGGGTGATCCGTTTTTCGACATCCTGGGGATCGAGGGTCAACGAATCATCAACCTCCGCGACCACGGGAACCGCTCCCACCGTCAGGACCGCAGCCGCAGAGGCAATCCAGGTGTATGCCGGGACGATCACTTCGTCCCCAGGACCCACGCCAATGCCTAAGAGACCGCAAACAAGTGCGGCGGTACAGGAAGTAACCGCAAGGACGAAATTGGATCCGGTATATTTGGCGAAGGACTGTTCTAGCTGATCAACTTTCGAAGGTCCTGGATTGGGTCCGTAATAACGGAATAATCGTTGGGAGCGGATCACATCGATCACCGCCTTTTCTTCTTCGGATCCAATCAACATGCCACCAGGATAAATAACCGGGTCGATTTGGGGTTTAGCAGGTTTACCGCCATGCATGGCAAGGTCATTCTGGTTGTAAGGGGGAGTTTTCATATTCATCCTGGGTAAATGCAATTGGGGAAAAAGGCTGGAAAAGAATACTATTGATTATCCTATAATTGTATTGATTTTGGGAAAAATGGGTAGCGACAGCAACTACTGCGCATAGTCATAACCCCCTTACATTGCCACAAATGTTATAATTAAAATTTAATGAACCTAAAGGACAACATCTCAACACCTGCGCACCTCCGACCATCTTCTAAATGGTATATTATGGCCTCTGTCGCGATGGGCACCTTCCTGGCGACCATCGATGGCAGTATTGTCAATGTTGCCTTGCCTACCCTGGCAAGAGAGCTTAACGTTGAGTTTTCGGCGGTTGAATGGGTTGTGCTGGCTTATTTGCTGACTATAACTACCTTGATCTTAGGGGTAGGGCGGTTAGCAGACATGATTGGGAAGAAAAAAATATATGCTTCCGGTTTTGTGATTTTCACAGTGGGCTCAATGCTGTGCGGTTCATCCAATCAGATCGAAATGCTGATCGCTTTTCGAGTTTTACAAGGAATTCGGCGCAGCCATCATCATGGCACTTGGGTTCTGCGATCGTGACCGAAGCTTTTCCACCTTCAGAACGCGGTAAAGCACTGGGTATCATGGGCAGCGTGGTATCGATCGGAGTAATTATTGGACCGACCATCGGTGGAATCCTGTTGGAGGCTATATCCTGGCACTGGCTATTTTTTGTAAACGTCCCGATCGGAATCATCGGTGTGATTATGGTGATGAGGTTCGTTCCAGCCATCCGTCCGCCAGGCGGAGAGCGCTTTGATTTCCTGGGCGCGGCTGTGCTTTTTGCCTGCCTGTTCTCGTTATTATTAGGATTATCACTCAGCCAGGATTTGGGTTTTGGTCATCTCCAGGTAAGTGGACTGCTGGCATTATCCGCAGTATTTTTGGTTCTGTTCATTTTCCTGGAGCTGCGAAATCACCAGCCGATGATCGAGCTGAGATTGTTTAAGAATGCGTTATTATCGGTCAATCTGGTTACCGGTTTCCTGGTTTTTATCGCTGGATGCCGGCACCAATCTGATCCTGCCATTTTATCTGCAAACTATCCTTAATTTCTCTCCGCGCGATGCCGGGCTACTGTTGGGGGTCGTCCCATTGGTGGTGGGTGTGATTGCACCTTTAGCAGGGCATATTTCCGACCGGATTGGTCCACGCCCATTGACTGCTATCGGGTTGGCGGTTCTTTCCATGGGATATTTGCTGGTCAGTACGCTTTCTACCGATACTCCGGCCTGGGGGTATGCGTTACGCTTCCTGCCGATCGGAGTGGGTCTGGGCTTGTTCCAGTCACCCAATAACAGCGCGGTGATGGGAACAGCTCCCAAAAACCGCCTGGGGATTGTATCGGGACTGCTCTCGATTACCCGGACGCTGGGTCAAACCACCGGGATCGCCATCCTGGGTGCGGTTTGGGCCGGGCAGGTGGGAGTTTACGCTGGCTCCGCAATGATTAACGGGGATGCCACCCAGGCGCCGGTTGGCTGCCCAGGTCGCTGGGCTGCATGATACGATCCTCCTGGTGGTTGGGTTGATAACATTTGCTTTCTCTACTCAGTCTGTGGGCGCTCTACCAGGTTTCGGTTAAGAAAGCGCCGCCAGGTCTGAAGCAAATCCGGCGGCAAGGACATGATCAATAAAGAAACGGATCACTTCGCCACGCTGATAATTTGGGGCTTCACGGGTAATCGTGATACTATGCGGGTGGCTTTCAATCAACCCGGCATGGGTAATGCGTGTCAGGTGACGTTTTTGTTTTCAAATCGTCCAGATTGGCTGCCCCGGCATATCCCATCCCGGAGCGTAAACCACCGACCAACTGGTAAATGAAATCACCCAATGAACCTCGGTAGGGCACCATGCCTTCAACGCCTTCGGGCACCAACTTACCTGAGTTTCCCTGGCCCCGTGCCGTAACGGTCTTTGCCATAGCCCTGCATGGCTCCCAGGCTGCCCATTCCGCGATATTCTTTAAAACGACGGCCTTCATACAGGACTACTTCACCAGGAGCTTCTTCCAGGGCTGCCAGCAGACTGCCCAGCATCACCAGATCGGCGCCGCCCGCGATCGCTTTGACGATATCACCGGAATATTTGATGCCGCCATCGGCAATGACCGGGATATCAAATGGACGCGCAGCACAGGCGCAGTTATAAATGGCAGTCATCTGGGGCATGCCCGCGCCTGAAATGATCCGAGTGGTACAGATCGATCCGGCTCCTACGCCTACCTTGACCGCATCGGCACCCGCTTTGATCAAAGCCAGCGTCCCTTCCGCGGTGACCACGTTCCCGGCGATAAGCTGGACCTGCGGCCAATGGCTCTTGATGCGCTGGATGGCGCGCAAGCACTCCGGCTGAATGCCCGTGGGCGGTGTCGATGGCGATCGTATCGACCCCGCTGGCGATTAACAGCTCTACTCGGTGTTCAAGGTCGCTTCCCACACCGACGGCCGCGCCGCACATCAAGCGGCCATGACGGTCAACCGTGGCATTGGGATAGTCGTGTTTTTTCTGGATATCCTTGACCGTGATCAGGCCTTTTAATATCCCGTCCTGATCAACCAGGGGCAGTTTCTCAATCCGGTGTTTCTGTAAAATGATCTTGGCCTGTTCAAGCGTGGTCCCCACCTGTGCAGTGACCAGGCCTTCACCGGTCATAAAATCGCGTACCGGGCGATCGACAGATCACTCGGGTTCGACAAAGCGGATATCGCGGTTGGTTAAAATTCCGACCAGTTTTCCCCGCGGGCCATCGACGATCGGCACCCCGCTGATCCGAAAACGCGACATTAAATCTTCCGCATCCTGCAGAGAGGCATCGGGCAACAACGTGATCGGGTTGCTGATCATGCCAGATTCTGAACGCTTGACTTTGTCGACTTCCAGCGCCTGGTCTTCCGGAGACAGGTTGCGATGGATGATGCCCAGACCGCCTTCGCGCGCCAGGGCAATCGCCAGGCGCGCATCGGTCACGGTATCCATTGCCGCGGAAAGTATGGGAATTTTCAATCGAATGGATTGGGTCAATTGGGCAGAAACATCGACATCCGATGGCAGCAATTCGCTGTATCCCGGGACAATCAGAACATCATCAAAGGTTAATGAGTCGAACGTCTGAAACAGGTCTTCGTTCATTCTTACCTCTTCTGAGTTTTCAGGTGTTTTGTCTGGACAACTTAAAGATTGGCAAATCATACCATAAAAAAATCAGGCAGGCTGTACAAAAAGTAGCGTTTTGCACAGCCTGCCTGTGATTACCATCAGCGCGCTTACATTCCCAGGTATGCGACTTTCACCTGCGGATTGTCCGCGACTTCTTTGGCCGATCCGGAAAGGACGATGCGGCCGGTTTCCAATACATACGCCCGGTTTGCGATTGAGAGGGCCATCTGGGCGTTCTGTTCCACCAGCAAAATGCTGGTACCCTGTTTGTTGATTTCTTTAATGATACGAAAGATTTCTTCCACCAGGATCGGGCTGAGTCCCATCGAAGGTTCGTCGAGCAGCAGCAGGTTGGGGCGGCTCATCAGCCCACGACCGGTCGCCAACATTTGCTGCTCACCGCCGGATAATGTGCCGCCCAGCTGGCTAATCCGTTCTTTCAACCGGGGAAAACTGGCGAAAACCCTGTCCATCGAAGCTTTTATTTCGGCTGCATCGGTGCGGGTGTAGGCGCCCATTTCCAGGTTCTCGCGGACGGTCAGCGGGGCAAAGATTTTGCGGCCTTCGGGAACGTGGCTGATCCCCAGAGAAACAATCTGTTCCGCCGGGGTCATCGTGATGTTATTACCCTTATAGGTGACGGTTCCTCTGCGCGGGCGCAGCAAACCCGAAACCGTGCGCAGGGTGGTCGATTTCCCGGCCCCATTGGCACCGATCAATGTCACAATTTCGCCCTCTTGAATGTTGAAGGTAATCCCTTGCAAGGCGTGTATCGCACCATAATATACATTGAGGTCTTCAACTTCAAGCAGCATTGGCGGCTCCCTTACCCAGATAGGCTTCGATCACGCGTTCATTTTGTTGAATTTCGGTGGGATTACCGCGTGCAATCACCTCACCGAAATCCATCACGGTAATATGTTCGCAGATACCCATCACCACCCGCATCTGAT
>CAVTHK010000010.1:0-356567 GCA_963734495.1 uncultured Spirochaetota bacterium
ACCCCCTGACCTGGGCGGCGGACGGCGAGATCTACACCTCCACGGGCGATCCCAACTGGGGAGCCAGCAGGTGGGGCCTCGACGTGGAACGAATTGTCGGATTCCCCCCGGAGTACCGGATCGAACAAGTCAACCCGATGGTGGACTACACCGGGTGGGGCGGCGCCGGGCCGAAGCCTACCGGCATGATCTCCGTTGGCGGCGTTCTGTACCTCGCGTACCAGAACCTCTGCCACCTCAAGGCGCCGGTCTACGGGTCGAAGTCGCAGCACGGGAGTGACGCCGTCATCACCTGCTCTCGCGATCTGGGACGGACCTGGCAACCCGACATCAAGCAACTCGGCAAGGGCAATCCCACTTTTCCGGGAGCGCGCTTCGGAGGGCCGGCCTTTGTCAACTACGGCAGGGACAACGCCGGCGCGGTCGACGATTGCATCTATGCGGTGTCCACCGATCAGTGGGACAACGGCGGTCACCTCCTCGTCGGGCGGGTGCGCTCCGATGCCGTCGCCGACGGGAGCAAGTGGCAGTGGATCTGCGGAATCGACGCCGACAACGAACCGGCCTGGACCAGCCAACTCGAGCTGGCGCAAGCCGTCTTTTCGGATGACCGCTGGATCGGTTTGCCGGAGATGGTATACCTCGCCGGCATCGGGCGCTATCTGTTCCTGACGTGGCACCTGAACGAGGACTTTTCGCCAACAGCCGGGAGCCGCCTGGTCATCTACGAGGCCCCAAGGCCTTGGGGCCCTTTTGCTCTCGTGCACTACGAGGAGTGCTGGGAGACCCAGGAAAAGAACCCATATTGCCCGCGCTTGCCGCTGAAGTGGATGGAATCCGACGGACTGACCGGCTGGTTGCAGTTCTCAGGAAGCTGGGGTGGCACGTTCGAGCACTACCGCTCGCACGTGCGCAGGTTCAGGCTCACGGTCAGGTAGCCGTTCGAAAGCCTCCCGCGGGCATCGTCCATCGCGAGTTGACCCTGTTGCGACGGACGCGCATCCCGGGCGGTGCGCTACGCTCCTGCCGATACAGGCCGTCGAGCATCTCGGGCAGCGGCAGGGGCTCGCAGAAGCGGCGCCGGCCCGTGGCGGGGCTCTCGGTGTTGAGGCTGCCGTTGCCCACGAGCGCCTCGATCGGCTCGACGGCGCCCCCGGCGGCAGCGGCGGCGACCGCGGCCAGCGCCCCGGCAGCAGGGCCGACGGCGCCGTCGAACAGCTCGCCGAACGAGGCCGTCGACGCACGGCTCTCGTCGCACGGGTGCACCCACCTGCGGTGGCCGGCGTTCAGGAAGTCGATGCCGGCTGGAACGGCCGCAGGATGGAACAGCGCCAGCCGCCGGCGGTCCGGGCCCTCGCGGTCGCGCGCGGCCGCGGCGGCCCGGTACTCCGGCCGCAGCGTGAACTGGTAGAAGCCGCTCGCGTCGCGGTACGCGTTCTGCACGCGCGCCTCCGCGTCGGCCGTCATGTCCAGCCCCCCGAAGGTCGCGCGCAGCGCATCGGCCAGCGCGCCCGCGACGGCGTCCGGAAGCCGGCGGCCGCAGTCCATCAGCCGCGCCGCGCCCAGCTGCTCCGCCGTGATCCCTCTCCGCTCTCGCAGGAACTGCACGTCGATGATGCGCTCGTAGAAGGCATGGCACCGGTAGTACTTCCGGGTCTGCGGGTCCGAGGGATCTTCCCACCCTGCGAAATAGTCGATGAAGGGGTGCGCCGCGCGATCGAGGAACGCGTGGGTCGCGAAGCCCATGACAAAGGCCCGCAGCCCCTCGTCCGGCGCTTCGCGAAGCCGCTCGGCCATGCGCCGGACGAGCGCCCCGATCTGCCGCCGGTGCAGCAAGGCGCCGAACGTGCGGCCTGAGGGACGGCTGAACCCGTTGTGGAAGAAGAAGTCCGGCCCCTGCGCCGCGAAGTAGAGCAGCGGCCGCGACGCTCCCAGGCCGGCGCCCGTCTCGCCGGCCCGGCGCAGGCACTCATCGACGAACAGGATGTGGCAGATCTGCGAAGGCACTCGTGACTCCCTATCCGCTGCAACACCAAACTTACCCGCGGCCGCCCTTCGATTCCAGTCCGCCGCGGCCTGTTCCAGGCCCGGCGCTCAGCATCCGCTGAGCGCGCCGGGCGAGAACACCTGTTCTTGACGCTCCGATGCGCGGCTTGTTATAGTCTCCCGCGTTCCGCCGCTGTAGCTCAGTTGGTAGAGCAGAGGACTGAAAATCCTTGTGTCGTCAGTTCAATTCTGACCGGCGGCATCCGGAGAGCCCCGCACTCGCGGGGCTCTTTCTTTCCGGCGCTTTCACTCGATCCGCCAGCTCAGCATCGCGTCCCCGTCGAAAATGAACACGCCGCGGAAAGGTCTCCCCGACAGCATCAGCGGGAACCACAGCCGGTCGTCGGCCCACATCCCGTCATAGGGCACGCTCCCCTCGGGGCACCAGAAAGGGTCCGCCTCATCCGTCTCTCTCGGCTCCCCCCGCATCCCGGCGGCCACGAACACCCGGCAGTGCAGCCCGTAGCCGTCGACGAACTGGAACGCGAGCTCCCCCGCCTCGCGGACCTCGAGAGGCGTGACGCCGATCTCCTCCTCGGTCTCGCGGATCGCGGCCGCCTGCGCCGTCTCGCCCTTCTCGATGCGGCCGCCCGGGCCGTTGATCTTGCCGGCGCCGAGCCCTCGCTTCTTGCGGATCAGCAGGAGCTCGCCGTCGCGGCGGATGAAGCAGAGGACCGCGAGGTCCGTGGGCGACCAGTTGCGCCAGTCGATCGCCGACACGTCGGTGGGGACCATGGTGAGGCAATGTAGCGAAATCGAAGGGAACGGAACAGGCGCCCCGCGGCTGCCTTCAGCGTAAGCTCATGTTCCCTCGAGCAACCGCACGAACTCTTCCTCGCTCACGACCGTGATGCCCAGCTCGCGCGCCCTGGCCAGCTTCGACCCCGCGCCTTCGCCAGCCAGCAGGTGCGTGGTCTTCGAGGTCACCGAGGACGAGACGCGGCCGCCGCGGCGGCTGACTTCTTCCATGGCCTTCTCTCTGGGCTTGAAACGCTCGAAGGTGCCGGTGACGCACCAGGTCTGGCCCGCGAACGGACCGCCCTCGCGCGGCCGGGCGGGACCGGCGGAAAAGGCGAGGCCCGCGGAGCGAAGCGCGTCTATGCGGCGCCGCGTCGCGGGCTGCGTCAGCTCGCTCACGAGGAGGGCCGCGGTCTTCTCCCCGACTCCGTGGATCGAGATGAGCTTCGCGATGTCCCCGCGGTCCGCGATGTCGAGAAGGGTGTCGATGTCCCGGATGCCGGCGTCGAGGAGCAGCTCGACCAGCTTCTGGCCGAGGTCCGGCACACCGAGCGAAACGAGCACGCGCTCGTAAGGCTGCTTGCGGCTGCGCTCGATGCCCTCGCGGATGAGGGCGATCTTCTTCTCGCCGAAGCCCGCCACGCCCTCGAGCGCCGCCGGATCGAAGGTGTAGATGTCCGGCACGTCCTTGACGAGGCCGCGCTGGTAGAGCGTCTCCAGGGTCTCGGGGCCGAGGTTCTCGATGTCCATCTGTCCCCGGCCGACGAAGAAACGCAGCCTCCCGCGGATCTGGTCCGGACAGTCGGCGTTGGGGCAGAAGTGGTGCGCACCGATCAGCTGGAGGGCGGTCCCGCAGGTCGGGCAGCTCGCGGGCATCTTCCAGGTCGTCGCCCCGCTCTCGTTCTTCTCCAGCACCCGCTCGATCGCGGGGATCACGTCGCCGCGGCGAGACACCTCGACGACGTCGCCCTCGGCGAGCTCGAGCATGTCGACGTAGTCCTGGTTGTGAAGGGTCGCGTTCGAAATCGTCGAGCCCGCGAGCTTCACAGGCGCCACGCGGGCCACCGGGGTGATGCGGCCGGTCCTTCCGACCTGAACCTCAATGCGCTGGACCGTGGTCCGGCCCACCGGCGCCTCGAACTTGAACGCAATCGCCCAGCGGGGGTGGTGGCCCGTGCTGCCGAGCTCCTCGCGGATGGAGATCTCGTTGACCTTGAGCACGAGCCCGTCGATCTCGTAGGCGATCTCGTCGCGCGCGGCGATCTCCTCGCGGACGAGCTCCTCCATCTCGGCAAGCGTCCCGATGCGCCACGTGGGATGCGACGTGCGCAGCGCCGCGACGTCGTGGTGGTTGGAGAAGAAGCCGGTCTTCGGGTTCAGGCGAAGGCCGAGCCTCCCCATCTCCTCGAGGATGTCGAAGTGCGTGCGGTATTCGGGGCCGAGGTAGCCCTCGTAGACGAAGCTGTCGAGCGGCGTGGCCGCCACTTCCGCGCTCTTGATGCGCCGCAGAGTGCCCGCCGCCAGGTTCCGCGGGCTCGAGTACGGCACTTCGAGCCGCGAGTTGAACTCGTCGAAGCGGTCCCTGGGAAGGAAGATCTCGCCCCGGAAAGCCGCGGTCACCTTCGCGGCCAGTGAGAGCGGCACCGCGCGGATCGTGCGGACGTTCCCCGTGACGTCGTTGCCGACGACACCGTTGCCGCGAGTGAGCGCGCGCGCGAGCACCCCCTGCTCGTAGTAGAGCACGATCCCGGCTCCGTCGATCTTCTCCTCGAGCACGAAGGAGAGGCTCTCTTCCCTTCCGGCCTGGAGCTTGTCGATCCAGGCGCGCAGATCCTCGACGCTGTAGCACTTGTCGAGGCTGAGCACGGGGATCGTGTGAGGGACTTCGGGAAACGCTTGCGAGAGGTCCGAGCCGACACGCTGCGTGGGCGAGTCGGGCCTGCGCAGCTCGGGGTGGGCGGCCTCGATCCCGCTCAGACGGTCGTAGAGCCGGTCATACTCGGAGTCTGAAATTGAAGGTCGCCCCTCGGAGTACTCGCGCTGGTATCGCGCGAGCCTCTCGACGAGCCGGGCGACTTCCTCCCGCAGGCTCAATTCACCGCCCTGACAAAGGCGTCCCGGAACCCGAGGCTCTGGAAGCGCAGGAGCGTGCTCCCGGTCTCGTCGCGGCCCAGCGGGCCCACAACGACCCGAAAGTAGCTCCTGCCGTTGCGGGCGCCCGTCTGCACGTCGACCGGGTACGTCGCCCGGAACCGGCGCTCGAGCTCGCGCGCGGACGCCTCGTCGGAGAAAGCGCCGAGCTGCACGAAGAAGGTGCCGCGAGGGGCGGCGACGGGCGCAGGCGCGGCTGCCGGAGCGGGCGCCGCGGGCGCTGCGGCGCGGCTGCGGCGGCGCCGGCGCGGCGGGCGCAGCGGCTATCGCCTCGCGCGGCTTTTCCTGCGGCGGCGTGGGCTGAGGAGCATTCGCGAGCCCGGCCACGGGCGCCGCCGAAGCGGGCGGCTGCGCGGCGAGCGAACTTTCGCTCTCCAGGGGGAACGCGGGCTCCTGGACCGCGACGGCCGCGGGAGCAGGCGACGCCGGCGTGGGAGTCTGCGGCGTCGCCTCGGCGGGAGCCACGACCGCTTCGGGAGGCGGCTCCGGGCTGGCCAGCGGCGGCTGCACGAGCTGCGCCTGGGCGACCGCGGGAGGCGCTTCGCTTGCTTCCGGCGCTGCCGGCGGGGCCGCAACCACCTGCGGCTGCGGAGGAGGCGGTGTGCCCGCCATTTCTTCCTCGCGCGGCGGCAGGAACAGCTGCTTCTGCGGCGACCGCTCCACGTACTGCTGCAGTCCTTCGGCCGGCTTCTGGGGCTCTGCTGCCGCCGGCGGCTCCGGCGGCTTCGCGGGCGCCTGGGCCACCGCTGGCGGCGCTGCCGCCTCCTGGGGCGGAATGAACAGCTGCTTCTGGGGCTCGCGCGTCACTGCCTCGCCGAGGCCCGGCTCCGCGGGCGGCGGGGCCGCCGGAGCGGGAGCGGCGGGCGCCTGCGCGACCTGCGCCGGGGGCTTCGCGGCGGGCTGACCGCCCGCGGCCCTGAGCTCTTCCTTGAGCGCAGCGAGCCCGCTCCGCGGGTCATCCGGATCGGTGGTCGACAGAGGCGGATTGTAGGCGCTCGGAGGCAGCGTCGTAACCGGCGATGCGACGACCCGCTCCGTGTCGGCCGAAACGAGCCCGAGGGCATCCGCGGCCTGATCGGAGAGGAGCAGGAAGATGCCGGTCGTCCCGTCGATCCTGCGGGTCACCGTGACTTCGACGCTCTTTCCCGTGCGCGAGCTCGACACGCGGATGCGGGAGCCCTCGGGAAAGGAGTTGCTGGCGGCAAGAAGGCCCGGCGTGGTGAACTCGCCGGGGCGGATGCGCGCGGCGTTGCCCTCCCACTGCTCGGCCCACAGGGGGAGACAGATCAGGAGCGCCAGGAACGCCGCAGCTCTCTGCATCGACATGGGAGGATCTCCTACGACCTGGCGTCTCGTAGACCCCCCGTACTCGGGGGGTTCGCCAGGTCCCAAGCCCCCTGTACCCGGGGCCCTCCCTTTCATTTTCGGTCGGCGCCGCGATTGCGGTTAGCGCCGGGCCGCGCCATCTCCCGCGAGTACGCGGGACCAGGGCGCCTGGCTGCGCCGGGCCACCCCCTCGCTTCGCTCGGGGCCTTCGGGCGCCATCCGTGGCGCTTGCCCGTGGGCTGCGACATCCCCGGCGAGTACGCCGGGCCAGGGCGCCTGGCGCTTGCCCGGCGCTCGCGCCATCTCCCGCGAGTACGCGGGACCAGGGCGCCTGGCTGCGCCGGGCCCGCGACATCCCTGTCACTTGCCTTCCACACGGCCCGATGTTAGGATCGCGCGATCTCAGCGTCACCGTCAAGCTATGATGAGCACTGACCCTCCGGTCCAACGATACTATGCGCTCCAGGTGGCCGCGCGCGCCGAGGCGCGCTTTATCCGCATCGCCGCCGTCGTGGTCGAGCGCTTTCCGGGGGTGCGCCTGTTCTGGCCGCGGCGCAGCCTCAGGATCCGTCGCGCCGGCAAGTGGCGCGAAATGCTGCAGCCGATCTTTCCCGGCTATCTCTTTCTCGAAGCCGACAGCCTCGACACCGGCCTCCATCACGGCCTGCGGGGGGTCCCGGGTTTCCTCCGCTTCCTCCCGAGCAACCGCAACGTCCAGCCCGTCTCCGATCGCGACGCGCGGCCCCTCGTGGGTCTGCTGCGCCACGGGGAGATCGTCCGCAAGTCCATCGCGGTTTTCGACGAAAATAACCGTATCAGGATCCTCGAAGGGCCCCTCAAGGGGCTCGAAGGCTTGATTGTGAAGGTCGACCGCCGCAAGGGCCGCGCCAAGGTCAAGCTGGACCTGTACGACGAGACCCGCCTGGTCGATTTCGGCTTCACCTCGCTCGAGAAGGACCGGGAGCGGACGGAATCCACGTGAAGTGGCGGCAGCGGAGCAGAATCTACATCGTCGGCGCCGGCAATGCGGGCATGACGGTCGCCAACGAGATCAAAGCGAAGGGGAACGTCGGCCGCGTAGTCGCCTTCCTCGACGACGACCCTGACAAGATCGGCCACAGCATCCAGGGCTTCCCGATCCTTGGGCCGATCGAAGACGTGCTGGCCGTCCTCAACACGACCCCCGACGACGAAGCGATCATCGCGATCCCGAGCGGCAAGCGGCGCGAGCTGCGCAGGATCTACGACCTCCTGCGCCACGCGGATTTCGTCAGCATCGGTTATCTGCCGGGCGTCTCCCAGGTGGTCGATGGCGACGCTCACCTCGCCCTCACGCGCGACATCAACCCGGAGGACCTGCTCTCACGCGACCCCGTGCCGGTCTCGCTCCGCGAGAGCCTCTCCTACGTGCGCGGCAGGCGCGTGCTCGTCACGGGGGCCGGCGGAAGCATCGGCAGCGAGCTCTGCCGGCAGCTCCTCTCCGGGGGCGCGCAGAGGCTGTACCTCTTCGGCCACGGGGAGAACAGCATCTTCGGCATCGACCGCGAGCTGCGGCTCCTGCAGAAAGAGGGCGTCGGCGAGGCGGCCACAATCGTGCCGATCATAGGCGAGCTGCAGGACCGGGAGTACGTCCGCTACATCATGGGACGCCTCCGGGCCGACATCGTCTTTCACACCGCGGCCCACAAGCACGTGACCCTGATGGAAGCCAACCCCGTAGCCGCGGTCCAGAACAACGTCTTCGGAACGCGGAACCTCATCGATGCGAGCGTGGCGGCCGCGGTGGAGAGCTTCGTCCTGATCTCCACCGACAAGGCCGTCGACCCGATCTGCGTCTACGGAGCGTCCAAGCGCATCGCCGAGGAGCTCGTGCTCCGGGAGCGCGCCGCGGGCCGCCGCTTCCTCGTCGTCCGCTTCGGCAACGTGCTCGCGTCGCGGGGCAGCATCCTTCCTCTTTTCGAAGCCCAGATACGCGCGGGCGGGCCCGTGACGGTCACGCACGCAGAGGCGACGCGTTTCTTTATGACGATCCCAGAGGCGTCTTCGCTCGTGCTCAAGGCGGCCGGCGTCGACGTGGACGCCGACATGCTGGTGCTCGACATGGGCGAGCCGCGCTCCATCCGCAAGCTTGCAGAGGAGATGATTGCCCTCTACGGCTACGAGCCCGGGCGTGACATCCCGATCGCGTACACCGGCTTGAGACCGGGTGAAAAGCTGCACGAGAGCCTCTGGGGCGAAGGCGAGGTGCCGGGACCGACCCCCTACCCCGGGATCCTCTCGCTCAAGCGCGGGAGCGGTCTCAAGGTTCCGCTCGAGCAACTGCTCGCCGAGCTTGCTCCGATCTGCGCGTTCGACCCCGGTCGCCCCGCGCTCCACCGCAACCGGCGCGCGCTGCGGCAGGTGCTTCATCACGCCCTGCCGTCGCTCGAGGTGCCCGAAAATGAGCCAGAGTACTGAGTTCATTCCCTTCGCGCGTCCGACCCTCGGGGCCGAAGAGGAGCAGGCCGCCGTGGAGGTCATCCGCAGCGGCTGGCTCACCACCGGGCCGCAGGCGGCCCGCTTCGAGAAGGAGTTCGCCGCGTTCGTCGGCGCCAGGCACGCGCTCGCGGTCAACTCGGCGACCGCGGGCCTTCACCTCGCCCTCGAAGCCCTCGGCGTCCGGCGCGGAGACGTCGTCGCCACGACGCCCTACACGTTTACCGCCACCGCCGAGGTGATCCGCTACCTCGAAGCCGATCCGCTGTTCGTCGACATCGACCCGCGGACCTACAACATCGATCCCGACCGGCTGCGGCGCGCGGCATCGGGCAAACACCTTGCGGCCGTCATCCCCGTGCACGTCGGCGGCCTGCCGTGCGCGCTCGACGAGCTTCGGTCCGCGGCTCCCGGCGTCCCGGTCGTGGAGGATGCGGCCCACGCGTTTCCCGTGACCGTGAACGGACGCTACGCGGGCGCGATCGGTGAGGTCGGCGTCTACTCGTTCTACGCCAACAAGACCATCACCACAGGTGAAGGCGGAATGGTCGTGACGGCCAGCGACGACGTCGCCGGTCGGGTGCGCATCATGCGAAACCACGGCATCGACCGGGAGGCGTGGGCCCGCTACACCTCGCACGCGCCGGGCTGGAAGTACGCGGTCGTCGAGGCGGGCTACAAGTACAACCTCACCGACATCGCCGCGGCGATCGGCCGCGTGCAGCTGCGCCGCGCCCGCGAGTTCCTCGCCGGCCGCCGCCGTGTGGCGCTGGCCTACCTCGAGCGGCTCGCCGATTGCGAGTTCCTCGAGCTCCCGGTCGCTCCGCGGGAGCACGCGTGGCACCTGTTCCTGCTGCGCCTCCGCCCCGAACGCCTCTCGATCTCGCGCGACGAGTTCATCGACCGTCTCGCCGCGCTCGGAATCGGCACCTCGGTCCACTACATCCCGCTGCACGTGATGCCCTACTACCGGCAGCGCTACGGCCTCTCGCCCTCGGACTTTCCCGTCGCGCTCGACAGCTACGAGCGGACGATCAGCCTTCCCATCTACCCCGCGCTCACCGATGCCCAGGTGGGGCGCGTCGTTGAAGCGGTCAGGCAAATCGGCTACAGTGCCGCCCGATGAGCGACGCAGGCCCCGCCCTCCAAGCGGCAGCCGCCCGGTCACCCGTTCCGCGCGGGAGGATCGTCGAAGTGCGACTGCCGGACCTCCCCGAGCGGTGCGTCGCGATTGCCGCTTCGGCGATCCCCGGCCGCAACCAGCTCTTGATCCAGGGCCTCTCGATGCCGTTCCTTGCCCAGGGCAGCGTGAGCTACGCCGGCGAGCCGGTCGTCCTGATCGCGGCACCGGACCGGGAGCTGCTGGGCGATCTGGTGCGCGGCGTGTACATCGGCTGCGAGGCCGCCGAAGCTCCTGAGCCGGAGACAGCGCGGGAGATCGCCTTCGAGCGGGGGGACCCTGAAGGGGCGTTCGCCTCGGCCGGGCGCGTCGTCGAAGGCACCTACAGCACGGGTTTCCAGGAGACGCTGGGCTCCTCGCCTCTCAGCGTGGTCGCGGCCCGCGATGAGCGGGATATCCACGTCACGTGCCCCACCAGCGATCCCTTCGCGCTGCGGGACAATGTCGCGGCGCTGCTGGACCTGCCGACGGCCCGGGTGAGGGTGCACGCCGAGCCGGCTCTCTGTCCGATCGGCGGCCGCGAGCTCCACGCGATGCTGATGGCCGGCCACGCCGCGCTCGTGGCGCACGCCACGTCGCTCCCCGTGCGGCTGGTGTACACGCAGAAAGAGAGCCTCGCGTTCACGCCCAAGCGCGCCCCCTGCGCCGCCCGCTACAGGAGCGCTCTCGACGAGAACGGGATGCTCATGGCGATGGACGTCGAGCTCGACTTCGACGCAGGGGCTTACCCTGCTTTCTGCGCCGAAGTCCTCGAGAAGGCCGTTCTCGCCGCCTGTGGCGGCTACCGCTGCGAGAACGTCCGCGTGCGGGCGCGGCTTCTGGCGAGCGCGCGGGCCCCTTCGGCCGCCTTCGCGGGCTCCGGGGAGCCCCAGGTCTTCTTCGCGCTCGAGCTGCACGCCGACCGCATCGCCGCCGAGACCGGCCTGACTCCGTGGGAGTGGCGCCGCCGGCAGCTCGAGGGGGCATCGGTTTTTCCCTCCGGGATGCGCTGGAACCGCGAGGAGCCGCTCGAGCTGCTCGAGGACGTGCTGCAGCGCTCGGACTTCAGGCGCAAGTGGGCCGCGTACGAGGCGGCGCGCAAGAAGCGCGGGGCGGTCGGCGACGCGGCGGTCGCGGAGCCGGAGGGAACCTCCCCCCTCACGATCGTCGGCCGCGCCCCCGCGGCCGCTCCCGCGGAGCACGGGCCCCTGCGCGGCATCGGGCTCGCCGTCGCGTTTCACGGAATCGGCTTGCTCATCGGCGACGAGCCCTACGCTCGCTCCGCCGTGAAAGTGATGCTCGATCACGAAAAGAAGCTCCGCATCGCGTCGTCTCAGGGCGCGGACAGGGAGGCCGAGTCGTGGATCCGGACGGCCTCGCAGATCCTCGACATTCCCGCGGAAGTCGTGGCCCTCGACCCGGTCGACACCGGCGAGGTCCCGGACTCGGGGCCCTCGAGCGGATCGCGCGTGGGCTGGGTGCTCAACGACCTGGTCGCGCAGGCCTGCCGTGCGATCAAGAGCCAGAGGCTCCGGAAGGCGCCGCCGCTGCAGGTCTCGCGCTCGCTGCGCCGGCCGTCGGGCGCGATCTGGAGCCCGGGATCGCCGCGCGGCCAGGCGTACTACGGGCTGTGCTGGGAAGCGACCGTAGTCGAGATCGAGATCGACCCCATCACGTTTCAACCCTTCTGCCGCGGCGTCTGGACCACGCTCGAGGGCGCGGACTCCGCAGGCGAGTCGACTCTGGCGTTTCTGGAGGGAAGCGTCCTCTACAACCTCGACTACCTGCTCCTCGACAAGGGCGGGTACGAGGGGGGCGCCTGGATCGAGACGGTTCCCGGCGAGCTGCCGGTGCTCGGCATCCTCGACGCCCCGGAGATCAGGCTCAATGTCGTCGACAGGGGCAAGCACGGGTTCGGCGACCTCGCCGTCGTCGGGGCGGCCCCGGCGGCCGCGGCCGCGATCGGTCAGGCCATCGGCCGTCCGCTCTCCACGGCGCCCATCAGGCCGCCGCTGCTCGCCGGGGAGGAGGCGGGATGATCGTCTCGTTCACGCTCAACGACGGCGTGGTGACGCTCGAGGCGCCTCCCGAGCGGAGGCTCCTCGATCTCCTGCGGGACGACTGCGGCCTCCGCGGCACCTCCGAGGGGTGCGGCCGCGGCTACTGCGGCTCCTGTTTCGTGTTCCTGAACGGCGAGGTGGTCGCGAGCTGCCTGGTCCCGGCGTACCGGGCCTCAGGGCGGCGCGTGACGACCATCGAGAGGCTGCGGGAGGAGAAGCTGTTTACGGACATGGAGGACGCCGTGGCGGACGTCCTGCAGAAGGACTCCTGCAGGTCCGGGCTCCTGGTGACCCTGTACTCCACTCTCGGGCAGGTGGAGCGCATGAGCCGCCAGGACTTTCTCGCGGCGCTCTCGGGCAACGTGTGTCACTGCACGGGGTACGGGCAGCTCTACGATCGAATGCGGCGGTTTGCCGCGCTGAGGGCCAAGAGGTGGCAGGCACGAAGAGGCGAGTCAATGTCGCGGCTCCCGGGGATCTGACCGACCTGCTTTGGCTGGCTGCCGAGAGGCCTGACTCCTACCTGATGGCGGGAGGCACCGACCTCATGCGGCGCCGTCCCCAGGACGGGTTCCCCGAGAGGATCATCGACCTCACCGCAGTCGCAGAGCTCGCCCGCATGAGCCGGACCGAGCGCTGGCTCGACCTCGGGGCGACGCTGCCCCTGAGCCGGCTGCTGAGCGTCGCGAGAAACGTGCTGCCGCGGGTCGTGCTCTCGGCGGTGGCCGCCATCGGGAGCACCGCGCTGCGCAACCAGGCCACGATCGGCGGCAACTTGTGTCTCGCCAGCCCGCTCTGCGACACGCTGGCGCCGCTGTTCGCTCTCGACGCGCAGGTCGAGCTGCGCAGCAGCGGCGGCACGCGCTGGCTCCCGGTATCGCACTTTCTCGCCTCCTATGGCTCGCCGGCCCTGAGGCCCGGCGAGGTGCTCACGCGGGTGCGCGTCCCGCTCGCCGACTGGGACTTCGGCCACTTTCGCAAGGTCTCGCCCAAGGCGCCGCCTTCGCAGTCGATCCTCACCTTCTGCGGCCTGGCGCGCCTGCAGCGGGAGGTCGTGAGCGACGTGCGCTTTGCCGTGGTCGGCATCCACCGGCGCGAGCGGGGGGCGCCCATCGTCTTCCGCGACCGGGCGCTGGAGGTGGCGCTCTCGGGCCAGCACCTGCCGCTGCCCCGGCGGCTCATCGATCAGCATCGCGAGCGCTTCTACGCCGGGCTGGCGCGCAGGCCCGAGGCGCTCTCCCCCGACAGCTACCAGGCGGCGACCGCCGCGCGGCTCTTCGCCTGGTTCCTCGACCAGCTCAACCACCTCCACCCCGTCCGCTGACCGGCCCGAGGACCTTGTACGCCCTCGGCGGGCACCGCTATAGTAGACGCGGGAGGGGGCGGTGAGCGACTTCGTTCATCTGCATACGCACTCGGATTACTCGCTCCTCGACGGCGCCGCGTCGGTCAAGAGCCTGGTCACACGGGCCAGGACGCTCGGCATGAACGCCCTGGCGCTGACCGACCACGGCAACATGTTCGGGGTCATGAAGTTCTACCACGAGTGCCGCGCCCAGGGGGTCCGCCCGATCATCGGCTGCGAGGCCTACCAGGCCATCGACAGCAGGCACAGCCGCACCGGCGGCGACAAAAGCGGCGGCGAGAAAGCCGGCCGCTATTACCACCTCATCCTGCTCGCTCAGGACGAAGTCGGATACAGGAACCTTCTCACCCTCTCCTCCCTCGCCTACACGGAGGGCTTCTACTACCGCCCGCGGGTGGACAACGAGCTGCTCGAGAAGCACTCGCGGGGCCTGATCTGCCTCTCCGCCTGCCTCGCGGGCGAGGTCTCGCAGCTCGTGCTGAACGGGCAGGACACGGCGGCCGCGCGCCGCGTCGGCTGGTACCGGGAGGTATTCGGCGACCGCTACTACCTCGAGCTGCAGGACCACGGGATCCCCGAGCAGCGCAAGGTCAACGAGGCGGTCGTCGGCTTCGCCCGCGCGAACGGGATCCCGCTGGTCGCCACCAACGACGTCCACTATCCCGCCCGGGAGGACGCCCGGGCGCAGGACATCCTGATCTGCGTGGGGACCAACAAGAAGGCGACCGACCCGGACCGCCTCCGCTTCGAGCACCAGGAGTTCTACTTCAAGAGCGGCGAGGAGATGGAACAGGTCTTCTCCGCCTGGCCGGAGGCCCTGCGCAACACGCGCGAAGTGGCCGAGCGGTGCACCCTCGAGATCCCGCTGCCCGGCCCCGTGTTTCCGGAGTACGAGGTGCCCCCCGGGTACACCGTCGACTCCTACCTCAAGGAGCTCGCCCACAAGAGCCTGGACCAGCGCTACTCCCGCGCAACGCCGGAGATGCACCAGCGCGTCGACTACGAGCTCGGCGTGATCGCCCAGATGGGCTTTTCGGGCTATTTCCTGATCGTCTGGGATTTCATTCAGTTCGCCCTCAAACGCGGCATCCCCGTCGGGCCGGG
The DNA here is from genome assembly GCA_963734495.1 of uncultured Spirochaetota bacterium. GTDB lineage: Bacteria > Spirochaetota > Spirochaetia > SZUA-6 > CAVTHK01 > CAVTHK01. The sequence goes on from CAVTHK010000010.1 coordinate 14,426, forward strand.
CCGCGGGTCCGGCGTCGGCTCTCTCGTCGCCTATGCGCTGCACATCACCAACGTCGACCCGCTCAAGTACGGGCTGCTGTTCGAACGGTTCCTCACCCTCGAGCGCGTCTCGCTCCCCGACTTCGACAACGACTTCTGCTTCGAGCGCCGGGGCGAGGTCATCGAGTACGTCACGCAGAAGTACGGCCAGGACCGCGTGAGCCAGATCATCACCTTCGGGACCCTCAAGGCGAAGGCGGTCATCCGCGACGTCGCGCGCGTGCTCGAAATTCCGTACTCCGAGGCGGACGCGATCGCGAAGCTGGTCCCCGCAGGGCCAAAGGTCACCCTCGAGGGCGCGCTGTCGGCCGAGCCGCGCCTCGCGGAGATCGCGAAAAAGAGCGACAAGCACCGCGACCTCATCGAAACGAGCCGCAAGCTCGAGGGGCTCTCGCGCCACGCCTCGACCCACGCGGCCGGGATCGTGATCGGCCGCGAGCCGCTCACGCACTACGTGCCGCTCTACCGCGACCCCCGGACCGGCGCGATCACGACGCAGTACACGATGGACTACCTCGAGGAGTGCGGCCTGGTGAAGATGGACTTCCTGGGCCTCAAGACCCTCACGATCATCAAGAAGACGTGCGACATGATCCGCGAGCGCGGGATCGACTTCGACATTGAGAAGATCCCGGACGACGATCGGGCCACGTTCGAGCTCTTCGGCGAAGGGCGCACCACGTCGGTGTTCCAGTTCGAGAGCTCGGGCATGCAGGCGATCCTCCGCCGGACCAGGCCCGACTCGATCGAGGACCTGATCGCCCTTAACTCCCTCTACCGCCCGGGGCCGATGGACAACATCGACCAGTTCGTCGAGAGCAAGCAGGGCCGCCGCAAGATCACCTACCCGCTCCCGCGGCTCGAGCCGATCCTCAAGGAGACCTACGGCGTCATCGTCTACCAGGAGCAGGTGATGCAGATCGCCCGCGAGGTCGCGGGCTACAGCCTCGGCCAGGCCGACATCCTCCGCCGCGCCATGGGCAAGAAGAAGCCGGAGGTGATGGAGAAGGAGAAGAAGACCTTTGTCGAAGGCGCCCTCGCGAAGGGCTACACGCGCGAGCAGGCGACAAAGATCTTCGACTTGCTCGTCCCGTTCGCAGGCTACGGCTTCAACAAGTCCCACGCGGCCGCCTACTCCGTGGTCGCCTACCAGACCGCTTACCTCAAGGCCAACTACCCCGCCGAGTTCATGGCCGCGAACCTCACGAGCGAGATCACGGACACCGACAAGCTCGCGCAGTACATCGCCGAGGCGCGCGAGATGGGGATCGAGATCACGCCTCCCGACTTGAACCTCTCCGAAGGGGAGTTCAAAGCCAGGGACGGCAGGATCGTCTACGGCCTCGTCGGCATCAAGAACGTCGGCCAGGCGGCGGTCGACGCGATCGTCGAGGAACGCCGCGGCGGCGGGCCCTACCGAAGCGTCCGGGACTTCCTCGAGCGGGTGGACCTCAAGACCGCCAACCGCAAGGTGATCGAGACCCTGATCCAGACCGGCGTGCTCGACCGGTTCGGCGAGACGCGGGCCACGCTCATGGCGAACCTCGACCGCTTGCTCGAGGAGGCAAACCGGAAGAAGGAGAACCGCGAGATCGGGCAGGCGACGCTCTTCGACTCGGCGCAGCTCGAGGAGCTCGCGCCGCTGCAACTCGAGCCCGTGGAGGAGTGGCCGCCCGCGGAGCGCCTGCGCCTCGAAAAGCTGAACCTCGGCTTCTTCTTCTCCGGCCACCCTCTGGACCGCTACCGCGAGCTCATCGCCACCCGCACGTCGCTCGACCTCGCCCACCCGGCGCAGGCCGCGGGCGACCGCCCATACGTCGTGATCGGGGTCCTGCGCGAGGTCAAGGAGATCCTCACTCGCGGCGGCCGGCGCATGGCCTTCGCGACGCTCGAGGATTTCTCCGGGTCGATAGAGGTCGTCGTGTTCCCCGAGACGTTCGACCGCTCCCGCGAGATGCTCGTCGCCGACGGCGTCGTGGCGGTGCGCGGCAAGGTGGACCATGGCCGCGGCGGCGACCCCAAGCTCCTCGCCGAGGAGATCGTGGAGCCGTCGGCGCTGCCCGAACGGCCCGCGCGCGCCGTGCACGTCCGCGTCTCGCGGTCCAGCGGCGAGCCCGAGCTCTTCGACCTCCGCGAGGCGTTGTTCGGCAAGACCGGCAAGTGCGCTCTGTTCGTACACCTCGCGGAGGCCGGCGGCGGCGGCGAGGCCGTGATCCAGGCGGCCCCGACGCTGCTGGTCTCGGCGGACCGGGAAGTGCTCGAGAAAGCGCGCGCCGTCCCGTGCGTCGAAAAGGTGTGGACGGAATAGCCCGCGGATGTTAGGTTAGCGCCATGGCAGTTGCGCTACAGGTCCTGGGTGCCTTGCTGTTCGTGTATTCGCTGCTCATCGCGCTGCGGATCATACTGACGTGGTTTCAGGGCCCTTCGTACGGGCGCGCCTGGGACCTGCTCGCCGCGGTGACCGACCCGTACCTGCGCATCTTCCGCAGGATCCGCGTGCTCCGGCAGGGCATGTTCGACTTCAGCCCCATCGCCGCGGTGCTCGTTCTCGTGATCCTGCAGCAGATTGTAATGTCGCTCTCGCTCTACGGAGGGCTGCGGTTCGGCGACGTGCTCGCCGTCATCATGCAGGCGCTCTGGGGCAGCCTTTCGTGGATCGTCCTTTTCTTCCTCGTGCTTGCCGTCGTGCGGCTGATCTCCCTCTACGCGGCGCGCAACGCGGTCGCCCCGGTCTGGCACACCCTCGACCTGATGGTGCAGCCGGTGGCGGGCTGGGTGAATCGCCTCTTCGGCGGCCGGCTCGAGTACGCTCCGTCGCTCGTCGTCACCGTGATCCTCCTGGTCGTGAGCTGGCTCGCCGGCGGCGCGATCATCGGCGTCGCGGCCAGGGCCCTGCACCGGCTGCCGTTCTAGGCCGGGCCTGCGCTGCGCCCGGGCAGCGCACCGCGCGCGACGCCGCACTACGAGAGGCTGCATGACATGTATCTGCGGGAGATCAGCGACCCCGTAGACAGGCTCAAGGGGATCGGCCCCCGCAATCGCGAGGTCCTCTCTCAGGCGGGGATCCTCACCGTCGCGGACCTCCTGCTCTACCTCCCCCGCGACTACGACGACCGCACCGCCGTGCGCACGCTTACCGAGGCGCTCGCGCTGCCTCGCGCCACCTGCGTGGTCAAGGTGATCGCGCACGACTCGGTAGGCTGGGGCCGCCGGCGGACGCTCAAGGTGTACGTCGAGGACGCAAGCGCGCGGGCGGCGCTCGTCTGCTTCAACCGCAACTTTCTCGAGCGCGTCCTCGTCCCCGGCAGGACTTTTCTCGTCTCGGGGGTCTTCCGCTACCGCTTCCAGGAGATCCAGTCCACGAGCTTCGATGCGGAGCCCTGGGATCCGGCCGCGCCGGGCCGCAGCGCCCGTATCGTGCCGGTCTACCCGCTCACCGAGGGCCTCGCGCAACCGGCGGTCCGCCGCGCCGCGGCCGCGGCGCTGCAGGCGTACGCCGGCCGCATCGACGACGAGCTGCCGCGCGGCCTGCGCGAGCGCTACGGCATGCCGGCGCTCGCCGACGCGCTGCGCGAGGCGCACGCGCCGTCGAGCAGCCAGGCGCTCGAGCGGGCGCGCGCCGCGCTCATCTACTGGGAGCTATTCTCCCTGCAGCTCGCCATCAAGAGACGCGGCCTCAAACGCCGCGCGGAAACGCGCAAGGCGCGTCGCCCCGTCCGCGGCGATCTGCAGCGGCGGCTGCTCGCCCGCCTCCCCTTCCGCCTCACAGTCGACCAGGAGCGCGTGCTCTCGGAGATCGACGGCGACCTGTTCTCGGACCGGCCCATGACGCGCCTCATCCAGGGCGACGTCGGCTGCGGCAAGACGCTGGTGGCGCTGACGTCGGCGCTGTCCGTGATCGAGGCGGGCCAGCAGGTCGCGCTGATGGCCCCCACGGAGCTCCTCGCGCGGCAGCACGGCGACAACGCGGCGCGGCTGCTGGAGCCGATCGGGGTTTCGGTGGCGCTGCTGACCGGCGGCGTGCGCGCGGACCAGCGCGCCGCGCTGCTCGCCGCCCTCGGGCGCGGCGACGTGCAGCTCGTCGTCGGAACGCACGCGCTGTTCTCCGAGGACGTGGGCTACGCCTCCCTGGGCATGGTCGTCGTCGACGAGCAGCACCGCTTCGGCGTCGAGCAGCGGACTGCGCTCGTGGCCAAGGGCGCGAGCCCCGACCTGCTGCTGATGACCGCGACGCCGATCCCGCGCACCCTCGCGCTGACCGCTTTCGGCGACCTCGACATCTCCACGATCCGCATGATGCCCGAGGGCCGCCTGCCCGTCGTCACGCACCTCGCGCGCGAGGGCAACGAGGCAAAGGTCTACGAGAGCGTCCGCCGCGAGCTGGCCGCGGGCCGGCAGGCCTACTTCGTGTACCCCCTGATCGAGGAGTCCGAGAAGGTCGACCTCAAGAACGCGGAGGGCATGTTCGAGCACCTGCGCACCCGGGTTTTCCCCGAGCGCAGGCTCGCCCTCATCCATTCGCGCGTGAGCGAAGAGGACAAGCGCGAGCGCATGGAGAAATTCACCAAGGGCGAGATCGACGTGCTCGTCGCCACCAGCGTCGTCGAGGTGGGCGTCGACGTGGCCAACGCCACCTGCATGGTCATCGAGCACGCCGAGCGCTTCGGGCTGTCGGCGCTGCACCAGCTGCGCGGCCGCGTCGGCCGCGGGCGCCGGCAGTCGTACGCGTTCCTCGTCTACGGCAAGGCCCTCACCGAGGACGGCATCGCGCGCCTGAAGACGATGAAGGAAACGACCGACGGCTTCCGCATCGCCGAGGAGGACCTGCGCATCCGCGGGCCGGGCGAGCTGCTGGGGATCCGGCAGTCGGGCTACCTGCGGCTCGCGATCGCGGACCTGGTGCGCGACGCGGACGTCCTGGTGCGCGCACGCGACGACGTCTCGGCGCTCCTCGCGTCGGACCCCGGGCTGCTGAGCGAGGAGAACCGCCCCGTGCGCGAGGTGCTCGCCAGGGCCCCGCGGTTCCGCGACGACGTGCTCGACGGGGGGTAGCAGCAGGCCGGGCCTGCCGCCGGCCTCCGGCGGGGCTCGCTCGAGTGGTTTGGCCGCGGCGGACCGCGGCCGGGGGCTGATCGATGAGAATCATCGCCGGGCGCTACAAAGGCCGACGCCTGCAGGTGCCGCCGGGCGACGTGCGGCCCGCCATGGACCGCATGCGCGTGTCGCTGTTCGGGATCCTCGGCGACCTCGAGGGCTCGAGCTTTCTCGATCTCTTCTCCGGCTCTGGAGCTGTGGGGATCGAGGCGGCCTCGCGCGGGGCTTCGCCGGTCTACCTCGTGGAGAGGAATCCGAGGGCCAAGGAGGTCCTGCTGCGCAACACGGCCTTCGTGGAGACCGAGATCGTGCTGCGCCTCTTTCCCGCGGAGCTGTTCCTCAGGCGCTGCGAGCGGGAGTTCAGCATCGTCTACCTGGACCCCCCGTTCCGATACCCCGACAAGCCCGCGCTGCTCGCGCTGGCCGAGCCCGTCGTCGAGCCCGACGGAACCATGATCATCCACGCGCCCCGGGAGGACGTCCTGCCCGACACCGTGGGCCGGCTGCACCTCTCGGACCGGCGCGCGTACGGCCGATCGATCCTCAGCTTCTACGCGCCGTGATCCGGACGCCGCGGCCTGCGCCGAGCACGGCGGCCGCGTTCCCGTCCCTCACCGCGACCTCGAGCAGGCCCGCGCTGTTCCACAGCGCGAGCAGCCCGCCCGGCTCCGCGTCGCCGTAGACGCGCCGGAGGGGGCTGATCGAGCAGCCGCCGATCTCCACGCGGGAGCACTCCCGTCCGCCCAGCGCGCCCTCGTCGATGTTGCTCACCAGGTTCCCGAAGCGGTCGACGTGGATGATCTCGCCGCGCACGGCCGCGGCGAGCGGCTCGGGCTCCGGGAGGCCGAGCGGCACGAGGGAGCCGGCCTCGGGCCCCAGGGCCCCGAGGGGGCGTCCGCACGCCAGGGCCGCCGCGGCGGGGGCGAAGATGTCCCGGCCGTGGAAGGTCGCGCTCGCCGGGGCGCTCCGGTCGAGACGGGCGGGCTCGATGACCCGGACCTCCTCGAGCGGCATGCGGCGCAGGGCGAGCCAGAGCAGCCCGTTGTCGGGCGCTACGAAGAGGTGTCCGCCCGCGCGCGCGGCAATCGGCCTGCGGGCCGTGCCCACGCCGGGATCGACCACGGCCAGGTGGACACTGCCCGCGGGGAACCACGGCGCGGCCTGCGCGAGAAAGAACGCCCCTTCGATCACGTCCCGCGGCCCGATCTCGTGGGAAAGATCCACGAGCGAGACGCCCGCGCAGGCACTGAGCAGCACGCCCTTTACCGCGGCCGCGTAGGGGTCGCGGTTGCCGAAGTCGGTGGTCAGCGTCACGATCTTCGCCATAGGACCCAAGCTTACGGGTGCGGGGCGCCCCGCGCAAAGGCTTGGGCCAGCCCCAAAGGCCTGGGCCGGCGCAAAACCATTTGGGCCTGCTCAAAGTCAAGGTTGCGGCGGGGTCGCCTATGCACTAAGCTCCGGCTCAAGGATGAGCCGCACGGAAGCCGCGATCGCGGAACGGCGGACCCTCGACGAGCTCGTGAGAGCCGGCTCGCTTCTGGCGGGTCAGACGGATTTCCGGGCCCTCGCCTCGATCCTCGTCGAGCAGGCCCTGGACGTCAGCCGCTCCGATCTCGCCGCCCTCTATGTCCCCGTCGATCCGGACGATCGCCGCGGCGACTTGCGCCTGTTCTACAGGCGCGGCCGCGACGCAGCGCCGGAGCGGCTCGGCGGACGCAGCCCGCTCGTCGAGTTCGTCCGCGACTGCGGCGAGGCGGTGGTACTGCTCGAGAGGCGCGCGGGGCCGTTCGAAACCCTCCTCCTCGCGCGCGCCATGGAGAGCGGCATCGCCGTGCCGATCTCCACCCCGAAGGCAGCGATCGGCCTCCTCTTCGTCAACTCGCTGGAGCGGCTGCACTACGACCGGAGGAGATTTCATTTCCTCGATTCCTACTGCAAGCTCGCCTCGGGCATGCTCCACAACTCGCGGCTCTTCCAGGATCTCAAGGAGACCCTCGCCCGCGTCCAGGGCCTGGAGCGCTACCAGGCGAGCATCTTCGAGTCCATGACCAACCTGCTGGTCGCAACCGACGAGTCGGGCCGGCTGCGCTACTTTAACCGCAGCGCCGCGGAAACCCTGCGCCTGACCGCAAGCGACCTCGACAAGCCGCTGGCCGAGGTCATGGGACGCGCGGTCGACCGCAGGCTCATGCGCGCCCTCGACCGCGCCGCGACCGAAGGCGGCGAGCTCGCCGGCGTCCAGGGCATCTACCGCCTTGCGGACCGGGAGATCGACTTCGCGCTCAACGCGTCGCCGCTCAAGGGCCCGCGCGGGCGGGTCGAGGGCATGACGCTGCTCATCACCGACCAGAGCCGGGAGAGGGAGCTTGCGGGCCGGGTCGAGCAGATCAGCGAGGAGCGTCGTCTGATCAAGGACATGTTCTCGCGCTATCTTTCCGCGGAGATCGTCTCGCATCTCGTCGAATCGCCCCAGCTGGTGCGGCTCGGCGGCGACAAGAAGGAGGCGACGATCTTCTTCGCCGACATCCGCGGCTACACCTCGTTCTCCGAGGGCAAGGACCCGGAGTTCATCATCGAGGTTCTGAACCAGTATTTCTCGGAGGCGGTCGAGGTGGTCATCCGCCACCGCGGCTACATCGACAAGTTCATCGGCGACGCGATCATGGCGGCCTGGGGCGTGCCGCTGCAGAGCGTGGCCGACGACGCGCGCGAGGCGGTGACGGCGGCGCTCGAGATCCAGCAGCTGGTCGGCTCGCGGCAGCGCACGTTCTTCCGCCACTCGGCCTCGCGTCTCAAGATCGGCATCGGCATGCACACGGGCCCCGTCGTCGCCGGGAACCTCGGCAGCGCGCGCCGCATGAACTACACGGTGATCGGGGACACGGTCAACGTCGCCGCGCGCCTCGAGGGCGTCGCCGGGCCGGACGAGGTCATCATCACCGAAGAGACGCGGCGGCACCTCGGCGACGGCTTCGTCGTGGAGCCGCGCAGGCCTGTCAGCGTCAAGGGCAAGAGCGAGCCCATCCGCATCTTCCGGGTCCTGCGGAAGCTCTCGGCATAGAGGTCCGGCGGGTCCCGGCGGCGCGGCGGCAAGGAGACGGCGGGCGACGGCGCCCGGGCCCTGCCGCCTGATCGAGGAGGCTTCATGAGACAGCTCCTGGCGCTCGCCCGTCACCTCCCCCTGTGGCAGCTCGCCGCAGCGGCGGCGGCCGCCGCCCTGCTGGCGCTTGCGGCGGCCTGGCGGCTGGCCGCGCGAGCCGCCTTTGTCGCGGCGCTGCGCCGCGTCGCGCAGGACCCCGAGGGCGCCGGCCCGGGATTCCGCGCGAGGTACCGGTCGCGCGCGATTCTCTCCCGCTCCCGCCTGGTCGAGCGGCAGGCTTCGAGCAGCGGCGCCGCCGTCGTGCGCGCCACCGGGATCGACGACCTGTGGATCGACCGCTTCGTGGAGAGGCGGTCAAAGAGAGATCTCGAGCGGATCCTGAAGTGGGTGGCGCCCCGGGGACTGTTCACCTGCTTCGTCGAGGTCATGGAGAAACCCCGCCTTGCGCCCCTGCTGTTCGCCTGGCTGAGGGCGCCGGAAGGCAGCCTGGACGTGCATCGGCTCGCCCTGGCCGGCCGGGGCGAGGCGTTCGACGGGGCGGCCGCGCGGAAGACCTTCGCCGACCATCTCGACGACATCCGCCGCATGACCGGCGACCCGGAGTGGCCCTCGCGCTACTTCGCGGCGAGAGTGCTCGTCCACGACGGCGACGAGCGCTCCGTGCGCGCGCTCTGGGAGGCCCTGCGCGACAGCCACCCGCTGGTGCGGCGCACCGCGATCGAAGGGTTCGCCGCGCCGGACCGCGGGCGGCTCTCCGAGGAGCTGCACCGGCTCCTGGTCGACGACCCGGTCTACGAGGTTCGCCGCGCGGCCTGGGACCGCATCCACCGCGAGCTCGAAGACCTCTACCGCGTCAACCCGGACACGCTCACCGACGTCCAGGCCTACCACGTGCTCGAGCTGCTGCGGCCCGACTCGAAGTACGACGAGAACGTGGCGCTCAAATACCTCGCAGGCGACAACCTCGAGCAGAGGCTGGCCGCGGCCCGGTTCCTCGAGCGTTCCCTCGCGCTGGAGCGTCTCGCCCAGGAGGTGGACCTCGGGGACCGCGAGGGGCTCGAGCGCAACTGCGAGCTCCTGCGCAAGGCCTGCGAGGTGGGGACCACCGGCTTTCTCGGCATCGTCGAGCGGACGAGCAAGCCCTCCACGCTGCTCGTGTGCGCGCGGCTGCTCGCCGACTGCGGCAGCCGGACGCTCATCCCCAATCTCGCCCGCAAGGTCTTCAGCCTCTACCGCGGGGGCGCGGACCACGACGAGCTTTACCGCGCAGCCGTGCGCGCTGTGGCCGGCCGCGGCCCCGGCGCGGCCCTCGTCGACCTCAACCGCGAGCTTCTCAAGCGCCGGGCCGACGAGAAGCCCCTCGCGATCATCCTCGCCGAGCTTCCCCCGAGCGGCGATCACATCTTCGAGGACACGCTCGTCGCCTTTCTCAAGGACCCGGATTTCCCGATCAGGGCCGAGCTGCGCGAGGCGATCCGCAGGGTGATGCCGCGCGCAATCCTTCCGGTGCTCTTCGACATCCTGCACTCGGAGCGGCGCGCCTGGCCCCACGCGGTCCGCATCCAGGCCCTGGAGCTGCTTGCGGAGCTGGGCCTCCCGTACTGCCTGCAGGCCGTGCTCGAGAACCTGCCCGTCCTGCCGGTCGAGGAGGCGGTGGCGTTCGCCGAGGTGCTCACGCGCTTCCCGCGCGCCGACCTCACGCGCAAGGTCGAGGCGCTGCTTGCCGGCCCGGACGCGCGCCTGCGCGCGTCCCTCATCGCGGTGCTCCCCGCCACCGGCGACAAGGACTACGTCCGCGTCGTCCGCCCCTGCCTGAGGGACGCGGACCCCGACGTCCGCGTCGCCGCGGTGTGGGCGCTCGTGCAGATGGGCGATACGCGCTCGCTGAACCAGGCGCTGGACATGCTTCGCGACCCGGTGGAGCGCGTGCGGGCGGCGGCGGCGCGGGCGATCGGCGCCCACGGCTCCGAAGAGTCGCTGCGGAGCCTCAGGGACGTGCTCGCCGACCGCAACGAGGTCGACGCGGTGCGCGCGGCGGCCGTTGTCGGGCTTGGCGCTTCGACCTCCGAGAGCGCGGTGGACATCCTCATCGACCGCCTCAAGGAGGAGCGATCGCTGCGCGAGACGATCACCGAGGCCCTCGCGTCCCAGACCTCGCGCCGGGCTCTCGCCCGCGCCATCGAAGGCTTCAAGGATGCGGACCCCGCCCTCCGCGACCTGCTCGCGCGCGCGTTCCGGCGCATGGGCGCGGCGGGCGAGCAGGCGCTCGCGGGCCTCCTCGAGGAGGACATCCCTTCGCTCAAGCCGCTGGTCGCCGACCTGCTCGACGCCACCGGCTGCGTGGAGGAGCGCATCCGCCGCCTCGCCCATCGCGACCCGGCGGTCCGCCGGGAGGCCGCCGAGTTCCTCTCGCGCGTCGGAAGCCGCGCGGCGTTCCGCGGAATCGTGCTCGCTGCCCGCGACCCCGACGAAGAGGTCAGGGTTCGCGTCGTCAAGGCGCTCGAGCGACTGGAGACGGAGTCGGGCAAGGAGATCCTCGAAGCCCTCAAGGACGACCCGGAACGCCGCGTGCGCACCTACACCGCGTGGGCGCTCGAGAGGCTGCGAGCCAAGGCCCTGTAGGGCCGGCCGAGGCCGGCGCCGCTCGCTTGATGCCCCGCTTACGCGCATGCGACGATTCACGCAGGGCCTGCGACGGCCCGCACCAGGGAGGTCACGCATGAAGATCGAGAGAGTCAAGGCTCAAGTCTACCGCGTCCCGGTCACGCCGTTTCTGATGAGCGAGGCGCGCACGCGCAGCGTGGTGCTGGTGCGCGTCGAGACCGACCAGGGCATCGCGGGAACGGGCATCTCGGCGATGAACGAGGGCTTCGCCCTCCGCGAGTTCCTCAACGCCGAGCTCGCCCCCTTCGTGGCGGGCCGGGACCCGATGGACACCGAGCGCCTGTGGGACGACGTCTACTGGGAGTTCAACCAGCGCAGCCTGAGCGGGGTCGTGAGCCACGGGATGTCGGCCTTCGACCTGGCCGTCTGGGACATCAAGGGCAAGCGCCTCGGCCAGCCCGTCTGGCGCCTGTTGGGCGGCCATGCCGCGAAGGTCCCCGCCTACATCACGTTCGGCCTCGGCGAGTACGACATCGACCAGCTCGTTCAGGCGGCGAAGCACTTTGTCGCGGAAGGCCAGGACAAGCTCAAGATGGTCGTGGCGACGGGGCGCGGCACGCAGGTCGAGGAGGACGCGCGGCGCGTGCGGGCCGTCCGCGACGCCATCGGCGACGGGATCCAGCTCATGGTCGACGCCAACCACCTCTTCGACTTCACCTCGGCTTACCGGCTGTGCCGGCTGATCGAGCCCATGGACATCAGCTGGTTCGAGGAGCCCATCCGCGCGAACGACGTGCGGCAGCTCGCCGAGCTGCGCACGCGCACGAGCATCCCGATCTCGGCGGGGCAGAACGAAGGCTTCCGCTTCCGCCACCGCGACCTGATGGTCGGCGCTGCCGTCGACCTGGTCCAGCCCAACGTGCTGAGCGTCGGCGGCTACACGGAGGCGATCAAGGTGGCGCACATGGCGCACGCCTGGAACCTCAAGGTGGCCAACGGCGGCGGGTGGCCTCACCACAACGCGCACCTGATCGCCGCGGTCCCGAACGGCTGGCGCGTCGAGTTCCACGCCCAGACCTGGCGCGTCGGAGAGACGCTGTTCCGCGATCCTCCGGGGCCCGTCAAGGGCTGGGTCACGCTGACGGAGCAGCCCGGGCTCGGCCTCGAGCCGCGCGAGGACGCGCTCAGGGACTGCCTGGTGAAATAGCAGGCGGCCGGCGCTCAGTTGTGCGCCGACAGCGCAGCGCCCACGCCGAGCCCGATGTAGACGGCCGCGGACCCGTAGCGCTGCGCGCCCGCGAAGAGGCGGCTTCGGGAGAGCACGCCGCGCAAGGTCCCCGAGAGCAACGCGTACGAGCTGTCCGTGCACGTGGCCATCCCGACGAACAGCAGCCCGAGTGAGATCACCTGCAGGGCCACGGGCCGTCCCGAAGGCTCCACGAACTGGGGAAGGAAGGCGAGGAAGAAGAGCGCGGTCTTCGGGTTCAGAACGTTGACGACGACGCCCTGGAGGAATATGCGGCGCGCGCCGCTCGTCTCGCCGACCGCGGCGGGCATTGCGGCCGCCGGTTCGGCGAGCCGGCGGACTCCCAGGTACACGAGGTAAGCGGCGCCGAGGACCTTGACGACCGCGTACAGGGCGGCGGAGCCCGCCAGCAGCGCGGAAAGCCCAAGGGCCGCGGCAGAGACGTGGACGAGGCTTCCGACCTCGATGCCCGAGCACGGAAACCAGGCCCGCCTTCCTGCCCTGGCTGACGCTGCGCGTGACGATGTACAGCACGGCCGGCCCCGGAATCAGGAGCAGGGCGAGCGACGCGGAGACGAAGATGAGGAGACGCGCGCCGCCGACCATGTGACCTCCCGGAGTCAGGGCGCCCCGGACCGCGCCCGGCGGCAGAGGGCCCGCAGCAGCTCCATGCGCCGGATTCCTTTCGCAAGCGCCTCGGAAAGCAGCGCCCGATACGCGGCGAGCTCGCCGGAGATTTCCGCTGCCCGGCTCCCCGAGCGGGCGGCCAGCTCACCTGAGGAGTGGGCCAGCAGGGCCGCAGCCTCGGCGTCGGGGGCGGCCTCGAAGCGGCCCGCGCCTGCGTCGTACCCGAGCACGCGGGCGTGTCCCCCCGCGCCGTCGGCGAGACGCATCTCCGTGACGCGCCGCCTGCCCGCGACCTCCGCCATCACGGCCACGACGTCGACGCGCGCGAGGTCCTCGCGCCGCGTCCCGAGGGGAGCGCCCGAGAGCTTGCGGATCACGCCGGCGCAGCTCTCGGCGTGCAGCGTCGCCGCAATCGCGCAGCCGGCGCCGATCATCGAGATGAGCCTCCCGATCTCGGGCCCCCACAGGTAGCCGTAGTAGGAGGCGTCGTTGATCTCGTGCACCAGCAGGCAGCTCGGATGGCCCGGGGCCGGCCGGTCCAGGACGGCGCCGTCGTCCACCGTGACGCACTCCGTCGACGCCGGCAGAAACGCGAGCGAGGCGCCCAGCAGCGTCGTCTTGCCGACGCCGCCGGGGCCCGCTGCCGCGAGCATGCTCGCGCCGCGGCTCGATCGCGCAGGCCAGGAGCGCCGCGCTCTCCAGCGGCAGCGTGCCCGCGTCGAGCAGGTCCGCGAGGCTCAGCATGCGGCCCCCGCGCTGATTGAGCCCGTCGATGGCCCGTTGATTGGAGGAATCGAAGTCAGCCATGGCGACGGCGCCGATCCTATTACGGCGGCCTCCCCCGCTGCAACGTGTTGCGCACGGGAGCGCGCGCGTGTAGATTAGCGACACCTTCGGGAGCATAAGATGTCCCTCTACGAAAAGTACCCGGTCAGCCTCTACAACACCCTCTCGCGGACCAGGGAGCGCTTCGAGCCCCTGCACTCGCCTCACGTCGGGCTCTACGTGTGCGGCCCCACGGTCTACGGTCCGCCGCACCTCGGCCACGGCCGTTCAGCGCTGACCTTCGACCTCGTCTTCCGCTACCTCCGCCACCTCGGCTACCAGGTGCGCTACGTGCGCAACATCACCGACGTCGGCCACCTGGAGCACGAGGTCGCGGGCGCCGGCGAGGACAGGATCGCGAAGCAGGCGCGCCTGGCGAAGCTCGAGCCCATGGAGGTCGTGCAGATCTACACGCTCGCCTACCGCGAGGCGCTCCGCCGACTGAACGCGCTGCCCCCGAGCATCGAGCCGCAGGCGAGCGGCCACATCATCGAGCAGATCGAGTTCGTGCGCCGCATCGCCGCCAACGGCTACGCCTACGAGACAAACGGCAGCGTGTACTTCGACCTGGCCAAATACGCGCGCAAGCACCGCTACGGCGAGCTCTCCGGCAAGGTGCTCGACGACCTCCTCTCGGGCACGCGCGACACCGCCGGGCTCGACGAGAAGAGGAGCCCCTTCGACTTCGCGCTGTGGAAGCGCGCGGAGCCGGAGCACCTGATGAAGTGGCCCTCGCCCTGGGGCGAGGGCTTCCCCGGCTGGCACATCGAGTGCTCGGTGATGAGCACCAAGTACCTGGGGGAGACCTTCGACATTCACGGGGCCGGGATGGACCTCGAGTTCCCGCACCACGAGGCCGAGATCGCGCAGAGCACCGCGGCCCTCGGTCACGCGAGCGTGCGCTACTGGATGCACAACAACATGATCACCATCGGCGGGCAGAAGATGGCCAAGTCGCTGGGCAACTACATCACGCTCGATCAGCTCTTCAGCCGGCGATCACCCGGTGCTCGAGCAGGCGTACAGCCCGATGACGATGCGCTTCTTCGTGCTGCAGAGCCACTACCGCAGCCCCGTCGACTTCTCGAACGAGCCCCTCAAGGCTGCGGAAAAGGGCTACCGGCGCCTGATGAACGCGCTCGCCGCCGCCCGCGCGCTGGCGGCGGGAGCGCAGGAGGCCGCGGCCGCCGGCGCCCGCCACGGCCGCCGACCGCGAGCTCGCCGCGCTCGTGGACGCGGCCTACAGCCAGCTCAGCGACGACTTCAACACGCCGCAGGCGCTCGCCACGCTGTTCGATCTCGGCTCGCGCCTCAACGCGCTCCGCGAGGGGCAGGCCTCCGCCGCGGCCGTGAGCAGGCCGGTGCTGGCATCGGTGTGCGCGCAGTTCGCCGCCCTCGTCACCGACGTGCTCGGCCTCTTCGAGGAGCGCGAAGGCGCGGACAGGCTCGACGCCGTCGTGCGGATCCTCATCGACATGCGGAACGAAGCGCGCGCGCGGCGCGACTTCGCCGCGGCCGACGCGATCCGCGACCGGCTCAAGGCCGCCGGCGTGCAGCTCCACGACGGCAAGGACGGCACCGGCTTCAGCCTCGAGTGACGCCGGTCGGCGGGAGGTGCGGATTGGACCACATCGATCGCGCGTTCCGCGCGGCCTGCGAGGCCAGGGAGCGGGCCCACGCCCCCTACTCGGGCTTCCGCGTCGGCGCGGGGATCAAGGTGAAGGGCGACGACCGCATCTTCGCCGGCTGCAACGTGGAGAACGCGAGCTACGGGGCGACCATCTGCGCCGAGCGCTCGGCGGTCATGGCCGCGATCTCGCAGCTCGGCAGGCGCGAGCTCGAGCTCGTGGTGGTCGTCGCCGAAGCCGACCCGCCTTCGGCCCCGTGCGGCATCTGCAGGCAGGTTCTTGCCGAGTTCGCCGCGGGCGACCTCCCTGTCTACCTCGCGACTCCCGCCGGCGTCCGGGAGCGGACGACCCTCGACGAGCTGCTCCCTCGGCGCTTCGACCTGAACGACCGCAGATAGCGGGCTCGACGGCTCGAGCGGCCGGGGCGTTCGCGAGCGCCCCCCGTATCGGCGCCCAGACGGCCGCGTCTGCCTTCCTTCATACTTGATCTGTCCAATCATCTTTTGTATCTTGATTTAGTCAATTAACAAGGACAACAATGCCGAACCATTCGACACGCGTCTACGAAGACGTGTTCGAGATGCTTCCCGACGAGGACAACCCGTCGCCGCTCGTCCGAGTCAACCGCCTCAATCCGCGTCCGGAGTTCGCGCTGTACGCCAAGCTCGAGTGGATGAACCCGTTCGGCTCGGTGAAGGACCGGGCGGCGTGGGCCATGCTCCGCGATCTCGAGGAACGGGGCGAGATCGGCGGCGGGCGCGGGATCGTGGAGCCGACCTCGGGCAACACCGGGATCAGCCTGGCGGCCATGGCCGCGGTGCGCGGCTACCCCATGCTCGCGGTGATTCCCGAGAGGGTGCCCGAAGAGAAGAAGGCGCTGCTGCGAATCGCCGGCGCCGACGTCGAGGCGCTGAGCGACGCGCTCTGTCCGGTCCCCGGCCAGGGCGGCGGCACGATCAACATGGCCAAGACCCACGCCAAGGCGCAGAGGGAACGCTTCGTCCTGCCCAACCAGTACGAGAACGAGCGCAACGTCGAGGCCCACGTCCGAACCACCGGGCCCGAGATCTGGAGGCAGAGCGAAGGCCGCGTGACGCACGTGTTCTGCTCGCTGGGCACCTGCGGGACCGTGACCGGCATCTCCCGCTATCTCAAGGCGCAGAACCCCAAGGTCCGCATCGTGGCGGTGCAGCCGACCGAAGGGCACGACGTGCCCGGCCTGCGCAACGTGAGCGAGCTCGCGGTGACCAGGCTCTACGACCCGGCCGGCCATCGACGCGATCCTCGAGGTCGACTACGAGATGGCCTACAGGCGCGCGCTCGACCTCGCGAGGACCGAAGGGCTGTTCGCGGGGCCGAGCTCCGGCCTCGTGCTGGAGGGCGCGGTCCGCTACCTCGGCGAGCGAGAGGAGGCGGCACCCGGATTCGGCGTGATGATCTTCGCCGACAACGTCTTCAAGTACGTGTCGAGCATGCTCAGGCACATCCCTGAGCTCAGGGGCGAGGTACCGGCGGGGGCCCGCACGGGCTCCCGATAGACCGAGATTCGGAGGGTTCCATGGGATACGCGCATCCCGAAGTCCTCGTGGAGACCGACTGGGTCAAGGAGCACGTCGGCGATCCGAAGGTCCGGCTCCTGGAGGTCGACGTCGACACCAGGGCCTACGACGCCGGGCACATCCGCGGCGCCGTCGGGATCAACTGGCAGACGCAGCTCCAGGACCAGCGTCCGGCGCGACATCATCGGCAAGGAGGATTTCGAGCGCCTGATGGGCGCCTCGGGCGTCTCCCCGTCGGACACCGTCGTGATCTACGGCGACAACAACAACTGGTTCGCGGCCTACGCGTTCTGGCTGTTCAAGATCTACCGCCACGACGACGTGCGGCTGATGAACGGCGGCAGGCAGAAGTGGCTCGACGAGCCCGACAAGGAGCTCACGGTCGAGCCCACTGTGGTCAAGCCGGCCCAGTACCGCGCCTCGACCGCCGACTACAGCCTGCGCGCGCTGCTGCGCGACGCCATCGCGGCCTCGGAGTCGCGCGGCGCGGTCGGCCTCGTCGACGTGCGCAGCCCCGACGAGTTCAGCGGCAAGGTGATCGCCCCTCCCGGCATGAGCGAGACGGCGCAGCGGGGAGGACACATCCCGAACGCCCGCAGCGTGCCCTGGATGACCGCGGTCGCGGCGAACGGGACCTTCAAGAGCTACGACGAGCTCCACGACCTCTACGTGAAGCAGAAGGGCCTCGACCCGTCGTCGCCGACGATCGCCTACTGCCGCATCGGCGAGCGCTCGAGCCACACGTGGTTCGTGCTGAAGTACCTGCTCGGGTTCAAGAACGTCCGCAACTACGACGGGAGCTGGACCGAGTACGGGAACCTGGTCGGCGCGCCGATCGAGAGGTAGCCGCTGCCGGCCGCTCCGGCGCTCCGGTCCATTCGCTCGCGCCGTCGGCGTAGTGCTCCTTTTTCCAGATCGGGACCCGCCGCTTGACCTCGTCGATGACGTAGCTGCACGCGGCGAACGCCGGGCCGCGGTGGGCCGCGGTGACGCCGATCCAGACCGCGGCCTCGCCGACCGCGAGGCGCCCCAGGCGGTGGACGCACCGCACCGAACCCACGTCGAACCTTTCCTCGGCTTCGACGGCGACGCGCTCGCCTTCCTTGAGGGCGAGCGTCCCGTACGCCTCGTACTCGAGCGCGGTCACCGCGCGGCCCTCGTTTTCCGCGCGCACCCACCCCTCGAAGGTGACGAGCGCGCCGGCCGCGGCGTCCCGCAGCCCGGCCGCCAGGCTCGCGGGATCGAGCGGATCGGGGCTCACGGAGAATCGTTCCATCAACCGCCTCCAAAGGGGGCCAGGAAGACGATCGTGTCGCCGTCGGCGAGCTCCGTATCCCAGCCCGCCATCTCGTCGTTCACCGCGACCGCCATCCCGTCGGGCGGCGGACGGAACCCGTGCCGCCGCGCAAGCTCGCTGTAGACCGCGGCCGGCGTGCGCCCGTCGGTCTCGACCGTCTCCTCGGCGCGCCCGCGCCGCTCGCGCAGCTCCGCGAAGTAGAGAATCCGGATCCGCAAGCTCATCCCCGCTCTCACCCCCCTCGCGTCCGCGCCGCGGGGGGCAGCGCGCCGCCCGGACGTGGCGCGGGCATCGGGCGGCGGACTTCTCCTTGAACATTGTCTTCCATGGAGCCGCCTCTTCGCGGCCCCGGCGCGCCTTACTCTTCGAGCTCGACGTTCCAGTAGGCGGCGTCGAGGAAGCTTCTCCAGGAGGCGTACTGTTTGTTGCCGATGTGCGCGACGATCGCCGGATTGAGCGTGGGACGGTAAGGTGGGCGGATGAGCGTCATCTCCGCCTCCTCCGGGCAGGCGGCTGCCCTTGCGGATGTTGCAGGACACGCAGGCGCAGACCAGGTTCTCCCACGTGTCCGTGCCTCCGCGCGAGCGGGGCACCACGTGGTCGATGTTGAGGTCCTTGGCCTTGAGCCGCCGGCCGCAGTACTGACAGGTGTTGCGGTCGCGGAAATAGAGGTTCTTGCGGGTCAGCCGCACGCGGTAGGGGCGGCTCTTGTCGTAGCGCAGGACGCGGATGATCCGCGGGACCATGAGGACGACGCTCGAAGTCCGCACCCACTCGTGATCCCCGCCGCCGTCGAGCGAGACGCGATACGAGGAGAGCTCGGCCCAGCTCGGAAAGTCGAAGTTGCGGTACGTCTCGTTCTCGACCGCGACCGCCTCGGCGATCCGGGCAAAGAGCATGCAAAAAGCGCGCCGGGCTGTGGTCAGGTTGATCGGGCTGTAGTATCGGTTGAGGACTAGGACACTGGTGTCAAGCACGTCTGCCATGGTCGAAGCCGGCGCGGCCCCCCGGGGCCACCCCGGGCGCCCGTGCACCGGATGATCGCACGACCGTAAGCCGTTGCGCAAGGGGCGCACGGCAAGGGGCGCGCCGAGCGGGGCCGTGGGCAGCACGCGGACGGGCGAAATCGCGCGGCGCGGGGGTGCAAGGCGGCACGATGGACATTCGGGGACCGGTGCCGGGCGGGCCCCGGAGGCCCCGACTAAAGATTGCCACGATGCTGCCGAGATAGTATCTTGTCTGCCCCCACCCCTTAGGGGGGTGGACCAAGGATCCGGGAGCTCGTGATGAATCAGGCATTTGTGCGCAGGATGCAGAAGCGCCTCGAAGACATGAGGCACGAAATCTTAGCCAAGCTCGCCGCGGAAACCAGCGAGATGCGTGCCATCGCCCAGGCCGACGACACCAAGGACCTGGTGGACCTCGCTACACACCAGATCGACCGCACCGCGCTGCAGGCGCTGGGAGCCGCGGAGCTCAAGCGCCTGAACCTGATCGATGCCGCGCTCGCCCGCATCCGGGAGGGCCGCTACGGAGTCTGCCTCAAGACCGGCAGGCCGATCCCCGAGGAGCGCCTCGAGGCCATTCCCTACGCCCTGTACACCGTCGAGGCGCAGAAGCAGCTGGAGCGGCGCAGCAACTAGGAAGCCTGCGCGACCTCCGCGGTCGGCCGCTCACGCGGCCGCAGAGTGTCCGGCCGCGGCGGACCGCGGCCAATCTAGTCCCCGGCGTCCCGGGGCCGATCCGCGCCGGGGCGGACGCCCGGCGGGGTCGCCGGCGGCTCCGCGGCGCGTCCGCCGCGACGGGATCGGCTGGCGTCGCGTCACCGGGCGTCTCACCCGCCGGCCGCCGGGCCGGCGTCTGCGGAATCACGAACTGCCTGACGATCTGCAGCAGCCGCCGGATGTCCTCGAACCCCTCGGACGATGCCGGAGATGAAGTCGGCGTTGCGGTCGCCGGCGATCACGCGGACGTTCACGATCTTCTCGGGCACGCGCGCCTTGTGGTCGCCGAGCACGTCCTTGAGCAGCGATCGCGAGCCGGTTGTAGGCTGCCGCCGCCCTCCTCGAGCACCTCGCGCGCCTCCTTGTTGACGGCCCGCACGATGCGGCGGAGCTCGGCGCTGACGGCAGCCTTGCCGCGCGCGTGGCCGTCGAGGGAAAGGTGGATGACGCCGCGACGAAAACGGGCCCGTCGTTCGTCGAATCCGCCTCGAACTCCTCGAGCCGCGTCCGCACCGACTCGGCGGCACAGCGCGGCCGCGGACAGCGACTCCTGGAAGCGCCTGTCGCGGAAAGTCGCCTCATACGAGCAGCCGCTTGACCGGGTCCATGAGGCGGTTCTCGTAGCGGGCCAGCGCGAAGCTCTTGAGGATGCGCAGCGGGAACACCAGGTCGATAGCCTTCCATGTCCCGCCGCAGCAGCATCGCGCTTTCCTCGTCGCTGTAGCCTTTGAGGGCGAGCAGCTCTATGCCTTCGAACAGCGCCTTGACGTCGGCATCGAGCGCGGCCCGGCCCGCCTCCCGCGCGAGGCGTTCGCGATCGTGCTCGTACTGCTCGGTGACCCTGCGCGTGAAAGCCGCGAGATGCTCTTCGGTCCCCTCGTCCACCCTGGGCAGGTACCCGGGGTCGCGGCGCACGGCCCGGATCAGGTCGAGGAGGAGGGGCGCGGGCACCGCCTGCTGCAGCATGTCGCGGGCCCTCTCGGCCGCGCGGGTCAGCGCGTCCGGATCGTAACGGTCGTCCGCGTAGAGCCGCGATGCGAGATAGCGGACGTTGCTCGCCACGGCCTCCGTGACCTGCAGCCGGCCGATCACGAAATACAGGTCGAGCAGGCCGTCCAGGGCCTCTTCGCCCGGCACTTCGGAGAATCCGAGCTTGTAGTCGGTGCGCGTCGACTCGAACCGCGGGTCGAAGCGCTTGAGCAGCCGGTCGAAGTCGAATGCGCACAGCGAAGCGAGCCGAGGGTATCGGTCATCTCGGCGTCGAATCCGGCATACGACTTCGCCGCCGAAGGCGGCTCATGTAGCGATTGAACTCTCGGCGATGGCTTTGAGCACCGGATCCGCCCGTGCGCCGGGGGTGAGCTGTCTCTTCATCTCTTTGTAGGTAAAGGCGATACATCGCGCCTCCATCCCCGGCGGGAGGCGCGACTCAGCGAGCAGGTCCCGGTAGCGCTGAGCGGTCTCGGAGTCCTCGTGGGAGAGCGTATTGCGGAAGACCGGGCGCAGCGGATCCAGGCTGCGGGAGAGCTGAAGGACGCGCACCGCGAAGCCCGGTGCCAGCGCCCGGGCGCGCGCGGCCGAAAGACCGGCGGATTGGCGGCCCGAAGCCGCGCGTGGATGCTGCGGAGCTCGAGCCTCCTGGAGCGCTCCTCGCCCCGGTAGACCACCGACGAGATCAGCTGACGCAGCAGAGCGAGGAGGCCGGCCATTTCGCCCATTCTAAAGACTGGGGGACGGACGTTCAACAGAGGTCGCCTCCTTCTCCGATACTTGGATAGATGCGGCTTCTCCTCTAAGATAGCCGTGGGTGCACTGATGGACGAGGCGACAGAAAACCCGCCGCAGCGGCAGATGTCCGAAGAGGACCTGCGGCGCAAGATCGAGGACTACTATCTCCCGCGGCAGCTCGTCGAGGCGATCTTCGAGCTGGGCGAGATCCCGGAAAGCTCGACGGAGACGGTCATCGGGATCGGTTTCGTCGACATCGCCGACTACTCCTTCATCTCCAAGTTCCTGAGCCCGACCGAGAACCAGGTCGTCCTGAACGGCCTGTTCACCGCCTTCGACTGGGTGCTGCGCAGGCACGGCGGCTACCTCAACAAGATCGAAGGCGACAGCATGATGTTCCAGTTCGGCGGGCTCACCGACCGCACGACTCGCGGGCTGGACCCGGCCAAGGCCAGGCGGACCATCGCGGAGCGCCTGTTCTACGCGTGCGTCAAGATGCAGCGGGCCTGCGCGCTGTTCAACGAGGCCAACGATCGCTTCCTCGACGAGGAGGCCGACCCGAAGCTGCGCGCGGACCTGAAGAAGGCGTTCGACATCATCCGCACTCTGCGCACCAGCAACGACCTCGGTGCCGTCCCTGAACGCCCTCTTCCAGATCCGCATCCGCATCGGCGCGAATATCGGCGAGGTCAACACCGGGCAACCTCGGGCCCGCGCGGCCGCAAGCACTGGGACATCATCGGGGTGCCGGTCATCGAGGCCAAGCGCATGGAAGCCACCGCGCCGATCGGGGGCCTGCGCATCACTGCCGAGCTCTACCAGGCGCTCGAAGAGGGCGGAGTGGTCAAGTCCTATTTCGAGGAGTTCCGCCGCGAGGCACGCGTGCTGTTCGGGGCTTTCAGGGACATCAGCGCAGGAGGAGCTCTTCAAGGCCAGCGCCGTCCTGCTCAAGGACAAGCGCAACGCGACGTTCAACACCTACAGCGTGCAGGTCAACCCGAAGCTCCCGGAGGCGATCGCCGAGCAGACCACGCTCCTGCTCGACCAGGGGGAGCCCGGCGCGGACCGGGTGATCCAGTTCCTCCAGTACTACCGCGGCAGCCGCTTCGTCGATCCGGGCGATGGAGCACACCCTGGAGCAGAAAGGCGTCAACATCCGGCGTCACGACATCCTGAAGATCGTGTATCCGCGCACGTTCGACGCGGCTGCGCCAGGCGTGCGGGGGCGACCGGCACAAGACGGCCCAGGTCGTGAAAGAGCGATACGACCTCTACGACCTGTTCGCGAAACTCGGCGACCTGCAGGACAAGGTCAAGGAGCACGTCTCCTTCGAAGCGCCCCGGTCGGAGCACTACGATTACGAGCGCCGGATGGCCCAGGAGATCGACAACGTCATTACCAACTACAAGCTCGTCGAGCGCTCCGTCCGCCTGACGAACTACTTCCACAACTACGTCTACCCGCTGGTGTACCGCAGCATCAAGGTGAGCATCCTCGAATATCAGAACCGGATTTCCGCCCTCGAAGAGGTGTAGAAAGAGCGCGGTCCGCCGTGTGCCCTGACCCGGCGTACTCGCCGGGCTTTGACCCGGCGTACCCGGGCGCCCGGACAAGGCTCAAGGGGCCCGTCCGGCCGAACGGCTCAAGTCCGCCGGGCGATGCGACCGTGCGCGGCGCTCTGCGCAGCCCGCGACCGTCTTCGCCGCCCCCCCCGCCCCGTTCAGGGGCGCACGTCGACGACGGCGTGCTCCCGCTTGCCGGCGATCCAGGCCGCAAGCCGCTCCTCTCGCGCGTGTATGAGCAACCTGTTCCGCGCCTCCTGCAGCGCCTCTTCGTGGGTCATCGGCCTCTCGGGCTCGCTCTCCCACACCTTGACGACGTGGTAGCCGAACGCGGTCAGCAGGACCGGCGAGATCTCGCCGGGCTTCATCGAGAACACGGGCACGTCGAACTCATCCACCATGCGACCCGGCGAAAAGAAGCCCAGGTCCCCGCCCGCGTCGTCGCAGCCGGAGTGCTCCCGCGCCACCTGCGCGAAATCCGCGCCTTCCAGAAGCTTCGCGCGCACGGCGACCATTTCCCGGTAGGCCGCGGCCGGGTCGGGGTCAGGCCGCTTCACGATGTGCGAAGCGCGGACGCGCTGCGGGTGCACCATCTCCGCGGAGTGCGCGTGCGAGTATTCCTCGACGCTTTCCTCGGTCGGCGGCTCGACGTCGTGCGTGAGGTCGGCGACGAACTTGTCGACGCGGATGCGGTCCTGCAGCTCGCGCTTGATGCGCTTCTCGTGCGGTTTCCGTGAAAGGCCCATCTGCGTGTAGAACTGGGTCTCCCCGCCGTAGCCCGCCACCAGGCGCCCGTACTCTGCGTCCACCTCTTCGGCCGTGACGCCGATGCCGGCGTTAAAGGCATTCTGCCGCAGCAGGCCGCGCGCGACCAGGCTTTCGCGGGCGCGCGCCTCCGCCTGCTGCCGGTCGAGCTGCGGCGCCTCCCGCATCACCCGCGCCACTTCCTGCTCGCAGGCCTGCGCCGATATCCGTTCTCCGTTGAGTATGATCTCCATGTCGGCGCGATCCTAACGGAACGAGCCGGGTGCATCAAGCCAGGGATGGCATGGCGCGGGGCGCCCCGGGGTGCACGCGCCGCTTCCTTGGGCAGTCTTGGGCAACGTCGCGGGACCTGATACTGTGGCGGCAGCCATGGCAAGGAACGAGCTCGTGACGATCGCGGCGGACCTTTCCGCCGCCGTGGATCGCCTCCGCTTCGGGGCTCCGGTGCAGACCGTCTACAATCCGCTCGATTACGCGTGGCAGGCACACGAGGAATACCTGCGGCGTTTCGCCGCCGCGCCGAAGCGTGTCGTCTTCCTCGGGATGAACCCGGGACCCTGGGGCATGGTCCAGACAGGCATACCGTTCGGCGAGGTGGAGATGGTGCGCGACTGGCTGGGAATCCACGCCGCGGTAGGAGCTCCGTCGCGGCTGCATCCGCGGCGGCCGGTGCTCGGCTGGAGCTGCACCCGCAGGGAGCCGAGCGGCCGCCGCCTCTGGGGCCTGATCCGGGAGAGGTTCGGCACGCCGCAGGCCTTCTTCAAGGACCACTTCGTCGCGAACTACTGCCCCCTCGCCTTCTTCGACGAAGCGGGGCACGAATCTCACGCCCGACCGACTGCGCGCCGACGACCGGCGGGCGCTCGAGCACGTGTGCGACGACCATCTCCGGCGTCTCGTCCTGGCGCTGCGCCCGCAGTGGGCCATAGGCGTCGGCGCTTACGCCGGCTCGCGGCTAAAGACGGCCTGCGCAGGAACGACCGTGAGAGTGGACAGCATCCTGCACCCGAGCCCCGCGAGCCCCGCCGCCAACAGGGGCTGGGCCGAGGCGGTCACGACGCGTCTGCGCGATCTCGGGATCTGGCGGTAGGCCCGGGCGCGGGACGGACGGCTACATTTCCCTCACGTCGACCACGCGCTCGACGAAGGGCTTGATGGTCTCCAGCAGCTTCTCGCGCGCGACGCCGTCGATTTTGATCGTGACCAGCACCGTGGTCGGCTCGTCGCCCGGGAGCGAGCCGAAGGCGAGGATGTTCCCTCCGATGCCGGCGACGGCGCCCGAGAGCTTTGCGAGCTCGCCGCGCACGTCGGGCACGATCGCCTCGATGCGAATCCCCTTTCGCCTCGCGGCGAAGACGTCGACGAACACGCGGAAGATATCGGATTCGGTCACGATGCCCACCGGCTTGCCGTCGGCGACGACGGGCAGGCAGCCGATGTCGTGATCGGCCATGACCCGCGCGGCCTGCTCGAGCGGCGTATCGCCCGTAACGGTGATGACCTCGTGCGTCATCACCTTGGAGACGCGCAGCTTCGCCAGCAGGTAGTTGATCTCGTACATGCTCAGGCTCGTCGCGGGCGAAGGGGATGCGTAGATCAGGTCCTTTTCCGTGACGATCCCCACGAGCTTCCCCGACGTCTCGACGACGGGCAGGTGGTGAATCTTGTCTCGCCGCATGACCGACTGGGCCTCGGCGACCGGTGTGTCAGGCGTCGTAGTCACCACGTTGCGCGACATTGCTCGGGAAACCAGCATCGCGGCGCCCTCCTCTCTCGTTCCAGTCTAATGCATCGGCCGCCGCCTTGCACACGTAGAGGCGCATGCCGGCGGCCCCGGAGCGACAACGCGGTCTGCGGGCGCCGGCGCGGCGCCGTGAGCCCTCGGTCAGTTCTCGGCCAGCCAGCGCTCGCATTCGAGGGCCGCCGCGCAGCCGCTCCCCGCGGCCGTGACGGCCTGCCTGTAGACCTTGTCCTGGACGTCGCCGCACGCGAACACCCCCGGCACCCTGGTGTGCGTGGACCCGGGCACGGGCATGACCAGGTAGCCCGACTCGTCGGTTTCGAGCTGCCCGCCCAGAAACGCCGTGTTCGGGTCGTGGCCGATGGCGTAGAACAGGCCGCTCACGTCGATGAGCCCCTCCTTGCCCGTGCTCGTGTTGCGGGTCCTGACGCCGGTGAGAAAGTCCCGTCCCACGGCCTCCGTCGCGATCGTGTTCCAGACGATCTCGATCTTCGGATTCTCCATGACTCTCTTCTGCATGGCCTTCGACGCGCGCAAGGCAGTCCCTGCGGTGCAGCATGTAGACGCGGCTCGCGAAGCGCGTCAGGTACGCTTGCCTCCTCGCAGGCCGTGTCGCCGCCGCCGATGACGACCAGCGGCTTCGCGCGGAAGATCGGCAGGGCGCCGTCGCAGACCGCGCAGGCGGACATGCCCTTCTGCCAGTAGCGGTCCTCGCCGGGTATCCCGAGCCGTTTCGCGTGTCGCGCCTGTCGCGATGATGACGCGACCGCGCCAGGAACTCCCGACCGCCCGCCGTCACGCGGAACGGCCGCCGCGACAGGTCCACGGCCTCGACGGTCTCGGTTTCGATGCGCGTGCCGTGCCTGAGCGATTGGGCCCGCATCCGGTCCATCAGATCGGGGCCCGAGATACCCTCGGGGAAACCGGGGAAGTTCTCCACTTCGGTGGTGGTGGTAAGCTGCCCGCCGGCAGCAACGCCTCCGGCGAGGAAGCCCTCGAACATCAGCGGCGACGAGGCTCGCACGTGCCGCGTAGATGGCCGCGGTGTGGCCCGCAGGCCCGGATCCGATGATGATGACATTTTCGATTGTTCAATTCCGCCATCGTTCCTCGCTTCGGCGTAACAGTAACCACAAGCTCGCTCGCGGGCAATAGCTGCAGGAGAGGGCCGGGCGATCCAGCCGTCGGTTGCCGGGCAATACCGCCGACGCGCCGCAGCATACGGCCCTGGCGCGCCCGGGCCACCTCCTCGCGTCGCTCGGAGCCTCGGGGCACCTCCTGTGCCTTGCCCGGCGCTTGTACATCCCCGGCGAGTACGCACTCCCGCGAGTACGCGGGACCTTCGGGGGCCAAAGCGCGTGTACGCGCCGGGCTCGCGACATCTCCAGCGAGTACGCTGGGCTTGGGCATCGGGCGAGTACGCCCGACCGACGTGCATGTCGCTTGACAAACGCTACCGTTCGTAGTTTCGTAGGCACGTCTCAAGATCACCACCAAAGGAGAGCCCCGATGAAAAATCGGCTCTGGTTGTTTGTCGCACTGGCGCTCGTCCCGTTCGCGCTGCTGTCGTGCAAACCCAAGGCGCAGGCGGTCAAGGTCACGATCGCCACCGACGCCACGTGGCCGCCGATGGAGTTCGTCAACGAGTCCAAGGAGATCGTGGGCTTCGACATCGACCTGATGAAGGCCGCGGCCAAGGCCGGCGGCTTCGCCGTCGAGTTCAAGAACACGGCGTGGGACGGCATCTTCGCCGGCCTCGCCAACGGCGAGTACGACGCGGTCATCTCGTCGGTGACCATCACCGACGAGCGGAAGCAGACCATGGACTTTTCGCGTCCCGTACATCAACGCCGGCCAGGTGCTCGTCGTGCGCTCGGACTCCGGCGCGGCCAAGCTCGCCGACCTCACGGGCAAGAGCGCGGGCGCCCAGATCGGCACGACGGGGGCCTTCGAGGTCGAGAAGGTCAAGGGCGTGACGCTCAAGACCTATGACGAGCTCGGGCTGGCGATCGAGGACCTCGCCAACAGCGCGCATCGATGCGGTGGTCTGCGACACCCCGATCGCGGCCAACTACGTCCTGCAGAACCAGACCTACAAGGGCAAGCTCAAGATCGTCGGCCAGCCCTTCACGCAGGAGCTCTACGGGGTCGCGGTCAAGAAGGGCAACGCCAACGCCCTCGACAAGATCAACGCCGGTCTGAAGAAGGTCCTCGAGTCGCCCGAGTACCAGCAGCTCAAGACCAAGTGGCTCCAGTAAAAAGCGAGAAGATCCAGGTAACGGACAGCCTCCTCGTACCCGAGAGGGACGAGACTTCCGTATTCTCGGCGTGGAGGATCACGTTCTTCGGCGGCGATCGGCCTGCTCGTGATCCTCCCGCTGGTCTCGCCGGACCCCTACCGCAAGATCCTCGAGTTCCTGCCCGACGGGATTCTGCAGACCTTCGAGGTCACGGTGCTCTCGATCGTGTTCGCCACCGTCGTCGGGCTGATCACCGGCATCGGCCGCATCTCGCGGATCAGGATCGTCAACCGCATCGCCACGATCTACGTCGAGGTGATCCGCGGCATCCCGCTGCTCGTCCAGCTCTTCTACATCTACTATGCCCTCGGCAAGATCGTGCAGGTGCCGCGCATCACGGCCGCGGTCGTCGCCATGACGATCTGCTACGGCGCCTACATGGGGGAGATCTTCCGCGCCGGCATCCAGGCGGTCCCGCGCGGACAGATGGAGGCGGCGCTCGCGCTCGGGCTCACGCGCGCGCAGGCGCTGCGCCGCATCATCCTGCCCCAGACGATCCGCATCGTGCTGCCGCCGATCGGCAACGAGTTCATCGCGCTGCTCAAGGACTCGTCGCTCGTCTCGATCCTGGCGGTCTCGGACCTGCTGCGGCGAGGCGGGAGTACGCCTCGAAGACCTTCTTCTATTTCGAGTCCTACACCGTGGTCGCTCTGTGCTACCTGGTGATGACGCTGTTTTTCTCGCGCCTCGTCGCGATCATGGAAGAGAGGCTTTCCAGGCGTGGGTGACAGGATCCGCATCGTCAACGCGTGCAAGCGCTTCGGCAGGGTCGAGGCGCTGCGCAACGTCAGCTTCAGCGTGGCGGCCGGCGAGGTGGTGCTGATCATCGGGCCTTCGGGCAGCGGCAAGAGCACGCTGCTGCGATCGGTGAACCGGCTCGAGGTGCTCACCTCGGGCGAGATCTGGATCGACGACGACCAGGTCACCGAGCACAAGGCCGAGCCTGCGCCGCATCCGCGAGGAGGTGGGGATGGTGTTCCAGTCCTTCAACCTCTTCAGCCACCTCACGGCGCTCGACAACATCACGCTGGCCCCGCTCATCGTCAAGGGAGCCTCCAAGGACGAGGCGCGCGCCCTGGGCACTGAGCTGCTGCGCCGCGTCGGGCCTTCCGGACAAGGCGGCGGTCCTACCCGGACCAGCTCTCGGGCGGACAGCAGCAGCGGGTCGCGATCGCGCGCGCGCTCGCGATGAAGCCCAAGGTCATGCTCTTCGACGAGCCGACCTCGGCGCTCGACCCCGAGATGATCAAGGAAGTCCTCGACGTCATGGTGGACCTGGCGCGCGACGGGATGACGATGCTCGTCGTCTCGCACGAGATGGGCTTCGCGCGCGCCGCCGCCCACCGCGTCGTCTTCATGGACAACGGCGAGGTGGTCGAGACCGGGCCGCCCGCAGCAGGTCTTCGAGAGCCCGCGCGAGGAACGGACCCGCCGATTTCTCGATCACATCCTGTAGCGCCGCCGGCGGTTTCCGCGCGGCCGCCGCTCACATCATCCCGTAGTAGCTGATGAACGAGATCTCGTTGCGCACCTCGCGCACGCCCGGGACGCCCTTGGCGACTTCGACCGCCTTTTCCGCGTTCTTCAGGGCGCTCACCGCGCCGAGCAGCGTCACGACGCCGTCGCTCACGCGCGCTTCCAGGAACTGCACGGGCACCGCCTGGTCGTACAGGATGCGCGTCTCCACCTGCTGCCCCAGGGCGAGGTCGGACAGCAGCGAGCGCGCCGCGCTCTCGTGCTTCGACACGGCGAAGGGCTCGAGGGCCCTCTCGATCATGTCGGCCACGGTCTCGGCGTCGATGTGGGCCGTGTTGATCACGAGGTCGTAGATGGCCGGATCGTCCCAGTTCACGTTGAAAAAGTAGCGCCAGAAGCCCGATCGATCGTGGTCGGTGTGGCGCAGGATCTGCTCCGCCTGGTTGTCCTTGACCTTGAGCTGCGCCGCGATCCGCCGGACCCTGACCTCCCGTGGAGCGGTCACGCGCACGTGCAGCGTGCCCGGCAGCTCGCCGAGCAGGATCGGGCTGCCCCGCCCCACGATCACCGTGTTGCCGCGGGCAGCCTGCTCGTAGATCACGGCCTTCAGGAAGTGCAGGTAGCGGTCGCGGTCCGACGAGAACGCGTCCCAGACCGAGGGGCGTTTCTCGTCGTACTTCTCGAGTTTACGCTCGGTGATGCCGCGCTCCCCGAGCGCCTTGTCGAGCACGGCCTTGTCTACGAGGGTGTAACCGAGGCGTTTCGCCAGCGTCTCCGCGGCTTCGTTCCCGAGGCTCCCGAGCTCGCGCGAAACAGTGATGATTGCCATCGCCGCACCTCCTGGTCAGCAAGTATAGGACCTGCACGGTGCGGCGCGCAAACCGGATTTTCGCAAGCAGCACGGAGGCGAAGCGCGCTGCCACGGCGTCTCGGGCTCGCCCGGCGCTCCGCGGGCCCGCCCTGGAACGTCGGGCTACGACGCGTCGGTCACGGCGCCCTCGGGTACAGCACCACCCTGATGTAGCGGTCCGCCGGGAGGGCTGCGCCGCGCGGTCGTCCGCCAGGGACGCAGCGTCGAGCGACGCCACGAGGTCGGCCCGCATCAGCAGGTCCTGCGGGTCCTCGAGCCGGCGCAGGGCAGTCGCGATCCCCTCGGCCCAGTACGCGTTGGTCTTGGAGGCCAGCTCGGTGTTGCGCCGCATGATCTCTTTCTGCTTCGCCACCGACGCCTCGTCCGGCCCCTCGTCCTGGATGCGCTTGATCTCGGCGAACATCCTCGCCGAGAGTTCATCGACCCTGCCCGGGTCGCAGCCGAACCCGACGAAGACGCGCCGCTCGCCCCGCGGGTTCCTCGAGGTGCTCGAGAAGACCCCCACGCCGTACGTCCCGCCCTGCTGCTCGCGCAGAACGTCGGTGAGGCGGCTTTCGAGAATGCCGCTCAGCGCTTCCAGGCGCACGTCCTCGGCGAGCGACCAGTCGAAGGGCGCGTCGAATACGTACTGCACGCGGCTGACGGGCTCGAGCCCGACGCGCACGGTCTCCTCCACCCTGCCCTCGGGAGGCGTCACGCCCCGGTCGCGCCAGGTCTCGCGCGTCCGCGCCGGGGGCAGCCCGCCCAGGTAGCTTTCCACCAGCGGCCGGATCGCCGGGAGATCGAAGGAGCCCACGAATACGAAGGTGAAGTCGCCCCCCGCGGCGAAGCGCTCGCGGTACACCGCCAGCGAACGCTCGAGGCTCATGGCTTTGAGCTTTTCGGGTGTGAGCGGCTCGGCGCGCGGAGTCGCGGTTGGTCATCAGCAGGCGGATCGTGTCTCCGAATACCGTGTCGGGGTTCGCGAGCCGGGTCTCGACCCGCTCGCGCAGGCCGTCGCGGTAGGTTCTGAAGGCCTGCTCGTCGGCGCGCGGCGCGTGAAGGACAGGTACACGAGCTGCAGCAGCGTCTCGAGGTCGCGGCTCGACGAGGAGCCTTCCATCCCCTCGTAGATCTCGGAAAGGTACGGCGCGAGCCGCACCTGTTTCCCCGCCAGCTTCTTTTCGAGCTCGACTCTGGTGAAGGCCCCCAGCCCCGACTCCTGCAGAATCCCGATCGCGGTGACCGCGGCCACGTAGTCCTGGTCGCCCACGAGCGAATAGCCGCCCGGGCTCAGAGCCCGGAAGAGGATCTCGTCCTTCCTGAAGTCCGTCGGCTTGAGGTAGACCTGCGCCCCGTTCGCCAGACGCCAGTAGGTGACGCCGAGCGAAGGGATCGCGCGCTCCTCGACGACCCGCGACGGCGCCGGCGGCGAGGCGACGAGCGGCTCCTCGCGGGTGGCGTCCTTGTAGGGCTCGAGCGCGGCGACGGCGACGCGGTCGAAGGCCGCGGCCAGGTCCGCCTCCGCGGGCGGCGCGAGCCCGGGCCTGGCCGGGGCGCTCACGGCGAGCACGGCGTTCTCGCGCGATATCCACGCGGCGCCGAGCGAGCTCACCTCCTGCAGCGCGATCCCCGGGACGAACCGCTTGTACAGGCTCGTATTCGTATGCGATTCCCGGGATCGTCTCGCCCTCCAGGAAATTGCCCATGTACTCCCTGACGTAGGAGCCCGACGGCGTGTCCTCGCGCTCGTTGTAGAGCCGCTCCAGCCGCGCGAGCACCGCGTCCTTCTCGCGCGCGAGCTCGCTCTCCGTGAACCCGTACCTCCGCACTCGCTCCGCCTCGGTCAGCAGGGCCTCCAGCCCGGGCACGATCATCCCGTCCTTGGCGCGGCCGCCGAGGTAGGTCACCCCCATGGTCCGCACGAGGTTGCTGCGCGAGCTGCCGGCGTCCAGCAGCGGGCTTCCGGGCCGCTGCACGACCTCGTCCAGCCGGGCGTTCAGCATCTCCGTGAACATGGACAGCACGATGGAGTCGCGATACTCCGCGACCGTCCTCATCTGCTCGGGAGGGCGCTTGGAGTACAGCGCGACGCGCGAAGCCGTCGCCTCCGGGTCGGTGACGATCGAGAATCGCAGCCCCTTGCCATCGGGCACTTCGAAGCGCGGCCTCTCGCGCTCTCCAGGCGGCCCCGGCCAGGCCGCCGAACAGCTCGCGGACGCGGGCCTCGACCCTGGCGGCGTCGAAGTCGCCGACCGCGACGACCGCCATCAGGTCGGGACGATACCAGTCGTGGTAGAAGTCGCGGATCCTCTGCGCCGGGCCGTGCTCGATCACGTCGAGCTCGCCGATCGGCAGTCGCTCGCGCGTACCGCGACCCGGCCAGGAGCGCGGGGATCTGCTTGTCCCGGATCCGCGCTTCGGCGCCGCGGCCCGTGCGCCACTCCTCGACGATCACGCCGCGCTCCTTGTCGATCTGCCTGTCGTCGAAGGTCACCGCCGAGGCCCATTCGGAGAGGATGCGAAGGCCGGTGTCCAGGTTGTCCCAGCTGCGCGTCGGCACCTGCAGGCGATACACCGTCTCGTCGAAGCTGGTCGATGCGTTGAGCTCCGGCCCGAACTCGATCCCCATGGACTCCAGGTAGTGGATCAGCTGCTCTTCGGGAAAGCCCTTCGTCCCGTTGAACGCCATGTGCTCGACGAAGTGCGCGAGGCCCCTCTGGTTCTCGTCCTCCAGGACGGACCCGGCGTTGACGACGAGGCGCATCTCGGCGGTGTTTTCGGGCTTGCGGTTGGCGCGGATGTAGTAGGTGAGCCCGTTGGAGAGGCGGCCGACCGCGACCGCAGGATCGGTCGGCAGCGTCTCGCCCCTGCCGGGGATCGTCCGGCATCCAGCCACCGCGGCCACGACAGCGGCAAAGACGAGAACTCGCGCTTTCTTCACGTGCGGGAACCTCCGTCGGGCCCGTCAGAGAATGTACACAGGCCGCGCCGATTCCGCCCACCGCAGGGGGGCCGCAGGGGAGCCCGCTTCAGCAGCCTCGCCGCACGCTCAAGGTGCCCGCAGCCTGCGGGCCAGCTCTCTGTCGAGCGCGGCGGCAAAGCGGTGGGGCCCGCCGCGGAATCGGCGCCGCCCGGTCTCGATGCCGCCGCGGCGCAGGTCCGTGAGCAGGTTGCGCATCGCCAGGCGCTCGCCGATCGTGTCGCCTGTGTACACGTCGCCCCTGGGGTGAATCACGTCCACGCCGGCGGCCGCGAGGGCGGCCGCCAGGGGAATGTCGGCAGTCACGGCGAGGTCGCCGCTTCGCGCGCGCCGACGAAGGTAGCTGTCCGCCGAGCCTTCGCCCGACGGAACGAGCACGAATCGCACCCGCGGCGCGCGGTCGACCTCTATCGGCTTTGCCGCGACGAAGACCACGTCCACCGTTATGCGCCGGCAGCGCGCTCGACGATCCGCCTGACCGCGGCCGGACACCCGTCGGCATCGACCCAGACGGTCACCGGTGCGGGTCCGCGAAGCGGACGCGGATCGCCGTCATGATCTCGTAGAGGTGCACGAAGATGTCGACGAGCTCCGGGTCGAAGTGCTTGCCCGCCTGCATGTGGATGTGCTTGAGGGCGTGCTCGTCCTTCCACGGCGGCTTGTAGGCGCGACGCGAGACCAGGGCGTCGAAGACGTCCGCCAGCGCCACGATGCGCCCGAAGAGGGGGATCTCCTCGCCTCGCTTGCCCTCGCCGAAGTAGACCTTGTCGGCGTAGATGTCCTCGACGTGGCCCGGGATAGCCGGTGCCGTCCCAGTGCTCGTGGTGGTTGAGCGTGACCTCTTCGCACGCGCGGTCCCAGGAGTTGGTCGAGTGCCGGAAGAGCCGGGCGCCGTAGATCGTGTGATAGCGGACCAGGAGCTTCTCCTCGTAGGAGAGCGATCCGGCCTTGCGCAGGATGGAGTCGCTGACCGCGATCTTGCCGACGTCGTGCAGGATGGCCGCCGTTCTCAGGGCCGCCCTGTTCTTGTTGATCTCTTCGACGCTGAGGCCGCGCCGCTCGGCCCACACCTGGTAGATCTCGGTCGAATAGGCGCCGACGCGGCGCGCGTGCGCGGTGGTCTCGAAGGGGTCGTGCATCTCCGCGATGTCGACCATCCGCAGGACCATCTCGCGGGCGTCCCGCGCCTTTTCGATGGCGACGGCGGAGCTGTCGGCGAACTGCGTCACGATCTGCCTGGTCGCGCATGGAGAACGGCACGACGCCGCCGTGCTCGTCCTTGGCGTTGATCAGCTGCAGGACGCCCGACGACCCCCTCGTCGCGCACCCGCAGGGGGCACGACCATGATCGAATGGCGTCCGGTAGTTGGTCTTTCGGTCGAACGAGGCGTTAAAGGTGTAAGAAACGTCGCTCTTGATGTCGTAGACGTCGTCGATCATCAGCGGCTCGCCGGCGGCGGCCGCGTAGCCCGCGAGCGACTTCTTGTTCACGGGAAGCCGCGTAAGCGAGTACACGTACTTGTCGACCGCGCTCTCCTGGTGGAACAGCGTGTCGTTCTGCACGTAGGAGAAGTAGAGGTAGTTGCCGGCGAGCATGTAGATGGTCCCGGCGTCGGCGTTGGCGAAGCGCCGGGCCTCGTGCAGCACCCACTCGAGCAGCGAGTCGAGGTCCTTGATGCGGGTGATGTCCGCGATCGACCGCCGCCAGATCGGGCCGCCCGTCGTCGCGAACCCTCGCCGGCAGCTCCTGCCTCGGCGCGGGCGAGGCCTCAGCGGGACGCGGCGCTGGCGGCGGCGCCTGGGGGACGGGCTGCGCCCGGGGCGCAGACGGCTTCGCAGGCGCGCCCGGCGGCCGCGGAGCACGTGAGACATCTGACACCGGCGTAGCCAGCCGGGTGTTTCCCTCTGCCTGTTGCAGTAGAGCCATAGGGGAGTCACCGCAATTATAGACCAAAACAGCGGATATGACAGCCCGCAAATCCCGGTGGCGTGGACGGCATCGACCACGGGCACGCGAGGAGGCGGTGCCGCCCCCTGGTTCTGCCGCCCCTCGTTCTTGACCCTGCGGGGACCCCGGACTATGGTGGGACGCGATGGGTCCGGAGCCGTTCGTGTGGGCGATCATCGGCATCCTGCTCATGGCGGCGGAAAGCCTGACTCCGGGCTTCTGGGTGATCTTTTTCGGCGCGGGCGGCCTGGTGACCGGGGCGCTCACCTGGCTCGTGCCTGGCCTCTCGGGCAGGTGGCACTTGCAGGTCCTCCTCTGGCTCGGTTCGTCCTCGCTGCTGCTCGCCCTGCTGCGGAGGGCCCTGCAGAGCCGCTTCGGCGGCAGGCGCGTCCCGGAGGATTCGATAGGCTCCCGGGCGGTCGTGGTCGAAGCCATCGCCCCGGGCAGGCCCGGGCGGATCAGGTTCGCAGGGACGACCTGGCGCGCGGAGAGTTACGACGAGGAGATCGCCGCAGGCGAGACGGTCGAGATCCTCGCGCGGGATAGTCTCACGTATTTCGTGTCGAGGCCTTTCCTCGACGCGGGGGAACAACCGGGGGAGGAACAACCGTGAACACGCTGTGGACCGCGGTGCTGGTGGCGGCCTTCTTCTTCATCTTCTATCGCCTCATCCGGATCATCCCCGAGCAGGAGGCGTGGGTGCTCGAGCAGCTCGGCAAGTACCGCCGGACGCTGGGCGCGGGGCTCCACCTCGTGATCCCGTTCGCGCAGAGGGTCGCGTACAAGCACTCGCTCAAGGAGGAGGCGATCGACGTGCCGCCGCAGATCTGCATCACGCAGGACAACGTGCAGGTGACCGTCGACGGGCTGCTGTACCTCAAGGTCGTCGATCCCGCCAAGGCGAGCTACGGCATCGAGAACTACCGTTACGCCACCGCGCAGCTCGCGCAGACCACCATGCGCAGCGAGATCGGCAGGATCTCGCTCGACCACACGTTCTCCGAGCGCGAGCATCTCAACGACTCGATCGTCAAGGCGGTGGACGAGGCGTCGGACGCGTGGGGCATCAAGGTCAACCGTTACGAGATCCGCGACATATCGCCGCCCGACAACGTTCTCGAGGCGATGGAGAAGCAGATGCGAGCCGAGCGCGAGAAGCGCGCCGAGATCCTCAAGAGCGAAGGCGAGAGGGAAGCCCGCATCAACCAGTCGAAGGGAGAGCGCGAGGAGGCGATCAACCTGAGCAAGGGCGAGCGGCAGAGGCGCATCAACGTGGCCCAGGGCCACGCGCGTGCCATCGAGCTGACGGCCGAGGCTACGGCGCAGGGCATCCGGGAGATCGCCGAATGCGATCCGCCAGCCTGGCGGCCGGGCGGCCATGTCGCTGCGGGTCGCCGAGCAGTACGTCGCGCAGCTCGGCGACATCCTCGAGGCCTCGACCACCTCGGTGCTGCCTCCCGAGCTGGCAGGGATCAAGGGCGTCCTCGACGCGTCCTGCCCCAGGCCCGCGGCGCCCGCCGCTCCGCGCCCGCCGATCGACCACCTGCCGGGCCGCACGCGGCCCCGCTCCCAGAGGAGGGCAAGGCATGAACCAGATCCTCACCTCGATCGTCCTCGCGCTCTTGGGCCTTTTCGTCGCGCGTCTCGATCCTACGCAGCGTCCGCATCGTGCCCGCGCAGAGCGCCCTCGTGGTCGAGCGGCTGGGCCGCTACGCCAGGACGCTCGAGGCAGGGTTCCACGTGCTCTTCCCGTTCATCGACCAGGTCCGGTACCGCCACACGCTCAAGGAGCAGGCGCTCGACGTGCCCTCGCAGCCGTGCATCACGCTCGACAACGTCAAGGTCCAGGTCGACGGCGTGCTCTACATGAAAGTGATGGACCCGCGGAAGGCCAGCTACGGCATCGCCGACTACAAGTACGCCACGATCCAGCTCGCCCAGACTTCCATGCGCTCGGTCATCGGGAAGCTGGAGCTCGACAAGACGTTCGAGGAGCGGCAGCAGATCAACGCCGCAGATCGTCAAGAGCGTGGACGAAGCCTCGGCCGCGTGGGGCGTCGACGTGACGCGGTACGAGATCCAGAACATCCACGTGCCCGAGACCGTGCTCAAGTCCATGGAAGTGCAGATGATCGCCGAGCGCGACCGGCGCGCCGTGCTCGCGAAGAGCGTCGGCGAGATGGAGTCGCGCATCAACTACTCCATCGGGGTCATGGAGGAGGCCATCAACCGCAGCGAGGGCGAGAAGCAGCGCAGCGTCAACGAGGCCGAAGGCACCCGCGAGGAGATCCTCTCGCTCGCACGGGCCACCGCGGCCGGCCTGCGCAGCGTCGCTGCCGCGGTGGAGGCGTCCGGAGGCGAAGAGGCGGTCGTGCTGCGCATCACCGAGCAGTACATCGCGCAGCTGCGGCGCCTCGCGCGCAAGGGGACCAGCGTGGTGCTGCCCGATGGACCTCGCCGATTTCACCGGCGTTCTGAACCAGGTGCGCGCCCTCGTCGAGGAGCGGACGAAGACCTGAGGCGCGCCTTGAGACGATCCGCGCCGCCCGCCATCATGCCCGCCGCGACGACGCGGCTGCTCGTTCACCGACACCAGGAGGAAGCATGCTTTACCGGAAGCTCGGGCGCAGCGCCGTCGACGTCTCCGCGATCGCCCTCGGTTGCTGGGGTCTGTGCAGCGACCCCATGTGGGGCGAGACCGACGAGCGCGACGCGGTCGCCACGGTGCGGGCGGCGGTCGAGCGCGGCGATCACGCTCTTCGACACGGCCGAGGCCTACGGGGCGGGCCAGTCCGAAGAGCGGCTCGGCAAGGCGACTCAAGGGCCTGCGGGACCGCGTCGTCATCGCGACCAAGGTGTCGACAAAGAACTGCGCGCCCGCGGACCTCGAGCGCTCCTGCGAGGCAAGCCTGCGACGGCTGCAGACCGACTCGATCGACCTCTACCAGATCCACTGGCCGATGACCGCCGGGGCTTCTCCCTCGAGGCCGCGCTCTCCGCGATGGAACGGCTCCGCGAATCCGGCAAGATCCGGCTCATCGGCGTCTGCAACTTCGGCGTCGTCAATCTCTCCGAGATCCCCGACCCTTCGGTGATCGTTTCGGACCAGCTCCCCTACAGCCTGCTGTGGCGGGCCCTCGAGTTCGAGATCCTCCCCCGCTGCGCCGCGCTCGGCATCGGCACGCTCACCTACAGCACGCTCCTGCACGGGCTGCTCAGCGGGAAGTACCGGTCGGCGCGACGAGTTCCCGCCGGACCGGGCGCGCACGCGGCACTTTTCGCGGAGGCGGCCGCAGACGCGCCACGGCCAGGAGGGCGTTCGAGGAGCTCACGTTCGGCACGATCCGGCGCATCCAGGACGCTCTGCGACGAGGCCGGGATGCCCATGGCGCAGGCGGCCCTCGCCTGGGCGGTCGGCAGGCCGGGGATCACGTCGGTTCTCGCCGGCGCGCGCACGCCGGCTCAGGTCGCGGAGAACGCGGCACGCCGTGGAGGAGCACTGCGCCGCAGCGGCTGCTGGAGGCGCTGACCGCGGCGAGCGAAGACCTCAGGGCGGCGCTCGGCCCCGACCCCGACATGTGGCAGTCACCCGGTCGCACGAGGTGAGAGCGTCCCGCCTCGCGGTCCCGTGCCGCGGTCACGGGGTACATCTACCTTCTCATGTTCGTCTATGCCTTTTCCACGACCATGATCGGGCCGCTCATGC
This sequence comes from uncultured Spirochaetota bacterium, assembly GCA_963734495.1. Classification (GTDB taxonomy): domain Bacteria; phylum Spirochaetota; class Spirochaetia; order SZUA-6; family CAVTHK01; genus CAVTHK01. The sequence continues at coordinate 53,229 of CAVTHK010000010.1, forward strand.
CCGAGCTCGTCGGCTACTACCGCGTGGATCCTCGGGGCCGGCGGCCTCCTCGTCACGTTCATGAGCGTCGGCGGCATCCTCGCCATGCTCGCTCGGGGGCGCCCTCGCCGACAGGGGCAGCAAGCCGCGCCTCATCGCGATCTGCTTTCTCGCGTACGCGCTGGTCCTGCTGCTCGCCGGCCGCGGGCCCTGGCTCGCCGCTGCTGTACGCGCTGTTCTTCGCGCTCGGGGCCGAGCACGCGCTACATGGACATGGTCGCCAACGCGCTGGTCGCGGACCTGCACGCCGACCGCAAGGAGCGCGCCCTCAGCCTGCTGCACGCGATCTTCGGCGTGGGAGCGCTCCTCGGACCTCTCTACGCCCGGGTGCTCGTCGATGCGACGGGGGCCTGGACCAACGCCTACACGCTCCTCGGCGCGGCAGGCCTCGCGGTGCTCGCGTCTCGGCTTTCCCTTCGTGCTCGGCGCGGCGCCCAGCGGAGCCCCGTGCCGGCGGCGGCTCGCGGGGGCGCCGGGCGCCTGCTGCGCTCACGCGACGTGTGGCTCCTCGCCGCGATCCTCTTTCTCTACGTCGTCCATCAGTCGGGGCTCACGGTCTGGCTTCCGACCTACATGGAGCGGGAGATGGGCGCCTCGAAATGGCTCGCGAGCGTCGGCCCCTCGCTGCTCTGGCTGGGAATCGTGGCGGGGCGGTTTCTCACCTCGGCGCTCGCCATGCGCCTGGGAGGCCGCAGGATCCTGGTCTGGGGCCACGTCGCCGGCGGGCGTGGCGCTGACGGCGGCGGTGCTCTCTCGCTCGCAGGCGCCCTGGCGGCGGGCGTCGTCGCCGCCGGGGTCGCGACCGGCTGCCGCCTACCCGCTCACGGTCGCGATCGCCTGCGCGCGGCACCCCCGCGAAACGGGCGCCGTGACGTCGATGCTGTTCGTCAGCGGAAGCCTCGCCCGCATGGTGTACCCGTGGGCCGTCGGCGCTCTGGCCGCCCTCGATGGGCCTGTTTCCCGGCATGCTCGTCACGGGCGTCGCCCTGCTGGCGGGAGGCGCTCTCGCGCTGCGCCTCCGCGATCGGACCGCGATGGGCGCGACGAACGCGACGGCGCGGCAGGGCGCGCGATAGCCGCCGGTGGCTCACCCGACGCGAACGCCGAGCAGCGACCCTTCCGATCTGCGCGAGCCTGTCGAGGTCGCCGACCCAGGTCCACATCTGGAAGAGGTTGGTCGCCTCGCTTCGGCCCTCGGCCCCGCCGACGGGCTCCCCGCTGCACTCGATCTCAGCGAGCCCGCTCGCATCGCCGCCGCCGTTGCGCACGCGCGCCGAAAAGCCGCGCCCCCCGGCGGCTGCCGTCTGCCTGCCCGCGGCGGCGGGCTCGTCGGCATACGCGGCCGAGGGGTTGCTCAAGAAGCTCCGCACCAGGAGGGCCGTCTGTCCGTCGGGCCTGCTCACGAGATACCCCATGCGGCCCCAGAGGGATCCCGCCTTGTACCCCACGCCGAAGCAGCCGGTCTCCGTCGAGCCTCAGCCGGACGCACCCCGGCCCGATGCTCTGGCAGTCGAGCCCCGCGGGCTCGCCGATGTCGCGGTACTCCACCTCGCCGACGTCGGCACCACCAGCGTCCCGCCCGGATGCAGCCGGGCGAGCACGCGGGCCTCGCTCGCCACGCCGTCGCGGCTCGCCTCGAGCAGCGTCACCTCGTGCTCGAACCCCGCGTAGCGCGTGCTGCGGCCCAGGCTGCGCCCCTCGTCGAGCGACCGCAGGGGGTCCGCGCAGGGACGCACGATCCGCTCGACGCTCAGGTGCTTGCGGCCGCTCGCGACGACCTTCGCTTCCAGCACCAGGTCCTGCCGCACCCGCACCCCGCGGCCGCGCGCGGAAAGGGCGTGCGCCGATGGAATCGGCCGTGTTTCGCCGCCGTCGAGCACGACCCGCACCCTTTCACCCCCGAGGTCCCGTCCCGCCGCCCGCGACGAACCGCTCGAAAGCCGCGGGCGAGCCAAGCGAACGGCTCGACCTGCAGAAGGCTCTCCGCCTCCTCGCCCCAGAACGGCCCGAGGACGCACCCTCCGCGGGCCGTCACGACGACCTGGCACCCCTCGGCGATCTCGAGCTCCTCGAACCGGACGGCCTGTTCGGCCAGCCGGCCCTTACGGCGGAAAGGACGGCCGGTCCCATGGTTCATCCCGCCCCGGTCGGGGCAACCGGCGCCGTCGCGCCGACACGGCGCATCAGCGCGTGAGCCCGAGCGTGACGCGGGCGCCATCCCGGTAGATCTGGAAGCTGACGTCGCGGCCGCGCGCTCTCGTTCAGCGCGCGGTAGAAGTCCATGACGTTGCGCACGTCTTCGTTGTTCACGGACCTCACGATGTCGCCGGGGCGAAATCCCGCAATCGCGGCGGGACTGCCGTCGGCGACGTTGGAGACCACCAGGTCCCCCACGCCGCGGCTGAGCCTGAGCTGGTCGCGGATGCGGTCGGTGATGCGCATGACGGATACGCCGGGCCACACCGCCTTCTGCCGGGCCTCGATCTTCTGATCGTCGTCGCGCGCGACGATCGTCACGGTGATCGTCACCGGCCGGCTGTAGCGGATCAGGTCGAAGCGCACGCGCTTGCCGGGTGCGAGCCCGCCGACGACGCGGAGCAGGTGATTCGTGTTGCGGATCGCCTCGCCGTCGATGCTGATGACGAAGTCTCCGGGCAGGATACCCGCCTTTGGCGCGGGTGAGTCCTGGAACACGCTGTAGACGAATCCGCCCTCGCGGCCCTTGACCTTGAGGTCGTCGGCCATCTCGTCCGGGATGTCGCCCACGTTGATGCCGAGCCAGCCGTACTCCACCCGACCCTTGTTGATGAAGTCGTCGACGACCTTTTTGGCGGAGTTGATCGGAATGGCGAAGCCGAGGCCGACGTTGCCCCCCGATGGCGAAGCGATCCAGCTGTTGATGCCGATCACCTCGCCGCGGATGTTGGCGAGGGCGCCGCCCGAGTTGCCCTGGTTTATGGCGGCGTCCGTCTGGATGTACTCGTTGAAGCCGCCCTGCACGCCCGGGCCGGCCTGCCTGCCGATCGCGCTGATGATCCCGACCGTCACGGTGGACTCGAACCCCAGCGGGTTGCCGACGGCCACCGCCCAGTCGCCGACCTCGATCCGGTCGGAATCCCCGAGGTCCGCCACGGGGACCGCGTCGCGGCTCTCAAAGGACACCAGCGCCATGTCACGCCGCGGGTCACGCCCCACGAGCTTCGCGTCGAACTTGCGGCCGTCGTTCAGGTTGATCCTGATCTGCTCGGCCTCGCCCACGACGTGATCGTTGGTGAGGACGTACACCCTGGTCGCCTTCCCTGCGCACGATCACTCCCGAACCCAGGCCTTCGCGGCGGAACTCCTGGTCCTGCGGCTGCGGGCCCCCCTGGTTGCCCTCGGGGCCGCGGGGACCGAAGAAGAAGAAGAACGGGTTCACCCGCTGCGCGGGCTGCTTGACGACGTCGACCACGTCGATCTCGACCACGCTCGGCAGGACCTTCCTCGCCACAAAGCGGAACGCGTTCTGCAGGTTCTCGAGCGTCGCCATCGCCCGGTCGGCCTGCGCGTACGCGGCAAGCGCCGCCAGCACCAACAGTCCGAAGATCACGGCCCGTCTGCGGCTCATCGATTTTCCTCCTGGTTTCTTTGCGCCGAAATCCTTCTATGCGCCGACGATATCGTGGCGGAATGACCCGGCCCTTACGCCCGCATTACAATTTAGCAACGAACAGGCCGTCGGTCAGCCTGTCAGGCGCGGCAGGACGAGGCGGAAAGAGGACCCGCCCTCCGGAGCGCTCTCCGCGGCGACCGTGCCGCCGTGCGCCTCGATGATCGCCTTGACCAGGCTCAGCCCCAGGCCCAGGCCCGGCTCGCTCCTGCTGCGGTCGCCCCGGTAGAGGCGATCCCAGATCCGGGGCAGGTCCGTCGCCGGGATTCCGATCCCGGTGTCCGAGACCTGCAGCACGGCATGCGTCCCCTCCGAGCGCAGCTCGACGGTGATGCGAGCCCCCCGCCGGCGTGTACTTGATCGCGTTGTCGAGCAGGTTCGCGAGGGCCTGCCGAGCCTGGTGGCGTCCGCCTGCACGCGGACTCCGGCCTCGGTCCGCGCCTCGATGCGCAGCCCTTTGTCCTCGGCGGCGTATGAGTACAGCTCCGCCATGTCCTCCGCGAGCGCGGCGAGGTCCACCGACTCACGGTTCAGGCGCAGCGCTCCCTGCTCGGCCTCCGCGATGTCGAGCAGCGCGCTGATCATGGTGAGCAGGGCCTCCGACTGCCGCACGGATTCCTCGAGGGCCGCCTGCGCGGCGGCGGGGCCGGACCCCGCCCCCTGCTGCCCGCGGTCCGGCCCGCCGGCGGCGCCGCGGCCGAGAGCGTCCATCGCGAGCTCCACCTGGTTGCGCAGCCGCGTGACCGGCGTGCGCAGGTCGTGCGCGGCGTTGTCCAGCGCGTCGCGCAGGCCCTGCACGAGCGCCTCGATCCTCTCGAGCATCCGGTTGTAGATCAGCACCAGGTCGTCGAGCTCGTCGCCGGATCCGCTCGTCTCGAGCCGCGGGCTCATGTGCCCGGTGTCGATGATCGAGCGGATCGCGGCGATCAGGGCCGTGACCGGCCGCAGGAGCCGGCGCGCGAAGAACAGCCCGGCCGCGAACGCGAGCAGGGCGAGCGGCAGCGAAGCCGTCAGGACGCTCGAGCGGAAGCGCGCGCAGCGACGTCATGATGTCGCCTGCGTCGCGGCCGATCTGCACGTAGCGGCCCGTCGCCGAGCTCGAGGGCGGCCACCTCGACGGTGCGCCCCGCGGCCAGCGAGCGCAGGAGCACGCGGCTCGTCGCCGGGACGGGGCCCCAGCCGCGCGAGCGCGCCGCGGTCCAGCCCGCGCCAGAGGTCCGGCACGTGGAGCAGCAGCGTGGTGCCGCCGGCGTCGGCGACCCTGACGAGGTAGTCGAGTCCCTTCCAGGTAGACGGCGTGCGAAGGCCGGCCTCGTTCAGGATCTCGTCGCCGCAGCGCCGGTACAGCACCCAGAACTCCAGCAGGCGCGATCGCAGCTCCTCTGCCGCCTCGCGCCGCAGCGCGGAGCCGAGCAGCGCGTAGGAGATGCCGAAGCTCGCCCCCGTCAGCACGATCGTGACCACGGCGAGCAGCAGCGGCGAGGCGGAACTTAAGGGACCTTGAGCGCATAGCCGGCACCCCGCACCGTCTGGATGAGCTTGGGCTCGAAGTCCCGGTCGATCTTGGCCCGGAGCCTGTGGACGAGCACGTCGACCACGTTCGTCTGCGGATCGAAGTGGTAGTCCCAGACGTGCTCGAGGATCATGGTCTTGGAGACGACGTTGCCGATGTTCCGCATGAGGTACTCGAGCAGGGCGAACTCGCGCGGCTGCAGCTCGATGCGCACGCCGCCGCGCCGCGCCTCGCGCGCGAGCAGGTCCAGCTCCAGGTCGCCGACCTGCAGCAGCGTGCTCGAGGCCGTGGCCGAGGCGCGGCGCAGCAGCGCCTGGACGCGCGCGAGGAGCTCGGCAAAGGCAAACGGCTTGGTGAGGTAGTCGTCGCCGCCCGCCTGCAGGCCGCGCACGCGGTCGTCCACCGAGCGCCGGGCCGAGAGGATCAGGACCGGTGTCGTCCCCCCCGCCTTGCGCAGCGCGTCGATGAGCGAGAGCCCGTCGAGGCCCGGAAGCATGAGGTCCACGATGAGCACGTCGTACGGCCCGTGGCGCGCCAGCGCCAGGGCATCGCTTCCGTCGACGACTTCGTCGACGGCGTACCCGGCCTGCCGCAGCCCCCCCGCGACGAAGCCCGAGATCTCCTTGTCGTCTTCCACCACGAGGATACGCATGACTCGCTATCCTCCCCTTTCGCTCGCGCGCGGCATCGGGGCCCGCGCGGCGCGCGGACGCGATGTCCATTATACGCACCGCGCGCGCCCGGGTCATCCGCGCCGGACGCGCGGAGACGCGCAGCACACCGGGGCCCGACTCCCCTTGCCTGAGCCTCGCCGCCAGTGGGATACTACTCGCGATGCCGATCCGCTCACAGCCCAACCCCTTCGGAGGGTGCGTCGTGGAAGCGGGCTCGCTTCCCGAATCGGCCGCCGAGTTCCGCGAGATGCTCGCGGCGTCCATCAGCGCCTGGCGCGAACAGGGCGTCAAGGTCGCCTGGCTGACGCTGCCGATCGACCGGGCGTCCCTGGTCCCGGTCGCCGCGGAGGCCGGCTTCCTCTTCCATCACGCCGAGGAGCGCGAGCTCACCCTCACCCTGCGGATCGTCGAAGGCGCCTACGTCCCGCCGTCGGCGACGCACTTTATCGGCGCGGGGGGCGTCGTGCTCACGCCCGACCGGCGGCTGCTGGTCGTGTCCGAGCGCCATCGCAGGGCGGGCACGGGGCGCCACTACAAGCTGCCCGGCGGCGCGCTGCACCCGCGCGAGCACATCGTCGCCGCGGTCATCCGCGAGATCCGCGAGGAGACGGGCATCCTCACCCGCTTCCGCGCCCTCGTCTGCTTCCGGCACTGGCACGGGTACCGCGACGGGAAGTCGGACATCTATTTCGTGTGCCGCCTCGACCCGCTGTCGACCGAGATCACCTGCCAGAGCGAGGAGCTCGACGAGTGCCGCTGGATGCCGGTGGACGAGTACCTCGCCCACGAAGAGGCGAGCGTCTTCAACAAGCGCGTGGTGCGCGCCGCGCTCAAGGGCGACCTGATCGTGCCGGAGGAGATCTCCGGGTACGGCGCGCCCGAGACGCACGAGCTGTTCATGCCGCCTGAGAACGGCAGCGCGCCCGGGCAGCTCCCCGCCTAGACGCCGGGTGATAGGAGGCAGCCATGGCGGCCACGGAAAGGGCTTACGGGGCCAGGTCGTTCGAGGAGGACGAGATCCCGACCTCGGGCGGACCTCTGGTCGTAACCAGCATCGGGCACGGGTCGCTCATGCTCGCCTGGCGCGGACTCGTGGTCCACGTCGACCCGGTGAGCGCGGAGGCGCGCTACGAGGACCTGCCGCCCGCGGGTCTGATCCTGATCACGCATTCGCACGGCGACCACTTCGACCCGGCCGTGATCGACCTGCTGTGCCGGCCGGACACCGAGATCGTGATGACAGAGGGGGCCTTCGCGAAGATAAAAGGGACGCGCGCGGCTGCCAGGGCGACGATCGCGCGCAACGGCGAGCGCCTCACTGCGCGCGGCTCCCCGTCGAGGCGGTCCCAGCCTACAATATCCGGCACCTCAGGTCCGCGGGAGCTCCGTTCCACCCGAGCGGCGAGGGCAACGGGTACGTCGTCACGTTCGCCGACAAGAGGGTCTACGTCGCCGGCGACACCGAAGACACGCCCGAGATGCGCGCTCTCCGGGGCGTGGACGTGGCCTTCCTTCCGATGAACCTGCCCTACACGATGACGCCTCGCATGGTGGCCGAGGCCGCCCGGGCCTTCAGGCCCGCCATCCTCTACCCGTACCACACCGGCGACACCGACGTGAGCGAGCTCGCGCGACTGCTGGCCGAGCTTCCGGAGGTGGAGGTCAGGCTGCGGCGCCTGGCCTGATCCCGACGCGCTGCTATCGCGGTGGCCTGCGGGATTCCAGGTGTGCGTTGATGGTCCGGCAGAGCCACTCCTTCTCGCGGTCCGTGAGCGAGGTCCCCAGCCGCATGCGCACCGCGCCCGCCTCGAGCACGCAGACGGTTTCGCGAACCCGCGGAGCCGTCGGCTGCGTCTCGATGCGGCAAGGGCCGACCTCCGAGAGAGGAACCGTCATGGCGCGGGAAAAGGAAAAGAGCCTTCTGACAAGGGTCATCTGCGAGGAGCCGAGGACGATCTCGCTCCTGCCGAAGACGCTGTTCACGGTCCGGTACATGAGATAGATGCCCACGCACCAGAACGGGATCGAGAAAAGGGGGAAGAAGATCGGCGCCCCCATTGCGATGGCCGAGACCGTCCAGAACGCGACGAACGCGAGCCAGAACGCCGAGAATCCCCCCTGCGCCACCGCGGCGGCCCCGAGAACCCCCTCGGGTACGACGATCACGCGCCCGTCCCGGCCCTCGCGGACCTGGATCCGCGAACCGAAGGGCTTGTCGCCCGCGGCCGCAGCGCTCCCGCGGCGCCGGCAGGCGCGGCGGTCCCCGCGAGCAGCGCGATCGCGCGCTCGACCGGGAGCGTGCGCCGCGATTCGTCCGGCTCGAGGTAGCTGTCGAGCACCTCCGCGAGCGCGGGCGACACCTCGATCGCCGATCGGAAGTCCAGCTTGAGGTCGCGGGTCGGGAGATCGGTCGGGTCGCAGTGCGTGAGCAGGACGACGATCGTGACGGCGACCGCGTACAGGTCCGAGCGCACCGTCGCGCGTCCGAGCATCTGTTCCGGGGGAACGTAGTCCGGGCGTGCCGATCACCGTGTTGCCTCCGACCGCCTGCAGACGCAGGACGTCCTGCACGCCGCCGAAATCGACGAGGTAGACGGTCCCGTCGTCGGAACGCAGCACGTTCTTCGGGTTGATGTCCCGATGCACGATGGGGGGCCGCAGCGAGTGGATGTAGCCGACGATGGCGAGAAGCCGCGCGCCGATGTCACGGATCTGCTCCTCGGTGCCGCGCCACCCGGACGACACGAGCGCCCGAAGGCACGGCGCCGCGATGTACTGCTGCACCAGCCCGAACGTGTGCTGCCCGTCGATCTCCGCGGCGAAGGAGTCTACGTACCGGGGAATCGAGGGGTGGTTGAGGCTCTTGAGCACACGCGCCTCGCGCTCGAACAGCTCGACCTGCGTCCACCCCCGCACGTCGGACATGCGCAGCAGCTTGACGACCACCTGCCCGCCGCTTTCCGTATCCTCCCCGAGGTAAGCGGTCCCCTGGCCTCCCTGCCCCAGCGGCCGCAAGAGCCGGTAGCGGCCGCGGACGAGCTCGTTCGTCTCCATACGCCGACGACCGTAGACTCACGCTGCCCGACGGTCAAGACGGAGGGCGGCCGGGCGAAGACCTTCAATCTTTTTCCGTTTGACCCCGTCGGCCCGACGGTCTATGTATCTCCCATGGGGTACGTGCCGCGCGGAGTGATCCCCGCAGTGCTGCTGCCTTTCGACGCCGACCTCTCCATAGACGAGCCGGCCTACCGCGCTCACCTCAGGGACGTCCTCGCCGTCGAGGGGGTGAGCGCGATCACGGTCTGCGCCCACTCCTCCGAGGTCCACGCCCTGTCGGCCGAGGAGCAGAAGCGCGTCCTCGCGATCTCGGTGGAGGAGGCCGCCGGCGGAGTGCCCGTCATCTGCGGCATCTACGCCGACGCGACGGAGCATGCGGCCCGGCTCGCGCGGCAGGCGGCTGCCGGCGGCGCCGCCGCGCTGCTGATCTTTCCGAGCCAGGTCTGGCTGTTCGGCGCGGTGCACAGGCCCGAGATGGTCGTGCATCACTTTCGCCGGATCGCCGAGGCCACGGACCTGCCGCTCGTCGCCTTCAACTACCCTCTCGCGACCGGGCTCGGCTACACGACCGAATGCCTCCTCGAGCTCGCGGGCGCGGTCCCGCGCGTGGTCGCGATCAAGGACTGGTGCGGCAATCCGGTGCAGCACGAACGGAACATCAGGCTCCTTCAGGGCGTCGGGAGACCTTTCTCCGTGCTCACCACGCACAGCGCCTGGCTGATGGCCTCGCTCGCGATGGGCGCGGACGGGCTGCTGTCCGGGGCCGGCAGCGTGATCGCGGGGCTCCAGTCGCGCCTGTGGGCCGCGGTCCAGGCCGGCGATCTCACCGCGGCCCGCGCGCTCAACGACCGCATCTGGCCGATCGCGAGCGCCTTCTACACGGACCCGTTCCTCGACATGCACAACCGCATGAAGGAGGCTCTGGTCCTTCTCGGGAAGCTCGGCTCGGCGCACGTGCGTCCGCCGCTGCTCAAGCTCCCGGAGGCGGAGATCCTCCGCATCAGGGAGGCGCTGGTGCAGGGGGGCCTGCTGCCGCGCTGACTTGACTCCCTGCCGCGCGCGACGCCGCCACGATGCGGGCGCGGGTCGGCCTGCCGCGCGGCGACCGCGTCGCAATATATTGTGTTGCAGAGGCGTCTGACGCCTCGCCTGCCCGGAGGGCGGGTTCGCTCGGAAGGGACCGACTGCCAAAATGTACGCGTACATCGCACGCCGACTGCTGCTCATCATTCCCACCCTCGTCGGCATCATGGTGATCAACTTCTTCGTCATCCAGATCGTGCCCGGCGGGCCCGTGGAGCAGCTCATCGCGCAGATGACGCAAACCGCGGTGTCCGCGACGGCGCGCATCTCGGGCGGGGGCGGCGAGACGGCGGGTGCGCAGCCCGCGGCGGGCACGGGCGCCGGCTCCGACCTCGGCTCGCGCTACCGCGGCGCGCGCGGGCTGGACCCGGCGTTCGTCAAGGAGATCGAGAAGATGTACGGGATGGACAAGCCCATCACCGCGCGTTTTCTCGACATGATGAAGCGCTACGTCACCTTCGACTTCGGCGACAGCTTCTTCCAGGACCGCAGGGTCGTAGACCTCGTCCGCGAGCGCATGCCGGTCTCCATCTCGATCGGGCTCTGGACGACGCTCCTCGTGTACCTCATCTCCATACCGCTGGGCATCCGCAAGGCGGTCCTCGACGGCACGAGGTTCGACGTGGTGACCAGCAGCGTTGTGACGGTGGCCTACTCCATTCCGGGCTACCTCTTCGCGATCCTGCTGATCGTGTTCTTCGCCGGCGGGAGGTACCTGAGCCTCTTCCCCCTGCGTGGGATCGTTTCGGACAACTGGCGGGAACTCCCCCTTTTGCAGAAGGTGCTCGACTACTTCTGGCACATGGCGCTGCCCATCGTCGCGATGGTGATCAGCGGCTTCGCCGGCCTGACCATGCTCACCAAGAACTTCTTTGTCGACCAGATCAAGCAGCAGTACGTGACTACGGCGCGCGCCAAGGGGCTTACGGAAAAGCGCGTCCTCTACGGGCACGTCTTCCGCAACGCCATGCTCCTGGTGCTCTCCGGCATCCCCGAGGCCTTCATCAGCATCCTGTTCACGGGATCGCTGCTGATCGAGGTCATCTTCTCTCTGAACGGGCTCGGCCTTCTCGGCTTCGAGGCCGCGATCAAGCGCGACTACCCCGTGATGTTCGCGTCGCTGTACTTCTTCTCGCTGCTGGGCCTGGTGATGCGCCTGGTGAGCGATCTCATGTACGTCGTCGTCGACCCCCGCATCGACTTCGAGTCGAGGGAGGTGTGACGCGATGACGGAGCTCGCCAGGCGCAGGCTCGCCAATTTCCGAGCGAACCGCAGGGGCTTGGTCTCGTTCTGGGTCTTCTGCGTGCTCTTCCTCGTCAGCCTCTTCGCGGACTTCATCGCCAACGACAGGCCGCTGCTGATCTACTTCGACGGCAAGCTCCTGTTCCCCGTGCTCAAGCAGTATCCCGAGACATTCTTCGGCGGGGAGTTCCCCACGGAGGCGGACTACCACGACGACTACGTCAAGGGGCTCATCCGGAAGAAGGGGTGGATACTCTGGCCTCCGGTCCCCTACTCCTACGACACGGTGGTCTACGGCAAGCCGGCCCCGGCCGCGCCGTCGTGGCGGAACCTCCTCGGCACCGACGACCAGTCCCGCGACGTGCTGGCGCGCCTGATCTACGGGTTCCGCATTTCGGTCCTCTTCGGCCTCGTGCTCACGTTCTTCTCGATGATCATCGGGGTGAGCGCCGGCGCGATCCAGGGCTTCTTCGGAGGCTGGGTCGACCTCGGCTCCCAGCGCTTCATGGAGATCTGGTCGTCGATGCCGACGCTCTACCTGCTGATCATCCTCTCCAGCGTCGTCGAGCCCGGCTTCTGGTGGCTCCTCGTGATCATGCTGCTCTTCGGCTGGATGGGGTACGTCGGCGTCGTCCGCGCCGAGTTCCTCCGCGCCCGCAACTTCGACTACGTGCGGGCGGCGCGGGCGATGGGCGTCTCCAACGTCGCGATCATGTTCCGCCACCTGCTTCCCAACGCGACCGTCGCCACGATCACCTTCTTCCCCTTCAACCTGAGCGGCGCGATCACGGCCCTCACCTCGCTCGACTTCCTCGGGTTCGGGCTCCCTCCCGGCTCGCCCTCGCTCGGCGAGATGGTGAACCAGGCCAGGAACAACCTGCAGGCGCCCTGGCTCGGTCTCACGAGCTTCATCACCCTGGGCTTGATGCTCAGCCTGCTGATGTTCGTCGGCGAAGCCGTCCGCGACGCCTTCGACCCCCGCAAGGTGTACGCGAGCTCGTCGGTGGGGGCGGCATGAGCGCGCTGCTGGAGGTCAGGGACCTTTCGGTGTCCTTCGCCCTCGGCGCGAGGACGCTCGAGGCGGCCAGGCATGTCTCCTTCGACATCGAAAAGGGGGAATCGCTCGCGCTCGTGGGCGAATCGGGCGCCGGCAAGTCGGTCACGGCCCTCAGCGTGCTGCAGCTCCTTCCCTACCCTCCCGCGTTCCACCCGGGCGGGAGCATCCGCTTCGAGGGCGAGGAGCTGGTCGGAGCGGCTCCTGAGACGCTGCAGCGCATCCGCGGCAACCGGATCTCGATGATCTTCCAGGAGCCGATGTCCTCGCTGAACCCGCTGCACACGATCGAGAAGCAGGTCGACGAGGTGCTGTTCCTGCACAAGGGGATGTCCCGGTCCGAGGCGCGCGCGCGGACGCTCGAGCTCCTCGGCCTGGTGGGGCTTCCGGAAGCGGAGGAGCGGCTGGGCGCGTTCCCGCACGAGCTCTCAGGCGGCCAGCGCCAGAGGGTCATGATCGCCATGGCCCTGGCCAACGAGCCGGACATCCTCATCGCCGACGAGCCCACGACGGCGCTGGACGTCACGATCCAGGCCCAGATCCTGACGCTGGTCAAGGACCTGCAGAAGCGCTTCGGCATGGCCCTGCTGTTCATCACGCACGATCTGAACGTGGTGCGCAAGGTGGCGGACCGCGTGTGCGTCATGAAGGACGGCGAGATCGTCGAGACCGGCACGACCGGCCGCATCTTTTCCGCGCCGTCGCACCCGTACACGAAGATCCTGCTGGCCTCCGAGCCCAAAGGCTCAGCCGGGCCGCCGCGCGGCGCCGCGCCGCTGATGCAGGCCGACGACCTCAAGGTCTGGTTCCCGATCAAGACGGGCCTGCTGCGCAAGGTGACCGGGTACATCAAGGCCGTCGACGGCGTTTCCCTCAAGGTGCGCTCGGGGGAGACCCTCGGCGTCGTGGGCGAATCGGGCTCCGGCAAGTCGTCCCTCGCGCTCGGGTTGCTGCGCCTCGTGGCCTCGAATGGATCGATCACCTACCGGGACCGCCCGCTCCAGGGCCTCAGGTCCAGGGAGCTGCGCCCCCTGAGGCGCCAGATCCAGATCATCTTCCAGGACCCCTACGGGAGCCTCAATCCGCGCCTTTCGATCTCGGACATCGTCGGCGAGGGGCTGAGGGTTCACAGGATCGCGTCCGATCCCTCCGAGAGGGAGGGGCTGATCGTGCGGGCGCTCGAGGAGGTCGGGCTCGATCCGGCGACGCGGCACCGCTACCCGCACGAGTTCTCCGGCGGGCAGCGGCAGCGCATCGCGATCGCGCGCGCGCTCGTGCTCAAGCCCGAGCTGATCGTGCTCGACGAGCCGACGTCCTCGCTGGACGTGAGCGTCCAGGCCCAGATCATCGAGCTGTTGCGCCGCCTGCAGGACGAGCACGGGCTCGCCTACATCTTTATCAGCCACGACCTGCGGGTCGTGCGCGCGCTCGCCAATTACATTCTGGTCATGCGCAACGGGAGGCTCGTCGAAGAGGGACCCCCGGCGGTAATCTTCGAGCATCCGCGCGACCCCTACACGCGGGCGCTCATGACGGCCGCGTTCGAGCTGGTGAGCGTCGACGGGGGCGTCGTCAAGACGTAGGGCCGCGCTCGCGAGAGAGGTTGAAGGGAGAGATGATGACAAAGGTCCACGCCGGGTTCGCGCGGGTGGTGGCCGCGGGCCTGCTCCTGGCGGCGGCAGCCGCGGGCGCGCAGACCATCCACCGCGGCAACGGGATCGCGATGCGCGGCGAGCCGAAGTATCGGCCGGGGTTCGCGCACTTCGACTACGTCAACCCTTCCGCGCCCAGGGGCGGCAGCGTCGTCTATGGAGACGTGGGGAGCTTCGACAACCTGAATCCCTTCATCCTCAAGGGTGAAGTCGCAGCGGGCGCCGGCTCGATCTTCGAAGCGCTGATGGTGGAGTCGCTGGACGAGCCGTTCACGATGTACGGCCTCCTCGCGGAGACGGTGGAGTACCCCGACGACCGATCCTGGGTCGCCTTTACGCTGAACCCGAAAGCCCGGTTCCAGGACGGCACGAGCGTCACCGCCGAAGACGTGGTCTGGACGTTCGACACGCTGAAGACCAAGGGGCATCCCTTCTACCGCTACTACTACAAGGAGGTCCAGAAGGCCGAGGTCACCGCGCCCCGCACCGTGAGGTTCACGTTCGCGGGCAACCCGAACCCCGAGCTGCCGCTCATCGTGGGCCAGCTCCCCGTGCTTCCGAAGCATTACTGGGCAGGCAAGGACTTCGAAGACACGACGCTCGTCGCCGCCGGTGGGGAGCGGGCCGTACAAGGTCGCGAGCGTCGACCCCGGGCGATCCATCACGTACGAGCTCGACCCCGGCTGGTGGGGAAAGGACCTGCCCGTCAACGTCGGACAGGACAACTTCGCGCAGATCCGCTACGACTACTACGCGACGAGGGGGTTCAGCGAGAGGCGTTCAAGGCCGGGAACATCGACCTCATGGTGGAGAGCACCGCCAAGGAGTGGGCCACGGGCTACAACATCCCGGCCGTCCAGAAGGGGCGTCATCGTCAAGCGCAAGATCCCCAACAACAACCCGCAGGGGATGCAGTCCTTCGCGTTCAACACCCGCAGGGCGATCTTCCAGGACCGCAGGGTGCGCGAGGCCATCGGGGATGCCTTCGATTTCGAGTGGTCGAACAAGAACCTCTTCTACGGCGAGTACACGCGGACCAACTCGTTCTTCGCGAACTCGGAGATGGCCGCGACCGGGCTTCCGGGCCCCGCCGAGCTGCAGGCTGCTCGAGAAGTACCGCGGCAGCGATCCCCGACGAGGTCTTTACCAGGGCCTACGAGCCGCCGAAGACCGACGGCTCGGGCGAGATCCGCGAGGGCCTGAGGAACGCGTTCAGGCTGCTCGCGGATGCGGGGTGGAAGGTCACGAACGGGCAGCTCGTGAACACGAAGACCGGCGAGGCCATGAAGTTCGAGATCCTCCTGGTCCAGCCGGCCTTCGAGCGGATCGTTCTTCCGTTCAAGAACAACCTGCAGCGGCTCGGCATCGAGGTGAGCGTCAGGACCGTCGACACGTCGCAGTACCAGAACAGGCTCGACAGCTTCGACTTCGACATGATCGTGGCGTCGTGGGGCGAGTCTCTCTCGCCGGGCAACGAGCAGCGGAACTTCTGGGGCACGCAGGCCGCGGACACGCCCGGCTCGCAGAACTACGTCGGCATCAAGAGCCCGGTGGTGGACGACCTCGTCGACCGCATCGTGGCCGCGCCGACCCGCGAGGACCTCATCGCCGCCTGCCGGGCGCTCGACCGCGTGCTCCTCTGGGGCTACTACGTCGTCCCGCAGTGGTACCAGGCCTCCTACAGGGTCCTGTACTGGGACAAGTTCGCGGCTCCGGCAGCTCATGCCGAAGTACTCGCTGGGCCTGACCACCTGGTGGATCGACCCGCAGAAGGCCGCCACGCTCGACAGCCGCAAGCGCGCGCTGCGCTGACGTTTCCCACGCGAGGTCAGCCCCGTCGAGGAGGCAGCATACCCAGCCCCGCTTCCCTCAGGCCGCGGGCTGCCTCCACGATCGCAGGCCACCAGACGAGCAGCTCGCCGTACTCGCGCACCATCGCGCGGCAAAGCTCCATCGCCTCATCCGGGCTGCGCCCGGATCGCAGGTCTATGGGAACCAGGCCGCCGGGCGTGGTCAGCGCGTCGATGACCGAATCGATGTGCGCCCTCACGTCGGCCGCCCAGTGGTCGGGGGATTCCGAGTAGATGCGCAGCAGGTCTTCGAGGTGCTCGATATACGCGCTCAGGCCGTGCATCCAGCGATCACGAAGGTAGAGACTGAAGTCTGCCGCGGCGAGAGCCGCGACATCCTTCAGGTAAGCGCCCGTCCTCGCCAGCCCTTCCGCCCTCGACTGCGGAAGCGCGTTCTGGCTGCGGTCCTCCAGCAGCATGATCACCGTGTCCGAGATGCGGGGCGCCCAGGTGCGGAGCGCGCCCTCCGGAAAGCTCCTTGCGCCCGGCGGGTCGTGCAGAACAGCCAGCGGAAGATGGCCGACCATGCCGTCGGCGACAGCGGCTCGCAGAACCGCCGCGAAGACGCCGTCCTCGTTCCGCCCGACCGGGAAGAACGGAGGAAGGAGATCGCGGTTGTCGAGAGCGCTGCACCCGGCCATGAAAGAGCGCCCTTCAGTGATCGTCAGTCGTTTCACGACCCGGACCATCTCCCGGCTCGACGAAGCGATCGCGTAGCTCTGGGCCGGGGACACGATCGCTTCCCGGTCGTCCCCGGCGAGGGTCAGCAGGTAGCGAGGCGCAGCCAGACCGCAGTCGCCGGCGATGCCGGCCGCAGCGGCAAGAACGACGGGATCGCTCTTGAGGAGCCTGCGCACCAGGACCGGTGCTGCGCGGTCCGCGAGAAGCGCAGGCCCCGCCGCCGCGACGCACGCGGAAACCGTGCGGCCGAGCAGCCGCTCGTGCCAGCCTACGATGTCCACGTCGGCACGAGCGTTGGCGTTCAGCATCTCCGCCCGGTCCCGGTAGGACCTGACAGATGCAGGGTCGTGAAACGAGTAGAGCTCCAGCGTACCCGGCTCGCCAGAGGCGACGAAACGGTGCACGATGTCATCGTCGGAGCACATCACGAGGTCGCCGACCGTCCCGAGCAGCAGAGAGTTCCGGTTGGCGCCCGCTGCCATGCCGAACCCGTGGGGGTCGAAAAGCGCGAACTCCGCCAGCGCCGGCGGAAGATCGGCCCGAGTCCGGAGCAGCTCGGCGAGAAATGCACGCTTGCGGGATATGTCGACGAGGTCGGCGGTAAAGGGCGCTGCCTTCGGTTTCCCCGAATCGTCGAACACTGCATAGCGAACCGGTCGGCCGCCGGCGCGGGTGACCGCGACCAGGCTCTCGACGCTCCTCGCCAGAAGATCCGGCCGGTCCCTCGTCACCCATGCCGCGATCGCGATGGCCGGCACGTCGCTCGGGCGTTCGCGTTCGGCCAAGGCGCGCACGAAATCTGCTTTCGCGAGCAGAAGACCCTCGCGGATCAGCCCGTTGATTCCCGCCTCGATGTTGCGCGCGGCCTCGTCGGGCCAGCCGGCATCGAGCAGATGCTGGACGTGTCCACGGGCAGTTCTGAAACGATCACACTGCTCGAGGATCTGCGGCAGCGGATCTTCGAGCCGCACGACGCCGCCGTCGGGCCGCAACGCGAGGGCGCGTCCCTCGCCCGCAGGCACGAACTGCTCAGCACACCCGATGTACTCGGGCTCGGCGGAGGGCATCAGGGCCGGATCGCGTCGCCTTCGTGCGAACACGCCGTGCTCGCTGCCGGCGGCGTCGAAGCGTCAACATACCTGGCCCGTCAGGGTCAGCACGTATGAGCCGTTGTCGGGGTCGTCGCTGACGATCGTCGCCTTCGCGCGCCTGTCGCCGTTAGTGGCTACCAGCGGAAATCGGATCACGAACTCGACTTATTCCCCGGGCTCGATGTCCGTGAGCTCCGCAGGCTGACGGGTAACACTGAAGAAGCTCGCATCCGTCCCGGAGATGACCACCGGGCGTCGTCCCCTCCAGATTCAGGTACCCCTTCCCGTCGTTGTAGATGACGAAAGGTCATCGACACCGGACTCGCGGTACAGCACCGGGCCGAAATCGTATGACGAGACCGGCGCTCCCCCCTGCTCGACCGATATCTTGGGGTCCAGGACGCTGTACGCCACTATGTCGCGCAGGATGACCGTGTCGCACCCCGAGAGCAGCGCCACGAGGAGCAGCACGACCGGTACGTTGATCAGGTTCCTGGCTATTCTTCCCACAGCACTACCCCCCTTGTCTGGCTCGCTTCGGCGGCGCGGGCCGCTTCGTCGCCCCGGAGCTCCAGGTACGAGAAACGCTCCGCCATCGCCGGCGCGAGCTGCTTGACCCTGGCAAAGGCCTCCCGCGCCGATCCGTAGTTCTCCAGCTCGTGGTGAGCTCGCGCGATCCCGAGGAGCACGCTCGCGCTGTCCGGAGTCTGCTGCCTCGCCCGCTCGTAGAAGGCCAGCGCAGACTTCATGTCCCCGCGGACGAAGAACAGGTTGCCCAGGTTGATCAGCGCGGGCGCAAACTCGGTCTGACGGATGGCAAGGCGGAACTGACTCTCCGCCTGGTCGTCGAGGCCGTAACGGGCGTAAACCACGCCCAGCTTGTTGACGGACCGCGGGCTGTTGTTGGAGGAGCGTATCTCGGCCTGGACCCTCGCGACCTGCGGCGAGATCTCGCGGTCGACCAGACGGCCCAGCTCGGAGCCGAACGCAGCGGCGAGCTGCGACTCGGCCGGCAGCGCGATCGCGACTTCGCCCGGGTACCCGGTCGGCTCGTAGCTCCGCCAGCCTTCGTGAACAGGGTAGAAGGCCGCCTTGCCGCCGGTCTTGTTCT
Source organism: uncultured Spirochaetota bacterium (assembly GCA_963734495.1). Lineage (GTDB taxonomy): Bacteria > Spirochaetota > Spirochaetia > SZUA-6 > CAVTHK01 > CAVTHK01. The sequence goes on from CAVTHK010000010.1 coordinate 71,926, forward strand.
CACGCCACTCCCGCGCGCCGACATCCCACGCGGTCAAGAAGCCCCCGGCGATCTCCGTGACCTCGACGGGCACCCATGCCTTTCCGCCTTCGAAGATGAGGTCATCCGGCCGGACGTAGGCCTGGCGGGCCTCATCGGGCGACTGCGCCAGAGCAAACGCCAGGTAGATGTGGCCCGGTATCGTTATGAACGCGGTCTCCACGCCTACCGACTCGAGAAGCGCGCTGAACAGGATAGACAGATCGTCGCAGTCGCCGGCCTTGTACTCCAGCGACTGCTTGGGGAACTGCAGGAAGTCGATGGTCGAGCCGCTCTTCGAGAACTCCGCGTACGGCGTGCTCGGGTCGACGACGTACTTCATCCCGTAAAGCTTGAGCGCGGTATGAATGCTCATGGCCGCGAGCACGTTCATGTCGATCGCGCGGCTGCCCCTTTCCCGAGCCAGGCCGGCGGCTGCCTTTGCGAACTTGAGCACCGCGGGGTCCTTCGCCGTGACAAAGGCGCTCGCCTTCCGGTCATCGTCCCAGGTCATGGCGTTGCGGCCCTGGATTCTCATGGACTCGATGCGCTCCGCAGCGCGCTCCCGGTTTCTCACCGTGTACAGCACTGTCACCTGGGTGGAGATCTTGGTGCCCTCGGAGATCGAGAGCACCGCGTCGGTGAAGAGGCCGTAGATCTCGAAGTCCCTGGATTCGCCGGGCGGAACGCCGACGGACTCCTGGCGCACCTTGGGATTGTCCATGTACTGACGGGCCAGGAAGCTCACGCGCACGTTCTCCGCGGGTGCCGCCTCCCAGTTGTGTACCGTGATCTTCCCCACGGGATGATCGTCGTAGTACTTGTAGAACACCGGGAAGATGTTCTCGAAAGTGAGGCCGCTGATCTCCAGGCCCCGCCCTGGCTGGAAACGCCGCTCCAGGGTCCCCGGCTGCACGTAGTCGGGCGCAGCCACACCTGAAGCGATCCGGATTTCCGACCCGAGCGACACGGCCCACGCATCGAACAGGTCCGGGTACCTGCCGTACGAGGCATCTACCCCGATGTGCATCGACGGCGAGACGCGGAGCTTCAGGCCCGCGCCGGACAGAACAAAGAGGTTCCCGCCGGCATCTCCCGACCCGTCGTTGACGATACCGCCGTAGTATCCAGCCCCGGTATGCACGTCCAAGCTGAGATCCGGCGTCAGCCCCAGATCGACGCCGACCTGGGCGCCGATCGTCAGTCTCGACAGGGTCACGTCACCGGGCGTTGTCGCATAGCCGTACCCGACGCCGGCTCCCGCGTACAGAAAGGGGAACGCCGGGTTCGTCACGATGCCGGACACGTTCAGGCCGCCCAGAAGATCGTAGAGATCGCGATCCTGCCCCACCGGAAGCTCGACTGTCGGCGCCACGCGGACGGCGAAGGCCGCGACGCCCTGATCGGCGGCGGCAGGGAGCAGCGCGAGCGGGCGCGGCCTCGCCGGGACGCCGCCGCCAGCAGGTGCAAGCGCGCGCGAGAAGCCCAGCGCGACGACCCACGAGTCCTCGAGATCGAGGTAGCGGCGATAGGATCCCTCGAGGTCCATCGCCCAGGGTCCTTCGAGCGCGTATGAGAGCCCCGCCCCCGCGGCGACGAAAGCGCCTCCCCCGCTGGCAGACCCGTCGTTCAACAGGCCGTGGTAGTAGCCGCCCTTCGCAAATGTCTCCAGGGAGACGTTCGGCGCGAGGCCCAGCGACATCCCGACTCCGCCGCCGATGTCGACCCGCGAGAGGGAAGGACCCGCACTTGTCGGAACGAACCCGTACCCCAGGTCGCCCGTCATGTAGAGCAGAGGCATCGCGGGGCTGCGCAGCACGGCCGAAAGCTCCAGGCCCCCGCCCGGCGCGTACAGATCGGAATCGCCGCCGGCCGGGATCTGCACGACCGGCGCGGCTCTCAGCGAAACGGATGCCGAAACGGGGGGCCTGCTCTCCCTCGGGGGGCCGATCTTCAGGATGGCGCCAACGGAGACGGTCCAGGTGTTCTGGAAGTCGAGGTAGCTGTCGTAACCGGCCTGGACAGCGACGTCGATTGCCCGGGACGCCTCGTATTCGAGAGACAGCCCCGCGCCTGCGTAGGGATCGCCTCCCGAGCTCGAACCTTCATTCAGCATGCCGTAGTAGTAGCCGGTACGCCCATAGAACCCGCCCCGCAGCCCTCGCACGAGATCGATCTCGACGCCGAGTCTCGCTCCCGCCGACAGCCTGGATACCGAAGGTCCCTGCTCCTGCGAGGGCACGTAGCCGTAGCCCAGGTCCCCTGCCACGTAGACGGCCTGCTGGATGCCCGGGTATACGCGGGCGCTGAGCCCGCCCGCGGCTCCGGCGGTGAGGACGTCCGCATCCGAGCCGGACGGCAATTCGAGGCTCGAATAGAGGTGCAGCAGAACGGGCGATTGCGACTGCGCTGCCGTCAGGGTTGCCGTCAGCAAGAGGACTGTTGGAAGAAACGGTCTTCTCACGGCCCACCTCCGGAGGTGACCAGCTCGGCCGCAATTATACGCTGCAACACCGATAACGCAAGTCCGGCCAACGGGCTCCCGGCGCCGCCCTCTTCAGAGGGGCTGTTGCGATTTCGATGCCGTCGGTTATAATGGCGGCAGTCGCCGACGCTCGCCCCTCGGTGGCCATGACGGCGAGCCGATGACGGACAGGGGATCGGCCGGAAAGCGCGGCTGCACAGCCATGGAGAACACGCACCTGCTCGAGGTCGAGAACCTCCGCATGTACTTCCCGGTGACCGCCGGCGTCTTCGGCAGAAGCCTCGGGGACGTCAAGGCGGTGGACGACGTCAGCTTCTACGTCAAGAAGGGCGAGACGCTCGGCCTCGTCGGCGAGAGCGGCTGCGGCAAGACCACCACGGGTCACTGCATCCTGCAGCTCCACAAGGTCACCGCGGGCAAGGTCCGCTTCGAGGGAGCGGACCTCGTCCAGATGAAGAAGCAGGAGCTGCGGCGGATGCGGCGGCACATGCAGCTCATATTCCAGGATCCGTTCGCCTCACTGAACCCCCGCATGACGGCGGGAGCAGATCGTGGGCGAGCCGCTCCTGGTTCATCACCTCGCACAGGACAGCGCCGCCTTCCGGGAACAGATCGACGAGCTTCTGCGGATGGTGGAGCTCGAGCCCTACATGGCCGACCGCTACCCGCACGAGTTCAGCGGCGGCCAGCGCCAGCGCATCGGCATTGCGCGGGCCCTGGCCGTCAGGCCGGCATTCATCGTCTGCGACGAGCCGGTCTCGGCGCTGGACGTCTCCATTCAGGCACAGATCATCTCGCTGCTCGTCAGGCTGCGCGAAGAGCTGCACCTGACCTACCTGTTCATCGCGCACGACCTGGCGGTCGTGAGGGATATCAGCGATCGCGTCGCGGTCATGTACCTCGGGAGGATCGTGGAGATCACGGCGAGCGACGAGCTGTACGCCAACCCGCTCCACCCCTACACGGTGTCCCTGCTCTCCGCGGTCCCGATACCCGATCCGGTCGTAGACCGGACGCGCAAGCGCATCGTCCTTTCCGGCGACGTGCCCAGCCCGCTGAACCCTCCGAGCGGCTGCCCCTTCCACCCGAGGTGCTTCAAGGCGGCGCCGATATGCAGCGAGCAGGCGCCGAAGCTGAGGAACCTCGGCTCGGAGCACTGGGTGGCCTGCCACCTCGCGTAGAGGCGCCGCCGGGCGACGGCCGGCCTCACCGACGACAAGGGAGAATCTGATGGAAACCGGCGCAGCAAAGGTCGTCATCGACCGCGACTTCGTGATCGGAGCGGTGGACCCGCGGATCTTCGGCTCTTTCGTCGAGCACATGGAGCGCGTCGTCTACGGGGGCATCTACGAGCCCGGGCATCCTCTGGCCGACGAGGAGGGCTTCCGCAAGGACATCATCGGCCTGGTGAGAGAGATGGGCATCCCGATCGTGCGCTACCCCGGCGGCAACTTCCTGTCGGGGTACAACTGGCTCGACGGGATCGGCCCCAGGGATCGCCGGCCGAGGCAGCTCGACCTCGCGTGGATCGCGGTCGAGTCGAACGAGATCGGGCTGAACGAGTTCCTCGCCTGGTCGCGAAAGGCGGGGACCGAGGTGAACATGGCGGTGAACCTCGGCACGCAGGGGATCGACGCGGCGAGACACATCGTCGAGTACTGCAACCACAGCGGCGGCAGCACCTGGAGCGACCTGAGAAAGGCTCACGGCCACGCGGCCCCCTACGGCATCCGGACGTGGTGCCTGGGCAACGAGATGGACGGCCCGTGGCAGATCGGGAGCCGGACCGCCCAGGAGTACGGCCGCATCGCCGCCCAGGCCGGGATGGTGATGAAGAAGGTCGACCGGGACATCGAGCTCGTCGCCTGCGGCAGCTCGAACGACAGGATAGGGAGCTACCCCGAGTGGGACTCGGTGGTGCTCGACCACACCTACGACGTGGCCGACTACATCTCGCTGCACATCTACTATTCCGGGGTGGGCTCCGACACTCCGACCTACCTCGCCCGGACGCTGGACATGGACAGGCAGATCAAGACGATCGTCGCGGCCTGCGACCTGGCCAGGGCGAAGAAGCGCAGCCGCAAGACCATGTACCTGTCGTTCGACGAGTGGGGCCTTTGGTCCGAAGAGGAGCGCGCGCATCGCAACGCCTGGAGCTGGCGCTGGGAGGACGCCAATGCGATCAGCGAGGGGATGTACTCGTTCGAAGACGCCCTGGTGGCCGGCTCCATGCTCCTGACCCTTCTGAACAACGCGGATCGCGTGAGGATCGCCTGCCAGGCCCAGCTTGTGAACCACCTTTCGCTCTTCAACTGCGCAAAGGGCGGCGCGTCCTGGAAACAGACGCTCTTCTACCCATTCAAGCACGCGTCGCTTTACGGACGGGGCACGGCGCTGAGGTGCGTGGTCGACTCGCCTCGCTATGACACAAAGGAATACGGCGGCGTACCGCTGCTCGACACTGCCGCCGTGGCAGGCGACGGCACGCTCACGATCTTCGCGATCAACCGCGACCTCGAGAAGCCGCTGGTCCTGGAGACGCATCTTCGCGGACTCGGCAGGCAGAAGCTGAAAGAGCACATTGTCTACGAGAGCGACGACCTCAAGGCGGGCAACACCCTCGCGAGGCCCGACGCGGTCGTCCCGCGCGCCGGCAGCGGATGCGTGGTCGACGGCGAGCGGTTGCGCGTCGCCCTTCGGCGCGCTTCGTGGAACGTCATCAGACTCGAGAGCGTCAGGCAGTAACGCGGCGGCGCCGATCAGGCCCGGCCGCTCGCCATGCAGGAGCGGATCCACTCGCGCACGACCTCGACGATGCGCGGGCGGATCGCCTCCTGGATGTCCACCGTGTGCGCGGCCCGCTCCATGTCCTTGAGCTCGTCGCGCAGGCTGGTCAGGTACGTGTGCCTGATGATGGTCCCGACGTTCACCTTGGCTATGCCGTTCTTGATGGCGCGGCGGACATCCTCTTCAGGGATGCCGGTGCCTCCGTGCAGCACGAGCGGCACGGAGACCAGCTCGTGGACCCGGGCCAGCCGCTCGAAATCGATGTGGGGTTTCCCCTTGTAGAACCCGTGCGCCGTCCCGATCCCGACGGCCAGCGCATCCACGGCGCAGGCCTCGACGAGCCGGGCCGCCTCCTCGGGATCGACCAGGGCCTGCTCTTCCGCCGGCCGTTCCCTCGTCCTTGCTCGCGGGTATCCTGCCGATCTCCGCCTCGACGGCGACGCCCTTGCGCCGCGCGTATTCCACCACCTGCTTCACGATCCCGATGTTCTCGGCCAGCGGGTGCATGGAGGCGTCGATCATGACCGAAGGGTAGCCGGCGTCGATCGCGGCCTTGCAGAGGTCGAGGCTCGCGGAGTGGTCCAGGTGATGCACGACGGGCACGCGCGCGCGAGCCATCGCGGCGACGCCGATCGCGCCGCACATCTCGATGCCCAGCGCTTTGACGACCTTCGGGATCGACGCGAGGAGAATCGGCGCCTTTTCGGCCTCGGCCGCGTCGACGATCGCGCGCATGTCCCATATGTCCGAGTAATTGAAGGCCGGAACGGCGTAGCCCCCCGCCTGAGCCTTCTTCAGCAGTGTCCTCAGCGTCGAACCGGTTACCACCATTCTTTCATCCTCTCAGGTACGTCTCGATCTCTTCGCGCGTAGGCTCCACGGGGTCGGGCGCGAGGCCCGGGATGTAGCGGCAGGCTTCGAAGAGAACAGGCGCGACGTGGCCGTGGATCCCCACGCAGTGATGGATGTACGGCCCATAGATGAACTTGTGCTCCCAGGCGGGCCAGTCCTTGAACTCGATCCAGACCCAGGTTCCGTGCGTGGACGGGCCATCGACGCCGCGACCGTGCCCCATCAGCAGCGAGTACTCGCCCTTGATGCCGTCGAAGCGGGCGATCGTGATCTCGCCGCCCCGGATCTCCCAGGCGCCGACCATGGGCGCCTTTCGATTGTAGTGGTGGCACAGGGCGGGTTCGCAGCCTTCCTTTATGAGGCTCCTCGGGAACACGCCGCAGTGCCAGAAGAGCTCGGCGTTCTTTTTTTCGGGGTGCCGGATCGTCACGTCGGCCAGGAAGATCGGGGTCTCCCACAGCCGCGCGGCATGGGCCATCACGGCGGTCACGGCCCCGTGGATGTCGGCCTCGCAGATGGTCGGCAGCCCTTCGCCGGTCAGCTCGGAGAAGGTGAAGCACGGCGTGATCCCGACGGTCTCGAACATCGGGCCCCAGCACTGCGCCGCGGCCGCCGTGAGCCCCTGCTCCTCGGCCCAGGTCCGGATGGCCAGGCGCAGCGCGGCCGAATTGCGCAGAAGCGCGGCGTCGAAGTCGATGCGCTTGATGTCGCGCCTGATCTCCGCGACCATCTCCGAGATCTCCTCGCGGCGCTCGCTCATGGCCCGGTCGAACATCTTCTTCAAGTCCGGAAGCGTGATCGGGAACACCTCGATGCCGAAGCGCTCCAGGAGCTCGGCCTCGTTGACCTTGACCGACCAGAACGCCGCGGGACGGACGTCGATCTGGCCGATGCGCATGCCGGAAAACGCCTTGACGACGGCGGCGGCGGCTATGAAGTTGTCGAACCCGCGTTTCAGGACGGGGTCGCCCACTGGACAGTTGGTGATATAGGTGAAGGGCACCCCCACCCGGCTCAGCACCTTGCTGGTGGCGAAGAGCCCGCACTGGCTGTCCCGCAGCCTCGAGCCATCCGCCGCGGGCGCGTCGTCCTGCGGCCCCCAGATGAGCAGCGGCTTTCCGACCTTCTTCGCGAGCCTCACGACCGCGTCCTCGGCGCCGAAGTTGCAGTGAGGAGCGAACACCGCGTCCACCTCTTCGTCGGCGAACTTCCTCGCCACGCGGTCCGCATCGGCGTCGTTAAAGAGAAGCCCCTCGGCGTTGAGGAAATCGAGATTGACGAAATCGACGCTCTGCTGCGACAGCCACTGCTCCACGAGCTTCTTGTACCGGTTCGCCTCACCGACATTGAAGGCCTTCTCGCTGTTCATGGCCCGCCTCGTGGGGGCGAAACCCAGCTTGACCCTGCGCCTCCGTTGCACCACACCGCCCTCCTGTTCCGCCGACTATCCGGCGCGGCCCGAACGCTCCATGTACTCGATGACCTGGTCCATGCTCTTCACCGCCGAAGTCGACCCCACCTCCGTGACGCTTACGGCCCCGACGGCGTTCGCGAAACGGCAGCAGCGCTCGGGGTCCCAGCCGCGCAGGACTCCCGTGAGAAACCCGGCCACGAAATTGTCCCCGGCACCCGTGGTATCCACGACCTCCGCGGCAAAGCCGCCGATGAGGCTCGCCGCCCGACGCGTCCGCAGGTAGCAGCCCCGGTCTCCGAGCTTGACCACGACGCATCCTGCCCCCGAATCGAGCAGGGCCTCCGACATTCTCGCCGGGTCAGTCTCGCCGGTGAGATCCCGGGCCTCTTCGTAGCTCGGGAGCAGGTAGTCCACCTGCCTCAACGCGTCCCGGATGCCTTTCAGCCCCGTGCCGTAGGTGTCGTGCTTGGTGTCGGCGGCCGTCGTGCAGCCTCTGGCCCGGGCGGCCTCCAGCAGCGCGGCAGCGCCCGCGCCGTCCAGCGCCGGCAGCGCGAGCAGGCTCCCGATGCATAGGAGACGCGCGCCGGTGGCGAGCGACACGTCGATGTCTTCGAGCGAAAGCTTCTCGCTCGCGTGCCTGTGGGACAGGAAGTTCCTGCTTCCGTCCCTGTTGATCAGGATCACGCAGGTGCTGGTGCTCACCCTCGGGTCTACCTGGACCCCGGCGGTGTCGACGCCCGCGGAACGGGACGTCTCGATGAGAAAGCGGCCGAAGCTGTCGTCGCCCACTTTCCCGCAGAGCAGCACCCTGCTGCCGAGCCGGGAGAGGACGATCGCCTCGTTCATCGCGTCGCCGCCCGCCGTGAGCTCCATCTTCTCCACGAGCGTCACGTCGACGTCGAAGACCGCCCTGCTCACGGGCCGGACCGGCAGATTGGCCGCCATCATGCCCACGCACGCCACGTCGTACAAGACCATCGCCTTTCGGATTGCGGCACTGTCCTGCTTTGAAAGGAAAGGGTGTGGGCGGAGTCCACCCACACCCCGCTTACGGTCTACTTGCCGGCCATCTTGGACTTCATCGCCTGGTCGATCCACAGCGAAGTGATCATCGGCATGTACTGGTAGTACGTGGCCTCAACCTCTCCGTAGTAGTTCTTGAGCCAGGGCCAGTAGACGAGGAGACGCGACGCGGCCGCGATCGGAAGGTACGGCACGTCGTCGAGGATCTGCAGCGAGAGCTTGCGGAAGATCTCGTTCCTCGCCGCCGGGTCGATCGTGCTCGCGCCGAGCTTGAACTGCGCGTCGACGTCCGCGTTGGCGTAGTTCGCCGGGTTGATCATCTCGCCGGTCACGTGGAGCTGCAGGGCGCGCACCGGGTTCACGGTCAGCGTGCTCTCGCTGAGGATGTCCTTGTACTTGTGGCTGAGCCTCAGGGCGTCCTTGGCCCCCGGCTCCATCACCGTGAGCTTGACGTTGACGCCGAACTTCTTCCACTGGTCGACGATCATCGCTCCCAGCTCCTGCTGGGTCTGGGAGTTGTCGACGATGAACTCCACGGAGAAGCCGTTGGGGTAGCCCGCGGCCGCCAGCATGGACTGCGCCTTTTTCGGGTCGTAGACGAACAGCTCGGCCTGAGACGGCGGCAGCTTGTCGAGCGGCGTGTAAATGTCGGGCGTGATCAGCGGGTAGGTGTGGATCTCGCCTTCGCCGTAGAGGGCCTTGGCGATCGCCCGCAGGTCGGTCCCGATCATCACCGCGCGCCTGACTTCCTTCTTGCTGAAGTACTCGGAGTCGTTCTTCAGGGAGAGCCTCAGGTTCGTGCCCGCGAGGAACTTCTTCATGATCAGGTTGGGATTCGTCTTGAGGGTGCTCTCGTACTGCAGAGGCGCCATCGTGTTGAGGTCGATCTGTCCGGTGCGCGTCGCGGCGATGGCGGTCGACTCATCGGTGATGATAGGGAACACCAGCTTGTCGATGAACGGGACGTCGTCGTAGACCTTGCCCTTGACCGTGGCGGTGCCCCACCAGTTGGGGTTCTTGACGTAGGTCGCGCCGGAGCCCGGAACGTAGCTCTGGATCATGAAGGGTCCCGTTCCGGTCGTGTTCCTCCAGTCGGAGGCGCCGGCCTTGACCTCTTCGGGAGCGTAGATCGGCGTGCACCAGCCGAACGCAAGCAGGTACGACCAGTCCGCCCAGTAGCTGTTGGTGCGGACGATCACCTGGTTGCCCGGGCCCCTCTCCACGGATTCGATGAACGGGGTCCGCCCCTTGCCGCTCTTGCCTCCCCTGATCGAGTTCACGTAGCGGTTCAGGCTGAAGTACACGTCGTCGGCGGTGAACGGCCGGGCCTTCATGCCGATCCTCTCGTTGGCCTGCCACATGATCCCGGCGTTTTCACGCACGTAGAAGATCAGAGTCTTGGGGTCTTTCCACTCCCACCGTTCGGCGAGCATCCCCTTGAGGTACTGCTCGGGCACGAACTCCTGGAACCCGAACGAATAGGTGTTGTTGCCCCTGGGGCCGTACTTCTCTATGTCACCGACGGCAAGAAACTCCTTGTACGGGTTCGCCCAGAGGGTCGCCGGGCTCCCCGCGGGGTCGATCGTATCGAAGCTGTCCGTGCCGTTCTGCACCCAACCGACCCTCACCGTGAGCGTCCCGCCGTACTGGGGCGTCCCTTCGGCCGCGGCTGGGGCGGCCGCCTCCTTGGTGGGGCTTCCAAAGGCAATCGCCGCCAACAGCGCGAATGCCAGGACGACTAATTTCCGCTTCATGTCGCCTCCTTAGCGTTGTGCCTTTACCCGGAGCCGGCTCTCCCGGGGCTCCGAGCCGTCCTTCATCCTCCTTCGCTATCCTTCGCGGCCATCCGCCGTCTCATCCTGATCCCGTAACGTCCGGCGCCCTTGAGGCGCGGGTCCAGAATATCACGCAGTGCATCGCCGAACATGTTCACGCCGAACACCACGATGCCGAGGGCCAGGCCCGGCCAGATGGCCATCCAGGGAGCCATGAACATGTAGGAGCGGCCGCTGCCGCTGAGCATCCCGCCCCAGCTCGGCGCCGGCGGGGGCACGCCGTAGCCGAGGAAGCTCAGGCTGGCCTCCACCAGGATCATGAAGGGGACGCGCGTGGTGAAGAGGATGATGATCGCGGCCATGATGTTCGGCAGGATGTACCTGACGAGGATCCGGGTCGTCGAGCAGCCGGTGGCGACCGCCGCCGTTACGTAGGCGTTCGCCTTGGTCGCGATCGTGGCGCCCCTCACGACCCGCGAGCCGACGATCCCGTACCCCACCCCCATCACGAGGATGACGCTCCAGAGGCCGGACCCGATCATCGAGATGACGACCATCAGCACGATCAGGATCGGAAAGCACATCCAGGAATCGACGAGCCTCTGGAGCAGCAGGTCGAGCCTTCCGCCCACGTAGCCGCTCACCAGGCCTATGAACGTGGAGATGGCCGTCGCGATCGTCGCCGCCGACAGCCCGACGATCACCGAGATGCGCGCCCCATAGATGATGCGGCTCAGCATGTCGCGGCCCATATTGTCCGTGCCGAGGAGGTAGCGGGCGGACGGCGGGGACAGCATGTCCGACGTGTGCTGCTCGTTCGAGCCGTAAGGCGCGAGGACGTCCGCGAAGATCCCGGTCAGCAGCAGGAGCAGCGTGATGACGGCGCCGACGGTGCCCAGGGGCTTCTCCCTGACGAGCCTGCGGGCGAAGACGGCGAATGACGATGGTCTCTTGCGCGGCGTCGTTGCCGAAGCGCTATCGGTCATCGGCTGCCTTCACTTGTGGGAGACCCGCGGGTCGAGCACGCTGTAGGCCACATCGACGATCAGGTTGATGAGCACCAGGGCGATCGCGTAGACGAAGAGCACGCCGCTCACCATCGTGTAGTCCCTCTTCTGCGTCGACTCGATGATGAGGCGGCCCATGCCGGGCAGGCTGAAGATCTGCTCGATGGCAACCGTCCCCCCGATCATGATCGGGAGCTGAAGCCCGACGAGCGTGATCACGGGGATCAACGCGTTCTTCAGAGCATGCCGCGCCACGACCGCCCGCTCCCGCAGGCCCTTCGCCCAGGCCGTCCTGATGTAGTCCTGCCGCAGCACCTCGAGCATCATCGTCCGCGTCATCCTCATGGTGAGCCCGGACATCCCCATGCCCAGGGCCACGGCGGGGACCAGGAACATCCCGAGGTTGCCGATCGGGTCCGCGGTGAAAGGGATCAGCATCAACGGAGGGGAGTGCCCCCACCAGATCGCGGGGAACACGATGATCATGGTGGACAGCCAGAAGTCGGGGACCGCGATGCAGATGATGGCGAAGGTCCGCGCGGCGTAGTCCGCCCAGACGTCCTGCCTGAGCGCGGAGTAAACGCCGATCGGGAGGGCGATGAGCTGCGACACGATCAGCGCGAGGAATCCGAGCTCGAAAGTGACGGGCCACCTCGCCCTGATCTCGTCCGTCACCGGCAGCCGCGACCACAGGGACTTGCCGAGGTCGCCGTGCATCAGGATGTTCCCGATCCAGCGGCCGTACTGCGTGAGCAGCGGCTCATCCAGCCCCAGGGCGGTCCGCAGCGCAGCCCGGTCGCCGTGGGTGGCGTAGTCCATCTGGCCCACCATGCGATCCACGATGTCGCCCGGGATGAGACGCATGATGAGGAAGACCGCGACGCTCACAAGGAACACCGTCGGGATCAGCAGGAGCAGCCTTCGCAGGATGTACGCGCGCATGGTGATCGGGTTCCGTGGCGGGTAGTCTGGGGTACGGGACTCCCGTTGTCAAGGACTACACGCTATGGCGGCCGGCCCAGGCGGTTCGGACCCGCTCCGAAGCGCCGAGCCCATGCTCAACGCGAGTGTGTGGTAGGATGGCCGCGAATGGAGGACGCGCCTTGAACCACATATCCATCTCCCTGGAGCGAGTCTCGGGTCCGATCGATCGCAACATCTTCGGATTGTTCAAGGAGTTGCGCCCCATGAATCGCGGCATCTACCAGCCCGATTCCCCTTTCGCCGATGACGACGGATTCCGCACCGACGTGCTGGAGGCCACGCGTCGCCTGAAAATCTCGAACATCCGCTGCATCGGGGGCAACACCATCTCCGGGTACCGCTGGATGGACGGCGTGGGCCCGAAGAGCGACCGCCCGGTGCGCCACGACATCGCTTGGGACCTCATCGAGCACAACCAGGTCGGCACCAACGAGATGATCCGCTTCTGCCGCAAGGTGAACGCCGAGCCCTACTTCGTCGTGAACTGCGGCGACGGGGACATGCGGGAGGCGGGCGACTGGGTGGAGTACTGCAACGGCACGGGCGACAGCTCGCTCGCGAGGCTCCGGCGCGCGCACGGGTTCGACGAGCCGCACCGCGTCACGTACTGGGGGATCGGCAACGAGGTCGACGGCCCCTGGCAGATCGGCTACAAGACGCCGCAGGAGTACGCGCGCGCCTGCACCGAGTTCGCGAAGGTGATGAAGATGACGGATCCCGCCATCAAGCTGGTGGCCGCGTTCGTGTCCTCCTGGCGCACCGAGATCGTCGAGAGGGGGCGGCTGCTGCTTGAGCAGGCAGGCGGCCTCATCGACTACATGGCGATTCACTGGTACGTCGGGAACCCTGGCGGAATCGCGGACCCGCCGGGGCGCGCCGGGGCAGCGCGAGGTCGACTTTGCCACCTTCATGACCCTCTCCGAGCTCTTCGAAGAGCGCTTGGCCGCCTGCGAAGGGCTGATCCGCGCCGCCCGCCTGGACAACGACATCAAGCGACCGATCCCCCTCGCCCTCGACGAGTGGGCCGTCAGGCATCAGCCGAGCCGCAACGTGGACCTGCCCCAACGGCTCGAGGACGCTCTGGTGGTGGCCATGAACTTCAATGCCGTCATCCGGCATGCGCATTCGGTCAAGATGGCGAACTTCTCCGGCCTCAACCGGCGCCTGGTGATGCCCGGCCCGGACGGGATGGTGCTCCAGACCAGCTTCTACCCGTTCGAGGTCTACAGCCGGACCTGCGGGCAGGAGGCGCTCGACGTGCGGTGGAGCGGCGACACCTTCGGGGCCGGCGAATACGCCGGCGTCCGCGTCCTCGACGTCTCTGCGACGCTGGACCGGGGGCGGAAGGAGCTCGTCGTGTACGTCGTCAATCGAAGCGCGACCCTGCCGGAGGAAACGACGATCGCGTTGACCGACGGGCGGTTCCGAGGCAACGTGAGCGTGCAGGTGGTCAACGGCCCCGGCATCGAAAGCGCCAACACATTTGAAAGCCCGCGGGAGGTCGAGACGCGGGAGGCGCTCCTGAAGGCCTCGGGGAGCTCCCTCACGTGCTCGTTCGAGCCTCACTCTGTCACCGCGCTGATCTGTCCCGTCGGCTGACGCGCTGCACCGTGCCCGGGTGCGCCGTCCGGACGCCGCTGCCAGGGTAGGTGCACAAACGGCGAAATTTCTGTATGCTGCGCGTGAAGTAAGAAACAAGGGGGGACGATGAAGGGGAAGGTGCGCCAGTCCAAGAGACCTCTCGTGCGGAACAAGAGCCCCCGCACGCGGTACCACAGCGAGTATGCCACGTGGATGATGATCAGGCAGAGGTGCCGGAACCGCAGGTGCAGGGACTACAAACGGTACGGGGGGCGGGGAATCACCGTCGCCAAGCGCTGGGACAGCTTCGATACCTTCCTCGATGACCTCGGGCCCAGACCCAAGGGCTATTCGCTGGTGCGCAAGAGTCCCGATGCCGACTTCTCGCCGAGCATGTGCTCCTGGCGGCCCCGGGCCGAGCAGCAGCGCCACAGATCCGCCAACAGGCTGACCGAGAAGGATGTCGCCCGCATCCGCGAGCGATACGCGGCGGGTGTTCGCCGCGCGGATCTCGCCCGCAGGTACGAAGTGAGCCTCTCGCACATCTGCCACATCATCGGCGGCACGAGGTGGAAGCCGGCGACGCCGCCGCGCAAGACGAAACGGCAAGGCGCTCGCAGGCGGTGATGGGCGGTGGGGGACTCGAACCCACGACCTTCTGGGTGTAAACCAGGCGCTCTACCAGCTGAGCTAACCGCCCGAATCGGTCCCGAGGCTAACACGCGGCCCGCGGGCGGTCAACGCAGACGAAATGCCGGCGTGAGCGGAACCGCCCGAGGACTTTTCTCCAATCTCGCGAAAACCCCGATTCCCTTGCGCCGGTTGTGGAGAGGTGCTATAATCAGCATGTGCCGACAGCCGTGCGCTCAGCGAAGATTCTCATCGTGGAAGACGAGTACCTCATTGCCCTTGACGAGCAGAACAGGTTGCTGTCGATGGGCTTCGAGAACGTGGTCCTCACGAGCTCAGGCGAGCTCGCGCTCGACCGGGTGCGCGTCGAGTGCCCGGACCTCGTCCTGATGAACCTCAGCCTGGCCGGCAAGATGACCGGCGCGAGCGCGGCGGAGCTCATTCGCAGGCAGTGCAAGGCCGCGATCGTCTTCGTGTCCGCGTACTCGCCCGAGCGCACGGGAGTCCATCGCGGCGACCTCTTCCTCAGGAAGCCGTTTACGGACCAGGCGTTCCGCAAAGCGATCGAAAGCGCCCTTCAATAGCCGCCCGCGGAGGCCGGGCGCCACGACGCCGCCCCCGCCGCGAGCGCCCGGCTCAGATCGCGAAGTCCTGCCCCTGCTTCACGCCCTGCGAAAGCTTCTCTCCGCCTTCCTCGAGGATGTCTTTGAGGGTGAGCCCCGAAAGGAATTCGTTGATCACGTTGTTGAACTTGTGCCAGGTGTGCGTGAGGTGACAGGTTTCCGTGCGCGCGCACCGCTCCGGATCGTGAGGGTCGGTGCACGGAGCCGGGAAAGTCGGCTCCCCCACCGCATCGAGTATGTCCTTGACCGACACCTCCGCGGGCTTGCGGTTCAGGACGAAACCGCCGCCGGGCCCGCGCACGGAAGAAATGATCCCCGACTTCTTGAGCTTGAAAAAGATCTGCTCCAGGAACTCGGGCGAGATCCCCTCGTCCGCCGCTATGGTCTTGATGGAGATGGGCCGGTTCGCGTAGGAGGCGGCAAGATTCAAGACGGCCCGCACTCCATACCGTCCCTTTGTGGTAAGTCTCATTCGTATAACCCCGTGCTTAAATACTTGTCACCCCTGTCGGGGAATATGACTACAACGAGCTTTCCGGCGCTTTCCCGCCGCCGGGCTACGCGGCAGGCCGCATGGGCGGCCGCCCCCGAGGAAAACCCGGCTGCGATCCCCTCGGTCGAAGCCAGGCGCCGGCACATCTGCATGGCCTCCTCGTCGCGGACCGGCACGACCTCGTCGATGACGCCGCGGTCGAGGACGCGAGGCACGAAGCCCGGACCGAGGCCCTGGATCGCGTGGCGTCCGGGCTCCCTGCCGCAGAGCACCGCGGAGCCCGCGGGCTCGACGGCGACCACCTTGACGCCGGGCTTCTTGCGCTTGAGGTACCGCCCCACTCCGCTCACGGTGCCGCCGGTACCGACGCCCGCGACCACGATGTCGACCTTCCCTTGCGTGTCATCCCAGATCTCGACGGCCGTCGTGCGCTCGTGGGTCCGCGGGTTCGCCCCGTTGCTGAACTGCTGGAGCATGAACCCGCGCGGCTGGCGCTCGAGGATCTCTTCGGCCTTCTCTATCGCGCCGCGCATGCCCATCTCACCCGGCGTGACCACGATCTCCGCCCCGTAGGCCCTGAGCAGCCTGCGCCGCTCGTCGCTCAGCGTGTCGGGCACGGTCAGGATCAGGCGATAGCCCCGGATCGCGCACAGGCAGGCCAGGCCGACGCCGGTGTTGCCGCTCGTCGGCTCGACGATCACGCTGCCTTTGCGCGAGAAGACCCCGCGCGCTCCGCGTCCTCGATCATCGCGACGACGATCCGGTCCTTGATGCTTCCCGGTCGGGTTGCAGAACTCGAGCTTCGCCGCGATCCTCCCGTGGCCGCCCGGAGGAGAGCCGGTCGAGATAGACCATCGGCGTGCGCTCCGACGAGCTCTGCGACGTGCGCTGCGATCCTCTGCCGCATCCCCTTCTTCCATGACTTGGCGCCATCGCCAAGCCCCCTGGCCCCCTTTGGGGCTCCAGCCGCGTGGGCTACTCAGCGCGTGTATCTTAGCCCCTGCGTAAGATATCCGCAAGGGACCGCTCGCTTTTTTCGAGCCTCGGGCTGCCTCAGCGCGGACCGGCCACGCGCCTCAGGAGCATCGCCCGGAAGCCGCGGCGCCGCTGATCGCGCAGCACCCGGAAGCGCGGATCCAGGCCGCCGATCCTCGCGACCGCCCCGCTCGGGCCGCGAAACGAGCAGAAGCCCGCCCGGCCGCACGAGCCGCTCGGCGTTCGCCGCAAAGCGCGCCTGCCAGCGCCAGCCCGGGTCGTCGTCGGGCGAGAACGCCACGAAATCGGCCTCGCGCTCCACGAGGAAATAGAAGGGAAGGTGAAGGGTTTCGATCCGCCCTGCCGCCGCGCCCGCGGCGAGGGCGTTCACGCGCGAGACCTCCAGCGAGAGCAGATCGCGGCCTGCGAGCACGAGGGCCGACGGCCGCGCCGCGTCCGAGCAGCGCTGCCGGCGAGATGGCCCTGCCCCGGCCGCCAGAACCCCCACACGCCCTCGGGGCGTTCGTCTCCCAGCGTCTCCAGCGCCGAGCTCCTGCTCGTAGCTCGGCGTGTCGAAGTCCGGCAGCCCGTAGACCGTCGTCATCTCGTAGCGCGGCGCCTCCGGCCTCGAAGCGCCCCGCGTGCCGCAGGAACGGCGCCAGCCACGCCGCGGACGCCCGCGTCGTCTGCCCCTCCCGCGTAGTGGTAGACGACGTGCTCGCGCGTCTCCTCGGTGAAGCAGCACTTCCCGCCCCTGCGCCCCGATGGCGGAGCGGATCAGCTCCTTGAGCGGCGTCACGACGACGACGGCGACGCGGCCGCCCGGCCGCACCAGCGCGGCGAGCCGGCGCACCAGCGCCTCGAGAACCGGGTGACCCGCCTTGGCCGGCAGGTTGGAGACCGCCAGGTCGTAGGGGCCGCCGACGCGCGCGTCGAGCACGAGGCTGCCAAAGGGGCGCACGCCGGCGGCTGCGTTGAGACGGGCGTTGGCGGCGGTGAGCGCGACGGCGAGGGCGTCGCGGTCGACGGCGTCCACAGTCAGTGCCGGGATACGCGGCAGCCAGCGCCGAGCGCGAGCACGCCCGTGCCGCAACCCGCGTCGAGCGCGGACCGCGGCGGCCGCGAGGTCCGCCTCGCTGCGCGAGGGTCTTGAGGAGCAGCCGAGAGCCCGTGTCGACGTCGAAGCTGCTGAAGAGGGACTGCGAGAGATCGAGCGAGAGGCGGGCGCTGGAGAACCGGAACGAGACCCGCTTGTTGACGATGCCTTCCGGGAGGCCGCCGCCGTCGCCAGCGCGGCCTTCCGGCTGCGGCGCCGTCAGTTCACGCGCTCCACGTATTCGCCGGTCTCGGTGTTGATGAGGATCTTGTCGCCCTCCTTGATGAAGAGCGGGACCCTGACGCTGTACCCGGTTTCGATCGTGACGGGCTTGGTGGCGCCCGTGGCAGTGTCGCCCTTGAGCCCGACATTCGCCTCGCGTGACCGTGAGGACGACCTTGAACGGGCACCTTGATGTCGATCGCCTTGCCTTCGTAGACGATCAGGTCGTAGGTCGAGCCTTCCTTGAGCCAGTTCTGGCGGTCCTCGAGGCCTTCCTTCTCGACCGCCATCTGCTCGAAGCTCTCGTTGTCCATGAAGTGGAAGCTCTCGTCGTCGGCGTACATGTACTGCGCCGGCCGCATGTCGACCTGGATGTCCTCGACGTTGTCAGGGGTCTTGAAGGTCTGCTGGATGCTGCGTGCCGGTCTTCAGCCCCTTCATCCGCAGACGGACAAAGGCCTGACCCTTGCCGGGGTTGACGAATTCGCGCTCGACCACGAGACAGGGCTCTTCCTTGATCAGAAGGAACATGCCCTTGCCTATCTGACCCGCCTTGATCACGTGTCTTCCTCCAGGGAGAACTCGGAGAACGAGTACGACATCACACCTTCTACTTGATTTAGGCCGGAGAGTAGCATGAAGAGCCGATCCATGCCAAGGGCGACGCCGGAGCATCGCGGGAAAGCGGCCGTCGAAGACCTCGAGCAGCCCGGTGTCGGGCGGGTGCGCGACGCGGCGCCCGGTCCTTGCGCGCGCTCTCGTCTGCGAAGAGCTCCTCGAGCCGCGCGCGGTCGGTCTCCTCGGTAAAGCAGTTGGCCATCTCGACGCCGCCGACGTACAGCTCCCATCGCTCGGCCCAGAGCCCGCGCGCGCGGGCGAGCGTCGGCACGCCGCTCGGCCAGTCGGTGAGCAGCAGCGGCCGGCCGCGGGGAGGCCGCGGCTCGACCCCGACACGAGCAGCCTGTTGAAGAGCTGCTCCCACGTCTCGTCGTCGGCGGCGTCTCGCCGCACTCCCGCGCCGCGGCGAGGAGCGCCCCCCGCTCCTGCAGCCGCTCGAGGTCGAGGCCCGCCAGGCTGCGGAACGCGTCGTTCATCGAGAGCCGCAGGCAGGGCGGCGTCGCCGTCCGCGGCCCGCCCCCAGGGCGGCGAGCAGGTACGCGAGCAGCTCGTCGGTCAGGTCCGCGGAGTCCATGTAGTCGGCGTCCACCGTGTACCACTCGAGCATCGTGAACTCGGGGTTGTGGTAGCGGCCGAGAGCCTCGAAGTTGCGAAAGGACTTGCAGATCTGGAAGAGGCTGCCGGAGCCGCGCGCCAGGAGCCTCTTCATCCAGAGCTCGGGCGACGGGACGAGAAAGAGCTCACGGGCGGCGAGGCAGCGCGGGTCGATCCACTCGGTGCGGAAGACCTCGAGCGCCGGCTCGGGGATCAGGGCGGGCGCAAGCAGCGGCGTCTCGACCTCGAGATAGCCCCTCTCGAGAAAGAAGCGGCGCGACCTCCTGGTAAAGCGCGCCCGGCTGCGCAGGAGCTCGACATCCATGGGTTCGCGCCTGCCGGCCCCGGGCCTACAGGCGCTCCATCGTGAGGGCGCTTCCCGGCGGACGCCCGGCGCGGGTCCTCGCGGGAGACCCGCTCCACGCGCTCGCGCAGGTCGCGCAGCCCGTTGAGCGCGATGCCCGCGCAGGCCGGCGACGCGCACGTTCGGCTCGGGTTGTCGAGAAAGCGCTCGAAGAGGCCCCGCGACGCCCCGATGACCGGCGGCCAGGCGGGACGCGGTCTGCTCGACGATGCGGTTCGTCGTGCTCGTGACGGCCCCATTCGGCGGCGACGACCTTCTCGATGGCGTCGACGCTCCCCTCGAGGTCGTGCCCCAGCAGCGCGTCGAGGCGCGGCCATGCGGATCTCGAGGCTCGCCGCCGGCGGACGCGTACAGCTCCGCCACGTGTCCGGCGCGTCCCGCGTCGCCTATCCGGCCGAGCGCCTCGATCGCGTCCAGCCTGACCCGCGGCACCGGATCGCGCCGGGCCTTGTACGCGAGGATCGCGACGGCTCCGCGCTCCTTGCGCTCGGCGAGTGCCTTGCAGCCGGTGCTTCGCACGCGCCAGTTGGAGTCCTTGAGGGCCTGCTCGAGCAACTTCGCTCACGCCGGGCTCGTCGAAGCGACCGAGGGCCGACGCGGCATGAGCGCGCAGCAGCGCGTCGTCCTCGGCGAACAGCGCCCGCAGCAGCGGGCACCGCCCGCGGGTCGCCGAGCCGCCCCAGGCTGTCGGCCGCGTACATGCGCCACGTCTTGTCCTGGGAGCGGTCTCGACGATGGTGGCCAGCTCGTCAAAGGCGGGCGCGTAGCGCAGCGCCCCGAGCGACGAGGATCATGTCCGGCTTGAGCTCGGCGGGCGTGCGGTCGTCCCGGAGCTTGCGCGAGCAGGAGCTCGCCCGCGCCCGGGTCCGTCTTGAGGGCGCGCACCGCAGTCCCGGCGACCGCCAGGTCGTCGCTGTCGGTGAGCCGCCGAGCCGCGGCGGGCGAGCCCGCTCGAGCCGATCGCCGCGAGGTAGCGCAGCGATCGCGACGGTCAGGTCGTCGCCCGCCGCCGGGTCGGCGCGAGAGGCGCCAGCGCCGGCCTGCTCGCCCGCCCGCTCCTCGAGCACGCCGAGGTAGTCGAGCACCTTGACGCGCACCTGGTCGGAGCGCGAGCGCGCGACGAGCCGCACCATCTCGGGCACGAGCGCGGTCTCGTGCGCCGCTCTGCATGGCGTCGAGGACCGCGATGATCTCGTCGTCGATGCCGTAGGAGAGGCGTGTCGCGCCACTCGCTCGACGCAGGCTCCGCGCCCCTTCCCTGCGCGGGCGCCCGCTGCCTGCCCGAAGACGGCGAGCGCGGCCGCGAGCAGCGAGGCGCGCAGGGCGGCGCGGGCGCGCGCTCATCCGCGCCTCCGCCCCGAGCAGGTCGCGCGCGGCCTGCACGCGGAGGCCGCGGTAGACGAGCAGCGTGACGCCGGCGAACAGCGCGAACCCGGCCAGCACGAGGCCGAGCCGCGCGCCGCACGGCCGCCGCGGCCGCGCGCGCAGGCGGTCAGCGCGCGGAAGCCCAGCAGCGCGAGCGTCGGCAGGCAGCATCCCTGCCGCGACCCGCGCAGCCTCCAGCGCCAGCCGCCTGCCGTCGATGCGGCGGCCGAGCCGCGCGCGCGCGGAGGCCACGAGCAGGACGAGCCCGACGGTGAACGCCGAGGAGTTGGCAACCGCGAGCCCCACCACGCCCAGCGCCGTCCCCTTGAGCCAGATCGAGAGGCCCGACGTCGACGGCCACGACCACGACCGCGGCGGTCCAGAGCGGGGTGCCGGAAGTCGTGCAGCGCGTAGAACAGGCGCTGCAGGAACGTGAACAGCCCGACGCTCGCGAGCCCTACGGAGTAGCCGGTGAGCACGCGCGCGGTGAGGTCCGGTGGCGGCGGACGTGAAGGCTCCCCGCTGGTAGGCGACCTCGATCATCGACCGGCCCTCGAGGAGGAAGAAGACCGCGGCCGGCACGAGCAGGGCGCCGAGCAGGCGCATCCCGTAGCTCGTCGACTCGCGCAGCGCGTCGGTGTCGCCGTCGGCGGCCTGGCGGCTCATGCGCGGGAACAGCACCGTGGTCACCGAGGCGGACAGCACGCCGAAGGGAAGCTGCCAGAACACGACGGCGTAGCTCATGGCGGACGCGCTGCCTTCGGCCAGGCCGCTGGCAAAGCGCAGGGCCACGAGCTGGTTGACCGCGTAGATGGACGAGGTGGCGACAAAGGGCACCCAGAGCTCGCAGCACGCGGCGCAGCTCGGGCGACAGCCAGCGCCGCGCGGGCAGCAGGCGGTAGCCGAGGCGGGCCGCGAACGGGACCTGGGCGACGAGCTGCACGATCGCCGCCCGAGAGCACGCCGACCGCGAGGCTGTAGATGCCGAGCGACCGGTGCAGCATCAGCAGCGCGGCGATCACGCAGAAGGAGAAGAACAGCGGGCGTGAGGGCGGGCAGCACGAAACGGTTGTGCGTGTTGAGCGCCCCCATCAGGATCGCGCTGAGGCTCACCAGGATCAGGTACCAGGCGATCCAGCGGAAGAGCCCGGCCGCCAGCTCGAGCTGCTCCGCGGACTCGAACTCCGTGAAGAGCCCGACGGCCTGCCGCGGGAACAACGGACGGCCAGGACCAGCAGCGGGACGAGCGTCACGAGCAGGAAAGTCACGACCTCGCGGAAGAGGCGCCCCGCGGCGTGGCCGCCCGCCCTGGCGGTCCTCCCTGACCACGAGCTCGGACAGCACCGGGATGAACGCGGAGGACAGCGCGCCCTCGGCCATGAGCTTGCGGAGCGTGTTGGGGATGTTGAACACGGCGTTCAGCACGTCGGCTTCGCCGGTGGCGCCGAAGAGGGCGGCGATGATCGCGTTCTTGACGAACCCGAGCAGCCGTGTCGTCATGCGTGCACGCCATGACGACGGCGCTCGTGAGCCGCGCTGCGGCGGAGGGTGGTGTCTGCTATGGCCGTCCTCCCGGGCTTCCCGAATCGAACGCCAGCTCCGCGGGCACGCCGCCGCCGGCTTCCTCGACCCTCACGGTCCAGCGGCCGGGGCCGGGGACCAGCCAGCACGCTCGCCTCGCGGCCCGGCGAGAGGCTCAGGCGGCGCGCGAGCACCTCTTTCCCGTCGACGAGAGCGCGCACCGTGACCGGGCTGACCGCGCCCCGGCGGCGCTCGACACGGCGAACTGCAGCGGCGTCCCGGCGGCCACCGGCGCCGCGAGCGAGGCCCGGACCGGGTCCCCGTCGATGCGCATCACGAAGCGGCCGGGGCCGGCGACGAGGAGACGGCGCGCCTCGAGGAAGCGGTCGCGGTAGTACGGCTCGTCCATCGACGAGACGATCACGCCCGTGGCCGGGCCCCTCGGACGCGGCGTGCACGAACGACCGCCCGTCGAGCGCGATGCCCACGTGCGACGGCCCGCCCGTCGTGTCGAAGAACAGCAGGTCCCCCGCCCGCGGCGCGCCTTCGATCCGCTCGCCCCGCTCGATCAGCCCGGCCACCGTGCGCGGGCAGCTTCTCGCCCGCCGCGGCCGCGTAGACCGCGCACACGAGGCCCGGAGCAGTCGACGCCGTTCGCGTCGATGCCCGCGTCGCGGTACGGGCACGCCGCGGTATCCGAGCGCCTCGGCCGCCACGCGGCGGCCGCCTTCATCCACATATTCGACGTTCGCCCCGAACGCTGGTGCCATGGCCGCGGCCATCGCTGCCGCCAGGGCGGTCCGAACGAGGGTCCGTTTCACGCCGCTCCTCCCGTTTCGATTGTCGGCATCACGGCTCCCCCCGGGGCGCCGGTCGACGAAGGCGCCGGCTGAAGGCCCCGAAGCGCGCCTCGCGGATGGCCCGCCGCGCCTCTGCGATCATGTCCTGGATGAACCGCAGGTTGTGCTGCGTCGTGAGGACGGCGGCCAGAATCTCCTTCGCCTTGAACAGGTGCCTCAGGTACGACCGCGAGGCCGTCCGGCAGGCGTAGCAGCCGCACTCGGGATCGATCGGCCGCTGGTCGAGCCGGTTCTTCTCCAGCCTGAGGTTGAGGTTGCCCGTCGCGGGTCAGCGCCAGCGCGTTGCGGGCCGTCCGCGTGGGGTAGACGCAGTCGAACAGGTCGATCCCCTCCTCCACCGCCTGGAGAATGTACTCCGGAGTCCCTATGCCCATCACGTACCGCGGCCGGTCCGCCGGAAGCAGCGCCGCGGTAAACGCGAGCATCTCGCGGAAGCGGCCCGGCTCCTCGCCGACGGAGAGCCCCCCGATGGCGCACCCCGGCAGGTCGAGCGCGACGATCTCCTCGGCGCTGCGCCGACGCAGGTCGCGAAGAAGTTGCCCTGCACGATCCCGAAGAGCTCACCGGGCTCGCCTGGCTCGCGCGGCCCGCCATGCTCGCCGGGCTCGCCGCGGCGCTCCAGCCAGCGCGCGCGGCTGCGCCGCGCCCAGCGCGTCGTCTGCGCCGCCGCCTCCTCGGCCTCGTCGCGGCCGATCCCCGGCGGCGTGCACACGTCGAGCGGCATCATCACGTCGCTGCCGAGGCTCACCTGCGCGTCGATGACGTCCTCGGGCGTGAGATTGTGCCGCGATCCGTCGACGTGGGAGCTGAAGGCCACCCCCTCGTCCTCGACGCGCCTGTACGGCGTCAGGGAGAACAGCTGGTATCCGCCCGAATCGGTGAGGATGTTGCCTCCCCAGCCCATAAAGCGGTGCAGGCCGCCCGCGGCCGCGATCACGTCGATCCCCGGCCGCAGGTACAGGTGGTAGGTGTTGGAGAGGATCATCCGGATCCCCAGCTCGTCGAGCGCGTCCAGCCTGACCGCCTTGACGCTGGCGTTCGTGCCCACCGGCATAAAGGCCGGCGTCTCGACCCGCCCGTGGCCGAGCGAGAGCAGACCCGTGCGCGCCTTGCCGTCGCGCGGCCCCGCTTCGAAGCGCATGGGGACCTCAGGTCCGGGCCACGCGGAAGAGCCCGACGCCGACGCCCAGGAAGAGCACGAGGCTCGCCCAGGCCCCCGTGATCGGGGACAGCAGCCCGTTGCTGGCCATCGTCAGCGCGACGAGCTGCAGCACGTAGTAGCCGACGGCGATCCCGAGGGCCGCGAGAAGGCTCAGGAACAAGAAGTTCCTCCTGAAGAGCCCGCCCACCGAGCCCGCGATCAGCACGACGACGAGCGGCGTGCAGGCGAACGAGTACTTGCGGTGGTACCAGCTCAGGGCCTCCTGGTACGGGAGGCCCGCCGTCTGCAGCGATTCGACGTACTGCCGGGCGTCGCCCACCCGCATCTCCTCGACGCGGTCCGCCATGCGGCGGAAGATCGAAGGGCCTTCGTTCAGGGCGTCGGACTCGTAGACGGAGACGTCCGACTCCAGGACGCGGCCGTCGTTCCCGCGGCGGAAGATCCGGCAGTTGCGCAGCACCCAGTGCCTGCCGTTCCACTCGGCCGCGTCCGCCTCGTACCTGGCGGCCAGGCCGCTCGCGGCGTCGCGCTCGACGATGGTCACCCCGCTCAGGGCCTGCTGGCGGTCGTTGAAGTAGGCCGCCTGGTAGACGAACTTCCGGTCCGGGCTGGTGATCGTGACGTTCGTGTTGCTGTAGGAGACCGACTGCTTGAGCAGCGTGCGCGTCAGCTCGTTCTTCGCGCGGAAGGTCCGGATCACGACCGCGTCCTCGAACACGAAGGACCCCACGCTCAGCAGGGCTCCGACGACGATCAGCGGGCGTCACGAAGCGCGCGAGGGAAATCCCCGAGAGGAAGATCGAGATCAGCTCGTTGTTCGTGTAGTAGGTGCCGAGGGCGTACGCGACGGCGAACAGGAGCGCGACGGGCAGCGCGTAGGAGACGCACTTGGGCAGGTACAGCAGCGCGACCCGCCCGATGTCCGCCAGCGTCACGTCCTCGCCGACGTATCGCCACAGGTTGGAAAAGACGTCCATCAGCTCGAAGACGAGCACGAACATCGCGAGGAAGACGATGCAAAGATGCGGGCGAAAGTGGGCGAGCAGCATGGCGTGGAGCGTCTTCACGGGTGGGACCTCGTGGCGAGCAGCGTCGTCCCCGCGGCGAGCACGACGACGTTCGGCAGCCACATGGCGAGCAGCGGCGAAAAGGAAGCGCGCGCGCCGAAGCGGTAGCTCACGATCAGCATGGCCCAGTACAGCCCCGACATCACGATCCCGAGCGCGAACCCGAGGGTCCGGCCGCTGCGCCTCGCGAGCAGGCCGGCGGGAAAGGCGAACACGACGAACACGAGACAGGAGAGCGGGCTGGCGAACTTGCGGTGGAACTCGAGGAGGTACGCCTGCAGGGTCCGGTCCAGCGGAGGCGGCGCGCTGTCCCTGGCGACGTCGCCCGCGAGGCGCGCCGCCTCGTCCGTTTCGGCCCGCGTGAGGCCGCGCTCCATCGCGTCGAGCATGGTGAGCGAGAGCCGGTAGCGGCCGCGGCGTGCGCGCTCCGCGACCGCGGAGATCTTCTGCTCCTGCGCGGAAGCGCATCCCCGCGATCTCCCGGTACACGTCGACGGAGCTCTTCTCGGCCGGCCCGGGGTTCACCAGCGACACGCTGATGTCCTTGAGCAGGATGTTGTAGACCATGCGGTCCGCGGCGGCGTACTCGTAGTTGCCCTTGTCCCGCGGCTTGGCGCTCAAGTCGAAGACGCCGCGCAGCTCGAGAGCGACGGCCCCCCGCTCGTCCGTCGCGGGCACGAGCACGGCCTCGTTCGCCGTGATGACCCGCTTCCGGTTCTCGCTGTCCTGGTCGATGATCATGATCGGCCGGATCCGCCGGCCCGAGACGTCGCCGGTGACGATCACGGTGTTCTCGTACCGTTTGACCGAGTACGGCTCGAGCTCGATCGCCGGGTTCTGGAAGATCACCCGCCGCAGCATGCTCTTCAGCCCGATGTTCCCCAGCGGAAGGAACAGGTCGTTGAAGACAAAGACGGCCGCCGAGAGCGCGAGCGCCGTCATCAGCATCGGAAAGAAGATCCTGGCGAGGGCGATGCCCGAGGCGCGCAGCGCCATGATCTCGCGGTCGCCGGCGAGACGGCCCACGGCCATGAGGGCGCCGACGAGCGTCCCGAACGGGAGCGCGTAGGTCACGATGATGGGGAGGGAGTAGAAGACGAGCAGGGCCACGTCGCCGATGGGCACGCTCTTCGAGAGGATCCGCTCCGCCATCAGGAGGAGCTGATTGACGAAGAAGATAAAGAAGAAGAAAAGGAAGGCGACCAGCACCGCGACGAGAAGCTCGCGGGTCACGTAACGATTTACCGTGCGGTAACTCATCGTGCGGACCCCGTCCGTCCGGCTCCCCGGCCCCCTAACGGCCGGTCGAGCCGAACCCCCCGCCGCCCCGGTCGGAGCCCTCGAGCCCCTCGACCGCCGTGAACCCGGCTCGCGCCACCGGCGCGAGCACTGCCTGAGCGATCCGGTCCCCCGGCTCGATCGTGAACGCGCTCGTCGCCCAGGTTGACCAGCAGGACCATGATCTCTCCCCGGTAGTCCGAGTCGATCGTTCCCGGCGAGTTCAGCACGGTCACCCCGTGCTCGAGCGCGAGACCGGAGCGCGGTCTCACCTGCAGCTCGTAGCCCGCCGGCACCTCGACCCGCAGCCCCGTGGGCACGAGCCTGCGCTCGCCGGGCGCGAGCACCATCGGCGCCTCGAGGGGCGCCGCCAGGTCGGCCCCGGCCGAGCCCGCCGTCCTGTACGCCGGCAGCCGCCCGCTCGCGGTCGTGCATCGGATCGGAATCATGGCCTTTCAGTACGCGAGCCGCAGGCGCTTCCAGTCGCGCCCCCTGCGGCCCCCGTAGACCGTCAGGTTGAACGTCCTGCGCCGCGACCAGGTGCCGGATCACGCCGCGGACCTGCTCCGTGGTCACCGCCTGCAGGCACGCGATCGATCTCCTCGTACTCCTGCGGCTGCCCGAAGAACATCTGCAGGCGAACGAGGCGCTTCATCCGGCTCTCGACGTCGGACTTCGACAGGATGAGGCTGCCGATGAGGTGCGACTTCGCGTCCTCCACCTCCTGCTCGCTGAGCGGGTCGTCGAGCAGCCGGGCGATCTCCGCGTCCACGGCGGCGAGGAGCGCCGCGGCCTGCTCGGGGGCGCTGCTCGCGTAGACCGACCACAGCGACACGTCGCTGTACAGCGTGCGGAACGCTCCGATGCTGTAGCACAGGCCGCGCTTCTCGCGCAGCTCCTGGAACAGGCGCGAGCTCATCGACTCGCCGAACGCAGTGCTCATGACGAGCGACCCGTAGATCGAGCGCCGTGTTGCCGTAGGCGCTCTCGAAGTCGGTGCCGAGGTAGATCTGCTGCTGGTTGGTGCGCTTGGGGACGACGCGGCGCTCCACCTGCCTGAGCGGCGGCACGCGCTTCGACGGCGACCCGTCGCTTCGGGCGGCGTTCGTGCCGGCCGACAGCGCCCGCTCGAAGCGCTCGACGAGCTGGTCCGCGTCCACGTCGCCGGCCACCGAGATCGTGAGCTGCGAGGGGCTCCAGCGCTCGCGATGGAAGTCCAGCAGCCGGTCGCGCCTGATCGCCTGCACGTCCTTCGACGTCTCCCGTGATCTTGCGCGCCAGCGGGTGGGTCCCCCAGAGGCCGACCGAGTAGGCTTCGAAGGCGCAGTCTTCGGGCGAGTCCAGGTAGCCCTGGATCTCGTTGACCACTACCGTCTTTTCCTTCTCGATCTCCTCCTCGGCAAAGGTCGAGCCGCCGACCATGTCGCGAGAGGACGTCCACGACGAGCTCGAGGTGCGCCGCCGGGACGTGGCATGGACGCAGACGGTCTCTTTCTCGGTGAACGCGTTGATCAGCCCGCCGACCCTGTCGATCTCGCGGGCGATGTCGAAGGCCGAGCGGCGCGCGGTGCCCTTGAACACCATGTGCTCGAGAAAGTGCGAATAGCCCGCGCGGTCGGGCTCCTCGTCGCGCGACCCGGCGAGACTCCAGAGCCCCACCGCCACGGCCTCGGACCCCGGGACGACGTCCACGAGGAGCCGTGCGCCGCTCGACAGGAGCTCTCGAGTGAATCAACCCTATCTCCGCCTGCGGCCTCGAATCGGACCTCGGCCCGCGGCCGTGACCGCCGCCGTGATCGCCCGCGGACGCTCCTGGCGCCTGTCATCCGGCTCGCGGCGCTCCCGTGGCTCGCCCGACGGGCCCGAGCCTCCGGAATCGGGCGAGATCGGCGTCGATGTAGCTGAGGTTCAGCCGGCCCATGCGGTCGATCTCCACGAGCCTGACCGGGATCTCCTGGCCCTTCGTGGAGGACGTCGCTGACCTTCTCGACCCGCTCCCTGGCGAGCTTGGAGATGTGCACGAGCCCTCGCGGCCCGGCATGAACTCGACGAAGGCGCCGAAGTCCATGAGGCGGCGGACCGTGCCCTGGTAGACGCGGCCGATCTCGGGCTCCTCGATGAGGCCCCTGGATGATCTGGGCCGCCTCCTCGGCGCCCGCCTTGCTGCGGCAGTAGATGGTCGTCGAGCCGTCGTCCTCGATCGAGATCTTCGCGCCGGTCTTGTCCGTGATGCCGTTGATCATCTTGCCGCCCGGTCCGATGATCAGGCCGATCTTGTCCGACGGGACCGTGAGGCTGATGACCTTGGGAGCGAACTCCGAGATCTCGCCGCGCGGCGGTCTCGATGGTCTGCCCCATGATGGACAGGATGTGCAGCCGCCCCTCGCGCGCCCGGTTCAGCGCCGCGCGGAGCACCTCGGACGTGACTCCCTGGATCTTGATGTCCATCTGGAAGCCGGTGATCCCGTCGCGGGTCCCGGCCACCTTGAAGTCCATGTGGCCGAGGTGGTCCTCCTCGCCGAGGATGTCGCTCAGCACGACGAACTTGTCGTCGCCCTGCACCAGGCCCATCGCGATCCCGGCGACCGGCTTCTTCATGGGAACGCCCGCGTTGAGCAGGCTCAGGGTCGTGCCGCAGACCGTCGCCATCGAGGAGGAGCCGTTGGACTCGAGGATCTCGGAGACGACACGGACCGTGTAGGGGAACTCCTCCTTGGTCGGCAGCATCCGCTCGACGGCCCGCTGCCGCCAGGTGACCGTGGCCGACCTCGCGCCGCCCGGTCCCGAGCCTCCCCGTCTCGCCGACCGAGAACGGCGGGAAGTTGTAGTGCAGCATGAAGTGCTTGCGGTAGTCGCCGTCGATGTCGTCCATGATCTGCTCGTCGTAGGGGGTGCCGAGCGTGATGACGACGAGGGCCTGGGTCTCGCCCGCGCGTAAAGAGCGCCGAGCCGTGCGTGCGGGGCAGCACGTCGATCTCGCAGGTGATGGGCCGGATGTCGCGCGGCGCCGCGACCGTCGGTGCGCAGGCCCTTCTCGAGGATCGACTTGCGGACGATCTCAGTCTCCATGTCCTCGAAGAGCTTGTCGAGGTCCTTCGCGCGCTCTTCGGGCACGAGGCCCGGATGAGCCTCGACGAACTGCCGTCTTGACCTCGCGCATCGCGTTGCCGCGGTTCTGCTTGCCCTTGACGAAACAGGCCTGCTCGAGCCGGGCGTAGACCCACTGGCGGATCTGCGCCTCGGACTCGAGGCCGGCGGGCGCCGGCTTGAGCGGCATCTTGGGCTTGCCGGCGAGCCTGCGCAGCTCCTCCTGCAGGGCGCACAGGTCCTTGATGGTGCCCGCGGCGTGCTCGATGGCCTGGATCATCACTTCTTCGGAGACCTCGTTGCCCCCGCCCTCGACCATCGTGATGCCCTGTGCGCCGCCGGCGACGACGATGTCGAGCGTCGAGGCCTTGATCTCCTCGAACGTCGGGTTGACGATGAGCTCGCCGTTGACCTGCGCGACGCGCACCGCGGCCACAGGTCCCGTCGAACGGGATGTCCGAGATGTGGACGGCAGCGCAGGCGGCCAGCATCCCGAGGATGTCGGGCGGGTTGACCTGGTCGGTGGCGATCGTCGTCGGGATGACCTGGATGTCGCGGCCGAAGCTCTTGGGAAGAGCGGCCGCAGGGGCCGGTCGATCAGGCGCGAGACGAGGATCTCCTTGTCGCGCGGCCTGCCTTCGCGTTTGTAGAAGCCGCCGGGGATCTTGCCCGCGGCGTAATACTTCTCGTTGTAGTCGACCATCAGGGGAACGTAGTCGATCCCTTCGATCTCCCGGTCGGACGCGCAGACCGTCGCGATGACGGTGCTGCCGCCCGCACCTGGCGACCACGGCGCCGTTCGCCTGCTTGGCCATGTGGCCCGTTTCCAGGATCAGGTCGGTCTCCCTGATCCGGTACTTGACTTGTTGTGTCATCCCTGTGTCTTTCCCGATCCTACTTGCGCAGGCTGAGTTTTTCGATCAGCGCCCGGTAACCTTCGAGGTCCTTGCGGCTGAGGTAGTTGAGCAGACGCCGGCGCTGGCCCACCAGCTTCATGAGGCCACGGCGCGAGTTGTGATCCGCCTTGTGCACTTTGAAGTGCTCCGTCAGGTGCTGGATCCTGCCGGTGAGCAGCGCGATCTGAACCGAGGTCGATCCCCAGTCCTTCTCGTTCTTGCCGTACTCGGCCACGATCTTCTCTCGATCCGCTTTCGTAATCTGCATGAACGCACTCTCCTTATCGGGGGTCGGCTCGAACGCGGGGCACGACCCGTCTGATTCTACAAAAAAGGCCCGAATCGCGTCAATTCACCCCGGCGAACACCGCGACGAACCGCGGAGCGGACCCCGGCGGCCGCTCCAGCACGGCGAGGAGGCGCCCGTCGCGGCCGAACAGCGCCTTCGCGCGCGCGTCCTCCGGCCACGGTCCGAGGTCCTCGGGCCGCGGCAGCCCGCCCGCGGCCACGCGGGCCGCGACCGGCGCCTCGACCACCGCCGAGACGATCCCGTCGAGCCGCGGCAGAAAACTCCTCGCGTCCAGCAGCCGGCCGGGCTCGAACGACTCCGGGGCGACGGCCTCGGCGCGCGTGAACGGGCCCACCGACTCCCTGGTCAGCTCCACCACCGTGGCCCGCGACCCGCAGGCGATCGCGATGTCCCGCGCGAGGGACCGGACGTAGGTCCCGGCGCTGCACCGCACCCGCAGGTCCGCGAAGGGAGGCTCGTAGCCGACGAGCTCGAGCGACGCGACGCGGACCTTCCGCGGCGCGAGGTCGGGCTGCTCGCCGCGGCGCGCCAGCCTGTATGCGCGCTCCCCCTCGTGATGGACCGCTGAGAAGAGCGGCGGCACCTGCTCCAGCTCGCCGACAAAGCGCGGCAGCGCGGCGCTCAGTGCCGCTCCGTCCGGCGGCGGCGCCGTCGGCCACCACCTCGCCCTCCGGGTCGAGCGTGGAGGTCTCCTCGCCGAATCGCACGCGCGCGGAGTAGCCCTTCTCCAGCCCGGCGAGCAGGGGCGCGAGGCGCGTGATACCGGCCCGTCAGCGCCACGAGCAGCCCTCTCGCGAATCGATCGAGCGTCCCGGTGTGGCCCACCCGCCCCGTGCCCAGCGACCTCTTGACCGCGCCCAGGGCCTGGAACGAGGTGATGCCCGCCGGCTTGTCGAGGAGCGCCAACCCATCCGGGGGCCGGCGCACCCGGGATGGGCGGCCATGCGGCTCGCTCGCCGGGTCAGTCGCGCCCCCCGCTCAATCCGCGAGCCCTCCGAAGGATGCGCTATCTCCTCCAGCTTGCGCGCGAGCTTGAAGCCCCGCTCGATCTGCGTGTCGAGCACGAAGTGCAGCCTCGGGGTCACCCGAAGCGTGAGATGCTCGCTCAGCAGGTGCTGTATGTAGCCCGCGGCGTGATTGAGGGCCTCGATCGCGCCGGCCCGCCGGGTGCGCGCCTCCGGGCTCTCGTCCTCCTTGCCGGTGCTGCGGTCCACCATCGAGATGAACACCTTGGCGTCCCGCAGGTCGCTTGGCCGCCCGGACCTCGGTCACGGTCATCATGCGCTGCAGACGCGGGTCGCGGACCCTGCCGCGCGCGAGGATCTCGGAGATCAGCTCGGCGAGCAGGCTCTCGAGCCTATGCTTCCTTAGGTCCGCCGCCACGCCGCCCGCCTTCGCTCGAGTTTCTTCGCCAGCTCGCGGACCTCGAAGGCCTCGATCACGTCGCCGACCTTGATGTCCTGGTAACCCTCGATGCCGATGCCGCACTCGAAGCCGGCCTCGACCTCGCGCGCGTCGTCCTTGAAGCGCTTGAGCGACGAGATCTTGCCCTCGTAGACCTGCACGGCCTCGCGGATGAGCCGCGCCTGCGCGTTGCGCCGCACCTTGCCGCTGGTGACGTAGCAGCCGGCGATCGTGCCCACCTTGGGCACCTTGAAGACCTGCCTGACCTCGACGGTCCCGATCGTCTCCTCGCGCAGCTCGGGGGCGAGCATGCCCTCCATCGCGCTGCGGATGTCGTCGACCGCGTCGTAGATGATGTTGTACTTGCGGATGTCCACCTTTTCGCGGTCCGCGAGCGCCTGGGCGGTCGTGGTCGGCCGCACGTGGAACCCGACGATGATCGCGTTGGACGTGGCGGCGAGCAGCACGTCGCTGTAGTTGATGGCCCCGGCCGAGGCCTGGATCACGGTCAGCTTGACCTCGTCGGTCGAGAGCTTTTCCAGGCTCTGACTGGAGGGCCTCGACCGAGCCGTGAACGTCCGCCTTGACGATGACGTTGAGCTCCTTGACCGCGCCCTGCTTGAGCTGCTCGTAGAGGTTGTCCAGCGTGACCTTGCTCACGTGCTGGGCGCCCTCCATCCGCTTGAGCTCCTGCCGCTTGGTGCCGATCTGGCGGGCGCTCTGCTCGTCCTCGGTGACGTGGAACGGGTCGCCCGCGTTCGGCAGCCCGTCGAGGCCGAGGATCTCCACCGGCGTCGCGGGCGGCGCCTCCTCGAGGCGGTTGCCCTTGTCGTCGAACAGGGCCCTGACGCGGCCGGCGAAGACGCCCGCCACGAAGGGGTCGCCGATGCGCACCACGCCGCGCTCGATGAGGACCGTCGCCACGATGCCGCGGCCCAGGTCGACGCGCGACTCCACGACCCGGCCCGAAGCGCGCACGCTGTAGTTGGCCCTGAGCTCGAGGAGCTCGGCCTGGAGCAGGATGGCCTCGAGCAGCTTGTCGATGCCCGTCTTCTTGAGGGCGGACACCTCCACGAACAGGGTCTTGCCGCCCCAGTCCTCGGGCATCAGCTCGTGCTCGGACAGCTGCTGCTTGACGCGCTCGACGTTGGCGTCGGGCAGGTCGACCTTGTTGACCGCCACGATGATCGGCACGCCGGCCGCCTTGGCGTGGCTGATCGCCTCGAGGGTCTGCGGCATGACCCCGTCGTCCGCGGCCACCACCAGCACGACGATGTCCGTGATCTGGGCGCCGCGCATCCGCATCGCCGTGAACGCCTCGTGGCCGGGCGTGTCGAGGAACACGATCCTCCCCTGCGGGAGGTCGACGGCGTAGGCGCCGATGTGCTGCGTGATGCCGCCGTGCTCGGTGGCCACGACGTTCGTCTCGCGGATCGCGTCCAGCAGCTTGGTCTTGCCGTGGTCGACGTGGCCCATGATCGTCACGATGGGAGGACGTGGCTTGAGGTCGCCGTCCTGGTCCGCCTGCTCCTGGATCACGGTCTCTTCGTAGAGGGAGACGACGTTGACCTTGGCCCCGTACTCCTGGGCGAGAAGCGCCGCCGTCTCGGCGTCGATCTGCTGGTTGATGGTGACCATCATGCCCATGCCCATCAGCTTCGAGATCAGCTCCGAGCTCTTGAGGTTCAGCTTGCGGGCAAGCTCCGAAACCGTGATCGATTCGAGGATGGCGATCTCCTTGGGGACGGGGTTGGCGCGCTGCGCGGCGCGCTTCTTCATCTGGAGCGCCTTCTCCTGATGCTCTTCCTGCTCCCGCCGCTTCGCGTAGTCCGACTGCTTCCTCTTGGTCTTGAACTTGCGGTGCGCGCCCGGAGCCTCCGGCGCCGGAGGCGGCCCGCCCGCCTGGCCGGGACGCGAGCCGCCGGGGCGCGGCCCCATCGGCCGCGGCCCGAACGGGCGCCCGCCGGGGGGCCTGGGGCCCATCGGCCGCTGGCCGAACGGCGGCCGCGGGCCGGGCGGACGGTTGCCGAAACCGCCGCGCATCGGGGGCCGCGGGGCGCCCATGCGCTGGCCTTCGCGCACCGAAGGCCGGGGCATCGTGCCCTCCCGCACGCTCGGCGGGATGGCGCGGACCACGGTGCGCGGCGGCGCCTGCGGCGGCCGCTCCTGCGGCCGGGGCCGGTCGCCTGCCGCGGGCGGCGCGGCTGCTGCAGCCGGCCGCGCGGGCGTTGCGGCAGCCGGCCGCACGGGCGCCTCCGCCGCGGACGCTCCCGCGACCGCCGCGGGCCGCGCCGCTTCGGCGGTCCTCTCGCGGGGCGCCGGCGGGGGCGGAGGTGCGTCGGCAAGGGCCGGGGCAGGCTCGGCCGCGACCGGGGCCGCGGCAGCGACGGGCTCGGCCGGCGCGGCGACGACCTTCTTCACCACGATCCGTTTCTTGACCAGGACCTTCTTCCTGGCGTGCGCCAGGGATTCGGCCTCGGGAGCGGGGACCGGAGACGGCGCGGGAGCCTCTGCGGCGGCGGGCGTCTTCTTCGCCTTGATGAGCGTCGTTTTCTTCTTTGCTGGTTTCTCGTCAGACATGCTTTTGGGCCCTGTGGTCCGGCGTACCCGTCGGATTCCGTCCCTGCTCCTTCAATCTGCTCGCCGACTCACTCTCGCGAACCATCGGCCTCGCCTACTTCCCACCCGAAGACTCCGGCTCTTCTTCCTCGACAACTTCCACGCTCTCTTCGATCAGGCCGCGGATGGCGTGCGCGTTCTCGGGCGTCATCCCCTTGAGCTTCGCGAGGTCCGCCTCCTCGAGCTCGAGCAGGTCCTCGATGCGATCGAGGCCGTTCGAGCGGAGCACCGCCACCTGGTCGGGCGTGATGCCCGGGAGCTCGGCGATGCTCGAGATCTCCTCTTCGACCACCTTGACCTGGGCCGCCAGGGGCGCGGGCTGCGCCGGCTGCCCGCCCGGCCCGGCGGGCTCGCCCGGCGCGCCTGGTTCGCCGGGCTCCGCCCCGGCAGGCTCCGCCGCCGGCGCCGCGGCCTCCGCGGCCGCTTCGGCGCTCTCCTCGTCGACGACTTCGACGTTCTCCTCGATCGCCTTGCGGATCGCGTTGGCGTCCTCTGCCGAGAGGCCCTCGATTCCCGCGATCTCGCTCTCGCCGAGGGCGACCAGGTCCTCGATCATCTCGATCCCGGCCGAGCGCAGGAGCTGGATCTGCCGCTCGGACAGCCCCGGGAGCTCCGCGACCGTGACGATCTCGCGCTCGTCCTCGACCTCGCCGAACAGGGCGGAAACGGCCCTCTTGGTCTCGGCGCCGAGGTCCATCTCCTGGAACTGCTGATCGTTCTTCACGTCGATGTTCCAGTCGACGAGACGGTTGGCGAGCCGCACGTTCAGCCCCTGCTTGCCGATGGCCAGTGAGAACTGGTTCTCGGAGACCACGGCGAGCGCGTGCTTCTTTCCCTCGTCCAGCAGGACGACCTGACTGACCTCCGCAGGGCTCAGAGAGTTGCGTATGAACATCCGGGGATCCGGGTCGTACTTGACGATGTCGATCTTCTCGCCCTCGAGCTCGCGCACGATCGCCTGGATGCGCACCCCCTTGACGCCGACGCAGGCCCCGACGGGGTCGACGTCGTCGCGGTTGGAATAGACGGCGATCTTGGTCCGGTAGCCGGGCTCGCGCACGATCTTGAAGATCTCCACGGTGCGGTCGTAGATCTCGGGCACCTCGAGCTCGAAGATGCGCTTGACGAACTCCGTGTGCGTCCGCGAGAGCACGATCTGAAGGCCCGAAGGCGTCTTGTTCACCTCGTAGATCAGGGCCTTGATCCGGTCGTTGGCGTGGTAGATCTCGCGCGGGGACTGGAAGCGCTTGGGAAGGATGCCCTCGGTCTTTCCGAGGTCCACGTAGATGGTGCCGTTGCGCTCGCGCTGGTAGTAGCCGATCACCATCTCCCCGACCTTGTCCTTGAACTCCGAGTACAGCGTGTCCTTCTGGATCTCGCGGAGGGTCTGCCGCGCCTTCTGCTTCGCGCTCTGCACGGCGATGCGGTCGAACTCCGCCGGGTTCACCTCGATGAGGAGCTCGTCGCCGATCTCGCACCCCTGGTCGTAGTCGAGCGCGTCCTCGAGGGCGATCTCGGTGACGGGGTCGTAGACCTCGTCGACGATCTTCTTCTGGGAGTAGATCGTGACTTCGGTCCCTTCGTCGCTGAACTTGACCACCGCGTTCTCGGAGGTGCCGTACTTTCTCTTGTAGGCCGCGAGCAGCGCTTCCTCTATCGTCTTGAGCACGAGCTCTTCCGAGATGCCCTTGTCCTGGACGAGCTGCTTGATTGCCTGTGACATCTGCGAAGACATGCGTTACCTTCGGACCTCCAGCGTCTGGTCGAGCCTGGCCGCTCGAATGTCTGCGAGGTTGACCACCCTCGCGCTCCCATCCTGCTCCAGAGTGAGCAGATCGCCCTCGATCCCGCGGATCGTGCCCTTCGTCCACTCGGACTGCCCCTGGAGGAGGAGCCGCACGCCGCGGTTGCGGAAGATGGCGTACTCCTCTTTCCTCTTCAGGCGCCTGTCGATCCCGGGCGACGAAACCTCCATCGAGAGATCGGCGAGCCCCTCGATCATCTCGAGCCTCGGCCTCACGGTCCGGGAAACCAGCGTGCAGTCCTGCACGCTGATCCCGGGCTCGCGGTGGATGACCAGCCGGACGTGGGTGAGCCGGCGGCTTCGGTGCAGGGCCAGCTCGACGAGGCTGAAGCCCAGCCCCTCGATCAGCGGCCTGATCTCCGCCTCGACCACTTTTTCCACGTCGGCGACCACGGGCCCACCTGCCGTTCTTCCGCAGGCGAAAAAAAAGAGTCTCTCTCAGACTCTTTTTACCTGCAAGCCCAACGGATGTAACAAACCAAGCATAACAAGAGCCCGCGCGCGTGTCAACCTTGCCGGGGCGATTCGACGGCGATCGGGCGATCCGCGGCGACCGGGCGATCGCTGCCGGCGGGTGGCCTGGGGGACGCCGGACCCCGGCGGGTTCCGTGGGCCTCGCTCCGCGCGGCATCAATCGATCGCGAGCGTGACCAGGCGCACGCATCGCGCGCCGTGGGCCAGCAGCACCCGCGCGCACTCGTCGGCGGTCGCGCCGGTCGTAAGGACGTCGTCGAGCAGCACGAGGTCGGTCCCGGCGCGGAAGCCGTTGCCGCGGTAGACGATCCTGCCCCGCATGTTGGCCGAGCGCGCCGCGAAGTCGAGGCCCTTCTGCTCGCCGCCCCCGCGGCGCTCCAGGCAGCGCACCACCGCCACGCCGTGCCGGCGCGCCAGCGCGCGGCCGATCTCCCCGACGTGCTCCCAGCCCCTGCGCCTGAGCACCCGGCCCCTGCCGGGCACCGGCACGACGGGCAGCCCGGGCCACGCCTTCTCGAGCGCGGCCGCGATCCACTCTGCAAAGAGACGGCCGAGGCGGCGCCTGCCTTCGAACTTGTAGAGGTAGAGCAGCTCGCGCACCGCGCCCGCGTAGACGAACAGCGGCCGGGCGCTCTCGAAACAAAAGCTCCTCTCCCGGCAGCGCGTGCAGAGCTCCCGCTCGAACATCAGGGCCGCCCCGCAGACCCGGCAGCGCGGGCCTTGTATAGGGCGGATGCCCGCGAGGCAGCCGGCGCAGACGGGGTGCGAAGAGCGAGCAGGGAACGCGGCGAGCTCCAGGCCGCAGAGCAGGCAAGACCCGGGGAACAGGAGGTCGAGCACCGCCTCCGCGGCGGCGCCGATGTTTGACATCGCGATGAGCGTAACTTAAGATGGTAAAGGAGTCTACGACGAATCGTCGAGGCAACGGGAGGGGAAGATGAGGATCACACCGGGGGAAACGCCCGATCGCGAGCCGCGGCCGGTGGCGAGCGGCCGCCCCGAAGCCGCGCGCGCTCCGGGATCGCGCGGCGGGCGACCCGCCGCCGATGTCGCCTCCGAAAGCTTCGTGCCGCGCTCGATCGCGCGGTCGCAAATGGTAGTGGCGGGGCTCAGGCAGATGCAGGTCGCGCTCGAGCGAGGGGAGAGCATCGACGTCGGTGCGCTCGTCTCGGCGGTGCGCTTCGACGGAGAGCCCGTCCTCGCTTCGCGCGAGGGAGAGCTGCAGGAGGTCGCGCGGATGCGCGACGCGGGGCGGCTTGCGCGTCTGGTCGAGAACACGGAGAGCAACGCGATGGCGCTGCTCGCGAAATCGGGATTCGCGGGCCGTCGGGACCTTCTCGCGGCGGACGGGAGCCCGGCCGAGCTGCGCGCGCTCCTCGACAGGACCATCGCGGCGCTCGCCTCCCGCGGCTCGGAGCCATCGAGGCTGCGGCCCGAGCGCGTGATCGAGCTCCTCAAGCCCGCCCCGTGAGGTTCTCGGGGAGCCTGACGGCGCCCTGCCTGATGACGCGGTAGGGACTCGCAGTCGCGTCCACGACCGTCGAGGGCGAGGCGTCGACCCTGTCGCCGCCGTCGACCACCAGGTCCACTTCGCGCTCGAACCGCGACACGATCTCCGCGATGCGCCCGAGCGGCGGGTCGCCCTCCCTGTTGACGCTGGTCGACACCAGGGGAAGGTCGACCGCCGCGAGCACGTCCCGCAGCCAGGCGTCGGCGGGGACCCTGAGGGCCACGGTGCCTCCCCCGATCGCCGGAAAGACGATCGTCAGCGGGCCGGGCCAGAACGGCCGCAGGGCAGGCGGCAGCGCCATCGTCGAGCAGCGGGCGAGCCAGGACTCGCTCGCCACGAGCCGCAGCAGCGGCTTCGACGGGTCCCTTCGCTTGATGCGGCTGATGCGCGCCTCCGTCGAAGGCGCGACCCCGACCAGACCGTAGATCGTGTCGCACGGGATCACGGCGACCCCGCCGGCCCGCAGCACGCGGACGAGCGAGGCGAAGGTGTCAGCTTCGTCGAGCCGTACTACCATGGGCGATCAGCCGGCCCGCGAGGCGCAGCAGCGCGTAGGCGGCGATCGGAAAGACGAGGAGCGCGAGCCGGAGCGTCCCTTCGCGGCCCGGGGCCATTTCCGCGGCCGTCACGAGCTGGCCGATGGTCCTGCTTTCTCCCCGCTCCGGCAGGCCCTCGAGCGCGACCCTGTGCTCTCCCGGCCTGTAGTACCCCAGGTCGCGCGCCAGCAGGACGACGGTCTCGGGATCGGACGAGAGGCTCCGCAGCTCCTCCGTCAGCTCTTTGTTGATGCGCTCGAGCGCCGCGAGGTTCTCTTCGAGCGCGCGCTCGCGCCGCTGCAGATCGACGCGCTCCCGCACCCCGAGCGGGCCAAAGACCGTCGTATAGGCTATGGAAAGGACGAGTCCCAGGTAAATGCAGAGCACGGGCCGCAGCAGCCTCATCGTTTCCATTAACGGACAGCCCGCAAAACGACTTGACGCTCTCGAAAAAC
The DNA here is from genome assembly GCA_963734495.1 of uncultured Spirochaetota bacterium. GTDB lineage: Bacteria > Spirochaetota > Spirochaetia > SZUA-6 > CAVTHK01 > CAVTHK01. Next base: position 111,818 of record CAVTHK010000010.1, read on the forward strand.
TCCATCGTTGTTGACACGCCCCGGAGGCGGGTTTAAAGTAATCGATAAAGTGGCTCGAAGTGTAACCGATAATTAGGATGTCCTAAAGCCACTTCCGCGCGAGGAGCACGCGATGGCGGTCGATCAAGACAAAGAGCTGGACCTCGAGGATCTGGATCTCGATCTCGAGGAGGCGGGCTCCGAGCAGTCGCGCGGCCGGGTCCTCTCGGAGGACGACCTCGAGCAGTACGGAGTCTGGATCAAGGTCAAGCCTCACACGGTCGACGAGGGAGCGGCGAGGGCAGAGCAGGAACCTCGGCTCGAGAGCCTCGAGCAGCAGGCCGCGTCGAGCCAGGACACCGCACTCACCGAGGAAGAGGAAGAGCTCCTCGGGAGCCTCGAAGAGAGAAGCTTCGCCGAGCCGGTCGAAGTCGACGAGGTGAGCGAGCTTTCCCTTCCTGCCGAGGAGGAGCTGGGCGCGCTCGAGCCCGAGGGCGAGCAGGTCGATCTGCCGCTCTCCGAAGAGCCCGCGCGCGGAGAGCGCTTCGCAGAGCTCTCGTCGCTGGAAGAGGAGCTCAACGCGGGGAAACCCGCGGGCGCCGCGGGAGCGGTCCCCCGCAGCCAGGTCCTGGCGAAAATTGAAGAAGAGCTCGCGGCCATCCGGGGCGAGCTCGCCGCTCTCAAGGGCGAGCTGGTGAGCCTTCGGAAGCCCGGAGGCGGAGGCGCGGCAAAACCCGCCGAGGGCGAGAGGGAAGCCGGCTTCTTCGCCGACGACAGCGACGAGACGATCGCGCTCACCGGGGACGAGCTCGACAACATCCTGAACACCGCCGAGATCACCGAGGAGGAAGCGACCGAGACGGCCGCCGGCGAGGAGCTCGCGGATCTGGCGGTTCCGGCCGAGCCGGAGGCCGGAGGCGAAGAGATCTCGCTGGAGCCGGTCGCGGAAGCCCTGGCCGGGGAGGCGGCGGCTGTCGAAGCCATCCCGCTCGACGAGCCAATCGAGGAGGCGCTCGAGGAGGCGCCTGCCTTTGACACGCAGGCGATCTCGCTCGAGATTCCCGAGGAAGAGCCGTCACTCGCCGAGAGCGTCGACCTCGAGCTGCCGGACATCGAAGAGATCGGGCTCGACGCCCTCGAGGAGAAGCCCGAGGCGCTCGAAGAGGCCGCGGCCGAGCCCATCGAGGACCTCGAGATCGAGCTCACCGACGAAGCCGCGCAGGAAGGCCAGAAAGGCGCCCCGATCGCCGAGGCGGTCGGGGAAGCCGCCCTCGAAGAAGAGGCCCTCGAGCTTCCCGCGCTTGAGGAGGAGCTGGAACCCTCAGGCGAGGAAGAGCTCGTGCTCGACGTACCCGAGGAAGTGAGCGCGGATCTCGAGCCGCTCGAGGCTGTGGAGGCCGAGGCAGCGGAGCCCGGGACCGCGGAAGCGCTCGAAGAGGAGATTTCGCTCGAGCTCCCGGAGCTGGGGGTCCCCGTCGAGGAGGCGGCCGCCGCGCCCGAGGACCTCTCGCTCGAGATTCCGGAAGAGGAGATCGCGGAGGCCGCCGGGATGGCAGCCGGCGCCCCTTCGGCGGTCGAAGCTGCCGAGAGCGTCGAGCCCCTGGAGGAGATCGAGGAGATCGAGGAGATCGAGGCCGCCGAGGAGCGTCCGGAGCCCGCGACCAGGGCCGCCGCGGCGGCGCAGGCCGTCGGCCCCGCCAGGCAGGCGCCCGCTGGCGCGCATGGCGCGATCCCGAGCGGGCTGCGGGACGAGATCAGGACCGTCCTCAAGTACATGGATCAGCTTCTCGAGGCGCTTCCGGACGACAAGATCAAAGAGTTCGCGGACAGCGAGTATTTCGAAGTCTACAAGCGTCTCTTCGACGAGCTCGAGATCGCCTGATATAAGTCGTCCCGGCATGGGTCTCTACGACAAGGTCAAGGCGACGAAGAAAGAACCCCCGACCGGCGGCGGCCTTCTCCAGAGGAGCCTGAGGACGCGCGCGGGCGGCCCCGTGCCGCCCGCGGCTGCGCCGTCGGTCCAGCGCGCGTCGCCGGCTCCCGCCGCGCCCGCCCGCCCCCGACCCGCGGCAGCCCCCGCGCCTGCAGCGCCCGCACGCGCCGCCGCGAGCGGCCGGACTGCAGAGGCGGCGCGACACGCGCCCGCGCCGCAGCAGACTGCCGCGGAGGCGCTCGCATCCGCCGTCGCGCGGCTCGAGGCTGGAATCGACGCCCCGCCGCTGCTCTTCGAGCTCCTGGTGCACGCGCTGAAGCTCGAGAGAGCCACCTTGTACCTCGCGGACTACGCGCGCGGCGCGTTCGTCCCCTGCGCGTCCCGAGGGCCGCAGACGCGCTCGGTCAAGCCGGTGAACGAGCGCGTCGAGAGTCTCTTCGACTCCGACGAAGTGCGCCGCCTGAGCCCCCAGACCGCCGGGATTCTCGGCGAGCCGGCCGCCGGGGCAGAGCTCAGGTTCAGGTCGTACCGCAGCGGCGACAACCCCGTCGGCCTGCTGGTGTTCGCCCCGCCCGCCGCGCCCGTCGACCACGAGTTTCTCGCTGCCGCCCTGGGCCATCCCGAGATCGTGTCCCTCCTGCTCGCGTCCAGCGAGCAGCTGGGCGAGTTCCCGCCCGTGAATCTCGGCAGCCTCGTGGGAGTCCGACCCGCCGGGCAGAGCATGCTGCTCTCCATCTCGTACCGGGACATCGCGGCGGCCCTCAAAGCGCGGGCGCCGTCGGTGGACGCCGCCTGGTTTGCCGACGCGCTCCAGCGGATGGTCGCGCGCCTGGTCGGCCCTCTCGGAAGAGTCGGAGACCTCGAGGGCGTCCCGGTCGCCGTCCTGACGGAGCGCACGATCGACGCGGAGATCCTCACGCACCAGTCCTCCCTGCTCCTCGGCCGCTACCTGCGCTCGCTGCGGCCGCTGCCCGCTCTCGTCGTCACCCAGTCCGCCGGATGATGCTCGAGCGCGGCACAAGTCGTTCCGGACAACCCATCCTCCTCTGGCGCGGCAAGCCGCTCCATTCCACCTACGATCCCGTGAGCGAAGCCCGGCGCTTCGCGCGCACCGTCGTCGAGGGCCTGCCGGCTTCGCCCGTGATCGTGATCGTCGGAGCAGCGCTCGGCTACCTTGAAGCCGCCGTTTCCGCCGAGCTGCCGGGGGCCCGCCTCCTGCGGGTCATGCTGGACCCGGCGATCGCCGGCCTGGAGTCCGAGCCGCCGGCGGCCCCCGGATGGCATCCAGGCCTGGGCGGCAGCCTGGGGGCCTTTCTCGGCAAGTCGCTCGACGAATCCGACGTGGCCGGGCTCCGGGTCATCGAGTGGGCCCCGTGCGCGGCGGCCTGGCCGGAGCAGGCGGCGCTCGCGCGGCGCGAGATCCGCGATTTCGTTCAGAGCCTGCGGGCGAGCTACGCCACCACCGCCTCGTTCGGGCCGCTCTGGCTGCGCAACACGCTCGCCAACTTCGTCGGGCTGACTCGGATCGGCAGGTTTGCGGAGCCCCGCGGGGCCGTCTGCATCGCCGCGTCGGGGCCTTCGCTCGCCGAAGCCGTTCCCGCGATCGCGCGCTGCCGCGACCGCATGGAGCTGTGGGCGCTGCCTTCGGCGGTCCGCGCCCTTCTCGCCGCCGGGCTTCGGCCCGACCTCGTGGTGCTCACGGACGCCGGCCTCTACGCTCTTCAGCACCTGAGCGAGCTCTGTGCTCTCCCGGTCCCAATGCCGGTCGCGATGCCGCTCGCGGCTGCGCGCGGGTCCTGGCGGCTCTCCGGCAGCGTCCTGCTTTTCGCCCAGCCCTTTCTCTTCGAGAAGGAGCTCGCCGCGCTCCTCGCTCCCTGGCCGCTGCCCGTGATCCCCCCGCAGGGCACCGTGGCCGCCAGCGCCCTGCAGCTGGCGGTGGCCGTGGGGCACAGGATCATCGTGTTCGCGGGTCTCGACTTCTGCTTTCGCGACGTGCTCTCGCACGCGCGGCCCAGCCTTTTCGAGATCTACCACTCGGTCCGTTCCGGCAGGATGACGCCGTTCGACGGCGCGCTCTTCGCCCAGGCCGCGGATGCGCAGGGCGACCGCCGCGCGCGCACGACCCCGGCGCTCGAGGCGTACGCGCGCTGGTTCGCCGCGGCCGCGCTGCCCGCCGGCGTCAAGGCCGTGCGCCTCGCTCCGAGCCGCGTCCCGCTGCCGTCCCTCGCTCCGCTGGAGCCGCGCGAGCTGCCGGATCTGCTGCCGGCGCCCGCAGCCGCGGCTCACCCGCCCTCGCCCGTCGCGCCGCCGCCAGGGCGCGCCGCGGTCGCCGCCGCGGCGGTCGGCCGGTGGATGCGCGAGCTCGACGAGGTCCGGGGCGAGTCCCCTTCGCGCTGGCCGCCGCTGCCGAGGGAGCTCTGCTTCTTCCTCGATCTGCCCGGCTACGCGCAGGCCAGGAGCCGCGGCGGCGCCGCGGACGAAGCGGTCGCTTCGGCCCTTTCCCGGCTCGCGAGCCTGCGCTCCAGGCTCGAACCGGCTTCGATCCGCGGGGAGGACGCCGGTGAGCGGTGACAGGCTTTCCGCCAACCTGCACGCGCTCGAGCTCCGGTTCCCTCGACTCGCGGCCGCTGTCCGCGGCGCCCGGCCCGCCGGCGACGTGAGGGTCGAGCCCGCCCGCAGCGGCGACCCGGTGCCCGTCGTGCGCGCGGCCGGGCGCGATTGGTACCTGCATTCGCGCTACGACCCGCGCTCCGAGGGGGCCCGCGCCGCCGGCGCCGTTCCGCAGCCTTCGTTCGCCGTGGTCTTCGGGCTGGGGGCCGCCTACCACCTCCGCGCCCTCCTGGGGCTGGGCGGCATCAGCGGCACGCTCGTCGTCGAGAGCGACGTTTCCCACTTGCGCGCCCTCGCCGAGGCCGTGCCGCTCGAAGACGTCCTCGCGGACCCGCGGGTGCGGCTGCTGGTGGGGGCCTCGCCTCTCGAGGTCGAAGGGGCGCTGCTCGCGGCCTACCAGCCGGTGCTCTGCGGCCCTCTCTCGCAGCTCGCGCTGGAGCCCCGCCTCCGCACGGCGCCGGACTATTTCCTGGCCGCGGCCGCAGCGGTGACGCGGGCCTCGCGCCGCAGCGCGGGGGACATGGCCGTGCAGGCGCGCTTCGGGAGGCGCTGGTTCGTCAACATCCTGGGAAACCTGCCGCTCATCGGCAGGGGCGCCGTTCTCCCGCCCCCGGCGAGCCTCGCCGTCGTCGTCGCCGCCGGCCCTACCCTGGAGGCGTGCGCCGGACGCGTCGCTCGCGCGGAGGGCGCAGGCGCGCTGGTGATCGCCACCGATACGGCGCTGCCGGCGCTGTTGCAGCTCGGGATCACCCCCGCGGTCGTGCTGTCCATCGACTGCCAGGCCGTGAGCTACCGACACTTTTTCGGCGGTCTCCCGCCGGGCGTGTGTCTCGCCCTCGACGCGGGATCCCCTCCTCTGCTCGGGAGGCTCGTGCCACGGCCGCTCTTCCTCGCCAGCCCTCACCCGCTCGCGGCGCTGGTCGCGCGGACCTTAGCGACGCTTCCGGCCCTCGACACCTCCGGCGGCAACGTGACCCACGCCGCCGTTGGCCTCGCCTCCCTTCTCGGGGCCCGGGAGGTCGAGATCGTCGGGGCGGACTTCTCGTACCCCGGCGGCAGCCCCTACGCGCGGGGGACGTACTTCTTCCCCTGGTTCCAGTCGCGCTCGACCCGGCTCGCCCCCGCCGACAGCGCGATCGTCGCGTTCGTTCTCTCCGACGCCGACGCGCCCGGGACGCGGGACGCGGCGGGAACCCGCTACCGATCGCGCAAGCTCGAGGGCTACCGCGAGAGCCTGCGGGACCGCTACGGCCCGCTCGAGGAGCCGGAGCCGGGCGTGCTGCGGTGCCGGCCTGCAGGCGCCGCCGTTCAGCAGGAGCGCGGCCTCGCCCCCGCGGCCGGCGGGTGGCGCGCCTGGCTCGCCGCGTACCTGAAGGCGCTGCGATCGCTCTCGCCGCCCACGGCGCCGGCGACTGCGTTCTGGAGCGCCCTCGGCATCGAGGAGCGAAACCTGTGGACCACTCTCCTCCCCGCCGCAGCGGCGATGCCGCCGGGCGATGCCGAGGAGCGCCTCGAGGCCGCGCGGGCATGGTCCTGCCGGCGGATCGCGGAGAGGCTGGCGTAGAAGGTCGCGGACAGGGGCGTTCAGGGCCGGCGGGCGCGTGTCACCCTTCGGAACAGACCGCCGAGACGCCGGACCAGCCGCGCCGCGGGTCCCGGGTTCAGCTTCCGCTCGAGCCGCGAGAAGCCGCCGGCCATCTCGTCGGTCGTCAGCGCGAGGCGCTGCACGTTCTCCTCGAGCTCGAGCTCCATCCTCTCGGCGGCCGAAAGCCGCCCGGTGACGCGCGCGGCGATCGTGTCCCAGCCGAGCTGCCGGGCCGCCTCGAGGCGGCGCCGCCCCGCGATCAGCTCGAAGTCTTCGCTCACCACGATCGGGCTGATCTGCCCGTACCTGCGCAGGCTCGAGACGAGCGCCGTGAGGTCGCCGCAGTCCCGGCGGACCCGCCGCCGCACCCGTACCTTGTCGAGCGGTATCCTCCGGAAGTCGTCCATCGTGCGGCGGCGCTACTCGAGGAGGGGGTTCTTCGTGTCCGACGCGGTGCCGCGGCGCGACGGCTGGTCGAACACGTTCGGCTGCTCGGCGGCGCCGCTCGCCGGCACGTCGAAGCTCATCTGGAAGAGCGAGCTCCGCAGGTTCTCCACGATGTCGCGCCGCATGTCCTGCTCCTTCTTCGGAAGGTCCGAGAACGTGCGGGGCTCGGTGCCCGCGAGGAACACTTCCTCCCTGACCTTCTCGCCCGGGGTCGGCAGCATCCCCGTCGCCTGGCTCACGGTCACCCGCGCGACGCCGTCGAGGGGAGGCGCAAAGTCCTGCTTGGGCAGGCCCCCCTGCGCGCGCTTCATGAACTCGGCCCACACGGGGCCGGCCGCCGTGGCGCCCGTGACGTCCAGGCCCAGCGAGTTGCCGGGGGTGTCGAAGCCGAACCAGATCGCCGTCGTGATGCGCGGGGTGAAACCGATCGTCCAGGCATCGGACCAGTTCTGAGTCGTGCCGGTCTTGCCGGCGATCGGGATGTCGTCGAACCCGCCGACCTTCCAAGAGGCGTACGCCAGCGTCCCCCAGCGCACCGTGTCCCGCAGGATGTCCGTCATGACGTAGGCCGTCTGCGGCGACATGATCTGCGCCTCGGGGCGCCTCATCCGCGCCAGGGCCTCGCGCTCGGGTTCCAGTATGGTCTTGCCATCCCTGTCCTGCACGTAGCGGATGGCGATCGGCTCGATCCCGCGTCCCTGGTTCGCGAAGGTCGCGAAGGCCCGAGCCATCTCCAGCGGCGACACCGAGCAGACGCCGAGCCCCAGCGGGTACTTGCGGGGGAAGTCGGCCTCGATCTCGGCCCGGTCCGTCACCCCGAGCATCCGGGACGCCCGTTCGATGGCCGCGTCGAACCCGACCGCCTCGAGAACCTTGAGCGAGGGGACGTTCATGGACTTGGCCAGGGCCTCGCGGACGGACACCCTTCCCTGCCATTCCCCTCTGAAGTTCAGCGGCACGTAAGGAGTGCCGTCGTCGTTCCAGAACACCGAAGGCCGGTCCATGATCATGGTCGCCGGGGTGACCTTGCGCTGCTCGATCGCGGCCGAGTAGTACAGCGGCTTGAACGACGAGCCCGGCTGCAGCCCGCCCTGCACGGCGCGGTTGAACTGGTTGGTGCTCGAGAACCGCGATCCGCCGACGACGGCGTACATGTACCCCGTGCGCGAGTCGAGGCAGACGAGGGCGCCCTCGACGATGTTCTTCTGCTCCTGGCGATGCAGCTGCTCGGCGGAGATCTGGGCGGGCTTCTTGAGCTCCTGGATGTCGAACATCGTCGAGACCAGGTCCATCACCGGCCCCATCTCCGTGTTGAAGATCCGCTCGGTCTCGCTCCGCTGGCGGCTGCCGGCGGCCTTGACGTCGCCCAGATCGAAGACCGACGCCAGCATCTCCACGAGCGGAACAAAGGTCGCGTCGCCGTGCCGCGCCCGGGTGTCGGTCTGCTCCCGGTACAGGTCGTTGACCTTCTTGATCCCGGTGTCCATCACCTCGTCGGCGATCTTCTGATAGTCGAGGTCCAGGGTGGTGTAGACCTTGAGCCCGCTGCGGTAGATGTCCTGGGAGCCGAGGAGCATGTCCTCGAGCTGGACGCGGACGTACTCGCTGAACCAGGGCGCCTTGTCCTCGCGCTCCGAGAACGCGCCGTAGCTCGCGTACCGGGTAAAGTCGTAGCTGTTCCAGTACTCCTCGAACGACACGTCCGCCGCTTCGCGGGTCGTGTAGCCGAGGCGCACCATCTCGTCCAGGATCTGTTTCTGCCGCTCCCTCGCCGTCTCGGGGTTCTTGAGCGGCGAGTAGCGGGTGTGGCTCGCCAGCACGTTGACCAGGAGCACGGCCTCGGCCAGGCTGATGTCCCTCACCGACTTGCGGAAGTAGTACTGCGAGGCCGCCTCGACGCCGTTCGTGCCTCCGCCGAACGGCATCTCGTTGAGGTAGAACTCGAGGATCTCGTCTTTCGCGTAGCGCATCTCGAGCAGCTTCGCGTACCAGAACTCCTTGAGCTTGCGCCGGATCGTGTACTGGCGGCGGTCGGCGAACTTGTTGCCGGCGACCTGGATCGTGAGCGTGCTGCCGCCGCCGCGGAAGGCGCCGGTAAAGTAGCCCAGGGCGGCGCTGAGGATCCTCTTCGAGTCCAGCCCGTGATGGTGGTAGAAGTTGTGGTCCTCGCGGGTCAGGACGGCGTTGATCAGGTTGCGGGGCACCTCGTCGAGCGACACGATCTCCCGCTTCTCGTCGGAGAAGAACTCGGTGATCAGGCGTCCCTTGATGTCGAAGAGCTGCGTGGGAAGCGCCGACAGGGTGACGTCGAGCTCTTCCTGGGTGTCGAAATTCCGGATGCCGGCGAGCGTCGACCCGAGGGCCACGCCGATCAGGAGTGCCGCTCCGTAGGCTCCTCCGATCAGCAAGGGCAACCGGCGTTTCGACGACGTCAGGTGGCGCAGAAAGCGCATGGATGGAGTGTATTTAGACCTCACCGGCCTTGTCAACGATCATGGGTCGCCCCGTCGCGCCGGGGCGCGGCGCCCCCCCGGCGGCAGCCTTCATCCGGCGGGTGGGCGGTCGAGCTCGCCGTCGTCGGCCGGGCGGTGCCGCCCGCGCGTTCCGGGGCAAAAAAAAGGCCGACTGCTTCCAGTCGGCCCGCTCTTGGAACTGTCGGCTAATATAGTAAACTGGGAGGGGAACTATACTTCGCCGACATTACCATTATCGACCCCTGGCCCGGAAGGCTTTATACTATTCTTCCTTTATCACCAGATCCAGCGCAAGAGAAACGTGATAGTTGTGGCCCTTCCGAACCTCGATTTTCCTGCTTACGTTCGTCTCTCCCAGCTTAAATCTAATCGTGTGTATACCCTCTGTCAACTGTCGCCTTTCGCCCGGAGCGAGCTCCACGCGCTCGCCGTCCAGGTAGACGACGGCCCCCGCGACGGAGTCCACCGACAGGAATGAGGCGACCGGCGAGAGGGCTATCTCCAGCCGCGTCGTCTGGCCTGGCCCCACGGCGAAGGACGCCGTCTCTTTCTGGAACGCGTCCGAGACCACCTCGAGCTGGTGCACGCCGGCCTCTACCTCGAGCGGGACCTTCCCCGGCTCGACGGATGCCGAATCCAGCAGAACCTTGACCGGCTCCTGCCGGAACCCCTCCGGGCCGGGTGATCCTGATGTCGACGAGGCCCCGATTTGCGATTTCGGCCTTGAAGGTCACGAAAAACGGCCTGTCGAGAATGGAGTCCGGGATGCCTTTCATGATGGGCTGGATCACGAGAATCACGGGAAAGCGCTGCGGAGGCACGGTCTCCGCCACCAGGACCGGCTCCGGCCCCTTCTCGGCCGCGGGGCTTCCCCCGGCCACGGGAATGCGCACGAACGCGCGCGTCGCGGGCGGGAGCGCTTGAAAAAGGACGCGGCGGCCGGTAAAGACGCGCTCGCCCTTCGTCGGGGCGGGGCTCACGTCCGAGTAGAGCGCGACCGCAAAACTATCCGCGAACCGGCGCAGGGCGTCCGAGATCACCACTTCCGCGACGACGGCGCGGAAGAAGCGCGCATCCGCCGGCAGGCCGACGGCGGCGAGCTCGTCGGGCTTGAGGCTGATGCTGGGCTGCAGGTCGGCCCGGGGCTCCAGCGCCACCAGGGTCGTCGAGGCGCCCCTGATCGTTTCGGCGGCGATGGCCGCGCCCAGGACCGGAAGCAGCAGGAGGCCGAATATCGCTTTCATCGCTGGTCGATCCGGATCAGCGGGAGCGGGTCCCGCAGCGATCCCTTTCTGCGGATCTCGAAATGCAGGTGCGGACCGGTCGACCGACCGGTTGTCCCGACCTTGCCGATCATCATACCCGAATGGACCTCCTGGTTCAAGGAAACCAGGGCTTCGCTGAGGTGGCCGTACACCGTCTCGTACCCTCCCTGATGGGACAGCCTGATGAAGGTACCCAGCACCGGGTCCTGGCCGACCTCGGCTACCGTCCCGTCACGCGCCGCCACCACGGTCGTCCCTTCCGGGGCCGCGATGTCGATGCCGTCGTGGAACTGCGGGTGGCCCGTGAAGGGGCTCGCTCTCGTCCCGTAGAGCGACGTGAGGCGCCCGCGGGCGCCCAGCGGGAAGCGGAACAGGATCCTCAGGAAGAAGGCCCTCTCGACGGGGTTGAAGCGCTCGCCCGGGAAGAACGTGAGGCGCCGCTCGCCCGAAGCCCCGCGCACGGTGACCCCGATGCCCCCGCTCCTCCGCGCCGACCGTCGAGGAAACCAGCACGTCCTCGAAATCGTTGGCCGGCTCTTCGGGAACGAAGAGCCCGGGCATGTTCGGAAGAACGAGCGAGGAGCGCTCGTCGAGGTCCTCGGGATTCGTCAGGCCGTTGGCCGTGGCGACCGCATCGTAAGGGAGGCTCAGCCGCGCGGCGAGGGAGAACAGATCCTCGCGGGAGCGGTCGTAGGAGAACAGCGTGAGCGGAGGCCGCAGCCTCGCGTCCCCTCTGGCGGCGGCAAGCTGGTACGCTTCGACGTCCTGCTCGAGCTGCCGGAACGTCGGATCGCGGGAATCCAGCCTCGCGATCCGCGGGTAGTCCGCGGCCGCGATGCCGCAGGCGGCGGCCGCCACGAGGAGCACGGCCGCGGCTTTCACCGCGCCCACAGGCCCACCGCGAGCAGCAGGGCGGCCGCGGCCGCGGCGCCCAGGGCAGGCCGCGCCGACGCGAACGCCCAGAGCCCCGCGTACAGCAGCCCGAGCACGAGCGCGGCGCGGCCGGTCCGCAGCAGGAAGGGCAGCAGCGCCCCCCGCAGGCCGCGCGCACCGCGCCCCGCCCCGGCGGCGAGGCGTCGCACCGCCCAGGACCGCGAGGCCCGCGGCGAGGCAGCCGATGACGGCCGCGTTGAACACTGTGCGGTGCGCCGTGGCGAGGTACCAGAACGGCAGGACGACGACCATGCTTGCCGCGGCCGAAACGGCGAGTACCGCGAGCAGGAGCCCCAGCCTTCGTGCGAGGGACGCGTAGGCCCGCCCCAGGCGCCTCGCGAGTCCGCTCAACGGGATGGCTCACCCTCCTGCAGCGTGTCGCGATACCCGCGGGCGACGTCGGCGCGTCCGAGCCGCTCCGCCGTCTCCGCTGCCAGCCGCGCTGCATCCTGCAGGCCGGCGCGCACGTCGGCCCTCGGCTCGACCGCGGCGAGCGACCGGTACACGAGCACCGCGCGCCCGAAGTAATCGAGCGCCTTCTCCGAGTCGCCCGCCCGCGCGGCGAGCCGCCCCAGCGCGACGTAGTCGTTCGCGATCCCCCGGCTGTTCTCGACCTTCCGGTCGCTCGCCAGCGCTTCGCGGGCCAGATCCTCGGCCCGGGCGTACTGCCCGCGCTCGCTCTCCACGCTGGCCAGCATGTAGTAGTTGGACGCCGCCTCGCTCCAGACCTTCTCGCGGACGTTGATCGCGAGGGCCTCGCGGAAGAGCGCTTCGGCTTCCGGGCTGCGGCCCAGCCTGCGCAGCGCCGAGCCCTGGTTGTGGAGCATGACGGCGCGGTCGGTCGTCGGCCAGCCCGCGGCCGGCGAGCGCCTTGACGAAGAGCTCGAGCGACGCCGCGAACTCCCCGCGGGCGAACGCCGCCTCGCCGAGATTGTTCTGGGCCTTGGCCACGAGCGCGGCGTCGCCCAGATCCTCGCCGATGCGCAGCGCTTCGGTGAACTGGCGCGTCGCCTCGTCGTTCGCGCCCCGGGCGAGGGCCACTTTCCCGAGCGAGTTGTACGTTTCAGCGAGCCCCGCCCGGTTGTCGGCGGCGGCGTTGTACGCGAGCGCCATCGTGAAGAATCGCCGGGCCTGGTCGAGGTCGCCCTTGCGATAGTAGTCGTTTCCGAACCGCGCGAGCTCCGCGGCCCTGTTCTTCTGCTCGAAGACCTGGTCCTGGTTCTTCGGCGCCGACGAGCAGGAGACCACGGCGGCGGCGAGCGCCGCGAGCAGGCAGGCGCGAGGCTTCACTAAAAGGACCCGTCCCTGCTGCTGCTGAACGTGGGCGGCTGGCTCTTCTGCACCGTGATCCCGCCGCGCAGGAGGGGGTTGTTCTCGAGACCCTGCAGCACGTTCTCCGTGTGACCCGAGGATCGTCGAGAATCTGCGGAGTGCTGTCGGACACGAATCGCGTGACGCTCTCGAGCTCCGCGACGATCGCCCCCAGGCTCTTGATCATGGCGAGCACCTCGTCGTAGACGGCGTTGTTGTCGTCGAGGAAGCTCTTGAGGGAGCCCTTGGGGTCGATCAGCCTCGGGACGAGCCCGGTCGGGTCGGCGGTGATCGACTCGATGTTCCTGGCGAGCTTCTGCAGGTCCTCCATGAGGAGCGAGGCCTGCGTCGCCGTGCGGTCGATCGTGCGCGCGAGGACGTCCGTCGACGTCTTCACGTTGCCGAGGATGGCCCCCGCCGGGCCCGGTGTCCCTGCCGGTCGCGATGCGGTCGAGCGAGGTCACCAGGCTGTCGACGTCGGCCAGGAGGGCGCCGAGCTGCGTCTCCTTGTCGCCCCTGACCGCGTCCTCGAGAGCCAGGGTCAGCTCCTGCACGTTGTAGAGGACGCCGTTGAGGGACTCCAGGACGGGCCCCGCGTTCGCTATCAGCGCGCCGATGGAGTCGTCGCCTCCCTCGCGGTCGACGAGGCCCCTTCGCACGAGATCCTTCCCCTCTTTCGTGTCGAGAGAGACGATGTAGGAGCCCTGCGGCCAGCGGCGGCTTGGGCGGGTCCTGCGCCTTTCCCGGGTGGAAGAACAGGCCGCCGCCGAGGCCGATCGGGCTGGTCGCGTGCTCGACGACGGAGTTCTCGAGCACGACGCTCCTGTAGTAGCGCTCGAAGATGCGGAAGTCGACGCGGACCTCCCTCTTGTCCGCCACGAACGTGACGCGCTCGACCCTCCCGACCTCGAAGCCCTTGAGCGTGACGGGCATCCCGGCTTCCAGGCCCGCTACCCGCTGGCGAAGAGGGTGTAGAAGTTGTAGCCCCTCTGGAACCACCGCTGGTTGGCGCCGACGAAGACGATGGCGACGGCGAGACCCGCGAGGCTGAGAAGGATAAAAAGACCCACGATCTGGTTGAGGAACTTCATCCTCAGTCTCATAGACCACCATTCTAGGCGCCGCCTTTTCGGCCTGTCAACGAACGCGAGGGGCCGCGCGCCCGGCTCTCACCCTTCCTCCATCGACCAGGGCCGCTCGTTCAGGAGGTCCAGCAACTCGGTGTCGTAGGCGGCGGCCTCGCCCATGACGTCCGCCAGCACGCTCTGGGTCACGGGGTTCCGGCTCGAGCGGACCCTGGTGAACTCGCCCGCCTCGACGAGCTCGCCCTGCCGCAGGATCACGAGGTAGTCGGCGAGCCACGAGGTCAGCTTGGGGTCGTGGGTGACCGTGATCAGGGTACGTCCCTCGGCCTTGAGCTCACGGATCATGTCGAGGATGACGCCGCCCGCTTCGCGGTCCACCGAGAGGGAAGGCTCGTCCATGAACACGATCGTCGGATTCATGATCACCGCCCTGCAGAATGAGATGACCTTGCGCTCTCCGGCGGAGAGCTGCGCCGGCCGCAGGGCGGCCTGATCTTCCAGGGACGTCCTCCGCAGCAGCCGCATCACCCGCTCCTCGATCTGCTTGTCGGTCAGATCGAAGTGGTACTCGAGCGGGAAGGCGACGTTCTGGTAGGCGGTGCGGTTTTCCCACAGAGCCGCGTCCTGGAAGACGAACCCGCTGCCCTTTCGGATGCTCGCTGAGCTGCCGGTCGCTCACCTGGTTGATGTCGGTGCCGTCGACGAGGACCGAGCCCCTGTCCGGCGGCATGATGCCTGCCGCCGCTTTCAGGAGCGTGCTCTTGCCGCACCCGGAGGGCCCCATGATGATGGTGCTCTGCCCCCTGGGAAAGGTCACGGAGATGTCCTTGAGGATCTCGTACCCTTCGGAGCTGAGCCGCACGTTCCTGAGCTCGACCGCCGATTCCATCTCCGCGACCTATACGTAGTACACGAGCGTGATCAGAGCGTCCGCGAGAATGCAGAGCACGAACCCCTGCCCGACGGCCCGGATGGCCGCGACGGGAACCTCGGTCGAGGCGACCCTGACGCTGAAGCCCTGGTACGTCGCGACGGTGCCGATAATGGCGCCGAACACCGCGGACTTGACCATCGAAGAGATGATGTCGACCGCCTTGAACGCCGCGATGAGCTTGCGCAGGTACTCCGCCAGCGAAAGAGGGGTGAGCAGCTGAGCCACGAAGTAGGAGCCGATCAGGCCGCTGAAGTTGAAATAGATGGTCAGCACGACCATGGAAACCACGGTCCCGATAAAGCGAGGCGCGACGATGTAGGAGATCGGGTTCACGCCGACCGCCACGTAGGCTTCGACCTGGTGGCTCACCACCATGCCGCCGAGCTCCGTCGCGATCGCGGTGCTCGAGCGAGCGGTGAGGATGAAGGCCGTGAGGATCGGCCCGAGCTCCCGCGTGATGACCGTGATCAGGATCGTGTAGATCAGGTTGCTTTCGCCAAAGGCCGGCAGGAGGGACGAGCCCTCGATGATGATCACCGCCCCGATCGCGAGCGAGATCAGCGTGATCATGCCCAGGGCCTGCACCCCGGTGAAATAGATCTGCTGCACCAGCACCCGCATCCCCACCCGGTTGCGCCGCAGGAAATGCAGGGACTCCACCACGACCCTGTAGAAGAAGCCCGTGGCGTAGAGCAGGTCGCGGACCCTATGGGTGAGCCAGGCGCCGAGTGCTTCGACCATTGACACGACGGCCCATGATAGCAGCAAGGAGAGGGGGGAGCAACCTGTCCGGCGTTGCTGTCCTCGGCAGGGCGGGCGCCCTACACCAGCCTGCGATGCACGAAGCTGCGGCGGCCGTCGACGTAGTCCGCGACGGTATGCCCGTGGCCCGTGACCCGGAACTTGTGGATCGTCAGGCCCTCCAGCCCCACCGGACCGCGCGCGTGGATCTTGTTGGTCGATATCCCGACCTCCGCGCCCAGGCCGTACCGGTAACCGTCCGCGAAGCGCGTGGAGCAGTTCCACATCACGGAGGCCGAGTCGACCCGGTCGAGAAACGCGCGCGCCGCGTCCCCGTCGGCGGTCACGATGGCGTCGGTGTGATGACTGCCGAACGTGTTGATGTGGTCGATCGCCTCGTCCAGGCTCGCGACCACGCGCACCGCGAGGATCAGGTCGTTGTACTCCGTCCGCCAGTCCTCGTCGGTGGCCGGCTTCGCCCCTGGAATCAGCGCGAGGCTCTCCGCGTCGCAGCGCAGCTCGACCCCGGCGAGCCGCTCGGCGAGCGCAGGCAGGGTGCGCGGCGCGACGGCGCGGTGCACCAGCAGCGTCTCGATGGCGTTGCAGACGGCGGGGTACTGGCACTTGGCGTCGTACGCGACCGCGAGGGCCATCTCCTGGTCCGCCGACGCGTCCACGTAAAGGTGACACACGCCCTCGGTGTGCCCGAGCACGGGGATGCGCGTGTTGTCCTTGATGCTGCGCACCAGCTCGTTGGAGCCGCGCGGGATGACGAGGTCGATCAGGTGGTCGAGGGCGAGCATCTCGCGCATCTCGGACCGGCTCGCCACCAGCTGCACCGCCTCCGCGAGGTCGGGCTGGACGGAGCGCACCGCCTGCTGGACCAGGGAGTGGAGGAAGGCGTTGGTGCGGGCCGCCTCGCTGCCTCCCTTGAGGATCACCGCGTTGCCGGACTTGAGCGCGAGCGTCGATATCTGGATCAAGGCGTCCGGCCGCGACTCGAAGATGACCCCGATCAGCCCGATCGGCACCGTCACCTGCTCGAGCTCGAGCCCGCGGTCGAGCTCCGTCCTGCGGAGCACGACCCCGAGCGGGTCGGGGAGCCGCGCCAGATCGCGCACCCCGGCGACCATGCCGTCGATCTTCCGGGGCGAAAGGGCCAGCCTCGCGAGCAGGGCCTGCTTGAGCCCGTCCCGCCGCGCATCCGCGAGATCCGCTTCGTTGGCCGGGAGCAGACGGTCGCTGCTCCCCTCAAGCGCCTCCGCCACGGCCCCGAGCAGCCGGTTGCGCACGGCCCCCGTGGTCGTGGCCAGGCGCAGCCCGGCCTCGCGCGCCGCGCGGGCCTGTCGCTCCGCATCCACGCTGGTATCGTATGGCCGGCCCTGAGCGGGAGTCAAGGCTTGACGACGAGCTGGATGAGCTGGACGAACTGGTACAGCTTCTTGTACACGCCCGCCATCCCCCGGCGGACCGGGGCGCCAAGCTCGCCGTCGAGCTCCCGCCAGTTGAGCACCACCTCGGGGTGCTGCCTGTCGCGGTCCTCGATGAGGGCCTTGAGCCCTCTGGCGAGCGCGACGAGGCTCTTGAGCGCGCCGACGAGAATGTCGTGGGCCTCGTCGTTGATCTCCTGCAGGATCTTGCGCGATGCGGGGGGGACTTTCCCGTGGCGGTCCGCCTTGCGCAGCACAGCGGCGATCCGAGCGCCCGTGTCCCCCTGCTCTCCGAGATCCGCGTCGAGCTTGAGCAGCCGGTCGCGGCACTGGAGCACGCTGTGGAGGGCCTCGGACACCGCCTGCGACGCCTCCTTGGACGCCCACTTCCCGCTGATGAGCAGCAGGTCGACCACCGGACGCGCCTCCGCGTCGAAACAGTCCTGGAGGTAGGCGATCAGGAAGTTCAGCGGAACGCACATCGTGTATCCGCCCGACATGGTGCGCTTGAGCTCCGCGTTGGAACGCTCGGCGTAGTTGAGCAGCCGCTGGGAAGGGGGCGTCCCGAAGACCGCCCGGGCGAGCGAGTCGATCCGGCGGCCGCGATTGTCGCTGACCACGCGCTTGAGGGCCGCGTCGACCTGCGTCCGGAACTTCTGCAGGTACGCGTCCACGATGCGCTCGTTGTGCACGGCCGGGCGGGGCCGGTACGCCGGGTCCCCCTCCGCGTGCTTGATGATGAGCTCGAGCAGGCGGGACCGCTTGAGCTGGTTGAGAGCGCCCACGACGCGTTTCCAGCCGTCGCGCGACACGATCTCGACGTCGCGGTAGGTCCGCAGCACGTCGAGCAGCCGCCCCCAGTCCGCCGTCGTGTCGATCGCCGCGATCCGGTCGCAGAGGTCCCGCAGGTCCTCCACGACGTAGCCGGCGTCCACCGCGTGGAAACGCTCGTTTCCGCCCGGGCTTCCCTCGATGAGGCTCGCGTCGAACTTGTGGAGGAAGAAGTAGAAGTCGAAATGCACGAGGTCGAGCAGGGCCATCAAGTGGCCGTAGGCGAGGTTGATGGCGCGCGCTTTTTCCGGATCGAAGCCGGCCACGAAGCCGGCGAGGTCCTCCTCGACCTCGGCGGCCAGGTCCGCGGTCTCGCGGCGGGACCGCTCCGTGATCGCCTCGTCCTGGAGCGCCGCATACAGCTTTTTCTGCGGCTCGGACAGCGAGCTCTCGATGAGGAGCGTGCGCAGGAGGTTCGACGACTCGGCCCGTCCGATCAGGCTTCGCGCCGGCGTGAGCACCCTGTAGATGGCGTAAAAGAACGACGCGAGACCGGGAAGGGCCTGCGACTTCCGCGGGTTGTAGAACTCCTGCCGCACGGATCGCAGCTGCCTCTCGATGAGGTGCAGCTGCCGCCGCTTCTCCCACTCGGGATCGCTCAGGTCGCTGAAGAGCGCCACGAGGCGCTCGAGAAAGCCTCGCTCCCTGGCGGCTGCCGGCCGGGGCGCATCGCCGGTGTCCTCAACCGCGGGCCGCGGATCCGCGGCCGGACCCGCCTCGCGGGCGGGGACCGGCCGCGCACCCGCCGCGGAGGCCCGCGCTGCGGCCGGGGCGGCGGCGATTCTGGCTGTCCGGCCCTTCATCGTTCTCATGTTAGGGTGAAAACCAGACGATGTCAATTTGAGGAGCCGCAGATTTCGGGCTGACAGGCCCTTTCCCCGGCCGTTGAACCTCGCCAAAGCCGGTGACAATGATTCTCCCGCTTCCGCCGTGGAAAAGCGCGAAGGGTGACGCTATACTTCAACCCAAACGTCAGGAGGAACCCTCTCACAATGAACCGACGACTCGGTCTTGCGCTGCTCGCCGTTGCGATGGCAGTGGGCGCGGCTGGGGCCGCCTTCGCCCAGGAGGTCTCCAGGAAAAAGGAGATCGCGATCTTCCGCCTGAGCCACTACGACTGGAACATCCCGGAGGCCGCCCTGGGGAGCATCGATGAGGAGCTCAAGGCGGTCTTCATCAACCTCGGACGCTTCGACATCGTTGGGATGAGCTACCGGCTCGCCGAAGGCGACGTCGACCAGTTCATCGGCAAGATCCGCGAGTTCAAGCAGCAGAACGTCAAGATCCCCGACAAGTTCCAGATGGGACAGGAGATCTTCACGGAAGCGGATATGAACCGCCTGATCGGCTCCTTTATCGTCGTGGTGCCGGCCGTCACTTTCTTCGACGTGCAGCGCGAGGAGAAGAGGGTCGTGACCGGCCGGCGCGTGATCAGCTTCTCCGCCAGGATCAAGACGTCGTTCACCTTTGTCGACGTCGCCGAGGCGAAGCCGATGGCCCAGTTCTTTGTCGAGACGAGCGGCAGCGACGAGAACAGGGACCGCGCGGCGCAGAACGCGATCAACGCGATCCCGCAGCGCCTCGAGTTCGAGATCACCAAGATACCCGAGTTCCAGATCAAGACCGGCGTCCTGGAGAACAACCGGGGCGAGGTCGTGCTGCAGCTCGGCCGCGACATGGGCATCAAGCGCGGCTACGAGTTCTCCCTGGTCAACGAGCGGGTGCTCTCCTCCGGCCACAAGCTCGACACGGAGGACGGGCTGCTGGTCATCAAGGAAGTCGGCCAGGAGGTGTCGGTGGGGACCGTCCTCTTCGGCAACCCCCAGGTGGGCGACCAGCTGCGCGAAGTCCCCAGGCTCGGCACCGAGGCGACCCCGTACCTCGATCTGCTCATCAACCCGGGGAGCACCGGCGAAGGCACCTACGTGCTCGTGGGCCTCAGCGCGGTTGCCACCAAGGGTTTCTACGACATCCGTCCGCTCGCCGGCCTCGAGCTCCCTCTGCCGATCGCGCCCCAGGGGTCGCTGCTCCCGCTGATGTGGGCGTTCGGCTTCCCCTTCAACGCGTACGTCGGCGGCGAATACACGGTCTACATGAGGCGGCTGCAGATCCGGCCGCAGGCCGGCATCGGACTGGGGATGCTCATCCCCTGGGCCGTCAAGACCGAGAACCCGATCGTCACGCACGTCGGCGGCTTCGTGGACCTCAAGGTCTCGTACCTCATGACCCGCGACACGGCGCTCAGCGCGGACCTCGGCTACAAGGTGTGGTTCGGGATCTACGACGGGCTGCTCGAGCTGCTCGACCCCGGCGCCACGGGGGCGACGACCTACGGCGGCGTACGCCTCGGCGTCGGTGTCAGCCGCAAGCTGTAGAGGTGTTCCAATGCGTATCATGAGGGGTCTTTTCGCGCCCGGGCTGCTCGCCGCGGCGCTCCTCGCGGGCTGCGTGTCGACCGACACGGCGACGACCCGGGCCGCGCCCGGGGCGGCGCAGCCGGACCGCAAGGAATACCAGGGGGCAGCCGAGGCCAAGGGCGACACCTTCCTGGCCGCCAGGAACAAGGCCGTCATGGCCGCCGTGCAGAAGGCGGTGGTCGACATGATCGGCGCGGACCGGGAGAGCGCGAACCGGAAGAAGCTCGACGAAGTCCTCTACACCACGGCCAACCCCAACACGTACGTCTACGCGGACACGGTGAAGACCGTGCGGCGCGAAACCCGGGGCGAGGACAACTGGTACTACGAGCTCAGCGTCCAGGTGAACCTCAACGCGGTCCGCAACACGCTGAACGCGAACGGGCTGCTCGGCACGCCGTCGACCGCGTCAGCGCCCGCCGCGGGCGGAGGCGCGCGCGACGTGGCCAGGGCCGAAGGCGCTGTCGGCGGCGCACCGGGGGCCGTGACCGCGGCTTCTTCGCCGGTGGCCCCGGCCCCGGCGCCGCTCACACCCGACGAAAAGGCGTTCATCACCCGCTACGTCGACCGCATGACCTACATGGTCTACTACGCCGACGACTCCAGGGAGGAGCCTCCCTACAAGAAGGCCGCCATCGGCAAGGCCAACGAATACCTCGCGAGCCTGTCGCTGGACACGATCGACGCCGACCAGATCGAGAAGCTCAAGGAGGACCAGCAGACGGCGTTCGAGGCGCAGTCGGGCCAGTCGGTCTCGGTCATCCAGTACATCGCGCAGCGGCTGAACGCCGACATCTACATCGAGATCAGCGGCAGGAGCAGCGGCACCACGCAGGCGGGCAAGCACTACGGCGAGGCGAGCGTCGAGCTCAAGGCGTTCGAGGCGTCGACCGGGGTCCTGATGGGCAGCGCCTCCTTCAACACGCTGGACAAGGCGTTCAGCCAGACCTCCCAGGAGTCCGCGCGGATCAACGCCGTGCAGGGCGCGGTCTACAGGACGATGCCGCGGCTCCTCGACCAGGTCAAAGCGAACATGGCCAAGTCCCTCGAGCGCGGGCTCCGCTACGAGGTCATCATCCAGAAGCCCCTCGGCGACCGGGCCATGAGCCGCTTCTGGGACCGGCTGCAGCGCGACGCCAAGGAGATCAAGTCCGTGTCGCAGTCCCCGGACGAAGTCAAGTACTACGTGTGGTACATTGGCACCGTAGACGATCTCAAGAGCCTGGTCTACAAGATCACGGACACGGTGCCCGGCCTCGAGAACATGGAGATGGTCCTCACCCGGGGCAAGAGCATCACGTTCAACACGAGTCGATAGAACCGAACGGGGGCGTTGCCCTCGAGCGAGAAATTGCGCCAGGAGGAATCAAGGATGAAGAGAATCGCCTACCTGCTGATGGCGGCGGTCGTGCTCTTCGTGGTTGGGTGCGCTTCGGGACCCAAGGAAAAGAAGGCGGAAGTGGCGGTGGCGGCCGCCCCGCAGTACATCATCGTCGACCACAAGACAAAGGACTTCGGCGGAACGGTGCCCGACTGGGTCACCAAGAGCGCCTCGGAGCTCGAGGCCATGCCCAAGTACAAGGAGACCTACGTCTTTGTCGACGACCAGATCGGCAAGGACCTCGAAGGGCTCAAGCTGTGGGCGCGCGGCTTCAGCATCGGCAGCCAGATCGCCCGCATCGTCTCGACGCGCGTCGAGGACAAGTTCACCGGCGCGGCGGCCGGCGACCGCAACGCGCTCGAGACCTACCTGGAGCAGGTGGTCAAGAGCGTAGCCTCGGCCCAGTACTCCGGCGCCAGGGTCGAGGAGGACTTCTGGGTCAAGCGGCAGAAGGTCGCGGACAAGAGCGAGGACTACCGCTACCTGTTCCTCGTGACCGTCCCGCGCAAGCAGATCGACGACGCGATCGGCCGCGCGCTCAAGGACGCCGACCAGGCGGCCAAGCCCACTCCGGACAAGCAGACCGCCATCAACCGGGTCAAGGAAGCGTTCGACAAGGGGCTCTAGAAGCTGTCTTCTCGAGGGGCTCGGGGGCCGCCGCAAGGCGCGCCCGCGAGCCCCGTGCGACTCGTCCGCGAGCGCTCACGGCGCGGGGCCTCGCCCCGAGAGGTTGCAGGATGACGAGGATCCGTTCGTGCAGGCTCGCGGTCCAGGCGATCGCGGCGCTTGCGTTTCTCGCCGGATGCGCCGGCGGCCCTACTCCGGCCTCCGGCCAGGCTCCCCCTGACTGGGTGCTCAAGCGCCCCGCCGACGACCCGAGCTACTTCTATTTCGTGGGCTCGGGGACGAGCTCGAAGGGCGACCTGAGCGAGGCGCGAGCCGCGGCCACCGGCGAGGTCCTCGCCGAGATCATGCGCTACATCGGCGTCACGGTCACCTCCGACACGCAGGCGACCGCCCGCAGCTCGCTCAACGACTTCCAGGCAAGCATCGAGCAGGTCGTGCGGCAGACCGGGACGGCGCGCGTGGCCGGCCTCGACATCCGCGAAACGTGGACTGATCAGCGGAAAAAGCCCGCGGCGACGGTGCACATCCTGGCCCGCTACCAGCGCTCGGAGCTGCTCAAGGAGAAACTGCGCATCGAGGCGCTGTTCAAGGAGAGGACCGACGCGGTCGACGCTCCCGAACGCGAGGGGGACAGGCTGGCGTCCGCGGGCCGGCCCTTCGACGCCGCGATCCGGCACATGAGCGCGGCCAGGGCCGCGCTGGACCCCGCGATCGACAACGGCGAGATCAAGTTCAAGCGCAACATCGACAAGGCCAAGGCCGACATCGAGCGCATCTCGCTGGTCAAGCTCAACGACGGGCTCAAGGGCAAAGCAGGCCAGCCTCTGCCGGAACCTCTCAGGCTCAAGGTCGTCGTCGGAGCCGGCGCGACCGATCCGGGAGTCCCGGACGCCTCGCTGCAGGTCACGTACCAGGAAGTCAATGCGGCCACGGGCCAGCGGCGCCCCAGGACCGAGCAGGCCAGGACCGACGCGTCAGGGGTCGCGGAGTTCGCACACCCGGTGCCCGGCTTTGTCGGCGACGGGAGCGCGGTGTTCGCGCTCGACCTGAGCAAGTACACGGACGAGCTTTCCTCGGCGCCGCGCCCCCTGCGCGACCAGGTCGACGGGCTCGAAGGGCTGATCGCATCGCGCAGGGCCACGTTCCGCTTTTCCGTGGAGTCCGCGGCCGGGTCCGTCCCCATGGGGATCCTCCTGCTGGATTACGACGCAGACGGCGGGCTCGTCGGCATGAGGGAGAGCGCCGGCGCCGCGCAGGCGGCGCTGTCCGGGTACACGATCCGGGGCCTGACGTTCACGCCGGCCGAAGTCGCCGACAAGAACACGAACGAGCTCGCCGCTCTGGCAAAGAGCCGGTTCGGAAGCCAGATCGAGAGGCTGGTGCTCGGCCAGGTCCGCATCGCGGAGATCGGACCCAGGAGCGGCAGGATCTTCGCGAGGGCTGCCGCGGACATCCAGGTCCTCGACCTGGGCTCCGGCGCCGTGCTCTACTCGGGATCGAGGGAAAAGCTCGCCATGGGCGTCACGAACCAGGCTGCCCAGACGCAGGCGTTCCGCGACATCGGGCGCGACCTCGGCAACGAAGTCAAGAACGCCCTCAAGTGATCCTGCGGCCCGCGAGCTCCGCGGGCAGCCGGCGCGGAGCAGCCTCAGCGGGGTGGCCGCTTCTTGAGCGCGTCGAGATCGGAATCGGTCTGCGCGGAGGCGAGCTTCGCCTCGACGTTCCCCTGCTCGCCCACCAGCATCTCCAGCTCGGCCTCGAGCTTCTCCGAATCGACTGAACGCTCGATCCCGCCGTGGATCTTGAGCTTGAGCTTTTCCTTGAGCGCCGACGTCTGAGCGCGGAGCCGCGTCTCCTCCGCCTCGGCTTCCGCGAGCCGCGGCTGGAGGGCCGCCGCCTTTGCGTCGGCCGCGGCCGCCAGGTCTTCGCGCCCCTTGGAGCGGGCGAGGGCGGCGCGATCCGTCCACAACCGGACCTCCGCGGCGAGCCGGCCCTTCCGCTGCTCCGTCTCCTTGAGCGTCCGCACGAAGGCCAGCACGTATTCGCGCGCGCCGCGCACGTCGAGACCGCTCAGGTCCAGGTCGTCCGGTGTCGAGTCGGCCATGGCAACTCTCCTTGCGTTTCTATTATACACGCGGCCCTCCATCGCGGGATACGGGCGCACCGTCTCTTGCCCGCGAGCCGCCGTTTCCGCTATCCTCGCTGGCATGGAGGCGGCCTCGGACCCGATTGCTGCTCTGGCCACGCCGCGCGGCGAAAGCGCTCTCGCGGTCATCCGCGCCTCGGGCACCGGATGCCTCGCGCTGCTCGCGCCCCTGTTCCGCGGCCGCACCGACCTGCGCGCGTCGCGCTCGCACACCCTGCATCACGGCGCTCTGCACGACGACGGCGAGCCGATCGACGAGGTCGTGCTCGGCGTCTTCCGCGCCCCCAGCAGCTACACCGGCGAGGAAGCCGCCGAGATCTACTGCCACGGCGGGCCTGCGGTGGTGCGGAGGCTCCTGCGCCTGCTCGAGGCGCACGGCTTCCGCCCCGCCGAGCCGGGCGAGTTCACGCTGCGGGCGTTCCTCAACGGCAAGATGGACCTCACGCGGGCGGAGGCCGTCAACGACGTGATCCGCGCCCGCACCGACCGCGCCCGGGCGCTCGCGCTCACGCGCCTCGGCGGCGGCATCGAGCGCCGGATCGACGAGGCCAAGGACCGTCTGATCGACGCGCGGGCCGCGATCGAGGCGAGGATCGAGTACCCCGACGAAGAGGATCCGGGCGAGCCGGTCGCCGAACGCGAGATCGGCGAGGTCGAAGCGTCGCTCGAAGCTCTGCTCGCGAGCTACCGCATCGGGAGGCTGGTGCAGGACGGTCTCGTGGCCGTCATCGCCGGGCGGCCGAACGCGGGCAAGTCGACGCTCTTCAACCTGCTGCTGCGCGAGGAGCGCGCCATCGTCTCAGAGACCCCCGGCACGACTCGCGACGCCATCGAGGGGGCGCTCGACGTGGCAGGCGTGCCGGTACGGCTGCTCGACACGGCCGGCTTGCGGGCTCCCCGCGACGAGGTCGAAAGCGAGGGTATTCGCCGCACGGAGCGGGCGATGGACGCGGCGGCCGTCGTCCTCTACGTGGTCGACGCTTCCGCGGGCGCGAGCGCGGACGATCTCGCGGCGATCGCGGCGCTCGGGGCGCGCGCGCTCCCGGTGTGGAACAAGATCGACCTGGCGGCGGCAGCGCCGCCCGAAGGGTTCTTCGGGGTGAGCGCGCGCAGCGGCGCGGGGATGGGCGCGCTCCAGGCCGCCTTCGCCCGCAGGGTCGACGGATCAGGCGGCGGCGAGGCGGACGAGGCGGTGATCGAATCCGAGCGGCAGCGGGACAGGCTCCAGAGCGCCCTCGCCGCTCTGCGGCGCCTGCACGGGGCGATCGCGGGCTCGCTCCCCTTCGACGTGGTCGCCTTTGAGCTCGACGAAGCGCTGCACGCCCTCGGCGAGATCACCGGGGAGGTGACCTCCGACGACGTCCTGCGCCGCATGTTCTCGCGGTTCTGCGTGGGCAAGTAGATGGACTGCGACGCCGTCGTCACGGGGGGAGGTCACGCGGGCATCGAGGCCGCGCTCGCCCTCGCGCGACTGGGTTTCCGGACGCTCCTGGTCACCCAGAACCTCGACACGATCGGCAAGCTCTCGTGCAACCCGGCGATCGGCGGCGTCGCGAAGGGCAACCTCGTCCGCGAGGTCGACGCGCTGGGCGGCGAGATGGCCAGGCTCGCGGACGCGACCATGATCCAGTTCCGGATCCTCAACCGCAGCCGGGGGCCCGCGGTCCAGGCCCCGCGCGCTCAGGCCGACAAGGCCGCGTACGCGGCTCTCGCCAAGCGCATCCTCGAGACCGAGCCGCGCCTCACGCTCTTCCAGGACACCGTGACCGACTTTATCCTCGACGCGTCGGGCCGCGAAGTCCGCGGCGTGCGCACGGAGCGGGGCCGCGAGATCGCGGCCTCGGCGGTCGTCGTGACGACGGGAACGTTCATGGAAGCCCGCCTCTTCGTCGGCGAGTACACGGCGCCGGGCGGCCGCCTGGGCGAGCCGCCGGCGACGGGGCTCGGGGCGAGCTTTCGACGGCTCGGCTTCGACGTCGGCCGGCTCAAGACGGGCACGCCCGCCCGGGTCCACCGCGCCTCGCTCGACCTCGGGCAGATGGCCGTGCAGAACGGGGACGAGCCGGCGGAGCCCTTTTCGTTCGCCGGCGACGGCATCGATCGGCCGTCCCTCCCCTGCTACGTCACCTACACCAGCGAGGCGACCCACCGCGTCATACGCGACAACCTGCACCGCTCTCCGCTCTACGGCGGGAAGATCACCGGGATCGGCCCGCGTTACTGCCCTTCGATCGAGGACAAGGTGGTCCGCTTTCCCGAGAGACCGCGCCACCAGGTGTTCGTCGAGCCCGAGGGGCTCGGCACCGACGAGATGTACCTGAACGGGCTCTCCACCTCCATGCCCGAGGACGTCCAGGAGGCCTTTGTGCGGACGGTGCCCGGCCTGGCGAGGGCGCAGATCCTGAGGCCCGGCTACGCCGTCGAGTACGACTACCTCAACCCCATCCAGCTGCTGCCGGACCTGCAGACCAAGCGCGTCCGCGGGTTGTTCGTGGCAGGCCAGACCAACGGCACTTCGGGCTACGAGGAAGCGGCCGCCCAGGGGCTCATGGCCGGCATCAACGCCGCTCGCTTCCTGCAGGCCGCGCCGCCGGTGATCCTCACGCGGGCGGAAGCCTATATCGGAGTTCTCATCGACGACCTGGTGACGCTCGGCACGGCTGAGCCCTACCGGATGTTCACGTCCCGGGCCGAGTACCGGCTTTCGCTGAGGCACGACACGGCGGACCTCCGCCTCACGCCGGTCGGCCGGCGTGTCGGGCTGCAGGGCGCGGCCGCCATGGAAGCGCTCGAGGGCAAGCGCCGCGGCCTCGCGGAGGTGCGCGAGCTGCTCGCGCGCAGGGCGGTGAGGCCGGCGGATGCGGAGCGCTTCCCCCTTCTCGCGGCGAGTCTCGGCCGCAGCTTCGAGCAGGTCCTGCGCCGGCCGGAAGTGACGGTCGAGCAGCTGCTCGCGCTCGAGGAGGGGCTCGCGGGCAGGCCGATCGCGCTGCTGCGGACCGCCGAGCTGGACCTCAAGTACGAGGGGTACGTGCGGCGGCAGGAAGAGGCGGTGCGGCGCTTTTCCGCCCACGAGTCGCGCATGATCCCTCAGGACTTCGACTACGACGCGGTCGCCGGTCTCTCGGCCGAAGCCCGTCAGAAGCTCAAGGTCGTGCGGCCGCGCTCCCTCGGGCAGGCGTCGCGCATCTCCGGCGTGCGCCGCTCCGACGTCGCCCTGCTGATGCTCCACCAGGGCGGGCGAAGGTAGATGGAAGGACTGCTCGAGCGGGGCCTCGCCCGCCTCGGCCTTCCGCGCTCGAGCCGCGAGACCGGCCTGCTGCGGGCCTACACCGACCAGATCGCGCTCTGGAACCGCAGGGCGAACCTCGTCCGCGCCGAAGGCGACGATCTCGTCGTCCGCCACCTGCTCGACTCCCTCGCGCCTGCGCGCCTCGTGGAGGCGCGGGCAGCCGGCGGCCCCGTGGCGGACGTCGGCTCCGGGGCCGGGCTTCCGGGCATCCCGCTGGCGATCGTGCTGCCCCTGCTGCGCTTCGCGCTGATCGAGCGCGCCGCGCTGCGGGCCGCCTTTCTGCGCGCCTGCGCCGCGGTGCTCGCCCTCGGCAACGTCGAAGTCCGCGAGGCCGACGTCGCGGGCGTCGCGGAGCTTACCTTCCCCCTGGTTGTCTTTCGCGCCTTTCGCCCCCTGGCCCGTGCCCTCAGGGAGGTCGCTCCCATCGTCGCCCGGGGGGGCGCCGTGGCTGCCTACGGGGGACGGCGGGAGCCGCTGCTTGCGGAGCTCCGCGACATTCCGCCGGAGTTCAGCCTGTCGGAGATCGTCCCCGTCGAAGTCCCCTTCCTCGAGGCCGAACGTCACCTGGTCGTCCTCGCGAGGAGGTGAAGGGGCGCAGGGAGACGCGAACGCGTGGGGGTCAAACTGCCGAAACATTGACAAAGAGTGAGCGCGAAGTTACGATTCTTCTGTATCGGAAACAGGAGGCACCTTGAGCAGCGAATCGATCGGGATAAAGATCGCTGACGGCACGTTTTACCCGGTTGTCGAGAAGGGCTTTCAGGGTCGCAAGAGACTGGTCGTCACCACCGTCAGGGACAACCAGAGCAACGTCCAGATCGACTTCTACCGCAGCGCGACGGCGAGCGTCGAGGAGCGCGGCTACATCGGGAGCCTCCTCATAGAGAACCTGCAGCCCGGCCCCAAGGGCGACCCCGAAATCGAGGTCCTCGTCGGCCTCGACGACACCGGCAATCTCAGCGCCGAGGCGCGCGACAAAAAGACAGGCGAGCGGCAGACGCTTTCCGTGAGCAAGACCAGCCTCGCGGAGGGGCAGACGTACGCCGTGCCGGACGCGGAGCTCGAGGAGAAGGTCGACGCCGAGCTCGAGAAGACCGACGAGCTGATCACGGGCGAGTCCTACCCGATCCAGCAGCAGGACCGGCGCCGCACCTACATGGTCCGCAAGCGAAACCCGCTGCTGCTCGTGCTCTTCCTGCTGCTGTGCCTCGTGGTCGTGGCCGGCGCCGCATGGTACGTCTACCAGTACCTGACGTCGCAGCCCTCGGAGACCACGGGGGACGCGGGCTCGATCGCGGCGGCCCAGCAGGCGGCGCCGCCCGGGCCCCCTGTGAGCGCGCCCGCCGCCGCGCCGGCCGCCCCTGCGCCCCCGCCCGCCGCCGCCCCGCCCCCCGCGCCCGCGCCCGCCGCTGCGGCCCCCGCCCCGGCGGCGCCGGCCCCGAAAGCGCAGGCCCCCGCCGCCTCGTCGGGCGACGGCGTGTGGTACACGATCAAGTGGGGCGACACGCTCTGGGACATCTCCGCCGCCTACTACCGCAACCCGTGGTTCTACCCCCGGATAGCCCGCCATCCCAGCAACAACATCAAGAATCCGGACCGCATCCTTGCCGGCTTCAAGCTCTTCATCCCGCGCGACTAGACCGGCCGCGGTCCGCCGCGGCCAGACGACCTGCAGGCGCGTGAGCATCGGCCTGCCGAAGGCCAGACAGGCGACCGGCCTCGCGCTCCTCGCTCTGAGCGTCCTCGTCGTCCCTTCCTGCAGCTCCCTGGAGATCTGGGGCCGCAAGGCCGAAGAGGTGCGCCGCCTCCTGGCGAGCGGCGACCACTCGTTTCTCCGCGACGTGGACTTCGACAAGAACCGCGTCCAGGAGGCCCTCGATCTCGGCGAAGGCGCCCCCTACTGCCTGGCCCTCGCCTTCCGGTCGCTGGGGCTCGAGCCGCAGGCGACGCAGCTCCTGCGCCTGCAGATCGCGCAGGACGACGGCGTCTGGAGCTCGCTCGCGCTGCCGCCTCTGCTGGACGCGCTCCTCGACCAGGAGGACTACGACACGGCAGCCCGGCTCGCGGCCGACCACCTCGCCGACCCTTCGGAGCTCATCGACCGCGACCTCGTGCGCAAGGCCATCGTCGAGGCGCGCTACTGGCAGAAGGACGACCGTGCCACGCTGGCCGCGCTCGCGGCCTACTTCCCGTCGGGCCGTTCGAGCGCCCGGCCGGAGATCGACGCCGAGCTGGCGCTGTTCAGGGCGGTGGCTTCGTCGCGCGCCGGAACGGACGGGTGGCCCGAGCTCTTCCTCCGGCTTTGCCTCGAGCAGCCGGCTTCGACCATCCACGTGCGGGCCGAGCAGTTCCTCGAGAGGACGGAGGCGGTCCGCTCCGCGCTGCCCGCGATCACGGCCGCCCTCATCGACGCCAAGGCCGCCGTCGCCTCCGGCCAGCCCGGGAGAGCGCTGGGCGGCCTCGAAGCGGGGATAGGCGCCCTCTCCGGCCGGGCACCCGCGCTGCTCATCCGCGAAAGCGCCGCTGCGTATCTCGCGGCGGGCGAGGCGGGCAGGGGCGCGCGTTTCTTCTCGACCGCTGCGCGGGGCCTCGCCGGCGACGCGCGCCTTGCGGCGCTCGAAGCCGCGGGCCGCCTGTACCGCGCCATGGGGGCCGGCGGCGATGCGGCCGCGGCGTACGCGGCGGTCGCCGACACGACCGCGGACCCCGGGCAGCACGACCGCGCCCTGTGGTATCTCGCGGACATCGCGGGCAGGGGCCCGACCCGCGCCGCGCTCGCCGAGCTGCTGCGGGGGCTGCCGGCCTGGCACGATCCCGCCTACTTCGACGACCTGATCGACGCCCTTGCCACGCGGCTGCTCGCGGACGGCGACGTCGCGGGCCTCAAGACGCTCTTCACGGCGGTTTCCGGTCTGGAAGTGCCGTCGCGGATCAGGATCTACTACATCCTCCACCGCCTCGGCGTCCGGGACCTGGAGCCGTCGGACGCGATGCTCGCCGCGGGGACGACGACCGTCATGGAGGACTACTACCGGCTGCTCCTGGACGCCGGCCCTCCTGCCGCGGACAGCCCTCCGCCGGACAAGGAGGGAGCGCTGGACTTCGTCGTGTCCCGGATGCTCGACTTCGGGCTCTACGACGAGGCGACGGATCTGGCCGACAAGGGCGACGGCAAGGTGAGCCGGGCCGCCCGGCTCGAGGCCTCGCGCCGCCTCATCGGGACCTCCCGCTACCGGGACGCGATCAGCCTCGCGGGAAGCGGTTACCCGTGGGACGAGCCCGGCAGGGAGGCCGCGCTCGTCGCTTACCCGCGGCCTTACGAGCGGGAGATCCGCGACCTCGCCCGCCGCGAGAAGATGGACGAAGGGCTCCTGTTCGCCATCGCCCGCGAGGAGAGCGCCTTCGACCCGCAGATCCTCTCGGCCGCGGGCGCCGTCGGGCTCACGCAGCTTCTGCCGTCCACGGCCGAGGAGGAGGCGCGCCGGATGCGGATGCGCGCCTACGATCTGCGCGCCGCCTCGGACAACCTCTCGATCGGCTTCCACTACCTCGGCCGGCTCGTCAAGCTGCAGGAGAGCCTTCCCCTCGGCCTCGCCGCCTACAACGCGGGGCTCACCAGGATCCGGGAATGGAAGCGGCAGTACGCGAACCTTCCCCTGGACCTCGTCTTCGAGGCCATCCCGTTCGAGGAGACGCGCCACTACCTGCGCAAGGTCTTCGTTTCCACGGCGATCTACGACGTCCTCTACGAGAAGGGCTCGCCCCGCAGGACCACCGAGATGTTCTTCCCGGAGGCGGCGGCGCCGCGGTGAGCGGTCTGGACAGCCGCCGCCCCTCGGATAGAATCCTAGAGAATGAAGGCGCCCGCCACGGCGACCCTCCTGCTTGCAGCTGCCCTCGCCTTCGCGCCCTGGGATCCGCTCGCGGCCCAGTCCAGCGCCGACACGCCGGCGCAGAAGCGGGCGCGCGCGCAGATGGTGGAGCAGCAGATCGCCGGGCGCGGCGTGCGAGACCCGAAGGTCCTCGACGCGATGCGCAGGGTCGTCCGCCACGCCTTCGTGCCGCCCGAATCCCGGGACCGCGCCTACAATGACTATCCCCTGCCGATCGGTGAAGGTCAGACCATCTCGCAGCCGTACATCGTCGCGCTGATGACCGAGCTGCTGGGCGTCGAGCCGGGCGATCGCGTGCTGGAGATCGGCACCGGGAGCGGATACCAGGCGGCGATCCTGGCCGCCCTCGGCGCGGAGGTCTGCACCATCGAGATCAAGGCCGCGCTGTTCGACAGCGCCGCCGCCAGGCTGCGGGAGGAGGGCTGGACTTCGGTGCGCACGCGGCACGGCGACGGGTACTACGGATGGCCGGAGGCGGCGCCCTTTCGCGGCATCATGATCACCGCCGCGGTCGACCACATCCCCCCGCCGCTGCTCGCGCAGCTCGCGCCGGGCGGGAGGATGGTGCTGCCGCTGGGCAGCCCGTACGGCTTTATGGGCCAGACGCTCGTGATCGTCTCCCGCGCCGGCGACGACTTCACGGTCCGCGAAGTCCTCGGGGTGCGCTTCGTGCCCATGACCGGCCGCGCGGAACAGGGCCGATGACGCTGCTCTCGGTCTTCGCGTCGTCCGCGGCCGCGCTTTCGTTCGAGGTCCTGCTCACGCGCCTCTTCGCCATCACGCAGTGGAACCACCTGTCGTTCATGGTGATCAGCATCGCGATGCTCGGCTTTGCGGCCGGGGGGATCGTGGTCTCGGCGGGCGCGGGCCGCGGCGCCGCTCTGTTCCCGCTCGCGCTGGCCCTGCTTCCGGCCGGGCTCCTCCTCGGGTTCCAGGTCGCGGCGCGCGCGAGGCTCGACTACTTCCAGCTCGCCGTCGACCCGGGCCAGCTCCTGCGCCTGGCCGGGCTCTTCGTGGCGCTCGCGTGCCCGTTCGTGCTGGCCGGCCTCGTGACCGCGCTCGCCTACTCGGGCCTGCCGCCCGCAAGGGTCTACCTCGCGTCGATGGCGGGTTCGGCGCTCGGCGCGGTCCTGCCCGCGGCGCTGCTGCCCGCGGCCGGGCTTGCCCGCGCCTTTGTGGTGGTCGCCCTGCTCCCGGTCGGCCCGGCCCTCGCGGTGATGCGAGGCGCGAGCGGATCGAAGCCGCGGTGGGGCATCCTCGCGGCCACGGCCGCGCCCATCCCCGTGGCGGCGGTCCTGCTCGTGTTTCCGGGCCTCGTCGAGGTGCGGCCGAACGAGTACAAGGCGTACAGTCACTACACGAAGATGGCGGGAGTCACCGCGATCTCGCGCACCGAGAACCTGCGCGCCCGCTACGACGAGCTGGGGGGCGACCCCATCCGGTTCGCTCCGGGCCTCAGCCTGCGCTACACCGAGCGGCTGCCGGTCGAGCGGCTGATCCTGGAGGACGGCGACAGGCGTCACGTCCTCCCCGACCCGGACGACCCGCTCGCCGATGCGTTCGCCCGCTCGCTGCTCGCCTCGGGGGCGTACCTGCTGCCGCAGCGCCTCGACCGCGTGCTCATTCTCCACGCCGACGGCGGAGTCGCCGCCATGACGGCGCGGGCCGCGGGCGCGGGCAGCATCGACCTGCTCACCGACCAGCCGTACCTGGCGCGCCGATTCGCCGCCCACTACGGAAGCCGCCTGAACCGCGTGATCTGCGCCTCGGCCCGCGCATTCCTCGCGGCCCCGGGCGACCTCTACGACCTGATCCAGGTCGAGTCCTGGGGCACGCAGCTCCCCGCGATGGCGAGCCTCGTCGAGGACCACTGGCTCACCGTGGAGGCCGTGCGGTCGATGCTCTCGCGCCTCGCGCCGGGCGGAATCCTCTCCTTCAACCGCGCGCTGGACCTTCCCCCGAACGACCTGCTGCGCCTGCTCAACACCACGTGGAAGGCGCTCGGAGGGATCGTCCCGGAGTGGCATACGGCCGCGTTCCGCAGCTGGGACAGCCTCCTCCTCGTCGTCTCGCCCGAGCCGCTGAGCGACGCAGCCCGGGCGCGGATGCTCGCCTTCGCGGACCGGATGCGCTTCGATCCTGTGCAGATGCAGGGCGTGACCGCCGAGCAGGCGAACCGGTACAACCAGATGGCGCGGCCTTACCATTTCGAGGCGGCCCGGGCGCTCGCGGCAGGGACGCTGGACCCCGCCTCGCCGTTCGACGTCTCCGCCCTGACGGACACGCGGCCGTTCCCGTACCACTACCTCCGCTGGTGGCGGCTGCCCTCGGCCTGGCGCGCGCTCGCCGATCGGCTGTACAGCCTCGCGCTCTCGGGCGAGGTCATGCTGCTGCTCGTGCTGGCGACGGCCGTCTCGCTGTCTGCGCTCATCCTGCTCGTCCCGGCCGTGCTTGCGCGCGGCAAGGCGAGCGCCCGCCCCGGCGGACGAGAGGGTGACAGTCCCTTCCCCATCACGTTCTTTCTGGCGATCGGGGCCGGATACATGCTGTTCGAGCTGGGATGGCTTGCCGCGCTGGGGTTGCTGCTGGAGAACCCGTCGCTCGCCTTCGCGGCGGGGGCGGGCGGGCTGCTGCTCGCCTCGGGCGCGGGAGGCATCGTCGGCGCGCGGACGCAGCGGCTGCTGCTGAGCCTCGCCGCGGCCGCGGCCGCCGGCATCGGCCTCGCGGGCGCCCTTGCGGTCGCGACGCCCTGGCTGCTGCCGCTGCCGCCGTGGCCGCGCGCGGCGATTGCTGCCGCGGCGCTCCTCCCCTGCGGTTTCGTGCTCGGGATGCCGTTCCCGCTGGGGCTCCGCCGGCGCGAGGCGCGCCCCGGCCGCGGCGGCCTCGCCTACGCCTGGGCCGCCAACGGCGCGAGCAGCGTCGTGGCGTCGGTCCTCGCGCCGTTCGTGTCGATGAGCTGGGGAACTCCGATGCTCTTCGCCTGCGCGGGCGCGTTCTATGCCGTCGCCCTCGCCGCGGCGGATCTGGCCCGGACCCGCGCGCACCCGCAAGGAGGCGAGGAGGCCGCGGGGCGCCTTCCTTCTAAAACAGATGCCCCATCTGGCTCTTCTTGACGTGCAGGTAATCCGCGTTGTACGGGTTCGCCCTGATCACGAGCGGGACGCGGCCGCTCACGAGCACGCCTTCGTGCTCGAGCCCGTCGATCTTTGCGGGGTTGTTCGTGAGGAGAAGCACGCTGCGGATCCCCAGCAGCCCGATGATCCTCGCCGCCACCTTGTAGTCGCGCGCGTCTTCGGGGAAACCGAGGTACAGGTTCGCCTCGATGGTGTCGAGCCCGAGGTCCTGCAGCTGG
Organism: uncultured Spirochaetota bacterium; assembly: GCA_963734495.1. Taxonomy (GTDB): domain Bacteria; phylum Spirochaetota; class Spirochaetia; order SZUA-6; family CAVTHK01; genus CAVTHK01. The sequence goes on from CAVTHK010000010.1 coordinate 146,481, forward strand.
TACGCCTTGAGCTTGTTCAGCAGCCCGATCCCGCGGCCTTCCTGCTTCATGTAGATGACGACCCCGAACGGCTGCGAGCCGACGTAGCGCAGGGCGGCTTCGAGCTGCTCGCGGCAGTCGCACCGCAGGGACCCGAGCACGTCGCCGGTGTGGCACTCGGAGTGGATGCGCAGCGGGCAGTCCGCCGCGCCGCGCACGTCGCCCTTGATGATGGCGGTGTGCTCCTTGCACTCCCGCCCGTCGTAGAAGCCCACGATCACGAACCGCCCGTAGCGAGTCGGAAGCTGCGCGCGCGCCACCTCGACCACGCACAATTCCCCGCCGTCGGTCTCGTCGTCGCTCGGGCAGTACTCGTCGTCGTCCACGAAACTGGGGCTCCCGCGGAGCTTGCCGGCGAGACGCGCCCGCAGCGCTGCCACGCCGTCGGTGCCGCCTGCTGTGTGCTTCATCCCGGCAAAGATAGCCGCCCCCCGACGGGGCGTCAAATCACGCCCCCCGCGGGCGCCTCGCGCCGCGCCGCCCCCGCGCTCGCCCTGCTCGCCGCGCACCTTGACTTTGACGCCCCGATTCAACTATTTTGTGGCGTCCCACTTTTCCCTCCTTGTCAATCCGACATCGGGAGTGCTCAATGAGCGAGAGTTCGAGGATGAGGAACATAGGTATCAGTGCGCATATCGATTCGGGCAAGACGACTCTGACCGAGCGGATCCTGTTCTACTGCCGCAAGATCCACGCGATCCACGAGGTGCACGGCAAGGACGGCGTCGGCGCCACGATGGATTCGATGGAGCTCGAGCGCGAGCGCGGCATCACCATCTCGTCGGCCGCGACCAACGTGACCTGGGCGGACCACTCGATCAACATCATCGACACCCCCGGCCACGTCGATTTCACGATCGAGGTCGAGCGGGCGCTGCGGGTGCTCGACGGGGCGATCCTCGTGTTGTGCTCCGTCGGCGGCGTGCAGAGCCAGACGATCACGGTCGACCGGCAGCTCCGCCGCTACCGCGTGCCGCGCATCGCCTTTGTCAACAAGGCCGACCGCATCGGCGCCAACCCGCTCAAGGTGGCGGAGCAGCTCCGCGACAAGCTGGGCCACAACGCGGTGGCGATGCAGATCCCCGTCGGCGTCGAGGACAAGCACGAAGGGGTCGTCGATCTCGTCACGATGAAGGCGCTCTATTTCGACGGGCCGAACGGCGAAACCGTGCGCGAAGCGGAGATCCCCCCGGCGCTGGCCGCGGACGCGGCGGCCTACCGGGAGAAGATGCTCGACGCGCTGTCGATGCACTCGGACGAGCTCGCCGAGGCGTACCTCGAGGGCAAGGAGACGCCCGAGCAGATCTACGCGGCGGTCCGCAAGGGCACGCTGGCGCTCTCGCTGACGCCGGTGCTCATGGGCAGCGCCTACCGCAACAAGGGCGTGCAGCCCCTGCTCGATGCCGTGGTCCGCTACCTGCCCAGCCCCTCGGAGGTGACGAACGCCGGCTACGACCTGTCGAACGGACAGGGCGAGATCCCGCTGGTCGCCGATGCGTCCAGGCCCGCCGTCGCGCTCGCGTTCAAGCTCGACGACGGCCCGTACGGCCAGCTCACCTACATCCGCGTCTACCAGGGCGAGATCCGCCGCGGCGACGAGCTCACCAACGTGCGCAACCGCCGCCGGTTCAAGGTGGGACGGCTGATCCGCATGCATGCCGACAAGATGGAGGACATCGACCACGCCGCCTGCGGGGACATCGCGGCGCTCTTTGGCGTCGACTGCCACACCGGCGACACCTTTAACGGCCCCGGCGTCGAGATCGCGATGAGCTCGATGCACGTGCCCGAGCCCGTCATCTCGCTCGCGATCAAGCCCAGGGACAAGAAGGCCGCCGACAACATGGACAAGGCCCTCGGCCGCTTCGTCAAGGAGGACCCGACGTTCCGCAGCCACGTCGACCCCGAGAGCAAAGAGACGATCATCCAGGGGATGGGCGAGCTGCACCTCGACGTGTACGTGGAGCGCATGAAGCGGGAGTACGGCGCGATCGTCGAGACCGGCGCGCCGCAGGTCGCCTACCGCGAGGCGATCACGGCAGCGGCCGAGTTCGACTACACCCACAAGAAGCAGACCGGCGGCTCCGGCCAGTACGGGAGGGTCGTCGGCAGGATCGAGCCTCTGGCCGAAGAGCGCTACGAATTCGAGAACGCGATCCGCGGCGGGTCGATCCCCTCGGAGTTCATACCGTCCTGCGACAAGGGGTTCCGCGCGTGCCTGGATCGCGGCTCGGTCATCGGGTTCCCGATCACGGGCGTCAAGGTGACCATCGTCGACGGCCAGAGCCACGCGGTGGACTCTTCCGACATCGCCTTCCAGCAGGCGGCCATCGGGGCCTTCCGCCAGGCGTACGACCGGGCCAGGCCCGAGATCCTCGAGCCGATCATGAAGGTCGCTGTCGAGAGCCCGAGCGAGTACCAGGGCTCGGTCTTCGGGAGCATCAACCAGCGCCGCGGCGTCATCCAGTCTACGACCGAGGACGAGACGTTCTGCCGCATCGAGGCCGAAGTTCCCCTGTCCGAGATGTTCGGCTACTCGACGGCGCTGCGGTCCCTCACGCAGGGCAAGGCGGAGTTCACCATGGAGTTCGCCCGTTACGGGCGGGTCCCGCAGTCGATCGCGGAGGAGCTGAAAGAAAAGTACCGGACGCGGCGCCGGTAGAAAAAAGCAGCGGGAGGAAAAGGCCATGGTAAGGGCGGAGCTTATCAAGCGCAGTCCCCTGAGGATCCTGGAAAAGACGACCCACGGCGGTCTCGGCAAGGGCAACGTCGGGGTCGTCGCCGCGAAGAAAGGCACGGGCAAGACCGCTTTTCTGGTCCACCTCGCCACCGACCAGCTCTTCCAGGGCAGGCACGTGATCCACGTCTCGTACGCCGGCAAGACCGACCACATCATCGACTGGTACGAGGAGATCTTCGAGGAGATCGCCGAACGGTACCATCTCGACGGCCCGCACGAGGCCCACGACCAGGCCGTGAGGAACCGCGTCATCATGAACTTCAACCAGTCCGCGGTGCCGGTCTCGCAGGTCGCGCGCAGCCTGGCGGCCATGATCCGTGACGGCCACTTCGACGCCGACCTCGTCATCGTCGACGGCTTCGACTTCGGCAGGGCGAGCCCGGCCGACATCGAGCAGTTCCGCGCCTTCGCGCGCGAGATGGAGCTGGAGGTGTGGTTCAGCGCGACGCTCCCGCAGGACGAGGAAGTGCCGCCCGGGGTGCCGCCGCTGGTCTCCCGCTACCTGCCGGTGATCGACGTGCTTCTGGTGCTCAGGCCGCGGGAGAACTACCTGCTTCTGGACCTGCTCAAGGACCACGGCTACCCGGTGCCGGACAACCTGCACCTCGAGCTCGACCCGAAAATCCTGCTCATTCTGGAGCGGCCCGCCTGAGGAGCGCGCGCACGCCCGCGAGCGCGTCGCGCCCGAGCGAAAGCCTCTTGTGGCGCGACGTCCCGCCCGCGGAGAGCGTGACGGACGACCGCGGCACCCCGAGCAGGCCCGCGAGGTAGCGGACGAGCTCGAGGTTCGCACGCCCCTTTTCGGGCGCCGCGGCGACGCGCACCCACAACTCGCCGTCGCGGACGCCGCGGAGCTCGTTCTTAGGCGCGCCCGGGGTCACCCGCACCCTCAGCACGAGATGGTCGGCGAGAATGTCGTAGCACTCGTGTCCGCTCATCGCTCCCGGGCCGCGCCCGCTGCGGCCAAGCCCTCGCTTCCCCGCACCTACATTACCTGTTATATTCGCGTCATGAAAAGTCCATTGATGGCGATCGCCAGCCGTCTCGAGCAGAACATTGCGCGTGTGTTCGTGGGAAAGGAATCGCAGGTCCGGCTCATGCTGGTCGGGTTCCTGTCCGGCCTGCACGTCCTGATCGAAGACATCCCCGGCGTCGGCAAGACCACGCTCGCGCGTTCGCTCGCGTCCAGCGTGGGCCTGGACTTCGGACGCATCCAGTTCACCCCCGACCTCCTCCCCGGCGACATCGTCGGGATGACCATCTGGAACCAGGAAAAGCGCGACTTCGCCTACAAGGCGGGCGCGATCATGCACCAGTTCATCCTCGCCGACGAGATCAACCGCGCCTCCCCGCGGACGCAGTCGAGCCTCCTCGAGGCGATGGAAGAAGGCTCAGTGACCGTCGACGGGATCACGCACGCGCTGCCCAAGCCGTTCTTCGTCATCGCCACTCAGAACCCCGTGAACTTCCTCGGGGCCTTCCCTCTGCCGGAGGCGCAGGTCGACCGCTTCGGCATCTCCTTTTCCCTCGGCTACCCCACGGAGGACAACGAGGTCGAGATCCTCTCGCGCTTCCAGACGGACAACCCGCTGCTCTCCCTCCATGCTGTCTGCACGCCCGAGGAGATCCTCGAGGTGCGCAAGCACACGCGCATGGTCCACGTCGACGACAAGATCAAGCACTACATCGCGGCGCTCACCTCTTCGACGCGCCGCGAGCCCCAGATCAAGCTCGGCCTGAGCCCGCGGGCCACGCAGCACCTCATGCTCGCCAGCCAGACGAGGGCCTTTGTCGAAGGCCGCGACTTCGCGATCCCCGAAGACGTGATCAGCGTCGCCGAGGGCGTGCTCTCGCACCGCCTCATCCTCTCGGCGGAAGCCAAGATGGAGAACAAGTCGCAGCAGGACATGATCCGCGCGGCGAGGAACCGCATTCCGATCCCGACGGGCCTCGCGCACTGACCCGGGCCGGCCCTCCCGGAGACACGACCATTCCCTCGCCTTGCGGCCGGCGCCCGCGCGCGCTATAAAGGCCCGAGAGGAGGCGCCGCCGTGACACGCATCGGTATCCTCGGATTCGGCAACATGGGAAGCGCCCTGGCCGCGGGCCTGCAGCGTTCCGGCGGCTTCGCCGTGACGGTCAACGACATCCGGCCGGAGCGGGCGCGAAGAGGCGCGGGAGCGCTTCGGCCTCGCCGTGGTCGACGACAAGAAGGAGCTCTTCGCGGGCTCCGACATCGTCGTGATCGCGGTCAAGCCGCAGGAGTGGCGCGGCCTGGCGCCGTTGCTCGGCGGGGTGGGGCGCGGCCGCGCGGCCATCAGCATCATGGCCGGAGTGGGGCTGGCGGGGATCCGGGAGGAGCTGCAGGCGGATGCGGTCGCGCGCTTCATGCCCAACCTGGCGGCACGGGAGGGCAAGGCGCTGGTCGGCGTGGCGTTCAGCGAGCCGGCGTCCGAGCCTTTCCGCGAGGCGGCACTCGACGTGGCCCGCGCCATCGGCACTCCGCTCGAGGTGCGCGAATCCCTGATGGCCGCCATCACCGGCATCTCGGGCTCCGGCATCGCGTTCGTCTTCGCTTTCCTCCACGCCATGGCGCTGGGCGGCGTCTCCGTGGGTCTCGCCTACCCCAAGGCGCTCACGGCCGCTCTCGCGACGATCGAGGGCGCCGTCGAGGTCGTGCGCCGCAGCGGCGAGAACCCCACCGAGTGGCTCACGCGAGTCATCTCGCCCGCGGGCACGACGATCAGGGGCGTCGAGGCCCTCGAGGCCGGCGGATTCACCCATGCGGTGATCAAGGCGATCGAGGCGGCCACCGCCCGGGCGCTGGAGCTGGAGAGCTGAGGGACCCTTTCAGGGCTTCAGCACGTCCGCGCCGACCCAGTCGCGCAGCACCTCGGGGACCACGACGCTGCCGTCGGCCTGCTGGTGCTGCTCGCACATCGCGGGGATGACCCGGCTGGTGGCAAGCCCGGAGGCGTTCAGCGTGTGCACCAGGGCGTTCTTGCCGCCCCGGGACGGCTTGTATCGGATGTTGCCGCGCCGCGCCTGGTAGTCGCGCGCGTTCGAGGCGGAGCTCACTTCCTTGAACTCGCCGATGCTCGGGATCCAGACCTCTATGTCGAACGTGCGCGCCATCGCCGCGCTGCAGTCGCCCGCCGCGAGCTTGCTCACCCGGTAGTGCAGCCCCAGCCCCTCGACGAGGCGCTCCGCCTTGCCGATGAGCTCCTCCATGGCCGCGTCCGAGCCTTCGGGCGTCGTGTACTGGACCATCTCCACCTTGTTGAACTGGTGCCCGCGGATCGTCCCGCGCTCCTCGGTGCGGTAGCTGCCGGCCTCTCGCCGGTAGCAGGGGGTGTACGCGCACAGCCGGATCGGCAGGTCCTCCTCCCGGAGGATCTCGTCGCGGTAGAGGTTGACCAGGGCGGTCTCTGCCGTCGGCAGCAGGAACTGCGTCGGCTGCTCCTTGTCGTCTCGCGCGAGGGCGAAGACGTCGCCCGAGAACTTCGGGAACTGCCCGGCGGTGTAGCCGCAGGCGTAGTTCAGGAGATGCGGCGGGAGAACGAGCTCGTAGCCGTCCTTCTGGTGCTCGCGGATGAAGTAATTGATCAGCGCCCACTCGAGCCGGGCGCCCATGCCGCGGTAGATCCAGAACCCGGTGCCGCCCAGCTTGACTCCGCGCTCGAAGTCGATCAGGCCGAGGCTCTGAGCGAGGGCTACATGGTCTTTCGGCTCGAAAGCGAACTCCGGCCTGGTCCCTCTCAGGCGCAGGACCTGGTTCGCTTCCTTCCCGCCCGCCGGCACGTCCTCGTCCGGCAGGTTGGGCAGGGCGTCGAGGATCTCCTGCACCTGCTCTTCGGCCAGGGCGCGCTCGGCGTCGAGCGCCTTGATCTGGTCCGAGACCGCCTTCATCTCCGTCATCAGGGCGGAGACGTCCTGGCCGCTCTTCCTGAGGCGCGGGATGTCCGCCGACACCTTGTTGCGCTTCGCCTTGAGCTCCTCGGAGCGCGTGATCAGGTCGCGGCGCGCCGCGTCGCTCGCGAGCAGCTTGCCCAGGTCCACGTCGGCGCCGCGCTTGAGCAGGCCGCGCCTCACCCGCTCCGGATCTTCCCTGATCAGATTGAGGTCGAGCATTGCGGCGCGAACACTATCACGGCGGTCGCGCGGCGGTCAAACCTCCCGGGTACAGGAAGGTACAGGAGGCCGGGGGGCGCCAGCCAGGGGCGATGTCCCGCCCGGGGCGGGGGGCGCCCGCGAGTACGGCGGGCGATTCCGTCCCGCGGCGGGACCAGGGCTCCCACCGAAGGGCGGGCGCTGCCGTCCCGCAGCGGGACGGCAGCGAAAACCGGTCGACAAACGGCGGAGGCTGGCATATATTCAGCGTAGATTCCTTTAGTTGCGAGGCCAAGAATGACTGTCACCTACTGCGATGTCACCGGGAAGGTTGTCCCTCGTGCGACCACGAACTACACCTGGGAGACCCGGGCAAACCGCTACGAGACGCTCCTCACCAAGGACCTCTCGCCGGACGGCAAAGAGAAGCTCGACGCCGCCACCCAGCGCATGATGTCGAACAAGAATGTCTTCGCGTTCATGGACTACAAGGCCACCCGCAAGACCGCCCTCGAAAGGGTGACGAGCAGGCGCTGACGCGCGCACCCGGACGCGGCCGGGCCTGCCGCCCGCCGAGGTTGCATGAAAGTCGTCCCGTTTCCGCGGGCCGCGGGCTGCCGCGTGATAGCCGAGGCGGGCACGAGCCACGGCGCGGACCTCGCGAAAGCCCTCGAGCTCGTGGACGCCGCCGCGGAGGCGGGCGCCGACTGCGTCAAGTTCCAGGTCGTATTCGCTGATGAGCTCATCCACCCGCTCACGGGGCCCGTCGCGCTGCCCGGCGGAGCGGTGGACCTCTATGCGAGCTTCCGCGGCGTCGAGCGCGAGCCCGGGTTCTACCTGCGCATCCGCGAGCACGCCGAGCGCCGCGGCCTCCTCTTCCTGAGCACCGCCTTCGGCCTCCGCAGCGCGCGGCTCCTGCGCGACATCGGATGCCGCGCGCTGAAGATCGCGTCCCCGGAGCTCAACCACTACCCCCTCCTCCGCGAAGCCGCCACCTACGGCCTGCCCCTGGTGCTGTCGACGGGGGTCTCGACGCTCGCCGACATCGAGCGAGCGATGGACTGCGCGGGGGAGACCGCGGGGCTCCTGTTGCACTGCGTGACCGCCTACCCGGCGCCTCCCGAGGACTACAACCTGCGGGTCCTCCAGCCCCTGGCCGCGCTCTTCGGGCTGCCCGTGGGCGTATCGGACCACTCGCTCGACCCGCGCCTGGTCCCGGCGGTCGCGGCCGCGTGCGGCGCCGCAGCCGTGGAGAAGCACTTCACGCTCGATCGGGCGGGCCGCGGCCTCGACGATCCGATCGCCCTCGAGCCCGCGCAGCTGGCCGCCATGGTGCGGACGGTCCGCGCCGTCGAGGGCCGTCCCGATGCGCTGGACGAGCTGCGGCGGGAGCACGGGCAGGCCCGGGTCGACGCGGTGCTCGGCAGCGGCCGCAAGCGACTCGCGCCTTCGGAGCGCGGGAACTACGGCACGACCAACCGCTCGCTCCACGCCGTGCGCGATCTTCCCGCCTCGACCGTGCTGACGGAGGACAACGTCGCGGTCCTGCGCACGGAGAAGAACCTCACGCCGGGCCTCGGCCCGGAGCACCTCGAGCTGATCCTCGGCCGCCGCGTGGTCAGGCCCGTTGCCGCGGGAGCCGGGATCGTCTGGGACGACGTGCTGCCGCCGCGGGCCTGAAGTCGCGGCTGAGCCTCAGGCCCCCCACAGGGCGTCGCGCAGGCCCGAACGGCGCTCGGTCCGCGTCTCGACGGCGCTCCGCACGACGGCCTCGCGCCCCCAGATCTCCACGCTGCGCCGCGCCCTGGTGATCGCCGTGTAGAACAGCTCGCGGGTGAGCACCCGCACCGGCTCCGGCGGCAGCACGAGGAGCACGTCGTCGAACTCCGATCCCTGGCTCTTGTGCACGGTCAGCGCGTAGGCCGGCTCGTGCTCGGGCAGCCGGGTCGGCGACACGGCGCGCACCGCACCGGAGGACTCGGCGAACCAGACGCGCAGCTCGCCGTCGCCATCCGCGAGGACGAGCCCGACGTCGCCGTTGTACAGCCGCTGCACGTGGTCGTTGCGGGTGACGAGCACCGGCAGCCCCGGATACCAGCGGCGGCCCGGCCGCACGAGCCCGGCGGCGGCGAGGCGGCGCTCGATCCAGCGGTTCAGCTCGATGGAGCCGGTCGGGCCGTTGCGGAGCGCGGCGAGCACGCAGAAGCCGCGGTAGCGGGCGAACGCTTCGGCGGGATCCGCGGCCCCCAGGTAGGCGGAGAAGCCCGCGACCACGCGGCCTGCGAGGCCCGCCGGATCCTCCACCAGCGCCGCCTCGCCGCCGCCCCGCAGCACGGCGACCGCGGCATCCGCGTCGCCGCGGTTGACCGCGCGGCTCAGGGCGCCGATGCCGCCCGTCGGGCTGAAGCGATAGCTGCGCTGCAGCGCAACGATCGTGTCGCGGAGCGCAGGCGGCGCCGCGCCTGTTGCGCCGGAAGCAAGCGGGACGCCGGCGAGGTCCTTCACCTGGCTCCTGAATTCCTCGGAGAAGGGCACGTCGTCGAGCGCCTGGCACGCCGGCTGGCCCGGCGCAGAGGTCGCCGAGCACGGCGCCCGCTTCGACGGAGGCGAGCTGGTCGCGGTCGCCGAGCAGCAGGAGGCGCGTGGGCGTGCGAAAGCAGGCGCACCAGCGAAGCGAGCAGCGCGATGTCGGCCATCGAGGCCTCGTCCAGCACCACGACGTCGGGCGGCCGCGCCCGGCCGGACCGCAGCTCGTACAGCAGCCTGTGCACGGTGGTGCCGCCTTCGCTGCGCGTTCCCGCGCGGCGGCCGATCGCCTGCGCCAGCCTGTCCGCGGCCTTGCCGGTCGGCGCGGCGAGGACGGCGGAAATCCCGCCGTGCACCGCGGCGAGCAGGTCGAGGATGCGGCCCGCGACCGTCGTCTTGCCCGTGCCTGGTCCGCCGGTGACCACGCAGAAGCGGCGCAGGAGCGCGGCGACGGCGGCGACCTTCTGCCAGTCGGGGCCCTCCCCGCCGGCGCTCGCCGGGAACAGCCGCTCGAGCGCGGCCGCGGCCGCCGCGCGATCGAAGGCCTCGACCGGCGCCGCCGCGCGCGTGCGGATCCAGGCCGCGAGGTCCGCCTCGTAGGACCAGTACCGGTGAAGGTAGAGGCGACGCGCCCCGCGGTCCAGCACGAGGGGCGCGCGGCCTCCCGGCTCGCAGACGAGGGGCGACGCCTCCAGGGCCGACAGCCAGTCCTCGAGGCGCGGGCAGCGGACAGGCTCGTCGCCCTCCGCCCTCCTCGCCCTCCCCGATCGTCGCGCCCGCGGCCGCGCCCAGATCGAGGCAGACGTGACCGTCGGCGGCAGCCCGGCCCGCGAGCGCGGCGGCCAGCAGGACGTCCTCGGAGGCCTCGCCCCCGCCGGTCTCGAGCGACCCGAGCGTGCGGGCGAGCCAGTAGTCGAGGGGGCCGATCGCTTCGATTTCGCGGAGGCGCTCCAGAACGCTCATTCGTCGACGAGCTCCTCCTCGAGCCGGGCCATCTCCTCGTGCCGGGCCGCGCGAAATGGATCCCGCCGCCCTCGCCGTCGAGGCCGCGGAGGAACGCGTAGATCACGCCGCCAAAGTGGCGCTCGTAGTCGTAGCCTTCGAGGCGCAGCTTGAGGTAGCGGTGGAGCGCGAGCGCGTAGAGCCTGTACTGCAGCGTGTAGAGCTCCGCGGCCATCACGGCGGCGAGCGCCTCGGTGCGGTAGTCCGCGGGGTCGGGGCCGAGGTAGTTGCTCTTCCAGTCCACGAGCCAGAAGCGGCCGTCGAGCTGCGGCGACCAGGTCCATGTACCCGCGGAGATACCCGCGGACAGGCGCCGCGGAGAACCGCTGCTCGGACACCTCGAGGAACGCGGCCAGGCTGCGCGGCGAAATTCTCTTGAGGGGGAAGGTGAAGGGAACCTCGCGGACCGTCGCCTCCCTCGCCGGCCTCGCTCAGCCTCGAGCGGCCGACGGGGATCGCGGCGGCCCTGCGGCCGAGCTCCGCCAGCGCGGGGAGCCACGACTCGCCGTAGCCGAACTCGCGCAGCGCCTGCCGCACGACTTCGTCCGCGTCGCCCGCGCGCGCGAAATCGAGCCGCTCGAGCAGCGCGTGCACAAAGGTGCCCGGCCGGGCGCCGCGCGGGAAGTCGATGAACTCCGGTGTGCCCTCGCGAGCCGAGGCAGCCGCGGGCCGCGCCGGGCCGGCCAGGCCCGCAAGGCCTGGCTCCTCGTCGCGGTCCGCGGCGTCGTCGCCCGCGCCGGCGTCCCGGCGGGCGAGCCCGTCAGTCCGGCCGACCCCGTCCAGACGGGCAAGCGCGGTGAAGCTCGTGAGCCTGAAGGCGGCGTCGATCGTACCTGCGAATCCCCGCGCCGAGAGAGCGTCCGGGCTGCCCGCCGCGCGGCGCAGCAGGCCATGTCCCGCGGCCGGGATCTCTTCGACCGCGATCGCGCCTTTCGCTTCGCGCGCGAGGCGCTCGAGCCGCGCCCTGATCTCGTCGTCGCCCACGCCCTCGAGGCTGTCGACGCCGCCGTCGGGCGCCGGGTGCAGCAGGTAGCCGAGCGCCGACTTCTCCGCGCGGCTCGCGGCGCCCCAGGCGAACACGAGGCGCTCGCGCGCCCGGGTGAGCGCCACGTAGAGGAGCCGGAGCTCCTCGGCGAGCGACTCCTGCCGGGCGGCCTCGGCGCGCCGGTCGAGCTCCGCCGTGCCGAGGTCGAGGACCAGCTCGCCGTTTTCGTGGCACAGGGCGGCATCGCCTTCAGGGTGCTGCGGCAGGTCCCAGAGGAAGGGGCAGTAGACCACCGGCCACTCCCTGCCCTTGGCGAGGTGGATCGTCACGATCTGCACCGCCTCGGCGTCGGTTTCCATGCGGCTCGCGACCTCGGTCTCCGGCGGATGCATCCGCGTGTCCGCGAGCCACTTGAGCAGCGCCTCCATGCCGAGGCGGTCGCGGACCGCGGTCTCGTGAAGCTTCTCCGCGAGCTGCGCCAGGCGCGCCAGGCGCAGCTCGCCGTCCGCGAGCGAGAGCAGCCGCACCGCTACCTTCTCCCTGCCCATCAGGAGCCGGAACATGGGATAGAACCCGCGGCGCGCCCACACGTCCGCGTAGTCGGCAAAGCGGGAGGCCCAGCCTTCCCACTCGGCATCCGAGAGGGCGTAGATGCGGCCGCCGTCGAGCCCGAGCAGGTCGGTGGCCGCGGCCGCATGCAGCACGTGGCCGCGGCCCGGCTCGATGACGGCGGCGAGGATCCGCTGGAGCTGCTCGGCTTCGGCTGAGGCAAAGAGGTTCTCGCTGACGTTGCGGACGCTCGGGATTCCCCTCGCCCGCAGGTGCTCCTGCACCTCGGCCGCGTGCCTGTGCGTGCGCACGAGGATCGCCACATCCCTGGCCGTCACGCGGCCGCCCTGCAGGAGGCGCACGATGTCTCCCGCCAGGGCGGCCGCGACCTGCTCGCGCGCCGCTTCCTTGGATGGCCGCCTGCCTTGGATGCGGCGGATCAGCCAGATGGCGACCGGGGACAGGCCCGGCAGCTCACCCGCGCCGTCGCGCGCCGCGGCGACCGGGAGGTAGTCGATGTCCTCCACGAGGAAGGGCCTCGGCCTCGAGGCGAAGATCGCGTTCACCGCCCGCACCAGCGGCGCCGTGGAGCGCCAGTTCGTTCCCAGCGTAAAGGTGTTTTCCGCGCCGCGCCGCGCCTCGAGGTACGCGTGGACGTCGGCGCCCCGGAAGCTGTAGATCGCCTGCTTCGGGTCGCCGATGAGAAAGAGCGGCGCCCTGCCGCTGCCGAAGAGCTTGCGGAAGATCTCGAACTGCACGGGATCGGTGTCCTGGGCCTCGTCGACGAGCGCGGCGTCGTAGCGCGCGCGGACGCTCGCCACGAGGGCGCGAGCGCCGCGGCCGGCGAGAGCGCGGTGCACGTCGAGCAGGAGGTCGTCGAAGTAGCTCACGCCCAGCTCGGCTTTGCGGCGCCGCAGACCCTCGCGCGCCGCCGACAGCGCCTCGGCGCGCAGCGCGGCGGCGCGGGCGCGGTAGCCTTGGACCAGCGGCCCGGCCGCGGCGGCGAGCTCCTCGGCCCGCTCGAATGCCGGCGGGAGCGGCGCGCGCGCGTGGTCCTGCTTGAGGGCTGCCCTCGCCTGGCTCGCCGTGAGCTTCGCGAAGCTTCCGGGGAGGGCGGGGCCGGCGCCGAAGGCGACGATCTGGCGCGCCAGGTCCACCAGCGCCGGCATCGACCTGTGCTGGTACCTGTTGCGCGCGAGGGCGGGGCTCTCGAGGAGGAAGCGCTCGGCGCCCGCGTCCCATGCCTCGCGGAACCGTTGCAGCGCCTCCTCGAAGGCGCGCTCGAGCTTCGCCGGCTTCGCGAGCTTCGCCGCGGCCCGCGGCTCGGGCGCCACGCGCATCCCGAGCCGCGCCCCGTAGCGCGCCACGAGGTCGGCCAGCGAGTCCGGGCCCACGCCGCTCGAGCGCAGGTACGCGAGGTAGAGCGGCGAGAAGCCTTCGGCGGCGCGGCGCCAGAAGTCGTCGGCCGCCTCCTGCAGGAGAGCGGCCTGGTCCGTGATGAGCTCGCCGTCGAAGAGCGCGCCCGACTCGAAGGCGCTGTCGGTGAGCACGCGCCTGCAGAAGGCGTGGATCGTGTGGATGGCGGCCTGGTCGAACGCGCTGACGGCCTCGCGCAGGAACGCCGCGCCCTCGCCGTCGCCCGCCTCGCCGAGCGCCTCGATCAGGGCGCCGCGGACCTTGACCCGCAGCTCCTCGGTCGCCGCCTCCGTGAACGTCACGACCAGGATGCGGCTCACCTCCGTGCGCCGCTCGACCACCAGGCGCACCACCAGGCGCGCGAGGCTCCAGGTCTTCCCGGTTCCCGCGCTCGCCTCGACGAGATTCACTCCGATGAGGGGCGTCGACTCGACGTCGAAGGACTTCACTCCCTCACCTCGCTCGCGAGCATCGGCTCGCAGACCGCCACGGCGAGCTCGCGGAAACGCCGCCCGAGCGGGTCGGCGCTCCCGAAGCACTGCCGGATCGACGGCTCGTCCGCGTCGGCCCTGCCCCTGGTCCCACTCGCCGGGCTGCCACTTCTGCCTCGCCTTCTTCATCCCCTCCTCCTCGCTGCCGCCCGCGTGCACGGTCTCGGCGAAGGCGAGGGAGGTCTCGGAAAAGAAGGCAAGGGGAAGGCGAAGGCCCTCCAGGTACCAGCGCACCAGGTCGTCGAGCGGGGCCGTGTCCGCCGCGGGCGGCAGGCGCACGACGCAGTCGCTGGCCAGCAGGACGCTTGGGCCGCCCGCTGCCCGCGCGCGGAACGCGGCGAGGTGCCGGATCCAGAGCCCGAGCCGGTCGAAGGCTTTCGCCGAAGCCAGGCGGTAGCGGAGCAGCCGCCCGTCCCAGAGATCCACGGTGCCGGCGAGCCGCGCGCCGCCCGCCTCCACGTCGATCTTCGCGGCCTCGATGCTGCGCGGCCGCAGGGCCTCGCCGTGGGCCCCGACGAAGCGATCGACCGCCTGCTCGATGCCCGCCAGGTCCAGCTCGCCCGCCGGCCCGTGCGGCAGGCTCCCGCGGCCGCGCAGCGCCGGCCGCGCGTCCGCGAGCGCTTCGCCGAGCCTCCAGCGCTCGAGGAGCTCGTTCTGCATGAGGTAGCGCTCGAGGCCGTCGACCTCGAAGGGCTCGCGCGACTCGATCTCGATCGCGCGGTCCCGCAGGACGATCTCGAGCCTGTGGCGCAGCAGGAAGCGCGCCGGGTTCCGGTAGAAGTCGACGAGGTCCTCGAGACGGATCCCGTCGGCGTCGATCTCCGCCGGCGGCAGCGGCTCGCTCAGGAAGAGCCCGCGCACGCCGCCCGCCGCGCGCACCGCTTCGCGGCTGCCGTCGAGCGCCTCCCGGGAGTAGCTCCAGAGCCGCTCGTCCCGGCCGTCGAAGTAGCGCGGGCTCCAGGCATGGAGCGGGTGCTCGAGCGGCAGGGGATGGGGGAGATCGAAGCGGCGGCGCAGGTCGTCGAGCAGCTCGCTCACGACGACCGACGGCGCCATCGCGCTCCCGTCGTCGGGGCTCCGGCCGACGAAGCTCAGGTACAGCACGTCGCGCGCGGACACGATCGTCTCGAGAAACAGGTAGCGGTCGTCGTTGCGCCGTGAGCGGTCGCCAGGCCTGGGATCGCTCGCCATGAGGTCGAAGCCCGCCGGGGAATCCGCGCGGGGGAACGCCCCGAAGTTCATCCCGAGGAGGCAGATCACGCGGAACGGGATGGAGCGCATCGGGAGCAGGGAGCAGAACGTCACCCCTTCGGTGAGGAACCCGAGGCCCGGGCTGGCCTGGTCCAGCCGCGTGGAGAGGACCGAAGCGATCACCTCGACCGGCACCGGCGCCTCGAAGCCGGATTGCCTGCCGCACTCCGCCAGCCGGGCGATCTCGGCGGCCAGGGCCCGGGTCTCGGGCCCTTCGGCGAAGAGCTCGGCGAGCAGACCTTGGAGCGTGACGCTCCAGGCGGAAAGGGGCCGCGGCTCGCCGAGCGCGTCGACCGCCGCGATGAGGCGCTCGACGAAGTCGACGAATACGGAGAGGGTCTCGCGCTCTCCCGCCGCAAGAGGAAGGACGCCGGCGAACACGCGGTCGTCCTCGAGCGCGGTCCCCAGCACGAGCCTCCGCAGCCCGAAGCGCCAGGTGTTCTCGATGCGGGCGGGCAACCCGAGCCGCGCGCGGTCCCCGGCGTCGATCCCCCACCTGATCCCCGACTCCACGACCCACTGGCGGATCCTCCCGAGGTCTCCTTCGGCGAGGCCGAGCTTCTCGCGGACCGGCTCCGACTCGAGGATGTCGAGGACCTCCGGCGCGGCGAAGCGCAGCCGCGGCAGCCCCAGGACGGACAGGAACGTGTTGGCGAGCGAGCTGGCCCTGGTCAGCTTGCGGTCCGAGACGTTGTAGGGCACCGGAGGCTCGGCGCCGCGGCGGAAGACCGCCTCGATGTACGGCACGTAGGTCTCGATCTCGGGCGCCATGACCACCACCTGCTCGGGCAGCAGCGTCGGGTCGGCGTCGAACAGCGCCAGCAGGCGGTCGCGGAGCACCTCGATCTCGCGCATCGGCCCGTGGCAGCTGTGGACCTGCAGGGAGCGGTCGTCGCGCTCGATGCGGGCGCGCCCGCCCTCCGGCGGCGGCTCGTTGTCCAGGATCGCGCTCTGCACGCGCGCGAGCAGCGTGCCGGCCCCTGGCTCGGTGAACGCTTCGTCTTCCTCCCGCGGCTCGACGTCGAGCAGCATCCCGAAGACCTCGGCGCCGAGGCCGCCGAGCGACGCGAGCAGGCCGTTGCCCGTGCTCGAGGGCAGCGGCTCCCAGAGCTCCTTCTGGCGGGCGGTCTCGGCCTCCGCCCTCTGCAGCCGCAGGAACCGGCGGTCCGACATCTGCTCGAACCAGAACTGGCGGCAGGGGTTCAGGAGGAAGAGGTTGACCTCGACGTGACCCGCCAGCGCCGCCAGCGCCTCCAGGTGCAAGGGCGGCAGCGCCGCGATCCCGAAGACCGAGACGCGCTCCGGCAGCGGCCCGCCGGCGTCGCCGCCCGGCTCGCCCCGCCGCAGCGCCTCCAGGAACCGCAGCCGGACGGCGGCCCGGTCGACGCCCATTCCCTCGTCCCAGAGCCTGCGCAGGAGCGTCATCTGCCAGTCGCGGTCGGGGCCCGGGCGGCCCGCCGGCCTCGCCCTTCTCCATTCCTCGATCCAGTCCGGCCTGTAGACCAGGTACTGGTCGAGGAGATCGGTGATCCTGCCCGCGAGCTGCCAGCGCTTGAGGCCCGCCGCGCTCTCGCTCTCGAGGTAGGCGCGGAGCGACGCGAACTCGCCGCGGTCGAGCAACTCCGGCAGGAGCCGCTGGATGCGCCAGACCAGCACCTCCGGCTTCCACGCCTCCGCCGGCGACTCGCCGAGGTAGTCGTGGAAGAGCCCGTCGAGAAAGACGTTGGGAAGGGGGAAGTAGGCGTTGGCCCAGATCCCCAGGCGCTTCGCGAGGGCCAGCGTGACCCAGCGCTCCATCCCGGGGTTCCGAACGACGATCGTCTCGCGCGCGAGCGGCGAGCGGAGCGGCCGCGCCGCCACGGCCGCGAGCCGGTCCGCCAGCGCCTCGAGTCGATTCGAAGTAGTCACGCGCAGCGCCTGCATCCCGCCCCCGCTCGACGAGGACAACCTTGACCGGAACGGCGCGGAAATGCAACAGCAAGCCGTCCGGCCCGAGTGGCCCGTGCGCGTCGATCGCGTTAGCTTATTTTCGGTCGCGGAGGTAAAGGTGGCAAATGCGAACAGGCGCTCGGCGCTTCACGTCGGCTTCGAGCTGGCGATTCTGCTGAAAGGCCTCCACGCCGCTCTCGAGGTGGTGGGGGGCGTGCTGCTGGTCTTTCTCCGCCCCGACACCCTGAGCCGATGGGTCAGGCTTCTCACGCAAAATGAGCTCATCGAGGATCCCAACGACCCGATCGCCAACATGGTGGTGCGAGCGGGCGCCCACTACACGGTCACCTCCCAGCACTTCGGCATTTTCTACCTGCTGTCTCACGGCCTGGTGAAGATCGTCCTGGTCCTCCTCCTCTGGCGATCGAAGCTCTGGGCCTACCCTCTGGCGGTCGTCGTTCTCGCCGTCTTTGTCGGCTATCAGATCCTGAGATGGACGTCGACCCATTCCTGGTTCCTGATCGCCCTGTCCGCGCTCGACGCGGTGATCGTCTGGCTCACCTTGTCGGAGTACCAGAGGTTGAAGGCGGAGCGCCTGACGCGGGGCACGCTTGCCGCTTGATGCCGCGCGCTTGACGGCCGCCGCGGGCGTCCGGGATAATCCGGGCGTCCCGTGAATGATTCGTACGTGGCAATCCACAACCGGAAGTATCTCGGCTCCAAGCACCGCCTGCTGGCCTTTCTCGAGCACGCCATCCTCTCGCGCTGCCCGCCGCCCATCGGCCGCTTCGTCGACCCGTTCTCGGGAACGGGCGTGGTGGCCGACCGCTTTCGCGAGCACGCGCGCGAGGTCGTGGCCAACGACCTGCTGTACAGCAACTACGTGACGAACCGCGCCTTTCTCGCCACCACGGCGGCCGAGTGCGACCCGGCCCGGGTGGCGGTGCTGCTCCGCGACCTCGACCGCCTCCCGCCGCTGCAAGGCTACGTCACCGAAAGCTACGGCGGCCTGTACTTCACGCGCGAGAACGCGGCGCTCATAGACGCCAGGCGCGAGGCGATCGCGGCGGAGGCGCTGGGCGAGGCCGAGAAGGCGCTGGCGCTCACGAGCCTGCTCTACGCGGCGGACAAGGTCGCGAATACCGCCGGCCAGTACGACGCGTACCTCAAGAGCCTTGGGTCCCCGAGCTACGACGAGAGCGGAAGACATCGCGTGGACGCGAGCGCGTACGGCAGGCTGAGGATGCGGATGCCGCTCCTGCGCGCCTGCCGCGTGTGCGAGGTCACCAACCGCGACGCCCTCGACGTGGTGCGCGCCGTGGAAGCCGACGTGCTCTACCTCGACCCGCCGTACAACAGCCGCCAGTATTCCGATCTCTACCACGTGCTCGAGAACATCGCCGTCTGGCGCAAGCCGCCGCTGCGGGGCAAGACCCGCAAGTTCGACCGGGCTCACCTCCGCAGCCGCTTCTCCGCGCGGACCACGTGCCGGACGGCTCTGCGGGAGCTGATCCTCGGCGCGCGGGCCCGCGCCATCTTTCTCAGCTACAACTCCGAAGGGCTGATCCCGCGCGAGGAGATCGTCGCGATGCTCCAGGCCCGGGGCCCCGTCGAGGTGCTCGAGACCGACTACGCCGTCTTCGGCAACGGAGCGGGCCGCTCGGTGAAGCGCCGCGTTCTCGAGCGCGTCTACTATTGCCAGGTGCAGCGCTGATGGCCGGCCGCAAGGTGGAGCTTTTCGATGATCAGGGCGCGACCCGCGGGTTCTACTCCGAGGACAACCACCTCAACGACCTCACAGGGCGGGAGTGGGTCTACTGGACCAAGAGCGTCATCACGAACCCCTACCCCTCCAATCTGCAGCACAAGCTGCGCTCGCGCCACGGCGGGCAGAAGCCGCCGGAGCTCTGCGCCGACCTGATCCGCGTCTTCACGAAGAAGGGGGAAAGCGTCTTCGATCCCCTCGCGGGCGTCGGAGGCACGCTGCTCGGCGCGTCGCTCGCCGGCCGCCTCGCCACCGGCGTCGAGATCAACCCCGAGTGGGTGGGCATCTACCGCGACGTGTGCCGCCTGGAGGGCATCGCGGAGCAGCGCATGCTGACCGGGGACGCGCGGGCCGCTGCAGGAGGAGCTCGCCCGCGAAGGGTTCGGTGCGGACTTCGTGCTGACCGACGTCCCGTACTGGCGCATGGACAGGGCGCCGCGCAGCCCCGGCAAGTTCAAGCGCGTCGGCGAGACCGCCCGGGAGCCGCGCAGAAGCCGGCTTTCCGCCTTCGGCCCGCAAGACTACGCGAGCAAGGCCGAATGGATCGAGCAGCTCACCGCGATTTTCGAGGGGACCGCGCGGCTGCTCCGGCCCGGGCGGTACGCCGCCGTCTTCATCGGCGACATGTACTGCGCCGGCGAATACCACATGCTCTCGGCCGATCTGGCCCGGGCGCTCTGCGGGCTCGGGCTGACGCTCAAGGCGAACCTGATCTGGTACGACGTGAGCAAGTCGCTGCACGTCTACGGCTACAAGTACGACTACATCCCGTCGCTGATCCACCAGAACATCCTGGTGCTGCGCAAAGACCCGGACCGAGGCTCTCCGACCGCCGGCCTTGCGCGCACGCTTGCTCGGGAGTGATGCCGCCGATGATCGCCTTATTGATGTACGTCCCGCAGATGCCCATGAGATCGAGGATGTAGGGCGTCGGGGAGATGTACTTGACCCCTCTTGCCGCGAGTTGTCCCGCCTTGTCGAGCGCGGCGAGCTGAGCGGGGTAAGACGGATTCCTGGCGATCAGGTCCTTGTCCGCATAGGCTGAGGTCCTCGTCGCCACGCCGCCGTTCATCATGTACTCCTTCATCTTCGCGCGCGAGCACATGTAGGCGATGAAGTCCCAGGCCTCGCTCTTGTTCTTCGCCTCGTAGGGGATGCCCATGTTCCAGCCCGCGATGGTAGCGGCGGCACCCGCCGGGCCGTCGGGGGTCGGCACGTAGTCGATCCTGTCCCACACCAGGCATTTCTTCTTGTCTTCCATCCAGGCAACGAGGGCGGTGGCATCGAGCCACATCGCGACCTTGCCCTGCATGAACGCCGCGCCCGCTTCCTCGTGCGTGTAGGTGCTGATGTCCGGGGGGCCCTGCCGCATCAGGTCCACGTAGAACTTGACCGAAGCCAGCGCCCCCGGGGTGTTGAACGTGGGTTTCAAGGTCTTGTGGTCGACGATCGGGTCATCGGTAAAGTTGTACGCGATGGACATCCATGCCGTCCCGCACATTCTCCCGGAGGCGGCTCGCATGGCCACGCCGTACAGACCAGGCTCTCTCCCGTTGAAGAATTTCGCCAGTGCCAGGTACTCATCCATCGTCTTCGGCGGCTTCTTGTCGTATTTCTGGAAGAGATCGGTGCGGTACCCGATGAAGCGGCTTTCCCCCGCGATGGGTATGGCCACCGGTGTGGAACCCACCATGGAGATCCCGTCCCGGTAACCGAGAAGGATGTCCTCGTAGTCGAACCACTTCGGGGTCCGCAGAGGATCCTTGAGATATCCCGAGAGGTCGATGATGAACTTCCTGTTGTAGAAGTCTGCGACGGAGAACCCGTCCACCATATAGACATCGAAGTTCCCCGCCCTGCTGCTGGATTCCAGCAGCTGCACGTTCTTGATCGTGCCGTCCGTGATCAGCTTCCAGTTCGTCTTGATGCCCGTCAACCGCGTGAACTCATCCGTCATCTTCCGGATGGCATCGGTCGACGGATGGGACGCAAACAGCAGGTTGATCGTCTTGCCGTTCGATCGCGCCTTTACCGTCTCCGCCCACTTCTCCACCGTCGAAACGTCCGTTGCCTGCCCCAGGGCGGAGAACGGGACGACGATCAGGAGCGCGCAGATCAGGACCAGGCCCTTCCTCAGTCTCTCCATTTTCCTGCCTCCCTTTGCGAAGATGCCCTGTCGTACCGACAGGTGTGAACCTGCGACGCACAGGCCGCGGACCCCTCGCTCGACAGCCTCGCGGCGCATCTGGAGCAGGTTAGTCCCGGACCCGGTAGCTGTCAATGAAGAATTCGATCTCTCGAAATTGCACGCGATTTCATCCCGGTCGCCGGGGGCGAAACAGCTGCGGCGAAAGCCCCCCGGCCGTGAAGCACCGCGCTCGCCGAGCGCGTTTCATAAGTGGTGGAATGGGTCGATCCCGTCGAAGAGACCGCCCGCCGCGTCTGGGGCGTGGCGGGCCTGTACCCGATCCAGCGGTTCGTGATCGCGAACACGCTCGAGGGATGCGGCCAGATCGTGGTCCTCCCGACCGGCTCGGGCAAGTCGCTCTGCTGGCAGGTGCCGCTCGCCTCGCTCCCTGGCCCGACGCTGGTGGTCGTGCCGCTGCTCGCGCTGCTGGCGGACCAGATGCGGAGGCTCGAGGCCGCTTCGGTGCCCGCGGTGGTGCTCAAGGGCGGCATGGCGCCCCGCGATCGCGAGGCCGCTCTGACCGCGCTCGTTTCCGGCGAGGCGCGGGTGCTCTTCTCCACGCCCGAGTTCCTCGCGACGGCCTGGGCGCGGCGGCGGCTTCCGGTGCTGCCGCTCGCGCATCTCGTCATCGACGAGGCGCACTGCATCTCGGAATGGGGGCCGAGCTTCCGGCCGGCATACCTTCAACTTGGCGAATTCGTGAAGCGGGCGAGGCCGCGCGTGGTCAGCGCGTTCACCGCCACGGCCTCCCGGCGCGTGCTCCGCGCGATCGCGGACGCGCTGTTCGCCGACTCCCCGCCGCGCCTGGTGGTCGCGGACGCGGACCGGCCGGGCATCTTCTACCGCGTGGTGCCGTCGCTCCACGTGCCGCGGGACGCGGCCAGGCTGCTGGCGGGGCGCGCGGGGGCGGCGCTGGTCTTTGGCCGCACGCGCCGGGAGGTCGAGCGCCTCGCGCGGCAGCTGGCGCTGCGGCTCGCCGGCCGCGAGGTCCGCTTCTACCACGCCGGCCTGACGCGGGAGGAGCGGGCTGAGACCGAGGCCTGGTTCCTGCGCCAGTCGGCGGGGGTGCTGGTGGCGACGTCGGCGTACGGCCTCGGCGTCGACAAGCCGGACATCAGGACCGTTCTTCACGCGGGCGCCCCGCTTTCCGTCGAGGCGTACCTGCAGGAATCCGGACGCGCGGGACGCGACGGGCGGCCGGCGGAGGCGATCCTCGTGCAGCCGCTTCGCCGCGGGGCCATGCTCTCGCCGGCCGGCGGCCCGGAGCGGGCCCGCGAGGAGGCGATCCTCCGCTACGCGACCGCCCAGAAGCCGGCCTGCAGGCGGGCGCACCTGCTCGGCTTGCTGGGCCAGCCCGCGCCGCCGTGCGCCGGCTGCGACGTCTGCCGGGGCACCGTCGTCGCGGCGCCCGGCGGCATGCGCCAGATCCTCGCGCACGTGATCCGTCACCGGCGGCGCTACACGCTGCGCGAGACGGCCCTCCTGCTCGCGGGGCGGCCTCGCGGGCGCCCCGCGCTGCCGGGGTGGACCGTCGACGACATCCTCGGGGCCGTGGCGTCGCTTGCCGCGGTCGGGATCATCCGAAGGACGCGCGGCCCTCTGTGGAGGCACCGGCTCACCATTGGGCGAGCATGCGGCCCGCGCACGCGGCGGCCCCGCGGCACGGTCGCCGCCCGGCTCGCCTGCCTCGCGTGGCTTTTCCGATTTCGCCGTGTTATCATCTTTCTTGAGATGAGAAGGACTCTCCGGGCCGCCGCCGGACTGGCTGCAGGGGTTTTGCTGGGCGCCTGTGGGAGCTCGTCCTTACTGAACCCCGACGTCGAGCCCGAGATCACCATCAAGTCCGCCTCCAACGGCCAGACGGTCGCGGCGAGCCAGCCGATCGTCTTCGCCGTGACGGGCGGACATTCGCCGGAGCCCGATCGGGTCGTCGTGAGCATCGAGACGGCGGACGGGGCGCGGGCGGGCGGGACCGCGGTCGACGCACCCGACCTCAACCGCGACCTTTCGGTCGACCTCGCTCCTCTCGCGGGACGCGTGGGGCAGTACAGCGCCCGCTTCTCCCTCATTTCGGGCGGGACCGTCATCCAGGAAAAGTCGCTCGTCTTCTTCATAGGCCTCGCGGGCACCAGCATCAACGGCATCGAGTCGCGGCCTTCGCTCATCTACACCGGGTCGTCGGTGGAGCTCTCGGTCGAGCTCGCGGCCGCCGCAGGCGCGGACCCGTTCCTTCGCTGGACCGAGAACGGCAAGCCGTTCGGCGGGGGGCTGGCCTCCCAGGGGGGGGCGCGTGTGAGCTGGAAGGCGCCGCGGGACCCCGGAGTCTACTCGATCGGCGTCGAGCTCTTCCCCGTGGCCCCTGCCGAAGGGCTCGGTTTCCGCTATTCCTCCTCGACCCGGACCAGCACCGAGCTGTACGTGTCGCCTCTCAGGCAGGGCCGGTCGCTCGGTCCCGCGGCCTCCTACTGGATGCTGTACGATCTCGACGGGTCGCTGAGCGACGCCGCGCAGGGCGGCGTGAGTGCCGAGGCGATCGGGACCGTCGAGCCTGCCGCCTCGGGCGACAACCTGGGGTACAGTCTCATCGCTCCGTCCGGGCTGCGCATCGCCCGCTCGATCATTCCCGAGTCGGGTCCCCAGCTCCAGGGCCTGACCGTTTCCATCGGCCTCACCCTCGCCGAGACCAGGCCGGGCGCGCGTCTGGTCGTATCGGGCGCGGACCAGCGCACGATCACCGTCAGCGTCGCGTCCGACGGCTCGCCCGTGGCTCTCTTCCATTCCGAGTCCCGGGACGTCACCGTGCATTCGGGCCTGGCGCCCCTTCTCTCCGCGGATCGTCACGAGATCGACCTGACCCTGATGAGGACCGCCGACGGCATCGCGGCGATCTGGTTCCTGGATGGCGAGCCCGGCAGCGTGACGCAGCTCGGACAGGACCCGCCGCTCCCCGCGCCCGGCACGGGCCAGACTTCGATCGGCGGCCCCGGAGGGATCAGCGGGATCGTGGATGAGTTCGGCGTCTTCTACCGCGATGCGGACGGCAGGCCGGGGCCGGACCCCGACGTGTACCTGCGCGGGATGAGCCTCCGCTACGGCGACGCACTCCTGCTCGCCGACGGCTTCGACGGCGCGCGGATCAAGACGACCTGGCGCGTCGAAGGCACCGCCTCCGTCGACCTCGGCAACCTGCGGCTCGCCCCCGGCTCCTCCGTGGAGACCGGGATGCAGAAACCGGCCAGCGGCGAAATCGTGCTCGAAACCGTGGCCGACCGCCCTCTGGCCGCTGCGTGGCAGGGTCGGACCCTGCGGCTGACTCCGGCCGGGAGCAGGGGAACCGAGGAGCGGACCAGGCTGCGGCTCCGCCCCCCCGAAGGCGAAGCCGGCGCGTCAGGCGACTACCGCTTCGTCCTCGCCAA
The DNA here is from genome assembly GCA_963734495.1 of uncultured Spirochaetota bacterium. Classification (GTDB taxonomy): domain Bacteria; phylum Spirochaetota; class Spirochaetia; order SZUA-6; family CAVTHK01; genus CAVTHK01. Next base: position 170,888 of record CAVTHK010000010.1, read on the forward strand.
CGGCGGGGATGGACCTCTTTCCGTCGCGAGCCTGCTGGCCTACGCGGACTGACCCGACGTGAGCTCCCCGAAACCGGGCCGAAGCCGGTCCCAGAGCGAACGCCCGGCGTTGGGGTCGATGGCGGCCTTTATCGCGCAACTTCCCGATCACACGCCCAGGGCGATCGTCGACCGCATCCGCGGCGCCGGCTACGTGGGCCAGACCCCGGCCCTCAAGGCAGCGGCCCTCATGGCGTATCGGCACGTCGCGCGCCTCAAGAAGGTCTACGTCCGCGGCGTGGACCCTTCGCATCTCCCGCCCAAGACGAACCTGCTGTTCGTGGGGCCGACGGGCTGCGGCAAGACGTTCCTCGTCGAGATCCTCTTCCGGGACATCCTCGCGCTGCCGACGGTCATCGTCGACATGACCAACTACTCCGAGACCGGCTATGTCGGCCAGGACGTCCCGTCCATCCTGACCCGCCTGCTGTACGCCGCCAACCTGAACCCGGTGGCCGCGGCCATCGGGGTCGTCTGCCTGGACGAGTTCGACAAGCTGGCGTCCGGACACAACAACGCGGTCTTCGCCGGGGCGGGCACCACCAAGGACGTCACCGGCATCGGGGTTCAGCGCGAGCTGCTCAAGATGCTCGAGGGCTCCGACGTCACGGTCCCCATCGAGCTCTCGCACTCCGACTACGCGCCGCGCTCGGTGCTTTCGACGCGCGACATCCCCTTCGTGGCCTGCGGCGCCTTTTCCGGCCTCAAGGGGCTCATCGAGCGGCAGGGCGAGCACATCGGCTTCGGCCGCGAGGCGCTCTCGGGAACGCAGGACCGCATCGCCGTGAGCTATACCGACCACGAGGTGGACCTGGTCCGCAACTTCACCAGCTACGGCTTTCTGCCCGAGCTGATCGCGCGGTTCAAGCGCGTCATCCCCTTCTCCGCCCTTGGGGAGGATGAGCTCGCGCAGATCCTCGACAAGAGCCTGCTGCCGCGCTACCGCAACGAGTTCGCGAGCGAGGGGAAGGAGCTGGTGATCACGCCCGCAGCCCGGCGCACGCTCGTCTCCGAGAGCGTCGCAAAGGAAACGGGCGCGCGGGGACTGGAATCCGCGCTGATGCGCGCGATCGAGGAGGCAGCGTTCGAGGCCTACTCCGCGCCCGACTGCCGCCGCGTCGAAATCGTCGTTTCGGGCAATGCCCTCACCCACCGGCTCCAGTAACCCCGGCCCGGCGGGGCCGGAGGCGGGGGCCGGCAGCGCGGGGGCCGGCATCGCGGGAGCCGGCGGCGCCCCGGTCCGGACCCCGCGCCGCGGCCCTGATGGACCTCGTGCAGTGGCAGGTCGCGTTCGGCCATCGTCACCCCGGGGCGCCCGGCCACGCGGCGTTTCACCGCGCTCTCCGCGACCGGCTGCAAGCGACGGGCCTGGACGTGCGCGCGCAGCACTTTCCCCTTCGCTTCAACGGGAAGGCGTGCTCCTGCGCCAACTACGTCGTCCACGTCCCCGCGGGCGGGCCGGCCGCACGCGGGCCGCTGCTCGTCGGGACCCACTTCGACAGCCGCCTCATCGCGGATCGCGAGCGAGACGCGGAGGCGCGCTCGCGGCCGATCCTCGGCGCCAACGACGGGGGCTCCGGGACTGCGGTCCTCCTTCACCTTCTCGAGAACCTGCCCGCGGGCGGGCCGACCCGCGACCTTCTCCTCGCCTTCTTCGATGCGGAGGATGTCGGCGGCATCGAAGGGTACGAGTTCTCCGTCGGGGCGGAGCGCCTGGCCGCGGCTCCCGTCCCCTTCGCTCCCGAGGAGGTCCTGGTGCTCGACATGGTCGGAGGCCGCGAGCTCGTCCTGGACGAGGACGCGCACATCCACCGTCACCAGCCGAGCCGCAGGCTCACGGCCGAGATCTTCGGCCTTGCCGAGCGGCTCGGGATGAAGCCCTTTGCAGCGCCCAAGCCTCACAAGTCCAAGTACATCATCTCCGATCACTATCCGTTCCTCCAGCGGGGGCTGGCGACCTGCATCCTCATCGACATCGACTACCCGCAGTGGCACACCCAGGCCGACCTGCCGCAGGCCATGTCGGGGGAGTCGCTCGCGATGATGGAGGATCTGCTGCTCGCGTACGCGTTCGCGCGTTGATGCGCCGGAGGCCGGCGCGCCGGAGCGGCGCCCTACTCGACGGCGATCCGAGGCACGCGCCTGGTGATCAGGCACGTCACCTCGTAGGGGATCGTGCCGATGAGGCGCGCGACCTCAGCCGCGTCGGGGCGGCCTTCGCCCGGGCCGAAGAGCGTCACGGGGTCGCCCACCCGCACGTCGGTGCCCGGCCCGACGTCGACCATGCACTGATCCATGCAGACGCGGCCCACCACCGGGCAGCGCCTGCCCCCGACCCAGACCTCGCCGCGGCCGGAGAGCTGGCGGCTGTACCCGTCGGCGTACCCGACGGGCAGCGTCGCGATGCAGGTGCGCCGCTCCGCGCGCCACGTCATCCCGTACGAGATGGCCGTCCCTCGCTCGACCTCCTTGATGAAGGCTACCCTCGTGGAGAGCTCCATCACCGGCCGCAGGTCGAGCGGGCGCGGAAGGTCCGTGTACGGGTAGTAGCCATAGAGGGCGAGCCCGACACGCACCATCGAGAAGCGGGCCTCGGGAAACCCCAGGACGCCGCCGGTGTTCGAGGCGTGGACGACCCCGGGATCGACGCCGAGACGGCGGATCTCGTCGAGGCACCCGCGGAACAGGCCGATCTGGCGTTCCGTGTAGCCCCGCTGCGGCGAGGTCCGCGCCCGCGAAGTGCGTGCACACCCCCGCGAGGGTCAGGCTGCGGGAGGCGGCCACGCGCCGGGCCAGCGCCGCGGCATGCTCGGGGCGGCAGCCCACGCGGCCCATGCCCGTGTCGATCTTGAGGTGCGCGGCGGCGCTGCGGCCGAGACGGGCAGCCGCGCGCTCCAGAGCCCCGATGCCCTCCTCGTCCGCCACGAACGGCGCGAGGTCCGCGACCACCGCGGGCTCGGTTTCCTCGGGGAGCAGGTTCCGCAGGACGAGCACGGGAGCTGTGATTCCCGCCTCGCGCAGCTCGACCCCCTCCTCCACGCCGGCCACACCGAGCGAGTGCGCGCCCGCGGTCACGGCAGCCGAAGCCACGATCGCCGCCCCGTGGCCGTACGCGTTCGCCTTGACCATGGCGCAGAGCCGCACGTCGGGAGCAAGCAGCCCGCGGACGGCCTCCACGTTGTGCCGCAGGTTCGCGAGGTGTATCAGCGCGCGGGTGCACGACATCGCGGCGGAGTCTACCCAAGCCGGCGCGGTTTGGCCAGCGGCCTCCCTGTCACGCTTACCCTTCGGCCGATGTTTGTAGTATGCTCAAGGCGAAACGATGACGTCACCCACCGACACGAAGCAGAGCGCCTTTCTTTTCGCCATCGACACGGGCAAGGCGCTCTGGAGCGTCGCGGACTCCCTCGAGGAGCTCGCCCAGCTCGCGGCGACCGCCGGAATCGCTGTCGTGGCGCGGGCCTCGCAGAAGCGCCCCGCGCCCGACCCGCACGCGTACATGGGCCCCGGCAAGCTCGAAGAGGTCGCGGCCGAGCTGGAGCGCTTCGAGGCTGACATGCTCATCGTGGACGACGAGGTCACGCCGGCCCAGCAGCGGACGCTCGAGAAGCGGCTCGAGGTCCCGGTCGTCGACCGCACGGCGCTGATCCTGGAGATCTTCGCGCGCCACGCCCGCACCCGCGAAGGGCAGCTGCAGGTGGAGCTGGCGCAGTACGAGTACCTGCTGCCGAGGCTGGCGGGCCTGTGGACGCACCTGGAACGGCAGGCCGGCGGGCGGCGCGGCGGCGTCGGCCTGCGCGGACCCGGCGAGACGCAGCTCGAGATGGACCGGCGGGTCGCGCGGAAGCGCATGGCGGCCCTGCGCAAGGAGATCGAGACGGTGCGGGCGCAGCGGCTGCAGCGCCGCGACCGGAGGCGGCGCAACGAGGCGCCGGTGGTCGTGCTCAGCGGGTACACCAACGCGGGCAAGAGCAGCCTGCTCAACCGGATCGCCGGCACGGACGTGCTCGCAGCGAACCAGCTCTTTGCCACCCTCGACCCGACCACGCGGCGCGTACGCCTCCCGAGCGGCGCCACGGTGCTGTTCAGCGACACGGTCGGCTTTATCAACAAGCTGCCGCACGAGCTGGTGGCGGCGTTCCGCGCGACCCTCGAGGAGATCGCGGAGGCGGACGTCGTTCTCCTGGTGGTCGACGCCGCGCACGCGCGCGCCGAGGCGCAGCACCAGGTTTCGCGCGCGGTGCTCGACGACCTGGGCGCGCCCCGCGAGCGCACGCTCACGGTCTGGAACAAGGTCGATCTCCTCGAGCCGGGCGTGAGCGGCCCCAACGGGTCGCCGCGCGTGAGCGCGCTCACCGGCCAGGGCATCCCCGAGCTGCTCGCCGCGGTCGAGGAGCTCCTGCGCAGCGGGATGGAGCGGCTCGCGCTGCTCGTGCCGTACGCGGAGACGCTGCTCACGCAGGAGGTCCGCACGCAGGGGATCGTGCTCTCGGAGCACGCCGAGGATGACGGGATGAGGCTCGACGCCTACGTGCCGCCCCGCCTCGCGGGCAGGCTGCGGTCTGCCGGCGCCGTCACAGGTAGCTGAGGCTCTTGGCGATCAGCTGGGAGATCTCGTAGCGGCGGGCCGGCGTGATCTCCATGTCCGGCCTGATCAGGCTGTCGAGGCGGCCGGAGAACTCGTCGGGGACCTTCTTCAGCTTCGTGACCCGCTCGAGCAGCATCTGGTGGCTCGGCTCGAACTGACGGTTCAGCGCAAAGAGAAAGCTGCACAGGCTCTGCAGGAAGCGGGCGTTCGACAGCCGGTAGAAGAGGTGGTCGCCCCTGTTGACGGCCGCGCCGACGTCGGCGACGGCACGGTCGAGGGCGATGCGGGAGCCTTCCTTCAAACTATCCCAGAAGGCGTCGGGGACGCGGGCGAGCTTCTCCCGCGAGCGGGCAAGCCACCCCTCGCGATCCTGGAGCACGCGCCCGTTCTGGATCCTGTAGAGGATGTTGGTGGTCTCGTCGCGGAAGACCCAGTCGCCCTGCCCCGCCCTGTCGAGCAGCGCGTCGATGCGGTCCTGCTCCAGGTACATGACGCGGACGGGCATCTCCTCCACCCGGAAGAGGTCGGCGTGCAGCTGCGGCGAGTACGAGAACCCCGGCGGCGAGCCCAGCGCGGCCGAACGCTCGGCGACAGGCGGAAGCTCGCCGGCGTGGCAGACCGCCAGATCGATGCTGAAGTAGGGGTCGATCGTCTCGGGCGTTTCGGTCTCCCCCAGGACGACGGCCAGGACCGACTTCCACTCCGACATGCGCTCCGAGAGGGTCTCCGCGATCCGAGCGACTTTCCTCTGCATGCTGCCCCTCCAACGGTTGCGCAGCCATGGTACACGAATTAGGATGGGCCATCAACGCGAGGAGCCCCGCTTGCGCCGCTTCGCAGTAGCCGCTCTCCTGCCTCCCGCCAACGTCGAGCGGCTCGTCCACGACCTCCAGGACCGCCTGTTCCGCGAGCTGGGGCTCGCGTCGGCGCAGGCGCTTCCGGCCTTTGCGCCGCTCGCCGCGCTGCCGCCGGGCCTGGAGCCGCGCGTCTTCGAGTCGGCGATCGAGCCCGAGCGGGCGGCATTCCGCATCGAGCTCGCACCACCGGCCGCGGCCGGCGCGGCCGTCGTGCTCGGCCTGCTCCCCGGGCCCGGCGGCCTCGAGCGGCTCTCGCGCGTGCACGCCGCGCTCGTGCCCCTGCTCGCCGCGGACGCCGCGGCTGTTCCCTTTGCGCTCGGGGCGCGCCTGTGGCTCGCCGAGGCCTCGTCGGGGGCGGAGGCCGCCGCTGCTGCGCGCCTGCTCGCCGGCGGCTTCGCCCCTCTCGGCTTTGCGAGCTTCGACTACGCCATCCTCGAGGTGGAGGCGGCGGACGGCGAGCCGTGGTGGCGCGAGCTGCGGTGGCGCACGTACGCGCACGTGCGCGCGCGCCGCGGGCCGCCTGCGGCGCGCAAGGCGGACGGGCCTCGCCGCGCGCCGATTCGCGTTGACAAGAGATCGGACCGCTGGCTATACTCCGGGCAACCGCTGCGGTGGTGGAATTGGTAGACACGCTAGCTTGAGGGGCTAGTCAGGGTTATACCTGGTGGAGGTTCAAGTCCTCTCCGCAGCAAGGTAACACCATCGGGGAAAGCAACTTAGCGGATAGGCCCGAGGCGATGCTCGCCGAGATCGGGCGCAATCCGCGGCTGAGACGGTTCACTGACGGTCCTTTCCGGGGCGCAACCGCCGGGGTTAGCGGGCGCTCCCGGGTCGTGGATGCGAAAGCTGGCCGCTACATGCGCGACTACCTGTCCAGCCTCACGAAATCGGGCCAGACTTTCGAAAAGAATGCCCGCTGGATCCCTCTCACGCTCTCCCCACCGTCAACCACGATATTGGAGCCGACGCTGAAGCTGCCGGCTCGCGAAGCGAGGAATATGGCGGCCCCGGCGATGTTGTCCTTCTCCCCGATCCGCTTGGCTGGAATCATCCTTCTCATGTCGTCTGTGTGATCGCGGGCCGCCGTGTTCAAATCGGTGGGAAAATCGCCGGGAGAGATTGTGTTCACATGAATCCCCTCCCAGGCGAGGCTGTCACCCAAGTGGCGATCCAGCTGTATCACGCCGGCTTTGCTGACGCCGTAGGCGTAGTTGTAGACCGAGTTGAGCTTGCCGCAGCCGTCGATGGAAGCGATATTGATCACGTTTCTCGGGGTCTTGGGCGAAGCCCCCACTCGCAGGAAAGGCAAGAACGCCTGGATCATGAAGAAGATGGTCTTGGTGTTGAGATCCGTCACCGCGTCCCATGTCTCCTCGGTGACGTCTTCGATCTCTCGGCCGCCGTCACTGATTCCAGCGTTGTTCACCAGGATATCGAGTGACTGCTCCCGTTCACCGTAAGCCCTTGCCAGCGCCTTGATACCCGCAACTGAACTTACATCGGCCGTGATGTACTCGCAGGGGCCGATAGTCGCCAACTCCTTCTGTTTCTTCTTCAGCTCCTGCACTCTGCGGGCTACCAGGTAGACCTTCGCGCCAAAACTGACAAAGCCCTCGGCGATCATGGCTCCGATGCCAACCGAACCACCGGTCACCAACGCGATCTTGCCTTCCAGCGAAAACAGATCTTTCATCCCCGGAACCTCCGTGTGGCGTTGATCTCCCCGAGCCTCTTCTGCTCCATCAACTATGCTCCAGGTGGCTGTCTCGATCCAGTGGACCGTAGCGCCGCGCCGCCGATCCAGCCCAGGCCGAGCATGGACGTGAAGACGTGGAGAAGAAGTCCCGCCATCCTCTGCTGTCAGGCGGCCGCATGGATCGGAAGCTTCGGACGAGTGCTGTTTCGCGACAGTGACTACAGTCCGTGGAGGTACCCATAGACCGAGGGCCTTGTCGCCGCCGTGGCCTTCACCAGCTCGGGCGAAAGGTCGCCACAGAGATCGAGTTGGGCGTCGGCGTAGCTGAAAAGCGTCCCCAGGGCCTCCCCGAGGTTGGCGATGTGCTCGAGCACAGCCTTGGAGTCTCTGTACTGTTCTCGAACGACGCACTCGGTGCCGTCCTCGTTGAGGAACCAGTCGTACTGGAGGCAGCCCTTGTCCTTCTCCCTGGTGAGTTGCATGCACTTGCTCGCCGCGGCTTTGAAGTCATCGAGGCGGCCTTTGTGAATCTTCAGTCGTGCGTAGATTTGGATCGTGTTCATCACCGACTCCTTCAGACCCGACACTGCGCTCCGGAAGTGCCAGATAGCCGCGAGAGTTCAAGCCCTCACACGGACGGTAGCGCGACGCCTGGTCTCAGCGCTTACTTCAGCTCCTCGTAGATGTACCGGACGCTGTTGTCTGCGACGCGCTTCTCGCGGTTCTCCTTGAGCAGGGCTTCGTACTTCGGGTTCGGCTTCTTCATCTGCTCGTCGAAGGCCGCGAGAGACTCGCAGGTGCGGGTGAACATGATCTTTTGCGTCGGGCCGGCTACCGGCGTGAACACAGTACTGCCGGTGCATGCCGCGACCTTCCTGGCCCAGTCCCACGCCTCCAGCCTCTTGCCGAAGGGGATGTCAACGACCGTGATGACGATGACCATGGAAACCTCCTGCTGCGTATTTGTTCAAGGGTAGAAGCTTCATCCAGGCTTTCCCCCATGTCCCCGACTGTCACCGATGTGTCGCCGGCCGTCACTTCCGGCGGGCGCCGCTGGGAGGTCGCCGCTGCGGCGAAAGGCGGGACGCCGCTGCGGCATACCCGTGGCCCTTCGCTCAGGTGCCGCCTCCCCCGCGAACAGATCGCCAAAGTGTCGCTCATGGAGGTGCAGCGCGCCAGCGGATCGAAGCCAAAATGTCTTCGACCGTCAGGAAATTGTCCCCGAGCGTTCACTTTTGACGCGGGGTGACCGTCGCGCGGGTGGTGGCAGTCCTGTGCGAGCGGCCGACGCAGTGGACCAGGTCGCGCCATGCACAGCGGGCAGGCAACGGACCACGCGGCTGTCGGAGAAGGCGGCCTACTGGCGGAAGTTGTCGCTGACCTTCACGAGCAGGAGGAGCTCCGCGGCCTTCGACCCGGGCACCAGTCGGTTGTTGCTTACCTCGCTGTCGTCCGGCCCGAAAACCACGGGGAAGCCGATCTGTACGGTGGTCAGGGGAAGCGGAGAGAACTCGAGGAAGGGCGAGATGAGGGCCGAAGCGTCGGACCAGTCTTGCTGCCAGAGCAGATTGAAGCTCAAGCCGCCCGGGCCGAGGTGCAGGAACCGGAGTACCAGAGCAGAGCTGTGGCCGGCCGGACCGGTCTCATCCTCGAGCCACGAGGTGCCCGGCTTTCGCTCGCCGTTGTAGGCGTACTCCGCGTGCAGCCTGATGTTGGCGTTGGGCAGGCTTCTCGACAGTCCCACCACCGCGGACGGGTAGATGCGCTCGAGCGGCCCAGCCTCGACCGGGATGCCGCCGCCCGTCGTGGGTATGGGCGCCAGCCAGTCCGAGGTGAACTTGACCGGATAGGCCACGATGCTCTCCGCCGACAGATCGAACCCCAGGATGGTCGTCTTCATCGCGAGCAGCGAGCGTGGCGTCAGGAGGCGCTGCCAGAAGCCGGCGATGCTCCATTCGATCGGTCCGGTCACGAGGTCGTACTGCAGGCCGTATCCGGCGTACTTGGGATCGGGCCTGGTCTGATCCGGGAAGCCGTAGTCGGCAATGTCGAAGCGCGCGATGAGACTGAGCTGGTCGACCCCGAAAGGTATGCTCACCTTCGCCGAGACAGGCAGGTTCGCCAGGCTGGGGTTGACGATAAGATTCGTCCTCTCCCAGAGCGGCTGGTTGGAGATCGACCAGTCGGGAAGGCTGCGAGCCGGCAGATTCCCGAACTGGTAGAACTGGGAATTGCCCCAGGTGTAGTCGAATATGCCCAGCCGGACGAACACGGCGTTGAGGATCGTGTAGTCGACGATCATCTCGGAGATCTGGAAACCCGTCGTCGGGAAGTTGTAGCTCATCTTGCTGCGGAGCCTGAGCTCGGGCGTCGGGCGAACGTCGAATCCGACGCTCGCCGTAAGGGAGCCGCCGCCCTCCGCTCCGAGATCCTGGCCGGGCGCGGCGGGATCGGGAAGGTCCGCCCAACCGACGCCAAGGTCCCCGTACATCTCGATCGAACCGAAGATATGGATCCTGTCGTCGCGCGTAAGATCGTCGGCCCTTACCGCGCCTCCGCGAGCCTGTGCGTCCGCCGCGGGTGCACTGGAGGTCGAGGCCTCAGGCGACCCCGTGGAGGTCCCGTCGTTGAACAGCTGGTCCAGCTCGCTCCCCCCGGAGGCGGGCTGCGTGTCGGCCGGCAGCCGAGCGCAGACGGCGGCGACGAGCACCGCAACCGCGAAGGGCCTGGAGAGGGCCCCGCCTGCCGTCCTCGGCCTCAGGCGAAGGGCCGCCGGGCGCGCGGCGGAGTCATTCACTCAGCTTCTCCAACCAGGTCTTTGTGAAGGTCGCGTCCGGCAGACGCTGAAGCGAGGGCCGGGAGATGGTGTACGTGGTCCGCTCCTTTACGAAGGTGCCGTTGACCTCGGCCCCGCGCAACTCGTCGAGGATCACGACAACCTGGGGGACGAAGCGAGCCCCGACCTGCTGATACTCGGGGAACGCCGTCGTCCGCACGTGCTGATTGGAGTAACTGTAGTCCTCCGTCTTCCGCACGAGGCCGTCGTCACTGATCCATATCCTCATTTTCGGGAAAGTGATCTCGTCGGTGGTCGCCTTGAGGTCCAGGACCCAGCAGTCGTACTTCCCGAGGCGCTGGCGCTCGGAGCCGGCCACGGCATAGTCGCCCGCGAGATTCGAGCGGGTGAAATCGGAGTTCCGCGCGTTCAAGTTCTGGAAGCGTTCCTTCGCATTCGTAAACGTGAACCTCCGGGAGACCGGGTCATAGAACCAGAGATTGTCTCCCGACTTGAGATAACCCTTCCCCTTGTCTTCCTCCGGTTTCACCATGACGATGAGATACTGGTTCTCCTTGTCTCTCCTGAATACCATTGCCTCCTTGGTGCTCGTCCCGTGGCCCGGGACCGCCTGCACGAAGGTGTAGAAGGCGGAGAAGTCGGAGTCGGGGAAAGTCACGAGGGCATCCGCCTTCTTCAGAATCTGGATAAAGTCGGGGGCACCGCCCGTTGCCTGCGCCCCCGCGAGGAAAGGCACCAGCATCATGGCTGCCAAAGGCAGGAGCGTCCGCGCGGCGGCGGCCCAGGAGTGGCCTCTCACGGAGTTGCTCATCAATCGGCTCGCAGGGCAACCACCGGCTCAATGGTCTGCGCCTCATGGGCCGGACCCAACGCGGCAACGATGGTGAGCAGGAGTATGAGCACGGCATCCGTTCCTATCATATCAGGATTCAGCACCCAGGTCAGGTGCCCTCTGTCGAGAAATATGTCGAGCCCCGCCGATCCGGTCAACCGGATGTGAGAGACGCCAATCAGCACGATAACGCTGAGGGCAAGCCCGGCCGCGATGCTGCACAGCGCGAGAAAGAAAGCCTCGGAGAGAATAAGGACTCTCACCTGCGCCCTCTGCACACCCATCGCCCGCATCGTGCCGATCTCCTGCGTGCGCTCATAGATCATCACCCGGTACATGTTGAGAATCCCAACGGCGATGACGATGAACAGAAGCCCCAGGATACCATAGCTGATCAGGGTGAGCGCTTCGAGCATCGTCTTGATCTCAGGCATGAAACCCAGCATGGACGCGGCTGTGTAGCGGGCAGCCGGCAGCGGGAGGCCCGCGGCCGCGGGCGGGCGAGCGGCGAGGGCTTCGCGGACGCGGGCCGCCGCTTCCTCCGCCGAGCGGTAGTCGGAGAGGTAGAGCCCCACCGTCGCGCTGTAGCGCGGGTCCAGGCCGAGAGCTCCGTTCAGCACGCCCCGGCTCATGTAGACGGTGTAGTAGCCAAAGATGCTGGCCTCGCGGAAGATGGCCTTGACCCGCAGGGAGATCGTGTCGATGGCCCCTCCCTCCCGGCTTACCTGAAGAACGATCTGATCGCCCACCCGGGCTCCCGTACGCTTCGCGGTCACCTCGGAGATGAGCGCGCCGAAGGGATCGCTCATATCGCCGGGGTTGCCCGCGACGAACTCCAGCCTGCCTATGGCCGCGCTCTCCGCCGACCAATCCATCCCGATGATCCGCCTGATCAGGACCGATTCACCGTTGGCGAACAGGATCCCGTCCCCTCCGTAGTGGGTGCGATGGGCGATGGCCTCCGGGCGCAGGCCCGAACGGGAGATCGCCTCCATGATGATGCCGTCTTCCTCGGCAGGGGCCGCATCCGCCGGGAGATCCTCGTCTCTGCTGATGATCACGTGCCCGCCATAGTAGCGGGCGCCCCGTATGGCGATCTGTTGCGACAGGCCGGCAACGAGGCTCTGAATGGTGCACACAAAGAAGAAGCCCGAGGCTGCCGCGATGCCCAGCAGCAGGAAGCGGCGGCCGTTCCTCGTAAAGTTGCGCAACGCGATCAGCAGAGCCGCCCGCGCTTTCATGTCTTGTGAACTGCCCTGACCGGCTCGATCCGCAGTGCCAGCCGCACGGGGTACATCCAGGCAATCGTCCCCAGGACGAGCGAAGCGAACAGCGACATCGCGATGTTCCCGACAGTGACGACGGGGTGCAGAGACGTCCCTCCGAAGAGAAGGATGAGGATCTGATTGCCCAGGCGGGGGGAGGCCCGGTCGAGGAGCGCCGCCGCGGCTGCGCCCGTCGCGATCCCGACGATCCCCGAAATCAGGGTGAGGGCACCGGTTTCGATGACGAACAGGCTGCGGATGAATCCCCGCCGGGCGCCGATGGCGCGCATCGTGCCGATTTCGCCGGTGCGCTCGAAGACGGACATCACGAGCGAGTTCATCGTCAGGATGAGAACGATCCCTCCGACCATGAAGATCCCGACGTACATGACGACCTGCATGAGGAACACGTAGGTGGCCACGCCTCCGGCGGTGGCTCGCCAGTCGCGGACCTGGACCGCAAGACCGGCCGCTGCCATTTCCAGCCGGAGAGCGGCTGCGACGCGGCCCTTGTCAGCCCCCGGTTTCGTCCTGACGAGGATGAAGTGCCAGGCGCCGCCGTGGTCGAGCGACGACGCGGTCGAAGCTTCGCCGGCGCGCTGAGCCTCGGTCATGAGCTTCTTGAGCTCCTCCACGCTCACCGGCTTTGAGGGCTGGTCTCCCCGATCCGCGGGAGCCGCGACGGGCCGGCCGGAAAAGAGGGAATCCACATCGACGGCGGCGGCGGCCTCGCCCGAGGCAGCAGCCAACGTGACTGCCGCCGCGGGGGCCGCGTCGCTCTGGGAATAGCCGCAGAGGGCGCGTACGATGCGACCGTCCGCAATCACGACGCGCCTGAGCGCATCGTTGCCCGGCTGGTATCGGATGATCCCCGCCAGGGTCGCTTCCCTGATCGTGAAGCTCTGACTGCGGAACAGGGAGAGCTGCACCTTGTCGCCGGGCGCCAGGGGATGACCGAGCGCTACTGCGACCTCCCCCGCCCACTCCTCGGTGAGGACCGCCCACCCGGAACTGCCCGGAGGCGGCGGAGCGCCGACCGTGAACGCGAGATCGCGGAACATGGAGAAGTACTCGTCGCCGATCACGCCGAGGGCCAGTCCGCGGTTGTGGCGGCCGGCTTCCTCCAGCACGACCGGGGAAGAAAGGACGTACGCCGTGGCCGCCACGCCGGGAGTGCCGGCGGCTCGTTCGCCGACCTCGGCGGCATTCAGGATCAGCGGCTCTGCGTCGTACTCCCCGATCACAGGAACATCGGGCCCAAAGAGACTGAAGGACCGATCGCTGGATGCGCTGAGCGACAGGTCCGCGGTGAAACTCTCGGAAAAAGTCTGCTGGATTCCGCCGACCGAACCTTCCAGCACGGCGTTGCCCAGGAAGAACGCGGCAATCCCCGTCGCGATGAGCACCGCGACGACAAGATTCTTGCGCCAGTGGCGGCCGAGATTCCGCCAGGCGATGCGCAAGAGGATCATTGCGGCAGTGTAGCCCGGCGACAACCTTCTCTACAACGGGGCGCCGGCACGCGGACCGCATCTCGGCCTGCTCCGGCTCTCTTGGCGCGCAAGGCGCGCAACGGCACCCTCCCTTTCCCACGCCCTCCGTGCCTTGAGGGCGACATCGCACCACGACAACTTAATATGCGGGCCATGGAATCGGGAAGGCCCTCAAGCCGCCGCCTGCGCCGTGCGCCGTTTCCGTTTTCATGTTGACGATTGTCCTGTCCGCTTCCTATTTTGATGGAAATGAGCAGGTACGAAAGTATCGAGCCGGTGTCATGCGCTCCCTTCGCAGGTCTGACTGAAGGTCTCCAAAGAGGCATCCGATGAGCTCAACAATCCAGGCGGGTTCGATTGCTCGCTCGCGCGACGTTCTGAGTTGGGCCTTGTCGGCAACGATCGTCTTCGGAGTCGGGTTCTACCTGTACGCCAGCCTGCACAGTCAGATCTTTCGCTACGAGATCGACACGGCCGAGTCCCACCCCTGGGTCCGACTTCTGACGTATCCGAGCGTTCTCTGGAGCGTAATGGCCACCGTCCTGCTCACTTTCCGGACGGCCCTCTGGGTGCGCTACCGTCCCTTCCCATCGCTGCCGCTGGACGAGGCGCCTTCGCTTACCGTGATCATTCCGGCCTACAACGAAGGCCCCATGGTCCTGAAGTCGATCGAGTCGGTCATTTCGGCCCGCTATCCGAGGGACAAGCTCGAGGTCTTCGTCGTAGACGACGGCAGCAAAGACGATACGTGGCTGCACATTCAGACGGCCGCGTCACGGTACACTGACGCCGTCACAGCGCTCCGATTCGACCAGAATCGGGGAAAGCGGGCCGCCCTCGGCGTCGGATTCCAGAGGGCGCGCGGCGACTTTGTCGTGACGCTGGACTCCGACAGCGTGATCGACCGCGACGCGCTCCTCGCTATCGTCGCGCCGTTCCGCAACCCGCGCGTCGGCGCTGTGGCCGGCAAGGTGACGGTCTATAACCGGCGGGAAGGGCTGATACCGCGCATGCTGCACGTGAGGTACCTGCTGGCATTCGATCTGCTGCGCGCCGTCGAATCCTCCTACGGCACCGTGTATTGCTGCCCGGGGGCGCTTACCGCCTACCGGACGAGCGCCGTGCGGAAGGTGCTGCCGCGGTGGCTCACGCAGACCTTCCTCGGCGTCGCCTGCACGTACGGCGAGGACCGTGCCCTCACCAACGATTTGCTGGCGGAAGGATTCGACAGCGTCTACCAGGGCACCGCCGAAGTGAAAACCGTGGTCCCCACGACGTATCGCAAGCTCGCCAAGATGTTCCTGCGCTGGAATCGGAGCTACGTGCGCGAAGAGATGCGATTCATGAAGATCGTCTGGACGCGGCGGCCGGTCGCGCGCGTGATCGCCATCTTCGACCGACTCATCACGAATCTCCGCTACCCCGTGAGCTACTTGAGCCTCGCTCTGCTGGCGACCCTCGCGGTGGCGACGCCTTTCGTGCTGCTCCGCTTCCTGGCGGTTGTCGGCCTGATGTCCCTGCTCAACATGCTCTACTACCTGCGGAGCGAGCTCTCGGCCGACTTCTTCTACGGGATCCTGTTCTCCTATTTCTCACTCTTCGCCCTGTCCTGGATCTTCCCCTACGCGTTCTTCACAGTGAAGGCGCGTTCCTGGCTGACGCGCTGAGAGCGGCCGATCAGCGTGCGGGAGCGCGCGGAGTGCCGTCCGGATGGGGCGGCAGCGGGACGCGCTCGCCGAAGATCCGCCACGCAAGCCTGTCGGCCTCACGCTGTATCTCGACCCCGGCGCGGGAGGCGAAGAAGGCGATCCCGGGCATCTCCGGAGCGTTCCGCCGTACCCACTCCATCTGCGAGCGCAGATCCTCGGGGGTGTTGGCCCACGGGTCCGCCGATCCGTCGGGCCCCCGGTCTTCGTTGTTGATGCCGAGGGCGAACACCGTCTTGCCGACGATGCGTCCTTCGCGCGCCAGGTCCAGATTCTCCGCGAATCGACGGAACGGGTGCTTCTTCGTCGAGCAGTAGCTTTCCAGCATGACCAGGTCGGCGTGTTCCCTGTAGCACCGGACCATCTCAGGGGTCAGGCGGCCTGCATGCCACACTGCAATATAGAGCTTGGGGTCCCTGCGCTTGGCCAGGGCCAGCGCCTTGCTCATCTTCTCGTCGGTCCGGGCGTCCGTATGCCCGAACTCGTCGATCGCTATTCCCTGGAAACCGAGGGCCCGGGCGCCGCACCAGTAATCGGCAAGCTCTTCGGCGGTCTTGTCCTCGGCGATGGCCCTCCCGTCGCGGTACTTCAGCAGCATGATCCCCTTTGAAAGGGACCGACCGCGCGCATGCGTTTCCTTCGACGCCGAACCGGCGGCAAACGCCGTGACGTGCGTGATGTGCGGCAAGGCCTCGGGATAGGCCGTCCAGAAGAGGATGATCGGCGGTGGGGCCTGGGCCGCCGCCGCCGTGCGGCCGAGGGCAAGGATAGCGGCGGCGAGTGCGGCGACGAGGAATCTCCCGCGCGCGGGCATGCGAAGAAGCCCGCGGGCCCTGCCGGCGAGTGGTCGCCGTCCGAAATTGCCGTCACCAATCAGCGCTGTGGTACACAAGGGACAGGTTCTCAATGACGCCAACGCGACCGCGATGTCAACTCCCCCTCTGCGTTGGCTGCGTTGGCGATCAACGCCGGATTCGAGATCCTGGTGCTCGTACTCCGGGTGGATGGCGCTCTTGCGCCAGAGCTCAAGCGACGCCGCCTCTATGATCGCCAGTTGCTTCCGCCGCCAGCCGGCGTATTCCTCGACGAGGCGGTCCACGCTTCGCACCGGGACTCCCGCGGGAACCTCCTCGTGGTGCTCGTCCGGGTTGAACGGCACGATCTGCGGCCGCTCCTCGTCCCGCACGAGCTCGAGTCTCTGGTGGATGACCTCTTGAGTGAGGACCATGTGTTCCAGGTGCTCGTAGATGGTCCAGAACCCTTCCCCGTGGCGGGCGTGCAGCTTCGCCTCCGGGATGCTCTGCAGGAACTCCTTGACGATGACCGGGTATTGCCTGAGCGCCTCGATGAGGGGAGCCGTGGACATAGGCTGCACTTGCTTCCTCCTGCGCTCAAGGGTAGCGCCGCGGGCACGGCATCGTACAGGATATGCAGTTGACGCCGCCCCCGCCCGAAACGCCGGGACGCGCGCCGTGCGGGTCGCGGGCGGGCCTGCTCAGCCCCTGAAGTAGTGCGGTGCCGCCGGGTCGATGATGACCCGCAGGGACGCGGGCAGCAGGTCGACCTCGAAGCGGCGCGCGAAGATCACCTCGCCGTCGAGGTGAGCCGGGACCTCCCGGCCGTAATCGAAGATCGCCTTGTCTGTCTGGTTGTACTGGATGCAGGCCAGCCCCAGGTGCGCCTGACGCTTGATCGCCGAGAACAGCCCGAAACGGGCCGGCACCGCCATCGGGTCCGTCATGCAGATGTCGAGGAGCCCGTCGTTCGCCACCGCCCTCGGCGTGACGTGCAGGCCGCCCGCCAGTCTCCTCCCGTTGGCGATGGTGTTGAGAAAGCTCTTCTTCTCCACCGTCTGCCCGCCCATCGTGAGGCGCATCGGCTTCTCGCGGTAGAGGAGGATGTTCTTGACGATGTGCCACATGTACTTGGACTTGCTCCCCTTGCGCACCTCCCCGCCGTCTTCCATGTGGTAGTTTTCGTAGGCGATCTGCGCGTCGACGCCGAGCCCCATGCCGTTGAGGAAATAGCGGCCGTTGCACCGTCCCACGTCCATGGAGACGGCGTTGGCGGCGAACAGGGTCGCCCACTCCGCGTCGGTGAAACGGTCGGGGAACCCGAGCATGTGGACGAAGTCGTTGCCCGTGCCGGCCGATACGACGCCGAAGCTCACCTCGGGATGCCCCACGAGAGGCTGGGCCGTCTCGCTCATCGTGCCGTCCCCACCGACGCCGACGACAAAGGCGAACCCCCTTTCGACAAAGGACGCCGCGAGCTCGGTGGCGTGGCCCTTGGCGCGGGTCAGTGCGACCTCCCCGCTCACCCCGTGGCGCCGCATCATCTCGCGCGCGGTGGCCTCGCAGGTCGCCGCGAAGCCGTTCCCGGCGATCGGGTTGACCACGAACCCCCAGCCCTCACGGTTCCGCATGTCCCGGTCCCTCCGCGCGCTCCATCGCCACGCGCACTCTCTGCAGTATCTGTTCGTCCGAGAGGACGACGAGATCGGCGTGGCGAAGCGGCGGATGCGCTTCGACCCTGATCGGCTCGCGAGGATCGACGGTAAAGCGGCCCTTGGGCTTGAGTGCGTAGGTCCCGCTGACCGTCACGGGCAGGAGATCGCGGCCGCTCGCGCGGAGAACCCTGACAAAGCCGCGCTTGAGAGCCTGCAGCCGGCCCGTCCTGGTCCTCGTTCCCTCGGGGAAGATGCCCACCGTGACTCCGTCGGTGGCCGCGCGGACCGCCTCGTCCATGGCACGCAGCGCCCCGTGCGCGCCGGCCGTGTCGATGGGGACGAACCGCAGGCTCCTCAGCAGGTAGCCGAGGACGGGGATGCGCCAGAGGTACTCGCGGCCGACGATGGCGATGCCGGGGATCGCGGCCATCAGAGCGGGGATGTCGAAGAGGCTCGCGTGGTTGGCCAGCACGATGCACGGGCGCGCGGCCGCGATCGTCTCCCTGCCGCGCACGACGAGGTTGCGGCCCGGTGATCCAGAACGTGAATCGCCCCCACAGCACGGTCTCGGCGCGCGCGAGCGCGCGCAGCCCGAGGAGCGCCGCGAGCGCAGCGGTGGCTATGAACACGGCGCTACAGGGATAACCGAGGAGGTACAGGGAGAGCGTGGCGAGCGTGATCCTGATGTAAGCGGCGGCGTCTGCGATGAGGCGTCCGGGCTCCTCCAGCGACCGCCGTGGTTTCATGAGCCCACTTTATACATCATTTCGGCGCAGCGCGCCATCCGCATTCCTCGCCGCAGGCAGGCTGCCGCGGAAGCTGCCATTCGGCCGACGGACGCCCCGGCCGCTCCGTCGAAGCGACGCGGGGCGACGCGGACCGGGCTTTGACGCCTTTGACGGGCGGCGACCTGGGTGCTACAGTCCGCACCGGACAGACGCGCTCGACGCGCCCGCATCCTCCCGCCGACAAGGAGCCGCGCGAATCATGCCGAACGTAGTCGTGGTGGACGATGACCTGCTCGTGCTCGACGTCATGGTTCACCTGGTCGAAAACCTCGGCCACAAGGTCTGGAGGGCGGGCAATGCGACCGAAGCCATCGCCCTGATGAACGGGCCGGGGCACTTCGACCTCGTGATCCTGGACGTCGTGCTGCCCGGGATGTCCGGCATCGAGCTCGCCAAGCGCATCCAGGCCGGGTTCCCTTCGATTCCGATGATCGCGATGTCCGGCTACATAGGAGACGGCTCGAGCAGCGTGGTCGGTGCTCTCCGCGCCGCGGGCATCAAGGAGATCCTCCGCAAGCCCGTCGATCGGCAAGCTCTCCAGACTGCTCTCGACAAAGTGCTCGCGCCGCGTCGATAGCCTGCCCGCGTCGATAGGCTGCCGACCGCGCGTCAGCGGCCCGGGGCGGGACGTCCTCGCTCCAGGGCCGCCTTGAGGCGCGCGCGGTCAACCGGCTTCGCGAGCACGCCCCGGATGCCCAGCCTCTCGAGGACCAGGAGCGTCCAGACCGATTCGGTCGACGTGTGCGCGGATATGGCGACCACGGGAAGCGACGGCCACCGCGCCCGCATCCGCGTCGCGAGCTCGATCCCCGAGGTGCGCGGCAGGACGAGGTCGATGATCGCCAGGTCGAACCCGCGGGAATCCAGGAGCGCGAGGGCCTGGTCGGCGTCCCCGGCCCTCCACGCGCGATGCCCCAGCCCCTTCAGGATCCGCTCGATAACGTGGAGAGCCACGGGATCGTCATCGACCAGGAGTATGTTCGCCACCGATCGACCCCCGAACCCTCAGGCGCGGCCGCTCCTCTGCGTGTATTGTAGTCGCAGCTCCCCGCCGCATTCAATGTTGCGGTGCGGCTGCGGCGGTGTTACTCTGCGGGACAGAAGGACGTCGTGCGGGGCGTCGCACCGGGGATTCCTGCGCGGGGAATGGGGCGGGTCGCCTCCGAGGCGTTGATAGGCGCGTTGTCTCCGGCAGAAGCCTGTTTCGCGACGGCCGCGAGCGCTTCGTCGGCGCAAGGGGCGAAGCATGGAACGTCTTTGCCTGGGGCTGGACATCGGCTCGATCTCGGTGAACACCGTCCTGATCGACGCCGGACGAAACGTCGTCGAGGATCACTACACGTTCTGCCACGGGCGGCCCTTCCAGGCCCTGCACGCCGTGCTGGCCGATCTGTTGAGCCGCCACCCGGAATCCACCATTGAGCGGGTGGCGATCACGGGCACGGGGGGCAAGCTCGCCGCGGAGCTGATCGGCGGCCGCTTCGTCAACGAGATCGTCGCGCAGGCGTGCTCCGTGGCCGCGCTGCATCCCGAGGCGAGGACGGTCATCGAGATCGGCGGAGAGGACTCCAAGCTCCTCATCATGGAGCCGCAGCCGGGCGGCGCGAAGTCCCGTCTCGCCGACTACGCCATGAACACGATCTGCGCCGCGGGGACGGGCTCCTTTCTGGACCACCAGGCGCGCCGGATCGGGATATCCATCGAGAAGGAGTTCGGCGAGCTGGCCCTGCTCTCCGAGAACCCGCCCCACATCGCGGGACGCTGCAGCGTGTTCGCCAAGAGCGACATGATCCACCTGCAGCAGATCGCGACTCCGGTCCAGGACATCGTCGCCGGCCTGTGTTTCGCGGTGGCCCGCAACATACGCAGCAATCTCGCCCGCGGCAGGGATCTGCAGAAGCCGGTCGTCTTCCAGGGCGGAGTCGCGGCGAACGCGGCGTCGCGCGCGCGTTTCGCGAGGTGCTGAACCTGCGGGACGGCGAGCTGATCATCCCGGAGCACCACGCCTCGATGGGCGCCATCGGCGCCGTGTTCCACGTCCTCGACCATCCGGCCGCGACGATGGCCGGTTCAGGGGACTGGCGGCGCTCGCGAGCGCGCCTGGAGAACCCCTCCCGCAACCTTCCGAGCTGGGAGCCGCTGGAGCGCCCCTGCGCCGGCGGGCGCAAGGACATCGTGCCGAGACCGGACGCGGGCGCAAGGCTCGCGGTGTATCTCGGGATCGACGTCGGCTCCGTCAGCACGAACGTCGTGCTGATCGACGACGACAACGAACGTGGTGGCGCGCCGGTACCTCGCCACCGCCTCGCGCCCGCTCGAAGCGATCCGCAGCGGCCTTTCGGAGATCTACGAGGAGCTGGGCGACCGGGTCGAGCGTCGCCGGGCGTCGGCACGACCGGCTCCGGCCGGCACCTGACCGGCGCGTTTGTCGGCGCCGACACCGTCAAGAACGAGATCACGGCCCAGGCGACCGCCGCCGTCTTCTACCACCCGGAAGTCGACACCATCTTCGAGATCGGCGGCCAGGACTCCAAGTACATCAGCATCGACAACGGCGTCATCGTCGACTTCGAGATGAACAAGGTCTGCGCGGCGGGCACCGGCTCGTTCCTGCAGGAGCAGGCGGAAAAGCTGGGTGTCGACATCGAGGGCGAGTTCGGCGAGATGGCGCTCGCGTCGCGGCGGCCCTCGAAGCTCGGCGACCGCTGCACGGTGTTCATGGAGAGCGACCTGAACTCGCACCAGCAGAAGGGCGCCGCCAAGCCGGACCTGGTCGGCGGCCTCGCGTACTCGATCGTGCAGAACTACCTGCAGAAGGTCGTGGGCGCGAAGCGCATCGGCGAGCACATCCTGTTCCAGGGCGGCGTGACCAACAATCCTTCCGTGGTCGCCGCGTTCGAAAAGGTGACGCGGAAGAAGATCGTCGTCCCACCTCATTTCGACGTCACCGGCGCGATCGGCGCCGCCATGCTGGCGCGCGACGAAGTGCGCCGCACCGGGCGCGGGACGAAGTTCAAGGGCTTTGAGGTGAGCAAGGTCCCGTACTCCATGGCCCGGTTCGCGTGCGACAAGTGCGACAACCGCTGCGACGTCCACAAGGTGAAGATCGAAGGGAGCCGGGCCCTGTTCTACGGCGACCGCTGCGACCGCTACCAGCCGTCGGAAGTGCAGGAGGAGAAAGAGCAGAGGCGGAGGGAGATCCCGAACCCGGTCCGGCTGCGCGAGAAGCTTCTGCTCGGAGACTACCGGGACGAGCCGCCGCAGCGCCAAGGGCGGCCGACGATCGGGATCCCGAGAGCGCTCATGGCGTACTACCAGAGCTTTCCCTACTGGCGCGCCTTCTTCGAGGAGCTCGGGTTGCGGGTCGTTCTCTCGCCGCCCACGGACCGTCCCATGGTCACCCGGTCCCTCAGCATGCTCTGCGCCGAGACCTGTTTCCCCGTGGAGGTCGTGCACGGCCACGTGCGCGCGCTGCTCGAGGCCGGGGCCGACCACGTCTTCATGCCCTTCGTCGTCGACAACCCGGCCGAGAGCGGCGATCCGACGCTCGCCTACAGCTGTCCGTGGGTCCAGTCGTACCCCTTCATGATCCGCGGGGCGATGCGGGGGGAGCAGGCGCAGAGCAGGCTCCTGCTGCCGGCGGTCCACTTCCGCTACACGCGTGCGAAGCTGCTCGACGACCTCACCGCCTTTGCGAGACGGTCCTTCGGCGCGGGCCGCCGGCAGGTCGAGACCGCTGCTCGCGCGGCCGAGGAGGCCCAGCGCGGGTTCGAGCGCGCGCTCCGCGACGAAGGGCGCAGGATCCTGGCTGACCTGCCCGCGGACAGGCAGGCCGCCGTGATCCTGGGCCGGCCGTACAACATCGGCGACCGGGAGCTGAACCTCGGTCTCGTCGAGAAGCTCATCGACCTCGGGGTGCAGCCGATTCCTCTGGACTTCCTCGCCCTGAATGAGAAGCTGGCGGAGATCCACCGCGACTACGACATGATGTACTGGCCGAACGGACAGAAGATCCTGGCCGCCGCGCGCCTGGTCGCGGAGAGCGATCGGCTGCACGCGGTCTACCTGAGCAACTTCCGCTGCGGCCCCGACTCCTTCCTGCTGCACTACGTGAGGGAGGAGATGCGCGGCAAGCCCTACCTGCAGTTGGAGGTCGACGAGCACAGCGCGGACGCCGGGCTGATCACCAGGTGCGAAGCCTTTCTCGACAGCCTGAAAGGCAAGGTGAAGGTTGAAGGCAGGCCCCGCAAGAGCTCTGTGCTCGCGGTGACCAGGGCTTCCCCGTCGGCGGGCCGGACGCTGTACTTCCCCTACATGTGCGACACGGCCCACGTGCTGGCCGCCGCCTCGCGGGCCTGCGGCATGGACGCCGCGGTGCTGCCCATGCAGGACGCGCAGGACCTCGAATGGGGCCGCAGGTACACCTCGTCGCGCGAATGCTTTCCCATGATCTGCACGACGGGCAGCTTTCTCAGGAAGCTTGCGGAGCCCGGGGTCGACCCCGCGAAGGTCTCCTTCTTCATGCCCTCCCACAGCGGACCGTGCCGGTTCGGGCAGTACAGGAAGCTCCAGCGCATCATCCTGGCGAACCTCGGCTTCCGTGACGTCGAGATCGTCTCGCCGGACAACCGCAACTCCTACGCCGACTTCACCAATGGGCGCGGCCTGGCATTCCGTCTGCTGGCATGGAAAGGCCTGGTGTCCGCTGAGCTGCTCGGAAAGCTGCGGCAGGAACGCGAGCCCTACGAGGCCGTGCCCGGCGAGGTCGCGAAGGTCTACCAGGAGCAGCTCGAGAGGCTCGTGCGATCCGTCGAGGCGGGAGCCCGAAGGACTCCGCGCGTCCTCAGGGAGGCTGGCGACGCTTTCAAGGGGATCAGGATGCGCGAGATGCCCCGCAAACCGGTTGTGGCCGTGGTCGGGGAGATCTTCATGCGGGACAACCCGTTCTGCAGCGCGTACCTGCGCCAGCGTCTGGAGCAGATGGGCGCGGAGACCGTCATGGCGCCGGTGCGGGAGTGGATCGAGTGCGCCACGGCGCGCTGGGCAGAGGAGAGCCGGTGGCGCGGCGAGCCGCTCAACACGTTGAAGGCGAGGGCCCAGGGCTGGTTCCAGCGCCGGATCGGGGTGATGCTCGAGCACGGCATAGCGGATGCGGTCGAAACGGAGCGGATCATCGATGTCGCGGAGATCCTGGAGCTCTGCGATCCCTACATCCACAGGGATTACGTCGGAGATCCTCCCCTCGCCCTCGGGGCGGCGGCGGGCCTGGCGAGAACGGGCGTGTCCGGGGTTGCGGCGATCCTGCCGTTCACCTGTCTGCCCGGCACCATCGTGGCATCTCTTTCCCCCGGTTTCCGAAAGGACCACGGTGACATGCCGTGGGTCGACATAGCCTACGACGGGCAGGAGGACACGGGCATCGAGACGCGCCTCGAGGCATTCATGCACCAGGCGAGGGAATACTGCCTCCGGATGGGGTACGACGAGCCGCGTGTCTGGGCCTGAGGGCCGCAAGGCGGCAGGCGAGCTTTCCCTGCCCGCTCATCCATGCTACGATCCCCGCGACATCCCGCTCTCGTCGTTGCGGCTGACGGCGACGGAGGCGCCCGCGCGATTCGCAGCTCGCGACAAGCACTGCGCGGCGCGGGCATGCGCAGAAAGCAGGGGCCGCCGTTATGGAAAGTTACCGGGGCATGAGCTTCGACGTGCAGATCGAGGAGGTGGCCGGCCGGGGCTTCACCGTGCAGGCGATCATCTTCGAGGAATGCCAGGACGGCCTGACGCTCCGGCACGTCGTCGGAAGCCCCAGCGCGATCCTGAAGAGCCGCGACGATGCCAGGGCCCTCTCGGAAGACCTGGCCAGGGAGTGGATCACCGAGAACACGTGATCCGAGGTTCGCCGGCGAGTTGCCTCTCCGCACGAAGCGTCATTATGCTGGACGCATCGATGCGGAGGAGATGATGTCAGAAAGTACGGCTTCCCGCCGGCGCGCGCCGGCGAGGCGAACGCTGTGGATCGCAGCAGGCGCCGCAGTCCTGCTGGGGGGCTGCCTGTCGCTGGGGTCGCGCGAGGCTTCGACGCGGTCCGGCGGCGTCGTGCGGGCGACGCTCGACAACGGCCTGCAGGTCGTCCTGGTGCGCAGCCCTCTCGCGCCCGTGGTCACGCAGCAGGTCACATATCTCGCCGGAGGCAACCAGTCGCCGGCGGGGTTCCCCGGAACCGCCCACGCCGTCGAGCACATGATGTTCCGCGGCTCACCGGGGCTCTCCGGAGACCAGCTCTCCCAGATCTCCGCGCAGCTCGGCGGCGACGAGAACGCCTACACCACCCCCACGACGACGACCTTCTATTTTACTGTCCCCTCAGGGGACCTGGACACGATCCTGAGGATCGAGGCCCTTCGCATGCGAGGGGTCGACATGCGGTCCGAGGACTGGGACACGGAGCGCGGCGCGATCGAGCAGGAAGTGGCCCGGGACAACTCGAACCCTTTCTACGTCCTCGAGGCGAAGGCCCGTGAGCGCATCTTCGCGGGAACGCCTTATGCCGACACCGGCCTGGGCACCAAGCCCTCGTTCGACGCGACGACCGCGGAGACGCTCAAGTCCTTTCACGACACGTGGTATGCGCCCGACAACGCCTTGCTCGTCATCGCCGGCGACATCGACCCGCAGTCCGTGCTCGCGAGCGTGAAGTCCCTGTTCGGCCCGATACCGCGCAAGACGGTCCCATCGCGGCCGCAGCCCGTCTTCCAGGACGTGCAGCCGGACGTGTTCCGCTCGACCACCGACCAGGCAAGCGGGACGGTGGCGTTCGTGTTCCGCACGCCGGGGTACAGGAGTCCCGACTTCCCGGCGGTCCAGATCCTGTCGCAGGTGCTGGACTCGCCGCGCGGCGCCATATCCGCGCTGACCTACGACGGGAAAGCGCTCGGCTCGGGCTTCTTCCAGCAGACATTCCCCGACACGGGGCTGGCGATCGCGTACGCGGCGTTCCCCAGAGGCGCTGACGCCGAGGCGCTGCGGCAGGAGCTCCGGAGCGCCGTCGAGAAGGCAGGATCGGGAATCACGCGTGATCTCGTCGATGCGGAGCGCCGGCGCGTGGTTCTCGACGCGCGGCTGCGCAATGGGTCCATCTCGGATCTCGCCCGGTCGTGGTCGGACGCGGTGGCCCTCGAGGGCCTGGACTCGCCCGACCGCGAGGTGGCGATGCTCGAGCGGGTCAACGCCGGCGCCGTACAGCGGGCAGCCCGCGACTACCATCAGCTTCGACCACGCCATGACCCTCGTGCTCACGCCGGGAGCGGAGTCGGAGACCGCCGGCGGCGGGCAGGTCTTCGGGACGGCCGAATCGTTCGCTTCCACGCCGGAAAAGCCTGTCGAGCTGCCGGACTGGGCGGCAGCGGCGCTCGCAAAGCTCCCCCACCCGCAGCCGCTTTTCCAGCCGACCGTCTCGGAGCTGCCCAACGGCGTCCGGCTGATCGTCCAGCCTCTTCCGGGAAGCGGCGCGGTGAGCCTCTCGGGGAGCGTTCACACGGATGAGAAGCTGCAGGCGCCCGCCGGAAAGGACGGCGTGAGCGACCTGATGAACACCCTCCTCGACTGGGGTCCGCGGAACATGTCGCGAT
The DNA here is from genome assembly GCA_963734495.1 of uncultured Spirochaetota bacterium. Classification (GTDB taxonomy): domain Bacteria; phylum Spirochaetota; class Spirochaetia; order SZUA-6; family CAVTHK01; genus CAVTHK01. Next base: position 197,026 of record CAVTHK010000010.1, read on the forward strand.
CGCAGTTCGAGGCCGCGATGGACGGCATCGGCGCCGAGTACTCGACCGGCACCAGGTTCTCGCTCCAGGCCCTTCCCCCGTACTTCGACAGGGGCGTGCAGCTCATGGCCCGGGACCTGCTGGACCCGTCGTTCCCCGCCGACGCCTTCGCGAGCCAGAAGCGCGCCCAGGCTCAGCAGGCCCAGGGGCGGGTGTCGAGCCCGCGCTACCGGTTCGGCCAGGCCGTCCGCCAATCGCTCGTGCCGGAGGGCGATCCCTCGACGCGCTCCGCCACGCCGCAGACGATCGATTCCCTCACGCTCGAAGACGTTCGCGCGTATCATCGCAGCGTCGTGCGTCCCGACGAGACGACGATCGTCGTGATGGGCGACATCGACCCCGAAGCGGCCCGGCAGATCGTGTCGAGGCACTTCGGAGGCTGGAAAGCCGAAGGTCCCAGGCCCGTGCTCGATTACCCGCAGGTCCCGGCCTCCCGCCCCGGCGTCGTCTTCGTTCCCGACCCCGTGAGCGAGCAGGACGAGGTGGTGCTGGCCGAAACCGTGGCGCTCGACTACAACGCTCCGGACCATTACGCGCTGCAGCTCGGGAACGAGTTTCTCGGCGGCGCCAGTTTCGCGAGCCCGCTCTATCGCGAGCTGAGGGTCAAGCGGGGACTGGTCTACAGCGTGGAATCGTCGACGAGCTTCACGCGCAGCCGCGGCCTCTTCTCCCTCAGCTTCGGCGCCTACCCGGACAAAGTCGACGAAGCCGCGCAGCTTGCGGTCCAGGTGGTGCAGTCCATGGCGAGCGCGCCGCTCTCCGAGCAGGACCTTCACCTGGCAAAGGCCCAGGCCCTGCGGCAGATCGAGCTCACGAGCCAGACGGTGTCGGCGATCGCGGATCAGTGGCTGGGATACAGTGAAGAAGGACTCTCGCTCAACCGCCTCTACGAGGTCGCGGCCCGCTACGAGGCACTGACTGCGGCGGAAATTCAGCAGGCCTTCGGCAAGTACCTCGACACCTCGCGGTTGTCGCGATTCGTGCTGGGCCGGCCGCTCCCGAAGTAGCGGCGGAGCACGCCGCCCTTCAGCCCGAGGTTTCGGGCGGAGGCGCCTTGAGCAGCCGGGGCGGGAGGAAAGCGACCGCGATCACGGAGAGACCGGCAAGGCCGACGAAGAGCACGAACAGCCCGTGGAGGCCCGCGGCGAGGGCGTCCCGCGCCCCCTCGCCGGCCGCGCGGGCGGGCGGGTCCGACGCGGAGGCCAGCGTCGTCGCCGCGACCGGCGCCGCGGCGGCCGCGGCAGCGATCCCCCGGTTGAGCCACGAGCCGAAGAACGCGACGCCGGTCGTCTGGCCCAGGGCACGGACGAAGGAGTTGGACGCGGTGGACGAGCCCCGCAGCTCCCAGGGAACGACGGTCTGCACCGTCAGAAGAAACGTGTTGAAGGCGAAGCCGAACCCGCCGCCCATCAGGATCATCAGCGGAACAAAGACCCACGGCGGCGTGCGGGGGGTCACCGTGGCGAGCCCGAGGGAACCCGCGAGGACGGCGGCCGCGCCGACGCCGGCGGTCAACCGCGGGCTCGTCCGCGTGAGCAGCCGCGCGCAGATCGTGGCCGCCACGGGCCAGGCGATCGAAGAGGGGATCAGGGTGAGCCCGGAGCTGGTCGCCTTGTAGCCCAGGACATCCTGCACCCAGAGCGGAAGGTACGCGTTCGAGCCGATCAGGATCGCGCTCATCACCAGCGTTCCGAGGTTGGATACGGTGATCTCCTTCCAGGCGAACAGCTTGACGGGGACGATCGGCTCGCTCGCCCGCGTCTGGATCAGCGCGAACGCTCCGAGAAAGATCGCCGCCACGGCGAGAAGCCCGAGGGCCTCCGGCGAGCCCCACGCGTAACGCTGCCCGCCGGTGAGCAGCGCCATCAGGAGCGCGCACATGCCCACCGTGAACGCGACGGCGCCCGCGTAGTCGATGCGGTGCTTCCGGCGCGCAACGCTCTCGTGAAAGAAGAGCGCTATCAGGCCGATCGCGACGAGGCCGAAGGGCACGTTCACGAAGAAGACCCAGTGCCACGAGAGGTTGTCCACGAGGAATCCGCCCAGCAGGGGTCCGACGATGCTCGCCACGCCCCATATGGAGCTGAGGAGCCCCTGGACGCGGCCCCGCTCGGCGAGCTCGTAGATGTCTCCGACGATCGTGATCGAAACCGGCAGCACGGCCCCGGCCCCGATCCCCTGCAGCGCGCGGGACGCGATCAGCGCCGGCATGGATTGCGACAGGCCGCAGAGCGCGGAGCCCGCGAGAAAGAGCACGGTGCCCGCCATCACGATCATCTTGCGGCCGACGAGGTCGGCGAGCTTCCCGAAGATGGGGGTCGTGACCGCCATGGTCAGCAGGTAGACGGCGAAGACCCAGCTGATGAGCGACACTCCCCCGAGGTCGGCCGCGATCCGCGGCATCGCGGTCGCGATGACGGTGACCTCGATCGCGGCGAGAAAGGAGAGGAGCATGATGGCCGCGGTGACGAAGCCCCGGTTGGTCCTGCTTGCCGTCATGGGCCTTGAATATAGCATTGCCGCTGGAGGGAGCGGACGGCTGTTCGCGCCAGTTGGCGGCGGCGCCCGCTAATGTGCATTATCGAGCCATGGAACAGGGACCGCTCAGCACGCACGACAAGGCGCTCCAGATCAACATCGACGCGTCCCGTTACGGAACGTTCGCCGAGATCGGAGCGGGCCAGGAGGTCGCGCGCTGGTTCTTCCACGTCGGCGGCGCGGCCGGCACGGTCGCGAAGACGATCTCGGCCTACGACATGGCTGTCTCGGACGCGATCTACGGCTCGACACCCCGCTACGTCAGCCGGCAGCGGCTGCAGGCGATGCTGGACTACGAGTGGCGGCTCATGCTCGAGCGCCTGGGCGCGGAGCGGGGCGATTCGACGACCTTCTTCGTGTTCGCGGACACGGTGGCGGCCAAGAGCTACACGAGGCACGAAGAGGGACAGGGGTGGCTGGGCATCCGGTTCCAGACCGAGAAGAACGGCCCCGCGTCCGAGATCATCATCCACGCGCGGATGTGGGACCTCGAGAACGCGCGGCAGCAGGAGGCCCTGGGCATCCTCGGCGTGAACCTGATCCACGGCGCGTTCTACGGCTCGAGCGATCCGCCCGCGCTCGTGCGCGCCCTCATGGACGGGTTGACGCGCGACCGGATGGAAGTGGACATGATCAAGCTCACGGGCCCCGCGTTCGCCGGCGTGGACAACCGCCTGATGAGCCTCCGCCTCGTCGAGCAGCGGCTGACGAACGCCGTGATGTTCGGCCCCGACGGGGACGTGGTCGAGCCCGCGGAGCTTCTCTACCACAAGCCCGTGCTGATCGAGCGCGGGAGCTTCCACCCCATCACCCGGGTGACGCTGGACATGCAGGAACGATCGCTGGAGCAGATGCGAGAGGCCCCGGACATGGCCGGCCGCGAGCCCGTCGTGCTGATGGAGATGACCCTGCGGAACCTGCTCAGTCTCGGCACCGAGGTAGAGCCTGCGGACTTCCTGGCGCGGATGGACACGCTGTGCGCGCTCGGGAAGACCGTGATGATCTCCAACTACTCGCGCTTCCACAATGTCACCGGCTACCTCCGCCGCTACACCAACGAGCGCATCGTGATGGCGCTCGGAGTCCCGACGCTCGCGCTCCTGCTGGAGGATCGCCACTACCGCGACCTGGGCGGCGGACTGCTCGAGGCGCTGGGCCGCCTGTTCAGCGGCCCCGTCACGCTGTTCATCTACCCATGGCAGAACAACCACACCGGAGAGCGCGTGACAGCGGAAACGTTCACGGTGCGCGAGAACGACCGGCACCTCTACGCCTATCTTCTGGAAAACCACCTGATCGAGCCGATCCGCAGGTACACGGAGGCAGACCTCTCCATTCTCCCTGGCCACGTCCTGCTGAGCCTGCAGAAAGGCGACCCCGCATGGGAGCAGCAGGTCCCGGAGGCGGTGGTCGAGATCATCAAGGCAAGGGGACTCTTCGGCTACCGCTCGGAGCGGCGGGGAGCGGCATAGCCGCCTGGCCGGCCGGCGCGCGCGCGGCCCCTCGGCGCAGCGAGCGCGCCCCAGTCCGCCGCGCGCTACCGCGCGACCCCCTTGGGCGCCGCCGCGGCGCCCGGGGCCTCCTCGGCCACGCGCCTCGCCTCGCTCGCTTCGCGCGCCTCGACCCGCCTTCGCTCGAACAGGTAGAACGCCGCGGGCACGACAAAGAACGTGAGCACTGCAGAGAACACGATTCCTCCGAGCATGACGATCCCGAGGCGCTGGCCGAACTCCGCGCCTTCTCCGTGGCCGAAGATCAGCGGGAAGCTGATGACCAGTACCGTCAGAGTCGTCATGACGATCGGGCGGAAGCGCAGGCGGGCCGCTTCCTTGAGCGCTTCGGCAAAGGGCATCTTGCCGATGCGCTCCACGACGAAGTCCAGGTACAGGATCGCGTTCTTCGCCGAGAGCCCGATCAGCATCAGCATGCCCATGACGCCGAAGATGTCGAGCCCGCCGCCCTCGAGAAAGACGAGCCAGAGAGCGCCGACGATCGCGAGCGGCACCGGCAGCAGCAGGTAGACCGGGTATCGCCAGGAGTTGAACTGCGCCGCCATGACCAGGTACGCCAGGAACAGCGCCAGGAGGAAAGCGGCCGATCCCGTGCTCACGAGCTGCGCGGCCAGGGCCGTCTGGCTGAAGCGGCCGCCCGGGCTCAGCGTGACGCCGTTGCCCGTCAGCCCGGCCTTTGCGAGATCCTCCGAGATCGAGTTCTGAAGCGAAAGCTGGGTCGGGGCGTTTGGGTTCGAGTTCACGGTGAACTCGCCCGAATAGAGGCGGTCATGGCGGCTGATGCTCACCGGAGCCTGCGTAAGGACGAAACTGCCCAACTGACCCACCTGCAGGGTCGTCTGCAGCGTCGACGAGTAGATCGGCATGTTCAGCAGCGACTGCCCGCCGGCGAGGTAGATGGGGTTCACCTGCACCTGGATGGGGTAGCTCAGACCGCCGACGATGACGTTGGAGGCCTGGGTCCCGGCGGCGTAGGTCTGCAGCGAATCGGCGACTGTGCCGGGCGAGATGCCGGTTCCCTTGAGCATCGACGTGTCGGGGACGAAATCGTTTTCCAGCGTCGTATCCGAGAGGCTGGAGTTGACGTCGGAGACGAACGGGTTGTTCTGGATCCGGCTCACCATTGCGGCGTTGCGCGACTGGAGCGTGTTCAGGTCCGCCGCGGTGACGTTCACATCGAGCGACGATCCGGCCCCCTGGAAGCCTCCCCCGGCGCTCACCCCGAGCCGGGCCGACGGCTGATCCCGCAGCAGCGTGAGCATGTCCCTCCGATAAACCGGAACCAGTGCGAAGAGACTCGGCCGCTTGCCGACCGGACCGAGCTGAACGATCAGGTTGGTGAAGCCGCCGACGACGGTCTGCACGGTTTCGACTTCGGGGCGCTGCAGCAGGTAGGCCTCGATCCTCCCCGCGTCCTCGTTTATGACAGTCGTCGGTGTGCCGGAAGGCAGCCGCAGGAAGACCCGAAGCACACCGGAATCGGTCTGGGGCACGAAGTTGAAGGGAATCCGCGGCGCGATGAGCACGGCAGACACGGCAAGGAAGACGGCGGAGCCGGCCAGCACCAGCACCCCGTACTTCAGGATCGAGCCCAGCGAGGCGGTGTACTTGTCCCGCACCCATTCCAGAACCGCTTCGGTCCAGGCATGGAGAGTGGTCGTGATCGCCTCCAGGAACGCGATCAGGACCCGCACCGCGTAGAACGCGAGGCCGAGGGCCAGCGGGTACAGCACCAGGCCGGGAAGGAACAGATACCGGCGAGTCACCAGGGCCGCGGCGGCCAGGGCGACTGCGAGGAATATCCCCCACGCCTTTCGCCAATTCGCGAGCCCCCACCGGACGCTGTCCCCCAGGGTCGCGACGGTCTTGAAGAAGTCGGGCCAGGTGAGCTCGCGGGACTGCGGAGTGTACGCGAGCCTGACCGTCAGGAACAGCACCGCCTCGAGCAGCGAGAAGGCCACGGCCGCCGCGAGGCCGAGCGAGAACTGCTGCAGGTAGCGCCCGATGAACCCTCCGATGAAGCTCACGGGCAGCAGCACCGACAGCAGCGACAGGCTGGCGGCGACCACGGCGCTGAAGACCTCGCTCGCTCCCTTGAGCACCGACTCCTTGAGCCCCATGCCGATGGCCCGGTAGCGTTCGACGTTCTCCGCGACGACGATCGAATCGTCGACGACGATGCCGATCGCGATGATCATGGCGAGCAGCGAGACCAGGTTGAAGGTGAAGCCGGCGAGCTGGTACAGCACGGGCGCGGCGGACAACGCGATCGGAATGGCGAGGATCACGGAGAACGCCGTGTTCACCCTCCCGAGAAACAGCAGCACGATGAGAGCCACGACGGCTCCGGTCAGCAGGAGCTCCCGATAGGTTGCGTTCACGGAAGCCCGAATCGGCCCCGTCGTGTCGTTGCTGTAAGTGATCGAATACCCGGCGGGGAGCTGGGTGGCGGTCATGAGCTTGCGCACGTTCGACGCCACGGCAACCGAGTTGGAGTCCGTGGTTCGCTGGATCGAAACCAGGACCACCGGCTTGCTGTTGACACGGGCGTAGGTCGCGGCCGTGGCGGAGTCCCGCACGGTCCCCAGAAGCCCGACGGTCACTCCTCGCGACGAGTCGACGAGAACCTGGGAGATCTGGCTGAGGCTCGACGGCACGTTCTCGGTGGCGAAGGTCAGGGCGTTCCTTTTCGTGACGATGGTGCCGATCGGCTGGTTGACGGCCGAGTTCGTGATGGCGGTGACAACCTGCCCCGGGTTCAGGCCGTAGTAGCGCAGCCGCTCCGGATTGAGCAGCACCTGGAACTGCCGGGTCGGCGCGCCGTCGGTCTGGATGTTCGCGACGCCGTCGACGCGCTCGAGCACCGGAATCAGCGTGTTCGTGACATAGTCGCCCACCTGAGCGAGCGTGGAGCCTTCGCCGGAGATGCCGAACTGAAGGATGGGCTGCGAGTTGGGATCGAACGTCTGCACCGTGGGCGGGTTGACACCGCTGGGCAGCTTGCGCACGGCGGCGCCCACCAGGGCGGCCACCTGGTTCATGTCGGCATTCTTGTCGGTCCCGGGGTCGAAGCTGATCACGACCCGGCTGAAGCCTATGGAGCTGGTCGAGTCGATGTCCGTGATGCCGCTGACCGTCGAGACGACATTCTCGATCACCTGGGTGATCTGCTGATCGACAACGCTCGGGGTGGCGCCGGTGAACACCGTGCTCACGACGACGAACGGAACATTGATCGAGGGAAGAAGGTCGACGCCCAGATTCCCGGCCGAGATCAGGCCAAAGGCCACGACCGCGAGGAAGATCCCTACCGCGAGGACATAGCGGGTCACGGAGAAACGAACGGCCGGGTTGACCCGCTCGAACACCTTCATCTCGTACTCGCGTATCGGCTTCATGGCCGACCTCCCTGCCCGGAAGCAGCGCCCGGCGCGGCAGGTCGGGTCCCTCCCGGTGTCCCGCCCCCGCCCGTTGTCCCGCCCGGCGCCGCGCCGCCGGCTCCGCGCTGCCCGTTGGGCTGGCCCGGCGGCACGGCAGGCTGGCTCCCTACCACGCGAACCGCGGAGCCCTCGAGAAGCCCCGGAGGCGGGTTGACGATGACCTGGGTGCCCGCCGCGATGCCCGTCACCGCGGCCGTGATCCCTGTCTCGGCGAGGATCGTGATCGGCGCGGCGGTTGCCTTGCCCCCGACGACGGCAAAGACGAAGTTCTGGTTCTCGTTGGTCTGCAGCGCGGCGACAGGGACGAGAATGCCCTGAGCCAGCGAAAGCTGGTACGAGACCGTGCCGACGGTGCCAAAGGTCAGGGCGCGGTCGGGAGGCGCGTCAGCCACCATGGGCACCACGCCGTTGATCGGGGCCGATGGAGCCTGGCTGATCCGGACGTTGTAGCTGCGTGCCTGGTAGGAAAAGGCGACGGTCGTCCCCTTCGGAAGGTTCGGCGCGTCCGGCGGCGGTACGGAGAAGTTGATCTCGCGCTCCGAGCTGACAAGCAGGAACGCCGGGGCGTTCTGGCCGACGAACATTCCCGCGGTCACGTTTGCCGCGGCCACCTGTCCCGCAAACGGGGCCTTGATCGACGCGTTCTCGAGGTTCAGCCGCGCCTGCTGCAGCTGGTTCACCGCGATGTCGACCGCGAGGCGGAGCTGGGCGATGTTCTGGGTCCCGGCCTTGCTGTTCTGGTCGAGCGCGAACTTCGCCGCCTCGACGTTGGCCTGCGCCTGCTCGAGCTGGCTCTTCGCCGTGTCGACCTGCGAAGCGGTCGCCCCGCCGAGCTTGAGCAACGCCTGCTGCGAGTCGTAGTTCCTCTGCGCCGCAGCCACCGCCGATTGCGCCGATTGCACCTGCAGCGAGAGCTTCGGGTCCGCTTGACTGGCCGTGTCCTGCCCGACCGTCAGGTTGATCCGCGCCGTGTCGACCGCCGCCTGCGCGTTCTTGTACGCGAGCTGCAGCTGCGAGTCGTCGAGCAGCACGACAGGCTCCCCGAGCGCGACCCAGTCGCCGGCCTGGTGAAGCACGCGGGAGACGACCCCGCCGATCTGTGCGGCGACCTGGCTCTGCGTCACGGGAACGATCGCCGCGGCGACGTCGTGCTGCGCGGTCAGCGTTCCGGCCTCTACGGCCACCGCCTGCACGGCGATGCCCGCGGATCGCGAGCCCTGCCCGCGCCCCTGGCCCGGGGCCGGGTCGGCAGCCCTGGAGCTGCACGCTCCCAGCGCCAGCACCGCAGCCAGAGCCCCGCCGAACAGCAATCTCCTGTCCGCCATTCTATTTCTCCTGGTACCTAGTACCCCATCACTGTCTGTAATTGCAGCACCGCCAGCTCCAGGTCGCTCTGCGCCTTCGCGGCGGCAGTCCGGCCGTTGGCGGCGTTTACCGATGCGTCGAGCAGGTCCTGGTTCGTTTTGGTTCCGAACTGGACTTCGGTCTTCGTCACCTCGAACTGCGCTTCGAGGTTCTGAGCCGAGAGCCTCGCGACGGCGAGCCGGTCGGTCAGGATCTGCATCGACTCGTAAGCGTTCTGGATGTCCGCGGCGATCGTCCTGCGCTCCTGGCTGTCCTGGGCCGCGTAGACCGCCTGCTGCTGCGCGATCTTCTCTCCCTGGTGCTTCGCGCTGCCGGAGTCGAGCACCGGCATGCCCACCGTGACCGCGGCCGACACGATGCCTCCCGTCGTCGCTGGCGAGCTCCAGTCGGTGCCCCAGCTCACCCCTCCGATCACGCTGACAGTGGGCGTCTTCAGGCCGCGGACCAGCTTGAGATCGATGTCCGAGGACCTGCGGTTGATCTCGATCTGTTTGAGCTCCGGGCGCCGGGAGAGGCCGTCGGCGATCGCCGCCTGCAGCGTCACGGCGGGGATCGCCGGCTCGCCGGTCTCCGCGACGGTGTATTCGCGGCCTGCCGGCCAGCCCGCCAGATTGGAGAGCCTGATCCTCGCGATCCGCAGATCGTGCTCCCCGCTGCGGACGTCGATGGCCGCGCTCTGCGCGTTGATCTGCGCGGTGGCGAGGTCCACCGCGCTGGCCTGCTGGAGCTTGCTCATCGCCGTCAGCTGCTCCAGCAGGGCGTTCTGCCGGGTGAGGTTGTCCTGCAGGACGGCAAGCGCCCTTTGCGCGTTGAGCAGGGTGAAGTAGGCCTGCGTGACGTTGTGGACCACGTTCAGGCGCCCCGACGACGCGTTGAGCTGCGCCCCTTCCAGGTTGAGCGCGCTCTTCTGCACGGTGGCACGCGTCGGCCCGCCGGGATACCCGTTCCACAGCGTGCTGCTCGCGACCAGCCCGAAGCCCCCTTCGGCCGGGGTCGTGCTGGTGGACGGAACGTACGGGTACCCGGTCAGGTTGACCGAGGTGAGCGGTGTGGAGACGCCGATCCCGGCCTGAGGACCCGCCACAGAGCTCAGCGTGTTTCCGAGCGCCTTGTCCGAAGCCGACACGGGCGTGGAGATGTCATGGCTCGCGCCGTATCCGGCCGACACGCTCAGCGTGGCCGAGTCCTTTGCCGCATCCACGGCGTACTGCGCGCGCGCAGCCTCGAGCGTCCCTTGCAGGATCCGCATGTCGTCGCCGCCGGCGAGGGCCGCCTGGATCGCCCCGTCGAGCGTGACCGCGTCGCTCTGTCCCCACGCGAAAAGAGACAGAACCAGCAAACCCGCCGCACACACCATCAATCTCATCGCCGTAATTTACTCACGCGCCATCGGGCGTCGGCAACGGTCGAGGGCCTCGTTTTCCTTAAGAACTTCTTAATTACACGCCTGCAACGAACGGCGAGCCTGCCGCGGGCTTTGCGCCCTGCGACCCCTTGAATATCTTTCGGTTGTCGAATGGTTCGACGAGCGAACGAAGTGAGGTGCACGCCGATGACGACAACCGAAGCCGCGCGCGAGCTGGACGGGCTCGTCCGCGCCCTGCATCGCAGCCTCATCGCCCGCACCCGGAAGCGGCTCGGAGCGCCGGCGCTCTCGGCGGCTCGCGCGCAGCTCCTCTGGGTCGTGCACCGCCTGCAGCCCGTCACGATCGGAGCGCTCTCCCGGCACCTCTACCAGAGCAAGAGCACCGTGAGCGCGGCTGCCGACACCATGGTGCGCGCCGGACTGCTGCGGCGGTCCCGGCCGGCGGACGACCGCCGCGTCGTCATGCTCCGTCTCAGCGGCCGGGGCGAAGAGGCGATCCGCGCGGCCCTCGCCGCGCGGCAGCGGCTGCTCGCGCAGGCGCTGCGGCAGGCCCGCGGAACGCCCGCCGCTCGCCTGGTGACGATGCTGTCCGAGGTCCTCCGCGCCCTCGAGGCGACCGAGGCCCGGGCCGAGGCTCGTGCCGAGGCCGGGACCAACGGCCGCCCACCGGCCGCAAGCAGCGCGCGGAGGGCCCCTCAGGGCGCGCAGACGCGCCCGACGAGGACGCAGCGCGGGCGCCGGCCCACGGCGCGACGGGTATGACGTCGATCCTGGGGCTCTTCCGCTTTCTGCGGGGCCACGAGAAGGCGCTCGCCCTCTCCGTGGCTCTGCTCATGGGCTCGGTCCTCGGGGACGTGTTCCAGCCGCGGCTGATCCAGGTAGCGATCGATTCGGGCGTCCAGCAGCGGCAGGTGCATGTCCTGTACGCCACTGCCGGCGTCATGCTCCTGCTGGCGGTGGTCAGCGCCGCGGCGAACACCGCCAGCGGCCGCCTGCTGATCGGAGCGGGCCAGCGGATGGCCTACGGCCTCCGCCGCAACCTGTACCGCAAAGTGATGTCCCTCTCGTTCGCCGACCTGGATGCCTGGCGAACGGGCGAGCTGATGGTCCGGTTGAACTCCGACGTCAACACGATGCGCATGTTCGTCCGCCAGGGGGTCATGACGATCTCCCGTTCGGTGGTGATGATCATCGGCAGCCTCTCCGTCATGTTCCTCACGGACGCGAGACTGGCCACCGTCATGGCGATCATCATGCCCACGACCGTGCTCGTCTTCTTCTTCATCGCCACCCGGATACGGCCGCTGTTCCTGAGAGTGCGGGAGAACCTGGACCAGATGAACAACGCCCTCCAGGAGAACCTGGCGGGTGCCAAGCTGGTGCGCGCGTTCAACCGCGAGGATTTCGAGGTGGGCAGGTTCGACGACAAGAACCGCGGCTATACTCAGGTCGCCCTCCGGGTCGGGTACACCATGGCCATGGTGTTTCCTTTCCTCACCTTCGTCGGCCAGGTGGCCCTGGTGGCGACGCTGTGGTTCGGCGGCACCGAAGTGATCCGCACGATCACGGAGCACCTCGCGAAAGGGCTCACGCTCGGCCAGCTGGTGGCGTTCAACAACTACGCCCTTCTGGCGATGTTCCCCATCTCGACCCTGGGTTTCGTGCTCAACTTCGTGTCGGCGGCTTCGGCATCGGCGCAACGGATCGAGCAGCTGCTCGCGACGCAACCCGCGGTCCGCGAGAGCCCGGCCGCGCGGCTGCTGCCGCACCTTGCGGGCCGGATCGAGTTCCGCAAGGTCTTCTTGAAGTACGGGGACGCCGACAACGCCCTTTCGGAAGTCGACCTGAGGGTGGAGCCAGGGCAGCACGTCGGCATCATCGGCCCTACCGGATCGGGCAAGTCCTCGCTCGCCGCGCTCATCCCGCGCTTCTACGACCCCCAGGAGGGCGCAGTCCTGCTCGACGGCATCGACGTCCGGGAGCTCGCGCTCGAAACGCTCCGCACGCGCGTGTCCATGGTGCTCCAGGAGACCGTTCTGTTCTCGCGGACCATCAGGGAGAACGTCTCCTTTGGCCGGCAGGAAGCGACACAGGCCGAGATCGAGCGGGCGTGCGACCTGGCCTGCGCTCGCGAGTTCATCGCCGACGACGACGCCGGGTGGGACCGGCACGTGGGCGAGCGCGGCGCCGGGCTGTCGGGCGGCCAGAGGCAGCGCATCGCGATCGCCCGCGCGCTGCTGGCCGAGCCCGACATCCTGATCCTGGACGACGCGACCAGCTCGGTCGACGCCCAGACCGAAAGGCGCCTGATCGCGAACATCCGCCAGGCGCGGGCGGGCAGGACGACGATCGTGATCAGCCAGAAGATCGCCGCGGTGAGGGACGCGGATCGAATCTTCGTGCTCGACGGCGGAAGGATCGCGGCCGCGGGCACGCACGACGAGCTGCGGCGGCAGAACGCGACGTACGCGGCGATACTGGAGAGCCAGTCCGCCCAGCTGCAGGACTGAGGAGAACGCCATGGCCGATGCCACGACCAGCACGACTGACCCGTCGCAGACGGGGCTCGCGCGCAGGGCAGTTCAGGATTCCCCGCCCCCCATGGGTCCGCGGATGCGCCGCGGCCCCGGCTCCGTGATCATCGAAACGGCCAGGGACCCCGGCCGCGCCTTCCGGCGCCTGGTCGTCTACCTGGGCCCCGAGGCTCCCCTGCTGCTGGTCGCCATGAGCTTCGTGCTGTTGTCCGTCGCCTCCCGCTCGATTTCGCCGGCGCTGGTGGGGACGGCGATCAGGAACTCGCTCGAGCTGCAGCAGGACCTTCCGGGCTTTCTGCGCCGGCTCGCGGTGATCTTCGGCCTGGCGGTCGGCGGGTGGGCCGGCGATGCCGTCTCCGGCATCATGGTCAACAGGATCGCCAACGACCTGGTCTTTCGATTGCGCCAGGAGAGCTTCGCTCACATCCAGCGGCTGTCGATGTCCTATTTCGATCGCGCGGGCATAGGCGACCTGGTCTCGCGCCTGACCAACGATGTCGAAACGATCTCGAGCGCGCTGACAAGCGGCTTTTCCAACCTGGCGGGCGGGGTGCTGTCCGTCATCGGCGTGCTCATCGCCATGCTGAGCTTGAGCCTGCCGCTGACCGTGGTCGTCATCGTGATCGTCCCCCTGATGCTCGCGGCCACGGGGATCGTGGGCCGACGCGTGCGCGTGGTCTTCAGGGAGAACCAGCGCTTCGTCGGCCTGCTCAGCGCGGGAATCGAGGAATCGGTCAGCGGCGTGCGCGCCATCAAGGCGTTCCACCGCGAGGAAGCGGAATTTCGATCGTTCGATGCCGTCAACGTGAAAGCCACGGACGTCGGGACGAAGGCCGAGTTCACAGCCTACCTCCTCAGCCCAATCCTCAACTTCGTGACGTCGCTGAGCGTGGCTCTGATGGTCGCCATCGGGGGTACTCTCGTCCTGTCACACAGCCATGCCTTCTCCATCGGCCTGCTCACCTCGTTCCTGCTGTACGCGCGGCGCTTCTTCCAGCCCCTGCGCCAGATGACGGACGTGTACAACGTGCTGCAGTCGGCGCTGGCCGGCGCAGAAAGGCTCTTTGAGGTGCTGGATACGGAGTCTGAGACCAGGCCGCGCGCCGGCGCCCGCCGGATTCACATCCGCGGGGACATCGAGTTCGAGGACGTCCGCTTCGGCTACGACCCGGGGCGCCCCGTCCTGGACGGCATCAGCTTCCGCGTCGAGGCCGGGCGCACCGTGGCCATCGTCGGCCACACGGGGGCCGGCAAGACGACCATAGTCAACCTGCTCGCCCGCCACTACGACGTCGATTCCGGACGGATCCTCGTCGACGGCACGGACATCCGCGATCACGACGCCGCGTCGCTCCGCTCGCAGATGGGCGTCGTCCTGCAGGAACCGTTCTTCTTTGCCCGGACGGTTCGCGAGAACCTCCTCTACGGCAATCCGGCGGCGAGCGAACGGCAGATGATCGACGCGGCGGTGCTGGCCAACGCCGACCAGTTCGTGCGCAGGCTTCCCGGCCAGTACGACTTCGCCCTGATCGAGCGCGGCGAGAATATCTCGCAGGGACAGCGGCAGCTCCTCGCGATCGCCAGGGCGATCCTGGCGGACCCGAGGATCCTCATCCTCGACGAAGCGACCTCGAATGTGGACAGCCTCACGGAGATCCAGATCCAGCAGGGCCTGCTCCGCCTGATGCAGGGAAGGACGAGCGTGATCATCGCGCACCGGCTTTCGACCATCAAGAACGCGGACAAGGTCCTGGTGATTCACGATCACAGAATCGTGGAAGAAGGCTCTCACCCCCAGCTCATGCAGGCCGGCGGGTTCTATTCGCGGCTGTACAGCCTGCAGATCGCGAACGCGAACGCGACGGAGGTCATGCCGAACTGAGGCCGCCCAGAAGTGAACCGCGGGGCGCCGGACCGCTACTGCTTGAGCCAGGACAGAAAACGGTTGACGACGCCGGGAGCCCGGCGGCGCGACGGCGGTGTGATGCCGCTGAACTTCGAAATATCGTCTTCCATGCCTCCGACCAGGAACACGTCCCCCTCCACGATCCGGTATGCGGGAGTGAAAAAGCTGTACTCCTCGCCGTCGCCGCGGCGCACGGCGATGACGTTCACGCCGTGCTCCGCCCTGAGATTCGCCTCGATGAGGGTCTTGCCGAAGTAGCGCTCGGGCGGACTGACCTCGGCGATGACGAACCCGCCTCCCAGCGGAAGAAAGCTGGTGATGGCCGACGAGGCGAGCATGGGCACGACGCGCCTCGCAGCTTCCCGATCGGGGAAGATGACGCGATGGGCGCCTACGATCTGCAGGATCTCGCCGTGCTGATCGCTCTCGGCCTTGGCGATGATGTTGCCGACGCCCATCTTCTTGAGGTAGTTCACCACCAGGATCGAAGCCTCGAGCTGGTCGCCGAGATCGATGATCGCCGCATCGATGCTCTCGGGCACAAGCCTTCGGATCACCTGCTCGTCGAGCGCGTCGGCGACGTACGCCAGCTTGACGATGTCTTTGTGCGCCTCCACGGCGTCGCGGTCCTTGTCGATGAGGAGAACGTCCGCGCCAAGCCCCTTGAGCTCCTCCAGGACCCTGCGCCCGAAGGCGCCGAGACCGATCACGGCAAACTGTTTCATCAGCCTATCAAAACCTCCCCCTGAGGGTAGTCGATGATGCGCGCGGCGCGCGACCGCCTGTCTCTCGCCGCCAGCGAGATCAGGCCGACGCGGCCGATGAACATCGTGGCGATGATCACGACCTTGCCTGCGGCCGACAGCATCGAGGTGATCCCCATGGACAACCCGACGGTCCCGAAGGCGGAGAACGACTCGAAGGCGAGCGAGATGAAGCTCTTGCCCGAACGGTACTCGAACATCAGCAGCAGGAACACCGCGCCGGAAAGCAGGCCCAGCGCCCTCACCGCGAACAGGAGCGCGTCGCTTAGCGCGGAGGAGCCCACCTTGCGGTCGAACACCGTGATCTCCCCATCCCGGTCGCGGCCGACAAAGAGCTGAAGGTAAACCAGGAATGCGGTGCTCGTCTTGATCCCTCCGGCGCAGGAGCCCGGAGATCCGCCGATGAACATGAGGACCATGGTAAGCAGCAGCGACGGCGGCGAAAGCTCGCCCTGAGGCAGGGCGTTGAACCCGGCCGTCCGGGGCGTAATCGACTGAAAGAGCGCGTTCACCAGCCGGTCGCCGATGCTCAGGCCGGCCATCGTTCGGCCCGCCTCGAAGAGGTAGAAGAGGCCCGCGCCCGCAACGACGAGAGCGGCCGTAACGGTCAGAACAATGCGGCTGTGGAACGTCACCGCGCGGGAGCCGAACGCCGCCCGCCGGAGGAGGTCCACAAAGACGACGAAGCCCAGCCCGCCGCATACGATCAGCGCCGCGATGGTGAGCAGGAGACGCGCGCTGGTGCGGTATGGCTCGAAGCTCGTCCTGAAGGGGGAGAGGCCTGCGTTGCAGAAGGCGGAAACTGCATGAAACACGCTCATGAAGACGGGATCCTCGACGCGGCCTCGGAGGAACGGGTAAAGCGCGGCCGTGCCCGCCATCTCGAACGCAAGAGTGAACGACACGACATAGAGGGTCAGGCGCGCGGGATCGTGCTCGACCAGCGGCAGGGAATAACTCTGCACGAAATAGCGGGCCCGGAATGACATCCGCTTGCGCCCCGGCAGCATCAGAAAGAGTGTGGTGAACGTGATGAGCCCGAGGCCACCCGTCTGTATCAGGAGCAGGACGACGGTCTGGCCGAAACGCGAAAAATCGGCGATGTCCACGGTCGCCAGACCGGTCACGCACACGGCAGAAGTGGCGATGAAGAGCGCGTCGATCGGGGCCAACCTCCCAGGCCCGATCCAGGCGCCGGGGAGCAGGAGCAGCAGCGTGCCCGCGACGATCAAACCGGCAAAGAAGATAAGAAGGAAGGCCCTCGGAGGAACGGCCGCCTGGATCACTGGACGGCAACTCTATAGCGGGGGGCGTTCGGTTTTCAAGGGTCGAGCGTCGTTTTTTCCGTTTCCGCGCCGCCGGCGTTTGAGGCTACCGGCGCCGGAACCGTGGCGTGAGCAGCAGCCGTCTGGATTCCTGAGTCGTTCAGCGATCATCGCCAGCCTCAAGGCGGCTTGCAGGGGCTCGCATCCCCCTGCTATGCACGCGGGCGCAGGAGGCGCGGGGCCGAGGTTCGTCGTTCAGCGATGAAGTGAAAGTCGCAGGCGACGATGATCGCGGCCAATGAACATTGTCAGCACCAGAAAGAGGCGCGGCCATCCATCAGCCTTCGGGGCTGAGGTCGTTGACGAAGATCGACTGTTCGTATGCCGAAAGACGTCCGACGCATCCGGGCTCTCAATTCGGCTGTTTGACCAGTCCTCTTGTCCTTGGGATTGAGCCCTTTCGCATTGTAGGGGCGAGCATGGGGACGGAGATCGAGCGGGGCGCGGCTGTCCCTCCGCGCTCCCTTCGCCGGTCTCACGGCCCCGCGGATCGCCGAATGCTTCCTGTACCTAGCGAAGAAACTCCAGGCGGAGGAAAACAGAACAAGAGAACAGCGACAGGGAGCCGGAGGCGAACTGCCGAAAGAACACGGGACGCAGGGGCTGTTCAGGTCCTGCGAGTCCGTTTGAACAGCTTCAGAATCCGCAGGACCAGTTCCACTAGGAACCCGATCATTAGGATCCCCCTTGGCGGAGGAACGAGTCGCCGGGGCTAACCTTAGCGAGGCGGCCGGTTCCGGTCCCGCGCCTCGCACCTACCTGGGAGTATCCTCAATCAAGTCTCTTCGCGCAACAGCTCGAGCCACCTCCTGGCCCCTTCTTTATGCGTTCTTTACATCCAGTGAGCGAAGTTTGACCCCGTTCTGACACCGGAAGTGGCAAGCTTATCCTACCGGCGGTTCGGCGTCATACGACCGCCGATAGGGATACTGGCATGGAACTGATGACTTACATGGAGTGCGACGACGCCTTTGTTGCATTCCCCAGCGTCCTGCAGGGACTCAGGATGGCGAGGGTCTCATCGAGCGACCTGCTCCTCGTAAGCACGGATCCGGTGCCGGAGGTCGGTGACCTCGTCGCCTTTGTCGGGTTGTTCAAGGCAGCGGGCGGAGAGGTGGACCGCCTGGGTGTTGCGAGCCCCCGGCCTTCCCTGGGGTGGATCCGCGCCGTGCGCGCCGAAGGTATCGCAAAGGTCTACTTCGTCGCGTTCGGCCCGGGATCGGACCCGCGGCAGCTGAGCCGGGGCAGTCTGCTGGAGGTCCCGGGGGACATCTGCCCCGCGCTGCATGTCCGGATGCTTCGACGGTCAGCCGACGAGCGTCTGCGGGAACAGGTTCGACCAGCTCGTGCTGGGCCGGCGGCAGTTCACGGAGCAGTGCTTTGACCAGGTGGAGCGAATGCCGCTGGGCCGTCCTGACCGCCGCCCTCGCCACAGCGGCATCGCGATAGGAGTTGTCCATGCACATCATCATCGTTGGCTGTGGACGTGTCGGGTCGGCCCTGGCCGATGCCAGCAGCCGAGGCGGCGACGATGTCGTGATCATCGACAAGGACCCCGGAGCCTTCCGGCAGCTGGGGGCGGGATTCAACGGCGTCACCATGCGCGGCACCGGCTGCGACGAGGAGCAGCTCCGTGAGGCGGGCATCGAGCGCTGCGACGCCTTCGTGGCGGCCACCGACTCCGACAGCGTCAACATGATGGCCGCAGAGATCGCCCTGCGCATCTACCACGTCCCGCGAGTTGTGGTCAGACTGTACGAGCCCCAGCACGAGCGGTCGATGCGCGTGCTGGGACTGGACTACGTCAACGACGCCGCCCTGTCGGTGCAGGCCATCCTCGGGAAGTTGGACGTGGACGTGCTGGCCGGCGACCGGCAGGAGAGCGCCTGACATGTTCGTGGCGATCAACGGCGGAGGCGAAGTCGGCTCGTTCCTGGCCCGGACTCTCCTCGGGAAAGGGCACGCGGTGAGCGTCATCGACAAGCGGTCGGAGGTCATGCGCAAGCTCGCCGAGGAGCTCTCGCCGAACATCCTCCTGGTCGAAGGCGACGGCTGCGACGTTCGTGCCCTGGAGGACGCCGGCGTCGATCGAGCTGACGTTTTCGCCTCGGTGACGCCCCACGACGAGGAGAACCTCGTATCCTGCCAGCTGGCCCGCCTGAACTTCGGCGTCCGGCGGGTGGTTGCCCGGGTCAGCAGCCCGCGCAACGAGGGAGCATTCCACTCTCTGGGCATCGAGGCCATCTCCTCGACCACTGTCATCGGCCGAGCTCATCGAGGAGCAGCTGACCGTCGGCGACATCATCCGTCTCTACACGCTGCAGAAGGGGCAGCTCGGCCTGGTGGAGGTCGAGGTCCCGGCGGGAGCGTCGGCGGCGGACGGACGGACCGTGGCCGAGCTCGGGCTGCCCGATGAAATCGTGCTCGTCTCCCTGACACGCGGCGACCAGCTGCTGATCCCCCGGGGCCGGACCTCCCTGCAGGCCGGCGACCGGGTGATGGCGATGACCCTGGCGGGACGGGAGCCGGAGCTTGCCCGGCTGCTCCGCGGCAACGGCACGGCGGCGAAGCGCGGCGGCGCGAAGGCGGGGGGTCATGAACGGCAACGGCGATTACCTTGACTTTCGGCGGTGGCGTAACATCGTCTCCTACCTCGCCGGGATCGGCGTGGAAACCCTCTTCAGCCTGGCCCTGGCCGGCATCGGCATGCTGATCGTGGCCGGGTTGCGGATCCTCGCCAGTTAGCGCAAAGTACGTACATGCTCCTCAGGCCTCGGGCCGCTGACCTCAGGGTCATCGGTCTCTACACCGGCAGGATCATCTTCGGTGTTGGGCTGCTGATGGCGGTGCCGCTGGCGACGGCGCTCATCGCCGCGGAGTGGGCCCCGGCCGTCGACTTCGTCATCGGCATGTGCGCCTGCCTCGCCTTCGGCCTGCTGACCGAGATCGGCTGCCGGACCTCGCGCGATCCCACCTGGACGCACGGCCTGGTGGTGGCCGGCTTCTCGTGGCTGGCAGCCACGGCCATCGGGGCCATTCCCCACTGGCTCTCGGGCCACTACGGCTCCTTCCTCGACGCCATGTTCGACCTGATGAGCGGCTACACCACCACCGGGCTGATCCTCATCCAGGACCTCGACCACGTCTCCCACGGCCTGAACATGTGGCGCTTCCTCCTGACCTACGCCGGCGGGCAGGGGATCATCGTCATCGCCCTGACCTTCCTCGTGGGAAGCGCTTCGGGCGCCTACCCCATGTACGTAGGCGAGGGCAAGGACGAGCGGCTCCTGCCCAATGTCATCAGGACAGCCCGGGCCATCTGGCTCGTTTCGCTGGTCTACCTCGCCGTCAGCACCCCGTTCTGTGGATCATCGCGGTGGCGAACGGCCAGTCGGCGGCCCGGGGGTTCCTCCACGCGCTGTGGATCTCCATGTCGGGATGGTCGACCGGCGGCTTCGCTCCCCAGTCCTACAACACCTACTACTACCACTCCCTTGCCATTCGAGCTGGTCAACGGTGGTCATCTTCGTGGCCGGCTCGCTGAACTTCGCCCTGCACTGGGCCGTGTGGACCGGACGCCGGGGCGAGATCCGCCGCGACATCGAGATCGATCTCCTTTGCGATCACGATGACGATCGCCATGCTCGTGACAACCGCGGGCCTCATGAAGCTGGGGGTCTACCCCGACTTTCTCGCCGCGCTGCGCAAGATGTTCTACCAGGTGGTGAGCGGCCACACGACCACCGGCTACTCCACGATCTACTCACGGGCTTTCGTCCGGCAGTGGGGACCGCTGGCCATGCTCGGGATCACCCTGGCCATGGCCATCGGGGCCAGCGCCTGCTCCACTGCGGGCGGGTTCAAGGGCATTCGCGTAGGTCTCGTCTTCAAGGGCATCGTGCTGAGCGTCCGTCGCGCCCTCGCGCCCGAGCGCGCCCGTGTGGTCGTGAAATGGCACCACCTCCGCACCCGGGTCCTCGACGAGTCCACGGTCGCCTCGGCGATGCTCGTCGTCATCTGCTACGTCGCGGTCTACGCGCTGGGGACGCTGGCCGGAGTGCTGTGCGGCTACCCGCTCATCGAGGCGCTTTTCGATGCGGTGTCGGCCGGCTCGAACTCCGGGCTCTCGTGCGGCGTCACCTCCCCGGCTATGCCCGCCTTCCTGAAGGTTGTCTACATCCTGGAGATGTGGGCCGGTCGCCTCGAGTTCATGAGCGTGTTCGCCTTGGGCGGATACGTGATCTCGATCGTCAGGGGGCGGTAGGCGAAATGATCACGATTCTTGCCTTCATGCTGGCCGCCGCCTGCTCCAGCTCGGCCCAGATTGCCGAGATCCCGTCCCCGGGCAGCGCGGCGCTTGTCGAGGATGCGAAGGATTGGGACGGCCGCACCGTCAGTTTCACGGGAGAGGCGATCGGCGAGGCAATGCGCCGGGGCAAGATGGCGTGGATCCACCTCAACGACGACGCCTACGGCCTCGCCCAGGACCCGGGCGCGCGGCTTTCCGGGTTCAACAGCGGCATGGCCGTGTGGGTCGACACGCAAATGGAATCCCGCATCGCTTTCTTCGGCGACTACAAACGTCACGGCGACGTGGTGGAGGTGAAGGGCATCTTCCACGCCGCCTGCCCGCAGCACGGCGGGGACATGGACATCCACGCTGATTCGCTTCGGATCGTGCGGAGCGGTCACTTGGTCGCGCGGCCCATAGGCCGTTCGCGCCTTCTCGCGGCCGGCGTGATGGTTGCGCTAGCCGCATTTCTGTTCCTCGTGCGAGCGATCCTACGACGACGGGGCGACACGGATCCTTGAAGACAGCCGGGCTGCTCTGTCTGCGCGGCCTCGGGGCGCGCTTCACCTCTGCGCCGCTGGGCGCCCTGACCCTGAAGAACACCGCGAGGGACAAGATGGCGCAGGCCTTGGGTTCAACGTGATCCGTCAGGTGGGCGGCAGCGTAGGCATCGCGGTTCTGGGCGCTATCGAAGCGCGGCAGGTCGTCTTCCACTCGACCTTCACCGGCCAGGCGATCGACTGGAGCTCGCCCGTCCTTCTCTCGCCCCTCTTGCCCTGCAGATCCACGAGCTGTGGGTGAAGCTCCCCGTCGCGGTGGCTGCGGGCACCCGGGGCTCCTTCACAACGGACTCGCCCTTCTCTCGATGCAGCGTAGAAAAGGGCTCGTAAGGAAGCGTGCGCTCTGCCCGGCGCTCAGGCCGGGACCGCGACGAAGCCCGTTTACAGCGCATTTACTCCGGCGCACGGCACTCTTACGCACGTTTTATGCCGTGCTGGGTACCATTTGCCCCGTCAGTCGGCGGCGCGGGCGGGCAGCCCCCGCGGAGGAGGAGGCATGGACCGGGTCACCGTGGTCAGCGTGGTCATTGCGATCGGGGTCTTCGTGGCGATGATCGTCGTGTCGCTGCTCGCAAGCGTTCGTTGATCGGAGTTCCTTACGCCGAAGAGGCTCGTGATCAGACGAACAGGGCGATGTAGACGGCGACTGGTGGGTCGCCGCACTGAGGAGGAGGCATGAACCTGATAACCGGGGTGAGCCTGGTCATTGCGATCGGGCTCTTCGTCTACCTGTGCTGGGCTCTTTTCAAGGCGGAGAAACTATGAACGGCATATTGCAGATCCTGTTCTACCTTGTCGCCCTGCTCGCGCTCGCCTGGCCTCTGGGCCGCTACATGGCCAGGGTCTACCAGGGGGAGCGTGTGTTCACGACGCCGGTCTTTGCCGGGCTCGAGCGCCTGACTTACCGGGTGCTCGGCATCGATCCCGCGGCGGAGATGGATTGGAAGCGCTACTTCTACTCTGTGCTCGCCTTCAGCGCCGTGGGCTTCGTGGCGCTCTATGCGCTGCACTTCCTGCAGGGCGTGCTCCCGCTGAACCCCGAGCACCTCGGTCCGACATCGTGGCACCTGGCCTTCAACACCAGCGTCAGCTTCGTCACGAACACCAACTGGCAGGCCTACGGAGGCGAAACGACCCTCTCCTACTTGACTCAGATGCTGGGCCTCACCGTGCAGAACTTCGTCTCGGCGGCCGCAGGGATGGCCGTGCTCGTGGCCGTCATCCGCGGCTTCGTACGAAAGGAAGCGTCGACGATCGGCAATTTCTGGGTGGACATCACCCGCACCGTGTACTACATCCTGCTGCCGCTGGCTTTTGTCGTGGCCCTGATCCTCGTGTCGCAGGGGGTCGTGCAGACCTTTAGTCCCTACGCGCATGCGACGCTGATCGACCCATACCAGCTCCAGGACGGCACCAAGGTCACGGAGCAGACCATCGCAGTCGGCCCCGCGGCGTCGCAGATCGCGATCAAGCAGCTCGGGACAAACGGCGGTGGATTCTTCAACGTGAACTCTTCGCACCCCCTCGAGAACGCTACGCCCCTCTCGAACTTCGTCGAGATGATTTCGATCCTGCTGATCGGCGCTTCCTTGTGCTTCACCTTCGGAGCGATGGTCAAGGAGCACAGGCAGGGCCGGGCCTTGCTCTGGACCATGGTGGCGCTCTTCGTGCTCTTCATCGTCGTTGCATTCGTTCCCGAGACGCGGGCGGGCGCCGGGCCCGACGGCGGCGTCGCGGCCGTCAACGGGACCGCGGGCAACATGGAAGGCAAGGAGGTTCGGTTCGGCGTGCCCAACTCCGTTCTGTGGGCGGTCGCCACGACCTCGGCCTCCAATGGCTCGGTCAACTCGATGCACGACTCCTACACGCCGCTCGGCGGCCTGGTTCCGATGTTCATGATGCAGCTCGGCGAGGTGGTGTTCGGCGGCGTCGGCTCGGGGCTCTACGGCATGCTGCTCGTCGCCCTGCTCGCGGTCTTTATCGCCGGCCTCATGGTGGGACGCACCCCGGAGTACCTGGGCAAGAAGGTGGAGTCCTACGATATGAAGGCTGTCGCGGTCGGCATCCTCATCACGCCGCTGGTGGTGCTCGTCGGCACCGCCATAGCCGTGGCGACGCCCTACACGGTCGCCAGCATGAGCAATCCGCTGCCTCACGGCTTCAGCCAGGTGCTCTACCTCTACACCTCGCAGGGCAACAACAACGGGAGCGCTTTTGCCGGCTTCAACGCCAACACGTGGTTCTTCAACGTCTCGGGCGGCATCGTGATGCTGATCGCCCGGTTCGCGCCCATGGGGGCGGCACTGGCCGTGGGCGGGTCGCTCGCGCGCAAGAAGACGGTGCCCAAGAGCGAGGGCACGTTCCCGACCGACGGAGCGCTCTTCGTGGCGCTCCTGGCGGCCGTCATTCTCATCGTGGGAGGCCTCAACCACTTCCCGGCCCTGGCCTTGGGTCCGCTGGCCGAGGGCTTCACATCCGGATTCTAGGACCATGGATGGTCCTGCCCGCGGGCGCCAGGGATGGCATAGCCCACGGGATCTATGGTCGCGCGCCCGGCGCGCGCCGCCTGAGGAGGAGCGTATGTTCAAGAGCGCAAAGGGAATCGCAGCTCGGGCGATCCGCGACAGCTTCGCGAAGCTCGATCCCAGGGTGCAGGTCCGCAACCCTGTGATGTTCGTGGTGTTCGTCGGGGCGATCCTGACGACACTCGTGTACGTCGCAGCCCGCTTCCAGCCGGACCTCGCGACGTCGCCGGGGTTCGTGGGATCGGTGTCGATCTGGCTTTGGCTCACGGTGCTCTTCGCCAACTTCGCGGAGGCCGTGGCCGAGGGCAGGGGCAAGGCGCAGGCCGAGGCCCTGCGCAGGGCCAGGCAGGAGGTGCCGGCCCGCAAGCTGCGGGAACCGCGGCCGGACGCCGCGTTCGACGAGGTCGCCTCGTCAGATCTCTCGGCAGGCGACCTGGTTCTGGTCAAGGCCGGCGACGTCATTCCGGGCGACGGCGAAGTCACCGAAGGCGTGGCGTCGGTGGACGAGAGCGCCATCACAGGCGAGAGCGCCCCGGTCATCCGGGAGAGCGGTGGGGACCGCAGCTCCGTTACCGGCGGGACGCGCGTCATCTCCGACTGGATCATCGTTCGGATTACCGGAAAGAGAGGCGAGAGCTTCCTGGACCGCATGATCGCCATGGTCGAGGGGGCAAAACGCCAGAAGACGCCGAACGAGATCGCGCTGAACATCCTGCTGGCCGCGTTGACGATCGTCTTTCTCGTAGTGACTGTCACTCTCTATCCCTACAGCGTCTTCAGCGTCGAGCAGATCAAGTCGGGGCGCCCGGTGGACGTCGTGTCGCTGGTCGCGTTGCTGGTCTGCCTGGCTCCCACTACGATCGGAGCCCTCCTTTCGGCCATAGGAATCGCAGGCATGAACCGGCTCGCGCGCGTCAACGTGATGGCGATGTCAGGCCGCGCCGTGGAGGCCGCAGGCGACGTAGACGTGCTGCTCCTCGACAAGACCGGCACCATCACGCTGGGCAACAGGCAGGCATCCGCGCTCATCCCCGCTCCCGGGGTCTCCCCGGAGAGCCTGGCCGACGCCGCCCAGCTCAGCTCGCTGGCTGACGAGACTCCCGAAGGCCGCAGCATTGTGGTCCTCGCCAAGCGCGACTTCGGCATCCGCGGCCGTGAGCTCGTCGATCTCAAGCACCGTTTCATTCCGTTTTCAGCCAAAACCAGGATGAGCGGGATCGACCTCGGAAGCAGGCAGATCCGCAAGGGGGCCGTGGACGCGATTCAGCAGTTCGTGGCGGCAAAGGGCGGCGCCGTGCCAGGGCCGATCTCGCAGAGAGCGCAGGCGGTCGCACTGGAGGGCGGTACGCCTCTTCTGGTCGCGGAGAACGACCGCGTCCTGGGGCTGGTGGCGCTCAAGGACATAGTGAAACATGGCATCAAGGAGCGCTTCGCACAGCTGCGCGGCATGGGCGTGAAGACCGTGATGATCACGGGCGACAATCCGAACACGGCTGCTTCCATAGCCGCCGAGGCAGGTGTGGACGACTTTCTCGCCCAGGCAACCCCCGAAGCCAAGCTCAACCTGATCCGCGACTACCAGAAGGGGGGCCGCCTTGTGGCGATGACCGGCGACGGCACCAACGACGCCCCTGCGCTGGCCCAGGCTGACGTGGCCGTGGCCATGAACGCGGGCACTCAGGCGGCCAAGGAGGCCGGCAACATGGTCGACCTGGACTCCAACCCGACCAAGCTGCTCGACGTTGTCCAGATCGGCAAGCAGATGCTCATCACGCGTGGCACCCTCACCACGTTCAGCGTGGCCAACGACGTGGCCAAGTACTTCGCGATCCTGCCGTCGATGTTCGTGGGAACCTACCCGGCGCTCGGGGCCCTCAACGTCATGGGTCTCCACACGGACACTGCCATCCTGTCGGCAGTGATCTTCAACGCGCTGATCATCGTGGCCCTGATTCCCCTCGCGCTGCGGGGAGTCGCCTACAAAGCCATGTCGGCGGCGCGGCTGCTCAAGCGGAATCTCCTGGTCTACGGCCTGGGAGGGTTGATCGCCCCCTTTGTCGGGATCAAGGTGATCGATCTCCTGTTGGGAGGAATTAGATGAAGAATCGCGTCTGGTTGCCTTCGATCATCCTGCTTGTGGTTATGACTGTGCTCACCGGAGTCGCCTACCCCCTGGTGGTCACGGCTGCCGGGCGGCTGCTGTTTCCCTCGCAGGCGAGCGGGAGCCTGGTAACCCGCGGCGGGCAGGTCGTCGGCTCCGCCCTCGTGGGACAGCAGTTCACCTCCGACCGCTACTTCTGGGGCAGGCCCTCGGCAACAGGCCCGATGCCCTACAATGCCGCGGCATCCTCCGGGAGCAACCTGACCCCGAGAGGCGACGCGCTGAAACAGCAGGTCGCAGATCGCGTCGACGCGCTCAGGAAAGCCAACCCTGACGCGCGCGGACCTATCCCTGCCGACCTGGTAACCGCCTCGGGGAGCGGCCTCGATCCTGACATCGCCAGGGCGGCGGCGCTGTACCAGGTGCCGCGTGTCGCAAAGGCGCGCAACGTCCCCGAGGACCGCGTGCTCGCCCTCGTGGCACGAGTGTCGCAGGGGCGTCAGCTCGGCTTCCTGGGGGAGCCGCGGGTCAATGTGTTAAGATTGAACCTGGCGCTGGACGAAGCCTTTGGAGAGCGCGTAGGAGGACGATGAGCGAGGCGGGCGAACCGCGGCGACCAGATCCGGATCAGCTGCTGAAGCAGGCGCGGGCCGACGAGTCGACAAAGGGGAAGCTGAAGGTCTTCTTCGGATACGCCGCGGGCGTAGGCAAGACGTACGCGATGCTCTCCGAAGCGCGCAGGGAGCGCGATGAAGGCACCGACGTCGTCGCGGGCTACATCGAGCCCCATGCGCGCCCGGAGACCATGGAGCTGATGGAGGGGCTGGAGGCGCTGCCGCCGAAGATCGTCGTCCACCGCGGGATCGCGCTGCAGGACTTTGACCTGGACGCGGCGCTCGCCCGCAGGCCTGCGCTTGTCCTCGTCGATGAGCTGGCCCACACCAACGCGCCCGGCATGCGGCACGCGAAGCGCTGGCAGGACGTTCGGGAGCTGCTCGACGAAGGAATCGACGTCTACACCTCGCTCAACGTGCAGCACATCGAGAGCCTGAGCGACGTCGTGGCGAGCATCACGGGCATCGTCGTGAACGAAACCGTGCCCGACACGCTCTTCGACGAGGCGGAGCGCATCGAGCTCATCGACCTGCCGCCGGAGGAGCTGGAGGAGAGGTTCCGCGAAGGCAAGGTCTATATCCCGGCGCAGGCCGAGACCGCCATGCGCAACTTCTTCCAGAGGCCCAAGCTGGTGGCCTTGCGGGAGATCGCGCTGAGGCGCATGGCCGAGCAGGTCAACCGGTCGGTACAGGACCTGCGACTCCAGCGGCCTGGTGCGGCGATCTGGCCGACCGTCGAGACGCTCCTGGTCTGCGTGGGGCCAAGCCCCTCCTCGGCCACCGTGATCCGAAAGGCACGGAGGATGGCGGCGGCGTTTCACGCCCGCTGGGTGGCACTCCACGTCCGCCAGCCCGGCATCACGCTCGGGGCGGCCGTGCAGGAGAGCCTGCGGCGCAACCTGGCGCTTGCCGAGAGCCTCGGCGCCGAAGTGGCCGCGATCCAGGCCGAAGGCAACGACGCGGCCGCCGCGATCGTGAGCTACGCGGGCCTTCGCAACGTCACAAAGATCGTCATCGGCAAGAATCTCTCCCCCTTTCGCCCGCTTCAGCACCTCCGGGGTGACCTGGTGGATCGACTCCTGCACGCCAGCGGCGACATCGACGTGTACGTCATTCCCGGCGAGACGGAACAAGGGGCCGCGACCCGCGAGTCCCCGACGCGCCGTGGCTGGAGCGGGTTTTTCGGATCGTTCCTGGTCATGATCGGCACCGTGGCGCTGGCCGCGTGGCTGCGCGGACTCGGCTTTGCGCTGCCCAACGTGATCATGGCCCTGCTGCTCGGCGTCGTAGCCTGCTCGTTGTGGTTCGGCAGTCGTGCCGGTATCGCCGCTTCGGTTGTCGGCGTGCTCGGGTTCAACTTCTTCTTCACTGAGCCGTACTTCACATTCGCGATCAGCGACACGCAGTACGTCATCACATTCTTCGTCATGCTGTTGGTAGCCCTGTCCCTCAGCACCCTCACCTCAAGGGTCAAGCGCCAGGCGGTGATGGCGCGCCAGCAGGAATGGCGCACGGACGCTCTCTATCGGCTCTCCAAGGTGCTCTCCCGCACGCCCGGCCGCCTGCCGATCGTGACAGCCGCGCGGGAGACGCTGGCGGGAACTCTGCGGGCCGACTTTGCGATATTCCTCGAGGAGGGCGGGCGAGTTCTCAAGGTCGAGAAGGAGGCCCTCACCTCGATCGATAACCGGGAGGAGGCCGTGGTCACGTGGGTCCTGCGCAACGGCCAGCCGGCCGGCCAGGGAACCGGGACCCTCAGCGCAGCCGATGCGCTCTACCTCCCGCTCAAGGGGAGCCGCGACGTGCTGGGCGTGCTCAGCGTGCGTTTTCACAACCCGCGCGACCTGGCGTTCCGCGACCTTCGGAACCTCATCGAGACCTTCGCCGCCCAGATCGCGGTCGCCCTCGAGCGGGAGGAGCTGTCGAAGACCTCGCAGGAGGCCATGGTCAAGGTCGAAGGCGAGCGGCTGCGCACCTCGCTGCTGCGCTCCATCTCCCACGACCTGCGCACCCCGCTCGCAGGCATCGCAGGATCGGCCAGCGTGCTTCTGGACAGGCTGCATGACCGCAGCGGAGTCGAGGAGCGCGAGCTGCTCGAAGGGATCGCGGAAGAGGCCGCCTGGATGACACGTACCTTCGACAACCTGCTGAGCCTCACGCGGCTGGAATCCGAGCGCGTGGATCTGCGCACCGAGCCCGAGGCCGTGGATGACGTGGTGAGCTGGGCGCTGCAGACGGCGGCCAAGCGGACCGAGGGCCACGAGGTCCGCGTAAGCCTGCCGGAAGACGTGCTCATCGTCCGCATGGAGAGCGGGCTCATCGCGCAGGTGCTGGTGAACCTGCTCGACAACGCCGCGAAGTACTCGCCGCCGGGGACCACCATCGACGTCTCGGTGCGGCGCGAGGACGGGCGCGCGGCGTTCGAAGTGGCTGACCAGGGACCCGGCGTGCCTCCGGCGGAGAGTGAGCGGATCTTCGACAAGTTCTACCGCCTCCGCGAGCACGCGAGCCGGACCAGGGGGACCGGCCTCGGGCTTTCGATCTGCAAGGCGATCGTTGACGCTCATGGCGGGTCGATCGCTGTCCACCCCCATGAAGGCGGAGGGAGCCGCTTCGTGTTCACACTCCCTCTGGAGGCTGACGGTGAGCGCTGAGCCTCTCGTGCTCGTGGTCGAGGACGACCGGCAGATCCGGAGATTCCTGCGGGCGTCCCTTGCGACCCAGGCCTACCGCCTGATCGAGACCGACAAGGGTGATGAAGGGCTGTCCCTCGCCGCCTCCCACGTGCCCGACGTCGTGGTGCTCGACCTGGGGCTTCCGGACATGGAGGGCGTCGAGGTCATCCGCAGGCTGCGCAAGTGGTCGGCGGTTCACGTCATCGTCATCTCCGCCCGCGGCCAGGAGCGCGACAAGATCGCCGCCCTGGACGCGGGAGCCGATGACTACCTCACCAAACCCTTCGGCGTGGGCGAGCTCCTCGCCCGCCTCCGAGTCGCCCTACGCCGGTCAGCGGAGCGGCCCGGACCCGCGGAGCAGGCCGGAATGCTGCGGGTGGGCGATCTCGAGGTGGACCTCGAAGCGCACCGGACCTTCCTCGCCGGCGAGGAGCTTCACCTGACGCCCATCGAGTTCAGGTTGCTCACAGTTCTGATGCGCAACGCGGGAAAGGTGCTCACGCACACCTACCTGCTGAATGAAGTGTGGGGGCCGGGCAGGGGCGATCAGAGCCACTACGTGCGCATCTACATGGCCGGGACTGCGCCGGAAGATCGAGCCCGATTCGGCCCGTTCGCGATACATCTTCACGGAGATCGGGGTGGGTTACCGGTTCGCGGACGAGTAAGCGACGGGCTCGGATCCTGCTCGAAGGCCCGGCTTCAACACCTGGCTGCGGCATGGGCCGCG
This sequence comes from uncultured Spirochaetota bacterium, assembly GCA_963734495.1. Lineage (GTDB taxonomy): Bacteria > Spirochaetota > Spirochaetia > SZUA-6 > CAVTHK01 > CAVTHK01. The sequence goes on from CAVTHK010000010.1 coordinate 227,310, forward strand.
GCGTGGCGCTGCCTCTGGCGCGCGAAGGGTCCTTGAGCCTATAATCCGCGGCATGAAGCGGGTCTGGGTCATGCGCCACGCCAAGGCGGAGAGCGACGACGCGATCGCCGACATCGAGCGCCCGCTCGCAAAACGGGGCGCCCGGGAGGCGCCGGAGATCGGCCTCTGGCTCGCGGCGCACGGCGGCCCGCCGGACCTGGTCGCGTCGTCTCCCGCGCTGCGCGCGCGGCAGACCGCGGATCTCGTCGCGCGCGGGGCCGGCTACCGGCGGAAGATCGCGAGCTGGCCGCTTCTCTATCCGGGCGAGGCCGCCTCCACGCTGGCCGCGGTTCGCGAGCTCGACGACTCGCTCGCGAGCGTGCTGCTGGTCACGCACAACCCGCACGCCGAAGATCTCGTGGCGCTCCTCGCCGGCGGGCTGCGGGTCCGCATGGCGACCTCGGCGCTCGCGCTGCTGGAGACGGAGGCGGACTCGTGGGGCGCCGTCGAGGCGTTCTCGATGAGCCTGAGCGCGCTTGTCTCTCCCGCGACGCTCTGAGGCCCGCCCCGGCGGCGGTCCGGCCCGCCTAACAGGGAGCAGAGCGACCGATCTGCCGCAGGTACGCCCGGTAGTACGGTTCGACCCGCGCGCGCTTCTCGCCGGCGGCGGCCTCGAAGTATGTCCCTCCGAGGTAGAAACAGGCGAACCCGCCGGAGGCGACGGCCCACGCGCACGCCTCGGCAAAGTCAAGAGCTCCGCGCTTCGCTCCGCCGGCAAGCTGCCGGGCGATCGACGCGAGCAGCCCGCCCACGAAATTGTCCCCGCACCCGGTGGTGTCGCCCCGCCGGGCGGGATCGCCGGCGAGCTCCCGATCGATCTCCTCGCAGGCCGGAAGCATCTCGAGCGCCTGCGGTGCGAACAGTCCGCCGCCCGACCAGAGGCACACCGGGTCCGCCCCCTGAGTCACGGCGACGGCGCCCGCGCCCATCTCCCCGAAGAAGCGCACCGCGTCCGGAACGCTCGACGTCCCGCTCGTCCGCAGCGCCTCCTCGCGGTCCGCCACCAGCAGGTCGATGGCCCGGAACGTGCCGTCATCCTCACCGAGAGGCCACCGCTTGCCGGGATTTGCCTTCTCGTTGAGAAAGTCGAACACGGTGCCGACGACCGTGATGCCTCCGTTGCCACGGACCCGTCGCAGGAGCGACCCGAGCCCTCTGTGAAGCGGAGGCACGATGGCGGTCCCGCCAAAGAGAGCCACGTCCGCCGAGAACAGGCGCGGGTCCACTTCCGAAGGCTCGAAGCGGGCGGCCGCCCCGATGGCGTTGACGAACATGCGCTCGCCGCGGCCGCCCGCCTCGGCGGGGTCGGAAAAGACAAAGGTGAAGGGCGTCGCGCCGGGGAACACGCGGCAGGCGGACGCGTCGACCGGGGTCCGACGCAGGTACTCGAGCATCAGCCGTCCCGTCTCGTCGTCGCCTCGCGCGCCCTGAAAGCGCGCGCGGATGCCGCCGCCCTGCAGTAGCTGCGCGGCGTTGATCAGCGCCACCACCGCGGGCCCCCCCAGGTTGACGCGACTCGGCGCCGCGCGCCCCGCGAGGTCCTCGAGCACGGCGGCGAAGGGCCGGCCCGCGAAGCGCTCGAGCTCCTCCGCGAACACCAGCCTGCCGGCCCGCAGGCCCCCATCGCCGTCGGCGCGCGACGCGTAGCGCCGGAACTGCGGCGCCGCGAAGTCGACCGGTGCGTAGAGGTAGTCGATGAGGCAGCAGCCCGCGGCCCAGATCTCGAGGTCCAAGGGTCCCCTCCGCTCAGGGCTCGACCGTATCACCGCCGCGGACGGGCGGCAACCTTGCGATCAGGCAGGCCAAGGCCTTGCTGGAACTTCCATCGGGCGAGGTCTATGATGGGGCACCGGAGGACGCACAAGGTGACCGAAGGACGCTTTCGGCTGCGTTGGCGGCTCGTGGCCAAGCTCGGGCTCTTGTCGGCCGTTCTCGCCGCGGCAGCGCTCGCGGCCGTGGTGATCGCCGTCATCGCCCAGGCCGGGGCGAACGCAATGTCCGCACGGCTCGACGTCGAGAGGCCGCTGACGCGCATCGTCGGCCGGCTCGAGGCGCGGCAGGAGCAGATCGCGTCGCTCCTCAGCCCGCGGGTGCGAGCCGACCCGGCGGCCGTGCAGGAGGCGACCCGCGCGGCGGGCCGCGACGTGCTCGACGCCCTGCAGATCGTCGCCCGGCCCGCGGGGCCGGCCGGAGGCGCGCTGGCCGAGGTGGACGCCGGGCTCGCGATGCTCGTGCGCGACTACCAGGACCTCGAGCGCGAGGCCGCCGGGACCGGCGCGCTGCAGAAAGCGGCCGCCGTACGCGAGCGGCTCGCGAGCGTCCGCCGGGCGGTCGAGGCGCTTGCCGCGCCGGCCCCGGGCCCCTCGCCGCGGCTGCTCGCTTCGGCGGCCGCGGCGCTCGGCGCGGCCGCGGCGCTGTGCGCGGCCGCGATGATCGCCCTCGCTGCCGGGATCGGCCGGCGGGCGCGGAGGCTCGGGAGGTCGATCGACGAGATGACGTTCCGCGTGCGCAGCGGCGAGCCGCCATTCCCTCCGGACGCGCCGGAGGCGAGCGACGAGATCGGCTACCTCGCCTTGAGCCTCGGCAGGCTGGCAGGCTCCCTCCAGGGAAGCCTCACCCGCTCTCAGCGGCTCGCCTCCGATCTCGCAACGGCCGCCAGCCACGACTCGCTCACGGGGGCGCTGAGCCGCATCGAGCTCAACGGCGCGCTCGAAGCCGAGCTCGCGCGCTACCAGAGGTACAAGGGTCCGCTTTCGGTCATCCTCTTCAACGTCGATCATCTCGGCCGGATCAACGAGCAGGAGGGCTCCGACGTCGGCGACTATGTCTTGTCGACGATCGCGAACCTGGTGCGCTTCAACGTCCGCAAGACCGACACCTTTGCGCGGTGGGGAGGCGACGAGTTCGCGCTGCTGCTGACGGAGACCTCGATGGACGGCGCCCGGCACCTGGCCGAGAAGCTCCGGAGGAACATCGAAGTCCACCCGTTCGACAAGGCCGGCACCGTGACCGTGAGCGTGGGCGTGACCGAGCTCGCGGCCGGCGACACGCGCGACAGCTTCGTCGGGCGGGCCGAGGACGCGATGCACAGGGCACGCACCCGGGGGCGCAATCGCGTCGTCGCCGCATCAGCGCCCGCGTCGCAGGAAGAGGCAGCCGCGGTCGGCGCGAAGCAGGTGTGAAGCGCCGACAGACCCCGGCTTTCCCGGCTTGGGCATGATTGGGCAGGGCGCTCGAAAGCGATATAATTGTAGATTGCTGAAACAAATGGTCGCGTCGTCGGCCAGGAATCGCTCGAAGAAAGTCGCAGCATTGATCGCAGCCTTGCTCCTCGGGGCGACGGCCTCTGTCGTCGCCGCCGATGACCCGGCGGCGCGGGTCGTCCAGGTCGTGGGGCCGCAGCGCGGCGATCAGGACACGCAGCTTCAGGAAATACTGACCAGCTTTCTCAGCATCGAGGTCGAGCGCGCGGGATTGTCGCCTGTCCGGCCCGAAGACGGGCAGGCCGCAGTCACCGGAGCGCCCGCGGCCTTGTCCGCGCTGGCGGCGAGGCAGCAGGCGCGCTACGTGCTCGTCGCCTCGTATCTCAGACGCGGGCAACAGGTGTTCCTCGACCTCCGATGGTTCGACAGCTCCTCCGCCACGGTGGTCGCGAACGAGCAGCGCGTCGCCGCGATCGACCTGGACCTGGACACCGCGCTGGGCTCGGCCGCGAAGGCGCTCCTCGACGCCAGCGGCGCGCGCAGGAGCCGCGTGCTTCCGTCGCCCGACACAGTCGGGGCGGCCTCCGCCCAGGCGGCGCCGCCCGCAAGCGCGCAGATCCCTGCCGCGATCGCGCAGGCGCCGGCGGGGAGGCAGGAATCCTTCACCCGTTTCATATCCTCTCTGAGCTTGAGCGGAGTGCTCGTCACCGGATTCGCGAGCGACTACTTCAAGTACGGCCTCATGCCGTCCTTCTTCGTCGGCTACCGGGTGGCGCTGGGCGCCGGGGTCCTGGCCGCGGGCGCGGGCGCGGGGTACGGGCTCTTCCTCACGCAGGGCGATCTTGCCGACATCGAAATCGAGGCGATCCCCGTGTCGGCGGGCGTGCGCTACGAGCTCGGGGGCGGAGGCTCGCTCATCGTCTACCTGCGCGCCGAGGCCGGACCGGCGATGCTCAGGGTGCGGCCCTCGGGCGGATCCGCAGTGAGCAAGATCGTCCCGTTCGGGGTCGCAGGGATCGGCATCGGCGTCCCCCTGACCGGATCGATTGGATTCACGTTCGAGACGAGCTATTCTGTCTACGTAGAGAGCCAGAACCCGATCCAGGGCTTCACGCCCGCGGTCGGGTCCTACGTGCGGTGGGGCAGATGAGCAGGCGTTGGACGAGACCGGCGGTGGTGGTCGCGCTCGCGCTCGTGGCGGCGGGCTGCGACAACTTCTCGTTCTTCGGCGAGCTGGACAGGCTCGCGGACAAGGGCCCGCCGAACATCTACCCCAATACGGCCGTAGTATACAAGAAGGGGTTCCTGGCCTTCGCTGCGGACGGCGGCAGGCCGCCCTACATCTTTCAGGCTGCGAGCGGGGGCGGCACCATCACGATGACGAGCCCGGCCACCGCTCAGTACACGGCGCCTTCGACCGAGGCGCTCGCGACCGTGCGCGTGACCGACTCGACGGGAACCTTCAGCGAAGCTCAGGTCAACGTCATCACACCACCGGACCCGCTCCGGATCAACCCCACGTTGATCACGCTGCAGGTAAACAGCGGCTACGAGTTCTCCGGCATGGGCGGCGTCCTCCCCTACACGTATTCCATCACTTCGGGCGGAGGCGTCATAGACCCTCTGACGGGAGATTTTACGGCGCCTGGTTCGGCTGCGACTGTGTACGTCCACGTGGAAGACGCCTACGGATCAATCCCGCCGCCGGACGCAAGAGTGGACGTCGTCGACACGGGGGCGCTGGTGCTCAACCCTCTCTCGGCGACCGTCGAGCAGGGGCGGAGCCAGCAGTTCATAGCCAACGGCGGCATCCAGGGGTACGCCTATTCTCTCTTGTCCCCCAACGGCGGCGCGGCGTCCGTCGACTCGAGCGGGCTCTTTGCGGCGCTCGCGACAGCCGCGCCCGGGACAACCTACACGGTGGAGGTGACTGACAGCACGGTCCCGACGGCCAAGTCAGCACAGTCGACCGTGGCTATCGCGCCCGCCGCGCCGACGAACCTTGTCGCAAACGGCCGCTACGGCACGAAGTACGAGATCCTCCTCACGTGGCGAGACAACTCCGTCGGCGAGACGGGCTTCGTGATCGAGATCAGGCCGCCCAACGGGCATTTCGATCCGCTTCCGTCGGGGCCATTGCCCCCCAATACGACGCACTGTGTAGTAGACGGCCTCACCCAGAACGTGATCTATACGTTCAGGATCCGGGCGTACGTCGATCCGACCCCGATCTACTCCGCCTACTCCGAGCTGGCTTACGCCGTTCCGAACCGGTAGAGCTACCCGCCCTTTCCCGCGGCGTCAGATCGATCGCAGCAGGGTCTGCAGCTTGTCCGCGAGGGTCTTGAACAGGTCGTCCACCGACATGCCGGTCGTATCGACCGGCTTCTCGCCGATCAGGCGCTGCACGAGCAGCACAACGCTGGCGAGCGCGGTCTGCTCCCCGGCCTGCAGCTTCTCGGCGCCGAAGCGGTCGAAGAACTGCTCCATCGCGTCGTACAGCTCCGGGTACTGCGCCCGCACGGGAGCGGAATCGACGACCTGCTTGAGCAGGGCCTTGGTCTTGAGCAGATCGTAGACCCTGCCCGTCGGATCCGGCTGACCTGACGCGAGGCCGCTGTTCTGCTCCCGCAGCGTGCGGCTCAGCGAGGTCACGCGGTCCGCGCGCGCGGCCTGCTCCTGCCGCCGCGCCTCGCGCTCACGCGCGAGGTCTTCGTTCACCCTGGCGAGCGCCTGCTGCCGGCGGTCGACCTCGTTCTGCAGATCCTGCAGCTTCTGGTTGAGCGCAAGCCTCTCCTGCTCCCAACGCCCGCGCTCCATGCCGAGAACGCGCTCGTAGCTGCCGCGGACTTCTGGGATCTCCGAGAGCGCGGCGCGGTAGAGCGTCTCCGCCGCGGCTGTCTGCCCCGCGGCGAAGCGCGCCTCCGCCTGCCGCGCGAGGGCCGTCACCCGCGCGAGCAGCTCGTCGGAGCGGTTCGGCGGGGGGGAGCCGGCTCCTCCTGCAGGCGCGCCAGCAGCCCGCGCAGCGTCGCGATGGTCGACACCTCCAAAGGGCGTATGCGCTGGATCACCGGGAGCCCGGCCGTCGGACCCTCGTTCAGCACCGCCTCGATCTCGTCGAGGTCGCGCGACGCCGCATCCCACGCCCGCGAGGCCGCGTCCTGCTGGAAGGCGCGGTACCCGACGGCCAGGCGCTCGAGCGCGAGCCCCTCGTTTTCGGTAAAGCGGGCCGCTTCGGGGAGCGGTTGCGGGGCCGGCGCAGCGGCCGGCGGCGTCGGCGGTGCCGCGGGCGCGGCGGCGGTCTCCAGGGCGCGCCTTTCCTCGCGCGCGCGGTCGAGCGCGGCCGTGGCCTCGGCAATCCGTCGCTCGAGCTCGGCGGCGCGCGCGTCGGCCTGCGCGCTCCCTGCGGGCCCGGACGCCGCGGCAGCCTGGATCCGGTCGCGCTCGGCGGCCAGATCCCTGAGGCGGCGCAGCGCGGACTCGACCTCGCGGTCCTTTGCGGCGATCTGGAGGGCGGATTCCTCCCGGATGGCGGCGACCACCTCGCCCTCGGCGCCGACGACCCCGCGCGCCGAAGCGACGATGCTCTGCTCTTCGCCGGCGAAGATCCGCACGAGGGCGAACAGCCCGACCACGATCACGGCAACCGCGGCGGCGTTGGTCAGGAGGGGAAGGAGGCTGCCGTTGCGCAGCGACGAGAAAGCGAAGGCGTCGCCCTGCACCGGGGCCCTGGCCGTAAGCCGCTCGATCTCGCCCTCGATCTCGCGCCGCTCGATCTCGTCGATGACTTCGGCGGCCGCCGCCTCGCCGCCCGTCGCCTCGACCGTCGCAGGAACGCCCGACTGCTCCTGGATCTCGAGCGCCCTCCTGTAGAGGCCGCGAACGGGGGATTCGCGCACTCGATCGTCGACGCTCGCCATGACAGGATAGTAAGCCCGCCCCGCCCCGCTTCACAAGCGGTTTCGAGCGGCGCCCGCGCCGCGCGGGGGCGGGGATCCGTCGGCGCTCGCGTCCCGCGCGCAGGACGTTTGACGGCGCCCATACGCCGATGTACGATCGCACCACCGTGAAGATCCGCGCCAAGATGATGCTGGTCTTCCTCCCCCTCCTCCTCACGCCCCTCATCCTGACCGCGGCGGCGGCGTCGTTCGCGGCGCGCAACGGCATCACCGGCGTCGCCACCAGCTTCCTGCGCTTCAAGGCCGAGCAGCTCGAGAGCTACGTCCGCGGCCAGTGGGACCTGCTGGTCAGCAACCGGCTGCAGGGCAACGCGCGGCTCGTCGACGCGGTGCGCTCGGGGGTCGCGGCGTTTGCCGCGAGCCTCGTACGCAGCCAGACCGAGCTGATCCTCGCCGTCGACGGATCGGGCCGTGTGGCGATGTCGACGGCTCCCGTGAATCTGTCGGAGACGGAGAGCGCCGAGCTCGCGCTGATCGCGGAAACGGGCGCCCGGGGCTGGCGTCTCGTCCGCCTCGGGGGCAAGGCGCGGGTGGCGCAGACCTTCACCTTCGAGCCTTTCTCCTGGCTGGTCGTCGTGAGCGAGCAGCGGGAGACCTTCTACAGCGCGGTCGGCCAGATCTACTGGCAGAGCGCGGCGATCACGGGGGTCTTCGTCGCGGCGACCCTCGTCCTCATGTTCCTGTTCTCACGCTACCTCACGAGGCCGCTGCGGAACGTGGTCGGCGTCATGCGCGACGTCATCGCGCGCGGCGACCTGTCGCGGAGGGTGGACATTCTCTACGAGGACGAGACGGGGGAGCTCGCGCACACCTTCAACCTCATGACCGGGCAGCTCGAAAGCGCCTACGGGGAGATCAAGGGCTACGCATGGCGTGCCGCCATCGCGGAGCGCAAGGAGAGGAAGATCCGGAACATCTTCCAGAAGTACGTCCCCAACGACGTGATCGAGCAGTTCTTCGCCAGCCCGGAGTCGCTCCTCACCGGCGAGACCCGCGTCGTCGCGATCCTCTTCTCGGACGTGCGCGGGTTCACGAGCATCTCGGAAACCCTCAAGGCCGATGAGCTCGTGGATTCGCTCAACCACTACTTCGGGGCGATGGTCGACATCGTGATGCGCCACGGCGGCCTGGTGGACAAGTACATCGGCGACGCCGTGATGGCGGTCTACGGAGCCACGGTCAAGCACAAGGACGACGCGCGCCAGGCCGTGGAGTCGGCGTTCGAGATGCTGCAGGCGCTCGGCGACTTCAACGCGTGGATGCGCCAGCGCAGGGCGTCCCGCGTTCCACATCGGCGTGGGGATCAACTACGGCGCCGTGACGGTCGGCAACATCGGTTCGGACAAGAAGCTCGACTACACGATCATCGGCGACTCGGTCAACGTGGCCAGCCGCCTGCGAGGGGCTCACCAAGACGTACCGGGAGCCCATCATCGTCTCCGAAAGCGTCCACCGCTACGTCGAGCAAGGAGTTCCCCTGCCGCATGATCGACCGCGTCGCGGTCAAGGGCCGCGCCGGGACGACCCAGATCTACTCGCCGCGCCGGTCGCTGACTCCCGCAGGAGGAGCGGGCGTGGGAGATCTACCATGCCGGGCCTGCAGACCTACTACAACCGCGAGTTCGACGAGGCCGCCCGGCGCTTCGAGGAGGTGTTCCGCATGCTCCCCGAGGACAGGCCCGCGGAGATCTTTCTCGAGCGCGCGCGCAGCTTCGTGCTGAACCCGCCGCCCGACGGCTGGGACGGCACAGTCCAGCTCGTGGAAAAATAGAAGGCGGGTGCGGCGGCCGCGCCTCTGCGACGCCGCGGCCGCGGCCGGTGGATCAGCGCGCCGGGCCGTCCCCCGCGTAGGTGTCGCGCAGGCTGCGCATCACGAGCTGTCCGGCAAAGTCCTTTTCGCCCATCTCCGCTTCGGGCCTGATCGCCAGCTCGATGCTCTCGCCCGCCCCGAGGTGGAAGAAGCGGTCGGAGTAGCGGGCGGGGGTGCCCGGGAGCTCGGGCCAGACCCAGAGGGCCGGCCTCTTTGCGGAGACCGTCACGGCAAACGAGCCGTCCCTGGCGCGGCGGGCCTTGAAGCGAAGCTCGGGGTCCGGCGAGCTCCAGGTGCTTCGGCCGGGCAAAGGTCGCGAGGTTGGAAGACACGACCTTGCCTCCCAGGGACAGCTCGATCCAGAGCAGAACGTTCCGCGCGCCTTTCTGCGCGATCTCGTCGGCGAGCCTCAGCGTCGTCACGCGCCTGCTCTTCTCGGCCGCGAGGGCCGCGTCCTCGTGGCCGCTGCGCACGACCTTGCCCGCGAGGTCGGTGAGGTGCCACCGGATGCGGCCTTCGGCCGGCACGAGCAGGTCCGAGCTGACCCAGATCTCGCAGGTGCCCTTTTCCGCGTCCTCTACCGCCGACACGAGCAGCGGGGCGTAGAAGCGCCGCGCCATGTAGTGCAGCGCCTTCCACCTGCGGAAGTAGTCGATCGACGACCAGCTCGCGACCGGCCAGCAGTCGTTGAGCTGCCAGTAGAGCGTGCCCATGCCGCGCGGCATGCTGCGCCGCCAGTGCTCGACCGCGTACTTCATCGCCATGCCCTGCAGGATCTGGGTCAGCCAGAGCGTGCTGTCGAAGCCGGCCGGCAGGCGGAACCAGTCGAGCATGTACTGCATGATCGCCGCGTTGCCGATGCCGCTGCGCTGGTGGTGCTCCATGACGTAGGACGTGATGTTGCGGTCGGCGGGCTCGGTGTAGGCGGCGACGGTCCGCGGCTCGGGGAAGGACTGGAAGCCGAACTCGCTGTTGAACCGGTGCTCGCAGGTGCGGTACCACTCGAAGGGCTTGCGGCCGTGCCAGACGTCCCACAGGTGCGCGTCGCCCCAGCGGGGGTTCTGCAAGTCGCTGCGGTCGCCCAGCGGCGAGTGCGGGCTGGAGGGCCAGTAGTCGCGCTCGGGGTCGAGCCTGGCGACCACGCCGGGGAGCAGGCGGTCGAAGAGCTTCTCGTAGTCGTCCCAGCTCATCTCGCCGGCCGCCGTGTCGGGCCCGACCAGCCCCGATCTGCTCGATCTCGTTGTTGCCGCACCAGAGCGCGAGGCAGGCGTGGTGGCGCAGCCGCCGCACGTTGTCCTCGGCCTCCGCCTTGCACGTTGTCCATGAACTCGCCGTCGAAGGCCGGATAGGCGCTGCAGGCGAACATGAAGTCCTGCCAGACGCAGATGCCCAGTTCGTCGCAGAGGTCGTAGAAGGCGTCGTCCTCGTAGATGCCGCCGCCCCAGACGCGCAGCATGTTCATGTTGGCGTCGACCGCGGCCTGGATCAGGTCGTCGTAGTCCGCCGGCCCGATGCGCGTCACGAACGCGTCGGCGGGGATCCAGTTGGCGCCCTTGGCGAAGAACGGCACGCCGTTGACGACGAACTGGAAGGACTCGCCCCACGCGTCGGGCTTGCGCTCCAGCCGCAGCGTCCGCAGCCCGATGCGTGCGCCGCGCCTCGTCGAGCGCGACGCCATCGCCGTCGCGCAGCGTCACGGTGACGTCGTAGAGCGGCTGGCTCCCCATGCCGTTCGGCCACCAGAGCGCCGGGTCGTCGAGGCGCAGCCGCGCGGTCGCGGAGCCCCGCGCCGTCTCCGCTCTCTGCCGGGCCGCGACCTCTCCCCGCAGGGCGGCCACCGCCTCGACGCGCGTGCCGGTCTTTTCGAACGCGTCCACGTCGACGGAGACCTCGAGGTCCACGCGGCCGCGGCTGTGCGTCTGGCGGATGCGGACGTCGGCGAGCCGCGCCGTCGGTGAAGGCGGCGAGGCGGATCGGCCGCCAGATCCCGGCCGGCACCAGCTTCGGGCCCCAGTCCCAGCCGTAGTGGCACTGGCACTTGCGGACCCGGTTTCCGCCCTCGACCCGGTGCGCCCCGATCCCCGTGTGGTGCAGATAGCGGATCGCCTGCTGCGCCTTGATCACGGGATACGTCGAGCGGAAGCGGATGCTGATCCGGTTCTCCCCCTCCGCCAGGCGCCGTCGCACGTCGAACTCCCAGCGACGGAACATGTTGTCGGCGCGGCCGACGACGCCGTCGTTGAGCCTGACTTCGGCGATGGTGTCGAGCCCGTCGCACTGCAGCAGGACCCTGTCCGACGCCAGGAGCTCCGCGTCCGCCGTGAAGGCGCGCGAGTAGACCCAGTCGGTCTCGCCGATCCACTGCAGCCGGGCCTCGTTGTCGCGGTAGAACGGGTCCTCGAGGGCGCCGGCCGCGAGCAGGTCGGTATGAACGCACCCGGGCACGCGCGCGGGGATCTCTCCGCTGCCGTCCCCACGGGTCAGGGTCCAGTCGCCGCACAGGTCCACGATACGCATCGGTGCCGATTCTATATGCCGCCTGCCGCCCCCGCAACCTGTGCGCAGGCGCCGGCGCCCGGCCCTACCGCGACGACCCGAACTGCGGCAGCCAGTCGCGGTTCTTCTCGAAGAGCACGGCGACCATCCGCTCGATCTCCTCGAGGCTGAGCACGGCGCTCGTGAGCGGGTCCATGCACACCGCGTGGAACACCTTGCGCGGATCGCCCTCGAGCGAAGCCTGGACCGCCAGCTCCTCGCACAGGGCGTTCGTGCCCGTGAGCGCCGCCAGGTGGGCCGGCAGCGGGCCGACGTGGATCGACTGCAGGCCGGCCCGGGAGGCCACGACCGGCACCTCGACGCAAGCGTCGGGCGGCAGGTTGTCGATCAGACCGGCGTTGCGGACGTTCCCGTTGAATCGGAAAAGCCCGCCGTCGCCGATCATCGCGTTAAAGATGTTCGCGGCGTACTCGTGCGAGCGGGACGAGGTCGACCTTCTCCTGGCCCGAGCCACTTCAGGATCTCGTCCTTCCACGTCGCCTCGCGCTTGCGGTACTCGTCGAGGATGTAGGCGTAGACCCCCGGGTTCCAGCCGGTGCCGTGGGTGCAGTACTTCTCGATGAGGTCGGGCCTCTTGCGGAACCAGGCGTTGTACTCGGAGTTGTGGCCGCTGGATTCCGTCGGATAGTAGTCGAGGTGCAGGAACATCTCGTTGCGGACCGGCTCCTCGTTGTAGATCTCGGGCCGCCGGATCGCCTCGCGGATCAGCGGGTACGCGTCCTGGCCTTCCCACCGGTACTGCAGGTACCACGCCTGGTGGTTGATTCCCGCGCACGTGTACGTGATCTCCTCCATCGGCGCGCCGATCCAGCCCGCCAGCATCTCCGCCGTCCCCTGCACGCTGTGGCAGAGCCCCGTAAACGTGAGCCGGCTCGTCGCCTGGACCGCGCGGCACAGCATGGCCATGGGGTTGGTGTAGTTCAGCACGATCGCGCGGGGGCAGTAGCGCTCGATGTCCGCGGCGATTTCCAGCATCACCGGGATGGTGCGCAGGGCGCGGAAGATGCCCGCCGGCCCGCGCGTGTCGCCCACGTTGATGTCGACGCCGAACTCCTTGGGCACCTCGATGTCGTAGCGCCAGATCTTCACGCCGCCGACCAGGATCGTGATCACGACCCCGTCGGCGCCCTCCAGCGCCTGGGCGCGGTCCGTCGTGGCCTCGACCTTCGCGGGGTAGTCCCCCGCGCGGACGATCCGGTCGATCGCCTGCTTGATAAAGCCGAGGCGCTCCTCGTCGATGTCCATGAGGGCAATCGTGCTCCCGGCGAGCGCCGGAAAGCTCAGGATGTCGCGCACCACCTTGCGCGTGAACCCGAAGCTCCCGGCCCCGATGAATGCGATCTTCACGCCCCGTACCTCCTTGCGTCTCCCGGCTCCACGGCAGTCGGTCGGATCGCGCCCGCCGCCGCCCGCCGCCCGCCTCCGCCCGGCCCTCGGCCGGTTCCCGGCACGCGGGCTTGCCTCCGGTGCGGCGTATGTTAAGATGTCCCGCCGTTCGAGGCAACCCCGAGTCTTCGAGGTGGCCCGGCCGCCGCCAGGGCCGTGGGAGGCACGCGATGGACGAGGCGCGCAACCTCGTGTTCCTCATGACCGACCACCAGCGGCACGACAGCCTCGGAATGACGCAGTGCGGCCGGCAGGTCACGCCGTTCCTCAATCGCCTGGCCGCCGGCAGCGTCCGCTTCGAGCGCGCCTACAACACCTGCCCGCTGTGCGTCCCCGCGCGCACGGCCCTGGCCACGGGGCTGTATCCGACGCGCAACGGCGTCGTCATCAACGACTGGAAGGGCGTCACGGCGGGTGACCACGCGCCGCTGCACGAGCGGCTCGCAAAGGCCGGGTTCGAGCTGGCTCACGTCGGCGTCCACCACGTGCGGGTGCGACCCGACCTGCGCGACCGCGCCGAGTTCGCCGCCTGGGTCGACGAAACCGATCACCGGAGCTTCCTCGGAAGGCAGGGCCTGGCCTCCTCCCCCGTCGACGATCCCGTCTACCGCAGCGAGGTCACCGAGCTGCAAGGCGGGCAGCACGTCCGGCGCCGGGCCTCCAACACCCGCGTGGGCGTGTGGGACCAGCCCGACTCCTGGTTCAAGGACGTGTTCTTCGGCGACAGCGCCGAGGAATACCTGCGCCGCGCGACGCCTCCATTCGCCCTCTTCGTCGCCCTGTGGGCGCCGCACCCTCCCCTCGTCGTGCCGGAGAGCTACCTTCACCTTTTCCCTCCTGAGAAGGTCAGCCTGCCCGCGAACGTCGGACAACCCGCCAGGGGCGAACCGGCCGACCGCCGGCGCAACTTCCCCGCGCAGCTCGCCGAAGGCGTGAGCCTGGAGGAGTGGCGCGCCGCGTGGGCCGCTCACATCGCGCTGGTCAACCTCGCCGACCGGCAGATCGGCCGCATCCTCGACACGCTGCGCGAGACCGGCCTGGACGGCTCGACGCTGGTGCTCTTTACCTCGGACCACGGCGATCACCTGGGCCAGCACCGCATGTTCCAGAAGATGGAGATGTACGAGCAGGCGGTGCGGGTGCCCCTGCTGATCAAGGTCCCGGGCATGGTCCCGCGATTCATCGAGACGCCGGTTTCGCACCTCGACGTCGTGCCGACGGTCCTGGACCTGCTCCGCCTGCCCGCGCCGGAGGGGCTCGACGGGCAGGACCTCGCCCCCGCGATCAGGGAGGCGCGCGAGCCCGAGGAGCGGCCCCTGTTCAGCCAGTACTCCGGGGACGGCGGGGTCGGGGAGATCCGCCGCGCCGTGATCGCGGCCGGCCACAAGTACGTCTACGACCCGGCCGATGAGCCTGAGCTTTACGACCTGCGCCTCGACCCGCTGGAGACCGCGAACCTGGCCCGCGTCAAGGCGAGCGCCGACCTGATGCGCGGGCTGCACGAGGCAGGCAGGCGGTGGGCTGCCGCGCACGGCGACTTCGTCGACTGGGGATGAGGATCGAAGTTGAAGGCAGCCGCCCGCCGCCCCGAAAGGAACCCGTGAACAGAGAGTCGATCGAGCGGGAGCTCATCTTCGGCGTCGATCCTTCCGAACCCGCGCCGTTCGCAAGCTGCCACGCCTCGACGGTGCTGCCGCTCGCGGGAGGCGATGTGCTCGCGGCATGGTTCGCGGGCCCCTACGAAAGCCACCCCGAGGTCGCCATCTGGCTCTCCCGCCGGACAGCGGCCCGCTGGACGCGGCCGCGGAAAGTGGCGAGCCGGGAGGGCCTGCCGCACTGGAACCCGGTGCTCGGCCTCTCACCCGCGGGGCGCGTGCACCTGTTCTACAAAGTGGGTCCCGACGTTCCGCGGTGGGCCACGCGCGTGCTCGTGTCGGAAGACGCGGGCCTTTCGTGGAGCGAGCCGCGCGAGCTGGCCTCGATCAGCGGTTTCCCGGCCGGACCGGTCAAGGACAAGCCGATCGTGCTCGCCGACGGCTCGTGGCTCGCGCCCACCTCGCGCGAAACCGCGAGCGAGTGGGACGCGGCGGTGATGCTGAGCAGCGACGAAGGCGCGAGGTGGCGCCTCGGCGGGCCGGTGCCGATCGACCACGGCAGCTTTGCCGGCAAGGGCGTGATCCAGCCGGCGCTGTGGGAATCCGCGCCCGGGCGCGTCCACATGCTGCTGAGGAGTACCTGCGGCAGCATCTGCCGCAGCGACTCCCTCGACGGCGGGCGCACGTGGAGCCCGGTGCGCGCCACCGCGCTGCCGAACAACAACAGCGGCATCGACGTCGAGCGGCTCCCCGACGGGCGGCTCGCCCTCTGCAGCAACCCGGTTCGCGGCGACTGGGCCAAACGAACGCCGCTCGAGCTCGCCTATTCCCGCGACAACGGCGCGACGTGGGCAGACCGCATCGTGCTGGAGGACGAGGACCCGCCCTTGGACGAAGCGCGCGTCAAGCTGGATCGCGCCTTCCGGGCGAACGAGTTCTCCTACCCTGCCGTCGTTTACGGCGGCGGCGCGCTGCACGTCACGTACACCTGGAAGCGCAAGAGCATCTGCTACTGTCGTATTCCCGTCTGACGGCGCCGCGAGGGTGCGCCGTCGCGCGAGGCGCACCGCTTGGCGCGGGGCCCGCTCCCGACTATGATGGCTCGAGCCGCAAGGAGGCCCGCGTGAAGATCACCGCCATCGAGAACATCTTTGTCGACCGCTACCTCTTCGTGAAGGTCCAAACCGACGCGGGGCTCACGGGCCTCGGCGAGTCCGGCGCCTGGGGCTTCCTGGAGGCCTCGGCCTCCGCCGTCGAAACCTTCAAGCGCTACCTCATCGGCCAGGACCCGCTGCGGATCGAGCACCACTGGCAATACATGTACCGCTGGACCCACTTCCGCGGCGCGGCGATCATGGGCGCGATCAGCGCGATCGACATCGCGCTGTGGGACATCGCGGGCAAGCACTTCGGCGTGCCCGCCTACCAGCTCCTCGGAGGCAAGACCCGCGACCGCGCCCGGGTCTACTACCACGTGCTGGGCGAGACCAAGGAGCAGCTCCTGCAGGGGTGCATCGACGCGAAAAAGGCGGGCTTCACGGCGGTCGGGCACCTGACTCCGTTTCTCGACGAGCCGAGGGACCGCCCTTACTTCAAGACCCACGCCGACAAGATGCACGACGCCATCGAGACCGTCCGCCGGTACCGCGAGGCGGTGGGGGACGACGTGGACCTCTGCGTCGAGATCCACAGGCGCCTCACGCCCGCCGAAGCCATCGTGCTCGCGCAGGGGATCGAGCCGTACAGGCCCTTCTTCTACGAGGACCCCATCCTTCCCGACAGCTTCGACGCCATGGAGCTCGTGGCAAAGAACATCCGCATCCCCATCGCCACCGGCGAGCGGCTGCACACGATCTACGAGTTCGAGATGCTCCTCAGGCGAGGCGCCGTCCAGTACGTGCGGCCCGACGTGTGCCTCTGCGGCGGCATCAGTCACGCCAAGAAGATCGCGGCGCTGGCGGAGGCCAATCACGTCCTCGTCGTGCCCCACAACCCGCTCTCGCCCGTGAGCACTGCAGCCTGCGTGCAGCTCGCCGCCTGCATCCCGAACTTCGCGCTGCAGGAGCTGCCCAAGGGCGAGGACAAGCCGCCGAAGAGCGAGATCGTGAAGGGCGCGCTCAGGCTCGACAAGGGGTTCCTCGTGGTGCCGGACGCCCCGGGCATCGGCATCGAGCTCGCGGAAGACGCAGCCCAGCGCCACCCCTACCGGCCCCGCGAGTTCGCGACGCGCCTCTACACCGACGGCTCGGTGATGGACCAGTAGACGCCCGCGGCTTGGGCGCTGGCGGTCTGCCGCCTGACGCTCGGGACCTGCGGGAGCCAGCCCGTGGCCTGCGGCCACGGGCTGACGCGCCTGTACCTAAAAGCGACCCGCCTTTTGCAGCTTCAGGAACTCCATGATGAAGGCGTCGCGCCGCGCCTTGACTTTTTCCGCTTTTCCCGGCGGCCAGTCGAGGAAGCCCTTTCCGGTCTTGGCGCCGAGCTCACCCCGCGCGACCTTCTCGTTGTGGATGGGCGAGGCCCCCTGCACTGCGCTCAGGTTGGGCACGACGTAATCCTGGATGAGCTTGACCGCGTCGAGGCCGACCAGGTCGTGGTGCTCGAACAGGCCGTAGACCGGCGTGCGAAGGCCGACACCGGCCTTGATCGCCAGGTCAACGTCCTCGGCGCTCGCGATGCCCTCCGCGACGATGTGCATGCACTCGCGCACCATGGCGTGCTGGATGCGGTTGCCGAGCTGGCCGGGCACGTCCTTGCGCACGAGCACGGGGACCTTGCCGCAGCGCTTGAGCAGCGCGACGACCTCCTCGGCGGCCGCGAGATCCGTGCGCTCCCCCATGACCACTTCGACCAGCGGCATCAGGTGCGGCGGGTTCCAGAAGTGCGTCGTCATCACGCGCTCCGGTTTGCGGCAGCGCGCGGCGATCTGCGTGATGCTGATGCCGGAGGTGTTCGAGCAGAGCACGGTGTCGGGCGCGGCGCGGTCGAGCCGCTGGAAGAACTCCTGCTTGAGCTCGAGCCTTTCCGGGATGGATTCCACGAAGAGCTGCGCCGACCGCGCGGCCGCCTCCGCGTCGGTCGAGAGCGATATGCGCGCGACCGCGGCGGCCGCGTCCCGTGCCTCGACCAGCCCGTTTGCGCGCAGCGTCTCGATCGAGGCGCGCGCCGATGCGACCCCCTGCTCGGCCGTTTCCCGTTTCCGTCCGACGATCACGGCCTGGCAGCCGGCCAGCGCGAACACGGCCGCGATTCCCGGGCCCATCTGGCCCGTGCCCGCCACAGCTACGTTGCGTACGTCCATTCAGCCTCCCGAGTACAGCCGCGATCGTACACCGGCGGCGGCGCGGCCGCAACGTCCAGGAGCGCCGGCGCGGCGCACCCCAGGCGCCTTGCCCGGCGGCGGCCGCTCCTGTACACTGTGCGCTCTCTCGGGAGGCGCGCGGATTTGAACGCTTTTGTTTCCCCTGCGACCAGGCGGGACGCCGCCGCGATCGTCGCCCTGATCGCCTCTCGGTGCGACCCTTCATCCCGCTGGAAGGTGACCGCGGCCGAGATCCGCGACGAGCTCGGGATCGAACCGCTCGCCTTCTACCGCGCCATGTACGCCGCGGCGACCGCGGAGCGCTCCATCCTCGACCTCGGCGACATCACGGGCGCCTTTTCGGACGAGAGCCCGGAGGCGCTGCTGGCCGCGCTGGAGGTCTTCTGCGGCGCCGAGGCCGAGCAGTGCCTCGCCCGCGCCGGCATCTTCTTCTCGCACACGAGCCGCGTCGACATCATCGAGACGTTCATGACCGTCACCGCGGCCGCGATCGCCCGCCACGTGTACGACGCGGCCGAGGTCTCCGCCATGCTCCGGGCGCTGGGCGGCTACGAGGGCGCCTGCTCGGGATACCTCAGGACGCACTTCCCCCTCGAAGCGCTCGCCGAAGAGACCGTGGAGCAGTTCTGCGCGGGAAAGCGTTTCGACATCCCCGCCCTGGCGCGCGCGAACGTGCGGAGGCTCATCGACTTCTTCTTTCGAAGGCACGTGCTCGACGAAAGGGCCCTGTTCGCGGGACTCTCCGAGCGCATCCACAGGCAGGCGGTCGAAGAGGGATACGCGAAAAGGGAAGGTCGGCGCGCCGCCGCCGAAGCCGGGAGCCCGACCGAGCCCGAGGTCGTCGAAGCCGCCAAGCGAGCGCTCGGGGTCGCGGGGCTTCCGCTTTCCCGGCGCCTGCTGCGGGACCGCTACCGCGTGCTCATGAAGCGCTTCCACCCGGATGTGAATCCCGGCGGCCTGGAACAGGCCAAGGAGATCAACGCCGCCTACTCGAGGCTGCTGGACGCGCTCTCGTAAGGCGCCCGCTCCTCGAGGCGCGGCTCCCCGACGCGGCCGGCCGTGGAGCCTCCGAGCGTCTCGATGCGCTGCACCCCGTCGCGGTTGAGGATCGCGAGGTAATGGTGGAGCGACCGCTTCTCGCCCGAAGACGAGAGCGCAAGCACCAGGTGGACGTGGTAGACCCGCCTGGCCACGACGGTGGCCACGGAATTGCCCCACAGCAGCCGCAGCCGGCTCGTCGGGTCGTCCATCTCCCGCAGCCAGGGGTCCACCTTCATCCTGAGGATTTCCGTGATCGAGTTGAGATCGCCGTCGCCCTTGCGCAGCCGGCTCGATCGCAGCTTGACGATCTTGTTGTAGTGGATCACGTCGTCGCGGGGGAGTATCCCGCGGAACGGGTTGCCGTCCGCATACCTCAGCGCCGCCACGTCCCGCGGACAATCGGCCGGCACGATGGCGCGGACGGTCTCCCGGGTGGTCCCGACGGGGCCTTCGACCGCGCGGTCGGTGAGCCGCCCCGAACGGTCGAAGAAGAGCAGGGGGAAAATCCTGTTGAGGCTCCCCTTGAGGATCTCCTTCATCCTGTCCTTGAAGATGTAACCCACGACGATCATGAGCGCCCAGGGGACGCTGTACATGGCGAAGAACTGCGTGGTGAGGAACGTTGCGAAGACCGCGAAGCTCATCGCCACGGCGGCGGCCACCCCCCCGATGATGTGCCCGATCCCCCGGGAAGCGGCGATCTGCTCGCTGCTCATGTAGAGCGCGCCCTGCGACCACTTCTTGAGCATGCTCTCGTGATAGATCGCCTTTTCGTTGGCCGCGGCGTCGCCCGGCCGCACCACCGAAGCATAGCCTGCGTTGCGCCTGTGAGTCGTCTCGTCGCGGATGCGCGCGCGCACGGCATCGAGCAGATCGCGCGACGCCCCGGCAGCCCGCAGCGCCTCCCAGACGCGGATGAGCTCGACCTCGGCGTTCAGGCTCACCCATTCGTCGGCCCACTGCGCGCCGACCACCAGCCGCTCCGATAGACCGATCTCCCTGAACGCGCCGGCGAGGCCGCGCACCTCCTCGAGAAAGCGCGCGAGGTCGGCGAGCACCGGGCGCACCTTGGCGTCGAGATCCTCGCCGGCGCCCGCGGCGGCCCGGCGCAGGATCAAGGAGCGCTCCGTCCTCACGGCCGAGCGGAACGAGTTGCCGAGGGTGCGCAGCTCGCGCAGCAGCTCTTCCTCGTCCACCGGCGTCCCTTCGCGGCCCCGCGCGAGCTCGGCCTTGACTCGCGCCAGGGGCGAGCCCGCGAAGGCCGGATCGGCGAGGCGGTCGAGAAGGATGCGCGGCGAGGTGTGGCGGATGTGAGAGATGACGTCCTCGATGAAACGGCGAGAGCCGTAGGCGTCGCGGACGCGGAGCTGTGCCGGCAGGAAGATGTAGAGATCGAACGAGTACTGCGTCCGCTCGTCCGCGGGCACCGGGTACCTGATCTTGAGCTCGAGCTGGTGGGGGCCGTGAGGCGCGACGCGGCACCGGTACTTCGCCATGACCCTAAAGATACCGTAGGCGCGCCCGGCGCGCACGGGCCACCGTGCCGGCGGCGCCGGCGGCGCCGAGCGGCGCACTGGTGCGGGCGGCCTTCTTCAGATATAGTGCCTCTCCATGAAGATCATGCTGCTCGGCGCGCCCGGCGTCGGCAAGGGGACCATCGCCAAGAGGATGATGGAAAAGTACGGCATCCCGCAGTTGAGCACCGGCGACATGCTGCGCGAGGCCGTGCGGAACCGCACCGAGGTCGGCCTGTCCGCCAAGAAGTACATGGATTCCGGAGCGCTCGTCCCCGACGACGTCGTCATCGGCGTGATCCAGGAGCGCCTGCGCAAGGCCGACGTGAAGAAAGGCTTTATCCTCGACGGCTTCCCGAGGACGATTCCGCAGGCCGAGGCGCTCAAGCGCATCACGGCGCTCGACATCGTCCTGCAGCTCATCGCCCCGGACAAGACGATCATCGAGCGACTCTCCGGCCGCCGCCTCGGGGAGGACGGGACGATCTACCACGTGACCAACTTCCCGCCGCCGGCCGGAGTCAAGGTGATCCAGAGGGCCGACGACAAGGAGGAGGCGATCGTCGAACGCCTCGCGGTCTACAAGCGGCAGACCGCGCCCCTGATCGACTACTACCGCAAGGCCGGGATCCTGCGCGACGTCGACGCGGACAAGCACCTCACCGTCGACCAGATCCTTGCCGGCTGCGTCAGGGAGCTCGACGCGCTCGGCAGGTGAGCCGCGGCGGCGCGGCTTCCGCTACGGGATGATGTCGAAGGAGCGGCGCCACGAGGGGAACCTGCCGCCCGCTTCCTCCTGCACCTCCGAGGGAAAGAACGCCGACACCTCCTCGCGCTCCGCGGCCGTGAGCTGCCACTCGAAGCCCTTGAGGTTGGCCTCCAGCTGTTCCATCCGGCTGATGCCCACGATCGCGGCGGTGACCGCGGGGTGACTCGTGACCCAGTTGACCGCGACGTCCGCCGCGCTCGCCCCGCGCGAGGCGGCGTAGGCCACCAGGCGTCGTATCCCCTCGGCGTACTTCGCGCCCCAGCGGCCCACGCGCTCGTCGGTGGCGCCGCGGCTGTCGGCCGGGGCCCCGGCCATGTACTTGCCGGTGAGCAGACCGACGCAGAGCGGCCTGTAGATGACGATGCCCACGCCGAGCGCCTTCGCGGCAGGCAGGAGCTCGACCTCCAGTCCGCGCTCGATCAGGTTGTACGGGTACTGAGCGGCGCAGAACGGCACGTAGCCCGCCGCGTCCTGTATCCACAGCGATCGGACGAGGAGCCAGGCGGGGAAGTTGGAGCATCCGGTGTAGAGCACTTTGCCCGAGCGGACGAGGTCTTCGACCGCCCGCGCCATCTCCTCGAGGTTCATCCGCTCGAAAGGCCAGTGGATATAGAGAAGGTCGACGCGGTCGGTCCCGAGCCTGCGCAGGCTCGCCTCGACCCCCCGCACGATGTGGTAGCGGGAGATGCCGGAGTCGTTGGCGCCTTCGCCCACCTTCATGCCGACCTTGCTCGCCAGAACGACGTGATCGCGGAGCCCCTTGAGGCCTTCGCCCGTGATCTCCTCCGCGCGGCCTTCGTTGTAGACGTCCGCCGTGTCGACAAAGGTCACGCCCGCCTCGACCGCCTTGCGGATGATGCGCAGGCTCTCCTCGCGGGAAGCCTTGCCGCCGAACATCATGGTGCCGAGACAGAACTCCGAGACGGCGAGGTTGGTCCCGCCGAGCCGTGTCATGCGCATGGGGTCTCCTCTTGCGGCCAACCTAAGGGCGGCCGCGCAACGATGTCAAGGTCACCCGGCCGGCGCCGGGTTGCGCTCGCCGATCAGCCGCAGGCCGTCCAGCGTGAGCCACGGGTCGACCTCGTCGAAGACCGACGTGAGCGGCGGGATCACGAGCGACTGGCCTCCCGTGGCCACGACCTTCGTGCCCGACCCGAGCTCCTCCCGCATCCGCCTCACCAGGCTCTCGACGAGGCCGACGTAACCGAGCACCACGCCCGCCTGGATCGAGTGGATCGTGTTGCGGCCTATCGCCGAGGGCGGAGCCGCCAGGGGAACGAGCGGGAGCTGCGCCGTGTTGTCGGTGAGCGCGCGCAGCGCGTGCGTCAGCCCCGGCGCGATCGCCACACCGACGAGGTCGCCCCCTGCCGACACGGCGGTAAAGCTCAGCGCGGTCCCGAAGTCCACGGCGACGCAGGCCGAAGCGAACCGGTCGAAGGCCGCGACCGCGTTGGCCACCAGGTCGGCGCCGACCTCGGCGGGGTTGTCGGTCCGGATGCGGATGCCGGTGCGTATTCCCGGAGCCACGACGAGAGGCGGCGTGCCCGCGCGCTCGTTCAGCATCGCGCCCATGTGCTCCGTGACGGGAGGCACGACGCTCGCGAGCACGGCACGGGTGATGTCTTTGAGATCCAGGCCGACCTGGGAGAGCAGGCTGGCGAAGAGCACCGCGTACTCGTCCGGCGTCCGGTCGGGAACCGTGCTCAGCCGCCAGTGCGCGATCCATCGGGCGCCGTCGTGGACGCCGAACCGGCTGTTCGAGTTGCCGATGTTGATCGCGAGGAGCATCGACTACTCCAACCGGGAGCCGCGGCGGCCGTACTCGAGGCCCTGCCAGGCGGCGACTACGGCGACCGTCAGGAGGGCGGCCACGACCGCTTCGGGCAGCCCGTTGGCGACGGCAATGGTTCCCACCGCGGCCCAGGGCAGGTAGGCGTAGAGCCCGAGAACGCCGAGCACGAGGACCGTGTTCGTGAGGCTCCCGCCGACACCCGAGGCCACCAGGCCGAGGACCTTGGTCCTGGCCAGCGCGCGGTACACGAGCCACGCGATGGGGCCGATCGCCAGCCGGGGCAGCACGGAGATGATGGGATTGGTGAACCACGCGTCGGCCGGCCCGTTGGGAGCCACCGCGGCCTGGATCAGGCTCGCGACGCCGAACAGCAGCCCCACCGCCAGCCCCGCGCCGGGTCCGGCCAGGACGGCCGCGATGATGACGGGCACGTGCATGATCGTGATCGAGGCGCCCGCGAACCACGGGATGAACCCGAGCCGCGTCACGCCGAGAAAGATCGAGATCGCCGCCATCACCCCGGCGATGACGATTCGTCTGACCACCGAGCTTTCCATCGATACCCTCCTGTCACTGTGCTATGAGCGCCTCGAGGCGCGGATCGAGCCCTATCGAGAGAACCGCGAGCGCGGTCCAGGCAGCCGCGATCGCGAGCGCGACGGCGTCGGCCGGGCGGAAGCGGTGCCGCACGAGACGCGTCCGCCCGCCCCCGCCGGACCAGGCGCGCGCCTCCATCGCCATCGCAAGCATCTCCGCCCGCCTGAGAGCCGCGAGAAACAGCGGCACGAGCAGCGGCAGCAGCAGCCGGACCCTGCGAAAGAGGCCGCCTCGCCCGCGGCCCAGGTTCGCGCCCCGGGAGACCTGCGCCTTGGCGATGTGCTCGGCTTCCATCGCGAGGATCGGGAGAAAGCGCAGGGCCACCGTCAGCGTGAGCGCGAGCTCCGCCCCGGGGAGGCCGATGCGGCTGAGCGGGGCCAGCAGCCCCTCCGTGCCCTGGACCAGCTCGCGCGTCCCGGTGACGAGCGTCATCAGGCTCACGAGCACGATCAGCGAGCCGAAGCGCAGCAGCATGGCCGCGGCCGCGTGCAGGCCGCCCGTCGTCACCAGGAGGACGCCCAGCCGCAGGAGCACGGCGCCCGTGTCGTTGCGGGGGATCGCCAGGATCTGCAGCAGGGCGATCACGAGCATCATGGGGACGGCGGCGCGCACGCCCTTCAGCGCGTAGCGCAGAGGTACGCGGGCCGCTGCGGTGAGCCCCGCGAGCAGCGCTGCCGACACGCCGAGCGTGACGACGCTGTCGGCGGCGACGAGGCCGGCGAGCACGATCGCCGAGGAGGCGAGCTTGACCCCGGGATGGAGCGCGTGGATGCGGGAGCCCGTGGGAAGGTATTGGCCGATCGTGACCGAGCCCAGCAGCTCGAAGTCGCTCATGACCGGCCTCCGCTCCCTCCGCTTCCGTCGCGGAGGACTGCAGCGAGCGCCGCGAGCAGGTCGGTCCACCGGCCGCTCCGCGCCGCCGGGAGCTCCAGCCCCTGCTCGCGGAGCTCATCGACGAACGCGAGCGTCCTCGGGACCGCGAGCCCCCACGACGCCAGGCGGTCGCGCTCGCCGAACACGCGCGCCGCGTCGCCCGAGAGCACAGAGCGGCCGTGGTCGAGCACGAGCAGCCGGTCGCCGAGCTCCGTGGCCTCCTCCATGCCGTGGGTCGCGAGCACGAGGCGGGTGCCGGCGGCGCGCAGGTCCGCCAGCAGGCCGAGGATGCGCCGGCGGCCCATGGGATCCAGGCCGGAGGTCGGCTCGTCGAGGGCAAGGAGCGCCGGCCGCAGCGCCAGCACGCCGGCGAGGCCGACACGCCGCCGCTCGCCGCCGCTCAAGGCGTGCACCGGGCGGTCCTTGAACGCCTCGAAATCGAGACCGACTCGCTCCATGGCCCAGCGGACGCGCTCGCGGAGCTCCGGGCCCTTGAGCCCCGCCTGCCGCGGACCGAAGGCGACTTCGTCGCCCGTGTAGCGCTCGAAGATCTGCTGCTCCGGCCGCTGAAAGACGAGCCCCACCTTTCTGCGCAGGGCTGTCAGGTCGGCACGCGGCGAGGCGGTGTCTTCTCCGAGGACGCGCACGGAGCCCGCATGCGGTCTGAGCAGCCCGTTGAGGTGCTGGAGGACCGTCGACTTGCCCGAGCCGGTGGCGCCGATGAGCGCGCCGCTGCCGTCGCCGCCGAGCGTGAAGTCGACGCCCGAGAGCGCCGTGTGCTCGAGCGGCGTGCCGCGCAGGTAGATGTAACGGAGCCCGCGGATGTCAACCGTGTCACCGCCGTCCTCGGGCGCACCAGGCGGCCGCGCGTCCCGATCGGCTCCTGGGCGACGCGCGCAAGCGGCCACCGCCTGCGCCAGCCCGGCGCCATCGGCGGCGGGGCCGAGCCGCGGGCACAGCTCCCGCAGCGCGTCCGCCAGGCGCGCGCGAAAGGTCTGCTCCAGGCCCCAGCGCTCCAGGCCGCGGCTGCCCAGCACGCGCTGCGGCGGGCCTTCGTCCACCAGCCGGCCTCCGGACAGGACCACGACGCGGCGCGCGCGGGCCGCCTCCTCCATCCGGTGGGTCACAGTGACGACAGCCATGCCTTCGCGGTTGAGCGCATCGAGGAGGTCCAGGAGCGCGGCGGACCCTGCGGGGTCCAGCATGGAAGTGGCCTCGTCGAGCAGCAGGCAGCGCGGGCTCATGGCCAGGGCGCCCGCGATCGCCAGGCGCTGCTGCTCACCGGCGGAGAGCAGGTGCGGCGGGCGAAGCCGCTCCTGCCACAGGCCGACGCGCTCGAGCGACCGCTGCACGAGGCCTGGCAGCTCCGCGCTCGGGACGCCGAGGTTCTCCGGCCCGAAGGCGACGTCGTCCTCCGCGACCGTGGCCACGATCTGGTCGAGGGGCGACTGGAAGATCATCGCGACCCGGCGCCTGATCTCGCGGGCGTGGTCCGGGCGCGCGGTGTCCAGGCCGTCCACGAGGACGCGGCCGGAAGACGGGCGAAGGAGCG
Source organism: uncultured Spirochaetota bacterium (assembly GCA_963734495.1). Taxonomy (GTDB): domain Bacteria; phylum Spirochaetota; class Spirochaetia; order SZUA-6; family CAVTHK01; genus CAVTHK01. The sequence continues at coordinate 253,318 of CAVTHK010000010.1, forward strand.
CGTTCAGGTGAAGCGCGAGGGTCGTCTTGCCCGAGCCGTTGGCGCCGACGATCGCGACGTAGTCGCCCTCGGCGACGGACAGAGTAACGCGTTCGAGCGCGCGCACCGGTGCGGCGCCGCGCTCCTCGTAGGTGTGGCTGACGTTTTCCGCGCTGATCAGAGCCACCGCGCCTCCCCGGTCGGCCGGGGGAGCGAGGCGGCCGCGCTCGCATGCGGATCCTGTTCCGCTGCGCCGCGCAGGCTCTCGGCTTTTTTCACTGCTCCCCGACGTCTCGGTCGCGCTCGATCCAAGCGTCGCTCCAACAATAGCCGTCGAGCGTCCCGCGGTCAACCGGGCCCGGCCGGGCGCGCGGCCCGACGCGCGCGACTCGACTTGTCAGGGCCGCCGTTTCGCTCTATCGTGCGGGACACCGGCAGGACCGGCGGCCGGGAAAGGGGTCGACGATGAAGCTCTACTTCACCTACAACCAGATCCACGAGAGCGTGCGCCGGTTGGCGGAGCGCATCAAGGCGTCCGGTTTCGTTCCCGACATGATGGTGGCGATCGGGAGCGGCGGCTTCATCCCCGCGCGGATCCTCAAGACTTACCTGGACGTTCCGATCCTCACGGTCGGAATTTCCTACTACGGCATCGACAACATCCCCACGGAAAAGCCTCAGACGATCCAGTGGATCGACGAGGTCGAAGCGAAGCTCGCCGGCAAGCGGCTCCTTCTCGTCGACGAGGTCGACGACACGCGGGTGACTCTCGAGTACACGCTCCACGAGCTCTACAGGCACCGGCCCAGGGAGATCGCGGTCATGGTCCTGCACGACAAGAAGAAGCCCAAACGCGGCGCGTTCCCGCCCTGGGTGCGCCACGTCTTCGCGGGCGAGGCGCTGGAGGACCTGTGGATCGTCTACCCCTGGGACGCGACGGACATCACGGAGCACGACCGGCTCGCAGCCGGCGCCGCGGTGCCGGCGTCCTGAATCGCGCGGAGCCGGCCGCACGAGGTGCCCGGCGTCTGCGCCGGCACCGCCTCCGCGCTATCTCGATTCCCGCCTCTGGCCGCGGCGGACCGCGGCCGGGCTAGCGAGCCGGCTTGCGACCCCAGGCCTGAACGACCATGAACGAGATCAGAAAGATGTCGGGATCGCGCGCGATGCGCTCGCATTCCGCGACCGTCTGATCGAACTCTTCGTCCGAGATCATGCCCCACTCCCTGGTTCGCGCCCGGCTCGCGGTCACGGACTCGATCGGCCAGCGCCGGAAGGGGTGCCCGCCGGGCAGTGCCAGGGCGGCCGCGCGCGACTGGACGTCTTGCAGGCCCGCGTTCCGCAGCAGCCCGTACATTCTGCGTCCGGCGTTCACGTCTCCGCCCGCGCGATCGAATGCCGCCGCGGTCAGTGCCTTCAGCCGGTCCCACGCGGGCTGAGGAGGGTAGCAGATGTAGCTGCTCTCGTCCGCTTCCTGCGTCACGAGCACTCCGCCGGGGCGCGTCAGCGCGAGCAGAGACTGCAGGAGGCCCCTGTCGTGACCCAGGGGCGTGAACATGAAACGCACGTGAACGAGGTCGAACGATTCGCGCGGCAGGGAGGGGTTCAGCGCATCCGCCTCGACGAGCTCGACGTTGGCCAGGCCTTCTCTCTCTGCATGCTCGCGCGCCGCAGCCAGCTGCGTCTTGTTGATATCCGCGCCGATCACACGTCCCGTCGGCCCGGTCCTGCGGCTGAGGGCGCGCAGAATGCCCATCGGGCCGCAGCCGAGATCCAGGCAGCGCCAGCCGGGGCGGACCCCGATCCGGTCCAGCATGGCCTCCGCTTCCGGCTCCCAGGTGCGGCCCCACGACTGCAGGCGCCCGACCTCGTTCGGCGCGCGGCCAAGCACATAAGCGTCCTCGCGTTCCGACACGATCCCCTTCTCTGTGCGGCGCGTTCCCACTGCCGTGCTAATGTATTGCCGCGGCTCATCCCGGGCAATTGCGGCGCCGCCGTCAGACCGACGACGCCGCCGCCCGCTTCGTCCGGGTCGCCGCGTAGTAGGCCGCGGCCAGGAGCAGCAGAAGGGTCGCAGGCACCACGAGGATGACGACGGCCCCGAGAGCTTCGTAGAGAGCCCCGATCACGGGGTGGAACGTCATCGATCCGGCCGCGGACGCGATCGCGAGGAACGCGGTGACCTGTCCCACTTTGCCGGGATACCGGGTGTTGATCGAGACCATCACGTTGGGGAACGTCCCCGAAATCGCCAGCCCGAACAGCAGCAGCAGCGCATACGCGGCGCCGGCCGAGCGCGCTCCGAGCAGCGCGAAGCCGCAGGCAGCCCCGCCCAGCGCGGCGCCGAGCACCAGCGCCCGGATGCCGATCCATCGGGCGAGCACGCCGTTGGCGAAACGGCCGACCGTGATCCCCAGCCAGAGGAGCGTCAGGCCGATGGGCGCGGCCGGAGCGCTCAGCCCGAGCCCTTCCCTCAGGTACAGTACGATCCAGCCCGACATCCCCACTTCGGCGCCCACGTAGAGGAACAGCGCGAGCGCCCCGGCCAGCACGAAGGGGTCGCGCGCGATTCCGGCCCACGCGGGCCGTCCGCTCGAGCCGTGCGCCGGCGGCCGCGGGAGCCGCACGAGCAGCGCCATCACGAGCAGCGCCGCCGTGACGGCGGCCCCTCCCCAGAAGGCGCCGCGCCACCTGCCCGTCATCTGCAGAAGGACCCCGATGGCCGCGGGCGCCGCGAGGGCCCCGACGCCGAAGAAAGCGTGCATCGTGTTCATGATGGAGGCGCCGGCCGTCGGGCCCGGAGCCCGCGACCGCACGGGCGCTTGCGGGAGCAGCACGGGCAGCACGTTGACCGAGGTCTCCACGAACGAAGCGCCGAATCGCGTGAGGAAGTTCAGCGCCACCGCCAGCGCAAAGGCGGGGACGACCCCGAAGGCGGCCAGCACGACGAGCTCGACGCAGAAGCCGGCGATCAGCGCCGCGCGCACGCCCCTGCGGTCGATGATCCGCCCGGCCACGAGCGGCCCCACTGTGAAGCCGAAGGAGCCTGCGCTCAGCAGGAGGCCCGCGAGGGGCCCGCGCACTCCGAACTCGCGCATGAGATCCGGCAGCACCGGGCCGATCAGCATCAGCACCACGCCGTGCTGCGCCATGGCGGCGCTCCCCACGAGGATCCCGGAGAACCGCGAAGGGGCGCGGTTGCTCATCGCTCTCCCCTCGTGTAGATCTCGCCCAGCATCGCCGGAGCCGCCATGCCGCGCTCACCCTGGCTCAGGCCGCCCAGCACGAGCGCCGCAAGCGTCGCCGCGTACGGGAGCATGCCGAGCAGGTTCGGGGGCACGCCGAGCGGCTGCAGCAGGTACTGCAGGACGAACACTCCGCCGAAGAGAAAGGCGCCGGCAAAGGCGCGCAGCGGGTTCCAGAGGGCGAAGATCGTGAGCGCCACGACGATCCAGCCCCGGCCGCCGGTCATGCCTTCAATCCAGGACTTGCTGTAGGCCAGCGAGAGGTGAGCGCCGCCCATGCCGGCGAGCGCTCCGCCGATGGCCACGCAGAGGTAGCGCACGGACGCCACACCGACCCCCTGCGACTCCGCGGCCGCGGGGTTCTCTCCGACGGAGCGGACGCGCACGCCCCACATCGTATGCCGCAGCAGGAACCAGAAACCGAGGCCGAACAGGACCCCCAGGTAGAAGAAGGGGTCCCGCGCGAAGAGCACCCGCCCCACGACCGGAAGGCCGCTCAGGACGGGGATCGGCGCCTCGGTCATGGTATGCGCCAGCGGTTGTCCGATGTAGGGCTTGCCCAGGAGGCCGCTCAGCCCGGTGCCGATCATGGCGAGCGCGAGGCCGGAGACCACCTGGTTGGCGCGCAGCGTCACCGACACAAAGGCATGCACGAGCGAGAGGGCGGCGCCCGCGGCCAGCCCTGCGCCCATCCCGATCCACGGGCTGCCGGTGGCGAGCGCCGCGAGGTAGCCGGTGACCGCGCCGACGGCCATCATGCCTTCGACGCCGAGGTTCAGCACGCCCGAGCGCTCGGCCACGATCTCGCCGATGGTCCCGAGCAGCAGCGGCGTCCCGGCGACGATTGCGCGCACGAGGACCGTCACCACAATCGAATCCATGCGCGCCTCCTATGCGGCGACGCCCCACGACAGCCGGACGTGGTGCCTGAGGAAGTAGTCGCCCGCGATCAGGAACACGAGCAGCATCCCGTTGAAGACCTGCACCGTCGCCGCGGGAAGGCCCAGCGAGATCTGGATCGCGTCGCCTCCGACGAGGATGCCCGCGAAGAACAAGCCCGCGAGCACGGCGCCCAGCGGATTGAGCTTGCCGAGCCACGCCACGATGATCGCGGTGTAGCCGTAGTTTCCCGAGATCGAGAGCGGATACGTCAGGTGGTGGTGCACCCCGGCGACCTCTCCCACGCCGGCCAGGCCCGCGACCCCGCCGCTCAGCGCCATCATCAGCAGCGTCACCCGCGTCAGGTTGATCCCGGCGTAGCGGGCGGCTTCGCGGTTCTCGCCGACGACGCGCAGCTCGTAGCCGAACCGCGTCCGCTGCACCAGCAGGTACAGCACGAACGCGGCCGCGAGCGCGAGGACGAGGGTCACCGCGTGGATCCGCGTCCCGGGAATGACGGTCAGGGTCGCCGCCGGCCCCAGGTCGTCGGTGTACGGAAAGCCCTGCTGCGTGACCCCTTTCCACGGGCCCGTCACGAGCAGCGTCAGCAGCTCCGAGGCGATGTAGTTCAGCATCAGCGTCGAGATGACCTCGTTGACGCCGAAACGGGTCCGCAGCGCGGCCGGGATGAGGCCCCAGAGCGCGCCGCCCAGGAAGCCGGCGGCGAACATCGAGGCGACGAGCAGCGGCCCGGGCAGCTGCCAGTGGAGGCCCACCCAGCCGGCGAACGTCGCGCCGAGGAGAAGCTGGCTCTCGGCACCGATGTTCCAGAACTTCGCGCGGAAGGCAATGGCGAGGCCCGACGCGATGAGGATGAGCGGGATCGCCTTGGTCACGGTCTCCCCCAGCCCGTAGAGACTGCCGAAGGAGCCGCCGAAGATGCGGTAGATGGCGTAGAAGGGGTTCACGCCGCTCACGACGAACATCAGGCCGACGGCGACCAGGCCGGCGAGCACGGACCCCGCCAGAACCGCGGCGGGCAGCCATGCGGGAGCGTCGTAGCGGGGGCTTACGCGGACGCCGACCTTCATCCTGCCCTCCCCTCCCCTGCCCCGATCGCCGACCCGCCCATCAGCAGCCCGACCTCCTCGGCGGTGGCCTCCGCGCGCTCGAGCACGCCCACGAGGCGGCCGGCGAACATGACCGCGATCCGATCCGAGAGCTCGAAGATCTCCTCGAGGTCCTCCGAGACCAGCAGCACCGCCTTGCCGCTCTCGCGCCGCTCGAGGAGCAGGCTGCGGATGTACTCCGTGGCGCCCACGTCGAGCCCGTAGGTCGGGTGAGCCGCCACGAGCAGCGCGTGCTCGCCGGTGATCTCGCGCCCGAGGATCAGTTTCTGGATGTTGCCGCCCGAGAGCTTGCGCATCGGCAGGTCGATCGACGGCGCGTCCACGCGGTAGTCGCGCACGATGCCCGCCGCGTGGTCGCGGATGCTCTCGTAGTTGAGAAAGAGGACGCGGGAGAACGGGCGGTTGCGGTGCTTCTTGAGCACGGCGTTCTCGTAGATCAGCAGGTTGGGCACGATGCCGAACTTGATGCGCTCCTCGGGGACGTGCGAGATCCCGAGGGATGCGATCACGCGGGCGCTCCGGTTGGTGATGTCGCGCCCCTCGATGAGCACGGTGCCGCTCAGAGCCTTCCGCAGCCCCGTGATCGCCTCGACGAGCTCGCGCTGGCCGTTGCCCGAAACGCCCGCGATGCCGAGGATCTCGTTGCGGTGGATCGTGAGCGACACGTCGCTCACCGCGACGTTGCCGCGGTCGCCGGCCACCGTGAGGCCCGTCACCTCGAGCACCGGCTCCCCGCGGGCGAGCTCGCGCTTCTTGAAGTCGAAGATCACGTCGCGGCCGACCATCATCCGCGCGAGCTCGCGCCGGCCCGCGGCGCGCGGGTCCGCGCTCCCGGCGACCCGCCCCTTGCGCAGCACCACCACGCGGGTGCAGATGCGCAGCACCTCCTCGAGCTTGTGACTGATAAAGACCACGGAGCGGCCCTCGGCGCGCATCCGGTCGAGCACGCGGAAGAGCTCCTCGGCCTCCAGCGGCGTGAGCACCGAGGTCGGCTCGTCGAGGATGAGCACGTCGGCGCCCTGGAAGAGCGCCTTGAGGATCTCGACGCGCTGCTGCTGGCCGGCGGAAAGCTCCCACACCTTGCGGCGGGGGTCGACCGCGAGCCCGTAGCGCTCTGAGAAGCCGGCGAGCCTGCGCTCGATGTCGCGCGCGGGAAACAGCCACGGGGTCTCGCGGTACCCGAGCGCCACGTTCTCGGCGACGGTGTGGTTCTGCACGAGCATGAAGTGCTGGTGCACCATGCCGATGCCGGCCTCGATCGCGTCGCGCGGGGTGGCGAGGCTCACGCGGACGCCGTTGATGAGGATCTCACCGGCGTCGGCCGCGTAGAGGCCGTAGAGGATGTTCATCAACGTGGTCTTGCCCGCGCCGTTCTCGCCGAGCAGGCCGACCACCTCGCCGGAGCGCACCTCGAAGTCCACGCCCTCGTTCGCCGGCACTTCGCCGAAGCGCTTGGTGACCCCGACCATGCGGAGGGACTCGATCTTGCTCATGGGCTCAGGCTTCGACCGGCGCGAACGGGAGGGACGTTCGGTAGAGATCGGGGGAGCCTTGCGGCTCCCCCCTGTTCCGTACGCGGCCCGCGCGCGGCGCGGGCGCTCAGCGCGGGACGTCGCCGACGATGTTGTCGACGTAGTAGTCGATGCTCAGCAGCTCCTGCTTGGTGCCGATCCGGCCGGCGGGGATCTTCTCGTTGCCCTTGTTGTCCTTGATCGGGCCGGCGAAGGGGTCGAAGGTCTCGCGGCTCTGCTGCATCTGCTCGTAGCGCTTCATCACGAGGTCGTAGGCGCTGAGCTTGCCCAGATCCTTGCTCTCGACCATCGCCTTCTTGAGCGCGTCGACGAACTTGGGGTTGATCGGCTCGTTCACGGCGCCGCCGAGCACCGCCGCCTTCTCCTTGGCCATCCACCACAGGTCCTCGTTGCTGAACTTCCCGTCGCGGACGTCCTGGAACATCTTGACGTACATCACGCCCCAGTCGACGAGCTGCCCCGAGACGACCGAGTCGGGCCCGAACTTCTCCATGGGGCTGTAGTGGCTGAAGGTGTAGATCTGCTGTCCCTTCTTGGTGTGGTCCTCGCCCACCTCGATGACGCTCGGCGAGTCCTCGGTAAACGCCAGGCAGTCGACGCCGTCGGCGACGAGAGCCTCGGCGGCCTCCTTGGCCTTGGTGGGGTCGTACCAGGCGTAGATCCAGCGCACCTGGACCTTCGCCTTGGGGTTGCTCACCTTGACGCCGAGCGCGTACGCGTCGATGTGGCGCACGACCTCGGGGGTCGGGAACGCGCCCACGTAGCCGATCTTGCCGCTCTTGGTGAGCGCGCCGGCCATGATGCCGTTCAGGTAGTACATCTGGTAGAGATCAGCGAAGTACGTCCCGACGTTCTTGGCGTTCTTGAAGCCCGAGCAGTGATAGAACAGCGCGTTCGGGTACTTGGCGCCGGCTTTGACCGTGTCGTCCATGTAGCCGAAGCTGGTCGTGAGGACGACGTCGCACTTCTCCTCCTGGACGAGGCGGTCGATGACACGCATGGCATCGCCTTCGGGCACGCTCTCGACGTACACCGTGTCGAGCCACGGCAGCTTGGAGATCGCGTACTTGCGGCCCACGTCGTGGGCGTTGGTAAAGCCGTAGTCGCCGATCGGCCCGACGTACACGAACCCGGCCTTGAGCCTCTTCTCGGCCGCGGGCTTCGCGGCCTCTTTCTTCGCGCAGCCGGCCAGCACCAGCCCGAGGACCAGCAGCACCGATGCGAGCACCAAGAGCGGACGCCTGATCTTCATTCTATGGCTCCTTTTCTGTCGATCGCGCCTGGCAGGAGCGCGCAGCAGGAGGCACGCGGCGGCGCGAGGGACCCGGGTACAATAGGGGCCGCCGCGGCGCGATGTCAAGGTTCGCGGCCGGGGGCGACAGTCCCGCGCGCGACCAATCGGAGCAGTGAAAGAGCAGTGAGCGCTTTTCTTGACAGATCGACTCCGGGAACCTAGAGTCTATCCACCAGCCGCTGACGGCGGTGAGGAGGCAACCCTTGACAGCATGGATGATTCGGAGGCTCACGGCTGTGGTCGTTGGCCTGGCGTTGGGGATGGCGCCGGCATGGGCGAGCGGCAAGCAGGAGCAGGCATCCGCCTCTCAGGGTCCGGTCAAGATAACGCTGTGGTATTCGGTCTCAGGCGATCCCGGCAAGGCGACGCAGGTGCTGGTCGAGAGATTCAACCAGTCTCAGAACAAGGTTCAGCTCGAAGGGGTCTACAGCGGCAGCTACGAGGACACGATGCCCAAGCTGCTCGCGGCCGCCGTGGCGGGCGGGCTGCCTTCGATCGCCCACATGGCGCACGCCTATGCGCCGCAGATGGTCAAGGCGGGGTACATCGAGTCGCTGGACGACCTGCTCTCCAAGGAGCCCGAAGTCAAGGCGGACTACGTGCAGTCCCTCTACGACGCCAACGTGTACCAGGGCAAGGTCTACGGCGTGCCGTACAACTGCAGCACGCCGATCTACTACTACAACAAGGACCTCTACAAGAAAGCGGGAATGGACCCGGAGAAGAGCCCCGCGACCTGGGACGACATGTACCAGGCATCGGCCAGGATCACGTCGCTCGGAGGCGACACGATCGGGTACAACCTGGAGCGCGGCAGCGGCTGGATCAGCCAGGGCTATGTCTGGGAGTTCGGCGGGGACTGGATCAGGGCGGACAACGGCGCCGTCCTCTGGGACACACCCGAGTCTGTCGCCGCCCTTTCCTTTATGAAGAAGATGGTCAAGGACAAGGTCGCCGTCTACAAGGGCGGGGACAAGCTCGACGCCAGCGGCAGGAGCGGAGGCGTGCTGCGATCGACGGCATCGCTCACTTCGATCATCAGCCGCTTCCAGTACAACGTCGGGGTCGGCGTCGTGCCGCGCAACGTGAAGCAGATCGTACCGATGGGCGGCGGAAGCCTCTACATCGTCAAGGGCAAGCCGGCCGCGGAAAAGCTCGCTGCGTGGGAGTTCCTCAAGTTCGCCACCAACCCGGTGAGCCAGATGTTCTGGGCCAAGTCGACCGGCTATCAGGCATCGAGCAAGAAAGCGGTCGATTCCGTCGAGATGAAGCAGCTCTGGGAGAAGGACCCTCGCTGGAAAAAGACGTACGACCAGCTCGCGTATGCCCAGGGCGAAGACCACACGTGGCTCGGACCGTTCCAGGAGGTCCGGGACGTCTTCAACGACGCGTGGGACCGGACGATCCTGAACGATCTCGACCCCAGGGCGACGCTCGCCGAGGCGCAGGCAAAGGCGAACAAGATCCTCAGCGAGAACAAGTAGCGTGAGCGCCGGGGGGACCGCGCGGCGGCCCCCCCAAGTCGCCCGCGCCTGACGGAGCCTGCCCCTTGAACACCCGGACGGCAAACAGGATCAGGAAGCTCTTCTTCCTGGGTGTCTCCCTCGGCCCCGCGACGATCATCCTCGTGGTCTTTACCTACGTCGCGATCGTCTACTGCTTCTGGATCAGCCTCCACCGCTGGAACATGCTCACCCCGGCGCGATGGGTCGGGTTCGCGAACTACGTCACGGCCTTCCAGTCCGCCGAGTTCTGGGATTCGGTCCGGATCACCTTTGTCTACACGCTCATCGCCGTGCCGTTCTGCGTCGTGCTGGGGCTCCTGATCGGCCTTCTTCTCAAGCAGATCACCCGCGGGCGCGCCTTCTTCAGGCTCATGTTCTTCCTGCCGGTGATCACGTCGATGATCGTCGCGGCGATGATCTGGGAGTGGATCTTCGACGCGGAGATGGGCCTGCTGAACAACCTGCTCTACGCCCTGGGCGCTTCGCGCGCCCCGCGCATCCACTGGATGAACTGGCTCAAGGACGCGCAGGGCGGCGCGATGGCGGCGGTCCTCACCGTGGGCATCTGGAAGCGCGTCGGCTACAACGCGGTCATCTTTCTCGCGGGCCTGAACAACATCCCCGGCGAATACCAGGAAGCCGCGAGGATCGACGGAGCGGGCACGCTGCGGCGGTTCTGGACGATCACGCTGCCGCTGCTCTCGCCTACCACGTTCTTCGTCGTGGTGCTGCAGGTCATCTCGGCGTTCAGGGTCCTGGTCTCGGTGGCGGTCATGACGGGCGGCGGTCCTGCCAAGAGCACCAACGTGCTGGTCTACTACCTGTACACGACTGCATTCCGCTACTTCAAGATGGGCGAAGGCGCCACGTTGGGCATGGTCGTTCTCCTCATCACACTCGTGTTCACGCTGATCCAGTTCCGGGTCGGGGAGAAGCGTGTCCACTATCAGTAGGGCCGGTATGGGAATCGAATCGAGTCGCGCGCCCGCGATCGCCCGCAAGGCGGTCTTCTACCTGCTGCTGACCGCCCTTGTCGTCCTGATCAACTACCCCTTCTTCTGGATGCTCAGCACCTCGCTCAAGTCGGCAAAGGAGGTTTACCGGTTCCCGCCGTCGCTCCTCCCCGACGCCCCGATCTGGAGGAACTACCTGGACGCCTGGAAAGCGGCGCGGTGGGGCCGCTACTTCCTGAACTCCACGATCGCCTCGGTGATCCCCGCGGTCGCGCAGATGTTCTTCGGGTCGCTCGCCGCGTTCGCCTTCGCAAGGAAGTTCAAGGGCTCCCAGGCGCTCTTCCTGCTGTTCCTGGGCACGCTGATGATCCCGGGCGAGGCGACCATGATCCCGAACTACGTGATCGTCAAGAACCTCGGGTGGATCGACACGTACATGGCGCTCACCGTGCCGTTCCTGGCGTCCGCGTTCGGCGTCTTCCTCCTGCGGCAGTTCTTCCTCACCATCCCGAAGGACCTGGAGGACGCTGCTTCCATCGACGGCTCGGGCCCCTTCCGCTACCTGTTCCTCGTCGTCATGCCGCTCGCGATGCCGGCGCTGCTGACCGTGGCCCTCTTTTCGTTCATGAACCACTGGAACGACTTTATCTGGCCCCTGATCGTCACCAACAAGGACCAGATGCGGGTGATCCAGGTCGGGCTCGAGACATATCAGAGCGAGTGGATGACCGAATGGACGCTCCTCATGGCAGCATGCACGTTCACGACCCTGCCCGTGATTGTCCTCTTCCTGCTCGTGCAGCGCCGGTTCATCGAAGGCATCACGCTCGGTGGGCTCAAACAGTAGGCTGCCGCCTGTGCGCCCGACCACAGAATACGATCGCATTTGTTCGAATAGGCCGCCTGAGCTCCTTCCACATTCACAATCCGATCATTTTGTTGCTTGACGGGTCGCTTTCGTCGGAATAGAGTCACGACGGCTTGTCAACCTGCAACGCGCAAGCGACCAAAGGAGGGGCCCTGCCCATGAATCGCTCGAGGAAGTTCGCCCGTGCTGCCGCGACGCTCGGGCTGCTGATACTGGTTCTCCTGGGTGGCTGCCGCACGACACCCGATGCCCGGCCCGTTCACCTCAAGGTGGTGCACGTCAACGACACCCACTCCCACCTGTATCCTTTCAAGTCGCCGACGACGGGGATGCTCGAACCGCTCGGGGGGTTCGCGAGGCTCGCCACGGTCGTCGGACAGGAGCGCGCCGGCGCGGAGCCGGTCCTGCTCCTCCACGGCGGCGACTCGCTGGTCGGGTCCGACTCCAACTACCTGGTCAACGGCAAGCCCGATTACGCGACCCTCCCATCCTACGGCTACCGCGGCATCGACGACTTCGACGCCATGAACGCGCTCGGGTTCGATGCGATGGTCATCGGCAACCACGAGCTCGACTACGGCAGGCGCTGGATCGAAGGCTTGATCGGCCGCGCAAAGTTCCCGGTCCTCTCCGCCGACGTCATCCGCAGGGACCTCCCCGACCTCGACGGGTCGAGCGGGAAGCTGTTGGCGCGACCCTACGTGATCCTGAACCGCGGCGGCCTGCGCATCGGCATCATCGGTCTCACGACCACGCAGTACATCCAGAGCCTGCAGGTCCAGGTGAAGGACCCCGTCGAGGTGGCGCGCGAGCTCGTGCCCCAGGTGGCCCGGCAGTCCGACCTGGTCCTCGTGCTGTCGCACCTCGGCTTCAAGCCCGACATGGAGCTGGCGCGCGCGGTCCCCGGGATCGACCTCATCGTCGGGGGTCACTCGCACACCATGGTGAACGAGCCCGTCCTGATCGGCGAGACGCTGATCGTGCAGGACGGGGCCTTTGCGCCGCAGGTGGGGATCCTCGACCTGACGGTTGCCGGCGGGAAGATCGCGCAGTACACCTACCGGCTCAAGACGCTGGACGCGTCGGTCCCCGAAGACGCGAAGGTCAAGGCCGCGCTCGACGGCCTGCTCGCCATCGGGAGCGTCGGCGACAGGCCGCTCACCGGCAGGATGTTCGAGAGGAGCAGCCTCAATTCCCTCGCGACCTCCGCGATGCTCAAGGCGACGGACGCCGATGCGGCGCTGATCGCGGCCGATTCGTTGAGCGGCTCGCTCGGCCCCGGCGCGCCGTCGGCGCAGCAGTTCTTCAACGTCTTCTGGCCCTACCACGGCCGCGGCCAGATGCCGGAAAAGGACATGAGCGAGAGGCAGCTGATCGCCACGGTCGGCGTGACCGACAGGGCGCTGCGCAGCCTCGCGCGCGGCTCCGACGGCCTGAGGACGATCGTGGTCGCCGCGGTCGCGCCGGACGCGTTCCAGCGGTGGGCCTCGGCCAACGAGGGTCGCTCGGGCGACCCCGACTACGTGCAGGTGGACCTGCGCCTGCCCGCCTCGGGCTCCGCTTCGCCGCCCGTACGGTCGCTGGTCACGACCATCGATCTCGCGCTGCGCCTCGAGCGTCTCGGGCTCCCCGTCGACCTGCAGCGCCTGCAGATCACGAGGGCGGAGCTCTTCGAGGACGTACTGGCATACCTCGCGTCGGGCCGTCCATAGGAAGCTTGCCGTGGCCGCCCACAGGATCCCCGCCGAGCGTCAGCACCGGATCCACCGTCTCGCCGAGGAGCACGGGATCATCGGCGTCGCCGAGCTGAGCTCGCTGCTGGCGGTTTCCGAGATCACGATCCGCAGAGACCTGGCTGCTCTGGAGCGCCGCGGGATCCTCGAGCGGTCGCGCGGCGGCGCCATCTGCACTCACCACAAGCGCGTGGAGACCCTGTTCTCGCAGAAGGGCCTCGACTGCCGCGCGGAAAAGGAGGCGATCGGCCGCGCGGCCGCGCAGCTCATCGACGATGGCGACACGATCTTCGTCAACGGAGGCTCGACCACCCTCGAAGTCATCCGCAACCTCGGCGCCAGGAAGGTGCGGGTGATCACGAACAACGTCGCCGCCGCCCTGGAAGGGCCGAAGGTCGGCGTCGAACTGATCCTCATCGGCGGCGAGTACCGGTCGCAATCGAACTCGGTCGTCGGGGGATTCGCGACGGCGATGCTGCGGCAGATCTGGGCCGGCAAGGCGATCATAGGCATCGACGGGATCAGCGTCCGGGAAGGGCTGACTCATCCGGTGGAGCAGGAGGCCGAGATCACGCGACAGATGATCGAGCGAACCCGCGGCCCCGTGATCGTCGTCGCCGATCACCGTAAGCTCGCGGTCGTGTCGAACTTCGCCGCCGGCCCTATCGACGCGGTGGACATGCTGGTCACCGACCAGGCGTGCCCCGCCGACTACCGGGCCGAGCTCGAGCAGGCCGGCGTCAGGATCATCATCGCTTCGACCGAGAGCCTGTAACGAAAGGAGCGTAGGGATGCTTGAGATAGAGGCAGCGAGGACGGGAAAGGTCCTCATCGTCGGGCACCGAGGCGCCCTCGGCCACGCGCCCGAGAACACCATGGCGTCGTTCCAGATGGGCCTGGAGCTCGGGTGCGACCTGGTCGAGACCGACATCCATCTGAGCCGGGATGGGGCGCTCGTACTGATGCACGACCCGGAGGTCTCCCGAACGACGAACGGCACGGGGCGCATCAAGAAGCATGACCCTGGAGGAGATCCGGCGCCTGGACGCGGGCAGCTGGTTCCACGAACGGTTCCGCGGCGAGCGCGTGCCCGTGCTGGGCGACCTGCTCGAGTGGGCGAAGAAGCGGATCCCGGTGGTCATCGAGGTCAAGGGAGACCCGCTGCCCGCAAAGGGCATCGAGGCCGCCCTGCTCACGGAGCTGCGCAGGCACGACCTCGTGAGAGAAGTGATGGTGATCGGTTTCCACCACGACAGCCTGAAGCGCATCAAGGACATGGAGCCCGCGGTCACGGTCGGGCTCACCTACTCGTGCCGGCTCGTCGACACGGTCGGCGCGGCGCGCGCGACCGGGGCCGATTCCGTGCGCCCGCACTGGAGCTACTGGAGCCCGGCGCTCGTCGAAGAGGTCCACAAGGCGGGCCTCACGGCCCACGCCTGGGTCGCCAACGACGAGGAGCGCACGGCGTACCTGGCCGAAATGGGGATCGACTCCCTCGGCGTCGATTTCCCCGACCGGGTGCGGCCCTTCCTCGACCGCACGGGCAGGAGTTGGAAGAAGAAGTAGAAACAAAGCGAAGCCCGCCGCGCTGCCTACCGGCGGGGGCTTCGCCCGCTTTCGTTGCGGTCCGCGCTATGCGCGCCCCGGGCGGGCCGCCTTCCATCCGTTGACGGCGTCGAGGAAACGCCTGGGCTCGTCGGTCGCGAACCAGCGCACGCCCAGGTCCAGGAGCGCTTCGATGTCCCGGCGCTCGAACTTCCACGGCAGGACCTCGAGGTCCATGCCGCGTCTGGAGCACGCCTCCAGCGCCCCGGTGATGAAAGCCGGCTTGATCTGGTACCGCCACCCCGTCGGCTGCTGCTCGTCGTTGAGGTGAAGCTGGATCTGGTCGAGGTGGTAGAAGTCGGCGGCCGCCATGCTGCGGAACCTGGCCTGGATCTCGAGCTCCGTCCCGCCGCACCACAGGATCGTCATCGTGCCTGGAAGCCGCGCCTTGAGGCCCTCGCACTCCTCGATG
Organism: uncultured Spirochaetota bacterium; assembly: GCA_963734495.1. Classification (GTDB taxonomy): domain Bacteria; phylum Spirochaetota; class Spirochaetia; order SZUA-6; family CAVTHK01; genus CAVTHK01. The sequence goes on from CAVTHK010000010.1 coordinate 268,453, forward strand.
TTGCGCGACGCCACGTAGATGCGGCCCTCGAGCCGGAAGCGGTGAATCATCTCGGCGAGCGCCCCGAGGTCGATCCGCTTGAGGTCGAGGTACATCCGGCGCCCGGGTTTCTCGGCCATGCGCGCAAGCACTTCCTCGAGCAGGGGCACGCGCTGGCCGGCATAGATGGGCGAGAATTTCACCCCGGCGTCCACGTTCGCGAACTGCTCGTAGAGCAGGTCGGTGACGGGGACGTCAGCGATGTCCGCGGGCGCGTCGGTGGTGCGGGCCAGCGTCGCGTCGTGCAGGCAGACGATGCGCCCGTCCCGCGTCTGCCGGACGTCGGCTTCGGCGATGCCTCCGAGGTCCCACCCGTAGACGAAGGACACTATGGTATTGTCGGGCCGCTCGAAGCCGCCGCCGCCGCGGTGGGCCTGCCACTGGATGACGACTTCGTCGGCGGGCGGCCTTGTGACCGGCGCCTTGAGCGCGGGCGGCCTGGTTTCGGGGCGCCCGGCTGCCGGCGCTTTCCGCTTCGGCGGCTTCCTGCCCGGCGCCGCCTTCGCGCGCGCCGCCATCTTCGCCGCCGCCTTTTGCCGGGGCGCGGGCCCGCGCCGCGTCGCTTCCTTGGGCCGTGCTTTGGCCCGCGGCGTCTTCCGCGCGGGCGTCCTGGAGCGTTTCGCCTTCTTCGTGCCGGCCTTGACGCGCGCCGCCTTCGTGGGTGTCGGCTTCCTCATCGTTTACCTCTCGGGCCAGGTCGTCTTCCTTCAATCTACCCCTTGATGCCCGACCGCACCACGCCCGACATCAGCTGCCGCGGGCTGACTCTGCCTCTCCGGTGGGCAAGCCCTTCTTCGCGGATTCTCATTATATTGCAGGCGCACGGCGGCCGCGCCGGGTGCTCGGCCGCCGCAAGCCCGGAGGTGGAAGCCGTGTGTCGAAGCATCAAGCCGCTCAGACCCCCGTTCGCGGCCGCCACGCCGCAGGACGCCCGCGCCGCGGCCCTTCAGTTCGTCCGCAAGATCAGCGGCTACAGCAAGCCCTCGCGAGCCAACGAGGAGGCCTTCGCCCAGGCCGTCGACGAGATCGCGGAAAGCTCGATGCGGCTCCTCGAGCGGCTCGTGGTTCGGACCGCGTCCCCCGACGGCGCCCCTTCCGGCGAGAACGCCGTCAGGCCGGCGTATCGCGAGTGAAGACCCACTCGCGCTCCGAGGACAGCTTCGGCGCGTAGCGATAACCGCCGAAGTCGAAGCCCTTGAGCTGCTCGGGATCGGTCGCGCGGTTCTCGATCGCGTAACGGCACATCATTCCGCGCGCCCGCTTGGCGTACACGAAGAAGACGCTGTACTTGCCGTTCTTCAGGTCCTTGAAGACCGGCTGGATGACCTCGCCGTCGATCCTGTCGGCGCCCACGGCCTTGAAGTATTCCTCCGACGCCAGGTTGACCAGGACGCGCGACCGAGCGGCTCGCATCGCCTCGTTCAGCGCCTTCGCGATGCGGTCTCCCCAGTAGCCGTACAGATCGGTGCTTCCGTTCACGGCGAGCCGGGTCCCCATCTCCAGCCTGTACGGCCGGATGAGGTCGAGGGGACGGAGCAGCCCGTGAAGACCCGACAGGATCCTCAGGTGCTTCTGAGCATAGTCGAGCTCCTCGACGCTGAGCGAAGCCGCATCGAGGCCCCGGTACACGTCGCCGGCGAAGGCGAAGATGCTGGGCCGCGCGTTTTCGGCCGAGAACGGCAGCGTCCAGTCGGCGTAGCGGCGCGCGTTCAGCCGGGCGAGGGAATCGCTCAGGCCCATCAGCTTGCGGATCTCCGCCGCCGACATCTGCTTCAGGCGCTCGATCAGGAGCGCGGACGCATCGAGCATCGCGGGCTGCGTGGCCTTGACCTGCAGGCGACGGCTCTCGAAATCCAGGTTCTTGGCGGGCGAAATGCAGAGAATCATGCCTTGCCTCCTCCAGAGGGCGCCGCGCCGCCCGGCGCCACGCGCTGGAAGATAACGCTTCCGCGCCGCCCGCGTGGCCCTATCTCATGCCTCGACCCGTGTCCGGCGGCCGGCGTACCAGTCCGCGCGCGTCAGCGGCAGGCCGTTCCCGCCCCCCTCGCCCGCGAGGGAGAGCAGCGACTGGTACACGATTCAGCCGCCCGACGGAGAACCCGTGCGCCGAGCCCGACATGAACAAGCCGCCACACCCGGTACGTCGGCTCGTCGACGTACCGAAGCGCCTCGTCGTGGCGGGCCTCCAGGCGCCGGACCCACTCCCGGAGCGTCAGCGCGTAGTGCTCGCGCAGGCTCTCGACGTCGCGCACCTCGAATCCCGCCTCCTCCGCAGCCCGGAGCGTCGCGTTGATCGGGCACGAGCTCGCCGTCGGGAAAGACGTATGTGCCGTTCAGCGTCGGCCCCTTCGCGGGTCGGTCCAGGGCGCTGGCGGCGATGCCGTGGTTGAGGAACACGCCGCCCCGCTTGAGGAGCTTCCTCGCCTTCTCGAAGTAGAGCGGGAGCATGCGCGCGCCCACGTGCTCGAACATGCCCACGCTGACGAGCGCGTCGTACGGCCGATCCTCGCTCACCTCGCGGTAGTCCTGCACCTCTACACGGCAGACGTCGCCCAGGCCCGCTTCGGCGATGCGCGTGTTCGCGAGCTCGGCCTGCGGAGGGCTGAGCGTGATGCCCGTGGCATCGACGCCGTACGCCGCGGCCGCGTGCATCACCAGGCCGCCCCACCCGCAGCCGACGTCGAGCAGCCGCTGGCCCGCGCTGGAGGCGCAGCTTGCGGCAGATCAGGTCGAGCTTGGCGAGCTGGGCGGAGTCGAGATCCATCCCGGCTCGCTCGAAGTAGGCGCACGAGTAGACCATCCGATCGTCGAGGAAGAGGCGGTAGAAGTCGCCAGGCACGTCGTAGTGGTAGCGGACGGCCTCGCGGTCGCGCTCCTTCGAGTGGAGCCGCCCCCGCAGGCGGGCCGGACCGCGCGCGGGCGCCCGCCGCCGGCGGCCGGGCGGCAGGCGGCGCAGCATCGAGAGCGCCGCGAGCTTCGTGCGCCAGCCGGAAGTCCGCCGCGCCAGCTCATCGGCGAGCTCGAACACGCTCTCGATGCTGCCCTCGATGTCGAAGTCGTCGTACAGGTACGCTTCGGCAAGGGCGAGCTCGCTCCCGCCCGAGAACATGGCGCGCAGCGAGCCCGGGTGCTTGAGCACCAGGGTGGCCGCGCGCGGCCGCTCGTCCGGCCAGACCGTCCCGTCCCAAAGCCGGACAGCGGGCGCGATTTCCGATTCCCTCCCGAAGAGCTCTTCGAGGAGCCGAAGAGACAGGCGGGCCTCCGCCTGGTCGACCGTCGCGGTAGCGCTCATTGCACGCTCCCTTCCCCGACGCCAGGGGTGCACCTTCAATAGTAATGCAGTAAAGGGATGCGCGGCGCGGGCGCCGTCTATCCGGCCAGGACTGCGTAGAGGTCGGCGAAAATCGCGTCGCGCCTCACATCGATCGCCTCTCGGATCCAGTGCCGCGAGCCGTCGTGGCTCCAGGTGAAGGCGGGCGTGAGCAGCGGGCTGTGCACGATGTGCGAAGGCACCCATTCCGGGTTGCGCAGCCACGCGACGGTCGAGATGTCCCAGATCACCTTGGACTGCGCGCGGTGCAGGGCCATGTGCTCCCGCGTGATGCCGACGAGGTAGTCGCAGAGGGCGTTGCGGCCGCCGAGGTGATGCTCGATCTCCGGCACCGTCACGCGCAGGTGCTCGGCGACGTTCTTGCAGGGGATGTGCACCAGCGGCACGCCGCAATCGAAGACGGTCTGCGAAGCGAACAGGTCCTGCTTGAGGTTGAACTCGAAGGCCGTGTGCCAGCTGCTCGGCTGCCCGCCGAGCCACACGACGACGACCTTGTCCCTGATCCGCGGCTCCATCAGGAGAGCGGAGGCGACGTTCGTGATGGCCCCGATCGCGAGCACGTACAGCGGCTCGCGGCCTGCCGACGCGCGCTCGACGAGGTCGCGTGCGGCCTCGCTCTCCACGGGCCTGCCCGCAGCCTCCAGGAAGCGGCGCGAGCCTTTCAGCACGCGGCCCGGCACGCTCTTCCCCCGCCCCTCCAGCTTCGCGAGCACGCGCTGGATCTCGGCGTAGCTCTTCTCCATCCCGTCCTCTGGCCCGCTCGAGCGGTCGTTGTGGAAGGGCGCGGCGTAGACCGCCTCCAGGTCGAAGCTTCCGCCCAGCACCGCGTAGGCGAGGGCGTACTGGTCGTCGATCTCGTTGTACGTGTCGGTGTCGAGCACCGCACGAACGCGGCCGGCGGGGGGAGCGAGGCGTTCGATCAACCGACTTTCAGACATCGCTGACACACCTGAAGCCGAGGTTTGAGGACGCGCTTTCGGGCGTGTTCGACGTCCGAGCCGCGACCCGGTAGCGGTTGCAGTATGAGCGATGGCAGAGAAATGATCCACCCCTCATCACGCGCGCGTCGCCCGTCGCCGGCCCGCGCGGGTTCGTGCGCTCCGCGCTCCGCGGATACGCGGCGCTGAACCAGTCGGCGCACCACTCCCACACGTTGCCCGCCATCCCGTAGAGCCCGTAGCCGTTGGGCGGGAACGCGCGCACGGGGCAGGTCCCGCTGTAGCCGTCCTCCTCGGTGTTCTCGTCGGGGAACCGGCCCTGCCAGATGTTGCACATGTGACGGCCGCCCGGCTGCAGCTCGTCGCCCCAGCAGTAGCGCTTCTGCACCAGGCCCCCGCGCGCCGCGTACTCCCACTCGGCCTCGGTCGGAAGGCGCTTGCCCGCCCACGCGCAGTAGGCGATCGCGTCGTTCCACGTCACGTGGGTGACCGGGTGATCGAGCCGACCCCTGAGGTCGGTGCCCGGGCCCTCGGGCCGTTTCCAGCAGGCGCGGTTGACGGCGCGCCACCACGCGAGGCCAGGCACTTCGCGGACGAGGCCCCTCTTGTCCGCGACCTTCGGCACGTGCAGGTGGAACACGAACGAGAAGCCGAACTGCTCGCTTTCAGTGACGTAGCCGGTCGCGTCGACGAACGCGGCGAACTGCCGGTTGGTCACCTGGGCGGCGTCGACCCAGAACGGCGCGAGCTCGACCTCACGCACAGGTCCCTCGCCGTCGGCCGGGAAGCCTTCCTTGTCGTCTGTCCCCATCAGGAAGGTCCCGCCGGCGAGGCGCTTCATCCCCGCAGTCGACCCGCCGCGCGCTTCGCGCGGAGCCTGGATGGCGCGAGCGTCCGCCAGGGCGCGGCTCGGCGCGCAGTGGCCCTCGTTGGCGCCGATGGCGGCAGGACCGCCCGGCGTGCAGCAGGAGTGATCCATAGTCTACAAAAGAGGTTAAGTATGAAGGAAGGCAGCGGTCAACCTGGCTCATGGGGCCTGGAAGGCCTTGGGGTCAGGCTAGTGCCTGGCTCATGGGGCCTGGAAGGCCTTGGGGTCAGGCTAGTGCCTGGCTCATGGGGCCTGGAAGGCCTTGGGGGCGGGCAAGTGCCGCGGCGGTGCAGTGGCTCGATCCGCAACTCGCCGCGGCTCACGCTCACCGCGCGCGCCGTGAGGCCCGCGGCGCCCCGGTGGCCGCCCCCGCCGAGCCTGGCCGCGATCCGCGAGACGTCCACGTCGGGGCTCTCGGCGAACAGCGCGACCCGCCAGGCGCCGTCGCGCCGGCGCGCATACACGAGCATCAGGTCGTGCCGCGCGGGATCCCAGACGGCGTCGAGGGCGGCGCTGCCGAAGACCGTGGAGTTGATGCAGACCGCGCGCAGCCCCTCGAAGCGAGCCTCAAAGGAGTGGTCGCGGGCGTCGCGGGCGTTGCGCGCCTCGGTCCAGGCAAGGACCCAGCGGCCGACGCGGATCGTGCGGCGCACGAACCGTTCCGCCGCCGCGGCGTCGTCGCCGAACAGGCGCCTCCAGAACGGCCAGTTCTCGAGGGGATCCGTGGGCTGAGCCTGCATCCCCATCTGAAAGGGGAGCACCCGCGACTTCCACGCATCGCGGTCGCCGTCGTCCCAGATGTCGTAACGGTTGAGCAGATCGAGCCATTCGGGCACGGCTTCGCCGGGGGCGAACCGCTCCCATGCGAGCAGGCACGCCGCGCGGCTCGAGTCCGCGGACAAGCTCACTTCCAGGCCGTCGAGGGCGCCGGACTCGGCCACGGACCGGTGATGGTCGATCAGGACGACGCGGCAGCGCCGCTCGCGGGCGAGGCGCGCGACGTTCTCCAGCGGCTGCCACACCACGTCGAGGAACCACACCGTGTCCGCCGGCTCGACCTCGGCCGCCGGGAAGGCGTCGCCGTAGTCGTACGGGTACAGCCTCCACGCCTCGCCCGCGGCGTCGAGGCCGCGCCGCGCGATCGCGCCGGCCGCGTGACCGTCCAGGTCCATCCGGTGGTAGAAGACGCGGTTCATGGCCCTCCCCGGCGCAAGGATATACGCGGCCATGACCGCGGTACAGCGTTTTTTGCGGACGTGCGGGACGGTCACGGCCGGCGTGGCCGCGCCCCCGCGCCCCGAGGTCGTTCTAGAGGGCCTCGATCACGCGCTGCAGCTTCTGCCGCACCTCGTCCGCGATCGGGGCAAGCCGCTCGTTGCCGGTAGATCTCATCGCCACCGTCGGATCGATCGTCGCGACCTCGACCTCCCCGGTAGGGAGCTGCTGGACGAGGACGTTGCAGGGCAGCATCAACCCGATCCGGTCCTCGGCCTGCAGGGCCCTGTACGCGTTCGGCGGGTTGCAGGCGCCCAGGATACGGTAGGGCCTGACGTCGACGTCGAGCTTCTTCTTCAGGGTCGCGCTCATGTCGATATCGGTGAGGACGCCGAAGCCTTCGGCCTTGAGCGCCTCGGTGACTCTCACGATCGCCTGGTCGAACCCGAGCTTCACTTTCTTTGCCTGGTAGAATGCCACTTCGCTCTCCTCGGCTGAATATACATACGGACGGAGGCCCCCCGGGGGCGGGAGTTTTTTTTCTTGATTTCGGGCCGTCCCCTCTGTAGATATCCTCGAGGACTCTCTTGCAGCAGACGCCGGCAAGCCCACTCCTCGACCGCGGCAGCCCCCGCGCGCACGCGACGCGGCACGTCCTCGCCGTGTCCTGCGTCGCCGCCTGCGTCGCGCTCTTCGTGATCATCTGGTCGATCTACCAGGGGGCCTACGAGGGAGCGGTCGCGTACCTGAAGAGCGTGCCGGCCGACGTCTGGGTCCTGCAGCGCTCCGCCGACAACCTGCTCCGAGGCTTCTCGGTGCTCCCCCAGTCGTACGCGGCCATCCTGGGCGCGATGGACGGCGTCGAATCCGTCGGCAGGGTGGTGACGGTGCCGGCGTCCGTGGCGGCCGGCCGGAGCCAGGGGACGGTGTTCCTGGTCGGCTACGACACGCGCGTCGGGACGGGCCGGCCGCCTCACCTCGCCGGCGGCCGCCTTCCGGAAGGCGACGACGAGATCGTCCTCGACCGGGCGATCGCGGCCCGGCTGGACCTGCGGATCGGCGACCGGCTCGCGGTCGACGGCGCCGATCTCCGCGTCGTCGGCCTGTCGCGCGACACCAACGCGATCGCCATGCAGTACGCCTTTGTCACGATCGACCGCGCGCAGTCGCTGCTGCCCCTGCGCGGCATCGTGACCGCGTACCTGCTGCGCCTGGCGCCGGGCGCCGATGCGTCGCGAACCGTGCGCGCCATCCGCGAGAGCCAGGGCCGGCTCGCGGCGTTCACGCGGGAGGAGTTCATCCGCAACAATCTCAGGCAGCTCGACCAGGGGTTCCTGCCCGTCATCATGGTCATCACGGGGCTCTCGGCGGTCGTGCTGACCATCATGCTGAGCCTCATCCTTTCGATGAGCGTGCTCGAGCGCAGGAGGGACTTCGCCATCATGAAGATCCTCGGCGCGCCCGGTCTCCACCTGTGGCTCGTGATCGTGCGGGAGGCGCTGCTGATCGCCTCCGCGGGCCTCGTCGGGGGAGCGGCCTTTGCCGCGGCGCTGCTCCCGCTCCTCGACGCCCTGCTCCCGCAGCTCGCCGAGGCGTTCGGGCCATGGCAGGCGGCGCTGGTCGCGGGCGTGGTGGAGGCCATCGCGATCGCGAGCGCATCGCTGGCGTCTCTCGCCGCGAGGAAGATCTACCCGCTGGAGGCCTTTGAGTGGAGGCAGTGACGGCGCCCGTCGCGGCCGAGCACGTGTCCAAGTCCTTTGTCGTCGGAGGGCAGGCGCAGCCGGTCCTCGAAGACTGCACGGTCCGCTTCGACGCGGGCCGGGTGTACCTCCTGCTCGGCCCGAGCGGCAGCGGCAAGACGACCCTGCTCACGATCCTCGCGGGGTTCCAACGCCCGTCGGCTGGGACCGTGTCGCTCTTCGGCAGGAGAGTCGAGGCCTATTCCCGCGCCGAGCTCCAGAAGCTGCGCGCGGGCCGGATCAGCTTCGTGTTCCAGAGCTTCCTGCTCGTCGACGCGAGGAGCGTCGGCTGGAACATCCTTTTTCCCGCCCGCTTCGCCGGGCTCGACAGGGCGGAGACCGCGGGCAGGGTGTCCGGGGTGCTGGAGCAGCTCGGAATTGCGGGCCGCGCGGGCGCGCGGGCCGGCGACCTGAGCCACGGGGAGAAGCAGCGCGTCGTGATCGCCCGCGCCCTCGTCTACCGCAGCCCTCTGGTGCTCGCCGACGAGCCCACGGCCAGCATCGACTACGACCAGGGCCTCTTCGCGATGGCGCGTCTGCGCGGCCTCGCCCGAGACCACGGAAGCTGCGTGCTCGTGGCGAGCCACGACGCGAGGCTCGTGGAGTTTGCAGACACGGTGCTGCGCCTCGACGACCGGCGGCTCACCGTGGTGGACGGGCGCTGAGGCGGCGTGTAGGATCGCGGCATGGAACAACTGCCGCTTGCCGGCGTCTGGCGCATGCGCTCGACGGACGGCCGGTACGACCTTGCGTCGCTCATGCCCGGCTCGCTGTTTCTCGCCCTCGAGCAGCGCGGCGACTTCGGCCCCGAAGGGGCGTTCTACCGCGAGAACAACCGCCGCTGTCTCGAGGTCGCCGACCGCGACTTCGCGTTCAGCAGGCGCGTCGCCGTCTCCCCGGCCCTGCCGCGGGGCCGCGACCGGCGCGTCTTTCTCGAGGCCGACGGCCTCGACACCCTCGCGACCCTTTCGCTGAACGGCGCCGAGGTCGGCCGCGCCGCCAACATGCACAGGAGGTGGCGCTTCGACGTCACGCGCAGCTTGCGCGACGGCGACAACGAGATCGGGATCCTCTTCGCGAACAGCCTCGAGCACGTGCGCCGCGCGCACGCGAAGCGCAACCTGTGGCACGCCTACTGGAATCAGCCGGACTACGCCTTTCAAGGCTTCAACACGATCCGAAAGAGCCACTGCAGCTACGGCTGGGACTGGGGCCCGATCATCCCGGACGTGGGGATCTGGCGAGACATCCGCCTCGCGGCATACGACGGAGGCCGGATCGACGCCGTACACGTCGTGCAGGAGCACGAAAAGGGTGAAGTCACCCTGGCCATCACGCCCCGCCTCGAGGCGTGGGGGAGCGGCCGCTTCACGCTGCGCGCGACGCTCGCGCACCCCGACGGCCGGACGCAGAGCGCGGACGTCGCGGCCGACGGCACGACAAGACTGCAGGTGGAGCGGCCGCGGCTCTGGTGGCCCAACGGCCTGGGCCCCGACGACGGCCCGCGGCCGCTCTACCGCCTGCAGGTGACCCTGCTCCGCGACGGGAAAGAGGTGCACGACGTCAGCCTTCACCTTGGCCTCCGTACCCTCACCGTCAGGCGCGAGGCCGACAAGTGGGGAGAGTCGTTCGCGTTCGCGGTCAACGGCGAGCCCGTGTTCGCGCGCGGCGGCGACTACATACCGGAGGACGTGTTCCTGCCGCGGGTGACCCGCGAGCGCACCGAGCGGCTGCTGGACGACGCGGCGCGCGCCCACTTTAACTGCATCCGCGTGTGGGGCGGCGGCGTCTACCCATCGGACGACTTCTACGACCTCTGCGACCGGCGCGGATTGCTCGTGTGGCAGGACCTGATGTTCGCCTGCGCGCTCTACGACATGGACGATCCCTCGTTCGTCGCAAACATAGAGGCCGAAGTGCGCGACAATCTCGAGCGCATCCGCCACCACGCGAGCCTCGGACTCGTCTGCGGCAACAACGAGATGGAGCAGGGCTTCGAAGACTGGGGCTTTCCGCACACCAAACACAATCGCGCCGAGTACCTCCGGCAGTACCAGGTGTTGTTCCCGGACATCGTCCGCGAAGCGTGCCCCGAGGTGTTCTACTGGCCTTCGTCGGCTTCTTCGGGAGGCGACTTCGAGTCCCCGAACTCGCCCGACAAGGGCGACTGCCACTTCTGGGACGTGTGGCACAAGAACGTGGACTTCACGGAGTTCAAGAAGCACTATTTCCGGTTTATGAGCGAGTTCGGGTTCGAGAGCTTCCCGTCGATCAAGACGATCCGCACGTTCGCGACGGGCGACGACCTCGACATCTTTTCGCCCGTGATGGAGGACCACCAGCGCTGCCTCGGCGGAAACGGCAAGATCCTCGGCTACATCGCGCGCTACTTCCGATACCCGAAAGACCTCGACGCCCTGGTCTACGTCTCGCAGGTGAGCCAGGCCGACGCGCTGCGCCACGGCATCGAGCACTGGAGGCGCAACCGCGGCCGCTGCATGGGCTCGGTCTACTGGCAGCTCAACGACAACTGGCCGGTCGCCTCCTGGTCGAGCATCGATTACTTCGGCCGCTGGAAGGCGCTGCACTACGTGGCCGCGCGCGCGTACGACAACGTGCTCGTGTCCTGCGACGGCGACGAGCGGACCGCGTCTTTCCATGTCTCCAACGAGAGCGCGGCGCCCGTCGCCGGCACGCTGCGCTGGTCGCTCGTCGCGCTCGACGGGCGAGTCGTGGACGCTGGAAGCGCGCCCGCGGCGGTGCCCGCCTTTGCGTCGCGGGAGATCACGCGCCTGGACTACGGCGCGGGCGCCGGGGCCGGCTTTGCCCGCGAGCACCTGCTCAGCTTCCGGTTCGAAATGGATGGGGCGGGGCAACGGCACGGCGTGCACTGTTTTGCCCCGTACAAGTCGCTTTCGCTCCAGGAGCCGCGCATCAGACGGTCCGTGCGCGCCGAGGGAGGCGAGCTCGTCGTCAGCCTGAGCAGCGAGCGGCCGGCGCTCTTCGTCGAGGTCGACCTGGCCGAGGCGGACCGCGTCTTTTCCGACAACTACTTCGCTCTCGACGGCCACGAGGAACGCGTCGTGCGCTGCGAGGCGGGCTCCCTTGCGCCGGCCGAGCTCGAGAGGCAGCTTCGCGTGCGCTCGCTTTACGACGCAAGCCTGCATGGCTGACGCCGCGCTCCTCGGCTTCGACATCGGCGGGACCAAGTGCTCGGTGACGCTGGGCACGGCGGCCGGCGCGATCGTGGAGACGGCGCGCTTCCCGACCGCGGGCGGACCCGACGCGCTGCTCGCCCGGCTGGCGGGCGCCGCGCGCGAGCAGCGCGACCGCCACGGCCTCGCGGTCGCCGCCGCGGGCGTGAGCTGCGGCGGGCCGCTCGACTCCCGGCGCGGGCTCGTGCTCTCGCCGCCCAACCTGCCGGGATGGGACGAAGTGCCCGTAGTCGCGCGCCTGGAGGCGGCACTCGGCGTCCCCTGCTGCCTGGAAAACGATGCCAATGCGTGCGCGCTTGCCGAGGCGCGGCTCGGGGCCGGACGCGGCGCCTCGAGCGTCGTCTTCTGCACGATGGGCACCGGGTTCGGCGCCGGCCTCGTCCTCGACGGCCGGCTGTACCGCGGCGCCTGCGACGGCGCGGGCGAGATCGGGCACGTGCGGCTCACCGAAGGCGGCCCCGTGGGCTACGGCAAGGCCGGCTCGGTCGAAGGCTACGCAGGCGGGAGCGGCATCGCCGCGCTCGCGCGCCTGCGTCTCGGCGAAGATCTGGACGCGAAGCTCCTCGCCGGGCGCGCCGACGCCGGCGACCCGCGCTCGCTCGCCGTGTACGCCGAGGTCGGGCGCATGCTCGGCCGCGCGCTCGCGATCGTCGTCGACCTGCTCAACCCCGAGGTGATCGTCGTCGGCAGCATCTTCGTGCGGGCCGAGCGGCTGATCCGCCCCGCCATGGAGGCCGAGCTCGCGGCCGAAGCGCTGCCGGGAAACCTGGCCGCGTGCCGCGTGCTGCCCGCCGCCCTCGGCGAGCGGCTCGGCGAGCACGCCGCGCTCATGGTGGCGGCCGAGGGTCTGGCCCGCGGGCCTCAGCGCAGCCGGGCGTAGAGCCGCGCGGTGTTCTCGGCGACCGCCTCCAGCACGGCCTCACGCGCGATGCCCCTGATGGAAGCGATCGCGTCCGCCGCGACCATCGCGTTCGCCGGCTCGTTGCGGTCGGCCGCGACCGGCCCCAAGACGGGGCTGTCGGTCTCCAGGAGCAGGCAGGAGAGCGGGAGGCGCTCGACCAGCTTCTCCTTCTGGCGGGAGCGCACGATCGACGGCGGCACGGAAAAGAAAAAGCCCGCCTCCACCGCGGGCAGGGCGGTCGCGGCCCTGCCGTCAAAGGCGTGCATCTGCACGCGCCCCGCGCCCGCCCGCAGCAGCAGGTCGATGGTCTCGCGGCCCGCCGAGCGCGAGTGCACGTTCAGCGGCAGCTCGAGCTCGGCCGCCAGCGCAACGAACATGCCGAATACGTCGCGCTGGACGTCGCGCGCCGCCTCGTCCTTCGCGACCCAGTAGTCGAGCCCGACCTCGCCGATGGCCGCCAGGCGTCCGCGCGCGGCCCGGATCGCGCCAACGGCTCGCGCGGCCTCCGCGTGGTCGGCGCGCCCCGGATGCAGGCCGCCGGCCGGCCGCAGCATGGGCAGCTCCGCGGCCAGCTCGAGGTTGCGTCCGATGTCGGCCGCGGTTTCGCTGACGGCGATCACCGCGTCGACGCCGGCTGCGCGCGCCCGCTCGAGGACCGCGGCGCGGTCCGCGTCGAAGGCGGGGTCGCACATGTGGGCATGGGTGTCGACGGTCACGGCGCGCATTGTCTCCGCGGCGGGGCGGAGGGTCAACGCCGGGCCCCGCGCAAACGGGCGATCTGGACTGCGCGCGCCGGCGCCGCTATCCTTGGACCCGCATGCGTGCGTGGCTGGTGCGCGCGGTGACCTTCATTCTATTCCTTGCCCATCCCGGAGCCGAGCCGGCGCATCCGGGCCTGGAGACGCTGCTCGAGGGCCCCGTGGCGGAGCTCCGCGGCAAGCGCGTCGGTGTCGTCTGCAACCAGACGGCCGTCGACGCAAAGGGGCGGCACCTCGTCGACCTGCTGCTTCGCGCCCCGGGAGTCACGCTCGCCGCCATCTTCACGCCCGAGCACGGCTACCGGGGAGACAACCCCGACGGAGGGGATCCGCCGGGAGCCCGCGACCCGCTCACGGGGGTCCCCGTTTACAGCCTCTATGGCGCCGAGACGAAGCCGACCGCCGCCGCGCTCCGCGGGCTGGACGTGATCCTCTACGACATCCAGGACGTCGGCGCCCGCTTCTACACCTACATCGCCACCCTCGGCCTGTCGATGCAGGCCGCGGCGGAGCATGGCGTTGCGTTCTGGGTCCTCGACCGCCCCGACCCGATCACGGGGTCGGAGGTCGGCGGCCCGACGCTCGAGCCGGCGTTCGAGTCCTTCGTGGGCCCCTACCCGATCCCGGTCCGTTACGGGCTGACTGCGGGCGAGCTGGCGCTGATGGCCGCGGGCGAGCGCTGGATCGACCTTCCCGAAGGTTTCCGCCCGAGGGTCATACCGCTGCGCGGCTGGAGCCGGGGGCAGTGGATGGACGAGGCGGGCCTGCCCTGGGTGTCTCCTTCGCCTGACATGCTCACCCTCGCGACCGCGGCGCTGTACCCGGGGACCTGCTTGTTCGAGGGCACCAACGTCTCCGAGGGCCGGGGCACGGAGCGGCCCTTCGAATGGATCGGCGCGCCGTGGATCGACGGCGCGGCCCTGGCGGGCGATCTGCGGCAGCGGCGACTTCCCGGCGTGGACTTTGCCGCGGTCGACTTTGTCCCGAGGGCGATCCCGGGGCGGACGGCCGCGGTCAAATACCGCGACGTCGCATGCCACGGCGTCGAGATCCGCGTCACGGACCGCGGCCGGCTGGACCCGGTCGCCGTCGCCGTCCACGTCCTGCACGCGATCCGCGGCCTCTCCGGCGGGCTGTTCCAGTGGCGCGTACCGGGGATCGACGAGCTGTACGGCAGCGATCGGCTGCGCCGCGATCTCGACGCGGGCCGCTCGCCGGAGCAGATCATTGCGGGCTGGCGGCCGGGTCTGGCGGATTTCGCGCGCGCCCGGGAGCGGTACCTGCTGTACAAGTGAACGGCGCGAGAGAGAAGCGCGGGGCGGCCGCCTTCAACTTCCTTCCAGAAGGCTTCTGACTCAGGCGCCCCCGCGGCCGCCGCCTTGGACGCGCTCGATCGCGCGCAGCAGGTTCTGCGCCGTCTTCGCGCCGAACCCCTTGGTGGCCGCCACGCGGCCGTCGCGGCAGGCGGCGTCGAGCGCCGTGATCGAGTCGATGCCGAGCGCCAGGTGGAGCGCCCTCGCGCGCGCCGGGCCGAGGCCCGGGATGCGGAGCATGTCGACGAGGCCCGGCGGCGTCTCGGACTTGAGCTGCTCGTACAGCCGGACGGGCTGCCCCGCGTGCAGCGCCTCGATCTTTTCGGCGAGGGCCTCGCCGATGCCTTCGATTTCCCGCAGCCTGCCGCCGGCGATGACCGCGGACAGGTCCTCGTCCAGCCCTCTCAGGGCCTCGGCCCCGCGCTCGTACGCCCGGATCTTGAAGGGGTTCTCGCCCTTGAGCGAGAGCATCTGCGCGATCTCTTGCAGGACGTGCGCGATCGCTTCGGTGTCCACGCCTGTAGTTTCGGCACGCGGGGGCGGCGCTGTCAACGCCGGCGCGGTCGCCTGTCGTCGCGGTCGCCTGTCGTCGCGGTCGCCTGTCGGCGCGGTCGCCCTCGGTCGCCGGGCGAGCGCGAAGCCGCCGGGGGGCCGCGCGCCCTACCGGATGCCGAGGACCCTCTGCAGGTTTCCGCCCATGAAGAGGCCCATGTCCGCGGGCGGGACCTCGTCAGTCAGCCCGGCTTCGAACATCGCGCGCACGACGTGGATCTTGCGGAAGGGCCAGTCGGAGCCGAAGCAGACGCGCGATGCGCCCAGCGTGCGGATCGCGGCGAGGGCCTCGCGGTCGCCTGTCGCGCTGGCCACGAGGAGCATGTTGGGGCACTCCTCGGCGGCCTCGCACACCGCGCGGTGCATGTCCCAGCTGCTCATGCCCATGTGGATCATCAGCACCGGCGTCTCGGGAAAGAGCTTCGCCACGCGCGCGGCCCGCGTCGGATGGGTGCGCTCGTAGGCGTCCGGACCGATGTGAAAGGCGATGGCCCGGCCGTGTCTCGCGATCTCCTCGGCGACGGGAAGCGCGACCTCGGGATCGTCGATGAAGAAGTTGTTCTGCGCCCCGTTGAGCTTTACGCCGGCGACTCCCCACTCTTCGGCGCAGCGCCGAACGAGGTCCTTGGCGTGCTGGACGCCCGCGCCCGGGTCAGCCCAGCCGAAGGGGATGAGCTTCTCGCGGTGCTCGCGCGCCGCACGCGCGACAAAGGCGTTGTGCTCCTCGACCTCCCGGCCCTTGTAGTGGTGCGGGCTGAGCCACACGAGCGCCTTGTCGACGCCCGCGCGCTCGATCGCGGCAAGCTGATTCTCGAGCGAAAAATCGCCCCCCGCCGGCGAAATGTGCGTGTCACCATCGATGATCACGAGGGCCTCCCTGCCGGCTCCGGACGCGCGACGGCGGCGCGACGACCGCCGCGTGCATACAGCGGCGTGCGGACACTGCGGCGTGCATGCTGCGCGCGAAGCATATCGTACTTATCTGATGACTGCTATCATACGCGCGACGGGGTACCTGTCAATACGCTGTGTTGTCTCCGGTGGTCGATGACGTTAGACTGCAATGAGCAGACGTCTGTTGATTGAAGGTGAAACCATGGCAAGGACGACCAAGGCTTCGGGCGTGCTGAGTCGGCCGCTGGAGAAGGGCTCGGTGGTCAGGCTGGTCCTGGAGCGCATCAGAGAAGCCATGCTGAACAGAGAGCTGCGACGCGGCGACTACATGCCGTCGGAGACGGAGCTCACCCGCAGCCTCGGCGTCGGCAAGACGAGCGTGCGCGAGGCGATCAAGATGCTCGAGGCGATGGGCATCGTGGAGGTGCGCCAGGGCCACGGCACGATCATCCGCGAGCAGCCGGGCGACGAGAGCCTCGGGCCCCTTGTCTTCCAGCTCATCCTCGAGCAGGCCACCAACCGCGACCTCCTCGAGCTGCGGAGGATGTTCGAGCCGGCCTACACCCTTGTCGCGATGCGGAAGGCCACGGACGAGGACATCGCCCGGCTGCGGGCCCAGGTGCAGGGGTTCGAAGAGCGCATCAAAGGGGGGACTCAGACCTCGGACGACGATCTCGCATTCCACCGCATCGTGCTCGAATGCACGCGCAACCCCTTCATCATCCAGATCGGTACGACGATCCACCAGCTCTTCAAGAGCTCCATCGAGCGCAGCATGCGGACGATCGCCGACGTCGCGCTCCAGGACCACAGCGCGATCCTCGAGGCGTTCGCCAGCCGCGACGCGCGCGCGCTCGAGGCGGCCGTCCTCCGCAGCTTCGAAGGCTGGCGCAGGAGCCTCGACGCGCAGTAGCCGGGCCTATCCGGCGCGCGGCCGGTAACGCTGCCTGATCGCGCGGTGCACCTCCAGAAGCGCCGCGTGCGTCGCGGTGCCCGCGCCCATGTCCACCAGAACGTCCCGGCGGTTGCGCGAGAGCCACGCATACAGCCGCCTCGCGCCGTCCGCGTCGTTGGCTGCCGCCTGGGCGACCCGCGCGAGGGCGCGCATCTCGTCGAGGCTGAAAGCCTTGCGGGTATTGCCGATGCCGATGATGAACGAGCTCCTGCCCGCCCCCTCGTCGATCGTTACGGTCGCGTCGGCGGCGGGCGGAGCCGCCGGCCTGCCTCCCCGTCGGGCCCCGGCCTTGCGGCCGGCGCCCTTGGCGGCGCGCTCCCGGTTCAGCTCCGTGATGTCCTCGTTGATACGATCGACCTGCAGGTTGTGGATGATCGTCTGCGCCTGCCGGATGAGAAAGACCAGCCCGTCGTCGTCGACCTGGTCGAGCAGAGATAGAAGGTCCTTGCGGAGCCTGTCCCGCGGCCCCGCCTGCTTGCGTGCCACCACGTCCTCCTTGCGCGGCCCCTCCGCCGGGGCGGATGCCCGGGCCGGATGCCCGGGCGGAGGGAGCCGCCTGGCCGTCAGTACGCGAGCTCCTTCGCCTTGCCTTCGACGCGGAAATCCGCCTGCAGCGTCGCCGCTGCGCCGAGCTCCCGGCTGCGCGCGTCGGGCTGGCTCCCGCCGAGGAACACGCGGAATGCGCCCGGCTCGAGCAGGCAGCGGCCGCGGTCGTCGATGAGCGCCATGCGCCTCGCGGGCAGCGTAAAGCGGACCGCGGACTTCGCGCCCGGCGCCAGGTGCACCCGCTGGAACCCGGCGAGGGACCAGCGCGGCACGCGCGTCGAGGCTTCGACATCGCTCAGGTACAGCTGCACCACCTCGTCGGAAGCGCGCTTGCCCACGTTCTCGACGACGCCCGAGACGGTGAGGTCGTCGCCGGCGGCGACGCGATCGGCCGCGAGCTCGAGCCCGCTGTAGCGGAAGGCAGAGTAGCTCAGGCCGAAGCCGAAGGGGTACAGCGGCTCGCCCTGCATGTAGCGGTAGGTCCGCCCCACCATCGAGTAGTCCTCGAACGGCGGAAGCTGTTCGAGGCTCTTGACCACGGTGACGGGCAATCGACCCGCCGGGCTCGCGTCGCCGAACAGGACTTCGGCGATCGCGCGGCCTCCCTCGCCGCCCGGGTACCAGGCCTGCACGATCGAGGCCACGTGCTCGTGAGCCCAGCCCACCGAGAGCGCGCTGCCGGAGAAGAGCACGAGCACCACCGGCTTGCCCCGGTTCACGATGCGTTCGAGCAGCCGCTGCTGAACCGGGGGCAGGTCGATCCGGCTGCGATCGCCGCCGGCTTCGGAGCTGCGCGCGGAGCCTTCTTCACCCTCGTACTCCGCGGTCAGGCCGAGGGCGAGGATCACGATGTCGGCGCGGTCCGCCGCAGCCTCCGCCTCGGAGAACCCCTGGTCCGCGAGGTCGCCCCACTTCGACTGCTTGCCGAGGATCGTGCACCCCTCGGCGTAGATCACGCGGACGCCGCTGCCCGCCCGGTCGCGGATGCCGTCCAGCAGCGTGACCGGGTGGCTCGGCGTGCCGTTGTAGTTGCCGACCAGCACCTCCTCCGAGTGCGCGTTGGGCCCGATCACGGCGATCGTGCCGACGTCGCGCGGCAGCGGGAGGAGCCCGCCGGCGTTCTTGAGCAGGACCATGGTCTCGCGGGCGATGCGCAGGTTCGCCTCGCGGTGCTTGTCGCAGTCCACGATCTTGTACGGGATGCCAGCGTACGGCACCTTCTCCGGCGGGTCGAACATCCCGAGGCGCATCCTCGCCTCCATCAGGCGGCTGACGGAGAGGTCGATCGCCTTCTCGGTGATCAGGCCGCGCGAGATCGCCTCGCCGAGGGACTGGTACGCGCGCCCGCACACCAGGTCGCAGCCGGCGTTCACCGCAAGGGCGGAGGCTTCGGCCGCGTCAGCCTTCAACTTGTGGTGCTGGTAGATGTCCTCGATCGCGCCGCAGTCCGAGACCACGTAGCCTTTGAACCCCCACTCGTCGCGCAGGATCTTCTGCAGCAGCGTCGGGCTCGCGCAGCAGGCCTCGCCGTTGGTGCGGTTGTAGGCGCCCATCACCGACCAGGCGCCGGCCTCCTGCACGCACTCCTTGAAATGGGGAAGGTATGTCTCGCGCAGGTCCTTCTCGCCCGACCCTCGCGTCGAACTGGTGCCGCAGGGGCTCCGGCCCGCTGTGCACCGCGAAGTGCTTGGGGGTGGCCACGAGCTTGAGGTAAACGCGGTCGTCGCCCTGCAGGCCCTTGACGAACGCCACGCCGAGGCGGCCGGTGAGGTACGGGTCCTCGCCGTAGGTCTCCTGGCCGCGGCCCCACCGCGGGTCGCGGAAGATGTTGACGTTGGGCGTCCAGTACGTGAGCCCCTTGTAGATCGCGCGGTCGCCCCGCCGTGAGAACTCGTGGTGCTTCGCCCTGGCCTCGTCGGAGGTGATCTTGGCAGCCGCATAGACCTCGCCGCCGTCGAAGGTCGCGGCGAGCCCGATCGCCTGCGGGAAGACCGTGGCGATGCCGGCCCGGCCGACGCCGTGCAGGCACTCGTTCCACCAGTTGTACTCCGGCAGCCCCAGGCGCTCGACCGCGGGCGCCGTGTAGATCATCTGGGCGATCTTCTCCTGCAGCGACAGGCGCCGCACCAGGTCATCGACGCGGTCCTTGAGCGGGAGGGCCGGGTTCCAGAATGCCATCTTGCTCGTGTCAGCCGCCGCCATCGTGATCCTCCTCGCGGGCCGCCCCGGCGTCGCCGTCGCGGATCCGCCGCAGCCTGCCCGCCGCACCTTACCGTAGGCCCGGACCGTCGTGCCGGTCAAGCAACAGGCACGTCGGTCGGGCGTACTCGCCCGATGCCCAAGCCCGACGCGCTCGCTGGATAATCGCCCGGGATGTTGCAGGCGTCGGGTTGACTCGGACTCGAGTTGACCCCGGGCGGTCTACAGGATTATCGTTCGCCGATCGAGAGAGTCGCGGCCCTGCTTGCCTCGAGGCGCGACGAGAAAGGGGCCGCACGCGCCGCGACCGGCGGCCCTGGCGGGAGCTCCCGTGCTTGAGTTCTTCGACAGCTGGAAGGCGGAAATCGTTTCTCAGACGAACGCCTATCTCGCCTCGCAGGCCCGGCGCCTCGAGGCCGTCAGTGCGTGGGGCCCCGACGTGAGCCGCAGGCTCGCCGACTTCACCTCCCGTGGAAAGATGATCCGCGGCGGCCTCGTGGCGCTCGGCTACCTCCTCTTCCGCGACGAGCCCCCGCCGGCCGTGCGCGAAGCCGCCGCGGCGATGGAGCTGCTGCAGTCGTCGTTGCTCGTGCACGATGACATCATGGACGGCGATCTCACCCGCCGCGGGCTGCCGACGGTCTTTTGCCAGTACGACACGGAGGGAGCCGGGCGGGGCGTGGCGGACAGCAGGCACTTCGGCGAGGCGATGGGCATCTGCGCGGGAGACGTTTCCTTCTTCTTTGCGTTCGACCTGCTGGCGCGGCTCGCGCTGCCGCCGGGCGACGTGCTGAGGATCCTCCATCTCGCCCACGAGACGGCGGTCGAGACGTGCGTCGCCCAGATGCAGGACGTTTCGCTCGGGGCCGCGGCCTCGGAGCAGCTGGTGCGCGAAGCGGACGTGCTGTCCGTATACCGCTACAAGACCGGGCGGTACACCTTCACCCTGCCCCTTCGCATAGGCGCCGTCATCGCGGGCCAGGGAGACGCGGCCCTCCAGGGTCTGGACCGCGTCGGCGAGCAGCTCGGCATGATCTTCCAGATCAAGGACGACGAGCTCGGCATCTACGGGACCGAGCAGGAGATCGGCAAGCCCGTCGGCTCGGACATCGCGGCTGGCAAGAAGACGCTCTTCTACGTCTACCTGCTGGAGGCTGCCGCGGGCGAGCAGCGGCAGCGTGTGCGGAAGTTGTTCGGGACCGGCAGCGCGTCCGGGGAAGCCGTGAGCGCCGTCCGCCGCCTGATCGAGGAGCTCGGCGTGAGGCGGCGGATCGGCCTTCGCGTCGAAGAGCTCGCGTCTCAAGCGAGAGACGCGATCGCGGCCCTCCCGGCCGCCCGCGAGCGCTACCGGGCCCTGCTGCTCGAGCTGCTCGACTACAACCTCTCGCGCGCGCGGTGAGGCGAGGGGGATACGCGGCGACGCGCAGATCCGGCGCACCGCGGGGCCCGGCGAGCGCTGTCGACAGGCGAGCGCTGTCGTCCTTGACCGCGCGGCCCGGACCGGGTTAGCTTCGCACTCTATGAAGGACGAGCTCTCCTACATGATCATCACGCCGTACACGATCGGGAAGTCGCGTACGGGCGGAGTCATCTCCAGGCTGCTCTCGCGCGTGGACCTCGAGCTCGTTGCCGCGCAGGTGCTCGCGCCCACGGCGGAGGTGGCGCGCGCATACGCCGACTACTTCGTCGCGCAGAAGGAATCGATGCGTCCTCCGGCCGCCGAGATCCTCAGCGAGTACGTTCTGCGCAACTTTTCTCCCGGCGAAGGCCGGCGCCACCGCATCATGATCCTGCTCTTCCGCGGCGACGACGCCTGCCGCAAGCTCGCGGACACCGCCGGGGCGCTGTTCCCGGAGAACGTCGGCCTCGAGAGCATCCAGGGCGAGACGATCCGCGACACCTACCTGGACCTGATATGGTCGCGCACGGAGCCCGGAAAGCTCGAGTACTTCGAGCCGGCCGTGCTCACCGCCCCGACGATGGAGCGGGCCGTGCAGGCGCTGAGGATCTTTGCCGAGTGCGCCTCCCGGGAGCCGAACCTCGTCGCCGACATGAGGTACCCCGACTCCAAGAACGTCGAGCGCACGCTCGTGATCATCAAGCCCGACAACTGGCGCGCGCCCAGCACGAGGCCCGGCAGCATCATCGACATGTTCAGCCGCACCGGCCTGCGGATCATCGGGATCAAGGTCAACCAGATGTCGGTCAACGAGGCCATGGAGTTCTACGGGCCGGTGCGCGAGGCGCTCGTCCACAGGCTGGCCCCCGCGGCCGCCCTGCGGGCCAAGGCGGTCCTGGAGCGCGAGTTCAACCTCTCTCTCCCGCCCGACGTCGAGGAGGCGCTCGTGCGCAGCTTCGGCCGCCGCTACGCGGAGGACCAGTTTTCGCGCATCGTGGAGTTCATGTCGGGACGGAGGCCCGAGGCCTGCACGGAGGAGGAGAAGGCGGCCCCGGGCAGGGTCAAGTCCCTGCTGCTGTGCTACGAGGGCGAGAACGCGGTGCGCAAGATCCGCGACGTGCTCGGCCCCACCGACCCGGCCAAGGCCCCGGGCGGCACCGTGCGCGCCGACTTCGGCAGCAACATCATGGAGAACACCGCCCACGCCTCCGATTCCCCGGAGAGCGCGGTGCGGGAGATGCGGATCGTGCGGATGAACGAGAACGGCCTGGCGTCGATCATCTTCGACTATCTCAAGGACTGGGAACGGCGCCGCGCGGCCGCGCGGGCTGCCTCGTGAGCCCCGCTTACCCCGGATGAGCGAGCGGCGTTTGTACGACGTCTGCATAATCGGCGCCGGCGTCGTCGGGTGCGCCGTAGCGCGCGAGCTCTCCCGCTTCCGCGCCCGCGTGCTGCTGCTCGAGCGCGGCGACGACGTCGCCTTCGGCGCGACCAAGGCCAACAGCGGCATCGTCCACGGCGCGTACTCCTCGACCCACGGGACGCTCAAGGCGTCCTTGTGCCGAGCCGGCGCGCTCATGTACCCCCGCCTCAACGAGGAGCTGGCGTTCGGCTATCGCAAGACCGGAGCGCTCGTCCTTGCCTTTTCGCCCGAGGAAAAGCAGGCGCTGAGAGACCTGGCGGCGAACGGCCTCGCCAACGGCGACGACGACCTCGAGATGCTCGGGGCGGAGCAGGTTCGCGGCCTCGAGCCGCGGCTCAACCCGGAGGTCGAGGCCGCGCTGCTCTGTCCTTCGGTCGG
Source organism: uncultured Spirochaetota bacterium (assembly GCA_963734495.1). GTDB lineage: Bacteria > Spirochaetota > Spirochaetia > SZUA-6 > CAVTHK01 > CAVTHK01. Next base: position 291,116 of record CAVTHK010000010.1, read on the forward strand.
CGTCACTTCCCCCTACGAGATGGCGATCGCGCTCGCCGAGAACGCCGTCGCCAACGGGGTCGAGCTTCGCCTCGGCTCGGAGGTCACGTCACTCTCGCCGGACGCCGGGCAGGACGGCCGCGTGTTCCATCTGGTCGCCGGAGGGAGCGAGGTCGCCGCTCGATTCGTCGTGAATGCGGCGGGCGTCTACGCCGACCGAGTCGCCTCGTTCGTCGGCGAGCCCGGCTTCCGGATCACGCCCAGGCAGGGCCAGTACGTGCTCTTCGAGCGCGGAACGGGGGCTGCCGTAAGCCGCGTGATCTTCCAGGTCCCCACCGCCCGCGGCAAGGGGATCCTGGTCACCAGCACCTACCATGGGAACCTCATGATCGGCCCGAATGCGAACGAGGTGGATAGCCCCGAGGATGAACGCACGTCTCTCGACGTCCTCGGGGACATCGTCGCGATCGCGCGGCGCTCGCTCCCCGATTTCGACCTGAAGCAGGTGCTCACGACCTTCGCGGGGGTCCGCGCGACGTCGGACACCAAGGACTTCGTCATCGGCCCGGGCGCCGTCCCGGGATTCATCACCGCCGGCGGGATCGACTCTCCCGGCCTCACCAGCGCCCCTGCGATTGCCGAGCGGGTGCGGGACCTGCTGGCCGACGCCGGCCTCGGCCTCGAGCCGAGGCCCGACTTCGAACCGACGAGGCGGCCGATCATCGTGCCCAAGAACCTGTCGGACAGGGAAGTGGTGCCGCTGCTGGAGGCTCCCGGCCCCGGGCGTATCGTCTGCCGGTGCGAGCGCGTGACCGAAGGCGAGATCCTCGACGCGCTGTCCCGCGGCATCCCCGTCCGCACCATCGACGCGGTCAAGAGACGCACGCGCGCCGGAATGGGCAAGTGCCAGGGCCGGTTCTGCCGGCCCCGCGTCGCGGCGATTCTCGAGCGCGAGAACGGCGTCGACGCGGCGGAGGCGATCCGGGCGTACGAGCAGCGGCTGGCTTCGAAGAGCCGTGCGCTCACGCGCCTCGTGCGCATGGCCGCGTGGTCGGCCGCGGACGCGAGGACGGGCGAGCGCTGAACGGAGCCGCGGAATGCGGCGACCGCGACGACGAAGCGGCGGGACCGCGCGGGCGCGCTACCCCCGGAAGAACGCCAGGAACTGCTGCGGACCCACGTAGTTGCTCTCGCCGACGAGCTTGCCGTCCCGGTAGTAGCGCACGTACGGGATCTCGTAGTTCCGCCAGTGCGTCTCCTTGAACCTCATGAAGGCTTCGAAGTAGTCGACCCGGTTGTAGAGAAGCTCGAAGACCGTCACGGCGGGGACCGACGGATCGCCGCCGGACGCCAGATCGCTCAGGTGCCGGTCGAGCGCGGCATACTGCGGGCACCAATCCTGCGACAACAGCACCGCAACGCACGGGGCGGCGGCGATGACGCTCGCGTCGAACTCGCCATCCTTCATCGCCTGCTCGGCCTGCGCCTGCTTGAGCTGCCTTCTCTCCACCATGTGAGACCGAAGCTACAACAGCGAGGCGACCGGCGTCAAATTGCGTCAATCAGGCGCGGGAGGGATCAGCGCGGGGCGAGATCCGCCAGGGGCAGCGCCTCGATCCCGAGCGAGTCGCGCAGGTGGCGCGCGAGAGTGAGGCTCTCGCCGTGGGTCACGTAGACCACGCGGGCGCCGCTCTCCGCCACGGTCGCCACGAGCTGAGGCCAGTCCGCATGATCGGAAAGGGCGAAGCCCCGGTCGTATCGGCCGTCCGGCACGCCGGTGCGCATCCAGCCCGAAACAAAGGCGGTCTGCGCATCGCGGAGGCGGCGCGTCGCGGCGCAGCTCCTGCGCCGACGGCGGGGCGATCACCAGCTCGCCGCGAAGCGGCTCACCCCGCGGGACCGAGGCGATCGGAGCCGCGGGCAGCATGCGGATGCCGGCGCGCCTGTAGATCTCCGTGATCCGCACGGCGCGGTGGTGAAGGTACACCTTCCGGTCCGTGCGCAGCGCGAGCTCCGCGAGCACCCGTTGCGTCTTTCCGAACGCGTAGCAGAAGAGCAGGCTCGGGCGATCCGGCGCGCCCTGCCACCAGCGATAGATGGCTTCGACGACCTGCGCCGCCGGCTCCCAGCGATACTCCGGAAGCCCGAAGGTCGCCTCGGTTATGAGGGTGTCGCATGGGACGGGCTCGAAGGGCTCGCACGAGGGGTCGGCATCCCGCTTGAAGTCTCCGGTCACCACCCAGACGCGACCGCCCGCCTCCACGCGGACCTGCGCGGAGCCGAGCACGTGTCCGGCGGGGTGGAGCGAAACCCGCGCGTCCCCCAGGGCGAGGCGTTCGCCGTAGTCGACGGCGCGCACCCGGATCCCCTTGCCGAGCCGCGCGCGCAGGACCGCCACGCCCGACCGCGCCGCGATGTACAGCCGCGAGCCGCGGGAGGCGTGGTCCGCGTGAGCATGCGTGACGATCGCGCAGTCGACGGCGCGCGAAGGGTCGACGTGGAACCCTCCGGCGCCGCAGAAGAGCCCGCACTCATCGACGCGGATCAGCGCCGTCCCGGTCACGGGTCCAGAGTATCAGGCCCGGCGCCGCGCGAAAAGCCTGTTGTCACGTCATCCGCGCCCGGGTATGTTGCCCTCGCGCAGCCGGGAACATCCCCGTGCGGTCGGAGGCTCTGAGTGATCCGCGACCGGACCGTCATCACGGGCTCGTCGTACATGGCCATGTTCTTCCTCGGGGTCTCGATCCAGGTGGTCGGTGCGGCCGCGCGGAACATCGGGCTTTCGGCGTCCGAGATCGGGCTCCTGGTGGCGGCCCAGAACGTCGGCTTCGTCGCGGGCGTGCTGGTCGCCGGATCGCTCGCGGACACCCGCTCCAAGCCGCGCATCCTCCTCGCCGCGAGCGTCCTGCTGGCCGCGAGCTTCTCCACCTTCTACGTCAGCCCGCGGCTCGCGCCCAACCTCGCGGTCATGCTCGCCATGGGAGTCGGCATCGGGGCCTACGAGGCGGTGACCGACGCAATGCTGCTGGAAATCCACGCGCGGAACGAGAGCCTTCACATTAATGTCAATCATTTCTTCGTCACCCTCGGCTCCCTCGTGGTCACCGCCTACCTGATCGCGCTGCAGATGTCCTGGCGGCGCTCGATGGTGCAGTCGGCCGCGGGCGCCGCGGCGCTCGCGCTGCTGTTCGCGCTCACGTCGCTTCCCCCGCGCCGGGCGGCGGGGACGACGCTCGGCGAACGGCTCAAGGTCTTCGTCGGCGAACGGGCCTTTGTCTTCGCGTTCGCGCTCACCGTCGTCGCCCTCGGTGCCGCGACCACGTCGCAGAGCGTGATGACCACCTATCTCATGGAGCTGCGCGGCATGACCCAGGTCACGTCGAAGGTCGCCCTCGTCGTGCTGCTCGCCGGAGTCGGCGCGGGCAGGATCGCGATCGGCGTGCTCACGCGCGGCGGCCGCATCTACCCCACCCTGCTCGCCTCGTGCGCGCTGTCCGCGGCGACCAATGCGCTCTTCTACTTTGCCGATCTCGGGCCGGCCGTCTACGTCGTGATCTTCGTGCAGGGCGTCACGCAGTCAGCGCTCCTGCCCCTGCTGATCACGCTCACCGGAGTCCTCTACAGGAAGGTCTCCGGCACGGCAATGGGCGTGCTCAAGCTCGCGATCCCCCTCGGCGGGATCCTGCTCCCGCTGATGTTCTCGGCGCTGACGGAGGTGATGGCGCTGTCCGCCGCCGTGGTGTTCTTTCCGGCCACGTTCGTGCTCGCCTGCGGGCTCGCCGTGCTCGGGCGCCGAAGTCTCCGCACGGAAGCGACACGCTGAGGCGGCCTTTCGCCGCGCCGGGCTGCACCGCGCCCGTCAGTCGAACAGGTCGCCCTGGCGCCACTGCGCGCCGCCCTCGCGCCTCACAGGCCCCGAGGCGGTGCGCCCGCCGAGCCCGGGCGAGGCGCGCAGCTCCCGCTCCACCACGGCGTCGAAATCCGCCTCCGGCCTGCCGCGGTCCTCGACCAGCAACGCCAGGCGGGAGAGGGCGCGCAGCCCCTCGAGGCGCTCCGACCGCTCGATCCGCGCCTTTTCGACCGCGCGCCGCAGCACGGCGATGCTCTGGTCGTAGACGCTCGTCGGGACCGGGAAAGGGTGGCCGTCCTTGCCGCCGTGCGCGAAGGCGAAGCGCGCGGGGTCGTCGAAGCGGTGCGGCGCGCCGTAGATGACCTCGGCCACGAGCGCGAGCGCCTGCATCGTCCGCGGCCCCACGCCCGGAACGAGCAGCGCCTCGGCGAAGTCGGCGAGCCCGCGCTCGTACGCGAGCGCGAGCACCGCGCCGAGGCGGCGCGAGTCGACGTCCGCCGCGGTCACTTCGTGCCGCCGCGGCAGCAGGAGCCGCCGCATCTCGGCGAGCTGGCGGCCGGGCGGCTCCCGCAGGAACTCGACGATGCCGCGGCGTGCCGCCTCGGCGCGGCCGTCGGAGAGGTTGGTGATCTCGCCCTGGCGCTCGCCGACGATGGCCGCCTGCGGGTCGGAGACGAACGAGCGGACGCCGGTCGAATGCCAGTGGTACCGGCGGGCGAGACGGCTTGCCGGGTTCATGCCCTGCTGGATCACGGCCCACTCTCCGTCGCGCGTGACGACAAAGGAGTGCAGGTACAGCGAGAAGCCGTCCTGAACGCAGGTGTTGTCGACCTTGGCCGCGAGCCGGGACGCGCGGGCGAGCGCTTCGCCGTCGAGCCCCGAAGCCGAAGCGTACGCCCGCAGCTCGTCCGGCGTGCGCCGCGAATAACGGCCGCGGCCCCCGCAGACGACGATGCCGAGGTCGCGCTCGCGCGGCGCGAGCCCGCGCTTGAGCGCGCCCATGACCGACGTCGTGATCCCCGACGAGTGCCAGTCCATGCCCATGACCGCGCCGAGCGCCTGGAACCAGTAAGGGTCGCTCAGGCGGGAGAGCAGCTCGGTGCGGCCGAACTCGACGACGACTGCTTCCGAGATGGCGCCGCCCGAGCCGCGTCATCCGCTCGGCCAGCCAGGCCGGGACGCGTCCGTTGTGCAGGGGAAGATCCGCCGTGCCGCCTCGCCTCATCGGCTCCTCTCCTCCGAAAGCGGTCCTCTGCGCGCCCAGGCGCGCGCCGCGCTGTCACGTCACCAGGACCAGCGACCCCTCGACTTCGCCGGAGCGCAGCGCGGCCAGCGCCTCGTTCGCGCGGTCGAGGGCGAACGTGCGCACCGTCGTGCGCACGGGCACGCGGGGAGCGATCGACAGGAACTCCTCGCCGTCGCGCCGCGTCAGGTTCGCGACCGAGCGGATCACCTTCTCGTTCCAGAGGTCGGAATACGGGAACGAGGGGATGTCGCTCATGTGGATGCCCGCGCAGACGACGGTCCCTCCCTTGCGCACGGCCTTCGACGCGGCCGCGGGCACCAGCGCGCCGACCGGGGCAAAGATGATCGCCGCGTCCAGCGGCTCGCGGAGGCGGCTCGTCCGATCCGCCCGCCCAGACGGCCCCGAGGCCGCGGGCGAACGCCGCGGCGCGCGAGTCGCCGGGCCGCGTGAAGGCGAAGACCTCGCGCCCCTCGAACCGCGCGACCTGCAGGACCATGTGAGCCGCGGAGCCGAACCCGTAGAAGCCCAGCCGCTTCGCGTCGCCGGCGAGTCGCAGCGCCCTGTACCCGATGAGCCCGCCGCAGAGCAGCGGCGCGGCCTGCAGGTCGGGGTAGCCTTCGGGGATCGGGAAGCAGAAGCGTTCGTCGGCCACCGCCTGCTCGGCGTAGCCGCCGTCGACGTGAAGCCCGGTAAAGCGCGCCTGGTCGCACAGGTTCTCGGCGCCCGAGCGGCAGTAGTCGCAGACGCCGCAGGTCCCGCCGAGCCACGGGACGCCGACGCGGCTGCCGACCGCATAACGGCGCGCGCCCGGGCCCGCCGCGACCACCTCGCCGACGATCTGGTGGCCCGGCACGAGCGGGAGCTTCGGCGCGGCGAGCTCGCCGTCCGGCGATGTGGACGTCGGTGCGGCAGACGCCGCACGCGCGCACCCGCAGCAGCACCTGCCCCGGGCCCGGCTCGGGGTCCGGCAGGTCAGCCGGCACGAGCGGGCTGCCGGGCCGCTCGAGCACCATCGCCTTCATGAAGGAAGCGTAGAAACTGAAGGGCCCCCGGTCAAGCTGCTCCGCGGCCGCGCGAAACGCCTCGAACGGGCGACATGTCGCGCCCCCGCGGCGGGCCGTATTGATCGGGCGCGCCCTCTCTTGGCATATTCGGGGCGGGTGAACGAGACACTCCTTCGACTGACCGAAGCGGACCTGCTGTTCCTCGCGGAGACGCTCGCTGCCGGGCGGCGATCGCGGGCGGATGCTGCGCGTGCTGCGGGAGGACGAAGAGATCCTGCGCGGCATGCTCGCCGACGAGCGGCTGGTCAGCAGGATCATCCGCGATGCCGAGGCCCCCGCTGCAGGTGTCGCCCCGGCTGCTGTTCGCCGTGCTGCTGAACCGCGTCCGCAGGGACCTCGCCGACCTCGGCTACACCTTCGAGTCGGCCGGGCATGCCGTCGTCTTCGACGGTCCCCAGGTCGCTTCGCTGCTCGAGGACACGCGGATCCTCGACTACCTCGTGGAGCTGCTCGTCTCCTTCGTCAGGGTCCAGGGCACGACGATCATCGTGCGCGGGCGCGCAGGGGGATCTGGCGGCGCTACCGCTTCAACGACCTCGACCTGATGGGGCTCATACGCTACACGTCGACGCTCGAGGAGGCGATGCGTTTCCCGTGGTATCGCCGCATCGGCGACCTGTGCCTCTTCCTGACCGGCGTCTTCCCGGAGCACGTCGAATGCGGCGGGCCCCTCGCGCGAGCTCGCGAGGCAGGCGACGACGGAGAACGGCCGCAGCTTCTACCGCGCGGCCGCGAATCACCCCGAAGCCGCGCGCATCGGCGCCGCCGAGGTGCTCCTGCGCCTGGCCGAGGCCTTTCACCTCGCCGCCAAGCCGCTCGCTCACATGGTCAACAGGTACCTGGGCCCGCTGCGCGAGGGGCTGTTCTCGCCCTGACCGCGCGAGACGCGCTGGTCAGCCCACGGCCATCGCAGGATCTCGGCGACGTCCTTGGAGCCGGATCGCCTTGTGCTCGCCGAAGACCTGCCCGTCGAGCCGCTTCGGGATGAGCGCCGCGGCTTCGGCCGGAATGGAGTGCGCCTTCATCGTCGTGCCGATCCCGAGCGAGTGGAAGAACTCCTCCGTCCTGCGGATGGCGGCGTCCGCGACGCTCGCGTCGTCGCCGGAGAGGCCGAAGACCCGGCGCCCGAGCTGAGCGAGCTTCGCGCTCTTGCGCTCGATCTGGTGCCGCCACAGGCTCGGCAGCACGATCGCGAGCGTGCGCGCGTGGTCGAGGTTGTAGAGCACGGTGAGCTCGTGGCCGATCTGGTGCGTGGCGAAGTCCGTGGTCACGCCGCAGCCCGAGCTGGCCGTTGAGCGCCTGGGTCGCGCACCACATCAGGTTGGCGCGCACGTCGTAGTTGCGCGGGGTCCTTCTTCACCTTGGCCGCCTCTTCGAGCAGCGTGAGCAGCACCGCCTCGGCCTGCCGGTCCTGCAGGGGCGCGCCCTGGTCCCACGTCAGGTACTGCTCGACGACGTGCACGAAGGTGTCGGCGATGCCGTTGTTGAGCTGCCGCTCGGGCAGCGAGTAGGTCGTCTCGGGGTCCAGGATCGAGAAGCGCGGGTAGATGAGGGGGCTGCGGAACGAGCGCTTCGTGCCGGTCTCGCGGCGCGACATGACGGAGATCATGTTCATCTCGCTGCCGGTCGCGGGCAGCGTGAGCACGCTCCCCATCGGGACGGCGTCTTCGATCTCGGGCCGGTCCTTCACGATGTCCCAGGGGTCCGCGCCCTTCCAGCGCATGGCGGCGGCGATGAACTTGGTGCCGTCCAGCACCGACCCGCCGCCCACGGCCAGCAGGAAGTCGACCTTCTCCCGCCGGCCCAGGGCGACGGCCTTCATGCACGTCTCGTACTCGGGGTTGGGCTCGATCCCGCCGAACTCGAACACGGGATAGCCGGCGAGGGCCTTCTTCACCTGTTCGTAGACGCCGTTCCGCTTGATCGACCCGCCGCCGTACGTGATCAGCACGCGGCGCGCCGGCGGGGATCAGCCGCGGGAGCTCGGCGATCGTCCCCTTGCCGAACACGATCCTCGGTGGGATTGTAGTAGGTGAAGTTCTGCATCGCCGCTCCTTCGATGTGAGCGCGCGGGCGCGTCCTGCGCCCGCTGCTCGAGTGACTGCCTCGCCTTTGTGTTTCCGACAAGCTAATGATGGGTGCGCAGGGTGTCAACCGGCCCGCCCCACACCGGCTCGCCGGGGCGGCCCCCGGCGAGTACGCTGGGTAGGGGTGCTGACGAAGACGTCAGCTGAGCAACCCAGCGAGTACGCTGGGTAGGGGTGCTGACGAAGACGTCAGCTGAGCAACCCGGCGAGTACGCTCGGGTGGGGGTGCTGACGAAGACGTCAGCAGAGCAACATCCAGGCGCCGGCGATCATCAGGACGGTCGGCAGGATGCGGCCCGCGATGCGTTCGCGGAACACGACGCCGGCGAGCACGAGGGTCACGAGCAGCGAGAGCATCGAGGCGGGCTCGGCCACGCTCACTTCGAGCGAGCCGAGCGCGACGAGCAGCAGCAGGTAGGAGAACGCGTTGATGGCGCCGGCGGCGAGCGCGGTAAGCGGGCCTGCCCGCGCACGAGCCGCACCGCCTCGCCCGCACGGCCGCGGACGATCACGAACACGCCGAGCCAGAACGTGACCGCGGCGTAGATCGCGAAGGCGTACACCGCGGAACCCACCAGGCGCACCTGCGAGGTGTCGACCGTCCGGCCGACCGCCATGAGCAGCGAGCAACCGATCATGAGGAGCGCGGCCCGCCGGTTGCCGCCCCCGGCGGCGCCTTCGCTGCGCCGCGGGCGTCCCGCGCTCGGGCCCGCTCTGCGTGGGCAAGCACCCAGCTGCCGGCGACGAGCAACGCGATGCCGCCGACCTTGGCCGCAGTCAAGGACTCGCCGAGAAAGATCGAGGCAAGCGCCAGCAGGAAGAAGACGTTGAAGTTGTAGAACGGGCTCACGAACGACGCTTCGCCCGTCGAGAGCGCCGCAACGTACAGGACGAAGGCGCCGGCGTAGACCAGCCCGTTCGCGGCGACGATCAACGCCGCCTCGAGCGAACAGCCACGCGGCGTCGCGTGCCTGGAGCGCGAACAGCGGCAGCGGCGCGAGAAAGACGGTCGCGATGAGGAAGAAGAGGAACGCGGCCGCGGTTCCGCTCGCGCTCGCGCCGAGCCGCTTGACGACAATGCGCTCGGCGCCCAGGAGCGCGATGCGGCCCCCGAGCGCGCCGATCGCCGAGCGCCGGAACCACGCGCCGCGCTCACACGCCGAGGTAGGCGGACTTGACCTGCGGGTTTTCCGCGATCTCGCGGGCGGTGCCCGAGAGCACGATGCGCCCGGTCTCCAGCACGTACGCCCGGTGCGCGATCGACAGCGCCATGTGCGCGTTCTGCTCCACGAGGAGGATGCTCGTCCCCTGGTCGTTGATCTCGCGGATGATCCGGAAGATCTCCTCGACCAGGATCGGGCTCAGGCCCATCGAGGGCTCGTCCAGGAGCAGGAGCGTCGGCACGCTCATGAGCCCGCGGGCCGTGGCGAGCATCTGCTGCTCGCCCGCCCGAGAGGGTGCCGCCGATCTGGTGGATGCGCTCCTTGAGCCTGGGGAAGCTGGCGAAGACCCGCTGCAGCGAGCGCTCGACTTCGGTCGCGGTCGTTGCGCGTAAAGGCGCCCATGTCCAGGTTCTCGCGCACCGTGAGCGGGGCGAAGATCTTGCGGCCCTCGGGGACGTGGCTGATCCCGAGGCGCACGATCTGCTCGGCGGGCATCGTCGTGATGTCGCCGCCCTTGAACGTGATGCTGCCCGCCCTCGGGTGGACCAGCCCGGAAACCGCGCGCAGCGTGGTCGACTTGCCCGCGCCGTTGGCGCCGATCAGCGTGACGATCTCGCCGGCCTCGACGTGGAACGATATGCCCTGCAGGGCATGGATCGCGTCGTAGTAGACGTCGATGTTCTCAACCTGCAGCAATGCTGTCGGCTCCTTTGCCCAGATAGGCCTCGATGACGCGCTCGTTCTCCTGGATCTCCCTGGGCGTGCCGCGCGCGATCACCTCGCCGAAATCCATGACCGTGATCGTCTCGCAGATCCCCATCACGACCCGCATCTGGTGCTCGATCAGCAGGATCGTGAGATCGAACCGGTCCCGGATGAAATGGATCAGCTCCATGAGCCGGATGATCTCGCGGGGGTTCATGCCGGCCGCCGGCTCGTCGAGCAGCAGCAGGGTGGGGTCGCAGGCGAGGGCGCGGGCGATCTCGACGCGCCGTTGCTCGCCGTAGGGCAGGTTGCGGACGATCTCGCCCTGGATCGCGTCGAGGTGGAAGATGGCGAGGAACTCGAGCGCCTGCTCGGTCAGCTCCTTTTCCCTCTGCTGGTACCGCCGCGTTCCGCAGGAGGCTGTCTCCCAGGCCGTAGCCCGCGTGCGGGTGGTAGGCGATCCTGCACGTTGTCGAGCACCGAAAGGTTCGCGAAGAGGCGGATGTTCTGGAAGGTCCGTCCGACCCCGAGCCGCGTGATCTCGAACGGCTCGAGCCCCGTGATCGGCTCGCCCTTAAAGGTGATCGCGCCGCCCGAGGGCTGGTAGAGTCCCGTGATCATGTTGAACACGGTGGTCTTGCCGGCGCCGTTGGGGCCGATCAGGCCGGTGAGCGAGCCGGGCGGGAGCGCGAGGTCGAAGTCCCGCACCGCGCACAGACCGCCGAAGAACTTTGTGAGGCCCGCGACCTCGAGCAGGGGCGCTTTCTCCATTGCAGCCTACCCCTCCCCGCCGGCGGCGGCTCCGGGCTCCGTCCGCGCCGACTCACCTTTGGCGGCCGGTGTGGCTCCGGCCGCCGCCGCGCCGCCGGCGGTTTCCGGCTTGAGGAATCCCCACTCCACGTTTCCGAGCATGCCCTTCGGACGAATGAGCATCAGCAGGAGCAGCGCGATCGGGTACAGCACGAAGCGCCAGGTCGGCGCCTCGGTGCCCATCTGGCTGAGAAGGACGCGCAGCAGCCCCTCGAGGAAGTAGATCCACCCGAACGAGGCCACGATGGTACCCGTCATGCTGCCCAGACCGCCGAACACGATGATGATGAGGGGGTTGAAGCCCACGAGGAAATCGAATGTGCCGGGGCTCAGGAACCCGATGAAGTGGGCGTAGACTCCGCCGCCTATCCCCGCGAAGAAGCTTCCCGCCACGAACGACAGGAGCTTCGTGCTGGCGACATCGATGCCCATGGCCTTGGCCGCGGTCTCGTCCTCCCGCACCGACATGACCGCCCGGCCCGTGCTCGAGCGGATGAGGTTCCGCATGAGCACGATCACGAGCAGCAGGAACGAAAACGCCCAGAACCAGTTGGTCATCTTGGGGATGCCGATCATGCCGCGGCCGCCCTTCATCTCGGGGAAAGGCAGGATCGTGTCCGAGTTGACCATCAGCGTGTTGACGACGATGGAGAATCCGAGAGTCGCTATGCCGAAGTAGTCGCTGCCCAGGCTGAGCACGGGCAGGCCGAACAGAAAGCTGATCTCCGCGGCGAACACGCCGGCCAGCAGCACGGCCAGGAAGAACACGGCCTGTTGCGCCGCCGGCGAGTTCAGCGGCCCGGGCTGCGCGAGCGTGCCCAGCAGGGGCGCGAGCGCCGGGTTCACGATCCGGCCCGCGATGATCGCCACGTAGCCCGCGGCCACAGCCGCGATGAGGTAAAAGGTGAAGGCCGACAGCACCGGGATCCCGCGCTGGGACCGGAGCATCCGGTTCACACCGAACAGGAAAAGGGCGCCGACGGCCACCCCGACACCGATGACGACCAGCCCGCGCGGGTCCCCGTTGATCCAGCGGTAGGTGATGTCGGCCGCGCAGTACGCGCCGATCCCGTAGAAGCCCCACTGGCCCAGGCTGAACTGCCCGTTGAACCCGTAGATCAGGTTCAGCCCCAGGGCCACCATGGTCATGGTGCACGCCTGAAAGACGAGCCCCCGGTCGAAATCCGACAGCAGCTGGAAATCCCCGAACTGCAGCGGAAAAGGCGAGCTGGCCGAGGGCGAGCGCCGCGACGACGCCGGCAGCCTTCTTCCAGAGCTCCTTCCTGCCGAGCACCCAGAGCACGCCATAGAGAAACGCGATGATGAGGGCGATCTTCACGAATCGTGCCAGCGAGGAATCCGAGCTCCATGCTTCAGGCCTTCTCTCCCTCGGGCTCGCCGAAGATCCCGGTGGGCCGCACGAGGAGCACGATGATGAGGATGGTGAACGCCACGGCATCGCGCATGGGCGTGGAGATGTAGCCCATGGTGAGCGCCTCGGCCTGGCCCATGATCAGGGCCCCTACGAATGCGCCGGGGATGCTTCCGATGCCGCCGAGGACCGCGGCCACGAAGGCCTTGAGACCGGGAAGGATCCCGAGCTGGCTCCAGATGGAGCTGTAGGCGATGGCGTACAGCACGCCCCCGAGTCCCGGCGAACGCGGCGCCGGTGGCGAACGTGAACGAGATCACGCGGTCGACGTTGATGCCCATCAGGCGCGCGGTCGGCTTGTCGAACGACGTCGCGCGCATCGCGACTCCGATCCTGGTCCTGCGCACCAGGAACTGCAGCACCAGCTGGACCGCGATCGACGCGAGCATGATGATGACGAGGATATTGGAGAAGGTCACCGAGCCGGTCGGCGGGGTCTGCCCCTGGACGACCCGCGAAACGGTGCTGCCGGTCGCGTACCACGCGATGACATCGAACGGCCGCTCGTAGGGGATGAAGCGCGGCGAGAAGACGAAGTTCAGGGCGCCGAAGAACTCGAGGAAGAACGAGATGCCGATCGCGGTGATCAGCGCCGCGATCCGCGGCGCGTCGCGCAGCGGCTTGTATGCGACCCGCTCGATCGTGACCGCGAGCACCACGCACACGAGCATGGACAGGAGAATCACCGTGGCCGAGCCGATCACCACCGAGAGGCCGCGGGGGAACCCGGCGAAGACCGCGGCGGGCCACTCGTGCAGCCGGAAGCGCGCGACCGCGTAGTAGCTGACGAACGAGCCGACCATGAACACGTCGCCGTGGGCGAAGTTGATGAGGCGCACGATGCCGTACACCATGGTGTAGCCCAGGGCGATGAGGGCGTACACGAAGCCGAGCTGGAGACCGCTCACCAGCATCTGGATGAACAGGCTCGGCTCCTTCACGGCGTTGACAGCCAGGATGTAGATCGCCAGGGCGGCAATCACCAGCAGGAACCCCTGCCCGACCCAGGCCAGCGGCCGGCGCCTGCGGAACTCTACCGGTGCGGCTCGCATACGAGACTCTCTCCTCCACGGGTGCGCGAGGCGCAAAACAAGAGGGCAACCGCACCCGGTTGCCCTCCCGTGTTCCTTCAAGATCGTCGAGGGCTCTCCGTGGGGAGAGCCGGTCCTGCGGGCGGAGGCCAGACGGTCCCGCCCGCGGGCCGAAGTTACGGGTTGACGACCGTCTCGAACTGAACCTTTCCGCCCTTGACCGCGAGGATCGTGGCAGACTTGACCGGGTTGTTCTGGGCGTCAAAAGAGATCTTGCCGGAAACGCCCTGGAACTGGAGCTTGGAGAGGGCATCCCTGACCGCGGTCGTGTCGTCGACGCCGGCGTTGTTGATGGCCTGGAGCAGCAGGTTGGTCGCATCGTAGGCGAGGGCCGCGAGCGCGTCCGGGACCTTGCCCTGGCCCTTGTCGTCCTTGAACTTCGCGGCGTAGGCCTTCTTGAAGTTCACGACCGCGGGGCTCGGGTCGTCGGGCGAGTAGTGGTTGGTGAAGAAGCCGCCGTCCGACGCCTTGGTGTCGAGGTCCGAGGAATCCCAGCCATCACCACCCATGAACGGGGCCTTGATCCCCTTCTCCTTGGCCTGCTTGGTGGCGAGGTTCACGATGTTGTAGTAGTCGGGCAGGTACACGACATCCGGCTTGGCCGCCGCGACCTTCGCGAGGATGGCGGAGAAGTCGGTGTCCTTGGCCGTGTAGCTCTCCTTGCCCACGATCTTGCCGCCGCCCTTGGTAAAGGCGGCCTCGAAGAACTCGGCGAGACCCTTGACGTAGTCATTGGCCTGGTCGAGCATGATGAACGCCGTCTTGGCCTTGAGCGTGGTCAGCGCGAACTTCGCGCCCACCGAGCCCTGGAACGGATCGATGAAGCAGGCGCGGAAGATGAAGGGCTTGGTCTTGCCGGTAGAATCGACCGTGACCGCCGGGTTGGTCGACGTGGGGCTGACCTCGATCACCTTCTTGGCGTTGGCGATCTCGGAAACGGGGATCGACGCCTTGGAACAGACCTCGCCGATGATGTAGTGGACCTTGTCCTGGTCGATGACCTTGTTGGCCGCGTTCACCGCGGGGTCCGGGGTGCACTGGCTGTCCTCGACGATCGCCTGGACCTTGACCTGCACCTTGTTCGCGCCGGCCTTGGGGGCGATGCTCACGCCGCCCTTGGTGTTCCACTCCTCGATGGCGAGGAGGGCGCCGTCACGCGTCGAGACACCGAACGTCGGCACCGGGCCCGACAGCGGCGCCAGGATCGCGGCCTTGATGACCTTCGGGGCCGGGGCGCCGCACGCACTCAGCAGGAGTGCCGCGACGAGCAGGGCGCCGATGAGCCTGAGTACTCGATTCATACCGTTTCTCCCTTCTCTGGTCTTGCCTCTCCGCGGCCCGCAAAGGCCGATCCGGTGGGCATTTCCGTGCATCGCAGGATGCTGCTCGCGACTATACAAGCCGCCAAACACCGTTGTCAATTGCTTTTCGAGCCAGCCGCCTGCCTCGCCGCGGAGGCGCCCATGAACAGGTTCCTTACGTCGGGCTGCTCGAAGTACCAGATGAGGACCGCCGAAAGCGACATCGAGACCAGGGACACCACGATGTGGACGACGTCCAGCCGCTGCACCCCGCCCACGACGACCGTCGCGTGGGGCATGAGCATCATGAGCTTGCTGATGATGCTGAAGCCCTGGGCGAACGAGAAGAGGTACCAGGGCCACGGAGCGGCCGAGCCCCGGAACAGCACCTGCACCGCCGAGACCAGGGCGAGCGCGGCCAGCAGGGCGGGCAGCCACCACTCCTGCGACGTCAGCGCGTAGGCGCCGGGCCGCAGCGCGATGACCGGGAGCAGCTGCAGCGCGATGACGGCTCGCGCCGCACCACGCCGCAGAAGGGCCTGACGCAGCATCGCACCCCCCTCTCGGACGGACTTCGCGCGATCATAGCTCCGGCAAGCGGGGCTTGTCGAGCAAGCGTGCGCGGCCGCGGCTCCGCGCGCCTCTATCCGCCGGCCCGCCGCGCGGCCTCGCCCGAGGCCGCCTGCTCGGAGTGCCCGGCGAACCAGATCGCCGCCCCGGCGACGAGGAAGCGGAACCGCGAGAGCTGCACGAGCGACTCCCGGTTCAGCGCCGCCACCAGAAAGGCGGCCACGTCGACCTGACGGTCCGTGGTCGCCGCCGACTGCAGGGTCTGGAGCGCGCCGGCCGCGAACGCGGGCCCCCCCCGGATCACATTGGACAGCACCTGCCCGGCGGCGCCTTCGAGGGTCTCCGGAGGGAGCGTGGCGCGCATCTCCTGGACCCCGGCCGCCTCGTTCTTCAGGAAGACGCAGTACAGCGGGTAGAACCAGTCCGAGAGGCCGGCGATCTCCGCTACCGCCAGCACGATCTCGTCGCGCACAAACGGAGCGCTGTTCGCCTCGAGCTTGTCGAGCAGCGCCGGGATCACGAACGGGTCGTGAAAGAGAACCATGGCCCTGGCGGCGTGCAGGATCACGCGGGGGTTGTCGGTGTCGATGAGGATCCGCCTGATCTGGGGAATGCTCCGCCGGTCGCTCACTTGCGCGAGCGCCACCATGGCCCTCCCGACGAGCATGAAATCCTCGCTGTTGAGGGCCGCCCTGAGGTCGGGGATGGCTTCGGCGATCTTCCAGTTGCCGAGGATCTCCGCCGCCGTGGGCCCCGTCGTGAAATGGTGCTCCCGGACCTCGGTGATGAGCGCCTTGACGGCCGCCGGCACGATCGGCGCGCTGCGAAGCGCGTTCAGCGCCGCCGAGCGCACCGCGAAGCTCGGCGAGGACAGCCGTGCGAGCAGGTCATGCACGGAGACGACCGAGGGCGACTCGCCGAGCTCCTGGATGGTGGCCTGCTCCTCCGCGATGCTGCGGTAGCGGCCCAGGCGGCGCAGCAGCAGCACGGCGCGGACGTCACGCGGCGAGAAGAGGATCGAGATGGTGTTCAGAATGGAGAAGGCGCCGATGTCCGGCAGCCCCCGGATCATCAGGATGACGACCACCAGCAGGACGCCGAGGCCGGCAAAGTAACACTGGAACGCCGTCGCAGGCGCCAGGCCGACGAACGTCTGGAGCGAGTCCAGCAGCAGGCCGCCGCCGAAAGCGCCGGCGAACCCGGCGACTCCCGACGAGACATTGAACACGACGCCGAGGTTGAGCCTGTCTTCGGGCTTCACGGTGGCGAAGAAGTAGTCCTGCGCGCAGTTGCTCATCCCGACCGAGCCGAGCTGGTAGACAAAGAACACGGCGCCCGGCACCAGCCAGAACAGCAGGCCGCTCTCGTGCGCCGGCAGCACGGCGACCGGCACGGCGGTCAGTGCGGTGATCACGCCGAACGTGAAGAACAACGGCTTGGCGCCGACGCGGTCCATGAACAGCCCGGCGACGACCGCCATGGCCATGACCCCCAGCCCTCCGAGCACGTTGATGTACACGATGCTCGCGTCGGTGTGCTGGTACAGGCGCTTGAAGAAGACGATGAGAAAGGAGCCCGTCCCGGCCTGCGCGAGGCTCATGACGAAGAAGAGCGCGATCAGCCGGCGGAACCCGACCTGCGCGAGGCCGCGCCGCACCGCGGGCAGAAGCGGATCGGTGTAGCCGTTTTCAGCCACGCGCGGCTCGGGGAGCCGGAACATCGCGCGCGAGGCGATCAGGCCGATGACGATCCCGCACGCGATGAAGAGAACGTAGGTCGCGGGCTCGGGGTCGCGGCTGAGCATCACCCCCATGATCAGCCAGACGCCGAGCGTGAACGACTGGTTCAGCGACTGGATGCGGGACAGGAATGCGCCCCGGTCCTTGTCGCCCGCGACCTCGCCCAGGATCGGTTTCTCGCTCGCGATCGCGACGCCCTTGGAGGTGTGAAAACCGAAGACCGCGAGGCCGAGCAGCGCAAAGGACAGCGTCGGGTTCGAGCGCACCGCGGGCAGCACCGTGAGCAGCGCCGGGATCATCATGATGTAGCGCAGCGCCCAGAAGCTGCCCATGACCCGGATCGCGCCGAAACGGGCCACGAGCGGCCGCCCGGCCAGCAGGAATGCCAGGGACAGGTACATGAAGGACTGGAACAGCCCGAGGAGGGTGTTGCCGGCCCCCAGGCGGATCGCGTAAAGCGTGATGATGTTGCCCGCGAGCAGGTTGAAGGAAATCCCATTGAGGACGCTGAAGGTGTAGTAGCGCCTCTGCGCCCTGGCGCGCTCGGAAGTCGTGAGCGGTTCGGTGGAGGGAGCCTTCACGATGAGTCCAGTATAGCCCGCGATCCCGGTCACCTTCAACGATCGGCGGCCGGCGGCGCGGCCCGGCGCGCCACGGCGCGCCCCGGCGATTGACAGCGCCGCCGGCCGCTCCTATCGTGGTGCCCGAGGGGCAGCGGCGCAGATGTACTACGGCGTGCAGTATTACCCGGAGCACTGGCCGGAGGCGCGTTGGGCGGTCGACGCGGACATGATGGCGCGGGCGGGCGTCAACACGGTCCGCATGGGCGAGTTCGCGTGGAGCGCGTACGAGCCGGAGCAGGGTCGCCTGGAGCTCGGGTGGATGGATCGCGCCCTCGAGGTCCTCGCGAGGCGCGGCATCCGCGCAATCATGTGCACGTGCTCGCGCACGCCGCCCCCCTGGGTCTTCCGCCGCTACCCCGGCGTGGGCACGGTCGGGCCCGACGGCCTCCCGGTCAACACGGGTCACCGCTATACCGTGGGCCTCGCTCACCCTGAGTTCGTCGAGCTCTCCGAAGGCATCGACCGGGCCGTGATCGGGCACTTCGCCGGACATCCCGCGATCGTCGGATGGCAGATCGACAACGAAGTGGGCTCGGGCAACGATTGTTACTGCCCGCGCTGCCACAGCCTCTTTCAGGAGCGACTCGCCGCCGAGCACGGCACGGTCGGGGCGCTCAACGAAGCCTGGGGCAGCCACTTCTGGTCGTTCACGTTCTCCTCGTTCGACGAGGTGCCGCTGCCGCGCTCCCAACCCCAGCTCGCCCTCGCCTACCGCCGCTTCCTCTCGGGCCTGAACGTGCTCTTCGCCCGACGCCGCGCCGAGATGATCCGCGAGCTCGACCCTGGCAAGTTCGTGACGACCAATTTCCAGTCGTTTGCCGCCCGCCACACCGATTACTTCCGGATGGCGCCGCTGCTGGACGTCAACGGGATGAACCACTATCCCCCGCGATCCCCGGAGCTCATCCTCGATTACTACCGCGGGACGCGCGGAAAGGTGCTCTCGCTCGAGCAGTGCACGCGCCTCGCCCCCGTCGACATCGGCGAGGGCTGGATGCGGCTGTGGGCCTGGCGCGCGATCGCCCACGGCGCCTGCGGGCATCAGCTTCTTCCGCTGGCGCTGCTGCCGGTGGGGCCAGGAGCAGCACGCCGACGGCATCCTCCCGCACAGCGGCCGCGAGAACCGCCGCTACCGGGAGCTCGCCCGCATGGGCGCCGAGATCGCGCGGGTCGGCGAGCTCGATCGACCGGACCGCGCCCGACAACGGCGCGGCGATCGTGGTGAGCTACGACTCGCGGTGGGCGCTGGAGGCGGGCCTGGGGAACAGGGACTTCGACCCCGCGGCCGAAGCCGTGCGCATCCACGAACGGCTGCTGGAGCGCAACATCGGCGCGGACGCCACGGACCCGCGCGATCCCCTGGAGCGCTACGCGCTCGTCTTCGCCCCCCGGCTTTTTCTCGTGGACCCGGCCATCGCCGCGAACCTCCTCCGATACGTCGAATCCGGCGGCCTCCTCTGCCTCACGGCGGCCAGCGGCGTGGTGGACGAGCACAACAAGAGCTTCGACGCCCCGCGCCCCGGGCCGCTCGCCGCGATGGCCGGGATCGAGGTGAGCGACCTCGCGCCGCTGCACAAGCCGCTGCCTCTGGAGAGCGCGGCGATCGCCGCCCTGGACGGCCGCGAGGCGACCCTGCTCGCCGACGAGATCCACCCGACGACGGCCGCCGTGCTGGCCCGCTTCGCCTCGGGATGGCGCACCGGGCTTCCGGCGATCACGCTCAACGCGATCGGCAAGGGCCGCGTGGCTTACGTCGGCACGGGCCTGGAGGGGCCGGCCCTCGCCGCCCTCGTGGACCACCTGTGCGGCCTCGCCGGCCTGCGGCCGCTCGTCGACACGCCGCCCGGCGTCCGCGCGCACCAGCGTCGCGGCGGGGGAACGGGGCTGATGTTCCTGCTCAACTACACCGACGAGGAGCAGCACGTCGCGGTCGGGGCCGGCTGGCGGGACGCCATCGGAGGCGAGCCCGTGCCGAGAGCCAGGGTCGCGCCCGTCGACATGCGGCTGCTCCGCCAGTAGCATGGCCGCCTGACTGTCGGCCGGCCGCCGTTCGCGCCGTTGCAGCATGTCCGGCCGCGGCAGAGCGCGGCCGGCGCAGGAGGACAAGCCATGACGCTCAGCCGGGAATGGCTGGAAAAGGCCCGCGCCATCGTGGGCGACGACGGTCTGCTGCTGGAGCCGGCGGACACCGAGCCCTACGGCCACGACGAGTTCGCGACCGAGGACTTCGCCGCGCGGCCGGCCGCCGTGGTCCGCCCGTCGACCGAAGAGCAGGTCGCGTCGCTGGTGAGGCTCTGCTCGCGAAACCGGCGTCCCCGTGACGGCGCGGGGCGGCGGCACGGGGCTCGCCGCCGGGTGCGTCCCTTCGCCCGGCGGCATCGTGCTCTCGCTCGAGCGCCTCGACCGGGTGCTCGAAGGCAGCGCGGACGACGCCACGCTCACGGTCGAGGCGGGGGTCGAGCTCGGGACGATCTACAAGGAGGCGGAAAAGCTCGGCCTCTCGTTCCCGCCCCATCCCGGCGACGAGAGCGCGCAGGTCGGCGGCGCGGTGGCGACCAATGCGGGCGGCTCGCGCGCGGTCAAGTACGGGACCATCCGCAACTTCGTCCGCGGCCTCCGGGTCGTGCTCGCCGACGGCGAGATCGTGGAGCTCGGCGGCGGCTTCATGAAGTCGAGCACCGGCTACAACCTGATGGCGCTCATGATCGGGTCCGAGGGCACCCTCGGCATCATCACCCGCGTCACGCTCTCGCTGCTCCCGCCGCCGGGCTCGATCCAGACGCTCGTGGCGCCGTTCGCCGCCGTCGAGCAGGCCATCGAAGCGGCGCCCGGCATCCTGCGCGCCGGCATCATCCCGTTTGCCGTGGAGTTCCTCGAGCACTCCGTGATCAGGACCGCCGAGCGCATGCTCGACCGCCCGTGGCCCGCGCGGAAAGGCACTGCGTCCCTGATGGTGATCCTCGAGGACGCCAGCGACACCGCGCTGCTCGAACAGGCCGAGCGGATCGCCGCGTTGCTCGAGGAACGCGGCGCCCTCGACGTGCTGCTCGCGGAGCACAAGGAGCAGCAGGCCCAGATCCTCGAGATGCGCAGCCTCCTGTACGAGGCTCTCAGGCCGGGCACGGCCGAGCTCTTCGACATCTCGGTCCCCCGCGGGCAGATCGCGGGGCACGTGCGCTTCGTCCACGACCTCGAGGCGCGCCTCGCCGTGCAGCTGCCGACCTACGGCCACGCGGCCGACGGCAACGTGCACACGCACACGCTGCGCCGGCGCCTCGAGGACGGCGTGTTCGGCGACGAGGTGCCGGACTGGCACGCGCGGAGCGAGACGGTGCGCCGCGAGCTCTACGCCGACGCGATCCGGCGCAGGGGCGTCATCTCCGGCGAGCACGGCATCGGCCTCGCGAAGCGGAGCTTTCTCGAGCAGAACGTGGGCCACCACGCGGTGGCGGCCATGCGGGCGATCAAGACGGCTCTCGATCCCAGGGGGATCCTCAACCCCGGGAAGGTACTGCCGTGATCAGGCCTGCGCCGGCCCGAACCTGATCGACAGCCGCTGGTCGGCGTGCGCGGCCCCGGCGATCGGCTTCCCCTGCAGGAACCGCGGCAGGAACACCTTGCGCTTGTAGGGGCCTGCCTGGATCGTGAGCTCATCCCCGCGCTGGCTCAGCTTGAGCCGATCCTTCTCGAGGAACGGCACGGAGAGCACCATGAGGTACCCGTCTCCGTCCTTCGTGATGTTCTGCACGGAGCCGCGGTGCATCACCGCGGCGGGGTCCGCGTGCCCGAACGCGATCTCACCCATGCGGGCGAGCATGCGACGCCGAGCACTTCGGTCTCGAGCAGGGGGACGCGCAGGATCGGCAGCGGGTGGAAGCTCGCGCCGATCTCCGCCTCGTACTTGCGATGGATCTCGCGCCAGCCCGACCAGTAGCCCCCGCCCGCCTCGTCGGGCAGGAGCCGGTTCAGGATCACCGCGTCGGTGTTGAAGCCGAAGAGGTTCAGATAGGTCAAGGCGCGCCTCGCCTCCTCGATCACCATCCTCTCGGGGTTCAGCACGATCCGGATCGAGGTCGTGTCGCCGTCGGCGATGATCGCGTGCAGCGCCTCCACGTTGCGCGCGAGAGACTCGATGCCGTCCACGACGCCGTCGTCCGGCAGCTCCAGCCCGCGGGTGGCGACCTTGACCACGGGCCGCGCCACCTTGAGGGCCCGCCGCTGATACGGCAGGATCCGCTCGAGCCACCAGCGGATCAGGTCGGGGTAGCCGAGCAGGCGCAGCGTCTCTCCCGTTGGCGCGCAGTCGACCACGACGACGTCGAAATGCCCGCTGGTGGCGTGGCTGCGGATCTCCATCAGGCTGAAGAGCTCCTCCATTCCCGGAAAGATCACCATCTCCTCCGACGTGATCCCGTCGAGGTCGGCCCAGCTCAGCACACGCGACAGCCAGTCCCTCACCACGCCCCAGTGCTTTTCCGACTCGACCAGGCTGTCGACCTCGAGCCCCCACAGGCGCTCCGCGACCTGCGTCGGCGCGCTCGCCAGCGGCACGCACAGGGAGTCGGACAGACTGTGGGCCGCGTCCGTGCTCATCACCAGGGTGCGCCGCCCTTCGCGGGCGAGGCGGACGGCCGTCGCCGCCGCGATGCTGGTCTTTCCGACTCCGCCTTTTCCCGTATAGACGATGATCCTCATGCTTCGACCCTCCCGTGCGCCCCGCCGGTCCCCGTCAGTCGATGGGGATGCTGCGGGCGCTCTTGCCTGTGCCTTCCGCCTCCGCCTCCTCGGCCTTGCGCCCGGCGGAGGCCGCTCGGACCGCCTTCATCACCAGCTCAACCAGCCGCGCCAGGTCGTCGGGGTCGATCACGGACTTCACGCGCTCGAACACGCCCTCAACCGCCGAAGCGGCCCGGCGCGCCGTCGCCCGGCCTCTCGCCGTGAGCCGCAGCAGGCTCACGCGTCCGTCGGTCTCCGCCCGCCTCCGCGTCGCGTACCCCAGCCGCACGAGCCTGCGCGCCACGCTCGTGAGCGTGCTCATCGGCGCGCCGAGCTCCGCGGCGAGCGCCGACAGCGAGAGCTCGCCCCTCAGCGACAGCACGATGATGGCGAGCAGCTCGGAGCGCCTCGGCATGTTCTCCCACTCGACGATGCGCGAGAACAGCCCGAAAGGCCCCGCGACGCTCCGGAGGAACAGCTCAAAGAGCTCCTGCATCGTCACCTCCTCCTCCCGGGGCCCGCCCCGAGCCGCCGCCAGGCCGGCGCGGCACGGGCCCGCGCCGCCTCCGCGCGCGCGATTTCAATTACTACGTTTTCGTACTATCGGAAAGAGCGCGACGGGAGGGAATGAGCGCGAACCGGGCTACAAAGCATGGTCGGGGGGTGCGTCCGCCCCGCCCCAGATACGCCGGCTCGTCCACTCGGCGGCGGGGTCGCTCCAGAAACGCGCCGCCGGCGGGAGGCCCAGCGCGACCAGAGCCGTCGCGGCCAGGTACAGGCTGCCGCGCGAGATGTAGCTCTCCGCGAGCGAGGGCTGCGCGCCCGCCAGGCCCGGCGCAAGCCAGCCCGCGGCATCGAACGTGCCCGCGGGCGCGAGCGTCCGATCGAGGACGGCGGTGATGGCGCAGCGGACCTGGGCGGGCGCGACGCCCTCCGGAAGCAGGTCCAGCAGCGCGGCCTGGCTGAGCAGGTGGAACGCGCCCGCCCGGTAGACGATCGACCGCCCGACGGGCGGAAAGCTGCCGTCGGGCGCCACCATCCGCTCGAGAATCGCCGCGCAGCGGCGGGCGCGCCGCCCGACCTGATCCCGCATCCCGGGCCAGAGCTCCTCGGCCTCGGGGACGGCACGCAGGACATCGAGCAGCATCGGGTGGATCACGAAGCTGTTGTAGTAGTCCCAGCGAAGATCCGGGCCGTCCGAGTAGGTGCCGTCGCCGACGTACCACTGGGCGAGCTGCCGCAGCGCGTAGTCCACGCGCATGCGGTCCCACTCCGCGCCGACTGAGGCGAAGAAGGCCTCGATCGTCGCCGAGAACAGGAGCCAGTTGTTGAAGTGCGGCCGGATGGCGCGGGTGGCACGCAGCGCGGCGAGCGCGCGGCCGCGCACGCGGCCGTCGAGGGCATGCCACAGCGCCGCCGGCGCGCGCAGGAGCCCCTGCGCGAGGAACGCGGCGTCGACCAGTGGCTGCGCGCCCTGCCCGCCCGCGAAGCTGCAGAAGTCCGGCGACCCAGGATCGGTGGCCGCGTCGATCGCCTCGCGAGCGAGGTCGAGCATCTCGCCGCGCTGGCGGCCTTCATCCCCTTCATCCCCTTCGAGCCCCTCGAGCGCGAGCCACGGCGCAATGCCGGCAAGCAGGCGGCCCAGGGCCTCCAGCGGCGCGAACGCGGAGCGGTCTTCGCGGCCGGCAGGCATCCCGGGCATGCGCTCCTTGAGGCGGCGCTCGGCGAAGCCGCGCAGCACGGGCTCCCCAAGCCGCTGCGCCCACCCGACCCACGCCGCGCGGTCGGACTCGCCGCTCACGCCCGCGCCTCCTCGCGCTCGATGATCTCCCACGCCCTCTTTACGTAGAAGCGGTACGCCGAGAGCGGCACGCCGTTCGGGATGCGGTGGTCGAGGGCGAGCACGCAGCCGCCGCTCGCGACCATCGGCGGGATCTTCCGCTCGAGGTCCGCCGCGATCGCGGCCTCGCCCCTCAGCAGGGCGAACTTGTCGAGCCCGCCCTCGAGCGCCAGGCGGCCGTAGCGCTCGCGGATGCGGACGACGTCCATTTGGGCGTTGGCCTCGCAGGGGTGGAAAAAGTTGATCCCCGCCTCGACCAGGCTCGGGAGGATCGCGTTGCAGTCGCCGTCGCTGTCGATCTGGAAGAGGCGCGCGCCGCGGCCGCGGGCCGCGTCCCACACGCGGCGGTAGTAAGGCCGCATGAGCTCGTCGACCTGCGACGGGCCCCAGAGCGGGCCGCTCTTGCCCGCCATGTCCTCGTGCACGAGCAGCATGTCGATGCCTTCGCCGCGGGCGGTCTCTTCGAGGACCCGCGCCGCGGTCTCCCCGATCGTGTCGAGGATGTCGTGCGCGAGCTCCGGCTGCGTGTAGGCGACGACCGCCGCCTCCTCGTCGCCGAGGAGGACGCGCACCTCGTCGAACGCGCCCGGGACGCTCGCGGTCACGACGTACCCCGCCGCCTTGCGCCCGCGGATCTCGGCGGCCGCGCCCGCGGGCACCCTGCCGGGCGAGTATTGGTAGTGCGGCTTGACGCGCAGCCAGTCGTCCATGCCGCGCACGGGCCATTCCAGCGGCAGGGGCAGCGACGCGCTCTTCTTGATGAGACGGCTCCTGATGCCGCGCTCGTCGAAAAAGAGGATGTGCTCGCCGGTCTCCTCGATGAGCCGCGACTGGTCCGGGCCGACCCAGCCGGTCTTCGCGCCGCAGCCCCAGAGCAGGGCCTGGCGGTAGCGGAACGCCGAGAGGTCGAGCTCGGCCGCGGAGGCGCCCTGCGCGGCCCACTCCTCCTTGAGCCCGACCAGCGGCCCGAAGATCTCGCGGAAGAACACGCGGGGAGGCCCCTCGAAGGTGAGCGCGTCGAGGTACTCTTCGCGCCTCGCCGTCATCTCGCGTCGGATCGAGAGGCGCTCGTGGCCGGCGAGCACGTGCTGCATGATCCCCACGGCCGCCCCCCCGCTACGTCTCGCGGTAGACGCCGAGGATCTCGCCGTAGTACACGCGGTGGAAGTCGCCGTTCGGGTAGCTCTTCGCCACGATCTCGCGGTCCAGGTCGGCGTTCACGACGTTGCCCTTGTGGATCACCCGGCACTCGTAATGCACGGGGCACTGCGTGATGTAGGGCACCTTCACCTCCCGGCTCGGGGCCAGGGTAAGCCGGTGCGTCCGGATCTTGTCGACGTCGCGGCCCGACTCGGAGCCGATGAACGCCACCTCCCGCTTGAGCGAGTCGGGAGGCACGTTGACCGTGAACTCGCCCAGCGCCTCGATGAGCCCGAAGGTGTAGCGCGACGGCCGTACGAGCACGGCGAAGACGGGCCTGCCCCACACGATCCCCACCGTGCCCCACCCGATCGTCATCGGGTTGCCCTTCTCGCCGCCGACGAGCAGGCAGCCGCCCTGGCCCAGCTTCGCGACCGTTTCCGCGAAGGCGTCGAACGATCCGATCTTCTCGCGCACGGGATCCTCCTTTTCGGCGACAGAATGCACGCCCTCCGGCCCCGGTGTCAAAGCGAGTCAAAGCGAAGCCCCACGCGTGTTATGCTCCCGCCATGAGCGCGCACCTGGTCATCGGCATCGACTGCAGCACGACGGGCTGCAAGGCCATCGCGTGGGACAGGACGGGCCGCCCCGCGGCCGAAGGACGGGCGGCCTTCGAGATGGTCCAACCCCACCCGGCCTGGTACGAGCAGGACGCCGAGATGTGGTGGGGCGGGACGGTCAGCGCCCTTCGCGACCTCGCGGGCCGGGTCGACATCCGCGGCGTGGAGGCGCTCTCCATCACCCACCAGCGCGAGAGCTTCGTCCCCGTCGACGGTCGCGGCCGGCCCCTGCGCAACGCGATCCTCTGGCTCGACGAGCGCGCGCGCCTGCAGGTGGCGGGCATCGAGCGGCGGCTCGGCGCCGAGCTCATCCACCGCACCACCGGAAGGCCCCCGTCGATGATCCCGGCGCTGCCCAAGATCCTCTGGCTGGCGGAGAATGAGCCGGACATATTGAAGAAGGCCGCCCGCATCCTCGACTGCCACGCATTCCTGGTCCACCGCCTATGCGGTGTTTGGCGCACGAGCCTCGCTTCGGCCGACCCCCTCGGCCTCGTCGACATGGAGCGCGGCCGCTGGTGGGAGGCGGCGCTCCCCGAAGTCGGCCTCGACCCGCGTCAGCTGCCCGACATCGTGCCGCCGGGCGCGGCCATCGGCAGCGTCGGCACGGAGGCCGCGGCCGCGACCGGGCTGCCGCGGGGCCTGCCGGTCTTTGCCGGCGGCGGCGACGGGCAGTGCGCGGGGCTAGGCGCGGGGGCCACCGATCCGCGGCGGCCGTACCTGAACATGGGCACGGCGGTCGTGGCGGGAGCGTGGTCCGCCCGTTATCTCACCGACCGCGCCTTCCGTACGCTGAGCGCCCCCGCCGCGGGGGCCTTCTTCCTCGAGACCTGCCTCAAGGGCGGCGTCTACACGGTCGGCTGGTTCGCGGAGAGGTGGGCCCGCGACCTGGGCGCCGCGCCGGAGCCCGCGCTGGAGCGGGAGGCCGCATCCGTGCCCGAGGGCGCCGACGGGCTGCTGCTGGTCCCCTACTGGCATAACGTGCTGAACCCTTACTGGGACCCCGCGGCGACGGGAATCACGATCGGGTGGACCGGGACGCACGGCCGCGGCCATTTCTACCGCGCCCTCCTGGAGGGCATCGCGTACGAGCAACGCCTCGCGGGCGACGGGGTCATGGCCGCGCTGGGACACCGATTCGACGAGTATGTCATCCTGGGCGGGGGCAGCCGCAGCGGGCTCTGGTGCCGGATCATGGCCGACGTAACGGGAGTGCCCGCGGTGCGCGCAGCCGAGAGCGAAGCGACCTGCCTCGGCGCCGGCATCCTTGCGGCGGCGGGCGCCGGCTGGTACCCCGACGCCCTCGCGGCTGCCGCGTCGATGACGCGCACGGGCGAGCGCTTCGAGCCCGACCCGGGCCGTGCCGCCGCCTACGACCGCATCTACCGCGAGGTCTACCGCCCGCTCTTTCCGGCGGTTCAGCCGCTCGTCGACCGGCTCACGGAGATCACCGACGCCATGCGCGAAGCCGGCCCTACCAGTCCGCGCGGCGAACAGGCAGCGGGTCGGCCGTGAAGGCCATGCGGTTCGCCAGGCGCAGCAGCATGTCGGACCTGAGGCCCGCGTGCGCCGGCGAGCTCCACAGGTTGCGCGTTTCCGAGGGATCGGCCTCGAGGTCATAGAGCTCCCCGGTGCTGTTCCCGTGGTCGACGGCGATCTTGGCGCCTGCCGTGCGCACCATCGTCACCTGGGCGGTCGGGTCGCGGTGCCAGGGCATCGCGTTGTAGTACTCCGAGTAGACGTCATCCCGATGGCGGTCCGCCGGCGCGGCCCCCGTGAGCAGCGGCCAGAGCGAGCGCCCCTGCATCCCGGGGTGATGCGGCAGCCCGGCCGCATCGAGGAGCGTCTGCGCCAGGTCCGTCAGCTCCACAAGCGCCGTCGCTCGCCGGGCCGCGATCGTGCCGGGCCACGACACGATGAGCGGGACGCGAACCGCGGGCTCGTAGAAGTAGGGTCCCTTGAGGTAGATGCCGTGGTCGCCCAGCATCTCGCCGTGATCGCTCATGAAGATGACGATCGTGTTCTCCGCCTGTCCCGTGCGCTCGAGCTCGTCGAGCATGCGGCCCACCTGCACGTCGATGAGGTCGCACATGGCCCAGTAGGCGGCGCGCACAACGCGGTGGTCCCTGGCCGTCATCTTGTCGTAGGGAAAGCCGGCCTTGCCGCCGTACGCTCCCTCGTGATCGATGCGCTGGTAGACCGGCTTGTCCGCGAGCTCGCCTTCGACGTACCGCGGCAGCGGGATGTCGTCGAGCCGCTCGAGGTAGCGGGCCAGGTATTCCACGGGCGGGTCGAAGGCGTGGTGCGGATCGAAGACGTTCACGGAGAACAGCCACGGACGCTCGAAGCGCGCCGCGTTGCGCATGAACTCGATGGCTTTTTCGGCGCAGAAGGTCGTCGGGTGATCCGCCTCGGGCGCCCCGTCGCGCACCCACTTCGAGTGCGGCGAGACAGGCCGCTTGATCTCGCGCCCCTTCGCCCTCACCCACTGGTGATACTCGTTGGTCGCCCAGATGTCCTCGGGATCGTGGGACCAGCGGAAGACGTCGTACCCGTCGTCGATGCGGCGCTCGGTGCCCTTGCAGACGGACGGGTTGCAGGCGGAGAGGTGCAGCTTGCCCGAGAGCCCGCAGACGTACCCGGCGTCGTGCAGGAGCCGCGTCACGAGCACCTCTTCGGCGGGGATGTCCGCGCCGTTCTGCCGCGCGCGGCAGGTGCGCGGGTACCGGCCGGTGAGGAAGCTGCCGCGGCTCGGCGTGCAGATGGGGCTCTGAACAAACGCGCGCTCGAAGAGAGCGCCCGAAGCGGCGAGCCGGTCGATGCAGGGCGTGCGCACCCAGGGGTTGCCGTAGCAGCCGAGGGCGTCGAAGCGCTGCTGGTCGGTGCAGATCCAGAGGATGTTGGGCTGCTTCATTCGGCTGCCTCCGCCTTGACTCGATCGATCACCAGCCTGCCGCTTCCGACCACCCCCGGCAGCATCTCCACCGCCAGCCTGCGGATCCCGAGCGGAAGCCGCAGGCTGCCCTGCCATACGAGAGCGGCCTCGGCAGCCGCGTCGACGGGGCCGCCGAGCGGCTCGCCGTCGAGCGTGAACGCGAAGCGCCCCTCGCCCGAGAGCGTCATCGACATCCGGAACAGGCCGTCCTTGGGTATCGGAAGCCCGAGCGTCAGGCGGTCGCCGGGCCGCGACTCCCGACCATTCCAGAGGCCCGGGAGCGTAGCCTCCCAGCTCCGGCGTCACGCGGCCCCCCGCCACCTCGAAGGTGTAGAGCCTGCCGCCTTCTACCTCGCCGTCGATCTGCGCCTCGCCCGGCCGCCTCCGCGCCGCCCTGAGCCGGCGGTCGAAGCCCGCGCCGAGCGCGAGCAGGCGCTCGACGACCTCGGGGTGCTGCGCCGCGACGTCCCGGTTCTCGTGTGCATCCTCGAGGTCGAACAGCTCGAGTCCGATCGTCTCGACGGAGGTGCGCCCCGGCTTGCCGCCCCGCCCCCCCTCGACGACGTGCACGTACGGGTGCGGCACGTGCAGCTTCCAGCGCCCCGAGCGGATCGCCTCCAGCGAGTAGCCGCGGTAGTGGAAGAACGCCTGGTGCGGGCTCGCGGCGCGGCAGGCGAGCACGGCCGCGACGTCCTGGCCGTCGATCTCGTGCGCGGGCAGCCCGGCCCCCGCGAGCGCCGCGAAGGTGGGAAGCAGGTCCAGCTCGGTCACCAGCTCGACGCAGGTGCGGCCCGCGGGCAGCCGGGCGGGCCAGCGCATCACGCACGGCACGCGCTGCCCTCCGTCAAAGGTGGTCCACTTGCCTTCGCGCAGCGGCCCCTGGCTTCCGCCGTGCTCGCCGTACTCGAGCCATGGCCCGTTGTCGGAGGTAAAGATCACGAGCGTGTCCTCGTCGAGCCCGAGCCGCCCGAGCGTCTCGAGGATCCGCCCCACCGACCAGTCGATCTCCATGATGACGTCGCCATAGAGGCCGCGCCGCGACTTCCCCTTGAACTTGTCCGACACTGCGAGGGGCACATGCGGCATCGAATGAGGAAGGTAGACGAAGAAGGGCCTCTCGCGGTTGCGCTCGATGAAAGCCACCGCGCGCTCCGTGTACCGGGTGGTGAGCTGCGTCAGGTCCGGGTTGTACTCGATGACCTTCTCGTCCTGCAGCAGGGGCAGAGGCGGCATCCGCGCACCGCGCTCGGGCACCGGATGGTTCGGCGCCATGTCGTTGGAATACGGCAGGCCGAGGTACTCGTCGAAGCCGTGGCGGGTCGGCAGGAACTCGGGATGGCTGCCGAGGTGCCACTTGCCGTAGCAGGCTGTGGCATAGCCGCGCGTCTTGAGCAGGGCGGCGATGGTCTTTTCCTCCGGGCCGAGCCCCCTGGGCGTCCACGGGACGAGGATGTCCGGCAGGCTGATCCTCTGCGCGTAGCAGCCGGTCAGCAGCGCGGCGCGCGACGCCGTACAGGTGGGCGCGGCCACGCAGTAGTTCGTGAACCGCACGCCCTGCGCTGCCATGCGGTCGATGCTCGGAGTGTCGATATCGCCCGCCCCATAGCAGCCAATGTCGCCGTAGCCGAGGTCGTCGGTGAGGATGATGACGAAGTTGGGCCGTTCGCGCGCCATCGCTCGTCAGTCCAGCGGCGCGGCGTCGCCGGTATTCGTCCGCCAGGAGCCGAGGCGCGCCTTGACGTCCCGGACGACGGCCGCGGCGCCGTTGTCGCCGGCGAGATTGCGCAGCTCGTACGGGTCCTTCTCCAGGTCGTAGAGCTCGGCAAGCTGGCCGCGGTTGGCCACGTACTTCCAGCGGCCGGTCAGCACGGCCCTCCCGATGTGATCCTCCATGTGCCCGTGCGTCTCGCACATGAGGTCCTCGCGCCAGCCCCGCGCGTCCCCGGCTGCGACCGGCAGCAGGCTCCGCCCGTCGACCGGAGTCTCGAAGGCGAGCCCGGCCGCGTCGAGGAACGTCGGCGCCAGGTCGATGTTGCTCGCGAGGGCATCGGTCTTTTGCCCTGCCGCGATCCGGCCGGGAAAGCGCAGGGCGAGCGGCACGCGCACCATCTCCTCGGGCATGTAGGAGCGCTTGTCGAAGTGGCCGCCGTGGCAGGCGAGCCCGTCGCCGTGGTCCGTCGTCCAGAGCACGAGCGTGTCGTCGGCGAGGCCGAGGCGGTCGAGCGCGTCGAGGATGCGGCCGCCGGCCTCGTCGACCAGGGTGATCTGCGCGTAGGCGCGGGCCACGACCTTCTGCCATTCGCTCCAGGGAAGCGGGTTCGGGATCCGGAGCTTCCCCTTGTCGTGCAGCGGTTCGTTGCCCTCGCTGCGGTAGATCTCGGGCTTGCCCGAGAGGTCGTCGCGGAAGCTCCCGTACTCGGGGATCGCGTCGGCCCGGTACGTGTCCGCGAATCGCCGCGTCGGGAAGTAGGGCTGGTGCGGGCCCCAGAAGTCGACGCGCAGCGCGAAGGGTTTTTTCGCAGCGGCGAGTTGCTCCAGGCGTTCGCACGCGAGGTTGGCGAGGAAGAAGGCCTCGTGCGTGTCGTCGGGGGTGAGCATGACGCCGCTCGCGTGCTCGTTGCACCAGCGCCGCTCCTGCCTGTAGCGCTCGCCCGCCTTCATCGGATTCGGCTCGCCGCCGATCACCGGCCCCCAGAAGCTTCGCTCGATCAGGATCTCCGGCCGCGGAAGCCCGCGTCGCTCGAGGTAGTGCTTGTACTCCGGCTTGGTGTACGGGTTGTTGTAGCTCGGGTAGCTGAAACCGCGGCACCCGTGCTCCAGGGCGGTCCCGGGGCCCGCGTGCCACTTGCCGTAGTACCAGCAGTCGTAGCCTTCGGCGGCAAGCAGGTCGAGGTACGTCTCGCGGTCGAATGCGTGATTGCTGTCGTTCTTGACCTCGCCGTGGTTGTGGGGAAAGAGACCCGTGAGCATCGTGCGGCGGGCGGGGCCACAGAGCGGGCAGGCCGTGTAGGCGCGGCTGAACTCGACGCCGCCGCGGGCGAGGCGCTCGAACTGCGGCCGCCGCACCTGCGGTCCTCCGTCCCACCCGTGACGGTAGTACGCCTGGTGATCGTTCAGGATGAAGACGATGTTGGGTCGCTTGCTCACGACGCTACTTCCTCTTCCGCATCCGGATCACGTTCCAGGAGAGGGGCGGGAGAACGGCGGTCAGCGCCCCCTTTTCCGCTTTCGCGCCCTTTGCCGCTGCCGGCGCGACCGCGTCGGGCCGTTGTCGCGTGTTGGCTGCCTTCAGATTGTCGTTCCTGAGGACGAGGTGCTCGACGACCGCGTAGTCTTCGAAGCCGGCGAGGCGCCCTTCGAGCGCGATCTCCTCGGTTCCGCCGCGGTTGACGGCGAACACCGCCAGCTCCCCATTCGCATCGCTGCGGACCGCGGTGGCGTCGAGCCACGGCACGTCGCCAAAGGTCGCGTTGTCGTAGACCGGTGAATCGCTCAGCACCTGCAGGGCGACCCCGCGACCGTACAGGGACGCGTGGAGGAACGGGTAGAAGATGGTCTGCCGCCAGGAAGGGCCGCCGTTCTCGGTCATGATCGGGGCGATGACGTTCACGAGCTGCGCGAGGCAGGCGATCCTCACGCGGTCGGCGTGGCGGATCAGGGAGTTCAGCATGCAGCCGACGACGAGGGCGTCCTCCATCGTGTAGACGTCTTCGAGGAGCGGCGGCCCGACGGTCCAGGGCTCCTGCTTCCGGTCCTGCTCGCGCGAGTGGAACCAGACGTTCCACTCGTCAAAGGAGAGGTCCACCCGCTTGCGGCTTCGCTTCTTTGCCCGCACCAGGTCGCAGGCGGCGACGACGGTCTCGATGTAGCGGTCCATGCCGACAGAACGCGCGAGGAACGTCGCGAGGTCGTCTTCCGCATTGCCGAAGTAGGTGTGCAGCGAGATGTAGTCGACGCTCTCGTAGCAGTGGTCGAGGACCGTCGCCTCCCACTCGGGAAAGGTCGGCATGCCCATGTGCGAGCTGCCGCACGCGACGAGCTCGAGCTTCGGGTCGTAGGACTTCATCGCCGCCGCGGTCTCGTGGGCGATGCGGCCGTACTCGACCGCGGTCTTGTGCCCGGTCTGCCACGGCCCGTCCATCTCGTTGCCCAGGCACCAGAGGCGGAAGTTGTGCGGCTCCTTGACCCCGTGCGCCCGGCGCAGATCGCTCCAGTAGGTCCCGCCCGGGTGGTTGCAGTACTCGAGGAGGCCGCGGCTTGCGTCGATGCCGCGGGTGCCGAGGTTGATCGCCATCAGCACCTGCGCCCCGGCCTTGCGGGCCCACGCCGCGAACTCGTTCATGCCCACCGTGTTCGGCTCGACGCTCTTCCAGGCCAGGTCGATGCGGCGCGGCCTGCTCGAGGCGGGGCCTGTTCCGTCTTCCCAGTTGTAGGCGGAAACGAAGTTGCCGCCGGGGTAGCGCACGATCGGCACGCGCAGCTCCCGCACCAGATCCAGCACGTCGGCGCGGAAGCCTTCGGCGTCGGCGGTCGGGTGGCCGGGCTCGTAGATGCCGCCGTAGACGGCGCGGCCGAGGTGCTCGATGAACGAGCCGTAGAGGCGGTCGTCGATCGCCCCTCGCTCGTACTCGCGGTCGACCCTGATCCTGATTCTCATGCAGTCCCCCCTCAACCTTTCACGGCCCCGGCCAGGCCTTCGACGAAATAGCGTTGCACGAAGAAGAAGAACACGACCACGGGCACGAGGGCAATCACCGCGGCCGCGGCCATCCCGGTCCAGTCGGTCTCGTGCGTTCCCGCGAACGCCATCATGCCGACTGCGAGCGTGCGCAGCTGCGGCTTGCTGAAGGTGAAAACGAGCGGCACGAAAAAAGAGTTCCACGCCCCGAGAAAGCTCATCACGGTCACCGTGGCGACGATCGGCTGAGCGAGCGGGAGCGTGATGCGAAAGAAGGTCGTGTAGAAGCCGGCGCCGTCGATCTTCGCCGACTCCTCGACCTCGGCCGGGATCTTGCTGAAGTAGCCCATGAACAGCAGCACGTTGGCCACCTGGCCGCTGCCGCCGAGCACGAGGATGATGCCCCACAAGCTGTTGAGCGTCCCGAGTCTCCGCGAGATGTCGACGATCGGGATGATGGTGTAGCCGTTGGGCACGACGAACGTCGCCACCAGCAGCACCAGCAGGAAGCGCTTGCCGACAAAGTTGTAGCGGCCGAGGACGTAGCCGGCCGTGCTCGCCCGCGCCAGCCCCAGGAGGACCGAGCCGGCCGTCACGAGCACTGTGTTCAGCGTGTAGCGGCCGAAGCCCGCCTTGACCCAGGCGTTGGCGTAGTTCTGCCACTGCGGCTTGCGCGGCACCAGGCGCAGCCCCTCCTTGAAGACCTCCATCTGCGTCTTCAGCGAGATCGACACCAGCCACAGGAACGGGTAGATCCAGTAGTAGCAGACGACGAGGAAGAACAGGCCGAGGGCAGCTCCGGGCAGCGCCTTGCGGAGGGTCATCGGCGGCCCCCCCAGGCGGCCGCGCGCCCGGCTGCCCGCAGCGCCAGGGTCTGGCTCAGCGTGAAAACCATGAACGCGATCCCGAAGAGAGCGGCGGCGGCCGAGGCATAGCCGAGGCGTGGGATGTTGGCCGTAAAGGCGAAGCGGTAGATGTAGATCTCGATCACCTCGGTGGCGAAGAAGGGCCCGCCCCCGGTGAGCGTGAGCATCAGCTCGAAGATGCGCGTGGCGTCGACCGCCGTGATCAGCACGATGATGGCGGCGAAGGGCAAGAGGAGAGGAACGGTGATGGAGAAGAAGGTCCGCAAGCCGCCCGCGCCGTCGATGTGGGCCGCCTCGTAGAGCTCCTTCGGGATGGTCTGCAGCGCCGCAAGCCAGTAGACCAGCGTGATGCCCAGCCACTTCCAGGACCAGATGACGACCGAGCTCGCGAAGGCGGTCTTTGCCTCGCCGAGAAAGTTGATCGGCGCCTTGATGAGCCCGGCCTGCTTGAGCAGCAGGTCGACCGGCCCGCCGCCCGGGTCGAGCACCAGGCCCATGACGATGCCGATGATCGCGCCGGTGGTGACGACCGGGGTGAAGATCACGGTGCGGAACAGGTTCGCGGCCGGCACGCGCCCCGAGTTCAGCACCAGGGCGAACAGCAGGGCCGCGACGACCCGCATCGGCGCCGCCGTGGCCACGAACAGGAACGTGTTCCGCACCGCGTTCCAGAAGTACTTGTCGCGGACGAGCTCGCTGAAGTTGGCGAGCCCGACGAACGTCCCCTTTTTCGAGAAGCCGTTCCAATCGAGCAGCGAGTAGTACCAGCTCGCCCCGATCGGGATGAGCGTGAAGAGGACAAAGAGGACCACGAACGGCAGCAGGAAGACGTAGATGTGCCTGTCGGCCGCGAGGCGCGCGAAGACGCCCCGGGCTCCCCGCTGCCGCTCCATCGGGCCGCCCTACTTCTGGTACATGTCCGGCGTATAGTCCCTCGCCGGGTCCCAGTTCGCGAAGACCCAGTCCTGCTTGCTCACCTTGCCGCCCCTTGCCTGCACCGCGGCTATGGCCCGCGCTCGCTCCGCGGTGACGGCGTCGTTGTACGTCTTGAGCGCCCCGCGCAAGTCCGTGATCGCCCCGCTGAAGGCCCCCATGATGATGTCGCCGACGTTCGGCGTGATCGGCTTCATCTCGGTGATCACGTCGGCCACCTGCGGGTTGCGGATCTGGGGCACGGGGAGATGAGGACGCGCGTGGACGCCAGGTTGTTGACCTTGACGTAGCTCGCGTGCACCGCGGCCTTCGCGACGGCGCTCATGTCCAGCGGCGGCTGATCCTGGCCGAGGGCCAGGGCCGCATAGTAGGATTCGGACATCAGCCCCTCGAAGAACTCCGCCGCGATCTTCGGGTTCTTGCCCTGGCTGGTCAGCCAGAACTGGCCGCCGGCGGGCGGCATGTATGTCCGCCCCGGGGCCGAGGCGTTCGGGACGGGCACCCACGCGACGTCGGTATACGCCAGCGCGTCGGGGAAGCCGGTCTTGAGCGAGCCCGTGTTCCACGGGCCGTCGAAGAAGAAGCCGATGTTGCCGGCGGCCCAGCGGGCGCGGGCGTTGCGCGCGTCGAGCGTGATCGACGCCGGGAACAGAGAGCCCTGCTCCTTGAACTTGAGCAGGAACTCGATCGCCTTGACGTAGGGCTCGCTCGCGTACTGGTAGTCGCCGGTGCGCCAGTCGATCGGTCCCGGCGACCCGGCCGCCATCGCGAGCTTGTCCACGGTGTCCCACATGCGGTCCGTGAACTTGATCTGGATCACGATCCCGTAGTTGCCGCCCTTCGTCATCGCCTTGGCGGCCTTGAGCACGTCGTCGTAGGTGGCCAGGCCCTTTTCCGCGATCGATTCCCGCCGCCTTGACCATGTCCTTGTTGAACCAGAGCGTCGACACCGACTGCCTGCTGGCTGAAGATCGGCACCGTGTAGACCTTGCCCTTGAAGACCGACAGCCCCTCGAAGAGCTGGTCGGCCACGAGCTTGTTCTTGCGCACGTCGACGTAGGGATCGATCGGGACGTACCAGCCCTCGTCGATGAGCTTGGAGGCCGGCACTCCCGTGACGTTGCTGGTGACGTCCGGCAGCTGCCCGCTCTTGAAGGCAAGCTGCAGCGCCTCGGGCATCGTCGCCGGGTTGTAGACCGTGTGCTCCACCGTCAGGTTGGGGTGGCGCTTCTTCATCGCATCGAGGATGGCGTCGTGCGCAGCGGTCAGGGGCTGAAAGTGATCCCAGACCCGGATCGTGATCGGCCCGGTCGCGGCCGCGGGCTCGGTCTGCCCTCCGGCGAACGCCGCCGCGGCTGCGAGAGCGAGAAGCGGCATGGAACCCGAACAGTCTCTTCATGGAGGCCTCCTTCGACTCACTGGTCCTGATTCTGAGGTCGGCCGCGCGATCTGTAAAGGGCACGAAATCGGCACGGCTCGTAGCGCCCCTACGTCTTGCCCTTCGCCGCGAACGATACCTTTGCCAGCTTCTGGTACAGGAGCGCCACTGAGGCCGTGTCCTTGTCGCCGTGCTCCTCGAGGGCGAGGTTGTAAATCTGCTCGACCACCGAGGCGACGAGCGCGGGCGTGCCGAGCTTCTTGGCCACGGTCGTGATCACGCCGAGGTCCTTGGTCGCCAGCGACAGCTTGAATCCGGGGGTGTAGGTGCCGCTGAGCAGCATGGAGGACTTGGCGTTCAGCATCCGGCTGTCCGCGGTGGCGTTGTGGAGCACCTGGTAGAGCTCCTGCGGGTCGATCCCCGCCTTGACCGCAAGCGTGAACGCCTCTGAGATCGCCGCCATCTCGGCGCAGACGATCAGGTTGTTCGCCATCTTGGCCGCGAGGCCGAGGCCGTTGCCGCCGCAGTAGACGATCGCCTTGCCGAGCAGGTCGAGCAGGTCCCGATGCCTCTCGAACGCGGCCTTGTCGCCGCCGACCATGATGGCGAGGGAGGCGTTCTTCGCGCCGGCCACCCCTCCGCTGATGGGCGCGTCGAGAAGGGCGATGCCACTGGGCGCCAGCCGCTGCGCGAACTCCCGGCTCGCGGTCAGGTCGATCGTGCTGGTCTCGAAGATCACGGACCCGCGCTTGAGCCCGGCCGCGAGCCCGCCTTTGCCGAATATGACCTCCTCGACCTCGGGCGTGTTCGGCAGCACGGTAAAGACCACGTCGCTCTTTTCCGCCACCTCGCGCCAGCTCTTGCACACCACCGCGCCCTTGCCGGCCAGCTCGTCGGCGGCGACGCGGCTGCGATGCACGCCCACGGCCACCCGGTGGCCCCCAGCCAGGATGTTCGCCGCCATCGGCGCTCCCATCGCTCCGAGCCCTACGAATCCGACGTTCTTCACAGCCGCCCTCCTCGTTGCCTCGACTCTAATGGAATCCGCGCGCCTCGAAAAGCCCGGAAAAGCCCTGAAGAACCCGCGGCCGGTTGACAGCGGACCGGCACGACCCTAATTTGGCCCGGGAGGAAGTGATGCCGCGCGAGAGGATCGAAGACCTCGCGGCCCGCCTGCGGGAGCGGCTCGCCCCCGGAGGCCGCCCGCTTCCGGGAGCCGCGGTCCAGGGCCGCATGGCGCCCAGGCCCAGGCGGCAGCCCGGCGACCACGATCGGCTCACCGACGCGGCCGTGCTGATCCTCCTCTATCCGGCGGCCGGGACGGCGGCCGGGACGGCGGCCGCGCCGCGGAGCGGCGGGACGAGCCTCGTGCTCACCCGTCGCACGGACACGGTGGCCAGCCACCGCTCGCAGGTGTCCCTGCCCGGCGGCCGTCGCGAGGGAGACGAGAGCATCGAGCAGGCGGCCCTGCGTGAGTGCGCCGAAGAGCTGGCCGTCGACGGCCGCGCCGTGACCCTGCTCGGCAAGCTGAGCCCCCTCGAGGTGCCCGTGAGCGGTTTCCGCATTCACCCGGTCGTCGGCTTCACCGCGGCGAGGCCGGCGTTCGTGCCCGACCCGCGCGAGGTGGCGGAAATCATCGAGGCGACGCTGGAGGAGCTGCCGGCGAGTGTCCGTGAGGAGATATGGGCTGAAGGGGACCGCACGCGCGAGGTGCCCTTCTACCTCGTCGCCGGCCACAAGGTCTGGGGGGCGACCGCGATGATCCTGAGCGAGCTGCTCGCGGTCGCGCAGGAGGGGGCCTGACGACCCGGCCCCGGCTACTTCGGGACGCGGCCCCCGAGCTCCTCGGTCACGAACTCGCCGATGATCTCCTCGATCGAGGCGTCTCCGCTGAACCCCATGGCCTCCGCGCGCCGCGCCACCAGCTGCTGCGGCCACGTCTCGACGAGGGACTGGATGCGAGGGTCGAGCTTCCACTGGACGCGGTCCGCGACGCGGTCCCCGGCCATGCGCCGCAGCGCGTCGACCATCTCGCCGACCGTGGGATTGAGACCCGGCAGCAGCAGGACGCGGTTCGTGCCGAAGGCCGCCCCGTCCAGGTCGTAGGCGTGCACGAGCGCATCGATCACGCGCCTCGGCGACATGATGGGCATGTAGACGCCGCGGTTGACGGGGCAGACCGTGGTCTCGCCCGTGAGCGGCTCGCGGATCACGGAGCTCACGAATGACGACGCCGCCGCGTTGGGCCGGCCGGGCCGCACCGCGATCGTCGGCAGCCGCAGGGCGCGGCCGTCGATGAACCCCTTGCGGGTGTACTCGTTGACGAGGTGCTCGCAGATCGTCTTCTGTATCCCGTAGGAGTTCCGGGGGGTGACAGGGGTCCGGTCGTCGCAGACCTTCT
This sequence comes from uncultured Spirochaetota bacterium, assembly GCA_963734495.1. Taxonomy (GTDB): domain Bacteria; phylum Spirochaetota; class Spirochaetia; order SZUA-6; family CAVTHK01; genus CAVTHK01. Next base: position 330,283 of record CAVTHK010000010.1, read on the forward strand.
CTCCCCCGTAGATCGCGAGCGAGCTCGTGAATATGACGCGCGGAATGCGGCCGCCTGCACGGCAGGCCTCGAGGACGTTGCGCGTGCCTTCGAGGTTCACGCGCATCCCCAGGTCGAAATCCGCCTCGGCGGCGCCGCTCATCACGCCGGCCAGGTGGAAGACGCCGTCGGTCCGCGCGTCTACGACCGCCCGAACCTGCGACGCGTCCGTGATGTCGCCGCTGCGGCAGTCGCAGGCGACGTCTCCTGCGGGAGCCTCGGGCCGCACCATGTCGAAGAGCACCAGCTCGGTCAGCGGCTGCTGCCTGCCGTCCGCGCCCGAAAGCGTGCGCTTGGCCAGGAGCCTCGACACGAGCCTCCGGCCGAGGAACCCCGCGGCGCCGGTGATGACGAGCTTCACGTTCCACCTCCCCTGCGACCGCAGTATAGCGGCAAACCGCGGGCGGGGTCGAGGCAGAGCGCTGCGCGCGCGATCCGCAGGCGCCGCCTGCCGATACTGTCGATGAAGGGAGCAGACTCTTGCCCGCGCTGTTCTGGATCGACGTGGCAGGGCTCGCGGCGTGCGCCCTGGGCTCACTCACGCTGGGGCTTTTCGTGCTCAGCCTCGGCCCCGGGCGCATCATCAACCGCTGGTTCGTTGCCTTCGCCCTGGCCAACGCGGCGTGGGTCTTCTTCACCCTTCTCCTGCGCCTTTCCCTCTGGCTGAACCTGTGGGACCCTCAGCTCCTGCTCGAGCTCGCGACGCTGGCGCTGTGCCTGGCCGGGCCCACCCTGCTGCTGTTCGCCCGGCGCTACACCCGCAGCGACGCCCGCTTCCTCGACGCAGCGGCTGGCGCGTCCCTGGCCGTGACCGCGGTGCTGGCCGTTCCGCTGTTCCAGCACCGCCTCATCCACAGCGTAGGTCTCGCGTCGAGCGGCGTCACCGTGGCTGTCGTCACCCCCTACGCGGCGGTGGCAGCGGCCGCCCCGCTCCTGCCCATCGTCCTCGCCGCGGCTGTGTTCTGGCGCCACCGCGCGCAGACCGGGGAACGCTACCTCGCAGCGAGCGCCGCCGCCTTCGCGGCCGGCTTTGTCGTGGGAGGCGTGCTGCAGGTTCCCTTTCCCGTGCTGTCCATGACGAACGCCGTCAGCGTGCTGCTGGTAGGGTATGCGATCGTGCGCCGGCAGCTCATGAACCCGCTGCGCGAGCTCACCGAGGACCTCGAGCGCAAGGTCGCGGAGCGCAGCCGGCAGCTGGAAGACGCGTACCGGGAAGTGGAAAAGCGCGTCGAGGAGCGCACCGCGCAGCTCCAGCGGGAGATCGCCGAGCGCCGCAACGCCGAGGAGGTGCTGCGCGAGTCTGAGGAAAAGTTCCGCAACCTCGCGGAGCAGTCGCCCAACATGATCTTCATCAATGCCGGCGGGCGGGTGGTCTACGCCAACCGCAGGTGCGAGGAGGTCATGGGGTACTCCCGCGCCGAGTTCTACTCGCCGAGGTTCGACTTCTTTGTCCTGATCGCGCCCGAGTCGCTGGACGTGGTCAGAAACGCGTACGCCCGCCACACGCAGGACCAGGAAGTGCCGCCCTACGAGTACGCCCTGCTCACCAAGGAGGGACGCAGGATCGAGGTGCTCAACGCGAGCAAGGTCATACGGTACGGCGGCCAGGCCGCCATCCTGGGCGTCATCGCGGAGATCGGCGCCCGCAAGCGCACCGAGCGGCTGCTCGCGGGCCTGAACGAGGTCGCCCTCGGGATGACGCGCGCCATGACGCCCGAGGAAGGCCTCGAGCAGGCGACCGGCCGGCTCGCCTCCCTGGGCTTCTTCGCGTGCGTCTACCTCGTCTCCGACGAGCGCGGGTCGCTCGAGCTGCGCAGCTACGCGGGGCAGAGCTCGGAGGACCCGCCGTACAAGCCGGCAGCGGAGCTCGCGCTGACCTCGCGGACACTGGCGGTGCGCATCATGGAAGAGAAGCGCGCCCTCGCGGTCGCCGCCGACGAGGTGCCGGAGCTGTCGCCTCCCCGCATGGGCGGCGTCGTCCTGGCGCCGCTCGTGGTGGAGCATGAGGCGGTGGGCTTGCTTTCGGTCGCCTCGCCCGACATTTCCGACGAGGACGTCCCGACGGTGACCGCGTACGCGAACCTTGTGGCAGCTTCCTGGCGGAAGACCCGCCTGATGAAGGAGCTCGGGGAGAGCCTCGAGCAGCTGCAGCGCACGCAGGCGCAGCTCGTCCAGTCGCAGAAGATGGAGGCCATCGGCCGGCTCGCGGGCGGGCTCGCGCACGACTTTAACAACGTGCTCACGGCCATCACGGGCTACGCCGACCTCGCCATCGGCAGCGGCGGCCTCGACCCGGAGCTGCGCGAAGACTTGAGCGAGATCCGCCGCGCCGCGGGCCGGGCTTCGGCGCTGACACGGCAGCTCCTCACCTTCGGGCGCAAGCAGCCCCTCCAGCCCAAGACCGTGGACCTCAACGCGATCGTCCTGGGCATGGACAAGATGCTCAGGCGGCTGATCCCTGAGGACATCGATCTGAGGACGGCGCTGGCCGACGGCCTCGGAAGCGTCCGCGCCGACCCGGGGCAGGTCGAGCAGGTGATCCTCAACCTCGCCGTCAACGCGCGCGACGCGATGCCCGAAGGCGGGCGACTCACGATCGAGACCGCGAACGTCGAGCTGGACGAGCTCTACACGCGGCGCTATCCCGGCGTACGGCCCGCCTCCTACGTCATGCTCGCGGTGACCGACACCGGCGTCGGCATGGACGCCGAGACGCAGCAGCACCTCTTCGAGCCCTTCTTCACCACCAAGCTGCCCGGAACCGGGACGGGGCTCGGCCTCTCGACGGTCTACGGAATCGTGAAGCAGAGCGGCGGGCACGTCTCGGTGTACAGCGAGCCGGGCCGCGGCTCGACGTTCAAGGTCTACCTCCCGAAGGTCGTCGCGGCGGTGGCCGATGAGGGCGGCGGGCAGGCGGAGCCTGCGGCCGTTGCGGGCTCCGAGACCGTGCTCGTTGTGGAGGACGAGCCGGTGTTGAGGAACCTGGTGCGGAGGATCCTCGCGCGCAGCGGCTACGACGTGCTTACGGCATCGAACGCCGACGAGGCGATTCGGGTCGCGGACGCCCACCCCTCGGCGATCCACCTGATGGTCACGGACGTCGTGATGCCGGGCGCGATGAACGGCCGGGACCTGGGCGCGCTACCTCTGCGCCCGCAGGCCGCAGATGCGCGTGCTCTACATGTCGGGCTACGCCGAGAACGCCATCGTCCACCAGGGCATCCTCGACCGCGACGTGGCGTTCCTGCCCAAGCCCTTCAGCCCCTCCAACCTGATCGACAAGGTGCACGCCGTCCTGGCAGCGCCCCCGCGGAGCTGATCCGTTCGCGGGCGGCCCCGGTCCTTGTTCGCCTCCCCGCAGATCGGATAGTCTCTGTCCGACGCCGGCGCCCCGGCCGCGGCGCGCGCCGGCACTGACGAGGAGGAAGCAGGTGAGTCAACCCAACCCCAAGGAAGCGTTCTCGCTCGCCGGCAAGGTCGCGATCGTGACCGGAGGCGCCATCGGGCTCGGCCGCACAATGGCGGAGTACCTCGCCGCGTTCGGGGCGAACGTGGCCGTCGTGGACCTGGACGAGGCGGGCGCGAACAAAGCGGCGCGCGAGATCGCCTCCTCTCAAGGCGTGCGCGCCATCGGCTGCCGCTGCAACGTGGCCTCCGTCCGCGAAATCCAGGCGGCCGTCGACCGCGTCGTCGCGGAGCTCGGCACCGTCGACATCCTCCTGAACAACGCCGGGATCAATGTCCGCGAGCCCGCGCTGGAGGTCTCGGAGGAGCACTGGGACCGCATCCTCGACGTCAACCTCAAGGGGATGTTCTTTTTCGCGCAGGCGGCCGGCCGCGTCATGGTGCCCAGGCGCAGCGGCAAGATCATCAACATGTCGTCGATCCAGGGCGTGATCGCCCACAAGTTGCGAAGCGCCTACGCCTCGAGCAAGGGGGGCGTCATCGCCATGACCCGCCAGCTCGCGATCGAGTGGGCGCAGCACAACATACAGGTCAACTCGATCGCGCCGTCCTTCTTCGTGACGCCCATGAACAAGCCGCTGTTCGACGACAAGGAGTTCAGCGCCTTCATCGACTCTCACACGCCGCTCGGAAGGCCCGGGGAGCCGCACGAGCTCGGCGGCGTCGTGGTGTTTCTCGCCTCCGCGGCTTCGAGCTTCGTCACCGGGCACACGCTGATGGTCGACGGCGGCATTGACGGCGACGGGCTGAGCCCGGTCGCCGGCGCCGCGGGTCGGATCGTGAGCCAGGACTCGCCCGGAGCTATCCGGCGCGCCGGTCGATCACCCGCTTCATCTTGCCGCCCGTGGAGCGCGCGATGGTCTTGGGCTCCACGAAGGTGACGCGCGCCGCGACGCCCAGCCGTCTCTCGAGGGTCTGCTGGATGGTGCGGCCGAGGATCTGCAGCCCGCCGAGCTGGTCCGCGAAACGCGCGGGCACTTCGAGCCGGATCTCGAGGGTGTCGATGCCGGCCTGCCGGTCGAGAACGAGGAGGTAGTGCGGATCGACGCCCTCGGTCTCGAGCAGGACCTGCTCGATGTCCGAGGGCATGACGTTGACTCCGCCCACGAAGATCATGTCGTCGCTGCGTCCCGCGACACGGCTCATGCGGGCGAGCGTCCGCCCGCAGGCGCACGGCTCGGTGGACAGCGACGCGAGGTCGCCGGTGCGGAAGCGGATGAGCGGGAAACCCTGCTTGGTGATGGTCGTGAACACCAGCTCTCCCACCTCGCCGGGCGCGACCCGATCGCCGGTCGCGGGTTTCACGACTTCGACGATAAAGTGATCCTCGTTCACGTGCAGCCCGCAGCGCGCGTCGCACTCGAACGACACCCCCGGACCCATGATCTCCGTGGTGCCGTAGTTGTCGAAGGCCTTGACGCGCAGGCCCTGCTCGATCTGCGCGCGCAGCCCCTCGCTCCACGGCTCCGCGCCGAGGACGGCGGTCCTGAGGTGCAGCTCCTCGGGGTGGATGCGCAGGTCGGACAGGGTCGTCGATATGTGCAGGGCGTAGCCGGGGGCGCTCACCAAAGCCGACGTCTTGTAGTCGCGCATGATGGTGATCTGCGTCGCGATGTCCTCGGTGGAGGCGGGCACGACCGAGGCCCCCAGCCGCTCGGCCCCGTAGTGGAAGCCGAGGGCGGCGGTCGTGACGTTGTAGTTGAAGGCGATCTGCACGAGATCCGACGCGGTGATGCCGGCCGCGGTCAGGACGCGGGCGGTGAGCGAGGCCCAGATGGAGAGATCGTTGCGGGTGTAGCCGACGACGATGGGCTTCCCGGTCGTCCCCGACGTCGAGTGGATGCGCACGATGTCGCGAAGCGGCACCGCGAACATGCCGTAGGGGTAGGCCCGGCGCAGATCGTCCTTTGTGGTAAAGGGCAGCCGCTCCAGGTCCGAGAGGCTGCGGACGCTCTCGCTCGCGATCCCGTGACGCTCGAAGCTCTCCCGGTAGAACGCGACGTTGCGGATCACGCGGTTGATGGTGGCCTGCAGCCGCTCCACCTGCAGCTGCTCGAGGTCCTCGCGCAGCATGGCCTCGTATTCCCTCGAGTACATCGGTCCCTCCTCGGCCGCGGCGCGGCCCGGGCCCGCCGCCGGCGCCGGGCTATTCCCCGACGCTCCGGTATTCCTTGCCCAGGTACGCGCGCTGCACGTCCTGGTTCTCGAGCAGCTCGGGGCCCGATCCCTCAAGGACGATCGAGCCGGTCTCCATCACGTAGCCCCGATCGGCGATGGCCAGCGCCGCCCGCGCATTCTGCTCGACCAGCAGCACGGTGCGGCCCGCGGCGCGCAGCCCCTTGATGACCTCCATGATGTCGCGGACGACGAGCGGCGCGAGCCCCATCGATGGCTCGTCGAGCATCACCAGGCGCGGCGCGGACATCAGCGAGCGCCCGATCGCGAGCATCTGCTGCTCGCCCCCCGAAAGCGTCCCCGCGAGCTGGTCGAGCCTCTCCCGGAGGCGCGGAAACGTCCGGTACACCTCGTCCAGGGCCCGGTCCCGGTCGTAGCCGCCGCGGCGCCCGCGCAGGTAGCCGCCGAGCACCAGGTTCTCGCGCACTGACATCGAAGGGAAGAGCTGCCTTCCCTCCGGCACCAGCGAGCAGCCGCGGGCCACGATCGACTCGGCCGCGGCGCCGGCGACCTCCTCGCCGCCGATCACGATCGAGCCGGCGCTCGGCGGGACGAGCCCCGCGATCGTCGCGAGCAGCGTGGACTTGCCCGCGCCGTTGCCGCCGATGATGGTCACGATCTCCCCGGCGTTGACGTGCAGCGACACGCCCTGCAGGACCCGCAGCTTCCCGTATCCGGCCTCAATATTCCGCAGCTTCAGCATGGTCCTGCCCCAGGTAGATGTCGATGACCTCGCGGTTGCGCCTGACCTCGCGCGGGGTCCCCTCCGCGATCTTGCGCCCGTAGTTGAGCACCACGATCGAATCCGAGATGTCCATCACCAGCGACATGTCGTGCTCGACCAGCAGCACCGTGACCCCCATGTCGCGGATCCCGCGGATGCGGACGGCGAGCTCCGAGGTTTCGCGGATGTTCAGGCCGGAGGCCGGCTCATCCAGCAGGAGCAGCCGCGGCTCCGCTGCGAGCGCCCTCGCGAGCTCCACGGCCCGCTGCCGGCCGAAGGGCAGGGCGGCGGCCTCGACCTCCGCAGCGTCGCCCAGGCCGAAGCGCTCGAGCAGCTCGAAGGCCCGGGCGCGGATGGCCCGCTCTTCCCTCCCGCTCGCCGGCAGATGAAGCATGCTCGAAACGAAGCCGGCGCTGCTCCTGAGGTGACGGCCGAGCATCACGCTGTCCAGCACGCTCATCCCCGGCGCGAGCCGCACGTTCTGGAAGGTCCGCGCGATCCCGGCCGAAGCCACCTGATGGATGCGCATCCCCGAAATCCTGCGTCCCGCGAACGAGACGATGCCCGAGCTCGCCTTGAGGCTCCCGGCGATCAGGTTGAAGAGCGTGGTCTTGCCGGCGCCGTTCGGCCCGATCACCGCCTTGATCTCGCCCTCGGTCTCGCCGAACGAGACGTCGTTGACAGCGTGCAGCCCGCCGAAAAAACGATTCAGACCGGAGACCTCGAGCAGCGCGCTCACCGCCGCCCCCTCGCGCCGAAAGCGCGCCGCAGCCGGCCCAGCGGCGCCAGCAGCCGCTCGCGCAGGCCCCCTCCGGCGCTCCCCTCGCCGAGGATCATGATCGCGATCAGGGCGAGCCCGAACACCGCGTCGTCGTAGGTGCCGAACGCGCCGCGCAGGGACAGGAAGTTCAGCAGCACGCCCAGGCCGAGCGCGCTCCAGACGTTGGCCATGCCGCCGATCGCCACGATCGCGACGTAGCGGACGCTCTTCATGACGCCCGCCTCCGACGGTCCGATGCCCGCGTTGTAGTGGGTCATGAAGAAGCCGCCGACGGCCGCATAGAGGGCGCTGAGGACAAAAGCCGTCAGCTTCAGGCGCGCGGTGTCCACGCCGGCCGCGCCGGCCGCCTCCTCGCTTCCGTGCAGCGATCGGAGGGCGCGCCCGATGCGCGAGTTCACCAGGTTGACCGCGAGCAGCATGCCGACGATCACCAGCCCCCAGGCGATGTAGTAGTTGGTCACGCGCGCCGCGAAGCTGCCGCTGACGGCCAGCCCCGGGGCGAGGGCGAACTCCGGAACACCGGTGATCCCGTCGGCTTCGCCAAAGAGGCGCGTGCCGAGCGCCACGCGGTACACGATCGTGCCGAAGCCGAGCGTCGCCATGGCGAGGTAATGCCCGCGCAGCTTGAGGACGGGCCAGCCGATGACCAGGGCCACGACGGCCGCGACGACGAGGGCCGCGGCGAACGCGAGCCACGGCGAGAGGTGGAGCACGGCGCCGCCGTAGGCGTCGCGGCCCGGGACGAGGAGCCCGAGCCGCCGCAGCAGCGCGGCGGCCGGCAGGTCGGCGGCCGCAACCATGTTCCGCGTGGTGAGGACCGCCGTCGTGTACCCGCCGATGGCGAAGAATCCCGCGTGCCCGAGGGAGATCTGGCCGCAGTATCCGAGCAGGAGGGCCAGCCCGATCACGACGAGCCCGTAGTAAGCCGCCATCGTGAGCTGCGTCAGGTAGAAGCCGGCGTCGAAGGCCGCGGTCAGGAGCTGCACGGCGATGACCGCCGCAGCCAGCGCCAGCAGCCGCCGCGCGGAGGCGCCCATCAGAAGTCCCTGAGCGCGCCTGCCGCCCGGCTGCCGAAGAGGCCGCTCGGCCGCAGGAACAGCATGACCAGCAGGATCGCGATCGCCACCACGTCCTGGTAGGCGGACGGCAGAACGCTCACGCTGAACGTCTCGAGGGCCGCGAGGATGATTCCCGCGGCGACGGCGGCGACGCTGTTGCCAAGGCCGCCGAGCACCGCTGCCGCGAACCCCTTGAGGGCCAGGGGCGTGCCGATCGCGTAGTGCGTCTGCGTCAACGGAGAGACCAGGCAGCCCCCGACCGCCCCGAGCGCGGCGCTCACGACGAACGAGAGCGTCACCATGCTGCGGGCGGAGATCCCGCAGAGGCGCGCGGCGCGCGGGTTGACCGAGCAGGCCCTCATCGCCTGGCCGGTGAGGCTGTAGCGGAAGAACAGCTGAAGCGCGATCACGGCCAGCGCTGAGACCCCCAGCACCCAGAACACCTGGGGCGACACGTGCGCGCCCAGGATGCGAACGGACGACACTTCGCTGCCGGTAAAGAACGGCAGTGCCCGCACCTTCTCGTCCCAGACGTGGAGCGCCGCCTCCCTGATCACGATGGAGAGCCCGATGGTGACGATGATCATCCTCAGCACCGACGGGTTGCGCAGCCGCCGGATGATCAGAATCTCAATCGCTCCGCCCAGCGCCGCGGTCACCATCACCGCCAGGATGACGGCCGGCACCAGCGGCATGAGGCGCGAAAACGAGTACGCCGTCATCGCGCCCACCATCGCGAACTCGCCCTGGGCGAAGTTGATGATCCCCGTCGCGTTGTAGATGACGTTGAACCCGACCGCCACCGTGGCATAGATGCTGCCCGCGGTGAGCGCGGAGAACAGGTACTGGATCAGCAGGTCTGTCGTCATGGCGGACCGCGTGAACGCGCGCCTGCGGCGCGGCCCCCGGCCCCGCCGCAGGCGACCGCGTCGCGATGCTATTTCGTGTAGACTACGAACTTGCCGCCCTTGACCGTGATCATCTCGAACGAATCCATCGCAAGCCCGTTGTGATCCTCGGGCGTCATGTTGAACACGCCTCCGGTGCCCACGAAACCCTTTATGTTCTCGAGCGCCGTGCGCACCTTCTCCTTGTCGAAGCCCCCCGCCTTCTTGACGGCTTCGCTGAGGAGCATGATCGCGTCGTAGGCGTGGCCGCCGAACGTGCTGGCAGCTTCCTTGTACTTGCTCTCGTAGTCGTTCTTGTACTTCAGCAGCACGGCCTTCTGCGGATCGCTCGCCGGGAGCACGTCCGCGACGAGCAGGTGGCCCGCCGGGAAGATGATGCCGTCGGCGGCCTCGCCCGCGACCTCGACGTACCTGATGTTGCCGAACCCGTGGCTCTGGAACAGCGGCATCTTCATGCCGAGCTGCTTCATGTTCTTCGGAATGATCGACTGCGCGTCCTCGATCGACCAGTTGACCACGGCCTGCACGTTCTGCGCCTTGACCTTGGTGAGCAGCGCCGTGAGGTCCGTCGCGGCCTTGTCGTAGACTTCCTTGGAGACGATCTGGATCCCGTACTGCCCCGCGTACTTCTCCAGGAACGACATGCCGCCCTGGCCGAAGCCCGTGTTCGACGCGAGCGCCGCGATCTTCGTGATCCCTTTCTCCTTCATCGTGCGGTAGATCCAGTCAACAGCGTAGCTGTCTTTCTGCGGGGTCTTGAAGACCCACTTTGCCACCGGATTGACGATCGTCTCGGCAGCCGCGCAGGACAGAAGCAGCGTCTTGTTCTGCTCGCAGAGATCCTTGATCTGCATCGACTCTCCGCTCGTCGAGGGACCGATGATCGCGAAGACCTTGTTCTCCTCGATGAGCTGCTTGGCGAACGAAAGCGCCTTCTCCGGGCTGCCCCCCGAGTCCTTGATGATCATCTCGATCTTGCGGCCGAGCACGCCGCCGGCAGAATTGATCTGCTCGGTGAGCATCTCCGCGGTCCGCGACTCGGGCACGCCGAGGAACGACGCGCCGGTGATCGAGAAGATCGCCCCGATCTTGAGCGTGGCCGGCTGCTTTGGAGCGCACGACGCCAGCAGGAGCACGAGCCCTGCAATCAGAACACCGCCCTTCTTCACCTGAATTCCTCCTTGTGGGGTCACGCGCCGCCCAGACACGCGGCGGCGCAAAGTCGGGCGGATTATAGCACAGTCGACCATCGCCGCAAGCGGCTGCCGGCGGCCGCCGCGGTCGGCGCGGCGCCTCTTTTTGACACGGCGGGACCCCGCTGTTAGACTCGCCCCGCTCGAGGCGAGCGTCGCGCGCAGCGGGCAGAAATGCGCCGCGACACGCAGCGCGCTCTCGGGAGGATCGCGTGGCCGTTTCCGAAAGAATCAAGACCATGATGGGACAGTCCTCATGGATCCGCAAGATGTTCGAGGTCGGGGCGAGGCTGGCGGCCGAGCACGGACCCGGCGCGGTCTGCGATTTCAGCCTCGGAAACCCCAACCTGGCCCCGCCGGCGCTCTTCGAGCGGGAGCTGCGGCGCGTGGTCGAGGAGCCTCTCGAGGGCAAGCACGGCTACATGCCCAACGCCGGCTACCCATGGGTCCGGGAGAAGATCGCCGCCCGGATCGCTGCTGAGCAGGGCGTGCGCGTGGACGCCGGCCGCATCCTGATGACCTGCGGCGCGGCCGGGGCGATGAACGTCGCGCTCAAGACCATCCTCAACCCGGGCGACACGGTGCTCGCGAGCACGCCGTGCTTTATGGAGTACCGCTTCTACGTGGACAACCACGGCGGCACGCTCGAGCTCGTCCCCGGGCGGCCCGATTTCGACCTGGACGTGGCCGCGATGGAGGCCAAGGTCACGCCCCGCACCGCCGCGGTGATCCTCAACTCGCCCAACAACCCATCCGGCCGCATCTACCCGGAGGCGACGCTGCGGGACCTGGGCCGCATGCTCGAGCGCGCGAGCAGGCGCATCGGCCGGACGATCTACCTGCTGGCGGACGAGCCTTACCGCAAGATCGTCTACGACGGCGCCGAGGTGCCAAGCGTGATGGCCGCATACCGCAGCAGCATCGTGTGCACCTCGTACTCCAAGGACCTCTCTATCCCCGGCGAGCGGATCGGCTGGCTGGCCGTCCACCCCGAGGCGGACGGCGTCTCCGAGCTCGTCGACGGCTTCGTCCTCTGCAACCGCATCCTCGGCTACGTGAATGCCCCCGCGCTGATGCAGCGCGTCGTGGCCGGCATCGGGGACGCCGCGGTCGACCCCCGCGTCTACCAGCGCAAGCGCGACAGGCTCTGCGGCGCCCTGTCGGCCATGGGCTACGAGCTCGCCAGGCCGCAGGGGACCTTCTACCTCTTTCCCAAGGCTCCGGGCGGCGACGATCTCGCCGCGATCGACGCTCTGCAGAGGGAGCTGATCCTCACCGTCCCCGGCCGCGGCTTCGGAGCTCCGGGCTGGTTCCGCATCGCCTTCTGCGTCGACGACGCCGTCATCGAGCGGTCGATCCCGGGCTTCGAGCGGGCCTTTGCCCGCCTGACATCGAAGGCGTAGGCCGAGCGGCCGCGGGGCCCGCCACGGCGGCCGTCCCGTGCCGTCCCGGGCTCGCGTTGACGGGATGACGGACCTCCCGATAGTATGACGGCACGCCGCGAGTCGCCCGCAAGGCGCGACCGCCAGTCGAAAAGGAGCGATCCCAGCTTGGAGAAGCTTTTCCTCTCGGGGAACGAGGCCGTGGCCCGGGGCGCGTGGGAGACCGGGCTCGCCGTGGCCTGCGCATACCCGGGAACGCCTTCGAGCGAGATCCTCGAGACCCTCGCCTCCTTACCGGGGATCGACGCGCAGTGGTCGGTCAACGAGAAGGTCGCCTACGAGGTGGCGCTCGGCGCCGCGATCGGGGGCGCCCGCAGCCTCTTCGCGTGCAAGCACGTCGGCTTGAACGTCGCCATGGACCCGCTGATGACATCGGCCTACACGGGCGTCAAGGCGGGCTTTGTCGTCGTCGTGGCCGACGACCCCGGGATGCACTCGTCGCAGAACGAGCAGGACACGCGGTGGGTCAGCATCTACGCGAAGCTCCCGCTCCTCGAGCCCTCGTCGCCGTCCGAGGCGTACGCCTTTGTCCGGGAGGCGTTCGCGGTCAGCGAGCGGTTCGACACGCCGGTCCTCCTCCGCCTCACGACGCGGGTCTCCCACACCAAGGAGAACGTCGAGGTCGGCGTCCGCACCGAGGCGGATCGCACCGCGTTCGCGCCCGACATCGCGAAGTACGTGATGATGCCCGGCAACGCCTACCAGCGGCACATCAAGGTCGAAGACCGCATCGAGCGGCTGCGCGCGTACGCGGAGGCGAGCCCGCTCAACCGCGACGAGCCCGGCGCGGGCCCCGCGGTCATCACCTCAGGGGTTGCGTACAACTACGTGCGCGAAGCTCTCCCCGAAGCGGCCGTGCTCAAGCTCGGCATGAGCTACCCGTTCCCCGATGCGAAGATCCGCGAGTTCGCCTCGCGTTTCCCCGAAGTGCTCGTCGTCGAGGAGCTCGATCCCTTTCTCGGGGATCACGTGCGCAGCCTCGGCATCGCGGTGCGGCCGACGCACTCGAGCTACCGCATCGGCGAGCTCGGCCCCGACGCCGTCGCGGCGCTGGCGGCGGGCGCGCCGAGGGACCTGCGGCGCGAGCCGTCGCGCAAGCCGGTGCTCTGCCCGGGGTGCGGCCATCGCGCGGTGTTCACGGCCCTGAAAAAGCTGAAGGTGGTCGTGGCCGGCGACATCGGCTGCTACACCCTCGCGGCGACCCCTCCGCTCGCCGCCATGCACACGACCATCTGCATGGGCGCGGGAGTGACCGTGCGCGAGGGCCTGGGCCGCGCCCTCACGGATCCCCGGACGGCGGGCGACGGCCGCCCGAAGATCGTCGGCGTCATCGGCGACTCCACCTTCATCCATTCGGGCATCACGGGGCTGATCAACGCGGTGTACAACCGGGCCGAGGGGCTCATCATCATCCTCGACAACGCGACCACCGCCATGACGGGCGGGCAGAACCATCCCGGCACCGGCAGGACGATCCGCGAGCAGGCGACGGCGCGGCTCGACCTGGAGGCGCTCTGCCGGGCCTGCGGCGCGGACAGCGTGGACGTCATCGACCCCTACCGGTACCCGGCCCTCACCGGCCTCGTCCGAAAGCGGCTCGACGAGCCGGGGCTCGCGGTCATCATCTCGCGGCGCCCCTGCAAGCTGCACGACCGTGAGCGCAAGCCGGCCCCCGCCTATCATCGCGACCTCTGCCGCGCCTGCGGCCTCTGCCTCAAGATCGACTGCCCGGCGATCAAGGAGCTCGACGGCGGCTTCGTCGCGATCGACGAGAGCATCTGCACCGGCTGCGACCTCTGCGTCGAGGTCTGCCCGTTCGATGCGCTCGCCTCGCGCAACCCCGAGGAGGCGGCCGTCGATGCATAACGTGCTGTTCTGCGGGATCGGCGGCCAGGGGGTGCTCACGGCCGCCGAAGTGTGCGGCGTGGCCGCCATGCTCGCCGGCTACCACGTCAAGAAGAGCGAGGTCCACGGCATGGCCCAGCGCGGGGGCTCGGTCGAGAGCCACCTGCGGTTCGGCGAGCGCGTCTTTTCCCCCCTGATCCCCCGCGGCTCGGCGGACGTCATTGCCTGCTTCGACCGCGCCGAGGGCGAGCGCCTGGCCCCCTGGCTCAGAAGCGGCGGGGTGAGCCTCATCCCCTGGCTCGAGACCGCGGCGCCGAAGGACCGGCGCTTCCTCAACACGTACCTGCTCGGCGTGCTCAGCGGGTACCTGCCGATTGCGCGCGAGCTGCTGGCTCCAGGCTCTCGGCAAGGTGCTCACCCGCGCGCCGGACGAGAACCGGGCCGCGTTCCTCGAGGGCGCGGCCGCGACGGGGAGTCGCAGGACCGCGGCCCCGGTCGGAGGGGACTAAAGGCGCGGCCCTCCGGCCGCGCCGCGACGGGAGATACGGGATGGCTTTCTGGGAAAAGGAGATCGAGACAATCAGCCGTGAGGACCTGGCGCGCGCCCAGCTCGAGGGGCTGCGCGAGACGGTCCGCTCGGCGCTGCGGACGACCTTCTACACGGGCCGGCTCGCCGAGGCGGGCATCCGGTCGCCCGACGACATCCGCAGCCTGGACGACCTGCGACGCATCCCCTTTACCACAAAGGACGACCTGCGGCGGGCCTTCCCCGAGGGCCTGCTGGCCGTCGACCGCTCGGACGTCGTGCGCCTGCACGCCTCCAGCGGCACGACCGGCATCCCGACGGTGATCTACCACACGCAGTCGGACATCGAGCGCTGGGCCAACCTCAACGCGCGCAGCCTCGCGGCGGCGGGCTGCACGCGCGCCGACGTCTTCCAGAACATGATGAGCTACGGCCTGTTCACCGGCGGGCTCGGCATGCACTACGGCGCCGAGCGGCTCGGCATGATGGTGATCCCGGTCGGCGCGGGCAACACCAAGCGCCAGATCAAGTTCATGAAGGAGCTCCGCGCGACCGTGGTCCACGCCACGCCGAGCTACCTGCTGCACGTCCACTCCAAGCTGGCCGACGAAGGCGTCTCCCCGTCGGACCTCGCGCTGCGGAAGGCCATGGTCGGCGCCGAGCCTCACTCCGAGGAGATCCGCCGCAAGATCGAGCAGCTCTTCGGCATCGACGTGTACAACTCGTACGGCCTGAGCGAGATGAACGGCCCGGGCGTCGCGTTCGAGTGCGAGCTCAAGCGCGGCATGCACGTCTGGGAGGACGCCTACATCCTGGAGACGATCGACCCCTCGACCCAGGCGATCCTGCGGGACGGCGACCCGGGCGAGCTGGTCTTTACCACGCTGCGCCGCCAGGCCACGCCCCTGCTGCGCTACCGCACCCGCGATCTCTCGATGGTGTCCCCCGACCCGTGCGCCTGCGGCCGCACGCACCGCAGGATCGCGCGCATCAAGGGGCGCAGCGACGACATGCTGATCATCAACGGCGTCAACGTCTATCCCTCGCAGATCGAAGAGATCCTGATGAAGATGCCCGAGGTCGGGACCAACTACCAGATCGTGATCAGCAAGAACGGCGCCCTGGATCACCTGGTGGTCAAGACCGAAGTGACGCCGGCCATCTTCAGCGACGACGCCCGCGACCTGAACGCGCTGCGCCGGCGCATCGTCGACAACCTGCGCGCGGCCATCGCCATCGGCGGCGAGGTCGAGCTGCACGAGCCCGGGATGCTGCCCGTCTCGGAGGGCAAGGCGGTCCGGGTGATCGACACCCGCAAGCCCCTGTAGGAGCCCGCCGGGTACGGCGGGCCTGGGATTTGGCGACCCCCCGAGTACGAGGGGCCAATGAGACGCCAAATCAAAGGAGGAGACCATGATCTGGAACCGCGAAGCCGAGTGCATGGAGCCCCGCGAGCGCGAGGCGCGGCAGCTCGCCTGCCTCGCCGAGATCGTCGAGCGGGTGTGGAAGCGCGTGCCCTTCTACCGCAAGAAGCTCGAGGCCGCGGGCGTGCGGCCCGCCGACATCCGCAGCATGGCGGACATCGCGAAGCTGCCCTTCACCACGAAGGACGAGCTCCGCGAGACCTACCCTTACGGCCTGCTCGCGGTGGAGGAGTCGGACCTCGTCGAAGTGCACACCTCCTCCGGCACGACCGGCACGCCCGTCGTCGATGCCTACACGATCAAGGACATCGACACGTGGAGCGAAGCGATGGCGCGCACCCTCTCCGCGGCGCGGGCACCGGCAAGGGAGACGTGGTGCAGAACGGCTACGGCTACGGGCTGTTCACCGGCGGGCTCGGGATCCACTACGGCGCGCGCCGCATCGGCGCCAACATCATCCCGATCTCGGCGGGCAACACCCAGCGGCAGATCATGATGATGCGCGACTTCAAGTCGACGGTCCTCACCTGCACGCCGTCGTACTCCCTGTACCTGGCCGAGGCCGCAAAGGAAGAAGGGGTCGACTTCGGATCGCTCCCGCTGCGTGTCGGCTGCTTCGGCGCCGAGCCCTGGAGCGACAACATGAGGGTCGAGATCGAGCAGAAGCTCAAGGTCGACGCCTTCGACATCTACGGGCTCACGGAGATCATCGGCCCGGGCGTCTCGCACGAGTGCGAGGCCAAGAACGGCCTGCACGTGAGCGAGGACCTCTTCTATCCCGAGATCATCGACCCGGCCACCGGCAAGGTGCTCCCGGACGGCCAGAAGGGCGAGCTGGTCTTCACGACGCTCACCAAGGAGGGCACGCCCGTCATCCGCTACCGAACGCGCGACATCACCTACCTCGAGCGCGGCCGCTGCTCCTGCGGCCGCACGCTGGTGCGGATGCACAGGCTGCTCGGCCGCACGGACGACATGCTCATCATTCGCGGCGTGAACGTCTTCCCCTCGCAGATCGAGCATGTCCTGATGAGGATCGAGGGCACCGAGCCCCACTACGTGATCGTCGTCGACCGCAAGGCGGCGAGCCTCGACGACCTCGAGGTGATGGTCGAGGTGGAGCAGAGCTTCTTTACCGACGAGACCAGGGGGCTCGAGACGCTGCGGGAAAAGATCGCGAAGGCCATCCGCGAAGAGCTCGGAGTGAGCGCGCGCATCAAGCTCGTGGAGCCCAAGACGATCGAGCGCAGCCAGGGCAAGGCCAAGCGCGTGATCGACAAGCGGAACGTCTGATCGGCCGCGGCCTTTGCGCCCGGCCGGCGCGCCGGGTTGAGGCACGGCTGGAACAGCCGCAGCGGGGTGAGCAGCCGCACGCGGGGAGTCCGAAAACGCTGCTCGAGGAGGGGAAAGCATGGCGGTCAAGCAGATCTCGGTTTTCGTGGAGAACACTTCGGGCCGGATCGCGGAGGTCACGCGGCTCCTGGCGACCGCGAAGGTCAACCTGCGGGCGATCACCATCGCGGACACGGCGGACTTCGGCATCCTTCGCATCATCGCCGACGACTGCGACCGCGCGCTGGCGGCGTTCGCGAAGTCCGGCTTTACCGCCAAGGTGACCGACGTCATCGGCGTCGAGGTCCCGGACAGGCCCGGCGGGCTCGCCGACGTCATGGAGATCTTCCACCGCGAGGGGGTGAACATCGAATACCTCTACGCGTCCCTGGAGCACGTCAAGGACAAGGCGGTGGTCATCTTCAAGGTCGAAGACGTGGCGCACGGCCTCAAGATCTGCGCGCAGCAGAAGCTGTCGCTGATCTCGCAGATCTAGCTCTCCCGGGACGAGCCCGAGGCGGCCGTGGAGAACTTCACCATAGTCCGTCCCGAGCACCTCAACCATCACGGGGTGCTCTTCGGCGGGCAGCTGCTCCTGTGGGTCGACGAGTACGCGTGGCTCGTGGCGGCGAGGGACTTTCCCGGCTACCGGCTCGTCACGCGGGCGATGGAGCGCTCGGAGTTCCGCACGCCCGTGACGAGCGGCGCGATCCTGCGCTTCAGCATCGTGCCGGCCCACGTCGGACTAAGCTCGGTCACCTACTCGGTCGACGTGTACGCGGACGAGGGGACGGCGGGCGGTGCGAGCGAGCGGGGCGAGGTGCACGTCTTCAGCAATCGCGTGACCTTTGTCTGCGTCGACGACGAGGGGCGGAAGCGAAGCCTCCCGCGCCTCGCGCGCCTGCGCTCGCAGGGGTAGCGGCGGGTTGCCGGGCGCCGGGTCAGATGCCGGAGTCGGCGGTAAAGCCGCCGTCGACGGGAACGACGGCGCCCGTGACGAAACGCGCTTCGTCCGAGAGGAGCCAGAGCACGGCGCCGGCGATGTCCTGCGGCTCGCCGAACCTGCCGGCCGGCACCCGCTGCACGACCGAGCGGCCGCGCTCGGTGAGCTCGCCGCTCGCGCCGTCGACGAGCAGGTACCGGTTCTGGTCGGTCAGCACGAACCCGGGGGCCACCGCGTTGACGCGGATGCGGGGCGAATAGGTGCGCGCCATGTGCACGGCGAGCCACCGGGTCAGGTTGACGACCGCCGCCTTGGACGCGGAATACGCAAAGACGCGGGAGAGAGGCAGGAGGCCCGAGATCGAGGCGATGTTGACGATCGCGCCTTCGCCCTTCTGCGCGAAGAGCCTCCCCACGGCCTGCGCGGGCAGCAGCGCGGAGAGGTAGTTCAGTCCCGTGGCGGCCCGCACGGCCCGCTCGGGCACGTCGAAGAACGGCATTTCTTCGGACGTGGTCGCCTCCCGGAGGTTGCCGCCGGCGCCGCACACCAGCAGGTCGACGCGCCCGAACTCCTCGAGGGTCTGGTCGAGCGCGGCTTTCACGCTCGAAGCCCCGGTCACGTCGCAGGCCACGGAGCAGGCCCAGCCCCCGGCGCTCATGACGCGGTCCTGTCTGCGCGACGCCGCCTCGCCGTCGATGTCCCAGAGCGCGACGCCCGCGCCCTCGGCCGCCAGGGCGCTCGCGACCGCGCCGCAGATGGCGCCGCCGCCGCCGGTCACGATCGCCACCCTGCCCTCGAATCGATCTCCGCCCACGGCCCGCACGCTAACGAGTCGCGCGGCCCGTGTCCAGCAGCCGGCGGCACGCACGCTCCTGGCGGCCTTGCCCGTGGGCTATGACATCCTTGTCGCCCACGGGCCCGGACCATCCCTGGTCCTTGACCGTGGGCTATGACATCCTTGTCGCCCACGGGCCCGGACCATCCCTGGTCCTTGACCATGCCGCGCGGTTTCCGGTGTAATGGCCGCCTCGGGCCGGCGCGCGGCAATCCGCAGGCATATATGTACATGAGCCCGTTCGGCAGCGCCAATCCTCGCTTCGCCTACTCGATTACGAGCACCGCCGGCGAGTCGGGCGTTACGGCTCCGAGAGCCATCGGGGCCGGCTGGCACCACCTGGCTGGCGTGATCGACGCCTCGACGATGAAAGTCTCGCTGTACGTCGACGGCAGCTTGGCCGGAACCCCCGCCACGGCGACGATCCTGCCGAACAATCTGGGCAAGACGAACCAGAACTTCGTGGGTCGTTCCCAGTGGGCGGATCCGTACCTGACCGGCTCGGTAGACGAGCTGCGGATTTACAATCGCGCTTTGTCGGCCGGTGAAGTCGACTATCTCGCCGGCGACCGCTAAGCAGGCGGCGTTCTGACAGTCGACGATTATGGTGGTGTTTGTCCTATAATAACGACACGAGCACAATTGAGGGCCCGCACAAGTCTGGTGCGGGCCCTCGTTCTGTGCGGCGGCGGGAAGAAAGCTGGACTTTCAAGCGTCTGACTCTTATCATCTCCCAATCGCGCTTTTCTGGCATGGGGTAAGAGCAGATGTATATCAGGCAACTGGCGGCGAGAGAACTCGTCTTGGTTGGGGCCCTTTTGTGTGGCTCGTGTGCGGAAATGAGCACGCGCAGCCCGGCGGATTATGTCGGTCCGAAGGCGCCCGAGCCTAATGTGGTCTCGGCCCCTGCGACCGCTACGGGTGTGGTCGGTACGGAAACACCTGCACAGAACCGGCCAATCGTCCCGGCCACCGGACCTCTGACGATCACCATCGAGCAGGCCATGCTGCTGGCACTCGAAAACAACAAATCCCTGATGGTGCAGCGGCTCAATCCCCAGATCGAGCGGACCTTCGAGCAGCAGCAACTGGCCGCTTTCGATCCCGATCTGACGGCGCAGGTTGCCGAGGAGCGAGACAAAGTTACAGCGGGTCCGACATTGCGCAGAGCCGATGGAATCACGGCGTCCGCGGGCGTCGACGAGTTTCTGCCAACGGGGACCACGCTCGGCGTGACCGGCAGCTCCTCCCAGGTCAACCTGGCGGGTGATGAAGAGGAGTACGCATCGAGGGTCGCCTTCAACGCGACGCAATCGCTGCTGCGGGGCTTCGGGTCCGCCGTGAACCTGGCCTCCGTGAATCAGGCGAGGATCGATGTCGAGATCTCCCAGTACGAGCTGCGGGGCTTTGTGCAGACGCTGCATCGCCCAGGTGGAGGAGACGTATTGGGACTACGCCCTGGCCCAGCGGCAGGATCGAGATCTTCCAGCAGTCCCTGGATCTGGCGCAGAGGCAACTGGAGGAGACGCAGGAACGCGATCCAGGTGGGCGATCTGGCGTCGAGACCGAGCAGTCGGCGGCCGAAGCGGAAGTGGCGCTGCGCCGGGAGGATCTGATCAACGCCCGCAGCACCCTGGCGAAGACGAAGCTGGTCCTGCTGCGTCTGCTCAACCCGCCCGGCTCCGGCGGCGAGACGCCGGGGGAGAACCTGTGGAACCGAGAGGTGTGTTACCCAGCCTGCCGACCAGCCCGTCCATCACGCTCGACGAGGTCGAGCCGCACGTGGCCCTGGCGCTGCGGATGCGGCCGGATTTGAACCAGGCGCGGCTGCTCTGGCAGCGGGACGACCTGGAGATCGTCAAGACCCGCAACGGCCTGTTGCCGAGGCTCGACCTGTTCGTCACACTCGGCAGGACCGGGTTTGCGGAATCGTTCGGCAATTCGATCGACGAACGTCGGATGACGACAACTACGATGCGCAGGTCGGACTGGACTTCGAGTACCCGGCGTTCAATCGCGCCGCCGAGTCCCGCCACCTGCGTGCCGTCCTGACGCGACGCCAGCAGGCGAAGGAGGCCATCGACAACCTCTCGCAACTGGTCGAAGTGGACGTGCGCAGTGGCATACCTGGAGATCGCCCGCTCGCAGGAGCAGGTGATCGCCACGGCCGCGACGCGAAGGCTCCAGGAAGAGAAGGTGCGTCGTGGAGACCGAGAAATTCCGCCTGGGCAAGTCGACCTCTCTGCTCGTCGCCCAGGCGCAGCGGGACCTGGTCTCGAGCCAGATCGACGAGGTGCAGGCGGTCGTCAGTTATTTGAAGGCGTTTGTGGAGATGTACAGACTGGAAGGCTCGCTGCTCGACCGGCGCGGGATCACCGCTCCCGGCCGGGAGCCGGTCAAGTTGCCCGACAACTCCTGACGGCCGGCAATGCGACCTTCGTGTTTTGCAGGAATGATCTATGATTGGTGGTGTTCGACCCATGTGGTTCAAAAGCGGCCGCTATGTGTGCATGACGCTGCGGCTGGTCCTTTGTCTGGTCGCGGCGATCGCGCTGTGCCAGGCCGGTTGTTCCAAGCGTTCGGAGGGCGGGTCCCGCCCCGGCGGTCGAGGCGGTGGTGCCCCGGCCGTACCCGTCAGACTGGCCAAAGCCGAGCAGAAGACGACGGCCATCGAGGTGGCCAGCTTCGGCACGGTGGAAGCCCTTGCCAACGTGGACATCAAGGCTCAGGTCAGCGGCATTCTGACGGGTGTGCATTTCACCGAAGGCCAGATGGTGAAGAAAGGGGACCTGCTGCTGTCCATCGATCCCCGCGAGCGGGAGGTCGCTCTGAAGGTCGCCCAGGCCAATTTGGCGGGTCATGAGGCCCAATTGAAGAACGCCGAGAGCGAGACGACCCGGCAGACGGAGTTGCTCGAGAAAGGGTTCACTTCCCAGGACGAGTACGACAAAGCGACCACGGCGGTCGAAATGCTGCGGGCGTCGGTCAGCGCCGACAAAGCGGCGATCGAGAATGCGACGCTCCTGCTCGATTACTGCTCGATCAGATCCCCGTGGACGGTCGCACCGGGAGCCTGCACGTGCACCAGGGCAACCTGATCAAGGCCAACGACATTTCGGTCGTGACGGTCATGCAGATCGATCCCATCTACGTCAGCTTCTGTGCTCCGGAAACGTACCTTCCGACGATTCGCAAGAACATGGCGGGCGGAGCCCTGGACGTGACGGTGACCCAGCCGGACGCGAACGAGCCTCCGATACGGGGCGTCCTGTCGTTCATCGACAACACCGTGGACCTGGACAATCGCACGATCCACCTGCGTGCCACGTTGGCCAACAAGGACCAACGTCTCTGGCCGGGGCAGTACGTGGACGTCGTGTCTGACCATCGCCCAGGAGCCGAATTCCGTCGTGGTGCCGTCCCAGGCCGTCCAGATCGGCCAGCGGCGCCCAGTTCGTGTACGTGGTCAAGTCGGACCAGACCGTCGAGGCCAGACCTGTCACCGTCAAGCGGTCGACGGACAACGAGACGGTCGTTGAAGGCGTGCAGGCAGGAGAGATGGTCGTTACGGACGGCCAGCTCCGGCTCGTCCCCGGCGCGCGTGTGCAGGCAAAAGAAACAGCGAAGAAGTAAGGTAATCGATCGATGGGTTTCACGTCGCTTTTCATCAATCGGCCGGTCATGACGACGCTGGTCATGCTCGGCGATCCTGCTCTTCGGCATCGCGGCCTTTCCGGCAACTTCCGATGAGCGATCTGCCGAACGTGGACTTTCCCACGATCCAGGTCTCCGCGTCGCTGCCCGGGGCCAGCCCGGAGACCATGGCCGCCGCCGTGGCCACGCCGCTGGAACGACAGTTCTCGACCATCGCCGGCATCGATTCGATGATGTCCTCCAGCGCCCTGGGCAGCACCCAGATCACGCTTCAGTTCAATCTGAGCCGCGACATCGACGCGCGCCGCCCAGGATGTCCAGGCGGCGATCTCGCGGGCCGTCGCGGCAATTGCCCCAGGACATGCCCAGTCCGCCGACGTACCGGAAGGTCAACCCGCCGACCAGCCGATTCTCTTTATCGCGCTGACCAGCCCCACGCTGCCGCTGTACGACTTGACGAGTACGGCGAAACCCTGATGGCGCAGCGAATCTCCATGGTCAGCGGCGTGGCCCAGGTGCAGGTCTACGGCGGCCAGAAATACGCCGTCCGTGTCCAGCTCGACCCGATGGCGCTGTCCGAGCAAGGCCATCGGGATCGACGAGGTGGCCGACGCCGATTCAGAACGGCAATGTGAATCTGCCCACGGGAATCCTGTACGGGCCGCACCGGGCCTTCACGGTCCAGGCCACCGGCCAGCTCAACAACGCCGAGGCGTATCGGCCGCTGATCGTCGCGTATCGCAACGGCTCACCCGTGCGCCTCGGCGACATCGCCACAGTCGTCGACAGCGTCGAAAACAACAAGGTCGCCGCCTGGTATGTCAACCCGACGGCGTCGCAGACGGTCCATCATTCTGGCCGATCCAGCGGCAGCCCGGCACCAACACCGTGGAGGTGGCGGATGCCGTTAAGCGACTGCTGCCCACCTTCCGCGGACCAGTTGCCGGCCTCGGTTTCGATGAACATCCTGTATCGACCGCTCGACGTCCATCCGCGAGTCGGTCACGCGATGTCGAATATACGCTGCTGCTGACGCTCGTTCTGGTGGTGCTGGTCATCTTCCTGTTCCTGCGGAACGTCTCGGCCACGGTCATCCCGAGCCTGGCGCTGCCGATGGCCATCGTCGGGACCTTCGCCGTCATGTACCTGCTGCAACTACAGCCTCGACAACCTGTCGCTGATGGCCCTGACGCTGTCGGTCGGCTTCGTCGTGGATGACGCCATCGTCATGCTGGAAAACATCGTGCGGCACATGGAAATGGGCAAGACCTCCGCTCAAGGCGGCCCTGGACGGCGCCAAGGAGATCGGCTTTACCATCGTGAGCATGACGCTGTCGCTGGCGGCGGTGTTCATCCCGGTCCTGTTCATGGGCGGCCTGATCGGCCGGCTGTTCCGCGAGTTTGCCGTGACCATCGGCGTGGCCGTGCTGGTGTCGGGCTTTATCGCCCTGACGCTGACGCCGATGCTGTCCAGCCGATTTCTCGAAACCGCCGAGGCCGTCCACCACGGCCGGGCTTACGCGTTCTCCGAGAGCGATCTATCAGCGTCGTGCTTGCGTTTCTACGAGCGGACGCTGCGCTGGGTCCTGGCCCACAAGTCGGCACGATGGTCTTTTCGCGTCGCGACCCTGGCCGGCACGGTCTACCTGTTCGTCACGATCCCCAAGGGCTTCCTGCCCAGCGAGGACCGCGCCAGATCTCGGGTTCCACCGAGGCGGTCGAGGGCATTTCCTACAAGTCCATGTTCGAGCACCAGCAGGCGGTCGCCGCGGTTCTGCAGACCAAGCCCGAGATCGAGTCGTTCATGTCCAGCGCCGGTGCCCGCGGCAGCTCCGGCGGCAACACCGGCAACCTGATGATCCGCCTGAAACCCAGATCGGAGCGGACGGTATCGGCCGACGAGCTGATCCAGCAGTGGCGGCCCGGCCTCAACTCCATTCCCGGCATTCGCGTCTTCCTGCAGAACCCGCCCACCATCTCCATCGGCGGCCGCATGGCCCGAAGCCAGTACCAGTTCACCCTGCAGAGCCCCGACACGGCAGGAGCTGTACAAGTACGCGGTCCTGATGGAGGAGAAGATGCGGGACCTGCCCGGCTTTCAGGATGTCACCAGCGATCTGCGGATGAAGAATCCCGCAGGTCAACGTCGAACATCCAGCGGGACAAGGCCTCGGCCGCCGGCATCACCGCCGCCCAGATCGAGATCCGCTCTGTCCAATGCCTACGGCTCGCGGCAGGTCTCCACCATCCTGACGCCCAACAACCAGTACTACGTCATCATGGAGCTGCAGGACGAAGTACCAACTGGATCCCGTCCGCCCTGAGCATGCTCTATATCCGTTCCAGCACCGGCCAGCTGGTCCCGCTCAACACGGTGGCCGAGCTCTACGACCGGCGTCGGCCCCCTGACGATCAACCACCAGGGCCAGTTGCCCTCCGTCACGATCTCCTTCAACCTGCCGCCCGGCGTCTCCCTGGGCGAGGCGGTCGCCGTGATCAACCAACTGGCCCAGGAGCACTCCTGCCGGCCACCATCAGCACCAGCTTCCAGGGCACCGCCCAGGCCTTCCAGTCCTCCATGAAGGGGCTGGGCTGGCTGCTGGTCCTGGCGATCCTGGTCATCTACCTGGTGCTGGGCATCCTGTACGAGAGCTTCATCCACCCGATCACGATCCTCTCGGCCCTGCCCTTCGCCGGGCTTCGGCGCGCTGCTGACGCTGCTGATCTTCAGCGTCGAGCTGTCGATCTACGCCTTCGTCGGCATCATCATGCTCGTCGGCCTGGTCAAGAAGAACGGCATCATGATGGTGGACTTCGCCATCGAGGCCCAGCGAAAGGAAGGGCAAGAACGCCGCACGACGCCATTCTGGAGGCCAGCCTGATCCGGTTCCGCCCGATCATGATGACCACGATGGCGGCCCTGATGGGCGGCTCTGCCGATCGCCCTGGGCTTGGGCGCCGGGGCCGAATCCCGCCAGCCCCTGGGCCTGGCCGTGGTCGGCGGGCTGCTGCGGATGGTCCATACCTCCAAGGCCCGATCCAAGATCAAACGCTGGCTCAAACAGCAGGGCTTCGAACAATCCAAGGCGTTGGGCGAAGAAATTCTCGACCGGGAGCTGAAAAAAGCCCATCTGAACCTCCCCGAGCCGAACGATATGGAGGACATCGCCCAGGGGATGGGGTTCCTTTCCGCCGAAGCGCTCCTGGCCGCTATCGGCGACGGCACCATTTCCGTGCAACAGGTCATGACCAAGATCATCCCCGAGCAGATGCCGGAGGTGAAGCAATCGGTCGTGAAGCGGTTCTTCGATACCGCCCGGGGGGACAAAGGCATCCGCATCCAGGGGATGGGGAACATGATGTTCCGGTTCGCCGGATGCTGCCAGCCGGTTCCCGGTGAGCAGATTATCGGCTTCATCACCCGGGGGAGAGGGATCACCATTCATCGCGCGGACTGCAGCATGGTGCAGGAATTGTCGCGGAGTCCCGAACGGTTGATTCAGGTCGAATGGGACGCCGACAAAGGGCAGGCGTTCATCGTCAAGTTGGATATCCTTCTGGAAGACCGTAAGAATATGCTTCGGGATATCACCCAGGTCATCTCCGATACCGACGCCAATGTCCGCGGGGCGGAAATCTCCGGCAAGGGCGGGCCGGTGGTCGGCTCTTTCGTCGTTGAAATCAAGAACCTGTCGCACCTGAACCGGGTTATAGAAAAGGTCAAGAAGATAAAAGGGGTCATCTCCATTGAGCGGGCCAAGGGCGTCGATATCGATACCATGGCCGGAAGCGATGGCGCCGTTTCATAGGAAGATTCCATATGGCGGAAAAGAAATGTTCCGGGTGCGGTGAACCGTTGACGGCCTCGGCCCGGTTTTGTCCCGCCTGCGGCCGGGCGGTCGGCCAGGCGAACCGTGACAAAAAACGTTGGCGATTGGTGG
>CAVTHK010000011.1:0-826258 GCA_963734495.1 uncultured Spirochaetota bacterium
ACATAGAGTTGAGTAGCGCCGCCGAGTAGCTACCTGGTCCACAGTCTACACCAGCCAAGGCGACCGTGAAAGGCGAGATTTGAGGCGTCTACTCCAACGATTTGTTATAGAGCCCCCGATGGCTCTTTGGCCTAAGCGCGAGCAGCATAAGTCATCCTCCGACCGCTCCTTCGGCCTTCGGCGTAGCCGGTAGACGCCTTACTACACCGCGATCTTGGAGGTATTTCATAAGTCTGGGGTCCATGCGGAATTGCCCACCGGCTATCTGATGTCCGACTATTGAGTTCGCGATCCTTACAGCCGCGCCGTAGGCCTTCTTGGCGTCACGTTGTACGTTGGAAGCGTCAGAGGAGTACAGATGTAGGTAGGGGCGGCGGGCGGTGCGGATGGGATCGAAATCGCGCTTCTGGTCGTCGGAAACCGCCCCAAGGGCGCGGAGTATGTCCGTCCGCTTGTCTGGCCCAACCGTTCAAACTCGGACCCGAAGAGAAGTCTTTGCCGGGTCGGGTCAAGAGGACGGCCGGCGAGCGAAACGTCTGTGATCTGGTAGAGGAGAACGGCAAGCATCTCTGGGACGGATCCTACCAGCGCGATGGTGCCGAGGAAATTGCCCAGCACGTAGGACGCTCGAGCTTGTCGAAGCGGATAGACGATTCTATTCAGGATGTTCGCCTCGGCCGGCGCGGCACTCAAGGCAGCGCTCTCCTCCTGCAGTTCCATATAGCGCTTCTTGAACGATTGTTGGTCATGCGATGCGCCAGGCCACGCGAGAAAACCCAGGAGGGAATCGGTGGGCACCTCTTCCGTTTCTGCAGCCAACTCCACCTGAAACCAACGCAATGGGTTCAGCGTGGCATCGTAACGTAGGTGGCTCGTTGTCGCTCACGATAGCGGCTTCCCTTGTAGGCGAGACGTTGACAGGAAGACGGAAAGCAACCGGTCGAGGTCTTGTCCGCGGATTTCTGGGCTCTATAACATAGAGTTGAGTAGCGCCGCCGAGTAGTTCCCTCGTCCACAGTATAGTCGAGCCTCGCTGCCCGTGCCAGCCAGCCCCTGAGGCGTCTACTCCAACGATTTGTTATGACGCCTCAGATACGATCGTCAGCCTCCGGTTGTCGATCGGGCACTTTCCTGAGCGCCTTCTGAAACTTGCTCTTGCTCGCCCGAGAGGCTCTCGTGCCGAGGTAGTCCTCCGTCTCGAGCGCAGACAGCTTCTCCGCCACGGCGAGGGTCACCATTTGGTTGATCGAAACCTTATCGCGTTGAGCCAGCTGCCTGATACGCTTGTGCAGAGAATCCGGAAGCCGGATACTGATGGCACTCATACCTACTCCCCAATCTCACGCAGAAACTCTCGCGGCGTGAGTACGCGCAAACCCAATTGATCGGCTCCAACGAAGTCTTTGGTGTTGTGTGTGACTATCACCGTGGAGCCCGAGGCGACAGCGAGCTCCAGTACCATATCGTCCTTTGGGTCCTTCAGAAATGGCCTCCAGAGGTAGTAGATCTTGTGGTGCGAGGCCACGCGGCAAATGTAGTCGATTACCGCCTCGACATCGGAGGCAGCCAGACCACTTGGGTGCACTAGCCTCTTGGCTGCGGCCTCATACTCCAAGACCAAGGGCACGGACACAGCCGTTTCGAACCTGCCAGTGTCGATTAGCTTGAGCACACGAAACGAGGCCCCGTTCCGCGACCGAAGAGCGGACACAAGGACACTGGTGTCCACCACAACCCTCGGCACCATGTGGTATCATATACAATACCATCGCATTCGTCAACACTTGTGACCTGCACCACGTGCGGCCCCCGGAGCAGCTGTCGCAAGCAGTCCTTTGCGGTCGGCGAGGCTCTCGACAGGCACGCCCGAATCCCCATTCGCTACCCGC
Organism: uncultured Spirochaetota bacterium; assembly: GCA_963734495.1. Classification (GTDB taxonomy): domain Bacteria; phylum Spirochaetota; class Spirochaetia; order SZUA-6; family CAVTHK01; genus CAVTHK01. Next base: position 1,890 of record CAVTHK010000011.1, read on the forward strand.
AACAACGACCGAATCAGAACTAATCCCGCAGAGCCGCACCCGGACAAGTGCGAACCTTCGCAACCAAGACCGTCCACGCTCAAGGCGTCATAACATCATATTCTACGGTTTTGACGGGAGCAACAAACAACGCTTGACCGCGGAAATCGTAGGTTCGGAGAGAGGCAGCATAACCCGGACACGCGTTGTGTTGGGTGGTGGCGGTGCTATCCACGTGCAGGAGCGGTTATGGCGGCGTACAGCGACTTTCTGCGTGAAACAGCTCACGTCCCGGCCAACCGGGTGCCCCACTACGTCCGATGGGTCGAGACGTACCGTACGTGGTTGCGCGCCGAGGCTACGATGGCGGACCCTGCGGGCGCGCCCGGCCCCGAGGTGACGGTCGCCCGGTTCCTCGCTTTCCTTGCTGGAAGACACGAGGAATGGCAGATCGACCAGGCGCGATCCGCTGTGCGGCTCTACCACTACTACAGCGGCCGTCGGCAAGAGGATTCGGTCGTCCCCGTTGGCGTTGAGGCACGGGCTTCGAACGACGCCCCGGTGGTCGCGGCATCACGTCGGGCCTTCGCCGAGGGGTGGGACTCGCTCGACCGAGAGTTGACGCGCGTCTGCAGACTCAAGCATCTGTCCTACAGGACGGAAAAGACCTACCTGGCCTGGATCGCACGCTTCGGGCGGTTCAAGCGATACACGCCGCCGGCATCACTGAGCGACCAGGACCTTAGGAGCTTCCTCTCCCATCTGGCTGTCGAGGGGAGCGTCGCGGCGTCGACTCAGCGACAAGCTTTCAATGCCCTCCTGTTCCTGTACAGGCACATACTTGACGTGCCGATCGAAGGGCTGCAATCGGTCGTTCCTTCTCGGGTACCGAGGCGGCTGCCGGTGGTCCTATCCCGGGACGAAGTGCGCCGAGTCCTCTCGCACCTGAACGGGGTGCACGGACTGCTGGCCGCGCTTATCTATGGCGGAGGTCTCCGCCTGCGCGAAGCCCTCGAGTTGCGCGTCAAAGATATCGACTTCTCGAGAAGTTGCCTGTCGATCCGCGCAGGCAAGGGAGATAAGGATCGGGAGACGGTGCTGCCGCGTGAGCTTTGCGAGCCGCTGCACCGCCAGCTGGATCAGGCGCGACTGCTCTACGAGCACGACCGCAGGTATGGGGTCGCGGGGGTAGCGCTACCCTCGGCCTTGGAACGCAAGTATCCGGATGCGGCAACTGACTGGAAGTGGTTCTGGGTCTTCCCGTCCCGCAAGCTCTCGGCAGACCCGCGTGCGCAGCTCGTGCGCCGGTACCATCTTTACCCCACTACGCTTCAAAAAGCATTTCGGGAAGCGACCGCTGCATCAGGCGTCACCAAGCAAGCCACCATTCACACGCTCCGGCACAGCTTTGCCACCCACCTGGTGGAGAAGGGTTACGATATCCGGACTATCCAGGAACTACTCGGTCACTCGGACGTCTCGACCACGATGATCTACACGCATGTGGCTAAGACGAACAAGCTGGGCGTGCAGAGCCCTTTCGACAGTCTGAAGGAAGGTGCCCCGTGACTTGGGGTGTGCGCCGGACGCCAGGACGCGCGCCGGCGGCCGGCTGCCATGCGGCGGCCGATCTCGCAGCGCCCCAGTTGCGGCGCGGCTCAGGTGCGCCTCGTTGGCGCGATCCCGCTTCGTGAGTAAGATCTCCGCGTGGTCACCCCGAACCCGCGCATCCTGATCACGACGTCCGCCAACTTTCCGTGCGCCGCGCGGCCACCTCGAGCGAGTGCGCGCGGCCGCGCCCGGCTGCCGAGCTGCGCCTGCGCGACCGCAACGCGGTCACGGCCGATGACATGGCGTGGGCCGAGGTGGTGTTCGGCTGGCCGCCCAGGGAGCACCTGCCCCTCGCGAAGGACCTGCGCTGGGTGCAGCTGCCGAGCGCCGGCGCCGACCGCTACGCCGACCGCTCGCTCTTTCCGCACCCGGACTTCGTGCTGACGAACTCGCGCGGCGTCTTCGGCCAGCCGATCGCGGAGCACGTCCTCGCGCTCATGCTCGCCTGGAGCCGCAACCTGCACGTGTACGGCCGGCAGCAGGAGCGGCGCGAGTGGAAGCGCATCCAGGAGACGCGCGACTTTGCCGGGCTCCACGGTCGGCGTGATCGGGCTCGGCAGCATCGGCACCGAGGTGGCGCGCCGCGCGGCGGCGCTCGGCGCGACCGTGCTCGCGGTGAGGCGGCGCCCCGCGGCGCGCCCGCCCTTCGTGGCGGAGCTCGCGGGCGAGGACGGCATCGACGGCGTGCTGGCGCGCTCGGACTACGTCGTGCTCGCCCTGCCTGCGACGCATCGAGGACGCAGCAGGTGCTGTCGGCTGCGAGGATCGCGCGCCTCAAGCCGGGCGCCTTCGTCGTGAACATCGGCCGCGGCGCCCTCATCGACCAGGACGCGCTGGCCGCGGCGCTCGCCCGACGGAAGGCTCGGCGGCGCGGGCCTCGACGTGGCCACGCCCGAGCCGCTGCCGCCCGAAAGCCCGCTGTGGAGGCTGCCCAACGTGATCATCACGCCCCACGCGTCGGGCGCCTCGCCCACCAACGACGACCGGCGCTTCGAGATCTTCACGGCGAACCTGCGCCGCTTCGTCGCGGGCGAGAAGCTCGAGAACGTCGTGGACTTCGAGGAGGGGTACTGAGCAGGCCCGCGGGGCTCCGCTCGATGCCGGCCATGCGCATCGCGATCGTCACCGACACCTACCTTCCCCAGATCAACGGCGTCGTCACCGCCGAGCAGCTCCTGCGGCGCGAGCTCGAGCGGCTCGGGCACGAGGTGTTCGTGATCGCGCCGTCGTACGGCGGCGAGGAGACGCCCGAGCCGAACGTGTACCGCGTCTGGTCTGCGCCGTTTCCCACGCGCGACACCCGCGAGAACCGCCTGAGCCTCGCGCTGCCGGTGGGGCCGCGCTTCGACTGGGAGCGGCAGCGCGTGGATCTCATCCACAGCCAGGTCGAGGCGACCATGGGAAGCCACGCCCTCTACTGGGCCGCCGAGCACCGCGTTCCTCACGTGCACACCTACCACACGCTCTGGTCGAAGTACGTGCACTACGCCGGCGTCGCGGCGCCCCTGTTCGCGCGCTGGGTGCACTGGCGCACGCACTCGTTCTGCAACGCCTGCCAGCGCGTGATCGCGCCTTCGGCCGCGCTGCGGGACCACATCGTGCGCCGCCGGCGTGCGGGTGCCGGTGGAGGTGATTCCCACGGGAACGGACTGCAGGCGCCCGGCACGAGGCGCGGCCCCGCGCAGCCGTGGCCGCGGAGCTCGGCATCCCCGCGGGCCGGCGCGTGCTCGGCTTTGTCGGCAGGATGGCGGCGGAGAAGAACATGAGCTTCCTGCTCGACGCGCTGCGGCTTCTGCTCGCCCGCGGCGTGGACGCGCACCTCGTGCTTGTCGGCGACGGGCCGGGCCGGCCCGCCCTCGAGGCCGCCGTCGACGAGCTGCAGGCCTGCGCGGCCGCGTGAGCTTTACCGGCTACGTGGCGCGCGAGCGCACCTGGGACTACTACGGCCTGAGCGAGGTCTTCGTGTTTTCTTCGCTCACCGAGACGCAGGGCATCGTGCTGCTGGAGGCGATGAGCGCGGGCGTGCCGGTCGTGGCGCTCTCGGCGATGGGCGTGGCGGAGTTGATGGCCGACGGCCGCGGCGGGCTCACTGCCTGCCCCGGCGACCTCGACGGCTTCGTCGCCGCGGTGCAGCGCCTGCTCACGGACCGCGCGCTGCACGAGGCCAAGGCGCGAGAGGGCCGGCTCAAGGCTGCCGAGTGGTCGATCGAGGCGACCACGCAGCGCGTGCTCGCCTGCTACGAGCGCGCGATCGCGGACTACCGCGGGTAGGGCCGGCCATCAATCGGGCCGCCGGGCTCGGCGAGCCTGTCCTCACGGGGCTGCCGCTTCCGCGAGGAACCGCGTGATGGCCTCGATCCCCTTTCTCCACGTGGGAAGGTGAAGGCGTTCGTTCGGCCCGTGTATGTTGCCGTCCGGCAGCCCGAACCCGGTGAGCAGGGTGGCCACTCCCATCTCTTCGTCCAGCATCGATACGGCGCCGATGCTGCCTCCCATGCGGGCGAAGACGGCGGGTGCGCCCCACGCCGCCTCGAGAGCGCGCCGCAGCGCCTGAACGCGCGGCCCCCGGCGGTCGAAGAGCGACGCGCGCACGCCTCCGATGTACCCGACTTCCCACCTGATGTCCGCGGGCGCGTGCGCCTCGAGATACCGCAGCATCGACTGGTGGCACTCCTCGGGGTCCTGGTCGGGCACCAGCCGCATCAGAAAGGCGGCCCGCGCCCGTGCCGGCACGATCGACATTCCATCGCCGCCGGTCACGCCCGCTTCGATGGAGACGAGCTCCGCCGTGGGGCGCACCGTGGTGCGCTCGTAGGGCGTGAACTCCGGCTCGCCCCAGAGTGCAGGCGCTCCCGTCGCCTCGAGGAAATCGCGTTCGTCTCTCGGCAGGCGCGCCAGCTCTTCGTGCTCTCCGGGCTCCATCGGGCGCACGCGGTCGTAGAAGCCGGGAAGCGTGACGCGGCCGTTCTCGTCGTGCATCCCGGCAATCAGCTCGCACAGCGCCTGCGCGGGATTGTGCAGCGCGCCGCCGTAATGGCCCGAGTGCACGTCGGTCCGCGGGCCGAAAACAGTGAGGTCCATGCGGGAGTTTCCGCGAAGCGCGTACTTGATCTCGGGCTGCCCGGGCGACGACATGCTCGAGTCGGTGTTCAAGCAGTAGTCGCACGCCAGGCGCTCACGCTGTTCCCGGATGAGCTCCCGCAGGTTGCGCGAGCCGATCTCCTCCGAGCCCTCGATCAGGAACTTGACGTTCAGGCCGAGCCCTCTGTTCGCCGCAAGGTGCGCTTCGACCGCTGCTACCGAAGCCATCGTCTGGCCCTTGTTGTCCGAAGCGCCGCGGCCGTAGAGGTGCTCGCCCCGCCGCTGGGGCTCGAACGGTGGCGACTCCCACAGCGACGGATCGAGGGCCGGCTGCACGTCGTAGTGCCCGTAGACCAGCACGGTCGGCCGCCCCGGCCCGGCGCCCAGCCAGTCCCCGTAGACGACCGGATGTCCGGCTGTGGGCAGGATCGCGACGTTCTGCAGGCCGGCGCGGCGCAGCCGATCGGCGCCCCACTCGGCCGCTCGCCGGACATCGGCCTTGTGCGCGGGCAACGACGAAACCGAAGGGATGCCGCACCACGCCGCGAGCTCGTCGAGGAAGCGCGCGTCGTGTTCCTTCACATAGGCCAGCGCCCTCTCCAGAGATGCTGCCACCGCCTGCCTCCCGTGTGCGTCGATGGATGAGCTCCCACCACAGTAACCCCGCAATACCCGGCTCTTCCAGCCCAGGGAGATGGGGTGCTTCGCCCTTTCCTGCCCGCGCCCGGGCTCGTCAGCCGACAATCGCCTCGTAGGCTTCTACATGCATGCTGCCCTCGACCCGCCATCCCTTGTTCGCGTCCTCGGCCGTCCAGGAAATGGCGCTCGCCGCTACTCTCTACTGCAGCCAGCGGTTGGAGGCGAGCTCGGCGGCGATGGTCGTGGGCGGCCCGTGCCCCGGGAAGACCCTCGTGGCGCCGGGGAGCGGCGCGAGCTTCGTGCGGATGCTCGCGAGCAGCGTCTCGTGGTCCTGCCCCGGAAAGTCGGTGCGCCCGATGCTGCCTGCAAAGAGGACGTCGCCGTCGAAGAGGGCACCCGACCCTGCCTCGTGGAAACAGACGTGGCCGGGCGAGTGCCCCGGAGTCCAGAGCACGTCGAAGGCGTGGCTGCCAAACGCGACGCGGCTGCCTTCTCCCAATATCAATTCCGGCTCAGGAAGTTGAGGGAGCTTCATCCCGAAGAGTGCCGTGCCGCCCCCGCCGCGGTAGAGGTCGAGGTCTGCGCGGTGCAGGCCGAGAGGCGCCCCGGTGGCAGTCACGACTTCGGCCGCGGCCATCATGTGGTCGAAGTGGGCGTGCGTTATGAGCACCGCGCGGATGACGAGCGCCTCTTTCCGCACAACAGCGAGTATGCGGTCGGCCTCGTCGGCCGGGTCGATGACGACGCCTTCGCGCCGCTCGGGACAGCCCACGACGTAGCAGTTGGTCTCCACCGGACCGAGGCAGAGCGCGCGGATGAGGAGCGGCATCAGATCGAGCGGCCGCCGTCGACGACGATGTTGGTGCCCGTGACAAAGCCGGCCGAGACGACGAGCGCCAGCGCCACCTCGGCCACGTCCTCGGCCGTGGCGTTGCGCCCGAGGGGTGTGGTCTCGATGCTGCGGCGGACAAAGTCTTCCTGGGCCTCGACCCAGCGCGTCTCCACGACTCCGGGCGAGATGGCGTTGACGCGGATCTCGGGAGCGCACGCGCGGGCAAGCGCCTTGGTCAGCGTGACGAGCGCCCCCTTGGAGCTCGCGTAGGGGATGGAGCTGCCCTGGCCCGTCATGCCGGAGATCGAGGCGATGTTGACGATGGAGCCCGCGCCCTTCTGCTTCATGTGAGCCGCGGCCGCGCGGCAGCAGAAGAAGATTCCCTTGACGTTGACTGCGAAGATGCTCTCCCAGATCTCTTCGCTCACGTCCTCGAGCCGGTCATACGGGATAAAGAAGGTCCTCCCCGCGCTGTTGACCAGGATGTCGACGAGGCCGAGCTCGCTCTGCACCCGGTCGAACATGTCCTCGACCTGGCCGAGTTGCGAGACGTCGGCCTGGACCGCGATGGCGCGGCCTCCGAGGTCCTCGATCTCCTCGACCGTCTCGAAGGCTTCCTCTTCGGAGCGCGAGTAGTTGACCGCCACGCGGGCGCCCTCGCGGGCCAGCGCGATGGCCGTGGCCCTCCCGATGCCGGTGCCGCCCCCGGTGACGACCGCGACCTTGCCGTCCAGCTTTCCCATCGTGCGACTCCCGCGGCCCCGCCCCTCCCGCCGGGACAGCTTCAGGACAGAGGATTCTCGCGCCGCCACTCTACACCACGTCGCGCGCGGGCGCAAAGCCCGCACGCGGCACCTCGCTGCAGCCTCGCGCCGGCCTTTGCCGCGGGCGGCCACTTCCGGTAGAATCGCCGCGCGGGAAAGGAGCGCGCGTGATCGAGGTGCGGGTGCAGGATCGGGTGTTCGCGGAATTCCCGGCCTTCCGGCGGGGGATCGTCTTCGCCTCGGGCATGGACAACCGCGGCGGCTCCGCGGAGCTGGAGGCGCTGCTCGCCCGCGCTCTCGAGGCGAGGGCCGCGGCGCCCGTGGACCTCGCCGCAGACCCGCGCGTGCTCGCCTGGACCGAGGCCCACCGGAAGTTCGGGTCCAACCCCAACAAGTTCCCGCCCGCCCACATCGCGCTTCTGAAGCGGGTGCAGAAGGGCGGCGCGCGGATCCCCTTTATCAACAAGGTCGTGGCCGTGATGAACATCTGCTCGCTGGACGCGGTCGCGCCGGTGGGCGGGGACGACGCCGCGGGCGGCGCGCTCGAGCTGCGACACGCCGACGGCAGCGAGAGCTTCACGCCGCTGGGCGAGCCGGAGACGGTCGAGCACCCCTTTGACGGCGAGGTGATCTACGTCGTAGCGGGGACCGCGGAGGTGATGTGCCGCCGCTGGAACTGGCGCAACGGGCACAAGACCCGCATCACCGAGGAGACCCGCTCGATCATCATGAACATTGACGGTATGGGCGAAGGCCGCGAGGCGGAGACCGTCGTGACCCGCGACCGCGTGGCCGAGCTGCTCGTCCGGTTCTGCGGGGCGGCGGTCAGCACCGGGCTGCTTTCGCCGTCGCAGCCGTCGCTGCGCTTCGAGCTGTAGGGCGCGCGGGCCACGCCGGCGGCGCCGGCCGCGCCGCGACGAGCATCAGGAGGGACGGATGCGAGCCGAGCTGCGGTATCGACAGATTCACCTGGACTTCCACACTTCCGAGCACATCCCCGAGGTGGGCGCGGCCTTCGACGCGGACCAGTTCGTCGGCGCGCTCAAGGCGGCCCACGTCAACTGGATCAACGTGTTCGCCAAGTGCCACCACGGCTGGTCCTACTACCCGACAAAGCTCGGGGCGCCGCACCCGAACCTGGCGCGGCCCGACCTGCTCGGCGAGATGGTGGCCGCCTGCCGCAAGGCGGACATCACGCCCGTGGTCTACGTGAGCGTCCAGTGGGACGAGCGGGTGGCGCGCCTCCACCCCGGCTGGCGCGTGATGGACGCGGCCAACGGGCCGCCGGCGGGGGACGATCCCTCGGCGTCGAACCAGCTCACGCCGCGCTGGCACACGCTGTGCCTGAGCAACCGGGAGTACGTCGACTACGTGATCGGCCAGGCCCTCGAGGTGATCGACCTCTACCACCCCGACGGACTCTGGATGGACATCCTCGGCCTGCGCGAGTGCGTCTGCCCCAACTGCCTCGCGGCCATGCAGAAGGCCGGGCTCGACCCGGGCAGCCGCCGCGACCGTCTCGCCCACCACCGCTCCCTGATCATGGACTACTACCGCCGCTGCCACTCCGCGGTCATGGCGAAGGACCCCGGCATCCGGCTCTTCCACAACAGCGGCCACGTCCCCAAGGGCGAGCGCGACCGCCTTGCGTACTTTACCCACCTCGAGCTCGAGTCGCTTCCGACCGGCGGATGGGGCTACGACCACTTCCCGATCTCCGCCCGCTACGTCGCCACGCTCGGTCTCGAGTACCTCGGCATGACGGGCAAGTTCCACACCACGTGGGGCGAGTTCGGCGGCTACAAGAAGCCCGTCGCGCTGGAATACGAGTGCTGCCTGATGGCTGCGATGGGCGCCCGCTGCAACGTGGGCGACCAGCTCCATCCCAGCGGCCGCATCGACGAGGCGACCTACCGCAGCATCGCCCCCGCGTTCGCCCGCATCGAGGCGATCGAGGAGTACCTGCCCGGCTCGCAGCCGGTCTCGGAGGTCGCGATCGTCTCCGCCGAAGCGAGCGAGTTCGCCTCGGGGCAGGCCGAGGCCGGCTTCTCCGCCCGGGGCAACCACCACGACGACGGCGCGGCCCGCATGCTGCTCGAGCTCCAGGTCATGTTCGACGTCGTGGACTGGCAGGCGGACCTCGAGCGCTACAAGCTGCTCGTGCTCCCGGACACCGTGACGCTCGACGGCGCCCGCGCGGCGCGCCTCGAGCGCTTCGTCGCAGGCGGCGGCGCTCTCATCCTGACCGGCGCCTCCGGCATGAGCGGCGACCGCAAGCGCTACCTCCTCGACGCAGGGGCGGAGTACGCGGGCGCGATGGGGGAGCATCAGCCCGACTACATCATGGCGAAGCCGGACCTCGACGGCGAGCTGCCGGATTCGCCCTTCGTGGTCTACGAGCGGCCGTACGCGATCCGGGCGCGCGCCGGGTCGGCTGAGGTGCTGGCGGAGTCGCGCGCGCCCTTCTTCAACAGAACCTGGGACCATTTCTGCTCCCACCAGCACACGCCCTACAGGCTCGAGCGCAACGCCGCTCTCGACGCCGTGATCCAGAAGGGCAGCGTGATCACGTTCGCCCACCCGGTCTTTCTCGCGTACTACAAGAGCGGGCAGCCGCTGCTCAAGTACCTGGTGCGCGGCGCGCTGGAGCGGCTGCTGCCCGAGCGACAGGTGCGCGTGGAGCTGCCTTCGAGCGGCCGGATGAGCTTCATGGAGCAGCCGCAGGCGAAGCGACGGCTGTTGCACCTGCTGTACGCGCAGACGCAGCCGCGCGGCGAGGAGAGCCCGCGCACGGGTCAGCGCTTCGAGATCATCGAGGACGTCGTGCCCGTCTCCGGCGTGCGCTGCTCGGTTCGCCTGCCGGCAAAACCGAAGCGCGTGTACCTCGGCGCGAGCCGGGCGCCCGTGCCCTTCGCCTACAAGGACGGCCGGCTCGAGCTCACGGTGGAGCGGCTGTACGTGCACGAAGTCGTGGTGATCGACGAATAATAGTAGAAGAAGAAGGCCGCGGCCGGGCGTCGGCCCGCAGCCCGGCGGTTTGAAGACCGCGTGAGGAGATCGTCCATGAAGTTCAGCGTGACCAGCGTCATCCTGCCGGATCTCGACGTGATCGACACCTGCCGGCTGCTGCAGAGGCTCGGATTCGAAGGGCGTCGAGTGGCGCGTGCGCCATACGCCCGCCGACGCGAAGGGCTACAGCATGTGGGGCGCGCACAAGACCGACCTGTCGCCCGACAACATCGCGAGGCGCGCGAAGGAGGTGCGCCGCATCACCGAGGACCACGGCCTCGCGATGCCCATCATCGCCTCCAACGTGCGGGCGGACGAGCTGGAGACCGATGCGCAAGCTGGCCGAGGGCGCCGCGATCCTCGGCAACGTGCCGGTGCGCGTCGGCGCGCCCCGCGGCTACGACCGCAGCCGGCCCTACGCGCAGCTCTACGACGAGGCGGTCGACGCCTACGGCAAGGCGCTCGAGGTGCTCAAGGCCGCCGGCCAGACCGCGATCATCGAGATCCACGGCGGCACCATCATGGTGAGCGCTTCGCTCGCGCACCGCATCGTGTCGCGCTTCGCCCCGGCGGACATCGGCGTGATCTACGACGCCAACAACATGGCCAAGGACGGCTTCGAGACCTTCAGGATCGGGATGGAGCTGCTGGGCCCCTACCTCAAGCACTGCCACGCCGGCGGCTGGCGCCCCGTGGCGGGCGACCGGAAGCCGGACGGGACGCTCCCTTGGAAGTACGAAGGCTGCGACCTCTCGGACAGCATCCTCGACATCCCTCAGTTCATGGCTGACCTCCAGGCCGTCGGGTACAACGGCTTCGTTTCCATCGAAGACTTCCGCGCCATGGACTACGAGCGCAAGCTCGCGCCGCAGCTCGCCTACCTCAAGCGGCCTGGCCGGGCGGTAGGTGCGATGGCCGCGGGACGGATTCCGGACTACTTCGATCTCGAGCGCTACGGCATCGGCGCGGCCGAGGTTGTGCGTCAGACGCTCGGCTGCGACCTCGAGCGGATACGGCGGCTGGTCGTGCTTGCCCCGACGTGGTCTCCTGGCGTGCTGGCGGATCACGTCGACCGCTGCGAATCCGTCTGCGACGGGTTCGTCAAGGTGGACGACGTCACGAGCGGCGGCCTCTCGTTCTCCTACATCCGCAGCGGCGTAGGCGCGTCCCAGGCCGGCGACGCGGCTCTGGCGCTCGGCTGCACCGCCTGCTCGCACATCCTGTTCATCGGGTCGGTCGGCGGGCTGAGCGAGAAGGAGCAGGTGGGCGACGTGATCGTGCCGACGCACAGCATCACGGGCGACGGCTTCTCGGGCTACCTCGCGCAGTCCTCGGCCGGCCCCGCGCCGCCGCCCGAGCCCGAGGCGAGGCCCGACGCCGACTTCCAGGGGCTGGTGAACCGGAAGGCGCGCGAAGCCTGCGGGGCGGCCGGCGTCGCGATCCACTCCGGCCCCGTCTACTCGATCGACACCATCGTGGCGCAGTTCCAGCACCTGCCGTGGATGATCGATCGGTTCGGGTGCATCGGGATCGAGATGGAAACCGCGGCCGTGTTCCGCGCCGCCCGCTTCGTGGGGATACGGGCGGCCGCGCTCCTCCAGTTTTCCGACGTCATTCCGATGCGCAAATCGCTTTTCTCGGGGCGGACGCAGGCGGAGCGCAACCGCTACCGCGAGATCCGCAAGGCGGTCCTCGGCAGGGCCGTCGTGGCTGCGCTGCAGGACGCGGCCGCTTCCGCAGGGTAGGCCGGCATGGGCACACACGAGCGTCAGACGCCGGAGGATCTCGCGCGCTCATTCGACGCGGGCGCGGCCGAGTATCGGAGCGTGACCTCCACTCTCGGAAACCACGTCTACGAGCACGTCTCACGGGAGAACCTGCGCCTGTGCCTCACGGGTCGGAGGTTCTCTCGCGCGCTGGACGCGGGGGGAGGGGTCGGGCAGTGGATCCCGTTCCTCTGCGAATACGCGGACCGGGTCGAGCTGCTGGATATCAGCGGGGAAAGCGTGAGGCTCGCGCAGCAGGAACTCGGCGCGCGCTGTCCGCAGGTGCGCTTCGCCTGCGGCGACCTCGAGCACACCGCGTTCGAGAGCGGCGCGTTCGACTTCGTGCTGGCACAGGGCTGCGTGATCTCGTATACCCCCCATCCCGAGGCGCTGTTGTTGGAGCTCCGGCGCGTCCTGCGGCCCGGTGGTCTCCTGTGGCTGGACGCCCTCAACAGCGTCGGCTGGGCGCTGGAGTCTCCCAACCGGGAGAGGAAGCTCCAGTTCGCGGCCGTCGAGAAGGACCTCGTGTTCCGCATGCCCGACTGGGACTACCCGGCCCGGATGTTCCGGCCCTCCTACCTGCGGGAGCTGATCGAAGGCGCGGATTTCCGCGTCGCCGCGGAGTACGGCTCGGTCATCCTCGTCAACTCGTTTCCGTTTGCGGAGAAGTTCGCGCCGGCGTTCGATGCCGGCATGGCGCGGACTCTGTGCGAGCAGGAGGTCCGGCTCAGCAGGGACGAGCGCTGCCGCGGGGCCGGGAAGAACGTCTCCGTGCTGGCCGTGGCCGGCCGCTGAAAGCCTTGAATCTGCAGTTCCGCGGCCGCGCCGCCGGTCGTTGCGCTTCCCATTTGTCTGCGTCGGGAACTCGTCCTTCCGGTCGCGGTCAGGGTCGTGTATGATTCGGTGAAGAGGGTGTCGATGGCTGCCGAAACCGGTGCGCTGGGCCCGACGATCATCGGGGGGTACCAGTCGCTGCACCTGGAGGTCGTCCGGCTCAAGTACGTGCTCCTCAAGGTGGCGGAAAGCTACAAGCTGCCGGGGGAAAAGAAGATCGCGTTCCGTGACCGTGTGATCAGCGCCGGCAACGAGCTCGGCGCTCACTTCCAGGGGCTGGCCGACAGGAAGCTCACCAGGTACAACATCGACGAGTTCGCCGAGTCGGAGGGCGCTTACGTCAAGGCGCTCTCGGCCGATCTTCGAAAGCTCCAGGCTTCCGGGCTGAAGCTTCTGCATGCGAAGGTGAATCTCAAGCGCACGCTGATCCGCGAGACGGACGTGGATGGGCAGCTGCTGGCAAGTCGCATTTTCGACCAGGAGACGATCGGCCGCGACAAGCTCGAACGACTCAACGCGGCGCGGCGCTTGCTTCCCGAGACGGACGAAAAGAAACCCGCGGGGCCGTCTGTGGTGGACCAGGAGCTCAAGCAGCTCAAGCTGCGCAGCTATGTGGAAGGCCTGGCCGGCTGGAGTGCGGTGAACCCCGACATCCTCTTCAAGGTGCGCAGCAGGCTCGAAGCGGCGCTGACCGCCAGGGTGCCGGCGTTCGTCACGATGGAGAGGCTGCAGAGGGGCGACCTGCCGAATCGGGGCGACCTCTACGCCTGCATAACGGACGACGGCTCCTGCGGGCTGCACTACTGCGAGGCTGCCGTCTGCATGCACCTGGTCGTGGAGCCCTTGCAGACCAAGGGCGACTCGACCTGGTTTCTCGGACGGATCTCGGGCTGGGCCGAAGCAGGCGCCAGCAGAACGGAGTTCTCCGCTGCACATCCGAGGAGCGGGTCGCGAGTGACCGGAGGCGAAGCCGGGGCGTTGGCCAGGCAGCTCCTCGAGACCACGGGGACCCGCGCGATCTACGAAGCCGTAGCCTCCCGGCACCGCGAGTGGAAGCGGCGGGACATCGAGAGTGTCGAGCGCGAGGTCAAGAGCGCCAAGGAGAAGGTCATCAAGGCGCTTGATGCGCTGGAGCAGCCGCCGACTCGCGGGTGATCAGCTCCGTGCGCCGACGAGCGGGCGGCGCTCTTCGGCGGGACGCCGGAGGAGCTGATCGCTGTGAACCGGCAGCGCGCGCCGGCGGGCGCTCCGAAAGGCGGGATGCATGGTCGTGACACGAGAGCGGGCGCGCTATCTGTCGATCTGCGCGGCGGTGGTGATCGGCGGGATCGTGCTCTCGGGGCCTGTGGCGGTCGCAATCGTCACGATCGCCGCGCCGCAGCCGGCCTGGCAGAGCGCAGCCGTCTTCGTCGAGCGCTATTCGCCTCTCCAGACCCTGCCCTACGTGTTCGGCTTTTTCATCGCGGGCGGATTCATCGCCTTCATGGCTGGGCTCGCCGGCACCGGAACGCCCGAGCAGCGGCCGCTCGAGCTGGCGGCGCTCGCGTTCGCCGGCGTTGCCGCTTCGCTGATCTTCTTCAACTATGTTCTCCAGACCGCGTTCGTGCCGCAGTCCCTGGACGCGGGCGAGGCGATCCTCTCCATGGCGACCATGGCCAATCCCCGCTCCCTCGGGTGGTCGCTGGAGATGTACGGCTACGGAATCCTGGGCGTGGCGACCGCCTTTGCCGCGCCCCTTTTCTCGCGCCGGGGCCGGCAGGGAGCGATCCGGCTCTTCATGATTGCGAACTGCGTCGTGAGCGTCGCGGGCGCGGTGCTCGTGCCGATCATACCGGGCTGGGTCCTCACGCTGCCGGGCATGATCGCGGGAGCCGCCTGGAACGGGCTGGTGGCGGCCGCGATGGTGGTCGTGCTGCTGGAGCTCAGGTTCGGCCGCGGCACGCGGGGCGGGAGGGCTGCATGACAGGGCGCGAGAGGCTCGAGCGCGCGATGCGGGGCGAGGCCACGGACTCGCTGCCGCTGATCCCGATCTCGATGATGGCGGCCGCGGACCTGATCGGCGAGCCTTACAAGCACTACATCCTCGACCCCGCCGTCCACGCGCGCGGCCAGGCCGCCTTTGCCGAGCGCTACGATATCGACCACGTGTCCGTGATCAGCTGCCCCACCACGGAGGCCGCGGATCTCGGCGCCGAGATCATCTACTACGACAACCAGCCGCCCGCGATCGACGAATCCCGCGCTCTTCTCGCGGACAAGTCGCGCCTCCGCGGCCTGAAGGTCCCCGACCCGGGCGCGGGGCGGCGGATGGCGAAGCGCCTGGAGACCGTGCGCAGGCTGAAGGGTGCGGTCGGCAGCGAGAAGCTCGTCGAAGGCTGGATCGAAGGTCCCCTCGCGCAGAGCTGCGACCTCCGCGGCATCAACACGGTGATGCTCGACTTCTATGATGACCCGGTCTTCGTCCGCGACCTGATCGCTTTCGTCTTCGAGCTCGAGATGACCTTTGCGCGCGCGCAGGTCGAGGCGGGAGCGGACATCATCGGAGTCGGCGACGCGGCCGCATCCCTGGTGGGCCCGGCGATCTACCGCGACTTCGTGTGGGAATACGAGAAGAAGTACGTCGCGTCGCTGCACGCGATGGGCGTTCCGGTGCGCCTGCACATCTGCGGCAACATCAACGCTCTCCTCGCCATGGTCGGCGAGGTGAAGGCCGACATCCTTGACCTCGACTGGATGGTGCCGGTGCGCGACGCGAGGCGGGACACCGGCGCGAAGCAGCTCCTGTCGGGCAACATCGATCCGGTGGCGGTGCTGTACCAGGGCGAGCCCGCCGACGTCACGAGGGGGCTCGAGGAGTGCTTCGCGCAGGCGGGCCGTCACCGTTACGCGTCGTGCGCCGGATGCGAGATCCCGCGGGGCACGCCGCCCGCAAACCTGGACGCGATGCGAGCCTTTGCCCGCTCGCACCGGGCGGAGCCCGCCTGAGACGTTACCGCTCGACGCGGATCACCCGGTAGGGGATCGACGCCACGGGGTCGGGCCGCGGCGCGAGCGCGCCGGAGCCGGCCTCGTCGACCGCCTCGATCCAGTACATGAGGTCCCAGTCGGTCACGACGTAGTCGCCGGGGATCTCCGCGGCCCACGCGTCGCCTTCGCGCTCCATCTCGACGACGCGGTACTCGTAGTACTGGTTGGTGTAGCGGTAGTGCAGGCGCACGGCGCGCAGGGGCAGGGCGGCCGCGACCCCGGCGCGGACGGCGATCGTCTCGCCGGGACAGGCGCGCGTGACTGGCTTGTGCGCGATCGCCGGGGGCGCCGCTCGGGCGGGGTCGACGGCGAGCAGGGGCAGGCTGGCGCGCGGCGTCGGGCAGCCGCGAAGCGCGGCCCGACGCCGAGGTCGCCTCGATCCAGTAGGAGACGCGGCTGCCCGCAGCGAGCAGCTCGCCCGGGACCTCAGCCTCGAAGACGGCGTGCCCCGCCCCGGGATGCATCTCGATCGGCCGCGCCGCGCCCCCGTCGGGCCGCACCAGCAGCCGCGACGCTCCGCACCGGCTCGGGGCAGGCGACGCTGCAGGCGATGCGCAGCGGGCGCCCGGCTTCGGCCGCCCAAACCGGCACGTGCGCGATCGCCGGCGCCAGCGGCCGCACGACGAGGGCGCTCACGAACCAGTCGCCGCCGACTCTCGCGGCTCGAAGGCCGACTTCGAGCACGGCGCGCCCGAGGTCGAAGAAGCCCGCGGATCTCCCGCTCGTCGCCGGCCTCGATCGTCACGCCCCGCGCGACGACGTCACCGTTGACCTTGAGGGTGAAGGGCCCGTGCCGCCTCGGGCTGCCGCTCCTGTCGGCGAACAGGACGATCACTTCGTAGCGGCCGGCGGGCAGCGAGCAGTGGAAGGCAGCGGGCGACCGACCCGCCACGTAGTCGGTCGTGAGCTGGTTGCGATAGGGCTGCGAGCCTCTCCCAGCCCGGCCGCTCCATCGAGTCGCGGAACACCGTGTCCGTGTGCCAGTCGCAGAAGCGGACCAGGGGCGCCGCCACCGACTCGATCTCGCCGTCGCACTCCCACCCGTAGGCGCGGCCCCCTCCCCAGCGGGCGGAGCCGTCGACGCCGACGAAGCCCTTCTCCACGTGGTAGTCGTACATCGAGCGGATGCGCGAGTAGCTCGGGCCCGGCTCGGGCCGGCCGCCGAAGTCGAAGGCGCGCACGTGCCCGCCGTAGCGCCTGTCGATCTCCGGCGATCACGGCCAGGCGCTGCTCGTCCTCGCGCACGAGGCCGAGCTTGTCCTTCCAGTGGCCGCTGTCGATGGGACCGGTGACCTGCCGTTCCGTGTAGACGCCGCTCGTCACCGCGGCCAGCCGCTCCCAGTGCGGCCGGGCCCGCGGGAGCTGCGCGAGCGCCCTCGCGAGCGCCGACGCGTCGCCGCTCGCGTAGTAGAGAGCCAGCTCCTCGGCCGCGGGGATCTTTTCCGCGTGGAAGAGCGCGAGCTCGCCGAGCGCCTCGATGTCGACGAGCGTCGAGGCGAGCTCCTTGCTCGCGCCCGCCAGCGGCGCGAGCGCCCGCGCCGCGGCGACGCACTCCTCGCCGAGCCCGCGCAGGTAAGCGGCGGCGGCTGCGGGAGCCATGCGGGCCGTGAAATCTGCCCGACATGCGCTCCGCGGCTGATTCGGCGAAGCTCTTGATGACCGCCGGATCGCTCGGCGGCACGGAGATGTAGAAGTCGAGCAGCCCTCCCGTGTCCGCCTCGGGCCAGATGTACATGTTGGGGTCGCTCATGTTGAAGCGGATGATGAAGCTCACGACCCGCGACGCCGCGCGGAGCGCCACCATCACCGCCGGCGCCTGCTGCGCCGAAGCGAGCGCGCATCCGGCGCATCCACACCTCTTCCGCTGCCTCGCTGTTGTACGTCAGGCGGCCGAAGAGCAGGTGGTACATCCAGTAGCGCTCCCACTCCCAGCGGTAGTACTCGTGCTGAGGCGTGAGGATGCGCCACGCGCCCGGCTCGTTGCCGTAGCCCTTCTGCGCGAGCTGCGGGCAGATCTCGAAGCCGATGCCGTCGCCGAGGGCGAGGCTGCGGCAGAACGTGCGCGCGTACTCCGGGTCGCCCCACACGAAGTGGCGGTGCGAGCCCAGCGCCCACACCTGGTAGGAGATGCGGCACCTCTGCGGATAGCGCAGGAAGTCGGCATAGCTGTAGGCCGGGTTCTGCATGCGCGGCCTGGTAGGGAGCGCCGAGGTGCTCGGCCCAGTACTTCATCGAAAGGCGCATGGGGATGCCCATGCCCTTGGCGGCCTCGATCGTCTGAGGATGCGCGATCCAGCCGCGAAGATCGAGGAGCACGGGGCGCCCGGCCTCGCGGATCGCGCGGAAGATGGTGTTCGTGAAGAAGACGGTCTGCTTTTCCGGCGGCACGCCGGACTCGGCGTTGACGCGGAGCTGGATCCCCTTGATGCCCGGGCACCCGGCGAGCAGCCGCCGCGTCGCGTGGTAGGTGTAGCTCTCGAGGTTGCCCCAGTCGAGCCCCGCCACCATGCTCTTCTGCGTGTGGGTCCCGTGCTTCGTCTCGCGCTTCCACGCGATGACTTCCCAGATGCCGACGACGAAATCGAGGCCCCGCGCGCCCGCGAGATCGGCGATCATGTTGAGCGCGTCGAGGTTGCGTGACCGCTCGCCCGCGCTCAGGCCGGGCACCGTGACCTCGGGGTGCTCGGGGACATCGACGAAGAAAGGGAAGGGCGGAGCCAGGTAGCTGGTCTGGTGGGCCATGACGATGCTGAAGCTGTTGTATCGGCTCGCCGCAAGCAGGTCGAAGTAGCGTTCCCAGTGCTCGCGCGAGGTGAACCAGTCGCGCTCGCAGTCGGCGTTGTGGAGAAAGATGTAGAGCCCGCGGAACTTCGGTCTGCGGCGACTCACTGCACTCCTCGATGGCCGCCGGCGGCACGCCCGCCTCGACCTGCTCGGCCGCCTCGAGGGCCGCGTACATCAGCCCGCGCTCATCGGCTCCGGCGATCACCAGCGTCGGCCCGTCGTGCGCGATGGCCAGCGACTCGGGACCCGCGGCCAGGCGCAGAGCACCCGAGCGCTGCAGGCCCGCGACGCGCGGCCGACCCCGCCGGCGTGCCGGCGAGGACCTCCGCGCCGCCGGCGCGCGCCGCGGCCAGCGCCAGGCGGAGCCTCTCGATGCCGTGCCGCGCCGACGGCGCCGTAGCCGCCCTCGACCAGCAGCGCCATCCCTCAGCCCCGCCTGCCCGGCCAGCTCTCCGGCCGCTTCCAGAAGTCGTCCTCGCGGCCGCCGTAGTAGCCCTCGAGCGCGAGGTCGAGCACGCGGCTGGTGCGCGCCGCGCTCTCGCCTGTGCTCGGACAGACGCCCCGGCCGAGCAGATCGTCCACCACCGTCTGGATGAGCGGCTGCTGGATGTGCTCGGGATTGGGCAGGTCGAACTCGGTCACCGCGCCCCCGCGGACGAAGCGCACGGGCTCGTCGCCGAACACCGAGAGCTGGGCGCGGCCTTCGGTCCCGGTGACCAGCAGCACGTCCTGCGTTTCCGAGGACGCGAAGTTCCAGATCCCGACGCCGGGTGCTCCGCCGGCGCGGAACGAGAGGGTCACGCTGTCCTCGACCGCACACGCCGAAGCGAGATTGGCCGCCGCGCCATGCACGTCGGTGAGGGGTCCGAGGAGGAAGTCGACGACGTCCAGGGCATGAGACGCAAGGTCCATCGCGAGGCCTCCGCCAGCCTGTTCCGCGTCGAGCCGCCACGGCAGGCGGGCAGGTTCGACGTCGCGGTGGCGCGGCCCGTAGAACGCGCAGGCCACGCTCGTGACCCGCCCGAGCGCGCCGCCCTGCGATCAGCTCCTTGACCTTGAGAAAGCGGGGGAGGGCCCGGCGGTAGTAGGCAACATAGAGGGCCAGCCCGGCGGCCCGGAACGCCTCGATCATCCGCAGGCACTCGGCGTGGTTGCGGGCCATCGGCTTCTCGACGTACGCGGGCTTGCCCGCGCGGCATGCGCGCAGGGCGTGCTCCAGGTGCGAGCCCGGCGGCGTCGCGATGTAGACGGCGTCCACTTCGGGATCGGCGATGAGGGCGTCCGCGTCGGAGTACCACCGCGGCACGCCATGGCGCCGCGCATAGTCCGCGGCGAGCGCGGCGTCACGGCGCATGACGGCCACGAGGCGGCTGTCGCGCGCCTTCTGCAGCCCGGGACCGCTCTTGACCTCGGTGACGTTGCCGCAGCCGATGATCCCCCACCGCACGGGGGCCGCCAGGGGCCGGTGACTCATGGCGGCATCATAGCACGCGGTGTGCAGCAGCCTGCTGAATCGGCCTGAAATGCCGGCCGGAGGGTGGCATAGTTTAGTGGTTTGGTATCGTGCCTTCAGGAACGATAGCCGATAACCAGAATGGGACTGGAGGGGCGGTCGAAAGCGTCCGGGAGCCCGCCCGGCCAGGGGTGGAGACATGAAAAAGAGGTCAATTCCTATCGTGGCACTCATGGCCGCAGTCCTGGCAGTCTCCTGCCGGAACCCCCTGACGATCGGCCTCGGCGACCGTATCGACCTCCAGAGCCCCGACCTGGCCGTAAGCAGTCACACCAACGGCGCGTACGTACGGGGCACGATCGATCTCGAGGGGACCTATGCCGACGACATGCAGGGCGTCACGGTCCGTGTCTCTCTGGACGGCGGCGCGACTTTCGGCCGCGCCAACGTCGACCCGGCGGCCGCACGCTGGTCGTTCACCATCGACACGTCCGCGGTCGCCGACGGCGGACGCGACGTCGTCGTGACGGTGACGGACGGCTCCGGAAAGACCGTCGAGAAACGGACTCTGCTCTATTTCGACAACACGCCGCCGGTCGTTCTAGTCAAGGTTCCTCTCGCCTATGCTTACCCGCCCAACGAGTACAACGGAACCGTTTCCATCCGCGGCGACGCCACGGACCAGTTCCCCATCGAGCGGGTCTCCTTGGCCATCTTCAATCCTTCCGGGACCTCGCTTGTGTCGGTGCCGGCGGTCACCGGCACGAACAGCTGGAGCTACAACTTTCAGAGCGTCGGCCTCGTTGGTGGCATCGAGAATTGCGACCTGGTGGTCACCGCCCACGACCGAGCGGGAAACCAGAACTCCATCTTCTACCAGATCGCGGACGTGACGGCCTTTAACAGCGGCGCTCCCCTTTCCGTAGAGGAGGTGGCCGCGCTGAACGCCGGCAACGCGCTCTTCAGAGCGATCGCCGTCACGGCCGACCCGGCGCTGCTTCCGACTGCGCGGAAGATGACCTTGCGAATCAACCAGGGGCTGGACCTTCCCGTCTTCGACATCTACAACCCCGACCCGGGCGGCACCCCTGCGGAAAACGTGCTCGCACCTTCTTCCAAGGCCATTGGCATGGTCACCGATGACGCCGAAGGCATCAACGCGGGGACGATCCAGGTCAAGTTCGACGGCGGCTCCTGGATTCCGGTGCAGACCACTGTAGGCACGGGCCTCGCGGTGCGGTGGGAGCACAGTCTCTCGAGCCTGGCCCCTGGGAACCACACGCTGCAGCTGAGGGCCAGCGACAACCTCGGCGCACAGGGCTACTCGGTGGAAGTGCCCTTCTCCATAGACGCCTCCGCTCCCACGGTCGAGATCACCTCCCCGACGCAGGGCTCCTACCTGAACTCAACCTCGTTCGCGATCACGGGCACGGCGACCAGCGGCGACACAGTGACCGGCGTGCAGGTGAGCCTGGACGATGGGGCCACCTACAGCGCGGCCACGAGCACTTCCGGCGACTACGATACGTGGCAGTTCAACGCAGTGGGCGCCCCGGCCGACGTCGTCTCCGTCAAGGCCAAGGCGATGGCCGGCAGCAAGACAGCGTTCTACAACCTTTCGGTCGTAGTGGACACGCAGATCCCGACAGTGACCTTCCTCTCGCCGACGAGAGCCAGCTCGGTCAACGGACCCGTGACGGTGCGCGGCTCGTCGTCCGACAACCGCCAGATCACCAAGGTGGAGCTGCGCATCGGCGAGCCCAACAACTGGATCGTGCTCTCGGACCCCTACAGCTGGGAGTACCTGTTCGACTCGGCCGGCTACGCGAATGCGACGTACGCCACGGAGGAGTCACCCGCGGGCAGCAACATCTGGAAGCTCTACGTCTACGCCCGCGTCACAGACATCGCGGGCAACGTCAAGACCACGTCCGGCGAGACGTACTACTTCTTCGTGGACCAGGCGCTCGACAAGCCCCGGGTCACGGTCATCTCGCCGCCGGCCGGCACGACCAATGTCGCCGGACCGGTGATCATCTCGGGAACCGCGCTCGACGACGATGGGCTGTATCGCGTGGAGATGCAGATCGACGTCAACGGCGACGGCGACTTTGCGGACTCCGTCGACTTCTGGAACGGCTCCGCCAAGGGGGCGGACGGCGACACCAACGACCGGTTCGAAAAGGAGAACGTCTGGTACCCGGTGACGGGAACAAGCCTCTGGTCCCAGCAGATCAACGGCTACGGCGAGATGTACCAGACCGAGCCGGGGCACAACGGCGACATCACGGTGCGCGTGCGCGCGGTGGACACCAAGGACGGGGGTCTCACGCCTGGCATCGCGGGCGACATCCAGGAGTTCTCGATCCACCTCGACGACACGATCCCGCGCATAGAGAGCCTCAACCTGGTTTCCGGCGACCACGTCAAGGGTCAGTTCCACATCACCGGACGAGCCCTGGACGACGTGCAGATCGGGACCGTGCAGATCAGCTACGACGGCGGAATCAACTACCAGAACCTCTCGTCCAGCTGGTACGTCGTCAACTCGACGGACGACTGGAGCCTGGACATCACGATCGACACCCGGCCTTCCGGGCTCGACATCGCGAGCGGGATCCTTTACCTGCGGCTCAAGATCACGGACAACGCCAACTACCAGTCCATCACACCGCTGAACCTGAACGTGGACAACATCTACCCGACCGACGATCCGTCCGGCTACACCGGGGCAGCGAGCGACATCAACGGCACCGCGGCGCGGCTGCAGGGAACCGCCCGGGACGCGGGCACCGTGAGCGGCGTCGAGCGAATCGAGGCGTACCTGGTGCGGTCGGGGCTCGTCTACAACCCCAAGACGGGCGCCGCCACCGCGGTGGGCAGCTTTGACTTCGGCGACGGCAGCGGAACCGTGCCTTACCCCACGGGCGCAGGAAGCGGCAACTACAAGATCACCATCAACGACACCAACGAGTTCGGCAACGATGCGGGCGGAAACGGCGACGGCGACGGCTTCAACGAGTCGCTCACCCTGGCCGGGTCCACCTACAACTGGTGGGCCGAGTTCAACTCGAACGTCATTCCCGACGGTGCAGTCGAAATCCACTACGTGATCGTCGACAATTCCGGCAACGGCACGCACCATCAGACAGCGGGCTTTGTGAAGAATCACAAGCCGAGCATCACGAGCGTTACTGTGGGAAGCGACATCGACCACAGCGGGACCGTCGAGCCGGATGAGCAGTTCGGATACGCAGGCAGCTTCAAAGCGCGCAGCCGCCTGTACATCGCGGTCGCTGCCACGGACAACCAACCGATCGCGGCCTACCAGGTGATTCGCGATCCCTACGGAACGCCGCAGCAGGTGCTTGCGACCGCCTCGGGCACCATCGATGTTTCCATCGGATACAGTGAAGGGCTGGTGTCGTTCCTGTGTCGCGTCACCGACTCCGACGGCATCACGGCGGAGACGCTTCTCTCGGTGGTCATAGAGAACAACGACCTGGTGCCCCCCGTGATCACGTTCGCACCGCTCACGCAAAGCCAGCTCGTCGCCGGACACCTCGAGGAGAGCGGCGCCAGCCTGCACGACGGGCCCGACGCGGACGTGAGCGGCACGATCGCGCTCGCGGGAACGGCCTCGGACAACCAGAGGATCGAGCACCTCAGCGTGCAGATCGACAGCTTCGATGCCGATGGGGCCGGGCCCCTCACGGCCGGAGCCGAGCGCGTGGTTGCCTCCTGGACGGGGAGCGCGCTTGTCTCCTCGGACCCGAGCTTTGTGATCTCGACCCAGACCCTCAGCGAGAGCACGGGTCACAACATCTCCTGGACCTACACGTGGGACACCGCCGGCGTGACCAACGTGGCGGGCAACAACCTGGCCGTCCGCTTCCGCGCGTACGACTTTGCGCCCGCCGCGAGCCTCGATTCCAGAACGGTGGACGTGGTGCCCTATATCACGGGCGTCGCGCGCACGGTGGGCACCAACCGCTCCCGGCACGGCCGGTTTATCGTTCAGGAGGGCGAGGCCGGGATCGTCCTTTCCGGCTACAACCTGGCGCAGACGGGCACCAACTGGGTCCGCGTTTACAACACCAAGACGGGGGGCGCGACCTACGACGACGTCACGGTCACCGCGTCCGGGTCGCCCTACACGAGCATGACCGTATCGCTCGCGGCGGTCACCCACTCCGGGTGGCTGCGCCTTGCGGTCAACGGGGTGGAGGCGATCAACAACGAAAACGCCGACATCATCACCAACAAGGAGGACGACGGCAGCGGCCTCGCCTACACCCTGTGGAACGACGACCGCTACCTGCGGGTCTGGTCCGTCGGCGGGTCGTTCCAGGCCAGCAGCGGCGCGCAGTATCCGTCGATGTCCATCATGGCCGACGGCACGCTCTACGGCTCGTGGATCAACTACGCCTCCTCGCTCATGACCTATGGAACCACGGGAGCGGCCCCGGTGACCCAGTGGGGAATCTACGACCCGCCGGAATACACGGACATCTCAGTGGACTCCGGCGAGGCGACGCTCAAGTACGCGATCGCCTTCGCGGCCAACCATTATGGTGGCAGCGGCTGGGGCACCCCTCCCCTGGACGCGTCCAGCGCCGGCTTTGTCGGTGTGCGCACTCCCAACTCGCGGCAGATAGCCGCCGGGTACGGGAACGCCGTCGCATACCCCATTGAGTCCCTGAACCTCAACCAGCAGCTGTGGCAGTTCCAAAGGCCCAAGGTGGTCCGCTCCAATGGCGGGGCGAGCGATGCCCAGGACAGGATCCACGTGGCGTACTACGACTCCGTTACGAGGGCGGCGAAGTACTCCTACCTGCTCGACGACGGGCAGGCATCGGTTCGCGGCTGGATCGTTCTCGACGGCGGAACGGACGCCCAGGACGTGCGCTACGTGACCGGCATCGCGACGGCACGTAGTACCAACACTACGCTGACAGACCTTGCCGGCCTCGGCGGCAACACGCTGGTGGCCGCCGGACAGACCATCATGCTCCTGAACACCGCGGGAGACGCAAGGTACAGCACGGTTACCGCTTTCAACTCCGTCACCGGAGTCGTCACTTTCAACACCACCGGCGAGACCACACGCACCCACTACACGATCGTCACGGGAACGAGCAACCTGGTTCCGCAGGGCACCGGCGTGGCCCGATCGACGAACGCCGGTGAGTATGTCGCGATCGACGTGGATGAGGAAGGCAAGCCCGTCGTCGTCTACTACGACACGGCCGCCCAGACTCTCCGCCTCGCGCGCGCGAGCGTCGTCAATCCGAAGGCCCCGGGCGACTGGACTCGGCAGAACGTCTTCGCCCCCGGGGACCCCAACGCGCAGTTCAGCGGACAGCACGTGGCCATCAAGTTCGACTCCGGCGGCGGGCTGCACGTCGTCTGCTACCGGTCCTCGACGGGCGACCTGCTGTATCTCCACGCGCCCGACGCCGACGGGACGGACTATGCCTTCGACAACAGCGTCGTCGTAGACTCTGCGGGCGCGGTGGGGACGTGGGCCGACATCACCTTGAACGGGGTCACGCCGTACGTCTCGTACCTGAACAACTCGATGATAGGGACGTTCGAGGGCCTGAAGCTCGCCTACTACGACAGCGGTCTCGGCGGCTGGGAGTACGAGATCCTGCCGCTCGCCACCGCCATCGCGGACAAGCGCACCAGCATCGAGTACAAGAAGGGCGCCGTCGCGTGGACCCTGGCGCTCGGCTACGCCAGCGACAGCTTCGACCTCGTGTACCTGAGGCCCGAGGAGTAGCGCCATGACGAAAAGGAACGTGTTCGCGGCGCTGGTCGCTGCAGCCATGGCCGTGCGCGCGTGGCCGTTCGGCTCGGCCGAGACCGGCGACTACAAGCCGGTTGAAGGCAAAGAGAACTGGACCCAGGGCGTCGACACCAAGGCGCTGAAGGAAGGGACCTACAACGTGATCGTGCGGGCGGTGGACCGGGCCGGCAACGTGAGCTACGGCGGCCCGATCGACATCCGCATCGATCCCGACTCGGACCTCCCGCTGGTGAACGTCTCCAACCCGACGCAGGGGATGCGCGTCGGCAACAACCTCAACGTCCTGGGCACCTGCGTCGACGACGACGCCGTCGAGCGGGTCGAGGTCCGCGTCGACGGAGGCGATGCCGTCGCGGCCCAGGGCCGCGAGTACTGGTCGTACTACCTGAACGTCGGAGGCCTCGAGGACGGCCTGCACAGGATTGCGGTGCAGGGCTTCGACACGAACGGGCTCGCCGGCAAGCCCTTCGAGGTCTCCTTTCACCTCGACAAACGGGGCCCGGCGCTCCGCGTCGAGTCGCATAAGAACGGCGTGCTCCTCAACAGCCGGGCCGTCGTGTCCGGGGTCGCCGAAGACAGAAACGGAGTCGCGGACGTGTCCCTCAGCCGCGACAACCGCAAGACCTGGGAGCAACTCAGGATCGACGCCGCCAGGACGGGCGTGACCGCGGCGTTCCGTTTCGAGATCGACACGACCAGACTCGAAGCAGGCCCTCACGTCTACTGGCTGCGCGCGACGGACAAGACCGGCTCGCAGGAGCCCCTTGCCTTTCTGTTCTTCGTGGACAACGAGCCGCCGAAGCTCCAGATCCTGAGCCCGGCCGAGGACGCGCCGGCGTCGGGCAGCCTGACCGCGATCGGCACCGTCGCCGACGACGTCGGCGTCCGGTCGCTGGCGTACTCCGTTTCCGGCGGTCCCGAGCAGCCGGTGGCCCTGACTCCCGGCAACCGCTACTGGGTGCAGAACATTCCGCTGAGCGGCGACAGATCGACGACCGTCACCTTCACCGCCGAAGACCTCACGGGCAACAAGACCCGCGTGACGCGCAAGGTCACGGTGGACGCCCAGGCGGACCTGCCCGTGGTCAAGCTGGCCTCGCCCACCGCAGGCGCTTCGTTACCGGGTCCCGTCGCGCTCGTCGGAAGCGTACGCGACAACGACGACGTCAAAGGGATAGAGATTTCGGTCGATGGCGGAGCGCCGCGTTCCGTCGAAACGCGCGAAGCCTTTGTTGTCGACCTCGAGCCGCTGCAGCCGGGCACGCATCGCATCGTTGTCCGCGGCATAGATGTCGGAGGCAAGCGAGGCCCTGAGGCTCGCGTCGAGTTCGCCAAGGCGGCGCCCGCACCCCGGGTGGACCTGGTCAGCCTGATCGTCGGCGAGGACAGCAGGGCCTTTGCCCCCGGCCTCGTGGTTCCGGCGGGAACGGCAGCGAGGTTGATCGCCGCCGCATCCGCGGGCGCCGGGGCGCTCGACGTCCAGGTGGGCGCAGGGGCCGCGCGCAGGGTTGCCGCCGCCGAGCGCTTCGAGATCGCCCTGCCCAAGGACCAGCCTCCCGGCCGGGTGGACGTCGTGATCCGGGCCGTAGGGTCCGAAGCCCCGCTTTGCGCCAGCTTCTTATACAAAGGCCAGGTCTCCGATCCGCCGGGATTGATCCTTGCGGACGCCCGCATCGTGGACGGGCGCGCGAACGTGGCTGAGGACCGGCCCTTGCGCCTGTTTGTCGCGGGCGCGCAGGCGACATCCGCGGAGACCGAGCCGCGCAGTGAACGGATCTCAGTCTCGGTCTCGGGCTCCATCGTCACCGTGACGCCTCGCGGCGGCGGCAGCCCTGAGCCGTTCCGTGTCCGCGTCACCACCGACAGCGGCACCTCTCTCGTGTCCGAGCCTCTCACTGTCGTCTCCGACTTCGAGACCCCGCGCATCGCCGTGTCCGAGCCGTCGACGGGCTCCTGGATCAGAGACACGGTCAAGCTCACGGGCACCGTTGCGGAGTCCGGCGGACTGAAGAGCCTCGAGGTTTCGGCTGGCGGGGCGGACGCGTTTCGCCCCCTCGAGTTCAAGAGAACCGCCGAGGGCGCCTCCTTCGACCAGACGCTGACGCCGGCCGTCGGTGACGGCCCGTTGGTCCTGTCGGTGCGAGCGCGCGACCTCGCGGGACACGAAGCCGTGACGCAGATCGCTCTCAGCAAAGATACGGCTGCGCCGACTCTCTCGGTCGTCGCTCCAGGCCCATCCGATTCCGTGGAGGGCACGATCACGCTGACCGGCCTCGCGGCCGACGCCGGGGTGCTCGACCGCATCGAATTCAGCGACGACGGCAAGAAGTTCGTCGCCGTGGAAGGGGGGCGCGTCTTCCGTCACGACATCGACCTTGCAGCCTACAAGAAGCTGCCGGACGCCTTTGCGATCCGGGCCACGGACCGGGCGGGCAACGCCGCGACGCTGCCGGTGGTCCTGAGCGTCGACCAGTCGAGGGACAGGCCGGTCGTCGAGATCCAGATCCCCGAGCAGGGAGCGGTCCTGCGCAGCGACTTTGCGGTCTCAGGCATGGCCTTTGACGACGACGGCGTGCGCGCAGTGGTCTACCGTCTGGACGGCGGCGACCCCGTGAGGCTGGAAGCGCAGGGGAGCTTCTCCATTCCCTTGTCCCTGGCGTCGCTCAGCGACAACGAGCACAAAATCGAAGTGAAGGCGGAGGACATCCGAGGGGTGACGGGCGAGCCGGTCTCCGTTGCGATCGTCGTATCCACCGCTGAGCCGGCGGCGGCGCTCGCCCGGCCGAAGCCCGGCGAGACCGTGCGCGGGCGCGTCCTGCTCGAAGGCAATGCGGAGGACGGGAACGGCATCCGCTCGATCGCCGTGTCCTTCGACAACGGGAACACGTTCAACCAGGCAGAGGGTGCGGAGAAGTGGAGCTACCCTTTGAACACGGCCCTCCTGGAAGACGGCACCCATGCGATCCAGATCAGCGTCGTCGACAAGACCGGGACGTCTGCCCTCTACTCCGCGCTCGTCGCCGTCGACAACACGCCGCCCGAGCTGGCGCTGAGCTCGGTGGCGGACGGCGACCTGGTCGCCGGCAGCCTGCTCCTGGACGGCAGGGCGGGCGACGCGCGGCTCGCTCTCCTGCGATACCGGATAAGGCCGCTTGACAACGCGTCGGCGAAGCCGCTGCTTTCCGGCGAATTGCCCCCCGCGGGCGTGTTCTCGCAGCGCCTGGACGTGAGCGCGCTCAACCCCGGGTCGTACAACCTCCAGCTCGATGCCGTCGACGCAGCCAGGAACACGACGTCGCTCTCGCGCAACTTCGTAGTGCAGCTCAAGGGCGAAGAATCGGGGATCGAGATTCTCTTCCCCGCCGACGGCGAGAAGCTCGCCGGCGCCTTCGCGGTCGACGGGCGTGTCCGCGGCGGGACCGTGGAAGGCGAGTTGACGCTGCTGGTGGACGGAACCCCGGCGGGAACTGCGCCGGCGAGGGACGGTGGCTGGTTCGCGGTGCCCCTGGCCGCCGGCGCGCTCGCCGACGGGCCGCACCGGATCGTCGCCCGGGCCGCGCTGGCAGGCGGGCGCACGGTCGAGTCGGCTTCCCGCAGCGTCGAGTATGCGGCCGTCGGACCGTGGCTCTCGTTCTCCGAGCTCCGCAGCGGCGACTACGTGAGCGGCCGAGAGACGCTCAGCGGCAAGGCCGGCTACTTTGCGGGCCCCGATGCTCCCCAGGGCAAGGAGCGCAGCAAGAGCCTCGAGGTGACCCACGTCGAGCTGAGCTTCGACAACGGGAGAAGCTTCGTGCCGGTCAAGGGCGCGGGCGAGTGGCGCTACCGCCTCGACACGAGCCTCCTCGCAGACGGCGACCTGCTGATCCTGGCCCGCGCGCGTTGCACCAACGGGGAGCAGGCGGTGCGCAAGGTTCTCGTGAACGTGGACGACACCCCACCCGACGTGCGCCTCGCCACGCCGTCCGAGGACGCCCGCTTCAACGCTTCGGTCGCCATGGCAGGCACCGCCTCCGACGAGAACGGCCTGCAGGAGGTGACGGCCAGCCTGCGCGAGGGGGGCAAGGGCCGCTACCAGGTGCCGGGCTTCGTGCAGGGGCTCTACCTGGATGCGCACGCCCTCGGGGCGACCTACGGCGACCTCGGCTTCGGGTTCACGTTCTTCGATGACAACGTGCGGCTGCAGGTGCAGATCGGGGCATCGCCTTCGGGCCGGTTCTCGGGCCTGGTGGTCGGGACAAAGCTTCTGGCCAACATACTCAGCCTGCCGTTCAGCTACTGGTTCGGGCCCTCGTGGGACTTCTTCTCGATGTCCTTTGCCGTGGGGGCCAACTTCTCGTACTTTTCGATGAGCGAAGAGTCGTTCGGCTTCACGACCGATGGACTCGTGCTGGCAGCTATCGTGGTCCAGTGGGAGATGGCCCGGTTCGAAATCCGGGACCTTCCGATGCTCTCTTTCGTCGCTCTCTACACCGAGGGGAACTTCTGGTTCATCTCGTCGGACATCTCTGGAGGCATCGAGCCGCGGCTCTGCTTCGGTGTGCGCATGGGGCTGTTCTGACCACGCGTCGGGGCCTTCGCCCGGCAGTCGCCGCCGGCCTCAGCCCGCCTCGGTGCGGTCGCGGCCGCTCTCCTTGGCTCTGTAGAGCGCCTTGTCCGCCTTCTCCTTGAGCTCCTCCAGCGTGCGGGCGTGGGCCGGGTAGACCGCGACGCCGAGGCTGCAGGTCAGCCGGAGGTCGGGATGCTCGGCGAAGCGCAGGCGGCGCACCTCGTCGTTGACCGCGCGGCAGCGCTCGACCGCGGCCGCGGCGTCGCGTCCCGGCAGGATAAAGGCGAACTCGTCGCCGCCGTAGCGGACCAGGATGTCGGTCGCCGCGAAGGCGCGGCGAAAAATCCCCGCCGCCTCGACGATCAGCCGGTCGCAGAACGCCGTTCCGAAGGTCCTGTTGAGGTCGCCGAAACGATCGAGGTCGAACATGGCGAGCGCGAGCGTCGACCTCTCGAGCTCCGCGCGGCGGACGATGCCGCCGAGCGACTCGTCGTAGAACCTGCGGTTGAAAAGCCCGGTGGCCTCGTCGGTGATGGCGCGCTTGCGCGCCCCCTCGCCCCATTTGACCATCTGGGACAACAGAGAGCCGGTGTTCCCGAGCCTCGTCGCGGTGATGGTGCCCATCCGCCGCAGGATCGCCGCGGCGGCCTGCGGCCGGCTCGCGATCAGCTCGAGGAAGTCATTGGCGGCGAGCGCGAGCAGCTCGCAGTCCGCGATCGCGCGGCAGGTCGCCGAGCGCGCCGCCTGCTCGATGATCGACATCTCCCCGAGAAAGCCACCCGCCCCGATCTCGCTCAGCGTGATCTCGGCGCCGTCGGGAGTCTTGACCGTGACCGCCATGCTGCCCGAGAGGATGACGTAGAGCTCGTCGCCCGGGTCGCCCTCGCTGAACAGGGTCGCTCCCTTGCGGAGCGTGCGCAGCTGCATGCGCCGGGCGACCTGGGCCCGCTCGGCGGCGGGCAGGTCCGTGAAGATCCCGATCCCGCGCAGCGCCGTCCCGCCTCCGGCCTTCATCGGGCATCCTCGGGGAACAGGATCGCGCCGCCGCCCTTCTGCCGCCCGAGCAGCGGAAGCCCGACCGCGGCTGCGATCAGCGCCTCACCGCTCGCTCCGTGCTCCGGAAACAGCGCCACGCCGAAGCTGGTGGAAAGGCGCACCTGCGTGGCCCCGACGATCGGCGAGAGGTCGAGGCGCTCCAGGGCCGCCCGGATCTCCTCCGCCCGCCGCAGCGAGGCCGCGCGGTCCGAGAGCGGAAGGACCGCGGCGAACTCGTTGCCGGTGTAGCGCGCCGCCGCCTCGGTGTCGCGCAGGTGGCGGCTGAGCTCGGTGGCCATCAGGCGCAGCACCGCGTCGCCGGCCTCGTGGCCCCAGGTGTCGTTGATGAGCTTGAAGTTGTCGGGCTTGAGCATCAGCAGCGCCACGGGCCCCTCGCCCTTGAACCAGTCGGACAGCTTTTCCTCGAGGAAGGCCTTGTTGTAAAGCCCGGTGAGCTTGTCCCCGTAGACCTGGCGCCGGGCCTCCTGGACCCAGGGGGAGTTCTCCTTGATGAGCGCATTGGCGTTGCGGATGCGGCCCGCGATGACGCGCAGCGACGCGAACAGCAGCGCGGCGAGGACCGCGGGCTCGCCCTCGAACGCGGCGTCGAAGCGGACGCCCCTGGCCGGGAAACGCACGACGACCGCATCGCCGCCCGCGATGGCCGTCGCGTCGCGCGGCGTCTGGTCGAGGAGGTCGAGCTCGCCGAAGGTGTCGCCCGCCACCAGCTCGGCGATCACCGAAGCCTCGCCCTCGTCGCCGCGGTTCACGATCCGGACCGTCCCCTCGACGACGACGAACAGCGCGTCGCCCGGATCGTCCCGGTCGAAGATGGTCTCACCCGCGCCGTAGGCATGGAGACGGCTGCGCTCGGCGATGGCCTTGAGCTCGCCGAGGCTCATCGTGGCGAAGACCTCGGACCTGCGGAGCGCCGACATTCTCGCTCCGGTGGAGGCGGCCCGGCCCGTCAGCATCCGGCCCGGCCGCGGCCTGGCGGCAGCGCGCGTCTTCACGGCAGTAGACCTTGGAAAAACATACCCGACCTTGGGCGGGAGCACAAACGCGGTCGAGCGCTCGATCGACCCGCGCAGCTCACCGGCTGCTCACGCGCAGGCGCTGCAGCTCGGGCTTTCCCTGCAGGAGGTGGTTGCGCAGCGCCTCCTGGTAGGCGGTCGAGCCGTCCTTGCCCCGGATCGAGGGATCGGCGCCGGCGTCAAGGAGGAGAGCGACGACGGCGGGGGTGTTCGTCGCGGCCGCGTACATGAGCGCCGTCATGCCCTGCGCGTCGCGGGCGTCGATCTTCGCGCCCGCCTGGAGCAGCGCCCTGAAGATGCCCGCGTTCCCGTTCCACCGCGCGGCGTCCATCAGGGGAGTGGAGCCGCCGGACCCTTCGACCCTGGCCCCGGCCGCCAGGATGATGCGGATGACCTCGGGGTTCGCGTTCCTGGTCGCGGCCATCGAGAGCGTCGCCGGCCCTTCGATTCCGGCGTCGTCGATCACGGCCCCGGCGGCCAGGAGGATCCTGACGATGTCGGCGCTCGCGTCCGACATGGGTTTCGTCGTGAGGGGCGGCGACCAGACCGCATAGGTCAGGGCGGTCCAGCCCCTGGTCGTCTTCGCGACGATGACCGCTCCGGCCGCGAGCAGCGCGCGGACCGCCGCGGGGTTCTTGTCGGCGGCCGCGGCCATGAGCGGCGTGTACCCCTCGGCCGTCCCCGCGTTGACTCGACCGCCCGCCGCGATGAGCGCCTTGAGCACATCCGGGTTCTTGTTTCGGCCCGCGGCCGCCGTCATCGCGGTGTAGCCCGAGCCGTTGTCCTCGTCCATGAGCGAGCCGGCCTCGAGAAGCACCCTCACGACCTCGGGGTCGGGGTTGCTTTCCGCTGCGGCGATCAGCGGCGTCTGGTGGAAGAAATTGCGTTCGCCGAGCGACGCCCCGGCCTTGAGCGCAGCCCGGATCTCCTCGGGCTTGCCGCTCCTGGCCAGGTCGACGAGCTTTCCTTTCGATGTTTGCGCGCAAACGACCGACGCGGCGAGCGCGAAGGCCGCCACGACGCGAAACGTTGAATTGTTCAGGAGAGACCTCCCCCGCCCCACAGCCTATCCCGCCGCAGGCGTCCGGACAAGACGCCGGTCGCCGCGCGGGTCGCCGCTGCGGCGGAGCCAGTCGCGCCCCCGCCGTGGCTACTCCTTGTGCCGCGCGATCCAGGCCTCGTCCCAGTGGATGCCGAGGCCGGGGTCGTCGCTCATGTGGATCATCCCGTCGCGAAAATCGGGCGGCCCCATCATCTCGTTGCTGTGGGCGGTCGGGTAGTGCTCCGTGATGAGGCCGTTGGACACCGCGGCGACGCAGGCGCAGCCGACGGGCGCGTTGCCGTGAGGAGCCATCGGCAGGTGGTGCGCCGCGGCGATCGCCGCGATCTTGAGCCACTCGCTGATGCCCCCGCAGTCGTTCGGATCCGCCTGCACGATCTCGGCCCCGCCGCGCTCGATGAGGTCGCGGAAGCCGTAGCGGGTCTGCTCGTTCTCCCCGCTCGCCACCGGCACGTCGAGCGCCGCCGCCACCTTGACCGCGCCCTCGATGTCGTCGGCATGCACCGGCTCCTCGAACCAGTAGGGCTCGGTGTCCTCGACCATGCGGCCGAAGCGGATCGCGGTGGACGCGTCCCAGGCGTTGTTCGCGTCGATCATCAGCTCGACGGCGGGCCCCACCGCCTTGCGCGCCGCGCGCACGCGCTCGGCATCCTCGCGCAGCGAGATGCCGCTCCAGCCCACCTTCATCTTGACGGCCCGGAACCCCTCCGACGCGTAGCTTTCCAGCTCGCGGGCGAGCTCGGGCAGACCCTTGCCCTCGCCGTAGTACCCGCCGGCCGCGTAGACCTTCACCTTTGATTGTGCCCCGCCGGTGAGCTTCCAGACCGGCTGGCCGAGCGCCTTCCCCTTGAGGTCCCAGAGCGCGTTGTCGACGACGCTCATGGCCGCCACGAAGCCGCCCTTGTGGATGGGCTTGCGCGTGCCGCCCATGTAGAGCAGCTGCCAGAGCTCTTCGGTGCGGAGCGGGTCCCGGCCCAGGAGCTTGGCCCTGATCGGGCCCTCGACGTCGCGCTTTGCGCCGGCGCCGCACGGCGCCATGCCGACGATCCCCGCGTCGGTCGCGATCTCGACGCGGCCGCGGTCCTGTTTTTCGGTCAGGATGATCGAATTCCAGAACGGCTTGTCGAGCTTGACGGTCCGGAGCGCCGTGACCCTGATGTCCGTGATCTTCATGGCCTCAAGTGATGCCATCTCCACGCCTCCGTGTCGAGCCCCGGGGGCGCGGATCACTCATTGAAGAAGGCCGCCGCCGGCGGTTCCGCCGGCTCTCGCGGCGCCGCGCGAGGGGCAGGCGCGACAGCCGCCCGTCGTGCTACACTGCGGCATCGTTCCGGCGGAGGCGGCATGAACCCGAGACGGCAGTGGTGGGACAGCGCCAGGGAGGCGGCCCTCGATCCCTCGCGTCCCATCGTGGACCCTCACCATCATCTGTGGAAGGCGAGCCGCTGGGGCGAATACCTGCTCGACGACCTCGCCGCGGATACCGGCGGCGGGCACAACGTCGTGCAGACCGTCTTCGTGGAGTGCGACTCCCAGTACCGCGCGTCCGGACCCGAAGCATCGAGGCCGGTGGGCGAGACGGACTTCGTCGCGGCCGCCGCGGCGGAGACCGCGCTGGCCCCGGCGGGCCGGGGCGCCCGCATTGCCGCGATCGTCGGCCACGCGGACCTGACGCTCGGGTCGCGGGTCGAGGAGGTGCTCGCCGCGCACATCGAGGCGGGCCGCGGGCTGTTCCGCGGGATACGCCACCGGGCGGCCTGGGACGCGAGCATGGCCGTCGGCCGCGAAGGCCGCGAGCATCTCTATGCGGACAAGAGCTTCCGCGAGGGCTTCGCTCGCCTCGCGGAGATGGGCCTGAGCTTCGACGCGTGGAACTTTCACCCGCAGATCCCGGAGCTCGCGGCGCTCGCGCGCTCCTTTCCCGCGACCGCGATCGTGCAGAACCATCTCGGCGGGCCGCTCGGCATCGGCCCTTACGCGGGCAGGCACGCCGAGGTGCTGGAGCAATGGTCGCGGAACATGGCGGAGCTCGCCTCCTGCTCCAATGTCGTGTTGAAGATAGGCGGGCTCGGGATGCGCGTCTCGGGCTACGGCTGGAACGCGCGCGAGCGGCCCGCGAGCTCCGACGAGCTCGCCGCCGCGTACGCGCCGTACCTGGAGCGCGCCCTCGCGGCCTTCGGCGCGGACCGCTGCATGTTCGAGAGCAACTACCCCGTCGACGGCGAGTCCGCGGGCTACGTGGTCATCTGGAACGGCTACAAGAAGGCGGCCGCTTCCCTGTCGGAGACGGAGAAGGACGCTCTGTTCCGCGGCACGGCCGCCAGGGTGTACCGGCTCGCCGGCGGACCGGGAGGCGGAACATGAAGCCTGCCACGATCCTCGCGCTGCCGGCGATCCTCCTGCTCGGCTCGTGCAAGTCGCCGATCCCGCACCTCGTCTGGCCCCAGAAGGACCTCGCGCCGGCGGAGTACAACGACCCGTCCCTCTCGCGCCGTCTGCTGGTTGCATCCAGGAGCACCGACTTCAAGGCCGAGGTCGTGCGACGGCTTGCGGACGACCTGCGCGGCGACCAGGTCTACATCCGGCAGGTCGGGGTGAACCAGCTCCGTCACGCCGCCGCAAACCAGTACCAGGCCGTCGTGATCGTCAGCACGACGATGGCCCGGACGCTGGACCCGAAGGTCACGGCGTTTCTGGAGAAGGTGCGCGACAAGTCGCGCGTCATCCTGGTCACGACCTCGAGGCGCGGAGCGTGGCTTCCGGACAAGGGCGCCTACGACGCGCTCTCCGCAGCGTCGCGGATGGACGACGCGCAGCGCATCGCTGCGGAGGCTGCCGCGGCGGTGCGCCGCCGCCTCGCGCCGTAGCGCGCCGCGGCCCGCGCGAAGCGGCGGGCAGGCGTCGCGCCGACGCTCGCGACGAGCTCGAGGCCATTCCGGCCGGCGTGCCGGCCGACATACGGGGAGGAGCCCTTTGAAGTTCAGAGTCTGGCTGGAGATCCCGGTCATCGAGCCGGAGAGGCGGCGGCTGGCGGAGCACGCCGAGATCGTAGACGACAAGGCGCTGGAAAAGGCCAGGGGAGTCCACGCGGCGATCCTCTCGGCGCGGCCCGATGCGAACGGCGCGTTCATGGACGCGATCGGACCGGAGCTCACGCTACTGGTCCGCCACGGCATCGGCTACGACAACGTGAACGTCGCGGACGCCACGGCGCGCGGGATCCTCGTCGCGAACACCCCCGACGCGCCCACCGAGTCGACGGCGGAGCACAGCGTGATGCTGATCATGGCGGCTTCGCGCATGCTGATCGTCGCGGACCGGAAGGTCCACGGCGCGAACATCGAGCAGAAGCGGATGCAGGGGCTGGAGCTCAAGGGAAAGACGCTCGGGATCGTGGGCTTCGGCCGCATAGGCAAGCGCGTGGCGGAGATCTGCGGCCCCGGCCTCAAGATGAAGGTGCTCGCCTACGACCCCTTCGTGAAGGGGCGGCAGGCGAACGCGACCCTCGTCCCGACCCTGGAGGGGATGCTCGAGGCGGCCGACGTCGTTTCCGTCAACTGCGCGCTCACGAGCGAGACGCGCCTGATGATGAACGAAGCGAGGCTGCGGCGCATGAAGAAGGGCGCGGTGCTCGTCAACGCGAGCCGCGGCCCCGTGGTCGACGAGGACGCGCTGCTGCGAGTGCTCAAGGACGGGCACCTGGCCGGCGCGGGGCTGGACGTCTTCCACGTCGAGCCTCCGCTCGCCACTCACCCGCTGTTCGCGCTGGACAACGTGGTGGCGACTCCCCACATCGCGTCCTACACCGACGGCGGCCTGCAGGCCATGGGGCGCGGCTCGGTGGACCAGGTGCTGCAGGTCATCCGCGGCGAGAAGCCCGGCAACCTGCTGAACCCCGAGGCGTGGCCCGGCCGCGCGGGCAGGAAGTAGGCGCGGCGCGCGCTCAAGCTCTACGACGCCGCTGTTGCGGCCGGGCCTCGCCTGCGGACAAAGAAAGCCGCGAACAGGGCCGCGGAGGCGCAGGCGGCGGCGAGTCGCCTGCTGCCAGGCTGGCCGTCGTTCCGCAGAGGGAGAATTTCGCCTTGAAGAAAAAGAAGAAGAAGCCCGTCCATCCCCTGAGCGTCGTGGATGTCCCGGCCGGCGCGGTCGGCATTCACTGGTTCGGGCAGAGCTCATTCGGCCTCAGGAACCAGCAGGGGCGCGTGCTGTTGACCGACCCGTTCTTCCCGCGCGAGCGGCCGCCGGGCAAGTTCCTGCATGCCGCTCCGCCCGTGGAGGAGGCCATCCTCCCGGCGGATGTGGTCCTGCTGACCCATGACCACGACGACCACACATGCATCGAGTCGCTCGAGCGGCTGCGGGCTTCGCTGCCCGCAGTCTCTATCGTGGGCCCCCCCGAGAGCATCGAGCGCATGGAACGGGCCGGCTTCGACCGCATGGGCCTGGTGGCCGTCGAAGCAGGCCGCCGGCTCGAAGCCGACGGCTATGTCATCCACGCCGTGCTCTCCAAGCTGCCGGAGGGCTCGCCCGAGCGGGGCATAGACCCGCCGGGCCTGCTGCACCTGGGCTACGTGATCGAGAGCAGCGGCGGGCGCATCTACCTCTCCGGCGACCCGCAGAACGACTTCGCCGAGGTCGACCGCCTCGTCGACCCGATAGCCGCGCTCGCTCCCGACCTGGGGCTGCTGACCACCCACCCCTCCGAGGGAGAGTTCCCTTTCTTCGACGGATGCGCGAAGACGGCGCGGCGCATCGGGCTGCGGACCGCCGTTCCGTCGCACTACGAGTGCTTCGTCAAGAGGAACTACGACCCCCTCGCCTGGGCCGCGGCCTTCGGAGAGGGACCGCCCGCGAGGCTCATCATCCCCTACAATGGCTTCTGCCTCTACTCGGCCTCCGGCAACTGGGTGCGCTGCGGGTATTGATCCACGCGGGCGCCGGTGGAACGACGCGGGTGACAAGGGGTATACCTGTTCCTGGACCGATGAGCCCCCGGGGCGGGGGCGGGCGAGGAGGAGACGTGGCAAAGCTGGCGATCATCACGGGGTATCTGGGGCAGACGAAGGATCGGTTCCACTTCTACAACGAGGACATCGACCTCGAGACGAAGTTCAAGATGATGAACGAGATCGAGGGCTACGACGGGGTCGAGATCGTCCATCCGTACGAAGTTCTCGGCGTCAGGGAGACCCGTGCCCTTCTCGCGAAGTACCGCCTCAGGATCTCGGCGATCAACTGCAACATCAAGGCCGATCCGGCCTTCCGCAACGGCGGGGTCACGGTCGACGACAAGGCCGTGCGCGAACGGGCCGTCGGCTTCATCAAGAAGGCCAAGGATTACGCGGAGGAGATCGGCGCGAGCAAGGTGACCTGCTGCCCGCTCGCCGACGGCTACGAGTTCGTCTTCCAGCACGACTACGCGAAGGCCTGGAAGCACCTGGTCGAGTGCTTCGGCGAGGCCGGCTCCTACAAGAAGAACATCCCGCTGTTCATCGAGTACAAGCCCAGCGAGACGCGGGGCCACTGCTTCGTGGACAGCGCCGCCAAGACGCTGCTGCTCCTCAAGGACATCGGCGTCACCGAAATGGGCGTGACTCTCGACTTCGGCCACTCGGTCTACGGGAACGAGAACCCGGCCGAAGCGGTAGCGCTCCTGGCCGAGAGCCCGTTTCGCTACTACATCCACATCAACGACAACGACGCACGGTGGGACTGGGACTACTTCTGCGGCACGAAGCACTACCTGGAATACGTGGAGTTCCTCTTCTATCTCAAGAAATACGGCTACGACGATTACATGACCTCCGACACCTCGCCCACCCGGTGGGACGTCCGCAAGACCTTCGAGGCCAACTCGCGCATCACCAACAAGATCTGGAAGGCGCTCGACGGGATCGATGCGAAGAAGATGGAGCGGCTCATCGCCGCGGGCGACTATCTCGACACCTGGAAGCTGGTCGAGGAGACCTTCTTCGCGGTGTAGCGCCGGCCGTCCGCGGCGCGGCCCGCGCGGAGGGAGGCGGGAACGATGATCAAGCGGAGCGCAGTGGAGAAGGCGCGGAGATGGGCGTTCGAGACCTTCCGAAAGGCCGGCGTCCCGATCCGTGATGACGAGAAGGACAAAATCGAGATCGCCGATTTCGGGCTCGGCCGGTTCGACGAGCAGGGCATGCACCTGTTCACGATGGTGGCGACCGAACGCTACGCGGCCAAGGCCCTGGCGCTCGCGCCGCTGCAGACCGAGCCGGAGCACTGGCACCCGCCGGTGGGAGACGATCCTGGCAAGCAGGAGACGGTGCGCGTCGTGTGGGGCACGCTCTACTTCTACCTCCCGGGCGAAGACACGCTGAAGAAGGGCTTCGTCCCGGCGGGCCGGGATGCGGTCTTTACCTGCCGGCACGAGCTCGTGATGAAGCGCGGCGATCAGCTCACGCTCAAGCCCGGACAGAAGCACTGGTTCCAGGCGGCCGCAGAAGGCGCGGTGATCTACACCTTTTCCAGCACCGCGCGCGACGTGCTCGACGGCTTTACGGACCCCGACGTCCAGCGGGTCACGAAGATCGTGGAGGGCTGACAGGCGCGGCGGGAGCCATTTGACCGGAGGCGCGGATATGCAGACATTTGATCCGTGCGAATTCCAGTAAAGTTCCGGCCGTTCCTTCTCCTCGAGCACGGATACCACGTACCAGAAGGGCTGGAGCGCGGGAGCTTGCGCGAGGAGGCATGACATGAACAGGCAATCCGTCGACACGCTCGTCATCGGCGGCGGGCCGGCCGGGACCCCGCTTGCCATGGCGCTGGCACGGGCCGGCAAGAGCGTGATGCTCGTCGAAGACGGGCCGGGGCTGGGCGGGACCTGCCTCTTCCACGGCTGTGTCCCTTCAAAGATTTTCCGCGAGTCCGCGACAGTCCGGACGATCGTCAGGCGCGCCGGAGACTTCGGCGTTGCCGGGAGCGCGGCCGTCCCCGCGGTGGACTGGTCCGCCATCCAGAGGCGCCGACACGATATCCTGAACCGGCGCGCAACGGGAGCCCTCGCCGGAGCTCGGCAGCTCCCGTCGCTCTCGGTGGTGTTCGGGCGGGCGCGCCTGGCCGGAGGCGGCGCCGCGCGGATAGAAGGTCACGACGGCGTCATCGAGGTGGGGTTCAGGAACGCCGCGATCGCGACCGGATCGGTATCGAACCGGCTGCCGGTCGAGGGCGCCGAGTCGCCCGGCGTGCTGTCCTCCGAAGGCATCATCGGCATCGGGTATGTGCCCGCCTCGCTGGTCGTGATCGGGGGCGGACCCATCGGCGTCGAGATGGCCCAGATCTTTCACATGCTGGGAAGCTCGGTGACCATACTCGAAGCGCTGCCATCCATCCTCACCCCTGTGGACCGCCCTCTCGCCGCGCGGCTGCGGGAAATTCTCACCAGGAGCGGAATTCCGGTGGAGACGGGTGTCACGGTCGAGCGAATCGAGACGACCCCCGACGGTCACCGCGTGCACTACAGCAAGGACGGCGCATCCCGCACGGCGGAGGCGCGTCTGGTGCTGACGGTGGTCGGCCGCCGGCCGAACATCGACAACCTGGGCCTCGAGAATACGGGCGTCAAGTTCGATGCTCACGGGATCCATGTCGACGCTCACCTCGAGACCGACGAGCCAGGCATCTTTGCCCTGGGAGACGTGGTCGGACAGCCGATGTTCGCTCACTGGGCGACCGCGCAGGCGCAGGCTCTCGCACGTTACCTGCTCGCGGGCGACGCAGCCTTTCCCAGGCCCGAGCACAATTCGGCCGTCATTTTCTCATATCCGGAGGCCGGCATGGCCGGCCTTACCGAAGAGGCGGCTCAAGCCGCCGGCATGGACGTCGGCGTCGCCGAGTACAACTACGCCGTCGACGCGCGCGCACAGATATCGGGGAACGCCGAAGGCATGCTCCGCATCGTCTATCGGCGCGACGGGCAGAAAGTGGTGGGTGTTCACGCCCTCGTCGAGGGAGCCGCCGATCTCATGGGCGAGGCCGCCCTCGCGGTGCGCAGCGGCATGCGCCTCGCGGACGTCGCAGACGCGATCCACCCGCACCCGACCCTCACGGAATCGTTCGCGCTTGCCGCGCGTGCGGCGATGGCTGCGGGCCGCGGCTGAGGCCCGCGGAGTCCGCGGCGCCGGACCGCGCCGCGTCCTCGGCCGCGTAGACGACGGTCGGCGTGTGCCAGTGCACACGCGTGCGCGTCCCGGGGCGCGAGCTTCCCGAAAGCCTGCGGGGATCACCATGCGGCCCCTGTGCGTCCTGGTCCGTGCGGCCGTCTTGACCGCTGCAGGTGGCGGACTTATTTTGAGCGCTGCGGCGAAAGCCGCACATCCAATCGGAGACGGACTGTGAGCACGCAGGACATCACCAACTACATCGAGGTTGACGACCGCACTGTGACCGGTGGACAGCCCACCGAGGATCAGCTCAAGTCCGCTGCCGCGGAGGGGTTCGTCACCGTCATCAACCTCGGGGTCCTGGACCCGAAATACGCGCTCGAGGACGAAGCGGGGCTCGTGCAGTCCTGCGGGATGAGCTATCACCACATCCCGGTGGACTGGGAGAATCCCACCGAGACGGACTTCGCCGCCTTCGAGCGCGCGATGAGCGCGCTCCCCGAGGGGAAGACTCTGATCCACTGCGCCGCCAACTTCAGGGTGACGGCCTTCTACTCGCTGTACGCGCAGAAGCATCTCGGGTGGTCCGAGGATCGAGCCGACGAGCTTCGCGCGCGCATATGGAAGGACCGCGCGAATCCGGTCTGGGAACGGTTCATCGCGAAGATGAAGGCCCGCATCGCCGGGTAGGGCGGGAGCGGCAGCGGCGGGGGCTACCGCCCCTCGGGGTCCTTGCGGCCGAAGAGCTCAGCGGCCCCGGCGTCGAAGCGGCGCGAGGCCTCGATGATTCCGGCCACCAGCCCGGCGCCGTCGCCGGCCCGCGCATCACGCGCCGCGGCGATCACGGTCTCGCATTCGAGACGGTCCATGGCGAGGCACGGCTTCGACCAGGCGCCCCTCGTCGCCCTTCGGGGACCACGAAGAACCCGTGCTTGTCCGCGTGAACGACCTGCCCCGGCCGCACGCGGCAGCCGAAGGCCTCGACCTCGCAGCCCCAGCGCACGGGGTAG
Organism: uncultured Spirochaetota bacterium; assembly: GCA_963734495.1. Lineage (GTDB taxonomy): Bacteria > Spirochaetota > Spirochaetia > SZUA-6 > CAVTHK01 > CAVTHK01. The sequence continues at coordinate 44,301 of CAVTHK010000011.1, forward strand.
GCGTGGGCGTGGCTCACGCAGAGGCGCCGCGCGATCGGCTTGAACCCGGCGTTGCGCATCTCGTCGAGGTCGCGCACGGCGCCGTCGGTGATGGTGCCCACGCAGCCGAGGGCGCGGTGCGTGTTGGCCTGCACCTCGCCCCAGAACGCGCCCCAGCAGCGCGGCTTGTCCAGATCCTGGGCGACGATGATCTTGGGGCCCGGCTCGCGCGCGATGTACTCGAGGTAGCGCTCGTAGGCGTCCGCGACTTTCTTGTGCTCGGGGTTGCCGGGCTCGAGCACGACGGTGACCGCGTAGCCCGCCATCGGGCCCATCTGGGGCGCGAAGTCGGTGGTCTCCTCCAGGTTGAACACATTGTCGAGCGGGTCGCGGCGCGAGATCTGCTCCCAGCCGTTGGCGATGGTCGGCGTGTTCCAGCGCTTGAGCGCGAGCAGCTCCCCGTGGGACATGGGTCGTTTCATGCTGCCGTGAAACCTATGCCTCACCGGCCCGGACTGTCAAATTGAAGGCTGCCGCGGCGAATCTACGGCGATTCGGGATGGAGCATCCGGCGCACGGTCTCGACGAGCACGTCGTCGTCGAAGACGCGGCGCCAGTCCGTGCGAATCACGCGCTCGAACCCGATCCTGATCGCGACTTGCGCCGCGTCGGAGAACGGGAAGTCCGTCTGCCCGAAGACGATGGCCAACGGGATCTTCGTGTGGCCCAGCATGAAGGCCCGCGCCGCCTCTTCCGGCACACCGCGCCTGACCGCCTCGTCCACGGCCTGCCGCATGAGCGTCGCCGCGCCCGCCACCACGACCTCCGCGGCGGCCGGCTCGAGGATCGTCATGTCGCGCACGGTGATGCGGTGGCATTTCACGACGGGCGCGAACATCAGCCGGCACAGCTCCTCGGCTCCGGCAAAGAGCTCCTCGCGGCCGCTGTCGAGCGCCACGACGATGTCCTGCGGCGCCGCAATCCCCCCGAAGAGGTCGGCCTTCGCCTCGGGCGTCTGCTGCTCGACGAACAGCGGGGGATGGCACGGGTGCGTGACCACGAACGTGCAGTCGGGCCGGCGCGCGAGCTCGCCGGCATAGGCGGCCGCCGGGTCGAGCAGGATCATGACCGAGTCGGCCTTCATCATAGGGACTATCTCAGCGGAGATCGCGCCGATGAGCCGGTCGGGGACCGCGAGCACGACGTAGTCCGCGCGAGAGACCGGAGCGTAGCCCTCGGTGACCGCGAGGCCTTCGGCCGCCATCGCGTCCCGCCTGTCCGCGGCCTTCTCGATCAGGGCCAGCCGAACACCGGTGCGCGCCAGGTTGTTGCGGATGCGCGTGCCCATCTTGCCGCCCGCCCCGACGAGAGAGACCGTCTTGCCCTGTAGAACGTCGCGGCTCATCGCTTGCTCCCTTCGCCTCATGGCTCGCCTCTGAGCAGGCGTTCGCCCACGGCACCCGCCGGGTGGATGACGGCGAACTGCTCGCGGGTGTAGCCAGTGAGCTCCATCAGCGCTATGCAGATCGCGTCGAACACGGCCACGACGGCCATCGTGCTCGTCGTCGCCAGCATGTTGAGCTCGTCCGCTTCCGCTTCGACGCGCACCTCGAGCACCACGTCGCTCTCCCGGCCGAGCGGCGAGCCCCTGTTCTCCGTCACGCCGATCACGAACACCTTCTTGGCTTTCAGTGCGGGGAGCAGGCGCACGATCTCGCCCGTACCGCCCCCCTTGGACACGAGGATCGCCACATCGCCGGGTTGAACCGAGCCGAGGCCGCCGTGGACCGCGTCCGCGGGCTCCAGAAAGAAAGCCGGCCGCTCGACGCAGGACAGCGAGTGAGCAATCTTGCGCGCGGCCGCGCCCGAGGTCCCAGCGCCCGACGTGACGACGCGTCCCTTGCATGCGGCGATCGCCTCGACGCAGCGCACGAAGGCGGCGCGGTCGACCGTCTCGCGCAGGCGAGCGAGCTCACGCTCCCCGACGCTCCAGACGTGCAGCGCCTTCTGCCAGATGCGGTCCGCGGTCATGGCTGTCGCTCCTCTTCCCCAGTCGCCTGGAGCCGATCTACACTCTGCCGAGGAAACGGCGGCGTTTCAAGAACGCGGAATGGGACATGAAGTCAAGGTAGCGGCGACCCGCGACCACTTCGAGCGCGACGGCGCACCCTTCTTCTATCTCGGCGACACCGTGTGGGCGGCCTTCGCCAACGCCACGCTCGAGGAATGGGAGCAGTACCTCTCTTTCAGGGCGCGGCAGGGGTTCAATGTCGTGCAGATCAGCGTCCTGCCGATCACCCACGACACGAGCGTGTGGGACCGCGCGATCGAGCCGTTTCACAGGGACGCGGGCGGCCGGCCGGACTTCGGCCGGCATCAACGAGGCGTATTTCGACAAGGCTCAGGCGATGTTGCGGAGGGCGACCGACCTCGGCTTCGTGTCTTCGCTCGGCCTCCTGTGGTGCAACTACGCCCCGGACTCGTGGGCGGCCCGGAGGCTGAACAACGCGACCGTGATGCCGCTCGAAGCCGTGGCGCCGTACGTGCGGTGCGCCGCCGGTTGTTTCGAGCGCTTCGATCCGGTCTATTTCGTGAGCGGAGATACGAGGTTCGAGTCGCAGCGCGAGACAGGACACTACCTGGCCGCCCTCGACGCCCTCAAGAGCGCGAGCCCGCGCGCGCTCGCCTCGATGCATACCAGCCCCGACGGGGAGCTGCCCGAGCAGCTCGCGCGATCTCCGCATCTGGACTTCGCCATGTACCAGTCCGGACATCGGGCCGCGACGCAGGATCTCGCCTGGAAGCTTGCGGAGCGCCTCGCGGCCGCGGCGGTCAGGCGGCCGATCGTCAACGGCGAGCCGTGCTACGAAGCCCACGGCCGCACCCCCGGCGGGCAGGGCCGCTTTACCGCGTACGAGGTCCGCAGGGCGATGTGGCAGGGGCTGCTTTCCGGCGCCAAAGCCGGCGTCACCTACGGGGGGCACGGGCTGTGGTCCTGGCACCGGCAGGGCATGCGCTTCCTCAACGCTGCGAACGCACTCGAGCCGCTCGAGTGGCACGCCAGCCTGCACCTCCCGGGCGCCTGGGACTATGCCTTTGCGCGCTGGGTCTTCGAGGCCTTCGACCTCTTCTCCATCGAGGCGTCTCAGGCGCTGGTGCCGGGGGCGGGCGCGGGCGTTCGCGCGGCCGCCAGCGCGAGCGGCGCGCGCGTTGCCGTCTACGCGCCGCAGGCCTGCGACATCGAAGTGGCGGCGGACCTCCGCTCCCACCGGCTCACGCTGGCGCTCCTCGACGAGCGCCGGATCGTCTGTCCGCGGGTCGAGGCGACCTCCGCGGGAACGCTCCTGCGGATGGCCGGCGTCAACAGCGACGTGCTGCTCGTCGCGGTCGCGTAGGACCCGGTGCGCTTCCTTGACACCGCCGGGAACCGCGGCTATTCCGGGACCGCAATGATCCGCTTTCCACCGTCCACCATCGTGGCGGCCGCGGCCGCGGGCGGCGTCGAGCGCAGGGCCGCGGCCGTGCTCGCCGAGGAGATCGAGAAGCGCACCGGCATCACGCTCGAGACTCGCGACGCGCGGGGAGCGCGCGCAGCCGCGGTCATCGCGCTGGGCACCGAAGCGTCGCTGCGCCTGGCAGGCGGCGGGTGGGACGCCGAGCTGCGCGGGCTGGCAGCGCCCGGCGCGGAGGGCTATCGCCTCGTCGTGCGCGATGGCCTCGCGCTGGTCGCGGGCGCGGACCCGCGCGGCGTGCTCTACGGCGTGGGGCGCCTGCTCCGCGCGATGGAGCTGCGGCCGGGCTCGATCGAAGCGCCCGGCCTGCGCGTCAGCGGCGCGCCCCGCATGAAGCTGCGCGGCTCGCAGCTCGGCTACCGGCCCAAGACCAACGCGTACGACGCCTGGACGCCCGCTCAGTTCGACCAGTACATCCGTGAGCTCGCGCTGTTCGGCGCCAACGCCATCGAGATACTCCCGCCCCGCACCGACGACGCCGCCGACAGCCCGCACTTCAAGGTGCCGCCGCTCGAGATGATGGAGCGTCTCTCCCGGATCATCGACTCCTACGGCCTCGACGTCTGGGTGTGGTACCCGAACATGGCGCGCGACTACGCCGACGCTGCCGTGCGGGCAGCGGAAGAGGCGGAGCGCGACGACGTGTTTCGCCGCCTCGCGCGGGTCGATGCCGTGATGATCCCCGGCGGCGACCCCGGCGACCTCGAGCCGGCCCTGCTCTTCGCGTGGTCCGCTCGCGTCGCGCAGATCCTGCGGCGCCATCACCCGCACGCGAAGATCTGGATCTCGCCTCAGGTCTTCAAGCCGGGCCCGCGCTGGATGCAGGAGTTCCACACCGAGGTCGAACGGGAGCCCGAATGGCTCGGCGGCCTGGTCTATGCGCCGTGGGTTCCCTGCACGCTCGAGGAGCTTCGCGCCCGCACGCCTGCGCGCTATCCCATCCGCAACTACCCGGACGTCACGCACAGCCTCAACTGCCAGTTCCCCGTGGAGGACTGGGACCTGGCGTTCGCCCTCACGCTCGGGCGCGAGTGCTGCAACCCGCGCCCCGTCGCGGAGAAGCACATCCATAACCTCCAGGCGCCTCACGTCGTCGGCGACCTCGTCTACTCCGAAGGGATCAACGACGACGTCAACAAGCTCATCTGGCTCGACCAGGACTGGGACCCGGAACGGCCGGTGGTCGAGACCCTGCGCGATTTCGGCCGACTCTTCGTCGGGCCCGATTACGCCGAAGGCGTGGCGCAGGGCCTGATGGCGCTCGAGCGCAACTGGCGCGGCCCGCTCGTTGCCAACGACGGCGTGGAGACGACGCTCGCGCAGTGGCGGTCGATGGAGCGCCGCGACGGCGGCTCCGCGCTCGCGAGCTATCGCTTCAAGATGGGCCTTCAGCGCGCGTACTACGACGCCTATGTCCGCCGCCGTCTCCTGTCCGAGAGGGCAATGGAACTCCAGGCGCTTGAAATACTGGAGAAGGCGCCCGCCGGCCCTGCCGCTCTCGCGGCCGCCCTCGATCGCGCCGAAGCGCTGCTGCGCTCCTGCGATCGCGACGGGCCGTCGACCCATCTGCGAGACCGCTGCCGGCAGCTCGCGGACGAGCTCTTCGCGGAGATCGGCTGGCAGACTTCCGTGCCGCGCTACCAGGCCATCGGCTGGGCGCGGGGCGCGTTCATGGACGGCATCGATGTGCCCCTCAACAACCGCCGCTGGCTGCTCGCGGAGCTCGCCCGCGTGCGGGCCGCCGGGGCGGAGGCGGAGCCCGAGGCACTCCGCGCGATCGTCGAGCGCACCAATCCCGGCCCCGGCGGCTTCTACCACGACCTCGGCACTCCCGCGGGCTGGGAGGTCGTCGCGCGCGGGCCGGGACAGACCTGGGCCGCCGACCCCGGCGCCCTGGCCGCGCCATTTGCCGACTTCGAGCCCGCGGGGCTTCGGCTCTTCTACCCGGACGCCTCGCAGGTGGCCGCGCGCCGGGACGTGCCGCTGGCATGGATCAATTGCGTCTCGGTCAACTACACCACTCCGCTGCGCCTGAGCTACCCGACGATCGAGCCCGGCACGGCCTGGCGGCTGCGCGTCGTCTACTTCAAGTGCCGCCACTCTCCCGCCGTGCGCCTGCTCGCGGGCGGCATCGTGGTGCATGAAACGCTCCGCATCGCCGATGCGACGGCCGATGCGGGCTACGACCCGGTCCGCGAGTACGCGATCCCGCCCGAAGCGACCCGCGGCGGCCGGCTGGATCTCGAGTGGCAGCCGCAGCCCGGCACACGCACGTTCGGCGTTTCCGAAGTGTGGCTGATGCGCGAGCCCTGAGCCGGGTTGTCGAGTCTGCCCGATCGCGGCGCAGCGTCCTGCTGTCTGCCTTCCCTTTTGAGCTTGCGTTCGCGCGTGAACGGTTGTACGCTGTTTCCATTACATAGGAGGAAAGCATGCCTAACTACGCTCTGATGCAGATCGAAGGAATCGGTGCGGCGAACAGCGCGAAGATGAAGAAGGCGAAGGTCCGCACGACGCGCGGATTGCTCAAGAAGGGCGCGACGCCCAAGGGACGCAAGGAGCTCGCGGCGCAGTCGGGGGTCAGCCAGGCTGTCATACTGAAATGGGTCAACATGGCGGACCTGTTCCGCGTCAAAGGGATCGGCAAGCAGTACTCCGAGCTCCTGGAAAAGGCCGGCGTCGACACGGTCAAGGAGCTGCGCACGCGCAAGGCGGAGCACCTCGTCGCGAGCCTCGCGAAGGCGAACTCCGGCAGCAGGAGACTGGTCCGGCAGCTCCCTGGTCTCAAGCGGTGCCAGTCCTGGATCAACGAGGCGAAGAAGCTGCCTCCCGCGGTGACCTACTGATCCGTCGGAGCAGCGCGGTCGTTGACCGCGGTCTCTTCGCGCGCCGCGGACGCGCGCGCGCTTATCGCGCTCAAGGGGAGGACTCATGGACATTGGAAGCCTGATCGTCAACCTGATAGCGGGAGCAGCCGGCGGCAATGCCGCCGGGTCGCTGATGAAGGAGAACAGCCTCGGCACGCTGTGGAACTCGGTGGCCGGCGTGGTGGGAGGCGGGCTCGGCGGCGCGATCCTTCAGGGCATCGTCCCGTCCATCGGCGCGATCGCCCAGGGCGGCTCGCTCGACATCGGCTCGCTCATAGGCCAGATCGCCGGCGGCGGCGTGGGCGGTGGCGTGCTCATGATCATCGTCTCGCTCATCAAGAACGCCCTCGCGCAGAAGAAGTAACCGGGGACAAGAGCCATCGCTGGCCGCGCGCGCTTCGCGAGGGGCGCGCGCGGTTGGCGCTATTTGATCCGCCCGAGAAAGCGCAGCAGCCCGTCGAGGATCGTGAGCGGGTGCGGCGGGCAGCCGGGGATGTAGAGATCCACCGGGACGACCGAATCCGCGCCATCGTGCGCCTCGGGGTGGCCGCGGTAGGGGCCGCCTGCCACCGCGCAGGCGCCTACCGCGATCACGACGCGTGGGCCGGGGAGCGCGCGCCAGGTCTTTTCCAGGGCCAGACGCATGTTCTCCGTGACCGGACCGGTGATCAGCAGGCCGTCCGCGTGACGCGGAGAGGCCACGAACTGGATGCCGAAGCGGCCCAGGTCCCACCCGATCGTGTTCAGCACGTTGACGTCCGATTCGCAGCCGTTGCAGCCCCCGGCCGACACCTGCCGCAGCTTGAAGGAGCGGCCGAAGAGGCGCGCCGCCTCGGCGTGCAGGGCCGCCGGCGGCCTCGGAGCGGGACGGTCGGGCTGCGCTGGCCGCACCACCAGGTCTCCGCGGCGCGCGGCTGCCAGCTGGTGGTCCCGGCCAAAGGAAATGGCGCCGAGCGGGCAGGCGCTCTCGCAGGCGCGGCAGAAGATGCACGCACCCGTATCGAGCTCGAGCGCGGAAGCCGCCTGGATCGCGTCGGTGGGGCAGCTCTCGATGCAGGCGCGGCAGCCGTCGGGGCAGGAGACCGCCTGCATCTCGGGCCGGCCGGCGAAGCGGGCGGGCAGCTCCGGCGCCTTGCCGCGCGGATAGGACATCGTCCGGTATCCCTGGCGCATCCGCTCCAGGAGCACCCTCAGCATTGTTTCCTCCTACCGCGTGGCGTCCTCGCCACGCGCCAAGCCCCGAATCCTCGAGGGGCCCGCTGCCCGGCGGCCGTCACAGGTCGTGCCCGCAGTACGACAGGTTGAAGCTCTTGTTGCACAGCGGAAAATCGGCGATCTGCTGCCCCCGCATCGCCATCGCGAGCCCGGGCCAGTTGTGGACCGAGGGGTCTACGACGTCGTAGCGGGCGAGGGCGCCGCCGCGTCCGGTCGCGAGGACGTGGCAGATCTCGCCGCGCCAGCCTTCGACCAGGCTCACGACGAGCCGGTCCGCGGCCCAGCCGCCGCGCTGCTGCGTCGAGCCGCGCCGGCCGCGTGAGGGCGCGGGGGCTTCCGCGAGCACCGGGCCTTCGGGCAGCGAGCCGAGCAGGCGGTCGGCCAGGTCGAGCGACGCCTTGACCTCGAGCCACCGCACCCACGCGCGGCCGTACACGTCGCCGGCGGGCCACGTGGCGAACGGCGTGGCCACCTCGGCGTACACGCCCGCGGGGAAGCATCGTCGCACGTCCATCTCCAGGCCGCACGCGCGGGCCGCCACTCCGACGAGGCCGAGCTCGCGCGCGGTCTCGGCCGAAAGGGCGCCCGTGCCTTCGAACCGGCTCGTCACCGTCGGCGTGGACCACAGCAGCGAGACCGCGCCGGTGGCGTCGCGCCGCACGGCCGCGAGGCGCTCGCGCATGGAGGCGGCCTGCTCCGCGTCCACGTCCCACGCGAGCCCGCCCGGACGGACGAGCCCGCGGCCGAAGCGGTTTCCGCACAGGACCGCGGTGAGGTTCAGCACGTCGCCTCGAATGCGGCCGCAGTAGGACGAGGTGGGGAGGAACCCCACGTCGCCGGCCATGGCTCCGAGGTCGCCGATGTGATTGGCCGCGCGCTCGAGCTCCAGGGCCACCGCCCGCAGGGCCTGGGCGCGCGGAGGCGCGGGCGTCGCGGCCAGCGCCTCGGCCGCCTGGCAGTACGCCAGCGCATGGCCCACGGAAGTGTCGCCCGCCAGCGTCTCGACGTAGTGGATTCGCCGCTTCTCCGCGCCCTGGTTCAGGCCGCGGAGAACGCCGCGGTGCTGGTAGCCGAGCGATATCTCGAGGGACAGCACCTCTTCGCCGCGGCACTGGAACCGGAAGTGGCCGGGCTCGATGATGCCCGCGTGGACGGGGCCCACGGCGACCTCGTGCACCTCTTCACCCTCGACGCGGTAGGCGGGAAAGTCGCCGGCCGCCACCCCGCGTGACGGGGGAAAGCGCAGCGGCTTGAGCCAGGGGTGGCCTTCGGGGACGATGCCGTGCTCCTCGAGCAGCGCGCGCTCGAAGGCCTGGGCCTGCGGGCACAGCGGGGTAAGCGCGTGGTAGCTCTCGCGCACCAGCGTCGAGGTTACGGAGAGACTGACGCGGTCGCGGGCGAGCACGGCAAGGAGCTGAACGCCGCCGCCGGCCGCCGGGACCCCGGTGAGGGCGGCGAGACGGGCGCCTTCGCCGACCGCGTCGAGGACGGTGTCGCGGAACGCCTCGACCGGGATGAGCGGGCAATCGGCGCGGGCGAAGGCCGCCGCGTTGCGGATGATGAGCTCGCTCATGGGCCGACCCCCAGCTGGGCCGCGGCCTGGCCGATCAGCCGCGAGAGCGGGGCGGGCAGGTACAGGCCGAGCAGAAGCACGACCAGGCCGAGGGCGATCGGCGGAAGCAGGGACCACAGCGGCTCCCGAAGGCGCTCGGGCTCCGCGGCGTGCGGCGCGGCAGGCGCGACCGCGACACCGACAGCCGCGGTCGCGACCGCGTCGCTCGCGTGCGCCGGGGCCGCGGCTGCCGCCGCCCCACCGTGCGCAGGCGACGCGACGGACGGGCCGGCGTCCGCCTTCCCATAGACCATCCTCAGGGCGACGGCCGTCATCCCCGCGAACGCCATCGCGAGGGCGAAGAGCATCAGGCCCGCGATCCAGAAGCGGCCGGCCTCGAAGGCGCGCCGCACGATCAGGAGCTTGCTCACGAAGGGGCCGGAGGGCGGCATGCCGGTGATCGCGAGGAGGCCCGCGATCCACAGGGCGGCGGTCGCGGGCATGCGCGCGCGAAGGCCCGTCGCCTGCGCGACCGCTTTTGAGCGGGCGCCCATCAGGATGTTGCCCGCCGCGAGAAAGAGCATGCCCTTGGCCATCGTGTGATTGCCCGCGTGCAGCAGCGCGGCAAAGCCGCCCGCGCCGCCGAGACCGGCGCCGAGCGCGAGCAGGCCCATGTTCTCGACGCTGGAGTAGGCGAGCATCCGCTTGTAGTCTGCCTGCCGCACGAGGAAGGCCGCGGCCGCGACCACCGAGAGGATCCCGAACCCGACGAGCAACGAGCCGCTGAAGTCGCCGAGCCCCGCGGCCCGGAGGATGGAATGCATCCGGAGGATCGCGAGGAACGCGCAGTTCAGCAGTGCCCCCGAGAGAAGCGCGGACACGGGCGAGGGGGCTTCGCTGTGCGCGTCGGGCAGCCACGTGTGCAGGGGAACCAGGCCCATCTTCGTGCCGTAGCCCACGAGGAAGAGCACGAAGGCGGCCTTGAGCCACACGGGATGGAGCTTCGGGCCGTCGGTGACCAGCTCCGTGACCGTGAGCGGGAGCTGCTGCACGCCGTCGAAAGAGGCGGCGATCGCGAGGAAGAAGTTGCCCAGCAGGGCGAGCGCGATGCCCACCGAGCAGATGAGCAGGTACTTCCAGGTCGCCTCCAGAGAGCGGTGGTGCCTGTGGAACGTGATGAGCGGGGCCGAGGCCAGCGTCGTCGCCTCGACCGCGACCCAGAGCAGGCCGACGTGCTGGCTCGTGGCCACCAGCGTCATCGACGAGAGGAAGAACAGCAGGCACGCGGTAAAGACCGCCTCGGGCGAGTTGGTAAAGACGAAGTCCTCCTCCGGGTCGGTGTGGTCCGCGCCGCGCTCCTGCGCGAGGTAGCCGACGGTGTAGACCGCGACCGCGAGGAAGAGCGCGCTGGTGAGCGTCAGGAAGTAGAGCGCCGCGGGACCGATCGCGAGCCAGTCGGTCGTGTCGACCTCCAGCGGAAAGGTCCAGGCGCGGGCGGTCAGCCCCGCGTGGGCGACGGCGGCGAGCAGCAGCAGGAGCCGGCGCGCGCGGTCCGATCGGATGAGAAAGCAGGCGGCCCCCGCGACCGCCGGAACCAGGATCAGGGCGAGCGGCGTCACGCGCTACTCCTTGCCACGCGCTACTCCTTGAGCATCGTCAGGCGGTCGGTGTCGATGTGGTCGAACTCGCGCCGGATGTGCAGGATCGCGATCCCCATGACGAAGACCGCGGCGAAGATGTCGAGCAGCACGCCCAGCTCCACCAGGAGCGGCGCGCGCACCGCCGTGGCCAGGCCGAAGGCGTAGATGCCGTTCTCTATGGCGAGGTAGCCGATCACCTGCGTGATCGCCTTGCGACGCGTCACGACCACGAAGAGCCCGACGAGGATCGTGAACAGGGCCACGGGCACGAAGAAGCGCGAAGCGATCGGGCCGGGCAGCTCCAGACGCGCGCCCAGCGCGACCGAGGCGGCGAGGAGCGCGATGCCCGCGAGCAGCGAGACGGTAAAGCCGACCATCGGCTCGACTTCGCGCCGCACCTCGGCCGCCCGCATCGCCCGGCCGAGCATGGCGGGGAGCACGACGGCCTTGAGCAGCGTGCTCGCGGCCGCGACGACGATGACTTCGGCCGTGAGCTCGCCCCACTGCCGCAGCAGCGGGAACACGCCGAGCAGCAGCGCCTGCACCGCCACCATCCGCAGGCACTGGGCGATGCGGCTCGTGCCGAGCATCTGGAAATTGGCGAGCACCAGGAGGATCACCAGGAGGTTGGAGAGGCTGTCCAGGCTCACGTCGGTTCCCTCAACGTCGGCACCCTCACGTCGGTTCCTTCAGCGTCGGCACCTTCACATCGGTTCCTTCACGTCAGCACCAGGATAAAGGCGATCAGGGAGAAGACCGAGGCCATCACGAGGGCCTGCGGCACCCGCAGCAGCTTCAGGCGCGCCATGGAGCTCTCGACGACGCCCGTCGCGGCCGCGACCGCCGCGAGCCCGGCGAGCGACGCGACGAGCCGCAGGGGCCAGCTTCCCACCGGAGGCACCAGCGCGTCGACCAGCAGCCCCCCGAGCACCCAGAGCTTGAGCGCGGACCCGTACTCGATGAGCGCGAGGTCGGGGCCGCCGTGGTCGAGGATCATCACCTCGTGGATCATCGTGAGCTCGAGGTGCGTGTTGGGGTCGTCGAAGGGGATGCGCGAGTTCTCGGCGAGGAACACCAGGACGAAGGCCACCGCAATCAGCAGCACGGTGGCCGCATGCCCGCCCATGAGAGGGTGCGGACCGGGGCCGAGAAAGATGCCGGACAGCGAGAGCGAGCGCGAAGCCGCGGCGAGCCCGGCGAGGCCGAGGAGCAGCGCGGGCTCGGCGAGCGTGGAGAACCAGGCCTCGCGGCTCGCGCCCATCCCTTCGAAAGCGCTCCCGGTGTCGAGCGCGGCGAGCACCGTGAAGAAGCGGCCCAGCCCGAGGAGGTAAGCGAGCAGGATGAGGTCGCCCGCGAACGACACCAGGCCCGGCTCGCCCGCGAAAGGAAGCAGCGCGAGCGCGGCCGCGGCGGTGCCCGCGCCCACCAGCGGGCCCGCCTTGAGCAGCCACGTCGCGGTGCCGCTGTAGACCGTGCCCTTGCGCAGGAGCTTGGCGAGGTCGCGGTAGAGCTGAAGCAGAGGCTGGCCGCGCCTTCCGGCGAAGAACGCCTTGACGCGGTTTGTGACGCCCGGAAGCAGGGGCGCGAGCGCGAACGCCAGGATGACCGCCGACAGGGAGCGCATCGCCTACCTCAGCTTCCACACCAGGAGCACGAGCACCGTCGCCGCTATGTAGAGGATGTAGACCTGGATCGTCGCCTGCTGGAGCGGGCGCAGGCGTGAGGCGGCCCAGGCCACTGCGGCGAACAGGGGCGAAAAGAGCTTGTGAAGGAAGGGATCCTTCGGCTCGGTGTGCAGGCCGCTTGCGCCGGGAAACGGCCCCTCGGGCCGCTTGATCCGGGGACCGCCGCCGAGAAGAGGGCGGAACGCGTCGGTAATGGCCTGCGCGAACGAGGCGGCGGTGTACTGCATGCGCGGCGTCGGAGCGAGGTAGCCGCAGTCCCAGGTGGGGCCGCGGCGCACTTCTTTGCCGGCCAGCGCCGCCCGGCGCACGAGGGCGAAGACGGCGATGAGGGCGAGCAGAACCGCGCCCGCGATCGAGACGCCGGCGAGCGGCCGCGTCAGGTCTGCCCACGGCGCGGCCGGGGCCGGGGCGACCGGGCCGACGACGCCCAGCAGCAGCTCGAGCGGCGCCCTCAGGGCCCGGACCACGATCGGCGCGGCCAGGCCTACGCCGGCGCATGCCAGGGCCAGCAGCACCATGGGCAGCAGCATCGTCCACGGCGCCTCGCCTGCCGCGCGGATCTCCGGCTCGCGCGGCTCCCCGAGGAAGACGATGCCGAACGCCTTGGCGAAGCAGGCGGCCGCGAGGCCGCCTATCAGCGCGAGCGCGGCGATCACGGCGAGGCCGGCGGCGGCGATCGCGGGCACGAGCGCGCCGACCGGCACGACGCCGCGGAACGCCGCGAGGGCGATGAGCAGCTCGCTCGCAAACCCGTTCAGCGGCGGCAGCCCGGCGATCGCGGCCGCGCCCACCAGGAACGTCGCGCCGGTGACCGGCATGACCTTGAGCAGGCCTCCGAGGCGGTCGAGCTCGCGCGTACCGGTGGCCGCGTCGACGGAGCCGGCGCCGAGGAACAGCAGGCTCTTGAACAGCGCGTGGTTCAGCACGTGCAGCAGCGCGCCGCAGAACCCGAACGCGGCCAGCGCCGGCAGCCGGTAGCTCAGGCCGAGCAGCCCGAGCCCGATGCCGAGCGCGATGATCCCCATGTTCTCCACGCTGTGGTAGGCGAGCAGCCTCTTGAGGTCGTGCTGCGCCAGCGCGTAGACCACGCCGAGGATCCCCGACACCGCACCGATCGCCAGCAGCGCCCAGCCCCACCAGGGCTGCACACCGCCTAACAGCGTGACGGTGCGCAGGATCCCGTAGAGGCCGGTCTTGATCATCACGCCGCTCATCACCGCGGACACGGGCGACGGCGCGGCGGGGTGCGCCTCCGGGAGCCACACGTGCGCCGGCACGAAGCCGGCCTTGGTCCCGAAGCCGGCGAGCGCCAGCGCGAAGAGCACGCCGGCGGGCGCGCCGTCCGCGGCCGCGAGGCCGCCGTGCCCGCGGTCGAGCAGCAGGAAGTACGCGAGCAGGAACGCCGTGCCGATGTGGGTCGCCACGAGGTAGGTCCAGCCGGCGCGGAGCGTGCCTTCATCCTCGCCGTGGGTCATGACCAGGAAGAACGAGGCGAGCGACATCACTTCCCACGCGATGAGGAAGAGCAGCCCGTTCGCCGCTGCGAGCACGAGGAGCATGGCCGCGCCCAGCGCGTCGAACCAGAACCAGCTGAAACGGCCGCGGCGCACGTAGGCCGGCGTGTAGAAAGCCGCGAGGGCCGTCACGAGGGAAACGGGAATGATAAAGAAGGCTGCCAGGCCGTCGATCGACAGCGCGAGCTCGGCGCCGGGCAGCTCCCACGGCAGGGAGAGCGTCGCGGGCGGGCCCCCCGCGAGGCCCAGCGCGCCCGCGGCCGCGCCCAGCAGCCCGCCGGCCACGGCCCCGCCCGCGCCCACGGCGGCCGAGAGCGCAGGCCTGCGGCGAAGCAGCGCCGAGAGCGCGCCGCCGCACGCGAACGCGCCGAGCGCGGCGACGAGAAGCACGATGGCTGTCATGCCTGCCGGCAACCTCGAATCGCGGCCCCTTCAGGCCGGACGACGCGGATTGTTCCACGGCGGGCCGCCGCGTGTAAATGGGGGACCGGCGCGCTCGCGGGCCGTTGGCCCAAACTTGACATCTGCATAGGCGGCCCATACTGTGGCCGGTGACTGAGCATTCGACGTGTCGGCGCCGACCACCGGGGGGCTCATCCGAGGCTCCACGCGTGATTGGTCGGCACCGAGCAGGAGCATCGACGTCCGATGGGTGACGGCAGCGGAGTATCGGCCCTGGCCAGGTGGCGCACCCGCGTAGTCAAGCAGGGACTGCGGAACTGGGACCTCTACCTGCTCGTGCTGCCTCCTCTCCTCTATTTCGTCGTTTTCAAGTACATCCCGATGTACGGAGCCCAGATAGCGTTCCGCAAGTTCATGCCCACGCTGGGAATCTGGCGCAGCCCGTGGGTCGGGTGGGACCAGTTCGCCGCGTTCTTCGCCTCTTACAAGTTCGCGACGATCATGGGCAACACGCTCGTTCTGAGCGCGTACAAGCTTCTCGCGGGGTTTCCCGTGCCGATCATCCTCGCGATCGCACTGCATTACTGCGCTCAGACCCGGATCAAGAAGACGGTCCAGATGGTCACCTACGCTCCCCATTTCATCTCGGTCGTCGTTCTGGCCGGGATCATCGTGCAGGTGCTCTCGCCGCGCGTGGGGGTGGTGAACAGGATCATCGTGCTCCTGGGCGGCAAGGCGACGCTGTTCATGGGCGAGCCGGCGTACTTCAAGTCGATCTATGTCTGGTCGGACGTCTGGCAGGAGATGGGGTGGGGCTCGATCATCTTCCTTGCCGCGCTGGCGGGGATCAACCCGGAGCTTCACGAGGCGGCGATCGCGGACGGGGCCAGCAAGATCCAGCGGATCGTTCACATCGACTTTCCCGGCATCATGCCGACCGCGGTGATCCTCCTTATCCTCAACGTCGGACGCATCATGTTCATCGGGTTCGAAAAAGTGCTGCTGCTGCAGAACCCTCTGAACCTGGCGGCCTCGGAGATCATCGATACCTACGTGTACAAGATCGGGCTCGCCTCCGCGGTGCCCAACTTCTCGTACTCGACCGCCATAGGGCTCTTCTCGTCGGCGATAGGTTTCGTGCTGCTGCTGGCGGTCAATCGAATCGCCAGGGCATTCGGCGAGACGAGCCTATGGTAGGTGGCAGGCCCCACGGGGACACCGCGCGGACGGCGCGGGGACGACGGGTTCGCGAGTCGCGGCAGGACCGGATCTTTAACGCCGTCAACTACGCGTTCCTGTCGCTGTGCTTCCTCGCGGTTCTCTATCCGCTGGTGTTCGTGGTCAGCAGCTCGTTCAGCTCGCCCGAGGCCGTGATCTCGGGCCGGGTCTGGCTGTGGCCGGTCAATCCCAACGTCGAGGGGTACAAGCTGGTCTTCCAGAGCAGCGAGATCTGGCTCGGCTACGGGAACACCCTCTTCTACACGGTCGTCGGGACATTCATCAACGTGCTGCTCACGATCATGATCGCCTATCCGCTCGCCCGCAGGGACTTCTACGGCAGGAACACTCTCATGTTCCTGGTGACCTTCACCATGATGTTCTCGGGCGGCATCATCCCGACCTTTCTTCTCGTTCGTGCGGTCGGCATCCTGAACACCAGGTGGGCCATGATCCTCCCGAACGCGGTCGCCGCATGGAACGTGATCATCACGCGCACCTACTTCGAGGCGACGATTCCGGGCGAGCTGCTCGAGGCTTCGCAGCTCGACGGCTGCAGCAACACGCGATTCATCCTCGCGGTCGTGATTCCGCTGTCGGGGCCGATCGTCGCGGTGATCACGCTGTTCTACGCCGTGATGCACTGGAACGCCTTTTTCAGCGCGTTGATCTACCTGAGGGACTCCAGGCTCTACCCCCTGCAGATCATCCTGCGCGCGATCCTCCTCGAGAACCAGATCGACTACCAGATAGCCACGAATCTGGAGCAGGAGGAATCCCGCCAGATGATCGCCCAGCTGCTCAAGTTCGCGCTGATCGTCGTGGCCAGTGCTCCCATGCTGCTGATCTACCCTTTCGTGCAGAAGTACTTCGTCCGCGGGGTTCTGATCGGAGCGCTCAAGGGGTAGACGTCGGCCGGGGAAAGGAGGTTGCCGCGCAAGAGGCGCATGACAGGACGAGAGAGACGGAGAGCTCCGGCGCGTCGCGCCGGCATCGCACAAGGAGGAGAGGGATGACCAAGCACTGTTCGATTCGCGTGGCCATGGCGGTTCTGCTGCTCATCGTGCTCGGGGCGGCGGGGCTCTCTGCCGCGCCCCAGAAAGAAGCGGCGGCGGCCGGCCCTGCGGTGACCCCGCCCGGCCAGTACCCGATCGTGGCCGACAAGGTGACGATCAAGATCCTGGCGAGCCTGCACCCGTACACGGGGGACATGACCAAGCTCTGGTTCACCAAGTTCTACGAGGACAAGACGAACGTCCACGTCGAATGGGAACAGATTCCGGATGAGCAGGCCCCCGAAAAGATCAATGTCCTGATCGCCGCCAAGGAGCTCCCCGAGGCCTTCCTGCACGGCGACTTCAACTTCAGCCGCTCACAGCTCATGGTCAACGGCGGAGCAGGCATCTTTATCCGGCTGAACGATCTCATCGACAAGAACACCACGTACCTCAAGAAGATCTTCGCCGATCGGCCCTACGTCCGCTCCGCGATGACCGCGCCGGACGGCAACATCTACTCGTTCCCGAAGATCGGCGAGTGCTACCACTGCGTGCACGAGGTGCGGGCGTGGATCAACAAGCCCTGGCTCGACAAGCTGGGCCTGCAGGTGCCCCAGACCACGGACGATCTGTACAAGGTGCTCAAGGCCTTCAAGACCAGGGATCCCAACGGCAACGGCAAGGCCGACGAGATACCGATGGCGGGCGCGATCAGCCGGGGCGGCTACAACAACGAGATCGACAAGTGGTTGATGAACGCGTTTGTCTACAGCTACTTCACGGACACCGGCGAGCTGTCCTTTGTGCACGTCGAAAACAAGAAAGTCTTCTTTGTGGCCAGCACGCCGCAGTGGCGCGAAGGACTGCGCTACATGCGGATGCTCTATCGCGAAGGCCTCATCGACCCCGAGAGCTTTACCCAGGCCAGGGACCCGGGACTCAAGCAGAAGTCGGAGAACCCCCAGGTCCAGATTCTCGGGTTCGTTCCGTCGGGCAGCATCAGCGCGTTCAACATCTATTACGGCGCGAGCGGACGCTACAAGGACTGGGTCCTGGTGCCGCCGCTGAAAGGTCCCGCCGGCTACCAGGTCGCCTACACCGGGCCGTACCGTATTCTTCCCGGTCTGGAGGTGACTTCGGCGGCCAAGCGGCCTGACGTCATCACCCGCTGGGCCGACTGGTTCTACACCGAGGAGGGCACCCTCACCGCGAACATGGGCCAGGAAGGGGTCGGATGGCGCCGCGGCAAGCCCGGCGAGCTCGGGGCCAACGACAAACAGGCGGTCTACGTGCGCCTCACGCCTTACGGGCGCAAGGACGATTACGCCTGGGGCTCGACCGCGCTCAACGACTTCAGGGTCGAGCTCAGTCTCGGACAGGCGACGCTGCGGGAGTTCGCGCAGGAGCCCATCCTCTACAAGGCGGCCAACCTCTACGACCAGTACAGGCCCAAGGAGTTCCTTCCGAACCTGTGGTTCTCCGAAAAGGAGTCCGCCGAAATGGCCGAGCTGGCGCTCACGATCAGGGATTTCGTCGTGGCTTCCGATGCCCAGTTCATCACCGACAAGAAGAACCTGGACGGAGCCGACTGGGACAACTACCTCAAGGAGCTCGAACGGCTCAACGTCAAGCGGTACGTGGAGATGACGCAGAAGTCGTACGACTCGGTCAAGTGACGGAGCAGGCCGTGTTTGTTCTGTCCCGGGCTCCCGGCCCGCGCCGGGGCCCGGGCTTTGCTTTCGCGAAAGGATTAATTGCCCATGGATCTGCACGAATACTCCCGCGATTTCGTGAGCAGGTGCGTCGCCGACCAGGACGCCTACGGCGTGCTGAGCGCCCTCTGCGAGCAGGTCGGCTCGAGGCTGTCAGCGAGCGACGAGGAGCGGCGAGCCACGGAAATGGTGATCTCGCAGCTCTCGCGGCACGGGTGCGAGACTGAGATCTCGGAGTTCTCCTATCCCGGCTGGAGACCCGGCAGGAGCACCGTGCTCGTTCATGAGCGCGGCTCTGTGAGAGAGCTCGCGAGCCATCCTCTCGGTTGGTGTCCGGGCACATCGGTGAGCGCGCCTGTGGTCGACGCCGGACCCGGAATGAAAGAAGATTTCCAGAGCGACGCGATCCGCGGAAAGATCGTGCTCGTTTCCGACGAGACCAGGCCCGGACAGAAGGAGCTGCACAGATCGGTCAAGTACGGGCTCGCGGTCGAGGCGGGAGCGGCGGGGTTCGTCTTTTACGGCAGGAGGCCGGGAGGGCTCGTCGCGATGGGCGCGGCCAACCTCGATCCCAAGACAGGCGCCATTGCGGGCGTCGGGATCTCGTACGAGGACGCCATGTACCTCAAGAGAAAGGGCGAGGCTGTGACGCTGGAGATCGCCTCCACGAGCACCGCCGAGCCTGTCACCTCCCGCAACGGCATCGGGCTGAAGAGGGGAAAGGCCGCCGAGGAGATCATCGTCTGCGGGCACATCGACTCCTGGTTCTCCGAAGGCGCCGTGGACAACGGGTCCGGCATCGCAATGATCGTGGAGCTTGCCAGACTGACCCGGGCCTACAAGCTCGCGAGAAGCGTCCGGTTCGTCACATTCGGTTCCGAGGAGCTCGGGCTGCACGGCTCCAAGGCGTATACGAGGGCGCATGAGGATCTCTCGAACGTCGTCTGCGTCCTCAACCTCGACTGTTCCGCGGTGCGGGAGGGGACCCTCACGGTCACCACGAACGAGAACGACCGGTTCCGGGGCTTCATGACTGAGATGAAGAAGCAGCTTCACACGGACTTCTACCTCTACGACGAGATCACGCGGTACTCCGATCACTACTCGTTCAGACAGAAGGGCGTCCCGTGCGCCGCCCTCTTGTCCAGGAGCCCGGCTTACGCTTTCGCGCACACCGACTATGACAGCCTCGACAAGGTTTCGCCCGAGTCCTTTACCGTCCCCCTCCTCGTCGCGGGGGTCACTCTGATCGAATGCGCGATGCGCGACGTCTCTTTCCGCTGAGAGCCCGGCATCGGACCGTTCGCAGAATCACTGGAGGCAGCCGTGAAGATCACAGGCATTTCGACGATGGCAATCAGTCTCCGCCGGCCCCGCTGGTATTCCCCCGAGAGGGCGGGAACAAAGCGGGGGTGGGGCAGGCTGAGCAGGCTGACTCCGCATCGCCCCGAACCGGTGCTGGAGTACATCGTCGTGAGGATGGACACCGACCAGGGGGTCAGTGGGGTGGGGGAGACAGCGCCCGACATCGCGTTCTTCGGCGAGACGCTTGAAGAGGTAAAGACCGCGATCGACAGGTACTTCGGCCCGCGCCTCATCGGGAAGGATCCCTTTGACCGCGAGGAGATGCTGTACCAGCTGGATTTCCGCGGGAACTCGTGCGCCCGCTCCGCGCTCGACCTGGCGATCCACGACCTGATGGGAAAGGCTCTCGGAGTGCCGGTCTGCGACCTGATCGGGGGCCGCTGCAGGGAAGAGGTCGTGGCCGCCCTCGAGATAGACGGCGGCCCGCCCGAGGAGATGGCGAAGCTGTGCGCGGAATACGTGGCTCAGGGCGTGCGCGCCTTCAAGCCCAAGATCGGCGGTTACCCCGACGAAGACGTCCAGCGGCTGCGGGCGATCAGGGAGGCCGTAGGCAAGGACGTGACGATCCGGGCCGATGCCAACCAGGGCTACACGCCCAAGGAGGCGATCAGGCTCTGCCGCCAGGCCGAAAGGTACGACGTCGGGCTGGAGCTCCTCGAGCAGCCGGTCGCCTATTGGGACCTCAAGGGGATGGCCGAGGTCAGGAGGGCGGTGGACACCCTCATTGAGGCGGACGAGAGCTGCTACGGCATCCACGACGCCATGAACATCATCCGGCAAGAGGCCGCGGATGTGATCAACATCAAGGTGGAGAAGGTGGGCGGCCTCTACAACGCCAAGAAAGTCGCGGCCCTGGCCGAGGCCGCAGGGCTTCAGTGCGTGATCGGCACCGCCTTCGGCCTCGGCATCACGATCGCGGCCAAGCTGCACCTGGCCGCATCGACGAAGATCATAAAGGACCCTGTGGAGTTCACCGAGATCCGATTGCACGACAACCTGCTGTCGCCTCCTGACGACAAGCGTCTCACGTTGCCGCTGCGCGATGGGTTCCTGGACGTGCCTGAAGGGCCGGGCTTCGGCGTGTCGTTCGACGAGGAGAAACTCGTGGCGCACCGCGCGGGAATCGTCGACTAGAGGGAAACTGCCGGCCGGCTGCGGTTCCGCGGTGCTGTCCCGCAGCCGGCCGTCCCCACCGGGCGTCAGTCCACGATGTCCGAGATGTGCTTCTTCGCCCTGCCCTCGTCAAAGGCGACGCCGAAGCCGGGCCCCTGCGGGACGCTGAAACAACCGTCCTTGAGAGGCAGAGTGAGCAGCTTGTCGTGCGGCTGGACGAGCAGGTTGTCGTGGAGCCTCACCTCGGTGAACTCGACGGCATCCCTGATGATCTTGGTCGACGCGGCCAGGTGCAGCTTGGCCGCGATCGTGATGCCGAGGCCGAAAGCGGTGCCGATCACGCACTGCAGGCCCGCCCCCTCGGCCACCGCGGCGACCTTTTTCGCGTTGTAGAGGCCGCCGACCTTCTCGATCTTGATGTTGAGCACGTCGGCCGCACCCTGCCTTACGATGTTCATCGCGTCGTTGACGCCGTAGCAGCTCTCGTCCGCCTCGATCAGGATGTCGACCGCGCTCTTCACTTCAGCCATGCCCCTCAGGTCCCAGTACGCGACCGGCTGCTCCAGGAGCTCCAGGCCGACGTCGTACTTTTCCGCCAGCCTGCAGAGCCTGATCGCCTCCTTGGGCGTGTAGCCCTGGTTGGCGTCGGCCCGGATCGTCACGTCCTTGCCCACAGCCTCCCTGATCGCCCGCAGCCGCTGCACGTCCTCGTCGGGGTAGCCGCCGATCTTGGGCTTGAAGGCGCGCACGCCCTGCGCCACGTACTCCGCGCAGGCCTGGGCCATCTCGTCCGCAGGTCCGCCGCCGATCTCGAGGGCGACCAGAGACCTTGTCCCTGCACATCCCGCCGATCAGGTCGAAGACCGGCACGCCGAGGGCCTTGCCGAGAAGGTCGTGCACCGCAAGGTCGAGCGCCGAGCGGGCGCACGAATTGCCGCGGAAATCCAGCTGATAGAGGATCTCCTCCCGGTCGAACGGATCCCTGCCCACGAGCCGCGGGCCGAGGTACCGGTCGATCGCGGACTTTACTTCCTCCAGGGTCTCCCCGAAGAACCCGATGTCGGGAGTGGCCTCTCCGAAGCCTATGGCTCCCGAGTCGGTCTCGATCTTCACGATCACGTACTCGAGCACCGGCTTCGGCCTGTGCGGGGTGATCCTGCTGAGCCTGTCCCATTCCCTCTTCGTGCCGGCCCTGACGCGCGAAGTGTAGCCGCGCTTCGGCGTGGAAAGGGAGTACGCCGTGGTGGATACCTTGGTAATCTTCATGATCGACTCCTTGTTACTGACCGGACTTGTGGCTGCCTCTCTCGACCAGCTTCATCAGCACAGGCCCCTGGGCGCGGATGTGCTCCGACAGCAGTCTGCGGGCGCGTATCCAGTCTCGCGCAATGAGAGCCTCGATGATCCGGCGGTGCTGCAGGACCATCCTGTCTACCACTGCCGTCTCCGGAGCCGCGTAGTAAAACAGCGCCGTGTAGTACCTGGCGATGTACTGCTGGAAGAACTGGCGTATGTAGAGGTTACCGGACTTGTCGATGAGGTAGTCGTGCATCCGATTGTCGAGCACGGGCCGCGCACCCCTCGCGAGACTCCGGTCGCCCTCGAGCATCTCGCGCAGATCCGCCTTCCGCAGCCGAAAGCGCGACAGCTCGAGCGCCTTGAGCTCGAGAGTCCCGCGAACTTCGAGGTACGCGTCCATGTCTTCCTGCCGGACCGGGTGCACGAGCCATCCGCGCCGCGGCACGTGCTCGATCAGCCCTGCGCCCACGAAACGGTTGAACGTCCGGCGGATGATGGACCTGCCGATGCCCAGCTCTCTGGACAGCGCCTGCTCCCGCACGTACGTCGCGCGCCTGCGCAGGCTCGCGTGCATGATCGTCTTGAGCAGCGTCTCGTCCCAGTCTCCCGGCGTCGGTGGCGCGGGGACGGGCCTGCGACGCGCCTTTCTGCGCGCTCCCGGGCCGGGCACCTCGAGCCTGCGGTTGGGGAGCTTCGTGATGAGACCTTCGCCGACGAGGGCCTCGACCGCGGCGCGCAACGGCGTCACGCTCACGCCGTAGCGTCCCGCCAGGCCGGCCAGCGAGAGCCGGCCGCGGGGGATCTCGCCCGACTCGATCCGCTGCGCGAGGTCCGCTCGTATGTAGTCCGTCAGCTTCATCGCCTGTCCCCGCCGCCTGCCTCCGCTGCCGGACGGTCCCGAATTTGCTTGACTTCCCGCAACTCGTACCGTAAAGTCCGCATAGTGTCAACAAAATAAAGTTAGGAGCGCTTCCCACAAGGGCGCCCGTTCGACCGCACCGTCGCGGAGCCATCGGGTTTCGTTGAAGCCCTCATGAGTCTCTTGAGAAAAGGAGTGTGCCAATGAAAAGGAAGCTCTCCCGGGTGCTCGCGCTGGCGGCAATCCTCTGCCTTGCCGCATCAGGCGGCCTGTTCGCGACAGGCGCCGCCGAAGGCGGAGCGGCCGCCGCGCCGGGAACGCCCAAGAAGGGCGGGACCCTGAACGTGGGGCTGCACATCCCCTTTGCGACGCTGGACTGGCAGGCTACGGTGCAGCACCCCGCGCCCCAGGTGCAGAGCAACGTCTGGGAAGGCCTCACCGCGTTTGGCAAGGACTTCACCGCCGTCCCTGAGCTCGCCGAGTCGTATCAGGCCTCACCCGACGGACTGGTCTGGACCTTCAATCTGCGCAAAGGAGTGCTCTTCCACAACCTCAAGGAGATGACCTCGGCGGACGTCAAGGCTTCGGTCGAGCGATGGATCAAAGTGGGGCCGAAAGGCCAGTCGCTGCCGTTTGACAGGATCGAGGCCCCGGACAAGTACACGGTTCAGATGTACTTCAAGACTCCGATCGGCCAGACCCTCCTGCTCCTCCTCGGGTCGGACGAGAACAAGTGCGTCATCATGCCCAAGGAGGTGTGTGACGCCTCGCCGAAGCCCAACGTCCTTTCCGCGATCATCGGCACGGGCCCGTACAAGTGGACGGAGTACAAGGAGGACCAGTACATCAAGCTCACCCGCTTTGACCAGTACGTCGCGCGCACGGATGCGCCCAACTACCAGAGCGGAAAGAAGGTCCCGTACGTCGACCAGATCATCTTCTGGATCGTGCCGGAGGTTTCCACGCGCATCGCCGGCGTCAAGTCCGGCGAGTACGACTTGACCATCTACGTTCCCGAAACTGAGTACGACAGCCTGAGCAAGACGCCCGGTGTCGTTCCGGTCATCGTGGGGCCCGGCTTCAACTTCTACATCATGTTCAACCACCAGAAAGGTCTCACGAGCAACCTCTACATCCGCAAGGCCATCCAGGCGGCCATCAACTGCGACGAGGTGATGGCCGCTGCGGTCCCCAACCCGAAGTTCCGCTTCCTCAACCCGAGCTTCTTTCCCCCGGTGAGCCCCTACAGCAACAACGCGCGCGCCGAGCTCTACAACCAGGGCAGCGTCGCCAAGGCGAAAGAGTACCTGGACAAGGCGGGGTACAAGGGAGAGCCCATCACTTTCCAGGCGATCTCGACCAGGCCGGAGACTATCCGGATCGGAGTCGCGTTGGTCGAGCAGTTCAAGAGGGCGGGCATGAACGCTTCGGTCCTCAGCTACGACCTGCAGACCTGGATCGCGAAGCGGCGGGACGGCAACTCCCTGATGATGTACAACTCCGGCGGCAACTGGATAGATCCGTCGCTGTACCAGCCCGAGTTCAGCGGGACCTTCCCCTCCAAGGAGACCGGATTCAGCGACCCCGAGGTCGACAAGGTCTTTGCCGCGCTCAACCGCGAGACCGATACGCAGAAGCGCAAAGTGCTCGCCGAGCAGCTGCAGACGCTGTTCTACGACAAGGTCGCGACGTACAGCCTGGGGTACTACTACCGCATGGCAGTCAAGCGCGACTACGTCATGGACCCCGAAGGCAACCTCGCGCTCGGAAACCTGACGCTGAACAACATCTGGCTGAACAAGTAGACTCGAGCGGATCGGGGGCGCGCGGAGCAACGCGCGCCCCTCGCTTTGCACTGTCCTGGAGTCGACGAAGAGGGGAAAGCGATGTGGGCATACGTGGTGCGAAGGATCCTCGCGTTTGTGCCCACTATTTTCGTCGCGATCACGCTGATCTTTATCCTTACCCGGATGGTGCCCGGCAACCCCGTCTGGTCGCTCGTCGGCTACCAGGGCGTTTCTGACGAGAGGGTCAAGGAGGTGTCGCACGACATGGGGCTGGACAGGCCTGTCCTCGTGCAGTACATCGCCTGGCTGCCCAAGGTGCTGCGGGGCGACTTCGGGAACTCCGTGTTCTTCAACAGGCCCGTGATCGCGATCATCGCGGAACGGTTCCCGGTCACTCTGAGCCTGGCGGGGCTGTCGATGCTGCTCACCCTGGTGATGGCCCTCCCGCTGGGCATCCTCGCGGCGACCCGCCAGAACTCGTCGCTGGACCAGGCATCCATGGTGTTCTCCACCCTGGGCGTCTCCATTCCGAATTTCTGGCTCGGCTTTCTGCTGATGCTGCTCTTTGCCGTCATCCTGCGCTGGTTTCCCGCGGCAGGCTATCGGCCGGCTTCCATGGGCATCGTGCCCTGGCTCACCCGGCTCGTCCTGCCGGTGTTGACGCTCTCGATGTCGCAGATCGCGCTCCTGGTGCGCCAGACCCGCTCGAGCATGCTGGACGTTCTCGGCGAGGAGTACATCGTCACGGCGAGGGCGAAGGGCCTGAGCGAGGCCAAGGTGATCTACAAGCACGCGCTCCGCAACGCGTTCGTGTTGATCATCACCATCATAGGTCTCACGTTCGCTCTCAGCCTCGGGGGGTCCGTGCTTGTCGAGACCGTTTTCGCGATCCCCGGCATCGGTCAGCTCATCACGACCGCCGCCATTCGTCGCGACTACCCCGTCATCGAGGGCGGCATAGCCTTTCTCACCGCGCTTTCGCTCGTCGCCAACCTGCTCGTGGACCTCTCCTACGCGATCATCAACCCGAGGGTGAGCTATGAGTGACCGACCCGCAAGCCTCGCGGCGCCCGTCCGACGACGGTGGCACGAGGAGCTCCGGCGGATGTTCGGCAACAGGCTGTTCCTCCTCGGGCTGGTCATCCTCTTCCCCATATGCGTCGCCGCCGTCGCTGCTCCCTGGCTCACGCCCTACGACCCCGTCAAGATGGATACCAGGAACTCGCTCCTTCCGATGAGCCTGGCGCACCCGTTTGGCACGGACGAGCTGGGTCGCGACGTGCTCTCTCGCGTCCTCTTCGGTGCGCGCATTTCGCTGCGGGTGAGCAGCCTGTGTGCCCTGTACTGCGCGCTGTTCGGAGTGCCGCTCGGTCTCCTGTCGGGCTACTACCGGGCTCTGGATGCGGTGATCGGCCGGGTGGTGGACGCCCTCATGGTGTTCCCCGGTCTCATCATGGCCATTATGCTCATGGCTGCCCTCGGACCCGCCGAGACGAACGTCGTCATCGCGATGACCATCCTCTACACTCCGCGCATCGTCCGCGTGGTCCGCAGCTCGGTGATACAGCTCAAGTCTCAGGACTTTGTCGACGCCGCACGCGTGATCGGCGCGAGCGACGCGCGCGTCCTCCTGGTCCACATATTGCCCGGCGCGACTGCGCCGCTGATAGTCCAGGTCACCTTTCTGTTCGCATTGGCGATCCTGGTCGAAGCGAGCATGAGCTTTCTCGGCCTCGGGACGCCCCCGCCCGCGCCCAGTTGGGGAGTCATCATCAGCGACGGCAGGGACTTTATCGGGACCGCGCCGTGGCTCATGTTCTTTCCAGGTCTGGCCATATCTCTGGCCGTGATGGGGCTGAACTTTATGGGCGACGGGCTTCGGGACGTTCTCGACCCGCGACTGCGCAACACGGCCCGCGGGATCGGGAGCTCGGTGAGCTGAAGATGGGTGATCGTGGAGCCCGGGTCGTGCGGAGCGCAGGCGCCGCGCACCTCCTGGAGATCAAAGGCCTCGAGACCCGCTTCTTCACCGACGCGGGCGTCGTGCGCGCGGTCGACGGCGTGGACCTGTGGGTCGACAGCGGCGAGATCCTCGGAGTGGTCGGGGAGTCCGGCTGCGGAAAGACCATGACGGCGCGCTCGATCCTCAGGCTCATCCCCAAGCCGGGCAGGATCGTCGCAGGAAGCATCGTCCTTGACGGCGTGGACCTCCTCGCACTGCCCGAAGCCGAGATGCGCGCGATGAGAGGCAGAGACATCTCCATGGTCTTCCAGGAGCCGATGGTCAGCCTCAACCCCGTGTTCCGAGTCGGCAACCAGATCGAGGAGATCCTCGTGACTCATCGCAGGACGATGAGCAGGGGAGAGCGGAGAGAGCGTGTTCTCGAGCTCCTGCGGCTCGTCGGGATCCCCTCGCCTGAGCAGAGAATGCGCAGCTATCCCCACGAGCTCTCAGGCGGCATGCGGCAGCGCGTCATGATCGCCATGGCCCTGGCCTGCGGAAACCCGAAGCTGCTGATCGCAGACGAGCCCACTACGGCTCTGGACGTCACGATCCAGGCCCAGATCCTCGAGCTCTTCCAGAAGCTCCTCAGGGAGATGGGAATGTCGGTGATGCTCATCACGCACGATCTCGGTGTGGTCGCGGAAACGGCGAACCGGGTCGTCGTGATGTACGCCGGGAGCGTCGTGGAAACCGCTACCGTCGGGGAGCTGTTTCGCGCTCCCCTGCACCCGTACACGCGCGGCCTTCTCCGGTCCCTGCCCCAGGCCGGAAGGGACAGCCGCAAGGGCCTCCTGTACACCATCCCCGGCGCCGTCCCCGACCTCCTGCACCTCGCGCCCGGATGCAAGTTCTTCGACCGGTGCCCCTATGCCAGGGCGGAGGTGTGCCGGGGGACCGAGCCAGCCCTCGAGGAGCCTGAGCCCGGTCACTCTGTCCGCTGCAGGCGGATTGGTGATATCCGCGACGGAGGGCAAGCGTGACAGGCGCGACAGAAGCGAAAGCGCCCTTCTTTGCCGTGCGGAATCTCACAAAGCGCTTCCCCGTCCGCAGAGGCGTGTTCCTCCGGACAACGGGCCACATCAGTGCCGTGGACGACATCAGCTTCGAGGTCGACCAGGGCACCACTCTCGGGCTCGTGGGGGAATCCGGGTGCGGCAAGACCACGACCGCGCGGATGATCCTCCACCTCGAGAAGCCGAGCGCCGGGCAGATGCTGCTCGAGGGTGAAAACACGGTCGACATTCGGGGAGAGCGCCTGCGGCAGTTCCGCCGTCGCGTGCAGCTCATCTTCCAGGACCCCTACTCGTCCCTGAACCCCCACAGGAACATCGAGCAGATCATCGGGGAGCCCTTTGTCGTCCACAAGCTCTCGCGACGAGCCCAGGTCCGCGAGAGGGTCGCCGCAACCCTCGAGCTCGTGAACCTCCCATCCGATACCATGCGCAAGTATCCCCATGAGCTCTCCGGAGGCCAGCGTCAGCGCGTCGGTATAGCCCGCGCCCTCACGTTGAGCCCCAAGATCGTGGTCTGCGACGAACCGGTCTCCGCGCTGGACGTGTCCATCAGGTCTCAGATCATCAACCTTCTGATCGATCTGCAGAAGAGGCTCGGTCTCACCTACCTCTTTATCGCGCATGACCTCTCGGTGGTCGAGCACGTGAGCGATCGGGTTGCGGTCATGTACCTGGGAAAGATCGTCGAGATGGCGCCGGCCGGCGCTTTCTTCGCCGGGCACCTGCACCCGTACACCGAAGCCCTCCTCTCCGCGGTCCCGGTGCCCGATCCCGGGCGAAAGCGGGAGCGCATCATCCTCTCCGGCGACGTGCCGAGCCCCTTGAACCCGCCGAGCGGCTGCAGGTTCCGCACCCGCTGCCCTCTCGCCCAGGGCATCTGCGCGAAGCAGGAGCCGCAGCTCAAAGAACGCTCAGCGGGGCATTTCGTCGCCTGTCATCTGCGAGGGTGACAAGGGATGAACCCGTGAAGCCGAACATCGTGGTGATCCTTGCCGACGACGTCGGGTATGGCGATTTCGGCAGCCTCAACCCCGCCTCGAAGATCCCGACCCCGAACATCGACGGCCTGGCGCAAAAGGGCATGGTCTTTACCGACGCTCACTCCGGCTCGTCCGTGTGCACGCCGTCGCGCTACGGGCTGCTCACGGGGAGGTACTGTTGGCGGTCGCGGCTGCAGCGAAGCGTTCTGTACAGCTACGAGCCCCCGCTCATCGAGCCCGGACGCCCGACGGTGGCGACCGTGCTCCGCGGGGCGGGGTACCGCACCGCGTGCGTGGGCAAGTGGCACCTCGGCCTCGGGTTCTCCGCGCGCGAGGGAAGACCCGTCGATTTTTCCCGCGAGCTTCCGTGGCCGGAGGCCGACCGCGCGCTCGAGGAAAGCATGGACTTCGAGGCGCCGGTCACGGGCGGGCCGCTGGCGCTCGGGTTCGACTCCTTCTTTGGCACGTCGGGCTGCTCGACCTGCCAGCCGCCCTACGGCTTTATCGACGGCGACCGGTTCGTCACCCCCCCCTCGTTCTACGTGGAGCGGTTCCCCTATACGGGGAGACCGGGCATGACCGCGCCAGGTTGGGACCACGCAGAGGCAGACCCGACATTCGCGCGCAAGGCTGTGGAGTTCGTGCTCTCCCAGAATGGGTCCTCGCGGCCCTTTTTCCTCTACCTCGCCGCGTCTGCCGCCCACGAGCCTTGCGTGGACAAAGTCGTCCCCCGGTTCGCCCGCGGCCGCAGCGCGGCGGGGCCCAGGGGCGACCTCGTCTGGCTTTTCGACTGGATCGTGGGCCAGGTCGTGGAGGCTCTTGCCCGCATCGGCCAGCTGGACAACACGGCGATCTTCGTGACCAGCGACAACGGGGCGCTTCCCGGCGACCGGGTCATGACGGCTTCCGGCCGCGAGGAGTATCGGACCTACGGCCACAGGTCCTGCGGAGACTGGCGGGGATACAAATCGCACATATGGGAAGGCGGACACCGGGAGCCGTTGATCGTCTCGTGGCCGGGCCGCATCGAGCCGGGCTCGATCTGCGATGCGCTGGTCTGTCTGAACGACGTCGTGTCCACGGCCTCGGAAATGGCGGGAGCTTCCGTGCCGCGAGGGGCGGCCGAGGACAGCCGCAGCTTCCTGCCCCTCCTTCTCGGCAGGACGCCGGGCGAGCCCGCGCGCGTCGACCTGGTCCACCATTCCGTGACCGGCGTGTTCTCGATCAGGCGCCGCGAGTGGAAGCTCATTCACGAGACCCTCGGCTCCGGCGGCTGGCCTCCCCCTGCCGGCGGGGGGCCGCAGCCTGGCAGTCCCGGTCAGCTCTACAACCTGGCGCTGGATCCGGCCGAGAAGAACAACCTGTTTGGTCGCGAGAAAGGCATCGTGCGCGAGCTCACCGAGCTCCTCGAGCATACCCGTTCCGACGCCGATTCGCCCCGGGCCGAGGCGCGCGGGCGCAAGACCCCTCTGGAGGATGAAACATGAAGGACCAGAAGCTGCTCTACCTGTCGCGCGCCGACGTCGAAGCCGTCGGTCTCTCCATGCGCGAGATCATCGAAAGCGTCGAGGCCGCCTTTTGCGAAAAGGGATGCGGCCGCGTCGAGATGCCCCCCAAGCCGGCCGTGCACCCGGGGGCCAATACCTTCGCGCATGCCATGCCGGCCTTTATCCCCGCGCTGCGGTCGGTCGGGGTCAAGTGGGTGAGCGGCAACCCGGACAACCCGAAGCAGGGGATCCCCTACATCAACGGGCTCGTCATCCTGAACGACCCGGAAACCGTCTCGCCCGTCGCGGTCATGGACTGCACCTGGATCACGGCCAAGCGCACCGGCGCGGCCACAGCTATCGCAGCGAAGTATCTGGCGCGCAGCGAGGCGAAGACCATCGGCATCCTCGGCGCGGGGGTGCAGGGGTTCGGCAACCTCGAGGCGCTCAAGAGCCTTTTCCCGATCGAGCACGTGACCGTCTACGACCTTCGGCCCGAAGCCGCGCGACTCTACCGCGAGAAGGCTCTTTCGGCGTGGCCGGACATGACCGTGGTCGTCGCCACCGGCCCGCGCGAGGCCGTCGAGGGGATGGACCTGGTCGTGACCGCGGGGCCGACCGTCCGACCGCCGCATGCAACCATCAAGGCGGGCTGGCTCGGTGCCGGCAGCTTCGCGTCGATGGTGGACTACGACTCCTACTGGGACCGAGCGGCGCTCAGGGAGGCGGACAAGTTCACGACCGACGACGTCCCGCAGCTCGAGGACCACAAGAAGCTCGGCTACTTCCTGGACATCCCGCCCGTCTACGCGGAGTTAGGCGAGATAGTGGCCGGGCTGAAGAAGGGGCGCGAAAGCAGCCGCGAACGCAACATCGCGTGCAACCTGGGGCTCGCCATAGACGACATGGCGGTGGCGCCCCTCATCTACGAGCGGGCGCGCGAGCGCGGCATCGGCACCTGGCTCCCGCTGTAGCGGCGTTCGCGGCCGCGTCCCCCTACACCACCAAGGTGCGGCTCTGCTCGCGCATGTAGAGCGGCACGTACCAGCGGCCGCCGGCGTTCTTGCCCGTGGAGCCGGAGCCCTTCCAGCCGCCGAAGGGTTGGAAACCAGGCCACGCGCCTGTCGTCGAGCCCTGCGCGCGGTTGGCGTAGACCACGCCGGCCTCGACGCGGTCAAAGAACACCGCCGCTTCCTCTTCGCTCCCGTAAAAGCCGGCCGTGAGCCCGTAAGGGGTGTCGTTCGCCAGGCGGATGCCTTCATCTATATCCTCAACCGGCGCGACGGTGAGGATCGGCAGAAACATCTCGTGCTTCCACAGCCTGTGGCTCAGGGGAATGTCCGCCGCGATCGTCGGCTCGCAGAAGAAGCCCTGCGCGAAGGCGCCTTCGGTGAGCACTCTGCCGCCGGTCACGATCCTGCCCGCGCGGGCGAGCTCGCCGGTGAACTGCCGGTAGTCTCGATACGCGGCCTCGTTGATCACGGGGCCGAGGAAGACGCCGCGCTCCGTCGGGTCGCCGATGACGAGCCTCCTGGTCGCGGCGACGAGACGCTCCAGGAGCTCGCCGTAGACCTGCCGCTCGACAAAGAGGCGCGAGTTGGCCGAGCACTTCTGGCCCTGCAGGCCGAAGGCCGAGCGGACGATGCCGGCCGTCGCCCGCTCGAGGTCCGCGTTCCGCGAGACGATGCACGGGTTCTTGCCGCCGAGCTCGAGGATCGTCGGCCGCGGGTGACGGCCCGAAGCGAAGGCACGGTAGATCCCCATGCCCACATCGAGCGACCCCGTAAAGGTGATGCCGTCGACCCCGGGGTTGGTGACCAGCTCCTGGCCGATCGTACCGCCCGGGCCCGTGACGTAGTTGAAGACGCCGCCGGGAATCCCGGCGTCCCGCAGCGCCTCCGCGAGCAGGCGCCCGGTCCAGGGCGTCTTGCTCGCGGGCTTGAAGACCACAGCGTTCCCCGCTGCGAGCGCTGCCCCGGTGGGGCCGCCGGTCAGGGCGCCAGGGAAATTGAAGGGACTGATCACGACCCAGACCCCGTGGGGCCGGAGCACCGAGACGTTGCGGACGTTGATGCCGGGGATCGGGTCCTTTCCCATGGACGCGACGAAGCCGCCGTTGGCCTCGACCTGGTCGCAGGCGTAGCGGATCAGGTCGGCGGTCTCGGCCGCGTCGCCCAGCGCCTCCGTGCGGATTTTGCCGACCTCGAGCGAGATCGCTGCCCCGAAGTCGTAGATGCGCTCGTCGATGATCGCGGCCGCCCGGCGGAGGAGGCGCACGCGCTCCTTCCACGGCGTGCCCGACCATGCGGGCCACGCCTTGCGCGCCGCCTCGATCGCCTGGCGGCCGTGCTCCGCCGTGCCCTGCGGGAACAGGCCGAGCACCCAGTCACGGTTGATCGGCGAGCGGTCCTGGAACTGGTTGGCCGCCCGCACCTCCCGGCCTCCGATGATCATGCCGTACTCGCGCCCGAGCCTCGCCCTGGTGTCTGCGAGGGCCTTCTCGTAGCGCGCGTGGAGCTGCTCAGGCGGGTTGAACATTGTGGCGTACGTCAACTTGAAGGGAGCCGCCGAATGGCTTCCCGCTGTCCTGCGCGTGATGGTCTTGCCGGGCGCCTTTCTTGCCCTCGCCTTTCTTCCGGGGGCCCTGACTGCTTTCCGGGTCGCTGCTTTCGTCACTCTCCGCGTCGCCATGCTGCGCCTCCTATGACCTGGCGTCATCGCCAGGTCCCAAGCCCCCCCAATCCTTGGGGGGGCTACGAAAGTACTCGCGCATCTCGCCGCCGTCCACCACGGGGCTTATAGCGGACCGGTCCCCCGCGGCTCCATCTCGCGGTCGAGGCCGAACGGGTTGTCCGCGGCCCCGAGGCGGCCGGCGAGCAGGTCCGCGAGCAGGCGGCTTCCCGCCGGGCTCGCCATTACGCCGTGGCCGCTGTACCCCGTGTTGACCCAGAGCCCTTCGACCCCGGTGGGCCCGATCAGCGGGCGGTGATCAGGGGTCATCGTGTACCGCCCCGCCTGGATCATCCACTGGATCGCGCCGTGCTCCCAGACGTCCCGCCAGAAAGGGGCGACGCGCGCGGCGGCGATCGGGCTCGCCGGGTCGAGCAGGCGGAAGGCGAGCTCGTGATCGATCCCCACAGGATCGGAAGGGTGCGTGGCCGCAGTGGTGGGGTCCGTGTAGAGCAGGTAGGCGCCCTGGAGCGCGGGCCTCCAGTGGACCCCGGTGTCCTCGTCGATCGTCATCGGCGCGTCGGCCGGCACCTGCGGGAGGTCGGGGAGCACGATCTTCTGCCGCCGCACGGCAGTCACCGGAAGCTGCACGCCCGCCTCGTGCGCGACCAGCGCCGAAAGCGGCCCGGCTGCGATCACCGCGGTGCGCGTGCTGATGACGCCCGCCGTCGTCTCCACGGCGGCCAGGCGCCCGCCCGAAAGCCGGAAGCCGGTCACGCTGCACCCGACAGCGGCCGGCGCGGCGGAGGCGGCGGCGAGCCCGTGCGTCAGCCGCTTCGGGTCGATGAAGCCGTCGCCCTGCCGGAAGCGCGCCTGGATCACGTCGGGGCTCGCGTAGGGAAAGCGGCGCCGCACCTCGCCGCCCGTGAGGATCTCGATGTCCTTCTGTCCCCAGGAGTGCTGCTGCGCGACCAGCTCGCGCTGCCGCGCCGCGGCCGCGGGATCGGTCGTGAGGAAGAGGTAGCCCTGCGGTCGGACCCCCGGGTCATACGCTGTCTGGCGGGTCACCTCGGCGAAGTGGAGGAACAGCTCGACTGACTCGCGCACGAGGTCCATTTCTTCGCGGGTGTCGAACTGCAGGCGGAAGCCGCCGGTGGCCGCGGCTGTGGTCAAGGTCGCCAGTCTCGGCCTGCGCTCGACGATCAGCGGGTGCATCCCCGCGCGCGCGGCAAAGAAGGCGGTGGCCGCGCCCACGACCCCTCCGCCGACGATGACCAGGTCAGCGGTGCGGGGCGGCTCTCGCAGGTAGGTGATGGTCGGCCCCATCGTTGCCCCCCGCAGCAAAGGTGGTGGCAGCGGGAGCCCGCGGTCAAGGGGCGCGCAGCGTCGGCGCGTCAGCCGGAGGTGACGGGATTGCTGAGGGCGAGCAGCGTGCCCGCGGTGTCGCGCACCTCCACGACGCACCAGCGCGACCTGCCGGCGGCGACAGGGCGCGCGCCCTCGCCGTCCGCACGGAGCTCCAGCGGCGGCTCGCCCTCGCGCACGAGGCGCACGAGACTTCCGGGCGGGCAAGCGCCCCACCGGACGTTGCCGCCCTCGAAGGCCAGGCGCGGACCCGAGGTCAGGTAGAGCCGGCCGGCTGCAACGGCGGCAAGGATGGCGGCTTCGGTCCTGTCTTCGGCGGCGACCATATTGAACCCGACGTGGTCCTCGATGCCCGGCCCGTGGGCGTCGGTGCCTGCCGTCGCCACAAGCCGGTGCCCCTGCCGCAGCCACTCGTACCACAGCGCCAGAGCGCGCTCGTTGTTGCTTTCGCCCCCCCAGGGGCCGTTCCACACTTCGACGACACCCGCGGTTCCGGGCATCATGTCGTCGAACCGCCAGTCGCAGCCCGTGCAGTGAGGGTCGCCGACCGACGTCGGGTGGGCGATCACGAAGAGCCCGCCGCGCCCCCGCACGTCGGCCGCGATCGCCTGCATGCTCCTGCCGCTTTCGATCACGCCCCAGTCGATCCAGTCGCGCGTGCCCAGGCTCAGCGCGTGGCCGTGGAACGTCGTGAGCTCGAAGCCCCCCATCACGAGCAGGTCGGCGGAAGTCATCTCCCCGATGCCCGCGAGGTGCGAGATCGTGTTGTGATCGGTCAGCGTGACGAAGTCGAGCCCGGCCGCGCGGGCGGCAGCGAGGAGGGCAGGCGTTTCCCAGGACCCGTCTGAGGCGACCGTGTGCGCGTGCAGGTCGCCCCGGTACCAGCCGGGCCCCGAGCGCCCGGGGCGCGCTCCGCGCGATGCAGCCGGCGCCGCGGGCGAGGGCGTCGTCGCCGCCCCCCGCTGCCAGTCGACGAGGACCTCGTAGGGGCAGGGCCCGCTCACGCGGTGGACGTGGATCACGACCGACCACTCGCCCGCGGGGAGCGGGCCGCGGAGGTAGCCCGGCGTCGCAAGGCTCGGGCCGATCGAGACCGAGTGCGAAGCTGCCGCCGCGGTGGCCGGAGCCGCGGAAGCCCTCAGGGTCGAAGAGGCTCAGGCAGAGCATGTTCGAGAGCCTGCCGGGCTCACCGGCCGCGAACCTCAGCTCCAGATCAAGCTGCCCCGCCCCGGCAGGCACGCGGAACGTGCGCGCTACGTGGGTCTTCTGGTCGCTCGGGGAGAGCGTGCCGCCGAATCTCAGCATTCGAAGCGTGGCTACGCGGTCGTCAGAGCGGCCCGCTGGCGGGAGACGTTTCTGCGGATGATCGTCTCGAGGCCGTCCATGAAGTGGGAGATGCACTGACAGGAGAGCGAATAGTACACAGTGGTGCCCTCCTTGCGGTCTTCGACGACTCCCGCGGCCTTGAGCAGGGAAAGGTGCTTGGAAATCGTAGACGTGTCGGAGCCCACCATCTCCGTCAGCTCACACACGCAGTACGGGTGTTTCTGCAGCTTTTCGACGATGAAGATGCGGGTCGGGTGCGCAAGCGCCTTGAGGATGCGGGCCCTCGCCTCGGAGCGCGCCCTTTCGCCGGCCGTCATTCCCTTCATTTGATGGTAATATGGCCAAACTGGCCGGGCGCGTCAATCCCCGTTGACATGACTTTGCTGCTTGGCTACATTGCCAACAACGGAATCCGAAAAGGAGGTGTCCCGTGACGGTGCAGATCCTGGGCGGCGGCTGCCCCAAGTGCCACCAGCTCGAGAAGAACGCGAAAGAGGCGATCGCGCGCCTGGGCATCAACGCGACGGTGGCCGCGGTCACCGATATGGACAAGATCGTTGAGATGGGCGTCATGGTCACGCCCGCCCTCGCCGTCGACGGCACGGTGAAGAAGGCCGGTGCCGTCCTGTCGGTCGACCAGATCACGCAGATCCTGAAAGCGAGCGCGGGATGAGCTCTCTGGAGACTCGCCCGCGGCCTGCTGACCGGCTGCGGGCGGCGTTGTCGGAAAAGAAGAATCAGGCGCTGCTGATCCTCTTCGGGGTGTTCCTGTTCGCTTACCTCGTGCCGTTCGCCCATCCGCGCGTGAGCGGCGCCGTCAACGAAGCCTTCGCGATGCTGGGCGAGTACGCGCGGCAGCACGTGCTGCTGTGCCTGGTGCCCGCTTTCTTCATCGCGGGCGCGATCACGATGTTCCTCAACCAGCAGTCCGTGATCCGCTACCTCGGGCCGAACGCGCCCAAACCGGTGGCGTACAGCGTGGCCGCCGTGAGCGGCACGATTCTCGCCGTCTGCTCGTGCACAGTCCTTCCTTTGTTCAAGGGCATCTATCGCAAGGGCGCGGGTCTGGGGCCCGCAGTCTCCTTTCTCTATTCCGGGCCCGCGATCAACGTGCTGGCCATCGTGCTGACGGCCAAAGTGCTCGGGCCCGAGCTGGGCCTTGCGCGGGCGCTCGGCGCCATGGCATTTGCCGTGCTCATCGGCCTGTCCATGCACATGATATTCCGCCGCGAGGACGAGCAGCGGACCACCAATGCGGCGATGTTCGAAGGCGAGGTCCCCGCCGCGCCTCGTTCCCTCGGGCAGACCTCGATCATGATGGCCGCGATGGTGGGGATCCTCGTCTTCGTGAACTGGGCGCCTTCAGCGGGGGCCGCGGGGGCATGGGACGTGGTGTACAGGGCGAAGTACCTGATCACGGCCGCCTTCGGCCTGCTGCTCGTGTACTCGCTCCTGCGATGGTTCGAGCGCAGCGAGCTGCGCGACTGGGTCGCAGCCACCAGGGACTTCGCGGTGCAGATCCTGCCGCTGCTCTTTGGCGGAGTGCTCGTGGCAGGGTTTCTCTTGGGGCGGCCGGGCCACGGCGCGCTCATCCCCCAGGGCTGGGTCGCGGGGCTCGTGGGCGGAAATACGCTGGGCGCCAACCTGATCGCGTCGGTGTTCGGCGTGCTGATGTATTTTGCCACGCTGACCGAGGTCCCGATCATGCAGGGGCTGATCGGCGCCGGCATGGGCCAGGGGCCGGCCCTCGCGCTGCTGCTCTCGGGACCGTCTCTTTCCCTCCCTTCGATCCTCGTCATCGCGGGCGAGATCGGCTGGCGCAAGACCGCGACTTATGCCGGTCTCGTGGTAGTGTTCTCCACGCTGACCGGCCTCGGCTATGGCGCCCTGATGGGACGGTGACTCTGAATGGGTCGCAAGCTGAAGATTCTGTTTCTATGCACGGGCAACTCCTGCCGCAGCCAGATGGCCGAAGGGTGGGCCAGGGCGCTCAAGGCGGACAGCGTTGAGCCCTGGTCGGCCGGGATCGAAATCCGGGCGCTGGACCCCCGCGCGGTGACCGTCATGGCGGAAGCGGGCGTCGACATCTCGGCTCAGCGTCCCAGGCACGTGCGCGAGCTGCTCGATGTGGCTTTCGATTTCGTCGTGACGGTCTGCGACGGCGCCAGGGAGCGTTGCCCCGTCTTTCCGCGGCCGGTGCGTCGCGTGCACGTCGGATTCGCCGATCCTCCCCTGCTGGCAAGGTCGGCGCGGAGCGAGAGCGAGGCCCTCGGCCACTACCGTCGCGTGCGCGACGAGATCAAGGCCTTTATCGAGAGACTTCCGGACTCCATGGAGGAGCCTCATGGCCGATAACAACGAAGCGGCGGCAGGCAGGCAGGTGAGAGGGCTCGGGCTCTTCGACCGCTATCTCACTCTCTGGGTATTCCTCTGCATTGTCGCGGGCATTATTCTGGGACGCCTCGCTCCGGAAACGGCGAAATTTCTCGACGGCCTGTCGATCTATTCTGGCGGCGCGCCGGTCGTTTCCATCCCGATCGCGGTCTGCCTCTTCTTCATGATGTTCCCGATCATGGTCAAGATCGATTTCCGCGAGGTGGTCCAGGCCGGCCGCAGCGCGAAGCCCGTCGCGCTGACGCTGTTCGTCAACTGGGCGATCAAGCCCTTCACGATGTACGCCATCGCCGTGTTCTTCCTCGGGGCGGTCTTTCGCGGCTTCATCGGCGCCGATGCCGTCGATCTGGTCAAGATGCCCTTCGGCCTGGACCTGCCGGTGGGCGCGACGTACGGCTCAGGAACGGTCGTGCTGTCGGAGGGCGCCAGGATGCTGCAGGTGCCGCTGTGGCGCAGCTACCTGGCCGGCTGCATCCTGCTCGGGGTCGCGCCCTGCACCGCGATGGTGCTGGTGTGGGGCTAGCTTGCCCGGGGCAACGACGGTCACACCCTCGTGATGGTGGCCATCAACTCGCTGACCATGCTGCTGCTGTACGGACCGCTCGGCGGCTTGCTGCTCGGAGTCGGCCGGCTTCCCGTGCCCTGGCAGGCGCTGGTGCTCTCGATCGCGATCTACGTCGCCTTGCCGCTGGTGGCCGGCTACTTCGTCCGTCGATGGATCATCGGCGCCAGAGGCGAAGCGTGGTTCCGGGAGAAGTTCCTGCACGTGCTCTCGCCGATCACGACCGTCGCGCTCCTCGCTGACGCTGGTGCTTCTGTTCTCGTTCAAGGGCGACGTGATCGTCGCAAACCCGCTGACGATTCTCTGGATCGCCGTGCCGCTCTTTATCCAGACCATGCTCATCTTCTGGCTCGGTTACTGGCTGGCCCGCGTTCTGAGGCTGACCTACGCCGACGCCGCCCCCACCGCGATGATCGGGGCGTCGAACCACTTCGAGGTCGCCATCGCCACCGCGACCATGCTGTTCGGCCTGTCCTCCGGCGCGTCCCTCGCCACGGTGGTCGGCGTGCTGATCGAGGTCCCGGTGATGCTGATGCTGGTGCGCATCTGCCTGAAGACCACGCGGTGGTTTCCGCAGACGGCGCCTGCCGCGGCGGTCGCGCAGGCACGGCCGACACGAGGTCGTTCCGCTTGAGGCCTCACCGCGCCGAGACGCCCCCGTCGATGACCAGCTCGCTCCCGGTCATGTAGCGCGACTCGTCGGTGGCGAGGAACAGGATCCCCCAGGCGATGTCGTCCGGCTGGGCGAGGCGGCCGAGCGGGGTCATCGCCGTTCGTTTCTCCCGCACTCCCGGCTGCGAATGGAAGTTGCGCGTCATCGGCGTTTCGACGAACCCCGGGAAGACCGCGTTCACCCGGATGCCCTCGGATGCGTATTGAATCGCCGCTGTCTTGGAGAGCGCCCGGACCGCCCCCTTGGATGCGGCGTAGGCCGTGCCGAAGTCGTCCCCCACGATCGCGTAGACCGAAGCGGTGTTGATGATCGAGCCGCCGCCCGCGGCGCGCATCAGAGGGACCGCGTGCTTGATCCCGAGGAACACGCCCCTCGCGTTGGTGGCGAAGGTGACCTCCCACCCTTCCACGGTCGTGTGCTCCACCGTCGGCCGCGAAAGCGGCCCTCCGCGCCCGGCGTTGTTGACGAGCACGTCCAGCCTGCCGAAGAGGCTCCTGACGCCGTCCATGACGCGGGCCCACCCCGGCTCGTCGCTCACGTCGAGGTGCTCGAAGACGACCTTGACGCCGCCCTTGCCGAGCTCCGCGGCAAGCGTCTGGCCCGCCTCGTCGTTGATGTCGGCGATCACGACGCCCGCTGCGCCGTGGGCGGCGAAGAGCCGGCAGGCCGCCCCGCCGATTCCCGATGCGCCGCCGGTGACGAGGGCGACCTTGCCCCGCAGCCTTCCGTTCACGAAAACCTCCGTCTGCGGCGATGATAACCCGGAGGCGCCCCGTTCTGCAGTCCGGCGACGCCCCTATCCCTCGTGCACCGCGGTGCGTGTCGCCGTCCGCTGGGTCGCCAGGGAGACCAGCACGAGCACCACGAAGCTGAACGGGATCGAGATGATCCCAGGGTTCGCCAGTGGTATCGGCGCCTTGAGCGGGTCCAGGCCGTAGAGGCTGTACATCGTCGGCGAAAAGAGAATGAGCCCGATCGAGGAGGCGATTCCGGCGATGATGGAGGCCGTGATGCCGGCGGCCGTCGCTTTCTTCCAGAACAGCATCATGATGATCGCCGGCAGGTTTGCCGAAGCGGCCACGGCAAAGGCGAGCCCCACCAGGAACGAGACGTTCACGCCCTTGAAGATGATCCCGAGGACGATGGCGACGAACCCGACGGCGAAGGCAACGACCTTGCCGACGAATACCTTCTGCTTGTCACTGGAGATCAGCCCTCCGAACCGGTCCAGAAGGTCGTGGGCCACCGCGCCCGAGGCCGCAATGATGAGCCCGCTCACCGTGCCCAGAACGGTCGCGAAGGCGATCGCCGAGATCATGGAAAAGAGAAAGGTTCCAAACGTGCGGGCCAGCAGCGGTGCCGACATGTTGTCGTCCAGCAGGTTGACCACGCCCCCTGTCATCGCGCCGAGTCCCATGAAGAGCGTGAGCACGTAGAACAGGCCGATGGCGGCGATCGCCACGATGGTCGACTTGCGCGCCGCCGCGGCGCTGGGCACCGTGTAGTAGCGGATCAGGATGTGCGGCAGAGCGGCCGTGCCCAGGAAGAGAGCGATCATGAGCGAGGCGAAGTCGATCCGCTGCAACGGCGTGCCGTCGACGCGGAAACGGAGCCCGGGGCGGAGGATCCGGCTCCCTTCGGTGAGAACCGGATAGTAGACAGTCACCTTGTCCTGGCCGTCCGCGAACCGTGTCGACTTCCACAGTCTCACCTTGCTCTGGCGATCGCCGATGAGGCTGAGGAACTTGAAGGGTCCTATCGGGCCGGTCCTCACCTCGGGTCCGGTCTTTCCCGCGATCGCTTCCATGTTCCCGACCAGGGCAAGCTGATTGTCGCGAGAGGCCGGAGCCCCGTTGATGACGTCCGGCTGCCCGGGCCGCGTTACCACCGACTGAGTCTCCTGCAGGCGGACGGTGCCTTCCGCCTTTTCGACCTTCCACCAGGTCGACGTGCCGTCGCGCAGGAGCCTGGCGAACCGCAGGCCTCCGGCATCGACGACGGCGGCCACGCTGTAACGGGGGTCCTCCGCGGCAAGCGTCCCGCCGGTCTCCGCGGCGTTCAGGGTTGCGTACTGCTTGAACGGCACGCGGCCCCCCTGGTCGGGCGTCGTCGAGAGCCCGCGCAGGCTCACCGCCGCCACCAGGACCAGGGAGAACACGATCAGGAGGGTCCCCTTGATGAACTGCACGTAGGTCGTGGAGGTCATGCCGGCCGTAGCCACGATGGTGACGACGATGAAACCGACCATGATGACCCCTGCGTAATGCGGCAGGCCGAGCAGCGGGGTCACAAGAACGCCGGCGCCCACCATCTGGGGAATGAGGTAGCACAGCGAGACGAGCAGCGTGCTGATGGCGGCCGCGAGCTTGATGCCCTTGTTGTCGAACTTGGCGTCCAGCGCATCGGTGAACGTGTACTTGCCGAGCCGCTTGAGCGGCTCAGCCACGACGAAGAGCGCCACGATCCAGCCGGCGAGGTAGCCGATGGAATAGAGGAAGCCGTCGTACCCCGCTGTGGCGATCATGCCGCAGATCCCCAGAAAGGAGGCCGCTGAGAGGTAGTCCCCCGCGAAGGCCACGCCGTTTACCGACCAGTGGATCCGGCTTCCGGCCGCATAGTAGCCGCTCGCTGACCTCGCACGCCCCGCGAAGTAGAAGGAGATGGCCAGCACCAGGGCGACAAAGAGCACAAAGAGAGCAACGGGAAGGATGCCCATCTATCGGCCCTCCTTGTTGTCGGCAAGCTCCGCCTCTTTGCGGCTGCACGCGCGGTTGTAGAAGTAGGGCCAGGACCAAGGCGAGGACGATGAGCCCCATCCCGTACACGACGGCCAGGTTCAGCCCTGCGACGACCGTCACGCCCATGAGCGAAGGATCGATCAGATTGATGGCGACGAATCCCGCGTACACGGTGCAGTAGATCACGAACATGATCACGCCCAGACGCCTCTTGAATGCGAACGCGGGGTCCCTGCCGGCGGATGCGGCTGGCTGGTGCAACATGCGACGACCTTCCTTTTCTCTGTCGTTGTGGCTGTTTATCTCATTCCTGCACTCAGAAAGCAAGCAACTCCCCGCCCGCCCCCGCCGGCCGGCGCGGCTTGGAGAAGGCGGGCGAACGGGATACGATGGACCAGGCCGATGAGCGAAGAAATCTGCGTGGGCCTTCACTGCCATTCCAACCTCAGCGACGGAAGCCTCACGCCCGAACAGCTTGCCGAGCTTGTCGCGTCGCACGGCGCCCGGTACGCGGCCCTCACGGATCATGACACCGTCGCGGGATCCCGTCGTTTCCGACAGGCTCTTTCGCGCCTGGGCGTCGGCTGCGTCGACGCGGCCGAAATCACGACCGCCTCGCCCTGGGGTGAGATCCATCTGCTGGCCTACGGCGTGCGCGTCGACGACGAGAATCTTCTGGCCCTGCTCGAGGCGACTCGCCGGCGCACAGATCCCGGCGTGCAGGGCCTGGTCGATTCCCTCCGGCGCTTCGGCTCCCGGGCGGATCCTCCGCATCCGCAAACGGCCGGCCCCGCCGAGGTGATTGCCGCGATCCACGCGGCCGGCGGCGCGGCCTTTCTCGCTCACCCGCTCTCCTACGCCTTTGACGCGGGTTCCCTCGAGCCGATCATCGCCGAGCTCGCGGCTGCCGGGCTGGACGGACTGGAGGCGATCTACCCGGGGTATGCCCCGCAGAATGTAGAGAGGCTGCTGGACCTCGGCCGGAAGTACGCCCTCGCGATCAGCGCGGGAAGCGACTACCACGGCCCGGGCATGGCCGGTCCGGTCTCGCCCTGCGTTACCATGGACAGGCAGCGTTGGGAGGCGTTGCGGGATCATATCCTGCGCGTGGCTCCTCAGGGCCGGGGCGGGGGCGACGGCGCGCCGATTCCGCTGCCGGTTGCCAGTCGAGTGCGCCTGGGCGGATCTGCAGCCCGTGTCATCTTCCCCGCCGTCCTCGCGATCGTCCTCTTTCTCGTGACGATCTTTGCGGTGCTCATCCCGAGCTTTGAGCGCGTTCTCATGGAGAAGAAGAAGGACCTGATCCACGAGCTGACCAATTCCGCTGTGAGCGTCCTCGCGGAGTTTGCCGCCGACGAGCGGGCCGGCTCCCTGACGCGCGAGCAGGCACAGAGCGCCGCGGCTGCCCGCATTCGGGATCTCCGCTACGGCAAGGAGGGCAAGGACTACTTCTGGATCACCGACACGCATCCCACGATGATCGTTCACCCCTACCGCCGGGAGCTGGAAGGCACGGACGTCTCGGGGTACATGGACGCCAACGGCGTGCGGGTCTTCGTGGAATTCATCAAGGCGGTCCGGGAAAAGGACGAGGGCTACGTCGAGTATCTGTGGCAGTGGAAGGACGACGCGCACCGCATCGTGCCCAAGCTGTCATTCGTCAAACGCTTCGCCCCCTGGGACTGGGTGGTGGGCACCGGCGTCTATCTCGACGACGTGAACTCCGAGATCACGGGGATCGCGGGCCGCTTTATCGGGCTGGAGGCGGCGGTTTCCGTCGTGCTGTCCCTTCTTCTGGTCTTCATCGCGCACCAGAGCCTGGCCGCCGAGCGGCGTCGCCGGGTCGCAGAGTCCAGCCTGCGGGAATCTCACGAGAAGTACCGGGCGCTGGTGGAGGCGTCGACCGAGGGGATGCTCATCGTGGTCGGCGGCGCCTGCACTTACGCCAACAGGACGCTGCAGGACATGCTTGGTTTTACCGAGGCGGAGATCTCGCTCCTCGGGGTCGCCGACCTGATCCGGGCCCGCGAGGGAGACGACGCGGCCCGGCGCGCGTTTCTCGACTCGCTCTCCGGCGATCCCGCGCGATCAGCGGCGCCTGCCGGCGAGTTCCCGCTGGCGGGCCGCGACGGGCGGACGGTGGATGCGCTGCTCACGGCCTCCCGATTCGACGTGGCCGGCCGGGACAGCGCGATTATCACAGTAAAGGATCTGGCGGCACGGCGGAGGGCCGAGGCGGCCGCCGACTCCGTCGGCCTGTCCGACGCCCTGTGGAAGGGCGTCGCGATCGGGATCTTCAGGGCAACCTGGGGCCGCAGAGCGTTCCTGCTGGCCTGCAACCCCGCGGCGCGCGAGATCCTCGGCCTTTCCGGAGACACCGACATCACGCAGGTCAACCTCTTCAGCCTGCTGGCCGATCAACGCGAGGGGGAAAAGCTCTACAGCGACCTCTCCGAGGGCATCGCCTTGCGCGAGCGCGAGGTTCGCCTGCAGGGGCTCGACCGCCGCGAGCGTGTCGTCCTCCTTTCCGCGGCGGTGGAGTCGGACGCCGACAGCGGCGAAACGCGCTGCCTCGACGGCGTCCTGCAGGACGTGACCGAGCTCACGCGACGCCGCCAGAGAAGCGAGGAGCTCATGGCGGAGCTTGAGACTTCATCGCTGCTCCTGCTGGACTCAGTGGAGAGATATTCAACGCCCGCCGCGACCTGCGATATGAACACCCCGATCCGGACGGCAGCGGGGCGCATGAGCCGGACCCGCCAGGACGCCCTGGTGGTGCTGACCCCGGCCGGGGATCCTGTCGGGATCGTGACGGATCGCGACATGCGAGAGCGCGTCGTGGCCGCCCAACTGGATCCGCAGCGACCGGTGCGCGAGATCATGAGCTCGCCCCTGGTCACGACGCGCCAGAGCTCGCCGGTCTACGAGGCGATTCTCCTGATGCGCGAGCGGGGCATCGCGCATCTGGCGGTCAAGGACCCGGAGGGCCG
Source organism: uncultured Spirochaetota bacterium (assembly GCA_963734495.1). Classification (GTDB taxonomy): domain Bacteria; phylum Spirochaetota; class Spirochaetia; order SZUA-6; family CAVTHK01; genus CAVTHK01. The sequence goes on from CAVTHK010000011.1 coordinate 89,218, forward strand.
GGTGGTCGCCGTGACGCGGGGGATGGACCTGTTGCGGATGCAGCGTCAATCCCCGGCCATGATTCGTCAGGAGATCCGGGCTGCCGGCTCCGTCGAGGATCTCACGGAGTGCCGGTCCAGAGTGGCGGACCTGGTGCGGGGTCTGGTTGCGGGCGGCGCGCGACCGCGATCCGCCGTTCGGGTCTTCTCCATGGCCTCCGACCTGATCGTCGAGCGCCTCGTCGACTTTGCCGTTCGCGAGCTCGGCGACCCTCCCGCCGCTTTCGCCTTTGTGGCCATAGGCAGCGAGGGACGCCGGGAGCAGACTCCAGCCTCGGACCAGGACAACGCGATCGTCTACGCGGACGCGGCCGACGCGGAGAAGGCCCGCCGCTACTTCGTGTCCCTTGGCGAAAGCGTCTGCCGGCGGCTGAATGAGGTAGGGGTCCCTTACTGCCAGGGCGGTATCATGGCCATGAATCCCGAATGGTGCGTTCCCCTTGAGAAGTGGCGAGGCTATTTTGCCCGCTGGATCCGGGAGCCGGAGCCCGAGCAGGTCTTGCGCTTCAACATCTTCTTCGACCTCCGGTGCACGACGGGGAACGGCGAGCTCGTCGAGGCGCTGCTCCGAACCGCGCGGGACCTCGTCGCGGCGACGCCTTCGTTTCTTCTCCATCTGGCGCAGGACTCACTCGGGAAGCGGGTGCCCGCCAACCGTAAGGCGGGCGACATCGATCTCAAAGAGGCAATGTCGCTCGTTGTCAATTTTGCGCGGGTCTACAGTCTGCGTCACGGCGTCGACGCCACCAACACGCTCGAACGACTGGACGATCTGCGCGACGCCCGGGTTCTCAGCCGCTCTTCGCACGCGAACATCACTCAGGCCTACGAGCTCCTGATGCGTCTGCGGCTCGGGCTCGATTCGTTGACGCACAGGGCTGCCGTCGACCCGGCTTCGCTGCCGCGCGATCAGCAGGCGCTGCTACGGGACGCCGTGGCGGAACTGCCGGTGCTCCAGAAGAAGATGGCCTTTGATTTCCTCGGCCAGGCGCTGTAGGCCCCTGCGCCGAGGCGGGCGTCACGAGCGGCGGAAGATCCTGGCGAGCAGGCCGCGGGGCGGCGCGATGCCGAAGAATCCGGAGATCTGGTTGGCGAGCTCCCGGCGCAGGATCTGGAAGGAGAAGTGCTTGCGCGCGAGCTCGAAGTTCTTGTCCGTCATCTCCTTCCTGCGCCGGGGATCGGTGAGGACCCTACTGACCTCCTTGACCGCGGCGTCCGTGACGTAGCCGTCGATCGCGATCACGTCGAAGCCCTTGGGCTCGATGTCCACGATGAAGACAGAGTAGCGGTTGACCAGGATCGGTTTGCGGAAATACACTGCTTCGAGAAACGCGTTGCCGAACCCTTCGTAAATGCTCGGGTAGGTGATCAGGTCCGCGTGCGGGTAGACGTCCCACAGCGAGTACCCGCCTGCTTCTCCCCGCGCCTCCTCGTTGAGCCTGTTGTGGATAAAGTGCAGCGGCACTCCCTGACGCAGGCCCCAGTTCCTCACCCAGTCGGCGTACTCCGGGCCTTCGTCGTCCATGGTGTGCGAGACGACGAGCTTCGCGTTGGGCATGTTGAGCAGCTCCACCAGGTAGATGGCCTGCTCGATGCCCTTGCGGAACACGACCCTCGTCGGCTGGAGGATGATGACGTCGTCCTCCTTGAAACCCATGTCCGAGCGGAAACGACGGCCGTCGCGCGGGCGGGGGGCCTTCTTCTCGAAGTCCATGACGTTGTAGATGAGGCGCGCGGCGATATTCCTGCGGGCCGCAAGCTCCGTCTGCGCCACGGAGTTGATCACGACGTGGCTGATCGTGGGGAGGTCGGGAGGAAACGCGGCGGCGAGGATGTCCTGGCAGGCGCTGCTCAGGAAGCGAGTCCGCTCCCAGAAGAAGTCGTGGTGGTGGGCGATGGTCGGGATTCCGGTCTCGGCGATGAGCTCCGTGAGCGCGACGCCCAGGGGGACGTGCATGGGGATCGCGAGGGCGTTCTCCACGACGAGCAGGTCGATGCCGAACTTCTCGACGAACTCGTACAGCCGGTCCTTGAGCTGCTCCTTGAGCCCGTGCAAGGCGTCGGTGGTCTTGCGCGTCCTCCGCTGGCCCGAGAACAGCGTCTTCGTGAGCTCGAGCACGGCGGGATGGCCGAAAAAGGCCTCGGGCACGAGGAGGCTCGCCGCGGGGTCGCGGTCCAGCTCCCCGGCGAACCAGAAGCACTTGTGGCCGAGCTCCCTGAAGACCGAGGCCCACTTGGACGCCTCGAGCGAGACCCCGTCGAGGCCGCGGAAGCGGGTCGAGACGAAGCCGACACGGAGCGACGCGTCGCGGCGGCCGCCCGAAGCGCCCGGCTTCACGGAGCGTCCCCCAGCCACGCCGTCTGGCGCGGGGCCAGGCGGCGCGGCGCGGACCCGCCGCGGATCAGCTCGATCGCGCCGCGCGCACCCGGCAGGCGCTTCAGGTCGACCGAAACGCCGCGGTCCGAAACGTTCTGCAGGCAGAGCACCTGCCGGCCGTCCGGCGCCGTGCGCTCCACTGCGAACAAGGCGTCGCCCGCGTCGAGCACGCGGTGGGCCGTGCCGGGGGCGAACGCCGGGTGCGCGGCTCGCACTTCCAGCAGCCGTTTCACCCGCGCGAACACCCGCGCGCGCCGCGAGCGCGGATCGGCGAGCTCCGCTTCGAGCGCCGCGAGCTCGAGCCGCTGCCTGTTGATCGCGCGGTTGCTGCCGCTGCGCTCGGCGCCCTCGCGCCAGCCCGTCGAGCCGAACATGCTGTGGAACCAGATGCCCGGCACGCCGGGAAGCGCCAGCGCGATCGCGTGCGCGCCGACCAGCCGGTCGACCCAGGCTTCGACGGGCTCGCGCGGATCGGTCAGCGCGTCGCCGTAGTTGATGTTCAGCTCATAGGGGCTCGCGCTGCCGTCGCTGCCGGTCCGGTAGGAGACCAGGCCTCCGTGCGCCAGGGCGCGGTCCACGAGAGCAGCCGCCTCGGCGTCGGTGAGGAGGCCGCGCGCGGCGTTCAACCCGATCCCGTCGTGCGACGCGAGGAAGTTGAAAAACGTCGTCCGCGGCGACGGGGAGGCGAGCGCCGCGGCCCACCGCGAAAGGGCCGCAGCGCTTCCGGCATGAAACGAGTGCAGCACCAGCGGCGGCAGCGCGAAGTTGTAGACCATCTGCGCCTCGTTCGCGCCGTCGCCGAAGTAGGAGACGTTTTCCTCGTGCGCCACGTTGGTCTCGGTCACCAGAGCGACGTGGGGCGCGGCGCGGTCGAGCACCGAGCGGTAGAGCTGGATGACGCGGTGCGTCTCCGGCAGGTGCACGCACGAGGTGCCCATCCGCTTCCAGAGGTAGGCGATCGCATCGAGCCGGATGATCCCGGCGCCGCGCGAAGCGTAGGAGAGCAGCGTATCGATCGTCTCCAGCAGCACCTCGGGGCGGGCGAAGTTCAGGTCGACCTGGTCGTCGGAGAACGTGGTCCACACGAGCCTCTCGCCGGCGGGCGTCGCGAACCTCGTGAGCAGCGGCAGCGTGCGCGGCCGCGTCACCATCGACAGGTCGGTCCCTTCCGCAACGGTGATGAACCAGTCGCGGTACCTCGGGTCGTCGTCGAGGAAACCCCTGAACCAGGCGCTGCGTACCGACACGTGGTTGAACACCGCGTCGAGCATGAGGCGGAATGTCCGTCCGAGGCGCGCCACGTCGTCCCAGCTCCCGAGCGCCGGGTCGACCGCGCGGTAGTCGATCACCGAGAAGCCGTCGTCCGACGACGAGGGGTAGAAGGGGAGGATATGGACAAAGGTGAAGGTCCCCGCCAGGCGGCGCTCGCAGAAGCGGCCGAGAGCGGCCAGCGGCGGTGAGCCCGCCTCGCGCACCATGTCCGCGTACGTGATGAGCACGGCGTCGCGTTCGGTAAAGCCGCCCGCGGGCTGCTCAGGCATCCGGCCGCGCCACGCCTCGATCAGCCGCTCGATGCGCGCGTCGGTCTCGCGGCCCGACTGCTCGCCGTAGAGAAGCTCGGTCATCCCTTGACCCCTCCGGCGACGAGGCCCTTCTCCAGGTACTTCTCGAAGCTCAGGAACAACGCGACGATCGGGATCGTCATGATCGTGCTCGCGGCCATCACCACGTCCCAGCGCGTGTTCAGCTGCTCGGAGATCGACAGCAGCTTGATGGGCAGCGTGAAGTTCTCGCGCCGGTTCAGGAACACGAACGCGTAGAGGAACTCGTTCCACGCGATCATGAAGGTGTAGATCGTCACCGACACCATGGCCGGGACCGAGAGCGGGATCGTGATGCGCACGATCACCTGCGGCCGGCTGCAGCCGTCGATGAGCCCGGCCTGCTCGATCTCGTCCGGAATGGTCTTGAAGTATCCTGACAGCATGTAGAGGGCGACCGGCAGCGTCTGCGCCATGTAGGTGAGCACCAGGACGGCGAGGTTGTCCTGCACCTCGACGGAGAACAGACCCCCGAGCTTTACCATCATCGCGAACAGCGGGATGATCAGCAGCACCCCGGGGAACAGGTACACGACCAGCACCAGGTTCATAAAGAGGCGCTTGCCGGGAAAGCGCAGGCGGGCCACGGCGTAGGAGCCCATCGTCGCGACGACGATCGCGATCAAAGCGGTGGTCGGGGCGACGACCGCGGTGTTCGCCAGGTTCCTCGCGAAGCCCATCTCCCTGAACAGGATCCGGTACGCGTCGAGGTGGATGCGGCTCGGGAAGAAGACCGGCGTGCGGCCAAAGAGCTCCATCAGGTTCTTGGTCGACGAGGTGACCATCCAGTAGAAGGGGAACACGATCACGGCGAGCGCCGCGGCGAGCGCCGCCCAGAACAGAGCACGGTTCCGGCGCGCCCTCGCCGCGGTCACCATTGCAGCACCTTCCGGATGTACACGGGCATGAAGCCCGCGAGGATCAGCACGAGGAACATCGCGGTGGCCGCGCCCTCGCCGAAGTCGAAGAGCTTGAAGCTGAACTCGTAGGTGAGGATGGGCAGCACGCGCGTGCCGAAGCCTCCGCCGGTGAGCAGGAAGACGTCGTCGAACTTGTTGAATGTCCACATCAGGCGGATGAGAAAGACAGTCCCGAGCACGGTCCGCACCTCGGGCAGCGTGATGTGCCAGAAGCAGGTCCACCGCCCCGCTCCGTCCACACCGGCGGCCTCGTAGAGCGTCGCGTCGATGGCCTGGAGGCGCGCGAGGATCATGAGCATCGCGAAGGGGAAGTAGCGCCAGCCTTCGATGAGCACGACGATGGGAAGAGCGAGCCCCTGCCTCCCGAGCCAGGGGACCGGCTCTTCGATGAGCCCGAGGGAGAGGAGCGCCCAGTTGACCACGCCGCGCACCGTCGGGTCGAGGAGCCACCTCCAGACGTAGGCGACCGAGATCAGCGGCGCGATGTAAGGGACGAGGAACACGGCGCGCGTGAGGCCGCGTCCGCGGAAACTGCGGTTCAGAAGCAGGCTCGCGCCCAGTCCGGCCATCACCGTCACGATCGTGCCCGAGACCGCGTACACGATCGAGGTCCGCAGGGCGTCGGGGAACGCGAAGTCCCGTGCGGCCCGCAGGTAGTTGTCGATGCCGACGAAACGGGCACGGAACACGTCGTTGAGGTTGTCGAGCCCGACCCTGTGGAGGCTGATCCACACGTTGAAGACGACGGGAAAGATGACCAGGCCCACGACGATGGCGAACGTGGGCACGATCATCGCGTAGGCGAGGCGCGCCTCGCGCCGTTCCAGCAGCGTGCGTCTGTAGCGCATGGCGATCCCTCGAGGCATGCGCGCGCCCCCGCCGCGGTCCTCGCGGGCGGGGGCGGCGGCCGCCTTCACCTTTACTTCTTATCCGCCATCCGGGTCTTGTACAGCTCCTCGACGCGCTGCTGCAGCCAATCGGCTGCCTGCTGCGGGGTCATCTTGCCTTCGACGACGCTGCTGACGGCCTGCGGCACCAGCAGGCGGCCTTCGATGTCGCCGACGACCGCGCGCTCCACCGGGCCCATCTGCGGGGCGTAGGCCCAGCGCTGCATGCTGTTGTAGCCGTTCACGACCGTGTCGATGACCGACTTCGGGTAGCGCTTGAAGATGTCGTGCTGCGACCAGGCGTCGACCGCGGTGGTGCGCACGGGGATCTTGCCGTTGGGCGCGAGGAACAGGATGTCGATGTAGTCCTGGCCCGTGAGCATGAACTTGAGCAGCCGCACGGAAGCGTCGGTGTCGGTCCCCTTGAAGATCGCCATGGGCACGAGCTGCCCGAAGGTGGCGCTGCCGCCGCGCCTGCCTTTCATGCTGGGCGCGAAGCCGGTGAGCTCGCCGAGGTTCCGGACCGTGGGCTCGACCCCCTTCTGCAGCCCGACGAGGTCGTCCATGACGTAGGTCGAGTACCAGAGCATGGCGGCCTGGCCGGTGATGTAGAACTGCCGCGCCTGCATCCAGTAGTTGGGCCCGGGCGCCGCGTACTTCTGCAGGCCCGTGTAGAAGGCCAGCGCCTCCACCATCTCGGGCGAGCTCATGGCCACCCTGCGGTCCTTGTCGAAGGGGAAGGCGCCGTTCGACATCGCCACCTGCTCGAAGATCTGGTGCCCGTAGTTCTGGCCGGGGTCCGTCCCGAGGGTGAGGGCATAGAGGAAGCCGTCCCTGCCCTTGAGCGCCTCGGCGGCCTTCTGGATGTCGTCCCAGCTGATGGGCGCGGCCAGGCCCGCCTTCTGGAACGCGTCCGTGCGGTACCACAGGGCCTGGATCCAGCCGTCGAACGGGACGGCAGCGTACTTGCCGGCGCCGGTGCTGACCAGGTTGAGGACGCCCTTGTGGAAGGTGTTCTCGCCCAGCTCCTTGACCACGCGGGTGGCCGCGTCCACGTCGAGGATGCCGTCGGCGAGGAACGGCGCGACGCGCTCGATCCCCACGCGCGCGATGTCGGGGAGCCGGTTGGCGCCGCGGGCCGTGGCTATGCGCTGGCTCGTGGTCGCCTCGTCTATCGGGACGATGCGGACGTCGACATCGGGGTTCTGCGCCATAAAGTGGTCCGCCACTTTTTCGTAGGCGACGATGCGGTACTCTTCGTTGTCCGTGCTCCAGAGCTCGACCACGGTCTTCTTCGCGGCCGCGGTCTCGGAGACCGGCGAGGCCCGGAGCGGGACCGACGGCGCCGCCGCCAGCAGGGCCGCGATCGCGAGCGCTCCGATCCAGGGGAAGTGTTTGCGGGACATGTTCCTCTCTCCTTGTGTGTGGCTGCCCGGGCGCAACGCCATCCGTGGCGCGCCCCGGGCCCGGTCGATCCATCGACCTTGCGATGCGTGAGTCCTCTCGTTTGCGTCCACCTCCCTTCGCGCGCCTTGCGGCGGACCGCCGGATGCGCGCTCGCGCTTTGTCCCGGCCTACCCCCCGGTCGAGGCCCGCACGACGAGCTCCGGCATGATGATGATCTCGCGCTCCTCCAGCGGCTCGTCCCTGATGATCGCCGCGAGCATCCGCACCACCCGGCGCGCCGTGTCGTAGGTCGGCTGCCTGAGCGTCGTGAGCGGAGGCTGGGTATGCGCCGAGTCCTCCGTGCCGTCGTAGCCCGCCACGGCGACGTCCACGCCGGTCCTCAGGCCCTTCTCGTGAACGGCCCGCATCGCGCCGATCGCGGTGAGATCGTTGACGCCGAGGATCGCCGTCGGAGGCTCCGGGAGGGCGAGGAGGCGCCGCGCCGCCTCGTAGCCGCCGTCGCGGGTCAGGTCGCCGGACGCGACCCACGACTCGTTGGGCTCCAGCCCGGCCGCGGTCAGGCCGTCGCGGTAGCCGGCGTGGCGCTCGGCCTCCAGCGTGATCCCTTTCGGCGCTCCGATGTAGGCGATGCGGCGGTGGCCCCGGGCTGCGAGGTGCGCCACCAGCCGCGCGAACGCGCCGCGGGAATCCATGTCGATAAAAGGGAACTGGCCGCGGTGCGCCGTGCGCCCGTTCGCGACGAATGGGAGGCCGCTCTTGAGCAGATAGCTCACCCGCCAGTCGCGCAGCCTCATGCGGTTCAGGATCATGCCGTCGACCAGGCGGCTGCAGATCCAGCGGGCGTAGAGCTTCTGCTCGGCCGGCGTATCCGGCTGCGCCTTGGAGACCAGCAGGTCGAAGCCCTGCGCCGTGACCTCGTCGCCGAGCCCCGCGATGAACTCCGAGAAGAAGGGGTCGGAGAAGCGGCCGCCGCTCGCGGGCAGGATGTAGCCGATGACGTCGGCGCGCCTGCGGCGCAGACCGCGAGCGGCGCTGCTCGGCGCGTAGCCCATTTCGGCCGCGGCCTGCACCACGCGCTCGCGCGTCGCCTCTGCGACGTCGTCGTAGCCGTCGAGCGCGCGTGAGACCGTGGTGATGGAGAGCTCGAGCCGCGCCGCGACGTCGCGGATCGTGACCGACGGCCGCGGTCCGGGGACCCGCGCCCGTTTGCCGCCCATCGCCGTCCCTTTGACGCTGTGGGACGTCCGCCCCCGGCGCTTCTTGTTTGCAGCCAAAACGTTTTGGCCCCCACTGACAGGATCGCGCACGGGAAACCCGTTGTCAACCCGCGCCTCCCGGCCGATCCAGGCCGATCCCGGCCGCGCCTCCCGGCCCCTCCGAGCTCGCGCCTGCCGGCGCTTGCGGTGCGCTTGCCGCAGCCCGCCGCAGACCGCCCGCGCGCCCCCCGACGCAGCCCGCCGCAGCGCGTCGCGCGAGAGCTTGACAGCTCCCACCCCTTTCCTAGACTGACCGTCTGGTATGGAGATTCTCAAGGGCCGCGGGCTCGCGGAGCTGCTCGAGCGCGTGCGCGGAGCGCGCCTGGCGATCGTCGGAGATTTCTGCCTGGACGCGTATCTCATCCTCGACCAGTCGCGCGCGGAGGTCTCGATCGAGACCGGCCTGGAGACGCGGGCCGTCCGTGAGCATCGCTATTCCCCGGGCGGCGCGGGCAACGTCGCGGCCAACTGCGCGGCGCTGGGAGTCGCCACGGTCCACGCCTTTGGGGTCGTCGGGCCCGATCTCTACGGCGTCGAGATTCGCAGGCAGCTCGAAGCGATGGGCGTCCGGACCGGAGCGCTGCTGGTGCAGCGGGAAGGCTGGAGCACCCACGTCTACACCAAGGCGATCCAGGGCGACGCCGAGCTCAACCGGGTCGACTTCGGGAACTTCAACGGCCTTGCCCCCGAAACGGGGACTGCCCTGCTCGGCCGCCTCGAAGCGATGCTGACCGAGCTGGACTGCGTCATCATCAACCAGCAGGTGCGCTGGGGCATCCAGACCGACGAGTTCCGCCGCGGCCTCGTGGAACTGGTCGCGCGCCACCCCGCCCGCGTCTTTGTCACCGATTCCCGCTCCTACGACGAGGAGTTCGCGGGGACGATCCGCAAGCTCAACGACCGGGAGGCGGTCTCGATCTGCGGAGGGCAGGTGGCGGCCGACGGCGCCGTTTCCGGCTCAGCGGCGCGCGAGGCCGCGACGGAGCTTTACCGGCGGTGGGCGAAGCCCGTGGTGCTCACGCGGGGCGAGCACGGCTGCCTGGTCGTGGACGAACATGGCGTCCACGAGGTGCCGGGGATTCTGATCCTCTCTCGCGTCGACACCGTCGGCGCGGGCGACAGCCTGCTCGCGGGCTTTGCCGCGGCGCTGGCCGCCGGCGAGCCGCCGGCCGCGGCCGCGCAGCTCGGCAACTACATGGCCGCGGTCACGGTGACCAAGCTCAACGTGACGGGCACCGCTTCGCCCGAGGAGATCCTCGCGGTCGGCTCCGACCCTGACTTCCGCTACCGGCCCGAGCTCGCCCGCTCGCCCCTGCGCGCCCGCTACGCCCCCGGGTCGGACGTCGAGATTGTCTCTTTCGAGCGGCCCCCGTCGCGCATCACCCACGCGATCTTCGACCACGACGGCACCATCTCGACGCTCCGGCAGGGCTGGGAGCAGATCATGGAGCCGATGATGATCCGCGCCGTGCTCGGCGACGGCCTCCACACGTGCGAGCAGTCGCGTCTCGACGCTGTCCGCGACGCGGTGCGCTGGTTCATCGACCGGACCACGGGCGTGCAGACCCTGGCGCAGATGAAGGGACTGATCGACCTCGTGCGCGACTTCGGCTTCGTGCCGGCGGAGCGCGTCCTCGACGAGCACGGGTACAAGGCGCTCTACAACCGCGAGCTCCTGGACATGGTGCGCCACCGCACGGACACCCTCGCCAGGGGCGAGCTCGATGTCGCGGACTTCTCGATCAAGGGCGCCCCGGCTTTCGCGCGCGCGCTGGCTGAGAGAGGCGTCAAGCTCTACCTCGCCAGCGGGACGGACCAGTCCGACGTCGAGGCGGAGGCGGAGGCGCTCGGCTACGCGGCGCTGTTCGAGGGCAGGATCTACGGCGCCGTCGGCGACCTCTCCCACGAGCCGAAGCGGGAGGTGCTCGTCCGTATCCTCAAGGAGATCGGCGCCGGGGCGCGGGCCGCGCTCGTGACGTTCGGCGACGGTCCGGTGGAGCTGCGCGAGACCGTCAAGCGCGGAGGCCTGGCCGTGGGCGTCGCGAGCGACGAGCAGCGCCGCTGGGGCTGGAACATGCGCAAGCGCCAGCGGCTGATCGAGGCGGGCGCGGCTCTGCTCGTGCCCGACTTTTGCCAGACGCGGGCCCTGCTGGCTCTGCTCGGCTTTGGCGACGGGGGCGCAGCGTGATCGACCGCGGGGCCCTGCGCTTCCGCCCGCTCGCCGAGCGCGCGAACCGCGTGAGCGTGCTGCGCGACCTCGTGCGGCCGGGTGACGCGCCGCGGGCGCTGTCGCGCGCCGCGGCCCAAGCGGCGGCCGCGGCAGCCGGCGACCTGCGGAAGGCGCGGGCGGCGGGCCGCGCCCGCGTCATGGCGTTCGGCGCGCACGCGATCAAGAACGGCCTCGCGCCCGTGCTGATCCGGCTCATCGAGAGAGGCTGGCTCACGCACCTGGCCACCAACGGCGCGGGCATCATCCACGACTGGGAGCTCGCCTACACGGGCGAGACCAGCGAGGACGTGCGGGCGAACGTGGCGCGCGGCGAGTTCGGCATGTGGGAGGAGACCGGCCGCTTCCTGAACCTCGCGATCGACGTGGGCGCGTACGCCGGCCTCGGCTACGGCGAATCCGTCGGCGCGTTGATCAGCCGCGACGGCCTCGAGATCCCCGCGGCCGCGGACCTGGAGCGCGCGGCCCGGCGCGCCGCGGACGACCCCGACGCGGCCGCGCGGGCCGCGGATCTCCTCGGCGTCGTGAGGCGCTTCGGGCTCGCTGCCGGCCGCCTCACGGTCGCGCACAGCCACCCGGAAGTGAGTGTGGCGGCAGCGGCGTTCCGGCTCGGAGTCCCGTTCACCGGCCACCCGATGTTCGGCCACGACATCATCTACGCGCACCCGATGAACCACGGCGCGTCGATCGGCCGCACCGCGGAGCGCGACTTCCTGCGCTTCGCCGCGAGCGTCGCCGGCCTCGGCAACGGCGGGGTCTACCTTTCGGTCGGTTCCGCCGTGATGTCGCCGATGGTCTTCGAGAAGTCGCTGTCGATGGCGCGCAACCTGGCCGCGAAGACCGGGGCGACGGTCGATGGCCAGAGCATGTACGTCGTCGACCTGCAGGAGTCGACGTGGGACTGGGGCGCGGAAGGAGAGCCGCCTCCCGACAACCCCGCGTACTACCTGCGGTTCTGCAAGACCTTCAGCCGCATGGGCGGCCGGATGGTGCCGGTAGCAGCGGACAACCGCGACTTCTTGCTTGCCCTCCTGTCTGCTCTGGAAACGTAAGGCCTGCGGCGCATAGGAGGGCTTGCCCTCCTGTCTGCTCTTGAAACGTAAGGCCTGCGGCGCATAGGAGGGTTGGCCCTCCTGTCAGCTCTTGAGGCGTAGGGCCTGCCGCGCGTAAGGAGGCCTCGCCGCTCCGGAGCCCGGGCGGGCCGCGGGGACCTTCTTCTCCACTATTCCTTGATTGTCCGGCTCAGACCCGCGTATCATGCCGCCGACGCTTCGGCGAAAAGGAGGATGCGATGACGGCGGTCGAGCAGTGGCACAACGAGGCGGTGGGCAGGCGCGCCTGCGAGGCGCTCAGGAAGAACGGTTTCGACGCCCGGTACGTCGCGACGGGACGCGAAGCGCTCGAGAATGTCGCGGGATTCATGAAACCTAAAATGAAGGTGGGCTTCGGCGGGTCAATGACCGTCGCGGCGATCGGCGCGCCCGCGAAGGCCAAAGAGCTCGGGGCCGAGGTGCTCGATCACAACGCACCGGGCCTCGACGCGGCGCGCAAGCTCGAGATCAGGCGCGCGCAGCTCACGTGCGACCTGTTCGTCGCGAGCTCGAACGCGGTGACGCTCGAGGGCGACATCGTCAACGTGGACGGCGCGGGCAACCGGGTTGCCGCGCTGACGTTCGGCCCGAAGAAGACGGTGGTCGTGGTGGGGGCCAACAAGATCGTGCGGGACCTCGACGAGGCGTTCACCCGCCTGGAGACCGTCGCCTCGCCGATGAACAACAAGCGGCTGAATCAGCCGAACCCCTGCGTCAAGAGCGGCCAGTGCGAGGACTGCGAAGGCGACACGCGCATCTGCCGGGTCTACCAGATCCTGCGGCGGCGGCCGTCGCTCGCCGATTTCACCGTCATTGTGGTGGGCGAGCCTCTGGGGTACTGAGCGGGGCCGGGCTTTGGGCCCGTGCCTTGGGGTGGCACGTTCTCGAAGCCTACGCGATCACGAGCCCGCGGATGCCGAGGACGAGCCCGACGCCCAGGCCGTACGCCACGTGGCCCGCGAGGTGCACGACCGCCACGGCGAACCCCGCCTCACGGAACCGTTCCACGGGGTGGCGCTCCGCCACGGCGACCACCAGGATGAAGCTCATCACGAAGCCGTGAACGAACCCCAGCAGCGTCGCGGCGACGACGGTGAGCCAGAAGCCCTCCACGGAGAGGAAGCCGAGAACGAGCGTGTACAGCACGGCGAACACGACGCCGCCGGTGGCGTAGAGCGTCCCTCCCACGAGGAGAGCCCTGTCGAGCGAGCCGGTGAACACGCTTCCGATCGCCCTCACCATGTCCGCGTTGGCCATCCCGCTCCTGGTGGCCAGGCTCATCAGGAGCGTCATCGCCCCCGTCCCGACCAGCCCCGCAAGCAGGACCGTCACCAGGAAACGAACGACCAGGACGCCTTGGTCCATCCGGCACCTCCCTGCCGCGGCGATCGGGACGCCGCGGCCCGCCCGGCCCTCACCTCCCTTTCTTCGCTGTCACGCGGGCATCGGATCTCTTGACGACCGCTGCCTCGCGACGCGACTGTAAAATGTATGACAAAGCGACCTATCGGAAAGGCCGGCGTGCGCGTCTCGGCGGTCGGGCTGGGATGCATGGGGATGTCCGAGTTCTACGGCCCGTCGAACGACGAGGCGTCGATCGCGCTCCTGCGCACGGCCGTGGACCTCGGGATCGAACTCTTCGACACCGCGGACATGTACGGCGTCGGCCACAACGAGATGCTCCTCGCGCAGGCGTTTCGCGGCGGGCTGCGAAACAGGGTCCTCATAGCGACCAAGTTCGCCAACATGAGGCGGATCGACGGCGCCTTTCTCGGCATCAACGGCAGGCCCGAATACGTCAAGGCGGCGTGCGAGATGAGCCTGCGGCGGCTCGGCACGGACCACATCGACCTGTACTACCAGCACCGCGTGGACCCGGAGGTCCCCATCGAGGAGACGGTCGGCGCCATGGCAAAGCTGGTCGAAGAGGGCAAGGTGAGGTTCCTCGGGCTCTCCGAAGCCGGGGCCGGCGACCATCCGGCGGGCGCACGCGGTGCACCCGATCGCCGCGCTGCAGACCGAGTACTCGCTCTGGACCCGGGTCGCAGAGGGCGAGATCCTCGACACCTGCCGGGAGCTCGGGATCGGCTTCGTCGCCTACAGCCCCCTCGGCCGGGGCTTCCTCACGGGCGCCTTTACAGACCCGCGCCAGTTCGCGCGAGGGGATTTCCGATCCGTGAATCCGAGGATGAAGGCGGGCGCCTTCGAGCGGAACCGGCGCATGGTGGAGAGGATCGAAGCCGCGGCCGCGCGCAAGGGGTGCACGCCGGCGCAGCTCGCGCTGGCGTGGGTCCTCTCGCGCGGCGACGACGTGATCGCCATCCCCGGGACCCGGCAGGAGAAGTACCTCAGGGAAAACATCGCCGCCGCCGGGCTGTCGTTCTCGAAGGCGGAGCTCGAGGAGATCGGCAGCATGGTCGACCCCGACGAGGTCGAAGGCACCCGCTACGACGAAGCGTCCATGAAGCGGCTGGGCATCTGAGGCGGGGCGCCCCGGCGCGGCCCCGCGCCAAGGCTCGCGCTCAGCGGGCGAGCCACCGGCCGAGCCACGCGAACGCTTCCTCCTGCATCGGAACGTCGAACTTGTGCGGTCCGTCGTAGAAGGACATGTTGAAGGCATCCCTCGCGCCGGCCTTTGCGTAGCACCGCTCGAGGATCGCCTGCGCGCGGCGCGCCTCCTCCAGCGTGAACAGCGGGTCCTGCGTCGTCTGCAGCACCAGGGCGGGCGCGGGCATGTGCAGGCTGAGCAGCTCGGGGTAGTCGAGCAGGCGGGTGAGGCGCGGCACGTAGACCATCCAGGTGTGGGTGTGGCAGACATTCAGCACGAAGTCGCGCCACGTCGTCATGAAGCCCGCCGTGACGGAGCAGCGGATGCGATCGTCCACGGCAGCGAGCAGGTTGGTGCGGAGCCCGCCGCCGGAGAGGCCGCAGCAGCCGACGCGGCGCGCGTCGACGTCGGGCCGCGAGCAGAGCCAGGCGAGCGCGGCGCGGTCCTCGGCGAGGAAGACGCCGGGCCACGACATGCCCGCGGAGAAGAGCGATTTCGCCACGATGTCCTCGTGACGGCGGGCAAAGGCGTCGTAGGCGGCGATCTCTTCCGTGGTCTCCCGCGGCGAGACGTCGGCCACCGGCGAGGCCGCGGCGGCATCGGCGGGATCGAGCTCCTTTGCGGCGAGCGGGGGGCTCATCATGCGCTCGACGACGAGGGCCGGAAGCTGCGACGGCTCGACCCTGCGGCTGCCGAACAGGAACGCGTCGTGCGCCAGCACGGCGAAGCCGCGCAGCGCGAGCTCGTTCACCCAGGCCCGGCCGCCGTAGTAATGGGCCTGGTGGGCGACGATCATCTCGTGCTGCGGGGCGTCCGTGCGCGTGATCTTCTGATGGCCGAAGTACTTGGCCCCGCCGTGATCGTGCAGCGCGAGCACCGCGGGCAGAGGACCGGAGACGCCGGCCGGCTTCAAGAACACCGCTCGCGTGGGCGGCCCGTACGCGAGCGTCCATTCGAGCTCCTCGCCCTCGAGCCCGTCGGCGCGGAAGCGGCGGAGGACGCGGGCCTCGCGCGGCGCCGCCGCCGGCGGCCCCGCGAGCAGATCGGCGAGCCGTTCGCGCGCCGCCTGCTTCCACTCATCGACGGTCCTCCACCGCTCGTTGCGGAACGAGAGCGGCCCCGGGCGCTCGAGCGAGCTCTCCTCCAGCATGGCGGCGGCCCACGGTCCGTAGGGACCGATCATGTTGAGGGGGACGGTCGGCATGGCTCCTCCTTGCGTGCGTCGCGATCCGGTCACGGGAAAAGCGCCTCTTCCACCTCGGCGCAGAGGGCGTGATAGACCGGGAGGTGAAGCTCCTGGACGCGCATCGTCTCGCGGGCCGGCACGCAGATCGCGATGTCGACGAGCCCGCGCAGCTTTCCCCCGGATGCGCCGGTGAGGCCGATGGTGGCGATTCCGGCGGCGCGCGCCGCGGCCGCGGCCGCGGCGACGTTCCGCGCGTTGCCCGACGTGCTGATGCCGATGAGCATGTCGCCCCTGCGGCCGTAGGCGAGGACCTGCTGAGCGAAGACGTACTCCGGGTTCACGTCGTTCGCGAACGCCGTGAGGAGAGCAGGGTGCGCCGCGAGGCTGATCGCGGGAAGCCCGCCCTGCAAAGCCTCGGCCAGCGCGCGTCCTTCGCCGGGGAGGGCGCGCTCGATCGCCTCGCGGAGCGCGGCCGGAAGCGGCCGCTTCTTGAGGAAGCCTTTGACCAGCTCGCCCGCGATGTGGTCGCAGTCCGCGCAGCTTCCGCCGTTGCCGCACAGAAGGAGCTTGCCGCCCGCCGTGAAGCCCGCGATGAGAGCCCGTGCCGCCTGCCCGATCGCCGCGCGGCAGGTTTCGAGCGCGGGGTAGGCCGCCATCAGTGCCTCGATGTGAGAGAGCTTGTCCGCCATAGGCCCGCTCCTCGAGCGCGGACCGCGTGCCGCGCCCTCGATCCTTGTACCACGGGACGGCGAGCCAGAGAAAGAGTTGTCGGCGCCGCGGCCCCCTCCCGGAGAGCGGGCTTGCCGCTCCGCCGCCAAGGAGATATAGCTTGACCGTGGAACGCGAAGACCTGTGGACCTGGCTCGCCGCCACCCGGCGCGCGACCGAGACTTACCTGCGCGACAGGCTTCTGCCCTTCTGGATGCAGCGGATCCTCGAGCCGAAATACGGCGGCTTCCGCACCGCCTACGACCGGGACGGGCGGCCGAGCGGCGAGACGCAGAAGACCCTCCTCTGCCAGGGGCGGAGCCTCTTTACCCTCTCGTTCGCCGCGCGCCTGGGGTGGCACATCCGCGAGCTCGAGCGCCTCGCGCGCGAAGGCTCGCGTTTCCTCGAGCGCTTCCGCGACCCCGAGCACGGCGGCCACTTCTGGATCCTGGAGGAGGACGGGAGGGTCAAGGATGACTCCAAAGTCGTCTATGGCCTCTCGTTCATGATCTACGCGCTGTCCGAGTTTGCCCTGCTTACCGGCGACGGCCGGGCACGCGAGGAGGCGGGCTCCCTCTTCGACCTCCTGCTCGCGCGCGCCGCGGACATCGGCCACGGCGGGTTCTTCGAGCACTTCGACCGGAGGTTCGACCTGGCGGTCGTGCGGCCCGACGGGGTGGCTCACAAGTCGCTGGACGTGCACATGCACCTGATGGAGGCCTTTACCACGCTCTATGAGCTCACCGGCCGGGAGCGGCACAGGCGCGCGCTCGTGGAGATGATCGAGCTCATCTACGGGCGCATGGTCGACCCGGGCACGGGCTGCGGCATCTCGATGTTCGCGCCGGACTGGACGCCGATCGCGAACGTGCAGCTCGCAACCGTCTGGGGCTCCGACCGCTTCCAGGCCGGCAAGCCGCCGGAGATGACCTCATACGGGCACAACATCGAGCTGGCCTGGCTCACGCTCCACGCGCTCGAAGTGCTTGCCCGTCCTGTCGGGCTTGCCGCGCGGGGCACGACCGGCCGCGGCGCCTGGCGCCAGCCCCGACGAGGCGCTGATGCGCTCGCGCGTCGAGCGGCTTTTCCGCCACACCGTCGAGCGCGGCGTCGACCGGGAGTACGGCGGTCTCTACGTCGAGGGGCCGCGCGACGGCGACGCCACCGACACGGACAAGGAGTTCTGGCAGCAGGCCGAGGCCATGGTGGGCTTTCTCGATGCCTGGCTGCTCCTGCGCGACGAGCGGTACCTGGAAGCCTTCCGCTCGGTCTACGACTTCGTCTTCGGTCACCTCGTTCACCCGCAGCTCGGCGAGTGGTACGCGCTGGCGGATCGCCGCGGAAAGGTGCTGCGAAGCTACCTCGGACACAGCTGGAAGATCTGCTACCACACGGTGCGCGCCACCTGCCTGGTCGTGGAAAAACTCAAGAAGATCGTGTGAAGCCCGGCGCGCGGAGCGCACCGGGCTCAAGGCTCGCGCGCCTCGCGCGCGCTACATGTGAAAGAGCCGCCTCAGCTCGGGCCGGCTGCGCAGCGAGCGCTGGAGAAAGAGCAGCACCAGGACGACCGGCACGATGCACCCGAACGCCACGAGCGACCAGCCTGGCGCGAAGGGACGCGAGAGGTGTCGGTTGAGGATCTGCTCCAGCCCCAGCAGGTAGAGACCGGCGGCGAGCAGCGCGAGCGCGGTCACCTGCAGAGGCGGCCGCCGACGCGCGATCGCAGCGGTGGCCGCGGCGAGCACGACGGCCAGCAGCGCCGCCGGAAGCGCCAGGGGCACGAACCACGGCGGGCCGGCCGTCAGCTTGTCGAGGCCGTAGAGAAAGGCGAGCAGGGCGGCCGTCTGGCAGCCGAGCCAGACGAGCGGCCGCGGGCAGGAGACGATAGCGACGACCGCCGAGACCCACAGAAAGCCGATGGCGGCCAGCGGGTACAGCGACCACGTGAGCCGCATGCGGTAGGCAAAGTCCGCTGCGAACACCACGGTCGCCGCCGCGCCGGCCAGGATCGTCGCCGCCTCCAGCATCCAGCGCCTCATCGCGCGCGGCGCCCCGCGCGGCTCGGGGGGGCGCGGCGCCGCCTTCGGCTCGCCGGGGGTGTCCGCGGAGCCCAGCGGCGTCCCGCACAGCGGGCAGCGAGCCAGCCCTTCTTCAACCTCTACTCCGCAGCTCCTGCACAGACTCATCTCTATCGCTCCCCGACGGTCACCCCGACGCCCTTGCCCGCGAGCGTGGTGAAGAACCGCCGCTCGACCTCGCGGTCCTCGACGACGCTTCCGAACGCCACGCGCAGCTCGCCGCGGAAGCTGAGCACGGCGCAGTTCTTCTTTATGCTCGAATTCGGGCCGAGCGCGAAGCCGAACGACGCGATGTGGGAATCGATCGCCTCGGGGACCGTTACCCGCCCGAGGTTGGAGAGGACTCCGGAGTAGACCCGTTCGCCGAGACGCCTGTTGGCGACCGAGAGCATCATGTCCTTGAGCGGCAGCGGCACGGCGCGGATCAGCGGGTTCCTCTCCGCGCCGACGTTGCGCGCGATCTGTCGCGCGAGCTGCTTCTCATCGACCTCCATGCGCATGCTGTGGTGCACCCGGGCGACGATCTCTTCGAGGCTGTACTCGCCGACGGCGAGGTCGATCTCCGGCGAGACGAACAGCGAGAAATTCCGCATGGTCTCGGACGGGTGGAACTGGCGCATGTTCACAGGAACCTCGAGGCGGATGACGGTCCGCCTCCCGCCCGAGCGGCGGCGCGTCTCGGAAAGCGCATGCATGTAGAGCGCGACGAGGTACTCGGTGAGGCTCGCGCCCTGCTCGCGCGCGAGCTCCAGAACGGACGCGAGCGGCATCCGGCCGGTGAGGATGCGGTAGCCGGGCGCCGGCCGCCTGCCGCCGGCGAGCTGCCAGGCGGGCGCCAGGCGCGGAGGCTTCGGCAGCCGGCCGCGGAAGAAGCGGTTGTGGGCGTCCTCGAACTCCCCCGCGGCCGGCTCCTCCGCAGGGTCCAGGAACGGCGCGCGATCCCCGACCCGCACCCCGCACTGCGACAGGTACTCGGTCACCAGCGTTCCGAGGAACCGGAGGCCCCCGCCCCCGTCGGTGAGGACGTGCGAAAAATCGACGGCGACGCCGCGGCCCCTCGCCTGGACGCGCAGCAGGTGCGTGTCGCGCCGGCGCAGCGCGATCATGGAGACCGGCAGGTCGCCCATGGGCTCGATCGCGGGGACTCCCTCGTGGCGCAGCAGGTAGTACCAGAAGACGCCGCGCCGGAGATAGACCTGAAAGTACGGGCAGCGCCGCAGCACGACCCTCAGCGCTTCGGCGAGCGCCGCGATCCGCACCGGCGTCGCGAGCTCGACCGACAGGCGGAACACGGCGGGGGAGCCGGGCGTAAAGGAAGAGGGGTAGATCTTTGCCGCGTTGTCCAGCCTGAGCCAGTCGCTTTCGCGAAGGTCGGTTGTCATGGCCTTTTCCGCAGGCAACAGATTACACCCACAGCCCGTGCGCGATGAACTGCAGCCACGGGTCTTCGCCCAGGACCAGGTAGTAGATGAGCGTGGCCATCCATCCGTGAAAGACGCCCAGCGGGTAGAGGTTGCGCACGCGGAACCAGGTGCTCGTCGTGATGACGGCCATGACCGAGGTGGTCAGGACCAGCGCGGGCGAAGGGAGGTGCACGGCGGCAAACGCGACGGCCGTCGTCGCTACGGCCCATCGCTCGCCAACGCCCAGGCCGTCGCGGAGGTTCCCGGCGAGGAGGGAGACGATGAGGAACTGCTGCACCAGCCCCCACGCGGGATACAGGAGAAGGAGGGGAAGCATGTGCCAGTGCAGGAGCATCCGCCCGCTCCAGAGCCCGTACAGCAGGCATGCGATCGCTCCGGCCGCGGCGAACGGCGCCAGGCGCCGCGTCGATTCGCCGATCCCGGCGCCGGTAAAGCCCCATGCCGCGAGCCGGCCGGGATCCGTGCGCGCGCGCAGCAGGACGTAGCCGGCCCAGAACATGCAAGCCGCGACGATAAAGGGGAGCTTGAAGCCGAGCCCGTCCGACACGACGAACTTTCCGAAGCCGGTCAGAACGAGGGCGACGATCTCGCCGCGGGCGCGGGTCACCGACGTCTTCACGGCTGAGCCCTCAGCAGGGAGAGAGGGATCTCCTGCCGCAGCTTCTCCCGCCCTTCCGCATCCAGGATCCGTACGGTGAGCAGCGGGTCCTCGCGGTCCCAGTCGATGTCGAGGGCGCCCACGTTGTGTCCGATATAAGCGCCGCCGACCCGGAACCTGTTCCGATCGGGCTCGTCGACGGGGGACTTCCGGTTGAGCCCGCTCGAGGTCACGTCGTAGAGCGGGTAAAGCCCTTCCGCGTCGAGGCGGGAGATCTCGGCAAAGTGGCGGTCCCCGCTCAGGAAGATCACCCCCGAGGCCTCCGTCCTGCTCAGGGTCTCCAGCAGCCGCTTCTGCTCCAGCGGGAAGTTGGCCCATGCCTCCCAGCCGTGCTGCGCGGCAAGCACCTGGATGCTCGAGACGATCAATCGCACCCGCGCGGGCTCGCGCAGCCGCTCTTCGAGCCAGCGCCACTGCTCCCCGCCGAGGATCGTCGCCGAGGGGTTGTCGTCGGCCACGTAGGGGCCGTGGGTCAGGCCGGGGATCCGGCCGATGCGCAGCCGCGAGCGGAAGTACCGCGTGTCGAGCAGGATGATCTGAACGCGACGGCCGGGCGGCCCGAAGAAGGCGCTGTCGTAAACGCCGTCGTGCGCGCGCCGCGGAGAGTCCGCGGGCACGCGCCAGAAATCGAGGAAGTGCTCCCTCGACATGACTTTCGCGGGGAAATCGCCGCCCGCGTCGTTGGCGCCGTAGTCGTGGTCGTCCCAGGTCGCCAGCACCGGGCAGGCCGCCTCGAGCCGCTGGAACGCGGGGTCGTTCCGCAGCTCCGCGTAGCGACGCTCGAGGACTGCGGGGTCCGACGTATCCGCGTACACGTTGTCGCCCATGAAGATGAAGAGATCGGGCCGCTCACGCACGGCCACGTCGAGCGTCGGGTGGGGCCGCGTCGGGATCAGGCAGGAACCGAAGAGGATGCGGCGCAGCGCCTGCTCCTGCGCGGGCAGGGCAGGCGGCAGGCTCGCCGCGATCGCGAGCGCCGCGGCCAGCGCGCGCAGGCTGACTACACGTGTTCCCACGTCGGCACGGGGTACGCGCCGCCCCGCTGCAGCGCCCCGATCGCCGCCCGCACCGCCTCGCGGTCCTCGCGGTAGGTGACGCCATACCACTGGGCATCGGTCGGCAGCACTTTCATGCGCGCCTCGCCGGTGGCCAGCAGGCGGTTGACCAGCGCCGGGATGTAGAGCTCGGCCTTCGGGTCTGCTCCCTTCTCGCGGAGGAACGCGGTGAGCTCGCGCTCCAGGAGCGCGAAGACGGTCGGCGTGAAGCCGAAGAGGTTCATGGATACGACCTCGTCTCCGCTCAGCTCGAGCCTGCTCCCGTCCGGGCGCAGCGACACGGCGCCGGCGCCCTTCTTCTCGATGCGGGTGTGCTCCTCCAGGCCCGCGAGCCAGCGCCCGCCGTCCGTTCCTCCGGGTACGCCCGCGCTCACGGTGCAGAGCCCGCGCGACACAGTCCCGTGCTCGGAGAGCGTGTTGCGGAGCGTAAAGCCGACCATGGCGTAGTCGTGAGATCCGGGCGCCGCCTCGAGGAGGTAACGCGCCATCGCCGCGATCGAGGCGCGGCCGTAGAAATCGTCGGCGTTGATGACAGCGAAGCCCTCGCGGATCTCGCGACGCGCCGCGTAGACGGCGTGCCCGGTGCCCCATGGCTTGGCGCGCCCGGGCGGCACGCGAAACCCCGGCGGGATGTCGTCCATCGACTGCAGGGCGTACGCGACGTCGATGCGGCGCTCGTAGCGGCGGCCGACCGCCTCGCGGAAGTCCTGCTCGATCTCGCGCCTGATCACGAAGACGACGCGGGCAAAGCCGCTCCTGATCGCGTCGTAGATCGAAAAGTCGATGATCGTCTCGCCGCCCTGGCCGACGGGGTCGATCTGCTTGATGCCGCCGTAGCGGCTGCCCATCCCTGCCGCGAGCACGAGGAGCGCCGGTTTGCCTGCCACGCTGGGTATAATACACGGAGGAGGGGCGGGATGGAAAAGCGAAGGCTGGGGCGGACCGGCCTCGAGATCTCGCGGCTGGTTTTCGGCTGCGGCGCGGTGGGCGGCGTCCTGTTCAACGCGGCGCCTGACGAAGGGGTCGAGGCGGTGCGGCGCGCGCTCGCCCACGGCATCAACTGGTTCGACACCGCGGCGTCCTACGGCGACGGCAGGTCCGAGCAGCGGCTCGGGGCGATCCTGCGCGAGCTCGGGGCGACGCCTCGCGTGTCGACCAAGGTCGGGCTCAAGCCCGAAGAGCTCGGCGACATTCCCGGCGCGATCCGCCGCTCGCTCGAGCGGAGCCTCGAGCGCCTCGGCATGGCGAGGCGTCGACCTCTTTCAGCTCCACAACCATGTGACGCTCGAGCGCGGCGCGCGCCGCAACTCCCTGGGAGTCGACGACGTGCTCGGCAAAGGCGGCGTGGCGGAGACGTTCGAGCGCCTCAGGGCCGAAGGGCTCTTCCGCTGGAGCGGCTTTACCGGGCTGGGCGAGACCGCGGCGCTGGAGCGCATGGTCGAGAGCGGCGCGTTCCACACGATCCAGGCGTACTTCAACGTGCTCAACCCGAGCGCGGTGCTGAGCGTGCCCGCGGGATTCACGGCCGTGGACCTCGGGCGGATCGCGGCCACGGCGCACGCGGCGGGCCTCGGCGTGCTGAACATCCGCGTGCTCGCCGCGGGCGCGCTCGCGGGGCGCGCGCTGCCGGCGGGAGGCGCGCCCCTCACCGAGGGCGCCGATGCCGCGGCCGAGGCCGCGCGCGCCGCCGCGCTGCGGCGCACCCTCGGCATCGGCGAGCGGGAGCTCCATCGGCTGGCGCTCCGCTTCGCGCTCGCGCGCCCGGAGATCGATGCCGTGCTGGTGGGCTTTGGCACCGCGGACCAGGTCGATGCCGCGGTCGCGGCGCTGTCCGACCCGCCGATCGACGAGGCGACCCTGCGCGAGATCGCGCGGTTGTACGAAAAGCCGCCGTTCGCAGCCTGAGGCCGCCGCGGCGGCCTTCAATTCAATTTACATTTTCCCCAGGGCCGCCGAGAGGTAGTCGCTCTTTACGAAGCGCTCGACCACGAACAGGATCACGACGTTGGGCACCACGAGCACCAGCGCGACCACGCTTGCGTTGGTCCGGATAAAGTTGTAGCCGAGGAACGAGTAGAGCACGGTCGGGATCGTCTGGAATGTCGGCGTGCCGATCACGAACGTCAGGTTGAACTCCTCGAGGCTCGTGATGAACGCGAAGATCATCCCCGCGAGCAGCCCCGGGCGGATCATGGGGAGAAAGATCTCCCTGATCTTGGTCCAGGTGCCCGCGCCGAGATTCTCGGCCGCGTCGATCACCTCCTGCGGGATCGCCTCGAAGCTCGTGGTCAGCACGCGGATCATGTAGGGAAGCCCGAGCAGCGTGTGCCCGAGCACCAGGCCGGGGAACGTCTGCGCGAGGCCGAGAGCGGCAAAGACGCGGCTCAGGAACAGCGCAATCACCATTCCTGGCATGATGATGGGCAGGAGCACCAGGATCATGACGTACTTCTTGCCCCTCATCTGCATGCGGCCGAGCGCGTACGCGGTGGGAAGCGCGAGGACGAAGGAGAGGGCCACCGCGAGCGGAGCGAGCGTGTAGCTCGTGGCTATGCCCTTGAGGAGATCGGTGTACTTGAAGACGTACTGCCAGGAGTGGATGGAGAGCCTGGAGGGCAGCGTCTGGGGATAGGACCACGGGTGGTCGGGGTCGACCAGCGACCAGAGCACCGCCATCGAGAGCGGCGCCCCGATCCAGACGATCTGCACGACGAACAGGAAGACGATGAGCAGCCAGTAGAAGCGGCTCTTCGCCCCTTCGGAGATCCTCGCGTGCGCCGCCGGGATTGCGAGCGGTTCCGCCATCCGCTACTCCCTGGTCAACAGGCCGGCGAGCCTGGAATAGGCGGCCACCACGAACAGAGCCGTGACGATGATCAGCACGCCCTGGACCGCGGCCTGCCCCCACTCCTGGAACATCGTCGCCGTCGTGAGCATGCGCACGGCGAGCGAGTTGGGGTAGTTGGGGCCCGCGACGCTCGTGATCGGGAAGTCGCCGAACGCCTTGATGAACATCAGGATCATGGAGACGAGGATCCCCGGCATGGCGAGGGGCACGTAGATGTCCTTGAGGAGGGCGAGCCTGCCCGCGCCGAGGTTCTTCGCCGCGTCGATGACGTCCTCGCGGATGCCGGCGAGCGAAGCGGCCAGGATCAGGAGCACGAACGGCAGGTTCTTCCAGACCTGGATGGCGATGACTCCCCAGCCCTGCCTGTCGTTGAGCATGCGCAGCGGCTCCTTGATGAGGCCGAGGAACATGAGGAGCTGGTTGACCAGGCCGTGGTACGAGATCACGTTCACGATCAGAAAGGCAGCCACGAGGGCGGGGACGAAGAGCGGGATCTTGATCAGCGAGCCGAGCGTCGACTTGCTCGGGTCGGGCTTGCGGAGGAAGAGGGCGAGGGGCAGCGCGAGGGCTACGGTGCCGACCGAGCTCCCGACGCCCAGCTTGAGGGAGAACAGCAGCGAGTCCTGGACCTCCCGCGTGCCGAGGATCGCCCAGTGGGCGAGCGTGAACCGCGACGGGCCGACCATGCTGAAGAGCCCGAAGCTCTGGAAGACGGTGACCATCACGGCGGCCGTCACGAAGAAGAAGATGAAACCGGCCCCCGGGATGAGCAGGAGCCACGCGAGCAGCTCGCCCCGCGGCTTCGCGCCTCGCGCACGTGCGCTCATGCCGATTCCCTTTCGAGCACGCGGATCGCCTCTTCGGGGATCCCGAGCTCGATCGGGTCCCCCTCGCGGAAGGGACGGCCCGTGCTCATCTGCACGCGGACGCGCACGGTCCCTACGTCGACGAACAGGTCGGTGAGGTTCCCCATGAAGATCGCCTGGCTGATCCTGCCCTTTACGCGGTTGGCCATCGGCTCCTGGTAGATCGACACGTCCTCCGGCCGGAAGCTGAAAAGGACGTCCTGGCCCGCGAGGGGACGATCGCTGCGGAGCGCCAGCTCGCCGAACTCGCCGCGCACGCGGTAGCGGTCGCCCTGGGAGCCGACCACCTGGCCGTGAAAGATGTTGGCGAGCCCGATGAACCCGGCCACGAAGCTGGTCCGGGGCTGGCAGTAGACGGAGAAGGGATCGCCGACCTGCTCGATCCGGCCCTTGTTCATCACGACGACGCGGTCGGAGATCACGAGCGCCTCGGCCTGGTCGTGGGTGACGTAGATCGACGTGATGCCGAGGCGCTTCTGCAGGTTTCGGATCTCGACCCGGACGAACTCGCGCAGCTTGGCGTCCAGGTTGGAGAGCGGCTCGTCGAAGAGCAGCACGTCGGGCTCGATGACGATGGCTCGGGCCAGCGCCACCCGCTGCTGCTGGCCGCCGGAGAGCTCGGAGGGCTTGCGGCTGCCGAGGCCCTCGAGGCCGACCATCTCCAGGACGTTCCTGATGCGCGCTTTCTGCTCGGCGAGAGGGACCTTCTTCATCCGCAGCCCGAATCGGATGTTCTCGTACACGCTCATATGCGGGAACAGGGCGTAGGACTGGAAGCACATGCCCGTGTTCCGCCTGGCCGGCGGGATGTCGTTCATCAGCCTGCCGTTGATGAGGATGTGGCCCCGGTCGGGCAGGAGGAAGCCGGCGATCAGCCGGAGGGTCGTGGTCTTGCCGCAGCCCGAGGGGCCGAGCAGCGTGATGAACTCGCCCTCGCTGACGTCGAGGTCGAAGCCCTCGACCGCAACGAAATCGCCGAACGTCTTGGTGACGCCAGCGAGCTGCAGGCCTGACATGTTTTTGCCCTCGGCACGAGGGGGGCCTGGCGGTCCGGTCCCCCCTCACGCGCGTCCGGTCCTACTTCATCAGGACGTTCTTGACGAAATCCGCTATGAACTTGGCCTTGTACTGGGCAGGTATCCAGGTGAGGCTGTTCTTGCGCTCGTTCTCCGTGAGCAGCGTGCTGGTGACCGACACGTCCGTGCGGGCCGGGTAGAGTCCCACGCCGCCGAGCGCCTTCTGCTGGTCGACGTCCGTCAGGAAGGAGATCAGCAGGATCGCGGCCGCCTTGTGGGGCGCGTTCTTGAGCACGCCGAGGGTGTCGCCGCCGCCGGCGAACCCCATCGTCGGGATGTAGAGCTTCGCGCGCTTGAACAGCGCGCCGCCGCTCATCTGGGTGTAGGCGACGTCATCCCAGGCCACCGTCAGCCACAGCTCCCCGTCGTTGACGCGCTGGATCGAATCGTTGTTCGAGTTGGTAAAGACGATCTTGTCCTTGCGGCTGTTCACCCAGTCCCACGCCTTGCCCCAGTCCGCCACGTCGGCAGCCTGGACGTCCGTGTCCCCGTAGTACTTGTCCAGCCCGCCCGCCTCGTACTTGAGCAGCGTCTGCACGAAGGCCTGCCCCGCCCCGCCCTTGGACGGGTCGTTGAACCCGAACCGCTTGGGGTTGGCGTCGATCCACGCGGTCAGCTCCTGCCACGTCTGCGGCGGATTCTTCACCTTGTCGGGGTCGTAGAGAAGCCCCGTCTGGTTCCGCATGAAGGGCACGAGGTATCCGTTGGTGGCCAGCCCCTCCTGCCTCTCCCACGCGGCGGGCGCGAACTTGTCCGCGTTCGGCATCCGGGCCTTGAGCGGGCCCATCGTCAGGCCCATGTCGAGGACCGATTTCACCCCGGCGCCGCCCACGATCATCGCGTCCATCGTGCCGACCGGCATGTCCTTTTCCGCGATCGCCTTGTTAAAGTTGGCCGTTTCGGCGCCCGACACGATGACCTTGGCGTCGATGCCGTACTTCTGTTTAAAGGCGTTCATCGCGTCGACAAAGTAGCTCTCCTTGTACCAGACGTAGAGAACGACCTGTCCCTCCGCCTTTGCGGCCTTGACCAGATCGTCCCACGGCATGGTGAGAAAGTCCTTCTGGGTCGCCGCGGCCGGCGTTTCCGCGCCCCCGCTGGCGAACGAGAGGGCCGCGCTGCACAGGAGCAGAAGCCCCAGCAGCATACCTTTCCTCATGTGCACCTCCTATGGCGTCTTCGCCAAGTCCCGAGCCCCTCGTACTCGGGGGGCCCCGAGCTCCGATCGTTGTCAGGGCTCAAGGCAATGGTAGTCACAGAGCACCACGGAGTCAAAATTGAAGGCTGACGCCCGCCGCCGCTTGCGCTGCCATGGAAGGCCGCGTCGGGATGCGGTAGTATGGCGCGATGGCATCCGCTTTCATGGCGATCGCGCACCGGGGCGCCTCGGCGCGGAAGCCCGAGAACACGCTGGCCGCGTTCCGCGAGGCGCTCGCCATGGGCATCCGCGACCTGGAGTGCGACGTGCGGCTCTCGCGCGATGGCCGCATCGTGGTCATCCACGACGCAAAGGTCGATCGGACGACCGACGGCAGCGGCCGCGTCGCGGACCTCACGCTCACCGAGCTGCGCGCGCTGGACGCGGGCGGGGGCGAGCGCATCCCGCTGCTGGAGGAGCTGCTCGCGATCCTGACTCCCGACGCGAGTCTCGTCGTGGAGATCAAGGAGGACGACCGCTTCCCCCGGCTGACCGACGCCGTCGTCGCGCTCCTCGCGAAGCGGCGGGGGCCCGGCAGGGTCGGCATCTCGGCCTTCGAGGCGCCTACCCTGCGGCGCGTGAGGGAGCTCTCGCCGGGCCTCGAGCTCTCGGCGCTGCTGCACGACACGGCCGGCGCCCTCGACGAGGCGCTTGCGATCGGGGTGGACATCCTCTGCCCGAAGGCGTCCGCAGTCACGGCCGAGCTGGTGTCCCGGCTGCACGCAGGCGGCTACCGCGTGCGCGCCTGGGGCCTCGCGGGGCGGGACGAGGCGGAGATGGCGCGCCTCATCCGCTGCGGCGCCGACGGCATGACTACCGACTACCCGGACGTGCTGGCCGAGCTGCACAAACGCCTTCGCGGCTGATCCTGCCCCGCGTCTACGGCTTCTCGGGCAGCCGGTCGCCCGGGAAGCCCCGGCAGGCGTGGATCTCGTAGACGAACACCCCCGCCTTTACGCCCGGATCATCGTCCATGACTTTCCGGATTTCCTCGACGGTGCCGTTGAAGATGCCGACTCCCCTGACGTCGCTGCCGTCCCTGACGGGGCAGACGATGGAGAGGACGCCCTCGGCCCTGAGCGCGAAATTGCGACGCCCGTGCTCCCAGACGATCTTGTCGGCCCCGGGTGAGCCGGCGGCGGGGCCAGCCTTGAGGATGACCGCAGTGTACTCTCTCGCCACTGTCATCATCTGCCGCATGGAGTCGTCAGTGATTTCTTTCATAGCTCCTCCAAAGAAGAGGCGTCGCGCCGCGGCCGCCGCCAGAAATGATGGACCGTAATGTACTGACGCGAGACGGCCGTACGGCCCCGCGAGCGGCTTACTCGTAGAAGACCCAGCGCTTCCTCATCCGCCACTGGAACATCGTGGCGAGCGCCACGACGACGAAGAGCAGCCAGGCCAGCGAGCAGGCGTACCCCATGCGGAAGTAGTTGAAGGCATTCTGGTACAGGTAGTAGATGTACACGGTCGTCGCGCGTCCCGGACCGCCGCTGGTCATGATGTAGATCAGGCCGAAGACCTGGAAGGAGTTTATGAACGACAGGATCAGGATGAAGAAGGTCGTCGGCGCCAGCATGGGCCAGGTGACGTGGAGAAACTGCTGCGCACGGTCGGCGCCGTCGATGTTGGCCGCGTCGTAGTACTGCGCGGGTATGCCCTTGAGGCCCGCGAGGTACAGCACCATGTTGTACCCCCCGCCGTGCCACACGCTGACCATGATGATCGCGGGCATGGCCCATCGGGACTGGTACAGCCATGACGGCCCCGCTATCCCGAACGTCTTGAGCAGGTTGTTCAGCAAGCCGCGGTCGGGCGCCAGGATCCAGCTCCATACGACCCCGATCGCGACCTCCGAGGTCACCACGGGGGCGAAGAACAGACCCTTGAAGAACCCCGAGGTGACGAGGTTCTCGTTGATCAGGAGGGCGAGCGCGAGCCCGGCGATCAGGGTGAGGGGAATGCTGCCCAGCGTGTAGTAGATGGTGTTGCGCAGCGTGATGCTGAAGAGCTTGTCCGTCGTCAGGATCTTCACGTAGTTCTCGAGACCCACGAACCTGGGCTGGGACACGCCGGTCCAGTTGGTGAAGCTCGCGGCAAAGGAGATCAGCGTCGGCACGAAATCGAACAGCGCCGTCCCGAGCACGACGGGCAGCACGAACAGAAGCCCCATCAGCCGCCGCTGCGTCCTGTAGTTCAGGCTCAAGCCGCTCACGCGCCGCTCCTTCCTTGGCTATTCCTTGAGCCCCGAAAGCGCGATGCCCTCGGTGAACGTCCGCTCGAAGAGCAGGTAGACGATCATGATGGGCAGCATAACGATCGTGGAGCCCGCCATCAGTGGCCCCCAGAGCGTGCCGAACTCACCCTGGAACACGGCCAGACCCAGCGGCGCGGTCATCTTTTCCAGCGTGTTGATGAAGATGAGCGGCCCGAGGAGCTGGTTCCAGGACCCCATGAACATGAAGATCGCCAGCACTCCGAGCGCCGGCCTCGCCAGCGGAAGCATGATCTTCGTATAGCTCTGCCAGAGCCCGCATCCGTCCACCCACGCCGAGTCTTCGAGCTCGCTCGGAAGCGTGATGAAGAACTGCCGCATCAGGAACACCCCGAACGTGCTCGCCACGATCGGCGGGATGATGAGCGTGTAGTGCGTGTCGATCCACCCGATGCGCCGGAACACGATGTAGAGCGGGATCAGCCTGACGGTGCTCGGTATCATCAGCGTGGCGAGCAGGAACCCGAACAGGAAGCCGGAGCCCGGGAACTTGACCTTCGCGAAGCTGTAGCCCGCCAGGGAGCACACGAAAAGGGCTCCCAGGACCGCCAGGACCGAGATTTTCGTGCTGTTCAACATGAAGAGGGCAAAGGGGACGGCCGTCCACGCGTCGGCGTAGTTCTTCCAGACGAACTTCGACGGGATCCACTCGGGCGGGATGTGCGCGATCTGGTCCGGCGGCTTCAGCGACGTGGAGATCATCCAGAGAAACGGAGTCGCCATCACGATCCCGACGAGAATCATCAGCGCGTACTTGAGCACGAGCGCGGCGATCGCGACGATCCGCGATCCGCCCGCGATCATCGGCCTTCTGCGCCTCGTGTGGTCTGCTGCGACAGTCTGATCGGCTGCCATCCCGCGCACCCCGCTCGACGGACGGCATGGGGGATGCCCTGCGGCATCCCCCATGCTTCGACTGCGACAGGTATTCCTAGAATTCCGCCAGCAGCGCCTCGATATCCTTGCGCACGGCGTTGAGCGCATCCGTCGCCTTGAGATCGCCGTTCATGACGAGCCTGATCTGCGGCCAGTAGATATTGCGGGCCTGCTCGGTGTTCGTCGTCTTGGGCACGGGCAGGTACCCGTCGAGCGCCTTGATCGCCAGGTCCCTGTCCTGGGGCATGGCCACGCCGGGAAGCCAGTAGGACGCGGCCCACTCGGGCTTGACCGGCAGCCAGAAGCCCGACTTTCCGAGGATCTTGTAGGCGTCCTCGGACGTGAGGAACGTGAGCCACTTGAAGGCTTCTGCCGGGTGCTTGGCGTCCTTCGGGATCACCTGCGAGTCGAGCGCCCCGCCGGTCTTGAAGTTCACCTTGCCGGGAATGGGCCTGGCTGCCCACACGAACTTGTCGCCCACCTTCCGTGCAACGCTCGGGATCTGACGGGTGTCTCCGTTGAACATGGCGAGCGAGCCCGCGGCAAAGAGGTCGGTCTGGTTCATCTGGCCCCACGTGGAAAACGGCGGCTGGACGTGGTTGACCAGGGTGAGGTCGGCCACCCACTGGACCGCCTCCGCACCCGGGGGATCGGCGAGGACGAACTTGCGGCCGTCATCGCTGTAGACGTTGCCGCCGTTGTTCGCCGCCCACGTCACCTCGTTGCTCGGGAACGTATGGCTGACCGAGCCGCCGTAGCGCTTTGTCTCGGTGCCCGTGGTGACCGTCAGCTTCTTGGCCGTGGCGACAAAGTCGTCGAAGGTCCACCTGTCCTTGGGGGGAAGGGCGACTCCGGCCTGCTTGAAGGCGTCCACGTTGACCCAGACGACCTCGGCCGTGAGCCCCTTGACCCAGGACATGTGCTTGCCCCTCACCTTGGGCCAGCTCCAGAACGCCGGGATGAATCCCTCCGTCTTGATGTTGGCCTTCTTGATGTAGTCATCGAGGGGCAGCAGGAGGTCGCGCACGGAGTAGTCCTGCACGTAGTCGTCGTTGAGCCTCATCAGGTCGGGCGGAGTGCCGGCGGCGATCAGCGTGTGCATCTTGTCGACGATACGCGAAGGCGTGTACAGCGGCTTGATCTTGATCGTCGGGTTGGCGGCCTCGAAATTCGCGATCAGCGTGTCCAGGTTCAGGTCCTGAGGGTTTTCATCGAACAGCCAGGTCACTTCCACGGGCTGTCCCGTGCTGGCCGCCTCCTGGGTGCCCGTGGCGCTCACCGGCATCGAGCTCAGGATGACCAGCAGCCCGATCGAAAAGACCAGGGTCAGCTCGGACTTCTGTCCTTTGTCCATTCGGATTCCTCCCCCGTTCGGATTTGCCTGCCGTGCTCCCTTGCCGCGGGAGCGGATCACCTCCTGCCCAGAAATTGTAAGCAAACTCCGACCGGTGTCAAATGCGATTCCCGCAGGGAACGCGCCGCGGGCGGGCGGGGCTTCAGGCATGGAGCTTGCCGCGGGCAAGCGAGGCGAAGATGCCGGCGAGGCAGAGCGCGGAGAAGATCAGAAAGGAGAACCGGAAGCTCATCAGGAACGCCGGGTAGCGATCCGGCGTTATCTGCGCCTCGCCCAGGAAGACCGCGATGATCAGCGCGGCGACTCCCATGCTCAGCATCTGTCCGATCAGGCGCATCGCGGCCGTCGTGGCCGCGGCGACGCCGTAGTGCACCCGGCTCACCGAGCCCATGATCGCGTTGGTGTTCGGCGAGGAGAACAGCGCGAACCCCAGGCCGCAGAGCAGGAGGATGCCGACCACGTGCCCGAGCGTCGACGAGGCGCCGAGCGAGGAGGCCAGCGCGAGCCCGGCGGTGGTCAGCGCCATTCCGATCGAAGAGACGATGCGCGGCTCGACACGGTCCGAGAGCCTGCCGGCCAGCGGAGACAGGATCGCCTGCACCACCGGCTGGATGAGCAGGATGAGGCCCGCCGTGCGCGGATCCAGCCCCTTGATGTACTGCAGGTAGAGGCTGAGCAGGAAGCCCAGGGCGAACGTGGCCGCGTAGTTGATGAGGGCGGAGAGGTTCGAGAGGGCGAAGGTGACGTTGCGGAACAGGCTGATCGCGAGCACGGGACTGGGCGCGCGGCTCTCCACGATCACGAAGAGGGCCAGGCACGCGACGCCTGCGAGCATCAACCAGACGCCGGTCAGCGCCGGAAGCACCCTGAAGCCGTACATGATCGCCAGCAGGGCCACGGCGTAGAGCGCCGAGCCGAGCACGTCCATCTTCTGGCCGCGCGCTTCCGCCCATTCCCCCCGCATCTTCCAGATGGTCAGGGCGACCACCAGGCCGCCCAGGATCGTCGTGAGGAAGAAGATGTGTCTCCAGCCCAGGTAGTGGGTGATGAACCCGCCGATCGCGGGCCCGAACGCGAGACCGGCGTACACCGCGGCCACGCTGATGCCGAGCGCGCGGCCTCTCTCGGCGGGCGGGTACACGGAAGTCACGATGGCGGTCGCGGTCCCGAACATCATCGCGTCCGTGATCCCCTGGAGCGCGCGGAGGGCGATCAGCATGGTCTCCGAGGTCGCCAGGCCGCACAGGAGGGACATGATCGTGTAGCCGATCATGCCGGAGAGGAAGACCTTTTTCCGGCCGTAGATGTCCGCCAGCCTCCCGAGAGGCACGAGGAACATCGCGGCCGCGAGCAGGTAGATCGTGGATATCCAGCTCAGGGTGACGGCGCCGGAGCCGAACTCGGCGCCGATCGAAGGAAGAGCGATGTTGATCGAAGACCCCATGAACGGGGTGAGAAAAGCCGCCGTCGCGGCGACGAACAGGACGACTCCCTTGTCCACGCCGCTGGCGGGCCCGGCAGGTCTTTCAGCGCTGCTCATGACGTCCGCATAAGCTACCACGGAAGAGCGGTACAGGATAGAGCGGGCGCCGTCTGCCGCTCACCGATCCGCGGCAGCGGCTCGAACGACCGCCTGCCGAAAGTCCGACAGGCTGATACAGTGTCAGCCAATGAACAAGCCCGTCCGCCTCGTTCCCCACGCCGTCGTCCTCGTCGCGAGCACGGGGATCATGATCATCGAGCTCGTCGCAGGCCGCCTTGTGGCCAAGTATCTCGGCAACTCGCTCTACACCTGGACCAGCGTCATCGGCATCGTGCTGGGCGGGATCAGCCTGGGCAACTGGATCGGAGGGAGGCTCGCGGACAGGATCGCGCCCCGCAGGATCATTCCGTGGATCCTGCTGGCCGCTTCGGCGCTCACCGTCCTCGTCCTCGCCCTGGATCTTCTGGTGACCTTCGTCACGCGCACGGTCGCCGCGGGCGGGATGACGGTCGGCATCCTTGCGCGCGCGGTCGCGATCATCACGGTCCTCTTCTTTCTCCCTTCCGCGTCGCTGGGAATGGTCTCGCCCGTGATGGCCAAGTATGCCATCGAGGCGTCCTCCGGGGTGGGCGCTACCGTCGGCGGCATCTACGCGGCCGGCTCGCTCGGCAGCATCGGCGGCACCTTTCTCGCCGGCTACCTGCTCATCCCCGCGTTCGGCCTCAGCGCGAACATCCTCATGGTGGGCGTCGTCCTCGCGGCTCTCTCGCTCCTCATGGGCGGCCGCCGCATCGTGAGCGGGGCGTGGCTTGCGGCCCTGCTCCTCCTGCTGGTCACGGGAGCGCCCGAGCGGCTTTCCCGCCAGCCGGAAACGACGCACGTGCTCTTCGAGAAGGACTCCGCCTACTCCTACGTGCAGGTCGCGGACAAGAGCCTCGCCGCGGGGGTCGAACGCACGCTTCGCCTGGACGCGCTCATCCACAACAGGTACGACCCGAAGAGCCCGGACACGCTCCTGTACCAGTACGAGCGGATCTTCGCGGCCCTGACTGCCGCCTGGTCGCGCGAAACGGCCGGCGGGGGCCCGTTCGCGACGCTCACCCTCGGGGGCGGAGCCCTGACGCTGCCGACGTACCTCGAGCGTCACTTCCCTTCGGCGACTCACACCGTCGTCGAGATCGACCCCGAGGTCGTGCGCACGGCACGGCGCTTCTTCGATGTGCCCGCCGACTCGCGCCTCCGCATCGTGGTCGAGGACGCGCGCCGGTACGTCGACGAGGCTCAGGGGAAGGCGGCCTACGGCGTGGTCTACTGCGACGCCTTCAACGCCTACTCGGTCCCCGCTCACCTCACGACGCGCGAGTTCGTCGCCGGCGTGGCACGCCTCCTCGCTCCGGACGGGATCTTCCTCGCCAACGTGATCGACATCTTCGACTCGGGCAGGTTCCTCGGCGCCTACCTCGCCACGGTCAAGGCCGTCTTCACGGAGACGGTCGTCTACCTGCCGACGGATTCGCGCTGGGACGCGCGCGCGACGTTCGTGGTCGCCGCGAGCCGCGGCCGGCCGTTTCCCGCGACGCTGCTCGACGCCGAGGGGAACGCGGTTGCCTCGGCAATCCCGCGGGCGCGGCTCGACGAGCTCGCGGGCCGCCGGACGCGCATCCTCACCGACGACCACGCGCCCGTGGAGAACCTGATGGCGCCCGTGTTCCTCCGCAGCGTGAAGTAGCGGGGCCCCCGGCGGCGCCCAGCGGCGCCCCGGCGGAGTTGACAGCGGCCGGTGAGCGGTGCGACGTTCAGCGGCGGGAATGCGCATCGTCCACTGGTACCCGAACCTGCTCGACGGCGGCGCCGTCGCCGACGCGGTCACCGGCCTCGCGGACGCGCAGGCCGCACTGGGCGCCGACGTCGTCGTCGCCGCCGCCGAGCCGCGGCGCCCGCGCGGCGGGGAGCGCACGCGGTCCGGCAACCCGCGCGTCTTCTGCTGGCGGCCCGCGTGGCGATGGCAGAGGGGAAACGTCGTCCTCCGCGGGCTCGCGCGCGCGGACCGCGAGGAGCTGGCACTCCTGCGCCCCGACGTCGTCCACATCCACGGCGAGATCAATCCCGACAACATGAGGGTGCCTTCAATTTTCGACTGCGCGATCGTGCTCAGCCCTCACGGCGCGTTTCACCCCGTCGTGCTGCGCCGCAACCGGGTCGCGAAGGCTGCCTACCTCGCGCTCGCGGATCGCGTGCTGTACCGCAGGGTGGTCTTCCAGGCGCTCTCTCCCCTGGAAAGGCGGGACATCCTCGGCCGTTTCCCCCGCGCGGAAGTCTACGTCGCTCCGAACGGGCCGAGCCCGCGCATCGAGGAGCAGCTGTCGGCGCGGAGCATGGACGTCCCGCGGCCGCCTTCAGCTTCAATTTCGTTCCTCTTCGCGGGCAGGCTCGACGTCCGGGGCAAGGCGCTCGACACGATGCTCGAGGCGTTCGCCCTTGCCGCGCCGGGCATCCCGGGCGCGACGCTGGTTCTCGCCGGCGCCGACCCGGGGGGAGCGAGAGCCGAGCTGCTGCGCCTTGCGCGCAGCCTCGGAGTCGAAGGGCAGGTCGAGGTCCCCGGTCTCCTCAGCGAGGACGCGCTCGCGCACGCGTACGGGAGGGCGGACGTTTACCTTCAGCTTTCGAGGAACGAGGCGTTTTCCCTTTCCGTGGCCGAAGCGCTGCTCGCCGGCGTCCCGGTCATCCTCGGCCGCGAGGTCGGCATCGGTTCCTACGCCGAGATCGCGGGCCTGCCTCACGTCGCGATCGCGGGTCCGGACGCGGAGGGCGTTGCGGAAGCGATGGTCCGCGCAGCCGGCGGCATCGAGGCGCTCACGAGGAGCGCCCGGGAGAGCCGGGCGCGCGTCCGCGCATTCCTGTCCTGGAAGAGAGTGGCGGCGATCACGCTCGCGCGATACGCGACGCTCGCGCGAGCCTGAGGTGCCGGCGGTCGGTGCGGCCCGCGTGCTCGCGCCTGCCCGCCATCATCGGCGGAAGTCGGGAATGTCGGCGACCTTCCACAGGGCGAGGCACTTGTCCCGGTAGTCGACGGCGGGGTGCCTTTCGTTGATCGCCTCGATCGCAGGTGGAAACCCGAACGGAGGCAGCCGCAGGTTGATGGGCCGCCAGGCGCCGGCAGGGATGTCTTCGTTCGCCTTCCTGTCCGCAAAGGTCGTCGTGAGGAAGTACGCGGATGCGGAGCGCTTGACATTTGCGAGCGCGTCGAAAATGGCGGCGTACGGCAGGTGCACGAGGCAGTCGCGGCACAGGACGAGGTCGGCGCGGGGGAGCTGGTCGCGCGTGAGGTCGAGCCGGACGAACCTGCGATTCGCGCCGGCGTACAGAGCCGCGTTGCGCTCGATCATCTCGGCGACGATGTCGGCGCCGGTGTAGTCGACGTCCAGCTCCACCGTCCTCATCCAGAAGAAGTCTCCGCAGGGAATGTCGAGCAGCGATCGGCAGCCCAGATCACGGACCAGCCGGGGAAGCGCCTCGCGGACCGCCCTCGTCTGCTCGAGGCTCGCGCCGGAGCCGGAGCGCGAATCGCCGGCCCCCCACGCGCCCGCGCGGTACATAGCGGTGAAGATCCGTTCCTGCGTCCTGCCGCGCATCGCGGGAGAGTACTTGATGGCTCTCCAGATCTTCGCGAGAAAGGGAGCCCGTCGCAGCAGGAAGGCCCTGAGGGAGTTCAGCATGCTCAGACCTGCATTCTACCGCGACGCGGGCCGCGGCGGTCAAGGACTGGTCGAGCGCTGACCGAGCGCTGGTCGAGGCTGGTCGAGCGCTACCGGCCCGCGAGCCACTGGGGCACGATGATGCGCACCACGCGCAGGCCCTGCTGGTCCACGACAAAGGCGTGCTCGCCCGAAACGGCCACCGCCGCGGCGTAATCGACGTCGGCGGAGCTGACCCGGCGCGGGCTCCGCGGCGCGCTCAGGTCGAGCACGGAGAGGCCGCGGACGCCTTCGGCGAGGTAAGCACGGCCGCCCGCGACGATCGCGTCCTCGACGTTGCGGCTGGGATAGAGCGCCAGGCTGCGCGGTGAGCGGGGGTCGGTCACGTCGAGCAGCGACAGGCCGGCCGGCCCGGTGACCGCGGCCAGCACCATGCCGGAGTGGAAGGCCGCCAGGCTCACCGTGCGGGCCTGCAGCGAACCGATGCGGCCGAGCGAGCGCGGGGCGGTCGGATCCGTCACGTCCAGGACTTCGACCCCGTCGGCGCCGATGGCGACGGCCGCGAGGTCCCCGTGCACCGACACGTCGCGCGCGCCCCCGAGGGACACGGTGGAGAGCTTCCGCACCGAGCGGGCGTCGGTCACGTCGAAGATGGAGAGGCCCGCCAGGGCGTCGGCGCAGTAGACGAGCAGGCGTCCGTCGCGCTCCTGCGCGTCGAGCGCCCGGGCATCGCCGCCCGTCTCAAGGCCGACGAGGTTGCGCAGGCGGACCCTTCCGCTTTCCCTCTCGATCCCGATGACGCGGACGCCGCGTCCGCGTTCCGCAGCGAGGATGCGCGCGTTGCCGGCGCCGCCGGCCAGCCTCACGTCGCAGGCGTCCGCGGTGTCGATCGAGGCGAGCAGCGAGGCGTCGCTCACGGCGGCGGGCTCCGCGGCCGCGAAGAGCTTGATGCCGGAGCTCCCGTCAGCCACCGCGACCACCGGACCCACGCCGTCGAGCGAGCCGAGGGCGAGAGCCCGGGCTTCGGTGCCGGTCCTCGCCGCGGCGACTTCGAGCGAGCGGCCCTGGGTGAACACGTCGAGTATGCTCAGGCCCGAAGGACCCGCCGTCAACGCGTAGGCGCGGCCGCAGAAATCGTCGCGGAGCGCGATGGCTTCCGCGGGCGCGGACGCGAGGTCGCCGAAGATCCGCGGCGTGGCGGGGTCGCTCACGTCCACGACCTTGGTGCCGCGCGCGCCGTCCGCAAGGTAGACGAACACCCGGCCGTCCGGCTCTGCCCTGACCTCGAGCTGCCGCGGGTCGTCCGCGGCCACCGACGTCGCGGGCGCCGGCGCCGTGGGGTCGCTCACGTCGATGAGGTGCAGCGCGTCCGCGGTCGCCACGTACGCGATCTCCCGTCCGTCGGGTCTGAGGCCGACGCTCACGCAGCGCGCGTTCTCGAGGGCTACCCGAGCGAGCGGGCGCGGGAGCGAAGGCCGGCCGAGGTCGAAGAGCGCGAGCCCCTGGGGGCCGACCGCGCAGAGGAGCCGCCCGGTCGCGCTCAGCGAGAGGGCGCGAAAGCATCCGGCCAGGGCGGGCCCCGCGGGGGTCGGGTCGGCCGGGTCCGCGGCGTCGAGCACGACGATCCCGCCGTCGCCGGCGGCCACGTAGACGTGCGGGAGCGGGCCGCCGGAGACCACGGCCGCGAGCGCCTCGGGCAGGTTGCGCGAGGAAACGAGACGCGGAGCCGCCGGGTTCGAAAGATCGACAACCTTGAGGCCGCGGCCCGGCTCCACGACATAGGCCCAGGTGTCGCGGACCGTGAGCGACGCGGGGGCCTCGAGGGGGAGCCTGGAGGTGACGACCGGCTCGGCGAGGTTGAAGATGTCGACGACCGCGAGCGAGCTCCCGTCGGCCACGATCGCGTAGTCGCCGAGCACCGCCACGGCGCGGGCGCCGGTCACGGCGGCAGCGCCCACGGGCACCAGCCGGTCGTCCGGGATCGCCGAGGGCGCGCCGGGCACGGCGTCGCTCTTGAGACTCCCGGGCAGGGCGGGCGCGATCCGGTAATAGTAGAGCTCGCCGGTGCGCACGCGCCTGTCGAGCAGCTCGGTCGAGGCGGCACGGCCGATGCTGAGCCAGGGGCCTTTGGGGGAGAGCGACCGGAAGACCTCGTACTCGGGCGCGCCCGGGATGCGGGGCCAGCGCACGCGCATCTGCCTGTACTCCCCGATCACCGAAGGCGCCAGCGTCGCCGGCGAAAGGGGGATCGCTTCGACCACGTGCGACCACTCGGGCTCCCCGGCGCCCGCGCCGTCCGCCCTGAGCGCGAAGCGGTAGCGCACCCCGTTGTCGAGTCCGCGCACCATGAACGGCGAGCGGACGCCCGCGACCGGCACGCCGCCCGGGCCTGTCGGGTCGCCGCCCGCTGCGGCCCAGGCCAGGGTGTAGCCTTGGGCCAGCGGGACCGGCTCCCACCGCAGTGTGGCTGCACCATCGCCCGCCTCGGCTGCGAACGACGGGATCGCGCTGCTGGCGCGCTCGATCGCGATCCGCCGCGTGAGACGGCTGCCGCTCACGGACTCGGCGGTGACGATGAGCTCGTGACGGCCCGAGAGCTTTCCCGCGTCGAGCACCTGGCGGAAGTTGCCCTGGCCGTCGAACGCGAGGTTCCCGGTGAACACCGCAGCTGCGGCGAGGTCATCGGACGAGCGCAGCTCGCACGCCAGCGAGCGAATCCCGCGGGGTTGCCCCTGCTCGGGGCTGGGGTCCCATGCCCGCCCGGAGAGCAGGATTCGCGAGCCGACTTTGCCGCCGTCCGCCGGTGAATCCACCTGGAGCGCCGGCCGCACAGTGCCGTCATAGAACAAGACGCTGCTCGCGGTCGCGGTGCCTTCTTTTCGCGCGGCCCGCAGGTCGACCGTCACTTTCCCCTTGATCCTGGCCGCGGGGATGACTATGCGGAAGCCGCCGTCGGCGAAGTTGTAAAAGACCTCCCCGCCGATCTCGGGATACTCGCGCACCGCGTAGGTGAGCCGCTCGATAGCCGTCATGCTCTGCTCCTGCTCGGAGTCGCGCACCCGGCCTTCGATCCGGATCTCGGTCTGGTAGAAGGTCGGCTCGAGCGGTCGCAGGATCTGCAGGAAGGGCGCAGCGGCGGGGGCGGTGATTGCCGCGACCACCGGAGCCCGGGCCGGCGCGGCCGGCGCGGCCGGCGCGGCAGGGGCGGCAGGGGCTCGAGTCGCAGGAGCCGGCGCTGGAGTGGCCGGCGGAGCGACAGCTATCGGAGCAGCGGCGGGCGGGACCGGCTGCTCCGACGGCGCGGGCGCGGCAGCTTCCTGCTTCGGTGCGGGCGGCTCCGGAGCGACGGCCGCGACCGGCGCCTCGGTTCGTGCCTCGGCCGTTTCCGCAGCGGCGGGCGCCGCAGCGGCGGGCGCTGTGGCGGGCGCCGGCGGAGGGGCGGGGAGCGGCTCCTGGGGGGCTGGAGCCACGACGACGGCCGCGGGCTCCTCGATGGGCGCAGGGAGAGGCTTGGGCGCGGGACGGCACGAGGCGACCAGAAGCGCGAGCGAAAAGAGCGCAGCCGCCGCGATCAGCCGCCGCTTGTCACCCTCGTCCACGCCTTCTCCTCACGACGAACCCGGCACACGCCGCAGCAGCAAGGGCACAGAGAATGGCGAGCCCCGCAAGCGCCGGCC
Organism: uncultured Spirochaetota bacterium; assembly: GCA_963734495.1. Classification (GTDB taxonomy): domain Bacteria; phylum Spirochaetota; class Spirochaetia; order SZUA-6; family CAVTHK01; genus CAVTHK01. The sequence continues at coordinate 130,028 of CAVTHK010000011.1, forward strand.
GCTGCAGGGGCGCGCTCGCGGCCGCAGGAACGGGCGGCGCGTCCGCTGGAGCCTCAGCCGCAGCCGCACCAGGAGCCGCGGGCGCGGGCTCCGCGCGATCTGCTGCAGTCGCGGGCGCGGGGGCTGCTGCGACGGGCGTGCTGTCGCGCGCGTCCTGTACCGAGGGCGCTCCCGCCGACTGCGGCAGCGTCCGCCGCGGTTGCGGCGCGGGCGACGCGGGCGCTACGGGCCGGCGCGCGGCCCGGGACGCCTGGGGCGCAGGCGCGGCCGGCGCCGGGGCTGCTTCGCGCGCCGTGCGCGGCGCGGTCTCCGCCGCCGCTCCCTCCGCGCTCAGCCACCCGCTCGCGCGCACGCGAGACGCGGCGGCAGGCCCGCCCGAAGCGGCCACGGGTGGCGCCGCCGAGCGGGGCGGAGCGGCGCCGCCCCCCGTCATCGATCTGCTCACCGCGAAGTCGCCGCTCTTCGAATTGAAGGCTTGCTGCGTGTTGCCTGCGACGTCGCTCGCGCCGGTGACCGTCACTTTGACGTTCGACGCGGGGTCTGTCCCGCCCGTCTGCACTGTGTAGGTCGCAGTGGCCGTGTTGGAGCTCCAGCTCCAGGTCGGCCCGCCGACCAGACGCCCGCTCAGGTCCTGGTCGAACACGACCGTCGGATTCGTCGTTGTGTCCATCGCCTCCGAGTAGGCAAACTCGAGGGTCAGCGAGCCTTGATAGGCGCTGGCGACTGAGGCGGGCGCGGGCGTGAACAGGTCCACCTTCGGCGCAGTGGTATCGATGGTGATGGAGAGGTCTGAGGAGGTTGAAGTATTGCCTGCCGGGTCAGTGGCCTCTGCGTGCAGGGTGTGGGCGCCGGCCGCGAGGCTGACCGCGGCAAAGGAGTAGGCTCCCGAAGCGGCGGTGGTGGAGGCCAGCTGCGTGGCTCCTTCCATCAGGCGCACTGTGGCGCCGGTCTCGACCGTGCCGGTGAAGCTGAGGCTGGTCAGCCGCGTGATGTTGTCGCTGCTGGAGCTGCCGCTGTCGCTGCCGTCGGTGAGGTCGGGGGCGGAGACGGCCGGGCTGACACTGGTATCCACCGTCACGACGAGATCGCCGGAGGTGGAGGTGTTGCCCGCCGGGTCGGTGGCCTCGGCGTGAAGCGTATGGGCGCCGGCCGCGAGACTGACCGCGGCAAAGGAGTAGGCTCCCGAAGCGGCGGTGGTGGTGGCCAGCTGCGTGGCGCCTTCCATCAGGCGCACCGTGGCGCCCGTCTCGGCCGTGCCGGTGAAGCTGAGGCTGGTCAGCCGCGTGATGTTGTCGGAGCTTGAGCTGCCGCTGTCGTCGAGGCTGTTGAGGTCGGGCACGGAAGCCGCCGGGCTGACGCTGGTGTCCACCGTGACGCTGAGCGTCGAGGAGGCGGCAGAGGTGTTGCCCGCGGCGTCGGCGGCCCGCGCGCTGATGAGGCGGCCGCTGCCCGCGCTGACCGGGGTGTCGATGCTGTAGGAGCCGCCGCCGGCGGTGCCGCTGGCCGCGGGGCTGCCGTCGACGAGGATCGACACCGTGGAGCCGGCCTCGGCCGTGCCGGTAAAGGTCAGGGTGGTCAGCCGCGTGATCCTGTCGCTGCTCGAGCTGCCGCTGTCGTCAGCCGGGTCCAGCACCGGAACCGAAGGCACATCAGGCGCAGTGGTATCGATGGTGATGGAGAGGTCTGAGGAGGTTGAAGTATTGCCTGCCGGGTCGGTGGCCTCTGCGTGCAGGGTGTGGGCGCCGGCCGCGAGGCTGACCGCGGCAAAGGAGTAGGCTCCCGAAGCGGCGGTGGTGGAGGCCAGCTGCGTGGCTCCTTCCATCAGGCGCACTGTGGCGCCGGTCTCGACCGTGCCGGTGAAGCTGAGGCTGGTCAGCCGCGTGATGTTGTCGCTGCTGGAGCTGCCGCTGTCGCTGCCGTCGGTGAGGTCGGGGGCGGAGACGGCCGGGCTGACACTGGTATCCACCGTCACGACGAGATCGCCGGAGGTGGAGGTGTTGCCCGCCGGGTCGGTGGCCTCGGCGTGAAGCGTATGGGCGCCGGCCGCGAGGCTGACCGCGGCAAAGGAGTAGGCTCCCGAAGCGGCGGTGGTGGTGGCCAGCTGCGTGGCGCCTTCCATCAGGCGCACCGTGGCGCCCGTCTCGGCCGTGCCGGTGAAGCTGAGGCTGGTCAGCCGCGTGATGTTGTCGGAGCTTGAGCTGCCGCTGTCGTCGAGGCTGTTGAGGTCGGGCACGGAAGCCGCCGGGCTGACGCTGGTGTCCACCGTGACGCTGAGCGTCGAGGAGGCGGCAGAGGTGTTGCCCGCGGCGTCGGCGGCCCGCGCGCTGATGAGGCGGCCGCTGCCCGCGCTGACCGGGGTGTCGATGCTGTAGGAGCCGCCGCCGGCGGTGCCGCTGGCCGCGGGGCTGCCGTCGACGAGGATCGACACCGTGGAGCCGGCCTCGGCCGTGCCGGTAAAGGTCAGGGTGGTCAGCCGCGTGATCCTGTCGCTGCTCGAGCTGCCGCTGTCGTCAGCCGGGTCCAGCACCGGAACCGAAGGCACATCAGGCGTGATGCTGTCGAAGGTCACATTCGGGCTCGGCGTCGCCGACGCCTGGGTGATCGCTGTCACGTTGCCGGCTTTGTCCGTGAGGCCGATCGAGAACGCGATGGCCCCCTGCGCGTCCGTCGCCTGCATCTCCGTAGCCGCCGTGTAGCTCGGCAGCGTAACCGTGACCGCCCGGCTCGCGATCCCGACGGTCGGCGAAAGAGCCAACTCGCGCGTCGACGCAAAGAACAGCGTCACGTCGTCTCCGACCTTCGCCCAGTTCGCGTTCGGGTTGCTGCTCGTCATCGCCAGGCCGCTGATCGTCGGCGTGCCCTCGTAGAACGTGATGCCGGAGCCTGCCGAGGCGGTGGTCGTGTTGCCGATGACGTCTGCGGTCGTGATCGCGTACGGCAGGGCCTGCGGCTCACCTCCCGACAGCTTGCGGGTTGCGCGCCAGGCGCCGCCCCCCAGGTTCGCCACCGAGGCCGTGCGGCCCGGGCCGCCGATGGTCACGGCGACGGCGGCTGGGTCTACGCCGGTTTGAGCGTCCGACAGCGTGAAGTCGAGCGTCACGGTGTCGTCCACCTTGGCGTAGTTGCCGGTCGGAGCGCTCTGCGCGTTGTCCGAGCGGATCGACACGCCGGTGATCGACGGTGCCGTGCGGTCGTCGCGAATCGTGATCGGGAACGGAGCGACAAGCCCCGCGCTGGACTTGGCGGTGATGGTCAGGATGATGTCGCCCTGTCGGCCCGTGGTGTCCACGGTGAACGCAAGGTTGCCTGCGCCGTCCATGACGCTCGAAAGCGGCGGCACGCTCGACGCGTTGTAGATGCGGGAGACCGGCGTGCCCACTGTCGACGAAAGGTCGTACTTGAGCTCGACGATCTGAGGCGTAGTGGCAGCCAGGCCCGTGACCGTGATGACCTCCGAGGGTGCATTCGAGGAGTAGTAGCTCGACCCGCCGACGACCCGGGATGCCGGCGGATTGTGCGGCAGGTTCAGGATGAAGGTCGGGTACGGAAGGTCCTCGACCGCCGTGCCCTCCGCGGTTCGCTTCATGCCGTTCCGGTCTTCCGCGATCACCCTGACGGTGAGCGTCGTCAGCCCCGAGGCCGGAATCGTGAACGACGAAGTGAAAGACCCGTCGGGGAACAGCCTGAAAGGCTGCATCACGTCCGGGAACGGCCCGTTGATCCTGGCCGCGTAGCATTGCTCGAGGTCGCTCCACGTCGTCGACAGGAGGAGGTCCGCACTCCACATAGGGTTCTGGACGATTTCCCACCTGAGCGACTTGAGCTCGCTGATGGCGGGATCGTCGCCCGAGTTGGCGACCGTCCCGTTGATGGTGAACAGGCCGCCGATCTGGAACTTGGTGAACGCGGTCCCGGGCTCCGCCAGCTGGATCACCATGCCGTCGCTCGGGAACAACTGCCGCCTCGCCTCGGCGGTATTGCCGTTGCGGTCCGTGGCCTCGACGATGAACTCGCGACTGCGGTCGATCGACGCCGTATCGAGCTCGACGGAAAAGTCGCCGGTGGAAAAGTCAAAGGTGAAGGGCTGCGGATCGGGCGTCGTCGGGTTGGGCGTGACGGTGAACGAGCTTCCTGCCAGCTTGACCAGCCGGGTGAGTCCCGGCTCCGCCTGAACCTGGATCGCGATGTTGTCGAGGACGCCGCCCCCGTCGTTCGCCTTGAACGCCGAGTCCGTGATGCGGCCCGCAACGGTCACCGTGGAACGGATCGAGCCATTGGCTTGCGGGGACGTCAGCGTGATGTCGGGCGGGATCGTATCCTCGACGACGCGCAGAAGCTTGTCGTCGACGGGTTCCGGGATGCGGCAGTCCGTGATGACCGCGAGCAGGGCGCAGAGGATCGCGGCCGCGGAAAAAGCGATGCGTCCGGCTGCCGCGCCCTTTTCTTCCATACGATCCTCCGCTACTTCGCCGGCGCGGACGCGCTGCGCAGGTACGCGTACTGCCCCGCGAGCTGCGGATCCGCCGCGGCGAGCAGCGCGTAGTACTCCCCGGCCCGGTCGTAGTTCTCCAGCTTGTGATAGGAGCGGCAGATGTTGAGCAGCACCGCGGCGTACTCCGGCGAGCCGGTGCGCTCGCGCTCCTGCAGGTCGCGCTCGGCCCTGTGGTAGCTGCGAAGCGCGTCCTGCGTGCGGCCCTGCACGAAGTAGAGGTTCCCCAGGTTGATCAGGGGGCTCGCGTAGTTGCGGTCAAGCGCCAGCGCGGCGTTGAACGCCCGTTCGGCCACGTCGTAACGGCCGAGCTGGGCGGCCACGATGCCGAGGCTGTTAAAGTCGCGCCGGTTGTTCGACTCCTGCGCCCTGCGCGACGCGGCCGCCACGATGGTGTCGATCAGCCCGCCGAGGCTGGCGCTGACGTGGGCGAACAGCCTGTCGGCGTGCGGGTAGACGATGCCGGCGTCGGTCTCGCGCAGGCCCACGGGCCTGAACGCCTCCTGCGCCTTGCGCGTCAGGTACACCCCGCGCTGGCCGGGGCTGCCGTCGTACTGCCGGTAGATCTCGATTCCGGAGCGCCATGCGGCGGCGAACTCGCTCTTCGCAACGAGCGTGATCTCGATGGGGACCCAGAGCTCCCCGTCGATGTCGATGGACATCGCCTGCTCGGGGTGCACCATCGGGTAGTCCCGCGACGCGGTCTTCGTGTTGATCATGGGGAAGATGTGACCGGGCGCCGTGATGTAGCCCGTCTCGACGCCGACTGTCTCGAGCAGCGCGGCGAACAGCGCGGTCAGGTCGTCGCAATCGCCGGTGCCCCGCCGCAGCGTGTCTCTCGGCAGGCTGACGGAGTCGACGATGCGCGCGTTCGCCTGCGCGGCGCTGAAGGGCGAGGTCGGGTCCGCCTGGTAGATGACGCCGAGCTCCTTGAGGGCATAGTAGATCTGCATGGCGATCTGCAGGGGCTCGCCGAGGCCCGGGAGCACCGTGTCCTTGGCCGCCTGGCGGACGTAGCTGGCGAGGTTGCGCAGCGCGCCGTCCGACTGCGTGATGAACGCCGCGAACTTGCGGTCGTCGTCCCACGTGATGGCGGTCCGGTCCTGCAGATCGTACGTGACGGGGAACGCCTGCGTCGCGGGACGGTTGCGCGCGACGTAGCTCGCGCGGATCTCGCCATTGAGCGGCGTCACGCCCTCGGTGGAAAAGACCTGCGAATTGAAGGCCGCCAGCAGCTTGACCTCGGTCGTCTTTCCGGGGCCGAGCTCCGCGATCGAGGCCGCCGGCGTCGGGTTGTCCATGAAGCCTTCCTGGAAGAAGGCGACCTCCACGTCCCGGATCGGGTAGCTCTCTATGTTGGTGAGCGTGATCGTGGCGATCGGGTGGGAGACGTAGTGGCTCTGCATCGCGGCGTACACGGGCGGGATGACGGCTTCGCCCATGCGGAGGCTGCGGATGATCGCCCGCGGCGCGTCCGGGTCCTCCCCGAAGCGATAATGGGCGCCGATTCCCAGGCCCAGGGCGAAGCCGTCATACCGGTCGAGCGGCGTAAAGGAGCGCTGGTAGCTCAGCGAGGGGGAGATGTCGATGCTGATGGCGAACGACGGGTTGAGGCTGATCTTGCCCGCGGCCGTCGCGAGCAGGTAGAGGTTGCTCCTCGGGGAGAACTCCCCGGTCACGGGGTCCTTGTCGAGATTCGGGAAGATCGCCTCGGAGAGGCCCGCCGCCGCGCTCGCGCCGATCTCGAATTCCCTGCTGATGCGGTGCGAGTATCCCAGCCCGAGCTGGCCGAACCAGTGCCTGTGCTGCCAGCGGTCCTCCGGGTCCCCCTTGTTGACGTAGTCCCAGTTGCGCATGCCGAGCCGCGCAAAGGGCTGCAGCGACGTGCTCGCTGGCAGCGGCGCGCGCGCGCTCACCGCGAGCTCGGTCACGTTGAAGTCCGTAGAGTAGTCGTTGAAGGGAGAAAGCTGCTGGAAGTCGATCCCGACCGACGCGGCAAAGCGGTAGTACTCGTCGAGGTCGGGTCTGCGCTCCTGCGCATGGACGGTGCACGAGAGCGCGACTGCGGCGAGAAGGCACACGTGACCGACGCGCCTACGGACCACACCGACCCCCTTGTTGTGGCGTAGTGCAGGAGGGGAACAAGATGTATACTAGGAGTGTATCCCTGCGGGCCCGGCGCCGCAAATTCGATCAGCCTCCCGATCCGTCCGTGCCAGGGGGTCTTGATGAAACACCTAACACTGGTGATGTTGCTCGCGCTTGCGTTGTGCGCGTCGGCGTACGCGCAGGATCTCCGCGTGCAGTATCTGGACGGGCTCGTCGAGCTGCAGACGGGGGCCGCGTGGCGCGAGCTCGCCGCGGGCGACAGCGTGCCCGCTTCCGCGGTGCTGCGGCTCGACGACGGCGCGATCGCCGAGCTGGCGGGGGGCGGGATGACGCTGCGGCTCACCCGGCGCGGGACCTACGACCTTGCGAGCCTGGCGACCGCGAGCGCGCAGAGCAAATCCGCGGGACTCGGCACCTTTCTCACGCAGCGCGCCAGGGCGATGGGCGGTGCCCGCGCCGCCAAAGCCGACGCGAGCGCAGCCGGCGTGCGGGCTGAGGCCAAGGATGACCGGACGGTGAACTGGGTCGGAGCGGAGAGCGCCGACGCCCTGATCTCCAGCGGCATCGAAAAGCTGGCCAGGGGCGACTACAAGGCGGCGTACGCGACCTTCGAGGATGCGCGCGACGCGGCGGCATCCGCGAGCGGACCCGACGCGGCGCGGGCTGCCTTCTATCTGGGCTATGCCTCGTACCTCAACGGCGACCTCGTGTCCGCCCTGCGGTATCTCGAAAAGCCACGGCCCGACCCCTCGTCGAGCATGTACAACGACCACGTGCTGGTGCTCGCGCAGCTGCTCGTGGAAACCTTTGCCTACGCGGACGCCGCGGATCTGCTGCAGGGGTACATCGGGTCGGGGGCTCCCCGGGGAGACAACCTGCAGGCCGCGCGGCTCTTTCTCGGGCTGAGCCAGAAGGGACTGGGCAACAGGCAGCAGGCGACCGAGAGCCTGCAGGCCGCGCAACAGATGAACGCCGGCTCCGACGCGGGCCGCGCCGCGGCCAGGCTGCTGGAGACGCTGTAGGCGGGGGCGAGACACCGAGTCCGGCCGTGGACCTGACTTCATCGGCTACGGCTTGATCGTCGACGACGCCAGCGCCGCCGAAGACTCCCGGTCGGTGCGCAGATCCCTCTGTGTCGCCCCGCAGTATAGGGGCACTTTTGGAGAAAAGTGCCGTTTACCGCCGCGGGCGGCGCGGCTAAGGTGGGCCGGCAGCACAGGGAGGCCAGGCGTGTCGATCTTTCCCGAGCAGCGTCCCACAGGCAACTTTACGATCCCGCGTCCGGAAGACGGGCAGACCGTCGCGGTCACTCCCCCGGGTTTCGTCTGGAATCCGGCCGAGGGGGCCGCGAGCTACGCCCTGCACATCTACGACTCGAAGCGGCATGTCGTCTACACGCGGGACGGCATCACGGACCCGGTCCACGTGCCCGACCGCAAGCTCGCCCCCGGCGCGTATGAGTGGGACCTGAGCGCGGTGGACGCCGGCGGCCGGTTGCTCGGCCGCAGGGGCAAGCTCAGGTTCATCGTATCCGACGGTGTCCCCGAGCTTCCATGGGTGAGCCCGAGCGAGCTTCTCTCGCGCGTTCCCGCGGGCCACCCGCGCCTCATCTACCACGGCGACTTCCTCGCCCGCGTGCGCGCAACCCTCGGCGCGGGCAGGCGTGCGGCCTGGAAAGGCGTCGAGGAGTCGGCCGACCGAGCCCTTACTCTCGACCCCGCGCCTTATCCCACCTACGACAAGACAGGCGACGCGAACCTGTCGCGCCTCGAATACGTCAAGTACTATCGGGCGTTCCCGCGCTGGGTCGAGGCAGGGCTTCAGCCGCTCGCCCTCGCCTACCTGGTGTCCGGGGAGGCGAAGTACGGGGCCGCGGCGAAAAAGCTTCTCGCGGCCTTTGCCGAGTGGCCGGTGGCCGACGACAACGTCACCTCCGTGCTGGCGAGATGGGGAGACGAGCCCGGGCTGCACCTCGCGCGCATAGCGCACCGCGCCTACGACTGGATCTACGATCTGCTCGACGAGCCGCTGCGGCAGGAAGGTCCTGACCATGTGCGCCGAGCGCGCGCGGCAGGCGCTGCGCCGCCTCGTCCATCGGCACAACTACCTGACGAGCCCCGCGGAGAGCCATCCCGCCCGGCTGGTCGCGTATCTTTCGGAGATGGCGATCACGATGGCGGGCGAGGCCGAGGACGCGGCGGAGTGGCTGGAGTATTCGCTCAAGGCGCTGATGACCTTCTACCCCCACTGGTCGGGTGCGGACGGCGGGTGGGCCGAAGGGATCTTCTACGGCAAGAACTACAACAGCTACTACATCCCCGCGCTCGAGGCGCTGCGGACCGTCGGGCTCGACCTGTGGCAGCGGCCTCCGTTCAGCCTGGTGCGGAGGTTCTTCTTCTACTGCAGCACGCCCAACGCCGAGTTCAGGCCCTACGGCGACGGCGCCGACCGCGGCGGACCCAACCCGGACCTGACGCTCCTGCTTCGTCACCACGCGCGCCGCTTCCGCGACGGCGCCTGCCAGTGGTGGGTCGAGCAGTCGAAGGCCACAGACGCCCCGGACGCGACGGTGGCCCTGCTCACGGAGGACGACGTCGAAGGCGTTCCTCCCGCGGACCTGCCGCAGGCCGCGGTCTTCCGCGACGCCGGCTGGGCGGCGCTGCACAGCGACCTTGCGCACCCCGCCGTCGACACGTTCCTGCTGTTCAAGAGCAGCCCGTACGGCAGCATCAGCCACAGCCACGCGGACCAGAACTCGTTTTCCATCCTCAAGGGCGAGAAAGCGCTTGCCATCCCGTCGGGCTACTACGGGCCTGCCTACGGCCAGCCGCATCACGCCGACTGGACGCGCCAGACCAGGGCGAACAACTCGATCCTGGTGAGCGGACGCGGGCAGGTCGTTCGCGAGGGGTGGGCCAGCGGCCGCATAACAGACCACGAGGTGGGCGGCCAGGTCTCGTACGTGTGCGGCGACGCAACCGCGGCGTATGGCGGCGACATGACCCTCTTCCGCAGGCATGTCCTGTTCGTGCGGCCGGCCCTCTTTGTCGTCCTCGACGAGCTCGCGGCCCCGCGCATCTCCAGCTTCCAGTGGCTCCTCCACGGCCTGGAGGAGATGGAGACCGACGAGGAGGCCGGCTCCGTTGCCATGCATCATCGGGGGGCGCACCTGAGGGTCCGCCTGAGCTCGCCGGCCGGGCTGTGGTTCAAGCAGACCGACCTCTTCGACACGCCCTACAACTCGGGCTCTCCGCCGGCTTTCCGCGAGGAGCACCCGAACCACTGGCACTTCACGGCGTCGACGATCAGGCCGACGACCGGGACGCGGATAGGCGCGGCCATGCTCGTGACGGGCGAAGGGGAGCAGGTGACGTGGGAGACCGCGGCCGCGGACGGCTGGCTGCGCGCTTCGGCCGCGGGCTCCGACTGGTCGGCGGAGGCGTGGGCGCGGCTCGCACCCGAGGCCGCCGTTCCCGAGGCTCTCCGCGGGTGGGCGCCGCGGGACCCGCTGCTGGTCGCGGGCCGCTGGACGCGCGGCGGCGAGCAGGAGGCGCTGCAGCGGTGAGCCGCCGCGGCGCGCCGCTCGCTTCCCTTCAACCTTTGATCGATCCTATCAGGATCCCCTTCGTGAAGTACTTCTGGATAAAGGGGTAGACCACGATGATGGGGAACGCGACCACGACGATCGTCGCCATCTGCACCGACACGGTCGGCGGCTGGTAGTCGGGGTTGATCTGGTCGAGCAGGTCGATCTGGCGCGCGGAATCGAGGATACGACGCAGCACGACCTGCACAGGCCACAGGCGCGAGTTGTTGACGTAGATCACCGCGGCGAACCACTCGTTCCAGTGGTACACCGCGTGGAAGAGCGCCATCGTCGCGATGGCGGCGGTCGAGAGCGGAAGCACGATCCGGAAGAGGATCACGAACTCGTTCGCCCCGTCCATCTTGGCCGACTCTTCGAGGCTGTCGGGGAGCTGCGCGAAGAAGTTGCGCATGATCAGGATGTTCCACGCCACCATGAGCCTGGGGAAGATGTAGACCCACACGGTGTTCAGCAGGCCGAGGCTGCGCACCAGGAGGAACGTCGGGATGAGGCCTCCGGAGAACCACAGCGTGAAGGCGATCATCGCCGTGAGCGGCCCGGTCAGCGGGTAGGACTTCTTCGCGATGACGTAGGCGAACATGGACTCGACGAGCAGGCTCAGGGCCGTGCCCGCGACCGTCCGGAAGATCGTGATCTGATACGCCCTGAAGAGCAGCGACTTGCTCGACAGGATGAACTTGTAGGCCTCCAGGTCGATGCGCTCGGGGATGAGCGCGAACGGACGCACGGCGCGCTCGGCGTCCGACATCAGCGAGCGGCTGATCACGAAGAGAAAAGGGTAGAGGGTCGCGGCGCAGAGGAGGATCAGCACCGTGGAATTGGCGACGTCGAACAGCCTCTCTCCCAGGGTCTTCCTGATGTACAGCATGCGCCTACCAGAGCCCTTCGGAGCCCAGCCACTTGACGATCCTGTTGGCGGCGTAGACCAAAGCCAGGCTCGTGAATGACTGGAAGAACCCCACGGCCGTCGTGTACGAGAAGTCGGCCTGCAGGATCCCGCGCCTGTAGATGAAGGTCTCGAACACGTCGGCCACCTCGTACACCGCGGGGTTGTAGAGGTTGAAGATCTGCTGGAAGTTCTCGTTGATGATCTCGCCCACGCGCAGAATCAGGAAGATGACCACGATGTAGGCGATCGAAGGCAGCGTGATGTGCACGGCCCGCTGGTAGCGGGTCGCGCCGTCGATGTAGGCGGATTCGTACTGATCCTGCGGGATGTTGCTGATCGCGGCCAGGTACACGATGGAGCCCCAGCCGATCCCGCGCCAGATCGAGGAGGCCACGAGGACGCTTCGGAAATAGCGCGTGTCCGCGAGGAACGTGATCGGCTTGATCCCGAGCGAGCCCAGCAGCGCGTTGATGGGTCCCATCGTGGGGGACAGCAGCATGATCGCGAGGCCCGCGATCACGACCCACGAGATGAAGTGCGGCAGGTACGTGATGGTCTGCACCGTCCGCTTGAACGCGCTGCTCGCCACCTCGTTCAGGAGCAGCGCCAGGAGGATCGGCGCGGGGAAGCCCCAGACGAGGCGGTAGGTGCTGATGAGCAGCGTGTTCCGCAGCAGCCTCCAGAAGTAGTGGCTGGAGAACAGGTTCGCGAAGTGCTTCCAGCCGGCCCACGGCGCGTTGATCACGCCCATCACGCCGCCCATCCCGTTGTAGTCCTTGAACGCGATGACGAGCCCGTAGATCGGCACGTAGTGGAAGAGGAGAAAGTAGAGGATGCCGGGCAGCGCCAGCAGGTGGAAGAACCGGTACTTCCACAGGAAGAGCCGGGCCCGCGCGATGAGCGGGGCCCGGTTCGCGGCGGCCGTCGTCTCGAAGCCGTTCACCGCGGCGCTACTTCTTCTGGTACTCGCTGTACATCTTCGTGGCGAGCTCGACGTACTTGTCGCCGTGAATCTTGCGGTACTGAGCGATCACGGCGTCCCAGTCGCTGACGGGCCGCTTGCCGATGATGATGTTCACGACCGCTTCTTCGATGAGCGTCTGCGCGTCAGCCATCGAGTTCTCGACCGGCGTTCCCTTCCACTTGTAGGCGACGAACCAGTCGGGCGACCAGACGTAGCCGATGTTCTGCATCATTGTCTGGACTTCGTCGTACTTGTTCCTGACGAAGCCGGCGTCGATATTGACGACCTTCGTGAAAAAGGAGTGGCTGTCCTCGGTGAGCGCGTAGGCCTTGCGGTAGATCCTCTTCTGCGGGTCCTTGTACTGCTTGATCTCGCCCTTGGCCTCGTCTGCCCACTCCCAGTGCGGGCCGGGCAGCCCTTCGCGCGTGATCAGGTAGTTGGTCTTGGAGGCCACGGACCACTGGAAGAGCTTGATGGCCCACTCGGCGTTCTTGCTGTAGGAGACGATCCCCATGAACGGCGTCCCGGGCGGCTGGCGGGGGACCTGGAAGGGCTTGCCGTTCTCGAGCTTGATCTGGGGATACTCGTAGTACGCTTGGGGGACCTTCTTCATGAGGGTTTCCCACGGGCGCACGATGTTTGAGTACCAGCCGATGGAGGCGCCGACCCTGTTGGCGATGACGAGGTCCTCGACCTGGTTTCTCTTGAGCGTGTACTGCTCGGGGTGGAGGATCCCTTCCTTGTGCCACTGCGCCATCTTCGCGAGGTAGTCCTTGTACTTCGGGTGCATGACGTGGGGTACGACGCGGCCCTGCTCGTCAATGTAGTTGGCGTCGTAGCCGGCCGGCACTCCCGTGATGATGTAGGGCAGCACGCGCTCGAAGTCCTCGTTGTAGTTCCTCGCTACCATGGGGAAGGAGTCGACCTTGCCGTTCCCGTCCGGGTCCCCGGTTTTCACGGCTTTGAGGTAGGCTTCGAGCTCGGCGAGGGTCGAGGGCGGATTCTTGAATCCGAGCTTCTCCCTCCAGTCCTTGCGGATGAAGACCATGTTCCCCATGTTGCCCTGCCTGCGGGGGATGGCCCAGATCTTTCCGTCCTTGTCCTTGACGGCCGCCCAGCATACCTCCTCGGAGAAGTGCTTCTTGAGGATCGGCCCGTACTGATCCAGCGGCTTGTTGAGCGCCATGAGCGCGCCACGGTCGACCATGTCCCACATGCTCGCCCGCTGGGTGCTCACCTCGAAGGCGTCGACGTCCTCCTGGGATGCCAGCGCGAGGTTGGCCTTCTTGGCGAGCTCCTCGTCGTCCTTGGCGTAGATCATCTCGAACTTGATCCCGGAGTCCTTCTCTATGAAGTCCTTGACCTTCTGGTTGTCATCCGCTTCCCAGCCGCCGGTGTCCATCTGGATCATGAGGATCTTGACGGGCTTGGCCTGGACGGATGCGGCGGCCGCCCCCGCTTCCTGCTTTCCTGCGGCCCAGAGGGACGCGCAGGAGAGGACGACGATGCACCCGACCAGCCAGAGCGTCAGTCTCCCGCCGGTGCGCCCGGCCGCGCTCAGGCACCGTGCCGAATTCTTGCCGACTCGCTTCATCTGTCCGCCTCCTTTTTGCCCCCTGTGCTCCGGGGGGCTTGCCCCCCGCTCGGGGGGTTCGAGAGTCTGCGTGAACCGACTGGATTGTCCCGGCAGCAGGTCGCCGGCGTAAAGGGCACTTTTCTCCGATTATCCCCTTTTCCCGCGCCGCGGGCGCGGGGGCAGGTGGGCTCCGCGGGCCTCACGCCACGATCTTGCGGTAGCGATGGGGAGTCGCGCCCTTTACCTTCTTGAAGACCCGGATGAAGTACTTGGCGCTTCCGTAGCCGACCTGCCGCGCCACGTCCTTGACCTTCGCGTTTCTGAGGAGGAGGCGGCAGGCACTGTCGATCCTGCGCTGCGTGAGCAGCTCGACGAACGTTCTCCCCATCCTCTCCTTGAGGACGCGGTAGATCCTCGAGGGGCTGAGGTGCAGGTCCGCGGCGAGACGGTCCATGCACAGCAGCGGATTGTCGAAGTTCGCGTCGACGTACTCCATGACTCTGCGCAGGAACTCGCCGTCCGCATCCTCCGCCGCCTTGCGGCGCCGGCCGCAAACGCAGGCGATGAGCCTGCGGAAGAACACCTCGGCGCCGTCGAGGGTCTTGAGGCCCGCGAGGACTTCGAGCACGGGCTCACCGTGCGTCACCTCGTCCGGGAGGCGGCCGCTGCCCGCGTACCCCGAGATCATCACGTAGAGCCGGATGACGAAATCCTCCAGGTCCCGGCCGCAGGCACGCTGTTCGCGGAGGGTGCGGTCGAGCACTTCGCCGAGCGCCTCCTGCGCGGCGTCGTCCCTTCCGGCGGACACCGCCTTTTCCAGGGGCTCCCATCCGCACTCCAGCGCCGACGGGCGGGCCGGCGAGCCGCGCCTCGCGTCCTCGCTGGAGACGACCGCGGTGCGGCCAGTGACCGGCCGCCGGCTCAACGCCGCCAGGCTCTCGTTATACAGCCCGGGAAGGTCCGAGGGCCGCGCCGCGCGCCTGCTGACTCCGACGGCGAGCTCCACGCCGAGGTATTCTCTCGCGCCGTCCGCGAGCTGGCGGGCCAGCTCGACGGAGGCGACGCTGTCGGGATCATCGCGATGGTCGGTGACGATGACGTCGAGGCCGGCGTCGTCGGCGTCGACGATGTACGCGGAATAGCGCCGGCCCTCCAGGATGCGCTCGACAAGGCCGCTCAGGCTGAGCTTGAGGACCGGAAGGCGGAAACCCGCCTCCTCCAGCTCGTAGAGGTTCAGCACCTCCATGGCCAGAACGCGGACGGCGCGCCCCTCGAGCTCGATGCCCAGCTCGGCGAAGCGCCTGCCGATCTCGTCCTCGCCCAGGGAGGAGTCGGTGAGCAGCCGGTGCAGGAAGCGCTCGCGGTAGACCGGCAGCATCTGCCCGAGGCGGTCGGCGAGCAGGACGTTCTTCTGCGCGATCCCGCGGACGTAGCGGTCGATGTCGCGGAAGGCGGCGATGCCGCTGTGGCTGAGCTGCTCGCGCAGCGAGTCGATCAGCTCGTCCATCGGCCGCGACGTGAGGCGCGCGGTGAGCACTCCGAGCAGGAGGATGGTCGCGAGCAGGAGCATGCTTGCGAGCACCGTCGCGCCCTGCATGGAGGCGATCAACGCCCGCACCTCGTCGTACGACTTGACCCACACGAAATCCCAGCCGAGGAGCGGAGAGCTGGTCCTGGTGAGCAGCCATGCGCGGCCGCCCTCGCGCCGGACGACCGTCGTGTCCCTCGCGGCGTCCCGCTCCTCTCGAAATGCTGAGAGCACCAGGGGAAGGGCGTCCCGCTGTCCAAGGATCATCTCGCCGCGGGCGCCCAGGACGACCAGGTCGTTGCCCCGCCCGAGGCCCATCCGGCTGATCACGTCCTCGTAGATGGTTGCGGGGTCGATGTTGACGATCAGCGCGCCTTCGTTGCGCGGGCCGCCGGTCGGGAGCCGCGAGACGAGGCTGATGACCGTCTCCGGGGGTCTCTCGTCGTGGATCGAGGTCCGCATCGAGCGCTGGTTCACGAGCGTGATCTGCCGCTCTGACGCCCGGTACGGCTCGAGCCAGGTGTGGTCGGGAAAGGTTTCGATCGAGCAGAAGCCGTAGTCGGTGTCGTAGACCTGGCCGCTGCGCTGCAGGTAGACGGAGAGCGAGCGGACGTACTTGCCGCCGTACCGGATCTCGGCGAGGCGGGCGAGGACGGCCTGCCTGCGCAGCGGGTCGCTCGACCCGCCCTGCGCCAGCAGCCCCTTGATGATCGAGTCGCCGTTGACCTGGTTGGTGCTGTCGAGGATCCCGTCGATGATGAGCGAGACGGCGCCCACGGACTGGGCGAGCATGGCGCGGTTCGACTGGATGTAGAGCGAGGTGAGCCTGTTGCGCGCGCTGCGCGAATAGAAGAGTCCGCCCCCGAGGACGGAGAGCAGGCTGAAGGCAGCGATCACCAGGTAGAGCTGGAGGAATACCCCTCGCCGGCCCAGATGTCGATGCAGCGGTCGTTCTGCCCTCACGGCCCGCAAGTATGCGCCTTCGCGAAAAGGCCCGTCAACGCGCAACGCGGCTGCCTCGCCGCTGCCGCCGCCCGCAGCGCTCACCTCCCGCGGTGTATCGTTGCGCCGCACGCCGCCTGCTGTCCACCGCGCGCCCCCTTGCCCGCGCCGGCCAGTGTGGCATAATCCGCGAAGCAGCGCGAAAGGGGCGGGAAAGCCATGCGTACCATTATCGAGCCGTCACGTGAGACCCCGGTCGTCGCGGAAGTGGACGTGCTGGTGGCCGGCGGCGGGCCGTCGGGAGTCGCGGCCGCTGTCGCCGCGGCCCGTCTCGGCGCGCGCACGCTGCTGCTGGAGCGCTACGGCTGCCTGGGAGGGCTGGCGACCGGCGGGCTCGTCCTGCACCTGATGGCCATGTTCGACAAGGCGGGCCGGCGCTGGGTCGGCGGGCTCGCGTGGGAGACGGCCGAGCGGCTCGCCGCGCTCGGCGGCTTGGCGCACGAGAGCCCCACGCGGCCGCACGCGGACTCCGAGCTCCTCAAGGTCGTGTGCGACCGCATGTGCGCGGAAGCCGGCGTCACGCTGCGGCTGCACTCGTGGGGCGTCGGCGCGCTGGTCGAAGGAGGTGCCGTCCGCGGCGCGATCGTCGAGAGCAAGTCGGGCCGGCAGGCGGTGCTCGCGAAAGCGTGTGTCGATGCGACGGGCGACGCGGACCTCGCGGCCGGCGCGGGCGCGGCGTACCGCAGCGGCACCATGGCCATCGGCCTCCCGCTCAAGATCGGCGGTGTCGACCTCGATGCATGGCGGGAGTTCGAGTCCAGGGATCCCGAGCGCGCCCGGGATCTCGCCGAAGAGGTCAGGGCGGCAGGCGGGTACCGCATTCGACCGCGGCCCACCCCTTATGGCGCGGCTGGAGTCTACTGGGTGAACATCAACGGGCTTGCCCGCAGGGCTTCCGGCGCCGCGGCGAACGGCAGCGACAAGCTCGAAGGCGACCTGGACGCGACCAGCGTAGAGGACCTGAGCTGGGCCGAGGTCGAGCTGCGGGAGCGCACGCTCGCGTCGCTCGACTTCTACCGCAGGAACGCGCCGGGGTTCGAGAAGGTGCATCTGCTCGCCTTCGCGTCGCAGCTCGGCGTGAGGGACAGCCGCCATATTCGCGCGGTGCGCTCGGTGTCGAAGGCCGACGTCGAAGCTGACCACGCCTGGACCGACGGGGTCGGCTGCGTCGCGATGGACTACTCCACGCCCGGCCATGCGCGCGTGCCTTACGGCTGCCTTGTGCCGGAGCGGCTCGACGGGCTCCTCGCCGCCGGCCGCGCGATCGATGGCGACGACTGGGTGATGGAGACGCTGCGCCTCATCCCGCCGGCGATGGTCAGCGGCCAGGCCGCCGGCACCGCGGCGGCCCTCGCCGTGCGCGACGGGATCCCGCTCCGTGCCGTGGACACCGCTGCCCTCCGCGCCCGGCTCGAGCGGGACGGCGTGATCCTGTAGCGCGTTCTTTCTTGACTTCGGCAATCGCGGGTATATCATGGATCCAATCTTCCCGGAGGAGGTGCCTCATGAAGGCTACGGGGATCATCGTCGTCTTCCTCGCCCTGACGATCGCGATTGCGTTCGCCGGAGGGCAAGGCGAGGGAGCCAAAGGCAAGCTGGCCGACTCGATCACGGCTGCTCTCATCGAGAACACCAGCGACTACAAGACCATGAAGCCGGCGCTCGAGGAGTGGGGCAAGCGTAACAACGTCAAGGTCGAGGTCATCGGCTACCCCAACAAGGACCATAAGAACGCGCTGGTCACCGCGTGGGCGGCGGGCTCCGACAAGTACGACCTGGTGCAGCAGGGGCCGATCACAGAGTTCGTGGATGCCGGGTTCATCATTCCCCTGGACGGGTCCGCCAACCCGGCCGTCAAGCTGACCAAAGAGTACCTGGACCAGATCTACGAGTCGGTCTACGAGATGTCCAAGTACAAGGGCAAGCCCTACATCCTGTACTACAGCACTGACGCCAACCCCCTGATCTGGCGCAAAGACATGTTGGAGGCAGCGGGCCTTGCCAAACCGGGGGACAACTGGACGGACTTCGTCAAAGCCGCGATCAAGCTGACCAAGGACACCAACGGCGACGGCGTGACCGATGTCTATGGCTTCTCGTCCTGGTACTCGCCCCAAACCAACGCCAACGCCCGGCAGTGGCGCGAGGTGGCCTACAACGAGGGCTCGGAGTGGTGGGCGAACAACGACTACACCTTTACCGATGAGCCCAGCGTTAGGGCGATGCAGCTTCACTATGACCTGATGAACAAGTACAAGGTCACGCCGCTGGCGGCGACGACCTGGTATCAGAACGAGCAGTTCAACGCGCTCAAGGCGGGTCAGGTGGCCATGTCCCAGATCGGCATCTGGCAGTGGGGCTCACTGAACGCGGACGACTCCCCGGTCAAGGGCAAGTGGGGCATCGGCGAGATGCCCGCCGCGGCCAAACGGCGCAGCACCGAGCTCGGCGGCAACGGGATCATGATCCCGAAGCTGACCAAGAAGGCGGCCACGGCATGGCAGGCTGCCCTGTTCACATGCAGCGAGGAGATGCAGATCAAGATGCAGCAGAGCCGCCTCGATTGGTCTGCGATGAAGTCGATCTACAAGAACGCGGCCGCGATCAAGGGAATGGAGGAGGCTGCGGCCGCCTACGAGCGGAACCTGCTGAACGCGCACACCCTGGCGAAGTCTCCGTACAGCAACGAAGTCGAGCTGATCTGCGCCAAGGCGATGGACAAGATCCTTCACGGCGCCGTGAGCCCGAAGCAGGGTCTCGAGGACGCCTACAAGGAGATCCACGCGACCTTGAAGTGGTGACGCCTCGCACGTGAGGTTCTTGGGGGGAGCCGAAAGGCTCCCCCTCGTGTCAGCCCCGGGAGGGCCCATGCCGCAACGGCCGCGCCGCAAACTCACATTTGAACGTGTCTTTCCCTACCTGGCGATCGCGCCCGCCCTCGTCCTCATGGTTGCGGTGCTTGCCTATCCGATGCTTCAGATGGCCGTCATCAGCTTTCTTCAGTACAACCTGAGGAACATCATGGGGCCGAAGCCCTTTGCGGGTTTCGACAATTACGCCCTGCTCCTCAAGCTCCCGGATTTCTGGCCTTCCTTCGGCCGCACGCTCTATTTCGTCTTCTGGGGCTTGCTCGTCCAGATGATCCTGTCGCTGGGCCTGGCGCTTGTCGTCAGTCGCGACTTCTTCGGAGTCGGACTCGCCCGCAGCATCATCATGCTTCCCTGGATGACCTCGTCGGCAGCCACTTCCGTGATGTGGGCCTGGCTCCTCGAAGGCACCTTTGGCGCTGTCAACTACGGGCTGCGCATGCTCGGCCTGATCAGGCAGCCGATCCTCTGGCTCGGCACCTACGGCCTGACGATGAACGTCGTCATCGGGCTGGACACCTGGCGCGAGGTGCCTGTCATGACGATGATGCTGGTCGCGGGCCTGCAGTCGATTCCCGGCGAGCTCTACGAGGCGGCGCGCATCGACGGCGCCGGCTTCTGGTCGATCTTTGTCCGGATAGCGATGCCTCTTCTCGTGCCGACGATCATCCTGGTGCTGACGCTGCGCACGATGATCGCGCTGCGCGTCTTCGACCTGGTGGCTATCCTCACCAAGGGCGGCCCCGGGGGATCGACGGAGGTGATCGGCACTTACATCTACCGCAACGCCTTTTCGCGCTTCGATTTCGGCGCCGCCGCGGCGCTGTCGGTCATCCTCTTCCTGGTGACTCTCGTCATCAGTCTCGCCTACCTGCGGATGCTCGACAGCCGAAGGGAGGCCTACTGATGCCCTCCCGCCATCGGCGTCCCTCGGTGGCTACGATCCTGGGCCGCTCTCATCTGCATGTCTACGCGGTCACGGTTCTGGCATGCGCGATCGCGGTGGGACCGATCCTGTGGACCCTTCTGACCTCCTTCAAGGCGACGGCGGAGGTCTACACGGCGATACCGACGGTGTTTCCACGGCGATGGGTGGTGGAGAACTATCATTCGTTGGTCCGCAACGCCGACTACCTGGCCTACGGCCGCAACAGCATCGTGATCAGCGTCTTCGGCACCGTCTTTACCGTGTCGATCGCCGCGCTCGCCTCCTTTGCCTTTTCGCGGTACAAGTTCAAGGGCGGCAACGCGTTCTTTCTTGCGGTGCTCATCGCGCGCATGATCCCGCCGATCTCTTTTATCGTGCCGCTGTACGCCGGCGTGCGCGTGTTCAACGGCATGGACAGCCCCGTGACCCTGATCGTGCTCGATACCGTGCTCAGCCTGCCGTCCGGCATCTTCATCCTGCGCGTCTTCTACGATCAGATCCCGAGGGAGATGGACGACTCGGCGCGCATGGACGGGTGCGCGAACATCAAGCTGCTGCTGCGCATCATCGTGCCGCTCTCGGTGCCGGCCCTCGCGATGGTCACGATCTTCACTTTTACCGGAATCTGGAACGAGTACCTGTTCGCGGTCACGTTCGGACAGACCCACGCGGCCCGCACCCTGCCGGTCGTCGTGGCCAACCTGATCGAACCCGAGCACGAGACGAGCTGGGGGCAGGTGGCGGCGATCACCATGGTGACGACCTTCCCCATGCTGTTTCTGTGCGGATACGTGCAGCGTTACCTGGTCAGCGGAATCATGGCGGGATCGCTCAAAGGGTGAGCGGCCGCCTCGACAGAAGGAGAGAGACACATGTCCTACATCTACGACAGGATCTACGGGATCATCGCTGCGACGCGGACGGCCTCGGCGATGGGCGCGGCCGTCGAGGGCTGGACGACAAAGGCGATCATCGACAAGTTCGGCGTCCTCGAGCACTTCGAGCCGTTCCACCACTACAAGGAGCGGACCCAGTGGGTGCACCCGGCAGGCTGCACGGAGGACGGCATCGAGCGGCAGAAGCTGATGTGCACGGCGATCATCGAGAAGCAGGACCGCATCACCGCCAACGACCTGGTCGAGACGTGGAAGAAGGTGCTCGACCCGGCAAAGATGGTCAACATGACCGAGCAGTTCGACCGCGACCTGCTGGCGGTCGCCAGGGCGGGGATCGTCCCGGCAGCCGACCTGGGGACGTTCTGCAAGTACCTGCACCTGAACACGACCATCCGCTCGTTCCATGCCTCTGCATGATCAACCCCGGCGACATCGAGGCGGTCATCCAGGACCTCTACGACGTCGGCCGGGTCTACCAGCCGCTGGTAAGCGACTCCTACCCGTACGGCGTCGCTTACAACGCCGCAGTCGTGCACGCGATGACGCCGGGCGCGACGGTGGACTCGGTCATCGCCACCGCGCTCAAGTATTCCAACGACATGGTGCGCAAGCAGCTCGAGCGCGACCTCGCGGTGGCGCGCAAGTACAAGAGCGCCCTCGACATGCGCGACGACCTGCACCAGTACTACACGGCCAAGGATGCTTATTACGACCAGTCGCGCGCCCACGAGACCGCGTGCAAGGCGATCGCGATCTTCGCTGTCGAAAAGGGCGACGTGCGCAAGTCGATCGTCGCGGCGGTCAACTTCGGCCGCGACACCGACTGCCTGGCTGCCGCAGCGGGCGGCCTCGCGGGCGCGCTGCAGGGCATCGACAAGGTTCCGGCCGACTGGGTCGACAGGGTCGAGGAGGTGACGAAGGCGAACCCCTACACCAACTCGCACGTGACGATGAAGGAGACCGCCGACGGCATCTACGCGGCTTTCAAGAACCGGATTGCGAAGATGAAGAAGTACGTCGCCTTCGCCGAGGCGAACGCGTAAGCCAGCGGTCCCGAGCGGAGCGTCGTGGCGGCATCGTTCATCCAGGTGGGCTGCGGGGGCTGGGGCGGCCGCTGGGTCGCCGAGTTCCTGCCCCCGCACATCGCATCCGGACGCGCCATGCCCCTGGCCGTCGTGGATATCAGGCCGGAGGTGGCGGCCGCGGCGGCCGCGGCCTACCGACTGCCCGCCGATCGCGCGTACACCGACGCGGCGCGCGCCTTCGACCGGCACGCCGATGCGGACTTCGCCGTCATCGTCGTGCCGCCGGCGAGCCACGAGGCGATCGTCGACCTGGCTGTGGCCGCGGGCATGCACATCCTGAGCGAGAAGCCCATCGCCGACACGATGGCCGGCTGCGCGCGCGTCTACAAGAAGGTGAAGGCTGCCGGCCTCAAGATGGCCGTGACCATGAGCCACCGCTTCGACCAGGACAAGCAGACGCTGGCGCGCGAAGTCGCCAGCGGCCGCTACGGGCGGCTCAACTACGTGGTCGGGCGTAACACCTGGAACTGCCGGCGCAGGGGCGACTGGGGCGAGTTCCGCTACGACATGGCCGACCCGCTCCTCGTCGAATCGACGGTTCACCGCTTCGACATCATCCGCGCGGTCGCGGGGGCGAACGCCTCGCGGGTGTACGCGCTGACCTGGAACCCGGCGTGGAGCGACTTTCACGGAGACTGCAGCGCTCTCATCACGATCGAAATGACCAACGGGGTCAAAGTGTTCTACGAGGGCGCTAAAGCGAACGCGTCGGCGCTCAACAGCTGGGGCTTCGACTACTTCCGGGCGGAGTGCGAGCGCGGGACGCTCGAGCTCGACAACCGGGTGCTTCGCCTCCTGCGCAGCAGGGGCAACGACCGGCCGTCGGCCGAGACGCTGCCGCTCGCGGAGCAGCCTGCCTGGATGAACACGTGGCTCGCGAGATGTTCATCGACTGGCTCGAGGGAGGCCCCGAGCCGCCGAACTCGCTCGAGGACAACATCCAGTGCGCCGCGCTGCAGTTCGCGGCGCTGGAGAGCGCCCACAGCGGTCGGCCCGTCGATGTCCAGGAGTTCCTCGAGCGGCACATGCGGGAGGTCGCGGTGTGAGCGGGGGCAGAGTCGCGGTGATCACCGGCGGGACCGAAGGGATCGGCTTGGCCTGCGCGGCGTTGTTCGTCGAGCGCGGGTGGCGGGTCGTGATCGGCGGCCGGTCGCAGGACAAGGGCCGCCGCGCCGTGGAGATCCCTGGGCGCCGAGGCCGCGTTGTTTCTGGCCGGCGACGTGGCTGACGTGGAGGTGAACCAGCGGCTGGTCGGCACGGCCACAGAGCGCTGGGGCAGGCTCGATGCGTTCGTGGCGAACGCGGCGGCGCGCGTGTACTCCGACTTCGAATCCGCAACGGCTGGGACTGGGACACGGTACTGGCGGTCAACATCAAGGCGCCGGCGTACGGGGCGCGTTTTGCCGTGCCCGCCCTCAAAGCGCAGGGCGGTGGAGCGATCGTCATCATCTCCTCGCTCAACGCGCGGGTAGCGCGCAAGACCATGCCGCTCTACGACCTCACCAAGGCAGCGCAGATCTCCATGGCGAAGAGCCTCGCGGTCGCCTACGGCCGTGCCGGCATTCGAGCCAACGCCGTCTGCCCCGGCTGGATCATCACTGACTTCCACGCGCGCAACGCGGGAGTCTCGCCGAAGGAGCTGCGCGACCGCAACCCCGGCCACTGCCCGCTCGGGCCGCCCGGCGTGCCCGCGGACATCGCGTCGCTGGTCGTCTTCCTCTGCTCCGACGAAGGCCGACATATCACGGGGCAGGAGATATACGTCGACGGGGGCGAGAGCGCGACCTCGATGAACACGAAGGTGGGGTGACGGGACGCGCCCGCGAGGCCGCGCCGAGGAAAGGAAACTGCTGCGCGTCGGCGCAAGACGAATGTCAGGAGGGTGTCATGCTCAGGGACAAGTTCATGGGGTGCATCGCCGCGTCGTGGATCGGCTCGTCGATGGGAGCCGTGGTCGAAGGCTGGTCGCGCGAGCGGATCAAGGAGAAGTACGGGTTCTTCGACAAGCTCGACGAATACCGCCACTACGTCAACGTCACCGACTGGACGCGTATGCCCGGGACGACCGAGGACGGCATCGAGCGGCAGAAGCTCATGGCCACCGCCATCATCGAGAAGAAGGGCCGCATCCTCGCGCACGACCTGCTGCGCGTGTGGCTCCGCGACCTCGACCCGGCGAAGATGATCTACAAGCAGGAGCGCTTCGACAGGTCGCTGCTCGAGCTCGCGCGCGCGGGCACGCCGCCGTCGGAGCTCGGGCGCCTCTGGCCCTTTCCCAACGTGAACTCGGTGGCGCGCGCGTCCCACGTGATCGGCCTCATCAACGCGGGAGACCCCGAGGGCGCGGCCGACGACACCTACGAGATCGGCAAGCTGTACGCGGCCGAGCATTACTTCTCGCTGCGCTGGGCCGCGCTCTACAACGCGGCGATCGCCGAGGCCTGCAAGCCGGAATGCGACCGTGGAATCCGTCATCGCGACCGCCAAGCAGTTCGTTCACTACCGCGCCGCGGCCGGCTCGCTCTACGCGCTGTACGACACGATCGAGAAGGAGGTTACGCGTGCCTTCGACCTCGCGGCGAAGCACAAGGACCCGATGAAGATGCGGGACGAGTTCTACGACTATTACAACAGCACGGACTACTTCAACTACCACATCTCGCAGGCCAACGAGGTCGTGTCCAAGGGGCTCGCGGTCTTCGCGCTCGACCAAGGGCGACCCGAAGCAGGCGATCCTCGTCTCCTGCAACTTCGGCCGCGACACCGACTGCCTCGCCGCGGTCTCCGCAGGCCTGGCCGGCGCTCTGAGCGGACCGGGGTCGCTGCCGAAGGAGTGGATCGAGCAGGTGAACAAGGCGACGCTCGCCGACCCGTACACCAACAACAAGCGCACGATCGAGCAGACGGCCGACGGGCTCGTCGAGGCCTACACGACGAAGGCGAAAAAGTTGAAGGAAACCCTGCGGCTGATGGGCGTCTGATCGCCGACATCGCGCGGCGGGCGGCTCAGCGCCCAGGCGTCAGCGGCCGGGGTCGCGGCCGAGCGTGATCTGCGAGGAGCCGAAGTTCTCGATGCTGCGCTTCTTCTCGTGGAAGCGCGGCATGCGCGCCAGCATCCCTGCCGCCGTGTAGAAGGGGTCCGCGGGATCGAGCGGGACCCGCACCTGTCGGCCTTCAACAGACGCCTTGTAGATCGCGGTGATGAGCTCGATCGTCTTGCGTCCCTCGACGCCGTCGATGAAGGGCGCGCGGCCTCCCTCGATCGCCGAGAGGACGTCGTCGATCTGCCCCTCGTGCCCCTCGTATGGGATCGTCTCCAGCGCATCGTAGCGTGCCTGGAGGCGCCGCACGGTCTCGGCGTCCTCGACCGGGAAGCCGTTTTCAAGCGACCGGCCGGCCCTGACCTTCCAGGGGATCCAGAGGCCCGCGCGCTCGCCCTGGAACATCAAGCCCTGCTCCTCACCATGATGCACGAGAGAGGCGGTAACCTGCGACAGGGTGCCGTCGCGGTGGCGGAGGATGGCGATCGCGAGGTCCTCGACTTCGGAGTTGTCGTGGTTGACGTTCGCGATGACGGAGACGACTTCGGCCGGCATGCCGCGGAGCCAGTGCAGCAGGTCGATGTGGTGCACGGCGTGGTTGAGGGTGCAGCCGCCGCCTTCCTTTTCCCACGTGCCGCGCCACCACAGGTCGTAGTAGCTCTGCCCGCGCCACCACCAGGAGTTGACCTGCGCGTGCAGGACGCGGCCGGCGGCGCCTTCGTCGAGGAGGCGCTTCATCTTCATCATGGGCGTGCGGAAGCGGTTCTGCGCGACCACCGAGAGCAGCCGGCCCGAGCGCTTCGCGGCCGCGACCATGGCGTCGCAGTCCGCCAACGAAGTCGCCATGGGCTTCTCGCAGAGCACGTGCTTGCCGGGGTCGAGCGCGCGGATCGCGGCCTCCGCGTGCAGCGACGGCGGCAGGCAGATCGACACGAGGTCCACCGACGGGTCCGCGAAGACGGCGTCCAGCTCGCGGGCAACGGACGCGTCCAGGCCGTGCTCGTGTTTGAGCGCCTCGGCCTTCTCCGGGTAGATGTCGCAGAGCGACACGATCCGGCAGCGGGACGAGAAGCGGACGAACGCTTTCGCGTGCGTGCGGGCGATGGCGCCGCAGCCGAGCAGCGCGACTCGGATCATGGGAGCCTCCGGGCGCTGGCGCCCATCATGCGAGCCGCTCGAGGGCCTGCATCGCGGCGCGCATGTAGCCCAGCGCGAACGCCATGCCCGTATGCCACGGGCTCGATGTGCTCATCTCCGGCGTGTGGTCGGGTATCAGGACCCCGTCGTAGCGGTTGTCGCGCAGGACCTTCAGGGCGCGGATCATGTCGATGTCGCCCTCGTCCACGAACACTTCCTGGTAGTCGGGCACCCGCCCCCGGACGTTGCGGAAGTGGACGTAGAAGATCTTGCCCTCGCGGCTGTAGGTGTCCAGGGCCTCGTAGACGTCGCCGGTCGCCATCTCCTGCACCGAGCCCATGCAGAACTCGATGCCGTTGGCGGGGCTGGGCGCGAGGTCCAGCAGTCGGCGGTACTTCTCGGGCCGGTTGACGAGGCGCGCGGCGCCGCGCAGCGACTCCACCGGCGGGTCGTCGGGGTGCGCGGCGAGCCGCACGCCTGCCTCTTCGGCCACGGGCAGCACCTCGCGGAGGAAGTCCCGCGCCCGGTCCCACAGCTCCTGCTCGCCGATGCCGGCCAGGTAGCCCGGAGGCGCCTCCGGGTCGAAGACCATGTTCCAGACCATCCCGTTGGGGATCGCCCGCTCGGGATCGATCGCGGAGGCGTCGAAGCGCACGGACATCGCGTCGCCTCGGCCGAAGGGTCCCTTGGTCCAGCCCCACACGCCGGCGATGCTGAAGTTGTACCCGATGATCGGTATCCCCGCCCTGCCGACGTTCCTGATCGTCTGCTTGACGATCTCGATCTGCCGCGCGCGCATCGGTCCGTCCAGAAGGATGTCGTGCCAGTGCGCGGGATCGAAGTTCTCGATGGCCTCCCAGCGCAGGCCGTGGCTTTCGATGGTCCTGCGGATCGCGACGAGTTCGTCGACGGTCCAGAGGCGCTCCCGGTTGAGCGTGACTCCCCACCCGCGCTCGTCGTCGCCGCGGCTCAAGCTGGGGTTGCTGCCCCGGAAGTAGTCCACGAGGTGCACGACGAGGTGCGTGACCCCGGCCTGTCGGGCGAACCTGAAGTTGTCCTCCGTAAGAGAGTCACGATACAGGCCGAGGCCGAGCTTCATCCTGCCAATATAGCGATACCCCCACCGGGGGCGCCAAGCGCGGGCGAACCCCGCACCGGAGCGCGATGGAGCAGTTGCGCGCCGGGCTTGCGGGGGCTGGGCGGCAGGCCGCAACGACCGGGGCGGTGTTGCGGGCGCGTGACTGGGCCCGCCCCTACCCGAACAGCAGCTTGGCCGTCTTGCGCAGCATCGGGATGCCGCGCACCTCGGTGTCCAGCAGCGGGAGGATCGCGCGCACGCTGCCGTCGAAGAGCGTCTCGATCTGCTTCATGTACCCTTCCTGCATCGCGACGCGGTTCTTCACGAAGTCCGGCGAGTCCGGCCGCACGTCCCTGCGGTCGATCTGCATGTTGACCACGACGCCGCCGACGGGGATGCCGAAGTCGTGGAACCAGCGGATGAAGCGCGTGATCACCGCGATGGGCAGCGCCTCCGGGAGCGTGATGAAGAAGAACGAGGTGAGCTTGCCGTCGGTGAGGAGCACCTTGGCCCGAGCCATCCGCTCGCGCAGGTTCAGCAGGTACTCCATGAGCGGGTCCTTCTGCTGCTTCTTCTTGCTGTAGGAGAGCAGGTCCTTCAGGGTCATGGCCTCCTCGCGGCTCTTGACCATCTTGTTGACCCACATCGAGTAGACGCCTGACATCCCGAGGAGCCTGCGCGCGTTGGCCGTCGGCGCCGTGTCGAACACGTACACGTCGTACTTGTTCTCGAACATGAGGTCGATCATGTTCTCGAACATGGCCGACTCCTCGAACGAAGGGTTCATCGTCGCGCTCTCGACGAACTCGTCGGCCTTGGTCTTGATCTCGGCGTACTTGAGGAACCACTCGATCTTTTCGCGGATCTCGTGCTTGGACTTGTTGATGGTCTCGCGCGTGTCGATCTCGTAGGCCTGGAGGTTGGGGACCTCGGGGATGTCGGTCGGCTTGCCGAACACGTCGCGGTCCAGCATCGAGGAAAGCGAATGCACCGGGTTCGTGGACGCCAGCAGCGTCTTCCTGCCGGCGTCGGCGAACCACAGCGCCGCGGTCCCGGCCAGGACCGTCTTGCCCACCCCGCCCTTGCCGCCGAAGAAGATGTACTTCAGGCCCGGATGGGCCGCCAGGT
The DNA here is from genome assembly GCA_963734495.1 of uncultured Spirochaetota bacterium. Taxonomy (GTDB): domain Bacteria; phylum Spirochaetota; class Spirochaetia; order SZUA-6; family CAVTHK01; genus CAVTHK01. Next base: position 158,352 of record CAVTHK010000011.1, read on the forward strand.
ACTGGCGCATCGTCTCTGTGATCATTTTTCGTCTCCAAAGAGGACAGCGGCCATCCGCTCGATCATGGGCAGTCCCGTGATGTCCGACTCGAACTCCGGCACGTGCGCCCGCACCTCGGAGCCGAACGTCTTTTCGATGGTTTCGAGGTGCCCCTTCTGCATCTGGAGCCTGTTGCGCAGGTAGTCGGGGATGTTCTGCTGCCCGAGCTCCTTGGGGATCACGCGGTTGACGACGTACCCCGACAGGGGGACGTTGTACTTCGCAAACAGGCCCGCCGCCTTCTGCGTATCGAGGATGATCATCTGTTCGGGGATCAGGACGAAGAAGAAGGCTGTCTTCTCGCGATTGGTCAGGATCCCGGAGGACGTGTTGATCCGACGCTTTATGTCCTGGAGCTCGCCGAGGATCTTGTCCTCCTCGCTCTCCTTTTCGTGCTTCATCACCGAGGCGACCTGGGCGTACTCCTGCATCTCCTCGCGGAGGCCCGTGATCTTGTCGATCCACTCGTCGTACACGGAGGCCATGCTGAGGTAGTAGAGGGCGTGGCCGAGCGGCACCAGGTCGTAGATGTAGTAGTCGTACTGTCCGCCGACGACGATGTCGACGACGGCGTCGAAGATCGCGCTCTCCTCCATGGCCGGCTCGGCGGCCGTGGCCTGGATGTAGTTCTCGATCTCCTCGGGGATCGTTTCCATTCCGTACATGGTGCGGATCTTGCCGCGGATCTCTTCCTGGTAGTCCTTGATCCGCCGGTCCGCGTCGATCTCCTGCGCGAACAGGTTAGGCATCACCTCCACGGGTCCCTTGCCGAAGATGTCGCGCTTGAAGATGTCCGACAGGCTCGCCTGGGGATCGACGGAGAAGACCAGCACCTTGAAGCCCTGCTTCGCGAGCCAGAAGGCGGTGGTCGCGGAAAAGGTCGTCTTGCCGAGGCCGCCCTTGCCGCCGAACATGATGTAGCGCCGGTCGGGATACTTCTCGAAAAAAGTTCTCAGGCTCATGAATGCGGCTCCTTGCCCGCAGGGTTGTTCGGTAAACGGCGGCGCCGCCGCCCCCTACGCCAGCGCGTCGGTCAGATCCTTCTCGCGCAGCATGCGCCGCTTCCACGTGGCGATCTGCGGCACAACGTAGGGCAGCAGCCGCAGGCTGTAGTACGGCGGAAGGATGGGCACGCCCAGCAGGTCGCCCATCGTGATCAGGATGAACAGGTGCTCCATGCTCCCGCGCGTCTTGAGCGCGAAGCGGGCCATGTCGTGTCCCGCCATGCCGTAGAGCACGCTCTTGAAGCTCTGGAACAGGCTGCGCTTTTCCTTGTCTTTGGCCATAGATGCTCCTCAAGCTCGAGCGACGCCGGGACCGACCCCAACGTCCCGTCTTTCTGCCTGTCCAACTGGCAACAGGCCGTTGTCTTCGCCGCCGCAAAGCGGTTGCGGGCGCCGCGGACGGCGCCCGGGCTAGTGAATCTCCTCCACGAACAGGTCGGTGAGGTCGCGCTCCCGCAGCATGCTGAGCTTCCAGCCCCGGATCGCGGGGATCACGTAGGGCAGGAGGCGCAGCGTGTAGTACGGAGGCAGGACAGGCACCCCGAGAAAATCGCCGAACACAACCAGCACGAACAGGCGCTCGATCTGGCCGCGCTCCCTCTGGAGGTCGCGGACCATTTCGTAGACCGTGGCGCCGTAGAGAAAGTCGCGCACGGCCTGCGCGAAACCGCGCCGCCGCTGCGCGACCGGCGCTGCGCCGGCCGCGGCGAGCGCGCTCTCGAGCGCAGTCTCGAGCGCGTCGCGGTCGGCGCCCGCGAGCGTGCCGACGCCAGGCACCACGAACGACGGGTAGCGGCGCACGCCGTGACGGAGCGAGAGCCAGAGGCCCGCGAGCGAGCGCGGATCGATCAGCCTGAAACGCACCCGCCCCGACCAGTCCCGCCCCAGCCCTTCGAGCAGGGCCACGAGGTCGGCGAGCTCGCCCCTTGCCTGCGGTGGCAGGTCCTCGAGCGAGTCATCCGGCTCGTGGAGAGGCGCGAGCGCCGCCTCCCCCACGAGACAGCGGGGGCCGCAGAGGCCCCAGCGAGCCGGGATCGGTGTGATCACGTCGACCTGCATCGGCTGCAAGCAATCGCCCTCAAACGGCGGGCGCGCGCCCCTCGGCTCGCGCCCGACTCTTCTCCGCTCAGGCAGCCTTCGCCTGAGGCTCCTGGCCGTAGCGAATGAACGCCTTGCGCGCGTCCCACGCCAGGAACAGGGCGGCGATCATGAGGACCAGGCAGATCGCGCCGATGATGACGTTCGCCGCGGTCACCTGGCCGATCGTGAGCTTCTGAGCCTTGGCCAGCGCTTCCGCCTTGGGCAGGTTCATGAAGAAGCTCTCGTACACCTTGTACAGCAGCGCCCCCATCGTGGTGACGAACATGAAGAGGAAGGGCACCAGCGTCCACCCGTACTTCTTGCCCTTCGACTTGAGCCACAGTGTCACCAGCAGCAGGGCGAGCGAAGCCATCAGCTGGTTGGCCGCGCCGAAGACGACCCAGATCTGCAGGAACGGAACGAGCCAGATCAGCACGAGCGTCAGAGCGAGAGCCACGATGGTCCCGACGTGGGTGTTCTTGAACGCGGGCATCTTGTCGCCCAGCGCTTCCGAGCTCGCGACCCTCATGAAGCGGATGACCAGGTACATGATCGTGAGGGCCATCAGCGTCAGGAACACCGAGCCGTAGGCCATGCCGAAGCCCTTGCCCAGCATGTTGTCGAGGCCCCACTGGTTCATGAACAACGACAGGCCCTTCGAGAAGACGGCCGCGGCAGCGCCGGCCTGCTTGTACCCCTGGAAGCTCCCGAACGCCGCGGTGGCCGTGAGGAACGCCACGACCGCGAAGAACATCTCGAAGAACATGGCGCCGCCGCCGACGAACAGCGCGTCGCCTTCCTTCTCGATCTGGCGCGCGGTGCCCGAAGACGAAACCAGGCTGTGCCAGCCGGAGATGGCGCCGCAGGCGATGGTCACGAAGAGGATGGGCCACAAAGGACCGAGGCCCGCGACCGTGAAGCCGGTATACGCCGGGAAGTCGCCCATGCCCGGCCGCCAGATCGCGAGGCCCACCAGGCCGCCGAGGATCCCGAGCGACACGATCCAGAAGGAAACGTAGTTGATCGGCTGGGCCCAGCGCCAGATCGGCAGGATTGAGCCGATGTAGCAGACGACCACGACCAGCAGGCTGCCGATGAGGCGGGCCTGGTTGACGGCGAGGAACATCGTCGGACCCTGCGGCTGCTCCTTGGTCGCGCCGAACACTTTGAGGAAGAAAGCCATCGCGGCCGGTTGCGTCCCGAGCCAGATCGCCACGAACGCCAGCACCACCGTGACGATCGACGTCAGGATGATGTCGGCCTTCCATTTATAGGTCATCTGTCCGGCGAGCATGCCGACCGCCATCACCAGGATCACGCCGAGGGGCACGGCCGGGTTGATGAGCAGCCCGAACCCCACCTGGGTCCCGAAGGCTCCCATGATCAGAAGGAGATAGAAGTAGATGAAGGTGACCAGCACGCTGCGGGAGCGCGGCGACACCAGCCGGTAGCTCAGCGCGCCGAAGCTCTGGCCCTCTTCGCGCACGCCGAGAACGATCGCCGAGTAGTCCTGCACCCATCCAATGAAGAACGTGCCGAGAAGGATCCAGAGGAGCGCGGGCACCCAGCCCCACTGGACCGCCACGATGGGTCCGAGGATCGGTCCCAGCGCGGCTATCGACTTGAACTGGTAGCCGAAGAGCACGTTCCGGTTGGCCGGGGTGAAGTCCACGCCGTCCATGTACATCCTGGCAGGCGTGGCCTTGCGATCGTCCGGCTGGATGATCTTGCGGTTGATCGCCCTGGCGTACCCGAAGTAGCCGATCACGATCACCGCAATTCCTATGACGAGAATGACGAGCGAGTTCAACTCGTGCCTCCTGTTGTTTTGTCCCCCGACGGCGCGCACTCACCGGCGGGACTCGTGGATTGAATACCTCCTGCCGCGGGCTTTCACCCCGGGCCTATGCAATTGTACAGGAGACGGCGGCAAAAGCAAGGCGAATCTCGAAGCGGCTGACGGGCCCCGACGCACCCGGCGGCACCCGACCCGAGCGTTTGACACCGCTCGAACGCGGGGGCGATAATCGCCCGCGTGAGCTCCTCGTACCTGATCCCTCTTGCGGGCCTGCTCTACACGGCGGTGTTCACGGCCATGGCCGCGCTCCGGCGCGAGGGGTTCTCGCCCGCCTTCGTGGTCCAGTCGCTGCTGATCACCGCGGTGCTGTCGGTCGTCAACCTGCTCGGGGGCGGCCGGCTCGCCCCGCTGCCGTTCCTGCTGGCGCTCTACCTCCTCACCATGCGCGTGCGGATCGTGCTGGACGTGGGAAGCATGGTCGCGAGCCGCGGCAAGCTCGCCGCTGCCGAGCGCATCTACGACGCGGCGATGCAGCTCCTGCCGAGCGCTCTGGAGCGCTGCCTCGTGGCGATCAACAAGGGAGTCTGCAGGCTGCAGGGAGGCGACCCGGCGGCCGCGGCGAGCCTGATCTCGGACGTCATTGCCGGCGGCGACGCCCGGACGCTCGGGGTCAAGTACCAGTCGGCCGCGCGCTTCAACCTGGGCGTCGCCTACCGGAAGCAGGGCAGGGACGCCGACGCCAAGGCGGAGTTCCAGCGCGTCGTCGAGCTGTGGCCCGTGTCCGAGTACGCGCGCAGGGCTGGCGCCGCCCTCAAGCAGGTGCCATAGCTATCGGTCTCTGCCAAACCCAAACGTCGAGCCCGGTCTCCGCGGCATACCCGGGCGCCACCACGGCGCGGGGCCCTTCACCATTTCAAGCTGGCGATCGCCTGCTTGACGGCGTTCTGGACCGTCGTGCTGTAGGGCATGTACTTGGCGTACGAAAGGTTGGCGAATGCGATCGGGTCGCCCATCCTGCCGAGGGTGTCGACCACGGTTACGAGCACCTTCTCGTCGTATGGCTGGCGGCGCTCCGCGTAGGAGTTGATGAGCTCGAGGTACAGCGTGAGCCGCTCGGCTGCCTCGCGCCTGCCGCTCGCCCCGAGGGCGCGGATCGCCCTGATCAGGTAGGAGTTGTCGACGGCGCCGCGGCCGACCTCGGCGATCGCCCGCCCGAGGTGCTCCAGGCCGAGGTCCAGCGCCGTCGGCCACTTCGCCCCGGCGAGCGCGTCGGCGGCGATCGCGCGGATCTCGCGGGCGATCGTCTGAGTCTCGGCGTCCTGCGCGGCCAGGGCGAGGCCCGCCTTGAGACCGCCCGCCGCAACAGCGGCGCGGCCGGCGCCGTCGAGCGATTCGCTCTGCAAGCCGAGGATGAGCGCCGCCTCCTTTTCCGGCGGCGCCCCTACCTCGATGATGCGCAGGAGCGCGCCCTGCAGGTCACCTCGGATCGAAAGGAGCGCGCCGTTGGCGGCGTCGTTCACGAATGCGGGATAGGGGAGGCTGCGCGTGGTGAAGAGCGCGCGCAGAGCGACGGGGTCCCCGATCTCGCCCAGCGTGCGCACCAGCGCGTAGACCAGCTGAATCTCCGGCGGCTTGCCGGAGGCGGCGAGCCGGTTCTGCGCGTCGAGGAGCGCGGCCATTTCGCTCGCGGTCCTGGTGTCGCGCTGCCCGATCCGGCCAAGCGCCGCGAACGCGGCGATCCTGATCTCGGGCGAGGTCGTCCTTCTGCAGAGATCCCAGACGGCGGCGAGGGCGGGCTGATACCCGTCCTCCCCGATCGCGGCCACCGAGAGCAGCGTCATCTCCTGGAGCTGGCTTTCGGCCGCGAGCTCGTCGACCCTCTGCGCCGCGTAGCGGACCACCGTTTCGTGGAACGGTCCGAGCCCGCGGACGTGCAGCGAAACAGCGTCCCTGACGACGTTGAGCCTCGTATCGTCGTCCGGCGCCTGCCGGAAATTACGGGTGTAGGTCTCGATGAGGACCTGGGGGTCCTGCGCCCACGAAGCGACCGCGATCGCTGCAGCGCAGAGGCAGGCCGCCACGAAAGACCGCATGCGGCATAGTATACCTCGCGGTGAGACGCGGCAAATCCCCGCGCCGCGGCCAGGCCCGGCGAAGCGGGCGGCAGGGCCGCGCCGTGGTAGGCTTATGGACAGATGCGCGCTGCAATCCGGAAAAAGGAAGGCCCCGTGCGACGAGCGCTCCTCGCCTGCGGCGCGCTGCTCTCGTGCCTGTCAGGCGCGGGGGCCGCGGCTGAGGAGGGCTCTTTTCGCGCCGCGTACGAATGCCTCCGCGACGCGGCCTACGATCAGAGCGAGCCGATCGCGCGGACCCGCGAGCGCTACCGCATCGCGGCCGATCTCGCGGCCGCCGACTCGCCCGGCGAGCTGCTGCGGCGCCGCCGGCTCGCCCGCGTGGAATACGCGGCCGGAAGGGCTGAGCAGGCCGCCGGGAATCTCGATGTCGCCACCCGGCACTACGAGTCGTCCCTCGGGTGGGCACGGGCCCTGCTCGAGCTCGGTCCGGACAGCGACGGGCACCGGATCAAGGCCGAAGCGGTCTCCCAGATGTGCCTGACGCGGGGCGCTGCCTACCTGCTCGCCCATGGGCGCAGCGTGCTGCGCTGCGCGGCCGAGGCGATCGCGCTCGACGAGCGCAACGGGGGCGCACGCATCATCATCGCGGCCTCGAAGATCTACCCGCCGCCCGTCTTCGGAGGCGATCCGAGGCGTGGGATGGACCTCCTGAAGCTCTGCCTCGCAATGCCCGATATTGAGAAGGACGACCTGTTCAACATATACTGCGGCATGGGCGTCGCCTGTGCGAAGCTCCGGCAGCCGGAGGAAGCCGCGCGTTGGTTCGAGCTGGCGCGCGGGCTCTACCCCGGAAACCGCTTCGTCGCGGGCGAATATGAGCGGTTGCGGCGGTGAGGCGGACGGAATCGCTGTGAAGAATCCAGGACGGCACCCGGCAGGCATCGCGACGGTCATCTGCGTCGTCGTCTCGATCGTCGCCGCGCTCGCGCTGAGCGGCTGCGGCGTGACCGGCCGGGTGTACATCGCCTTCTTCTGGGCGGCCTCCGATTACCCCGACGCTGCGTTCGTCTGCTCGGCCCCCAACGTTCCGGTCCTCATGACGTCGGTGGTCAAGGGAAGGTACTACGAAACGGTGCCCGGAACGTACGCGCTGCAGTACAGCTACGCGACGGGGGAGTCTCACACCCTGTCCTTCGTCCTGACCGCGGACTCCACGCTGCTCGGCCAGGAGAACGCCTACTACCATGCCACTCTGCGCAAGCTCTCGGCTCCGACCGTCGAGCCGTATCCCTGACCGCCGCCCCGTCGCACGCCCGTGGCAGATATCCTGGTGAGGACACAACGGTGAGAACCCTCGGGACAATCGGTGCGCTCTGCGCCGTCCTTGCCGCCGCCGCCCTGCCGCAGCCGCTGCCGGCGCAGGACATGCCCGGCTCGATTCCCGGGGGGCGCGATCTCCTGGATCGGATGATCCGGATCGTCCTGGACAACAACCCGACCCTCCAGTCGCAGCAGACGCTGGTCCGCAGCGGCGAAGGCGTCGCCCTGCCGCGCTCGCGCTTTGCCTTTTCGTCGGCGTCCGTCAATGTCGGCTCGACGTTCTGGAACGCGAACACGAGCACGTTCGAGGTCACCCCCGGCGCGACCCTCGGGCTCAACTTTTCGTTCGCGGACCCTACCCGCGCGTTGAGCGGTTACGGCCTGGAAAAGGCGAAGGCTGACGCGAGGGCGCAGCTCGAGGCCACGCGCAACGACCTGGTCAAGGCGCTCCTGGACGGAGTCGGCGGGATCATCAAGCTCGACAACAAGCAGAAGAGCCTGAAGGAGCTGCAGGCCTACCTCGAGGACCTCGCCGACGCCATCGAGAAGCAGGGCAAGGCCGGCATCGTCGCGCCCGACAAGCTCTGGGACCTGCGCGAGCGCATCATGGGCATCCGGTCCGACGTGCGGGACGCGGAAAGCCAGCTCCAGATCCTGAGGCTGCAGACCGCCAGGACGCTCGGCGGCCCGGCGTGGCAGGACCTCTTCGCGCTGCTCGAACGGCTGACCGGCGGGGTTTGAGGGAAAGGAGAGGCGGTGTGACGAGCCACGGAGAAGAGGCCGCTTTCTCCCAGGGGTACTGGCACATCATCTGGCGCCGCAGGGCGCTCATCGGGGTGTTCGTGACGGTGGTCACCGCCGGCGTGGCCGTCGGAAGCTTCCTGATGACTCCCGTCTACGAGGCGACCGTGGTGCTCAACATCCGGGAGCAGAGGCCTTCGATCCTGGGGAGCGACCTGGGCGGCGGCTTCGAGCCGTTGTCGAGCCGCGAAGACATCAACACGCAGATCGAGATCATCAAGAGCCGGAGCGTCCTCGAAAAGGTGATCGCGGCGCTCCACCTGGGCGGGACGCCCGTCGGAGCGACCGTGGTCAGGCAGCGGGAGGCGGCGCGCGAGGCCCTCGACCGCGTGCGCCGGGACATTTCCGTGCGCCAGGTGCCCAACACGCGGCTCATCAGCCTCTCGGCGCGCTCCACCGACCCGGATCTCGCCGCGCAGATCGCCAACGCGATCGCCGCCGTATTCATCGACAAGAACGTGGAGTCCAAGCGCGGGGAGGCGAACGCCGTTCTCGCCTTCGTCTCCGGACAGGCCGAACAGGTGCGGGGGCAGCTCAACAGGACCGAAGAGGACCTGCTCGCGTACAAGAAAGGCGAGCGCATCGGAATCCTGGACCAGGAAGCGAAGCTCATGGTGGAGCGGCTCGCGCAGCTCGAAGCTTCCACGCAGGAGGCCCAGGTGGGCGTCGAGGTGCTCGACACGCGGATCGCGGCGATCCTCGGCACGTCCGGGACGACGCGCCCGCCTCTGGCGGCTGACGCGGCGCCGAGCGCCGGCCCGGTGCGCGAGCGCCTCACCGCGCTGCAGGCGCAGCTTGCGAGGCTCGAGGCCGACAAGACGGACCGCAGCGCCGAGATCGCGGACCTCACGGCCCAGGTCGACTCGCTGCGCGGCGAGGTGCGGTCGGAGCTCCAGAGCGTCCTAGGCAAGGGGAGCGCGGGCGCGCTGGGCACCGCCATCCAGATGCAGCTCGCCGACTACGAGTCGCAGCGCGTCGTGCTCAAGGCGAGGCAGGAGGCCCTCGGCGGCCTGATCAAGCTCTACGAGCTGGACGTCGACCGCCTCCCCGTTCAGGAGATCGCCCTCGTCAGGCTCGAGCGGACCCAGCGGATCAACAACGAGCTGTACGCCGCCCTGATGAAGGCCAAGAACGAGGCGCAGGTCGAGGCCGCGAGCCAGATCGCCAACGCCGACATCGTGGACGCCGCCATCCCGCCCCTCGACCCGGTGCGCCCCAGAAAGCAGCAGAACATCGCCGTCGCGCTCATAGCGAGCCTGGTCCTGGGGATGATCCTGGCCCTTGTGCTGGACGCCCTGGATCAGACCGTGCAGACCGAGGAGGAGGTCAGGCACGGCCTGGGGGCTTCGATCCTCGGCATCATCCCGCGCTTCCGGGCCAACAGCGGGCCGCGCAGGAACGGCCGCTCCGGCGAGACGCGCTCGATCTTTTTCAACGGCCACGAGACGGACCCGGGCGTCACCGAAGCATTCCGCATGCTCGCCGCCAACCTGCTCCTGCTGGACGGTAAGGGTGAGGCCTCCATCGTCGTGGTCACCAGCCCGGCGCCCGGAGACGGCAAGACGACCGTGGCCGCGAACCTCGCCCTTGCGCTCACGGCGCAGGGCTCGCGAGTCGTGCTCGTCGACGCCGACTTCAGGATGCCCAGGGTGCACGAGGTCTTCGGGCTCTCCCGAACGCCCGGGATCGCCAACGTGTTCCTGCAAGGATCGAGCTGGCGCGACGTCGTCCGCACGATCGCAGGGCCTGTCCCGCTGGACGTGGTGACCAGCGGGCCGCCGCTCGCCGCCGGCACGGAGGTCGCGGTGTCTTCCAGGATGGCCGCCGTCGTCCGCGAGCTCAAGCAGAGCTACGACCGCGTCATCCTCGACGTGCCGCCCCTGGTCGGGGCCACCGACGCGGTGGTCCTGGCTTCGGGCGCGGACGGCGCCCTGCTCGTCGTCAGGCTCAAGCAGCTCGACCGGAGGCTCCTGCGGAGGACCCGGGAGCCTCCTCGGAAACGCCCGCGTCCGCGTGATGGGAGGCGTGCTCAACGGCGTCAATCCGCGCGAGCTCGCCTACGGCTACTACTACGCCCTGGAGCGCGAGGCTGAAGGTTGACGATTCCCGAGGTGCCGCTGGAGACCCTGGGCTGCCGCGTTCATCGGCTCGGCATCCGGTCCGCGGCGCAGTGGATGGCGGAGCTGGTCGGCATCGGCGGGGGCCGTCACCAGGTGGCGCTCGTTGCGGTTCACACGGTGATGAGCGCCCGCAGGGATCGCGCGCTGCAGGCGGTGTACCGGGGCGCTTCGCTGGCCTTCGCCCACGGCGTCTCGCTGCTCTGGGCCTCGCGGCTCCTGGGGAGGCCGATACCGGGCCGGGTCCCCGGGCGCAGATCTGCTGAGCGCGTTTGCGCGTATTGCCGCTGCCAAGGGATACACTTTCTATCTGATGGGATCGGGTCCCGGACAGGTGGCAGCATCGCTCGTGCGCGACAACCCTGCCCTCAGGGTCGTGGGGACGAGCGATCCGCCCTTCTGCCCGCAGTTGCCTCCGGAGGTCAACAGGTCGATCATCGAAGATATCAACCGCGTGAAGCCCGACGTTCTCTGGGTCGGTCTGGGCGCTCCCAAGCAGGACCGCTGGATCGCGGAGAACCTCGGTGAGCTGCAGGTCCGTCTGCTCGGCGTCGGTGCCGCGTTCGATTTCTGCAGCGGACGCATCAAGCGGGCTCCCCGGTGGATGCAGAGCCTGGGCCTGGAGTGGTTCTTCCGGTTCCTGATGGAGCCCAGACGACTCTTCAGGCGGTATTTCGTCGAGGCGGCGCCGTTCCTGCCCCTCGTGGCGATGCAGCGGCTGCGCGAGCCCCATCGCGTGGACGGAGGCCGCCGCGCGGCCGTGGGGCGGAAGAGCGGCCGCTCGTCGTCTCCGGCGAGGGCGGCGAGCGCCGAGGAAGCGACGAATGAGCAGAAAGATCGTTGTGTTGTTCTCTCTGGCGCTGGCTTTGCCGGCGCGCGTCGCTTCCGTCGACGTGCTGCTCTCGGAGATCGCGGTGGTTCCCGCCACCGCGGCCTCTTCCGCAGCTGTCGCCGAGATGAATGCCCGGTCGGCGCCGTTCGCCTGCTTCACACCGAGCTCATCGGCGTTCATCGGAGGCGCTGGCCTACCGATCGATGATCGACGCTTCGGTCGCCGCTGTGCCCGGCCCCGCCGAGATGGTCAGCAACGAGCTCCAGGCGCTCGCCGCCTGCGTCTTCTACAGGATGCCCATATCCTGTACGGGAGCATCGTGGTGGACACGGCTGCCGGCATCTACCAGGCTCTCCTCAAAGGGTCGACAGTCGCGACAGCCACGCGGTGACCGAAGTCAGGCATTCGGCCGCTTCGCCGAGCGCGGATGCTTTCATCCGGGACCTGGCGGTGTTGTCGCATCAGCAGCTCGCGCTCGTGCTGCTCGCCGGCGGTCGAGGCCTTCCAGGCGGTGCCGTTCCTGCCGCTCGCCGCCGCCGGCCGCCCTGGTGCTCCTGCTGGAGGCACCTCCTGCCGCCGTGCGCCGCCCGCAGCGGTGGCTCCGGCCCCGGGTGGGGCTGCCGCCGTAGTACCCCCTCCCGCGGCGGCCGCCCGCCCGTGCCGCCGGTCGCGTCGGCGGGCGGGGTGTTGCCTCAAGCGCCTCAGGCGCCGCGGCGCGGCAGCTCGGAGGTCGGCTTGGACCTCGCCCTGGGGAACTTCTGGCCCATCGAGGAGGAGTGGGGCGACCTCAAGCCGCGGACGATGCTCGAGTCCGGCTTCAAGGCGGGCTTTTCCGTGTTCCGAACGAGAGTCATCCAGATCGAGGCTCAAGAACCCGGACTTCTGTTCAACTATGCATTCTCCACGAACGAGCCCGAAGCGCTGATCGTGCACTACCACACCTTGAACCCGCGCATCCCTCTGGAGCTGTGTCTCGGCGTGGGTGACCGTTGGAACTTCTGGGTGGGCGGCGGTCCCGAATACCGGGTGGACATCATCGACTTCGAGACGAGCACCCTGGAGTTCGTCACGGATATCGCGTACGCGTTCGGCGTCTTCGGGAGTGCCGGCATCGAGGTCTTTCTGGGCAGCTGAGGACGGTGGCGATCGGGATCTCCGACGCGCTCGACGTGACGTTCTTTGCCGACAGGCGGATACGCAATGGCATCTTCGGAACCGTCACGGTCTACAAGCCCTCCAGGTGAGAAGGCTCAGGGTCATGCGCCGGCTCAACGGGGAGCGTGCCGCCGCCGGGCTGCCGCCTGACACACCCCGCCCGGGCTGATCGCTGAAACGGAGCTCGACCGTTGCAGTGGACGAAGGCCAAAGTCGTGAAGCTCTCGGTCGTGGCTCTCTACAACTCCGTGTCCCTCCTGGCGACGTGCGCGCTGACTGAGCTCCTGATCCGCTACCACTTCGCGGGCTCGGGGAACGCCGGCCGCCTGTTCCTCGCCTGCCTCTTCGCCGTCTATCTCGTGTTGATGTGGCGCGATCTCTACGCCCGCAGCTATCACTACTACCTGCGGCACACTTACCGGATCGTGGTCCGCAATTCCCTGGTCTCCGCCGCCGCGGCTCGCTCTTTGTGACGGCGACGTCCGCCGTCCATCCCTTCCTGCCGTATCTCGGGGCCTATCTGGCCGCGGGCCTGGTGAGCCTCTCCCTGATGCACGTGCTGGAGTTCGCCTGGATTCGCCACCTGAGCCAACTGGGCTACTTCCGCAGGAACGTCCTCACCGTAGGCTGCGCCGACGAGCGCCTGCCGCTGCAGCAGTATTTCCAGGATGTCGGCCGCACGAGGCGGTACATAGGGTCGGTGCGCCCAGGCAACGGAGCGTGGCTGTGGAGGCCGGCGGGGGAGGGGAAGTACCGCTCCGCCGCCTGACCGCCGACCTCAAGCGCATCATCCTCCGGGAGAGGGTCGCCCAGGTCCTGTTCCTGCTCGGGCCCGGAGTGGATAGGGAGCTCCTCAGGGAGATGACGCGGTATTGCCGCGCCCTTTCGATCGGATACTACCTGGTGGCCGACGTCGCGGAGGTCCCGGATATCGACCGGCGGAACGCGGTGAGCCGGGACCATCGCGCGCAAGCGCAGGAGCCCCCGGGCGTCCCGTTCGATTACGTGCCGGTCGTCGAGGCGTACTCGGCAGCGAGGGACTCTCTGACGAGCATATCGCTCAAGCGCATCATGGACATCGCCGTGGCGACGCTGTCGCTCGTGTGCTTTCTTCCGCTTTGGCTGCTCATCGCCTTCGCCATCAGGGCCGAGGACGGAGGGCCCGCCCTCTACGTGTCGACGAGGGTGGGCAAGGACGGCAGGCCCATCAGGTTCTACAAGTTCCGCACGATGGTCGTGGGCGCAGACGCGCGCAAGGCTCAGCTCCTGCCCTACAACGAGCGGGGCGACGGGCCCCTGTTCAAGATGCGCAGGAGCCCGCGGGTCACCCGCGTCGGCGCCGTCCTGCGGCGCCTCAGCATGGACGAAGTCCCCCAGCTCCTGAATGTCCTGCTCGGCAACATGAGCCTGACCGGCCCCAGGCCCCAGCTGCCGGAAGAGGTGGCCTGCTACGAGGACAGTGACTATCTCAGGCTGGAATGCATGCCGGGGATCGTCGGCCTGCCCCAGGTTACCGGCCGGGACACCCTGGGGTTCAGGGAGTGGATGGACCTCGACCTGAGGTATCGCAGGGAATGGTCCGTCGTCCTGGACGTGAAGATCGCCCTTCGAGCCCTGAGGATCGTCCTGCTGGCGTGGTTCCGACGAACGAGCGAGCCCTGACGATGACCGTCGAGCGGCGGACCGGCGCCCTTCTTCTGTTTGTCCTGCTCCTCCTGTCAGGCATCCCGCCGGCCCGGGCCCAGACCCACCTCGCGATCGGCCTGGACACGTCCACGTACACCCTGCTCGAGCTGCTGGAGCTCAAGGGGATGCTCTCGCGCCTGTCGGCGATGCGGCCGTATCCCGCGAGCGCCGTGGTCAGAGATACCTCGAACAGGCAGGCAGGCACGCCGACCGCCTCACCGCTCGTGAACGAGCGATCCTGTCGGCAGAGCTCGAGGCCCTGACCGCGGAGCGTGCGGGCCCGACGTACGGCAACCTGCGGAACCAGGGAGCACAGACGCCGGTCAGCGTGGGGATCGAGGAGAGGTCACATCTCAGCGCAGACCTCGCGAACCCGGGCGTGTGGGACATGCGCAACGCGCTGCGCTTCTACATCCTCGGGGATCTCGGCGGCTCGCTGTCGTACAAGGGTCTCGTGGGGTTCACGCTGGACAAGGCCGACGAGAACGCCTGGCCCCTTATGGGTTCACCAAGGAGTGGGACGGCTTCCACATCACTCCCGACGATCGCTACAACGAAGGCCTGGGCCCCTGGCCGGCCGTGGGGTTCCAGCTCGAATCCGAGATAGCGGCGCGCCTGGTGGGCGGTGCGGTCCTGCTGGACGCGGGCCGTTTCAGAAGGGAGTGGGGCCCCGGCGACGGCTCGCTGTCGCTTTCGGGGACGGCGAGGCCTTTCGACCGCGATCTCGGTCCACGTCGCCCGCGCCGTCGGTGGCGCTATCGCGAATGTCGTCGGTTCCCTGTCCGACTGGCAGCGGGAGCGGGAGACCAGGGAGGCGGGCACGCCCCTCTCCTATCAGAAGATGCTCAGCATCGGAATGCTCGAGCTCTTTCCCTGGGACTGGCTCACCGTCACGGCAACCGCTTCGGCAATCTGGGGAAAGCGCTTCGAGCTCGGATACCTCGACCCCCTCATGTACTCGGTTCTCTACCAGAACATAGTCTCATGGGGGATTACGACAACATGACGCAGGCGGTCGGCTTCGCGCTGACGTTTCCCGGTATCGGGCGCGCCTACTTCACGTTCCTCGCCGACGAGATGGAATTCTCCCGGGCTGAGCGAGTTCCTGCGAAGCCCCCGCAACATGGTGGCCTACCAGGCGGGCTTCAAGACGGCGCTTCCTCGACTGCCTTTTGCCCTGCTCGTGCTCCAGTACACAAGGATAGAGCCGTTCACGTACACCCACTACGATGCGACGCTCCCCATGTACAGCATCCCCGTGTCGATGAGCTACGCGAACGACTCCGAGAACCTCGGCTATCACCTGCTCCGAACTCCGACGAGCTCCTCGTGGCCCTGGACTGGCTGGCGCTTCCCGGCGTCCGCCTGGGGCTCCGCTACCAGCTCATCCGTCACGGCGACCACCCCGGGTCCGCGGCGGACGCACCCGTGATCCAGGGCGACATCAACAGGCCGTTCGTCTGGTCGAAGGAGTCGCTCTACCCCGACAAGAAGTTCCTCGAGGACGGGCTCTACGACTGGAACAACGCCGTGACCGTCTCCTGCGCCTGGGACTTGACCGGCCTGCCTGTCTGTCTCTCCGCGAGCGCCACAGTGGCCCACACGAGGTGGGACGCGAACGAAAGCGGCGAGTCGGAGCCGGACGCGCGGTGGCGGGCCATCATCGGCCTGGGGCTGGAGCTGTTCAGGAATCGATGATGGAAGGAAGAAGGCGGCCCCGGCGGCCCCCGCCCGCGTCGTGGAGGGTCGACCGAATCGCCGCGCGCGCGCAAGCGTTCATGAGTCGCGCGCGCTCCCTCGGCCGCGAACCCGCCGAGCGGAAACGGTCCGGGTGCATGGCGGCGCCCACGACGACGTCCACGCGCGGGGGGAGAAAGGCGGCCTCGCGGCCGAGGAGCCTCCGGGGCGTGGCGACGATGACGACCGGCACGAACAGGGAATCCCCGTCAGCACCGAGAGCAGGAAGACGCCGTCTTGGAATCCCGAGACGTCGCGCCTGCCGCGGCGAAGCTTTCCCTCAGGGAAGAAGTGAACGAAACCGTGGCAGGCGGCGGCGCGCTCGATGGGAGACCGCAGCCGCTCGATCGGGTGCTTGGTCGGGAGCGGGAACGCGCCGAGTAGTCGTATGTAGGTCCCGAGCACCGGTATGGCGAAGGTCCTCTGCATCGCCGAGAAGAGGGTCCTCCTCGGCCGCAGGGCATGGGCGATGATCCCGGGGTCGAGGGTCATGGAGTGATTGCTCACGAGCAGCGCCCGCGGGAGGCGGAGGTTCCGCCGGCCGTGAATCCGCAGGCCGAAGAACGCCTGGTCGAAGGCGACCACGATCAGCAGCGTCAGCCCGAAGACGAGCGACGAGGCGAGCCTGAAGGAGGCGGAAAAGTCGATGGGGGACCTGCTGCTGGTCATCGCGCACGGGCACGGTAGCGGCTGCCGGCGATGCAGTCAACGGATCCGCGGTGCTTGATCCCGCGGCTCGTGTCTGAAAGGATCAGGGCGTGACGTGCATGGACGGCGCGGGGGCCCGGGCCGGGCGCGCTCGAGCGGTGCCTGGCTCGTGAGGGGCGGCGTGCCAGCGTTGCCGATCAGGCGATGGTCGCCGGCGCCAACTTCGTCCTGAACATCCTCCTGGCCCGATGGCTCGAGCCCGCCGAGTACGGCGCGTACGCCCTTGTCTATTCGTTGTTCCTTCTGTTCGCGACCTTTCACACCGCGGTGCTCACCGAGCCGATGCTCGTGTTCGGCCCGGGCAGGTCGCCGGCCGCTCAGAAAGTACCTGGGCGTCCTCGTCGCCGGGCACGCAGCGCTGATGGTGCCGATCGGGCTGCTCACGCTCTGCGCCGCGGCAGCGCTGGGGCGCCTGATCTCCTCCGAGGCGCAGCGGGCGATGTCCGCGCTCGCCCTCGCCGGGCCGCTCGTCCTGCTGCTCTGGCTCTTTCGCAGGGCGCTCTACGTCATCGTGAAGCCGGAGTGGGCGTTGCTGGGGGCGGGCGGCTACTTCGTCCTCTTGATCGCGGCCGCTGTCGCTCTCGAGGCGGCCGGCAGGATCGCCCCCGCAACGGCCTTCCTGGCGATGGGCGCGAGCGCGCTGGTGGTGAGCCTGCTGCTGGCCGGCCGCCTCCGCCCGTCATGGGCGGCCGCGGCGATCCGGACGCCCGCTCCGTCGCTCGGGAGCACTGGAAGTACGCGCGCTGGTCCCTGGCCTCGGCCGCCTTGACCTGGGTCCCCGGAAACGTGTATTTCGTGCTTCTTCCCGCCTGGCTGGGTCTCAGGGGACTGCCGCCCTGCGCGCGCTCGCCAACCTGGTTCTGCCGGTCACGCACGCCATCGGCGCGCTTTCTCTCCTGCTCGTGCCGCTGCTGGGCCGCCGCGCGCGCGAAGGAAAAGAGGCGATGGCCCGCACGATGCGCGTCTTCCTGACGCTCTTTCTCTCGGGAGCGGCTGCCTGCGAAGCAGGGCTGTTCGTCTTCAGGCGCCAGTTGTTCCAGTTGCTGTACGCGGGCAGATACGCGCAGGAGGCGCATCTCGCGCCGGTCGCAGGCCTGCTGGGGTTCCTGGCTGCGATGATCTCGGTGCACGGCGCGGCGCTGAGAGTCCTGGAGCGGCCGGACCGGGTGTTCTGGACCTACGTGGCCTCGAGCGCAGTCGCAGTCGCAAGCGGCGTTCCCCTGGCCAAGCGCTTCGGGATCGCCGGCGCTCTGGGGGGGCTGCTGCTCTCGTCCGCGACCACGGCCGCAGTCATGTGGCTGTTCTCCCGGCGCCTGCGGGAAAGCCGGTCCTGATGCGCATCGCCCATTTCGGCCTCGGCCGGTGCAACCCCGACAGCGCCAACGGAGTGGACAAGGCCGTCTACCACCTGAGCATGACTCAGGCGGCGCTCGGCGGCACGGTTGCGCTGTTCGAGCTCACCGCCAAGGACCCGATCCCGATCCCCGGGGTCGACGTCAGGTGCTACTCTTCTGCCTTCGGGGTGCCCGCGAGACTGCTCGCCGACCTGCGACAGTGGAGGCCGGACGTCGTCCATCTGCACTCCGTGTTCTCCCCGGCCGTCGCGGTCCTGGCCCGCTGGCTGCGCCGGCGCGGGCTGTCCTATGCCCTCACGATCCACGGCTCGCTTTCGCGCGACGTGCTGAGGCGCAAGCGTCTGCTCAAGCTGGCGTACAAGCCGATATTCGCGCTGCCGACGCTGAACGGCGCCGCCTTTGTCCATGCTCTTTCCGAGAGTCACGGCCTGCGCGAGTACGGCGTGCGGACGCCGGTCGTGATCGCCCCGAACGGGATCGATTCCGGCGCCATCTCCGCGGCCCCGAGCTCTGAGCTGCTCGTGTCGCGCTACCCGCAGACGCGGGGAAAGCGGGTGTTCCTGTTCATGGGCCGCCTCGACGCGCGGTACAAGGGGCTGGACCTACTCCTGCGGGGCCTCGCCCTGGCCTCGCTGCCGGATGCCGTCCTGGTGCTGGTGGGCCCCGCTTCGCGCAGGCAGCACGACTCGCTCGCGCGGCTGGCCCGCAGGGTGGGCATCGGGGGGCAGGTGATCTTCAACGGGGCGGAGTTCGGCCGGGCCAAGCTCGACCTTCTTCAGGCGCGGACGTCTTCGTGCTCTGCTCGCGCACCGAGGGGCTGCCGATGGCCGTCCTGGAGGCGGCGGCCTACGCGAAGCCGTGCCTCGTGAGCCCCGCGGCGAACCCGGCAGGGATCATCGAGAGCTGCGACGCGGGAATCCAGGTGCAACTCGCGCCCGCGAGCATCGCCGAAGGGTTGAGGCGCTTCGCTCGCGCCTCCGGGCTCGAGCTCGCTCGGATGGGGCGGAACGCGCGCCGGATGGCGGAGAGGGAGTTCCGCTGGGAGAGAACAGCCGCGCTTCTTGGAGAGGCTTATGCCGCCTATGCACGAAGATCCGAGAGCTAAGCTCGCCGCCCTCGAAGCGGTGGCCGAAGCCTGGAATCGGCAGGACATCAGCTACGCGGTCTGCCATGGGATCGAGCGGTACCCTGCGGCCGCGGGACGTGATCTGGACGTCATGGTGCGCGCAAGCCATATCCGGCGAGCCGCGGCGATTGCCGCCGATGAGCTGGCATCGGGTGGGTTTGTCGTTCTGTCCCCCGCCAACCCGTGGGGAGCGGTATGGCTCTTCGCTTTCAGGGGCAGCCTTCATCTTGAGATTGACCTGATCCCTTTCCTGTCACGGGGCCCGGTCCTGCTCGCGCGGAATCCCCATCCATCGCGGCAGGTCGGGCCGTTCAAGGTCGACCCGTGGGCCGGCTTCGCCAAGGGCATCCTGATGCCGGTGCTGGGCGGAGGGGTGCCGCTGGGGCCCCTGCCGGAGCAGGAAGCGGAGGACGAGGCGCGAAAGGCCTGCGTTCGGCTCTTCGGCCCCGGTCCGGCCGCGGAGCTCTGGCAGCACTTGCTGAGCGGGGACGGTGCGCGCATTGCGGGGATGGCAGGCGCGCTGCGGCGCAACTCGGTCCGGCGAGCGCTGCTTCGCCAGCCGCTGCGCGGGATCGGGCTGTCGCTTCCCTGGGCACGCAAGACGATCCTGCCTTTCTTCCACAGATGCGCGCCGATCGTTGCGCTGGTCGGGCCGGACGGGGTGGGCAAGACCACGGCGCTGCAGGCGGTGCGCGCCGATGTGCCCGAGCCCTTCTGCGGCGTCGCGGAACGGCACTGGCGGCCCGGGCTCCTGCCCCGGCCCGGCAGCCTCCTCGGCCGTGCCGCCCCCGGGCCGGACCCCGACGGGCTCCTGCCCCCGCGCAGGAGTCCCGGGAGGCTTCACTGGCTGCGGCTGGCGTACTACCTGGTCGACTTCACCCTCGGCCACTTTCTCAGGGATCTCCCGGCCTCCAGCCGGCTGCAGGTCGTCCTCTATGACCGGCACGCTCTGGACATGGCCGTGGACCCCGTGCGCTACGGCCTCGCCTCCCCGCGGGGGACGAGGCTCCTCTGGCGGGTGGTTCCCAAGCCGGACCTCGTCATCCTCCTGCACGACGAGGCTGGCCGCATCCGTTCGCGCAAGCCCGAGCTCGAGACGCCTGAGATCGACAGGCAGCTCGTCGAGTGGCGGCGCCAGCTCGTCGAAAAGCGGGTCGGCGCCGTCGTCCAGGCGGACCGGGGGCCGGAGGAGACGACCCGTGCCGTGAGCGAGCTGATCGTCGAGGCTTTCCTCGCCCGAAGACGCAGGGTGCGGCCGGGCCCGATCGATCTGGCCGGGTGGCTCGGGCCGATGCTCGGGACCTCGGGAGGCGTCCCGTACGGGCTCATCACCCTGCGTGGCCGGCGACAGTACCTGGTGCCCGCGGGCAGGCGGAAAGCGGCGCTTGCCGCGCTGCGCCTCTACAGGCCGCAGAAGCTCCGCTCGAGGCTGGCTGCCGCCCTTTCGGTCGCAACGAGGTGCGGCGCGGCCGGCCGGCTGCTCCCGCGTCTCACGCTGCCCTCCGACGGCGGGCTGCTGGATCACCTGAAGGCGGCACTGGGTCTGCGCGACATCGCGCTGGGATCTCGGGAGGGCCGCGGGTCTGACGGAAGCCCGTGCTCCTGCTCATGGATCCGGACGGACGGCCCGTGGGATACGCCAAGATCGGCTGGAACGAGCAGACCCGCAGGCTCGTGCGGAAGGAGCGCGAGGCGCTCGATTTCTTCTCGCGCCATTCCCTGCCGCACGGGCTGTTCCCCAGGGTGCTGCACTCGGTGTTTGCGGCCCGCTGGTCGTGCTCGTGACCGAGCCGCTGGACCTGGCAGGGCGACGAAGAGGCGTCCGTCGAAGCAGACGAGAGGGAGCTGACGGACCTGGCCACGCGGTTCCGTGGTCGAGGTGGCCGAAGCCGGCGAGATCAGACAGAAGCTCGGAGACAGCGAGCTCATTTCGGGTATACTCGCGGGACTCGGGGACTACGGTTAGGAGCGTACCGTTTCCCCAGCGTCGCGTCGTCGAGCAGGCCTCGATACGCGTGGTTTCGAAGCTCGGCTCCTTGGAGATTCCGTTCGTCTGGCAGGTAGGGGACTTCGTGCCCTGGAACATTGCCGTGGACCGGGCGACCGGTCGTGTCCTGGCTGTCGATCTCGAGTACGCGGCGCCCCGAAGCATCCCCCGGGTGGGACCTGTTCCATTTTCTGGGAGGGAGGGCAGGTTTCCGGGCTGTTCGGAGGCCCTTCGAGATCCCGGCCTGGAGGTACTTCGAGGCGCTCGGGATCGATCGGGGCGTGGTGCCATGGCTTCGGGTCGCCTATGTGGCCAGCCTCTGGCTGCTGTGGGCGCGGTCGTGGAGCGCACCCGGAGTCGTGAGATCCGCCGAGGCCCTCCTGGCGCTGCGCGCCAAGAGCAGCGAGCTGTTCGCGGCGCCTGGTCAAGCCGGGCATGACCGCGCTCGACATCGGAGCGCATGTCGGGTACTACACGCGCCTGTTCTCGGGCCTGGTGGGGAGCGGTGGACAGGTCTTCGCTTTCGAGCCCAATCCGCGAACCTTCGCGGTTCTCGAGAGGAACGTGCAGCGGTGCCCGAACGTGCGCCCCATACAGCGTGCGCTGACCGATCGGGAAGGGACGGCCGTCATGTACGACTTCCTGCCCACTTCGGGCGGAGTCACCTTCTACTATGACGCCGGCAAGAAGGACTGGTACAGAGAGCAGCTCGCCCACAGGGAGATCAGCCCCCGCGTCGTCCAGGACTTTCCCGAGACCCGGCATCAGGTCACGACCGTGACGCTCGATTCCCTGTGGTCGTCAGGCGTGGTGCCCGGGGCGGACTTCATCAAGATGGACATCGAGGGAGCCGAGATGAGCGCTCTGCAGGGGATGAAGGGGTTGGTCGCCTCATCGCCCCGCCTGACCATGATCATGGAGTACTATCCCCGGGGTCTCGAGCTGATCGGCATCGACCCTCTCGACGCTTTGCGGCGCCTCAGGGACTTCGGATTCGGCAGGATCGGAGTGATCGAGCATGGAAGCTTGACCGATGCCGGTGACGGGGAGTTCATGGCCCGGCTCGTCAGGAAGCTGCTTCAGGAGATCCTGCGGGTCAACATCCTATGCGTCAAAGGACCCTGAACCGCCGCAGGGCGGCGCTTGCCGGCGCTCGCGCCCGCAAGCCGGCGCCTGTCGGCGATGGCGCCCGCAAGGCCAGGATCGCGGTCTTCTTTCCTTCGTTCCTGGGCGGCGGCGCAGAGGGCGTCTGCCTCTGGATTCTCGAGGCCCTGAGAGCGGAGTACGAGCTCACCCTGCACACCTTTTCCGAAGTAGACTTCGCGCGCCTCAACGAGTACTACGGAACGCACTTAGGCAAGGAGGAGGTCGAAGTCGTCCAGCCCCTCGCCTCCGCCACGCTCAACCGCGTGGTGGCCGGCAGCCGCCGGCTCTTCACCCTGAGGCAGCATCTGCTGATCCGGCACCTCAAGCGCCTCGGGCAGGAGCACGAGCTGCGCATCAGCGCCTTCAACGAGATGGACTTGGGCGAGCCGGGAATCCAGTACGTCCACTTCCCGCTCTATGGTCGTGGACACGAGAGGGTGCGCGGCGAGATACTGGCGCCCGATTCCCGCGTACGGGCGGCGTACCGGGCTTTCTGCAGGCTCCTGTCGGGCTTTTCGGACAGCGGGATGAGACAGAACCTGACAATCGCCAACTCCTTCTGGACGGCCGGCGTGGTCCAGCGGGCGTTCGGCGTCGAGGCCCGGGTCATCTATCCGCCCGTAGGCGAAGGCTTCCCCGCCGTGCCCTGGGAGCGAAAGCGCAGCGGGTTCATCGTGCTGGGGAGGATCGTACCCGAGAAGCGAATAGAGACCGCGTTCGAGATCGTGCGGGAGCTGCGGCGGCGGGGCCTGGAACTGAGCCTGTGCATCGCGGGGAGGAGTAGCGCACCCGGCTACCTGGCAACCCTGCGCAGGCTGATCAAGGGCAGCGAAGCGTGGGCGACGATCCGGACGGATCTGACGCGGGAGGCGCTCTGCCGGACGGCTGCCGACTATCGTTACGGGCTGCACGTCCGTGAGAACGAGCAGTTCGGCATTGCGGTGGCCGAAATGATCAAGGCGGGCTGCCTGCCGTTCGTGTCCGCCAGGGGCGGGCAATCGGAGGTGGTCGGCGGCCTAGAGCCGCTGCTCTTCGACGGCCCGCAGGAGGCCGTCGCAAAGATCGCGGCGGTTCTGACCGGCAAGAGCGAGCAGGAGCGGCTGCGTCGGAGCTTGGAGCGGCAGGCGCGGATGTTCTCCGCAGAGCGCTTCATGACCGAGATCCGAAGCGTCGTCAGGGAGTTCCTAGCGGCATGAGCGCGCGCAAGAAGGTCCTGGTGTCCGCCTATGCCTGCGAGCCGGGCCACGGCTCGGAGCCGGCAGTAGGATGGAACTGGGCGCTGCAGATCGCCCGGTTTCACGAAGTGTGGCTCCTCACACGCACGAGCAACCGGCCGGCGATCGAGAGCGCGCTCCGCAGCGAGCCGATGCCGGGGCTGCGGTGCCTGTACTACGACCTGCCCGGCTGGGCGCGGTTCTGGAAGAGGGGCCGGCGGGGAGTGCACCTCTACTACGGCCTGTGGCAGGTGGGCGCCTATTTCCTGGTCCGGCGGCTTCTCAAGGCGACGCGCTTCGACGTGGTCCATCACGTGACCTTCGTGAACTACTGGCTGGGCAGCCTGCTTCCTCTGCTGCGAGTCCCTTTCGTATGGGGACCGGTGGGCGGGGGGGAGTCGTGTCCGAGGGCCTTCCTGCGGTCCTTCAGCTGGAGAGGCAGAATGCACGAGCTGCTGCGCGCGGCCGCGCGCTGGCTCGGCGAGCACAACCCGGCGCTCCGGGCGGCCGCCGCGAGGATCGCGGTCGGGCTGGCCACTACGCCGGCGACGGGGAGGCGGCTGGAGGCTCTCGCCTGCCGGCGCGTGGAGGTCATGACGCAGGCCGGGATGAGCGCGCGGGAGATCTCACAGGCTCGCGGCGCGTCCGGGCCGCCCGACGGCGTCTTCCGCGTGCTGAGCATGGGACGCCTCGTGCACTGGAAAGGGTTTCACCTGGGCCTGCTCGCGTTCGCCGCCGTGCACCGTGAGCTCGGCAGCAGCGAATACCACCTGGTCGGCGACGGACCCGAGCGGCGCCGGCTGGAGCGCCTCGCCGGGCGTCTCGGCGTGACGGACAGCGTCCGGTTCTGGGGACTCCTCCCCCGGGAGGAGGCCTTGAAGCACCTGGCCTCCTGCAGCCTGCTCCTGCACCCCAGCCTGCACGATTCGGGGGGGTGGGTTTGCCTGGAGGCGATGGCGGCGGGACGACCCGTGGTCTGCCTGGACGCCGGAGGGCCCGCCATGCAGGTGACGCCGCAGAGCGGCTTTCTGGTCCCACCCGGAACCCCGGGGCAGGCGGTATCCGACATCGCGAGGATCCTGCTTGCCCTGGCCGCTGACCCGGGGCTGCAGTCAGGTCTGGGTGAGGAGGGCCGTCGCAGGGTCGCGGGCTGCTTCGACTGGAACGTCAAGGGACTGCAGATGGCGAGGCTCTACGAGGAGTGCATCGGATGACACCGCGAGGGGCTTCGCGCTGGATCGAGCAGCACTGGCTCGGCGGTGTGCTCGCCGCACTGGTCGGCCTGGGCGTCGTATATCTTCAGACGACCGCGCTGCTGGCGGCTGCCGCGGCCTCGCTCGTCGCGATCATTCTGCTCGGCGGGTCGCGCGCGGCCGACTATGCGTGCTTTCTCGCGCTGTTCAGCGGACCGCCGAGGATCCGCGCCAGGGATCCGCTGGACTCACTCAGGGGAGAGATCGACTGGGTGGTGCTGCTGCACATGGCGGTCTGGCTCATCGGCGCCTTGTGGGTGATCCGACAGTGGCATCAGCTCGCTGTCGAGCGCAAGGTGCTCCCCTTTACCTGGATCCATGTTCTGGCCGTTCTGCTGGCTGCCGTGCTTGGCGCTTCGCTGTTCATCTCCCCGGGGCCGCTGCTGACGCTCTTCCGGTCCCTGCAGATGCTGACGATGGTCATGTTCGGGTTCATCTGGGTCGAGAAGCTGGGCCCCGGAGGGGCGCTGCGCAGCCTGTTCTGGGGCTACGTCGCCATCGCCATCGCCATCGCCGCTGCTGCGCTCTTCCGCCCCGAGCTGGTGTTGGCCGGCGAGCGGGTGCGCGGGGACTACATCGCGGATACCGGCGCCGCCGGCGCGATGGGCATCATCCTGCTGTCGAGCTACCCGCCCCGGCTGCATCGGCTGCTCGCGCTTCCCATCATGGGGCTGTTCATCGCCCTGCTGGCGCTCTCGTCCACCCGTGCGGCCTACGTCGTGGTGGCTGTCTTTCTGGTGCTGGCCGCGATCCGGCGGCCCGATGTCCCCGCCCTGACGTTCATCAACATAGCGCTGGGGCTGGTAGGGGTCATGCTTCTCCTGTTCGGACTGATGCCGTTGGTGATCGCCTGGCTGGTCCGTGATCCCACATCCCTTCAGTCTTTTAGCGGAAGGATCCCGCTCTGGGGGTTCCTCGTCCCCATCATGTTGCAGAAATCGCCGCTGCTCGGCCTGGGATTCTACGCTGCTTCGCGGGTCTACAGCCTGCAGTTCAACGTCGGCATCGGGACGGCGCACAGCGCCTTTGTCGAGGTCCTGGTGGGAGGCGGGGTCATCGGCTGCGGCGTGTTCCTGGCCGTGGTGGGCGTCACCCTCCTCGTCTCCCTGCGATCGTTCGTGCGCCGCGGAGAGGAGCCCGAGGTGTTCGTCACTTTCGCGCTGCTTCTCGGCGTCGTCTGTCTTGGAATTGTTTCCGAAGAGATGGTGATCGCGAGCCCGACCGCGCTCACATTCTGGATCGTGCTGTCCGTGGCTCTCCGCCAGGCGTGGACCGTGGCGACGGCCAGGGCTCCGGCAGCCGGCGCCGGCTGAGGGCGGCGCGGGGCACGAAGGTGCGCATTCTGCTGGTGCACGAGTACTATCGGCAGCGCGGGGGAGAAGACAGCGTCTTCGAGGCGGAGGCCCGCCTGCTGCGCTCTCACCGGCACGAGGTCGTGGAGTACACCGAAGACAACGCCCGGATCGCACGGAGCCCGCTGCTCGCCGCGAGGGTCTTCTGGTCCCGCGCCGCCGGCGACGCCGTGGCCCGCACGCTGACCGAAACCCGGCCTGTGCTGGCTCACTTCCACAATACCTTCCCTCTCGTGTCGCCGTCCGGCTACTACGCCTGCCGGCGAGCCGGGGTGCCGGTGGTCCAGACTCTTCACAACTATCGCCTGCTGTGCCCGGCGGCGACCCTCTTTCGGGACGGGTCAACATGCGACCTGTGCCTGAACGCGCGCGTGCCCTGGCCGGGAGTCCTGCATTCCTGCTATCGAAGGTCCGTTGCGCAGACGGCCGCTGTCGCGGGGATGCTGGCGCTTCACCGGGCGCTCGGGACCTGGAGGAGCAAGGTGGACGTGTTCATCGCCCCGAGCGAGTTCAGCCGGAGAGAGTTCGTGGAGGGCGGACTGCCCGCGGAAAAGATCCTCGTCAAGCCCCATTTCGTGCATCCCGATCCGCACGAGCGGAACGGCCCGGGTGACTATGCTCTCTTCGTGGGGCGGCTTTCGGAGGAGAAAGGGGTGCGCCTGCTGCTCGAGGCGTGGCAGGCGCTTCCAGGCGCGCCGCTGATTGTCGTCGGCGACGGGCCGCTTCGGCAGGAAGTGGAGCACGCCGGCGGGGTCCGGGCGGTCGGCTGGCTGCCCGCCGACGAGGTGCTCCAAATCATGAAAGGCGCGCGGTTTCTCGTGTTTCCCTCCCTTTGGCCCGAGCCCTTCGGCAGGGTGATCATCGAGGCATTCGCCTGCGGGCTTCCGGTGCTCGCCTCGCCCCTGGGCGCGGCAGGGGATCTGGTGCGTGACGAGGCGACCGGGCTCCACTTCCTTCCGGGAGAGCCGTCCGACCTGGCCGCAAAGGCAGCCTGGATCTGGGCCCATCCGCACGAAGCGCGTGCCATGGGCAGCAGAGCTCGCCGCGAGTTTGAGGAGAAGTACGCTCCGGAGCCGAACTATCGCAGGCTGCTGGAGATCTACTCGATCGCGATGACGGGGGAAGCCGCGGGACGGATCCCGGGCGGGTGACGAAATGGTGTTCGGCAAGAAACTGGCCGGCAGGATCTACCCCAGGCATTCGAGGCTGCTCGCGGCCCTGAACGAGAATGCCTGGTTCGTGAAGTGGGCGCGGGAGAACGAAGGCTGCCAGGCCTTCTTCGCGCGGCGCGAGAAGGGCAGGCTGGCCGGATTCTACCAGCACGTCAACCGGGTGATCGCAGGTGATGACCGGCCGATCGATTATCTGGAGTTTGGCGTCGGCGAAGGTCGCAGCCTCCGACTCTGGTCCGAGGTCAACAGGAACAGGGACAGCAGATTCTACGGCTTCGACTCGTTCTACGGCTTGCCCGAGGATTGGGAATGGGCCCTCGGCGGCATGTCGAAGGGGGCGTATTCCACGAACGGGCGGGCGCCGGCCATCGACGACGAGCGCGTCAGCTGCATTGCGGGCCTGTTTCAGGACAGCCTGCCTGGGTTCCTGAAGCAGTTTACTCCCAGGAACGCCCTGATCGTTCACCTCGACTGTGATCTGTATACCTCCACCCTCTACTGCCTGACCCAGCTGGACTCCATTCTGCAGGGCGCTGCGGTCATATTCGATGAGTTCGACAACCTGCTCCATGAATTCGCCGCTTTCCGGGATTACGCGAGCAGCTACCGGCGGGGCTACCAGGTCCTGGCGCGGTTCGACTATTTCAAGAAGGTTGCCATCCAGGTGACGGGCCGCTACTGAGCACGGTGATCGCGAGCGGCTGCGTGACGCAGAACCTGTCTCCTATGTGGCTGTTTGCTCGCGTGCTGCTCCGATGCTACCATTTGGCATGAGCCCTCGCGTTCAGGAGCCAATGGGACACGCTGCTGTGGCCCCTGCTGATCGCGCAGACTGAAAGGATGAAGAGCCTGCCGCTCTACATCGCCAGGTTCACGAGGGACATCAACAGCGATGAGGGGTCTCAGATGGCGGTCGCGCTCCTCGCGAGCATGCGCATGCCGATTCTCTTCTTCTCCATGTCGAAGTACTTTATCAGCGGCTCCGCGGTCCACTCCTCGCGAAAGGGTTGAGAGCGTCCATGGGTTTCATCTTCGACATGGGGAACGTGCTGTCCCTCGGGGTCGACGTCGTGCCCCGCGTCGCCGAGAGGTTGGGCATGACCGTCGAGCAGCTCGTCGACTACGGGCGGCGCGACTTTCAGGCGCTCATGGTGGGCGCGATGACGGCGGAGGAATTCTGGGAGGGCTTCAACAGACACTTCGGGACGGACATCCGCGAAGACCTGTTGACCGCTTTCTTCCACCCCGTGACCGACAAGCGGGTCGAGCGGCTGATCCTCGATCTCAAAGCCGCCGGCCGCCGCGTGGTCTGCGGAAGCAACACGTTCGAGGGGCACTACCTCTATCACCGCGAGCACGGGGAGTACGCGGTGTTCGACAAGGTCTACGCCAGTCACCTCATGAAGGTCGCCAAACCCACACCGGCCTTCTACGAGCGGATCCTCGAGCAGGAGGGCTGGCGGGCCGCGGACGCCTGGTTCATAGACGACCGGGAAGCGAACGTCGCGTCGGCCCGGAAGCTCGGGATCCGCTCGCTGCTCTACGAATCGTACGAGGGGCTCGAGGCCTGGCTCGCGGGACAGATGCTGCCGCCGACGCGGTAGGCGCCGAGGCCGGCCGCGGGATCAGGAGATCCTGCGGCCCACGACCGCCTGCAGCGACACCGAGAGCACGATGATCAGCCCGTAGATGACGCTCGTCCAGAAGCCGGTCAGGCCCGCCGCGACGATGCCCGCATTGATGGCTCCGATGATGAAGGACGCCACGAACGTCCCGAACACGGTTCCGGTCCCGCCGAACACCGACGTCCCGCCCAGGAACACCGACGCGAGCGTGTTCAGAAGGTAGCCGTCGCCCAGGGTCGGCCAGAAGAAGAGGACCTCCTCGCTCACGACGAAGCCCGCGAAGGCCGCGGCCACCCCCACCACGGCAAAGGTCAGGATCTTGGTGCCCCCGACGTTCACCCCCATCAGCCTGGCGCTCTCCACGTTGTCGCCGGTGAGATAGACGTGGGCCCCGAACTTGTGGCGGTTGAGGAAGAACCAGACGAGCACGGCAAAGCCGATCGTCCAGACGAACTGCGCGGGCACGAGGCCGCCGATTCTCCCGACCAGCGCCGGGTGGACCACCGTGGTCGTCGTCGCCGTCATGCCGAGCCCCTGCCCGTTGGTCACGACCATCACCACGCCGCGCCAGAAGAACTGCGTGCCGATGGTGGCGACGAGCGAGGGGATGCCGATCCGCACGACGATGAGGCCGTTCAGCAGGCCCGCGGCAAGACCGGCGAGGAGGCAGGCGGCGAATCCGAGCCAGACGCTGTGCGTCGCCACGTATACGACGTCGAACCCCGTCATTCCGAACGCCATCACGGAGGGAAAGGAGAGGTCGATCTCGCCCGCGATGATGACCAGGGTGAGCGGGATGGCTACGAGCGCGAAGAAAGGCGTCGTGGACATGAACGAGATGTAGATGTCCCCGGCGAGGAAGGTCCGCGGGGACCCGATGAGGAACAGGATCCATATGAAGACGGCGACGCCGACGATCCCGATCTGCAGCGGGTACCTGCGCAGGTAACGGGAGAGAGGGCTCAGCGGCTTCTCGTTCGCAGCGCTCATGGATGTCTCCCCTCGCGCGGTCACGCGTTGTCGGACTTGAGACTATTGCCTTTCAGGCCATTGCCCTCAAGGCTGCCGGTCTGGGCGACCAGGTAAAGCCGGTCGATCAGCTCCTGCAGCGTGAGCTCGTTCTTCATGAACTGACCCGCGATCCTGCCCCTGTCCAGGACCACGATCCTGTCGGCGATGGGGTAGACATGGAAGATGTTGTGATCGATGAAGATGGCCGACTTGCCGGCGTTCTTGATCCCGGCGACGAAGTCGAGGCACTTTCGCGTCTCCGTGAGCGACAGGCCCATCGTCGGCTCGTCCAGGATGATGAGCTCCGCCTTGAAGTAAAGGGCGCGTGTGATGGCGACGCCCTGCCGCTCCCCGCCGGAGAACGTCCTCACGAGGGATTCGGGCGTCACCGCGGACGACGTGAAGCCCATCACCGTGCTCATGAGCTTCTGGGTCTCCGTCTTCATCGCGCGCATATCCAGACGGCCCCATCGGTTGGCGAGCTCGCGGCCCATGAAGATGTTGCGCCACAGCGCCTGCTTGTCCGCGAGCGCCCGCTCCTGGTACACAACCTCGATCCCCAGGTCGCGCGCTCTCGACACCGACAGGTGCTCGACCTTCCTGCCCTTGAGGAAGACATCGCCCCCCGCATCGGGGCTGTGGTAGCCGGTGATGATCTTGACCAGCGTGGACTTGCCCGCGCCGTTGTCGCCCAGCAGGCCCACGATCTCGTTCGAGCCGACCTCGAAGTCCACGTCGCGCAGGGCCGCGACTTCGCCGAACGTCTTGGAGACGTTCTTCAACTGGAGAAAGAGACTCATGTCACAACCCCGCGGGCACGTCGGGGGCGCGCGAGGCGTGTCAGGCGCGCCGCGCGCTCGAAGCGACTCGCGCGCGTGGGGCGCGCTGGGCGCGCCAGGCCGCCTTGGCCGTTCGGGCGCCGCGGGCGCGCCCCTGACGCCGCCCGCGCGCACTCCGACGTGCAGAGCTTCTGCGATTCCGGCCGACTACCGGATGTTCTTCTCGGCCAGCGGGGCGACGAAGTCCACGTTGCTCTTGTCCACGAAGCCCGCGCCGGTGTTCACGTAGAGGCCCGAGAACCCATAGACCTTGGTGAGGCAGATCTGCAGGACCGGAAGGTAGCCCTGCAGCCACTCCTGCTGGTCGATCACCAGGCCCGTCCACCCGCCCTTGATCGCTGTGATCGTCGCGGGCGACAGGTCGAAGCCGGCGATGTTGACGTCGCCCGGCTTCTTGCTCGCGGCCTTGAGGTAGGTCTCCGCCGTCGCGGTGAGGCCGCCGTGGTCGGTGACGACCAGCTTGACCGCGGGATGGGAGGAAACGTAGCCGGCGAACGTCGGGGTCCCGGCGGCCGGGTCCTTGTTGGTAGCCGCGTCGATCTCGAGGTAGTCGACCTTGAGGCCGGCCGACTTGAGCGCGTCGATCACGCCCTTGGTGCGCTCGCCGCGCGCGGGCTGCGAGAGCAGGCCCCACACCATGGCCAGGTCCCCCGACTTGAGGCTGAATCGCTTGACCGCCTCGGCGCCGAGGTCGTGGCCCGCCTGGTAGAGGTCCGCGCCCACGTAGCCGAAGCCCTTCGCCGCGTACTTCGCCTCCGCTTTCGCGAGCTGCGTGTTCTGGCTCGTGACGATGATGCCCTTGCTCTCGGCGTCGTCGATCAGCGCGTCGAAGGCCTCGTCGCCCGGGTGACCCATCACCGCGATGCCGTCCGGCTTGGTGGCTGCCGCCTCGCGGAACTGCTGGATCATCTTCTGCGGATCCCAGTCCGACCATACGTAGTCGACCTTGCATCCCAGATCCGCTTCCGCCTGCTTGGCGCCGTTGTAGACGTTGACGGCAAAGACGCCGCCCTGGGGACCGCCCGGGAAGAACACCACGCGGACATTGGAAGCCCACCGCGCCGGTTGCTGCGCGGCCTGGCCGGCCGGCTGCTTTGCGCCGGGCGCGCACCCGATCAACAGCGCCCCGATCAGCATCAGCAGAACGGAGACAGGAACTGCTCTTGCTCTCACTGGACCCTCCTCGGACAGGTCAGCCCGCGCAGGCGCGGCCGCGCGAGGCTGTCGCTGGCTCGAGCCGAATTTTCGTCCACAGAGGCCCCGAGGTCAAGCCGTGCGGCGCCTGGCCGGATTTCCGGGTCGCCGCGCTTTTCGCCGCCTGCGTATACTCTTCGAATATGGCAGACGGGAGAACGACGGCCGTGCCGCGGGCGCGCGGCGCGCGCTGGAAGACCATCGTCACGCTTGCTTCCTATTTCTGGCCGGCCGGGCGGGTCGACCTCAAGGTCCGGCTCGTGCTTGCCCTGGCGAGCCTCGTGGCGGCCAAGGGGATCAACGTCTACGTGCCATTCCTCTACAAGGGGATCGTCGATTCCCTCTCGGGAAAGACGGCGGTCCTCGTTCTGCCCCTGGGCATGATCGTCGCCTACGCGGCGGCGAGGCTGGTGCAGCAGATCTCAGCGGAGTTCCGCGACTTCATCTTCGTCCGCCCGGCGCAGCACGCGCAGCGCGCGATCGGGTTTGCCACGTTCCGGCACCTTCATGCGCTTTCGCTGGCCTTCCACCTCGACCGGCAGACCGGTCGCCTGTCGCGGACGATCGAGCGAGGCACCAACGCGCTCGACATGCTGGCCAGCCACATCCTCTTCAGCATCCTGCCGACGCTGCTCGAGGTGGCCCTGGTCGCCGGAGTGCTCCTGTACCGGTTCAACGCCGCGCTGGCTGCGGTCACGATCGCCACGACCGTCGCCTACGTGGCCTTCACCTTTGTCGTCACCGACTGGCGCACGAAGTTCCGGATCGAGACGAACCAGAAGGATTCCGAGGCGCACTCGCGGGCGATCGACAGCCTGCTGAACTACGAGACCGTCAAGTATTTCGGCAACGAGGCGCACGAGCTCTCGCGCTTCGACACCGCCCTCGCCGGCTACGAGTCCGCGAGCATCAGGAGCCAGACAAGCCTGTCGCTGCTGAACCTCGGGCAGGGCGCGATCATCGCGGTCGGGCTCGCCGCCGTCATGGCCATGGTGGCGAGCGGGGTCGTCGCGGGCAGGAACACGGTCGGCGACCTCGTCCTGGTCAACACCTTCCTGATCCAGCTCTACATCCCGCTCAACTTTCTCGGCTACATCTACCGCGAGGTCAAGCGCGGCCTGATCGACATGGACGAGATGATCGCGCTGCTCGAGGTGAGCTCCGACGTCCGCGACCGTCCGGGGGCGAAGCCGCTGCCGCCCGGCCCCGGCGGGATCGAGTTCGACGGCGTGAGCTTCGGGTACAACGGGGACCGAGTCGTGCTCAGGGACGTGAGCTTCCGCGTGCCCCCCGGCCGCACGGTGGCCATCGTCGGTCCGAGCGGCGCCGGCAAGTCCACGATCTCGCGGCTGCTGTTCCGGTTCTACGACGTGACCGGGGGCTCCATCCGCATCGACGGCAGGGACATCCGGGACGTCACTCAGGCGTCCCTGCGCGCGGCGATCGGGGTCGTGCCGCAGGACACGGTGCTCTTTAACGACACCATCGGGTACAACATCGCCTACGGCCGTCCCGGCGCTGGCGAGCGGGAGATCAGGCGGGTCGCCGGGCTCGCGAAGATCCAGACGTTCGTCGAGGGGCTGCCGAAGGGCTACGACACCCCCGTCGGCGAGCGCGGCCTGAAGCTCTCGGGCGGCGAGAAGCAGAGGGTGGCGATCGCGCGCACTATCCTCAAGGACCCCGCCATCCTCCTGTTCGACGAGGCGACGTCCGCCCTGGACTCGCACACGGAGAAAGAGATCCAGGCGTCGCTCAAGGAGGTGTCGGAGAACCGTACGACGCTGATGATCGCGCACCGACTTTCGACGGTGGTCGACGCCGACGAGATCCTCGTGCTCGACGAAGGGCGGATCGTCGAGCGGGGCACGCACGAGGAGCTGATCGCCCGGGGCGGGCCATACGCCTCGATGTGGGCGCGCCAGCAGGCCGCCCGCGAGTACCAGTCCCGGCTCGAGACGGTGCTCGACCGCTGAGGTCGCCGAGCGGCGGCAGCGCGGGGCCGGCAGCCGCGGCGCTACTGCCGGTAGCCGTACCGGCGCTCGAGCGCGAGGAGCGCGGTGATCATCGCGGAGGCGATCACCAGCAGGATCCACGCCATCGTCGACGCGTACCCCATCTTGAAGTACTGGAAGGCGTTCTGGTAGAGATACAAAGAATAGAACAGCGTCGAGTTCTCTGGGCCGCCCTGCGTGATGATAAAGGATTCCGCGAACGACTGGAAGATGCCGATCACGTACAGCACCACGTTGAACAGGATCACGGGCGAGAGCAGCGGGATCGTGATGCGGAACGTGCGCTGGAAGAAGCTGGCGCCGTCGATCGCCGCGGTCTCGTAGAGGGACTCGGGGATGTCCTGCAGGCCCGCCAGGTAGATGATGACCGCGCCTCCGGAGGTCCAGAGGAACATCATGATAAAGGCGGGCTTCGCGAGCCTGGGGTCCGCGAGCCAGCCCGGGCCCTTGATCCCGACGTACGAGAGGGCCGTGTTGAGCAGGCCGGACTGAGGCTGAAGCATCCACACCCAGAGGATGCACAGGATGACGAGGGGCACCAGGGTCGGGATAAAGAAGACCACCCGGTAGAAGGGTATGCCGGGTATGCGCTTGTTGTTCAGGATGATGGCGATCGTGATCGTGACCAGCGTGATCACGGTCGTCCCGACGCCGATCATGTACAGCGTGTTCGCCAGCGCCTTGCGGAACACGTCGTCGGAGCCGATCAGCTCGATGTAGTTCTGCAGCCCGCGGAAGACCGGGGCGTCGATCACCGTGTACTTCGTGAACGAGTAGTACAGCGAGCTGAAAATCGGGAACGCTGTGAAAACGAGGAAACCCACGGCCCACGGCGAGATGAACAGGAGCCCGTTGACCAGATTCCTCCGCTCCTGCCGCATGGTCGCCCTACCCCTTGATCCCGGACATCGCGATCCCCTGGATAAAGTATTTCTGGAGCAGGAAGAAGAGGATCAGGACCGGCACGGTCATCAGCACGCCCAGGGTCAGCAGCATGTCCCACCGCGGGTCGAGGGCGTGCATGATCTGCTGCGCCCCGAGGGAAAGCGTGTACAGCTTGTTGTCCGTGAGAAAGATCAGCGGCCCCGTGAAATCGTTCCAGCTCCTCAGGAACGAGAAGATGACCACCGTCGCCACAGCCGGCCTGGCCAGCGGGAGCACGACGCGGCGGTAGATCATGAACTCGCTCGCTCCGTCGATCTTGGCGGCGTACGAGAGCTCGTTCGGGATCGACATGTAGAACTGGCGCAGGAGGAATATGAAGAACGCGTTGCCGAAGAACCCGGGCACGGTGAGCGGCAGGAACGTCCCGATCCAGTGGAAGCTGTGGAACATGATGAACAGAGGGATCATCACGACCTGGAACGGCAGGATCATCGTCCCGAGCACGATGAGGAAGACCCTGTCGCGCCCTTTCCACTCGATCTTCGAGAAACCGTAGGCGACGAGGGTGTTGGCGAGCACCGCGCTCACGATGTTCGTGATCACCAGGATCATCGTGTTCCGCAGGTCCAGGAGAAAGGGGAACTCGCCGAGCACCTTGACGTAGTTGTGCCACTGCGGGACCTTCGGGAGCCACTGCATGGGCTGCACGAAGAGCTCCGCCGGCACCTTGAGGGAGCTGACGGCCATCCACACGAACGGCACGATGTAGGCGATCGAGAGCAGGACCAGCACGAGCGTCGTGGCGACGATCTCGCCCCGCTCCATGTAGACCGCCCGCTTGTTCCTTCTGCCTCTTACCACTTGATTTGTTGGCTCCGGGACCCGGACGCGCGGCCGGAGGCGGCCGATGCCGCTCCGGCGCGCGTTCCCTGGCCGCGCTACTGCGCCAGCATCTTCTCGAACTTGCTCTGCAGCGCCTGCAGCAGCGGCAGGGGGTCCTTGTTGCTGTAGATCACCTCGTCACGCAGCGCGTTGAGGTCGTTTCCGAGCTGCGCGCTCACTTTCGTCAGCGCGGGGTGGCCGGAATTGGGCGAGTTCGCGAGCTCGCGCTCCAGCTTGTAGACGGGGTCGCCCTTGATCGTCCAGCTCACCTCGTCGAACTGCTTGTCGTTCGTGGGGATCGACCGCCAGATGTCGAAATCGTTCGCCAGGATCTGGGTGGTCTCGCCGAAGTTGAAGAAGCGGATCGCGAGGCCCGGATGCTTCGCCCCCTTGGGCAGGCCGTATACGTTGGAGTTGAACACGGTGCCGCCGACCCTGCCGCCGGACGGAGCCGGCACTTTGGCGACCGTGTACTCCACGTTCGGGGCGTAGATCCGCAGGGCGTTGGTGAACCAGTTGCCGTTGACGTCCATTCCGATCTTGCCCGTCATGAACGAGTGATCGGGGGAGAACAGCGCGCCGAATCCGGAGACGAAGGTCTTGATCTCGGTGGGGCTGCGCTTCTGAGCGTACTTCGCCATCCAGCGGTAGACGTCCACCATCGGCTGGTCCGAGACAGACAGCTTGTTCGCCTTGCCGTCGTAGATCGTGGAGCCGAACATCCAGGGCCAGTAGAAGGCCTGCCCGCCGTAGTCGAGCCACGGCAGGAAGCCGAACCTCTCGATGCCCGACCCGCTCATCCGGTCGACCTTGCCGGCCATCGCGTCGAGATCGGCGATCGTGGCGGGCGGCCTGGCGGGGTCCAGCCCCGCTTCGCGGAACATCCTGGAGTTGATGAACAGCAGGATGACATTGGAGTCAGCGGGCAGCAGGTAGGTCTTGCCCTGGTACTGAGTCACGTCCTTCATTCCGGGCAGCAGGTCCTTGACCTGCAAGGTGAGGCGGCTCGCGTAGGGGTCCCACGGCTGGAAGGTCCCGTTTGCCGCAAACGAATAGGCCGCGCTCGCGTTGGAGGCGAGCACCAGGTCCGGCGGATCGCCGCCCGCGACGGCCGCCAGCAGCTTGCCGCTGCCCATGCCCGCGTCGGGCACGAAGACCACGTTGACCTTGACATCGGGGTTCGCCTTTTCGAACTCCCCGATCCGCCACTGGTCCCACTTGGCGGAGTCGCCGCCGAACGGAGACCAGTAGGTGAGCGTTCCACCCTTCTCGTCGGTCGCCGCCGCCTCCTTGCCCCCCGAAGCCAGCACGGGGTAGGCAAGCAGGACGAGCAGCAGGCCTAAACTCGCAGCGGTAGCCCTTCGCCTCCAGGCCATTTCCGCCTCCTCATCTGCAGATGCGGACTTACCACGCAAGCTCACGGCTTGCTCGAAACGCTGTGTGCTTTTCCGCGGCCGGCCCGGGCCAAAGATCGCTTGCGGGCCGGCGCGGTGGAAGTTACTTGAGAATCGTGTCGACGGCCGAGGTCATGTCCCTGCCCGCCTGCTCCGGGGTCTTCTGCCCCAACAGGACCTTCTGAAG
Organism: uncultured Spirochaetota bacterium; assembly: GCA_963734495.1. Taxonomy (GTDB): domain Bacteria; phylum Spirochaetota; class Spirochaetia; order SZUA-6; family CAVTHK01; genus CAVTHK01. The sequence continues at coordinate 195,339 of CAVTHK010000011.1, forward strand.
CTCCTTGATGATGAGCGGAGACGCTTCGCCCCACTTTGCCGTCTTCGGGGTCAGCCTGCCCTTGAGCGCCGCCTTGAGGATCTCCTGATGCTGCGGCTGGTTCCAGGGCGCAGCCAGGGACCAGGCGCCAATGACCGACGGCTCGACCGCGTCGAGCGTGGACTGGACGTCGGGCTTCGCGAACCACAGCAGGTAGTCCACGGCCTCGTTCTTGTGCTTTGCGGACACGGGGATCGTGTACGACCATCCGCCGGTCCGGTTGAACCCGCTCGGCGCCTGCACGAGGTCCCACTGGAGCCCCGGGACCTTTTTGAAAGCGTCGATCCCGTTGACGCCGAAAGGCAGCATCGCCACCTTGTTCGCGGAGAACAGCGGCACCACGTCCCTCGACACGGTGTAGTTGATGCTGCCTTCGGGGACCACCTTGTACTTGGTGTAGAGCTCCGTCCAGAACGTGATCGCCTTGATCGCTTCCGGCGTGTTCATCGTCGTCCTGGTGGCTTCGGCGTTCATGAAATCCCCGCCGAACGCCCACAGCACCGGGCCGAACGACGTCCAGACGTTGTTCGGGTCGCTCAGATCGGCCGCGATGCCGACCCCGTACTTCTGTCCCGGCACCGTGATCTTGCGCGCTTTGGCGAGCAGGTCATCGTACGTCCAGCCTTCCCTGGGGTAGGCTTCGCCCACGTCGTCGTACATCTTCTTGTTGTAGAAGTACACGCTGGCCGAGGCCCGGTTCGGCATGCCGTACAGCTTGCCCTGGAAGTGGCTGTAGTCCCACGGGATCTTCACGAAGTCCGAAGCCTTGAGCTTCGACTCCACGTCGGCGGTGATGTCCGTGAGCAGATTCTTGCCCACAAACGTCGCGATCTGCGTGAAGTCGATGTCGAGAATGTCCGGCGGGCTGCCGGCCAGGATTGCCGCGACCGCGTTGTCCACGTACCCGTTGATCGGCAGCAGGTCGGGCTTGAGCGTGTACTTCGGGTAGAGCTTGGCGAACTCCTTGACGATCAGCGGCGCCTTCTCGTTCCACCAGCTGCCCATCCACACCGTGAGCTCCGTCGGCCCGGATACGGCCGGAGCCGAGGCGCCCTCTTTGGTGCCTTCGGCCATCACCGCAACCCCCGCGGCCATGGACAGCACGACCACAAGTGCGAAAACGGGTGCGGTCCGCCGCGCCCGGACTTGCCGCTTCGGCGTCGGCAGCTGCCTGCCCGGCCTGCGACGGCCTGCTGGAACCTTCTTCACGTGCCTCTCCTTGAGTCGTTTCCCCGAGATTCTCCACCCGCCTGCACGGAAGGTATTGCCGCGGCGAAGCCGCAGTCAAACCGGCACGAGGCGGCGCGGCGGCCAATCGCCGGAATCCGCCGGATGGAGGAGGCGACGGTCGTGACCCGTCGGCGGAGCGGTGGCCCGCAGGCGCGAGCAGACTGTTACGCCCGCGGCGGGAACGCGGCGACGAGCGCGGCGAGGACCGCGTCGGCGCGCTCGGCGTCTTCGACGGTGAACACGTTCAGGTTGTCCATGGCGCGGGTCATGCCGACGTAGACGAGGTTGCGCACGAGGCGGTCGCCCTGCGTCTCGTCGAGGTGCTCGCGGCGGGGCAGGTAGGGCAGGTACATCAGCACCACGGGAAAGTCGAGCCCTTTGCTCGAGTGCAGCGTCGAGAGTCGCACCCGGCCCGCATCGCGAAAGGTGAAGGGCTCCTCGGTGATGTCGACCCCCTCCCAGCCCGCGGCGGCGAGCGCGGCGAGCATCGGCGCCATCTCCAGGTTGCGGGGCACGAGCACGCAGACGTTGTCGGCCTCGTAGCCGAGGGGGCCGACGAAGAGGAGCAGCTTTTCCACCAGGAGCCTGCGCGCTTCCTCCGCATCGGCGGCCAGGTACAGCTCGGGCGCCGGTCCTTCGCGAAAGGCGAACGGCCGGCTCTCGCCTTCCCACCCGAGGCCCGCGGAGCGCTCGCGGAACCGCTCGGCCAGCGCGTGGATCTGCGCGGTGTTGCGGAAGTTGGTCCGCAGCACGCGCGTGACGCCGCGCATCGACAGGCCCGCCCGGCCGAACGGCGACGCGGCGTTGTAAAGGCTCTGGTCGGAGTCGGCCGCCATCACGATGGACGCGCGCGTAAGCTCGCGCAGGATCGCGAGCGCGGCCGGCGTGAGGTCCTGCGCTTCGTCGAGAAAGAGGTGGCTGATGTCGCGCAGGCTCCGGTCCCCGGGGTGCGCTCGCAGGTGCTCGAGCAGCTTGAGACGCCCGTAGCCCGTCGTGTACACGCGGCGCGCCTCCATCTCGGCCGCGATCTCGTCGCGCACGCGCCAGACCTCCTCGCGCTGCCGCCGCGTCAGGCGCCGCCGCATCCCTTCGCGAAGGATGATCTCCTCCACGTACTCCTGCCGCGTGAGCGCCCACCCGAACAGCAGCGTCTCGATCTCCGCGCGCAGCTCCTCGGGCGTGAGGAACGCGGGCGCCCGCTCGGGGGTAACGAGCTTGTCGAGCAGCGCGAAGTCGTACACGACCCCGGGCTCGATGGTCTGGAGCTTCTCGAAGAACAGGGCATCCACCGTCGCAATGACCTCGAGCGGAACGTCGAGTCCCATGATCTCCGCGATGTAGCGATCGTACCTGACAAGAGTACGGGTGAAGGTAATCAGCACCGCGCGCTCGCCCTGACCGAAGTCGAGGGCGTGCTGCCTGGCGGCGCGCCTGAGCGATTCCAGCAGGACCAGCGATTTGCCCGTGCCGGGCCCCCCGCGGATCAGATAGGTCCCGTGAAGCCTCACCGCCTGGGCGGCCTCCTCCTGCTCCGGGGTCAGTTGCGCGAGCGAGCGCTCGTAGTCCATGCGGGTCCGCGTGTACACGGAGAGGCGGCCGAGGTAGCGGAGGTAGCGCTCGAGCTGGTCGAACTCGGCGAGCCGGCCGAGCAGTCGGTTGCGCTCCTGCGCCAGGGCGTTGCGCTCGCGCCGCAGCTCGTCCAGCCGCTCGTGCCTCCGGTCGGCGACGCCGCGCGCTTCGGCGAGCGCGCGGTCCGAGGCCGCGACCTGCGCCTGCAGCCCCTCGAGCTCGGCCGAAAGCTCCTCGTACTGCGCGCGCTGGCCGAGCAGGTCCTTGTTGCTCGCGGCGAGGCGCTCGATCTCCGACTGCAGGCCGCGGATTACGGCGCCCTGCTCGAGCGGCGTGGCGCGCTGCTTCCAGGCGTCGAGGTGCTTCTCGAGCAGGCCGAGGGCGGCGCAGCGGTCGAGGTCCGCCAGCCGGCAGAAGGTCAGGAACAGGTGGGTGGCGGCCACGGCCTCCTCGGGGTCCAGCGCCTCGAAGGCGTGGCGCACCTTGTTCGCAAAGACGTGCTGATGACCGAGGCGGCCCAGGCAGGAGAGCCCCTCGATGAACGCGTCGCCGCGGGAGTCGAGCAGCTCGTTGCGGAACGCCCAGGTGAGCTCGCCGAACTCGGGTCCTGCGCCGTAGCCCTTCTCGTAGCGCAGCCAGTATTCGACAAAGCTGTGCAGCGCCAGGACGTAGAAGCCCTCGTCCGTGCCGATCATGCGCGTGAGGCGCTCGAGCTTGGCCTCGATCGGCTCGCGAGCCGGGGTCTGCTCCGAGGGTGATTGCCGCGGATCGTGGCTCGTTTCGCGCACAGGCTGCCTCCGCGCCGGCTCCATTCTATAGCGGTTAAGGCTGCAGATCGAACGCGGGTCCGGGCGGGGCAGGCGCCGTCGGCTCCGGCTCCCCGAAGACATATTGACAGTGACACTGTCACTGTATATAATCATCGTGTGGAAGGGCAGATGACGATCCAGGAGCTCAGCCGGCGGTCCGCCGTTCCGGTCCGGACAGTGCGCTACTACATCGGCGAAGGGCTGCTGCCCAGCGCCGAAGGGCGCGGCCGCGCCGCGAGCTACACGCAGGATCACCTGCTGCGGCTCGAGGTCATCCGGAAGCTGGTCGAGCTGCGGGTGCCGCTCAGCGACATCCGCGGCCAGCTCGGGTCGCTCTCGACGCCGGAGCTGCAGAGGATGCTTGCGGAGGAGCGGCGGCGCAGCGCCGGCGAGGAGCAGGCCAGGGCGCGGTCGCCGCGCGACTACGTGAGCTCGCTGCTCACCCGGGCGCACGCCGAGCGGAGCCCCGATGGGTTGGAGTCGCCGGCGCCGGTCCAGCAAGCGCAGGGCGGCGAGACCTGGCGCAGGTTCGTCCTGGCGCCGGGCGTCGAGCTGCACGTATCCGCCGCCGCGCAGCGCCGCGAGCGGGATCTGATCGAGGTTCTGCGGGTCGCGGCGCGCAGCGAACAGGCAACGGGAGGAGGAGACTCATGAAGGAAAGGGATGCGAACGGTCATGGTGTGCGGCTCTCCGCAGCCTGTGAGAGGCGGCTGGTGAGACCGCAGGGCAGCCGCAGGCACGTTGTCTTCACGGTTCGCGGCCCGGCGAGCGAGCTTTCGGCGGAAAGGCCGCCGATGTCGCTGGCGCTCGTGCTCGACCGATCGGGATCGATGGCGGGGGGCAAGCTCGAAACCGCAAAGGCCGCGGCGTTGATGGTCCTCGACCGGCTGGACCAGCGGGACACCGCCTCGGTCGTCGTGTTCGACAACCAGATCGACGTGCTGCTGTCCGCGGCGGCGGTGGACGCCGCGTACAGAGACGGCGGGCGCAGTCGCTGCTTGCCGAGGTGGCGGCGCGCGCGAACACGGCCCTTCACGAGGGTGGCTCACCGGCTGCCGAGCGATCGCGCCGGGCGACTCGGAGGCTGCCGGCGGCAGGATGTCCCGCTGCTGGCTGCTGACCGACGGCCTCGCCAACGTCGGCTTCACGGACACGGAGCAGATCGCGGCGCAGGCGGCCGATATCCGGCGGAATGCCGGGATCTCGACGAGCACCTTCGGCGTGGGAACGGATTACGACGAGACTCTGCTCGGGCCTATGGCGGTGGCGGGCGGCGGGCAGTTCCACCACCTGAGGACCGAGACGGAGATCGCGGCCACGTTCTCAGGCGAGCTTGCGGAGCTGTTCCGCGTCGCGGCGCGCGGCGTCAGGCTCGAGATCGAGCTCGACCGCGGGACGAAGGCGGAGGTCATCAGCCCGTACTGGTCCGTGGCCTCCGACGACGGGCAGCGGCTGCGTATCGACATCGGCGACCTCCTGCCGGACGAGGAGCGTCGCGTCGTCGTTCGGCTCGGCTTCGACAAGGTGCCCGAAGGGGCGCTCGTGCCCGTTCGCGCGAGGGTCTTCTTCCGGGGCGAAAGCGGCGAGATCGAGGGAGATGCCGCGGCGCTCTCGTTTGAGGGAGCATCCGACGCGCGCTGCGACGCCGAGGCGCGCGACGCAGCGGTCATGCACTGGGTGGGGCTGCACCACGCGGACCGCGCGCGCATCGAAGCCCTGCGCCTGTGTCGCGACGGCGATGAGCGCGGCGCGCTGAGTGTGCTCGACCGCGTGATCCGGCGTCTCGCGGAATATGCGACCGGCGACCAGGAGCTGGTGAGCGCGCTCGAGCGGCTGCGCGACCTGCATCGCGAGATCAAGGAGCGGCGTCTTTCGGCTGCGGTCGCGCATGAAACCTACTACCAGTCCCAGACGCGCTCCCGCGGCCAGCGCGACCACAGGGGCGGATCCGCGTAAGCTACATCGTGCGGCCGTAGATTGCGGTCGGGCGATACACGCGGACGAGCTGCCAGCCGGCCTTGACCGCGCTGGTGAGACCGCCTACGCGGTAGTAGTCGATGGGCACGTACCAGCCGTCGGCCAGCGCTGTCCCATCCTCGGCGCGCCACCCGCGCAGCTCGAAGGCGGCCTTGCCCGCGGGCCTGGCGGACTGGAGAACGAGGCACACGGCGTGGCCGCCGCTGCCGCGATCGGGGGCGAACGAGCCGACATAGGCGCTCTTCCCCCAGAACTGCAGGAGCCCCGCCGTGACGAGCGCCCAGTCCTCGCAATCGCCGCTTCCCTCCGCCAGGAACTCGTCGGGCCGCAGCGCGGGGGTGTTCTCGCGGTATGAGTAGCGGTCCCAGAGCGCCTTCTGGAATGCGACGACCTCGCTCCAGTCGAGGTCTCCGTCGAGATTGCCGTCCGCCTCGGCGTAGAGGCGCTCGAGCGCTTCGCTCGCGATCCCGGTGGCTTCGCGGAACGCGCGCGTCCGTCCCGCAGGGCCCGGCCGCGCCGGCGGCAGTGGTTGCGGGCGGTAGACAGCCGGCATCGGCTGCGGCGCCGGCGGCAGCGCGTTGGGCGAATGCGACCCGCCGAAGATCGCGAATGTGATCGCGAGGCCGACCGCCACGCCGACACAGCCGCCGAATCCGGACCCCGACCGCGCCTGAGGGGCAGCGACGCGAGGCTCGAGGCGGGGCGCGGGCGTCTTTGGCGGGATGCGGAGCGCAGGCGGCGCCGGCAGGTCGTCGACCCTCAGAAGCTGCATCCGGTCGGCGCGGAAGGTCCGCTCCGCGCCGCGCAGCCGGCACCACCCCCGCACGTAGATCGCGCCGTAGCGCGCGTGGACCGTCGGAGAGTCGACGGTGCGGACGGTGCGCTTCCCTTCATTATCCACATAGGAGAAGGTGAGCGTGGCCCCTCGGGACGCGGCCTCCCTGACGAGGGTGACGGCGCAGGACATCGCTCACTGAGGGAGCAAGGGCCGTGCCAGCGGTTGTGAGGCGCCCCGCAGCCCCCCTGCGGCCGCGCTCGGGCCGCAGGCCGTCACTGCCGTAGCCGTCGCCGGAACCGCGGTTGCCTTTCAGCCTTTCTCTTCGTCGCCCTCTTCGGCGCGGGGCGCGAGACCGAACCGCTCCCGCGCCGCCTTGCGGAACGCCGGGCCCTTGAGCCCGAGCAATCGCGCGGCCGCTTCGCCGTTGCCGCCGGCGCGGGCGAGCGCCTGCTCGTAGTACTCGCGCTCGATCGCGTGCAGCACCGCGCGCAGCTCCACCCCCTGGGGCGGCAGCGCGAAATCCCGCAAGCCGACCGCGCGCCCGCGCCTGAAGTGCGCGAGGAGCCTGACCGGAAGCAGGTCGACCGGCACCTCATCGGCCTGCGAGCCGGCGCAGGCCGAGATGACGGCGTTCTGCAGCTCGCGGACATTCCCGGGCCAGGGATAGGCGACGAGCAGCGAGGCGGCCTCGTCCGAGAGGCGCTTGCTCTCGCCGCACTGCCTGTTCCAGTCCGCGAGGAAACGGCGCATGAGCAGCGCGATGTCCTCGGGCCGCTCGCGCAGGGGCGGGACGGTGATGGTGAACTGCGCGAGTCGCTCGTAGAGGTCGCGGCGGAACGAGCCTTCTTCCACCATCTTCTCGAGGTCGTGGTTCGTCGCCGCGAGGATGCGCACGTCGACCTTGCGCTCGCGATCCTCGCCGACGGGGATCAGCGTCTTCTCCTCGAGCACGCGCAGCAGCTTGGGCTGGATGCCGGGCGGCAGGTCGCCGACCTCGTCGAGCAGGACGGTGCCGCCCTCGGCCGCGCGGAGCAGGCCGAGCCGCGCGCTGTCGGCGCCCGTAAAGGCGCCCCGCCCGTGGCCGAAGAGCTCGCTCTCCACGAGCGTGGGCGTGAACGCCGCGCAGTTCAGGGGGAAGAAGGGCGCTTTGGCGCGGTCGCTCGCCTCGTGGATCATGCGTGCGATCAACCCCTTGCCGGTCCCGGTCTCGCCCTGGATCAGGACGGAGATCGAGTAGCGGGCTGCCCGCTCGGCGCGTTCGAGCGCGGCGCGGAACGCGGGGCTCTCACCCACGACGCCTTCGGCCGCGGCGCGGGCGATCCAGCGGGGCGAAGCGGCGGGCGAGGTCGCCCCGTCGGGCTCGGCGATCCTGACCTCGGGCAGCACGCTGCTCGCGAGGTTGACCTCCTTGACCTTGTACACGCCGGCTGCAAAGCGCGGCGGTATCCCCTGCAGCAGCCTCGCCTTGAGGAGCCCGGAGCGGGCGAGCAGGAACCACGCGGTCTGCATCTGCGGCGTTCCGGGATCGAGCAGCACCCAGAGCTCCGGCGAGCGGTGGGCGAGGCTTTCGATCACGCGGCCGGCGGCATCGCGGAGGCGCGCGAAGATCTCCTCGTAGTCGATCGGCGACGCGAGGTCGATCTGCACAAAGGAAAACACGGGGGGCCGCTCGATCTCGACGCCCGCGATCTCCTCGACGTCGCGCGCGCGAACGAGGTAGTCCGGCCCGGTGCAGAAGAGGAACACGCGGTCGAAGCGGCGGGCGCCTAACAGGCTGAGCACGGGGCCCGGCTCCAGACCTTCCGGCCCGTCCGCGCGGCGGGGATCGCGGTTGCCGACAAAAGAGAGGAGGACGCGTTCGGGTGGGGCGGGCCCGCTCGGCTCCGTCGCTTTTCCGGGTGCCATCGCACCCAAGCCTAATCGCTGCGGCGGGGGCCCGCAAGCGTCAGGCCGTGCGCCGGGCCCCGCTGGCCGCTTCAACGACCGCCTCACCGCCGCGACCGCGGGCGCAGGCGCACGACCTCCTCGACGGCCGCCGGATCGTCGGGGAACAGGCCCGCGCGGGCCAGGCGCGGCACGAGATCCGCCCAGCGGCCATCGGCCGCGAAGAGCCTGCGGAACAGCCGAAGCGCCTCGGGCCTGCGCCCGCCGGTGTACATCGCGAAAGCCGCCCAGAACTGCAGCTCGCTCACTTCGGGCGCTAGACCGGCGGCCGCTTCGTACGCCGCGAGCGCCTCCGCCGGCCGCCCCTCGGCGACGAAGCTGTCGCCCCTGTCTTCGAGCAGGTAGGCGCGCCGGAGGCGCGTCAGGCGGCGGAGCTCCTCGAGCGGCTCGGGGCTGTCGTCCACGCGGAGGTCGAAGGTCCGGTCCATCCACGGCTTGCCCGAAGGCTTGCCGCTCACCACCAGGATCGCCGCCGACTGCCTGCCGCGGATGTCGCCGCCGGCCTTCTCGCCTGCCTCGAGGGCCCGCAGCAGCCGCTCGGCGAGGTCGCCGTCGGCGCTCTCGAACGCATCCTTCATCGCGGGCCACACCGAGGGATTCGCCATCATGTTGGCCTGCACGGAGAACTGATCGCCGGTGAGGTGGCCGGCGTCCGGGATGCAGCCGGGGCCCGTCCAGGCCGCGACTCCTCCCGCGGCGTCCACCATCGCCACCTGCCGGCCCTGGGGATGGGCATCGGTCGCAAGCAGCGAGTCGAGCGCGTCGCGCGCCGCGAGGCCCGAGCGCATCTTCTCGAGCCCCAGCGGACCGTAGTCGGGCAGCACGAGCGACTGCGTGGCGACGACGCCGACGCCCGACTCGGCCCAGGGCACCACCGCGCCCACGGCGAAGTAGTGCGACTGCACCGCCGCTCCCAGCTCGCCGGTCTGCCGGTCGCGCGCCACGATCGAGTAGGTGTGGACCAAGCGAGCCTCCCTGTCAGGCGCGGCCTGCTCTGCCGGCAGCCTTCCCGACGACCGTGAGCAGCGACCTGAACGCAGGGTCGCTTCCCGACTGCACGGCCATCCACTTTTCCCGCAGCCGCGAGGTCACGGGTCCTATCCCTCCCTTGCCGACGAGTCGGGCATCCACCTCTTTGACGGGGGCGATGAAAGCCGAGGTGCCGGCCGCGAAGACCTCGTCGGCCACGTACAGCTCCGTGAGGTCGACGGGGCGTTCCAGCGCAGGTATGCCCATGGCGGCCGCGAGCTCGAGCACGGTCCTCCGGTTCATCCCCTCCAGGATGTCGGCCGCCGTGTCCGGCGTGATGACCGTCCCGCCGCGGACGATAAAGATGTTGGCCGCGGAAAGCTCGCAGACGTGGCCCGCCGCGTCGAGGAAGATGCAGTCGTCGTAGCCCGAGTCGATGGCGTCCTGCTTGGCGAGCACCGAGTTCACGTAGGCGCCGTTCACCTTGGCGCGCGAGGGGATCGCGTAGTCGGGCACGCGGCGCCACACGCTCGTCTTGAGCCGGGCCCCGTCCTGCGGAACGATCGGCGTCGCCTCGTAGACGAACATGCTGAGGAGTGTCGAAAGGCCGCGTGACCGCGTGCCGGGCACCAGGTCGGTCACGTGCACGGTGGCGCGCACGAACACCCGCTCGCCGATCGCGTTGGACGCCACGAGCTGCCTGACGGCCTGCACGAAGCGCTCCCTGGGCCACGCCGGCTCGAACGTGTCGATCCCGATGATCCGCGCCGAGTTCACAATGCGCACGTAATGATCGTCGAGCCTGAAGGCCGCCAGGTCGCCGCCGTCCGTCACGTTGACCGGGAACACCGTGTAGACGCTGAGACCATACATCACGGCCGAGCTCGCGATGCTCAGCCTGGCCTCCTCGATCGGCCTGATCGAATCACCGAAGAACGCGCTGCCGTAGATTCGAGCCATGTCGCACCTGCCTGGGCCACCGCGGCGCGCGGTGGCTACGTGATCATCGTCGATCCCGGCCGGGAGTTCAACAGAGGCGGTCCGCGGGGCGGCGTGACACGTGTTTGTCATTCCGCGATGGCGCGACTACGTGCAGGATCAATGGGCGACTCGACGATGGAACGTCGGAGGAGGCGCGGCGATGACAGTCCTTGGCAGAAGGGGAGCGTGGGCGATCCTGCTCGCGCTGGTGCTGACCGCAGGTGCCGCGGCGCAGACCATCCGCGAGAACGGGCTGGTCTATGCCCGCGCCGGCGACCTGGAGCTCAAGCTCGACCTCGCGCGGCCTCTCAAGCCCGCGGGGCCGGCGCCGGCGATCGTCTTCGTGTTCGGCGGCGGCTTCCGAACCAACAGCCGGAGCCAGTGCTACCTGTACGTCGACGAGGCGGCGAGCAAGGGATACGTGGCCGCCGCGGTCGACTACCGGCTCACGAGCGTGAAAGACGCGAACGGGAAGCCCAAGTACCAGTTCCCGGACCAGGTCCACGACGTGAAGGCGGCCGTCCGCTGGCTGCGCGCGAACGCGGCTCGCTACGGCATCGACCCCGACCATATCGGGATCGTGGGCTGGTCTTCCGGGGCGAACCTTTCTCTGATGGTGGGCGATGACGGATCCCTCGGACGGGCTGGAGGGGAACCTCGGCAACCCGGGCTACTCCAGCAGAGTGCAGGCTGTCACGAGCCTGGCGGGCCCGTGCGACATGGCGCTCCACTATCGAGACGGCGAGCCAGTTCATAGGGCCCTACCTCGGCGGGACGCCGAGCCGAGATGCCCGAGCGGTACCGCGCGGCGAGCGTCATCACCTACGTGACCCGCGACGACCCGCCCGTCCTCGCGATCCAGGGCAGCAAGGACACGTTGTGCGTGCCGAAGCAGCTGGAGATCCTCGGCAACCGGATGCGCGAGCTCGGGCTCTCGCACACGGTTGTCATGAAGGAAGGCATGGAGCACGCCGTCCCCTGGAACGACCCTGCGATGTGGGAGTTCTTCGGCCGAACGCTCAAGGGGGCGCCGTAGGGGGAGACGGACTCGGGGCCCGGCCGCGCGCGTCGACCGGGCCCGCCGTTACTCGGGCTTGAAGGTTGCGCGGACGTCGGTCACGAGCCTGCCCAACTTCTCAGCGCCGGCAGGTTGGTATGTGGCCTGCGCCTGCGACGCGTCGGGCTGCTTGCCCACAGTGATCCGCCCGGTCCACAGCACCGTGTTTTCCCACTGCAGGTTGCCTTCGATGCGGTAGACGTAGACGCCGTCGGGGACGCGCCTTCCCTGCGCGTCGGTGCAGTCCCACGCAAGACTGATCTGCCCGGGTTTCTGCGTCGCCCCGCTGACGGCGTCGATCTGCGCCTGGGTCCAATCGGCGATCCCCGCGGTCCTGACCCAGGTGGGAACGCTCTGGGCCCGTTTGAGAAAGCCGCGCTTGCGTGCCGTGAAGTCCGTGGCGAACAGGGTCCGCACGTGACGGCCGTTCTCGTCCTCGATCCACACGGCGATCTGGTTGCTTGCAGTCTTGCCGATGCGATCGAGCCTGTACGTGATCGCCACCCGGCCGGCCTGAGCCTCCACCCGGGAGGCAAGCCCGAGTCCGAGAGCGAGGAGAATGAGCCCGGTGGCTGCCTTCATTTTTCGCCTCCTTTCTCCTGGTTCGCCATCCGGTCATAGGCGCGGTACAGGCACTGGTTGCCGAGCGAGCCTTCGCCGTGCGCCCGCGTCTCGAGGAATAACGAAGAGCACAGCATCGTTCCCGGGACCGGGACGTTGCGCCTGAATGCGGCGTCGATGACGATCTTGAGGTCCTTGGTATGAAGGTCGATGCGGAAGTTCGGGCGCGTGTCCCGCTCGAGCATCAGGGGGCCGAGGTTCTCGAGGATCCAGGAGTTGGCGGCGCCGCCCTTGAGCACCTGGTGCAGGCGGGGGAGGTCGATGCCCTCGGCCCGCGCGAGGGCGAGCGCTTCGGCGACCGCCTGTATGTGCATGGCCGTGATCAACTGGTTGCACATCTTGGTGCACTGGCCGGCGCCCGCCTCGCCCATCCACGTGATGGTCGTTCCCATGGCCTGCAGCACCGGGAGGATGTGCTGGAATGCGCTCTGCGGGCCGCCGGCCATGATCGAGAGCGTGCCTTCGATCGCGCCCTTGGCGCCGCCGCTCACTGGAGCGTCGAAGAAGGTGATCCCCCGCTGCGCCAGCGCTTCCGCGATCTCGCGGGTCACCTGGGGCGAGATGGTGCTCATGTCCACCACGGTGGTGCCCTTCTTGAGGGTCTCGATCGCGCCACCGGGGCCGAGGATCACGGCGCGGACGTCCGGCGAGTCGGGGAGCATCGTGATGAGCTTGGAGACGCCGGCTGCGATGTCCCGCACCGACGCGCCTGCTGTGGCGCCGCTCCGCACGGCGTCGCGTACCGCTTCGGCGTTCAAGTCATACGCGACGACCTTGTAGCCGGCCTTGATGAGGTTGCGCGCCATCGGCCTTCCCATGACTCCGAGGCCGACAAATCCGATCGTTTCCATGCATTCTCCTTGCCGCGTGCGCGACGGCTGAGTGCCCGGCAGCGCCGCGGGCCACCGCCACATTGCGCGGGGAGCAGCGCGTGCGCAAGCGCGTCTTGCCCTTCGGCGCTGCCGCGTTTGGGACCGGGGCCCGGGCGGGGGGCGGGGCCGGTATTGCCGGCGCCTCAAGGCTTTCGAGCCCGCGCCCTGGAGGCTCCGCCGGAAAGGTGGGGGACCTGACGCCGCACCCGCAACGGTGAATGTGAACTTGGTTATATTCACGCTGAAACGAATGGCTATCGGCAACCGTGCGTTGCGGGTGATGCTCCGAAAAACTGCTTCTCATAGGTACGGGCGCGCGACCTGATAGTCACGCAATGCGCAGGAGGATCAATGGCAGCTCACAAGACGGTGACGCACGAGCAGTGGCTGGCCGCGCGCAAAAAGCACCTCGTCAAGGAGAAGGAGTTCACGCGACTTCGCGACCAGCTCAGCAAAGAACGGCGCGAGCTCCCCTGGGAGATAGTCGAGAAGGAATACGTCTTCGAGGGTGAGCGCGGCCGTCAAACCCTCGCGGACATGTTCGATCGGCGCAGCCAGCTCGTCATCTATCACGCGATGTTCAATCCCGAGACCGCTGGACCGGACACGACCTGGACTGCGGACGCGATCTGCTTTGCCTGCTCGTTCTGGATGGACAACTTTAACGGCATCACGGTTCATCTGAATCACCGCGACATCACCATGGCCGCCGTGTCGCTGGCGCCGTATCCAAAGCTGGCCGCGTACAAGAAGAGGATGGGCTGGACGTTCCCCTGGCTCTCGTCGGTGGGCAGCGATTTCAACTTCGACTACCGCGTTTCGTTCACCAGAGACGAGCTCAAAGCGGGCAAGGCCGACTACAACTACCGGGTCGATTCCGCGTCGATGTCGGAGGCGCCGGGGATCAGCGTCTTCCTCAAGGACGAAGACGGTCGGATCTATCACACGTACTCCACGTACGCGCGCGGACTCGACATGCTCAACGTGGCCTATCACTACATGGACCTGGTGCCGAAGGGCCGCGATGAGGAAGGCGATGGCGGCATGTCGTGGCTTCGACGCCGCGACGAGTATCGCGACTGATGTCCACTATCAAGCTGCTGTCCGCGATCGGGCTGCTCCGGCCGGCGCGAGGGCGCGCGTTCTGTCCCGCGTGCAAGGGGTGGCTGGGAGGCGACGATGGCGGGAGCGCGGCGTCGGCGCGCGAGATCGCGCCGCCCGCGCTGGCCGCCGGGGTGGTTCTTGTCGCAGCCGTAGTCGCCTGGATCGTAGTCATCGAGCAGTCGAGGTCGACGGGCGACATGGCGATGGGCCTCGGATCGCCGGGTTCTTTCGCCGCGGGGTGGCTGCTGATGATGGCGGCGATGATGCTGCCGTCAGCGCTCCCACTGGTGTTCGAGTTCGCGCACCATTCAGAGCGCCGCCCAGGCTGGCAGGTCGCCACCGGCCTTCTCAGCGCCACCTATCTGGCCGTCTGGCTTGCCTTTGGCGTCGCGGCCTACCTCGTGTACGGCGCCCTCCGAATGCCCTGGGCCGATCAGCGCCTGATCGGCGGCGCTTCGCTGGTGCTCGCCGGCATCTATGCGGTCACGCCGCTCAAGCGCGCGAGCGAGGCGCGCTGCCGTGAGCTGTGCGCGCTGCATGGCCCGCTGCCGTTCAACCTGCACCGCAGCGCCGTGCTGGCGGGAGCGCGGTACGGTGTCAGCTGCATCGGCTGCAGCGCGGGGCTGATGGTCGCGGCGGTCCTGATCGGGATGTCCAGCCTCGGCTGGATGGCGGTCCTCACCGGGCTCGTGATCCTCTACAAGCTGGCTCCGGCGGGCGGTACCGGGCCGAGGACCGTGCTGGCGGTTGCGGTGGCGGCGCTCGGCGTCCTCTACGCGTTCGGCGCGTAGTCGGAAGACCCGGTAAGCCTCGGCTGCCTCGGGTTCCGTGGCGCAATGGCGGCCAGCAGCGCGGCCACGCGACCGTGCGCAACATGGCCGCCCAGGGAGGACCCGATAGACCGCAAGACTTTGCTCGATGGCCTCGAGCTGAACCCGCGGGTGCTCGCGGAGCTCGTGTCCGCGACCGGAGCGGACGCTCCATCTCGCAAGACCGCAGTGCACCCGGAGTACGAGAGAAACGGCTTTGAGCTCCTCGTGCGACACATCGCGCTGCACGACGGCATGCACCTCGCGCGGATCGAGGACCTCTGGCTTCTCGAGGACGGAAGCCTCAAGCCCACGGAGTAAGGGCGGAGCTTCTCGCGCAGATTCATGGCGCACTTCGGGGAGCCGTCGCCGGCCCGGTCGCGCGGTGCGCCTGCCCCTTGGCCGCGCCGGCGGTCACGCCGGCAGTGATTCCCTCGCTGAGCACGAAGTAGAGAAACAGCTCCCTCCTCGAACGCCGCCGTCAGGCCGCCGTCAGGCGGGCATAGCGTTTGGTGCCGATCTCGGTCGCCCTGAGCACGGTTCTTGACCATCTGAGTAATCATAGCGATCTTTTGACGACGCCAGCGCTCGCTGAATAGACATAGGAGGACGAGACCGATGAGCTCGATGACTGTGGTCCGCCGGGATGGAGCTCCACTCGAACTGGAGTTGAAACAGGTCGATGCACTGAAGGCCGCGCTGCGAGGGACACTGCTGCGCTCGGGCGACGACGGGTACGCCGACGCGCGCTCGGTCTGGAACGGGATGATCGATCGCCGGCCCGCGCTCATCGCACGCTGCGTCGGCGTCTCCGACATCCTGGCCGGCGTCAAGTTCGCGCGCGAGACCGGAATCGCGCTGTCGATAAAGGGCGGCGGGCACAACATCGCCGGCCTCGCCGTCGCCGAACGCGGGCTCATGCTGGATCTCTCCCTGATGCGCGGGGTGTGGGTCGACGCCAAGGCACGCGTTGCCGGCGCCCAGCCGGGCTGCCTGCTCGGCGACGTGGATCGTGAGACCCAACTGCACGGCCTGGCGGCCGTCCTCGGCTTCGTCTCGATGACCGGGATCGCCGGGTTGACCCTGGGAGGCGGCTTCGGCTACGCGTCGCGGCGTTTCGGGTGGACCGCCGACAATGTCCGCTCGATGGACCTGGTCACCGCAGATGGCAGGCTCGTACATGCCAGCCAGGAGGAAAACACAGACCTGTTCTGGGGCCTGTGCGGCGGCGGCGGGAACTTCGGCGTTGTGACCAATATCGCGTACGACCTCCATCCTCTCGGGCCCGAGATCTTCGGCGGTGGGATCGCGTGGCCAGCGGCATCCGCGCCGGATGTGCTGTCGATGTTCCAGGAGGTCGCGGAGTCGGCGCCCCCGGAGCTCACCGTCGTCGCCGTCCTGCGGATCGCGCCGCCCGCGCCGTGGATCGACAAGGAGTCTCACGGCAAGCCCATCATCGCGGTGTTCGCGTGCCACACCGGCAAAGTGGAAGACGGCGAAAAGCTGCTGGCGCCGGTCAAGCGGTTCGGGAAGCCGGTCGGCGACATCATCCAGCGCCGATCGTACGTCTCGCAGCAGAGTCTCCTGGACGCTACGCAACCAAAGGGACGGCGCTACTACTGGAAGTCGGAGTATCTGCCCGGGCTGTCTCACGAGCTGCTGGACTCCGCGATCGAAAACGCGCGCAGCCTCCGGTCCCCGCACTCCGCCATCATCCTTTTCCAGCTCGGCGGGGCCCTCGCAAAACACAGCAACGATCACTCGGCGGTCGGAAACCGCGATGCGGCCTTCGTGCTGAACATCACGGCGGCCTGGGACAAGCAGGACGACGACAACGCCAACGTCGAGTGGGCGCGCGCCGCCTGGCGCGACATGAAGCGATTCTCCACCGGTGGCACCTACATCAACTTCCTCACCGAAGAGGAGGCCGACGGGCGCATCCAGGCGGCGTACGGCGCCAACTTCGCGCGCCTCACGCAGCTAAAGGCGGACTGGGACCCGCTCAATCTCTTCCGGATGAACAAGAACATCGCGCCGGCGAGGTAGCGGAGGCGCCTATCGATTCCTCTCCGTGTCTCCAGGAAGGGATCTCCTACTCGACGCTCGTCGAGATGCTGAACGTGAGCCTGTTTCGGAAGGGGAGGACGAGCAGCTCACTCGGCTCCTCGGCGGACGCGCGAAACGCGTGAGCCACCTCGTAGCGAGCGGCCAACGACGTCCCCTGACGAAGCTCCCATTCGAGGTCGACGGCGAGCCGGGCGAGCAGGCTCTCGATGCCCAGTATTCCCGACACTCCCAGCAGGAGAGGGCGCGCGACTGCGACATCGGCGAGCGCGACGGAGGCATAGTGACGCCGGAATCCTCCGAGGGCAGAGAGAGAGCCCGGTATCTGCGCGCCGGCCGGAGATCCCGCCGCCTGCCACCCGTCGTAGCGGGAGACGAACGTTCGCGCTTCCTGCGAGGTGAAACCATCTCCGTTGAAGAAGTACTCCATGACCAGTGTCGCGGGCCGCGTGAGGCCAAGATCCACCTGTACGAGCGCTCCTCCCGCGGCTCTGACGACGGCATGGTTCCTGCCGTCTAGATCCTCCACCGCGCCCATGCCGGGGAACAGATACGAGCTTTCCCTTCCCCAGCGCAGCTCCGATTCCTCGTAGAAGACGACGGGACCCACCGACCACGCGCTGTCGCTCAGGAGCCCGAGCCGGTCCGAGCGATCCGGGTCTCCGTACTTCACGACGCCGAGCCCGAAATCGAGTCCGGCGTCCTTGATCACGTACTCGACACGCGCCGCTGCCCGGCTCCAGCGCAGCTCGGATGCCGGCAGCGCCGCGAGACTCACGCCGAGACTGTCGTTCGGAAAGATGTCGAGCTTGATCCCCGAAACACCGGGGAGGAAAGGACGCACGTCGAGCGGATTGGCCCGGGCTTCCAGGATATCGATCGGCGCAAAGACCTTCGCCGTCCCCCAGTTCAGGCGCTGTCGGCCCGCCGAAACGCTCATGCCCTCGGCGGGAGACACTTTCACGAAGAGCTGAGCGATCAGCGCGTCGGGGGAAGGCGCCGTGTCCAGCTCCAGCGGGACGACAAAGTCCCCCACGACCTCCAGGCCGAGGGGTGTGCGGACGTTGAGCGATACACCCGCTTCCTGGCTCCCGGTCCACGAGTCGCTCGCGTTCACCGTGTCGCTGGCGGCAAGCTGGTAGTAGGCATCGCCCCAGATTCTGGGTGCCGATGTTCCTGCCTGCTCCTCCGCGGATGACGCGGCGGCCACAGCCGCGAGCATCACCAAAATGAAGGTTCCGTTACGCATCATGGACCACTCCGTCTACTATCCGCACCACGCGGTGAGCCATCCGCATCACTTGCTCGTCGTGGCTGGCGATGACGAACGTGGTGCCCTGCTCCCCGTGCAGCCGCTTCACGAGCTGGAGGACGGCGGCCCCATTCACGGAGTCGAGGTTGGCAGTCGGCTCGTCGGCGAACACCACCTGCGGCTGCGTGACCAGCGCTCGCGCGATGGCAACCCTCTGGCGCTGGCCGCCCGAGAGCTCGTCGGGACGGTGGCGGAGATGCTCGCTGATGCCGACCTCCTGCGACATGGCGAGGATGCGCCGGCGTCGCTCCGCCGCCGGCACCTTCTGGACGATGAGCGGGAACTCGATGTTCTCGTAGGCGCTCAGGACCGGCACAAGGTTGAAAGACTGGAAGATGAAGGCGATCCGCTCGCGGCGGAACCGGTGCCTCGCCCGGGAATTGAGGGATGCAACCGCGACCCCGTCGAACAGGAAGTCGCCGCTCGTCGGCTCGTCCAGCAGCCCGAGGATGTTGAGCAGCGTCGACTTGCCGGCTCCGGAGGGTCCCACAACGCAGAGGTGCTCGCCTCTGGCAATGTCCAGGGAGACGCCACGCAGCGCGCGGACCGTTGTCCTGCCCAGTGGGTACTCCTTGACGATATCCCGAGCTGAAATAAAGCCCATCTCAGTACCTCTCTTCCAGGCGCGCCTCGAGATTGCGGCGGTTGAACACGCTGTCGGGCAGATCCATCGGCTTCTCCCTCAGCAGAGTGAGGGTGTTCACCGCGCCCGGATCCAACGGCGAGATGACGGTCACTACCACGGGCTTGGGGCCCGCCCCGATATCTTTCACGTCGGAATAGCGGATCTCCTTGACCACGCTGCCGTTGCGGGCGTAGCAGACTCCCCGGACCGGCCATCCGCCCTGGCGCGCAATGTTCAGAACGATCCTGTAGTACGGTGCGTTGCGGTCCTTCGCGACGAGATCGAGCCTGTATGCCTCGCGGTCGGAGGACACGAGAGTCGCCGTGTAGTTGTCGGAAAAGTTGAGCCGCACGACGTCCCCGTACGAGAATCCCGTGCCGCCGAAGGATTGATTGGATGGCACCTTCATCACCCGGTTGATCCGTCTCTCGTACGCCCACACGTTCTGCTCGATCATGAGGAGATCGTTGCCGGCGTCCGCCGGGGGCGCGGTCATTCGCACGATGATCTTTTGATTCCTGTCGCGCGTGTAGTAGGTCGCGGCGTGGTCCTCCGTTCTGCCGTCGGCAGCCCGGAAGTGGAGGACCGCTTCGGCTCGCGCGTTCGGGTACATGATCCGCTCCGCCCGCCGGATCAGCTCGTCGGGATCCACGGGGCCCGCTTCCTGGGCGGAGACACTGCCGGCCAGCACGGCGGTCGAAAGAAGCGTGGCGAAAAAGCATGTCTTGGCCTTCATGGGAATCACTCCGTCTCCCGCAGCGCGGCGAGTGGTGGAACGCGCAGCCGTGCTCTCAGCGTCGTCATCGCGGTGACCGCGGTGAGGGCGGTGGTTACGCCGAAGATGAAAAGCAGAGTTCCGGGACTGAAACCGAGCGAGATGCTGCTCCCCCCGATGAGGAGCTGGAACCCCGGGTTCTCGGTCGTAAGGGCCAGGCCGTTGACCGCGGCCCGCGCGACGAGGCCGAGGACCACTCCGGCCAGCGTCGCGCACAGGTTGATCACGAGGATCTCCAGCGTGTACAGCGCAACGAGCGGGCCTTTGTCGCTGCCCAGGCAGTAGAACGTGCCGATCTCGCGCTTCCTGTCGAAGAGGTTCACGGAGACCACGCTCATGATGCCGAACGAGGTGACGCCGATGATGAGGAGGCTGGCCGCCATGAACACGAGGCGCAGCAGCTCGTAGATGCCGAACGTGTCGCGCGGGATGTCCTTGAAGTCCCAGAACTCGAGGTCCAGCCCGCGGCGCTCCGCCCAGGAGCGCAGCTGCTGGATCGCTCGGCCGCGGCTCGCGCCCTGCTTGAGGTCGACGAAGAGGGACATTGTCTCGTCCGGGGAGAAGCCGGAGATGAGGGCGTAGGCGGTCCTGTTCATGAACGCGTGGTCCACGAGATAGGGCATGTCCTGCCTGGGAGCGTAGAAGCCCGTGAGGAGCGCGTCCTGGACGACGACCTGCCCGAACAGGTCCTTTCCGACGATCTTTACCGGGTCTCCCGGTCGTATCCGCATGGTCGACGCGGTTCGCCAGTGCAGAATGACCTCCGGCCTGTCCTGGGAATCGAAGAACGATCCCTCGGTCATGCGGACGTAGTCGCTTACGATCCAGCCCTCTGACGGATCGACGCCCCGGAACAGGAAGTCGCGGTACTTGCGGCCGCCGGCGAAGACGCTGAGCGAAAGCGGTGTGGTGGGAGCGCAGGCCCTGCGGACGAACGGCATCGCGCGGAGGTCATCCAGAAGCGCGGGATATCCCTTGATGCTCATCGTCGAGGCACGACGCCATTCCTCGCCCTCGTCCTCCGCGGCCTTGAGGCCTCGTGCGTAGACCGCAACGTCCGCCGACGGGCTCAGCAGCGCGAGAAACCCCTTGCGCGCGTTCTCCATCTGTCCGTCCGAGAACGTCATGAAGATGAAAACGACAAGGACGGCCAGGCCGACCACGGTTGCCATGATGAGACTCCGCTGGCCGTGCGCGAGAACGTTGCGAAGAGCGAGCTTGAGCGTCATCATCAGGACGCCTCCTTGAGCAGCTCGACAGGCGAAGCACGCACGAGACGCCGCAACGGGATAAGCGAGGCGACTGCCGACAGCAGGACGAAGAGGCCGAGGCTGATCCCGAGGTGAGACGGCGTAAAGTCGAGAAAGAGCCTGCCTTGCGGCATGAAAATGATTCCTGGAACTCCCACGACATGGAACACGAGGATGACACCGACTCCCAGCGCGGAGCCGACGACCCACGATACGCAGACGAGCGTGAGCGTTTCCCCGAGGAGGACCATCGCGTTGGCGCCCGGCGAGAGCCCGAGCGCGATCGCGGTCCCGATCTCCCGCCTTCGCCTGATGAGCGAGAGGAGCACCGAGTTGACCGTGAAGATGGCCACCGCGGCCATGAACAGCCCGATGAGGACCATCGTGAGAATACGGAAGCCCGAGGCCGCGGAGAGGAAGAGCTGGCCCAGCTCCACGTAGTCCCGGACTACCAGCCCTTTGCCGTAGAGAGAGAGCCACTGCTCGATCTCACGCTTCGCAGCCGCAGTATCCTCGTTCGATTTCAGTCGGACGTAGATGCTGGTCCCTGCACGATCCGCGAGCCCGAGCCACCCCCTCAGGGCCCGCGAGTCCACGTAGTAGTTGTAGAAGAACATGGGCAGCCGCTGGACGTACGCCGTGATCCTGATCGGAATCACGGCGGGTTTCGCGAGAGGGTCGTCGCCGCGCGCGGCGGGCACGGCCATGGTGTACGAGACATTCAGGTTGATCGTGTCCCGCACGGGCGTGATCGCGTCGGGATACACGGACTCGAGGAGGCGCTTTCGAAGCACTCTGACCTGCGATGCCGCGCGCTGTGTATCGGTGCCGGGCTCGAAGGACGCGAGCGCTGCCTGCGCATCGTCGATGCGGTAGTCGTAGCCCTCTCGGGTCCGCGCCGGAAGGAGATCCGGAAGGTCCGCTCGACCGAGGGCGCGGTTCATCGCGGACAGAAACGCCTCGTCAGTCATGCCCTTTGCTCCAGGGAACAGCGCGGGCATCTCGGCGAGGACGCGTGCCTTGAACGCTTCCCACGCAGGCCCCGTCAGCCGGAAGTTTCTGCGCGTGAACTGATCGTTGTCGCGGATGACCTCCCAGAACTCCAGCGGAGGCCGGAAGACGGGAACGTCGGGCATTCCCTCGCGCCACGCCAGATCGCGTGAACCCTCGAGGACCGTCACGCCGGGGAGGGTCTGCGGAAGATCCTCCGGGTCCACGCCGACGAGCGACGGCGCGAAGCTGGTCTGCTCCCCTTCGATCGTGAAGATCGCAGCCCGGGTCTCCACCGCGAGCATGGCGTGCGACACTCCTGGGAGCGAGGAGAGGAAGCTCTGGAGATCGGGGGAGTAGTCCAGGAGCGCCAGTCCCTCGCGCTGGTCGGCGAACGCCATGTCCAGGACCTTCGGCGACTCGGACGGCAGGATCTGCAGGTGTGCCGTCGCCGCATCGATTCCGAGATGCCGGAATTGACTGACAAAGCTGTCGCGGAAGGACAAGCAGAACAGGACCGCCGCGCTGCAGGCAGCCAGCAGGACGAAGAGACGCTTCCCCGCGGCGCGGTGTCGCTGAAGGCCGCGCACCATGAGCTTCAGGTACATGAGCGATGCTCCTCCGGCCGGCCTCCGTTCGCGAGTCGTCGGCGCTTGTACGCTCGTGGCAAAGCCGGTAGACTCGCCGGGACACAATGGAACTGAGTGAGCTGCTTGGCGGGCACGAGGACATTTCGCGCTATCCGCCGGAACGCCGGATCCTCATCGCCACCCTCGATTGCATCCACGAGCTCGGCCTGGAGGCCGCCACCGTACGGGCGATTGCGGCGCGCGCGGGCGTCAATCCCGCCGCCGTCAACTACTACTATCGCTCCAAGGACCGGCTGATCGAGGAGGCTCTCCGGGGAGCGTGGTCCCACGTTGCCGACGACATCGCGCTGATCATCAAGGAGAGCGTGGACGCCGACGCAGCGGCGCGCTTCGTGGTCCGGTACCTCATGGAGGGCACGATTAGGAGCCCCCGGGTCGTGCACGCCATCGTCGTCCAGCACCCGGCGCTCCACGCCGAGGTGGGAGCGTTCTTCAGAGCGCTGTTCGCCCGGCTGGAGCAGGCGGGACGCCGGCAGAAAACGAGCCTCACGGCCCTGCTTCTCCTCGCCGTTTCCGTCTTTGTCTCCGTGGCGCCGGAAGCGGCCGGCGCTCTCTGCGGAGCGGACTTCGCCAGCGAGCGGACGCGCGGGCGTCTGTGGAACGACCTGAGCGATCTGTTGCTCGCCTCCCCCGGCGTCCCTTCGCGACGGGTCCGTGCCCGCGCTTCGCGCGCGCATCAGAAGGCCTCCCCAAGGTTGAAGTAGAAGTCGGCCCCGCTTTCCCCCATCGCGACGTCGGCCCGGAGCCCGGCGCCGGATTCCTTGTCCAGGACGAACCGCAGGCCGACTCCGGCCGCGAGCTTGAAAGCGCGCAGGTCGAATGCGAGAGGATCGTGAGCGACCTGACCTGCCGCGGCAAAGATCGCAACGCCGAATCTCCGCCAGACGGGGATCCGGGCCTCCGCCTGCAGCGCCACGAGAGCGTTGTCCCGGTAGCGGCCGTCGTAGTAGCCGCGGAGGAGCTTGTCGCCGCCGAGGCGCGGAAGCTCCTGGAACGGCGGCGTGCCGCCCGCCACGGCCCCGTAGAACTGACCGGCAAGCACGATCTTCCTGCCTGCAAAAGGAGCGAGGTACGCACGCGCGTCGATGATCATCGAGGGATAGCTCGAGCCGCCGCCGAAAGTCGGGAAGGACCAGCTCCCGCACAGCTCGGCGAAGAAACCGCTCGAAGGGGCGACGGAAGAGTCGCGTCCCTCATAGGTCAGGCGGAACCCGGGCGCCAGGATCCCCGCGCCGTCTGCGCCGGGGACCGAAGCGTTCGCCAGAGCCCCGCCGGCCTCCCGCTCCTGCATCCACGAGCTGAACCAGCGCAAGCGCGGTCCCAGGTACAGGCCCGGGACTACGAGAAAGCCCGCGGTGCCGTCCGCGGCGCACTCGAACGGCACGTAGTCCTCTTCCGATCGCGCGTCAGGACCGATTCCGAAGAACTTGTTCGGATACCGCGCCGCATAGCTGTCCAGGGCGAGCCGCATTCGGTTGTCGGGCAGGAAGTATTCACCGGAGACGAAACCTTCCGCCTGGCCGTTCAAGGTCGCAAAGCCGCCTCCCCGCGTCACGTTCTCGTGCTGGTTGGCATCCTGAGGATCCGAGCTTCCCGTAGCCATGAGGATCAGGCCTCCGGCGAGGCTGGTCTCCGGCGAATAGAACACGTAGGGGAACAGGACAAAGGAGTCTTTCTCAACCTCTGCGCTCGCCAGCGGCGCGCGGAGGCCCATGACGACGAGCAGGGCGAGGGCGGTGAACACGCGTGATCGACTCATGTGAAGGCAGCCAGTTAAAACATATGTATAACACAGTTGTTTAAGAACTTCAAGAACGACCCCTCCCCCTCGGGCATGGGCCAGCCGTAGTTGGCGCCGCGCGCCCCGAGATCCACCTCTTCCACCGCGGTCGAGTAGTCGTTACCCCCGACATCGCCGACGAACAGCCTGCCGGTCGGAACGTCATAGTAGGCGCGGTACGGATTGCGGAGACCGATCGCCCAGATCGAATCCCAGTTGGGTCCGGCTCCATCGTAGAAAGGGTTGTCCGTCGGGACGGTGCCGTCGGGATTGATGCGGTGGATCTTTCCGCGCGGGTTCGTGAGAAGTTGCGAGTCGCCGGCGACGAAGTGCTCGCCCGTCGTGAAGTAGAGCTTTCCGTCGTTGCCGAAGGCGATCGCGCCTCCGTGGTGCTCCGCGTTGGCGTCTTCGGGGTCCTGATAGAGCACGAGCTCGCTCCCCGCGATCGTGCCAGTCAGCGTGGAGTCGGCCGTGAAGCGGGAGAGGCGATCTCGATTGGGCGTCCCGAGCGTGTAGAAGATGTAGTAGTAGTGATTGTTGGCAAAATCCGGATCGAAGGCGATGTCATAGACTCCCTGCTGCACTCCTGCGGAACCGACGTTCGTGAGCTGCAGGAAAGGAGTCGGGTCGGGTTG
This sequence comes from uncultured Spirochaetota bacterium, assembly GCA_963734495.1. GTDB lineage: Bacteria > Spirochaetota > Spirochaetia > SZUA-6 > CAVTHK01 > CAVTHK01. Next base: position 220,179 of record CAVTHK010000011.1, read on the forward strand.
CGTATAGGGCGGAGACATGACCCAGATCACGCCCGCGAGGGTCACGACCAGCAGACGGCCGTCGGGGAGGAACTTGATCGCGGTCGGGAGGGTGAATCCGGTCGCCAGGATCTCATTCTGGAAGTAGCTGGTGTTCGACACGGTGACAGTCACCGGTGCGGACAGCGCAGCGTTCCCGCTCGTGTCGTAGGCGCGCGCCGTGAGCACGTGAGCGCCGTTGCTGACGGTCCGCGTGTCCCACGTCAGCGCGTAGGGCGCGGCCGTATCCTGCGCACCGCTCGCCACGCCGTCCACATAGAAGACGACTCCGGCGACGCCCACATCGTCGCTCGCGGAGGCTTGCACCTGGACGATGTCGCTGACGACCGCGCCATCGCCCGGCTGCGAGAGGCTGACGTTCGGCGGATTGACGTCGGAAGACCCGACGGCGCCTACGGGAGTGGCCATGTCGGTCTGGATCTCGGCGAGAGTGAGGGCGCGACTGTAGATCCTGACCTCATCGATGAGCCCCGCAAACTCAAAGCCCGTCCTGCCTGCCCGCCGCCCGATCGTCACGTTTTCCGCCGACCCCTGCTGCGATGCCGAGACCGTCCCCACCAGCGCGCCATCGTCGAGCTGCCCGTTCAGATACACGTGCAGGCTCTGCGTCGCAGCATCGTAGACGCCGGCAACGTGATACCAGCCGTTGACCTGAAGAGCCGTCGCGCCATAGCGGAACATCGCTCCCCCGGAGCTGTTCGTCAGCTTGAACCCGATCGTCCGCGGCCCCCGGTCCACCGTCACATCCAGCTGGTACCCAAACTCTCCCACGGCGCGTTTGGACACGACCGCCGCATCATCCACCGGGAACGAGCGGGCATACACCCAGCCGCTGATCGTCATGCTCCCGGTCATCTGCAGCGCGGCCGGATTGCCCAGATCGACGTAGTCGTGCGGGTGGCAGGCGCGAGGAACAGGAGGGCCAGCATGAGAACAGCCACTGTCACGGTTTCCTCCGTCGACGCGCGTCGACTTTCCAAGATACCGAAAAGACTGCGTGGAGAGGGCAAAGGAGCCAGGAAGTGTCAGCTCGGCCGCGCTGCGAAGTGGCTATACAGGCGTTACGCTGATCTCAAGCGCGGCGGTTCCCAGGTGCTTGCGTCGGCCCGAAAGCCTCAGCGGTGGGCGCGACGCGCCGCCCTCGTCCCGAGGAGAGCCTGCGGGCTTCGGCCAGTCACTAGGAAATAGCCTTCGAGTCCGAGCCTCGAGAGCTCCTCGCCGATCGACGGGCGGGGGCCGACCCCCGGCTCGGGAGTGGTCCGCAGCCCGCGAGGCAACCAGTACGCTCGGACTGCGAACACAGACCCCGCAGCCTTCCATCGGTGGCGTGGCGCGCATGCCGTGACGACGCGATGAGGCGGCTAACTTCGACGCAGAGCCAGGGATGGAAACGGCAGGCTGGGCGCAGGGCTCGGGCAACGGTTGAAGGCGATCGATTCCGATGGGGCAGCGGAGCGCGAGCCAGCGGCTCAACTGGAACCCGCGGACGCCAGCCTGCGCCACTGCAGGCGAGTGGCGGCGAAGCCGCACGGCGCGCTCACGGCGTGGATTCGAGGAACTCGCGGATTTCTGCCATGAACGCCGGGCCGTACTCGGCGAGCTTCTGCCGCCCGACGCCGGGGCAGGCGAGGAATGAGTCGGCATCGGTCGGTTGGCCACGCGCCATCGCACGCAGCGTCTTGTCGCTGAACACGATGTAGGGCGGAAGGCCGCGCTTCGCGGCGATGCTCTTGCGCAGGGCCTTGAGGCGCCGCATCAGCTCCTCCTGGGCGCCCGGCGCCACAGGCGCGACGACCTCATCGATCAGCACGGGCGCTTCCTCCTCGACGGGCAGCGCGGTGTGGAAGCGCTCCTTGCCGCGCAGGAGCAGCCGCCCGCGCTCCGAGAGCCGGAGCCCCGCCTTCTGCCCCTCGCCGCGCACCAGCCAGTCGTCGGCCGCGAGCTCCTGGATGAGCCGCAGCCACCAGCCGCGTTCGTGGTCTCTCCCCACGCCGAACGTCGGCAGCGCCTGGTGGCCCCGCTCCATCACCTTGTCCGTCGCCTTGCCGACCAGGATGTCCGCGAGGTGCGCGGCGCCGAAGCGCTCGCCCGTGCGGACCGCCGCGGAGAGCGCCTTCTGTGCGGCCACCGTCGCATCGACCCGCCTGACCTGCCCCGCGCAGACGTCGCAGCGGCCGCAGGCGCCGGGATGACGCTCGCCGAAATAGGCGAGCAGCAAAGTGCGCCGGCACGCGCTCGAGGCGACGTAGCGCAGCATCGCGGCGAGGCGCGCTTCGGCGCGCTCGCGCTCGTCGGGGTCCTCGGTCTGGCGGATGCGCCAGCGGATGCCCGCGACGTCGCCGGCGCCGTGGAGCAGCAGCGTCTCCGCGTCCTCGCCGTCGCGCGCCGCGCGGCCCGTCTCCTGGTAGTAGCCTTCGAGGCTCCGGGGAAGGTCGGCGTGCACGATCCATCGCACGTTCGACTTGTCGATGCCCATTCCGAAAGCGATCGTGGCGACGACCACCGTGGCCTCGTCCCGCACGAACGCCTCCTGCCGCACGCGCCGCTCCTCGTCGCCGAGGCCGGCGTGGTACGCGACGGCCGAAACGCCAGCCGCGCCGAGGTGCGCAGCGGTCGCCTCCACGGCCTTCCGCGTGCCGCGGTACACGATGCCCGGCTCGCCGTCGTGGCGGCGCACAAAGGCGAGCACCTGCGCGTCGCCGTTGCCTTCCTTCCCCTGGACCCTGTAGAAGATCTCCGGCCGGTCGAAGCTCGCGCGCACGAGCAGCGGGTCGCGCAGCGCGAGCAGCCGCACGACGTCGTCCTGCACCTGCCGCGTGGCGGTAGCGGTGAACGCGGCTATGGGGACATCGGGAAACTCCTGCCTGAGGAGCCCGAGCGAGCGGTAGTCGGGCCGGAACTCGTGGCCCCACTCCGAGATGCAGTGCGCCTCGTCCACCGCGATGAACGACAGGCCGAGCTCGCCGAGCGAGCGCCTGAAGTCCGGGAACGAAAGGCGCTCCGGCGAGACGTAGAGGAGCTTGATGCTGCGCGCTGAGAGCGCGCGCCAGGTCGCTTTGGCCTCGTCGGCCGAAAGGGTGCTGTTGAGGACCGCTGCCGGGATGCCGTCCTCGCGCGCGCCGTCGACCTGGTCCTTCATGAGCGAGATCAGCGGGCTCACGACGACGCTGAGCCCCGGACGGATGAGGGCGGGGAGCTGATAACAAAGAGACTTGCCGCCGCCGGTCGGCAGCGCGGCGAACGCGTCGCGTCCCGCGAGGATCGCCTCGATGACCGGCCGCTGATTCGGCCGGAACGACGAGAACCCGAAGTGGTCCTTGAGCGCGCGGTCGAGGTCCAGCGCCGGCATCCCGCGCTACCCTTCGGCCCGCGCGGCCAGCAGCTCCCACCGGGCGAGCTTGGTCGCGAGCAGCCCGGCGATTTCGCGGTAGCGCCTGTGGCCCTTCTCCAGCGCCGCCGGATCCTGAACCGGCCGCTGGAAGAGGGACTCGAGCTCCTTTTGTTCCGCTTCCAGCGAGTCGATCTCGCTCTGGAGGATCTCGTACTCCTGCCGCTCCTTGAACGACAGCTCCGTCTTCTTCTCACGCCTGGCGGGCCTGCGGGTCTCCACCTTTCGGGACGCACCGGCTGCGCGCGCCTCTTCGGCCGCCGTTTCGCGGTACTCGGCGTAGTCTCCCGCGAACCCGCGGATGCCGCCCGCTCCGTCGAAGACAAAGAGGTAGTCCGTGAGCCGCTCCAGCAGCGCGCGGTCGTGGGATACCAGCAGGATGCAGCCCGGGAAATCGGCGAGGTAGTCCTCGAGGAGCCGGATGGTGTCGAGGTCGAGGTCGTTGGTCGGCTCGTCGAGCAGGAGAAAGTTGGGCGCCGCGGCCAGGAGCCTGACGAGGTCCAGCCTGCGGAGCTCACCGCCCGACAGCCTCTCGATCGGCTGCGACTGCATCGGCCGCGGAAAGAGGAAACGCTCCAGGAACTGCTCGGGCGAGAGCGAGGCTCCGTCGGCCATCTGGATACGCTCGGCGAGCGCCTGGATGTACTCGATCACCGTGAGCTTCCCGCCGGCGAGGTCGGTGGTCTGGTCGAAACAGCCGAACGCGGTGTTCTCGCCCTTGACCGCGGTGCCCGTGTCCGACGGGATCCTGCCGGACACGAGCTGCAGAAAAGTCGTCTTGCCCGAGCCGTTGGGCCCGATCACCCCGATCCGCTCGCCCCTCCTGAAGATATAAGTGAAGGGCCGGACGACAGCCTTCCCTTGATAGTTCTTTGAGATCCTGTGGAGCTCGAGCACCTTTCTCCCGAGGCGCCTGTGCGCCGAGGAGAACTCGCGCATCGAGAGCTCCCGCTGGGTGCCGGAATCGAGCAGGTCCTGGATGCGCTCCTTGCGGGCCTTGTCCTTTCCGGTGCGCGCCTTGGGTCCGCGCTTGAGCCACTCGAGCTCCCTGCGGAGGATCGATGCGCGGCGCTCCTGGGCGCGCTCGAGGGCCGCGTCGCGCGCGGCTTTTCGCTCGACGAAGGACGAGTAGTTTCCCGGGTACTTGTAGATGCGCCGGCCGTCGATCTCCATGATCGCGGTGCACACCGCGTCGAGGAACACGCGGTCGTGCGTCACGAGGACGAACCCGAACGAGGCCCTCTTGAGCAGCGTCTCGAGCCACTCGATCGTGTCGAGGTCGAGGTGGTTGGTCGGCTCGTCGAGGGTGACGAGGCCGGCTGCGGGCGCGAGGCAGCGCGCGAGCGCGGCCTTGCGCGATCATGCCGCCGGAGAGCGTGCCCATCGGCGCGGACATGTCTTCCAGCCCGAGCTCGCGGCAATAGGAGCGGAACGAAACGGCGGCGCCCGGCGAGGTCGCCCGAGGCCGCGAACCACGCTTCGAGGCTCATGTCCGGGTCGAAGGCGGGTTGCTGCTCGAGCGAGCTCACGCGCAGGTCCCGGTTCCTCGAGACGCTGCCGGAATCCGGCTCGATCTCGCCGCTCAGGATCTTGAGAAAGGTCGACTTGCCGGAGCCGTTCCGCCCGACAAAGCCGATCTTTTCCCCCGCGTCGATTCCGAGGGTCACGTCCTCGAACAGCGGAGCGTCGCGGAATGTCTTGCTCACGCCGGCGAGGGAGAGGACGTTCATCGGCCGTGACTATATCCGGTGCGCCCGCAGGAGAACAACGGACGCGTGCGCCCCGGCCTCAGCCCTTGACCGCGCCGGCGGTCAGCCCCGACACGTAGTACTTGACGAAGAAGGCGTACAGGAACGCGATGGGAAAGGAGCCCAGGACCGCCGAGGCCATCAGCGAGCCCCAGAACAGCGTGTCCGCCTTGATCAGGTCGCTGACCGTGCCGACGGGGATGGTCTTCATGCGGCCGGAGGACATGAAGATCAGCGCGTAGAGGAACTCGTTCCAGCAGAGGGTAAAACAGAATATCGCAGCGGAAAGCAGCCCGGGGACCGACAGCGGGAGGATAATGCGCAGCAGAGTCACCAGGCGGGGGCAGCCGTCGGCCATCGCGCTTTCCTCGATCTCCTTGGGGATGGTGCGGAAGTAGCCCATGAGCAGCCACGAGGCAAAGGGGATGAGCTGCGTCGGATAGGTGAGGATGAGCGCCCAGTAGGTGTTGTTCAGGCCGAGCCGGCCGACGACCTGGGCCAGCGGAAGGAACAGCAGCGTCGGCGGCACCAGGTACGCGAGAAAGATCCCGACGCCCAGGAAGTTGCTCCCCGGGAAGCGCAGCCGCGCCAGGGCATAGCCTATAAAGATGCTGCACGTCACCGACAGGATCGTCGACCACGTCGAAACGACGATCGTGTTCTTGACCCAGACCGGGAAGTCCGTGTTCTGGAACAGATACAGATAGTTCTCCAGCGTGTAATGGCGGATCCCGAAGGGATTGACCTTGAGGTCGAACAGGTCGTTCGTCGGCTTGAGCGACACGATCGTCATCCAGTAGAAGGGGAAGAGCAGGAAGATCAGGAAGAGAACGAGGGGAAGGTAAACGACCAGGATCCGCCGGCCCGGGGAATCGCTGCCGACCATACTTTCAGTCCCTCTTCCGCAGGTAGACGAGCAGCAGGATCGCGAAGAGCGCCAGGATCGGGAACATGTACAGGGCGATCGCGGCCCCCATTCCGATCTGCGTGGCGGACAGGCCGATCTGGTACGTGTAGGTGCCGAAGATGTGCGTGGTGTTCGCGGGTCCCCCCTTTGTGAGGACGTAGATGAGCTGGAAGTCGGCGAAGGTCCAGATCATCGAGAGCAGGGTCGCGATGAGGACCACGCCTTGGATCGCCGGCACCGTCACGTGGCGGAAGCGATGCCATGCCGCCGCGCCGTCGATGGAGGCCGCCTCGTGCAGCTCCTGCGGGACGGCCTGGAGGCCGGCGAGGATCACGATGCCGAAGAATGGGGTGCCGCGCCAGATGTTGGCCAGGCAGATCGAGGAGATGGCGAGGATCGGGTCCCCGAGAAAGTTGATGTTCTCCTTGATGAAGCCAAGGCTCCGCAGCAGCCACGAGATCGGGCTGAAGACGGCGTCGAAGATCATGAACCAGCCGAGGGAGCTCAGCGCGGTCGGCACGATCCACGGCATCATGACCGCGGCGCGGATGGGATTGCCGAAGCGGAACCGGTTGTTGAGGATCAGCGCGAGGGCGAGCCCCAGGGCGGCTTTGAAAGGGACGGTCACCATCGCGTAGATCATCGTGTTCCCCGCGGTCTGCAGGAAGACGCTGTCGGTGAGCAGGTCGGAGAAGTTGCGCAGCCCGATAAAGGAGCCCATGCGCCCGATCGAGCTGTCGGTGAGCGAGAGCCAGATGCCGAGGAGGAAGGGGTACGCCATAAAGACCATCAGCAGCAGCGCCCCCGGCAGCATCAGGAGGACCCCCAGGCTCGCCTCGCGCTCGAGCAGGCCATGGATGGAGAATCGCTGCTTGCGCCGCACCGCGGCCGGCCTGGCCAATCGCACCTCCACGAAAAGGGGCGGCCGCTCGGACGGCCGCCCCCGCTGTCTCGCGAAGAGCTACACCCCGTAGGTGCGCTTGAGCTGATCCGCCCCCCACTCGATCGCGGCCTTGGCGTCGCCGCTCTGGACGGCTTTGGCAAATGTGTCCACCACGATGAACTTGGACCAGGCGAGCGCCGCTTTCTGGTTCGGCGGGCCCGCGTACCCCTGGTTGAGCCCGTACTTCGGCTGCTCGCGGAACGGCGACATCTTGGGATCCTTGAGCCACACCGGGTCGTTGTAGTACTTGGTGACGGGCTGCAGCATGTAGCCTTCCTGCAGGCGCCACCAGTCGCCGAACTGCTTGTCCTGGAACCACCACTTGAGGAAATCCTTGGCACCGGCGATGTTCTTGGAGTTCTTGAGGATCGCGAAGGTCCGCGTCTCGAACCAGTAGAACCGACCAGCCGGCCCCTTGGGGATCAGCATGTGGTGGGTGTCCGCGGCGATCTCGGGCTTGTCCTTCTTGGCGGCGAAGTAGATGCTGGAGCCGTTGTAGGTGCTGGAGATCTGCTCGGCGAGATACGCCCTGTTGTTGTTGCTGTCGTCCCACGAGGTCCCGGTCTCGTCGTAGCCGTCCTTCCAGGCCTGGATGAACTTCTTCATCCCGTCGACGAACTCCGGCTTGTTGAACAGGATGTTCTTGCCGTCCTTGTCGACCTCCATGGCCCCGTAGGCCCACATGTAGGGGTAGCAGTAGCCCGGCGGGTCGCCGGTGCTGTGGCCGAGCGCCTGGCCGAAGGGCTTGCCCTTCGCCTTGAGCTTCTTGGCCACGGCGAAGTACTCCTCCCACGTCAGGTCGACCTTGTTCCCGTCGCTGGCGTTGGGGACTCCGGCCTCGGTGAACCACTTGATGCGGTAGGCCATCGACGCGTTGCTGTGGCCGTGCGGGACGCCGAGCCAGCGGCCGTTGACCTTGCCGGAGACGAGCACGAACTTCTCGAACCCGCCGTTTCTCTTGCCGAAGTCCTCGGCGATGTCGCCCACCTCCACGAGGTTGTCTGCGTACAGGTAGTTCCATCCCGGCCATAGCTCGACGATGTCGTAGCCCCCGGCCTGCACGGAGGCGGCGATCTTGGGCTGCAGGTCCGGCCAGTTCAGGAAGTCGCACGAAACTTCGACCTTGTTGGCCGCGCCCCACTCGGCCGCCTGCTTCTTGTAGAGCTCCTGGCCCGGAGCGATGAAGTAGGTGCCCTGCAGGATCGAGAGCTTGGTCCCCCTTGTTTGTTCGGAGGCCGGCGCTCCGAACACCCTGCCGGGAAGCGCGGCGGCGGCGGCCACCCCCAGGCCCGTGGCCCCTGCGGCCTTGATGAACTGGCGGCGGCTCATCCGCGCGTCCATCAGGGAGGAGGCCTTCTTCTGCCCCTTCTTCTTCCGTCCGTTCTGGTCACCCATTCTGAAACCCCCTGGCTTACATGGTACGTGAGACGATGCAGCGCACAGAGGCAAGTCTAAGGCGGCCCATTGCAGCGGTCAAGCATGAGTTCGCCGCGCCCCGCGAAGGGGCAGCGGTCCGCCTGGTGCGACGAGCGTGGTCCCCCGGGAGCTGTCGCGGCCGAGAGCGCTTCGCTACGCCTTCTTCTTTTCGGCGTCTTCGTCGTCGTCTTCGGAAGGCTCGCCCTTGAGACCCTTCTCGAACTCCCTCTTGGCTTTCCCCAGGGACCTCGCGAACTTCGGTATGGCCGTGGCCCCGAAGAGAACGAAGATCACGCCGCCGATGACCAGCCACTCACCCGCTCCAATCATGGATCCCTCCTACTCTCTCACCCCGTCCGACGGCTGCCCGCCGTCCCCGTCGTGCTTCTCGATCCTGTCGGGCTCAGCGCCCGCCTGCGCGGACGCCGCCTCGACCGGCGCGGAAGACTCGCGCTCGACCTCGCGTTCCACCTCGGAGAGCGATCTCGTGACCTCGTCCCTGAGGCTGCGGAGCTCCGCGAAGAACTTGCCGGCCTTGCGCAGCAGGGCAGGCAGGTCGCTCGGCCTGACAAAGATCAGCGCCACGATGACGATGACGACGATTTCCCAGGGCCCGACACCGAACATCAGGGCTCACCGCCGAACCCGAAGATCTTCGCCACCAGGATGGTCAGGAAGTAGAGGATCATCAGGGGAATGGCAACCGCCAGCTGGGACACGACGTCCGGCGGAGTGATCACGGCGGCCACCACGAATACGGCCACGATGACGAAGCGGGTGGAGCGCAGGAGCGCCCCGCGCGTGACCACGTGCATGTAGAGCAGGATCTCGAGCACGACCGGGACCTGGAACACGATGAGCGAGGCCAGCATCAGTTGCAGCGCGAAGAAGATGTTCTTCTCGTAGCCCAGGATGAGCCCCACGTTGGGAGGAATGAACCCGGAGCCCGTCAGGAACCAGGCCGAAATGGGGACGATGCTGAAATAACTGTAGTACACGCTCGCGACGATGAGAACGAAGCTCGAGAACAGGGCCGCGACGACGACCCTCTTTTCCGCGGTCTTCAGCGCCGGAAACACGAACCTGATCGTGTTGTAGAGGTGGACGGGAATCGAGAGGATGATGCCGGCGAGGAGCGAGATCCTGATCTTGGCGACGAATCCCTCGGCGAGGGTGGTCATGAAGAGCTTGGGTCCGGCCGGCGCCCCCTGGATGTGCTCGAAGGGCCTGAAAAGGATCGCGACGATCTGGTCATAGAAAATGAATGCAGGGATGGTGCACAACGCGATCGCTGCGACCGAGCTGATGATCCGGACCCGCAGCTCGGCGATGTGCTCCAGGAGGGTCATCTCGCGCGCAGGCCCGGCTTCGGCCTTTTCAGACCCCCTTTGCGAACCCATGCGCGAGGCCCCCACAAACGCCGCGGACGCTTCGACAGCGCACGGTCCGCGGCGAAAGCACGATCATTGTAGGGTACGACACCCCCGGGGTCAACTCGCGCGCTTCGCTCTCTTCGCGCGCGTCGCTTCGCGGGGCGCTTGCCGGCGCGGCGGAACCGCGCGCCGCTTGCCCGATCGGCGGCATCGGGCGCAGTGTAGCGGCGAGGGGGCATGCGCGTGAAAGCCATCATGGTGATGTTCGACTCGCTGAACCGCCGGTACCTGCCGCCCTACGGCTGCGACTGGATCCAGGCGCCCAACTTCGCGCGCCTGGCCGAGCGCACGGTGACGTTCGACAACGCGTAGGTGGGCAGCATGCCCTGCATGCCGGCGCGGCGGGACCTGCACACCGGGCGGCCGAACTTCCTGCACCGCAGCTGGGGGCCGATCGAGCCGTTCGACGACTCGATGCCCGAGATGCTCAAGACAAGCCGGCGTCTACACGCACCTCGTCACCGACCACTACCACTACTTGGAAGAAGGCGGCTGCAACTATCACACCCGCTACACCTCGTGGGAGTGCAGCCGCGGCCAGGAGGGGGACCCGTGGAAGGGCGAGGTCAAGGACCCCGTGCTCCCCGCCTTCGCCCCGGGCCTCGACCGGCAGAAGAACCGTCAGAACTGGGTCAACCGCAAGTACATGGACACGCCGGAAAAGATGCCGCAGGCGGTGACTTTCGACCAGGGCCTGGAGTTCATCGCGACCAACAAGCGCGAGGACAACTGGTTCCTCCAGATCGAGACCTTCGACCCGCACGAGCCCTACTTCACCCCGCGGCAAATACAAGGACCTCTATCCCCACGAGTACTCCGGCGGCCACTACGACTGGCCGCACTACCGCAAGATCATCGAGGAGGACCGCCGCGCCATCGAGCACGTGCGCTACGAGTACGCCTCGCTGCTGTCGCATGTGCGACGAGCATCTCGGCCGCGTGCTCGCCGCGATGGACGAGCAGGACCTGTGGAAGGACACGATGCTGATCGTGTGCACGGACCACGGCTTTCTGCTCGGCGAGCACGACTGGTGGGGCAAGAACCGCATGCCGCTGTGGAACGAGATCGCGCACATGCCGCTCTTCGTGTGGGACCCGCGCTGCGGGGAAAGCGGGCGAGCGGCGGCGGTCGATCGTGCAGCTCATCGACTTCGCGCCGACGCTGCTGCGCTACTTCGGCTGCGAGCCGACCGCCGGACATGACCGGCCGCGACCTCGCGCCGGTGATCGCGCGCGACGAGGGCGGCCGCGAGCACGCGATCTGGGGCATCTTCGGCGGCCAGGTCAACATCACCGACGGCCGCTGGGTCTACATGCGGGGCCCGGTGCGGCCGGACAACACCCCGCTGCACGAGCACACGCTCATGCCCACCCACCTGCTGCACACCTTCGACGTCTCCGAGCTGCAGGACATCCGACTGGCCGAGCCCTTCTCCTTCACCAAGGGGTGCCGCACGATGAAGATCGCGGCGCGCAACGTGCACCGGTCGGTGCAGCACGAGTACGGGACGCTGCTGTACGATCTCGAGAGCGACTACGCGCAGGAGCATCCGCTCAAGGACGCGGCGGTCGAGCGCCGCATGGCCGAGGCGCTGGCGCGCGAGATGAAGCTGGCCGACGCGCCGGCGGAGCAGTACGAGCGGCTCGGGCTCGAACGGCCGTAAGGAGTCGGGGCATGAGCGACAGCGGCGCCCTTGAACTTACCGGGACCTTTCTGGACGAGATCTCGCACGACATCCCCCATCAGAACTGGGGGCCTGTCGAGTGGGAGCACGACTTCGAGGCCATGCGCGCGATCGGGATCGACACCGTCATCCTCATCCGCTGCGGCCACCGGAAGTGGATGACGTTCCCGTCGAAGGTGCTGGCCGACCGGGAGGGATGCTTCATGCCGCCCCTCGACCTGGTCGATCTCTTTCTCGACCTGGCGGCCAGGCACGGCATGGCGTTCTACTTCGGGACCTACGACTCGGGCCGCTACTGGCGCGACGGCGACTTCGAGCGCGAGGTCGAGCTGAACCTCGCCGTGGTCGACGAGGTGTGGGCGCGGTACGGGTCGCGGGCCGGCGTTCCGCGGGTGGTACCTCTCGCAGGAGGTCAGCCGCAGGACGCGCGGCATCGTCGACCTCTACGCGCGCATGGGCCGCCGCTGCAAGGAGATCTCCGGGAACCTGCCCACCCTGATCTCGCCGTACATCGACGGGATCAAGCAGGTCTCCTCTTTCGGGAGCGCCATCACGCGCGCCGACGGCATCACGCCCGAGCAGCACGAAAAGGAATGGAATGAGATAATCGAAGGCATCCGCGGCGCGGTCGATATCGTGGCCTTTCAGGACGGCCACGTCGAGTTTGACCAGCTTGCGGGCTACCTCGAGCTGAACAAGCGGCTCGCCGAGCGGCACGGCCTGCGCTGTTGGACCAACGCCGAGACCTTCGACCGCGACATGCCGATCAAGTTCCTGCCGATCAAGTGGGAGAAGCTGCTGCTCAAGCTGCAGGCCGCCCGCGAGGCCGGGCTGGAGAAGGCGATCACCTTCGAGTTCTCCCATTTCCTCAGCCCCCACTCCGCATACCCGCAGGCGGGGCATCTTTACAACCGGTACAAGGAGCACTTCGGTCTGTGAGCTCTCGATTCGTGCGCGACCTCCTGGAGCTGGGCGTGCGGCCGGGAGGGATCCTGCTGGTGCATTCCTCGCTCAAGGCGTTAGGACCGCTCGCGGGCGGGCCTGCGGACGTCATCGCCGCGCTGCGCGAGGCGCTCGGACCGGGCGGGACGCTGCTCCTGCCCGCACTTTCCTACGCGACAGTCACCCGCGAGAATCCCGTGTTCGACCAGCGGCTGACTCCCTCGTGCGTGGGGATCATCCCCGAGACGTTCCGCCTGATGCCGGGCGTACGGCGGTCGCTGCACCCGACACATTCGGTCTGCGCGATCGGTCCGCTCGCCGGCGAGCTGCTCGACGCCCACGCCTCGGACAGCACGCCCTGCGGTCCCGCATCGCCGTTCCGAAGGCTGCCCGAGGCGGACGGCCGGATCCTGATGCTCGGCTGCGGCCTCAAGCCGAACACGTCCATGCACGCGATCGAAGAGCTCGCCGTGCCGCCTTACCTCTTCGGGGCGCGGATCGAGTACATGCTGGTGCGCGAGGACGGAGCTCGCGTGGTCAAGCGCTACACGCCGCACGATTTCGCAGGCTGGAGGCAGCGCTACGACCGCGTCGAGGCGCTGCTCGGCCCGGCGGGGCTGCGCACCGGGCGCGTTCTCGAGGCCGAGGCGCACCTGCTCGACGCCGCCGCGCTGCGGGAGGCGGCGCTCGCCGCCCTGCGCCGCGACCCGCTGGCCTTCGTCGAGCGCCGATAGCGCCTTGGCGCCGGGCTCGTGCAGCCGCGCCCCCGCGGCCATCGCCTGCCACTGCCTCCAGACGCGGCGCAGGGCTTTCGCCGTCGGGGCCCGCGGGTAGGCGCGGGCTATCGCCGCGCGGGCCGATAGCCCAGCTTACGGAACTCCTCGGCGATGGCCGCCTTGCCCTTGTCGCTCGGATGTCGTCCGTCGTATGCGAGATAGCCCTGTTCAGCCGGATCTTCGTCGCCGGAAGGGCCGTGGAAAGCGCGGAAGACCCGCGCAGTCGGGATCCCGTACCGTCGACCCGCCTGCACGATGCAGTCATTGAACGCCAGCACGCCTATCTTTGTGGTGCTCCAGATGTCTTTCCGTTTGTGCTCCTGGACCCAGGGATAGTAGAAATCCATGAGCCGGATGACCGCCGTGGGCTGCGCCAGCGAGACGACCTCACGCAGGACCGCATCCAGGTTCTTCCGGAACCCCTTTGCTTCCTCCGCCATCCGGCGGCTGTCGTTCTGTCCGTCGGCGCCATAGATCAAGATCGCGTTGCTCATGTCACTATGCCCGATGCCGATCGTTATCAATTCGGCTCCCTTGATGTCGTTCCGAAGGCGCTCGATGTCAGTGACATTCCGCAGGAGCCCGACAACCACCTGATTGGCGACGAAGTAGTAGTGGTACGAGATCCTGACTCCCAGATCGGACTCCACGAGCTTCCCGTACTCCTCGTGCCACCACGTGCCGATCGAGCTGCCGAGAACGACGTAGTCCCAGGTCTGGCCCGCGACGTTCGGCAGCGCAGCCCCGTCCGCAGGCTGCGACGTCGCGCATGCTGACAGGAGCAGCGCCCCCGCGATCAGACCCGACACCAGCACCGCGTTCATACCTCTCATGCCGCACCTCCTTCGGCCGGACCGCCGGATGAGACAATCGTCGACCCGGCAAGCCTGCCGCGCCATGGCTAGAACTGACTACGTTTGCGCGGCAGCTCCGCGACGCGCATCGCCGCCCGCGCGGGCCGGCCTCACTCGCTTCTGGAGCAGCGGCCGGGCGGCATCCCTAAAGGGGTAGCAGACCCGGCGGTGCGCGCCTACCGCGAGTAGGGGTCAGCGGCGTCGCGGAGGCCGTCGCCGAGGAAGTTGAAGGCGAGCACGGCGACGATCACGAAGAGGACCGGAAGCAGGAGCCAGGGGTAGAGGGCGACGGTCCGCACGTTCTGCGCCTCCTGCAGCAGCACTCCCCAGCTGGTGACCGGCGGCCGCAAACCGACGCCCAGGAAGCTGAGCGCCGTTTCGGCGAGGATCATCTGCGGAATTGAGAGCGTGATCGACACGATGATGTGGCTCAGGAACGACGGGAGGAGGTGCTTCACGATCACGGTCATCTCGCTCGCGCCCGAGATCAGGGCCGCCAGCGCGAACTCCTCCTCCCGGAGCGACAGCAGCTTCCCCCGGACCACCCGGGCGAGCCCGGTCCATCCGACGAACGAGAGGATGATCGTGATCCCGAAGTAGACCTTGAGCGGCGACCAGTGGGGAGGGAGAGCGGCGCTGAGCGCCATCCACAGCGGGATCGACGGGAACGACCTGAGGAGCTCGATGAGCCGCTGGATCACCACATCGGCGGCGCCGCCGTAGTATCCCGAGACGCCGCCGAGGATCAGCCCCATCAGGAGGCTGAGCAGGACCCCGATCAGGCCTATCGACAGGGAGACTCTGGCGCCGTAAAGCACCCGGGAGAGCACATCGCGGCCCATCCGATCCGTTCCGAGCACGAAGAGCGTGCCTTCGCCTTCGACGCCGAAGAGGTGGACATCCCCTCCCCAGAGTCCCCAGAGCTTGTACTTTTCGCCGCGAGCAAGGAGCCGTACCCGAAACTGCCGGCTCGGGTCCTCGCGGAAGGTCTTGCGGAGCGTCTCCCTGTCGATCGCGGATTTCATGTCGTACACGAAGGGGCGCAGGTGAAATCCGCGGGAGTCGAAGAAGTGGATCCTCTGCGGAGGCGCGAACACGTACTTGATGTGCCTCGCCTCGGGATCGTACGGAGACACGAACTCGCAGAACACGCCGAGGAGGTACAGAAGCACGATGAGGAGGCCGCTCGCGACGGCCGGCTTGTGCCTCGTGAACTTCCACCACATCAGCCTCCACTGGGAGGCGACGTAGTAGTCCTCATGAGCGTCGGGGCGCTGTTTGGCGGCCGCCGCGTGCTGCGCCATCTCTTCATGCCCCTCTGCTTCCGAACCTGATCCGCGGGTCGGCCCATGCGAGCAGGATGTCCGACACGAGGGTGCCGAGCACCGTCATGGCCGCGAGCATCATCACGAACGTTCCGGCCAGGTACATGTCCTGGCTCATCAGCGCGCGAAGGAGCAGGGGCCCGGTCGTCGGAAGGCTCAGCACCACTTCAACGATCGTGGAGCCCGATATGAGCGCCGGCAGCAGCCAGGCGATGCTGCTGATCAGAGGGTTGATCGCGATGCGAACCGGGTACTTGAAGAGGAGCGTTCGTTCGTCCAGGCCCTTGGCCCTTGCGGTTACCACGTACTGTTTCCGCAGCTCGTCGAGGAGGTTCCCGCGCATGATGCGGATGAGGGACGCGGTCCCCGATGCGCCGACCACCGCGACGGGGATCCAGAGGTGCTTGAGCAGATCGAATACGCGCGCAAGCGTCCACGGAGCGTCGACGTATTCCGCCGAGAAGAGCCCGCCGACGCTCACGCCAAACGCGCTGTAGGCGACAAACATCAGGACCAGCGCGAGCAGGAGGCTCGGCGTGGCCAGGCCGATGAAACCGAGCAGCGCAAGGACATGGTCCGCGAGCGTGTACTGGTGGGTGGCCGAGTAGACGCCGATCGGGATCGAGACGACCCAGGTAAAGAGCAGCGTGAACAGCGAGATCACGACAGTCAGCAGCAGCCGCTCGCCGATCAGCTCCGCCACCGGCTTATTCCACTCGAAGGACTGGCCGAAGTCGCCGCGGAAGAATCCCGTGATCCACTTGAAGTATTGCGTGTACAGCGGCGCTTCGAGCCCGTAGCGCGCCTTGAGGCTGGCGATCTGGTCCTCGCTGACGCTCTCGCCGCTCTGGGAGAGCTGCGCGATGTACGTGGTGAGATAGTCGCCGGGCGGAAGCTGCATGATGACGAATGACACGACCGAGATGAGAAAGAGCGTCGGAAGCATGAGGACAATCCGTCGAGCCACAAACGAGAGCATGATCCTGCTCCCCGCGCCGAGCGGTCATCGCGGCTAAGCCAACGCGCGACTTCGGAATGTTATGCTGCGCCCTCTCTGCTGTCAAACCGACGGCGATACCTGAGGATTATGATGAGCTTTGCAGGGCCTGTGATGCCGGGCAGGCGCGAGTAGTTCCCGAGCGGGAGACGTGAGGCGCGCCCGGCTGCGCATCGTTGACGGCGCGCTGGAGCGTCCCGTAGAATGTGCACGCCGAGACGGGTCCCGCACGGCGGCCGCAACGCGACGGGTTCGTGCATCTTCGTGCGTCGGTGCACACGCCACGAACACGCGCATTCCGGAAGCCGAAGCGGGTGACTCGCGCAGCTCTTTGGCACCAGGAGTGAGGAGGCGCAGCCGGAATCAACATGCCCGTCGGGGGAGGGAGGGGCCGGTTCCGTCATCTGCAACGTGTGGAGCTGGAGAGAAACCTGGCTCTGCAGAACAAGGAGATGGCTCACATGGCTCAAAGGACGTGGTTCGTAGCGGTCTTTGTGGTAGCTGTGTCTTGCCTGTGCTTCGCCGGCCCGCAGAAGGAGCAGCCTGCGGCCGGAGCGAAACCTGCCGCAACCCCAACGGAAAAGCTCGCCGAATCCCCTGCGCTCGCCGATCTGGTCAAGTCCAAGGCGATCCCCGCCGTCGCGCAGAGGCTCCCCGAGAATCCGCTTGTGGTCCAGCCGGTCGAAGCGGTCGGGCGCTACGGCGGCAACATGCGCATGGGGCTCCTCGGGCCCGCCGACAGGGCGACGCAGTTCTGGACGTTCCTGTACGAGCCGCTCGTGCGCTGGAACCGTGCGGGAGGCGAGGTCGTCGAGAACATCGCGGAGAAATGGACCGTCTCGGATGACGGCCGCAAGTACACCTTCAACCTTAGGAAAGGGATCAAGTGGTCGGACGGAGACCCGATGACGTCGGGCGACCTCATGTTCTGGTACCAGAAGATCCTGCTCAACAAGGAACTCACGCCCGTGGTCCCCGGCTGGCTCGCGAGCGGGAAGGAGCCCGTCAAAGTCACCGCGCCCGACCCGAATACCGTCGTGTTCGAGTTCGCGCAGCCGAACGTGCTGTTCCTCGAGAACATCGCCTTCAACGGAAGCGCGCCTGGCGCCAACATCGTGCGGCCCGAGCACTACCTCAAACAGTTCCACCCCGACTACGTGCCGCTCGAGACCCTCAAGGCCAAGGCGAAGGAGCGCGGGTTCGACCAGTGGTACAAGCTCTTCCTCGACCGCGCCGACTTCCTGCAGAACGGCGACTATCCCGTGCTCACGGCCTGGAAGGTCATGGGCCCGCTCACGGAGAACCAGCAGAAGCTCAAGCGCAATGCCTTCTACTGGAAGGTCGATCCGGCGGGCAAGCAGCTTCCCTACATCGACGACATCACCGTGCAGGTCGTGGAGAACCCTGAAGTATTGATGATGAAGGTGATCTCCGGCGATCTCGACTTCGACTTCGGGCACCTCACGCTCCCCAACTACCCGATGCTCAAGGAGAACCAGCAGAAGGGCGGCTACCGCGTGCTCCTCTGGAAGAAGGTGATGGGGACGCAGCTCGAGTTCATGCCGAACCTCAACCACCAGGATGCGGCCAAGCGCGAGATCTTCAGCAACAAGAAGTTCCGCGAGGCGCTCTCGCTCGCGATCAACAAGGACGAGATCAACGAGCTCTGCTTCATGGGGCTCGCGGAGACCCGCAACGCGACGGTCGCGAACGCGTGCCCGTACTTCACGCCCGGCATCGACAAGCTCTTCACCGAGTACAACGTCGACAAGGCCAACAGGATGCTCGACGAGATCGGGCTCAACAAGCGGGACAGGGACGGCTTCCGACTCCGGCCGGACGGGCAGCCGCTGATGCTCACGATCGAGTACCCGCCGCACACCGAGTTCGGCCCGTGGCAGGACATCGTGCACCTCGTGGGCGGCTACTGGAACAAGGTCGGAGTCCGCACGGCGGACAAGTCCATCGACCGCTCGCTGTACGAGATCCGCACGCAGACGACGGAGATCGACTTCGTGCTCTGGACCTGGGGCCGCGGCATGCACCCGCTGATCGATCCCGCGTTCGTGTTCCCGATGAGGGCGGGCCACTTTACCGGCGCGCCCACGTACGCGATGTGGTACTCGACGCGGGGCAAGAGCGGCGAGAAGCCTTCGGGCGACATCCTCAAGGCGATGGACCTCTACGACAAGTTCACCGTGACGGTGAACCCCCAGGAGAGGCTCGCAGTCGGCAAGGAGATCATCAAGATCGCGGCGGAGAGCTGCTGGGGCATCCCTACGGTCGGGCTGGCGCCCGCGGTCGAAGTGGTCAAGGAGACCATGGGCAACGTGCCCAAGGAGAGCCTGCACGAGTGGGTTCTCATGCAGTTCGCTCACGTGAACCCGGAGCAGTTCTACTTCAAGAAATAGGGGATGCGGCAGCGAGGGGAGGGATCTGTCCCTCCCCTCGGCCGCCGCAAGCGCGATCGCACCGAAAAGGAGGCTGCTGATGACGCGTGCTGCGCTCGAGGGGTTCGTGCACGATCTCGGGCTCGATCTCGTGGGCGTTGCGCCGATCGAGCGCTTTGCGGGCGTTGCGCCGGAGAGGCATCCCGCAACGATCTTTCCCGAAGCGAAGACCGTCGTTGTGATCGGGCTGGAGATCCCTCGCGGGACCTTCAGAGGAATAGAAGAAGGAACCCTCTGGACTCGGGCGCCGCGGCAGCTCCCGCCCAAACAGACCTATCAGGTCGCGCGTTTCCTCGAGCAGGACGGGTGGGAGGCGGTGCCCGTTTCACCGCTCGCTCCCGAGCGGTGGCCCGACGGCGTCCCGGTGGCGGAGGGCAAGGTTCCGCCTAACGTGTCGCCGTCGCTCGAGAACGCGGCGGTTTCCGCCGGCCTCGGCGAGATCGGGCTGTGCGGGGTGTTCCTCACGCCGCAATTCGGGCCGCGCCAGTCGCTGGCGATGCTGATCACCGACGCCCCGCTCGAGCCGGGCCCCGCGCACGCGGGGACCATCTGCGACGGGGCGAGCTGCGCCGCGTGCGCGGCGGCTTGCCCACTCGGGGCCATCGACGTCAAGACTGCGACGGTGAGCAGGAGAGCCTGCCGCCTCTGTCCCAACGGCGTGTTCGCCGACGAGACCTCGAAGCAGGCGGTGCCGAACTTCCTCACGGCCGCCTGCGTGCGCGCGTGCATCGCGCACCTCGAGGAAGCGGGCAAGCTCACCAAGCGCTACAACAGCCCGTTCCGCAAGCGCAAGCCGTGGGCCCAGGGCCTGGTCTAGAGGAGGCCGCATGCTCACCAGCAAGATGGTCAAGGAGTTGGCGGTCAAGGCGGGCTTCGACCTGGCAGGCGTTGCGAACATCGAGCGCTTCGACGATGCTCCCCCGGAGATGCACCCCTGCACGATCTTCCCCGAGACGAAGAGCGTCGTGGTCATGGCCACGCGCATACTTCGCGGCTCCTACCGCGGCGTGGCGGAGGGGACGGAGTGGTCCACGTACTGGATCTTCGGCTACGGCGCGGGGATCTACGGCATCCTCAACGAGGCGACGCGCCAGGTGCAGAGCTACATCGAGTCTTTCGGGTGGGAGGCGGTCCAGGCGCCGGGCAGCGCCACGCTTCCCGAGATGGGCCCGCTGCGGGAGCCCGTCGCTCCCGGTAAGCTCGCGAGCGACGTCACCGTTTCGTTCCGCCTCGCTGCCGCTGCCGCCGGCCTGGGCGAGCTCGGGCATGCGAAGGTCTTTCTCACGCCGCAGTTCGGCCCGAGGCAGCGGTTCGCCGTGGTCCTCACCGACGCGAAGCTCGAGCCGGATCCCCTCTTCGAAGGCACGCTGTGCGACGACTGCCGCAAGTGCGTCTCCGCGTGCCCCGGCGGCGCGATCGGCAAGAGCCGGACGGTTTCGACCGAGATCGACGGCCGCAAGTTCAAGTGGGCGCCTCTCGACTACGGCAAGTGCAAGCTCACCCACTGGGGGTTCAACAAGGCGGCTTCGCCCTTTGTCGCCAGGGACCTGCCGGGGCTCGTCCTGCCGATCGGCAGCCAGCGCATGAAGTGGAGAGAGGCGTACGATTTCGGGTGGACGCTCGCGAACCGGGTCGGATACATCCAGGTCGTCTCCAGGGGCATCACGGAGATCGAGCAGCCTGGCCGCCCCGGATCGATCTGCGCGGCCCGAGGCTGCATCCAGGCGTGCGACGCCTGCCTCTCGGCTTCGGGCGTCATCCCGGGGAAACGAAGCGCGACGAGGGCATCGAGGAGGGCGAATTAAGATGAAGGGCGGCAGTCTCGCCGACGACGTCAAGAAGCTGGCCCGCGAGCTGGGCGCGGACCTCGTGGGGGTCGCGTCCGTGGATCGCTTCCAAGGGGCCCCGGACGAATACCACCCCGACAGCCTGCTCCCGGGAACCATGAGCGTCATCAGCATTGCGATCCGCATCCTCCGGGGCGTGCAGATCCCGCAGCAGAGCCTGAAGCAGAACTACCAGTACCAGATCTTCGGCTACGGGTGGCTGAGCCACATCCGGCTCAACTGGATCGCCTTCGAGGTCGCGCGCTTTCTGGAGGACCAGGGCCACGTGGCCCTGCCGTTCCCCTCGTTCTGCGACGACCAGTACGGCGACAAACATCCGTCATGGTTCCGGCGCACGAAGCCTTCGATCTCCAATCGGCACGCCGCGGTCGCCGCGGGTATCGCTCGGCTGGGATGGAGCAATCTCGCGATGACGCGGCAGTTCGGCACGCGGCAGCGGTTCGTGACGATCATGACGACCGCGGAGATCGGCCCCGATCCGCTCATCGAAGAGGATCTCTGCGACAAGTGCATGATCTGTGTGAAGGCGTGCCCCGGCAAGGCCATCTCGGGTTCCGAGGCGGTCAAGTACAGCCTGGCGGGCCTCGCGGTCGAGACGGGCGCGCTGAACAGGCCGAAGTGCTCTTGGTTCCACGATGGAATCGCGACGGAGACGTTCGGCACCGTGCCGCTCGCCCAGCCGCCTGACGTGACGTGGGAGCAGTTCCGGGAGGCGAGGCGGATCGTGGACTACGCGTCGCCGAGCCAGTTCGCGGGCAGAATCACCACGTTCACGACCGGCGGCCATTGCGGCTTGTGCATCCTGTCGTGTCCCAAGGGCACGCAGTGGCGGCCGGGGAGGGCCCCATGATCAGCTCAAAAGAGCTCAAGGCTGTCGCGAAAACCCACGGCGCGGACCTCGTCGGCATCGCATCGATGGACAGGTTCGAAGGCGCTCCCGTGCAGATGGACCCGCGACGCATCTTCCCGGATGCGAGGGCGCTGATCGTCTGCGCCTGCCGCATCCCGCGTGGCGTGCTCATCGGGATCGAGGAAGGCACGTACTTCAACTCCTACTCGATGATGGGATACGCGGGCATCAACTTCGTTCGCATGCCGATGGTGCTCTGGAGCGTGACGAACTACCTGGAGGACGACGGGTACGACGCGCTCCCGATGGCGAACCATTTCCCCTGGTCCGCCATCTCGCTCGACAACGGGCGGATGCGCAAGTGGTGGAGCCGTCCCGTGGCTCCCGACAAGCCCGCGCCCGACGTCAGCGTGCACTTCCGGATCGCCGCGTTTGCGGCGGGCCTCGGGGAAATCGGCTATAGCAAGGTTTTTCTCACGCCGCAGTTCGGCCCGCGGCAGCGTTTCGGGCTGATCCTCACGAACGCCCCGCTGGAGCCCGACCCGCTGTTCGACGGCCGCATCTGCGACCGCTGCATGCTGTGCGCGCGCAACTGCACCGGCGACGCGATCAGCACGACGGAGACGGTCAAGGTCGCGGTCGCCGGCAGGCAGCTCGAGTGGGGCAAGCTGGACGAGGCCCGCTGCCGGATGGGGTTCCGCGGCGGCAATCCCGAGGCGAACCCTTTCTTCGTGGACCAGCCGGAGCACATCTTCTGGCACGGCGAGGCCATCGAAGGGGCGGCGGGCTGCATCAGGGCCTGCATGCTCCACCTCGAGGAGAAGGGCGTCGTTGGAAACAAATTCCAGGAGCCGTTCCGGCGCCGCCCGCCGTGGTCGCTTCCGCGGGACTGGAAAAAGGACATCGCGCCCACGGCGCCGCGGCTGGAGCCACGAGAGGATCGTTGAGCCGATGAGGTTCTCGGTCGGCTACCGCGTGATGCCCGGCGATCCCGACTTCTTTGCGGACATCGTCGAAGACTACAGGGAGCGCGTCGACGAGGTGTACTTCGCCTGGCCGGAAGATCCTTCGGGGAGAACGCCCGTGCCGGCCAGCGCGCTCTCGCAGCTTCTCGAGGAGATCGCGCACATCGCGTCGCTGGGCGTCGGGCTGAACCTGCTCTTCAACGCTTCCTGCTACGGAGACGCGGCCCTTTCCGCGTCGCTGCGTGATCACGTCGTCGAGCTGGTGTCCCGCCTCTCCGAGGCGGGCCTGACGGCGGTGACAACGATGTCTCCGGTCATCGCCCGGGCGGTCAGGGCCGCGTTCCCGCACCTCGACGTGAGGGCTTCGGTGAACATGCGCCTGGGCACGGTCAGGGCAATGGAATACGTGTCGGGCCTGTTCGACAGCTACAACGTTCAGCGGGAGTACAACCGCAGACCCGACCGCCTTTCGGAGCTCGGCAAGTGGGCGGGAGAAAACGGCAAGAAGCTCCACGTGCTCGTCAACAGCGGATGCCTGAGCTTCTGCTCCTTCCAGACCTTTCACGACAACGTCGTGGCGCACGAAGCCGGGGTCAACCGCAACCGCAACGTCGCGGCCGCGCCGACTCTCTGCCGGGAGCTCTACTCCGACCGCGGGCGGTGGCCCGCCTTTCTGCAGGGATCGTGGATACGGCCGGAGGACATCGCGAAGCACAGGGCCTTCTTCGACGGCGGCTACAAGATCGCCGCCCGGATGCACGACAATCCGAGGATGGTGATCGACGCCTACGCGAAGGGGAGGTACTACGGGAACCTCCTGGACCTCATGGAGCCGGGCTTCGGGCCGGTCTTCGCTCCCCACGTGGTGGACAACCGCCGCTTCCCATCGGACTGGTTTTCGTCTACAACAGGATGTTCGTCGGACTGCGCGCGCTGCACCTACTGCGCGGACACGCTCGAGCGAGTGCTCGTCGACGTGGACACTCTCGCCGGCGCGCGGCGCGAGGAGGCGGTGACGTAGCCTATGCCGATCTACGAGTTCCGCTGCCGGGGATGCGGAGACGAGTTCGAGCTGCTCCTCAGGCGCGATGAGACAGCGGTCAAGTGCCCCGAGTGCTCGAGCGCGGACGTGGTGCGGAAGTTCAGCGCCTTTGCCGTCAAGTCCGGCGCTTCCAGGAATGACCTGTCGATGAGCTCGAGCGCGGGCGGCAGCTCCTGCGCCGGCTGCTCAGGCGGCCACTGCTCGACCTGTCACTGACCGCGGGCCCGGCAGGTCCGACAACCGCTACACTACGTACTCCGGTCTCATGGGCGTGAAGCACTCGATGACCTCGGAGTCTTCGAGGACCTCCGCGCTGTGGGTCTCCATCGAATCGAAGATGTAGCTGGCGCCCGGCTTCATGACCGCGCTCGAGCCGTCGCCGAACGTGAAGCGCACCCGCCCGCTCATGAGGTATCCGACCTGCACCGCGGCGTGATTATGGGGCGGCACTTTGGCGCCCTTCTTCATCTTGAAATGACACAGCATGGTCTCGGCGTTGTAGGACATGGTCTTCCGGAAGATCCCGGGAAAGACTTCCACCTGCTTCAGCGCCTCGACGTTCGTGCTCCCGCCCACCTCTCGTCCTCCCTTCCGATGCGACCTCGCGGCTTGCAGGCGCCTGTGCGCCGCCTCACGCGATCGCCTTGCCGGTCCTCTGCTGGCGAACCAGGTCCAGGACCTGCGTCCACCCTTTGATGAAGCTGTCGCGGAACTTGACCACGGGACCGTAGCCCGCGTACTGACTCCTGGCGAGCCCGTCCTCGAGGTAGGCGCAGGCGAAGTCCGGCAGTCGCGCCAGCAGCTCGTCCACGAGCGCGCGGGGCTCCGGCGCATCGATGCGGCGGACGACGGGGCCGTCCTGCTCGATCAGCTTGTCCGCGGTTCCCTTCCAGTTGATCGTGATGTCGACCTCTCCCCCGACGAAGTCGGTAAAGTGGGCGAGCCCGCGCGCACCGCCGCCGAGCAGGATCCCCGGATAGCCCCGCTCCTTCATCAGGTGATACTGCTTGCGGGCGACGACCGCGCCGGCGATCGCGAGCGCGTCCGGCGAGACGGCGATGCGTTTTCGCTCCGCCGTCTCCTTGAGGTATTCGTCGAAGATGCCCGTGATGTGCGTCACGAAGAACGCGGGGCTGCTGCCGCTTTCGCGCGCGGCCCGCCGGTAGAGCTCGCACGCAGCGACGGCCTGCGCGATCGCCATGATCTCGGTCGCGATGACGGGAACGTTCCGCCGCAGCAGCGCGTCCATCGCCGCGAGCCCGGCCTCGGTGGTCGGAATCTTGGCGATGAAGTTGGCGCCCAGCTTCGCGTGGCGCAGCGCCTCGTTTACGATGCCATCGGCGTCGGTGTCTTTCAGCGGGTTGCCCTGAATCGAGACGAACCCCTCGCGCCGGGGAGCGGCCTCGTGCAGCTCGAGGAACTCGGCCATGATGCGCCGGGCGAGACGCTGCTGCACCAGGTCGACCGCTTCCTGATCGTCGTCGGCCTCCGAGACCGCCCGGGCGACCGCCCGCGTCACCTCGGCCCCGTCGGATTCCGCTGTCAGCAGCTTCGAGGCGTACGACGGGTTGGTCGTGCAAGCGATAGCGCCTGCCGCAATCGACTTGCGCGCCTCTTCCACGGTCGGGTTGTTGATCCACAGCCGCGTCGGCGTCTGTTCCGCTACCCGCTGAAAGTAGCCCTTCATTTTCGCCCCTTCTTGCGGGCATGCGCTTCGCGCATGGCGGCCACGATGTCGCCGACCCCCATCGCGTACCTGTCGAGCAGTGCCTCGGCTTCGCCGGACTCGGGGAAGGTGTCCTTGAGGCCGACGCGCGCGAGCGGCGTCGGGCAGAGGTCCGCGGCCGCTTCCGCGATCGCGCTTCCGAGCCCTCCGATGATGTTGTGGTCCTCGACGGTCACGGCGGCGCCGGCGCGCGCGAGGATGTCCGCCACCCCCGGGGCGTCCAGCGGCTTCAGCGTGTGCACCTCGACCACCGTCGCCTTGAGCTCGTCCTTGATGCTCTCGGCCGCGGCCAGCGCGCGCTTGAGGATGGGCCCGCACGCGAACACCGCCACATCGCGCCCGTATTCCCGCATCACGCGGATCCTGCCGAATTCGAACGGCACGCCGGCGTCGAAGATCACGGGTTCCCTTCCGCTTCCGAGCCGGAGGAACCCCGGGCCGGGGCGCCTGGCGAGCGCGAGAGTCGCCTGCCTGGTTTCCGCCGCGTCGGCGGGCACGATCACGTCGATGCCGGGAATGCTTCGCAGGATCCCGAGGTCTTCGAAGAACTGGTGCGTCACGCCCTCGCGCTCGCCGCCGTAGAGCCCGCCGTTGAGGCCGACGAACTTGACCCGCAGCCCCGGGTAGGCGACGAACGTCCGCACCTGCTCGCACGCCCTCATCGTGATGAAGCCGGAGTACGTGCCGACGAACGGCAGGACCCCGCACGATGCCAGGCCCGCGGCGACGGCCACCGCGCTCTGCTCGGCGATGCCGATCTCGAACAGGCGGGCGGGGTACGCATCGGCGAACCTGGTCGCGCGCAGCGCCTTGAGCGAGTCCGCGGACACCAGGGCAACCGAGGGGTCGGCGGCGGCCAGCTCCATCAGCGCGTCGACGAACGCTTCGCGGGTGCTTGCCATCTTCGCGGCGGCGGCGGGTTCCGTGGTCTTTCGCTCAGCCATTGGCCGCCTCCAGACACTCGATCGCCCTGGCCAGCTCCTCTTTCGTCGGCACCCGCTTGTGCCAGCTGTTGTCCCGCTCCATGAACGGCACGCCCTTGCCCTTGATGGTGCGCGCCACGATCACCGACGGCCGCGGGTCCGCGCGCGCCGCATCGACGGCGTTCAGGATCGCGGCGACGTCGTGTCCGTCGATCTCCTGCGTGTGCCACCCGAACGAGGCGAACTTCGCGGCGATGTCCCGCATGCCGCTGACCTCTTCGATGAGGCCGCCGCTCTGGTAGCCGTTGTAGTCGACGAACGCGATCAGCCGGCCGAGCTTCTGGTTGGCCGCGGACTGGGCCGCCTCCCACACGATTCCTTCGTTGAGCTCGCCGTCGCCCGTCACGACGAACACGTGGTAGTCCTGCTTCTGCATCCGGCCTGCCAGCGCCATCCCGGTGCCGACCGCGAGCCCGTGCCCCAGCGAGCCGGTCGTCATGTCGATGCCGGGCGTCTTGCCCATGACCGGGTGTCCCTGCAGGATCGACCCCAGGCTGCGCAGCGTCGGCAGGAGGTCAGGGGAGAAGTAGCCCCTCCGTGCGAGCGCCGCGTACACGACGGGGCAGGAGTGCCCCTTTGACAGGATGAAGCGATCCCGCAGCGGCCAGCCCGGGTTGGCGGGATCGATCCGCAGCACCTTGAAGTACAGCACCGCCACGATGTCGGCGGCCGACAGAGCCGGTCCCGGATGCCCGTCGCCCGCGAGGTGCACCATCGTGAGCACGTCCCTGCGCAGCAGGTTGCCCGTTCGGGCAAGCTCCCTGTTGGATATCTGGTTCATTGGCGTCTGCCCGCCTTCTCCTTGGTCCGAGGCCCGGCGTGATTGTGTCCGGTCAACCTTGTGGAGTCAATCCAGCGGCAGCCAGATCGCCATCTCGGTTGACCCGCTGCGGTTGTCCCAGCAGAAGTACGGGATCATCCTGACTTTGGCCCGCCGCGGCGGCGCGCCGCTCACCTCGCGGTAGAGGTCGGTCCCCCAGTCCCTGTGCTCGTACTTGAGGGCCTCCCCTTCGAGCGCGATCACAGGCGCTCCCGCGATCGCATGCTTTGCGGGCTGGAGCTCGATGTCCCGCGGAATCGCCAGGTCGAAGATGTCGCCGCCGTCGGCGCGCATGTCCGCAGACTCGATGCAGTAGACCACGGGGCCGCGGAGCACGGCGACCTGGCCGCGGGTCTCCTCGAGGAGGTGATGGCCTTCGACCAGGCGCGTCCTCATGGGCAGGGAAAGCTCGACGACGTCTCCTGGCGCCCATTGCCTCCGCAGCTCGAAGAACCGCCCGGCCTCGGGGCCCGCCTTGTGGAGCTGCTTGCCCGCGCGGGACTTGACGACGAGCGACGCGGCATCGGCCCACTGCGGGATGCGCAGCATGAGCGCGAACTCGGTCGCCTTGGCAACGTTCACGGTGATCGCGATTTCGCCGCTCCACGGGTATTCGGTCTTCTGCTCGAGGGTAACCTCGGTGCCGTTCACGAGCGAACCCTTCCAGGTGTTGGCGCCGTACAGGACGGCCCAGACCGCGTCGTCCGTCACGCAGTAGGCGTAGCAGTTGGTCTCCGCGATCGTGCGCGCGATGTTGGGGGGGCAGCAGTAGCAGGCGATGTGGCCCTGCCTCTCTGTCGACCACCGCATCGGGAAAGGCACGCCCTTGGATCTCTTGAGCGCATTCGAGTAGAAGTACCGCGTGCCGTCCAGGCTGATCGTGGACAGGATTCCGTTGATCAGAGTGCTCTCCAGCAGGTCCGCGTACTTGGCGTCGCCGGAGATCTGGAGCATCCGCCAGTTCCAAAGAGCGCTTCCGATGGTCGCGCAGCTTTCGTTGTAACCGGTCAGGTTGGGCAGCTCGTACTCCCTGCCGTACGACTGCTGCACGAAGTGAACGGCGTTGGGTCTCGGGGCCTGTTTGTCCTCCCTCTCGGGGTGAGGCTGATCGCCCTTGGCCATCAGCTCGTGGTGCAGGAATGTGCCATGAGTGCTGGGCGACGTTCCCGTGTTCAGCGCTCCGGTGGCGCCCGTCACGTAGAGCTTGTGCGAGACCAGGTCGTCCCAGATCGCGTGCAGCGCCGAGAGCAGGCTCTCGTCCCCGCTCTCCGCGTAGACGTCAGCCGCGCCCGCGTAGAGGTAGTTCGCCCTGACGCCGTGTCCGACCGCCTTGGTCTGCTGGCGGAACGGCAAGCGTTCCTGGTTCATATCCGTGCCGTTCTCGACCAGGTCGCGCATATCGATGAACTTCTTTCCGAGCTCCAGGTAGCGGGAATCGCCCGTCGTTCGGTACATCTCGATGATGCCCATGTAGTGTGAAGGGCAGATATCGAAACGCGCCAGGTCCGGCGTCGGTTTGGCGAACGCCTTGCACAGGAAGTCACTCAGCTTGATCGCGATGTCCAGCAATGTCCGCTTTCCGGTGATCCTGTAGTGCAGGCAGGCCGCAGTCATCAGATGCCCGCAGTTGTACGTCTCGAACTCGATCGCCCGTTCGAACGGCCTGGCCTCCGCGCGGCCCCGCACCTTGTCGAGCGCGAGCCGCGTGTATATGTAGCCGTCCCCCTGCTGGACCTTGCCGATCACCGAGATGACGGTGTCGATCAGTCTTTCGAGCTCCGAATCGCGGCTGATGTTGTACACTGCAATGGCGGCTTCCAGCCACTTGTAGAGGTCACCATCGGAGAATCCATATCCCTCGTGCTGATGTCCTTCTTTCTCCCCGACGGCCCTGAGGAAGTTCCCGTAGTGCGGGTTCTGCATCTCCTGCCAGAGGTGCTTGATGGTGGCACTGGCGCAGGCGTCGAACCGCTCGGCCCACAGCCCCGACGTCCAGCGGACCGAGTCGACGTCGACGCTCTTGAGCTTCATGTGCGGAGTCTGCAGGTTGTTCGTGATGCCCTTGCCCTTTTTCACTCTTGATTCCTCCTCTTTGCAGCGCAGCGCGTGAAAAAGCCTGTTGACATCCAGCCTAACATGCTATAGAGTGCGCGTCAAGCGAGGCCGGATGTCGCGCGCAATGCGGCCGCGGCGGCGGCTCCCGGAGGCGGGGGTCGCGCGCCGGGACCCGCCCCTGGATGACTCGAACAAGGAACCCCTCGATCGCTCCCGGTACGGCTCGCAGGCGAAGCGGGCGTACGAGGAGATCAGGATGGCCATCATCACCCAGGAGGTCCTGCCCGGCACTCCGATCACCGCCGAGCTCTACGCGAACCAGCTGGGCATGAGCCGCACGCCGGTCCGCGAGGCGATCGTGCGCCTGGCGCACGAGGACCTCGTCACGGTCGTCCCTCGCAAGGGGGCCTTTGTCCGCGTTTTCACCTCCGAGCAGATCAGGCACAACTACGAGATCGCCGAGGCCCTCGAGGGGATGATCGTCTACCTCGCCACGCCCCGGATCACGCGCGACGCCGTGAATCACCTCGAAAAGCTGATGACGAACATGGAAAAATCGCTCGAGCGCCGCGACATCGAAACATGGGTGCGGCTCGACGAGGAGTTCCACACCGTCCTGAACTCGTTCTGTGACAACGGCTACCTGGTCCACAACCGCGCGAGCATCCAGAGCCAGATCCTGAGGTCCAGGCTTCTGCGGGTCCCTTCGTGGGTGGACAAGGTCGAGTCCAACCGCGATCACAGGCGCATCTGGGAAGCGGTCAAGCGGCGCGACGCCGGCGGCGCGCGCGACGCCATGCACGCCCACTGGGAGCGGATCAGGGAGGAGTTCGTCCGCATATCCGCGGACGTAGCCAGCGCCGCGAACGCGGCGGCCCGCAGGGCGAGGTAGGAGCGCGGCGCAGGAGCGTGGGGCCGGCGCCGCATCGATCGATGGAACGCGGAGCCCGCCCGTACGGGTGAGGCAGAAAAGACATGCGCGTGAGTGCAAGGGAGGTGGCAATGAGGAAAGCACTGCTTCTCGCGGTTGCGCTGCTTGCGGCGCTCGGACCGGCGTTCGGCAGCGGGCAGCCGGCCAAGGAGACGCCCAAGGAGCTCGTGGTCTGGCACCAGGCCGACACGCCGCTGACGCTCAAGGCCCTGGAGATGGTCATCGCCGAGTTCGAGAAGAAGAACCCCGGCCTCAAGATCAAGTACCAGCTCATGGACATGCAGAACATGAAGCAGAGCATGAGCACCGCGGTTCCGAGCGGGCTGGGCCCGGACATCTTCGGCAGCTCGATCGGCGCATACCTGTGGTCCGTGATCGATGCCGGCCTTCTCTATGACATGACGGACGCGTATGCGAAGAACAAGTGGGAGCAGCGCGTGGTCCCCTGGTCGAAGCCGTACACCAAGTACAAGGGCCGCTACTGGTCGGTCCCGAACGAGGCCGAGCTCGTCGACGTCTTCTACTATCACAAGGAAATCTTCCAGCAGAAGGGCTTCGCGGTCCCGACTCAGTGGGAGGACCTGATCGTCCTCGCGGACAAGCTGAAGAAGGACGGCGCCGCGACAGCGATTGCCGCGCCGGGGGCCTTTACCGTGTTCAACGCGCACTGGGAAGCGATGACGCATGGAGTCGGCGTTTCGCAGGAGCTCCTGGACCAGACCTGCTTCAACAAGGGCAGCTGGGACAGGCCCGAGTTCGAGCGCGGCTTCGGGCTGCTCAAGGACCTCAACGACCGGCAGCTCTGGGGCAAGGACTTCAACGCGGTCCAGTACCCCGAGGCGCTCAGCCTCTTCGTCACGAAGAAGTCGCCGATGTACCTCAACGGCACCTGGGTGCTGAACACTCTGATCCAGGACAAGACCCTTCAGTTCGACTTCTTCGTCCCGCCCCCTCTCAAGGGCGTCAAGGGAAGGCCGTCGATCAACTGCGGGTCCGGGTGGCAGATCTCGGCAAAGGCCAAGAACACCGACATGGCGCTCAAGTTCCTCGACCTCGTCATCAGCGAGTGGGGAGAGAAGACCTGGCTCGAGAACACCCAGTGGGTGCCGCCGACGCGGGTCAACACCAGCACTGTCAAGCTCAGCGAGTACCAGCAAAAGGTCCTCGCGGCTACGACGCTTCCCGCCGTCGCCTACAGCATGTTCAACATCATGCCGGAGGATGTGAACAAGGCCACCTGGGCGAAGATGCAGGAGATGTACCTGGGCAAGGCCACTCCGAAGCAGGTGGTCGAGACCAAGCAGAAGGTGTGGGAGACCGCCATCAAAGAGGGCAGGGTTCCTGACCCGAGGTAGCTCGACGAAGTCGTCGCGGTGGGTCAGAGGCGCGCAGCCTCTGACCCACTCGATCTGGCAGACGAGGTGACCGGTGATGCGCGCGCTACGGACCCGTGGTTTCGTGCGGAGAGTGCTGGCCCCCAGGACCTTCGAGGACAGGCTGCTGCGGGCCGGCTATGCGTTCGCGCTGCCCGCCCTGATCGTGTACTGCGTGGTCGTCGTGTACCCGACGATCTCCACCACGATCCTCAGCTTCTACAAGTGGACCGGGTTCACGAAGAGCCGCGAATGGGTCGGGCTCGGCAACTACGTGCGGCTGGCGAACGACGAGCTCGTGCGACAGGCGTTTGTCCACAACCTGGTCTGGGTCGTGGGGGCCGTGTGCTTTCCGCTGTTCTTCGGGCTCATCGCTTCGGTCCTGATGACAAGCAACATCGCGGGCCGCTACTTCTTCAGGGTCGTGTTCTACCTTCCGATGATCTTTCCCCCGGTCGTCACGGCCATCGTCTGGCAGTGGATGTTTGCGACGAGCATCGGGCTGGTCAACTCGTTCCTGAGGTTCATCGGGCTGGGGTTCCTCGCGCAGCCGTGGCTCGGCCGGCCGGAGACGGCGCTGCTGGCCCTGATAGGCGTCTTTGCCTGGATATTCTTCGGCTTCTGCGTCGTGATCATACTGGCTGCGCTGCAGACGGTGGACCCCAACCTCAAGGAGGCAGCGCGCATCGACGGGGCTAACGCGCCCCAGATCACGATCTACATCACGCTTCCCTCGATCAGGCACGAGCTGGAGTTCATGGTCCTCTTCATGGTCATCACGGCGATGAAGGTCTTTAACCTGCCCTACATCATGACCGGCGGTGGCCCCGGTTACGCGACCGAAGTGGTGGCGACCGTGATGTACCAGAAGGCGTTCGGCGAGAGCCAGATGGGCTACGGGGCCGCGATCGCCACGGCGCTGATGGTCGTCGTGGTCGCCGCCTACGCGCTCAGCCGCATGCGGCGCAAAGAGGCCTAAGCCATGACAGCGCTGTTCATGAGACGCGGGCGCCTGAAGAAGCTGGCGTCGCTGGGCCTCGTCTACCTCATCCTGATCGGTGTCTCCCTGGCGATCGTGTCGCCCATGCTCTGGATGGGACTCACGTCGTTCAAGGAAAGCATCGAGATGTTCAAGGACCCGTTCGGGCTCCCCAAAGAGTGGCACTGGGACAACTTCCCGAAGGCCTGGTTTCAGGGCCGGTTCAACTCCTACTTCCTGAACACCGTGCTGGTCACCCTTCCCGCGGTGGCCGGCGGGGTGTGCCTTTCGTCCGCATGCGGGTACGCGCTGGGAAAGATGTCCTTTCCGGGAAGATCGGCCATCACCACGTTCGTGGTGGCGGGGCTCGCCATCCCCTTGTACTCCATAGTGATCCCCCTGTGGTTCGTGCTCCGGGCGCTCGGGCTCGTCGAAAACCTCCGGGGCGTCGTCGTCGCCCAGATCGGCACCGGTCTCCCGTTCGGCATCATGCTCATGAGGGCCTTTTTTCTGGGCGTGGACAAGAGTTACGCGGACTCCGCCCGCGTCGACGGGTGCAACGAGTTCGTGACGTTCTCCCGCGTCGTTCTGCCGCTGGCGAAGCCGGCGGTGCTCGCGCTGATCATCTTCGAGTTCCAGTCGAGCTGGAACGCGTTCCTGCTTCCACTGCTGATCACGCACGACGAGTCCAAGCGCGTGCTCAACATCGGACTGATGTTCTTCAAGTCGCGTTACGAGACCGATTACTCCCTGCTGGCTGCGGGGGTGATGATCGCGACGATCCCCATCGTGATCGTCTACCTCGCGTTCAGCCGTTACTTCGTCGAGGGGATATCCGCGGGCGGCCTCAAGGAATGACCTCGCGGAGGACCTTTCGACCGGGATCCACAGCACAGATCGCGCAACTGAGGTGAGGCGGAAATGATTCCTGACACTCTCAATCTCGAACAGCGGGCGGCGCTCGCCGTGGTCAGCATGTGCGGAGTGGCCGACGAGGGCTACGACTACGTCCCCTACATGCACGCGGACCTGACCGCCCGCCCGGCGATGCTGCAGCATTCGCCGTGGGACTACGGGCACAGCGTCGGCCGCCTGGTCGACGGGATAGCGCTCGCGCGGCACATGTCGGGGACGACCCATGGAAGCGAGGTCGAGGAGAAATACCGCGACCTGCTCCTGCGGCTCTTCAAGCCCGACGGGCTGAGCTACCGCCGCGCCTCGGCGGTGAATGACGAGATCGCCAACATGCACGACCAGACCCACGTGCTGGGGGCGCTCACCGTATGGCACATGCTCACCGGCGAAAGACGCGCCCGGGATGCGGCCGACCGGCTGTGCGAGGCGATGAAGCGGATCTCGTCAAAGGACCGGGGCTTCTGGTACCTGCCCTCGGTGGAATACACGGAAAAGGGCTGGCCTTCGCGCGACGCGCTTTTCATGCACACTGCCGCGGACCCGGCGCACACGAACGGCCGGATGATCAATCCCCTCATCAAGTACTACGAGGTGAGCGGGAACCGCGACGCGCTCGAGCTCGCGGAGAACTACGCGGCGCAGGTGGTGATGCACTGCGGGGCCTACAACGCGGACGGGAGCTTCAACAGCTCGATGGAGTTCCGCAACGGGCACTTCCACAGCCGCAACGTGACTCTCGCCGCGGTCACCAGGTACGCGAAGTACGCGGGCAACGCCTTCTACCTGGACTGGGCCCGGCGGATCTACGACTGGGTGCTCCGCCAGTGTACGCAGTTCGGCTGGACGCCCGGGGGGCTCAAGCCGAACAAGGCGTACCTGCACGAGACGTGCACCCTGACCGACGTCATCGAGACAGGAATCCTGCTGGCGCAGTCGGGCTGGCCGGAGTACTGGAACCAGGTCGAGCGCTTCGTCCGCAATCACCTCGTCGAGGCGCAGCTCGTGCGCGTCGACTGGGTCGAAGAGTCGAGCGACCGGAGCAAAGACGAGCGCGGCGAGCGCACCTTCTACAAGGTCGGCGAGCGCATGCTGGGCGCGTTCGCGGGATACGGAGCTCCCAACGACTTCGTGTGCGAGCAGGGCCACCGAGGCGGGTACCGCTGGGACGTCCAGACCTGCTGTCTCGGGAGCGGAACGAGGGGACTGTTTCTCGCCTGGAGCAACGCAGTCACGGAGCAGGCGGGGCGAGTGAGCGTAAACCTTCTCATAAACCGTTCCACGAAATGGGCGGACGTGCACAGCTATCTGCCCCACGAAGGGAAGGTAGAAGTCGTGCTCAAGCAGGATCTGCCGGAGCTGCTCGTGCGCGTGCCGGACTGGGCGGGCTACGACCTGGTGGAGACTACGCTTGCCCGGGAGGGAAGCGCGGCCCAGCCGTGCGCGCACGGCTGGGGCTACAAGGAGGCGCACGTCACGGTCGGGCCCCTCAAGCGGGGTGACACGGTGACCGTGGCATTTCCCGTGCGGAAGCAGAAGACGCGGGAGAAGGCCGTGGATTTCGTATACGAGACGGAGTGGCGCGGCGACGACGTGGTGGGGATCAGCCCGGGCGGCACCCATTACCCGCTGTACGCTTCACGGAAGGTGCTGGACAAGGCCCCTATGAAGAAGGACGACCTGCGGAGAAACGAGCGGGAGATCCGCTGGTGAGCGCGATCGGATCGGGCGCGAAGGCGCTCGCGAGGGTCCGCGGCGGCGAAGTGCCGGACACCCTCGTGCTTGAGGACCGAGCGGCGCTGGCCGTCAACGCGCTCGAAGGCTGCGTGGACCAGGACCACGGCTCTATCCCGTACATGTTCGTCGACCTTGTTTCGAAGCCGGCGACGATGAGCCACTCCTGCTGGGACTACGGATCGAGCACCGGAAGGCTCGTGGATTCGCTCGTTCTTGCGAGGGCGATGGTGGGGAACGACGAGCCAAGCGACGTCGAAACGGCGCTCCGCCGCAACCTGCTCGGCTTCCTGCACGAAGACGGTCTCAGCTACCGAAGGCGCTCGGCTTTCAGCGAGCCCAACGCCAACATGCACGACCAGCGCGCCACGCTCCTCGGCCTCACGAGCTGGTACTCGGCCGAAGGCGATGAGACGGCCCGGGCGGCGGCGGACCGGCTCTGCGGGGCCCTCAAGCGGATCTCGCTCAAGGAGAGCGATTTCTGGTACTTCCCGTGCGTCGAATACACGGAGCACGGCTGGCCTTCGCCCGACACGCTCTACATGCACACCGCCGTCGACCCCGCTCACACAAACGCGCGGATCATCAACCCGCTGGTGAGGTTTCACCGCGCGAGCGGCAACAGCGAAGCGCTCGAGCTTGCCGAGAACTACGTCCGGCACACGGTCCACTACAGCGGGGCGTACAACCGCGACGGAAGCTTCAACGACGGGATGGAATTCCGCAACGGGCACTTCCACAGCAGGATGGTGAGCCTCGCGGGCATCGCGAAGTTCGCCCAGCTCACGGGCGACGCCTTCTACTTGAACCGGGTCAAACGCATCTATGACTGGGCTCTGTCGAAGTCCACCGCCTTCGGCTGGACTCCCGGGTCCCTGAGGAAGAACAAGGCGTACCATCACGAGACCTGCACGTTGTGCGACATGATCGAGACCGGTATCATCCTCGCATCCGGCGGCTACCCGGAATACTGGCAGTGCGTCGAGCGCTTCGTGCGCAACCACCTGGTCGAGGCGCAGCTCGTCGACACGGACTGGGTCGCCGAGTCGGACGGCAAGGCCGCGGATACCCCGGAGCAGACCGTCCGGCGGGTCGCGAGCAGGTCGCGCGGCGGGTTCGCCGGCTGGGCAGCGCCGAACGACTTTGTCTGCGAAACGGGGCACCGGTTCGACATCATGACCTGCTGCTCCGCCCACGGGACGAGGGCGCTGTACCTCGCGTGGACCGCCGCAGTCTCTCGGGAAGGCTCGCGGGTGCGCGTCAATCTCCTGCTTAACCGCTCGACCCCCGAGCTGGACGTCTACAGCCTTCTCCCGCACGAGGGAGTGGTCGTCGTGCGAGTCAAGAAGCGCATCGGCGATCTGCAGGTCCGCCTGCCGCGCTGGGCGCCGCCGGACGCTGTCGCGGTCGAGAGGAACGCACGTGCCTCCGCAGACAGCGGGATGCCGGTTCTGGCCGGCCCCTTTCTCAAGGTGGGCGCCTGCGCGGAGGGTGAGGATATCGTGGTCCGCTTTCCCGTCGTCACGGCTCGAACGACAGATCGGGCATGGGACCAGGACTTCGACACGGAGTGGCGCGGGGACAACGTGGTGTCCATAAAGCCGGGCGGCAGGCACTGCCCGTTCTATCGCAGGCAAAGCACGGGTCCGGAGTGCCCCTACACGAGGCGCTCGATCCGGGAAGCAGAGAGCGCGGCGCTGTAGGCGGCCGTGGAGAGAAAGGAGCCCAAGTGGCAACAGTCGTAGCAGTCTACACCGGTCAGGGTCTGATGGAGAGCGTCCGCGCCCTGTTCGCCAAAGCGCTTCCGGGCGTCAGGCTGGTCAACATCATAGACGACAGCATCATCGCGGACGTGATCGCGGCGGGCCGGGTGACGACGAACGTCTCGCGACGCCTCATCGGCTATTTCTACACCGCACGCGACATAGGCGCTGACGTGATCCTGAGCACGTGCTCCTCGGTCGGAGACCTCATCCCGATCGCCCGCAGGCTCATCGACACGCCGATCGTGCGGATCGACGAGGCGATGGCGAGACAGGCGGTCGAGGCGGGAGGCACCATCGGCGTGCTCGCTACGCTCGCGACGACGCTGGATCCCACGGTCAGGCTGGTCAAGTCCATAGCGGACGAATCGAAGGGGAAAGTACGTGTTCTCGAGGGGCTCGCGCAAGGCGCGTATCAGGCCCTCGTCGCGGGCAAGCCCGAAGAGCACGACCGGCTTCTGATGGCCCAGGCAGTCAAGATGGCCTCGGAAGCGGACACGATCGTCCTTGCCCAGGGCTCGATGGCGAGGATGCAGGAGGCGATCGGGAAGCAGACGGGCCGCCGCGTGCTGGCCAGCCCGCAACTCGGGGTCGCTGCGGTGGCGGAGATACTGGCTGCAACGGCAAGAGCCATCTGATTGAACGGACAAAAAGGATCGTCAAGCACAACAGATGCTGCGCCGGGGGCGGCGGCGAAGATGTGAAGCAAGTTGAAGAAGGGCCTGGGTCCTTGAAATAGAACCGTTTGGTGCCGGACAGATGCGGCAGGCGCTTGAAGAGACTGTTCTCGATTTGCCATCGCAGGTGTGCGGCCTCGCGTAGTTCCTCTATCGACAGCGAGAGGTCAGTGGTGACGATCCAGCAGGTGATGGTGGGACGGCCGCGGCGTTTGAAGTAGATCTCGGTGAGTTCCACGAACTGGACTGGCACCCGGCGAACGAGCCTGGAGTCTGCCGAGCTCGCCAGAGGCAGAGCCTGAGGCTGTCGAAGCCGTGGGCTTCGTTGTCGCCTCCGAAGTGACAGAGGAGGTTGAAGGCGTCCTTGGTGTCCACACTGGAATTCCCTCGATTCGGCGGACAGGGTCCTTAAGGTGTTGACGCCTCAGAAGCGGCCTTCTCGGCGGGTCTCGGGACAGGTGGTATCTACGGACCCCCGAAATGGGCCTCCTCAAATCCCATGCCAACCAGTCTCCCTTTGCCACGCCCTTGCAGACGGCGAACTTCTGCAGCGATAGCGTGACACTTGACATGCCGACTAACATGCTATAGAATCCGCTCGATAATGGGGTGCTCTCGATTTCATCAAGGAGGCTTCGTATGGGAAGGATCGCAAGGCTGTGTGTGATCGTCGCGGCGCTCGCCTTGATAGGGTCCGGCATCTGGGCCGAGGGCAAGGCCGAGCAGAAGGCGAGTGGCAAGGGTGCTCAGGTGCTCGATGTGCTGTGGCACGTCTGTCCGGCGGGTCGAGAGACGAGCAAGCTGCACGGCGAGTTCGAGAAGCTCTTTCCGGGAGTCCAGGTCAAGTTCAGTGAGATCAGCGGACCCCTGATCAACCAGAAGATTGCCCTGGAGTGGGCCGCGAAGACCAAGGCGTTTGACGTCGTCAACACGGCGGAGACCGACCGCATGTGGTCGATGAAAGCCGCGCTGAGCCTCAATCCGATGATCGAAAAGGACGACCCGAAAAGCATCCAGATCGACGACATTCTGGCGCCCACCAAAGTCTCGATGGTCAGGGACGGCCAGTGGCTGGGCCTGCCCGTACGGAACGACACCCGCCTGATGTACTACAACACCCGCATGTTCAAGAACGCGGGGCTGGACCCATCGAAGCGTCTCAAGACCTTCGACGAAACGCTGCAGGCCGCGCTCAAGCTGAACGATCCTGCAAAGGACATCGCCGGCTTTATCGTCGGCTACATGGCGCAGTACTCCTATGTCTGGGTTGCCCCTTACTACATCGAGAGCTTCGGCGGCCAGATGTTCGACACCAAGTGGCATCCCACGTTCAACTCCCCCGAGGGCGTGCGCGCGATGCAGTTCTATGTGGACCTGTATCGGAAGCACAAGGTAACGTTGCCGGAGGCTCTGAACGTCGATCACCCGGAGCAGACGACCGCGCTCCTGAACGCCCGCGGTGCCATGAAC
This sequence comes from uncultured Spirochaetota bacterium, assembly GCA_963734495.1. Taxonomy (GTDB): domain Bacteria; phylum Spirochaetota; class Spirochaetia; order SZUA-6; family CAVTHK01; genus CAVTHK01. The sequence goes on from CAVTHK010000011.1 coordinate 259,209, forward strand.
ATCAACGTCCCTGCGCGGTGGGCGGACCAATTCAAACCAGAGTTCCCAAAGGTCAAAGGCGACCTGACCGCGGCTGCACCTCCCGGCGACAAGCGCAATCACAACATTACGGCGGCCTGGGGTCTCTTCGTGATGGCAGACAGCGACACGCCGCAGCTTGCCTACGAGTACGTGAAATGGGCGTCCTCGACCGCGATCCAGAAGCGAATCATCAAGGTGGGTGGCGACTGCAATCCGACCCGTATGTCTGTTATCGCGGATCTGGAGATGCAGAAGGAGTTCCCGGTCTTCAAGGCGCTCTACGACATCGGGGCCGATGCCTATCCATCGCCCATGTTGCCCGAGAGCGCGCAGGTCGGCGACATCGTCAGCAAGTATCTGAGGCTCGCAGCCAACGGCGAAATGACCGCCGAGGCCGCCGTGGCGACAGCTTCACAAAAGGTGGACCAGCTCCTGCAGGCGCTCGGTAAGTACTGACGACGCGATCCCGTGGTGTGCGGAGAGCCGGTAAGCGATCCGCACACCGGTCCATTTGCGGGTGAATCGAGGCGTGCCATGCTGACGCGCAAACAGAGGCAGTACGTGGGCAAGCTACCTCATGGTCCTGCCCGCGTTCCTGTTGCTCGTGATGGTGGTTCTCTACCCCTTGGCGAACTCGTTCGTATTGTCAATGAGCCGTTACAGTCTCCAGACGCCTCACCTCGGCATGAAGTATGTTGGGCTGAGCAACTTCTCGGCGTTGCTCGCGGATGTCGAGAACTACAGTGCCTTTCTACGAACTTTCGAGTACACGCTGTGGGTCGTTGGGATTGGCCAGGTGCTTGCAGGGTTCGTCGCAAGCGCGCTGAACAAGGCCTTTGTGTGGCAGAAGACCGCGCGTGTGCTGATACTCCTGCCGATGTTTCTCGCGCCGGTCGCCTCCGGCGCAATGTGGCGGCTCATGTACGACTACCAGTACGGAGTCTTCAACTACCTGGTACAGCAATTGGGCATGCCGAAGATGATGTGGCTCGGGCAGCCGCAGTTGGCCATGGAAAGCGTTATTGCGGCTGGAGTGTGGGGTAGCATGCCCTTCGCGGTTCTGATGACACTGGCTGGCCTCCAGTCACTTCCCGTCGATCTCTACGAGGCCGCGAGGATCGACGGAGCGTAAAGTGGCACCTCTTCCGCTACCTGACGGTCCCTCTCATGGCGCCCATCTTCATGATAGTCATCATGATCAGGACGATGGACTCCATCAGGACGTTCGACATGATATGGGCCCTGACTGCCGGCGGTCCCGGAACGCGGACCGAGGTCGTCAGCCTCTACGTGTACAAGAAGTGCTGCTGTTTCCGATGTTCATGCTTCTCAATGCGTATCGCCTCCTGGACACCCGCACGGGGCTTGTTGTTGTCTACGTGTCCTTTACGCTCCCTTTTGCGGTCTGGGTGATGATCGGGTTCTTCAGGGACCTCCCGCGCGATCTGGAGGACGCAGCGACAATTGACGGCTGCTCCATGGTGAAGACCTTCTTGTTTATCTTTATTCCGCTTGTTGCGCCGGCGTTTGCGGCGGTGGGCATTCTCAACTGGTCGTACTCGTGGAACGAGTTCCTGTACTCAACCGTCTTGACGCGGGGAAACGCTCTGACTCTGCCGCCTGCCATGTCCAAGCTGTTCCAGGATCATCGGGTGCATTGGCCGGAGCTATGCGCGATGGCCTCAGTCATCATCGTCCCCGTAATCGTCGTGGCTACGCTGATGCAGCGCTTCATCGTGAGGGGACTCACGCAGGGCGCCGTCAAGTGACGCGGCAGGGGCAGCGGAAACGACGCGCCGAGAGATCGGCGACAGAATACAATCCATTGCCGAATGACTTGGAGGCGGTGTAAGCGATGGCACAAGAAACAAGGAGTCGCGTAATTGTTCTGACGGACATGGAGAATGAGCCCGACGATTCGCAGACGATGGTCAAGCTCATGATGTACTCGAACGAAATCGACATCGAGGGCCTGATCGCAGTCACGTCGCGATGGCTGCAGAACAGGGTGTTCCCGGAGTCGATAGTCGATAGAGTCTTGGCATATGGCGAGGTCAGGTCGAACTTGGCCAAGCACGCGCAAGGCTGGCCAACAGTGGAATACCTCATGTCGAAGATAGGCTCGGGCGTCGTCTGCTCCTCGGGCTACGGCATGGAGGCGGTCGGCGATGGAAAGAGCACCGACGGATCCAACTTGATCGTTTCTGCGGTCGATCGGCAGGACTCGCGACCCGTTTATGTATGCATTAATGCCGGAGCCAACACGCTGGCACAGGCTCTCTGGGATGTGCGGAAGTCAAGGTCTGCGCGCGAAGTCGAGCAGTTCGTAGCCAGACTGCGAGTCTACGATGACGCAGGACAGGACGACGCAGGAGCGTGGATGTGCCACGAGTTTCCGGAGATCTTCTACATCCGCAGCCAGACTCAGGTGTTCGGACTGTATGGGGGCGGCGACGGTTTCGCGGGAGGGCCGCAGGTCTGCCATCCGTCTCAGGAGGCCTGGGCCAACGAGAATATTCGGCGTGGGCACGGGATTCTGGGCGCCATGTATCCTCAGCGCCTCATGAAAGACTACAACATGCACGTAAAGTATTTCCCCCTGGACGGAGGGGGCACAACGACCTGGCTGGGGCACGTGAACAAAGGCCTCTATGACCCGACCCAGCCGAGTTGGGGCGGCTGGGGAGGGCGGTTCACCGCCGTCAAACACGAGAACGTCGCGGCTTCGATCGAAGCGGTGCGACCGATCGAGGCGGCATACAGGCCATACTGGATGTACAAGCAGGCGGCAGACACCTGGAGCGACGGACAAACGACATGGGAGAACAACGTGTTTGCGCCCCTGTTCCGTTGGCGCCAGGACTACACCAACGATTTCCAGGCGCGGATGGACTGGTGTGTCGCTGACCACAGCCAAGCAAACCATCACCCCGTCGCGGTAGTGAACGGCGACAAGACACGAACCGTCTTGCGGATGCAGGTCGATGTTGGGCAGGAAGTGGTCCTGGATGCTTCCGGTTCGAGCGATCCGGACGGCGATTCACTGACTTATCGCTGGTATCCATATCCTGAAGCAGGCAGCTACGCCGGCACGATGCCGGTTCAGGATGCGACGAAGGCGCGGGCAAGTTTCCGGGTGCCGAAAGACGCGGCACGCGAGCAGATTCACCTCGTGCTCGAGGTGGCAGACGCGAATGTCATTGTGAGCCTCAAGTCGTACAGACGGATAGTGCTTGACGTACGGGGTTGACGAGCGCAACGTCCCGGCTCTGGTGTGGGTCAGCCGGGCCGTCCGCGACCGCATGAAGCAAAGATTCGTCTACGGTTACTCCGGTGGAGGACATCTCAGATGATCAGACGGCAGACCGTGCTGGATATCGGGGACGGCTCGTTTCAGGTCAACGAAAGACAACCTACGCTCCGGAGGCCGGTCTCCCAGAGGCTTCACCCTGAGTGAAGGGCAAACTCCTGATGCCGAAAAGCGCGAACTGGATCTTCGACGATGCGCGCTATCCGGAGTTCGGCAGCGACGACAGCTCGTATTTCGGCAGTGTGTCCTGGGACTACCCGAACGGGAAATGGGATCCAGACTGCAACGCGGATGAGTCCATCGCGCAGCTCCCGACCTACTGGAAGCACTGTCTCATGATGGTCAACGTGAACCTGATGGATAATCAGCCGGTCGGCAGGGCGGCGTCCCACCGGTGGATCAACTCGGTGTTCACCGCGAAAGGCGATCTGAAGCCGGCATACTAACGCCGTCTCGGGCGAGTGCTCGAGGCTGTGGACGCCTCCAGTGCCTCGTCGAGTCACGGCACAAGAACATAATGGTTGAGATCGGCAACGAGGGCAATCGTCCCTTGCACAATCACTGGATGTTGAGGGGCCAGAGGGTCGTTGAAGCGATCCGGATGGCGAAAGAGGCTTCGCTGAGACAGCGGGCCAGGCGCTCCACACTGAGACGAAGGAGCGCCACACGTTCTTGAGGCGTTGTCAGGAAAGGGGGTCGTCTATGGAGTTCGCGTCAAAAGGCAAACCGGAAGATCGCCACCGGCTCGTCATTCTCACCGACATGGAGAACGAGCCCGACGATTCACAAACGATGGTCAAACTGCTCATCTACTCTAGTGAGATCGACATCGAGGGCCTGATCGCGGTCTCCTCACGCTGGCTCCCGAATGATTGCTTCCCAGAGTCCATCGTCGACCGGGTCGAGGCCTATGGCCTTGTTCGAGCGCAGCTGGCCCGTCATGCAACGGGGTGGCCGAGCCGGGAGTACCTGCTTGACCGCACCGCGGGAGGCCAGAAGGGCTTCGGGATGAAGGCCGTCGGGGACTTCAAGAACACCCCCGGGTCCGATCTCATCATCCGCGCGGTGGACAAGGATGATCCCAGGCCGGTCTGGTTTGCGATCAATGCAGGCGCGAACACTCTCGCGCAGGCACTTTGGGACGTGAGACGCAGCCGAACACCAGAAGAAACCGCGAGATTCGTCTCGAAGGTGCGCGTATACGACGACTCGGGACAGGACGATGCAGGCGCCTGGATGTGTCACGCTTTCCCCGATCTGTTCTACATCAGGAGTCGAACACAGGTATTCGGCCTTTTTGGGCCGACCATGGGAAGCGGCCCGCAGCCTTGGAGTCCACTTGACGAATACGGTTGGGTGGAGACACATGTCCGTACGAGGCACAGCATCCTCGGCGCGCTCTATCCGCAACGCCTTTTCCTTGTGCCACCGTGGAACACCGGCGAGAGGGGACGGATCCATCACGCGTTCATGGACGGCGGCGGAACGACGACCTGGCTCGGGATGGTGAACAAGGGGCTGTTCGTCCCTGATGAGATCTCGTGGGGCGGGTGGGGCGGTCGGTTCTCTTGGAACAAGGAACAGGTTCTGGCAGGCCAGTACCGCGTGGACGAGCTCGAGGAGCAGCACAAGCCGTTCCTGATGTATCCCCAGGCTCAGGACACCTCGTACACCTGCGGAGACTCCGACAAACCTGTATTCGAGTTCTCGGGAGTGAGCGGAAGAACACCCTATTACCCGAAGGACTTTGCCGCCCTTTGGCGATGGCGGGACGCCTACCTCAGGGATTTCCAGGGGCGCATGGACTGGTGCGTCTGTGACTACGCTCACGCCAACCATCACCCGGTTGCCGTCTTTATGGGCGACGAGAACCGAACCGTGGTGCGGCTCGTGGCGACGGCCGGCGAAAAGGTCCCGCTGGATGCTTCCGGTTCCTACGATCCGGACCGCAACGGGCTGCGTTTCTCATGGTGCGTGTACCCCGAGGCAGGAACGTATCCCGGACAGGTTGAGATCGCGGATTCAAGCGCGGCGATCGCCGTCGTGAATGTTCCCAAGGATGCAGCGGGCAAGCAGTTCCATGTCATCCTCGAGGTCACGGACGACCACCCAGTAGTGAATCTGACGTCCTATCGTCGCATCGTGGTGGACGTGACGTAAGCGCCGCAGCCTGCACAGGCCTCTCAGTCAGTGCGGCTCAGAGGCGCCCGATGATTTCCGGTTCCGCGGCCTTGAACTCGCGCGGCGGCAGGCCGTTCAGGACGGCCTCGATGTCGTTGACCAGCATCGTCCCCAGCCTGAGGAAGTCTTCGGGGACGTGGCCCGCCCTGTGGGCGCTCAGGATCGTGTTGGCGCTCCTCCGCGCCGGGTGCTGCGCGGGCAGCGGCTCCGTGGGGTAGACGTCGATCGCCGCCCGGAAACGGCCCTGGTTCGCCATCTCAACGAGCGCGTCGAAGTCCACGAGGTGCGCACGGCTCATGAGCAGGAACACGGCGTCCGGCCTGATGAGCTCCAGTTTCTTCCGGTCAATGAGGCCTTTGTTCTCCGGCGTCGACGCGGCAAGGACGAAGATCAGCCTGCTTTCTTTCATGAGCGTATCCAGGTCCACCGGTTTCACCCCGAAGCGAGCGAGGTAGGACGGCGGAAGCCACGGATCGTAGACCACGAACTGGCACCGGAACGGCTCCAGGAGGGGCTTCAACGACTGACCGAGGCCTCCGAACCCGATCATGCCGACCGTCTTCCCGTAGAGCGTGAAGGCATCGGCATTGCCCGCCCGGGAGTACTTCTCCTGACCGCCGCGCATCAGCGCCGTCCCCGCTCAGGATCCCGCGAGCCGAGCAGAGCGCCAGGCTGAGCGCCATCTCGGCCACGGCCGGCCCGAACACCGGCGAGCAGCTCATCACCCGAATTCCTCGCGCGAAGCACGTCCGGTAGTCCAGATCCGTCTTCGGGGGAGGGGTGCCTCCGACCTCGAAGATCGCCTTGAGGCTGGTAAGCTCCGTGATCGATCCGAAGCGCCACCGGGTCGTCACTACGATAGAGACGTCGGGGGCGATCTTCCTGAACTCCTCGACGGGGAGAGGCTCGTTCTTCGCCCAGAGGATCTCGGCCATGGATTCCAGCCGCGCATAGTCCTCCTTTGTGAAGATCCACTCGATCCTCCGCCCATGCGGGTCAAGGATGATCCTGGGCTTGCTCATGATCCCTCCCGTATCGTAAGGTCGAGGCTGGACGGAAACGGCGGCCCGACTATTACCTCGGCTGGGACTGACAGTCAAGGCCGGTCGATCGACGCACCAGCCTGGAGTTGAAGACCGGGACGGTATGAACTAACATCGAAGCACCAAGACTCGCGGAGGAGGTGGGCGCGTGAGAAGACTGACCTGGGCGGCGGCGATCGTGATGTCGATCGTGCTCGTGTCGATGGCTTTCGCGGAGGGCTCCAAAGAGGGCGCGAGCACGGGCCCGGTGAACATGCGCTTCATGTGGTGGGGCAGCGACGTCAGGCACAAGGCTACGCTGGCCGCGATCGACCAATTCATGGCCAAGAACCCGAACGTCAAGATCGAAGCCGAGTACGGCGGCTTTGACGGGTATCTGCAGAAGCTCACGACGCAGCTTTCCGGCGGAACAGCCCCTGACCTGATCCAGATCGACGTGCCGTGGCTGTACGCCTTCGCGCAACAGGGCGACCTGTTCGTCGATCTCTACAAGGCCATGGACACCTCGATGTTCGACAAGGGGGCCCTCAAGAAAGGCGAGGTCCGGGGCAAGCTCTGGGGGGTCCCGACCGGCGTGCTCTGCGAAGAGACCTTCGGCTTCAACGTAGACTTCTTCAAGCGTTTCGGGATCGATCCGAAGATCCAGTTCGACTGGGACAGCCTGATGAGGATCGGGACGGAGGTCCACAAGACGGACCCCAAGAGCTACCTCATGACCTCTCAGGCCGATTTTCCCGAGTTCTTCATGGTCTACATGCTGCAGCTCACCGGGAACGCCAACATGGTCAACGAGGACTACACGGTCGCATTTACCGAGGACCAGGCGCGGAACATGTTCACCTACCTGAAGCAGGGCATGGATGCAGGCGTCTTCATGCCACTGGACCTCGTCGTGCCCAACCAGGCCGTGCAGGAAAGCGCCATGTGGCAGAAGGGCCTGGTCGGCATGACGATTCTGCCGACGTCCACGATCACCGCCTACGTCAAGGCGTCGCCGTTCGAATTCGGCGGGACGCTGCTTCCGCTGCGGCCGGGAACGAAGAACTCCGGGTACGAGATCCGTCCTTCGCAGATTCTCTCGGTGAACGCGCGGTCCAAGGCGATCCCGAAGACGCTCGACTTCATCAAGTTCTTCTTCACCGACGAGACCGCCGTCCTCACCCTGGCCGACACGCGCGGGGTGCCGGCCTCCGATTTCGGCCGCAATCTGCTGCTCAAGAACAACAAGCTCTCGCCGGTCATGAGGGAGGTGACGGACAAGGCGACGCGCAACCCCGGCCTCGAGCTCATCCCGCTCCATCACGACGAGGAGCTCGCCAAGATCGTGCAAGACCTCGTGGAAGGCGTGGGGTACGGCAAGGTCTCCCCCGACCAGGCCGCGGCCAACCTGGTCAAGCAGTACACGGACAAGCTCAAGGAGCTCAAGAGCCGCGCGCGGTGATTCCAGACCGCAGTGGGTGGGGGAGGGGCCGACCCTCCCTCGCCGCGCGCGGCCGGCGGGAACGGGAGACGCCATGGGATCGATCAGAAGGCGGGGCTACGTCGGCTTCGCGTACATCGCGCCGTGGGTCGTCGGACTCTCGGTGTTTCAGCTCTATCCGTTTGTCGCCTCGCTCGTGTACTCCCTGACCGAGTACAGCATCCTCTCGCGGGCCCGGTTTGTCGGGTTCCGCAACTACGTGGACATGTTCACCAAAGACCCGCTGTTCTTCCAGTCGCTCAAGGTGACGTTCATCTACGTGGCGCTTGCTGTACCGCTCAAGCTCGTCTTCGCTCTGATGGTGGCGATGCTCCTCAACATGAAGCTCCGCGCCATCAACCTGTACCGAACCCTGCTCTACCTGCCGAGCATCCTCGGAGGCAGCGTCGCGGTGTCGGTGCTGTGGCGCGCGGCTCTTCATGAACGAGGGGATCGTCAACAGCATCCTCGCCGTCGTCGGGATCCCCGGCGTGAAGTGGCTCGGCGACCCCAAGGTCGCCATTTTCACGATCAGCCTCCTGCAGGTGTGGCAGTTCGGATCCTCCATGGTCGTGTTCCTCGCGGGACTCAAGCAGATCCCTCGCGAGCTCTACGAGTCCGCGCGGGTCGACGGAGCCGGGCGGATCGCGGAGTTCCTTCACATCACGATCCCGCTGCTGACGCCCATGATCTTCTTCAACCTGATCATGCAGACCATCAACGCGTTCCAGCACTTTACCGAAGCCGTGGTGATCACGCGCGGAGGCCCGCTGAACTCCACCTACGTCTACGCGATGAAGCTCTACCGGGAGGCGTTCGAGTACTTCAAGATGGGTTACGCATCGGGTCTCTCGTGGGTGCTCTTCACCATCATCATGACCTTCACCTTCCTGATCTTCAGGACTTCCTCGGCCTGGGTCTACTACGAGGACAGCGGCAAAAGATGAAGAAGGCTATCGTTGCAAACGGCGCGATCCTGCTGCTCGTGGCGGTCATGCTCTACCCGCTCGTGTGGCTGGCCTTTGCGTCGCTCAAGCCCTCCGCCGAGATCTTCCACTCGATCCGGATGCTTCCGCGGAAGGTAACCCTGGAAGGGTACATTCAGGGGTGGCGGGGCTCCGGGCAGTACGGTTTCGGCCTGTTCTTCGCCAACAGCTTCAAGCTGGTGCTGCCGACCGTCGTCTTCACCATCATCTCCTCGGTTGTCGTGGCCTACGGTTTCGCCCGCTTCGACTTCCCGACGCGGAACTTCCTGTTCATGGTCATGCTCTCCACGCTCATGCTTCCGGGCGCGGTCCTGATCATCCCTCAGTTCCTGCTCTTCAGGAACCTCGGCTGGCTCAACAGCTACCTGCCGTTCATGATCCCTGCGCTCTTCGCCTGCCATCCCTTCTTCATCTTCCTCATGGTCCAGTTCCTGCGCGGCATCCCGCGCGAGCTCGATGAATCGGCCGTCATCGACGGCTGCAATTCGTTCCGCATCCTCACGCGTATCCTGCTGCCGCTGGCAAAGCCGGCCGTGTTCTCCGTCGGGATCTTCCAGTTCGTCTGGACGTGGAACAACTTCTTCACCTCGCTGATCTACATCAACAGCGTGCGCAAGTTCCCGGTGTCGCTGGGACTGAAGATGTCGCTCGACACGAGCACGGAGGTGCTCTGGAACCAGATCCTTGCCATGTCGATCGTGGCCATGGCTCCCTGCGTCGTGCTCTTCTTTTTCGCCCAGAAGCATTTTGTCGAAGGGATCGCGACGCAGGGGCTCAAGGGGTAGGGCACCCGGCCCCGGCCGGCATCGGCCGGCACCGGCCGCCCGGCGACGCACGGCGACACACGGCGACGCCCGGCGACACGCGCGATTTGCCTGCGGGCGCGCGCGCGCGGCTATGATGCGCGCTGCCATGGCGAGAAACCTCGAAGTCGTGCGGGTCGAAGGCCGCGGAGCCGGCGAGACGGGAGTTCATCGACTTCCCGAAGCGGTTGTACCGCGGCTGCGCCCAGTGGGTCCCATGGTTCGACCTGGACATGAGGGCGCTGCTGCGGCGGAAGCACCCGTACTTCGGGCAGGCGAGCGGCGACTTCTTTCTCGTGCGCGAGGGGGGCCGGACCCTCGGCCGCGCGTGCGTGACGAAGAACCCGTCCTACATCGGCCAGCACCAGACGTCATGCGCCCACTTCTACTTTTTCGACGTCGAAGATGATGCCGACGCTGCGAAAGCGCTCGTCGAGCGGCTGTGCGCGTGGGCGCGCGAGCAGGGGCTGGCGCTCCTCCGCGGACCCATGCTCCTCGGCGGCGCCTCGGGCAGCGGGATCCTGGTGCGGGGGTTCGAGCACCGCGCCGCGATGACCATGATGCCGTACAACTACCCGTACTACGGCGCGCTGCTCGAGCGGCTCGGGTTCGCGCAAGCACGTGGACCTGTACTCGATGGACCTGCCGCCGGCCTCCTTCCGGCTGCCCGAGCGCATCTCCTCCGTGGCGGACAAGGTGCTCAAGCGCGGACGCTTCGCCGTGCTGCGCTTCACGACCAAGAGGACCGTTCTGCGGGTCGCGGACAGGATCGCCGCGCTCTACAACGAGACGCTCGGCGACCACCTCGAAGACTACCCGCTGAGCGAAGCGGAGCTGGAGCAGGTCAAGAAGGACCTGCTCGTCATCGCGGACCCCCGCTTGATCAAGATCCTCACGTACGACGGAGCGGTGGTGGGCTACCTCTTCGCCTTCCGCGACCTCTCGGACGCGCTGCAGAAGAACCGCGGGCGCCTGGGTCCCCTCGAGCTGCTGCGCCTGCTCGCGGCAATGCGGCGAAGCGACGGGCTCATCGTCAACGGCATGGGCATCCTCTCGCAGTACCAGCGGCTCGGCGGCAACGCGCTGTTGTACGCCGAGCTCGCGAGGACCGTGGGCGGCGCCTTCGGCCGCGCGGAGCTCGTGCAGGTCTCGGAGCGCACGGAGATGATGCTGCGCGACATCGAGACGCTCGGCGGCAGCGTGTCCAAGGTGCACCGGATGTACGAGCGGGCGTGCTGATCCGGGCGCCAGGCGCCCGGCTACAGCAGCAGCTTGACGACCATCGCGGCGAGGAGCGCCGCCGGGTACGCGCTGGCGCGGTTGAAGAGGCGGAACACCGCGTCGCGCCGCCGGCATGCGGCGAGGCGCGCGGCCGGCAGCAGGAGCAGGGCGACGCCCGAGGCCAGCGACACGGCCGCGAACTCCAGCCGATGCGCGCGCGCGAGAAGCGCGACCAGTGCGAGCTGCACGGCGACCGCCGCGGCCAGCGCGGCGAGCGCCAGCCTCGCGGCGCTCGCTTCGCCGAGCCGCGCCGGAATCGTCGCGGCGCCGAGCCTTCGATCTTCTTCAATATCCGTCCAGTCGGACGGGATGTTCTGTCCGCCGATCTCCACGAGGAACACCCACAGCCCCAGCAGCGCAAAGGGCAGCAGGCTCGGGCTCGGGTCGACGGCGAGCACGGCCGCGAGCGGCCCGAGCGTCTTGACCACGCCGCTGAGCAGGCGCCCGCAGCGGCGAGACGCAGCACAGGCGGCAGTACGCGATCTCGGCCAGGAACCCGGCAACGAATAGAAGAAGGCAGACAGGGTTCAATGCGAGCGAACCGGCCGCCGCCACCGCGGCCCAGGAGAGCGCCCACGCGAGGGCCTGGCGCGTGGTGAGCAGGCCGCGCGCGAGAGGGTGGCGCACGAGGACGGCGTCGAGGTAGCCTCCGGCCTCGCGGTAGCCGGCGCGGACTTTCTCCCGGTCGACGTCGCGGTCGACGATGTCGTTGAGCGCGTAGATCGCGGCGTAGGCAGCGAACACCGTGAGCAGCCCGACCGCGGTCACCGCCGGCGGGTGGAAGCTGTCGGCCCACATCAGGGCCGCGAGCGCCGGCGCGGCGAGGTCGAGCGCCGCGTGGGGCGCCCGGGAGAGAGCGAGGTAGGTGCCGAGACGTGCTGGCGGGTTTCTCATCGCGCCTTCCGTGCCCCCCGGCGACGCAAGCGTTCAGCCGCGAGCGGCCCCGCGCCCGTCCTTGACCGCGACGGCCACGATCCGGTTCCGCGTCTCGCGGTAGCCGGGAACCAGCGCCAGGCCCGCCGCCTCGAGCTGGGCGCGGAACTCGGGTCCGGAGAAGCGGTCGTCGCGCGGGTGCAGCAGGAAGTGACGCCAGAAGGCGTTCGCATACAGCGCCGGGTAGATCTCCTCGAAGTAGAAGGCGCCGCCCGGCTTGAGCACCCTCGCGATCTCGCGGATGCCCTTCCGCCAGTCCTCGAGATGGTGGATGATCCCGAAGTTGAAGACCGCGTCCATGCAGGCATCGTCGTACGGGAGCGCCTGCGCATCCGCAACGCGGAACGCGGCCTCGCGCATCGCTTCGCGCCGCTTGCGTCGCTCCGCCCGCCTCACCATCGCGGGATCGATGTCGATGGCGTCCACACGCGTCGGCGCGAAGGCGCGCCGGATGAGCTCGACACCGACGCCACGGCCGCACCCGATCTCCAGCGCGCGGCCCCCCGGCTCCAGGCGTCGCGCGCGGCGGAAGTACGCGATCTCGCGGAGCTGGGTGATCGTGCGCAGCGGGCTGTTGACCCAGACCGCCTCGACCCAGTTGACCTTCACTTTCTATTTCCCGGCTTTCTCGCGCGGTAGATCTTGGCCGTGCCGAAGGTGATGGGGATGACCTCGGTGTCGCCGAACCCGGCCGCGCGCATCTCCGCCTGAAACGCGTCGTCCGACGGAAACTGGTAGACCGAGTGCATGAGGTAGCTGTACGCGTAGTCGGTGCGCGAAAGCCAGTTGCCCACGAGCGGCATGACGTGGTCGAAGTACCAGCGGTACACCGCCGCCGACGACGCCCGAGTCCGGTATGGCCATCTCCATGATCTGGAGGAGCCCTCCGGGCCTGAGGATCCGGCAGCACTCGCGAAGGACCTGAGTGCGCTCGGCGATGTTGCGGATGCCGAACGACATCGTGACCGCGTCCACGCACGCGTCCGGGAGCGTCAGCGCGCGCGAGATCGCCGGTGCGCAGCTCGATCCTGTCCTCGAGCCCGAGGCCGCGGATCTTGCGGCGGGCCACGCGCAGCATCCCTTCGGAAAAGTCGACCCCCACCACGTGGGCGTCCGGGTAGCGCGCGGCAGGTGGCGATCGCGATCTCGCCGGTGCCGACGGCCATGTCGCCGACGCGGCTCCCGCGCGGGAGGCGAAGGTGCCGGACGAAGATGCGTCTCCAGTGCCGATCGCGTCCCAGGGACAGCATCCGGTTCTGCACGTCGTAGGTCGATGCCGTGGTCTCGAACATGCTTCGGACTTCGCGGTCCGTCATTCTGCCCGAGACCTCGGCCGGTCCGCGTGCATCCGCTCGCCAGGTCGTGATGCGCCCGAGGGCGCGGGCCGGTCGCCGGCGGTCGCTTGTGAGCGTACGAGCCACGTGGGCACCCCCTTTCCTGAAGCACTGTGAACCAGAATCGCCGGTCGCGCAACAACTTTCGACACACAACTTTCGACGACCCGCCCGACTGGAACCGAGTCGGAGCCCGGTCGGAGCTACTTGAGCCCCACCGCCTTGAAGAACGTGTAGGAGAAGGTCCCGTCGGGCTCCGCAGCGCGGTAGAGGTCGCGAACGCCCCGCTCCCACCCGGCGCGGTCCATCAGGCCCTGCCCGACCGCCTGCGCCCCGACTCCCTCGACCATCGCGGCGAACGTCCTGCGCGTGAAGCCGTCTGCCATCGCAGGGCGGCTGCCGTCGGCGTAGACGACGCGGGGCGAGACGCGCACGCCGCGAAACGCGGCGGCCGCGACCAGCGGGTAGAGGCGGCGGCCGATGAGGCTGTCGCCGCCCGCGCGGCGCTGCAGCTCCACGAGGCACTCGATCGCCCGCCGCGCGGCCGCGCTGTCGGGGTGAAAGTAGGCGGAGCCGTGGTCGCCTTCGATCACGGTGATGGTCCCTCCCGGCTTCAGGACCTCGCGCAGCCGCGCGAGCGCGCCCGCGGGGTCCTGCAGGTGCTCGAGCACGAAGCAGACGAACACGTGGTCAAAGTGATCCGCGGGGAACGGGAGCGCGAAGATGTCGGCCTGCCGGAAGTTGACGTTGGCGACGCGCGCCAGCCTCGCGCGCTCCCGCGCCTCGGCCAGCGAGGTCGCCGAAAGGTCCACGGAGACGAAGCTCGCCTCCGGGCTGTTGGTCGCCAGCGTGACGGTCTGGGCGCCGACACCGCAGCCCGCCTCGAGGACCAGGCTGCCCGCCGGGTACCTGGTGTCCGAGTGCAGCAGGTCGCTCAGAGTCGCGGCCTGGTCGAGCAGCCGCGTGTTCTCGCGGTCGGAGTAGCCGTGGACGTAGTCGCCGGTCAACGGATGCCTCCCTCCCTATGCCTTGAGCAGCATTCTCTGCGCTTCGAGCGCCCGATCGAAGCAGAACAGCCGGTGCTCGGCGATCGGGGTCCAGCCCCTGCCGTCGGAGTTCCAGGCGAGGAGAAGCGTCTTGAGGATCGCGGTGCGGCGTTCGGGGTCGAGCCTGCCTTCCTTTTCCCTGGAACATCTCGCAGGCCCGCGCGCACAGACCGTTGAGCACGGCGTTGTCGGGCTCGCGCTGCCAGCAGGGCGAAGTCCCGCTGCGAGCTCCAGGAGCCGGACTTTACGTACACGGCCGGCCTGGGCGAGGCCGGCGCGGCCGGCGCCGCCTGCCGGTCCGCCGCTTCGCGCGCGTACGCACCCGGCAGCACGAGCCCGGTGTCGGGGCTCTCCGCGAGGGCGCGCAGCAGCAGCTCCAGGCGCTCGACGGGTATGGGCTCCTTGATCGTGTTGCCGCCGTAACCGAAGAACTCGATGTCGCCAAAGTAGGGAAGAAGAAGCCCGTCGCGCCGGCCGCTCGCGCCGCGCGCGCGACCAGCGCGCACGAAGCGGCGCTCAGAAAGCATCGCGACGCGCGAAAGGCAGATCAGCGAGTACGCGAGCCAGGCGGCGTCGCACGGGATCGCGGCGAGCGTCGCGCCTCCGGTGCCCAGCCAGTCGAACGGCTCCCTGACGGAGTGCGAACGAGGTGGCGCTCCACGCGCAGCAGGTGGCCGAGCTGCGAGAGGGGACCGCGGTACTTGGCGCGCGCGGTCAGGTGGCCGAGCGACGGCGCCACGCGCTCGAACTCGTTGTAGTCGTTGAGGTCGCCGCGGCGGCTCATCGCGACGAGGTCCGCGTCGATGAACGAGCAGCGATAGCCGGCGGCAGCCAGCACCCCCGGCAGAAAGGGAGCGGTCGCCATCTCGGGCGGGAAGAACGCGTCGGGCGCGACGCCCAGAACGCGGGCCGCGGTCTCGCGAAAGAGGCCGACGTCCTCGGCCGCGAGCTCGGGCGGCAGGATCGGCAGGATCGCGTGGGCCCAGCTCGTGCCCGTGATCTCGACGCGACCGGCCGCCGACCAGCTCCCGCAGCAGCGCCACGGCCTCGGCGCTGCCCTCGTAGAGCTCGCGGTGCTCGCCGTTGAGCAGCTCGAGGGTGTAGCCGGAAAAGTTCAGCGCCACGCGGGCGCCGTCGATGCCCCGGATCGTCCGCAGCACGGGAAGGTAGCTCCGCTGCACCAGGATCGGGATCCGCTCGAGGGGCACCTCTGCGTACAGCAGGTTCCCGTGCAGCAGCATCGCGCAGGATCTTTTCGCGCTCACGGCCGACGATTGTACACCCGATCCGGTACCTGTGGGGCGCGTCCCCGCCGGGGCTCGCACCGTTGCGGGGCGGGGACCAGGCTGCTCCGGGCTCCGGTCCTCGCCCTGTGGGCGCTTCGCCGCGTGCCCCGGCCCGGCGCACTCGCCGGGCTCGGACCACGCCCGGCCTCGCGGCCGGGCGTGCCCTCCGCATCCTTCGCGCGGGGAGCGCGAGACGGCGCGGCCGTCACCTGTGCTCTACGTTAGCTCAGCCCTCGCGGCGGGCCGCGGTGCGCGCGATCCGCGGGTCCGACACGCCCCACCGCAGCAGGGCCCAGCCCGCGAGCGCTATCGCGAGGGCGACGGCGAACAGCGGCGCGAAGCCGGCCGCGTCGAGCACCCAGCCACCGATCACGGGCGCGAGCAGCGTGGGAAAGGCGAGCAGCGTGCCCGAGAGGGCCGTGAACGTCGGCAGCTTCTCGATCTTCCCGAACTCCATCGTGATGCAGCTCCGCGAGATCCCCATCCCCGCCACCGAGAGGTTCGCCAGGATGAACACGGGGTAGAGCCACGACGGCGCTCGGGATGAACAGCATCAGGACGAGGGCGGCGATGCCGAGCCACGAGCTGAGCTCGGCCGTCCACTTGTGCCCGAGCCGGTCGGAGAGCCAGCCGAGGACGGGCGTGCCCGCGCTCTGCGTGACGAGCGCGACCATCGTCAGCCCGGCGGCGAACGCGTCGTTCGAGCCGAAGTGGTAGCGGCCGTAGATGATGTAGAAGCTCGCGGCCATGGTCCCGAGGATAAAGAGCGTCTGGCTCGCGAGGTACATCGAGAAGTTGCGGTCGCGCTTGAGGATCTCCGGCAGCTCCCTGAGGTACTCGACGAGCGGGGGCACCGCGGCGGCGACCTTCTTCTCAGGTTCCCTGTTCAGGGTGAGAAAGAAAAAGGACAGCGCCTGCCCGACGAACGACAGCAGGAAGCACAGGCCGTACGAGACGGGGAAGCTGCGCGTCTCGAGGATCCAGCGGGCGAGCCAGGCGCCGCCCACGCCGAGAAAGCCGCCGGCGCCGACGCCCAGGCTGAAGAGCAGCCCGCGGCGATCGGGGTGGATCACCTTGCCGAGCATCGCCTTCCACGCGGGGGTGGCGAGGCCGGCGCACCCCGTCGCGATGCCGATGTTCACCGCGAGCATCGTGTACGCGAACCACGACGGCGCCCTGGGCCACAGAAAGATCGCCAGCGCGATGAAGAGGTAGGGCATCCTCTCCATGACGCTGATGCGCACGACGTACGGCTTGAAGCGGGAGAGGGTCTCGGATTTCCGCGCAGTGAGCAGCTGCGGCAGCAGGTAGCCGACCTGCTGGATCGCCGGGATCAGGCCGATCAGGACGGCGGACGAGGTGAGGTAGCTGGCGTAGAGCGTGAGGATGGTGGAGGAAAAGATGAAGCTCTTCGCCAGGTTGACGGAGATGAGGTCCCCCGCGTTGACGGCGAAGTTCCAGCGCCTGTGCTGCTCGACGAGCTCGTCGCATGTCGCGCCGGCCCCGTCGCGGGTCGCCTGCATGACCGCTTCGTACGGTGGAGGGGGCAGGTGTGTCAAGAAGACGCGAGAAAGCGGTCGAGGCGGTTGGCGAACGCCATGCGATCGCTGTAGTCAAAGGGCGGCGGGCCCGAGATCACCTCGCCGCTCGCGCGCAGCTCGTCCATGAGGTTGCGGGTGGCGAGGAGCTCGCCGACATTCTCGCTGGTGTACAGCGTGCCCCGCGGGTCGAGGGCGCAGGCGCCCTTCTTGACGACCGCGGCCGCCAGCGGGATGTCGGCCGTGATCACCAGGTCGCCGGGCCGCACACGGGCCGCGATGGTCTCGTCGGCGACGTCGAACCCGCCGGCGACCTGGATGGTGTCGATGTAGCGGGAGCGCGGGACGCGCAGCGGCCTGTTGGCCACCAGGGTGAGCTGCACGCGCACCCGCTCCGCGGCCCTGTAGAGGATCTCCTTGGCAACGCGCGGGCACGAGTCGGCGTCGACCCAGATCTGCATGGCCGCTACGGGAAGACTTCCCTGAGACCCTGCGACGCGGTGTAGACGCTTCCTACGCCGCTCAAGTGGAAGGCGACGCGGACCGCTTCGGCGATCTCCTCTTTGGTCGCCCCTTCCTTGATCGCCGACAGCGCCAGGGCGCGCACGCCGGACGCGGCGCCGTGCGCTGCGTCGAACGCCAGCGCTATCAGCAGCTTGATCCTGCGCGGGAGCGCTCCGTCGGAGTAGACGACCTCGTCCGTGAGCTTGAGATGAGCCATCAGCGCGGGGTCGATCTTCATGATGGTAGCCAGGGGATGTTCGGCCATGGTTCCCTCCTTTGGGACAGGCTCATCATACGCGGGCCGCCGAGGCAGGCTCAAGGTGCCCGCCGCGCCGCTTTGTGCTAAGGTAGCGCCGTGAAGCCGCTGCCGCGGGAAACGATCGAAGCCGACGGGGTGCTGAAACGCGCCGTCGCCTGGGGCGAGGCGCGGTCCGACGTGCGCGCCATGCTGCTCACCAGCACGCGCACGATGCCGGACGCGGCCGTGGACCGGTTCTCGGACTACGACATCGTCCTTGCCGTCATCGACGTCATGCCGTATTTCAGCGATCGCTCCTGGCTCGGGGACTTCGGGCGCGGTCCTCGTCGTCTACCGCGACCCCATCCGGCAGCTCCACGGTCTCGACCGGTTCGCGTACATCACGCAGTACGAGGACGGGCTCAAGATCGATTTCACGCTGTGGAGCGCGGGCATCCCCGCCCGCATCGCCTCGTCCGGCGTGCTGACCGATGACCTCGACGTGGGGTATGCCGTCCTGCTCGACAAGGAGGGCCTCACGCGCGGCCTCAAGGAGCCCACGCACCGCGCGCACATCCCGGCCCGCCCGACCGAGGCGCAGTACCTCACCCTGGTCGAGGAGCTCTTTCACGAGGCGACCTACGTGGCCAAGAACCTCTGGCGCGACGAGCTGCTCCCCGCCAAGTACAGCCTGGACCACGTGATCAAGCAGGTCGACCTCCGGAAGCTGCTGGAGTGGCGCATCGAGACCGAGCACGGCTGGGCGCTCAAGCCCGGCGCCTACGGCAAGGGGCTCAAGAAGTACCTGGACCCCGCGACATGGGCGGAGCTCGAGCGCACATACGCGGGAGCTTCGGTCGCGGAGAACTGGGAAGCCGCTGTTCCGCACGATCGACCTCTTCCGCAGGATCGCCGTCGAGGTCGGCGGGCGGCTCGGCTACGCCTACCCGCTCGACCTCGACCGCCGCGCCGTCGCGTACCTGCGGCGCGTGCAGTCCCTGCCTATCGGTTCTTGAGGAACGTTCCGGCCTGCAGCTCGGCAAACGCCTGGCGCAGCTCCTCCTGGGTGTTCATCACGATCGGGCCGTACCACGCGACGGGCTCCACGAGAGGCTTGCCAGAGACGAGGAGAAAACGGATGCCGTCGTCGCCCGCCTGCACCGTGACCTCGTCGCCCGAGTCGAAGAGCACGAGCGAGCGGTTGTCGGCCACCTCCGAGGGCGTCGTGTCGGCCCACCCCGCGGGCTCGGTCGGGACGGCGAGCGGGCCGGAGGCGTTGCAGAATCTCCCCGAGCCCGCGAACACGTAAGCAAAGGCGTGGCGCGAGGTCTCCACCGGGAGCGTCTTGCGCTTACCGGCCGGGATCGACACGTCGAAGTAGCTCGGTTCCGCCGCAATCCCGTGGACCGGTCCGGTCTTGCCCCAGAGGCTGCCGCAGACGACCTTCACTTTTGTCCCATCATCGTCGATGGCCTCAGGGACGTCCGCCGCATGGACGTCCTGGTAGCCGGGCGCGGTCATCTTGAGCGACGACGGGAGGTTCGCCCAGAGCTGAAAGCCGTGCATCCGGCCCCGGGCATCGCCGTGGGGCATCTCCTGGTGGATGATGCCGCTGCCCGCTGTCATCCACTGCACGTCCCCGGACCCGATCGAGCCGCTGTTGCCGAGGCTGTCGCCGTGGTCGACGGTGCCCGCCAGCACGTAGGTGATCGTCTCGATGCCGCGGTGCGGGTGCCACGGGAAACCGGCGATGTAGTCATCAGGGCGGTCGCCGCGGAAGTCGTCGAGGAGAAGGAAGGGGTCGAACTCCTCGGTAGCGCCAAAGCCGAAGGCGCGACGCAGCCGCACACCTGCGCCTTCGATGGTCGGTTTGGCCTTGACGAGCCGCCTGATCGGTCGGATCGACATGGTGCCTCCTGGTTTGTGAGATCCCACAATGTACGAAATTCGCGGCGGAGCCGGCGTGCGTCTGGACTGGCCGGACAGGGGAGGATATCGTGGGCCCCGAGGAGGCTCCGTGCGCATCGGGTGCATCGCCGCTTTCGAGAATGCCGCGGCCGCCGCCGCGGCCGGCTTTGAATACATCGAGTGTCCGATCGGCTCGCTCAAGCCCGACCAGCCGGATTCCGCGTTCGCGCCGATCCGCGAGGCTTTCCGCGCGAGCCCTCTGCCGACGCCGGCCTTTAACCTCTTCATCCCCGCCGAGCTCAAGATCGTCGGGCCGGCGGTGGACGAGGAGCGGCTGCGCCGCTATGCGGCGACCGCGATCGAGCGCGTGGCCGCCGTGAGCGGCCGGGTCATCGTGTTCGGCAGCGGGCCGGCCCGCACGATTCCTCCCGGCTTCCCGCGCGAGCGCGCCGAGGAGCAGTTCATCGAGTTCTCGCGGTTCTGCGGCGAGGCCGCGCAGCGGGCGGGCGTAACCATCGGCTTCGAGTCGATCGCGAGGGGCGGGACGGTCAACTTGATCCATACGTTCGAGGAGGCGGTGATGATCGCCCGGCGCGTGGGCCATCCCGCGGTCAAGGCGATGGCCGACCTCGGGCAGATGGCGCCGGAGAAAGAGCCGTGGCGGCACCTGAGCGAGCTGGGCGCCGGGATCCCTCACGTGCACATCGCGGACACGGACAAGAAGGTGCCGGGGCTCGGCAGCCTCGCCTGGAGCGAGGCCTTTGCCGAGCTTCGCCGGGCGGGCTACGATGGGCTCATGTCCATCGAATGCCGCTGGACGGACCTGGCGCCCGTGGCCGCGCAGGCGATCCGCTTCGTGCGCGACGCGTGGGAAGCGGCAGAGGAGGCGAGCCGATGATCCGCACCAACCCCATCAAGGCGGGGCTGAGGCAAGGCCGCAAGTACGTCGGGACGTTCGCCAAGATGCACGATCCGTGCGTCGTGGAGCTGCTCGCGCTCGGAGGCTTCGACTTCTTTATCGTGGACAACGAGCACAGCCAGATGAGCAAGGAGAGCATGCTCGCGCTCGTGAGGACCGCGGACATCTCGGGCATCGTCCCGATCGTGCGGGTGCGGGAGAACAGCCGCGCGCAGATCCTGCAGGCGCTCGACGCCGGGGCGCTCGGCGTGATGGTGCCCGAGACCAGCACGGCGGCCGAGGTCAGGCACGTGGTCGAGAGCGCCTACTACGCGCCGCTCGGGCACCGCGGCTACACGGCCTCCAGCCGCGCCGCGGGCTACGGCACGATGGACCCGGCGGAGTACGCCGTGGCCGCGAACGCCAACATCATCTCGCTCGTCTACTGCGAGACGCAGGCCGCCCTCGACAACCTCGACGAGATGCTGGCCGTGCCCGGCCTGGACGTCATGTGGATCGGACCGATGGACCTCACGCAGGCGCTCGGCGTGATCGGCAAGCCGACGCACCCCAAGGTGACTCAGGCGGTCGAGACGGTCGTGCGCAAGTGCCTCGCCGCCCACGTCGCGGTCGGTACGATCGCGTCCGACGCCGCTGCCGCGGCGCGGCTCTTCGACATGGGCGTGCAGTTCATCAGCGTCGCCTCCGACCAGGCCATGCTGATCTCGACCGGCCGGCGCCTGACCGCGGACCTCGCGAAGCACCGGTGACGCGGCATGCTGCCTGACGGCAGGGCCGAAGACCTCGGCATGGACGCGGGCGCGCTCGAGCGCGCCTTCGGGCTGCTCGAGGCGTGGGTCGACGACGGCACGCTGCCGGCGGCCGCGGCACTGGTCGCGCGCCGCGGCGCGGTCGTCGCCCGCCGCTGGTTCGGACGCGCCGCGCGCGCGCCCGGGAGCCGGCCCGTCGGGCCGGAAACGATCTTTGCCGTGGCGTCCGTGACGAAGCCCTTTACGGCGACCGCCGTCATGCAGCTCGTCGAGCGGGGGGTGCTGTCGATCGACCAGCCCGTCATCGACCTGCTGCCCGAGTTCGCGGGCCCCGGCAAAGAGGACATCACCCTCCGCCACTTTCTCACCCACACCTCCGGGCTTCCGGAGTACGCCGACGATAACGAAGAGATCCGCAGCCGCCACCTCGGCCTCGACGCGTTCGTCCGGTCGTACTGCCGCGGCCGGCCGCTCTTCCCGCAGGGGCCGGGGTCGCGCTGGTCCTACAGCAACTTCGGCTTCGGGCTCGCGGGCGAGATCGTCGCGCGCCGCGGCGGCCGCGGCTACCACGAGCTCGTCGCCGAGCGGATCCTCGCGCCGCTCGCGATGCGCGACAGCAGCCTGCTGCCGCCCGAGTCGGTCTGGGACCGCATCGCCGAGGTGTGGCTGCCGACGGAGCCGCACACGGACCACGAGCGGTACAACTCGCCCTACTTCCGCAAGCTCGGCATCCCGTGGGGCGGGCTCTACACGACGCCCGACGACCTCGCGGTCTTTGCACAGGCGTTCTGCGCGCGGCTGGCGCGGACCGAGGATCGTGAGCCCGGCCACGGCCGCTGAGATGACGCGCAATCAGCTCGAGCGCCGTGGCCGGCGATGGGGTCGTGCGCTGGCGCTCGGCGAGCTGGGGCCTGGGCTGGGACGTCAAGGGAGCCAAGGCGCCCCACAGCAGCGGCGCGCTGACGTCGCCCGCAACCTTCGGCCACACCGGATCGTCGGGCTCCATGCTGTGGGTCGACCCCGCCCTGGAGCTCACCTGCGTGATGATCGGCACGCGCTCGGCCGAGAGCGGCTGGGCCGACGGGCCCGTCCCGCGCCGCGCCCTTTTCTCCAACGCGGTCGTCGCTGCCGTGCGGAACTGAACGCAGACACGCGGTCGGCCGCCCTTCACCTGACATATCTGTTGACTTACAACCCCAAGGTGCTATGATGGGTCGACCCCGACAAGCGGGCACTCCTCACCAGAAAGGACTTTCAACTGTGAAGATCAAACGAGTCGAAACAGCCTATGTCATGATGAAGTGCGACATCCCGCAGGGTCTTTCAGGCGGCCCGATGACCCACAGCACGGACGGTCTCTGCCGCATCACCACCAGCGACGGCATCCACGGGATCGGGCTCGGCCGCGGAGCGCCCCTCGACCAGATCTGCAAGCTCATCAAGGAGGTGTTCGCGCCCCTGCTGCTCGGGGAGAACGCGCTGCACACGCAGTACCTCTGGGACAAGCTCTACAACGCGACCGTGGACGCTAACGGAAAGGCCAGGACTTCGTTCGAGGTGAACGTCGTGCGCTGCGCCCTCTGCGCGGTCGACGGGGCCCTCTGGGACATCAAGGGCAAGGCCGCGAACCTGTCGATCTGCGAGCTCCTCGGCGGCAAGCCGCAGCCCGTCCTCGGCTACATCCAGAAGGGCTTCTACGTCGACGGCCAGAGCCTGGAGGAGATGGCTCAAGAGGGGCTCGCCGTGTTCCAGGAGGGCGGCTTCGAGTACATGAAGATGCGCGTCGGCCGCAACGGGATCAAGGAGGCGGTCCAGCGCGTCGAGATCATGCGCAAGACCCTCGGCGACAGGGCGAAGCTCATGGTCGACGTGAACCAGGCGTGGACTCTTGACGAGGCGCTCGAAGGCGCGAAGGCTCTTGCGCCCTACAACCTGACGTGGATGGAGGAGCCGATCTCGCGCAAGAAGGGCGCCGGCGCCGTCGACATCAACGCCGAGATGGGGAAGTTCCAGGCGAAGTCTCCGATCCCGCTGGCCGCGGGCGAGAACCACAAGGGCCTCCTGGACTCGAACGAGCTCGTCACCAAGGCGAAGCCGAAGTACATGCAGCTCGACATCTGCAAGCAGAGCGGCGGCCTGAGCGAGTGGGTCAAGGTGCAGGCGCTCTGCCTCGCCAACGGGATCCTCATGGCGCCGCACGTGGCGCCGCAGTTCCACGTGCAGCTCGTCCCCGCCGTTTCCAACGGCTTCATCATCGAGATCTGCGACAACCCGAAGCAGCACCCGGCGTGGCCCGACCTGTACATCGGCTTCCCCAAGGTCAAGAAGGGGCACATGGAGATCCCGAAGGGTCCGGGCTGGGGCCTCGAGATCAATGACGATATGGTGAAGAAGGTCGGCACGCCGGTCGACTGGGACTTCAAGAAATAGCGGGGCGACGCGTGCGGCTGCGAGCCAAGAACTACCTGTGGGGCCTGCTGTTCATGACGCCCTGGGTCGTGGGCCTTCTCATGTTCCAGCTCGGCCCCCTGGTGGCTTCCTTCATCCTGAGCTTTACGCGCTACGACATCATCACGCCGGTCAAATGGACCGGCTTCGCCAACTACGCCGAGATGTTCCGCGACCAGCTCTTCGTCAAGTCGCTGGTGAACACGGTCTACTACGTGGGCGTCTCCACGCCGATCCGCATCGTGCTCGCGATCGCGATGGCGCTGCTGTTGAACCAGGGGCTCTTCGCCACCGGTGTCTTCCGGACGATCTATTACCTGCCATCGGTGACCGCGGGCGTGGCGATCTCGATCCTCTGGCGGTGGATCTACCACCCCAAGTACGGCGCGCTCAACGACGTGCTGTCCTGGGTGGGCATCAAGGGGCCGCAGTGGCTCGCTGATCCCGCGTGGGCCATGCCCGCGATCATCATCATGGGGACGTGGCTCGTGGCGGGACGGTACATGGTGATCTTTCTCGCCGGACTGCAGGCGGTCCCCGACCAGCTCTACGAGGCGGCCCGGATCGACGGTGCCGGCCGGGTGCACCAGTTCCGGTACATCACCATTCCCCTGCTGAGCCCGACGATCTACCTGGTCGCGGTGCTCGCGGTCATCCAGTCCTTCCAGGTGTTCACCCACGCCTACATCCTCACCGGCGGCGGACCCGCGGACGCGACCCTGGTGTACATCCTCTACCTCTACCGAAAGGGGTTCCAGTACTTCCAGATGGGCTACTCGTGCGCCCTCGCGTGGGTCCTGTTCCTGATCATCATGACGGTCACGCTCGTGCAGAAGTGGCTGTCGTCCTGGGTCTACTACGAGGCGGGAGACTGAAGCGGTGAGCAGCCTGTCGTCCGCAAGACCCGAAGAGACCGTCGGCCCCGTTCGCGCCCCGCGGCCCGAGCGGCTGGCGAGCAAGAGCCGCAACGAGGCGATCGTCGCGGCCTTCTCCTACGTGGCCATCCTGCTGCTCGCCTTCGCCTTCGTGCTTCCGTTCGCCTGGCAGGTCAGCAGCGCGCTCAAGGCCCCCGAGGAGATCTTTGCGCTCCCGATCCAGTGGATACCCAGGCACCCGGGTCTGCAGAACTTCTCGGAGGCCTGGAAGGCCAACCCTCTCGGCCGCTACACGATCAACACCGCTCGCCTGACGCTCCTGTCCCTGGTGGGTCACATCCTCGTGAGCTCGTTCATCGGGTACGGGTTCGCCAAGCGCCGCTTCCCGGGCCGCGAGGTGCTGTTCATGATCCTGCTCGCGACGATGATGGTGCCGTTCCACGTCAAGGCGGTGCCTCTGTACATCATCTTCAAGAAGCTGGGCTGGATCGATTCGCTCAAGCCCCTCGTGATCCCGGCCTACTTCGGCGGCGACGCCGTGTTCATCTTTCTGTTCCGCCAGTTCTTCCGCAGCATCCCCAACGACCTGGACGAAGCCGCCGAGATCGACGGCTGCAATCCGATCTACATCTACTGGCGGATCATCTTCCCGCTGTCGAAACCCGTCATCGCGACCGTCGCCATCTTCTCTTTCATGGGCTCCTGGAACGAGCTGTGGGGCCCGCTGATCTACCTGAACACGCGGGAAAAATACACGCTCTCGATCGGCCTGCGGTATTTCCTCGGCGAATACACCATCGAGTATCACCTCTTCATGGCCGCGTCGCTCATCGCCGTGATCCCCTGCGTGGCGATCTTCTTCGTGTTTCAGCGCTACTTCGTGAAAGGAGTCGTCCTGTCCGGCCTCAAAGGATGATAGCCGGGTGCGAGCGACGGAGAGGAGGGACCGTCGAGAGGGGAAAAAAGGACCGTGATCGTCAACGCCGGCTCGCCGGCGAGACTCGAAAGAGGATCGTTCAAGGAGGTAGGAACATGAAGAAAGGCCTTTTGTTGCTGGCACTCGCGCTGTGCGTGCTGTGGGCCGCGCCGCTGTTCGCCAGCCCGCAGTCCGAGCCCGCGACGGGCTCCAAGGTGGTCGCGCCCGCGAAGATCCAGCTCTGGTGGTTCGGCGGCGCTGTCCGCGAGCCGACCATGAAGAAGATCGTCGACAAGTTCAAGGAAAAGAACCCCAAGATCGACGTCACCATGCAGATGTTCACCGGATGGGACGACCTGCATCAGAAGAGCCTGCTCGCGATCGCGGGCGGAGACCCGCCCGACATCACGCTCGTCAAGCCGATCAACCTCGGCGACCTCGCGGATCGCGGGAGCCTCCTCGCGCTGGACCCCTACATCCAGAGGGACAAGATCGACACCAAGCGGTGGTTCGACGTGGTCGCCACCTACGACTCGATGTGGAACAAGAAGTACTACGCGCTGCCGTGGAACATGGCGGCCTACGTGCTTCTGTACAACAGGGACCGGTTCACCGAGGCGGGGCTCGCCCCGGACAACCCGCCGAAGACGTGGAACGAGCTGCTCGAGTACGCGAGGAAGATGACGAACAAGGACAAGTGGGGACTGCTCGCGCCCTCCGGCGTCAACGGGTTCCTGATGTTCCTCAAGCAGAACGGCGGCGAGTACATGAGCGAGGACTTGACCAGGTCCTACATCACCGAGAAGCCGGGCCAGGAGGCGCTGCAGTTCCTCGTGGATCTCGTGCACAAGCACAAGGTGTCCCCCGTTCCCGGAACGACCGACACCGTCGATCTCTACAACGGGAAGATCGCGATGTGGTACGACCACAACGGATCGCTGCCGAACTTCGCGAAGTTCGCGCCCAAGCTCAACCTCGCGTCGGCCATGAACCCCAAGAAGCTCAACGGGGTCACCATCGAGATGTCGACCGTCATGAGCATCTTCAAGGAGAGCCGCTACCCGGACCAGTCGTGGGAGCTGCTCAAGTGGATGTGCTACGACGACGACATGCAGATGCTGTGGGCGGTGGAGATCGGACACCTGCCCGCGGTCAAGGCGCTGGTCGATCGACCGCCGTTCACGACGGAGCCCAAGTGGCTCGGCTTCCAGCAGCAGGTCAAGAGCGAGATGTGGGCGAGGCCCGTGTCGCTGCGGCAGCTCGAGATGTACAACACCCTGGACTCGGAGACCCAGGCCGCGATGCTCGGCAAGAAGACCGTCGAAAAGGCGCTCGCCGACGCGCAGGCGAGGATCCTGGAGTTCATGAAGAAGTAGGGCGCCCCGAGCGCGGCGCAGCACGACGAGGGGACGGGCAGCCGTCCCCTCTTTTTGTCACCGCGCGCGGCGGCCGGGCGGCGATCTCGTCGAAGAACCGGATGCAGGCGAGCAGCGCGCGGGGGACGTGGAAGCAGCCCTTCCACTTCCCGCCCTTCTGCGTCGTCGACGCGTCTCCCGCCCGGTGGAGGTACCCGAACCACTCGCCGTACCCGGGGTCGTCGAAACGGGCCCAGACGTAGTCGTCCACGCGCCGGAACCAGTCCCAGAAGACGGCGCGGCCGGTCACCTTGTACGCGAGCAGGAACGCGCAGAGCGCCTCGGCGTGCACCCACCAGAGCTTCATGTCCCACTCGAGCTTTTCGGGAGGCAGCCCTTCAGAGTCCATATAGTAGTAGAACCCGCCGAACGTCCGGTCCCAGCCGCGCTCCGCGGTCCAGAGCATCGCCTCGGTCGCGAGGTCGATGAGCTGCTGCCGGTCGCTCCGCCCCGCGTCGCCCTCGACGGCCCTCAGGATGAACCACAGCACCTCGAGCGCGTGGCCGGGGGTGAGCAGGCGCCCTTCCATGCAATCGGGGTGCGATCCGTCGGCGAACACGCGCTCGAACACCGCCTTCCGCTCGCGGTCGATGTGCAGCCTGGTCACCTGGGAGATGGCGTCGTCGAGAAACCGCCTCTTGAGCGCCGGCTCGACGAGGTCGCCCATCTCCTCGGCGAGCCACACCTGGATCATCGGGAAGGCCATGGCCTTGATCGGCCGGTTCGCGCCGATCTGCTTGGTGTAGCGGCCCTTGGGGTTGTCCCTGCGCTCCTGGATCCTGCGGTAGGTGGCGACCGCGATCTCGCTGGCCTCCCCGTCCCCGGTGGCGCGGGCGTACTCCGCGAAGCCCGCGGCCGCGAAGCAGTCGGCAAAGATGTTGTACGCCTGCACGAGAGGCTTGCCGGCCCGATCGAGGGCGAAATACCAGTCGCCCGCCCCGTCGCGGCCGTGGCGCTTCATGAAATCGACGCCCGAGCGGGCGTACTCGAGCCAGGTCGGGTCCTGCTTCCACGTGTTGTAGAGCTCCGAGAGCATCCAGACGCCGCGGCCCTGCATCCACACGAACTTGTCGGCGTCGAACACCCGGCCGTCGCGCTCGAGGCAGGTCCAGTATCCGCCGTGCTCGCGGTCGAGCGAATGGGCGAGCCAGAAAGGGATCACGCTTTCCTCGAGATTGCGCCTGTATTTCTCGCGGAGCCTGGCGATGTCGGCGGGGGACGGCGGAGAAGCGGGAGCCGGCGGGCCGGCCGCGGGGACCTGGTTCATTCTAGTTCTCCTTGACTCGACCTTGAGGGACGCGACTCACTGTCGGGCGCCTACTTGATGGCGCCCGCGGTCATCCCGCGGATGAAGTAGCGGGACATGAACAGGTAGAGCGCGAGCATCGGGAGGATCGCGATCGAGAGGCCCGTGAAGAGCAGGCTCCAGTTGGTGCTGTACTGCCCGAAGAACGTGGTCAGCCCCACCGGGAGCGTCTTGAGGCGATCGCTCTGCAGGAACACGAGGGGGAAGAAGAAGTCGTTCCACAGGGGGACGGCGTTGTAGATCGTCACCAGCGCGATCGCGGGTGCGGCCACGGGCATGATGATGCGCCGGTAGATGCTCCAGTCGCTGCAGCCGTCGATGCGCGCGGCGTGCTCCATGTCGAGCGGGATCGACTTCATGAAGCCGGAGAGGATGAACACCGTGGAAGGCAGGCCCATGGCGAGGAAGATCAGGATGATGGAGGCCCGGGTGTCCATGAGCCCGAGCCGCTTGATCAGCAGGAACAGCGGGATGATCGCGGCCTTGAGCGGCAGCATGATCCCGCTGAGGAACAGCATGTACACCAGGGTGCGCAGCCGGTAGTCGTAGCGCGAGACCCCGTAGGCGGCCATCGAGCCCAGGAGCAGCACGAAGACCATCGCGACGAACGTCACGAACAGGCTGTTGGCGAAGTAGCGGCCGAACCCCTTGTCGACCCAGACGACCCGGTAGTTGTCGGGGACGGGGTTTGCCGGGAGCGCGAACGGGTTCTGGAAGATCTCGCGCGTCGTCTTGAACGACGACAGGATCATGTTGAGGAGCGGGTAGAAGATCAGGACCGTGTAGACGGCCATGGCCGCGAATGCCAGGGTGAGCACGACGGCGCGGCCCGCGCCCCCGCCGCGGATGCTCAGGTCGGTCGTCACAGCTCGACCTCCCGGCCGCGCGTGCCGGTGATCGAGCCGACGGAAGCCACGAACGTGAGGAGGTAGATGACCACGCCGATCGCGCTGCCGATGCCGATCTGCGGGTTGCCCGAGTCCACGGAGCCGAAGGCGGTCCGGTAGAAGAGGGTCCCGATCGTGTCCGTCGAGTAGTTGGGCGCGCCGTCGAGGCCCGCCATCGTGTACACCTGCTCGAACACATTGAGGCTGCCGATGATCGTGAGCACGGTGATCACGGTGATCGAAGGCACGATGAGCGGAAAGACGATCCGCCAGAACATCTTCCACTCCCGCACGCCGTCCAGGTAGGCCGCCTCGAAGTAGTCGTTGGGGATCGCGTTGATCGCGGCGAGGAAGACGAGCGACGGGAATCCCACCCATCGCCAGATGTTCACGACGATGATGGAGAAGGTCGCGATCGACTCCTCGCCGAGCCAGGCCCGCGTCCAGTCGCCGCGTCCGATGAGCTTGAGGAACGCGTTCACGAGGCCGCTCGGCTTGAGGTAGAGCCCCCAGAGGAAGCCCACGGCCACGATCGAGAAGAGCACCGGGATGAAGAACACGCGCCTGAAGAACGCATGCCCGGCGACGCGGCGGCTGAGGAGGAACCCGAACAGCAGGCCCGTCGTGTTCTGGAGCAGCATGGTCACGAGAAACCACTTGGCGTTGTTGCCTATCGCGCTGAAGAAGCGGTCGCGGTAGGGGAACGTCCCGAAGATCTTCCGGAAGTTTTCCAGCCCGATGTACCGGCCCCGGATCAGCTGCGTCCACTCGAAGAGGCTGTTGAACAGCGACACGAAGAGCGGAAGCAGGATGAAGACGGCGACGACAGCCATGCCCGGCGACACGAACAGGAGGATCCACAGTCCCTTGCGGACTTCGCTTCTCTTCACGGGCGCGCTCCGGTGTCGTCGGCTCGCGGGGCGAGGCGAGGGGCCGGGCCGGCGGCGCCGGCCCCTCCTTCGACCTTACTTCTTCTTGAACGGCTCGTAGTAGGTGGCGATGCCGTCCTGGATCTGCTTGGCCACCTGCGCCGGCGTCAGGTTGCCCGCCATCATGCCCTGCAGCGCGGCCTGCGCAAGCGTGGACCCCGTGGGCTGCTGGTACCGGAACCCCACCAGGAAGACGTAGGGCGTCTGGTTCTTCTGCAGCGTGAGGACCTTGGCGATGAACGGATCGGCGCTGGTGTCGACGCCCGGGACCGCGGAGACCTGCTTGAGCGTCTTGATGAAGAAGTCGCCCGTGGTCTTGCTCGCGAAGAAGCGCAGCAGCTTCGCGGCCTGCTCCTTGTGGGTCGACTTGGAGCTCATGCTGAAGTTGCCGTCCGCGTACGTCGAGACATAGCGCGTGTCGCCGGCCCTGGCCACCGGGCCCGGCATGAAGTCGAACTGCAGGTCCTTGTTCTGCTTGGCAAAGTAGCCGGCCTCGAAGGAGCCGCCGACAAAGTGGCCGGCCTGCTCGTTGATGAAGGCCGACTGCATGTCGGTGTAGGCGACTCCCATGTAGAGGTTGGGCAGGTAAGGGGCGAGGTCCTTGAGCCGCGCGATCGCGTTGACGAAGCGCGGGTCCTCAAAGGTGGTCTGGCCCTTGACCACGGCGTCGAAGAAATCGTTCGCGCCGTAGAAGTTGGGGCACAGCGAGCCCATCGCCACCTCGAGGGTCCAGCCTTCCTTGCCGCCGTTGGCGAGGGGCTGGATGCCGGCCTTTTTCATCGCGGCGAGGTTCGCCAGCCACTGGTCCCAGGTCTCGGGCACCGTGAGGCCGAGCTTGTCGTACATCTTCTTGTTGTAGTAGACGCCCAGGGTCTGGCTCGCGAAGGGGACGCCGTAGACCTTGCCGTCCTTGATCGAGGTCGCGCCGCGCACCGGCCCCGCGGCGAAGCCCTTGAGCTCGGGCACCCACGACTCCAGCGGCTCCATGTAGCCGGACTGCGCGAACGTCTCGAGCCCGCCGTACGCGCGGCTCTGGAACACGTCCGGGCCCGAGCCGCCGCTCAGCGCCGCCGAGAGGATCGTGTTGTACTCGGTGTTCTTCTGCGCCGTCTGCACGACCGGTGATGCCGGGGTTCTGCTGCTGGAACGTTGCGAGAAGGCCGTTGTACGCCTCCACGTCCTCGGGCCGCCACGTCCAGAACTGGATGGTGGCCTTCTGGCCGGGCTGCGCCGCCCCTCCCGCCTCCTTGCCGCCGGCTGCGAACGCGAAGGCCGCGAGCGCGACGAGCGCCGCAAGGACCAGAACGATTCTTCTGTTCACGAGTCCCTCCGATTCGAAAGGAATATGCGATGATTATAGGAATGGTCCGGTGCGCGGTCAAGAAAACGGGGGCCGTGAGGGCCGTGAGGGGCGTGCGCCCGCCCGCGCGCCGTCTGCGCGCGGTCTGCGCAGCCGTCGACAGCCGTCGCCGCGCGTTTGACGGGAGGGTCCGCCGGGTTTACCGTGACCCCATGGCAACGATACGCAGCGCGGGGATCGAGGTCTCGGCAAAAACGCTCGGCGCGGAGCTCACCAGCATCAAGTCGGCCGACGGGACGGAGTACCTCTGGCACGGGGACCCGAAGTTCTGGGGGCGCCAGTCGCCGCTGCTCTTCCCGATCGTGGGCGCGCTTCCGGGCGGGGTGTACACGCACAGGGGAGCGAGCTACAAGCTCGGGAACCACGGCTTCGCCAGGGAATGCGAATTCGTCCTCGTCAAGGAAAAGCCCAGCGAGATGATCTACGAGCTGCGGAGCAGCGAGAAGACCCTCGCCCAGTACCCGTTTCCCTTCGTCCTGCGCGTCGCGTACAAGGTGCGGAAGGCCGGGCTGACCGTCGAGTACACGGTGCGGAACAGCGGGGAGGAAACGATGATCTTCTCGATCGGCGCGCACCCCGCTTTCCGCGCGCCGATCGCGGCGGACGAGAGCCGCGGGGATTTCGACCTGATTTTCGAGAAGAAGGAAGACATCCGACGCCACTACCTCACGGCCGACAACGTGCGCAGCGGCGAGTCGGAGCCGTTCCTGCGGGGGCAGGATCGAGTCGCGGTGACGCCCGAGCTCTTCGAGAGAGGAGCGATCGTGCTCATCGACCACGTCTCGCGGCAGCTCTCCCTGCGCAGCCGCAAGTCCGGCCGCAGCGTGCGCGTGCGGTTCGACGGTTTCCCCTACCTCGGCATCTGGTCGCCGAAAGGCGACACGCCGTTCGTCTGCCTGGAGCCGTGGTACGGCGTGATGCCGCTCGCAGGCTCGTCGCAGGAGCTGGCCGGCAAGGAAGGCTGCCTCAGCCTCGCCGCGGGCCAGGAGTTCCGCGCCGCGTACCAGGTCGATATCGGCTGACCGCCGGGGACCCGAGCGCGCAGGACCTCAGCTCTTCGACGCTCACCGTCGTGAAGTCGCGGTGGACCGCGCTGCAGCCGACTGCGCGCGGCAGCTCCTCCGGGTCCGCGCCCGCCGTGATCACGACGTAAGGCATCCCGGCGGCGCGGGCCGCGAGGAATCCGGAGATCGAGTCTTCGAGGAGCACGCACGCCCCGGGCGCCACCTCGAGCTCCGCCGCCGCGCGCAGCAGGATCTCCGGGTCCGGCTTTCCCCTCGAGACGTGCGAGACGTTGAGGATCGTCCTGAACCTGTTCCGGATGCGCAGGCCGTCCAGCACCATGTCGACGTTCTCCGGCGGCGAATTGGACACGGCGGCGCACGGTACGCCCGCCTCGGCGAGCGCGGCCAGGAGGGCGGAAAGGCCCGCGATCTCGCGCATCACGGGGGCGAACGTCTCGCGATAGATGGCTTCCTTCTCGTCGGAGATACGGGCCGCGAGCCGGGCCCCGTCCTGCGGCCCGAAGAGGAAGCGGGCGTTCGCGTCGTTCGGCCGCGAGTGGATGTGCCTGCGATAGGTCTCGGGCGTGATCTCGACCCCGTGCCTGCGCCCGAGCTCGATCCACGCCCTCTCGTGATAGGCGCGGTTGTCCACCATGGTGCCGTCCACGTCGAAGAGGACGGCCCACCTGCTGTCATTCTGCAGAGCTTTCCTCCGTGCCTCGCGCCTTGAGCCTGAGGCCGCCCGCGCACAGGAAGAGCGAGGCGACGATCAGTATGAGGTGATACAGGCCGTTGCGGTCAACGGGCGAGAGCGCGTCGACACCGGCCGCCTGGACTGCGGACGCCGCGAAGCTCAGGGCGAGGCCCAGCGCCATCTGCCAGGAGCCTGAGCCGGACCGTGCCCCGGCCGCGCTCAAGACCAGGAGCGCGACCGCAACCGGCGTGTAGTCGAGGATGACGACGACGAAGCTGTCGATCCGGATCGCGAGAAACGCGAATACGGCAAGCTGCGCCAGGCCGGCGGCCAGCCACGGCGTCCACCAGGTGCCAGGCGCGAACTGCCTGACAGTGGTGAGCAGGGTGAAGAGCGCGAGCACGCCGGCTGCCAGCCAGGTGGCCTTCTGCATGACGGTCCTTGCGAGACCGCCGCCCCTCGGCTCGAAAAAGCCGTGGTCTATTCCTCCCAGAAGCGCGCTCACTCCCATGGCGAGCATCGCCATCGCCCACAGCCAGGCCGCCGACCTGACCGACGGCCTCCTGCCGAGCAGAAGCCCGGCGAGCAGGAACACTTCGCAGGCCCATACGAAATTGGTGATCGCCGTGATCGCGAGAGGTGTCACGCGAGACCCAGTAGAGCCACCTTTCCGGTCCGCGGTCAACCCTACCGGGGATGACCTTCGCCGCGAAGGTGTGCCAGGTGGCCTTCCGCCGCCTGGTAGCACCGGCTGTCGAACTGCTTGCCGAAGAAGAGCTCGACGGAGTCCGCGAAGAGCCGGTGCCACGCCTCGCGCGCCTCCGCGGTCACCGGGTGCGTGGCGAGCCCGTGCTTCTTCATCACGGCGATGGCGTCGCCATCGGCTGCCCGGAAACTCTCGCTGTTGGCCTTGGTCATCTCGAGGGCCGCGCGTTCGAGCCGCGGCCGCAGGCCGGGCGGGATCGAGTCCCAGGTGCGCGCGCTGACGACCAGGCCCCCGATGAACGGCGCCAGCTTCAGATCCGTCATGTTGCCGGCCGCGGCGAAATACTGGTTCGCAGCCGCCACGAGCGGGCTCGTGATGAACGCGTCGATGCCGCCCGTCTGCAGCTGCATCATGACGTCGGCCGTGCCGAGCGTGACCGGCTGAAACCCCAGCTCGCGCCAGGCCTTCGCTTCGTCGGACCTGCCCTGCCATACCCACATCTTCTGCCTGCGGAGGTCATCGGGCCCGATGACCGGCCTGCGCGCGAAGACGTAGGCCCAGCCTGCGCGGGTCCACGCGAGGAGCTTGAAGCCCCTGTCCTCGAACTCCTTGGCGAGCTCGGGCGTCATCCTCTCTATCAGGTAGTCCAGCTCCTCATCGTCGGACACGAGCAGCGGCACCTGCAGAGCCAGAGACCCCGGAGCGATCGTCGAGAGGCCCGCGCCGGAGAGCGCCGCGGCTCCGAGCTGGCCTATCCGGATCTTGCGCAGCATGTCGTCTTCGTCTCCGACCACGCCTCCGGAGAAGATCCTGAGCGTCACGCGTCCCGCCGAGAGGAGACTCCACTCGGACGCCAGCTTCCGCAGCCCCTGCTCCCACGGCGAGCCCGCGGGCGCAAGAGTGCCCAGCTTGATGACCTGTCCGTTTCCGCCTGCCGCAGCCAGGCAGAGAGCCCCGAGAATCACGGCAACGCGCTTCGCAGTCTTCATGCTCCTCCTCCCCTTACGCGGCGGCACGCTGCTGCCGGTTCGCCGACTCCCAGATCATCTCGGCCACCTCCCACACGGCATCGGGACGAGCGAGGCGTCTCGCGTTGGCCGCCATGCAGGGCAGCTCGTCACGGCATGACCCCAGCCATTCGGCCACCGTGTCGGCGACGCGCCGCGGGGTGGGCGCGTACGCCCCCGCGCCGCTCCGCTCTACGAGCGTGACGTTCGGAGTCTCCTGAGCCGCGATGGCGTCGTAGAGGATGATGGGCATGCCCACGACGCACGCCTCGGCGACGGTGTTGGCCCCCGCCTTGCCGATCAGGATGTCCGAAGCCGCCATCATGGCCGGCATGTTGCCGACGAACGGGTAGACGCGGACCGGTGTCTGCCACTGCCTGGACAGGAGCCGCTGCCGCAGAGCCGCGTTCCGCCCCGCGACGACCAGAAGCTGGCATCGCAGCCGACGCGCGTCGATGGCCTCGACGACGTGGTCGAGCGAGCCCATCCCGTCGCCGCCGCCCGTCAACAGAAGGGTCGGCAGCCCGGCGTCGAGGCCGAGCTCCTGTCGCGCCTGTGCGCGCGACGGAAGCCCTTCGGAGAAGCGCGGGTGCACGACAAAGCCCGTAACCCGCAGCTTCGCCGCGGGCAGGCCGGCCCGGCGGGCCTTTTCGTAGCCGGCGCGGGAAGGCACGCAGCAGAGATCCATCGCGGCGAGGTACCAGCTGATGTGCGCCGGGCCGAGCTCCGATGACACCGTCACGAGCGCCGGCCGGCAGGCGCGATCGCCAAGGGCGAGAGACGCCAGCTGAACGAACCACGGGTGCACGCTTACGATCGCGTCGGCGCAGCAGCCCTCGAAGAGCTGTCGTGCCTTGTGCCTCAGGACCGTTTCGTACAGCACGTTCTGGGCGGCCCGCGTGCCCAACCGGCTGTCCGTCAGGGTGAAGGCAAGCAGCCGGTACGTCGACGGGCTTCGCCTGATCCATGCCGGATAGACGTCGGGGAACCGGTTGAACGGAAACGGGCTGTATTCGCGAAAGCCGTCCACCAGATCCACGCGGCAGTCGTCGCGGTGGCGGCTGAGAAGGGCGTACTGGAGCGCTTCGGCCACGGCGCGGTGGCCGCCCCCCGTGTCGGACATCAGCACGAGAATGCGTTTCATGGCGCGGCCTCCCGGGCCGCCGCGCCGGACGCGTTCGGCCCGTGCAGTGCCTCCTCGATCTCCGCCCACTCGCGTTCCTCGCGCGTGGGAATGCGCAACAGCCACCTGACGAAGTAAAGAGCCAGCGGCAGACAGGCGGCCGCGATCAAGCCGCCCAGGCCGAAGGCCCGTTCGACGCCGTCCCGGAAAGGCCGCCTTCCCATGTTGCCTCCCTGGGAGTTCCGCGCTTCTCGCACACGGGCGAAACTCCGGCACGCGCTTTGTCGCGGGCATAGCCGGTAAACAATCAAGCCCCGTGCCATCCGGGTTGTGTCGAGCCAACTCGCTTCGGGAAGGCGAGTTGCGTGCGAGCAGAGCGACGCAGGCGGCGTGGGTGGGCTGCAACGTCGGTTGCTCTGGTTGCAGGGGGAAGCGGGAAACGTCGCCTTGTGCCAGCCTCCGAACGCGTCTATCCTAGACGCGTACCAAAAAGTTCCTGGCCCCGGAAAAGGAGGCACCCATCGCTGTCCTCCCGACGTGGCTGAACCTGGATTACCTGACCCTGATACGCTGGCCGTGCCTGATCCTCTCGCTGAGCTGCACCGCGTACCTCTTTGCCCTCAGGAGCAACTACAGGCCGACCGTCCTGCTCGCGTGGAGCTTTGCCGGGGCCACGACGTTTCACCTGGCGATGGTCCTCGAGTTCGCCGGCGACTGCTACTGGCGGCCGCACGCCCTCAAGACGCTCCTGCAGCCGATGCTGCAGATGGCCGGCCCGGCGGGCTTCCTGCTCCCGCTGCTTCTCTTTGCTTACGAATTCCCGCGCCGCGAGGAGAGCCTCGAGCGCGAGCGGCGGCTCTTCCTGTTCGCCTTTCTTGCGGTGGACGCGTTTCTGTCCGCGCTGACCGTCTACAACTTCGTGGTGCTGCAGAGGCTGAGGAGCACCTTCACGTTCGAGTCCGACTACTATCTGGCTCTCTACGTGAGCTTCGTCGCGCAGTTCTCCGTCGTCCTCGCCCTGCTCCTCCGCAAGACGGCGCGCCTGTCGGGCGCGGCCTCCGGGTCGCCCTGGCGCAGGCTGGCTCATCCGCAGGGCAGCGACGCCAGGGCGGTGCGCGCGGTTTCGGCGGTCCT
This sequence comes from uncultured Spirochaetota bacterium, assembly GCA_963734495.1. GTDB lineage: Bacteria > Spirochaetota > Spirochaetia > SZUA-6 > CAVTHK01 > CAVTHK01. The sequence goes on from CAVTHK010000011.1 coordinate 296,552, forward strand.
GCTGCTCCCCTTCGGCTCCGCGGTCATCTGGGTGCTCCGATTCTGCCGGCTGCTGCCCGCGGTCGCCACGGCTTACCTCGTCTCCTTCTGCTTTCTCCTGTTTCACATGAGCTTCATCGTCGTGTACCTGAGCCGCACGGAGGAGCGCACGACGCTCCAGGTCAAGCTCGTGGCCGGGTCTCTCGTGGCGGTGCTCGGGATACTCAGCATCGCGGCCGTCTACGCGGGAGTGCGTTTCGAGGCCGACTACCGCGATCCGGACCTCGTCGCGCAGGGCGATGCGATCCGGTTCCGGCCCAACGCGCGCGGCAGCTACGACATCGCCGCCGGCGGGCTGCACTATGACGGCGAGCCGGGCGAGAAGATCGCGTCACCGCCTCCAGCCGGCGCGAGGCGGGAGATCCCGTTTGCGTTCCCCTTTTTCGGCGAGGCTTACCGCAGCCTCCGCGTCCTGCCGGGGCCTATGGTCTATCTCGGCGAAGACCTGCACGAGGACGGCTGGGGCGGGTATCACCCCCAGCCCGTGATCGCCCCGATCATCATGACCCTCGACCCCGACCGCGGCGACGGCGTGTTCGTCAAGGAGCGCGCAGACAGGGTGATCGTCACCTGGCTCGCCGTCCCGGAGGAAGGCAGCGACAACGTCAACACGGTGCAGCTCGGCCTCTACGCCGACGGGACGATCACGTTCTTCTACGAGACCCTTTCGCCGGACCTGAACTACAGGGCGACGCAGCTGCACGCGCAGACGACGGCGGCCGTGCGCGGCCTCGACCCGGGCGCGGGCGGAGGCCATTCCGTGCCCTTTCCGCCGCGCCTGGTGGGGATCCACCCGGGCGGCCGCGACGCGGCGATGGAGCCGATCCGGTTCAAGCGCGACCTCCCCTACCGCAGCGGCGGCCGCGCCGCCATTTTCGAAGCCTACGACATACGCTACTACCGCTACATGCACGAACGCATGGCGTCCTTCGCCCTGCTCTTCGTCGCTTCGAGCGTGCTCGTGCTGTTCGCGTTTCCGCTCTCTCTCAGACAGAGCGTCATCAAGCCTCTTCGTTCCCTCTATGACGCGATGAAACAGGCGGACGACGGCGACCTCGGCGTGACGCTGGCTCCGGGGTACAACGACGAGATCGGGTTTCTCGGCCACTCCTTCAACCAGATGATGAGGTCGATCCGGCGGATACACGAGGCGTTCCGCTCTCTGGCCGACGACTCCCTCGACGGGATCCTCGTCGTGCTTCGGGACGGGAAGCCGGCGTACGCGAGCAGGGGCGTGTCGCAGATCACGGGCTACGCCCCCGACGAGATCATGCAGACCGATTTCGACGAGCTGCTGCGCACCGAGGAGTTCCGCGACGTCGCCGCGTACGTCGCGGGAGTCGCCGACAAGGGCGAGCCGCGGCACTGCGCCACGGAGATCACGACGGCCGCGGGCGTTCGCGTCCCGGTGGAGATCACGGTTTCGCGCACGCTCTGGCTGGGCGTTCCCGCCCGCGTGGCGGTCCTGCGCGACATCAGCTCGCGCCGGCGCGAAGAGGATCTCGCGCGGGCCCGGCTGGCGCAGCTCATGCGGACCGACAAGCTGATATCGCTCGGAGTCCTCGCCGCCGGCATGGCGCACCAGATCAGCACGCCGAACCAGGTCATCCTGTCCAACGTCACTCTCCTTCAGCGCGCTTGCCCGGAGCTCGTGGCGATGCTCGATGGTCGGTACGAGGAGGGCGGTCCCGTGGGCGGGCTCGATAAGGCGGATTTCCGCTCGCAGCTCCCGCACCTTCTGGACGCGATCGCCGGCTGCTCGCGGCGCATCGACTCGATCGAGAAGAACCTGAGAGCCTTTTCTCGCGACGAGCCGGACAGGCCGCCGACGGAGCTCGACGTGAACACGGTCGTCCGGTCCGCGCTCGAGCTCGTCGAGACGACGATCAGGAAGGCGACGGCCAACTTCGAGGCGACTCTCGCGCCGGACCTTCCACCGGTCAGGGGCAACGCGCAGAGGCTCGAGCAGGTCTTTGTCAACCTGATCCTCAACGCGTGCCAGGCGCTGGCGGACCGCGACAAACGGATAGCGTTGGTCACCCGCCGCGAACCGGAGAGCAAGTCCGTCATCGTTGCGGTGGAGGACGAAGGCGTCGGCATCCCGCAGGACCATCTGGACCGGATCACGGAGTACTTCTTCACCACGAGGCGTTCCTCCGGAGGCACCGGGCTCGGTCTCCCCATAGCCGACTCGATCGTGCGGGAGCACGGGGGCGCTTTGCGCTTCCGCTCCTCGCCAGGAGTCGGCACGCTCGTCGAAGTCGTGCTGCCAGGGGGGGCCGCTCCATGATGCGTCTCTTTCCGCAGGATCCCGTGCTCGTCGTCGACGACGAAGCCCTGGTGGTGCAGAGCCTGACGAATTCGCTGCGCTCGAACGGCATCACGAACGTCGCCGGCTGCAGCGACGGCCGCGAGGTGCTGTCCCGGCTGCGGGCCGCGCCCGTGGAGGTGATCCTCCTCGACCTCACGATGCCCCACGTCACGGGCCGGCAGCTTCTGGACAGCGTCCGCGACGAGTTCCCCGAGATCCCCGTGATTGTCGTGACCGGGGCCAACGAGGTCGCCACGGCGGTCGAGTGCATGCGCGCGGGAGCCTTCGACTACATGGTCAAAGCCGTCGAGGAGAGCCGCCTGGTGAGCGGAGTGAGGAGTGCGATCGAGATCCGGGGCCTGCGGCGCGAATACAAGGACCTCTCCGCGCGGCTCATGCAGAACCGGCTTCGCCGGCCGGGCGCGTTTGCCGGCATCCTCACCCGCGATCCCGCGATGCAGCACCTGTTCATCCTCGCCGAAGCGGTCGCGCGCACGAGCGAGCCCGTCCTGATCACGGGCGAGACAGGGACCGGCAAGAACCTCCTGGCCCGCGCGATCCACGAGTGCAGCGCGAGGGAAGGCGCGCTCGTCGAGGTCAACGTGGCAGGGCTCGACGACCACTTGTTCGCCGACACCCTGTTCGGCCACCGCAAAGGCGCGTTCACGGGCGCGGTCGAGACGCGGGAGGGCCTCGTGCACAAGGCGGCCGCGGGCACCCTGTTTCTCGACGAGATCGGCGACTTGACCATCGCCTCGCAGATCAAGCTCCTGCGGCTGCTCGACTCGCGCGAGTACTATCCGCTCGGCTCGGACCTCCCGCGGAGGACCGACGCCAGGGTCGTGACCGCTACGAACCGGGACCTCCCGGCCCTCATGAGCGAGGGCAGGTTCCGGCGGGACCTGTTCTACAGGCTCTCCACCCACTGCCTGGCGATCCCCCCTCTGCGCGCGCGCAAGGGCGACCTCGCCCTGCTCCTCGATCACTTCCTCGAGGAGGCGTCGAGGGAGCTCGGCAGGCCGAAGCCCTCCATTCCTTCCGAGCTGCCCGTGCTGCTCCATGCCCACGACTTCGCAGGCAACGTGCGCGAGCTGCGCTCCCTGGTCTTCGACGCGGCGAGCCGACCGACGCGCGGCAGGCTGCCGCTCGCGGGATTCAAGGCGGCGATCGGGCCGGTGGCGGCGGCCGCGGCGGAGCGGCCGCCGGAGCAGCTGCTGACGTTCGCGGAGAAGCTGCCGACCCTCAAGCAGGCGGAGCAGATGCTCACGGATGAGGCGCTCAGCCGGTCGCATGGCAACCAGTCGATCGCCGCCGCGCTTCTCGGGGTGTCGCACCAGGTCATTAACCAGCGGCTCAGGCGGAGACGGCTGGAAAAGCCGCCTCAGCCCGGGAGCCGGGGCGCGCCGGGGGCCTGAAGGCCGCTTTCTTCGTTGACAAATCGGGGTTCCGGCCTTACGATAACTAATATATCAGTTGAGGAGGGAAGAGATGTCGCGATTTGCCAAGCTCCTGACCTGTCTGGCGCTGCTGGCGCTCCTGGCCGCGCTTCCGGCGTTCTCGGGCGGGAAGGGCGAGGACAAGGCTGCCGCCAAGCAGTACGTCCTCAAGTTCAACCACGTCCTCACGCCGCAGGACCCCTACCACGGCGCGTTCCTCAAGTGGGCCGAGGCGGTCACGAAGAGAACCAACGGCGGCCTCAAGGTCGAGGTCTTCCCGAGCGCGCAGCTCGGCGTCGAGGAGGACATCCTCGAACAGATCCGCCAGGGCGCCAACGTCGGCCAGAACACCGACGCGGCGAGGCTCGGCAACTACGTCGCCGACATCGCGTGCATGAACGCCCCCTACTTCGTCGAGAGCCTCGACGAGGTCCAGAAGATCAGCTCGGCGCCCACGTTCAAGGCGTGGAAGGATCAGCTGGAAAAGACGCAGGGCTTCAAGATCCTCTCCTTCTACTGGGTGCAGGGCTTCCGGCAGATGTTCACCAACAAGCCGATCCGGAACCCCGGCGACCTCGCGGGCATGAGGATCAGGACGCCGCCCGGCCCCGATCTGGCAGGAATCGATCCGCGCCATCGGCGCGACGCCGGTCGCCCTCGCATACGGCGAGGTGTACACCGGGATGCAGACGCGGGCCATCGACGGCGCCGAGCTCTCCTTTACCGCGGGCTACAACATGAAGTTCGCCGAGGTGTCCAAGTGCGTCTCCGAGACCCGCCACATCCTCCTGATCAACTTCGAGGTCATCAGCAGCAAGTGGTTCAATTCGCTGCCTGCGGAATACCAGAAGGTGCTCGAGGAGGAGTGCAACAAGGCAGGCCTGGAGGTCTCGCGAAGCTACCTCGAGAACCTCGACGTCCAGTCCGAGAAGGATCTCAAGTCCAAGGGCGTGACGATCGTCCCGGCATCGGAGATCGACATCAAGGCCTTCAAGGCTGCGGGCGAGAAGGCGTACCAGAAGCTCAACCTCGTCGCCGCGCGCGACAAGATCTACCAGGAAATCGGGAAGAAGAAGTAGCCATCGACGGGGGCCGGAGGGAGGGGCGAGCCCCTCCCTCCGGGCAGGGGGGAGCCCTCCGCATGCTCTTGCGCGCAAAGACTGCCCTGGTCACCGGAGCGGCCCGCGGCATAGGCCGGGCCATTGCCCTGCGGTTTGCCTCCGAGGGGGCCTCGGTGGTGCTGGCCGACAGGCTGGACGCCGCGGACGTCGCCGAAAAGGTGACGCGAAGCGGGGGCCGCGCGTTGTCGTTCCGCGTGGACATCACCGATTCCGCGGCCGTGCGGCGCGTGGTGGCAGAATCGCTCGAGGCCTTCGGCTCGATCGATATCCTCGTCAACAACGCGGGGATCATCGCTCGCGGCACCATCCTGGAGCTGACCGAGGAGACCTGGAAGCGCGTTCTCGACGTCAACGTGAACGGCGCCTTCAACTGCTGTCAGGCCGTCATCCCTTCGATGGTGAGCCATCGCTTCGGCCGGATCCTCAACATCACCTCGGTCGCCGGCAAGACGGGCGACGTCACCGCGGCGCCCGTCTACGGCGCCTCGAAGGGCGCGATCAACGCCCTCACCAAGTCGCTCGCCCGGCAGCTCGCCGAGTTCGGCATCACGGCCAACGCGATCGCGCCCCACGCCATCGAGACGGACATGAGCGCGCAGTGGAGCGCGGAGAAGCGGGCGGAGGTGATCAGGGGCATCCCGCTGCGGCGGCTCGGCCGGCCCGAAGAAGTGGCGGAAGCCGCGGTCTTCCTGGTCTCCGAGGGCGCGGCCTTCATAACCGGCGAGGTCCTGGACCTCAACGGCGGGTTCTTCATGGACTAGGGTGAAGGGCAGGTCCGATACTGTGAGTGCGGCCCGCGCGGAAGCGCCGCCGTCTGCTCATTCGGAGGGTGCAGGATCATGAGGAAACCCTATGAGGTGGTATGCAGGGCCGAGATGCTCGTCGCGAGGTACGCGCTGTTCGCGCTCGCCTTCCTCGTGTTCGCGGCGGCGGTGGCGAGGACCGTCCGGCAACCGATGAACTGGGCCATCGACGTAGCCACCTTTCTCTTTGCCTGGTGCGTCTTTCTCGGCGGAGACATCGCCATCCGGGAGGACCGCCTGTTCTGCATCGTCGTGCTCACAGAGAAGCTTCCGAAAAGGACCCAGCTCGTTCTCAAGGCGGCGAACTACGTCATCATCGGGATCTTTCTCGCGGGCATGATCGGCTACGGCTCCTGGCTGTCCTACACCACGCGGCTGCGCACGTTCCAGGGCATACCCGGCTTCAGCTACACGTGGGTCACCATCAGCGTGCCGATCGGGTGCGCCCTGATGCTGGTATCCGCCATCCGCAGGATCGGGGAGATCCTCGCGACGATCCGCAAGGGGACCACGCTCGAAAAGGGCGGCGGGGTCACCGAGATCCTCTGAACAGCCGCGGGAGAGAGTATGACTCTGGTGCTGATCCTGTTCGTCGTCTTCATCCTGATGGGGATGCCGGTGGCCTTCGCCTTCGGCATATCGGGAGTCGTGTTCTTCCTCCAGCAGCCGACGCTCCCGCTGACCATCCCCGTGCAGCTGGTGCTTTCCCAGACGCAGAGCTTCCTGCTGCTCGCCATCCCGTTGTTCGTGCTCGCGGGCAACCTCCTCAACGAGACCGGCATCACGGAGCGCGTGATGAAGCTGGCCTCCGTGCTGACCGGCCACATGCGGGCCGGGCTGGCCCAGAGCAACATGGTCCTGGCCGCGTCGCTGGGCGGGATCACCAGCTCGGCGATCGGCGACGCCACGATGCTCTCGCGCATGCTCGGGCCGGGCATGATCAAGCGCGGCTACTCGCGCGGGTTCTCCGCCGGCGTCATCGGCTGCAGCTCGCTCATCACCACGATGATACCGCCCGGGATCGGGTTGGTCCTCTACGGGAGCATCGGCGAGGTCTCGATCGGCCGGCTCTTCGCGGCCGGGATGATCCCCGGGATTCTCATGACCATCTTTCTCATGGCGGCGGTATCGATGACCGCCCGGCACAAGGGCTACGTCGCCGAGCGGGAGAAGCGCGCGTCGCTCAAGGAGATGGCCTCGACCTTCGTCCAGAGCATCTGGGCCTTCCTCTTTCCTGTCATCCTGATCGTCGGCCTGCGGTTCGGGCTGTTCACGCCGTCGGAGGCCGGCGCCTTCGCCTGCGTGTACGCCATCGTCATCGGGACCGTGGTGTACCGGCAGTTCACCTGGGAAAAGTTCGTCAAGACGCTCGAGAGCACCGTGGTGGACATCGGGATGGTGATGCTGCTGATCGCGCTCTCGGCCACGTTCAGCTACGCCACGATCTGGGAGCGGCTGCCGCAGCAGATGGCGGAGCTCATGCTGGGCATCTCGAACGTCCCCTGGGTCGCCATGCTGATCATCCTCGTGTTCCTGCTCCTGGCCGGCACGTTCATGGATTCGACGGTGCTGATCCTGATGCTGACGCCGATCCTGATCCCCGTCGCCGTCCAGCTCAACATCGACCTGGTGCACTTCGGCATCGTCATGGTCCTGACGCTGACGATCGGATTGCTGACCCCGCCCGAGGGGGCGGTCCTCTACATCATCTGCACGGTCTTCGAGTGCAGGATATGGGACTTCGTCAAGGAGAGCGCTTTCCTGATGTTCTCGATCGTGCTGGTGGTGATCCTGGTGATCTTCTGGCCGGACATCGCCCTGTGGCTTCCGAACCTGATCTTCGGCAAGTGAGCGGCCTGGCGCGCCGAGCCGCGGCAAGGTGCCGCGGCGCCCGCCGGCTTCAGGCCGTGCGCGCCCGTTCGGTCTCGACCTGGTATTCCTTCATGATGTTCTGCCGGCTCTGCTCCAGGTGCGCGCGGAGCAGCGAGACCGCGAGCGGCGAGTGGACGGACAGGTGCTCGAGGATCGCCTTGTGCTCCTCGAACGTCGCGCGCATTCCGTGGCACATGCTCAGCCCGTAGCGGTAGCTCATGCTCAGGTGAAGGCTGGTCTCGCGGTAGAAGCGCTCCAGGTACTCGTTGCCGGCGAGGCGGCAGATCTCGGTGTGGAACTGGTGGTCGAGCTCGATGTAGTGCCGGTCGGCGGCGCCGCGCTGCCGCGCTGCGGCCGCGATGGCTGACATCTGCCCGACGATGCGGGCGAGGGGGGCAAGGTCCGCGGCCGTGACCGTGCGATAGGCCTTCTCGACGGCGAACATCTCGAGCATCTCGCGCGACTCGATGGCCTGGAGCATCGTCTGCTCCGTGGGCCTGCGCACGTAGCAGTTGCTGCGGGGCCTGACCGCGACGATGTTCTCGGCTTCGAGGCGTTTGATGGCGTCGCGGATCGGCATCGGGCTCACGCCGAACTCGCGGGCGATCGCCTTGATATTGAGGGTGTCGCCGTAGCGGATGCGGCCGCGGATGATCTGGTCGACAAGGTGGTCGTAAACCATTCCGCTCAGGCTCGGTTGGGGCGCCTGCCCGACGCGGCGGACCAGGCGGCTCTTGCCGATTCGCCTCGACATCTCGCTCAATAGAGTACCCGAAAGCCCGCAGTGTTGGCAACACGAACGCCGCCGCCGCGCGCAACTGGGGAAGGGCCGCGACTGTCTCTGGATTCATGATGGATGACGGCAAAGTGGACACGCTGGCAGCGCTGCTGCAGCAGAGCGTGGCGCGGTACGCCGGCCGGCCGGCGCTGAGCACCGTCGGGGGAGAGCCGATCACGTACGGCGAGCTGGGCGCTCGCGTCGCGGCTCTCTCCTCGCAGCTGCGGGCCTGCGGGATCGGTCCCGGCGATCCCGTGGCGCTTCTCGGCCGCAACATGCCCCTGTGGCCGGTCGCCTACCTGGCGATCGCCACGATGGGGGCCGTGGCGGTGCCGATCCTTCCCGATTTCTCCGAGGACGAGATCGGCAACATCCTGCGCCACAGCGGGAGCCGCGCGGCGTTCGTGTCGGTCCAGCAGCTCGGCCGGTTGCCGTCGATCGGCGGCGCCGTGCCGGTTCTGTTCAGGCTCGACGATGTCTCGCGGCTGAAAGGCGTCGACGCGGCGGGGCCGCGCGATGCCCCTCCTGTCCGCGGCGAGGACCTGGCGGCGATCATCTACACCTCCGGCACGACCGGCCGCTCCAAGGGCGTGATGCTGACCCACGCGAACCTGGTCTCCAACGTCAGGGCAACGGCGATCGCAGTCCCGATCCACGAGGACGATCGGCTCCTTTCCGTGCTGCCGCTGGCGCACACCTACGAGTGCACGCTCGGGCTCCTGATCCCGCTCATGTGCGGCGCCTGCGTGAGCTACCTCGACCGGCCCCCGTCGACGAGCGTCCTGCTTCCGGCTCTCCGGCAGGTGCGCCCCACGATGATGCTGACTGTGCCCCTGATCATCGACGGGATCTACAGAAAGTCGGTCCTCCCGCGATTTACCGGCAGCCCTCTGCTCCGGGCCGCCTATCGCCTCCCACCGGTCCGGCGGCTGCTCCATCGCGCGGCCGGCCGCAAGCTTCGCGCGACGTTCGGCGGCTGCCTGCGCTTTTTCGGCGTGGGCGGGGCCCCCCTGGCGGCCGACGTCGAGCGCTTTCTGCGCGAGGCTCGCTTCCCGTACGCCATCGGCTACGGCCTGACCGAGACCTCGCCGCTGATCGCGGGCTGCGAACCCGCGCTCACCCGTTTTCGCTCGACGGGGCCCGCGATCCCGGGCGTGGAGATCCGCATTGACGAAGTCGACCCGGCCACCGGCGAGGGCGAGATCGTCGTGCGCGGGCCCAACGTGATGAAGGGCTATTTCAAAGACCCGGAGCGTACGGCCGAGGTGCTCGACAGCGAGGGGTGGCTCCGCACGGGCGACCGCGGCGTCGTGGACGCAAGCGGCTACGTGTTCATCCGGGGACGCAGCAAGACGATGATCCTGGGCCCCAGCGGAGAGAACATCTACCCCGAGGAGATCGAGGCGGTGATCAACGAGCATGACTTTGTCGAGGAGTCTCTCGTCTTCGAGTGGGAGGGAAAGCTGATCGCCCGCGTCCGGCTGGACTACGAGCGGCTGCAGGAGAAGCTGCGCGTGGGCGCCGAGCAGCTCGCCCGCGACGCCGCGGCCCTGCTGCAGGACCTGCGCGGACGGGTCAACGGCAGGCTCGCCGCCTTTGCCCGGCTCGGCGAGGTCATCGAGCAGGTCGAGCCGTTCGAAAAGACGCCGACGCGCAAGATCAAGCGCTTCCTCTACGATCCGGGCGCCCGATCCCGCTGACCGCGCGCCGCCCGGGAGCGCGGCCGGCCGCGGCTATCCCTTGACCGCGCCCGCGGTCATCCCGCTGATGAGCTGCTTCTGCACGAAGAAGAACATCACCACGACGGGCAGGGCGGCCACCACGCCGCCGGAGGTGAGCAGGCTCCACGTGATCTGGTACTCGCCGACCATGTTCTGAAGCGCGACCGGGATGGTGCGCACGCGGCTCGTGGTGAACACCGCCGCGTAGATGAACTCGTTCCAGGCCGTGATGAAGATGTAGATCGCCGTGGCCGCGATCCCCGGCGCCGCGATCGGGAACACGATGCGGACCATCGTGCCGAGGCGGCCGAGGCCGTCCATCTGGGCCGACTCGTCCAGCTCCGTCGGGATCGCCCGGAAGAAGCTCGTGAGCATCCAGGTTGAAAAGGGGATCGTGAAGGTCGAGTAGGCGATGATCAGCGCCGCGTGCGTGTCCATGAGGCCCAAAACGCGCATGATGATGAACAGCGGGATCAGCAGCAGCACGACCGGGAACATGTTGATGACGAGGAACTGCATCAGCAGCGGGCCGCGGAAGCGGAACCGGAAGCGCGAGAAGCTGTAGCTCGCGGTGAGCGTCAGCGAGAGTCCGAGCGCCGTGGTCCCCGAAGCCACGATCAGGCTGTCGCGGACGTTGCGGCCGAAGCGGATGTTCGCGAAGAGCCTCGCGTAGTTGTCCGCCGTCGGCCGGCGCGGGAAGTAGCGCACCTCGACGTTCAGGTCGCGCTCGGGCGTGATCGAGGTGATGAAGGTCCACACGTACGGGGCGATCGCGAACGCGACGATCCCGAGGACGGGGAGGTGGAGGCCGAGCAGCCTTCGCAGCCACCGCGCGCGCTTGCGCCGCTTCATGTCACCCGCTCCGATCGCAGCACCTTGGCCACGTACCCGGCCACGAACGCCGCCAGCATGAGCGTGAGCACCATCGCGATCGTCGCCGCGTAGCCGAAGTCGAGCGCCTTGTACGCCTTGATGTAGGCGTAGAGCGGCAGCGTGTGCGTGGCATAGCCCGGTCCGCCGCCGGTCATCACGAAGATGATGTCGAGCGAGTTGGCCACCCAGATGATGCGCAGCAGCAGCGAGGTGAACAGCACCGGCACGAGCAGCGGCAGCGTGATCGCGAAGAAGCGGCGGACCGGGCCCGCCCCGTCGACCTCGGCCGCCTCGAGCAGGCTCCCGGGGATCGCCTGCAGGCCCGCCAGGATCATGATGGCGAAGAAGGGGAAGCCCTGCCACATCAGGGCCACCATGATCGCGGGCAGTGCCGTCGCGTTGTTCGCGAGGAACGGGAAATAGTGCCGCAGCACGCCGAGGCGCACGAGCAGGTCGTTGATGACGCCCTGGTTCCCGTCGTACATCCAGCGCCACATGAGCGCCGTGATCACCGAAGGCGTCACCCACGGGATGACGATCAGGCTGCGAGCGATGCCGCGCCACCAGAAGTCGCGATTGAGAAGGAGGGCCGCCGCGAAGCCCAGGGCGAGCTGGAGCGCGACCACTCCGACGATCCAGACGACGGTGTTGCGCGCCGAGATCCAGAAGACCTCGTCGCGGCCGGCCGCGGCATAGTTGGCCAGGCCGACGAACCCGTGCTCCTTCGGCTTGTAGAGCACGTAGCGCATGAAGCTCAGGGCCATCGTCTGTACGATCGGGATGAAGATGATGAGGATCGTGACGGCGATCGCCGGTGAGATGAGCGCGTAGGGAAAGAGGTCCCGGCCGCGGCTTCTCATGAGCCTCCCGAGAGCGAAACGGGGGCGGAGCCGGCCGGCCCCGCCCCGACGGCGCTACTTGCTTGCGAAGAGGTTCGCGAACGCCTGCATCATCTGGGCGCTCGTGATCTCGCCGTTGAAGGCCCGCTGCATCTGCGCCGGCCAGACGGACTCGACGAACTCGGCCACCTTGGGATGCGCGGGGAGCACTCCCGCAAAGGGGGCCGAATCGGTGGTCGCCTTCATGAAGCGGTCGGCCAGCGCCTCCCTGGTCTGGCCGTTGGAGATGTTGATGGAGACCTGGCCCGACGACTTCTGCCACAGCGCGTTGTTCTCGGCGGTCGCGAGGAACGACATCCACCTGAAGGCCCCGTCCTTGGCCCTGGAGGCCGCGAGCATGCCGTTCTCCTCGTCACCGAAACTGGTCCACGCGCCCTTTGTGCCCCGGGGCACCGGGTACGCCGAGAGCTTGTCCCCCAGCACGGCGGCCAGGTCCTTGGCGCTGCCCAGGTGGTGGATCGTGGTCGCGGTCCTGCCCGACTTCATGTTGGCGATGATCTCGGCAAAGCCGTCGGTCGGCGTCGTCGGAGGGCTCACCTTGTGCACGCGGTACATGTCGATGAACCACTGGTTGGCGGCGACGGCTTCGGGCGTGGTCAGCCCGGACTTGCCCGCCGCATCGAAGAACTGGGCGCCGCTCGAGAGCACGAACGTGCCCCACCAGTCGTGGCCGCCGCGCCCGCCGCGGATCCCGAAGCCGTAGACGTCCGGCGTGCCGTCGCCGCTGGTGTCGCGCGTGAGCTTCTTCGCGACCTCGAGGAACTCGTCGCGGGTGGCCGCGGGCTTCAGGCCCGCCGCCTGCATCATGTCGACACGGTAGTACATGTAGAGGATGACCATCTGCAGCGGCATCAGGTAGCGCTTGCCGTCGCCGTACCTGGTGAGCGCCCACACGTTCTCGTACACGTCGGTCTTTCCGGGCCATGCATCGACGTACGCGTCGAGCGGCGCGAGGGCGCCCATCTCGACGAGCTGCGGCTGCCACCACAGCTTGATCTGCGACACGTCGGGAGGCGTCCCGCCCGAGATCGCGGTAACCAGCTTCTGGTAGTAGCTGTTCCAGTCGATGAACTCGGGCACCACCTTGATCGCCGGGTTCTCCTTCTGGAATTTCTCGACGAGGGGCGTGAGCGATACCTCGGGCTTGTCGAAGTGATACCAGAACCTCACGGTCTGCGGGCCTGCGGCCTCGCCCTGCGGCGTGGCGAAGCCCGCCCCCGCAGCCAGGAGAAGGACGGCGAAAATGAAGGCTGCACTTCTCATGGCAGTCCTCCTGTTTGCGGCGTCCCCCCAAGGGGGGTGACGCCTGTGATGAGGCCTTCCACGAAGGCCGTCGGGACCTCGTCAGACCTTGCGCCGGCGCCGTGCGGCGCCGTCGTCGCGCTTCTTGTCCCGCCTTGCGACCGCGCGGCGCGCGGCGGCGGCCACGGCCGCGGCGGTGAGGCCGTACTTCTCCAGGATCTCTGCGGGCTCTCCGCCCTCGCCAAAGACGTCGCGGACGCCGACCCTCTCCACGGGCGTCGGCTCGCGGCTCGCCAGGAGCTCGGCCACCGCGCCGCCGAGGCCGCCGAGGATCGAGTGCTCCTCGACCGTGACGATCGCGCCGCAGTCGCGTGCCGCAGCCAGGACGGCGCGCTCGTCCAGCGGCTTGATCGTGTGCATGTTGATCACCCGCGCGCTCACGCCCCGCCGCTCGAGCGCGCCGGCCGCTTCCAGGGCGAGGGCCGCCATCCAGCCGGTGGTGATGAGCGCCACGTCCGTACCTTTGCACAGCACGTTGGCACGGCCGAGGACGAACGGGTCGGCCGCCGCGGTGAGCGCAGGCGTCGGGATGCGCCCGAGTCGCACGTACACCGGCCCCACGTGCTCGGCGACGGCGAAGGTCGCCTTGTACGCCTCCGTCGCGTCGCAGGGAGCGACGACCGTCATGCGCGGAAGCACGCGCATCAGCGCGTAGTCGTCGATGCTCTGGTGCGTGGCGCCGTCGGCGCCGACGCAGATGCCGCCGTGGCTGGTGACGATCTTGACGTTCGCGTCGTTGTAGGCGACCGAGATCTTGACCGGCATGTTCGCCAGGCTCGTGGCGAACGTGGCGAACGTGGTCGCGAAGGGGATCTTCCCGTTCATGGCGAGGCCGGCCGCGGTCCCCATCATGTCGTTCTCCGAGATGCCCATCTGGAAGAAGCGGTCCGGGAACTCCTTTGCGAACCACAGGACGCGCACGGCGTCCGAAAGGTCCGCGGTGAGCGCGACCACGCGGGGGTCGGCACGGCCGAGATCGACGAGGGCGCGGCCAAAGCCGTCGCGTATCGGAGTCTTCTTGTCGAAGGTCACAAGCCGTTCCTCTCCGCGGACGCGGGAAAGTCGCGAAAGACGTTCGAAGGCCCGAGCTCCTCGAGGGCCTTCGAGCACTGGTCGCGGCTCAGGGAGCCGCCATGCGAGGCGGCCGTGCCGGCCATAAAGGAGACGCCCCTGGCGATGGTCGTCCGCGCGACGATGGCCTGGGGCCGCTCCTTCGGAGGCCGCGCCGCATCGAGGGCGCCCGTGACCGCCACAAGGTCGTGGCCGTCGATCTCACGGGCTTCCCAGCCGAAGCTGTCGAGCCGCTCCCGCAGAGGCTCGAGCCCCTTGATGCGGCTCACTTGACCGTCGATCTGGATGTTGTTCGCGAGCACCACCAGCGTGAGCGCGCCGAGCCGGTACTGCGCCGCGGTCATGAGCGACTCCCAGATGATGCCTTCCTGCATCTCGCCGTCGCCGACGAGGCAGACGACGCGGCTCTTCCGCCCGTCGAGCCGCAGCGCCAGCGCGATCCCGTTGGCCACCGAAAAGCCCTGGCCGAGCGGTCCGGTCGAAGTCTCCACCAGCCCCGGAAGGTGGCTGCGCGCGGGGTGGCCCTGCAGGCGGGAGCCGAGGAGGCGGAACGTGGCGAGCTCCTCGCGTGGGAGGAATCCGGCGAGGCTGAGCGCGGAGTACCAGCCGGCGCACGTGTGGCCGTTCGAGAGCACCAGTCGGTCCCTGTCCGGGTCGTCGGGCCGCTTCGGATCCGCCTTGAGCACGCCGCCGTAGAGCGCTGCAAAGATCTCGGCGGCGCCCATGGCGCCTCCCGGATGGCCCGCTCCCGCGGCCGCCACCATCCGCACCGTGTCGCGGCGGATCTGCAGCGCCATCTGCGCGAGCCGGCCGAGGTCATACGCGCCCATCGCGCCTCCCTTTTTGCACATGCGGCAGCCGCCGCTGCCGCGACATCTCCATGTGGTGCGCCATCGCCCGGGCCGACCGCCGCCTCGTCGTGGGCCTGCACGGCTTTCACGATCCGACGATGCTCCCGGATCGTCCGTCGAAACGACGCGGGTCCGCCTCGAGGAAGTCCCGGTTCATGGCGATGATCTCGGGGGTGAGCAGGCTGATGAGGGAGAGCGCGACGTCGTTGCCGCAGGCACGGGCGACGGCCAGGTGGAACAGGTGGTCCTCTTCGAGCGCCCGCGCCCCGCGCCGCGCCCGCTCCTCGAACTCCTCGCCCGCCCGGCGGATCTCGGCGAGCTGCCGGCTCGATCCCCGGCGAGCCGCCATGCGGGCGGCGTGGACCTCCAGGACCGCCCGCATCTCCATGAGCTCGCCGGCGTCTTCGTGGTCGTCGAGGTTGCGGATGGAGGCGATCAGGCCGGCGAGCGCCTTGCCGCCGATCCCGGCGACGACCGTGCCGCTCTGCGGCCGCGTGCGGATGATCCCGTAGAACTCGAGCTTCTTGAGCGCCTTGCGCACGTAGCCCCGCGAGACGCCGTAGCGCTCGGCGAGCCGCCTCTCCGAGGGCATCTTGTCGCCGGCGGCCAGGGCGCCGCTCGCGATGAGATCGCGCAGTCGGTCGAGCAGCGCCGTCTCCGGGCCCGCGGAGGCCCGGGCGGGGGCGGACTTGCGCCTGGTTCCGGCCATGGCTCCCAACTGGTTAACCAGTTGGGGATAGCGTAGGCGCCCCCGGCCCCGCTGTCAAGGGAATTCCCGGGGCGCCCGGGCGGAGCGCGCCGTCCGCGGCCTTTAGTAGAAGCCGCCCGCCTTGCGGGCCTTCTCCATGACGGCGACGCGGCGGCGGACGCTTTCGGGGGTGACCGCCTGCGGCCGGCCCTCGCGGATCGCGGCGTAGAGGGTCGCGTACAGGTCGAGGACCGGCTGCGCCGACGGCGTGCCGCCGGCTCCCACGTCGGCCTTTCCCGGCGCCGTCCACGTGTCCGTCTGCCAGGGCAGCTTCTCGCTGTTGTAGCTGCGGTCGGGCGTGGGCTCGGTCGAGATCGGACGCGGGGGCATTTTCGACCAGTCGACCCATTTCCACTCCAGGCGGCCCGCGTCGCCCTTGAGCCCTCCCGCGGTGCCGCAGACCAGCCAGCGGTCCTGCCCGTAGGCCACGCAGTCCATGAGCTCGATCTCGACGGTCGGATGGCCCTTTCCGGTGAGGATGATCTTGAGGTAGTCCTCGGCGTCGCCGCTGCAGAGGCAGCGCCGCATCTCGCACCACACCTGGGGATCGCCGTCGCCGAAGAGCTCCATCGCGTGGTCGATCGGGTGAGGCCCATTGTTGTTGAGGGCCCCGCCGGAGAACGAAGTGAGCGTCTGCCAGTCCCAGCGGCGCTTGAAGCCGTGCCAGCAGATGCGCGCGAACTGGATCTCGCCGAGCAGGCCGCTCGCGCAGATCTCCATGACCTTGCGGAAGTCGGGCTCGAAGCGCCGCTGCTGGAACGGCTGCAGGACCCTCCCGGCCTTGCGGGCGGCCGCGATCATCGCGTCGACATCCGCGGTGACGAGGCCGAAGGGCTTTTCGCACAGCACGTGCTTGCCGGCCTGGAGCGCGGCGATCGCCATGGGGGCGTGATGAGCGTTCGGCGCCGACACGATGACGAGCTCCACATCCGGGTCGCCAATGACCTCGTCGGCAGACCTGTAGGCCCGGCATTCGAAGCCCTGCACGGCTTCCTGTCTGCGCGATTCCAGCGGGTCGGCGACGGCCACGAGCCGGAAGGTCTCCGGTTGATTGCGGATCGCCCGCGCGTGAATGTCCCAGCCGCTGCGGCCGAGCCCGACGATGCCCACAGCGATCGGCTTGTGCTTGCCCATCGGTCACTCCTGGTGCAAAGGTCGCCCTCATCCGGGCGCCCCTCGATACTGCCACGGACCCGCGGCGTTGTCGACCGCGGGGACCGAAGGCGGAAGGCCGCAGATGATCGAGGAGGAGCTTGACAGTCCTGCGCCGCCGCCCTCCAACTGAACGAGGGGCCACCATGGAACGAATGAACGTCGGCATCATCGGGTGCGGCGCGATCAGCAGGACGTATCTCCGAAACAGGGACATCTGCCCGATTCTGGACGTGACGAAGGTGGCGGACATCTTCCCGGTCGTCGCGGAAGAGGCGGCCGCGGAATACGGGGTGGCGGCCGTGAGCGTCGACGCCATTCTCCGTGACCCGGACATCGAGCTGCTGATCGTCCTCACGCCGCCTGCATCCCACCACGAGCTGTGCGTCAAGGCGATGCGGGCGGGCAAGCACGTCTACACGGAAAAGCCGATGGGCATCGATACGCGGCAGTCTTCCGAGCTCCTCGCCGTGTCCGAGCAGACCAGGAAGCGCCTCGGCTGCGCCCCCGACACGTTTCTCGCGGGGGCCCACCAGCACTGCCGGCACATGCTGGACTCCGGCGCGATCGGCAGGGTCTTCGCAGGACACGCGGTCTTTACCGGGTCGGCCTACCCGGGCAAGCAGTTCTTCGCGGACCCGGGAGCCGGCCCGATGTTCGACCAGGGCGTGTACCTCGTCACCACCCTCGTGAACCTCCTGGGGCCGGTCAAGCGCGTCGCTTCGTTCAACGGCGCGGCGCTCGAGGCCTATCGGCATCCCGTCACGAGCGCCGACATGCAGATCAGGGTGCCCACCTGGTTCACGGGGATACTGGAGTTCGGGTCCGGGGCGGCGGTGACCATGCTCAACGCATGGGGAATCAAGGAGCCCTACGGCCCGCATATCGACCTCTATGGAACGACCGGAGCGCTGTACGTGCCCGATCCTAACCAGCCGCGCGCCATAGAGTCCTTTACCATCACCCGAGGCGGAAAGCTGCAGGGCAAGCCGGAGGAATGGACCAAAGAGACCGTGGCGGTGACCTTTCCGAACGCCGGCCGGAACCCGCGGATTCTGGGCGTCGGCGACATGGCTCATGCCATCCGGTCCGGCCGCCCGCACCGCGCGTCGGGCGCCCTGGGGCACCACGTCGTCGAAGTCATGGAGAAGCTCACCTCCTCGTGCAGGACCGGAGTCATCGAAGCCATCACGAGCGACCCCGGACGCCCGCAGCCCGTCGATCCGAAACTCGGTGAAGGTATCTTCGAATAAGGGAGAGCAGAGTGGCACGAGCAGCGATGCAGATGTACACGGTCCGGGACTACGGACGCGACCTGGCGGAGCGCCTCGCCCTGGTCAGGGCCGCCGGGTTCTCATTCGTCGAGATCAGTCCCACCGGAGGCTTCGACCTGACGGTCGAGCTTCTCGAGAGCCATGACCTGACCCCCGTCTCCTCCGGCATGGACATGAAGACGTGGAGCGACGCTCCGGCGGTCGAGGAGAACTTCCGCTTTCTCGAGCACTTTCGTGCGCGGGGATCGATGAACGGGTTCTTCCATTCGGACAAGGAGGCGGACTGGGTCTCCGCGGCCGCGAAGCTCGAAGAGATGGCACAGGAGTTCCGGCGGCGCGGCTTTGTCTTTGAGTATCACAACCACGATCACGAGTACCGCCTGAGCTTTGGCGGCCGCAACGCGCTGGACGTGCTCTTTGACCACGCCCCTTCGCTGAAGTACCAGATGGACATCGGCTGGGTCACCGCGGGGGGCGCCGATCCGGTGGCGATGATGGAGAGGTACCGGGATCGGCTCACATCTGTGCATGTGAAGGATCTTCCACGGTCGTATGCGCGGGGCTCGCGGGCGACCATGCCCGACCTCGGGCGAGGCGAGACTCCGATCGCGGAGGCGGTGCAGCGGGCGGTGGGGCTCGGTGTCGGCGACTTCATCGTGGAGAACGACTTCCCCGCCGACATCCCGGCCTTCTGCCGTCGGGCGTATCGTACGCTGGATCGCCTGCTGCGCACCTGAGTCGGGCAGCAGGCCTCAGTCGCGGCGCGGTGAGCCTTCTTCAATTTCTCCCTTTTCCTGCGTTTGACCTTGCGGAGGGCGCGCCCCTATAATCGCGCGAATCTTCGCCAAAGGTCTCTGCAAGGGATGGAGGGGAAACCATGAGAAGGATCTTCGCGGTCGCAGTGGGCGTGCTCGCGCTGGCTGCGCTGGCGTTCGCCGGGGGCGGCGGCGAGAAGAAGACGGCGGGCGAGTTCAAGGTCGCCGCGGTCTTCCAGACCGCCATCGAGGAGCCGTGGGACGGCGTCATCCACCAGGCATGCCTCAAGGCGCAGAAGGAGCTCGGCATCAAGTACGAGTTCGCGGAGAAGGTCGCCGCGGCGGACTTCGAGAAGGTGCTGCGCGAGTACGCGGAGCGCGGCTTCGACCTGATCGTCGGCGATGCCTTCCTGGCCGGCGAGGAGCCCTCGCGCCGCGTGGCCAAGGACTATCCGAAGATCGCGTTCGCCTTTGGCAGCGAGTTCGGGCCCGTGGCGCCCAACTACGCGGTGTTCGACAACTGGATCCACGAGCCCGCCTACCTCTGCGGCGTGATCGCGGGCCGCGTGACGAAGAAGAACGTGCTCGGCGTCGTGGCTGCCATCCCGATCGGCGAGGTCAACCGCCTGGTCAACGCGTTCAAGGCCGGCGCCCAGTCGGTCAACAAGAACGTCAAGGTCAAGGTGGCCTACATCGGGAGCTGGTTCGATCCGCCCAAGGCCAAGGAAGCGGCCCTGGCGCAGATCGAGGCCGGAGCCGACCTCATCTACGCCGAGCGCTTCGGCGTCTTCGAGGCGGCCAAGGAGAAGAAGGTCCTCGCATTCGGCAACATGTCCGACCAGAGCTCGCTCGCTCCCGACACCGTCATCACCGGTCCCGTCTGGAACATGTACCCGACGATCGTCTACCTCATCGACTCCGTGAAGAAGGGCGCCTTTACCGCGCAGGACCTCAAGGACTGGTCGATGATGGCGAAGGGCGGGGCGAGCCTCGCGCCGCTGCACGGCTTCGAGCAGAAGGCGCCACCCGCCGTGCTCACCGAGGTGCGCGACCTGGAGAAGAAGATCATGGCCGGCACGCTGCGCGTGCCCATCGACGAGACTCCGGCCACCTCCGACTGATCCGAGAGCATCGCGGCCCATGGCCGTCGACTCCGCCGGCGCGGGCGCCTCGCCCGCGCCGATCGTCGAGATGCGCGGGATCACCAAGCGCTTTCTCGACGTGACCGCCAACGACGGGGTGGACTTTCTCCTCTACCCCGGCGAGATCTGCGCGCTGTTAGGCGAGAACGGCGCGGGCAAGACCACCCTGATGAACGTCCTCTTCGGCTACTACGCCCCGGACGCCGGCGAGATCCGGCTCCGGGGCGAAGCGGCCGCCCTCGCCGCGCCCCGCGACGCGATCGCCGCCGGCGTCGCGATGATCCACCAGCACTTCACGCTGGTCCCGGTGCAGACCGTGCTCGAGAACGTCGTGATCGGGACCGGGCGCGGCCTGTTCCTCGACCTGCGGGCCGCGCGCAGGCGCCTCATGGACCTCGCGGGCCGCTTTGGCCTCGCGGTCGACCCGGACTCCCGCGTGTGGACGCTGTCGGTGGGCGAGCAGCAGCGCGTCGAGATCCTGAAGGCGCTGTACCGCGACGCGCAGATCCTGATCATGGACGAGCCCACGGCGGTGCTCACGCCGGGCGAGGTGAAGCAGCTCTTCGCGACGCTGCGCATCCTGGTCCGCGAGGGTCGGTCGGTCGTCTTTATCACGCACAAGCTCAACGAGGTCATGGAAGTCGCCGACCGGGTCGTGGTCCTCCGCGCGGGCCGCGTCGCCGCGGAGCGGCGCACTTCGGAGACGAGCCGGCGGGAGCTCGCGAACCTCATGGTCGGCCGCGACGTGCTCGAGCGGCTGGAGAAGCGCCCGATGGCCGCGGGCGAGGCGCGCCTGGAGATCCTCGGGCTTTCGGTGCGCGGGGACCGGGGGCTCGAGGCCGTCCGCGACTTGCGCCTCACTGTGCATTCCGGCGAGATCGTCGGCCTCGCCGGGGTGTCGGGCAACGGGCAGCGCGAGCTCGCCGACGCGCTCTTCGGCCTGCGGGCGCGCGCGGCGGGCACGGTGCGGGTGGGCGGCGCGACGCTGCCCGCGGCGAGCCCGGCCGCGGCCGTGGCAGCGCGGATGGCGCGCGTGCCCGAGGACCGCATGGAGACCGGGCTCGTGATGGATCTCTCGGTGCAGGAGAACCTGGTGCTCGAGCGCCATGCCTCGAGCGATCTCGCGAGGGGCGGGCTCCTGCGCCGCCCGGCCATCGGGGCCTTCGCCGGGCGGCTCATCGGCGAGTACTCGATCAGGGCCGCAGGCCGGGACGCGGCGGTCAAGACGCTTTCCGGCGGCAACCTTCAGAAGCTGATCCTCGCCCGCGAGCTTTCCGGCGCTCCCGCGGTCGTGGTCGCCGCGCAGCCCACACGGGGCCTGGACGTCGGGGCGGCCGAGTACGTGCACAAGCGGCTTCTCGCCGAGAGGGAGCGCGGCGCCGCGATCCTTGTGATCTCCGACGACCTCGACGAGATCTTCGCCCTCTCGGACCGCATCGCGGTGCTCTACGAAGGCGCCATCGTGGGCGAGGCGGCCGCGGACGCGACGACTCGCGAGCAGGTAGGGCTCTGGATGAGCGGGGTGCGCGGATGATGAGGCTCGACGTCACGAGGCGCGAGCCCCTGCCGGGCTGGGGCCGCGCGCTGCTCTCGTTGGGGGCGGTGCTCGTCACGCTCGCGCTCTCGGCCATCCCGATTCTCGCCGCGGGCGGGGACCTCGGCAAGTCGTACTACTACCTGTTCCGGGGCGCGCTGGGCACCCGCTTCAACCTCCTCGAGACCCTGGTCAAAGCGAGCCCCCTGACGTTCGTCGGGCTGGCGGTCGCGTTCGCGTTCCGCGCCCGCTTCTGGAACATCGGCGCCGAAGGGCAGCTCCTGGCCGGAGCCATCGCCGCGACGTGGGTGGGGATCAACGGGGGCGGCACGCCCGCGTTCGTGCTGCTGCCGCTGGTCATCGCCGCCGGGTTCGCGGCCGGAGGTCTCTGGGCCTCGGTGCCGGCGCTGCTGAAGACGCGGCTCAAGGTGGACGACGTCGTCTCGAGCCTGCTGCTGAACTACGTGATGATCCACCTGATGGGCACGCTGCTCTTCGGCCCGCTGCAGCAGCCGGGTTCGAGCTGGCCGCGCTCGCCCGAGATCGTGGCTGCCGCGCGCTACCCCGTGCTCATCGCGCGCTCGCGCTTCCACCTCGGCGTGCCGCTGGCGCTGCTCGCCGCGGCCGCGGTGTGGTTCGTGAACGCGCGGACCGTCTTCGGCTACAGGGCGAAAGCCGTGGGCGCCGGCCCGCGGGCCGCGCACTTCGGCGGCATCCCGACGGAGAGCGTGCTGCTGACGACGGCCTTTGTCTCCGGCGGGCTCGCGGGCCTGGCCGGGGTCGGCGAGCTCTGCGCGATCCACTTCCACCTGCTCATGGACATCTCGCCCGGCTACGGCTACACCGGCATCGTCATCGCCATGCTCGGGGCGCTGCATCCGGTCGGGGTGGTGCTCGCGTCGCTCTTTTTCAGCATCATCATCGTCGGCGCCCAGACCATGAGCCGCATGACGGGCGTCCCCGTTTACATCGTCGAGGTGATCCAGGGGCTCGCGCTGATGGTGATGCTGGTCTTTATGCTGCTCGCGGAGTACCGCGTGCGGCTCGCCCGGCCGGGCGCCGGCGCCGCCGGCGCGACCGCGGAGGCCAAGGCGTGAGCGGCGAAGCCATCGGGGCGTTCGTTACGGGGCTCCTCGGCGCCGCGATGCGGATGGCGACGCCGATCATCCTCGCGACGCTCGGCGAGATCCTCGTGGAGCGCAGCGGCGTCCTCAACCTCGGCATCGAGGGCATCATGCTGATGGGGGCGATGAGCGGGTTCCTCGTGACCTTCGCCACCGGCTCGGTCTGGACGGGGTTCGCCGCGGCCGCGGTCGTCGGTGTCCTCTTCGGGCTGCTGATGGCGGTGCTCGCGGTGCACCTCGGCCTGAGCCAGCACGTGTCGGGCCTCGGCCTCACGCTGTTCGCCACCGGCCTGGCGATGTTCGTCTACAGGCTGCGCTTCGGCTCGCCGACGGTGCCGCCGACCGTGACGCCCCTCGAGCCGGTCGCGCTCCCGCTGCTCTCGCGGCTGCCCGTGATCGGCCAGGGCCTCTTTACGCAGTACTCGCTGACCTATGTCGCCTGGCTGCTGATCCCGATCGTCGCGCTGCTGCTCTACCGCACGAGGGTCGGGCTCGCGATCCGCACCGTCGGCGAGAACCCGCTCGCGGCCGACACCGTCGGCGTGAACGTGAACGCGCTCCGCACCGCCTGCCTCGCGGTCGGCGGCGCGCTCATGGGGATCGGGGGCGCGTTCCTCACCCTCGCGCACCAGAACATGTTCCTCATCGACGTGATCGGCGGCAGGGGCTGGATCAGCATCGCGATGGTGATCTTCGGCAACTGGGACCCGCTCAAGGCGTCGCTCGGCGCGCTCCTGTTCGGGCTTCTCGACGGGCTGCAGCTCAGGCTCCAGGGAGTCGGCCTTCACCTTCCCTTCGACCTCTTTCTCATGGTGCCCTACGTCGTGACCGTGCTCGCCCTCATCGGCGTCTCGCGCCGGGCAGGCGTGCCTGCGGCGCTGCTCAAGCCGTACCGGCGCGAGGAGCGCGGCGGGTAGGGCGCCGCGCGGTCCGGCGGCCGCAATCGAGGCCACGGATTGCCTCGGGACAATGACTTGCATTCAGGTTACGAATTATGTAACCTTGCTGTAAGTGCAGACGCTGACCGAAGACCTGTTTCGCCTCCAGCCCGCTGGCGGGCTTCTTGACGAAACGGTAGTTGCCAACCTCCATCCCGACCTCTCGGCAGGCGCCCGCAAGCAACTCGTCCACAGGGCGGTGAGCCGGGGAGAGGTCCTGCGTCTCAGGCCGGGCCTGTTCCTGCTGGCGCCCGAATACCGAAAGACGCACCCGCACCCTTTTGTCGTGGCCGGCTTCCTGCACAGCCCGTCGCACGTCAGCCTGGAGTCTGCGCTGGCTTATCACGGCCTCATCCCGGAGGCAGTGTACCAGGTCGGCAGCGTGACGATCGCGCGCTCCCGATCCTTTACGACACCGGTTGGCGTCTTCACGTTCCAGCGGGTGCCCACCTCGATGCCGCGAGCCGGCGTCGAGGCCGTCGAGGTTGCGCGGGACGCGTGGGCCTTTGTGGCGACTCCCCTGCGCGCGGTGGCGGACCTCGTCTATCTCGACAGGACGGTGCGCTGGGACGCCGACGGTCTCGGTTACCTCACGGAGTCGTTGAGGATCGACAGGCAGGATCTCGCGAACCTCTCCTTCGACCGCTGGGCGGAGATCCACGAGGCATTCCGCGACGCAAGAACGCGCGAGTATCTCGAAGGCCTGAAGGAGGCGGTGGCTCATGTTTGACAAGGTGCTTGCCGCGAAGATCAGGGACTACGCTCCCGGGGACGCGATGGAGCAGGAGAACGTTCTCCAGGAGATCATGCAGCAGTACGTGCTGGCCGGCCTCTCGCGTTCGGGGCTGTTTACCGAAGCGTTGTTCCACGGCGGCACATGCCTCAGGATTCTCTACGGCACCTCGCGCTTCTCCGAGGATCTGGACTTCATGCTCAAACGGCCGAGCGGCGAGTTCCGGTGGGAGCCCCATCTCGCGCGAGTCCGCAGCGACTGCGCGGCCGAAGGCATCGAGATCGAGGTCCAGGATCGCTCTCGCGCGGACAGGGCGGTGCGCGCCGCTTTTCTCAAGACAGGTTCGATCGGAAAGGTCATCGACCTCGAGCTGCCCTTCGAGCGTTACCGTGCGCGCAAGATACGGATCAAGCTCGAAATCGACACGAATCCTCCGGCCGGCTCGAGGTTCGAGACGCGCTACGTGACCTTTCCGCAGACGGCCGCGATCACGACGCAGACGCTGGAATCCGGCTTTGGCACCAAGGCTCACGCCCTTCTCTGCCGGCCGTACGTCAAAGGGCGCGACTGGTACGATTTCCTGTGGTACGTGTCCCGGCGCGTCGCGCCCAACCTCGAGCTCCTCGCGAACGCGCTGAGGCAACTGGGCCGATGGGCGGGGCAGTCGGTGCCCGTGAGCCCGCGCTGGTTCGTCGATGCGATGGGCGCCGTGATCCACGGCGTGGACTGGAACAAGGCGCGCGACGACGTCAGACGCTTTCTACCGCTGCGCGAGCAGGAGTCGCTCGTGCTGTGGGGCGCCCAGCTGTTCCTGCAGCAGCTCGAGAGACTCGAGAGCTACCTGCTCGCGTGAACGGGCATGTGCCAAGGCGGGCAGCAGGCGCGCATGGCCGGCGCCGGTGACGCCGGGGACTGACGGCGTCCTCGTGCGCGCGGGACAGGGGAGGCGCGCGGGACAGTGCGCGCGGGACAGGGGAGGCGCACGTGCGGTACACTCCGACGGTGCGGGACCGGACGCGCAGGACGAGTTCAGCGTCCCCGTGACGATCCTGCCAGACAAGGAGAAAACCGTGTCCGTTTCCCAGCCCTTGCCCCGCTCGGAGCCCGAGGACGTGGGCATTCCCTCGTCCGCGGTGACGAGCTTTGTCGACGCCCTCGGACGCAGCGGACAGGAGGTCCACTCCTTCATGCTCCTCCGTCGCGGTGCGGTGGCGGCGGAGGCGTGGTGGAAGCCCTATGCCCCGGACCTCCCCCACATGCTCTTCTCGCTGAGCAAGAGCTTCACGTCTACCGCCGTCGGCCTCGCGGTGAGCGAGCGGCTCCTGTCCGTCGACGACCCGGTGCTCCGGTTCTTCCCCGAGCAGGCCCCCAGGCGCCCCTCGAAGAACCTCGAGGCCATGCGTGTCCGGCACCTGCTGACCATGTCCACGGGTCACGAGAAGGACTGCCTGGATCGGATGATGCGCGGGAGGAGCCGCGACTGGGTGCGCCGCATCCTGTCCCTCAAGGTGGAGCGGGAGCCCGGCTCCCTGTTCGTCTACAACAGCGGGGCCAGCTACCTGCTTTCGGCCATCGTGCAGAAAGTCACGGGGCAGCGCCTCGTGGAGTACCTCGCGCCCCGGCTGTTCGAGCCGCTGGGCATCGAAGGAGCCGCGTGGGAGACCTGCCCGCTGGGCATCAACACCGGCGGCTGGGGGCTCTCCCTGACGACGGAGGACATCGCGAAGTTCGGCCTCCTCTACCTGCGCAAGGGACTGTGGGGCGGACGGCGCCTGCTCACCGAGGCATGGGTCGACGAGGCGACGCGCGAGCCAGATCTCCAACGCCGGCGGCGACAAGATCGACTGGACGCCAGGGGTACGGGTACCAGTTCTGGCGCTGCCGTCACGGGGCCTATCGCGGCGACGGAGCCTTTGGCCAGTTCTGCGTTGTGATGCCGGGCGAGGACGCGGTGCTCGCCATGACCAGCGGCGCGCAGAACATGCAGGCGATCCTCGACGCCGCGTGGGACACGCTGCTGCCCGCGATGAGCGACGGGGTCAAGGCAGTGCGGAAGCGGCAGCGGGAGCTGAGAAAGGCCTTGCGTTCCCTCAAGCTCGATCCGCCGCCTTTCCGCGACGACCCCGCGGCTTCGGCGGACATCGACGGCGCGACTTACGAGCTGGAGGCAAACGACGCGAAGCTGCGCTCGATCGCCTTTTCGTTCTCCCGCGGGAAGCTGGTCCTCAAGCTGCGGGGACGCCGCACGAACACCTACCGCTGCGGAGCCGGCCGATGGGCGCCGGGGAAGGCCCGCATGGAGGATTCGCGCGATCCCTCGCGGCGACCCGTGCGGTGCGCCTACCGCTGGACGGAGCGCGGCGAGCTGGAGGTCACCATCAGGGCCATTGCCACGCCCTTCCGCACGACCTGCCGATGCCGGTTTGCCGGGGACGGCGTCGAGGTCAGCCTCGCGCAGAACGTGTCCTTCGGGCCTGCGGAGCTGCCGCCCATCGCGGGCCGGCGGGTGCAGGCCTCGAAGCAGGAGCCGTGACCGACGCTCCGCGCCGCGGGCAACAGGTGCGGGCTTGAGCCTTCAGCCGCGCGCGGGAGGCCGCGCGGATGCGCGAGGCGAGCGAGGAGAGCCGGCCGTGCCTGGCGCGGCGGGCGCCCGCGTGTCCGGAACGGAAGTCCTTGAGGAGCGCCGTGATCTTGTCGTAGACGGCGCGGGAGAACGCCTTGCCCACGAGCATCTCGAACCCGCGATCCATCTCCGCGCGCCAGAGCTTCTCGTCCTGGGGAGGAAGCGGGTCCACGACGAGCCCGTGCTCGGTCATCACGCGCAAGGCGTCGGCCTCCAGGCGCGCCGTCTCCTCGTAGAGCTTGCGCTGGGCCCGCGAAACGGCCTCGAGCATCGCGGGGCGGTACGACTCCGGGACCTGCTGCCAGACGCGGTCGCTTACGATGATCGCGCCGAGCACCGGGGCCACGCGCAGGGAGCTCATGTGACTGGCGGGGCCGAACCACTGGTAGCCGGCGGCGAGGAGGGGGGAACCGTACGCTGCGTCGACCATGCCGCTCTGGAGCGCTACCATGGTGTCGGCGATCCCCAGCGGCACGGGATCGAAGCCCAGGCCTATCCACGCGGCCAGCAGCGCCGGCTCGCCCGTGTTCACGGCCAGCCTCATGCGCTTGAGGTCGTCGGGCACGAAGATCGGCCGGCGGGAGAAGAATCGCACCCAGCCCGCCTTCTCCATCGCGAGGACGCTGAGGCCGTGCTTCTCGAGCTCGGCGACGAAGCCCGGTTCCGTTTTTGCAAGCACGTAATCGAGCTCGTCTTCGGTCTCGATGAGGAACGGCGTCGAGAGCGCGAGAATATCAGGGACGATCTGGTTCAGGGCCAGCGATGTGACGGCCGCCCCCTGGAGCTGGCCGATCCTGATCTTCCGCAGCATGTCCGGCTCATCGCCGGCGATCCCGCCCATATAGGTCTTGAGCTGGACCTGCCCTCCGGTGATCCGGATCCAGTCCGCGGCGATGCCGCGCAGCGCGTTGTCCCACGGCGAGCCGATCGGCGCCACGCTGCCGATCTTGATCGTGAGACCCCATCCCTGCGCCGCTCCCAGCGCGGCCGCGAAAGCAGCGGCCAGGGCGGCGTATCTCCGTCGTGCGGTCACCTTTCCTCCAGCATAGACGATACCGCTTGCAACACCGCACCGGCGACAGCCCGCCACCGGAGGACCAGCGGGCGCGCCGCCGCTTGCGACACGGGGTTTGCGCCGGAGGGCCCGATGCCGCCCGCTACTGCCAGGCGAGCGAGCCGTCCTCGCGGAAGTTGAAGGGGCGGCGCCACGGCTGAAACGGGTGGCGCGCCGCCGCCTTCTCGTCCAGCTCGACCCCGAGCCCGGGCGTCTCGGGGATCTCGAGGTAGCCTTTGACGAGGCGGACCGGTTCCTTGACGACCTCGCGCCTCACGCCGGCGTCGTCCGGTATGTACTCGAGAATGATGAAGTTGGACGTGCTCGCCGCGAAGTGCACGTTGACCGCCGTGGCCACCGGCCCGCACGGGTTGTGCGGCGCGACGGTCACGTAGCTCGCCTCGGCCATGGCCGCGATCTTCTTCATCTCGAGGAGGCCGCCGGTCACGCACACGTCGGGCTGGATGATGTCCGCCGCCTGAAGGGCCAGCAGGTCGCGGAACTCGTAGCGCGTGTACAGCATCTCGCCGGTGGCTATGGGGATGCCGACGTGCTCGCGCACCTTGGCCATCGCGGGACGGTTCTCCGGACGCACCGGCTCCTCGATGAAGAAGGGCCGCATCGGCTTGAGCGCCTCGGCCAGCTCGATCGCCAGCGCGGGCTCGAAGACCTTGGCGTGCGGGTCGAGGCCGATGTCGATCGTCGTCGCCGACAGCGCGCGCGCACGGCCTCGCAGCGCCGCACGCTCTCGGCCACCACCTTGCCCCACGGGAGGCTGCGCGTAGTCCGGCGGCAGCGGGCTCAGCTTGAGCGCGGTGTAGCCGTAGCGGTCGATCGCCTGCAGGGCGTTCTCGGCCATCTCCTCGGGCGTGCGGCCGCCCGGGTTCTGGTAGACGCGCACCTTGTCGCGGCAGCGGCCGCCGAGCAGCCTGTAGACCGGCAGGCCGGCCGCCTTGCCCGCGATGTCCCACAGCGCGTGCTCGATGCCGCTGATCGCGGCGCCGACGACCGACCCGCCGGGAAAGCGCGAGCCCGCGAACATCAGGTGGTAGAGACGCCTCGATGTCGCGCGGGTCGCGCCCCTCCAGCCACAGCGCGAAGTCGCGGATCGCCTCGACCGTGGCCTTGTCGGGGCCGCAGGAGTAGGCCTCGCCGAGGCCCGTGATCCCTTCGTCGGTCCGCACCTGCACGAAGGGGACGTTGCGGTTGCCGAAGCTGACGAGGAGGGTGTCGATGGCGGTGATCTTCATTCTCGTTCCTTTCCCCGAGTCTATCAGCACGCGGCGCCCGTGATCAAACGCGCACTGGTTAACCAGTCCCGCGCGGCAACATTATGTTTGACTTCGCGGCCGACCGGGCTGATAATCGCTCGTCGGAGGTGGAAGATGAGGAAACTTTCGGTGTGCCTCGCGCTCCTCGCGCTCGGAGCGCTCGTCTTCGCCGGCGGCCAGAACGAGGGGGCCGCGGCCAAGGACTGGACCAAGGAGCCCGTGACGCTGCGGATCGAGGCGGCGAGCTGGATCCTGCAGAAGTTCCCCGTGGAGGACGCGGGCAAGAAGTTCATGCAGGACCATCCGAACGTCAAGGTGCAGGTGACGGCCATGCAGGACGCGAACCTCGACGCGTACATGCTGAACTGGGCCGCGGGCGACGTGAACGTCGACCTCTGCTTCGGCGGCTCCACGGCGACGGTCGCGAAGCTCGCCTACAAGGAGCTGCTCGCCCCGTGGAACGGCTTCTACACCGGCGACTTCACCCGCGACAAGTTCCTGACCCACTCGGTAGAGCTGAACAAGAAGGGCAGCGACTACTATGCCCTCCCGTTCATGGTCGAGGGCATGGCGCTTTCGGCCAACAAGGACATGATGGTCGACGCCGGCCTGAGCCAGGGCGGCAAGGTGACCTACGCAAAGACCCTGGACGAGCTGTACCTGCAGGCGAAGAAGATGACCAAGGGCACCGGCGCGGTCAAGGACGTCTACGGCTTCTCCTGGAACTTCACGAACTTCGGCGATCAGTCGCTGTTCTTCGCGATCAACTGTCTCGGGGGGAAAGCGTACAATTCGGATGGGACTCCGAACCTCGACGCGCCGGAGATCGCGCAGCTCTTCAAGTTCATCAAGGCCGTCACGGTCGACGGGTACGGCAGCAAGGGGACGATCACCGACACCAACGCCGGGCGCGACGGGCTGTTCGCCAAGAAAGTGGCCATCATCCTCGAGGCCGCGTCGCGCGCCACCGAGGCGAAGCCGAAGATCGGGGACGCCGCGATCGTGGTCCCCTTCCCCGGCGAGGTGCAGAACGGCTCCTACATCTACGCTCACAACACCTACATCCCCAAGGCGACCAAGGTGCGCGACGCCGCCTGGGCCTTCATGAGGGAGCAGGCGCTCGGCAAGGAGTTCGCCAAGTTCGGCGCCGATAAGTTCGGCAAGTTGCCGAGCCTCAAGAGGAACTACGACGGGCTCAGCGTTGACTTTGCCGAGATCCAGCAGTGGCTCGCCAACCCCAAGGCGATCGGCGACATGCCCTGGGTCGAGGGCGCCAAGTTCAACTCCATGCTCTTCTCGCTGCTGCAGGAGATGGTCACCACGAACTTGAGCGCGGACGACGCGGCAAAGCGGCTCAAGACCGAAGGGGCCAAGCTCAACCTCACGATGGTCAAGTAGACACCACGGGCGCCTCCCCGGGCCAGGGGAGGCGCCTCGTCCTCCGGGAGCCGCACATGGCGCTGTCGAGACAGCTCAGGAACGACGCCGCAGGGTGGGCCTTCGTGCTTCCGGCGTTCCTCTTCCTCTTCTTCTTCATGCTCTACCCGCTCGCCCATACCTTCATCCTGAGTTTCCAAAAGCTGAACTTCGTCTACGACAAGGGCCCGGTCTTCGTCGGGCTCGCGAACTACGCGGCGATCCTGCGCGACAGGAACTTCCTGATCGCCGTCGGGAACACGCTGCGCTTCGCCGCTTTCTACATCCCGACCATGTTCGTGCTCGGCTTCGCGGTCGGCTACCTCTTCTCCCGGTCGGACATGCTCGTCTCCCGGATCGCGAAGATCGTCCTCTTTCTCCCCATGGTGATCCCGATCTCGATGTCCTGCTTCATGTTCGTGTTCCTCCTCAACCCGCTGTACGGCCTGGTCAACAGCGTGCTCAAGGACACCCTGGGCCTTGTCTCCTGGGTGAGGGACTGGATGAACAATCCCGGGACGGCTCTCTACGTGATCCTCACCGTGACGCTCTGGTACAGCGTCGGGTTCGTCGGGCTCCTCTTCATGGCGGGGATCCAGGCGGTGCCTCAGAGCCTGATGGAGGCCGCGCTCATCGACGGCGCCACGGCGCGACAGCGCATCGTCCGCGTGCTGCTGCCGAACCTGCGCGAGACCTACCTGATCGTCGGCATGCTCACCACCATCACCTCGCTCAAGCTCTTCGCGGAGGTAGTGGCCATGACCGGGGGAGGCAGCATCAACCAGGCGGGCGGACCGGGCACCGCGACCCTCACCATGTACGTGGCGACGTACAAGGCCGCGTTCGTCAACTACGACATGGGCATCGCCTCGGCCATGGGCTACTCCATGGCGGTCATCATCGTCGGATTCTTCGGCTTGAACTTCCTGATCAACCGCGCGGAGAGGGCTTGAGACATGGTCGGCCGCAGCCGGTTGTCCGTCGCCGTCGTGAGCCTCTTCGTCGCGCTGGCGATGGCGCTCTTTCTCGTTCCGCTCGTGCAGACGATCTTCACGTCGATCAAGCCGAACATCGAGATCTACCGGACGCCCGTGCGCCTCTGGCCCGACGCCCCGACGGGCGCCCACTACCAGCACGTGTTCACGAAGCTTCGCGCCGACTTTCTCCGCTTCTTTCGCAACAGCGTCGTCGTCACGACGGTTTCGGTCTTCCTCATGCTGTTCCTCGGCTCGCTCGCGGCCTACGGCCTGGCCCGCATCGACTTCCGCGGCAAGGGCTTCGTCATCTTCTTCGCCTCGTTCCTCGTCTCGATCCCGCTGATCATCACCGTCATCCCGATCTTCATGGTCGAGACCGCGCTGCGCATCAAGAACACGAACCTCGGGCTCATCCTCCCGTACACGGCCGTCTACATGCCGGTGCCTCTCTTCATCATCTACAGCTCGTTCCTCCGCATCCCGGGCGAGCTCGAGGATGCGGCCAGGATCGACGGCTGCGGCCGCTTCTTCATCTACTCGCGCATCTTCCTCCCGATCTCGGTGGGCGGGATGGTGGCCGCCGGCATCGTCGCGTTCCTCAACTGCTGGGGCGAGTTCACGCTGGCGCTGATCCTGAACACCAAGCGCAGCGCCACCACGCTCCCGATCGGCATCATGATGGTCAACCAGGAGGAGCAGGCCTGGGCGCTGGGGCCGATGTCGGCGGTCATGGTGCTCTCGGTGATCCTCCCGATGACGCTCTACTTCTCCATGCAACGCTACTTCGTGCGCGGCCTGATGGAAGGCTCGCTCAAGGGGTAGGGGATTGCCGCTCTCCCGAGTGCGCATCGCGTTCTACGGCACCGGCCGCTTCGCCTGCTCGACCCACATCCCGAACCTGCTCAAGGCTCCGGGGCGCCGAGATCGTCGCGCTCTGCGACAGCGCGCCGGCCGCGCTCGAGCAGGCTGCGGCTCTCGTGCCCGGCGCGGCCCGCTACGGCGACGCGGATGCGCTGCTCGCAGCGGGCGGCTTCGACGCGCTGTACTCCTGCGTGCCGGCGTTCGCGCGCACCGACGTCGAGGCCCGCGCCGCCCGGCCAGGGCGTCGCCCTCTTCAGCGAGAAGCCGCAGGCCGTGCGGCTGGGCGTAGCGCTGGCCATCGACGCCGCGGTGCGGGACTCCGGGGTCATCGCCACCGTCGGGTTCCGCGAGCGCTACCGGCCCCTGGTGCGGCGGGCGCGGGAGCTCTTTGCCGGCCGCGCGGCTCACGCACGCCGCAGTTCCTGCAGCACGCGAGGCCGCCGGCGGCCCGCCACAGCTGGTACCGCGACGTCGCGCTTTCCGGCGGCCCCGCCCTCAACTGGGGCGGCCACGCGCTCGACCAGATCCGCTTCGTCACGGGCGAGGAGGTCGTCGAAGGCGCAGGCTTTCTGGGGCGCCGGCGACCTCTCGGGCTTCCCGCCTTCGCAGTCGCTGAGCTTCGTGCTCGAAAGCGGCGCCACCGCGACGCTCACCTTCATGACCAGCACCGCGATCGCGGATCGCTATCATCGCAACAGCTTCAGCTTCTTTCATCGTGACGGGGTGCTCTCGGTCGACGACTATGACGCCGTGCTCGTCGACGGCGCCGTTGCCTGCACCGGCGGGGAGTTCGACCCGTGGCTCGAGCAGGATCGGGCCTTCATCGAAGCCGTCCGCCGCGGCGACCCGTCCCTGCTGGCTTCCGATTACCACGACGGGATCAGGAGCCTCGCGCCGATCCTGGCCGCGTGGGAGTCCGCGCGCAGCGGCGGGGCGGTCGTCGACGTGGCCGCGTACGCCGAGGAGTGCGCGGCATCACCGGACGCGGGTGTCCTGCCGCGATCCCAACCGCCTGTGCGTTGACAACTGCCGGGTGCCGTGAAACAATCGTTCGACCTCCGGCGCTCCGTTCGGAGGATCTCATTGGAACGGGAGGTGCAGACCGGAAACGAGTGAGGCCGCGGCGGCCGGGTCGCATGTCCCGACGCCGTTGGGTCACGATCTGCGAGGCGGCAAGCCGCCTCGATCGGAGAGAGGTGGAGAGATGAAGTTATTCAATGCCGTTCTGGCGCTCCTTCTCTGTATCGCATGGTCTCTGCCCGCGGAGGGCGCGAAAGAGGGCGCAACCGCCGAGCCGACCAGAGCCGAGACGATCATTGTCGACATCCTGAGCGGACGCGATCCGAACGCCGGCAACTTCAACATCTGGGTGGCCGGTTTCCCCTCGGCATCCAAAGGCGTCCAGCAGTTCATGGTGCGGCCGCTGTGGATGACTGAATATGCCAAGGGCGAAGTCCTGAACGTCCTTGCAAAGGATCCCCCGATCTACAACGCCGACTTCACGCAGATGACCGTGAACCTGCGCGACGGGATCTACTGGAGCGACGGCGTCGAGTTCACGGCCGATGACGTGGTCTACACGGTGCAGACCGTGATGAAGAACAAGGGCATGAGCTACAGCTCCGAGCTGAACCTGTACGTCGCCAACGTCACGAGCCCGGGCAAGTACCAGGTCATCTTCTCGCTCAAGACGCCGAACTCGCGCTTCCACGCCTACTTCCTGGACCGGTGGGGCGCGCTGAGGTTCATGCCCAAGCACGTCTTCGAGAAGGTCCAGGATCTCATGACGTTCACCAACTATCCCCCGGTGAGCCTGGGTTCGTACGTTCTGGACGACTACGACCCCCAGGGGTTCTGGTTCAAGTGGAAGAGGAGGGACGACTGGCAGCGGACCGTGGTGGGCAAGCTGTACGGCATGCCCCAGCCCAGGGTCGTGACCTTCTACTACTATGGCCCTCCTGAAAAGAAGGTCATCGCGCAGAGCCAGCACGAGCTGGACATGACGGACCTCACGCCCGAGGCGCTGCGCGCCGTTCTCGAGAAGAACCCCGCGAGCCGCGGCTACCGCAGGACTTATCCCTACTTCGTGAACGTCGACCCCGCGATCACGGGGATGCAGTTCAACGACGACAAGATGCCCTTCAAGCTGCGCGACGTCCGGTGGGCCATGATCCTCTCCACCGACATCGTCGATGCCGTCATGACGGGGTTCGACGGCATGGGCACCCCGGGCGCCATGCTGCTGCCTCCGACGCCCGCCTACGAGAAGTGGTACTACAAGCCGATGCTGTCGTGGCTGCAGAACTACACCATCGACGTCGACGGCAAGCCTTTCAAGGCGTTCGACGCGAGCGTGCCTCTGCGCATTGCGCAGAAGGCCAAGGAGCGCGGCTACACCGTCCCGACCGACGAGGGCCAGATCCGCGAGATCTGGGGCGACGGCTGGTGGAAGTACGCGCCCGATGTAGCCGCGCGGCTGCTCGAGCGCAACGGCTTCAAGAGGGCCGCGGACGGCAAGTGGCTGCTTCCCGACGGCACACCGTGGAAGTTCACGATCATCACGATACCCAACGCGGCGCATCCCCAGAACAGGAACGCCTTCGCGCTTTCCCAGCAGTGGAAGAAGTTCGGCATCGACGTTGACGTCGTGACATCGGACACATATGCCGCACAAACTCAGCGCGGCCAGTTCGATGCCTCCACCCAGTGGCCCGCACGCGAGCCCTGGGGCGCGCACCCCGACCTGTTCCGCGGGTTCGAGCAGTGGTATTCGGCGTACTACAAGCCGATCGGCGAGATGGCGATCGCGGCGCAGGCGGCTGCTTCCCGCTGGCACGACCCGAGGCTGGACAAGCTCACCGATGAGCTCAAGGCCACGCCGTGGGGCGACACCGACAAGATCATCAAGATCGGCATCGAGGGCCTCAAGCTCCTTGTCGACGAGATGCCGGGAATGCCGACCATCGCTTACCCGGGCATCGTCGGATGGGACGAGACCTACTGGACCAACTACCCCGGGGCGGAGAATGTCTACACCCAGCCCTATCAGCACTGGCCGAACTTCGAGTTCATGCTCCCGTACCTGAAGTCCACGGGAAAGAAGTGAGATAGGGCCGATCTCGATCGAACGCCCTCCTCCCGCGAGGGAGGAGGGCTCGCCTGTGGAGACTCCGGGTGACCTTTCTCAAGCGATACCTGTCTGCCGCGCCTGTTCCAGTATCTCGTCGTCGTGTTCGTGGGCACGACGATCGTGTTTATCTCCACGCGCCTCGCGCCCGCGGACCCGGTCCAGCAGACCATCGAGAAGATCTCGGCGCAGGGCGGATACATGGATCCGAGGGTGGTGGAGGACTTCGCGAAGACGCTCCGCGAGCTCTACGGCTTGGAGGGAAACGTCCTCCAGCAGTACGGCGCGCTCTGGAGGCGCCTCGCCACCGGCGACTTCGGGCGGTCCTTCACCTACTTCCCCACGCCCGTCATCCAGCTCATCCGGACGTCGCTTCCGTGGACGCTGGGCTTGCTGAGCCTCTCCTCCATCATGGCGTGGCTCATCGGCACCATGCTTGGTGGGATCGCGGGCTATGCCGGCCGGGAGAAGTGGGCCAAGTGGCTCGAGGGCGCGGTGATGGTGATACGCCCCATTCCCTACTACATCGTCGCCCTGATCGCGCTGATCCTCTTTGCCTACTTCCTGCCCATCTTCCCGATCTCGGGCGGGGTCGCGATGGGCAAGAAGACGACGCTCACCCTGAGCTTCGTCCTGAGTGTCGCGCGGCACGCGCTCCTGCCCGCCGCCTCATTGGTGGTCGGGGGCATCGGGGGCTGGTTCATCCAGATGAAGTCGCTCGCCTCGAACATCGTCGCGGAGGACTACGTGACGTTCGCCCGCGCGGGCGGGCTGCCCAAGGGCAGGCTGATCTTCCAGTACACCATCCGCAACGCCATGCTGCCCCAGATCACGGGGCTCGCCCTCGCCCTCGGCCAGCTCCTCAGCGGCGCGCTGGTCGTGGAGTACGTCTTTTCGTACCCGGGCGTGGGCGTCCTGCTGTACCAGGCGATCACGCAGGGCGACTACAACCTCACGATGGGGATCACGATGCTGTCCATCCTGGTCATCGCGACGGGAGTGCTCATCATAGACCTGGTCTACCCGCTCTTCGACCCGCGGGTCCGGTACCGGTAGGCGCGAGGTGAGAGCGATGTTCAGGGTGATCCGGGACCTGTTCCGCCATGACGCCAGGTTCGCCTTTGGATTCTGCGTGATCGTGGTGATCGTCTTTCTCGCGGTCCTGTACTCCTTCTGCCCCTACGACCTCACCATATGGAACTCCGTCCCCAGGGACCAGAGGCCTTCGATGAAGTACCTGCTCGGCACGACCTCCCAGGGGCAGGATGTCTTCTGGTACGCGACGGCCGCGGTGCGCAACTCGCTGTTCATAGGAGTCGTCGCGGCGCTGCTGTCGCGGGTCATCGCGGTGCTGGTCGCCCTGATCGCGGGCTACCTGGGCGGCCGCTCCGACCGGGTCCTCATGTCGATCAACGACAGCTTCGTGGTCCTGCCCCTGCTCCCGGTCCTCGTGCTCGTAGCGTCGATGCTCCGGGGGAAGATGGGGATCTTCGGGCTCGGGGTGGTCCTGGCGATCTTCGGCTGGGCCTGGGACGCGCGGCTCATCAGGGCGCAGATCCTGTCCCTGCGGGAGCGCGAGTTCACGAAGACCGCGATCCTCTCCGGCATGCGGCCGCTGCGCCTGGTGCTGGGCGAGCACCTTCCCTTTGTCATTCCTCTCATCATGGCCACCGCAATCAACAACATGATCTTCGTGATCGGGACCGAGATCGTGCTGGCGGTCTTCGGGCTCTCGAGCCTCGAGACGCCGACGCTGGGGACCATGATCTACTGGGCGGTCAATTACCAGTCGATGCTCCTGGGGTTCTGGTGGTGGATCCTCACGCCCGTCGTCCTCTGCATCCTGCTGATCCTCTCCCTCTACATGCTGTCGGTGAGCATCAGCGACTTCCTGGATCCGAGGACGAGGCTGCAGATCATCAAGGCCAGGGGGTGACGCCCGTGCCGCTGATGCGGGTCGAGGATCTGAAGGCCTACTACCTCGTGGACGTCTACGGCGTGAGGCGCGAGGTCAAGGCCGTCGACGGCGTGTCCTTCGAGGTCGAAGAGAACAGTATCTACGGCATCGCGGGCGAGTCAGGCTGCGGCAAGACGTCGCTGATCAAGGTCCTGTCCGCGACCTCCGTTCCCCCGCTCGCCGTGCGGGGAGGCCGGGTCATCTACGACCTGGGCGACGGGAACGGATCCGTGGACCTTCTCCGCCTCGACGAGCGGGGCCTCAAAGATCTGCGCTGGGAGTTCATGTCCTACATGCCGCAGGGGTCCATGAACGTGCTCAACCCCGTACGGCGCCTGCGCAACACGTTCGGGGACTTCGTGCGGGCGCACAAGGCCGAGACGACGCCGGACTTTCTCGCCGAGGTCACGGCGCACCTCGGCCACCTGGGCCTGCCGCCCGAGGTCCTCGCCTCCTACCCGCACCAGCTCTCCGGCGGCATGCGGCAGAGGACCACCCTTGCGCTCGCCACGATCCTCAAGCCCCGGCTGATCCTCGCAGACGAGCCGACGACCGCCCTCGACGTCGTGGTGCAGCGGGGCGTGATTCAGCTCCTCAGAAGGATCCACGCGGAGCAGAAGAACACCATCGTCCTCGTCACCCACGACATGGCGGTGCACGCGAACCTGACCGACCGGCTGGCCATCATGTACGCGGGGAAGATCGTGGAGGAGGCGCCGACCGCGGAGCTCTTCGGCTCGCCGCAGCACCCCTACACGAAGTTCCTCATCGGGTCGCTGCCGCGCATCGGCGACAAGGCGCTCAAGGTGAGCGCGCCGGGCGCGCCGCCGTCGCTCTCGAGCCTGCCCGAGGGGTGCCGGTTCCACCCGCGGTGCCCGCACGCGATGGACGTATGCAGGCGCGAGGAGCCCCGGCTCGTCGACGTGGCTCCCGGTCACCGGGCCGCGTGCTTCCTGCACGGCGGAAGAGCGGGTGAGGTGCAGCGTGGATAGCGGCGGCGCGAAGCTCCTGTCGGTCGAGCACCTCAACAAGAGGTTCATCCTCGGGGGAGGCCTGTCGAAGATCAAGCTCCTCGCGGTGAGCAACGCCTCCTTCGAGATGGGATCGGCGGGGCCGGAGATCTTTACGCTGGCCGGAGAGAGCGGCAGCGGAAAGACCACCGTGGCGCGCATGATCCTCGGCTTTGTCGAGCCTACCTCGGGCCGGATCCTCTACAAGGGCAAGGACGTCACCAGGACCCACGGAAGGGGAAGGCGCCTCGAGCTCATGAAGGACGTGCAGGGCATCTTCCAGGATCCCTTTGACACCTTCAACCCGCTCAAGCGGATCGACACCTATCTCCGCGAAACGGCCCGCAACTACGGGATCGCTTCGGGCGGCAAGGAGATCGAGCGCGTGGTCGGGGAGGCCCTTGCCGCCGTCGGGGTGTCGCTGCAGGAGATCAAGGGGCGCTACCCGCACGAGCTCTCGGGCGGCCAGGCGCAGCGGACCTCCGTGGCCCGCGCCCTGATCACGCACCCGTCG
The DNA here is from genome assembly GCA_963734495.1 of uncultured Spirochaetota bacterium. Taxonomy (GTDB): domain Bacteria; phylum Spirochaetota; class Spirochaetia; order SZUA-6; family CAVTHK01; genus CAVTHK01. The sequence continues at coordinate 335,839 of CAVTHK010000011.1, forward strand.
CTCCTCGTGGCGGACGAGCCGGTGTCGATGGTCGACGCCTCCCTGCGGATGTCGATCGTCAACCTGTTCCGCAAGTTCAGGGACGAGCGGGGCATCAGCGTCCTCTACATCACGCACGACCTGGCCACCGCCTACTACGTGAGCGACCGGATCGCGATCATGCTGCGGGGCGTGGTCATAGAGATCGGCAGCGTGGAGAAGGTGCTGCGCGAGCCGCTGCACCCCTACACCCAGCTGCTCAAGGAGTCGGTTCCGGAGCCCGACCCCGACGTCAAGTGGACCGACGAAATCTCTCTCGGCGCCCTCGAGATCAAGGAGTACGCCCAGGCCGGGTGCAAGTTCGCCGGCCGCTGCCCGCGCGAGATGCCGATCTGCAGGACCGTGGAGCCGCCGGAGGTCGAAATCGACGGCCGCCGGGTAAAGTGCCACCTGTACAAGCAGGGGACGACGGTATGAGCCCGGGCGGCCGGCCCGAGCCCCTTCAACTTTGATTCCTCAGAAGATCGTTTCGCCCACCCGGGCGACGACGCTCTCGCGCAGGCCTTTGACGCGCGCGGCAAAGGGCGCCATGTGCGGCGCCTTGCCGTGCGCCTGCAGCGCCGCGAGCGAGTTCCACCGCTCGACGAGCGTGATGCGGTCGGGATCGACGGGCTCCTGGATGCCGAGCGGGCTCGCCACCTCGCGGGTGTGCTCGTAGCCGAGGCAGCCCTCCTCCCGCAGCACGTGCGGCCGGACCTCCCGGCAGGCGTCGAGGAACTCGTTCATCTTCCCCTTCGCGATCTTCATGGTGACGACGACATAGACCACGGGCTCACCTCACTCTCCGTCTTGCCTGCTTGCTGTCGCGGGGCATTCTAAGCCGCGGCCCCAGGCGCGGCAAGCGGAGTCACCGCGGCTGCGGGTCGCCGCGGAGCTCCGCGCCGTCGCGGAGCACGAGGCTGCGGCGCGGTGAGGTGCGCAGCGCTTCGAGCGCGCTCGGCGCGTCCACCAGCACGAGGCTGGCGCGCGAACCGGCGGCGAGGCCGTAGCCGGGCAGTCCGAGGACGCGCGCGGGGTTGACGGTGACCGTGTCGAGCATCGCGCGCAGCTCGTCGAGGCCCATCATGTGGCCCACGTGGGCCCCCATCTTCGCGACCTCGATCATGTCGGCGTTGCCGAGGGGGTACCACGGGTCCTCGTTGCAGTCCTGACCGCAGGCGACGCAGACGCCGGCCCCCATCAGCTCGCGGATCGGCGCCATGGACCGCGGCGCGGGATGATGGAAGCGGCCGCCGAGGTGGATGTTGATCAGCGGGTTGGCGATCACGTTCAGGCCCGCCTCCGCGATGAGGGGGATCAGCTTCCGGCTCACGTAGTAGGGGTCCATCATCGCCATCGAGGTCACGTGCGAGGCCGTGACTCTGCCCTGGAGGCCGAGGCGGATGGTCTCCGCGGCCAGGTGCTCGACGTGTCTCGACGTCGGGTCGTCGCTCTCGTCGCAGTGCATGTCGACCGGGAGGCCGCGCCCGGCCGCCAGCTCCAGGAGCAGGGTCACGCTGCGGCGGCCCAGCTCCGCGGAGCGCTCGTGGTGCGGGATTCCGCCGACGACGTCGACGCCGAGGTCCAGCGCTCTCTCGAGCTGGGGCAGCACGTCCGCGTCGTGGTAGAGCCCGTCCTGAGGGAAAGCCACGAGCTGGATGTCGATCCTGCCGCGGAGCTCCTCGCGGACGCCGACGAGGGCGCGCACGCCGCGGAGCTCCGGATCGCAGACGTCGACGTGCGAGCGGATCGCCTGGATGCCCATGGCGAGGGCGCGTTCGCAGTACTCGAGGGCGCGCGCGCGCACGTCCTCGACGGTGAGACGGCTGCGCTTGTACTCCCGCCAGTTGTCGATGCCTTCCCTGAGCGTGCCCGAGCGGTTGGGGACGCGCGTCAGCACCGAGTCGAGGTGGAAATGCGCGTCGACAAACGGGGGAAGCGCGAGCCGGCCCGCGGCGTCGACCTTGCGCTGCGCGGGAGCGGCGATCCGGGGCGCGACCTCCGCGATCGTCCCGCCGCGGATCGCGATGTCACGCGGCCCATCGGTGTCGAGGAGCGAGGCGCCCGTGATCAGGAGGTCGAGCACGCCTCGCATCCTACCACACGCGCGATCGGACCGCACCTGCCGGCGCCCCCCGGGAGGGCCGCCGCGCCGCCCGCGGGGCCGCCTGCGTCGCCATCGCCGGGCCGCACGCGGGCTGGAAAGAACGGCGGGCTGGAAAGAACGCCTCGCCCGTGCTAACACTGCCGCATGGCTCCCAAAGCTGCGGAGAGGCTGGTCCGCCGTTTCAAGGACGAAGCCGTCGGAGTCTACCTGATCGAGCCCCCGCTCGAGGACGCCGACCTTCACCGTTACGTGGTCTCGACGAGGGACACTCGGGACCTGATGAACCACCCCGAGATCATCAACTGCGACTTCACGCTCCTGATGGAGAACGGCGTCACCAACATGCTCAAGGGGCTGAACATGCTGGAAAAGCTGAGCACGATCGCCTCCAAGACGGTCAACGTCTACCACATCCTCCGCGGCGGCCTGAACTTCGGCGTGCGGGAGGCGCTGCGCAAGGCGTTCGGGTACAAGTGGCACTCCAGCTCCTACATCTCGAGCCAGCGCGTGCTCAAGGAAGGGCGCTTCGAGATCAGCCAGGACACGTACCGCAAGTTCCTCGTGCCGAACAACGCGACCGTCTACTTCGGCGACATTGTCGCCTCCGGCATCTCGCTGGACAACGGCGTGCACTACCTCGCCTCGTACATGGAAAGGAACAACCTCGAGCTCCGCAACATGGTCTTTGTCACCATCGGCTGCGTCGAGGCCGAGCGCGTGCTGGCAAAGTGGCACCGCGAGTTCAAGGCGCGCTTCCCCCGCTACGAGCGCACGATCCTGGTCTATCTCGAGGGACGGTTCGCCCTGGCAGGCGATGACACGCCGCTCGTGAACAAGCTCAAGGACACCGACCTGCTGAAGAGCTGGAAGCTCGGCGCGCTCCTCTCGCCGGAGTTCGAAGGGTCGCAGTTCGGACGCATGATCGTCGGCCTCGAGGCCTGCGCGATCTACGACGGCGGCAAGAAGAGCTTCGAGCCGGTCAACCACATCCGCGACGTGCTGGAGTTCTGGGAAAAGCAGCTCGCCGCGGCCGAGCGAAGCGGCATGACGCTCTGGGGCGAGTACAACGCGCGCTTCCCGCTCGACATGTACTTCGCTGACATCGCCTCGCTCGCGGAGGGCGGCGCGGAGACGCTCGCGCGCGGCAAGGCGCCGCTGTGGCAGGGCCTGGAGCCGGACGAGTTCCGCAGGCTGCACGCCCAGTTCAGGCGGCTCTGGAGCCCCGACAGGATCCGCGCGGCGCAGCAGCCCGGAAGCCTGGCCCAGGTCTGCACGAAGAAGATCAGCTACCTCAAGAGCCTCGTCGCCGACGGAGAGTGAGGATCGTGGGCCGCACCTGGGACATCCTCGGCGCCGGCGCGGTCACCGTCGACGACCTGCTGTACGTGGACGAGTACCCGGCCGCGGAAAGCAAGATCAGGGTCAAGGCAAGCGACCGGCAGGTCGGCGGGCTCACGGCCACGGCCCTGGTCGCGGCCGCGCGCCTGGGCGCCCGCTGCGCCTTTGCCGGCGTGCTCGGACGCGACGAGCTCTCCGAGCTGGTCATGTCGCGGCTCTCGGCCGAAGGGATCGACCTTGCCGGCGTCGTCCGCCGCGACGCTGCGCGGCCGAGACACTCGACGATCATCGTCGACCTCTCGCGCAACACGCGCACGGTCCTGGTCGACACGGGCGGCATCGACGAGGACCCCGGCGTTCCGGGCGAGGCGGCGGTGTCGGCGGCGGCCGTCCTCTTTCTCGACCACACGCACGGCGCGCGGATGCTGCGCCTGGCGCGCGCCGCGCGGGAGAGGGGAGTGCCCACGGTGGCCGACTTCGAGCGCGACACCCTGCCGGAGCTCCGCGAGCTGATCGAGCTGACGGACCACCTCATCCTCCCCTGGTCTCTCGCCCGCGTCCTCACGGGCGCGAACGAGCCGGCGCACGCGGTGGAGCGGCTGCAGGCCGCGCGGCGCGCGGCGGTCGTCGTGACGCGCGGCGAGCAGGGCGCGTGGTACCTGGCCGCCGGCGCGGCAGGCGTCGCGCACCAGCCCGCCTTTCGCGTGCCGGTGGTGGACACGACCGGCTGCGGCGACGTGTTCCACGGCGCCTACGCCGCGGCGCTGGCCGAGGGCCTCGCCGCGGCCGATCGCGTGCGCCTCGCCTCGGCAGCCGCCGCGCTCAAGGCGATGCGCCGCGGGGGGCAGGCCGGCATACCGACCGGCGCCGAAGTGCGCGCGTTTCTCGCCGGGCGCGCCTGATTTCGGTCCCGTCGGCCAAGCTGAGCAATTCTGTCATAAAAGAACTCAGTCCGCGGCGATTGCATGCAAAGGGATTGCGCAGCTCTTCGACATCTTGATATAACTATGTCGAGATCTGCCTGCGCCGCGGCGCGGGCGGTCTCGCGACGCGGGATGCCGCGAAAGGCGGAAGCGATGCAGCACGAGCTCGAGGGACGGCTCGCCGCAGACAGGCAGAAAGCGGCCTCCGTCTCGGAGACGCTCCGGGCGCTCGCGCACCCGGTGCGGCTGCGCGCGGTCGCGATCCTGTGCGAGGGCGACGAGTGCGTGAGCGGGCTCGCCCGCAGGCTCGGCCTCAAGCAGGCGATCGTCTCGCAGCAGCTCCGCATCCTGCGCATGTCGCGGCTCGTCGCCACGAGCCGCGACGGGGGCTTTGTGCGCTACACGCTGGCGGAGCCGCGGCTCCGCCAGCTGGTTCGCTGCTTCGAGGGGTGCAGGGCGGCCGGCGAGGTCACCGCCCGCGCCCCGCGCATCGCGCGCAAGAGAGGAGTCGACAGGTGAACGTCGAACAGGAGCTCGCGGGGCTCAAGGAGAGGGTGGAAGCGCTGCCCGGCAAGGAGCACAAGCTCTCGATGGTCGTGTTCTCGGGCGAGCTGGACAAGCAGCTCGCCGCCATGATCATCGCCACGGGCGCGGCCGCCATGGGTATGAAGGTCGTGCTGTTCTTCACCTTCTGGGCGACCGCGGCGCTGCGCGATCCGGCGAAGCACGTGAACGGCAAGTCCTTCATGGGCCGGATGTTCGGCCTGATGCTGCCCAGGGGCAAGGGACGGCTCAAGCTCTCGCAGATGCACATGGCGGGCGCGGGCACGGCGATGCTCAAGGCTCTCATGGTGAGCAAGCGCGTCGCCAGCCTCGATCAGCTCTTCGAGATCGCGGCCCAGATCGGGGTCGAGATCAAGATCTGCGAGATGTCGATGAGCCTCATGGGGTTCAAGCGGGACGAGATGATCGACTACCCGAATCTCGAGGTCTGCGGGGTGGCGACGTTCCTCGCGAACGCCGGCGAGTCGTCGGTGCAGCTGTTCATATAGGAGGTCGAGCGATGGCGGACTACACGGTGACGAAGACCCTGGACTTCAAAGGCCTGCCCTGCCCGATCCCGGTCGTCAAGATCAGCCAGGAGATCGGCAAGATCGCCGTCGGCCAGGTGGTCGAGGTGCTCACCACCGACCCCGGCTCGCTCGCCGACTTTCCGGCATGGGCGAAGACCACGGGCCACGCGGTGCTGGAGACGAAGCAGGAGCCGGGCCTCATCCGCATCTTCGTGAAGCGGCAGAAATAGCCATGCCCGATCAGCCGAACGTTCTCAGCGCCGCGACGGCCGCCGCCAGGCCCGCGGTGGAGGCGGTGTCCTCGGCGTCCAAGGCGATCGCGGGGGGATGGCTGGGGCCGGCGCTGGAGAATCTCTACTACTTCATCATGGTCCCGATGGTCTACCTGGCGATCGTCGCGCTGGTCGCCGGAGTGGCCGCGCGGATCGCGGTGATCGTCCGCGCGCCGGTCCACCCGTACCCCCTGCGGCTCTACCCCGCGGCCAGGGCCCCCGGGCTCGCGGCCCTGCGCGACACGTTCGCGATGACGCAGGTGCGGAAGCACAAGCCGGGGTTCTGGGCGTTCCTCATGATCTACCACGTCGCGTTCGCTCTGCTGATCCTCGGCCACCTCGACATCTTTTCCGGCATCAGCCTGCTGCCCGAGGGCTCGAAGCACATGCTCGGCGCGGGCGCCGTCGGCGTGGCCGTCACCCTGTCGCTGCTCGCGTTTCTCGTGCGCCGTTTCCGCAGCCCCGAGCGGGAGATCTCCACTCCGGGAGATTACCTCGTTCTCCTGCTCCTCCTTTTCATCTTCCTGCTCGGCGACGCCATCAGCTGGTCGAACTCGTGGGGGCCCCACGGCTTCGTCATCACCAAGGCGGACTTCGCGAAGTACTTCGACGGCCTGGCGAGCTTGAGCTTCCGCAACCCGAGGGAAGTCCTGCCCGGGTCGCACTATCACTTCATCGTGCTCCACGTGCTCCTCGCGAACCTCTTCCTCATCACGCTTCCGTTCACCAAGATCATGCACACGTTCCTCGCCCTGCCGATCAACAGCCTGAGGAGGCGGTAGGAATGGACCGGGCGATACCGCGCGAGGGGAGGCACTAGCCGTGGACAAGGCGACACAGGGCAAATTGAAGGAGCTCTTCGCGTCCAAGCTGAACGGCGCGATGCGCCTGTACCTCGAGACCTGCGCCCGCTGCGGCGTCTGCGTCGAAGCCTGCCACGTCTACGCCTCGATGCCCGAGATCAAGCACACCGCCGTCGGCCGCGCCGAGGTGGTGCGGAAGCTGTTCCGCCGTTACTTCAAGCTGCAGGGCAGGGTCGCGCCGTGGCTCGGCGAGGTGATCGAGCTCGACGACGCGGCCGTGGACAAGGTCTACGACGCCGCCTACACGTGCACCGGCTGCCGCCGCTGCATGACGTACTGCCCTTTCGGGATCGACACGCAGATGATCCAGTCGATCGCGAAGCTCCTGCTGATCGGCGCCGACCGCGAGCCCAAGCTGCTGTCCATGCTCGCCGACATGTCGATCGCCAAGGGCGAGACCGTCGGCGAGACGCGGGCGAGCTTCGAGGAGGCGGTGCGCAACCTCGGGCCCGAGGTGCGGGCTCTGTGGCCCGAGCCGAGCCGCCCGGGCGAGCCGCTTATCCCGGTGAATGCCGCGGGCGCCGACGTGCTCTACGTGGCGCTGGCGGGCAAGCACTCGATCGTGCCGGCCGCCGCGATCATGAACGCGGCGGGCGAAAGGTGGTCGCTGTCGTACTTCGAGGCCGTGAACTTCGGCGCCTTCGTGGGGGATTCGGAGAAGGCGCAGGCCATCGGGCAGCGGATCGTCGAGGAGGCCGAGCGGCTCGGGGTCAAGGAAGTGGCGATCGTCGAGTGCGGCACCGCGTTCCGATTCATGAAGTATATGACCGGCAGCCATCCCTTCAAGGTGGTGGCCTTTGTCGAGCTCATCGCGCGCTACCTCCGCGAGGGCCGCATCCGCCTCGACCGCACGAAGGTTCACGGCAGGATCACCTACCACGACCCGTGCCAGATCGCCCGCAACGGAGGCGTGATCGAGGAGCCCCGGCAGGTGATCAGGGCGCTCACGGGCAACTTTGCCGAGCTCCACCCCAACCGCGAGGACAACTGGTGCTGCGGAGGCGGCGGCGGTCTCGTCGCGATGGGAGAGAAAGAGTTCCGGATGAAGTCGGCGCGCGTCAAGGCCGACCAGATCCGGGCGAGCAACGCCAACATCGTCTGCACGGCCTGCGAGAACTGCCACACGCAGCTCACGGACATCAACGAGCACTACGGGCTCGGCATGAAGGTGGAGTTCCTGTCGAAGCTGGTGGCGGACGCGCTGCTGCCTCGGGAGACGGCGGAAACGAAATAGCGGCGCCCCGCCGCTTTCGACGGGGCGCCGCCGGGGGTACGGGGCCGGGCGCTCAGTCGACGTGGCCCCCGGCCGCGGCCTCGCCGTGCGCGCCGCCTGCCGCGGCCGCCTCGTAGAGGCGCTCGACCCAGTGCACGTACTCCACGTAGGACTCGATCGCCTCCCTGCCGGCCGCGACGTCGCTCGCGGCGAACGCCTTCTTCTCCACGGCCTCCCCGAACTGGCGGTGCAGCCCGTCGCGCACGGCGTCGAGCAGGAGCGCCTCGAGCGCCTCGGGCTTGCCGTTCTCGAGGGCGCGGTCAGCCGCGGGAATCGCGGGCCCGAGGTCGCGGCCCGCGGGCTTGAGGCCGGTGTACGGGGCGCCTTCGCCCGCGCGGTGCAGCCGCACGAGCGTCTCGAAGAAGTAGTTGTCCGCGAGCTCGCGGCCTTCCGGGCTGGCCTTGCGCACGGCCAGCGTCTTCGCGAACGCCTGCCGCAGCTCAGGCTCCTGATCCTTCTGCACCCAGATCAGGACTCGGTTGACGTCCCTGGTCTCGAGGGCCGCCTTGCCGGCGGTCACGACGGGGCCGTCCACGCCGTCGCAGTGCGCGAACGCCTTGGGGCTGCCCAGGAACAGGAACGCGGACGCGGCCAGCACGGTGAGGGTGAGCGGAGCCAGGCTTCTCGTCTTCATCTTTCTTCCTCCACTTGGGTTTTGGACGATCGCGGCGAGGATCGTCTCGTGGAAGCTATGGAGGAAGCGGAAGAGCGAACATGATCCAGATCAGATTGCCGCAGCGCGGCGTCAGTGCCTTCGCGCCGGGGTCCGCCCCTTGACCGCCGAATTCCCCCGGCTTAGGATGCGTCATTCCCCTCCACCGAGGAGCTTCAGATGCGCGTGATGATCGTCGCCGACCGTCTCATTACGGCCGAGGTCTGGATGGAGCACCTCGACAGGTCCGTCGGGAGCGGCGGCCTCGACATCGGCGTCCTCGACACCGCGTGGCCCGACGAGCCGTTCGTGAGCAGTGCCGAGATCTCGGAGTACCTCGGATCCGAGGATGAGATCGCGGCGCGCGTCGGCGAGGCCGAGGTCATCCTCACCCATCACGGGCCCGTGTCGAAGAGGGTCCTCGACGCCGCGCCGGCGCTCAGGCTCATCGGCTGCTGCCGGACGGGCCCGACCAACGTCAACATCGCCGAAGCGACGCGCCGGCGCATCCCCGTCCTGTACTCTCCGGGCCACAACAGCCCGGCGGTGGCTGAGTTCACCGTGGGCCTGATGCTCGCCATGATCAAGAGGCTGCCTTCGGCGGACCGCTACCTCAAGCAGGGGATCTGGCGCGGCGACTACTACCGCTACGACGTGGCGAACATGAGCCTCTCCCAGATGACGGTAGGGCTGATCGGCTTCGGCGCCATCGGGCGGCTGGTCTCGGATCTCGTCAAGCGCTTCGGGTCGCGCGTGGTGGTCCATGACCCGTTCGTGGCAGCCTCGCCGGACGCGGAGCTCGTCCCCTTGAACGATCTGCTGGCCCGGGCGGACATCGTCTCGCTGCACGCGAGGCTCAACCCGCAGACCAAGGGCATGATGGGGGCCGACCAGTTCGCGCTGATGAAGGCCGGGAGCTTTTTTGTCAACACCGCGCGCGGAGGGCTGGTCGACTACCGGGCGCTGTACGACGCTCTCGCCAGCCGCCATCTGGCAGGGGCGGCCCTGGACTGCTTCGAGCGCGAGCCGGTCGCGGCAGGCGACAGACTGCTCGCGCTCGAGAATGTGGTGGCGACGCCTCACATCGCGGGCGCCTCGAAGTTGACCGCCCACCGGGCCGCCGGCGCGATCGCCGAAGACCTGGCGCGCTTCCTCGCGGGCGGGCGGCCGCTGCACTGCGCGAACGAGCAGGTCCTGCCCGTCGCCTGAGTCGCAGGGGCTCCAGCGCGTCGGCCTGAGCCGGTGCGACTGGCGCGACTGGCGCCCGCTCGCTTGACAAGAGCGCGTCCGCTCCGCTCTGCTGGTGGGCAAATGCACCGCGTGCGCTTCCCGGTTCTCAAGACTCTCTGCCGCAATCCCCGCATGCTCGGCCGTGCCGCCCGCCCTGGGCCTCCGGCTCATGCAATACATGCGCAAGTTCCGCGTGCAGCGGGTCGGCGCGAACGAGATCCTTCATTCTCATCTTCCGCCTCTGAACAGCAGCGCCTACGCCCGCTTCGTCGAAGAGCACCTCCTCGGCCGCGCGGCCGGGCCCTCGCACGCGCAGGTCGGGCTGACGGCCGCCTGCCCGCAGGCCTGCGCCTTACTGCTACAACCGGTCGCGCAGCGGCGTCCCCATGGACACGCCGACGATCCTGAACGTGGTGCGCGAGCTCAAGCGCCTGGGCGTGTTCTGGATGGGATGGACGGGAGGCGAGCCCCTCCTCAACGGGGACATCGTGCGGATCACCGAGGAGGCATCCGACGGCTGCGCGGTCAAGCTCTTTACGACAGGCTCGACGCTCACGCCGACTCTCGCCCGCGACCTCAAGGAGGCGGGTCTCTTTTCGGTCTGCGTGAGCCTCGACCACTGGAAGCCGGACGTGCACGATGCCCGGCGCGGCGTCGCGGGCGCATTTGCCACGGCGCTGCGGGCCATCGAGATCTTCCGCAACGTCCCCGGCCTCCACGTCGGGGTCTCGTCGGTCCTCTCCCGCGAGATGATCCGCGACGGGCAGACCGAAGAGCTGCTGGCTTTCCTCGAAGGGCTCGGCATCCACGAGGCCTGGCTCAGCGAGACCAAGCCGTCGGTCGAGGCATTCTGGAGCGACGACCAGGTGATCAGCGAGGACGAACGCCGCGGCCTCGTGCGGCTCCAGGACAGGGTCAACAGGAAGGCCGCCTTCACCTTGAATTATCTCGGTCATTTCGAGGGGCGCGAGCATTTCGGCTGCAACGCGGGCCGCAAGATGATCTACGTCGACGCGTTCGGCGAGGTGAGCCCGTGCGTCTTTACGCCGATGACGCTGGGCAACGTCCGCGCGAAGCCGCTCGCGGAGATATGCGCGGAGATGGCCGCGCTGTTTCCGGGGGAATGCTCCTGCTTCGTCAACCGCAACTACAGGCTGCTTCAGAGCGCTTCGGCGGGCCGGATGCCGATTCCGCGCGAGGCGGCTCTCGCGATGCTTGCCGATGCGCGGTTCGGTCCCCGCTCGCGGCTTCAGGAGCTCTCCCTGTGAGTCGGCTCACCCCGTACAGGCTGGTCAGCCTCGCGCTCGCCGTGGGCTTCGCCGTGGCCGGCCTCGTCTTCCTGTTCTTTCCGGACGAGACGATCTCGCTCGGCCAGAGAGCCATCGGGACTCCGGTCGGGGAGAATCGCTTCTTCCTCATCCTGGCCTCGGCGTACATGTACGTCGTGACCGCGCTGGCCTGGTCGATGTTCCGCTCGCCCGACGAGCCGATCTACCCGCGGCTCCTCTGGCAGGCGAAAGCAGTCAGCTCGGTCCTGTCCTTCGGCTTCTTCCTCCTCCACGCGCCGCTGCCGATCTACCTCGCCAACGGTGTCGTCGATGGCGCCCTCGCGGTCGTCGTGCTCGTGATGTTCCGCGGGGTCGCGAAGACGCGCAGGAGCAGCGACTGAGCGGGCGATCCAGCATGCGGCTGGCGCTGGCGCGTCTCTTCGTGCCGGCGGCCGTGAAGAAGCGGAAGCTCGGCGAGCTCGCCCGCCTGACCGCCCGCGCGTTCGCCGCCGAGCCGCCGGCCCTCGACGGGCTGCTGTGGCGTGCGCGGCTGGCAACGTACGGTCTCTACACCCGTCAGCTCGTGGAAAAGGCGATCGACCGCGGCGACGACCTCGCCGCCCTGGAGAGGCGCCTGTTCGAGGAGGCGCGGCCGTTCGGACGGGAGCTGGCGCGCGAGCTGCGCGTCTCTGGACCTCGATTCCGCGCTCGCCGCCGCGCGGGTGCTCTACCGGGCTCTCGACATAGACTTCACCGCCGACCGGGGCGGCGGGGTCGTCGTGCGACGATGCTACTTCGCCCAGATCTACACCTACGACGTGTGCCGGGTCATGTCCGCGCTGGATTACGGGATCCTCGCGGGGCTCGCCGGCTTCGCCACGCTGCGCTTCGAGCAGCGGCTGACCGGCGGAGACAGCTGCTGCCGCGCGCGATTCGAGCTGGAAGCCGCCTCATGAAGACCGCGGTCGTCGTGGGGACGGGCGCCGGCGGCGCCACGATCGCCCGCGAGCTCCAGGGCGCCTACGAGGTGACGGTGCTCGAGGCGGGCGGCGAGTTCCGGCCGTTCGCGGCGAGCCTCGCGGTTCCGGAGGCGCTCAAGCGGATCGGGCTCCTCTTCGACGAGCGCGAGATCCGGCTGATGTTCCCGGCGATGAAGATCGATCGGTCGAGCGACGGGGATGGTGCTCGTGCGCGGCATCGGGACGGGCGGCACCACCACGATCGCGACGGGAAACGCGCTCCGCGTGGACGCCGGCCTGGCCGCCGATCGGCATCGATCTGACCCCGGAGCTCGAGCAGCTGCGGACGCGAGATCCCCATCTCCACCGCGCATCAGGGGCGCTGGAGAGCAGACGACGCGAGAGCTGTTCGCGCTGTGCGCAGAGCATGGGCCTCGAGCCGGCGCCGCTTCCCAAGATGGGCGCGTACGAGTCCTGCCGCCGCTGCGGCCGCTGCGTGCTGGGCTGCCCCTACGGGGTCAAGTGGGACAGCCGCGCGTTCCTCCGCGACGCGATCGGCGCGCGGCGCGCGCCTGGTCACGGGCGCCCGCGCGCGAGCGTGCGCATCGAGTCGGGCCGGGCCACGGGCGTGCATGCGATCCGCGGCGGCACGCGCCGCTTCTACGCGGCCGACCTGGTCGTCCTGGCCGCGGGCGGGTTGGGCACTCCCGTCATCCTGCAGGGCTCCGGCATCGCCTGCGAGCCCACCCTCTTCGTCGACCCCGTTCTGTGCGTGGCGGCGCGGCGGAAAGGCGCGCTGCTCGACCGCGAGATCTCGATGCCGTTCGCGGTCCGCGCGAGGGCTTCATCGTGTCGCCTTACTTCGACTACCTGAGCTACTTCTTCAACCGCCGGTGGAGCGCGCCCGGCCCGCGACACGGTCGAGCCTCATGATCAAGCTGGCTGATTCCTGTCGCGGCGGCGTCGAGGGGCGCAGGATCGACAAGGGATTGAGCGAAGAGGACCGGCGCACGCTGAAAGGGGCGGTGGACCTCTGTCTCGAGATCCTGCGCGGCCTGGGCATTGCGCGCGACGAGGTCTTCATGGGGACGCTCAACGCCGGGCACCCCGGAGGGATGCTGCCCCTCGGCCGCGGCGACGCGCAGTCGCTGCACCCGGCCCGGCTCCCGGAGAACCTCTTCGTGGCCGACGCCACGCTCCTTCCCCGATCGCTCGGCAATCCCCCCATCCTCACGATCATGGCGCTCGCAAAACGCGTGGCGCGGGCGGCGCGCGCGGCACAAGGCGCTTGATCCGCACGGCAGGAGCGATGATGACGAGGTATACGGCTTCGGTGGTTGGCTGCGGCGCCGGCGGAAGGCTGAGCCTCGACGCGTACGCCGCATCGCCGCGCTTCGACCTGGCCGCGGCCTGCGACCTGAAGCCCGAAGTCCTCGAGGCTGTTCGCAGGAAGTATCCGGGATCCGGACCTTTTCATCGCACCGCGAGATGTTCGACTCCTGCCCCACGGACGTCGTGAGCGTCTCGACGTTTCCGCCCTCGCACCGCGAGGTGACCTTCGACGCGCTTGCCCGCCGGCCCCGCGGCGGGCTCGAGCTTCCGCTGCGGGGAATCCTCGTCGAGAAGCCTCTCGCCGACACGGCCGCGGCCGGCAGGGAGATCATGCAGGCCGTCCGGCAGCGGGGCATTCCGATGGTCGTGCCGCACGGCTGGCTGGCGCGGGACATCGCGCAGGAGATCAAGGGCCGCGTCAGGGGCGGCGGGATCGGCCGCCTGCTGCTGATGGAGGTCCAGTGCCGCCGGTGGGACATCATCAACGCGGGAATCCACTGGGTCCACTTCTTCCTGTCGGTGATCGAAAGGGAGCCTGTCGACTCTGTCATGGCCGCGGTCGACGCGACGACGCGGACCTGGCGCGACGGGATGCAGGTCGAGACCTCCGCGGTGACCTACGTCCAGATGAAGAGCGGCGCCCGGATGGTGATGCAGACCGGCGACGATACCGCGACCGCCCGGGGCGAGACCGTCTTCCGGTTCTACGGCGAAGGCGGGATGATCGAGTGGTGCCTCCAGGAGTCGTCCTACCTCGTGAACGGGAAGAACGTACCCGTGACGCCGCGCGACCCGCGCAAGCCGCATCAGCGTTACCTCGATCATCTCGCCGAGCAGATCGACAGCGGCCGCTTCGACTTCGAGATCCCCGATCTCTCGCTGACCGCGCTCGAGATCTGCGAAGCGGCCTACCTCTCGGCAGCCGGCCGATGCCGGGTCGCGTTTCCACTCGAGGGCTTCCGCGTCCCGCCGCCGTCGGACTGGGCGCCCGGCAAACCGTACTCGGGCTCCGGCGGCGGCCGCGACGGCCGGACGCTCGGCTGATCCCGCCCCGGCGCTGCCCGTCCTAACACAAACCTAACGCCCCGCAAACACGGAGCTATTGGAGACCGCGTAGCTTCGAGCCACGACACAGGTTCGAAGGAGGGGCATAATGAAGAAGGTCATCGTGCCGGCCGCCCTGCTCGCGCTCGGTGCGGCGCTGTTCGCAGGCGGAAACGGCGAGGCGACGGCCGGGGTCGCCGCCCGGCCGGCGTCGATCGAGCAGCAGCCCGTGCTGCTGAACGGGGCGGGCGCCACGTTCCCGTATCCGATCTACTCCAAGTGGTTCGACGAGTACCACAAGCTGCACCCGTCGGTGCAGATCAACTACCAGAGCATCGGCTCGGGCGGCGGCATCCGCCAGATCACCGAGGGCACGGTCGACTTCGGCGCCACCGACGGGCCGCTGACCGACGACCAGCTCAAGGCCTATCGCGACAAGTACGGCTACGACGTCCTGCACTTCCCGACCGTGGCCGGGGCGGTGGTTCCCACTTACAACATCCAGGGCTTCGCGGGAGAGCTCAACTTTACGCCCCAGGCGCTGGCCGGGATCTTTCTCGGCAGGATCACCAGGTGGAACGACCCGGAGATCGCGAAGGCGAATCCCGGGGCGAGCCTGCCGGGGGCCGACATCGTCGTCGTGCACCGTTCCGACGGAAGCGGCACCACGTACGTCTGGACCGATTACCTGTCGAAGGTCAGCGACGAGTGGAAGGCGAAGGTCGGAAAGAACACGTCGGTGAACTGGCCGGTGGGCCTGGGCGGCAAAGGAAACGAGGGCGTGTCGGGCCTCGTCAAGCAGACCCCCAACTCCATCGGCTACGTCGAGCTGATCTACGCGGTGCAGAACAGCCTCGGGTACGGCAAGGTGCAGAACGCGGCGGGCCGGTTCGTCAAGGCCAGCCTCGAGACGACGACCGCGGCGGCGGCCGGAGCGCCGATGCCCGACGACTTCCGCGTGTCGATGACGAACCCCTCCGGCGCCCAGGCCTACCCCATCGCGAGCTTCACCTGGCTGCTCGTCCCGAGCAGGATCGCCGACGCCGCCAAGCGCAAGACGTTCGTCGACTTCCTGCACTGGATGGTCACCAGCGGCCAGGACCTGACCGAGGCCCTCGCCTACGCCAGGCTGCCGGCAGACGTCGTGACCAGGGAGACCGCGGCATTCGCCAAGGTCCAGTGAGGGGGTCGCACATGAAGCAAACAGAGACATGACGACCGCAGTAGAACCGCTCAAGAGCGCGCCCGGCCGAGGCCGGGTGCGCGTCTTTCTGCACCGCCTCCGCAGCGGCGACCGTGCCGCGCACCTGCTCACGCTCATTTTTGCCGCGAGCATCCTGCTGATCACGGTGCTGATCTTCTACGAGCTCTACACGAACTCGGCGCTCTCACGGCGGAAGTTCGGATGGGCGTTCCTCTTTACCGGCACGTGGGACCCGGTCTTCGAAGAGTTCGGCGCCCTGCCGTTCATCTTCGGAACGCTGGTCACCTCGGCTCTGGCCCTGCTCATCGCGGTGCCGGTAGGGATCGGCGCGGCCGTCTTTCTCGCGGAGCTGGCTCCCCCGAGGCTCTCCGACCCGATGACGTTTCTGATCGAGCTCCTCGCCGCGGTGCCGAGCGTCATCTACGGCCTGCTGGGGATCTTTATCCTCGTACCCATCATGCGCACGGTGGTCCAGCCCTTTCTCAAGGCGACGCTCGGGTTCCTCCCTCTCTTTCAGGGTCCCGCCTACGGCGTCGGCCTGCTCACGGGCAGCGTGATCCTGGCGATCATGGTCGTGCCGTTCATCATATCCGTTTCCCGCGAGGTGCTCCTGGCGGTGCCCATGCAGCAGCGCCAGGCGGCCCTGGCTCTGGGGGCCACGCAGTGGGAGGCGACGACGCAGGTCGTGCTGCCTCACGCCCGCAAGGGCATCGTCGGCTCGATCTTTCTCGCCCTCGCGCGGGCGCTCGGAGAAACCATGGCCGTCACGATGGTGATCGGCAACGATCCTCGCATCACCTCCTCCCTCTTCGCGCCGGGATACTCCATCGCCGCGGTGATCGCCAACGAGTTCACGGAGGCAACCGGCGACCTCTACGTCAACGCTCTCATCGAGCTGGCCCTGGTGCTCTTCCTGCTGACGATCGTCATCAACGGGGTGGCGCGGCTGCTGATCCTGGCCACGGGCGGAGGAATGGGGGGGCGCGCATGAACCTGCGGCTCATCCGGCGCAAGACCGTCAACGTGGTCATGCTGAGCCTGACCGCCCTGTGCGCCCTCGTGACCGCGGGCGTCCTCTTCTTCATCCTCGCGTACCTTGCGGTCAAGGGCGCCGCGTCTCTGAACTGGGCGTTCCTCACGCAGCTCCCCAAACCGGTCGGGGAGGCGGGCGGGGGCATGGCCAACGCCATCGTGGGCAGCGCGAAGCTCCTCCTGCTCGCTTCCCTCATCGGCCTGCCGATCGGCTTTCTGGGCGGGGTCTATCTCGCCGAGTTCGCGGGCAGGACCTCCGCGTTCCTGGTGCGCTACGCGACCGACCTCCTCAATGGCGTGCCGTCGATCGTCATGGGGATCTTCGCCTACGGACTGATCGTGCTGCGGGCCAGACACTTCTCCACGTTTGCCGGAGGCTTCGCCCTCGGCATCATGATGATCCCGATCGCCGTGCGCAGCACGGAGGGCTTCCTGCTGGCCGTGCCGAAACGCCTGCGGGACGCTGCGCTGGCCCTGGGCTCGAGCAAGGCGAGAACGATCGTCACCGTGGTCATCCCCGCCGCGCTCCGGGGGATCGTCACCGGCATCCTGCTCGACCTGGCGCGCGTGGCGGGAGAGACCGCGCCGCTGCTGTTCACCGCGTTCAGCAACAGGTTCTGGAGCCCGGGCTGGAGTCACCCGACAGCGTCGCTTCCGGTGATGATCTTTACCTACGCGATCGCTCCCTACGACGACTGGCACCGCCAGGCGTGGGCCGCGGGCCTCGTCCTGCTCGCCCTGGTGCTGGTGATCAACGTGACCGCGCGCGTGATTCTGGCCCGGCGACTTACCGTCAAGTAGGTGGTGAGCAATGGATGACGCGAGTCAGAGAGGGGTGGTGATGGATCGAGCGGCTGCACAGGACCTGCCACTGCTCCGGCCGCAGGTTCGGACCAGGGCGTCCGAGCCCGCGCAGCTCGAGGCCGTGGTCGAGACAAAGGCTCTCACGATACACTACGGCGAGAGGGTCGCCGTGCGGGAGATCACGCTGCCGTTCTACCGCAACCTCATCACCGCGGTCATCGGTCCGTCCGGCTGCGGCAAGTCGACGCTGTTGCGGTCCCTCAACCGTATGAACGACACCATTGCCGGCGCCGCCGTGGACGGCCGCGTGTCCCTCGACGGCGAGGACATCTACGCTCCCCAGTACGACGTGATCAGCCTGCGCCGCCGCGTCGGGATGGTCTTTCAGCAGCCGAACCCCTTTCCCAAGTCCATCTTCGACAACGTGGCCTTCGGCGTCCGCGTCAACGGGCTGGCGCGCTCCCGGGCCGACCTCGACGACCGCGTCGAGGCCGCTCTGCGATCGGCCGCCCTGTGGGACGACGTCAAGGAGCGTCTCCGCCGCAGCGCGCTGGAGCTCTCGGGCGGCGAGCAGCAGCGGCTGTGCATCGCACGCGCTCTCGCGGTCAAGCCCGAGGTGCTGCTGATGGACGAGCCGGCCTCGGCGCTCGATCCCGTCTCCACGGCGAAGATCGAGGACCTGATGTTCGAGCTCAAGAAGAGCTACACGATGGTCATCGTCACGCACAACATGCAGCAGGCCGCGCGCGTCAGCGATCGAACCGCCTTTCTGCTGAGCGGCGTCCTCGTGGAGTTCAGCCCCACGACCCAGCTTTTCACCAGGCCCGCCGACCCGCGCACCGAGGCCTACGTCACCGGCCGCTTCGGATGATGGCGAGGGAGGAGACCGGATGTCCGTTCGCGCCCACTACCAGGAGAGCCTCGCGCGGCTGCACGGCGGGATCCTCGAGCTCGCGACCTACGTCGAGGGCGAGCTGCAGAAGGCGCTGGCCGCCCTCCTCCGCCAGGACACGGTTCTCGCCGGCGAGATCCTGCGCGAGGACCCCGAGGTCGGCAGGCGCCAGCTCGAGGTCGAAGACCAGTGCATCACGCTCATCGCCACCGAGCAGCCGGTCGCGCGCGACCTGCGCGAGCTGATGGCGTCGATGAAGATCGTGTCCAACCTCGAGCGCATCGGAGACCATGCGGTCCACCTGGCCGAGGTGGCGATCCGGCACGCGGGAGAGACCTACCTCGGCGCCATCGCCGACGTGGAGAGGATGGCCCATCTCGGGATCGCGATGCTTCGCGACGCGATGAACGCGTTTCGCGACCGTGACTCGGCGGCCGCCAGGGCCGTGGCCGCCCGCGACGACGAGATCGACGCGCTGCACGACAGGCTGGTGCAGAGGCTGCTGAACGACATGTACGCGAACCGGGACAACATCGGGCAGGCGTTGTCGCTTCTGACGCTCACGCGCTTTCTCGAACGGCTCGGCGACCACGTCGCGAGCATGTGCGAGTGGACCTGCTACGGGATCGAGGGCGAGCACGTGCGGCTCAAGTGAGCGCGGCGCTCATCGGCGGCCCCATGGGTCCGCTTGAACCGCGGCGGTCGGACGGCTAATCTGTCGCGAGGGGTGCCGATGGCCAGGGAGCGGATCCTCGTCGTGGAAGACGAGGCGAGCATCCTCGAGCTGATCGCCTTCAACCTCACGAAGGAGGGCTTCGAGGTCCGGGGCGCACGCTCCGGAGAGGAGGCGCTGCGCGCGCTCGCCGAAGAGCGTCCCGCGCTGATCCTTCTCGACCTCATGCTGCCTGGCACCGACGGGCTGGAAGTCTGCAGGCGCGTGCGAGCCGAGAGCGCGACAGCCGCGGTGCCCGTGATCATGGTTACGGCGAAGGGCGAGGAGTCGGACATCGTGCGCGGTCTCGACGCGGGCGCCGACGACTACCTCACCAAGCCTTTCAGCCCGCGCGTGCTGGTCGCACGCGTCAAGGCCGTCCTTCGCAGGCGGGGCCGGGCTGCTCCGCCGGCTGCCGAGCCCGCGATCGTCCGCGGCGGCCTCAGCATCCATACCGGCAGGCACGACGTGCGGGTAGCCGGCCGCGAGGTGCCCCTCACGAGCATGGAGTTCCAGCTCCTCGTGTTCCTCGCCTCGCACGCGGGCTGGGTCTACACGCGAGCGCAGATCGTGGAGGCGATCCGGGGCGCCGACTACTACGTCACGGACCGGTCGGTCGACGTCCTCGTGTTCGGGCTGAGGCGCAAGCTCGGAGAACGGGGCGTCCTGATCGAGACCGTGCGAGGCGTAGGCTACCGGTTCAAGGAGGAGTAGGTGAAGGGCCGCTTGCCGCTCGCTTTCGCGCTCGTCCTCAAGGGGACGCTGTTGACGGCGGCAGCCGTGGCCGCGGTGTCGCTGCTCAACGTCGGCGCATTTCGCGAGTTCCAGCTCTCCGCCGTGGCGCGGGAGCTCATCCGGGAGGCGCACCTGCTCGAGGCACCGGTGCTCGAGGCGCTGGGACAGCCCGAAGCCCTCCAGGCGTTGGCCCTCGAAGTCTTCGCAAGCGCCCGCATCCGCGTGACCGTGATCCGGACGAACGGAGTCGTCGCAGCCGACTCCGAAGCGGACCCTGCCGTCATGGACAACCACGCCCGCCGGCCGGAGGTCGCGGCTGCGCTTTCCGGCCGCGCCGGGACGTCGGTGAGGAAGAGCAAGACGATCGGCGAGAGCCTTGTGTACGCCGCCGTCCCGATCGTCCGGGGCGGCGGCACGATCGCGGTCCTGCGCACCTCGCAGACGGTCGCGGCGGTCCGGGCCGAGCTGGGTCCGTTGTGGCTCCGCAGCGCCGTCGGGGGCCTCGCGGTGTTCCTGCTCGCCACCCTCGTGTTCCTGCGGACCGCCGCCTCCATCACGCGGCCGATCGGCGAGCTCACCGAGGCGGCGCTCCGGCTGCGCGCGGGGGAGCTCGATCGCCGCGTTCGGGTCCGCGAACCGGCGGAGCTCGCGACGCTCGCTGACGCCTTCAATGAGATGGCGGCCGAGCTGCAGGGCCGCATCGTCACGGTCCTTCGGCAGAACGCCCTCGTCGAAACCATCTTTGCCAGCATACCTGACGGGATCATCGCCATCGATCCGCAGGGCGCCATCATGGACCTCAACGACGCCGCGGCCGCGCAGCTCGGCGTCGCCCGCGTCGAGGCGCGAGGCCGCAGCGTGAGCGCGGTCGTGCGCAACCGGGAGATCCTGGAGTTCATCCGCAGGGCCCGGGCCGCGTCAGGGCCGATCGAGGAGAGCCTCACGCTCTACGGGGAGCGCGAGCAGAGTCTCCGCATCCGGGCCGCGGCGCTCGGCGACGCCGCTGTCACGGGACTGCTCGTCGTGTTTCACGACGTGACGCTGCTGCGGAGGCTCGAGACCCTGCGCAGGGACTTCGCCGCCAACGTCTCGCACGAGCTCCGGACCCCGATCACCTCGATCAAGGGCTTCATCGAGACGCTGCAGGACGGAGCAGGGTCGGACCCGGCGAACGCGACGAGGTTCCTCGCGATCATCGCGAAGGAGGCCGACCGGCTGGAGGCGATCGTCGAAGACCTGATGAGCCTGGCGAGACTGGACCAGGCGGAAGAGCGGGGCGACATCGACCTGGCGGAGATCGGCGTCCGGGGAGTCCTCGAATCGGCCATCGAGGCATGCGGCGAGGCTGCGCGGGCCCGGGGGATCGTCGTCGAGCTCGACTGCCGCGGCGAGCCTTGGGTCCGCGCCAACGCCGCTCTCCTCGAGCGCGCCGTGGTCAATCTCGTCGACAACGCTATCAAGTACTCGCCCGAGGGCGGGCAGGTCACGGTGTCCGCCGCCCGCGGCGAGCGCGGCCTCGCGATCACCGTCAGGGACTCGGGATGCGGCATCTCAGCGGAGCATCTGCCGCGGATTTTCGAGCGCTTCTACCGGGTCGACCGGGCGCGAAGCCGCGACCTCGGCGGAACGGGTCTCGGCCTCGCCATCGTCAAGCACGTGGCCCAGGCGCACGGCGGCGCCGTCACGGTCGAGAGCGAGGTCGGGCGGGGGAGCACCTTCACCATCCACCTCCCCTGACTGCCGGCGCGGCGTGCGGTCGGCCCGCCGCGCCCGTTTGTTGTTGACCCCCGATAGGCCGCTGCTTATTTTGAATTTCTATGGGACGTGGCTCGTCCACATCCAGCGCAAGTCTTTGCTTTCCATTCGAAGATCCGCGTGCCGCCTCGTCCGTCCCCGCGTGCAGAGGCCCTGGCTTCGGCCGCGGGCGCCGGCACGGGCGGGGCGGCCTGACGATCTACAGGAGGAGAAAATGACGAGAGGAGTGGCTTTCGCTGTCTCTCTGTCGCTGCTCGCGGCCGGTCTTCTGTTCGCCGGAGGCGCAAAGGAGAATAGCGCGACCGGCCCGGTGACCATCACGTTCTGGACCTCGCACACGCCGCCCGACTCCGACACGCTCAAGGCGATGGTCGACACGTGGAACAAAGCGAACCCCGGACATCCAGGCTCAGTTCGTGCAGGTGCCCGGGTCCGAGACCGACGTCGCCAAGCTCATGACGGCGGTGCGCGGGGGCACGGGCCCCGACGTTTACTTCCTCGACCGGTTCACCGCCGCGCAGCGCGCGGCCTCGGGGGTGCTCGAGGACCTCACCCCGATGATCCAGAAGACCGACCCCAACCTGGCCTCCAGGTACGTCGGCTACGCGTGGGGCGAGACGCAGCTCAAGGGCAAGACCTACGCGCTGCCGTTCGACACCGACTCGCGCGTGCTGTACTACAACAAGGACATGATCAAGGCCGCCGGGTTCGATCCCGCACTCGGCGATCCGAAGAATGGCCCGCTCACGCTCGACCAGGTCGCGGCAGGTCGCCTTCGCGATCAACAAGACCGACGCGAGCGGCAACTACACCCAGGTGGGCTTCATCCCCTACGACACCACGTACTCCCAGGGGTGGCACTACACCTGGGGCTTCGACTTCGGCGGCAGGTTCGCCGACCTCGCCGCCGGCAAGGTGACGCCGGCCGACCCCGGCATCGTCAAGGCGTTCCAGTTCCTCAAGGACTGGGCGGCCGCGATGGGCCCGCAGAAGGTGCAGACGTTCATCAGCACCTACGCTCCGCCCAACAACCCGCCCCAGCAGCACCCGTTCCTGATCGGCAAGGTGGCGATGATGGTGAGCGGCGACTGGGTGCTGAACTCGATCCGGCAGTACGCCCCGAACCTCAACTACGGCGTGACCTACATCCCCGTGCCGAACAAGGGCGACAAGCCCTCGACCTGGGCCGGCGGCTGGTCGCTGGTGATCCCGACGGGGTCCAAGCACCCGGCCGAGGCCTTTCAGTTCCTGAGCTGGATGTGCGGACCCGACGGCCAGAAGATGTACACCACGGGCACGCTGCACCTGCCTACCTGGAAGGCGCTGCTCGACGACATCGAGCCTCTTCGACCCGCAGCACCTGTTCTTCAAGCAGCTGCTGTCCGTCGCTTACAGCCGCCCGGCGCTGCCCGTCGGCGCGCTGTACTGGGATGCCCTCACGCAGGCGGAGAACGCGGTGACGCTCAACCAGGCCGATCCGCAGGCGGCGCTCCAGCAGGTCGCGGACCAGGTGAACCCGCAGCTGCAGCCGTTCCTCCCGCTGCAGTAGAGTCGCGGCGGGCGGGAGCGCCGGCCCTTCCGCCCGCGTCCGCCGCCCGCAAAGGGGGGCTGGGGACCTTGCGGGACGCAAGGTCGTAGGAGCGGTCATGACGAGAACGGAGCTGCGGCGCGTGCGCGACGGGCTGCTTTTCGTGAGCCCGTGGATCGTCGGGTTCGCCGCGTTCCAGATCTACCCCATCCTCTATTCGCTGCGCCTGAGCTTCACTCGCTACTCCGGGTTCGGCAAGGCGATCGACATCGGGCTCGAGAACTTCGCGAGGCTCCTGCACGATCCCCTCTTCTGGCTCTCCGCCTGGAACACGCTCTACTACACGGCCCTCGCGGTCCCGATCGGCGTCGTCGTGGCGATCGTGCTCGCCCTCGCTATGAACCAGCACGTGAGAGAGGTGTCCATCTACCGGGCCATGCTGTACGTGCCCTCGATCCTGCCGGTCTTCGCTCTCTCCTTTGTCTGGGTGGTGTTCGTCAACCCGAGGTACGGGATCTTCAGCTACGCGCTTCAGCTCCTCGGCCTCCCGGTCATCGACTGGATCGGCGACCCGAAGTGGACCAGGCTCTCGATCGTGATCCTCGCGCAGCTCGGGCGCGGGAGGGCCCGCTCTCATCTTTCTCGCCGGCCTGCGGGCGATCCCGATCGAGCTGTACGAGTCCGCGCAGATCGACGGGGCGGGCCCGATGACGCGCTTCTTCTCGATCACGCTGCCGCTGATCACGCCCGTGATCCTGTACGACATCATCCTCGGCCTGAGCCTCGGTCTCCAGGTGTTCACGCAGGCCTACATCATCACCAGCGGCGGGGCGAACATGGCGGGGCCGCTGAACTCGCTGCTGTTCTACGTTTTCTACGTGTACAAGACCGCGTTCCAGTACACGCAGATGGGGTACGCGTCGGCGCTCGTCTGGGTCCTCTTCGTCGTCAGCCTCGCGCTGGCCCTCGCGGTGTTCCGCTGGGCGAAGCGGTGGGTCCACTATGAGATCAGCTGAAGCCGCGGAAGCCGTGACCGCGGCGGCGCCCGCGACGCGGGCGGCGGCGGGAAGCGCACGGCGCAAACCGGTCGGGCGCGTTCTCGCGACGAGCGTGCTGCCGCGTGTCGTCCTCGTCCTGATGTGCCTCGTCTACGTCGCGCCGTTCTACTGGATGGCGACCACGTCGCTGAAGACTTCGAGCGAGCTGTCGGCCTTTCCGCCCACGCTCTGGCCCCGTTCGTTCGACTTCGGCAACTACATCGCGGCGGTGAACTACATCCCGTTCATGCGGTTCACGCTGAATTCGCTCATCCTCGCCGCGGGCGCCATGGCCGGCGCCGTCGTCTCGAACTCCCTGATCGCCTACGGCTTTTCCCGCATCGAGTGGAAGGGGCGCGACGCGCTCTTCTACGTCGCGATCGCGACGGTATTCATCCCGTTTCCGGTGACGATCGTCGCGCTCTTCGACATCTTCGCGAAGCTCGGCTGGATCAACACGTTCTATCCGCTGATCGTGCCCACGTTCTTCGGCCACGCCTTCTACATGTTCCTGATCCGGCAGTTCCTCATGGGCATCCCCAGGGAGCTCTCGGACGCCGCCCGCATGGATGGCGCGGGCGAGGGCGGCATCTTTGCCGGTGTGATCCTCCCGCTCATGAAGCCCGCGCTGGCGGTCGTCGCGATCTTCGCCGCGGTGAACGCGTGGAACGACTTCCTCACGCCGCTGATCTACCTGCACACCGAGCTCCGGTACCCGCTGGCGATCGGCCTGCAGTTCTACAAGGCGGAGCACAACGTCGCGTTCAACCTCCTCATGGCGGCCTCAACGCTCGTGGTGCTGCCCGTGATCGCGCTCTTTCTCCTCTTCCAGCGCTTCTTTGTCGAAGGGGTGACGGTGGGAGCGATCAAGGGTTAGCCGCGGCCCCTGCCGCGCGGTCGCCGGCCCGCCGGGCGCGAGGTCAGCCGGTACGCTCCGCTCCGTGCCTGACGTCCTTTCCTTCGGCCACGAAGATGGCGTTCTCCGCGATGTTCTTGGCGTGGTCGCCGATGCGCTCGAGGTTCCTGGACAGGAGGGCGATATCCAAGGCCCAGCGCGCGTGCGAAGGGTCGCGCTCCATCAGGGCGAGAGCGCTCAGGGTCACCTGAGCCTTGCCCTCGTTGAGCGCCCGGTCGCGTTCGAGGACGGCGCGGGCCCGCTCGGGCGCCCGCTCCACGTATGCGTGCAGGCTCTCCTTGACCATCTCTGACGCGATTTCGGCCATGCGAGGGATATGCCGAAACTCGCCCAGGGGCTTTTCCTTCTGGAGCCGCTCCGCCTTGTGACATATGTTCACCGCGAGATCGGCCAGGCGCTCCAGGTCGACGTTCGTCTTGACGGCGCCGATGATGTAGCGCAGATCCGACGCCGCAGGCTGAAAGAGGGCGATCATCCGCAGGCAGATCTCGTCCACCTCGATCTGCAGGTGGTTGACCCGGTCTTCGTACTTGTAGACTTCGGCTGCCGCGGAAGCGTCCCGGTCGACGAGGGCGGCGATCGCCCTGGCAATCATCGACTCGGCGCAGGCGCTCATCTCCAGAAGCCTGTTCTTGAGGTCGGAGAGGTATTCGTCCATGTGACGTTCCACGCTTGTCTCCTCTCAGCCGTAACGGCCGCTGATGTAGTCCTGAGTGCGGCTGTCGGTCGGGGTCGTGAACAGCCGCGCCGTCTCGCCGAACTCGACCATGCGGCCGAGCAGCATGTAGCCGCATGCGTCGGAGATGCGGGCGGCCTGGTGCATGTTGTGCGTGACGATCAGGATCGTGTACGACACCTTGAGCGCCAGCATCAGCTCCTCGATCCGCGCCGTGGCGATCGGGTCGAGGGCCGAGCACGGCTCGTCCATCAGGATGACTTCGGGCTGCACCGCGATCAGCCGCGCGATGCACAGGCGCTGCTGCTGGTCCAGCGGCAGGCCGAGCGCCGGGGCGTCGAGGCGGTCGCGCAGCTGGTCCCACAGCCAGGCGGCCGTGAGGCTCCGCTCCACCTGTTCGGCCAGCACCCTCCGGCTGCGCTCGCCCGCCACCACGAGCCCGAAGGCGACGTTGTCGAAGACGGAGAGGGGGAAGGGGTTGGGTCTCTGGAACACCATTCCCACCCGCTTGCGGAGGAGCGAGACATCCACCTGCGGCGCGTAGACGTCGGCGCCTTCGAGCAGCACCCGGCCGCCGGTCCGCACACCGCTGATCAGGTCGTTCATGCGGTTCATGCTGCGCAGCAGCGTCGACTTGCCGCATCCCGAAGGCCCGATCAGCGCCGTGATCCTGCGATCCTCGACCCGGAGGTCCACGTCGATCAGCGCATGGAACGACCCGTAGTGCAGATCGAAATGGGATACCTCCATCTTGACCGCGCCGGCCGGATCGACCCCCATCACAGCGATCCTCTCATCCGAATCTTCCCGTCACGTAGTCGTTGGTCCTCCCGTCGCTCGGGACGGTGAAGATCCGTTCGGTCGGCCCGTGCTCCACCAGTTCGCCCATCAGGAAGAAGGCGGTCGTGTCCGCCACCCGGCTCGCCTGCTTGGTGTTGTTGGTCACCAGGACGATCGTGTAGTCCTTCTTGAGCGCGAGGAGCGCCTCCTCGATGCGGGCGGTGGAGATGGGATCGAGGCCCGAGCAGGGCTCGTCCAGCAGGATCACCTCCGGCTCCATCGCCAGCACGCGGGCGAGGCAGAGCCGCTGCTGCTGCCCGCCGGAGAGCCGCAGCGCCGAGGAGGCCAGGCGGTCCTTGACCTCGTCCCAGAGAAAGGCCGCCCGAAGGCTCTTCTCCGCGATCTCGTCGAGATGCGCCCGCCCCCGGACCCGCGAGAGCCGCACGCCGTAGGTGACGTTGGCGAAGATGCTCATCGGCAGCGGCACCGGCAGCGCGAAGACCATGCCGACTCTCCTGCGCAGCGCCACCACATCGTAGCCTGGACCGTAGACGTCCTCGCCGTCGAGGAGGATCCGCCCCTCGATGCGGCTGTCGCTCGTTCGTCTCGTTCATGCGGTTGAGGGCGCGCAGGAACGTCGTCTTGCCCGAACCGGCCGGACCGATGATGCCCAGGATCCGGCGGTCCGCGACGTCCAGCGTGATGCCGCGGAGGGCGGCGACTCCGTCAAAGAACACGCTGAGGCTCTCGGCTCTGATCTTCGGCGGTGCCGCTTCCATCCGCGCTCCCTCAGTCACCTTGCCCGGCGCGCGATGAAGCGGTTCATCGCCCAGTACGTCGCCAGGTTGATCGCGAGGATCGAGATCACCAGCACGGCGGCCGTCGCGTACGCCTTCTCGGTGGAGATGCCTTCGCGCGCCAGGATGTAGAAGTGGACCGCCATCGTGCGGACGGGCTCGAACAACGAGGCTGGCATGTTGAGCGCCGAGCCGGCCGTGAAGATCACGGCCGCCGTCTCCCCGACCGCGCGCCCGACGCTCAGCATGACGCCGGTCACGATGCCCGGCGCGGCGTTGGGCAGGACGACCTTGAGCACCGTCTCCCAGCGGGTGGCGCCGAGCGAGAGGCTCACTTCGCGGTAGGAGTAGGGGACCGAGCGGATGGCCTCCTCGGACGTGCGGATGATGGTGGGAAGGACCATGATCGCCAGCGTGAACCCTCCGGAGAGCACCGACCAGCCCCAGCGGAGCGTGATCACGAAGAAGATGAATCCGAACAGCCCGAAGATGATCGACGGAATGCCCGCCAGGCAGTCCGTGCCGAAGCGGATGACCGCCGTGACGCGCGACTCGCGCGTGTACTCCGCGAGGTAGACCGCGGTGCCGACGCCGAGCGGCAGGGCCACGGCGATCGCAACGGCGGGGAGAATCACGGTGCCGACGAGCGTCTGGAGGATGCCGCCCTGTCTCCCCATGTCGGAGCTGCGGGTCGAAAGGAACGCCCAGGTGACGCCCGGCAGGCCCTTCTGGAGAACGAACAGCACGAGGTATACGAGCACCGCCACGGTCAACGCCGTGGCGGCAGCCAGCAGGGCCACCGCGACACCTTGGGTAACGCGGGGCGATATTCTCATCGGCCGCCCGCCTTTCTGCGAATGGACCTGGTAGCCGCGAAGTTCAGCACGATGATCACGACCAGGAGCACGATGCCCGTGGCGAAGAGCGCCTGTCGGTGCAGCCCGATGGCGTAGCCCATCTCGAGGGCGATGTTCGCGGTGAGCGTCCGCACCGAGTCCAGCGGCGAGCCCGGCAGCCTGACCGCGTTGCCCGCCACCATGATGACCGCCATCGTTTCGCCGACCGCGCGGCCCATGCCGAGGATGATGCCGGCGACGATCCCGCTGCGTGCCGCCTTGAGGATGACCATGTGCACCGCCTGCCAGGGCGTGGCTCCCAGCGCGAGAGCCCCCTCTCGGTAGCTGGCGGGCACGGCGCTGATGGCGTCCACCGAGATGCTCATGATCGTGGGCAGCACCATGATGCCCAGGATCACCGCCGCGGCCAGGACCGAGAGCCCCGACCCTCCGAGGTGCACGCGGATCCACGGAACCAGCACCATCACGCCGATGAACCCGTAGACCACCGAGGGGATGCCCGGCCAGCAGCTCTATCGTGGGCTTCAGGATCTTCATCACGCGCCGGGGAGCGAACTCGGTGAGGAAGACGGCGCCGGCTACGCCCAGAGGAGCCCCGATGAGCATCGCGCCGACGGTCACCCAGAGGGACGCGGCCACCATGGGAAGGATGCCGAAGGAGGGGGGCTTCGCGGCCGGCTGCCACTTCGAGGAAAAGAGAAAGTCCCCGATGCCCACCTTCAAGAGGAACGGCAGGCCCTCGCTGAAGATGAAAGCCGCGATGAGGAGCAGGCCTCCCAGGGCCGAGAACGCGACGATACGAAGAGCGCCGCGGACGATCCTCTCGTTCCCCCGGGCGAGCTGCTGCGGTCTGCTGCGCTTCCTCATGTCACTGCCTCATCGAGCCGGAAGCAGGCCGTCGTCCTTGATGATCTTCTGCCCTTCGGGACTCAGGACGAAGTCGATAAAGCGCGCGGCCGCCTCCGTGGGTTGGCCGCGGGTCAGCAGGTACACAGGGCGAACCAGCTTGTACCGTCCGGCCGTACACCTCCTCGATCGTGCCGGGCACGCCGTCGAGCGCAACCGGCCTGACCTTTTCGTTGACGACTCCGAACGACAGGTAGCCGATCGCGTTGGGGTTGGTCGCAACCGTTTCGCGGATCGTGCCGTTGGAGTCCTGGATGATGGCGTCGCTGCTCAGACGCACGTCGGTGACGATCTGCTCGAATGACGACCGTGTGCCGGAGCCGGCCTCCCGCGAAACGACGGTGATCGGCGCGTCGGGTCCGCCGAGAGCCTTCCAGTTGCGGATCTTCCCGTTGAAGACATCGCGCACCTGGGCCGTCGAAAGCCCATTGACCGGGTTCGACGGGTGGACCACGAGCGCGATTCCGTCCCGGGCGACGACGACGGCGTTGAGCGCGCGCGCCTCTTCGGGGAGCACTACCATGTCGGCCATGCCGATCTGGGCGGCTCCGCTCAAGGCGGCCTGTATGCCCACGGCCGAGCCCCCGCCCTGAACCGCGATCGAGTAGCCGGGGTTGCGCTTGATGAACTCATCCGCGAGCTTTTCCGCAAACGGCAGAAACGCGGTCGAGCCCGCCGCGGTCGCGCTGTTCGCGCGCGGGCCGCAGCCGGCGATCGCGAGGGCGATGGCGCACGCCGCCAGCGCAAGCGCCCCGCGCTCGCATGCCCTTGCGCATCCTCTCGCGCTCACGACCCGGAGCCTATCAGGTGCGCGCCGGTCGGACAACCGGGCAAGCGCCTATTCCAGCGCGATCACCGCGACGTCGCGAGCGCCGGCCGTGAGCGTCACGACGCGGCCGTCGACCCCGGCCTCGGCGCCCCAGGGGCTTGCGGCCTTCTTGAAGGGGCCCCAGGCGCCCCCGAGCTCCAGGCGCACCGGCAGAGGCTTGCGCGCAGGGTTCGCGACCCAGAGGTAGGTGCCGCCCGCGCCTGCGTGGAGGCGCGCCTTGACGCGCGGCTCGCTCGAGCGCACGTGCTGCTGCCTGCCGGCGAACGCGAGCGCGTCGGCGAAGAGCTGCGGGCGACCGGTCGCCCGGGTGCTTCCCGTAGCCGTAGCCGCACATCGTGCCGACCAGGCGCGTGCGCCCCTTGCCGAAGTTGTTGTCCACCGCAGCGACGCGGCCGTCGTCGTAGGCGCCCACGGGGCGACCGGTCGTGGGCTCGTAGGCCTGCAGGAACACGCCGCCGCGCGCGCGGGCTCCCGCGACGGCGAGCTTGAGGTCGGCGAGCAGGTCCGGCGTGAACTCGACGTAGCTCTCCCGCGCGCCGAAGAGCTCGTCGAGCCCCAGCCCCGGCTGCCGGACGCCCATGCGCCCCCGGTCGCCGAAATAGCCGGGGCACCCCTCAGCGAACAGGGTCCCGCCGGCTGCGACCCACTTCTTCAATGAGTCCGCGCTCGCTTGAGACAGCATCACAGGAAAGGGAAGGTAGATGAAGTCGTACTCCCCGATGTGGTCGATGCGCACCCAGTCGGCCTGCACGTTCAGGTCGTAGAAGCCCTGATAGGCGCCCTCCAGCGAGCCGGCGAAGAAGTCGGTGCTGCCCGCTTGAGCGTAGTTGTGGATCTGCGTCTCGGGCACGAACACGATGCCGACTTCGCCCTTCACGGGGCGCGACTGCCACAGCTTCACTTGAGCGGGCGCCGCGGCCCACTTGCCGACCGCGCTTGCCATCGCCGAGCGGTCGGTGCGCGAGCCGTCGTGGCCCCACGGCCCGAAGGCGCCGAAGAGCGGGCCGTCGAGGAGCGAGCGCCAGCGCAGGTACAGCAGCCCGCTCGCTCCGCCCATGAAGGAGACGAGGTCCCAGTAGCGGATGTCCTCGGCCGAGGCGATGCGGCCCTCGTCGCGCGGCTTGCCGATCACCTGCGGCTGCATCCACAGCGGGCCGCCGTACGCCTCGGCGTGCCAGAACGGCTTGCCGCGCGAGGCCGCGCGCACCAGGTCGATGGCGTGCGCCTGCTTCCACGGCTCGTCGCCGTGGCGCGAGGAGCCCCACGTGAGGCCGTAGCTCTCGACCTCGGCGGCCGCGCGCCAGTCGTCGGCCGCGATCGGGGCGAGCCCGTGCAGGCTCGCGGCAATCCCGTGCGCTGTGATCGCGCAGTCGGGGTCGACCGAGCGGATCGTCTCGACGCGCCAGCGCATCAGGGCGTACGCGTTGTCGACCCGGAACTCGAGCCAGTCGAAGCTGTCGGGATAGGGCCCGAGCTGGCGCGGGGGTACGACGTCCTCCCACTCGGCAAAGCCGGGGCGGTACCAGGCGTCGCCGAGCGCCTTCACACTGCCGTACTTCTTCCGGAGCCATTCGCGGAAGCGGGCGGCGGTGCCCGGGCACCAGCACTCGTCGCGGTGCATGTTGCACTCGTTCCAGACGTCGTAGCCGCCGAGGCCGGGGTGCCCCTTGTAGCGGCCTGCGAGCTGACGCAGGTAGTTGCCCGCGGCCTCGCGGAAATCGTCGTTGTCCAGGCAGAGCCCCTGGAACCCGCCGGTGGCGCAGCTTCCGCTCATGGTGCTGTAGCCCAGCGCTGCCGTCGCGCGACTCGGTGCGCGCGTGCGCGAACTTCCGGTAGGCCCATTCCGGGCGGGGCGAGGCACCACTCGGAGCAGATCGTCTTGATGCCGTTCTTCGCCGCCAGGTCGAGCTGCCGGTCCCAGGCGTCCCAGACGAACTTGCCCGGCGCCTGCTCTATGGTCGACCACATGAACCAGTGTCGGAAGATGTTGACCCCGTCCTCGCTCGCGGTCCTGTAGTCGCGCTCCCAGTCCTCCCGCGGCGGGTTCGACCAGCGGAAGTAGACGGCGCCGTAGGGAAAGCGGGGAAGGTTCTTTGGCGGGCATGGCTCCTCCGAGCCGTCGTGATAGCACGCGCCTCTGCGCGGTGTAAAGCGGGGCATCAGCCGTGCACGGCGGATCGGCCCGCCTCAAGGCGGACGGCACTCTCCTCGCGTTCGGCGACAATACCCACGGGCAAGCTCGGAAACGGCACGACCGCCGACATTCTGACCCCGAACCGCTCACGGCTCGCTGGGGGACGGATCGACGATGGACTCGCGAAGCCCGCGGTACGTGATGGACCGCGTTGCTTCCGTATCCTGCGGTTCCGAGCACGCGCTGATCCTGGGGACGGACGGCTCCCTATTGAGCTGCGGCAGCGACTGGTCGGGGCAGTTGGGAACCTCGAGGCCGCTCCTGGAGACGTCGCCGCAGAGATTCCTTTTCTGAGCGGATCTCAACAGGCGCAAGCGCAACTGGGAGCTCCTCTTCGATTCCCCGGACGGCCGTCGGGACACCCGGGCTGTCATGGATCACACGAGCCGTCAACGAACGAGGGGATCCCCTTTCGTTCGCGGCCCCGCCCGGGCCGGCATGCGGATCGCCCTTCCCCGCGGACAACAGCTGTGGTACGCTCACCTGTCCGGAGAGCCGCGTCTTTCCGGGAGTCCAAGCGAGAGGCCCGCCGAGTACAGGGGCTGGGGACCTGGCGAGCCCCTCGAGGACAGGGGTCTACGAGACGCCAGGTCATAGGAGGATTCGATGAGGAGACTCATTGCGGGGCTCGTTCTGGTCCTACTCGGGGTTACCGCCTTCGCGGGAGGCACAGGCGAGGCGACAAAGCCGGCCGGGGTGCAGCCCGGCGTGACGCCGCAGGCCCAGCCGGAGCCGGTCAAGGCCCCGGCCAAATACCATGAGGCGCCGGCCCTGGCCGCGCTTGTCAAAGCGGGCAAGCTGCCGCCAGTCGAGCAGCGCCTGCCCGAGAACCCGATCGTCGTAAAACCTGTCGAGAGGGTCGGCAAGTACGGCGGCGACTGGCGCCTGGCCAACATCGGCGCGAACCTGACCCACTTCGACCGCTACCTCGGCTACGAGGGGCTGATTCGCTGGAGCCCCGGCTGGCAGGGCATCGAGCCGAACCTGGCGGAGCGCTGGACCGTGAACGACGCGGGCAACGAGTTCACCTTCTACCTGCGCAGGGGCGTCAAGTGGTCGGACGGCGTGCCGTGGAACGCGGACGACATCATGTTCTGGTACGAAGGGATCCTGCTGAACAAGCAGCTCACTCCGGCGATCCCGAGCTGGCTGCGCCAGGGCGACAAGCCGGTCGTCGTGAGCAGGATCGACGACTACACGGTCAAGTTCACCTTCGTCCAGCCCAACGGCCTGTTCCTCTTCAACCTCGCGGCCGTCGGCGGGACCCAGACCGTCGGCACCTACTGGGCCAAGCACTACTACGCGCAGTTCCATCCGCAGTACGCGGGCCAGGAGGCGGTGGACAAGCTCGTGAAGGAAGCGGGCGTCGGCGACTGGGTCAAGCTGATGGGCTCCAAGGGCGGCCCGGGCGGCGACTACTGGCGCAACAGCGAGAAGCCGGTGCTGCACGCCTGGAAGCTCACGCTGGCCCCCGGTGAGAAGGGCGCCACCGACCAGGCAATCGCCGAGAGGAACCCCTACTATTTCAAGGTCGACCCGCAGGGCAACCAGCTCCCCTATCTCGACCGCGTCGTGATCTACATGCTCAGCGACGAGCAGGTGCTGGTTCTCAAGATCCTCAACGGCGAGATCGACATGATGGACCAGTTCATCGCGACCGCCGCGAACAAACCGGTCTTCTACGACAACCAGGCCAAGGGCGGCTACCACTTCTTCGAGACGACGCCCACGCTGACCAACACGGCCTTCATCCAGCTCAACCTCAACCACTCCGACCTGATCAAGCGGAAGATCTTCAACGACAAGAACTTCCGCATCGGGCTCTCGTATGCGATCAACCGCAAGGAGATCATCGAGCTCGGCTTCGGCGGCCTGGGGCAGCCGCACCAGGGTGCGCCGCGGCCCGACTCACCGTTCTGGCACGAGAGGCTCGCCAAACAGTACACCGAGTACGACGTCGCCAAGGCGAACGAGTACCTGGACAAGGCGCTTCCGAACAAGGATGCGCAGGGCTTCCGCCTGCAGCCGGACGGGAAGCGCCTCGTGATCACGTTCGAGGTGGACAAGAACCGGCCTGAGTTCGCCGAGGTCTTCGACCTGGTGCCCAAGTACTGGGCCAAGGTTGGCGTCGAGGCGGTGATGAAGCCCATGGACCGCACGCTCTGGGAGGTGCGGGTGCGCCAGCAGATCGACTACGACGCCTCGATCCACCGCTTCGGCGGCGGGGCGGGGCTCACCGTGCTCACGGACCCGCGCTACTATTTCCCCTTCAACAACAACTCATTGTTCGCGCCGGCGTGGGCGCTGTGGTACGTCAACCCGAGCGGCAAGGGCGCGCCGTATCCGCCCCAGGAGCCGCCGGCGCCGGTCAGGAAGCAGATGGAGCTCTACGACCAGATCAAGGTGACGCCGGATTTCGAGAAGCAGAAGGAGCTGATGAAGCAGATCCTCGACATCGCGGCGGACGAGTTCTACGGGATCGGGATCAGCACGGAGCCCAGCAGCTACGGAATCGTGAAGAACAACTTCAAGAACGTGCCCAAGTCGATGCCGTGGTCCTGGGACTATCCGCACCCGGCACCGGACAACCCCTGCCAGTTCTTCAAGGAGTAGGACAGAGAGAGACGGGACACGAGCGGGCTCCGCGGCAACGCGGGGCCCTCCTCTCATTTTGAGCGACGGAGACTCCCCTGATGCTCAAGTACATCGCGCGGCGTATCCTCTACATGATCCCGACGCTGCTCGTGATCTCGATCGTGACGTTCGTCATCATCCAGCTCCCCCCAGGCGATTTCCTCACGTCGCTGGCGGCCACGCTTTCCTCGCAGGGAGTCGAGATCGAGCGCGGCCAGCTCGAGCTGCTCAAGAGCCAGTACGGGCTCGACCAGCCGTTCGCCGTTCAGTACTTCAAGTGGATCTCGGGCATCCTCCTGCGTGGCGACTTCGGGTTCTCGTTCCAGTGGAACCAGTCGGTGGGACGCCTGATCTGGGGCCAGCTCGGCCTCACCGTGGTGCTCTCGGTCGCCACGCTGCTCTTTATCTGGATCATCGCGTTCCCCATAGGGATCTATTCGGCGGTCCGCAAGTACTCGGCGGGCGACTACGTGGCCACGTTCTTCGGCTTCATCGGGCTGGCCACCCCGAGCTTCCTGTTCGCCCTCGTGCTCATGTACGTGTGGTTCGCCTGGTTCGGCCAGAGCGTGGGAGGGCTGTTCTCGCCGGAGTACAGCGATGCGCCCTTCAGCCTGGCCAAGGCCTGGGACTTCCTCAAGCACCTGGTCGTGCCGATGATCGTGCTCGGCACGGGCGGCGCCGCCTCGCTGATCCGCATCATGCGGGCCAATCTCCTCGACGAGCTCTCCAAACCCTACGTGGTGACGGGCCGGGCCAAGGGGCTCAAGGAGTTCCGCCTGCTGATGAAGTACCCGGTGCGCGCGGCGTTGAACCCGTTCGTGAGCACCGTCGGGTGGTACCTGCCCACCCTGGTCTCGGGCGCCACGGTGGTCGCGATCGTGCTGAGCCTGCCGACCACGGGGCCGCTGCTCTACCAGGCGCTGGTCTCGCAGGACATGTACCTGGCCGGGAGCTTTCTGCTGATGCTCAGCACGCTCACGGTCATCGGGACGTTGATCTCGGATATCCTGCTCGCGGCCCTCGATCCGAGGATCCGCCTGGGGTAGGCGGGGTGACCCGCAGGAGCGTGTCATGTCGGACCCCTTTGTGACCGCCCCCGCCACACCGCCGACGGCGCCGGCGCCGGTCCCGCGCGTCGGCGCCCCCCTCGAGACGCTCGAGGGCGAATCGCGCGTCGAGGTCGCGGGGCAGTGGCAGCTCATGTGGTGGCGCTTCCGCAAGCACAAGCTCGCGCTGGCGGGCGCCGTGGTGACACTGCTGGTCTACCTGATCGCGGTGTTCGCAGAGCCTCTGGCCCCGTTCACCACGGAACGCTACCTTGCAGACTATCCGTACGCGCCCCCGCAACGCTTGAGGTTCTTCCAAAAGAGCGCGCAGGGAGCCCGCTGGAACCCGCACGTCTACGGCTACACGCGCAGGCGGCACCCCGTCTCGCTCAAGATCGAGATCAAGCCCGACCCGTCGGTGATCATTCCGGTGCGCTTCTTCGCGAAGGGCGAGCCTTACCAGCTCTGGAACCTGATCCCGATGAGGCGCCACCTGGTGACGCCGGCCGACCTCGACGCGCCGATGTACCTGATGGGCTCCGATCGGCTCGGCCGCGACATCCTCTCGCGCACGATCTACGGGGCGCGGGTGTCCATGTCGATCGGCCTCGTGGGCGTGATCCTGAGCCTGTTCCTGGGCGTGCTGCTCGGGGGCATTTCCGGCTACTACGGCGGCACCGTCGACGACATCATCCAGCGCGTGATCGAGTTCCTGCGCTCGATCCCCTACATTCCGCTCTGGATGGGCCTGGCCGCGGCGATCCCGCTCACCTGGCCGCCGCTGCGGGTCTACTTCGCGATCACGGTGATCCTGTCGATCGTCGGCTGGACCGCGCTCGGCCGCGAGGTGCGCGGCCGCTTCGCCGCTCTGCGGCACGAGGACTTCGTGACCGCGGCCCGGCTCGACGGCTGCTCGGAAATGCGGGTGATCTTCCACCACATGGTGCCGTCCGCGACGAGCCACATCATCGCGCGCGTGACGCTGGCCATCCCGCAGATGATCATCAGCGAGACGTCTCTCTCGTTTCTGGGCATCGGGCTGCGACCGCCGGTCGTGAGCTGGGGCGTGCTCCTGCAGGACGCGCAGAACATCCGCTCGGTGGCCACCGCTCCCTGGCTGCTCTTCGCCCCGGCGGTGGCGGTGATCCTGATAGTGCTCGCGATGAACTTTCTCGGCGACGGGCTGCGCGACGCCGCGGACCCGTACGGGACATAGAGGAGCCATGAACGCGATGTTTCTCGAGGTCCGAGGCCTGCACACCTTCTTCTTCACAGACGAAGGAGTGGTCAAGGCCGTCAATGGCGTGGACTTCTCGATCCCGAAAGGCCGCACCGTGTGCCTGGTGGGCGAAAGCGGCTGCGGCAAGTCCGTCACAGCCCGCTCGATCCTGCAGATCGTCGACGCGCCGGGACGCATCGTTTCGGGGCAGATCCTGATGCGCCGCGGCGATGAGACTGTGGACCTCGCCGAGCTCGACCCGCGGGGCGACGAGATCCGCGCGATCCGGGGCAAGGAGATCGCGATGATCTTCCAGGAGCCGATGAGCTCGCTCTCCTCCCTGCACACGATCGGCGACCAGATCACCGAGGCGATCCAGCTCCACACGCCGATGAGCGACGCCGACGCGCGGGCGCGCGCGATCGAGCTCCTCGGCCACGTCGGGATCCCCAAGGCGGAGACGCGCCTCGAAACCTACCCGTTCCAGCTCTCGGGCGGCATGCGGCAGCGCGCGATGATCGCCATGGCGCTCTCGTGCAACCCGAGCCTGCTGATCGCCGACGAGCCGACGACGGCGCTCGACGTCACGACGCAGGCCACGATCCTCGACCTGATCCAGGGGCTGCAGCAGGAGTACGGCATGGCGGTCCTGTTCATCACGCACGACCTCGGCGTCGTGGCCGAGATCGCCGACGAGGTCGTCGTGATGTACCTCGGCCAGGTCGCCGAGAGCGGGCCGGTCGACGCGATCTTCCACGACGCGAAACACCCGTACACGCAGGCCCTCCTCGAGTCGATCCCGCGCCTCGCCACGAAGCGCATCCCGCGGCTCGCCTCGATCCGCGGGATGGTGCCGCACCCCTTCCGCAGGCCGGGCGGCTGCCCGTTCCATCCGCGCTGCGACCGCGCGATCGCCGGAGCGTGCGAGGTGCTCGACCCGCCGGTGGAGCGGGCAGGGGAGGGGCACGCGGTGCGCTGCCTGCTCTATTCGGACGTGGAGGCGCTCAAGGCATCGGCGTCCGACGGCGCGCGGGCCGGAGGGGCGCGCTGATGGCGAAGGGGACGCTGCTGGAAATCAAGGGCCTCAAGATGCATTTCGCCGTGCGCCACGGCCTTTTCAAGGCGCCGAGCGGCTGGGTGCGGGCCGTCGACGACGTGAGCTTCGCGATCCGCGAAGGCGAGACGCTCGGGCTCGTCGGCGAAAGCGGCTGCGGCAAGACCACGCTCGGCCGCTGCGTGCTCCGCGTCTACCAGCCGACCTCCGGCGAGATCCTCTACACGGGCCCCGAGGGACGCATCGTCGACCTCGCGACGCTCGAGCCGCGCGAGCTGCAGCCGTACCGCCGCGAGATCCGCATGGTGTTCCAGGACCCGCAGTCGTCGTTGAACCCGCGCCTCTCCGTGCTGCAGATCGTCGGCGAGCCGCTCTACGTCAACGGCGTGGCCCAGGGCCGCGAGCTCGAGGACCGCGTCGCGGCCCTGCTCGCCCGCGTGGGCCTGCGCCCCGAGTACATCCGCCGCTACCCGCACGCGTTCTCCGGCGGCGAGCGGCAGCGCATCGGCATCGCGCGCGCGCTCGCCCTCAACCCGCGCCTGGTCGTGGCTGACGAGGCCGTCTCCGCGCTCGACGTTTCCGTGCGCGCGCAGACGCTCAACCTGCTTCAGGATCTGCAGAAGGACTTCAATCTCACCTATCTCTTCGTCGCCCACGACCTGAGCGTCGTGCAGCATGTGAGCGACCGCGTGGCCGTGATGTACGTCGGCAAGCTCGTGGAGCTCGCCTCTACCGAGGAGCTCTATTTCCGGCCGCACCACCCGTACACCGAAGCGTTGATGTCCGCGGTCCCCCGGCCCGACCCGCGCGGCCGCCGCAAGGGCAGCCGCATCCGCCTCGAAGGCGAGGTCGCGGACCCCGCGCACCCACCCTCCGGCTGCTACTTCCACCCGCGCTGCCGCTACGCCGAGGAGCGCTGCCGCGCCGAGGCGCCGCCGCTCGCTCGACGTCGGCGGCGGCCACTGGGCGGCCTGCCACTTTGCCGGCGAGCTCGCGCTCAAGGGCGTCGCGGACCAGACATAACATGGAGGACAGGAGGAGTAGAATGAAGAAGGCCGCCGCCAGGAAGCCCCCTCGCAAACCCGTCGCGCAAAGCGGCGGCGAAGCCCGCGCGCAAGCCCGCGCGCGGGCCCGCGGCATCTTTCGCCAACCCTTTCGAGCGCGCCATGCGCTGGGCTCAGCTCACGCTCGTGGAGAACGATCCCGGCCGCTTCGACCCCGACTTCTGGCTGGATTACTTCCGCCGCACGCACTCCGACGGCGCGGTCCTCTCGGCCGCCGGCTACATGTGCTACTACCCGACGAAGATCCCCTTCCACCACAGGAGCCGCTGGATGGGCGAAAGCGACCCGTTCGGCTACCTCGTCGCGGGCTGCCGCCGCATGGGCATGGCGGTGATCGCGCGCTCCGACCCGCACGCGATGCACCAGGACGCGTACGAGGCGCACCCGGAGTGGGCGCACCGCAAGGCCGACGGCTCCGCCTGGCGCCACTGGGCCATGCCGGAGCTCTGGGTCACGTGCGCGCTCGGCCCGTGCAACTTCGACTTCATGACGCAGGTGCATCGCGAGCTCGCTGGTCTCTACGATATCGACGGCATCTTCTCCAACCGCTGGCACGGCCACGGCGTCTGCTACTGCGAGAGCTGCCGGCGCCTCTTCCGCGAGGCGAGCGGCCGCGAGATCCCCACGACGCCGCACGACCCGCGCGACGAGGCCTGGAAGGCGTACGAGGTGTTCAAGGAGAACCGCCTCTTCGAGCTCTGCGCCGTCTGGGACAAGGCCATAAAAGAAGTGCGCCCCTCCGCGAGCTACATCCCCAACAGCGGCGGCGGCGCGCTCAGCCGCCTCGACATGAAGCGGCTCGGCTCGCTCGTGCCGATCCTGTTCGCCGACCGCCAGGGGAGGCGTGGCGTCATGGCGCCGTGGGCCAACGGCCAGTGCGCCAAGGAGTACCGCGGTGGCCTCGGCGACAAGCCGATCGGAGGCATCTTTTCCGTCGGCGCGGGCGAAGAGTACCGCTGGAAGGACTCGACCGAGAGCCCGGCCGAGCTGCGGATATGGGCGCACGACGGCATCGCGCACGGCATGCGGCCGTGGTTCACGAAGTTCCGCGGCGTGATCCCGGACCGCCGCTGGCTCAAAGTGGTCGAGGAGATCTACGGCTGGCACCACCGCGCCGAGCGCTACCTGCGCAACAAGCGCAACCTCGCGCGCGTGGCTATCGTGTACTCGCAGCAGACCGGCGCGTTCTACGGCGGCCCCGAGGGCGTTGCGCCCGACGCGCGCAAGTGGGTCGAGCAGCCGATCGACGGCTTCTACCAGGCGCTCGTGGAGGCGCGCATTCCCTTCGAGATGCTGCACGAGGGCTACCTCGACGAGGCGCACGTCGCGGGCTTCCGCACGCTGATCCTGCCGAACACGGCGGCCCTTTCGGCGAGCCAGTGCGAGCAGATACGCGCCTTCGCGCGCAGAGGCGGCAGCGTGGTCGCCACGTTCGAGAGCTCGCGCTACGACGAGCGCGGGCACCGGCGCGCGGACCTCGGCTTGAGCGACCTCTTCGGCGTGCGCGCGGCCGGCGAGGTCGAGGGCCCGCTGCGGAACTCCTACCTTCGCATCCACCCCTACGCCGAGTCGGGCCCGCTGCTCGCCGGGCTCGAGGATGCCGAGCGCATCGTCAACGCCGTGCACAGGCTGCCGGTCGAG
This sequence comes from uncultured Spirochaetota bacterium, assembly GCA_963734495.1. Lineage (GTDB taxonomy): Bacteria > Spirochaetota > Spirochaetia > SZUA-6 > CAVTHK01 > CAVTHK01. The sequence continues at coordinate 376,503 of CAVTHK010000011.1, forward strand.
CCGACGAAAGCCTTCAATTTCAAACCCGTGACATTTGTTCCTCCGTACCCGGACCTTCCCATGGAAGAAGTCTACCCGCGCGAGGAGGACTCGGGTCACGCGGAGCTGTACTTGCGCGAGCTCGAGGGCGGCGGCCGCGTCGCCTACTTTTCGAACGACATGGACCGCACGTTCGCGGAGCTGCTCGTCGCGGATCACGGCAGGCTGCTCGCCGGCGCGGTGGCGTGGGCGGCGAACGAGACGCCGCCGGTCGTCGTGCGCGGGCCGGGGTTCCTGGACGTCGCGGTGTGGGAGCAGGAGCAATCGCTCACCGTGCACATCGTCAACATGACGAACCCGATGGCCATGCGCGGCAGCTTCCGCGAGCTCTACCCGGTCGGCCCGCTCGAGGTGGACCTGGCCGTTCCCGCGGGCAGGCGCGCCGCGGGCGTGCGGCTGCTCACGGCGGGCGGAGCGCCTGCGCACCGCGCCTCACGCGGCCGGCTGCGCGTGACCGTGCCCCTCGTCGCGTGCCACGAGGTCGTCGCGGTCGACCTGGAGTAGCGCACGCCGCTCCGTCGACGGCTGCGGCCACGCGTGCTACCATGAGCGCACTGCCGGCGGGGCCTGGTGTGCGTCCCCGCGTCAAAGGAGAAACTCATGGAGAAGCTGGCGATCCAGGGAGGGCCGCGGGCCAAGGGGAAACCGTTCCCGCCGTGGCCGATGTTCGACGACGCGGAACGGAAGGCGCTCGCGGATGTTCTGGAGAGCCGGGTGTGGTGGAGGACGCCGGGGACCCAGACGCTCGCCTTTGAGCGCGAGTTCGCCGATTCCCAGGGCGCGCGCTTCGGCATAGCGGTCACGAACGGCACCGCCGCGATCGAAGTCCCGATCGCCGCGCTCGGCATAGGCCGGGGGGACGAGGTCATCGTCCCCGACTACACCTTTGTCGCGACGGCGAGCGCCGTGATGTCCACCGGAGCCCTGCCCGTCTTGGTGGACGTCAGGCCCGACACGTACTGCATCGACCCCGACCTGGTGGAGGCGGCCATAGGCGAGCGCACCAAGGCGATCATCGCCGTGCACATGGGAGGCCACCCGGCGGATCTCGATCGCCTGACGGCGATCGCCTCGGCCCATAAGCTGGCGCTGATCGAGGACTCCGCTCACGCCCATTCCAGCCGCTGGAGAGGGAAAGGCGTCGGCACCTTTGGGATTGCGGGCACCTTCAGCTTCCAGGCGAGCAAGCTCATGACCGCGGGCGAAGGCGGAGCCATCCTGACGAACGACGCGGACTTCGAACGGGTGGCCCGGTCGGTGCACGACTGCGGCCGCATGCCCGGCAAATGGTTCTACGATCACTTTATCTACGCCTCCAACTTCAGGTTGTCCGAGTGGCAGGGGGCCATCCTGCGGGTCCAGCTCTCCCGCCTGGCCGAGCAGACCGAGAGACGGTTCAGGAACGCGCGCCTGCTGGATTCGCTGCTCTCCCGGATTCCCGGCATCACGCCGCAGATCCTGGACCCCCGCTGCACGCACAACGGGCATTACGCCTACATCTACGACTGGGACTCTCCGCAATTCGCCGGCATCTCCCGCGAGCGGTACATCGAGGCTCTGGCGGCCGAAGGGATTCCCGACCAGGCGAGCTATCCTCCCGTTCACGCCCTGGACCTGTTCCGCGGCGAAGCGCTGGGCGGCCGGATCGGCCGCGAGGCCCTGCCCCGCATGAAGAAGATGCTGGCCGGGCCCTTTACCAACTCCGATCGAGCGGCGACCCGGTCGGTGTGGATCCCGCAGCCCGCGCTCCTGGGCGATGAGGAGGACATGCACGAGATCGCGGCCGCGATCCGCAAGATCCAGGAGAACGCTCGGGAGCTGCGGTAGGGTACGACGCCCGGGCCAGGCTCTATCGCTTTCGCGGCAAGGGTGTCGCAGGCGGTCCGCGGGCGACCGATGGGTGGCAGCGTTGACAACTGGTCGAAGCGTTGTATGCTTTCCGAAGGCGCTACGGCGCCGCCGCAGAATAACAGGTTGGAGGTGCCCGATGAAACGAGCGTTGGTTCTCTTGTTCGCGCTGGCCCTCACCGCGGGGCTGTGCTGGGCTGGAGGAGGCCAGGAGTCGTCGACTGCCCCCATCAAGCTTCTTCACTATGGGCACACTCAGCCGCCCTACGACGGCCTCATCGCCAGGAACATAAAGACCTTCATGTCCAGTCATCCCAACATCACCGTGGAGTACGTGGTCTTTGCCGACCCGGACCTGCTGAACAAGGTCCAGACGGCCATGGCGGGCGGTCAGGCGCCTGACTCGTTCACCCTTTCCGGCGCGTCGGCTCCCGTGTTCCTGGAGAAGGGCCTTCTGGCCAGGATCGATCCCGCGGGGTTCGGCAAGAAGACCGTGCAGGAAGTCGTCGACATGTGGCAGGAAGGCTCGATCAAGGCGGCAGGCGGCTTCTTCAAGGGCGAGTACTACGGCATCCCCTATGAGCTGAGCAATTACTGCGCCTGGCTCAACAAGGAGCACTTTGTAGCAGGCGGGGCTCGACCCGGAGGCTGCCACACGCTCGACCTGGGAGCAGTTCACCGCCGCCGGCAAGAAGCTCACCGTGGATGTGGGCGGCGTGCGCAAGCGCAACGGATTCGGCGTCAATTTCAAGACCGCCGGATTCGTGGTCAACGTGAGCTACCCGATGCTCTACGGGGCCGGCGCGGGACTGGTCAACGACACGGTCAGCCAGGGGCTTCTCGATCAGCCGGGGGCGGCGCGGGCAGTGACGACCCTCACGGACTGGATCCTCAAGGACAAGATCTGGGACCCGGGCCTGGTCACCGACGACCGCGAGGGGTTCGGCAACGGGCTGCTGTCCATGTTCCTGACGGGGGGCGCCTGGTATTGGGGGACGATGAAGTCTCAGTACCCGAACATGTACGACAAGGCGAAGGTCGTCCCCTACCCCAGGTACGCGGACGGAAAGGACTTCGGGGGCATAGGCTACGGCTACGCCACGTACGTGACCAAGAGCGGGAAGCACCAGAAGGAAGCGTGGATGGTGGCGGATGCCATCGCCTCCACGCCGGATGACTTTATCAAGAACGGGCTGTTCCAGCCGCGCAAGGGCTACAGCGAGCAGGCCGCCAAGGACGCGCTTCCGAGCTGGGACATCTTCGGCGCGGAGCTCAAGCACGCTTCCCCGCGGCCGCTGACCATGTACTACAAGGAGATCACGGACACCTACTTCAAGGCGCTGTCCGAGATCGTCTACGACAAAAAGGGCGTCGCGCAGGCGTTGCAGGAAGCAAACACCAAGATCAACTCCATCATCAAGCAGTAGTCGCTTCGCCGTGGGTGCGCGGTTGCCGCGCACCCACGCTGCCATCCGGACCCCGGAAGCAGGAGCCATGCGCGCGCGCAACGTCAACAACGCCGGCTACTGGTTCGTCCTGCCGACGTTCGCCCTGTTCATCGTGTTCCTCATCCTGCCGATGGCCAATGCATTCCGCCTCAGCCTGTACAAGTGGGACCTGCTGGGGCCGAAGCTCTGGGTCGGCTTCAAGCAATACCGGCTGCTGCTCGCAGACAAAGAGTTCGTGCATTCCTGGGTCCGGACTCTCTACTTCACGCTGATCAGCGCGACGCTGCTCGTCGTGCTCTCTTTCGTCTTCGCTCTGCTGGTGGACAGCCGCCGATTGCGCGTGCGGGGGCTCTTTCAGGCCGCCTACTTCCTCCCCGTCGTCCTGGTGACGCCGGCGGTCGCCGTGGTCTGGAAGCTCATGTTCCAGACCACGGGCATCCTGAACGCGGTAGTTTCGGGGCTCTTCGGCACGACCGTGGCCTGGCTGGACAACAAGGACATCGCCCTGTACTCCATCATCCTGGTCCAGCTCTGGATCTCGGTGGGATACTACATGGTGATGTTCATAGCGGGGCTGCAGAACATCCCGATGGAATACCACGAGTCGGCGATGATGGACGGCGCTTCGTGGCTCAAGCGGCTCTTCTCCATCACCGTCCCGCTGCTGCGGCCGACGGTCGTGCTGGTGCTCGTCACGTGCATCATCTTCGTGTTCGGGCAGTTCCCCATTCCTTTCATCATCTCTCAGGGCGGCCCCAACTACTCGACCGAGCTTCTGACGCTGTTCATCTACAGGAATGCCTTTGGATACCTCAAGATCGGCTATGCCTCGGCCGCGTCGGTCTGCTACTTTCTGACCATGCTTGTCTTTTCCGTCGCTCAGATCCGCATCTTCCAGTCCAGGGACGAAAGGTGAGTGCATGAGGACGCGTCCCAAGGTGTCGCGAATTCTGCGGGGTGCGGCTCACCATGCGGTCGCCGCGGCGATCGGCCTGGTCATGCTTTTCCCCTTTGTCTGGATGATCCTGGGCTCGTTCAAGTTCAACGAGGACGTCCTGAGCATCCCGGTCAAGCTCCTGCCGCCGCGGTGGAACTTCTCGAGCTACGCCAACGCGTTCGCTTCCGGTCCCTTTGGCCGCTACTATCTGAACTCGACGATCGTGCTGCTGGCGGCGGTGGCGCTGAACATCGCCACCTGCACCACGGCGGGGTACGGCTTCGCGAAGTACCGCTTTCGGGGGCGCGAGCTTCTTTTCGGCATCGTCCTCAGCACGTTGATGGTGCCGATCTACGCCGTGGTCGTGCCGCTGTTCGTGCTGACGCACAATCTCGGCCTGGTGAATACCTATGCGGGCATCATCCTGCCGCTTTCCCTTTCGGGCTTTGGCGTGTTCCTCATGCGGCAGTTCTTCTACGCGGTCCCCAACGAGCTGCTCGAAGCGGCCCGCATCGACGGGGCCTCCGAGCTCAGCATATTCCTCCAGGTGGGCGTTCCCCTCTCCCGCGTGGCGGTGGTGGCGCTCGTGATCTTTCACTCCCAGTACGTCTGGAAGAACCTGATCTGGCCGCTCGTAGTGGTCACGGGCACCGCGCTCAGAACACTTCCCGTCGGCATCGCCCTGTTTGCGGGCGTCTTCTTCACGCCCTATCCGGAGCAGCTCGCCATGTCCGTTTCCGCCTGCATCCCCCTGGTGGCGCTGTACCTGTTTTTCTCCCAGTATTTCATCCGTGGAACGGTCCTGACCGGCCTCAAGGGATAGCCTGGCAGGACGGAGGAGGAAACGAGATGCTGCGCATGGCAATCGGTCACACGGATATCACTCCGCAGGAGAGCGTCCCCCTCCAGGGCTACGGCGACCGCACCCACGACTCCGAGGGCGTTCACGACCCGCTGTACGCATACGCCTGGTACTGCGAGAGCCCCGGCGATCCGCCGTTCGTCTGGGTGGCTCTCGACCTGTGCCTGATGAGCGTGATTACCGCCCGTGAGCTGGCTGCGGCGCTCAGCGCGACGACGGCGATGCCGGCGGATCGGATCTTCATCTCGACGACCCACACGCACTCAGGTCCGGTCGCGCGCTTCATCAGCCGGGACACAAGCCCCTGGGCCGTGCGCTACTACGGCATGCTCCGTGAGCGGTTGGGCGAGCTGATCCAGGAGACCAGACAACGGGCTTTTCGCGGCTCGATCGAGGTGCGGACGGGCGCCAGCCGCATCGGGGTCAATCGTCGCGACGCGGCGGCGCCGATCGATCCCCGCCTGGTCCTGTTCAGCTTGAAGGACGAAGGGGGGACGCAACGGGGACTCCTCTTCCATTACTCCTGCCATCTCACCGTCCTCGGGGTCGACAACTACCGGGTCAGCGCCGACTGGGCCGGCCCGGTTCGCGAGTCGCTGCAGAAGGAGCTATCCGTTCCGGTTATGTTCCTGCAAGGCGCCGAAGGAAACGTCGATCCGGCGAGCCGCGGTGCTTTGGATATGGCGGACCCCGATCAGGCGGTGGGCTCCTCGTTCGACGTCGTCGAGCAGACCGCCCGCACGATGGCCGGAGATATTCGCGCCGCCAGCGCGACGGCGCCGGTCGCCACCATGGACCGGCTCACCGCTCGAACCTTGACGGTCCATCTGCCGCTGCGCTACGGGGCTCTGAGCCCGGCTCAGGTCCAGTCGAAGCTGGACGACTGGAAGGAGAAGCTCGGGCGATTCCTGGGAATTCCCGAGGAGAAGGTTCCCGAGGGCGGCATCATCAACGCCATGGTCAAGGACAGGGCCCGCGCGGGCAGGCTGCCCCCGGAGGAGACGAGGCGGTGGGTGGCGGAACAGTTCGCGTACGGCGCGTTCGTGAGCATCTACAAGACGGGCGGCGAGCTGATCGACGCCAGGAGGGGCGAAGTCGAGTGCCCCCTGCGCCTGCTGGACGGAGGCGCGGTCAAGCTTCTCGGCATCCCCGCAGAAGCCCTGCTGGACGTAGCCTTCGACTGGCAGGCCCGGGTCCCCGATGCCATCGCCCTCGTCGCCGGCCTCTTCGGCGGCTGGATCGGGTACCTGCCGCATCGAGCGAACTTCGAAGAGCCCAGGGCCTCGGAGCTCTACGAGACGGTGTCCTCGGTTTTCTCGCCGCAGGCCGCAGAGATGCTGCTGGATGCGGTGCGGCAGCCGCCCGCATGAGGGCCGGCTCGTCCTGATGCCGCGGTCGCACGACCGTTCGAGCTCGCCTTCGCTTCAGGCCTTTTGCGCCGGCACCAGCCGCCAGAACAGGATTCCGGCGAGCAGCGCGAGCGCCGCTCCGAACAGGAAGGGCGCCGAGGCGCCGAAGCCGTGCCAGCCGAATGCGCCCTGCCACAGCAGCCCGGCGATGGCTGAGGCCGGAAAGGCGGTCAGGCCGATGGCGGCGTTGTACAGACCGTAGGCCGTGCCCCGCCGCTCCGGCGTCACCAGGTCGGCGATCAACGCCTTGGCCGAGCCTTCGGTGGCGGCGTAGTAGATGCCGTACAGGCCGTAGAGCGCCCAGACCTGCCAGCCGGTGCGCGACAGGGCGAAGCCCAGGTAGACCAGCCCGTATGCCAGCCAGCCGCCGACGATCAGCCGCCGCCGCCCGATCCTGTCCGAGAGCGCACCCAGCGGGCCGGCCAGCAGGGAGTAGATCAGGTTGAAGGTCATCAGCATGAGAAGAATCTGGAACACGCCGAGGCCGCGGTTTTGGGCCAGCAGGATGATGAACGCGTCCGAGGAGTTGCCCAGCGTGAACAGGATCAGCACGAACATGAAGAGCTTGAAGCGCCGGTCCATGCCCTTCATGCTGAACACGGGCACCCTCGACTGGCTGCGGACGCCGGTCTCCCGAGCCCCCAGCGCCAGCACGAGCACCGCCAGGACCGCGGGGATGATGCTGATGAGCACCGCGATCTGGAACGTCCGGCGCGTCAGGTCTGCGGCGCCGCGCTCGGTCAGCCAGACGATCAGGGCGGCAATCGCCACGCCGACGAGAGCCCCGGCCGTGTCTCCGGCGCGATGCACGCCGAAGGCCAGGCCCCGCTGCTTCTCGTCGATGCTGTCGGCGACGAGGGCGTCGCGCGGCGCGGTGCGGATGCCCTTGCCCAGGCGATCCGCGACGCGCACCCCGAGCACAAAGCCCCAGGCATGGGCCAGATAGAGGAAGGGCTTGGCAAGCGTCGAGAGGCCATAGCCGATCACCGTGATCCACTTGCGCTGGCCGAGCCGATCCGACAGCGCCCCGGAGTAGATCTTCATCAGGCTCGCGGTCGTCTCCGCCAGGCCATCGATCAGGCCGATCACCGCGGTGCCCGCCTTGAGCACGTTGGCGAGGAACAGCGGCACCAGGTTGAAGATCATGTCCGATGAAACGTCGGTGAGGAAGGAAGTGGCCGTTACGATCCAGACGTTGACCGGCAGGCTGCGAAGACCGGTCCTGGGTTTCGCGTCCTTTCCCACGGGTCCTCCTTCGTGCGGCGCCGCTGCCGGCGACGCGTGCTCCGGCAGCGTACTACGGGCGCGTCAGGCGTGTCCGCATCCCGGCACACCCGTGCTCCATCCTATGCCCGGCGCCGCCTCGGAGCGGGCAGCGGCGTCAGTGATGGCCTTGGGTCATCACACGGAGGTCGCTCTCGAAGCCGTAGCGGAGAAAGAGCTCGCGACTCTCCGCGGCCAGCACGCCGCCGAGGTAATTGTGCACGCGGACCCGCAGGTGCTCGACGGCGGCGATGGCCTTGTCGCTCGCCATGTAGTCGTCCTTCAGGCCGTAGACAATGCTGCGGATATTCGCGAGCGCGATGGTGGCGAGGCACATGATGCAAGGCTCCACCGTCGTGTAGATCACGCACTCCCTCGCGTGCCTCTTGAGAAACGGGGCGATCTGGTAGATCGCCGTGTTCTCGGCGTGATGGACGTCGCTGTCGAGCGTCCTCCACCGGCTGGAGCCGCGACCGACGATGGTGCCCTCGTGCACGATCACCGCCCCGATGGGCCGATCGCCGCGTCGTCCGGCCTCCTCTGCTTCGCGAAGCGCCTCCCTCATCCAGGACTCGTGATCGAGCCTTGAGAAATCGAGCGCCACGCCGACCTCCTCACGCGCGCCACACGACTGTAGCACGTTCCTTTTGCGTCCGGCAGCCCCGCCATGGATAGAAGTCACCATCCGGCACACACGGTGATCACTGCCACACTCGACGCCGTACACCCGGCGTGGAGGAGCGTTTGTGGCAAGCGCCGTGCAATTGAGCGTGATTCCCGTCGTACGGAGGCCGACCGACCTGCCCGGGTGGCGGGCGCGGCACCGTCTCTCCCGCCGCGCTCTCGGCGTGGTCAAGATGCTGGCGCTCATGGCCGCGGCCACCTTCGTTGTCGCATGGCAGGCGCGCCCGCTGCTCAAGGAGAAGCTCGCGGACCCGGCCTCCGGCATCGAGATCCGCTTCCCCGCCGGCTGGAGCGGAAATCGGTGGAGCACGTCCGGCATCGAGGCCTGCGCGCTTCCCGGCGACATCCGGTCCGGGCGGCCACGGATGCCCCCGTCGCCCACGACCGGCTGCCGCGTGGCGCTCGAGCGGGCGCTCCCTTCGGACTTCGAACAGATATGCCGCATCCTCGGAGGCATGGATCTGGAGCCGGGATGGAGCCGGGACGAGTCGAGCAGGCTCGCGCACGTCGCCGTCTACCTCGGCATGGGCGGCTCCGCGGAGCAGGCGCAGATAGAGCCTTTGAGCATCGCGGGCAGGCCGGCGCTCATGCTGACCGCGCCGCGTTACGGGGGCTGGGGGTCCGTCGTGCTCGCCAGCGGCGGGGACATCGCGTTCATTCACATCTACTTCCCGACGATCGAAGACCGACGCCGGCTCTGGCCGACATGGCGCGCCATGGTCCGGTCTGTCCGTCTCGTCGGCACACCGGCCCCCATCGGCGTCGACTGGATCCCACGCGAGCCGTAGGCGACGCGGTTTGCGCCCGGCTCACGGGGGCTCTACAATGCGGGAGTTGGCGGGCAGAGTGAGGAAAGTCGAACCGGGCAAGTTGCCGGCTTCTCTGTTCGTGGGGCGGGACGACGAGCTCGGCCTCTTCAGCCGATTGCGACAGGCGGCGGCCGCGGGGCAACGGCGCCGTGGTCGCGATCTCCGGTGATCACGGCGTCGGCAAGACCCGGCTCGCACGCGAGGTCGCGGCGGACGCCGAGCGCGCCGGGTTCGTGGCGCTCTGGGGTCAGGGCTATGACGACGAAGGCTCCCCCGCCTATTGGCCCTGGGCTGAGCTGATCAGGCGATACGCCGATCGATTCGGCCTCGATCGCGCGCGTAAGGTGATGGGGACGGGCGTGCGCGACATCGCGTGCCTGATTCCGGCCCTCGAAAGCCTCGTGCCCGCGGCCGGTGGCTCGCGGGAGCCTCCCTCGCAGCAGGCCCGCTACCGCCTCTTCGCGGCGATGCGCTCTTTTGTCGAGCGGGCGGCCGTGGATGCGCCACTGCTGCTCGTGCTCGACGATCTGCACTACTGCGATCCCGATACCCTGCGGCTCTTCGAGGCGGTGGCGGGCGATCTGGAGCGCTGCCGCGTAGTGGTGATCGGCACGTACGTGCAGCGCAGGGCCCTGCACCACCCGGTCCTGCCGCCCGTGCTCGCAGCGGTCTCAAAGCTGCCGTGGTGGCGCGAGGTGGAGGTGGGCAGCCTGAGCGAGGGGGATATCCGCCTTCTTCTAGAGGCTGAGGTGGGGAAGAAGGGCTCCGCTTCGCTTGCTCCGTCGGTCCACAGGGAGACCGGGGGCAACGCGCTCCTGGTAGTCGAAGCTGTGCGCCGCATCGCGATGGACGCCGCGTCCGGCGGTCAGCACACGGAGGATCGCTGGGAAGATGCGACGTCCGCGAACGTCGCCATCCTGATCAGCCGGAGGCTCGCGCGTCTTCCCGAGCCGGCGATCCTTGCACTGCGGACCGCAGCCGTGATCGGTCGCGAGGTCGATCTCGATCTCCTTGCGGCCACCATGCGCGCGACTCCCGGGGAGACGCGGGACCTGCTGGCCGGACCCTTGGACGAGGGCCTGCTCGTGGAGGCCGCCCCGGACCGCTGCCGCTTCGCCCACGAGCTCGTGCAGCGCGCCGTGGCGGCGAGCCTGGCGCCCGCGGCACGCTGCGCGATCCACCGCTCGGCAGGGGAGGCGCTCGAGACGTTCCGCGCCGCCGGCCGGGCCGTGGACCCGGGGCGTCTCGCGTGGCACTTCGCGTCGGCGGGGACGGAGCACGCGGTCAAGGCAGGCCGCTACGCCCGCGAGGCAGGAGAGAAGGCGATCGAGGCTGCGGCCTATGACACAGCCTTGCGTCACCTGGAGGCGGCGGGCGCGGTCCCGGGCCTCCCCCAGCGCGACCGCGCCGATCTGGCCATGCTGCGGGCGTGGACACTCTTTGCGCTCACGCGCTTCTTCGAGGTAGTCCCGTTACTGGTCGAAGCATTCGACCTGTACGCGGCATGCGGCGATGTCGACCACGCTGTGGACGCCGCGGCATTCGACGCGTGTCCTCAGGGCGCCGAAAGCCTGCCGCGGGACGATCTGCGCCGGCTGCGCGAGCGGGCGCTGGCGCTGGCAGCTCCTGACTCGCCGCAGGAAGCGCGGCTCTTGTGCGCGCTCGGCGAGACCTATTCCTACGCGCAACCGGACCGGGCCGAGGGCTGTTTTTCGCGGGCCACGGCTCTGGCACGCAGTCTGGGAGATCGCCGCCTCGAGGCTCGCGTGCTCTACGCCCGGGCCTGGATGGAGTACCGCCAGCTGAAATGCCCGGCGTTCCTCCATACCGGCGCCGAAGTCCTGCGTCTCGCGCGGGAGATCGGCGACCACGAGCTCGAGCTGCTCGCGGGCGGCCGCCTCGCGAACTGGATGCTCTTCTGCGGCGACGCGACGGGCGCCGAGAACCTCGCCCGCGAGCTGCGCGCGGCGACGACCCTTCGGTCGAGCATCTGGACCGTGGAGCTGCAGCGAGCGGAGCGCCGCGTGACCCTGTATCGCGGCCGATGGGCCGAATACAAACGGTACCTGGCAGAGGATAGGTGGATGAAAGAAGCCGGCATCGTGGTGGGCGTGCTGCGTGACAGCATTCCGCCGGTAGAAATCCGCACTCTCAAAGACGTGCTCGCGGACTTCGACCAGCGGCCCCAGTACTACATCAACCCCGACCGCTTCGCCATGCGTGTGGCCGAAACGGCCCGCGCCGCCCGCAACCTGGGAGACACGAGCCGGCTGGCCGATATCGAGGCGCTCGCCAGGCGCGCCCTCGACCTTCGAGCTGAGTCCGCTGGGCCGGCTCCACGTGCTCGTCGCGCTCGGCTTTGTCGCGGTTCTGCGATCCGACGGGACGCTGCTCGCTGAAGTGTGCGGCGCCGAGCTCATCGCCGCGCCAGGAGACTTCATAGTCGAGTACTCCGAATACGTGCTCGACGGCGTGCGCGGCGTGTTTTTCGGCCTGCTCGATCGCGACAGCGAGGCGCGGCAATACTTCGAGCGTGGGCTGGAGTTCGGACGCCGCTGCGAGTTGGTCTGGGAGCACTACGCTACGTGCATCTACTACGCGGCCTTCCTGCTGCGCCACGGCGAGCGCAGGCGGGCCCGCGAGCTCGCCGAGGAGGCGCGGGTCTGCGGGGGCATGCTCGGGCTGAAAGGCCTCGACCGCGAGCTCGCCGAAGTGACGTCGCGCCTGGAGGGAGCGCTGCCGGACGGCCTTACACACCGGGAGGTCGAGGTGCTGACTCTCGCGGCGCGCGGCCTCGCGACCAAACAGATCGCCGGGGAGCTCGACATCAGCTACTACACGGCGGTGAACCACCTCCACCACATCTATGCCAAGACCGGCGCCCAGTGCCGCGTGGATCTCGCCGAGTACGCGCGACGGCACCATCTCGGGCAGGACTCGGGCTCCTCGGGCGCCTGACCTTTCCGACTCGCGTCCCGGCCCAGCCGCCTCGCACCAGCAGGTCTACTCGAACAGCACGACCTCGTAGAGGCCGAGCCGCGGAAGCACGACGCGCGCGTAGCGGCCGACCCGTTCGACCTGCAAGGAAGCGCCGGCCGCGAGCGCCCTGGCCCTGCTCCTGGACGTGTCGACCATGACCGCGACGTCGTGCAGCGGGATCACCTCGGTCTGCGGCTTGCTCTGGTGGCCGGCCGTGTTCAGCAGGTGCACCGCCAGCCCGGCCCGGGTCTCGGCAGCAGTGATCTCGACGCAGGACGGCGCGCTGGTCAGGACCTCGCGGGGGCCGTTCGAGCGGTCCAGCAGGTCGGCGAGCAGCAGCGCCTGCTCGGGCACGCCCTGGACGTGGTAGGTCCTGCCCAAGCTGCCAGGGAAGGTAGGTCGCGGTCCCGCGGCCGAAGCGCATCACGTAGAGGCCATAGTCGCCCCCTTCGCCGCTCCAGTAGGCGAACTCCGGCGTGTTGTTCGGCACGACGGGTGTCGTGGGAAGAGCGCGGAGCAGCACCGCCTGCGGGTCGGTCGGGCTCGACCGCGAGAAACGGCCCGTTCAGGGCGATGAGGTCCACATCGGCGAACGACCGCAGCAGGCCCTTTTCGTTACCGACCAACAGGTAGGAGCCGACGAGGTCGCGTCGCTCGCGCACGCGAAGCCTCAGGCTTGCGAGCGCGAACCGGCCGGTCTGCTGCCCTTCATCGTCATACATTCCCGTCTCGTAGCTCGCGATCAGGTTGCCGCCGTCGGCAACGAACTGGTCGAGGAGGCTCGCCTCGTCGGCCGACAGACAGGCCACGTTGGGAAGCAGGATCGTCCTGTAGCGGGCGAGATCCATCGAGGCGAGGGTCCCGTCGTGGGCGACGTCAAAGAGAAGGTGATGGTGCACGAGGGCCTCGTAGAACCCCCTGTACTCGAAGAGAGCCCGTTCGCGGCTCTGTCCGCGGCCGTAGAAGTCCATCGTCTTCTGCGAGTAGACCAGGAGCGTACGCCCGAGCGGGCGCATCTCTTCGTAACACGCATGGTTCGCGGCCAGAAAGCGGTAGGCTTCGCGCGCGGCCGGCAGCGCCTTGCGGTCGTCCTGTTCGAACGTGCCGCTCACCGCGAGCGCGGGGTTTCCTCCATGGGCCGCCACCTGGATGATGTCGTGGGCCAGCTGCGCGGCCGGCTGCCCCGAGCGGCGGCTCGCGAACACCTCGGAGTAGGTGATGCCGACGAACAGGGGCTTGCCCATGCTCCGGCTGATGCGCGATTCCTCGCCGCCCAGGTAGATCCACTGCGGGAACGGACGGCCGAGCGCATTGAACGCCTCGGTGGCAAGCAGGTCGGGGACGAGCATGCCCTGGGCCGACCACCCTGAGCGGCAAAGCCTCTCGGGCTCATCGAGGGTCACGAAGATCGGGAGGGACACAGCCGTGTCGGGTCGCCGCTGCTGGACGAAGTCGACGAGGCGGCGGGAGTATTCCTCCACGGCCTGATACCGGAACCTGACGTAGGCCCTCCAGCCCGGATCGTCCCAGTCCTCGCGGTCGGGAAGCTCGCGGCCGGCCGCCCGGCGGAACGCGTCGCGGCACCGGTCGCACCAGCACTCGCCGTATCGGTAGTGGTTGTAGAAGAGGGCGTCGGGCGCGTAGCCGGCGAGCAGCTCGTCCACCAGCTCGAAGTTGTGCTTCTGCCAGTAGGGGCCGTTGAAGCAGGTGGCGAGCATGCTCCATTCCCGCACCGGCCGGCCCTCGCGGTCGTGGATGAACCAGTCCGGATGCGCCTCGTACTGGTCGTCGTGCTGCTTGCTCACGTCCATGCGCAGCATGACCTTCATGCCCCGCGCGTGGGCCTCGTCGATGACCTGGCCCACGAAGTCGAAGTCCAGGTGCTTGTTCTTCCTGTGGAAAGGCAGGCGCGTCGGATACCACGCGACGATGCCGCCGGCGTTTGCGAGGATCGCGTCTCCCCCGTAGTCCCGGATGACGTCCAGGAGCGCCGCCACATCGAGCCCCGCCGCGTCGATCTCGCGCAGGTTCGGCTGAAGCATCCGGAACGGTTGCTGCCAGAAGGGATCGGGCATCGAAGCCTCCTCGAACTTGTCGACGCCAAGGCGCGGCGGCGCGGCGTCAGCGCGCGGCCTTCTTCTTCACCTGGTATCTTACGATGGTCCAGTAATCCTTGGGCGACACGAACGGCATGCCCGGGCCCTTGAGGTACTCCTCTTCGTGATCGCCCGCGATCTCGTAGCCCTGGCTCGCAAGGAATTGCTCGAGCCGCTGGACGGTCGGCACCTCGGACTCGTAGGAGCCCAGGTGAAGGATCTCCGCGACCTCGCCGTACCGCCACGTGGCGAGCTCCGCCTTCATGCCCGTCGCGGTCGGTTGCTGGGGCGGCAGGACCAGGCCGTCGGGCACCGGGATGGCCACCCATCCGCGCCACGGCGAAGACTGAAAGGTCCTGAATCGTTCGGCCGCATCCGCGGGCGCGTTCGCGGGGAATGCGTAGCGCGCTTTCGGCGGTTTCATCGCCGGCCCCTTGGGCGCGCCCTTGAGCCTGTAGTACGCCTTGAACAGGACGCCGTACGCATCCTTGATGGCCGTCTCCGCCTTGCCCTCGAACGCGACTTGGAGAACGTGCTCATCGCCTCTGCTTGTTATGCGGGGCTCCTTGAGGGAGAGGTACGGCCTGAGGTCCGGACCTCTGAATAGAAGAAGGAAGGCAGCCGCCGCCAACACGACGACCCCTGCGGCGACGATCAGCACGATCAGAAGCGGTTTCATGGGCGCCTCCTGCCTGCTCGTGCGGCGCGGGCTGCACGGGCGCTCACCTACGGTAGGCTCGAGGGCCGCCCCTGTCAACGTTTCGCATTGCTTGCGGCGACGGCGGCCTCGCCGTAGAATGGCGGCCGCCATGGCGAGCGATTTCTGGCCGGCGGGAAGGCCGGCCGCGGTGAGCTTCTCGTTCGACGATGCGCGCCTCAGCCAGATCGACAGGGGGCTCGCGGTCCTCGCGCGCCACGGGGTGCGCGCGACGTTCTACGTCTCGCTGCCGGCGCTCGAGGAGCGCCTGGCCGGCTGGGGCGAGGCAGTGCGAGCGGGCCACGAGATCGGCAACCACTGCCTCACGCACCCTTGCAGCGGCAACTTTCCGTTCTCGCACGAAAACGCGCTCGAGGAGATGTCGCTCGAGGACATGGCGGGCGAGCTCGACGAAGCCTCCCGCCGCATCGACGGGCTGCTCGGAGTCCGGCCGGTGACGTTCGCCTACCCGTGCGGCAACACGTTCGTCGGCCGCGGGAGCTACACGCGATCGTACGTGCCGCTCGTGGCGGACCGCTTTCTGGCGGGACGCGGCTACCTGAACGGCCAGACGAACGACCCGCGGCGCTGCGACCCGAGCCAGCTCGTCTCCGTCGGGCTCGATCGGGCCCCGCTGTCCTACGCCCGCGACCTCATCGACACGGCGGTCGACGAAGGCTCGTGGCTCGTCTTTACCGCGCACGACATCGGCGCGGGCCCCGAAGAGCCGCTCTCGGTGGATGTCGACGCGCTGGAGGCCGTCCTGCGCCTGGCAGCCGAGCGGGACTTGTGGGTGGCGACGGTCGCGGAGATCACGCGGCACGTGATGAAACAAAGGGAGGGTCGGGATGTACCGGATAGGCAAACCTGAAATCGACGCGGTCGCTCGCGTGGTCAACAGCGGCAAGGTGTTCCGCTACGGCATCGGCGGCGAGTGCGACCGCTTCGAGCGCCGGTTCGCGCGCTACCTCGGCGTCAAGCACTGCGCGATGACCGCGAGCGGCACGCAGTCGCTCGCCGCCGCCCTGATCGCCGCGGGCATCGGCCCGGGCGACGAGGTGATCGTCCCGGCCTGCACCTACATGGCGACCGCGATCGCGGTGGTCATCGCCGGAGCGATCCCCGTGATCGCCGACATAGACGAGTCGATCACGCTGAGCCCCGAGGCGCTGGAGGCGGCCATCGGGCCGCGCACCCGCGCCGTGATCCCCGTGCACATGTGGGGGCTGCCGTGCGACATGCGCTCGATCCTGCGCGTCGCGCGCGCGAGGAAGCTGCTGGTCATCGAGGACGCCTGCCAGGCGGTCGGTGGGGCCTACGAGGGCCGCAAGCTGGGAAGCCTGGGCGACATAGGCGCCTTCAGCTTTAACTACTACAAGAACATCACCGCCGGCGAAGGCGGCGCCGTCGTCACGAGCCGCAGCGCGTGGTCCGAGCGCCTGAAGTGCGCGATCGACCCGTGCAGCTTCTACTGGCGCGGCCGCGCCGGCAGCCGCGCGGGCTTCGTCTCCAGCGGGGCGCGGGCGAGCGAGTTCGAGGGGGCGATCCTGAACGAGCAGCTCGGGCGCCTCGACGGCATCATCCGCGCCATGAGGAAGCAGAAGAAGCACATATTGAAGGCGACCGCGGGCAGCGGCCTCGAGCCGATCCCCGCCAACAGCCTCGACTGGGAATGCGGCAGCCACGTGATGTACCGGCTGCCCACGCCCGCTGCGGCGGACCGCTTCGCGAAGCTCGCCGGGGGCACGGTCACGCTCAAGACCGGCCGCCACGTCTACACCGAGTGGGACCAGATCCTTCAGCACAAGGGCGGCCACCACCCCGACACGAACCCATTCAACTTCAAGGCCAATCGCGGGTGCCGGATGGATTACAGCCGAGGCATGTGCCGCAAGAGCCTCGACATCCTCGCCCGCACCGTGTTCGTGCAGACGCATCCCGACCGCAAGGACAGCGAGGTGGCGGCGCTCGTCGAGCGCATCCGCGACGCGGCGCGGGCCGCGTCCGCCGCGCGGCGTCGCCGGTAGCGAGGCGAACGCGATCCGGCGGCGCCGGCTTCAATTCACCCCTTCGATCGCGAAATACCGCACCGCGTTGGTGTAGCAGATGTCGCGCACGATGCCGCCGATGTGCTCGAGGTCGCGCGGCAGCTCGCCTTCGTCTATCCATCTCCCGATCGTGTTGCACATGACCCTGCGGAAGTACTCGTGGCGGATAAAGGAGAAGACGCTGCGCGAGTCGGTGAGCATGCCGATAAAGACCGCGAGCATGCCCATGTTGGCGATCGAGACCAGGTGACGCTCGATCCCGTCTTTCTGGTCGTTGAACCACCAGGCGGCCCCGAACTGGACCTTGCCCCGGGTCTTGCCGTCGTTGAAGTTGCCGGCCATCGCCGCGACCACGTCGTTCTGGTTCTGGTTCAGGGTGAACAGCACGGTCCTGGGCAGCTCGTCGGTCCGGTCCAGCAGGTCGAGGAACCGCGCGAGCGGCGCCGCGATGGCGGTATCCCCCATGGAGTTGTAGCCGGAGTCGGGCCCGTGGGCCGCGAGCTGGCGCGTGTTGTTGTTCCGCTGGGCGCACAGGTGCAGCTGCATGACCCAGCCCCGCTTGCGGTTCATGCGGCCCACTTCGTACAGCCCGGCGGTCCTGATCTGCAGCGCCTCCCTGTCCGTCACGGCTTCGCCCTGAAGGAGTCTCTTGAAGCTCCTCTCGAGCTCGTCCCTGGTTGCCTCCTCGGCAAAGGGAAACGCGAGCGCATGATCGGTGGCTCGCGCCCCCATGCCGTGGAAGAACTCGTGCCGTTTGTCCAGCGCCCGGACAAAGGCCTCGAACGAGTCGATCGTGACGCCGGCGGCGGTCCCCAGCTTTTCCCTGTAGGCGTTCCAGCCCTTCGGGTCTTCCACGTCGAGCGCCTTGTCGGGCCGGAAGGTCGGGACCACCACAAAGGCGTCCCGGCGCTTGCGGATGAGGGCGTGCTGCTGCAGCGTGTCGATGGGGTCGTCCGTGGTGCACATCACGCGGACGTTCATCCTGCGGATGATGCTGCAGACCGAAAAGTCGTCTCGCTTCAGGAGCTCGCCCGTGATTTTCCAGATGTCTGCGGCAGTGTCCGGCCCGAACAGCCTGTCGTCGATGCCAAAGGGGTTCCTGAGCTCCATGTGTGTCCACGGGTACATGACGTTGCCGACGGTGTAGGGGACGGTCTTCGCCCACGCCTCGAACTTTTCATAGTCCGTCGAGTCCCCCGTGATGCACCTTTCGTCGATGCCGAACGCGCGCATCAGGCGCCACTTGTAGTGGTCGCCGTCGAACCAGATCTGGGCCAGGTTCTCGAACTTGCTGTCCTCGGCGATCTGCTTCGGGACGAGGTGGTTGTGGTAGTCGAAGATCGGCATCTTTTCCGCGTACTCGTGAAACAGGATCTTTGCCGGCCCGTTGCGCAGCAGAAAGTCGTCGTTCAGGTAGCTCTTCATTGTCGATCCTCCGGATGTTTCATGATTCGTGCGAGCCGCCGCGCTCCGGCTCAGAACAGGTTGCCCTCGCGGTCAAAGGCCGGCTCGCGCGGCTCGCCCATGACCTTCATGCCCGGATGCGCCCGGACCGCGTCGAGCAGGTTCTCCGACACTTCCAGCTCCTCCATGCAGAGCGTGTTGCGGATGCGGATCACCCGCGCCCGGCGGTAATCCATCAGGTTGCAGGTCCGGATGCAGGCCTGCAGCGCCTGCCTGTCGTTCTTCAGGATCATGGGAATCTTGACGCCGGCTGTGAGGGTCGAGGTCAGCGTGTTCGGGTAGGTCTGCTCGGGGTCGAACTTTTCGAAGGCCCTGCGGGTGGTAAAGTCCACCATGCCGAGCCCGCCGCCGTACCCCTTGGACTTCTTCGTGATGTCCAGGATCGCGACGCGGCGGATGCGCGGCCCGCCGCTCATGTAGGGTGAGCTGTAGCGGCCCACGATGGTGGTGTCGAAGCCGGCCCCGCTGATCTCCTTTCCGATCTCGTCGATGACCAGGGCCTCGAACTCGTCGATGTGAAAGCGGGCCGCCAGGCGCTTGGCCTCGGCCAGGAGGGCCGGCTCCTGGGCCTGGATTTCCTCGGCTCGCAGCACCGCCACACGGGCTGTCTCGTGGAATGCGTTCTCCACGAGGCCAACGGCCGCCAGCAGCCGGATGTGCTTGAGCGCCTCCAGGCCGATGTCAGCGATGAAGTCGCCGATGCGGTCGGCGCCCACGTTGTGGCAGATCTCCGCCTGCCTCTGCTTGCCCAGCCCGATGGTCACCATCTTGAGCAGGCCGCTCTCGTAGGTGCCGGTGTAGGCCGCGTGGGCCTTGACCCGGTTGATGACGAGGATGCCGTCGGCCTCCAGGGCGCGGGCGTCCACGAAAACCGGCATGCCGAAACGCGGCGACGCGGCCACCTGCACGACCTCCATGCTCGAGCGGATCGGGGCGCCGGTGAATCGTTCCGTGATCCCCAGGTGCTCGAGCAGGGCCTTCTGCCCCTCGGCGGTGGCCCCTCCGTGGCTGCCCATGGCCGGGACGATGAACGGCCTGGCCCCCGCGGCCGACAGCTCGCGCACGACGATCCGGGTCACCTCGGGGAGATGGGCGATCCCGCGGCTTCCCACGGCCAGAGCGACGGAGGCCCCTCGACGGACATCCTCGAGGACGTGCTTTGCCGCCAGGCCGCGCAGGAGCTCGGCCTCGACGTCCGCAACCCGCGGCCGCTCGAAGCTCTGGACAACCTTTGCCATGCGCGGGACCGGGACGTCTCTCAGGAGATCGTCGATTCCACTCAAAACGCCCGCCTCCCTCTCTGCCGGGATGAGCCGGCATGTCGGGTGAGTGTAGACCCGGGGATCGCGTTGTCAAGGATTTGCCTGCGGTGTGCCTGCGGTACCCACGGCGCCTGTGTTGCCGTCTGCGGACCGGTCTGGGCCCCGAAAAGGACGCCTCACGGCGGTCCCCGGAGGCAGTCCCAGGGAGTCCGGGCGTGTTTGACGCCGCGAAGGAACGGGTCCACACTGGCAGTCACCAAATCATATCGGAGGTCGTCATGAAGAAGGTGCTCGTCCTGCTGATCCTCGTGGCATGCACGCTGGCCGTTGCCGAGGGAACGAAGGAGACCGATGTCTCGAAGTTCCCGCAGCGCCCGGTCACCGCTCACGTGCCGTGGGGGGCCGGCGGAGGCTCTGACCTGGTCTTCCGCACCGTCGGCGAAGTGTTCCCGAAGTTCGCGAACGGCCAGCCCCAGCTGATCAAGAACGTTCCCGGCTCCGCGGGGGCGGTCGGCATCGCCGAGTACCTTAACCTGGCCAAGCCCGACGGCTACGACGTGCTGACCTGGGCCGGCGCCCAGACCATCAAGACCCACGTGTCGAAAGTGAACTACTCGGTGGCGGACTTCAAGCCCGTCATCCGGCTGATCTCCAACTACACCTACATCCTGGTCCAGGCGAGCTCGCCCTTCAAGACCCTCAAGGATCTCGTCGACTACGGCAAGGCCAACCCGGGCAAGCTGATCTGGGGTCACGCCGGGACAGGCGGCGGCGCGCATCTTTCATCGATTCTGTTCTGCAAGAAGGCGGGCATCGAGGTCACCTACATTCCCTTCACCGGCGGCGGCCCCGCGGCAACCGGGCTTCTCTCGGGCCAGACCATGGTCAGCATGAACATCCCGCCCGAAGGGCTGACCAACATCGAAGGGGGACAACTGAGGGCGCTCTGCATCATGTCTCCGGAGCGGCAGCCGCAGCTTCCCAACGTGCCGACTGCCAAGGAAGCGGGCGTCGACATCGTCTATTTCCAGTCCCGCGGGCTCGTCACGCACAAGGACACCCCGGACGCCGTCGTCAAGCGGCTGCATGACATCTACAAGGCCTGCCTCGACGACCCCGGCGTCCAGAAGAAGTACTACGACATGGTCACCGCCGTCACCTACGGGGGCATCGAGGAGTACGGCAAAGAGCTCGTCGAAGAGGACAAAGTGATGGAGCAGATCATCCGGGAGAACAAGATCGGCGACAAGTACTGATCCCGAGTCGCTTTGCACTGGCGCGCTATGGGGGGCGGTCCGCCCCCCATTTTCACAAAGGGGAGAGTGATGTCCGCAAGAGTTGACTTCTTCGTCGGGCTGTTCCTGATCGTCCTGATGGTTGCCGCTCATCTCGTCGCCGCGCCGTTGCCGCGGGTCCCCCGGGGGCTCGGACCGGGGGACTATCCCAGGGTCGTGATCAGTGTGCTCCTGATCCTGGGCGCTCTCCTCGCCGCGTCCGGCTTCTACCACCTCCTCAAAAAGCAGGCGCAGCCCGATGCCAGGAAATTCATCGGGGGCGAGGTGAAGCAGGTCTTCGTGCTCGTGGCGTGCATAGTCCTGTATCTCGTACTGGTCCGCACCTTCGGGTACCTCTTGCTCACGCCCTTTTTCATGGTCGCGATGATGTACCTGTTCGGCCTGAGGAAGTGGATCAAGATGCTCACCATCGGCGTGATCACCTCGGTCGTCACCTACGTCATCTTCAACAACTTCCTCTACGTGCTGCTGCCCCGATTCAACCTGTTATAAGCAAGGAGCCGGGCAAACATGGGAATGTTGCTTTACGGACTGATACACACGTTCGAGCCGCTGACGATCCTGGTGATGATGGTCGGCCTGGTCGGCGGCATCATCCTCGGCGCCATCCCGGGCATGACCGGCTCGATGGGCATCATCCTGCTCCTGCCTCTGATCTACAAGCTGGATTACGCGCCGGCCCTCATCACCCTGGCGGCCATGTTCTGCGGAGCCATGTACGGCGGATCGATCTCTGCCATCCTGATACGCACTCCGGGACACCCTTCGGCCGCCGCCACCGTGCTGGACGGCTACCCGATGGCGCAGAAGGGGCAGGCCGGAAAAGCGTTGGGCATCGCGGTCGTGGCTTCGGTGGCCGGCGGCGTCTTCAGCGGCCTGTGCCTGCTCCTGATAGCGCCGCAGCTCGCCAAGGTGGCCCTGAGCTTCAAGGCCGCTGACTATTTTTCGCTCTCGGTATTTGGCCTGAGCATCATTGCCAGCGCCTCGGGAAAGCAGGTGCTCAAGGGACTGATCTCGGGCTGTTTCGGGCTCCTGCTCTCCACCATCGGCGTGGACGCGATCTGGGGCGTGAACCGCTTCTCCTTCAACCTGACCTACCTGACTTCAGGCTTCCAGCTCCTGCCGGCTCTGATCGGCCTGTTCGCCTTCTCCCAGATCTTTGCCGATCTCGTCAAGGCAGGGCAGGGCGATGAAGTCAGGACGCAGGAGATCAGGAACGTCATCCCGACCTGGGAGGACTGGAAGCGGATCGCCATGCCGATCACGGTCGGCTCGGTCCTGGGCACGATCATAGGCATCATCCCCGGTGTGGGTGGCGCTGTCGCCTGCTGGATGGGTTACGACCTGGTCAAGAAGCTCTCGAAAAACAAGGCGGAGTGGGGCACCGGCATCGTCGAAGGGATCGCGGCGCCCGAGTCGGCCAACAACGGCACGACCGGCGGGGCGATGATCCCGATGCTGACTCTCGGCATCCCCGGCGACTCGGTCACCGCCGTGATGCTCGGCGCCCTGATGCTGGTGGGGCTGCGGCCCGGACCCGCCCTCTTCATGAACCATCCCGAGGCCGTCTACACGCTCCTCGTCGCGTTCATCATCATGCAGTTCTTCATCCTGGTCCTCGGGCTTGCAGGGACCAAGTTCTGGCCGCTGGTCCTGCGCGTCCCGCGCAACATCCTGGCGCCCATTATCGTGCTCTGCTGCTTTCTGGGCGCCTACACCCTGGCGAACAACGTGAACGACGCCATGACGGCCCTCGGCTTCGGGGTGCTCGGCTACTTCATGAGCAAGTACGGATTCCCCGCCCCGCCGATGATCCTCGGGCTCATCCTCGGGCCGATGGCCGAGGACAACCTCAACCGCGCCCTGATGATCTCCAACAACGACTGGTCGGTGCTGCTCAGGAGCCCGATCTCGCTGATCTTCATCATACTGTCCATAGTTTCTCTGGCCGTGCCCATCCTCGCTAACCTGCGGTCGCAGATCAGGGATGCGAACAAGGTGGGAACTGCCGCGATCGTGCCGTAGGAACCGCAGGCGGGCCGAGTCGCGGGTGCGCGAGCGGCAGGCCGCGCGCACCCGCGCCCTGTCTCGAGCCGGCTGTCAGCCCCTGGAAACGCCGCGATTGAGATCCGGGTTCCCAAAGGAGATCCTGTTGACGGCGAACCCCGCGACGCTCCTGGTCTTCCTGAAGTAACGCGGTGCCCTGCGCGCGATCCCCTGGGGCGCGTAGAACTCGTCGCCGGGATCGAGCGGAAGGGCCACTCGCGAGTCGACGATGGCGGACTTGTAGATCGCCGTGATGACCTCCAGGGTGGCGCGCCCGTCCTTTGCCGTGATGAGCAGCGGTGTTCCTTCTTCGATCGCGCGGAGCACGTTGTCGATCTGCCCCGTGTGGCCGGTGTGCACGGGAGCCGCCAGGCTCGAGTACACGGCGGTGATCTCCGCTTCGAGCTCGGGATCGTGCTCGGGGAAGCCGTTCTCGAGCGACCTGCTGCATCTGACGGCGAAGGGCACCGAGATCCCGGCGCGCTCGGTCTGAAAGAAGAGCCCCTGCTTCTCCCCGTGATGCACCAGCGAGCTGGTGATCTGCCCCAGCTTGCCGTCGGCGTACCGCAGAATCGCGGTGGAGAGGTCCTCCACCTCCGAGTTCTCGTGGTATCGATTGGCCATGAACGCGCTCGCCTCGCACGGCATCCCGGCCATCCACAGCATCAGGTCGACAAAGTGCACCGCGTGGTTCAGGGTGCAGCCGCCGCCTTCGCTTTCCCACAACCCGCGCCAGTCCAGGTCGTAGTAGCTCTTGCCCCGCCAGAAGAAGGCGTTGGTCTGAACGTGGAGCAGCCGGCCCGTCCTGTTCATGTCCAGCAACTTCTTGACCCTGTGGGGCGCCTCCATGAACCTCATCTGCGCCACGGGAGAGAGGACCCTGCCGTTCTCATCCGCGGCCGCGATCATCTGGTCGCATTCTCTCAGCGACGGGGCCATCGGTTTCTCCACGACGACGTCGGCCCCGGCCGCCAGGCACGCCATGCTGATCGGCGCGTGAGTCGCGGGAGGTGTGCAGACGGAGGCGATGTCGACCTTTGCCCGTTCGAGAGCTTCCCTGTAGTCCGCATACGCTGCGGCCTCCAGACCGTGCTGCTCGATCTTCCCGCGGGCGCGCGCCACGTCGGTGTCGGCAATCGCGACGATGCGCACCCTGTCCCCGAACGTCTTGTACGCCTCGATGTGGCTGTCGGATATGGCTCCGGCTCCGACGATCAGCGCATTACGCATGGCAAGCTCCTCGTGAGCGCGAGCATAGAGCGGCCCGCCGCGGCGGTAAAGCGCGTGGTCGGTGAGGCCTCGGCCTCAGGTCGCGCCGGTAGCGAGGCGGCTTCCGCCCGCGGCGAGCTCCGCGCGCCATAGCTCGCAGCCCGCGCCCTCGAGGAAGCGCAGGTCGTGGCTTACGAGCAGCAGGGCGCAGGGAGCCTCGGCGAGCGCGGCCTCCAGCAGCTCCGTCGACGGCAGGTCGAGGTGATTGGTCGGCTCGTCCATCACGATGAGCCACGGCTCGCGCACGACTCCGAGCGCGAGCATCAGCTTGCGCGTCTCGCCGGGCGTCGGCGTGCGGGTCGCGAGAAGCCGCTCGGGGTCCGAGCCGAGGTCGTTCACCACCGTCATCAGGTGCCCGAGGCGATCGCGCGGGAGAGCCCGCGCCTCGGCGAGGACGCGCACGCCCTGCTCCTCGGGAATTTCTTGCGGAAGGTAGACAAGCCGCCCCTCGTCCCGCCTCCACGCCGCCACCAGTGCCCTGGTCAGGGTGCTCTTGCCGCAGCCGTTGGGGCCGACGAACGCCCGGCGGTCCGAGGGGCCGAGGCGGATCTCGGGGTGCTCGAGCGCGCGCAAAGGGCCGAGCGCCAGCCGGCCCGCGGGAAGCATCAGGAGCTCGCGGCCGGGAAAGCGTGAGCCGGGCAGCCAGAATGCGAGCTTGCGCTCCCGCGCGGCGTAGAGCCTGTCGCGCCGCTGCTCGGTGTCGTTGACGCGGCCCCGCATCTGGCGGAGGAGCCGGCCCGCCTGGCCGTCCTTGCCGGTGGCCCGCGCCGCGTCGATGGTCGCGCGGCTGTCGCTGTCCCGCCAGCGAAGCCCGCGCTTGGAGCGGCGCTTGTCCGCGCGGGAGGCTTCGGCGCGCCGGCGGGCCGCCTCGGCGAGCAGCCGGTCCGCCTCCGCGCGCGCCTGCTCGTAGCGCGCGCGGCGGGCGCTGCGCTCGGCTGCGGCCGCTGCCGAGGCCTGCGTGTACCCGCCGCTGCGCAGCGTGGCCGCGGGCGGCTCCACGAACAGGCAGCGGCCGCAGAGCCGGTCCAGCAGCTCGCGGTCGTGGCTGACCAGCAGGCCGACGCCGTCGTAGGCCGCGAGCGCCGCAGCGAGCAGCTCGCGTGCCGGAGCGTCGAGGTGGTTGGTCGGCTCGTCGACGGCGAGCAGAGCCGGCCGCTGCCAGAGCGCCACCGCGATCTGCGCCCGCTTCCGCTCACCGTGGCTCAGGCTCGGCCAGCGCGCGAGCCAGTCGGGATCGACGGCGAGCCGGCCCTGCCAGCGCCGCGCTTCGCCGTCGTCGGAGGCGAGAAAAGCGGCGAGCTCGGCCGGCGGATGGTCGGTGCGCTGCGCGCAGTAGAGGGCGGGGCCCGGGACCGCGACCGTGCCGGCGGTCGGGGCGAGCCGCCCCGCGGCGAGCAGCAGCAACGTCGTCTTGCCGCAGCCGTTGGGGCCGACGATGCCCGTCCAGCCGTCGGCGAAGTCGACCGACAGGCCGTCGAACAGCGGCTCGGGCGCGCCCTCGTATCGGAAAGTGACGCGGGCCATCCTCAGCATTCGCGCTCTCCTCCTCGACGCGCGGCGTGCGGCGGAACAAGGGCCGCACGGGTGGCCTCCCGGGTACAGAATGCAGGCACACAAAAAAGCCACGGTTTCCCGTGGCTTGCCCGGTCGCGCAACACCAGCGACTTGTGGCGGCGGAGCAGAGGCTTCCCCGCGAAGCGGCCCGGCGCATCGATACGACGCGTCCGCCGCACGCGTGGTCCAAGCTCTTCTGCCCTACCTGCTCTCCACCGTCCCCCTGTCTCCCGCCGCTAATCTACACCAGGATCGGGCTGAGTCAAGAGGGAGCGGCCCGCAGGTTGGGGACGCCTGGACCGATTGTGAGTAGCCATTGACTGGCAAAGCAATCGCACCGTGTTGGGTGGGGTGCCGCGGGCAGCCGGGGTATGGGCATCAACTACAGGCCGGGGACCCCTGCGTCGGCGACGGGCAAGAATGTTCAGCCCGCATACGGTGTGGAAGATCGACTGGCTATTGCCTCCGCGCCGTCTCGTGGAACGACCAGACGATCACGTACGTGAGGAAGATGAAAAAGGCAAAGGCGAGGCTGAACAGGACGGCCTTTGGGTTGAGGAGGTTCACCAGCGCGACCGAGACGGTCGCGGCGGGGTCGCGAAAGATATCCCAGCTGTTGACCCTGACGAACCGCCCGAGGTAGATCCCGTAGCCGCTCAGGATCGTTGCTGTCGCCACGAACCCCCAGGCCAGGCGCGCGCTCACGCGCTCGCGGATCGTGTGGTGCAGGATGATCAGTGAGATCAGCCCCACGATGTGGCCGACAAAGGCGAATGCGGAGTTCAGGATGATGTCGTACCACAGCACCGCGCTCTCTGTGATCAGAGACTGGCTGCGCTCCGGTGGCAGATGGGCGGGCTCCTCGATGACGTGGATGAAGTCGGTAAGGATGTACGGCGCGTTTGGATAGAAAAAGAGCCACGCGAGCCCGGTCCCGGCCGCCGCCACCTCTCGCCGGGCCGAGGGCCGGGGCACGGCGCGGATCCGCAAGATCACGAGGGACAAGGCGTACGGGATCCAGGCAAGGAACAGGTTCCACAGCAGGAAGCTGTAGAGTACGCTGCCTGTCACCAGCCACCTCAGGACGATCATGAGCAGGCAGCCCAGCGAGGCGGCGAGCAGAGTGAAAGTGAGAGAAAGGTATTGCCTGCTCGAAGCGGCGGCCGGGCTCAGGGCTTCGCCGCGATCCCATCCACCCCGGTATGTATCGCGCATGCGTAACACTATACTCCGGAGCTTCTGCGACACAACGATGTCAGCGGCCCGCAGGGTCGGCGGCCCGCAGCGCCGATCGCGGACGGCTCACGCTCCGCCCAGCGCCCGTGACGTCACCTGCCTCACGAACTCGGTCTTTGCCAGCGTGTACCGCTCGCGGTCCTCGCGGTGAGTCGCGGCCAGCCCGCGCTTGAGCGCCGCGTAGCGCGCGGCCTCAGCCGGGTTCGATCTCAGACGGTCCCTGAAAGCGATCGCGTCCCACGCCTCGTGGCCCGCGGGCGCCATGTGCACGTGGTGGGTGCGCGTTCCCATGAGCGTCGCCCTCTTCACGAAGGTCATGTGCTCGGAGTACCACCAGTACTCCCACGTCTCGTCGAGGACGGCCAGCGCTCTCTTTCGGGCTTCGACGAACGACGGAACTTCCACCAGAAGGTCGACGACCGGCTTGGCGGGCATGCCCGCGATAGCAGTGCTCCCGTAGTGCTCAATGCGAAGCGCGACGTCGGACCCGAGCCGATCCCGCAGCCATGACGCCATCGCCAGCGCCTGCTCCGGCCATGAAGGATCGTAATCGGCCAGCGCGACCTCGTCGCTCGCGCCCTGCTCGCCTGCGCGGACGTAGGCGTTAGCGGAGACCCGGAAATCCAGGAGGCCGGACGCCGGCAGGGACCCCCTGAACTCCCCGCTCCAACGGCCGGCGACAGCGGCCGATTCGACGAGCCACTGCCAGTCGATGGAGTCCTGCCCCGCGATGATGTCCACGCCGTTCTCGCGACGCCAGAGCGTTCGCGAGCGGTCGTCGAGGTCCCACGCCACCATCCGGCGCGGGATGTCGGCGATCGTCGCGACCTCGATCCCGAGAAAGTGCAGGGACTCTGTTTCGCTCAACCGACCCTGGTATCCGACGTACCGGGTGAGCCCGCCGGTGTGCTTTACCTCTTGCGTCAATCGGCGAAAGAGCTCCGCGTAGAAGGGCAGCTGTTTCTCGGGGTCCGACCCGAGCACTTGCTGTCCGCCGACCAGCCGGATGCGCGGCCGTCCCATCGCTCTTACTTCCAGATGCCGTTCAGCTGCCAGATGTCGGAGGCCTCGAAATCCGCGCGCCCGCCTTGCGCGAACAGCTCCAGTTTCCTGCACTCGGTTCCTGGATCGAACACGTGAGAGACGGTTTCCAGTCCGCCGTTCAGGAACACCTCGACCACGGACCTGTCTAGAAAGATGCGCATTTCGATGGTTCGCGAGCTGCCGCAGAACTGCAGCTTGTGCTCGCTGTCGAGGATGCGCAGGCTGCCGCCGCCGTACGCGATCGCGAGTGGCTTGTCGGGGTCATGGCAGCAATAGATGTTCAGCCCGCAGGATCGGGCGCTGCCCGCGTCGATCCGCAGCGAGAGCTCCAGGGTGTTCGGCAGCTCACCCGTGACCCGGCGCGAAGCGTCACTGAGCGACGCGGGCTCGATCCGCGTGCGGCTCTTTCGCAAAGCCGCCGTCTCGGGCACCGGCTGCTGCAGGAGGCGGCCGGCGGGATCCAGCGAGATGACGCGCGGCAGGGCCATGCAGCCGTCCCAGCCGCCTGCTGCGGAGAAGGCTTCGAACCCGTTGATCCTGCCGAAGAGGAGGCAGCGGCCGTCGTCGTCGAACAGGATGTTGGTGCCGTAGAGCGATTTGCTCCCGGCGCTCTGATAACCGGCGTCCAGAAAGCCCTTGACCGACGGCGTGAACGACAGGCCCTCGAGGTCCAGCGCGCCGGTGCTGTATTCGGTCCCGTTCTTGTACGCCGAGGTGAGGAACACCCACCTGTCGCCGAGCCTGAAGAGGTTGGGGCATTCCGCGTTGCGGTCATAGATCGTGCCGAGGTACTTCCAGCGGGTGAGCTCGGCGTTCTCAGCCTCGTAGATCGGAAGAGGGTGCCCGTCGCGGCCGGTGCAGAGAGTGAGGTACTTCTTCTTGTCGTGCTCGAAGATGAAGGGGTCCCTCCAGTTCGTGTCGAACGTATCACGGGCGTGAGACGGGTAATCGAGGATAGGGTTCCCCGGGTGTTTCTCCCAGACAACGAGGTCGTCGTCTTTCGGGATCGCGGCCCACTGCTGGAACGGGACCTTCCAGCCTTCTTCCCTGTCGTTGAAGACGGCCGTGTAGAAGATCATGGGCCGCCCGCTCCCGGTCCGTGTGGCGCACCCGGACCAGCAGCCCTTTTCACCTTTCTCCAGCGAGGGCCAGATCGCGGCGGGCAGCCGTTCCCAGTGCACGAGGTCGCCGCTCCGCATATGCCCCCAGTACATCCTTCCGAAGCGGGGGCCGTAGGGGTGCCACTGGTAGAACGCGTGATACATGCCGCCCTGACGCAGCAGCCCGTTCACGTCGTTCATCCAGCCCGTCTCGGGGCGAAAGTGGTACACGGGCGCCTTTGGGTCCGCGAGCGAGCCGGGCGCGCGCTCCGCGACGTCCGCCATGACCCGGGCGACGGCCGGGTTGCCTGCTGCCTCGTGCTTGTCCACTGCCGTGCCTCGTGATCGCCGCGTCGTTTCCCGGCGGCAACGCCAGTATAGCGCGCGTCCTGACCGTGGTGACAGCGAGGCCGCGGACCCTATACTCTGCGCACAGAGAGGTCACATGCTGCTGCCTTCACCCGGCTCTCCCGTCTTCTTCGAGAGGAACCGCGTGGCCCGCGTTTATCGCGGAGGACGGCTCTTCCACGAGCTCTTCGGCGACCCCGCCGAGGACGGTCTGCTGCCGGAGGAGTGGATCGCTTCCACGGTGCGCGCTCTCAATCGCGAAGGGGGCGACCCGCTGGAAGGAGTGTCCATCCTCGAAAGCGCGGACCTGCCGTTCACCCGATACCTGGAGGAGCGCCCCGCAGCCCTCGGCGGGAGGAGCGATCTCGGGATCCTGGTCAAGGCGCTCGACAGCGCGATCCGCCTGCCGGTCCAGACCCATCCGGACAAGGCGTTCGCGCGCCGGCACTTCGGAAGCAGCCACGGCAAGACCGAGATGTGGGTCGTGCTCGCGACGCGCGGCGAAGGGGCAAAGATCCACTTCGGGTTCAAGGAGCCGGTCTCCCACGCGAGGTTCGCCGAAGCGGTGCGCGCGAGCGAGACCGATCCGGGGGCGATGCCCGGGCTGCTGAACGAGGTGCCCGCGCGCCCGGGCGACGTCTACCTCATCCCGCCGCGCGTGGTCCATGCGATCGGAGCCGGCTGCCTGATCCTCGAGGTGCAGGAGCCGACGGACTTTACCCTGCAGCCCGAGGCCTGGTGCGGCGACTACAGGCTCAACGAGCGGGAGAAATACCTCGGGCTGGACGTCGAGACAGCGCTGGAGTGCTTCGATTTCGAAGACCTTGTGGGTGAGAAGGCGGTCCGCCGCGGCCGCATGATCCCCCGCGTCGTCGAGAGCTCCGGCGCCGCGACCGTCGAAGAGCTGGTGTCGTTCGAGCATACGCCCGACTTCGCGGTAAACCGACGCCGGCTGCGCCGCGGCTCCGCCGCGCTGGGCGCGGGGCCGGCAGTCATCGTCGTCACGGACGGCGCCGGGATGCTCGCGGCGCCGGGCGGGTCGCGAGCGATCGGCAAAGGGAGCTACTTCTTCCAGCCTGCGGACGCTGTCGACGTCGAGATCGCGACGGACGGGTTCCTGGAGATCGTCGAGTGCCTGCCACCCCGGGCCTGAAGCGCCGGTGGCTTACAGCCGCGCGACAAAAGCGTCGACCGCCTCGATCGCCCGCTCGATCAGCTGCGCCTCGCTCGCCGGCGCGCCCCGGGGCGGCTTGTACGAGTGGTCGCCGCCCTCCAGGTACTCGATGCGGATCGAAGGGGAGAGCTTGTAGGCCGCGATTTCATCGCGGCTGCCGAAGGCGTCGCGGGTGCCCTGTGCGATGAGCGCCGGCGTGCGCATCTTCTCCAGGTGCGCGACGCGCAGCTTGTCGGGCTGGCCCGGGGGGTGGAACGGGTAGCCGAGGCAGACGAGCCCCGCGACCGCGGCTGAGTCCGCGACCAGGCTCGCGACCCTGCCGCCCATGGACTTGCCGCCGATGACGAGCGACCCGGGATCGCCGGCGCGCTCGATCACGCTCGCGTACTCGCCGGTCAGCCGCTCCGCGAGCCCCGGCCCCTTCCTCGCCCCGGTCGCGCGGCGCGCGTGCATGTAGGCGAACTCGAAGCGGATGACGCACCGTCCTCTCTCGGCGAGCCCACGCGCCACCTTGTTCATGAACGGGCTGTCCATGGGAGCGCCCGCGCCGTGGGCGAGGATGACGAGGGGCCGGGCCGCCGGGTCTCCGTCCACCATCCAGTCGGCGGGCCAGTCGCGCGATCGAGCCATGCGTCCAAAGGTAAGGCGCCGGGGCCCCGCGATCAAGGCGCCTGCGCGCGCGGGCTCGGGTGTCGGGCCCTCCTGCCACGTCGTTTTCATTGACAGGTGGGGGCCCGTGTGTTAATCCAGTGAAAGGTAATCCGAAGGAGGTCGACACATGAGAAACCGCGCAAAGACGGCCCTGCTCGCCGCCGTCCTGATCCTGCTGGCGCCCGCGCTGGCCCTGGCCGGCGGGGCAGGCGAGGGAAAGGCGTCCGCCCCGGCGAAGATCACGTTGTGGAGCGGCTACCCCGAGCTGCAGGGGTTCTACGAGAGCGTGGTCAAGGACTTCACCGCGCAGAATCCCGGCATCACGGTCGAAGTGCAGACGTTCGCGCTCGCCGACCTCGACAAGAAGCTCGGCATGTCGATCCCGTCGAGCACCGCGGCCGACGTGCTCGAGCTGATCAGCGTGCAGTCCTTTCCCTGGGCCTCCAAGTTCTTCACCGAGGTCCCGGCGGCCGTCAAGGACGGCGTGATGAAGGTCGTCAACAAGGAGTACCTGCACGACGTGACCTACGGCGGCAAGATGATGGGCGTCCCGTTCTGTTTCTACAGCGAGGTCCTCTACTACAACAAGGACATGCTGGCAGAGGGCGGTTATACGAAGGCGCCCGACACCATGGACCAGCTCGTCGAGTACGCCCGCAAGCTCACCAAGTACGACCCGCAGGGCACGGTGGCGCGCTCGGGCATCTCGCTCCGTTTCGCGGGCAACCCTTCGGGGACCGCCGAGAAGTTCTGGGCGCTCGGCCTGCTTCCCTGGGGAGGGGACATCCTCACCGAGAGCACGGCGACCCCCGGCAAGTTCCACGCGGGCTTCGGCAACGACGCGGGATACAAGGGCCTCAGCCTGTACCTCGACCTCGTGTACAAGCACAAGGTGACCGACTTCAACATCAAGCAGGACGCCGAGGGGTTCGCCCAGGGCAAGGCCGCGATGTTCGAGCGCGAGCAGTGGGTAGTCGGGACGCTCAAGCAGACCGCGCCGACGCTCAACTACGACGCCTCCGCGCTGCCCAAGGGCAGCCGCAGGGCCACGTTCGCCATTACCAGGAACATGTTCGTCCCTCAGGCGGCCAAGAGCAAGGATGCGGCCTGGAAGTTCATCGCCTACTTCTACTCGAAGCCCGTGATGGAGCGCATGGTCAAGGAGACCGGCTGGCTCTCGACGCGGGCCGACCTGGACTACGCCGTCCTGCTCAAGCCGAGCCCGCAGCTTCTGGCAGGCATCAACAACCCGCCGGACCTGCAGTTCGTGTGGCAGAAGCGGCTCACCGTCGAGAACGGGATCATGAACAAGATCGGCGAGACGCTGACGCAGCTCTTCCGCGACGCTTCGCTCACCGGCAACGAGGCGAAGATCCGGGAGGCCGTCAAGAAGATGGCGGATGCCGCGGACGGCACGCTCAAGGAGGCGGGGCTCTACGCCCCGTAGAGTCTCGGGCGGCGCGGCTCACGGCGGGACGCACCTCACCGTGAGCCGCAGCCAGGACCAGGCCATGAGAGCGCCCGCACGGAAGAAGCTCTTCGACGATCGCGAGCAGATGCTCTTCGTCGTGGCGGCGCTGGCGCCGACCATGGCCGCCTTTCTGCTCATCCGCATCTTCCCCATCGGCCAGACGCTGGTCGGCAGCTTCTTCAACTGGAGCCTGGTCGACGGGTGGGGCGGGTTCTCGGGCATCCGCAATTACGTCGCCCTCTTCGGCGACGAGCTCTTCTACACCGCATTCCTGAACACGATGGGGTTCACCGTCTGGACGACGGTGTTCTCGGTCGTGCTGGGACTGCTCTTCGCGTACCTGATCAACCGCAAGGTGCCGCTCTCGTCGTTCTACGAGACCGTGATCTTTGTCCCCGTGGTGCTCACGTTCGTGCCCGTCTGCCTGGTGTGGCTGTGGCTGCTCGACTGGGACAACGGGTTCATCAACCTCGCGCTGCGGGCCGCGGGCCTGGGGCGGGTCTCCTGGCTGGCGACCCCGCGGATGTCGATGGTCTCGGTGATCGTCGTGAGCATCTGGAAGGTGATCGGCTACAACATGATCATCTTTGCCGTCGGCCTGAAGAACATCCCGCGCAGCTACTACGAGGCCGCGGACATGGACGGGGCCTCGGCGCGCACCGTGTTCCGGCGCATCACGCTGCCCCTCCTCAAGCCGATCACGCTCTTCGTCACCGTCATGTCAGTGATCAATAATCTCAAGGTATTCACGCAGTTCTTCGTCATGACCCACGGCAAGCAGGGCGGAGGGGCGCAGGTCGAAGTGCTGGTCTCCGACATCTACTCGCGCAGCTTCGTCTACTACAAGATGGGCGTCGCGTCCGCGGAGTCGATGGTGCTCCTCGTGGTCGTGCTCGCGATGACGATCGCGCAGTTCAGGATCGCGCGGGAGGAGACGTAGGCGCTTGAAGCGGACGACGAGCACCGTGCTGATCGAGCTGATCCTCGCGATCTCCTCCGTGGCGATCATCTTTCCGTTCTTCTGGATGATCAGCACCTCGCTCAAGACCGAGGCCGAGATCCTGCGGGTGCCCGTCACGGTGTTTCCGCACGCCCTCTACGTCGCCAACTACGCCAGGCTGCTCACCGACCCGCTGTTCCTGCGGTTCTTCCTCAACAGCATCATCGTCGCCTCCGTGGGGACCGTCGTGAGCACCTTCGATTCCCTCGCCGCCGGGTTCGTGTTCGCCAAGTTCCGGTTCCCCGGCAAGAAGATGCAGTTCCTGCTGATCCTCGCCACCCTCATGATCCCGTTCCAGTGCTACATGATCCCGCTCTACGCCATGAGCGTCCGCCTCCGCTGGATCGACACCTACGCCGGGCTCATCTTTCCCATCGTGATCTCGAGCTTCGGGATCTTCTTCGTGCGCCAGAACATGCAGTCGATTCCGGACTCCCTCCTCGAGGCCGCGAGGATCGACGGGGCCGGGATCTGGAGGGTGTTCTTCGTGATCGTCCTGCCGCTGTCGGTTTCGGTGACCGTCGTGCTGGCGATCTTCCAGTTCATGACCGCATGGGGCGACTTTATCTGGCCCCTCGTGGTGACCAACTCGCAGACGGATGTTCGTCCTCGAGCTCGGTCTGTCGAGGTTCCGCGGCCAGTTCACCGACGACTACGGGCTGATGATGACGGGCGCCTCCCTGGGGATCGTGCCCGTGGTCATCGTGTTCCTCGTCTTCCGCCGGTACATCATCGAGGGCATGACGCTGCAGGGGATCAAGGCCTAGGCGGGTGAAGCAGGATTCGAGCAGGCCGGCCGGCATGCCCGCGAGCGCGCGCAGGCGCATTGGCGCGCTCCTCGCCCGCCTGCTGGACGCGTACGGTCCGCAGGGCTGGTGGCCGCTGCGGAGCCGCGCCGGCACCCCCGGCTTCGACGAGCACGGCTACCACCCCGGCGACTATCGCGAGCCGGCCGCCGCCGCGGGCAGGTTCGAGGTGATGGCCGGCGCGATCCTCACGCAGAACACCGCCTGGCGCAACGTCGAGCCGGCACTCGACGCGCTGCTCGGCGGGCGGCCGCTCGAGCCGCGCAGGATCGCGGATCTGTCCCTCGAGGAGCTCGCGGAGCGGATCCGCACGAGCGGGTACTTCCGGCAGAAGGCGCGCAAGCTGCGGGCGCTCGCGGAATTCGTCGAAGCCCGGGGCGAAGAGCCCCCGTCCCGCGAAGAGCTGCTCGGCATCTGGGGCATAGGCCCGGAGACCGCGGACTCGATCCTGCTGTACGCGTACCACGAGCCGCACTTTGTCGTCGACGCCTACACGCGCAGGCTGCTCTCGCGCCTGGGGGTGATCGGAAGGCGAGGAGAGCTACGACGGGATCCAGCGGCTCTTTGTCGCCGCGCTCGCGCCCGACCCCGAAGCGTACAACGAGCTGCACGCCCTCGTCGTGCGGCACGCCAAGGAGCACTGCCGCAGCGTCCCCGACTGCGCCGGCTGCCCGCTCTCGCGTGGATGCCCGCGGCGCGGAGTCGTTGACCGTTCCCGCTGACGTTCCATAGATTCAAGGCGATGAGCGACGACGACCGCCTTCCGTCGGGGACAAGCCGCTTCTACGCGAGCCTCTCCGAGATCGAGGATCCGACCCGCGACCCGATCGCGGCGCAGTACGTCCCGCAACCCGCGGAGTCCGACGTGCTGCCCTGGGAGTCGCCGGACCCGCTCGACGAGCGCCGCTTCGAGGTGGCGCCCCGCCTGGTGCACCGCTACCGCGACCGCGTGCTGCTGCTCGCCAATGACCGGTGCGCCGTGTACTGCCGCCACTGCTTCCGCCGCCACTTTACGGGGCACGGCGGCGGCCGCATCCGCGAAGGCGAGCTCGCCGAGGTCTGCCGCTACCTGGCCGCGCACCCCGAGGTGCAGGAGGCGCTGGTTTCCGGGGGCGACCCGCTGATGCTTTCCGACGCCGAGCTCGGCCGCGTCCTCGACGCGCTGCTCGACACGCGGCCGGAGCTGATCGTTCGCGTCTGCACGCGCGTGCCGGTGGTGCTCCCCGCGCGCGTCACCGAGCCGCTGGCCGAGCTGCTCGGCCGCCGCGGCAGCATCTGGGTCGTGACGCACGCCAACCACCCGCGCGAGCTCACACCCGAGCTGACCGCCGCCGTGCGCCGCCTCATGGCCCACGGCGTGCCGGTGCTGAACCAGGCGGTGCTGCTTCGGGGCATCAACGACAGCGCTCGAGACGCTGGAGGCGCTCTTCCGCGGCCTGGTGCGCGCGCGCATCAAGCCTTACTACCTGTTCCAGGGCGACCTCGCGAGCGGGACCTCGCACTTTCGCGTCCCGATCGAGCGCGGGATCGCGCTGATGCGCGAGCTGCGCAGCCGCCTTTCGGGCATCGCGATGCCCGTCTATGCCGTGGACCTTCCCGGAGGCGGAGGCAAGGTGCCGATCGAGTCGTCGCTGCTGCGCGTCGAGGCGGATGCTTACGTGCTGCGGGGGCCCGAGGGCGGAGAGTTCCGCTACCCGCGCGAGGCGTGAGCCGCGACCCCCCGGCGCCCGTGCGGGCAGACGTAGACGCACAGGCCGCAGAGGCCTTCGCCGAGGCGCGCCTTCCGCCCGTCCATGTAGCGGTTGCAGGCGTGGGCGTCGTAGCGCACCTCGCGCGGCTCCGACTCGTCGAAGCGCGCCCCGGTAAAGGCGCGCGGCGGGCATATGTCGACGCACTCGCGGCAGTCTCCGCACCGCTCAGCCATGGCCGTGCCCGTCTCGAGCGGCGCGTCCGTCAGCACGGTGCCGAGCCGCACGCGGGGCCCGTGCTCCGGCGTGATGAGGAGGCAGCTCCTGCCGATCCACCCGAGGCCGGCCAGGTGGGCGGCCATCTTGTGAGAGAACGCTCCCGCGAGCTTCTGAGAGTCGATGATGATGTTGAACACGGGCCACGCCCGGAAGCCCGCCTGCTCGATGCTCCGGGCGACCGCGAGCGAGATCGAGTCGAGCGTGCGGTTGACGACGTCGTAGAGCCCGCGATAGGTGCGGATCGCGACGGGGTCCTCGTGGCGGGGCAGCTCGTTCACGGTCCCGTCGACGAGCCTCACGCCGAACGAAACCGCCCGCGGGTAGCTCGCCGGGAGCGCGCCGCCCTGCGCCGCGATCGCCGCCCGCGCAGCCGACAGGTCCGCGACGCCGAACACGGCAGCTCCCAGGTCCGCCGCGAGAGCCTTCAATTTTGATCCGAGCTCCATGAGCGACCCCCTGCGCCGACTATAGACGGGCGCGCGGGCGGCGGCAACGGGGGAGCGCAAAAAAAGCGGCGCGCCCCGCGGGACGCGCCGCCTCTGCTTTCCTGCGAAAAGGCTAGAGCTGGATGCGGCCGCTGATCGAGCCGCCGTAGTTGCCGCCCACCAGGTTGTACATGAGGGTGAGATCCAGCTTGAGCATGGCCAGGTTGAACGAGGTGCCGCCGAAGGCGCGGAAGCCCCAGCCGTTGGTGTCCGAGCCCACGAAGAAGCCCTTGCTCGGGTCGAAGCTCTGGCCGGTGGCCGCTTCGATGTCCGCGATGTCCGCGGCGTCCGGCGGAGTGCCGTCCACCAGCACCGTCGACTCGAGACCGAAGGTGGTGCTGGTCACCGCGAGGGAGGCGCCCAGTGCCGACGTACGGCGTGATGATGAGCAGCTTCTTGCTGAGCTGCGCCTTGAGGTCGATGACGCTCGCCTCCCAGTCGAAGGCCGCGTCCGCGTTGCTCACGGCCACGGTGTGGCCGCCGACGCCGGTGATCGTCTCGCCGGGGACGGCATCCTTCATCGTGACGTTGCCCTTGACGTAGGTGTAGCCGGCCCCGACGGACAGGGTGGGCAGCACGCCCCCCTTGATCAGCGCGTAGCGGACGTCACCGCCAAACATCAAGTAGTCGGCCGTGACGCCCGACGGCAGCAGCGCCTTGGAGTCAGCGGGAAGGAAGCCGAGCTTGACGCCGGCGTCGAAGGGAAGGATGAAGCCGCCCACGCGGGCCTCCACCGCCATGGCCGGGATGGGAACGCCCCATTTCTTGAGGTCGGGGTACGCGCTGGAGATCTGGCCGCCGAGCGCGTCATCCACCTTCTGGATCGACGCCCAGGGAACGGTCGCGGCGCCCACGGTCAGCCCGACGCCGAAATGGGGGAAGTTGCCGATGTAGGCGTCCGACCAGTTCAGGCCGATCGCCGCGTTCAGCGGCAGGGCCTGGGCCACACCGTCGGTGAAGTCCTTGAATCCCGCCTCATAGACGCTGAAGGTCGTCTGCGCATTTGCGGGGATGACCGCCAGGATCGCGAGACAAGCCAGGAGCACCATCCTCTTCTTCATCGATGCCTCCACAACCGACAAATACATTAGCGCGGCCAGGCGGGATTTCCAGCCTCGAGCGGCCAATCGCACCGTCGCGGTCGATTCGACGGCCGCCATGCGACCTTACGCCGCCACGCGCCGGCTTCGCGCGACCTTACAGCCCGATTATCGGCCGGAGGCGCTCCACTTCGGAGAGGTCGCGCACCATGATGAGCAGCGCGAGGCCGGCGGGGTCGAGCCCGCCGACCAGCGCGCGCAGCTCCTCCGGCGCAAAGGCGCCGCGGACCAGCAGCGACCGGCCCGCGCGCTGGACCTCGCGGAAATGCGGGATCATCTCGGCGACGGGCGGGCCGCTGGCGTCGTTGTTGATCTCGAAGCAGCGCAACTCCTGGATCTCGAGAAAGGCATCCAGCAGGAACATGCTCGTCGAATGCAGATGGATGAACGCGCACGGAAAGGCGCGGGCCAGCGCGCGGTCGACGGGCTGCAGCAGCTCGCGGTAGAGGCGCGGCGAGTAGACCGCGCTCGCGTCCTCCTGCAGCCGCGCGATCGGCCCCGGCGCCCACAGCGAGTACTGCCCGTCGAACCAGCCGCCGGCGAAGCGCGGGAGCCTCCGCCACACGGCCTCCGTCAGGGTTTTGAACATCCCGGCTGTGTGCGCCAGAAGCGCGCAGGCCCGCTCCGGCTCGTCCACGAGGTCTGCGATCGCCTGCGTGTGGCCGCGCAGCGCGCCGTGCAGGTCCGAGGGCCCGATCTCCGCGCTGTGGCTCACGGGAAAGCGGCCGGCCGCACGCTCGACGAGCGCGTCGGCGAAGGCCATGTACTTGCGGTACCAGGGGTGCCGCGGGTCGAGCCGCACGGCGAGCGCCTCGTCCCAGGAGAGGCCGCGCTCCAGGCCGAGCACGTTCTCCGGCAGCAGGCGCAGCGGGCAGCCGAGCATGGCGGGGAGAAACGGGATCGCCACAGCCGAAGGGCCCGCGCCCCGGATCAGGTCGTCGTCGAGGGTCTCGCCTTCGCGCAAGAGGCGCTCGTGGTCGTCGAGCCACTCCGAAGGATCGACCATGTCGGGGGTGACAAAGTCGCGGCCCTGCCACGCGCGGCAGGCGGCGAACTCCGCGAGCGGGAACCAGCCGACGAGGGAGAAGCCGGCCAGCGGCCGCGCCGCGGGATCGCGGCGCCAGAAGGCGCGGTAGCGCGCGCACTTGGCAGGGTCGTTGCCAAAGGGGTGCTTCGAGGCTGCGGCGCGGCCCGGCATGGCGCGCCTACCGCGTGAGGCCGATCTGGCCGCTCACCTCGACGGGCACCGTGGCGCTCTTCAGCAGCGGCAGCGTCGTCCCCACGGCAAGCGTCGCCGATAACGAATAGGCCAGCGGGGCGCGCCCCAGGAGCGTGTCGCGCACCGTGCGGCCGATCGACGCGAACTCGAGGTTCACCGGGATGTCGATGCGGCCGCTCTGCTTTGCCGCGATCTGGGCCGCGCGCCGCGAGGTGCCCGTGGCCCACCGCTGGCCGCTCACGGAGAAGCGGTAGTCGAGCGAGGCGAGGGAGAGGCCGAAGCCGTTAGGATTGGCGAGCTCCACGCCGAGAACGATGTTCGCGCCCTGCAGCGTCAGTCCTTCGAGCCGCACCGACGCCAGCCTCACGCGGGGGACATGCACGACGGGCAGCGTGCCGTTGTGCGCCGCGGTGACCTTCAACTTGCCCAGTACCGGCAGATCGAAGGCGAGGCCGACGGTGATCTGGTACGGCGTTTCGTCCTTGTCGGCGAGAGCGCGCACGGCGGCAAAGAGCTCGGTGTAGCGGAAGCTCATGGGCACGGGGATCACGGAGGAGCCTCCGGCGCGCAGTCCGACCTTCTTGTCGACGGTGCCCTTGACCAGCTCGGAGCCTTCGATGACGAGGCTGTAGTCGAAGCCCGCGAGCTCGATGCCCACGGGGTTGGGGTTGGTGATCTTGAGGTCGAGACGCAGGTCAGCGGTCTCGAATGAGAGGCGCTCGATCACGAAGGCCGCTACTTCCACCGTCGGCTTGCGGATCGCCGACGAGAGGTCGAACGAGGCGCAGGCGGTGAGGGCGGCTGCGACCAGGATCGCTGCGGCGATTCGGACGAGAGAGCGGATGTTCACGGCTTGCCTCCAAGGATCGTTCTCACGCTGGTGCGCTCACCTGGACCGGAGCCTGAGCGTGATTCGGGTTGATCTCGAGCGTGCGCGTCCAGGCGTCGCGCGCCTCCGCCTCTGCAGTTTGCAGCAAGCGGCGCCCAAATCCCCGGCTACCTGCCTGTAACCGTACATTTTCGGACCACGGCGCACAAGGCAGCGATTGAACAGCCTACCCTTCGTTACCACGCCGAAAACCTTACCGCCAGACTCGGGTTCCGTCGGCGCAGACGCCTCCTCCCGCCTCTCTGAAGGGCTGTCGGTCGGGCCGATAATGAATAGGGCAGATCTCGCGCGTGCTCGCGTGCGGGCCGAGCAGTCTTCGGAGCGTGCGTCCGCGCGAAGCGCTGCGCAGGCGCTTGCCAGTGTCGACGAGCCTCGGACTTCGGCAGTTGCGTGGGGTACCATTTGCTGCTAAGGGGGGATGCCAAAGACGCCATCCGCTCAAGACAGCGATCGGAGAGGCTCGCACATCGGGCACTGTCGCGTCGAGGAGCCGGGTCTTGCGGTGGTGATCGCGTCTGCATCCGCGGAATGGAGACACGGCAGGCCACTCAAGGCAGACATTCCCCGTCCGTGCAGGCCGTGCGTCGCATGCCGCGCAACCTGCGGCTCAGCCGTATGCGTGATGGAGCCGGTTGCCGGTCCGCGCCAGCTCTCCCCTTGCCGCTTCTCATATGTCCTGCTGTTCCGGCGCCGTGTCACACCCCAGGAGCCACTGCGCTAGCAGGCGCGAGACGAACGGCGGCATCGCGCTCAGACAGGTTCTCGCGCCTCCGATCTTCCCTCACGCTGCTCCTTTTTCTGGCAACCTCGGTTCCCTCCGTCATGGCGCAGTCCTGGTACGATTCCGCATGGACAAGCAGGCAGAAGATAACGATCAACAGCAATGGGGCGGCCTATGGTCTGTCCGCAAGCCTGACCAGGTTCCCTTTCCTGCTCAAGATCACCGACGGCGGCAACGATCTGTTCGTCAGGGCCCAGGCGGGCGGGAACGACATTCTCTTCACGGCAGAGGATGGCACCACCAGGATCCCCCACGAGATCGAGAACTTCAGCAACGGGGGCACCAAGGACCTGACCGCCTGGGTCCAGCTGCCGACTTTCCGATACGACGCGGTCACCGTGATCTACATGTACTACGGCAACGCGAGTGTGGGGAGCCAGCAGCAGAAACGGGAGGTCTGGGACGCGACGTTCGGGACGGTTTACCACCTCAAGGAAACCGGCACCGCCGGCAACTACGAAGACAGCACGCGCAACGCGAACGCCGGGCTGGGAGGGACGATCACCACCAACCAGGCGCCGACGAGGAGCACGGACAGCATTGCGGGATACAGCCAGGACCTCGACGGAACGGACGACTTTGTCAAAGTACCGGGCCTCATGGGCCAACCCGTAAACGCCACTGTCAGCGCATGGGTGAACCTCGATGCGCCAAGCAGTGCTCTCGGATCCACCGTCTTCTCCATCGGCGACAGCCTGGTTCTCAGCCTGGACCACGCGACACCAACGGGTCACGTGGTCGGCTTTTTCTATGACGGAGCGGCCTGGCGAGTGACTGACACGACCGTGACTGTTGCGGGGACAGGCTGGCACCATGTGGCCTACCGGCTGGACGACGCGGCGCACGGGTCGTACGTGTACATCGATGGCGTCCAGCAGGGCGCGGCGAACTACGCGGGAAGCCCGACGTACACCCTGGGGTCTGACACCTATATCGGAAAGCACGGCAACGGCTCGGCGGGAGTTGAGTTCAACGGGCGCATCGACGAGCTGAGGTTCTCCGGCGCGTCCCGGTCACCGGACTGGATCAAGACAGAGTACCAGACCCAGGCGGCCTCGGCGCAGGGGGCGCCTGCAAGCCCGGACACCGTGGACAACACCAGGTTCATCAAGCAGAAGGAGCGGCAGCTTCCCTATTTCCAGTACAAGCGTGCGCTGACGATCAACGCCGGCATGGTGCTGGGGACCCACACGGATTTTCCGGTCCTGGTCCACGTGACTCTGAATCCTGCGCACGTGATGAACGCCAACGGCTACGACACCATGTTCACCGATGACAACGGCGTGCCTCTCTCGCACGAGATCGAGTCCTACAACAGCGGCACCGGCGAGCTGTGGGCGTGGGTGAAGGTGCCGACGCTGCAGAGCTCCGCAGATACGGTTCTCTATCTCTACTACGGAAACGGGAACCTCGTCTCGCCTCCGTCGGCGATGGCGGTCTGGAACAGCAGCTACGGGATGGTTCAGCATCTGAACAAGGATCCTTCCGGGTCGCAGACAGACAGCACCGCGAATGGGAACAACGGCACCAGCAACGGCATGACTGCGGGCAACCTGGTGGATGCCATGATAGGAAAAGGCGTTCAGTTCGATGGGAGCCACTACATAACCGTGCCGAGCAGCGCGAGTCTGAATGCAACGGCCGCGCTTACCCTGTCCGCATGGGTCAAGCTTACCGACTCGACCAACGACCAGAAGATCCTTGGGAAGACCAACAGTCCCGCCCCCACCCGCGGTTATCTCATTGGGGCGCAGACCGCCGGGCTGTACCCCGAAACCTGGGACAGCCTGGGTACCCACAGGACCTTCAACTCCGGTACGATCACGTCCGGCCAGTGGACCTATCTGACGCTCACGTCGACCGCCAACGGCAATATGATCGGCTACGTCAATGGCGTCCAGGTGAA
The DNA here is from genome assembly GCA_963734495.1 of uncultured Spirochaetota bacterium. Lineage (GTDB taxonomy): Bacteria > Spirochaetota > Spirochaetia > SZUA-6 > CAVTHK01 > CAVTHK01. The sequence goes on from CAVTHK010000011.1 coordinate 419,689, forward strand.
CAGCATCTCGGCCGGCACCAACAACCTGGGCACCAGCGCCGGTGCTTTGGTCATGGGCGCCGCTCCCTGGGATCCGACCCAGCTCCGTGCGACCGGAACCCTGGACGAAACGCGTGTTTCAACAAGCGTCCGCTCCGCCAACTGGATCGCCACCGAGTACAACAACCAGAGCGACACGACGATAGGGGCCGGCAAGTTCATCAAGAGCGTCGGGGCGGAGACGACGGCGTATCCCTCGTGGTGGAATGCGAGCTGGAATTACCGCAAGACCTTGACTCTGAATGCAGACAAGGTGGGAACGAACAACATACCCAAGGACAACAGCGACCTGGCAAACATGCCGGTGCTCCTGAGCTTCACGGATGCGGAGATCGGGTCGGCCGCGCAGTGGAGCGGAAACGACATCGCCTTCACGATCAACGGACAGAAGCTCGATCATGAGCTGGTGAGCTTCGACAGGAGCTCGGGCAAGATGATCGCGTGGGTGAAGATCCCAGCGATCTCCTCGTGGATGGACACGAGGGTGGACGTGTATTATGGGAACCCCGCCGCCTCGAACCAGCAGAATGTCGCGGGGACATGGAGCAACGGGTTCTCCGGCGTCTGGCACCTGGAGGAGGCCGGCGGAGGGGTCACTTCCGTCTACCGGGACAGCTCTCCGGCGGGCAACGACGGCACCAGCGGCACGTTTACCGTTACCGGCACGCCGACGGCCGGGCCGGCGAAGATCGCCGGCGGACAATCCTTTGACGGCATCGCCAACACCATCACCACCTCCTGGACGATCGCAAATCCCCAGGAGTTCACCCTCTCCGCGTGGGTAAATACGAGCTCGACCACGGGAAACAAGATCATCGGCTTCGAGAATGCCCAGACCGGAACGGGAACTACGATCTTTGACCGGTCCCTGTGGATCGGGACGGACGGAAGGGCCTACTTCGGCTGTTACAGCGGCACTACGGACATCGCGGCGTCGGCCTTAACCTACAACAACGGCGCCTGGCACTACCTGGTAGGTGTACGCAACGACACGACGGACACGCTCACCCTGTACGCGGACGGAGCGCAGGTGGGCACGAAGGCGAATGCGAGTGCGGAGGTGAGGACGCAGTGGTGGCGAATCGGGAGCTACAAGAACGTGGGCTGGACGAACGGGGCTGATGGGTACTTCCCGGGCACCCTTGACGAGGTACGCATATCCTACGCGGCGCGGAGCGCAGACTGGGTCAAAGCTGAATACGTCAACCAGAACGCACCGGGGAGCAACATCACCATCGATCCGCCTCCCACCCTGTGGACCTGGACAGGGGCTTCGGGAGCCCCCTGGTCGGTCAACGGGAACTGGGATCAGGGCATTTATCCGAACGACAACACGCGACAGGTCCTCGTTGGGGGGACGGGTGGTCCGCAGCTCGGGGAGAACATCGCGATCAAACGCCTGACGATCGAGGCGGCGCACAGCGTCGATCTCAACGGGTACACGCTGTCGATCGATGACGCGAACGGCCTGGAAAACCAGGGCACGGTGTATTTTAGCGGCAGAACGGGAGTGAGCAGCGACGCGATCTCGCGGATGGACACCACGTCGGGGACGGTCGTGTATCGGACGACTGCCGCGTCGATTCGGGACTTCGGGGCGGTCGATTACTACAATCTCACTGTCGACGGGATCACGGCGGACCTGGTCTCCGACATCACGGTGGCGGGAAATCTGGCCCTTGCGAACAACGCCACGCTGAACCTGAACGGTCACACACTGACGGTCCTGGGGGACTCGACCGGAACGGGGACAGTGGCCGCGGGCAGCGGGACGCTGGTGGTGAAAGGTAATCTGACGGTCAGCGCTTTGTCGTCCACGACCGGAAACATCCAGATTGCCCGCATTTTCAACCCCGGCGCCTTCACGGCGGGGACGGGCACCGTGGAATTCATCGACCCTGCGTGGAACGGGGAGATTCTGGGCAGCCGGACCTTCAACAATCTGAGGATCGTCACGCCGGGCAAGACCGTGCTTTTCCAGAACGGCACGACACAGATAGTGGCGGACTTTACGGTCACCGGCACGATCGGCTCGCAGGTGAGCCTGCGGAGCACCACGGACGCAAGCCAGTGGACCATCACGCCGACCACCAAGTCCGTGAGCTACGGGTACGTAAAGGACAGCATCGCGAGCTCCGTGATCAGCGCGAACAACAGCACCGACGGTGGGAACAACAACGTCAACTGGCAATTCAACTCGGCCGGCCAGCTCCACCACTTTGCCATCTCCGCGATCGCCAGCCCCCAGATTGCCGGGGCGCCGTTCTCGGTCACGATCACGGCGCAGGACATATTGAACGCGACGGTGGCGGGATTCACGGGCACGGTGACGATCAGTGACCGCACGGGAACTGTGACACCCCTGGTGAGCGGGAGCTTCGCGGGCGGGGTGCGGACCGAGACGGTGATCATCGGAGCCGCGGCGACGAACGTCACGATTGTGGTCAACAACGGGACAATTGCGGGCCAGAGCGCGAGCTTCGACGTGCAGGCGTATACGCCGTTCGTCGGTCTCATCGGCCACTGGAGGTTCGACGATGGCTCTGGAACGACGGCGATCGATTCGTCCGTGAGCTCCAACCCCGGGACGCTGGTAAACGGTCCGACGTGGACGGCCGGACGCGTCGGGGGCGCCGTGAGCTTCGATGGGACCGACGATTACGTGACCGTGGCAAATGAGGCCACATACGACGTCACGGGCAACCTGACTGTGGCGGCATGGATCAAGGTCGATACGTTCACGAAACAGTGGCAGTCGATCGTGACCAAGGGCGACAGCGCGTGGAGGCTGCTTCGCAACAACCTGACCGACGCCCTGTGTTTTGCCGGGACCGGACTGACAGCCGACACCGTGTATGGAACGAGGAATGTCAACGACGGTCAGTGGCACCATGCGGTCGGAGTGTACGACGGCACCAGGCTGTCCCTGTACGTCGACGGCACTCTGGACGCGTCGGCCGCGTCGACGGGCGCGATCGGCACGAACAACTACAATGTGTTCATCGGGGAGAACGCTCAGGCGACGGGACGGCAGTTCGACGGGCTGATCGACGATGTGCGCGTCTACAACCGGGCCCTGAGCGCCACTGACGTCTCCGCTCTCTACTACGACCCGACCTCCGTCGTCACCATCACCGCTCGTCAGACGGAAGACGCTGACGGAGACGGCCGCATCGATCGCATCAAGGTCACCGCCAGCGAGGCTCTCAACGACGCTTTTGCCGGCTTGACGGTCACGGTGTCGGGCTACACGCTCTCCCTGCCGACCAGCTATGACACCGGCGGCACTGCCAACGATGCGGTGTTCTATGTTCTCATCAACGAGGGCGGAAGCCCCGACTCGGGGGCGACGCCTGCGGTGCGGATCACGGGCAACAGCAGCCTCAAGAACCTATCGGGCACGAGATGGGTTGCCCCGGATCCTGCAGCCGTGCCTGCGACCGATCTTGCGGCACCCGTTCTGAGCAGCGTAAGCCGCGCCGACGGCGGCAACAACGGTGCGGGCGCCGGGGATACCATCACTCTCGTCTATAGCGAGGCGCTGTCCGCTGCCTCGATCAGCGCGGCCCTGGTGGGAGCGAACGCCAACAACGCCCTGGCCGCGGGGAGCGGGAACATCACTGGCGCTTTGGCCGACATCATCGCAGAGTCAGGCAGCTTTGCCACACCGACGACCGCGACCGCGAGTGCAACCACCCTGACCTTGAGCGCCGACGGTCGTACCGTGACCGTTACGCTGGGCGGGACCGTTGTCGACGGCGTGTTCCCCGCGGGCGTGTTTACCCCCGTCGCCACCTACGGCGATACGCACGGCAACGCCGCGAACACCGCGGCCACACAGACTGCCACGGGGACGTGGGACGGGACCGCGCCGCAGCTCGTGAGTGTCACCCTGGCCGACGCAGGCAACGCGGGGGCGGGAATCGGCGACACGATCACCCTGATCTACAACGAGGCTTTGTCTGCAGCTTCGATTTCTGCCGCCCTGGTCGGGGCCAACACCAACAACGCCCTGGCCGCAGGCAGCGGGAACATCACCGGCGCTCTGGCTGACATAGTCGCGGAGCTGGGCAGTTTCGCCACCCCTGCGACCGCGACCGCAAGTGCAACCACCCTGGCGCTGAGTGCCGACGGGCGGACGGTGACCATCACGCTCGGTGGCACTGTGGCCGACGGCGTGTTCCCCAGTGGCGTCTTTACGCCGGCAGGGACCTACACCGACCGCTATGGTGCCAACACCATCAACACAACAGTCACGCGGACTGCCGGCGGGAGCTGGGACGCGACTGCACCTCAGTTGGTGAGCGTCGCTCTGGCTGACGCGGGGAACGCAGGCGCAGGGGTCGGCGACACTGTCACGCTGGTCTACAACGAAGCGCTGTCCGCCGCTTCGATTTCTGCTGCGCTGGTCGGGGCCAACACCAACAACGCGCTGGCCGCGGGCAGTGGGAACATCACCGGCGCTCTGGCCGACATCATCGGGGAGATGGGCGGATTCGCCACCCCTGCGACCGCGACCGCGAGTGCAGCCACGTTGACCTTGAGCGCCGACGGGCTGACGGTGACCATCACCCTGGGCGGCACGGTGGCTGACGGCGTGTTTCCTGCCGGCGCCTTTACCCCTGCGGGGTCCTATACCGACCGTTATGGTGCCAACGTCGTCAACACCAGCGTCACCCAGACTGCCACTGGGAGTTGGGACGCGACCGCGCCGCAGCTCGTGAGTGTCACTCTGGCCGATGCGGGCAACGCAGGGGCCGGGGTCGGCGACACGGTCACCCTGATCTACGACGAGGCGCTTTCCGCCTCATCCATAAGCGCGGTGCTGGTGGGTGCCAACACTAACAACGCCCTGGCTGCGGGAAGCGGGAACATTACCGGCGCTTTGGCCGACATCATCGCAGAGTTCGGCAGCTTCGCCACACCGACGACCGCGACCGCGAGCGCAGGCGCCCTGACACTGAGCGCCGACGGGCGGACGGTGACCATCACCCTGGGCGGAACGGTGACTGACGGCGTGTTCCCTGCCGGCGTGTTCACGCCGGCGGCGAGCTACACGGATGCGCACGCGAACAGCGTCGATGTCGCGGTGACCCAGACCGCCAGTGGGAGCTGGGACGCGACAGCGCCGCAGATAGTGAGTGTGAACCTTGCCGATGCAGGCAACGCAGGCGCGGGGATCGGCGACACCATCACGCTGGTCTACAACGAAGCGCTGTCGGCAGCTTCGATCAGCGCGGCGCTGGTCGGGGCCAACACCAACAACGCGCTGGCCGCGGGCAGCGGGAACGTCACGGGCGCCTTTGCCGACATCATTGCGGAGCTGGGCAGCTTTGCCACACCGACGACGGCGACCGCGACTGCAACCACCCTGACGCTGAGTGCCGACGGGCGGGCGGTGACGATCACGCTCGGCGGGACTGTGGCCGATGGTGTCTTCCCTGCCGGCGTGTTCACGCCGGCGGCGAGCTACACGGACGCGCACGCAAACAGCGTCGATGTCGCGGTGACCCGGACCGCTGGCGGGAGTTGGGATGCGACGGCGCCGCAGTTGGTGAGCGTAACCCTGGCTGACGCAGGCAACGCGGGGGCGGGAGTCGGCGACACCATCACGATGGTCTACAACGAGGCGCTTTCCGCCTCATCCATAAGCGCGGCGCTGGTGGGTGCCAACACCAACAACGCGCTGGCCGCGGGCAGCGGGAACGTCACGGGCGCCCTGGCCGACATCATCGCGGAGCTGGGCAGCTTTGCCACACCGACGACGGCGACCGCGAGCTGCAACCACCCTGACCGCTGAGTGCCGACGGGTTGACGGTGACCATCACCCTGGGCGGAACGGTGACTGACGGCGTGTTCCCCGGTGGCGTCTTCACCCCCGCGGGGACCTACACCGACCGCTTCGGCGGCAACGTGGTAAACACCAGCGTCACCCAAGCTGCCGGCGGGAGTTGGGACGCGACGGCGCCGCAGTTGGTGAGCGTAGCCCTGGCTGACGCAGGCAACGCGGGGGCGGGAGTCGGCGACACGATCACGCTTGGTCTACAACGAGGCGCTTTCCGCCTCATCCGTAAGCGCGGCGCTGGTCGGGGCCAACACCAACAACGCGCTGGCCGCGGGCAGCGGGAACGTCACGGGCGCCCTGGCGGACATCATCGCGGAGCTGGGCGGCTTTGCCACCCCGACGACAGCGACTGCCAGCTCAACCACACTGACCGTGAGCGCCGACGAGTTGACGGTGACCATCACCCTGGGCGGGACGGTGACTGACGGCGTGTTCCCTGCCGGCGTCTTCACGCCGACGGCGACCTACACCGACCGCTTCGGCGGCAACACGATCAACACCGCGGTGACGCAGACGGCCGCGGGGAGCTGGGATGCGACGGCGCCTCAGTTAGTGAGTGTCACCCTTGCCGATGCGGGCAACGCAGGGGCGGCGACGGGCGACACTATCACGCTTGTCTACAACGAGGCGCTGTCGGCCGCTTCGATTTCTGCGGCGCTGGTGGGCGCCAACACGAACAACGCGCTGGCAGCGGGCAGCGGCAACATCACCGGCGCCCTGGCCGACATCATCGCGGAGCTGGGCAGCTTCGCCACGCCAACGACCGCCACCGCGAGTGCAGCGACCCTGGCGCTGAGCGCAGATGGTCGTACCGTCACCCTCACCCTGGGCGGCACCGTGGCTGACGGAGTGTTCCCAGGCGGACTCTTTACTCCGGCTGCCACCTACGGCGACACGCACGGCAACACAGTGAACACCGCGGTCACCCAGACTGCGACCGGGACCTGGGACGCGACGGCGCCGCAGTTGGTGAGCGTCACTCTGGGTGACGCAGCAAACGCGGGGGCCGGGGCTGGCGACACTATCGGGCTGGTCTACAACGAGGCACTGTCGGCCGCTTCGATTTCTGCTGCCCTGGTTGGGGCCAACACCAACAACGCGCTGGCCGCGGGCAGCGGCAACATCACCGGCGCCCTGGCGGATATCGTCGCGGAACTGGGCGGCTTCGCCACCCCGACGACCGCGACTGCCAGTGCAACCGCGCTGGCCCTGAGCGCTGACGGCCGCACGGTCACCATCACGCTGGGTGGGACGGTGGCTGACGGCGCGTTCCCTGGCGGGCTCTTCACTCCTGCTGCCGCCTACAGCGACACCCACGGCAACACGGTCAACACCGCGGTCACTCAGACTGCCACCGGCACGTGGGACGCGACGGCGCCGCAGCTCGTGAGCGTCACGCTTGCCGATGCCGGCAACGCAGGCGCGGGTGTCGGCGATACGATCACGCTGGTCTACAACGAAGCGCTGTCGGCCTCCTCCATCAGCGCCGCTCTTGTGGGTGCCAACATCAACAACGCGCTGGGTGCGGGCAGCGGCAACATCACTGGCGCTCTGGCGGACGTGATCGCGGAGCTGGGCGGCTTCGCCATCCCGACCGCAGCGACCGCGAGTGTCACCACCCTGACGCTGAGTGCCGATGGGCGTACGGCAACGATCGCCCTGGGTGGGACGGTGGCTGACGGCGTGTTCCCGGGCGGCGTCTTTACGCCGGCGGCGACCTACACCGACCGCTTTGGCGGCAACACGATTAACACAACGGTGACGCCGACTGCGACCGGGAGCTGGGATGCGACCGCACCGCAGTTGGTGAGCGTCACTCTAGGTGACGCAGGAAACGCCGGGGCGGGGGTTGGCGACACGATCACGCTGGTCTACAACGAGGCGCTTTCCGCCTCCTCGATCAGCTCTGCTCTGGTGGGCTCGAACACAAATAACGCGCTGGCCGCGGGTAGCGGCAACGTCACGGGCGCCCTGGCCAACGTTATCGCCGAGTTGGGCAACTTCGCCACGCCGGCGAGCGCCACCGCGTCCGCAACCACCCTGACGCTGAGCGCTGACGGCCGCACGGTCACTATCACCCTGGGCGGTACCGTCGTCGACGGGACGTTCCCCGCGGGTGTGTTTACCCTTGTCGCCACTTACAGCGACCCGCACGGCAACACAGTGACCACCGCGGTAACTCAGACTGCCACCGGAACCTGGGACGGTACGGCGCCGCAGCTTGTGAGTGTCACTCTGGCCGACGCAGGGAACGCAGGGGCAGGGGTCGGCGACACCATCGCACTTGTCTACGACGAAGCGCTGTCAGCCTCCTCGATCAGCACGGCTCTTGTGGGCGGCAACACCAACAACGCGCTGGCCACCGGCAGCGGGAACATCACCGGCGCGCTGGCCGACATCGTCGCGGAGCTGGGCAGCTTCGCCACGCCGACGACGGCGACCGCGAGCGCAACCACGCTGACCCTGAGCGCCGACGGCCGCACGGTGACCGTCACGCTCGGCGGCACCCTGGCCGACGGCGTGTTCCCTGCCGGAGTCTTTACGCCGGCGGCAAGCTACACCGACGCGCACGGCAACGTCGTCAACACCGCGGTCACGCAGACCGCCACCGGGACGTGGGATGGCACGGCGCCGCAGCTGGTGAGCGTCACGCTCGCCGATGCAGGCAACGCAGGGGCTGGGGCCGGCGACACCATCACGCTGGTCTACAACGAGGCTCTTTCTGCCGCTTCGATCTCTGCCGCCCTGATTGGGGCTAGCGTCAACAACGCGCTGGCTGCGGGCAGCGGGAACATCACCGGCACCTTGGCCAACGTCACCGGGGAGCTGGGCAGCTTCGCGACGCCGACCACGGCGACCGCGAGTGCAACCACCCTGACGCTGAGCGCCGACGGTCGCACCGTCACCCTCACTCTGGGCGGCACAGTGGCCGATGGCGTGTTCCCCGCCGGCGTGTTTACCCCTGTCGCCACCTACACCGACACGCACGGCAACATCGTGAGCACTGCGATTACTCAGACTGCCACCGGGACTTGGGACGGCACGGCACCGCAGCTCGTGAGCGTCACGCTTGCCGATGCGGGCAACGCGGGCGCAGGCGCGGGCGACACGATCACGCTGCTCTACAACGAAGCGCTGTCTGCCTCCTCGATTAGCGCCGCTCTGATGGGCGGCAACACCAACAACGCCTTGGCAGCAGGCAGCGGCAACATCACCGGCGCGCTTGCCGACATCATCGCAGAGCTGGGGAGCTTCGCCACCCCGACTACGGCGACTGCCAGTGCGACCACCCTGACGCTGAGCGCCGACGGTCGTACGGTCACCCTCACTCTCGGCGGCACAGTGGTCGACGGCGTGTTCCCCGCCGGCGTGGTTACCCCGACGGCAAGCTACGCCGACGCGCACGGCGAACGGCATCAACACGGCGGTGACGCAGACTGCCACCGGGAGCTGGGACGCGACCGCGCCGCAGCTTGTCAGCGTCACCCTGGCCGACGCAGGAAACGCGGGAGCGGGCGTCGGCGACACCATCACGCTGGTCTACAACGAGGCGTTGTCTGCCTCCTCGATCAGCGCGGCCCTCGTGGGGGCCAACGCCAACAACGCGCTGGCTGCGGGCAGCGGCAACATCACCGGCGCCCTGGCGGACATTATCGCGGAGCTCGGCAGCTTCGCCACACCCACGACGGCGACCGCCACCGCCACGACGCTGAGCCTGAGCGCCGACGGCCGGACGGTGACCATCACGCTCGGCGGCGACCGTCGTCGACGGCACGTTCCCCGCCGGCGTGTTTACCCCTGTCGCCACCTACGCCGACGCGCACGGCAACATCGTGAGCACTGCGGTGACGCAGACTGCCACCGGGAGTTGGGACGGCACGGCGCCGCAGCTCGTGAGCGTCACGCTTGCCGATGCGGGCAACGCAGGCGCGGGTGTCGGCGACACGATCACGCTGGTCTACAACGAAGCGCTGTCTGCCGCCTCGATCAGCGCAGCTCTTGTGGGTGCTAACACCAATAACGCCCTGGCTGCGGGCAGCGGCAACATCACCGGCGCCCTGGCCGACATCATCGCGGAGCTGGGCAGCTTCGCCACGCCCACGACCGCGACGGCCAGCGGCGACGACCCTGACCCTGAGCGGCGACGGTCGCACGGTGACCGTCACGCTCGGCGGCACCATGGCGACGGTGTCTTCCCTGCCGGCCTGTTCACACCGACGGCCAGCTACGCTGACGCGCACGGCAACGCCATCAACACAGCCGCGACGCAGACTGCCACCGGCACGTGGGACGCGACGGCGCCGCAGCTCGTGAGCGTCACCCTGGCCGACGCGGGCAACGCCGGGGCTGGGGTCGGCGATACGATCACGCTGGTCTACAACGAGGCGCTGTCGGCCTCCTCGATCAGTGCCGCTCTGGTGGGCGCCAACACGAACAACGCTCTGGCTGCGGGCAGCGGCAACATCACCGGCGCTCTGGCGGACATCATCGCCGAGCTGGGCAGCTTCGCCACGCCCACGACCGCGACCGCAAGCGCCGCCACCCTGACCCTGAGCGCCGATGGCCGCACGGTCACGATCACGCTCGGCGGCACCGTGGCTGACGGCGTGTTCCCCGCCGGCGTCTTTACGACGACGGCGAGCTACACCGATGCGCACGGGAACGTTATCAACACCGCGGTGACGCAGACGGCCACGGGCACGTGGGACGGGACCGCGCCGCGGCTGGTGAGTGTGACGCTGACTGATGTGGGCAACGCAGGGGCGGCGCCCGGGGACACGATCACGCTGGTCTACGACAAGGCGTTGTCCGCGTCCTCGATCAGCGCGGCGCTCGTTGGGGCGGACACCAACAACGCCCTGGCTGCAGGCAGCGGCAACGTCACCGGCGCGCTTGCCGACATCATCGCCGAGCTCGGCAGCTTCGCCACCCCGACCACGGCTACAGCGACTGCGACCGTTCTGACGCTGAGCGCCGACGGGCGCACAGTGACCATCACCCTCGGCGGCACCGTGATCGACGGCACATTCCCCTCGGGAGTGTTCACCCCGGCCGCCACCTACACCGACACCCACGGCAACACCGTGAACACCGCGGTGACGCAGACGGCAACCGGCGACTGGGGCGTCCGCCCGATGATCAGCTCCCTGACGACGGCCGACGTCGACGGCGACGGCTGGATCGATCGCCTCGTCGTGACCTTCAACCGCAACGTCAATCCGGCCACAATAGTGTCGGCGCGGTTCTCCACCGATGTCGGCTCGGTCGCCGGTGTCACCAACGACGCGCCCGACGACCCGGCTGCGATCTGGGTAAACCTCGTCGACGGCGTGCTCGACACGGGTCGGACGCCTCGGCTCAGCATCGCAACCGACGGCATTCGCGACACCTTTGGCGTCCCCAACGGCGCGATCTCTCTCCATTTGTCGGTGGACAACGCCCGGCCGGTCATCCTGTACACGCTGGCCGTCGCGGGCCAGAGCAGGATTGCGGTGCATTTCTCGGAGGCGGTGAGCCACACGCTCGCGGCCGATTTCACGTACAGCGGCGCGCCGAGCGTTTCGAGCGTGCCCACGAACGGAACGCCTTCCTACATGATCGTTCTCACCGGCGCGATCCCGGAAAGCGACATCACCGGCGCCGTGCCTGCTGACGATCACGATCAACGCGATGGTCGTCGATGCGGTCGCCCTCTCGGTGGATGCCGGCGGGCCGCAGCCACAGGGTCTCGGACCTCGGGCTCGGCATCATCGCCCCGGTCTGGGCCAGGTCCTCGCAAGGTTCCGGAGAGACGCTGACGATCTTTGACGGCACCCGGGGCGTCATGGCGGGCGACATATCGCTGCAGGCGACCGTGCGCACGGTGCCCCCTGCGGCTTCGCCCACGTACGCAGGCGCTGCCGTGACCACGGCTTATCCGACTGTTGACCTTCTGTACGACGTCGACGCGGCTGCGGCCTACGTGTCGAACGGCCTGTGGCTGCCGGCGGCGGTCCCGGGCCTGGTGCCTGCCGCGAACCCCGCCGCGCGGACACTGTCGCAGGCATCGTCGCTGAACGCGCTGCGAGATTACCTGATCCCCAGCACCGACCCGGAAGTCCGCGCGGGATCCGAAATCCAGTTCTTCTTCGGGGTGGGCGGCCTGGTGCATGCGAGAGTCGCCAATCCCGTGGACCCCAACTCCATCGGGCCATGGAGGTTGCCGCTCGAGGCACTCCGCACGAGCAGCGAGGCAAGGTCACCATCGCCAACAACGTCGTCAATCCGACTGCGGGCGAGACGACGCGGCTGACGGTCGCGCTCGAAGAACGGGGGAGCCTCTCGGTGACAGTGTTCGACCTCAAGGGAGACATCGTGCAGGTGCTCTTCCGCGGGACCGCGGAGCGCGGCGAGCACGTGTTCGGCTGGGACGGCCGCAACCGGGGTGGCCGTGATGTCGCCCGCGGGATCTACTTCATCAAAGTCGTCGCTCCCGGAGTCGAGGAGATCCGCAAGGTCCTGATCGTGAAGTGACCCCCGGGCCGGTGGACCCTGCCAGGCGACTCGCGCAGACTCGCGAACGCGGGTTTGCAGCCGGCCCGGGCCGATGCTACGCTTGAGACACCGCTCGAGACAGCGAGGAGGTCACTGGTGTCGCATCAACCCGTCCCCAAGCTCGCCGGCATCAGCCCCTCGTCCTGGGAGCACCCCGCCGACAAGGCGGCGTTGAGCGTCCTCAGGCAGACCGGAGGCCTCGGCGACATCATCAAGATGATCGTCGGGGGCACCACGGAGAAGTCGATCCGCCTCCTGCACATCGCGTCCTCGGTCAAGGTGGGCCCCAATCAGTTCCCGAGGATCAAGGGGCTCCTCGACAAGGCCGCGGAAGTGCTGGACTCGCCCTCCGTTCCCGACGTTTTTGTCGTGAACGATCCGCGCTTCAACGCAGGCGTTGCCGGCGTCAAGGAGCCCTTCATCGTGGTCCACTCAGGCCTCCTCGCCTCACTCGACGACGACGAGCTCTACTGCGCTCTCGCGCACGAGCTGGCGCACATCCTGTCGGGGCACAGCGTCTACAAGACGGTCCTCTGGGTCCTGCTCCGGATTTCACTCAGCGCCATCCCGATCGCCGGCCTTCTCATCAAGCCTCTGGTCCTCGCCCTGCGCGAGTGGGACCGCAAGAGCGAGCTGACTGCCGACCGCGCGGCGCTGCTCGCGTCGCAGAGCGAGCAGCCGAACTACAACCTGCTCATGAAGGCGGCAGGTGGAAGCGACCTCTCGCAGATGAACGCCAACGACTTCTTTCAGCAGGCCTGGGAATACGAAAACCAGAAAGGCCTCCTGGACGGCATCTTCAAGATCCTCAACACAGCCTGGGAGAGTCACCCTTTCGCCGTCGTGAGACTGCAGGAGCTGCGGTCCTGGGCGGCATCGGGCGCATACCAGTCCATCCTCGGCGGCGATTACGTCAGGCGCGACTCCGAGAAGCGCGACGCCTCCCAGGACGCGAGCGAGGCCTATCAGCACTACAAGACCACCGTCGAACAGAGCGACGATCCCGTGATCAAGGCGGTCCGAGGGGTCGGCAGCGCTCTCGGCGAGGCGACGAAGGGCGTGCGTGACGCCATCAAGGAGATCTTCAAGAATCCGTGAGGACGGTGATCGACGGCCGCATCGCGCGCTTTTCGTTCGCCGGGAATTCAAGGTGAAGGCGGCCGCCGTGCGACTCTCTCGATGCGCAGCGTCAGCGCGGCAGCCAGAAATTGCCCGAGACGGCGAGCAGCGCCTGCATGGCGATCGTGTGACCGTAGTATTCGCTCTGAGGGTTCGCGGGATTGAAACAGCCCGGATTGCGCGGATTCGTTTCGGGGTTCACCGCGATCGCTTCCCACAGCCTGTCGAGCCAGGCCTGATGGGCGGGATCGATCATCGTGCTTACAGCAAAGGGCGCGGCGAAGCAGAGCTCGTCGCGCAGAACCGGATCCGCGATCCGCTTCCCGTTGCGGGTGCCGACGTAGTAGCCCTGGCCGCTCACGCAGCGATAGCCGGGCGTTCCCGGGCGCCTGCGCACGTTCATGCCTGAGTCCCGTTTGAGCCACTCGTTCGTCCGGTCCAGCATCGGTTTGAGGCTCGAATCGCCGAACATCACATAGTCGAGCGAGAGACGCCACGGCGTCCTGCTGCGCGGGAAATCGCCGCGCGCTCCCGCGGGGCTCATGTCTGGGCTTCTGTCGCCTCGCGGCGTCGATCGGTGTCCATCGGCTCACGCGCCGACGACCACCTCAGCCTCGAGCGTGACCTGCGTGTTCATGGATCGCGAGATCAGGCACAGCTGCTCGGCCCGCTCCAGGATGCGCTTCGCGCGATCGGCCGCGGACGCGTCGGTGATGACCAGGCGGGGGCTGATGACGATCTTCGTGACCCGATACCCCTGCTCGGTCTTCTCCAGCAGCCCCTGGGCCCTGGAGCTGTACTCGCGAAACGCGAGCTTGGAGTTCGCGGCGATGGCGAGAAAGGTGGTCATCAGACATGCCTCCGCGGCTGCCACGAAGAGGTGCTCCGGCGACCAGAAGCCCGGGTGGCCTCCCGGAAACCCGGGAGGGGTGGCGACATCCAGCTGTGGAAGGCCTTCGGCGGACAGTGTTCCGCGCCGCTCAGAAACCCAGCGCAGGCTGGTGCTGTACGTGTGGCTCTCTTCGGCCATCGCTTTCTCCTCGGCGACGCGGCCCGCGCCGCCACGTTCGGATCGCGACAGTGTGCCCCGGGAGCGACCTCCGTGTGAAGAGACGGGTGCCGGCGGCTGGCCCGGGCAGCCGGGTGCGACGGGCGGAGCCGGCGCTCTGCGTGGTGCGGTGCCGTGCGTTTGCCGCGGGACGGGCAGGCGATGTAGAGTTATAGTAGCCCCAGGGGGAAGCACGGAGGGGCCATGCCGCAGATCGCGGCCGCGGTCGTCGGCCTGCTCAAGCTGATCGTGCTCTCGGGAGAGCTTCCCGTGGCGGACGACCTGCCGCCCCCTGGCGCTCTGATCCTGTAGAGAGCGGTGCGGTCGTCGGAGTCAACGTGGTAAGGATTGTCATCAGTATCGTCCTGCTCATCGCTCTCTGCGTGCTCGTCGTGCTCAACCTCGAATACAGGACCTCGATCAACCTCTTCTGGGTCCGCTTCGACCAGGTGTCCGTCGTGGCGATCGCCCTGGTGAGCTTCGTGTTCGGCGTGCTGTACTCGTTCTTTCTCTACGCGACGCGCTACTTCGTCGGCCTGAGACGCAACTCGCTGCTCGCCCGGAGCCAGGACCTCGCGCAGCGCGAGCAGGAGGCCGTCGCGAGGGAAAAGGAAGCAGCGAGGCAGGTCGCACAGGGTTCGGATGCGGCCCCTGCGACGGAAGGCGCAGGACAGGACGCCGCCCCGCGCAAACGGAGACGCCTCTCGCGCCGCTAAGGCGCCGGCAGCTCAGGGCACGCTGTTCCCGACGGGCGCGAGAGGCTGCTCCCTGAAAGCGGCGACGAACGACACGATCGAGGCGACGGCCCGCTCGATGATGGCGCGCCCCTTCTCCGCGGTGGCGCCGGTGGGATCGCCCCAGCCTCCCAGGTCGCAGAAATCAGAGAAATCAGGATAAGTGAAGAAGGGCCCCCCGGCGAGCGCCGTGTAGGCGCCGTGGAATTGCAGCGCTTCCCGGGGCGCGCTCCATTCCGCACGGGCGACGTCCACCAGGTCGGGTCTCAGCGCCATGATGACGCTCGCGATGACTTCGCCGCCGTGCCCGGTGGGGTGGGCCGTCGGGCCGGCGATCCCCTTGGAAGCGGCAAACGCGGCCTGCCACCACATCGCCTGGGCCACGGGGACGCCGCGGGCGCGCAGGGTCCGGCCGCACGCGTCGATCGCGCGCATGTTCATCATGTGGGTGTTGAGGAACAGCAGCCGGCGCACGCCGTCGCGCACGAGCGAGGATGCAACGTCCAGGTAGAGAGCTTTCAGAGTATCCGGGTCGATCGTGATCGTGCCGGGCCAGAACCGCAGCTCCAGCGCGTCGCCCACGGGGATGACCGGCGCGACGAGGCATCCCGTGGTCTCCCCGAGCCTTCGCGAAATCGCGTCCGCTACGAACGAATCGCATCCGAGCGGGCCGTACGTCCCCAGCACTTCCGTCGATCCCACAGGGATGATCGCTGTGTCCGTTTCGGCGAGGGCGGCTTGGAACTCGCGGCTCGTCATCTCGCTCATCACCACCCGCTTCATGGGGTCTCCGCGGAAACGGCGACCGGTTTGCCGGTCGCGGCGGACTGCTCGATCGCGAGCGCGATCGCCATGGAGTTGCATGCGTCGAGAACATCCGAGAGCACGGGGGAGCCGCCCAGGATGGCGTCCACCAGGTTGTCGATCTCCTCGCGGAACGGGTGATGCGTCACCGCCCCGGAGTTGATGGTCGGGGTGGCAATCGTGACAAAGTCGTTCTGCTCGGGGAACAGCAGCTTCGAATAGATGCGATTGTCCCGGATCGCGCCCCGGGTCCCGAGGAGGTCGATATTCATCTGGTAGGGGAAGGCGACCCCGTCGAGCGACGCCGAGAGCTTGCCGACGGTCCCGTCGGCGAACTTGCACCGCGGCCACCAGCGTCGTCGGGTAGTCGAAGTCCTCCCGGGTGCCGCACCGATAGGCGCTCACCTCGGCGACCTCGGCCCGCTTGAGGTGGCGTGCGAGGTCGGCCGCGTGGCAGCCGCCGGTGATCATCGCGCCCCCGGCGAACTCGCGGCGGCGGATCCACTCGTAGCTGGCGAAGGTCGGCTTGATGCCGTGCCAGTAGTCGACCTCCGTGTAGTAGATGTCGCCGATCGCCTTCTGATCCAGCACCGCCCGCAGGTTCCTGACCATCGGGTGCCAGCGCGAGACGAAGCTCACCACGGACCGCGTCGTCGCGGCCCGCGCCGCGGCGCGGAGGTCCGCGAGCTCCTCCCACGTGATGGCAGGCGGTTTCTCGAGGATGAGGTGCTTGCCCGCCCCGAAGGCGGCGATCGCCTCGCGCGCATGGAGGTGGTTGGGCATGCAGATCGACACGATGTCGACAGACCCGTCGTCGAGCATGTCTTCGTAGCGGTCATAGATCTTCGGGGCGGGCCCGCTCTGCGGCGCCATCGCGCGGGCCAGCGCCTCCGATCGCTCCCGCCGCCGGCTCGCCACCGCGGCGAGGCGCAGGTGCGGGTTGGCCGCAATCGCCTTGGCGTGCTCGTAGGCGACCTGTCCGGCGCCCCTGATTCCGACGCCGAGCACCCGTTCGCTGTTGCCTGCCATCTCTCGTTACACCATTTCCAGGAGGTTGTAGATTTCCAGGCTGTACCGCCCGAACTCCGGCGAAGTGCGGACCTCGAGCGTCCGCGGCCGCGGGAGGTCGATGTCGAGCGCCTTGATCATCCGGGACGGCCGCGCGGAGAGCACGACCACCCGGTCGGAGAGGAACACGGCTTCGCCGATCCCGTGGGTCACGAAGAGCACGGTCTTGCGCGCCTCCTGCCAGATGCGCAGCAGCTCCAGGTTCATGCGCTCGCGGGTCAAAGCGTCGAGCGCGCCGAACGGCTCGTCCATCAGCAGCAGCTTCGGGTCGTGGATCAGCGCGCGCGCGATGGAGACCCGCTGCTGCATCCCGCCCGAGAGCTCCTTGGGGTAGCTCTTCTCGAAGCCCTTGAGGCCGACAAGCTCGAGCAGGTCCATTGCCTTGCGCTCGAGCGCGGCCCGATCCATCTTCAGGATCTCGATAGGCAGCAGGACGTTGTCGAGGACCTTGCGCCAGTGCAGGAGCAGAGACTTCTGGAACACGAACCCCACCTCGCGGCCCGGGTCGAACTGCTCGCGGTCGACCTGGATCTCGCCGGCGCTCTGCTCGAGGAGTCCCGCGACGATCTTGAGCAGAGTGGTCTTGCCGCAGCCCGAGGGGCCGACGAGGCTCACGAACTCGCCGGGGAAGACGTCGAAGGTCACGCTGCCCAGCGCCTCGAGCTCCCCGTCCCGGGTGCGAAAGGTCTTCTTGAGACCGCGGATCGAAAGAAGCGGTTTCCTGTCGGCCACGAGGTCTCCTCGGCTTGAGCCTGCGGAGGGAGCAGCTGCCGCGCGGCGTCGCGAGGACGCGCGCCGCGCGGCAGCCTTCCTTCATTCTACCAGTTGTACTTGTACATCGGCTTGGGCAGGAGGTCCGCCGTGTACATGTCCTCCGGCGCGAACGGGATGGCCACGCCCTGGTAGGTTCTGACCAGGTCGATGGTCTCCTTGAGCCGCGCGGGGTCGATGTATCCGATGCCGTTGTTCCGGTAGCGGTCGGTCTTGAAGAAGTCCATGACCACCTTGAGGTTCGCGAGGTAGTCCGCCTCGTTGATGGGGTGGTGCTTGGCGAGGATCGAGATCGCCTCCTCGGGATTCTTGAGCGTGTAGTCCCATCCGCGGTAGGCCGCCTTGAGGAACTTGCGGACGAGCTCGGGGTTGTTCTTGATGACGTCGTCGCGCGCGATCAGGGAGTGAGCATAGGCGTTGAACCCGTAGTCAGCCCAGAGGAAGACCCCGAGCTGGGCCGGCGGGATCGCCTTTTCCATGAAGGGCTTGCCGGTGTACAGCTCGAACACGACGTCGGCGTTCCTGGAAGCCAGCGCCGCCACCTTGGCCGAGGGCGCGATGTTGACGAACTTGACCGAAGCAGGATCGACGCCGATGAGCTTGGCGAACGCGGGCCACATCACCTTGTGTCCGTCCGCGGCCGGAACGGCAACGGTCTTGCCGGCGATGTCCTGCGGCTTCGTGATCCCGGAGTCCTTCCAGAAGTACATGGCGTTGGGGTGCTTGTCGAAGAGGATCCCGACGATCCTGACCTTGGCCCCCTCGGCCCGCATCTTGATCGGGACGGGCGCGTCGGAAATGCCGATCTCGGCCTTTCCGCTCTCGAGGGCCTGCACCGTGTACCCCGAGCCCTGGCCGAGGATGACGTTGACCTCGAGCCCCTCTTCGGCGAACCACCCCTTGTCCATCGCGACGTAGTACGGAGCGTGGTCGCCGGTGATCTGCCAGTTCAGCTGGAAATTGACCTTCTGCATCTGCTTCGGGGCCGAAGTCTCGCTCTGCGACGAAGCCCATCCGGCGGCAGCGGCCAGCGCCAGGACTGCAGCCACCATCAACACTCTTCTGCCTTTCATGAGGCACCTCCTTGCCAAGCTGTACGCGGACCAACGGTCCGATGTCGGGTCACAATCGGGTCTGCTCTTGCTCGTGCCAGGGCATCGCGGCCCGCTCGACGAGCGCGACCACGCCGAACAACGCCACCCCCAGCACGGAGACCACGATCAGGGCGGCAAAGATCGGCGGCGTGTCCATCGTGAACTGCGAGTTGACGATGATGTAGCCGAGCCCGCGGTCCGAGGCCACGAACTCCCCCACGATCGCTCCCACCACCACCATCGTGGAACAGATCCTGAGGCCGGAAAAGATGTACGGCAGCGAGTTGGGGAGGCGTATCTTGACGAAGACCTGCCACTTGCTCGCGTGCAGGTAGCGGACGAGGTCGATCAGGTCTTCGTCGATATCGGAGAGCCCGGTAGCGGCGTTGATGACGACGGGAGAAAAGGACACGAGGAACGCGATCAGGATGTTCGTGGCGAGCCCGTAGCCGAACCACAGGAGAATGATGGGCGCCACGGCGACGATCGGCAGCGAGTTCACGAACAGGAAGAACGGCATGATGAGGTCGCGCAGCCACCGCGACCAGGAGATCGCGACGGCAAGCGCGACGCCGGCGACGGCCGTGACGGCAAAGCTGATGACCACCTCCGAGACGGTCGTGCCGATCTGGAGCTTCCAGTTGTAGAAGGCGCCGGGCTGCCGGACAAAGAGGTGAGCGAGCGCAGAGACCGGCGACGGCAGGACGAACTCCGGGATCGCGAACACCATGACCGCCGCCTGCCACAGCGCAAAGAGCGCCGCGACAACCAGCAGCGTAGAGGAGTTGTTCCTGAAAGCGGTCCAGATTCTGCGCACAGCCGTCCCTCTAGGAGACCGGTGCATCCGTCTGCCACGGCATCGCGACCTTCGAGAGCGCCGAGACCCCGCCGAACAGGGCCAGGCCGAAGACGGAGATGAGGATCAGGCTGGCGAACATGGGAGGCGTGTCGATCATCGCCTGCGAATCCTTGAGCAGGTACCCGAGCCCCTTGTCCGAAGCGACGAACTCGCCGACGATCGTGCCGACGACGCAGAGGGTCGAGCTGATCTTGAATCCGGAAAAGATGTACGGAAGCGAGTTGGGGATGCGGATCTTGAGGAACACCTGCGCCTTGCCGGCGTGGAGGTAGCGGACGAGGTCGAGGAGGTCCTGGTCGACGGCGTTCAGGCCGGCCGTCGTGTTGATGATCACGGGAAAGAACGCGATCAGCACCGCGATGACGATGTTGGGAACCAGGCCGTATCCCAGCCAGATCAGGAACAGCGGGGCAAAGGCGATCTTGGGCAGCGAGTTCAGAAGCGCGAGCACCGGCGTGATGATCCTGCGCATCGTCGCCGACCACGTGATGAGCAGCGCCACCAGCACCCCGCAGACCGCGGTCACGCAGAAGCTGATGAGGACGGCCGAGACGGTAGCTCCCGCGTGCTCGAGCCAGTGGTAGCGGGGCGCGACCGCCGGATCGACGAGCGCCGCAAAGGTCTTCTGCGGCGACGGGATGATGAAGGGCTTGACGCCGAACACGCTGACGAGCATCTGCCAGACGAGCAGGAACGCGGCCAGCGCAATGAGCTTCGCGATGTGCTTTCGGGCGAACGCCGGCGCCTTCACCCGCTCAGACTAGAAGCATGCGGGCCATTTGTCAACCAAGACCGCCGCGAGCGGCTCAAACGGCGCCGTATGCCGGCGCGGGGAGGACGCGCTCGATCTCGTCGACCCGATACCCGAAGCCTGGCCCGCCGATGGTGCCGAGGTCGATGCGCCCGTCGCGCCTGCGGTAGAGCCCGGGGTGCACGCGGGCTTCCGGGCCGGAGGCCCCTGGACAGAACTGCATCGAGTTGGTTTCGATACCCATGATGGTCCCCGCGTGAGCGGCGAGCAGCGCGTGCGTGATCTGCGCGAGCATCGGGTTGGTGAGGTCCTGCACCATCAGCGTCATGCCGTGCGCCCTGGCCCAGCAGAGGCTGAGCAGGGCGCCGGTCTGCGTCTTGCACGTCTTGAGCGCCACGCCCGTCCACCCGAGACTGCGGCCGAGCCGGACGAGCCGCCAGTCGTGCGCGCTTTCGTCCATGAACAGGGGCTTGCGGGCCGACACCGCGTGGACATCCAGCCCCTCGGCCTCGAGGTCGTAGCCAAAGGGCTGCTCGACGTACAGGAGCATCTGGTGGACCAGGGGCTGCTCGGCCAGCAGGCGATCGAGGATCCGGCACACGTAACCGGGCTCGCTCACCGTGCAGTTGAAGTCCGCGGTGAGCCACACGACACCCAGCTCCCTGCCGATTGCGGCCACGCGGATCAGACGCTCGAAGTCCCAGCCCTCGTCATTCCCGCGCAGCTTGACCTTGAGGCACATGAGGCCGTCCCTGCGGATCCAGTCGGCAAGCAGCACCGGGTAGCCGTCGTCGGGCTCCTGGCCCGTGAGGTCCTGCGGACTCAACGGGTCCGTTCCCCCGACCAGGTGCCACGCCGTCAGACTGCGCGCGGCAGGCACGAGGAAGGTCTTCGGGTACAGGCCACCAAAGGATACGCTCGATCCGTCGAGCGGCTCGAGATAGGCCGAGAGGTCGCGGTCCATGTAGCGCTCGTTGTAGGTCTCGTAAGCGGGCACGGAATGCAGCACGCCGAACGCGTCGTGCAGGGCTATGTCGAAAGGCGACGCGCAGACCAGGGCCGCGAGCCGCGGGACGGGCGCCTCACGCGCCGCGTTGAACGCCGCCAGCACCCGCGGGAGCTCGTGCTCGAGGAACGCGTGGCCCACCGCGATCGGGTCCCCGGCGTGCTCGAACCGCTCCCACGCCCGCGCCACGGCGACCGCGAAGTCCCGCAGCGCGAGGTCGCGCAGCTCGTGCGGCAGCGTGCCGGGCCAGGTCCACTGGACGCCGAGCGGCGTTTCGCCCCATCCCACGGCGCTTCGCCCAGTCGCGTCCTCGACCCGCATTGCCACCCGGGCGACCGTGACGGCCGTGGCGATCTCGCGCCCGAACTTGAGCGGCACCCTGTTCTTCACGGGAAGAAAGGTGAGGCTCACCCCGGTGCAGCGGACGTCGGTGTCTCGAGCCACGAGAGAGCTCCTCAGCGCGGGCTGCGCAGCACCGCGATCTCGTAGGGCGGCAGGACGAGCTCGCCGGTTTTGCCGCCGCGCGGCGCCACTACCGGCTGCCAGCCTGGAGGGATCGCGACGCGAGCCTCGGCTGCGGTGTGGTTGAGCACGAACGTGTAGTCGCCGTCGTCGCCGGGTCTGAGCGCCACCTCCACGCCGTCGGGCGTCTCGCCCAGACCGCGCACCCCCGCTGCCGCGGTGAGCGCCGCCATCAAGTCGGCATTCATCATCGGACCGAGCTCCGTCGCCACGTAGACGGCGCTTCCTTTGCCGTAGCGGTGGCGCGTGACCGCGGGAGTCTCTCTGTAGTAGTCGTCGGTGTAGACCGCGAGCGCCTCGGCGCCCTTGAGCTCGACGATGTCGGCCCACTTCGATACCGCCTCGCTGGTCGCGGGGAACCCCCCGGCGCACCACCGTGCGCCCTGCGCCACGCTGCGCAGGCAGTCGTAGTCCGGGATCTCGATGCCGAGCATCTTTGCGAAGGGACCGGGCAGCATCTCGGCCAGCGCCTTGTTGTCCCAGTCCTTGACGCCGGAACGGAGGCTCAGCACCAGGTGGCCGCCCGCGCGGACCCAGGCGTCAAGCCGCGCCGCGAGCTCCGGCCGCGTGAGAAAGAGCATCGGCGCGACGACCAGCTTGTAGCCGTCGAGCTCGGTCTCAGGGCTCACGAAGTCCACCGGTATGTTGGCGCGGTGCAGCGCCTTGTAGAAGCCGCGGATGTGCTCGCGGTACTTCAGCTCCGGGTGGTGGGGCTGAATCTGGTTGGCCCACGACTGGTCGTAGGAAAAGAGGATCGCCGCATCCGCGCGAGGTGCCTTCCCTTTGATCCTGTCGAGGATGGGCGAGAGCTCGACCGAGGTCCGCCTGACCTCGTCGTAGCGTCGGCCCGGCTTGCCGCTGTGCGGCAGGATCCCGTGCCAGTACTCCTCGGTGCCGAAGAGGCAGGTTCGCCAGCGGAAGTACACGACCGTGTCGGCGCCGCGCGCGATCGACTGCGCGGCCCAGAGCCGGAGCTGGCCCGGCCGCGGCGTCGGCCCGACGAGGTCCCAGCCCGCGGGGCCGGCCTGCTGCTCCATGATCCAGAACGTGCGCCGCTTGAGGCCGCGCACGAAGTCGAGCTTGATCGCGAGGTCGGCCGGGTCGGGGAGCGCGCCTGCCTCGGTCCAGAAGCCGATCGGGTACTGGTCGTGCGAGACGAAGTCCAGCCCTTTTGCGAGCTCGAAGTAGTCGGGCTTGTCGAAGAGGCCCATGAAGTTGTGCGTGACAAAGTGCTTCGGGCAGACCTCGCGCAGGATCGCGACCTGCAGGCTCTGGAACCCGACGACGAGGTCGGAGGTGAAGCGCCTCCAGTCGAGGCGCAGCGACGGGTTGTGCGAGTTGGGGGTCGGACGGGGCGCGGGAATCTGCGCGAACGAAGAGTAGGTCTGGCTCCAGAAGGCGGTGCCCCACGCCTCGTTGAGGCGATCGATCGTGCCGTACTTGCGCTCGAGCCAGGCGTGGAAGCCGGCACGGCAGGTGTCGCACGTGCAGACGTTGAGGTGGCTGTTGCCGAGCTCGTTGTCGATCTGCCAGCCGATCACGCGCGGGTCGTCCTTGTAGTGCTCGGCCATCGCGCGCACGACCGCGGCGACGCGGGCGCGATAGTCCGGGTTCGACTGGCAGTCGTGGTGCCGGCCGCCGAAGCCGAGGCGCGTGCCGTCCTCGCGCACGGGCAGCGCTTCGGGATACCGCTCGACGAGCCACGCCGGCGGCGCTGCCGACGGCGTGCCGAGCACGGCCTTGAGACCGGCGCGGCCCAGCACCTCCAGCGCGTCGTCGAGCCAGCCGAAGTCGAAGCGGTCCTGCGCGGGCTCCAGGCGCGACCAGGCGAACTCGGCGAGGCGCACGACCTCGAGGCCGGCCTCCGCCATCAGGCGCGCGTCGGTCTCCCACCGCTCCCTCGGCCAGTGCTCAGGGTAGTAGTCGGCGCCGAATCGCATGGGACCCTCCTCTTTGCGGGACGGGGGCCAGCATACAGGGCGGCGCCGCAGCGGGCAAGGCGCGTTCGCTTGCGCGTTCGCTTGCGCGCGGCACAGCGAGCGGATAGCCTCTGTGCATGACGCGGGACGAGCTGCGCGTGCTCCCGAAGGTCGAGCTTCACCGCCATCTCGACGGGAGCGTCCGCTTCGAAACTCTCGTCGAGCTCGCCCACGCCCATGGCCTCGACTTCGGGTTGGCCACGCAAGAGGACCTGTGGTCGCTTGCGAAGATCACCTCCCCCATGCGGGGCCTGGAAGAGGTGCTGCAGGGGTTCGAGGTCACGCGAAGGGCGCTCTGCTCCTACGACGCCGTGAGGCGCGTGGCCTTCGAGAACGTCGAGGACTGCTGGCGCGACGGGGTCGTGCTTGCGGAGCTGCGCTTCGCCCCCGCCTTTATCGCCGAAGGCAAGGATCTCGCCCTGGACGGCATCGTCGAAGCGGTGCTCGCGGGCGTCGCCGACGCGGCCGATCGCTATCCCATCCGCGTCGGGCTGATCGGCATCGTCGCGCGCAACCACGACCTCGCGGTGAGCAGGCGGGCGACCGAGGCGCTGGTCGCGGCCCGCCGGTCGCGCCTGCGCGGCTCGCGACGCCTCTGCGGCTTCGACCTGGCGGCACAGGAGCGGGGGATCGCGCCCGAGCCGTTCGCGGAGCTGGTCGAGCGGGCGCGCGAGGCGGGTTTCGGCATTACGGTCCATACCGGCGAGGACACCTCGGCGGACCACATGCGCCGGGCGCTCGCTCTCTACAGGCCGGACCGGATCGGCCACGGGATCCGCGCGTGGGGCGACGATGCGCTCGTGCGCGAGCTCGCGGAGCGGGGGATCCCGCTGGAAATCTCGCCGACTTCGAACTGGATCACCCGGTCGGTTCCGACGCTCGAGGAGCACCCGCTGCCGCGCCTGTACCGGTCGGGCGTGAGCGTGTCCATCAACTCCGACGATCCCCACCTCTTCGGCATCGATCTCGTCCACGAGTACGAGCTGTGCGAGCGGCTGTACGGGCTGTCGACCGGAGACTTCCTCTCGATCAACCGCGCTGCCGCGCGCGCCTCTTTCTCGACGATACCAGCCGGCGCTGGGCGCTGGAGCGGCTCGAGGCGGCGGGAGGCGGGCCATGAGCGTGACGGTGGCGTCGGTCGGGAGCCTGGTCGTCGACCTCGCGATCATG
Source organism: uncultured Spirochaetota bacterium (assembly GCA_963734495.1). Taxonomy (GTDB): domain Bacteria; phylum Spirochaetota; class Spirochaetia; order SZUA-6; family CAVTHK01; genus CAVTHK01. Next base: position 445,032 of record CAVTHK010000011.1, read on the forward strand.
ACTCCGCGCGTCCCCCTGGTCGGCGAGAACCTCGTCGCCCGCGGCTTTCGGATGGGGCCCGGCGGTAAGGGCGCAAACGCCGCCGCCGCGATGGCGCGCCTCGGCGCGCGCGTGGCTCTCGTCGGAGCGGTCGGCGACGACTCAGCTCGGCCGCATGGAGCTGGAGGCGCTCGCGCGCGAAGGCGTGCTGATCGACGGCGTCCGCGTCGTGGCGGGGAGCGAGACCGGCGTCGCGGTCATCATGGTCGACGACCGCAAGGAGAACACGATCCTCGTGTCGCTCGGCGCCAACGACGCGCTTTCGCCGGACAGTGCACTCGAGGCGCTCGAACCGCTGTGGCCGGGCCTGGACGCCCTGCTCGTCGACTTCGAGGTGCCTCAGGCCGTCGTCGCCTCGGTCATAGATGAAGGCAGCCGGCGGCGGGTCCCCGTCGTCGTCGACGCCGGGCCGCCCCGGCGGTGGGGGCCCGAGACGTGGGGCCGTGCCGCTGTCGTGTCGCCTAACCGCGAGGAGGCGGCCGCGATCGCGGGCCGCGATCTCCCGAGCGACGACGCGGTGCGCGCAGCCGCTCGGGAGATGCTTCGGGCCGGCCCGGGCGCCGTCGTGGTCAAGATGGGCGCGGCGGGGGCGCTCGTCTGCACGCGCGCGAGCGTAGCGGCGGTCCCCGCGTTCCCGGTGACGCCGGTGGACACGACGGGCGCAGGGGACGCGTTCACCGCGGCGATGACGGTGGCCATAGCCGAGGGCGCCGACCTGGAGACCGCGGCCCGGCGCGGCTGCGCTGCCGGCGCGCTCGCCGTGACCCGCTTCGGCACGATGCCCGCCATGCCCACGCTGCAGGAGCTGGAGAGTTTTCTCGCGGCGCGGTCTTGAGGCCCGAGTCAGGCTCTTGCCGTCGCCCCGCCGTGGTGCTAGGGTGTGAGCATCGGAGGACGAACCATGTCGCCCGCAATGCCCCGCCCCGAGTACCCGCGGCCCCAGTTCGAGCGCGCGGCCTGGCTCTGCCTGAACGGCCCATGGGAGGCGGCGTTCGACGACGCGGGCGCCGGGCTCCCCGATCCGGCGCGGGCTTCGTTCGACCGCACGATCATCGTGCCGTTCGCCTACCAGTCGCGCCTCTCGGGGATCGGCGACCGCGCGGTTCACCCCGTGGTCTGGTATCGCCGCGTCTTCTCTCTGCCGGGGGAGTGGAAGGGCTCGCGCCTCCTCCTGCACTTCGGCGCTGCCGACTACCACGCCGACGCGTGGCTGAACGGACGGCACCTCGGCTCGCACGACGGGGGCTTCACACCGTTCGCCTTCGAGGTGACGCGGTCGGCGCGGCCGGGCGAGAATGTCCTCGTGGTGCGCTGCGAGGACCTGCCGAGCGACGAGCAGCCGTTCGGAAAGCAGGACCGCGAGAGCCACCAGGCTTACCGCTTTGCCGCGACCACGGGGATCTGGCAGACGGTGTGGCTGGAGCCGGTCGCCGACGCTTACCTGCAGAGCTGCCGCATCGAGCCGGACCTGCGCGGCCCGGGCTTCCGCCTGACTCCGCAGGTCGACGGCGAGACGCCAGGCTTGCGGCTCGAGGTGCGGATCCTGTTCCGTGGGCGGGAGACCGGCCGCGCGGAGCTGGACCCGCAGGGCGTGCGCGACCTGGTGCGCCTGACCGAGAGCCACCCGTGGTCGGACGCGCAGCCGGATCTTTACGACCTCGAGCTGTCTCTCAGGAGAGGCGGCCGGGAGATCGATCGCGTGCGCTCCTACGCCGGGCTGCGCGAGGTGAGCGTCGAGGGACGCCGCGTGCTGCTGAACGGCGAGCCCGTCTACCAGCGGCAGGTGCTCGACCAGGGCTACTGGCCCGACGGCGTCTACACGGCGGCGACCGACGAGGCGCTGCGCGCCGACGTCGAGTGGACGAAGCGCCTGGGCTTCAACGGCGTGCGCAAGCACCAGAAGATCGAGGATCCGCGCTGGCTCTCCTGGTGCGACCGGCTCGGGCTGCTGGTCTGGCACGAGATGCCGGCCTTCGGCATAGACACTCCGCTCAGCCGGGAGCGCCTCCGCGGCGAGTGGCGCGAAGCGGTCCGCCGCGACCTCAACCACCCGTCGATCGTCGCGTGGGTCCCCTTTAACGAATCAATGGGCATCCGCGACCTTCCGACGAGCCGGAGCACCCAGGATTTCGTAGCCGCGGTAGTCGCCGACACCCGGGCGCTCGACCGCACGCGGCCGGTGGTGGACAATTCAGGCTGGGAGCACGTTGACACCGACATCGCGGACAGCCACCACTACGACCCTGCCGGCTCTATCTTTCTCGAGTCGTGGCGCAGGTTCCACGAAGGATCCGGCCCGGAGCGCGGCACGTTCCTCCGCTCGTGGGACGGGTCGCACCGGGGCCGCGAGTGGTACGGGCCGCAGTACCCGCGCCGCCTCTTCGTGCCGGGGCGCGAGTACGCGGGCCAGCCGATCGCCATCAGCGAATGGGGCGGATTCTTTCTCAAGGGAAAGGGCGAAGTCGCCCCGATCCTGAGGAAGCGGCGCGGCGTCGAGGCGGACGCAGAAGCCTTCTTCGCCCGCTACGAGGACATGATCGTGGCGTTCGACTCGCTGCCTGACCTGGCGGGCGACTGCTGGACGCAGCTCACCGACATCGAGGACGAGCCCAACGGGCTTCTGACCGAAGACCGCACGCCCAAGGTCGACGCGGGGCGGATCGCGGCGATCAACCGCCGTCGCTGGAAATGACCGCGCGCCGCGATCTTTCGTGATCCTGAGTCGATCCTGAGCCGGCCCCGGCGATGAGATATGCTATCGGGAAAGGAGCCGCGGATGAGATTGACGTGGGTGTTCCCGATGCTGCTTGCCGCCTTTCCCCTGTGCGCAGAGCCGTTCTCGCAGAGCCAGCGGGATCTGGGCCCGGTCGTCATGAGGGAGCTCTCGATCGGGGAGCGAAAGCTCGTCTTCCGGGTGGACTCGGGCGGCTGCACGGACGCGGCGAGCTTCAAGGTCGACGTGAAGAAAGAAGAAGGCCTTTCCGGCGGGATGCCGCACTACCGGCTGACCGTCCGCAGGGTGCGGGCCGACGAATGCAAGGCGATGCTGTGGGACGGCGTCGTGATCGAGCTCGATCTCGAAAAGGACGTGGGGCTCAAGGGAAGCTTCACCATCAGCGTGGAGAACCCCGTGGCTCTCAAGTCCAGGGTCACGACGTGAGCGCGATCTCATGGCGGACCGGGCTCCTCGTTCTCTGTGTCCTCTTCGCTGCCGCTGCCACCGCGCGGGCCGATGACCGCGTCGACCTCGCCAAAGCGCTCCTCGCGGCCACGGTCAGGGCGATCGACCTGGAGGTCGAGGGGTACAGGACGAGGCTGCGGGCCGCCGAGACCGGGACGGGTCCGAGGGACAACGTCGAGCGATTCAAGCAGAGAATCGCGGCGCTCGAGGCCGAGCGCGAGAAGCTCGGCCGCATGAAGCCGGAGGAGTACCCCGAGCCGGTCCGGCAGCAGGCGGACCCGGCCTCCGTCCTCGAGCTGACGGCCGGATTCGGGCCCGTCCTTCCGCCCGTGCTGAGGGACGTCACGGTCACGGTCGACCAGCCCTGCGCCGACGGCACGCTGCTCTCGGTCGCGGGCACGAGCAGGTCCGGCCCCTTCTACCACCTGGCGGGGATCAAGGGCGGCGACTACGCCGCCTTGAAGCGGGGAAAGCAGTACCGCCTGACGCTCTGCCTGGTCTACAGGCGGGAGTACTTCGGGCTCATCGGCGACTACTACGTCTACGTCGCCGAAGCAAAGTGAAGACAAGGCTCGAGGCGGTTCCCGCCGGCCTGTTCTCCTCGAAGTTCGAGGTGCTCGAAGACGGCGCGCCGATCGGGCGGATCGTGAGCAAGGCCTTGATCCGCGAGAGAGGAACCCTCGAGACGGGCGGCCTGACCTTTTCGGCGGTTCGCGGGCGCGGGCTCCGCACGAGCTACACGCTGACATCGGCAGCCGGGGAGCCCGTCGCCGGCGCGGAAAGAGCAAGGGCTGCTGCGCGAGGCCTATCGCGTCAGCTTCGCGGGCGCGGAGGTGCTCCTCACGAAGAAGGCCCTGGCCATGAGAGACACCTACGTCATGTCCGATGCGTCGGGTGAGATCGGGCGCATCGTGCGGACGAACGTTCTGTCCCGCCGGCTCCTGTTCGAGGCGGCGACGGGCGTGCCGCGGGAAATCTGTCTCTTCCTGATCTGGATCGCGCTCATGGTCCAGCGGAGGACCGGCGCGAGCTCGTCCTCCTAGCGCCGCAGCCCGACGCTTGGTCCGGGAGTCAGGCTGGTGCGGCCATCGCGGCCGTCGGCCGCCAGCGCGCGCACGAGGTCCAGCGTCTCCTGGTCGAGCCCCAGTTGCCGGCGGTACAGCAGCCACTCCACGCCCCAGATGTAGATGCGGTCGATCCCGGCATCGACCGCGCTCTTCCAGGAGGCGGCGAGCTGCGCGGCGCTCATGGTCCGCGCCAGCTCCGCCGGGCTCGTCGCCCGCACCGTTGCCGGATCGACGGGCCACGGCTCAGCCTGCAGCTCGCCCACCCAGAGGCGGCGGCCCCGGCGGGAAGTGAGCCAGTTCTGGTAGCGGAGGGACAGGGGGGCGAACATGCCGAAACGCGTGAGGTCGACGTAGCCCGTGAAGAACGTGCTGCGGAAGTAGAGACGCCAGTAGATCGAAACCGCAACGATGTCGGGGTCGAACCGGAGCGTCTTCTGCAGCTGCGCGGCCATCCACGGAACGTCGGTGTAGGTGACGACGATCGGGTGACGTGGGTCGAGCAGGCGGACGAGCCTGATCTCCTCGGGCAGGTGGCGCGTCACGTCGCGGCTCTCTTCGCCGAACCTCCAACCCGCAAAGGCAGCCAGCGGCTCGTTCTCGACCTGCCACGCCTCGAGCGCCGGGTGGCCCCGGTACCGGCTCACGACGGCGGAGATGAACCGCGTGAGAGCCAGCCGGAACCCGCTCGTCCGCAGCAGAGGCGGCCCAGGGCGGAGCATGGTACTCGGGAAACCGCGGAACTTTGTGGCCGACGGCCAGCAGGACCCGGGCCCCGCCTTCCGCGGCCGCCTCCATCTGCCAATCGAGGCTTTCCCATCGGAAGGCTCCGGGCTCCGGCTCGACCTCGTCCCAGTAAACGGGAAGGCGAAGGGCCTTGATCCCCAGGTCCTCCATGGTGTCGGCGAGGGCCTCGCGGGGGTCCAGTCCCAGCTCCGCGGCGTATTGCGCGGAAAAGCTCGCACCGCACAGGACAGGCTGTCCGCCGCGGGGCTTCGGGACAAAGGCCTGCAGGATAAAGGGGCGGCCGAACGTGAGCGCCGCGACCGCCAGCGCCAGGACGAACGGCACGACCCGGCGGGTCACCAAGACTTTCTGCATTGCGTCACCCCAAGTTTAGGCCGCGCCGCGGCGCGATGCCAGCACGGGCGCGAGTGGCCCATATCCAGGGACGGGCAGGGCTTCCGCGGCGGGGTGCCGCGGGGTGAGGCCCGGGACGCGCCCCGCGGTGGTATGTTGATTGGGACGTCAGCCCGCGGACGGAGTCTCGATCCTGATAGTCCATCTCGTCGACGGGACATATGAGCTGTTTCGCTGCTTCTACGGCCTCCGCCGCTCTCCGCAGCCCGACGACGGCTACGGCGCAGTCCGCCTGGTGCTGCACGCGCTGCTGCAGATGGTGGAGGGCGGGGCGACGCACGTCGGCGTGGCGACCGATCACGTCATCGAGTCGTTCCGCAACGCGCTGTGGCCGGGATACAAGACGGGCGCGGGCGTAGATCCGGCGCTGCTCGCCCAGTTCCATCCCCTGGAAGAGGCGCTGTCCGCGTTCGGCTTCGTGGTGTGGCCGATGGTCGAGCTCGAGGCGGATGACGCACTGGCCTCGGCGGCCGCCGCGGCTGCACCCGATGCGGCCGTCGAGAAGGTCTGCATCTGGACGCCGGACAAGGACCTGGCGCAGTGCGTGGTTGCCGATCGCGTCGTGCAGGTGGACCGGCGCTCGGGCCGCATCCGAGACGCCGAGGCCGTGCGGGAGAAGTTCGGCGTGCCGCCGGGATCGATTCCCGATTACCTGGCCTTGGTGGGCGACAGCGCCGACGGCTATCCCGGCATCCCCGGATGGGGAGCGAAGTCCGCGGCTGCGCTGTTCTCGCGCTACTCGCACCTCGCCGATGTGCCTGTTGCGGACCCCGGATGGCGGCCCGCCATCGCCAACGGCGCGCGCCTGGCGCGCTCGCTGCGCGAGGGGTGGGACCGCGCCCGGCTCTTTCGCGACCTGGCAACGCTGCGGACGGACGCGCCGGTCTTCGGCTCCGTAGACGAGCTGGCCTGGAAGGGGCCGCAGCCTCAGGCGGAGGGGCTCTCCGGGCGCATCGCGGCGACCACGCTCCTCGAGCGCGCGAGACGGCTGCGAGCCGGCTGACGTCGAGTGTCGATTCCCCCCGCCCTCGTTCGTCGTACCGATAGAGGAGCGGCGGGGCCGCGCGCGCCACCGAGAACGCAAGGAGAGCCAAGATGCGTTTCATGATACTGGTCAAGGCGACCAGGGACAGCGAGAAGGGAGTCATGCCAGGCGAGGAGGTCTTTGCCGCCATGGCGAGTTACCACGAGGAGCTGGCCAGGGCCGGAGCGCTGCTCGACGCCTCTGGGCTGCAGCCGAGCTCGAAAGGCTGGCGCGTTCGCTACACCGGCGGCAAGGCCTCGGTGGTCGACGGCCCCTTTGCGGAGAGCAAGGAGCTCGTGGCCGGCTACACCATCATCCAGGTCAAGTCGCGGGAAGAGGCGCTGGAGTGGACGAGGCGTTTCCCGAATCCCGGCATGAAGGACGGTGAGATCGAGGTCAGGCAGCTCTTCGACCTGGAGGACCTTGGTCCGGGGGAATCGATCGAGCGCTTCCGCAGGTTAGGAGTCGCCGGATCCAGGTAGCCCGCGCGTCCGGCGCGTCGGCAGCGGGCCGCGGCCGTCCTCGGCCTCGACGACACGGTCGACACCGTGGCCCGGCAGCCCCGCGGCAAACCGCGTCCCTCGCCGCCTCAGATCGCGTGCAAGCCCACGGCCTGGGCGCAGGTCCTGAACCGCGCGTCCGCGGTCAGGACGACCAGCGGTTCCGGATCGAGCTCCGCCCAGAGGATTGCCGTGGAGAGGTGAAGGGCGTCGAGCGTCCCGATGATCGTTGGGAACGCCTGGGCCGCCCGGCTCTTGACCCGGGGCGTCATCTCGAACGATCCGTGATGGCTCCGTCGAGGCGATAGCGCTGGAGGACCCGGTGACACTCGATGGCCAGAAGCTCGCTTGAACCCGGCTCTCGAAATCCCGGATGCGTTCGAGCTCCCGGTCGGCCGTGAGCAGGTAGCGCAGCATTACCGACGAATCCACGTAGCATTCATCGCTCGCGACGCTCCGCCGTAAGGACGGCGAGGGGATCGACCTCTACAGAGATGCCCGGTTTGCGGAGCTCGAGCGCGCGCGTCGGAGCCTGCGGTACCAGCGGAGCGTTCGATTCCTCGTAAGGGATCACCTGGGCGATCGGTATTCGCGATCCAGGATGACGATCCGCCCGCCCTGGCGTACGGCAAGAAGCACCTGGCTGATGTGAGCCTTGAACTTGGAAATATTCATGGTCTTCATGAGACCCCAATAGGTCTTGTCGAGACCTGTGTCAACCGCGGCCCCGCGATGCACCGCGATGCGCGCCTCACGTCCGCCTGAACGTTCTGTGCGCGATCTCGACGACGCCGCCGGGGAGGAACTGGGCCGCGAGCTGGCGGACTCCCCGCCTGCGGTCCTCGTCGCCGCGCTCGCGGCCGAACACGAGGCGGCAGTACGCGGCCACGTCCTGCACGATCCGCTCGTAGCGATAGTAGGCGACGGCGGCGGCGTCGATCGAAATCTCGCCGTACCCCCGGTAGAACCAGGCCTCCTCGTCCGGCCTGTTCCAGACCCCGCCGACGCCCCCGCCGACGAACATCAGGTCCCGCTCCCTGGGAGCGAACAGCAGATCGTCCCAGTCGACGACGAAGAGCCCGCCGCCGTCCGCCACGAGGACGTTGCCCGCGTGGACGTCGGTGTGGCAGAGCACGAACGCGGGCGCGGCGCGCCGCAGCCCGGCCGCCAGGCGCTCCGCCCGGTCGACCATCAGGCCGATCTCGCCGCGCCGGGACTCGAGGAGCGCGGCAAGCTCGCCGGCGGCCGGATCGGAGCCCGCGGGGTCCGCCGGGCGCGCGAGGGCCTCCCGCACCTCCTCGCGCGCCTCCGGCGACCAGGCCTCGCGCGGGATCGCCTCGCGCATGTTATGCGGCAGCGGCTCGTCGTGCAGCCGCCGGAGGAACGCGCCCAGCGCCGTCCAGCGGCGCTCGTCCAGCTCCGCGGCGAACCCGCTGCGGCCTTCGACAAAGGGATACAGGATCATGCTGAAGGCGTCCGCGGCCGGCCCCGCCTCGAGCGGGGCGCTGAGCCCGCCGTCGAGGGTGGGCAGCGGCGCGATGACGTGCTCGACGCCGCGGTCCGCGAGCAGCCGCGGCAGCGCCACGCTCGCCTGCTTGAAGGGGCCGCGCCGCAGCTTGAGGAACCACAAGGCGCCGCCCGCGCCCCACACGCGGAAGACGGCGGTTCCGACGTCGGAGCCGAGGGGCAGGAAGCGCAGCCGCGTCGCGGCCACGCCGTACGCGTCGCGCAGGGAGGAGAGGATCGCGTGATCCGGTATGTCGGGCGGCTCCAGCATCGCGCCCAACATAGCGCGCGGGCGGCTGCGCGCCAAGGCGGCGCGCGCGCAACGCAGTGCGACCTACTTGTCCTGCGCTCGGGGATACGGCGGCTCGCGGACCAGGCGCTCCAGCACGTCGACCCACGTCTGGTCCACCGTGTAAACGTCGTGCGAGCCCGCGAGCCGGACGTAGGAGGCGCCGCCGTCCGGCGTCCGATCGCCGACTTCCGCTTTGACGGAGCTCCCGTTCGCGAGGGTGAGGTCGATCCTGACCGCAGGCGCGCCGAACCCGTAGACCGCAAGCTGCTCGTCGCTCGCATCGGCGGCTATGGACCGGTTCGCTCCCGGACCGCTCAGGATGAGGGGGACGCCGCCGCCCCAGCGCTGCATGTCGACTTTCGGTCCGGCGGGCTCGTCGAAGTACCAGTACTGGTCATCGTGCCTGACCCACGCGGCGGCTCTTGCCGTCCGATGGAAGGCTGATGGCGATGCGCCTGAGCTCGTCCATCTCCACGGACCAGAGGAATGCCCGCGGCTTTTCCGGCGGCGCGACGTCGGGCCTGCGGGTCGCGACGTACCCGATCGCCAGGGCTGCGAGAATCGCCGCCATGACGGCGATGGCGCGGAGTCTCATCGGGCCGTCTACCTTCGACGCCACCAGACGAGGCCTCCTGCCGCGAGGACGAGGAGCGGGAGAAGCCCCACGCTCGACAGATGCAGGAACCTCGCCTGCTCCGGGCTCAGCAGCAGCCTGCGGGTGTCGAGCACTTTGCGGTCGACGGAGATGATCTCCTGCCCGGCGGCGAGCCAGTTGACCGCGGTGAGAAAGAGCGCGCCGTTGTTGCCGTTGCTGAAGTTCGTGTTCGAAGCGAAGTCCGAGTCGCCGATTGCCACCAGGCGCGTCCCGGTCTCCGCGTTCTGGCCCGCGGCGCCCGCGGGAGCCGTGGAGAGAAGGGCGCCGATCGCCAGGGGACCCTTCCTGTCGACTCGCGGGTCGAACGCCGGCTCGCCCCCGCCGGGGCCCTTCTCGAGCCACGCATCGGGGCTCGTCCAGACCAGCGCGCTCAGCGTGACGTCGCTCGGGGCCTTTCCGTCGGGGATCACGGCGGTAGCGCCGGGGAAGTAGGTTTCCGACAGCCCGAAGCTGTTTCTCGTTCTCGGCACGAGCAGAGTGTCCCGGCTCGGCTCGACGTAGGATTTGGGGTCGACCAGGGTCCCGTCCTCGATGTCGATCCACCAGTCGGCGAGGAGCTGCCGGATCCCCGCCGGCGGGTTCGGATCGAGGAGCACCAGGACCCGCCCGTCGTTCCTGATCCAGGTCCGGATCAGCTCGAGCTCGCCGCTCGCGGGCGACTGCCTCGGCCCTGCAATGACGAGCACGGCGGCGTCCCCGGGCACGCGGGGCTGAGCCGCGAGATCGAGCACATCGACCTGGAAGAGGTTGTCCCTCAGCCCGCTCGCGGCCGCGCTGTAGTCCCGCAGCACGCTGGCCTCGCCGTGGCCGGTGAGGAAGTACACCTTCTTCTGTCTCGTTCCGGTCACTTCGAGGATCGCGCTGGTAAAGGCATGCTCCGCCCCGGCCGCGATTTCGGGTCCAAGGATCTGCCGCTGTCCCTCGCCGCTGCGGAACACGACGGCCCCGTACGCGGCGCCCGCCCTGTCCACGCCGTAGCGCCTCGCCTGGTCGGGCCGCAGGTCGGGGTCGATCTCCTTGAGCGTCAGCCGGTCGGTGTGGTTCTTGTACTCGGCCAGCAGGCTGCGCGTGTAGCTGCTGATCTCCGCGGGCACGCCGGGCGAAAAGAAGGTCACCACTTCGACCGGCTTGTCCAGCCGGGCGAGCACGTCCTTCGTCTGGGACGTCAGCGTGAACTGCGCGAGACCGGTCAGATCGAAACGGTGATAGTTGCCCATGCTGATCGCGTTCGCGAGCACGACGATTCCGGCAAACAGCGAAACCATCACGGTCGCGCCGATGCCGAGCCTGCCCCGCCGGCTCGCCAGCGCGCTTCTGATCCGTCTGAAGTCTGCGACGGCCGCGGCCGCGATCAGCGCCGCGCCCAGGGCCATGATGGCCCACGCGAACGCGCGGATGCCCGGCAGGATGAACATGAGCACCCAGCCGAAGAGCAGGGATGCCAATCCGAGCAGCGCAACCGTCGCCGTCTGCATCTCAGCGCCACCTGTCCGCTTCGACCGATCTCACGGCGAGGAAGAGGAACACCGCGGTCGTGCTGAGATAGGTGACGACCGACCGGGTGTCGATCACGCCCCTCACGAAGTCGGGGAAATGGCCGGACAGCGAAACGTAGGACAGCAACTCTCCAAGGGCACCGGGCGCCGAATCCGCGAGGGCTCCGAGGAACCACAGGGCGAAGAGGATCCCGCCGGCGACCACCCCGGCCGCGATCTGGTTCGACGTGAGCGACGACGCGAACAGGCCGACTGCCAGCGCGGCGCTGCCCAGGAGGAGCAGGCCCACGTAGCTCGTAAAGATGGGTCCGAGGTCCGGGTCGCCGAGCACGAACAGGAGGACGGGGTAGTAGAGAGTCAGCAGCAGCATGCTCGCGAGCAGGGCCAGGCTGCCGAGGAACTTGCCGATCACGATCTCGACGTCTCTCACCGGGACGGTGAGCAGCAGCTCCCAGGTCCCGAGCTTCCGCTCCTCTGCGATCAGGCGCATGGTGAGCGCGGCGGCGAAGAGCAGGATCAGGAACTGAGCCGCGTCCAGGAACCCTCTGATGCTGGTGTCGGCGTAGTTCGTGCCTGCAAGGTAGGAGGCGAAAAAGGTGCCGCTGAGCCCCAGGAACACCGCCGTGACGACGTATGCGACCGGCGAGGCGAGATAGGACCTGAACTCCTTGCGGGAAATGATGCTTATGTTCTTCAAGCGCCGCCCCCGGCCGCGTTACTTTCGGGCGCGCCGCCTTGGGTCGTCAGCTCGAGGAAGACTTCCTCGAGGCTCATCTCGACAGCCTCCATGGTCAGGAGCGTCCAGCCGCTGCTCACGATGGTTTGCGTGATCTCGGCCCGGGGCTCGCGGTCGGAGGGGAAGTCCACGACGTGATAGGGCTCTTTCGAACCTCACCGCCTGCACGCCGTCGATCTCCCGCAGGCGGCGGGTCACCTCCTCGTCGGGGCCCTGCACGCGCAGGCGGATGCGGCTTCCGCCCTTGAGGAGCGCCGTGAGGTTCTCGATCCGGTCCTGGGCCACGATCCGCCCCTGGTGGATGATGATCACGCGTTCGCAGATCATGCTCACTTCGGGCAGGATGTGGGTGGAAAGCAGGATCGTGTGCTCCTTTCCCAGCTCCCGGATGAGATCCCTGGTCTGCGCCACCTGGATGGGGTCGATGCCGACCGTCGGCTCGTCCAGGATCAGGACCTGCGGCTCGTGGATGATCGCCTGCGCCAGCCCGACCCGCTGCCTGAACCCTTTGGACAGCTTGCCCAGGATGACGTCGATGTACTCCTCGAGGCGACAGGTCTCCACGACGCTCTCGATCCGCGCCTTCGCCTTCCGCGCGTCGAGCCCCCTGAGCCTGCCGACGTACTCCAGGTAGGCGCGCGTGGTCATGTCGGTGTAGAGCGGCACGATCTCCGGCATGTAGCCGATGAGCCGCCGGCCCTCCAGGGACCGGGTCGTCATGTCGTGCTCGGCTATCCGCACGTCGCCGCTCGTCGGCATCAGGTAGCCGGTGACGATGCGCATGGTCGTCGTCTTGCCCGCCCCGTTGGGGCCGAGGAACCCGACGATCTCGCCCTTCTCGACGGTGAACGTGATGTCGTCGACCGCCCGGCGCTTGCCGTAGTTCTTGACGAGGTTCGCGATCCGTATCACCGTCGGCTCCCCGGGCTCACTTCTTCGACCTCTGCACCTGCCACTTCACCCACGCATCGGTCTCGGAGTCGTAGCCACCGTGGAAACCGTGGAACTCCACCTTCTCGTACTGGTACTCGCCTCTGACCCAGTCGTTGAGGGCGGAGGCCTTGAGCTTCTCCAGCGAGTCGCTCTCGATCTGCCTGCTGGCCCTTTCGGCGACAAAGATGACCACCGTCTGGTCGCCGAGGGCCAGGGGATCGCTCGCTTCGCCCGGCTTGAGGTCGTCGAACGCGGCCTTGGCCAGCTCAGGCGTGAGCGCTCCTCGAGGGAACCACCCGACGTCGCCGCCGTTCTCCCTCAGCTTCGGGTCCGACGCCAGCTCTCGAGCCAGAGCCTGAAAGGTCTCTCCCGACCGCAGCCGCTCCTTGACCCTGTTCGCGTCCGCGGGCTCCTTGACCGGGATCATGTAGAGGTGGACCTGCTCGCCGACGGTCGGAACCCTGCGCGACAGGTATTCGGTCATGCGCAGGGTCATCACGTTCGTCTTCGCCAGGTCGCGGAACTCCGCGTCGGAGAGCCTGGTCTCGTTCAGTTTCTGGCGAAACCACTCCTTGAAGTCGCTGTCCGTGATGCGGTCGCTGCTGCCGCGGGCCAGGTCTCTGAGGAAGCGATCGACATCCTGGTCGGTCACTTCGATGTTGTAGGGCGGCGCGGGCGCCACCTGCCTGATGATCAGCTCGCTCACCAGGGCCTGGAGCACTTCGAGCGGCTCCCTGCCCGACATGCTCACCCGCTTGAGGAAATAGCGCATCGCGACCGAGCGGTCGCCGACCACGAGGACGGTCGTCCGAAACGGCGCCACCTGGTCGAGATAGATGCCGATGCCGGCCGCCGCCGCGACGACGGCAGCGACCGCCGCGGCGATCGCGAACGTCCTGCCCTTCGGCACGCGCGCGCCTTCCATCCTACCGTTCCTCGCTCTTGGGCATGCTACACACGGTGGCAGGCTGCCCAGTGGCTCCCGCCGACGTTCCTGAGCTTCGGCACCTCGGCCTTGCAGACGTCGATGGCCTGGTAGCACCTCGGGTGGAAGGGACATCCGGGGGGCGGATTGATCGGGCTCGGCACGTCGCCGGCCAGGATGATCCTCTGCCTGCTGCGGTCCGCCACGGGATCCGGGATCGGCACCGCCGAAAGCAGCGATATCGTGTACGGGTGAAGCGGATGGGCGTACAGCTCGTCGCTGTCGGTGATCTCGACGATCTTGCCGAGATACATCACCGCCACGCGGTCGCTGATGTTGCGCACCACCGCCAGATCGTGGGCGATAAAGAGGTAGGTCAGGTCCAGCTCTTCGCGCAGCTTCATCAGCAGCGAGATGATCTGCGCCTGGATCGAGACGTCCAGCGCGGAGACCGCCTCGTCGCACACGATGAACTTGGGCCTGACCGCCAGCGCCCGCGCGATCCCGATGCGCTGCCGCTGGCCGCCGCTGAACTCGTGAGGGTAGCGGTCGGCCATGTAGGGCTCCAGCTCCACCATCGACAGCAGCTCCGCGACCTGCCTGCGGTACTCGGCGCCGGACGCCATCTGGTGGGCCAGCAGCGGCTCGCCGATGATGTCCCCCGCCGTCATCCGCGGGTCGAGCGAGGCGAACGGATCCTGGAAGATCGGCTGCATGTGCCGCCGCATCTTCCTCAGGCTCTCGCCCTTCATCCGCACCAGGTCCTGCCCTTCGAAGAAGACCTTGCCCGAAGTCACCTTGTAGAGCTGCAGGATGCAGTGCCCGGTCGTGGTCTTGCCGCACCCGCTTTCCCCCACCAGGCCGAGGGTCTCGCCCTTGCGGATGCCGAAGCTGACGTCGTCGACCGCCTTGACGTCGGCGACCTGCTTGCCGAGCACGCCCGGCGGTCACCGGAAAGTACATCACGAGGTTCTGGACTTCGATCAGGTTCTCGTTCTGCATCGGCGCGGGTCCCGCTTTCGGCGCTCCTATCTCTTGAGCTTGCTTGCGTCATAGAAGCAGGCCCGGTAGTGATTGTCGCCCACCTGCTCCAGCGGGGGCTTCTCCATGCGGCACCTGTCCATGGCGTAGTCGCAGCGCGGGGCAAACGGGCAGCCCTTCGGCAGCCGTGCCATGTTCGGCGGCAGCCCCTTGATGACCCGCAGGCTCTGCCTGCCGGGGGCTGTCCAGCCGCGGCACCGACGCGAGCAGTCCCAGCGTGTAGGGGTGCTTCGGCTCGGCGTAGATCGCCTCCGTGGGCCCGGTCTCGACCAGGCTTCCGGCGTACATCACGTTCACCCGGTCGACGTACCGCGCCACGACCCCCAGGTTGTGCGTGATGATGATCACCGCGGCGCCGAACTCCGACCTCAGGTTGGCTATGATCTCCAGCAGCTGCGCCTGCACCGTCACGTCCAGCGACGTCGTCGGCTCGTCGGCAACCAGCAGCTCGGGATCGCAGCTCAGCGCCATCGCGATCATGATCCGCTGCTGCATCCCGCCGCTGAACTGGTGCGGGTAGTCCCTGACCCTCCGCTCGGGGTCCGGTATGCCGACCAGCTTCAGCAGCCTGCACGCTCTCGGCGCGAGCCGCCGCCTTGTCCAGGCCGCGGTGCAGCTCCAGCGACTCGGAGATCTGCCGGCCGACCGTCAGCACCGGGTTCAGCGAGGTCGTCGGCTCCTGGAACACCATGGCGATCTTGTTGCCCCTGATGTCGCGCATCCTCTCTTCGCTGACCTTCAGCAGGTCTTCGCCCTTGAAGAGGATCTCGCCGCCCACGATGATCGCCGGGAGGATAGGGGATGAGGCGCAGCAGCGACATGGCGCTCACGCTCTTGCCGCAGGCGCTCTCGCCCACGATCCCGACGCATTCGCCCTTGTTGACGTGATACGAGAGGCCGTCGACCGCTTTGACGACTCCCTCGCCGGTGTAGAAGTAGGTCTTGAGGTCCTTGACTTCCAGCAGAATCTCGTTCGTGGACATACAGACCAAGGCCTCGACAGCGTCTTTTGTAGCCCGGCTTCCGGCGGTTGTCAACAAAGACCACCCCGCTCGGGCGATCGAGCTCTCTGCTACAAACCCGCAGACAGCTCGATCAGCGTCACGCTGTGAGCCTCCGCTTCGAAGCGAACGGCGACCGTGCCGTCGCCCCCGGCCCGGGCCTGCACCGGCGGCTCCGCATGGAGCCCGGCCGCCCGCCGCAGGCGGTCGAGCTGGGCCGCATCCGGGCGCTGGGGCTCTCCCATCTCCACCCACGCCCGATACGAGTTCCCGCGCCTGCGATCGACGACCCAGCGCCTGACCGTGTACTGTCCGCCCGGCTCGAGCCCGGACACGGTCAACGACACCCCGGTGATCGACTGCACGTCCCAGTCGTCGTGATGGCTCACGAGGAAGACCTGGACGGCGCCCGTGCCGTCCTTCGCCGCGATGCCCGAAATGTCCGCGGGGGTGTCGACGCCGTCCATGCCGCTGCGTGCCAGGGGATCGCGGCTGCGGTCGCTCTCGAGCCGGAGGCGGCTGCCTCCGAGCCGCGCGAGCATGCGGAACACGCTGAGGACCGGCTTGTCGATGCCGTTGGTGCTCAGCGTGCGCAACCCCTCGAAGTATTCGCGGTCCTCGAACTCGAAGGCCCACGTGAGCATGCCGTCGACGCGCTGCTGCGGGCGCACCATCTCGATCATCTTGCAGACCGTGCTGCCCACGTAGCTCGCGTAGTACTCGGTGTTGCGGAAGCCCAGGTTCGGGTTGTCGTGCCGGCCCCCGGCCGCCCAGCCGTCCGGGTCGCACTCCGACAGATTGACCTCCTTGCCTGCCAGCTCCGGGACCCGGGAGAGCACGTCGAGCCCCCTGGCCGTGTTGGTCAGGAGGTGACCTATGGTGGGACACTCCTTGGGAGCATCATTCCGCGTGCTGTATCTGCCGCCTTTGACGTGGAAGCTCACGTAGTCCAGCCTGGTCCCCTTTGCTCCCGTGACCGCATTCGTCCCGCGGACGCAGTGCTTCAGGAACGCTTCGAGGAACTCGCTCGAGCCCGGGTTGAGGGGCCTCGTGGTGGCCGGCCCGCCGAGGTAAGCGCCCGGGAGGACCGAGTGCAGCCCGGCCTCGGTGTAGTCGTAGAGCCGGCAGAACTCCTCGACCGTCCCCTGCCAGTACATGCCGTCCGGCTCGTTCCACAGCTCCCAGTACCACGGGCGCAGCTCGCGCGCGCCGTAGCGCTCGAGGCAGTGCCGTGCGAGCGCCTCGATGAGTCCGCGCCACTTGCCGTAGTCCCTGGGCGGGTAGCCCCACCCCGCGTCGCGGGTCGCCTCGTAGGGCACCTCGGGCGGGGCGGTGCTCAGGTCCTTCGGCATGAAGCCGATCTCCACGAAGGGGATGCACCCCGCCTCCACGATGGCGTCGAAGATCCTGTCGATGATCTTCCAGTCGTAGACCGGGTTGCCGCGCGCGTCTTGAGTGTAGACGTTGCTGGAGCCGAACTTGGGCCGCCCGGTCCCATCGCCCGAACAGAGGATGAAATGACACCGAATCCAGTACGGCGCGTCGGACAGGGCCCCCAGCTTGCCGAGCAGCTCACGGCCGCGCGGCGTGTACGTGTAGTTCGGCTCGTCGTAGCCGACGTAGCGCCAGATCCGCCGCAGGGGCTCGCGCTGCGCGGCGTCCACTCTGACCCGTGCTTCCACCAGGTTGTCTCCTCGCTGATTGCCGCGGCCGGGTTTTCGCCGGGCTCCGCCGTCCCGCTCGAAGGCTCGAGTCCGCCGGGCTCAACTCCCCGAGCTCACATGCTCGGGCGACACATCCTTCAATTTCTTCGCCTTGACCCCGAAACGCCCGGCGCCGCCGCGCAGCCTCGGGTCCAGGAGGTCCCGTATGGCGTCTCCGAACATGTTGACCCCGTACACCACCAGGGCCAGCGCGATCCCCGGCCACAGGACCATCCACGGCGCCCGGAACATGTAGGTGCGCCCGATGCCGCTGAGCATGCCGCCCCAGCTGGGGGTCGGCGCGGGGATCCCGAAGCCGAGGAAACTCAGGCTGGCTTCGGCGAGGATCACGTTCGGCACCCTCGTGGTGAACAGGACGATCGTCGGCGCCATGATGTTCGGCAGCACGTGGCGCAGCAGGACTCTGCGCGTGGAGCAGCCCGCGGCCACCGACGCACGCACGTACACGTTCTCCTTGATGCCGATCACGGCGCCCCTGATGATCCGCGAGCCGACGATCCCCCACCACAGCCCCAGGTTGAGGATCAGCGTGAACATGCCCGGTCCCGTGATCGAGATGATCATCATGAGAACGATGATCATGGGCAGGGACATCCAGCCGTCCACGAACCTCTGGACGACCGTGTCGAAGGTGCCGCCGGCGTAGCCGCTCAGGATGCCGATGGCGACCGAGACGATCGTGGCGAGCGTCGAGGCGGCCAGCCCCACGATCACGGAGATGCGGGCCCCGTAGATGACGCGGCTGAGCAGGTCCCGCCCCAGGTTGTCGGTGCCCAGCAGGTACCTGGCCGACGGCGCGGCGAGGGCCTCCGAGGTATGAGTTTCGTTCATGCCGTACGGGGCGAGTGCGCCCGCGAAGATGCCGGTGAGCAGCAGGATCAGGGTGATGATCGCTCCCACCGTGCCGAGGGGCTTCTCCTTGACCAACCTCTTCGTAAACTCGACGACCCAGGGTTGTCTCCTGTCGGCCGCCGCCGCGCTGTTGCCCATTCCCGCTTCCCCTCTATTTGTAGTGAATCCTGGGATCCAGGAGACCGTAGGCGACGTCGACAAGCAGGTTCGAGAACACCGTAAACCAGCCCAGCACGAGCATGACCCCGCTCACGATCGTGTAGTCTCTGATCAGTACGGCGTCCAGCACGAGCCTGCCCATCCCCGGAAGGCTGAAGATCTGCTCGATGATCACCGATCCGCCGACGAGGACCGGCAGCTGGATGCCGATCAGGGTGATCACCGGGATGAGCGCGTTCTTCACGGCGTGCCTGCGGACGACGACCCCTTCCCGCAGCCCCTTGGCCCAGGCTGTCCGCACGTAGTCCTGCCTGAGCACCTCCAGCATCATCGTCCGCGTCAGTCTCATGGTGAGCCCCGACGTCGACATCCCGAGGACGAGGGCCGGCAGCAGGAACATTTCGAGATTGCCGACCGGGTCGTCGGCGAACCTGATCAGGCTGATGGGCGGCGACCAGCCCCACCAGATGGAGGGAAATACGATGACCATCGTGCCCAGCCAGAAGCCCGGCACCGCGATGCAGAAGATCGCGAAGCTTCGGGCGATGTAGTCGCCCCAGGTGTCCTGACGCACCGCCGAATAGACGCCGATGGGCAGCGCGATCACCTGGGCTATGATCAGGCCGAGGATTCCGAGCTCGGCCGTCACCGGCCACCGGGCCGCGATGAGCTCCGTCACCGGGATGTCCTTCCAAAGCGACTTTCCGAGGTCGCCGTGCAGCAGGACGGCGCCGATCCAGCGCGCGAACTGCACCGGTATCGAAACGTCGAGCCCGAGGGCCTTCGCAATGGCTGCCCTGTCCATCTGCTCGATACCCCAGGCCGCGGCGGCCATGGCGTCCAGGATGCTCCCCGGGATGAGGCGTATCAGAACGAAGATGATGATGCTGACGATCAGCATGGTGGGTATCGCCAGCAGCAGCCTTCTGATGACGTAGGAGCGCATGATCTGTTTCCGCCTCTTCGGATCGTCGCCTCATTCAGGGCGTCGCCGTCCGGGTTTTGCCGGGAACGCGGGCACCAAAAGCGGAGGGGCGGAGCACTCGTCTCCGCCCCTCGTCGTTTCATCGGCCGAAATCGTCCCTCTTGTCTATCGGCCTGTCGGACTTGCACAGGCCGGCAAGCCGCGCCGCTGCCTCCTGTCTGGCCGCGGAGGACCGCGGCCGCTCTAGAACCCCATCGACTTCTTGAGCTTCTGGTCGATCCAGATGCGGGACTGCATGGCCACGAAGTTGTAGTAGGCGCTCTCGACCTCGCCGTAGTAGTTCTTGACCCACGGCCAGTACGCCGTCTGGTTGTAGGGGTTCGGGAACGGGAGGTACGGGACGTCGTCCAGCCAGTGCAGCGAGATGTCCGTGAGCAGCGCGGCCCGCTTGTTCGCGTCCCTCTCCGCCTTGGCCTTGGCAAACCCATCGGAGAAGTACTTGTCGATCGTAACGGGCCGGGTTCTTGAAGCTCGTGATCAGCCCGACGCGGTCGAGGCACACCCACGGGGAGGCGGTCGACATCGTCATGATCACCGACCCGTGGTAGTCGGCGGGCCGCTCCTTGGTGCCGCGCCCGCTGACCAGGCCGCCGAGGACCGTGCCCTCGACCGGCATCAGCTCGAGATCGACGTTGAGCCGCTTCTGCCACTGGTCCTTGAGCAGCTCGATCGCCGCCTTGCTCTTTTCGTCCGTGGCGTACATCTGCATCTTGAAGCCGTTGGGGTAGCCGGCATCGGCCAGCATCTTCTTCGCCTTGGCCGGGTCGTTCGAGTACAGCTCCTTGATGTTGTCAGGGAGCTTGTCCCCCGGGACCCAGTAGGGGGTCAGCGCGTTCAGCGGCTCGGCGTAGATGTCGGCCTCTCCGTAGACGGTCTTGGCCACGGCCGGCCAGTCGGTGCCGATCATCATGGCGCGGCGGACGTTCTTGTTGTCAAAGGGCGGCTCCGTCATCTTGAGCGACGCGAAGTCGGTCTGTCCGGCCAGGTACTTGGACAGCTTGAGGTCCGGCGAGGTCTTCTTGAGCGTGTCCGCGTACTCGAGCGGGACGTTGATCACCCAGTCGATCTTGCCCGTGCGAAGGGCCGCGATGTTGGTCGACATGTCGGGGATGATCGGAATGACCAGCTTGTCCACGAACGGCAGCTTGTACTCCTTGCCGTTGATGACCGCGGTGCCCCAGTAGTTGGGGTTCCTGTCGTAGACCGCCTGGGACCCGTCGACATAGTTCGTCAGGATGAACGGCCCCGTGCCAACGGCGTTTCTCCAGTCCGCCGGACCCGCCTTGGCGACCTCGGGCGGGTAGATGGCTTCGACGATGCCGCGGTAGCCGAGATGGAACGCCCAGTCCGCATAGAAGCTGTTGAGCTCGATGACCAGCGTATACTTGTCTTTGGCCTCGACAGACTTGACGTAGTTGAACTCGACGTTGCCTTGCTCCCTGAACCGCTTCCACGTGCGGTTCATGCTGAAGGCGACGTCATCGGCGGTGAGCTCCCTCGCGTCCATCACGCCCTTGCGCCCGGTCCACATGACGCCGTGGCGGATGTGGTAGACGAGCGTCAGCGGTCCGCTCCACTCCCAGCTCTCGGCCAGGGCGCCCTTGAGGTACTGCTCGGGGACGAGCTCCCACGCGGTGAACGCGTACTCCTTGCTCCCCCTCGGACCGTACTTGTCGATGTCTCCGATCAGCAGCGTCTCCGCGTAGGGGCTGGTCCACGTGTGCGCGGATATTCCCTTGGCGAGGTCGCTGGTATCCCAGGTGTTTGTTCCGTTGCCGTTCCACCAGATCTTCTGGGTGAGCGTGCCGCCGTACTGCGGCTCTCCCGTCGCCGCGGCCGCCGGAGTCTCCTTCTCCGGCTTGCCCTCCGAAAACACTGTGGCCGCCACCAGTGCGCACACCGATAGCGCCAGGACGAAGGCCTTCTTTCCCATAGTCACTCCTCCGGTCCAGACTTCAGATCAAAATCCTAAGTCCGGAACCGCCATCCGTCAAGGACTAAGTTTGAAGGCAGGCGCGGCGGCCCGGGCGAGCACGCGGCGCGGGAGGCGCGTGCCCGGGCGCGCCGCAGGCGGCTCGCGGCGCTGTTTCCCGGCCGCGGACCGTCCCGACGAGAGTTGATTGACACCGGAGGGGCGGCCCCAATACTGTGCGAGCGCGCCCGCGCCGGCGCGAGATGTCGCGCAGGTGTGCAAGACGGCTATTCGACAACGATACGAGGCTTCATGCAGCCGATGAACCCGTGGACCGGTGAGCGCTCGACCACGCGGCGCGGCCTGCTCTCCGCCGCCGCGCGCGGCGGAGGCGCCGATGCGTGAAGCGCCGGCCGCCGCCGCGTCGCGTGCGCGCATCGACGCCGTCGGGTCGCTCGCGATGCTGGCGACCGCGGCCAACTTTGTCGCGGTTCCGCTCATCGTCCGGTCCATCACGGGCTACGTCGACACCTGGGTCCAGAACGCCCTCCGGTACGGCGTGGCCTTCGTCGTGTGGGCGCCCTTTCTCCTCGTGCGCGTCGCGCAGGGGCGCGTGGAGCGGAAAATCTGGCTCAAGGCTCTCGTGCCGACGGTGCTCAACCTGCTGCAGCAAGTCCTGTTCACGACCAGCCTCTACTACCTCGAGCCGGGCATCATGAGCCTGCTCTCGAAGACGTCGCTCCTCTGGATCATGATCTTCGCCATGGTCATCTTTCCGGACGAGCGCAGCCTCCTCCGCGACAGGTTCTTCCGGGCGGGCGTCCCCCTCTGCGTGGCCGGCGCGGTGGGTGTGATGGTCCTGGACCGGAGCTTTTCGACGGGCGGCACCGCAACGGGGATCGTCCTCACGCTCGCGTGCGCCCTGAGCTGGGGCGCCTACACGGTGTCGGCGCGGTATTTCCTCAGGGAGCTCGACTCCCGCACCGCGTTCGCGGTCGTGGCCGTCTACACCACGGCGGCGCTCGTCGGGCTCGCGCTCCTGTTCGGCGACCCCATGCGGGGCCTGCGGATGCCGGCAGCGGGCTGGGCGGGCGTCATCGTCACGGGCTTTCTCGGAATCGCCGTCGGCCACGTGCTCTACTTCGTGGCCATCAAGAGGATCGGTACCACCATCTCGGCGCTCTTCCTTCTGATCACGCCGCTCGGCGTCTACGCGGTCTCGACCTTCACGCTGGGCGAAACGATGAGCCTGGCGCAGTGGCTCTCCGGCCTGCTGCTGCTCGGAGGAGCCGCGCTGGTGCTCTGGTCGCAGAAGAGCTTCGGGCCAAACCGCGCCGGCTGAGCCGTGGCCGCGGCGGCGCCGGCGGCAATATCTTGTGTACACGTGCCGCTCGAGCGGGCAGGAGGGGGCGTGTACACGACCGACATGTATGAAGGGATGCTCGCCGAGACCGTGGCCCTCCGCGGGGCGCGCGGCGATGCCGTCAACGCGTACTTCGCCCGGCCCCTGGGGCCGGGGCCATTTCCGGGGATGGTGCTGATCCATCACGCGCCCGGGTGGGACGAGTGGTACCGCGAGGCCACCCGCAGGTTCGCCCACTACGGCTACCTGTCGATCTCACCGGACCTCTACGGCCGCGTGGGGCACGGCACGCCGGAAGACGTGGCGGCGCAGGTGCGCGCGGCCGGCGGAGTGCCTGACGACGACGCCGTCGGCGACGTCGAGGCGGGCATGCGGTACCTGCGGCTGCAGCCGTACTGCAGCGGCAAGGTCGGCGTCTTCGGCACGTGCTCCGGCGGCCGGCACGCCGTGCTGGCCGCGTCGCGGGTCAAAGGCTTCGATGCCTGCGTGGACTGCTGGGGCGGGCGCGTGGTGATGACCGCCGCCGACCTCACGCCCAGGCAGCCGGTGGCGCCGATCGAGTACACGAAAGACCTCTCGTGTCCGCTGCTCGGCCTCTTCGGGCAGGAGGACAAGGGCCCTACCCCCGAGCAGGTGGCCCTCCACGAGCAGGAGCTCAAGAAGCACGGCAAGAGCTACGAGTTCCACATGTACCCGAACGCGGGCCACGGGTTCTTCTACTACAACAGGCCGGCCTACAGGCAGGAGCAGGCCGTCGACGGCTGGAACAAGATCTTCGCGTTTCTCGAAAAGTACCTGGGCGCGCCGGCGTAGCCGGCATAGGCGTTTTGAATCGTGCAAGGAGTCTCGTGATGTGTACCATGATCGCGCAACAGGTCCCGGTCTACGGCAGCGGAAAGGCCGCCGCGGGCTGGTTCGACGTGCGGCAGGCTGACGTGTCCTACGACCACCCCTTTCACCTGGGGAGCGAGCACGCGCTGAACCTCGACTTCGTCAACGAAGCCCTGGGCCCCGGCGCGCGCGTCGCCGTCGAGCTCACCGCCGAGTCGGCGAGGGCGCTGGCCGCCACGATCCTGGCCGTGCTCGAGCGCGCCGAGGCGGGCGGCCACGTCGCCGAGGAGCCCCACGTGCATCCCGCGGTCAACGCGGGCGCAGCGGCCACGTCGGGAACGCCACCTGCCCGGGCACGGCCACCCGCCGCGTGAACAGGCTCTTGCCCGCCGTGATGTAGAGCGTGCGGCCGTCGTCCCCGCCGAACGCGAGGTTGGTGAGCGTGTCCTCGTGGACCGGGATGCGGCCGAGCAATTTTCCCTCGGGCGTCATCACGTAGATCCCGGGCGGCACCTCGGCGGTCTCGTGCGGGCCGCGGGGCACCATGATCCCGGCGGCCACGTAGAGGTTGCCCTCGACGTCGAGGCGCATGCCGTCGCCGCCGCGGCCGGGCGCGAAGTCGAAGACCAGCGCGCTGATGGCCCGGGTTGCCGTCCGCGTCGAGGTCGAAGCGCCAGACCTTGCGGTTGCCGCCGACGACGGGGCAGCTGTCGATCACATAGAGGGCCTTCGAATCCTGCGTCACCGCGATGCCGTTCGGTCTCTGTATGTCCGGCTGGGAGATGACCCGACGGACCGCGCCGTCGAGATCGATCCGGTAGACGCCTTCTTCTTTCATCTCCATGGTCGAGCGGTCGGAGTAGAGGGGGTCGGTAAAGTAGACGCGGCCCCGACCGTCGACGCAGATGTCGTTGGGCGCGTTGTAGCGCTTTCCCTCGTAGCGCTCGGTGATCACCTCGAAGGCGCCGGTCGCGAGGTCCGTCCTCGTCACGCGCCTGCCGCCGCCGGGGCCGAACTCGGCGCCCTCGCAGTGCCAGAGGCGGCCCTGGCGGTCGAAGGTCTGGCCGTTGGTGCGGCGGCTCGGCTCCCTGAAGACGGTGCACTTGCCGTCGCGGTCGAGCCTGAGGATGCGGTTGCCCATGATGTCGGAAAAGTAGACGTTGCCTTCGCCGTCCACGGCCGGCCCCTCGGTAAAGGCGAGGGTCACCGCGGTCGCGAGTGGTTCCGGCTCGGCACCGCGCGGCAGACCGAGCTTGTCGTAGCTTGCTTTGCCCATGCGGGGAGTGTAGCAGAACGAGGCGCCCGCGTGGAGCGTTCTTGACGCGGGCAGGCGCCGATCTATAATCGGCTCTTCGACGGGCGCCCGGCGGGGCAGCCTTCATTCTAGTCCTCTTCGAGGTCAAAGACATGGGTAGGTTCGACAGGCCCGCGTTCAAGGGAAACGGATGGGTGGACGGGAAGCGGATCTGCTGGGAGGGCGAGGGCGAAGTGACGTGGCTCGAGCCGTACGGCGAGAGCTCCCTGCGCTTCCGCGGCTCGAAGAGCCTCCACATCAAGGAGGACCTCGACTGGACGCTGCTGCCGCCCGGCAGAGACAGCGCGGTCGTCGAGGTGAGCGACGAGAAGGCGGTGATCCGCAACGGCAAGATCCGCGCCGACGTGTACGGCGACGGGACGGTCAACTACTTCGATCAGGCGGGCCGGCCGCTCATCGAGGAGTACTGGATCGACCAGAGGGAGATCACGATCCCGCTGAGGCGGGCCCGCGAATACCGCGCCCTTTCCAGCGAGGCGTTCGGGATCGACCTCTACTTCAAGGCGAGGGCCGACGAGCATTTCCACGGCATGGGGCAGGACCCCAACGACTGCTTCGACCTCAAGGGCTCGTCGATCCCGCTCGAGCAGAAGAACACCAAGTGCACGGTGCCGTTCCTTGTTTCCAGCCTCGGCTACGGTTTTCTCTGGAACAACCCCGCCGTCGGACGCCTCGACCTCGTGGCCAACCACACGGTCTGGCACGCCGACGCGGCCAAGCAGATCGACTACATCGTCACGGCCGGCGACACTCCCGGCGAGATCATGCGCCAGTACACGGAGATCACGGGACGGGCGCCGGTGCTGCCGCAGTGGGCCGCCGGGTTCTGGCAGTGCAAGCTGCGCTACGAGACGCAGGAGGAGCTGCTGGGCGTCGCCCGCGAGTACAAGCGCCGCGGCATCCCCGTGTCCGTGATCGTCTGCGACTACTTCCACTGGACGGCGCAGGGCGAATGGAAGTTCGACCCGACGCGGTGGCCGGACCCCAAGGCCATGGTCGACGAGCTGAGCAGCATGGGCATGCGCCTCATGGTCTCGATCTGGCCGACCGTCGACACCCGCAGCGAGAACTACCTCGCACATGCGCGACAAGAACTACCTCGTGCGCGCGGAGCGCGGCACCTCGCTCTTCAAGATCGCCCACGGCGCCTGCACGTTCTACGACGCGACGCACCCGGGCGCACGGAAGTTCGTGTGGGAGAAGGTGAAGAAGAACTACTACGACCACGGCATCCGGATGTTCTGGCTCGACGAGTCCGAGCCGAGCTTCACGCCCTACGACTACGACAACGTGCGCTATTACCTCGGCAACGGCTCCGAGGTCTCGAACATCTATCCCTTCTACTATGCCCAGACCTTTCACGACGGCATGAAGGCGGCGGGCGAACAGGAGGTCGTCAACCTCCTGCGCTGCGCCTGGCTCGGGTCCCAGAGGCACAGCATCGTCGTGTGGTCGGGCGACATCGCTTCCACCTTCGACAGCCTGCGCAAGCAGCTCAAGGCGGGGCTCAACTTCTCCTTCAGCGGCGTGCCGTGGTGGACGACGGACATCGGCGGCTTTTTCAACGGCGACCCGCAGGACCCTGCGTTCAGAGAGCTGCTGGTGCGCTGGTTCGCCTTTGGCGTGTTCTGCCCGATCTTCAGGCTCCACGGGTTCAGGCTGCCTTACGTGGACGTGAATCGCTACGACCCGACCTCCTACAACCGCTCCGGCGGGCCCAACGAGGTGTGGAGCTACGGCGAGGAGAACACCCGGATCCTTGCGGACCTCATCGCGCTGCGCGGGAGGCTCGTGCCCTACATCATGGCCCAGATGCGCAAGGCGTCGGCCGACGGCACCCCCGTCATGCGTCCGCTGCTCTACGACTTTCCGAAGGACGAGACGGCGTCCCCGGTGTGGGACGAGTACATGTTCGGGCCGGACATCCTCGTCGCCCCGATCATCGAGGCGGGTCAGCGGAAGAGAAAGGTGTACCTGCCGCGGGGAGCCGCCTGGCTCGACCCGTACGCGAACAAGACGCACAAAGGCGGAGCGACCGTCGAAGTGGACGCACCGATGGAGAGGATCCCGGTCTTCCTCAAGGACGGCGCCAGGCTGCCCATACTGAAGTAGTTGCCCGGCACCGCGGTCGAGATCTCTCGCTCGCCGCCCGTCACGCGGCTGCCGGCCCTATCGCTGCCCGGGAATAACGCGCTCGAGGTCGAGGGCCACGCCGGCCGGGGGGAGCGACGTCCGCACCAGGTCGATCTCCTCGTCGGTGGCAGGGCCGGTCACGATGAGAGGCTTGCGACCCTGGATGCGCTTGAGGGCCGGCAGGATCTCCGAGAGCAGGGGACCTCCCGGAAAGTCGATGCTCACCTGGATCGCGTCCAGCTCGGGAGCCGAGAGCAGGGCGTCGATGACGTGCAGGCATCCGGAGTGGACGTGGATCACCACGAAGTCGAACTCGTGAAAGACCCTGGAGTCACAGGGGAGGAAGAAGTCCTCGTAAAGCCGCGGCGACAGGAGAACCGCGTTGTCGAGCTGGGTGCGGATCGCACGGCCGGGAGCCCAGAGCCCGAAGGTCACGTCCCCCTCGAGAAACGGCGGGGCGAGGGCGAGGTGCCGGCGCGCCAGCGCCAGGAAGGTGTCGGTGCAGACCTCGAGGAGCTCGCGGGCAAGCGCGGCATCGTCGTAGAAGGCAGTGGCCATCGCCTCGTGGCCCATCGCCGCGGCCATGATGTCCAGCGGTCCCCGCATGAGCGGCTGGATCACGGGAAGCCGGCCGCGCGCCCGCCCGGCCAGGATCGCGGTGCCTTGGCCAAACCTGCTCAGCCAGGGGTCGTCCCCCGCAGGCTCGCCGCGGCGGCAGCGCTCCACGGTCTCGGCGTGCCCGTGGAGGAATCGCTCGGCCCAGGCGCCTCCCCTCTCCATGCGGACGGGACAGCCGAAGAGCGCCTCGGTCCAGCAGACGCCAGGGAGCTGGAAGCCGTTGAAGAAGAGGCCGTCCAGGAGGGATGTCGGCTCGTCTGCGAGCACGGCGTCGAAGGTCAGGCGTTCGGGGTCGATGGCGTCACCCTCCGCGAGCGAGGGCAGGGTTCGTCCGGAGTTGCCGCCGAATCCAAGGGGTCGGTGCGGCCGCACGCGAACGATCGGTTGTTCCCCCTGCTGCATCCGCCAGAATCGCCGGTGCAGGTCGACGACCGCCTCCAGTTCGCCTTGTCCCATGCGGTACAGACTTGCTCTCGGGTTCACCTGCGTCAAGCGCCAGCGGGGGGATGCCCCTGTGCGCCTTTCCGCATGCCCCTGGCGGGCGCGTGGACCCGCCAGGACGGGCGTGTCCGCCGGCATCAGGCTGTGCGCATCGCCGAGGACTGCTCCCGCCGGTTCATCGCGGCGAACAGCGCGGCAAAGACCGCCGTCACGACGAGAATCCACGCGGCGCCGATGCGGAAGACGGCCTGGATGCCGAGCAGGTCGCTGAGGACGCCGACGATGGGCGAGCCGACCGCGATCGGCAGCGTGAACCCGACGACGGACTTGAACGCCTGGCCGGTCGCCCTGAGCTCCGCGGGCATCCGGTCGTTGATGTAGACGGCGAGGCAATAGTCGAGCACGACGAAGTTGGTGGCATGCAGGACCTGGCTGGCGAGGAGCACGACGGGGTTCGTCACGAATCCCCATATCAGGAACCGCAGTCCCATCATGATGCCGGCGGCGGTGACGGTGCGCCGGATGCCGAACCGCCGGACGATTCTGCCGCTCAGCGCCAGAAAGGGGATCTCGCCGACCGTCGATATCGCCACGGCCAGCGCCCCGGCGCTGTCGTTTCCCGTCAGGTCCCGCAGGTAGATGGTGAAGCTGTTGTAGTAGTGGTACATCGCCATCATGAGCAGGCAGGCGAACACCACGAGCAGGATGAGCTCCGGGTTGCCGTACAGGGCCTTGTACGAGACCCGCGCCGTCTTCGAGCGGTGACCGGTCACCGTGGGAAGAAAGAAGGCGGCCGCCAGCCCGGCCAGCAGAGTCACGGCGCTGAGCAGGAAAGCCGCGGTGAACCCCCACCTCGCCAGGACCGGCCCCAGCGCGATGTAGTAGGCGGTGTACCCGATCGTCCCCGCCATCCGCACGGGTCCGAACTCGCGGCCGCGGCTCTTCAAGTCCTCCAGGGCGATGGTGTTCGCCATGTTGCCCACAGGCCCCTGAAACACCTTGATGAGAACCAGGAAGAGCGCGACCCAGGCGGCGCCGCGGCGAAGTGGGAGCAGGGCGATGACGACAGTGTTCGCCGCGAGCAGAACGGCGAGCAGATAGTTCTTGACGCGGACCCGGTCGCCCAGCACCCCCCAGACGGGCTGAACCAGCAGCGCCACTACCGGCGTCCACCCGAGGACGAAGCCGATGCCGGTCTTGCTGAAGCCTGCGGAGTCCAGGTAGCGGGCGAGGAACGGGCCGAACAGGGCGTTGGAGAGGAACATGAAAAAGAACAGCAGCAGGTGCGGGCGATAGTCTCCCCACGCGGATCCGGGACTCTCGAGGTGCGCCGGGTCTGTTTTCATCGGCAGCACATGATCGAGAAGCGAGGCGCGGGCTGTCAATAGCCGGCGCCCGCCGCGGCTGTACGCGTTGGTCGCGTCCGAGGTAGCCTGCGTCGCGGGGGGCACGCCTTCGCGGTGCGTGCCGGGTAGGAGGAAGGATGGACAAGCCGTTCCTGGGAGTGCAGCTCGGATCGCACAGCGTCTACGACGAAGGCGCCGAGCACTGCCTCGACACCCTTGAGAGGACAGCGGGCGTCAACGCCGTCTTTGTCTACGCCCAGACCTATCACGGCGGTTTCGCGCGCGGTCGCAAGCTGAGCGCCCTCGCCCACGACCACGGCGTGGAGCCGAAGGACCCGGCGCCGCGCGAGATGACGCGCCTGTGGTTCACGCCGCACGAGCAGTACTACGCGGGCACGCCCGTGCGCTACGACGCGATGGCCGAGCACGGCGAGCTCGCCGGCCGCGACATCTTTGCGGAGCTCGCCGAGCCCTGCCGCAAGCGCGGCATCGGGCTCTACGCCCGTATCCTCGAGGGCTTCGGCAGAGACCTCGTGCAGCTCGTGCCCAACTGGCAGCAGTTGCTCACGGTCGACATCTACGGCCGCATCACGCAGCTGCCCTGCTTCAACAATCCCGGCTACAAGGCCTGGTGGCTCGCCACGGTCGAGGACCTGTTCAAGAGCTATCCCCTCGACGGATACAAGTGGGGCTCGGAGCGCAGCGGCCCGCTCTCGAACGTTCTGTTCGGCGCACACCGTGGCGGCGTGGCGCCGACCTGCTTCTGCGAGCACTGCCTCGCCGAGGCGCGGGCCAGGGGCATCGACGCCGAGCGCGCGCGCCGCGGGCTGCGCGAGCTCTACGAGATGGCAAGCGGGCTTGCAGCCGGCGGCGCCGCGCCGACTGATGGGATTCTCATCGTGCTGCTGCGCCTTCTTCTCAAGTACCCCGAGATCCTGGCGTGGGAGACCATGTTCCACGAGTCCCGCGAGGCGGTGGCCCGACTGCAGTACGGCGCGATCAAGCAGATCAGGCCGCAAGCCCAGGTGGGCTGGCACATCTACCACCACGTGTCGTGGGACCCGTTCTACCGCGCGGAGATGGATTACGCCGAGATCGCCGACTATTCGGACTGGATCAAGCCCGTGGTCTACCACGACGTCGCGGGCCCGCGCATCAGGCGCCATGTCCGCGACGTCCACGCGCGCTTCGGCCGCGAGCTGTCCGAGGAGCAGATCCTGGGCTCTCTCTACGCGGCGATGGGCTACGACGCCGGGCGCGAGCCCGGGCTCTCGGAGCTTGAGACGAGGGGGCTCTCACCCGAGTATGTCTACCGCGAAACAAAGCGGTGCGTCGACGCCGTGGCCGGCCGCGCAGCCGTGTATGCGGGAGTCGGCTTCGACATCCCGTGGATGGAGGAGCATTTCCCGAGCGCGCCCGAGACGGTCTATCAGGCGACGGTGCGGGCCTTCGAGGCGGGAGCCCGCGGCCTGGTGATCTCGCGCGAGTACGACGAGATGCGCCTTGAGAACCTCGAGGCGGTCGGCCGCGCGGTCAAGGATACCTGGAAGGCATAGAGGGCTGGCGCGGACGCGTGTCGCGGGGACCGCGCGCGCCGTGTTGGACTACAAGCTGACCCCCATCTCAGACAGTGTGGCCCGCACCTTGTCGACATCGATGTCGCGCAGCTTGACCCCCGTCGCCGCCGACAACGCGGCTGCGACGCCGGCGCCCTGCCCGATCGAGATCATGTTGCCCATGCTCTTGCCGCCGTAGTGCCCGAGCATCGTCGCCGAGCTGCAGCGCCCCGCCACGAGCAGGCCGTCGACGTCCCGGGGCAGCAGCGAGCGGTAGGGGAACTGGGCGCCCTGCTTGATGGCGATGTAGGGCCGCTGCTTTCCGACCGGGTCGCTTCCGCCGTACTTGCTCGCGATCGCGTCCTTGAACAGGCTTCCCTGCATGACGTCCTTGTCGCTGAAGAGGTACTCGCCGACGAGCCTGCGCGTGTCGCGCGCCATCGCGAACCCGCCGGTCCTCATGAGGTGGACATCCTCCATGCCGGGTATCCGCTTTTCGCGCGCGAACGCGATGAACCCGAGCGCCTGGTCGATCGCCATCTTCTCCACGAGCGTGAGCGTCGCGCTGTGGGACGCATCCAGGGCCAGATCGAGCGATGTGCCGCTGTTGACGGAAACGACGCCCGGAATCGTGGTCTTGTTGAAGCCGATCCAGTCCGGCAGCGTGTACCCCTTTTCGCGGTACTCGCGCAGCAGCTCGTTGAACCCGTGGAACTGATGGCGGTCGAGCTCGAGATCTCCGGCGAGCCATGCGTAGAACCGCTCGGTGTCGACGTTGCAGACCGCCCACCCCACGGTCATCGGCGGGCGCCACCCCGTCGTCTCGTCGCCGTCGGTTGCCATCTTGCAGCCGGCGAGCGCCGCCACGTCGCCGTCGCCCGTGGCATCGATGATGACTTTGCCGCGGTACGTGACGGGCCCTTCCTTTGCCCCCACGACGACGCCCGTCACCCGGGTCTTCTCTTTCACGACGTCGATCACGGGGCTGTAGAGCTGGTAATCGACCGCGTGCCGCTCGAAGAGGTCGAACAGGACCTTCTTGAGGTACTCCGGGTGGACGTTCAGGTTGCCTCCGCTGCCGGGGACGTTCGGCTCGCGCCGGCCCGGCCTGGATGCGTCGGGCCCCCAGAGGCGCAGCGCGTCGACGAGCACGCGGTGCACACCGCCCCGGTCGGTCTCGCTGTTGTCCTTGAAAAGGAAGTTGATCTCCATCCACAGCGCCGCCGTTGCAGTGCCGCCGAACTGGCTCCGAGCTTCCAGTATCAGCGTCTTTGCGCCGTTCATCGCCGCAGCGAGCGCGGCGCCGATGCCCGCCGGCCCGCCGCCGGCGACGATGACGTCGTAGGTTGTCTGCGGCTTCGCGCAGCGTGCGTAGAGTCCGGTTGCTGGTTGCATGAAAACCTCTGCGAAAAAGGACACGAGGGCGGTCGAGCCCTCGTGTCCGGGATTGCGGCCGCTCTCTTACTTCGCGCCCTTGGCGTAGGCTTCGGCAAACTCCACGGCGATCTTGTCGCCGCCGCTGTCGCGCCAGCGCTTGACCTCCGCTTTGAAGCCGTTCTCGTCGATCTTCCCCATGATGAACTTGATGCCGGCATCGGCGATGATCTGCTCGATGTTGGCCTTTTCGACGAGGGTCGCGGACAGCAGGCCCAGCGACTGGTTGGGGACCGCGTACTTGAGCGTCTCGGTGTCGAGCCGGGCGGCCAGCTCGTGTACGGGCGACAGCTTTCCGGGCATGGCGTTGTCGTCGGGCCACACCGGCGCGAGCGTGTAGCGATAGGGGAACCGTATAGTAGTGTCGAAGTCGGCGAGCTTTTCCGGGATGGGGACGGCCACGCCGTTCTCCACCTTGTAGTGCACGCCTTCGAGGCCGTAGGTAAAGAGGTTGGAGATCGTCTTGCCGCCGAGGGTGTCGAAGAAGGCGAGCATCTTTTTCATCTCGTCCTCCTTCTTGTAGCGCGTCTTGGTGAGGAGCATGACCCCGTTGTGGCCGCTCTCCGCGATCGTGCGGATCTTTCCGTCCGGCCCGGCTACGAGGCTGAAGGCCCAGGTTTCGGCGTTGGGAAAGTTCTTCTTGACCGAGGTGGCGCTCACGGGCACCTGCTGCGAGCTGTCGCGGATCATGGCGGCCTTGCCTTCGTTGTACATGCCGTAGATGTGCTTGTTGCGGTCCAGGATCGCGAAGTCAGGGTGGATGATCCCCTCGTCGTAGAGACGCTTGATGAACTTGAGGCCGTCCAGATACTCGGGCGTGGTCGCGTCGCGCACGAACTTGCCGTCCCTGACCTCCCAGGTGTTGGGCGCCCCGGCGATAAAGGTGAAGTGGTTGATGACGCTCTTCTCCATGACGAGGCCGTAGACGTCCTTCTTGCCGGTCCCGCTCAGGTTGGCGTTGGTGAGCGTCCTCGCGACGGTGTAGAACTCATCGAGGTTCTTCGGCTCCTTGAGCCCGAGCTTGTCGAACCAGTCCTTGCGGTAGATGAACGTGCGGCGCACCAGGGCGCGGATCTTGGGCAGCCCGTAGATCTTGCCTTCGATCTTGATGTTGTTGTAGATGATGGGGTTGACCCTGGCCAGGTTCGGGTAGCTCGGGATCGACGGCCCGATGTCCCAGAACATGCCGCCCCGCGCCGCGTTCAGAACCGGCGCCTTGAGCACGTCGGGGACGCCGACTGAAAGGACATCCGGGAGATCCCCCGAAGCGAGGAGGGTCGGGAACGCCTCGGCATAGGCCGTGCCCGTGAAGCCCTTGATGTCCAGCTTTGTGTTGGTCTCCTTTTCCAGGATCTTCTGGATGTCGTTGCCCGGCTGAGGGAACTCGACGCCGTCGTGCCACAGGAAGATCTTGATCGGGAACGGCTGTGATCCCGCCGACCTGGACTCCTCCTTGCCGCCCTCGGCAAAGACCGCCAGCCCCAGAACGAGGCCCAGGGCCAGCATCGCAGCGAACACTCGATTGCTCATGATGATCGTATCTCCTTCTCGCGTGATTGTGATCCGCGGTCATGGTCCAGGCGATTCTCTCCCACCTCCTTGGCGGCGGCTCCTGCGCCGCCGGCGCATGTGTTGATCACCCCTTGATCGAGCCCAGCAGGATCCCCTTGGTAAAGTGGCGTTGAAGGAAGGGGTATACCAGGAGAATCGGGACCGTGGACACCACGATCACGGCCGAACGGATCGCGTCGGAGGTGAACGTCATGTTCACGTCCGACGACAGTGTCGAGTCGCCGATTCCCGTGGTGACGAAGATGACCTGCCTCAGGAGCACCTGGATCGGCCACTTGTCGGGTTCCTGGATGTAGATGATCGCCGCGAACCAGGTGTTCCACCTCGCGACTGCATAGAAGAGCCCGAAGGCAGCCATCGCCGGCATCGAGAGCGGCAGGATGATCCGGAACAGGATGATGAGCTCGTGGCACCCGTCGATGACCGCCGACTCCTTGAGCTCGTCGGGGATGGCCATGAAGAAGTTCCTCAGGACGATGAGGTTGAAGGAGTTGATGGCAGTGGGGATGATCAGGGACCACAGCGTGTTCATGAGGCCGGTGCCCCTCACGACGAAGTAGGTCGGTATGATGCCGCCGCCGAACATCATCGTGAAGACCACCATGAACATGAAGGCATTCCGCCCGACGAGGTCCCTGCACGCGAGCGCGTAGGCCATGAACGACGTGAGCAGCAGGCTGACGGCGGTGCCCACGATCGTCACGTAGACCGAAACCATCAAGCTTCGCGGAAGAGTCACGGCCGAGAAGATGTAGCGGTAGGCCGCCATTCCGAACTTGAGCTGCATCAGGTCATTGGATCGCGAGAAAGACATGGCGAGGACGTACAGAATCGGGAGCAGCGTGAGCATCGCGTACCCGAACAGAACCACATGGATCAGCGCGTCCTCGGCGACGCCCGCGAGCGACCTGTCCCGGACCATCAAGCCTCCCTCCGCTTCTCCGGACAGCTACGGCGGCCTGTCGGGCTTCCGCGCCCGGGTCTGATCGGCCGCACCGGCCGGTCGCGACGCCAGGCGCGCACGCCCGGCACAGGGTGCGCCCTCTCTAGAACACCCCTTCTTCGCCGACCCTCTTGGCGAGCGCGTTGGACATGTAGACCAGCGCGAGCCCGATGACGGCCTTGAACAGGCCGACAGCGGTGCTGTAACTGAACTGCGCCTGCCTGATGCCGACTTCGTAGACGTACGTGTCGAACACCTCCGCCACTTCGCGGTTCATGGCGTTGGACATGAGGAGGATCTGCTCGAAGCCGACATCGAGGAAATGGCCCAGCCTCAGGATCAGGATGATGATGATGGTGCTGCGGATCGACGGGAGGGTAATGTACCAGAGCTGCTGCCAGCGGTTGGCTCCCTCGACGATGGCGGCTTCGTACAGCTGTACGTCGACCCCGGCCAGAGCGGCGAGGAATACGATGGTTCCCCACCCGGCGTCGCGCCAGATGAACTGCGACACGATGAGCGGCCGGAACCACGCCGCGCTGAGCAGGAAATTGATGCGCTTGACGCCGATTGCCTCGAGCACGTGGTTGACTACCCCGTCTGTCGTGGACAGAAGCGT
Source organism: uncultured Spirochaetota bacterium (assembly GCA_963734495.1). GTDB lineage: Bacteria > Spirochaetota > Spirochaetia > SZUA-6 > CAVTHK01 > CAVTHK01. The sequence continues at coordinate 480,368 of CAVTHK010000011.1, forward strand.
GTACGTGATGCCGGCTATCACGACCCAGGAGAGGAAGTGCGGCAGGTAAGTGGTCGTCTGGACGAAGCGCTTGTAGCGTTCACCGCGGATCTCGTTCAGGAGCAGGGCGATGACGATCGTGATCGGGAAGTAGAAGACCAGGTTGTAGAGCGCGATGATCAGCGTGTTGACGAGAAGCCGGATGAACTCAGGCTCGCCGAAGAACCGGTTGAAATGCTTGAGCCCCACCCACGGGCTTCGGAAGAACCCGAGGTTGGGGATGAAGTCCTGGAACGCCATCAGGATGCCCCAGATGGGGATGTAGCGATAGATGACGAAATACGCGAGGCCCGGCGCGAGGAGCAGAAACAGGTAGCGCTGCTTCCAGAGCAGCGCGCTCAGAGGCCTTCGCGCGGGCAGAAGGCCTGCGGCGGCACGGACAGGCGCTCGACCCATGCTTCGTCAACTCCGGGGAGTGGACTCGCGGACCTCGCTGCGTCGCGCAACGGCGCTTTTCGGATAGTAGCATGGTCGGCGCGGTTGTCAACACGGGCGGGCGTCTCGAACCGGCGGGGCGTCATCCTCAGCGTTCTTCCGTGTTGACGGCGACCTGACGGCGGAGGCCATTTCTTTGACGGCGCGGGACACGACTTGGCCGTCCCCCTTGCGGTGGACAGGCTGCCTCGTAGACTTGGCTCGAGTGATGTCGCGGGCGCCGGTCCGAGCTCGCCAGAACACAGGAGGAGAGTCATGTCGAAAGCGATCACGGCCGTGATGGAGCGCTGGGTACAGATCTGGAACGAAGGGAACCTCGCTGCGGTTGACGAGACCGTCGCTGCCGACTACGTGGACCATTCGTCGTTGCGGGGGGACATGCGAGGGCCGGACGCCGTAAAGGACTCCTACCAGGGGTTTCACTCGGCCTTCCCTGACATGCACTTCACGGTGATCGATCGCGTGGTCGAGGGCGACAAGGTCATGCAGTGTTGGGCCTTCAACGGCACCCACAAGGGCGAGTGGATCGGTATCGCGGCAACCGGGAAGCTGATCACCTTCACGGGCATGGACAGATTCCGCGTTGCCGGAGGCAGGATCGCAGAGTCCTGGACGCACTGGGACATGGGGGCGTTCCTGCAGCAAGTGGGCAAGGCGCCTGCCGAGTCGGCAGCCTCCAGGGCCGTCGTTCAGCGCTGGGGGGAGATCTGGAACGAGGGCAGGATGTCTACGGTCGACGAAATCGTCTCAGCCGACTTCGTGCAGCATTCGTCGTTGCGCGGGGACAGGCGAGGGCGGGAGGTCGTCAGGGAGTCCTATCAGAGATATCGCTCCGCGTTTCCCGACATGCATTTCACGGTAATGGGCCTGGTCGCCGAAGGGGACATGGTCGTGATGCACTGGGGCTTCAAAGGCACGCACCGGGGCGAGTGGAACGGGGTCGCGGCAACAGGGAAGCCGATCACCTACAAGGGCTTCGACCTCTTCCGCGTCGTTGACGGCAAGATCGTGGAGAACCGGAGCTGCTGGGACATGGGAGCGTTCCTGCGGCAGGCGGGCAAAACCATCTCGTAGGCGCGGCGGCCCCGACGGGCGGCGGGCGACCTTCTTCTATTACTATATACTGTGCTCTGTGGCGGCGCGTGAGGCGTCTTCGCGCGTGCGCGTCGCCCGCGAGTCCTCGAATCAGGGAGGCGCATGTGGCCTACGAGACGATCCTCACGATGAGCTCCTCGGCGATCAAGTACGGGTTCGGCGCGACGCGCGAGATCGGCTACGACATGAAGGAGCTCGGCGCCTCGCGAGTCATGGTGGTCACCGATCCGCGCCTCGCGGCGTTCGAGCCGGTCGCGATTGTCATCGAGGCCCTCAAGAAGCACGGCATCGACGCCGTGCTCTACGACCACGTGCGCGTAGAGCCTACGGACTCGTCGTTCAAGGAGGCGATCGCGTTCGCGCGCGACGGCCGGTTCGACGGGTTCGTGGGGGTCGGCGGCGGCTCGAGCCTCGACACGGCCAAGGCGGCCAACCTCTATGCGACATGGCCAGCCGATTTCCTCACGTACGTGAACGCCCCGATCGGCAAGGGGACTCCCGTGCCAGGGCCGCTCAAGCCGCTCATCGGCGTGCCCACGACCGCGGGCACGGGAAGCGAGACCACCGGCGTGGCCATATTCGACTTCGAAGAGATGAAGGCCAAGACCGGCATCGCGCACCGCTTTCTCCGCCCGGCGCTCGGCATCATCGACCCGGACAATACGCGCACCATGCCGTGGGTGGTGGCGGCGAGCACGGGCTTCGACGTGCTGGTTCACGCGATCGAGTCGTACACGAACCTCCCGTTCGACCGCAGGGAAGCGCCGCCCGACCCGAGCCTGCGCCCTGCCTACCAGGGCTCAAACCCGGTCAGCGACGTGTGGGCCAGACGGGCGATCGAGATCGTCAGCGGCAAGCTCATCCGCGCCATCGAAGAGCCCTCGGACGTCGAGGCGCGCAGCCGGATGATGCTGGCCTCTACGTTTGCAGGCGTGGGATTCGGGAACGCGGGGCTGCACCTTCCCCACGGCATGTCCTACGCCGTTTCCGGGCTGGTGCGCGACTACGTCGCACCGGGCTACCCGCCGGGGCACCCGCTCATCCCTCACGGCATGTCCGTGGTGCTGAACGCACCGGCCGCCCTTCGGTTCACCGGCCCGGCCCGGCCGGAGCGGCACCTCGAGGCCGCGCGCCTCATGGGAGTCGACACGCGGGACTCACGTCTCGAGGACGCCGGCGACATCCTGGCCCGCGCCGTGATCGAGCTGATGAAGAAGGCGCGCATGCCCAACGGTCTCGCCGCCGTCGGCTACACCGAGGCGGACCTCGACAGGCTCGTGGAGGGCACGCTGCCCCAGCACCGCGTCACCAAGCTCAGCCCGCGGCCCTTTACGCCCGCGGATATCAGGCAGCTGTTCCGCGACTCACTGCGGATCTGGTAGTCAATTGAAGAAGGCCGCAGCACCGTTGATGGAAACGGAGCCGTTGCGGCCGGCTGCTTTCGTCTCGCGCCTCAACCGGTTCGTGGCGTCGTGCCTGCTCGAGGACGCTCGCGGACGACGACGGCGCGTGAGCGCCTACATGGCGAACCCCGGCCGGATGTGGGAGATGCTGCTGCCCGGCGCCGAGCTCCTGCTCGCGCCGCGGCCACGGGGCCGCATCAGGTGGGAGGCCGTGGGGCTGCGCTGGACGGAGCGCTGGCCCGGCGACCGGCCGCGCGTCGTTTTCCTGAATGCCGGCCAGGTCGCTCGTGTCGCCGAGAAGCTGCTGCGGGAGCGTCTGATCCCGGAGCTCGCAGACGCGACCGTCGACAGGAGAGAGGCGCAGGCAGGCGAGTCGCGCATCGACCTGCTGCTGTCGCGCGTCGGCCGGCCCTATCTCCTGGAGGTGAAATCCGCGACGCTGGTCGAGCACGGCCTCGCGCTCTTTCCGGACGCGCAGAGCGTGCGGGCGCGGCGCCATCTGGAGGCGCTTGCGCGGGCCGGCGACGGGGTGCGCGCCGGCGTGTTGTTTCTCGTCCAGGGGGACGCCAATCGCTTTCTGCCTGACTTCCACACCGACCTGGACTTTGCGCGCGCATTCGGCGAGGTGCGCGACAAGGTAGACTTCTTCGCTTACGCCCTGGAGCCGACTCTGGGCGACGACGGCCGCCTGCGATTCGCCGGGCGGCCGCGTCGCCTCGCGATCCCGTGGGAATCCTTCGAGGCCGGCGCTGCCGACGGGGGGCTCTACATCCTGCTGCTGCGCCTGGCGAGGGGCGCGCGCCTCGAGGCGGGCGCCCTCGGCCGGCTCGACTACCCGGCGGGCTGGTACGCCTACGTCGGCTCGGCGCGCCGGGCCCTCAGGCGCGCCTCGCCAGGCACCTGCGGCTCGAAAAGAGGCGCCACTGGCACATCGACGCGCTGCGCGCGTCCGCGGCCGATGTGAAAGCCCTCGCGATCCGCGGCACCCGCCGCGGCGAATGCGAGCTGGCTGCTGCCGTGCGCGCGATCTCCGACGGCTCCGTGCCGCGCTTCGGTGCCTCCGACTGCCGCTGCCCCGGCCACCTCTTCCGCTTCGCCTACGACCCGCTGCACACCGCCCGCTTCCAGCGGCTCCTCACGGAGTGGCGCGCCAGCGTGTAGATGCTCGGCGAAGCGGCCGGGTGCTCGGTCGCCTGTGGCGCGGCGCACGCAGCCTGTTTGCCCGCACGCGCGTCGATCGCTATGATAGTCGCGTCATGCCCCCGACGAAGAAGAACTACCTGATCGACATGGACGGCGTGCTGGTGCGAGGGACCTCGCTCGTCCCCGGCGCGGACGGCTTTGTCGCGCGCCTGGTCGAGCGCTCGTGCGAGTTCCTCGTTCTCACGAACAACCCCCAGTACACGCAGAAGGATCTCTCGTACCGCCTGAGCGGCCTCGGGCTGGAGGTCGAGCCCCGCCGCATATTCACGTCGGCCATGGCCACGGCGAGCTTCCTCCAGTCGCAGAAGAGCAACGGGAAGGTCTTCGTCATCGGCGAGAGCGGTCTCACCGGTCCGCTGCACGACGCGGGCATGATCATCACCGACAAGGACCCCTGGTACGTCGTGCTCGGCGAGACGCAGTCATACAGCATCCAGCAGGTCACCACGGCGATCAGGCTCATCGGGCGCGGGGCTCGCTTTATCGCGACCAACCCCGATCCGGCCGGCCCCGGGGACGGCGGGATCGTGCCCGCCTGCGGCGCCATGGCGGCGCTCATAGAGAAGGCGACCGGCGTGAGCCCCTTCTTCATTGGCAAACCCAACCCGCTGATGATGCGGACCGCGCTCAAGTACCTCGGCGTGCACTCGGAGAACACCGTGATGATCGGCGACCGCATGGACACCGACATCGTGGCGGGCGTGGAAAGCGGGCTCGAGACGATCCTGGTGCTGAGCGGGGTCACGGGGCCGGGCGACGTGGATCGTTACCCGTACTCGCCCACCCGGATCGCCGCGTCCGTCGCGGAGATAGAACCCTAGCCGCCCTTGAGCTTTTCCGGGGTCGATTCGTTCAGCAGCAGCTTCGCGAAGTTCCGGTATCCGACCTTGCGGTACTTCTTCATCAGTTCCGCCAGGGCCCGATAGGCATCGGGGTAGCTGCTCTGGAACTCTTTGACGCGAGCATCAACTTCCTTGAGCTCCTCGAGATCGGCGACTGCAGGCATACGCTCCTCCCCCTCTGGGCGTCCGGATCCACAAACGTTTCCAGCACAGCCGAGCTGCGCTCGGCTGATGCCCCGATGCTTAGTCGACCTGCACGTACGCCGAAGTGGACTGCGCTTCGGGCACCGGGAGCCCTTCGGCTCGCAGTCCTTCGACGTGCATCTCCATGGCACCGCGCATGCGCGAGCGCGTCTCCCTGAGGGTCCTCCCCGTGGCGATGCAGCCGGGGAGATCGGGCGAATATGCCGAGTAGCCCGTTTCGCCTCTCTCGATAATGATGAGGTACTTCCTCACGTCATCGCCCCTTCAAGCCAGCTTGCCGCAGCACGCTGGCGAGCGTCTTCTTCATGACCTCGTCGCCGAGATGGCCGGACACCGTCACCACCCCCCGTTCGATCGGATGTCTGTACTGGCGGTGATCGCCCCGCGTTCTGGCGAGGTACCACCCCCGCGTCTCGATCAGTCTAATGAGGTCCCGAACCTTCAAGCAAGTGCCTCGCAGGCGCTGGCGTCGGCGACGAGCGCCTTTTATCAGGACTAACGGCGCGAGGCGGCTTTGCGCCTTCACGCGGGGTGCGTCGGAACCCGGTGGCGGCCGGCCGCGACCCTGGTTACGCGGCGCGCGCACGCTGCGGATGCGTCGGTGTGTTGTGCCGCCAATCCCCTGCTCGGCCGTGACTTGCCACCGCAGGCAAAGCGCAGCGCAGGCTGGCACGCTTGCTGCTTTCCTGATCTCTGATACTCTGGAAGAAGGCTTACGCCGGGGAACCGCATGCACGTCACCCTTGGGCTCGACCTCGACGGTGCGATCTACCGTCGGCTGCCGCCGGACGGCGCCGACATGGACGTGCTCGCGGCCGGCCCGGCCGGCTTTGTCGGGCTGCTGGAGGAGCGGCTCGGCCTGCCGCCGGCGCCCGAGGAGCCGGTGCTGCGCGTGTTCGGCTGGGAGCGCGCGCTCGCTGCCGCCGACAACGGCGGCCGCTTCTATTCCGCGTCGTTCGCGCTCGACCCCTTCGGCACCGCTCAGGCTCTGCTCGCCGAGCGTGACGCCCTTCTGCTCTGTGCGCCGTCGACGTGGCGCCTGGCCGCTCTCGCGGGACGCCGGCGGCCGGCTTGCGGACCTGGCCGCGGCAGAGGCGGCCGCGACCGCGCTCCCGTCCGGTCTCCCGGAGCGCCTGCGCGCGATCCTCGCTGAGCTGCGCCTCGACCGCATTCCGCTGGCCATCGAGCGCCTCACGCTCTGCGACCCGCGCGAAGAGTGGCAGCCGCTCTTTGCCGAGGTCATCGATGCCGTGGCAGCCAGGGGCGCGCAGCTGGACGCATGGCCATGGGAGCGCGCGCGAGCGGCCGGCGACCTCGGTGTCGCGCAACGCGCGCTCGCGGGCGAGGCGGGGGAGCGGCCGCGGGCAGCGGGCGACGGCAGCCTCGCTCTCGTTCGGGGCGCGAGCGGCGCCGAGGCCGCGGACCTGGCGGCGGCCCTGCTGGCGCAGCAGGTCGAGCGCTTCGGCGCCGACGAAGTCGCGGTGATCGACAGCAGGGGCGACGGGAATCTCGACGAGGCCCTCGCCCGCGCCGGATTCGCCCTGTGCGGCGGCAGCAGCGCGTCCCGGGGCGTCGACGCGCGGCAGGTGCTGGCGCTGACGCTGCTTCTGCAGTGGCGTCCGGCGGACCCCTACCTCGTGCAGCAGCTCGTCCTGCTGCAGGACTCGCCGCAGCCGCGCGACGTCAGGCAGCAGGTGCTCCAGGCCCTGCGCGAGACGCCCGGGCCGCGGGCCTGGCGCGGCGCTCTCGACATCGAAACGGTCGACGCCGACGCACAGCTCCCGGTCGACCGCATAGATCACGCCTGCGCGCGCGTCGCGGCGTGGGCTATGCGCAGGGCGCACGCCGGGGAGCAGAGCCCGGAGCGCGTCGCGCTGTTCCAGCAGGTCGCCCGCGAAGCGCGGCTTGCGGGGCGGGCGGCGCCCATGCGCGCGCCGGCGTTCGGGCGGCAGGAGCTGGCACGGCTGCTGGCAGACCTGGCGCAGGCGGCGCCCGTGGAGAGCCGCACCGTGCGCGAAGCCGGCGCGCCCGTGGCCGTCGCGTCGCCGGGCGCGCTGCTGAGCGCGCCGGCTGCCGTTGTGTGGTACGGCGCGGACGGCGATGCGCTCGCGACGCCGCGGCGGTCCTTCTGGTCGCCCGCGGAGCGGGGGGCGCTGGCGGGCGCAGGCGTGCTCCTCCCCGACCCCGACCGCGCCGTCGCGCGCGAGATGGCGGCCGCCGGGAGGGCGGTGGGCATGACGCGTGAAGCCTTCACCTTTGTCCATGCCGAGGCGACGGGGGACCGGCACTCCGGCACGCATCCGGTCTGGCACAAGCTGCTGCGCGCCTTTGAAGAGCGGGGCCGCGAGGCGGCGCTTGCCTTTGACGGCCTCGAGCTGATCGGCCGCGGCGCCGCTCCGGGCGGCGCCGCACTTACCACCGCGAGGCCCGACCGGCCCGCCTGCCTGGCCGGCGGCCGCGCCGTGTGGCAGCTGCCCGCGGGCATGGAACCCCGCGAGACCGAATCGCCGAGCTCCCTCGAAAAGCTGGTCTCCTGTCCCTTTGGCTACGCGCTGCGTTACGGCGCCGGCGTCGCCGACGAAGACCTCTACGCCCTGGCCGATGGAAGCGTCGCCCTGGGCACGATCGCTCACGCGGCGCTCGAGAGATGGCTCGCCGAAGGCCTGGGCGCCGACCCCGGGGGCTGCTTTGACCGCGTGGTGGCGGAGGAGGCTGCGCTCCTGCTCGGCCCGGGCCGCGACGTCGAGCGCGAGGGTGCGCGCGACGCGGTGATCCGCTCGGCCGCCAAGCTTGCTGACGTTATGGCTCGGGGCGCCCTGCGCCCGGTCGGCTTCGAGCAGAAGCTGTCGGGCCAGACCGAAGTCGGGCGGGTCGAAGGACGCGCGGATCTCGTGCTCCAGCGGGGTGAGGATCCGGAGGCGCTCGCGGTGATCGACCTCAAGTGGGGCAGCGAGAACTTTCGCAGAGAGAGCCTGGAACAAGGCCGCGCCCTTCAACTGGCCGCCTACGCCCGGTTGGCCGGCGGCCGCGTCGCGCCGACGGCCTACCTGATCCTCGTGACCGCCGAGCTGCTCACCGTGCACGGAGACGTCTTTCCCGGCGCGGACGTCGTGCTCGGCGATGCAGAGCCCGAAGTGTGGGAACGAATGGCCGCGGTCGCCCGGGAACAGAAGGCCGCACTGGCCGCGGGCCGCGTGCTCGTCGGCTCGCCGGAAGAGCCGTCGGAGGACGACGGCCTGCTGGTGGCTGCGGGCTGCCGGTTCTGCGGCTTTGCGCTTTTCTGCCGCGTCGACGCCGTCGAGGAGGCGCGTTGATGAAGCGGCCTGCGCGCGGACATTCCCATATTGACGTATGGGTACCTTACCCATACACTGTTCCCATGAAGATCACTGTCGAGATCGATGACAAGAAGCTTTCGCATTTGATGAAGCTGACAGGAATACGCACCAAGACCCGTGCCCTGGACTACGCCCTGAGGATGGCTGAGCGAGGCGCCCGGCGAGACCGTCTTCTGGAAACGATCCTGCGGCCCGAGGAATTGACCGGCGCGGTGGATCCAGCCTACGACGTGCTGGCGCTCCGCAAAAAAGAGAAGCCGAGCCGCAGGCGATGATGTACCTGGTCGATTCCACCATTTACATCGATCTTCTTCGAGCCCGCAGAGACCCGGTCCAGGTCCTGCGGCCGTGGCTCGCCCACGATGAGGTCCTCGCCAGCGGCGTCGTTCGCTGCGAGGTGCTTCGCGGGATCGTCGACAGGCGGGTGCACGAAAGGATGAGCGACCTGTTCGAGGTTCTCCCGACGGTGCTGACCGATGAACCGATGTGGAACCGCACTGCCGAGCTGGCCTGGAGCCTCGACCGGCGGGGAGTGGTTTTGCCGGTAACCGACCTGCTGATCGCCTCCTGTGCACTGCGCGCCGGCGCGACCGTCGTGTCCACAGACGAGCATTTCCGGCGCGTTCCTGAGCTGACCGTCTTGCGCGCCCTGCCCACTGCGTCGGAGCCGGCAGGGTGATCGCAGGCGTGCTCAGGCTGCCGGTGGCCGCGGGCTGGCGGTTCTGCGGCTTTACGCTCTTCTGCCGCGTCGACGCCGTCGAGGAGGCCCCTCGATAAAGCAGCCCCGCATCATCTCGGCCGGAGCCGGCAGCGGAAAGACCTACTGGATCGCGCGCACGGTGGTCGAGGCGGTCCGCTCCGGTGCCGTGCGGCCCGAGGCGATCCTCATCACGACCTTTACGCGCAAGGCCGCGGGCGAGCTCCTCGATCGCGTCTCAGCGGCGCTGATCGCCGCCGGCCTCGACGACCAGGCCGTGCGTGTGCGCCGCGCGCGCATCGGCACCGTCGACAGCATCTCGGGCGCCCTCGTGCAGGAGCACGCCTTGGCCGCGGGCCTCAGCCCGCGCCTCTCGGTGCTGCCCGAGGGCGAGGAAAAGACGCTCTTTGACCGCAGCCTCAGCAGCGCACTCGAGGCCGGCGATGCGCAGTTGCGCCGGGCTGCGAGACGCCTCTCGGTTGACGACTTCCGCGACGACGTGCGCGCCATCGCGCAACTGGCGCGCGGGAACGGCATCGAACCGGGCTTGCTGCACGAGATGGGCGAGCGGAGCGCGGCCTTCATTCTTGCCTCCATTCCCGAAAAGGCGGGCAGCCAGGCCGGCCTGCGTCCTCTCGCCGAGGCGGCGCTGAGGCAGTTGTGCCAGGGAAATGACAAGACGAAGGCCACCAGCGGCGCGGCGACCGCGCTGCGCAGGTGGCTCGAGCGCTCGGGCAGGGGCGAGCTGCTCCCGTGGGCCGACGTGCAGCGGCTGGCCGCCCTCGGAACCGGCGCCGCGTCGCGCCAGATCGTGGCGGCGCTGCGTGAGGCAGCGCGCGGGCATGCCGGCTGGCCCGAGATGCGCCGGGACATAGAGGCGTACCTTCGGGGCGTGTTTGCCCTCGCCGCCCGCGCCCTCGACGCGTACCGGGAGGCCAAGGAGGCGCTGGGGTTCGTCGACTTCGCCGACCAGGAGGCGCGGTGCCTCGCGCTGCTCGAGCGGCCGGACGTGCGCGAGGCGCTCTCGGCCGAGCTGGACCTGGTGCTGGTGGATGAGTTCCAGGACACGAGCCCGCTTCAGCTGGCGCTGTTCCTGCGCTTTGGCGAGTGCGCCCGCGACGCCGCGTGGGTCGGCGACCCCAAGCAGGCGATCTACGGTTTTCGCGGGGCGGACCCCGCGCTGATGGCCGCGGCGACGCACGCGCTCGCAGGCGGCCGGGCCGGCGAGACGCTGGGGACGAGCTGGCGCTCGCGGCCCGAGCTCGTGCGGTTCGTCAACGGCCTGTTTGGCGACGCCTTCGCGGACCAGGGCATCGGCCGCGGCCAGGTGGTGCTCGAGCCGAGCCGGCCGGAGGGCGAGCTCGAGTCTCCCGCGCTGGAGAGCTGGGTGCTCGAGAGCACGAACAAGGGCAACGACGCCAGGGCCCTCGCCGCCCAGATCGCGTCGCTGCTGAGGGGGCGCAAGAGGCTGCGGATCTTCGACCGGCGCTCAGGCGCGAGCCGGCCGGTGGAGCCGCGCGACGTCGCCGTGCTTCTTCGTCAGAACAGCGACTGCGCCGCCCTGGCTGCCGAGCTCGCCGACCTCGGGGTGCCGTACGAGCTGGGCCGGCCCGGACTGCTCGAGACCCCCGAGTGCGCGCTTGCCGTCGCCGGCTACAGGCTGCTGCTCGATTCGGGCGATACGCTCGCCGCAGCCACGGTCAGCTACCTGCAGCGGGTGGCGGCCGAGGGCGGGAGCGACACCGAGTGGCTCGCAGCGGGTCTCTCAGCCCGCGGCTTTCGCGGTGAGCCGCCGGTGCCGCTGCTGCGCGAGCAGGCGGCCGAGGCCGCCGGATGCACGCCGCTGGAGGCGCTGCGGCTGGCTGCCGGGCTCACCGGCGCCTGGCAGCTCGCCGCCCGACGCGAGAGCCCTCGCGCGGCTGTTGCGAACCTCGCCGCGCTCTTTGCTTTCGCGGCCGAAGGCGAAGAGGCGGCTCACCGCGCCGGCGAACCGTGGTCCCACGCAACCCTCGCCCGCCGCCTGGCTTTGCTGGCTTCCGCAGGCCAGGACGAGCTGCCCGTGCCGGGCTCCAACGGCGTGCGCGTCTCGACCTGGCACGGCGCCAAGGGGCTCGAGTGGCCGGTGGTCGTGCTGTATGGAGCCGGCGAGCAGCGCGGCCCGCGGTTCTTCGAGGCCGCGGCTGTGGCGCCGGCCGACTTTGACGCGGAGAAGCCGCTGCGAGGGAGGGCGATCCGGCTCGTACCCTTCCCCTACAGTGGCAGCACGTCGAGGGAGTGCGAGTACCTCGAGCGCCTCCAGGCCACGACCGAATACGCCGGGGCGGCCGCAGCCCAGGAGGCGGAGCGCCTGCGGCTGCTGTACGTGGGCATGACGCGGGCGCGGGATGTCCTGGTCTTTGCCGCAAGGGCCGACCAGGCGACGATCGCGCTGGCCGAGGGCGTCGAGCCCCTGGTCGTGCCGACGGATCCCGCGGCTCCACCCGCGGGCTGGCGCGTGCGCGCCTGCTCGCCCGAGGCGGCCGTCCGCAGGCCGCCCGAGCCGCAGCCGTGGCTCGCCTACGCTGCCGAGCGCCCTGCGCGCGAGCCGGCCGTGATCAACCCGTCGAGCCTGGAAGCCACGCCCGAGGAGGCAGCGCGGGCGCCGGTCGGCGAGCCCGAGCGCTTCGGCGACCCGCTGCCGATCGCTGCGGGCCTGCCGATGGACCGGGTGGGCACGGCCCTCCATCGCTACCTCGCGGTGGACCGCTCGCGCCTCGGCGCTGCCGGCAAGCGCGAAGTTGCTGGCCGCCTGCTCGCCGCTTACCTCCCCGCAGGCGGCGTCGAGCCGGGGGACCTCGTGCGGCTGGGTGACCAGCTGGACGCCTGGATCGCTTCGCGCTGGCCGGGGGCCACGGTGCGGCGGGAGGTGCCCCTCGCCGCCCGGCTCGCCGGCCGCGTGGTCGCGGGCCGCGCCGACGTCGTCATCGAGGCTGCAGACGGGTGGGCGCTGCTGGACTTCAAGAGCTTTGCGGGCGGCGAGGAGCGGCTGCGCGCGGAGGCGGCGCGGTATGCGGCGCAGGTGGCCGCTTACAGAACGGTGATCGGGTCGGGCAAAGCCGGGCCGGCCACATGTCGGTACATCCTGTTCTTGCATGATGGACTGGCCGTCACGGTGTCATCGGGTGACGCCAGGGGCTGACGCCGCTGCCGCGCATTCGTGCCGATAATCAGCATTGCTGAAATCAAGCGGTACAGCTATACTGCAATCATGAATGCACTGCTCACCATGACCAGCCGCGGCGTGATCACTCTGCCGGCGAAGCTGCGCAAGGCTATAGGCCTGCGTCCCGGCGATCCCATATTGGCCGAGGCGACCGACCAAGGCATCCTGCTGCGGCCGGCCGCGGCGCTGCCGATCGAGATTTACTCGGCGGAGCGGGTGGCCGAGTTCGACCGGCAAGAGGATGAATTGAAAGCAGTGCTTCCTCCGAAGAAAGGGCGTTGAGACAGGGTGCGCATATTTCTCGACGCCAATATCCTGTTCTCCGCGGCAAAATCCGACGGCGCGATTCGGCGTCTCTTGGCTCTGCTGCACAAGGCCCGCCACGAGTGCTGGGCCGATTCATACGTGATCGAGGAAGCGCGGCGAAATCTGGCACTGAAGTACCCGGAGGAGATGGCAGTTCTGGAAGAGGTGCTTCGCAGGCTCCGCGTCGTTCCCCTGGCGACGGGCAGAACGGAACCGCCGGAGCTGATGCGGGTCGCGGAAAAAGACCGGCCCGTGCTCGCCGCCGCGATCCGGCATGGGTGCGATGCATTCCTGACTGGCGATCGCACCCATTTCGGCGCGTTGTATGGGAAGACCCTGCGAGGCGTGACGGTCTATTCTCCGCGCGGCTTGGCTGAGGCGATTTCTATCAGCCGGAGGAAGTCATAGCCGCCTGTCGCGCCGAGACTCACCCCGGCGAGCTCTATTGATAGGTTGCCGCGCCGCATACGCCGAGGCAGCCGCAGCCCAAGAGTCAGAGCGCCTGCGGCTGCTGTACGTGGGCATGACGCGGGCGCGGGACGTGCTGGTCTTTGCCGCAAGGGCCGACCAGGCGACGATCCCGCTGGCCGAGGGCGTCGCGCCCCTGGTCGTGCCGACGGATCCCGCGGCTGCGCCTGCGGGCTGGCGCGTGCGCGCCTGCTCGCCCGAGGCGGCCGTCCGCAGGCCGCCCGAGCCGCAGCCGTGGCTCGCCTACGCTGCCGAGCGCCCTGCGCGCGAGCCGGCCGTGATCAACCCGTCGCGCCTGCAAGCCACGCCCGAGGAGGCCGCGCGGGTGCAGGTCGGCGAGCCCGAGCGCGTTGCCGACCCGCTGCGGATCGCGGCGGGCCTGCCGATCGCCCGAGTGGGCAGGGCCCTCCAATTGAGGCCGGCCCAGCGCTTCGAGGAGTTCAGGTAGGCGGGGTGAGAGCAGGGTCGCGCCGGGCGACAGGCACTGCGCCACCTTGGGCACGCGAGAAAAGCCGCGGCGTCTACTCAACGCCGAGTTGTCGCCTGATCAGCCTGCAGAGGGATTCCTTGATCTCCTGGTGACGGGGACCAGAGCGCTTCTGCCGTTTCGCGGGTTCGCGTAGATGTCGTGACGACTTCCGTGGCGCCTGAGAAAGCACCCAGAGGCTACAAGTTCCTTCACGAGCTGCGTTCGCTTCACACGTGAAGGGAGACTTCTTTTTCCCGAATCTCGACCGAGGGCAGGCTGACGCTGGTATCCTCCGTCATCATCCGATACGCGTCCTGGATGTTGTCTTCCAGGTCCGCGAGGGTCGCACCCTGGCTGAAGACGCTCGGAACCTCCCTGAGGCGGCCTACATACCAGTCGTCGTCGATCCAGTACTCGAGCGTGAACTTCCGTTCCATCAGGTTACCCTCGCAGTCAAGCATACTACGGCGAAAGGCCACCAGGGAATGCCGTGCAAACGCCCATCACGCCGACCACCGCTCGAGCCCGCGCTGGATGCTGAGCATCTCAACGCTCTCGACGAGGCCCGCGAACGCGGCGCTCTGCCACCCGCCGGCCTCGCCGCCCCGTCGCATCAGCGACCGCCGCAGCTCCGTATCGAACCGCGACGGGTTCGCCCCGCGCAGAGTCTCCCAGTAATGCACGATCAGGTCGCGGCTGCGGAGGAGCGAATGGCGCGAAACGAGCTTGTCCGACTTGGCGTGGTTCACTGCGGGCGATGCCGGCAGAAGGTTCCACAGGTCGTTGTTGAGCCACAGGACGTACGGGATCACGTGGTCCACGTCAAAGCGGTCGCCGCTCAGCGGCTGATCGGTCCACACGCAACGCAGATCAGGAAGCCCGCGGTAGATTCCCCTCGCGAGCTGCACATCGCGCTCAGCGCCGGGCCGCTCGAGCAGCCGCTCCACGACCAGGGCCGTCGTCACGCTTCGCTCCGACATCTCGGCGGTCAGCTCGGCCCAGCGGAGGACGATCGACTCTGCCACCCAGTGGCCGATCAGCGTCATCTCACGCCAGACGGCGCCGGGCACGAGGATTTCGCCTAACGCCTGTTCGGTGCCAAGAGGCGAGAGGCAGCGACCCTTCGCCGTAGCCTTCCCCTTCATCCCAAAGAACTGCCCCTCGAGGTCGAGCGCCCCGCCCGCGTACCTGACCGGCCCGACCACGATCGTGCGCGCGATCGCGTTCAGCGCGGCGTCGGCGAGCGCCGCAAGCTCGCCCGCGAGCAGCCCGCTGCGGTAGTCGCGGAGAAAGGCAGCGAACCCCGCCGCGGGGTAACGCTCGATGAGCGCACGCAGTGCCGCGCGGAAGGCGATCGGCTTGTTCACTTCGCGTCCGCGCTTCTGAGGGAACACTACCCTTCCGGCCGCGATGTCCGGCTCGACGAGCGGCCAGTAGAAGGCGAGCCACTTTTCCGCCACCACCGCAAGCGGGATCCCGACCCGACCGTCGGCGTACCAGCGCGCGGACGGCTGCCCGGTCTGTGCGATCTCGCACAGTGCGCGGAGAAGCGCCAGCTTGTAGGTCGCGTCCTTCTTGTCGCGGCTGATGATCGTCTCGATCTGGTCGACCGAACGGGCGGCGCCCCGGCCCTCCGCATGGAACACGAGGGTGGCCCAGCTCACCGCTCGGCCCAGGCCGTCCGGCGTCTGGTAGCCGGCGACAAAGCGGAAGCCCAGCCGTTCAAAGAGCACGCGCAGCTCCTGGGCCGGCCTCTCCCGGAAGAGGCGCTCAGCGGCGTCGCGGTCTTCGGCGAGCCCCTGCCGCCCGATCGAGCTCGACAGCACCAGGACCCCGCCCTGTGCGACCAGTCGCCGGATCTGCCAGGCGGCGTCGAAGAGGTCCGAGTCGGGGACGTGCATCAGCATGGCGGTGCAGACCACGGCGTCAAAGGTGCGCTCGAGCAGCGGGGAGTCAGAGGCAAAGGGGAAGGCTTCACAGGCGAGCCGGCTGGCGAGCGCGGGGTGAAGGCGGGCTGCTTCGGCCAGCATCGCCTGGGAGGCGTCGACCGCGGTGACGTCGTAGCCGCTTTCGACGAGGAAGGCGGCGTCGCCGCCCGACCCGCAGCCGATCTCGAGCACGGTCGCTCCCGGTTCGGGCAGATGGCGCCGGAGCAGGTGCCAGAGGTGCGAGCGGTCGGCGGACTCGTAGCGGGCGGAAAGGGAGGCTGCGTTCTGTTCGTAGTGCGCTGCCGTGCGCTGGTCCATCACTGTCGGGCCATGCTACAGCGCCGCGGGGCGGCGCACAATGCAGCGCGCACGGGAGGCACGTTCTCTACCGTGGGGGGTCAGCGCCACGGCCCCCCCCCAGCGAACCCTATGGCCAAAGCGAGCTTCTACGACCAGGCGTTCAAGGAGATCTTCTCCAATCGGCGGATGATGCGCTCCTTCCTCCGCGACATCATCGCCGAACGCTGGGTCTCACTGATCGACTGGTCGTCCGTGCGCGTCGCCTCCTCTCACTTCGTGGGCATGGGAGAGACGAAAGCGGGAAGCTGATCTATTGGTCGAGCTCGGCCTCAAGAGTGGCAGTCGTCTGCTGATCTACCTGCTGCTGGAGTTCCAAAGCACGGCGGAGCCGATGGCGCTTCGCCTGCTGGAGTACCTGCTGCGTGCCTACAGGGCTCAACGCGGTGCGCAACTCTCCGTCGTGGTGCCCATCGTCGTCTACAACGGCGGGCGTCGGTGGAAGGAGCCGGTTCGGCTCATCGAGCAATTCGCGGTGCCCGATCCTGCATTGCGTCGGTTCGT
The DNA here is from genome assembly GCA_963734495.1 of uncultured Spirochaetota bacterium. GTDB lineage: Bacteria > Spirochaetota > Spirochaetia > SZUA-6 > CAVTHK01 > CAVTHK01. Next base: position 496,858 of record CAVTHK010000011.1, read on the forward strand.
GCCGGACTTCACCTACCTGCTGATCGATATAGGCGCGATAGACGAGGGGCTGCTGCGCAGACTGGGCAGCGAGATCGCGGCCTTCTTCCTGGTTGAAAAGACCCGATTCGACGACCCGGGCAAGGCGGCAGCCAGGATCGTCGGTATCTTTTCTCAGATTGTCAGCGCGTTGCCTGCAGATGTGCGGTCGCTACTCGGACGCTATGTCGCCGGATCCGCGGCGCATCGAGGAGCGGATAGCAAGCGGTGGGCGCCGTTGATATACTCGAAATCGGGGGGCGGCATGTTCCAAGAGGGTCTCGACGGACTGGTCAGAAAGGGACGCAACCAGGGCCTCAGGGAAGGCCGGCGGAAGGGTCAGCTGGAGTCCGCGCGCCGCATGTTGGCGCGCGGCTTCTCTGTGGCCGATGTGGTCGATCTCACAGGGCTTCCCGAGGCCGACGTGCGCAAGCTGAAAGACGCCAAGCCGGCCGGCCGGCGCCGCTCGCCTGCGCCACGCCGCTGACGGAGCCGGGCGCGGCGAGTCACACGCCGGGCCGGCTCGATGCCCGGCAAGCCGCCGCTCGCGCCGGCCAGCGAGCGTGAGCGGGCGGAGGGGCCGCGAGGCCGCGACTGCGCGGCCGAAGCGGGTCCGAGGCGCGGGAGCGCGCGCGGCGCGTCGAGAAAGCGCCGCGAGCCGAACCGGCCCGATCATGCCGCGCACAGCGCCACCGCCGAGGACGGAACCCCCGGAGCACGCGACCCCGAGCCCCGCGGGATATGCGTCGGCGGCGTGAACGCGCCTCACTCTGCCGTCACCCGCCGCCAGGCTCGGGGGCACGCCCAGACCCAGGGGGCCTCTGGAGGCAGGCACGAACATGACCCATCGGGAACGAGTGGAAACAGCCCTTGGTCGCGAGCGACCGGATCGTTGTCCCATGCAGGTCAGCTTCACTCCCGAGTTTGCGGCGAGGCTGCGCCGGGAGTTGCGGAAAGGAGGCCCGCAGGAGCAGAGGGAAAGCGCCCATAATCCGCACGGCGGGGGGAACACCTACCGGCTGGAGACCGCGCTCGACCAAGATATGCTGCTCACATCGGTCGGTTGGGCCAACTCCTACTATATGAAGACCGGCCCGTACCGCGACGAATGGGGCATTGAGTGGAAGCCCGTCCAGTACCAGACCCGGTTTGGCACCGGAACATACACCGAGATGGGTCGTCGGCCGCTTGAAGACGATTCCTCGCTGGAAAGCTATCGACCGCCGGACCCGAACCGGCCGGAGCTCTACGATCAGGCAAGATCGGCGATCGAGCGCTTCAGAAGCGATTACTGGATCGTTGGGGTAACCGTCACAACGATTTTCGAGACGGCCTGGGCGCTGCGCGGTCTGGAGCGGCTTCTGGTCGACATGATCACGGATCCGGAGGTCGCCGAGCGCATCCTCGACATACCTTTTCAGTATCACCTGGCCGCAGCCCGCAACCTGGTCCGCCTGGGAGTGGACATGATCTGGACCGGCGACGACGTCGGATCGCAGCGTGCCATGGTCTTTTCGCCGCAGCTCTGGAGAAAGTACTTCAAGCCGCGGATGGCTCGCTTCTTCTCTGAGCTGCGGGCCATCAACCCCGGCATCAAGATCGCTTACCATTCCGATGGATTCATCGAGCCGATCATTCCGGACCTCATAGAAATCGGCCTGGACGTCCTCAACCCGGTTCAGCCGGCGTGCATGGATCCGGCAAACCTGAAGAAGAAGTACGGAGACAAGCTCTGCTTCTGGGGAACGATCGACGAGCAGCACACCCTCCCCTTCGGCACGCCGGAGGACGTGCGGGGCGAGGTCATGGAGAGGCTGCGGACAGTCGGGACGGACGGCGGCCTGATCATCGGGCCCACACATCACGTCCAGCTCGATACCCCGATGGAGAACTTCTGGTCGATGGTGGACACAATCCGGACGTCCCGATACGAGGATCTCTCTTCAGCGTGACCCGGTCAGCGCGGCATATTCGTCGATCCAGGCGCGGTAGTTCGCGTCCATCCGTTCGGTCACGGCCTGCCGGAGCTGGAGCGCGGCGTCCGTGAGAATGAGTCGCCTTTCCCCCGTGGCGATGATTTCCCGCACTCGCCGCCGTATCGCATCCGGCTCGCCATGCTCGATCTCCACGAATTCGATGTTGCCGATGAGCGTCAACTTGTCGCCCACCGCTTGCCGCGCTTCGCGGATGCTCAGATCACCCTGCGGCGGCGGCTCCACCGGATTGGTGGCGTCGTAGCCCATCTCCACGATTCTGCGGATGGCGTACGCGACCTTTCCGTGGCAGTGGCAATCCAGGGGCGTCCCGTATCTCTTGAGCTGCCGCACAAGGGCGCCTTCGTAGGGCACGACGAAGTCGTCGAATGACTGGGGTCGCATCATGGGCGGCGTGAACTGTTCGGAACCGCCAAAGACAACCGCGCAATCCAGCTTCTGCCGTGAGAAGAGCGCGCCGACGCAGAGGGAGATTCTTCGCGTGATTTCCTTGCAGTAGTCACGCACCGTTTCCGGCTCGACAAAGCACAGCTCCAGGAAGTTCTCGAGGTGCATGCAGTGGGAAATCGCCACCGCCGGCGAGGGCAGGAAGATCTGCGGATAGCCGTTGTCGCAAAGGTCAGCGTCGAGCGCGTTGAATAGCTCGATTGTCTTGTCGACCGACTCCTCGCAGACTTCGAACGGCGCGTCAATCATGCGGTCGAGCGCCTTCCTGTCGTCGCCCGGCGTGATCATGTGCCAGTCGGTGGCAAATCCGGCGGTCTCGTGGTCTTCGTAGAACACATCCCCGCCGGGAAGGCTGATGGTGCCCTTGATGATGCGCTTGTCGGGAGAAGCCTGCACCACTTCGGTCCTGATCCTGTTTGAGGAAACCATCATGTAGCGGTTGAAGAGCGGCGGCTCGAAACCGAGGTACGAATCGCACCAGGGCCGCGCGTATTCCCGCAATTCCAGGAATCGCCGCTCCCTGGTCCAACCCCAGAGGAAGACGTCGTCGGGGAGCCTCGTATGGAGGTGGAAGGACGAGCCGAGATTCAGGGGCGGACGGTCCACTGCCCGCCCGGCCAAGGCGGCCTTGATCCGCTCGCGGCCCGTCATCGTGCCGGCCGTATCGTTATCTCTCCGTCGCCGGCCTCTTTGGCCAGCGCAACGAGGCGGTTCCGCATGTCGGAGCGCAGGTCGGAGTGCGCGGGATCTCCGACAAGATTGCGTCTCTGGACGGGATCTGCTTCGTTGTCGAAGAGATACCGTTCGACGTACGAGCTGGACCGGCCTTCTCTGTTCGGATTTTTCGAAGGATCGTAGACGCAGTAGGTGTAGCGCCTGGACCTGAGCGCGCGCCCAAGGTACGACTCGCTGATCTGGATGTAGACGTCCTCCCTCCAGTCGCCGCCGTCGAAAACCCGCTGGAGCGGCTCGCCCCGCATGCCCGAAGAATCCGCTCCCGCGGCCGTCACAATGGTCCTGGGGATGTCGAGCAGGCTGACCATCCTGTCGGCCTGCCTCGGGCCCCGGAAACCGGGGCCCGAGATCACCATCGGGATGTGGACGGTATTCTCGTAGCAGCTTCGCTTGTAGTCGTCGAAGCCGCCCTCAGTGCAGTCGCCGATTCTGGTCTTGAAATGACAGCCGTGGTCGGAGGTGTAGATGAGCAGCGTATCCTCGTACAGCTTTCGCTCCCTGAGCTTCGCTACGACGCGCCCCAGGTTCGCGTCCAGGGCGTTGCAGCAGCCAAGGTAGTCGGGGAGCTGCTTTTCCCAGTCGCCCTCGCCCGGGTTCAGGTCCGCCGGCGGCGTGAACCCTCCGAATCGTTCGCGGCTGCCCCTGGGCCCCTCGAAGCAATCGTGGTCGTTCTGGTGATGGGGCTCGATGTTGGAAACAAAGATGAAGAACGGCCTTTCCTCCAGCGGCGATCGCTGGTCGAGATAGTGCAGTGCGTAGTCAGTGATGCAATCGGGGCGGTAGCCGGAGAACTCCACCCTGTTCCCGTAGCCGTCATGCACATAGCCGCCGTATCCGTGCGAGGTGAACTCTAGAATATCCGAGACCATCCAGTAGTCGTCGTAGCCTCCGCGGCGCTCCCTGGGAATCGGGCCGGTCTCGTGATTGGCGCCGCCGTGGTCCGAGGCGAGATGCCACTTGCCGACATAGGCGACCATGTAGCCGGCCTCGCGCATTCTGCGGGCGAGGGTGCGGCAGTCCTGCGGCAGGGAGATTCCGTTGCGGAAACAACCGACCTCCGTCGGATACAGCCCCGTCTGAAGCATGGCGCGCGCAGGACCACAGACCGGCTGAGCGGTGTACGCCCTCGCGAAGTTCACGCCTTCCTTCGCCAGGACATCCAGATTGGGGGTTACATCCAGCGGCTGGCCATTGCACCCCAGCGTGTCAAAGCGCTGCTGATCCGAAAAGAACACGACAACGTTCGGTTTCTTCATGCTCCACTCCGAGGTCAACCCTTGATGCCGGAAGTGACGATACCGGCCACAAAGGTCTTCTGCGCGAAAACAAACAGGACGACCAGGGGCAGGATGATCACGCTTGTGGCCGCCATCACGTAGTTCCACTGGGTGTCCAGGTCGCTCCTGAAGAGCACCAACGCCAGCTGCAGGGTCATCATCTTGGGATCGGTGGTGATGATCAGCGGCCACACGTATTCGTTCCAGGTCTGGGTGGCCTTGAGGCAGAGCAGCGAGGCGAAGACGGGCAGCGACAGGGGGACGTAGATGTGCAAGAACGAACCCGTTCTCGAGAGACCGTCCATCTTCGCCGCGTCGTCGAGCGATTTCGGAAAGTTCAGGAAGTACTGGCGGAAGAGAAAGACGCCAAAGGACCCGGCGATGTAAGGCGCGAGCAGGCCGAAATACGTGTTGATGAAACCTAGCCCTCCGTGGCCCAGGATGTTGTTGCCGCCCGCGAGGGGGAAGTCTTTGAGAATGAGGAACGTCGGCACCATGGAGGCCTGCGGCGGGATCATAAGCCCTATCAAACCCGCAAAAAAGAGGGCGTCACGTCCGCGGAACTGGAGACGGGAAAAGGCAAACCCGGCCAGCGAATTGATGACCAGGCTCGAAATCACCGTGATGGTGGTGATCAGGATCGTGTTGAAGAAATACCTGCCCCAGTTGCCGGCCCGCAAGGCCTCCCGGTAGTTCTCCAGGTGAATGCTCTTCGGCACGAAGAAGTTGACAAAGCTCCCGCGCGAGAAGATCTCCCCCATGCTCTTGAGCGAGGTTGCCAGCATGAGAAACAGCGGGATGAGCATGATGACGGAAATGACCGACAGCGCGAGGATGAGAAGAGCGGGAAACACGGTTTTCCTGCCCATGGCTACCCCTGTCGACACGCGGCCGGCATCAGCTCAGATCCAGGTCCTGCCCGCGGCTGCCGAAACGGAAATTCAAGGCCGTCATGACGGCGACGATGGCGATGAGCAGAATCGTTATGGACGAGGCGTACCCGACTTTGTACTCCACGAAGCCGCGGACGTACACCTGGTGCATGATGGTGGTGGTGGCGTTCATCGGTCCGCCGTTGGTCAGTATGTTCACCTGCTCGAAGACGTTGAAGTTGTTGATGAAACCCGTGACCAGCAGGAAGAAGGTCGTGGGCCGCAGCATGGGCAGCGTGATGTAGATGAGCTGCCGGGGCGCGTTCGCGCCCTCGATTCTCGCCGCCTCGTAAAGCTGTTCGGGAATGGCGAGAAGGCCGGCTGTGAAAATGACCATGTTGTAGCCGACGAACTTCCACACCGTTACCAGCATGACGCAGAGCAGGGCGATGTCGACGTTGAAGATCCAGTTCGAGCGGTGGATGCCGGCGATGTCGAGAACCCCGTTCAGGAAGCCGTAGCCGGGATCGTACATCCAGAGCCAGATCATGGAGGCGGCCGCCATCGACACGACGTAAGGCATGAAGAAACAGGTCCTGAACAACCGCGTGCCCCACGTGACCCTGATAAAGGCGAGCGCGGCCAGCAGACCCAGGACGATCGTCATCGACAGCGTTCCGACGGTAAAGACCGCGGTGTTGACGATGGAAATCCTGAGGATGGGATCAGACAGCATCTTCCTGTAGTTGTCCAGGCCCGCAAAACGAATCGTCGACAGGTCATAGTGGGCGAAGCTGAGGATGACGTTGATGACGATGGGCAGCAGCAGGAAGATGAGCAGGAAAAGGTAGTACGGGGCGATCATGAGGTAGCCGATGTCGTCCTCGCGGAACCTCGGGGTCTTCTTCGTCGTGAACGCTCCCGGCCTCAGCCGCTCCTCCAAAGAAGAAGCCGCGTCGTCGATTGGTGTAGACGGCGACGCGGCATGCTTCGCGCCCTGAACGAGCCTATTTCGGAAGCTCGGCGAGGATCTGCTCCTGGGCGGTTTTCATTGCGTCCGCGGCCCTGGCCTTGCCCTGCATCACGGATTCATAGGCAGGCGCCCAGTACTTGTACAGCGTGTTCACCCACTGAATCGAAAAAGCTCCTCTGCCGACAGCGGCCGTCTCGACGACGATCTTGTTGACGGCGGGGTCCTTCTTGATGAACTCGTCCTGCAGCGACTTGCGTATCGGAATGATGCCGAGCTCCATCCTTTGACGCACCTCGTTCACGCTGGCGAAGCCCTTCATGACCTGCCACGTCGCGTCCGGGTTCTTGCTGTCCTTCATGATCGCCATCAGGCGGTAGCCGCAGAACGACGAGGTCTTCTTGTTCATGAGCGGCGGCCCATAGAGGATCTGTGCTGCGAGCTCCGGCTTGTTCTTGATCAGGACCTTGACGTTGTCCACCATGAGAAAGGCCATCGCTCCGGTCCCGTTCATGAAGGACATGGTCTCCTTCTTCTGCCAGTCGTTGGGCAGGGTCAGGCCCGCCTTGACGAAGCCGTACAGGTACTCGACGGTCTCGGCCACCTCCGGATCGGTGAGCCTCGGCTTCATCGCGACTTCGTCGATGACGATGGCGCCGTTCATGAGACAGAAAGGCTCGGCCACGTTCAGGAAGAAATCAACGGTCGGGATGTCGATTCCGGGCTGGATGATGTTCCCCTTGTCGTCCTTCTTCGTCAGTTTCTCGGCGTATTCCCGCAATTCCTTCCAGTTCCTGGGAGGCTTGGCAGGATCGAGACCCGCTTTCTCGAAAAGGTCTTTGCGGTACACGAAGTTGATGGGTGCCGGCGCGACTCCGAGGGCCACAAACTTTCCACCCACCTTGCCGACGTTGAGGGCGCTTTCGAGAAAGTCGCTCCTCTCCTCCCATTTGGCGAGATAGTCATCGAGAACGAGGAATTCGCCCCTGATGCCCCAGGGCGCCAGGCTGGAGAGCACGATGTAGACACAGTCCGGCGTCTGGCCGCTCAGCTTGGCGGCGTTGAGCTTGTTCTCGAAATCAACCGCAGTTCCCGGGACCACGGTGGCTTCGACCTTGATGTCCTTGCTCGCGGCGTTGAAGCGCTGCGCGAAAGGCTCGGCATACTGGCTCATACCGTCGTAGTTGCTGAACCATACCTTTATGGGCCCGGTCGGCTTGGCGGCCGGTTCCGTCGTTCCGCCTGCTGATGCCAGTGCTGACGACGAGCACCAATAAACACAGGGTCACAATGGTCCTTTTCATATCCACCGGCCTCCTTGACGATTTTTCCTGGTTCCGAAACCTGCGTCAAAAAGCTTTGCATGGCCAATGTCACCTGTCAAGGTTGTCCCTGCCAACTGTCCGGGCCGGCTGGCGTCGGCCTGCTCAGGGGGCCGCCGTATTGATCGTCTTGACCGACGTCGATCATGTGTTCGATCGTGTCCACAGAGACGTCGGCCTGGAGGATGTGCGCCGGCGCAATGAGGTAGCCTCCGCGGGCGCCGAGAATCGCCGCCCTCCTGCGGATCTCGGCCGATATGGCCGCCTTGTCGCCCCGCGGCAGGAGCACCTGCTGATCGATGCCGCCGAAAAAGTTGATGCGCCCCCCATACAGCCGCGCCAGCTCCTCCGGATCGGACCCGGGGACATTCGGCTGCACGGGGTTGTAGACCTCGACCCCCAGCTCGATGAAATCGCCGATCAGGGGCGCCACCGCCCCGTCGGAATGCATGATGACCATGATCCCGGGATTCGCCGCTTTGACTCTGTCGATGATCCGTTTGTGCCGCGGCTTGTAGCGCTCCCGCCACTGCCGCGGCGAGATCAGCGTCGAAGTCTGGCTTCCCAGATCTTCGCCGAACCAGAGCGCATCGACTCCTGCGTCCACCAGGCGCAGAGCGAGACCCGTCGTCCACTCCTCCACGCGCTGGTCGAGCGCCGCTGTCCAGTCCTCCTCCATGGCCATGCCGACCAGGTACTTCTCCATCCCGGCAAGGTGCCAGGCGAGCTCGAACAGGGACAGCTCCACGTCGCCGATGACGAAATACTCACCACCGAATCGATCTATGTCGCGCCGGGCCTTGTCAAAGCGACCCGGTGCCAGAGGGTCGGGGAAAGCGTATGCCTCGATGTCTGCCGCCGAGCGCGCCTCCTCCAGGGGGCACTTCACGACCTCGACGTAAAGCGGCGTCGGCGACATGTGCATGCCGAACTCGTTGCAGGTCACGTTTGACCGCACGCTCGACGGCACGAAGCCCGACCGGACGGTCCCGCCGACGACGACACAGTCGCTTCCCATCGCGGTCCGGATGGCGTTGGCGGAAATCCGGTAGGTGAGATCCTCGTAGTAGGACAGGGAATACTCCGGCTCGATCCCGAGCTTCTTTCCGAAGGCATCCGTGAGGCTGCGGCAGAGGTCGAATTGCAGCGGCGGCCGGTCGGGCAGACCTGGCTTCTTCCCGAAAGCGTGCAGAACGCGGTCCCTGGAGCTCATGATGCGGCCTCCCACCTGTTTCAGCCTGACAATTCCCGTCGGTGGAATCCTCTCTGATCGTAATGCGCCGCCGCGCGCGGGTCCATGGCTGTCGGGGTGTGCCGCGGCGCCGGAGGGCGCCGCGCGATGGTCATCCCTTGAGGCCGGTCGCGGCCACGCTCTGGATGAACTGCTTCTGGAAAAACAGGAATACGGCCATCACGGGAAGGCTCGCGATCACCGCGGCAGCCTCCGCTTTGGCGTACTCGTACTGGTAGGTTCCCGAGAAATTGGCGAGCCCCACCGGAAGCGTGAACATGGGCGGCTTGTTCGAGACGATGAGCGGCCACATAAAGTCGTTCCATGCGCCGAGGAAAGCGAAGATCGCAAGCGCCGAGAGTGCCGCCACCGTGAGCGGCATCATGATCGTGGAGTAGATCCGCAGGCGTCCGGCCCCCTCGATCTCCGCGGCTTCCTCGTATTCCCGCGGGATCTGCAGGAAGAACTGCCGGAGCATGAAGACCCCGAGTGCGAGGGCGAGGCGCGGGATGATGATCCCGGGGTAGGTGGCGACGAGCCCCATGGAGTTCACCATGAGGTAGAGGGGGACGATCGTGACCTGCTGGGGCACCATGAGTGTCGCCAGCACGGCGGCAAAGACGACGTCGCGGCCCGGGAACCTGATCCTGGCGAACGCGAAGGCCGCCAGCGAGTTGATGAACAGGTCAAGAACGACCACGACGGTGGAAACGATGACGCTGTTGAGCAGCCACCGCAGCAGCAGCGACTTGAAGAGTATGTACTGGTAGTTCTCCCACGTGAACCTGAGCGGGATCCATCGCAGCGGCAGCCTGGTGGTGTCCGCCTCGGGCGTGAACGAGGTCGACACCATCCACACGAAAGGGATCACCCACACGACGGACACCACGACGAGAGCCGCTGCGAGGATCGGACGATACCGGGCGGACCTTTGCTCTCGAATCATGGGCCGGCCTCTACTCCTCTTTCCCGCCGACGCGGATCTGCGCGAGCGTAAAGACCATGATGAACGCGAGGAGCACGTAGGCCATCGCCGAGGCGTAGCCCATCTTCCAGTACTTGAAGCCGCTTTCGTAGATGTACTGCACGAGCACTCTCGTCGCCCCGTAGGGGCCGCCGCCGGTCATGATGTAGACCTGACCGAAGATCTGGAAGCTCCTGATGACCTGCATGACGACGACGAAGAGCGTGATTCTCCGCAGCAGGGGCAGCGTGATGTACCAGAACTCCTGAAACCTGCCCGCGCCGTCTATCTTCGCGGCGTCCCGGAGCTCGGCGGGGATGTCCTGGAGCCCTGCCAGAAAGAGCACCATGTTGAACCCGACGGTCCACCACACGGTCGTGAGCGCGATCGACGGCATGGCGAGGCGCGGATCTCCCAGCCAGTTGACCGAGGCGAGAAACGGGATCCCGCGCAGGTGCCAGCTCAGCAGGCCGTGCCTGGGCTGCAGGAGCCAGAGCCACAGCATGCCCACCACGGAGATGGAGAGAATGTAGGGAAGGAAGACCGCCGCGCGGAAAAACGTCCGTCCCGGCACCTTCGTGTTCAGCAGGAGGGCGAACAGGAGGCCGACGACGACGAGAAGCGGGGTGCTCAGCACGACGAAGTAGAGGGTGTTCCCGAGCGACTTCCAGAACGTGTCGTCGCCGAGCATCTTCGCGTAGTTGGCGAGGCCGACAAAGGGCCGGTTGCTTCCGAGGATCGCCCAGTCGTGGAGGCTGATCCAGAGCCCCGAAAAGATCGGGTACACCATGAAAACAGCGACCACGACCAGGTACGGGGCGAGAAAGAGGTATCCGTCCCGCGTGTTCCTCAGGAGCTTCTTGTCCATGGACGGCGCGCCGAAAGACGCGCCGGCGGGTTGCCCCGCCGGCGCCAGTATCCTACTTGAGAACGGCGTTGACTTTCGCCGCCGCGTCGTCGAGTGCCTGCTTCGGGTCCTTTTTGGCGATCAGGGCCGCCTGCACGCCTTCGGTGACGTACTTCTCGACCTCGTCCAGCGAGCTGATGGCCGGCGCGTACTTGACGTTGGCGAGCATCGAGAGGTCGCTCGCGAACGGCCGGTTAGGAAGGGACTGGTATTCCTTGCCGTTGATCACGCTCTTGCGCGACGGAACGTGGCCGGCCTTGGTCCACATGATCGTGTTGTTGGTCATCCAGTTGATAAAGGTCATCGAGGCCGCGAGCTTCTGATTGTCCGTGGTCTTTCCCTGCGGCAGCGCGAACACGTGGGAGTTCGCCCAGAAGGCCGGCTGCTTTCCGACCTGGGGGAAGAAGGTGGTGCCGAACTCGACGTTTTTGTCGGCTTCGTAGACTCCGGTCCTCCAGACGCCGTAAGCCTCGCCCGCCGCCTCGTTGTTCTTGAACATGGCCAGGGTCTGCGCGTTGGTCAGGTTCTCGGGGGCGTACTTGTACTTGTAGATGAGGTCCTGCATCATCCTGAGGGCCTGCACGCCCTCGGGCCCGTTGAACGCGGCCTTCTTGTTGTCTGCGGTCAGGAGCGTCCCGCCGTTCTGGTAGAGGAAGCCGAACCACTCGCGGTAAGCCCCGACGGAGTTGGCGGCAAGCGCGTAGGCCGAGGTCCCGGTCTTCGCCTTGACCGTGTCGAGCACCTTGAGCCAGCCTTCGAGGGTCGTCGGGGCCTGGAACTTGCCGTCGGCGCCGAGCAGGCCGGCCGCCTTCATCACCTTCTTGTTGTAGAGGTAGATCATCGGGTGCACGTCGAGAGGCACGCCGTACTGCTTTCCGTCGTAGAAGCTCCGCTTCCAGGGCACGTCGAGGAAGTCGTCGCCGGGGATGGCATACTTCTTGACGAGCTCGTCCATCGGACGCAGCGCGCCTTTGGGGGCGAGCACGGGGATGTAGGTCATGTGAATGATGGCCACTTCGGGCCCGTTTCCGCCCGCGATCGCGGTGGTGAGAAAGTCGTAGTAGTTCTCCCACTTGGCGGTCAGGGGCACGATCTTGATGTCCTTGGTCCCGGACTGGAACTTGTCCACCATGGCGTCCATGTAGTCCTTGTCGCCGCCGGTAAACAGGGTCCAGTAATTGATCGAGACGGGACCGGCCGTTTTCGCCGCCCCCTCCTTCTCACCGCCCGCCCAGGCGCCGGCTGCCAGAAACATGGCCACGAACGCCACGGCAAAGACCCTGGCTGTTGCCTTCATACTTGTTCTCCTCTTTCTTTGAGATACGCGAAGTGGTTCCTCGCGCGGGAACGCTAGACCATACCACATGGGGGCCCGTTGTTGAAGTGCGGCGAGCCCGGCGGCGAGCCCGCGGCAGCGGCATGCGGGCGGATTGCCCGCGGGTGCCTCTCATCGTTAACTTCCCTGACATCGCTCTCCACAGGAGGCTTCCATGGCTCGAGTGGGTCATTTCGATTTCTCGGCGACGGATCCCGCGAAGCTAATGTCGTTCTACAAGGACATCTTCGGGTGGAAGTTCGAGGACTCCGGCATGCCGGGCATGGATTACTGGCTGGTGACCACCGGCCCGGACAAAGAGCCCGGAATCAACGGCGGGATGACGAAGAGATACAAGGACAGCAGCACCCTGAACACGATCATCGTCGAAAACATCGACGCGACGCTCAAGAAGGTCACGGGCGCGGGCGGAAAGGTGACTCAGCCCAAGGGCCCCATCCCGGGCGTCGGCTGGTACGCGGAGTTCAGCGACCCGCAGGACAACGCTTTCGGAGTGATGCAGTCAGACCCGAAGGCGAAGTAGAGCGGCGCAAAAAGAGCGCGGTGCGCCTGCCTGCTCACACGTCGCGCAGCGCGTCCACCACGACGAGGCGTGCCGCCCGGCGTGACGGCGGCACCGCCGCCAGCGCGGCCGTCGCGAGGGCCGCGGCCGACGCGCCCACGAAGTCGATGACGCGGTAGTCGGAGAGGAAGCGGCTCGCGAGCGGGACGGGGAAGTCGGCCGGCAGAGCGTGCGACAGGTCCACCCCGACCGTGCCCAGATAAAAGGCGGCGGCCCCGGCGAGCAGGCACCCGACGAGAGAAGCTCCCAACGCCGTGAGGAGAGCCTCCAGCACGAAGAGGCCGGCGGCCTGCCGTCGCTTCATACCGATCGCCCGAAGCGTGCCGATCTCGCGCACGCGCTCCCGCACCGACATTGCGACGGAGTTCACCATGTTGAGCACGGCAAAGAGGAACACCAGCGCCAGCATCGCGGAGAAGCTCCCGGTGTCCGCGCGGACAGCCGCGACGATCGTCTCGGCGAAGCGCTGCCACGGGTAGACCTGCACGGGAGCGGCGGCAAGCGCGGCGGCGACGGCGCGCTCGCCCCGGTCGATCGGCACGCGGTCGGCGAGGCGCACAACGAGGCGCGTCACGCGGTCCGGGAGAGCGAGCATCGTTTGCGCGCTCGCGAGGTCCACGAGCGCCATGTGCTCGTCCATCACGGGGTAGCCCAGAGAGTAGATCCCGCTTACCCTGAGGTCGATCAGGTTCACGGCGCCGTTGACGTCCGGGGCGCTCAGGAACACCGTATCGCCGGGGGCGACGCCCATGCGCTCCGCGAGAGGCTTGCCGATCAGCACCCCGGGGGCGCCGTCGAGGTACTCGCCGGCCACGACAGCGCGGGCGATGACGGTGAGGGCCTTCTCCCGCGGCGGGTCGATGGCGCGCACGAGAAGCGGCACGGAGGCCGCGCCGAGCGAGAGCCTGCCCTCGAACTCGATGCGGCCTGAGACCGCGGCCACCATGGGCAGGCTCGCCACCCTGGCCTCGCTCGCCGCGTAGCCGTCGATCGCGAGGTCAAGGGGGAAGCGTCTCGCCTGCTCCAGGTAGCCTCGCCTCACGACCTGCAGATGGCCGGTGTCGAAGTCGATCAGGCTCCTGTAGAACGTCGAGAAGTAGCCGCGCACCCAGCCGCTGCCGGTCGCCATCAGGAAGACCCCGATCGTCATGGCGGCCATGTTGAGCACGGTGCGCCTGCGGTTGCGCACGAGGTTGCGGAATGCGAGGCGGAGGAGCTTCAACCTTCCCATCCTACAGGGCCCGCAGGCTCTCGACCACGGTGCGCTTGAGCACGACGCGCGCCGCGTAGAGGCCGCAGAGGCCGGCGATCGCGGCGCCCAACGCGAACGCCCCGACGGCGCGGCTCAGCGACAAGTGGAAGTACAGCGTCCCGCCCGCCGTCATGATCTCGTTCAGCGCGCCGAGGGCCAGGCCGCGGCGCTCGAGCAGCAGCACAAGCGGCACGCCGACCGCCAACCCGAGCAGGCCGCCCGCCACCCCCTGCGCAAGCCCCTCGCCAGTCAGCAGCGCGGCGAGCACCCGCCTGCGGAAGCCGATGGCGCGCAGCGTGCCGATCTCGCGCACGCGCTCGAGGAGCGTCCCGAGCAGCGCGTTTGTGATCATGAAAGCGGCGGCAACCGCGATCACCCCGTTGATGACGGAGACGAAGACGTCGAAGAGGTCGACGAAGACCAGGAGCCCGCCGTTGGCTTCCCTGTACGTCCGCACGAAGAGCCCCGGCACGGTGCCGCGCACGGCCGCCGCCACGGAGTCCGCCTCCCGCGGGTCGAAGAGCCAGGCGCGGACCTCCGTCGCCTCGTGCGCCCCGAGCCCCAGCAGGTCCCGCGCCGCCGCGAGCGTCGTGAGGAACCAGGCGTCGTCGGTCTCGCTGGACCCGGAGTCGAAGAGGCCGCGGACGGGAAGATCGAGGTAGTAGGGGCTTCCGGTGGAATCCTCGACGAGCACTGCCACGCGGTCGCCCACCTTTGCTTCGAGGAGCGTGGCCGCGCGCGTGGAAAGCAGGAACCCCTCGGCGCCGCCGGCGAGGAAAGAGCCTGAGCGGATCCCATGCCGGATGCTCTCGTAGTAGCCTGTGTCCGCGTCGACGCCGATGCCGCCCATGGTGAGGCTGCGATCGCCCGCGATCAGCAGGGCCCCGTACGTGATCACCGGCTCCGCGCGCTCCACCAGCCTGCGGCCGGCCGGGTCGGTCAGCGCCGCGATGCGGGCGGCGAGCGAGTCGGCGTCGGCGATGCGGGGGCTCGCGGCGTAGGGATCGAGCCGCTTCTCGTAGCCGGCGGCGAACGCCTGCACGTGCCCGCCGTCGCCGACCAGGCGGCCGAGCAGCCCGGAACGCATGCCTTCCATCATCCCTCCCATGAAGACCATGAGAAAGACCGACAGGGCGATGCCGGCCACCACCAGCGCCGTGCGCCTCGCCCGGCGGCCGAGCGACAGGACGATCAGCTTAAGCAGCATCGACGATCACCCCGTCGCGGAGGCGCACGACCCGCCGCGCATACGCGAGGATGCCGGCGTCGTGCGTCGAGAAGACGAAGGAAACGCCGCGCTTCCTGTTCATCTCGGCGATGGCCTCGAGCACGCCGCGTCCCGTCTCGGAGTCGAGGTTCGCCGTGGGCTCGTCGGCGATGACGAGGTCCGGGTCGTTGGCCAGGGCGCGGGCGATGGCCACCCGCTGCCTCTGTCCGCCGGAGAGCTCGTCGGGTCTGTGGCGCGCGAACTCCTCGAGCCCCACCAGGTCGACGAGCGCGTCGACGCGCGCGCGGCGCTCCGCGGGCGTCAGTCGCGTCAGTAACATAGGGAGCTCGACGTTCTCGGCGGCGTCGAGGACCGGGACGAGGTTGAAGGTCTGGAAGATGAACCCGATGCGCCGGAGGCGCAGCGCCGTGCGGCCGTCGTCGGACAGCTCGGCGACGTCTGCGCCCTCGAAGAGCACGCGGCCCGAGGTCGGCTCGTCGAGACACCCGGCGAGGTTCAGCATCGTGGTCTTGCCGCACCCCGAAGGCCCGACCACGGCCACGATCTCGCCGCGTTCGACCGCGAGGCTCACCCCGCGCACCGCGTGAATCACCGCGCTGCCCAGCCGGTAGTCTTTGGTCACGTTCTCGAGCTCGAGGATCGCCACACGCCCCCCTAGAAATGGACCAGCAGCGAGATCTCCCCCGCCGCGCGCGCCGGCGCCGAGCCGAATGCCGTGGTGCGCTGGCCGGCGGTCCACGTGCCCATGAGGCGCAGCTCGTCCTGGGGACCAAGGCCAAAGGTGAGCGCGTGGCGGGCGAGGACGCTGCCGTCGTCGAGCGAAACGAACAGCGTATTCTCCAGGCTCGCGGCGTCGCCTTTCGCGACGGCGAGGGCGGGGGCGATCAATGCGGCGTTCGGAAACCCGGGCGCGAAGCGCCGCGAGTCCTGCTGGTACCACTCGAGCGCGGCCGTCACGGTGAGGCCGCCAATGGAGAACATGCGCAGCAGGTGCGCCGTGGCCGCGAGGGCCGGGCCGTCGGCGAGGTCCGCCGCCGCCTCGGCCGCCAGGACCGTGCCCGCCACCTCCGCGGACGCGTGCACGCCAAGCCTGGTCGTCTCATCCGGCTGGTAGACGGCGGACACGCCGCCGGCGAAGGTGCCGACGAGCGTGGCGACGCGCGCGGCCGCGCGCAGGCCGCGCGCCCAGTCGGGGTCCTGCGAGAGCGCGCGGTCGACGCTGAGCGCCGCCTGCGCGGTGGCTTTCGAGCTCCATGTGACCGCGAGTCCGTCGAAGCCGGTCTCCTCGGGTCTGAACACGCCTGAGGCCCCCTGCGACACCGGGTTCAGCGCATCGGCGGGATGGAACGAGAGCCCCGAGCCCCAGGGGAGAAACACGCGGCCGGCCGCGACGTCCAGGCCGGCGGTCCGCCCGACCTGAGGCTCCAGGCGGATGAAAGCCTCGTACAGCGCGTACGTGACCGCATCGGCGACCGTGTCGCTGTAGATCGGCTCCACGCGGAGGTCGTGCCGCACGACGACGCTCCCGCCGTCGAAGGCCAGGGTGTGACGCGCGTACGTCTCGGCGGACCAGTGGAGCCCGGACGCTCGCGGGGCGGCCGGGTCGTCCGTGGTGTCGACCTCGCCCGCGATCTTCGCGTACCCGAGGGTCGAAAGCGCCTGCGCCCGCGCGGCAGGGCCGCAGGGCAGGGCGAGGAGCACAAGGGCCAGCGCCGCCGCGGGCTCAGCGCGTGAGCGCCGCGAGCGTGAACAGGCTGTCTGCGAGGTCGGTGCGCGCCTCCATCTCATCGATCGTCACCTCCGTGCGGGCGCCCTCCTGCTCGAGGCTCTCCATCACCATCTTCGTGGGACGCAGGGCGCCCGCTCGCTCGCGGTATCCGGCGAAGGTCAGGCGCTTGAGCAGCAGCCCGGACCTCGCGTAGTAGGCGATCGAAAGGGGCCGGAAGCCGTCGGCCGTCACGCGGATCTCGAGGCGGCCGTAGGGCGACGAGGGGCGTTTCGCCTCGCAGGAGAGGATCAGCGCTTCGACCGCGCCCAGGTCGGGATGCGAGACCCGCTCGCGGCCCGTGATGGCCGCGCGGTAGTCGTCGGTGTAGCGGGGATTGCTCGCGTCGGAGTTGGAAAAGAGACTCCCCTGGAACGCATCACGCTCCGGAAGCCTCAGCGGCCGCTCCGAGCCCGAGCGCGGGTTGTACATCCACAGGACGCCCGCGCGCTGGAGGAAGCGCATGCCGCGCGTCCGGGCCGGATCGAGCACCTCGACGAGCGAGCCCGAGCCTTCCTTGTACCGCTCCTGCATCACCATCTGGCGCGGGGTGGACCCCGGGATCTCGGTGGTCATGGTCACGCGCGCCGTGTATTCGGTCGGGAACGCGGTGGTCTCCATTCGCCGGAGGATCGCGTCGGGATCAGGCTCCGACTGGGCGAAGACCGGCGGCGCGAGCACGAGGGCACAGGCGGCGAGGATCGAGAAACGCACCGGCATGCCAGCCTTCAATTTGCCTCCTCAGTGCCCGAAGTCGGGAAACCCGTGCTGCCGGCGATGAGGCGCGCTGTCGAACTGCTGCGTGGTCTTGAACCACTCGTAACGCCCGTCGCCGGCCACCGCGCGCGTCCGCGCGACCAGGGCCTCGATCTCGACGTCGCTCATGGGCCGGAACTCGCTCGCGATCTTCACGTTCTGGTCGACGTCGGCGGTCGACTCCATCCCGCAGACGAGGGTCGCGATCGGCTGCGACAGGGCGAAGCGGAGGCAGTCTTCGACGGGGATGCCCGCGCGGAGCACGAGCTGCCCCTGCCCGCCGAGGCTCTTCATGCCGATCACGGCCATGCGCTTCTCGACGGCGCGGGGAATCACGCCCTTGATGAAGCTGCGGAAGCTCACGTCGAGCACGTTGACGGGCATCTGCACGGATGACCAGGGAAAGTCGTGCTCGAGCATCGCGAGCAGGAACTGCGGGTCCTTGTGCCCGGTGAAGCCCACGTAGCGCACCTTGCCGGCCGCGAGCGCGGACCGCGCGGTTTCGGCGGCGCCGCCTTCGGCAAAGATCCACTCGGCATCGTTGCCGTAGTTGATCTCGTGGAACTGCCAGAGGTCGATGCGGTCGGTGCGCAGCCGTCGCAGGCTGTCGTTCAGGTCGCGCTCCGCGCCGACCCGGTCGCGGGCGCACACCTTGGTCATCAGGAAGACCTGGTCGCGTCGCCCCTGCAGGGCTTCGCCCATGATCGATTCCGAGCGCCCTTCGTTGTACTCCCAGGCGTTGTCCATGAACGTGATGCCGCGGTCGACGGCGTACTGGACCAGGCGCACGGCCTCGCGCGTCGAGAGGCGCGGGTTGCCGATGTGGCCTCCGCCGACGCCGAGGACCGATACGTGCTCGCCGGTCGAGCCGAAGGGCCGAGTCATGACGCTCATGGCGCGCACCTCCCGATGAGTGCGCTTCGAAAGTACCAAACGCGAGCGGCCGCGGCCACCCGAGGGCTCCGCGGGCCGCGCCGCCCTACCAAGAAACTCAGTCGAAGAAGTCCTCGTCGCCGGCGGGCAGGTAGGGGCGGGCGGCATCGGCGTTGAGCGTCACCCCGAGCCCGGGCCGGTCCCACACGTCGATAAAGCCGTCCCTGACGATCGGGCGGGGGAGCCCTTCCACGATGTCGTACCACCACGAGGGCTCGCCGACGGGATACTCGAACGCGATGTAGTTGTCCGGCAGCGTCGCCGACACCTGCACCAGCGCCGCCAGGCCGAGAAGGCCGTCGCCGGTGCCGTGAGGGGCGATGAGCACGCCGTGGAGGTCCGCGTACTCGGCCACCCATTTGAGCTCGGCGATGCCGCCCACGTCGCAGGGGTCGGGGCCGACGACGTTGACCGCCTTCTTCTCGAAGAGCTCCCTGAAGTTCTGCCGCAGGTAGATCTGCTCGCCGGTGTGGATCGGGGTCGACGTGCTGCGGGTGACCTCGCGCAGCACGTCGGCCATGACGTACGGCGTGTAGTCGCCGGTGACGAGGTCCTCGAGCCACATCAGGTTCATCGGCTCGAGCGCCCGCGCGAGCCTGATCGCGTCCGGGACCGTGAACCCGGGGCCGCAGTCGAGCGCGAGCCCGACCTCGTCGCCGAGCACGGCCTTCATCGCCTCGACGCAGGCGATGATGTGCTTGAGCCCGCGCTCCGTGAGCGGACCGCGGTTGGGGTGCCTGCCTCCCGTGCGCACTTCGCCATAGAAGAAGCCGGGCACCTCGGCCGCCATGCTCGCCGTGGAAGGCGACCCCCTGCTTGATGATGCTGAACCCCTCGGGAGCCTTCTTCATCCAGGCCGTGTTCTCCGCGTAGTCCTCGGGGGTGTGCGCAGTGAGCGGCCTGCGGACGGCGCCGTCGTACACGCGCACCCGGTCACGCACCTTGCCGCCGAGGAGCTTGTGCACCGGAACGCCCGCCGCCTTGCCTGCGATGTCCCATAGCGCCATCTCGATGGCGCTCACGGCGCTGCCCCAGGGCTTGTTCCCGCCGAGGCGCCGGAACCTGAGCATGACGCGCTCGACGTCGGTAGGGTCCTGGCCCAGGATCTGCTCCCGGAAGAACAGGACGTGCGGCTTGTGGTGCGGCTTGTACGACTCGAGCTCCGCGTAGCCGCTGATCCCTTCGTCCGTGACCACGCGAAGCACCGGGTTGCGCCCGAGGACCGTGCACTTGAGGTCTGTAATTCTCATTATTCCGCTCCTGAACTACGCCGAAGAGAAAACTAAAAGCGTCTCGGACTGCACGCAGTCCGTGGTTCACGCAGCCCCGCAGGGTCCGGCCGGGGCGAGTTGTGCCTGTCCCGTGGAGACAAGATGTTGATTTTATGGACAATCTCCAATACAATCAAAACCTGAAATGACCGCTCGAGGCAAGGCCCGCATCCTGATGGCCTCATCGGTGCTCCTGCTGGTCGCCAGCGGCGGTTATGCCTATCTCTCGGCGCAAAAAGTGGCCCGACTGCGCGAACTCCAGGCAGCCACCCAGGCGGCCCTTCAGGAAGCGTACCGCCTGATGGTGCAGAGCAACATCGTGCTCCATAGCCGCGAGTCCATAGTGCGCCCCTTCCAGGACTGGAAGACGTCTCTGCGGCGCAACGCCGACAACCTCCAGGCCCTTGCCGTGCAGCCGGGCCTGAAGCTCCTGTCGCCGGAGCTTTCCGACCGGGCCGCGCAGGTGCTGCGCGTCTGGAAGGCGATGGAGACGTCGAACTTCAAGCCCGTGGAGCAGAGCCTGACCCAGGTGCTCGACAGCGCCGCCAGCGAGCTCGGCGCCCAGGGCGTGAGCGCGGGGCGGGAGATCGCGCTCGCCGACGAGAAGCTGCTCGTCACCTACTACCTGCCGATGGCCACCGCCGAAAAGGGGCTCACGACGGGCATCGACGCGCTCGGCCCGTTCGTGACCAACGTCCTCGACTCTCTGGGCCAGCAGATCGGCAGGCAGACCGACGTCGCGCTTCTGCAGACCACGCGCGTCACGGCGGCGGCGATCGTCGTGCTCGTCGTGTCGGTCGTCGCCGCGCTCCTGTACAGCATCACCTTCCTCGACCAGGCCAACCGCAGCCTCGAGGACACCGTGCGCCGCAGGACGCGGGCCATCCAGAGCCTTCTCGACTTCTCCGGCAGGGGCTTCCTTTCGTTCGGGCCCGACTTCGTCATCAGGCCGGAGCACTCGCGCGATTGCGAAGCGATCCTCGGCCCGGACCTCACCGGCAAGCGGCTCCCCGATCTTCTCTACGCCGAGGGCACGGCCCACGGCGATTTCGTCAAGGCCCTGGAGCTCGTCTTTTCCGGCAAGTCGCGGCCCGATGTCGTCTTCGAGCTCATTGATAATGAAGTCAGGGTCGGCGACCGCCTGGTGCAGCTCGACTTCCGCGTCATCGACGCCGAGACGCTGATGTGCTCCCTCGAGGACGTCACGGAGCGCAAGAGGCTCGAGGCGCACGTCGCCGAGCAGCAGGAGCTGCGCGAGATGGTGCTCAGGATCGCCATGAACCGCAGGCCGTTCATCAGCCTGACGCGGGAGGCGGAGGAAGTCTTCCAGACCGTGTACGCGCTTGCCCTGAACGGCAGTCCCGCAGAGCCGGGCAGGGGCCCCGCGCCGGCGCTCAGCCAGGGCGCCGCGCACGCGTCGGGAGGCAACGGCGACGGCGCCGTGGCGACGGCCCGGGCCGGGTCCGTCGACGGCAGCACGGCGCTGCAGGCCCTGCACACGTTCAAGGCCAATGCGGCCTTCCTGCGGATGAAGCGCACGGCCGGAGAGGCCCACGCGCTGGAGCAGAACCTCCAGGACCGGATGCTCGTCGAGGACGCGCCCGACCCGAGAGTGGGTCTCGAGTCGCTCATCAGGGCCTACCGGGCCGAGATCGACATCGTGCGCGAGCACCTCGGACAGGACTGGATCCGGGAGCCGGACACGATCACGGTCCGCAGACAGCAGCTCCTGGCCGTGGAGCGGCTGGCGCGCACCGCGCACCCCGATGACCTGGGGCTGCAGACCGCGATCGAGGCGGCCCGCATGCTTCCCGTCGGCGAGCTGCTGGAGCGCTACAACGAGACGGTCCAGAACCTGGCCAGCTCGCGCGCCAAGCGGATCAAGCCGATCACGATCGTGGGCGGCGAGACCCTGATCCTTCCGGAGCACTTTGACCGGATCGCGGGTTCCATCGTCCACCTGCTGCGCAACATCGTCGATCACGGCATCGAGAGGCCGGGCGAGCGCACGGCGGCGGGAAAGGACCCTGAGGGCAGGATCACGATCGCGACAAAGGCGACCGGCGCGGGCATCGAGATCTCGCTGTCCGACGACGGGCGGGGGATCCCGTTCGAGGCCGTCCAGGCCAAGGCGAGGCTGCTGGGCATCGTCGCGCCGAGCGCCGTCCTCGGCCAGCGAGAGCTGATCCAGATCATATTCCGGCCGGGGTTCTCCACATCGGAGACGGTCTCCGCGGTCTCGGGCCGGGGCGTCGGCCTGACGGCGGTGAGGGAGACGGTCCGCGAGCTCGGCGGCCGCATCGGGGTGTCGACCCGCAAGGGGCAGGGGACCACCTTCACTCTATCGATCCCGTTCAAGGTGATGGCATAGGATGAAAGCCGAATACGCGAACATCTTTGTCAGGGCGGCCATTCTCGTGTTCCAGAAGGAGCTCAGGATCCACCTGAGCCGGCAGAGCCTGCAGCGCAAGAGCGCGCCGATCCCCAGCCTGCCGGTGGCGATCGTGCTGGGCGTCACGGGATCGACCCGGGGCCAGGTGGTGTACTCCGTCGACGCCGCCTTTGCCCAGGAGATCGCCCACGCGATGATCCCCAACAAGCTGCCCATGGAGCTCAAGCGCCTCATCAACAGCGCGGTCGGCGAGATCGGCAACATGATCACGGGCCAGGCCAGCATCGCGCTGGCGGGCGAGGACAGGATGATCCACCTCACGCCGCCCGTGGTCATCACAGGGAGCAATCTCAGCGTCGATTTCCTGCAGGTCCCGACGATCTGCCTCAGGATGCTTTCCGAGCTGGGCGTGCTGGAGATCAACATCGCATTCGAGGACACGGGGGAATAGGCGGTGCGCAGCAGGGGGCTCATAGTGGACGACGCCGCCATCATGCGGCTGCGTCTTCGCGACATCCTCGAGGCCACCTGCGAAATCGTCGGTGAGGCGTGCGACGGCGAAGAGGCCCTGCAGCTTTACGAGAGCCTCAAGCCCGACTTTGTCACGCTCGACATATCGATGCCGAGGACCAACGGCATGGACGCCCTCAAGAGGCTGATCGCGCTGCACCCCGACGCGAGGGTCGTGATCGTAAGCGCCGTCGGCCAGAAGAAGATGGTCCTCGAGGCGCTCTCGCTCGGGGCGGCTGATTTCGTGATCAAGCCCTTCGAGCCCGAGCGGGTCCTCAAGGCCATCGGCCGGCTGGTGATCAACCGCAGCCGCTAGGAGCCGCCGCGCCCGAGCGTGCCCGGGTCGCGGCAAGGGCAGACTACTTCTTCTTCTTTTTTTTGCCCTCTTCCTTCTCGTCGCCCTCGTCGAACACGATCGTAGCGCCCGCGACGTTGATCACGTCGCCGGGCTCCAGAACGCGCTTGCGCACGCTTTGGTTGTTCACCGTGATGTCGCCTGAGCCGACGATCGTGTAGCTCCCCTTTTTCGGGTCGAGGAGGATCGTAGCGTGCTCCTCCTTGACTTCGGGATTGCCGGCAATCGTCAGGTTCGCGGTGGCTCCGCCGATGACGGTCTTGGAGCCGGTGATCGGCAGCACGCGGGTCTGCGCGCGGCCGACCCGCGTGGTGAGCACCTCGAGCGTGGCGGGGCCCCGCTTGCGCTCGAACTTCAGGCGCGAGAGCACCCAGTACAGAGCGGCGGCGGCGACGAGCGCCAGGAGCAGCAGCGGCGACCAGCGCGTCATCGGGAGGCCGAACACCGTGCTGGAGAAGTAGAAGCGTGTGGCGGCGACCGGGCCCCCCGCGCCGGCGAGGCTCACGCGGACGAAGGTCTTTTCCGCGGGCGCCATGGCCGCGCGGTAGCCGAGCAGGTACTCCCCGGAGACCTGCGTGTGGATGCGGCGGTAGATCCCCTGCAGCTCCTCGCGGTTGCCCGCGTCGAAGATCGCTCCGCCGCTTTCCACCGCTATGCGCTGCAGGTTGCGGTCCTTTTCCGCGCCAAAGTTGATCGCGTAGATCGAGACCCCTTCCTCCTGGCAGGCGCGGATCGCGTCGTCGGGGGCATAGATCCGCGTGCCGAGCTCGGGGTTCGGACGGCCCGCGTGCTGCGCGAACGGGAAGTTCTCGCCGTCGGAGAGGACGACGATCGCCTTGCGGCCGCCGAAGGTGTTGAACTCGCCGGCGGCGCGGGCCAGGCTTGCGTACAGCTCGGTGTAGGCCTGATCGGTCGCGGGCCTCGCGATGGTGTCCACCAGCGAGGAGACGCGGGCCTTGTCGCGCTGCGGCGGCGCGAGCGTCGCGTACAGCGTGTTGTAGGCCACCAGGCCGACGGTGTCGGCGGGGTGCGTCATGCCCGACAGGAAGGCCCGCACGGCCTCCTTGGCCGCGGTGATGCGCATCAGCGCCGGGTCCGTGGTGGGCCTGCCCGCGATCGTGTCGTACATCGAGCCGGAGTTGTCGATCAGCAGCAGGAAGCTGATCCCCTCGGCCCCGGCCGCGGCCGGCCGGAACTCCGTCACGGGCGCGGGGTCGAAACGCACGCCGTCGGCCGACTGCGAGACGCGGAAGCTGTCCGGCGAAAGCGCCTCCACGGGCCTGCCCTCGGCGTCCGTCACGCTCACGTACAGGCGCACGGTCTGCGTCAGCAGCAGGTGCGAAGAGTCGATCTGCGAGAGCCGGACGTTCTGCCCGAACGCGGCGGGCGCGGCGAGAGCAAGCGCGAGCGCCGCGGCGACTGCGCCTTTGAGCCTTGTCATGTTCCCTCCAAATCTCCGCTCGCGGCCGCTACTGGTAGCGGAAGAAGAGCTTGGCCGATCCGACCTTGACGACGTCCTCGTACTTCAGGACGTGCTCCTCTTCCACGGGCCGGTCGTTGACGAGGACCGGCTGCCCCCGCTCCACGGCCGCAAGCACGGCCTCGCCCTTGCGCAGGCGCACCTCGGCGTGCCGCTCCGCGAGGCCCTCGTAGCCTGCGAGGGCGATGTCGGCGCGGGCCGAGCTTCCGATCCGCGTGCGCCTCTGGTTGATGAGGAACTCCTTGCCCTTGAGCCTGCCGTTGAGCACGCGGAGGACCCCCGCGGCGAGGCCGCGCTCGATCAGGCCGTAGAAGAACGCGATCGCGGCGCCCAGGATGACCAGCCCGATGAGCCGCGAGACGGCCGGCACCGGCACGAGGAGGCGCGACTCCTCAAGCAGCGCCCCGCCGACGAGGCCCCCCAGCGCTCCGCCGAGGAGGCCCACGACGATCTTGCGCGGCGAGCGGGAGCGCGCGCCTTCGCACGCGCCCACGAAGAGGCCGAGCACGGCCCAGGCGACGGCGTGCGACACCGGCAGCACGACCCTCGCAAAGCCGCGCTGCGAGCGCAGCGACTGCATGAGGCGCTCGCCGGTCTGCAGCAGGAACCCCTGCCCCGCGAGCGACCCGACGACGCCGCCCACGGCGCCGATGGCGGCGCCGACGAGCGCGCCGGAAACCATCCGGCGCCGGTCGCGGGCAAAGAGGCCTTCGGCGCTGCCGAAGGCCGCGCCGAGCACGACACCGACCGCGACGCCCAGGACGGACTGCAGGACGAGGTAGGAGCCGAGGCGGGCCTGGTTGGTGACGACCAGCTCCGCGATCGGCCACGCCGCCATCCCCGCCAGCACCCCCAGGGCGAGCAGGATCAATCTGCGCATTGCCGTAGACATCACTTCACCTCATGGCTCGGTTCGTAGGACGAGCGCTCTGCTAGCGCGATCGAGCGAGACGCGCACGCGCGTGGTGCGGTTGGGGGCGACGGACACGGCGATCGTCTCCGACGACGCGCCGCGCCGCGCGGTCAGCCGGTACTCGCCGGAGTCCAGGACGAGGTCGCGGGTCTCCGCCCCGAGGGCGGGGAGCGCCTGGTAGCTGCGCTCGTTTCCGCCGGACACGTAGCTCGCGGCGTCGTCGAGCAGCAGCGTCACGCCGCCGGTCTCCGAGACGATGCTCAGCGTGCCCGCCACCGGAACGAGGGCCACGTCGAGAACGAGACGGGTTTCGTTCGGCCGTACGAGCAGGTTGTAGATCTGCGGGAGGTAGCCGAGGCGGTCGAAACGGAACCGGTAGGCCGACCCGCTCCTGAGGCCCGCCTCGACCTCGGGAGTGAGGGCCACCCAGTCGTTGCCCCGAGCCACCGAGGCGGCCGTGCCCGCGAGATCCGCGCCGGTGCGGACGTCGTGGACCTTGAAGCGGACCGACAGGGGAAGCCCCCCGACCGCGCTCAGCGGGACCTCGATGCGCTCCTCCTCGACCGTGTCGAAGTGCCTGCGCTGCTCGTCCCGCGGCGGGAGGAAGAACGACACCCAGGTGAGCTCCCCGTCGACGCTCATCTTGAGCCGGTAGCGGCCCGCCGGGAGGTACACGCGAGGAGACTCCATCGTGAACCCCTGCCCCGGGATCCTCGGCGCTGCCGCCGATCCGACCGGCGAGGCGAAGGCGACCAGCTTGCCGAGCAGGCCCTCGGCTGCGGGCCCGCCGGGAGGCGGGGCAGAGAGCTCAAGCACGGGACCGGGCAGGAGGTCTCCGCCCTGCTCGCTGTAAAGCAGAGCGCGCGCCTCGATGTCCTCGGGCTCCTTGTAGCCCGGCGGGACGCGGACCGCGGTCACCAGGGCGCCGTAGCGGTCGGCAAGGAACCACTCGTAGCCGTAGCCGCGGCGGGCGAGGGACCAGCCGGCGGCCGCGAGGATCGCCAGCACGACGAGCGCCACCCCGGACCAGACCAGCGCCGGCCGGCGGTGGCGGAACAGGTCGCCGATGCCTTCACCTTTGAGGATTTTCCGGATGCCTTCGCGGATCGCCTGGGGCTCGCGCCTCCTGATGCGCCTCGCGAGCATCCGCAGCACGGGCTGCAGGTCCTGGAAGCGGCGGCCGCGGTTGGGCCGGATGCACCGGGCGATGATGCGCCGCAGCAGCGGTGAGACCCTGGGGTTCAGGCGCACGGGCGGCGTGTACTTGCCCTTCTGGATCTGGGAGATGGTCTCCGCGTTGAAGGCGCCGGGGAACGGCAGCTTCCCGGTGACCGCCTCGTACAGCACGACGCCGAGCGAGTAGATGTCGGCCCGCTTGTCCGCGTTGCGCGCGTCGCCGATCTGCTCGGGCGGGATGTAGCTTGGGGTGCCGAGCGTCATGCCTTCGCGCGTCAGCGACTGGTCGGACGGCTCCGTGGTGGTCGCGATGCCGAAGTCGACGAGCTTGACGTCGCCGTGCTTCGAAATCAGGATATTGGCCGGCTTGACGTCGCGGTGCACGACGCCCTTGTCGTGCGCGTGCTTGAGCGCCCGGCACACCTCGTGGAACACCAGCACCGCGGCCTCGTTGGTGAGGTAGCGCTCGCGCCGGATGAGGTCCTCGAGCGACATGCCGTCCACGAACTCTTCGACAATGTAGTAGTACGAGCCCTCCTTGAAGTGATCGTAGACCTGCACGATGCCGTCGTGCTTGAAGTCCATGAGCAGCGTCGCCTCGCGCTTGAAGCGCTCGGTGAACTGCGTGCCCCCGCGCAGGGCGAGCCGCTTGAGCAGGACGTAGCGGCCGAGGGTGGGGTGCTTCGCCTTGTAGACGGTCCCCATCCCGCCCTGCGCGATCCTCGAGACAATCTCGTACTTTCCGATGGTCTTGGAGCGTTTCTTATCTTCCATGAACCGTTACGGCGCGCTCGCACGGCCGCGCGCGGGGCCCGCGACTCCCGGGGCTCGAGCTATGTCTCGAGCTCCTTGTTGACCTCCACGAACTCCTCGGTGAGGATCTGGGTCGCGCGGCTGATCCGCTCCTCCTGCTTCTCCAGGTCCAGGTCGGCAGCGGTGACCGCGATCTTGAACAGCGGCGAGGAGCTCTGGATGGGGCCGGGCGAGAAGCGGGCCGGCTCGCCGATGCGCACGTCGTCGGCCAGGCGGGAGCCTTCGCGCGTGGCCATTTCCGGCACGTCCTCGCGCAGCCCGATGCTGGCGTACTGCACGCGCCGGCCGTCCTCGCGCAGCGGGCCGATCGCGAGCAGAGAGCCGGAAAAGGTCATCGCGAGGCAGCCCTGCTCGTCCTCGCGGCCGAGCGATTCCACCTCGTCCATCTTCATGCTCGCCACCCGCTTCTCGAAGAGCTCCTGCTTCTCGAGCCAGCCCTTCGCGATCATCTCCACCGAGTCCTCGGTGTCCGGAAGGCCCGACGACCTGGTGATCTGCCGGATGTGATCCTGCACGTCGATCGGGATCTTGTCGAGATACTCGCCCATGGCATCCTCCTATGGGTACATAGAGAAGATAGCTCACCGGAGCGCCCAATGCATCCCCTTCGGCTTTTCCCGGCGGGCCCTGTCGCGACTGCCGGCGCGACTCGCCCCGACGCGTCCCGGCGCGCCCCGACTGCCGGCCCACTCGGCGGGCCCCGTCGCGACTGCCGGCCCCACTCGCCCCGGCGCTCTGCTCGCGCCGCGGCCCCCGAAGCGATACACTCAGGGACATGAGCAACGAGATCGAGGGCCTCAGCCCGGTGGTGCGCGGGCACATCCTGGCGATCACGCGCAGCTCCGGCCTCCCGCAGACCGAGGACTCCTTTGCCCGGATGGCTGCCGCATGGTTCGAGAAGAAGAAGCTCTTCGAGCAGCAGGTCCGGGTCCTTGCCATGAAGGAGGTCCCGGCGTTCGCTGCCGCCGACCCGGGCGGGGCGCTGGCGCTCACGTACTCCGGCTCGCTGATCAGCGTCGAGCCCCTCTTCGACGCCGCGCGCCGCGTCGAGTACGCGAGCATCCCCCTGCGGGCCGACGTCCCCGCGATCGCGATCGCGGAAAGGACCACGCTCGAGCGCGACCTGCGGGTCGACGATGAAGCCGCCTTTACCCGCGGCCCGGTCAAGAGCACCTCGCAGCTGCTCGCCATCGCCGCCTGCGGCCCCGATCTCCCGCTGACCGAGCAGAGCCGGAGGATCCGCGAGGCGACGATCTTTCTCACCAACGGCTTCATCAGGATCAACCGGACCGTCCTGCCACCCGAGGGAGGGGCGCCCGAGCAGTTCACGCTGCGGTCGATCGTGGCCTACCTCTCGCGGCGCACGGGCCTCCCGAAGACCCGGGTGCGGACGCTCCTCGGCGACTACCTCGCGGTCGTGGAGGCGGGCCTCGTGCTCGGCGAGCGCGTCCCCCTCGGCCGCATCGGCCGCCTCTCGCTCGTCAGGCGCCCCGCCCGCAAGGCGCGCGCCGGATTCAACCCCGCGACGGGCGAGCCGCTGACCATCCCGGCGCGGCCCGAAACGATGGCGCCGCGCATGAGTTTCAGCCGCGCGCTCAAGGAGCGGCTGCGGGACCTGCCCCCCGGCTGATCGCGCGCCCGGCCCCGTCGCCCGACCCGCGCTATAATGGCCGCGACCGCCGCCGGCCCGCGCCGGCCCCCAGCGCCGCTCCGCGGCGCCGGACCGAGAGGAGACACGATGATCCCGACCGATTCCTTTGCCCTCAACAGGATCGCCTGCCCGGGCCTGGGGCTCGAGGACTTCTTCCTCGTCGCGCGCGAGGCCGGCCTGAGAAAGGTCGAGCTCCGCAACGACCTTCCGGGAGGCAGGGTGACCGACGCGCTTTCTCCGTCGCGCGCCGCGGCCCTCGCGAAGAGTCATGGGGTCGAGATCGTCACCATCAACGCCCTCCAGAAGTTCAACGTGAAGGCTCTCGCCGGCCAGGTGTCCGCCGAGCTCGAGAGGCTCCTCGACCTCGCCTCCGAGCTGCGGTGCCGGGCGATCGTCCTCTGTCCGAACAACGACCCGGCCGACCGCCGCGAAGCCGCGGCACGGCGGAGCGAGACCGTGGAGGCGCTGGCCGCCCTCGGCAGGCTCTTCGCCGCAAGCGGCGTTCTCGGTTACGTCGAGCCGCTGGGCTTCGCCGAATCGTCGCTCGCCTCGGTCTCGGCAGCCGCGGCGGCCGTGAGGGAGTCCGGGCAATCCTGCTATCGCATCCTCCACGACACGTTCCACCACTACCTCGGGCCGGACGGCTCCTCCGCCATCGGCGCGGGTTATGACGTGCGGACCATCGGCCTCATCCACGCCTCCGGCGTCGAGTCGCAGGCCGCCAAAGAGCGGATCCGCGACGAGCACCGCGTGCTCGTGTCGCCCGCGGACCGCACGGGCTGCCGCGAGCAGGTGCGGCGGCTCGTCGATCTGGGCTACGCGGGCGACATCTCTTTCGAGCCCTTTTCGCCCGCCGTGCAGGGCCTCGGAAGGGCCGAGCTCGTAGAGGCGCTCAAGAGGAGCCTCGCCTACCTGCGGGGCTGAAGGCCGGTGCCCGCATCTCGCCCGCCTGCAGCCTGACAGTCCGGCGCGGACGTTCGCCCGCGCGCGGGGCTGACGCCCGTGACGGCGCCCTCCGGGCGCAGATTTCCATGGACAGCAGATATCTGCTGCCTTAGAATATCGCCCTCTGGAAGAGGAACATGTCCGTACAGTCCCGCAGGCAGCTTTGGCAGCAGGTGGTCAAGCACAGGGTCCTCCTGCTCATGGTGCTGCCCGCCTTCCTCTATTTCCTGATCTTCCGCTATGGGCCCATCCTGGGGGTCTCCATCGCGTTCCTCGACTTCAAGGCCAAGGTGGGGCAGACCTTCTTCCAGAGCATGATGCGCAGCCGGTGGGTGGGCCTGGACAACTTCCGGGATTTCCTCACCGGCATGACCGGCCTTCAGATCCTGCGGAACACGCTGCTGATCAGCCTGTACAAGATCTTCTTCGGGTTTCCCGCCCCGATCATGCTGGCGCTGCTCCTGAACGAGGTCCAGCTGAGCTCGTTCAAACGGGCGGTCCAGACGATCACCTACCTTCCCCATTTCGTGTCCTGGGTGATTCTCGCCGGCATCATGCGAATGCTGCTTTCGCCGGACTTCGGCCTGATCGTGCCCGTCTTCCGCTTTCTGGGCATCGAGGTCGTGAATTTCCTCGGCGACACGAGGTATTTCCGCGGGCTGCTGGTAGTCTCCGACATCTGGCAGGGAATCGGCTGGGGATCGGTCATCTACCTCGCCGCCCTTTCGGGCCTGGATCCCCAGCTCTACGAGGCGGCCACGATCGACGGCGCCGGCCGTTTCCGTCAGCTGCTTGCCATCACGCTGCCGGGCATCGCGTCGACGATCGTGGTGATGCTGATCCTGCGCACCGGCGCGATCCTGGACGCCGGCTTCGACCAGGTGTTCAACCTCCAGAACGCGGCCGTGCTGTCCGTGTCGGACATACTGGACACGCACATCTATTCGGCGGGCATCCTGAACGCGCGCTTCAGCTACACGACCGCCGTCGGCATGTTCAAGTCGGTCTTCGGTTTCCTCATGGTCATCGCGACGAACTTTGTCGCCAGGCGGCTCGGCCAGCAGGGGATCATGTAGGGGGAGCGGAGTGTCGAGGATCAGGGCGTCCGCCGGCTATCGCGCGTTCAAGGTCGCCAACGCGGCATTCCTCGTTCTTCTGTGCCTCGTGACGATCTACCCCTTCGTGCACGTCGCCTCCATCGCGTTCAGCACCTACCCCGAGGCGATCCGCACGGGGGTCCACCTGTACCCGCGCGAGGTCGACCTGTCGTCCATCAAGCGGGTGTTCGCCGCCCCCGAGATCTGGACCGCCTACTACAACACCGTGTGGAGGACCGTCATCGGCACCTCTCTCACGGTCCTCGTCACCGGCATGGGCGCCTATGCGCTCTCGAAAAAGACGCTGCCCTTCCGCCGGACCATCATGACAATGTTCCTGTTCACCATGTACTTTTCGGGAGGAATCATCCCGTCGTTCCTGCTGATGCGTTCGCTGCACCTGCTGAACAGCCGCTGGGCGATGGTGCTGCCCTCGCTCGTGTGGGGCTTCAACATCATCGTCATGCGCAACTTCTTCATGACGATCCCCGAGAGCCTCGAGGAGTCGGCCCAGATCGACGGCGCCTCGGACTTCAGGATCTTCTTTGCCATCATCGTCCCGCTGTCGCTGGCGGTGATCGCCACCATCGCCATGTGGATGGGGGTGTTCCACTGGAACGCCTACTTCGACAACCTGATCTACATCACGGACAGGAGCAAGTACGTGCTCCAGCGCATGATCCGCTCCTTGATCATCGACGCGGACATGAGCGGGTACGAGTCGATGAACGACGCGAGCGTCCTGTCGCCGGAGCAGCTCAAGGCGGCCACGATCCTGATCTCGACGCTGCCGATCCTGTTCGTGTACCCCTTTGCGCAGAAGTACTTCATCAAGGGCGTGATGATCGGAGGGGTCAAGGGGTAGGTCCCGGGGAAACGCATCGAGCGCGCGGGCCGGAGACCGGACTTGACACGGCGGCCGGACGCGAAGGAGGTTGCGGGAGGAGAGAGCGAAACGCGGATCTCGATGGCGGGTCGGGTCGGGACATCGGCAGGGCGATGTCTTCGCTTCGGATAGCGACAAAGGAGAGTATCATGAAGAGATTGTTCGCGGTGACGGCGACCCTCTGCTTCCTCGCGGCAGCGCTCTATGCGGGCGGCACGACGGAAGCGGCTGCGAAGACGGCCACCGAAGAAGTGACGTGGATGGTCCACATGGACCTGGCCACGAACAAATCGTGGACGACGACGGCCGTGCCGGAGCTGCTCAAGAAGTACGGCTTCGACGTCAAGTTCCGCATGATCGAGATGGGCACCCACGACCAGGCGGGGGAGTACTACACCAAGTTCCAGACCACCGTCGCTTCGGGCGCGCAGCCGCCCGACATCATCCACCTGTCGGGTCTGCGGACCGAGGCGCTCGACGCGGGATGGTACGCGGAGCTGAACATCGACACGGTCAAGAAGCTGATGCCGAAGTACTACGCGGCGGCCAACAAGATCTACGACAAGATCTGGGCCTGGGGCAAGGACGCCCAGACCGGCAAGCTCTATGGCCTTCCGTCGTGGAACATGTTCGGGTCGACCCGGCACACGATGGTCTACCGCAAGGACTGGCTCGATCAGCTCGGGCTCAAGGTCCCGGTCACGATCGAGGAGTTCGAGACGTTCCTCCGCAAGGTCCGCACCGTGGATTTCAACGGCAACGGCCAGAAGGACGAGTACGGCTACACCTCCGGAACGAACTCGCCGCAGGCGGGATTCAGCGAGGTATTCGGCGCCTACGGGACCCTGCCGCAGGCGTGGCTGGTCAGGGACGGCAAGGTAGTGCGCGGCGAGATGCTCCCGGGCGCCAAAGAAGCGCTCGCCACGCTCGCAAGGTGGTACGCCGAGGACCTGATTCCCAAGGGAGTCAACACCACCGAGAAGCGGCGCGACGGCTTCAACCAGGGCATCCGGGGCAGCTATGGGCAGGCGGACGGCTACGCCCCCGCCCTCGTCAAGGGCGGTCAGAACTACGAGGAGTTCTACAAGATGCAGCCCAAGGGCGTGATGCTGCCGGCGCCGAGCTTCAAAGGGCCCCGCGGCGAATGGGGCACGCTGGAGTGGGGCCCCCGCAAGTACACGGCGAGCTTCGGGTCTCACCTGGCGAAGAACCCGGCGAAGATGGAAATGCTCATGAAGATGCTCGAGACCATCGCCACGAACGAGGAGTTGTTCGTGGCCGCGATGCTGGGCAAGAAGGGCGTGCACTGGGACTTCACCGACCCCTCCAAGACCAGCGGGGCGACCAAGTTCCTCGAGCCCTACACCGAGTTCAACAAGCGCCTCGACGAAGTCGGCGTGCGCGAGATGTCGGAGAGCCCGTACTGTCCGGTCTGGGTGCCCGAGGTCTACGAGAAGTACCTCGACCCGCTGGCCGTCGAGTACGCCCATTACAACCCGGGGTACTTCGACGCGCTGCTGCAGATCCCGTTCGCGGCGCAGACCAAGTATTCCCCGGCGCTCAACAATCTGACCAACGAGACCTTCCTGTCGATCGTCACGGGCAGGAAGCCGCTCGGCGAGTACGACAGCTATGTGCAGACCTGGATGAAGAACGGCGGCGAGGAGATGACGAAGGCGGCCCAGGCCCTCTACGACAAAGCGTTCAAGTAATCCCGAAGCAGCAAGCGGTGAGGGGAGGGCCGCCCACGCGGGCGCCCTCCCCTCGGCCGCGCCGGGCTATCGGTGACCGGCGGCCGCGTCAGCCCGCGGGAAACGGGTTGCGCTCCCTGAAGTCGGCCTGGTGCCAGTAGGGGTAGACCTTCGGCACTTCGCTCGCCCGGTCGAGCCTGGCGATCTGCTCGGCCGTGAGCTCCCAGCCGACCGCGCCGATGTTGTCGCGCAGCTGCGCCTCGTTCCTCGCCCCGATGATGACCGTCGAGACGGTCGGCCTGTGCAGGAGCCAGTTGATCGCGATCTGCGGGACGCTCTTACCCGTCTCCGCGGCGACCTCGTCGAGGGCGTCGACGACGCGGTAGAGGTGCTCGTCGGCGATCTGCGGCCCGCCGGCAGCAGCGACCGCGCTCCGCAGGCGGCTCGTCCCGGGCAACGGCTGCCCGCGCCGGATCCTGCCGGTCAGCCGGCTCCAGCCCAGGGGACTCCAGACCACGCAGCCCACCCCCTGGTCCAGGCCCAGCGGCATCAGCTCCCACTCGTATTCGCGGCCGACCAGCGAGTAGTAGGCCTGGTGCGCGACGTAGCGCGCCCAGCCGTGCCGGTCGGAGACCGCGAGCGACTTCATCAGGTGCCAGCCGGAGAAGTTGGAGCAGCCGATGTAGCGGATCTTGCCGGCCGTGACCAGGTCGTCGAGCGTGCGCAGAGTCTCCTCGACGGGAGTGACCGCGTCGAAACCGTGGAGCTGGAACAGGTCGATGGTTTCGGTCCCGAGGCGGCGGAGGCTGTCCTCGACCGCCCGGACCAGGTGGAAGCGCGAAGAGCCCACGTCGTTGGGCCCGTCGCCGCGGCGGAAGGTAGCCTTGGTCGAGATGAGGACCTTGTCCCGGCGTCCCTTGATCGCCTGTCCGAGGATCTGTTCGGCGCGGCCGTCGGAGTAGACGTCGGCCGAGTCGAACATGACGAGCCCCGCATCGAGCGCGATATCCACGAGGCGGGTCGCGCCCGCCGCGTCCGTGTCGCCCCAGGCCTTGAAGAACTCGCTGCCGCCGCCGAAGGTGCCGGTGCCGAGGCTGAGGGCGGGCACCTTGAAACCGGACGAGCCGAGGCGCCTGTATTCCACGCTGCATCCTCCCGCCCTGCCGGGCCGCGGGTCGCCGCCAGGGGCGCGCCCAAGCTACCGACTTGCCCGGTCGGCGGTCAAGGGAAAGGAACCATTTGATGCGACGCACCGACCGCCGGTAGGATACAGGCTGATGAAGGCCCGCCGGCGACGACTCCCGATCCTCGCTCTGCTGCTCGGGGCGCTGGCCGCTCCGCGCCTGACGGCCCAGGACGGGGGAGCGCAGCAAGCTCCCGGCCGCGCGCGGCCCCGTATCGCGCTCGTGCTTTCGGGCGGCGGCGCCAGGGGCATCGCGCACGTCGGCGTGCTCGAGGTGCTCGAGGAGCTGCGCATACCGATCGACTTCATAGTGGGCACGAGCATGGGCGCCATCGTGGGCGGCCTGTACGCCTGCGGCTGGTCGCCGCAGGCCATCGAGCGGCTGCTCGCGGCCACCGACTGGGACGCGCTGTTCGACGACCAGCCGCCGCGACGCGAGGTGTCGCTTCGCCAGCGGGAGGGGCAGGGCCGGTTCGCCAGGGTCGAGCTCGGGATCAAGAACGGCGCCGTGGCCTCTGCGCGCGGCCTCATCGCGGGGCAGGACCTCGGCTTCCTGCTCGAGACGCTCACCATGAACGCGGTCACGGCCAAGACGTTCGACGACCTTGCCATCCCGTTCCGCGCCGTCGCCGCCGACGTGCGCTCGGGCAGCCGCGTGGTGCTCGATCGGGGCAACCTCGCCGACGCCCTTCGCGCGAGCATGGCGGTTCCCGGGGCCTTCGTGCCCGTGGAGCGCGACGACATGGTCCTTGTCGACGGGGGGATCCTCGACAACATGCCCGTGGACGTCGCGCTCGCCACGGGGGCGCAGACCGTGATCGCCGTGGCTCTCCCCGCGGATGCATCGGCAGGAGAGCGAGCCGCGTTCGCTCATAGGCCTCGCGCTGAAGGTCGCGGAGACGGTGACCGCGGACAACGTGCGGCGCCAGCGCGAGATGCTGCGCGAGGGCGACGAGATCGTCACGGTCGACACCAGACCGTATTCCATGACCGATTTTGCCGAGAGCCTCCCCATCGTCCGCCGCGGCCGGGAGGCCGCGAGGGCCGCGGCGGGATCGCTCAAGCGGCTTTCGGTGGACGAAGCCTCCTACGCCGCCTTTCTGGCGCGGCAGCGGCGCGAGCCCGACGATCCGGGCTCGATCGACTTTGTCCGCGTCGAGATCGACGGGTCGGTGGCGCCGGAGCGGGTGGCCGCCCTCATGAAGACGCGCGGCGGCAACCGCCTGGACCTGCGGACGCTCGAGCAGGACATCGACCGCATCTACGCGATCGGCCTGTTCCAGACTGTGGGCTTCCGGCTCGTCGACGAGCCGGCGGGCAGGGGCCTGGTGATCAGGGCGAAGGAGAAGCCGTACGGCCCTCGCTACCTGCGGTTCGCCCTCAACGCCAGCGACGACTTCCAGGGCGGCACCGCCTACACGGTGAGCGCGGAGTACTCGGTGACCGACCTCGACCGCCTCGGCGGTGAATGGACGACGGAGGCTTTCGCGGGACGGACCCTCGGCCTCTCGACCACTCTGCACCAGCCGCTCGACTACGCGGCGCGCCTCTACCTCGAGTCGGGCCTCCGGGTGGGGCAGACGATCTCCGACTTCTACGACCAAGGGCGGCGCGAGGCCCAGTACCGCGTGACTTCCGCGGCGGCGACCTCGCGGCGGGCGTGCGTCTCGGGCCGTCGCTGGAGGTCTGGACGGGTCTCTCGGGGACGCGGGAGAGCGCAGGCGCCGCGATCGGAGACGTGGAATCGTCGAAGTTCGAGGCCACGATCGTCGGATGGGAGAGCGGGTTCGCCTGGGACCGGCTGGAGGGGTTCGATCTGCTCAAGGGAGGGTTCGGGCTCTCCTCGACTGCTTTCGTCAGCCGGCGGGCGCTGGGCTCGGACGACGACTACGAGCTGCTCGATGCCTCCGCCGCTGCGGCTCACACCATGGGCCGGCACACGGTGCAGGGCTGGGTTCGAGGCCGGGACGAGCCTCGGGGGCGACCGCATACCGTGGACGAGCCGGTTCACTCTCGGCGGGCTGCAGCGCCTGGCAGGGTACAGGCCCGGGCAGATCTCGGGCCTCCACTACGGCTTCGCTTCGCTCGGCTACCTCTTCCGCGTGGCGCCCGCGCTCGATACCGCCCGGTTCGGCTTCCATCTCGGCATCGCCGCCGAAGCCGGGAGGAGTGTGGGAGAGGCCGGAGGACATCGGCCTGGAGAGCGTCCGGCCGGGCGGGACGCTCATGGCGGCTCTTTGTCACGCCGCTCGGTCCCCTCTACCTCGCCTACGGCTACGCCAGCGGCGGGAGCCCGTACGGCAACGTCTATCTCGTTCTCGGCCAGATCCAGTGACGCCGGCTCGCGTCTCCCGCCGCCCGCGGCCGGACAGCACGGGCGCCGTTCGGTTTGACGCCTGCCGCACCGGCCGCTCTACACTTTCGGGTGCGAGCGGCGGCGCAGGCCCGCCGCATCGGGGAGGACACGATGAGACGAGCCGTCGCGTGCGCTCTGGCGGTGCTCTCCTGGCGTCGGTCGCCGGCGCGCAGCGCAGGACCAGGGGTCTCGAGGTCAAGGTCCGCGAGCTGGGCGGCGAGTACGCCGCGGTGGGCAGGCAGTACGTCGTGCTCATCGGGATCGACCGGTACCGAGAGCTGGCCGGCGCTGAGGAACCCCGTCAAGGACGCGCGCCAGATCAAGGAGATCCTCGACCGCAGGTACTACGTCGACCAGTTCATCGAGCTGTACGACGGCGACGCCAGCAAAGCCGCCGTCATCCGGCTGTTCGGCAGCCTGATCGAGACGACCAGGCCCGAAGACTCGGTTCTGGTCTTCTACTCGGGCCACGGCTTCCTCGATCCGCTGTCCAACACGGGGTTCTGGATCCCGGTCGACGGCGGCGTCGACCGCTACGCGCAGGAGAACTGGATCCCCAACGCGCAGCTCCGCGGGTTCATCGGCCGCATGAAGGCGCGCCACGTCGCGCTCGTGGCCGACTCCTGCTTCTCCGGCGACATCCTCGACCCGACCAGGGGCGCGGCGCCCGGACATCGTCGGCGACTACTTCCGCAACGCGTACAAGCGGGTCTCCCGCCAGGTGCTGACCTCCGGGGCTTCGGAGGCCGTGCCCGACTCCTCGCCCTTCGCGCTCCAGTTGCGGCTCGCGCTCGAGGGAAACCGCCGGCCCTACCTCGATCCGCTGATGCTCTACGACGAGATCCGCCTCGGCGTCACGGGGACCACTCCGCTCTTCGGGTCGCTCAAGGAGGCCGGACACCAGGAGGGCGGCAGCTTCCTGCTGTTTCTCAAGGACGCGGCGGCGCCCGATCCGCGCCGCGGGCGCGGGCCCCGCGGCCGGGACCGACCGTGACCGTGCGCAAGGCGTACGGCAGCATCGAGGTGGAGGCGCAGGACCGCCGGCGACCTCTACCTGGACGGCGCGCTGCAGGTGAGCGTCCCCGCGCGGGGCAGCGCGCGCATCGACAATGTCGAGGCCGGGCCCCACGCCGTCGGGATGCGCTACGACGACTCGCAGAGCGAGACGCGCCGCGTGTCGGTGCAGAAGGACGGCACGGTCGTCGGTGGCGTTCGTCCTACGTCCCGCAGGTTCTCGACATGGTGTACGTCGAAGGCGGCTCCTTCCTGATGGGCGACGCGTCCAAGGACGCGGACGACGACGAGAAGCCCGTGCACCAGGTGACGCGTCGGCGGCTTCTACCTCTCGAGGCACGAGGTGACGTTCGCGCAGTACGACCGGTTCTGCGACGAGACGGGACGCGACGCCGCCGGGCGACGAGGGCTGGGGCCGGGAGACGAGGCCCGTCGTCAATGTGTCGTGGCTCGACGCGGCGGAGTTCTGCAACTGGCTTTCGGAGAACGAAGGGCTCACGCCGTTCTATTCGATCTCGGGCGGCTCCGTGACGTGGACGACGCCGCGGACGGGTACCGGCTGCCCACCGAAGCCGAGTGGGAGTACGCGGCGGGCGGGGGCGACCGAGAACGGCGGGACGAAGTACGCGGGGGCCGAAGAGCTCGACGACGTGGCCTGGCACAAGGACAACGCCGGGGAGCATGACGCATCCCGTGGGCGAGAAGGACGCGAACGAGCTCGGCCTCTTCGACATGAGCGGCAACGTCTGGGAGTGGTGCCACGACTGGTACGGGCCATACTCTGGCCGACGCGCAGGAAGACCCGCAGGGACCCGAGAGCGGCAGCGACCGCGTCGTGCGCGGCGGCTCGTGGTACAGCGAGCGCGCGCGAGGTGCGGCTGTCGTACCGCGCGCAGCTTCGGCCCGGCCGACCACGACAACGACCTCGGCTTCCGCCCCGCGCGGCCCGACCGGTAGGCGGGCGCAGGCCGCGGCGCGGCGGCCTTCTTCACCTTATGATCGTATAGCTGAAGGTCGCCTCGGCGACCTCGGTATCGTTCGCCGTCGCGGCGAGACCCCGGGTCACCATCGCCGCGGTCACCACGCCCATGTCCTGGAACGCTTCCTCGATGTCCGTGAACTGCGTGGTCGACGCGACGACCTTGATGAACTCGGTGCCGTGCGGAGGGCCGAGCTCGAAGACGAAAGGGTACGATTCGTCGGGGATGTGGTACGTGCGGCCGCCCTGGACCGCGTTGTCGCGGTGGTACGGATTCGGGAAGATGAGCCGCGTCATCTTCTGGACGTCCACGTGGTAGATCTTGATGAAGCCGTCGCGGTTCGCGCGGAAGCTCACGACGAGGTTCTCGCCGTCGCGGTAGGTGCCGCCGTCGCCGCGCACGTTCCACGCCTCGACCGCGAACGCGCCGCCGGCCGGCGCCGCACCGGACGCCGCTGCGCCGGAAGACCGCTGCGCGGCCGCCAGCTGGTCCCGCACGTAGCGCGCGTCGTCGTAGTTGTCGGGCAGGATCGACACGCCCGCGGGGATCGCCGCCTTCGGCACGACGGCCTCGGCCCGCGCCATCACCGTGCCCTTCTCCACGCTCAGCAGCTCGAAGAAGACCCTCACGCCCGAGCCCGCTTCGAAGAACGTGCCCGAGAGCAGGGCCTGGACGCCCTTGATCCTGCCGGCCGGCACGGCGGTCTTCTGGTCCACCATGTCGGAGAGGCTGAGCTCCTGCGCGGCGAGCACCTGGTCCAGCCTCGCCCGCGAGAAGAGCTCGAAGCGCCCCTGCCGCATCAGGACCGTCGAAAACGCCTCTTCGAGGTAGCGGGAAAAGGCGGAGCCCGCCTTGAGGTCGGCGAACGTGAAGGTGCCAAAGGCGAGCACGAGCGGATCGGACGTCGCGGCCGCGAGCCTGTCGGCGGCCGGCGCGAGGTATGGCTCGATGTCCGCCTGCGCGAGCGCGGGGCCCGCGCAGGCGACGAGCAGGGCCAGCAACAGCGCCATCGGCCGAGGCCGGATCACGGGCAGACACTTCATCGAGCGCACCTCATGGGATCCACTCTACATCATGCGGAACATCTGGGACATCGTGCGCCCCATGATGCGGTTGGCCAGCGAGATGGCGCCCAGCACGAGGACGATCAGGATCGTGCCCAGGGCATAGGCGGGCCCGATCGTCGCCGAGAACAGGTACTCCATGATCGCCACGGTGATCGTCTTCCAGCGGGCCGAGTAGAGCATCACCGTCGTCGAGAGCTCGCCCATCAGCGTGGAGAAGGAGATGACGGCGCCGGCGAGGATCCCGGGAAGCATCAGCGGCAGCGTGACCCTGCGGAAGGTCGTCCCCCAGGGCGCGCCCGCGATCGTCGACGCCTCCTCGATGGCGGCGTCCATCTGCGCGAGCGAGGCCGTGGTCGAGCGGAAGACGTACGGCATGCGGCGGATGAAGTAGCCGACCACGAGGATGAGCCACGTGCCGCTGAGCACGAGCAGGCCCGAGGAGAAGCCGGTGAGGATCGCCACGCCCACGATGATGCCTGGCAGGATGAAGGGCAGCATCACCGTGAGGTCCAGAACCCAGCGCGCCCGCATGCCGCGGCGCGAGCTGATGTAGGAGAGCAGGGTGCCCACCACCGAGGCCGCCACCGTCGCGACCGTGGCCAGCAGCAGGCTGTTCGCAAGCGGCTGCCGCGCGATCTCGAAGATGCGCGAGTAGTTCTGCAGGGAGAAGCGCTTGGGAAAGCGTGTTCCCGACCAGCCCTCGGTGAAAGACGTGAAGATCACGGTGATGTGGGGCAGCAGCGAGAGCAGGACGACGAGGGCGCAGAACGCGAACCCCGCTCCCTTCAGCAGCGGGCTCGGAGACTCGCGGGCGGCCTGCGTGCGGCTGCTGATCGTCACGTAGGATCGGGCCGCGGTCACCCGCTGCGAGAGGATGATGGCGACCGCCACCATGGCGACGTTCACGAGCGAGATGGCGGCCGCGGCGTTGAGGTTGAAGTAGCCCGTGACCTGGAAGTAGATCAGGGTCGGGAGCACGTAGTAGTTGCCGCCTAACAGCGCGGGCACGCCGAAGTTGCCTACGGCGCGGATGAACACGGTGAGCGCCGCGGTCACGATCGCGGGGAGCACCAGGGGCAGGGTCAGGGTGCGCACGATCCGCAGGCGCGGGGCGCCCATGATCTCCGCGCTCTCCTCCAGCGAGGGGTCCGCGGAGAGGAGCGCCCCGTAGGTCAGCAGGAACGGGAAGGGGTAGTAGCTCAGGCTCATCGCGATGATGACGCCCGGCGCCCCGTAGATGTCGGGGAACGTGATTCCCGCGAGCTGATTCACGAGCCAGGTGAGCATCCCGCGCCGGCCGAAGAGCAGCACCCACGAGTAGGCCCCGATGAACGGCGGCAGGATCAGCGGCAGCGTCCCGAGGCTCAGGAACAGGGTCTTGGCGGGCATCTCCGTCTTCGCGAGGAACCAGGCCATCGGGACGCCCAGCAGGCAGGAGAAGACCACCGTCAGCAGCCCGACGACCATCGTGTTGCGCAGCGCGCCGCGGTACAGCTTCGACGAGGTGAACTCCGCGAAGTTCGCCAGCGTGAGGTTGGCCGCCGTGATCGCCTTGCCCTTCTCGACAAAGCTGGACGCGACGACCTTGGCGAGCGGGTAGACGATGAAAAGGACGAGGATCACGAGGCTCAGTCCCAGCACGACCACCTGGGACAGCTCGAGCTTGACGCGCCTGCGAGCGCGGATGTCCCTGCTCTCACGCTCTGCGGCCATCGAAGCTTCCTATTCCCGGGCGAGCTGGTCGCGCTGCTCCGGTGGGAAGAGCCTCACGCTCTCCCACTGGAAGCCGACGGCGACCTCCGACCCCTCGCGAACGCCGGGGATGCGGCGCTTTTCGTCCACGAGGATTTCCCTGGCGGAGTCCGCGGCGAAAACCTCCACGAAGTAGCGCACCTGGGTGCCGAGGTAGAGGATCGTGCGCACGCGACCCCGCAGGCCCTGCGCGCCTGGGGGCCCCTGCACGTCCGCCCGCGCGGGCCCTTCGATGTGGAGGTGCTCGGGCCTCACGAACAGGATCGCCTCGCCCTCCGCGGGATTCGCGAGCCGCGCCGGCTCCGCCAGCGGGACCCCGGCGCGCAGGGGAGTCTCCTCCCCCGAAGGGAAGCGCAGCCGGGCGGCCCCCTCCGGCCGCAGGACCCGGCACGGCAGGAAGTTCGCCTGGCCGATAAAGTCGGCCACCCGCACGCTGTCCGGGTTCTCGTAGATCTCGTCGGGCATGCCGATCTGGCTCACCCGGCCCGCGTGCATCACCGCGATCCGGTCGGAGATCGAGAGCGCCTCCTCCTGGTCGTGGGTCACGTAGATCGCGGTCACCCGGGCCTGCTGCTGGATGCGGCGGATCTCCTCGCGCATGTAGATGCGCAGCTTCGCGTCGAGGTTGCTCAGCGGCTCGTCCAGGAGCAGCAGCTTCGGATCGTAGACCAGGGCGCGGGCCAGCGCGATGCGCTGCTGCTGGCCGCCGGAGAGCTCGCCCGGCTTGCGTCGGGCGGTGCTCTCCAGGCCCACGAGGGCGAGCAGCTCGCCGACCTTGCGGCGGATCTCTCCCTGCGGCCTGCGGCGCGCCTTGAGGCCGTACGCCACGTTCTCGAACACCGACAGGTGGGGGAACAGAGCGTAGCTTTGAAAAACCATGCCGATGCCGCGCCGGAACGGCGGGACCGAGGTGAAGTCCTGCCCCTGGAACTCGATGTGGCCGCTCGTCGGCCTCTCGAACCCGGCGATGCAGCGCAGCGTGGTGGTCTTTCCGCAGCCGCTCGGGCCGAGGAGGGTGAACAGCTCACCCTCCCGGACCTCGAGGGAGACGCCGGCCAGGGCCTGCACCTTCTCCTCCTTGGCACGGAAGGTCTTGTGCAGGTCCCGGATCGAGAGTGCGACGGCCTCGGTGCTTACCGCGCTCATTGCGCCGCGAAGATCTCGCCGAACTTCTTGAGATAGGCGTCGCGATTGGC
This sequence comes from uncultured Spirochaetota bacterium, assembly GCA_963734495.1. Lineage (GTDB taxonomy): Bacteria > Spirochaetota > Spirochaetia > SZUA-6 > CAVTHK01 > CAVTHK01. The sequence goes on from CAVTHK010000011.1 coordinate 540,155, forward strand.
CGAGGCCGCCGCGTCGTCGTAGGAGATGAACTTGATCTCGGAGCTGGGCTTGAGCCCCGGAGGGGGAGGCACGTCGGGCCTCGCCATCCTGCGGAAGTGAGGCGACCCCGAGATGATGCTCATCGCCTCCTTCGTCGTGAGGAAGTCCATCCACAGCTTCGCGTTCGCGGTGTTCGGGCCGCCCTTGATGATGCCCGAAGCGTCGAATCGCAGGCCCGTCCCGTCCGAAGGATAGATCGCCTCGACGGGGTTGCCCTTGGCCTTCTCGGTAAAGACGTTGCCCTCGCCGGTGACGCCGACGGCGAACTCGCCGCGGCCGACCAGGCTGAAGGCCAGCGTCGAGCTCGGCACGAACGTCGCGAGCTTGCGCACCGCGTTGATGTGGTCCCAGCCGTAGAGGCCGACCATCTGGAACAGCTGCGCATACGCGGAGCCCGACAGCGCGGGGTTCGCGAACAGGAGCTTGCCGTTCCACTTCTTGTCGGCGAGGTCTTTCCAGCTCTTCGGCTCCTGGCCCGGCTTGACCAGCTCGGTGTTCACGATGAAGGCCTGGATGTTGTAGGAGAAGCCGTAGTACCTGTTGTCCCGGTCCTTGACCTCCGCGGGGAACGCGGCGTCTTCCCTGACCTTGTACGGGAGCAGCTGGTCCGCGATGACCTCGAGGTTTTCCTTGGCGATGGCCATGATGATGTCGCCCAGCGGCCTCTTCGCCTCGGCCTGGATGCGCGTGATCAGCTCGCCGGTGCCCGCGCGAATGAGCTCGACCTTGACGCCCGGTTGCCCGGCGCGGAAGGCCTTGGCGAGGTCCTCGTTCATCTCGGGCGAGCCGGCGCTGTAGACCACGACGCTGCCGTCGCCGAACAGCAGCGAAGCCCCGCACAGGAAGAGCAAGCCGACTAACAAGGCGTGAACGACGCGACGGGAGTCTGTCATGGGTCACCTCCGCTTCTTTTTTTGGGCTGCCCCCACTTTAGGGCCGTCCCCGCGCCAAGTCAACAAAGCCTTTCCCGCCGCCGCGGCGCCTGCTATTGTTCCTCGAAGTTGAAGGCTTCCCTCGCATGAACGGCTCGCGCGCCGAAACGGGCGCATTTTCGATAGGGGTTTCTCTCGTGGCTTTCTCGAGCGCCGCGGAGGTGCGCCGCTTTCTCGCCGAGGCGCGCCGCCGGCTCGGGCTCGAGCCGGCGTTTGAGCTGTCGTACACGATGAGCGCCGCGTTTCTCGCGGACGTCGCGTTTCTCGAGGGCCGCGTGCTGTCCGCGCACGCGCCCTGCCCCGCCGCCGCGCTCTTCCCCAACCTCGGCAGCCGCGACCCCGCCGTGGCCGCCGCGAGCCTGGAGGCCGTGCGCACGAGCGCCGCCGCGGCCGCCGCGTACGGGGCGCGCGCGCTGGTCCTGCATCCGGGCTACACCACCGATGCCGGCGTGTTCTCGGACCCGCGGCGCAGGCTCGAGGCGATCGAGGCGCGCCGGGAACCGAGCGAGGAGTCCTGGGTGTGGCTCAAAGAGGGCAGCGTCTGCCGCCCCGGCTACTGCGAGAGCCCGCGCTACCGCCTTCACCTGGAAATCGCTTCCGAGAACCTCGAGCGCGCCTGCGCGGTCTCGGCCGAAGAGGGAGTGCAGCTGGCCGTGGAGAACCTCAACCCGCGCCTGACGTACCTCTTCCAGCTCCCCCGCGAGCTCGCGCGGCTCGCCGCGCGGATCCCGCGGCTTGCGCTCTGCGTGGACCTGGGGCACCTCTGGATCTCGTCGCTGGTGCACGGGTTCGCGTTCGCCGAGGGGCTGCGCGAGATCCTCGCGACCGGGCGTGTGGTCACGACCCACGTGCACGACAACGCCTCGACGCTCGGTCCGCCGCCCTCGCTCGCGGACGATCACGCGCTCATCGGCTCCGGGCGCGTGCCCATTCGCGAGGCGCTGCCCCTGCTGGCAGCAGCGGGCGTGCGGCCGCTCATCGTCGAGTCGCTGGGCTCCGCGATCGAGAGCTGCGAGGCGCTCGTGCGGCTCGCGGGCGGCGCAGAACCGATTTGATGCGCGGCGGCCTATTCCGACACGGCCGAACGCATCGCCTTGAGGTTGGCCTCGGGCACGTCCATCGGGATGCCGCAGCCCGGCGCGAGGATGAAGCCCCTGCGGCCCGCCGCGGCGATGGAGGCTCGGGCCTCCGCCTGCACGTCCTGCGGCGTTCCCGTCCGCAGGACTCCCATCTTGTTGATGCCCCCGATGAGGCACCGCCGCGTCTTCTTTCGCGCCTCCGCGAGCGAGGGAGCCGTGGTCTGGTCGTCCCAGTTGCAGGCGTCGACCGGGTAGTCCAGCAGCTCATCGAACATGATGTTGGCGCCGCAGATGTGGAGCATGGTGAATCGGGACTTGTTTTTGAAGGCGTCCAGCACCGCCAGGTCGTAGCGCCTGCCGAACTCCCGGTACTCCTTGACCGTCATGAAATCCGTGCTCGCGCACTGCGTCGCGTAGAAGACGCCGTCGGCCCCGCTGTCCAGACAGGCGACCGCGAAGGTCTTGAGCGTCTCGGTGATGACCTCGAGACCGCGATGGACCTCTTTCGGGTTGTCCCGCAGATCCTGAACGACCCTGTCTCCCGAGATCTGGCGCGCTACCATGATGGGAACGAACACGGTCGCCAGCTTGAACAGGTCGTCGCCGCCCATCGCCTTCCCGATGCCGCGCACGACCTGCAGCATCTCGCCCAGCGCGCCCTTGGTCACGTCGAGCACCTTGAGCTTCTTCCAGTCGCCGACCGAGCTCACGGCCTTCCTGCTGAGCAGCCAGTAGCCGAGGGGACGCTGATACTCCTCGTAACGGCAGCCCCAGTCCTCGAGCAGGAACGTGCTGCGGAACATCAGCTTCATGAAGTCCCAATCGTACGTGGCCTGGAAGCCGCGGAACGCCTCGACCTGCCCTTCCGCGGTCCTGTCCATCAACGGGAAGTGCATCCACGCGGACACGGGAACACGGTCGACCTCCTCCCCCTTCAAGGCCGCCTTGACTCTCTCGCGCTTCGTCATCGGGATCTCCTCTCCTCGAAATCTATCCTTTGATTCCGACCATGGCCATACCCTGGATCAGCCTGCCCCTCAGGATCAGGAACACGATCAGCGTCGGCGCCGCGGCGACCACCGCCATGGCGAAGAGCTCGTTCCACATGGTGTCGTACTCGCCGATCATCGCCACGAGCCCGACCGGGAAGGTCCTGGTGACGTCCCGTGTGGCGACGATCAGGGGCCAGATCAGGCTGTTCCAGTTCGTCATGAAGGTGAAGATGGAAAGGGCGCCGAGCGCGGGCAGGCTCATCGGCATCACGACGCGCCAGAAGATCAGGAGCTCGCCCAGGCCGTCGATTCTCGCGGCGTCCACGTAGTCGTCCGGAAGGGTGAGCAGGAACTGCCGCATCCAGAAGACGCCGAGAGGGGTGATCATCACGGGGAGGATGAGGCCGAGCCGCGTGTTCATCAGCCCGAGAAAGCGCACGACCAGGGCCAGGGGAACGATCGTGATCTCGATGGGGAGCATCATCGTGAGCAGCACGCTGATGAACAGGGTGTTCCTCCCGCGGTAATCGAACTTGGCCAGGCTGTAGCCCGCCATCGAGCAGAAGACCAGCGACGCCAGCGCGACCGCCGACGCCACGATGATGCTGTTCTCCATGTAAAGGCCGAAGTGGAGCTTGCGGAACGGGCCGACGAAGTTCGCGAGATTCACGTGCTGCGGGATCCACCTGATCGGGAACTCGAAGATCTCGTCCCTCGGCTTCAAGGACGAGACCAGCGTGTAGATCATGGGGACGACAAAGGCGATCGCCAGGATCAGGGCGAACACCGTGAGGATCAGGGTGTTCGCGCGCGTCCACGAGGGCCGGCTCTTTTCCGCTTTCATGCACGGCCGCCTTCGACGCCCAGCAGGCGCAGCTGCACGAGCGTGAGGAGAAAGACGAACCCCAGCAGGATGACCGACATGCTGCTCGCGAAGCCCATCCTGAGCTGGTTGAATCCGAACTGGTAGATCATGAGCCCGATCACCCGGGTCGACTCGCCCGGTCCGCCGTCGGTGATGATGAGGAACGGCGCGAACCCCTGGATCGACCCGATGAGGGCGACGACCATCACGTAAAGGAGAGTCGGCTTGAGGAGCGGGAGCGTGACGCGCATGAGCCTCTGCATCCAGTTCGTGCCGTCGATGAGCGCGGCCTCGAGCACGTCCTTGGAGATCGTCTGCAGGCCGGCGAGCAGCAGGATCGAGTAGTACCCCACCCCGGACCAGACGGTCGTGATGGTGATCGCCCACAGCGCGTGCTGGTCCGACGACAGCCACGGTATCGGGCCCAGGCCGAAGAGGGACGTCACCTGCTCCATCAGGCTGAACGGCCTGAACATCACCTTCCAGACGAGGGCCGTGACGGCGAGGGGGAAGACGAAGGGGAGGAAATAGACCGCCTGGAACGACCGGTAGAACGGGATCCGCTGGTTCAGCACGAGGCTGACGAACAGGGCGATGACCATGACGATCAGGACCCTGACCGCCACGTATTGCCCCGTGACCCAGAGGGAGTTCCAGAAAGAGGGAAACGCCAGCACCTTCGCGTAGTTGGAGATTCCGCTCCAGCGCGGAGGCTGCAGGATCGAGTAGTCGGTAAAGCTGATCGCGAGCGCCGCGAGCATCGGGCCCAGCAGGAAGACGATCATGAATATCAGGACGGGCAGAAAGAAGAGAAAGCCGGCAAGCCTTCTCTGCTCGATGTACCTCGCCGTTCTCGTCTTCATCGCGGGGTCCTCGGGGGACGGCCGGAGCGGGTCAGGCGGCCCTGCCCGAGCCGGGACGGGCCCGGCTCGGGCAGGGCAATTCCATCACTTGATCGCGGCGTCCACCGTCGCTTTCGCCTTGTTCAGAGTGTCCTTGATGTCCTTGCCCTGGTAGAGGATCGACTGGACAGCCGTCTTGATGGGCTCGGAGACCTCGGACCACTTGTTCAGGAGGCCCGAGGGGAACGTGTTCTTCTGCATGCGAGCGACCAGCTCGGGATCGGGCACGACCTTGGCGGCCTCGGTCTGCGCCCACCCCTTCCTGGGGATGAGACCGCCGACTTCTGTGAGGTAGCGCGACGGGTCCTTGACGAGGTAGTCGGAGAGCTTCCAGGCCCACGACTTGTTCTTCGAGTTGACGTTCACCGAGTAGCCCCACGAGGACACGCTGGACGGAGACTCCTTTCCGGGGAACGTGGGATTCTGGATCGCCTTGATCTTGCCCTTGAGGACCGGGTTGATGAGCCCGTAGCGGGTCCCCCACTCGATGACGTTCATGATGAACATGGAGGCCTGATTGTTCTGGCAGAGCTCCATGTACTCCGTGGTCGACGAGATCTCGCGGTCCGTGATGCCTTCGTCGAACCTCCGCTTGAGCTCCGTGATCGCCTTGACCGCGGCGTCGCTGTTGATGAGGGTTTCGGTGCCGTCCTTGTTCATGATCGGCGCGCCGAGCTCCTCCATCATCGGCTGGAACTCCATGAAGTACCAGATCGAAGGGCTGCCGTACGGGAAGGTAACCGCCTGCCGCTTGATCCGGTTGCCCTCCTTGATGGTCAGCTTCTTGCCGAAGTTGATCACGTCGTCCCAGGTCTTGGGACCCTTGCTGGGATCCAGGCCCGCGGCCGCGAAATGCTCGGTGTTGTATCCCCACCCGAACAGGTTGTACTCGAACATCACCCCGTAGTGGTCCTTGCCGATGGAGTACTGCTCGAGGGCGCCGGGATCCCAGGAGTCCTCGAAATCCTTCATGGAGGCGTATCCCATGAACTTGACGTCCGCCTCGGTCAGGACGCTGAGGTTGTTCTTGTACGAGGTCACCAGCCTGTAGGACTGCGACCAGATATCCGGGGCCGCCCCCGCCGCGATCGCGGTCGGAAGCTTCTTCTCCAGGTCCGCATGGCTCATGAACTCGAGGGTGATGTTGTAGCTCGGGTTCTTCTGCTGAAACTCGGAGCCGAGCTTTGCCTGCAGGTCCCTCTTGGGTCCCGTCACCTCGCTCCAGAGAACCTGTTTGACCGGTCCCTTGGCCGACGCATCACTCTGGCCTCCGGCGAACGCAGTCGTCGCGAGCAGCATGCACGCGGCGATCAGAACGACGTCTCTCTTCATACGAGCCTCCTTGCTCGCTCGTTTCCGCAGGCGGGCTCGCACGCCCGTCGGTCCCGGCCACTACGGCTTCGACCGCGAGCCTGGCTCGCCCTGCCTCTCGCACCCGCTCCGGCATCGCCCCTGGCGGGAAGCCGGGCGGAGGCAACAGGATGGCGTTGTCCCGCCGCGCATGTCAAGGGAAGGGCGAGGCTCTGTCGCGTCGGCGTCGTGTTGCGAACGGCGAGCGCCCGGTGTGCCGGCCGGGGGGCAGCCGGCGCTCGGAGCGATTTGATTGAGGATCGGACTCGACCTATAATGTGGCGGAGCTTGAGATGGCGAGCCGGCCCAGCGACGCCTCCGGGGCGGCGCCCGAAGAGAGTGGGCGCGCACCGCCCCGCATCACGTCCGGGCAACGAATCGATCTTGCAGGCATTTCGAACGGAAAAGGAGGCGACAGATGAAGAGAATACTGGTTGTGGCGTTCGCACTGGCGATCCTCGCCGCGTTTTCGGTCTTGGGAGCGCCAAAGGACTCCATAGTGGTCGGCCTTTCGGCCGACGTGAACAACTGGCACGCCGGCTGGCACAACGGGAGCATCGAGGAGGGGCTGGTCCAGAACATCTACGAGAACCTGTTCATGTTCGACGCCAACGCGGCCTCGGTGCCATGCCTGGCGGTGAGCTACAAGAGCATCAGCCCTCTTGTCTGGGAGTTCAACCTTCGGCCGAACGTCAAGTTCACAAACGGGGAGCCCTTCAACGCGGCATCCGTAAAGTGGAGCCTCGAGACGCAGCGTGACGACCCGAAGGTGACGAGCCGGAGCTGGCTGGCGACGATCAAAGAAGTAGAAGTCGTGAGTGACTTGATCGTTCGAATCCATACGACGCGGCCGGACCCCGAGCTCATAAACGAGCTGACGTGGTCGGGCGAGCAGATGCCCCTCAAGTACGGCAAGGATGAATACAACGGGAAGATGATCACCGAGCCGGTGGGCACCGGACCGTACAGGCTCGTCGAATGGAAGAAGGACGTCAGGATCGTCCTCGAGAGCAACCCGAACTGGTGGGGACCCAAGCCGGATGTCAGGCGCGTCGAGATCCGCCCGCTTCCTGATCCCTCCACTCGCGCCGCCGCTCTTCTTTCGGGCGAGGTCGATCTCATAGACAACCCCAACCCCGAGGACATACCGCGCCTCAAGGCAACACGCGGACTGGCAGTGGAGATCACGCCCAGCCAGCGGGTGGTGTACCTGTTCATGGACTCGTTCCGGCCCAAGGGGGGGCCCGGCCCCGACGGGTCGCCCGGCTTGCCGCCCGGCCAGGCCAATCCTCTGCTGGACGCCAGGGTGCGCAAGGCGCTCTACCAGGCGATCAACCGCGAGGAGATCTGCCAGCAACTGCATCAGAACCAGGCGGCGCCCGCCTATCAGCCGATGATCCCGTCGTCTCCGGCCTACGCGGACGTGCCTGCGCCCACGTACGACCCGGCGGCGGCCCGGAGGCTGCTCGCCGAGGCAGGCTACCCGAACGGGTTCAAGACTCGACATCAAGACCATGAATGACCGGCTGCCGCACGACAAGGACACGGTTCTCGCAGTGGCCAGCCAGCTCAAGAAGATCGGCGTCGACGCGACGGTCTACGACTTCCCGAAGACGGTCATCTACTCCGCCTATGCGGCCTTCGACATGACCGTGGGGCTGCAGACCTGGGGCGCGCTGACGATGCCGGGAATGAGCTGGCGCGGTCTGTTCTACGGGGACAAGGACAAGAAGGACTACGGCCAGCAGAACCACGGGCGCTTCATCGACAAGCAGATGAACGCCACCCTGGACAAGCTGGCTTCGGAGTTCGATCAGGCCGAGCGGCAGAAGCTCTTTACCCAGCTCACCCGGGACTTCATGGACAAGATCCCCATACTGCCGATCTACTACGTGACCCTCGTGAGGGCCATGAAGGACAACATCCAGTTCAGGGTGTACGGGGACGAGCACATCTACTACAGAAACGTCAAGATCAAGAACTAGCTGAGCGGGTTTGCCCGGGGCCTCGCTCGACTCACCTGGGCGGAGGGACGCGACCCTCCGCCAGGCGTCAGGGGGAGATACCATGGTCCTCAGGCTTCTGTGGAAGCGCTTTATCCAGCTGCTGCTGGTGTTCTTTCTCGTTTCCATGGCGGCCTTCCTGCTGCTCTTCATCATCGGGAACCCGGTCTACGTCATGTTCGGCGGCTCCTCCGGCATAACCCAGGACCAGATCAACGCCCTTACCCGCGAGCTGGGTCTCGATCAGCCCTTCTACGTGCAGTATGTCCGCTTTCTCCAACGAGCCGTTACAAAGGGGGATTTCGGCGTCTCCTACTACTACCACCAGCCCGCGATGGCCCTCATTCTCGAGCGCATCCCCGCCACGCTTCAGCTGACGATTCCGGCGATCGTGCTCGCCATCCTGTTGTCCGTCCCTCTCGGTGTTGCAGCGGCGCTGCACAAGGGGACCATCGTCGACAGGATCGTCCTGTCCTTATCGATCATCGGGACGTCGGTCCCGGTCTTCTGGCTGGCTTCGATCCTGATCTATTTCTTCGCCGTTCACCTCAAGGTGCTGCCCTCCTCCGGCTACGGCGGCGTCAGGCACCTGGTGCTCCCGCTGGTCGGGGTGGTCTTTTCCGCGACCGCGGTCCTGGTCCGGCTGGTCCGGTCGGAGACGCTCGAGACGCTCGGCAAGGACTTCGTGAGGACCGCTCGCGCGAAGGGCCTGCCCTCTTCCGTCGTGACGGTCAAGCACGTGCTCAGGAACTCCCTGATCCCGTTCGTGACCTACCTGGGTCTCATGTGCGGGAACATTCTGGGCATGACCGTCGTGACCGAAAAAATCTTCGCCTGGCCGGGCAGCGGCAGGTTGCTGCTGACGTCCATCGAGAGGCTCGACCAGCCGGTCGTCATATCGTACGTGGTCATCATCGCCCTCATCTTCGTCGTCGTGAACTTCGCGGTCGACATGACGTACCTCGTGCTCGATCCGCGCATCAGGACGAGGGAGCTGCAGTGAAGACGCTCCTCCGCCGCACGCGGTTCACGCAGAAGGCCGTGCGGGAGCTGCGCAGAAACCCGCTTTTCCTCGTCTCGGTGTGCGTGTTTGCGGTCTTCGCGATCATGGCGATCTTCGCGGATCGGCTGGCCCCGCATCATCTGGGGGACCTCGAGCTGATGCGCCGGCTCTCTCCGCCGAAAGCCGAGGGGAGATTCTACCTCGGCACCGACAACATGGGTCGCGACGTCTTTACCCTGGTGCTGTACGGGCTGCGCACGTCGCTCGGCGTTGCGGGTTCGGCCGTGCTGCTCGCCGCCGTGTTCGGCGGCTTCGTCGGCATGATCGCCGGATACTTCGGCGGCCGTCTCGACGCGGTGATCATGCGGCTCGTAGACATGCAGCTTTCGATTCCTTCGTTCTTCTTCGCTTTGGCAGGCACTGTCCTCCTCGGCCGAGGGGTCGTCAACCTGGTCCTCGTCCTGTCCCTCGTGGTCTGGGGAGGCTTTGCCAGGGTGGCCCGCGGATCGATACTCGCTGCGAAAGAGGAGACCTACGTCTGGGCGGCGCGCAGCCTCGGCGCCTCGAATCTGAGGATCATTTTCTTCGATCTCACCCCGAACGTGTTGAGCCCTCTGCTCGTGATGTTGTCCGTGAACCTGCCCCACGCGATCATGATCGAAGCCTCCTTGAGCTTCCTGGGGGTCGGGCTGTCGGCAGAGGTGCCTTCGCTGGGGCGGCTGATCAGCGACGGTCTGCCACAGCTCCTGCTCGGCGCCTGGTGGATTTCGATCCTTCCGGGCGTCGTCCTGATGATCCTCGTTCTGAGCTTCAATACCATGGCGGACTCGCTGCGCGACATCCTGGACGTGAGGCAATAGGAGCGGCGCCGCGCGCGCCGGCCCGTTATCGGCCCGGCGGCAAGGAGAAGAACATGTCTTTGCGCGATGCGATCGGCGAGATCATGATCAGCGACAATCTCATGGAGGAGATGCATCAGCTCTGCGACGTCATCGGCAGGCGCCCGACCGGATCCGAGGGAGAAAAGGCGGCCAGGGAGTACCTTGTCGAGCGGTTCAAGCATTTCGGGCTGCAGGCCGTGGCCTCGGAACCGTTTTCGGCGCCGAACTGGACGCGCCTGCAGACCACTGCGCGCCTTCTGTCTCCGGTGCAGCGCCCGCTGTCCGTCCTCGCGCTTCCGCTGAACGGGACGCACAAGGTCCGCGCCCCGGTGGCCTGGGCGCCGTTTCAGACGGTCGAGGAGTTCAAGACGTACGCGGGCCTGCTCAAAGGCCGGATCTGCGTGACGCCGGGCCAATCGATCACCGGGTTCAGCGGCACCATCCTCCACAGGGGCGAGAGGATCCGGCTGGCGCATGAGGCCGGCGCCGCGGCGTTTCTGTGGGTCTCTAACTGGCGCGGCAACGTCCTCCCCACGGGATCGATGAGCGGGGAGATCGCGAAGACCATGCCCGCGTTCGGGATCACGCAGGAGGACGGCTTCCTCCTCCAGAGGCTCGCCGAGCGAGGCGGTGACGTGATCGTCGAGCTGGACACCCGCAACGAGGTCTCCGAAACGACCTCGTGGAACGTGTGCGGCGAGATTCCCGGTTCCGCGCCGGATGCCCCGCTGGTGCTGCTGACTGCCCACTACGACAGCCACGACGTGACCGAAGGCGCCTTCGACAACGCCGCGGGCTGCGCCGTCGTCCTGGAAGCCGCGCGCGTTCTCGGCCGGCACTACCGGCGCCAGGGGTGCCGGCTGCGGTTCGTGCTTTTCTCCGCGGAGGAAATCGGCCTCATCGGCTCGCGCGCGTACGTCCAGGCCCATGCCGCGGAAGTGCCGTCCATGCGCTTTCTGCTGAACGTCGACGGGCTCGGCGCCGCGCCGTCGAGCAAGTACATCCACGTGCCCGTGGGAGTCGAAGTGGCCGAGTACATACGCGGCGTCTACCGTCGCTTCGGCTATTCGGTCGATGTCGACAACGCGATCTTCATGAACTGGGACCACGCGTCGTTCGCCCTCCAGGGGATACCGGTCGCCTCCCTGACGGCGAAGTGGCCCGTGGGCACGCAGCTCCATTTCGGCCACACGCCCGCGGACTCTCTGGACAAGATCGACCCGCAGGATCTGCGCTACGCCTCGTGCTGCGCCACTCTCCTCGTTCTCAACGCGGCCAACGACAAGTCCTGGCCTCTCGGTCACCGCACTCCCGAGCAGGTGCTCGACATACTCGAGGCTGCCGGAAAGGCCAATCCCGACGAGTTCCATTTCGCGGGAGAGAGACCGTCGGTTTCGTAGAGCTGCGCCGAACCGGCAGAAGTCAACGGAGGTCGCTCATGGAATTGTCCGAGAGGCTCATCGATTTTCGCAGGCGAATACCGGTCAGCGAAGGCTACGACGTGGTGGTCGTGGGCGGCGGCTCCGCCGGAATCGCCGCCGCAGTCGCCGCCGGACGCAACGGCGCACGCACGTTGCTGGTCGAGCGCAACGGCTGTCTCGGCGGGACTTCGACCATCGGGCTGGTCGGCCCGTTCATGACCTCGTACGACGCCCGCAGCCGCGAGCCCGTGGTCGGCGGCGTCTTTTCCGAAGTCGTACGCCGGATGGTAGAGAGGGGAGGGGCCGTCGACCCTGCCACGATCCCGCCGGGGACGATCTATTCCTCATTCATCAGCGAAGGCCACGGCCACGTGACCCCCTTTCAGGCGGAGGTGCTCAAGGCGGTGGCCGACGCCGTCGTCTCGGGCGCCGGCGTCGAGGTCCTGTTCCACTGCGAGTGCATCGACGTGATGCGCGGCCGCGGAGCGATCCAGGGCGTGATCCTCCACCGCAAACAGGGCACGACCGCGGTTCCCTGCAAGTACGCGGTGGACTGCAGCGGCGACGGCGACCTCGCCGTCATGGCGGGAGCCGAGTTCGTCCTGGGCCGCGGCGACGGGAAAATGCAGCCGGCTTCCACCTTCTTCCGAATAGGAAACGTCGATGACGTGAAGCTGGAATCCTGGGTGCGCGAGCACCGGCGTGTCCACGGCGAGGAGCGGCTGTTCGAATGCCTGGTCCTCGAGGCAGCGGAGCGGGGCGAATTCACGGTCCCGCGGCGCTGGATCAACATCTACCGCGAGCCGCGGCCGGGCGAGTACAGAGTCAACGTCACGCGGGTCATCGGGGTTGACGGCACGAAGAGCGAGGACCTTTCCCGCGGAGAGATCGAAGGCCGGCGACAGGTCTTCGAAGTCATGGCCTTCCTGCGCGGCCACTGCGCAGGCCTCGAGAACGCGATCCTCCTGCAGGTTGCCGACAGTCTGGGGATCCGCGAGACGCGGCACGTGGTCGGGGACTATGTGTTGAGCGGTGATGATGTTCTCGAAGGAAGGCGCTTTCCCGACGCGATCGCGCGGTACGCGTACGTGGTCGACATCCACGACCCGACGGGCTCCGGCGGGAAGAACCAGCCCATCAAAGGAGACTACTACGAGATCCCGGCGCGCTGCCTCCGCGTCAAGGGACTGAGGAACGTGATGGTAGGCGGCAGATGCATCTCCGCGGATCACGTCGCCAACTCTTCGCTGCGCGTCATACCAGCGTGCTACGCGACAGGCGAGGCCGCCGGTGCTCTCGCCGCGCTGGCGGTGCGGCAGGGGGCGGTGGATGCGCGCGAGGTCGCCGTCGATGAGCTGCAGGCGACGCTCCGGCGGCAAGGCGGAATCCTGTGACGACGGCAGCCCACCCTGCGCCCCTTGCGCCGCTGCTGGAAGTGCGTGGCCTGAAGACCCATTTTGCCACGAATGCAGGGCTGGCCCGTGCCGTCGATGGGGTCAGCCTCACCCTTGCCCACGGCCGCACGCTCGGGATCGTGGGCGAGTCCGGATGCGGCAAGAGCGTCACTGCGCTGTCGATCATGCAGCTCGTACCGCCGCCCGGCCGGATCGTCGCCGGGCAGGTTCTGCTGGAAGGCGAAGAGATGGTCGGCAGGCCCGAGCGCGAGCTGCGCAGGATCCGCGGCAAGGAGATCTCGATGATCTTCCAGGAGCCGATGACGTCGCTCAATCCGGTCTACAACGTCGGGTCCCAGATCGCGGAGGCGATCAGCTATCACCAGAAGCTGAGCGGGCGGTCCGCCCGGGCCGCGGCTGTCGAGATGCTCGACCTCGTCGGGATACCGAGCCCGGCAGAACGGGCCGACGATTATCCGCATCAGATGAGCGGCGGTATGAGACAGCGCGTCATGATCGCCATGGCTCTTTCCTGCCGCCCCAAGCTGCTCATTGCCGATGAGCCGACGACGGCTCTGGACGTGACGATCCAGGCTCAAATCCTCGATCTGATGAACCGGCTCCGGACCGACCTTGGCACGGCGATTATCCTCATTACCCACGACATGGGAGTCATCGCCGAAATGGTCGACGAGGTCGCCGTGATGTATGCGGGCAGGGTCGTGGAGATGGCTCCGGTCGGAGCCCTGTTTGCAGCGCCGTGCCACCCCTACACCTGGGGCCTGCTCGCGTCGATGCCCAGGTTGAACGAGAAGCGAGAGCGATTGAGGGTCATAGAGGGCGCGGTACCGAGCTCGACGGACCTTCCATCGGGCTGCCGCTACCGCCCCCGCTGCGAATGGGCGAGGGAGCTCTGCCGCCTCAAGGAGCCGCCGTTGGGCGAGCTGGGGCCCGGGCACCTGGCCGCTTGCTGGGCACACTCCGACTATGCCGACGCTCCTGCTCCGTCAGGGAATTACAGGCCGGTCTCGGTGGACTGGTCATCGCGCGCCCGCGCGCCGCAGGTAGAGGTCAGGATGCGAGTCGAGGGTGTGCCATCGAGCGGCGGCAGCGCCGCCGGGCCGCTCCTCGAAGTCGATCGGCTCACGAAGTATTTTCCCTCCGCCAGGAGGACGGGCCGGCCGCGCGGCGCGTCGCAGGTCAAGGCCGTCGACGGCGTGAGCTTTGCGATCAACAGGGGCGAGACGCTGGGCCTGGTCGGCGAGAGCGGCTGCGGCAAGACTTCCACAGGGTGGCTGATCCTGCGCCTCATCGAGCCCACAGCCGGGAAGGTGGTCTTCGATGGCCGGGACGTCTTCTCTTTGGGCAGAGCGGATATGCGCCGGCTGCGGCGCCACATGCAGATAGTCTTTCAGGATCCGTATTCCTCGCTGAATCCGCGGATGACCGTGCGGGACATCATCGCGCAGCCCCTGATGATCCATCAGCTCGGCACGAAGGCGGAGAACGAAGAACGCGCGCAGGGGCTCTTGTCTGTGGTCGGCCTCACGCGCGATATGGCGATGCGATACCCCCACGAGCTGAGCGGAGGCCAGCGGCAGCGGGTGGGGGTTGCGCGCGCTCTCGCCCTGAGCCCGAAGCTTGTGATCTGCGACGAGCCGGTCTCGGCCCTGGACGTGTCCATTCAAGCTCAGATCATCAACCTGCTCCAGGACCTTCAGCAGACCTTCGCGCTCACGTATCTGTTCATAGCGCACGACCTGTCGGTCGTTAAGCACATCTCAACGAGAGTCGGCGTCATGTACCTCGGAAAGATGGTAGAGCTGGCAGCTAAGGACGACCTGTTCGGCGAGCCACTGCACCCCTACACCAAGGCGCTTCTCTCCGCCATCCCGGTCCCGGACCCGAGGGCGCGCAGCAGGCGCCAGATACTCAGCGGCGACATACCGAGCGCCATCGACCCCCCTTCGGGGTGCCGATTCCATACTCGGTGCCCGGTCGCGGCGCCTGTCTGTCGCGCCGAGGCGCCGCCTTTCCGGCGAACGCGCGACGCACACTGGATCGCTTGTCACCTGGTCGCGGACTCGTAGTGCTGCCCGGCGGTAGCGGCGCGAGCGCGAAGACAGCGTAGTAGTGCTCGGCCGGGCCAAGGGTCGCCGGAAGGGATTCGTTGACGGCGGGTCTCCTTTTTCTTACAGCTCGAAATCCACAGTTCGAAACGAGAACGTAAGCTGAACCGCGCCCCGCGGTCGCTTTCAGGGCGGAACGGGGCCGGAAGAAGGTGACCTTGCCCGTCCGGCCTCGGGGGGACGCTTCCCTTGCCTCCTTTGACCCTTGTTTGATCTCGCGGGAGTCGCGTTGTAGGATTCCCGAAAGGGATAGCGAGATCATGAACGTGCACAGGCCGGTGGTCCGGCGCCTCCTCACAGCCGTTCTCGTCCTGGGCGCGATCCCGCTGCCGGCCCAGGAGTGGGTCCGCGGCATCACGGAACCGTATCACGACGTCACTCTGTCTTCGCCGGTGACGGGGATCGTCGTGGCGATCACGCGCAAGGAAGGCGATTCCGTCCGGCAGGGCGAGACCGTGCTCGAGCTCGAGCGCGACCTCGAGGAGCTGGAGGTCGAGCGACGGCGCCTCATCGCGGAGAGCAAGGCCGAGGTCACCGCCGCGCAGCGCCGCGTCGAGGCTCTCGCGCTCGACCTGGAGGCGACGCGACGGCTCTTTGCTTCGACGCAGTCGGTGTCCCGCGAAGAGCTGCGCCAGAAGGAGCTCGAGCACGAGCTGGCGCGCGGCGAATGGGAGCGGCTTCGGGTGGCCGAGGAGCGGGAAGACGTTGAGTACAGGATCGCGGTGGCTCAGCTCCAGAAGCGCCTGATCGTCGCGCCGTTCTCAGGCATCATCGTCAAGGTTCTCCCGGAGAGAGGGGAGACGGTCCATCCGCAGCAGCCGCTTGTCCGCATCGCCGACGTGTCGCGATGCCGCCTGGTCGTGTACATGCCCGCGGCCGCTTCGCGGCGGCTGGCGCGGGGCGCGACGGTGAGCGTGAGGGTGGACGGGGCCGGCGCGGCCGTCCCCGGAGTCGTGGAATACATCGCGCCCGTGGTGGATCCGTCCAGCGGCATGCAGGAGGTCAAGGTCCTCTTCGACAACCCGGACGGCGCGGTTCCACCCGGCGTCTCGGCGAGCCTGCTCGTGCGCTGAGCTGCACTGCAGGCGCCGAAGCGCACCGGCGCCGATGGCGGCCGGCGCCGGCGCGAGCCATGGAAAGGGGTGCGGCCTTGGCTCAAAAACGGGTCTCGGTCGACGACGAGTCCTACCTCAGGCTTCTCGAAGGCGCGCAGAGACTGCGCCGGTTCGACGGCGAGCCGGCCCGCTTCTGGTCGGAGTTCCTCCGCAACCTGATGGCCCTGTCCGAGGCGGAGGAGGGCATCATTGCCGTCGGCGACGGCCGGGACGGCGCCTCGTGGCGCGTGCTCGCGCTGGAGCCGAGGTCCGCCGGCGACCAGGGGAAGCAGCGGCTTGCCGAGATCGCGTCCTTTGCCGGCCGCGCGCTGGAAAAGGGCATGGCGCGGTGGGAGCAGGACGGGAGCGAGCTCGTGGCCCTGCGGCTCGAGACGGGGGCGGAGCCCGGGGCGTGCCTGCTCGCGCTCAAGGCGGGCGCGGGACAGGCGTTCACAAACGAGACCGTCCGCCGCCTCGGGCTGCTCGCCGACGTGCCGGCCACCTACCAGCTCGCCAGGATCGCGACCGAAGCCAAGACGCGCGTCGAGCACTTTGCCGGCGTCCTCGACCTGATGGTGCTGATCAACGCGGAGCACCGCTTCCTCGCCGCGGCCATGACCTTCTGCAACGAGCTGGCCTCGCGACACCGCGCGGACCGCGTCAGCCTCGGATGGCTCGAACGCGGCTACGTGCGCCTGCAGGCCGTGAGCCACGTCGACCGCTTCCAGCGCAAGGCCGAAGCTGCCCAGATGCTCGAGGCGGCTATGGAGGAGGCGCTCGACCAGGACTCGGAGATCATCCTTCCGCCGCCGGGCGGCGCCGCCGCGGGCGCGGCCGCGCCCATCAGGCGCGACAGCCTGGCCTTTGCCCGCGCGAACGACATCGCCGACCTGTGCTCGCTCCCGCTGCGCGTCGACGACCAGGCGGTGGCCGTGTGTACCTGCGAGCGGAGCTCCGGGCCTTTCAGCGAGACGGAGCTGCGGCTCCTGCGCCTGTCCTGCGACCAGGCCGCGCGCCGCCTCGCGGATCTCAAGAGGGGCGATCGATGGGTCGGGGCGCGCGCGGCCGCTGCTGCGCGCGACCTGCTGCAGAAGGCTCTCGGCTGCGAGCACACCGGGGCGAAGCTCGCCGGCATCGCGGTCGCGGCGCTCCTCGCCGTGCTGATCTTCGGCAGGATGCCGCACAGGCCGAAGGCTCAGGCGATTCTCAGAGCCGAGACCGTGACCTACCTGACGGCCCCCTTCGACGGCCACCTGGAGAGCGTGAGGGTCCGCGTCGGCGACGGAGTCAAGAGAGGCGACGAGCTGCTCAGCCTCGATCGGGCCGAGCTCCTCCTCCGGGAGGCCGAGCTTCTTGCGGAAAAGAGCCGCTACACGAGCGAGCTGGAAAAAGCCCGCGCCTCCAACGCGCTGGCGGACGTGAGGATCGCCCAGGCCAACCTCGAGCAGTCCCAGGCCCGCCACGACCTGGTGCGCTACCGGCTCTCCCAGGCCGCGATCACGGCCCCGTACGACGGGGTCGTCGTCGAGGGCGACCTGATGGAGCGCGTGGGCTCTCCGGTGCGCCAGGGCGACACGCTCTTCAAGCTGGCGCGCCTCGACGCGATGTACGTCGAGCTGGAGATCGCGGAAACGGACATCCAGTACGTGCATGCCGGCCTCGACGGCGACATCGCGTTTGCCAGCCGGCCCCAGGATCGCTACCCCGTGCGGGTGAGCCGCGCTGAGGCCGTGGCGGTGCCCAAGGAAAAGGGCAGCGTCTTCGTGTTCCGGGCGCAGCTCCTGGGGGCGACGGAGAGCTGGTGGAGGCCGGGGATGACCGGCGTCGCGCGCCTGGAGGCGGGCAGCCGCAGCCTGCTGTGGATTCTCACGCACCGCACGCTCGACTTTCTGCGGCTGCGTTTCTGGTGGTAGGGGCATGGCCGAAGAGAGCCAGATATTCCACGAGAGCTGGTATCGTATCGCGAACCAGCGCCTCTCCCTGCGCGCGAGCGTGCGCGTGAGGAGGCAGCTGTTCCGGGGGGCGCTCTGGTACGTGCTCTTCGACCCGTTTGGCGACCAGTTCTACCGGCTGCGCCCGGCGGCCTGGCGGTTCGTGGCGCGTCTCGCGGAGCGGCGTACGGTCGAGGAGGTGTGGAAGGAATCCATAGCCGTCGATCCGGACAACGCTCCGGGACAGGAGGAGGTGATCCAGCTTCTCGCGCAGCTCTACCACGCCAACCTCCTGCACTACGAGCTCGCGGCGGACAGCGCGAAGCTCTTCGAGCGCTACCGGGAGACGAAGCAGAAGATCAGGCGCTCGGCCCTCGCCAACATCATGTTCTTCCGCCTTCCGCTGCTCGATCCCGACGCCGCTCTCCGACGCCTCCTGCCGCTCGTGCGGCCTCTGATGGGGCCGTTGGGCGCGGCGATCTGGCTCGCGGTCGTCGGGTGGGGCGCCAAGACCGCGATCGAGAGCTTCGCCGCGCTCTCGGTGCGGAGCCAGGGGATTCTCGCCCTGCCCAACATCCCTCTGCTCTACCTCGGGATGTTCATCGTCAAGGCGCTCCACGAGCTCGGGCACGCCTTTGCCGTGCGGCGGTACGGGGGCGAAGTCCACTCCATGGGGGTCATGTTCCTCATCTTCAACCCGCTGCCGTACGTGGACGCGACCGCGGCCTGGGCCTTCCGCAGCAAGGGACGGCGGGTGCTGGTGAGCGCGGCCGGCATGATCGTCGAGCTGTTCGTCGCCGCCCTCGCCGTGTTCGTCTGGGCCGGCACGAAGCCCGGGACGCTGAATGCGCTCGCCTACAACATGATCTTCGTGGCCTCGGTCTCGACGGTTCTCTTCAACATCAACCCTCTTCTCCGCTTCGACGGCTACTACATCCTCTCGGACCTGCTCGACATCCCCAACCTCAGCACCCAGGCCGTGCAGCACCTCAGGCACCTCGTGGAGCGCTACGCTTTCGGGTGGAGGAAATCGCGCAGCCCGGCCGGCAGCGTCAAGGAGGCCTTCTGGCTGACCGTCTTCGGCATCGCCAGCGGCCTGTACAGGCTCGTGGTCTTCGGATCGATACTCCTGTTCGTCGCCGACCGGCTCCTGGTGCTGGGAGTGATCATGGCGGGCATCTGCGCGGTCGCGTGGGTGGTCGTGCCGGCGCTGCGGCTCATCCGCTACCTCGCTTCGGATCCCCGCCTCGAGCGCACGCGGCTGCGCGCGGCGCTCGTGTGCCTCGCGGCGCTCGCCGGATGCGGGGCGCTGCTTTACCTGGTCCCCTTTCCCGCGAGCTTCCGCGCTCCCGGCGTGCTCGAGGCGACCCAGCACGCATTCGTGGTCAACCCCGTGGACGGCCGCGTCCAGGAGGTCCTCGTGCGGTCGGGCAATCGGGTGGAGCAGGGGACGCCGCTGGTGCGCCTGGGCAACGACGAGATCGAGCTCGCGATCCGGGAGGCGAACGCCGCCCTCGCCGCGGCCGCGGCGATGGAGCAGAAGGCCCTCAGCACGAGCCAGGCGGATCTCAAGGCCGTGCAGAGCCTGAGGGACAGCATCACGAAGAGGCTTGAAAAGCTTCGCGAGGAACAGAGGGACCTAGTGGTGAAGGCCGACATCCCGGGCGTCTGGATTGCTCCCGACGTCGACGACCTCTCCGGGATGTGGCTGCGGCGCGGGACGCCGCTGGGAGAGCTGGTGGACGACCGCGGCTTTCGCTTCGCCTCGGTCGTCTCCGAGGACGACGTCTCCCAGGTGTTCTCCGGCAATGTGCTCGCGATCGAAGTGAGGCTGGCCGGGGAGGCGCACGTCGGCCTCCCGGCGCCCGGCTACGACGTGATCCCTATGGAGCAGAAACGGCTCCCCTCGAGGGCGCTGGGGTTCGGAGGAGGCGGGGAGATCGCGGTGGAGACGCGCGAGGCGAGCGGGGCCGTGGCGGTCGAGCCCTTCTACGAGGTGAGAGTGAACGTGCCCACCGACCGCGGCGTGGCGCTCGTGCACGGCCGCTCCGGAACGGTCCGCTTCCGGCTGGGCCCCGAGCCGCTGCTGCGGCAGTGGTACCGGCGCCTGCGCCAGCTCGTGCAGACGCGCTACCAGATGTAGAGGCCGGATCGATGAGCTTTCTCACGAGCGACTACCGGCGGACCACGATCCGCAAGCCGCGTCCCCTGCTGTCGGGCCTGGACTCCCGCGTGCACGGGATCTCCGGATTCCTCGCCCACGGCCTCGGCGCTTCCGGGGAGCTCATGGCGAAGGCGGAGGAGACAGACGGCCTCGCTCCGGAGTTCAAGGATCTCGGGGAGAGCGCCCTCCGCAGGCAGGTGCTCGAGCTTCGCGAGGCCTTCCGCCGCCGCAAGGCGGGCTGCGAAGAGCTGGTTCCCAGGGCGCTCGCAGCCGTGCGGGAGGTGGCGGCCCGCACGGTGGGCCTGCGTCCGTACGTGGTGCAGCTCGCGGGGGCGCTCGCGCTGCACAAGGGACGGATCGCGGAGATGGCCACGGGCGAGGGCAAGACCCTCACCGCCGCGCTGGCGGGCGTGCTCGCCGGATGGACCGGGCTGCCGTGTCACGTGATCACCGTCAACGACTACCTGGCCGATCGGGACGCCAGGTGGATGGGCCTCATCTACTCGTTCTGCGACGTCTCCGTGGGCTGCGTGACGGGCGAGATGGACCCGGAAGCGCGGCGCGACGCCTATTCGCGGGACGTGACCTACGTCACGAACAAGGAGATCGTCGCCGACTTCCTGCGCGATCGCCTCTGGCTCGGCGCGCTGCAGAAGGTCGGTCGACGCCAGATCACGGCGCTGCTCGGACACGACGACGAGATCGAGCGCGGGCTGGTGACGCGCGGCATCCACGCCGCGATCGTCGACGAGGCGGACAGCCTCCTCATCGACGAGGCGGTCACGCCGCTCATCATCTCGAAGGCCCTCCCCAACGAGGTGTTCACAGAGGCCTGCCGCGTGGCGGACGGCCTCGCGTCCGAGCTGCAGGCGGGCATCGACTACCGCGTCGACCAGAAGCGCAGGGACGTCGAGCTCGCGCCCGCGACCGCCGAGAAGCTTGCCGCCCGCATCCGGGGCTCCGGCGCGCGCTTCCGGGCGGTGGGCGGCCACCTGGAGCTGGTCCACCAGGCGCTCACGGCGAGGGAGTTCTTCCACAGGGACCAGCAGTACGTGCTGCAGGACGGCAAGGTCGTCATCGTCGACGAGTTCACCGGGCGCCAGATGCCGCACCGCACCTGGCGCGCCGGGCTCCACCAGTTCATCGAGGCGAAGGAGAGCCTGCCCATGACGACGCCGACCGAGACGCTGGCGAGGCTCAGCTTCCAGCGCTTCTACCGCTTTTTCCACAAGCTCTCCGGCATGACCGGCACGGCGTCCGAAGCGGCCCAGGAGCTCTGGGACATCTACGAGCTGGCGGTCGTGACGATCCCCGAGAACAGGCCGTGCCGGAGGCGGGTCTATCCGGCGCTGGCCTTCGCGGACGAGGAATCGAAGGCGCGGGCGATCGTGCGGGAAATCGTGGCGCTGCACAGGGAGGGACGGCCGGTCCTGGTCGGCACACGCAGCGTCAAGGCAAGCGAGCACCTCGCGTCCCTGCTGGCATCGACGGGTCTCTGGTTCCGGGTGCTCAACGCGGTCCGTCACGCCGAGGAGGCGGCCATCGTCGCCAGGGCGGGCGAGGAAGGCGCAATCACCGTAGCCACCAACATGGCGGGCCGGGGCACCGACATCCTGCTCGGCGGCGGCGTCGCCGCGCGCGGAGGCCTGCACGTGATCGCTTCGGAGGGCCACGAGTCGCAGCGCATCGACCGGCAATTGTTCGGCCGCTGCGCCCGCCAGGGCGACCCCGGAAGCGCGAGGCTCTTCGTCAGCCTGGAGGACGAGATCATCCGTCGCCATGTCCCCGGGGCGCTGAGGCGGCTGATAGGACGGGAGGTCGCGGCCGGGATGCCGGGCGCCAGGGCGGCCGCGGTGGCGGCGCTGCGCGCCGGTCAGGCCGCGGCCGAGAGGCTCGCGTACCGCAGGCGCCGCTCCGTGCTGCGGACCGACACGTGGCTCGACGACTCGCTGTCGTTCGCGCCGGACGTGTCGTGAAGGGACGCGATTCTTCCTTGACAGACGGGGGCGAGGGTACAAGATGAGACTGATGAAGAACGTAGCGGTTTCGCCTCTGGCTGCAACAGCTCTGTGCGCGCTGCTGCTCGGCCTGGCTCCCGGGCTCGGAGCTCAGGAGCAGCAGGAAAAGCCGCCATGGCTCGCGATCGGCCCGCGCATCGGGGTCACGGGCGTCGTGACGCCTCAGTGGAGGTTCGACAGACAGATCCAGCAGATCCGCTCGCGCGACTCCATGTACTTTCCGGTGTACAGCGAGATCGGCCTCAACCTGGATGAGCGCATCCGGCTCGATGCGTCGGGCTCCGCGCTGATCTTCCGGCAGACCGTGCTCGCGGGGGGGCTTGATCAGAACGTCCTGCTGCCCTCGCTCGCGGGGCTCGTGGGGATCGGCACCGGCTTCGGGCTGGAGGCACTCGTGGGTCCGGAGCTCAGCCTGCACGCCTCGACCGGGGACCCCAGGTACGTGGCCTCGCTCGCCGTGGCTGTGGGATGGGTGTTTCGGGCCTGGGACAGGCCGGTGCCGCTGACTCTGGTGGTCGTGCCGCTGTCCGTCGACTGGGAGCCCAGAATCACGCTACTCGCGGGCATCGACCTTCCGATCAGGATTCGCATCCCCAGGGAGAAGCCGGCCTTCAATTATTGAGAGCCTTCCCTGCCAGGCCCGGATCCGCACAGCCGGGGCTGTCTTTGCCCGCGCCGTCGAGAGTGGGGCCGGCGGAGCGAGATTCGAGCATGCGACGCCCGGGGCACCGGTCAAACTTCAGTTTTGACTTCGCATGGCGGATGAGCGAGAATTCGGCGCACAGAGGAGGGTCTCGCATGAAAAAGGTTGTCGCCGTTCTGCTGGCGCTGGCGGTCGTCGTCTCGTTCGCGAGCTGCGCCAGAGAAGGCTCCGAAGAAGATCACCTTCGCCTACATGTCCGGGATCGAAGATCCGTTCATGCACATGATCGAGAAGGGCGCCAGGGCCAAGGCCCAGGAGCTGGGTGTGGAGGTCCTCACCGCGGAGTACCCCAAGGCCTGGGGCCCGGAGATCCAGGTCCCGATCCTCGAAGCCCTCTCCGCGCGCGGCGGCTTTGATTTCCTCATCGTGGTCCCCACCTCGACCAAGGCCCTGGTCGCGCCGCTCAAGAAGATCAGCGACAAGGGCATCCCGATGGTCACCACGGACACCTACCTCGGCGACGGCGACTACTCCAAGGCGAGCGACTATTCGTTCCCGCTGGCCTACATCGGCACGGACAACGAGCTCGGCGGCTACGAGGTCGGCAAGCGGCTGGCTGACATGGTCGGCAAGAAGGGGAAAGTCTACATGAACACGACGAACCCCGACGTGTCGAGCGTCAGCGGGAGACGCGACGGGTTCCTCCGCGCGATCAAGGAGTACCCCGAAATCAAGGTCGTCGCCGTCGACTACAACCTGGACGTGCAGGAGACCGCGCAGAGACAGACCGCGGCCATCCTGCAGGCCAACCCGGACCTGAAGGGCATCTTCGGCACGAACCTCTTCAGCGCCCAGGGCGCCTACCAGGCGGTGGTCAACGCGGGGCTCACGGGAGCGGTCAAGATCGCCTCCTGGGACGCCACGGTCGACCTCATCGGCGCGCTCAAGGCCGGCAAGGTGGACCTCGTCCTCGCGCAGAAGCCGTTCGAGATCGGCTCCCTTGCCGTGGATTGGGGCTACAAGTACCTGACGCAGAAGGCCCAGGTCCCCAAGAGGATCGTGCCTGGCTTCTTCTTCTTCACCAAGGACAACGTCGACAGCCCGGACGCTCAGCAGTACATCTACAAGTAGAGCCGGCGTCAGGAGGACAGACGGCCGCGCGAGCGGCCGTCTGTGTTTGTTTGTGCGCCGCGGGGGCGGATGCTATAGTGGCATCCATGGCGGCGCTCTCCCCGGCACAGCGCTGGGTCTCCCGGGTCGGCGAACGATGGGCCGTCCTCTTCCTGATCCTGCTCGTCGTGGTGTTCAGCCTGGTCGACTCGCACTTTTTCGCCTTCAGGAATTTCAACAACATCCTGTATTTCTCGACGACCTACCTCCTGCTGGCGGTCGGCGAGACGTTCGTGATCGTCTCCGGCGGGATCGACCTCTCGGTCGGCTTCGTCATGGGCTTCGTGGGCGTCGTCTCTGCGATGGTCATGCGCGACCTGCACGCGGCCGGGTGGCCTCAAGGCGCGAGCATGATGCTGGGCGCCGGCGTCGGGCTCGCGCTCGGCTTGATCCCCGGCCTGCGTCAACGGCGTGCTCGTGGCGCGGCTGCGCGTGCCGCCGTTCATCGCCACCCTCGGCACCTACGGGGTGGCCAACGGCGTGGCCCTCAACCTCTCCAAGGGCTTCCCCATCACGTTCCTTCCCCCGAGGGCCGGCGAGATCGGGAACAGCTTTCTCGCGTATGTCCTGCCCGGCCGGGAGTTCCGGTTCTTCCGCAGGCCCGAAGGGATCATGAATGACCAGCTCCGCAACCTGGTCGGGATCCTGCCGGGTACCGTGATCGTGACCGCCGCCGTCGTCGGGGTGTTCGCGTTCGTGCTCGGCCGCACGCGCTTCGGCCAGCACACCTACGCGATCGGCGGCAGCCAGGACGCGGCCATCAGGGCCGGGATCGACGTGCCCGGACACCTGATGCGCATCTACCTGATCTCGTCGTTCCTTGCCTCGTTCGCCGGCGTTCTGTACGTGTTCCGCTCCGGCGTCGGGAACTTCACCACCATGAGCGCCTCGTACGAGCTGTTCGCGATCGCAGCCGTGGTCATCGGGGGCGCGAGCCTGTTCGGCGGCAAAGGCGGAATCGGCGGGACGACCGTCGGGATACTGATCCTGCTGACTCTGGAGAACGGGCTGACGATCACGGGGATCCCGGCCTTCTACCGCTACATCGCCACCGGCGTCATCCTGATCGCGGCCGTCGTCATCGACCAGGTCGCGCCTGAGCGCGAGGCCCGCGGTGAGTAGCCCGTCGAGCCCCGCCGCGGGAACCGCGGTCGGGCGCGGGCCCGCGGCCGCGCGAGAGCATCCCGGTGGTCCCGCGCGCGCCTACGCGTGGATCGGCCGGAACTGGGCATTCCTCTTCCTGCTGCTCGAGGTCGTGATCTTCGGCGTTCTCGGGAGGCGGTTCTTCGGGCTCGAGAACCTTCAGAATATCCTGGTCGCTTCCACGGCGGTGCTCCTGATGGCCGTCGGCGAGACCTTCGTGATCATCACGGGCGGGATCGACCTCTCCGTGGGGTTCGTGATGGGCTTCGCCGCCGTGAACTGCGCCAAGGCCATCGTGTTCTTCGAGTCGATCGGCGTCCCCGACGGAGGCGCGATCCTCCTCGGCTCGAGCGCGGCGCTCCTTGTCGGGCTGATCCCCGGGCTGGTCAACGGGACGCTGATCGCCCGCCTGAGCGTGCCGCCCTTCCTCGCGACGTTCGGCATGTACGGCATCGCTTACGGCTTTTCGGAGATCCTCTCGAAGAACACGCCGATCTCGGTGCTGTCGCCGCTCGCCGGGCTCATCGGCAACGAGTACATGCTCTACGTGCTTCCGGGCAGGGGGCTGTGGCTCTTCTCCAGGCCCGCCGACCTGGCGCCGCTGGAGCTGCGCAGGCTGGTCCCGCTGTTCCCGAACATCGTCGTGATCAGCCTGGTCTTTGTCGGCATCTTCGCCTTCGTGCTCGCTCGCACGCGCTTCGGGCAGCACACGTACGCCATCGGCGGCAGCCAGGACGCGGCCCTGCGGGCGGGCATCGACGTGCGACGGCACCTGACGCGCATCTATATGCTGTCGTCGTTCTTCGCGTCGCTGTCCGGGGTCATGTTCGTCCTCAAGTACGTCACCGGCAGGGCCGACGCGGGCAGCGCCCGCATGCTCGACGCTGTCGTCGCGGTCGTCGTCGGCGGCGCCAGCCTGTACGGCGGCACGGGCAGGATTCGCGGGACGCTGATCGGCGCATTGATCATCGCCACCCTGGAGACGGGGATGGTGAACCTGAGCGTCCCTTCGCACAACCGCTACATCGCCATCGGTGTGATCCTGGTCATCGCGGTGCTGATCGACCAGTTCTTTCCGGAGCTCGGCCGCAAGGGGAATAACGGAGGGCGCTGACATGGAACCGACGCTGCGAGTGCGCGGCCTGACCAAACGGTTCGGCGGCCTGACCGCGGTGGACCGCGTGGACCTGGAAGTGTTCCCCGGCGAGGTCGTCGGCCTGCTCGGCGACAACGGGGCCGGCAAGTCCACGCTCATCAAGATGATCTCCGGCGTCTACCGCCCCGACGAAGGCGAGATCTTCTTCGAAGGAAAGGAGACAAAGCTGGGCAGTCCGATGAACGCCCTCGAGCTCGGCATCGAGACCCTGTACCAGGACCTGGCCCTGGCGGAGAACCTGAACGTCTACTCCAACATCTTTCTCGGACGGGAGAAGACCAGGCCCTTCCTCGGCGTCATCCCGGTGCTCGACCACGACGCGATGCACGCCGAGGCGAGCAAGGTTCTGAGGCGCCTGGACATCGAGATTCCGTCCCTCCTCAGCCGCATCAAGACGCTCTCGGGCGGCCAGAGGCAGGCCGTGGCCATCTCGCGCTCGATCTACTGGAACGCCCGGCTCCTGATCATGGACGAGCCCACGGCGGCCCTGGGGGTGGCCGAGCAGAAGAAGGTGCTGGACCTGGTCCGCACCCTGCGCGCTCAGAGCATCCCGGTGATCATCATCAGCCACCAGCTCTACGACATCTTCTCGGTCTGCGACCGGCTGGTCATCATGAGGCGGGGCGAGAAGGTGGCGGAGCGGCGGACAAAGGAGACGACGCCGGACGAGGTCGTCGGCTTGATCATCGGATCGGACCTGGCGGAGCGGATCGGCCGAAGCTGAGCCGGAGGCGCCGGACTACTCCTCGACGCTTTCGAGGCGGACTTCGATCCGGTCCCAGAGCTTCTGGAGGTTCTCGAGCGATCTGCGCTGCCACTGCAGCGCCCGGTTGCCGATGAGGGTCACCGGGGCCCGGTCCATCTTCTTGACGGTCAGCAGGAATTCGCACAGCGTGCTGATCCCCGAGCTGTTGAGGAACTCCAGCCCCGTGAAATCGAGCTCCAGGCGGGGCACGCCCGTGTCGTAGGCCGTCAGCAGGAAGTCGCGGATCCTGCCGTACTCCTGCCGGTGCCAGAGCCGAAGCGAGCCTTCGAACGAGACTCTGCCCTGTTCATGGTCGAACGAGATCTCGTAGTCTTCGTCGCGGAGCCTCACCCGAGGGCCTCCTCCGGAATCAGTCTGACCTGGACGGAGACGTTGCCCGTCCCGCGTCCGCCTCCCGGCATGAGCTTCACGCCCAGGCCGACGCGGAAATCATGGACAAGGGTCAGCAGTCCCAGCCGGGACGCGTCTTCGGGCCGCATCTCCCTCTGAATCGTCTGCAGGTACAGCGCCTCGATGTCCGGGGCGCCGGCCAGGTCCTTGGCCAGCTCCACGAATTGCGCGGCCTGTGTCTCCCGGGCGGAATTGTCGACCTGCACCACGACCTCGTCGCGCAGCCCGAAAAGGGCGATCTCTATGGCCGAACTCGCCGGCTGCGAGAACTTGACCGCGTTCTCCACCATCTCATTGAGGATCGTGGAGAGGCTGTTCCGCATGGACCTGGTGTACCGGTACTTGCGCGCGAAGAATCCGGCCACGAAATCCGCGGTCAAGCCGCAGAGCTGCCAGTGCTCGGCGAGATCCTGCGCGAGGACCGACAGGCGGATGATGCACCGCGACACGGAGGGGGTCTGCCGGTAGGTCCCGGCGACGGCCAGCGCCTGCGCGGTCGGCAGGCTCCCCCGGGGGCGACGCTTTCCCTTGCTTCGCGTATCCATGGGCTACTCGCGCGCCACCGCGTTGCGCCCGGCCCACTTGGCCCGGTAGAGCGCCGTGTCCGCGCGCTGGGTGACCGACTCCACGTTGTCGCCGGGCCCGATTCCGGTCACCCCGAAGCTGCACGTGATGCGCCCGACCCTCTTGAACGGATGCTCTTCGACGGTCGCGCGGATCCGCTCCGCCAGCCTCTGGGTGTCGTCGCCGTCGGCGGCGGTGAGAATCACGAACTCCTCGCCGCCCCATCGGGCAAAGATGTCGTCCTGCCGGATGGCGCCGCGGACCACCATGATGAGCTCCACCAGGACGTCGTCGCCCGCCCGGTGGCCGTACTGGTCGTTGACCTGCTTGAACCGATCGATGTCGAACATGATGAGCGATGTTGCCGCCGGAGGACTGCTGCGCCGTTCGAGGTTGCGGTTGAGCGTGTCGTGGAACTTGAGCCGGTTGAAGATCCCGGTCAGCGGGTCGGTGGTCGCCTGAACCGTGGCGACCCGCACCCTCCGGTCAAGCTCGTTCTCGATCAACGTGCCGTGCTCGACGGTGTTCTGGTAGACGAGCCGCAGCTCGTCGATCTCTTGCCTGAGACGGGCGATCTCCGCTTCCAGACGCTGCACTCGAGCCCGCTCCTGCTGCAGCTCCATCTGGACATTCTCGATATCCT
This sequence comes from uncultured Spirochaetota bacterium, assembly GCA_963734495.1. GTDB lineage: Bacteria > Spirochaetota > Spirochaetia > SZUA-6 > CAVTHK01 > CAVTHK01. Next base: position 568,828 of record CAVTHK010000011.1, read on the forward strand.
GCATCTCCGTCCGGCAAGTCTCCCGCTACTGCGACCCGGCGAGAGGGCTCCAGCCGCCCGTATGGCCGCCGATATTATACAATATAGGCGCACGCGGTCAAGGCGGAGGCCATTCCGGAGCATCCCGGGGCCGAAAGAGGGCATCCGGAGCGCTCCGTCGTCGTTGTGTCCGGGCGACTCGGGGGGCCGGCAGGCTTCCCACCGCCGCGACCGAACGCCGGCAGGCCGCAGGCGCCGGGTGGGGAAGGGTCGATGGCCGAATCGAGCGGCGTGAAACAGAAAGTCCAGCCGCACGCAACGTTCGAGAGCACGGTCCGGGACCTCATCGGCCAGAATCGGCTGAGGTTCCCGTCCGTGCTCGAGCGGGTCTTCCGGGCGGACTACTACGAAAAATACGGCGCGATGACCCGGATTGCTCTGGGGATGGCGTTCGCCTTGTACTCGACCTTCGGGCTCCTCGACCGCTTCCTCGCTCCGGAGGTCTACCGCACCATCTGGCTGATCCGCTTCGGCATCGTCGATCCCATCATGGTCGTCGTCATGGTGCTCAGCTTCTTCCCGTTCTTCCGGTCGATCGCGCAGGGGGTCCTGAGCGTGGCCACGCTGCTCGCGGGGCTCGGCATCGTGGCGATGATCATCGTCCTCGGCAACTCGCAGGCCTCCCTCTCGTACTACGCCGGCCTGATCCTTGTCCTGATGTGGCTGTACACGTTCCCTCGCATCCGCTTCGGCTACGCCACCCTGGTCGGCTGGCTGATCGTGGTCGCGTACGAGCTCGTGGCCGTGGTGCATCAGAAGATGCTGGTCGACCCGCGGACGATCGGCATGTTCGTAAACAACAACTTCTTCTTCATCGGCGCCAGCGTCATGGGCACGATCGTGAACTACCTGATGGAGGTCTCGGCCCGCCGGGAGTTCCTCCAGACCCAGCTCATCGCCGAGGAACAGGTCCTGCTGGAACGGGAGCGGAACGAGCTGCGGGACCGCAACACCATGATCAAGCGCGAGCTGGAAATGGCGAGGGCCGTCCAGCAGTCGCTGATACCGCGGGAGTTCCCGTCGGAGTACCTGCACGCGATCTACCGCCCGATGGAGGAGGTGGGCGGCGACTACTTCGACATCTTCCGTCTCGACGGCGGACGCAAGATCGGGATCTTCGTGAGCGACGTCTCCGGCCACGGCGTTCCGGCCGCGCTGATCGCGGCGACGATCAAGGCCGTGCTCTCCGAATCCAGGCGGCTGCAGCAGTCGCCTGGCCGCCTGATGATGCACCTCAACGACGTGATTTCCCGCCAAACCGAGCACTACTTCGTCACCGCCTTCTACGGGATCTACGACATCGAGGGAAAATCATTCACATGGACCAACGCGGGACATCCCCTGCCGCTCCTCTGCCATGGAGGCGCGGTCAGGGAGGTGGTCGCCCCCAAGACGCACGTGCCGCTGGGATTCCTCCCCAACTCGGAGCTGAGCGAAAAGGGCGAGACCTACGGCGAGTCCCGTATTCGCCTGACGGCCGGGAGCAGGCTCATTCTGTTCACCGACGGCCTCGTCGAAGCCACGCCCAAGGGCGACCGGTCCACGCAGTTCGGAGACGTGATCGCCCGCACTGTGGTGCGTCTGGCCGCTCTGGCGCCCAAGGAGTTTCTGCAGGAGCTTCTGAAGGCCGTGACCGAGTTCTGCGGCGGGGACGACTTCGCCGACGACATCTGCGCCATCTGCCTCGACATCAAGTGAAAACGGCCTGCTTCCGGCCGTCGCCGTCGATTTCGTCCTCGTCTCTGAATCGGTCCTGTGGTAGGATGTGAAGGGTGACTGCGGGAACCCGCTGCGCAGGCTGCATAGGCAGGTGAAACAGTGACCAAGACATTCACCCTGACGGTCGAGCCGCGATGGGAGGCCGTGGACGATGCCAGGCGCAAGAGCATCGGCTTCCTGGACGCGGGCCGCGTCTCCGCCGAGAGGATCCAGGCGCTGAGCATGGTCGTGTGCGAGCTCCTCGAAAACGGGCTCAAGTACGGCCACTTTCGATCGGATGAGGACAAGCTGACTCTGGAGATCACTCTCAGCCCGGAGGACGCCACGGTCGAGGTTCTGAATCCTTTCGACGAGGCGGCGCGCAAACATCTGCGGAGGCTGGACCAGACCGTGCAGTGGATCCGGGGATACCAGGATCCTTTCCAGGCGTACATCGAGAAGCTCAAGGAAGTGGCCAAGAAGCCGCTGGACGACCAGGAGAGCGGGCTCGGTCTGGTCCGCATCGCTTACGAGGGCAGGGCCATTCTCGATTTCTTCGTCCCGGAGGACGGCATCCTGAACGTCTCGGCCGTCGCCAGGTTCGGGCAGGAGTAGCACCGTGGAATCGACCATATCCCATACGAGCGAAGATCTGACCATCACGCTGTCGGAGAACGAGGCGGTCGTGCTCAAGTGGCTCGGGCGCAGCATGATGAGGAACCCGGGCGGGTTCGTCACTCCGATCCTGCTGGACGGGCTCAACGCCTCCACGCGGGCTCAGAAGCGCCTCGTGCTGGACTTTACCGAGCTCGAGTACATGAATTCCTCGACGATCACCCCCGTCATCAAGATCCTGGAGAGGGTCCGCCGGGGCAGGAACGAGCTCACGGTGGTCTACAATCGATCCCTGCAGTGGCAGGAGCTGTCCTTCTCGGCGCTCCGCATCTTCCAGACGGCCGATGGCCGGGTCGCCATCAAGGGAAACGGTTGATGAGCCAGGAATGCCCGGGAATCCAGGCCTGGGTCGAGGAAGAAGGGCGGAGAGTCGCGATCGAGGCTCGCCACGCCTCGCGATACTCGCTCTGGGTGCGATTCCTAGGCAAGGGCGCCCGCAGAAACGGAAGCGAATTCTCCCGGCTGTTCCTCACGGTCCAGGGCGAGGAGTTCGAGTTCGGAAGGTGCCGCCTGGTGACTGAGCCCAACATCGAGGGCTACGCGGGGCGGCTCGTGCTGATCGAGGAATTCAACGACTTCGAGAGCCTGCTCTTCCGCAGGCGAGTCGACCGGCTGCAGAGCCCGTTCATGAACCTCCCGCTCCTGCTCGACCACAAGCGCCAGATCGCGCCCGAGTTCAGGGACTACGCTGCCGGTCTCACCTATGACCTCAACGTGTACAAGAGCCTGTTCGACGCGGTGGACGCGAAGCTCGACGGCGAGCCTGCCCACGTGCGGGCCGTCATCGAACGCGGCGTCATCGCGAACGAGGGCGCGCAGTTCCACGATTTCATGAGTGACCGGCATGAGGAGCTCAACCGCATCGTCGCGGACTTCAGCGACGAAGACCACGAGCGTCACGGCTTCTACCTGAGGCGCCAGCTCTGGAGCATCATCATGTGCTCCCCTTTCATGGCCCGGACCAATCTCAAGCCGCGGGGCTATGCCGGGGACTCCGAGATGATGACGATGATCTACAAGAACGAATACAGCGGCGACTCGACCTTCGCCAAGGTGCTGAACAAGTTCCCCCTGGGCGCGCCCGCCGCGCAGGCGGTGCGCAACCGGCGCGGGATCGTCGCCGAGGCGCTGCGGAGCTTCCGCGCCGAGGTCGCCGCCGAGCGCCGCTCGAGGCCGCTGCGCGTGCTGTCCGTCGCCTGCGGCCCCGCCTGGGAGATCACCGACATCGTCCGAGCGGCCGCCGACGCACAGAACATCCACTTCACCATGTTCGATCAGGACCAGTACGCGCTCATGGAGGTCGCATCGCGGGTCGCCGAGACCGAGCGCCGCCTGGACGTCGCGCTTTCCGTGGACTACCTGAGGGAGTCCGTGCGCACGGTCCTGGTGACCCGCGAGCTCGAGGCGAAGTGGGGAAGGTACGACTTTGTCTACTCCATGGGGCTGTTCGACTACCTCACGCCCTCCCGTCGCGCGCGCGGTGCTGGTCCGGCTGTACCGGCTGCTCGAGCCAGACGGCCGGATGGTCATCGGCAATTTCCGCGTGGGCAGCCCGGGCCGGAACTTCATGGGATACTGGCTCGACTGGGTGATCTACTATCGCAGCGAAGAGGACTTCAAGGAGCTGGCGCAGGCGCTGCCCGGAGCGCAGTCGCGGATCGAGTTCGACAGCACGGGCGTCCAGATGCTCCTGCACGTGACCAAGCCGTCGGGTACCGGCTGACGGGCCCGCGAGGTTGCGAATGAGCGAAAGGTTCTGGCCGGGACGACGGGCGGGCAGGGGCGGCGAAGGCGGGCCCACGGAGGCCGACGTCGCGTCGTTCACCTACGGCTCCGGCGACCTGGACCTCTATATCAACGCGATCGTCCACGATTCGCTGCGCACTCTCGCCATGCTCGGCATCGTCCTGGTGCCGATGTTCTTCCTGCTCGACTACTTCATGATGCCGCCGCAGCTCCTGGCCCGATTCGGGATCTACCGGCTGGCCTCCACGGTCATAGCCCTCGTCCAGTTCGTCATCGTCCGCAACACGCGGCCGGGACGCTGGTCCTACGTCCACGCCCACTTCATCTCCCTGCAGGTCGCCTTCAGCATCACGTTGATGACCATCGACCTGGGCGGGTTCGACTCGAGCTACTACGCGGGGCTCAACCTGGTGATCATCGGGGTCAACCTCCTGCTGCCCTGGCGCGCGGTGCACTCCACGTCCAACTGCGCTGGCGATCATCGCCATGTACGTCGCCCTGAACCTGGTATCTCCCCACAAGCTACGCCGCGACCGCGCTGATGAACAACCTGTTCTTCCTCTGCAGCACCGCGGTCATCGCCATCAGCATCGGTCACGTCAGGCACCGGCTCATCCGCAACGAGTTCCTGCTGCTGGTCGAGCTCAAGCGGGCCCGCGACGCGCTCTCCAGCGAGATGGATCTGGCCAAGCGCATCCAGACGGCGCTGCTGCCCCGCAGGGTGACCATGCCGGGCTACGAGGTCGCCGCGACCATGGTCCCCGCCAAGGAGGTCGGCGGCGACTACTACGACGTCATCGAGACCACGCGGGGGACCGCGTGGGTCGCCATGGGCGATGTTTCGGGCCACGGAGTCGATTCGGGGCTCGTCATGATGATGGCGCAGACCAGCATCATCGCGGCGCTCGACGCCGACAAGACCTCCGGCCCGTCTTCCGTGCTCGCGTCCGTCAACCGGGTGATCCGCGAGAACGTGGCGCGGCTGGGCTCGGAGCACTACATGACCGTCACCCTTTTGCGGCTCGACGGCGGGACGGTCACCGCGGCCGGCAAGCACCAGGACATCCTGGTCTACCGGGCGGCCGAGCAGCGCTCGGAGGTGATCCCCTCGGCCGGCACCTGGATCGGCATCGCCGACGACATCGCCGGATACCTGAGCGATTCGTCCTTCGATATGGGTCCGGGCGACGTGCTGCTGCTGTTCACCGACGGGATCACCGAAGCGATGAACGACCAGCGCGAGATGTACGGCCAGGAGAGGCTCCAGCTGAGCCTGGATCGGTACGCGCACCTGCCGGTGGCGGGCATCGTGGAGCGGCTGATGGACGACGTGCGCGCGTTCCGCTCCGAGCAGCTGGATGACATGACTCTGGTGGTGATCAGGAGAATCGCGCAGTAGAGAGGCGCCCGCCCTCGACGGCGGGCGCCGGCTCGGTTACATTGTCGGCGAAGGGGGGGCCGTGCCCGACCGGAATCTGGAGAGAAACAACCTCATCTATTATCTCAAGGTATCGGACGTGTCGACGGGTCGCCGGCTTGGCTATCTGGCCGACATCAGCACGGCCGGGCTCATGCTCATGACGGACGACCCGCTGCCCGCGGACGTGGCTTACAGGCTCAGGATCGAGCCTCCCCACGCGCGCCAGGGAGAAGCGATCGCGGTCTCCGCCGTCACGAAATGGTCCGACAAGGACAAGCATTCCGCCTTCTACAAGACGGGGTTCGAGCTCAAGGACACTTCGGCCGCCGAGCTCAAGTCGATCAAGCGCCTGATCAAGGAGTTCCTCTACGAGGAGCCCGAGGAGGACGCGGAGCTGCCCGCCGACTGACGCGGCTCCGGGCCCGGGTCAGCGCCCTCCCGTTTTCGCCGCGAGGAGCCTCACGGGCGCGCCCGAGGCGTACTCTCCCTCGAGCCTGAGCGGCGCCGGGATGAGCAGGACGCGCTCGCCGAGGATCCGGGCGACTTCACCGCCCACGTTCTCTATGATGAAGGTATCGCTGCCGAGCAGAGCCCTGTGGTTCGCCGGCGCAAACGGGACGTCACGGTATTGCTCCTGGAGGTCGACGTCGGGCGCGTCGATGCCGAAGAGCCGGGCCCCTGCCGCGACCACCCACCGGGCGGCCTCGAGGCTCAGCGTGCGATACTGCTGGTAGTAACGGTAGGGCTCCGACTTGAAGAGCGGCGCCCAGCCCGTGTAGACGACGAGGGCGTCGCCCTTTCGCAGCTCGAGGCGGCCCGACGACAGGGCCGCCTGCAGGTCCGGCAGGGAGATCTCCCGCGGCCCTCCCTGCGCCGGTCCGTATTTCGCCGAGAGGTCGACCACCACGGCATCGCCGATCAGCTCCCCGATCCTGATCGCGTCGAGCCTCCTGCCCTTCTCGGTCATGTGCCACGGGGCGTCCATGTGCGTGCCGAAATGGAGGCTCATCGTCACGATCGCGTGCCGGCAGCCGTGGCTCGCGAACATCTGGATGTTCCTGAAGTGAGCGAAGCCGAAGGGATGATAGGTGTCCTCGTCGAATCCGTGCGTAAGGTCGTAGAAATCCGGCATGGGTTCCTCCCGGCCTGAGGCCGCGGCTCCCGCAGCAGACGGGATCGGAAGCGTTCGTCCTCAGGCCTTGCGGCTGCTCGCGAAGATGATCGCGAGAATGATGACCCCGGTCAGGATGTAGCGCAGGCCGATGGTGAACTTCAGAATATCGAGAACGTACAAGATCAGCAGCAGAAGCAGGGAGGCGCCGATGACGCCCGGTATGTTGGAGTCGCCTCCGGCGATGCTGCTGCCCCCGATCACGGGAACGGCGATCGAGTTCAGCAGGTACTCGCGGCCCATGCCCAGCGTGACGCCTCCGCCGAACGCCGAGAGGAGGACGCCCGTGAGCCCCGCGAACAGCCCGCTCAGGATGTAGGTGACCGACTTGTTGGCGTCGACGTTGATCGCCGCGAGCGACGCCGCCTTGGTGTTCTGTCCGATGGCGTGGATGTAGCGGCCGTAGCGCGAGCGGGTGAGCGACAGGTGCATCGCCGCCGAGATGGCGACGATCAGCAGGAAGAGGAGCGGAACCGGCCCGAGCTTGATGTTCACGAAGGCCGCAAGCGCCGGCGGAGGCTTGATCTGCAGCCCCCGGAAAAAGACGATCGAGACGGTCTGGACGATGAAGCCCGAAGCCATGGTCGCGATCATGGGCGGGATCCGCAGGAGCCTGATCAGGCCGAAGTTGAAGGCGCCGATCGCGACGCCCGCGGCGAGGCCGGCGAGCAGCCCCCACGCGATGTTGCCGTCGACCGCGTTCATGGCCTTCATGGCAACGAACCCGGTGAGCCCGATCGTGTAGGGGACCGAGAGGTCGATGTTCCCGGCGCCGAGAGTGATCACGAGCATCTGCCCGATGCCGACGAGCGTGAAGAAGGAGGCGAAGCTCGCCGACGCGGTGAGCGTCCCCGTGGCATCCGCGGAGACGAGCGCGATCACGGCATAGACGACCACCACGCCGACGTAGGACCAGACCCATCGGGTGGCGAGGACCTCGGACAAACGACCGTTAAGCATACCTGGCCTTTCGCGAAGGCTTGACGATGCCGTTCAGGAAAAGGACGAGGAGCAGGATAAAGCCCTGCGATCCGATCTGCCAGTCCGGCGAGACCTTGAGGAACGTCAGGAGCGTTCCGAGCAGCGTCATCGTGCACGCCCCGAGGACCGCTCCCACGGCGGAGACCTTGCCGCCGGCAAAGGAGCCGCCGCCGAGCATGACGCCCGCCACGCACAGCAGCGTGTAGTTCGACGCGATGTTCGCGTCCGAGCTCGTCGTGATGCCCGCGAGCGCCATCCCCGAGAGAATGCCGAGGAGCCCCACGAGCCCGAAGATCACCGCCTTGAGCATCGTGATGGAGTGGCCGGACTGCGAGATCGCCTTGACGTTCCCGCCGATTCCCCGAACGAGGATCCCGAAGCCGGTCCTGAAGAGAACGAGGTGGCCGACGACCGCCAGGCCGCCGAGAAAGAGGACCGGCAGCGGGATGATCGGAGGCACGAGCGATACGGCCTTCTGGAGGACGACGGGGATGTTGCTTCCCGGCGAAGGCTGGATCGTCACGGCCAGGCCCGTCCAGATGAACGACATCCCGATGGTGACGACGATCGAGGAGAGCCCCCGCGCCTGCAGCATCGCGCCGATGAACATGTAGACGGCGACGATGCCGGCAAGCAAGGCGATCCCCAGCACGGGACGGGCCGGGACCACCACTCCCATGATGCAGGTCACGAGGCTCACGAGATTGCCGATCGAGAAGTCGATCTCTCCGATGGCCATGGCGAACATCTGGGCCAGCGTCGCCAGGCTGAGCGGGATCGCCATGTTGAGCAGGAGCTGCAGCCCGACGTACTTGAGGACGACCGGGCGGAGAACCGCCAGCGGGACAAAGATCACCAGCACCGAGAGGATCGGCAGGAACAGGAGCTGGACGTTGCTGCCCCTTCTGATTGCGGCCCACGTAGTCAAGCGCTCATGCTCCTCTGAGGACCCGTCACGGACGGGTCAGAACGAAGACTTCAGGACGTCTTCTTCAGTGGCCTCGTCTCCCGAGAGCTCCGCGATGATGCTGCCCGACTTGAAGACGTAGATCCGATCGCAGTACTTGAGCTCATCCATCTCCGTCGTGTACCAGACGAAGCTGCGGCCCTCGCGGCTTTCCTCCAGGATGAGCCTGTAAATCTCTTCCTTGGTGCCGACGTCCACACCGCGCGTCGGGTCGTCCATGAGAACGAGGGGCGACCTGGCCTCGAGGCAGCGGGCGAAGAGCACCTTTTGCTGGTTGCCGCCGCTCAGGCTCATGATCCCCCGCGTGACCGAATCCGTCCTGATGTCGATCGCCTGTTTCCACTTCTCGGCGACGGCCTTTTCCTTTTTCACGTCGATGAGCAGCAGCCGCTTGATCTGCTCGTAGACCTGGAGCGTGATGTTCTTCGCGATCGACCAGACCGGGAAGATCCCGTCCGACTGACGGTCGCCGGGAACGAACGTGACCGGGCCCTTGATCCGGTACTCCCCGTTGTTGCGGTAGTCGAAGAGGTCCAGGAGGAGCTGGGTCTGGCCGTGCCCGGCCAGCCCCGTCAGGCCCACGATCTCCCCCTCGTGCACCCTGATGCGGAGCCGGTCGCCGTCCGACGCGGGCTCGATCACCAGCTGGGTGTTCTCGAACGCGCCGTTGTGACGATGGGCGCTCTCAGCGGCCTCCCCGGCGTCCTTGATGAGCCGCGCCTCGCCCATGAGCTCGATGATCTTCTCCCGCGAGGCATCCCTGGTTTCGAGGATGCCGACGTTCAAGCCGTCCTTGAGGACCGCGATGCGGCTGGTGCAGGCGAGCACCTCGTCGAGCAGGTGGGAGATGTAGATGACGCTGAGAGGCTCGCCGCGAAGCGAGTTGATGTAGTCGATGAGCTGCCCGGTCGTGTGGTGGTCCAGGGCGCTGGTAGGCTCGTCCAGGATGACTAGCCTCAGGGCAGTCTCGACCGTGGAAAAGGCCTTGGCGATCTCGACGATCTGCCGGTCGCCCAGCGACAGGTCCTCGACGACATCGGTCGCCCGGACGCCGTGGCCCGGGAAGATCCGGTCCATCGTCTGCATGATCATCTTCCCGGCCGCCTTCTGCCAGCCGAAGCCGCCCAGGCCGGGATGGAAGACGCGCATGTTCTCGACGACCGACAGGTTCGGGCACAGGCTCAGCTCCTGGAAGACGGCCCGGATCCCGAGCGCGTTGGCCGCGTGCACGTCGTAGTCGGCCCTCAAGGGGGTGCCGTCGACGAGGACGCTTCCCGACGTCTGGTGATAGGTGCCCGTGAGGATGTTCACGAGCGTGGACTTGCCCGCGCCATTGTGACCGACGATCCCGAGGGTCTCGCCATCGTAGATCGACAGGCTCACATCGTTGAGAGCATGAGAGTGGACGAAGAACTTGTTGACGCCCTTCAGGTCTACGATCGCATTTTTGAGATTCATCGGGTGCCGACGGAAAGCGAAGCGATCCCGCCCGGCTGCCCGGGCGGGATCGCCCGCAGGTTCGCTGCTCTTGCCGCGCCGGCCCCCCTGGGGGGGCTTACTTGATCGGGTCCGGCGGCGCCGGCTTTCCGGCCTTGGCGTTCGCGATCAGCTCCTGCACCCACGACTGCGGGTAGGGGATCGTGGCCACTCCACCCTTTTCCGTATTCGCCAGGAAGTAGTCGAGCTTGTCCAGGGGAATCGACAGGGGCGGCAGCTTGATCTCCTTGGGCACGTCCTTGCCGTTGAGCACTTCGACGGCGACCCAGAACGCGATCTGCACCGCGCTCGGCGATATGGTGATCGAAGTGGTCTTGTACCCGCCGGGGGTCTTGTCGTTCAGCTCCTTCCAGATGGCCAGCTCGTCGTACCGGTTGCCCATGATGACCATCGGCAGGGGCCTGCCGGCCGCCTGGAACGCCTTGACCGCGCCGTACCCGTCACCGCCCTGGTCCACCACTGCGTCGATCTTGGGAAGCGAAGGCAGGATGCCGGCCACCGCTTTCTGTGCGGTCGCCTGGTCCCAGTTGCCGTAGACTTCGCCGACGACCTTGAGCCCGGGGTAGCTCTTGAGCCCGGACACGATGCCGCCGTGGATCGCGTCGTTGACGTAAGTGCCCGCGAGGCCGCGGATCTCGAGGAGGTTGCCGGTCGTGCCGAAGTTCTTCGCGATGTACTCGACCTCGGTCCGTCCGTAGTAGTCGAAGTCGGTGAGCAGCCGGTACGCCCCGGGGTTCGTCACCGCGTTGTCGAACGAGATCACGGGGATCTTGGCGGCAATCGCCTTGTCGATCGCCGCGTTCAGCGCCGTCGGCGAGGCGGCGTTGATCACGATCGCGTTGTACCCTTCGAGGATCAGGTTCTGCAGCTGCGCGGCCTGCTCGGCTGCCGAGCTCTCGTTGGTCGTGAACGCGGGGCCATCGGCGATGATGCCGGCGGCCTTGGCCCCGTCGGTGACGGACTTCCAGTCCCGAAGCATCTGCTGCCGCCACGAGTTGGCGGCGTAATCGTTGCTGAGCGCTATGCGCCATTTGCCCGGTTGCGTTCCAGCCGCGCTCTTTTCCCCGCCGCCGCTCGCGAACACCATCGCGGCGACCAGCAGGAGACCCGCGGTCAGGACGAGCACCTTTCTCATTTATGACTCCTCCTGTCCGAGACACTTCCGGCCTCGGACCGCAGCAAAGTTATTGCTGACGCCCCACCGAGTCAACATGAGTTGACCTGGCCGGAGCGCGCGGCCCGCCCGGGGGAGCGCCGGCGGGGCGCCGCGCTCCGGATCAGTCGTTCTTTGTCACGAGGTCGGGATAGGTCTTCTGCAGATCCGCGATCTTCGGCAGATCCCAGTAGACGATGTACGGATAGTCGGGGTTCTTGTCGAGGAAGTGCTGGTGATACTCCTCGGCGGCGTAGAACGCCGGGAGCGGCACCACCTGGGTCACGATCGGCTTCGAGAACACCTTTGCATCGCCCAGGACCCCGACGTAGTCATCGGCGGTCTTCTTCTGCTCCGGGCTCGTGTAGAAGAGCGCCGACCGGTACTGCGTGCCGTGATCGGGACCCTGGTAGTTCAGCTCGGTCGGGTCGCACACGACCGAAAAGAAGACCTTGAGCAGGGTCCCGTAGCTGATCACCGAAGGGTCGAACGTGACCTCGACCGACTCCGCGTGCCCCGTCGTGCCGCTGCTCACGATCTCGTAGATCGCGGTGTCGGCGCTGCCGCCCGCATAGCCGGCCGCCGTGTCCTTGACGCCCTTGAGGCGCTCGAACACGCCCTGCACGCCCCAGAAACAGCCGCCCGCGAAAACCGCCTTCTCCAGGCGTGGGCTCGCCGTCACGCTCGCCTGCATCGCGCCTTGCGGCGCCGGGGGATCCGGAAACTGGCGGCTCGCCCCCGCCGGCGGGCCCTTCGACTGGGCCGCGCAGCCAACCGCGAGCGCGAGTGTGGCGCCAACGACTATTACATTGCGCAGTGCGCGGCGTGCTGCATTCATGTTCGCCTCCCCGCAGCAGAATTGTCCGACAAAGTTAGTCAGGAACGAGCCGGGAGGATAGGGGTGCCGGTCAAGGCCTATCGCATCGAGGCGCTGCAGGACGGCGCCTGGTCGGTCGCGGCCCGCGTCGCGGACAACTATCGCAGGCGAAGGATCCATAGGCTCGACGGCGCGCTGCTCACTCGCGAGCTCCGCGTCGTGATCGAGGAGACCTGGGGAAGCGAGACGGCGCGGGTGTTCGCGGTGCGGGCCTTCGCCTGACCTGCGGCGGTCAGCGCCGCGGGCCGGGGAGGGCGCCGCGCGTCGCGGTCTGCAGGCGGTAGACGCTCGTGCGGGCGGTCAGGAACAGGACGCCGCCGTCCTCGCCCCAGGCCAGGTTCGCGGGCAGCTCCGGCAGGAGGATGCGCCCGAGCAGCCTGCCGCCGCGGTCGCAGACCCACACGCCGCCCGGCCCCGTGCAGAAGACGTTCCCCTGGAGATCCACCTTGAGGCCGTCGGCCACGCCGGGGTCCGCGGAGGCCATGTCCAGAAAGACCCGTGTCCGCCGCAGCCTCCCGTCCCCATCGACGTCGAACGCGCGGATGTGCGCGCGCGCCGAATCGTCCACGTAGAGCACGGACTCGTCGGGCGAGAACGCAAGCCCGTTCGGCAGCGCAAAGTCGTCCGCGAGGAGCTCGAGCTCCCCGTCGGGGGCGAGCCGGTACACGCCGTTGCAGGCGAGCTCCTTGCCCGGGATCGGGGCGGACCACCAGTTCGCGGGCCTCGCCATCCCCGGCGTGCTCGGCTGCACGGCGTACGGCGGGTCCGTGAAATAGATCGAGCCGTCGGACTTGACGACGATGTCGTTGGGACTGTTCAGGCGCTTGCCCTGGAAACGCTCCGCCACCACCGCGCGCGTGCCGTCGTCCGCGACGCGGGTGACGCGCCGGCCGCCGTGCTCCGCCGCGAGGACCCGCCCCTGCAGGTCCAGCGTCAGCCCGTTGGAGTGGCCGGTCGCCCACGTGGTCAGCTCCGGCCCCTCGGGGAGGCGCCGCCAGCGGGCGATCCGGTTGTTCCGGATGTCGCTGAAGAGCAGGTGGGTGCCGCGCCACAGCGGCCCCTCGGTGAACGCGAGGCCGCCCGCGATCCGCTCGGCGGAGGCGTCGGGCGGGACCAGGGCGTGAAGTGCAGGACTGCGAACCTCGAGCAGCGACATCGGGCCTCCTCGAGCGGCCGCGCTCGCGCGGGCGCCCGCACCAGTGTACACCCGCGGGCGGTAGATTAACCGTTGCCGGCCTGGCAAGGGACCTGGCGCGGACGCCAGGTCCAGGGAGGAGCGATGGCTGAACGTTTTGTTGCGATGCAGGTGGGCGCCGTGTCCTTTGTCGACGAAGGCGTGGGCCGGGTGCTCGATACCCTGCGGGAGAAGGGCGGCGTCAACGCCCTGTTCCTGGCGACGCCGACGTGGACACGCGGCACGGGAGGGAGGCAGATCCCCGGCGTCCCGGTGCCCGACCACGGCGCGCGGGAGCACGACCTGGACTGGCGCGGCGGCAACTACGCCACCGTGCACCCGCAGTACTACGGCGGCACGATGCTGGGGGCGGCCGGCCGCGCGCCCGAGCACCCGGAGTGGGACATCTTCGAAGCGGTGCTGCCCGAGGCGAAGCGGCGGGGCATGAAGAGCGTGGCCTGGATCGAGGAGTCCTCTTACGCGCAGGAGCTGCGCAGCTACGCGAACTTCCCCAAGTGCCTCGAGACCGACCCGTTCGGCCGGCCGGTGGGCACCTTCTGCTTCAACAATCCCGACTATCGCACGTGGCACCTGTCCATCATCGAAGACTACGCCAAGAGCTACGATCTCGACGGGATCGCCTGGTGCTCGGAGCGGCCGGGCCCCCTGAACCAGCTCATCCAGGGCCACGGAACGATGGGCCGCTTTGCGCTCTCCTGCTTCTGCCCCCACTGCCGCGCGAAGGCAAAGGAGCGCGGCATCGACGCGCGGCGCGCCATCCAAGGCTACCGCCGGGGCATCGAGTGGAGCGAGGCCGTCGCGGCGGGCAACATCCCCTCCGACGGCGCCTTCGTCACCTTCTGGCGGCTGCTTCTGCAGTACCCCGAGATGCTGGCATGGCAGACCCTGTGGACGGACAGCCAGTGGCAGATGTACCGCGACATCTACGGCGTGGCCAAGGCGTGCAAGCCCGGGCTCCAGGTGGGCTGGCACGTGTACCACAACATCTCGTTCAGCCCCTTCTACCGCGCCGACCAGGACTACGACGAGCTCTCGCGGTTCTCGGACTTCATCAAGGTGGTGGCCTACAACAACGTGGCCGGCCCGCGCTTCCACGACTGGGTGAGCGCCATCTGCAGGAGCCTGTTCGCCGACGCGACGCCGGCCGAGGTCTACCCGCTGATGCTCAAGCTGCTCAAGCTCGAGGAGAGCGACTTCGACGGGCTGCCGGCGGCCGGGTTCTCGGCCGACTACGTGCGGCGCGAGACCGTGCGCGCGCTCGCCGCCGTCAAGGGCCGCTGCCGCATCTACCCCGGGATCGACATCGACATCCCGACCCCGAAGCTGGACCAGACGAAATGCACCCGCGACGGGGTCAAGGCCGCCGTGCTCGCGGCGTTCGAGGGCGGAGCGCACGGCGTCGTCCTCAGCCGCAAGTACTCCGAGATGAAGCTCGAGAACCTGGCCGGCGCAGGAGACGCCCTGCGCCAACTCGGTTAGGTCGGCCATGAAATGAACAAAATTGAAGTCGTCCGTGCGCGGATGGCGAGCCAGGGGCTTGGGGCGCGGGTCGAGGCGGCCGACCCGGCCGAGGTCGTCAGGCGGCTGGGCGCGGTGCAGGCGCAGGACTACCTCGGGGGCCTGTGGGCGGTCGCGCTGCGCGCAGGGGCGGCCGGCGAAGCGGACGTGGAGGCGGCGCTGGCCCGCGGCTCGATCGTGCGCACCTGGCCCATGCGGGGCACGCTGCACCTCGTGGCCGCCGAGGACGCGCGCTGGATGCTGGCGCTGCTCGCGCCGCGCGTGGTGGCCGCGAGCGCCGCGCGCGAGCGGCAGCTCGGCCTCGACGCCGCGGTGCATGCGCGCGGCCGCAGGGCGCTCGCGGCCGCGCTGCGCGGCGGCAACCGGCTCACGCGGCTCGAGACCTATCGCGTGCTGGAGCGGGCCCGCATCCGCACGGCGGGGCAGCGCGGGTACCACGTCCTCTGGCGGCTCGCGCACGAGGGGCTCATCTGCTTCGGGCCGCGGGAGGGCAAGCAGCAGACCTTCGTGCTTCTCGACGAATGGCTGCCCGGCGGCCGGACGCTCGCCGGCGACGAGGCTCTCGCGGAGCTCGCGGCGCGCTACTTCGCGGGTCATGGGCCGGCGACACTGCAGGACTTCGCGTGGTGGTCCGGGCTTCCCGCGGCCGAGGCGCGCGCCGCCCTCGAGCTCGCGAAGCCGCGTCTCGCCGAAGAGGACGGGCGGGGCCGCAGCCTGTGGCTCGCGCGCAGCGGCCCCGGCACCGTGCCGGCGGCCGGCCGCTCGCCGCGGGGTGCCTTCCTTTTACCTCCCTTCGACGAGCTCCTGGTGGGCTACGCGGACCGGAGCGACGTCGTCGATTCGGAAGACGGCGCGACGGTGTCGAGCCTTCTGAGGCCCGCCGTGCTCCTGCGCGACCACGTCGCCGGGACCTGGAGGCGCGCGATCAGAGACGACAAGGTGGTGATCAGCGTGAGCCGTTTCGCGGAGCCCCGGCCGTCCGACGCGCGCGCGCTGGCCGCGGCGGCCGCCCGGTACGGCCAGTTCCTCGGAAAGACAGCGGCGCTCGCCCGCTCGCGGTCGTAGTCTCGCGCCGCAGCGAATACGTCCTTATACTGGGGCGTGGCCATGAAATTCGCGATCGAGCTTCATCGCTGGTTCGAGGGAGGCCTGGACCGGCGGATCTTCGGCGGGCGGCCGCCGGCCTGGTCCCCGCGGCTCGCCTTCACCCTCGAGAACCTGGTCCTGATGCTGGGCGTCTTCTATTTCCTGCTGAACACCCTTGCGTACAACTGGACCGGGTCCCTCTATGCCCCCGGCACGGGATTCAGGCTCGACCGGGTGTTCGGGGGCCTCGACGACCGCATCCCGTTCGTTCCCGAGATGGCGATCTTCTACCTGTACCTCTTTTACCCGATGGCGACGATTTCCCTTGTCTATTTCTGCTTCGTCGAAGCCGAGAAGGGGTATGCGCTGGGCTGGGCGCTCGTGATCCTCAATTTCGCAGCGGCGGTCGTCCACGCCGTCTTCCCGGTCTCGACGTACTGGTACCGCGTCGAGCTGCTCGCCCATCCGCGGTCCGGCTTCTGGGCGGACGCCATGTACCGCGTCTATGCCACCGACACTTCGTTCAACTGCTTCCCGAGCCTGCACGCCGCGGTGGCCGCGGCGATCGCGTTCACCTGGTATCGGTACGCGCGCGCGAAACGCTCCGCGGTGCGGGCTGCGATCGCCGCCGCCGCGGCCGTGATCGCCGTCGGCGTCGTGCTGTCGACGCTGTTCGTGCGGCAGCACTACATAGCCGACGAGATCGCGGGCGTCCTCCTCGGCGTCGGCTCCACGAAGCTCGCGATCGACGGCCTGTGGAAGAAGCCGGGCCGCGTCACCCCCCGCCCTCAGTGATGCCGGCGGAAACGGAGCGCCGGCGCGAAGGACGCTTCGCACTCGCCGGGCGTTGACGATGGGTGCCGCACATAGCGAATTTGAGAACGTTGCGCGCAGACGGGCCCTGACCTGGCCGCGCCTCATTTCCCCCTGGAGGGATCCGATGAAAAAGTCCGTTCGTGCGTCCGTGCTCGCCGCCGTCCTGATCTGCTCGTCGCGCTCACTGTGGGCGCAGAACGAGCTCCTGGACCTGTATTCACCGTTGATCCTTGCCGGGGGCGCCAGCGCGGCAAGCATCGCCTCCCCCGAAGCGTCCGTGCTGAACCCCGCCGCTTCCGGGCCGGAGCAGCGGCTGACCATCGAAGGGAGCTACATCGGGCTCGCGGGTCTGGGCTCCGCGTCCGGGTGGGGCAACGTCGCCAACGCAGGCATCACCGTTCCCGCGCCGTTCGGCGTGATCTCCGGCAGCGTGCACATGCTGAGCTCGGACTTTCCATCGATCGACGTCGACACTCTGGCCGCCTTCAATGTCTCCATAGCCAAGGACCTCTTCCCCGGCCTGTACGTCGGCGCCGGGCTCGGCTACCAGACCGGAGCCGACTGGGGGCTCGGCCTCGACGTCGGCCTGCTCGGGACTCCGGGCAACATAGGCTTTCTCAAGGATTTCCGCTGGGGCATTGCCATGCGCGGGATAGGCAAGGGCTACAGCCCCGACATGTCCTCGGGAGTCGGCAGCGCTCCGCCTGCCTTTACTCCGGATCTCGGTGTGAGCGCCACCCTGCTCAAGCAGGGTCTTTTCGCCTTTTCTCTTGCGCCCGATCTGAGCTTCCCGTCTTTGCAGGACGTCCGCTTCGTCCTGGGCGCGCGTTTCGCGTACTCCGACATGGTTTTTCTCGACATCGCGTACGACTTCGGCCTCAATGACGCGGTCGACCGGACCGCTCGTCCCTTCCCGCTCTCGTTCGGCCTCAGCGTGAAGGTCAAGGGCGACACACCGGCATCCCCGGCGTTCATGAACGGCGGCGACATCACCGCCACATCGGTCGCGGCGCCGCTCAAGGACGGAGTCACGGGATTCGGGCTCGGCGCGAATCTCGCCTTTGGCCGCCTCGACCGAAACCCGCCCGCGATCAAGCTGGGCAGCACGGAGACCGCCTACATTTCCCCGGGCACCACGAGCAGCCAGGGCGAGCTCCTCATACCGCTCGCCGTCACCGACGAACGGTACGTGAGCGGCTACCGCCTGATCGTGAAGAACGCGCAGGGCACCGCCGTGCGCACCATCGAGGCCGCGGATCGCGGGCCGTCGAGCAAGGGACTCGCGAACCTGCGCGACCGCCTGCTCGCGGTCAAGCGGAGCATCATGGTTCCGCAGAACCTCGCCTGGGACGGCAAGGACGACAACGGCGCCAGGGTCCCGGACGGCACGTATTCGTACACGGTCGAAGCGTGGGACGACAACAACAACCTGGCCCGCACATCGCCCCTTGCCGTCGTCGTGGACACCACGGCGCCGGCCGCGAGCGCGAGCGCCGCATACCTGGAGTTCTCGCCGTCAGGCGAGGGCACCAAGGGCGTGCTGCCGATCACGCAGAGCGGCTCCGGAGAAGACCTGTGGATCGGCACGATCTACGACTCTTCGCGCAACGAGGTGCGGCAGTTCCGCTGGAGCGGCGGTTCGCCAAAGAGCTTTGAATGGAACGGAAAGGACTCCGGCGGCAGGCTCGTCCCCGACGGCACCTACAGCTACAGGGTCACGAGCACCGACCGCGCCGGGAACACGGGGTCCGCGCTCCTCGAGGGCATCGTCGTCAACACCCAGGCCACGCCGGTGAGCCTGTCGACGAACCTGCCCGCGTTCTCCCCCAACGGCGACGGGATCAAGGACGTTCTGGCGTTCCTGCCCGAGGTCAAGGTGACCAGCGGCATGGAGAAGTGGACGCTGTCCGTGAGGGATGCCGGGGGCTCGAGGAGGACCTTTGCCGGGGGGGCGACGGTCCCGGCGTCGATCGAGTTCGACGGCAAGGACGATCTGGGCGTCCGCCTGCCCGAAGGGACTTACTGGGGCTCGCTCACGGTGGTCTACCGGAACGGGCACACGCCGACCGCGGACTCCTCGCCGATCCTGCTGCGCGTGACCGCCCCTTCGGCGACGGTGAGCGCCGCGTACCGCGAGCTCTCCCCGGATGGCGTCGGCACGAGGACCGTGCTGCCCGTCCGGCAATCGGGATCGAGCGAGGAGCTGTGGCAGGGCTCGATCACGAGCTCGGCGGGACGGCTCGTGAGGAGCTGGAGCTGGATGCAGAGCGCTCCCCGGAGCTTTGAGTGGGACGGGAGGGACGCTACAGGACGGCTCGCGCCCGACGGCACCTACTCCTACCGCGTGACCTCCACGGACGCCGCCGGCAACACGGGCTCCGCCGCCCTCGACGGCATCGTCATCAACACCGTGCCCACGCCGGTCGCCCTCGCCATCGACAACTCGGCCTTTTCACCGAACGGCGACGGCGTGCGCGACACGCTGCGCTTCTCGCTGGTCGTCCCTGTCGGGAACGGCGTCGAGAAGTGGAGCCTCCGCGTGAGCGATCAATCGCGGAAAGTGCGTCGCAGCTTCGCGGGCCTCGCCGGCGTGCCCGCCTCGGTCGACTTTGACGGCAAGGACGACGACGGCGTGGCGCTGCCGCAGGGCACGTACACGGCGGATCTCGCCGTTTCGTACGCCAACGGACACGAGCCGGCCGACACGTCGCCGCCGTTCGTCATCGACGTCACGCCGCCCACGGCCACCGTGACCTCGGACTACTCCGTGTTCTCGCCTGTCGGCGAAGGCGCGCGCAACCTCCTCACGTTCTCTCAGGGCGTGTCCAAGGACGCGGAGTGGACGGGGGTTGTCCGAAGCGCGGCCGGCCAGGCCGTGCGCACCGTGAAGTGGAGCGGAAAGCCGGACGCGCAGTTCGCCTTTGACGGCCATGCCGATGACGGGAGCCTCCTGCCGGACGGCGGCTACACCTACGTTCTGTCGGGAACGGACCGGGCGGGCAACTCGGGGCAGTCCGGGGCGCTGGCCTTCCAGATCGACACCAGGGCGACGCCGGTCATCGTGACGACGGACCTCGTCTACTTCTCACCCAACGGAGACGGCGTCAAGGACAGCGTCCGCATCATTCCGTCGCTGAAGGTCGCGACCGACGTGGAATCGTTCGAGCTGCGGATAGCGACCGCGCAGGGCGCGGTCGTGCGCCGCGTCGCGGCGAGGAACGCCGCGCCCGCGGTGTTCGCGTGGGACGGCCGCGACGACGCGGGCGCGATCGTGCCCGACGGGCAGTACGGGGTGGAGCTCGACGTCCTGTACCGCAACGGCAATCGCCCTGTGGCGCGGACGGGCCCCATCTTCGTGGACACGGTCTTTCCGAGCCTGACGATCGCGGCCGACACAATGCTGTTCTCGCCGACCGGGGACAGCACGCTCAAGGCGGTCTCGATCCGGCAGGTCTCCAGCGACGAGGACCGTTGGGACGGACGGATCTACGACGCCGGCGCCAGACTCGTGCGCACGTACGTCTGGCGGGGGAAGGCGCCGGACTTTGCGTGGGACGGCACCGACGACAAGGGCAACACCGTTGCCGACGGCGTGTACAGCTATGCGGTGTCCGCCACCGACAGGGCCGGCAACACCACCGCCAGGACGCTCTCCCCGATCCGCGTCGACTCGAGGTCCACGCCCGTGTCGGTGAGGGCGGCGTCCGACGGTCTTTCGCCCAACGGCGACGGGGTTCGCGACACGATCGGGTTCAACCTTTCGGTCGGAGTCCCGGATGGCATCAAGGGCTGGACGCTTTCCATCGTGGACACGGCCGGCAGCGCCCTCAAGGTGTTCGCGGGCGCATCGCCTGTCCCGGAGTCGATCTTCTGGGACGGGAAGACCGATTCGGGCAGCGCGCCCAATGGCACGTACTACGCGCGACTCGAGGTCGACTATCTCAAGGGCAACAAACCGGTGGCCAGGACGGCGTCCTTCATCTTGTCGGTCGCTCCTCCCAGGGTGACTCTCGACGCCGGGCCGCTGCCGTTTTCCCCGGACGGGGACGGGTACAACGACAGCCTGCGAATCGCGATTTCCGCCGCCGATCCGAGCCCGATCGAGTCCTGGAACATCACCGTGCTCGACCCGATGGACCACACCTTTGCGGACTGGTCCGGAAAGGGCGCACCCCCGGGCGCGATCACCTGGGACGGGCTTTCGGCCTACGGCGAGCTGGTCCAGGCCGCGGACGACTACACGCTCGTCGCCACGGTCAAGGACGAGCTGGGCAACGTCGGAACGATCCGCCAGAAGGTTCCCATCGACGTCCTGGTCATGCGCGAGGACGGGAAGCTTCGCATCCGCATCTCCAGCATCACCTTCAAGGCGGACACGCCCGACTACGTCGACGTGCCCGGTGACCGGCTCGACCTGAACATGAGGACGCTCGGGCGGCTGGCCGAGATCTTCAAGCGGTACTCGCAGTACAAGATCACCATCGAAGGCTACGCGGTGATGGTCTACTGGAACGATCCCGCCATGGGAAAGCAGGAGCAGGAAGGCGTCCTCATCCCGCTGTCAAAGGCGCGCGCCGAGGCAGTCAAGAGCGGCCTGGTCAAGCTCGGCATCGACGCCGGCCGCATCACCACCGTGGGCCTGGGTGGGGTGAGCCCCATCGTGCCGTTCGGCGACCTGGAGAACCGCTGGAAGGACCGGAGGGTCGAGTTCCTCCTCGTCAGGTAGCCAGTCGCGCCGCCGCGGGCGGCTCTACGGGCGGTACTTGCGGACGACCATCGAGGAGTTGCTGCCGCCGAAGGCAAAGTTGTTCGTGAGGAGCGTGTCGAACGCGGTCTCCCGGCACGTGGTCACGATGTTCGGGTACTGGCAGTCCTCGCTCAGGTGATCGACGTTGATCGAGGGGGCGACAAAGGACTCCTTCATCATGACCAGGGAGGCGATGAGCTCGATGGCGCCGGCTGCGCCGATCGTGTGCCCGATCTGGCTCTTGGTCGAGGCGACCATGGGCGAAGAGTCGCCGAACACCTGTTTGATGGCGGAGATCTCGGAGGCGTCCCCCAGCACCGTCGACGTCCCGTGGGTGTTCAGGTAGTCGATGTCCTTGGCCGCAATGCCCGCGTCCGCGATGGCCTGCCGCATGCACTCGGCCTGCGTCTCCGCAACGGGCGCGACCATCGAAGCGCCGCCGTCGCAGTTGGTGGCATAGCCGGCGATCTCTCCGTAGATCGGGGCGCCGCGCCTCAGGGCGTGCTCCAGCTCCTCCACGACGACGACGCCCCCGCCCTCGCCGAGGACGAACCCGGAACGGTCGCGGTCGAAGGGCCGCGATGCGGCCGCCGGGTTGTCGTTGCAGTTCGTCGGCAGCACTCCCATCGCGTCGAAGAACGCGCTGCCCGCCCAGTCGCACGATTCGCCCCCGCCGGCGAACACGACGTCCTGGATGCCCCACTTGATGACCTGGTAAGCGTAGCCGATGTTGACGAGCCCCGTGGCGCAGGCGTCGGAGATCCCGAGGCTCATGCCGCGGTTCTTGAGCAGCATCGTGATGTTGGCGCTCCGCGACGAGCCCATGGTCTTCGGCACGCGGATGCCGATCTTCCGCGGCTTGTTGTGCTCGTGCATCGCGAGAGCGCCCTCGAACATGTCCATCGAGCTTCCTTCGCCGCAGCCCACGATCACGCCGCAGCGGTCGCTTTCGACGTCCGTCTTCGCGAGGCGGCTGTCCTCCAGCGCCATCTTCGCCGCGTAGGTGGTGAACTCCGAGCCGCGCCCCATGAACTTGAGCGCCTTGCGGTCGAAGAACTGCGACGCGTCCCAGTCGGCGATCCAGCCGGCGATCTGGCTGTTGAACCCGTGCGCCTCCAGGTCGGGGCAGCGGGTCACGCAGCTTTTGCCTGAACGCAGCGTGCGTTCGATGCTTGCCAGCTCGAGGCCGAGCGTCGACGCCGCACCCAGACCAGTGATCACCACGCGCCGCATACGGATACGCTCCTTGCCCGCGGGTCCCGGCCGCGGACGGCAGGAGTCTTTCATCCCGCGCGATTCTGGTCAACGCCCTCAAGCGGCCGCGGGCGGCCTTACTGGTCGATGCCGGAGTCCGGAAGCATATGAGGCGGAAGCTGCCGGTGCGCCCCCGGCCGCGCCAGATAGCGCCCGACGCCGGCGCGCGTCCGCGATGGCGGCCTTTCGCAAGTAGGCATCGAGGACCCGGCCGGGATACAGAGGCTCGCCGCAGCGGGGGCATCGAGTGAGCCCTCTTCCGCGGCCCAGCTCCTTCGGATGGCTGTGGAACACGGGGCAGTAGTCGAGGCCGTTGAAGCGGCATTCTTCCCAAAGCGTCTCGCCGCACGGGCAGCGCCAAAGAGCAAGAGTCCCTCCCATGGTGACAATTGGTAGCGCACTCCCGGCCCGGATTCCACTCGCGGGTTCCCCGGCGGGGCGGAGCGGCGCGGGCGACGCGAAGGCCTCGGTGCCGCGCCCGCGGTCCGCCGCCCCCCCCGGGGCGGCCCCCGGTCATCCCGGCGGAGCGATCGCGTACTCGCGGATCTTGTTGAAGAGCGTGCGGCGCGTCACCCCCAGGACCTCGGCGGCGCGCGTGCGGTTCCCCCGCGTGCGCGCGAGCACCTCCACGATCGCGGCGCGCTCCAGGGACTTGAGCAGGGGCATGCGCGCGGCCGAGGCGTCGCGGTGGTCCGGCAGGTCGAAATCGGAGACCTCGATCACGGAGGAGTCCGTCAGCACGTAAGCCCTCTCGATGAGGTTCTCGAGCTCCCGGACGTTGCCGGGGAACGAGTAGGCGGCCATCGCGGCCAGGGCCTCGAGGCTGACGCCTTCGACGTTCTTGCCCATGCGGGCGTTCAGCGAGCCCAGGAAGCGTCCCACCAGCAGCGAGATGTCGTCGATGCGCTCCCGCAGCGGAGGCACCTCGATGCGCAGGACGTTCAGCCTGTAGAAGAGGTCCTCGCGGAACGTACCGGCGGCGACGAGGTCCTCGAGGCGCTTGTTCGTCGCGGCGACCATGCGGGCATCGAGGTCGATCGGCTCGAGCCCCCCAAGCCGGACGAACTGCCGCTCCTGCACCACGCGCAGCAGCTTGACCTGGACGAGCGGCGGCAGGTCGCCGATTTCGTCGAGGAAGAGCGTGCCGGAGCCGGCCTGCTCGAGGAGCCCCTTCTTGCGGACGTCGGCCCCCGTAAAGGCGCCCTTCTCGTAACCGAAGAGCTCGCTCTCGAGCAGCCCTTCGGGCACGCCCGCGATGTTGATCGCGACAAAAGGCCCCGACGACCATCGGGAGAGGCGGTGGATGGTGCGCGCCACGACTTCCTTGCCGGTGCCGCTCTCGCCGGTGATGAGCACCATTGAGGGGACCGACGCCGCCCTTGCGACGAGCCGCTTGACCTGACTCATCGCCGGGCTGCGTCCCAGCGCATCGATCGCCTCCTCGAAGGCCGGCGGCCGGGAGGCGGCGGGCCGAGCCTCCCGCTGCGCCGTGAGCCGGCGCAGCCGCACCATCAGCTCTTCGAAGCCGAACGGCTTGACCAGGTAGTCCACGGCGCCGAGCCGCAGGGCCCGCACCACGTCCGGCACCTCGCGGTAGGCCGAGATCATGATGACGGGCAGATCGAGCCGTTGCGCCCTGATCCACCTGAGGAAGGCGAGGCCGTCCGGGCCGGGCAGCCGCAGGTCCACGATTGCGGCGTCGCAGGGCCCGGTGAGCAGCGTCCTCTGGGCCTCCGCCGCGTCCGCCGCGCACTGCGGCTCGAACCCCTCGAGCTTGAGGTTGCTCCTCAGCGCCTCTCGCACGTTGGGCTCGTCGTCAACGACAAGCACTCTCATCTCTGCACCTCGGTATTGAGAGCAGCGCCTCGGTCCCGCCGCCCGGCCGGTCGCGCAGGACGATCCGGCCGCTCGCGGCTGCGGCGAACCGGCTGGCGATGGCCAGCCCTATTCCTGAGCCGCGGAGCTTCGTGGTGAAAAAAGGCTCGAAGACGCGGCGGCCGAGCCCTCTCGGGATGCCGGTCCCCCGGTCCAGGACGACGATCTCGATCCTCGTCGCGAGGCTGCGCAGCGCGACGCGGACCTCGCTCGAAGGCCCTCCGCTCTCGAGGGCGTTCACAATGAGGTTCTCGAGGACCGAGCGGAACGCATCGGGGTCGAACCGCACCGCCGGGGCGCCCTGAGCCAGCTCACACGCGACGCCCAGACGGCTCGCCACCTGGGACGCGATCTTCGAGGCGTCCACGGGTTCCGGCCTTCCGCGCGGCTCGCGCAGCAGATCGTCGACCCGCTCGGTGAGGCTCCCGAGCCTGCGCGCCTCCTCGTCGACCCTCCTCAGGCTCGAAGAGTGCTCGAAGGGCAGCACGCGCTTGAGGTAGTCGAGCTCGAGCCGGATCGCGCTGAGCGGGTTCTTCATTTCGTGGGAGAGGACCCTCGCGGTCTCGCCGAGCAGCGCGGCGCTCCTCTGCGCATCCGCCGCGCGCCGGTAGCGGGTCATGCGGATCGTGAGCGCGCCCACGATGAGCACCCCGAGGACGGCCGACACCGAGATCACGACCCGCAGGCGCTCGAACGCATCCTCCTGCACGAAGAAGTCGGGGTTCCTGGAGGCGAGGTAGAACCGGAAGTCGCCCGAAGCGCGGTTGGCGTCCGACACGCTGGCGCGGCCGCCCAGGTGCATGATCACCGAGATGACGCGCCGCGCATGATCGAGGCGGTAGTCGGGGGCCGAAGCGGAGGCCGCGATCTCGGCGGGCGCGAGAGAGCGCGGCGCCGTGCCCGACGGCGGGAACAGCGGCTCGCCGTCCCCGTCGTACAGGCCGAAGCCTTCGATCGCCGCATCGACCCTCTGCGTCGGATAGCTCCAGATCATCCGGACTGCTCTCCGCTCCATCGCCATCTGGGTCTGCGCGAGCTCGCGACGCATCTCGGCCTCGTTGAGATGGTGGCCCGTGAACGCGATGCCCACGATCAGCCCCATGAGCAGAAGGGGAAGGACGACCTCGTGGGGCGAGAGCAGGATCGCCAGGAGCTGCCTTGACGGAGCGACTCCGGCGCGTTCGCGGCCGGTGCCGCCGAGGTTCTCGCTTTGCCTGATGCTCTGCATGGAAAACACGGGGCGAGGGCTCCGCCCGCGCCGTCGCGCGGCGGCCGGGGCTCTCGCGTTGCCGGCTGCAAATATAGCGACGGCGCTCGGCTCGCGGATAGAAGCGCTCCGCGCCGGGCACTCCTCTCCCGCCGTGCATGGCCCTGCCGGGAAGACTTTGCCCGAAAACCGGCCTTTTCCGCGCTTGGCACGGCGCTCGCATAGACGCATCCAGGCTTCGACGCGGAGACGCGGAACGCCGCACACGGCAACGGGGAGGAGGTGAAGGATCGAGGTCGTTGCGCGCGGCACGATGCGGGCGAAGCGGATTGCAGGATTTGCAGGACAGGATTGCAGGAGAGGTGAACATGAAGAAGATGCTTCTTTCGATAATCGCCATGCTGGCGCTGCTCGCCGCGCCGCTGATCGCATGGGGCGGCCCCCCGGTGCTTTCGGGCTCGGGCTCGGTCTCCTCCAAGGACTACACGGTCGGCAGCTTCGACACGATCAGCCTCAAGGGGATCGCGGGCTTCCACATCATGGCCGGCGACACCCCCGCGGTGACCGTCAAGACCGACGCCAACATCGCCGACCACGTGATGGTGAATGTCTACGGGACGCGCCTCGAGGTCAGCATGGACCCCGCGTACTCCTATCGGCCCACGAGCTTCGAGCTCGACATCACGCTGCCGCGCATCGCCGCGGCCGCGATCTACGATTCCAAGGGCTCGATCGACAAGTTCTCGAGTGACGCCGTGCGGCTCGACCTCTACGGGCATAGCGCGCTCGACGTGTCGGAGATGGACGCCAACATGCTCGCGCTGAGCGCGGCGGATGCGAGCTCCATCAGCGGCCGCGTCAGCGGGTACGAGACCGAAGTGTCGCTCCAGGGCAGGGCGCAGGCGAGCATCAGCGGCGACAGCGACCGCCTCGTGCTGAACGCGACCGGCGGCAGCGCGAACCTCAGCGCCCTCGACGCGAATCAGGTCACCGTCAGCCTGTCCGACGGGGCGGCCGCCCGGATCAACGGCAACCACGGCATGGACGTGAGCGGCTCCGTGCGCAACGGCGCCAGCCTCAGCTACACCGGCAAGGCGGACGTCGGCGCAGTCTTCGTCGACCCCGACTCCGGTGGTCACATCATGGGCGGTTGATTCCGAGAACAGGCAACGGGCGCCCCGCTCCCGTGCTCGCTCCGGCGGCCGGGCGCGGGGCGCTTTCGCGCCCCTGCCGGTTGTCTGGCCGCGGCGGACCGCGGCCGGCCTATGCGAGGGCGCGCGAGCAGAGGGAATCGACTTCCAGCACCATCGTCCGGAAGTCCTCGAGCCGGTAATCCGGCCCTGGCGCGAACGGCGGGGTCTCGATGCACATCGACCGGCCGAAGCCCAGCCCCGCGGCCGCGCGGAAGAACGCGCGCCAGTCGACGCGGCCCTTTCCGGGTGCCAGGTGCGAGTCGCGGTCACCCGCGTTGTCCGCGAGATGAAACGCGACGAGACGGTCCTTCATGGTTTCGAAGAACAGCCCGGCGCCCTCGATCCCGCCGGCGACGAGAGCATGCCCGGTGTCCAGGCACCAGCCGAGCGACGCGACGGGGAACAGCGCGCCGAGACGGGCGAAATGCTCCGGACGCGAGCCGAAGCGGCCGCCGGCGGCCGGCAGCATGTTCTCGAGGGCCACGGTCAGGCCGAGCCGCCCGGCCAGGGGAAGCAGCGCCTCCAGGCTCTTCGCGATCTGCGAGAGGTAGCGGTCGAGCCCCTCGACATCGACGCTGTAGCGGTTGGAGGTGGGGTGCTGCACGCACACCGTCGCGCCCGTGAGCGCCGCGCGCTCCATCCAGCGCGACACGGCGGCCACCGCCGCGCGCCGGTCGGTCTCGTAGAACGCCGCGATGTCGTCCTCGCGCTCGAAAGGGATGTGGAACGTCTCGATCGAGAGCCCGCCGTCGCGGAACTGTCGGGCCGCAAGCTCGATCTCGGCGTCGCTCATCCCGGCAAACAGCGGCGGCGCGGCCTCGATGCCGGCGAGGCCCGCGGCGGCGCAGGCCTCGGCCGCCCTCTTCAGGCCATCCTTGCCCGCGGCCCCGAACGTGTAGCCGGTCGTCGACCATGTCCAGCTCTTCGTCATGCGGCCTCCCCTCCACGCCGCATCATCCCCGGGCGGCCGGGCGGCGGTCAAGCCGCAAGCCCCTCGCAAGGCCCTCGCGGGCCCGCGCGCTCGCGACGGCCGTCGACGTGTATACTGGCGGCGTCGCGCGAAGGGAGGTCCGATGGCAACGACGGCGGAAGTCCTCGCGCGGCTGGCCGCGAAAGGCAGCCGCGCCAACGTCGAAGGGATGGCCAGGTTCGGGATGAGCACGGCCGGCCGCCTCGGCGTGCCCGTGCCCGAGATGCGGAAGCTCGCCAGGGAGATCGGCCGGGATCACCGCCTGGCGGCCGGGCTGTGGAAGACGGGCGTCCCGGAGGCGAGGATCCTCGCCTCCATGATCGCGGAGCCGCGGGAGCTCACGGCCGCGGACATGGACCGATGGGCCGCGGACTTCGATTCGTGGGACGTCTGCGACCAGGTGTGCATGAACCTCTTCGAGAAGGCGCCTCACGCCCGGCGCAAGATCGTGGAATGGGCGCGGAGCGACGAGGAGCTCGTCAAGCGGGCCGCCTATTCGCTGCTCGCCTGCGTCGCGTGGCACGACAAGGCGGCGCCCGACTCGGACTTCCTGCCGCTCCTGCGCCTGATCGCGAGCGGAGCGACGGACGACAGGAACTTCGTGAAGAAGGCGGTCAACTGGGCGCTGCGCACCATCGGAAAGCGCAATCCCCGGCTGAACGAGGCGGCGCTCCGGACCGCGCGCGAGATCCGCGGCCTCGACTCCAGCGCGGCGCGCTGGATCGCCGCCGACGCGATCCGCGAGCTCGAGAGCGACGCCGTGCGTGCGCGGCTGCGCCGTGCGCCGGTCAGCCCGACGTCAGCTCGTCCAGCGAATCGAGGCAGCGCTTCTGGGCGGCGGCGCGCTCGGCGATGACCGCGATGAGGGAGCGCGCGAGCTCCCGCTGGTCCGGCGAATCGACCGGCGGGATGCCGTAGTCCTTGCTCACCGCCTGCTTCTTGCCGTAGTTCGACTCGACCTTGGCCACCCATTCGGGCTTGATGCCCCCGATCCCGGCAAAGGCGCCCGCCAGGCCGCCGACCATCGTGCCGATGGTGTCGGCGTCACGGCCGAAGTTCGCGGCGTAGATCACGGCCTGCACGGGGTTGCCGCGGGCGAGGTGGAACAGGGAAAAGACGCAGGGCACGGTCTCTCGCGAATCGCTTTTGACGTCCCGCAGCGGCCCCGCGTAGAACGCTTCGCGGAACTCCTCGTAGCGCCCCTTCTGCCTCGCCAGCGCGACGGTGGATTCGATGCACTGCCGCATCTCCGCGGAGCTCGTCCTGTGGAGGTAGGCGGTGGAAGCTTCGATCACGGAATCGACCGTGGATCGCGGGTTCATCGCCTCCGCGATCGCGGCGGCGACGGCGCAGGCTCCGTCCCGGCAGAACGTCGAGTCCCCCGCGTGGATGAGCCCGGCCACGTCGTACGTCTCCGTGGCCGCCTGCCTCGGGTTGCAGGCGTTGATGAGGCCCATCGGCGAGATCGCCATCGCGGAGCTGCTGCTCTGCATGTTGCCGAGCCCCGCGTAGACCGGCAGGGTGAGCCCGCTTTCCACCTTGTGGAACATGTTCCTCACCGGCACGAAGAACATCTTGTAGAACTTCCTGTTGCGCAGAAACGACGCCGCGAACTCATCCGCCGTGACGTGGCCCCCGCCGTCCAGGATGGCCCCGATGAGGATCAGCCTGATGGCCGAGTCGTCGGTGCCCGCGCCCTCGAAATCGCTGATTTCGCCGAAGTCCTTGGCTATCTCACGGAAGTCCCTGCCTTCCGTGCGCGCCCCCATCGCGTCGCCGATCAGGCCGCCCACGAGCGATCCGTACACCCTGTCGAAGAGCCGTCCGCCGTCCTTTTTCACCGTTCCCCCCTTTGTCCGCCGCGGGCCTCTCCGAGAACACGGCGAGGTAGCGCACGCGGCCGCTCACCGGCTGCAGGTCGTGCTCGTCCTCGGAGTCGAAGTAGAGGCTGTCGCCCGGCCGCAGCGTGTACTCGACGCTCCCGACCCGGTACTTCATCTCTCCCTCGAGCATGTAGACGAACTCCTCGCCCCTGTGGCTCAGGGGCTGCGCCCCGATCCTCTTCTTCTCAGCCTCGAAGAGGAAGGGCTGGAACGCCTTGTCCGGCCGCTCCTGCGCGAAGGCGACGAAGCGGTAGCCTTTGCTCGTCGCCACCATCCGGCTGCGCTCCTCGGCTGCCTTGTGATGAATCGTGCCGCGCTGGCCTGTCTCGTCCAGCAGGGTGGACACGCGGATCCCCAGCGCGTCGGCGATCTTGACCAGCGTGGAGACCGGCGGCATGGTCCTGCCGGTCTCGATCTTGGAGAGCAGGCTGGTCGAGAATCCGCACTCGAGGGCGATCTCCTGCAGCGTCCTCGCCTGCCGGAGCCGCAGCTTGCGGATGCGCCTTCCCAGTTCCATCGGAATGACTCCTGGTCGATCGCTGTGAACAGTATTCAAATTGCTTGAGTTGTCAACCGTCCTCTGTTACGATCAAAGCGTTCGACGCGGGCGGCAGGGGGGCAGATGGCTGACATCATGGATCGGGTCGGGGTGAGCGCGACGGGGGGCGAGGCGCGCAAGCCGCTGGAGGAGGTGCTGGCCTCCTATTCGTCGATGGGCTACCGGTACTTCGAGGCGTGGCTCAAGGGCCGCGGGTCCGCGATGGACATGAGCCGGGGCGCGGACGCCTACGTGAGCCTGGCGCGGCGCTACGGCATCAAGTACTGCTCCCTGCACATGCGCACGGTCGAGACGGCGTCGGCGGACGCCATCGCCCTCGCCGTGGAAGAGGCGCTCTTCGCCGAAAAGCTGGGCGCCCGCGTCGCGACGCTGACCTGCTCGACCAGGGAGGTCTACGTCGAGACGGCGCGCCGGGTCCTCAACGCCATCGAGGGGCACGACCTCACGCTGGTCATCCAGGTGCACGAAGGGCGGGCGATCGAGACCATGGATCAGCTCACCGAGGTGCTCGACGCGGTGGGGGACGAGCGGCTGAAGGTGCAGCACGAGGTGGGCACCTTCCACGCGCTGGGGGTCCCCTGGAACAAGGTGATCGAGCGTTTCGGCCTTCGGATCGGCCTGGTGCACATCAAGGACATGGTGGGCGACCAGAGCGTCGCCCTGGGAACGGGCGAGGTGGACGTTCCCGGGATCTTCGCCGAGATGCGCAGGATCGGCTACCAGGGCTTCTACGTGATCGAGATCCAGAACAAGGACCAGGAGAACACCCGCCGCTACTTCCGGGAGGCGGTGGACCTGCTTCGGACTCGGTGCGGATGAAGCGGAGGGCGGCATGAAGGACCTCAAGGTCGGAGTGATCGGGCTCGGGCTGGGGCGCCATTTCGTGGCGGCGTGCAACGCTTCGCCCCTCGTGGGGAGGCTGGTGATCTGCGATCCCGACGAGGGCAGGCAGGCCCAGGCCCGCGAGCAGGCGCCGAGAGTGGCCGCCGCCTACGCCTCGATCCCCGAGATGCTCGACGCCGAGAAGCTCGACGTCGCGTGCGTCGTCACGCCGGACCACATGCACAGGGAGCACGTCGGCCTCTGCCTGGACGCGGGGTGCCACGTCCTGATGACCAAGCCTCTCGCCACCAGTCTCGAGGACGGGCGGGCCATCGTGCGGGCCGCGGAGTCCTCGGGGCGCAAGCTCATGGTGGCGCACGAGCGGCGCTTCCGCGCCCGCTTCCGCCGCGTCCGGGAGATGCTCGAGGCGGGCGACCTCGGCGACCTCATCCTCGTGCAGATGAACCAGCTGGGCGACCGGCGCAAGCAGTTCGCGAGAGCGCCCTGGTACGCCTCACCGGAGGCCGGGAGGTCCGCGCTGGTCGGATCGGGGATCCACGAGGTGGACCTGCTGCGCTTCTTCGCGGCAAAGCCGATCCTCACCGTTGCCGCGGCCAGCAACCGCCTGGGCGACCTCGACTTCCCGAAGTCCAAGACGACGGCCACCGTCTTCCAGTTCGAGGGCGGCGCGATCGGCCAGACCGCCATCAGCTACGAGGCGCACTGGCCCGCGAAGCAGCCGCCGGCGCACTTCCTCCTCGTGGGTGCGCACGGCGTCGTGCTCGACGACAAGGTCAGGACCGACCGGGACGACGACTGGAAGCCGCTGCCCAAGGACGAGATGGAGACCGCGGCCGGGTGCGGGCGGGCCACCGACACGTTCCTGGAGGTGGTGGCCCGCGGCGGTACCGTGCCCGTGAGCCCGCGCGACGGCTATGCGACGCTGGCCGCGTGCATCGCCGCCGATGAGTCGGCGGAAAGCGGAAGGATCGTGAAGCCGGATTCCGAGGCGTTCGCGTAGAGGCGGCGGCGGGCGCCCGACAGTGGCTGCGGGGCCGGCTGCGGCCGGTCCCGCGCGAGGGAAGGTCCTGTGAAGCGGGGGGACAGGTCGATTTTGCGGAGGGCATCCCGCGAGCTCCTCGTCAACCGGCAGGTGTACCTCATGCTCCTGCCGGTCCTCCTGTACTACGCCCTGTTCCACTTCCAGCCGATGTACGGCGCCCAGATCGCGTTCAAGAGCTTCAACCCGGTCAAGGGCATCTGGGGCAGCCAGTGGATCGGCTTCCGTCACTTCCAGGCGTTTTTCGGGAGCTACTACGCCTGGCGCATCATCAGGAACACCCTGCTCCTCAACTTCTGGCACGTGATCTTCGCGTTTCCGGCGCCGATCATCGTGGCGCTCCTCGTCAACGAGGTCACCCACCAGGGCTACAAGAGGGTCGTGCAGACGCTGACCTACCTGCCGCACTTCATCTCCCTGGTGGTGGTGTGCGGGCTGATCATCGACTTTCTCGCGCGCGATGGGGTCGTCAACCAGCTCATAGCGGCGGGCGGCGTCGAGCCCATTCCGTTCATGATCATTCCCCAGTGGTTCCGGTTCGTCTACGTGAGCTCGGGCATCTGGCAGCAGGCAGGCTGGGAATCCATCATCTATCTCGCTGCGCTCTCGGCGATCAACCCCGAGCTTTACGAGGCCGCGGTGGTCGACGGCGCGGGCCGGTGGCGCCAGACCTGGTCCATCACCCTTCCCGGAATCGCGCCGACGATCATCATCATGCTGATCCTGCGGATGGGCCGCATGATGAACATCGACCTCGAAAAGGTGCTCCTGCTCTACAACCCGCAGACCTACGAGACCGCGGACGTGATCAGCACCTTCGTGTACCGCAAGGGGCTGCTGGAAAAGAGCTTCAGCTACAGCACGGCGGTGGACCTGCTCAACTCGGTGATCAACTTCGCCATGCTCATGCTGTTCAACCGGCTGAGCCGGAGGATTACGAGGACCAGCCTGTGGTAGAGAGGCGAAGACGGCGATGAAACGGACCGGCGGCGAGATCGTCTTTCAGGCATTCGACCTCCTGCTGCTCACCGCGTTCGCCTTTGCCTGCGTGTACCCGTTCATCTACGTGTTGTTCGCCTCGCTCAGCGATCCCGCGCGCATCGTCGCGCACCGTGGCATCCTCGTGGCTCCTCTGGGGTTCTCCCTGGGCCCCTACAGGATGGTCTTCGAGAATCCCCACATTCTCAGCGGGTACAAGAACACCCTGATCGTGCTCGTCGCCGGGACCTCGATCAACCTGTTCCTGACGTCGCTCGGGGCGTACGGCCTTTCGAGGCGCAGGATCGCGCTGCGCGACGCCCTGATGTTCCTGATCGTATTCACCATGATGTTCCGCGGCGGCCTGATACCGCTCTACCTCCAGGTGGGGAGCCTCGGGCTGGTGGACACCCGGTGGTCGCTCATCCTGCCCTCCGCCGTCAGCGCCTGGAACCTCGTCATCATGCGCACGTACCTGTTGAGCCTCCCTGAAAGCCTGGAGGAGTCGGCGAGGATCGACGGCGCCGGCGACTGGACCATCCTGTTCCGCGTCGTGCTGCCGCTCGCGATGCCCGTCGTGGCGGTGATGACTCTCTTCTACGGGGTGCACCACTGGAACAGCTGGTTCCACGCGATGCTCTTTCTCCGCGACCGCGCGCTCTACCCGCTGCAGCTCATTCTCCGCGAGATCCTGATCGCGAACGACACGCGGAGCATGACGACGTCGCTGATCAGCTCCGTGGACGAGGAGCAGGTCGGGGAGACGATCAAGTACGCGACCATCGTGGTGGCCACGCTGCCGATTCTTTGCGCGTATCCGCTCCTGCAGAAGTATTTCGTCAAGGGGGTCATGATCGGAGCGATCAAGGGCTGACCGTCCGCGAGGCGCCGTCGGGCGCGCGGCGGGAAGCCAACGGCACAGGCGAAACCCTCGGCCCTTACGGGACCGGGGAGAACGCGACGTTTCCCAAAGGAGGTGCGTATGAAGCGCCTTGCAATCGTACTGGTGGTGCTGCTGGCACCGATGCTCGCCTTTGCGAGCCCGGCCGGGGAGGTCACGGCGGCGAAGACCGAGGGGCCGGTGGTCCTCACGGCCTTCTGGAGGCTCGACGCCAAGACCGGCATGACGCTGAAGAGCTACTCGGAGATGACCGTCTTCAAGGAGCTGGAAAAGCGGACCGGCGTGCGCCTGGAGTTCAAGCACCCGCCCTCAGGCCAGGAGAACGAACAGTTCAACCTGATGCTCGCCTCCAACAACCT
Organism: uncultured Spirochaetota bacterium; assembly: GCA_963734495.1. Taxonomy (GTDB): domain Bacteria; phylum Spirochaetota; class Spirochaetia; order SZUA-6; family CAVTHK01; genus CAVTHK01. The sequence continues at coordinate 603,475 of CAVTHK010000011.1, forward strand.
GACCGACCTGATCTACTGGGACTGGTGGGCCTCGGTGCCCGGCGGACCCGGCCAGCTCATCGCGGATGGGCAGATCATCCGGCTCAACGAGCTCTTCGACAAGTACGCGCCCAACTACCTGGCCTATCTCAAGGCGGACCCGGAGCGGCGCAAGCAGGCGAGCCTCGACGACGGGACGCTCTACACGATCCCGAAGATCAAGAGCGACAAGTACAACCGCATCAGCGACGGCTTCCAGGTGCGCCAGGACTGGCTGGACCGCATCGGCGCCGAGAAGCCGACCACCATCGACGGCTGGTACAAGATGCTCTCGGCCATCAGGAAGGCCGACGCCAACGGCAACGGGAAGGTGGGCGACGAGATCCCGTTCAGCGGCACCGGCCTGGACAAGTTCTCGCTGCGACGCTTCGCGTTCGCCTGGGGCGTCTCGTGGAACTTCGGCCTCGCCGGCCGCAAGGTCGTCTACGGCCCGATCGAGCCCGCGTACAAGGATCACCTCGCGACCATGGCCAAGTGGTACGCCGAGAAGCTGATCGACCAGGACTTCGTCACCAACAACGACAAGAACTTCGAGTCCAAGGTGGTCGGCGACATCGTCGCGTCCTACGCCGGGAACATCAACGGCCACATGGGCAAGTTCCTCGGCCTCAAGCAGAACGACCCGAGCTTCAAGCTGGTCGGGATCCAGCCTCCAATCGGCCCCGCCGGCAAAGCCTACGGTCCCATGGACTCCGAGATGACGGGCAACGCGGTCGTCGTGTCCGCCTCGTGCAAGAACAAGGAAGCGGCCGTGCGGTGGGGGGACTACCTCTTTACCAAGGACGGCATCATGCTCACCAACTTCGGGGTGGAGGGCCTCACCTACACGATGCAGGACGGCCAGCCGGTGTTGACCGACCTCATCAAGAAGAACCCGAACAAGCTGCCCATGATCAACGCCCTGAGCCAGCACGTCTGGTCGGCCAGCAGCGGGCCCGGCCTGCAGCTTGAGCGCGTCTTCAAGCAGATCCAGCTCCCGCCTCAGATCGACGCGGTCAACCTCTACCAGGCCGTGCAGGACGCGGGCGTTCTCATGCCCCCGGCCTTCCCGACGCCCAAGGAGGCCGAGCGCCTGTCCGCGATCATGACCGACATCCAGACCTACGCGGACGAGATGTACTGCAAGTTCGTGCTGGGGCAGGTGCCGATCTCGGACTGGGACAAGTACGTGGCCACGATCAGGAAGATGAACATCGACGAAGCGACTGCGATCTGGCAGGGGGTCGTCAATCGGTACGACAAGAGGTAAGGCTTCGCGCGAAGGGACGGCCCGGCCGCTCCGGGCTGTCCCTTCGTTATCTCCGCGCGTGCGCGGGCGGCGGCCGCCGTGATTCCGCGCCCCGTTGATCTCCCGGCCTGTCTGGGGGACGCGCTGCGGGCGCTCTTTCCCACGCTCGCGTGGGAGCGCGTGTCTTTCTTCGACGGCATCCCGTGGCCTTTCAGCCTCGGCGACGAGGACGCCATCACGCTGACCGGCGGGCTCTCGCGCATCCGCATCTGCTTCCGTCCCTCGGTCTGCGAGCCGCTGTCGCTGCGATTCTTCCTGCTCTGCGGCCACGAGCTCGTGCACGCGCTGCAGGTGCAGCAGTCGCCGGCCGGCGGCCGCGGGCTCGGGCTGCTCAACGCCTTTATCGTGCATTACCTGACGTGCTTCTTCGCCGCGTGGTCCGCGCTGCCCCATCACGGCAACCTCTACGAGGACGAGGCCTACGAGTATGAAGGCATCCTCGGCGGCGCCCTCCACGCAGCCGGCCGGGAGCGCGCGTTGCCGTGCGACGCCGCGGGCCGCCCCGCCTCCGGCTTCGCCGGCGTGCCCGCGCTCGCGCGCATCGACCCGCGCGTGATCAGGCGCCGGGCCGCGGCGCGGGGCCCGTGCGCAGGCGGCGCCGCCGCCGTGGGCGCGGGCCTGCTCGCCGCCGTGACCGCCGCCGCCGGCGCCGCCGTCTACGGCGTCGCGTGCCTGGTGTCGCGCCTGTTCAACGGGAAGTGACGACCCTGCCGTCGCGGATCACCGCGAGCGGCGGCTCGTGGTCGCGGATCGCCTCCCACACCGTCGGCGCGTCGAGGATCACCAGGTCCGCGCGCCCGTCGGGCGCGAGGCGGTGGGCCTCGAGCCCGAGGAGGTCGGCCGCGCGCGTCGTGACGAGGTCGTACAGGAGCTCGAGGTCGGCGAACGTGGTCATCCACAGCAGGTGTGCCGCGAGGAACGCGACTTCGAGCATGCTGTTGCGGCCGAAGGGGTAGTAGGCGTCGGCGATGTCGTCCTGGCCGAGGGCGACGGCCACGCCCGCGTCGAGCAGCTCGCGCACGCGGGCGTGCAGCGGGCCGGTGTGCGGATCGCTCACCACCCCGATGCGGGCGCGCGCGGCGAGGGCAGCGACCTTGCGGAAGTACGGCTCCGGGTAGAGCGCCATCGCGCGGCAGTGGTGCGCCGTCACGCGGCCCTCCCATCCGTCTGCGATGGTCCTGACCGCCAGCATCTCGAGCGTCCGCAGGCCGGGGTCTCCCGCGTCGTCGATCAGCATGGAGACGCCGCGGTCGTGGCTGCGCGCGATCGCGAACATGCGCTCGACGTGCTCGCGGGCGTCCGCCTCCGTGTACTCGATCCAGGGGATCCCGCCCACGACGTCCGCTCCGAGCTCCATGGCCTCCCGCACGTACCGCTCGGCCTCCGGGTCGCGGATCACCCCGTCCTGCGGGAAAGCCACGACCTGCAGCTCGACGCGCCCTCTGAGCTCTTCGCGCACGCGCAGGAGCGCCTTGACTCCCTCGAGGCGCGCCTTGCCGTCGGTGTCGGCGAAGGCGCGGATGTGCGTGCAGCCGTGACGGAGCGCGAGCGCCACGGCCCGTCGCGCGTTGTCCGCGATCCATCCCTCGTCGTAGCGCTCCTTGACGCGGGACGCAAGCTCGATCGCGGTCATCGCGGCCCCCATCGTGCCGCCCTGATACGAGGTGAGGGCCTCCTGCGCGGCCATGGGGAGCGTGTAGACCTTGCAGAGATGCAGGTGAGCGTTGACGAAGGATTCGGTGACGAGGCGCCCTTGCGCGTCGACGGCGTTCGCGGCCCGGACGTCCAGACCGTGCCCGATCTCCGCGATTCGTCCGTCCTGAACGGCAATCTGGACCGTATCGACCCCCGACGTTCGAGTCCGGGCGTTGCGGATCAGAAGATCAGCGTGCACAGGCGCCTCCCGCCTTCAGATTAACCGACCCGACCCGACCCGTCGATGCCTCTCCGACGACTGCGAAACGGCTCTTGAAACGTTCTCGTAACGCCCATCCCGTAGACTTCCCTCGTGCGGGCGCGCTCTCCGCGCTTTCGCACGAGGAGGGTCTATGGAGGTGCGAAGAAAGAGGCTGGTCCTGCTGACAGCCGCCCTGATGCTGGCAGCCGCGGGCGCGCAGGCGGACTGGAGTTTCGGCACGCCGGTCAACCTCGGGCCGCTCGTCAACAGCGGGGGCGGCGAGGGCTCGCCCGACGTGTCTGCCGACGGCCTGGAGCTGTACTTCAACTCCGACCGGCCTGGCGGCTTCGGCAACGCGGACATCTGGGTCTCGAAACGGGCGACGAAGGACGCGCCGTGGGGGCCCGCCGAGAACCTCGGCCCGGTCGTCAACACCGCGGCCGCGGAAATCTCGCCGTGCATCTCTACCGACGGGCTGGAGCTCTACTTTTCCGACTACCGGGCCAACCGCGCCGGAGGGGTCGGAAAATCGGACATCTGGGTGACGACCCGGCCGGACAGGAATGCGCCCTGGGGACCGCCGGTGAACATCGGCCCCGTCGCCAACAGCCCGGGCGAAGAGGTCACTCCGGAGATCTCGCATAACGGGCTCGAGCTGTACTTCGAGTCGGACCGCCCCGGCGGCCTGGGCATGGACGATCTCTGGGTGGCGAAGCGGGCGAGCACCAGGGACCCCTGGGGACGCCCGGCCTGGCTCGGCGCGACTCTCAACGCCGCGGGCAACGACCATTGCCCGAACCTGACCGCGGACGGGCTCACGATGTTCTATGACGCTACCCCTGCAGGCACCACCGTCGGCGACCTCATGGTGACGACGCGGGCGACGCTGAGCGGCGAGTGGAGCACGCCGGTCAACCTCGGGCATGGCCCTTCGGACCACTGGGCCTCGAGCATCGCGGCCGACGGAACCGTGCTCTACTTCGCTTCCACGCGGCCCGGCGGATCGGGCGGCAACGACATCTGGGCGGTGCCGATCATCCGGAAGTAGCCGGGTGAGAAGGCAGAACGAAGGCTGCCCCCGCGGGCGGCCTTCTTCTGCGAGCTGAGATATCGCCCGGGACAACAGCCACCGGAGGTTCCCTTTGAGCAGCATTCGCGATGAGGTTCTCGCGGCAAACGCGCGCTACGCCCAGGGCTTCGGCGACAAGGGCAGGCTGCCCATGCCGCCCGGCCGCAGGTTCGCGATTCTCACGTGCATGGACGCGAGGCTGGACCCCGCGAAGTACGCTGGCCTCGCCGAAGGCGATGCCCACGTCCTCCGAAACGCCGGCGGACGGGCGGGCGACGACGCGATCAGGTCGCTCGTCATCTCCTACAAGCTCCTCGGGACGCGCGAGTGGTTCGTCGTGCACCACACCGACTGCGGCATGCTGGTCTTTACGGACGAGATCATGCGCGGCCTGCTCGCGAAGAGCCTGAAGGCGGCCACGTTCGACGGCGGGGCGTGGCGCGACACGGGGCCCGGGCCCGGCTCGCGGGAGGGCGACTTTGTCGACTGGCTCACGATCTCCGATCAGTCGCAGAGCGTGCTCGCGGACGTCACCCGCATTCGCAACCATGCCCTTGTCCCGGGCGACATCCCGATCTACGGCTTTGTCTACGACGTGAGGAACGGGAGGCTCGTGGAAGTCCCCGAGGCCACGGCCGCGGGCAGAACGCGTTAGGCGGCGGGCGCGTCGCCGCTCGACCCGGGGAACCGCGCCCGCGCGCGGGCTTGCGCGGCTTGCGCGGCCGCCCGTATTGACGAGCGGCTTCGATCCGCTCAGTATCTGGCGGCAACGTGATGTCCATGCCGCACACAACCCCGGCGCGCTCGACCTTCGCATCCTCGCGCGGCGCCGCCCCGCAGTGAGCGTCGCGCAGCCCGCGGTCGCGACGCGCCGCGTCGTCCTGACCTTTCTTCCCCTCGCCGCCATGTGGATGATGATGGCGTTCGAGCAGCCGCTCACCAACGCCGTGATCGGCCGCCTCGCCGACGTCGAGCGCAACCTCGCGGCGTTCGGGATCGCTTTCAGCCTCTGCATCTTCGTGCAGGGCCCGGCCGTGCAGCTCCTCATCGCGGGCACGGCGCTCAGCGGTTCACGAGGCTCCTACGGCAGGCTGCTCGCGTTCGTGAACCGGCTGGTGGCCGGGCTCACGGTCCTGCACCTCGCCGTGGGTGCGACGCCGCTGTTCGGCCTGCTCACCGGGCGCCTCATGGGCGTGCCGGAGGACCTCCTCGCGCCCGCGCGCACCGCGTTCCTCATCATGACGCCGTGGCACGCGAGCGTCGGCTACCGGAGGCTCTGGCAGGGCGTGCTCGTCCGTCACGGCCGCCCCGGTCTCGTGGCGGTCACCACCCTCGTGCGGCTGTTCGTGGTGCTCGTGATTTCGGGGCTGGCGCTCGCGCTCACGGCCCTGCCGGGGGCGACGGTCGGCGCGATCGCGGTCGTCACCGGAATGATGGCATCCGCGGCGACCACGCGGGTGCTCGCGGGAGCGGTGCTGCGGGACCTCCCCTTCCACGTAGAGGGCGAGGTGCCACTGAGCGGGCGGGACTTTGCCCGCTTCTACGCCCCGCTGGTGCTCACGGCGCTGATCACGGTGATCGCGCGGCCTCTGACGACCGCGGCCCTCGCGCGCGGGCCGATGGCGGTCGACTCCCTGGCGGCCTGGCCCGTGGTCTCGAGCTGGCTGTTCCTGCTGCAGGGTCCCGCGCTCGCCGTGCAGGAGACGACGGTAGCGCTCTACGACCGAGGCGGGACAGGCCGGGCGATCAGGCGATTCGCGGCGGTCGTCGCGGGCGTGCTGCTGCTCGTCGCCGGGCTGCTGGCGCTGCCCGGCCCGGCGGATTTCTGCTTCCGCGTTCTCTTCGACCTGCCCGCGGAGCTCGCCTCGCTCTGCGCCGTCCCTTTCGCGATCATGGTCCCGACGGTCGCCCTCACCGCCGCGGTCTCGCTGCTGCGCGGCATGCTGGTGCGCGAGCGGACGACCTCCGACATCCCGCTCGGCGTCGCCGTGAACGTCTCCGTGCTCTCGCTGTGTCTTTTCGGGATCCCGCGCCTGCTGCCCTGGCCGGGAGTCGTCGCGGCCGCCGCGGCCGTCACGCTCGCGGTCGCGGGCGAGAGCCTCTTTCTCGCGCTGCGCAGCGCGCGGGCGCAGGCGTAGCGCCTCACTCCGAGAGCTCGCGCAGCCTTCGCTCGAGGAACCGGCGCTCCGGCTCCTGCCGCGCGAGGTCGAGGGCGCGCCGGTAGGAGGCCAGCGCCTCGGCCTTCCGCCCCAGGCGCCGGAGCATGTCCGCGCGGGCGGCATGAGCGAGGTGGTAGTCGAGGAGATCGCCGCGCGCGAGGATGGCTTCGATCAGGGCGAGGCCAGCCGCGGGGCCGTCCCGCATCCCCACCGCGACGCCGCGGTTCAGCTCGACGATCGGCGACGGGTCGGAGCGCATCAGGATGTCGTAGAGCGCGCCGATCTGCGCCCAGTCCGTGGACGCCGCGCCGGGCGATTCGGCGTGAACGGCAGCGATGGCGGCCTGGATCGTGTAGGGGCCGAAACTCGGCGCGTGCAGCGCTCGCTCCACCAGCGCGGCGCCCTCGGCGATCTGCCCGCGGTCCCACAGCGAGCGGTCCTGCTCCTCGAGCAGCACGAGCTCGCCGCCGGGGGTGGTGCGCGCCGCGCGGCGCGATTCGTTCAGCAGCATCAGCGCCAGCAGCCCCAGCGCCTCGGGATCGGGAAGCAGCTCGACGAGCAGCCGGCCGAGGCGGATCGCTTCGCCGGAGAGGTCCCGGCGCGTGAGGGACGTCCCCGACGACGCCCAGTAGCCCTCGGTGAACACCAGGTAGATGACGCGCAGGACGCTGTCCAACCGTTCGGGCAGGTCCCGCAAGGCCGGCACTTCGTACGGGATGCGCGCCTCGCGGACCCTGGCTTTCGCGCGCACGATCCGCTGCGCCAGCGTCGGCGCCTCGACCAGGAAGGCACGCGCGATCTCCTCGGTCGTGAGACCGCAGACCTCGCGGAGGGTGAGGGCCACCTGAGCGTCCGGCGGGATCGCCGGGTGGCAGCAGGTAAAGATCAGCCGCAGCCGGTCGTCCTCGACGTCGTGCCCATTCTGCCCGATCGCATCGGGCGTCGCCGCATCGAGCCGCGCGGCGAGCTCGACGACCGAGGCGTCGAAACGGGCGCGCCGGCGCAGGACGTCGATGGCCTTGAAGCGGCCGGCGGAGACGAGCCAAGCCCGGGGGTTCGCGGGCAGGCCGACGCGCGGCCACTGCGCGAGCGCGGCGCCGAAGGCCTCGTGGAGCGCTTCTTCGGCGAGATCGAAGTCGCCAAGCAGGCGGATCAGCGTGGCGAGCACCCGCCGCGAGTCGGAACGGTAGATGGATTCCACCGCTGCGCTGATTGTTCCCGAAGCGTCCCCGTTCATTTCGTGACTGGTCGCGTGGGGACGTGTCGAATCGACGCGGTCGATGCGACGTCCCTCGCGCCCCGAGCCCTGAACATACCGCCGGTTGAGTCCGATGCGGAAACCGCGGCGGCAGCAGCGGGGCCGTCCGCGCTCGCGGGTCAGGCCTCGTGGCCGCCGAGATGATGGCGCAGCGCGTAAGACGCGAGGTCCACGCGGCAGTGCGCGCCCGTCTTCGCGTAGATGTGGCGAAGGTGGTTCGCCGCGGTGAAGTAGCTGATGCTGAGCTCGGCGGCGATCTGCTTGGTCTCCAGCCCTCCGGCCGCGAGCCCGAGGACCTCGACTTCGCGCGCGGTCAGGCCGTCGGGAAGGGCACCCTCGAGCCGCGACATGACCTCGGCGAGCGCGCGCTCCTGGCCCTCGAGCCTCAGGCCCGCTCCCACGCGTCGGGCCTCCATGACCAGCTCCCGCGCCCGCCTGAGCTCGCCCTGGCGCAGGAGGAACACCGCGTAGTAGACGGACGCTTCGTAGATGTTGTAGATCAGCCCGCAGCGATACGACATCGCCAGCGCCCGCTCGAAGCAGACGCGCGCCTCGCCGGCGCGCCCGGCGAGACCGAAGACCAGGCCGCGGACGGTGTCGAGCAGGCAGCCCGGTGACTCCATGATGAAGTCGCCCGGCGCGCGAGAGCATCTCGGGGCCGCACGCACGCTCGAGCAGGGCGGCGTCCTGCTGCAGGTAGCCGACGAAGCCGAGCGCCGACTGGGCGAACAGGCGGCCGAGAGGGCTCAGCTCCATGGAGAGGGCCCGCTCCGCCACTTCCCTCACCGCGGGGAGGGCGCTCTCGTTCCCCTGGTCTGCGCACGCATCGGCCAGCATGTTGGCTCGCATCGCGAGCTGGTCGGGGTTGATGTAGATCTGAGGGTGTTCTCTTTGATAGGCGAGCATGACCTCGGGAGTGTTGTAGGCCACCAGGCCCGCGGATGCCGGCCTGCGCGCCGGTCCCCGCACCGTGCCGGGGGCGGCGAGCCACTTCCGCTCCTCGAGCCGCCGCCCGAGCTCCTTCCACCGCCCTGTCCAGATCGCGAGCACGCGCTCGGCGCCCTGCAGGTCGTCCGTCCACAGGCTGGGCCCGAGCTCGACTCCCCCGCGCAGCGCGAGGGCCAGCTCTCCGGCGCCGTCGGGATCGCCGCACAGGAGCTTCCACAGCACCAGGCGCCCGCCGAAAAGAAGCTCCAGGTTCCTGTCCGCTATGGCGCGCGCTGTCTCCAGCGCCTCCGCCGCACTCTCGAGGAGAAGCGGCCACTCCAGGTTGCGGTACTGCAGCCACGCGCGCGCGTAGTGGATGCGCGCCTCGAGCCGGCGGTCCGCGAATCGGCGGGCGAGCTCCGTTGCCCGCGCGAGACACTCCTCCGCCCGCCCGCGGTGTGCGTACGAGTACGTCTCGGCGAGGGCGCAGAGCAGCCGGGCCGCCTCGGGCGATTCGGGCGGCACGAGCGCGAGCGCCTGCTCGCGCAGCCCGCGGATCTGCTCGCGGGGCAGGCGCTCGGCGCCCTGCGGGTAGGTGGCGAACTCCGCGGCGTCGACGGCGTGCGCGATATCGCCCACGGAGAGGTACAGATTGAAGGCTTCCGCCAGGCGCGGCGCCACCTCGGCGAAACGCGTCAGCGCGAACAGGGTCCACGCGCGAAGCATGGCGAGCCCGGCCTGCTCGCCGGGCGAGAGGCCCGGGTCGCCGGCGGCCTCGTCGAAGGCGCGCAGCGCCGTGTCGTACGCCGCGGCGTCGAGCGCCCGCTCTCCCGCCTCGCGCGCGTAGCGGCACGCCTTTTTCCTGTGCTCCGATCCCGCGTTCCCGAAGTGTCGGGCGATGCGCGCCGGGTCGACGTCGATCCCCGAGGCACGCAGCGCTTCGAGCGCCTCGCCCGCGGCCAGGTGAATGGCGGCTCGATCCGCCGGCGCGAGGTCCGCGGCGACGGCGCGCTGCACGAGCTCGTGGCCGAAGCGGTAGCGGTCCGGGGCGGTCTCGCCGAGCAGCCCATCGTCGACCGATCCCGCGAGGAGGGCGCGCGCCGCGGCCGGCGCGGCGTGGATCGTGGCCGCGAGGACATCGAGATCGAATTCCCGGCCGAGGACCGCCGCCGCCTGCAGCGCTTCGAGCGAGGCGGGGGAGAGGCGCGCGAGCCTGCGGCTGATGAGCATCGAGACGCCGGGCGAGGCGCCTTCTTCCCAATGATCGTCCGAGAGATTCTTCTCGCCGGCGGCGACGCGGGCGGCGAGGCGGTGGACGGCTTCGACCACGAGGAGCGCGTTGCCTTCGGTCTGCTTGTGAACGGACGACGCCAGCCTGCCGGTTTCGCTCCTCCCGACTTGCGGCTCCAGGAGGGCCCTCACGTCGCGGAGCGTGAGGTTGCCGACCGGGACCTCGCGGTACCAGGGGAGCTTCGAGACCGAGGCGATGATTCGAGGCAGGACGGCGTGACGCGCCGCCCGTCGCTCGACGTACGTGCCCACCAGCAGCAGGCGGCTGGACTCCAGGTCGCCCGCGACCGCCTCGAAGAGCAGAAGGGTGTCGGGATCGCAGTAGTGCAGGTCGTCGAGCACGATGAGCAGCGGGCGTTCGCCGGCGGCCCGCTGGAGGAACGCGCGCATCGCGGCGAAGAGGCGGAAGCGCGCCTCGTGCGTCGGGGGCTCGCGGGGGGCGGTCCACGAGGGGGCAAGGCCGGCCGCAGTGCCCCGGGCGGAAATCGACCGGTGCGGCTGCCCGGGCCGCACGTGGGAGCCGGCGCCGCTGCCTACTCGCTCGAGCGAGGGGATCAGCGAGGCGACGTCGTACGCGCCTGCCCCCATGAGCCTGCGCGCGTGCGCGAGCCCGCGCCGGTCGATGTAGTGCGTGATGATCTCGGCCCACGGCCAGTAGGCGGGCGACCCTTCGTCATCGTAGCCCTGCCCCCAGAGCGTCGTCGCGCCGGTCCGTTCGGCGCGGGCGATGACTTCGCGGGCGAGACGGGTCTTGCCGGTGCCGTGATCGCCCGAGATCGCGATGACTGCCCCGCGGCCGCTGGCGACCGCCCGGCCGAGCTCGCCGAACCGCGCCAGCTCCGCCTCCCTGCCCACGAACGGCGGGCCCGGGTGCGACTTCGAACCTTCCTTTACTGCCAACAACGCCATTGTAGGCGCCGCGGCCGCAGGCTGCAAACGCGGTGAAAGCCGCCGCGCGGGCGCGCAGCGCCCGCAGGTCCGCATTTGGCGGTCGTTTGACACTGTCCTTCCCGGCGCGCCATGCTCCGCGGGGCCGCCGGCAAATGAAACAGTTCCTCGTCTTCTCCACGATGACCTACGGGTTTCTGCTCCTGGGGTGGGCCGCGAGAAAGGCGCGCCCTTCGCTCGAACGGACGAGCCGCGACCTCTCGCGCTACACCGTGCTGCTCGTGGAAACGCCCACGATCGTTCTCGTCTACTGGGGCATCGAGAGTCGCGTGCTCGGCCGGCACCTCGGGCTGGCCGTGATCGCCGTCTGCGTCATGTCGTTGTCGGGCGTCGCGGGCTACCTGGTCGGGCGCCTCTACCGGCAGGATCGCCAGGCCACCGGGACCTACACCGTAGGCGCGCTGCTCTCGAACAACGGGCCGACCCTCGGCGGCTTCCTCTGCCTGCTGTACCTCGGCGACGACGCCCTGGAGCTGTCTCAGATCTACACGCTCTTCACGGTTCCGTACTTCTTTACCGTGATCTTTCTCGTGGCCCGCAACTTCGCGCCGGGGCGCAAGCGCAGCCTGGTCTCCGTGCTGCGCGCCAACTTCGAGGATCCCATCAGCATCCTTCCCAACTCGGCGATGGTGATCGGGCTCCTGCTCTCGATCCTCGGCGTCCCGTACCCGGCGTTCCTGCGTCTTCCGCGCACGATCCTCGTGTTCGCCGCGGTCATCCTCTACTCCACGAGCTTCGGCCTGGGGATGCACGTCCGGTCGATGCTCGCGAGCCTCGGCCGCTATCTCGGGATGCTCCCCGTCAAGTTCGTGATCGCGCCGCTCGCGGGGATCGGCCTCGGACTCCTCTTCGGCTATTCCCCGGCGACGGACCCGCTGGCCTTCAAGACCCTCGTCATCCAGTCGTGCATGCCGGTCGCGATCTGGTCCGTGGTGGCGTGCAAGCTCTTCGCCCTCGACGACAATCTCGCGGTCGGGCTGTGGGTCTTCACGACGGTCAGCGTGGCCGCGCTCCTGCCGGTGTTCGGCTGGCTCGCGCGCGCGTGAGGCTTCAGCCTCTCGCGGCGCTGCGGCCCGCCAGCATGCCGGTCGAGAACGCAGCCTGCAGGTTGTAGCCGCCGGTGTCGCCGTCCACGTCCAGCGTCTCGCCGGCAACGTAGAGACCAGGAACCAGCCGCGACTGCATGGTGGCGGGATCGATCTCGGCGAGGCTCACGCCGCCGCGCGTGACCATCGCCTCGTCCCACCCGCCGAGCCGACCGACGACGGCGGGAAACGCGGCGAGGCGCTCGGCGAGCAGCCTGCGGCGGCTGCGGTCGAGGTCCGCGGCTCTCAGGTCGCCCGGGATGCCGCACGCGACAAGCACGCGGTCCAGCACGCGCGCGGGCACGGCGCAGCCGCCGGCGCAGCCGCCGACGGTGCGGCGGCCGTGCGCTGCCGCCTCCGCCTGCAGCCCGCGCTCGATCTCTTCGACCGACGCGTCGACCAGCGAAAAGCGAAGCTCGTCGCCCGCCTCGATCGATCGGCTGAGGTCGATCACGCCCGGTCCTGAAAGACCCTGATGTGTAAAGAGAAGGTCCCCGTGCCGCTGCGCCACCCTCTTTCCGGCGCGATGGAGCGTCAGGCGCGAGGCGGGGATCGCGATGCCGGCGCATTCCGCGAACGGGTGGTCGCGCAGCACGACGGGCACGAGCGCCGGCGCCATCGGGGCGATCGCGTGGCCGAGGCGCCGGGCGAGGTCGCAGCCGTCGCCCGTGGAGCCAGTGGCGGGATACGAGCTGCCGCCGGCCGCGACCACGACGGCCGGCGCCTCGATGCGCCCGGTGCGCGTCTCGACGCCGAGGCCCGCGCCGCTGCGTCCGATCGCCGTCGCCGCCTCCCCGTACCGGATAGCCACGCCCCCGCGGCGGCACTCTTCGAGCAGCGCCCGCCTCACGTCGGCGGCGCGCATCGAGCGCGGGTAGAGCTTGCCGCCTTCCTCCTCGACCAGCTCGATGCCGTGCCGCCCCAGGAGCGCGGCGAGATCCGCGCTGGAAAAAGCGTGCATCGCCCGCTTCAGAAAGCGTCCCTGGCCCGCGCCGTAGCGCTCGAGCAGCTCGTCGATGCTTCCCGCGTGGCTCACGTTGCAGCGCCCGCCGGCGGCGAGCAGCAGCTTGCGGCCCGCGCTGCGGTTCTTCTCGAGCACGACGACGCTCGCGCCGGCGCTCGCCGCGCCGATGGCGGCCATGAGCCCGGCCGGCCCTGCGCCGATGACCGCGACCCGCATGGGGTCAGCGGCCGAACACCGCGACCGCCCGCTCCATCCGCTCGGCCACAGGCACGCCGAAGGGGCAGCGCTCTTCGCAGATGCCGCAGGCCGTGCAGTCGCTGCCGTGCGCCGCGAGCGACTCGTACGCGGCGGCGACGGCAGCCGCGGTCCCGGCTTCGGCGACGTCGAGCAGCTTGAGCAGGGCACCGATGCGGATCTCCGCGGGGCAGGGGAGGCAGTGCTCGCAGTAGACGCAGCAGCGCTCGAGCTTCCACAGGCTGTTGGCGTCGATCGCGCTGAAGTCCCGCTCCGCGTCGCCTGCGCGCTCGTAGGCGAGGGCCGCTTCGACTTCGCGCACGCTGCGGCAGCCGGCGACGGCGCTCGCGACGCCGGGCCGCGAGAGCGCGTAGCTCAGGCACTGCACGGGAGTCAGCGAGATACCGCTCGCGCTGCCCTCCGCGACGAGCCCGGTGCGCTGGAGAAACGCACTCGGGTTGCCGGCTGGAAGCAGCAGCCCGCCGGCGTACGTCTTGATCGCGAGGATGCTGGCGCCTGCCTGCTCGCAGGCGAGGGTGAGCTCGCGCCGCTGCCTCGATGGCTCCCCGGCCTCGAGGGCCGCGCGATGGGCTTCGCGCTTCCATCCGGCCCTCAGCCCCGAGTCGTCGGCCACGAGGTCGTGCGCCGGGTTGACCGGGAACATCAGGACGTCCATGCCGCGCTCGATCGACCGGACACCGATGGCGGACACGTGAGTGCTCAGAGCGATGAACCGGGCGCGGCCTTCTTCCTTTAGTTTCAGGGCGAGGTCGAAGAGACCGCCCGCGGCGAACACGCCGTCGAAGTCGGCGTGTTTGTCGACGACGTGCAGCATCAGAAGGTCGACGCTCTCGCGGTCGAGCCTGTCGAGGAGCTCCCGGAAGGAGGCCTCGCAGAGGGGCAGGTCGCGCGTCGTGCTCCCATCGCGCGTGTCCATGCCCAGATGGCCCGCCACCATGACGCTCCTGGGGACCTCCCGAAGAGCGGCGCAGGCCTTGTCCCGCGCATCCGTCGAGTTCAGGATCAGGTCCACGAAGTTGACGCCGCCCTCCACCGCGGTCCGGATCACGTCCGCCACGGTGCGCGCGTCGGGCTCGTCCAGGTGCTCCGTGCCGAGGCTCACTTCGCTGACCGAGAGCCCCGTCCGCCCCAATCGTCTGTATTGCATGCGGGCATCATAAGGCGCGGCGCCCCTCCCCGCCAGCACACGGAATCCTCCTGCACCCTCATCGCCGCCCGGTCGACACGACTCTCCGCGCGGCCCCGGAGCAGCCCTTGCGGACAGATGTTTGACGGCAGAGGACAAATCGTCCCCGCGTCGCGTCCCCGCCGCCCGGGAATGCATTAGTCTCGGTGACGATCTGCATGACAGGAGGTCGGAGAATGGCTATCTACGCGATCGACAGGATCACCGGCACAACGGACGCAGGCTGGCAGCTGACCCAGAAGCAGTTCGAGGACCTGCTGAAGAAGGCCTACGAGGCGATGGCGTCCGTGGGCGGCAGCATGGTGGGCGTGTATCGGTCCTGTACCGGAAGAGGCAAGGTCTATGTCGGCTCTTTTCCCTCGCTGGAGGCGATCGAGAAGCATCGCGCGGCGGTCTGGTCGCGCGAAGGCCTGGGGTTCGGGCGCTACTGGACCTACGAGTCCGACATCCTGCGCGAGCTGCCGCCGGGATCGTGACCCGGCCCGCATGCAACCAGTGCCTGTCGGCGCGGTAAGCGCGCTCGACGGGAGCCGCGCCTGCGGCCGCGGTTGAGGCGCTGCGCAAAGGCCTTCAACAGCTCCTCATCGTCGAAGAGGCTTTGTTGACTTCTGACTTCGCTCTTGCCTTCTGCATCACGCTCGACCTACGACGGCGCCTTGCCCACCTGCTGCAGAAAGGTCAGCAGGTCCCAGTGCGCCCACGTCTCGGCAACCCCCCAGCGCTCGACCACGGCCTTGTTTCCCTTTGCCACTCCTTCCCCTTTTTGGGGCCCCGTCGGCACTAGCCCCTGGGACCCTTGAAAGTGATCGTGCCCGCCTTCCTCATGCCCTCCATTGCTTCGGAGATGGAGAGAAGCACCGTCGTCTTGATCGAGCGCAGGTGCCCCGGAGCCACAGCCGCAAGAACGCCTGCCGCCTGGCCGATGTTGTCGAGGCCCTCGGTGATCGTCAGGGCGTCGTATTCGCCGAAGCAGAAGTACATGCCGATGAGCCGGCCTCCCGCGGCTTCGACCAGAGCCTTGACGGCTGTGCTTCGGTCTTCGGGTTTCCTGGTCATCGCGGCCCAGGCCTCGGGCGTGTACGAGAACTGCGTCATGTAGAACGGCATGGTCCCTCCTCCTCGGTGCCGCACCCTCTCGGCGCCTCGCCGCTGCGTCGAATGCGGGGCGCTTCGGGCGACGGCTAATCATCGAGTCTACGAACCAGGCCTTCCCCGCGATAGGGATACGGCAGCAAAATGTCCGCCACCGTCGGACTATTGCCCTCCGCCGTCCATTCCGACGGCCCGCCAGGGCGTGGCGGCCCTGCCATTGACGGTGCGGGACCTATCATTGACGGTGCGGGACACGATTCCTGTCGCGGTCCCTCCGCGGCTGCTCGCTACATGATGCAGTGGTCTTTGACGACCGAAGGGTGGGCCGCCCTCGTGCGGAACCCTGAGGATCGCAGCGTGCCCTCGAGGGCGCTGGTCGAGAGCCTGGGCGGAAAGTTGCTCGGCCTGTACTATACCTTCGGCGAGTACGAACGGCTTCTCGCGCGGGACAACTTTCCGCACAGCGTGGGAGCTATCCCACGAATGCCGTATTTCCGCCCGCGTCCTTCACGTAACACGGAACGGTTGTGCTCGCGTCGCACTCGATGCAATAGGGAATATCCGCTCGCAGGCCCCGGCGGATGAGGGTGCGCACGTGGCTGCAAGTCCGCTCGTTCACGACCTCAGCAACCGGCCGCTGCGCGAGGAGGGCGGCAGACCACGCCAGGTCGCTCAAGGCGTAGCCGCGCGACGCGAGGCCCCGCGCGATGAGGCCGGCACAGTAGAAGTCCTCGATCGTGAACGCGCCCTCGGTGCCCGCGCACAAGAGGGCGACGGGGCCCTCGCTCGAGGCGAGGTTGCCGGCCACCGCCGCGGCGTTGCGCAGGCAAGCGGCAACGATCGATGCGGCCGGCTCTGCCCGCTGTACGGCCAGCGTGCCGTTCGTGGTCGTGAGGACGACGATGCGGCCCGCCAGATCGGCGCCGGAGAGCTCGACCGGCGAGTTGCCGTAGTCGAATCCCTCGGGAGCAAAACCGCCCCGCTCGCCGGCGAGCAGCGCGCCCGGCAGCCCTGCCCGCAGGAGGCGCGCCTCCTCGAGCCCGGCCACCGTCAGCACGCGGCTTGCCCCGCGCTCCAGCGCCGTGAGTATGACAGTCGTGGCCCGCAGCACATCGATCACGGCCACGCGGCGGCCGGCCAGCTCGGCGGCGGTCGCGGACTGCACTGTGGGCACCAGTATGACGTCGTTCACGAGGCCTTACCTTGCTTCCGGCCCGTTGGGCTCGATGACCACTTTGACGGCTCCTTCGAGTCGTTTCTCGAATGTCTCGAGGGCGCGCGGGAACTCCACCAGCGGGAAGACGTGAGTGATCAGGTCCTTCACTGCCAGCTTGCCGGAGGAGATCAGGGAAATGATCTTCCGCGCCGCGTTGGGATTGGCCTTGATCCCGAAGATGGCGACTTCGTTGCGGCAGAGATACTTGAAAGGTATCTTCTCCAGGACGCTTTCCTGCGGTGTTCCCAGCAGGCCGATCTGTCCGCCGGGCCTGACCATGCGGATGGCCTGGTTCAGCGTCCCCTCGGCGCCCGATGCTTCGAACACCTGGTCCGGACCGACGCCCGACGTCGCCTCGCGAACCGCCTGAACGGGGTCCTGCTTCTCGAAGTCCACGAGCACGTCCGCGACGAGCCGTCCGGCCGCTTCCAGCCTGGCGCGGCGCCCGACGGCCACGATTCTCGAGGCCCCGAGGCTCTTGGCAACGCGCATCGCGAGAATCCCGATCGGTCCGGGGCCTATGACGGCGACCGTTCCGCCCGGGGTGATCTTCATCAAGTCCGCGGCGTGCATCGCGGGTCCGGCGGTATCCACCAGCGCGCCCTCGAGGAAGGACACGTTGTCGGGCAGCTTGTGGATGCTCTTGATGGAATACGCGTTGTACTGCGCGTAGGCGCCCTGGTTGCGAAATCCGTAGTGGCGCGCCCCGGCTTCGTTCCTGCCGTAGTTCTGACACAGGTTGTAGCGACCCTCGCGGCAGCTGTAGCAGTTCCCGCAGCCCTTCCAGGCTTCGCCGGCCACTCGGTCTCCCGGCTTGAACTCCGTGACTCCCTCGCCGACCGCCGCGACCTCGCCGGCCCATTCGTGACCCGGGGTAAAGGGGTAGGCGGGCGGCCAGAATCCGGCCTGGCCGCCATGAACGATCTCCGGATCGCTTCCGCATATGGCTACGGCCCTGATCCTGCAGAGCACCTCGAAAGACGCCGGAGCGGGGACCGGCACATCTCTGATCTCGAAGGCTCCTGCCGAAGGCAGGACGAGGGCCTTCATCCTCTGGGGTATGGGTGCGTCCATTCGCTCAACTCCTTTGCGGTTCGCGCCGTCCCTCCGCGGGGGTCCCGGCCTATGCATCCTCGTGCTCGTCGAGCACGCCCTTCAGCGCTTCCAGGGCGTACGCCATGTGCCGTCGCATGGCCCTTCGGGCCCCATGGGCGTCTCGCTGCCTGAGGCATTTGACGATCGCACTGTGGACTACGTGTTCGCGCGCGATCACGGCTTCCCCCACTCCGGCTTCGTTGTCGCCGAGAGCACGAGCGGACGGCTGAGCTGCCGGGATTGGTGCGGAGTCGCGCCGCCGGCCGGGATGGGCGTGTGAGACTGATCGCGGCGCGGGCGCTGCCGGGCTCATGGGGTGAGGTCGCGATACCCGGGCGCCTTGAGGGGACGATCGGTCTCCTTCCGGAGAACCTCGCGGAGCGCCGATCGCATTCCGGCGGTTCGTATCGCGGCGAGACTGCCGGCAACCGCCTTCTTCAGACCTTTCTGCTCGGCGACCTCCGGCGGGAAGACCGCGCCGACGTTGAAGAAAGGATCCACGCTGCCGCGGGAATTCCGTGCTGCGCGCTGAAGGACCTCGCCCAGGGGGTCGTCGATGACGATCGGCTTGCCGTCCTCACCGACGCCCTCGAGAAAACGGATCCATGCTGCCAGGCCGAACGCCGCGAACAGGCACCTGCCGCCCTTTTGGAGAATCTCGGCGATGGGCTCGAGGATCATGTTCGGGATCTTCTTCGATCCGTCCTGCGCGAGGCGGAGCACCTGGTCCGCGATCGCGGGATTGGAGAAACGGTCGATGAGCGACTCCTTGTACTCCTCGAGGTCCATTCCCGGGACAGCCCCGACGGTCGGGGTGACTTCGTCCATGTAGCGGCGGACCAGGTCACGAACATCGTCGTCTGCCATGGCAAGATCCACGCGGCGGTGGCCCAGCAGCGCGCTCACGTAGCCGAGCACGGAGTGGCTTCCGTTGAGCAGGCGGATCTTCATGCGCTCAAAGGGGACCACGTCGGCGACGAACGTCGCGCCGGCGATGGCCCAGTCCGGACGCCCGGCGGGGAACCGATCCTCGATGACCCACTGGCGGAACCGCTCGCAGAACACGGGCCACCGGTCCTCGATCCCGAAGCTCGACCTGAGGAGGGCGCGTTGCTCGTCCGTGGTGATCGGCGTGATGCGATCCACCATGCAGTTGGGGAACTGCACCTTGTCCTCCACGAACCTCCGCTGCTCCGGATCGGCCTGCTGCAGGAACTGGAGGAGGAGCTTTCTCAGCCGGTCGCCGTTCTGCGGCAGATTGTCGCAGGAGAGGACCGTCGGCGGCCGCGTGCCATTCCTGCGGACCTCGGCCAGCGCCGCCGCGAGGTACCCGTAGATCGTCCGCGGAGCGCCCGCGCCCGCGAGGTCGTTGCGCACGGCCGCGTTGTCGAGATCGAGGTCGACGCTCTCGGCACGGTAGCAATAGCCGTTCTCGGTGATGGTCATGGAGATGATGCGAGTCGATTCGTCCGCCATGGCCCGGATGAGCCCGGATGGGTCCTCGGTTCCCAGGAGATAGTCGACGATCGACCCGACGACGCGCTTGTCCTCGCCATGCCGGTCGCGGGCGACCACCGTGTAGAGGTAGTCCTGCGGCGACAGCGCGTCCTTCATGCGCGCGTCGCCGGCCGTGATGCCGGCTCCCCGGATGCCCCAGTGGAGGTCGCCGGCTGCCAGCACGTCGTCGGTGTAGACCGCCTGGTGGGCGCGGTGGAATCCGCCAACACCGAAGTGCACGATCGCCGGCTCGACGCGGGCCCTGTCGTACGCGGGAACCGCAAAGTCGCGCGGCAGGTTCCTGAGCGCACTGCTCTTTAGCGGCACTGGGGCTCTCTCTGACGGATGGCTCACGGGCTGTGCTCCTTTCGCGCGTTTGTCTCTTGCGGGTGCTACCCCTTGACGGCGCCGAGGGTCAATCCCTTGACGAGAGACCTCCGCGTCATCCGGCATGATAGCAGGAACGACGGCAAAGGTGGAGGATGCGGAGAGCTGCGCCGTGTGCCTGGGGCCGTCGAGCCGCGGCGTGCGTGGTCTTCAGCGCGGGACGTGCGTCCTGGCCCACGCCCGAGGGCTCGCTCCGAATCGTTCGCCGAATGCGCGCGCAAAGTGGCTCAGGCTGGCGTAGCCGACCGACCAGGCTGCTTCCTTGACGCTGGCCCGTTCGTCGCGGAGCAGCGCGGACGCGCGGTCGAGCCGCAGATTCCGCAGGTGCTGGAACACCGTCTCCCCAAAAAGCTCGTGGAATCCACGCTTGAGCAAGGTGGTGCTCAGCGCCACTTCGCGCGACAACTCCCGCAGCGATGGAGGCGCCGCCATGCGCGTTGTGATCACGGCCCTGGCTTCGTGCAGCCGTTCGATCTGGCGGCGGCTCAGAGCCGTCCTGGCCGGGGGCTGGATCTCGGAGAGCTGGGCCAGCCGCAACGCGAGCAGCTCCAGAATCTTGCCTTCGAGGTAGAGCTTCTTGAGGCTCCCGTGGAAGGGCGAATCGTCGATGCGCTCCACGATGGCTCGCATCTCCAGGGTCATCCTGCTGGTGTGGCAGGCGGGCGGCCCTCCCTCTCCCGCGAGCGCAACGATCTGGTGCAGCGAGTCACCGGCCTGCAGGTCCTCAGCGAGTGCCACGAGGACTTGTCGCAGGAGAAAGAGATTCAGCATCCGGACGCGGCAAAACGGCGAATACGTCAAGGTCATGGGAGCAGGGACCGAGACCACATGGGAATCCCCGAATCGGGTCAGCCGTTTCTCCCCGTCCAGAGTCCGGATCAAAGGGGTCTGGGACAGGTTGAATGCCACATAGACCATGTCCGGGCTGTGCCCCGTCGCGATGGTTTCGTCGGGTCCGCCGTCGAGGTAGGAACAGACGTAGAGCAGCCCCTCGCCAAGCAGCACGGAACGCTGCAGCCCGCTGCCTACCTGCGGGGGGCGCACCAGGATCGTTTCGAAGGTGTCAGCCGGGAAGAGGCGGACGGAGAGTGGTGCACAGCCCGTCTGGCGGTACTCCCCGCGTATCGCGTCCTGCGGGCGAAGCTGCAGCCGCGCCTCCTTTGGATCACCATCGCGGCTGTCCATCGGGCACGCGGGCCTCCTCGCGCACGACGCTCTCCGCAGTGCACGCTCTATCGGCCGCCGACGAAACCCGAGTCGTCCGGCTGCCCGGCGGCGCGCTACGCGGCAGCGCCTCTTGGGGGTCTACGCAACATCTTCGTGGAAACTGGCGCAGGTTGCAAGAGGCGCGCCGGGCCCGGCGCCTCGATGTGCGCGCGGTGACGTCGAGGCTGCGATCGACGTCCGCGCTGGCGAGCCGGCCCAGGCGCGTTCATGGACGCGCGGTTCGCACCGATGGCTCATCACGAAGCTCTGTCAATTCGATGCCAACGACACGAGCAATCCCGATCATCTGCGTTGTGCGCGTCGCGGACAGTGATGTTTTCGTGATCGGGTGATTTGATGCTCGCTCACGCCAACCGAATGCCAACCTGGCAGCCGGTAAACGAATTGCTCGCCATGATATTGCGGCCCACGTGGAGGCCTGCAACATCGTCAAAGATGTTCAACCCGAGCGGGCGGAGGTCCAGTTTGATGTGAAGCGTGTGTTCGTCGATCCGCGTTGCTAGAAGAATCGCCTGGTCGCAAACCAGCACCGTCTTCCCCGTGTCCGAGGCGATCAGGCGACAGTCATCGCCAACTACGTCTTTACCCTCGACGCGAACAGCTCGTATCTTTTCGCCCAATCCAGTTGTGTCGAGTTGGAGACTCGACAGCCCAGCCTCGGCTCTTAGAACGGGGTGTTCATGCCACGCGATCAGAATCCGGCAGTTCTCAAATCGGTTGAGACCCATGAGTACCGTGTTCATGCAGCCTCCAACCGCCAGTCCTTTACGATCCACTCCTCGTGGCGTTCCTGGTAAGGCGCCGTCGGGGGAGGCGCCTCCGAAAAAGCGACATCAGAAATTGGAATGGTCACAGGATAGAGGGTTGCGATCGACACGAACCCTCGGTTGTTGAGGAGGTCATGCTCCTCGTCACTGAGTCGATACCAGATCGAGTCCATGAGATCCCGCAGTGAATCGGCGAAAGGCTCGTCTCCGCCTTCGTCTGCCTCCATCATGATTCGCTCAAGGCTCAGGTAGCGATCGATGGGGTCATAGGCCATATCTTTCTCCAATCGTCTCTCGTCGAACCGAGGGTGCCCTCGTATTGCATCAAAGGCATGACATGGGCGGGCTCGACGAACGCATGTTTTGTGGCCAGCCTCGGATCTGGACGCAGCGTCAGGTCTCCCATGCTCACTCGAACCTTGGCGATGGCGTACATTCCAAGGCCGTCGGGCCCCGTGGAACCGTGTCCCATCGCCTTTGGGCGCCGGTGGTTCGGGACATTCAGGGCAGAGTCCGGGGAAACCGACATGCCGCCGGTGCCAGGATGCACATCGCCAACTGCATCCGGCTCGATGTCAGCAGGCACCCGAACGCCCAGGGAGTTCGCGGATCGGCCGAGCTGAGGCTTCCCGCCGTCGCCGGGAACCATGCCGCGAAACACCAAATCCTCCATAAGGTCAGAATACTGCGACGCGCAACGTCAGTCGAGGCCCTCTGCGCTGCCCTAGGAGCTCCGAACCTTGATCGATGGCGAAGTTGATCTTGGGTGATTGCGTTGAGCGCCCGCGACTGGCGCAGGATCGTCTCAGGATTTAACCCACTGAGTCTTTTCCCCGCACAGACCGCGACGTGGCGGGGTTGTGCCACTTGAGTGCCTCGGTAGTCCTGGGGCGCGTCGGCCAGTTTCGTACTTGACGGCCGACGTCATTCCGGGCGTCTGCGAGGCCCCGCGCAGCAGCCGGCCCGTGCCACTCGAGCGCCTCGCGCGGGATCGCCACAACGGATGAAGGGTTCGGCCACCTCCCACTGCGGTGGCGGCGGCGCGCGGCGCGTGTGCCGCTGCGGCGGAGGCGGCCGCGCGGCCGCCAGGCGCGCGAGCGATGCGGAGGGCCCGGCGCGGCCGTAGGCCGTGCCGGGGTCCGAGCCCCGCTTTGGGGGCGAGGACGGAACCCCGGAGCAGCGCGTCCCCGGGGCCGGTGTCGCCGGGTGCGCCGCAGGCAGAAGCCCCAGCCGCGCACGGCCGCAGCTCCGCGGGGCGCGCCCAGTCCGAGAAAGAGGCCTACACCAGCTCCGCCTTGAGCGCCCAGTCCTCGTCGTCGGGCAGCTTCGGAAGCGTCGCCCATCCGCGCACGCCCACTTCGACAGTCTCGCCGCGGTCCAGCCACTGGCCGCTGCGGGGGTTGAACCACGTCAGCCGATAGGTGCCGCCGAACAGCCCGTTGCGGAGGAGGGTGCCTTCGCGCGGGGTGCCCTTCTCGAAGTAGGCGAGGAAGGTCTCGCGGTCGGGCGTGTAGGCGCAGTAGGCCCAGCCGGTCCAGCCCATCTCGCTGCCGCTCTTGCTCGGGACCAGGCACTCCTCGTCGGGGACGAGCTCCGCGTGACGGCCGCCGATGCTCATGACGAAGCTCTTGAGGTGGACGGCCTGATCGGCGGTGGCGAGCTTGAAGGCGTCCCACATCTTGTAGACCGCCTTGGGCGAGCGCGCGCCGTCGTACATGGCCTGCAGCTCGTGCACGTAGCCGGCCTGGCCGCCGCTCAGGACGCTGCCGTACATGCCCGCGCGGCAGTTGGCCGCCGCCTCTTCGCTCGACCATGTCGATCTTCGTTCTGGGCGGGAAGCCGGGGGTGTAGGGCTCGCCGTTGAGCGCGGGCTTGGCAGGCTCGTTGTGGTAGAGCTGCTTGAGGTACCAGTAGCTGACGTGCTCCCTCGGATCGTTGCCGATCTGGTGAAAGTCGATCCACTCGACGTTGCCGTAGTTGATCAGGGTCGAGGGGCTGGCGTTGGTGCTCACCATGCTTCCGAACGGCGGAGTGCCGTACCTGGCCAGGTACGTCCGGATCGGGCCGTTGTAGTCCCGCGTCGGGATCGAGGCGTCGGGCGTGTCGAGGTGGATGGGCGAAAAGAAGATGCTGTTCGCGTGGTAGCGCGCGTAGACGTAGGCGATGTACCTGATGTAGGTCTCCGGCCAGCCGCAGTACCTCGACCACGCCTGGCTGAAGTCGCGCCGCCACAGCTCGAGGAACGGGATGATCGCGTGCGCGTTGCAGTAGTCGATGCGCTTGTCGAGGTACTGGAAGTACTTCGGGTTGATCTTCGTCATGTCCGGGATGATGTCCTCGTAGCCGGGGACGGGCCCGGGAAACTCGAAGGGGCGGCCGCCTTCGTTGCGCATGTCCTTGCTGCGGTTGCGCGAGCCGTCGGGGTCGAGGTTGTTGCCGTGCTCGAGCCACGAGTGGCGCAGCACCATGCCGTCCTCGGTCTTGGCCCACGCAGGCAGGCGGTCGATCCCCCAGTTGGGGAAGCAGGCGATCAGCGTGATGCCGTTGAAGCCCTGCTTCGCGCCGCGCGCGGACCATGTCCTTGAAGCCGACCTCGGGGCCGATGGGGTACTCGCGCTCGTCGTCGCGCCACGGGTAGTACTGGGTGGCCGCGGCGAGCCACATGTCGGCCAGCCAGAAGAAGGGCGTGCCGTCGGCGAGCTCGAAGGCGTGGCGGTTCGCGGTGGGCCGCACGAAGCCGCGGCGGCAGAGGTTCTCCTCTTTCTCCGCTTCGGTCCAGGCGGCGGCCTCGAGGAGCCCTTCGTGTCCGCGCAGGCCGCGTCGTCGACGTCGGCGAAGCTTTCCCACGTCCAAGTCCCGGGCCGCGTCGCGGTCACGCGCACCCTCCACGTCGAGCCGCCGTCCCAGAAGCCGTGGACCTTCTTGTCGAAGCCTCCGGGGCCGCGCAGGCGGACGCCGGCGTCGACGTCCATGTACGGGTTGGCGTGACTCTTGCGAGCCTCGAGCACGATCTCGTGCTTCTCCCAGACGTGGATCCTGGTCATGCTGTCCCCTTCTTGCCGAAGCTGTCTCGCGCGCCGGCTCTCGCTGCGACGATCGTCGCGAGCGGGGCCGCCGGCGCCCGTCTCATGTTCTATCCGGAGGTCCCCCACGGGTCAAGGAATGGCGGGGCTCAGGCGAGCTCAGGGCGGGCTCAGGCGAGCTCAGGGCGGGCTCAGGGCGGGCCAGGCGGCTCAGGCGGGCTCAGGCGAGCCAGGGCCGGGCTCGGGCGGGCTCGGGGGAGTCGGTCCGCGCGCGCGCTTGCGGCGGGACCCTGGGCCAGCCAGCCATCGTCTGTCTCGTCGATCGACGCCTGTCGCCTTCCGTAGCTTTCCGTTCTACTGTTCGCGTTCCCTTGACGGCCATGTTATAGTCGAGTTTCGTTCCGTTGCGACAGCGGCAGGCCCGTGCGAGATCGCGTCGAGGCGCGGCGGGCCGGAACCGCGACCGCCCATTCACCAATCTGCAGCAGGAGGGAAACATGAGCAGGAGGTTGGTCATCTTGTCGGCCGCTTGTCTGTGCCTGGTTCTCGCGCTTTCGCCGGCTTTCGCCGGGGGCGCCAAGGAGCCGGCCGCGGGCGCGCCGGCGGCCGCACCCGCGGCCGCGCCGTCGGCCGCAGCTCCGGCTGCCGCGCAGGCCGGAAAGTACAAGGAGGCGCCTGCGCTGGCCGAGCTGGTCAAGGCGGGCAAGCTGCCCCCGGTCGAGCAGCGGCTGCCCGAGAACCCGATGGTGGTGTCCGCGGACGAGATCGGCCAGTACGGCGGCGTGTGGCGGCGCGGCTTCCTCGGGCCGTCGGACTTTAACGGCGTCAACCGCGTCATCTACGACGTGCTGGTCCGCTTCGCGCCGGACGGCGCCACGATGGAGATGAAGCTCGCGGAGAGCGTCACGCCGTCGCCGGATTTCAAGCAGTGGACCGTGAAGCTGCGCAAGGGCAGCAAGTGGTCGGACGGCTCGCCGCTTCACCGCGGACGACATCATGTTCTGGTACAAGGACGTGCTCCTGAACAAGGACCTCGTCCCGGCCATTCCGTCCTGGATGCTCAACAAGGACGGCACGCCGGCCCTCGTGGAGAAGCTCGACGACCTGACCGTCCGCTGGACGTTCAAGGCGGTCGAACACCAACTTCATGCTGGAGCTCACCACCAAGGACTACGGGGACCGGCAGTACCCGGTCTTCATGCCCTCGAAGTACCTCAAAGCAGTTCCACGCTTCGTACGCGAAGAAGGAAGACCTCGACCGGATGGTCGCCGACGCCAAGTTCAAGACCTGGGTCGAGCTCTTCGCAAGCAGGCAGAGCCCGTTCGAGAACCCGGACCGGCCGGGCATGGCCGCCTGGGTCGCGTCCAACCGCATCAGCGAGCAGATCTTCATCCTCAAGCGCAACCCGTACTACATCGCGGTGGACAAGGCAGGGAACCAGCTCCCCTACATCGACGAGGTCCAGTTCAAGTTCTTTGCCGATGCGCAGGCGCTCAACCTCGCCGCCATCGCGGGCGAGCTCGACGAGCAGGAGCGCCACATCAACCTGCTGAACTACCCCGTGCTCAAGGAGAACGAGCAGAAGCAGGGCAAGTACAAGATCTTCCTCTGGTCGAGCCCCGGAGGCTTCGACGCGGGAGTGATCTTTAACGAGACCTACGCCAAGGATGCCGAGCTGGGCAGGCTCTTCGCCAACAAGGACTTCCGCATCGCCATGTCCTACGCGATCAACCGCAAGCAGATCAACGAGAGCGCGTTCCTCGGCACGGGCGAGCCGCGGCAGGGCGTCCCGAAAAAGGGCCATCCCTACTATCCCGGCGACGAGTACGCATTCAAGTACACCGAGTACAACCCCGACCTCGCGAACAAGATGCTGGACTCCATCGGACTTGCCAAGAAGGATGCCGACGGCTTCCGCCTGTTCCCGAGCGGCAAGCGCGTGTTGATCGAGCTTTCGGTCGTCGAGGTCTTCGGCCCCTACCGCGACATCGGCACGCTCATCACGAAAGACTTCGAGAAGGTCGGCATCAAGGTGAACATGCAGATCCGCGAGCGCGCCCTGCACTTCCAGATGCGGCAGGCCAACGACCTGCAGTCCGAGCTCTGGAACCAGGACACCGCGGGCTTCCCGTTCACCGGCTCCACGAAGTACGACTTCCGCAAGGATCTCTACGGGAACCTAACCTACGGGCCGCTGTGGAAGCAGTGGTACGACACCAACGGCAAGGAGGGAGTCGAGCCCCCCGACGCCGCCAAGAAGATCATCGAGCTGCAGGACAAGGCCAAGACCGTCGGGACCCGAGGAGCAGGCCAGGATCGCGCAGGAGCTCTTCAAGGTCTGGGTGGACAACATGTTCGAGATCGGGACCGTCGGCCTGACCGCGACGGACCAGGGTGTGGCTGTCGTCAACGCGAGGCTGCACAACGTCCCGCCCAGGCTGACCAAGGACTGGCCTCTGCGCACGCCGGGCAACGGCCGCCCCGAAGTGTGGTTCTTCAAGTAGGGGCAAAATAGAAGAAGGTCGCCGGCGGATCGATTCTTCCCGGAGACAGGGGGACGCGTGTTCTCCCTGTCTCCTTTCGTTGGAGGCGCAGTCCCATGCTGCGGTTCATCATCAAGCGGCTGCTCCTGCTCCCGGTGCTGCTGCTGCTCTTCACCGTCGTCGTCTTCGCGCTGGTGCAGGCGCCTCCGGGCGACTTCCTCACCAGCTACGTCGCGATGCTCGCCTCCTCCGGCTCGTCCATGGATGCGGCGCAGGTCGCAGGCGCTCAAGCAGCAGTTCGGGCTGGACAAGCCCGTCACCGTGCAGTACCTGCGGTGGCTCGAGAGCATCGTCAAGGGCAACTTCGGCCTGTCGCTGGAGTACCAGCGGCCGAACTCGGAGCTGATCGGCGAGCGGCTGCTGGTCACGCTGCTGCTCGCGCTCTTCGCCTTCGTGATCACGTGGGTGGCGGCGATCCCCGCCGGCATCTACTCCGCCATGCACAAGAACACCTTCTTCGACTATCTCTTCGCCCTCCTGAACTACATCGGGGTGGCGACGCCCAACTTCATGCTGGCTCTCGTGCTGATGTGGTTCGCCTTCTCCAACTTCGGCCTGATGATCACGGGCCTGTTCTCCCCCGAGTACGTCCAGGCGCCCTGGAGCGTCGGGCGCTTCGTCGATCTGCTCAAGCACATCTGGCTTCCCGCGATCGTGCTGGGGATCGCCGGCACGGCGCGCCTCACGCGCATCATGCGCGCCAATCTCCTGGACGAGCTGAACAAGCCCTACGTCGTGATGGCGCGCGCGAAGGGGATGTCGGAGTGGGGCCTGGTGCTCAAGTACCCGGTGCGGATGGCGTTCAACCCGATCATCAGCACGATCGGATGGTACCTGCCGCAGCTGTTCTCCGGGAGCCTCATCGTCGCCACGGTGATGAACCTGCCCAACATCGGGCCGCTGCTCCTGCGGGCGCTCACGCAGCAGGACATGTACCTTGCGGGGAGCATCCTCCTGATCTATTGCTTCCTGACGATCGTGGGCACTCTGGTCTCGGACATCCTGCTCGCGCTCTTCGACCCGCGCATCCGGATGGAGGGCAACTAGCCATGGCGGAGAACACGCGGCAGGACGGGCAGGACGGCGCTCGCGGTCCCGTCGCGCCGCCGGCGGACAACGGCGCGCTCGCCGCGCCCTTTGCGACGGCGGCGGAGGAGCGCGTCTCGGTCGCCTCCAACTGGAAGCTGGTGTGGTGGCGCTTCCGCAGGAACGCGCTGGCCGTCGCGAGCGCCGTCGTGCTGCTCGGCTTCTACATCGTCGTTCTGGTCCCCGATTTCTTCTGCACCCAGGACACGGAGGCCACCGAAGCCTTTCTCGCCTTCATCCCCATAACCGGAGTCTCGTACCAGCGCGGCACCGGCCTGTCCGTGCCGGCGGTCGCGGGCAGGCGCAACCCGGTCACGCTGAGGATGCAATGGGTGGTCGACCCGTCCAGGAAGATCCCGATCGGGCTCTTCGTGCACGGGTACAGGTACAGGGTCCTCGGGCTGATCGAGACCGATATCCACCTGGTGGGGGCGAAGGATCGGACGTCGAAGGACCAGCCCCACCTGCTGGGGACGGACCGGCTGGGGCGCGACCAGTGGTCGCGGCTGATGTACGGCACGCGCACCTCGATGACCGTGGGGCTGGTCGCGGTGGCGCTGAGCGTGGTCCTCGGCGTGCTGCTCGGCGGGATTTCCGGCTACTTCGGGGGATTGCCGGACATGATCATCCAGCGCGTCATCGAGCTGATGCAGTCTCTGCCCACCATCCCGGTCTGGCTGATGATGACCGCGGCGCTGCCGCAGGACTGGCGCCCCGAGCAGGTCTTCTTCGCGATCACGATCATCCTCGCCTTCATCGGCTGGACCACCCTCGGACGCGAGATCCGCGGCCGCTTCCTCTCTCTGCGCGAGGAGGACTTCGTCCTCTCCGCGGAGCTGGCCGGCTGCAGCCACTGGCGGATCATCACGCGGCACATGGTCCCCGCGTTCGTGAGCCACATCATCGCGGCGAGCACGCTGGCGATTCCCGTCATGATCATCAGCGAGACCTCGCTGAGCTTCCTCGGCCTGGGCATCCGGCCCCCCGCGATCAGCTGGGGAGTGCTCCTGCAGGAGGCGCAGAACATCCAGACGGTCGCGCTCGCTCCCTGGCTCATGCTTCCCGGAGTGGTCGTGATCGTCGCGGTGCTGGCGTTCAACCTCGTCGGCGACGGGCTGCGCGACGCGGCCGACCCGTACGGGCACTGACGGGCCCGTCGAGCCCCACGAGTACGTGGGGTCTATGATACGACGGGCTTGGGACCTGGCGATTACGCCAGGTCACGGGAGAACGGATGGAGAACACGACGCTGCCCCTGCTGTCCGTGCGGGACCTCAGGACGCATTTCATGATGGATGAAGGCGTGGTCAAGGCTGTCGACGGCGTGAGCTTCGACGTCCTGCCGGGACAGGTCTTCGGGATCGTCGGAGAAAGCGGCTGCGGGAAGAGCGTCACGATGAAGTCCGTGCTCCGCATCGTCGAGCCGCCCGGGAGGATCGTCGGCGGAGAGATCCTGCTGCGCCGCGGGAGCGTGGACGGGGAGCTCGTGGACCTCGTCGGCCTGGACGCGAAGGGGCGCGAGATGCGCTCGATCCGCGGCGCCGAGATCGCGCTGATCCCGCAGGAGCCGATGGCCTCCTTCAGCCCGGTGCACACGATCGGCGACCAGATCATCGAGACGATCATGCTGCACCAGGCCATCGACAGGGTCGAAGGGCGGCGGAGAGCCGAGGCGATCCTCAGGGACGTCGGGATCCCGATGCCGGAGCGGCGGCTCGACGAGTACTCCTGGCAGCTGAGCGGGGGCTTGCGGCAGCGCGCCATCATCGCGATGGCGCTCTCCTGCGGCCCGCGGCTGCTGATCGCGGACGAGCCGACCACGGCCGTCGACGTGACGACGCAGGCGCAGGTGCTGCGGCTGCTCCGGCAGCTGCAGGAGGCCCGCAACACCGCGATCGTCTTCATCACGCACGACCTCGGCGTGATCGCGCAGATGGCGGACTACGTGATGGTCATGTACCTGGGGCTGGTCATGGAGGAGGGCCCGGTGGACGCCATCTTCCACGCGCCCAGGCACCCCTACACGCAGGCGCTCCTGCGCTCCATCCCGAGCCTGGACTCCACGCCGCGCGCGATCCTGCCGACCATCAGCGGCTCGATCCCGCATCCGTTCAACAAGCCGCGGGGCTGCCCGTTCCACCCGCGCTGCGACCGGATGATGCCGGGCAAGTGCGACACGCGGACCCCGGCGCTGCAGCCGGTGGCGGAGAGGCAGTCGGTGAGCTGCTTCCTCTATCACGACGTCGAGGCGGTGTCCCGATGAGAGCCGACCGCGGGCCCGCGAACGGCGGGCCGCTGCTGGAGGTCAGAAACCTCCGCAAGTACTTCCCGATCCAGAAGGGTTTCCTCCGCAAGACCGTGGGACACGTCCGGGCGGTGGACGACGTGAGCTTCGCGGTCGACGAGGGCGAGACCCTCGGGCTCGTGGGCGAGAGCGGCTGCGGCAAGACCACGACGTCGCGCTGCATCCTGCGCGCGATGGCGCCGACGACCGGCGAGATGCTGTTCCGCACGAAAGGGGGCGGCGTGGTCGACCTGGCGCGGCTCGCCCGGAACGAGCTGCGGCCGCTGCGCGCCGAGATGCAGATGATCTTCCAGGACCCCTACGGCTCGCTCAATCCGCGCATGACGCTCTTCGACATCGTCGGCGAGCCGCTGCTGGTCAACGGCATGAGCGACCGGAAGGAGCGCACGGATCGGGTCGCGGAGCTGCTCCGCCTGGTGGGCCTGCGGCCCGAATACATGCCCCGGTTCCCGCACGCCTTCAGCGGCGGCCAGCGCCAGCGCATCGGGATCGCCCGCGCCCTGTCGGTGAATCCGCGGCTCGTCGTCGCCGACGAGCCGGTGTCGGCGCTCGACGTGTCCGTGCAGGCGCAGATCCTGAACCTGTTGCTCGATCTGCAGAACCGCCTGGGCCTCACGTACATCTTCGTGGCGCACAACCTGGGGGTGGTCAGGCACATCTGCGACCGCGTCGCCGTGATGTACGTGGGCAAGCTCGTGGAGATGGCTCCCACGGAGGAGCTCTATCGGTCGCCCCGGCACCCGTACACCGCCGCGCTGATGGCCGCCGTGCCCGTCGCCGACCCTCGCACGCGCATGGGCAACGTCGAGCTCAAGGGCGAGGTCCCCAGCCCCGCCAACCCGCCGTCGGGCTGCTACTTCCACCCCCGCTGCGCGTACGCGGTCGACGTCTGCCGCGTCCAGGCGCCCGCGTTCCGGGAGGTGGCGTCGGGCCACCTCGTCGCCTGCCACAGGGCGGAGGAGCTGGAGCTTCCGGGCCGGGCGGGAGAAACCGACGGCGGCGGGGCGGGAACCTTCAACTTTACTTTCCTTGATGCGGGCGGCGCAGTACGTTTTTCCGATGAACAAAGGATTCCTGGAGAACCTCTACGCCGGGCAGTTCATGCCGGAGCTCGCCTCCCCGGACGTGCCTCCGCCGGACCTGGCAAAGGTGGAGGGCTTCACGGACCGGTTCCGCAAGGCGGTGTCGGGCTTCGATCTGCGGGCGCTGGAAGGCCACGCTATGCCGCCCGCCCTGATGGGCGCGCTCAAGGAGATGGGGGTCTTCGGCCTGATCATCCCGCGCGAGTACGGAGGCCTGGGCTTCAGCATTCCGGAGTATCTCCTGGTCATCGAGGCGCTGGCCGGCTCGGATATGTCCCTCGCCATCATCCCGCTGGCGCACCTCTCCATCGGCGTCAAGGGCATCCTCCTCTTCGGGTCCGAGGCGCAGAAGCGGCGCTACCTGCCGCCCGCCGCTTCCGGGCAGATGCTCTTTGCGTACGCGTTGACGGAGCCGGAGACCGGGTCGGATGCCCAGCATGTCCGCACCACCGCGGTGCTCGAGGGGGACGGGTCCCACTACGTGCTCGAGGGAACCAAGACATACATCACGAACGCCAACTACGCCGGCGCGTTCACCGTGTTCGCCCAGCTCGACCCGCAGAACCCGGGGCACATGGGCGTCTTCATCGTCGAGCGTTCGTGGGACGGCGTTGCGGTGGGACACGACATGCCCAAGATGGGCCTCGCGCTGAGCTCCACGGCCGCGGTCCGCTTGAGCGGCGTGCGGGTGCCGCGCGACAACCTCATCGGGACTCCGGGCGAAGGGTTCAAGATCGCCATGACCATCCTGAACTACGGCAGGCTCGGGCTTGGCGCGGCTTCGTCGGGCCTCCTCGCGCAGTCCCTGCTGGACATGAGGAAGCGTTCCGCCTCCCGCAAGCAGTTCGGGGTGCCCATCGCCGACTTCGAGCTGATCCAGGAGAAGATGGCGCACGCGCTGGTGCACGGATACGCGGCCTCGGCCATGACCGCTTTCACGGCCGCCCTGGTGCAGAAGAACCCGCTGATGAACGTCATGATCGAGAGCTCGCACTGCAAGCTCTATGGGACCACCCGCTGCTGGGACACGCTCTACGACGCGCAGCAGACTGCAGGCGGGGCGGGCTTTCTCTCCACGCTGCCCTACGAGAAGCGGCTGCGGGATTTCCGGGTGACCACCCTCTTCGAAGGCACCACCGAGATCCACTCGATCTATCCGTCCCTCACGGTCTTTCGAGCGTACGGCAAGGAGCTCCGGGACCTGGGGCCGCTGGGGAGGGTCGCGCGCCTCGCCCGGATCGGGCGAACGCGGGCCATGAGAGGCATGCGGGAGAAGGAGCCGGCGCTGCGGGATGCGGCGCGGGCGGCGCTGCGCAGCGAGGCCCTGCTCCGCTCGCTCCTGACCGTCGGTCTGCGCGTCCACGGCCGGCGGATCGCGCAGGAGGAGTTCTTCCTCAGGCGCATGACGAGCCTGAGCCTCTCGCTCTTCTGGCTGGTGGCCTCCGTGTGGCGCCTCAAGCGCGCCCACCCGGACGGGAGCTACCCGCGGGAGGATCTCGATGTGATTCGGTACCTCACGGCCGAGGCGCGCGAGGTGCAGGCGAGCGAAGGCCGCACGCGCGCGAGCGCCAAGGAGATCGTGCACAGGAGAATCATCGCGGCCCTGCGAGGCTCTTCAGGCGCCGGCGTAGAATAGCCGTCGCTCCGACGCCATCCGCTCGATCAGGGGCACGGGGGCGAAGCGTTCGCCGAATCGGTCGGCATACTCGCGCAAGCGTGTCCCGGACGCGAATGATTCCGAGCTCGTCCGCGTAGCGCAGCAGGCCTCCCCTGAATGGCGGGAACCCGGTCCCGAGGATGAGCGCGAGGTCCAGCTCCTGCGTCGATGACACGATCCCTTCGTCCAGTGTCCGCGCCGCTTCGTTTACCATGCAAAGGAGGGGCCGCTGCACAATGTCCTGCTGCGACAGCTCCGGCCGCCGCGCGCCTCCATGGGATACGCCCGAGGCCGCGGCGAGAATATCCTTCATCTGCGGGTTGGGGACGGTGCGCCTCGAGCCGTGGAGCGAGCCATCGAGCGAGCCATCGAGCGAGCCGTGCCCGAGCCGTGGAGATAGAAGCCCCTGCCGGTCTTCTTCCCCAGAAGATCCTTCCTCCCGGCCAGCGCGCCGAAGAGCCCGGCGAGCTCCATCCGGCTGCCGTAAGCCGCGCTCAGCACGCGGCCCACCTCGCGCGCGATGTCTATTCCGATCTCGTCCAGCAGCCGGAAGGGTCCCATGGGCATCCCGAAATCCGAGAGGAGCCTGTCCACCGCGAGGTAGCTGCACCCCTCGTCCGCGAGGCGCAGGCACTCGTTGAGGTACGGCACCAGCAACCTGTTGACCAGGAAGCCCGGGCAATCGCGGACCACGATCGGCGTCTTGCCCAGCGCCACCGCGGCTGCGCACAGCGCGGCGACGGTCTGAGGGCTCGTGCGCGCGCCGGGGACAACCTCCACCAGCGGCATGATGTTGGGGGGATTGAAGAAGTGCATGCCCGCGAAGCGCTCCGGCCTTCGCAGCGCGCCCGCCATCTCCGTTATCGAGAGCGATGAGGTGTTGCTCGCGATGAGGGCATCCTCCGCCACCTCCTGCTCCACTTCGGCGAGCACCTTCCTCTTGACCACGGGACTTTCCACGACCGCCTCGACAACGAGCTCGGGGCTGCCGAGGCCGCGGTAGTCCACCGCGCCGGAGAGCCGGTGCATCTTGAGGTTGATCTCGCGGTCGTCGAAGCGCCGGCGCTTCCTGAGCTCCTGGTAGACCGCAAAGGCGGCCCCGTAGCCCTTGCGCACCGCCTCCCATTCAACGTCCTTCATCACCACGGGGATGTCGTAGCGCGTGAACAGCCAGGCGATCCTCCCGCCCATCACGCCGGCGCCGAGCACCGCCGCGCGCGAGACCCTCCGCGGACGCTCTCCAGCCGGAACCAGCGAAGCCCGCTTCGCCGCCTCGCGCGCGAAGAAGATGCGGATGAGGTTCCTGGCCACGGCCGTGGGGATGAGCCGGCTCACGGCCTCGCGCTCCACGGCCAGCGCTCTTGTCCGGCCTGCCCGCGTTGTGCGCCGGAGAACGCGCAGCGCCTCACGCAGCGCCGGGTAGTGCCTGCCTTCGCCTCGCTCGGCCTGCTTTCGCGCCGCGCGGAAGAGCAGGACGCGGCCGACCGGTGTTCCCTCTGCCAGCCGGCGGGAGAGCGGTCGCCTGCGGCGGCGCGCGGCAGGCCGGCCCCGGGTTTTCACCGCCCGCTGCACGAACTCCGCGGTCTTTTCCTCCGCAAAAGCGGCGGGATAGCAGGCGTCGGCGAGGCCGGCCTTCTCCGCGTGCGGTCCGTCGAGCGGCCTGCCGGACAGGATCATCTGCACGGCGCGAGCGAGGCCGACAGTCCTCGGCAGCCGGTACGTCCCGCCGAAGCCCGGGATGATCCCGAAGCCGGTCTCCGGAAGGCCCAGGCTCGTGCGCGGGTCGTCCGTCACGATGCGGTAGTCGCACGCGAGGGCCAGCTCGAGACCTCCTCCGAGCGCCGGCCCGTCGATCAGCGCTACAGTGGGAAACGGGAGATCTTCGAGCAGGTTGAGCACCTCCTGCCCCGCGCGGGATTTCTCGGCCGCCGTCGGGCCGTCGGTAATCGCTCCGATCTCGTTGAGGTCGGCCCCGGCTATGAAGCTCCCCGGTTTGCCGCTCTTCACGACGAGGCAGCGGATGTCCGTCCTGACCGCGACGGCGGAGAGGACGCTCCGGAGCTCCTCCATCACGCACTCGCGCAGCATGTTGAGCTTCTCGCCCGGCAGGTCCAGGGTGAGCTCCCCGACTCCGTCGCGGACCGTGAGCGCGAGGCTCGAAGCGAGCGCCTGCCGGCTGTCGGGCGGCCGCGCCTGTGAAAGGGCCTGGCTCATCAGGCGGCCTCCAGGAGCAGGGCGGCGCCCTGTCCGCCGCCAACGCACAGCGTGGCCAGCCCCGTGTTCCTGTTCAGGCGCCTGAGCTCCCGCAGGGTGTGGATCACGAGACGGGTGCCCGTCATCCCCACCGGGTGGCCGAGAGCGATCGCCCCGCCGGTGAGGTTCATCCGCTCGCGGTCGAGCTCCCCGAGCCTGCGCTCCTTGCCCAGGAACTCCCGCGCGAAGGCATCCGAGCCGAAGGCGATCTCGCAGGCGATGACCTGAGCGGCGAAGGCCTCGTTGATCTCCACGTACTCGATGTCCTTGATCGATGCCCCGGTCCGGTCCAGCAGGAGGCTCGTGGAGTAAACCGGTCCCAGCCCCATGCGCCGGGGTTCCAGCGACGCGTACGCGAACTCCCGCAGGTAGCCCAGCGGCTGGATCCCGCGCGCCCTGGCGTCGCTCTCGGACATGAGCAGCACAGCGGCAGCGCCGTCGGTGATCTGCGAAGAGTTGCCGACCGTGACCGTCCCGTTGCGCCTGTCGAAATACGGCTTGAGCCTGGCCAGCGCCTCCGGAGTCTGGTTCTGCCGGGGGCCGTTGTCCTCGGTCGCAATGGCGTCGAACCGCGGGTACGTCGGGACCGGGACGATCTCGTCGCGCAGCGTGCCGTCCCGCTGGCCGGCGACCGCACGCCTGTGGCTCAGAAGGGCGAACGCGTCCTGTTCCTCCCGCCGGATGTGGAACTCGCGCGCGAGTATCTCGGCGGTCATCCCCATGATCATGCCGCTCACCGGATCGGTGAGGCCCTGGGTCAGGGCCACCTGCGGGCGAAGCATGCCCGGCCGGAAGCCGAGGAGCGCCCTGGCCTTTTCCCTTGCGCCCTTGGCCCTGGCCAGCCGGCCCGCGAAATCCGCATACGCCTTCGGGAACAGGAGCGGGATCCCGCTCATGCTCTCCACGCCTCCGGCGATAAAGACCTTGCCGTAGCCGGCGAGGATCTTGACCGCGGCCGTGGTGATCGACTCCATTCCGCTGGCGCAATTCCTGTGCACCGTCACGGCCGGAACCCGCTCGGGTATGCCCGCCTTGAGCGCGATGACGCGCGCGACGTTCGCCGCATGCGCCGGCTGCGCCACGTTGCCGATGATCACTTCGTCGATCTGGTCCGCCGCGATCCGCGTGCGGTTGACGATCTCGCGCACGACCATCGCCCCCAGGTCGTCTGCGGGAGTGTCCCTGAACAGGGTTCCCGCCTTGGCCATCGGGGTGCGCACCCCGTCGACAATCGCGATCCGCTCCTTCATTTCCACCCCCCGATGGAGCGGTACATCCCCTCGATGAGGCCGCTGTACTGCCGTTCGATGACGAACCTCCTCGGCTTGAGCGTCTGGGTCAGCTCTCCCGTCTCCACTTCGGCCGGGTGATCGAGGATGGCGAAGCGCTCAACCCGCTCGCAGTGGTGCAGGTGCGCGTTGATCCCGTCCACGTATTCCTGCGTCTTCTGCCTCAGGAAATCGCTGCCGAGAAACTCGGCGTCGCTCATGTCCGCCAGGCCGAACCTCTTCTTGAACGCCGGCATCTTCTGGAGGTCAGGGAAGAGGAGGGCGACCACGTACGGCCGTCCATCGGCGACGATCACGGCGGAATCCACGAACGGAATGCCTGAGAGAGCGAACTCGATGGGTCCGGGGGGCACGTACTCCCCCGTGGACTTCTTGAACATCTCCTTCTTCCTGCCCTCGATCCGCAGGAAGCCCTCATCGTCCAGAGAGCCGAGGTCGCCCGTGCGCAGCCATCCGTCCGGAGTGAGGACTTCGGCCGTGAGGTCGCGGCTGTTGTGATACCCCCGCATGACATTGGGCCCTCGCGCCAGGATTTCCCCGTCCTCGGCGATCCTGACCTCGACGCTGGGGAAGAGCGCTCCCACGGTGCCCAGCTTCCGCCGGCCGGGGTAGTTGGCTGCGATCACCGGCGCGGCCTCCGTGAGGCCGTACCCTTCGTAGATAGGGACACCGATGTTCACGAGGAGGCGGGCGACCTCAGGTTGGAGCTTCGACGAGCCGCAGATGACGGACCGGAGTCGCCCTCCCAGGGCTGCGGTCATGCGGGGATACACCATCCGGCGGTACAGCGCGTCCAGGAGGCGCGGCGGGCTCTCCGGGTCTTTGCGCGCGGCCCGCGAAAGCGCCGCGCGGGCAAGAAGACGCCGCGCTCCGGTGGAGCTTTCGACCGCCTCGCCGATGCGCGCAGCGACCTTCTCCAGGATCCGCGGGACGACCGTCAGGACCGTGGGTCGAACCGCCCGCATGTACTCCGCGAGTCTCTTGGGATCGTCCACGAAATAGACGTGCAGCCCGCTCGCCATGTAGAAGTAGCAGACCATCCTCTCGAACACGTGGGCGAGAGGAAGGCCTGAGAGGCAGACGTCGTGTCCCGACTCCATGGGGAACCGGACCGCGGCGTCCTCGACCTGGGAGACGAGGCTCTCCTGGGTGAGCTCGACGCCCTTTGGCAAACCCATGCTTCCGCTGGTGTAGATGATGGTGGCCAGGTCTGAGGGGGAAACCGTCCGGCACAGCGTGTCGAACAGCCCGGGGTCCTCCTTGTCCCGGGCCTCGCCTCTCTGCAGAATCTCGTCGAAGGCCTGGTGGGTCCCCGAATACCAGAAGCTGATGAGCTTGACCAGGCTGCCGGCATGCTCGAAGGCCATCGGCATCTCTTCCGGGTTGCCCACGAACAGGAAGCGCATGCCGGAGTCCCTGATTTCGTGCGTGAAGCTCTCCACGGAGATCCTGGTGAAGATCGGCACCGTGACGCCGCCCGCGATCTGGATGGCGAGGTCCACCATCAGCCACAACGGCGACGACGGCGCGATGAGGCCGACGGATTCGCCCCTGCCAATCCCGAGGTCCCGCAGCCCGAGAGCAAGCCGTCTTACGATCTCGCTCAAGCGGGCGTGCGAATAGGTGATCCAGTCCCCGCCGCGAGGGTAGCTCAGGGCGTCTTGAAGCCCGTAAGTCGAAATAGCGTAGCTGAACAGCTCGGGCAGGGTGCTGAAAGGGAACCTTTTTGCCTGCGGCCTCTGCGTGCTCAGCGCAGCGCCCCTGAGAGCCACTTCCATGGATGCGCCTCTCGAGGCAAAGTTACCCTTCGGCCCGGCCGGAGGCAAACAAAACGCCTGTGCGAGTACGCCGGGTCAACGTTACGGGCAAGGACGGCTGCGATCCG
This sequence comes from uncultured Spirochaetota bacterium, assembly GCA_963734495.1. Classification (GTDB taxonomy): domain Bacteria; phylum Spirochaetota; class Spirochaetia; order SZUA-6; family CAVTHK01; genus CAVTHK01. The sequence goes on from CAVTHK010000011.1 coordinate 642,245, forward strand.
CGCGGGAACCCCGGAGGCGCGAGGCCTCCGGGGTTCCCGGCGAAGCGGACGCATCGGTCGGCGTGAGGCACCGGCGGCGTGGGCCGGCGGCACTGGCAGGCGCGCGCGGCCACAGCTCGGCGAGTACGCCGGGTCAGGGCACCCGGCGAGTACGCCGGGTCAAGGCACCCGGCGGACCGCGCCCGGCCTACTTCGGGACGACCTTGTTCGGGTCCTTGGCGTACAGCTCGTTCAGCTCCTTGGTCACCTGGTCGCCGCCGGCTGCCTTCCAGTCATCGAGCGCCTTCTGCCACCCGGCCTTGTCGATCTGGCCCATGACGTACTTGATCCGCGCGTCCGTGACGATCTTGGTGAGGTCCGCGCGGCGCTCGTTCCACGTGTTGGAGATATAGGACGCGGCCGGGTTCGGCACGATCTTGTCTTGCACCGCGGCCTTGGCCTCGCGGTAAGCCATGATGGCCGGGTCGAGCTGGCCCTTCATCGCGCGCGAGCCGTCGGAGATCTGCAGGCACTGCTGCGGCTGGATCACTTCGAGGCTGTACTTGTCCTGCTGCTCCCTGGTGCGCACGGCCTGGCCGTCCTTGACCGTGTAGTGGACCCCCTCGAGGCCCCACTCGAAGATGTTGGCTCCGGCCGGCTCAGAGAGCTTGTCGAAGAACGTCAGGATGCGCTTGAGCTCGGCCTCGCTCTTGACCGCGGTCTTCGCGAACACGAACTCGCCGGTGTAGCCGTTGTCCATCAGGATCCGAACGTTGCCCTTGGCGCTCGTGAGCGTCGACGTCACCGCCAGCTTGGCCTTGGGGTTCAGCCTGTAGAGCTGGGCCTGGCGGGTGATCTGGTCGGGGTCGCCCATGCGGACGCCGATCTTGCCCTTGTCCATGTTGTCGATCTGCATCGGCCGCGTGGACAGCGGGATGTCCTGGTTCATGAGCTTCTCGGCGAAGATCCTGCGGTAGAAGTCCATGGCGTCCATCCAGGCCTTGCTGAACATCGTCGAGACCAGCTTTCCGTCGACGACGTCCCACGTCTGCCCGCCGCCGGTGGCCGCGAGAATGAAGTTGAACCCGCGCATCCCCGACTCCTCGGCGAAGCCGATGGTGTTGTTCTGGCCGTCCTTGTCGGGGTCGTTCAGGGTAAACGCCCGCAGCATGGCGTACACGTCGTCCAGGGTCTGGGGCGGCTTCATGCCGAGGTTTTCGACCCAGTCCAGGCGGTACACCATCCCGTCGCCCACCAGGGCGCGGCTGCGGAACAGGGTGTAGGTCTTGCCGTCCAGCGACAGGTTCTTCTGGACGAACTTGTTCTGGGCCTGCTCGATGTTCGGGTAGCTCTTGAGATAGGGCGTGAGCTCCCAGAAGTAGCCCGACTGCATCGCGGCCACGAGCGAGGCGGGCCGTGTCTGCACGAGGGTGACCATCGGCAGGTTCCCCGCCGCGATCACGGCGTTCAGCTTGTCGGTGTAGACGTTGCCTCCGGGGAACCACTGGATCTCCAGCTTCGTGTTCGTCAGCTTCTCCACGGCCTGGATGATCGGGTCATCGGGCTTGGTGGGCTCGGCGAGGATGCTCTGGTTCATCATGGTGATGACCGCGGGCTTCCCCCCGGCGGCGCCCGCGCTCTCCGGGCTCCCGGTGGCGAGCGCCAGGGCGGCGGGCAGCAGCACGAGGACCAGCATGACTCTTGCGAAACGCGACATGGATCACTCCTTTCGAGCGAACGGGAACGTGTTCATCGGGCGCCGCGGCCTCCGGTGCGGCCGGCGTGCGCCGATCCTTGCCTCAGAACGAACTGCACCTCCTTGCCTTCGATCGGCCGCGGTCTGACCACGGTCTGCCGCGGCCTGACACGCCGTACCGGCGTGGACAACGGGCGGCCGAACGTCCGGCCGCCCGCCGCATCCTATCCCTTGATCGATCCGACCAGAGCTCCTTTGACAAAGTGCTTCTGGAGGAACGGGTAAACGCACAGGATCGGCAGGGTCGCGATCACGATGACCGTCATCTTGATGATCTGCGACGGCGGGACGACGTAGGTCGAGTCGAAGAACGTCGAATCCCCGATCCCGCCGAACGACAGGATGACGATCTGCCTCAGCCAGACCTGCACCGGCCACATGCGGTTGTTGTCGATGTAGAGCACCGCGTGAAAGAACGCGTTCCAGTGGCCGACGGCGTAGAACAGCGTGAAGCTGGCCAGCATCGGCAGGGAAAGAGGCAGCACCACCAGTCCCAGGATCCTCAGGTCGTTGCACCCCTCCATCTTGGCCGCCTCTTCCAGGCTTTCCGGGATCTGCTGGAAGAAGTTCTTCATGACCACGAGGTAGAACGCGCTGATCGCGTTCGGGATCACGAGAGCCCAGAACGTGTTCAAGAGCCCGACCATCTTGACGACGAGGAAGGTCGGGATCATGCCTCCGCTGAACAGCATGGTGAACGTCACCAGCAGCAGGAGCACGCGCCGGCCGTCGAGGTCCCGCTTCGACAGGGGATAGGCCGTCAGCGAGGTGAACAGCAGGTTGATCGCCGTGCCGACCACGGTCACGAGGACCGTCACCCCGAGGCTGTGGATCAGCGTGTCGCTCGCGAACACGTACTGGTAGCCGGCAAGGGAGATCTTCCTGGGGATGAGGACCACGCCCCTGGTCAGCATCTCCTGCGGCGAAGTCAGCGAGCCCCCGATGATGTAGACAAAGGGCAGCAGGGCGCACGCCGCGAACGCGAAGAGGAACGTGTAGTTGAAGAGGTCGAACGCGCGGCTGGCTGCTGATCTGTCCCTCGGCATTTCGGTCGCACCCCCGGACTAATAGATGCCCTCTTCGCCCGCCCTCTTGGCGAAGGAGTTGGCGAGCAGGACGAGCGTGATCCCCACCACGGACTTGAACAGGTTCGCGGCCGTGGCGTAGCTGAAGTTGCCCTGCTGGATGCCGCTGATGTACACGAACGTGTCGAACACGTTCCCCGTCTCCTCGTTCATCGGGTTCAGCATCAGGAAGATCTGCTCGAAGCCGGAATCGAGAAAGCTCCCGAGCCGCAGGATGAGCAGGATGACGATCATGCTCCTGATCCCCGGAAGCGTGACGTGCCAGGTCTGGGGCCACCTCCCCGCCCCGTCGATGCGGGCGGCCTCGTAGAGCTGCGGATCGATCGCCGTGAGGGCCGCGAGGAACAGGATCGTTCCCCAGCCCGTCTCCTTCCAGATCACCTGGCTCACGACCATGGGGCGGAACCACTCGGGGCTCAGGAGGAAATTGATCTTCTCCCGTCCGGCCTGCACCAGGAGGTTGTTGACGATGCCGCCGTCGGGGGTGAACAGGATGTACGCTATTCCGACGACGACGACCCACGAGATGAAGTGGGGGATGTAGATGAGCGTCTGTATGAGGCGCTTGTAGACGTCGCTGCGCAGCTCGTTGAGCATGAGCGAGATGATGATGGGGAGCGGAAAGAAGAACAGGAGATTGTACACCGCCAGGATGAGGGTGTTACGGAAGACCGTGAGGAAGGCCGGGGCGTGGAGGAAGCGGACGAAGTGCGCGAGGCCCACCCACTTGCTCCCCAGGAAGCCGGCAAACGGGGAGTAGTCCTTGAAGGCGATCATCACCCCCCACATGGGGAGGTACTTGAAGATCGCGAAATAGGCCATCCCCGGCAGCACCATCAGGTAGAGCCAGCGGTTCTTCAGGGCGCGTCGCACCCGCAACCCGAGCCCCTGGTGCGGGCCGTGATCGGGGGCTTTGTCCGAGGCGGCGAACGTAAGCCTGCTATCCATCACGCGACCACGTAGAAGAACCGGTGCTTGGGGGCGCCGCAGACACTCTACTCCCGGCGGGTGGTTTGTCAAGGCGGGCGGCGACCCGGCGTGCCCCGGCGTGCCCGGCGAGGGGGGCGAGGGCCTTCTCTAGCGGCGGGTTCGCCCGCGGCGGACGCTGCGCGCGAGGCGAGGCGGCCGCCCCGCCCGCCGTCCCCGGCCGTCGCAGGCGGTTGACGATGGCCGCCCTTTCGAGCGACCCTTTCATTGCCGGAGAGGCGAAGCTCCGGCGAGGAGGCTTCCGTGCACACCGACACCAAGAAGCTCAGGTACTTTGCCGGCGGCGAGTTCAAGGAATCGCGCTCAGCGAAGTACATGAATTGTTACGATCCTTCGACGGGCGAGGTGATCGCGCTGGCCCCGCAGTGCACGCCCGCCGAGGTCGAGGAGGCTGTGGCGGCAGCCAAGGCGGCGTTCCCTGCCTGGGCGGACACGCCTCCGAACAAGCGCGTGCAGGTCCTGTTCCGCCTCAAGGCGCTGCTCGACAAGCACCTCGACGAGCTGACCCTGCTGTGCGCCAAGGAGAACGGCAAGGTCTGGGACGAGGCCATGGGCGACGTGGCCAAGGCGATCGAGGTCACCGAGTTCGCCTGCGGCATCCCGCACCTGCTCGAGGGCCCTGCCCTCATGAACGTCACCTCCGGCTACGACACCGTGCAGTACATGGAGCCGGTGGGGGTGTTCGCGGCGATCGCCCCGTGGAACTTTCCCGCCATGATCCCCATGGGCTGGATGGCGCCGCTCGCCATCGCCACGGGCAACACGCTGGTGCTCAAGGCCGCGAGCTTCGTGCCGCAGAGCTCGCTGCGTATCGCGGAGCTGTGGCAGGAGGCGGGGCTCCCCAAGGGCGTGCTCAACGTCGTGACATGCTCGCGCAACGAGGCGGAGATCCTTCTGCGCCACCCCGACGTCAAGGGCATCTCCTTTGTCGGCTCCACGTCGGTCGGCCGCCACATCTACGCCACCGCGTCGGCCAACGGAAAGCGCGTGCAGTGCCTCACCGAGGCCAAGAACCACGCCCTCGTGCTGCGCGACGCCGCCCTCGAGCGCACGGCGCGCGGCATCGTGAACTCCTCCTGCGGCTGCGCGGGCGAGCGCTGCATGGCTCTGCCCGCGGTCTGCGTCGAGGAGGCGGTCGCGGACTCAGCTCGTCGACGCGCTGGCCAGGATGATGAAGGGGCTCAAGATCGGCCCCGCCTACGACAAGACGAGCCAGCTCGGCCCCCTCGTCAACGCGGAGCACCGCGAGAGCGTGCGCGCGTGGGTGCAGAAAGGGATCGAAGAGGGTGCGAAGCTGGTTCTCGACGGGCGCAACGTCACGGTCAAGGGACACGAGGACGGCTTCTACATGGGCCCCTGCCTCTTCGACCACGTGAAGCCGGGCATGAGCGTGGGCGACCGCGAGATCTTCGGGCCCGTCCTGTCGATCAAGCGGGTCAAGGACTTCGAAGAGGGCCTCGCGATCATGAACGAGAACGAGTTCGCCAACGGCTCGGCGATCTACACGCAGAGCGGCTACTGGGCGCGCGAGTTCTCGAAGCGCAGCCACGGCGGCATGGTCGGCGTCAACGTCGGCATCCCCGTGCCGCTGAGCGTCTTCGGCTTCACCGGGCACAAGAGCTCGTTCTTCGGCGACCTGCACATGATGGGCACCGACGGCATCCGCTTCTTCACCGAGCAGAAGAGCGTGACGGCCCACTGGTTCTCCGAAGCCGAGGCGCGCGAGGCGAAGGTGCTCAACAGCTGGGACGGCATGATCTCGATGCCGGACAGGAAGTAGGCAGCTACAGGCCGGCCGGGGCGCGCGCGATTCAGCGGGCGCCCGGCGCCGCGGCCACGTCCGCTTCCACGAGCCGGATGCGCCGCCACGCGCCGCTGCGGAAGCGGGCGAACATGCCGACGCCCACAAGCACCACGAACACGACGAACACGCTAAAGACGGTCGTCGGCGCCGCTCTGGCCACGCGGACAAGGATGACTGCCGCGGTGGCAAAGGCCCAGTGCAGCCCCACCGAGATCGCCATGACCCAGCGGGTGTCTCCCGCCCCGCGCAGGGCCCCGGCAAAGACCAGGTGCGCCGCATCGGCCAGGATGTAGATGGCGGCGAGCCGCACGAGCGTCTTGGCGAGAAGGGCCGTTTCCGTCGCGCCGGCGCCGAAGCCCGAAGAGAACACGTTGACGAGGGCCGGCGTCGCGGCCACGAAGAGCACGGCGACCGTCCCCGCGTAGAGCCACGCGACGCGGAGCGCGAGAGCGGTCGCGCGCTGCACCATCTCCGGCTCCCTCGCCCCGACAAACTGCCCGACCAGCGACGTGACGGCAAAGCTCATCCCCAGCATGGGGATAAAGGCCACGATGTCCCAGTTGAACGCAATCGTCACCGAGGCTGCGACGCTCGGGCCGTAGGAATGCATGAACTGGATGAACAGGTTGAAGGCGAACGTGTTCAGGAACGTCTCGATCCCGGCCGGAATCCCGAAGCGGAGCAGGATCCCGATGGTGTTCCCCTCGAAAGCGAAGGCCCGGTGCGTGGCGAACTCCCGCCTGCAGCCGGGGCGCAGGAACTGGACCAGCAGCACGACGAAGGCGACGAAGCTTCCGAGCACGGCACCGAGGGCGGCGCCCGTGAGCCCGAGTGCGGGGAGCCCCAGCTTTCCGAAGATCAGGAGGTACTCGGCCGGGACGTTGATCGCCATGCCCGCCAGGTTGGCGACCATCACGACGCGGGTGCGGCCCACGCCGATAAAGAAGCCCGTGATGGCTGAACGCAGCACGCTGAAGAGGGAGCCGTAGACCAGGATGCGGTAGTACTCGTAGCCCAGGGCCACCTGCAGCGGCGTCTGTCCCGCGGCCGCGAACAGGTGCCGGGCGAGCGGCGAGATCGCGAGGATGATCGGGTAGCTCGCGACGGCCAGGATCAGGCCCTGGACGGCCGCCCGGGCGCACCTGTCGCGTCCCCCCGCCCCGAAGAGCTGGGCGACCACGGCGTTTGTGTAGCCCACGGTCCCCGCGAAGATGCCGCTCAGCGTGAAAGCGGTCAGGCCGCCGCTCATGGCTGCCGCGAGGTGAGCTTCGCCGAGCCTCGAGAGGAAGAGCCGGCCGACGAACATGTTGACTGTTTCCATGGCTTGGGAGACGACCATGGGAAGGGCGATGGCCAGCAGGCGGCTGAGCAGTGCAGGCGAACGCGAGGCCACGGCGAAGAATACCCCATCCGCGAGATGCGGCAAAGGAGGCGTGCGTCCTTCTTCTTTTTTTTGACAACGCGGGAATTCCCTTGTACGCTGCTCCTGGAACCTTGGACTGCGGTAGCGCAAAAGGAGATCGAGAAATGAAGAACAGAGTCCTCGTCGTCCTGCTGCTCGTGGTTTCCGCGGGCGTGTTCGGCGCCGGCCGGCAGGAACCGGCGGCGAAAGCCGAGGCGAAAAAGGCGTACGCGGGAGCGAACGTCGTCTTTTCCTGCCTCGACACGACCAACTACAAGAAGATGGACAACCTGCTCCCCTGGGTCGAGCAGAAGACCGGCATCAAGGTAAGCATGGATTACATTCCGGAAAACGCCTACATGACCAAGCTCCAGGTCGTGCTGTCGTCGAAGACGGGCGAGTACGACGTCATCTACGCCAACAACAAGATGTACCCGGTGCTCTTCCCGTCGGGCTGGATCCTCCCGCTGGACGACTATCTCAAGGACGCCGCACTCACCGGAGCGGACTACAACTACGGCGACTTTGTTCCCAAGATCGCCCAGAACGTCATGTACAACGGCAAGATCATGGGGATCCCCTTCGGGACGGAATCCAACATCCTCTACTACAACAAGAAGATGCTGGCCGACGCGGGTACACGGCCCCGCCGAAGACCATGGCGGAGGTCTACGAATACGCCAAGAAGCTCCACCAGCCCGACAAAGGCTACGCGGGCATTGCGATGCTGGGCACGCGCGAAGGCAACGTGAACGGCTACGGCTGGATCATGCTCTGGCTGTCCCTGGGCGGCAGCTGGGTCCCTCCGGGCCAGGAAAAGTACGCCGTTCTGGCCCGCCCCGAAGCCATCAAGGCGACTGAGATGTGGACCGACATGCTGACCAACTACGCTCCCAAGGGCATCTCGAACTTCGGATGGAACGAGCTGTACCTCTCCATGCAGCAGGGCAAGGTGGCCATGGTCATCGCGACGACCAAGGACTACCCGATCTTCGTCGATCCGTCCAAGTCGAAGATCGGCGAGACGCTGGGCTACGCGTGCATCAAGGGCACCGGCGATGAATACACCGTCGGGAACATCGGCGCATGGCTCCTTCCGAGCTCGGGCAAGAACACCAAGGCGGCCTGGGTCGCGATCCAGACGATGACCGGCAAGGACGCGCAGACCAAGCAGGTCGAGGAAAAGGACCTCGTCGACGTGACCCGGCAGTCGGTGATCGATTCCAAGGTATTCGGCAGCAAGTACAACCCGGAATGGGCGGCCGCCTCCAAGGAGGCCTTTGCGCACGGCTACGTCGAGTACACTCCGCTGATCGCGCAAGGCGGCCAGATCAGGGAGTTCCTCGCGATCGCGCTCTCCAAGAGCCTGTCCGGGCAGGCGAAGCCCAGGGAAGCCATGGAAGAAGCGAACGCCGCCGTGGTCAAGTTGCTGAGCGAGAAGAAATAACGGCTCGAACGCACGCATCAGATATGGTCACTCGCACGGGGAGCGCGGGTCCGCGCTCCCCTCGTCAGGCTGTCGAGACCGCGCCTGCCGCCGACCCGCGAGGGGTCCCCCGCATGAGGAGCGCCCACTTCTCGCAGGATCGCAAGTATTTCCTGCTGCTGATCGGGCCGCCGTTCCTGGTGATCTTCCTGCTCACGGTCGTGCCGTTCGCCTACAGCCTGCTGCTGAGCACATGGAAGCTGAACCTCGCCATGCCGGGCTCGGAGCGATTCGTCGGGCTCGGCAACTACGTCAAGATGCTCACCGATGACCGGAATTTCTGGATCATCATGCGCAACACCGTGATCCAGGTGTTCGGCACGGTCAGCCTGCAGGTGGTGATCGGGCGTTTGCTCGCGCTGCTGTTCTCGCGCCCCGCCCGGGGCCTCAGGCTGGCCCGGTCGCTGCTCATGGTGCCGATGATGGCGACGCCCGTCGTGATCGGCGTCATCTGGCGATTCATGGTCAACCCCGATTTCGGGATCGTCAACTATCTTCTCTCGCTGCTGCGCATCCCCGGCCCGGACTGGCTCGGCAAGCCGGGCCTCGCCATGGCGACCATCATCGCCGCCGACGTCTGGCTCTCGACGCCCTTTGTCACCATCATCATCATCGCCGGCATCTCCTCGCTTTCCAAGGAGCCGTTCGAGGCCGCCACGGTGGACGGCGCATCGTCCTGGACGTCATTCGTGTACATCACGCTTCCGCTGCTGACGCCGGTCATCTGGGTGGCGATCATGTTCAGGCTGATCGACGCCTTCAAGCGCTTCGACTCGATCGTACATCATGACCGCCGGCGGTCCGGGCAACTCGACCGAGACCCTCAACCTCTACGCCTACAACAACGCCTTCAGCTACCTCGACACCGGCTATGCTTCGGCTCTCGCGATGTTTCTCTTCTTCATAATCGCCGCCCTCAGCGTGTTCACGATCAACCGGGTGCGGCAAGGCGCGCGCGCATGAACGGGCACGCGGGGCGGGAGGGGCCGCAGGGCGAAGGGTGCGCTCGTGGTCGTGTCGCTCGGGCGCGCTCACCTGGCTGGTCGTCTTTGTCGCGCTGGCGCCGCTGCTGTGGTTCGCCGAGATCGCCTTCAAGCCGCAGGTGCTGGCCTGGGCGATGCCGCCCAGGTTCATCTTCGTTCCGACGTTCGACAACTTCCTGGGCGTGTTCGCCGCGGGAAAGCTCTTTCTTCACGCCTACGTCAACAGCTGCATCGTGTCGGTGTTCACCACCGCCCTCTCGCTCGTGCTGGGGGTCAGCGCCGGCTACGCGATGGCGCGCAGCGACTTCCGGTTCACCAGGTACATGGGGCTCTGGATCATCCTCACCCGCATGGCGCCGCCCATGATCTTCCTGCTTCCTTTCTACAACATGCTGCGGATGCTCGGCCTGAGCGGCACATACACCGGGATCATCATCACGTACATGGTCATCACGCTGCCCTTTGTCACCTGGATGATGTCCAGCTACTTCCAGACGATCCCCGAGGAGATCGAGCAATCGGCCATGATCGACGGCTGCAACCGCATCCAGATCCTCCTGCGGATCGCCGCCCCCGTGTCGGTGCCCGGGATCGTGACCTGCACGATCTTCTCCTTTATCTACTCGTGGAACGAGTTCCTGTTCGCGCTGGTCGTGACCGGCCGGGGCACGAAGACGGTGCCGATCATGATCCAGGGCTTCATGTCCTCGGACGGGATCGAGTGGGGTCCGCTGGCCGCCACGTCGCTGATGGTGATTCTCCCGGTGCTGCTCGTCGCGATGGTCAACCAGAAGGGTTTCGTCCGCGGCCTCACCGGCGGCGCGATCAAGTAGCGATCATGCGTTGCGGCGCCGCGGAGAAGGAATTCGACATACTGTGCATCGGCATCGCGAACATGAGCATCTCGGTCAAGCCGGTCGGCCGCGAGGTCTTCACCGCGGACGTCACGCTCGTCGAACCGATCGACGTGCGCACGGGCGGCGACGCGCTGAACGAGGCTTCGACGGCGGCCCGGCTGGGGAACCGGGTCGGGCTGATCAGCAAGGTCGGGGACGACCTGTTCGGGCGTCTCCTGCTGGAGAGCGCGCGAGAGGCAGGCGTGAACGTTGACCACGTCGCGGTCTCGCGCCGCGAGCGCACGGCGGCGGCTGCCCTGCTGATCGACGGGAACGGCGACCGCAGGATATGCGCTCACCGAGGGGCGTTCGAGACGCTGTGCCTGGAGGACGTGGACCTCTCCGTCCTCGACCGCGCGAAGATCGTCAACGTCGGGAGCCTTTTCGCGCTCAAGAGGCTCGACGGCGACGGCGTCAGGACGCTTCTCGAGCGGGCCAGGAGCGCCGGGGCGACGACCGGCGCGGACGTGAAGTTCGATGCCTATCGCCTCGGCATGGGCGGAATCAGGCAGGTGTTCCCCTTTGTGGATTTCTTCATGCCGAACCACGAGGAAGCCCTCTACCTGACCGGGGAGAGAGAGCCTTCGCGCCAGTGCGACGCGCTGATGGCCGCCGGGTGCGGCGGCGTCGTGGTCAAGCTCGGAGCGGAGGGCTGCTACCTGGCCGCGGGCGGCAGGCGCGGCCTGGTTCCCCCCTGCCCGGCGACGCGCGTGGACACCACCGGCGCGGGCGACAATTTCGTGGCCGGGTTTCTCACCGGCCTGAACCGCGGCTGGACGCCCGAGGCGGCGGCCAGGTTCGCCAACGCGACGGCGGCGGTGAGCATCCAGGAGGTCGGCTCGAACGGCGCCGTGAGGAGCTTCGAGCAGGTCGCGGAGCACATGCGCCGAGTCGGCTATTCGTGAAGAGCCCCAGGAGGACAGCGGTGTTCGAGCGCTACAGGGAAAGAAGCGGCGTTCGCCTCGGCTTGCTGCCCACGCGCAGGAGCCTCAACCGGCCCAACCTCTTCAACCGCGATTTCGCCATCGCGGAAAAGAACAAGGTCGAGGCGTACCTCAAAGCGAACCGGGTCGACTACGTCAATCTCGACTTCCTGAACGACGAAGGCCTCATCTTCAACGGCGCGGACGCGGACAAGGTGGCCGAGCGCTTCCGCTCGTCGGGTGTGGGTGCGCTGTTCGCACCGCACTGCAACTTCGGCACCGAGGACGCCGTGGCCAAGGTCGCGAAGAAGCTCGGGGTCCCCGTCCTGCTGTGGGGACCGCGCGACGAGGCGCCGCAAGCCGGCGCCAATCGCACGCGCGACAGCCAGTGCGGGCTGTTCGCCACCTCGCGCGTGCTCAAGACCTTCGGCGTGACCTTTTCCTACATAACCAACAGCCGGGTCTCCGACCCGGTCTTCGAGCGCGGCTTCCGGAACTTCATGGCGGCGGCGGCCGTCGTCAGGAGATTCAGGGGCATGCGCATCGGCCAGGTCGGCGTCCGCCCGGCGTCGTTCTGGTCGGTCAAAGCCAACGAAACCGAGCTCCTCGAGCGCTTCGGGGTCGAGGTCGTTCCCATCACCATCCAGGACGTGCGCCAGATGATGGACGCCGTGATGGGATCGCGCAAGGCCGAAGTGGCGGCCGAGGCCGCCTCCATCCGGGCGAAAGTCGACGTCGTCGGAATCGGCGAAGAGGCTCTCGGCCGCGTCGCAGCGATGAAGCTCGCTTTGCACGAGTGGGCGAGCGCCGAGGACCTCGACACGGCCGCGGTCTTCTGCGGGGGAGGGATCCGGCAGCTGACCGGCATCATGCCCTGCTTTGTGCTCTCGGAGCTCACCGACGACGGCTTTCCGGCCATCTGCGAGACGGACCTGCACGGCTGCATCACCGCGGTGATCACCCAGACCGCCGCGGGCGCTTCGTCGCCGGTGTTCCTGGCCGACATGACCGTTCGCCATCCGGAAAACGACAACGCGGAGCTCCTGTGGCACTGCGGAGTCTTCCCGCTTTCGCTCAAGAAGGAGGGGACGCGGTCGGCCGTTACCGACCACTACGGGTCCGGCCTTCCCGGGGCGGCCAGCTGGCAGATCCGGGGCGGCGACCTGACGATCACGCGCTTCGACGGCACGACCGGCGACTACCGCCTGCTCGTAACGAGGGGCAGGGTCGTCCCGGGCCCCGAGACCAACGGCACCTATGCCTGGGTGGAGTTCAAGGACTGGCCCGAGCTGGAGCACCGCCTCATCTTCGGGCCCTACATCCACCACTGCGTGGGCGTCCACGCGGACGTCACGGCCGTGCTCTTCGAAGCGGCCAGGTACATGCCGGGGGTCGCCCTGGACCTGGTCGACCCGACGCCCGACGAAGTCGCCAGGTGGCTGCGGGGGTAGCGGTCCGCGCCGGCGGCAAAGCCTGAATCGAGAAAGGAGTTTCGACATGATGATCGCCGTTGTCACGGAAGTGAGCACGAAGGAGAAAAACAAGTTCGTCGTCGCCGCCCTCGAAGGCCGCGGCCACGAGGTCTTCAACCTGGGCATGCGGGGCGTCGAAGGCGAGCCCGAGCTGACCTACATCCACACCGGCTTCATCGCCGCGGCGCTCCTCGGCTCCGGGTGCGCCGACCTGGTGGTAGGCGGCTGCGGCACCGGCCAGGGCTTCCTCAATTCCGTACTCCAGTACCCCGGCGTCTGCTGCGGGTTGATCGCGAGCCCCCTCGACGCGTGGCTGTTCGCCCAGATCAACGGCGGCAACTGCGTCTCGCTCGTCCTGAACAAGGACTTCGGGTGGGCGGGCGACGTGAACCTCAAGTTCCTCTTCGACCGCTTCTTCAGCGTGGAGCGCGGCTGCGGGTATCCCGAGCACCGCAGGGCGTCCCAGCAGCGCTCGCGCGAGGTGCTGGGCGAGGTCTCCCGGCTCACCCACCTGGAGCTGCCGGCCATCGTCGAACAAATGGACGAGGCGGTGACGCGCCCGGCGCTGTCCTTTCCCGGCGTCATGGATTTCATCCGCAAGCATGCCTCGCCCGCCGTCAGGGCTGCGTGCGAGAAACGGTCCGCGGCGCGCGCGTAGGCCGACGGCCAACCGTTGTCCTCGAACGCGCGCGGCATCGCGAGGATGCGGGTCTTGCCCATTCTCCGCTTGCGCGCCGGCGGGACCCGCTCTACAATCCCTTCGCTCTCGGGAGAGAGGGCTGCCGCAACAGGAGGGAAGGGCGTGGCCAAGAATAAGGTGAAGGTCTGCATCATCGGCGCCGGCAACATGGCAAGCCGGGTGCACTACCCGTCACTCGCGTCGTTCGACGACGTCGAGATCGCGGGAGTGGGCGAGCTCGCGCCGGAGCGGCTGAACGCGGTATGCGACCAGTTCAAGATCCCGCGCGAGGCGCGGCACGAGCTGCGTTCTCCCACCGACTACCGCAAGATGATCGAGAAGGCCGCGCCGGACGGCGTCTACGTCATCGGGCAGCCGCACATCATGTACGACATCTGGGTGTGGTGCCTGCAGCAGGGGCTCGACCTGTACATCGAGAAGCCGATGGGAATCACGATGCACCACGCCGAGATGCTCGCGCGCCTGGCCGAAGACAAGAAGGTCATCACGCAGGTGAGCCACCAGAGGCGCTCCTGCCCGCTGCTGGTCAGGATGCGCGAGGAGTGCCTCAAGCGCGGCCCGATCACCCACGCGATCTGCCAGTTCTACAAGTGCGATCCCGTCCCGTACTACGGCGCCCGCGACCGGATGATGGACGACGGCACGCACGCGATCGACACGGTGCGCTGGATGTGCGGCGGAGAGGTCGTGGAGGTCGAATCGACCTGCAAGCGAGTCGGCACTCCCGACATCAACTGGATCTCGGCGACTCTGCACTTCGACAACGGTTCCACGGGGTTCGTGCTGCTCTCCTTCGTGAGCGGGAGGCGCGTCTTCCGGGTCGAGATGCACGCGCCGCGCATCGGCGTCGACGCGGAGGTCGAGGGCAAGGCGATCCTCTACGCCGACGGCGACACGAAGGGCGTGGTCTACGACACAAAGGAAGTCGCGGGGAGCGATCAGCTCCACGTGTACGGCGGGTTCGCGGCCAAGAACCGCGAGTTCATCGACTCGCTCAAGGCGGGCAGGGAGATGACCTCGTCGCCCTTCAGCGACTGCGTCAAGACGATGGCGGTCGCCGAGGAGATCCTCGGACAGGCCCTGATGCAGGGGGTGTAGGACGCGGGCGCCCCGCGCCCCGCATCTGGCGCCCCGCGCCCCGTTCCGCTATCCTCTTCGAGCATGAACCGCTTCGAGGAGATCCTCGCGCTCGCCGAGGAGATACCGTTCGTCGACACCCACGAGCACCTGCTCGAGGAGAGGACGCGTCTGGCCGGCCCCGAGGGCGCGGCGCAGCCCGCGCGGGCGCTCAAGGACTTTGCCGTCCTCTTCAGCCACTACGCCGACAGCGACCTGCTCAGCGCGGGCATGCCCCAGGCGGACTACGCCCGCTTCTTCTCCCCCGGCGTCGACCCCCGCGACAAGTGGCGGCTGGTCGCCCCGTGGTACGAGCGCACGCGGCTGACCGGCTACATGCGGAACATCCGCGAGTCGCTGCGCATCCTCTACGGCGAGGACGACCTCGAAGAGAGCAACGTGGAGCGCGTGTCCGCCGCGGTCGCCGCGCTGATCCGTCCCGGCTACTACAGGCGCGTCCTGCTGGAAGCCGCGAAGGTCTCCTACTGCCAGGTCAACAGCCTCGAGGACCCGCTCTTCATGGAGACCGCCCACCCGGACCTGCTCGCCCAGGACCTGAGCCTGGTGAGCCTCTCGACCGACCTCGCCTCGCTCGAGGCCGCGCGGCGCGCCGGGGGCCCGGGGGGCCAGGCGCGATCGCTCGCCGACTGGCACGCCGTCATCGACTGGGCGTTCGCCACCTACGGCCCCCGCGCGATCGCGGTCAAGAGCCAGGCCGCGTACCACCGCCGCCTCGACTACGACGACGTGAGCTCCGACGATGCGGCGCCCCTGTTCGCGCGCTTCGCCGTCGACCGGGCCTCCCTTGCCGCCGATGAGCTCAAGGCCCTCCAGGACCATCTCTTCAATTACTGCCTCCGCAAGGCGGGCGAACATCGCCTGCCGATCAAGCTGCACACCGGCACTTACGCGGGCACGGCCAGGATGCCGCTGCACAGGGTGCGGGCGAACGCCGGCGACGTTTCCGAGCTGCTCCTCCGCTACCCGGACCTCCGTTTCGTCGTCATGCACATCACGTGGCCCTACCAGGACGAGGCGATCGCGCTCGCCAAGCACTTTCCGAACGCCTGGGTCGACATGTGCTGGGCGTGGATCATCGACCCCGCCGCGGCGACGCGTTTTCTCGAGGAGTTCCTCATGGCCGCCCCTGCCTCCAAGCTGCTCACCTTTGGCGGCGACTACATGCCGGTCGAGCTGGTGCCGGGGCACGCGCGCGTGGCGCGGATGGGGCTCGCCCGCGCGCTCGCGCGTCTCGAGGAGCAGGGCTGGCTCGCCGAGCGCGAGACCCCGGCCCTGCTCGCGCGCCTGATGAACGGCAACGCGGCCGAGCTCTTCGACCGCGAGCGGACCCTCGCGCCGCCGCGCGGCCGCTCCGCGCGATGAGCCGCGGCGGGGTTGCGCCGAGCCACGCCCGGGTGGTCGTGGGGCTCTGCTTTCTCTCCGTAGCGGTCAGCACGGGCGTCACGCAGTCGATCATCATCCTCTTTCCCGCGATCCTGGACGAGTTCGGCTGGAGCCGCGCAGTGCTCTCCGTCGCCCCGGCTCTCGCAGGCGCCATGGGCTCGCTCGGCGCCCTCCTCGTGGGGCTGCTTGCGGACCGCGTGGACCTCAGGTTCCTCATGCCCGCGGGCGCGCTCGTGGCGGCCGCAGGGCTCGTGCTCTGCAGCCGGATCGCGCAGCTCTGGCAGCTCTACGCGTTTTACGGCGTAGTCGCGGCCCTCGGCTGCAGTTTTCTCGGAACGCTTCCGAACAACCTGATCCTGGCGCGCTGGTTCGAGCGGGGCCGCGGCACCGCCATCGGCATCATGAGCAGCGGCTTCGGCGGGGGAGTGTTCGTCTTCATGCCCCTGCTGGCCAGGGTGATCCGCGGCGGCCGCTGGCGCGAGGGCTACGTCGTGCTGGCCGCCGCGCTTCTCGCCCTCGCGCCGCTGCTCCTGCTTCTGCAGAGGTCGCGCCCCCCCACGGCGCGGCCGCGCTCGGACGCGCCCCTGCCGGGGCCGGCGGCGACCGGTGCGCCGCGCCGCCTCGCGGCCGTCGTCCGCAGGCCGCGCTTCTGGTTCACATACGCTCAGTACATCCTGGGGCCGCTGTCCACGACGCCGCTCATCATCCACCAGGCCGCGCTCATGCGCGACCGCGGCATGGGCGAGATGCAGGCCGCGTGGACCGTAGCCCTCTTCGGGCTTTCGGCTCTGATCGGGATGATCGCGGCGGGCGCGCTTTCGGACCGTGCGGGCCGCGAGCGGGCCTACACCCTCGGCACGGTCGGCATCATCGCGGGGTGCGCAGCGCTCCTCGCGCTGCCGGGGCGCGCGGCGGGCGCCGGCGGCGTCGACGCGCACGCGATCGCGTACGCGGTCCTGTTCGGGTTCGGCTTCGGCACCCGGCCGTCCATGGACGCGGCGACGGTTACGGACATCTTCCGCGGCCCCGGCTTCGGCCTCGTCTACGGCGTGCTGAGCACCGCGCTGGGGATAGGGCAGCTCGCTTCGCCCGTTCTCGCGGGGGCGATCCACGATGCCACCGGAAGCTACGACGCGGCGATCCTGTTCTGCATCGCCGCCGCGCTCGTGGCCACCGCTTCGATCTGGCTCGCGGCGCCGCGGCGCGGGCTCGAACCCGCGTGACGCCGGGCCAAAGGGGGACGTCATGAAGTTCACCGACGGGTTCTGGCTGATGCGCAAGGGCGTCGTGCCGCACTACGCCACCGACGTCGCCGACACGGCCGACGACGGCCGCTCGCTCACCGTGTGGGCCGCCACCCGGCCGCTCGCGGGCAGGACCGCGACGCTGGGCGGGCCGCTGCTGACGGTGCGGCTCTCCTCGCCGATGCGCGACGTGATCAGCGTCCGCATGAGCCACTGGGAGGGGACGCCCGAGCCGCGCCCGACGTTCGAGCTCTCCGCTCCCGACGCCGGGCCCGGCGCGACGGTGACTCACGCCGCCGCCGCCGCCGTGCTGCGCAGCGGCAGGCTCGAGGCCCGCGTCGCGACCTCAGGCGCCTGGAGGCTGGACTTCGCAGGCGACGGCCGCGTCCTCACCGGCAGCGGCCAGCGCAACCTGGCCTGGATCGAGACGCCGGGCGGGGGCCCGTATTGCGTCGAGGAGCTTGCTCTCGGAGTCGGCGAGGCGATCTACGGGCTCGGCGAGCGATTCACGCCCTTCGTGAAGAACGGCCAGGTCGTCGACATCTGGAACGAGGACGGCGGCACCGCTTCGGAGCAGGCGTACAAGAACGTCCCGTTCTACCTGAGCAGTCGCGGCTACGGCGTCTTCGTGCGCAACGCGGGCCGCGTCTCCTTCGAGGTCGGCAGCGAAAAGGTCAGCCGTGTCGGCTTCAGCGTCCCCGGCGAGTCGCTCGAATACCTGGTGATCTACGGGCCGACGCCCAAGGAGGTCCTCGAGAAGTACACCGCCCTCACCGGCCGCCCCTCGCTGCCCCCCGCGTGGTCCTTCGGCCTCTGGCTGACCACCTCGTTCACGACGGATTACGACGAAGCCACGGTCACCCGCTTCGTCGACGGGATGGCCGAGCGCGGGATCCCCTTGAGCGTCTTCCACTTCGATTGTTTCTGGATGAAGGAGCTCCAGTGGTGCGACTTCGAGTGGGACCGCCGCGTCTTCCCGGACCCGGCGGCGATGCTCGCGCGTCTCAAGGCGAAAGGGCTGCGCATCTGCGTGTGGATCAACCCCTACATCGCGCAGAAGTCGCCGCTGTTCGCCGAGGCCGCGCGCAGCGGCTGGCTCCTCCGCCGTCCCGACGGCAGCGTCTGGCAGTGGGACATGTGGCAGCCGGGCATGGGCATCGTGGACTTCACGAGCACAGGCGCACGCGAGTGGTTCGCGAACCGCCTGCGCGCGCTGCTCGACACGGGCGTCGACTGCTTCAAGACCGACTTCGGCGAGCGCATCCCTGCCGACGTCGTCTACGCCGACGGCTCCGACCCGATCGCCATGCACAACTACTACAGCTACCTCTACAACCGCACGGTGTACGAGGCGCTCGCCGCCAAACGGGGCGCAGGCGATGCCGTCGTGTTCGCGCGCTCGGCGACGGCGGGGTCTCAAGCGTTCCCCGTGCACTGGGGCGGCGACTCGACGGCGACCTGGGAGTCGATGGCCGAGTCGCTCCGCGGCGGCCTCTCGCTGGGGCTCTCGGGCTTCGGCTTCTGGAGCCACGACATCGGCGGCTTCGAGAGCAACGCGTCCCCGGACCTGTACAACCGCTGGGTCGCTTTCGGCCTCCTGTCCTCGCACAGCCGCCTCCACGGCTCGAGCTCCTACCGCGTGCCCTGGCTCTACGGCGAGCCCTCCGTCGCGGTGCTGAGAGCCTTCACCCGTCTCAAGTGCCGGCTCATGCCCTACCTCTACGCGCAGGCGCGCCGGGCCGTGACGCACGGCACGCCGCTCGCGCGAGCGATGATGCTGGAGTTCCCCGATGACCGCGCGTGCGAGGCGCTCGACCGCCAGTACATGCTGGGCGACGCGCTCCTCGTCGCGCCGGTGTTCAGCGAGACGGGCAACGTCGAGTACTACCTGCCCGACGGGCGCTGGACGAGCTTTCTGAGCGGAGTCGAAATTGAAGGCGGCCGCTGGCTGCGCGAGACCCACGGTCCGCTCAGCCTGCCGCTGATGGCCCGGCCCGGCTCGCTGATCCCGGTCGGCGCGGTCGACGACCGGCCCGACTACGACTTCGCCGACGGCGTGACCTTCCACCTGTTCGCGCTCGCCGATGGGGCGGAGGCTTCGGCTGAGGTCGCCGATCGCGAGGGCGGCGTGGCGTGCGTCGCCGCCGCGAAGCGCAGCGGCCGGGAGGTCGTGCTGCGATGCGACGGGGCGCGGCGGCCCTGGCGCGCGCTCCTCCGCGGCATCGCCGATGTGGCCGCGGTCTCCGGCGGCAGGGCGGAGCGCGACGCGTCGGGCGCCGTCATCGTCCCGGACCGGCCGGACGCGACGATCGTGGCAACGCTCGCGCCGCCTGATGCGTAGGCGCGGCTACTTCTGCTTTTCCGGGTGCTTTTCCTGGTGCGGGCCGTAGATCCTGTACTCGACCTTGTCTGTTTCGGACTTCGCCTCGTAGAGGACGGTGAGGACGAGGACGAAGCTGTGCTCCCGTTCGACCTGGAAGATGGACTGCTTGACCTCCACGATCTTCGGACGGTAGACCTCGATCCAGCTGTTCATGTCGTTTTCGACGCTCTGGCAGTCCCCCTGGAAGATCTTGACCATGGCACGCCTCTCTACGGCTGATCTGCGGCTAATCTCGCGCATGCGCGGGGAGCCGTCAAGGCCGTCCCATCCGCGCCGCGCACCCTTCGTTTGACAGCGTTCCCTTCGTGCCCTAGACTGCGTTCCTATCGCTTTCCCGCCGGGGGCATGATGTGAAGATCACGCGCGTCGAAGTGGTGCGGAGCAAGCCGCGGGCGCTGCCGATCGAGTATCTTCCTGCCTGGTTCTCGCCTGACGGCCGGCCGACCAGGAGCTACCAGTTCTCGCTCTACCGCATACACACCGACGAAGGCATCGTGGGGCTGGGGCCTCACGGGGGCGAGCCCGACGGCTGGGTGATGAATGCCCTGGTCGGGTTCGATCCGTTCGCTGTCGAGCGGTTCTTTTCCCGGGCGATGTCCGGCAAGGAGATGACGCTTCACCGCGGCTCCTATGGCGGCCTGGAGGTGGCGCTCTGGGACATCATCGGAAAGGCGGCGCGCCTGCCCGTATACCGGCTCCTCGGCGCCTACACCGACAAGGTCATGGCTTACGCCGCCACCAGCCGCCTGCTCAGCCCGGAAGAGCACGTGGACCAGGTGCTCCAGATCAGGGAAGCCGGCTTCCGGGCGGTCAAGCTGCGGCTCCACCGGCAGGACCCGGCGGACGATCTGAAAGTCGTCGAGGCCGTGCGGCGCGCGGTCGGCGACGGGTACCGCATCGTCGTGGACGCCAATCAGAACCATAAGTCCATGGCGTACAACCACTGGAGCCACAAGACGGCCCTGTGGATGGCGAGGGAGCTGCAGAGGCTGGGCGTGTATTTCCTCGAGGAGCCGCTGCCCCGCAAGGACGTGGCCGGGCTGGCCGAGCTCGCCGGGTCCGTCGAGATCCCGATTGCGGGGGGCGAGCACGCGAACGACATCTACGAGTTCCGCGAGCACCTCGCGACCGGCGCGTACGATATCCTGCAGCCGGATGTCATCCTGGGCGACATGGGCATCTCCGGCACCAGAAAGCTCGCGATCCTCGCGGAGTACTTCGGCAAGGAGATCGTGCCGCATGTCTGCGGCCTCGGGAGCTTCCCTCTGAACATGCCGGCGATGCTGCACGCCGTCTGCACGGTGAGCAACTGCGCCATGATAGAATACCCGTACGACCCTCCCGTGCTCACGGTCGAGACGCAGCAGGCGATCCTGAAAGAGCCGCTTCTGATAGACCGCGAGGGGATGATCGGCCCCCCGGACCGGCCCGGGATCGGAGTCGAGGTGGACGAGCGCCTGCTGGCCGGCTGACCTGCGGCGGCCGGGGACGGCGAACGGGAGATGGCGCTGACCGTCGGAGGTTTCGTCCCGAGCCTCGATCAGCTCGTCCGATGCGGGTGACGCTATGCAGGACATGTCGGACCGCACGTTCCGCCTCCTCGCAGCCGCGCTTTCGCTCGTGATGCAGATAGGCGCGCGGTTCCAGCTTCTCCTCATCGCGCCCACCGGCCGCATCCCGCCGCAGTGGGGCCCGCAGCTCACCTTTCTTCTGGCCGTCGCCGCCGTGCTGACCGTGATCCTTCCCTGGCTCCGGCTGAGGGCACTGGTCTACGTGTTTCTCGCCGCGCGGTTCGCCCTCGTGTACCTGGTCGGGGTGCCGCTCGGGGGGTACCTCGGCGCGGAGACGACGCTCCTGGCCGCGCTCGTGGTCGAGGCGTTCGCTCACGGCACCCTTCGCTGGAGCGCGCTGGCTGCGCCGCTCGGGGTTGCGGTGTTCGTGGTCTCGCAGCGTTCGGTCAACGCCTGGGGACAGGTGCTGCCCGCCGCGGAGGCCCACGACATCCTCTCGCTGTGCCTTTACATGCTCGTCGTCATCATAGCGATGGGGCTGCTGCGGGCGTACCGGGACAAGCACGTGGCGGAGCACGGGCTGTACGACCGGCTCAACGAGACATCGCTGCGTCTGGCCGATGCGAACACGAGGCTCCAGGAGTACGCGGCGCTCAAGGAGGAGGAGGCCACGCGATCCGAGCGCAAGCGGGTCGCGCAGGAGATCCACGACACGCTGGCGTATACGCTCACCAACCTCATCATGATGATGGAGGCAGGCTTGAGCCTCACCGGCCCGGAGGACGATGAGCTGCGGGAGGTCCTGTCGGAGGCGCGCACGCAGGCCAAGGACGGTCTCGGCGAGGTTCGCAAGGCGGTGCAGACGCTCCAGCCCACCGCGGTGCGACGGCCGGCGGGCCTCCGGGCGGTGTACAACCTGGTCCAGTCGATCAGGAAGGCCACGGGCATCCGCGTGGACCTGCACATGGGCGACGTGCCCTGGAGCTTCGGCGAGGAGGCGGATTCCGTCGTGTTCCGTTTCGTCCAGGAGAGCATCACCAATGCGATGCGGCACGGCAAGGCCAGCGAGGTGTCGGTGTTCCTGTCCCGGTCCAACTCCGGGGTGCAGGTCACCGTGCGGGACGATGGGTCGGGCTCCGACCACGTCGAGCCGGGTTTCGGGCTCAAGGGAATGCAGGACCGCCTCGCCGGGCTGGGCGGAACCGTGAGCTTCTACAGCCAGTTGAACCGCGGCTTTCGTGTGGAGGCCTGGATACCTCTCCCAAAGGAGCAAGGCAGTGAAGAGAATCAAAGTGCTCCTGGTGGATGACCAGGTCCTGTTCGTAAAGAGCCTGAACATCGTGCTCAAGACTCAATCGGACCGGATCGACGTGGTAGGGATCGCCTACGACGGCAGGGAGGCGCTTCAGATCATCGAGCACCGCAAACCGGACGTCGTCTTTCTCGATATCAGGATGCCGGAGATGAACGGTGTGGAGTGCACCCGTGCGATCAAGGCGCGATGGCCGGAGATTCACGTCGTGATCCTCACCACGTTCAACGATGACCAGTACGTGAGCGACGCCCTCCGATTCGGCGCCTCCGGCTACCTCCTCAAGGACGTGCCGCCCGAAGAGCTGATCGCCACCGCGATCGCGGTAAGCAACGGAAGCGTCATGATGTCGCCCCAGGTTGCGGTCAAGATCGGCGACCGCATGCACGGTCACTCGCCGGCGGCGCGTCCTCACGCGATCCCGGCCAGCGCCTTCGAGGATCTGAGCGGCAGGGAAAAGGAGATCCTCGAGATGATGTGCTCGGGCTACGGCAACCGGGAGATCGCCGGTCTGCTGTCCATAGCCGAACAGACCGTCAAGAACAGCGTCTCCACCATCTATGCCAAGCTGGGGGTCAAGAACCGCTTCCAGGCGGTCAGGCTCGCAAACGAAGAGGGTTTCAGACCCCGCTTCCGCCAGGAAAGATCCGCGACCTGACGCCCCCCGGGAGGCGCGAGCCGGCCGCGGCGTGGGCCTCAGTACAATTGTACCGCCTCAAACTGAGTACTTCGGTCAGTTGCGGACTCTGCCGTACCAGTTGCACCCTTGAGCGATCGGGATTCATCCGCACACCGGCAGCGTGAGAAGTCGCGCCGGCAGGAAGGAGGTGGCTTGAAAGAGGAGCGTCACGATCAGTCGTCACATATATCACCACGAGGAGGTATGGGAAAGATGAGGAGAAGCACGATCGCGTCAGTGATGTGCGTCCTGGTCCTCGCTCTGCTGTGCGTCGGGTCCATCTGGGCCTCGGGCACGACCGACGGGGGCTCCGAAGCCGGCAAGAAGATCACTTTGCGCGGCACGAAGTGGCAGTCCTTTGTCGAAGAGAAGACGATGATGGAGGACTGGTCCACGCGCTACACGAAGGCCCACCCGAACGTGACCATTCAGTTCGAGATGGTCACGACCGGCTACGGCGAGAAGCTGACCGCCGGCTTCGCGGGGGGGACCGCGCCGGACTACTACTACGTCAACTTCAAGGACCTGCCGGCGCAGGTGGTCCAGGGAATGCCGAGGCCGCTTGACCCATGGATCGACGGCAAGAACGGCGTCAAGCGTGCCGACGTTTTCGACGAGATCTGGAAGGCAGGCTCGTACAAAGGCAAGACGTACTCTTACAGCCGGAACAACGGGGTCCAGATCCTTTACTACAACAAGAAGATGTTCCAGGCGGCGGGCGTTCCGTTCCCGACCGACAACTGGACCTGGGACGACCTGTCGGCGGCCGCCAAGAAGCTGATCAAGAAGGACGCCTCGGGCAGGATCGAGCAGTACGGGTTCCAGTGCGACGAGTACGCGCGCGTCTGGGTCACGCACCTCTGGAGCAACAACGGGAAGGACTTCGACGACTCGTACGCCCCGAAGAAGGCGCTCTTCAACGGGCCCGAGGGCGTGGCAGCCGCGAAGTACCTGATGGACCTCGTGCAGTCCTACGGCGTGGCGCCGCCTCCGGGAGTCCCCGGGGCTCTGGGATACCGCGAAGCGTTCAGCACCCAGAAGGTCGCGATGATCCTCGACGGGAGCTGGATGATCAAGTCGTTCGCGAAGGTTCAGAACCTGGACTATGGGACAGTGCTCGTCCCCAAGGGCAAGATCCGCACGGGCTGGTACGACGTCAACGGGTTCTGCAGCGCATCCACCAACAAGTTCCCCGACACGACCTGGGACGTGATCAAGTTCATGACCAGCCTGGACATCTCGCTGGAGTACGCCGACTACGGCGGGAACAACCTGGGCGGCATGCCGAGCTGGAAGACGGCCTACGCGGACCCGCGGTGGAAGCCCACCGCCGTGTCGGCGCCGATCGCGGAGCAGATGAAGTTCGCCAGGGCCGAGTATGCCTGGTACAACTCGGGCAAGTGGTTCTGGGACATGCTGAACACCAGCCTGCAGGCCATGGTCACCAAGAAGCTGGATCCGCAGAAGGTGATGGACCAGCTCGTTGCTGACACGCAGAAAGAAATCCTGGACAAGACGCCGCAATAGAGAGCGACGCCGGAGCTGAGGCTGCGGTCCCCTGCGACCGCAGCCTCTTCTGCCGGCAGGCGGGAAGAGGAGGGCGAGTCGTGAAGTCGACGAACGGTAAGGCGGGAAGGCTCACGTTCAGGTACCGGCAATACGCGGCCCCTCTTGTATTCATCGCGCCGTCTGTGGTGCTGCTTGTGGTGTTCAGGGTTCTGCCGATCTTCCAGTCTGCGCAGCTGTCGCTGACGGAGTTCAAGATTCTGAACCCCGCGCTGTCGAAGTTCGTGGGGCTGGACAACTACGTGAGGCTGTTCAACGACAAGCACGTGGGAGAGGCGCTGTGGAACACGCTGTACTACAGCGTGGGATCTGTGATACCCGGGATGCTGATCTCGCTTCTGTATGCGCTGGTGATCACGGAGCGGTGGTTCAAGTTCCAGAGCTTTGCCCGCGTGATCTTCTTTCTGCCTCATATTCTGTCGATCACGATCGCGGCGCTGATGTTCTCCTGGATGTACCATCCGAGCTTCGGGCTGTTCAACTTCATACTGCACGCGGTCGGGCTGAAAGACGTGCAGTGGCTGGGGGATCCGAGCACTGCGATGATGTCTGTGGTGATCATGGTGATCTGGAGGGGTCTGGGCTACAACATCACGATCTGGTCTGCCGGGCTGCTGTCGATCCCGCTGGAGTACCGGGATGCGGCGAAGATCGACGGTGCGAGCTGGGTGAAAGAGTTCTGGTACGTGCGGTTCCCGATGCTGAGGCCCGTGTTCCTGTTCCTGGCTGTCTTGGGGTTCCTGAACACGTTCCAGGGGTTTGAATCGATCTACGTTCTGACGGCGGGCGGTCCCGCCAACGCGACGCGGGTGATCGTGTTCTACCTGTGGCAGAACGCGTTCCAGTGGTACGAGATGGGGTACGCGTCTGCGATTGCGTGGATCCTGTTCATGATACTGATCAGCCTGACCTACCTGCAGTTCAAGCTGATGGGCACGCGTGAGGTGGAGGCATAGCCATGGCTGGGAACATCGGCCGGGGCGCACTGAGAGGCTTCCTGCACGTCGTGGTGGCGCTGACGCTGGTCTCGATGATCTTTCCGCTGCTGTGGATGATCTCGACGTCGCTCAAGACGTACTCGGACGCGCTGCAGTGGCCGCCGAGACTGATACCGCAGCCGGTGTACTGGCAGTCGTACTGGGAGGTGCTGACGACGACGGGGCTGCCGCGGGCTATTCTGAACTCGGGGTTCTACGCCGTGTTTGGCACGCTGGCGTCTGTGTTTGTCAGCGCGCTGGCCGGCTTCGCGTTTGCCAAGTACACTTTCCCGGCCAAGAGCGTGATCTTCGCGCTGATCCTGTCGACGATGATGGTGCCGTTCCACGTCACCCTGATACCGGTGTTCCTGATTCTGCGCAGGCTCCACTGGATCGACACGTACCTCGCCCTGATCGTTCCCGGGATTGCGAGCCCGTTCGGGATATTCCTCATCCGGCAGTTCGGGCTGGGGGTGCCGAGCGAGCTGTTCGAGTCGGCGCGGATCGACGGGTGCAAGGAGATCCGCATATTCTGGCAGATCTTCGTGCCGCTCTGCGCCCCGGCGATCTCGACGCTGTGCGTGCTGGACTTTCTGAACAGGTGGAACGATCTGTTCTGGCCGCTGATCGTGACGAACCGGCCGCAGATGCGCACGGTGCAGCTTGCGCTGACGCTGGTCAGCCGGAGTCTCTACGACGTCTTCTGGAACCAGCTCACCGCCGGGATGACGCTTGCGCTGATACCGGTGGTGTCGTTGTACGTGTTCTTCCAGCGCTACTTCACCCAGGGGATCTCTCTGACAGGCATGAAGGGATAGACGCGGGCTCTTCCGCCGGTGCTTGCACGGCCCTGGCCGTGGGCGACACATCCCGGGCGCGAAGCCGGCATCGCTGCGTGTGGCCGGGAGTCGCGCATCCCTCGGGGGACGGTGGACGCATGCGGCACGAGACGGATGGAAACGAAATGGCTCAAGCGGGACTGCCCCGAGAGGTTCATTTCACCCTGGGCTCGCATCTGGACCTGTTCTGGATGGGAGCGGCACGCGACTGCCTCGACCGCGGAAGCGAGATCATCAAGACGGCGCTCGACCTGTGCCGGGCGCACGCGGATTACCGCTTCTACATCGAAACAACGGTGTTCGCGGAGCACTTCCTCGAGCAGCATCCTGAAGAAAAGCCCTACATGGCGGAGCTGCTCGCGGGCGGCAGGCTCGAGATTGGTGCCTCCTACGTCGATCGGGTCGAGCACATGCACGGGGGCGAGTCGATCCTGCGGCATCACGTGCTTGCGATCCGGTGGATGCAGTCGACGTTCGGCCTCAGGCCGCGGAGCACGTGCCACTCGGATCTTCCGGGGCTGTCGCCCCAGGTTCCGCAGATCTGCGCGGGCTGCGGGATCGACTTCTACCTGAGGGCCCGCGGGCCATGCTCGGTCTTCCGATGGCGGGCGCCGAACGGATCCGAGATCATCTACGCCAGTTTCGGCTACGGCTACGGCCGCAAGAGCGTCGAGAGCATCGGCCAGGCGCTCTCGGAGGTCCGCCCGCCCGTTCCCGCGGTCCTGATGCGCGGTGGCTACAGCGATCTGGAAATGGCCGATGCCGGCATTCTCGCCGTGGTCGACGCGTTGCGGCAGCGCCACGGCGATTCGATCAAGTTCTCGGTATCGTCGCCGACGCCGGTTCTCGACCGCTACCACCGCGACGCGGACGAGAGGAATCGTCTGCCCCTGATCAGCGGAGAATGGCCTTTCGGGTGGGGAAGCGCCGCCACCCTCGAGGTGGAGAACTTCCAGGCGAACCTCAACCTGGAGCGGCTGCTGCTGGCGGCCGAGAAGCTGGCCGTCGGGGCCCGAATGTACGGCCATGCGGTCAGTCCGCCGACCACCCGCGCCCTCTGGTGGTCCAGCCTCGGCAGGTACGCGCGGGAGATCGTTCCCCCGGAGATCCCGGCAGGCGAAGAGATCGCCGAGGCCTGGAAGGTCGCCCTGTTCACCCAGGATCACAACTACGGGGGGTTCTCCGCCGCGAGATCGGAGTACGACAGGCAGGTGATGCTCTCGTACGCGACGCAGTACGTACGCGCGATCGCGACGGAGAGCCTGGCCCGGATCGGAGGGCATGTTGGAATGCCCGAGGCTCTCGGCCAGAGGAATGTGAGGGGATTCGCGGGGGTTTTCAACCCGCTCGGCTGGGAGCGCGATGAGGCAGTGCTCCTCGTCCTGCCGGCTGACATGCGTGCGGATGCCATCGCGGTTTGCGAGGCCGGCGGTCGTGTCCTGCACCAGCAGGAGGAGGGCGGCGCCCTCAGGGTGTGCGTCCCGTCGATTCCCGCCCTGGGCTACACGCCGCTGTTTCTCGTGGATCGCCCTGTCGACTCGCGCGAGGCGGATCCGCCTTCGCCCATATTCCACGAGCACCCGGGCGAATGGAATCGCAGGTTCCGCGAGTGGCAGGACGCGCTGCCGGCCCGCGAGGAGCCGTGGATCGCCGAAGCGCGCCGCGGCGGGGAGACGCTCGTCGAGACGGATCGATTCCGGGTGCAGCTCGATCCAGGCAGCGGGACGATCCCGTCCGTATACGACAGAGCCCTGGGCCGGGAGCTCTTTGAAGACGGTCCCCGGCGGTTTCTCGAATTGCTCGCCTATGAGGATCCGGGGATCGACGTCCGCTACAACTTTACCGGACGCTTCGCGACGGACGCGGAGACGCCTCATCGGCTGCGACGGGAGCTCTGCGGCGATGTCTCGGCGACCTATCTCTTCGAGGGGTCGCTCGAGCACGCGAGCGTCGAGAAGCGGCTGACGATCTACCGGCAGATCCCTGCGCTGGACCTCTCCGTGACCATCTACTGGTGGGGAAAGACGGGGGACCATGTCCGGCTGTGCCTGCCGTTCGCCCGATCCGGCTTTGCCGGCACCTGGTACGGCGTGCCGTTCTACGCGATGCAGTGGCCCCGGATGATGGAGGGGATCGACGAAGAGACCATCCTCGCCATGGGGCGGGCGCGCCACGATGAGATGCGGGCTGACGACCGGAGACATTTCCGCGAGATCAAGGAATGGCTCGATGTCGGGTACGCGGACTGGGGCATCTGCCTGGGGACCCGCTGGCCGACCGTGTGGATCGACGGCAGCCGAATCGAGATCCCCCTCATCCGGAGCCAGCGAAGCTGCGGTGATCACGACCACTGGCCCCTGAACCCCGGCAGGCACACGTGGCAATTCCGCATCAGCCCGCACCGCGGGGACTGGCGCACGGCTCGCGCCTACAGGAGCGGCTGGGAGCTCGCTCATCCGACCCTCGTGGGACCGGTTTCGCCGCCCCGGTCCGCCGCGGATTCGGGCGCGTCGCTGCGCGGCGGCGTTTCGTTCGTCTCGGTCGACGGGGCCGGAGTGATCGTCACCGCGGTCAAGGCCGCCTACGACGACCCCGATGCCTGCGTCGTCCGCCTCTACGAGGCCGAAGGGCGCGCGACAGAGGTTCGGCTGACCTGTCTTCGGGAGATCGTGGAGGCGAGTCAAGTCAATCTGCTCGAGGAGCCCCTCAGGCCGCTGGCCTGCGACGAGGGAACGGTGCGAGTGGCCGTCGGATCGCACGAGATCAAGACCGTGATGATCCGGTGGCGTGCGCGAGGATCTGGCTGACCGGCGTGACCGGCGGAAAGGAAGGCTGTTGCATGGCAAAGGTGAGCGCGTATCTGGTTCCGTTCTCCCACCTGGATCTGTTCTGGCTCGGCGCTTACGAGGAGTGCCTCTCGAGAGGCAATCGCGTGATCGCCGAGGTGCTCGAGATGTGCGCCGCGCATCCGGAGTTCCGTTTTCTCCTCGAAGACGTCGTGTTCATCGAGCACTTCCTGCGCTGCCACCCGGAGAAGAAACAGGAGCTGGCGTCGCGGCTCAAGAACGGGCAGATCGAGGCGGGGCCCAAGTGGGCGGGCATCGACCAGACTCCCCAGCTCGGCGAAGACCTCGTGCGCAACTCGCTGTACTCCATTGACTACCTCGAACGCGAGCTCGGCTATACGCCTCAGGTCATGCACACCGGCGATCTGCCGGGCTGGACTCCGAACTATCCGCAGATACTCGAGAAGCTCGGCATTCCCTACGCGGTGTACACGCGCACCGGCCCGACCGACGCCTCGCTTTTCTACTGGGTAGGGCTCGACGGAACGCGAAAGCTCGTCTGGTACTCGCTCAAGGGGTATGGCTGGGCCCACCGGGTGGGCTTCGAGATCAGCGCGGACAAGGCCATCGAGAACGGTCTCGAAACGACGATGCGCGAGGTCCTCGCTCAGGGCGTTGAGCCCATCTTCGTGCACTGGGGAACGGACCTGCTCCTGCCCGGGAAAAAGCTGGCCGAGAACCTGCGCGACTGGAACGCGAAGTCGGATCTCAAGATGGCCTTTGCCACTCCGACCGAGTACTTCGAAGCCGCGCCCAGGGAGGGCCTGCGCGAGCTCTCGGGGGAGATCCCCTCAGCCTGGCCGTACAGCGATCCGCAATACACGTACCACATGGTGCTGACCTTTCCCGCGGTGTCCGCTCTGCTCAACGCCGAGAGATTCTCCGAGCTCGCCCGCTGCCGCGGCATCATGGACGGTTATCCGGCAGACAAGATCCGGGAGTCCTGGCTCCAGGTCCTCGAGACGATGGATCACAACAACAACGGCCAGGGAAATGACCAGACCAACGAACGGAAGAGATCGTACTACGAGATGGCCATCCGCACGGCGGATCGGATCCGCGAGGACGCCCTGCGCCGGATGGCGGAGAACGTCGCGAATCCCTTTGGCCGCGACGCCTACCCGATCGTGGTCTTCAATCCCATGAGCTGGCCGCGCACCGAGCTTGCCAGCACTCACGTCACCTACCACGGCGACATCAAGCCCACCAACATCGCGGCCTACCGGCAGGTCACGCTCGTCGACGAGCATGGCACGGCAGTGCCTTTCCAGACGTACGACACAAGGGAAGGTGTGGCGCGGGAGGAGACCATCCGCTTCGTGGCGGAGGCAGTGCCCGCGGGTGGATACCGCACCTACTACCTCAGGCCGTCGGACAAGCCGGTCGAGCACGGTCCTGCGTTTCAATGGGACGGCGCTGCGCTCACGACCCCCTTGTACAAGCTGGTCGTCGACCCGGTCACCGGGAGCCTGTCCGTGACTGACTTGAAGAGCGGGCAGCCGCTGGTCAGCGGCTTGTGCGTAGTCGCCGTCGAGGAAAAGCTCGACCAGGGGTCGTTCCGCGACGAGACGACCGGCAGGCGCCTCGAGTCCGTGCTGGAGTCCGTCGAGCTCGTCGAATCCGGCGCCGTGGCCGCGCGCCTCGACCTGCGAGTGCGGGTCGCCGAGTCGGTCGTCACCGAGCACATCATCGTGCAGTCGCGCAATCCGAAGGTGGAGATCTCCGTCGACGTCGATTTCCGCAAGTGGCGGCCCATGCGCCTGTGCCTGGAGATGTCGACGGGGATCGCGGATCCCAGGATCAACTACGGCGTTCCCTACGGCGTGAGCTGGACCGAGAACATCATGGCGAACAGCGCCCCCTTCAGGCACGACGAGATCCCCGTTGAGTCCTGGAACCGGCTTCGGACCGCCATCCACTGGATCGATCTGAGCGACGGCAGCCGCGGCGTGACCGTGGGCAGCAAGCATCGCTGCTTCAGGTTCGAGGGACCCATCCTGCAGGCGGTCATGCTCCGCGCCGTCGTCTCCGGACAGTGCTGCTACATCCGCGACGGAAAGCGCGAGCGCCACCTGCGGCCGTACCCCGGCAGGTATTCGTTCGACTACTGTCTCCTCCCTCACACCGGCGGATGGCAGCAGTCCAAGAGCTATCGTGCCGGCTGGGAGCTCAGCTATCCCCTGCTGCCGGTGGTCGTGAGCGACAGCGCGAGCGCCAAGCGCCTGCCGAGCAGCGAGCAGCTCCTGACGCTCGAGTGCGACACCGACAGCGTCCTGCTGGACGTCGTGAAGAAGGCGGAACGGGGCGAGGAGACCGTCGTGCGCTTCCACGAAACCGAGGGCAGGGCCGGCAGCGCCCGGCTGAGCCTCCCCGGCAAGGCCATCAAGGCGCTCGCCGTCGCCGACCTGCGGGAGCGCGAGATCCGCAAGCTGCGTCCCGCGGACAGGATTCCCTACAAGGCGTACGAGATCGTCACGCTGCGCGTCGGATGGTGAGCCTGGCACGGCCCAGGCAGGGAGGCGGAGTCGTGGATCTCACGTTGTTGCTCGAGAAGGCAGAAAGCGACGGGAGGTTGCTGAAGTGGCAGAGCTGACGCAGGAAGTCAAAGACGCCGTGCTCGGGCTCGGGGCAAGCCTCGTCGGCATCGCGAGCGTCGACCGGTTCGATCGGGCCCCTGTCGGGCACAGGCCCAACGACCTTCTCGAGGGAGCGAGATCGGTCGTCGTGCTCGGCGTTCAGCTGCTCGAGTCGGTCTCGGGATGGAATCGCCTCTTTCGCAACTCGGAGATCTACGAGACGGAGCAGCAGCGGATCGCCGTCGCGGAGCGGCACTTCTACGGGCGCAGCGGTTACGAGACGATGAACATCTTTATCGAGCAGCTCGGGCTGCGAACCGCTCTCTCTCTCGAAGGGCGGGGCTACAGGTCCATGTACTTCCCCGCCACCTTCGCACACCACGCTCCGATCATGGAGAAGATCCCCGGCTACCACGCGCCTTTTTCGCACCGCCACGCCGCGGTGCGCGCGGGCCTCGGCGAGTTCGGGCTCAACAACCTCGTGCTGACAAAGCGCTTCGGGCCCCGCGTGCGGTTCATGTCCGTCATCACGCGCGCCCCGCTCGATCCGGATCCTCTGCTCGCGG
This sequence comes from uncultured Spirochaetota bacterium, assembly GCA_963734495.1. GTDB lineage: Bacteria > Spirochaetota > Spirochaetia > SZUA-6 > CAVTHK01 > CAVTHK01. Next base: position 674,737 of record CAVTHK010000011.1, read on the forward strand.
AAAAGCTCTGCCTCGGCTCGAGCTGCCGCCTCTGCGTCGAGGCCTGCGGCGTCGATGCGCTGCAGCCGATCGAGGGGCTGGACGACAGCCGGGTGTTTCTCGACATGCCCACGGTAGTCGACAAGCCGGCGTGCTACTTCAAGCATGACCGCGGCGCCGACTGCTGGGGCTTCTGCATGGATGTCTGCCCCGTGGGCAAGGCCTGACCGCCGCGTCCGGGTCGCTTGATCCCCGCCGGTCTCGCGACGCACAATCGCACCGGCGGGAGGCGCGATCACAGTGTCTGACTCGGGGTCTCACAGGCCGATTCGCATCGGGCTCGTCGGCATCGGCGGCTTCGCGAAGACGCACCTCGCGGCGATCAGGCACGCCGAGGCCGCGGGGATCGCGAAGCTCGCGGCCGCGGTCAACATAGAGACGGTCAGGGACGCGGAGGAGGAGCGGCGTCTGCGCGAAGCTGGCGTGGCGATCTACCGGTCGCACGGCGAGATGCTCGACCGCGAGCGCGGCGTGGACCTGGTGGGGATCCCGTGCGGCATCGACCAGCACGCACCCCTGTCGGTCGAATGCCTGGACGGGGGCTTCCACGTGCTGTGCGAGAAGCCCGCGGCCGGCGACACCGCGCAGGCGCTCGAGATGGCGACGGCCCGCGAACGCTCAGGCAAGGTGCTCGCGATCGGCTACCAGCACATGTATTCGGCATCGATCCGGCGCATCAAGGCGCTCACGGTGAGCGGCCGCCTGGGGAAGCTCCTCAGGGCGCGATCCTATGTCCTGTGGCCGAGGACCCTCGACTACTACACCCGCCACGGCTGGGCCGGAAAGCTCAAGGCCAACGGCCGCTTCATCTTCGATTCTCCGGCGCAGAACGCCGTGGCCCACTACCTGCAGAACCTGCTCTACGCGGCGGGCGCCGACGAGCGGAGCAGCGCCGAGCCGGTCCGCGTCTACGGCGAGAACTACCGGGCCAACGACATCGAGTCCGCGGACACGCAGTACCTCCGCGTCGGCACGCGCGAAGGGTGCCTGATCATCTTCGCGGCAACGCACGCCACGAACGTCCGGCGCGATCCCGTCGCCGACTTCCAGTACGAAGGCGGCCGGGTGACCTGGGAGCTCGAGGGGAACGGCCGGACGCGGGTCTACGAGGGCCGCGCCGCGAGTCCCTCGGAGGAGCTCGACAACGGCCCGGCAGACGTCCACGACCTTCCGTACCTCGGCGTCATCGGCGCTCTGAGCCGCGGCGAAGAGCCGATCGCGACCATCGACAACTGCATCCAGCACACCCGCTGCATCGACGCGCTCTTCACCAGGGCATCCGGGATCGCGAAGATACCGGCCTCGGCGATCCGCGTCGCGCAGTCCTACGGGCCGGAGAGCGGCCCAAAAGCGCCCCTCACCTATGTGCCGGGCATCGAGGACCTCATGGCCCTCATGTACGAGAAGGACCTGAGCTTCGTGGAGGCCGGCGCCGCGTGGGGCAGGGCCGGGAGCGAAGTGACCCTGTAGGCCCCCCGCCCGCCGCCGCGCGCGGCCGCTTCAGCGCGGGCCGCGGTGCGCGCGCGGGTGCGCCTGCTCGCCGAGGGCGACGCCGGCGAAGAACGCGACCTGGAAGCGCTCCACCGGGTAGCTCTCGAGATCGCTCCACGGCGGCGCCCCCGCCTCGGGTATGAACGCAAGGCGGCCGCCGAAGTAGAAGCCGTGGAGGTCGAAGGCCAGGCCCGCGGAGAGCATCGGGAAGATCGACACCAGCACGGGCGTGTCGACGTCGGGGCCTTCCTCCCCGGCCCGGCCCGCGCTGCCCACTGCTACGTGCACGAACGGGTCCACAAAGTGGCCCGCGCCCACCAGGTGGTAGCTCAGGAACAGCGCCTCGGTCATCCAGTCGACCGACCAGCGGTCGAGGGAATCCCTGGAGAAGCTCACCATGTAATTGCCGCCGAACCCGATGTGGTCGACCACGACTTCCCACCCCGGCCCGTAGAAAAGCGGCTGGTCCGGCTCGGCGAACGCGTCGATGGCCTCTCCCGCCGTCGGCCGCTCGGAAAAGGGAAGGGCCATGTTGCCCACGATCCTGACCTGCTCGAGCGCGGACGCCTTCGTGGCAGCCGTCGCGGCCGCCAGCGCGACCAGGAAGACGACTGCCGACCTTCTTCTATTGCCCATTCGTGAACCTCCTTTGGCTCAAGCGCCTGGCCGTCCGTTACCCGCACACGGAGCGGCAGGGTCTATACTGGAACACGGAGCGGGCGGGCGGCTGTCACCGCCGGTTTCCCGGTGACAGCAACGCGGTCGGCGGGTGTTGAACTTTGCGAGGAGCCGGAAAGGTTCGGTCCGTTTGGCAGTCGATGTCGAAGCCCTCTACAGGCGATACGGGCCGATGGTCCTCAGGCGCTGCCGCCGGCTTCTGCGGGACGAGGAGCGAGCCGTGGACGCGATGCAGGACACGTTCGTGCAGGTGCTGAGGCGGGAACGCGCGCTCGACGAGAGGGCGCCTTCGAGCCTGCTGTACACCATCGCCACGAACGTCTGCCTCAACGTCCTGCGATCCGACCGCAGCCGGCCGCGGAGCGCAGGCGCGGAGCTGCTGGACACGATCGCCGGCCCGGACGATCCCGCCCGCAGAGCGGTGGACAGCCATCGGCTCGCGCGCATCTTCGCGAAGGAGAAGCCCTCGACCCGCGTCATCGCCGTGATGCACTTCGTCGACGGGCTGACCTACGAGGAGACCGCCGCGGAAGTGGGCCTTTCCGTCTCGGGGGTGAGGAAACGGCTGCGCTCGCTGCGGGCGCGCGCCAGGGCGCTGGAGGAAGGATGAAGCCGATGTCGGACCGTACGCTGGAACGGTACCTGCTCAGTGAATTGCCGGAAGATGAAATGGAAGAAGTCGCCCGCGCGGTCGACCAGGACCCGGACGTGGCGGCGCGCCTGGAGGCGCTGCGCCGCTCGAGCGCCGGGATCCTCGAGCGCTACCCGCCGTCGATGATGGCCGCGCGCATCCGCGACCGCTGGGACGCCGCCGAGAAGGCGGAGCAGGCCCGATTGCAGAGCCGCTGGCGCGGGCTGGCGTTCGCGCTGCCCGGGGCGGCGCTCGCGGCGCTCCTCCTGGTCGTGCTGCTGCCGATGCAGCAGGAGTCGACGCGGCTCAAGGGGCTGGAAGGCAGCCTGGCGCTGCACCGCAAGAGCGGCGCCGGGGATCGAGGCGCTCGCCGACGGCGCGCGCGCCTCAGCGGGCGACGTCATCCAGATCAGCTATGTGGCAGGCGGCGCCCGCTACGGCGCGATCTTCTCCATCGACGGCAGGGGTGCGGTGACCTGGCATCTCCCCCTGGGGCTTCGCCCGCGGGCCGAGTCGGCGCAGGTCCAGCCCGGCGGCGAAGTCCCTCTGGGAGCCGCGTACGAGCTCGACGACGCGCCGGGCTTCGAGCGGTTCTTCTTCGTCACTTCCGACAAGCCCTTCCCGCTGGACCGCATCGACGCGGAGGCGAAGCGCCTGGCCGCCGATCCCGCGGGCGCGCGCGGAGGGAGCCTGCGCATCGCGCGGGGGCTCGCGCAGGCTTCGTTCCTCCTGGTGAAGGCGGCCGGCCGATGAAGAGACTCCTCGTCCCGTTCTGCCTCGCGCTGGCCGCTGCGGGGCTCGCCGCCGAACCGGCGGGCACGATCCGGCGCTTCGCGCTCGTGGCCGGCGCCAACGACGGGGGCTACGACCGCGTGCGCCTGCGCTACGCGGCGAGCGACGCGCGCGCCTTTGCGGCGGTGATCGGGGATCTCGGCGGGGTGAAGTCCGAGGACAGCATCCTGCTGATCAACCCCGACATCGGCGTCTTCGAGGACGCGCTCCGCCGGATCCGCTCGCGGATCCAGGCCGCGGCGGGCGGCGAGCGGCACGAGCTCATCGTCTACTACTCGGGCCACGCCGACGACGAAGGCCTGCTGCTCGGGCGCGAGCGTTTCCCCTACAGCCGGCTGCGCCGCGAGGTTTCGGAGATCGAGGCCGAGGTTCGCATCGCGGTGGTCGACTCCTGCTCGTCGGGCTCGCTCACGCGCGCCAAGGGCGGCTCTCCGCGGCCCGCCTTTCTCCAGGATTCGTCGACGGAGATGAAGGGCTATGCCTTTCTCACCTCCAGCTCCGCGGACGAGGTGGCGCAGGAGTCGGACCGCATCGGCGGGTCCTACTTTACGCACTTCCTCGTCGGGGGCCTGCGCGGCGCGGCCGACGCCAACGGCGACGGCGTCGTGACGCTCAACGAGGCGTACGCCTACGCCTTTACCGAGACCCTCGCGTCGACCGAGCGCACGCAGTACGGGCCGCAGCACCCCGCCTACGACATCGCGCTCACGGGCAAGGGCGACCTCGTGCTGACCGACGTGCGCGAGGCGGCCGCGCGCCTCGTGATCGGCCCCGACGTCGCGGGACGCGTCTTCGTGCGGGACCGCGGCGGCGCGCTCGTGGCGGAGGTCGCCAAGAAGCCGGGCGACGCGCTGCAGCTCGCACTCGAGCCCGGCACCTACACCGTGCGCGTGCAGGAGCAGGATCGCTGGGCGGAAGGCTCGGTGACGGTGAGCCGCGACGCGCGGCGGGGCACCCCTCTGGATCGCGCGGACCTGCGGACGATCGCCGGCGAGCCCACCGTGGGCCGGGGCGAGGACGGAGAGCCGGGCCGCAGGCCGGCGGACGACTACGAGAAGCAGACCTTCCACTTCAGCTTCCTTCCGGAGATCAGCTCCCAGGGAATCTACGGCTCGCGCGAGGAGCAGGCGATCTCGATCAACCTCCTCGCCGGCAACGCCGCGGCCGTAAACGGCGTGGTGCTGGCGGGCGTTGCCTCCTTCGTGGGCGACCGCGTGGACGGGGCGCAGGCGTCGGGCGTCGTGAACGTGGTCGGCCAGGACGCCTGGGGCGCGCAGCTCGCCGGCGTGGTGAACTGGGTGGGCCGCGACGCCGGGTTCTACCAGGGGGCCGGCGTGCTGAACCTGGCCCGCGGCTCGCTGCTGGGCGTGCAGAATTCCGGTGTGATGAACTTCGCTTTCGGCGGCGTCCAAGGCCTCCAGCTCGCCGGCGTGGGCAACGTTTCGGGCGAGCACGCCTCGGGGGCGCAGGCGGCCGGCGTCTTCAACTACGCGCGTTCGGTGACGGGCGCGCAGCTTGCCGGCGCGGTGAACGTCGCGGGCCCGCTGCGCGGCGTGCAGGCGGGCGTGGTCAACATCGCAAGCGATGTCACGGGAGCGCAGGTCGGTCTCGTCAACATTTCGCGGCACCTCGACGGCGTGCCGATCGGGCTCATCAACTACGAGCGCGACGGCAGCCGGCACCTGGAGGTTGCGTGGCAGGGCGACCGCATGACCGGCGCCATCAGGCTCGGCGCAGGCTACGTCTATTCGCTGCTGCGCGGCGCGGTCGTGCCCGACAGCGACCCGCTGGAGTGGTCGTACGGCTTCGGGCTCGGCGTCGAGGTTCCGCTCTTCGAGCCCGTCTTTATCGACGTGGACGCTTCGCTGTCGCAGTGGCTGGGCGGTCCGGGGTCGCCGTCGATCAACGACCCCGCGTCGGTCAAGCCCGATCTGCGGGTCGCGGCGAGGATTCTCCGCCGCCCGGGATTCGCCTTTCTGGCGGGCGCGAGCTTCGAGCTCGCGATCCCGGGATGGCACGACACCTCCGACCTCAAGATCACGCCGACCGCGTTCGTCGGCATGCAGTTCGGACGCGAGCGGAGCAGGTAACGCGCGCCCGGCGTGGCGCTCGGACCCGAGGCCGGCCTACCTGAGCGGAACGGCGAGCGACGTGCGGAACGAGTGGTAGGACGCGAAGGAGTCCTGGCTGCCGTAGGCCGCGATCAGCTCGAGCTCGGTCGCGCCCGCCGCGATGACCCGCGAGGCGTCCAGCTCGACCTCGAGCACCGTGCGGCCGCCGCTCTCGGTGAGCGCGTGTGCGGTCGCGAACGGCGCGTCGGACGCGTCGGGCGCGGCGCTGTGACGGTGGCCGCTGCCGAGGTCCTCCTCGAAGGTCGCGGTCCCGTCCTTGACGTAGCCGATAAAGATGCGGGAGCCGTCCATGCGCCCGGTCCCCGTGCCGACGGCCACCCAGCCGGTCGTCTGGGCGGACAACGCAATGTAGACGCGGTCGGCCGTCCTCGCGAGCGACAGCGTCGCGCCGCGCAGCTCACGGGTGAGCGTGTACTCGCCCTGGTGCACGACGCCGTCGACGACCGGATGCGTCGACGACACCGCGAGCGCCGTCTCCTGGGCGCCCGCCATGGTCGCGACCGCGGTCGCGACGAGAATCGCGGCAATCTGGATTCGCATTTCGCCTCTTCAGTATGCGGATGGGTCTTCGGGGCGCGCTTTCCGCCCCTGCTTGATATGTCCAAGGTCGTCGTGCAGGTCCTCGAAGCGCTTCATCACGTCGTCCTCCACCTGCTTCCCGCCATCGAGGTCGTCCGTCAGCGCCCCCATGACACGGTTCATGCGGATCTCGGACTCCCTCCACTCGATCATGATCGCGCGCAGGAGCCCGGCCGGTATCCCTCTCTCGAGACACGCGGACACCAGGTCTCCGCCCATGACGTCGTAGACGGGCTTGAGGTTGGCGTAGATGCGACGGGCTTCGTTCGGGTCCAGATGCGCCTCACCCCGGCCTGCTTGCGGCCTGTGTCCACAAGATATCGTTCACGCCGCATGCGGACAAGCGGCTCGATGCCCTCCCCGGTCCCGGCGGGAGGCGCGCGAGGCGCGGCGCCGAGGGCTCGACGCACCCGCGACTTTCACGATAGTGTTCGGTGACCTGAAAACGGAAGGAAGCATCGAATGGACGCACAGAGAAAGGTGAAGATCGGGCTGATCGGCCTGGGCAACATCGGAGGCAAGACTCACGCGGTCAACCTCAAGAGCATGGCCGGCATCGAGGTCGCGGGCGTCTGCGACATCGACGCGGCCTGCGCCGACAAGTTCGCGGCCGAGCTCGGCACGACCGCGTACCACGATCACGCGAGCCTGTTCGCCCGCTCGGGCCTGGAGGCGGTGATCGTCGCGGTCCCCCACTACCAGCACACTCCCATCGCCATCGAGGCGCTCGGCCGGGGACTGCACGTCCTGTGCGAGAAACCGATGGCCGTCCACGTCAACGACGCGCGCAGGATGCTCGAAGCATGGGAAAAGGCGAAACGCCGGAATCCCGGGCTCATCTTCGCCATGATGCTGCAGGAGCGGACGCTCCCGCTCAACAGGAAGCTCAAGGACATCGTGACGGGCGGCGAGCTCGGCAGGCTCCTGCGCGTGACGTGGATCAACACCGCGTGGTTCAGGTCCCAGGCGTACTACGACAGCAGCGGGTGGCGGGCGACCTGGGCGGGCGAAGGGGGAGGCATCCTCACGAACCAGTGTCCGCACAACCTGGACCTCTACCAGTGGCTGTTCGGCGTCCCCTCGAGAGTGAGCGGGTTCGCGCACCTCGGCAAGTATCACGACATCGAGGTCGAGGACGAGATCACCGCCTACTTCGAGCACGACAACGGCATGATCGGGCATTTCGTCGCAACGACCGCCGAGAGCCCCGGCACGAACCGGCTCGAGATCGTCGGCGAGTACGGCAGCCTCGTGAGCGAGAGGGGCAAGCTCATCTTCCACCGCAACCGCATGTCGATGCTGGAGTTCTCGAAGCAGACCAAAGAGGCGTTCGCGAAGATCGAGTGCTGGCCGACGGAAATCCCGTTCGAGTCGAAATCTCCCGCCAGCCACAAGCTGGTCGCCGAGAGGTTCGTGGACGCGATCCTCGGCCGCGGGGAGCTCGTCGCGGACGGCAACGAGGGGATCAAGTCCGTCACGATCGCAAACGCCATCATGCTGTCTTCGTTCAGCGGGCGGCCGGTCGAGATCCCCTTTGACGCCGACGCCTACGAGCGCAAGCTCCAGGAGCTCGCGCGGAGCTCGACCTTCGCCAAGACGGTGCGGGACGACGTCGGGGTGAACATGACGAGCTCGTTCTCGCACTAACGCGTCTGCTCCGCGGGTTTGCGCGTGACCGGCAATGCTGACTGCAGCACTAATCGATTGACGATCCTGCAGCGTTGTTGACTGCTGCTTCTTCGCGTCAGTAGCCTTGTGTCAGAGCGGGCACACCTATGGTCCACACAGAGACGGTCCTGCTGCGCTTCGTGCTTGGGACCGTCGATCTTTCGATTACAACGACGATCGCATGGACGCTGTGCGGGACTCTCGTCCTCGTGGCGGCTCTCGTCCTCTGCACGCGCCGCGTTTCGATCAGACCGGACGGAGCGGCGCAGATCCTGATCGAGTACGTCGCGGAGTTCGTCGAGAAGCAGATGCTCGCCCCGATCGGACTGGACCCGGCACGGTGGACTCCGCTGATCTTGAGCCTCTTTCTCTTCATCCTCGTCAACAATCTCACCGGGATCATCCCCGGGGGCCTCGCGTCGACCTCCAATATCAACCAGACCGGCGCGCTCGCGGTCCTGGTCTTTCTGGTCGGCTATTTCCAGATGTTCCGCCACAGGGGCGCGTCCGGGTTCGTTCGCAGCCTCGTCCCCCGGGGCGTCCGAGGTCCGGTCCTCGTCATCCTGGTACCTGTCGAGTTCGCGAGCCAGCTCCTTCGGCCTTTCTCGCTCGCGGTGAGGCTCTTCGCCAACATGTCCGGAGGCCATCTCCTTCTGCTCACGATCGTCGGGTTCACGGTGGTCTTTGCGAACGCGGTCGTGGACGTGCTCGCGGTCGGCGGCGCCGTTTTCGTATTCCTCTTCGAGATCTTCGTGGCCTTCATCCAGGCCTACGTGTTCGCTTTCCTGAGCGCGCTGATGATCAGTCAGAGTCTCGAAGAGGAGCATTGAGATCGAAGGCCCGTCTTCGCGCCGCGGAAACAGGATAAGGAGACAGCCATGGACAATCTGGTGGGCGCTTTTCTGGGTTCGGGGATCGGGATCGGGCTGGCCGCTCTCGGCGGGGCGATCGGGATCGGCATCCTGATGGCCAAAGCCTTCGAGAGCATGGCGCGACAGCCCGAGATCGTGAGCACGATGCGGCCGCTGATCTTTATCGGGATCGCATTCATCGAGGCCGTCGTGCTGTACGCGCTCGTGATCAGCATTCTTCTCGCGACCAAGCACTGAGGCGGCCGGCCGCGGGGGTCGCCGCAGACCGCGGCGGCCCGCTGGCGCCGGGGGAGACAGCAGTGTTCGAATTCCAGCCGGGCGTCGCCGTGTGGACGCTCATCTCATTCGCCGTCGTGTATCTGGTCGTCCTCAAAGCCGTGTTCCCCGTCATCCGCAAGACCGTGCTCGACCGGCGGGCGCAGATAGAGCGGAGCCTCTCCGACGCGAGCGCAAAGCAGGCCGAGGCGCATGCGAAGGCCGCGGAGGTCGAGCAGAGGCTGCAGCGGATCAGGCAGGAGGAGCACGAGGTCCTCGCCGAGGCGCGGGACAGGGCCAAGCGGCTCTACGAGGAGCATGAACGAAAAGCGCTCGAGGACTTCCGCCTGATGAGGAAGCAGCGGGAGAGCGACCTGCAGAAGATGCAGGAGGGCGCCTTTCAAGGGCTGCAGACGGCGTTCGCCCGCACCGTCATCGAGGCCTGTCGCAAGGTCATGCGCAGCGACCTTTCCGCCGAGCAGCAGCGCAGGATCATCGACGATCGGATCACCGAGCTCGAACGGATGCGGGAGCTCTGAAAAGGCGATGCTCAACTACCGCTACGATCTGGATCGCCTGGTCGACCGCCTGCAGGCCGGGGGGGATCTCGAGGCCTTCCTGGACGACCTCTTCGCCTTCAAGGCGGCCCGCAGCGGCAGCCGGGAGATCGAGGACGTGCTCTCCGATCCGCAGGTCACCGCCGAGAGCAAGCTCGGGTGGATCCAGCGGGTCTTCGACGGCCTGTTCGGCGAGCCGTTCTTCCAGTTCCTCCTCCAGCTTGCCAGGAACGGCGATGTGCATGCGGTGGACCTGCTCGCCGACCGGATCCTCTCGGCGGTCGGCGCGCGCGGGATCGAGACTGCCGAGGTCTCCTCGGTGGTGCCGCTCTCCGCGGAACAGGTGCAGCGCGTTCGAAACGCGCTGCTCCGGATCACGGGCCGCGAGATCTACGTCTACAACACGCTGTCCGCGCCGCTGCTCGGAGGCTTCGCCGTCCGGTACGGCGGCCGGACGCTCGACATGAGCGTGCGGAGGGACCTCGAGAAGCTGCGCGACGAGATCGCAGTCGGGCGAGGGGGGTGACACAGTGGCGCTGGACACGAGCTTTCTCGACAGCATCCAGAGCAGGATAGAGAGATTCTCCAACGTTCCGCGCAGCGAGGAGGAAGGGGTCGTCGTCGAGACGGCGGACGGGATCGCCCGCGTCCGAGGGATGGCCTCCGCCGGCATGGACGAGCTCGTGGAGTTCCCCGAGAACGTCCACGGCGTTGTGTTCAACCTGGAGCGTGACGAGGTGATCTGCTCGATCCTCGCCAACCACACCAAGGTCAAGGAGGGGGCCTGGGTCAGGCGGACGGGCCACGTCGTCAGCGTTCCCGTCGGCGACGCGCTCCTCGGCCGGGTCATCAACCCCCTGGGCGAGCCGCTCGACGGCAAGGGCCGCATCGAATCGACGACGAGCTATCCGCTGGAGCGGCCTTCACCAGGCGTCGTGGAAAGGGAGCCGGTCAAGGTGCCTCTGCAGACCGGCTACAAGGTGGTGGACGCGCTGGTCCCGATCGGGCGGGGGCAGCGGGAGCTCATCATCGGAGACCGCCAGACCGGCAAGACCACGCTCGCGCTGGACACGATCATCAACCAGAAGGACACGGGCGTGCTCTCGGTCTACGTCGCGATCGGGCAGAAGGACGCGACCGTCGTCAAATTCGTCCACAAGCTCAAGGACCTGAACATCCTGAAGAATGCCGTCATCGTCAACGCGCCGGCGGCGGCGCCGGCGATGATGCAGTACCTCGCCCCTTACGTCGGCTGCGCCATCGCGGAATACTTTATGTACGAGCAGCACAGGGACACCCTCGTCATCTACGACGATCTCACCAAGCACGCCGCGGCCTACCGGAACGTGTCGCTGCTCATGCGCAGGCCGCCCGGCCGCGAGGCCTATCCGGGCGACATCTTCTACCTGCACTCGCGCCTGCTCGAGCGGGCGGCCAAGCTGTCCGCGGCTCTCGGGGGCGGATCGATGACGGCCCTGCCGATCATCGAGACGCAGAGCAACGACATCTCGGCCTACATTCCGACCAATGTCATCTCGATCACCGACGGCCAGATCTTTCTCGAGTCGGACCTCTTCAACGCGGGCGTCCGGCCGGCGGTCAACGCGGGGATCTCGGTGTCCCGCGTCGGCGGCCACGCCCAGATCAAGGCGATGCGCCAGGTGTCGGGCACGCTGCGCATCGACCTGGCCCAGTACCGCGAAAAGGAGGCGTTCTCCATGTTCGCCTCGGAGCTGGACCCGGAGACGGTCCGCCAGCTCAAGAAGGGCGCGGTGATGGTCGAGCTGCTCAAGCAGGACAAGAACGCCCCCATGCCGATCGAGGACCAGGTCGTCGCGTTGTACGCCGGCGCCGGCGATTTCCTGATGCAGATCCCCGCCAACCGCGTCGCCGAGTACGAGGCGCAGCTCCTGAACGTCATACGGCTCAAGCACGCGGACCTCCTGCGGGAGATCCGGGAGAGGGGCGAGCTCTCGTCCGAGCTGCGCGCGGCCCTCGACGAAGCCATCGTCGATTTCACCAAGGGGTTCTCCGATGCCTCAGCTCCAGGAAATTAAGAGCCGGATCCGCGCGATCGGGAGCCTCAGAAAGGTGACTGCCGCCATGGAGCTCGTCACGCAGACGCGGATCAACCGCGTCCGGCAGGCTGCCGCCAGCGCGCGCGATTTCGAGCAGCAGTTCCGCGCGCTCTACGCGACGGTCCTCGGCGCCCTCGACGCCGAAGGGCGCGGGGCGGCGGGGGCGCGGCCGGCGGCCCGGCCCGCTTCGCCGGGCAGGCGGTACGTCGTCGGGTTCCTCTCTCAGAAGGGTTTCTGCGGCGATTTCAACAACAAGGCCCTGGCCGCCATCCGCAACGCGTTCCGCACGCTCGAGGGCTCGGAGGGACGCCGCTACCTGGTGGGGAAGCCCGCCGGCAGGTGGACGCAGGCTCTCGGCCGCGACTTCGTGACGCTCCCGTGCAGGGAAAAGGAGCACCGCGCGGAATCGGCGCCGCTGCTCGCCGAGATCGGCAAGGCGATCCTGGCGGGCGAAGACGTCGAGGTCTATTTCGTATACAACAAGCTTGTTTCCGTGCTCGAGCAGACGCCGACGACTCTCCGCGTCTACCCGGCCGGGGAAGCCGCGGTGCAGCCGGCGGGCGGGACGCTGTTCGAGCCCGACGCCTCCTCGCTCTCGCGCGCGGTGGTCGGCGGGTACCTCCGCGCGTGTTTCGAGCGGGCCTACTGGGAGTCCGTGGCCGGAGAAAACTGCGCGCGCCTCCTGGCGATGAGAAACGCGAACGACAACGCTTCCCTGATCCTCGACGACCTGAGGGTGCTCTACAACAAGACGCGTCAGGCCAGGATCACGCAGGAGCTCTCCGAGATCGTGAGCGCCTTTGACGTGTTGAGCGTGGCCCAGAAGCGAACGCGCGAAGAGAGGGTGTGATGCGGCGCACAGGCAGGATCATCCAGATCATCGGCCCGATCATCGACGTCAAGTTCGATCCCGACTCCATCCCCGAGATCCGCAACGCGGTCGAGGTTCGCGCCGGCGACACTCAGGGCGGGCGCAGGGTCATCGCCGAGGTCGCCATGCAGCTCGAGGGAGGCATCGTCCGGTGCGTCTCGATGTCGCCCACGGAAGGCCTGAGGCGGGGGCTGGAAGCCGTCGACCTCGGCAACCCCATTCGCGTGCCGGTCGGCGTCGAGACTCTCGGCCGCCTGTTCAACGCGCTCGGGGAGACGATCGACAACGGACCGGCGCTGCCGGCGGACGTCCGCCGGTTTCCGATCAGGACCGACCCTCCGCTCTTCGACGAGATCGAGCCGCAGGATGCCGTGTTCGAGACCGGCATCAAGGTGATCGACCTGGTCTGCCCCTACGTCAAAGGCGGCAAGACGGGCCTCTTCGGCGGCGCGGGCGTGGGCAAGACCGTGGTCATCATGGAGCTGATCCACAACATGGCCACCAGGCACGGAGGAATCTCGGTGTTCGCGGGCGTGGGCGAACGCACCCGCGAGGGCAACGACCTCTGGCTCGAAATGAAGGAATCGGGGGTGCTCTCGAAGACCTCCCTGGTCTTCGGGCAGATGGGGGAGCTGCCCGGGGCGCGCCTGGTCACGGCCCTCACGGCCCTGACACAGGCTGAGTACTTCCGCGATGTCGAGCACCAGGACGTGCTCTTCTTCGTGGACAACGTCTTCCGGTTCGTGCAGGCCGGATCCGAGGTCTCCACGCTCCTCGGCCGCATGCCGTCGGCGGTCGGTTACCAGCCGACGCTCGGGGTGGAGATGGGGCGCCTGGAGGAACGGATCGTCTCGACGCGCAACGGCTACATCACTTCCATCCAGGCCGTCTATGTCCCCGCCGACGACATCACCGACCCCGCGGCCGCCATCACCTTTACGCACCTCGACTCTACGACCGTGCTCTCCCGGCAGATCGCAAGCATCGGGATCTACCCCGCGGTCGACCCTCTGTCATCGACTTCGCGCATACTCGATCCGTCGATCGTCGGCAAGGAGCACTACAGGATCGCCCAGGAAGTCAAGCGCGTCCTGCAGCGCTACAACGAGCTCAAGGACATCGTGGCGATCCTCGGGGTGAGCGAGCTGCCGCGCGAGGACGAGCTGGTGGTCAACCGCGCGCGCAAGGTGCAGCGCTTTCTCTCCCAGCCCTTCTCAGTCGCGCAGACGTTCACCGGGCTCGAGGGGCGCTATGTGCCGCTCGAGGAGACGATCGCCGGCTTCAGGGCGATCGTGTCGGGCGAGGTCGACGACCTTCCCGAACAGGCGTTCTACATGATCGGCAACCTCGAAGAGGCCAGAAAGAAGGCGGAGCTGCTCGCGCATGCTTAGGTGCACGATCGTCTCACCTGCGCAGAAGAAGGTGATCGAAGGCCTCGAGGGCATCTTTCTCAAGACCGTGACGGGCGAGATCGGGATCCTCACGGGGCACATTGCCATCGTGACGCAGCTTCGCGACGGCACGGTGGCGCGCCTCAAGGCCGCGGGCGCCCGCGAGATCCGCGTGCAGATCGGCGCAAGCTCCTTCTTCCGCTTCGACGCTGACGAAGGCACCATCCTCACCGAGGACTTCTCCGTGAGCGCCGCCGAAACGACCGCCGCATCGCCGCCGGGCGCCCCGCTGTGAGCGCCGGCCGCCTGCCGCTCCCTCGCGAAGAGATCGCGCTCTTCGAGGGCGCGGGGTTTTCCGCGGAGGAGTGCAGCCGGCTGCTGCGCTTCTACCGGTCGTACCAGGAACGGAACCTCGCGTATTTCGTCTCGCTGCGCCGGCTCTGGACGGACCGCCACCGGGGGCAGCGTTTCCCCGGCCTGTGCGCCAACGTCCATCCGCTCACCGGCGAGCTCCGTCCGGACGCCGAGCAACGCCTCTGGGGGTGGGGCGACACGCGGGCGCTGGCGACGTGGTGCTCGTTTCTCGCAGCGGACCGCGTCCCGGCGAAGCAGGTGACGCTCGAAGGCGGCGGGACCGTGGACCTGCGCGAGGCCCTGAGCCGCTACGCCGATCTGCTGTGGGAAGCCCTGGCCGAGCGTTACCGCCTCAACGGCCGGATCCCTTTTACCGCGGACCTGCGCACCAACCTGGCGGATGATCACCCCGCGAACCGGGCGTCGCCGGAGGGCCCCGACATCACGAGCATGTTCGCGGCCAACGCCTTCGTCCAGTACGGGCTATGGCGCGGCGACGCGGAGGCGCTCGCGCTCGGTACGGACCTGCTCGAAAAGCAGCTTCGGGCCGTGGCCGGGGCGAGCCTCCAGCGGAGGCCGGGTCAGACCCACGGACCGTGGATGATCCTGCTCGGCGTGATCGTCGAGATCCGCCGCAACCCGGCGGCGGCGAGGCTCGGCGAATCGCTGGCCGGGGCCGCGATGCCGCTCGTCGACCACATCCTCGCCGATCACTACCGTGAGGACGGCAGGGAGGTGGGCGCCCCGGGCCGGGGTGCCGCATTCTGGGAGCGCAGCGACGGCGCGGGCGGCCCTGCGGCTGATCCCTCGGGGAGCGTCGTCGTGGACCCGGGGCATGCCACGGAGCTGTCCGGGTTCCTCGCGGAGCTGACGCGGTTCCTGGAGGCTGAAGCCCGCGGGCGTGTCCTCGCCGCGGCTCTGAACATTCACCTCTTCGCGGACCGCATCGGGTTCACCCCGGCGGGCGCGATGAGCAAGCTCGTCGAGCTCTCGACGGGGCGCTTCCTCCCGGACACGCAGGCGGCCGCGGCGTCGCAGGGGCCCGCCCGGCCGACGGCCCCGTGGTGGAACGTGCGCGAGCACTCGGCCGCCGCCCTGCGCCTGTACACGCTCACGCGCGACGAGCGGCTGGTCGAGAGCTACCGCAGGGCGCAGCGCGCCTCCTATCTCTTCTACCCGAGCCTGCGGATCGGCGGCCAGATGATCCAGACGATCGACCCTTTCACGCTGGAGCCGCTCGACATCGCGCCCGCGACCGGCAACCTGGACCCGATGCACGACGCGCGCTCGCGCGTCCGCGAGATAGAGTGCCTCGAGGAGCTGCTGGCGGGAGCGTAACCGCGGATGCTACTCGAGCACGCGGCCCAGCGCCCGCATCCAGTTGCGCGCAAAGACGTTCTCGATGTCCTCGGCTCCGAAGCCGCGGGCCTCGAGGATGGAAGCCACTTGCGGCACGTCCGCGATCGTCTCCAGGCCGGCCGGCGACTGCTCGACGCCGTAGCCCCCGTCGAGGTCGCTGCCGATGGCGGCGTGGCGGCTGGAGCCCGCAAGCTGGCAGACGCGGTCGATCTGGTCCGCCACCGCCTCCAGGCCGACGGCGCGCGCGCCGGAGCCGCGGACGAACTTGGGGTCGAGCATCCACAGGTCGAACGAGGTGCCGATCACGGCGTCGCGCTGGACCAGAGCCTTGATCATGTCGTCGGCGAGCTGCCTCTGGCCGGGCACCAGCGAGCGGCAGTTGTGGTGGGAGGCGACCAGCGGGCCGTCGTAGGCTTCCAGGACTTCCCACAGCCCCTGGTCCGTGAGGTGGGTGACGTCCACGAGGATCCGCGCGGCCTTGAGCGCCGCGAGCAGATCGCGGGCGCGGGGCAGCAGGCCGCCTTCGGTGCCCGTCCCGTGCGCGTAGGCGCCGGTGCCGTAGTGCGAGAGGCTCACGCAGCGCAGTCCGATCCGGTGCCAGTCCTCGGCCTGCTCGGGGTCCACGATCGGGTCGGCGCTCTCCATCGAGATGACGATCCCGATGCGCCCGGGCTCCTCGAGCGTGCGCCACTCGGCCGCGACCTCGGCGAGGTCGGCAGCGGTGCGGATGATGCGCGCCTCGCCGGCGCGCTCGAGCGCTTCGTACCAGGCGGCGTGTCCCCTGCCCATCGCGTAGCACTGGAGCTGCGTGCGCATGCCCGTGCCCGCATAGCTGCCGGCGGGGTCGATGCGGATCATGACGGTGGCGAAGACGATGCCGACGCGGCCGCGGCGAAGAGCCGGCAGCGTGACCGTGCACGTGCCGAACTCCTTGCGGACCGCGTCGTTGTCCTGCGCGCGGACCTCCTCGACCGGAAGCGTCAGGTCGCGCCGGATCTGCATGGCGTTGGTGGCGATGTCGAGGTGCCCGTCGATGATGAGCGAAGGCCGGGTCATGAACGCTCCTTGGCCGCCCCGATGGCGAAGAGGGCGAGCGGCGGCATTTTAGCAGACGCGCGCCGCGGCGTAAACGCAGTGGCCGCGCGGCGCCCGGCCGCGCGGCGCAGCCCCTATCCCTTGAGGCCCGTGGAGGCGATGCCCTGAACGAGGTAGCGCTGAAACGCGACGAAGAGGAAGAGCACGGGGATCAGGGAGAGGAACGACATGGCGAAGATGGCGCCCCAGTCCGTGAGCCCGCCGGGGTCCGCGAAGGACCGCAGCGCGAGCGAGATGGTGTAGATCGTCGGGTTGTTGAGGTAGATCAGGGGCGTGAAGAAGTCGCTCCAGGTCCAGTAGAACGAGAAGATCGCGGCGGTGAACATCGCCGGCTTGAGCAGCGGCACGATGATGCGCAGAAAGGTGGCGCCGAGGCCGCAGCCGTCGATGTCCGCAGCCTCGTCCAGCTCCCGCGGTATGCCCCGGATGAACTGCATGATCATGAAGATGAAGAAGGCCTGGCCGAAGAGGCGCGGCACGATCAGGGGCAGGTACGAATTGATCCAACCGATCCGGTTGAACAGGATGTACTGCGGGATGATCTGGATCTGCGATGGGAGCATCAGCGTGGCGATCATGCAGGAGAACCAGATGTTCTTCCCGGGGAAATCGATGCGGGCGAAGCCGAAGGCCACCACGGCGGAAGAGATGATCGCGGCCAGGGTCCCCACGGTCGCGTAGAAGATGGTGTTGCGGTAGTAGACGGCGAACGACACGCCGCCGAACCCCCGCCATCCGTTCAGGTAGTTCTCCAGCGTCGGCGCGCGGGGGAGCAGGGAGGCGACCCGGGTCCAGATTTCGCCGGCCGGCTTGAAGGAGCTTCCTGCCAGCCAGAGTATCGGATAGATCATCGCCAGGCAGAGGAGGCTCAGACCTGCGTGGTAGCCGAAGGTTTCCAGGAACCGGGGAGGCGCGCTTCATCGCTCTCCTCCCCGGTCCGACGCGTAGAACACCCAGCGGGAGGAGGTCCGGAAGATGACCAGGGTCAGCGCCGCCGCGACCGCCAGCAGCACCCACGCCATGCCCGAGCCGTAGCCCATCTGGAAGGTCTCGAAGGCGCGCCGGTAGAGGTAGAGGGCATAGAAGTTGGTCGTGTCCAGGGGCTTGCCGCCGGTGATGATGAGGGCGGGGGTAAAGACGATCAGGCCATTGATGGTCTGCATGACGAGGTTGAACAGGATCACCGGAGTCAGCAGGGGCAGCGTGATGGACCAGAACCGGCGGACGCCCGAGGCTCCATCGATGGCCGCCGACTCGTAGAGCTCCTCGGGGATCTGCTTGAGGCCCGCCAGGAAGATCAGCATGGAGGAGCCGAACTGCCAGGCCGCGAGGAGGATCAGCGTCCAGATCGCGAAGCTCGGCTCCCCGAGCCAGGCGGTCTTCGAGGGAAGGCCGACCAGCGCGAGCATCCCGTTCACGAGGCCGTCGCCGCCGAAGAGCTGCCGCCACATCACCGCAACGGCCACGCTGTCGCCGATGATGGACGGCGCGTACACGAGGGCGCGGTAGAACGCCATCCCCCGCCGCTTCGTGTTGAGCGCCATGGCCACGAGCAGGGCGACGACGAGGCGCAGCGGCACGGCGGCAACCGCGTAGTAGAACGTGGCTCCGACCGACTTCCAGTACCGCGGGTCGTCCGTGAACATCCGGCGAAAGTTGTCGAGGCCCGTCCAGGACGGCGGGCTCAGCAGGTCGTAGTCGGTAAAGGAGAGGTAGAAGCTCGCGGCCGTCGGGATCAGGGTGAGCGTGAAGAATCCGATGAGCCACGGGGAGATGAAGAGGTACCCCTGGATCGAGTTGGTCCGTCTTCGGCGCGAGAGCGCATGGCTCATCTTTGGGGGATCCTTTTAAGCGGGACGGCCGGCTGCCGGCCGTCCCGTCACACGCGCGCTACTTGGTGGCCGCGAGCAGCTCGGTCGCCTTGTCGCGCAGGACCTTGGCCCCCTGCTCGGGCGTGATGACACCGAAGAGGACCTTCTCGATGACCTGGGGCCTCCAGACGTTGGTGTAGATGTCCGTGTTCTTCACAGGGTCTGGCGGCGGACAGGGGCTGGCCTCCTTCGCCACCCACCCCACGAAGTTGAACACCTCCTGCGTGATCGGCGGCACCAGGGGCGACAACGCCGTCCGGATCTCGGAGGAGATGGGGACTCCCCGTTCGGCCATGAGGATCTTGTTTGCGTCGATGTCGTTCGTGAAGTAGTCGATGAACCGCGCCGCCTCCTTGGGGGTCTTCGACTGGTTGCTCACGGAGAAGAACATGGAGGCCTTGATGTAGTTGGGCGACGGGCCGCCCCTGCGGGTGCGCGGGAGGCTCATGAGGACGAAGTGGCGCCCTTCGCCGGAGGCCTTGTTGACCGCGAAGGCCTGGTTGCTCCAAAGGAACTGCATCCCCGCCTTCTTCTGGATGATGGGCGTCTGCTCCGGGTTATCTCCGTCGCCCCAGGTGGCGATGGCCTCCTGCTTGCTCGGGATGGCGCCGGCTTTCATCAGGCGGAGCATCATGGCCAGATGATCGGCGAACGGCTTGTCGTCGGTGTATCCCAGCGCCGTGCCTTCGTTGTTGTAGGCCCACTGGCCGAGCCCCAGGTAAATGTTCTTCCAGAGCTGGATGTTGTCCAGGCCGGGGCCGTGGCCGTAGAGGCCGGTCTTCTGGTGGATCTCCAGGACGATCTTCTCGAAGTCCTCCCAGGTCCAGTCGGACTTCGGCAGAGCCACTCCGGCCTGCTTGAAGACGTCGGTGTCCAGGATCATCGCCTCGGAGTTGGAGCCCAGGTTGACGGCGTAGAGCTTTCCGCCGATGCGGCCTGAGGAGATGAGCGCGTCGGTCACATTGGAGAAGTCGAGCACTTTGGACTGCACGTACTCGTCCAGCGCGTGCAGCAGGTTGCGCTTCTGCCACTCCGCCACGTAGGCGTAGTCCTGTTGCATGACGTCGGGGAGCTGGCCGCCCGCCGCCATGGTGGTGACCTTGGTCCAGTAGTCGTTCCACGCGGCGAACTCGTACACGGCGGTCACGTTGGGGTTCTTCTGCTTGTAGAGATCGATGGTCTTGATCGTGCCTTCGTGGCGGGTCTGGGAGCCCCACCAGATGACCTTGAGGTCCACCTTCTGCGCGGGCTGCGCGGATTCCGTGGTGCCGGTGGCCCACAGGAACGAGCCGGCCGCGATCAGGAGCACCGACACGACGAGGAACACTCGTTTCATGATTGCCTCCTATTGCGGGGCCAGTATAGCACCGGCGCACCGGGCCGCAACATGGGGTGTGCGCCCGCTCGGCGGAGCCGGCGGCCGGCCCGCGCGCTCCGCGGGGATGCGCGCCCGGGCCGAGCCGGGGGCCGCGCGGCGCGCGGCCGCCGTGGCGGCGCATCGACGCTGGCCGCTTCCGAAGCGCGCGGCTATATTGGCTCGAGGCGGGACCCTTGGCGATCAGCGGGCATACGGACGATCTGCGTCGCAGGAGGCCGCGCCGCGCGGCGGCGGCAGCCTTCACTTTGACGTTCTTGTTCCTCCTTTCCGGCTGCTACGTCCTCAAGCAGGGCACGCGCCTCTTGTCATACGAGCTGCGCGCCGAGGACATCGAGCGCGTGCTCGCGGACCCGGCGACGACGCCGGAGGTGCGCCGGCTCCTCGAGCTGGTCCGGGACGTCCGTCGCTTCGGCGTCGCAGAGATCGGTCTCTCCGAGGACCGCAACTACACCACCTACGTCAGCATCGACAAGGACCACCTGGTGGACGTCGTCTCCGCGACCGCCGACGACTCGTTCCGCAGGCACACGTGGTGGTTCCCGATCGTCGGCCGCGTTCCGTACAAGGGGTTCTACGATCCGAAGGACGCGGAGCGCCTGGCGGCGAAGCTCAAGAAGCAGTCCCTCGATGTGATCATCCGCCCGGTCGACGCGTTCAGCACGCTGGGCTTTTTCCGCGATCCCGTCTACTCGTTCATGAAGAGCTACCCCGTGTTCGAGGTGGCTTCTCTCGTGCTGCACGAGGAGACGCACGCCGCCCTGTATCTCAAGAACCAGGCGCAGTTCAACGAGGAGCTCGCGAGCTTCGTGGGCAACGAGGGCGCGCTGCTGTACATGCGCAAGCGTTACGGCGAAGACTCGGAGCTCTACACAAAGACGCTCCTCGAGCAGCACGACGACCAGGCGTTTACCGAATATCTCAAGGGCATCCACGCCAGGCTCGAGGCGGTGTACGCGAGCGACCTCGATCGCGCGGCGAAGCTCGCGGCCAAGCAGCGCATCCTCGACGACGAGCGCGATCGCTTTGCGCAGGACTACTCCACGCGCTTCCGCACCGAGCGCTATCGGGGGTTCTCCAAGGCGCGGATCAACAACGCCTACCTCGACCTCTACGCGACCTACACGCAGGACCTCGGGGTCTTCGAGCGGCTCTACGAGAAGGACGGACGCGACCTTCGGCGCATGATGGAGCAGATGAGGCAGCTCAAGGACTTCAAGGGCGACGCGAAGGAGCACATCCGCACCGCGCTGCTCGGCGAGCCGGCGGGCGAAGGCCGGTAGGGCTGCGCCCGGCCGCCCTCATCGCTCTCATCGCTCGCGCAGCGAGGCGCGCACGAATGCGAGCAGGCGCCTCTTCTCCTCGGGCGGACCATCTTCTGCGATTCGCGCGGCCGCGATGGGCACCATGAGCTCGCCCAGGGCTGAGAGGCCTTCGCCCGACGCTGTCGCGTAGGCCCGCAGATAGATCCGCAGGTAGAGGCGCTTGACCGCTTCCAGCGCGAGCCTCGCCGCGTGAGGCAGGTGGGGCGGGGCAGCGCTGAACCTCATGATCACAGCGGTCCTGGCGACGTCCACGAGCGGCCTGCCGCGCGTGGCGGTCATCCAGTCGATGATCACCGGGCCGCGCGGAGACAGAAGGATGTTGTCGGGATGGAAGTCGCCGTGGCAGAGAAGGTCGGCCGCGGGCCAGGAGCGGACGCGCTCGATCATCGCCCGCAGCAGCGGCTCCTGCAGCTCCGCGCGGGCGAGCGCCGCCGCCAGCGCCTCCCGCTGCTCCGGCAGCGGCGAGCCGGGGAGCCGCAGGCGGTGGACCCGAGCGTGCAGCGACGCCGCGAGACGCGCCTGCCGTCCGAGCAGCAGCGGGTTGGCCGCGATGGTGTCCAGCTGCGAGGGCCCCTCGATGCGCTCGTAGACGAGCCCCGGCCGGCCGTCCCGCTCCATCGGTCCGAGGAAGCGGGGACACGGGACCTCCCCGTGCTTCGAGAGCGCCTCGGCTATGAGCCGCTCCCTCTCGACCGCGCGGAGAGGGAAGCCGGGCCTGAAGAGCTTGAGTACCCTCCCATCGCCGAGGTCGAAGACCTCGGCCGTGCGTCCCTGCCCGCTTCCGGTCCCGCCAGGCTTCCCCGTGTCCGACATGCGTCCCTCAGCGACCGGCGCCCTGAAGTGTCCTCGCGCCCTCGGGTCCTCGCGCCCTCGGAGGCGACCCTCTCGCAGGCCGAGCGCGAGGCCCCTTTAGCGGCTCCCTCGCCTCGCAGCCTCGAGGTGCGCCGCGATCTTTTCGGCGAAGCGCCGCTCGCTCGAGTCCTGGGGGGCGAAGCCGATGACGCGACGCGCGTTGGC
Organism: uncultured Spirochaetota bacterium; assembly: GCA_963734495.1. Taxonomy (GTDB): domain Bacteria; phylum Spirochaetota; class Spirochaetia; order SZUA-6; family CAVTHK01; genus CAVTHK01. The sequence continues at coordinate 697,167 of CAVTHK010000011.1, forward strand.
GATGCTCCAGAAGGCGTGAGGGTTGGCGCTGATGCCGTAGAAGATCTGGAACGGCACGCCGTGCTCGTCGCGGATGTCCTCCGCGTCGATGCTCTTGACGAAGAGCTGCAGCATGTCGCGCGCGCTCATGTACACGGCCAGCGCGCGCCGCATGCGCACCAGGTCGCCGGGGGGCACGCGGTCGATATCGGTCTCCCTCGGCCCGCCGATGCGGATCTGCACGTTCTCGAGCGGCCGGCCCAGGACGCCGCCGACGGCGAACACGAACCCGAGGTGCTCGTACGCCTCCTTGGCCCAGCCGTAGTAGTTGTCGGAGAGCGCCCGCATGTCGGGGCCGACGAAATCCCATTCGCCATGCAGCACCAGCCGCTCGAAGTAGTCGGCCGCGTGGTTGGAGCTGAGCACGACGACCCGCCGGACGTTGGCCTCGAAGCTCGCCATGTAGACGTTGTAGGCCATCTCGACATTCGCGAGCTCCGCCCGGAACCTCGCATCGGGCTCCCCCGTGTCGATCCGGATGGGGCCGGTGCCCGACTCGGGCGCCCGGACGAATGCTCCGTGGACGACCGCATGTGCGTCCCGGAACAATTCGCGATAGCGGCCGCGGTCGCGCTGCGTCAGGTCGACCACCTGCACGCCCGCGATCTCCCGGCCCTCGCGGTCGCGGGTGCGCGCGTCGATCAGGACGCAATCGTAGCGCTCGCGCAGGCCGTCGAGGATCAGCCCGATCATCTCGCCGCACGCGCCAGTGACGACAACTTTGCGTTTGGCTGCTGCCATGCCGGCGCCTCCTTTACCTGCGCGCCGCGATCGCTTCGATCTCGACGTTGATCCCCATGGGCAGCCGCGCCGCCTGGATGGTCGTGCGCGCGGGATACGGCTCGGCGAAGTACGTCTTGTAGATGTCGTTCATCCGCGCAAAGTCGTCCATGTTGGCGAGGTAGACCGTGGTCTTGAGCACGCGGTCGAGGCCGCTGCCCGCAGCCTCGAGGAGGAGGCGCAGGTTCTCCATGACGATCTTCATCTCGCTCGCCACGTCGCCCTTCTCGATCTTTCCCGTGTCCGGGTTGCCGGGGCCCTGGCCCGAGACGAAGACGAGATCGCCGTACACGATCGCCGGCGAATACGGTCCGACCGGCTTGGGGCCGCGCGCGGGCCTGACTGCCTGCTTCTCCATGGAATCCTCCTATGACTTGGCGTCCTCGCCAAGTCCCAAGTCCCGTTTTGAGGGGCCCTCCTTGGCGTCCTCGCCAAGTCCCAAGTCCCGTTTTGAGGGGTCCCGAGGCTTCGAGGGGCCCTGCGTGGCCACCATACCACACGGGAAGCCGCGGCGGCAAAGGCAGGCTCGCGGCGCGCGTCCCCGGCGGCTATAATGCGGCGCCTGAGGGGACAAGATGAAAGTTGAAGGGAAGGTCGCCTGGGTCACCGGCGCCTCGTCCGGGATCGGCGAGGCGCTCGCGTGCGCCCTCGCGGCGCGGGGGGCGCGCGTCGTGCTTTCCGCCCGGCGTGTCGACCGCCTCGAGCGAGTGCGCGCCCGCTGCGGCGAGGGGCGGTCGGCCGTGCTCCCGATGGACGCCGCGGACATCTCCTCGTTCTGCCGGCAGAAGGTCCGCGAGGCGGCGGCGCTCTTCGGCCGCATCGACCTGCTCGTCAACAACGCCGGCGTGAGCCAGCGCTCGCTCCTCGAGGAGACGGACCCCCGCGTGATCCGCCGGCTCCTCGAGATTGATCTCCTTTCGCCCATTCTTCTCACACGGGCTGTCGTGCCGCTGCTCATCGAGCAGAAGTCGGGTCACGTCGTCTTCGTCAGCAGTCTCGCGGGAAGGATCGGCGCGCCTCTGCGCACGATCTACGGTGCGGCGAAGCACGGGCTGTGCGGTTTCGCGGACTCGCTGCGCGCGGAGCTCTGGCGCCACGGCGTCGGGGTGACGCTCGCGGTCCCGGGCTTCGTGCGGACGGAGGTGTCGCTCGCGTCACTCGACGGGCGCGGCCGCGCGCGTGGTGTCATGGACCCGGGGCAGGGAAAAGGCATCAGCCCGGAGGCGTGCGCGGCCGCCATCCTCGCCGCGATCGAGAAGGGCAGGCGCGAGGTGCTGGTCGGCATGGGCGTGCGCGGGACGCTTGCGCTTGCGCTCAGCGCCGTCGCGCCGGGGCTGCTGGCCCGCTCGCTGCGGAACGCGCGCGCCACGTAGGCGCACCGCGGCGGCGCAGCCCGCTCCGACCGCCGCTATGCCGGAGCAATCGCCAACGTACGGCTCCCGAGGAAGGGGACAGTGCCTTTTCGGTCTGGCCCGGCGCAGTGGCATCGCCTTGAGCTATTGGCGGTCCCACTCTTCAAGTATCCGATTCAGTTCGTTCACCAGCGCCGGAAGGTCTGACTGAAGCGTCTCCCACACAATGGTGAGGTCAACACCGAAGTAGTCGTGGATGAGCACGTCCCGCATACCGGCCATGTCAACCCACGGAACAGAAGGATGTTGCGCGCGAAACGCGTCAGGCATGTTCTTGGCCGCTTCGCCTACCACTTCCAATGCCCGTATCGTGGCGAAGACTGTCTTGGCATCGGAGGCGAATGCCTCGTGGGTCATTCCGGCGGAAAACGACAGCGCCTTCTGTGCCGCATCCAGCATGTCGCGAAGGTAGACGCGCAGATCACGCTCAGTTGCCAACGTACTGCACCGTTTCCAGCACGCGCTCGCGGATACCGGGCTTCAACGCCGCGACCGTCACCAGGTCGACTCGGGCTCCCAGGCGTCGCGAAAGATGATTGCGCAGACGTACGAATCGAAACAAGCCGACAGGTCGCTCGAAATGAACCAGAACGTCCACATCACTGCCTTCTCGTTGCTCTCCGCGGGCATACGAACCAAACAGGCCGATGCGTCCCACCGAGTACTCCCGTCGAAGGGTGCCGAGCTCGGCGGCAAGGGCGTTACGCAGATCAGGCGCCGTCATAGGCATAAAGTTCTGCGAGAAACCGAGCGCTGTCAATAGCGCCTCGTCACCTCTTTTGCTGAACCCTTGCGTTTGCAGGAAACCCGTGCAGGCGGCAGATGTGATGAGGGCTACGCGAGTGTGATCGGCCGCGGTATTGCGCTTTCCATCAAAACGCCCAACGCGGGCTTCCGGCGGAAAATGATAGAGGAGTGGACCGATGAGGGCGTCTTCGCGCACGTCGGTGCGCTTTTCCGCTGGAGCTGCACGTTGGCGATCTCCGCGACCCGTTGCTTTGAGCCACCGCGTTTGACGCCTCCTCTTCACTTGGTTATTATTCAAGCAATCAATTCAGCAAGAGAATTTGGTGATGCACGCCAGGGAGTTCAAGGACGCAGCCTTTGCGCAGTTCGCCCGCATCGCGGCGGCCTTTGCCAGCCCCAAGAGGATCGAGATCATCGACGTGCTGGCTCAGGGTGAACGGAACGTCGAGACTCTCGCGGCACAAACCGGGCTGACGATCGCCAACGCGTCCCGGCATCTGCAGGTGCTCAAGAGCGCGGGTCTGGTGAATGCGCGGAAAGACGGCGTGCAGGTCATTTACCGAACCGCGAGCCGTGGAGTCCTCGATGGATACCGCGCGCTCAGGTCTCTTGCCGAGGAGCGGCTCGCTGACGTAGACCGTCTCGTGCGCGACTACTTTGGCGACGCCGACGGCGTCGAGCCTGTCACGCGCCGGGAGTTGATCAAGCGCAGCCGTCGCAGTGAGGTGACCGTCATCGACGTGCGTCCGGACGAGGAGTTCTCGGCCGGGCACATCGCAGGTGCACTTTCACTCCCCCTCGGATCCCTGGAGAGGCTTCTTTCGAAGGTACCCCGTGACAAGGAGGTGGTGGCGTACTGCCGCGGACCTTACTGCGTGCTGGCCGCCGAAGCTGTGCGCATGTTGCGGAAGAAAGGGTACGGCGCACGGCGGCTCGAGGAAGGCTATCCGGAGTGGCACGATGCCGGCTTGCCCGTGGCGTCGGGGTCGACGGCTGCCCGTTGAGAAAATGCAACAGGAGAATGCCAGGTGAAGATGTTGTTGATTCTGAATGACCCGCCGTACGGCAGCGAGCGGTCCTATAACGCGCTGCGTCTGGCTTCATCCGTGGCGAAGGCGGACCCGTCGGCCGAGCTTGTCGTCTTCCTCATGGCAGATGCCGCGTCAGCGGCCAAGTCCGGCCAGCAGCCGCCCAACGGCTACTACAACCTGGAGCGCATGCTCAAAGGCCTCACCGTCAAAGGTGCCCGGGTGCTGCTGTGCGGGACGTGCATGGATGCGCGCGGCCTGCAGGACGACGATCTGCTGGAAGGCTGCAAGCGGAGCTCGATGGATGAGCTCACCCAGATCACGCTCGCTGCCGACAAAGTCCTGGTGTTCTGAGGAGGGCACATCGATGGCCGTGCTGATTCTGGGAGGAGGGGTGGGCGGCCTGGTAGCCGCGCGATCGCTGCGGCGCCGCCTTTCACGACGGCACCGCATCATCGTCGTAGACCGCGAGCGCGACTTCTCCTTTGCTCCCTCTTATCTCTGGGTCATGACGGGCTCGCGTCTCCCAAAGCAGATCACACGGTCGAGGAGTCGGCTCGAGGCGGCCGGCATCGAAGTAGTCACCGGCGAGCTGCAGCGGATCGACCCAGCCAAACGAGAGGTCGTGGTGGACGGACGGCCGATCTCCGCGGACACCATGGTGGTGGCGCTCGGCGCAGAGCTCGCTGAGGGCGCCATTCCCGGGCTCTTTGAGGGTGGCGAGACCTTTGCCACGCTCGACGGGGCCGTGAGGCTGAAGTCAGCCCTTTCGAGTCTGCGGGATGGACGCGTGCTTTTCCTCACCGCTGCGCCGTCGTACAGGTGCCCTGCCGCTCCCTACGAAGCCGCGCTCCTGCTCGACGCGTACTGGCGCCATCAAGGGGTCCGCGACAAGGTGACTCTCGAGTTCTACGCCGCGGAGCCGGGCCCGATGGGAGTCGCGGGGCCGGAGGTTTCGGCCGCCGTACGGGCGATGATTCAGTCACGAGGGATCGGGTACCATCCGGAGCAGCAGGTCACTGCCGTGGAACCGGGCGCCCGGGTCGCGCGGTTCGCCGGCGGCAACACCATCCCGTACGACCTGCTGATCTTCACGCCCCCCTACCGCGCGCCTCGTGTCGTGCGGGACAGCCAGCTTGCTGGTGACGGTGGCTGGATCGCGGTAGACCGCAATAGTCTCGAGACCCGATTCCCGCAGGTCTACGCAATAGGCGACGTCACGTCGATTCCGCTCTCGATGGGCAAGCCGCTGCCCAAGGCGGGCGTCTTCGCCCACGGTCAGGGGACAGTTGTGGCTGCGAACATCGCAGCCGCGATCAGCGGCAGGCGCGGCGATGCGCGCTTCGACGGCCACGGAGGGTGCTTTGTCGAAGCCGGGGCCGGGCGAGCAGGGTATGGCGCGGGCAACTTCTTTGCGGAGCCCAAGCCCGCCGTGCGACTTCGCGGTCCCGGTGTCGGCTGGCACCTGGCGAAGGTTGCCTATGAGAAGTACTTCCTCCGGACGTGGGCATGACGATCCTGTCTCCTGGACCGCAATGCGGCGGCGGCCGCCTTCAGATGAAGGCTTCTCGCCCCGTGTACTTTGCCACCGCTGCCGCGTCGAGCGCGATCCCCAGGCCGGGCTTGTCGGGGATCGCCAGCATGCCGTCGGCGTCCAGCTTCCACTCGTCGGCGACGATCTCGTCCACGTAGGGCGAGCCGATCAGGTACTCGACGAGGTCGGTGCCGGCGAACGCCGAGGCGAGCTGCAGGTCGGCCGCCAGCCCGACCGCGGTGTTCCAGCCGTGCGGGATGAAGCGCACGCCGTGGTCCTCGGCCATCCAGGCGATGCGCCGCTCCTCGCTGATGCCGCCGACCTTGGTGACGTCGGGCTGCACGATGTCGAGCGCGCCGGCCTCGAGCCAGGGCAGGAAGGACTGCCGGCGCGTGAGCACCTCGCCGCCGGCGATGGGGACGCGCGACCTGCGGCGCAGCTCGACGTAATCCTCGAGGGCGTCGGGCTTGAGCGGCTCCTCGAACCAGGCGACGTCGTACTCCGCGAGCATCTCCGCGGTGCGCAGGGCCCACTTGTAGCCGTTCGCCCAGAAGGCGTCGCTGCCGCCGGCATCGACCATGAGCAGCACGTCGGCGCCGACGGCGTCGCGGGCCGCGCGCACGATCGCCTCGTCCAGCGCGGCGCTTCGCCGGCCGAACGGGCCCCAGCCGATCTTGAAGGCCCGGAAGCCCCTGGCCTTCCACGCAAGCAGCACCTCGGCCAGCGCCGCAGGCTCCTGCATCAGGAGCGAAGCGTAGGGCCTCACCCGCTCGCGGTAGCGGCCGCCCAGCAGCCGCCCGACGGGCTGGCCGGTTGCCTTGCCCAGGATGTCCCAGAGGGCGATGTCGATGCCGCTGATGGCGTGGGTGATCGAGCCGCCGCGGCCCAGCCAGAAGGTGTTCTGGTGCAGCTTCTCGCTGACCCGCTCGGGCTCCAGCGCGTTCTCGCCCTCGTAGAGCGGCCGCAGCACCGCGAGCGCGGCGCGCACCAGGTCGTCGTTGGTGAAGACGCTCCCAAGCCCGTGAGCCCTTCGTCGGTGAGCACGGCGACCAGCGTGTGGACGCAGTCGTCGGGCTTGAGCTCCTCGGTCCAGCCGCCTTCGGGCGTGGCGCCGCGGAGACCGACCGCGCGGATTTCGCGGATCTTCATGACGCGCCCTCCTCCTACCAGCGGATGTGCGACTGCACCGGCCCCGAGTGCTGGTCCGATCGCTCCGCGATCGGCCAGTCGCGCCACTCGTCGACCAGCTCGACCAGGCGCGAGACGGCGGCCTCGAAGACGATGCGCCCCTTTTCGGCCGTGGCTTTCGTCGGGTCGCCGTGGACGCCGATCTTCGTCCAGCGGCCCCAGTAGTCCGAGTGGCGCGCCGGGAACTCGGACGTGCTGTCCGAGCTCACGAAGCGGCCGTCCACGTCGTTGCCCGCCACGGCCCTGTCCATGCGCACCCGCTCGGGCGCCAGGTGCAGGTAGAGCGAAGTCTCGAACTCGTCGGCGTGGGCGATGGTCCTGGTTTCGCGCACCTTCTCGAACGCGTCGAGGCAGAGCGCGAAGTAGTTCAGCGACGCGCAGAGGGACTTCGTGGCCAGGACCGTCTTGCGCGCGACCAGGTCGACCAGCGGCGTGTTCGATCCGTGTCCGTTGACGACGAGGATCTTCTGGAAGCCGTGGTACGCGACGCTCTTGGTGATGTTCAGGCAGAAGGCGATGAAGATCTCGGGCTCGATGTGGATCGTCCCGGGAAAGTCGATGTGGTGCATGTTCAGGCCGTAGCAGATCGGCGGGAGCACGAGGGCCCTGCCGGCCGCGCGGCGCGCAGCTTCGAGGCAGACCGACTCGACGAGGAACGAGTCCACGTCGAGCGGCAGATGGGGCCCGTGCTGCTCGGTCGAGCCGGTCGGGAGGATCACGACCCGGTTCTCGCGGATCGCCTCGTTCATCTCCTGCCACGTGAGCCGGTTGTAGCGGTGCTCTGCATTCATGACAGCAGTGAATCGCATCGCGGGCCAGCGGTCAACCGTGCGCGCCGCCATCAGCCGCATCCGCCGCCGTCCGCCTTGACGGCCGCGGCCGCGGGCGGCAAGCTCGCCGCATGACCATCGACGCGCTTCGGCTCGAGGACTACGAGGACGCGTACGCGCTGTGGAAAGGCTCCCAGGGCATCGGCCTGAGCAGCGCCGACTCGCGCGAGGCGATCGCGCGCTACCTGGCGCGCAACCCCGGCATGAGCTCGGCGGCCCGCGACGGCGGCCGGCTCGTGGGCGCGGTGCTCGCGGGCCACGACGGGCGGCGCGGGTTTCTGCACCACCTCGCCGTGGCCGCCGACCGGCGCGGCGCGGGCACCGGCCGCGCGCTCGTCGAGCGCTCGCTCCGGCTGCTCAAGGCCGAAGGCATAGCCAAGTGCCACATCTTCCTGATGAAGGACAACGACGACGGCCGCGGTTTCTGGCAGGCCGTCGGATGGAAGCCTCGCGCTGACATCGGGGTCTGCTCCCGCGACCTGGAAGACGCGGCCGGGGCGTGAGGAGGCCGCTCGTCCGCGGTCAGCGCCGCCTGAGGCTGGCCGCCAGCCCGGCCGGGTGACGGAAGAGCTTTCCGGAGCCCCGCTTTGCCTTCTCATCGAGCGCGCGGTGGACGAAAGCCGCGTAGTCCTCGGTGTTCGACGAGGTGGACTCGAATCCGTTGACGCACACGTTTTCGGCCGCCGCGCCGGTCGTGCGCAGAAGCGCCTCGACGAGGCCGCGGAAGCTCGCTCTCGCGATCTCCCCCAGGACGCCTCCGCCGTGAGGACTGTTCTGGCCCACGAGCGCCGCGAGTCCGGCGCGCCGGCGGGCGAAGTAGGCGAGCAGCTCCCGGGAGAGGAACAGGCTCCCCTTGACCCACGAGTCGATCTCTTCCTCGATGTCGGCTGACTCGGCCTGCAATAGGGGGGCGCTGCCCAGGTCGGGAGGACCGAGCTGGACGAGGACGTCGATCGCGTCGAAGGCGGTGATGGCCTTGAGCACCACGTTGCGGACGCTCACGGGCGAGCGTCGGTTCCACTGGAACACTTTGAGCGAGTCGCCCGCCACCTTGTCGAAGGAGGAGAGCGCGTCCTGGTTGGTCGTCGTGGCGAACACGCGATCGCCCGACTCCAGGAACAGGCTTACGAGCTGGTTGCCGAGAGACGTATCTATATCCGTGACAAAGACGACGCGGCTCATAAGCACTTGCCCCCTGTACTCGGGGGCTCGCCCGAGTTTAGGAGAACGCGTTTGCTTGGTCAATTGCGCGAACGCGAGCGAAAGGGGCTCGAGGGCAGGCACGAAGGCCGGGGCAAGCGCGGCGAAGCAGCCGCGGGGAGCGCGCGGGCGGCGGAAACGCCCCGGGGGAACGGGTTGCCGGCAGGCCCGGCGGGCCGCCGGCCGGGGGCCTTCAATCCAGATCGACGATCTTGTCCGGCGAGGTCTCGTTGACGAAGATCTCGGCGTACCGGCCGGACGACTTCGCCTTCTGCTCGCCGGGGAAATAGGTCTCGACGAAGAAGAACAGCAGGTCCGACATGTCGTTGAACGACCGCACCGGCGCGAAGCGGTACCAGGTCTCGTAGTCGCCGAGCAGGGCGCGGTGCTTCCCGTTGCGCACGAGCTCCGGGTCTGTCGTCTCGCGGATCGAGTTGCGCAGCCCGCCGTACCAGGCGCGCGCCACGTTGAAGAGGCGCAGCGCCTTGCCCTCGTCGCGGTAGTAGAGCTCGTAGATGCCCGCGACCGAAGGCACCACCTTGATGATCTCGTGGCGATCGGTCTTGCGTAGCTCGGACCAGTTGATCGTGTAGTAGGCGTTTTCGCCGTCGACCTGCTTGCTGACGCCGGGCTCCATTTCTCACCAAGGTAAGCCGTTTTGCGGACTGTGCCAAGGACAGGACCCCTGGTGGGGGGAGGTCTCCCCCTCGAAGACCCGGGGAGCGAAGCGAGCCGGGCTGGCCTTCGCCCCGCGCAGCCCCGGCAGAGCGCGGGGCGTGTCGTTTGAGCGAGCCTGCGCGCGGCTCCGGCCACCCCCCTCTTCGGGGGCTTTCGGCCCCGAACCCCCGCGTCCGGCTCGCGCGCTCGCGTCCGCGAAGCCGGCCGCGCAACGATCGAACCGAGCTCGCGGGCTGCGGGATCCGCTCGGCGTCCCCAAGGACCATCCCCCACAGGCAGGAACCCCGATACCCACGCACCAGGGGTTTGACACAACGCAAGCGCTTGCGTATGCTTGATCCATGCGCAGGTCGATCAGCGCTTCCGCGGCGGCGCTCGGCTCGCGGGGCGGCCGGGCCGGCGTCGGCGCATCCAAGCGGAGGGGCGACTCCGAGTTCTACAGGCAGCTCGTCGCCCGTCGCGGAGACCGCAATAACAGCGGCACCGGGATGCGCCACCGTCATCTCAACCACCAGGAATACACGCTCGCCGCGATCGATGACGTCATCGGCAACGGCCGGCGGGCTTCCTGGGAGCGGCTCCGCATGGCGGTCATCCGGGAGCCCGGCGTAAGGGGAAAGGTGCTGAGGGTCTGCCGGGCCCGGATGCAGGAACCTTCGGCGCAGCGACACCACTTCTGGTGGCATTATGCCCAGGCCGCCCGCGCGCGTTCCTGACTGGGAAAAGGTCCTCTTCGCCGCTGCCTATCTGCAGCAGGTGCTGCCCGACGCTGTTCTTGTCGGCGGAACGGCATCCGCGCTGCACGCGCGACACCGCATCTCGCTGGACGCCGACCATGTGCTCACCGACCTCACCAAGCGGTTCGATGCCGTGCTGGCGCAACTGGAGTCGGTGGCCGGCTGGCAGACGGGCCGCGTCCAGCGACCTGTCCAGATCCTTGGCAAGCTCGACGGCATCATGACCGGTGTGCGTCAGCTCATCAGGAAGAAGCCGCTGGAGACTCAGACGGTTCGATGGAAGGGGCGCACCATCAAGGTGCCCACCCTGGCGGAGATGCTGCGGATCAAGGCTGTTCTGATCCTCAAGCGCAACGCGACGCGGGACTACCTCGATTTCGTCGCGATCCACGACAAGCTCGGCGAGCGGGCCGGGGCGGATGCTCTTCGGCCTCTGGACCGGCTCTACCCTCAGCCGAACGGAGAGTCGCCCGTGCAGCAACTGATCGTCCAGCTCGCGAACCCCCTGCCTTACGACCTCGAGGAGACGAGGCTCGGAGAGTACAGGCGCCTCGTCCCGCGGTGGCGCGACTGGAACGTCGTCAAGCGCGCCTGCGCGGAGCACGCCACGTCGCTTTTCGATCGTCTGTCCGAGCGGCGTTGAGCCGCCCCGAGGGTCGGCAGAGCTCACGCGCCGCGCGATCGCGCCTCGTGCGCCTCCATCGCCGCCACGCGCTCGGCGAGCGTCGGGTGCGAGTAGTGGTAGAAGCTGTACAGCGGGTGCGGCGTGAGGTTGCTCAGGTTGCTGCGCCCCAGGCCGATGAGGGCGGCCTTGAGCCCGGCGGCGCTCCCTGTCGCGTCCACTGCGAATCGATCCGCCTCGTACTCGTGCTTTCGGCTCCACATGGCAAAGAGCGGGGCGAGGAAAAAGGTGAAGGGCCCCGCGCAGAAGCTCATGATCACGAGCAGCGCGTACGTGCTCATGCGGTCGAAGCCGAACGCGTGGTAGAACGGCTCGTAGCCGAGGAGCAGGCTGAGGATCCAGAACCCCGCGAGCGTCATCGCGAGCGAGAATGCGAGCCCCTTGCGGATGTGGTGCTTCTTCTCGTGCCCGATCTCGTGCGCGAGCACGGCGACGAGGCTCTCCTCGGACATGCTCGCCACCAGCGTGTCGAAGAGCACCACGCGCTTCACCTTGCCGAGCCCCGTGAAGTAGGCGTTGCTGTGGCGCGAGCGCTTGCTGCCGTCCATGACGAAGATGCCCTTCGTGGCAAAGCCGAGCTTGTCCGCGAGGGAATGGATGGCCGTCCGGAGGCTGCCTTCTTCCAATGGGGTGAATTTGTTGAAGAGCGGAGCGATCACTGTCGGATAGATCACGGTGACGATGAGCTGGAAGAGGCTCACGCCCGCGAAGGCGAGGAGCCACCACCACCGGCCCGCTCGATCCACGAACCAGAACAGGCCGAGCAGCACCGGCGTCAGGAGGACCGCGGAGATCGCGAGGTTCTTCGCGAGGTCGGCGAAGAACAGGCGCGGCGTCATCTTGTTGAATCCGAAGCGCTGTTCGATCACGAACTGAAGGTACAGCGAGGCGGGGAGCGACACGACGGCAGAGAGCAGAGAAATGACAAAGAAGTACGCCAGCCCCTCCGTGTAGCCGGGAAGCCGCCAGCTCACGACGAGGCGGTCGAGCGCACCGAGAGCGCCGCTCAGGACCACGGCCAGCACGATCGCCGAGGAGACGAGGCCCGACACGAGCGAGAACCGGCTGCGCGTGAGCGTGTAGTCGATGGAGCGGGCGTAGGTGTCACGGTCCATCACCTGCAGCACGAAGTCGGGAGGGGAGGCGCTCACGCGTTTGACGTGCCTCGCGTTGAGAAGCGTGAGCGAGCTCTCCCAGCCGAGGCGCACCACGAAGAGCGCGACGTACAGGGCGAGGATCGCGGCCGCGCTCACTTCAGGAACGCCTCGAGCAGCCCGAGGTCGAGCTGCGGGTAGACCGGGAAGCGGCCGAGCAGCCGGTGGATGCGGTCGCGCGCCTGCGTTCGCGCCGCGGCGTCGATTACGAACTTCGCCTTGCTTGGCTTGCCCTTGGAGACCTCCGCCTTCGTGCTCGCGAGCACCAGGCGCAGCACGTCGGCGATCTCGTCCATCTCCGGCTCCTTCATGCCGAGGGTGGTCGCGGCCGGCGTCCCGATGCGGAGGCCGCTGGTGTACCACGGCCCGTTCGGGTCGAAGGGCAGCGAGTTGCGGTTGAGCGTGATGGCGCAGTCCCGGACCGCGCTCTCGGCCTGGCGGCCCGTGAGCCCGAAGGGCCGCACGTCGATCAGCATCAGGTGGTTGTCGGTCCCGCCGGTGGCGAGCGTCACGCCGCGCTTGACCAGGGCGGCCGCCAGGGCGCGCGCGTTGGTCACGATCGCCTTCTGGTAGGAGCGGAACTCCGGCCTGTTCGCCTCGCGGAACGCGACTGCCTTGGCCGCCAGCACGTGGGGCAGGGGCCCGCCCATCACCATGGGGCACCCTTTGTTCACGTACTCGGCCAGCTCGCTCGTGCAGAGGATCAGCCCGCCGCGCGGACCGCGCAGCGTCTTGTGCGTCGTGCTCGTGACGATCTGCGCGTGCGCCACCGGGTTGTACGGGCCCTCGAACACGCCGCCGGCCACCAGCCCCGCGAAGTGGGCCATGTCGACCATGAGCACGGCGCCCACGCCGTCCGCGATCCTGCGCATCCTCTGGAAGTCGATCAACCGCGGGTAGGCGCTGTAGCCCGCGAGCAGGATCAGCGGCTTGATCTCCTTTGCCTGCGCCTCGATGGCGTCGTAGTCGATCAGCCCGCTCTCGCGGTTCACGGCGTAGGTGTGCGCCTCGAAGATCTGGGCCGAGACGTTGTGGCGGTAGCCGTGGGTCAGGTGGCCGCCCGAGTAGTAGTCCATGCCGAGCAGGCGCTGGCTGCCGCAGCGGCGGCGCACTTCGCCCCACTGCTCGACCGTCATCTTCGAGGGGTCCTCGGCGCCGAGGTCCGCGAGCGCGGGCGCCTCGACCTTCGCCGAGATCACCGCCCAGAAGGCGATGAGGTTGGCGTCGGCGCCGCTGTGCGGCTGCACGTAGGCGTGCTCGGCACCGAAGAGCTTCTTCGCCTCCTCCGCCGCCAGCCCTTCGACCGCGTCGACGTTGTCGCAGCCGGCGTAGAAGCGGTGCTGGGGGTAGCCTTCGGCGTACTTGTCCGTGAGGAGGTTCCCCATGGCGAGCTGCGTCGCGAGCGATGAGTAGTTCTCGCTCGCGATCAGCTTGAGGTTCGACCGCTGGTCGGCAAGCTCCTTGACGATCGCCGAGGCCGTCTCGGGCGATGACTTCGCGATCTCGGTCAGAGCCGCGAGGTAGGCCAGGAAGCCGGAGTCGACCTTTTCGGGGGTCGTACGCTGCAGATAAGAAACGAGAGGATTCGAGGCCATTATGTGCTCCGTGTCCGGAGAATGGAGGGCAGGCTCAATTTAGCCGCAGCGCCGGGGCGGGTCAACAGCGCACAGGTCGCCCTCCTGTGCTTCCACTGGGCGCGTCCCCGCCAAGGCTCGCTCGCTGCGGGGCGAGGACCGGGCTGCTGCGGGCTCCGCTTCGCTTCGGTCCTCGCCCGCCCGCGCCTGGATCAGGGCGTCCGACTGCACGCCACGGGCTCGGACCCGGGTCGGCCTGCGGCCGCCCCGGCCCTCCGCATCCCTCGCGCGAAGATCTACCGCGCCAGTCTGCGTATCTTGCCGAGCACGGAGGCCATGTTCCGCCTGCGGACGGAGGGACGGGTGCCGTCCCTTTACCGCATGGGCGCGTCGGCGGCGAGGCCGATCTGCCGGAGCACCGCCTTGGCCATCTTGCAGACCACCGTGTACGCAGGGTCGAACATGTTGCCGATCTCGTACTCGACGCACTGGCCGAGCAGGAGGTGCGGCTCGTTGCCCTCCAGGCCGAGCTCGTTCAGCCAGCGGACCATCTCCGTGGTGGCGTGCTGCGTCGCCTGGTCGAGCGGTCGCGCGTTGCCCACGGCAAAGATGTGGGTCTCGTTCTCGCCGCGCGGCCAGAGGATCTTTCTGTCCTTCACGACGCGCAGGGTGATCTCGACGTCGAACGAGGTCTCGATGCCGGTGCCCACGATCTCCCCGTCGCCCTGGACCGCGTGGCCGTCGCCGATGTGGAGCAGGGCGCCTTCGACGAAAACCGGAAAGTAGGCGGTCGCCCCCTGCCGGAAGCCGCGGTAGTCCATGTTCCCGCCGTGGGGGCCGGCGGTCGAGGTGGAGATCGCCTGGCCGTTGGCCGGCGCGACTCCGAAGCAGCCGAGCATCGGCGCGAGCGGAAGCACCAGCGACGCAAGCCTCGGCGGCGGGCTGGAAAGGCGCGCCGTGGAGTTCGCGGCGTCGATGGTCCACTCCGTGGTTTCCGAGCCCGGCCGCTCGCTCGCCACGTAGTCGGGATCGAGGATGTTCGCCGCCACGGCGCTCCCCGTCCACCCGGTTCTGCGGGTCGGCTCGAGCGTCTCGAAGCGCACCGCGAGCGCGTCCCCGGGCGTTGCCCCCTCGACGAAGAAGGGTCCCGTCTGCGGATTGCCGGGCTCGGTCACCTGCCTGCCGGCGGCGTCGTAGCCGCGCGCGTCCACGGTCGTGGTGACGATGGTGTCCCCGCTTCCCACCCGCAGCACCGGCTCGTGAGCCCCGAGCGTGCGGTGATAGATCTTCGGATTGAAACGATGTTTGGCCATGCAAGCCCCCCGCAGAATGGTAGCACGGGCGGAGCGCGCCCGCACCTCCGGGACCGCTGTGCGGTCCCGCCAGCCCATAATTTACGCGGAAGACGGGCGGGCGTCCGGCGAGGCTGCGAAGCGCCAGGAGCTCAATTGCTGTTGTTCCACTGGAATGCGTGCGGCCAGCTTGCCGTGGCGGTCGGGGTCGAGGTGTGGCAGGCGTTGCAGCCTGTCGTCTGGTCAGGAGACGGGCCGCCGTGCTCCCCCGCGAAATCGGCGATGGAGGGGTCGCCCCGCGAGCTCGTGTGGCAGACGCCGCAGCTGCCGATGCTCTTCACCTTTCCTGTGAAGCCCTGGTACTGCTGCGACTGGTAGGCGTCGGAGTTGGGGTAGCCGGCGACCTGGTTGGTCGGGATCATCGCGTGCGGGCTTCCGTGGCAGGCGGCGCACGCGAGGCCGCCGTGACCCAACGCGTTGCGGTACAGGATGGCTCCGGTGTCGACGTCCGCGACCCCGGGATGGCACGTCACGCACTTCGGCTCCTCGGCCCAGGGCGCGCGGCCGCCCGCCAGCCCGGCGGCCATCGCGGCCAGGTCGCCGTGGCAGCTCGCGCAGTTGCCGCCGCTCGCGGTGTGGCGCGTGCTGCGGCTGCACTGCGTGAGGGGGCCCGGGTGGCACTGGTAGCAGGTGGGGCTGGCCTTGCTGCTGTGCCAGCCGTGCATCGCGCGGGACAGGTTGTGCCGGACTCCGTCGCCGGGAGCCCCCAGCGCGGGGTCGGCGTGGCACTCGGCGCAGATCACCGGTGCCGCGAGCGTCGTGCCGTGGTTGGTGTTGTGCTTCGCGATCATGTCTCCGTACGGGTCTGTCGTACCGTGGCAGTCGGCGCAGCTCATCTCGTCCGAGACGGGGACCGTCGCGCGGGTCTGCGCGATCGTCGCGCCGCCGGAGTCCTTCACCGTGATGACCGCCACCTGGTAGGGATTCCACACGCCGGAATCCAGGACGGGAGTCACAGGGATCCCCACGGCGACGAAGTGACCGCCAGCCGCGGTCATCGCCCCCGAAAGGTCGTTGCCCGTGAGGCCGACGTCCGTCGCCGGGACGGGCGTGATCCCGAGGAGCCCGGCCAGGGGCGTCATGATGGTGGTCCAGAACCCGCCGTAAGCGCGCTTGCCGCTCGAGTAGGTGTTGACGGCGATGCTGTACTCCACCGTGATACCCGAAGTGACGAGGGCGGGGGGATCGCCGCGCTTCACGACCTGGGCCCAGACGGTGTTGAACGGCGGAAGCACGAGCATCTTGTCGAACGTCGGGTTGATGCAGTGCATGCCGAGGTCGTTCCAGGCGAGCACGGCGTACGCGCCCGACGGCGTCGCGCCGTCGGATGAGGAGCCGCCGCCCGCGCACCCGGCGAGCACGAGCAGCGCGATGCCGATCGCTGGAGCCAAGGAGCGTCCCATGCGCGGCCTCCCTGAAGCTTGCGCGAATCGATCTCCCGAAGCATCGTCCGGACCGGACGCGCCGTCAAGAGCGCGGCGCGGCCGTTGCGCGATCGGGTCCCGCGGACTATAACTCGCATCATCGGCCGCGCCGCCCGCCGGGTGTCAGGCCGGCACGGAGGTGACGATGCCCGCTTTCGAGCTCTACGATCGCCGCTACCGGGACTTCGTTCCCGGCAACTCCCTGCTCGAAAAGCTCTGGACGGGAGGCCGCTGGCTCGAGGGGACGGTCTACTTCGGCGACGCGGACCACGTCCTGTTCAGCGACATCCCGAACAACCGGATGCTGCGCTGGGTCGAAGGCGGCGGGGTGAGCGTCTTTCGGGCCTCCTCCAACTACAGCAACGGCAACACGCGCGACCGCGAGGGACGGCTGGTCACCTGCCAGCACGGCACGCGCAGCGTGACCCGCACCGAGCCCGACGGCACGATCACGACCCTGGCCGACCGCTGGAAGGGCAAACGCCTCAACTCGCCGAACGACGTCGTGGTCAAGTCGGACGGCACCGTCTGGTTCACCGACCCGCCGTACGGGATCCTCACCGACTACGAGGGGTACAAGGCCGAGAGCGAGATCGGCGCGAGCTACGTCTTCCGGCTCGACCCTCGCACGGGCGACCTCGACGTTGTGGCCGACGATTTCGAGCGGCCCAACGGTCTCGCGTTCTCGCCGGACGAATCCCGGCTGTACGTGTCGGACACCTCGCGCTCCGAAGACCCCAACGGCCCGCCCTTAATCCGCGTGTTCGACGTCGTCGACGGCGGCAAGCTCGCGAGGGGACAGCGCTTCGCCGACATGAAGCAGTTCGCCTTCGGACGGCTTCCGCCTCGACACCGAGGGCAACGTCTGGACGAGCGCCGGCGAGGGCGTCAACTGCTACACGCCCGCGCGGGGAGCTCGTGCTGCGCATCCCGCGTGCCCGAGCGGGTCGCCAACGTCTGCTTCGGCGGGCCGAAGCGGAACCGTCTCTTCATCGCCGGCCACACTTCGCTGTACTCGATCTTCGTGGGCAAGAACGGCGTCCAGAAGCCGTAAGGAGCGCGCTCGTGGGAGGTTTGTTCGCCGTCGCTTCGCGCCGGGACTGCGTGGATGCCCTCTTCTACGGGACGGACTACCACTGCCACCTCGGCACGCGGCGCGGCGGGCTCGCCGTCGTCAACGGCGAGGGCTTCACGCGCTTCATCCACGACATCACCAACGCGCAGTTCAGGAGCAAGTTCGAGACCGACATCTCGCGGATGACGCGGCGCGACCGGCATCGGGGTCATCAGCGACACCGAGGATCAGCCCCTGATCGTCGGCTCGCACCTGGGCGTCTACGCCATCGCGACCGTCGGCGCGGTGCGCAACCTCGAGCCGCTCGCCCGCGCGCGGCGTTCGAGAAGCGGACGACGCACTTCTCCGAGATGACGGGCAACGTGATCAACCCGACCGAGCTCGTCGCCACGCTCATCAACCAGGAGGCGAGCTTCGAGGAGGGAATCCGCAGGGCTCAGGAGTCAGATTGAAGGCTCGTGCTCGCTGCTGATCCTCAGCCGCGACGGGATCTTCGCGGCCCGCGACCGCCTCGGCCGTACGCCCCTCGTCCTGGGGCGGAGCGGCGAGGGTCTCGCCGTCGCCTCGGAATCGTGCGCGCTGCCCAACCTCGGCTTCGAGCCGGTGCGGGACCTCGGGCCCGGCGAGGTCGTCCGGATCACGGCGGACGGCGCGGAGACGCGCGTGGCGCCCCGCGAACGACCTTCAGTATTTGCTCATTCCTCTGGGTCTACTACGGCTACCCCGCGTCGTCGTACGAAGGCGTCAACGTCGAGCAGATGCGCTACAGGAGCGGCGCCGCGCTCGCAGCGGCCGACCGCGCCGCGGACGGCGGCTTCGCGATCGACACGGTCGCAGGCATCCCGGACTCGGGCACGTCCCACGCGCTCGGCTACGCGCGCGAGGCGGGGCTGCCGTACGCGAGGCCCTTCGTGAAGTACACGCCGACCTGGGCGCGCAGCTTCATGCCGCAGAGCCAGGGCGGCGCGCGACCTGGTCGCCCGCATGAAGCTCATCCCCATCCGCGAGCTCGTGGAGGGGAGGAGGCTCCTGTTCTGCGACGACTCGATCGTGCGGGGCACGCAGCTGCGCGACACCTTTGCGCGGCTCTTCGACCTCGGCGCGCGGGAGGTGCACCTGCGCATCGCCTGCCCGCCTCTGCTCTTCGGCTGCCCCTTCCTCAATTTCTCGCGCTCGCGGCTCGGAGATGGACCTCGCGGCGCGCAAGGCCGTGGCGCAGCTCGAAGGCGGCGCCGCCCCGGCCGCGCGCGGGAAGCCTGTGCCCGACGCCTACCTGGACCCTTCGACGCGCGGAGTACCGCGAGATGGTCGGCCTCATCGCCCGCTCGCTCGGCGTGACGTCGCTGCGCTACCAGACCCTCGATGGGATGGTGTCGAGCATCGGCCTCGCGCGCGAGCGCCTGTGCACTCACTGCTGGGCGGACGGCCGCTGACGGCTGCCGGCCCGGAGCGCTACCGGCCGCCGAGGGCGAAGATCGCGCCGTCCCACAGGCGGCGCACCAGGCCTCCGCGGGGCACGTCCTTGCCGGGGACGAGCGGCACGCGGAGAATCTCGTCTCCGCGCAGGCTTACGACCACCCAGCCGAGCGGCTCGCTCGCGGCGAGCGGCGCGCGGAGGCGCTCGCGGTACTCGCGCCGCGTCGTGACAAAGACGGTCGACTCGCGGGGCACGGTCACCACCGGCCGCTCCAGCACGACCGCCACGCGGCCGCCGGGCGCCCCGTACACGCGGGCCTTCGGAAGCGCAGGCAGCCTCGGCGCGAACGTGGTCCAGGCGTAGAATGCGTAGGTGAGGACGCTCGTGGAGTCGACCGCGCGGTTGATGCCGCCGTCGCGGGCGGAATCCCCCTGGCCGCCGAGGATGACGGCGACGACCTTCATCTGCCCGCGCCCGGCGTACAGCGCGATGTTGTAGCCCGATTCTTCGATGTAGCCCGTCTTCAGGCCCTCGACGCCGTCGAGCCTCCCGATGAGCTCGTTGTGATTCGGCCTCGTCACCGTGGGCCGCGAGCCCCTCATGAAGGGGGCGAGGTTCTCGGGCCGCGGGTAGGAGAACTCGGCGAGCGCGTGGAGGCTCGCGATCGCCTGGGGGTGCGCCCGCACGTAGAGCCGGCAGAAGCGCGCGTACTCGCCCGCGGTCGTGGTGTTCTTTTCGCTGTATCCCGACGGGTCCACGAAGCGCGTGGCCTGCAGCCCCAGCCGCCGGGCCTCGGCGTTCATCCGCTCCACGAAAGCCGGCAGGCTGCCGCCGATGTACTCCGCCACCGCCACCGCGGCGTCGTTGCCCGACGGGAGAGCGATCCCTTCCATGAGCTCCCGGAGCGTGACCTGCTGGCCGGGCTCCAGGAACATGAGCGAAGAGCCGGCCGGCTGGTTCTTGGCCCACGCCCGGATGCTGACCGGCACCTTGTCGGCGAGGGAGACTGTCGCCGGCTTCGACCTTGAGCCAGGCGAGGTGGAGCGTCATGAGCTTCGTGAGCGAAGCGGGCGGGATGACGAGGTCGGGCTCCTTGGAGTACAGGACGGCGCCCGTATCGACGTCGACGGCGACCGCGGACCGCGCCAGGAGCGCGGGCGGCGGGGTTTCGGGCGGCGCGTCCTCGTCGCCCGCGTCCCGCTGCGGGCCGCGCGCGCAGGCCGAGAGCGAGAGCGCGCAGGCGGCGGCGGTCAGGAGCCGGAGGGCGTATCGCAGGCGGAGCATCGGGTCTTTCCTTTGTGCGAGTCGTCTCGAGATCGACAGTGGTCCGTTAGGCGCCTTCTTATACCATGTTCCCTTCGGGGGCATCCAGAGCGGGGCACCCCCGCGGGCAGCGGTTCCCGGCGAGGGGGTGGCGGGGCGGGGCGGGCTTGGGCTGCGTCGGGAACGGCCGAGCCAAGGGGGAATGGGGGGCCTACAAGAGCGGAGTAGCGCGGGTTTGGCGGGTCAGCGTCGCAAAGACCGGCAGACCCCTGGCCAATCGCACGCTGGTGGTGAGGATGAAGGCCGTGAAAGCGCTGTTCTCCTTCCTCACCCGAGAGGGCACGGTGCTGCGGGACCCGACGTCGGACGTGGCTTCACCGCGTGAACAGGTCATCCTGAGCCGCAACGTGCTCTTGCAGGATGAGGTTCGCGAGCTGATCCAGCGCACGCGCCCCGTTGATCCGCTCTCGATGAGGAACCGGGCGATCGCGGAGCTGTTCTACGCTTGCGGGGGGTGCGGACCTCGGAGCTCTGCGACCTGAAAGTTGGGGACCTGGACCTCAAGGAGCAGACGGTCACGATCGTTCCATGGCAAGGGTGGGCGACCTCGTATCGTGCCCATCGGGAAGTACGCCGTGCACTACATCGAGCTGTACCTCGCGGATTCCCGAAAGCACATGCTGGCGGGGCGACGGGAAGATCCCGGTAACCTGTTCCTTTCCGGCAGAGGCAATCCGTTTGACCGGTCGTCGATCAACAAGACGGTGATGCGATCCGTGGGGAAGGCGCTTTCGGACGGCAAGAGAATCTCTGCCTACACGTTACGTCACTCGATCGCTATGCATTTGCGCGGCAACGGCCTCGACGTAGTCCACATCGCGAAGCTACTCGGTCACCGCTCGCTGCGGACCACGCAGCGCTCCCTCAACGTCGAGATCGGCGACCTGAAACGGCCGCACGCGCGTTTGCATCCCAGAGAGGTTGGCACAACGCGCGTCGGACAACTGTAGTCTCTGACGCTCGACCCTGGAACGCCGTCGTCCACCGCTTGACTGAGGTTAGCATATTTGCTAACTTCATGGCGTGCCGTATGCCGTCGACTACTTCAACCGGCGCGTACTCGACGAGGTCGAGTCGTGGCCGGTCGGTATCCTGGCGCACTACGCGCGGCTTGTCGAGCTTCTCATCGAGTTCGGCCCGGACCTGAGAATGCCACACTCCCGTCCGATGGGCGGAGGGCTCTTCGAGCTGCGCCCTCGTGGACGGGAAGGCATCGGACGGGCGCTGTACTGCTTTGTGGCGGGGCGGCGGGTCGTAATCCTTCATGCGTTCGGCAAGAAGACGAGGGCCACGCCTCTGCGCGACCTGGACATCGCCCGCAAACGGATGAGGGAGGTGCGCAATGGCTAAGAGCGAATGCAGTCCGGTCTCCCACGACCATGACGCGTTTCTCAAGCGGGCCCTCAAGAGAAAGGGTTTCCGCGAAGCCTACGATGATCTGGAGGACGAGTACCTGCTGGTGCGCGAACTCCTGGCGGCCCGCGCGCAAGCCGGCCTCACGCAAGAGGAGGTCGCGGCGTCCATGGGCACCACCAAGAGTGCGGTCTCGCGGCTGGAGGGCGCCGGCAAGCACTCGCCGTCGGTGAGTACGCTGAAGAAATACGCGAAGGCCGTCGGGTGCGACGTCAAGATAAGGATCGTCCCAGCTCCTCGGCGAGCAGGCGCATCCAGAAGACGGCGCACTCGCTCGGGTGTTTCCGGCCCGTAGGCTGGCGGCGACGTGCACGCAGCGGGCAGCCAAGACAGCCGAAATGCAGAAACTGACGCCGGCAAACTACACGACTGACAGACTCTATCCGCGCGTGGCGCGTGCCGTAACCGAGCTCTTGGCCAGCGGTTTGCCAGTTTCAACACCCGCGGTGTTCGTGAAGATGGGGATGCTGTCGGAAGGGAGTCTGAAGGCGTGGCGTGATGGCAAGGTTCCCCACTTGGAGCGCGTCATTGCGGGTAGCCTCGGCAAGACGAGCCGGATCGTGCGTATCGTTTCCCTCTACGCGCACGATTTGAACCTTCCGCCTGCGCCGCCTCATGTGGCGGGACCCATCAAACACAAGGGGCACGCTCTGCGTTTCTGCAAGACCGGCGAGCCCCGCGTTGAGGAAGCCTACCGGAGGGTCTTCAGCCCTCGTCTACCTGGCTGGAAGGTCGTGCCGACACCCGAGGAACGACACGCAAGAGCCAAGTCCGGGGGTGTCCTACAAGGCGGGGAACTCGACGGGACCGATTGTTTCGGATGACGTAGTGGTCACCTTGATTTACTAAGAACATCCGGGAGGAACAGCCCAAGAAGGCGGCCGTGCTGCCGCAGCTCGCCGGAAGGCGGACGCCTCGGTGGGTGGTGGTCTCCGGCCACGTCGCGGAAGACGACGCACGCATCAGCGACGGCCGAGACCGGTCACTCTCCCCGCATGATCTGCGGCTCGCTCGCGGGGTCGACCTGTACCTGCTGCCTGCCACCAGGGGCGAGAAGCGATCCGGCAGAAGTGGGCCGACGAAACGAACGCGACCGTCCACGGCTGCGAAAGCGAGACCGAGAGCGCCCTGAGCACGTTGTCCGCTGATGGCGCTGCTGGAGAACGCCCCGCATTGGTTCGCGCGCTGGCGGGAAGCGAAAGACCGGCGGCGCCCACACTTCCCCGAGCTGCGGCGGCTCTGCGATGAACTCCGGACGGACTTCGCCGCGGCTAACGACGCCATCGGCGCCGCCGTTGACCTGGGCGCCTTCCGTGATATTCTGGCCGCGGCGCAGCGCCACGCGCCGATCCTCAACGACCTCGGCTGATCACCACCACATCCGGCGGTGCCTGAAGGAACAGTGAATGGCGGAATACGGTGAATGGAATCGAAAAGGGGCAACCCTGAGCGAGGTCACCGCGCAGAAGGAATACGGCGTGAGCCGCGACTTTATCGTTAGGGGCATCCAGAGCGGAAAGCTCGAATACAGAGATGGAGCGATATGGGGTAACCCGTATCTGCGGATTCTGAGGAGTCAGCTTGAGCAGTACATCGTTGTGGAGCTTGGGTCGGCCTACTTGGCGAGCAAGAGGAACAAGACAGAACTGCGCATGATCAAGAAGGAAATGGCCGACCTGAAAAAGAGACTGGATCAACTTCAGGCGCGAAGAACAGAGCTTGAGGAACAGATGGGGGAATAGGGAACGGACCAAGGCACTTTCTCCGTTCCAGAGCGTGATGGATACCCCTGCCGCGCACTGCGCCTCCAAGCCGCGGAGGCCACCTGGTCGGTTTCCGCCGGACCCGCGCATTGCCCGTTTCCGGCCAACTCGGGAAACCGCGCGTTGTCGTGCGGCGTATTGCCGGCCGTTCCCGACGCAGCCCAAGCCCGCCCCACCCCCGCCACTCCCTCGCCGGGAACACGCAGCCCGCGAGCGTTGACGCTTCGAGCGCGGCGTCGGTAGACTGTCTCGTGCTCATTCTGAAATCCAGCAGAGTCCTCGCGGCCGCGGTGACGCTGGCCATCCTCGTGCTGTCGCTCGTGCCGCAAAGCTCGGCGCCCGACCCGCTGCACAACGACAAGGCCGAGCATGCGACGGCCTACGCCGCGCTGGGGCTGCTCGCGTTCCTCGCCACCGGCAAGAGGAGCGCCGCGGTCATCCTCGCCACCATCGGGGTCTGCAGCCTGTACGGGGGCCTCATCGAAATCATCCAGCCCTGGTTCGGCAGGAACCGCGAGCTCGGGGACTGGGTCGCCGACATCGGCGGGGCGCTCGCCGGGACGCTTCTCGGAGCGCTCGCCCGGTCTCTGCTCGACCAGCGCGCGCGAGCTCGTTGACCCGCGCGGGTCACTCCAGCTTCACTGTGGCCTGAAGCCGCTTGATCACCAGCGTCGCGTAGCAGCCGCGAGGCAGGAAGAAGGCGAGCGTCAGCTTCGCCCGTCCCGGGTAGAGGTCGTCGCCGGCCTCCTCCAGCACCTCGAGCCGCTCCGGCAGCGCGAGGGCCGACCGCGTCACCCCGTGCACCTCCATCCGCGGGAGCTGCCTCACGCGCAGGTCCGCGAGCGCGACGCCTTCGCGCTGCAGCACTTCGGCCGCCGCCTCGGCCGCCAGCGGGTCGGCGATGACGCTGTCGTGGCCGGGCACGGGCAGCTCGAGGCCCCGCAGCAGCCCGGAGAGCTCCTCGGGCAGCGACTCGGGCAACAGCAGGTCGCCCCAGCGCGTGCGGTAACGCAGCGCGGGGAACGGGCACCGGGCCCGCAGGCGGACCAGCACCCCCGAGAGGATCTCGTTGAAGAGGAACGACTGGTACGCGTTGATCATGAGCAGCAGCAGGCGCCGGTCGATCATGAGGAGCGCCCTGCGGAACGCTCGCTTGTTCGCCGCGAGGTATTCGAGCATCGGGCGGTACTCGCCGAACGCGAGCGGGAGGCAGGCGTCCCACTTTCCCCAGTTCTCGGTCACGCACGTCTTGAGCCGCCGCACCCGGCTTTCGTCGTGCCCCGAGGGCTCGAAGTACAGCCGCAGCGCCTGCTCGCGCCTGCCGAGAAAGATCTCCTTGCCGACCCAGCCCTTGCCGTGGCGCGCGGAGCCGAAGCGCTGCTCGTCGTAGTAGTTGGGCACGCCCCACCGCGCGACCGCGTCCACGCGCGAGCGCGCCTGCGCCAGCTCGGCGCCCGGCATGTCGCGCAGCGTGATGGTAAAGTGATTGCCGCGGATCAGGGCGGCGGTGACGGGCTCGGCCATGTAGCCCAGCGGCCGCAGGCTGAAGTTGCGCTCCTCGACCGTCTTCGGCCCTCCGCCGCGCGCGCGCAGCGCAGCCGCGCGGATCGAAACGAGCTGCTCCGTCGCGCCGAACCGGTCCTTGATCCCCCCGTACGAGATGTCCGCGCGCGCGACGCCGAGCCTGCGCGAGAGCAGGCTCACCAGGTCGAAGGTGTCCCACTGCCGCTTCGCCAGCGCGAACACCGCAAAGCGGTCCGGCGCGGGGCGCGGCGCGACGAGCGGCTCCTCGCGGACCACGAAGTCCTCGGGCCGCACCTTCACCTTCATCATGGCCATTATAGGGAAGGCGGCCCCGGCGGGTAAACGCCGCATCCCGCGGCCGTTTCCGATTCGCCCGAGGGAACCCGCGCGCCGTGAGACACGACCTACCGAGTGCGCTACCATTGCATCCGGCCGGCGGCCGCACGCCGCTCCGGCCGGGCGGAGGCTCCCATGAAGCTGTGTTGGGCGTGGCTCGCGGCGCTGACGCTGCTGGTTCAGGCGGTTGCGGGCGCGGGGGGCGACGAAGGCCGCGCGCCGCAGGCGGTCCCGTTCCGCCTCGAGGCCGACGCGATGCTCGGCCGGTGGGAGACCGAGGGCACCGCGTCGCCCGGTGTCTGGCGGCCCGGCGACCACGTCGCGGTCACGGCAAAGCTGCGCCTCACGGATCGGCACCTCGACGCGTTCGCGGCCGAGCGGGCGGCAAGAGCCACGGACGCGGTCATGCTCGTGACGGCCGAGCGCACCTTTGACGCGGACGGCTGGCTCCGCCTCCCGATCGACGAGCGCATGTCGACGCTCGTCACGCCGGCGGGGATCGCCATCGAAGGCGGCGTGCCCGGCGCGGTGACGAAGCGCTTCGGCTACACGTGGTCCACGCCGCTGGACCTGATGGCGAGCCGGCCGCTTGCCGATTCGCCGGGCGCCGGCGGCATCCGCCAGATCGCCTTTGCGCTCGAGGGCGACCTGCCCAAAGACCTCCCGCCAGGCATCTACCGCCTGCGCATCGACTACGGCCTCGCCGCCGGCAAGCGCCTCGCGAGCCTCGCGGGCGGGAGCTTCGCGCAGCGGCCTTCTTCAAAAGACAGGGATTCCGTGTCCTATTTCTACACGGGGACGATCCCCGCCTTCGGGACCACGACGGGCGGGCGCAGCGTCGATCCGCTTCGCTTGAGCCGCCGCATCCCCTGGGTGCTGCTCGCTCAGTACAACTCCAACGGCTACCGCGGCGCGGTCGCCGAGGAGGACCGCGGCCGCTTCGCGCTCTCGGACCGCAACATCATCCCCGACGAGGTGATCCTCCCCCGCTACGGCTCTTCGGGCGAGCGGCTCGCCTATTCGCTGGAGCCGCAGTTCCCCGCGGACGGAATCGATCCGCGGTGCAACATCCCGTGGAACTGGGAGCGCGGCGAGCTCACGGTCTCGATCACGGGGCCCGACGGAAGAAAGGTCGACCTCGGCACCGCGGCCTTCAAGGGCCGCAAGGCGCTCGGCCCCACGACCGGGAGCCCCGCCTTCGCGGCCTGGAAGCCGCCTGCCTACGGCCGCTACACGGTGCGCGCCACCGGCTGGATCGAGGACCTGGCCGGCAACCGTTACGAGGGCGGCGGCACCTACCGCTTCTGGATCGCGAAGCGCATGACCATGGCCACCGCGACGTTCCAGGGGCAGCCTTACCCGGTCGGAGGCCGCTACGGACGCGACATCGCCTTCTTCCCGGCCCTGCCCGCGGACGTCACCGTCAAGGTGGACCTCTACCCGGACTCCGATCCCGCGAAGCTGCGGACGCTCACCTACACGGGCCGGGCGTCGGCCGCCGGCCTCTTCGGGGCGGCGCAGGGCGCGAAGCCGTTCCCGCTCGACGCACCGGGCGAGTACCACGCCCAGATCACGGCCACGGCCGTCGACGGCGACGGTGCCCTGTGGGTCTGCTCGATGCGCCACGCCGGGGTCGTCTTTCCCGAGCCGAGCCCCATCGTCGCGCACGGCAAGAAGCTCGTGGTCGGCAAGCAGCTTCTCGACCGCGGCGAGACGCACACCGAGGGCGCCCTCGACGCAGCGGGCGAGGGGACGCTGGCGCACATCAACTTTCCCTACAACGCGGGCGACGCGATCCTGATCGCGAGCGAGCAGCAGGGCGCGAACAAGATCGAGCCGGTGCTGACCTGGTCGACGGCGGGCGCCGAGGAGCCCTACGACCCGAAGCTCAGCACCATCGGCGCCTCCAACGCGCGCATCCGCACCTCCAGCGGATACTCGCCGCACCTCTACCCGGAGCACATCACCTCGATGGAGTACTACTACGGGAGCGCGCCGAGGCCCGGGTTCATGAGCCGCTTCCTTGTCGGCGAGGACGGGGTGAGGGCGCCCTACTGGCCGACCAGCCGCACCAATTTCGGCGGCCAGATCGGCGCCTCGGGCAACGGCGACCTGCCCGGCGACATCTACCGCCTGTTAGGCGGCGTGGTGGTTCGCAGGCCGGGCGAAGCGCCGCGGTACGCGGGGTACATGGCGAGCGCCTTCATCCTGCCGAAGGGCACGAACAACAACCGGGTCATCGCGGCAGGCGGCGAAGACCTGATCGGACCCGATGGAAAGCGCGCCCGCTTCTTCCTCGTCGGCCTGCGGCCCGGGAGCACCTTCGACGTGGGCGCCTCGCTGCGGGCCGCGCTCCAGATCGACCCGATCCTGCCCGCGCGCGTGCGGGTGGAGCTCGAGTACCCCGACGGCCGCGTCAAGGCCGCCGAGGGGGTCGGAGACCGCACGGGCAGCTTTGCCGGCGCCGACGCGTGGGTGATGGACGCACCCGGCGTGTACCGCCTCCGCGTCAAGGGCGACTGGGAAGGGCACCCCGGCCTGATGCCCGGCCTTCCGGCCGGCGGCGGCTTCGTGTACGTGGCGAACGGCGGCCGCGGGCCCGACATCGACCTCGCGCCCGAGGCCTGGTTCGACCCGGTCAAGGGCCTGCGCATCACGGGCTCGAGCACAGCGGGCAAGGTCGCCTACGCCGTGCTAATGCCGGGCGCCGTGCTCGACCAGGGCGAGGTGGCGGTCAAGGACGGGCGCTGGGAGTATTTCTTCGACGCGAAGACCGTGAGCGCCGCGTTCCCGATCTACGACACGGCGGACCTCGTGAGCGGCAAGCCGCAGATCGGCCGCGTCGTGCACCTCACGTTCTTCTCCGGCGAGCGCGGCCCGGACGGCAAGCCGCTCTACGGCGCGAGGCGCGTGATCCTCCGCGGCAACCGCGCGATCACCGCGGATTGACGGTTCGCGGCACGAGCCCTCGCCCGCGCAGCTCTTCGACCTTTTCCTTCACCAGCGCGGCGAGCTCCGAGCCGGGCTCCAGGCCCGAGACCTCGCGAAGCACGGCGTCGATGCCGTCCGTCTCGCGCCTGCGCGCGAGCTCGAGCGCGATCGGGTCCGAAGGCTCGTCGTAGAAGAGCGCCGCCGCGATCGAGATCGCCAGGCTCTCGGGACGGCCGCCGTACTGCAGCACCAGGCGCGCGGCCCCCACCAGCCTGTCGGAAGGGCCGAGCTTGCGGATGGGATCGCGGGCGTTGCGCTCGATCGAGTCCACGATGGTGCGGTCCTGGAACTTGGCGAGCGAAGCGGCCGCGAGCGCGGCCTGCTCTTCGGCGCTCACGCGGTGTCTGGCGGCGAGCGCTGCGCCGGTCTCGCGGTAAACTCCCCGCACGACTTCGAGGATCTCCGCGTCGTGCCCGGCTTCGGCGAGCACGGTGTGGCCCTTGAGATAGCCGAGATACGAGACGGTCGCGTTCGCCGCGTTGTAGGTGTAGATCTTGCGCTCGAGGAAGCCCTCGAAGCCGGCCTTGGGATCGAGGCCCTCGAGCGGCGGAAGCGCGCCGCGGATCGCGGCCGCGTCGATGGGGAGGTGCGGGTAGTCCTGGATGTTGACGGCGAGCGGATCGGCCGCGCGGACCGCGGGGTCCGGATCGATCGCGGAGCAGAGCACGGCGGACTCGACAAAGCCGACGCCGCGCACGAGCGCCTCGCGCTCGTTATGCGGGAGGCCGGCCTCGACGGCTTCGCGCAGGGCGGCCGCTGGGTGGATCCAGTTCTCGCACGTGATGATGTTGAAGGGAAGGTTCCCGCCCGCGATCCTCCGCCGCAGCGCGGGCGCCAGGGCCGCGCCCAGCTCGCCCAGGTTCTTGCCGCCCACGCAGGTAAAGGCGAGCGGCGCCGACGCGATCGCGCCGCCGAAAGCGGCGGAGTCGGCGAGCGCGACCGCGCGGACCCCCGTGATCCGCCGGCTCTTCTGCGGCGCGCCGAGCACGTGCACCGTCCATCCGCCCGCCGCGTTGATGCGCTCGACGAGGGCGCGGTCGCGCTCGGCGAGCACGAAGGGCACGCCGCTCGCCGCGAGCAGCGAGCCGAGGAAGCCGCGGCCGATCTTGCCGGCCCCGATCACGACGCAGCTCATCGAGCCTCCTTCCTGATCGCCGCCAGGCGCGCAAAGCTCCCCCTGAGGGCGGGGTAGAGCGACGCGTACAGCGCGTAGCGCGCCTCCAGCAGCGAAGCGCGCTCGGGCCGCGGCGCCACCTCGGCTTCGAGCGCGACCCAGGCCCCGGCCGCCTCGGCAAGGTCCGCGAAGCGCCCGGCGCCGACCGCCGCGATCATCGCCGCCCCGAGGGCGGCGCACGCCTTCTGCCTGACCACGACAAAGGGCCTCTGGAACGCGTCCGCTTTGGCCCGTGTGACCGCCTCCGCCAGCGGTCCGTCGGGGGCCGTTCTGACCGGGCCGGGGGCGTGCGCGTCGATGAGCGCGGCGATCTGCCGCAGGCTCAAGGCGACGCCCTCGCAGACCGCGGCGAGCAGGTCGCCCGGCTCGTGGCCGCGCCCCAGGCCGAAGAGCACGCCGCGGGCGTCCGGGTCGAAGTGCGGCGCCCGCTCGCCCTGCAGGTACGGCAGGAACAGGGGCGTGTCCGGGCCGGTGTCGGCCGGCGCCCGCGGCCCGAAGGTGCGCAGGCCCCAGTCGAGCGAGACTCCGCTCGCGGCCGTCACGCCGTAGTGCACGTTGTGCAGGAGGCCGGGCCCGTAGACGAGCGGTGTCGTCACCGAGAGCGGGCTGCGGGTCTCGATGCGGGCCAGATGCTCGGAGCTCCCGACAACGTCGGCCCAGTCGCCGGGCGCGAGCGCGCCCATGCCCGCGAGGGACGCGAAGAAGTCGTTGCAGCCGAGGTACGCGGGCGTCTCCCGCCGGAGGCCGAGCAGGCGCGCGGCTTCGGCCGTGAGCCGGCCCGGCGCGGACCACGGCGGTTGCAGCTCCGGGAGCCGGCCGGCACCGATGCCGAGCCGCTCGAGCAGCTCGCGGTGGAACGTGCCGTCCCCGAGATGGGCCAGCCCCCGCCATGTGAAAGGATCAGACACCACCCGCCCGGTCAAATTGAAGTAGACCCAGTCCTTGGGCTGCAGCACCCTCGCCGCCCGCTCCCATCCGCTCCCCGGCGTCCGCGCCATCCACAGGATCCGCGGCGCGGGGTACGAGACCATCGCTGGGTGCGGCATGGAGATGTGCTCGACCCAGAACGCCGGCGGCAGCCGCGTGAGCTCGGCGAGAGCCTCGCCGCCTTCGCCGGCGCTCCAGGGGACGACCCGCGGCTCGCCGCCGCGATCGGGGTCCCAGAGCAGGTAGGTGTTCGTCTGGCCCGCGAGGCCGATGGCGGCGACGGCGTCGAGCCTCCCCGCAGCCGCGCGACCGCGGCTTCGATCGCCGACATCCACGCGCGCGGTCCCGTCAGGTCGGGCGCGTACGGCACGCGCACGCTCTCTTCGCTCGACTCCGTGCGCAGGAGGGCCTTGACCGATGAGGTGCCGATGTCGATGCCGAGAAACGAGTCGCCCAATCCGGCTTCCCACTATACGGGCGCGGGCGCCGGCGTGTCACGCGGTGCGCGCGCTCCTTGACCGCGGCCGCGGGCGAGCCTATCTTCCGTGAAATGGAAGAAACAGACCATCTCCGGGAGGAGCTCGAGAGCTTCCGCAGGGAGCGCGACCGGGTCCGGCAGATCATCGGGCAGATCGGCGGAAACGTCTCTCCGGCCAGGGAGCGCGCGGTGAACGCGGCGTTCCTGACCGCGGTCGGGCTGCTGTTCGCGGCGAGCCTCGCTCGCGAGGCGTTCGGGCTCGACGTGGCGCATCTCTCGGCGACGCTCTCCATGGAGATCGCCGTGCTCCTCGTCTCGCTGAAGATCGCATGGATGATGCGCAGGCAGACGCGCGTGGACCACTTTCAGTTCTGGATCCTGAACTCGATCGAGTTCAGGATCGACGCCATCGACCGCAGGCTCTCCGAGATCCGGAAGGGCGCGGGCGCGCGGGACAAGTAGCCTATCGCGGCGCGGGCGTGGCGCTCTTCTGCTCCACGGCGATGCTCAGCCGCTCGGCGCCGGACTTCTTGACCGCCTCCAGCGCCTGCACGACGCGATCGAAGACGACGCTGCGGTCTCCCGCGGATGATCACCATCGTGCTGAGGTCGCCCGCAAGGAGCGCCTGCACGCCCACGGTCAGGTCTCCCAGCGCGATCGGCTTGCCCTGGAGGTAGGTCTGGCCGCGCGCGTCGATGGTCACCTCGATCGGTTCCCGCGGCGCCGCCGGGGCGCGCACGTCCGCCTGCGGCAGCTTGACCTGCACCCGCGACTCCCGCGCCGGGTTGAAGGTGTAGACCAGGCTGAAGGAGGTGAAGAAGAAGATGAACATGTTGAGGATGATGTCCGTGATCGCCACGGACTCCAGGGAAGCCTGGCCCCGCATGTGCGTGCGGATCTTCATACGACGACTTCCCTCGTCTCACCCGCGAGCGCGCCGATGATCTCGTCGCCCGCGGTCGACATGTCCCTGGCGTGACGCTCGACGCTCGCGAGCAGCAGGTGGTAGCAGATGTAGTACGGGATCGCGACGATGAGGCCTCCCGCGGTCGTGATCATCGCCTGGTAGATGCCTGCGGCCAGCGTGCTGACCGTGATGTTCGCGCCGAGAGCCTCCCAGTCCATGAACGCCTTGATCAGGCCCACGATGGTCCCCAGGAACCCGAGCATCGGCTCGACGCCGATGATGACGAGCAGGCCGGGGAGCCGGCGCTCCAGGCGGCGGATCTGCTCGCCGCCCTCGCGCTCGAGCATGCGCTCCAGGCCTTCACGCTTGAGACCCTTGTTCGCGATCGCGAGGGAGAAGAGGCGTCCGATCGGATGGCGGACGTCGCGGCAGCGGGCAAGCGCTTCCTGCTCGCGCCCCCGCTGCACCAGGAGCAGGATCTCCTGGGTGAACACGGGCAAGTTGAGCCGGATCGACCGGAGGACCCAGACCCTCTCGAGCAGGATAGCAAGGGCCACGACGGAAAGGGCGATGATCGGGACCATCACCCACCCGCCCTTGATGATGAGAGCCAGCATCGATACCCCCTTCGGGTTAACATACCATCCGGCGGAGGGTTTGACCGCCGGCGCGGGCATGCGCCGCCTTACAGCCTGCGGCGGAAGCTTCCGAAAATCGGAGTGTGAGCCGGTATCCCCTCGTGTTCGCCGCCGCGGCGGATCCCGCCGACGGACCCGCCGAAGGACCGCAGACCGCGTCGGTGCGCCTCCGCCTCAGGCAGATCGCCGAGCTCTTCCATTCGCAGTTCGAGCAGAACTGGCTCGTGCTCCTCCTGGAGCGCTTCCCGATGGACGCGGTCGCGATGAACGAGATCCGCGGCCTGCTGCGCCGCGACGCCGCGTTCCTCGAGCCGGCAAGGCTCGCCGAAGGGCTCGCCGTGCTCGAGGCCTACACGCAGCACCTGCGCCGCTGCCTGCTGCCGGGGCTGCGGGAAAAGCTCGGCATCTCCGGGCTGCTCCCCGGCGCGCGCCGCGTCTGGGGACGCGAGCAGCTGCTGCTGCGCAGGCTCGTGGCCTATACCTTCCCCTTCAACCTGGAACGCCTGGAGCGCCTCGCCTCGCAGCTCAAGGATGCCCTCGAAGGCTTCGACGCCGCCAAGAGCGCCTGACGGGAGCGCCAGGGGAGCGCCTGAGAGCGCCCCGACGGGTTTGACACGGCTCGGGCCGCTCCGTAGACTCCGACGCCGGTGACACTCCTTCGCGCGGCCGCGGTCGCCGCATGCGTCGCAGTCGCCGCGCGGGCCGGCGCCTATCCGCTCGAGGTCGTCGACGGCCTGGGCGGACGCGTGACGATCCGCCAGGCCCCCGCCCGCATCGCCTCGCTCACGCTGATGACCGACGAGATCCTCCTCGACATGGTCGGGCCCGAGAGGCTCGTCGCGGTCACCACCATGGCCGACGATCCCGGCATCTCCAACATCGCGGGCCGCGTGGGCCGCGGGCCGGCGCGCCTCGCGCTGAACGTCGAGCGGCTCGTGGCTCTGGCGCCGGATCTCGTGTTCCTCGCGAGCTGGAGCGACGCGGACAGCGTCCGGCAGCTCCGCGACGCGGGACTCGCCGTCTACCGGGTGGGCTCCCCCCGCTCCATCGCGGAGGTGGAGCGGACGATCACGGACATCGGGCGCGTCGTCGGGGCGCCGGAGCAGGCGCAGGCTCTCGTCCGCGGCATGGACGAGCGGCTCGCGCGGGTCGCGGCCCGGGTCGAGGGGCTCGAGCCCGAACAGCGCGTGCGCGTCCTCGACTACGACCTCTCCGGCAGCTCGTTCGGGACGGGCTCCTCGTGGGACGACATCGTGCGCCGCGCGGGCTGCGTCAACGCCGCGGACGGCCTCGCCACCGACGCGTGGGGCGAAGCGAGCCTCTCGCAGGAAAAGCTCATCGAGCTCGATCCCGACGTCATCGTGCTTCCCGGCTGGAGATGGGAGGACCCGCAGGGCGCCCGCAGGGCGTACGAGGCGTTCGTGCGCGACCCCGCCTTCCGCGTGCTCGAGGCGGTCCGCGGCGGCCGCGTCCTGCTTGCCGACGAACGGCACAGGCTCGCCACCTCGCAGTACGTCGCAGGCGCCGTCGAGGACCTGGCGAAGTTCGCGTACCCGCAGCTTTTCCGCTAGAGCCGCGCCGCGAGGCGCCATGAGGCGCCATGAGGTTGAGCCGCGCGGTGCCCCGTGCTATACAAGTCGAATGGAAACAACCGCCGCGTGGTTTGAAGCGGGCGGGCCCGCCGACACCGACGAGACGCTCCGCCTCGCTGCCGCGCGGGCGCGGGCGCTCGGGGTGCGGCACGCCGTCGTCGCTTCCTACAGCGGGGAGACGGGGGCGAAGGCCGCGGCGCTCTTTCGCGGCACGAACCTCGTGGTGGTCGGGGGCGTGTACGGCTTCCGCGAGCCGAACCGCGTCGCCATGCAGCCGGGCCACCGCTCCGTCATCGAGACCGCGGGAGGGCGGGTCCTCTTTGCCGGCCATGCCTTCGGCATGCTGGGCCGCGCCGTCCACAGGAAGTTCGGCGCGCTGCAGGCCGACGAGCTCATCGCGCACGTGCTGCGCCTTCTGAGCCAGGGGCTCAAGGTGGCCTGCGAAGTGGCCTGCATGGCGGTGGACGCCGGGCTCGTCCCGGCGGGCGAGGAGACTGTCGCGATCGGCGGCACGGGGCAGGGCGCCGACACGGCGATCGTCCTGCGGCCCAGCAACACGCACGCCTTTTTCGAAACGCGCATCCTCGAAATCGTCTGCAAACCCAGGGGCTGACGGTGACGACCGCCGGGATCGCGACGCAAGCCGGGCGCCCCGGGGAGATGCTCGGCACCTGCGCCGGCGCCCTGCTCGAATTCCTCGTGGTCTCGATGAGCGGCCTCCTCGTTCCGCTGATGGCCATGGAGCTGGGGGCCTCGGCCGTGGCGATCGGCGTGCTGATCGGCGTCACGAACGTCGGCGCCCTGGTCGCCGCGGTCCCCGCGGGCTTCCTGGTCGCGCGGATGGGCACGCGGCGCCTCATCGTCGGCTCGTGCCTGCTCGCCGGAGCGAGCTGCTTTTTCGTCTACCTGTTTCCGTCGATGGCGAGCCTCTACCTCGGGCTCACCGTGTTCGGCGTCGGCTGGACCGTCTTTGCCGTGGCCGTGCAGTGCCACATCGGCGCGCTCGGCGGCAAGGGCGACGTGAACACGAACTTCGGGTGGTACGGGACGTCGGTGGCCGTGGGCCAGATGGTCGGCCCCCTCCTTTCCGGGATCCTCATCGACACGGCGGGCACCTCGGTCGCGTGGCTGGTGATGGCGATCCTCGTGACCGCGACGGGCGCGGGTCTCACGTTCGTCATCGGGCCGGGCACGATCGAGGGCCCCGCCCCGGGAGCCGAAAAGCGCCCGCCTTTCCGCCTCGCCTCCCTCATGAACCTGGCGATCGCGGTGGGGATCCTCTCGAGCTTCGTCTCGATCTTCGCGCTCGGGGTGCGCACTTCGTTCTTTCCCGTCTTCCTGATCGAAGCCGGCTACACCGCCTCGCTGATCGGCGCCATCGACTCCGTGCGCGGCCTCACCTCCGTCGCCTCGCGCGCGTCGATCGGTCCGGCGCTCAAGCTGCTCGGCGGCCGTTTTCCCCTCCTCACCGTCTGCCACGTGATCCTCGCCGCCGGGATCGCGGCGACGCCCTTCTGCGTCTCCGTCCCGCTCCTGATGGCGAGCGCGGTCCTCATCGGCATCGGCTTCGGCGTCGTGACCCCGGTCTGCCAGGCGATCGTGTTCGACGGAGCGCCGCTGGAGCACCGCAGCGTAGCCATGGGGGTGCGCATGACGGGGAACCGCCTCGCGCAGATGGCCAGCCCTCTCGCCTTCGGCTTCGTCATCGCGAAGCTCGACATGTCCGCCGCCTTCGTTGCGAGCGGGATCCTGCTGTTCGCGCTGACATCGCCGATGATCTTCTGGTGGGTGCGGGCTCAGCGCGCCACCGGCCGCGCGCCCGCGCTGTAGCGGAGGCAAACCGATGCCGGCCGCCGTCACGAATCGATCGAAACCCTCGCGCCTCGCGCTGCCGCTGCTGCTGGTGCTGCTCGCGCTCATCGTCCCGTTCGCCTGCGGTCTGGGCTCGGTGCCCGTCGCGCCCGCCGAGGTCGTGCGCTCCGTGGCCTCCGCGCTCGGCGTGCGCGCGTTCGGAAGCCCGTCCGCCGCTTCCGCCGCCATCGTGCTGCAGGTTCGCCTGCCGCGCGTCCTGGTGGCGCTGCTCGTCGGCGCGGGCCTCGCGCTCGCGGGCGCGGTGATGCAGGGCCTCTTCCGCAACCCGATGGCGAGCCCCGACGTGCTGGGCGTTTCCGCGGGCGGGAGCCTCGGCGCCGTGCTGGCCATCGCGACCGGGCTCGCCGACCTCCGCCTGGAGGCCCTGCCCCTGTTCGCCCTCGCGGGCTCGCTCGCGGCCGCGCTCGTCGTGTACGCGATCGCCACGGGCAGGGGCAGCACGTCGCTGCTCTTTCTCATCCTGGCGGGTCTCGCGGTCTCCTCGCTGCTCAACGGCCTGATCAGCGGCGTGCTCCTGCTCGCGCGCGAGCAGGAGGTGAGCCGGTTCATTTTCTGGACCATGGGCGGCCTCGACGGCCGCAGGTGGGTGCACGTGCAGATGACGCTGCTCGTCGCCGTCCCCTGCGGGGCCGTGCTGCTCGCCTCGAGCCGGGAGCTGAACCTGCTGATGCTCGGCGAGGAAGGCGCGCACGCGCTCGGCCTCCGCGTCGAGACCGCCAAGCGCGTCCTCCTCGGCGTCGCGGCGCTGCTGACCGGGGCGGCCGTGGCCGTGAGCGGCACCATCGGCTTCGTCGGCCTGCTCGTGCCCCACCTGCTGCGGCTGCTCGTCGGCCCGGACCACAGGCGCCTGCTTCCCGCCTCGGCCGCGGGCGGCGCCCTCTTCCTCGTGCTGTGCGACCTGATCGCGCGCACCGTGCTCGCGCCCTTCGAGCTGCGGGTCGGGATCGTCACCGCCCTGATCGGCTCGCCCTACCTTCTCTTTCTGATCCTGAGGTACAGGGGAAGGGGGACGCTTGACCCCTTCCGTTGAGCTGCGCGCGGAGGCCGTGAGCTACGCGATCCGCGGCCGTCCGATCCTCTCCGAAGTGAGCCTCGCGGTCCGCGGGGGCGAGCTCGTCGGCCTGGTCGGCCCCAACGGCGCGGGCAAGTCGACGCTGCTGCGGCTGCTCGACCGGATCCTGCGGCCGACGTCGGGCAGCATCGCGCTCGACGGGCGGCCGCTCGCCGCCTTCGGCCCGCGGGAGCGTCGCGCGGCGGATGACGTTCATGAGCCAGGACATGCAGCCCGCCTTCAACCTGCCCGTCCTCGAAGTGGCTCTGCTCGGCCGCTATGCCCACGTGCGGCGGCTCGAGGCATTTTCGGAGGCCGACCGCGCCGTCGCGGCGGCTGCCCTCTCGACCGTCGGGCTCGACGGCTTCGACGAGCGGCCGTTCCACGAGCTGTCGACGGGCGAGAAGCACCTCGTGCTGTTCGCGAGGGTCCTGGTGCAGGAGGCCGCGGTGCTGCTGCTCGACGAGCCCACCGCGAACCTCGACATCACGCACCGCGAGCGGATCTTCTCCCTCGCGTCGCAGGCGGCAGGCAGGGGGTGCGCCGTCGTCGCGGCCATTCACGACCTCAACGAGGCCGCCGCGCACTGCTCGCGGCTGGCTCTCCTGCACCGGGGGCGGATCGTCGCCGACGGCGCCCCGGAGGCCGTCCTCAGGCCCGAGGTGCTCGAGCCCGTCTACGGGGTGCGCGCCGTCGTCACCCGCAGCCTCGCGACCGGCGCGCTGCTGGTCGAGGTGCCGAAGCCGCGCTGACCCGCGCGGGAGCCGCGGCCCGCGAGGCGGCGCACCGCGGTCCCGGGCACGAGCTGCGAGTCGACGATCACGTCGCGGTTCTCGAGGTCCGGCTCGCCGAGCCGCTCTAGGATCAGCTCCCCCGCCCTGGTCCCGATCTCGCGCGCGTCGAGCGTCACGATGCTCGGCTGCGTGTACATCAGCTCCGCGCCCGCGATGCTGCCGTAGGCCGCGACCGAGACGTCCTGCGGCACGCGGATGGCGCTCGCGCGGAGGTATCGCAGCGCGCCGATGGCCATGGCGTTGTTCATGGCGATCAGCGCCGTGGGCCTCGCCCGGCGCGAGCAGAGGGCCCGCGCGCCGTCGAAGCCGGACTCTTCGCCGAAGTCGCCGTCGTGCCTCAGGGGATAGCGGTCGTCGACGGCGAGTCCGCTCTCCCGCATCGCGTCGACGAATCCCCTGTACCGTTCCCTGCCCGTGCTGAGCGTCTGCGGACCGTTGAGCACGCCGATGCGCCGGTGCCCGAGCCCGATCAGGTGCCGCGTGAGGACGCCCGCTCCCCGCCGGTTGTCGCTGTCGACGAAGTCGCCGCGGAAGCCGGGCGATCGCCGCAGCCTCCGGGACACGAGCACCACAGGCGTCGTCCGGCTGATGCCCGAGATCATCGCGTCGTTGCTCCCCGTCGTGTTGATGATCAGCCCGTCCACCCTGCGGCTCACGAGCGTCGTGAGGTACGAGGCCTCGCGCTCGCGCAGCCCGTCGGTGCTGCAGACGATGATGTTGTAGCCCTCGCCGGAGACGCGGTCCTCGATGGCCCTCGCCATGGACGTGAAGTGCACGTTGGAGATGTCGGAGACGACGAAGCCTATGATCTTCGTCTCGCTCTTCTTGAGGCTGCGGGCGATCTCGTTGGGGTGCCATGCGAGCTTCGCGATCGCGCCGAGGACGCGGGCCCGGGTGCCGCCGGCTACGGGGTAGTTGTCGTTCACCACCCGCGAGACGGTGGCCGTCGAGACCCGCGCGGCCCTCGCAACGTCCGTGATGCTCGCCCGCCGCATTTCTTACATCACCGTCTCGTCGGGCTTCATGCCCATGGCGTCGTAGAGCTTCCTGCGGCCGATCTTGTCGTGCTTGAGCTCCTGGTGCGCGTACTTCGCCACCTCGGCCGCCATCGCGCGCGGCACGATCACCACGCCGTCGCCGTCCGCCACGACCACGTCGCCCGGCTTGACGGTCACCCCGCCCACGCACACGGGGATGTCCTTGGAGTCGAAGGCGAGCCGCGCCTGGACCATCGGCTGCGAGCTCATCTTGCACCAGAACGGCACCTTCTCGAGGATCAGCTCGTCGGTGTCGCGCACGCCGCCGTTGCAGACGTACCCGACCCCGCCCTTCTTGATCCCCGCCAGCCCGCTGTTGGAGCCGATGAGGCCGACGTCCATGCCGCTCTGGTCGATCACGATGAAGTCGCCCTTCTCCAGGTCCATGATCCCCGTGATGGGGTTGACCTCCTTGTAGTACCAGGCCGACCACTGCGTGTACTCCTCCGAGCTCATCCGGGGGATGCCGCCCTGGTACGGCAGGTACCTGAACGTCTTTGCGATGCCGATGGCCCGCGTGCGGTACAGCGGCCTGATGTCCGACGTCATGGTCCCGTAGAAGTGCATCATGTTCCAGTCCAGCCCGTCGCGCACGTCGGCCACCCGCAGGTCCTTGTAGAGATCCAGTATCTCGTTCCTGTCCATGTGTCTCTCCTCTCCGCGGTGGGATTCTCGCACGGGAATCCCGCGCGCGCAACCCAAAACCGCGCCGCAGGGGCCGGAAACCGGCGAGGTAAACGTTTACCGTCAATCGGGAGCGCGCGCACGATTGCGGCCTCCGCGAAACGCCTCCGGGGGGGGCCCGGACGCATCCCGCAAGGCGCTCGCCCGCCCTCGTCCTGCCCGCGACCGCGCTGTGGCAGCGCGAAGCCACCTTTGCTTCCCGCGCGCGCCCCCGGTGCGAAAACTGTTGACTTGGCGCAGGGATGGTTTACAATCCAGCAAGACGTACTTGAGGAGGTGCGCAAACATGTCCAGGAGATTTGTGTTTTTCCTCGTTATCTGTGTCTGTCTCGCTCCACTCGCCTTTGCGGGCGGCACGGACGAGAAGGCGGCCACGGGCCCGGTCAAGCTGAGCTGGTTCGCCCCGATGTCGGCGGGACCGGAGTTGGACCTCTGGAAGCTCACGCTGATCCCGGATTTCCAGAAAAAGAACCCCAACATCACGGTCGACCTCAGCGTGGAGGTGTGGGCCGACTACTGGCAGAAGATCGCGGTGATGTTCGCGGGCGGCCAGTTCCCCGACCTGGTGTGGATGCACTACTCGCGCTTCAAGGACTACGCGGAGCAGGGGATGCTCCAGCCGCTCGATGACGTCATCGCCAAGGACAAGAGCTTTAACGTCAGTGACTACCCGGCCCAGCTGTTCGACATCTTCAAGCACAAGGGCAAGCAGTTCGTCATCCCCAAGGACCACGGCGGGACCGCGGTCTGGTACAACATCGACATGTTCGATGCTGCGGGCGTGAAGACGCCGTTCCCGGGCTGGAAGTGGAGCGACTTCCTCCAGATGGCGCAGAAGCTCACCAAGGACACCAACGGCGACGGGCAGATCGACCAGTGGGGAACCTCGGACATCATGCTCGGCGGCGACCCGGCGAGCTGGTGGCACCACGAGCAGGGCTGGGACATGATCAAGTCGAACGGGGGCGACACCTACAGCGAAGACTTCAAGCAGGCCTACATCGACAAGCCGGAGACGGTCGAAGCCATCCAGTTCATGGCCGACGTCATGAACAAGTACAAGGTCGCGCCCAAGAGCGAGCAGCTCGCCGGCCTGGGCGACCCGTTCCGCATCGGCAAGGTGGCCATGTGGGGCTTCGGGCACGCCGCGCAGGGCTTCAACATCCGCTACGAGAAGCGGCCGATCAAGCGCTACGGCGTCGAGTTCGTGCCCGCGGGCAAGGGCGGCACGTTCTACGGCCTCGGCGCCACGGGCTATGCAAT
The DNA here is from genome assembly GCA_963734495.1 of uncultured Spirochaetota bacterium. Lineage (GTDB taxonomy): Bacteria > Spirochaetota > Spirochaetia > SZUA-6 > CAVTHK01 > CAVTHK01. The sequence goes on from CAVTHK010000011.1 coordinate 737,786, forward strand.
CCCCACCAAGAGCAAACACCCCAAGGAGGGGTGGGAGCTCACGAAGTTCGCCCTGAGCAAGGAGACCGGGGAAAAGGTCGCCAAGCAATCGCGGTGGGGCGCGGTCCGCAAGGACCAGTGGGGGCTTCGTTTCGAGATGCAGCGCGACGCCGGCATCTACATCGAGGAGAACTGGCAGCGCGTCTGGGTCGACTCGGTGATCAAGGGCGTCCCGGGCGTCACGGTCGGCAACGCGTTGATCCCCGCCGGCCTGTGGGAGATCAACACGATCCTGAAGACGGAGTTCGACCCCGTCTACCTGGGCAAGCGCACGGCGCAGGACGCGGCGGCGGCCGCAAAGCCCAAGATCCAGGCAGTTCTCCAGAAAGCGTACAAGTAGCAACGTAGAGCACGGGCAGCCGGGTCATCGGACCCGGCTGCCGTCTTCGACGCGCGGTTTCGGGAAAGGCGTCGCGGCCGCAGGTTGGGGAGGCGAAAGGGACATGCTGTCTCGAAAGACGAGAGAAGCCATCAACGCCTACCTTATGATCGGGCCCTGGCTGCTTGGCTTCGTCCTGTGGATCGCGGGCCCGATGGTCGCGTCGCTCGTCCTGAGCTTCATGGACTGGTCGCTGATGTCGCCGCCGGCATGGAGCGGTCTCGGCAATTTCCAGGAGATGCTCAAGGACGACCTCTTCTGGATCTCACTAGTCAACACGGCCTATTACACGTTCATCGGCGTTCCCGTGCGTGTGGTCGCGGCGCTCATCGTCGCGCTCGGCATGAACCTCAAGCTGCGCGGGATATCGATCTGGCGGACCATCTACTACATGCCGTCGATCACTCCCGCGGTGGCGAGCGCGATTATCTGGATGTGGATGTTCAACCCCGATTTCGGCATCCTCAACACGCTCCTCCGCTACGTGGGCATCATGACGAAGGTCCAGTGGATCTACGATCCCATTCTCTCGAAGCCGTCGCTGATCCTGATGAGCGTCTGGGGCGTCGGCGGCCAGATGATCGTGCTCCTCGCGGGGCTTCAGGCGATCCCGGAGCACCTGTACGAGGCGGCGCGGATAGAAGGGACAAACGGGTGGAAGGAGTTCTGGCGGATCACCCTCCCGATGCTCACCCCCTCGATCTTCTTTGTCACGATCATCCAGATCATCAACTCGTTCCAGGTCTTCACCGCCGCTTACGTGATGACCAAGGGCGGCCCGGAAAACAGCACGTTGTTCCTCGTGCTCTACCTCTTCCGTCACGGCTTCGAGTTCTTCCACATGGGGTACGCGTCCGCCATGGCGTGGGTCCTGTTCTTGATCGTCCTCGTGTTCACCCTCATCCAGTTCAAGCTGTCGAACCGGTGGGTCTTCTACGAGGCGGAGCTACGGAGGTAGCCGGCCGTGAAATACCGTCACCGCAGGACGCTGCGCCGCATTTCCAGGGCTGTGGCCTGGAACCTGGTGCTCGCGATTTTCGGGATCTCGATGCTGGTCCCGTTCTTCTTCGCGCTGTCGACGTCGCTCAAAGAGACCGGCAAGGAGTTCACGTGGCCGCCCGAGTGGATTCCGCGCCCGTTCGTCTGGCACAACTACGTCCGCGCCATGACGGTGCTTCCCTTTCACCTTTTCGTGAAGAACACCCTGGTCATCACGCTGAGCGCGACGGCCGGCACGATCCTGACCGCCTCGCTCGCGGGGTTCGCGTTCGCGCGGCTTTCGTTCCCCGCGAGGAACTTCCTCTTCGGGCTCTGCCTCTCGAGCCTGATGCTTCCGTACGCGGTGACGATGATCCCGCAGTTCATACTCTTCAAATCCGTGGGCTGGGTCGATACTCTGCTGCCGCTCATCGTGCCGTCCTGGTTCGGCGGGGGAGCCTTTTCCATCTTTCTTTGCCGGCAGTTCTTCATGACCATCCCCTACGAGTACGACGACGCGGCGCGGATCGACGGCGCGGGGGAGTGGCAGATCTGGGCGCGCGTGATGCTGCCGCTTTCGCGGCCGGTGCTGGCCACTATCGCCGTGTTCAGCTTCGTCAACCATTGGAACGATTTCATGGGGCCCCTGATCTACCTCCACACGATGGAGAAGCGCACGATCGCGGTGGGCCTGCGGACCTACGTCGGCATGGAAGGCACCGACTGGAACTACCTGATGGCCGCGGCCGTCGCCTCCACGATCCCGATCCTCATCCTGTTCTTCAGCGCGCAGCGGTACTTCGTCAAAGGTGTCGTGATGAGCGGCTTGTCGGGTCGGTAAAGAGGGAAGGAACGGGCCGTCGGGCCCGAGAGTCCCGGCGAGTACGCCGGGCCAAAGTGCAACACAAGGAGAGACGAGATGGCGAACAAGGATCCGTTCGAGCTGGCGAAGCGGTTCAGCCGCTTCGTCAGGGTCACCGACGTCACCGACGGCCTGGACGCCGTGGGGCGGCCCGACGTCACGCTGATGGACCCGAAGATCCGGCCGTTGTGGATGGGCATGCATTTCTGGGGCCCCGCGGTCACGATGCGCGTGCTTCCGACCAACCGTCCCATGCCCATCGTCGACAAGAAGGACGCGCTGCGCCAGCACGCGATCTGGCGCGATATGGGCGGTTGGAAAGGGGACCTCAAGCCGCACATCAAGCCCGGCTGCGTCATCGTGACCTCGACCGGCGGCGCAAAAGAGTGCGGCTGGTGGGGCTCGAACAACAGCATGGGCATGCAGGCCGCAGGCGCCGTCGGCATCGTCACCGAGGGCCAGTGCCGCGACACCGACGAGGTCATCATGCAGAAGACCCCCGTCGCCTGCCGCGGGATCGGCCGGCCCATCATCCCGGGCCGCACGGTCCAGGAAGAGGTGCAGGTCGCGGTGAGCTGCGGCGGCGTCATGGTGCGGCCGGGCGACATCGTCGGCTGCGACTGGGACGGCGTGGTGGTCGTGCCGATCGAGGTGGCCGAGGACGTGCTGGTCTTTGCCGCCCGCATCGCGGTCGACGACAAGAAGGGCAGGCGCAAGCTCTACGACAAGCTCGGCAAGAAGCCCGACGAGACCGTCGACTGGGAAGCCTGCGCGGAGTGGTTCAAGGACCTGCTGTAGACCCGGCGCCTCTACACGCGAGCCCCGGGGCCCGTCGGGCCGCCGGGGCTTTCTTGTTTACAGGACAGCCAGCCTCAGCCGGTAGCTCAGCACCATGGCGGGCCGCCGGCCCCCGAGCCTCTCGGCTGCGAGGTCCCGCAGCCCCGCGAGGCCCAGCTCGGCTTCGGTGTGCCTGTCCTTGAGCAGGTCCTGCAGCCACCCCTGACTGAGCGCGATCCCGACGAATCGACGGGCGCTGCACGGCTCGGCCGCGTGGAAGACGACCTCCCGCACGTAGCGGAACAGACCCGAACCGCGGATGTCGTCGAGGTGCCGGCTCTTTTCCCGCTGCCGCGCATAGGGCTTGCCGCCGGCCCGCGCGATCTCGCCGCCGCGGCGGTACATCTCGTCGAATGCCTGCTCGAGCGCCCGGTCGACCACGGGCGGCCAGTCGCAGTCATAGGCCGCAAAGACGCCTCCCGGACGCAGAATCCGGGCGGCCTCCCGCAGCGTGCTCGCGGGCTCCATCCAGTGAAAGGACTGCGAGCAGGTCACGACATCCGCGCTCGCGGGATCGAGGCCCGTGCTTTCGGCAAACGCTTCGCGGAACGTCACAGACGCGCGGCCCGTGCCTGCTTCGGCGCGCAGCGCGCCACGGACAGCATGTCCGCGCTGGGATCCACGCCGATCACCCGATCAGCGATCCGGGCCCAGAGGAACGTGGACAGGCCCGTACCGCAGCCGAGATCGACGACGGTGCCCGGGCGCCTCGCCTGCAGGTAGATCGCCGCGATCCGCGGCACAACGGACGGCGCCCTCGGCCGATGCGTGTCGTACAGTCGCGAATAGCCCGTGAAGCGCCGGACCTTGAGCTCGCCGTCACCCATCGCAGCGCATCTTGCCGCGCCGCACGCCCTCGCGCAAGACGACTTGCCTCGGCTCGAGGCCGTCGCTAAGCTTTCGCCCATGCCGGGACAACAGATCCCCGCGCGGTCCGAGCTGCCGCGGGACATGACCTGGGACCTGACCTCGCTCTACCGCGACGACGCGGCCTGGGAGGCCGACTTCCAGGGCTTCCGCGCGAAGCTCGAGCCGCTGCTCGCGCTCAAGGGGAGGCTCGCAAGCTCCGCGGCCGTCCTTCGCGCCGCGCTCGAGGCGCAGGACGAGATCGAGCGCATCCTCGAGAAGCTTCACACCTACGCGCACCTCAGGAACGACGAAGACCTCGGCAACCAGGGGTACCAGGCGATCTTTGACAGGGCCACGTCGCTGTACCACGAGACATCCGCCGAGCTCGCCTGGATCACTCCCGAGATCATGGCCATCCCGGACGATACGATCCAGGGGCTCCTCGCCTCGCCCGAGCTCGCCTTCTACCGCTTTGCCCTCGAGGTGTTGCTGCGCTTCAAGCCGCACACGCTGTCCGACTCCGAGGAGCGGCTGCTCGCCCTCGCCGGCGAGGCGCTGGGCAGCCCGTACAAGACGTTCTCCCGGTTCAGCAACGCGGACCTCCGGTTCCCCATGGTGCCGGACGGCAAGGGAGGCGAGACGGAGCTCAGCCAGGGGAACTTCGTCGTGTTCCTGGAGAACCATGACCGGACGGTGAGGCGCGCCGCCTTCGAGGCGCTCTACGACACGTACGGCCGGTTCAGGAACACGCTGGCCGCGACGCTCGACGGCGCGGTCAAGGCCGCCATCTTCGGCACCCGCGCGCGCAAGTACTCTTCGACGCTCGAGGCGAGCCTCTTTCCGGACAATGTTCCGCGTGCGGTTTACGACAGCCTGATCGACGCGATCCACGAGCGCCTCGACGTCTTCCACCGCTACGTGTCGCTGCGGCGCGGGGCCCTCGGCCTCGATCGCCTCGACATGTACGACATGTATGTGCCGCTGGTGCCCGACTTCGAGCTCGAGGTGAGCTGGGAACAGGCGAAGGAGTGGGTCCTCGCGTCGATCGCCCCGCTGGGCGGCGAGTACCAGGCGATCGCGAGACAGGCCTTCGAGCAGCGCTGGTTCGACGTGCCGGAGTGCCGGGGCAAGCGTTCCGGCGCCTATTCCAGCGGGTGCTACGACTCGCCGCCCTACATCCTGCTGAACTACAAGGGCACCCTGGACAGCGTGTTCACGCTGGCCCACGAGCTGGGCCATTCGATGCACACGCTACCTCGCCAACCGCAGCCAGGGCTTCCGCTACGCCGACTACGCCATCCTGGTGGCGGAGGTGGCTTCGACCACCAACGAGATGCTGCTCACCGAGCACCTGCTCAGGGAGACCTCGGACCGGCGGTTCCGCCGCTACCTGCTGAACCACCTGTGCGACGGGTTCAAAGGCACGGTCTACCGCCAGGTCCAGTTCGCCGAGTTCGAGCGGCTGCTCTTCGACATGGCGGAGAGGGGCGAGCCGCTGACGCACGAGACCGTGAGCGACCGTTACTACGAGATCAACGCGCGCTACTACGGGCCGGAGGTGGCGGCGGACCGCAGGATCGCCCTCGAGTGGATGAGGATCCCGCACTTCTACTACAACTTCTACGTCTACAAGTACGCGACCGGCTTTTCGGCCGCGGTGGCCCTCTCGCAGCGGATCCTCTCTGGCGACGCCCGCAAGGTGGAGGCATACCTCGGCTTTCTCAAGGCCGGGGCGAGCAAGGATCCCCTGGACGTGCTGCGGGACGCGGGGGTCGATCTCGCGGTCCCCGACCCGATCGTCGCCGGCCTGTCGAAGTTCGACCGCGTCATCGCGGATCTGCAGGCTGAGCTCGGCGCGTGAGCTCGAGGCCCCCCGGAGCACCGGGGGGCTTGGGACCTGGCGCAGACGCCAGGTCGTAGGAGGCCTGGCATGGCCGCAACCCCTTTCGTACAGGTGAGCACGACGCTCGCCGCCCGCGAGCAGGCTGAGACGCTCGCGCGCCGGCTGGTGGACGCCCGCCTCGCCGCCTGTGTTCAGATCGTCGGCCCGGTGACGAGCGTCTACCGCTGGAAGGGCGAGGTGTCGCGGGACGAGGAGACCCTGCTGCTGGCGAAGACGCGGCAGGACCTCGTGGACCGGATCGAGGCGCTCTTCCGGGAGGCGCACCCGTACGAGGTGCCCGAGCTGATCGCGACTCCCGTCGTCGACGGCGGCGATGCCTACCTCGCCTGGCTGGGCGAGTCGCTCGAGCCCGCAGCCCGCTGAGCGGGGCCGGCGTCCCCCGTCCGTCCGCGGCGGGGGGTCGACCGCCTTCCTTCACTTTGCTATATTCATAGGCTATGAGAGGCTGCCCATGGACGCAGTATTTGCCCGACTCGCCCGTGAGGAGGTGCCTTTCCTCTTAGAGAGCTACTCGGCGCTGGACCGCTACTTTCGCGTCCGCGAGCCGGGCGACGTCTTCATCCGCACCGATGCGTCGCTCGTGACGCTGGCCAAGCTGTTCGAGAGCCTGAGCTTTCCGGGATACGCAAACGCCGACGCGCTGCTCGACGCCGAGGGGAAGCTGTACTTCTTCCGCTGCGTCGACGAGATGGACGTCTCGTCGGGCCTCGCCTTCACGGCCCTCGATCTGCTCTACAACATCGAGCGCGACACCTTCCAGGACCCTCACGGAGTCTACCCCGATCTCAGGCAGGAAGAGCTCGTCCGCACCCCCGTCCCCTCGACCACGATGGGCGCGATCATGCAGGCCGCCCGCCTCGTCTCGCGCTACCACTACACGAGCGAGATCGAGCCGGGGGCATCGGTCGAGGGCCTGTCGGCGCCCCTGATCGAAGACCAGCGGGAGCTCCTGCGCGCCGTGCTCACGAGCCGCTACCCGGACAAGGGGCTCGACTTCCTGCGCAGCACCGGCTTTGTCGCAAGCTACTGGCCCGAGCTCGCCGCGATGGTGACGGTGGCGCAGAGCAAGGAGCACCACCCCGAAGGGGACGTCTGGACCCACACGCTCGCCGCGCTGCGCAGCCGCAAGCACTACGGCTTCTCTCTCGGGGCCGCGCTGCTGCTGCACGACATCGGCAAGCCCGTCTCCAAGGGGAGCAAGGAGCGGCCGTTCGAGAACCACGCCGAGATCGGCGCGGGGCTCGCGACCAAGTTCCTCCGCCGCATGGGGTTCTCCGACAGCCTCGTCGAGCAGGTGAACTACCTCGTCCGCTTCCACATGATGCCGGCCGCGCTGCCCAAGCTCCCGCTCTACAGGACGGAGCGCCTCATGTCCTCGCCGCTCTTTCCCGAACTCCTCGAGCTCTACCGGGCCGACCTGGCGTCGACGTTCCGGCAGCCGGCCGGCTACTACGAGGCGTGCCGCATATACCAGCGCTTCCTCAAGGGCCGCGCGAACCCCTTCTGGGTCCCGCAGCGGTCGAGGCCAATCTCCTAGTCTGCGCGCGAGGTCCGTCTACAGCAGACCGCGGCGGGCGAGCAGCAGCGTCAGGCCCGCGACGCATGCCGTCTCCGTGCGAAGGACGCGCTCGCCGAGGCCCGCCAGCGCGATGCCCGCAGCCCGCATCAGAAGCCGCTCCCTCGCGGACCACCCGCGCTCCGGACCGACGAGCAGGACCGTGCGGCCGGCCGCCGGAGTCCAGTCGCGAAGGCGGATCCGCGCCTCGTAGTTGTCGAGGGCCAGCGCCTCGGCGTCGCCGGCCCGCAGCGCTTCCACGGCGAGCGCTTCCACGGCGGCGTCGAGGCTCTCGTAGATGCGCACGCGCGGGATCCTCGTGGCGAACGCCTGGGTGGCGCCGGCGATCAGGTGCTCGCGGTAGCCGCCTGACCCGCCGCCCGGCAAGCCGCCTGACGCGCTGCCCGGCCCGCCGCCTGACGTCCAGAGGCCGGCCTTGAGGTAGGACGCTTCCGCCTTGTCCGTCCCGCAGGTCAGGATCTCCTCCGCTCCGAGGCTCGTCGCCTCGCGGAGGATGCGCTGCGCCGCCACCGGCCTGCACGCGCCGAACAGAAGCGCCACTGGGGCAAGCGGCGCCGCGGGCTCGGTAAGGCGGAGCTCGAAGCGGAGCCCCTCTTCGGTGAGCGCGACGATCGTGGCCTTGCCGCGGCGGCCGTCGATCACGCCGGCGTCGAAGCTGTCGCCCGGCTTCCTGCGGAGCACGCCGATGATGTGAGTCGCCCGCGGGTCATCGCGGGGCAGCGGCCTGTCCTGCTCGCCCTCCTCGAAGAGCACGAGGTTCACGGCGCGGAGTGTACGGCCGGCCGCGCGGCGGGGTCAAACGTCGAGCCCCGCGCCACCCCGCGCCCGGGGCGGCGCGGGCGAAGCGCGATCCCCCGCGCGACCTCGCGCTTGCGTTGCGCCTTTGCGTTGACAGGCCGGTCGGCCCGGCTCTACCGTGACCTCGGGAGGCGGCGATGAAACATGCCGAGGGAAGCTGCCCCGGCTACCGGGGAGTCGGTCTCTTCTGCCAGACCTGGAGCCCCGAGGAGACGGAGAGGACCGGCGCGTCGGCTGTGTTCGTGCACGGCATCGGCGACCACGGCGGCCGCCACCTGCGCCTCTTCGAGGCGCTCGTCGCGGCGGGCCTTACGGTCGTGGCGCCGGACATGCGCGGGCACGGCCGCTCGCCCGGCCAGCGCGGGCACATCGACTCCTGGGACGACTTCCGCGAGGACCTCGACGCGGTCGTCGAGCAGGCCGCGTCGAGCCGGCGCGGGGCCGGCGTCTTCGTCATCGGCCACAGCCTCGGCGGCCTGATCGTCCTCGAGTACGCGCTGAAGCGGCCCGAGCGGCTGCGCGGCGTCGTGGCGATGTCGCCCGCGCTCGCCCTCGACGGGATCCCCCGCTGGCAGATCGTGGCCAGCCGCGCGCTCAACCGCATCGTGCCGCGCTTCTCGATGAAAGTGGGTCTCGATTCGGGCGGCATCTCGCGAGATCCCTCGGTCAAGGAGGCGGACGACGTGGACCCGCTCGTGCACAGCCTGGGGAGCGTGCGGCTCGGCGTCGAGGTGCAGAAGGCGCTGGAGTGGACGCTCGCCCACGCCTCCGAGCTGAGGGTCCCGCTCCTGATCGTGCACGGAACCGCGGACACGGTCGTGCCTCCCGCCGCGAGCCTCGCCTTCTACGAGCGGACCACGCTCGCGGACAGGACCCGCATCGAGTACCCGGGCGGCTACCACGAGCTCGACAACGACTACACCCGCGACAAGGCGCTCCCGGACATCAGCGCCTGGATCGCCGCCCGCGTTTAGGCTCCCGCTTGCGCGGTCCGCACCCTGCCGGACCCGCGGCCTCCGGCTTCCTCCCCGCCGGACTTCTCGCTCTCGACGGGCCGCAGATGCTATGCTTGCCGCATGAAACCCGGAGCCCACAGGGCCTTTGCGCGCGACGCAGCGATCGTGGCGCGCGCGCTCGCGGCCTACTACGCCGAGTCGGCCTCCGGCCGGATGCCGGTCATCCGGCAGGCGCCGATGGAGGAGATCATCTCCGAGCTCGAGCTGCGGCGCCTGGTCGAGCGCGGCGGGCTCGGCGGACGTGAGCTGCGGCGGTTCGTGAGACGCTACCTCTCGCACACCACGCGGCTGCATCACCCGGCCTACATGGCCCACCAGGTCGCGGTCCCGCACCTGTCCGGGGCGCTCGCCTCGATGATCGACGGCTTCACCAATAACGCGATGGCGATCTACGAGATGGGGCCCGCGGCGGCGAGCATCGAAGCCTTCGTGCTGGACTGGCTGATCCGCAAGGTGGGGTGGGAGCCCGCGCCGCTGCAGCGGGCCGCGGGCGACGCGGGCCCGGGCGCCGCCGGCGTGCTGACCCACGGCGGCTCGCTCGCGAACCTCACCGCCCTGGTCGCGGCGCGGACGCGGCTTGCGCCCCGCGTCTGGGAAGAAGGCAGCCCCCACGACCTCGCGCTGCTCGCGCCCGAAGGCAGCCACTACTCGATCGCCCGCGCGGCGGGCATCCTCGGCCTCGGCTCGCGCGCCATCTACGCGCTGGAGACCGACGAGCGCGGGGTCATCCGCGTCGACCGCCTCCCCGCGGCCCACGCGAGGATGACGTCGGACGGCCGGCGGGCGATCGCCCTCGTCGCCAACGCCTGCAGCACCGCGGTCGGCCTCTACGACCCGCTGCTGGAGACCGGCGAGTTCTGCAGGTCCGCCGGCATCTGGATGCACGTCGACGGCGCCCACGGCGCAAGCGCGCTGCTCAGCCCGAAGCAGCGCCGCCGGCTCGAGGGCATCGGGCTCGCCGATTCGATCGTCTGGGACGCCCACAAGCTCCTGCGCACGCCCACGCTCTGCGCCGCGGTCCTCGTCCACGACGGCCGCGCCCTGGATGCCGCCTTCCACCAGGAGGCGAGCTACCTCTTCCACGAGAAGGAGCAGCCGGGCTTCGACTTCATCCACAGGACCGTCGAATGCACCAAGGCCGGCCTGGGCCTCAAGCTGTTCTTCGTGCTCGCCGCCATGGGAGAGAAGGGGGTGGCCGAGTACCTCGACGGCGTCGTGGACCTCACGCACGACGCGTGGCGCCTGATCTCGGCGCAGCCGGACTTCGAATGCCCCGTCGAGCCCGAGAGCAACATCCTGTGCTTCCGCTACACGGGGTCGGGCGACGACGACGCCCTCCCGATCGCCCTCAGGGACGCGCTGATCGCCTCGGGCGAGGACTACCTCTCCACGACCGTCTTCCGCGGCCGCCGCTACCTGCGGATGGCGCTCATGAACCCTGCCACCGCGATCGCCGACATCGAGGCGCTGCTCGCGCGCATCCGCAGGGCCGCGGCCGCGAGCCGCTCATGAGCGGCGGCGAGACGGTCGAGAGCTTCGTGGCGAGGACGCTTTCGTCGCGGAAGTACCGGGGCATCGCGCCGGAGACCGTCCGCGACGTCGTCGCCCGCGAAGTCGGCCGCGGCGGCGCAGCGGCCGACGCAGCCGCGCGGGCAAAGCTGCGCCTGCACCGGCTGTGGGCCGGTTACCTCGGCGAGCCGGACCACGAGGAGGCGGCGCGCAGCCTCGTGGGCGCGTTCACGGCGGGGGCGGGGGGCGACGCCGCGGTTCGCGCGGCCTGCCTTGCCATCATGGCGAGGCACCAGTCCTCCCGCGAGCGGCTGGGCGAGCTGGAGGCCTTTTACCGTTCCGTGTTCGGCGTCACGGGCCGCCCGCGCGCGCTGCTCGATCTCGCGTGCGCGGTCAACCCTCTCGCGTGGCGCTGGATGGGGCTGGAGCGCGGCGCGAAGTACCTCGCCTACGACATCAACGGCCGCACGGTCGATCTGGTGACGCGCTACTTCGCCTTCGAGGGAGTGGCCGGCCGCGCCGAGCATCGCGACGTGCTGGTGCGCCCGCCCGACGAGCCCGGCGACGTCGCCCTGCTGCTCAAGATGTACCACTGCCTCGAGCACCGCCGCCGCGGCGCCGGCTGGGAGGCGGTGGCGGCCGTGCCGGCGGCGTGGGTCGTGATCTCCTTTCCCACGCGGAACCTGGCCTCGCGGCGCGCCGACATCATCGGCAACTACGAGCCGGAGATCCGGGCCGCGGCGGCCGCGCGCGGCTGGCAGGTCGCGCAGGCGGGAGTCGCGAGCGAAACCGCCCTCATCGTGCGAAAGGAGCCGCCGTGCTCTACGTGATCGGCACGCCCATCGGCAACCTCGAGGACACGAGCTACCGCGCCGTGCGCGTGCTCGCCGAGTCGGACGCCCTCGCCTGCGAGGACACGCGACAGACGCGCAAGCTCCTGCAGCGATACGACGTGCCGGTGCCCCGCCTTCTCCTTTCGTACCACGAGCACAACGAGGCCGAAGCGGGCGAGCGGATCCTCGGGCTTCTCGCCGAGGGGCTCAAGGTCGCGCTCTGCTCGGACGCGGGCATGCCGGGCATCAGCGACCCCGGCTACCGGCTGATCGCCGCCTGCCGTGAGCGGGGCCTCGAGGTCGAGGTGATCCCCGGGCCCGACGCCGTCTCGACCGCCCTCGTGAGCTCGGGGCTGCCGACGTCGAGCTTCACCTTCAAGGGCTTTCCTCCTCGCAAGAGCGGCCAGCGCCGCCGCTTCCTCGACGCGGAGCGGGAGTCGCCCCACACGCTCGTGCTCTTCGAGTCGCCGCACCGGCTGGGCGCGCTGCTCGACGACGCGCTCGCCGTGCTCGGCAACCGCCTGGCCGCGGTCTGCGTCGAGCTGACCAAGATGTTCGAGCAGGTCGACCGCGACCACCTCGCCGCGCTCGCGGACCGCTACCGCGACACTCGGGTCAAGGGCGAGATCACGGTCGTGATCGCGGGGAACAACCCCAAGTTCCTCGGAGTGGAAATTGAAGGCGACCAGGCGGCCGACGACCGCGACGACGCCGAAGACGACCAGCGCGCCTGAGGCTCAGGACCTGCGGGGGATCGCAAGTCGCTCGCGCGCCTCGGCCGGGGAGGCGACGTCGAGCCCCATTTGCCGGACCAGCGACACCGCCCGCTCGACCAGCGCCGCGTTGCTCGCCGCGACGGCGCCGGGCGCGTGGAACCCGCTGTCCTCGTAGCCCACGCGGATCGCGTCGGCGCCCAGCGCCGCCGCCGCGGCGAGCAGGGTGAGGTCCTCCATGCCGTGATGGATGATGCCCCAGCGCGCCCCGGCGGGCAGGAGGCTCGCGAGGAAGAACAGGTGCGAGGCCGAGGCGCTCAGGGCGCCGCGGAACCCGAAGCACAGACCGAAGAACTGGGGAAGAGGCAGCAGCCCCTCGTCCCGGATGATTTTCACGTTGTCGATCATCCCCGCCTCGAAGATCTCGAGCTCGGGCGCGACGGATCGCTCCTTCATGCGGCCCGCCCAGTAGCGGATCTCGGGGAGCGTGTTGATGTAGACGCCGTCGTCGAAGTTTGCGGATCCCATGTTCAGCGATGCGCATTCGACCCGCGGCTCGGCGAGGCCCGCGCACCGCTCCTCGAGGCTGAGGGTCGTGACTCCGCCGGTCGAGACCTGCAGCACGATGTCGCTGCCGGCGCGGATCAGGTCCAGCGTCCTCGCGAAAGGCGCGAGGTCCGCGGTCTGCCGGCCGCCGCCGTCTCGGACGTGCAGGTGCACGAGCGACGCTCCCGCGTTCGCGGCGTCGACCACGGCGCGGGCGACTTCCTCCGGGCTCACGGGATTGCGAGCGCCGGGCGGCAGATTCCCGCCCACAGGGGCGACCGCCACGATCACCTTCTTCGGCATAGGGCCTCCGCGCCTGCGCGCAATGTAGGGAGATGCGGCCGAACCAGTCAACGACGACGTCCGCTCGGCGCGGGGGGGAGTGCCGCGCTATTCAAAAGAGCCGGAAATTCGAATTCACGCGGACGGAATTTCCCGTCTATCTGAATGGCAGGGCATTGTCTCATGGGCCCGAGCGGGGCGCGGGGGGCGCCAGGCGGCCGCGCGTGGCGCTTGACCAACGCGCCGATATCCCCCTCTCATCAACACTCGATGGCTGCCTCGCTTCGCAGGCTCGAGACCCGCCACGGCGCGCTCGCGCTCCCGGCGTTCCTGCCGGACGCTACGCGCGCTGTGGTGCGCGCGCTGGATTCCGCCGACCTGGAAGCAGTGGGCGTCGAGGCCGTCATGGTGAACACTCTCCACGTGGCCTCGCATCCGGGCCTTTCCGTGATCAGGGCGGCGGGCGGGCTGCACGCGTTCATGGGGTGGAAGGGCCCGGTCGCCACCGATTCGGGCGGCTTCCAGGTCTTCTCTCTCCTGGCGGGCGGGCTGGCCGAGGTGTCCCCCCGTGGGTTCAGCTACCGGACCGCGCGGGGCGCCGAGAAGGAGAGGCTCTCCCCCGAGAGCTGCATCCGCATGCAGCTGCGCGCGCAGTCGGACCTGCTCTTCTGCCTCGACCACTGCACCGGGCCGGGCGCGTCCGCCGAGGAATTGCGGCAGTCGGTGGACAACACCGTGCGCTGGGCGCGCGCCTGCCGGGACGCGTTCGACGCCGCGACCGAGGCGTGGGAGCGCAAGCCGCTGCTGTTCGCCGTGATCCAGGGCGGGAGCGACGCGGCCCTGAGGCGGGAGTGCGCCGATCGCCTCATCGAGATCGGGTTCGACGGCTTCGGATTCGGCGGGTGGCCGATCGAGGGGACGGGCCTGAGCGAGATGGTGGCCGCCACCGCGGAGATGGTGCCGCGTGGCGTCCCCTTGCACGGCCTCGGCATCGGGAAGCCCGAGAACCTCGTCCGCGCCCGCCGCGCGGGCTACTCCCTGTTCGACTGCGTCATCCCGACGCGGGACGCGCGGCACGGCCGGCTCTTCGCGTTCGCGGGCCCGCCGGCGCGGCTCGACCTCGACGCGGCGGACTTCTACAGGCCGCTCTCCCTGGAATCGCCGCGGCTTCGCAGGGACGGATCGCCCATCGAGGAGGGATGCGACTGCCCATGCTGCCGCAGGTACAGCCGCGCCTACCTTCATCATCTATACTCGATCCGCGACGCTTCGGCCGCTCGGCTGGCCACGCTGCACAACCTGCGCTTCTACGCGAGGCTCATCGAGGCGCTGCGCCGTGAGTGACGCGGCGCCAGGCGGGGAGGCGCGGCTCGTCGAGGATCTGCGCGGTTCGCGGAAGTACCGCTACGTCTGCGACGCGGCGCTCTCGCGCGTGGCGCGCTGGGCGCTCCGGCGGGCCGCGACGGCCGCGGCCGCATCACAGCTCGCGCGGCGCAAGCTGCACCAGGTGTACGGCGCCTATGTCCGGCCCGAGGAGCACAGGGCCGTCGAGAAGGAGCTCGCGACGCTGCCCGCCGTGCCGTCCGCGGACGAGGCGCGAGCCGTCTGCCGGCGCGTGCTCGGCCTGCACGCCTCCACGCGCGAGCGGCTGCCGATCCTGGACCGCTGCTTCGTCGACGTGTTCGCGGCGACGGGCCCGCCGCGGTCCGTGCTCGACGCCGCCTGCGGGCTCGGGGCGTTCGCGCTTCCCTGGATGGGGCTCGCGCGCGACGCCGCCTACATCCCGCTGGACATCGACACGCGGCTCGCGGACTTCGGCAACCGCCTGCTCCTCCTGCTCGGCAGGGAACCGGCCGCGCGCTGCCTCGACCTGCTCGGCGACGAGCCGCTTCCAGAGGCGGACGTGACGCTTCTGCTCAAGACGGTCCCCTGCCTCGATCGCCAGGATGGCGGAGCCGCCGCCGCGGTTCTCGGCCGCATCCGTTCGCGCGCCGTGGTGATCTCGTTCCCCCTCAAGTCGCTCGGGGGCCGCGAGCGCGGAATGCGGGCGCAGTACGACCGCCGCATCCGCGAGCTGCTGCGCGGCGGCGACCTGCAAGAGCTCGCGTACCCGGGCGAAGTCTTCTACGTGTGGAGCAGGGGTTGACCGCGCCGGGGGATGTCGACTATCGCCGGAAGACGCGGATCTCCCAGCCGCGGGCGCGCGCCTCTTTCCTGAGCCGGCCGTCGGGGTTGGTCGCGACCGGGTGGCCCACCGCCTCCAGCAGCGGGAGATCGTGGATGCTGTCGGAGTAGAACGAGCACTGCTGCGGCTTGAACCCCGCCCTGCGTATGTGCTCGAGGACTTTGATCCTCTTCTTGTCGCGGAAGACCGGCCCGTCCAGGAAACGCCCGGTGCTGAGGCCGTTCACGAACTCGAGCGAGCTCGCGATCAGCCCGGTCCCGAGCCATTCGGCCAGCGGCTGGACGATGATGTCGATCGACGAGGTGGCGAGGATGACGGAGCGGCCCGCGGCCTTGAGCCCCGAGATCAGCTCGCGTGCCTCCTGGTAGACGTCGTCGCGCAGCTTCTTCTCGAAGCAGATCCGCGCCACCTCCTCGAGGTAGCTGCGCTCGGTGCCGGCGAGACCGGGGAAGTCCTTCTGGAACGTCTTCTGCGAGCTCATCTCGGTAAAGCGGTAGCGCAGGTAGAACACGGGGATCTTGAGCAGGTTCTTGCGGGGGAACAGCCCCAGCCGGACGCCGAGAACGATGTAATGACGCGGCGACGAGCCGCGCAGAAGGGTGTGGTCGACGTCGAAGAAATCTATCCCCTGACGGAGCATGTTTCTCCCCAACTTACCCGGCTTTCGCAGTCCGCGTCAAAGCAGCGACGCGCACCGGCACCCCGGTCCGCCGCCTGCGCCGGCCCTATAGGGGCGCCCTGCAGGGGAAGAAGCGGAGCTCGCCGTTGGGGTTCTTGTCCCCGCAGGGGTGAGACTCGTTGGCGTCGGCGTGGCACTCGTAACAGAACCCCCAATCCACGACCTGATCGCCGCGCAGCAGGAGCCCCGTGATCGCGGCCTGCGCCGCGGCCCGGACGGGCGCCGCCGTCTTCACGCGCGCGTCCCTTCGCTGTCGAGGACGTAGACCCGCTGCGGGTCCTGTTTGCCTTTGACGCGGATGCTGTACGGGCCTCTCGCGCGGACCCTGCCGCCCGCGGCGCGCCGTGTCGCTTCGGACACGATCACCTGGCCCGCCTGGGCGGCGCCGCACAGCCGCGCGGCGAAATTGACGTGATCCCCGATGACGGTGAAGTCCGCGCGCTTCTCGCTCCCGATCGCGCCGAGAACCACCTCGCCGGTGTCGATGCCGACGCCCACGGCCAGCCCGCCGTAGGCGCTCCCCCCCTCCCTCCTCACCTCGCGCTGGATCTCAGTCGCCGCGTGGCACGCCTGAAACGCCTGCTCCGGCCCGGAGAACAGGGCGACCACCTCGTCGCCCACGTATTTGTCCACGTCGCCGCCGCACTTGTGGATGATCTCCGTCTGGACGTTGAGGATCCGGTTCAGCGACTCGACGACCTCCTCGGGCGCTCGGCGCTCGCTGAAAGCGGTAAAGCCGCGCACGTCGCTGAACAGCATGGTCAGCTCGGCCATGGCCCCCTTTTCCCTGTTCTTGATCGACTGCAGGGTCGAGGAGGAGACGAACCTGGAGAGCTCGAAGCGCTCGTAGAGGCCCTGGATCATCTCGTTGATCGTGTCGCCCAGGACCCCGATCTCGTCTTTGCTGCGGATCGCGACGCGGACGTCGAACTTGCCGCCCGTGACCAGGGAGCACACGTCGCCGATCTGCTTGACGGGGTTGATGATGGAGCCGTGCATGTATGCCGTGAGGATCGCGGCCAGCGCCACCACCAGGCCCACGAACATGGCCGCGGAAACGAGGATCTTGTCGCGCTGCTCGACCAGCAGCGGGCTCAAGTCCGCGCGGATGCGGATGACCCCCCTCACCGTGTGGTCGCTGCCGTGGCATTCCGCGCACTCAGGCAGGTTCAGAAGCGGGTCGTAGATGGTGACGGTCCACCTTTCGGTCGTGATCGCCTCGGACGTGTTCCTGCGCGCCTCGGCGACGGACAGGCCGAACATGGCGTCGCCCGGCGGGATCCCGGCGGGGCTGGCGGGCAGGCTCGTCTTGTCCTTGAACGAGTCGCGTCCGAGATTCCGGTTGACCACCGCGATCGTCGTGTTGTCCGAGAACGCCTCCACGCCCGTCGCGCGGAAGAGCTGGATGTCGTAGGCCGGGTTCGCCGTGCTGATGTCCTTGAGCAGGGAGACCGCGATCGGCGCCTCTCCCGGCAGCATCGCGTTCTTGATCGCCTGATAGAGGAGCGCGGCCTGCTGTTCCAGGCCCTGCCGGGTCGACCGCGACAGGTCCCTGATGCCACGATCGGAGAGGAAGGTGATCACCGCTCCCACGCCGATCACGAGACTGAGAATGATGATAAGGTTCACCTTGCGAGTGATCGGAGTGACCCGGCGCATACGGGACCGATTATAGGTTTGCTCGCGGCCGCGCGCAAACATGCGCCAACGGCGCTGCCTCTCCGGGCCGCCGGCGCCGCAGCGCCGCGCGCCGCCGCGGTGCGCGCGATCCGCCGCGGGCCCGGCAGGTTTCCCGCCGGCGCGGGCGCTGCCGGGACCCCGGCGCGCCGCGCCCCGGCGGCGCCGCCCCGCGAGCCGCGGCGGCTCGGTCGGGGCGGCGGGCGCCTTGCGCCTCTACCTCGTGAACAGCTTGATGATGAGATCGTTCAGCGTGATCGTCGTGGTCACGAAGACGATGGCCACCATCGACATGAGCTTGAGCAGGATGTTCATCGCGGGGCCCGCGGTGTCCTTGAACGGGTCGCCCACCGTGTCGCCGACGACCGCGGCCTTGTGGTTCGCAGCAGCCCTTGCCGCCGAGGTTGCCGCGCTCGATGTACTTCTTGGCGTTGTCCCAGGCGCCGCCCGAGTTGGCCATCATGATGGCCAGGACGAAGCCCGCGGCGAGCGAGCCGGCGAGCAGGGCGATGACCGTGAAGGGCCCGAAGAGGATGCCGACGCCGATCGGCGCGATGAGGGCGAGCAGCGAGGGCAGGATCATGGCCTTCTGCGCGCCCTTCGTGGAGATCTGCACGCACGCGGCGTAGTCCGGCTTGTCGGTGCCCTCGAGGATGCCCGGCTTCTCCTTGAACTGCCGCCGCACCTCCTTGACCATGTCGCCCGCCGCGCGGCCCACCGCCCGCATCGCCAGGGCGCAGAACACGAACGGCAGCACCGCGCCGAGGAAGAGGCCGATGAGCACCTTGGGGTCCATCAGGTTGACGGCTCAGCGAGAAGCGTGCCGTCGGCCGCCTTGGTGATGAGGCCGCTGGTAGAAGGTGTAGAAGCGCTTCGCTCACCTTCGCGACTCCGGTGTGCAGGCCCTCGAGGGTCTTGTTCGCGTACTCCGCGATCAGGGCCAGCGCGGTCAGGGCCGCGGAGGCGATGGCGAATCCCTTGCCGGTGGCGGCCGTGGTGTTGCCGAGCGAGTCGAGGGCGTCGGTGCGCTTCCTGACCTCGGGGTCCTGGTGGGTCATCTCGGCGATGCCGCCCGCGTTGTCCGCGACGGGTCCGTACGCGTCGGTCGCCAGGGTGATGCCGAGGGTGGCGAGCATGCCGACCGCCGAGAGCCCGATGCCGTAGAGGCCCATGCCCGGGTTGAGCGACGCCGCCGGACAGGAAGAACGCCGCCAGGGTGGCGATGACCACGACGACCACCGGGATCAGCGTCGAGAGCATTCCGAGCGAAAGGCCGCCGATGATCAGCGTGGCCGGGTCCGGTCAGCGACTCGTTGGCCAGGCTCCTGCGTGGGCTTGTAGCTGTCGGAGGTGAAGTACTCCGTGGAGTAGCCGATCACGTTGCCGGCGAGGAGGCCCGGCGAACATGGCGCCCCAGAACCCGAGGAACTTCGGGCCCACGGTGAACCAGCACGAAGAGGAAGGAGAAGACGGCGATGAGGACGGTCGAGAGGTAGACGCCCGTGCGCAGGCCGCGCAGCAGCACCTTCTGGGAGACGTCGCCCTTGGCGCGCACGAAGAAGCTCCCGATGATCGAGCAGATGACGCCGATGGTGGCGATGGAGATCGGCACCTGGATGGCCTGCAGCTCGCGACACCTCGGGAATCGACATGGAGCCGATCGCGCCCAGCGCCATGGTGGCCACGATGGCGCCGACGTAGCTCTCGTAGAGGTCCGCGCCCATGCCCGCGACGTCGCCGACGTTGTCGCCGACGTTGTCCGCGATGACCGCCGGGTTCCGCGGGTCGTCCTCGGGGATGCCGGTCTCCACCTTGCCGACGAGGTCCGCGCCGACGTCCGCGGCCTTGGTGAAGATTCCGCCGCCCACCCTGGCGAAGAGCGCCATGGAGGAGGCGCCCATTCCGAAGGTGATCATGATCGGCGGGATCTCGCCGTCGGGCAGCTGGAACACGTAGCGCAGCAGCGTCCACCAGATCGACAGGTCGAGCAGGCCGAGGCCGACGACCGTCATGCCCATGACCGTGCCCGCGGAGAAGGCCACGCGCAGGCCGGCGTTCAGGCTGTCCTTGGCGGCGGCCGCGGTGCGGCAGTTGGCGCGCGTGGCGATCGACATGCCGATGAACCCCGAGAGACCCGAGAAGAAGCCGCCCGTGATGAACGCGAAGGGCACGAACGGCGAGATGAACCGGAACCCGAAGGAGAGGATGGCGAGCAGGACGAACAGGGCGACGAACACGATGCCGACCACGGAGTACTGCTGCTTGAGGTAGGCCATGGCGCCTTCCTGCACCGCCTTGCTGATCTCCTGCATCGCGTCGGTGCCCGGGTCTTTCTTCAGGACCGAGACTGCCTGGTACAGGGCGAACAGCAGCGCCGCGATCGACCCGACCCAGGTGATCCACATCATGTCGACCGTGTTCCCGCCCGACGCGCCCTGCGCAAAGGTCGCGGCGACGGGAACGAGCGCCAGCAGGACCACAAGAACACCCACTCTCAGTTTCATGAGGCAAGACCTCCATTTCAGACTGCTGATGAAAGACGAGACGTGAGAAGATCTATCCCCCCGGCCGGTGGTGTGTCAACGGCCGGAGGGACAGGTTTGGTGAGTGTTTGTGCTTGAGGGCGGTGAAATGCGCGGCGCTTACTGCGAAGCCGAGCGCCACCACACGTAATGCTTAGTCTGCAGGTCAGCTTGCGGCGGCATCGGGTAGAAACGGACTCCGCCGTCGCCGCCGAGGTAGAACCCGGTGTCGACCGTGCGGTAAGGGAATCCCACCGGCGCGATCCTGTCCACGGTCTTGCTCAGCTTTTCGGGAGCGCCCTTGAGCTCGGCGAGGCAGGAACGCAGGTGATCGATGTTGGGGTACGGGAGATCGTCCGCCTTGCCCTTTTCGGGATCTTCGGCGAGCCGGTCCAGCTTGAGGTCCGCGAAGAAGATGCGCGGGACGTGGATGCTCCTCCTGGGATCGGTCATGAACGCGGCGAACTTGGCGGGGTCGAGCGTGCTCACGACGCGCGGGTCGACCGGGCAGATCTCCTGGTAGAGCTTGTAGCGATGCGGCGCTTCGGCGATCGTCTTCGACGGCGCGATCTCCAGCACGCGCCCGTCGCGTGTCGCGAGGTAGAGGTTGCCGATGGCCGAGAGGGGAACGTGCTCCAGCGCGCGGTAGACCGAAAGATACACGGAATGCTTCGGCTCGCCGTTCGCGTGGGGCACGCAGCGGTCGTCGATCTCCGACATCGGAAAGTAGCTGCTGGAAAAATTGCGGTCGACCGCGAAGTACATCGCCTCTCCCCGCGCCTTCTTCTGGGTTCCGACCGCGAAGTACGTGCCGAACTCGTTCGGGGGAAGCATCGACGCGATCAGGGCCTCGGGAATCATAGAGAGATACAGATGTACCGCCATATTTACCTCCACATCGTGTGTTCGGTGCGCCGTCAAGCGCTGCCGTCGCACTCTCATTGTAAGCAGGAAAGGGCGCGGCGGCAAAACGAATCGTGCAATGAAACGCGGAGAGAGCTGGAAAAAAGTTGAAGGCAGTCTTCGGCCGCGGAGGCCGACCACGCGGGAGAGCTGTCGCTGCGGAACAGTCCCGCCGCTACCTGATCGCGAGCATCCGCTCGACGGAGGCGAGCGCCCTGACTCTCACGTCCTCGTCGAGGTCGACGACGTAGCGGGTCTCGCGCAGCGAGGCGAGGGTGTCCTCGAGGGTGATCTCCTGCATGTGCGGGCAGCGGTGGCTGCAGAGGCGCAGCATCTCCTTGTGCGGGTTCTCCGCGGCGATGTTGTCGCCCATGCTGCACTCGGTGAGCAGGAGGTAGCGCGGCGCCTTGACCTCGCGCACGTAGCGGATCATGGCCGCCGTGCTGCCCGTAAAGTCGGACGCCGCGCAGACCTCGGGGCTGCATTCGGGATGCGCGAGCACGACCACGTCGGGGAACTGGCGGCGCACGACCGCTATGTCCTCGACGGTGAACAGCTCGTGCACCTCGCAGCGGCCCTTCCACCCGATCATCTGGTAGTCCAGCGCCTTGTCCCGGGCGGCCGCGGGCCGCGGCTTCTTCGCGGGGAAGATGATGCGCTTGCCGGTCTCCCTGGCGACGTTGCTCGCGAGGTACTCGTCGGGGAGAAAGATGACCGTCTGCGAGCCCAGCGACGCGACCACCCGGGCCGCGTTGCCGGACGTGCAGCAGATGTCGCTCTCCGCCTTGACGTCGGCGTACGTGTTGATGTAGGTCACCACCGGAACACCGGGAAAGCGCGCCTTGAGGTCGCGCACGTCCTGCGCCGTGATGCTCTCGGCGAGCGAGCAGCCGGCGCGCGGGGAGGGGATCAGCACCGTCTTCTCGGGGTTGAGGATCTTGGCGGTCTCCGCCATGAAGCGGACGCCGCAGAACACGATGATGTCCTTGTCGGTCTTCGCCGCGGCGCGGCACAGCTCGAGGGAGTCGCCGGTGAAGTCGGGGATCGAGTGGTAGAGGGCCGCCTCCATGTAGTTGTGGCCCAGGATGACCGCGTTGCGTTCCTCCTTGAGCCGATTGATCTCCGCGGCGAGCTCGGCCTTGACCCTGCAGCTCGACGTCCGGCACGACATCTATCAGTTTTGCGCGCAGGCTCTCGTAGATCTTCTGCGCGGATGAAAGCGTATTCACGACTGGCATCCAATCGCTCCTGGATTCACTATTGCCTCAATAAGCTACTCTGGAAGGTTTTCCACCGTCAACTCGGCCGAACGGCCGGGTAGGCCCGCGCGGCGCCCGCTGGAGCGGGTGCGCGGGCGGCGCCCGCGATGCGCGCCGGGCGTCCATTCCGTCCGCGGCCGCCGGGGTGGGCTTGCTACGGCCCGCTGCCGTCCCTATCATACCGCCCTATGGATTGGGAGCGCGTCGATCCGCTCATCCGCATGGCCCTCGACGAGGACCTCGGCACCGACGGCGACGTCACTTCGCTGGCGATCTTCGCCGACGAACGCCGAGAGTGCAGGCTGGTAAGCAAGGACACGGGCGTGCTGGCGGGCGCCGCCGTGTTCGAGAGGGTGTTCCACCTGGTCGACGACCGCTCGCGCGTTCGATTCCGCTTCGAGGATGGCGCCTCCCTCACGCCCGGCATGGAGGTGGCCGAGATCGGCGGGCTTGCGACGAGCGTGCTTGCGTCGGAGCGAGTGGCGCTCAACTTCGTCTCGTTCCTCTCGGGCATCGCCACCCAGGCGCGCGACTTCGTCGCCGCCGCCGCCGGCAGAGTGGAGATCCTGGACACGCGCAAGACCCTGCCCGGGTTCCGCGCCCTGTCCAAGTATGCCGTACGGGCGGGCGGCGCGCGCAACCACCGGGATGGGCTGCACGACATGGTCCTGATCAAGGACAATCACATCGACATGGCCGGCTCGATCCCGGTCGCCGTGGAGCGCGTGCGGCGCAGGTGGGGCAGCCGCTTCCGCGTGGAGGTCGAGTGCCGGACCGAAGACGAGGTGCGCGAGGCGATCGACGCCGGCGCGGACATCGTGATGCTCGACAACATGAGCCGGGACCGGATGGCCGCCGCCCTGCGCCTGCGGCGCGGCGCGGTCAAGTTCGAGATCTCCGGAAACATGACCCTCGATAAGGTGCGCGACCTGGCGGGTCTGGGCGCGGATTACATCTCCGTGGGCAGCATCACCCATTCGGTGCGCCGCTTCGACTTCTCGCTCGTCACACCGAGGGAGGCTGCATGAGTGATGGGGCGCGGCAGAACGGGGGCGCCGCCGAGCGGCGGCAGTTCGACCTGCTGGTCATCGGCAGCGGCATCGCGGGGCTCACGGCGGCGATCAGCGCCGCCGAGCGCGGCCTGTCCGTCGCCGTGGTCTCCAAGGAAGACGCGCTGCGGGACACCAACACCCGCTGGGCGCAGGGGGGGATCGTCGGAAGGGGAGAGCAGGACTCGCCGGAGCTCCTGGTGCAGGACATCATGGCGGCCGGCGACCAGGTCGGGTGCCTCGACGCGGTGCGCCTGCTCGCCGACGAGGCCCCCGCCATGGTCGACCGTTTCCTCGCCGAGAAGATTGGCGTGGCCTTTTCGCGCGAGCCCGGCGGGGCGATCGACCTCACGATGGAGGCGGCCCACTCCGTGCGCCGCATCTACCACGCCATGGACCACACGGGCGAGGCGATCGAGACGGCTCTGCTGCGCTACCTGGCCGGCGTCCGCGGCGTGCAGACCCTTACCGGACACACCGCGATCGACCTCGTCACGAACACGCACAACTCGACCGATGCGCAGGAACGGTACAAGGGCACGCGCGTCATCGGCGCGTACGTGCTCGACAACTCCACGGCCGCGGTGCGCGTGTTCTTCGCCCCGACCGTAGTGCTCGCCACCGGCGGGGTCGGGAACCTGTACCTGCACACCTCGAACCCCGTGGGCGCCACGGGCGACGGGGTGGCCATGGCGCACCGCATCGGCGCCGAGGTGCTCAACGCCGAGTACATCCAGTTCCACCCGACGATCCTCTACCACAAGGACGTCAAGCGCTTCCTCATCTCGGAGTCGCTGCGCGGCGAAGGGGCGCGCCTCTCGAATCAGCGCGGCGAGTTCTTCATGGACCGTTACGCGCCCGAGGAGCGCGACCTCGCCAGCCGCGACAAGGTCGCCCGCGCGATCTACGCGGAGATGGAGAACGAGAACTCGGAATACGTCAGGCTCGACGCGCGCACCATCAAGGGGATGTCGGTCGAAGAGCGCTTTCCGCTGATCTTCAGCACTTGCCTCGAGCTGGGGATCGACATGCGCAAGGAGCCGATTCCGGTCGTGCCCGCCGCGCACTACTTCTGCGGCGGCATCAAGGTCGATCTCGAAGGCCGCACCTCCATCCCGGGCCTGTACGCGGTCGGCGAGTGTTCCTGCACCGGGGTCCACGGCGCCAACCGCCTGGCCTCCGTCTCGCTGCTCGAGGGGCTGTACTGGGGCGCGCGCATCGGGCTTCACGCGGTCCGCGGCGAGGTCGATCCCCGTCTCCAGGCCGCGACGCCCGACTGGTTCTATCCGAAGGACGAAGAGGTGTTCGACCCGGTGCTCGTGAACCAGGATTTCCGCACGATCCAGTCCACGATGTGGAACTACGCGGGGATCATTCGCACCGCGAAGCGCCTTCAGAGGGCGCTCGCCGACCTGAACTACCTCACGCACCGCATCGAGCAGTTCTACCGGGAGGCGAAGCTCACGCGCGGCATCATCGAGCTGCGCAACGGCGTCGTCGCCGCGGAGCTCATCGTGCAGGCGGCCCTGGCCAACCGGGTGTCGCGAGGCTGCCACTACATCGAGTAGAGCGGCCCGTCAGCCGCCGGCGGCCTCCGGGAGCGGCGACGCGGCCCAGCACGAACATCGTCGGGTACACGCCGCTGGTCTCGACGACGCGCGCGTGCAGGATGCGGAAACCGCCGAACTGCCGCACCACGCGGTTGAACGCGGCCCGCTGCTTGCCGACGAGGATCACCATGCGCCCCTCGGAGACGAGCACCTTCCACGCCGCCTCGAGGAAGCGGATGTACAGCCCGTGAAAGTTCACGTTGCGGCCCATGCGGATGCCGTAGGGCGGGTCGGTGACGACCGCGTCGAACCAGCCGGGCGGGTAGGCGTCCGCGAGGTCACGCGCGTCGAGGCACCGGACGGTCGCCCTCGCCTCCAGCCCCGCGGCGCGGAGGTTCTCGGCGGCGCCCGCCACCGCCTGCGGGTTGTAGTCGGAGCCGTGGATCTCGAAGCCCGGGAGGACGTGGCCGGCCTCGAGCAGGATGTTGCCTGAGCCGCAGAACGGGTCGAGCACGCGGCCGCGCCGGCCGTGCAGGCCGCAGAGGGCGAGCATGGCGAAGGCCACCGTCGGACGCAGCGTGACGCGCGGCTGGTAGATCTTCTCGTACCGCTTGTCCATGCGCTCGTCGGTGAGCTGGATGCCCACCAGGCAGAGGCTCTCCACGACGTCGACGCGCACGTTGACTTCGAAGTCCCGCAGGTCCACCGGGACGCCGTAGCGTTCGAGGAGCACCGCGCCCGCGGCCCTCTGCACGTCCACGCTGCCGAACTCCTGCTCGCCCACGCGCACGGTCGTCACGCGGAAGCTGCGGGCGCCTTGGAGCTCCGGGATATCGACGCCGCGCAGGCGGAGAGCCAGCGCCTCGAGCGGCGACTGCTCCGGCAGCGTGAACCAGGCGCGATGCTCGATGACGTGGCCCACCGAGCGCATCGCGCGCACGACGGCAAGGACGGGGTCGAGGGCGTGAGGCATCTCGACGAGCACGTTTCCGGCGAGGCCGAACGGCTTGCGCTCGCTGGCGAGCAGCTCGAGACCGGCGTCGCGCAGCAGGCCGCGCAGCTCGGTCTCCACGACGTCTTCGAGCCCGGGATTGGTGGTGAGTCGGAGGACGGTGCCCACTGCCCCCAGCCTAACCCATGTTGCGCGCGCTGAACATGGGCGGATCAGAGGTGAGGCCCAAGGGCCGCGCGCCGGAAAGGCGGCGCGTCAGTGCGGGCCGGCCTCCGCCAGCGCGTACGCCGGAGAGGTCACGCGGAAGATCGACGCGAGCCCCGGGCTCACGATCACCTTGCGGTCCTCGGTGACGAAGATCGCTTCGACGCCCGGGAGGCTCTTGATGAGGGCCATCCCCCGCTCGACACCGAGGACGAAGACCTTGGCGAGCGCGTCCGCGCCCATCGACTGCCGGGTCACTATGGTCGTGCTCAGGAGGCCGGTGCGTGCGGGCGCGCCGGTCTTGGGGTCGAGGATGTGGTGGTAGCGCACGCCGTCCTTGATAAAGTAGCGCTCATAGACCCCCGAGGTCACGACCGTGGCGTCGGAGACCTCGACGATGCCCAGGTACTCGCCCCTCGCCTTGTCCGGGTCCTGGATCCCGATCCGCCACTTGCCGCCGGCGGGGCGGGAGCCGATGACGAGGATGTTGCCCCCGAGGTCGATGATCGCACTCTTGACGCCGCCGTCCCTGAGGATCGCGGCGACCTCGTCGGCGGCATAGCCCTTGGCGATGCCGCCCAGGTCCAGGCTCATGCCGGGGTCGCGCAGCCGCACCGTCGAGGCCGCCGCATCGAGCTCGATGCGCCGGTAGTCCACGAGGGCGCGCGCCCGCTCGATCTCCTGCTGCGGGGGAACGCGCCCCGCTCCCCCGAGGCCGATGCCCCAGAGCTTCACGAGCGGGCCGACGGACACGTCGAAGGCGCCGCCCATGAGGCGCGAGTATTCGAGAGAGGCCTGGATCACCTTGAAGACGTCCGGGGTGACCTTGACCGCCGACTTTCCCGCGGCGGCGGCGATCGGGTCGAGCTCGCTCCCCGCGCGGTCGGGGCCCATGCGCGCGTCGATCTCGGCGATCCGCGCGAAGGCCCTGTCCAGCAGCCCCTTCGGCGGCTGGCCGTAGACCGTGATCGTGCAGACGGTCCCGAGCCACGACTCGCTGCGGGAGAGGGGGCGAGGGGCGCCGCAGGACACCAGCGAGACGAGCGCCGCCGCGAGCGCCGGCGCGGCCAGCCGCCTCGCCGGGCTCACGCGGCCCGCTCCGTGAGCCGGCTGACCGCGTCGGCGAGGATCGTGCGCTCGCGGACGTCCGGCAGCCGCTCGACGAGGCGCAGCGCGCGCTCGCTGTAGCGGCGGGCGACCTGCCTGGCGCGCTCGACCGCCCGGCTCTCGCGCAGGATCTGCAGGATGCGGCCGATCGAGCCGCCGTCGTCTTCCTGCTCGTCGAGCAGGCGCTCGAGCTCGGAGCGGGCGGGCGACGCGAGGGCGTAGACGACGGGCAGCGTGTACACTCCGTTGCGCAGGTCCTGGCCCACGGGCTTGCCGATGCGCTCCGCGTCGCCGTCGACGTCGAGGATGTCGTCCACGATCTGGAACGACATGCCGAGGTAGCGCCCGACCCGCGCGAGCTGCTCGCAGAGCTCGGCGGAGCACCCGCTCTCCGTCGCCCCCAGCCGGAAGCAGGCGGAGAACAGGGCCGCGGTCTTGCCGTCTATCCTGCGGAAGTAGTCGCCCGGCTCCAGCGAGATTCCGTGCTCCGAGGCCACCTCGCGCACCTCGCCGGCGCAGATGCGCGACGCGGTGCGCGCGAACGTCTGCGCCGTCGGCAGGCTGGCGTGGGCGGCCATGGTGAAGAAGCTGCGCGCGAGCAGCCAGTCGCCCGCGAGCACCGCGTCCCGCGTGCCGAGGCGGCTGGCCACCGAGGGCTTCCCGCGCCGCAGCTCCGCGCCGTCGACGATGTCATCGTGCACCAGCGTGGCGATGTGGAAGAGCTCGACGCCCGCGGCGAGCTGGCAGAGGCGCTCCTCGTCGCAACGGCCGAAACGGCCGCCGAGGATGACGAAGCCGGGGCGCAGGAGCTTGCCTCCGTCGTTGAGGAGCTCCTCGATCGCCGGCCCCCAGCGGGGCCGGCACGCCGCCCCCGCTTTCGCGCAGGATGGCCCGCGTTCGCGTGATCGCCGAGGAGAGGGGAGAATAGCCGTCCCAGAAGCTGCCGTTCATCCCGCGGGCCGGGCGTCCGACGGCGTCAGTCGACGTACAGGTGCGTGCGACGGGCAATCTTCGTGTGGCTCCACCAGTGCTTGAGCCACGGCATCACCCAGTAGTCGAGGCTCAGGGTCCGTCCGGCTCCGCCCATAATGGCGATTGCCGCGAAAAAGTACCAGAGGATCTCCCAGCCCGCCATGGACGAGACCGTGAACATCACGCAGAGCACCAGCGACACGGCGGCGGCCGGAAACGTGAGCAGGCCGCCGATGAGCGCCAGCCCGATCGCCGTCTCCGCGAGCACGACCCCCGCCTGGAAGAGGTATGGGAAGAGGGTGATGATGTGGTCGGCGAACCAGGTGTAGATCCCGAGCGGCTTCGCCAGGATCGGAATGATCTGCGCCGCCGCCCCGGCGGCCGTCGCCGCTGCGGCGCCTGTAGCCGCGGTGACCGCGTCCGCGGCCGGCGCCGCGGCCTGGGCCGCGGCCCCCGTCGCCGCGCTGGTCGCCTCGGCGCCGCCGGCAGCGGCCGCGCCCGTGGCGGCCGACACCGCCGACGCCGCGATGATCTTGATGTTGGCGGGATCGAGCCACCCGCCGAGGATCTTGGTGACGCCTTCGATGAGCCACTTGGCGCCCACGAAGATGCGCAGGGGGAAGAGCCAGAAGGCCCCCGCCTTGGCCGCCGCCAGCCCCCCGATCAGGGAGCGGCGGTCCGGGATCTCGAAGAACTGGTCGCGCACGTAGCTCCACACCGTGTTCAGGCCGCCCATGCCCCACAGGTAGTGGACGTTCACGAGGTGCTTCATGGCCATGGCGGGGAAGCCCCACAGCGGGACGCCCGCCAGGTGCGCCACGGCGTACCGGCTGCCGATCGAGACCATGTGGCCGTGGTAGTTGCTTCGGAACTGCTTCTTCTCCTCGCCCGTCGTGTCCGCGATGATGTTGTGGACGGCGATCTCGGCAGACTGGATGGCGGTCTCGACGATCTGCGGGACCGGCTTGGTGTTCTTGAACTCCGTGTGGTTTTCCACGTAGTACATGTTGTCGCCGATGAGGTAGACGTTGTCGTAGTCCACGGACTGCATGAAGTCGTTGGCCAGCAGCCGTCCCCTCTTGCCGTTGACGTGCCGCGTCTCTATGGCGTAGCGGCTCACGTACTGGCACTCGCGCAGCCCGCAGCTCCCTTTGGCCTTCGCGATCTCGCAGTGGGGGTTGGTGCACCGGCCCTTGGTCAGGTCCAGGTTGGCCGCGAACTCGCTTCCCATCACTCCGCAGGTCCAGACCACGGTCTCGCTCTTGAGGACCTCGCCGTCGGCAAAGGCGACCTCGCCGGCCTTGCACTCGACGATGGCCTTGCGCAGCATGATCTCCGTGCCGTGGCGCTGCAGGTAGCGGGTGGCGCGGGCCTGCAGCTTCGGCGGCAGGATCGGCAGCACGCTCGGCAGCGCCTCGACGAGCAGGATGCGGACCTCCTGGCGCGGGATGCCGTACAGGCGGCACAGCTTGGCGCGCCACTCGATCAGCTCCCCGATCATCTCGACGCCCGTAAAGCCCGCCCCGGCCACGACGAACGTGAGCAGCGCGCGGCGCTTGTTCGGGTCGGTCTCCTTGGAGGCCCGGTGATAGACCTCGCGGATGTGATCGCGGAGCCGGACCGCGTCCTCCATCGACCAGAGGGCGAAGGAGTGCTCGGCCACGCCCGGCAGGTTGAAGGTCTCGGGCTCGCCGCCCGAAGCGAGAACGAGGTAGTCGTAGGCGTACTCGTGCTCGGGAGAGCGCGCGATCCGCGACTCGAAATCGATCTTGTCGATGCGGTCGAGGACGACCCGGACCTTTCCGTTCGGGAAGAGGCTCTCGAAGGGCACGCGGACGGCGAAGGATTCGACCCGGCCCCCCGCCACTTCGTGCAGCTCCGTCATGAGCGTGTGGTACGGCTTCTTGTCGACCAGTGTGATCTCGAGCTCACCCTTCCTGCTGCGCTTCTCCAGCCTGTGCGCCGCTTCGACGCCCGCGTAACCACCGCCGATGATCAAAACCCGTTTCGCGCAATCCATGTGTGTGCTCCCAAGGCGATCAGCCCGGCCCGCTCCGAATTTCATACGCCGTCGATCACCAAGAATTTCCGTTTGTCAATTCGATCTTCTTTGTCTTAGTGCCCGGAGGGCGAAGGAAGTCGGGCCCACTCTACGGGGGAGGGCCTTTGACTGTCAAGTAACTCGTGAATGCAGGAACGGTTTGGTCCGAAATCGACCTCGCGGCGGAGGCGATTGTCTGGTTTTCATGGATCACGGGGCGTCGGCAGCCCTTGCGCGGAGGTTCCGAGGTGCTTTGATCGACCCATTGAGAAGTATCATATTGACGACTCGTTCACGATATCTTAGGCTAGTGCAGCGTGCCGCCGGGCGGCCGCCTGCCGGGGACCTCGGCGCCTCGGGGGGCCCGGACGGGCCGATGCGGGCTGGTCGCCGCAGAAAGCGAGGCACGCGCTCCCCCGGCTGCGGGACGCGAGGCTCAGGCGCGCCCGAAGGCAGGTGCCGTGAGACCCAAGGAAAGCATTCCGGAACAGACGCTGCGGCGGATCCCTCACTACCACCAGATCCTCTCGGACCTCGAGGCGCAGGGGCGGCAATTGATCTCCTCCAGTTATCTCTCGCGGTTCTTCCGCGTGCACGACACCCAGGTCCGCAAGGACGTATCCGTGATCGGCTATCGCGGAAGGCCCAAGGCGGGGTACTCGGTCTCCGGCCTCAGGCAGGCCATCGGCGATTTTCTGGGCATCAACCTGCAGAACACCGCGATCCTCATCGGAGCCGGCAAGCTCGGCAGCGCCCTCTGCGGCTATCCGGGGCTCGCCGAGTACGGCCTTCACATTGTCGGGGTCTTCGACAACGACCCGGCCAAGACGGGTCAGCGGGTGGCCGCCTTCGCCATCCAGGCCCTGGACGCGCTTCCCCAGTTTCTCTCCGGGCGAGGGGTGGGGATCGCGATCCTGACCGTGCCCAAGGAGGCGGCCCAGGGCGTCGCGGACCTGACGATCAGCCTGGGGATCCGCGCCATCTGGAATTTCGCCCCTACGCAGCTCTCCGTGCCGCCGGAGGTGTCCGTCAGGCACGAAAACCTGGCCGTAGGGCTCGCCCTCCTCTCGCACGACCTCAAA
The DNA here is from genome assembly GCA_963734495.1 of uncultured Spirochaetota bacterium. Lineage (GTDB taxonomy): Bacteria > Spirochaetota > Spirochaetia > SZUA-6 > CAVTHK01 > CAVTHK01. The sequence goes on from CAVTHK010000011.1 coordinate 769,088, forward strand.
AAGAGCCAGCAGCCCCCCCGCGAGGAGTGACTGGGGGCGTCCCGGGTCTCCGTTCGTGGTCCGGCCGGGCCCTGGGGGCGTTCCCGGGCAGCCGTCGCAGTTTTTCGACTTTTTTGGCGGACGGCGGCCAAAATCTCTTGCGTTTCTTGTGGCCCACGGTATAATCTCCCTACAAGATATAGTAGGTGCGGGGTTTGAGCAGGGAGTTGCGCCATGGGTGCCCCGGTAAGTCCGCGCCGCAAGTATGAGCAGCCTGCGAGGCCCGGTCCGCTGATCGATGAGATGCCCGTACTGCCTTTTCGAGGAAACGAAGGTCATCGACTCGCGCGAAAGCTCTGACGCGATCCGCCGGCGGCGCGAATGCCTGCGCTGCGGAAGGCGGTTCACGACGTACGAGCGGGTCGAGCTTACGGGCATCTCGGTGATCAAGAAGGACGGCCGCCGGGAATCCTTCGACCGGGACAAGATCCTGGCGGGACTGCTCAAGGCGTGCGAGAAGCGGCCCATCGCGCGGGAGACGATCGAGAGGGTCGCCGACGAGATCAGCCTGGCTCTCATGCATACGGAGAGCAAGGAGGTGCCGAGCTCCGAGATCGGAAGACTGGTCATGGAGCGGCTCAAGGGCCTGGACAACGTGGCGTACATCCGGTTCGCCAGCGTCTACCGGGCCTTCGAGGACATTGCGTCGTTCGAGGCGGAGCTCGCCGAGCTCAAGCAGCGGCAGGCACTGGAAGGGGAGGGGAAACAGTGAAGCCGACGTTCGAAAGCATCCGAAAACGCGACGGGCGGGTCGTGCCGTTCGACACCGGGAAGATCACCCAGGCGATCTGGGAGGCGGCTCAAGCCGTCGGCGGCAAGGACCGCCGGCGGGCCGAGGCTCTCGCCGGCGAAGTGGTGAGGGCGCTCGGCCGCAGCTATGAGCCGGGCGGGGTGCCTGGTGTCGAGCACGTCCAGGACGTCGTGGAGAAGGTTCTCATCGAGGGCGGTCACGCGCAGACCGCCAAGGCGTACATCCTCTACAGGGAGCAGCACAAGAACCTCCGGGAGGTCAGCCGGCTCCTCCGCGACATCACGATCGTGGACGACTACCTGGACGAGGCCGACTGGAGGGTGCGCGAGAACTCCAACATGACCTACTCGCTGCAGGGGCTGAACGTCCATATCACGCAGAAGGTGATCGCCAACTACTGGCTCGCCTCCATCTATTCGAAGGAGGTGCGAGAGGCGCACGAGTCGGGCGCCTTCCACATCCACGACCTGGGCACCCTCGGGCCGTACTGCGTCGGGTGGGACCTGCAGGACCTCCTGCGCGAGGGCTTCCGCGGGGTCAAGGGCAAGGTGGAGAGCCGCCCGGCCCGCCACTTCGACGTCGCCCTGATGCAGGTGGTCAACTTCCTCTACACGCTCCAGGGCGAAGCGGCGGGCGCGCAGGCGTTCTCCAGCTTCGACACTCTGCTCGCGCCGTTCGTCGCCAACGACGGCCTCTCCTACGAGGAGGTGCGGCACCTCGTCCAGAAGTTCCTCTACAACATGAACGTGCCGACCCGGGTCGGCTTCCAGACGCCGTTCACCAACATCACCATGGACCTCGTGCCGCCCGCCAACCTGGCCGGCGAGGCCGCGATCGTCGGCGGCGAGCTGCGGGACCGCACCTACGGCGAGTTCCAGCGCGAGATGGACATGATCAACCGCGCCTTTGCCGAGACCATGTGCGCGGGGGACGCGAGCGGCCGGCCGTTCACCTTCCCCATTCCCACCTACAACATCACGCGCGAGTTCCAGTGGGACAACCCGAACCTCGAGCCGTTGTGGGAGATGACGGCGAAGTACGGGATCCCGTACTTCTCGAACTTCATCAACTCCGATCTCAAGCCGTGCGACGTGCGCAGCATGTGCTGCCGGCTGCGCCTGGACAACCGCACCCTCACCAGGAGGGGCGGCGGTCTGTTCGGCGCCAACCCGCTGACCGGCTCCATCGGGGTCGTGACCCTCAACCTTCCGCGCTACGCCTTTATGGCGTCCGGGAGCGTCGACGAGTTCCTGCAGATCGTCGGCGCGCACATGGACATCGCGCGCGACAGCCTCAAGGTCAAGAGGAAGGTCCTGGAGAAGTTCACCGACCGCGGCCTCTACCCCTACAGCATGTTCTACCTGCGCGGGGTCAAGGAGGGGACGGGGGAGTACTGGCGCAACCACTTCTCCACGATCGGGATCATCGGGATGAACGACGCGCTGCTGAACCTGATCGGCAAGGACATCGCGACGGACGAGGGCGTCGCTCTCGCCGTGCGCGCGCTCGACTTTATGCGCGAGCGCCTCGTCGCTTACCAGGAGGAGAGCGGCGAGATCTACAACCTCGAGGCCACGCCCGCCGAGGGCACCAGCTACCGGCTCGCGCGCATCGACGCGGCCCGCAACCCCGGGATGCTCATCTTCAACAAGACGCTCAACGGTCGCACGCGCGAGACGCCCTACTACACCAACAGCACGCAGCTCCCCGTCGGGCACACGGACGACATCTTCGAGGCCCTCAGGCTGCAGGACCCGCTGCAGACGCGATATACCGGCGGGACGGTGCTGCACGGCTTTCTCGGCGAGCGGATGCCCAGTGTCGCGTCGACCAGGCAGCTCGTGCGCACCATCGCCGAGAACTTCCACCTGCCGTACTACACGCTGACCCCCACCTTCAGCATCTGCCCGAACCACGGTTATGTAGCCGGGGAGAACCGCGAGTGCCCGACCTGCGGGGAGACCTGCGAGGTCTGGTCGCGCTCGGTCGGGTACCTCCGGCCGGTCGACCAGTGGAACGAGGGCAAGCAGGAAGAGTTCCGGGACAGGAGGACGTTCGACCGCCAGGTCCGCGAGGCGCGGGCGGCCGAGGAGGCGCAGGCCGGCGCGGCCGCCGGGACCCGGCGCGACGAGGCCCTTGCCGCGGGCACGCGCGGATAAGGAGCGCGGCCGGAGGTGGTCTTTCGAGGCTGGCAGAAGACGTCGCTGATCGAGTATCCAGGCCGGGTGGCGACGGTTCTTTTCACGGGCGGCTGCACCCTGCGCTGCCCCTGGTGCTACAACCCGGAGCTGGCTCTCGGGCGGGCCGGCGAAGGGGAGATCGAGGAGGAGGAAGTACTCGCCCGTCTTTCCGGCAGCCGGAAGCTGTACCAGGCCGTGGTCGTCACGGGAGGGGAGCCCTGCTTGAGCCCCGGCCTCGAAGACTTCCTGCGCAGGACCAGGGATCTCGGCCTGCTCGCCGGGCTCGAGACCAACGGCACGCGATCCGGCGTGCTGGCCCGCCTCTTGGAGCAGGGTCTGCTCGACTACGTCGCGCTCGACATCAAGGCGCCCCCCGACGCGGCTTCCTACGCCCGCGCCACGGGAGCAGCTTCCGACGGCGTGGTCGAGCAGGTCTCCGCCTCGTTATCGTTGCTCATCGCCGCCGCCGTCGAGGCCGAGCTGCGCACGACCGTCGTGCCCGGGTTGCACGGACGGGAGGAGCTGCTCGCGATCGCGGCGTGGCTCTCGGCAGCCGGCTGGCCCGTCGGGGGCGCGGCACGCGCCGCCGGCGCGCCGCGCCGCCGCTGGGTGCTGCAGCCGTTCGTGCCGGGACGGACGCTCGACCCGAAGCTCGCCGCCGCGGCCCCCTGTCCGCGGGAGCTGCTGGAGGAGGTGGCGGCCGAGGTCGGGCCCGGCGTTGAGCTGCGGGGGGTCTGATGGCTGTTCGCAAGGAGCGCGTCCGCTGTGCCTGGGTCGGCAGCGACCCGCTCATGATCGCCTACCACGACAACGAATGGGGCCTGCCCCTGCACGACGACCGCCTTCTTTTCGAGTTCCTGATCCTCGACGGCGCGCAGGCCGGCCTCTCCTGGAGCACCATCCTGCGCAAGCGCGAGGCGTACCGCCGCGCGTTCGACGGCTTCGACCCCGAGCGCGTGGCCCGCTACCGCGAGGCGCGGGTCGCGCGCCTGCTCGCGGACGCCGGGATCGTGCGCAACCGCCTCAAGATCGAATCGGCGATCAGGAACGCGCGCGCCTTTCTCGCCGTGCGCGAGGAGCTCGGGAGCTTCGACCGCTACCTGTGGGGCTTCGTCGGCGGCAAGCCGGTGCAGAACCGCTTCGGGAAGATCGGGCAGATCCCCGCAACGAGCCCGCTCTCGGACCTCGTCTCGAAGGACCTCAAGAAGCGCGGGTTCACCTTCGTGGGCAGCACCATCGTCTATGCGTTCATGCAGGCCGCCGGCCTCGTCAACGACCACCTGGTCGGCTGCTTCCGTCACGCCCAGGTCGCGAAGATGCGCTGACAGGAGGCGGCACCCGGGAGGCTACACGACCCGGCGCGCCTTGAGCGTCGCGAGCAGTTTTTCGAAGCTGATGCCGTGGCGGTCCGCGATGTCCTTGGCGAAGCTGCGCCCGGCCGGGGGCCCGGGCTCGATGTGGTAGGTGCGCCGCGCCTCGCCGTTCGTGGATCCGGGCGGGGTGGACTCGGCCCCTGCGACGACGCTCACGATCGCGCACGCGCCGCCGCTCTCGCGGTTGATCTCGTCCGCCTTGGCCGCGAGCTCGTGCAGGTGCGTGGCAAAGACGGCCCGGCACCCGACCAGCCTGAAGGCGCGCAGGATGTCCTCCGCCAGGTACAGGCTCTCGCCGGGGCTCGTGCTCGAGAGCGACTCGTTGAGCAGCACCAGGCTGTGCCGCGTGACCGTCGAGAAGATGGCGGCGATGCGCGCCGCTTCTTCGCCGAGGCGGCCGGTCTCGAGGTCGCCGTGCTCCTCGCGCGGGAAATGCGTGACGATCTGGTCGACCGGGCTGATGACCGCGGCCTCCGCGGGCACGGGGAGGCCCGCCTGCGCGAGCGCCTGCGTGATCCCGATGCCCTGCGTGTACGTCGTCTTGCCGCCGCGGTTCGGCCCCGTCAGTACGAAGATGCCGGCGTCCTCATCCAGCTTCACGTCGTTGAGCACGACGCGCGACGAGAGGTCCTGGCCCGGGCTCGCCGCGCGGAAGCGGAGGGCCATGGCGAGATTGTAGTAGCCCTTGGCCCGCAACACCCGCTCCGCGGTCGGGCGCAGCTCGGGCCGCGTCAGAGGCAGCCCCGCGCCGCGGACCAGCACCCCGAGCCTGTGGCCGCCGAGGTAGAAGCCCACTTCGGGGGCCACGGCCGCGAGAAAGCCCGTGTTGAGGCGGACGTACTTCTCGACGGCGCGCACGATCGGCCGCGAGACCGACTGCAGCAGGCCGTCGAGGTCCTGGAAGAGGGGAGCCAGGGGAAGGGCGACCTGCGGCAGGGCGGCCGGTCCGCGCGGTCCGGCGTTGGCGTGCATGGGGCCGATGCCCTTGAGGCTCTCCTCGCCGCCGCGGCGCATGAGGCGCGCGAGCAGCGAGCGCTCGCCGATGCGCCGCTCGTTGATCGACAGCAGCGCCGCTTCCACCGGCCTGAGGCGCTCGTCGAGGTTGATGCCGATCGTCACGCTCGAGCGCCGCTTGATGGCGGCGCTGAGGCGGGGAAGCTCCTGCCGCAGGTTCTCGAACAGCGGGTCCTCGCGCCGCTCCTCGACGAGCCGCGACAGGGCGCGCAGGCCGGCCGATCGCACCCGGCCCGAGAGCAGCCCGGGACAGGGAGGCGATGCACTCGACGTACAGCTCCAGCTCGCCCAGCCGCCAGAGCATCTGGCGCAGCGCCGAGGTCTCGCTCCTCCTCGTCTCGGCGTAGAAGACCAGCTCCGCGATGCGCGGGACGAAGGCGGTGAGCTCCGCGGCCAGGTCGGGGGACTCGTCGAAATCGGCGAGGATGTCCTGGCGGTAGGCGATGGCCGCGGGGTCATGGCACGGCCGCTGGATCATCCCGAGGATCTGCCCGCGCGACACGTCGCTGCCCGCCATCGCGTCCGCGATCCTGTCGAGGAGCAGGTCCTCCGCGATCTGGCTGCTCATCGCGCCGGAGGCGGCTTCGGGGTCGAGGCCGGCCGGCCACAGCAGGCTGAAAGATTCCATCGCCAGGAGCGAGTATACGAACCGCCTTCGCCGCGTGTCAAAACGCCCGGATATGGCGGCTGTCGCGGGCCCGGCGAGCCGCCGCCGGCCCCCCGAGCCCGGGCCGCCCGCCATCCCGGGACGTCGAGAAACCGCGCAAGTGCGTTGACGGGCTCCGGGGTGCGTGTTACTTTGCAGGGAAACGTGCGGGAACCGTGCGCGCAGGAACAGGGACAACAGCCGACGCGCTTCGGGCACGGCTTGCGCATGTGGTGAGAGCCGTGTGCGGCCGCCGGAGCGCGGCCCGGCCGCGACTCGCGCCCAGGAGGGACCAGTGGTAAGAATCGTGACCGGAGTGACGGCCGTGCTCCTCGCGCTCGCGCTCGCCGCGTGCGCGTCGAAGCCCGCACCCGTCGAACAGCCGGCGCCCGCGCCCCAGCCGGCCCCCGCGGTGCAGCCCGCTCCGCAGCCGGCCCCCGCGCCCGCGGCCGCACCGGCCGTGGCGGCCCCCGACAAGGAGCTGGCGGGAGCGAGGATCCTTCGGGACCGGGTCGTCCGCTTCAAGCTCGACCAGCAGTATCCGCAGGATTTTGCGGCCGCCGACGCCAAGCTCATAGAGGGCCAGGCGCAGATGAACAAGGACAACGCGGCGGCCAAGGCGTCGATCGACGCCGCTTCGGCCGGCTACGGCAAGATCCTGCAAGGACGGCCTCACTCCGATCGCCCGCAAGAACCGCCAGGACGTCGAGACGGTCCGGGCGAACGCCACGGGGATCAAGGCGCAGGTGGCCGTGGCCGACGACTACGCGGCGGCCGAAGCGGTCTACCAGAAGGCGCTGGCCAGCGACAACACGGGCGACCTGGAGGCGGCCATCGACGGGTACTCGCAGGCGCGCGATCAGTTCGTCAAGGTCTACGACTCCGCCAAGGCCAAGAAGGACCGGGCGGAGCGCTCGCTACAGGAAGCGCGCAAGGACCTCTCGGACGCCGAGGCGCAAGCCAAGGCGGCGGAGGACGCTGCGAAGGCGGAGGGCATACGATGAAGGCAACTGCGATCCTTTCGCTCCTCCTGCTCGCCGTCGTGACCGCGGGCGCCCAGGACCTGCTGCGGTCGAACCCCAACTACGTCAAGGCGCGGGAGATGCAGCTGCAGGCCGACCAGGCCTACAACCGCGGCGACTACGACAAAGCCGCGCAGCTTGCCGACGACTCGCGCAAGCTGCTCGCACAGGCGGAGAACGAGACCACGGCGCGCATCCAGCAGCTTCGCGCCAACGGGTGGAAGAACCGCGCCGCGGACCGCATCGCCTACGCCAAGGGCATCAAGGCCGACGTCTCCTACCCGGAGCAGTGGGCCAAGGCGAACGCGCTCTACGACACCGCGCAGAAGGCGTACGACGCCAAGGACTACGACGCGAGCATAGCCGCCTCGCAGGCGTCGTACTCCGCGCTCGACGGGATAAGGCCGAAGTAGGGTCCGCTTGGAGTTGAGAACCGGCTCGCCCAGCTAACGCTGGGCGCCGGCTAGCGCTGGGCGAGCCCGGCTAGCGCTGGGCAAGCCCGGCTAGCGCTGGGCAAGCCCAGCTATCGCTGGGCAAGCGCCAGCATCGTTTCCCCCACCCAGCGCACGAGCTGCTCCATCCTGCGGTAGGCGAGCTTGCCGGCTTCGTCCGTAACCTCGTGGTAGTCCTCGTGCTCGCCCGTGAAGAACGAAAGGAACGGGACGCCCGCTTCCGTGAACGGGCCGTAGTCGCTGTTGGCCGGGCTCGGCCCCGCGCCCGACCAGGTCCACTTGAGGTCGAGCGCCTCGGCCGTCGTCTCGAGCCCGGTCCGCACACGCTCGTCCACGCCCTTGCCGAACACGCGGACCGGCTGATCGGGATTGCGGCCGATCATGTCGAGGTTGATCATGAAGCGCAGGCGGTCGCGGGGGACGAGCCCGCGGGCGAAGAGCGCTTCGGAGCCGAACAGCCCTTCCTCCTCCCCCGTGAACGTCATGAAGACCATGCTGCGGGCGGGCCGGGGATGAACGGCGGCGAAGTACTGCGCCAGCTCGAGCACCCCCGAGGTGCCGGAGGCATTGTCGTCCGCCCCGTTGTAGATCCCGTCGCCCGGGGCGTTCGGGATCGCGCCGAGGTGATCGTGATGAGCGCCGACCACGATCCACTCGTCGGCGAGCTTCGGGTCGCTGCCGCGCAGGTACCCCGCGACGTCGCGCGCGGGCACCTCCTGCGCGGCCGCCGCCGCGGCGCCGACTCCCAGCGACGCGCTGAGGCCGCGCAGATCGACGTCGCGCGGCTTCGCGCCTCCGTCGACCGCGGCCTGCACCGACTCCGGCGTGTAGCCCGAGGGCTGCAGCAGCTTCGCCGCGAGCTCCCGCGAGATCTGCGCGGACAGCAGCGCGACGGTCTCGGCGCCTCCCGAAGGCTTCCAGGCCGGGTCCAGGCTCAGCGCGCCGTCGACGCGCAGGTCGTCGCTGCCTGACGGGTGAAAGGCGGGATCGGTGAACAACACCATCCCCGCGGCCCCGTGCGCCAGCGCGTTGCGCGCCTTGGTCACGAAGAACGCGTGCCTGGTGAAGTCCTTGTCAGCCCACCGGCTCGCCCCGCCGTCGGTGACGGGCTCGTGGCGGAGGACGAGGACGATCTTTCCCGACACGTCGAGACCGGCGTAATCGTCCCACCCGTGCTCCGGTGCGGTGATGCCGTAGCCTGCGAACACGACCGGCGCCCGTACGCTTCCCATCCTCGAGAACCAGAACGGGCGGAAGCTCGCGCCGAGAACCGCGGGGATCTCATCGCCGCCGCGGGAAAAGGCGAGCCTGGTCTCGGCAGGGTCGTAGGTGTGCCTGTACAGGGTGAAGTCCAGAAAGAAGTCTTTCCGCCCGGGCAGCGGCTGGAGCCGGTCGCGGGCGAACTGCGAGGCGATAAAGCGCTCCGCCTGCGCCTCCCCGGGCTGACCCGTCTCGCGGCCGGCGAGCGCGTCCGAGGCGAGGTACGTCACGTCGGCGCGCAAGTCGGCCGCGGTGATCGCGGCCCCCCGATCGCAGGCGCCGAGCAGCGCCACAAGCGGGATCGCCGCGAGCGACGCGAGCCCGAGGCGCGGCGTGACCCGTCTTTCCCTCACGGCGCAAAGATACCCCGCGCGGCCCGGGACTGCACAGTCATGCCCGGCTAAAGTCGGGCAAGCCCGGCTAACGTCGGGCAGGCCCACCTAACGGTGGGCAAGTACGTCGAGCTGGTGCACGATGAGCCCGAGCCGCGCGGCCCGGAGGTCGGCGAGGCGTGACTGCAGCCACGCGTCGAGCGAAGCGCCCGCCAGCCCCTGCCGGCCGCCCTCCGCGTGCACGGTCTCGAGGATCGCCTGCAGGAAGACCGCTTCAGAGCCGCGGTAGCGGCCGCCGAACGGGTAGAGGCTCCAGTCGGAGGCGCCGCACCCGGCGACTTCGAAGCCGCACGTCGGAAGCGCGGCGAGCAGGCGGGTCCCGGCGCGGCTTCCCCCCGTCGCGGCGCCTCCCACGCGCCGCTCGTCCATCGAGCGGTCGTAGGCCGCCAGCAGCCCTTCCTCGAACCCGCCTTCGGCCTGCGGGGGAAGGAGCGTCGTCCTGCCGTCGTAAGTGATGGTCGCGTAGAGCAGCCCCGCGGGCGCGAGGAGCCCGCGTAACCGATCGAGCGTCTCCCGCAGCGGCACGATGTCGAGAAAGGCGTGAGCCATGACCGCGTCGAAAGGCTCGGTGCCGAAACGCCTGGAATCGAAAGGATCCTGCAGGATGTCGCCCGCCGCGAACCGCACGAGCATCGAGTGCCCGAGGCCGCTCACCACCGCTCCGTCCCGACTCCTTTCGAACGCGAGCCCTCGGGCCCGCGCCTCCTGCTCGAGCAGCTCCCCGGCGACGCTCAGGCTCACGGGATCGCGGTCGAAGGCGGTGAGGTCGACGTCGCGGGGCAGCTCCTCGTTCGCCAGCTTCCGGACCATGGCGCCCGTGCCGCTTCCCACATCGAGGATGCGCAGGGGCGAGGAGGCTCGCGCGCGCAGGGCCCCGAGGAAGGCGTCGTAGACTTCGCGGTTGCGGCTGCGCGCGTCGAGCGCGATCTTCGCCTCGAGATAGACCTGAAACCCGATCATCCGGCTCCCTTTGCGGCCACGAGCTCGCGCAGCCGCAGCGCGAAGCACTCCCCGGTCTCGGCCCACGTGGGCAGCGCCGCCGCCCGCTCCCGCGAGCGGCGCGCGGCCGCCGCCCGCAGCTCGGGACTCGCCAGCATCGCCGCTATCCCCTCGCCGAGGCCGCGGACGTCGCCGGCGGGCACGAGGCCCTCGCCGCCGGCGGTCTCCGACACGCCGCCGACGTCGAAGGCGACGAACGGGAGGCCGAAGGAGAGAGCCTCGGCCAGGGCGATCCCGTACGCCTCGTAGCGCGACGAGAGGACGAAGAGGTCCGCATCGCGGTACGCGGCGGCGAGGGCTTCGCCGTCGAGGGGACCGGTGAGGTCGACGCGGCCGCCGAGCCCGCGGCGGCGCACCAGCCGCAGCACCCGGCGCGCGAAAGCGCGGTCGACGGTCGCGTCCCCCACCAGGCGCAGCTTCCAGTCGAGATCCGCGTGCGCGGCGAGCGCGCGCACGAGCAGGTCCTGCCCCTTGACGCGAAAGAGGTTGCCGACCGCGAGGACGACAGGCGGGCCGGCCGCGCGGGCGCGGGCCGCCCGCGGGGGAGCGACGGCATCGCGGCCGGGCGGGCAGACCGCCACCGCGACGCCGGCGTCCCGCGAGTCGAACGATCTCGCGGCGGGAGGCGCGGCTGTTGGTGACGACGAGGTCGGAGGCGCGGAGCAGCGCCCGCTCCAGGCGAGCGGCCAGCGGACGCAGCAGCGTTCGCGGCTCCTCCCGGCTCTTGAGCATGTGGACCACGGTGACGAGCACGGGCCGCGGGCGGCGCGTCCTTGGGCGCAGCGCGAACGCGGGCGCGGCCGACGCGTGCGCCAGGCCGTCGACGATGACGGCGTCCGGGCGCCTCCGGCCCTCGAGGGCGCGGCGCAGCCTCCCGTCGAGCGCCTGCAGCGGCGCGAACGCGTAGGGCAGCCGCGGCAGCGCGAGCGTCTCGGACCGCATCGCCCCGCGCGCGCAGCGCCTCGACGATCTTGAGGTTGTAGAGGGTGCCGCCGGTGATGCGCGCGCCCGTCCGGCACGTGATCAGGAGCACGTTCATCGGCCGCTCCACGGCTCTTCGTACGATGCCCATGCGTCGTCGCTCTCCCAGATCGTGACCTCGGAGCGGCCGATGCCGGACGCCGCGGCCCCGAGCAGCCGGCGCAGCTCGGACGTGACGAACACGGCCACGTTCTCGACGCTCGGAGCCCGCGAGGAGAAGAACGGCAGGGCGTTCAGGTCGGCCCCGTCCAGGGCGCGGCAGACTCCACCTAGACATCTCTTGAGCTCCGAGATGTCGACCGAGTAGCCTTTCTCGTCGAGCCCGCCTGTGGCGCAGGACCACTGGATCGCGTAGTCGTGGGCGTGCGGCGACGCCTCGCTCCCGCCCTCGGCAGGCAGCGCGTGGATCGCGCGCAGGCGGTTCTTGACGCCGGCTCGGAACATCGGCCGCTCCTTTCCTCACGGCTCCAGCACGACCTGCAGGGTCTCCCCGGGGCGCTCGCAGATGAGGTTGAAGGCATCCTGCGCCTTCTCGAGAGCGAAGCGATGAGTGATGTACTTCGAAGGCCGGACGCGGCGCACCATCGCCAGCGCCAGGGCGAGCCGCCGCCGCTTGTCCCATCGCGCCGAAAGGGCGGGGCTGATCGTGGAGACCTGGCTCGCCCGGATGGCGAGCCGCTTGCGGTGGAAGGCCTCGCCCAGCGCGAGGCTCACGCTGCGGCTCCCGTAGTAGGAGGCCTCGATCACGGCGGCCTCGAACGCGAGCGCGTCGATCGCGGTCTGAAGGCCTGAGCCTTCGGCGCTCGCGTTGATCGCGACGTCGAAGCCGCGGCCCTCCGTCGCTTCGGCGAGCCTCGCGGCCGCGGACGGGTCGTTGGGGTCGAGCGCGAGGCAGCCGAGCGCCTCCGAGGCGCGCCGGCGGCGCGGCGTGCGGCTCGAGGGTCACGATCCTCGCGGGCGACGAGGCGGCCAGGATCTCGGCCACCAGCAGCCCGATGACGCCCTGGCCGACGACGAGGACCCGGTCGCCGAGGACCGGCGCCGCGTCGTGGCAGATCGCGACGGCGGTCTCCATGCTCGCGAGGAACACGGCATCTTCGAACGGGACCTCCGGACCGAGCGCGACGGTCTCGTCCTCCCGCACGCGGAAGCGGGTCTGATGGGGGTAGAAGGCGAACACGCGGCCGCCGCCCGGCGTCAGGCCGACGTTGGTGTAGCCATAACGAAGAGGATAGCGCATCGGGCAGACGAGGGCGCTCAGGCTCGCGTCCGCGGTTCCGTTGCCCTGGAACTCGCCCCTGAAGATGAGCATCTCCGTGCCGTGGCTGATGCCGATCAGGGCGCTCGTCACCTCTATCTCGCCCGGCGCGGCGGGAGCGGGCACCTCCACGTCGCGGACCGAGACGATGCGCGGGGCGTCAAAGAAGAGCGCCCTCGCCTTACCCATTCGCGACGGGCTCCAGGTCCCACACGACGTCCTCGCCGCGCTGCTCCAGGCGCACCGGGCGGAACCGCAGCGCTCTCGCGAGATCGTCGATGCCGAGATCCGCGACCGCGGGCACGCCGGCGCCGATCACGAGAGGCGCCGTGACGATCAGCAGCCGGTCCACGAGCCCGGACCTCAGGAAGGCCGTGATCACGGAGCTGCCCCCCTCGACAAAGAGAGTCCCGATCCCGCGGGCGGACAGCGCCTCGAGCGCGGGCCCCAGGGCGACGCCGCCGCCCCCGCCCGGCCCCGCGGCCCGCTCGGCAGCGATCACCTCGACCCCGAGACGCCGCAGCCGCTCGACCTTCGCGGCATCGGGGGCGAGCGAAAACACGACCGTCGCGTACCGGTCCGCGCTCCGCGCGATCCGACCGTCCTCAGGCAGCCGCAGGCGCGAATCGAGGACGACGCGCACCGGCGAAGAGCAGCCGGGGAGGCGGCAGGTGAGGAGGGGGTCGTCGCGGAGGACCGTGCCGATGCCCACGAGGATCGCATCGTTGTCCCGCCGCAATTCCTGGGCGAGCTCGAGCGTCCCGGGGCCGGAGATCCACTGCGACTGGCCGGTCCGCGTGGCAATCCGCCCGTCGAGACTCTGCGCATAACTTACCGTGACGCGCGGCCGGCCCATCTTACCACTATACGTACGCGGTTTGCCGGCGGGCAAGCTCGCAGGCTATCCTTGCCTGATGGGGTCGATCGCCCTGCCGAAACCGCTGCTCAAGCGCTGGCACCTCGCGCTGGCCGTCTCCATTGCGGCCTGCGCGGCTGTCGCGGCGGCCGTGAGCCCGGCACTCGGCGGCGAGGCGGTGATGCTGCGGGCGGGGCTGGTGTTCGCCGGGGCGGCCTGGCTGCTCGCGAGCTGTCGGCTGCACCTGAGGGACAACCGGGGCCCGGGAGGGGCGCTCTACGAGAGCCTCGGGCCTGCGAACCGGCTGACCCTGGCGCGCGGCCTGGCTGTGGCGGCGCTCGCGGCGTTCTATTTGACGCCGGGCCGCGGCGGTTTCGTGGACTGGCTCCCGGCCCTGCTGTACGCGGCGGTCGTCGCCGGCGACTACCTCGACGGCCTGATCGCGCGCCGTTCCGCGCGACTCACGCGGCTGGGCGAGCGCCTCGACACCGAGGTCGATGCCCTCGGCGTGCTCTTCGCTTCGGCGCTCGCGGTCTCGCGGCAGGCCCTGCCGCCGTGGTTCCTGCTGGTCGGCTTTGCCCGCTACCTGTGGGTGCTCACGCTGGCGCTGCGGCGCCGCCTGGGCGGCAGAGTCGTCTCCATATCCGGCACGGCAAGCGGCCGCTTTCTCGCGGGCGCGATGATGGGCCTCCTCACGGCCGCGCTCGCGCCCGCGGTCTCGCGGCAGCGGCTCGCGATCGCGGCCGTCGTGTTCGCCGTCCCGTTCCTGGCCGGCTTCGCGCGCGACTGGCTGCGGGCAGCGGACATCGTCCCGGAGAGCTCGTCGCTGTACCGCGGCGCGGCGCGCATCGGGCGGCTCGTCCTGGACTGGCTGCCGCTGCCCCTGCGCGCCGCGTCAGCCGCGGCGCTGGCGGCGCTCGCGTGGGCCTCGGCCCCGCTGATGGCCGCGCCGGCGCTCGCGCTGCTGCTCGGCGCCGCGGGGCGGGCGGCCGCGCTGGCCCTGGTCCTTCTCTCCGCCCTGCGACTCATACCGCTCGACGGGGCGGCGCTGGCGGGAGTGCTGTCTCTGCTGATCCTCGGAACAGGCAGGTGGTCCGTTTGGTCGCCGGAGCGCAGGCTGTTCGCAAGAAACGCTGGCTGAGCCGCCTGTTCTGGACGGCCGTGCTCGCCCTCGCCGTGCGCGTGCTCGCGAGTGTGCCCCTGCCTGCCCTGGCGGCCGTGCTGCGGGGCCTCGACCCGGCGCGTCTGGCGGCGATCCTCGCGGTTGACCTCCTTCTCGTGGCCGCCGCGCCGGTGCGCCTGTGGCTTCTCTCGCGCGGGGGCGGGACAAAGCTGCCCGTACGTTCCGCTGATCCTCTACCGCCTGGCGTCCTCGGCGGTCAATTACCTCACCCCCGGCGCGCAGGTAGGCGGCGAGCCCCTGCAGGCGATGCTGCTTTCGGCGCGCCACGGCATGGCCGCCGCCGAGGCCGCCGGCCTTACCGTGCTCGCCCGCCTGGTGGATTCCGCGAGCGCCGCGGCGTTCTTCGGCCTCGGCGTCGCGCTTATGGCGGCAGGCCGCGGACCTTCGGCCCTGTTGCCGCTCGCGGCTGCGCTGGCCCTGCTCGCGGCACCGTTCGCCTACGGGATCGCGCTGCGATCGGGTCGCCGGCCCGCCACCGCGGTTGCCGCGCGGCTGGCCGCCGGGCTCGCGCGCTTCGCCGCGGGCGTGCGCGATACCGAGGAGGCGCTTGCGGTCCTCTGCGCTCGGAAGCCCGCAGCCATCGCGCGGGCGCTCGCAGCCTCCGCCCTCCTGTGGGTGCCGGTCGTGCTCGAGTACAGGCTGCTGCTGGCCGCGCTCGGCCTTCACCTCGATCTGCGCGCGTCGATCGAGGCGCTCACGCTCGCGCGCGCGGCTCTGCTCGCCCCTATCCCCGGAGCGGTCGCCGTTCTGGAGGCTGCACAGGTCGTCGGGCTGCGGCGGCTGGGCGAGTCCGCGGCGAGCGGCCTGGCCCTGGGGCTCCTGATCCGCGCGCGCGACCTGTTTTTCGTGCTGCCCGGCCTCGCGGCCGCGCGGCTGCTGCGCCCGAGGCGCCCATAGGCGCCTGGAGCCGTGTGCGCGCGGGCTTGCCCGCGATCCGCGCCCGGCTTAATCTACATCCATGGTCACCCGCGAGATGATCCGCCAGCTGCCGAAGGTGGAGCTCCACGACCACCTCGACGGCAGCGTGAGGGCTTCCACGATCGTCGAGCTCGCGCGCGAGCAGGGCGTCGAGCTGCCCGCGCGGGACCCCGCCGCTCTCGCCGAGTGGTTCCACCGGGGCGCGGATCGCAAGAGCCTCAAGCTGTACCTCGAGGGGTTCGGCGTGACCGTCTCCGTGATGCAGACCGAGGAGGCGTTGGAGCGCGTCGCGCGCGAGGCGATCGAGGACCTGGCGGCGGACCACGTGATGTACGCGGAGGTCCGCTTCGCCCCGATGCTGCACCTCGGCGCGCGGGCTGAACCTGGAGCGCGTCGTGCTCGCCGTGCTGCGGGGCCTCGAGGCGGGGCGCGCCGCGACCGGGCACCGACTTCGGTCTGATCCTGTCCTCGCTGCGCGACCAGCAGGTCTCGCTGGAGACCGCCGAGCTGGCCGTCGCCTTCCGCGACAAGGGGGTGGTGGCGTTCGACCTCGCCGGCGACGAGTACGGGCACCCGCCCAAGCGCCACCTCGACGCCTTCGAGTACATCCGCAGCAAGAACTTCAACATCACGATCCACGCCGGCGAGGCGTTCGGCATGGAGAGCATCTGGCAGGCGCTGCAGATCTGCGGCGCGCACCGCATCGGGCACGCGACGCGGCTGCGCGAGGACATGGTGGTGAGCGGCACGCGGATCGTGCAGATGGGGACGCTCGCCCAGTTCATCCTGGACAAGCGGGTGCCCATGGAGATGTGCCTGTCCTCGAACGTGCAGACCGGCGCCGCCGAGTCGCTCGACGCCCACCCGTTCCCGCTGTACTACCGGAACAACTTCCGCGTGTTCCTCTGCACGGACAACCGGCTGATGAGCGACACCACGCTGAGCCGCGAGATGGAGCTCGCGGTCAAGCACTACAACCTGACGCTCGAGGATCTCGAGAAGATCACGATCAACGCCATGAAGAGCGCGTTTGCGCACCACGACGAGCGCATCCGGATCATCTACGACGTGCTCAAGCCCCGCTTCGCGCGCATGAGGCAGGAGATCACATCGCTTGCCGTGACCGCAAGGCCAGGCTTGCTGACCGAAGATTAGGCTCGCCTGACCGGGGAAGCCGCCGGGGGCGCCATCTCCGGCCTCCGCAACCTCCGCGCTGAGATCGTGGTCATTGGGGTCGATTTGCGGTTGCCCCGGCCGGGGCGGAGCGGGCGGGGTCGGACAGCGGGCCGCTTCTGTCTCGACAGAGTCGGCCGGCCAGTGCTATATTGGCCCGGCTTTGACTGGCACGCCCCTCACCGTGAATTCTCAGCGGAGCCGCCGTTGCGGCCTCGAAGCATAGCCTGATCACCAACTTCCGGAGGTAACCATGCCTGAGGTCGCCCAGAAAAGGACTCAGGTAGCCACCTTCCTCGACCTTTACCGATCCATGAGGACGACGCGCGCGGTGGAGGCGCTGGAGCAGGACTTTACCCGCAGGGGCGAAGCCTTCTTCTACGTCTCGTGCGCCGGCCACGAAGCGGCCGCGACGCTCGCGCCTCATCTCATCGAAGAGGACTGGCTCCAGGCCCACTACCGCGACAAGGCGCTGCTTCTGGCGCGCGGCATGAGCGTCGAGACGCTCTTTCTCGCCCTGTTCGCCAAGGACGCCTCCGAGTCCCGCGGCCGCGCCATGAACGCGATCATGAGCGACGCGGACCACCGCGTCATGGGCATGCCCGGGCGCGGTGGGCAGCGGCGGGCTGCACGCGTGCGGCGTCGCCGAGACGATCAAGGCCGACCCGGCGCGGCCGATCGTCTACTGCTCCGTCGGCGACGGCACGAGCCAGCAGGGCGAGATGCTCGAGGCGATCCTCACGTCGGCTGCGCGCGAGCTGCCGGTGCTCTGGGTCGTGCAGGACAACGGGCTCGCGATCTCCACGCGCACCAGCGGGCCGCACCTTCTTCTCGCTGCCGAGCGGGCGACCAGGACGTCTTCTGCGGCATCCCGATCCGCCGCATCGACGGCCACGACATCATCGGCGCCTACCGCGCCTACGGCGAGATCGTCGACGAGATGCGCGAGACGCGCAAGCCCGCCATCGTGATCCTGCGCGTGGAGCGGCTGGACAGCCACAGCAACGCCGACGATCAGACCCTCTACCGCACCGCCGAGGAGATCGATGAGGTGCGCCAGACCGCCGACCCCCTCGCGCTCTTCGAGGAGAGCCTCGAGGGGCTGGGCGTCAAGCGGCAGGAGCTCGAGCGGATCAAGGCCGAGATCGCCGAGCAGGTCAAGAGCGACGCGCTGCGCGCCCAGCGCAGCGGCGGACCCCTTCGCGACGTTCCACGCCAAGAAGGAGCTGCCCCGCGATCTCGAGGACCCGCCGCCGCGAGTACCGCGGCGACGCGAGCGAGCCGAGGTTCACGATGCTCGAGGCGGTGCGCGAGCTCTTCCGCAAGCGCATGCAGCGCGACAAGCGCATCGTCATGTTCGGCGAGGACCTCGAGGACCCCAAGGGCGACGTCTTCGGCCTCACCCGCGGGCTGACCGAGGCCTATCCCGGCCGCGTGCGCAACTCGCCGCTCTCCGAGTCGACGATCATCGGCTTCTCGGTCGGCGAGGCGCTGGCCGGCCGCAGGCCGATCGCCTTCCTTCAATTCGCCGACTTCCTCCCGCTCGCCTTCAACCAGATCACCACCGAGCTCGCCACCATGTACTGGCGCACCGACGGCCGCTACCAGGCGCCGGTCATCGTGATGGCGACCACCGGCGGCTACAAGCCCGGCCTCGGGCCGTTCCACGCGAGCAGCATGGAGTCGTACGCCGTCCACACTCCCGGGCGTCGACGTGTTCGAGCCGAGCACCGCGGCCGACGCGGTCGGGCCTGCTCAACGCGGCGATGCAGTCGGGGCGGCCGACGATCTTCTTCTACCCCAAGAACCTCGCTCAACGACCGCGAGAACACGACGAGCGCCGACGTCGAGCGCCAGCTCGTTCCGATCGGCAAGGCGCGCATCGTGGAGAAGGGCGACGACATCACGCTCGTCGGCTGGGGCAACGCCGATGCCCATGTGCCGCAAGGCCGCGGCGGCCCTGCGCGGCGTCGGCTACGGCGCGGAAGTGATCGACCTGCGCAGTCTCTCGCCCTGGGACGAGCAGGCGGTGCTCGCCAGCGCCGAGCGCACCGGGCGACTCATGATCGTGCACGAGGAGAACCTCACCTGCGGCTTCGGCGCGGAGATCGCGGCCACGGTGGCCGAAAAGGCCCGCGTCGCGGTGCTGGTCAGGCGCGTGACGCGCCCCGACACGTTCGTCCCTTCAACTTCGCCAACCAGCTCGAGGTGCTGCCGGGCTTCAAGCGCACGCTCGAAGAAGCCGCGGCCATGCTGGGCGCGGAGGTGAGCTGGCAGGCCCCGCCCAAGGCGGAGAGCCGGCGTCTTCCTCATCGAGGCGATCGGCTCGAGCCCTTCCGACGAGTCGGTCACGGTGCTCGACTGGCAGGTCAAGGCCGGCGACAAGATCGAGGCCGGAGCGATCGTCGCCAATCTCGAGGCGGACAAGGCGGTGCAGGAGCTCTCTTCGCCCGTGCAGGGCGTGGTGGCTCGAGCTGCTCGTGCCCGCGGGCGAGATGGTCAAGGTGGGCACGCCGCTCGCGAAGATCAAGACCGCCGAAGGCGGCGATGCCGCGCTCAAGCCCGTCTCGCGCGAGGAGCCGGGCACTCCCATCATCACCAAGGGGAAGGCGCCCGCCGCCGCCCGCGGCGCGTGCCTCGGCCGTCGCCGCGGTTCCTGCCGCGGGCGAAGCGCCGGCCGCCGAATCCAGGCGGGAGACGGCGGTCGAGATCGGGCTCGCCGGCGTCGAGGTGGCGACCGGGTCGCGCAAGGTGTCCAACGACGAGATCGCGGCCAAGTGCCCCGACTGGACGGCGGGCGAGATCCTCAAGCGCGTCGGCATCGAGAGCCGCTACTGGGTGGGCGAGGGCGAGACGGTCGTGACCCTCGGCGCGAAGGCCGCGCGCAAGCTGCTCGCGGCGCAGGGGCTCACGATCCGCGACATCGACCTGCTGATCGCGACCACGGGGACGCCGCCGACCACGACGCCGTCGACCGCGGCGCTCATCCTGCACGACCTGTCCGAGGGAGCCTCCGACATCTACGTGCAGGCGCACGACATCAACGCCGCCTGCTCGGGCTACCTCTACGGGCTGCAGGCCGCCTACGACTACCTGTACACGCGGCCCGACAGGCGCGTCGCTGCTCGTGACGACGGAGACGCTCTCGCTGCGCACCGACCCGGCCGACCCGTCGACGGCGCCGATCTTCGGCGACGCCGCGACCGCGACGCTGCGTCGTGACCGCCGGCGGCAAGCAGAAGCTCCGCGCGCGCCTCTGGCCCCCGGCGCTCTCGGCCAAGGGCGAGGACGGGACGATCCTGCGCGTGCCCAACCAGGACGGGAGCTTCATCTACATGGACGGGCCCAAGGTGTTCCTCGAGGCGATCAAGGGCATGATCATGATGCTCGAGCAGGCCTGCGCCATCGCGGGCAAGACGCTCGCCGACCTGGCGCTCGTGGTCCCGCACCAGGCCAACCAGCGCATCATCAACGCCGTGGCCATGAAGCTCAAGGCGCCGAAGGGGCTGCTCTACAGCAACATCCGGGAGTACGGCAACACCTCTTCGAGCACGATCCCGATCTGCCTGGCGAAGCTGCTCGGCGAGCGCAAGAGCGGCGAGCTGCTCGGGCTCACCGCCTTCGGCGGCGGGTTCACGTTCGGCGGGGCGGTCATCCAGATCGTGTAGTCGCGCAGACCGGGGCGGCGCCGGCTCCGCGGGCGGCGCCGCCTTCGCACTCCAGGTCAGTTGCCCGGCGAGTATCGCACGTTGCCGGTGTAGCTCACCATCCACCCGATCCCGAATTTGTCGACGCACATGCCGTACTTTTCGGCCCACTGCGTCTTCTGCAGCGGCATCTCGGGCTTCCCGCCCGCCGAGAGGCCTTTGAACACCCTTTCCGCTTCGGTCTCGTTGTCAGCCTCGAGGGCGATATAGAAGTTGTTCCCGGCCTTGACGGGGCGCTTCTGGGACTCGAGGATATCCGATCCCATGAGGATGTTGCCGTTGCCGATGGGCAGGGCGACGTGCATGATCTTGTCCAGCTCTTTGGCCGGGACCTTCATCGCCTCGCCGCCGGAGTCCTTGAATGTGATCAGGGCGTTGAACTCCCCGCCGAACACGGACTTATAGAACGTGAAGGCCTCCCGGGTGTTCCCGTGGAAATTGAGGTACGGGTTCGCTACCTTCATGGCTGCTCTCCTCGTGCGGATGTCTGCGGCGCCCCTGGGCCGCCCGAGGCGGCGCGCCACCGTCGTCCGGCTCCGCGGGCGCCAGCCAAAAAGATAACTCCGGCGGTCAGGTTAGGCTACAAGAAGTCGTAAGGGCGCACGGGGGCGACTACCCGCGCGGCGACACTTCCCACGCCCTGAGGTTCTCGCTGCTCCACTTGAGCGACAGCGGGGGAAGCTCCACGGCGTGGAACTCCGGGCCGATGGCCCTCCGGACCGGGTCGGTGACCTTGATGCCCGGCAGACGGTTGAGCACGGCCGCGTGCGCCACGGTCTCGCCCATCACGTCGTCGACCCTGAGAGACTTGTGGCCGAAGATGCCGCGAGTGACCTCGCCGCTGCTGACAGCGGCGCCCAACTCGGCCACCTGCACGATCTCGTAGCTCTCGACAAGCGCCGCGAAGTCCTTGCGCATCCGCACGGCGCATCGGACGGCTTCGTTTTCCCTGCCGCGCGGAAACACGCAGAGCATCGCGTCGCCGATGTACTTCAGGATCGAGCCGCCGTTGTCCACGACGGCGGTGCCGGCCTTCTCGTAGAACTTCTGGACAAAGGCGGGCATCCGCTTCCCCAGCGCGACGCTCAGGCGCATGAAGCCCCTGATGTCGCAGAAGAGAACGACGAGGGACACTTTCTTCATGGCGGCGACTCCTTCGCCCCAGCGTAGCCCCGCCTCTCGCCCGCCGTCAACGCGCAGCGCTGACGGCGGAGCCTCGTACCGCGCCCGGCGCCTGCACGTCCCCCGCGAGTGCGGGTCGAGTACCCGGCAGGCAGCGGAGCCATCGTGCCTGTACCTTGACCCTCGGTATTACCGAGTCATATCCTTGGGGACGAGGCTCGGGTACGCGGCCGCCCGCTGCGCCGAGCCGGGCCCGCAGGGAGGCGCGATGGCTCGCAAGCCGAGGCTCGAAGTCGTCACGTTCAAGGCGGATCCCGCGCTCATGGCGGCGCTCAGGAGCATCCCCAACCGCAGCGCGTTCATCCGCGACTCGATCCTCGCCGCGCTCGAAAACATCTGCCCGCTCTGCAGCGGAGCAGGCTTCCTCAGCCCCGATCAGAAGCAGCACTGGGAGAGCTTTGCGCACGACCACAGCGTGGAGGAGTGCGACGACTGCCACGCGCTGCACCTCGTCTGCGGCGCGGGCGGCCTGGCCGGTCCGCAGGGCCGCGCGAGCGGAGCCCGCCACTGATGGCCGGCGACCCGCCCGTCCTGCTTTCGAGCGTCTCGTTCGCGTACGAGGGCACGAACGCCCTGAGCGACGTGAGCCTCGCCATCGAAGCCGGCGACACGGTGAGCGTCGTCGGCCCGAACGGCGGCGGCAAGACGACCCTGCTCAAGCTCATCCTCGGGCTGCTGCGCCCTACGCGCGGCACGGTCCGGCTCTTCGGCCGGCCGGCCGAGGAATCGCGCAGGCGCGTCGGCTACGTTCCCCAGCAGGTGCTCTACGACCCGCAGTTTCCCATGCAGGTCGAGGACGTCGCCCTCATGGGGCGTCTCGGGAGCCGGCTGGTGGGGCCCTGGTCGCGCCGGGACCGCGGGGCTGCGTCGGCCGCGCTCGATGCCGTCGGGCTCTCGGGCCTCGAGCATCGCGCGTTCGCCGAGCTGTCCGGCGGCCAGCGCCAGCGCGTGCTGATCGCCCGCGCGCTCGCCTCCGAAGCGGAGCTCCTCCTGCTCGACGAGCCGACCTCGCACGTCGACCGGGTCGCGGAAGAGGGGCTGTACGCGCTGCTCGGCGAGCTCTCGAAGAAGCTCACCCTCGTGATCGCTTCGCACGACCTCGGGGTCGTGTGGTCTCTCACCAGCAAGGTGATATGCGTCAATGTGACAGCGAAGATACATCCCACCGCGACGCTCACCGGCGAGATGATCCAGACCCTCTACGGCCACGACGTGAGCGTGGTGCGCCATGCCGAGGAGGTCGCACGCCATGGACGGCGGTAGCTTCTTTTCCGACCTGCTCGCGTTCCCGTTCCTCCGCTACGCGGCGGCGGCCGGCGTGCTGTCCTCGGTCGCCTGCGGCGTGGTCGGCAGCTACGTCACGGTCAAGCGCATCGGCTACATCGCCGGCGCGATCGCCCACAGCGTGCTCGCGGGCATGGGCGCCGCGCGCTACCTGCGGGTCGTCGCGGGCTGGACCTTCCTCACGCCGGTGCACGGGGCGACCGCCGCGGCGGTGGTCGCGGCCCTCATCATCGGCGTCGTGTCGCTTCGCGGGCGCGAGCGCGTGGACACGGTCCTCGGCGCGATCTGGGCGATCGGGATGGCGGTCGGGATCCTCTTTATCCAGGCGACTCCCGGCTACAGCCAGGAGCTGATGAGCTACCTCTTCGGCAACATCCTGCTCGTCTCGCCGCAGGACCTCGCGGCCATCGCGGTGCTCGACCTCGTGGTGGTCGCGGTGGCGCTGCTCTTCTACAACAACCTGCTCGCGATCGCCTTTGACGAGGAGTTCGCCCGCCTCCGCGGCATCAGGACCGAGCGCACCTACCTTCTCCTGCTGGTGCTGACCGCCCTCACCATCGTCACCCTCGCCCAGGTCGTGGGCATCCTCATGGTGATCGCGCTGCTCACCCTGCCCGGCCGCGACGGCCTCAGGCCTGACCCGCCGGCTCTGGCAGATGGTGGCGCTCTCGATCGGCTTGAGCATCCTCTACACGACGGGCGGGCTGGCGCTGAGCTACGGCCCGAACCTTCCGGCCGGCGCCACGATCATCCTGTTCGCCGGCGGGATCTACCTGCTGGTGATCGGAGCGCAGGCCCTCCTGCGCAGGGTCCGCCGCGCGAGTGCCTGACGACGCGCGCCGCCTCCCCGGCCTCCGGCCCGATCCTCGGCCGCGCAGGTCCTGCCGGGCATCGGCTGCACGTTCACCAGGAACGGACTGGCAGGTTGAAGGCATCGACCCCCGCTGGACCGCCCGCCTGCTCCGGGGCTTCCGCGTCATCGGTGAGAGCCGCTGGCCGCCCGCGCTCTGGTTCTGCGCGGCCGCCGCGTCGTTCAATCTCGTCAGCCTCGGCTCGACGGCGATCGCGTTGCGCGTGGCCTTGCAGGCGGGCGGACGGCTTCCCGCCGTGTTCCTCGCGGGCGCCTTCACCATGATCGTCGTACGTGCGGGCGACGCTCTACTCAGCGCCGCGCTCGCGCGGGACGCCCCCGCCGCCGCCGACGCAACGAAAAGGGGCCTGTCTCCCGGCCCCTCGCGTGGCGTGTCCGCTTCCCGCGCTCCGACAGGTGCCGCGCGACGCTGATGCCTCCCGCCTCGCAGCCGATGCGCATGATCCCCGAGGTGTAGATCGCGATCGTCGTGCGCGCCTGAGTGAACTCGGGTTCCGGCACTGTCAGCGTCTTCCAGGTCCCGGTGGTTCTCTCCGCGTACTCCGGAGAGGCAAAGGAGGCGTCATAGCAGGAGATGTGGGGCTTCCCGTTCGCGTCGAGGGCCAGGGCGCGATACAAGCCGGTGATCCCTGGCACGTCCACGCCCCCGCGCGTCAAGGTGACGACGGGCCGAGCGCCGTCGCGTAGTCCTGGTCGCCGTTGTTCCCGCCGCAGCAGGCGATCAGGACGCGGTCGTCCCGTCGTTGTAGACCGTCATCGACAGGTGCCCGCAGGTTCCCGTTCCGGTGAGGTTGGCCTTGGTGGCAAGACTGACGCCGCCGTCGGTGGGCAGCCGGTCGCGGTCGAATTTGCCCACCCGTTGTGCTATCGGGCATAATCACGGCCTCGGCGTCGCGGCGACCGGCGGGACCGCCGCGCGCCCGCGCAAACTGACCCGGATCGGAGGCTCCATGCGCACAAAGGAAGACGTCATACGCTGGCTCAACGCCAACCAGTCACGCTTCACCGCCATGTCCGACGCGATCTGGGAGCACCCTGAGGTCGCGTGGCAGGAGTTCAGATCCAGCCGGCTGCAGGCCGACTCGCTCGCGGCCGAGGGCTTCCGCATCACCTGGGACCTCGGCGGCATCAACACCGCCTTCGTCGCCGAGTGGGGGAGCGGCCGGCCGATCCTCGGCTTCCTCGGCGAATACGACGCGCTCGCCGGGCTCTCGCAGAAGAGCCAGCCGACCGAAGAGCCGGCCGTACCCGGCGGACCCGGCCACGGCTGCGGGCACAACCTGCTCGGCACCGGCTGCCTCGCCTCCGCCGTCGCGCTCAAGGAGTGGCTCGCCGCCACCGGCTCAAAGGGCACCGTGCGCTACTACGGCTGCCCCGCGGAGGAGCAGATCAGCGGCAAGACCTTCATGGCCCGCGCGGGCGCTTTCGACGACCTGGACGCGGCGCTCAACTACCACCCCGACCGCGTCAACATGCCTGGCAAAGGCAGCCAGGTCGGCGTCTACGACCTCGTCTTCCGCTTCCACGGCCGCACCGCTCACGCGGGCGGCGCGCCCCACCAGGGCCGCTCCGCCCTCGACGCGGTCGAGCTCATGAACGTCGGCGTCAACTACCTCCGCGAGCACATCACCGAGAAGACGCGCATCCACTACGTGATCACCAACGGCGGGCGGCTCCCCAACGTCGTGCCCGACGAGGCCGAGGTCTGGTACTTCGTGCGCGCGCACAAGCGCCGCGAGCTCGACGACGTCGCCGGCCGCGTGCGCAGGATCGCGCACGGTGCCGCGATGATGACCGAGACCACGGTGGAGGAGCGGTTCCGCGGCGCCTGCTCCAACGTGCTGAACAACCACGCGCTCGCCGACCTCCACTACGAGGCGATGAAGCTCGTGGGCCCGATCGCGTTCACCGCGGAGGAGAAGGCCTACGCGCAGAAGATCAACGACGCCTTTCCGCCCGAGAACGCGCGCAGCGTCTTCGAAAAGATGCAGGTCCCCCCTGAGTCAAAAATGAAGGTCGCCGCCCTGGTGGGCGAGCCCCTGCTCGGCGAGAACTTCCCGCCGTGGGACGAGCACCACATCGGCACCGGCAGCACCGACGTCGGCGACGTGAGCTGGATCACGCCGCTTTCGATGCTGCGCACCGCGTGCGCGGCCACGGGCGCCCCCGGCCACAGCTGGGCGGTCGCGGCGACGGGAGCCACCTCCATCGGACACAAGGGGATGATGCACGCGGCCAAGGTGATGGCGCTCGCGGCGATCGACCTGGTCCAGCGGCCGGAGACGCTCGCGGCAGCCCGCCGCGAGCACGAGGAGCGCACGCGGGAGGAGCCGTACAGCTCGCCCATCCCCGCGAACGTCGAGCCGCCGCATTTCCCGGACCCCGAGCGCGGAGGCCACTAGGATGAGCAAGCAGGGAACGAAGGACGCGCCCCCCGAGGTGAGGTACTGGATGTGCCGGCCGGACCAGATCGTGGCCCGCAGGCAGGCGTGCCCCGTCGCCTACATCCCCATCGGCACCCTCGAGTGGCACGGACCGCACAACCCGGTGGGGGCCGATACGCTTCAAGCGGAGGCGCTCGCGCTCCTCTGCGCCCGCAGCGGCGGAGGCCTCGTCTTCCCGCCGCTGTACTACGGCGAAAGCCGCAGCGAGGCGCTGATGGAGGCCAACGCGGCCGATCGCGAGAAGATCGCGGCGGCCATGGCCCTGCCGCCCGACAACTTCCTGCCGGAGCGGCAGCCCTTCTCGCCTACCGAGCAGGCGCTCAACTACCAGCGGCTGCTGCTGCACATACTGGTGGAGGCCGAGAGCCTGGGCTTCCAGCTCGGCGTGCTCGTGGCGGGCCACTACCCGCTGATCGACCACGCGCGCGCCGCGGCGCTGCTCCACAACAAGCGCGAGCACAGCCGGCGCTTCGGCCTGCTCGCGTGGGCGTGCGTCGATTACCTGTTCCTCGCCGACCGCTACGAGTTTGCCGGCGACCACGCCGCGGGCTGGGAGACCTCGCACTGCCTCGCGATCTGCCCCGAAGCCGTGGACCTGAGCCGGCTGCCTCCCGAGGGCGAGCCGCTGGTCGGCATCGGCGGCAAGCTGCCCCCGCAGCGCGCGACGGCCGAGCTCGGGCCGCAAGACGCTGGAGGAGGCGGCTGAATGCGTGGTGCGCGAGGTCGCGCACAGGCTCGCGCATCCCGACGCCTACAAGCGGCACGGGGCGAGCCTGCTCGAAGGATTGTGGAAGACGGACAAAAGCTGAAGGTCAGCCGGCGGCGGCCTTCTTCAATTTCACGTCCCTTCCTTCCAGCTCGACATGTAGGCGACCTGCTCTTCGGTCATCCTGTCGATCCCGATGCCCATCACCTTGAGCTGGAGCGCCGCGATCGCGTCATCGACGTCCTCGGGGAGCTGGATCACCTGCACGGGCATCTTGCCGCGGTTCTTGACCCCGTACTCGCACGAGAGCGCCTGGCCGCAGAACGAGGTGGACATGACTTCGCTCGGGTGGCCCTCGGCGGCGGCGAGGTTCACGAGGCGGCCTTCGCCGAGGATAAAGAGCTTCCTGCCGCCTAACACGTATTCGTCGAGGAAGGGCCGGACGCGGCGCGTCGAGCTCGCGGCCTTGCCCAGGGCGGCGATGTCGACCTCGACGTCGAAGTGGCCGGCGTTGGCCATGAGGGCGCCCTGCTTCATGCGCTTCATGTGCTCAAGGCGTATGACGTGCTTGTTGCCGCTCACGGTGCAGAAGATGTCGCCGATCGCGGCGGCCTCGGCCATCGGCATCACGCGGAAGCCGTCGTAGGCGGCCTGCAGCGCGCGGAACGGGTCGACCTCGCAGACGATGACGTTGGCGCCGAGGCCGCGGGCGCGCATCGAGACGCCCTTGCCGCAGCTCCCGTAGCCCACGACGACGAAGTTCTTGCCCGCCACGAGGACGTTGGTGGCGCGGAGGATCCCGTCGAGCGTGGACTGGCCGGTGCCGTAGTAGTTGTCGACGAGGTGCTTGGTCTTGTTGTCGTTGACCGCGATCATGGGGTACTTGAGCGAGCGGTCCTTCTCCATGGCCTTGAGGCGGATGACGCCGGTGGTCGTCTCTTCGCACCCGCAGATGATGTCGCGGATGAGCTCGGGATGGTGGGTGTGGATCTCGCTCACGAGATCGCAGCCGTCGTCGATGGTGATGTTCGGCTTCTGCGCGATGACGGAACCGAGGTAGCGGTAGTAGTCCTCACGGGTCTCGCCCTTGTAGGCCCAGACCTTGACGCCCTCCTCCGCGAGGGCGGCTGCCACGTCGTCCTGCGTGGAGAGGGGGTTGCAGCCGGTGATCGCGACGTCGGCGCCGCCGGCACGGAGCGTGCGCACGAGGATGCCGGTCTCCTTGGTCACGTGCAGCGCGAGGCCGATGCGCACCCCGGCGAGGGGCCGCTCCTTCTCGAAGCGCGCGCGCACCTGCATGAGCGCGCCCATGGCGAGCTCCGCCAGCTCCATGTTGCGCCTGCCCTGCTCGGCCAGCGCCGGGTCGCGGACCTCGAAATGCTCGCCCTTCTTCATCGCGTGCTCCTCTCTGTCGTGTGTGTCTGCGTGATGGCGAGCTTGCACCGCGCTTCGCGGCGTGGTCAAGACCGCTCGCGGCGGCTGCTTGTGGCGGCACGGGCTGCCGCGGCCGGGCGCAGCGTCAGCCAGGCGCAGCCTCAGCCCTTGATGGCGCCGATCATGACGCCCTTGACGAAGTATCGCTGGATGAAAGGGTAGACGGCGAGGATCGGCACCGTGGCCACGACGATAGCCGCGTAGCGCAGCACCTCTCCGATGAGCATGCGCGAGGCGTCCTCGCCGGCGGCCTTTCCGGCCATCGCCTCGATGCTGTTCGTGATGAGGATCTCGCGCAGGACGAGCTGCAGCGGATAGAGGTCCCGCTTGCGCAGGTACATCAGGGCGCGGAAGAACGCGTTCCAGTGATCGACGCTGTAGAACAGGATCATGACCGCCACGACCGGCATGGCCAGCGGGAGGATGATCTGGAACAGGATCCGGGGGTCCGCGGCCCCGTCGATTTTGGCCGACTCCTCGAGGCTGTCGGGCATAGCCTCGAGGTAGGTCTTCATGACCAGCAGGTTGTAGGCCCGCACGAGGGCGGTGAGGATCAGCGCCCACAGCGAGTTCAGCAGCCCCAGGCCGCGGACGACCAGGTAGGTCGGGATGATCCCGCCGGAGAAGAACATCGTGACGCTGATGTAGAACAGGATCGCCACACGCGGCTTGAAGTACTTGCGCGAGAGGACGTAGGCGCCCATGGACGTGATCAGCACGTTGGCCGTGGTGCCGACCGTCACCAGGAACAGGGTGTTGAGGAACCCGGTGCGGATCATCGGGTTCTCCAGGGTGAGCTTGTAGCCCTCGAGCGTGAAGCCGAGGGGGTGCAGCATGATCCCACGGTAGCGGAACAGCTGCTCCGGCTCGCTCACCGACGCGTTGACCACGTGCAGCAGCGGGTAGATCGTGACGACGCACAGCGCCAGCAGGATGAGCGTGTTGACCCAGTTGAAGGCGGCATCGGCGACGCCGGCGCGGATCCTGTTCTTCATCGCCTGCCCCCGCCTACCAGAGGCTCGTCTGCGTGAGCTGCCGGCTCAGCCTGTTGGCCACGAGCAGCAGCGAAAAGTTGACCACGGAGTTGAACAGCCCCACCGCGGTGCCGTAGCTGAAGTTCATTTCCAGGAGCCCCGTGCGGTAGACAAAGGTCTGGATCACATCCGCGGTCTCGTAGTTCATCGGGTTGTACATCAGCAGGACCTTGTCGATCCCGACGTCCATCATATGGCCGACCTGAAGGAGGAACAGGATCACGATCGTCGGAAAGATGCTCGGCAGCGTGATGGAGGCGATCTTGCGGAAGCGTCCAGCCCCGTCGATCTCCGCAGCTTCATAGAGGCTGGGGTCGATGCCCGTGATGGCGGCCAGGTAGATGATAGAGTTCCACCCGATCGTCTGCCAGATGCCCGACCCGATGTACAGAGGTCGGAACCACCGCGGGTCCGACACAAAGGCCAGGGGTTCGCGCCCGAGGGCCTTGAGGCCCTGGTTGACGAGCCCGTCGCGCGCAAAGAAGTCGATCAGCATCCCGACCACGACCACGAGCGAGATGAAGTAAGGCACATAGGTGATCGTCTGGACGGTGCGCTTGAGCCAGGGGACCTGGACCTCGTTGAGCAGGATCGCGAGGAGGATCGGCGCGGGAAAGCCGAACAAGAGCCCGAGGCCGTTGAGCATGAGCGTGTTGCGCATGATGCGCCACACGTACATGCTGTTCATGACGAAGAACTCGCGGTAGTGCGCGAGGCCGACCCACGGGCTGCGCGCGAACCCGCGCGCCGGCGCGTAGTCCTTGAATGCGATGATCAGGCCGTAGATCGGTCCGTAGTGGAAGATGGTGAAGTAGACCACCACCGGCGCGACCATGAGGTACAGATACCGGTACTTGACCACGTGGGCCCAGGCCCTGGCCGGGCCGGAGCCCGCTGCCGCAGCCCCGCTCATGCTTCCGCTCCCGCGAGCTCAGAGTACCGCATGACAAAGGGGGGGCGCCAGGCGCCCCCCCCCTCGGCCGGAAGTCGGATTTCTCTTACCTCTTGGCCCACCGGTCGATGGCCGCCTGCTGGACGGCCAGCGCGTCGTCGATCCCGAGCTTCTTGAGGTTCTCGACAAAGGCGGAGTAATTGGCGATCGGCTCCGCGCCGGTGACGAACTTTACGAACATCTCGTCCATGTAGGTGTTGACGCGGCCCATGATCGTCGCGAGCTTCTTGCTCTCCTCCGAGGTCGGCGAAAGCCCTTCGGGAAGCGCCTTGTTGACCGCAGACTTCATCCAGATGTTGAGAGCGTCGAGCAGGACCGGATCGTCGGCCTTCTGGTACGACCATTCCCTCGACTTCACGAAGGGCCCGGAGGCCGACATCATGCCGTAGCGCGCGATGGCCTGAGCGAGGCCGAGGCCGTTCGGGTTCTTCTTGATGAGGTCGGTGAACATAGGCCGGCCGTTGACCATCGTGTAGGACTCGCCTTCCTTGCCGAAGTTGATGAGAAGGTGTCCCTCCGGGCTGTAGAGGTAGTCGGACACCTTGATGGCCGCGTCCACCTTTTTGCTCGTGGTAGTGATGGCCGCACCGGAGGAGCTCACGACGGCCTCGAACCACGCCGTGGGCATCGGGCCGTCCTTGCGCGCCTTGGGGAACGGAACCGCGATCATGCTGTAGCCGGGGTCGGTCTTCCTGACGAGCTGGTTGTACATGCCGAGCTGCGTCGACTGCTGGCCCGTCAGCGCGCCCACCTTGCCCTGTGTAGCCTTGACGTCGACGGCCTTGCGGTCGTTGGCCATGAAGTCGTTGTCCAGCAGCTTGTCGGCGTACCAGCCGCGGAGCCCCGCGAGGAACTCGCGGTACTCGGGCTGCAGCGCGCCGTACTTCGCCTTGCCGCCTTCGTAATAGAAGTGGGGATAGATGCCGTAGGCGCCGGCGATGTCCTGGAAGGCATTGTTCCCGGTCACGGGCGGGGTCACCTTGCCCTCGATGGTGAACGGGATGATATCGGCTCCAAGAGTCTTGAAGGCCCGCAGGGTCTTGTCCCAGTCGGCCAGGGTCTCAGGAATCGGAAGCCCCAGCTTCTTCAGCCAGTCGCCGCGCATCATGAGGCCGAAGGATGTGTCGCCCAGCTTTTCGCGTATGCCCGGGAACATGTACAAAGTCCCATCGTCGGTGAAGGCCGGCTTCTTGTAGTCCTCGGGCTTGCCGTTCAGCGTGGCCATGAGGTACGGCATTTTGCTCAGGTAGGGGTTGAGCTTGATGATGACGCCGTCGTCGATCGCTTTGAGGCCGCCGCCGGGATAGCCGCCCCAGTTCCAGACCATGACGTCCGGAAAGTCGCGGGAGGCCAGGATCAGGTTGAACTGCTCACGGTCCTGTCCGACCGCCGGATGGATGAACTCGATGTTGACGCCGGTCCGCCTCTGGACCTCCTGCCAGCAGTAGACATCACCGAGGCTCTTGAGCGAAGCGGCAGTCTGCGTCGGCAGGCCCATGAAGTAGGTTATCTTGGCCGGAGCGGCGGTCGCACGGTCCGCCTGCGGGCTCGCCGCGGCGGGAACGACGGCGAGCAGAACAAGTGCTGCAGCGACGGCGAACACCGCCCTTCTTGCGTTTCTCATCGCCTCACCTCCTGGATTACGGGTAACGCCAACGCTATGCCAGGCCAGAGCATTTGTCAAGCTCTGTGTACTCATCTGACCAGTTCTTGACGCTGCGTGGGCTGCTTGGTAGACTTCCGAACGAGGGACCGCGCCGGCAAACATGAGAGTGGTCAAGCTGCGCAGAATTTCGACGCCAGAGGCTGTCGTCAACTACTTCCGCGAGCAGATTCGTGCGGGCGCCCTCAAGCCGGGGGAGGCCCTGCCCAGCGAGCGCGTGCTCGTCAACCGGATGGGCATCAGCCGCCTCAGCCTCCGGGAGGGGCTGGCGCGGCTGAACGCGCTTGGAGTGATCACCACGCGACACGGCAAGGGCGCCTGCGTCGGGAGCGACGTCAACAGTGAATCCCTGAGCGATGCGCTCCTTCCGATCGCTTCAGACCCCAGCTCGCGGAGCTTCCGGGACCTCCTGGACGCGAGGATCGTCATCGAAGCCGAGGTCGGCGCCCGCGCTGCCCTCAACAGGACGGAGGAGGACGCGGCCCTCCTGAGCGGGATCCTCGCGCAGAGCGAGGAGTGCCTCGACGACCCCACCAAGTTCGGGAAGCTCGACCTTCAGTTCCACCGCGAGACGGCCCGCATGGCAGGCAACACCGTGCTCGCCAAGATCCACGGCATGATTCTCCGCAGCGTCGAGGATTTCGTCATGGAGAACGTGAGGAATCCCGGGACGCGGCAGAGGGCCTACGAAGACCACGTGCGCATCTCGGACGGCATCACGAAGGGGCTCGACCATCAACCGGTGATTCCGCCGGTCAGCTCCGCGCGCGACGACCTCGTTCCTGATGCTCCTCGGCGGCGGCCTTTCGGGTGTCAGCCGCGGCGCGGGACGCGCGGGACATCGGCGCGCCTTGCTTTCCCGGTTCCGGGGCAGTAGCCTGTCTCCCTGGCTGCGCCGCCTGGCAGGACGTGGCACGGCGCGCACAAAGAGGGACGCGTGAGCTCGAGTACGGCCGGCGAGAGGGACCGGCGCGGCGAATGGTTCGTGCCGCGGATCGGACCTCCGGGATTCAGGACCTTCGTGGGCCTGCTGTTCCTGCCCTACACGGGCATGGTCCTCTCCTACACGGTGATCGGCGCCCTGATCGCCCCGGTCGTCCACTGGGACAGGGTCGCGGCTGCTCTCGTCGTGTACTTTCTCGCTCTGGGCATCGCGGCCCACGCCCTCGATGCGGTCGGGAGCAAAGCCCGGAAGCCGTGGGGCGCGGTGCTCTCCAGGAAGAAGCTGTGGCTCCTGGCCGCCGCCTCGCTTGTGCTGGCCTACGCCATCGGCGCCTACTACATGGTCCGCTACACTCCGTGGTTGTGGCCGGTGGCGATCCTCGAAGGTTTCTTCGTGCTTGCCTACAACCTGGAGTGGTTCAAAGGAAGGTTCCACACCGACGGCTGGTTCTGCTTCTCATGGGGTCTTCTCCCCGTCGTGGCCGGGTACGTGCTTCAGACCAACGCGATTTCTCCCGCGGCGATCGTGCTGGGTGCGTCGATGGCGTACTTGAGCCGCATCGAGATCAAGGCGTCCAGGCCGTACAAGGAGCTCAGAAAACGCGCTGGCACGCTCGCTGAGGAGGAAACGCGCCTGATGGAGCGATACGAGACGGTGCTGAAGTCGGTGAGCATAGGAGTGATCCTGCTCGCGGCCGGGTTGCTCGCCTGGCGCGTTCTCGGGTGACCCGAAGGACCCCCAGCCGGGACTCCGGGCGCGCAGGCGGTGCAGGCGCGCTCACTGATCCTTCGGCCTGACGGCCGTGAGCATCGTCGCGATGCCGAGAGTGAGCGATTCCCGCCGGATCGTCCGGAACCCGCGGCGCTCGAGCGACTGCGTCGCCCGGTCGATCCAGTCGGTGGCTCGCAGCAGGACGGGAAGCTCGCGGAACACCGTTCGCCATTCGGGGAACAGGGGGCTGCCCAGGAGGCGCATGACACGGAAGTAGGCTTCGACGGCCCGGGCAGCCGCCGGCCGGGTCGGATAGCTGAAGTCGTGCATGACGAGGACGCCCCCCGGTCTGAGCATCCGCCGGATATTCGCGATCAGAAGGTCCAGATCGGCGTACTTGGCCAGGTACGAAGAAGTCACGCAATCGAAGCCTGAATCGAGGACGACATCCTCGGCCCGGCCTATGATGAGCTCGACGTTGTCGAGACCCAGGGAACGCCTCCGGCGCTCGGCTACCTCGCCATACTCCTCCCGCAGCTCCACGCCGATCACGCGGGCCCGGGGGAACCTTCGGGCGATCGCAAAGGTGAGGATGCCGGTCCCCGACGCCTGGTCCAGGATGCGGGACGAGCCCGCCGGGATGGACGCGAGAATCCGGTGCTTCCACCACATGTCGAAGCCGAGCGTCCACAGCTTGACCACGACGTCGTAGGAGAGCCCTGTTCCGGAAAAGAACCGGTGAACCAGGGCGAGGCTGGAACCCGGCGCATGCTCAGCCTTCATATCAACCTCCGCATCAGGGCGCCCGCCTGCCTGATCCCGATCCGCATGCCCATCCTCCGCGAGTTGCTCTTGAGGACCCACGCATCCGCGATCCCGAGGCGCCTGCCCCCGCGGAGCCGGTCCAGTACGCGGCGCTCACGCTCCATCCACCCGAACTCGCGGAGCACGGCGCGCCCGTACGCCTCCGCATCGTCCCAGCAATCGAGCAGGATGCGCGCACTGCGAAGCCCCGCAAGGATGCCGTCGCCCACGAGGGGCGCGACGCACCCGATGGACTCGCCCACGCCCCACACCTTCCCTTCGACAAACGGCTGCGAATATCGAGGAGAGGTCAGCCGGATCCTTCCACCGCACCGGCAGATGATCGCGGAGCCCGGTCCCGAGTCCAGCCACCCCAGCGACCCCAGGATCGATGCCGCGTCCGCGGCGAGGCTCCCGCACCCGACGTGGTACTCGCCGGCGTTCAGCGGGAAGGTCCAGGCGTAGCCGATGGATCCCAGCCGGACGCGGTTGGGCTTCTCAGCTGCTCCTCACCCGGTACTGCGTGCATTCGAGCGTGACATCGCCATCGATCGGCGGCAGGAAGGCGCGTGCCACGCCCGTCGCGTCGATGAGCCGGTCGTAGCGCTGCGCATCCGGGGAGCCGCCGCGGACGGCGGCCCCCTGCAGCAGATCGCAGATGAGCGCCGGCTTGTCCATGGTCATGAGGCAGGCTCTGACCTTGACGCCGTCCATGTACAGATGGTCCATGCGCGCGAGCAGGTATTTGTCCGGATCGAGGCCCGCCAGCCGGATCATTTCGCCAAAGCCCTGCGAGACGCCCCAGGCGCACGGGCTTGCCCCGCAGGCGGTGCCCTCGGCCCTGCCGTACAGGTCGGCCTCGACGCCCCTGCGAGCGAGCATCCTGTACGTGTAGGCGCCGACGATCCCCGCCCCGGCGATCGCTACGCGCACCGGTCCCTCCTGCCGCAAGAATCGATCCCTGCCGGGACGCGGCTCCACGCGGCACCACCATCATAGCGCAGAACGACCCCCGGCAGGTGCCGCGGTATACGCCGGGCTTCGAAGGCGCAGTGCAACCAGAATACTCATACAAGCCAACGCGCGTCTTGCGTCCTCGAGGGTCGCCTGATACAGTTCCATCAGAACAAAGGAGGCCCGTGTTGAAGAGACTCGTCGCGTTCGTGCTCGTCCTCGGACTGTTCGGCGCCGCCGCATTTGCCGGCGGGTCCAAGGAAGCGGCCAAGCCCGCAGATGTCCCGACTGTCACCTACAAGCTTGCCCATGTGTATTCCATCTCCCATTCCTTCTCCAAGGGATGCAAAGAGCTGGCCAGGCTCGTGTCAGAGAAAACCGGCGGCAAGTTCATCATCAACGAATACCCGGCCGCCCAGCTCGGCTCGGAAAAGGACCTGGCCGACGGCCTGGTCAACGGCGTGATCGAGATGGCCATCGTCGGCCCCGGCGAGATCGGCAAGCGCTACGCGCCGGTGCTCATCTTTGACGGCCCGTTCATCTTCCGCAACGTCGACCACGCCATGAACGCTCTCAAGAGCGACGTGGGCAAGGAGCTCTGGAAGGGACTCGAAGAAAAGACCGGCTTGATGAACCTGAGCACCCTCTACTACGGCACGCGTTACGTCACGAGCAAGAAACCGATCCGCACGCCCGAGGACATGAAGGGCATGAAGCTGCGCGCTCCCGACATGCCCCTTTCGGTCGCCAACGCCAAAGCCATGGGCGCCAACCCCACCCCGATGGCCTTGTCCGAGGTCTACCTCGCGCTGCAGCAGAACGTCGTGGACGGCCAGGAGAACCCCATCCCGACCATCTACACCCAGAAGTTCCACGAGGTGCAGAGCCACATCGCCCTGACGGGCCACGTCATCCAGCTCACCCCTGTTTTCATCGCGAAGAAGAAGTTCGACGCCCTCCCGGCCTCTTTCCAGAAGGCGCTTCGGGAATCCATCGACACCGTGACGCCGCAGATCAACAAGTGGATCGCCGATGACGAGAAAGCCCAGCTCGACGAAATGTCGAAGAAGGGCATGACCGTCACCCAGCCCGACATCGAAGCGTTCCGCAAGGCGACCCAGCCTGTCATCAAGGAGTTCGAGAGCAGGTGGGGCGCGGGCCTGTACGAGAGGATCCAGGCGGTCAAATAGCTGCATCCGTTGCGGGGGGCGCCAGGCCCCCCGCTTGTTTTCCGGCAAGGCTGCAACATGCTCAAGATACTCGACCTGATAGAAGACCTCTTCGTGACTGTCGGCCTCTCGGTCATGTGCGTGGTGCTGGCCGTGCAGGTCTTCTGCCGCTATGTCCTGAACTATCCGCTCGTCTGGAGCGAGGAGATGGCCCGCTACATCTTTGTCTGGGTCACCTTTGTGGGCGCAAGCTTCGGCCTGCGGCACGGCTCGCACATCTCGATGGAGTTCTTTGTCGACAAGATGCCCCGGGCGGTTCAGAAAGCTCTCGGCATCGCGCTCAATGTCGTGGCGTTCTGCGCTCTCGCGTACCTGGTGCCCGTCGGCGTTCTGTTTACTCTCGATCAGGTCCCGATCGCCTCTTCGGCCATGCAGATCTCCATGGGCCTGGTAGTCAGCGCCGTGCCGGTCGGCTGCGTTCTGATGTGCATCCGGCTCGTCCTCGACACCGTCGCGAAGATCACCGCCGGGAGAGACGCATCATGACGCTTCTGCTGGGCTCGTTCCTGATCCTGCTGCTTCTGAAATTCCCGGTTTCCCTCTCGCTGCTGGTGAGCTCGCTCCTGTACATGCTCGGCGCCGGCATCAACCCGGTGGTGGCCATTCAGCGCATGTCGATGGGCATCGGCGACTCCTTTCCGCTGATGGCGGTGCCGTTCTTCGTGCTGGCCGGCAACATCATGAACAGCGCCGGCATCACCAAACGGATCTTCAACTTTGCCAACGTGCTGGTCGGGCACATCACCGGCGGCCTGGGACACGTCAACATCCTGGGCAGCGTGATCTTTGCCGGAATGTCGGGCACCGCCATCGCCGACGCGGGGGGTCTCGGGGCCATCGAGATCAAGGCAATGACGGACGCCGGCTACGACGAGGACTTTTCCATCGCGGTCACCGGGGCCTCCTCGCTCATCGGCCCGATCATCCCGCCCTCGGTCCCGGCTGTCGTCTTTGGCGTCATCGCGGGAGTCTCGGTCGGGCGGCTTTTCGTCGCCGGCATCATCCCGGGGCTGCTCATGGCGGGCGTGATGGCCGTCTTTGTGTTCTTCGTGGCCAGGAAGCACAACTACCCCAAGAACAAGCGGGCGAGCCTGAAGCAGATCTTTGTCGCGACGAAAGAGGCGTTCTGGTGCCTGCTCACACCGGTGCTGATCATCGGCAGCATCCTGGGCGGGATCATAACGCCGACCGAAGCGGCCGTGCTGGCGGTCATCTACTCGCTGATCCTGGGGCTGGCGTACGGGGAGATCACCTGGAAGGATATCCCCAAGCTCCTGTTCGATTCCGCCAAGGTCACCGTCGGAGTCATGCTGATCGTTGCCTGCGCTTCGTTGTTTGCATGGGTCCTCGCGAGCGAACAGATCCCCCAGAAGCTCACGCAGTTCTTTGTCGCCACCATCCCCAACCTGGCGACGGCCATCATCGTCGTCAACGTCCTGCTGCTCGTCGTCGGCTGCTTCATGGAGACCATAGCCGCGCTCACGATCCTCACCCCGGTGCTGCTCCCGGTGATGGAGAGCTTCGGCATGGACCCGGTCCATTTCGGCCTGATCATGATCCTGAACCTGATGATCGGCCTGCTGACGCCCCCGGTGGGCATGGTGCTGTACGTGCTGTCCAGCGTGACCAAGGTTCCGTTCACGCGCATCGCCCGGGTCTGCTTTCCCTACGTCGTGCTCATGACCGCCCTGGTGCTCGGGCTGGCCTTTGCGCCGCCGCTGGCCACCTGGCTGCCGAACCTCGTGTTCGGGGTGGCGAAATAGCGGTACGAGCCTGCGAGGGCCGCGGTGCAACGCGCGACGCACGGGATAGCGGCCGCAGCGCGCGGCGTGCGTGCGCGGCCGCTGCGGATGCCTCCGATGGGCCCCGGCGCGTGAGGGACTGGAGGGGGTCACCACGGGCGACCACGCTGACCATCGACGACGATCTGCTTCGGCGTCTCAAGGCGAAGGCCCGCAAGGCAGGCATCCCGTTCAAGGACGCGGTCGGCATGCTCTGAGGCACGGGATCGAGGCCGTGGGCGCTCCCATACGACCGAGCTACAGGTGCCCCGAGTTCTCGCTTGGCCACCCTCCGAAGGCCGATCTCGACAGAGCACTCGACCTCGCGGAAACGTTGGAAAACGCGGAGATCGCTCGCAAGCTCGAGATGCGCAAGTGAAGATCGTTAGGTCAACGTCCTCATCCTCCGGTATGCGTTCGCGGGGTTGTAGAGCCTGACGTCGGTGTCGGCGTTGGTGACCGACTCGCCCTCGGCCGCTTTGCCTCCGTCGCTCGAGGATCTCGAGCAGCGGTAGCGCCGGCGCGGCCTGGTGCAGAGAGCCTTTACCTCTGCCGCCAATCAGGTACAATCAGGGCAGCAGCGCATCGCGGGATCGGCCTCTGCGGGCCTCCAGTCACGCATCGTGCTCGCCGTGTCTGCTGGCTTCGTCTGCCGCCATCCGCACCCGCAGGCGCCCTTTCCCTTGTTTGGCGCCCTCTCCTGCGTGACTGTGCAACCTGGGACGTTCTTGCGACGGGCGAGGGCCACGCTCGCGCCGTTCGTGCAGAAAGGAGGCCCCCCGCATCAAAGCACCACAAGGAGCCCCGTCGCATTCGGCGTCGGCAGAGGCCGGCCGCCGCCGCGGACGGGGTTCCTTGGCACGTCTCGTCGGCGGCCGGAACACCCGGCCAAAGGAGTTTCGGAATGAAAGTGTGTCGCGCTCTCGTTTCTGTGACGCTCATGGCCCTGCTCGCGGCGTGTGCGAGCCTGCCGCAGCCCGAACAGGGGAACAGGACTCTGCTGGCAATCGTGGTCAAGAACGAAGGGATGACCAGCACCGAACAACTCGGCTACGCCTTTGGGCTGGCTGAAAATGATACGCGGCTGGAGGTTACCCCGCAGAACGGCGTCGTCGTGTTCGATCAGCTCGCTCCGGGGACTTACACGATCAACCGCTACTATGTAACGTCGGGTCAGGTGGGCAACAGGTTCATCGGCTCTCGGGAGCCGTATGCCCTCAAGCCGCTGAGCTTCAAGCTGGTCGAAGGTTCCATCACCATCCTCCCGTTCTCCCTCGTTGTCTCGGAGGAGCTGAAGGGGCAGGTCATCATGCAGGGCAACCGGTTCGAGCTCACGAATCGCGACGAGGCGGTGGCGATGCTGGCCAAGCGCGGCAACTTCGAGCGCTGGCGCATCGCAGAATGACCGGTGCTCCGTTGAAGAGAGGAGCTCTCCCAATGAAGAAAGTAGGAGCGTCGCCGCATGCGTGGACAGCGTTCGGGCTGGCCTGCGTGGCGCTTGCGTTCGCCGGTTGCGCTTCAACGGGCCCGGCGGTGCCGTCAGGCCCCGACTCGACCCTGCTCGTGATCCCCGCGGAATCGAAGGTCAGGTTGCTCCAGGAGAATATGCGGCGGGCGCCAAACCCGGTCTTTGTTACCGGGGCCGTGGGGCTGCGCGATCTCTCCTACGCCGTCGCCGTTCAGGGAACCGGCGTGCAGATCTCCGTCAATCCCGAGGAGGGGAACTCCTATGTCACCGGCCTGAAACCGGGCAGGTACAGGCTGGGCGCTCTCGTCCAGTTCTGTACCCCCACGCTCGGGGCGGCCTCCCAGTACGTAAAGGAGCGGTCGCTTGACTTTGAGTTCGAGTTGCGGCCGCGCCAGGTAACGGTGCTGCCCTACAAGTTCGTCTTCGTCCTGGTCAACGAGGACGCGGAGAGCGGGATGGGCACGATTGCGCTCAAAGTGCGCAACCTGACCAGGCAGGAGCGCGAGCGGATCGAGACGGACGTCGAGGGAAAGGGACCGCCCAACGCGCTGGAACCGCGCCCGCCCCGCGTTGCGATCAAGGCCTGGGACAGGATCGACCTCGCCGGGGCGCCCGAGACAGCGAGGATCTACCCGGTAGAGTCTGCAGGCATCACGCGTCCCGTCGTCTCGGTTTCGCCGGAGTATCCTCCGCCGCCGGTGAGGGTGGCAGTCCTCGCCCTCAGGCCGCAGGGCGTTGCCGCGGGTGACGCTTCCACGCTGACGGACCTGCTGGGCAGCGCGCTTGCGAGGGCACCGTGGTTCTCGGTGCTCGAGCACGCCCGCGTCGAGCGAGCGGTCAAGGAATCGCAGCCCGGCTCCGACGCCGCGGACCAGGGCCTGCAGGTTCAGGCTGCAAAGGGGCTCGGAGCCGACTACGTGGTGGTCGGGACCGTAAGCCGACTGGGGGCTCGCTACGTCATGGATGCGAAGCTGATCGATGCCGTATCGGGCGAGACGAAGCGGTCATCCTCCGCCGCACAGAACAACATAGAAGAGCTGGTCGCCAGTGTGGGCCGCATGGCCGCGGAGCTCAGCTCGCCGTAGGCCGGAATCGGCCGGCGCGTTGGTCCGCGAGCGCGCTTTCGCGTGTCAGCGCTTTCGAGGCGACAAGTCGGCCGGGCGGACAACGGCGCAAACACGGGGAGATCGACATGCCAGAGAAGTATCGTGCGGGGATCATCGGGTTCGGCCACATGCATATCAACGATGTCGCCGAGCATTTCGACGAAAACCCGCAGATCGAATGGGGCGCGTGCGCTGACACGGTGCCCGCCGTCGCTGAATCGCGGAAGGCTCCCTACACGAGGAGCTGGAATCTCGAGCATGCGGTAAAGAGATTCGGCATACCGAAATCATACGCCGACTACCGCGATATGCTGCACAAAGAGAAGCTCGATCTTGTCATCGTGACCTCGGAGAATTCGCGCCACCCGGAAATTGTCGAAGCGTGCGCGGCTGCCCGCGCCGCGGTCTGTGTCGAAAAGCCCATGGCCATGTCGATGGACGATGCGCTGCGGATGGCACGGGCGTGCGACCGGGCCGGGTCGTTGATGATGGTCAACTGGCCGTCGACCTGGTGGCCCGAAGGCTGGAAGATGAAGAGTCTCATCGACGAGGGCGTCATCGGGCGTCTGCTCGAGGTCAAGCTGCGCGGGGGGCACAACGGACCCCTGGGGCCCGGCAACGTCCACAAGGGCGTCACGGAACAGGCCGCCCCGATGTCGGGACACGAAAGAGCGAGCACCTGGTGGCACCAGGCGGCCATGGGCGGAGGAGCCTTCCTCGATTACTGCTGCTACGGCGCCATGCTATCGCGGTGGTTTGTGGGGCGTCAGGCCGTGTCGGCTTTGGGCATCAAGGCCAACCTGAACAGTCACTGGGGGGACGCCGAAGACAACGGCGTGATGATCGTCCGTTTTCCCGACGCGATCGCCCTGCTCGAAGCCACCTGGACGACGCTGGACCACGGTGTCCCTGGCGGCCCGATCGTCTACGGCACGGAGGGTACCCTCGTCAGGGAGACCGTCGATGGCCGCGCGCGCATACGTCTCGAGCGCGGCCACGGTCAAACTCAAGTGTTCCAGTCCGATCCGCTGCCCGAGGGCCGCCGCGACATAGCGCAGGAATACGTACACCACATGAATACCGGCGAGCCGGTGTTCGAAACGCTGGGGACTGCCTTGAACCTGGAGGCCATGGCGATCATCGATGCAGGACTCCGGTCTTCCGCGAGCGGGAAGATCGAAGTCGTCGACAACACTGCCTGGCGCTTTGGATCCTAGGGACTCACGCGGCGATCCTATCATGGATTCCGAGGATCAAGGCCGCCAGTCGCCAAGACGGCCATCAGCGTTGTAGACTGCCGCAAGCCCGCGACGCGGGCACAAGGGGGTGAGCGAGATATGCAGGCCGGCTTTCCGAGAACCGTCGTTGGTGGCGTGTCCTTGTCGAGGATGATCATCGGAACCAATTGGATCCTCGGATACAGTCACACGAGCCCCGCGGCGGATCAGCACATCAAGCGGATGAACGGCAGCAGAGAAGCCGTGGCTGCTATACTGGAGGCGTTCCTCGAAGCCGGCGTGGACACGCTCATGGGTCTTTTCAAGGGCAACCCGATCCTTCTCGACGCCGTGAAGCTCGCTCAGGACAGGACCGGCAGGAAGGTCATTCTCATCGATACGCCGATCCTCAACGTCGCCGACTCGAAGGAGGCGCGAAAGGAAGCTGAGCAGACGATCAAGCTGTCGCAGGCGAGCGGAGCGACGTTCTGTTTTCCCCACCACACCGCGGTGGAGCGGCTGGTCTACAAGGGGACCGAGACCATCGACCGCCTTCCGGACTACCTGGCCATGATCCGGGATCACGGCATGATCCCGGGGCTCTCGGCCCACATGCCGGAGGTCATCGTGTACTCCGACAAGAATGAGTACGATGTCGAGAGCTACATCCAGCTCTACAACTGCGCCGGCTTCCTCATGCAGGTCGAGGTGGAGTACATCAACAAGGTGATCTGGGACGCCAGGAAGCCCGTGATGACGATCAAGCCCATGGCAGCCGGGCGGGTGACGCCGTTCGTCGGCCTGTCCTTCTCCTGGGCCACCATCAGGCCGCAGGACATGGTCACCGTCGGCTGCATGACGCCGGACGAAGCGCGGGAGGACATCGAGATTTCCCGCGCAGCCCTCGAGCGCCGCAGGCCGCAGCTTCAGGGAAGAGCCAGTCCCGCGAAGACGTCGATCATGTCGTGAGACTCGGCGGCGCGCGGCGCGCGCGCGCGGCCGGCGGCGGAGGCGGCCGGCGGGCGCCAGCGCGTGAGGGACCGGAGGGGCGGGGCGGCGAAGCCGCCCCGGTCCGAGCCCGCCTCGGGCGAGGACGGAACCCCCGAAGGGCCCGACCCCGAGCCGGCAAGCAGCGAGCGCCGCTCGGGGGCACGCCCAGACGCGCATGATGGAATCGTAGAACCTGGCGCCGATGTACGCGAGTAGTGACGGCGAGTTCCCGTCCCCGGGAAAAGCGGGTACACTCCCCGCATGCCTTCGGACACACAGATCATCTACTCCATGGTGCGCGTCGGGCGCATCCATCCCCCCGCCAAGCAGGTCCTGCAGGACATCTCGCTGGGCTTCTTCTATGGGGCCAAGATCGGCGTGCTGGGCCTGAACGGCGCCGGCAAGTCCACCCTGCTCCGCATCATGGCCGGCGTCGACACGGACTACGTCGGCGAAGTCGCCATGTCCAAAGGCTACACCGTCGGGATGCTCGAGCAGGAGCCGCAGCTCGACCCGGACAAGACCGTCATCGAGGTCGTGCGCGAGGCAGTCCAGCCCGTCGTGGACATGCTGGCCCGTTTCGACCGGGTCAACGAGCAATACGGCGAACCGGATGCCGATTTCGATGCGCTGGGGGCCGAGCAGGCCAAACTTCAGGAAGCGCTCGACAAGGCCGACGCCTGGAACCTCGACTCGCACCTCGAGCTGGCGATGGACGCCCTCCGTTGCCCACCCGTGCAGACGCCGGTGCGGGTGCTCTCCGGTGGCGAACGCCGGCGCGTGGCCCTGACCCGGCTCCTGCTGACCGAGCCCGACATTCTCCTGCTCGACGAGCCTACCAACCACCTCGACGCGGAATCCGTGGCCTGGCTCGAGCACCACCTGCGCGACTACAAGGGCACGGTCATCGCCGTCACCCACGACCGCTACTTTCTGGACAACGTGGCCGGCTGGATCCTGGAGCTCGACCGCGGCCACGGCATCCCCTGGAAGGGCAACTACTCGTCCTGGCTCGAGCAGAAGAAGGAAGTCCTGCGGCAGGAGGAGAAGATCGAATCAAAGCGGCAGAAGACCCTGGAGCGCGAGCTGGAATGGGTGCGAATGTCCCCCAAGGCGCGCCAGGCCAAGGGCCAGGCCCGCGTCACGGCCTACGAGAAACTGCTCTCGCAGGAGACGGAAAAGTACCGCGGCGAACAGGAGATCTACATCCCGCCCGGACCGCGCCTGGGCGACATCGCCATCGAGCTCCAGAACGTCACCAAGGGCTACGGCGACCGTCTGCTGCTGGAGAACTTCAGCGCCACGATCGCGCCCGGGTCCATCGTGGGGGTGATCGGGCCGAACGGGTCGGGGAAAACCACCCTGCTCAGGATGATCACCGGAAAGGAACCTCTCGACGGCGGCGCGATTCGAGTCGGTGAGACCGTCAAGCTGGCCTACGCCGACCAGATGCGACCGCTCGACGGTGAGAAGACCGTCTGGCAGGAGATCTGCGACGGCGTGGACGAGCTCGCCCTCGGCGAGCGGACGATGAACTCCCGAGCCTACTGCACCTCGTTCAACTTCAGGGGCACAGACCAGCAGAAGAAGGTCGCCACCCTCTCGGGCGGCGAGCGCAACCGGCTCCACCTGGCCAAGGTTCTCAAGGAAGGCGCCAACGTGCTGCTGCTCGACGAGCCGACCAACGACCTCGACGTCAACACCCTGCGAGCCCTGGAAGAAGCGCTGGAGACTTTCGCCGGCTGCGTGGTGGTGGTCAGTCACGACCGCTGGTTCCTGGACCGCATCTGCACCCACATCCTGGCGTTCGAAGGCGACAGCCAGGCGCGCTTGTTCCTCGGCAACTGGTCCGACTACGAAGCCCACCTGCTGCAACAATTCGGAAAGAATCTCACCCCGCACCGGATCAAGTACCGGATGCTCAAGCGCTGACGCGGAACCCGAAGCGGTCGCGGCTGGGGGCATTCGATAGCGGAGAGCT
Organism: uncultured Spirochaetota bacterium; assembly: GCA_963734495.1. Taxonomy (GTDB): domain Bacteria; phylum Spirochaetota; class Spirochaetia; order SZUA-6; family CAVTHK01; genus CAVTHK01. Next base: position 814,046 of record CAVTHK010000011.1, read on the forward strand.
CGCTGCCCGACCACAGACTGCCCGCGGCATCTGAGGAGGAACGATGAAGGAGACTCTATCCGGAATGTCAGCCTCGACGGCCGCGTGGCGATCGTCACCGGCGGCAACGGCGGCATAGGCAAAGGCATCGCGCGCGGGCTTGCGGGCGCCGGAGCCGCGGTGGTGATCGCGGCCCGCGACGAGGCCAGGACTGCCGCCGCTGTCGCCGAGATCCAGCGCGACTTTGCCGTGGAGGTTCTCGGCGTCGCAACCAACGTGCGCCACGAGCAGGACAACCAGCAGATGGTGCAGAAGACGCTCGACCGCTTCGGCCGCATCGACATCCTCGTGTGCAACGCGGGTCGCGGCGGTGGCAGGCCGGCGCAGGAGATGACCGTTGCGGAGTGGGACGAGATCCTCGAGACCAACCTTCGCAGTTTCTTTATCGCCTCCAAGGCCGTGTACCCGACCATGGTGCGGCAGGGCGGCGGCAAGATCATCGGCATCGGCTCGCTCACTTCGTTGATGGCCATCCGCGGCGGTGCCGCTTACGGGGCCAGCAAGGGCGGCGTCGTGCAGATCGCGCGGAGCCTCGCCGTGGGATGGGCCAGGGACAACATCCAGGTCAACTGCATCCTTCCCGGCTGGGTGCGCACGGACATGACCGAGCGCTCCCGCATGAACAAGGCCGGGTTCATAAGCGGCGTGGAGGGACCGGACGCCGGCGGCGTACCTGTCCCACCCGTTCTCGAGGCGCCGCCCGCCCGTTGCCGTCCCTGGCGCCGGCACGCGCAGGCGAGGCCGGTGCCGCCGCACCCGGTCCGCCATCAACAGGAGAGAGAAATGAAGAGCACCACAGAGCTGAGCAGTTGGCAGATCGTCCGGCTGGATCCATGCCAGAGGCTCAGCGAAGAGTGGCTGCGCTCGGCCCGCAGGGACGGCCCCGGAGGCGAATGGATCGAGGCGCAGGCGCCTGCGCAGGTGCACGAGATACTGCTGAGCCACGGGATGATCAAGGACCCATCTCTGTTGAACGCGGCCAGAGAGTGCCTGTGGGTGGCGGAAAGCGACTGGGTCTACAGGTGCGCCTTCGCGGCGCCGGAATCCAGTGGCAGGGCCTACCTCCGATTTGGCGGCCTCGACACGCTGGTCGACGTCTACCTCAACGAGGAGCACGTGGCCTATCACGACGACATGTACGTCCCGTTGGAGATCGACGTCACAGGGCGCCTGAAGAAGGAGAACTTCCTCATTCTCCACTTTCATTCCCCTCATGACTTCATCAAGAGGAACAAGCTGCCCGCCGAGTGGGTGGGCAAGGTCAAACCCAACCGCCTGATCCGCAAGGACGACATGGACTTCTCGGACTACCTCGGTGTGAAGCCCTATCTGACCCGCATAGGGGTCTACGACAGGATCACATTCGAGGTGGTCGACGAGCTCGAGATCCGGGAAGTCGATGTCGCCACGAGCCTGGCCGATGGGTACAGGAGCGCGGCGGTCGATCTGGCCGTGCGCGGCCGCGGACACGGCGACGGCGCCCGGCTCAGGGTCGACCTGCTCGGCCCGGATCGAAAGGTCGTCGCAACCCGCACGGACCCGATTGCCCCGGCGGCTGGAGCAGACGGCGACGCCTGGACTCTCAGGTGCCGGATCGTCGTGAAAGACGCGCAGCTTTGGTGGCCGCGGGGCTACGGCAGTCAGCCGCTCTACGACCTGACCGTCTCCCTCGTCCGTGCGGGCGAGACAAAGGACGTCGACAGGAGGCGGATCGGCTTCAGGGACGCCAGGATGGTCAAGCCCTTCGACTTCGTGATCAACGGCCGGACCATCAAGCTGTGGGGCGCTCAGCCCGCCCAGGTCCAGGGAATCACGCACTGCTGGAACAGTGAGAAGGCCAGGATCACGCTGGACATGGCCGAGAACTGCAACATGAATGCTCTCCGGATATGGGGAGGCTCGGACAGGTACGGCGACGACTACTACGACGAGGCCGACAGGAGGGGGATCCTCATCTGGCAGGAGTTCTTCCACGACTACGGCATGTACCCGGACACGCGGGAATACCGGGACCGCTGCAGGAAGGAAGTGGAGTTCCAGGTCAAGCGACTGAAGCATCATCCGTGCCTGCTGTTCTGGTGCGGCGGAAACGAAAGCATCATGGGCGCGGAGTTCGATCACCCGGGAGAGAAGTGCATCGGGATCGAGATATTCACAGAAGACTACAGGAAGGTGTGCGAGACCCTGGACCCGCAGCGCTACTTCCACATCAGTTCCCCCTCGGGGGGCTCCTACGCCAATGATCCCCTGGGGGGAGACACGCACAGCTACACGAACCAGCGTTTCGTGCCCGGGTCCGACTACCCGGTGATGGTGGCCGAGGAGATCAGGGCCTCCGCGCCGTCGCTCAAGAGCCTGCTCAGGTACCTGCCGGACGGCCTGGCCTGGCCAAAGGGCTATTCCGGGATGGTCACGAAGGACGGCGAGTATCCCTGGCCGGACACGTGGACCCAGCGCACGGGCACCCAGGCCTGGAAGAAGATCCCCGAGATCGAGCGGTTCTACGACTCGGATGACCTGGAGTCGGCTGTGTACAAGTTCGGCGCCGCCCACGCGCTGTACCTCCGCAGGATCCTGGAGAACAACAGGAGAGGGAAGCCGTCTGAGCGGCCCGACGGAGAGCGGATCTGCAAGGGTCACTTCGTCTGCCGGTGGAACGACTGCTGGCCCATCATCTACGGGAGCATGCTCGACTACTACCTCGAGCCGTACATGCCCTATTACGCCACGAAAAGGGCCTACGAACCGGTGCTTCTGTCCTTCGACATCCAGAACTTCATCTACCTCTGGATCGTGAACGACACGCCTGGCGACGTCGAAGGGACGGTCTCGGTGGGGCTCTTTAATATGGCGAAGAACGCCGTCTTCAAGGAGACGCGGAGGGAAGTTCGGGCGCGCAGTGGAGAGTCGAAGGTCATAACCGACCTCAACGAGTTCGGCCAGTTCTTCCGCGAATACGTTCTCTATGCGCGAATGGTGGACCGAAGGGGGAACGTTATCGCCTGGACACACGACTTCGCCGACATAGAGCGGCACCTGAAGTTCCCCGACGCGAAGCTTGAGGTGCAGATCACGGGAAACGAGCTTTCCATCACGACCGACAGGTTCGCGCGATGCGTGGAGCTCGGCGGCGACGACGATGGGGACGAGTTCGGTTGGGTGTTCGAGGATAACTACTTCGACCTGCTCCCCGGAGAGGCGAAGAAGGTGAGAATCCTGGGAAGACACAAGAGGGGAACCATCACTGCGAAGCCCCATTTCTCGGGCTCTGCGACCTCTGTGGAGTACGCGTAACGGCCCGGACTTGTTCCAGAGGAGGCGGAAGATGCGTGTGGTCGTGATCGGCGGCAGCGGACACATCGGGACCTACCTGGTGCCGCGGCTCGTGGAGGCAGGTTACGAAGTGGTGTCGGTAAGCCGAGGCCAGCGTGAAGCGTACCAGTCACACGGCGCGTGGAGCCATGTCCAGAAGTTGGTCATGGATCGCGCCGAGGGTGAGAAGACCGGCGGGTTCGGCAAGAGCATCGTCGGGCTGAAGCCCGACGTCGTCGTCGACCTCATCTGCTTCAAGCTCGACAGTGCCCGCCACCTGGTGGAAGCCCTGAAGGGCAGGGTGCAGCACTACCTCTGCGCCGGGACGATATGGGTGCACGGCGCGGCGGTCAAAGTGCCCGCGACGGAAGACCAGCCCAGGCGCCCCTTTGGCGAGTACGGGATCGAGAAGGCGAACATCGAGGCATACCTGCTGAGGGAGGCCAGGTTCGCCGGTTTCCCGGCCACCGTGCTTCACCCGGGGCATATCACCGGGCCTGGCTGGGTCTGCATCAACCCCGCCGGCAACTTCGATCCCAAGGTGTACGAAGAACTGGCCCGCGGCGACGACGTCGCTCTGCCGAACCTCGGCATGGAGACCGTGCACCACGTCCACGCCGACGACGTCGCCCAGGGATTCATGAAGGCGATCTTCAGCTGGAGGACCTCCGTCGGCGAGAACTTCCATGTGGTCTCCCCCGAAGCCCTGACTCTGCGAGGGTTCGCGGAGTCGGTGGCCGCGTGGTTCGGCAAGCCAGCCAACCTGCGCTACCTGCCGTGGGAGGAGTGGAAGAAGACGGTCAGAGATCCGAGCTATGCCCGCTCGACCTGGGATCACATAGCCCACAGCGACAACTACAGCATAGAGAAGGCGCGACGGCTTATCGGCTACCAGCCTCGATATTCGACGCTGGAGGCGGTGCATGAGTGCGTCCAGTGGCTGATCGAGCACAAAGTCATCGACGTGTCCCGGTAGGCGGGTTTGGCGCCTCGGACGTTCATCCGTCCGCTTTCAGCACCACGGCCTCGTAGTGCTCGAGCCGCGGCAGGACGAACTCGACCGCGCCGTCCCGCACTGATAGCGGTTTTCATGCTGCGGAATGAGTTTGCAGGCGTTCTGATGCTCGCCGGCCCCCTCGGTGGTCTTCTGGGACAGCCGCCGGACAGGGGGCAGGCGGCTCCAGCGGGAGTGGGTGCGGCAGGAGTACAGGCCGTAGCGGCGGATGGAATGCACGGCTTTGGGCGGGATGTGGTGGGTGAGCTCGGCGATGAAGTCGGCGACGGCGAAGAGCTACCGGTTCCCGCCGAAGTTGGTATGAAAGAGCACCTTGCCGCCCAGTTCCTCGAACCACGAGTGGCGCGCCGGCGGCCGTGGACGCCCACCTGGCCTGGTCCCCTACAGCAGCGGGATGCCGGCTGCCGCGCAACGCTCGCGCATCGCGGTCGGCCAGACTCCCACCTGGACCTCGCCGACGTGCGCCTTGTGCAGCAGGAGCATGCACATCCGCGACTGCCCGACGCCGCCGCCGATCGACAGCGGCAGCGTGCCGTCGGCCACGCCGCGGTGGAACTCCAGCGCCGCACGGTCGCTTTGTCCCATGAGGGCGAGCTGACGTGAGAGCGAGTGGGCGTCGACGCGGATGCCCATCGAGGAGAGCTCCAGCGCGCGCCTGCGCGTCGCATCCCACGCGATGATGTCGCCGTTGAGGCCGGGCAACCCGTTGCCGTCCACGGAAGTCCAGTCGTCGTAGTCGGCGGCGCGCAGGTCGTGCGGGCTTCCCGACCGCAGCGCCGCGCCGATTCCGACCACGAAGGTCGCGCCGTGCTCCGCGGCCGCGTTGTCCTCGCGCTCGCGGGGCTGCAGCCCCGGCCAGCGGTCCTCGAGCTCCCGGGCGTGGACGAACGTGATGGCGCGCGGAAGCCGCTTCTCGAGGACGGGGAAGGCGGCGCAAACGCGCTCCTCGGTGTCGAGCAGCGCCTCGTATATGCGGCGAACCACCGACTTGAGGAACTCGACGGTCCGGTCCCCCGGCCCGATCACCAGCTCCCAGTCCCACTGGTCGACATACGCGCTGTGGATGTCGTCGACCGCTTCGTCCTTGCGCACCGCGTCCATGTCCGTATAGAGACCGGTCCCTCGGGCAAAACCGTAGCGGCTGAGGGCCATTCGCTTCCACTTGGCGAGGCTGTGGACCATCTCGACCGGATGCTCGACCTGGGGCACCCGGAAGCTCACCGGCACCTGGGTGCCGGCGAGGTCGTCCTGGAGCCCGTTGCCCGTCTCGAGAAAGCGAGGAGCGCTCACGCGCTCGAGGCGCAGCGACTCCGCGAGCCGCCTCTCGAAGGTGTCCTTGATGAGCTTGATGCCGCGCTCGGTGTCGCGGAGGCCCAGCTTGGGGCGATAGAGGTCCGTTTCTCGAGTGTCCATCGTGGGCGCCACCTTAGCGGAGGGGGCGCCCGCGCGTCAAACCGAGGACCCGCCCGGGCTCAGCGCCGACTCGGCAGGCCGACGGCGGCCAGGCTCGCAAGCACGGCGCCGCGGTGCTCCCCGTAGTGCCCGAAGGGGCCAGCGGCCTCGACGAGAGCGAGGTCGCGGCCGGAGACCGCGAGGGCCGTCAGGTAGACCCAGTCCTCGCCGCCCAGCGGCGCGACCCACTCGTACGGCGCGCCGTCGCCGATGGGAGCCTAAGGGCTCCTCCGCGAGCAGGCGGGGCGGAGGCCCTCAAGGTGCACATGCCGGGCAGCGGCTTCAGAACGCGAGTCCCTGTTCGGGCTCGTTGGGCACCAGCCTCAGGCTGAGGACGACCGCTTCGGGCTGACCGCCCGGTACCGCTCGCCCTCGAAGAGGGCGAAGCCGGCCGGCCGCTCCGGGACCGGGCCGCGCTTGACGCACGAGACGACCGGTGCGGCCACGGCAAGGAGCGCGAGGCGCGCCACGCTGTCTACTCGGACAAAGCCCCAACGGCGCAGACACGGCGGCGATGTGTCTCGCCGTCAAACACATGACCTCCGCTATCAATAGGGAGCGGTGCGGCGCGCAGCGAGCCGCCGCTCTGGACCCCATCGACGACGCTCTCCGCTACGGGGTGCGCGAACGCGCCGCGCCCGCATGTTTCCGCCCGGCGGCGGGGGGATCAGTTCCCCCTCCTGCCGCCTCCCGAGCCGTCCTGCTCAATATCGACCCAGTGGCCGTTGATGAACGCCCTGGCCTTTCGCCTTTGCCTGGCCGGGCCGGCGTCCCCGGGCGGGCGCTCGCCCCGCGGGGCCCTCTCTATCGTCGGCCCGCCGGCCTGGGGCTGCGGGGCCTCCGGCCGGCCGCCGCGAACCGTCGGCTGGCCCGGACCGCGGGGACGATCCTGCTGCGCCTGACCGTTGTCGGGCGGCCGCACGAGGTCCTGCCCGGGGTTCTGCGGTCGCGGCGGGAGCGAGCGCTCCTGCGTCGCAGGGGGCCGCTGCTCGGGCTGCCGGCCCTCGGGCTGGGAAGCGCGGGGGCTCCGCAGGACCCTGAATCCCGGCCTGTCGACTCCCTCCTTCGCCGGCGGCCTCGAATCGGGTGTGGAATCGAAGGGGCGGCCGGGTCTGGCCTGGATCTGTCTCTGGCGTTCATCGAAAGGTACCGGCGCGGGAGGGGGTTCGCGGCGAACCAGGACCGGCCGTCGGTCCAGCTCAGCCGGTGGTCGGGGAACCCTGCCGGCGGGCGCTTCCGGCCTGGCAAGGACGCTCTCGCGCCGGGGAACCAGCTGGGGGGCCATGCCCGTCACGGGAACCTGATCCGCGTGCTGGAACGGAACGGCCACACGGGAGATATGCTCGCCTCTGACGAAAGCCTGCCGCGGGACGAACGTCACCGCCCCGGCGACTGAGCGGTTGGCGTAGTGCGCCTGCGTGATATCGATGTCGATCCTGATGCTCGTGCCGACGTTGATGTTGATCCGCTGAACGTAGGTCGTGCTCACTCTGTACGGCGGCACGTAGACCTCGCGAGGAGCCAGGGGGCACCAGCCGACTCCCTCACCGCCGGCGATCACCGGGCCGCGCTCTCCGCCGCCGATGAACACGACCAGCGCGGGGGCATAGACGGGGCGCACCACGCGGGGACCGGGCAGCCACACCCATGCGCCGGCGACGAACACCCAGCGCCCGTAGTGGAACGGGGCGAAGCCCCAAGGGGCTTCGTCGATCCAGGTCCACCCCCACGGGTCGACCCAGGCCCAGTGTCCAAAGCGGTAGGGCGCCCAACCGGCGGGCAGACTCCGGGGCGCCCAGCCGATGCCGTAGTCGGCGACCGGCTGCCAGGCGCCGTAGGCGTCCAAGTCTTCATATCCGACCATGGAATCCGACACGTAGCGGTTGTTGGCGAGCCGGTCCTCCCTCCCGTCCCGGACCGCGCACCAGCGGTCCCAGTCGTCCGGCGGAGGCGCCGCGCCGATCTCAAAGTCGGCATCCGCGTTCGCAACGGACACCTGCTGGCCCGGGAACACGGGCACCGAGGACACGCTGGAAGCGAAGTCCGCTTTGCCGGACCTCACGATGACGTCCGATGTGCCATCGTCTTCGACGTTGATCTCGTACGAGCCCGGCTCGACGAGCTTGACGCTGGCGCCCGGTGTGGCGACCTCGAAGCTCTCGTCGGCAGCCAGCCCTCGAAGGCGGATGTTGATCGTGCCGTCGGAGAGCTGCAGCTGCACTGTCTGGTCGTCCAGTTGCAGGATGGAAAGCTCCGTGGCCGGCGCGAGCCTGACCGCGGTGGCCCCGATGTGGATCTCGGCCTGCGAGGTCTCATCCGTCCAGAGATGGTCTGCGGTGGTCAGGGGGTAGTTGAGGGTCGCGGGGACCCACTCGTCCAGGCTGCCGGGCCGGAAGGAAACCTGGCCGTCGATCAGGTTGATCCTGCCGACAGTGGACGGCGGGTCCGCCCACAAAGCGGCCGCGCACGCCACCACCATGAATACAAGGGGGAAAGTGCGTTTGAAGTTCAAGCTGTTCTCCTCTTCGCCTGCTCGACACATGTAAAGATACTCCATCGTGAGCGCGCGGTCCGTCTCGGGCGATCGGCCGGCCACCCCTGGACGCCGTCGGCTCTGCGGTCCTGTCCTTAAGTGCAACAACTGTCTGAGGTTCTTGTGTTACCCGGAGCGCAGCCATTCCGCCGCTATCTCGCGCGGAATATCTGCCAGCGTCGAGTAGGAGAAGTAGTTCAGGCCGAAGCTCCCCGAAAACGTCGTAGAGGATCCCCAGGGCAAGCGCCTGTATCTGCAGCACAAGGCGGACCGCACCGTCCGCTTCTCGGTCGAGGTCGGTTTTCTGCGTCACACATGCGTAACAAGCGGTGCGTCACGAGCCGACCGCCTCACGGCCTGTATAGTCAGGCCGATCGTTTGAGGCGACTGATGCGTGACGTGAGTTGAATGAGCCTCGCGGACAGAGGGATGGACCTGGATATGGGACGGCGCAGAGGCCGCCGAGGGTCTATGTCGGCTTCAGGGGCGCATCATCCCGGACTTCCGGCGCGGGCTCCCCAGGCTTCCACCCGGAAGCAGCCTGCGGCGCGGCGGCAGCCTCGAACTCCTCCTGCAGGGAGTCCAAAAGCTGCTTGACCGGGACAATCTCCGTCTCCCTGAAGGCGTTTGCCCCTGCAAACGCGAACCCGCTCTTGAGGTTGCCCTTCTTCGCGTTCATCAGGGCCAGCGCTATGCAGTAGGGGCTGTTCTGATAGTCGCAAGTCAGCAGGCAGTGATACGGGCATTTGTACGGCTTCCTCTTGCCCTCGTCGACATCGTCGATGAACCTGTTACGGATGGCCCGCCCGGGCATGCCGACAGGGCTCTTGATGATCACGATGTCTTCCGGCCTCGCTTCTATGTAGGTCTTCTTGAACTCGGGGGATGCGTCGCATTCGTCGGTGGTGACGAACCGGGTCGCCATCTGCACTCCCGCGGTGCCCATCCGCATGTATTTCAACACGTCTCCGCCAGTGTAAATGCCGCCTGCAGCCACCACGGGTATTTCCTTGCCCGCGTGCTCCTCGAACGGCCGCACGGCCTCGATAACCTCGGGCACGATGCTCTCCAACGCGTAGTGCGGATCGCCGATCTGCTCTGGCTTGAAACCGAGGTGCCCCCCGGCCATCGGACCCTCGACGACGACCGCGTCGGGCACATAGTGGTGTTTTTCGAGCCAGCGCCTGATGATGATCCGCGCCGCCTTGCCCGAAGACACGATGGGGACCAGCTTGGTCTTCCTGCTTGCTCCGAGCAACTCGGGGAGGTTCATCGGCAGCCCGGCGCCTGCGAAAATGACATCGATCGCCTCTTCGACGGCGACCCGCACCATGTCCGCGAAGTTCGACATGGCGACCATGATGTTCACCCCCAGGATTCCCCGCGTCCGCTCCCTCGCCTTACGGATCTCGTTTCTCAACGCCCTGATGTTGGCTTCGAGGAAGTTTGAAAAGAAGTCCGGCTCGTTCATGCCAATGGCCGCGGCGCTGATGACGCCGATCGCTCCCTCGTTCGCCACGGCGGATGCGAGTCCCGACATCGAGATGCCGACTCCCATTCCTCCCTGGATGACCGGGATCCGGGCACCCATGAGGCGCTGTCCGAGCTTGGCAAGGCTGTGAAACTGCACTGGTATCGACCTTTCAGATACGGCTCAGGAGATGCACTGGCGCCATTGCGCGCGGAATCGACACTCCTTGTGGAAATGCCGCTGAACGTTCCTGCCGGAGGGTTCATGAGCCTGCACCGCACCTGGCGGCGGCGCACGCCCAATGATGAGACCGCCTCAGGGCGTGCAAGGTTGCACGAGAACGTCACCCCGTTCGCGCCGGAAAGGCGGTCCTGCGTCCGCGTCCTGGCGGCGTGCCGCGCAATCGCAACCACAGAGTTGCTGGTACCGAAAGCTATCCCGCACCCGTGCTGTATTCTGATCGCGGACGAAGGCCCTGCCCACAGGCTTTAAGTGGGGCGTGTGCTCGACCGCCTCGCGCGAGGGCGGTCGCGGATAGTGAGGACTCGGCCGGAAGCACGGAACGCCGGGCGCGAGTGACGCGCGCCGCATCACGGCCCAGTGGCGCACGCGGTGGAAACAGCCGGCAGCACGGCTTCGACAGGTCCCTCGGCGTCATGGCACCTCGAGTCGGAGGCGTGACGTGCGCTGCCGGCCAAAGCCGCCGGCTACGCGTCGGCGTCCAGCGAATCGAGATAGTCGGCGAAGGCGGCCAGCTCCGACTTGAGCGCTTCCCAGGTGGCGGCGAGGCCACTCACGAGCGGCTCAAGCTGGGAGGCGTTGATATTTGCGGCGTAGATGTTGCGTACCCGATGGCGGAACCGGCGGTACTCGTCCAGTCTTTGGCGGGTCTCCCGCGAGATCACTGCGGGTCGAAGCGAGGGGATCTCCAGCTCGACCTGGCGCAGGAGTTCGGCGTGCCAGGCGTCCCCTCCCAAGGCGGCGCCGTCCAGGTCCACGGCGATCAGCTCCAGCAGCCGCTCGATGCCGTTGTAGAAGCCGTGCAGGTTCAGCGCGACGGAATTCAGGTATGCATCCTGGTCCTCCGGCCGCGTGCTCGCACGCTCCCAATGTCGCAGCGCGGCCGTCACGGCACCGTCGAGCTCGGGGACCTCGCTGCGTATCCTCTGCGCCAGGCTCTTCCGCTTGCCCATCACAACTCGAGTCCGTCCCGCCGGATGGCCTCGCTCAACGCGCGCGGCGCCGTGCTCAGATCCACGAGGTCGATCTCGAAGCCATCCCCGATCTCCTCCAGGCGGCAGTCCGCCCGCCAGAAGTCGCGCGCCTTCAGGCCCTCGACCGCCAGGTCCACATCCGAGCGGTCATGAAACCACGCCCGCGTCGCGAGTGACCCGAACAGCAGCACGCGGGTCGCCCCGAAACTGGCCTTGAGAAGCTCGGCGGCCTTCCGAGCGACGCGCAGAGCGTGCTCCTGCCGCTCCTGCCGCGCCCGGCTCTCCATCTGGTCACGCCGGCGTACGCCGCGGCGGTACATCTCTTTCTCGCTTGGTGTGAGTTGGGCGGCCGTCCTTCCCACCGGACTCCTCCGGTTCGCAGTATAGGAGGAAAGCCGGGGCCCGGCAACGGCAGCGGGTGATCGCCGGCCTGCGGCCGGTTCGCGGCGGTCTCGACGCGGCTTTCTGGGCGCTTGCCGCGACCCGATCGCCTCGGCAGCAGCCCTGTTGCGAAAAGTGGGATGTCAGCTATTGATAATGATTTTCATCCTGCGACAGGCGGTTGCGACGCGGCGGCAGGGATCGGAGGGTGGAGAGGGGCCGGCGGGAGGCGAGCTCCAAGAGGGCTGACAGCCAGCGACGAGGTGGGGGCGGGCCTTGGGCCGCGGCCCGCAAGAGCATCTGCCCGGCGTTGCTGGGACGGCCGGGAGTGCTGTTTCCCGCAGCGGAGGCGAGGTGACTGCCGCAGGCGCGACAGACGAAAGGATCTTCCCCGCTGTCGTCGGTGGTCTTGCGAGACAGCCGCAGGAGGTGAGGCGGGCGGCTCCAACGGGAGCGCGTGCGGGAGGAGTACAGCCCGTAGCGGCGGATGTAGTGGGTGCCTCTGGGCGGGATGTGCTGTCTGAGTTCCGCGATGAAGTCCGTGACGGCGAACAGCTTCAGGTTCTCGCCGAAGTAGGGATTGTACTTGGTATGAAACAGCACCTTACCGCCCTGCTCCTCCAGGATGACCTTGGCCGGGGAGATAGGGGGCTGAGCCATGTACTGGGCCAGGCGCTCCATGGCGGCGGGGTCTGTAGCGCGCAGCACGATGGAGCCGTCGATGCTGAACCCGGAGTGTCTCCAGCGCAGCAGGCTCTGGGCGCGGTCGCGCATTCTCGCCGCGGGGCTGCCAGCG
>CAVTHK010000012.1:0-64283 GCA_963734495.1 uncultured Spirochaetota bacterium
GCCGCAGACCCAGCTCTCGGCCTGCCCGGCGCCTTGGCACAGATGATGTCGACCATGCTTCGCACTATGGACCGATCGGCGCGCGCCGGACAAGCCGAATCGCTCCCGCGGCTCATCGGCGGCGTCGGCCTCCGGGCGTGCCCCCGAGCGGCGCCGGCCGCTTGCCGGCTCGGGGTCGCGCTCTGCGGGGGTCCCGTCCTCGGCGGGCCTCGATGCGCACATGCGTGGGAACCGCCGCGCGCCGCGCCTTCGGACCGGGCGCGCTCGCGCGCGCCCGCCCCTCCGATCGCTCACGCCCCGCGCTCGCCCCGGGCTTCGCCCTTTCCAGCCGTCGCCCCTTGACCCGGCCGGCCTCGCTCCGGCATGCTCCTGTCGACGCGCGCACGGCGCACCCGCGGCGAAGCATGCCTCGCGTGAGCCGCGACGCGAATAGATCCGCTCGCACGCGGCTCCGGGCAGAATGGTCGCTGCACCCGCTCGAAGTAAAGAGTCCGAAAAATGTTGGGTCTTGACGGCAGACCTGGATAGCTTATTCTGGGTCGAAGCCGATGAGCGAGGGGTGAACGTGAGTCTATCAGCCAGATCGTTGGCCGGCATCCTGACTCCCCGCACCAGCTTGTGGGCCAGGATACGCAGCGATCTCGCGCGCAACCGGCAGATCTACCTGATCCTGCTTCCGGTGCTTGCCTACTTTGCCATATTCTACTACGTACCGTTGTACGGCGCTCAGATCGCTTTCCGGGACTACAGCCCGGGCAAAGGCATCCTGGGCAGCCCGTGGGTCGGTCTTCAGTATTTCAAGCAGTTCTTTGACAGCTACTATTTCTGGCGCCTCCTGAGAAACACGCTGCTCATAAACCTCTACGATATTGTGTTTGGGTTTCCCGCCCCCGTGATACTGGCGCTCCTGCTCAACGAGATCAGACTGCGTTCCTTTAAACGCACGGCGCAGACCATCACGTATCTCCCCCATTTCATATCCATGGTCGTCGTGTGCGGCATGATCATTGATTTCACCGCGAGCAAAGGACTGGTCAACTCCCTGCTTGGATATGTCGGAATCAAGCCGATTCAGTTCATGACGGAACCAGGTCTGTTTCGTCCGGTCTTCGTGAGCTCCGGGATCTGGCAGGAGTTCGGATGGGGATCGATCGTATATCTGGCAGCGCTTTCCGGCATCGACCCGGAGCTCTACGACGCCGCTCGTATCGACGGCGCGGGCCGGTGGAAGCAGACACTCTACGTGACGATTCCCTGTCTTCTGCCGGTCATTTCCATAATGCTCATTCTGCGATGCGGCAACATCATGAACGTCGGCGTTGAGAAGATTCTGCTCTTGTACAACCCGACCACGTACGAAGCCGCGGACGTCATCTCGTCTTTCATCTACAGAAAAGGCTTGATCGAAAACAGTTACAGCTACGCCTCAGCCGTCGGGCTCTTCAATTCAGTCATCAACTTTGTCGTGCTGTTGGCGGTCAATCAGGCGAGCAAGAGAATGAGCGAAGATACCGGGCTGTTCTGACAGTCAGCGAGCGAGATGGTGCCCGCGTTGTGCCGGCGTTAGCCGGGAGGTGCAAAGCGTGAGTTTGAGGACGACGAAAGGCGAAAAGGCTTTTGCCGTAGTCGATTACGCAATTCTCATCTTTCTCGTGCTCATCTGCTTGTATCCCCTCTACTATGTGCTTCTGGGCTCTGTTTCGGATCCCATAAAGATGATGCAGAACAGCGGTTTCCTGCTCGTCCCGTTCGGGTTCCATCTGGATGCGTACAAGCTCGTGTTCGAAAACCCGATGATTCCGGCCGGTTATGTCAACACGCTGCTCTATCTGTCTGCCGGCACGGTGGTCAACATGATCCTCACGACGCTCGGCGCCTATGCTCTGTCCCGCAAGAACGTCATGTTCAGGGATTTCTTCATGTTCGCCATCGTATTCACCATGCTGTTCCAGGGCGGCATGATCCCCACGTACCTGGTAGTAAAGAACCTCGGCATGATTGACTCGTGGGTCGCGATGGTCCTGCCCAGGGCGGTCATACCGATGTACCTCATCATCATGAGGACCGTCTTCGCGGCGGTCCCGGAAAGCCTCATCGAGTCGGCACGGATGGAGGGCGCCGGAGAGCTCACGATCCTTTTTCGGATAGTCCTCCCGGTTTCCATGGCGGTCGTCGCGGTCGTGATTCTCTTTTACAGCGTCTACCACTGGAACACGTGGTTCCTGGCCATGCTCTACATGCGCACGAGGGCAAAGTACCCGCTGCAGCTCATCTTGCGGGAGATTCTGATCGCCAACAGCACCTCCAACATGACGACGTCGATTTCGTCCGACGACAAGGAGTTCGTCAGCGTAACGATCAAATACGCCACGATCATTGTCGCGACCGTGCCGATCCTCTGCGTATACCCCTTCCTGCAGAAATACTTCGTCACGGGCGTCATGATCGGTGCTATCAAGGGCTGATGCGCGGTGAGCTGAGCTGAAGAGGCAGGCAGTATGCGGGCGCTCAGGGGGCACCATCGATTCACCGGTTTTCGTATATTGGGAACCGCAGACCCGGCCGGAGTCCGGCCAGGTCCGTCGAGTATCGAGTCGCACGGAGGTTTGCATGAAGACGTTGCTGCGTGGGGGAATCGTTCTGATGATGGCGTTGGCGATCTGTGCGACCGCTGCGGCGAGCGGAAGCAAAGAGCCGACCAGTGGTGAGACGGCGGCGGCGACCACTGCCGGTTCCGGGGGCTCCCCGTATCCGATTGTGCAGAACAAGATCACCTTGAAATACTTCGCCGCGATGAATCCTGCGAGGGAAGGTGCCACCCACAAGAGCTTCAATGACATGATTGTCTTCCAGGACATAGAGAAGCTGACCAACATCCACATCGACTGGATCAATCCGCCCGAGGGCGAGGAGCTGCAGCAGCTCAACCTGATGATCTCGTCCAACGATCTGCCGGACATGGCATATTATAAATGGTCGAACTATCCCGGCGGCCCCGACAAGCTGGTCGCCGACGGCGTGATACTCAAGCTCAACGACTACATCAACAAGTATTCCCCGAGTCTCGTAAAGGTCTATCAGGACAATCCGGATGTGCGCAAAGCCGTAATGACGGACTCCGGCAATCTCTATAGTTACCCGATCATCCAGAAAGATCCGCTTCTCTATGTCAACTTCGGCATGGTGCTCAGGAAGGACTGGCTTGCCAAGCTCGGCCTCAAGCCGCCTGTGACGATCGACGACTGGCATAATGTGCTTACGGCATTCAAGAACCGCGACCCCAATGGCAACGGCAAGCAGGACGAGATTCCGCTCGAAGCCGCGTACAACATCTCCTATGGGGTTCAGGACATGATATCCGCCTGGGGCATCAACTGGGATTTCTACGCGGGCAAGGACAATCAAGCCCACTACGGCCCCTACGAGCCTCAGTACAAGGATTACCTGCGGACGATGGCAGCATGGTACAAAGAAGGGCTGATCGACACGGATTTTGCCACGCTGAAGCAACAGCAGATCAGCGCAAAGGTCACCAGCAATCAGGCCGGTGCCGCCAAGATCGGACTTGGCGACCTTCTTACCTGGGCCAAGGGACTCGGCAACACGGATGCGTTTGTCGGCGTTCCGAACCCCGTTCTCAAGGCCGGTGATACGCCCATGGCCAATCAGCAGGTCACTCCCCCGTACAACGGCTCGGGCACCGTGATCAGCATGAAGTCCAAGTACAAAGTCGAAGCCGCGAAATGGCTGGATTACGGCTACTCGCCTGCAGGTATCCTGCTGCTCAACTACGGCCGTGAGGGCGAGCAGTACAACATGGTAAACGGCAAACCGGTCCTGGTCGACTCCATCTCTGCGCAACCCGAAAATGAGCATCAACGTGGCCCTGTCCCAGTTCGCCATGGGCGCGTCGAGCATGGCCTTCTGGAACGATGCGGGCGTGCGCGAGGCGAGACAGATCTCGCTCCCCATGCAGCAGCAGTGCAGCGAGGCCTGGTCCACCGAGGATACGTCAATGGTCTGGCCGGCTCCTGTCACGCCGACTCCCGCTGAGAGCCAGCAGCTCTCCTCGATCATGACCGACGTCAAGACCTACGTGGACGAACGTACGCTCGCCTTTATCATGGGCAAAGCAAACGTCGACACGGACTTCGGCAAGTACGTTCAGACCCTCAAGGATCTGGGCGTCGAAAAGGCCATCGCGATCGAGAACGCGGGGCTCCAGCGTTACCTCAAGAGATAGATTGCTCCCGGCTTCCACACGGATGCCGCCGCCCAAGGCGGCATCCGTGTTGTGTCGGGCTGGCCTGCCGCCGCGTTCAGCGGGAAAACCTCTTGCGGTCCGCCGTCAGAACAGCTCCCGCTGCGCCGGCGGGCTCTGCGGCGCGCTGCCGTTGTCCGGCGGCTCCAGCACCGGGCGGTCGCGGATCTTGCGGCGGACGCGCTCGGAGTCCCTGCGATTGTGCCGGGCCTCGTGGATGGCGAGGGCCTCCTCGAAGCGGCCCATCCTCTCCAGGGCGCGCGCCCGGCCCGGGTCGCTGCCGAGACGCTCGTAGCACGAGAGCGCCCGCTCCGGCTCGTTCGCCTGCAGGTAGTGGCGGGCCGCACCCGGGAGGTCCTGCGCCGCTTCGGCGAGCCGTGCGGCGCGCGCGAAGTCGTCGTTGCGGAGGCACACGCTCACGGCGTCACCGGTCCGTCCGCTGGAGTGCAGGAGCTGCACCGCCTCCGCGTACCGGAGGCGGCTCAGGGCAAAGAGCTGCCAGGTCCTCAAGCTCAGCTCGACCCCCGCCAGGGCCGCGTCGAAGCTGCGCCGGTCCCGCACCAGCAGCGCGCACGCCGCGAGAGCGGGATCGCCGGCCCCCGCCTGGTCGATGCGCCGCAGAACCTCCATGGCCTCCGGCGACTGCATCGCGCTCCTGACAAGGGTCCAGCTCTGGAGGAGCCTCGCGAGGCTGTTGTAGTGACGCACCTCGAAGACCAGGTCAAGGACCGCGGGCTCCACGTCCGTGTGTCCATAGACGATCGAAGTGAGCCCGCCGAGCCACGAGTCGATGCTGTCCCGTGAGGCCTGGACGCCGTGGACGCCGATCACTCTCTTGAAAAAGGCGGCGCCGAGAGATTCGACGGTGCCGCGCCTGCGCGCGGTGAGGGCGTACTTGCGCGCCTCGAGCGCGGCGGTGAACCTGGGGGCGAACTGGAGGCTCGGTGCGTAGCCCTCGCGCAGCCCGAGGTAGCGCTCGGCGAGATCGAATCGCTCCATCTCGACGAGCCAGAGCAGGGCCTCCTCGTCGTAGCGCAGGCACACGTATGCCTCGAGAGCCCGCTCTGCCAGCGTCAGCGAACGAAAGCGCGCCAGCGCGCGCAGGCAATCGCCCGACCGCATCAGCCGCTCGCCCTCGTCCGCCACCTCCCGGGCCCGCGCGTTTCGTTCCTGGCCCCGGCGAGCCTCCATCACGTGCCGGCTCAGGTACTGCGCCGCGCGCACGTGGCGATCGGGCACCTGCGAGCCTTCGACCGCTTCGGCGGCGTCCTTGAACCGGCGCGCCCTGGCGAGGCAGTCGGCGGCTTCGGCCGCGAGACCGGCGGTGCTGTAGGCCGCGACGGCGCGGTCGAGGAGCCCCGCGCGCGCAAAGAGCGGCGCGGCCTCCTGCTCGCGCCCGAGCGCGGCGTAGCGGATCGCGGCACGCGCGAGCTTGTTGGCCCCGCGGATACCCGCCGCGTCCTCCGCGATGCGCTCAGCCGCCCGCGGGACCGCGGCGATGAGCCCGCGCAGCGCCTGTTCGGCCGCCGGCCAGTCACGGAGCTTTTCCGCCAGCGCGGCGGCGCCCTGGTGGTCGCCGAGCCTCTGGTAGCAGGCGAGCAGCCGCCTGTGATCCCGCAGGCGGCTGTAGATCGCGGCCGCCCTGGCTACCCTGCCGGCGTCAAAGAGCCGGCCGGCCGCCTCGTCGAGCCTGCCGAGCTGGATCAGGGTGTCGGCGGCGCGCACGGCGTCGCCCGCCTTGTCCCACTCCGCGGCCGCCTCTTCGAGCTTGCCCTGATCAAAGTAGAAGGTGGCCAGCGCCGCGTGATCCCCGCCCTGCCGCGCCGCCTTGAGCGCGCGGTCGCCGTCGCCCGAGCGCCGCCAGAGCTCGGCGGCGCGCCGCCAGTCTCGGCGCGCCTCGGCGAGCTCCGCTTCGCAGGGGAGCGCGCGCGCGTCGTCGCCGAGGCGGCGCCAGAGGGCGAGCGCCTCGCCCCACGCGCGCGCCGCCTGCCAGCACTCGGCGGCGTCGCGATCGCGGCCGAGTGCGGCAAAGAGCGGCGCCGCCTCGTCGGGCTGCCCCGCGCGCCGCAGGCGCTCGGCCGTCGCGAGCTGCTCGCGCTCGCGCGAGCCCGCATGGCGGTAACACTCGGCCGCAGCCGCGAACTGCTCGTGGTCAAAGAGATAGTCGCCCTGCCGCGCCCAGTCCTGCGGGGTCGAGACGACCTGCCATGCCTGCTCGAGGGCATCCGGCTCCCGCGAGACGAACAGCCGCCCCTGCAGCTCGGGCATCTGCCAGACCCCGCACGCGTCGCCCGTGTCGTCCGCGTCGTTGCCGTCATAGACGAGCAGGCTGTTGCGGGCCCGCGTGACCCCCACGTACAGCACGTTGATCTCGTGGCGGATCATGGCGGCGTGGTCGCGCTCCCGTCCCTGGCCCCGCGCGAGGCGCCGCCACAGGTCGGCGGCGCCCGCCGACGGCTTCCACAGCAGCACCGTGTCGAACTCCAGGCCCTTGGCCTCGGTGACGGTAAAGACCAGCTCCGTCCCGAGCCGCTCCTTGAGGCGCCGCTGCTCGGCAGGCGTGCGCGCGATGATCATGCGGCCCGGCGCGCTCAGATCGACCCGCGCGAGGACGGCCTCCTCCGCGACGCCGCTGATCAAGAGGGGAGGTCTGCCTTCAAATTTCCACTCTTCGCGAAACTCGCTCCCCTCGAGCCCGACGAGGCGGCGCTTGAGCTCGAGCAGCGCGTTGCCCAGGGCCACGATGCTGCCCACGCAGCGAAAGTTGAGATCGAGGTGGATCACGTCGGGGACCGCCGCGCGCCGCTCGTAAAAGCGCCGCCGCGTCTCTTCCCAGCGAAAGCCGGTCGGGTTGATGATCTGGCGCGGGTCGCCCGTGAGCACGAGGCCGCGCGGGTCGCGGGCGAGCCTGAAGAGGAGCGAGATCTGCGCTTCGGCAAAGTCCTGCAGCTCGTCGCAGACCACGAGGTCGTACTCGAAGCGGTCACCGGCGCGGGCGAGGGCGGCCATCGCGCGGCGGGTCAGGTCGATCTCGTCCCAGAGCCCTTCGGCATCGAGGCGGCCCTGGTAGTACTCGGCGACCGCGTAGATCTCGCGCCGGTCAAAGGCAAAGTTGGGCGCGCGCCTGCGTCCGAGCGCCTCGTAATCCGCGAGTGCGAGGAGCGGGCGCTCAAAGGCGCGGCCGCGCTTTTCGACAAGGGCCGCGACGAGGTCGAGGGCCGAGGCCGCGTCGGCGCGCTCGCCGCCTTCCTGGCTCCCGAGCGCCAGCACGAAGTCGTCGTACGCGCGAAAGCGGCTGCGCCGCGTCACCAGCTCCTCGGCTTTGCCGCCGAGGGCGAGCGCCTTGAGCCCGTAGAGAAGCTCGGCGAGCTCACGCAGATCGCGCGGGAGGAGGCTGCGACTGCTCCACAGGTCGGCGAGCTCCCGCAGGCGCCGCGGGCTCAGGTTGGCTTCCGCGCCCTTGATGAGGGATCGGATCTCTTCCCAGACGAGCTGGGTGTCATACCTGCCATACGAGGCGTGGCTGCGGAAGATGCGGTCGAACTCGGGCAGCCTGACTTCGCGAGCGGGGTCCACGGGCGAGCCGGCGGCTTCGAGGATCGCGTCGAGCAGCTCACGCAGCGTGAGAAAGTCGGCGGCACCGTGGTCCGCGGCGCAGCCGGCGGCGCCGTCCGGGCCGGGCGGAGGCGCGGCGCGGTCGGCCGCCTTGGCCTGCCCCAAGGCGTTGCCGCTGCGCAGCCCGTCGTAGATCCGGCGCGAGTACCGCTTGAGCCAGGGGCTGTACGTGACAAAGAGCCTTCGCCTGGACGCACCGCTCCGCAGCAGGTAGTAGACGCTGATCGTGGTCTTGCCGCTGCCCGCCGTTCCCGAGAGCAGGAGCGGCGGCTCGCGGGCGAGGATCGACTCCTGGGCCGAAGTGAGCCGCAGGTGCAGCTCGATGTCGTCGGGCTTTGACGTGCGCAGCAGCCGCTCCCACTCGTCGTCGCCCACGACCATCCATTTCTGCGGGCCGTAGTCCGCCCGCGCCTTTTCCGCCAGGGCCTCCTGCGTGTACCAGTCCTCGGAGATCCCGTCGAGGGACAGCTCGGAGCGCTCTTCGGTCTCCTCGGGATCCGCTCTGAGAAAGGGTGCGTTCGCGGGGAGGACCTCGAGCTCGGGGGACTGCGCCTCGGCCGCGACCTCGCCGGCCGGCCGCGCTTTGTGCGTTTCCTCCCGAAGCGCCTCCGCGGGCGCCGCGCGCCCGGCGCTCGCCGCAGCCGCGATCCTCCTCGCTGCCGCGCCCACGTCGTCGTGAGCGACCACGCCCCACACGTGCACGGCGCTTTCGCCCCGGTCGCGGCCCAGGGTAAAGAGGAGCCTGCGGCCCCGGTCGAGCCGGGCTTCGAAAACCACCTGGCGGGCCGGGGCCCGGAGCTTTTTGACGCGGACTCCGCCTTCCCAGTAGCCGTTGGCGAGAAAGTAGAGCTTTTCGCGCAGCCTCTGCTTTTCGGCCGGCGCAGCCGTGACGAGGTACTCTTTGAGCGCTTCGTTGACCAGAATGAGGTGCGGCACCCGCGCGGCCCTTGCGCGAGTCTACGACGAGGGCGGCGCGCAGGACAACCCGGGGTCCCGCCGGCCACGACGACGCGACGAGCGAGCGGTGCGGCCTTTGTCCGGGCATGAGTTGGCGCCCCGAGCGCGGGGAGGCCGGCGGGCGAGCCCGGCCTCAACGAGAAGCGCCGGTACAGGTAGCCGCCCGGGCCGATGCTCCGCCGGGGCGTGCCCCCGGAGCGGCGCTTGGCCCTCGCTTGCCCCCTTTACTCGGGGGGCGGGCTCGGGGTCGCGTGCGACTAACAAGGATGTCAGGAGGCCGAGCGGGCGCGATGGATGGCGCCCGCTGCCCTGAGGGGGTTGCGACCGCTTCCGCGGAAATGTGGCGATCGCGGGCCGACAGGGCGATCAGGCTCGCGGAGTCTTTGCTGGGCGCTTTGAGGCCCTCGCTGCCGATGGACAGCGGGCCGCCACCCCGCAAGCGGTCCGCCGCGTCCAGGAGGATGGCAGCCGCGCTGCCGCGGAAGCGTCAAGGCGGATCGCATGACTGTGCTTCGCCCGCCCCGGGTGCCGACGGCAGGGGACGCGTTTGTGGTGGTCTTGCGGGTCTTGCGGGGGCTGCAGCGCTCCCCGCAACACGAATTCCCACCCCGCGCGCGCCGCAGCCTTTGCGATCGACGCCGAAAGCGCTAACATCAGGCACATGACGCGAGATGACGTCGTGCGTGCGATCCGTCTCAACGTCGAGGCGATTCACTCTCTTGGTGTTGATCGACTTCGCCTGTTTGGCTCCTTTCTCGCCGGCACGGCGGAAGAGGAGAGCGACATCGATCTGCTCGTCGACTTTCTGCCGGGCAAAAAGACCTTTGACAACTACATGGATCTTCGGATTCTGCTCGAAGACGTGTTCCCCGGTCGCCGCATCGACCTGATCACCACTGAGTCGCTGCATCCGAGACTCCGCCCCGGGGTATTCGCGCAGGCGGAGTATGTCGCGTGACCTGTCCCTTCTACCTCGAGGAGATCCCTGCGGCTGCTGACGCGGTGGCGGGATGGGAGCAAGAACGAGACCATCGATGCGTCGGCACGCCGCATTGAGGGGTGAGCCCGTGTCCGCCTGGCCGATAGGCGGGCTGCTTGCGAAACGAGCTCGCAGCGGCGTCCGCGCGGAGTACTGCCTTACCTGTCGAGAAGCTTGACCACGCGTGGATCGCGCACCAGATCGCGCGTGGTCCATATGAGACTGTTGCCACACCCGGCAGGGTTGCCTTCCCATATTGTCATATCAGATATTGTAATTGTTTGACGTGGACTAACATCTGCAATACATTATCGTCTGGCGATCGAAACGTGACGGCAGACGTTCGCCAGGGACGAACAATGGCAAGGCCGGATGTCACTCATACCGCTGTTGGGATGGAGTTGGTCAGGAAGCTGTCGGAGTCCGGGCAGCGGCTGTTCACCTCCGCGCAGGCGCGCAGGCTCGCGCCCGCGGCTGGCGTTTCAGCGGGCTATTTTCGCCAGGCACTTCACCATCTGGCGCGCTCGGGGTGGATCGTTCGCCTCAGAAAGGGTCTCTATTGCCTGTCCGGCGCCGTTCCAGGCGCAGCACCCCTCCATGAGTTCGAGATAGCGATGGCGCTTGTTGAGCCAGCGGCCATCAGTCACTGGTCCGCCCTGAGCTACCACGGCTTGACGGAGCAGACACCCCGGCGCGTCTTTGTCCTTACGACAGCGCGTGCGGTGCCTCGCCCGCGCAACGCCCGAACAGACGCCGGTTACAGCGTCGGCTCGGCGCGCTACCAGTTCGTTCAAGTCACCCTGGCGCGGTTTTTCGGCGTGACCGACGTCTGGATCGGCGAGTCGCGGGTCAAGGTGACGGACCCCGAACGGACACTGCTCGATGGGCTCATGATGCCGCAATACTGCGGCGACTTTTCAGAGGTGCTGCATGCGTTCGAGGTCCGGGCGCCGACGATCGACGTGGATCGCATCGTCGGCTACGCTCTGCGGCTCGACGCTGCCACGGCAAAGCGGTTGGGGTGGATCCTGGAGAGGCAACAGGTCGACCCGACGAGACTCGAGCGCCTCCTCCGGGTCCCTATCAAGGGCTATCGCGTGCTCGATCCGAGCGGACCGCGCCGAGGTGCCGGCGACCGTCGCTGGATGGTCCAATTGAACCTCGCGGGAAACACGCTGCCATGAAGCCGCTGCGCACGCGCATGGAAGAAGCTCGCAAGCGGCTTGGCCTTCCCTGGGAGGTGCTCGAACGAGACTACCTTCTGTCCTGGATTCTGGCCGGCATCGGTCGTGTTCCTGGCTTTCGCGACGCACTTGCATTCAAGGGTGGGACTGCACTGAGAAAGTGTTACTTCGGCAACTACCGGTTCTCTGAAGACCTGGACTTCACCGCAATCGGTTCGATCCCCGCAGGAGAGTCCATGGAGCGCGCGATCCGCGATGCGTGTGCGGTAGCGGCGAACCTCCTCGATCCCTATGCACCTGTGGAGATCGTGTCGACGCGCCACGTCGAACGCGATCCGCATCCCGCCGATCAGGAGGCGTTCGACATTCGCGCGCGATTGCCCTGGCACCGAGGGCTGCAAGTCAGGGTCATGGTCGAGGTGTCGACAGATGAGAAGGTGCTCAGACCGACTGTACGACGCCCGCTGTTTCACGACTACGGTGAGCCAATGGAGACTGAGTTGACGGTTTATTCCCTGGAGGAGATCGTCGCGGAGAAGCTGCGCGCCATCCTCCAACACCTGCAGTCACTGGAGCGCCGGGGCTGGGCTCGTTCTCGCGCCCGCGACTACTATGACCTCTGGCGGATCCTCACCGGCTATCGCAACCGAATGGAGGTCTCCGACTTCCGCTCTTTCCTCCGTGCGAAGTGCGCCGTGAAGAGTGTGGCCTTCGCGGGCACCGAAGACTTCTTCTCGGAGGCGATGCTTTCGGCCGTCCAAACGACCTGGGAGCAGTGGCTCGGGCCGCTGGTGCCTGACCTTCCGCCCTGCGGGGAAGTGATCAGCCAACTCCGCCCACTTGTCGCCGATCTCGTTGGGTCCTGAAGCGGCCCTTCAGAAGCATCACGTAGCTCTGAGCGGCTGGGCTACTTGTCCCTGCCGCCTTTTCCCCCGGCCTGCCGCAGCTTGTGATCATCATCGTGCAACTCCGGCATCCAGAGATCGATGACGAACCGTGCAGCGGGCGTGAGGTGCCGAGCTGCTGTGGACAGCGTGTCGCGATGAGGGTAACTTGGCAACGTGGTGCGCTACGAGATCATCATCTACTGGAACAGCGAGGACGAGGCGTTCATCGCGGAAGTGCCGGAGCTTCCCGGATGCGCTGCTGACGGGTCCACTTACCAGGAGGCTCTGCGGAACGCGGAGACCATCATCGCGGAGTGGATCGAGACTGCCAAGGAGTTGGGACGCCCTATTCCCGAGCCCAGGGGACGGCTGGTCTTCGCGTAGGAGGGTTGATAGTTGCGGGCGGAGATGTCGCGCCCCGCTCGTTGAGGCGGCACGGCTCGGTGTGCTGCCTCACTTGCTCAGAGTTGGCGGCCCGCGGCAGGTTGCAGCTCGCCGCCAGCCGGGCACCGCCCGGGCCGCCGCTACGTCATGGGGGTGAGGCTCCCGTCCTTGAGAAGCCAGAGGTCCTCGATCCGCGCGAGGTGAAAGCCGTCGTGCAGCGCGATGTGCCGCACAAGAAGCTCAAAGCCGTAGCTCTCGTATTCCGGATGCACCGCGGTCCTGCGCCAGACATCATCGGACACGCCGCGGATGAGGCGCACCTGCTTTTCGCGCCAGCGCGCAAAGGCCTCAACCAGCCCGGCCGCCGTGGGCGTGCCCTTGCCCGCGACCCTGGTCGGCGTATAGGGCGTGATCACGGGGTTGGGCTGGTCGCGGAACATCTCGAGGCGGGCCATCAGCACCTCCTGCGTCTCCACCAGGTGAAGCAGGTGCTCAAAGATGGTCCAGTAGCCTTCGCCCCGCTTCCTGTTGAGCGCCGGCTCCGGTATCGCCGACACGAGCTCCGCCAGCAGGCGCGGGCCGAGCTCGAGGGCGTCGATCAACGTCTTGTGATCCATGGGGTCCTCCTTGGCGCTCACCCAGCCACGCGGATGACGATCTTGCCCTTGGCGTGCCCCTGCTCGAGCTCCCGCAGCGCCTGCGCGGTCTCCGCCAGCGGATAGACGCGGTCGATGACCGCCTTCACCTTGCCCTCGTCGACGAGGCGCGTGAGGAATTCGATCCTCTCCGTCTCGGGCTTCGCGTTGACGACTGCGAGTGTCTTGCCCTGCGAGCCCAGGAACGGGCCGAGCAGCAACGCCTCGGCCAGCTGCCTGTTCTTGCCGCCGACCATCAGGTATCGCCCGCCCGGGACGCAGCGCGTCCCTGTAGCGCCGGATCGGGATGTAGCCGTTGACCGCGATGATCACGTCGTAGCGCTGCCCGCTGCGGGTGAAGTCCTCCCTGCCGTAGTCGACGACAAAGTCGGCGCCCAGCGCGCGGGCCTGCTCGGCCTTGCCGGCACTGCAGACCGCAGTGACCTCGGCGCCCAGGGCCTTGGCGATCTGCACGGCAAAGATCCCGACGCCTCCCGACGCGCCGGCGATCACCACCCTGGCACCCGGGCCGACGCGGCCCATGTCCCGCAGCGCCCTCACCGCCGTGCCGCCCGCCAGCGGAAGGGTTGCCGCTTCCTCAAAGCTCATGGATTTCGGCTTGAGCGCGAGCAGGCCGTGGGGCACGCAGGTGTACTCGGCGCAGCCGCCGAACCCGGCCGGGAACAGGTCGGCGATCACCTCGTCGCCGGGCTTGAAGCGCGACACGCCGGGGCCCATGGCCTCGACGGTGCCCGCCATGTCGCTGCCCGGCCCCTTGATGCGCGGGCGGGCGAGGCCCATATTCAGCCGCACGAGAAACGGGTCGGCCCTCACCATGCGCCAGTCCGCGGCGTTGAGGCCGGCCGCGGCGATGCGCACGAGCACCTGGTTGGCGGCCGGCACCGGCTTGGGCACGTCCCGCAACTCGAGCACGTCGGGCGATCCGTAGCGGGGGCAGACGATAGCTTTCATGGGGATAGGGTAGCGGGGGGGCGCTGGTGGGGCAAGGGCGCGCTCTGGGCGTGCCCCCGAGGGCGACGATCGCTGCGGCTCGGGGTCGCGTGCTGCGGGGGTTCGGTCCTCGGCGGGCGGCGCTGGCGAGCATCGAGCCCCGCCGCGCGCCGCGCCTTCGGACCGGCCGGGCTCTCGCCCGGCCGCCCCTCCGCCCGCTCACGCAGGGAGCTGGCGATGACGCGCGTGTTGGCCGTGGCTGAGTGTGGCAGCAGGCCGCTCCCACTGATTCGGCAAAAGCATCCCGTCGTGCTATTGCTGCCGCAGCAGGGCGAGCAGGCTCTCTCGGTTCAGGGCAGCGGCCGCGCCGGGCGATTCCAGAAAGGCCTCACGTCGGCCACTGCCGCAGGCCAGTCCAGGCGGGTCAGTCTCTCCGCGACGATGGCGCGCCACAATTGCGCATCCACCGCGGGGCCGCTCCAGCCAGTCTGCGCAAGAGCGTTGCGCAAGAGCGTGATGTTGGGCCCCGGTCACGAGCGGTCGGCGAGATACCAGGCCAGGTCAAAGAGGGGGTGTTGACAATGTAGCCACAAGAAGCTACATTGGGACAAATGCCGACGCTCAAGACGGTCGGGATACGGGAGCTCAAGAATCGGCTTAGCGAGTACCTGCGGGAGGTCCGGCTGGGCACAACCATCTTGGTGACCGACCGAGGGACGGCCATCGCCGAGATCAGAGAGCCGTCGATGGGCAGCACACCGCTGACAGACAACAGCCTGCTCCAAGCCTGGATTGGCGAGGGCAAGGTGCGCGGTCCTCTCTCGGCAAGGAAGCAAGCGGGGCTCACGCCCCTCCACTTGCCTGACGGCACATCGCAGGCGCTTCTCGACAAGGAACGGGGCTCATGAGGTCGGTGTACGTCGAGACTTCGGCGGTCCTTGCGTGGCTCCTCGGGGAGAGCAGGGCGACAACTGTCCTGTCAATCATCAACGATGCCGAGAGCGTGCTGACTTCGGTGCTCACCGGAGTCGAGGTGCGCAGGAGCCTGGCCAGGGCCCGCGCAGCCGGAGCAATCAGCGAGGCGGCGGCCGCTCACCTTGATGGCATCTTCGAGACCGTCTCGCGGACTTGGATCCTGATGGAAGCAGGTCCCGAAGTGCGGGCGCGCGCCGCCGCGCCGTTCCCCGTCGAGCCGATTCGGACTCTGGACGCAATACATCTGGCGACGGCCCTGGAGTTCCTCAGGGCAGTCGAGGACGTGCGTGTGCTTTCGCTCGACAAGAGGGTTCTCGACAACATCGGACCGCTCGGAATGCAGCCAGCCGCAGCAGCCTGACCCGGGATCTGGGCGCCCATAGGGAGTGGTCCGAGCCGCCGCGGCCCTTTGACGCCGCCGGCCGCTGGGTGGTCGACGACCGGCGCAGCGACGACTAGGTCGACTACGGGATTTGGGTCGAGCCCGAAACGGGCGTCGTGCGCGCCCTATGGCGGAGCAGCCGGCGCGCCAGTTGGCCAAGCGCACTGCGCGCCCGGTTGCGGAACGTCACCATCCGCGCACAATGTTTGCTGCCCGGCCGCCCCGGCGCGGCGAGCGACTGGAGAAGAGGCATGCAGGCACTCGACGAGCTGGTTCAGGGCATGAGCCGGGGGCGGGGCTGGAGCCACATGGGCGACGCGGACGCCGTGCGCGATCTGCTCTCGCGGGTCTACGACGAGCGGTATCACAAGGGCGCTCACCACAAAGACCGTTTCCAGGTGAGGGTCAACCTTCAGAAAAAGGACGACGCAGCCTCGTACGCCGGGTGGATCACCGCCGAAAACCCCACCTCGGGCCCTTATCAGGGCACCTCGTTCGTGTGGTTCCCTGGCGAGGAGGGGAGCGTTGCCGTCCTGGTGGTGGGCACCGACGGCTTTGGAGCCGACAGCTCGATCCTCGGCCGACCCGGACACGCGCGGCGCTTGCGCGCGTTGTCTCGCCTGCACAAGGGCAGGCTCTGGGTCAAGCCAGATCTCCTGGACATCACGACCGAAGTCCCCGGCGCGACCTCGCAGCAGTGGCCTGACATCGCGGCCGCGCTCAAGGCCTACGCGCGGGTCATCTACGCCGCGGCGGCCGTGCGCGGCGACGCCGACCGCCCGGTCGTGGAGGACCTGCTCGACCTGTTCTTCCACGAGCACGGCACGCCGCTCACGGGCGCCGCCAAGGAGCGATGGGCAGACCGGCTCGGGAGCATCGCCGGAGCGGTCTTTCCCGCCGTCGATGCCGAGCAAGTGCTTGCGATCCTGAGGGAACGGCGCTTTGTCATCCTCGAAGGGCCGCCGGGCACCGGCAAGACCCGGCTCGCCTTTGCGCTCGCCCGGGCGATCGGATCGTCCACGCGCGTGCAGTTCCACGCGGCGCGCACCTACGAGGATTTCGTGGTCGGCCTCTTTCCGCGTCCCACGGGGCAGGGGCTCGCCTTCGACGTGCGCCCCGGCGATCTGCTCGTGGCCAACGCCGCGGCCAGGGACCGCGAGCACGTGCTCGTCATCGACGAGATCAATCGCGCGGACCTTGCGCGGGTGCTGGGCGAAGCCGTGGCCCTCTTTGAAGTCGGCGAAACAGCGCGCAGCGTCCGCCTTCCGCACACGCCGCAGGGGTTCGAGCCGGATCTCACGCTGTCGCCCCACCTTCTCGTTGTCGGGACCAGGAACACGGCCGACCGGACCATCGCGCGAATGGACCTGGCCATCCGTCGCCGCTTCGCGTTTATCGAGGTGTGGCCGGACCTGCGGGCGGTCGAGGCCGAAGGCGTGGACCTCGCCACGCAGCTCTTTGAGGACACCGTCCACACGTTCGTGGAGTTTGCCGACGACGACACCTTGCGACTGGTCCCCGGCCACGCGTACTTTCTGGACCCGCGTCCCGATCTCGACGCCGGCGGCCGGGGCGGCCGCGTGGCGCGCCGCATGCGCTTTGAGCTCGTGCCGCTGCTGCGGCACTACCTCGACGAAAAGCTGTGCGGCGCGGCCACGGAGGCCATAGCCGGGCTCGCCGATCGGATCGACGCGCGGCTGCTGGAGACGCTGACGGCGGGTGCGCGGGCCGCCGAGCCAGGGGCGGAAGCGTGTAGCGCTTCGACGGACCTGTTTCCTCGGAAACGTTTTTTCAGAAACGCCGCGGACATTTCTGGAGCAGGGTGCGGTCGGGCTTGGCCGGAAGCGTCGATTTCGGCCGACCGGGCCTTCTTCAATTTTCCAGAGCCCGAAGTCGAGCGTGTCGGGCGCGGCCTCTACCGCATCGCCGCCGCCGAGCCCACCGAGAGTTGCTCGCTCGCCATGGCCTGCGCACGCGTGCCGCAGCGTCATCTGCGTGTGCACGGGATAGGAACCCAGACCCCTGCCGAGGTATGGCTGGCAATCCCGCATAAGGCGCGGGCACCTCGACTCCGCGAGCTGCGGCTGCGCATCGTGCGATTCAGTGGTTCTGTGTTGACCTTGGGGTACAGGAGATCGAGCTCGAGGGCGTCCACCGCGCGGAGGCCTCGCCCAGCCGATCCTATCTCAGCTCGGGGAGCACCCGCAGGCCCTGCTCGGCGAAGTGAGCATCGAAGCAGAAGGCGGTGTTCAGGTGGAGCCGGCGCATCGTCTCGAAACTCACGCAATCGACCAGGCTCAGCTCCCGCCGCCCCGCGACGAGCAGCGCATGATGGGCGGACCTGTGGGTCCCCTCATCGACCCAGGACACGTCGAGGACCGGCAGGATGTCGGATGTCAAGACACGCACCGCGTCGATCCCGATGCGCGCCTGCATGAGCGCAACCGTCTCGACGAGAACGTAGCTGCTCGTGTAAAGCGAGTGCTCTCCTCGCAGCATCTCGGTCCACTCGGCTCTCGCGGCTTCGTGATGCTCATCGGCCGCGTCGATCACGGCGTAGAGGGCCGAGGTGTCGACGAAGACGTTCACCGCCCAAAGGCCTCGCCCAGGTAGTCGTCGTGGCGCCGGGAAACATCGCTGCGGGACGATCGGAAGCGTCCTGCGGCCTCGATGGCCCGCCGGCGAAGATCCTCGGGCTGCGCGGTCGTGTCCCGTTCCAAGACGGTGTCGATCCCCTGGCGGATCAACTCGGCGACGGAAGAACCCGTGCGAGCCGCAAGGGCCTTTAGCCTTTGCGATTGCTTCTCGGTGAGTTGGATCTGTGTCCGCACCATGATTAATCCGAGGCCATCATGATAACGCCGCCCGGTGCGGAAGTCAACTGACAGTCCGACCGGTTCGACACCCGGCTGCTCGAGCTCTGACGGGCAGGGCACGGGCCGCACCGCCCATTGTAAAGGCGTTCACGGGATTGGGTCGGGGGATGGTCAAGATGCGGCTGCCGTCGGTCATCACGATATGCTTGCTCTCGCGAACGACGCGAAATCCAGCTCTCTGGAGCGCGCGCACCGCATCCAGGTGGTTGATGCCCGGAATCTTGGGCACGAGACTACGCCGGGACCTCGACCTCGCGAATCACGGCTCCTTCGAGCAACTGATCTCTCGCGGCGAGATACTCCCGGATCGCGTCCTTTATGTTCTCGACCGCTTCGTGCTCCGTCGCCCCCTGTGACCAACAGCCGGGTAGTCCGGGGACACTGACGCTGAAGCCTTCGTCGTTCTGTTGCAGCGCGATCTTGTACCTCATCGGCGTGATCTCCACCTTGCCCGCTTCCAGCCGCTACTCCCGGTCGCTTCGCGCGACGAGCGGGTACCTGTCGGGATGCCGGATGCAGTCGACGTCCAGGTCGACATCAAGGTCGGGCCAATAGAAGTGACCTTCGCCTTGTTCGACTACGTTGAAGATCCGGTCCACCGCGGCCCGCCGGAACCACGGGAACAAGTCGTGGTCGAGAAAGAGCTCCTCGGTCCCCCATGCCAGCCACAGGCCGAACGGGGTGACCTGGACGACTTCAACCTTCGAAGTGACGGTTCCAGGCATCGATGATCTCCTGCCTTCGTCTCCGAACGATTTCCTGGGCCTCCCGGGTCGACTGCTCACTCAGTCCTTTGGATGAGCACAGCTCGACTACAGGTTCGATCCAGAACTTCGCCTCGCCGTCGGGACAGATGACGTGGACATGCAGTCGCGTCTCTTCGCGCGAGAAGAAGAAGAACCTGTAGCGACCTTCCCGAAAGATCGTGGGGCTCACGCGACCATTATACAGCCGGAGGTTGCACCTGGCGAGGTCAGGGGAGTTGAGCAACGCTCGTTGGCGACCGGCTCGAGCGTCGGCACCGCGGCGGACACGACCCTCGGAGCCCGGCCGCGCCGCCTGCCTGGACCGCGGCGCCGTCGGGCCCTTTTTCGGCGCGACGAATCCGCGCCTCGTCGGCGCCGTGTCAGCCCGGCGTTTGTCCCTGGCCGATCTGAACACCGCCTGCCAATCGAAAGCCCATCTCGAGCAGGCGCGCTACCAGGTCGGCCTGCGGGATACGCTCCTGCTCCAGGCGCGCCGTTTTCGCCTCACGGCCCAATAGGGCCGCGAGAGCGAGCTCGCTCTCCGCGAGACCCTCGAGCGGCCCGTCGCGCCCGGCGGCGGTGTCTTCGACCGCCATCGACTTGTAGCGCTCCCACGTGGCCGCGTCCATGAGCAGCGGCTCTGCCCGGCCGAGGGCGGCGCGCACGGCGGCGAGGATCCTCAAGCCCGTGCGATCCATGTCTCCCCAGTACACGACGCGGCAGGATCGCAGCCACGGCAGCGAGCCGAGCACCGCGGCCTGAAAGCCGCTGCCCCAGATGCAGACCGCGCCCTCGACCGCGGGAAACGCCAGGAACGGCATCAGGTTCTCGACGACAAAGGCGGTGCGGCAGCGAACGTCGAGGCGCGCGAGCCGGGACGCGGGAGCGGCCAGGTCGTCCAACGGGCCGGGGGCGAGCGCCGGGTCGAGAAAGCGGACCCGGATCGTCGGCTCCGGGGTCTTGAGGCCAAAGCGCTGCTCAAAGGTCGTCGCCGCGGGGTCGATCGCCGTCGCCGGCAGCAGCAGGTCCAGGACGTCCCCGAGGATCCTGCGGTGCTCCTCGATGAACTTGGTGTGAACGGGAACCGGCAGCTCGCGCACGTACAGGTCCGGGCGGGGATGGGCGGCAAAGTATCCGCACACGAGCACCAGATCCGGCCATTCGCCCAGGTGCTCGACAAAGCGCAGCGGCTTGTCCAGGACCCAGGTCGCAAGCCGAGGCAGCCGTTCCAGCACCAGCCGCGCCTCGGACACAAAGCGCTCGAGCTCGCGGCGCTTTCCCAGAAAGTCCAGGTAGTCCTCGCGGCTTTCAAAGGCGATCCGCTCGATGACCGTCTGCCGGCCGAGTGCGAGCGTGTTGACCTGCCGGTAGGTGAGGGTATAGCCGCGGCCCGTGGCGTTCTTGGACGCTGCGTGCAGGGCCTCCACGTCCCGACGGCCGGTCACGGCCTCCGTGCTCTTCCCACGGTCGGCGCGGACAGTCATCGGAAACAGCGGGTCGCCCGCGGTTGCGCCCGACGCCTCGTCGAGGGCCTCCCGCAGGACCTCCCCGTACCTGCGCAGGGCCTTGGCTCTGATCCCGTCGGGATCGATCACGACAGGGGCTCCGCGACGCCGCGGCCGGCCTTGCGATACTCTTCTTTGCTCTCGAGGTAGCGCTCCAGCGTCATGTTGTAGACCGACGAGCGGCGCTGGTCGCGGTTCTCCACGAAATGAACCGCGGACACGTAGTCCTCGACGACGTTGATCTTGTCCAGCGGCGTAACAACCATGAGCTGGAGCTCCAAGGTGCGGAACAACTCCATGGCATAGGCGGCGTTGGCGGGATCGACCTTGCTGAACGCCTCGTCGACGATGACGAATCGAAACGAGCGCGCCCGCGTGTCCGCCGCGCGGATCCCGAACTGGAACGCGATCGCCGAGGCGAGGATCGTGTAGGCGAGCTTGGCCTTTTCGCCGCCGGAGAGGCTGCGGGAGTCCTGGTAGTATTGCTTTTGGCTGCCGTCGGCCTTGTGTCTCTCCATCGCCGAGAACTGCAGCCAGTTGCGCACGTCCAGCACCTTGCGCCGCCACGCATCGTCGCCCCGCAGCGCGAGGACCAGGTCGCGCGTGCGGCCGAACGCGTGCTCCAACTCCGCCTCGTCGCCCTGGGCGATGAGGGCGGCGTCGCCGATGGCACCCCGCAGCTTTTCCCGGAACTCGCGCACCTGGACGTCCGTCGTGGCGCGCGCCTGGATCTCGATGTACGTGGGCGGGTTGCGGTTGTAGAGGATCTGGCCGAGGCTCTCGTTGAGCTCCGCGACCCCTTCTTCGATCTCGCGGCGGGCGGTGTCCAGGCTCTGGCTGAAATCGACGAGCTCCTCGAGCATGCGGTCGTTGAGGTACTGGCGGAACCGCTGCTGGTACTTCGGCAGGTCCTCCTTGCTGATGCGCTCGTGGACCCGCTCGAACTCCTCGAGGTAGGCCGCGTCGGCCCTGAGGTCGATCACGTCCGCCGACCACCCCGGGTACTTCGTGGCGATCGCTGCCGGCGGGGTGCAGTACCGCGCCATCGCGAGCTCGAGGCCGCGGTGCGCGTCGGCCTCGGCGCGGCGGGCCGCCTCCTGGTCGCGCGCGATCGCATCGCGGCTGCTCTCGCGCTGCGCTTCGATCAGCTCCCACTCCGGGAGCGGAAAGGGCCGCGCGAGGTAGGGCGCCAGGGCGGCGACAAAGGCGTCGAGGTCGACGTGGTCATAGGCCAGGAGAAGGGTTTCGCGGTCGGCGAGCAGGGCGCGGTCCCGCGCGTCGGCCTCGGCGAGGGAGCGCGCCTGCGCCACGAGGCCGTCGCGCCGGTCCCGTTCCGCCTTGAGACGGGCGTCGACCCGCGCGATACCCTGGTCGAGCTCCTTGAGCTTGGCGGAGGCGCCGACGAGGGAGCGGTGCTCGGATGCCAGCTCCTCGATGCGCACGACGCACTCTTTCCAGTCGAGCGGCTCGTATTCGCGGTACTCGAGCAGCCGCTCGATGGCGCTCTGGCGGGCCTGCGCCTCCTCGAGCTCACTTTCAGCCGCGGCAAGCCGTTCGCGCGCCGCCGCGACCTGCGCTCTCCAGGTCCCGCGCCTGGGCCGTGAGGGTGCGCAGCTTTTCGCGGTTGTCCCACCCGAGGACGTTGTCGGCGCCTCCGGGCCGCGGCGGCCGGTCGTCCTTTTCGTGGCGGGTCTCGCTCTTGATGAGGCCGCTGCTCGTGATGCCGCGCGCGAGCCGGGCAAAGGTCTCCAGGTCGTCCGTGCACCGGTAGTCGAACGACGCCCGCAGGTGGTCTTCGATCCAGTCCTTGAAGGGCGTGTCCGGCTTGACCTCGAGCTTGGTGATGGCGCTCTCCGCGTCGAGCGGGCCGCTCCGGGAGCTTCGCGATCCGGGCGGCCACCTGGAAGTAGACGAGCCTGCCCCGCAGGTCGTGGTCCCGCACGAACCCGTTGATCCTGCGGTAGTGGTGCTGCGGGACCAGGACGCACAGCGCAAAGGACCTCAGGAGCTTTTCGAGAGCCGGCTCCCACGCCGACTCCTCGCGCCGCACGCGGATCAGCTCGCCGGCAAACGGGATCTCCGACTCCGCGATCCCCGTCCCGCGGCCTACGAGGGTGCGCAGGTCGAGGTTGCGCCGGGGGATGTTGCTCGTGCGGGAACTGAGCGAACGGACCTCCTCCGCCACCTCATCGTGCGCCGAGCGCAGCGTGTTCAGCTCGCCGCTGAGAGACACCAGACGCTGCCTCGCCTCGGCGGAGCCGGCAACGCCCTCGGCGTGCGCTGCGGCGAGACGGGTGCGATTGGCGCGAAAGTCGTCCTGCGACGTCACGGGCAGCCCGACCTCCGATGCGAGCTCGTCGTAGCGGGCGCGGGCCGCGCGGCGTTCGTCGCGCCGCTCCTCGAGGTGGCGGATCTCCTGCTCGATCTGCTGCAGGCGCATGGCGGTGCTGTCGGCCGCTCGGTCCCTGTTGAGCGTGTCGCGTTCCTCGGTCAACCCCGCGATGGCCTCGTCCGCTCGACCGAGCGCCAGCCCGTTGGCAGCTTGCTCCTCCGCCAGGCGCTCGAGGCGTCCGGTCAAAAAGCGCAGGGCTTCCCTCGCAAAGAGGGCGGGGTGGGCCTCGATCAGCTCGGCGAGGCGCTTGTGCTCCGCCTTGGCCGCCCGAAAGGACGCACCATGCTCGAGGACCGGGGCGAGCAGGGCGAGCTGCTCCCTTGCCTTTTCGATCTCGAGGTGGCTCGACAGCAGGTCGTCGTAGCTCTTGTCCAGGGCCGCGAATCGCTCCTGGAACCCCTGCTCCTCGAGCATGTGGGTCCGGATGAACTCGTTGAGATCTCCCAGCACCTTGACGCCGACGGTCTGCGAGAACAGCGACAGGGCCTTCTCGGACCGGAAACCGAACTCGCGGCCGAACGCCTGGCTGTACTGCTCAAAGCTGTCGTAGACCCGCCCCTTGAGGGCGTCTTTGATGCGGCGCTTCCAGTCGCCCGCTTTGTCAAAGGGCTCCAGGTCGCCGATCGAAATCTCGGCCGGGACCAGGAGGTATACACGTTGAAGGTTGCCGCCGGTGAGCCAGCGCACCTGCGCGAGCGTGAGCGCAGTCCCGAGGGCGGCGTTGCGGAACACCCCCGCGAGCACCGAGTACGTGTCGCGCTCGCGCAGGTACTGGGCGCTCTGCCGCTGCCCCTCGGTATCCTGGAGGTTCCCGTAGGCCCCCAGCACGTACGTGAGCTCGGTGCGCTCGCGCTTGAGCTCGGCGCCGGAGGACTGGTTGTAGTGACGGCGGGCGGGCGGGACCAGGAGCGTGACCAGGGCGTCGACGAGCGTCGTCTTTCCCGAGCCGTTGGCCCCCGTGAGCAGGCTCGAGTCGCAGCCCGGCTCGAGGCGGTAGATGCTGCCGTCAAAGCTGCCCCAGTTGAGCAGCTCAAAGCTCTGGAGGCGGTAGCCTTCGCCACGGCCGTCGTCCTCGGCGAACAGGGAGGCCTCGCTCATGCCAGGTGCGCCTCCATCGCCCGCTTGAACTCCTCGAGCAGATCGTTGTTGACCTTGGCCTTGACGATGCGCCTGACCTCGTACAGCACGTCCCCACCGGCCCCGCCTGAGCCCGCCTCCCGCAGAAAGCCCAGCTCCACCACCTGGCGGATGTAGCGGTCGAGCTCGCGCATCAGCCGCGTCTGGTCCGTCTTTTCCTTAAAGTAGAGCGAGATCCGTTCCCGCAGATCGCGCGCGGAGAGGTAGAGCCTGCGGGCGTCGGCGCTGGTGGCGTCAAAGCGGTCCAGCTCCTCCCGCAGGATCACGAGGAGCAGCGATACCTCGAAAGAAAGGGGCATCCGGCGAAGCAGGCGCGGGCGGCCCTCCTCACCCTCGCCGTCGCTTTCCCGCAGGTAGGCAAAGCCTTCGGCCTCATCGAGTACCAGCTCCACGCCGATCTCGGCGAGGTAACGCTGCACCCCGGCGGCGTTGGCCACCAGCAGTTTCCACACCGGGTCCTCGTCGTAGACCGGCCCCTGGAGCAGCCGCACCACGGCGGGCGCCAGCTCGCGATAGTCTCCGTCGTTCATAGCGCGTAGATCACCCTCGGGATGCGCAGCCTGACGATCCCATCATCCCTCTCGAACGTGACCTCGTCCCGGCCGCTGTCGCTCACGATCGAGGCGAGCGCCACGTAGGTCACGATCTCCGCGAGGCCCTCGCGCGCGGGAAAGCGCTCCAGGACCTCCGGAAGCGAGACCTGGCTGCGTCCCTGGAGCATCTCCTGTATCTGCCCGCGCAGCCGCCGCTCGTCCACCGCCAGCTGCGAGAACAGCGCCCCAAAGGCGGCCGTGCTCATCTCCTGCTCCGCCTCGTCGGCGCGGACAAAGACGGTCTCCTTTTGCGGCAGCGAGAGGGGACGTGCCATCACGGTCCCCAGCGAAGCGCTGCCCTGCACCGCGAGAAAGGCCTCTTCCCGCGGCGGCGCGTCCACCGCGGCGAGGGCGAGCCGCTTGATGTCCGCGATCAGCTCGCGCGTCCTCCGCTGCTCCCTGACGACTCGCTCGGCGAGCACGCGGCTCAGCTTTTCGGCGAGGATCCGGTTGCTGTCCACGACCTTGCGGCCGGCCTGGTGGAGGTGGTGCTTGAGGCGCCGAAGGAGCGCGTCAGGTCCCTCGACGCTGTGCTCGCCGGCCACGCGATAGACCTGGTCGACGAGGGCGTCGATCTCGTCGCGGCCGGAGTCGGCGACGAGGAAGCGCCAGAACGCGTCAAAGCTCTGGCCCTGCGGCGCCTTGTGCAGGGCTTCGACCATGTCAAGGGTGTGGCCGAGGATGCCGCCGCGGTCCGTCTGCCCTTCGCTCTGCTCCCGGTGGATCTCGCGCACGAGGTCGCGAAAGTTCTCCTCGACCTGGCGAAAATCGCCGAGCAGGGCCCGCGCATCGCGGCTGATCTCCTGCAGGCGCTCGCGGATCTGCACCGACGAGAACGTCCGGGCCTGTCCCGTCGTACGGATCGCCTCGATCTCGGCGTCGATCTCCGCCCGCCGCTGCTCGAGGTCCGCGATCCTCTTGCCGGGGTCGCCGCTGCTTTTCTCCGCGAGGTCGGCGATGCGGCGCAGGAGGTCCTGAAAGCGGCTCTCGGTCCCCACGAACTCCCTGGGCTGCAGGTCGTCGAGCCAGCGCAGCGCGAGCTCCATGGCCGGGGTCAGCTCGTGCTGCACCACGCCGTCGTCGTCGGTGTACTTGCGCAGGTAGCGGGACTGCTCTCCGCACCACGCGTCGATGAGCTGCGCGGCCCTGTCCACGACGTCGCCGTCGACGCTCTCGTCGTGTCCCCTGGCTTCGAGAGAGGACGCGAGCTGGAGCACCAGGTCCTGGTGCGACACCACGATGATCTGCTTCGTCTTGAACGCTGCGTGCAGGAACCCCAGAATGAGCGAGGCATGCCGAGCCGCGAGCACCCGGACCGCCGGGTTGTCGGCGAGGACGTGTGTGAGCCAGGTGTCGTCCATGTCGGTCTCCCGAGGTCTTCCGAGGTCCTCCGAGGCCCGGCCATTATACCCGGGCGGCGGCCGCGGGTCTCGCTGTCGACCAGCGCATGTCGACCAGCGCACGCCCCCCGGGGCAACTGGCCTGCGCCACCCGGGCATGATAGGCTGGTCGGGCAGGTGAGACGCCCATGGAGTTGAAGGTCACGACCCACGAGGAGCAGAGCCGGCAGGATCGCGCCTACTGGCGCAGTCGCACCCCGGAGGAGCGTCTGGACGCTGTCGAGGCGCTCAGGATCGAGGCAGGGAAGTTCCTCTATGAATACCCATCCCGACTTCGAAGAGTTGTTGCGATTGCTCGAAGAGAACGGCGTTGACTCCATGATCGTCGGCGCTACGCCGTCGCCTTCCATGGTCATCCCGCTTTTCGACGACATCGAGCTGTTCTTTCGCGCGACCGAGGAGAACGTCGATCGCCTCCGCAAGGCGCTTGTGAGCTTCGGCTTTGACGAGACGGACCTCCCCGCGAGTGCGTTTCTCTCAAGAGGGAGCGTTCTTGCATTCGGGGTCGTCCCCACACGAGTCGACCTGGTCAACGAGATCGACGGCGTCGGCTATGACGAGGCCAAGGCAAACGTCGTTCGGGGAACATACGGAAAGGTGAGCGTGCCTTTCATCGGCCGTGCGGACCTGATCAGGAACAAAAAGGCCATCCCTCGCGCCAGGGACAAGGCCGACGTCGAGGATCTGGAGTAGTGCCTCGGATCGACGCGGGGCTGCTGGAGACCTGATGGCCAAAGCCAGGGGCAGGACAGAGAAGGGCAGGGCGCGGGCCGCCCTCATGGCAGCCGCGCCGTCCTCGCGCCCGCTGCTCAAGGGCCGCGATCACGGCGAGCCCGTGTCCGTGCGGCCCGACGACATCGGCGCTGCCGGCGACCGGTGGGTCGAGCCTTTCATCACGGCAAACAGGGCGTGTCTCCAGCGCCTCGAGCTCAAATATGAAGTGAAGGCCGACCCCACGCTCCGTGTCCTGATCAAACCCGGGCCGCGCATCGGCGCGGTCCCGCTGCTCAACCCGTCGACCCGCCGCGTGGCCGCGGGCCTCCTGATCGAGCCGCGCTTCCGCTGGGCCGCGCTGGGAGCGGTCTTTGGTGCGGTCGGCTTTTCCGTCGAGCCCGCCCTCGGCGGCGCTCCGCTCGTGCCTGGGTCCGCGCGCGAGGTGCCGCCGTGGCTGCTCGCGGGGCCGGTCATCGAGCGGATCGCGGCGCTGCTCCGCCACAAGCGGCGCGGATTCGTCGAACGCCGCGAGACCAGGAGCAGCCCGCGGGGACGCATCGAGTGGACGACGTGGGCCGCGTCGCAGGTCCCGCGTGGCGCGTGGGCCACCTTCCCCTGTGTCTTTTCTGAGCCCGACGACGATCCGGACCTGATCGCCGCTGTGCGCTGGACCCTCGCGAGGCTGCAGGACGATCTCGCGTCGGTGGCGGACTCGCTGCCGGCGCGCTATCTGCTCCGGCGCACAGCCGAGATCCAGGCCGAGGTCGGGCCGGGCGCGCTTCACAGGCCGCCGTCGAGCTGGACGCTGCCGGGCTCTTCGGCGTGGGTGGCCGCCGCGGTCGAGGCGATGACGTGGGTGGCCGAGGAGCGCGGCCTCGGCGGCGCCCGGACTCTCGACGGGCTGGCCTGGGATCTCCCGATCGATGCTGTGTGGGAAGCGTGGGTGGCCGCCTTTTCATCGACCCTTGCCAGGAGCCTGGGCATGGTCGCGACCCCGTTCCGCGCTGCCCGCAGGCACCTGCGCTGGGTCGGGCCTCACCATTCCATGCAGTCGCTGGCGCCCGACGTGGAGCTCAGGAGCGCCGAGCGTGTCGTCTGGATCGACGCCAAGTACAAGCCGCACCTCGAGCTCCTCGAGCGCAGGGACTGGCACGCCCTGTCCGAGGAGGTTCGCGCCGAGCACCGCGCCGACCTTCACCAGGCTCTTGCTTACGCCTCGCTCGCCGACGTCTCGCAGGTGGACACGCTGTTGCTGTACCCGCAGATCGGCCGCGAGCTCGACGCCGTGACCACGGCGACCGTCACTTCGGGCCGGCGCAGGGTGCGCCTCGTGCTCGCGTCGGTGCCTTTCGGCTACAGCAGCCCGGACCAGCAGGAGCGGTGCCTGCGGCTTTTCCGCGAGCTGCTGGCGGCGTGAGGTGCTCGTGCCGCGCCCACACCGGGTGTAGTATGCTTGAGGCGTCGGATCTCGAGGCCGGACGCTCGCTGCCGAGCGGTTGATACCGCACTTCGCGGAACGAGTCGGGCGCGAGGCCGGTCTCGCCCAGCCGCCGCTTCGCAGCACCGGACCGGACAGCCGAAGCCTTCACCTTTGTTCTTCTCTTCCAGGCGCGCCAGGCTTCTGTCGAACTCGGCGTGCCCCCAGGGGCCCTCATCGGCCCGCGGCGTGCTACTCTGACACCCGTGATCTACGAGCTTCGCAGCTATGACATTGTTCCGGAGTTGGTACAGGAGTATCTCGGATGGGTCCAGGAGCACGCGCTGCCCGTGATGCGTCGCTTCGGGTTCCGGATCGTGGGCTTCTGGTGGGTCGCGAAAGACGGGACCGACCCCCGTCCACGCACGAACATCCGCTGGATCGTCGCCTGGGACTCGCAGGAGCAGATGGAGGCGCGATGGGCCCAGATGAAATCGTCGGAGGAGTGGCAAGCGGTTTGGAGGATGGTCAAGGACGATAGCGACCGCTCCCGGTTCCATCGCGGGACCCGGCGGGCGATCCTCCACGCGCTCGTGGATCCGGTGGTCCCGGACGCCCCGCCGGAGTGACCGATCGTCACATCGGCTGCGGCAAGTGTCAACTTCTTACGCCAGTGCGCGTCGGGCTGGGCTTCAGAGCGGGCCGCGACTTTGAGCCTCCGTCAGCTTGCGCGCGGGGCAGCGATCCACGTGGCCGCCAAAGTGGTGGCAGATCCTGCACTGCCGGCACCGCGAGATCTGATCTTCTCTGCCACTCAAGCTCTTGATCGCCCAGTCAGGGTCAGCGAGCATCGCCTTTCCCACGGCCACGAGGTCGACTGACCCTTCGGCCAGAATCGCCTCTGCCTGGGCCACGTTCGTGACGCCGCCTACGCCGATCACCGGGACCCTCACCGACTTTCTTTACCGCGATGGCGAGGTGCATCCGATCCGACCAGGGACTCCCCGGGGGCGCGATGGGCGGCGCATTGCCGATGCCCGACGAGATGTCCAGGAAGTCGACGCCGTCTTCCTCCAGCCACCTGGCGACCTGGATGCCTTGCTCGAGCGGGAGGCCCTGCTGGCCGTCCTCTCTCGGCCCGTCCGCGACGCCGAGTCGGACGGAGACGAGTAGTCTGCCGCCCGAGGCACCGCGGGCCCTGCGCGCCGCCTCCCGAACGAAACGCGCCCTGTTTTCCAGGCTGCCGCCCCATGCGTCGGTC
Organism: uncultured Spirochaetota bacterium; assembly: GCA_963734495.1. Lineage (GTDB taxonomy): Bacteria > Spirochaetota > Spirochaetia > SZUA-6 > CAVTHK01 > CAVTHK01. The sequence goes on from CAVTHK010000012.1 coordinate 29,252, forward strand.
CGCTGGTTGGCAAGGGGAGACAGGAACTGGCTCGCGAGGTACCCATGGGCGCCATGGATCTCCACCGCGTCAAAGCCGGCCTGCGCGGCGCGTCGGGCTGCCGATGCAAAGCAGGTGAGGATGCGCTCGATGCCCTCCTCCGTCAGCTCCTGCGGCACGATGTCTCGGGCCGCGATAGCCGAAGGCGCCAGCAGTGGGCTTCCAAAGGTGTTGTCGAGGTTGGTGCTGCGGCCCGCGTGGTGGATCTGAATCGAGGCGAAAGCACCCCGGGAATGGATGATGTCGACGATCTTCGCCAGCCCATCGACGTGGCGATCCTCGAAGATCCCGAGCTGCGTCCGGGCCAGCCTTCCCTCGGGAGAGACCACGGTCGCCTCGACAACGGTCAGACCCGGGCCAGCAGTCCTGCGGTAGTGCTCGAGCACGTAAGGGGTGACGCTGCCGTCTTCGCCCCCCTTCCAGAGGACGAGGGGCGGCATCACGAGTCTGTTCGGCAGCGTGACGGACCTGCCGGACCCTCCCGGCGCGGTTCGTCCAAGGACAAATGGCTGCAAGAGGTGCGGGTATTCCATGGGACATGCTCCAGCGTGGGCAGCAGTCTATCGGGATGCGGGCAGGTGGGGCAAGCGCATCTCTGAGCCCCACCGCGCTCCTGCAAAAGGAGCGGGCGCGAAACTCCGTTTCGCCGCGGGCTTTGTCGCGAGGCACCACAGGCCTTAGGCTTGTATGGATCCTCGCGCTATCGCCCGTGTCGGCGTAAACCACAGGGCTTTGCTGGCTGCCCTCGCGACGACAGGCAAGTCTGTGGGACTCGGGCCGCGACGGCCGCGTGGGGAATCCGGGCGACCAGCGGGCAATCCGCCGTATCTACCAGATCCATGCCAGCGGCGAGTCGCATCACGGAATCGCCGACGAGCCGAACCACCGCGTGGTACTACTACGAAGCAGCTGCGCTTGTCCCGTGTCGCTCAGCGACGACCGCTTACAGGGTCGCTGTGGGTCCGCCCTGCGGTTCGGTCAGCGCGTCGACCCGCTCGTCGTGTTCGCCCTTCATTCTGCCATAGCACACTCGGCTTCAGTTCTTTGGAGGCGCACTCGGCGAGAAAGAGGTTGATCAAACTCTGGTAAGGAATGGCCGTTTGGACTGCCAAGGTCTTGAAGTACTCGATCGTGTCGTTGTCGATGCGGATCGAAATCTGCTTCTTGAGCTTGTTCACGTAGGGGTTGGCTATTGAACGGCCGAAGTCGTATTCGCTGCGCATGCTCATTCTCCTTGGGCGCTGTGGTACTGCTCCGCCTCACGTCTTGTGGCCCTTCGTGCGGAGACAATCCGGATGACTTCGTCGTTCTGCCGATAGCAGTGGCAGACGACCAAGAGCCAGAAGGTGACGGCTGAAATCCAGCAGAAGGAATCGGTCTTCCGGATCCGAATGCGCTGGATCGGCCATCACGCGGGCGTTGGGATCATAGAAGGCGGTCCGCGCCTCCTCAAACGAAACCCCGTGCTTCTTGAGGTTCACTTGGCTCTCATCTTTGTCCCAAGTGAACCGTATGTATTGCATATCTCTATTGTATAGACGCAGGCGCGAATCGGTCAACCGACGATGCGCACTTCAGTCTTCTCTCCTGATTGCGCACAGATGGGGGCGACCCCCAGGCAGCAAGAATCCGCCTCGCGGACCTCTGGTCTATGTCCCAGAGCCCGCTGTTAGCTGTTCGTCTCAGCTCCCCCGGCCGGACTCGAACCAGCGACCTAGTGGTTAACAGGCGATCGGCTGTCTTCTCCAGGGCTCCGGACCCCCTCCGGAGTGCCTCCGAACGGCCGGAAACGGGCCTCCGAGGCCCTCCCGTCTCACCGCCGGCGGCCCGTCTCGCCAGTCTGCGGACCCGCTGCGGACCCGGCCCTGGCCTTCCTGCTGCGCTTGGGCGCAGTCCTCCTGGCCGGCTTGGCCTTCGCCGCAGCCCTCTTCACGGCTGCGATGGCCCTGGTAGCCGCCTCGGTCTCGTGGCCGTACCGCATCGTCCACGAGTGGGCAGCGAAGGCCGCGAGGTAGCGCCGCTGGAGGCCCGCGTTACGCAGCGCACCGGGATGAGGTGAACGCCAAACGCCGCGTATGGTGGGCCAAGCATGGGGACGCGCTGAAGCGTGAGGTGATGGCCGTCTACGGCAAGGGTCGGTGCGCGCTGTGTGGGGAGACGAGGCTCGAGCTGCTGACCCTGGATCACAGGCGCGGAGATGGCAGAGAATTCCGTCTGCTCGTCAAACCGCGGCACCCCGAGCGGGCGGCTGGGTTCTGGTCCTATGAGTGGCTCAGGAAGCGAGACTACCCACTGAACCTCGGCATACGCGTGCTGTGCCGGTCGTGCCACCAGGCAGTCGACTCAGCCAAGCGTGCGAGAACGAAGAAGCGGAGGCGGAAGGCAGCTTGAGTGGATAGGTGGCCCGTGTCCGAGTCCAGGATACCCACCTACCCCACCCCTTACATTCGTTCCGGAACCCTCATGCATCACCGTCACCCCAGCCTCATGTTTCTGCAGGCAGTAACGATATAAGCTTGTCTACGCGGGAACGGCCCCTGTCAGATAGGTCGAGGCCCGAGGAAACTCGTCTACGGCGCGTCACGAAGGTGGGTCCCTGTGTCCACGACCCTCGGGACGAAGCGCGGGACGCTGAATGCTACTTCAGCCCCAGCTTCGCTTGGAGGTCGGCGTCGAACTGCTCAGCTGCTCTCTTGTACGGCATGTTAGCAGACCAAAGGAGTAACAAGCCAACGACCGACACTGCCGCACTGATTCCCATCGTGGCGTTTGTGTCGGTCCGGAGCTTCTCGATCCCGGGTGCTTCCTCGTCGGTGCCAGTAACTACCAGCCCATTTCCGATCTCCCCGAAGAGACGGATCATAAGCGCCCCCGTTAGCACGGCGAACGCGCCCAGTCCCACCATGGTGCCCACGATGGTCACGGCCGAGCCGGTGCGGTAGCTGGCGCTCGCTTCGGCACCGTCAGATTCAAATAGCTCCGACATCCGTCCAGTCGGATACACCTCACCACGCGACCCCTGCTGGTAGCCGCCCTGGACCTTGGTGACCTTCAGCTCGTCGTACAACCGCTGTGCTTTCTCGCGAGAAGCTGGCGGTTCCTCGGGCGGCAATTGTGGTGGAGGGCCAACGCTCTGGCAGGAAGCTACAAGAACCGACACCGCGACCACACAGATGCCAAGACCCCGCAGCCGAGATTCCATCGCGAACCTCCTGTCGAAGCTGGCTATCTCTCCCGCTCTCGCTCACCTCTGGCGAGGGCACTATCGCCAAGACCAATTATAGGCGAATGCCGTGCAGAAATCGAACACGCCTCCAAACGCGCGTCGCGGTCCCACGGACGGGTCCGGGGGTCCTCGGGGGTGCCGAGGGACGGTGGGGACCCCGGAGACCGGCGGGGAGTGCCGCCGCGCGTAAGCGGCGGGGTCCCACGACGTTAGCGAACCTCGGGCGTGCGATCACAGCGTCGACGTCGTCATAAGACCGAAAAGTGGAGCCATCCACGGCACCTCAATGGCAAACAGGCTCCCGCCGCTTCGTGTATGATGGGGTAATGCGAGTTGGCCTATCCCTGACACTAAAGCAATTCGGTGTCTTCGTCGACTCAATTCCGCTCTTCTTCAAATCGCCGCGCAGGTACCTGGAAAAAGTTAGCTCCGAATCGCTTGGGCAGAATGCGCTGCGGAACGGGCTCTACGTGGCTGCGCTCGTCTTCCTGACGTTCGGTCTACTGGCAGTCAAGTTCAAGAAGATCGGGCAATTCTCGCTGCTTCAGATAGGCGGGTACGGCCTGCTTCAGTTTCTTGTGGACTTGCTTGCTCTGCCGGGCATCTACTTGGCAGCTCGCCTTTCTGGAGCCACCAGAGCGGCATTTGTCGCAACCAACTACATCGTCTTTCAACGTTCGATCACGTTCGCGTTACCCGCCGTCATGTTGCTCTTGTTCTATGTCACCGAGATGTACTTGCTGTATTTCTGCGCCGCGCTGCTGATCCTGGCATTCCTTGTCTATTACATCGGGGCCTTTCCGTTGGCCATTGCTGCCTCTCCCAAGCTACTGCGACGTCCGATGACAAGGCGCACAAAGATGATGCGCATCTTGATCTCGTTAGGCTTGTCGGCGCTCTGGTATGTCGTAACAACGGGACTCGCAGGCGGTCTGATCTATGCCGGGCAGCGCCTATCGCCGGACCCGAGGGCCTGGGTGGAATGGAGCCCACTCTACGATCCGATAGCGGAAGAAGTGTTCACGTCGTTGCTCCCCCGATATCAGAATCTACTGGCCTGTTCGCGCGAGATTCTTGACATCACCAGGGCTATGCACGAAGCCCTTGGGTCCGAGGGAGTAACTGGATCGAAGGGTCGGCCTGAGCTTCTGGTAGAGATACGGCTCCGTGTGGCGAGTGCAAAGGAAAGGACGCACGCGTTACTGCAAGACGACATAGCGTCAGAACCGCCTCATTTCCAGTGGACGGCCAAGTTGTCGAGCGCGATCAATACTTCCTCGGGCCACCTTGCGGCGTCGTTGGAACAGTTGGACGAGTACCTGCGTAACAACGCTGATCGGATCATTCGGATTTGGACTCTCTTCCGAGAGCTTGACCGACTGGTCGAGGAGCAGGAGCAAACGAGACGTGATCTAGCCGCGGTCGTCGAACGTGCCAAGGTCGCCATCGCTGCTGGCACTGCCACGACTCCGCAGGAAGCTGCCGAGATCAGAGCAAAGGGCGATGGGTTAGCTACTAAGCTCAAGCAAGTGAATGCAGAGGGCGCGGCAACGGTATCGGCGTTGAAAGCGGAAGCCGGACCGAACGCAACCCCGGCAGACAAGGTGCGAGAGTCCCTCGACCAATTCCCGCAAGCATGGTCCGCATCAGCCAAAGCGTTCGATGAGGCGTCAGCGGCGTCCGCGATGGTTGACTCCTATGTGAGGCTTGCCAATTGGCTGCTCACGTATGTGCCCTTCTACATCTATCGAACCGACCTACCAGAGGGAGAATAACCACCCTTGAGTCCGGAATCGCAGGCATCGCCATCAAACCTGCCCCTCTCTCCGCTGCGTAGTAGGACGTTTCTACACACAGTAACAGTTTCTCCCCTGCTCTCCGCGACGTCGGACTGATCCGGGTTCTCAGAAAGCAGCGGGCGCCCGCACGTCGCGCAGGCGACAGTCCCGTAGACCCCTTTACATTCTTGCAGCCCGGCGCCTCCCGCTCTGGTCGCCATGGTCATTCGGGCTCGTGCCCCCGCACTTCGCGTCTATGTACTCGCGGATTCGAGCGCGGGCGGCCTCCTTGGTGCGCTCGCCCGTCGACAGTCTCCTGCGCCGGCCGCCCTCGACGACCTCGAACACGTAGTGCGGCTTGCCCGGCTTCAGGTACGGCTCCGGATAGAGCTTCTTCATACCCTCACTCCCCCCGTCCAGCCCGGAAGCTGCGGACCCGCTGCGGACCCGAGGTCCCCCAATGCAGAAAGCCTCGGGGTCTCCGAGGCTTTCCAAATCCCGCCCGTGACGGGCTTTCCGCTTGCTCCCCCGGCCGGACTCGAACCAGCGACCTAGTGGTTAACAGCCACCCGCTCTACCAACTGAGCTACAGGGGAATGTTTCGGGAAACGTAGCGCGGCCGGCGCGGCCTGTCAATAGGCTGTGCCGGCGGAATCCCGGCAGTGGCCCGGGAGGGCAGGGGAGACCGCCTGGGACGGCGACGGAGCGCTGCGGCCTGAGGCGGCCGCGGCCAGTCCGGCGGCGGAAGCCTTCAAGTTTGAGTCTGTGCGGCACGATTGCGTCATTTCGCGAGCCCCGGCGAGCTCAGATTCCACCTCGGAGAGCCGCCGTGCGGCGGCGAGCAGTAGCGACGAACGCGAACATACCAGTGCGGGTCGTGGCCCTGCCGGCAGTTGGAGGGCTGGTGGTCTGGGGCGTGCGTCTCGGCCGGGCGCCGCGACGGCGCGGCGACCACCGGATCACCTTGGCCGACGGCAAGGGACGATGTGGAGGCTCTACTCCGACGAGCGGACCCCCAAGGCGGGCGGCCCGACGAAAACGACTACAGCGATGTCCTGCTCATCCTGCGGGCTCAGCCCGACAACTCTCGGAAGAAGTGCCAGCCCGGCCCGGAGTAGGAAGAACGGAAGATGGCCCCCGCGCCGCGCCTCTCCCGTCCCCGGCGCCGGCCCGCGGGCGTCGACGGGCGGCGTGGCGCGGTTGTGAGCGCCGCCGCCGCCGGTGTATGATGCGCTGCCGAACCTCACCGCAGGACCCGCCACGGAGCGCAGCGAATGCCGCCGATCTTTCTCCTGGTCGCGTTACTGCTCGTCGTCGTAAACGCTTTCCTCGCGATGGCCGAATACTCCCTGGTGCGCATCCGAGCCAGCCGCCTCGAGGAGCTGGTGCGGCAGGGAAAGCCCACGGCCCGGCTCATCCGCTACGCCGTGGAGCACCTCGACGGGTACATGTCCGCGGTGCAGGTCGGCATCACGATGACGTCGCTGGGTCTCGGGTGGATCGGCGAGCCCTCGGTCGCGAGCCTCATCCAGCGCGCGCTTCCCCTGCTGGGGCCGGCAGGGACCACGGCCCTGGCCTACTCGCTGTCCTTTACCGCTGCGTTCCTCCTGATCACCGCCGTGCACATCGTCTTCGGCGAGCTCGTCCCCAAGCTCATCGCGATCGCAAGCCCCGAACGCGCGGCCGCGTTTACGATCTACCCGATGACCGCCTTCTACTTTGTGAATTTCCTTCCCATGCAGGTGCTGCGCTCCACGGCGAACCTCGTGCTGCGCCTGGGGCGGATCCGCACCTCCCGGGGCAGCCGCGAGGGCGAGGTGCACTCGGAAAACGAGATCAAGATCCTGCTGGAGCAACGAGAAGAAGAAGGAGCCCTCTCCCTTCAGCGCCTCCTGATGTTCGAGAACCTGTTCGACTTCGGCAGGACGCGCGTGCGCGAAGTCATGGCCCCCCGCGGCTCGATCGCCTACCTGTCGCGCGCCCGGGCCTGGGAGGACAACGTCGTGGTCATGCTGCAGCGCAAGGCCTCCCGGTATCCCGTCTGCCGCGACGACCTGGACTCGGTCGAGGGCTACGTGCACATCAAGGACGTCGCCTTCGCGGTCATGGCCGGCGAAGGGCCGCCCGACCTCCGCGCGCTCAAGCGGCCCGTCCTGCGCGTGCCCGACGGCACGCCCCTGGAGGAGGCGTTGCGCAGGCTGCAGCAGAGCCGCACGAACATGGCCGTGGTGGTGAATCGCCACAGGAAAGTCGTGGGCCTCCTGTCGATGGAGGACCTCATCGAGGAGATCATCGGGGAGATCCGGGACGAGTTCGAGCGGGTCCCCGACATCCGGCTGCCGGTGGCCTTTGTCCCCGAAGCCTGCGAGCTCGAGCTGGACGCCCGCGAGCTCCTGGAGATCCTGCGGTTGGGAGTCCAGCGGCTCCACTCGGCCCGGCCGATCTTTGACGCGGAGGACGCCCTGGAGCAGGTCTACACGAGGGAGAAGGGCTTGAGCTCCGCGCTCGGCCACGAGACGGCCTTTCCCCACGCGCGCATCGAGAGCCTGTCGAAGTCGCTCTACACCATGCTGCGCGTGCGCGAACCGATCGACCTCGCGGCGCCCGATGCGAGGCCCGTGCGGCTCTTCTTTCTCATCCTCACGCCGTACTCCGAGCCCGCGGCACAGCTTCGCCTGCTGTCGCAGCTCGCCCGCCTCGTGCTCAACGTCTCGCTGCGGGAGCGGCTGCTGCAGGCGGAGCAGCCGAGCGAAGTCCTCGAGGTCATCCAGGCGTTCGAGACCACCATCCCCCTGTAGGCCACACCGCACCGCGGGCGGCGGGCAGAGCCGGCCAGGCCCGCACGGACCGGCCCGCCGGCGGCGGCAGCGGACGGACCGGCGGCGGGAGCCTTCAATTTTGGTCTGGATGGCACGATCGTGCCATTTCGCGGGTCCCTTTGCACGCTCAGGCTTCCCCTCGGAAAGCCGCCGGACGGCGGCGAGGAGGAGCGATGAACGCGAAGGTACCCGTGTGGCTCGTGGTCGTGCTGGCGCTGGCGGGGCTGGCGGTCTGGGCGTGCGTCTCGGCGGGGCCCCGCGACGAGGCAGCGCAGGTCGAGGGCATCGCGAAGGGCTTCCAGGAGCGGGCCGCCGCGGTCAACCGGCAGGACATCGACGCGCTGAACGACTTCTGGTGCGACGACGGGATCAACCTGGCCGACGGCAAAGCGCCCGTCACGGGCAAGGACGCGCTGGTCGCGCAGGCCAAGGCGAACTGGGCGGTCACCACCATGTCCAACCGGGTGCACAACCTCAAGGAAATCCGGGTCTTCAGCGACGACTGGGCCATGATGTGGGGCCTCTACTCGGACGAGCGGACTCCCAAGGCCGGCGGCCCGACGAAGAAGTTCTACGGCAAGGTGTTGCTCATCCTCAAGCGGCAGCCCGACGGATCCTGGAAGAAGTACATCGACATCGCCAACGACGACGCGCCTCCCAAGTAATAGAAGAAGGCTGCCGCCCGGCGCTTACCTCACTACGGGCAGGTCCGCCGCCGCAGGTGGGCTGCGCGCCGGCCCGCCCGTTGCCCGTCAGGGAAGGGGAAGCGATGCCAGCGCGAATTACCCTCGAGGTCGTTGGCTTGCGGACGGAGATCGATCGGCCCATGCCGCGGGCCCGGCTGGGCGAGCGCGGCCTGTTGGCAGTCGAGGCGCTCGTCCTGGTTGCGCTCGCAGCCGGAGCGGTCGCGGGCAGCCTGGCCCCCGTGGCGCTCCCCACCTCCATCGTGGCTCGCAAGGCGGGAGTCGAGCTGCGGTATCCCGCCGGGTGGGGTCCCGCCTGGACGGCCTGGGTGGGCGTCTTCGTCAGCGAAAAAGCGGACCGACGGGGCGAGGCAAGCAGGCGTGAGCCATGCAGTGCCTTCGTCATGCGCATGTCTTTCGAGGATTTCGCGGAGCTCCACCATCTCGCAACGCGGCGCTCGCTGGGCCGAAGCTGGCACGACCACGAAGCAGCACTGCTGTCGACTGTGGCGGCCCGTTTTCGCATGGACGCGCGACGAGCGCTTGTGTCAGTTGAACGCGTGCGGATCGGAAGCCGGCAGGCCACCATGTTGGCGTCGCGCTGCGGCGACAAGTGGATGGCTTTGGCCGTTGCGCCCGCGGACGATCTGGTTATCGCCGGCATGTGCGCTCCGACGGCGAAGGACCTGAAACGCGTCTGGAAGGAATGGATGGCCATGCTCGCCGCCGCAAGGCTGATCGAACCCGGCGGCGGCACGGCCGACCCCGCGACTGTGCCCTGCTCCGACTGAGGGCCCCGGCGACGCGGTTCGCTGGCCGGGTTCACCACGCGCAGTCAGGTCATTTCGGGGGCCGAGTCGGGCGCTTCTCGCGGCGACGATGCACGCGGGCCCTCCCGCATCAGTATCGCGCGATCGTGCCATCTCTGGGGCAATTTTCACGCCGAGCCTCCACTCGGACGAGCGGACCCCCAAGGCCGGCGGCCCGACGGAAGAGTTCTACGGCAAGGTGCTGCTCATCCTGAAGCGGCAGCCCGACGGATCCTGGAAGAAGTACATCGACATCGCCAACGACGACGCGCCGCCCAAGTAGAGTAAAGTTGAAGGTCGCCGCGCGGCGCCCCGCCCCGCACCTGCGCCGGGGCAGCCGCACGGCAGCGCTGTTCGTGCTCGCGGCCGATTGTGGCGGAAACGCCGCTATCCAGTGTCAAGGGAAACGTCCCCGTTCGAGTGGGTCGGGTGAACACGACCGCGAAGACTTGCACAGGCTTCGTGCCTCTAGAACGCAGGGCGCTTCGTTTGAACGGGGCCGCCGCTGTCGGCTCGCCAATCCCGTCCCGTGTCGCTGTTGCGGCGGGCCACCGGGCCGGGGCGACGCATGGGCAAGGCAAGCCGAGCTACCCGGGCGGGCCGTGGTGCTTAACCGAGATGCCGTTTGTCGATCGTTTGTCTGGGATTCCCCACCGTAGTAAGATAAGCCGAGGCTGAGACTATCATGGACTACCATGACCGGATCCAGGTCGATCCTAACGTGATGCTTGGCAAGCCTACCATCAAGGGCACGCGCATCACAGTTGAGTTGATACTGAGGAAGATGTCAGAGGGCGCTGACGTAGGCGATATACTCGAGGGCTACCCACACCTGCGGCGCGAGGACGTCTTGGCGGCTCTATCTTACGGCGCCGACGTCGTCTCCCACGAGGAAGTCATTGCCGGTTGATCTGCTTGCCGACGAAGGGGTCGACGCGCGCCTGATACGTTCCCTTCGCCAGGGCGGGCTGTCCGTTCGTTCCGTGCGAGAGGAAAGCCCCGGTATTTCGGATCGTGACGTCCTCGCCCGAGCGCGAGGGATCAACTGCGTGTTGGTCACGGAAGACAGCGACTTCGGAGAGTGGATCTTTGCCCATGGGGAGCCATCGGTGGGGATCGTGTTCCTGCGCTACCGCCCGTCCGAGTTGGATCGAGTCTCGCGTATCGTCCTGGAGCTCGTCACGGCCCACGGCGAAGGACTCTACCGTAAGTTCACAACGGTAACGGCGCGCAAGACCCGGATGAGAGGAATCTAGCTGCGCGGCCAACTGGGAACGCGCACGACGACACGAACGGCTGGAGTGGATTCCGGGACTGGAGTAGAAGAGATGGCAAAAGACATTCTTCGTATTCTGCGGGCCAGGCCGGTCGGCGATCACCTTCTGGAGCTCGAATTCAGCGACGGCGTGCGCAAGACTGTTGACTTAACCACACTGCTGACGGGGTCGGTATTCCAGCCGCTAAAGGACCCTCAATACTTCGCTCGAGTGGTGGTCGATCCTATCTGCGGCACTGTTGTCTGGCCGAACGGCGCAGATCTGGCACCGGAGGCGCTGCACGATCTGGCCGCTATTGAGGATGTCGCGTGAGCACTGGTACCGGGGTCCACCTTGCGCGGAAGGCGTTGCAGGCTGCTGCCGGCCGCAAGAAGGTGACGTTGGAGGAATACGTCAGGTCACTGAGACTCCGGCCCCCGAGCTCGGCTCGCGGATAGCGTCGGCCCTGCAACAGAAGTCTGTGCGGCGCGAACGCGCACGCAGCCGGGCCGTCAGGAAGCAGACACTTATCCGCCGGAAAGGCGCTGAACATGCCCGACCGTGAGGAATTGCTCGCCGCGATCGCCCGCGAGGAGGCTCGCCTCGCCGCACTTACCGCCGAGGTCGACACGAGCGGTGTCCGTTTGGCGGAGCTCCGCGAGCAACTGGCCGCTGCCCGATCTGAACCGTGTCCCTCGTCGACCTCGCCGCCCATGCCGAACGCGGCCAAGGTCGCCCTGTTTCGTTCGCTGTTCCGCGGTCGTGAAGATGTCTTTGCCCGCCGATGGGAAAACGCGAAGCGCGGAACGTCGGGATACTCCCCCGCGTGCGCCAACGAATGGGAGTATGGCCTATGCGCCAAGAAGAGAACACCCGTCACCGGCCGCCGTGCGACGTGCTGGGAATGCCCGAACCAGGCGTTCATCACGCTCAGCGACGGCGAGATCGTCAGACATCTTCGTGGCGACCAGGTCATAGGGGTCTACGCTCTCTTGCGCGACGAGAGTTGCTGGTTTCTCGCGGTCGATTTCGACGGTGAGTCCTGGAAGGAGGACGTTGCAGCCTTCACCAAATCTTGTGAGATGAACAGTGTCCCTGTGGCGATCGAACGGTCCCGGTCGGGCAACGGCGCACATGCCTGGTTCTTCTTTACATCGCCAGTGGAGGCGATCACCGCGCGCAAGCTCGGCTGCTTCCTCATCACCGATGCCATGACCCGCCGGCACCAGCTCTCGATGGCGTCCTACGACCGGCTGTTCCCCAACCAGGACACCATGCCCAAGGGGGGCTTCGGCAACCTGATCGCGCTTCCTCTGCAGCGTCACCCGCGTGACGCGGGCAACTCCGTGTTTGTCGATTCGGCGCTCAAGCCATGGCCAGACCAGTGGGCCTTTCTGGCCGGCACGAAACGGCTCGATCCAACTTTCGTCCATGCGCTGGCCGAAGAAGCCAGCCGCCGCGGGCAGGTGATCGGCGTCCGCATGGCTGACACCCTCGACGAGGACGACCGAACGCCTTGGGACCGACCGCCTTCGGGTCGTCTGAGAGAGGGCGTGATCAGCGAACCGCTGCCGCAGAAGGTCAAGGCGGTGTTGAGCCAGCGACTGTTCATCGAGAAGGCAGGCCTGCCGTCTCCTCTGCTCAATCAGCTCATGCGGCTGGCAGCCTTCCAGAACCCAGAGTTCCACAAGAAGCAGAGCATGCGGCTATCTACGGCGCTCACGCCCCGGGTGATCGCCTGTGCCGAGGACCTCCCCGAGCACATCGCCCTTCCCCGTGGCTGTCTGCCGGAGGTTGACGCGGTCCTTCGCGAGCACGGGGTCACGCTCGCCGTCGAGGACAGGCGCGAAGACGGCTCCTCGGTCGACTTCGCATTCCACGGGAAGTTGACACCGCTCCAGGAACAGGCCGCGAAGGCGCTGCTCGAGCACGACACCGGGGTGTTCGTTGCGCCGCCGGGCATCGGCAAGACGGTGGTTGGCACGTACCTGGTCGCGGCCCGGAAGAGGAGTACGCTTATCCTCGTCCACCGCAAGCCGCTCCTCGATCAGTGGATCGGCCAGCTCGCGATGTTCCTCGGCCTCGAGCCCAGGGACATCGGCCAGATCGGCGCGGGCAGGGCGAAACCCAATGGCCGGCTCGACGTGGCCATGGTCCAGAGCCTCGTCCGCAAGGGTGCGGTCGCTGACCTCGTGGCCGGCTACGGCCAGGTCATCCAGGATGAGGCACACCATTGCCCGGCGGTCAGCTTTGAGCGCGTTCTTGCCGAGGCAAAGGCTCGATATGTCGTCGGCCTCACCGCGACACCCCAGCGCCGCGACGGACACCAGCCGATCCTCCACATGCAGCTCGGGCCCGTGCGGTTCGCCGTGGACGCGAAGAGCCAGTCTGCCCGGCGTCCGTTCGGCCACGAGCTCGTCGCCAGGGAGACGGGCTTTCTGGCCACGGGCGTTCCCAATGACGCCGGCATCCAGGAGCTCTACGCTGCGCTCGCGGCCGACGAACGCCGCAACGACCTCATCTTCGACGACGTGGTCCACGCCCTCGAGGAGAGGCGATCGCCGATTCTGCTGACCGAACGCCGAGACCACCTGGAACATTTCGCGGACCGGCTTGCGAGCTTCACGCGCCACCTCATCGTGCTCCGCGGCGGCATGACGGCCAAGGAGCGGCGGGACGTGATCGCGCGGCTCGCGTCGATCCCCGACGGCGAGGAGAGGCTGCTCATTGCCACGGGCAGGTACATCGGCGAGGGCTTTGACGACGCCCGGCTCGACACGCTGTTCCTGGCGCTGCCGGTCTCGTGGAAGGGGACGCTCATCCAGTACACCGGCCGGCTGCACCGCCAGCACCCGAACAAGACCGAGGTGCGCATCTTCGACTATGTGGACCGCGCCGTACCGATGCTGGCAAGGATGTTCGAGAAGCGCCTGCGCGGCTACCGGGCGATCGGCTACACCCGCGTAGAGGCACCGCGCCGGCTGCAGGAAGAGAACGACGGCAAGAGCTGAGCAGCCTGCGCACAAAAGGAAGAGCCTCACGAACCGTCTGTCGACCGCGAGGCTCGATCGAATGATCGAGGGAGCCGTCGTCGATGCCTATGGAGAGGCCGAGCAGGCAACCGCGTTCTACACGATGCTCGATGAGAACCTCGTTGTACCGTTTCGGACTGTTGTGCTCGGTGTCGAAGTCACGGTCGAAAGCGTTGACATGATCGGCCATGACCAGATCGTCGCGATCTGCTCGCGCGGCAAATCGCGACAGCGTGTCCCGATTCTGGATCTCCCGCTGCCCGATCCGCCTCCCGTGGGTGCCGAGTGGATTGAGGCCTTTCGCCGCTGGACGCCTGAACTCCGCCCCCCCGACCGCAAGGGTCGGCGGAGGGGTACGGGCCGCGCATAGACCCCCGCGATGGGCTCGCAGAAGTCGAGAATCGTTGTTGGCCTCCTCGGAGCTGTCGAACAGCGGAGACTGCCGGCGAAAGACTCCGCGCCTTCGTTCGGGTACGGCGCGGATCGGCCGGTTCTCGCGGACACTTCTGGACACTGCCGATTTCGTTGACGTCGGCAGGCGATCGCCCTATCATGCGGCGGCTGTGGGAGCTTGCAGGTGTTCAAGCTGGCGGTGACGGCTGGCACGCATTCCGCATCGCCGCAGGCGCTGGTGGTATTTCGGGGCCTCGACGAAAGCGCGCCGGTAGCCAAAGAGCTGGGCTACGGGGGTCTGGAGATCGCCGTAGCTGCGAGAGAAGACCTCGACTCCCGCTCGTTGCGTCTTCTGCTTGCTCGCTACGAGCTGGACGTGCCCGTGTTCTCGACAGGCCAGATGTCGCGGGTGCTCGGGCTGCATTTCAGCGATCCTGATCCCGACACGCGGAACCGCGCCGTTGATGTCTTTAAGGGAATCGTCGATCTGGCGGGTGAGTTCGGAGCGGATGTCAATGTCAGCCTCGTGCGGGGGTGGCTGCCTGACGGTGGGGATCCGAAAGAGGCGCTGGGATGGGTCACGGCCTGCCTCGAAGCGGCGTGTCGCCGTGCCGAGAGGCACGGGTCTCGTCTGCTTCTGGAACAGATGAACCGCTACGAGACCAACTACCTGAACAGCGCCGCCGAAGTCGGCGAGTACATCAGGGCGATCGGCATTCCCAACCTCAAACTGCACGCCGACACCTTCCACATGAACATAGAGGATCGCGACATTCCGGGCACCCTCGAGGAGTATCGATCCGAGCTCGGCTACGTCCACTTTGCGGACAGCAATCGGCTGGCCCCGGGCTCGGGCCACCTGGACTTTGCCGGCGTCGTCGGAGCCCTCGCGCGGATTGGCTACACCGGCTGGGTCGGGCTGGAAGTTCTGAGAGTCCCGAACGCGATTCAGGCCGCCAAAAGCTCAATAGAGTACTTGCGGGGCCTGT
This sequence comes from uncultured Spirochaetota bacterium, assembly GCA_963734495.1. Lineage (GTDB taxonomy): Bacteria > Spirochaetota > Spirochaetia > SZUA-6 > CAVTHK01 > CAVTHK01. The sequence goes on from CAVTHK010000012.1 coordinate 44,276, forward strand.
CCACCATAGAAGCATGAGAACACAGGTGATGAGATGAACACGGCTCTCGTTTTCGTGAACTTGAAGCGCTTTGATGTTCCCAGGGACAGGGGTGGAGTCTGCCCTGACACGGACCCGAAGCGGTGGATCCAGGGCGTGATGCGCCGAAGCGTCGACCTGGGGCTTGGAAGGAACCCGGGGCTGCGACTCGTGTACCTGGCTCCCGAAGCCCTCATTCTTCCGGCGGTCGAAGCGCTTGGCGCTCACTCGGGGATTGACGTCGGATGTCAGGGGGTCTTTCGCGAAGACGTCACCCACGGCGGCAACTTCGGTGCTTTCACCACAAACCTGCCGGCTGCGGCTGCGGCGAACCTCGGCTGCCGCTGGTCCATCATCGGCCATTCGGAGGAGCGAAAGGACAAGACCCAGATCCTGCAAGCCTACGATCCGGCCGTCGTGGCGGAGCCCGAGGCGGAACGGAGAGCCGCCGAAGCCGTGGGCCGTCTCATGAATGCGGAGGTTCTGCGTGCTCTGGAGGCGACCCTCGATGTCCTGGTGTGCCTCGGAGAAAGCGCAGCGGAGCGGGGTGGCGGCTCCTTCGAGGAGCAGGCGCCGCGCGTCCAGGCGGTCTTGCAGGGACAGGTTCGGATCGCGCTGCAGAGGGTGTCCGCTCATCTCCCTGGTCGAAGGCTCGTGATCGGGTACGAGCCCGTCTGGGCAATCGGGCCTGGCAAGACTCCGCCCGGCGGAGAGTACATCGACTTCGTCGCCGGCATAGTCAAGAGTGCAGCACACAGCGAATTCGCCCTGGAGGTGCCCGTCGTCTACGGCGGCGGCCTCAAGCGCGAGAACGCGGCGGAAGTCGGCAGGGCAGCCAACGTGGACGGCGGGCTCGTGGCGCTCACCAGGTTCACGCCGCCCGTCGGGTTCGATCCCGAGGAGCTCGCCCGCATCGTGGAGGCGTACCTCCAGGGCAAGGAGCGCGGCCGATGAAGCGGGTGGCCTTTGAATACGGCGAGGGATACCTGGAGGCGGAGCTGCCGGAAAGCGCGAGCATCTTTGTGCCCGGGGAGACCGTTCCCGATCCGCCGGCCATTTCCGAGGGCCGCCTGCGGGAGGAAACGCGCAAATCGATCACCAGTCCCATCGGCATGCCTCCGATCCGCGAGCTGGTCAAGGAGGGGTCCCGGGTCACGATTGTCTTTCCAGACCGCGTCAAGGGAGGGTTTCAGTCTTCCAGCCACCGGAAGACGGCGATCCCTTTGGTCATCGAGGAGTGCGAGGCAGCCGGTGTCCGCAGGGCGGACATCAGGCTCGTGTGTTCGAACGGGCTTCATCGGAAGAACACGCAACAGGAAATGCGGATGATGCTGGGCGAGGAGCTCTTTGACGAGCTCTGGGCGCGCGGTCAGATCGATAACCACGATTCCGAGGACTGGGACAACCTGGTCGACCTGGGCAAGGACGAGCTGGGAGACCCGGTGATCATGAATCGGGAGGTCTTCGAGAGCGACTTGTCCGTCCTCATCGGCCACACCCTCGGGAATCCCTACGGCGGCTACTCGGGAGGCTACAAGCACTGTGCGACCGGTATCACGCACTGGCGCACCATCGCCGCGAGTCACGTTCCTGCGGTGATGCATCGCCCGGACTTTACTCCGGTTTCCGGTAAGAGTCTCATGCGCGCAAAGTTCGACGCCATCGGCCGGCATATCGAGAAGAAGATGGGCCGGAAGTTCTTCATGTGCGACGCGGTGCTGGACACGATGGCGCGCCAGATCGCCGTGTTCAGTGGTTACGGCGAGCATGTGCAGCCCGCCTCATGGCACGTGGCCGACCAGCGCACATATGTCCCCTGGGCCGAAAAGAAGCACGACGTGATGATCTTCGGCATGCCGCAGTCATTCCACTACGGCAACGGACACGGAACGAACCCGATCCTGATCATGCAGGCGATTGCGGCAAACGTGATCCGCCACCGGCGGGTTCTCTCGGACCGCAGCGTCGTGATCTGTTCTTCTCTCTGCAACGGGTTCTTCAACGACGAGGAGTTTCCCGCCTATCGGGAGCTGTTCGAGCTGTTCCAGAAGGACGGCCACGACACGCTGCCCGACCTCGAAGAGCACGGCGAGTATTTCTGCGGCAAGGAAGAATACGTCAAGGCCTATCGATTCAACTATGGATACCATCCCTATCACGGCTTCTCCATGGTGAGCTGCGGTCACATCGCGGAGCAGCATTGCGCCGCCGTCTACATCGTCGGCGCTCAGCAGCCGGGCATGGCTCGTGCGATGGGGGCAAAGACCCGCGCCACCTTTGCGGAGGCTCTCGAGGACGCCAGGCAGAAGTACGTGGGACCGACACCCGACATCCTGGCCTTGCCCCGCACATTTAAGACCGCCGGCGTCCACCTGATGATGAAGGGCGATCGGCCCTGAACTGTTCGTTCCGCCGTGAGCGGCGCTGCGCCGGAGGCCCCCGGGCTGAGCGCCGTGTTCCATCGTCGGGCGCGACCCTCTGGTCCCCTCTTGTTGACAGCCCGCTAGGCGCACCCTACTATGACCGCGAGCGGTCGTAGGAAATGCCTGGCGCTCATCAGGTCGCAGGTGAAAAACGTCGCAGTCCCACACGTCAAGGCCGAGGCCTTGGGAGGTGAAGTCATGAAGAGACTGGTGCTCGTTGCGCTCATCGCGCTCGCGGCGGCGGCCGTATGGGCCGCGGGCGACAAGGAAGCGGCCACGCCGCAGCAGAAGCTCACGCTCACGTTCTGGGTACCCCTGGGGTTCAAGCAGCAGACGGTCATGAACTCCTGGGACGGGATCGAGTTCTTCAAGGCGGTCGAGCAGAAGACGAACGTCAAGCTGCAGTTCCTCCACCCGCCCGTCGGCGGCGAGGTCGAGCAGCGGAACGCCATGATCGCGGCCAGGAACCTGCCCGACGTCATGTACACGAACTGGGACAGCATCCCCGGCGGGCCGGGCAAGATGATCTCCGATGGCATCATCATCGACATCGACCCCCTGCTGAAAAAGAACGCGCCCGCGCTCCTCGCCTACTGGGCCAAAAACCCCGAGCTGCGGCAGTACACCTACACCGACGAAAAGCAGTGCTACGGCATGCCGTACTATTGGCCCGCGGGCGGCGGCTATATCTACCACTTCGGGTTCGTGATCCGCGGCGACTGGGCGACCAGGCTCAACGTCAAGCCGCCGGCGAACGTCGACGAGTGGTATACGTACCTCAAGGCGGTCAAGCAGGGCGACCCTAACGGAAACAAGACAGCCGACGAGCTGCCGTTCGTCGCGCAGGGGTACGGCGGGCTTCTCCAGACGCAGCGTATGTTCGGCATCGAGCCCAACGTGCTCTTCTACAACGAGAAAGGGACCGTCGTCACCGCGGTCAACCAGCCGGAGTACCGCCAGTGGCTGCTCACCATGGCCAGGTGGTACCGCGAGGGGCTCATCGACCGGGACGTCCTGTCGACCAACCGCCAGATGCTGGACAACAAGGTCCTCACCAACCTCGCGGGTTCCCTCTGGTCCGGTGCGGGTACGGGACAGCTCGGCCTTTACATGCGACAAAAGCAAAACGCAAACGACAAGGTCTTTTCGCTCGACCCGGTCCCGATCCCGACGACAGCCAAAGGCGAGCGGCTCGGCTGGCTCAAGATCATCCCCGACGTCGCGGCCGGGATCACCACGGCCAACAAGCACCCCGCCGAGAGCATCCGCTACTTCGACTATTTCTTCACCGACGAGGGGCACCTGCTTTCACAACTCGGTCCCGAGGGCGTGGCCTACAAGAAAGCCAACGGCGACATCGCGTTCAACGACCTCGTCACAAAAAACCCCGACGGTCTCTCCTTTGACTCGGCGCTGATCAAGCACGGCCTGGCTCCGATGGACTTTGTCGGGTACCAGTGGCCGGGTTACTGGAAGTTCAACATCTCCTTTACCCCGCAGGCGGCCTCCAGCGACAAGCTGTGGTCGAACTACACCGTCAACAAGCTGCTCACCGGGCTGCGGTTCACCACGGCCGAGGCGTCCAAGGTGGCTTCGATCACCAACGACGTGCAGGCGCTCGTCGAGGAGACCGTCTCCAAGATCATCCTGGGCCAGTGGGACATCGCCAAGTACGACGACATGGTGAACCAGGTGAAGAAGGCGGGCATCGAGGACCTCAGGGCGATCTACGCCGCCGCGTACGAGCGCAGCACGAAACGCTAGCCACGGAACCAGCCGGAAGGCTGCGGGCGGAACGGTCCGCCTGCGGCCTTCCTCTGTCGGGGGACACCGGGCATGGGCGCAAGCACTCTGGGTCGGCGCCTCGGCAGCGAGTATGCGCTGATCCGGAAAGACCTGCGGCGCCGGCCGCACGTCTACCTCATGATCGTGCCGGTGCTCGCGTTCTACGTCGTCTTTCACTACGCGCCGCTGGTGGGCGCCATCATCGCCTTCAAGGATTTCTCCCCCAAGGCCGGGATCTTCGGCAGCCCCTGGGTGGGGTTCAAGCACTTTCAGGCGTTCTTCGCAAGCATCTACTTCGTGCGCATCCTCAGCAACACTCTGATCATCAGCGCTCTGGACATCCTGTTCGGATTCCCCGCGCCGATCATCCTGGCACTGCTGATCAATGAGCTCAACGCCCGGACGTTCAAGCGGACCATTCAGACGGTCAGCTACCTGCCGCATTTTATCTCGATCGTAGTCATCTGCGGGCTGATCCGGGACTTTTTCGCGTCGACGGGGGTGGTCAACGAGATCGCGGCGGGCCTCGGGCTGTCGGTCCAGCAGTACCTCAATGACCCCCGGTGGTTCCGCTCGATCTACGTCGGCTCCAACGTCTGGCAGACCTTTGGCTGGAACAGCATCATCTACCTGGCGGCCCTTACCTCGATCAACCCGCAGCTCTACGAGGCCGCCCGGATGGACGGCGCCGGCCGCTGGAGGCAGACCGTCGCCATCACCCTTCCCGGAATCCTCCCGGTGACGGTCACGCTGCTCATCCTGCGGATCGGCAACGTGATGTCGGTAGGCTTCGAGAAGATCATCCTGCTCTACAACCCTCTCACGTACGAGACCGCGGAGGTGATATCGACGTTCGTGTACAAAAAGGGCATCCTCGAGATGAGCTACAGCTACAGCGCGGCCATCGGTCTCTTCAACGCTGCCATCAACTGCCTCTTCCTCGTGATGGCCAACGGCCTCAGCCGCAAGGTCAACGAGACTTCGATCTGGTGAGCCCCGGATGAACGTTCAGGCGCGGCGCGGCATGAGGATCAGGGACCCCATCGGGCAGAGGGTCTTTAGCGTCTTCAACTACGTGATCCTCACCCTCGTCATCGGCTTGACACTCTACCCGTTCTGGCACGCCGTCATGGTCTCCCTGAGCCGGGCCTCGCTCTACATGAATCACCGCGGGCTGCTTTTCGGTCCGCTCGGCTTCGACCTGGCGTCGTTCCGCGCCGTGTTTCGCAACCCGAACGTCGGCTACGGGTTCTACAACTCCTTTGTCAACATCACGGTCGGCACCTCGCTGGCGGCTCTGCTCACGCTCTTTGCGGCCTACGCCCTGTGCCAGAAGGAGTTCTATTTCCGCAAGGCCCTGATGATCCTGATGGTCGTCACCATGTTCGTGTCGGGCGGCCTGATCCCGCTCTACCTGACCGTCTACTACCTCAAGCTCATCAACACGCGCTGGGCCCTGATCCTGCCGCCGCTGCTGAGCACCTACAACATCATCGTGACGCGGGTGTACTTTGCCTCGATCCCAGACAGCCTCCAGGAGTCGGCCTTGATGGACGGGGCCACCGATTCGCGGGTGCTCTTCAGCATCTTTCTGCCCGTGTCCAAGCCGATTATCGCGGTCATTCTGCTGTTCTACACCGTCGAGAAGTGGAACGCCTGGTTCCTGGCATCGATCTTTCTCAACCGCCGCCCGCTCTTCCCGATCTCGCTGATCCTCCGCGAGATCCTCATATCGAACGACACCAGCTCGCTGGTGTCCAATATCGACGTCACCGACAAGGAACCGATTTCCGACACGATCAAGTACGCGATCATGGTCATCACCGTACTGCCGGTGGTGATCATCTACCCCTTCCTGCAGAGGTACTTCATCACCGGCGTGATGCTCGGTTCGGTCAAAGAATAGCCGCGCCGCGCGTACGGCGGCCCCGGGGCCCCGCTGCGGAACCGGCGCGCCGGGCGACCGCGTCCCGCGACAGCGCCGGCCCGCACTCCCGCGAGGGGCGCTATTTCTTCGCCGCCTTCCGCTCGTTCCAGATGGCGAGCAGCGGGTCCGCAAGCGGCCCCTTGGCGACCTGCGCTTCGACCCAGTCGGTCATCCGTGCGGTGAGCGCGGCGACGAGGTCCGGCCGCTGCGAGGCGATGTTGCGGGCCTGCCAGGGGTCGGCGTTCATGTCGTAGAGCTCGATCGGGTCAAAACGATAGCCAAAGTCGTCAATCGTGCGCACCAGCAAGTGGTCATGGGTGCGCACGGCGCGCTGCAGCGTGTACAGCCCGTGGTCCCATACGAGGTAGTCGCGGCCCGGTCCCTTGCCGCCGCGCAGCGTCCCGGCGAAGCTTGCGCCGTCCCATTCCGGGGGCGACGGAATGGAGAGGAGGTCGCAGATCGTCGGCGCAAAATCCGCGTTGGTGAGTAGCTCGTCGCCTACGACCGCCGGCTGCGCGCCGGGCCACTTGATGAGCAGCGGCACGTGGTGGATGCATTCGTCGGCGCACACGTGGTCGGAGTAGATGCCGTGCTCGCCAAAGGCGTCGCCGTGGTCGCCGGAGATGATGATCGCGGTGTCGTCGAGCAGTTTCTGGCGATCCAGCTCCTCCAGCACCTGCCGCAGCGCGTCGTCCACGTAGGCGATCGAGGCGTCGTACCCCGTGATCATGTGCTCGAAGTCCGCGCGGCTTGCCACCGATCCCGGCATCAGCGGGTAGGGGCTGCGGTGGTCGGGGAACTGCCCCGTGGCTGTAAAGGGCCCGCGGATCGACTGGTGGCCGCGGATGGCTGCCTCGTCCGGCCACGCCTGCGGCACGGGGTGGCCGCGGAAGCGGTCGGCCCAGCGGGCGTCCATCTTGTAGCAGCGGTGAGCGTCCCAGTAGTTGACGTGGAGATAGTAGTCCTCCCGCGCGGCGTTGGCGCGCAGCCACGGCAGGAGCATCGCGTTGACCTCGTCGGCGGTCTCCGCCCCTCCCTTGAGGTTCGGCGTGTGGAACTCCGACCATCCGTACATGAACCACAGCGCGTTATGGCGGTCCGCGAAGTTGGAAAAGCAGAAGGTGTCGTAGCCGTTGCGCCTGAGCTGGCGCGGGAACATCTCGTTGTCGGCCTCGGGCCCGACGTAGTTGCGCGTGCGCAGCCGGAAGCGCGCGCCTTCGCCGTGATTGGAGAGCACGCCGTTACGGATGCCGAAGCGGCCGGACACCATCGCGGTCCGCGAAGGCAGGCACGGTGAGCTCTGGCAATAGTAGCGGTCATAGCGGACGGCCTGCCGGGCAACAGCATCGATGGTCGGCGACGTGGGCCGCGGGTAGCCGTAGCAGCCGAGGTGGTCGGGCCTGAGGCAGTCGATGTCGAAATAGAGGATGCGCATGGCGGGAGTAAACCGCGGCCCCCGCGCTCTCGTCAAGCGCGGCTCGCACGGTATTGCGGTCTCCGGCTGCCGCAGGCCGCGTCAGGCGATCGCCGCGAGCTGTCCGGCCAGCGCCGCGATCCGCTCGCGGTCCTCGAGCCCGTCGAGCCAGCGCCGCGGTATCGCATCCTCGCCGTTGAGCGCGCCGCTCACGGCGCCGGCCATGGCCGCCACCGAATCGGCGTCGCCGCCGAGGCTCACGGCAAAGCCCACCGTCTCCTCGTAACTCGCGGGCGAGCGCAGAAAGCAATAGATCGCCGTCGGCACCGAGTTCTGAACCTCGACCGTGTTGCCGATCGCCTTGATCACGCCGTAGGCGTCCGGCTCCGTCGCGAGCATCTCCTCGACGCGGCGCAGCCGACGGACCAGGACCTCCTGGCTCGCGGCGCCGATCAGGGCGCGCAGAAACGCGGCCTTGTCGAACCGGCCGCCGTCCCGTGTCCGGATGGCGAGCCCCACGGCGAGCGCCTGGAGCGCGCAGGCGTCCTGCGCGAGCTCGCCGCAGTGCGTGACCTCCCCCGAGTCGAGCGCAGCCCGCCTGAGCGCCTCGAGATCGCCGGAGTACAACGCGCCCACCGGCGCGACACGCATGGCTGACCCGTTCCAGGAGGCGTTGAACACATCGAGGATCTGCCGCGAGGCCTTGCGCCAGTCCCACCCCAGGTCGACGAGGTAGACGAAGTTCCGAAAGACGATCCCGTACCCCCGGAAGTTGTCGTAGATCTCCACAAAGCGCCTTGCGAGGTCGTCCTGGCGGACGCCTCTGTTCGCGATGAGGCACTCCGCCAGCGCGATCATGAGCTGGGTGTCGTCGGTGTAGCTTCCTCGCGGCAGCTTGCCGTCGAGCAGCTCGGTGACCTTTCCATGCTCGCGTCGGACCTGCAGGTAGTTCATGCCCTCGACCGGCATCCCGAGGGCGTCGCCCACGGCTGCGCCGAGGAGGCAGCCGCGAAAGCGCGACAGCGACGGCTTCTCTTTCATGCGCTCCCGCCTTTCCCTGCGGGCAGGATGGCGCGAAGCGCCGCCGGCCGTCAACAGCCGCCCGGCGGCCGGACGTTCGATAGGGCTGCCGCCGTGGGGCTGACCTCATCTCATGACAACGACGAGCCGCGCTGCCATAATGGGCCGCGGGAGGCGACCATGACCACGCCCGTTGGGGAGGGCGCCGCGTCCTGCGCGGAGTGTCCTTTCGCGAACACGGACCGGATCTGCCGGACGCCCACAGGGCGGCACCCGGAGGAGTGCCCGACAATCACACAGGAAGCGGCTCTCGCCAGGGCGCTGCAGCGGTACGACGAGCCGGAGACGCGCGACTTTGCCGCTCAGGCATCGATCCAGGAGGCCGAAGGGTACGCGGAACGCGGGACCCCCGGCGTGAGGCCGGCCAAACCCCGCATCGTCGAGATCGCCGAGTTCGCGCGCCGCATGGGGTACTCGCACCTGGGGCTGGTGTTCTGCAGCGGGTTGTTCCGGGAGGCGACCGTTGTGGCGCGCTTCTATCGCGAGCGGGGTTTCACAGTCACCTCTGCGGTCTGCAAGGTGGGCGGCGTGCCCAAGGAGCGGATTGGCGTGACAGACGACCAGAAGATCGCGATCGGCAGTTTCGAGTCGATGTGCAACCCGATCACGCAGGCCGAGATCATGAACGCCGCCGGCACCGACTTGAACGTCGTGCTGGGCCTCTGCGTCGGGCACGACTCCCTCGTGTTCCGCCACAGCCGGGCGCCCTGCACCGTGCTCGCGGCCAAGGACCGGGTCCTCGGACACAACCCGCTGGCCGCGGTCTACACCATGCAGGGATACTACGCCCACCTCACGCGCAGCCCGTGATGCGGCGGCGGCCTCCGTCGGCTCGTGTCAGCGACAGTCCCGACGGAGAGCGCGCGCGGCCGCCCCGCCGGCGCGGCGGACCCGCGAAAGGCCGGGCAGGCTCCCGCACTCGCCTACATCCCGATCTGCAGTCCCCCTTGCACGAACCACGACTGCTCCAGGTTCAAGGAGCTGGTCTCTTCGCTGCCGTCGAAGAACTCGAACCGGCGCACAAATGTGGCGCCGCCCTTGAGCGTGAGCTGAGCCCACGGGGTCACGTGCACCTGGACCAGGGGGCCGGCAGTGGTCACCGAGTACTTGAGCAGCGGGTTTCCCACACCGAACTTGTCGGGGTCGCCGTGATACAGGTTGCCGCCGACCTCGCCGAAGACTCCGACGTCAAAGGTCTTGGAGGGCGAGTACAGGAGCGTGGCGTTCATGGGCAGGAGCGCGTCGAGCGCCAGTCGCGGGCTGATGGCCCACTTGACGAGCACAAAGGGCAGGGGGATCGCGTCACCAAAGTCCCTCGTGTAGGCGACGCCCGCCCCGAGGGAGAACCTGTCGCTAAAGTCGTGCTTCGCCCCCAGCACGCCGGTGAACGACACATCGTTGCCGGAGAGCTTCCCTTCGAGGTCCGAGGCGATCCCCGGAGTGGCGACCGCGACGAGCTGCCACTTTTCCGAGAGCTTCTCGATCAGGAACAGCGTGTAGGTCACCGAGTGCGTGCGGTTGATGGGGGTTGCGATCACCCCCGAGGGATCGTCGTAGCCGATGGTGACCTCTTCGTAGGTGACGCTGTTCAGGATCAACGTCCTGCCGCCGCCAAAGGACAGCGGAAAGGCGGCGCCCGTCTGCCACGAGCTCACCTGGAGCTCCACGCCCTGGGGCGCATCCGAATCCGAGAACCGGGACGGCGGGAAGTACGTGTACTTGCCCCAGACGCCAAGGGCCTGGGCGGAGAGCCCTCCGCCCGCCACCAACACCAGCAGAACCACTGCCGCGAAGATTGCCTTCTTCATTTTCCTTCTCCTCTCTTGTTCATAGCCACGGTCACTCTCTCCAGGACCACACCGCCCCAATAGAGCCTCTCCACACCCGCCTCGTTCACGACACGCAGGGTCTCTCCCATGTGCCGGCCGAGCCCGGCGCTCACGAGGGCGTTGTCCCCGCGGGGCAGCACGGGAATCACGAGCGGCTCGGGTATCATGGCCACGTTCACCTGCAGCGTCAGGAACCCCAGGGCCTCGTCGAACGCCAGTCTCACGCCGTGGACAAAGGGCTGCGGATCGGGGTCTTTGACCGACCAGTCGCCGCGGCGCGCGAGCCAGACGGCAGGGACCGGCTGCGGCTCCACGGCCAGCGCCACGCTGCGGAACATGCCGGACTCGTAGATGCCTACCACTCGCCTGCCGTCGATCTCGCGGAACACGACCTGGATTCGGGCCAGCTCCGGGATCGGCAGCGGCAGGAACCCGGCGATCCGCGCCTGCAGGCCGTAGCTTTCCGCGTCCCTGGGGACGAGGTGCAAAGTCTTGCCTCCCATCGTCACGGTGGCCCGGCCGGGGCGACCGCCGACCGCGAGGGCTCCGATTTCGCTCATGTAGACGCCCCGAAGCTCCGCGGGCTCGAGCGCCCGGCCCGGCAGGTCGCCAAAGCGGTGCACCGGCGTGTTGTGCCGTGGCCTCTGGCCGGTCCGGGCCTCCACCGCCTTTGCCAGAGCCCTGTAGGCGAGCTCAAAGGGCACACGCTCGCCGGTGTTGCTGAGCAGGGCCACCCCGACGCCGTAATCCGGCGCCACCAGGAGCACGGACGCAAAGGGTGCTATTCCCCCGTCGTGCCAGGCGACGCGGATGTCCGGGTAGCCCGGGAGGCTCGCGAGGCGGAAGGCCAGCCCCATCTCGTAGTCGAGGTCGAGCGCAACGCCGGCGTTCTGGCGGCGGAGCATCTCGCGGAGCGTCGCCGGCTGCAGGACGCGTGTGGGCTTTCGCCGCGGGCTCCGCTGCGCCGTCGGCGAGGATCATCTCGATAAACCGGACCACGTCGTCAGCGGTCGCCCAGAGCCCGCCTTCGGATCGTCCCACAAACCGGGGCGCAGTCACCTCCTGCTTGCCGTCAAACCCGCGCGAGAGCGCTTCGTCGAACTGAGGATCGGCGAACTCAGAGTCCCGCATCCCGAGGGGCAGCAGGATCTCGTCCTTTACGTATTCGACGTAGGGGCGCCCGCTCACGCGCGCCACCAGCACGCCGAGCAGCGTGTATCCCAGGTTGCTGTAGTGAGCGAGGAGCCGCGGGGGCTCGGTCACGGGGCCGGCCGCGATCAGCGGGACGAAGTCCATAAAGGCCTCGTTCAGCCCGGAGGTCGGACCGTCGTAGAGAACCCCCTTGAGCACGTCCGAAGCGATGCCGGCGTGATGGGTCAGCACGTCCCTCACCGTCGGCTCCGGCGCCCCTGGGTACCTGACCCCCGCCATCTCCTTGACGTACCGGCCCATCGGCGCGTCCAGGTCCACCAGCCCCTTCTCCACGAGTTGCATGACCGCCACGGCTGTAAAGAGCTTGGTCACCGAGGCCAGCATCATCGGTGTCCGGGGGGTGAGAGGCCTCCCGGCTCCCGCCGAGCCGAAGGCCGCGGTCCAGGAGCCGCCATCTTTGTCCACGAGCGCGATGGCGAGACCCTGCAGGTGCTCCCGCCGCATCGTTCTCTCTATGTCCCGGCTGAGCTCCGCGGCGAGGGACTGCGGGCCGGCGCCGGTTTGCCCCGCCTTCGCGCTGCACCCGGCCAGCGCGACCAGCGCCAGCGCGGCCAGCGCCAGCGCGAGCGCCGCAACCGCGCGCGCGGCCGCGAGGGCCTGTCTCGCTCCCGCCTCGCGGTGCTGTTTCCATGTGTGTTTCACGTGTTTCCTCCTGACGCCGAATAATGGCCCTGACAGCGGCTCTCCGGTATCCATCGATGGGACGATTCTGACGGAAAGGCCTCAACCTTCGGGTTGATTTTGACGTCAACCCGGCCGAACCCGCCTCTGCGTGAGCGGCGAGCCCCGCTCATGCGAGCCAACCGGCCACAACGGCGAGGACAACGACCATCAGCACGACGCCCTCCACCCCGTGGATGATGACGGACATCCAGTTCGACCGGAACACCCTGGACGGGAGTGCGATGAAGATGTCGCTGATCAGGAAGACCGGGATGTACGAAGCCTTGTGCACGTGGTAGGCCGCGAAGAGCCAGGCATTCGCGAGCCAGTCGAAGCGGCCAAAGGCGCCGTTCATCTTCGGGAGCAGGATGCCGCGAAAGAGCAGCTCTTCGCCGAGCAGGTAGTTGAAGACGCTGCTCACCAGCGCGAGACCGACGAGCCACCACGCTCCGACGAACATGGGGCTCGCGAGACCCCTTATGTCGGCGTATCCGGGCGTTGCGAGCCACGGCGCCAGCCTGAGGACGGCCGCTCGAAGCGGTTCCAGGATGCCGGTCTCGCTGAACGCGAATACGTAGACGAGGACCGGTATGACCGCGAGAAAGAGGATGGGCCGGCGCCGCCCCGAGCGCGGGTCGGTGGGCGCGGCAAGCCAGAGCCGTTTCTTGAGGTTCTCCCAGGTAAGCGGCCGGACCTCGCGCCGGATGATGATCGCCGACAGGACGAACTGCCAGGCCATGCCGAGAACCATCATGATCCAGAAGAAGATTCCAGGGGCAAGAGTCGCCGGCAGCCGCGGTATTGCGAGCGGCACGACGACGTAGCGCAAGAGTCCCATCGGCGCGGTCGCGGCGAGCCAGATCCCCAGGATCTTTGCGAGCGTGTACTGGCGCTCTTCGACGGCGGCTGTTGCGGTCGATGATCGATCCGCCCCCAGACCCTGATCCGCGGCGAGCTCGAGCGCACTCTCGCCGCGGACTTCATTTCGATTCCTGTTCATGCGAGCCTCCATGGCGGGAGTGTAGGAGGGCTCCGCGGACAGAACTATCGATCGAAGGGTGGATTTGGCCAGTGGGGCATCGATCAAGCGGTTGATTTGCCCGCGGGCGAACCAATCTACAGGCGAGCCTGTTAGGGGGCGGGTCAGCCTGCCGGCGCGGGCGCAATCCGCAGGCAGGTCATGAGCGGGCGAGTCAGCCTGCGCGCGCAGTGCACACGCGGGCTAATGCACGGGCGAGTCAGCCTGCGGGCGGGTCAGGTTGTAGAGCCCGTAGCGGCTCTTGGTCCCGGTCTTCTCGTAGATGTTGTGGATGTGGGTCTTGACCGTGGCGAGGCTCACGAAGAGCTTTTCGGCGATCTCCTTGTTCGAGAGGCCCTGGTTGAGGAGGGGGATGACTTCGCGCTCGCGGGGAGACAATCCGTACTCGTCTACAAAGGTCGGGTGCACTATCGGGAGGCGCCTGCCAGTCCGCCAGGATATAGGCGCCAAAGTAGTACATCAGGATCCCGCCAAAGAGCAGGTGCGGGACGGAGGCCACCATAAAGGAGCCTCCGACCGGCTCCAGAGAGATCTCTCGCGTGCCCGCGAAGTACAGGATCATTCCCCAGACATTCGAGACGAAGGCCACGAACCCGAAGACGGTCAGAGACCAGATCAGGACGAGCTCGCGAACCGGGCGGTCCCTCTTCGGGCCCGTAACCCCGAGGGCGAGCAGGTAGGCGAACAGTGCAAGGAGCAGGAAGTAGGAGGCGCTGCCGAGGCCGGTGTACCGCATCGTGGCGCGTGCGAGATCGACGGTCCCGGACCCGGGCAGGAAGCTGAGGATAAGGCCGACCGCATAGGCGCCGACCACGACCCAATCCCGCAGCGTTCGTCCCTTCTCGACGAACAGTCGGTGAAAGTAAAGCGTTACGATGCACATGAACAGCGCGTTGAGAACGTTTCCGACCGTGTGCGTGGCAAAGAAGACACCGACGGAAACGGGATGCACGTTCACATAGAGGTACTGCTCGACCGCGACGATGGAGATCCTGACCGTCAGGATGCCGTAAAAGGCGATGAGCAGCCAGTACGCTCCGATCCGGGACCTGATCGTGCCGAGGACCGACACGGCGACGGCAACGAACCCTGTCAGGGCCACGACGACGTAATAGACGATCATCGCGTGGGGCACGCCGCTAATCTACGCACTGCGATGGCTTGCGTTCAAGCGGAAGCGCCGGGCGCAGGGTGGGGGTGAAAAAAGGGGAACGGGTGGGAAGAAGGGCGCCTGCGGCCGGCATCACCAATCGAGCCGGCCGCAGGCGCCCGGGGAGTCGCGCCTACTTCGACTGTGACAGGAGAGCCGCCGTGTGCTCGAGCACCAGGCCGGGCCCGTAGCCATTCACGTTTCCGAGCACCGCGATCGAGAGCCCCCGCCTGGGGTAGATCCGCAGGAGCGAATCGACCCCAGGGGCGCCTCCCGCGTGCTCCACGAAGGGCTCGCGCCCCTGCTGTCCGAGACGCCATGCGAGTCCCATGCCGAGCGGCTTGCCGTCCGTGGATTTCTGCATGCGTCAGCATCTTTCGCACCGTCGATTGTGCCAGCACGCGGTTGCCCGCGATCTCGCCGTCGTTGAGGAACATCCAGCCGAACAGCGCCGCGTCCGCGGCCGGGCTCTTGACGCCTGCCCAGGCCGGAAGGATGTCGAACGGCGCGAGATGAGCGAGCTTGCCCGCTCTGTACGCGACAAAGTCGCCTGTTTCGAGCCCGTTTCGCTCGAAGAGCGCTTTGGTCGCGGCGAGCTGCTCGCCCGTCACCACCGCAAGGGCTTCCGGCGCTCCGGCGAGAGCCGCCGTGGTGTACGCGGTCCCTTTCATGCCCGCCGGCGCGAAGATGTGCCGCCTGACGTAGGCGGTGAGCTCCTCCCCCGACACCTTTTCGACCAGTCTCCCCAGGATCAGGAAGTTCCAGTTGTTGTAGGTGGAAAGGGAGCCCGGCTCGTACTCCAGCCCGTTCACTCGCGGCCAGTAGCTCTCGAGCACGGACGTCATGGTCCGGCATCCGGTTCGCACCGAACGCCACCAGATGATCCACTTCGAAAACAGGAAGGCCGGCGCTGTGAGTGAGAAGGTTGCGGACCGTGATCCTTCTTCCCAGGGGAAACTCCGGGAAATAGGTGTCGAGGGTGGCATCGAGATCCACCCGGCCCTGTTCCACCTGCTGCATCACGGCCGTGGCGGTCACGATCTTGGTGATGGAGCCCCAGTGGTAGGCGACATCCGGGCTCGCCGCGACGCCGCGTCCCCGGTCTCCCGCCGCGTACTGGTAGACGACCTTGCCGGTCCTGACGGCCGCAACGGAGATGCTGCCGCCGAACGATGCGGCGGTGCTGTCGATAAAGCGCTCGAGCTCCGCGAAGGTGCGAGGTCGAAACGGCTCGCCGGCGGCCTTGCCGAACTCGAAGCTCGCGATGATCCCGGCGACCGGCGCCGGCAGCGTATCCGGCGTCGAATCGCCCCCACCGTAGACGACCATGCCGTAGAGCGTGCCGCCGCGGTACTGGTAGGCGATGCCCGCCCACTCGCCTTTGGTCGCCGTGCTGAACGCATCGGCCCGCCACGCGCCGAACGACGTGCTTCCGGCGAGCTCGAGTGAGGCGAAGTCTTTTCCGATCCGCTCGAACGCGAGCGCCCGGCCGGCCTGCTCGTTCGGCGCCTCGGCCGCGACCAGGTACGCCTCCATCGCCGGCGAATCCAGCGTGTAGTGGTCGTAGGTGCCATCGGTGACCTGCGGCTTCAGATCCGCGGAGGCCCGGTAGGTGAACCGCCCCTGCGGATCCTCCACCAGCTTTCCACCGCCCGAGGTCGCGCAGCCCGATAGCGCGATGGCGACAGCCGCGACTGCCGCAATGAGCCAACGCCAATTTCGATTCATACGATCCTCCTGGCGCCAGAGGATAGGCGGGCGGCGAGGCGGGAACCATCGATCATCGGGTGGAAATGGCGCCGCGAGCATCCATCAACGGGTTGAATCGGTGCCGCTCACGGCGCTCACCGGGCCCGGCGTGGTCCGCGCGCGGCCGTTGAACAGTCCCCCCCGGCCGTAGCATCATGCCGCGACGGAGGCACGCATGCTGCTCAAGGACAAAGTCGCGCTGGTCACGGGGTCGGGCACGGGCATCGGCAAAGGGATCGCGCTGCGGTTTGCCCGCGAAGGCGCCGCGGTCGTCGTCAACTCCCGCACAGAGGCTAATGTGAAGGCGACTGCCGAGGAGATCCGCAAGCTCGGCGGGACCGCGCTCGAGGCGGCGGCCGACGTCACGGTCGAAGCCGAAGTCGAGCGCCTCTTCGCCCGCCTCATGGCCGAGCTCGGCCGGATCGACATCCTCGTGAACAACGCGATGACGCCCAACGCCCGCTGGAGCGCCCCGTTCCTCCAGCTTACCTCGGCCGAGTGGGACGGCTTTATGAAGGCGAACCTCGGCTCGCTCTTCTACTGCACCCACCGGGCCGCGAAGATCATGGCGCGGCAGAAGATCCGCGGCAGCATCATCAACATCAGCACCAACGGCGCCGTCCGTCCCGCACCGCGGGATCATCGCCTACGACTCGATGAAGGGCGCCATGGACAGCTTTACCCGCGCCGTGGCGGTCGACCTCGGGCCGTGGGGCATCCGCGTCAACGCCATCCGGCCCGGCCGCATCCTCATCGAGTCGAGGGCGGGCTTCTTCGACGCGCGGCCGATGGCTGACCCCAATATCCCGCTGCAGCGCGTGGGCTACCCCGAGGACGTCGCGGGCGCCGCCCTCTTTCTCGCCTCGGACGACTCGAGCTACGTCACGGGGCAGGCCTTCGAGGTCGACGGCGGCTTGATCGTGCAGGGCCGCTCGCCCTGCGCGGAGGGGAAGCCGCCGGCCAACCCGCAGACGGTGACCGAGTTCTAGGAGCCTGTCGGACTTGATCCGCCGCACACGCGGGTCTTGGCCGGTTCGGGGCGGTCATTTATGGCTTCGGTCCGGCTGAGCGGTGCTTGTTCCCGTTCAGTGCCACTGTCTAGACTTTTGGCCGGATAGCCCCCGCCCCTGATAGCCTCTTTCATGTCGTTCGCAAGCTCCATATACGCTTTATGTTGTACGCGAGGCACACCAGGTCCCACTCGATGCGGACCCGGTCCAAGCCTCGCATCAGGAATTGACGCAGACCCATGGGCGGGCCCTTGATGATGCCGAACACCGGCTCGACGGTGGACGCCCGTTTGCCGTAGATGCGCTTGCCGTCTTCGCTGGTTACCTTCTCGCGCATCGCTACCAGCCGTGGGTCGGTAACTTTCTTGACGGCCGTCTTCTTCGGAGGGCGGTAGTCGTAGCGGCGGTAGTTGTTGTCCTCGCTGGCAATCGCAACGTAGAGATCAACCTTCTGCCCAACTCGCTCGATAGCCTCAGTGTTGACGTAGCCGCCGTCGGCCAACATCCGCTGCACGGTCCCGGCAAACTCCGGAACGCTCTCCAGAGCCGGCTCCAACTGATTCGCATCGCTGGGAGTGCGGATCACATCGGTAGCCAGCACCAGTTGGCTGCCGTCGCTGTCGACCACAGCCTGCGCGTTGTACGCCTGCTCGTAGCTGTCCCGCCGGCTCTTGCGCATCAGGGCGCTATCGGGGTCCGTCAGGTTGATCTGCTGAGAGTCCTTCGGCAACGAGGGCGGCTGCTCGCTCCCCGCCGAGCCCACATCCCCGCCCTTGTCTTGGCGCTGCGCATCAGCCTCGTCTTTGGCTCGCTGCTCAAGCTCCCGCCGCGCCTCCTTCATCTTCTCTCGCAGCCGCTCGCGTCGCGCAATCTCATCCGGCAGTTGCTGCTCGTCGAGGCGATCTTCTCGATCGCTGGCCTCGGCCAGCTCAAGCAGTTTCTGCACGTCCTCGCGCAGCACCCGCTCCAACTCCACCGCCCGATCGTAGCGGATGCTCTTGTGTTTGGAGGCGTTCGCTTTGATGTGAGTGCCGTCCACGGCCACAGTGCCCACCTTCAACAACCCCATCTGGCGAGCAAGGCGCAACACCTGCTCAAACGTCTCCTTTACCAGTTCACGGTTGTCTCGGCGAAACGCGCAGATCGTATCGTGGTCCGGATGAGTATTCCCTGTGAGGTACCTCACCGCTATGTCCCGGTGGGTCGCCCGCTCGATCCGGCGCGAGGAGAACACCCCGTTGGCGTAGCAGTAGATCAACAACGCCAGCATCATCGAGGGCGGATACTGCTTGCTGCCCGTCCCCCGGCTGTTCACCCGCACCGACTCAAGCTGCATCGTGTCAACCGCGGAGATCACAAAATGCACCAGGTCGTTCTCGGGCACCCAGTCTCGCATATCCACCGGGAGCAGCATCGGCGTCTCCCGATCCACGTTCACAAGTCGTTCCGCCACGCCGCCACCTTACCACGCCTTGACCGCACCGCCAAAGTCCGACAGGCTCCTAGCGCTGCGCGCGGCGCAGCGCCGCGGCCACCAGCGCCGGAGACGGCGCTCCAGCGAGCCGCCCCGCGTCACGATACAGGCGGCAGCAGTCCGCGCCTCCCGACGGCTCTGTACCCGCGACGTCGCGGCCTTCGACGAGGATCGTCGGCGAGCCGAAGCTCCTCGCATACGGCGGGCTTGCGTCCGACCCGCGCTCCCACTCGACCCACTCCGCGGTGAGTTGCGCTTCGGCAAAGCCCTCCGTCAGCGACTTCCGAGCCGCCTCGACGTTGGGGCAATCACGGTCGTAGATGAGCTCGACTCTTGGGCTCACTGGTCCTCCCCAGGCATCGATAATGTACCGCTCGCATCGAGGCACCGGCCGACCAGACGGTTCAGCCACGGGGCTCTTCTTGTTGCCCCTGCGCTCGAGCGTTCACAGCTTTGTCCGGTGAAAAAGAGCTGGCGAGCGCCTCTTATGATGCGCCGGAACTATGCCGCACCGTCCCTGTTCAAGCCGGAGAACCTCCTGCGCGAAGGGCGTCGACAGCTTCGCCGCAAGAGTGGTCGCATACCTTCAGTCTGCCTTCTCGACCCGGACGGGGACATCGCGCGACACTCTGATCGCCACGGGCGAAAGCGCGCATGAATCCCGCATGGGCCTGTTATCACACGAACCTCTATGACTGCGAGGCGGCCGGCAGGACGATCGGGATCGTTCCCTTCGCGGTCGGCGCCTCGTTTGCCGTCCTCGTCGCCGAGGAGCTCTTTGCCAGCGGCTGCCGGCTCCTGATCAGCCTGACCTCCGCCGGCCAGATCGATTCGCGCCTTCGACCGCCGCTCTTCCTCCTGATCGATAAGGCGCTGCGGGACGAGGGGACGAGTTACCATTACCTGCCTCCGGCCGACTTTGCCCGTCTCGACCCTGGCCTGCGCGCCCGTCTGGCTGACCTGCTGGAGCCACAGGCACCCCGAGTGACCCTTGGCGCGACATGGACCACCGATGCGCCGTTCCGCGAAACTCCGCAGGCCATCTCCCGAGCCCGGAAGCTGGGGGTCCAGGCGGTCGAGATGGAGGCGGCCGCGCTCTATGCTCTGTCTGTCGCCCGGCGCAGGCGCGTTGTCTGTTTCGCCTTGATCACGAACCGGATGGGCGTGACAAAGGGCGATTTCGAGAAAGGCCGCAACCGAGGCATCGACGATGCGCTGGCGCTGATCGGCGACGT
>CAVTHK010000013.1:0-577170 GCA_963734495.1 uncultured Spirochaetota bacterium
AATGTATCGTCTTGAGACATAGTCCTACCCAACATCTTGAACCTCAAAATCCCAGTATACGGCCTGGCCTCTTCCGCGGTCTGAATCTACCTCCTGCATGACTCAAACATCGCCTTGTAGTGAAGGAGGGACCTTGTATGTTCCGGGGCTCCAGTCTTTTCTCGTCTACCTGAGACCGCACAGCGGGCGCCGGGGAGTAGCGCCTACTCCGCCCCGCAGCACCCTGGAGCGCTACGTGTCGGACCTGGGCATACGGCCAGCGATCGCGCCGTCACGCGTGCACATCCCGCGGCATTCATCGACGTCTTGCGCAAACGTATTCTGAGCGACGATTACGCCGCGAGGTGGCCGGGATGCTCAAGGCGTACTTCAGATTCCTTGTGGAGCGCGGACTGCTCCCTGTGCTCGCCGATGGAAGGCTGGAGGGCCAGGAGATCCGGTGTCGGCCACTACCCCGTGATTCGCCACGCTCCGCTTGCCGCCATGCTCGACGCGGTCTGCGCCGATGATGCGATCAGCGTGCGCGGGCGCGCCATTCTCGAGCCGGCCTATAGCTCGGCCCTTCGGCCTCGGGAGTGTCCGCGACTTGAAACTTCGGGACATCGATCATGAGCGTGGGCTTGCTGTTCATCGATCAGTCGAAAGGCCGAAGGGACAGGCTCGTACCCGTCGGCCGGCGGGCGCTTGGCTGGGTCGCGCGGTACTCACCGGAGGTCCGGCTCGATACGCCAGGAGCGATGTCAACGAACACGTCTTCCGAGCCACAAGAACGGGAACCTCAGCATGAAGGGGCTGGCGCTGGGCGCTTCAGGAGGCATTGCGGCGAGCAGGCTGCGCCCCGATCAAGCCGGCGAGCCTGCGGTGCTCCGCCGCAGCTGGAGAGCGGCATGGACGTGAGCTACATCCAGCGGCTGTCGGTCACGTCGTTCGATCCGCACCACGTCGTCTACCTGCGGGTTAGCGAGCGCGCACTTCAGTCCAGGCTCGCAGAGAGCCATCCGTGTGGCGGGCGGAACGCAAACCACGGCGGACAAGGAGGCGTCCATCATGAAATTCGACAGAGACTTGCTCGCCTTCGAGGAATACATGCGGAATTCTTGGTCCCTTTCGCTACGGAACCGTGGAGACCTACTCGCTGCAGGTCGGGTTGTTGCGTTCGTGGAGGTGCATTACCCCTGCCTTCATTCGATCCAGGGTGTGAACCACGACGCCCTGATGGCCGACTATCTGGCTTTCCGCGCGCGCGCACGGGCAGGACCGGGGTGTCCGCCGCCGGCCAACCAGACGCTGGTCGTGAAGGTCAAGGCCGTCCGCGCTTCTTCGCGTTTCGCGCGCGAGGGCACAGCGCCCTTCGCGATCCGACGGCGCAAATGGTCAGGCCTCGTGAACAGGTCCTGTCTTGAGCCGCAACGTGCCGTCGAGGACGAGGTCGCGATCTCATCCAGCGCACACGCCCGTCGACCCGTTGTCGATCAGGAATCGGCCGATAGTGGAGCCTCTTCACGCCTGGCTTTTGGGCTTCGACGTCGGAGCTCTGCGATCTGAAGATCGGAGATGTGACCTCAAGGAGCAGACGGTGACTCTTGATCGTTCACGGCAAAGGTGGCCGTGCAAAGAGTCGCGCCCATTGCTCAGTATGCCGCGCACTATACCGGAGCCTGACTCGTCCCGCGCACGGGAGTACATGCTGGCCGGCAGGCGGGAAGATCCTGGCAACTGTCTCGTCGGAGGGATCCGTTTATTCGATCATCGATCAACAAGACGCCGCCACGATCGGTCGGGAAGGCTCTCGCGGGCGGTAGAGGGTCTCGGCCTACATGTTTCGACTCGATCGCGACACACCTGCTCGCGAACGGTCTCGACGTGCTGTCATATCGCGCAAGCTGTTGGGCTACCGGTAATTCTTCGGAGACCGAGACAGACTCTGCCGTCGAGATCGGATCTCAAACGGCTGCACGCGAGACTACACCCCAGGAGACCAGCAGGCGACCGGAGCAGTGAGAATAGACCTCGCGTCAGGGGTGCGGTTGGCACGCAGAACGGTTGCGATCGTGGCGGGTCCGTGACCTGTATGTGCGGTTCGGCGTACTGAGACGGTAGCTATGCTGCGCTCGGTGGGCCTTTAAGCGCGTCTGCGAGGCCTGGGGTGACACCTCGGGGTGATTCGACGCCGCTCCAGCAGATATGCTCCGCGCGGGGCCGCCGCTGACTACTCCTCCTGCCACTACCTGACGTCTGGCGGAGAGCATGTTGCAGTTGAGACCCCGAGTAGGGTATACTCGCAGCTTGGGATAGACGAAAGCTTCGTTTTTTCAGCGAGGTTTGCCGCTGTCTCAGAGCACACTTGCACGTGGCCTTCTTCCATCCAGTTAGGAGTCGCTGCTGTGCCTCTAGGGGCAAGAGCCCCGGCGATGAAGAAGCTCACCGATTCGTAGGGTCGTCGTGACGGCACTTGTGTCTGCAACGATCACGCTCCTGATCGCCGGTTGTCCCCGCTCCAGGGGGCGGGGGTGAGTCGCTTCCAGTGCAAAGGCGATCATGGGCGTTCGTTCGCGAGCCCTGCGGCGACGGGGACGATTGACTAGAACGTGAAGACCATCGCGGTGACGGTGCCTGCTGGCAGCGGACGCTGCGGCGTCGGCGGCGACCTTCACGACCACCGGCGCAAGCGTCAAGGTTGGCTCGACGGTGCAGGTCAGCGGCGCGACCGCGAACAACTTCACCAGTCCCATCATCTACACAGTGACGGCGGCCGATGGGCTCGACGGCGAGTTACACGGTGACAATGACGGTGGCGCCTTCCGACACGAAGGCCATTACGGCCTATTCGTTCGCGAGCCCCCCGGCGACCGGAACGATGAGAACGTGAAGACCATCGCGGTGACTGTGCCCTTCGGTATGTGACCGCTCGGCGGCGACCTTCACGACCGACCCGCGCAAGCGTCAAGGTTGGCTCGACGGTGCAGGTCAGCGGCACGACCGCGAACAACTTCAGAGTCCCGTCATTTACACAGTGACGGCGGCCGATGGCTCGACGGCTAGCTACACCGTGACGGTGACGGTGGCTCTTTCGAGCGCCAAGGCCGTCACGGCCTTCTCATTCGCAAGCCCTCCCGGCGACCGGAACGATTGATGAGAAACGCCAAGACGATCGCGGTGAGACTGTAGCCTGATGCACCTCCTGTGATGGTGCTGGGTCACGTCACGACCTCACCGGCGCAGGCGTCAAGGTTGGCTCCACGGTGCAGGTCAGTGGCACGACCGCGAACAACTTCAGCAGTTCCCCGTCATCTACACAGTGACGGCGGCTGATAGCTCGACCGCGAACTATACGGTGACCGTGACGGTGATCCTCCTTCCAGCACCAAGGCCATCCCGGCCTACTTGTTTCGCGAGTGACTCACGGGGACGATCAGTGAAAGCGCGAAGACGATTGCGCGGACGTGTCGTACGGGTTTTGCGGTGACGGCGTTGGTGGCGACGTTCACGATTACCGGCGCAAGCGTCAAGGTCGGCTCCACGGTGCAGGTCAGCGGCGTGACCGCGAACAACTTCAGTAGTTCCGTCATCTATACAGTGACGGCGGCTGATAGGTCGACGGCGAGCTATACGGTGACGGTGACGGTGACGCTCGCCAGTGCCAAGGCCATCACGGCGTTTTCATTCGCAAGCCCGCCGGTGACTGGAACGATTAATGAGAACGCGAAGACGATATTTTGTGAACAGTGCCCTACGGCACGGACGTGACGGCACTGGCGGCTACGTTCACGACCACCGGCGCAAGCGTCAAGGTCGGCTCCACGGTGTGGGTCAGCGGGACCACCGCGAACAACTTCAGTAGTCCCGTCATCTACACAGTGACGGTGGCTCGTAGGAGTCGACCGCAAACTATACGGTGACGGTGACGGTGACTCCTCCTTCCAGGACCAGCGGCCATCACGGCCTTCTCATTCACAAGCCCGCCTGCGACTGGAACGATCGACGGAATGCGAAGACGATCACGGGTACTGCCCTACGGCACGGACGTGACGGCGTTGGTGGCGTACCTTCACGACCTTGACGCTTGCGCCGGTGGTCGTGAAGGTCGCCACCAATGCCGCCACGTCGGTGCCGGTAGGGCAACTGTTACCGCGACTGGGCCTTCGTGTCTTCTTTATCAATTGTTCCAGTCGCAGGCGGGCTTGTGAATGAGAAGGCCGTGATGGCCTTGGTGCTGGAGGAGGTCACCGTCACCGTCACCGGGCAGAGTTTGCGGTCGAGCGGTCGGCCGCCGTCACTGGTGTAGATGATGGGATGATTGAAGTCGTTCGCAGTCGTGCCGCTCACCTGCACCGTGGAGCCGACCTTGACGCTTGCACCGGTGGTCGTGAAGGTCGCCACCAATGCCGTCACGTCCGTGCCGTAGGGCACCGTTACCGCGATGGTCTTCGCGGTCTCATTAATCGTTCCAGTCGCAGCAGGGCTTGCGAATGAAAAGGCCGTGATGGCCTTGGCGCTGGAAGAGAGTCACCGTCACCGTCACTGTATAGTTCGCGGTCGAGCCATCAGCGGCCGTCACTGTGTAGATGACGGAATGGTGAAGTTGTTCGCGGTCGTGCCTTCTACTTGTACCGTGGAGCCGACCTTGCGCCGACTGGTCGTCGTGAACGTTGCCACCAACGCCGTCACGTTGGTGCCGTAGGGCACCGTCACCGCGATGGTCTTTGCGCTTTCATTAATCGTTCCTGTCGTCGCGGAATCGCGAATGAAAAGGCTGTCATGGCCTGTGCTGGAAAGGAGGAGTCATCGTCACGGTCACTGTATAGTTCGCAGTCGAGCCGTCAGCGGCCGTCACCGTGTAGATGACGGGACAGGTGAAGTTGTTCGCGGTCGTGCCGCTGACCTGCACCGTGGAGCCGACCTTGACGCCGGAACCGGTGGTCGTGAAGGTCGCCACCAACGCCGTCACGGGCGTGCCGTAGGGCACCGTTACCGCGATCGTCTTGGCGTTCTCATCAATCGTTCCGAGTCGCGGAGGGCTTGCGAATGAAAAGGCCGTGATGGCCTTGGCGCTCGAAAGAGCCACCGTCACCGTCACGGTGTAGCTCGCCGTCGAGCCATCGGCCGCCGTCACTGTGTAGATGACGGGACTGGTGAAGTTGTTCGCGGTCGTGCCGCTGACCTGCACCGTCGAGCCGACCTTGACGCTTGCGCCGGTGGTCGTGAAGGTCGCCACCAAAGCAGTCACGTCCGTACCGAAGGGCACCGTCATCGCGATGGTCTTCGCGTTCTCATCAATCGTTCCGGTCGCCGGGGGGCTCGCGAACGAAAAGGCCGTGATGGCCTTGTTGTCGGAAGGCGCCACCGTCACTGTCACCGTGTAACTCGCCGTCGAGCCATCGGCCGCCGTCACTGTGTAGATGACGGGACTGGTGAAGTTGTTCGCGGTCGCGCCGCTCACCTGCACCGTCGAGCCGACCTTGACGCTTGCGCCGGTGGTCGTGAAGGTCGCCACCAACGCCGTCACGTCCGTGCCGGCGGGCACCGTCACCGCGATGGTCTTCGCGTTTTCGTCAATCGTCCCCGTCGCCGCAGGGCTCGCGAACGAAAACGCCGTGATCGCCTTTGCACTCGAAAGCGTTTCTTCGCCGCCCTGGAGCGGGACAACCGGCGATCAGGAGCGTGATCGTTGCCAGCGCGAGTGCCGTCACGACGACCCTACGAATCGTGAGCTTCTTCATCGCCACCCCCCCCGGGGCTCTTGCCCCTCAAGGCACAGCAGCGACCTCCCTAACTGGATGAAGAACCCCTACGTGCAAGTGTGCTCTGGACGGCGGCAAACCTCGCTGGAAGGAAGGTTACGTTGTCTGCAACAAGTATAGGCTCTCAGGTTGCCGACTGCAACGTCTCTCGCCAGACATACGGTCATGGCAGGTGGTGGGCGCGGCGGGTTTCCGCGCGGACATATCTGCTGGAGCGGCGTCGAATCGCCCCGAGGATTGTCGCCCAGGGCCTCGCGGACGCGCTGGAGGCCCACCAGAGACGCACATAGCCGTGTTTCAGTACGCAAACCGCACATACAGGTCACGGACCCGCCACGATCGCGACCGTTCTGCGTGCCAACCGCACCCTGACGCGAGGTCTACTTCACTGCTCCGGTGGCCTGCTGGTCTCCCTGGGGTGTAGTCGCGCGTGCAGCCGCTTCAGGTCGCCGATCTCGACGCTGAGGTACCGCTGGGTCGTGCGAAGGGACCGGTGACCCAGCAGCTTCGCGATGTGGACCACGTCGAGGCCGTTGGCGAGCAGGTGCGTCGCGATCGAGTGCCGGAACGTGTAGGCCGAGATCCTCTTGCCGCCCGCGAGAGCCTTGCCGACCGATCGCATGACGGTCTTGTTGATCGACGATCGATCGAACGGATTGCCCCTGCCCGACAGGAACAGGTTGCCCGGGATCTTCCCGCCTGCCCGGCGAGCATGTACTTGCGTGCGCGGGACAGGTACAGCTCGACGTAGTGCGCGGCGTACTGCCCGATCGGCGCGACCCTTGATCGGCCGCCCTTCCCGTGCACGATCGTGACCGTCTGCTCCTTGAGGTCCACGTCCCCGATCTTCAGGTCGCAGAGCTCGGACGTACGGAGCCCGCAGGCGTAGAACAGCTCCACGATCGCCCGATTCCTGATCGACAGCGGATCGATCGGGCGCGTGCGCTGGATGAGCTCGCGGACCTCGTCCTGCGACAGCACGTTGCGGCTCAAGACGACCTGTTCACGCGGCCGGACCATTTCCGCCGTCGGGTCGCGCAGCACCGTGCCCTCGCGGGCGAGGAACGAGAAGAACGCACGGACGGCCTTGATCTTCACGACCAGCGTCTGGTTGGCCAGCGGTCTGCCGGTCCTGCCCGTGCGCGCACGCAGGAAGGCGAGATAGTCGGCAATCACGTCGCGGTTCACGCCCTGGATCGAATGAAGGCGCGGATAGTGCGCCTCGACGAACGCCAGGAACAGCCCGACCTGCTCGCGAGTAGGTCTCCACGGTTCGCGGCGAAAGGGACCGGTTCCGCATGTGTTCCTCGAAGGCGAGCACGTGTTTCTCGAACTTCATGATGGATTCCTCCTTGTCGCTGCCGTGCGATTGCGTTCGCCGCGACCACTTCAGCCGCGGATGGCTCTCTGCGAGCCGGGACTGAAGTGCGCGCTCGCTGACCCGCAGATAGATGACCGTCGTACGGATGTCGACGTGACCAAGGAGCCGCTGGATGTAGCTCACGTCCATGCCGCTCTCCAGCAGCGCCGTCGCGGCGGAGCACCGAAGGCTCGCGGGCTTGATCGGGGCGCA
This sequence comes from uncultured Spirochaetota bacterium, assembly GCA_963734495.1. Classification (GTDB taxonomy): domain Bacteria; phylum Spirochaetota; class Spirochaetia; order SZUA-6; family CAVTHK01; genus CAVTHK01. Next base: position 7,315 of record CAVTHK010000013.1, read on the forward strand.
GCCCGCTCGCCGCAGCGCCTCCTGGACGCGCCCAGCGCAGCCCCTTCACGCTGAGCTTTCTCCCGTTCTTGTGGCTCACGAAGACGTACTCGTTGTCTCGCTCCTCGCGTATCGGGGCCGCACTTCGGTGATGTACCGCGTGACCCAGCGCGAGCGCCTGTCCGGCCGACCGGCACGAGCCTGTCCTTGCGGCCCTTGGACTGCTCGATGAACAGCAGGCCGCGCTGATGGTCGATGTCGCGCGAGCTTGAGGTGGCGGATCTCGCGCGGCCGAAGCGCCGAGCTGTAGGCGAGCTCAAGGATGGCCCGCCCGCGGACGCTGATCGGATCGTCGCCGCCGACCGCGTCCAGCATGGCGGCGAGGGCCGTGTGGCGAACCACGGGGAAGTGGCCGACACCGGCCGCTTCGTCTTGCAGCCGGCCATCGGCGAGGAAAGGATCAGTCCGCCGTCCTCAAGGAATCCGAAGTACGCCTTGAGCATGCCGGCGACCTTCGCGGCGTAGTCGTCGCTCGCACAGGCGCTGGCGCAGCCCGTCAAGGAACGCGGCGACATGCTCGCCGCGTGACAGCCCGATCATCGAGGATGCCCGAGGCCGGACAAGTAGCGCTCCAAGCGCACGAGGGCGTAGCGGTACTCCCGGATGGTCGCCGGTGCCCGCTGGAGTGACCTGAGGTGGTCAAGAAACGGCTGGAATCGGAACATACGGAGGTCCTCCTTCATGACGAGGCGATGGCGGCGAAGCGAAGTGACGCTCAGGCCGAGCACGGGTGGCCTGTATACGCTCAAATGCGAGCGTTCAGGTGTTCAGGTAGAGCTATCTATCGGCGGAGCAGCGAGATAGCGGCACGAAGACCCGAATGTTCGGGTATGTTCAGGTAGTTCAGGTCGCCGATGAACCGGCCAGCCGCGCCGCGAGCTCTTCGGGCTTCAAGATGCGGGAGAGGAAGTCCAGCTCGCTGTAGCTGCCGTTGAGCCGGTACTGGCTCGCCACGCCGTTCTGGGACCGCACGAGCTGGATGTACTCGTAGTCCCGCAGGGTCCGGAAGCCGTTCCGCACCTGGGCGAATGACCACGAGGTGTACTCCCGGATGTCCTTCCGCTCGAAGAGGAGCCGGTTGACCGGAACGCCGTCCCGCTCGGAGCGCTCCTGCAGGTACCGCTTGATGTGGTCCAGGAGCTTCCGGGCCGGCCGCGGAAGATCGTCCAGCGTGTTGTCCAGGACGCCGTCGGCCAGAAGCTCGTAGGCCACCCGGTAGTCCTCGGCCGTGCACTCGATGTACTCGATGACCTGCCCGTCGGGGAGCTTCCGCTCCTTGGTCTTCCGCTGGTACTGGTGCAGGAAGCAGATCACGTTGATGAGCCTCAGGAACTTGTCGTTGTCCCGCCGGGTGCGCAGCTTCGAGGTCGGGAAGGTCAGAGCCTCCGCAAACGGGTTGAAGACCAGCACGGGCCGAAGGAGCCTCTGGGCGTAGACGTGCTTCTCGATGATCTTCCCGAGGTCCTTGCTCTCGACGTAGCCGTCGATCGTGTAGCCTCTCCGCTGCTGCTCGTGGATGACCCGGGTCTGGTCCTCGCTCTCGTCGATCCCGACCACGAAGCAGCGGTTGAGGTTCTCGGGGTTCACCTCGCCGCTCGTCGTCGTCTCGGCCAGGGCGATCGGACCGTTGACCGTGATCCGCTCGGTCTTGATCTGCCCGGTCACCGGGTCCTTCATCGGGATCGCCTTGGTGATCGAGCGCTTGGAGATCAGCTCCCGCAGGGGGTAGTCCGAGCCCTCGCTTCCCTCTTTCTCGCCGATGACGACGAACTTGTGCGCCAGGTCGTCCTGCCCGTAGTAGTAGAGAGCCTGGGCCGAGAGATCGCTCACGCTCTCCAGGTGCTCGGGCGGACAGAGCTGCTCGGTGATCTCCACGAGCCGGCTCTTGCCGGCGCCGCTACGGGAGACCAGCAGCACGTGCAGCGGGTTCTCCGTGAGCCTCGAGGTCATGACGAGGTACAGAAGCAGCTTGTTCTTCCGCTCGCGGACGTAGCCCAGGCTGGTGAAGTCCTCCTCGATCTCATCGAGCAGCTTCGGGTTCTCCAGGAACCGCGTGCCGACGTCCTTCTGGTGGTCGGTGAGCTCCACGTGCGTGCTCTTCTTCTCGAGGGCCTTCTTCTCCCGGTGCTTCTCGATGACCTCGATGATCTGGTTCAGGTCGGTCTCAAGCTGGAGCTGGTCGCGGATGCCGAAGCGGTCCATGAGGCTGAACACGAAGGTCTGCCGCCCTCGGCTCTTGTAGAGGTCGACCTGGTCCACGAAGGCGTCGGTCTCGGTGAACGCCTTGATGTTGGCCCGAAGCGACAGGTTGTACTCGGTGAAGTTCCCGATGACCCGATAGCTCAGATGCGGGAACCGGAACAGGAACCCGCTTTCGATCTCCTGGATGGTGTCGGAGGCGCCGCTCGCTCCGCGCATCACCCGAAAGGGCCCGCTCCAGGTATGCGCGCGGATCCTTCTCCGCTGGCGACGAGCCGGAAGTCGACAGCCCGGCGCACCGCCGAGACGCCGTTCTTGGTCAGCTCATGGAAGAGCCTCTGTCCGCCCTCGAAGGTGAAGGTGACCTTGCGGATCGAGTGGTCCAGGACGAACCGGACAAGCTCTGCTTCGGAACCGGAGAGGAACGTGGCGTTGGAGACCTCGTTCTGGATGAGGAGCAGGCACTCCAGCGGCCCGGGCGCCAGCACGATCTCCTCGCAGCGGCTCAAGAACGGAGCGTTGAACAGGCCGCCGGACCTCAGGGACACGAGGGGCCGTTTCGACCGAGCGCTCGAGGCTGCAGCCCGAGGACGTTGACGAGCGTCTTCTGCTCGTCGAAGAGCGGGATGACCAGCCGCCCGCGGAAGACCTCCCGGTCGTCCTTGAGCAGCTTGAGCTCGACGAGCTGCTGCTTGAGCGCGTCGTTTCCGTCGACGAGCTCTGCGAGGGAGCCGGTGGCGTAGCCCAAGCTGGAAGGTCTCGGCGACGAAGGACTCCTTGATGCCGAGCTTCGCGAGGCAGGCAGCGCGCTCGATCGTCGCGGCCGAGGTTCTCGTGGCAGAAGGCGACGTAGCGCTCCAGAACGGCATGCTCGGTCATGGCGCCCTCCTCAGTACGCTATCCCGCCCTATAGTATCCTTGATCACGTACACGTCTGTCAAGGATAAAGATCGCGCTGCGTGCACCAAACCGAGCCCTCGGCTATACTCGCTCTCTATGGTGAAGCTCGGGAAGTACCTGGCAGCCCTCAGAGACGCTGAAGGCATCTCCTATCGGACCCTGGCCGAACGCGTCGGCATCTCCTACAACGCCCTGTCCGCCTACGAGAAGGACAGGGAGATGCCGTCCTTCGAGAACGTCGTGAAGCTCAGCCGCTACTTCAAGGTGCCGATCGAGTACTTCATCAGCGGAGAGGAGAAGCCCTTCGAGTATCACGACCTCGATCTGGTGGAGCTGTTCAAGCAGGTCGATGGCCTCGACGAGGCATTCCGCAGCCTGGTGAAGTCGTTTGCCGGCCGCGTGGTCGCGCACGCCCAGGAAGAGCAGACGCTCACCAAGACGGCGGCGGAACCGCTCGGGCCAGCGCGCAAGGGCGCGAAAACGAAGAAGGCCATAGCATGACGGAGGCAGCCGACCGACGCTCAACGAGCAAGTCTCTGCGCGGGAGTCGTCGCCGGAGTCACGATTCTCGACTCAGCGGAAAGCGGCAATGAGATCTACTCGTACGTTGTCACGCATGACACGGGATTCGCGCCAAATCCCTTTGGGGTGCCTGCACGCTCGCGGCCTGCAAACCGGCGATCCGACGAACGGCGAAGGTTGGGGACTGGATCGTTGGCCTGCAGTCCCAAGGCTGACGGCAATAGACTGGTTTATGCCATGAAGGTAGAAGAGATTCTGCTCGCACGAGCAGTACTATCGAGACCGTCGCTTTGCATCGAAAGTCCCTGACTATGCGACGGGGCAGGTCGTGCACAAGTGCGGCGACAACATCTACAAGCCCCTGCCGAACGGGGGTTTCCATGCAAGTCAGGTCGACGCACTCCAAGGGAACAACCGAAAACCTCAACACGAAAGCCCACGATTTAGGGGGCAAGAACGTCCTCATCTCTCGGACTTTCTACTACTTCGGTTCACGCGCGCTTGATCTCCCGGAGCCCCTGGAGGGCCTCAGAGTCGGCAGAGCCCACAAGAGCAGATTCCCAGCGAATGTCATTTCCGTTTTCGTGGACTTCATTACGAGACAGACGGCCGGTGTCAACGCACCGCCCACAAACTGGCCGGCTGGTGACGATTCCTGGAACACAGCGGTGCCGTGAAAATCATCCTTAGCAGGAAGGGATTTGATTCGTCCTCTGGCGGCAAGCCAAGCCCGATCCTTCCGGACGGGCGAATGGTATCGCTGCCGATACTTGACAGGCAGTCGCCAATTCGCTACGGCGATATTCGCTGGCAGGAGTACGACCTCGGCACGCTCGTCTCCGATTTGACCGGCGGGCGCATCACACCTTCGCACTTCGCGCATCTGGATCCCGACATCAACAAGGAAAGCCTCCCTCGGCAAGATGAGTGGAGACCCGTATTTGGCCAGACCGGCGCCGCACAGGGACACCTACGGAAAAACGGCGTGTGCGCCGGTGATGTGTTTCTGTTCTTCGGCCTGTTCCAAGACGTCGTTCGGCTCACGGGAAGTTCGAGTGGGATGCGCGCTCACCGCGGCGTCACGTTCTATGGGGCTGGTTGCAGATCGACGAAGTACTTGGAGTCGACGGCTGTGACCTCTCTCAGTACGATTGGGTGAAGTACCACCCGCATTCCCGTCGCAACTCGGATAGGAACAACACTCTATACATCGCGCGTAGGCACCTGACGCTGTCCGGCCTATCTTCGTCTGCACAGGGTGGCGCTGGCGTCTTTCCTCGCTTTTCGCAACGACTCGTGCTGACCGCCCCAGAGGCGACAACGGCAAGTCTTTGGCAATTGCCGGACTGGTTCTATCCCCGCGACGGCGAGATTCCGCTAACGTACCACTCCGACCCGGCGAGGTGGAGGCGGGCCTCAGGCGGCATGAGGTTGCGCGCGGTCACCAGGGGTCAGGAGTTCATCCTCGACACTGAGCAGTTCCCCGAAGCAATTGACTGGGTCGGCTCCCTCTGGAAGTCCGAGGGGATCTCCCGATGACAAACGAGAAGCCTTGAACTGGAATCTTGGCCCTGTTCGCCGACTCCAACCAACGGCTTGAGGCTGTATTCGACGCCGCAACCGTGAGGCGATCGCGGCGTTCGTGCTGAAACCGCCCTGACGTCGCCCGCCTCGGATTTAGACAGGACAACGGGCCTGCGTGACCGCGCTCTGCGAGGCGGCGGTCGCCCCGGTGCGAGGAAGTGACGGGAGAGGGAGGGATACTGGGGCAGCGAAAAAGTGAAGAAAATGCTTGACTTCGTGGAGGGTATTGCGATTGAAGCGCCCTGGAAATCCACTGGGGATGGAGGTGCTTTGATGGTTACCTTCTGTGTGCCGCGGGCCGAACGGGGATGCGCGGCGTTTCGGTTTGCGGTCTCCGGCTGCACGGCGCTGCTGGCCGGCAGCCGCGGCTACGAGGTCGGCGAGCAGACCTGCCGTGACATCCTGGGCGGCCTTGCCCGCCTGGGCCTCGGGTTCTACGTCGGCTGTGACAGCGGGGTGGAGGAGAGCTTTCGCCGCGCGCTCTCTCACTCGCCCTGGCGCAAGGATGCCTGGATCGCCTGCGCGTCTCGTCGTCGAGCCTGGGCTGCTCGCAGCCTCGGGCTCGATGCGTACGTCGTGGTGCCGCGCGGGCTCTCGCGCGAGGTCGCCCGCTACCGGCGCACGCTCTGGATGGTGCGCCGCTGCGCGCTGGCGATCCTGTTCCCCGACTGCCGGCAGGACGGGACGTGGGGCTCCGGCTCACGCCTGGTGATCCGCTCGGCGCTTGCCAACCTGAAACCGCTGTTCATCGTCGGCGAGCGGCGGCCTGTCGTTCCGGCCGCCTACCACGTGCTGCCCGCGGACCTGTTCGCCGCGGTGCGCGGCTTCTGGGTCGTGGCCGATCCCTACGGGGACGGAGGCACCTGCGATGACGACCATTAGAAAGACGAGCCGCGATCTGGCGGTCACCATCCAGGCGCTCGCCGGTCGCGACGGGGAGTACCTGGCCTATTTCCGCTCCGAGCCCCTGGAGGCCACCTACAGCGTCTACTTCCACGACAACCTGATGGGCGCCCTCGCGTTGCACAACTTCGCCGAGATGCTGCGGCAAGAGCTACGGGGTGGACGCCGTGCGCCTGGAGCTCTGCGACGGGGCGATGGTGTTCCGCAGCCCCGCGATTCTGGACGTGCTCACGGCGAGCGGCTCCCATCGGAGAGCGTAAGCTCTCCCAGAGGAGAACGGACAGGACGGCGCTCCGGAGGCTCAGGAGCCCGGACGTCCTGTCCGGGCTCCTGAGCCGATCAGAGAGCGAGCGTGGGACACACGACGTGGCCCACGCGTCCGCCTGGGGCGGAGTGCGCCCGACTGCGGCTCGCGCCTACCGGCGAAGGGCAAGCCGCTTGCGGAAGGCCCGCGCCGAAGGCAGACGCTGCGCTCGGTGAAGGCTCCCGCGGCACGCGCGCCGCCTGCTGGCCGCGTACACCGCGAAGGCGACCGCCACGACTACGAAGGCGAGACGCCGGCGCCGTTGACCTGGTCGCCTTCGGTGATATTCTGATCGTGGCGAGCGCCACGATCAATGGAGCAGCGTCAGACAAACGAGCAAACACAGCGCATGGACGAAGGTGACTTCCTGCGAAGGTGTCTGCCAAGGACTCACGGGTACTACAAGTCGAGACCGCTCCCGGAATATCGCAGCCCTGACTGCCCCGACCGTTTCGATGCATTTGTGCGAGATCGAGTACCGTTCTTCCGCTTTCTCATCGACCAGTTCTACCAGCACAAGCGAACCGCCATGCTCCAGCTCGCCCACCTTGCGGAGCCCAAGATTCTCAATCACTTGGACGAATTGCTCTTTCAGTTCCTTGCCACCGACGACCAGACCACCTACCAGCAAGCAAAGGACATCTACATGTTCATGCTCGAGTCGTGTGTCGTCCGTTCTGCGGTCCCAAAAGAGCCGTCCTGATGCGGCGCCGCGGTGAGTTCACTGCCGAACACGATCGCCCGCGACTCTGTCGTTTCTCGCCGAAGCCGCTCATTGGCGGTTTCCGGCCGACTGAAGAACCCGCGCATTGGCGCGATTCGGGGTAGGTCATACCGAGCCAGTAGGGGGAATCGGGGGGCAAGGCGTTCGGGCACGCTGGGCTGACAGCAGCTTTGCGAAACGCGCTGCGGAACGATCGCGTAACGTTGACAGGCTACGCTGGTACTGCTCGTTCGGTGATTCGATGATAGAACCGAGGAGGAGGTACAAGATGGTCCGACCGGTGCATCTTCCGAACAAGACGGCCTGCAAATGGCAGAGTACTGTGCGCTGTTGCGCTTTGACAGTCCTGGCTATCTTCATCGTCTTGGCGAGCTCATGCGCTGGCATGGTGAAGCCAGCATCTGCGCAACGGGACTTCACGCTCGTTGTCTTTCCGGATCTCCAGTACATGGTTGCCAATGACGTTCTCTTGCGCGGCCGGGGAGTGACTATGTGGAGGTCGATGTTCGAATGGGTTGTCAAGAACCGCAAGGCTGAGAACATCCGGGCGGTCCTGTCCGTAGGCGACGTTACAGATCATGCGACAAGCGTCGAGTTCAAGGTAGCGTCTGAAGGCTTTGGGCAAATAGAGGCAGCAGGGATCCCCTGCGTACCGATCGTTGGCAACCACGACTATGATACTACTGGTGGTGGCCAGGTCCGCCGCCTCGGTGACGGCGCCAGAGACAGGAGGGTGACCGGGTTCGACAGTGTCTTCGGTCAGAGCCGGTTTGAAGGGAAGTCCTGGTATGGAGGGAATCTGAATGGCAGCCACGCCAACTACTACGTCACCCTCAACGTGGACAGGTGGAAGTTCCTCATCGTCGCGCTGGAGTTCTACCCACGTCATGAGGCAGTGGCGTGGGCCTCCCGTGTTATTGACGCCCATCCAGATGCCGAAACAATTATCCTCACCCACGGCTATCTCAACCCGGACGGCACTCGAGTTCAGCAAGTGGGGCAGTGGTGGTCCCATCAGGTACGGGCTGGAAGACGACTGCAGTGGCGAAGATCTGTGGGACCAACTCATCAGGCGGAAGTCGAATATCCTGGCGGTAGTCTGCGGCCATATGAGCAACGAACCACATACGGCCCATCACACTGCCACGGGAGACAGCGGGAATACTGTCGAGGAGATATTTATCGACTATCAGAGCGCTCTCTTGGGGGACGGATGGGTAGGCCTGCTGAGGTTCCGCCCGTCCCTCGGAACCATGGAGATGAGTTCCTATCGAACCTACGCTCCCTCCGGCCTTGGGTATGATCCGAACGCTCCGACGTACTCACTGCCATGGCCCGATGCCAGCCGCACTTCAATGGCAAGGAAGGAAGCTCCGGTGCCTCAACGATAGCCATGCGGCTGCGCGTCCCGAGCCAGCAGCGGAGAGTTTCTCGCCGAAACTGCTCATTGGCCGTTTCCGGCCGACTCGGGAAACCGCGCATTGGCGCGAAGCGGTGTGGTCCTACCGTGCCCAGTGGGGGAGCGAGCCGGCGCGCATCCGCTCTCTTGTCGACCGTGCCTGCGCACCTGCAGGCTGTTCACTGGTTGGTTCGTTCCCCGTCAGGCGGCACTCGAGGGCGCGGGACTGCGCGCGGGAGCGCTAGCGCGCGCCTGGCTCGTCGCGGTCCGCGTGATCGCGCCCGCCGCGATCGCGCTCATGTTCGCGAGCCAGTTCGCCTCAAAAAGGGAGGAAGGGGCCAGGCTCGAATCAGCCAGGCACCAATTCGAGCCTGGCCCTTTCTTCAAAACAGGGTCTGTCCCTATCTTCCGAAGTCGTCGCGCTCGAGGAGCCACGAGACGGCGCAGCCGAACACCAGGCCCCAGAACGCTGCGCCGATGTTGAAGATCGGCACGTCGGCCACGGTGACGAGGAAAGTGACGAGCGCGCCGAGCGAGAAGCGGCCCTTGAACGAGATCACGAATGCGGTCTGCAGCACGCGCAGCATGGCAAGCCCCGCAAGCGCGCCGATGAAGGCCTGCGGGGTTGCGAGCAGGAGGTGGGTAAACACGGGCGAGAACAGGCCGAAGCCGAGCGCGAGCACGCCCACCAGCACGCCGGAGCTGTACTGGCGCTGCTTCTCGCCCGAGGCCGCGAGGATCGCATTCACCGGGCCGGTGAGGCAGGTCGAGACGCTGCCGACGAGCGCTGCAGGGATCGACCACAGGCCGCAGGCCGCGGTGATCGCGTTGATCGGCGGCGCATGGCCGGCAGCGCGCAGCACCGCGACGCCCTGGCCGTTTTGCACCACCAGCACGGTCACCGCGAGCGGTACGACGAGCTCGAGCGTCGCGCGCCAGGAGAACTGCGGGGCGTAGAAGTTCGGGTGTACGAGGCCGAGGCCACCCATCGTCAGGCCGTGGAAGCGCCCGAGCGCCGCGGCCATGACGGCGCCGACGATCATCGCGCCGATCACGGGCGGCAGCGCCTTCGCCAGGCGCGGCGCGAGCGACAGCGCGAGGAACGCCGCGGCCATCGGCGCCGCGATCCAGAAGTCGTCGCGGATCGCGTACACGAGATTCAGGCCGAAGCGCAGGAACACGCCGGCCACCATCCCCATGACGATCGGCATCGGCACCGCTTCCATCGCGCGCTTCACCCAGCCCGAGAGCCCGAGCACGAGCATCAGCACGCCGCAGCCGAGGTAGGCGCCGATCACTTGCGGGAACGTGAGGTGCCCGAGCGCGCCGCCGACCAGGACCGCGCCGGGAATGGTCCAGAAGAAGACGAGCGGCTGACGGTAGTACCAGCAGAAAAAGATGCTGAGCAGCCCGTTCAGGAAGAACGAGCCGAAGATCCAGGACGCGAGGTCCGCTTCCGTCAGGCCGCCGTGCGTGCCGACCGCCAGGATGATCGCCACCGGCCCCGAGGCCGCGAAGATGAAGCCGACCAGCGCATTGCCGGCATAGTGGCCGCCGAGGTCGCCGAGCAGCCGCGCGAACCCCGGCGGCCGCGCCGCGGGACTCTCGAGTGACATCGGCTATGCGCCGTAGCCCGCGAGGAAGCCCGCGTCGACCTTGTCGGGGCTCGTGCGCTGCAGGTACGCCTGCAGGAAACCTGATGGCATTCCGTTGCTCCTGGCTCTGTGGGTGCGGGGGACGGACCAATTTAGTGGCGCGCGGTGACCAGGGTCAATGGAGGGCGGGCCGGTCGGCGCGTCGTCACCTCATCGGGGCGTCGGCGGCCAGGCCGAGCTGCCGCAGGATCGACTTGGCGACCTTGCAGACGACGGTGCAGGCGGGATCGAACATGTTCCCGATCTCGTACTCCACGCACTGCCCCAGGAGCAGGTGCCCTTCGGAGCCCTCCAGGCTCAGCTCGTTCAGCCAGCGGATCATCTCGGTGGTGGCGCGCTGCGTGGGTTGGTCCAGGGGCCGGGTGTTTCCGACGGCAAAGATATGGGTGGCATTCTCGCCCCGTGGCCACAGGATCTTACGGCCCTTGGGGACGCGCAGCGTCACCTCCACCTCAAAAGAGATTTCGATGCCGGCCCCGACGATTTCGCCGTCGCCCTGCACGGCGCGGCCGTCGCCGATGTGGAAGAGGGGCCCCCTTCACGAAGACCGGGAAGTAGGCGGTGACCTCCTGGCGCAAGCCCTGGGGCCCCGATGCCTCGTAGCGCTCTAGGGCCACGTCAAATCAAAGTACTGACGGAAAGGCAGCAATTTGGAGAACCAGAAATCTCCCTGTTCCTCTCAGTGGTTCAAATCGAATTCAAAGAAGTCCACTATCATTCGAGTGTTGAAGTACTACGCTTTTTCCAGCGTGTACCGGGCCTTGCGCCAGTCAAGGCGCTCCTGCCAGTCGGGGTATCTGTAGCGGCCGATATCCTGGTCGTCGGGATAGACGAACATGGCCCCGGCCTGAAGAATGACGGTCTTCATGGTCTTGGAGTTCTCTCGGACTATCGTCTCCAGTTCGTCGGGGCGCATAAAGGTGCAGCACCAGTTGTCGTAGTGATCCGGTATGATCACCTTCGTGTTCAGGGCCTTCCCGATCCGATACGCGTCGTAGGGGGTCAGCTTGTCGTTGGAACCCGAAGGGTTGTGCCCCATGTCCAGGATCGTGACGTCCACCTTGTTGCGCTGGCCCACGCCGAAAAATGAGTTGTCGTAGGTCGCGTCGCCCAGAAAGGCGATGCTGCCGGCTTTGGTATTGAAGATGTAGGAGACCGCGGCGTCGCCCATGGAGAATTGCGCGGCTGAGCCTTCTGGCATTCCTACCGTAGTCTTGAGGGCGTTCATGTCGTAGTTGTCCTCGACTATGATTTCCGCGTTCTTCATCTTCAGCTTGTCGCCGGGCTTTACCTCGACGATACGGCTGTCCGGCACGCCCCAACGCTTGAGGACGGCGGTTGTCATTTTCGGCCCGATAAACTTCGCGGTTGTGGTCTTGAGCAGCGCCTTGACGGTATAGATGTCGCAGTGATCCGCATGGTGATGGGTAATAAAGAGGGCGTCCACCCTTTTCAATTTCCAGATGTCGATGACCTGCGGGTTGATGCGTATCCAGTGCAGCCTGTCGGCGCCGGTGCTCTTGCAGTCCCCGGAGTTTTCATAGCGCGTAACCATTGAGGGGCCAGCGTAATTGTCGATCAGGAAAATCTCATCCTGGACTTTCATGCCCCAGGAAGGACCACCGAGCCACCACAGCGCCGCTTTCGAGGCGGGAACTTCCGCGTGTTCCAACTGAAAATTGATGTACTGGCCCCAGGGCGGGAAACAGTCGTTGATCCAGGTCTCATAGGTGATGTCCCTGTCCGAAAGCATGTACGAGGACTCCATGATGCCCCATTCGTCACGCTGTTTCTTGTCTTTGTCAGCCATCATTCACTCCTGTTCCCGGGATGTTGTATCGAATCATGAAACATGTACTATGAGCTGTCCGTGGGCGGCGTGAAAGAGACCGCCTCGATCTCTGCCCCTTACGGCTCTATCACCACTTTGATGGCGCCGTCTTTCCGGTCGACAAAGGTGTCCAGGGCTTCTTCATACTGCCCCAGCGGAAAGGTGTGGGAAACGACCTTGTCGCCCTTGACGATGCCCGCGGAAATCATGCGGAGCGCCCGGTCGGAAACGTTGGGATTCGCCCGCGAACCGGTGACCGTCAGCTCGTTCATGACAAGCTGAGTGAGCGCCGGGAGTTTCGCGCTTGCGTCGTTGTAGAACCCGACCATGTTTATCTTCCCTCCTTTGCGCACCGAGCGGACGCACTGGTCCAAGGCGGCGTTGCCGCCGGAACATTCCTGTATCTCGTCGACGCCCCTGCCGCCGGTGATTTCGAGGATCCGCTCCACCGGATCTTCCTTCTCGTAGTTGACCGCGTAGTCCGCGCCCAACTCCCCAGCCACATCCAGCCGGTGTCTCCGTCCCACCATGATCACCGTGGCAGCGCCCATGCCCTTGATCATCTGCAGCGAGCACAGGCCGATAGGTCCCGGCCCCCAGACGGCGGCGGTGCCCCCGGCAGTGACGCCGATCATGTCGATGCCGTGCAGAGCGACCCCGGCGGTGTCCAGAAGCGACGCGTGCACGAAGCTCAGATTGTCCGGTATCTTGTGCAGCGACTTCGGGGCGTATACGTTGTACTCGCAGTTCGCGCCGGCGACGGTAAAGCCGTAATGCCGGTGTCCGGCGGTCCCTTTGCCGTAGTTGAGGCAGAGCGTATAGCGGCCTTCGAGGCAGTTGACACAGGCGCCGCAGCCGCAGTGGGCCTCTCCTGCCACCCGGTCGCCGGGCTTGAACCCCGCGACGCCCTCCCCGGTTTCGACGACTTCGCCCGCCCATTCATGACCCAGCACAAAGGGGAAGGATGGCGGCCAGTTCTTTTTGGCGTGATGGCCGTTGATGATTTCCGGATCGGTTCCGCAAATCGCCACCGCCCTTATCCTGCAGAGCACCTCGCCGGGTCCTGGCCGCGGCACGGGCAGCTCGGCGATTTCCAGCTTGTTATATGCCGTCAAGAGGCAGGCCTTCATGGTCCTGGGAATCATCGTTTCCTCCGGCGCTAGATTTCCCTGAGCATTTCCTTGAGCCGCCGGGCGCAGCCGGGAGCTTCCTTGTCGTACTCGTGCACATAGAGGTCGAGCGACATGGCCCCATCAAAGTCCGCGGCTTTGAGGGCCTTGAAGACTTCGGGCAGATTGATGTCGCCGTCGTCAGGGAGGCGATGCAGGTGCTCGCCCCGCTTCATGTTGTCCACGTGAACGTGCGCGATCTTTCCCTTGAGGGCCCTGATGCTCTCAAAGATGTCGGGGTCCGCCAGGAAGGCGTGGCCGATGTCGAAATTGATCCAGATGTCCCGCTCCATCTCACGGCAGACCCGCAGAAAGTCGGCGGTGCCGATGAGTATCTGCGGCGGCTCCGGCTCCAACGCGATCCTGACCCCCTCGGCGTCGGCGATGTCGAGCAGCACGCCGAGCCTCTTCTTGAACTCCGCGTAGCACTCGGCGTACCGGAAGACCTTCGCCTGGTCCTTGTCCGCCGTGTTCAGGATCATGATGTCGGTCCCGAACTTCGTCACCTTCGGAATCGCCTTCTTGATAAAGGCGAAGGCCCCGTCGTCGCAGGTGAAGCCCACGTGATAGCTCACCGAGCTTATCGGGAGGCCGGTCTTCCGGGAGGTTTCGACGGTATGCTCTATGAAGAAATCTTCGAGATAATCCGGACGAGGCCTGAAAGAATAGTCTTCAAGGCAGAACTCGATGCCCTGAAAGCCGCAGTTCTTGAAAAAGGTGAAAGCCTCGTCAACCGAGAGCTTCTCCGACACCCGCTGGGTCCTTGCGGCGATGAACATGTCCCTTCCTTTCTATCCTTTGACAGCGCCCGAAGTGAGGCCCTGGATGAAATACCGCTGGAGATAGACGAAGATCAGCATCAGGGGCATCACGATGATCATGATCGCCGCCGCGAAGGGCCCCCATTCGATGCCGTATTCGCCCCGGAAACGGAGCAGCCCCACCGGAAGAGTCTGGATGGCCCGCGAAGACGAGGAGGCTATGCTCGCCCACATGTACTCGCCCCAGATATGGATGAAATTGAACACCATGACCGTGGCGATGGCCGGCCGCACCAGCGGGATGATCACGCGCGCAAAAGTCTGAAGCTCGCCCGAGCCGTCAATACGCGCCGCCTCGAGCAGCCCCGTCGGGATGGAATCGAAGAACTTCTTGAAGATGTAAACGCTGAACGGAATCTGCCAGGCCATGTACGGCAGGATCAGCATCCACAGCGTCTTGTTGAGGTGCATCTTGATCATCTGGGTATACAGCGAGATGTAGATCGCCACACCCGGGACAAAGTTGAAGGTCATCAGAGCGGCGAGGATCACCTCCGCCCTGGGAATGTACATTTTCGACAGGGCGTAGCCGGCGAGGGCGGTTATCAGCACTGACGCGAGCACCGCCGAGAGGGTGACGGCGACGCTGTTCCAGGCGTAATTGCCGACCTCCCGCTGCACCCAGGCAAACACGTAGTTCTCCCAGCGCCACACGCTGGGAAGCCCCCAGATGTTGGTAAAGAACTCCCGGTTGTTCTTGAATGAGACCAGGATGATGAAGATGACCGGGTAGACGATGGTGAGCCCCACGAGGACCGTAAGGACCCGCGAGAGAGCGGTCATGGAAGCGGTCCTGGCGAAAGTCCCCAGCAGGACGGGCGGGCGGGCCCTAGTGCTCATAAGCTTCTCCCCGGAACAAGAACCGCAGGAGGACGATGAAGACCAGCACCACGACGACAAAGTCGACGCAGAGGGAGCTGGCATAACCGTACTTGGAATAAGTGAAGGCGTTCTCCACGATCCACATGGGGAGCACCACGGTCTGTCGTGCCGGGCCGCCGCCGGTCAGCGCGACCACGGAATCGTAGATGCGCAGCCCCCCGAGCATGGTGAACATGGTCGAGAGCTCGATCTGCGGCTTGATGAGGGGAACCAGGATCCGCGAGAAGATCCTGAAGTCCCCAGCGCCGTCGAGTGTGGCGGATTCGATCACCTCGTTGGAGATGCCCTGCAGGCCCGCGTAGCAGAGCACCAGGCACAGGCCGAACTGTCGCCACACCGTGGCAATCACGATCACCGGCTTGACCGTGCGCAGGTTGGAGAGCCACGCGGTGGTCAGTCCGTCGAGGCCGAGGACGCGCAGGACACTGTTGAGCAGGCCAATTTCCTCGGTAAAGATGAACATGAACAGGAGCCCGGTGATGGTCGGCGCGATGATGCTGGGCGAGAACAGAATCGTCCTGAATACCTGGCCTTCCATCCGCCGCATGTAGAGGTTGAGCCAGGCCATCACGAGGCCGATGGCGACGCTGAACACCGAAGAGAAAAGGGCGAAATACAGCGTGTTCTTCAGGGACGCCCAGAAGGTAGCGTCCTCAGCCAGGGCCTTGAAGTTCGCGAAACCGATGCCATGGACGGGGCCGAACCCGCTCCAGTCCGTCAGGGAGAGAGCGAAAGTCCGGTAGAGCGGATACGCCATGAACAGCAGATAGGCCGCAAGCGCAGGCGCGAGAAAGCAGAAACCGATGATCATGTAGCGGCGGCGGACGGATTTCGCCTTCTTCAGTTTCACTGCCCCTGAGCCTTCTGGTTTCGACGTGACATCGTACGGCGCGGAAAGCGGAGCGGACACCACGGGTCCGCTCCGCCTCCGACGTGAAGCGCTGGTTCCCTACTTGGCCGCAGCCTTGGCGGCCAGCCGGAGCCGCTCCATCTCGTTGAGGGTCTGGTCCATGGTCATGGTTCCGCCCAGCGGAGCAGCAAAGATCTGCGTCTTGATGAAGGTCTGCATCTGAGAGCTGGTCCTGGTCGGATTGATGCCGGCGATGGTGTTGCCGCTCGAAAGTTTCTCCATAATGCCCTTGAGCGTGTCGGACATGTTCTCGTAGGGGTAGTTCAGCACCGAAGGAGTCTGGAAATTGCTGACCACCGCTTGCTGGGCTTCCTGGGAGAGTGCGGCCTTGATGAACTCGACGCCCCCGTAGACCTGGTCCTTGGAAGCGTTGGACGGAATGAAGTACACGCTCGGCTCGATGTTGTCGTAGGATTTCATCCCCGCCTTGCTGGTGGGCTTCATAAAGGCGCCGATGTCGAACTTGCAGGTGTTCTTGTGGGTGCCGAGGGCGCCGGAGAAGTTGAAGATGAAGATGACCTTGCCCTGGGCAAAGGCGGCGTTGGCATCGTCCGCGGTGGTGTTGATGCCGCTCTTGCCGGGATACCAGTAGCCCGCGTCGTACCAGGCCTTGACCTGCTGGATGGCGCTGCGAATCACCTCGCCAGCGGGGCTGCCGGGGGCCACGGAAACGTCACCGTTGGCGACGCTCCACGAAGTGCCGGGACCGACTTTGGTCTCGAGCTCCCCGTAGGTGATGCCGTACAGGCAGTCCTGCATGGAGGCCGAGTTGGTGGCGAATCCGAAGATACCGTCCTGTTTCAGGCGCTTGAAGATGGCGGTCATGTCGTCCCAGGTCTCCGGGATCTTGAATCCGTACTTGGCCATCATCTCTTTGTTGTAGAAGGTGGTGTGGTACACCGTAGAGAAAGGAAGCCCGAAGATCTCGCCCTTCTTGCCCAGACAAGGCTGGAGCATGGACTTGTCGATCTTGCCGACAAAGGCCTGGTCAAAGTAACTCTTGACATCCAGGCACATGGCGTTGTTGTAGAACGAATTGAGCCTGGTTCCCCAGTAATAGCCGACGGCCGGCGGGTCCCCCGCGGCGATGGCGGTCTTGAGCACCTGCTCACGAGTGTTGGTGTCCGTAGTCACCCATTCCACCACGCTGCCCGGGTGGGCCTTCTCGTACAGTTCTTTGTGCTTTTTCAAATCGGCGCCGGGATTGCCGACAATGCCGGACACGACCAGTTTGGCCGGTGCCGCAGCCTTTGCGGCTTCGGCCGCCCCACTTCCGAAGCACAAAGGCGCCAAGGCCGGCAGCAAAGCGGCCGCGGCCAGGCAAAACACGATATTCCGTCGACCACGCATCTTCGACCTCCCCAAATGGTGACCACATCGTAGCATGGAAGCGCCGATTGTCAACGAATATTTTCGAAAATATATTTACTTGACAGCGAGAAAACATATACGATGTTTACAGGAAACGACGATGTCAGCCACAAATGATACCTTGAGCGAACGGATTCTCGAAAAGCTGAAGGACAACATTCTCACCGGCGTCTACCGGCCGGGCAACCGTCTGCTCTATAAACAGCTTTCCGAGGAATACGAGGTCAGTATGACCCCGATCCGGGAGGCGCTGATCAGGCTTGAACGGGAAGGCGTTGTCAAGACCATACCTCGCAAGGGTGCCTATGTCATCGAGCTCACCGACCAGGATGTGCTGGAATACACCAGGATACGCTTCGCCATGGAAAGCCTCGCGATCGAGCAGATCTGCGAAAAGCGGATTCCCCGGGACGAGATCCGGCGGCTCGAGGAGATCAACGTCGATCTGGAGGCGGCCGTCAAAGCGCAGGAATCCCTGCGCTGCCTTGCCAAGGACGTGGAGTTTCATCACAGAATCGTGGAAATCTGCGGCAACCAGCGGCTGTTCACCCTGATCAAACAGCTCCCCCTGACCAATCTCTACGCCGTCAGACGGAACGAAAACCGCATGCTCGAGAACGGCGCGCGCATCGTCGGGCAGCACCGGGGCATCATCGACGGCCTGTGCGATTACGACGCCCCGGCGGCGACGCTCTGTCTCAAAGAAAACATCCTGATTCCCCAGCTCTCCATTATCGCCGGCGAACCGAAACCCAACTGAGAGGAAAAGTGATCTCGGACCGTTGGCAAACGCGGGACGCCAAGCAGCTTTCCGGACCTGAGTCTTGACACCGCCCTCCGTCCCCAAAGGAGGCGCAGCGCCAACGCCTCGATCGAGTTTCTTCTTGACTCCACCCAGGATTGTGGTAAAGTGTGACAACTTATGGGTTGTGCCTTGTCCTACAAGTGCCTCCATTCTGAATCACTTCGACTCGGCGTAATGCGTCACTTCGACTGTCCATGGGGCAAGACGGGGCAGAGGGCGAGCGCGTGATTGAGCCGATCACCAGAACCAACGTAGTCGACCAGGTATTCGACACAATCATGCGCATGATCGCCTCCAGGGAATGGACTGTCGGCTACAAGATCCCGTCCGAGAACGAGATGAAGGCCCGACTCAAGGTCAGCCGCAACTCCATCCGCCAAGCCATTCACCGGGTTGCGGCACTCGGATTGCTGGAGTCGAAGCAGGGCGAGGGCACCTATGTGCGGAAGATCGATCTCTCGTTCTACTTGAACATTCTGGTCCCTGTCGCGGTTCTGGGCACTGATGACGCACTGATGCTCTTCCATCTGCAGCGAGCGATTCAGGTCGAAAGCGCTCAACAGGTATGCGATTTCTGCACTGACGAGCAGGCTGAGAAACTCCTGGCCCACGTGGAGCAGATGAAGCGCGGCTATTCTGCCGGCGACAAGATCGGATACTTGACGGCAGACCTGGACTACCATGCCCTGTTTGTGGCTATCTCAGGCAACCAGCTTTTCGTGAAGCTCACGGAGATAATTCGCCAGATGCTCTACTACACGTTGCGCGATGTCGTATTTCACTTCGATTGCACACGAAGCATCACGTTTCACCAAGACATAGCGATGGCGGTAAAGCACCGAGACAGATCGACCGTACTCAACCAGATGAAAGGCCATATGGACCACGTGATCATGATGATTAGCGAGCTCTCCACGCGCGACCGAGGGTGTTGTCGCGAAATGAGCGAGGGTCACAGGGCATGACAGACCGGAGAGAGAAGGAGGGCGCCGCATGTAGTCCAGATTCAGATTCTTCCTGGCGGAATGGCTGTCGAGAAATGACAAAGGAGGCAATCGAAATGCAATCTAAGAGGATCTTTGCTTTGGTGGTGGCTATGGTGATGCTGGCTTCGCTCTGCGCCTGGTCCAGCCCCAGCAACGAGGGGACAGCCGGAAGCGCCGGCGCAGCCGCATTTGGCATGAAAGACCCGAAGTCGTATCAGGGCACTATCTCGATGTGGTCGCACACGAAGGATCAGCCGAACTTCATGATCAAGCGCTACAACGAAGTGTACCCGAACGTGACCATCAAGTTCGACGTGATCCCTGGGGATGCGCACCAGCAAAAGGTCCAGACCGCTGTTGCGGCCGGCGTGGACGTACCTGACATCTTCACGGTAAAGACCGACTTCATCAGGGTAATCGCCAATTCTGATCGATATTACGACAACCTGCTGGGCAAGCCATACAACGCGACGCACCTGGCCAAGGATCTCGCGAAATACACGGTCGAAGTCGGATCCGACAAGAGCGGCGCTCTGCGCGCCGTGACCTGGCAGTGCCCCGTAGGCGCGATCTATTACCGCCGCAGCCTGGCGAAACAGTATTTCGGCACCGACGATCCTGAGAAGATCTCGAAGTTGTTCACGAATCTCAACTCCATAGTGGATGTGGCACGGCAACTCAACGAAAAGTCCGGCGGCAAGGTCAAGCTGATCGGAAGCTACGACCAGCTGCGCGGTCTCTACAATTCCAGTCTGAAGCGGCCATTCGTCGTCGGCAACGAGATCAACCTTGACCCGATGCTCATCGAATACTTCAAGGCTGCAAAGACGCTCTATGATGAAAACCTTGACTGGAAGACGGCGCAGGGGAATGCCAACTTCGCGGGGTTGATGCAGAACGGAAAGATCTTCTGCGTGATGTCGGCGACGTGGGCGCTCAATTTCCTCCTCATGCCGGTCTATCCGAGCACGAAGGGTGACTGGGGTCTGGCGTCGCCGCCGGTTCCGTTCACCGTGGGTGGCACGTGGATGGGCATCTACCCCAAGTCGAGCCAAAAGGAGATCGCCTACACATTCCTCAACTACGTCTTTTCGAACGAGGATTTCCTCTTCAGGTATGCGACGGAGCTCGGCGACTACGTGTCCAACGTCAAGGTGCAGCAGAGGATCGGCAAGATGACCCCGAACGAGACGGCCCGTCTGCCGCTCTTCGAGTTCGTCGGCAACCAGAACGTGTATTCGTTCTTCAACAACGAGCTCGCCAACGGAGTCCGGTCGGAGCTCTTTACGCAGTACGACTTTACGATCACCAACACGGGCCTCCTGAACGCGGCCATCGACATGTACATCACGGGACAGAAGACGCTGGACAAGGCCCTGGGCCAGTACTGCGACGACCTGATCGCCGTGTATCCGAATCTTGTCAGGCCGAAATAGGTGCCGCTCCGAACATAGACTATGCGCTCCCGGCGTCGCTGCGCCGGGAGCGTCCATCAAGACGGGAGAAATCCTTGATCATCACAGGCAGAACCTCTCGGCTGAATCACAAGTGGTCCTTTGACGGATGCGTCCGTTTTTTCAAGGGGGTCGGGTTCGACGGCATAGAATTCTGCTTTGAGGACTACTACTTCAAAGTCCGTCCCGACTACGCAGAGGACTTCTTTGTGAAACACGCGGTGGAGCTCTGCCGGGAACTGGGGATGGTGATCGGAGCTGTCGGCAACCATCTGGAATATGTCTATGACGACGACATGTTCGCCTTGATGAAGAAGACGATTCCGATCGTCCGCGATTATGGCACCGACATTCTCATCACGGCCACTCCTGATCACAATCACCGGAAGTACCACCACCGGAGCGAGTACTACGCGGAATACCTGAAGCGACTGACCGAGTTGCTGGACATCGCCGCGGACCATGGAGTGATGATCGCGATTGAGCCGGAGGTGATGAACCTCGTCACAACCACCCAGGACTTCCTCGAGCTCTGCGAGCGGGTGGGTCGCAAGAACCTTGTGTGCAATCTCGACGTCGGACATGCCTTTCTGACGGACCCCGACATCTTCGAAAGCATCCGCCGACTTGGTGACAAGGTCGTCCACGCCCACGTGGAAGGCATGAACCGCGGCGAACACGCGCACCTCCTGCCGGGACACGGGGATATGGATCTTCCTGCCGTCATCAAAGCCATGCGGGAGCAGGGCTTTGACGGCGCCCTGGCACTGGACGTCTATATCTACGACTACGACAAGGTTGCCAAGGATTCGATCAACACCCTGCGCGGGATGCTCTGACATGGACCCCATTACGTTGCCGGCAGCGGGAGCGCGCCCGGGAGACAGAAGGGCGAAGCGGAGCAGAGCAAGCTGGGAAAGGTCCGGTCTCTACTTCGTCATTCCTTTTGCCCTGGTTCTGCTCAGCCTGAAGATCTTGCCCATGCTCTACGCGATCGGACTCAGCTTTGTCGCCTGGGACGGGCTGGGAGACAAGGTGTTCGTCGGTCTCGGCAATTATGTCCGTCTGATCCGAGACGTGAACTTCTACAAGGCGGTATTCAACACCTGGTTCATCTGGGCTCTGAACATAGGATTCCGAATGGCGGTGGCTCTGGTGTGCGCGTATATCTTTGCGCAGTCCCATCTCCGCGGAAAACAGGTCTTCAAGGCCGTGTTCTACTTTCCGAACCTGGTCACGGCCTCGTCAATTGCCGTCTTCGCGTACCTCGTGCTCGACTACCAGAGCGGCTTCGTCAACCAGGTATTGCTCGACCTGGGGTTGATCCGGGAAAGGATCCACTGGCTGCAAAGGCCGTTCGCGGCGCAGGCTTCGGTCGCATTCATCATCTGGTGGATGTGGTTCGGGTACGCGGCGATCTTCTTCACCACGGGTATGCTGGGAATCTCCACTGACGTCATTGAGTCCTCGATCGTGGACGGGGCGAACGCGTGGCGTCGCTTCTGGCGGATCATCATGCCGTTGATGCGCCCCACATTCGCCTACGTGTTCATCACCTCTCTGATCGGCGGCATGCAGAACTTCGAGATCCCGAGGCTGCTGACCGACGGGCGCGGCGCCCCCGACAAGTCGCTGCTGACAATGGTGATGCAGCTCTACAACCTCACGTTCCAGAACCTCCAGTACGGCTACGGGGCGACCTACGCGGTTGCGCTCTTCATCATCATTGCAGCCGTGACGGGACTCTCATTCCGGGTCGTTCAGGGCGGCAAGGACGACTTTTCGGGGAGCGGTGACAAAGCATGACTCGCAGAGGCGTCCTGCTTCGGCGCGGTGTCGTCTATGCCCCGCTGATACTGCTCTCCGCGGTCTGCGTGATCCCATTCTACGTGATGATGATCAACGCCACGCGGACGAACGCGGAGATCTCGGTGGCGGTTTCCCTGGTCCCTGGAAGCAACCTTCTCAGGAACTACGCGAAGCTGAATGACACCATCAACATGCTCGGAGCCCTGAGGAACAGCGTCATCATTGCTTCGCTGTCGACGGCGCTCACCGGCTACTTCGGCGCGATGGCGGCCTACGGCTTTGCCAAGTTCCGGTTCAAGGGGCGTACTCTGCTCTTTGCGCTGACGCTCAGCACGATGATGATACCGTTCCAGCTCTGCTACATCGGCCTCTATCAAGCGGTGGCCCGTCTCCATCTTATCAACACATTCTGGCCGATCATACTGCCGGCGATGGCGAACGCCGCGACGGTGTTCTGGATGCGCAACCACATGACCAGCGTGGTCGACACGGCCTACATGGAGGCCGCGCGCATAGATGGCTACAGCGAGATGGCCATCTTCCATACCATCGTCTTGCCGCTCGCTCGCAACGGCTTGTTCACCGTTTCCATCTTCAACTTCGTAAGCGCATGGAATGACTACATCGCCCCGTTGATCTTCCTGTACGGGAACGAGCGGTTCCCTCTCTCGCTGGCCATCGCGGTCGTGAAGCAGGCGGATTTCCAGGATCAAGGCGCGATATACGCCGGGGTCGCCATGTCGGTCTTGCCGATTCTCATCGTCTATGGGTTTCTGAGTTCAAAGATCATCAGCGGGATCACCGTGGGTGGAATCAAAGGCTGAGAGAAGGATGGGCAGAGCAATGAGCTTCGACATACCAACGCAGATGCGGGCAATGGTGCTCACGGCCCCGGGCAAGTTCGAGGTCCGAAACGTGCCGGTTCCTGCGCCGGGGCAAGGGGAAGTCCTGTGCCGTATCGGCGGAGTGGCCATTTGCGGCAGCGACCCGGAGATCTTCCGGGGCGACATTGCCGGGATCTGGCCCCCGCACTATCCGTTCGTGGCCGGGCACGAGTGGGCCGGGCGTGTCGTCGCTCTCGGAACGAATGTGACAAAGTTCAAGGTGGGCGACCGGGTCGCGGGAGAAGCCCACAAAGGCTGCGGTCACTGCCGCAACTGCCTCGCGGGCCACTACAGCACCTGTCTCAACTACGGCAACTACGAGAGTGGTCAGAGACACTACGGGTTCAAGAACAACGGAGCATACTGTCAGTATCAGTCATACAATGTGAACTCCCTGACACTCATGCCCGACAGCGTTTCGTACAAAGAAGGCGCCATGGCCGACACCGCCGGAGTCGCGTTGCATGGCATCGAGCTGGCCGCGCCTGTCGCCGGGTCCACCGTGGCGGTCATCGGTCCCGGGCCTATTGGGATGATGGCGATGAAGATCTCAAAGGCGTTGGGTTGCGCCCGTGTCATTGTCGTGGGCCGCGGGTCGCGTCTGCAATCAGCCATCAACCTCGGATGTGACGACGCGGTGGACTTCACCAGGTGCGATCCAGTCGAACGAGTTCGTGAGCTCACCGACGGCCTCGGCGTCGATGTCTGCTACGAGAGTTCCGGTGCGAAGGGAACACTGTCGCAAGGGATCCGGATGTGCCGCCGTGGCGGAAAGGTAGTCATGCTTGGCGTTGCACCCGATGGTGTTGTGGAGGAGATACCGGCCAGGTTCACCACAGCCAACGAAATAGCGATTCTTGGTTCCAAGGCCAATCCAAATACGTGCTGGAAGGTCATGCAGCTGATAGGCCGCGGCAGACTCCATGTCAAAGACATGGTGACCCACACGTTCGATCTCGAGCACGTGGGCGATGCCGTTGACACCTTCGTCAACCGAAAAGACAATGTGATGAAAGTTGTCATATATCCAAACGGAGGTGAGGAAGCCTGATGGAAAGATCATCGTCGGCAGCGGCACCATGGGCAGCAACATCGGTGCGACCTGCTCACTGGCAGGCGAACCGGTAGTGCTCGTGGACATTGCTCTCAACCGGGCAGAGCGCGGAGACCCTGGGACCTGCAAAGTCGAGAGCGCTGGCAACATCGCGCGGGACGTAGGGCAGACATGGCCGTTGACTGGACTATGCGGAGCGTCCGATGGTACTTGGGCAGGCCACCGGGGGTGGCCATGGACCTTCATCGACAGGTAGCCGAACTTCTCCTCCAGGCGTACCAGCCCCTTACCCGGCTGGGTCTTCCACCCAGCAAGAAGCGCCACGCTTGCTTGGCGCACTATTGGCACGGACGTTCCCGAAGCCCACGGCGTCGCGCCGTCACCGACTACTTGTCGCTCGCGTCGCGGGCGCTGAGCTCCGCCTCGAGGGCCTGCTGCACAAGCTGGTTGAGCGAGATGCCCCGAAGGGTTGACTGCCGAGCCGCCTTGCGGTGCAATTCCGGCGGAACCCGTACGTTGAATGTTCCACGGTAGGACTTCTCAACGCGTTTGCCAGTCCGCTTGCACAACTGCAGGTAGTCCTCAACCGCCTCTTTGAATCCGGCCGTCAGATCCCCGACACTCGCACCCTCAAAGGTCACCAGATCGTCAATCCCCTCGATCTTTCCGTGGAACACAGAGTCGTCGGCGCTAAAGTGGACCGAGCCGACAAAACCCTTGTAGGTCAACACGTCAGCCATTCAGATAGCTCCTATGCGAACCAGCTCCGCCAACACCTCTTCGACTTGGTACCGCTTGAGCTGCCTGGCAGGGTGAGGGCGACGCAGACGGATTATGTGTTTGGTGTCCGGGTTGTGAAATGCCACCCTCGAGCTGCCAGTCCTGGCTGTGGTGAGCTCCACGTACCCAAGCCCACGCAACAGCGTCCGCAGCTCGTCAAAGGTCAAGTCCGTCGGCCGGCTGCGGAAGCGGGCCAGCAACTTGTCGTGACGGCTCACAACAGCAGTATACGAAAAGTCAAGATTGATTGCAACTGGGATGTAGTTGCAAAATGAACCGCTCTGCCATCGTTCCTAATCTCTCTTCTGCGAAGTCAGGCAGCGTCTTCTGGTCGCGCGCGGCGACCATAGTGTTCCCCGCCTCGCTTGCCAACCTGAAACCGCTGTTCGTGGTCACCGAGCGGCGGCCCCTGGTGGCGGCCGCCTAC
This sequence comes from uncultured Spirochaetota bacterium, assembly GCA_963734495.1. GTDB lineage: Bacteria > Spirochaetota > Spirochaetia > SZUA-6 > CAVTHK01 > CAVTHK01. Next base: position 32,727 of record CAVTHK010000013.1, read on the forward strand.
CACGTCCTTCCCGCTGACCTGTTCGCCGCAGTGCGCGGCTATTGGGTCGTGGCCGATCCCTACGGCGACGGAGGCACCTGCGATGACGACCATTAGAAAGACAAGCCGCGATCTGGCGGTCACCATCCAGCCGCTCTCCGGTCGCGATGGGGAGTACCTGGCGTACTTCCGCTCCGAGCCTCTGGAGGCCACGCTCAGCGTCTACTTTCACGACAGCCTCATGGGAGCCATCGCGTTGCACGAGTTTCGCCGAAATGCTGAGAAAGGCCTACGGGGTCAACGGTGTCCGCCTGGAGCTCTGTGACCAGACGGTGGTGTTCCGCAGCCGTGCGGTGCTGGACGTTCTCACTTCGAGGCCTTCCGGCCGGAACGTCTATAGCAGAGGGGAGCAGAGAGGAGGCCCCCCTCCGGAAGCGGTGTGGGCCGATTGCGGCTCGCGCCTACCGGTAAGGGCATACTACTTGCGGAAGGCGCGCGCCGAGGGCAGCCGCTGCGCTCGTTGAAGGCTCCCCGCGGCCTTCGATGCCATCGGTGCCGCCGTTGATCTGGGTGCCTTTCGTGCTATCCTGGATGCGGCCAAGCGCCCGACGGCGCGGCTGACCGTTGCAGAGGTATCCATGCGAGAATCACTGCTTGTCTTCGTGGATGGTACTATCTGCGACACGCGGCAGCGGCACTCGGTCGCTGGCACGCCAGCGTTCTACGGCCCGTCAATCATCATGGCAGACCTTCCGACTCCCGGCAGCGTCGAGTGCCTGACCGATCTGTCGCTCTCCTACGAGATAGTCTACATGGCCGCAAGGCCGGCCTGCGCACGCGAGGCCACAGAGCGGTGGCTGTCCCGATGCGGATTCCCTCCAGGGCCGCTCTACTTGGCTGCCACTCAGGACGAACGCCTGACCATCGTACGCACCCTGAAGTCCCGGCGATCCTTTCGGGCCGGCATAGGCGATCGCTGGGACGACAACGAGCTGCACTTGGAGATCGGCTGCATGAGCATCATAGTCAAGGAATTCGAGCCCAATTGGGCCACGGTTATCCGGCACGTCTCTTGAACGGTCCGAGTTGCCACGAGCCGCAAGCGCGGCCGCGTGTTGCGGAAGGGCGCATCGGCATTGCGGAGAGCTTCAACCACCGTGCCAGTAGGGGGAATCGGGATGTGCGCCTCCGCTCTCATGCCTGCACGCCTGCTGCAGAAGCTCTCGGAGCGCCGCGCATCGAACCGAAGATGATCTCCGTCGCAATCTGCCGTGGCCGACAGAAGGCGGACGCGCCCCCACGTCCTGTGGGGGCGCTCGACTGGGGGACCGGCCAGAGGTCGCCTGGCAGGATGCCGAGCGGCCTCTGGACCAGATCTTCCGACCAGCTCTATGGGGTCGGCTTTGGCCGTCCGATGCCCCGCGTGTCATCCATCGGTGGTGTCGTGTCTCCGTGGGTGATCGCCGACTGATCACCTCAATCACTCAGAACGAAGCCGTCTTGACCTCTCCATCCCGCGCGTAGGAGGCGACGATCACGCCGCCGGGCGTTACCTTGCTTTCCAGCAGGCGGAAGTTGGCGGCAATGGCTCCTTCGCCGAAGAGACGCTTGCCCTTGCCCAATGTCACGGGGAAGATCTTCAGCCAGAGCTCGTCGACCAGGTCCTGCTTGATGAGCGTCTGCAGCAGGTTGGCGCTGCCGTATACGTGCAGGTCAGGACCGTCGGATGCTTTCAGTTTCCTTACCTCGCTCGCGGCATCGGTGAAGAACAGCGAGTTCTTCCAGCTATGAGACGAAAGCGTCCTCGAGGCGACATACTTCGTCATGTCGTTGATCCTGGGCCAGCCGTCCGCGTGCTCCGGCCAGTAGGACGCGAAGATCTCAAAGGTCTTTCTGCCCAGCAGCAGGTCGACGGGTCTGGACATCTGGCGGCCCATGATCTCGCCCGCCGTTTTGTCGAAGTAGGGGACGGTCCAGCCGCCAAGCCTGAAGCCACCTGAGGTATCCTCGTCAGGTCCCCCTGGTGCCTGAATGATACCATCCAGCGAGACAAACTCGAGCGCGGCGATCCTTCTCATCATCGACTCCTCTCCTGTGAACCAGGCTGTTTCTGTCTGGAAGCGCCACTCGTGCTTACCGAGCCAATGCTTCCGTCACCTTATTGACGTTCAGGGAGCAGCCAAATCGACACCGTGCGGGTGGAATGTCTCTCTTGACCCCGCTTGATGGCCTGGTGCCCTTGACCGCCAAAGGGTTCAACCCGTTGGCATTGAATGCCGCATCCCGATAGTCCAATAAGCACTGGGCGTGGTGGACGACGGCCTCGACATCCTCGGCCCCGCACTGCTCTCGCTGGCCGGGCATGGCGACCGCCTCCGGATGCACTGCCTGCTCGCCTAGGTGAACTGCAAGCCGACCAAGACGGGCGTGTCGTTCACCTGGGAGGCGCGTGGGAGTACGACTGGATGTCGGGCTCGGGCCGCGTGACGCTTGACAAGGCGGCCGGCTCAAGGGCACGTTCCGGATCAAGGACGGCGACTCGAGCTCATTCGTCGCCGTGCGCGCCGATGAGGCGGACGAGCCCATCCCGCCGCCCCCGAGCTACCGCGACAAGTGGCGATGGTCGCTGGTAGCCACGCCCGGTCTTGCGCTCCCGAGGTGCTTGAAGGAGATATAGACATGCGCACGCAACAAACCGTTCTTCTCGTTGGCGGTACCGGACGCACGGGCGGGCGCGTGTTGCAGCAACTCCTGGGCCGCGGCATCAGCGTTCGCGCCATCGTGCGATCGGGCGGGAAGCTCCCGCCCGACGTCGCGGGCAACCCCAACCTGACGGTGATCGAGGCCAGCCTGCTGTCGCTTCGAGATGAGGAGCTGCAGCAGCACCTGCGCGGCTGCGATGCCGTCATCTCGTGTCTCGGTCACGTCCTCAGCCTCAAGGGCATCTTCGGACCACCGCGCGACCTTGTCACGAGAGCGACGACGCGCCTGTGCCGTGGGGTCGAAGCGCTGCAGCGCGCAGCGCCGGTCAAGTTCATCCTCATGAGCAGCGTCTCGGTCAATCGCCCGGGCGGCCTCGACACGCGCCGTGGCTTTTTCGAGAAGGCGTTTCTCTGGATGCTCCGCGGCGTGCTTCCCCCGGCCAAGGACAACCAGCGAGCCGCGGACTTCCTGCTCGAGAAGATCGGGCCGAACAACGCGTTCGTTCAGTGGGCGGTGGTCCGACCGGACTCGCTCCTGGAGGGCGACGTCTCGGAGTACACGGTGCACGAGGGCCTCGTGAACAGCCTCTTCGCGCCCGGCAGTACGAACATGGCCAACGTCGCGCACTTCATGTGCGAGCTGGTGACAAACCCGAAGACGTGGGCCGACTGGAAGTCCAAGCTGCCCGTGATCGTCAACGCTGCAGCGTCGAACGTCATGACGGCGAAGCCAGCCTGAGTGGCAGACGGTCGAGCACCTCTGCCCAGGGTCAGGGCCGCCAGAGTTGGAGCCTGGCCCGCTGCACGGCCATCTGCTTCTCGTGGTCGAGGTCGCGGAGGAGGCGCTGGAACTCGCGGAGGCTCTCGTCGTCCGGCGTCTCGAGCTCGATGCCGTAGTTTGCGGCGGCCGGTCGTGCAGGTGATCTCGGCGACCAACCACTCGACCAGCCGCCGCCTCTGGTAGTCGCGCCGGTCCATCAGGCGTCCGAGCTTGCGGGCATTGCGGCGACGTCGGCCTCGCGCGCGCTGGCCAGGATGAGCCGCGCCGCGAGGCGCGGCTCCGCGTCAGCCTTCTATTTTAAGAGCTTCGAAGAGCCCGAGCTTCGGCACCTTGATCGCGAGCCTGCCGCCGGCCCACGCGTGTTCGTGCGCGGCTCCGGTCACGAGGCTCTTGACCGAGCGCGGCTTGCGTTCCCAGGGCAGATCCACCGACACCTCGCTCAGCGTCGCGGGCGCGAAGAAGCTCACGCCGAAGTGCCCCGAGTGGTTCACCAGGTGCACGAGCTCCCCCTTGCCGTCGCGGCGAGCCAGGCGCGTCACCTGCACCATCGCGGGCAGGCTCCCTCTCACGGGCTCGAGGCCGAGCACGCTCTCCAGGACGTCGACCACGAGGTCGGAGGTGTTCGGGTACCCCTGCCTGTGAAAGAGGGCACCCGGCATCCAGGGGAACCACGCCGCCCTGCCCTTGCCGTACGGGTTGACCGTGAACGCGGGCCGGTCCACCGGCGGGTTGAGCGGATAACAGCGCTCAGGCGGCCCGAAGGGCTGCGGCGGCAGAAGCTTCAGGTACTGCGCCGCCTTGCCGTCGTAAGCCGCGAACACGTACTCCCCGTCCAGGTAGGCGAGCGAGGTGAGCGCGAAGCGAGGAAGCAGCTTCTGGTCCGCGGCCGACAGCTTGAAGTAAGCGCCCCTCATGTCGGCCCGGATCGCATCCACCGAGCGGATACCGAGGCTCTTGAGCGCGGGGACCGCCCGGCTCTCAAAGTCCTGGTCGTAGAAGCCGCTGCGGCCCGATGCGACCAGCGTCCCGCCCGACTGCGCAAAGCTGTCCAGCCGCGAGGCCAAAGCGTCGCTCATGAAGCGGATGTCCGGCAGCACGATCGTCCTGTAGCGGTCCCACGAGATGTCCGCCGCGGCCCCGACCACGCACACGTCGAAGAGCTGGTGGCTCTCGAGCAGGAAACGGAACCAGCCGCGGTACTCGTTCTGGCTCTCGGCGGGCTTTACCAGCAGGATGCTCGCCTTGGATTCCAGGTCGCGATAGTCCTCTTCGTGGGCCGCGTGGTAGGCGAACGCCTCCTTGATCCCGGCGTAACCGCTCTTGTCCTCGTGGTTATCGAGCCGCCCGATGAGGTAGTAGTCGATGCCGCCGCCGTTGGCGAGCCCCTCCACGAGGCGCAGCTTCTGCTGGTGCGGCGAGACGGCCGTGTGGCGGTACTCGTAGTCGAGAAAGTCGACGGTCGTGTTGCTCGACTGCATCCCGGGGTAGGAGCCGACCGCCCACTTCGTGTTGTCGCTGCCGTTGTACTGCCAGTGCGGCAGCGCGCGGTCCATCCCCGTGTTGGACTCCTGGCGGATCAGCCCGCTGCCCAGCTCGAACGCCTTGTCGATCAGGATCTCGGGCCTGATCTTGCGGATAAAGGCGTCGACCTTCGCCTTGTGCTCCCTCGCCGTCTCGCGCGTGAACAGCTGGTACTTGCGGAACGCCGGGTCGCTCATGTCCTCGACCTTCGGCAGCGTCAGACCGAAGCGCTCGCGGAACAGGCGCTTGCAGTTCGCGCACTGGCAGATCCCGTGGTAGGCGTGGCTGTAGTCGCTGGTCTTGTACCCGCCCATGTTGAAGAAGATCCCGTCCACGTCCAGCGTCGTGATCGTCTCCTCGATGATCTTGAGCGCGTACTCCTGCTGGTAGCCGCCGTTGAGGCAGGCGTGCACGTCGCCGTTGTAGTCGACGATCCTCCCCTCGACGCTCACGTACGCCCAGTCCGGGTGCATCTCGTAGATCGGCCGCCTGATCTTCGAGAAGTCGGTCCGAGCGATGACCTTGATGCCCGCCTTGTGACAGGCGGCGATGATCTCAGCCAGGCTGGACCCCTTGAGGAACGGGCTCTGGTAATGATACGGCAGCTTCGTCGGGTAGCTCGCGATGATTCCTGAGGTGTTGATCATCGCCACCGTGGCCTTGAACTCCTTGAAGTCCGCCACGTAGCGCTCCGCGTCGATGTCGATCATGTCGATCTCGCGCAGGTTCGTCTGGATGAACCGCCACGGCCATCCCTTCCACCACTCCTTCAATCTGTCCTCCTCGATCGGTTCCCCGTCACGGGGCACCGTAGCGCGAGTCGCGGCAGCCTGGCAATCGGCTCGCTTGCTCGCCTCCGGCCGGCTCCTTGACGCAGGCCCGGCCGCGGGCCACGCTCGGCATCAGTGCGCAACCTCCGGCTGACGGTCCAGTACGACGGCACCCGCTACCAGGGCTGGCAGCGTCTCGGCTCCGGCGCCGCGACGCGGACCATCCAGGGCAGGCTCGAGGCCGTGCTCGCCCGCCTCACCGGCGAGCGCATCGCGGTCATCGGCGCGTCGCGCACCGACGCGGGCGCCCACGCCGAGGGGCAGGTCGCCAACTTCCACACCGCCTCGCCCCTCCCGCCCGACGCGATCCTGGAGGCGTTCGGCAGGTACCTCCCCGCCGACATCGTCGTGAGCGGCGTCGAGGAGGCCGAGCCGCGCTTTCACGCGCGCTACCTCGCGCGCAGCAAGCTCTACGTGTACCGCGTCTGCAACCGCCCGGTCCCCGACGTCCTGCGCCGGAGCTTCGCGCTCCACGTGCCTTCCCCGCTCGACATCGAAGCCATGCGCCGCGCGGGAGCGCTCCTCACCGGAGAGCACGACTTTGTAGGGTTCTCGTCCCTCAAGGCCGGGAAGCGGTCGACGGTGAGGACCCTCTTCTCGTTCGCGATCGTCGAGCGCGACGGCCGGATCGACGTTCTCTTCGAGGGCGACGGCTTTCTCTACAACATGATCCGCATCATCATGGGCACGCTGCTCGAGGTCGGCGCCGGGGCGAGGCCGGCCGACGACGTCGCGCGCGCGCTCGCCTCGCGCTCCCGGGCCGACGCGGGGCCCACCGCGCCCGCGCACGGGCTCTGCCTGCTCGAGGTGCGGTACTGAGCACAGGGATGTGCTCGCCCGGGGCCGACAGGGATGTCGGGAGCCCCGGGCTGACCAGCCGCCGCCGAGTTGCGGCTCGCCTCCGATCCCGCCTATACTCCGCGCGTGAACAAGATCACCAGCATCGAGACGTTTGCCACGCGGCAGCTCTGCCTGGTGCGCGTGCGCACCGACGACGGGTCCGAAGGTTGGGGCCAGACCGCGCCCTTCAACGCGGACATCACGGCCGACGTCCTGCACCGCCAGGTGGCGCCCACGGCGCTCGGCGCGGACTCGAGCGACATCGGCGCCCTGGTCGACCGCTGCATCCTGAGCCAGTACAAGTTCCCGTGGTCGTACGTGTCGCGCGCCGCCTGCGGCATCGACACGGCGCTGTGGGACCTGCGCGGCAAGCGCGAGGGCAAGGGCGTCTGCGAGCTGTTCGGCGCGACGCCCGGCCGCGTTCCGGTCTACGGCTCGAGCATGCAGCGCGAGCTCCCGCCCAAAGACGAGGCCGCGCGCATGAAGCGCCTGCGCGAGGAGCGCGGCTTCGGCGCCTTCAAGCTGCACGTCATGAAGCCCAACGGCAACAACGCCGACGTGTACCCCGGCCGCACCGAGGAAGTCCTGCGCCTCGTGCGCAAGGCCGTCGGCGACGCCGAGATCTACATGGATCCCAACGGCGCCTACACGCCCGACAAGGCCATCGAGGCGGCCAAAGTCTACAAGGAGCACGGCGTGGTGTTCTTCGAGGAGCCGTGCCCGTTCTGGGAGATCGAGCAGACGCGCCGAGGTGGCCAAGGCGCTCGAGATGCCCGTGGCCGGAGGCGAGCAGGACAACAACCTGGCGCAGTGGCGCAGGATCTTCGCCATCGGCGCGGTCGACATCGCCCAGCCGGACATCGGCTACATCGGGGGCCTCGCCGGATGCTCAAGGTCGCCGAGATGGCAAAGGCGCACGGCGCGCGCTGCACGCCGCACACGGCCAACCGCTCGCTGCTCACGGTCTTCGGTCTGCACGCGATGCGGGTGGTGCCCAACGGGTTCCCGCTTCCTCGAGTACAGCATCGAGGACACCCCGTGGACCGACAACCTCTACGACCCCGCGCCCGAGGTCGTCGACGGCAAGGTCGCCGTGCCCGAGGGCCCCGGGTGGGGAGTGCGCATCCGCCAGGAGTGGCTCGACAAGGCGGCCTACAAGAAGAGCGAGAAATAAACTAGAGAAGAAGGCGCGCCGCCCGGCCGCGCCGTTCCCCGCCCGGCGGCGCGGTCTACTTCAGGAAGAGCTCGATCACGGGCACGGTCACCGGCGGCTTCTTGACCGGGATCTCGAGCGTGAGCAGCCGCGCGTCGCGGCTCTCCTTCATCGCGCCGTATTCCGCCTCCGGGACGCGGCGCAGCATCCGGATCTCGGAAGCGTCGTTCAGCAGCTGCGCGTACTCGACCCGGTCGGCCATCCCGTCGAGGTGGATGTGGCGGAAGGGCCAGGCGAACACGTGCAGGTACAGCCGCCTCGTCTCCGGGTTCCACGTGAGGCGGCAGTCCGGGCGGACACGGCGATGTCGGCCGGCGCCTGCGTGCAGCCGTAGATCGAGCGGCCGTGCCGCCTCATCCACTCCCCCATTCCCGCCAGGCGCTCGAGCGCGCGGTCGTCGATCTCGCCCCGCCCCGTCGGCCCGACGTTCAGCAGCAGGTTGCCGCCCTTGCTCACGGTGTCGATGAGCATCTGCACGAGCTGCTCGACGCTCTTCCACGACTCCTCGTCCCGGTGGTAGCCCCACGAGCCGCTAAAGGTCTGGCAGGCCTCCCACACCACCGGCTGCCCGTCGACGCGCACCCACTCGCGCGGCATGAACTGCTCGGGCGTCTTGATGTCCTGGTCGATCTCGAGGCGGTCGTTGACGAGGATGCGCGGCGCGAGCTCACGCACCAGGGCCAGCAGCTTCTCGCTCTGCCAGACGTCCTTGCCCTTGCCCGCGAAGCGGTCGCTCGGCCGCGGCGAGAAGTCGAACCACAGGATGTCGATCTTGCCGAAGCGCGTGAGCAGCTCGCGCGTCTGGCCGTGCAGGTACTCGACGTAGCGGCGGATGTCGCGCTTCGCTGTCTGCCGCCGCGTACGCGGCGTCGTTGCGCATCGGGTGGTGCTGGTCGAGCGTGTAGTCGGGGTGGTGCCAGTCGAGCAGCGAGTGATAGAAGCCCGTGCGCAGCCCGCGGCGGCGGAACGCGTCGACCATCGGGGCGAGCAGGTCGCGGCCGTAGGGCGTGCTCGTCGCCTTGTAGTCGGTGAGCGTCGCTGTCCCACAGGCAGAAGCCCTCGTGGTGCTTTGTCGTGACGACAAAGTAGCTCATGCCCGCGTCGGCCGCGGCCCGCGCCCACGACGTCCGGGTCGTAGAGGTCCGGGTCGAAGTGCGCGGAAGTACTTCGCGTAGGTCTCGTCGTCGATCTCCTCGCGGCTCTTGACCCACTCGTGACGCGCGGCGAGCGAGTAGAGCCCCCAGTGCACGAACAGGCCGAAGCGGTCGTGCGTGAACCAGGACGTGTCGCCGGGCGTCGGGACGGTCTGCAGGCTCATCGGAGCCCTCCTTGCAGTGGCGGCCGCGCGCCGCAGCCGGCCCGCGCTCACGCGGCGTGCGCCTTGCGGAACTCCTCGAACAGGCGCACGGAGACCTTGTTCTGCTCCCTGATCGAGAGCTTGTACGGGCATTTCTCCTCGCACTGCCCGCAGTCGGTGCACGAGGCGTGCGACGCGACCGCGGCCGCCGTCCCGCCGGTGAGGACCTTGTCGGCCGGGAACCGCTTGAGGAACGAGACCATGTTCATGAGCGTCACGATCTCGCACGCCCTCGGGGCAGGGCATGCAGTAGCCGCAGCGGCGGCAGAAGCGCGTGCCGAGCTCCGCCCGGATGCGGCGCATCTTCTCGCGGTCGGCGTCGTCGAGCGGCCGCGCCGCCTCGCACAGGGCGACGACCTCCTCGACCTCGGCCGTGCGCTCGAAGCCCGGGTCGAGGGCCACGTCCGGATACTGCATCAGGAAGCGGACGCAGAGGCTCGCGTCCTCCAGCGACTCCGCCCGCAAAGGGCTTCATCGCGATAAAGCCCGCGTCGCGGGCCCGGCACTTCTCCAGGACGCTCGCGTTGTCCTCGGCCACGATGAAATTGAAGGGCCACTGCAGCACTTCGATCTCCGGGTGATCGAGCACGGCGAGCGCGGCGTCGCGCGTGTGGGCCGAGGCGCCGACGTGCCGCACGACTCCGCGCGTCTTGGCTTCGAGCGCCGCCTCGAGGGTGCCGTTGGCGATCATCGCGGCCCACGCCTCGGGGCTGCCGACGTTGTGGAACTGGTACAGGTCGATCGTTGTCCACGCCGAGCCGCTGCAGCGAGAGCTCGAGGTGCTTGCGCAGGTCCGCCGGCGTCTTCGCCGGGGTCTTGGTGAACAGCCGCAGCCGGTCGCGGTCGTAGCCGCGGATGGCGCGACCGATGCGCTCCTCCGAAGGGCCGTAGCCGTGGGCCGTGTCGAACCAGTCGATGCCCAGGTCGAGCGCCCGGCGGATCACCCGCGTCGCGGTCTCGTCGTCGACGCGCTGGATCGGGATGCCGCCGAAACCCGCCCGCGTCACCATCATGCCTGTCCTGCCGAGCCTGATGCGTTCCATGGCGGCGGGATCTTACCGGCCGGGAGGGTCAATGGGAAGGCTGCCGCCGCGGGGCGCTACCCGGTCCAGCGATCCCCGATCGAGCGGCGGTCGCGCCCGACCTCTTCGAACCATGCGGAGAGCGCGGCGAGCATCGAGGCGACCCTCTCGGGCTGAGCCGCCGCGAGGTCCCGGCTCTCGCAGGGATCCTCGGCGATGTTGAAGAGCTGGGCCGGCGGCGGAGCCGGCAGACGGCGCTCCGGGAACGGGCTCTCGTCGGGCTTCCAGTCCTCCCACGGCGCGGAGCGGAGCTCGCCGTCCCGGCGCTGCTCCTCGGGGTCGGTCCAGACGCTCTCCCGGATCACCGGGCGCACCAGCTTCCAGTCGCCGTCGCGCATCGCGGCGTTGGACTCGATGACCGGCTCGTAGCGATTCCACTGCCAGAAGCGCGGCGGCGGCCCCGACGCTTCGAGCTCGCGCAGCGCGGGCAGCACGCTGCGGCCGTCGAGCGCCAGGCCCTGCGGGACGGCCGCTCCCGCGGCCGCGAGCAGCGTGGGGAACCAGTCGCAGAAGTGCACCATCCGGTCGCACGTCCTTCCGGCGTCGAGGCCGCCGGGCCAGCGCAGCAGCATGGGGACCCGGATGCCGCCTTCATATACATTGCCTTTGGCGCCGTTGAAGTTGCAGTTAAAGCGGTGCGTCCGGCCTTCGCCTTCGCCGCCGAACTGCGGCCCGTTGTCGCTGGTGAACATGACCAGCGTGTCGTCGCGCAGGCCGAGCCGGTCGAGCTCCTCGAGCAGCCGGCCCACGCCGCGGTCCAGCGCCTCCACCATGGCGTAGATGGTGCTCACGGCGCGCGTGTGCCGCCCGCGCTCCGCGTACGGCCGCACGAGCTCTTCGGGGGCCTGAAGCGGAGTGTGCGGGGCGTTGTAGGCCATGAGCAGAAAGAACGGCCCGTCCCTGTGCCGCCGCAGGAACGCGATCCCTTCGTCGGTGAACACCTCGGTGAGGTAGCGTCCGTCGGAGCGCTCGAACGTCCCGTTGCGATCGAGGATCCATCTCCAGTAGTCCTGCCAGCCGCTTCGAAACCCGACGAACTCGGCGAAGCCGCGGGCGTTGGGATGGAAGCGCCGCAAGAGGCAGCCGTTGTGCCACTTGCCCACGTAGCCGGTGGCATAGCCTTCGCCGCTGAGCACGTCGCCAAGCGTCCGCTCGCGCAGGGCGAGGTTGCAGAGGCCCCGCAGCTCCCTCGTCTCCAGCGCCCCGGTGCGGTGGGCGTAGCGTCCGGTCAGCAGCGACGCACGCGAGGGGGCGCAGATGGGCGAGCCCGAGTAGTGCTGGGTCAGGCACAGGCCCTGCGCGGCGAGCGCGTCCAGGACCGGCGTCCGCGTGAGGCCGCCGTTGAACAGGCCGAAATCGCCGTACCCCAGGTCGTCGGCCAGGATCAGGAGCACGTTGGGCCGGGAGCCCCGATTCAGCGCGGCCATCGAGCGGACGCCCCCGTCACACCAGGACGAGCTCGCGCTGCACCGGGCCCGTGACTTCGACCTCGCCCGACGCCGTGATGAAGACGTTGACCTCGGATCGAGCGGCCATGCGTCCTTCGAGGTAGATGCCGGGCTCGATGGAGAAGCAGAGCCCGGGGATGAGCCTGCGGTCGTCGTGCGTCTCGAGGTTGTCCATGTTCGCGCCGTTGCCGTGCACGGTGTTCCCGATCGAGTGGCCGGTGCGGTGGAGGAACCGCTCGCCGTAGCCGCCCGCCGCGATCACCGCGCGGCAGGCGTCGTCGACCTCCCAGCCGCGGCAGCCCTCCGGGCCAGCCAGGCGCGCGCGGATAAAGTCCACGGCCGCGTCGCGGGCGCTGCACACGAGCGCGAAGATCGCGCGGTACTCGGCGGGAGGCTCGGTGCCGGCGAAGCCGCACCAGGTGATGTCGTGGTAGATGCTGCCCGGCTCGTCGAGCCTGGCCCAGAGGTCGATCAGGACCGCATCGCCCCGGCGGATCTGCCGCGTGCCGTCTTCGCGGCATTCGAAGTGCGGGTCGGCCGCGTGGTCGTTGACCCCCACCATCGGCGGGTGGTCGTCGCAGGTGAGCCCCTCGCGCTCGAAGGCGGCGAGGATCCGCTGCTGCACCTCGTACTCGGAGATCGGCCTTCCGGCGAGCAAGGCGCGTCGGATCTCGTCGAACGCCCCGTCCTTGACGCCGTGCACCCGGCGGCCGGCTTCGATGTGCCCGCGGTAGCCGCTCTCGTCGATCACGGCCTCGAACCGCTGTGCGAGGTCGACCGAGCTCACCACGTCGCAGCCAAAGCTGCGCACCAGGTCCACGGTGCCCGAATCGACGAGCGAGATCGTCGGAATGCTCCCCGCGGGCGAGATGTTCATGGCGACGCGGCGCAGGCCGGCGAGGGTCGCGGCGAGGGCCTCGTGGAGCTCCTGCCAGCCGCGGTACACGATGGCGCGGCCGGGCAGCGCGTCGAGCTTCCATTTTTCCACGCTGCTCACGATCTTGACCGGCTCGCCGCGGGCGGGCAGCAGGTAGAACCACCGCCTCGTGGCGGACTTGACCGAGTCGAGGCCCAGGACCCGGTAGGCCACCGGGTCCCTCATGTGAAAGTCGTAAAAGAGCCACGCGTCGAGGCTCTCCTCGGCCAGCGCCGCGGCGATCGCCTTGGGATCCACGTGAAGGCTCCTTCCTGGGGGCCCGCGCCGCTGCCGTCAGCCGCGGCGAAATCACCACCATGTTGTCGCGGTGCACGACCTCGTCAAAGTACGTCTCGCTGCCGAGCACCTGCGCGATCTTGTCCGAATGCAGCCCCTTGATGCGATCGATCTCGTCGCTGGAAAAGTTCGTCAGCCCGCGGGCGATCTCCGCGCCGCCGGCGTCCACGATCGCGACCGTGCTGCCCCGCGCGAAACGGCCGGAAACGGCGGTCACCCCGGCCGGCAGCAGCGACTTGCGCCGCTCCACGATCGCCCGCTCGCCGCCCGCGTCGATCGTGACCCTGCCGCTGACCTTGGGGTTGAACGCGATCCACTTCCTCTTGCCGCGGATGCGCCGGCGGGCCGGCACGAAAAAGGTCCCCACCTCCGCGCCGTCAAAGAGCGCCGCGAGGTCCGCGGTCTTGCCCCTCGCGATGATCACCCCGACGCCGCTCGTGGTCGCGATGCGCGCCGCGCGCAGCTTGGACTCCATGCCGCCGAGCGAAAAGGCGCTGCCCTTGCCCCGCGCGAACTCGAACAGCCGGTCCTCGACGCGCTCGACCGTGCCGATCAGCTCCGCCTGCGGGTCGGTCTTCGGATCGGCGCTGTAGAACCCGTCTATGTCGCTGAGCAGCACGAGGAGGTCGGCGTCGATCATGTTGGCGAGATGGCCCGACAGCACGTCGTTGTCGCCGAACGTGATCTCCTCAAAAGAGACCGTGTCGTTCTCGTTGACCACGGGCACCGCGCCGTGCTGCCACAGCGTGAGGATCGTGTTGCGGATGTTGAGGTAGCGCTCGCGCGACTGGATGTCTTCGAGCGTGAGCAGCACCTGCGCGGTCTCGCAGCCGGATTCCTCGAACTTGCGCTCGTAGGCCTGCATGAGCCGGCTCTGGCCGAGCGAAGCGGCGGCCTGCAGCAGGTTGATCTCCTTGGGGCGCGACGCGAGCCCCATCCGGCGCAGGCCGAGGGCGATCGCGCCCGAGGTCACGATCAGGACCTCCCTGCCCCGCCCCAGGAGGGCCGCCGCCTGGGCGACGATCCTGCCGAGTACCGGCTCGTCCACGGAGTTGTCGCTTCGCGTGAGCACGCTGGTGCCCAGCTTGATCACGATCCTGCGGGCATCCCTGACCAGGTCTCTCGCCACGGCGAGCGAGTATATACCGGGCGGGCCGCCTTTGACACGCCTCCCCGCCGGATCGTACCTTCGCCGCGGCAGCCGCGGCCGGCGACGACCGCCGACGCGCCCGGCGGCCGAGGAGGCTTGGAGTGAGCGAAAAGAGCTGGACCGATCTGCTGGCCGATTTCGTGCCCGATCTCGCGCAGCTTGCGAAGCAGGACACGGAGTTCATGTCGAAGGACACGGCGCTCCCGGCGCGCGTCAAGCTGCTGATGGCGATGCAGCTCGACGCGGTGTTCAACCACCCCAGGGGCGTGGTCGGCTACGGCAGGCGGGCCCAGGAGGCGGGCGCCACGGTCGAGCAGATCGCGGACGCGATCCGGATGCTGCGGATGTTCGGGGGCCGGCCCGCCGTGGCGACCGGCGCCGAGGGCCTGCGCGAGCTGAAGAAGTAGGCGGCCCCGGGTCAGCTCACGTACAGCACGAGGCCCTTGAGGTACTCCGTCTCGGGGTGGTAGAGGTTGACGGGGTGGTCGACGGCCTGCCGGTGGCGCTGCACGATGCGGGCCGGTCGCCCGGCCTCGGCCGCGGCCTGAAAGACCACCTTCTGAAAGAGCACGGCGTCGACGTGGCTCGAGCAGGAGAACGTGAACAGCAGCCCTCCGGGGGCGATCTTCTGCAGCGCGACGCGGTTGGCGTCCTTGTAGGCGCGGCAGGCGCGGACCACGTCCTTTTTGTGCTTGGCGAACGCCGGCGGGTCGAGCACGATCGCGTCGTAGAAGCCGCGGGGCGCGGTGCGCAGGAACTCGAACACGTCGGCCTCGTGGAACGAGCCCGAGTCGGCCGCCAGGCCGTTCAGCGCCAGGTTCGCTGCCGCGGCTTCGATCGCGGGGTGCGAGATGTCGACGAAGTCGACGTGGCGCGCTCCCCCTTTGAGGGCCGCGATGCCGAACCCGCCGGTGTAGCAGAATCCGTCGAGCACCTGTCTCCCCGCCGCGAGCTCACGCAGCCAGGCGCGCATGGAGCGCTGGTCGAGAAAGAAGCCGGTCTTCTGCGAGCCCTCGATCGGGACGCGGAAGAGGAGGTCTCCCTCGTGGACGTCCGCGTGAGCCGAGGCCTTCCCCGCCCGCCAGCCCGCGGCGTGCGCCAGCCCCTCTTCCTTGCGGGACGCCGAATCCGAACGCTCGTAGAGCCCCGCGGGCCTGCAGACTTCCACGATCAGCCGCACCAGCTCGTCGCGGATGCGGTCGAGGCCCAGCGTGCCGAGCTGCATCACGAGCAGGTCGCCGTAGCGGTCCAGCACGAGCCCCGGCATGCCGTCGGCCTCGCCGTTGACGACGCGGTAGGCGTCGGTGGCCTCGCCGAGAAGCGCGGCCCGCATCGCCGCCGCCTCTTCGAGACGCGCCCGCAGCGCGTCCAGCGGCGGGGTCGAGTCGAAGCTCACCATGCGCGCGGTCAGCGAGCACGCGCTGTTGAAGTAGGCGAAGCCGAGGTGCTCGCCCCCCTCGCCGCGGACCGCGACGAGGCTGCCGTTCTCCGCTTCGGGAAGCGACGCGATCGCGCCCGAGAAGATCCAGTGGTGACGCTGCCTGATCGCTTTTTCCCCGGCGGCCTTGACTACCAGCGCGTCGGGGTAAGGTCCTGCCATCGCTGCCTCAGCATCTCGAGGAGCGGGCGGTCCGCCTCGAGAAAATCGTAACGTTCCCACTCCGCGGGCACGGCCCAGCGGACCTCGTCGTGCGCCGCGCAGCGGATCTCGCCGCGCAGCGCCAGCACGCGCAGCGCGTGCAGCTCGATGTTGCGGTCGCCGTAGGCGTGTCCTGCGACGCCCAGCTCCTCGCCGACGTCGGCCTCCACGCCGAGCTCCTCGGCAAGCTCGCGCGCGAGGCACGCGGCCAGGGTCTCGCCCGTCCTCGACCTTGCCTCCGGGCAGCTCCCAGCGGCCGCCGAACCTGTCGCCTGCGGCGCGCCGCGCGATCAGGAGCTTCCCGTCCCGGATGATCACAGCCGCCGTCACGCGCGCCATGGCATCAGGCTCGCCCGCCGGGGCGTCCCGCGTCAAGCGCCGCGCGCCTTGCGCCCGCGCCCGCGCCGGTCCGTTACCCTCGCGCGCAAGCTGCATCCGGAGGTGGCCCTTGAGCGCACGGGAGATACTCGCCTACCTGAGAGGCCTCGGCCGGCTCAAGAACACGCCCGCGCTCGGGATGGAGGCTGCGCGGGATCAAGGACTGCGAGAGCGTGGCGGACCATGCCTACCGCGTCACGCACCTCGTCATGGTCCTGGCCGACGCGCTCGCCGAGCGCGGCACGGCGCTGGACTCGGCAAAGGCGCTGCGCATGGCGCAGGTCCACGAGATCGGCGAGTCGATCATCGGCGACATCCCCCAGTCGGCCGACTCGCCGATTTCCGCGGACCTCAAGCAGAAGGCCGAGGCCGCCGCGGTCGAGAGGCTGACGGCCCCCCTGGGAAGCATCGGGGCCGGCTACCGCCGGCTCTGGGAGGAGTTCGAAGAGTCCAGAACGATCGAGGCCCGGCTCGTGCGCGCGGCGGACAAGCTCGAGATGCTCATCCAGGCGCGCGAGTACGAGCAGGTGGGCTTCCGGGGCCTCGACGAGTTCTGGACGCACGCGGCCAACCGCCGCAGCTTCGACGATTTCCCCATCGTCGGGGAGGTCCTCGCCCTCATCGAGTCCGAACGCTCGTAGCGCCCGCCCCCTCGCGGATCGCAAGCGAGACGGCGACAGCCCCGATGCCCGCCAGCGAGATCGCGAGCAGCGCGGCCTGGTAGGCCGGGGCGGCTGCCGCGGCCGGGACGAGGCCGTCGGCTCCCGCGCGCGCGGCGAGCCGCGCCTCCACGATCACGCCCGAGATCGCCGGCCCGAGGAGCGAGCCGCCGTAGCGCAGGACGCTGTAGAGGCCGGCCGCCGCGCCCGACTCGGCCCTGGGGACCGACGCCATGGCCGCGCGGTGCACGGGCGCCAGGTAGACGCCGGCGCCGAGGCCGTGGACCGCGAGGGCGGCGATCAACGCCCCGAGCGGCCTCGGGGCCCCCGGCAGGCCGAGAAAGGCGAGCACCATCGTCTGCAGGAGCGCGCCCGCGGCGACCAGGATGCGCGTTGCGCCGCGGTCGGACCACACGCCGCCGAGCCGCATCGTGACGAGCAGGAAGACGTAGTGGGCCGTGACGATCAGGCCCATCGTGGAGGCGGGGAGACCGTAGACCTCGGTGAGCATGAGCGGCACCAGGATGTCGAACCCGCTCATGAGGAGCATGCGCGCCCCGGAGCACAGAGAGGCCGGGGTGAAGTTGGGGATGCGGAGCATCCGCAGGTCGACCAGGGGCCCCTTGACCCTTGTTTCCACCAGGATGAACAGGGCAAAGGCGGCCGCGGCCCCGAGCCCTAACCTCCAGTCGCGCAGGCTGCTGACGCCGGTGATGGGACGGCTCGACACGTAGAACAGGAACAGCGTCAGCCCCGCTGCGAAAAGAGCAAGCCCCGTCCAGTCGACGCCGCCGCGCCGGGCCGGCTCGGACGGCACCGCCCGCCAGATCACGAACAGCCCGAAGATCGCGCCGGCCGCCAGGGGGACGAACGTCGCCCGCCATCCGAGCGTGTCGATGAGCAGCCCGCCGACGAACGGGCCGATCATGGCGGCGACCGTGCCCCAGGAGTTCCACTGTCCGAGCGCCTTGCCGCGCTCCTCCGGCGCGAAGCGGTCGGTGATCACGGCGATGCAGAGCGGGTGGATGCCCGAGTTTCCGGCGCCCTGGATGATGCGCCCCGCGAACAGGAGCCCGAGCCCGGGCGCCAGCACCATCATGAGCGTGCCCGCGAAGAACACGCCGAGGCCCGCGAGGAAGAGCCTGCGCTTGCCCACCAGGTCCGCGAGCCGGCCGTAGAGCGGGATGAGACTCAGGTAGGAGAGCTGGTAGGCGGTGTCGAGCCACGCGGTCACGTCAGCCGCGATGGCGAACCGCGCGCGGATGGTCGGCAGCGCCACTCGCACCATCGACCCGTTGGCGATGGACAGCATGAAGACGATCGAAAGGGCCGCTATCAGCCGCGTCCGCTCCCGCGCCTGCGCCCGACCCGTCTCCGCGGCCGCCTGAGTCATCTCCCCTCCCGTGCGGCGACATTCTACCGGGAGCGGCGGACGGTGTTAAGGCGGCGGAAGCTCCAGCACGGCGATCACGGGGTAATGGTCGCCGGCCGTGCGCTTGACCGTGCGCGCGTCGACGACGGTGATTCCCGGCGAGACGAAGATGAAATCCACGCGCGGCCGCAAACGGCAGCCGCACGCGCCAGTAGGTTCCCGAAAGCAGGCGGCCGGAAGCCGCCACGGTGTCGACGAAGCGCTCGCTCATCAGGCGGATGGCCGCGGAAGACGGGACGGTGTTGAAGTCGCCGCCCAGGATCACGGTCCCGGCGTCCTGGCCGTCGAGCCACCGCAGGATCTCCGCGACCGACTCGCTCCGCGGCGACTTGAGGGACATCTCGCGGAGCACGGCGCCGATCGCGCGCCAGGGTCCGAGGCTCACCCGGCCGGCTTCGTCCCGCGGCTTGGCGATCGGATCGAGGTGGATGTCGACGAGAGTGACGGCCCGGCCGCCCACGACCGTCCGCGCGAGGAACGCTCCGCGGCGCAGCGCGCGACGAGGGCGCGACGAACGTCTGGAGCCGCCCGAGCGGCGCGCGCGACAGCACTGCCACGCGCTGGCCGGCGTCGTAGGCGAGATGGTACGGGCCCCCGCCCGCGGACGCGATCCCCGCGACGAGGGCCGCGGCCCGATCCTCCGTGAGGACCTCCTGGAGAAGGTAGACGTCCTTCCACCCACGGCCGCGAGGACCTCGACCACGCCTTCGAGCGGGGGCGCGATCCCCACGGCGTCGCCTGTGTTCCAGCTCATGACGGTGATGCGAACCGGAGGAGGCGCGGGCTCGGCGGTCATGCAGGACGAGAGGACGAGGGCGGCGGAGATTGCCGCCATGCCCGCAGCGCGCGCGCCGTGATCGCGGCCAGCCATCGGCGACAGAGTGGTTCGCGGCGGCGCCGAGTGTCAACGCTCCCGGTTGAGCGGCGAAGCACGCTCTGCTACATTGGGCCCGGAGGCGCCCCATCGACCAGGCGAGGCGCGACACCACCGAAGGCGTCATCCGCAGGTTCCGCCTGACGGATGCCGACGCGGTGAGCGCGGTCATCTGCAACACGCTCCTCATCTCGAACAGCCCCGACTACGAGGTCGAGGTCGTGCGCAACCTCGCGCGCGGCTTTACGCCGCAGGCGCTGCGCGCGATGTCGCACCGGCGCCAGATCTGGGTCTACGAGGAAGCAGGCCGCATCACCGCGACCATCGCGCTCGAGGACGACACGATCAGCGGCTTCTTCGTGGCTCCCGACCGACAGGGCCGGGGGATCGGCAAGCGCCTGCTGCGCTTCATGGAGGACAAGGCGCGTGCAGAAGGGCCTGCACGCGGTGCGCCTCTCCGCGAGCCTCACCGCGGTGAGCTTCTACGAAAGGCTGGGGTACAGCCCCTTCGGCGAGGAAGGCGGCGACGACGTGTACGGCCGGGTCGTGCCGATGAGAAAGCTGCTGTGAAGAAGAGGACGCTCGCCATCATCGCCATCGTCCTCGCGGCGGCGGTCGCGCTGGCGCGCATCGTCGGGATGGCGGCGCGGTCGCGGGAGGCGCCGCGGCACCGCGCACCCGCCAGCTACCGCGAGTCGCCGATCCTCCGCGAGCGCGTCGAGCGCGGCGACCTGCCGCCGGTGGAGAAGCGGCTCCCCGACCAGCCGCTCGTGGTGCCTCCCGTCGAAGGCATCGGCCGCTACGACAGCGACCCCGTCCGCCGTCCCTAGCCCAGGCGCTTCCCGTAGATGCGCCAGGTCTTGTACGGCTTGATCGGCAGGTACGCGAGCGTCCCGTTCATCGGGTCGTTGTTCTCCACGATGAGCGACATCTCCATTTCGCGCGCGCCGATCTTGTAGGCGGCCTCGGCCACCGACATGTAGAGCGCGATCTCGACCCCGCGGCCCCGGTACTCCTTGAGCACCCCCATGGCGAGCTGGCGCACCCTGTCGGTCTTCTTGATGCCTGCGTGAGCAGCTTGACGAAGCCGAACGGGAAGAGCCTGCCGTTGAGCTTCTTGACCGCGACGTTCGCGTCGTAGAGCGTGAGGGCCATGCCGATCGGCTTGCCTTCCTTCTCCACTATGAACGACGCTTCCTGAACGACCATGATCTTCAGCGCATCGATCATCCGCTCGAACTCGGCGCGTGTGAAAGGAACGTGGCCCCAGTTCGCGTCCCAGGCCGCGTTAAAGATGCCCAGCACGATCTCCGCTTCGCGGTGCAGCTTCGAGAGGTCGACGTTGCGGAAGGTGATGCCGGAGCGGGACAGGGCCCGCTCCTTGAGCCTGTGGATCCTGGGGTCGACGCGCTTGTAGCCGTCGACCAGGCCCCACCACCCCAGCCAGTCGACCGACTTGGCGTAGCCGGCGCCCTCGATGAGCGGGCCGTAGTAGCGCGGGTTGTGGACGCACATCACGTAGGGGTCGGTGTCGAAACCGTCGACGAGCGTGCCGACTTCGTCGTAGATCCCGAAGGAGAGCGGCCCCTCGCTCACCCTCTTGCCGCGGGCGCGCAGCCAGGCCTCGGCCGCGTCGAACAGGGCCGCGCGCGACCTCCGGGTCGTTCTCCGCCTCGAAGAACCCGAAGAAGCCCTTGCCGTCGTGGAAGCGCTCCTCGTGCAGCGGGTTGACGTGGGCGCTGATGCGGCCCACCGGGACCCCGTCGCGCCACGCCATAAAGAGCTGCGCCTGGCCGTGCTTGTAGAAGACGCCCCGCTTCGGGTCGAGGAACTGCTTCTGGTCGGCGATGAGCGGAGGCACCCAGTGCGGGTCGTCGCGGTAGAGCCTCCACGGCATCTTGATGAACTGCGTGCGCTCGCGCGCCGTGTTCGCTTCCTTCACTTCAATGGCCGGCATTTCTCCCCCCGTCGACTTCGAGTCTCGTCGCGTGCGTCCCGGTCTATCGCACGACGCGCGCGCCGGCGCCCTTGACCATCCTCTCGACTTCGTCGAGGGTGGCCATCGACGTGTCGCCGGGCGTGGTCATCGCGAGAGCCCCATGAGCCGCCCCGTAGTCCACGGCCTTCTGCGGGTCGCCGGTGGTGAGCATCGCGTACACGAGCCCGCTGGCAAAGCTGTCGCCGCCGCCGACCCGGTCGAGGATCTCGAGCCCCTGCCGCGTCGGCGCCTGGTAGAACTGGCCGTCGGCCCAGACGATGGCGCCCCAGTCGTTGACGGTGGCGCTGCGCACGGTGCGCAGGGTGGTGGCGACCATGCGGAAGTTCGCGTACGTCCGCGTGGCCTCGGTGATCATCTTCTTGTAGCCCTTGACGTCGAGCTCCGAGAGGTTCGCGTCCGCGCCTTCGACCTTGAAGCCGAGCGCCGCGGTAAAGTCCTCCTCGTTGCCGAGCATCACGTCCACGTAGCTCGCGAGGCGGCGGTTGACCTCCTGCGCCTTGGCCGTTCCGCCGATGCCCTTCCACATCGAGGGCCTGAAGTTCAGGTCGTAGGAGATGATCGTGCCGTGCTTGCGCGCGGCCTGCATCGCCTCTTCGATGAGCCCGGCCGTCGTCTCGGAGAGTCCGGCAAAGATGCCGCCGGTGTGGAACCAGCGGACGCCGCGCCGGCCGAAGAGCTCCTCCCAGTCGACGTCGCCCTTCTTCATCTGGGAGGCGGCGGTGTTGCCGCGGTCGGAGACGCCGAGCGCCCCGCGGACGCCGAAGCCGCGCTCGGTAAAGTTCAGCCCGTTGCGGACGTTGCGGCCGATGCCGTCGTAGGGCACCCACTTGATGAAGCGGGTGTCGACCCCGCCCTGCATCATGAAGTCCTCGACCAGGTGGCCGACCGCGTTGTCGGCGAACGCCGTCACCGCGGCGGCGCGCATGCGGAAGCACTTGCGGATGGCGCGGCAGACGTTGTACTCGCCGCCGCCTTCCCACACCTTGAACTCGCGCGCGCAGTTGATCCGGCCCTCGCCGGGGTCCAGGCGCAGCATGATCTCGCCCAACGACACGCAGTCGTACTCGCAGGTATCGGCCGAACGGATCTCCAGCACTGCCACTTTGGTTCCTCCTATGACTTCGCGTCTTCGCGAAGTCCCAAGTCCCCCGTACTCGGGGGGCCCTCTTCGCGTCTTCGTCAGGCCCTAAGTCCCTTGTACTCGGGGGACCCTCTTCGCGTGCTTCGTCAGGTCCCCAGTCCCCCGTACTCGGGGGACCCTCTTCGCGTCTTCGCGAAGTCCCAAGTCCCCTGTACTCGGGGGACCCTCCTGTGGTCTCGTAGACCCCCTGTCCTCGGGTGGGTTCGACAAGTCCCGTACTCGGGGGGCCCGCCAAACCGGCGGTATTATCGAGGCAGAGGCGCGGAGCGGTCAAGCATCGGGGAAGCCGGCTGGAGTCAGCGGCCGCAGCCGGTCGCGGTCCAGCCGCGCCCACCGCGAGCTCTGGCCCTGACTGCCGCGGCCGTCGCGGCTCGCGCTAAGCGCCGGCGCCGGGCGTGTGCCGCGGCTATCCCCGCAGGCGGCGGCGAGCAGCGTCGCGGCATACCCAGACGCTTGCACTTGCACCCAGACAACGCTATTTTAGAAGTATGAAGACGACGGTTGATATTCCGGCGAAGGAGCTTCAGGATGCCATGCGCTTCCTCGGCGCGAAGACCAAGCGCGAGGCGGTCGTGACGGCCCTGCGCGAGTTCAACCGCCGCCGCCGGATGGCGAGACTGGTCAGGTTCTCGAACACGCTGCAATTCGACACGAACGACCAGATCGAGGAACGCGAGGCCGCCGAAGGACGGGGCGGCGGGGCGTGAAGCTCATCGATACCTCGTCCTGGATCGAGCAGCTGCGCCGCGGCGGCGATCCCGACGTGCGCGCACGCGTCGAGGCCCTGCTCGTCGCGGGCGAGGCCGCCTGGTGCCCCATGGTGCGCCTCGAGCTGTGGAACGGCGCCCGCGGCGGGCGCGAGCGGTCCGCACTGACCGCGATCGAGAAGGAGATCGTCTCGCTGGAAATCGGACCGGAGGCGTGGCACGCCGCCGAAGCTCTGGCCCGCTCCGCCCGGGCCCGCGGCGTCACGATACCGGCAACTGACCTGTTGGTCGCGGCTTGCGCGCGGCATCACGGCGTCGCCGTCGAGCACAACGACGCCCACTTCGCTCAGATCGCTTCGCTTTCCGCCGAGTGAGCGAACGCCGCGGGCGCCCGGCCGCCGCGGACAGGAGGGGACCATGCGTTTTGTCGTATACGGCGCGGGCGCGATCGGGGGAACGATCGGCGCCCGGCTCTTCCAGCACGGCTACGAAGTCGTGCTGATCGCCCGCGGCGCGCACTTGGAGGCGATCAGGCGGCAAGGCCTCACGTTCAAGAGCCCGGCCGAGACGGTGACGCTGCCGATGGCCTGCGTGGGGCACCCGTCGGAGATCCGCTTCCAGGCCGGCGACCTCGTGCTGATGACGATGAAAGCCCAGCACTCCGAGGACGCCCTGAGGACGCTCAGGGACACCGCGGGGCAGGGCGTTCCCGTCGTCTGCGCGCAGAACGGCGTCGCCAACGAGCCGATGGCGCTGCGCCTGTTCGAGCGCGTCTACGGCATGTGCGTCTACATACCCGCCACCCACCTCGTGCCCGGCGTCGTGCAGACCGAGGCGAAGACGACGACGGGCATCCTCGACGTCGGCCGTTATCCCTCCGGCACCGACGAAACGGCCGGCCTGCTCGCCGGCGCGCTCTCGCAGTCCGGTTTCTCGTGCCGTGCGGTCTCGGACGTGATGCGCTGGAAATACGAGAAGCTGCTGGGCAATCTGCGCAACGCGCTCGGCGTGCTCTGCAGCGAAAAGGCGCAGGCCGTGGCCGCGATGGCGACCCGCGAGGCGCTGGACTGCTATGCGGCGGCCGGGATCGAGTGGGCGTCAAAGGAGGAGGTCGCCGAGCGACATGGCCAGCTCCTCGAGGTCGTTGACGTCGACGGCAAGCCGAGGCCCGGGAGCTCGTCATGGCAGAGCATCGCGCGCGGCACAGGCTCGATCGAGACCGATTACCTGAACGGCGAGATCGTGCTGATGGGCAGGCAGCACGGCGTACCCACCCCGGCCAACGAGGTGCTGCAGACGCTGGCCGGCCGCATGGCCAGGGAGGGCGGTTCCCCCGGCCGCTACTCCGCCCGCGAGCTGGAAGCATCGATCGTCGAGGCGGGCGGGCGATTCTGAGGGCGATTCCGAGTGGCCGCCGCGAGGTGCCCTTCTTACATTGACGTCGCCGATGGCCATCACGATCCGTGAGCTCGAGACCTGGGACGAAGCGGCCCCGTACTGGCGCGAGCTCGAGCGCGGCTATCGCGGCGGCGAGCTCACCTTCGACCTCGAGGCGCACAGGATCGTGTGGGAAGGCTTCTACCGCGCGCGCGGCGCGCTCCTCCGGATCTTCGTGGCGCTCGACGGAGCGGCGATGCGTCGGGGTCTTCCCGCTGCTGCACACAAGCGAGGACGGCGAGGGGTCCTGGACCTTCACCGACGACTTCATCATCGCCCGCGAGTACTTCTGCCCGCCCGCAGCGCATCCACGAGGTTCTCCCGCTGCTGCCCCCCACCTCGCCGACGACCTGAGCTGCTTTTACGTGCCCGAGGTCACGGCGGGCTTCGTCCGCGTGCCCGGCGGCGGTCATCGACCTGCGCGAGAGCCGGGACGCATACCTCGCGACGCTCTCCAAGAAGCCGCGGCAGCAGCTGCGCCGCGCGTGGGAGGCGAACGCCGACCTCCGCGTCGAGGAGGACGCGCGGGTGCGGCGCGAGGAGATCGGGCCGTTGGTGAGGAAGTACCTGGACTACTGGAAGATGAAGGTCGACGGCGCGCCCGAACGCGTCGCCTACAGCCGCGACAAGGTCGCGACCGACCTCGCGCTCATGGAGCGGGCGGCCGCGCTCGGCAAGCTCGTGGCGCTCTACTTCGACCTCGACGGCGCCCTCGTCGCCGCCAACTTCGCGGCGCTGCGCGACCGCGACCGCGTCGACGACTACCTCTGCCTGCGCGACGCAGGCCCCGAGCTGGCGCAGCGCGGCCTCGGCATCTACGCGGTGCTGAGGAACATGGAGAGCCTGCCGCGCCGGGGCGTGCGCCGCTACGACCTGAGCGCGTGGATCACGGATTACAAGAGGAAGTTCCTGAACGCCGAAGCGCTTCTTCTACGCCTGGGGCGAGGGACCGCCCTGGCGGGCGGCAAAGGCGCGGCGAGGAATCAAAGGCGGGCGAAGCATGGGCGACGTCGTCATCAGGGAAGTGACCGGCCTCGAGGACGTGCGGCAGCTCGTGCGCCTCTACGGCCGGGTCTGGCCCGGCTCGTTCGGCATCGTCGACCTGCTCGCCTCCGACGCCGACTGCCTGCTGCTCACCGAGGGCGGCACGGCAGATCGCGGCGTACGCCTTTGTCGAGCCGGACGCGGCGCGGGCCTTCGCGGAGCTGCAGGACATCGGCGTCGACCCCGACGTGCAGCGGCCGCGGCCTGGGGCGGCGCGCTGCTCGCCGAGGTCCAGCGAGCGCTACCCCGCGCTCAAGCTGATCGCCGACGCGACGAAGCCCGCGCTGCTGCGCTTCTACGAGCGCGCGGGCTTCGCGACCGAGAGCGTCGTGGAGAACTACTACGCCGTCGGCCGCGACGGCGTGCGGATGAGCTGGCGGCGCGCGTAGGCGTGCTGCGCGACGAGCCGCAGCAGGGGCACGCGCAGCGGCCGCGGCAGCAGGTCCCGCGGCGAGCGGTCGGGGTCCCAGCGGAGGGCGAGCAGGCCGCGGCGCGCCGCGGCGTCGCGCGGGTCCTCGGCGAGCCGGCGCAGCAGGCGCACGTCCGCGGCCTCCTGCGCGAGCGCCGCCTGCGGCAGCGCCGCGAGGCAGGCCGCGATCTGCGCGTCCGTGTAGCCGCAGCGGCGCGGGTCCGCGCCCAGGGCCGCGAGCATGCCGACGATGCGGCGGCACTTCTCGCAGCGGCCGCAGGGCCGCACGCGGCCGCCCTCGATGTGCGCCGCGTGGCAGGAGACCTGCTCGCGCTGAAGGTCCGGGTAGCGCTCGACCAGGACCTTCTGCGACCAGCAGCTCGCTCAGGGGCCGCAGCAGCGACAGCTGCTCGAGGGCCCAGCCCTTCGCGCGGTAGTACTCCGTGAGCCGGCGGTCGAAGAAGAGGCTCTGGTCGTACAGCCCGTCGTAGTGCGGGATCCCGTCGTGCTCGACGCGCCCGCGTCGTGTCGTGCTCGCAGCCGATGACGACGCGGCCGAGGCCGCGCTTGCGCACGAGCGGCAGCACGCCGAAGAGGAAGACCGCGACGGTCCAGAGCCGGATCGGGTAGTCGTCGCTGCGCACGCGGGCGAAGTCGGGCCGCACGAAGGGCAGGCGGCGCAGCATCCAGCCGAACAGCGCGGTCCGCGTTCGTCCACACGCGCGCGGTGGCCGGCCGCGTCGCGCGCAGGTGCCTGTAGGCGTTCAGCGCCGTGTACCAGTGGCGGCCCGACTCGTTGACGAAGATCGGGTGCGCCGGCTTGCCCAGCTCCTCCAGCAGCCCGAGGCTCAGGAGGCTCTCCTTGCCGCCGCTCGAGAGCACGGCGTAGGAGTCGGCGGGGCGGCCGCCGGGGCGTCGCACGGGCTCCGCGGCGGCCCCGTCGAAGCGCAGCTCCGCCCGGCAGTAGCGCTCGCGCGGCCCGGGCTCGAGCCGCGCGGCCGGGCCGACCAGGAACGGGTTCGGCTTGAGCAGCTTGTTGACGTAGATCTCGCGCGCCGTGTTCTCCGCCATCTCGTCGAGGAAGCGCGCGGTCGACTGCGTCGAAATCGCCGTGGAAGACGATGCGTCCGGCAGAAGAGGCCGTAGTTCAGCGCGACCTGGGCGCCGATGAGCGCGGCGAGGTTGAGCGAGGCGCGGTCGCCCGGATCGAAGACCGGCTCCTCGTACGCGTAGACGAGCTCCGTCTCGCCGCCCGCGCCGCCCGACGACGCGGTACGGGCAGACGACGCGGCGCGGCTCGACGCGGACGGGGCCGACTTCGAGCGTGTCGAAGGCGAGCAGGGGATCAGCGGGCGAGCGCATGGACGCGGGCCGCGGGGGGCACGCGCGGCGAGCAGCGGCAACGAGCGACTCGCAGCCCGTCGTGCAGCGGGTCCAGGACGGGCAGGCCGGTCTCCGAGGCGAGCCTCGCGCACGACCTCGGGGATCTCGTCGGGCGCGAGGCCCTCGTGGTTCAGCGTGATCGCGACGACCGGCCGGTCGCTCACCAGCTCGATCGCGCGGATCTGGCGCTCGAGCGGGTGCAGCGGGTAGCCGGGGAAGCCGTCGTAGTCGCGGCGCGCGGGCGCGTGCTGCAGGATCACGGCGTGAGGCCGGCCCGCGGCCAGGAGCTCGAAGCCGCCGGGGTACGCCGGGTTCATCAGGCTCCCCTGCCCTTCGAGCACGAGCGCGTCGGCGCCGGTCTCCTTCCACGCGCTCCAGACCGCGTGCTCGATCTCGCCGGCGACGAAGTCGTTGATGAGCGAGTCGAGGATGATGGAGTAGCGCGCGCCCTGAAGCCACGCGGTCTGCCCCGTGCCGATGAGCTGGGCGCCCCACCCCTCGGCCTCGAACGCCTCGACCAGCTTCCACGCGGTCGTCCGCTTGCCCACGGCCGAGTCGGTGCCGAGCACGGCTACGCGCAGCGCGGTCACCTCTTCGATCGCGCCGGTAAAGGCGTGAAGCTCGCCGCGCCCGGGGGTGCGGCGCACGTCGCGGATCGCGAGCCCGCGCGCGGCCGCGAGGGCCGCGAGCTCCGGGTCGTCGCGCGAGAAAGTCGTGGAGCCCGCTGTCGACGTTGAGGCCCGCCTCGAGGGCGGCGCGCGCGGCCTCGCGCGCCGCGGCGAGGCAGCCGCCCGCCGTCGGTGGCGAGGCCGATCACGAAGTGCGTCGCGGGGCGGCCCTCGGCGGCCGCGGCGCGGACCGCGTCCGCGAGCGATGCGCGCACCGGGATGCCGGCGGGCCGGCCGTCGAGCAGCTCGCCGGCGTCCGCGCCGGCGCACGCGGAGTCGACGATCGAGAGCACCTCGTAGCGGCGGCTCCTGCCGCACGAGCCCGTGCGCGGTCTTGCCGTAGGTGGTGGAGAAGGCGCCTTCGCAGTAGACGATCGCGCGGCCCTCGGGAAAAGCCGCGCCCGCCTGCGGGCGCGGCGGCGGCCTCTTCATTTATGACCTTCTTCCCGTGAGGACGACCACGTAGCGGTCCTTGGGCAGGGGCTCGCGCCGATGGCGCTCCAGGAGCGCCGCGAGCCCGGCGGTCGAGGCGGGCAGGACGTGCAGGCCTTCGCGCTCGCGCAGGAACCGGGAGTAGGCGATCATCGTGCGGTCGGTGGCGTTGCCGGCCCAGCCCCCGGTCGCGCGGACCGCGGCGAGGGCATGCTCGCCGTCGCTCGCGTGCCAGTTGATGAGCGGCTCGTTGACCGCGGACTCGTGGATGGCGTCGGGCCTGAGGTCCTCGCAGCTCAGCAGGTTCTTGAGCGCGGCCTGCACGATGGGGTTCTTCGCCACGGAGGAGCCGGCCACCATGCGCGGCAGGCGCGAGGTGCGGCCGCGGCGGAAGAGGCTCGCGAAGCCCCAGTAGATGCCGGCGAGCGTCGTCCCGTTGGACACGGGCACGGCGACGGCCGCCGGCGCGTCGCGGAGCTCGTCGTAGATCTCGTGCGCGATCTGGCCGTAGGCGCGGAGCTGGATCGCGGTGTTCGCGCCTCCGGGGTTCGCGTCGTAGAGCTCGTGCTCAGCCGCGGTCCGCCGCGAGATCTCGACCGCGGTCTCGTAGTCGCCAGGCACGAGCACGACCTCGGCGTCGAGCTCGCGGATCTCCTTGAGGCGGTGGCCGTGATAGCTCTCGGGCACGTAGGCGACGCAGCGCAGCCCGGCGAGGGCCGCGGCCGAAGCCATCGCGACGCCATAGTTGCCGCAGGTCGCGAGCGTCACCGCGTCGTAGCCGCGGCGCAGCGCGTCCATCACCTGCACGCCGGCGATGCGGTCCTTCTGCGTGCCGGTCGGGTTGCCGCCTTCGAACTTGAGATAGACCTGGCTCAGCCCGAACGCGCGCTCGAAGCTGCGGGCGCGCGTGAGGCCGGTGTCGCCGATCTCGGAGTCGAAGATGCTCTCGAACGCCTCGAGCCTCTGCTCGAGCGAGAGCGCGGCGTCGGGGGCGGGGCGCAGGACGCGGGTGAGGCCTGAGGCCTCGCCGGTACTGAGGGGATCCTCGGCTGCTGATTGCGTGGCTTCTTCGGTTGCCTGTATGGCGAGCATGTTTCCTCCTGGAACTGTCGGCCCTGGCGATGCTTGTGAGGGAACACGCGTGACGTTTAGGTGGGCTGGCGCACTGGGATCAACGGTACGTTCGACTCGTCAGAGGGAACCATCTCCCCTCCCATAAAGCTGAGTATCGGGATAAAGAATAACGCACCTGCGCCGGATATGCAAGCGCCAGGCGCTTTGGCCCGGCGTACTCGCCGGGGAGGGCGCGGGCCCCCGAAGGCCCGGCGTACTCGCCGGGGTGCGCAGCCATGGATGGCGTAGGCGCCGGGCAAGGGGAAGAAGGCCGCCGCCCGTCCGCCTCCGCCGCGGCCGCAGGTCGGTCTCAGGCGCCGCGGCTGCGCGGCAACCAGACGACGCGCATGCGGCAGACTTCTCTGTTCTCGGCGAGCTCCACGATCGTGTGCCGCGACTCCGTCCCGTCCGCGACCGTGCGCACGGCGACGGTGTGGCCGATGAGCGCCTCGGACAGGTAGGCCGCCTCGATCGTCTTGATCTCGCCCCCGGTGAGCCTGTCGGCGGGCTGGCTGTCGAGGACCCATTCGAAGTAGCGCACGTTGTTGACGTGCCCGTTGATGTCGATGTCCGAGTAGAGGACCTTCCGTTCCTGCTCCTCGCACGGGAGGCGCCGCGGCCTCGATCCGGTCCGGGAGGCCCGACACCAGCTCCCGCGGCTCGACTTCGGCCAGCGCGGGCATCACCTGCTGCGGCCGCCTCGGCCGGCGCGAGGCGACGTCGATGATGAGCCAGCCGGTGCTCGCGCGGCCGCATTCCCTGCCCGCGGCGTCGCGGATCCGGTAGTCCCGCAGCGCGTGCATGCGGCTGACGCCGACCGGCCAGGTCTCCACGAAGACCCGCTCGCCCCACGCCGGGTAGCGGTCCATCTGCAGGCGCAGCCGCGAAAGCACCCACCCGAGCGGCCCGCCTTCGCGCGGGTCGAGGGACTGGCCCAGCGCGCTCGCGTGGTTCCACGCGGTCTCCTGCAGGTAGCGCAGCGTCGCGGCCGGCGACAGCCGGCCCGTGGCGTCGGACTCGTAGGACCTCACGACGTACTCGTCGCACGCGGCTTGCATGGCTCCAAGGTTACCAGTGCCGCCGCCGGCGCGCCAAGCCGCGTGCCGCCCTGCTCTCGCTTTACTCCCATCGGCCGGAAGACCTATCCTGTCCTTCCGATGACGCCCTCCCCCGTCGGCCGGCGCACCGCCGGAATGCTCCTCGTCGCCCTGTCCGCTGCCTCGTTCGGCGCGATGCCGATCTTCGCCCGCTTCGCCTATGCCGACGGGGTCTCGCCGGTGACGCTCCTCGCCTTCCGCTTTACCCTGGCTTCCGCCGCGATGCTCGTCCTGCAGCGGGTTCGGCGGCGGCCGATGCCGCGAGGCGCCCGCCTCGTGGGCCTGGTGCTGATGGGAGCCGTCGGCTACGTCGGCCAGTCCCTCTGCTACTTCACGGCGCTGCTTCACGCCTCGGCGAGCATGGTCGCGCTGCTGCTCTACCTGTATCCCGCCCTCGTGGCCCTTCTCGCGGCCGCCTGCCTCGGCGAGCGGCTCGCCCCGCCGCGCCTGGCCGCTCTCGGCCTCGCGCTCGCAGGCACGGTCCTGATCGTGCGGATCGGCGGGTCGACCGACGCGGCAGGGATCCTGCTCGGCATCGGGGCGGCGGTGATCTACTCCGTCTACATCATCGCGGGCACGCGCCTGGTGCCGGCGGGCGGCGCCACCGAAGCTTCGACCGTGGTGATCGCTTCGGCCGCCGTCGTCTACCTCGCCGTCGCGGGTGTCTCGGGCCCGCGCCTGCCCGCCACGGCGGCCGGCTACCTGGCGATCGGGGCCATCGCGATCGTGTCCACGGTCGTGGCGATCGTCGCGTTCTTCGCCGGCCTCGATCGCATCGGCCCGACGGCCGCGTCCACGCTCTCGACGCTGGAGCCGGTGATCACCGTGTCCCTGGCGGCCGCGGTCCTCGGCGAGAAGCTCGCAGCGGCGCAGGCTGCCGGCGGCGTGCTCGTCCTGGCCGCCGTGCTCCTCCTTGCCCGCGCCAGTGGGCTTGAGCGGGCCTCCGGCCGGTCCGGCGCCGAGGCCGCCGTGACAGCCGGGCCGCGCGGCGGTGCCCGGAAGTAGCGGCCGCGGCGCGCGAGCCGCGCGAGCGCGCGGGTGACAGCCGGGTCGCCTTTTTGGTACCTTTATCGTCATAGAATGGGCGGAATCGAGCTCAGACACGTCAGCAAGTCCTTCGGGAAGGTCCGCGCGCTCAGCGACCTGACTCTCACGGTCGATGAGCGCGAGTTCCTCACCGTCCTCGGACCCTCCGGGTGCGGCAAGACAACGACGCTTCGCTGCCTCGCCGGCCTGGAGATGCCCGACAGCGGCGAAATCTGGATCGATGACCGCTGCGTCTACTCCAGCGACAAGGGGATCGACGTCGCGCCGAGAGACCGGCGGGTTGGGCTGGTGTTCCAGAACTACGCGCTTTACCCGCACATGAACGTGTTCAAAAACGTGTCGTTCGGGCTGCGCAACCAGCACGTCCCCAAGCCCGAGATCCTCAGGCGCGTCCGAGAGGTCCTCGAGATGGTCGGCCTGGTGGGCCTCGAGGAGCGCCGGCCCCGCGAGCTGAGCGGCGGCCAGCAGCAGCGGGTCGCCGTGGCACGCATGGTCGTGAGCCGGCCGGGCATCTTCCTCTTCGACGAGCCTCTCTCGAACCTGGACGTCAAGCTGCGCGTCGCGCTGCGGGCGGAGCTCAAGCACATGCACGACCGCCTCGGCGTGACGTCGATCTACGTGACCCACGACCAGCAGGAGGCGATGAGCCTCTCGGACCGCATCGTGGTGATGAACTACGGCGCCATCGAGCAGATCGGGACCCCGAAGGAGATCTACAGCTTTCCGGGGACGCTGTTCGTCGCGCAATTCACGGGCAATCCCCGGACCAACCTGGTGGAGGGCTCGATGCGCCGCGTCGGCGGCGAGACGGCGGTCATGCCGCGGCTCAACAGCCGGGTGCTCGTGCCCATCGACGGGGAGCCGCGGATCGAGCACGGCCGCGACGTGATCCTGAACGTCAGGCCCGAGGACGTGATCCTCGACCTCTTCCCGGGGCCCCAGGATCTTCACTTCCAGGTGTACGCCTACCTCGATTCAGGCGCCGACGCCCTGATCTACCTGCGGTCGGCCGACAACAGCCAGGTGGTCCTCAGGGCGCGCAGCGCCGAGCACCAGGGCCTGGAGATTGGACGCGAGGTGGGCGTGCGCTTCCGCAGGGGGAACCTCTTCGACGCCGACACGCAGCAGCTCCTGGACTCCTTTGGCTACGCGCAGGCGCTCGACGGCCCCGCGGACCGGACCCGGCTCACGGGCTGAGCCAGGCGGCGCGGGCCGGTCGAAACCGGCTTTTCTGTACAAAGCGCGCGGCTCCGGCTAAAATCCCTCGATCGACCCGGGAGGTGGGACATGAGCATCGTTTCCTGCCGCGAGATGCTGCTGGCCGCCACGGCGGAGCGATACGCCGTGGGCGCCTTCAACGTGACCAACATCATCCAGATGGAGGCCGTCGTCGAGGCGGCCGTGCAGAAGAGGGCGCCGCTGATCCTGCAGACCTCGGTCAGCCCCGCGCGTTTCCTCGGCCTCGAAGTGATCGTGGCGGCCTACAGGGCGATCGCGTCGGGCGCGCCCGTGCCGATCGCGCTGCACCTCGACCACTGCGCCGACGTCGTGTTCTGCAAGCGCTGCGTCGACGCGGGCTACACGAACATCATGATGGACGGCTCGCAGCTCGATTTCGAAGGCAACGTGCGCGTCACCAAAGAGGTCGCGGACTACGCCCACCGCCGCGAAGGGATCTCGGTGGAGGGCGAGCTCGGCACCGTCTCCGGCGTCGAGGACCAGGTCAAGGTGGCCGAGGACGAGAGCAAGCTCTGCGACCCAGCCAAGGCCGGCGAGTACGTCGAGCGCACGGGCATCGACCTGTTCGCGCCCGCGATCGGCACGGCCCACGGGGTCTACAAGACGGAGAACCCGAAGATCGACTTCGACCGCCTGGGGAAGATCGCGGGCGATCTCAACGGCCGCGGCGCCCGCGTTCCGCTGGTTGTGCACGGGGGAACCGGGCTCAAGCCCGAGGTGGTGCGCAAGCTCGTGAGCCTCGGCGGCTCCAAGTTCAACGTGTCCACGGAGCTCAAGCACGTGCTCATCGACACGACCTGGCAGTACCTCTCGACGCACCGCGACGAGTACGACCCGGGCAAGGTCGACCGCGCCGCGCGCGAGGCGACCATCAAGGCCGTCGGCGCCTGGATCGACCTGCTGGGCAGCGCCGGCAAGGCCGTGTAGAGCGCCGCCGTGGGACGATTTGCGTCGCGCCTCTCGGGAGTGTTCGCTCCGGTCGTCACGCCCTTCCGCGGGGACGAGCTCGACCTCGAAGGCCTGCGCGCCAACCTGCGCGCGCTCCGCTCGTCGCCGCTCGCGGGCTGCTTCGCCCTCGGCTCCAACGCAGAGGCGCGCAGCCTCGCCTGGGACGAGCACCTGCGGGTCATGGAGGTCTTCGCGGCCGAAGTCGCCGACCGGGTGGTGATGGTCGGCGCGGGCTGCGAATCGACGCGCGAGACGATCGCCCGCGCCCGCGAGATCGGCCGCATGGGGTTCGCGTTCGCGAGCGTCATCACGCCGGCGTACTTCGCGTCGCGCATGAACGACGAAGCGCTCGAGGCCCACTATCGGCTGGTGGCCGACTCTTCGCCGGTGCCGATCCTCATCTACAACGCGCCGGGCTTCGCGGGAGGCGTCAACGTGTCCGCCGCCGTCGTGCGCAGGCTCGCGGGCCACGGCAACGTCGCCGGCGTCAAGGACTCGGCCCCCGCGGGGCCGGGCCGCTATCTCGCCGCGCTGGACAGGGACGCCGACTTCTGCGTCCTCGCCGGGTCGGTGGCCTTCTTCTACCCCTCTCTGGTCCTGGGGGCGACGGGCGGCGTCCTCTCGCTCGCGAACTCGCTTCCGGCCGAGTGCGCCAGTCTCCATGACCTGGCGCGCGCGGGGCGCCACGCCGAAGCGCGCACCCTGCACGAACGCCTGGTGCGCCTCAACGGGGTCTCCTCGGACCGCTACGGCGTGGCCGGGGTCAAGGCGCTGATGGACCTCGTCGGCTTCGTCGGGGGCGACCCGCGGCGGCCTCTGGTGCCGCTCACGGCGGACCAGAGGGCCGAGATGGCGAAAGCGCTGGAGCGCGAGGGCGTGGTGCTCGCAGGGGGGAAACGACCGTGAGCGGCGGGACGAGGCGGGCCGATGGCATGACGATCCTGGCGGTGGACATCGGAACGACCGCCATGAAGATGGGGGTCTATCGCGCAACCGATGCCGGCGCGGTGCAGGCTGCGGCCCCGCAGGGGGGGCTCGAGCTCGCCGCATCCTGGTCGCAGGACTACGCGATCAACACCTACAACGACGGGACGTTCGGCGACATCGAGCCGGAGAAATGGCGCGACGCCATGACGCGGGGCTGCCGCGAGCTCGCGGAGTGGATGCCGTCAATCGACGCCGTCTCGCTCTCCGGCACGACGCCCGGGCTCACGGCCATGGACGACGGGGGCGAAGCGCTGGTGCCCGCGATTCTCATGCTGGACCAGAGATCGCGCTCCCAGGCGGCGGAGATCATCTCGCGCGTCGGGCTGGAGCGGCTTCTGGAGAAGACCGCGAACATGCCCGTGGCCGGCGGGTGCTCGCTCGCGAGCATCCTGTGGATCCGCGACAACGCGCCGGAAGCCTACGACAAGGCGGCCTGCTTCGGCCATTCGAACACTTTCGTGGCCCGCTGGCTCACCGGATCCTTCGCCATCGATCCTTCGTCGGCGTCGCTCACGGCCCTCTACAACACGGCGGCCAACGACCTGACCTGGAACACCGACATCGCCTCCGAGTTCGGGCTCGAGCCCGGGAAGCTGCCGCGCCTGCTCGCGTCCTCTGAGAGCGCGGGGCGTGTGCTCGCGCCGGTGGCCCGCGAGCTGGGGCTCGCCCGGCGGCCGCCGGTGATCATCGGGGGAAACGACGCGGTCCTCGCGGCCTATTCGGCGGGCTGCAACGAGCCTGGCCAGGTGATCAACGTCAACGGCACCTGCGAGATCACGCTCGTGTGCCTGCCGAAGTGCTACCCGTCGCGCAACTACAACATCCGGGCCCACGCGCTGCCCGGCCGCTGGCTCACGCTTTACGTCATGAACGCCGGCGGGATAGCGCTCGAGTGGTTCCGCGGGGTCTTCTGCAGGGACATGAGCGAGAGGCAGTTCTTTGACGACTTTCTCGCGCGCGCCATCGACCGGTGGCTCGACCGCGAGAGCTCGGTGCGCTACGTGCCCTTCCTCCTCGGCTCGCGCTACTCGCTGGAGCCGCTCCGCGCCGATTTCACCGGGATGGGCCAGGAGACCACGCGCGAGGAGCTCGCGGCCGCCCTGGTGAGGGGCCTCGCGGAGTACCAGAGGGAGCACCTCAAGGAGATCTCGCTCGAGGTGCCGCTCGCGCCGGTCATCACGGTCACGGGCGGCGCCGTGGACCCGGCTATGGTGCGGGCCAAGGAGCGCTGGATGCGCGCCTGCGACTACGTGTACGTCGATCAGTCGTCGCTGCGGGGCGCGGCGATGCTTGCCCGGGAGCACCTCTCGCGCTGACGCGCTTGTCGGGGCTGCGCGCGGACGATCACCGCGCGGCCGGCGTCGCCCCGGCGGGGCGCGGCAGCGGGCAGGCCCCTTCGGCCTCGAGCAGCTCGACGATCCAGGCCACCCGCTCGATCAGCGAATCGGGCATCACGTTGTCGGCCACTCCCAGGATGAAGGCCTCCCCCGGCGCAACCACCTCCAGCACGCGGCGCACGTACGCGCGGAAGCTCTCTTCCGGCCACGACGGCGAGAGGATCACCGAAGGGATGCCGCCCCAGAGGATGACTCTGTCCCCGAAGGCGCGGCGCGTCTGCTCGAGGGTCAGCGGAACCATCGGCGCCGTCACGAAGCACTCGAGCACGTCCCAGCCCGCCCGCCGCACCAGCGGCAGCAGCAGCGAGAGATCGGCGTCGGCATGCATCGCGAGGACCTTGCCCGCGCCGTGCAGGCGCGGCGCGAAGTCCTCGTAGTACGGGAGGATCCAGCGCTCGAAAAGCGGCGGCGGCGTCATCTGCGACGAGATGTGCGATCCGTGGTTCACGAAGCGCGCGGGAGAGCTCTCGATCGCGGGCCAGAGCCGCTCGCGGTGGATCCGGTCGGCCACGCCGACGAGGCTCTCGACGAGCTGCGGCTCGTCCGCGATGTGGTAGTAGGCGTGCTCGTAGCCTGCCAGCTTCTGCAGGAATGTGTGGAACGGCACGTCGCCCACCGTCACCAGCGGCAACCCGCGATCGGCAATTGCGCGGTCGTAGCGCTCGTACTCCCGCGGGCAAGGGGCCCACGACGTCGCTTCGAGAACGTATTCCCAGGTCCGGTAGTCCTGAGGCGACTTGAGCGGGTACTCCTCGACCAGGCTCGCCATGCCCGCCTGCGCCACGAGCATGGGCTTGCGGACGACGGTGCGGGCGGTGCCGACGGGCGTGCGGTACTCCGTGACCGTGCGGTCCCCGGCGACGCGCTGCACGACCTCCACGCCGTCGTAGATCTCGTCAAAGACCTTCGCGCCTCGCGCGGGCGCGACGACCCCGAGAGCGTCCTCCACTTCCGCGAGCTTCATGCCGCGGAAGCGGGCCGGCAGCGAGCCCGACGCCGCCCGCCCCGCGAGCCACAGCTCGAGCCTCGGCGAAAAGGGGACCCGGTCCGGCAGCCGTCGCTCGAGAACGGCCAGCATGCGCTCCCTGCGGGTCAGCACGGTCAGGCCGCCCCCCGCGCGCCGGGCTGCCGCGAGCGGCGATAGAACTCCTCGAGAGTGATCCTCTCCGGGTCCACCCCGATCTTGCGCATGGTCACGACCAGCTCCTGCAGGACGGCCCTGGTGCCGTTGTTGTGCGCGGCCACGGCGGCGCGCGCTTCGGCGAGGTTGCGCGAGCGCAGCGCGGCGATGACGGCGAGGTGCTCGCCGAGCGTCTCTTCGGGCGGGCGGACGAGCCCGCCCATGAACGAGCGGTTGAAGACCTGGAAGCTCTCGTTGACCTTGCGCGCGAGGCTGTTGGAGCACAGGTCGAGCATGGCGAAGTGGAACCGGACGTCGGCCCTCCGGTATCGCTCGGCATCGATGGCCCCGGATCGGGCGCGGAAGGGCTCGAAGATCCGCTCCAGCCGGCGCATGTCGCCGTCGGATGCCGAGGCGACGATCTCGGTGACGATCATCGTGTCCAGGGCCTCGCGGAGGGCGAAGAGGTCGAGGAGCTCCTTGACGGTGATCTGGTGAACGAAGAACCCCGTGTGGGGAATGTTGTCGACGAGCCCCTCGGACTCCAGCTTGTGCAGCGCGTTGACCACCGGCGTCCGGCTGATCTTCATTTCCTCGGCCATGGCATTCTGGTTGATCTTGCTGCCGGGGGGGATGCGCTTGTTGACGATGAAGGTCCTGATCTGCCCGTAGACCCAGGCGGTCGTCTTTCCCCGCTTCAGCTCGGCACTATTTTGCATACAATTCCGCGAGATTGCTCTCGAGGTCAATATAGAGACGGGCGCGCTCCCTGTCAAAGCAGATCCCACGGGGCGGGCGCGGCAGGGCGGCCCCGCCCGGCCGCGCCCGCCGACCCGGCAGCCCCGCGCGGCGCCCTCCGGCCCTGCCCGCCGACCCGGCCGTCACGCCCGGCGTCCCCCGGGCAGCGCCCCAGCCGCCCCGGCCCCCCTACCAGACCGAGTAGCCGCCGTCGATGACGACGTTGGCGCCCGTCATGAAGCTGGAGGCGTCGGAAGCGAGAAACACCGCGAGGGGGCCGAGCTCCTCGGGCCTGCCCGGCCTCTTGAGCGGAGTCCAGTCGAGCCACATGCCGCCGTGCTTCGGGTCCTCGAAGAACGGCCGCGCCATCGGAGTGTCCATGTACCCCGGCGAGATGGCGTTGACGCGGATGTTCCAGGGCGCCCACTCGGCGGCCAGGCTCTTCGTGAGGTGGATCACCGCGGCCTTGGAGGTGTTGTATGAAGTCTGGGCCTGCGGACGGTTGACGATCACGCCGGACATCGAGGCGATGTTGATGATGCTCCCCCCGCCGTCCGTCTTCATCCGGCGCGCCGCCTCCTGGGAGCAGAAGAAGACCCCGTTCAGGTTGACGTCGAACACTTCGCGCCAGTCGGCCTCCGGCACGTCCTCGGCCGCGCCCCACTTCGTGATCCCGGCGTTGTTGACGAGGACGTCGACGCGGCCGAAGCGGCGCACCGTCTCCGCGACCATCGCGGCCACGCTCTCGCGCCGCCTCACGTCGGTGGCCACGGCGATCGCCTCGCCGCCCAGGCCGCGCACCTCCGCGGCCGTGCGCTCTCCCGTGTCGGGGTTCAGCTCCGCCAGCGCGACGCGCGCGCCGGCTTCGGCGAGGCTCAGGGCGAAGACGCGCCCCAGGCCCTGCCCGCCCCCCGTGACGATGGCCGTGCGCCCCTGGAGCGAGAACTTGTCGAGCACCACCGCAACCTCCGTGTCACTTGCGCCTCGCGCCCAGGATGAGCACGTCCTGCCGCGGAACGTCTGCGAACGGACCCACCCTCGTGGTGGGCACCGACACGATCCGGTCCACGACGTCCATGCCCTCGATGACCTTGCCGAAGACGGCGTAGCCATAGTCGCTCGCCGAGCGTCCGCGGTGGTCCAGCGCACGGTTGTCGGCCACGTTGAGGAAGAACTGGCTGGTCGCGCTGTTCACGTCCTGCGTCCGC
Source organism: uncultured Spirochaetota bacterium (assembly GCA_963734495.1). Classification (GTDB taxonomy): domain Bacteria; phylum Spirochaetota; class Spirochaetia; order SZUA-6; family CAVTHK01; genus CAVTHK01. Next base: position 71,939 of record CAVTHK010000013.1, read on the forward strand.
GCCATCGAGATCGTGCCCCTGGCGTTGATCAGGCCGTTGGCGGCCTCGTTGCGGATCGGCGCCCTGGTCGGCTTTTCCTTGAAGCCCGGCTCGTACCCGCCGCCCTGGATGACGAACCCGGGAATCACGCGGTGGAAGAGCGTGTTCGCGTAGAAGCCGCTGTCGACGTAGCCGAGGAAATTCCTGACCGTGTCCGGCGCCTTGGCCGGGTCGAGCTCCAGCGTTATGGAGCCGAGGCTCGTCTCGAGGACCACGTCGACCGGCGCCGGTTTGGCGCAGCCATCCGCAGCCGCGAGCGCGGCGATCACAGCAAAGGCCTCGAGGGCCCGCAATCCCGAACGCATGAACTCTCCTTCATCCCGCTACAGCTCCGACAGGAAGCTCAGGATACGATCCGCGGAGCCCGGCAGCGCCTCGTGGCCGAAATCCGGGTAGATGATCATCCGCTTCTTCGAAACGATCCGGTTGTACGCCGCGAACTGGGTCGACGGCGGACAGACGTCGTCGAGCAGACAGGTGGTCATCAGGACCTCGGCCCGGATCCGCGGACAGAGGTGCTGAACGTCGATGTAGCCAAGGCGCGTGAACAGCTCCTCCTCGCGCTCGTGCGTGGGGTCGAAGAGCCGGAAGTGCTTCTTGAGCTCCCCGTACGCCTTTTCGGCGAGGTCCATCTCCCAGACGCGCTTGTAGTCGCATAGAAAGGGGTAGACCGGCGCGGCCCGGGCGACACGCGGCTCGAGCGCCGCGCACGCAAGCGTGAGCCCGCCCCCCTGAGAGCCGCCGGTGGCGCCGACCCGCTTCTCGTCGACCTCGTCCATGGCCATCACGATGCGCGCGAGCTGGGCCGTGTCCAGAAACAGCGCGCGGTAGAGCAGCTTGTCCGGGGCGTCTTCGAGCCCGCGCACGATGTGGCCCGCCTGGGTGTTTCCGGCGACGCCTCCGACGTCCTCGGAGAGGCCGCCCTGGCCGCGGCAATCGAGCGCGGCCACGCTCGCCCCCAGCGCCACGTACGGCAGCTTGTCGCTCCAGTCGCCCGAGCTCATCGTGTAGCCGTGAAACATCAGGACCGCCGGGTGAGGCCCCGCGGTGCGCTTCGGGCGGAGGTACTTGGCGTGCACCCGCGCCCCGCCGGCTCCGCGGAACCACAGGTGGAAGCACTCCGCAAACGGCACCTGGAGCTCGGCGGGCTCCAGGCGCGCCTCGGTGCCGAGCGAGTCGAGCTCGGCGAGCGCGCGCGCCCAGTACGCGTCGAAATCGTCGGGCCGTGGATTGATGCCCTGGTACCGCCGCAATTCCTCGAGAGGCTTGTCGAGCATCGGCATGGCAGCGTTTCCCTCCTGGCCGGCCGGTGACCGGGCTACCGCCCTGCGAACTCCTTGTACAGCATGCTCGGCTGCACGCCCTGGTTGTTCTGATACTTGCCGCTGCGGTAGGAGTCGAAGTCCCCTTCGAGAGTATGGTAGTAGATCTGGCAGATCTGGACGCCGGGGTAGATGCGGATGGGCTGGACGCAGAAGATCTCGAGGGTCCAGTAGCCGCTGAACCCGACGTCGCCGAAGCCCGCGGTGACGTGCACGAAGAGCCCGAGCCGCCCGATCGACGATCGGCCCTCGAGCATCGGCACGCAGCCCTCGGTGCGCGTGAACTCCACGGTGCGGCCGAGATAGAGCCGGCGCGGTTCGAGCACGAGGCCCTCGGCCGGGATGCCGATCTCGCTGTACCGGTTCGGCCGCGCCATGTCGAGGACCTCCTCCTCGTAGCGCAGCAAGCCGGTCGTGCAGCCGGAGGTTGTAGCTGTTGGGGTTGAGCTGACGCTCGTCGAACGGGTCGATGTGAATCTCGCGCCCGAGGCGGCGCCTGATTTCCCTGCCCGAGAGGATCACGGCCCCTCCTCTGCGCTGCGCCGGACCGGCGGCCGTCCTGTGCCGGCGCGCGCTGCCGATCGCCCGAAACGCCGCTTGAATCTACCAGCTTGAGCCGAGGCTCGCAACCGGCGGCGCGCGACCGCGGGCGCGCCCACTGCCGGGCCGCACTGCGGGCCGCACTACCAGGCCACACCGCCGGGCCGCACCGCCGGGCCGCAGCAGCACCGCCGGGCCGCCACCCCAGGCCGCTACCGCCCGGCCACCTCCACGAAAGCGCGCATGTAGTCGGGCAGGTCGGGCGGCCTGCGGCTGGAGACGACGTTCCGGTCGACCACGACCGGCGGCGTCGACCCACTCGGCGCCCGCGTTGGTCATGTCGTCGCGGATGCCGGGCGTGCTGGTCACCCGCCTGCCCTTGAGGATGCCGGCGGAAGCGAGCACCCAGCCCGCGTGGCAGATCTGCCCGATCGGCTTGCCCTTGCGGTCCATTTCCCGGACCAGGGACAGCACCTCGGGGAAACGGCGGAGCCGGTCGGGCGCCCAGCCGCCGGGCACGAGCAGCGCGTCATACGCGCTCTCCCCCGCCTCGGCAAAGGCGACGTCGGCTGTGGCCGGCAGCCCGTACTTGCCGGTGTAGACCGCGCCCCTCTTTTCGCCGACGAGCTCCACGACGGCGCCCTCCTCGCGGCACCGGATCACGGGATACCAGAGCTCGAGGTCCTCGAACTCGTCCGCCACCAGACAGGCTATCCGCTGGCCCTTGAGACGCATCCGCTCCTCCGCGCGCCCGAGGGGGCGCCCGAGGCGAAAGGTAACCAGAATCCGGCCGCGGAAGCCACCGGAGGTCCGCCGCCGCCGAAACGTGGCGGGACACCCCTGCCTCGCGCAACTGCGGGCGATGAGCTAAACTGCGGTCGGGCAGCCTGTCAGACTTCGCGGAGGCATGCAGCTGTTTTGTGCCCGGCCGCGGAGGACCGCGGCCGGTTCGGCAGCCTGTCTGACCCATGCAGCTGCCTTGTATCTGGCCGCGGAGGACCGCGGCCGTTATCGAGGGAGGAGGCGCATCGTGCCCGTGCGAAGCTTGTTCGTGTACCCGCGTTTCCCTGCCAAGCTCTCCCGGCTGCTCGACCTCGCGTACAACCTTTGGACGTTCTGGGACAGCGAGGCGCTCAAGCTCTTCGAGCGCATCGACCCATCTGCGTTCCGCCTGGTGGGCCGCAGCCCGATCGAGTTCCTCCACTCCCTCTCGCAGGCGCGTCTGACCGAGCTCGCCAATCCGATGCCGCCTTCCTCCGCGAGCTGGAACGTGTCTGGAAGCGCCACGGCGAAGCCATGCAGCCCGCGATCGCGCCGCGGATCGCCTACTTCTCCATGGAGTTCGGGCTTCCCAAGCTCCCGATCTACGCCGGGGGGCTCGGCATGCTCGCCGGAGACCATCTCAAGGGCGCTTCGGACATGGGTCTGCCGATCATCGGGGTCGGCATCTACTACCGCTACGGCTACTTCGTGCAGCGCGTCAACGTCGACGGGGAGCAGGAAGAGATCTTCCGGGAGATCAACCCGCACTACACGCCCATCCAGGAGTGGAAGACGCCCGGACGACCAGTCCGTGTTCGTCACCATCACCGTCGGCGGTCAGCCGATCCGCCTCAAGCTCTGGCGCGTGCAGGTCGGCCGCGTGAGCCTCCTGCTGCTCGACGCCAACGTTCCCGAGAACCCGCCCGAGATGCGCGCCGTCACCAACTACCTCTATGACGCCGACCGCGATCGCCGCATCATGCAGGAGATCGTCCTGGGGCAGGGAGGCTTCCGGGCGCTGGAGGCGATCGGCATCCAGCCGGACGTATTCCACCTCAACGAGGGACACTCGGCGTTCCTCATCATCGAGCGGCTGCGCAAGCTCATCCGCGACCAGGGCTACGGCTTCGACGAGGCCTGCGCCATCGTCAAGTGCACGACGGTGTTCACGACGCACACGCCGGTGGAGGCGGGCAACGAGAACTTCCCCGTGGAGACGATCCGCAAGTACCTCAAGGCCGACGTCGAGGCCCTCGGAAGGAGCTTCGACTCGTTCATGGAGCAGGGCCTCCTGCACGACCGCACGACCTTCTGGCTGCCCGCCTTCGCGATCCGCTTCGCCCGCCACATCAACGGCGTCTCACGGCTGCACGCCGGCGTGTCGCGCCAGATGTGGAAGGACCTGTTCCCCGGCCGGCGCGAGCACGAGATCCCGATCGAGGCGATCACCAACGGCGTTCACGGCTCGTGGATGGCGCCGGAGATCCACGACCTCATCCGGACCTACGTCGGCGACGACATCATGAGCATCGAGGTCGAGGAGCGGCATGCGGGAGCGCGTGCAGGAGATCCCCGACCTCGAGCTGTGGGACGCGCACATGAAGTGCAAGCGCCGGATGATCTCCTACCTGCGCTCGATCTTCACGGAGAACTGGATCGAGCGCGGGTTCTCCCCGGCCCGCGTCCGCCGGGCCCGCGAGATGCTGAACGCCGGCTTCCTCACGATCGGATTCGCCCGCCGGTTCGCCACCTACAAGCGGGCCGACCTGATCCTGCGGGACAAGGAGCGCCTCGCGCGGATCCTCAAGAACGAGCGCAGGCCCTGCCAGATCCTCTTCGCGGGCAAGGCTCACCCGGCGGACATCATGGCCAAGAAGATCATCACGCGACATCTTCGACTTCGCCCGCGAGTACGATCTCGAGGACCGCATCTTCTTTATCGAGAACTACGCGCGGTCGGTGGCCGAGCACCTCGTCCAGGGGTGCGACCTGTGGCTGAACAACCCGATCCGGCCGAACGAAGCCTCCGGGACGTCGGGGATGAAGGCCGGGCATCAACGGGGTGCTCAACCTGAGCGTGCTCGACGGCTGGTGGCCGGAGTGCTTCAACAACGCCAACGGCTGGGCCATCACGGCCGGCGACTACTACGACAACCCGGAGATGCGCGACGCGGCGGAGGCGAACCAGATCTACGACTACCTCGAAGGCGAGGTCTCGGAGCTCTTCTACGACCGGGGCGAATCGGACGTCCCCGACGGCTGGGTGCAGCGGATGAAGGAGTCGATCTTCACGGTGGCCCGCGGCTTCAGCATCACCCGCATGCTCCGCGAGTACGACCGCCGCTTCTACTCGTTCGCCCTCGAGCAGGCGGCGCCGGCTCGGCAGCGACCACGGAGGCGCGGTCAAGCAGATCGTGGCCCGCGCCAACCGGCTCAAGGAGCACTGGGACGAGGATCCAGTTCCGCGCCGTGGAGAGCGACCTGGAGAAGCGCAAGGCCGTCTTCGCCGACGACCAGGCGGCGTTCTCCTGCTACGTCTACCTCGACGACCTGGAACCCGCGGAGCTCGACGTGGAGCTCTTCTACTGGCGGGAGCGCGACGATCAGACCGAGACGGTCCGGCTCGCGTTCAAGGACCTTGTCGCGGAGCGGACGGCCCGCTACGAAGGCACCCTCACGCTGCGCACCCACGGCCTGCAGGAGATCGACGCGCGCGTCGTCCCGGCGGACCCGGCGATCCGGGACCTCTACCCCAACCTCGTCAAATGGGCCGCGGGCTGAGGCCGCCGTCCGCCGCCGAGCGAGTGCCGTCAGGCGGCCTCCTCCCGGTCAGGATGACGACGCTGCGGCCCGCCAGCGTGTAGCGGTCCTCGGGCTCGACGCACGCCTCGCGTCCCGGCTCGACGATCTCCTCGCCCGCGGGCAGGCTCGTGTCGACGGCCCGGTACCAGGCCAGGCCCCGGTGAACGGGCAGGCGCATGACGTGCGGCTCCTCGCCGGCGTTGAGCGCGAGGTAGAGCAGGCGGCCTGCTCCCGGCGCGTCGGGATCCGCCTCCGCGTCCACCTCGAAGGCGATCGAGCGCGCGTGGGCGTCGTGCCAGTCGGGCGTGCGCAGGTGCGCGTCGAGCCAGGTGATGTCCGCGACGGCCCGACCCGGAGAAGCCGAACCTTTGAAGAAGGCCGCCCGGCGGAAGACGGGGTGGCGCCTGCGGAACGCGATGGCCTCGCGGACGAATCGGACGAAGTCCGCGTTCGTTTCGGCGAGCGTCCAGTCGAGCCAGCTGGTCGGCGTTGTCCTGGCAGTAGGCGTTGTTGTTGCCGCCCTGCGTCCGCAGCATCTCGTCGCCGCCGAGGAGCATCGGCGCCCCGAGCGAGAACAGGAGGCAGCAGACGGCGTTCCTCGCCATCCTGCGGCGCAGCTCCGCGATGCCCGGATCCTGCGGATCTCGCCTTCGACGCCGCAGTTCCACGAGTGGTTGTGGTCGCTGCCGTCGCGGTTGCCTTCGCGGTTGGCATCGTTGTGCTTGTGGTTGTAGCTCCAGAGGTCCGCGAGCGTGAAGCCGTCGTGACAGGTGACGAAGTTGATGCTGCTGTCCGGGAGTCCGGCCGCCGGCGGCAAAGAGGTCGGCGCTGCCGGTGAGCCTCCACCCGAGCTCGCGCACCTGCCCGCGCTCGCCGCGGAGAAAGCCGCGCACCGTGTCGCGGAACCGGTCGTTCCACTCCGCCCATGGGGACGGGAAGGCGCCCGAGGGTGTAGAGCCCGGGACCCCAGGGCTCCGCGATCAGCTTCGTCCCCGCGGAGAACCGGGTCCTCCGCCGACGGCGCTGAGAAAAGGGCCCTGCGGGTCGATGCGGCCGTCGCTGCAGGCAGTGCAGCGGCGCGAGGTCCAGACGGAAGCCGTCGACGTGCATCTCCGCGGCCCAGTACCGCATCGAATCCAGGATGAGCCGCCGGACGTGGGGCTCCTCGAGCGCCAGCGTGTTGAGCGCGCCGGTCTGGTCGCGGCAGTAGCGCAGCGGCTCCGACCCGCGGCCCTCGAGGCGGTAGTAGGCGAGATTGTCGATTCCGCGGAAGCAGAGCGTCGGACCGAGGTGGTCGCCCTCGCCGCTGTGATTGTAGGCCACGTCGATGATGACCTCGATCCCGGCCGCGGTGCAGCTCGCGGATGAGCGTCTTGAGCTCGGTCACCTCCGATCCCGGCGGCCCCGCGCGGTAGCTCGCCTCCGGCGCGAAGAAGGCGATCGTGTTGTAGCCCCAGTAGTCGACGAGGCCGTGCGCCTCGAGCTGCGGGCGGCTGAACGACTGCTGCACCGGCAGGAGCTCCACGGCGTTGACGCCGAGGGCGGCGAGCCAGGGGATCTTCTCGATGAACCCGAGATAGGTGCCGGGCCGGCTCACCTCCGAAGACGGGTGGGCGGTGAAGCCCTTGACGTGGACCTCGTAGATCACGAGGTCTTCGTACGGGATGCGCGGGGGGCGGTCGCCGCCCCAGTCGAACGACGGGTCGACCACGATCGAGCGCGGAGCGCACGGCGCGCTGTCCCGCCCGTCGCGCACGAGGTCGCCGTGCCGCGGGTCGTGCCCGCACAGCAGGCCCTGCTGGTCGTGGGGCCGGCCCGAGAGGGCGCGCGCGTACGGGTCGATGAGGAGCTTGGCGTCGTTGAAGCGGTGTCCATGCGCCGGGGTCCCACGGCCCGGAGACGCGGTAGCCGTACATCGTGCCCGCGCCGGCGCCGGCCACGAACGCGTGGTGCACGTCCCCGGTGCGCTCCATGCGGACCTGTCCGACGGGCTCCCGGCCCGCCTCGTCGAACAGAACGAGGTGCGCGGCCGTCGGCGTGGCGCGAGAAGAGCGCGAAGTTGACGCCTCCGGGGACGACGGTCGCGCCAGGGGTTCGGGCTGGCCTGAGAGCGGGAAACCCACGGCGCGGATGATACCACGCCTGCGGAGCGCGACCCTGACGCCGTCCGCCCGCCCGCCCTTGACGGCCCGGCCGGGGCGGACGGATACTGGCGGGCAGTCTCGGCGGGGTCGCCCGGACGGTGAGAATGGCCTGGAAACTGAACCCCGAAGCGCCTTCGAGCCTGGCCCTCTGGAGCGAGGAAGAGCCTTTCACCGACGACGAGGTCAAGGCGGAGATCGCCGCGTGCTTCGCGCAGGGCAGGGCGTTTCCGTTCTTCGTCAACCGCGCCGCCATCGACGCGGTGCGGGCCGGCGCCGTCCGCCGCGGACCTGCGCGGCCTGCTCGCGGCCGACCGCGACCGCGTCGTCGACGAGGTGGCGAGCAGCGATCGCACGATCCGCCAGCGCCTGCTCTCGAGCGTGCGCCTGCCCGCGCGCGATCCTCGACGCCCTCGTCTCCCTTCACCTTTCCCTCTCCGGAGATGGACCAGGAAGGGCTCCTCACGCGGCGCTTCGTCCTGATCCGCGAGCGCCCGGGAGCCCCGACGCTCTTCCATCTGTCGGCCAACTCCACTGTCCTCGCCCACGTCGGATTGGGGCCCGCCGAGCACGAGATGCCTTCCATCTACCTCGGGCTGCAGGTCTTCGACCTGCTTCTCGCTCGAGGAGCCGACGCCGAACGACGCCTGCCGCGTCGTTCCAGCACCTGCTGGCCATCGAGGAGCGCGCGATCGAGACGGGCTACGCCCACACGAGCGACCTCGACGCCCGCAGACCGCGGCGGACCTCTCCGGACATGCTCCTGCGTCTCGAGCGGCTTGCGGGAATCCTCGAGCCCGCCCCGGTCGAGCCGGCCGCGGGCGTGCGGCCGTTCGCCGCCGCAGGACCGCAAGCGCCTGCTGGCGCAGCTCAACGCGCGCGCGCCCGACGACCGCATGCGGTTCGACCACGCCGAGGGCCTGCGCGCGATCGAGACGCTCGAGCGCATGGCCCGCCGCTTCAAGACGAGCGGCGACCGCCGCTCGCTGCGCGAGGTCGCGCGGCTGCTGGTGGCCGCGGCCGCTCACGACGTGCACGAGATCCGCAACCGCGCCAACCTGATCCTCGACCGCATGCTCGCGCCCAAGGAGTTCGACGCGCCTCTCGCGACGGCCTTCGAGACGGTGCGGCTCGGGGCCGCCTTCCGCTTCGAGTTCGCCCTGGCGCGCGCGCGGACCGACCTGTTCGTCCGGGTCTACCGGGACAGCCGGACCTCCGAGTTCCCGATCGACGCCGAGCTCGACTACTGGGACATCCCGCTGCAGTGGACCGACGACCGCTACGCCGCTTCGTGGAGGTTCCGCGCCCTCGGGCGGCACGACTGGGTGCTCTACAAGAAGCTGGCGCGCGAGACAGTGCCGATGCAGAGCGGCCGCATCAACGTGATCGCGGACGTGCGCGGGGAGCTCGTGCTGGAGATCTTCCCGGACATCCACGGCCACACTCGCCTGTACTGGAAGGATACCGAGCACCCCGGCCTGGTCTACAACGAGGCCGGCGAGGTGATCCGGCTCGGGACCTTTGCCGACGTGCGCCGCTCACCTCGCGGACATGAAGGAGCGCTACGCATCACGGCGGTCTACCTGCTGGGCGTGCAGAAGCGCGGCTCCAACCGCGAGGACTGGGCGCCCGAGGCGCGCTCGCCCTCGCCCTTCGCCCCCGTGAGCCTGATCGAGATCGAGCCGTCGCTCGGCGGCCCGGAGGGCCTGAAGGCCCTGGTCGCGGAGGCGCACCGGCTCGAGCTCAAGGTCATCGTCGACATCGTCCCGCACCTGAACCGCCGCAGCACGGAGCTGCCCGACGACTGCGTGGTCAAGTGCCACGACGGTCGCGGCAACGTCGTCGTCCGGGCGTCGACCGACGGCCGCTTCGGCAGCTGGAACGACGGCAAGCTGCTGAACTGGCGCAAGCTCGAGGTCTGGGAGTGGCTCGCGGGATCGATGACGCGCCTCATCGAGGAGTACGACATCGACGGCCTGCGGTTCGACTCGGCGCACGCGGTGCCGATCGTGATGAAGCGCGACAACTACCCGCTGGCGGGCGGGCGGATGCGGAGCGCGGAATCGATGGTCGAGGGCGAGATCATCGTCAACGACCGCGAGCACGATCACTTCGTCACCACCGGCTACTACGACTCGGCCTGCCGCGAGCTCATCGCCCCGCCCGTTCTACAGCTACCTCGGCGGCGCGGTCTACCGAAAGCTGCGCGAAAAGGGCAAGAGCTTCTTTGTCACGATCGCGGAATGCTACTGGGGCCGCGAGCAGTTCCTCTCCCGCACGGGGTCATGCCGTACAACTCGGCGCTGTTCAAGATCTGCGAGAACATCATCCACGGCAGCGTCCGACGTCCGCGAGATCTACCACCTCTACGACAACTACTACCCGCGCGCGCTGCCCCGCGGCACGGAGATGGTCGGCATCCTCGGCAACCACGACGAGCGGCGGGCCGTCAACACCTTCGGCGAGCGGGGGCTGCGCGCGGTCACGATGCTGACGCTCTTCATGAGCGACATCGTGATGGACTACGAGGGCAGCGCCGAAGGCGAGGCGTGGAAAGTCTTTGTCGACAACATCTACGTCAACTGGCACGACTTCGAGGCCGCGGCCTACCGCGGCCTGGAGGATTTCTACCGCGAGGCGTACTCGTTCCACCGCCACAACCGCGGCCACGGGCACATGGTGTGGGCCGGCAACAACATGATGGCCGCCGCCGTCCGCTTCACGCGCGGTGCCGTGTGGCTGGGCGCCTTCAATTTCTCAGACCAGGACCAGCACGCCTCCCTGCAGTTCGACAGTCCCTCGCTGCCTCTCGACGACCGGGCCTACTACCGCCTCGTCGACCCCGTCTACTCCCCGGTGACCGGCCGCTCCGGATGGTTCACGGGGCGGGAGCTGCGGGTGTCGCGAGTCGGGCGTGAGCGTTCCGCGCACCGAGCGCTACAAGCTGCTGCGGCTCGACCGCGTGAGCCTCGACGAGCACTACTCGGATTTCCTCCGCGATTCCTTTGACCGGATGTGCCGGATCGACGGGGACACCGCGTTCGCGGCGAGCTTCGCCTTCGAGCAGATCGGAGCGGCCTCGGACTCGCTGGACCGCCTGACGGCGTTTCTCATCGAGCGCCTCCTGCCCGCTCTACCCCGAGAGCGAAAACGAGACGGTCGAGCTCGGGCTCAAGCGCGGCCTCTTCCATCTCACGCGCGCGGGCGTGAGGAACGGCAGCGCCGTGCTCCAGCTCCTGCGGGGGCTCGCGGCGGCCCCCGACCCGAGGATCGCGGAGCTCGGCACGCGGCTCCTGCGGCACAACGAGAGAGGGCCTCTCGTCTTCCTGGCGGCCGAGGTCGAGCCGTTCTCCAAGAGCGGCGGCCTCGCCAACGTGGTGTCCGAGCTGCCGCGCGAGCTCGCCCGCCTGGGCGAGCAGGCCGCCGTGATCACCCCGCTCTACCGCCACGGCGACCCCAAGGCGGTCGAGAGGATGCGGCGGGCGGTGCAGCGGTACGGGATCGCCTACACCGGGACCAACGTCCGCTTCTGGATCGACGGCGTGGAGTACGAGTCGGGCGTGCACGCGGGCGACGTCGACGGCGTGCGGTTCTACATGCTCGACCACCACGAGTTCTTCGACGGCCTGTACTGGGGGATCACGGCCGAGGAAAAGCTGCGCCGGCGGGTGGCGTTCGCGCGCGCGGCCGCGGAGGTCATCCGCATCTTCGACCTGCACCCCAACTTCGTGTTCACCAACGACGCCTACACCGGCCCCTTCGACGCCATCGTCAAGGCCGACCCCTTGTACGCGGGCAACCCCGCGTTCGGGCGCATCACGCTCATCCACGTGATCCACAACGGCGGGTGGCAGTACTTCGACGCGTTCCACCGCCATCGAAAACGGCCGCGACCTGTTCCGGCTCTTCGGCCTCGCCTGGCACGAGCTGTGGCGCTTCGTCGACCCCGCCGACGATGCGCGCCTCTCCTGCATGGCCGCGGGCGTGCGGTCGGCAGACCGCGTGGTCACGGTCAGCCCGTCCTACGCGCGGCAGATCCAGACCGCCAGCGACGGGCTGGAGCGGATCCTCAACGGCGTGATCGGCATCAACAACGGCCTCAACAGGGATTTCCGGGAGCGCGCCGAGCGCCGCCTCGAGGAAAGCGGTTTCGTCGAGAACAACTACCCGCGCCTGCTCGAGCGGGTCGCCGCCGACGCGGCGCTCAAGGCCCGGCTGGAGAGCCGATATCCCGAGATCCTCGAAGGCCCGCGGGCAGTCGAGGAAGTGGGCGCGCGGCTGCGGCGCAGGCTGCTCGTGCGCATGCGGAACAAGCTGCTGCTCCAGGTCGAGCGCGGGCTCACCGTCGACCCGGACGCCCTGCTGTGCTGCATGATCCACCGGATCACGGAGCAGAAGGGGTTCCAGCTCCTCCTCGACGCGTCCGAGGGGCTGTTCAAGAGGGTCGGCATCCAGGCGATCGTGGGGGGCGCGCCCGCCCACGGCGACACGAGGGGGGCGGAGATCGCGCGGGGGCTGGCGAAGCTGGCGGAGTACTACCCCACGCAGGCCTGGGTCGGCATCGGCTTTCAGGACGTGAGCGTCCCGCTCCTCGGCTGCGACGTGTTCCTCATGCCGTCGCTGCACGAGCCGGGCGGCATCTCGCAGCTCGAGGCGCTCGCCTGCGGCTGCTTCGTGGTGGCGCGCGCCACCGGCGGGCTGCGCGACACGGTGTCGAGCCTGCGGATCGTCGGGGGTCGCATCCTCGGCAGCGGGATCCTGTTCTCCGACTACGCGGCCTGGGCGCTGTACGACGCGATGCAGCGCTGCAGCACGTTCCTGCGCAGCGTCGACGAGCAGCGGCTGGCCGCGGCGCGCGAGGCGCTGATGCAGAACGTCTACGACTGGCGCAAGCCCGCGGAGCTCTACCTCCGCGAGATCTACGGGATCAAGGAGATCGTGCGCCCCGACCTCGTCGAGACGCCCGCGTCGTGAAACGGGAGCGCGGCCCCGGGGCCGCGCACGGAGATGCGTCCGCGATGATCGTCTTTCACTCGCCGGCTCACGCCAGGCACGCGCCGGCACACCAGTTCGAGGGCGGAGGGCACCTGATCGAGCCCTATCCGGACGTGCCGGGCCGCGTCGGCGCGATCCTCGAGGCGCTGAGCGGCACGGGACTCGCGTCCGAGCTGCGCGAGCCGCCCCCCTGCGCGGACAGCGACCTCCTCGCGGTCCACGATCCGGGCCTGCTCGAGTTCCTGCGCGGCGCATACGCCTTCTACCTCGAAGCGACCGGCCGGATCGGCCCGGTGGTCCCCGACACGATGAACCTCGCCTCCGGCCGCCCCGGCGCGCGGCGCTCGCCCCGCTCGCGGCCCCGCTCGCTGCTGGGGCAGCTCGGCTGGTACGGGTTCGACGCGCAGACGCCGATCACCGAAGGCACCTGGGAGGCCGCGCGCGGGGCCGCCTCGTGCGCGCTCGCGGCGGCCCGCTCGGTGGCCGCGGGCGCGGCGCTCTCGTACGCGGCCTGCCGGCCCCCCGGCCATCACGCGGGACCCGACTTTTACGGAGGCTATGGCTTTCTGAACAACGCCGCGCTGGCGGCCGCGGCGTTGCGGGAGCAGGCCCTGCGCGTCGCCGTCATCGACGTGGACTACCACCACGGCAACGGCACCCAGGAGGTCTTCTACGAGGACCCGAGTGTCCTCTACGTTTCCGTGCACGCGGACCCGGACTGGGCCTACCCGTACTTCTGGGGCCGGTCGGACGAGCGGGGGGCCGGTGCCGGCGAGGGCGCCACGCGCAACATACCGCTCGCGCTCGGGACGGGCGAGCCGGACTACCTCTCCGCGCTCGACGAGGCGGTCGGCACGGTCGCCGCCTTTGGGGCCGCGGGCCTGGTCGTGTCGCTGGGCACCGACACGTTCGAGCGGGATCCGCTCGGCACGTTCGCCCTGTCCTTCGACGGCTTCGCGCGCGCGGGGGAGAAGATCAGCCGGCTGCGGCTGCCGACCGTGGTCGTCCAGGAAGGCGGCTACAGCGTCGAGGAGATCGGCCGCTGCGTGGTGCGCTTCTTCGAGGGCCTGCGGGGCTGAGCGCGCTGAGCAGGCTGAGCGCGGCGCCTCAGTGGCTGCCGGCGGGCTCGGCGACGCGGTGCGCGCACTGCGCCTCGACGTAGGCGACGATCCTTTCCGCCAGGTCGACGCCCGAAGTCTCCTCCACGCCCTCCAGCCCGGGCGAGCCGTTGACCTCGAGCACGAGAGGGCCGCGCCGCGATCGCACGATGTCCACGCCCGCGCAGCGGAGCCCGAGCGCCTGGACCGCGTGGACGGCGAGGGAGCGCTCCGCTTCGGAGGAATCCACGCTCGCGCCCTTTCCGCCCCTGTGCAGATTGGAGCGGAACTCGTCGCCGACGCTCTGACGCAGCATGGTGGCCACGACCTCGTCGCCGACGACGATCATGCGCAGGTCGCTGCCCTCGGCCTCGTGTATGTACTCCTGGAGCAGCACGCTGACGTCGACGCCCCAGAACGCCTCGAGGGCGCTGCGCGCCGCGCGGAGACTGTCCGCGAGCACGACGCCGACGCCCTGGGTCCCTTCGAGCACCTTGATCACGACCGGCGGCCCGTCGACCATCCGCACGAGATCCTCGGCGTAGCGCGGTGAATGCGCGAACGCGGTGCGCGGGACTCCCACGCCGGCCTCGGCGAGCAGCTGCGTGCAGACCAGCTTGTCGCGCGCGCGGGCGATGCCGGTCGCGCCGTTCAGGCAGAAGACTCCGGCCATCTCGAACTGCCTCACGACGGCGCTGCCGTAGGAGTTCGTGGAGGCGGCCACTCTCGGGATCACGGCGTCGAACCCGAGCAGCTCGATGCCCCGGTAGCTGATCGTCCGCCGTTCCGCGCTGATGCCGAGGGTGCAGCGGGCCGGGTCGACCACGAGCACCTCGTGGCCGCGGCCTTCGGCGGCTTCGCGGATTCTCCGCGTAGAGTAGATCTCCCCGCTGCGGGAGAGGAGCCCGATCCGCATCACGCCACCTCGCCTGCGCCGCGATCGAAGTGCACGAGGCCCTCGAGCGGCGGGTCAAACAGCCGGGCGACAGTAAAGTGAAGGTGACCTGCGCGTCAACCTATCCTGGCGGGCATAGCGGGCGGGAGCCCTACGGGGATAGGCGAATGCCTATCCCGTGGCGGGCATAGCGGGCGGGAGCCCTACGGGGATAGGCCGGCCCCGCCGCCCGGAGCGTGCTTCGCCGTGAACCAGTCGATCAGCCGGCGCGATATGCTCGCCCGGTCCGGAACGCGGGGCATGGCGTCGGCCCTGAACCAGGCCGCCTCCTTGACCTCGGCGCCGTCGATCGCGATCTCACCGGAGGCGTGCTCCGCCGTGAACGCCAGCATCAGCGAGTGCGGGAACGACCAGCTCTGGCTGCCGAAGTAGCGGATCGCCTCGACCTCGATGCCGGTCTCCTCGCGGACCTCGCGCACGACGCACTCCTCCAGCGTCTCGCCGGGCTCCACGAAGCCGGCGATCACGCTGAAGAGGCCCGGCGGGAAGCGGTCGGCATGGGCCATCAACAGGCTCGCGCCCCGCGTCACAGCAACGATGATGGCGGGCGACAGCCGAGGGAACACCATGGCGCCGCAGGAGGAGCACAGCTTGGCGCGCTCGTCCTCCTTGGTCCGGGTCGGCGCGCCGCACCGGCCGCAGAACTGGTGGTCCCGGTCCCAGGTCACGATCTGCTTGGCCATGCCTGCCAGGTTGAACAGCTCGTCTCCGAGGCCGGCGAACAGGGGGCGCAGGCCCTCGAACCGGGCGCCCGTCACGGCCCCGGCCGAATCCGCCCGCGCCGCGTAGGCCGGCTCGCCCTCGAGCACGCCGAGGTAGTGGGCCTCCGCCGCGCGGAGACCGGCCCGATCCAGGTCCGACGTGCGCGGGATCAGCGCCTCGCCGGTCCCGCCGCCCTCGCGCACGAGAAGGTCTTCGTGCCGGTAGACGAACCACCAGGCTGCGGCCGGGGGCGGGCCCTGCAGCGTCCCGGAGCCTGAGCCTCTGTCGAACTTCACGGGAGCCTCACCTCGCGAGGGAATTCATGGATGCCGATGCGTCGGAGGATAGCAGGCGGGCGCATCCGTGTACAGGCAAGCCGTGGAAGTTGCTGCGCGGGCGGCGGCTGCATTACAATTTCAGGCGAGAGGTGCGGCGATGGACGACCTGGGCGCTCAAATCGGAGAGGCGGCAGGAGCGGTCTGGCGCGCTCTGGAGGGCAGCACCAGCTGGACGACTGCCACTCAGCTCCGCAATCGCACGTCCCTTTCCAACGACATGCTCCAGAGGGCTCTTGGCTGGCTCGCTCGCGAAGGCAAGATCCAGTTCGAGGTCTCGGGCAAAGTCGTCAAGGTGATGCTGAGGTAAGCAGCGCCTCGAGCTCCCGCAGGCGGGCGATCACCGTGAGCCGGCCGCGCGCGGCGGCGTCGGCCAGCACCGCCTCGGGGTCGCCGTAGCGCTCGCGCAGCCGCTCGGGGGCATCTCCCGAGACCTGCCCCGGCCTGCGGATCAGCACCGCGCGCATGCCTGCTGCCGCCGCAGCCTGGTAATCGACGATCGAGTCGCCCACGTACGCCGTCTCCTCGGGACGCAGGTCCGTGCCCGCGAGGGCGAGCCGCATGATCCGCGGGTCCGGCTTCTCGACCCCGACCTCCGCCGAAACGATCACGCGCTCGAAGAAGCGCTCGAGCCCGCTCTGCTTCAATACCGAACGGACGTGGGGCGGATGATCGAAGTTGCTGACGAGGCCCACGCGGCGTCCGGCGGCGGCTGCGAGGACGCCCGCGGCATCGGGATCGAGGCGCAGCATCGCCTGCCAGCCCGCGCACGTCGCGTCCGCGACCGCCCGCAGGTCCGCGGGCGCGAGCGCGAGGCCCATCTCACGCGCCACGCCCCCGATGCGGCTCTCGAACCGGGTGGTGCCCGGAATGTCCGCGAGCGGCTCGCCCCAGATGCCGGCGAGCCGCTCGCCGAAACGCTGCTCCGCCTCGCCGAGCCCGCGGGCGCGGAGCTGCCGGTAGCAGGCGCCGACCCACGCGCGCCGCGCGGCCTCGGGATCGGGGGGCAGGAAGAGCGTTCCGTACAGGTCGAAGAAGACGCCTCGCAGCCGCGGCGCGCCACCCCGGGCTCTCACCGGCCGCGGCTTCAGGCCCGCACGACGTCGACCGAAGCCCGGACCGCGCCGGCCTGCCCTTCGAGATCGACGACGACGTGCCACTTGCCCTTGAACGGAGGCACGAACTTGACGGGGTTGGTGGTCTCGGGGCCGGCCGTGGCCTCGTAGCGCTTGCCCAACTTGTACTTCGCGAAGGCGATCGGGTCGAGGAGGCGCACGTTCCCCGTTCCGGTGAGGTTGACCTGGATGATGTACCCGGGGCCCGTGTCGACGATGTAGTGAAGGAAGTGCATGCGCGGCTCCTCAGCCCGGAGGCCAGGTCATCTGGCGGCCGCCGAGTATGTGCGCGTGCAGGTAGTCGACCGTCTGCTGCCCGTGGCGGCCGCAGTTAAAGACAACCCGGTAGCCCGGCCCGTCGAGGCCAAGCAGGCGGGCCGCGCGCGCGACGCCCTGCATGAACCTGCCGACCTCTTCGACGTCGAGATCGGCCAGCTCCTTGAAGCTCCCCACCCTGCGCTTGGGAATGACGAGCACGTGAACGGGCGCCTGCGGGTTGACGTCCCTGAAGGCGAGCACGTGCTCGTCGTCGTGCACCACGTCGGCCGTTGCCTCGCCGGCGAGGATCCTGTCGAAGATGGTCTTCGCGGCCAAGTGTCTGCTCCCCGCGCGTCCGCTCTCACCTCGCGCTCCAGCGAAAGTATAGCGGTCGGGCATCGCTTGTCCATCGCGGCATCGCGGCATGGCGGCATCGCTGCCCGGGCGGAAACGGGAGGCCCGGGCGGGGCCAGCAGGCGCGCGGGTGCGGGCCTGCGCGCGCGGCCCGCGCGGGGCGCGCTCAGTCCGCCAGCGAGCCCGCGCCGGCCGCGCGGAGCACGGCGTCCACGAACTCCAGCGTCGCCGCGCCGTCGGCGGCGCTCGACACGGGCCTGCGCCCGGGGTCGCGCGCGCACGCAACCGCGTCGGCCATCATCCCGGCGAAGTAGCCCGTGACGCGGGGGCGGCCCCGGCGAACGCGGGCGAGCGATCGCATCCCCGTGTAGTACGGGCTCGGGCCGCTGCGGTACTCTTCGTAGACGCCGTTGCCGATGCGCAGCCGGCCGCGGGCAAAGCTCAGGTCCACCTCGAAGACGAGGTGATCGCGCCCCGACCCGATCTCCATGAGGACGGGCACGGCCCCGGCAGCCGCGGTGACGACGAGCGCCTCGGCCGCCGCCTCGGCCCCCGCGCCGGGCATATGCGCAAGCGCCGCCCCGCGCAGCTCGAGGGCCGCGCCCGCGAGGAACGCGATGATGTCGGCGAGGTGCGTGCCGTCGAACAGCAGGATGTCGGCCGCCGGCCGCGTGCGGCCCAGGTAGAGACGCGAGGCGATCGAGAGCAGCGGGCCGTAGCGGCCCTCGGCCACGATCCGCCGGGCGGCGAGGTAGTCGCGGGAGTAGCGGCGCTCGTGGTTGGTGAGGATGCGCGGCCCGCCTTCGCGGTCGAGGGCGGCGATGGCGCGGGCCTCGTCGAGGCGTTCCGCCAGCGGCTTCTCGCAGACGATCACCCGCACGCCCGCGCGGGCCGCGGCTTCGACGATCGCGAGGTGAGTGTCGGGAGGCGAGGCGACGTGCAGCACATGGGGCTTCGAGCCCGCGAGCAGCGAATCGACGTCGGCGAACACGTGCCTGCAGCGCCATCGCCGGGCAAAGGCCTCGCGCCGCGACGGGTCAGGGTCGCAGCCGCCGACGAGGATGCAGTCCCTGTTGCCGTGCGATCGCGCCCGCGTGCGTCGCGGGCTTCTCGCGCAGCCGGTCGTCCTCGAGCAGGCTCCCGATGCGGCCGAGCCCGGCGACGGCGCAGCGCAGCCGGGTCACAGGTAGCGCTTGGTCTCCCCGCCGGCGCACTCGGAGACGAGCTCGATGTAGGGCTTGGCCGGGCTGGGGTCGATCTTCTTCAGCAGGACCTCCTCGATCTGGAACATCCCGATCGAGGCGCTCATTTCCACGT
Source organism: uncultured Spirochaetota bacterium (assembly GCA_963734495.1). Classification (GTDB taxonomy): domain Bacteria; phylum Spirochaetota; class Spirochaetia; order SZUA-6; family CAVTHK01; genus CAVTHK01. Next base: position 90,673 of record CAVTHK010000013.1, read on the forward strand.
GGATCCGGATCGGCTTCTCCTCGCCCTTGCCGATGCGCACCTTCTCGATCGCCGTGGCGGAGTGCTTGTGGATGTCGCCCATGCGCGCGTCGGTGGCGAGGAGCATGGGGATGCGCGCGCGTCCCTTCTCCATGTCGCACCCGTCGGCGATCATCACGAGGCCCGCCTCCAGCGAGTGGACGCGGTGCAGCCCCATGTGCCCGACGATGCCCTCGACGACCATCGACCGCACGATGACGCGCCTCTCGATATCCTGCGGGTACACCTGGGCCACGATGCGGTCGATGATCGGCATCGCGAGCCAAACGCCCGTGTGCTCGTGATCCTCGCGGCTCACGGTCATGCCCACGTCGTGGAGAAAAGCGGCGACGAGCACGGCGACCCTGCTGTCCTCGAGGGTGCCGATCTCCTCGCTCTCGAGGTTCAGCTTGACTCCCCCCTCCGTGAGGAGGTCGATCATCCGCAGCGCGTTGAGCACGACCTGGCGCATGTGCACAGGTCCGTGGTCGTTGTATCCCAGCCGCTTGATCGCGACGGTGTTGGCGTAGTCCTGCAGGTGGTGCACTTCGGGGTCGTTGACGAGGATCTGGGCCGCCCGATGGGCGAGCCCGTCGACCTTGCGCAGCAGCACCGCGTCAAGGTTCAGTTCTTTCGGTGACTTCAATACGAATGACTCCTTGCCGTAAGATAAGCCCCTGGTGACCCAAGGGGCAAAAGGTTGAAGGCCGCCGCGCGGCGCCCGGCCCCTCCCGGGAGCGACGGATGCGGCGGCGGCCCTTTAGTGGCCCTCGGCGGAAACGGCGTCCCAGCCGCCGGCCTCGCGGATCGCGTCGAGCCTGACGAACGTGCCCTCGCGGCAGAGCAGCCTGCCGCCCGCCTCGCAGAGGCCGCAGATCCCCACGCCGCAGAGGCTGGGGGTCTCGAGCGAGCTGACGATGCGCGCCGGCGGCACGCCCGCGGCCTCCTCCGCCTCTGCCGCCCGCTGCATCAGGGCCGGCGGCCCGATGTTGCAGCAGAAAGCGGCCGCCGCGTCCCGCTCCGCCGCGAGGCGGGCGGCGAGCGCCGCGACGACGCGGCCGGGCGTGCCGCGGTCGGGTACCACCACGCGCTCGGCCGCGGCGGGCACGAGCGACGCGAGCGTCGCCTCCTCTTCCCGCGACACGCCGTAGAAGAAGCTCACCCGCGCGCCCGCCTCGAGGAGGCTCTCGACCAGCCGCGGGGCCACGGCGATCCCGGTCCCGCCCGCGACGACCCAGGCGCGCGCCGCGCTCGCGATGCGGGGAGCGGCGCCGTAGGGGCCGCGCAGGAACACGGTGCCGCCGCGTCCCACCTCCCAGAGCGCCTGCGTGAAGGCCCCGCGCCTGCGGAACACGAACGAAAGCGGCTCGCGCAGAGCGATCGAGAACGGCTTCTCACCCACCCCTGGAAGAAAGACGAAGGCGTACTGGCTCGCCTCGTAATCGAGGCGGCCTTCCAGGACGATCAGCTTGACGTCCGCGCCGACGGCGCGCGATTCCCGGACCGCAAAGGGCCGGTAGGCCATGACCGGCGCCTGCGACACCACCGCGGAAGCGTCGTCGGTGCCGGCGGCCGCGTCCCGCGCGAGCGCCGCGACAAAGCGCGGCAGCGCCTCCTGCGGGGCGACGCGCGCAAGGACGCTGCCGACGCCGACGATGTCCGCCCCCGCCTCGGCCAGCCGCCGCACGTGCGCGCCCGCGGAGACGCCGCCCATGCCGATGATCGGCACGCCGCGGCCGACCGCTGCCCGCGCCTCCGCGACCTTGCGCGCCGCGAGCTCCCGGATTCCCTCGCCCGAGCGGCCGCCGAGCCCTTCGGGGTGGCCGAGGATCGGGGCGCCGCTCGCCGGCTCCCGGTAGACGTACGGCCCGGCCGTGTTGATCGCGGCGATCCCGTCCGCGCCCCCCTCCATCGCGGCCCGCGCGATGCCGCCGATGTCGTCGGTGTTGGGCGTCAGCTTCGCGAGGAACGGGCGCGTGGTAGACGCCCTGACGGCGCGGCAGATCTCCCGGACCAGGTCTGGGTCGCTGCCGATGGCACTGCCGGAGCGATCGAGCGTGTGCGGGCAGGACAGGTTCAGCTCGAAGAGATCGGCGACGCGGCTCGAGCGCCGAGGCCAGCGCGCAGAAGTCCTCGGCCGTCCCCGCCGCGAGCGAAACGTTGAGCAGGGCCCGCATCGGGCCGAGAGCCGCCAGCTCGCGCAGCGCGGTCTCCATCCCCGGGTTGCGGAGGCCCACGGCGTTGCCGAACGTGCCGGCTGGCCCTTCGGGGTCTTCGCAGAGGATCGGCTCGCGGTTGCCGGGGTTCGCGAAGCGCTGGAAGCTCTTGGTCGTGATGACGGAGACCTCGGGCATCGCGCGATCCACCCACCGGATGAGGCCCGGGCGCGTCGTGAGGATCCCCGACACGGTGGCGAGCCCGCCGCCTGTGGCGAGCAGCCGCAGGACCTGCGCGCGCGGGCGCAACGGGCGGCTGGGGCGCCTGCCGTCGGCCATGGGTACCTTCATCCTAGTTCATGAGCGCGCGGCGCACCTTCATCTTGTCCACCTCGTTCAGGCGGACCCCGCAGGCGATCTTGGCCCAGGTGTTAAAGGTGTAGAAGCGAAGGCTGTCGGCCGCGGTCTTGATCTCCTGGAAGATGTCCGCGCTCCCCGCCGGCATGAAGAAGTCCTCTATGTTATCCGTGCCCAGCCGCACCGCGACGTCTTCGATCAGGAACTCGAGCACCCTCGTGATGCTGTTGTGCATGGGCACGTGCACGCGGCGGTCCTGCTTGTTCGAGAGGGTCGCGCCCGGGCACACGACGACGCCGACGTTGGTCTCCTTGAGGCCGTCGATGAGGCGGTGGAAGCGCTCCTCGTCGTAGGAGGCCACCGAGAGCGCGTGCACCGCCCACACCGTCGGCTCGCGCTTCTCGGCGTGGCCGGTGCGGTCGGGCCTCAGCCAGCGCACGGCCTCCACCAGCGTCTCCGTGCCGCTTTCGGTCGGCAGGTTGGTCTGGTCGACGTGCATGTGCACGTCCTTGCCGAGCGAGTTCCCGAGCTCGAGCACGCGGCGGAAATGCTCCTTGAACCCGATGTGCTCCGCGAGCGCGTCGCGCTCCGGGAGCGTCCCGATAAAGTCGGCGAGGCGGGCGCCTTCGACAAAGAGCTCCCAGCGGCGCTTCTCGGTGTCCTTGAAGCCGAAGATCGGGTAGGCGCCGACGCGGAAGTCGATCCGGCTCTTGTACTTTTCCTTGAGCTCCAGCGCCGCCTCCAGCGCGGTGAGGCCCACGACGTCCGCGGTCGTGTCGATGAAGCTGTCGAGCCTGCGGGTGCCGCAGGCGATGGAGGTCTCCAGGACGCGGCCCATGCGCTCGCGCAGGCTCTCCCCGGTGTACGCCGGGCCCTCGTGCAGGACGCCGGTCGTGTGCTGCTTGACCGGCAGCGGGTACGTGGCGATCTCCCAGGGGTCCATGTCCGCGTAGTCGACATAGGCGGGCTCCATCACGTGCGCGCGGTCGATGTGCGCGTGCGCGTTGAACCAGCCTCCGTAGGACGCCGCGGCCTTGCGGACCTCTTCTTCGAAGTTCATGAAGCCTCCTCCTCTCGTCTGCCCGCGATCGCGAGCAGCTCCCGCAGCGTGGCGTACGCGTGCACCGTGATCCCGCGCCTGGCGAGCTCCTCTCGGCCGCCTGCCTCGCGGTCGACGAGGACCACGAGGTCGCGCACCTTGAGCCCGGCCGCCTCGAGAACCGCGATCGCCTCGAGCTTGCTGGCGGCCGAGGTGATGACGTCGTCGACGAGGAGCACTCTCTCGCCCGGCTCGAAGGCCCCCTCGATGCGGCTGCCGGTGCCGTGGTCCTTGGCGTCGAGCCTGGGGTAGAGCATCGGCCGGCCGACCCGCAGCGACAGCGCCGTGCCGATCGGCAGCGCCGCGAGCGGGATCGCCGCGATGCGGTCGTAGGCGATGCCTTCGGCGAGCCCGGCGTAGGCGGCGGCCACCGCCGCGAGCAGGCGCGGGGCCGACACGAGCCGCCGCAGGTCGAGGTAGACCGGCGAGATCTCGCCGGACTTGAGGCGGAACTGTCCGAAGCGAAGGCAGCCTTCGGCGACGATCCGCTCGAAGAGCTTTCGCTTCGCCGCGTCCGCGGCGTCGGGTGCCGCCTCGCGCGGCGCGCGGCGCGCGCCGTCGCGGGCGGCGTTGATCGCGTCCCGCAGCTCGCGCGCCCTGGCCGCCGGATCCGCCGCATCCGCGATGGCGCGCGAGGCGTTGATCAGCAGGCCGAGCCCGTCCTGCCGCAGCCCCGCCCCCACCGCCGCCTCCAGTGACCCGCCCTGCGCGCCGACTCCGGGGCAGAGGATCCAGGCCGCCGGCGCCGCCTCGCGCACGCGCCGCAGGGCTTGCGGGTCCGTGGCGCCGGCTACGAGCCCGACACCTGGCCCCCAAGCCGCCGCCCTGCGGGCGAGCTCCACGTAGAGCGGCGTCGGGCCGCCTGCGCCGTCGACCTCGAGCGCCTGAACCTCGTCGGAGCCGGCGTTGGAGGTCCGGCAGAGCACGAAGAGCCCGCGGCCCGGATATTTGAAGAAGGGTTCCAGCGCCTCGCGGCCCAGGTAGGGGCTGACGGTGATCGCACCCACGCCCAGCCGTTCAAAGGCGGCCGCCGCGTAGGCCGCGGCCGTGTCGCCGATGTCGCCCCGCTTGGCGTCGAGGATCACCGGCGTGTCGTCCGGGATCAGCCGCAGCGTCTGCTCCAGCGCCTCCCAGCCGGCCGCGCCCAGCGCCTCGTAGAACGCGATGTTGGGCTTGAAGCAGGCCGCGTACGGGCGCGTCGCCTCGATGAGCCGCCTGTTGGCCTCCACCATCCCGCGGGCGGCGTCCGCGCCGCCGCCCGGCCGCGGGTCGAGCCCGACGCAGAGCAGGCTCGCGCGCGCGGCGCAGGAGGCCTCGAGCGCCTTGAAAAAGTCCATCATCCCCTCCCTCAGCGCGGCTGGACGCGACGGCCGCGGGCAAAAAAAAGGAGAGCCCCGAGGCTCTCCCGTTCCGGCGGACTTCCGCGCGAAAAAAAGACTCCGGCGCTCCCGGAGTCTTGTGCTTACCCATCCTGGGCTCTTACCGCATCCCATGTTCGTCGGCAGTCTGCCAGAGCCCGCTCCGGATGTCAAGGGGAGGTTCGCCCCTGTGTGCCCCGCCGCTCGCCCCGCCGCCGCGGCCCGGCGGGGGTGTCGGGTTTTGCCGCACGGACGGGGCCTGCCCCGGCTGCCGGGGGGCGCGGTTGCGTCCCGCAGGAGCCGAGCGCTACATTGCGGCCATGCTGCTCTACACGCCGCAGAGGCGCGCGCCCCTCGTCGACTACGGCATCCTCATCCCGGTCGCCCCCGGAAAGACCGACCGCATCCTCGCGGCGCTTCGTGCGAACCCCCTGCTCGGGCCGCGCGAGCCCGAGTGGCACCTGCAACGGGACGGCACGACAATGGGGCGCGAGGACCTGTTGCGTGCCCACTCCGAGCGTTACGTCGACGAGCTCACCTCGGCGGGCCTCGAGCGCGCGATCATCCGTGCCTACGAGCTCGAGGACGAGCAGGGGCGGCCGCACCGCTACGACCCGTCGCGGGCCACCCGGCCGCTCTCCGAGCTGCTCGACGGGGCGCTCGAGAACTCGGCGGGCACATACCAGTGCTGCCGCGAGGCGCTGCGGCACGGCTTCTGCTTCTACCTCGGCGGGGGCGCGCACCACGCCCACCGCGACTTCGGCCACGGCTTCTGCGTGGTCAACGACTCGATGGTCGCCCTGCGGCGCCTGCAGGCCGAAGGCGTCGTGCGGCGCGCGTGGATCATCGACGTGGACGCCCACAAGGGCGACGGCACCGCGGAGATCGCGAGCGGCGACCCGTCGATCGTGACGTTGAGCGTGCACATGGCCCGCGGATGGCCGCTGGACGGGCCGGAGCGCGACGCGCTCGGCAGGCTCAACCCTTCCTTCATCCCGAGCGACATCGACGTCGGCATCGAAGCCGGCGAAGAGGCGAGCTATCTCCCCCGTCTCGACGCGGCGCTGCGCTCGCTCGAATCCGGCGCCCGGCCCGACCTGGCGCTCGTTCTCGCGGGCGCCGACGCCTACGAGAAGGACGAGCTCCCCTCGGCCGCGCTGCTGCGGCTGTCCGCGGACCAGATGCTCGAACGCGACCTGATGATCTACCGGTTCCTGAAGTCCCGCTCGATCCCTCGCGCGTTCCTGATGGCCGGCGGCTACGGGGCGCACGCGTGGGAGGTGTACCCGCCCTTTCTCGAGCGCGCGCTCCTCGATCAGCTCGGGGGCTGAGGCCCGGGGCCGGGCGCGCGGCGGGCCCTGCGCAGCGCGAGCCAGGCGACAGCCGCCAGCGCGGCGGCGCCGATCGCGAGCCCCGCGGCCGCGAGCGGCAGATAGACCGGACGGAGGACCGCGCGGTGCAGATCGAAGCGGCCGCCGTGGATCGGGGCGTACAGCGCGAAGCGGAGCGCCTCGATCGCCGGCAGCAGCAGAAGCTCGCTGCCGGTCACGAGGAGGAACGATTCGAGCAGGCGGCCCTTGCGCTGAGCGCGTCCGAGGACTGCGTCCACCGCGATGACGAAAGCGATCTCCGCGATCGCCAGCGGAATAAGCGACGTGAGCCCCGGCAAAGGCGGCGAGGCCGCCGTAGATCTTGACGACGTCGACCCCGAGCTGGAGGAGCAGGAGGAACGGGAAGATGGACAGCCCGATCGCGATCGCCGCGAGCAGGAGCCTCGCGATCCGCGCGCTCATGCCGGGCGGCCCTCCCCCTCCGCCGCGGCGCAGGCGGCGGCCAGCCGGTCGACAAAGGGCCGCGCCTCGCGGCCGACGAGCCTGAGCCAGTTGTCCCGCGACGCGGGGGGCCGGCGCGCGGCGGCGACCAGCGCGTCGTTCGCGACCACCCGGTACGGCGGGAGGTCGAGCGTTTCGGCGATCCGCTCCCGGGCGGCGTGGAGCGCCGCGAGCGTGTGCTGCCCGTCTTCGCTGAGAGTGCGGGCGCCGCGCAGGCGTATCCAGGCGTCCGCGTCCGCCCGGAACTCGCGCTTCTCCAGGGCGCGGCTCTGCTCCTGCGCCTTGACGAGCCGGTCGCGCGCCGCGAGCGACTCGCGCATGCGCTGCCAGGCGGCCAGCAGGTGCCGCACGTCCTCGGCCGCGTAGTCGAGCTGCGCCGGGGACAGCGGCCGGCGGTTCCAGTCCGAGCGCTGGAGGACTTCCTTCTTCTCCATGGTTCTGCCCAGGGTGGTCTCGATGATCCGGCCGAGGCCCGGCGTGCCCTGGCCCAGCAGCCGGGACCCGACCTGCAGGTCGAAGATGCCGCGCAGAGCGATCCCCTGCGCGCGCTTGATCAGCTTGACGTCCTCGTCCGCGGAGCACATCACCTTGGTCACCCGCTCGTCCTCGAGGACGGGCGCGAGCGGCGCGAGCGAGCCCAGCCTCACCGGGTCGACGAGATGCACGGCGTCGCCGTCGGCGATCTGTACCAGGCAGAGGTGGATCCCGTACCGGTGCAGGTTGTACTCGCCCTCGAAATCCACGCCGATCGCGTCGAGGCCGCGGAGGCGGCGGGCGAGGGCGTCGAGATCGGCCTGCCGGTCCACGAGCCTGAAATCGCTCCGGTCGCTCACGCGAGCAGCCTCGCCTCGAGCACCGTCACCGCGCGGCCGCCGAGAACCACGCGGTCGCCCGCCGGGCGGCAGTGCACCGTCCCGCCGCGGGCCGAGGCCTGCCAGCCGATGAGGCTCTTCTTCCGGAGCTTCGCGGACCAGTAGGGGGCCAGGTAGCAGTGCGCCACGCCGGTCACCGGGTCCTCGTCTATCCCGACGGCGGGAGCGAAGAAGCGCGAGACAAAGTCGTGCGCGCCGCCGCGCGCGGTCACCAGCGCGGTTCCCGTGCCCGAGCGCGCGAGCAGCCTGAAGTCCGGCGCGAGAGCCTCGACCTGCTCCTTCGACGCGAGCTCGAGAAAGGTCAGCGCGTCGTCGGTGCCGCTGAACAGCGGCTCGGGAGGCTCGCGTCCGGGCGCCAGCGCCTCGAGCACCCCGGCCGGCGGCGGGGCCGGCTCGACGGCGTGCGCCGGGAAGTCCATCTCGATCAGGTCGCCCGCGCGCCTGGCGCGCAGCAACCCGCTCAGCGTGTGGAACTCGGCGGCCTGCGCCGGCTCGAGCACCCCCGCCTCCCACAGAACGTGCGCGGTCGCGAGCGTCGCGTGGCCGCACAGCTCGACTTCGCAGGTGGGGGTGAACCAGCGCAGCGAGAAGCCGGAATCGACCCTGCGGGCAAAGGCCGTCTCCGAGACGTTCATCTCCGCGGCGACGCTCTGCATCCAGGCGTCCGGCTTCTCGTCCTCGAGCAGGCAGACGCCCGCAGGGTTGCCGGTGAACGGGCGGTCGGCAAACGCATCGACCTGGTAGATCTTCATGAGGCTCTCTCTTCCGAAAGGTGGCTGACGTCGTTCATGGTCAGGGCGGATAGCCTTCCGTCCTCGCCTTCGAAGACGAAGACGCCCGCGTTGCTCATCTCGACCGTGGCTTTGGCCTCCGCGAGGGTCCTCCCCGTGATCGCGGCCACGATGGCGTAGTTGATGCCGCCATGGCCCGACAGCAGGACGGTCTGGCCAGGGTGCTTTTCGCGCACGAGACGCAGCACGCGCCTGGCCCTTTCCAGCATCTGCTCGTCTTTCTCCACCTCCTCGGCGTCGGTGAGCCGGGACCGATCCAGGTCGCTGCCGCTGCACCCCTGGTAGCGGCCGAGGAAGCGCTCGCGCAGATCGGGGCACCAGGTCACCCGGACGCCCGGATGGCGGCGCATGATCGCCTCGGTGGTGTCGCGCGCCCGCGCGAGGTCGCTGGAGTACGCCGCGTCGATCGGCTCCCGGGCGAGACGCGCGGCGAGCCGCTCCACCTGCTCGCGGCCCCGCGCGGACAGCCGGCCCGGCAGGTGGCCCTGGATGATGCCCGCGGCGTTCTCTTCGGTCTCGCCGTGCCGGACGAGGATGATTCTCATCGTTGCTTTCCGGCGCCAACATAGCGTCACGCCCCTCATGGGTCAAGGACAGGCCCCGCGAGGGATGCGTGCCGCGCGGGATGTAGCAACGGGGCCTCTTTCCCTGTATAACGGGGACGCGCGCGGTGCGCGGAATCGGAGAGAGCGGGCGGCATGAAGGCCTTCATCGTCATTTTCTCCCTGTCGTTCGTCGTCGCGCTGAGCGGCGCGATGGCTCCCGGCCCGCTGCTGACCTACACGATCGTGAGGTCCGCGCAGGCCCGCAGGCGGGGGTTCCTCGTCGGTGCGTGGGTCATCCTCGGCCATGCGCTGCTGGAATCGGCCCTCATCGTGGCCCTGCTTCTGGGTCTCGCCGCGCTGCTGCGGAGCGGGATCGCGGTCCGCCTGATCGGCGCGTTCGGCGGCTCGTTCCTCGTCGTCATGGGGTTGAGCCTCCTCCGGCAGGTCGTGCGCGGCCGCATCGCGCCTCCCGGAGCCGATCCCACCGCAGAGGCCATCCGTCCCGCCAACCCGGTGCTGGCCGGCGTGCTCGTGTCGATGAGCAACCCCTACTGGTGGGTCTGGTGGGCGTCGGTGGGTTTTGCTTTCATGGCGCAGTACGACATCTCCTTCGCCAGGTGGCCGCTGCTGATCGCGTTCTTCGCGGGCCACGAGGCGGGGGACCTGCTGTGGTACTTCACCGTGTCCGTTCTCGTGTCGATGGGGCGCTCCCGCCTCACGGGGCGGGTCTACCAGGCGGTCCTCGCCGCCTGCGCGCTCGTCATCGTCGGCTTCGGCGTCTTTCTCGGAGTCTCGTCCTTCCTCTACAGGGCGGCGTGACGGCCGCCGCGTCGGGCCGCGGGCGCGCGCGCAAGGCCCACGACGCCGACGCAGGAGACCAGCACCAGGATGCTGCCCGCGAGCTCGATCGCGCTCATCGCTTCGGCAAAGAACGCGATCCCGACCACCACGTTGAACAGCGGCGTGAGGAGCCCGAGAAGGGACCCGGCGGTGAGCGACACGCGGCCGAAGCCCCAGGTCATGAGGATCTGCGCGGCCGTGGCCGTCAGGCCGATCGCGACCAGCAGCACCCCGCCGCCCCAGCCGACGCCGCCGGCGCCGCGGACGGCCGGGACGGCCACCAGCCAGAACCCGATGAGGCACTGGGCGAGGAAGATCGCGTAGCTCGAATCGGTGGCGGTCGCCCTCTTGAGGCACACGAGCGCCGCCCCCGCCGCGACGGCGCCGGCGATCGAGAGGATGGTCCAGGCATCGACGCTTACGGCGCCGCCCTTCGGAGCCACCAATAGCGCCAGCCCGACCAGCCCGACCGCCATCAGCACCCAGGCAGAGGCGCTCACGCGGTCCTTGAGGAAGATCACGCCGCCCCCGGCGGCGAAGATCGGGTAGAGGTAGCTGAGCACCGTGCCCCTTGCCAGGCCGAGCTTGACGACGGACATGTAGAAGAGGAGCACGGATATCCCGCCGAAGAGGCCGCGCAGGAAAAGCACGGAGCTGTTGGTGAACTCCAGGCGGATGCGGCGGAAGAGCGCCAGTGTCCCGAGCGCCGCCGTGCCCACGGCGAAACGGTAGAACGCGATCGTGAAGAAGTCGATCCGCTGCGCGAAGCGGATCATGATCGCCATGACGGAGAAGAGGACCGACGACAGCAGGATGGCGCCCACCCCGGCGGCGTAGCCGCTTCGGGCAGGCGCGGCGACCGTGGACTGCGGCATGCGGGAGAGAATAGCGGTTTGAGTCCCCGGTTGGGAAGCGCGCGGTCGGGGCGGGTGCGGAGCCCGCCGGCCTGCCGCGCCGGCGCGCGATTCAGCCCGCCCGGCGCAGGGCGCTGATGCCCGAAACGATCTGGCTCCAGAGCAGGCCGGAGAAGTCCGTTTCCCCTTCGAGCGTCACGAGGCCGTCGTAGCCCCACTCATCCGCGATCATTCGCAGGAGCGCCGCGTAATCGATGTGAGTCCCGTTGAGCGTCCACATCCGGTCCACGAGGCTGCCGTGAAGGTGCACGTCGGCGATCCGGTCCTTGATCCCCCTGAAACGATCGAGCTCGTTGTAGTGATAGGCCCACTTCATGTCGAGGGTGACCCAGTCGAAGGCCGAGACCGCTTCGAACGGTGTATAGCCGGGCGTGTAGGTGGGAATGTTCTCGACAGCCGCCTTGACGCCGGTGCCCGACGAAAGACGGACGAGGAGCGCGTGAAGGCGGGGGTGGTCCACCGCGGCCGACCACGCGTCCCAGAGGTGGAAGACGCACGTTCCCGCGCCGACGCCCTCCGCCGCCTGCAGCGCCCCGCGCACGAGGGCCTCGCCGCGCTCCACGAGCTCCGGCTGCTCCGAGCAGAGCAGCGGGCCGATGTCCCTGTTCGCGTGGATCGCGAGGATGGGCACGCGGGCGCGATTGATGACCTCGACGAGCTGGGGGATGTCGTACTTGCGGCTCGCCTCCCACTCGAACTTGCGGTCGTACTTCGTGTCCTTGTCCACCGGGGCGAAATGCGGGTTCCACTCCGCCAGCAGCTCCAGCTCGAACCCGTCGACCACCCGCTCGCGCAGCAGGATCTTCATCACGTAGATCGTGGCGCCGAGGTCATAGTACTTGCGGTGCATGTAGGTGGCCAGAGGAACAGTGCTGATCGAAAAGCGCATCGTCGGCTCTCCCGGGGATTGCCGCCCGCGAATCTCAGGTCAAAGGCGCCTGGCGGTCACGCTCCCATCCCGCCTCACTACACTTCTCGGCGGAACGACACCTCCCACGTTAACGAGCGGGTGCACCAGGCTCTGGCGTCCGATCACGGTGCCGGGGTTCACGACCGAGTTGCAGCCGACCTCCACGAAGTCTCCGAGGATCGCCCCGAACTTCCGCAGGCCCGTCTCCAGCGGACCTCCCTCGTCCAGGACGCGCACCGTACGGCCGTCGAGACGCACATTGGACAGGATGGCGCCGGCCCCGAGGTGGCTGCGGAACCCGAGAACGGAGTCGCCGACGTAGTTGAAATGATTCACCTCGACTCCGTCGAAAAGGATCGCGTTCTTGATCTCGGTGGAGTTGCCGACCACGCAGCCGTCGCCGATGATCGCGATCCCGCGCAGCAGGGCCCCGTGACGGATCTCGCACCGTGCGCCGATGATCGCAGGCCCCCTGATGAGGGCCGACGGCTCGATCCGCGTCTCCGGTCCGACCCAGACTCCGGGGAGCTTCTCGACGAAGCCGGCGGGGAGCTCTCGAACGACCTCCGCGATCACGTCGGCGATGCGCGGGAGGATCTCCCACGGATACGCCAGCGGCTCGAGAAACGGGCCCGCGAGCGAGCGCTCGAGATCGAAGAGGCCGGCGGCCGGAAATCTCACGCCCTCACCCTTTCACCCTAATCTAAGCGAGGCAGGGCCGGGGTTCAACGGGCGCAAGAGGCGCCAGGGGCGCCCTGCGGAGCCTTGCGGCGTTGGGACTATTCAGCCGCGGTTCTTCCTGGCCGCGACGACCTGGCCCGCGGCCTCGGCGATGCGCGCGGCGGACATCCCGTACTTGCCGAGCACCTCCCGGTAGCCGCCGCATTCGGCAAACGTGTCCTGGAGGCCGAGGTTCTCGAACGGCACCGGCCTGTTCTTGAGGCACCACGCCGCCAGCTCGTATCCGAGCCCGTTGCGGGCCTGGTGGTTCTCCGCCACGACCAGGGCGCCCGTCCTGTCGAGCGACTCGGCGAGCGCCTCGCGGTCCCACGGCTTGACGCTGTAGAAGTCGAGCACGTCCGCCTGCACGCCCGATCCGGCGAGGGTCTCGGCGGCTTCGAGGGCCTGGAACACCACGTCGCCGTACGCGACGACGGTCACGTCCGACCCCTCCCGCAGCCGCTTGCTGCCGCCCAGGACGAACCGCTCGTCGGCCCCGTACAGCTCGAACAGCGGGTCCCTCATCAGACGGACGTACACCGGCCCGGGCGTCTCCATCGCGACGTCGAACAACCCGTGCGCCGACCGCGTGTCCGCCGGCGCGAGCAGCTTCATGTTCGGCAGGGTCGTCATGAAGGCGACGTCCTCGGTGGCCTGGTGGCTCACGCCGTCGATCGCGGCTGTGACTCCGGCGTGAGACGAAAGCAGCTTCACATCCAGGTTGGGGTAGCAGATCATCGACCGCACGCTCTCCAGGGCGCGCATGGTGAGGAACACCCCGTACCCGCACACGACGACCTTGCGGCCGCAGGACGCCATGCCGGCCGCGGCCGAGAGCGCGGCGAGCTCCGCGATGCCCATGTTGAGGTAGCGATCGGGATACCGCTCGGCGAACAGGTAGGCGGAGGTCGCGTACCCGAGGTCCATGTCGACCACGACGAAGTCGCCGTCGACCCGGCCGTACTCGAGCATGCGGTCCGTGCACGCCTGCCTTGTCGGCGCCTTTGCCTTGGGAAGGTTCATCGCAGCCCCCTTCCGATCTCGGCGACGGCCCGCTCGTACTGGGCATCGTCGGGCGCGAGGCCGTGCCACTCCCGCTTGCTCTCCATGAAGGACACCCCGCGGCCCTTGACCGTGCGGGCGATGATGCAGGTCGGTCCTCCCGTGTGCGCCTGTGCGGCCTCGATCGTGCTCACGATCCCGCGCCATGTCGTGGCCGTCCATCTCGAGGACGTTCCAGTGGAAGGCCCGCCACTTGTCCGCGATGGGCTCCATCGGCATGATGACGCTGGTCTCGCCGTCGTTCTGCAGGCGGTTCGCGTCCACGATCGCAGTGAGACGCTCGAGGCCGTACTTGTTCGCCGCGGATGCGGCCTCCCAGACGATGCCTTCGTTGAGCTCGCCGTCGCCGACGAGGGCGTAGGTGCGGTAGTCCCTGCCGCGCATCCTGCCGTCGAGCGCCATGCCGACGGCGGCCGCCAGGCCGTGGCCCAGCGACCCGGTGCTCATGTCGACGCCGGGTGTCTTCATGATCGGGTGGCCCTGGAGGATGCTCTCGAACCGGCGCAGCGTCCCGAGGGTCTTCCAGCGGGAAATAGCCCCGCAGCGCGAGACAGGCGTACAGCGCGGGGCACGCGTGCCCCTTGGAGAGGACGAAGCGGTCCCGGTCCGGCCACCGCGGCTCGGCCGGCCTGAGCCTGAGAACATCGAAGTAGAGCGCCGTCATCACGTCGGCGGCGGACAGCGAGCCCCCCGGGTGTCCGCTTCGGGCCGTGTGGATCATGTCCACGATGTGGAACCGGACTTCCCTGGCCTTCGCCTCGAGCATCCGGATCCTCTCGCCGTCACCGTGCGCCATCGATGCCCCCCCGCGAGCCCCCGCGCCCGCCGCGGCTGGATTGCATGCAAAATCGTATTTGTGAATGGTCCGTCCTGTCAACCGGGTGTTCCAGCCCGCATGGCCGCGCGTGGAAGCGCGTGCCCGGGCCGCCCGGCGAGCCCGCCAGCCCCGAGGCCGCCGCGGGCCAGGGGCGCCGGAGCCGGCGCCGCGCGCTCATCCGACAAAGCTCTCCTGACCCGGGTAGCCCAGCCGTTTCCGGGCCGAGAGACGGAGGGTACGTGAAGTAGGTCACCCGGCCCTCCGTGCACAGCTTCCCGGCGCCGTCGGTGAGGACGACGCGCACCGTCACGAGGTGATCGTCGGTGCCGGCAAGGGAGGCGCGCAGCGTCACTTCGCCTTTGGCCGTGAGCACCGGCCGCTTGAAGTCGACCTCGACCCGCGCCGTCGCCCCCGCGGTCCCGCGGTTCACGAAGATCCACCAGCTCGCGATCTCGTCCATCAGGACGCCGTCTGCACGCCGCCGTGCAGGACGCCGCTGTAGCCTTCGAGCTCCAGCCCGCGGCTGCCAGCGGCACACCACCTCGTCGCCGTCCTGGAAGAAGCGCATCCGCAGGCCGAAGGGGTGGTCCGGGCTGCAGGCGAAGCAGTGGTAAGTCTCGCGGCCGACATAGGGGTTGGCGATCGGTTTCATCGGCTGAACTTACACCACATCGGGCTTTGAGGCCCAGGCAGCCGAGCCGCGGGAGCCCGGCGCCCCGCTCAGCGGTCTGCGGGCGGCCGCAGCGCGCGCCAGCGATCCAGATAGCGCTGGAAGTGCGGCCGCGCCTCGACCCCGGCGACCAGGAAGCGCTCGAGATTCTGCTGCTCGCGATCGTACTCGTCGCCGCTCAGCTGCCCCTCGAAGTGCGCCCAGCGAAGCCAGACCAGGTACGTCGTGATCGCGTCCATCTCGTTGTAGGCCATGATCTCCGCGTGCCTGCCCGCGAGCCAGAGATCCGCGACGTCACCGCCGTGCGTGCCGATCTTTCCGGGTACGCCGCAGGCGGTCGCGAGCTCGTCGAGCGAAGGCGTGCTCCGGCCTCCCCAACCGAGGGCGGCTATCAGGTCGACGTGCAGCGCGGTCTTCCACCCGAGGTATTCGAGGCGCTGGAACTCGGCCGCGGACAGGCCGTGCGCGACCCCGCGCTGGATCAGGATCGGCAGGTCCGCGTGCCGCGAGTTGAAGCCCACGAGGCAGGGCCGCTCGCGGCCCGCCGTGCCGAGAAACTCCGCGAGCAGCTCGGCCTCCGAGAGCCGCTCCGCGGACAGCGACACCATGGAAAGCTCGGCGCTTTCGCCGGAGCCGATCCTCCGCAGGACGGCGAGCGAAACGACCCGGCACAGCACGGTCTTGAGGTAAGGCCGCGGGTTCTCGTCGCTCGCGCCGCCGCGGCGCCACATCTCTTCGAAGACCGCGGCGTCGGGCATCTGCGGGGCGAGGCCGTAGAGTCGCCGCCCGAGCTCGGCATCGGGGACCCATTCCGCATCGAAGGCCCAGATCTTGTCACGGAGAGCGGCCATCTGATCGCGCCTCCCGGGCTACCAGCGACGTTCCACGCGCCTGGCGCCGATCGCGAACAGCTTGATCAGGATCACGCCGGCCACGAAGCCGCCGATGTGGGCCCCGTAGGCAACACCCCCGCCGCCGCCGCCGAGGTAGCCGAGGCCGCTCACGAGCTGGAACAGGAACCAGATCCCGATCACCACGATCGCGGGCACGTTCATGAGGATCCGCAGCAGGATGACGCGCACGCGGTTGCGGGGAAACAGCACGAGGTACCCGCCGAGCACGCCGGAGATGGCGCCGGAGGCGCCGAGCGACGGGGTGTAGGCCGCGTCGGCCCCCGTGGAAGTGAACACGTGCGACGAGGCCGGCGATGATGCCGCAGACCAGGTAGAAGACCAGGTAGCGCCGGTGGCCGAGGCGATCTTCGATGTTGTCCCCGAAGATAAAGAGGTACAGCATGTTGCCGAGCAGGTGCGCGATCCCCGCGTGCATGAACATCGACGTGATGAGCGTGAGGTACACGGGGATCGGAGTCGGCTGCAGTCCCGGGAACGCTGGTAGCGGGTCCCCGTTTGAGGGTCGACTGCCACGCGATCGCGGGTCACGACGTCCTTGCCGGTGAGGATCTCGGCCGGAACGGTCGAGTAGGCGTAGGTGAACGTCAGGTTCTGTCCGAACCCCTGGAGAAAGACGAAGACCGCCACGTTCGCGGCGATGAGCAGCCAGTTGACGACCGGCGTCGTGGTCCGGCCGCGATTGTCGTCGCCGATGGGCAGGATCACCGCCTCCGCCCCTTGCGCTCGATCAGCTCGATGCCCTCGGGCCGCGCGACCACGACCGTGTCGACGATTCCGAGAAAGAAGCCGCACTCGACGACGCCGACCATCGCCTTGATCTCGCTCTCGAGGGCGCGCACGTCGGCGACCGCGCCGGGGCTCAGGTCCAGGATGAAGTTGCCGCCGTCGGTGACGAACTCCCTGCCCGGCGCCGCGCCGCCGGGCTTGCCCTCTGCGCCCGACTCCCTGCGCACCTCGACGTTGTAGCCCCGCTCGCGCAGGCGCCGCTGCACGTGCTTCCACCCGATCGGGATCACCTCGACGGGCACCGAAGTCCTCACCAGGGCCTTGACCAGCTTGCCGCCGTCGACCACCCAGACATTGCGCCGGGAGTTGGTGGCCACGATCTTCTCGCGCAGCAGCGCGCCGTGACCGCCCTTGATGCCGTTGAGCGCCGGGTCGACCTCGTCGGCGCCGTCCACCGTCACGTCGACCGCGTTCACGTCGTCGAGGGACACGAGGGGGATGCCGAGCTCGCGGCAGAGCCGGCTCGTCTCCTCGGAGGTGGAGACCGCCCGCACCTTCAGGCCCTGCGCCACCCGCCTGCCGACCGCCTGGATGGTGTAGTAGACGGTGGTGCCGGTGCCCATCCCGATCACCATGCCGTCCTCGACGAACTCCGCCGCGCGCTCGCCGGCGATCCGCTTGAGCTCGTTCTGCTGCACGACGAACCTCCTCGGCGCCCCGCATCATAGACAAACGCCGCCCACCTGGCAAGATTCCGGCGCGGCCGCTATCATGCGGGAGCGTGGCCGCAGCCAAGACAAACGCGGTGCGCCTGCTCGAAAGCCGCGGGGTCGCCTTCACCCTCGCGTCCTATCGAGGTCGGATGAGAGCGCCCTCGACGCCGTGACCGCGGCCGCGAAGCTGGGCGTGGAGCCCGAGCGGGTCTTCAAGACGCTCGTGACGCGCAGCGACCGCGGCGACGTCTTCGTGTTCTGCATCCCGGGCCCCGCGGAGCTCGACCTCAAGAAGGCCGCGCGCGCGGTCGGACGGAAGAAAGTCGAGATGGTGCGGGCGGGCGAGCTGCTCGAGCTCACCGGCTACGTCCGGGGCGGCTGCTCGCCGATCGGGATGAAAAAGCCCTACCCGCTGCTCGTCGACGAATCGGTCCAGCTCTTCGACGCGGTCTACGTGAGCGCGGGAGTGCGGGGACTGCAGCTCGTCATCGGCCCCGACGCCCTCATCGCGGTCACGGGCGCGACGATCGCGGACGTCGCGTCCTGAAGCGGCGGCGACGGCCGGCCGCTACGCGCCTTCGCCCCTGCTCTCGATCTTCGACCAGCTGTCCTTGAGGCCGACGATGCGGTTGAACACCGGCCGCTCCGGCGTGGTGTCCGGGTCGACGACAAAGTAGCCCTGGCGCAGGAACTGGAGACGGGTCTCAGGACGGGCGCCTTTGAGCCCCGGCTCCACGAGGCAGCCTTGGAGGACCTTCATCGACTCGGGGTTCAGCCGGTCGAGGAACGTCGCGCCTTCGTCGTCGTCGTCGGAGGCGTCCTGCGGGTTCTCCTTTGCGAAGAGCTGGTCGTACAGCGCGCACCTCCGCCCGCACGGCATGCAGCCGCGGAGACCCAGTGCGAGGTGCCGCGCACCTTGCGGCCGTCGGGGGTCGAGCCGCCGCGCGACTCGGGGTCGTAGGTGCAGCGCAGCTCGCTCACCCGGCCGCGCGCGTCCTTGATCACCTCGACGCACTTGATGTAGTAGGCGTGCTTGAGCCTGATCTCGGCGCCCGGCGACAGGCGGAACCATTTTTTCGGCGGCTCCTCGCGGAAGTCGTCCTGCTCGATGAAGAGCTCGCGTGAGAAGGGAAGCATCCGGCTGCCCGCGCTCGGGATCCTCCGGGTTGTTCTCCGCCTCGATCTGCTCGACCTTGCCCTCGGGGTAGTTGACGAGCACCACCTTGAGCGGCTCGAGCACCGCCATCACGCGCGGCGCCGTCCAGTTGAGCTCCTCGCGGATAAAGTGCTCCATCACCTTGATGTCCACGGTGCTCGGAACGCGCGAGACGCCCACGCTGCGGATAAAGGCGCGCAGCGCGCTCGCCGTGTAGCCGCGGCGCCGCAGGCCCCGCAGCGTCGGCATGCGCGGGTCGTCCCAGCCGCGCACGTGGCCTTCGTCGACGAGCTGCTTGAGCAGGCGCTTGCTCATCACCGTGTAGGTGAGGTTGAGCCGCGAGAACTCGTACTGGTGCGGCGTCGGCCGGGACGGGGACGTTGTTGATGAACCAGTCGTAGAGCTCGCGGTTGTTCACGTAGCCGATGTCGCAGAGCGAGTGGGTCACGCCCTCGATCGCGTCGGAGAGGCAGTGGGCAAAGTCGTACATCGGGTAGATGCACCACTTGTCGCCGGTGCGGTGATGGCGCACCTTGCGGATGCGGTACATCGTCGGGTCGCGCATGACGAGGTTCGGGTGCGCCATGTCGATCTTCGCGCGCAGGACGCAGCGCCCCTCGTCGAACTCGCCGCGCTTCATCCGCTCGAGGAGGTCGAGGTTTTCCTCGACGCCGCGGTCGCGGCAAGGGGCTGTTGCGGCCGGGCTCGGTGGGAGTGCCCCTGTGCTCGCGCATCTGCTCCTGGCTCAGGTCGTCGACGTAGGCCTTGCCCTGCTTGACCAGGTAGACCGCCCACTCGTAGAGCTGCTCGTAGTAGTCGGAGGCGAAGTACTCCCGGTCGCCCCAGTCGCAGCCCATCCACTTGAGGTCTTCGCGCTGGGCGTCGACGTACTCGACGTCCTCCCGCTCCGGGTTGGTGTCGTCGAAGCGCAGGTTGCACTTGCCGCCGAACTCGTCGGCGATGCCGAAGTCCAGCAGAAAGGCCTTCGCGTGCCCTATGTGCAGGTAGCCGTTGGGCTCCGGCGGGAAGCGCGTCACGACGCGTCCCGCCGTTGCGGCCCGCCGCAACGTCGGCGGCGACGATTTCGCGTATGAAGTCCCGCCCCGCCTCGGGCGCGCCGGCGCCGGCCGTTTCAGTGACTCGACTGCTCATTGTTACACCCGGCCGCCTGGCGGCCTTTCCTGTGTCGCCCGACACATGCTGAAAATAGCCGCGCACATATCCAGTGTCAACGCAACGGCCCGCTCGCGTCGACGGCCCGCTTGTGACGGCGCGTCCGTGACGGCCCGCCCGTGCGCCCCGGACGGTGCGCCCGCGCGATTCCCGCCGTCCGCGGCGACCGCCGGCTTTCAGGACGTCAGCTCGTCCCAGGAACGGAAGACCGCCTCGACGTTCTCGGGCCGGGCGCCAACCCCGAACTCGCACTGCGCGATCACGCCGCCGTCGGCGAACAGCCGGTCCCGGACCGCCCGCACGGCGGCCTCGACCTCCTCGACCGGCGCGCGGGAGAGGAGGCGCTGCCGGTCGATCTCGCCCCAGAACGTGATCCGGCCGCGAAAAGGGGCGAGGGCATCGAGCCCCATGCAGAAGAGCTGGGAGTTCAGGGCGTCGACCCCGAGCTCGACCAGGTCCGGCACGATGGGCAGGATCCAGCCGTCGGAATGCATGAACGCCCGCTTGCCCGCCGCGTGCGCGATCCGCACGTAGTCGCGGTACAGCGGCTTGAACAGCTCCCGCCAGAGCGCGGGCGAGACGAGCAGGCTCTTCTGGCCCCCCCAGTCGTCCATGAAGAAGAGGCCGTCGACTCTCGTCGACGCCCACAGCTCCATTTCCCGCAGGTAGAACGAGTGCAGGCGGCCCAGGAACTCGCGCATTCCCGGCGGTCTCTCGAGGAGGTCGGCGTAGAGGTTTTCGGACCCCCGCAGGAACTGCAGGCGCTCGAAGGGCCGCGCGACGCACGGGGCGAGCACGAAGAGGTCGGTCGACTCGCAGAACCTGTCGACTTCGGCGACGTCGACGCCGAGCCTCTCGAGCGGGAACCGGACCCGGCTCAGGTCGTCCCAGCTTGCGATCGCGGGCCGGCTGACCTCGCCGATCGCGCCCGGCTGGATGTTGCGGAACTCGGCGCCCCACTCGTCGACGTAGGTCCCGGCCGCATGCGGGTCGCCCGAAACCCGCAGCGGCGTCCGCAGGCAGGAGGGCGCGCCGACGATGTCCGAAGGGTAACGCTCCCGCAGCCCCGCGAGCGCGCCGGGTGATGCAGGTCCGCCCACGGGAGCGTCCACAGGTGGCGGGGAACGCGGCCGCGCAGCCGGAAATCGAGCGCCGCGAGCACGCGGGCCCGGCCGCCCGGGGCCGCTGCCATCCCACGCGTCACGGCCCGAGCCGGCGCATGAACTCGGCGAACTCGTACTCCACGCGGCCGTCATCCGTGACGTGCATCGCCGCGTACCCTTTGCGGGCCATGCGCTGCAGCGCCTCCTCGGCCTGCGCCGCGGTGAGATCCGTTTCCAGCGCGATCAGGGCGGGGGTGACCTTGCCGTTGGCGTCGCGGGCGATGCGCAGGACCTGCTTCTCGTCGGCGGCCTCCCGCTCGGCGGGGGAAAGGCGGGCGGGGCGCGCGGCGATGAGCCGGCGCAGCCCGTGCAGGAACGGCAGCACCCCGGCGAACACGATGGGGAAGACGGGCCAGAACGTCGCGGGGGTTCAGCGCCCAGACGACGCCGAACGCGCACCCGAAGGCCAGCCCGCTGATGAGGCTCTCCCACGGCCCCTTCTCGCGCTTTCCCATGCAGACCAGTTTAGCCGCGGCCGCGCCGGTGAGTCCAGCGCAGTCCACCGCATCCGGCGCCTGCGCGGCCGTGCCGGCGCCGCCGCCGCGCGCCGCGCCGTCAAGCCGGGCGCCCCGTCAGTGGATCGCGCTCAGGTCGTAGGGCGTCGTCTGGTACACGTAGTAGTTGAGCCAGTTCGAGAAGAACAGGTTCGCGTGGCTCCTCCAGCGGACCTCGGGCGTCCGCGCAGGGTCGTCTTCGGGAAAATAGTTCCGCGGTACGTCGATCGGCAGCCCCTTGCTCACGTCGCGATCGTACTCCTCCTTGAGCGTGAGCGGGTCGTACTCCGAGTGGCCGGTCACGTAGATCTCGCGGCCGTCCATGCTGGCGAGCATGTACAACCCGGCCTCCGCCGACTCCGCGATGATCTCGAGGTCGGACACGGCCGCCACGTCGGTCTCGCGGATCTCCGTGTGCCGCGAATGAGGGGCGAGGAACACGTCGTCGAAGCCGCGGACGATGGGCGCCCTCTTGTTCAGCACGACGTGAGGGAACACGCCGAACATCTTGCGCGAGAGAGGATACTTCGGGATCCCGTACTTGTGCTTGAGCGCGGCCTGCACCGCCCAGCAGATGTACAGGGTCGAGGTCACGTTGTGCCTGGTCCAGTCGAGGATGTCGCAGAGCTCCTTCCAGTAAGTGACCTCTTCGAACTCGATCTGCTCGACGGGGGCTCCCGTGATGATCATGCCGTCGTACTTGCGGTCGTCGATCTGGTCGAAGGTCTTGTAGAACCTCTCCAGGTGCTCGATGGGCGTGTGGGTCGACGTGTGCGTCGTCGTGCGCAGCAGCTCGATCTCGACCTGCAGCGGCGAGTTCGAGAGCATGCGCAGGATGTGCTTCTCCGTCGTGATCTTCACGGGCATGAGGTTGAGCAGGACGATCCTGAGAGGGCGGATGTCCTGGTGGATGGCCCGGGTCTCAGTCATGACAAAGACGTTCTCGCCCCGGAGGGTCTCGATCGCGGGCAGATTGTCCGGAAGAATGAGCGGCATCGTGGATCTCCTCGCAAGCTCGAGAAGATAGTATGTGAAGGCGGACCTCGGCCTGTCCAGCCCTCCGCCGGGCGGCGCCGCCGCGCTCAGCGGGCCTCCGCGAGCAGAATGACGTGGTGGTCGCAGAACGAAGCGCCCGCCTCGCCCCAGCGCTCGGGCCGCATCCACTCGCGGACCGCGGGGCTCATCTCCCGCATGAGCGCGACGAGCCGCGCGACCGTCTCCTCGCTGCACCCCTGCCGCGAGGTCCATTCCGCGAAGTCGTGACGCTTGAGCACGTGCTCGACAGCGGCGGGCCGGAAGCCCGCTTCCACCAGCATCCGGGTCCACTCCGCCTGCGAATACGCCCGCACGTGGCTGGGGTCGCGCACCCGCTCGAACCCGTCGATGGCGCGTGCCGCCTCGTCGTCCTCGGGCAGGACGTGGTCCTGCACGAGGAGCCTCCCGCCCGGCCGCAGCACCCGGCGGGCCTCGGCGAGAAAGCGCTCGGGGGCCGCGAAATGGTGCGGGGCGATGCGGCACGTGACGAGGTCGAACGCGCCGGAGGCGTAGGGCAGGTCC
The DNA here is from genome assembly GCA_963734495.1 of uncultured Spirochaetota bacterium. Lineage (GTDB taxonomy): Bacteria > Spirochaetota > Spirochaetia > SZUA-6 > CAVTHK01 > CAVTHK01. Next base: position 113,530 of record CAVTHK010000013.1, read on the forward strand.
TCCGCGTCCGCCTGTTCGAAGGTCACGTTGGACAGTCCGCGGCCGGCGGCGAGCCGCCTGCCCTGCTCGAGCATGGGCGCCGCGATGTCCGTGGCGACGACCCGCGCGACCCGGGGCGCAAACGCCAGAGCCGTGTGCCCCGCGCCTGTGGCTACGTCGAGCACCGACCACCCCGCCTGCGGAGCGGCGAGCCGCACGAGCAGCTCGAGCTCGTCCGCCGCGGCAAAGGTCTTCGCGGAGGCATACGCCTCCGCGAACCGGCCGAACCGCTCCGCGGCGAGGGACGCAGCGGGCTCCGTCATGTCCTCCCGACGGGCCCTCGCCATAGACGCGGTCGACGAGGCGGTCCAGCTTCGTCCCGCCCAGCTCCGCCTTGACGATGTCCATCATGACCCGGTCGTAGCGGCGGCCGCCGATGAGCTTCGACTCGCGCCAGCGGCCGATCTCGCGGAACCCGACCTTCCGGTAGCAGGCGATGGCCCGCCGGTTGTAGGAGAAGACCTCCAGCATGACGCTGTGCAGGTTGAGCACGTTGAAGCCGTAGTCCAGCAGGAGCCGCAGCGCCTCGGTGCCGTAGCCCCGGCTCCAGTAGCGCTTGTCGCCGATGAAGATCCCGACGACCGCGGTGCCGTTGACGTGATCCTGCCTGTCGAGGGTGCAGTTGCCGACGAGCTGGTCCGTTTCGAGGTCGACGATGCCGTAGTGGTGGCCCGCCCCGGCCATCCTGCCCAGCAGCTCCCGCTCGCCGGCTGCGGTCACGTGCCCGGTGACCATGCTCAGCCCCGAGGTCACGTCCAGGTCGTTGAGCCACTCCGTGTACCTGAGGTAGTCGTCGGCGTCGATCGGAGACAGGTAGCAGTGCTCGCCGACGAGCTTCCTGAAGTAGCGCCCCATGCTTCCCCCTCGTCGGCCGCGCCCGGGCTACCGCGCGAGAACCCGGTCGATCTCGGACATCTGCGACTCCGTGAGCGGGCCCCGGTCCATGGCGCCCGCGTTCTCCCGGACCTGAGCGAGCGACTTGAAACCCGGGATGGGCACGGTCCGGGCGCTGCGCGCCCAGATCCAGGCGAGCGCGCCCTGCGCCAGCGTCCGGCCGTTGCTGGTGAGAATCCCGCGGAGCGCCTCGATCTTCGCGATCCACTCGGGCCTCGGCCTGCCTGCCGCAAAGTAGCGCATCCAGGGCGGGCTCTTCGGCCCGCGCACGTCGTCGGCCGGCAGCACCGACTCCGCCGTGTATCTGCCCCCGAGCAGCCCCATCGCGAGAGGCCCCCGGTTGATGCTCGCGAGGCCCAGCTCGTCGCAGAGCCGCAGCATCTCGGGGGCGTCCTCGACCACGTTGAGGCGGTTCTGGACGGACGTGCAGTGGGCGCCCGCTGCGAAGATGCGCGCCCGGTCCGGCAGGTCGGTGCTCCATCCGTAGGCCCGGATCTTGCCGGCCTCGACCAGCCCTTCCAGCGTCTCCCGAACCTCGGCTGCCCGCGCGGCCTCGTAGGAGCCGAGGTGGAACTGGTAGAGGTCGATGTACTCAGTGCCCAGCCGCCGGAGCGAGGCGTCGCACGCGGACCGGATGTACCGCGGTGAGGCGTCGCCGGCTCCGAGCTGCCGGCTCGCCTCGTCGAAGGTGTTGCCGAACTTGGTGGCGATCACGACGGAAGAGCGCCTTGCGCCGAGCGCCCGGCCCAGCACCCGCTCGCTGTGCCCCGCGCCGTAGACGTCGGCGGTGTCGAAGAAGGTCACGCCCAGGTCTATGGCCGCGTGGATCGCCCGCTCCGACTCCGCGTCATCGACCCCGCCCCACCCGTCCGCGTTCTCCCCCCGCCAGGCGGGACCGCCGATCGCCCAGCAGCCGAGCCCGAGGGCGCTGACTTCGATCCCCGACCTGCCGAGCGCCCGTGCCTGCATCGCACCCATGGCTCCTCCCTACGTCCTGCCCAGCAGGAGCAGCGCGGGGGCCGCCTCCACCCCCGTGCGCCGCACGCGCTCCTCGAGCGCGCGCCCCTCATCGCGCAGCCGCGTGGCCTCCGCGCCGCCGGCGCCCGCGAGGCGGGCCCGGTGCTGCGCGATCTCCTCGAGCGCCCGCGCCGCGGTCTTGTCGCGGTCCGCGGGCTGGTAGTCGATCACCTCCGGATCCTGCAGCCCCAGCCGCGCCACGAGCGCGATGAGGACCTCGCGGGAGAACGTCTGGTTGTGTCGGACTCCCGCGAGGGTGTCGGCGCGCGCGCGCCACCCGTGCACCAGGACGTCCGTCCGCTGCGCCTCGCTGGTCGTGCCCGTGTGCGGCTCGGCAACGATGATCCAGCCGCCCGGCCGCAGGACGCGCCGCATCTCTGCGAGGACCGCCGCGGGGTCCTTCACGTGGTGAAGGGCATAGGAGATCGACGCGACGTCGAAGCTCGCGTCGGCGAATGCGAGCCGCTCCCCTTCCATGGTGTGGTAGTCCAGGTCGAGCCGGGGGAAGCGCTCCCGGAGCCTGGGCCCGTAGTCGTCGACGACGTCGACGGCGGTGACGCGGCCGCAGCGCCCGAGGTGCGCCTGCAGCCGCGCGATGGACCCGCCCAGCCCGCAGCCGACGTCGAGCACCCGCTCCGCCTCGATTGTCGCCAGTCGGTCGAAGACATCCACCCCGTCCGCCTCCGGCGGCGCTCGCCGCCGCGCCGCGGTCAGGCCCCGCGGCGCATTCGCCAAAGTATCATCGGCCTCGGCAACGGGCAACCCGCGACCGACCCTCGACAGAACGCCGGGATTCGGCTATCTGTCACGCGTGAGCCTCTCGCCGTCCGACGCAGCGTTCTGGCGCAGGCTGCGGCCGGGCACGCGGCTCGTCGTCCGCGCTCATCCTCCGGGAGCGGATCGGCCGCGGGCCGCGCGCAGCCGCGAAGTCGAGATCGTCGGCGTACGCCCCCTCGCCGTGGCCGACGAGCAGGGCGCCCTCAGGTCGGAGTACCTGCTCTTCGATCTGCGCTCGGGCGAGGCCTTCCACACCCTGGTCGTCACGATCGCGGACGGGCGGCTCTCGATCCGCGTCTGCGGGATCCTCGATGAGGGAGCCGTCGGCACGCGCGAGGAGCTCTCTCAACGAGGCCTCGACTGGCTGTTCGAAGGCGGCGCGGAGGGCCTGAGATACGCCTGCTACCCCGTCGTTCCCCTCGTCGAAGGCGGGCTCGAGCGGCGCATCCCTTTTGCAGCGGTGTCCGCCGCTCCCGTGCGCGGTGAGTACGCGCCGCCGAAGTCGGATCGCGCGGCCGCCTTCCTGATCATGGAGTACGCGGCGCTGGAACAGTGCGAGGAGCCCGTTCTCGTCGTGCTCGAGGAGGTCGACACCGCCCGCGTGACCGTCCTTGCCGGGAGCCCGATCGATCCGCGCCAGTTCGAGCGCTGAGCGCCCGCGGCGGCGCGCGCAGGCGCCGCGGGCGGTTGCCGCCGGCCCCGCTCTCGGCTAATATGGGGCAGCCATGGATCGCAACCGGTTCCTGATGATCGCGATCGTCGTGATCGCGGTCGTCTTTATCTTCAACCCTTTCGGCCGGAAGCAGCCCGCCGAGCGGCTCTATCCCTCCTACATCAAGAAGGAAGTCCTCGACCCGATCAGGGCCGACGTCCTCGCCAGGGCCCGGAAGCCCGAGGACTACGTCGCCGGCCTCTTCGATCGACGCGACATCGTCTTCCTGGGCGAGTTCCCGAAGATCAAGCAGCAGGTGGAGTTCGTGAGCGGACTGATCCCGGTGCTGTACAGGCACGGCGTCACGAACCTCGGGATCGAGCATGCTCTCTACGCGAGCCAGGCCGACATCGACGCGCTGCTGTCCGCTCCCGCGTTCGACGAGGCCCGCGCCCGCAGGATCTCCTTCGACTTTATTGTCCTCTGGGGCTTCGAGGAGTATGAAGGGCTGCTCAAGAGCGCCTGGCAGCTCAACCGGAGCCTCCCGCCCGGCGCCAAGCCGTTCCGCATCGTCGGGCTGAACGTCCGCAGGCACTGGGAGTACATCCGGACCGAGGACGACATCGACAAGCCCGAGGTCGTGCAGAAGGTGCTCTCCGAGGGCGTTCCCGACCGTTTCATGGCGGACACGATCCTGCGGGAGTTCGTCGACCGCGGCGAGAAGGCGCTGGTCTTCCTGAACCTGCAGAGCGGCATCACCAGGTACCGCAACCACGAGTACGAGAAGAACGCGCAGGCCAAGGGCCTCTCCGAGACCCGGCGCGCCGGCAACATCGTCTTCGACCGGATCGGCGACCGCGCGGCCTTCGTGCCCATGCACGCCCCCTGGCCCGACAAGAACACGCTGAGCCGGGTCAACTTTCCGGTCGACGGGGTGCTCGACCGCATCATCGCCGCGCAGCCGAAGAGCGGCCGCCGCATGGGGTTCGATGTCCGCGGCACGCAGGTCGGGGCTCTCGAGATCAAGACCGACGTGTATCGATCGGGCTATGACAACCTCACGCTCGGGGACTTTGCCGACGGCTACGTCATCCTCGGTCCGCTGTCGGAGTACGAGACGGTCACGCCGATCCCCGACTTCATCACCGACGCCAACGTCGAGCAGGCGCTGGCGAACTTTCCCGGGCCCCAAGGAGCCGCGCAAGCTCACGCCGGCGGAGCTCAACCGCTACATCTCGCAGGACGTGGCCAACCTCAAGCGCGTCCTCGATCAGTTCGAGTAATCCCCGCGCGCAAGACGCGCCGGGGTGCGGCGCGCGTCACGGACCCACGCGCTTGCGGAGACAAACGGGTCCTTGTGGGTTAGTACTTCCCGGGAGGCGAGAAAGCGTGCGGATTGCCTTCTTCTTCGAGATCTTCTATCCGCAGATCAACGGAGTCGTGACCTCGACGCTCAACCTGGCGCTGAACCTCAAGAAGCGCGGCCACGAGGTGCTGTTCTGCGCGCCCAAGTCGCGCGGATTCGAGACCACGCACATCCACGGGATCGAGACGTACTACCTCGAGTCGGTGCCGTTCTTCGCCTACCCCGGCATGCACGTGACGCTCCCGTGGTCGTACCGGGTGGTCGGCAAGATACGCCGCGACGGGATCGACGTGCTGCACTTCACGGGGCCCTTCACGCTCGGCATCAACGCGATCAACGCGGCGCGCAGGCTCGACCTGCCGGTCGTGCAGACGTTTCACACGATGATCGCCGACCCCAGCTACATCAAGTACGTCACCCGCATGGACCTGCCCCACGGCGAGCTCCTGACGTGGCAGTACATCGGGCTGTTCGTGCGCGAGTCCGACGTGATCACCTGCCCGAGCCGCTACATCCTGGAAAAGGTGCGCCGCCGCTTTCCCGATCACCGCTACGTCCACATCTCCAACGGCATCGACCTCAAGGACTTCCAGCCCGGCGGGAGCGACGCGACGCTCCGCGCGCGCGTGGCCGCAGTTCAACGACAAGACGTTCCTGTTCGTGGGCAGGCTGGGTACAGGAGAAGTCCATCGACGTCGTGATCCGCGGCGTCGCCGAAGCGGCCAGCGAGGACCCCGACATCCGGCTCGTCGATCGTGGGCGACGGGCCCGGCGGCCGAGGGGCTGCGGGAGCTCGCCCGCGGCCTCGGCTGCGCGGATCGCGTGTTCTTTACGGGCAAGATCGACCACGACGCGCTGCTGCGCAGCGGGCTCATACACGAGGCGCGGGCCTTTGTCACCGCCTCGAGGACGGAGATCCAGTCGATGACGGTGCTCGAGGCGATCGCCTGCGGAACGCCCCTGCGTCGTCGCGAACGTGCGAAGCGATGGAGGAGATCATCGACGGCAACGGCCTGTTCTTCGATCCGGACAACGTCAAGGACCTGGCCGCGGTGCCTGCTGCGCATGGCCTCCGACGACGGCGCTGTACACGGAGTTCCGCAGGCGGACCGTCCAGATGTCCGCCCGCTACGACGGCGCCGAGGTGGCCGACGAAGTTCGAAGAGGTCTACCAGTCGCTCCTCGAGAAGGGGATGAGATGGACGTCTACGAGGCCATCCGCGCTGCGCAAGGCCGTGCGCTCCTACGAGGACCGTCCCGTCGAAAAGGACAAGCTCGAGCGCGTGCTGAACGCGGCGCGCCTCGCCCCGTCGGCGCGCAACATGCAGGAGTGGCGGTTCGTCGTCGTGTCCGACCGCGCAGACCCGGGAGGCCCTGCGGCACGCGGCGAACAACCAGGCCTTCGTCGCGGAGGCGCCGATCGTGATCGCGGGCTGCGCCGTCAAGAGCGACCACGTCATGCGCTGCGGGCAGCCGAGCTACCCCATCGACGTCGCGATCGCCACCGACCATCTCATCCTGGCCGCGGCCGCCGAGGGCCTGGGCACCTGCTGGATCGGCGCGTTCGACGAGGGCGAGGTGCGCCGCGTCCTCGGCATCCCGTCCGGCGGTCCGCGTCGTCGAGCTGCTCACGCTCGGCTACCCCACGGATGCCGTCGCCCGTCGAGCAAGAACCGGCTGCCCGCTGCGCGACGTCGTGCGCTACGAGCGCTGGACCTGATCGCGGGGCTGCCGGGAGCCGCGACCGGCTGTCGGCGTCACGGCGACTTCAGCCGCACCACCGTCCTGCCGAACCCTCCGAGCTCGGGCCGGGAGAAGCTGAACTCCTGGACCGAGGGCTCCGCCTTGAGGAACCTGTGGACCGCCTCGCGCAGGACCCCTTCGCCCTTGCCGTGGATGACCCCGAACTCGCGCATGCCCGCCAGGACCGCGGCATCGAGCTGCCGCCTCAGGGCCGCGAGCGCCTCTTCGAGCCGGTAGCCGCGCAGGTCGAGCTCCATCGCGGCCGGCGGGGCCGCCTCGAGGCTCGAGACCACCTCCACGGCGGGAGTCTCCTCCTCGGCCGCGACCGGCCGCAGCTGGGCGGCCGGCAGCGTGGCGCGCACCGTGTCGGTCTCCACGACCCACAGCCCGCCGCGCGCCCGGCGCAGCAGGCGCCCCCGGCGCCCGGTGCGCCCGCACGACGACCTCCGCGCCGGGCTCGAGCTCGGCGTCGACGCGGCCGCCTCCTCCTCCTCGGCCTCGACCCTCCGCTCCTCGTCGTCGACGCGGTCGCGCAGCTCGCGGACGAACTCCGCGGCCTGCCGCGTGAGGTCCCGGCCGAGCGCGCGCCGCCCCTTCCGATTCGCGGATCTGCTGGATGAGCCCGTCGAGCCGGCGGCGTCCGTCGTCGAGGAAGCGCTTGAGGTCGCGATGCCGGCCCGGCGCAGCTCCCGCTCGCGCTGCCGCAGGCGCAGCTCCTTGAGGTCGGTGGCGCGCTGCTGCTCGCGCAGCTCGCTCTCGCGCGCGCGCGCGCTGCGCTCGGCGTCGGCGAGCGCGCGCTCCTTCGCCGCGAGGCGCTCGATCACCCGCGAGATGTCGCTGCGCTCGTCGTTCAGGTACGCCCGCGCCCGCTCGACCAGGCCGGCGGGCATCCCCTGGCCGCGCGCGATCTCGAGGGCGTGGCTCTCGCCCGGGACGCCGAGGCGGATGGCGAAGGTCGGCGAGAGCGTTCGCGGTGTCGAACTCCATCGAGGCGTTCATCACGCCCGGCGCGGGTGTAGCCGTAGTTCTTGAGGATCCCGTGGTGGGTCGTGACGAGCGTGACCGCCCGCGTCTCGATGAAGTGATCGAGCACTGCCATGGCGATGGCGACGCCCTCCTCGGGGTCCGTTCCGGCGCCCAGCTCGTCGAGCAGCACCAGCGATCGCGCGAGTCGGCGAGCCCGACGATGCGCGACGAGGTTGCGCACGTGGCCCGAGAACGTCGACAGCGACTGCTCGATCGACTGCTCGTCGCCGATGTCGGCCAGCACGTTGTCGAACACCGGCAGGCGGCTGCCCGGCGCCGCGGGGATCTCCATGCCGAACTGGTTCATGACGGCGAGCAGGCCCACCGTCTTCAGGGAGACGGTCTTGCCGCCGGTGTTGGGCCCCGTGATGATGAGCGTGCGCACGTCGCCGGCGAGCCGCACCTCGATGGGGATGGCCCGCCGCGCCGAGCAGCGGGTGCCGCGCCTCCACCAGCGCGAGCTCCCCGTCGGAGGCGAGCGCCGCGCGAGCACCCGTGCACGGCGGCGTAGCGCGCCCTCGCCTGCAGGGCGTCCAGCTCCGACACCTGGCGCACGAGCCGTCCGCAGGTCCGCCTCCCGGACGGCCAGCTTCGCGCTCGCCTCCCGCAGGATGCGCGCGAGCTCGCGGTCGTACTCGCCCCGCTGCAGGGCGATCTCGTTGTTCTTCTCCGCGATGTCCGCGGGCTCGACGTAGACCGTGGCGCCGCTCGCGGAGCTCTCGTGCACGATCCCGGCGACGCGGCTGCGGAAGTTGGCCTTGATCGCGAGCACGAGGCGTCCGTCCCTCGTGGTGGGCCGGTCGCTCTGCCACCAGGGCTCGCGTTCCGGATCGCCGATCCAGCTCGACGCGAGGCGGGCCACGTCGCCCCGGAGGCCCTGGATCCGCGCGGCGATGGAACGCAGCTCGGGGATCTCCTTTTCCTTGACCTGGCCTTCGCGGTCGACGATCCGGAAGATCATGCGCGCGAGGTCGTCGAGCTCGGGGATCTCGGCGGGCCATCTCCGCGAGCGCCGCAAAGGCGGCCTCGCCCGGCCCCCGGCACGCCCGCTTCCGCCGCGGGACCCGGCGCGCCGGCCTTCGCCCGAGAGGGCCGAGGCCGATCGCGTCACGTAGCGCCGCAGCTCCGCCGCCGAGAGGATCGCGCGGCCGACCGCGGCCAGCTCCTCGGCTGCGAGCGTGACGCCGCTCTTGGCCAGGCGCGCGACGCTCGGAGCCACTTCGGGGAAGTCGAGGGCCGGCAGCGGCGCCTGCTCGACGAGGGCGCGGAACGCGGCGGCGAGGGCGACCCGCTCGCCCGTCTCCGCGCGCGTCGACGCTCACCGGCTGGGCGGCGACCACCTCGGCGCCTTCGCTGGAGACGCAGTAGTCCTTGACCTCGGCGACGACGCGGCCGAACTCCAGCAGCCTCAGGGCATGCTCATCCATGGCGGTCCCTCCCGGAGCCGCTCGCGGCCGCGCCGGTCACGGGATCTCCCCCGCGAAGTCGATGCCTCGCTCCTCGCAGAAGCGCCTGTAGCGCGGCTCGACGCCGTCGGTGCGCGTGACGTAGAGCCGCGCCGCGGCCCGACGGCCCGGCGCGGGCGCTCCGCTGTCGGCCGGCGTCTCAGCCAGCACCCGCCCGAGCTGGCGGACCACCCCGTCGCGCGAGTCTACGATCCTGATCCCGTCACCGAGGACGCCGCGCAGCTCGGGTTCGAGGTGCAGGAAATGCGTGCACGCGAGCACGACGACGTCAACGCGGTGTCGCCGCATCGTGTCGGCTGCCCGCCGGGCGATCGCGCGCCGCTCCTCCGGAGGGGCCTCGAACCAGCGGCGCTCGACAAAGTCCACGACGCCGGGCGCAGGCACGAGCACCACGCGGCAGCCGGCGGCGAAGCTGCGGATCATTCCCTTGAGATACCGGGCATGCACCGTCCGGCGGGTGGCGAGCAGACCCACCCTGCCGCTTTCCGTCGCGAGGGCGGCCGGCTTGATGGCCGGCACCGTTCCCACGAACGGGACGGCGAAACGTTCGCGCAGGCTCTGCAGGGCCACCACGGACGCGGTGTTGCACGCGACGACGATGGCGCGCGGCTGCAGCGCCGCTATGCCCCTGCGGGCCGACTCCACGACGGCGGCGGTCACGCGCGCCCGACTCTTCTGCCCATAGGGGAAATTGGCCGTGTCGGCGAGGTAGACGAAGGTCTCTCGGGGAAGCCTCTCCCGCGCCAGCTCCAGGTACGGCAGCCCGCCGATGCCGGAGTCCAGAAAGAGGACGGGACCGCGGCTACCCGCCGAACAGCTTGCCAAAGGCATCCTGCGCCTTGTCGCGCCCGCCGGTCTGTCCGCGCTCCTGGCCCCCGGAGCGGAAGCGGAACCACGAGCAGAAGTTGGCCCTCGCCTTGTCCACCACCTGCTCGTCGACCGTCTCGTGGCAGTCCCAGTGCGCGCCGGGGCTGTAGAACTGGCAGTTGAGGCAGCAGCGCAGGTCGGCGCCGCAGGAGGGGCACAGGGTGGCGCGGAAGACTTCGAGCTTGTCGTCTAGCGGCGTCCCGCACTTGTGGCAGCGTCGCATGGTGCGCCCATGATAGCAGGAATCGGCGGGCGCCATGCAAAGCCGGCGGGGGTCCACCGGCCGCGCGCACGGCATCGTCCTTGCCCCGACGGCCTGGAATGCAGTACCGTCGCCGTAGAGTGACCGACGACGAAGTCAGAGCCTACGTCCGCGACGCGCGCATCATCCGCGACGTCGACTTTGCGGGCCTGGAGCTCGCGGACATGGTGCTCGAGGACAAGGTCTTCTGGCTCTGCAACCTGCCGCGGATCCGCATGCACCGCGTCAGGCTGAAGAACGTGAAGATCCGCCTGAGCTTCTTCGACTTCGGCTCCTTCGAGCGCTGCCAGACCGTGGGCTGCGACATCCGCAACTCCGTGTTCGCGGGCTCCCATCTCACCGCCTGCCGCATCGAGGAGACGGTGATGCACCGCGCCAACTTCGTCGGCGTCGAGGTGCGCGACAGCCTCTTTCTCGCCTCCGACCTGTACGCCACCCGCTTCACCTCGTCGCGCCTCGAGCGGGTCACGTTCCGGGACTGCAACCTGAAGCGCGTGCAGTTCCGCCGGGCGCTGCTCAGCCGCACGGACTTCCCCGCGTCGAACCTGCGCGAAGCCTACATGGAGGAGGCGCTGCGGCGGTGAAATTCTTCTGCCACTTCGGTCTCGAGGCCTTCTCCAACGCCTACCTGGTCGGGCCCGACGAGGGGGGCGAGGCCGTCCTGATCGACCCCGGCGACTTCGACGAGACTCTGCTCGGCATGATCGAGAAGAACCGCCTCGACCTGAAGCACATCCTGGTCACCCATGCGCACGAGTCGCACGTGAGGGGCGTGCCGACCGCGCTCAAGATCTACGACGCCACCGTCTACGGGGTCGTCCCGCTGCCCCGAGTCGAGCAGGCACCGGACGATCGAGGACGGCGAGGAGCTCGAGCTCGGGAGCTTCCGGGTGCGCGTGCTGTGGACCCCCGGCCATTCCCCGGACTCGGTCGTCTACCACATGCCGCCTTACCTGTTCACCGGGGACACGCTGCAGGCGGGCGCCCTCGGCTCGACGACTTCGGCGGCGGCCAGGCAGCAGCTCCTCAAGTCGATCCGCCGGGAGATCCTGAGCCTCGACGACGAGACCATCATCTTCCCGGGACACGGGCCGCCGAGCAAAGTCGGGGTCGAGCGGGCGCTCAACCCGGACCTGCGCGAAGACGAAGAAGACGCCCTCGCGGGCCTCGGCGCGCCGTAGCCGGGCCGGACCGCGCCGGGGCTACGGCCCGTCGAGCAGCGCGAAGGCCGCGCGAAAGCGCCCGGGAAGCGGCGCCCGGAAACGGAGAGGCGCTTCGCGGCGGGGCAGGCGGATCGTGAGCGAGTACGCGTGGAGCATGAGCGTCGCGTCGGGGAACCTCGGGTCCGGCCTGCCGTAGATCGGGTCGCCCAGGATGGGGCACCCGATGGCCTTGGCGTGGACGCGCAGCTGGTGCGTCCTGCCGGTGCGCGGGGCAAAGCGCAGCAGGCTGTAGCCGGGCCACGAGCGCGCGACGCGGTACCCGGTGGAGGCCTCCCGGCCGCCGCCGGGCGAGGCGCGGAACCTCTGCCTGTGGGCCGGATCGCGCTCGATGGCGAGGTCGATCACGCCCCGTGATCGCGGCGGTCTCCCCTGCACCAGCGCGTAGTAGACCTTGCGGGTCGTGCGCAGGCGGAACTGCTCCGCGAGCATCTGGTGCACGGCCGCGCTCTTCGCCACGATGAGCACGCCCGAGGTGTCCTTGTCGAGCCGGTGCACGATGCCCGGCCGGAACGGCTCGCCGCCGACGAGCGTCCCGCAGCGATGGAGCAGCCCGGCCACGAGAGTCCCGCGATAGTGGCCGCAGCCGGGATGCACGACGACCCCCTGCGCCTTGTTCACCACGACGGCGTCGTCGTCCTCGTAGAGCACGTCCAGGTCCATCGGCTCCGGCTCCAGCGCCGGCTCCTCCGGCAGGTCGTACGCGATCTCGAGGAGGTCGCCCGGGCGCACGCGGCTGCTGAGCTTGCCGGACCGGCCGTTCACGGCGATCGTCACGGCGCGGGCCTTGAGCTGGCTGCGGGTGAGCAGGTCGAGGTGATCGACGATGTACCGGTCGAGACGGCAGCCCTCGGCCGCATCCTCCTCGACCGAAATCCTAAGGCTTTCCACCGTGGGCCCCGCGCTCCGCCTTCCTGGCCCTCGCACGGCCGATCAGGTAGTCGGCCGTCGCGACGACGACCGACAGCGAAGCCGCGCCCAGCAGGACCCCGATCGTCTCGCTGGTGGAATAGGGGACCTGGTTGGGATTGCCCAGGGGCGCGTACTGCGAGTCCCCCCCGTGGACGCTGTAGCGGTAGATGTTGTAGCCGAGCTGCGTAAAGAGATAGACGATGGGGAAGGCGCCGATCGTGATGATCTCGCCTCTCCTCAGGTCGTGAAGCCACTGCGGGAACTCGTCGGGCGCGTACGGCAGCGGCTGCGGCTCGGTCGGATTCTGCGCCGGCGCGGCGGGCGCGGCGGGAGTCGAGGGCGTCGCGGCGTCGTCGCCGCGGGAGGAGTCGAAGACGGCCGGCGGCGTCGAGCTCTGCTGGCCCTGCAGCGGCGAGACGAGAACGGCCGCCGCGAGGGCCGCAAGAGCGAGCGGCTGCGCCCTACGCATCGATCCTTGCTCCGAACAACGCGGTCCCCAGCCTCACCATCGTCGCACCTTCTTCCACGGCCGGCTCGTAGTCGCTGCTCATGCCCATCGACAGGATATCGAGCCCGGGGAGGATGCCCCGCGCGCGCTCGAAGAGCTCCCGCAGCTCCGCAAACGCCGCCCGCAGCCTCGCCTCCTCGCTCGTGAGCGGCGCTATCGTCATGAGGCCGCGCACGCGCAGGCCTGGGAGAGCGCCGATGGCGCCGAGGTCCTCGAGCAGCCGCCCGGCGTCCCTGTACCCCGACTGGGTCTGCGCGCCCGACGTGTTCTTCTCCAGGAGCACGTCGAGAGTCCTCGCGGCGGCGACCGCGGCGCGGCTCAACGCGGCCGCCGTTTCCATTCCGTCGATGGACTGCACGCACGCGAACAGCGCCGCGGCCTTTCGCGCCTTGTTGCGCTGGAGGTGCCCGATAAGATGAAGCTCGCAGCCGTCGGGCGCCTCGCCCGCCTTGGATTCCGCTTCCTGGACTCGGTTCTCGCCGATGACGCGCAGGCCGCTCTCGACGGCGAGACGCACCGTTCCGGCGGGGTGGCCCTTGGTCACGGCCATGACGGTCACTGAGTCCGGGCTCCGGCCCGCGCGCGCCGCCGCCACGGCGATACGGTCGCGTACGATGCCGAGGTTCGACTCCAGATCGGCGCGGCTCACCATGCCGGGCTTATTATAGGTTCCGGCCGCCGTGTTGGGCAATCCGGCGTAATCCGCCGGCATCCCGCGAGCAGTCCGCGCGCAGCGCGAGGACTGGCAGTATTCTCCTCGCTTCCGGCCATTCCCTGATGGCGTTTGTCAGGAGCCCCGTGTTATCTTGGGGCGCGGCGCCCCGGCTGCGGCCTTGGCGGACCAGGGCCGCAGCCGGGGCAGCCGATGAGGAGGAGACCCGTGAGCAGGGCGATGGCGTGCAGCGCAATCCTGGCACTCGCGGCTGCGCTCGCCTGGGGCGGCGGGCAGGCGGAAAAGGCCCGGGCCGGCCAGGTGACCCTGAGGATATACGTCGGGGAGTACACCCCCCGCGCTCGGACCCAGTCGGACCGCTGGGACCCGCCGCAGTACGTGAACAAGCTGATCGCCGACTACCGCGCCAGGCACCCCGAGGTGACCTTCGAGGTGCTGCCGGAGATCCCTGCCGGCGACGCGTACGAGACGTGGGTCGTCACGCAGTTCCGCGCGAACAAGGCGCCGGACCTCGGGGTCCAGCTCTTCAGCGAAGTCAACCGCCACTACCAGAAAGGCTGGTACGTCGACCTTCGTCCGTACCTGGACAAGCCCAACCCCTACGTCACGGGCAACAAGGCGTGGCGCGACATCTTCCTGCCCGGCGTGATCTCGACGGGGACCGCGCCCGACAACGCCGTGTACGTGCTGCCGACGACCCTCACGGGCACGGCGATCTTCTACAACAAGGACATCTTCAAGAAGGTCGGCGTATCGGTGCCCGAGACGTGGGCGCAGTTCATCGAAATTCAGAAGAAGATCAAGGCGGCGGGCACCATCCCCTTCGCCTTCCACATGGCGGGGAACCCGTACCAGGCGAACTGGGCGCTGCGCTCGATCCAGGACATGCTGCTCGACTCGAGGCTCGCGGCTATCAAGGGCGGCTCCAAGCCCGAGCGCAACATGATCGAAGGGTCCGGGATCAGCCAGAAGGAGCTGGTCGCCGCGATCGTGCGCGGCGACTACAACGCGAAGGACGCGCAGTGGCTCGAGCAGCTGCGGCTGCTCCGCCAATGGGCGGACTACTGGGACCCGGGCTGGCTCGCTATGAACGTCGACGACGCCTACCGGCAGTTCGTCACGGGCAAGGACGCGATGTTCTGGCACTCCTCGTCCAAGGTCAAGCCGATCAAGAGCGACAGCCTGAGGAAGTTCGACTACGGCACGTTCGGCTTTCCCACGATCACAAAGGAGAGCTCGCCGTACGCCGCGGGCCTCGGAGCGCCAGCGATCGGGGGGTTCACGGGAGGCGGGCACTTCTTTGTCTCCGCCGACACGAGGACCAGGGGCACGACCGACGCGACGGTGGACTTTCTCATGTTCCTCACGGCGCCGCAGAACATCTCTCCCCTCAACGACGACCTCGGCGCCTACGCTCCCGGCGTGAGGGACATGGGGGCCATGGACCCCGACATCCAGCCGTTCCTCCAGACGCTGCAGCGCGGAGTGTTCCGCATCGAGAGCTTCTATCGCGGCCTGACGCGCCAGTACTCGGACCAGTTCGTGAAGACCCTCGAGCAGTACCTCACGGACCGGATCAGCCTGGAGAAGGCGGGCGACGACATCGAGAAGCTCCTGCTGGATACGGCGAAGGCCATGATCCAGGAGAACGGGTGGACGGACATCCGCCGGCCGTGAGCCGGGCCGCGATCCGGGCGGCGATGGGGACGCGATGACCCCGCGCGAGGTCCGTCCGGGCTCGCGCGGGTTCTCGCTGTTCTTCCTCTTCACGGCTCCGGCCTTCGTAATGCTCGCCCTGTTCTTTGCCTGGCCCGTCGCGTCGGCGCTTTACCATTCGTTCTACGACTGGGACGGGTTCCGGGCGGGCCGCTTTGCCGGCCTCGACAACTACCGGCAGCTCGCCGCCGACGCGCACGCGCGCGCGTCGGCGGTCAACATCGCGCAGTTCATCGCCGCGCGAGTCGCCCTGAACCTCGCGTTCCCGATGATCGCGGCGCTGCTGCTCTTCCACATGCGGTCGCGAGGCGCAGCCGGCGCGTACCGGGCGCTGTTCACGATCCCGATGGTCGTGCCGCTGATGGTCGTGCTGCTGGTGTGGAAGTTCATCTACCACCCGCACGACGGGCTCCTCAACCGCCTCCTCGAAGCCGCAGGGCTGGCGGGCTGGCGGCACGTGTGGCTGGGGGAGTTCGGCACCGCGCTCTACGCCGTGATCGCGATCGGGTTCCCCTGGGTCACCGGGCTGGGGCTCGCGGGGTTCGCGCTGCTGATCTACCTGGCCGGGCTCCAGGCGATCCCGGCCGAGATCTTCGACGCCCTCGCCGTCGACGGCGTGGGCCTTGCGCCGCGCCTCTCCAGGATCGAGCTGCCGCTCATCGCGGGCCCGATCCGACTCATCGTCATGCTCACGATCATCAACACGCTCAAGAGCTACGTCCCGGTGATGATCCTCACCAACGGCGGCCCGTCCGACGCGTCCCTGGTGCCGGGCCTCTACCTCTACCAGAGCGCGTTCTACTACGACCGGTTCGGCTATGCGAGCGCGATCGGGGTGGTGATGACCGTGTTCCTCGTGGCGATCACGTGGCTCAACAACCGCGCGATCGGGGCCGCCGGATGAGGCGCCGCGCCGCTTCGGCCGCGCTCGCGCACGCGGTGCTCGCCGCGCTCGCCCTGGCGAGCCTCACCCCGTTCGCCTTTATGCTCGTCACCTCGGTCAAGGCGAACGACCAGTTCTACCACAGCTATTTCGTTCCCACGCTGCCGCTGCAGTGGGGCAACTTTGCCGAGGCCTGGTCGGCGATCGGACGATACGTGGCCAACAGCGTGCTGGTCACCGCGGCCTCGGTGCTCGCCGTCGTCGTGATCGCCTCGCTCGCCGGCTACGCGTTCGCGCGCTGGCGGTTCCCCGGCAGCGGCGCGCTGTTCGTCGCGATCCTGACGGTGCTCATGATTCCCGACATTCTCACGATGCTGCCGGTGTTCGTCACCCTGCGGAACCTCGATCTGCTCGACCGGCAGATCGCCCTCGTGCTGGTCTACGTGAGCGGCTCCCAGGCGCTGGGCATCTTTGTCTTCCGCAGCTTTTTCGCGACCATCCCCGACGACCTGGTCGACGCGGTCCAGATAGACGGGGCGGGCGAGCTTCAGGGGCTTTACCACATGGTGCTGCCCCTCTCGCGCCCGATCCTCTTTACCGTGGCCGTGATGACGGCGCTCACCTGCTGGAACGACTACATCTGGCCGCTGATCACGCTGTCGACTCAGCGCCGCTGGACGGTCACGCTCGGGCTGGTGACGTTCCAGGAGCGTTACGCCGGCATGGCCGCCTGGGGCCCGCTGTTCGCCGGCTACGTGATCGCGTCGGTTCCCCTGATCGCTCTCCTCGGCTCCGGGATGAAGCACTTTGTCGCGGGCCTCACCTCGGGCGCCGTCAAGGGGTAGCGGCCGCACGCTCCCGTCCCACGCCGCCCGCGCCGCCGCGGGCACGGCCGGCGGGCATCCGCCTTCACCTGAAAATCCTATTCAGCGAGTCATACTTATCTTGTGGGCGCCGTCACGATCGAGCGGATCAGGCAGTGAGGAGGCCCGGGATGGGAACGAGAGCAGGTGTCGTCGCCGCGGCGCTGGCGCTCGCGCTGGGCGGCTGCTATTGGACTTCGCCCCGCGCGGACGGGGCGCTGGCGGTCATGACGAGCATCCCCCTCTCGGTGATCTCCAACCCCAGCGGGTACACGATGAGGGCCTACCTTTACCGTGCGGACGGTGTCTCGGCCAGCTACAAGGACGCGACAGGGAAGGCGACGACGACCCCGGGGCCCGGCAGCACGATTCACGTCACCGCCTCCGGGAAGCCGATCACGCTCGACGGCCACTCCTACTGGGAAGTGCAGCTGGCAGTCGGCGCGGCCTCGGGAGACTTCGCGATCGACGGCATTCCCGCGGGCGTCCGCTGCCGCCTCGCCCTGCAGCTGTGGAACTGGACGCAGTCCGGTCGGGTGGACTACGAGGGCCTCTCGAACGAGTTCGTGGCCTCCCCCGGCGTGCCCTCGATCGTGGCCGTCGACCTCTACGTGCCGGGTCTTTGATCGACGCCGCGCCGCTCACGCCGCCCGCGCCGAGCGTCGACGCCGCCGCCGGCTGGCGGCTGCCGCGGCGGGCGGCGATTGATGTTGCCGGCGCCCATTTGCTATACTAGGTCATTATCGGAGGCATCGATGAGCGATCTCCTATGGTCAGCGCGACAGACGTCGACCTGGCGCAACAAAGTCGGATTAGCCGAGATGCTCAAGGGCGGCGTGATCATGGACGTGACCAATGCCGACCAGGCGCGCATCGCCGAGGAGGCGGGAGCGGCCGCGGTCATGGCGCTCGAGCGGGTTCCCGCCGACATCCGCGTGCAGGGCGGAGTCGCCCGCATGGCGGATCCCGACAAGATCAAGGAAATCCAGGACACGGTCACGATCCCGGTGATGGCCAAGTGCCGCATCGGCCATTTCGCCGAGGCGCAGATCCTCGAGGCCCTCAAGGTGGACTACATCGACGAAAGCGAGGTTCTCACGCCGGCCGACGAGGAGTACCACGTCAACAAGCACCTGTTCAAAGTTCCCTTCGTCTGCGGCTGCCGCGACCTCGGCGAAGCGCTCCGCCGCATCGGCGAAGGGGCGGCCATGATCCGGACCAAGGGCGAAGCCGGCTCGGGCAACGTCGTCGAAGCCGTTCGTCACATGCGGACGGTCATGACCGCGATCCGCAGGCTCAAGGCCCTCTCGGAGGAGCAGCTCATGACCGAGGCCAAGAACCTCGGGGCGCCCTACGAGATCGTCGTCGAGGTCGCGCGGACCGGGAAGCTGCCGGTGCCCAACTTCTCCGCCGGCGGGATCGCGACGCCCGCGGACGCCTCGCTGATGATGCAGCTCGGCGCGGAGTCGGTGTTCGTCGGCTCCGGCATCTTCAAGAGCGAGGACCCGATGCGCCGCGCCAAGGTCGATCGTCGAAGCGACCACCAACTACGACAAGCCCGAGGTCCTCGCCGAGATCTCGCGCGGCCTCGGCGAGCCGATGCCCGGAATCGACGTGCGCCAGCTGGATGAGAAGCAGATGCTCGCTCTCCGAGGCTGGTAACCAACGCGAAACCGTCGGTGACCATCGGCGTCCTCGCCCTTCAGGGTGACTTTGCGCTCCATCTGGAACATCTGCGCCGCTGCGGCGCGTCCGCGCGTATCGTGCGCACGGCCGACGAGGTGTCCGGCTGCGACGGCCTCTTGATCCCGGGAGGCGAGAGCACCACGATCGGCAAGCTCATGGACCGCATGGGGCTCCTGCCGCTGCTCGTGCGGCGCATCGGCGACGGCATGCCGGTCTACGGCACGTGCGCCGGCGCCATTCTGCTGGCGCGGGCGATCGTCGAAAGCAGCCAGCTGCGGATCGGCGTCATGGACATCACCGTGGCGCGCAACGCCTACGGCAGGCAGGTGGACAGCTTCGAGGCGGACCTCATGGCCCCTTCGCTCGGGTCGGAACCGCTGCGCGGGGTTTTCATCCGGGCGCCCATCATCGAGGCCGTCGGACCCGGCGTCGAAGTCCTGGCGCGCTTCGAGGATCGGCCGGTGCTGGTCCGCGAGCGCAACATGCTGGCCGGGACCTTCCACCCGGAGCTCACTGACGACCTGCGCATTCACCGCTATTTCACCGCGATGGTCGCGGCCTGAAGGCGACTCGAGACCTCACCCCGGCGCGGGCGCTTCCGCGGCGGGACGCCGGCGAGAATCTTCAATTTGTTCTGACATTCCGGTGGTCTGCTGCTATACTGGCCGCGCCTTGAGAGAGCTCGAGCGGCTGAACGCGGAGCAGCGGCGCGCGGTCCTGCACGCAGGCCGGCCCCTGCTGATACTCGCCGGCGCCGGGTCAGGCAAGACGCGCGTCATCACCACCAAGATCGCCTATCTCGTGAACGCCTGCGGCCAGGATCCGCGATCCATCCTCGCGGTGACCTTTACCAACAAGGCGGCGGCCGAGATGCGCGAGCGCGTGCTCGGCCTCGCCCCCGACGCCGAGGCCGTGATGATCCGCACGTTCCACTCCTTCGGCGCCTGGCTCCTGCGCCGCAGCAGCCACCTCGTCGGACTGCCCGACCGGTTCTCCATCTACGACGACGAGGACCAGCTCTCGCTCCTCAGGTCCGTGGCCGGCGATGCGGACAAGCGCCCCGACCTCAAGTCGACCCTCTCGGCGATCTCGAGGGCCAAGGACAAGTGCCTCGGGCCGGACGACGTCCTCGGCGGGGTCTCGTCCGACCCGCGATTCCCCGACCTCTACGCCCGGTACCAGCGGAGGCTCGACGAGACCGGATGCGTCGACTTCGGCGACCTGATCATGCGGCCGGTCAGGCTGCTGCGCTCCGAGCCCGAGGTGGCCGAAAGGATACGCGACCGTTTCCGCGTCATCCTCGTCGACGAGTACCAGGATTCCAATCGCGCGCAGTTCCTGCTGCTCAAGGAGCTGTACCGCGAAGGCAACTACCTCTGCGTGGTCGGCGACGAGGACCAGTCGATCTACGGCTTCCGGGGCGCGGAGGTGGAGAACATCCTCGACTTTCCGCAGGCGTTCCCGGGCACCGAGATCATCCGCCTGGAGCAGAACTACCGCTCCACGGGCGCCATCGTGGAAGCGGCGACGCGGGTCGTCGAGAACAACCGCAGGAGACTGGGGAAGAGCCTGTGGACCGAGAACTCCGGCGGGGCGCCCCTCACCCTCGCGCTGCTGGCGGACGAGGACGAGGAGGCGCGCTACTGCGCGAGGCTGCTCTCGGACGGGGAGCTTTCGTCGAGCGCCATTCTCTACAGAAACAACTACCAGTCGCGGGCCTTGGAGACGACGTTCGGCAACCTGGGCATCCCCTACCGGATCGTGGGCAGCGTGCGCTTCTGGGAGCGCGCGGAGGTCAAAGACGCGCTCGCTTACCTCGATCTGCTGCTGAACCCGCGCGATGAGGTCGCTTTCGCGCGCGTCATCAATCGCCCGCCCCGCGGCATAGGCGAGGTGAGCGTCGCAAAGATCCTCGCCGCGCCCGGCGGCGACCTGATCGAACGCTGCCGCGGATCACGTCTGCGCGGGGCGGCGCAGAAAGGAGTCGACGCGTTCGTCGCGGTCTACGAAGCGCTTCGGGACCGCATGGCGACTCTGCCCCTCGCCGAGCTGGCCGCGGCCGCCGTGAAGGACTCGGGTCTGCTCGCGTTCTACACGGAAAAAGACGGCGCGGACTTCCGCGGCCGCGCGTCGAACCTCGAGGAGCTCGTGAACGCCTGCCTGCCTTACCCGGCGGGAGAGGAAGGCCTGGTCCAGTTCCTCGAGCGCGTGAGCCTCGACACCGCCGCCGACCAGGCCGAGGGCGGCACGGAAGCCGTCACCCTCATCACCGCCCACAACACGAAAGGGCTCGAGTTCGAGCGCGTCTTTATCACGGGCCTCGAAGAAGGGCTCTTCCCCTACCGCCGCGACGACGACGATGCCGACGACATGGAAGAGGAGAGGCGGCTCTTCTACGTGGCGCTCACGCGGGCGCGCGCCCAGGTGCACATGACGACGTGCGTCCGCCGCCGCGTCTTCGGGGCGTGGAAGGAGCGGCCGCCTTCGCGTTTTCTCGGCGAGATCCCCAGGCAGCTCGTCACCGTCGTGCCGGCGCCCGCCGCCGCGGCCGCGGCCGTCCGCTCCGTCCGCGGCCATCGCCCGGCCGCCGACGACGACTACCCGCAGTTCCCGCCGGGCTGCGCCGTCTACCACGATGAATACGGGCCGGGCACGATCGTGCGAAAATGGCGGTCGGGAGAAGATACGCTCGTCCAGGTGCAGTTCTCGTCCGGGAGGTCGACCCGGTTCATCCTGCAGTACACGAAGCTGGAGCGCATCAGTGAAGACCAGGTCTGAAGGCGACGCCCTCCGCGACCTCGTGCCGCCGATCAGCCGCGCCCGCGGCTTCCGGCTCTACGACCGGCGCGGCCGCAGGTACCTGGACCTCTTCGTCAACCACGGGAGCGCCGTCCTCGGTCATCGTCCTTACGGCGTCGACAACGAGGTCAAGGCCGTCGTCTCAAAGGGCGGCCTCTTCGCCATGCCGTCGGCTTACCCTGCCCGCCTCGCCAGGGCCCTCGGCAGGGCCTACCCCGGCTTCGCCGGCGTTCTCGTCGCGGCGAGCGACGCTGAGGCGGTGGGGTTCGCCGCCCGATACTTGAAATGTGAGCCGTCGCAGGTCGAAATCCGCGATCCCGCGCTCGGAGAGCGGGGCCGCGTTGTGCTCGACAGGCCCTTCCTGCCCGAGGCGATGCGCGAGGACGCCATGAAGGGAGCGGAGGTCGTGCTTCCGGTCCTGCCCTTCCGGCTGGGCGAGGCGCCCTGCCCCGTCCTGTTCCGCGCGAGCGCCCCGGAGGCGAAGCCGGCATGGATCGCCCCCGCCGTCGCCGCGGCGGCCTTGAGGGCCTTTCACGACCTGGACCGGCGGGTGCAGCCGGAGTGGTACCGCGACGATCTTCTCGAGGGTTGCGAGGGGTGGGTGCAGCGGGGTATCTACGTGACGCCCCGTTTCTCCGCCGATCGCTACGCGGGGGTCTTCAGGCGATTCCTGGACGCGGGAGTCCTGCTGCCTCCGGAGTATCCCGGCCCGGCCGTGCTTCCCGGCGAGGCATCGGCCGGCGAGCTGGCGCTCCTGATGCGGCTCTTCGGAGAGAAAACGTGATGCAGTTGCCAGAGCTCTCGATCCTGATCCGTGTCTGCGTGGGCGCAATAGGCACTTTCTGCGCAATCCTCCTGTGGGCGAAGACGCGCGACGTCGCGTGGATCCTCGTCGTGACAGGGGTGCTGCTCTCCTACGCCGGCATCATCTTCGACACGCTCGCCAGGCTCGGCCTCTTCGGCTGGGAGGAGCTGCCCGTCTTCGGAGTCCCCGCGGGACAGCTGGCGCGGCTCGTGCTCGACAACGTCCCGACGCTGCTGTACTCCGCGGCGTTCGTCGTGGCCGTGGCCCGGCGGCGAGTGCGCTGACCGCGACCGGCCCCGGGCCCCGGGCCGGCAGACTGCGGCGAATGGCGCGTCACGTGGGCGGCGCCCGCGCCATCCGTGGCGCTTGCCCGCGGGCCTCGACATCCATGTCGCCCGCGGGCCCGCGCCATCCTGTCACTTGGGTGGCGCCTACGCCATCCATGGCTGCGCCACCCCCGTGACATCCATGTCACTTGACACAAGACGCAGAATCATTATCTTTGCGTCTTGTATCCAGCAATGGCACAAGGAGAAAGGAAATGGTGGCACTTCTGGTCGGAGTCCTGCTCGTCCTTTTTGGCGTCTATGCCGTGCTGCCGGTTGACTCTCCGGGCTTTCTCAATTGGTCCCGCGAAGTTGTTCAATTTCTCAAAGGCGCCGCCCCGATCATGGCTTTCCTGATTGGTTTGGTCTCCTTCTTTATTGGAATCGCCGACATCAAGGACAAGATCGAGGCCAAGAAAGAAGAAAAAGAGGACAAGGAGAAGGCAGAGCAGAAGGCTACCTGACACGCGCCGACGCGGCCGGCTTGACAAGCCTCCCGCGTTATGGCTGAATGGCGCGGCTTCTGAACCCGGTTGAACCAAATG
Organism: uncultured Spirochaetota bacterium; assembly: GCA_963734495.1. Lineage (GTDB taxonomy): Bacteria > Spirochaetota > Spirochaetia > SZUA-6 > CAVTHK01 > CAVTHK01. The sequence continues at coordinate 136,575 of CAVTHK010000013.1, forward strand.
AAGACTATTTTCCCCAACCCCAAGGACATCGAGCACAAGTGGTATCTCATCGACGCCGAAGGGAAGCGCCTCGGCCGGCTTGCCGTCCGTGTCGCGGACATCCTGCGCGGCAAGACAAAGCCCACTTACAGCCCGCACATGGATACGGGTGACTCGGTGATCGTCGTCAACGCAGGCAAGGTGGTGGTGACGGGCCGCAAGAAGACGGACAAGCTGTACCACCGGTATTCCGGCTACCCCGGCGGGCTCACGACCGAGACCTTCGGCAAGGTCATCAACCGCAAGCCGACGTTCCCGCTCGAGCACGCGATCAAGGGGATGCTGCCCAAGGGACCGCTCGGCCGGAGGCTCTTTGGCAACGTGAAGGTTTACGCAGGGCCGAGCCACCCTCACGAGGCCCAGAAGCCCGAAAAGCTGGAGTTCTAGGGGCGGCGGCGTAGAGCGCCGCGAGAACGCACGGACCGCCGTGCAGGAGTCAAGGAGTTCAGTTTTGGCGAAGACGATTCTGGCGCAGGGGACCGGACGCAGGAAGACGGCGGTGGCGCGGGTCTTTCTGCGCGAGGGCACGGGCCGGGTCAAGGTCAACGGACGCAAGCTCACCGACTACTTCGTCGGCGGCCTGGATTCGATCGTACAGGCGCCGCTCGCGGTCACCGACAACCTCACCCGGTACGACATCCACGTCAACGTGTCCGGCGGAGGCATCAGGGGGCAGGCGGAGGCTTGCCGGCACGGGGTCTCGAGGGCGCTGCTCAAGGCGGACGTCGCCAACCGGGCGGCCCTGCGGGCCAACGGCTACCTGACGCGGGACGCGCGCATGGTTGAGCGCAAGAAGTACGGCCAGGCCGGTGCAAGGCGCAGGTTCCAGTTCTCCAAGCGGTAATCCCGTCGTAGAGACAGTCAAAGACAGCGGAGCCGGACGAGGGAGGGTCTGCGTGATCCTCTCCGACGGCTCCTCTTTTTTTATTCTCAAGGAAGTTCAGCTCACCGAGGCCGTCTACCCCGGACTGGAGGTGAGCGAGCAGGTCCGCTCGCGTCTCGAGCGCCTGTCCGAGACGCGCGCCGCGGTGAGGAGCGCGCTCGCCCTGCTCGCCCGCGCGCCTCACTCGCGGGCGGGCCTCCGGCTCAAGCTGCTGCGGCGCGGGCACGGCGAGGAGGCGATCCTTGCCGCGCTCCAGCGTGCGGAAGAGATGGGCTACCTCGACGACGGCCGGTTCGCCGAGGAGTGGGTGCTGCTTCGCCTCGACCGGCACCCGCAGGGCCGCCCGGCGCTCGTCGCGGACCTGCGGGAGCGGGGCGTGCCGCGAGAGACCGCCGAGGGCGTCGTCGCGCGCATCGTCACCGACGCCGTCGAGGAGGAAGCGTTCCTCCGGGCGCTCCGCCGGGCTTCCAAAGCAGGCTCCACCGACCGCGGCGGTCGCGCCGGGCGTGGACGGGACGCCGACGGGAGGGCGAAGGCTCGCCGCGAGGCTGAGCGCCCTCGGCTTTCCAGGCAGCCTGATCCGCAAGCACCTCTCAGGCGCGGAGCCCATCGAGCCCTGACCGCCTGTCACGGGTCGGAATCGGCAAACGCCGAAATGCCGGGCGGCTCGAACCCGAACGCCCTGTGCAGCGAATGCCGCGCGAGATCGACGACGCCGGCCGCGGCGTCGAGGATCACCGAATCTGCCGAGGCCACTATCCCGCCGTAGCTCTTGAGAAAGTAGTCGGGCGACTCTGCGACTTCCACGCCGGCGGCAACCGGGAATCCCTGCAGCCTGAGCCGGAGCCCCGCGGCCATGTCTCCGGAAAAGGCCACCGGCGCGTCCACGTAGAGATCGACCCTTCCGGGTGCAGCGCAGCGGAGCGCGTCCAGAACGACGGAGATCGCGCGCTCGGTAGCGGGGCCCGTGCGGTAGCTTCCGTGTACCCCCGCCGCGTCCCGGATCACCCCGTCGTCTGCGAGAAAGACCGGGACTCCCTTCAAATAACTTTCCACTATGATCAATACGTTGTACCAGTCCACACCGATTGCGAGGCCGGCTACCGAGTCGAACGAGACGATCTTGGCCCGCCTCGCCCGCGCGACAGGCTCCGGCAAAACCCCTCGGAACAACAAGTTACGCTGTCTGGCGGTCAGCCGGTAGCGGTCGCCGACGATCTTGAGGGCGGCTTGTTCCGGGTAAATCCGCTCCCTGAGATACCGGTAATCGTCGATCGCTCTACTGAAATCGTTCATTGACCTTCTGGATATATTTGCCATTATATGCTATATAGAGAAACGGGCGGGGGTGGAGTGGACGATTAATGGGGAAGGATAACAGGAAGGTCCGCATCTTCTCGGCTCTTGAAGTAGCGAACATCTGCGGCGTCGTCAACCAGACGGCAATCAACTGGATCAAGAGCGGATACCTCAAGGCGTTCACGACTCCCGGCGGCCAGTACCGCGTATACTCCGATGATCTCTACAGGTTCCTCGTCGAACGCGGCATGAGAATCCCGTCGGAAGTGGAGGACATCGTCAACGACGAGCGGCGGGCGAGGAGGCTGCTCATCGTGGACGACGACGCCGAGCTGAACAACCTGCTGAGGAAGTTCCTCGCCCGCTCGATGCCGGATTACGACGTCTGCCAGGCGTTCGACGGGTTCGAGGCCGGGAAGCTGCTGGCGGAAAGCAAGCCCGGAGTGGTCATCCTCGACATCAACCTTCCGGGCGTCAACGGCCACCGCCTCTGCCAGACCATGAAGAGCGATCCGACGCTCGGGAATCCCATCGTCGTGGCCATCTCGGGTCTCTCGGACCCGGACACAGAGGCGGCCATATTGAAGGAAGGTGCGGATTCGTTCCTCGCGAAGCCGCTCGACCTCGAGGAGCTCGCGGCCAGGGTCCGGGAGCTCGCGGCGGCAAGGGCGTAGGTGCGAAGATGGCCGGCGCCACGGTCTTGATCGTCGAAGACGAAGACGGGATCAGGCTCAGCCTGCGGGACTACCTGCGGAAAAAGGGCTATCAGGTGCTGGTGGCTTCCGAAGGGGTGGGCGCCATCAAGCAGCTGCTCGACAACAATATCGACGTGATCGTCACGGACTACCGGATGGAGCTCCTCGGAGGCGACTACTGGCTCCGGTTTCTCGAGCGATTCTGCGGGCCGCAGGAAGTCATCCTCACGAGCGGGTTCCTCAAGTCGGACCGCCTTCTCCCCTACCCCGTCATCTACAAGCCCTACGACTATGGCGATCTCGTCAAGCTGATCGAACAGAGGCTGACGGAGAAAAAGGCGCGTGGCGGCTGAAACCCGCGGCCTGTACGCGCGTGTCCACGGCATCGTTCAGGGGGTGGGGTTCCGCTACGCGGCCATCAGCCACGGCGCGCGCGCTGCGCCTCTCCGGCTACGTCAGGAACATGCCCGATGGCAGCGTCGAAGTGCTGGCCGAGGGTCCGCCCGATGCGCTCTCCCGGATGCTCACCTGGCTGAACCGGGGCCCCACGGGGGCCCGAGTGACCGCGGTCGACCACCGCTATGTGCCGGCGCAGGGCACCTACCGCGGCTTCGACGTCGAATGGTGAAAGCGGGCGCTGCCTCGGAGGCGCCGCAAACGAAAAGGGCCGGCTGCCGCCGGCCCTCGTGTTCCCTGTGACCGGATGCGCTCAGCGCCTGATCGAGTAGAAGGCCTTCATCCCGGGGTAGATCGCCGTGCCTTCGAGCATCTCCTCGATCCGCAGGAGCTGGTTGTACTTGGCCAGCCGGTCGGAGCGCGACATGGATCCCGTCTTGATCTGCCCGGTCTCCAGCCCGACGACGAGGTCCGCGATAAAGGAATCCTCCGTCTCGCCGCTGCGGTGTGAGACGACCGCCGTGTACGAAGCCCTCTTGGCCATCTCCACGGCCTCGTAGGTCTCGCTCAGGGTCCCGATCTGGTTCACCTTGATGAGGATCGAGTTGGCGACACCCTTCTTGATGCCGTCCTCGAGCCGGCGCGTGTTGGTCACGAACAGGTCGTCGCCGACGATCTGCACGCGCTTGCCGATCTTGTCGGTGAGCTGCTTCCAGCCCTCCCAGTCGTCCTGGGCCATGCCGTCTTCGATCGAGATGATGGGATACCTCTTGGTCCAGTCGGCGTAGAAGTCCGCCATCTCCGCGGAGGTCAGCTCACGCTTGTCGGACTTCTTGAAGACGTAGCGCTTCTTGGACTCGTCGTAGAACTCGGAGGCAGCCGGGTCGAGGGCGATCATGAAGTCGTCGTTCGCCTTGTACCCGGCTTTGTCGGCGGCCTGGAGGATGACCTGGATCGCCTCCTCGTTGCTCTTGAGGTTGGGGGCGAAGCCGCCCTCGTCGCCGACTCCGGTGTTGTACCCCTTGCCCTTCAGGACGGCCCTCAGGTTGTGGAAGATCTCGGCCACCATGCGCAGGCCTTCGCGGAAGCTCTCCGCCCCGACCGGCATCACCATGAACTCCTGGAAATCCACGGAGTTGTCGGCGTGCGCGCCGCCGTTGAGGATGTTGCACATGGGAACGGGCAGCGTGCAGGCATGGAACGCGCCGAGGTATTTGTAGAGGGGAAGCCCGAGAAAGTCCGCCGCGGCCCGGGCGCACGCCATGGAAACGCCGAGGATCGCGTTGGCGCCGAGCTTGCCTTTGTTGTCCGTGCCGTCGAGCTCGATGAGCGTCCGGTCGATGTCGACCTGGTCGAGGGCGTCCAGCCCCACCACTTCGGCCGCGATGATGTTGTTGACGTTCTCGACGGCCTTGAGCACGCCCTTGCCGAGGTAGCGGCCCTTGTCGCCGTCGCGCAGCTCCACCGCCTCGTGCTCCCCCGTCGACGCGCCCGACGGCACCGCGGCGCGGCCCTCGGACCCGTCCTCCAGGACAACGTCGACCTCGACCGTCGGATTCCCGCGCGAATCGAGAATTTCCCTCGCTTCCACGTACTCAATAACGCTCATCCAGTTCTCCTGTGGGGTTTTGTGGTCGACAATAAGACGCCACCCGAGGAAGGTCAAGGGCCAGGCGCCCTTGCCCGTGGCCGCAAGCCACGGGCTGGTCCCCGAAGGTCCCGCGTACTCGCGGGAGTGCGTACTCGCCGGAGAGGGCCCGGGGGTGGCGCGTACGAGCGCCCTGGTCTGGCGTACTCGCCAGAGATGTACAGGCGCCACCCAAGGGCCAAGGCACATGGGTCCGGCGTCCTCGCCGGAGAGGGCCAAGGGGGTGGCCAGGGCCGTGCGCCGGGCTGCGCGGGTGCCTTGACCCCCGCGGACGGAGCAACGTAACTTTCAGACAAAGTGGACGGTCTGCCATGAATTGGGAGTTCACCCCTGAGCTCGTCGACCAGGTCATCTATTCGATGGAAAACCAGGAGGAGTCTTTTCTGCTGGACTTCGAGACTGGGGACATCCTCCAGGCCGACCAGGTCACCGACTCAGGCAACGACAACCGGTGGTACGAGCTGCCCGTATGGCGCTCCAACGAGGGCTTCCAGCTCATGGAGCGCTTTGTGGCGGGCCTTCGCAATCCCATAGTCCGCGACGAGCTGCGCGGCGCGCTCTCGGCGGGCAAAGGGGTCTTCCGACAGTTCAAGAACGCGCTCAAGAGCCGCCAGGAGGTGGAGAAGGTCTGGCACCGCTTCAAAGAGCGCGAGATGAAGAAGGTCGTCTACGACTGGTTCAACCAGATCCTCGAAGTGCAGGGCCTCGCGCGGCTGGAGCTGCCGGCGGACGAGCCGACGGACGAGCTGATCCTTTCCGATTTCGCCCTTCGCGAGGGTCCGGGCAGCCATGAGCAGGCCATCCTCGCGCTGGACCGCGAGGCGTTCGCCATGGCGTTTCCCCAGGCCGACCCGTCACGGCTTCCCGCCGTCTACGAGCGGCGCAGGAAGGTGCTGCCTCCGCTAAGCGAGGGGGTGGTCATCCACGCGGAGGCCCCTTCGGGCGAGTTCGCGGGCTTTGTCTGGGGCGTGAAGCTCCGCGACGAGATCACCGAGGACATGGTCGTCGAGCTCGTTCAGATCGCCGTCGCCGAAGAGTTCCGAGGCCTGGGGCTCGGCAGATCGCTCTTCCGCGGGTTCATCGCCGCATCCGAAGCCGCGGGCGCCGCCCGCGCCACCATGCGTCTCGAGGGAAGGCAGCTCGCGATCTCCGGGCTCCTCGAGCGCGAGGGCTTTGTCGTCACCGCTCACACAATGGAGATCGATTTGAACCGCTGGCAGTCGGAAGACGCGTGATTCGGGACCGGCCTCAGAGACGCCGCGCCAGGATCGTTTCGGCGGCCTCGCAGAAGCCCGCGGCGGAGGCCGCCTTGGTGAGATAGCGAGGCAGGTGCCGCATGTCGTCCAGGTAGCGGGTCAGGTTGGCCACCCCGATCGAGTATTCCATCCCTTCGAACATCGGCTCGTCGTTTGGTGAGTCGCCCACGAACAGCGACCGGGTCCTGGCTTCTGTCCAGTCGAGCCGGGACCTCTCGCGGACGTAGAAGCGCGCGCAGGACACCTTGTCGAAGTCCCCATACCAGCAGTTCACGTGGATGCTCGAGATCTTCGCCGTGGCACCTTCTTCTCTGGCGATTTCCGCGATGCGCCTGACCTCATCCATGGGCAGCGGCTCCACGTCCTCGCAGAAGTCGATCGCGAGGTCCGCGATCCGGTAGGGCTGGTCGGCCGCGACCGCGCAGCCATGCACCTCGGCCAGGGCCCGCTCGCGCACGCGCGCGAGCCGCCTTCGGCCCTCTTCGCGTTCGGCCGGCGAGAGCAGGTAGCGGCGCTCCATCTTGCGCCGCTGCCGGTCGTAGGCAAAGAAGAAAGCCCCGTTCTCGCCCACCACGCCGTCCACCGGCCACATGCGGGCCAGGTGATCGCACCACCCCGCGGGCCTGCCGGTCACGACGACGACCCGCACCCCGGCCTCGTGAAGACGCCATACCATCCCGTAGGACTCGGCCGGCAGCATGCCGTTCACCGTCAGGGTGTCGTCGAGATCGGTGAACAGGTAGACGAGCTTCCGGCACAGGTCTGCCGGGATGGCGTCGATGGGCTCGGGGCGGTGGTGTTGCATGGCGGCCCGCATCTTATGGCGAATCGAGAGTCGGGTAAAGCGGGGCCCGCGCCCCGGCCGCCCGCCGCGGCGGTCTGTGCGCCTTGACACGTCGGGCGGGCGAGGGCGGGCGAATCAACTTGGCAAATCGAACGACCTGCCCTATAGTGTGGTGCTGATCTGTATCTCCAAGGAGGAGAGTCATGAAAAGGCTTTGCCTGCTACTTCTCTCGCTGAGCCTTGCCGGCGGCTGGCTCTTTGCCGGGCCGCAAGGCGAGAAGGCTTCGGCTGCCCCCGAGTTCATCGTGTGGAACGGCGCCGAGCCCAAGTCGCTCGACCCGCAGCTGATCACGGGCGTTCCCGAGCACCGGATCTACGGGGCCTTGTTCGAAGGGCTGCTGACGAACGACCCCAAGACCTGCGAAGGGATCCCCGGGCTCGCCGAGAGCTGGACCGTGAGCGACGACGGGCTGACCTGGACGTTCAAGCTGCGCCACACGACCTGGAGCGACGGCGTCCCCATCACCGCCCAGACCGTGGTCAAGAGCTGGCTGCGCGAGCTCAATCCCGAGACCGCCGCGCAGTACGCCTGGTTCCCCGCCATGTTCATCAAGGGGGCCGCCGACTACAACTCGAAAAAGGCGGGACCCGAAGCCGTGGCGATCAAGGCCGTCGACGACTACACGTTCCAGATGACGCTCGTCGGGCCGCTCCCCTACGTCCAGGGCGCGCTGGCCCACTACTCCTTCGCCGTCGTTCCGATCCACGCCATCGAGAAGTATGGCAAGGACTGGATCAAGCCCGAGAACTTCGTCTGCAACGGCCCCTTCAAGCTCGAGACCTGGAAACCGCAGGACAGGCTGACCGTCGTCCCGAACCCGAAGTACTGGGACCGCCAGAACGTCAAGCTCGGCCGCGTGGTCTTCCTGCCCGGTGACGACAACAACACCGCGTTCCGCATGTACGAGAACAAAGAGATCGACTGGCTCACGAACGTTCCCACCGACCAGATGGACGCCGTCAAGGGCCGGCCCGATTTCTACAACGTCCCTCGCCTGGGCTCCTACTACTACGTGTACAACACCGTAGAGGGCGCCGCTCACGGACGCACGCGTGCGCAAGGCGCTTTCGATGGCCATCGACCGCAAGCAGCTCGTCGAAAAGGTCTCCAAGGGCGGCGAGATCGCGGCGCTGTCGATCGTTCCTCCGATGGCCGGCTACGACGCCATCAAGGGCAACCCCGAGAGCGTCGAGAAGGCCAAGCAGCTGCTCGCCGACGCCGGCTTCCCCGGCGGCAAGGGCTTCCCCAAGCTCGCCATCCTGTACAACACCCTCGAGGCGCACAAGAAGATCGGCGAGTACATCCAGCAGCAGTGGAAGGAGAACCTCGGCATCAACGTCGAGCTCGTCAACCAGGAATGGAAGACGTACCTCGACACCCGCCGCGAGGGCAAGTTCGACATCGCGCGCGCGGGCTGGATCGGCGACTACCTCGATCCCGAACACCTTCCTCGACATGTGGGTGACCGGCGGCGGCCAGAACGACGCCAAGTACGCCAACCCGAAGTACGACGAGCTCATCAAGAAGGCGGCGACGATGAAGGCCGGCAAGGATCGCTTTGCCGCGCTCACGGCCAGGCCGAGGAGCTCTTCATCACCCAGGACGAGGCCATCATGCCGATCTACTTCTACACCAACAAGGAAATGATCGACGGGAACAAGTGGGGCGGCTGGTACACCAACACGCTGGGCTATCACCCGGTCAAGTACATCTACAAGAAGTAACGATGAAGGCTGCCGCGAGGGGGTCCTCCCCCTCGCGGCGCGTCCTCGACCGTCCCATGACGAAGTACATCGTCCGCCAGCTCGCGGGCCTGATACCGACGCTGCTCGATCATCGTCACCATCGGCTTCTTCATCGTGCGCATCGCGCCCGGAGGCCCGTTCGACGCGGAACGCGCCCTCCCGGCCGAGATCCTGCGGAACGTGGAGGCGAAGTACCACCTCGACGAGCCCTGCTCGTGCAGTACGGCCGCTACATGCTCGACGTGCTTCGGGGCGATCTCGGTCCGTCCTACGTCTACCCGGACCACGACGTGAGCTTCTACATCGCCCAGAACCTGCCCAACTCCCTGCTGCTCGGCCTCGTCGCGATGCTGATCGTCGATCACCGCGGGCATCGGAACCGGGATGGTCTCCGCAACCAGGCAGAACACCGTCGGCGACTACGCCTCGATGGCCGTCGCCGTCATCGGCATCTCGGTGCCCCTGTTCGTGATCGGGCCCGGTTCTCATGTACGTGTTCGCGCTCAAGCTGAAGTGGCTGCCCACCTCGGGGTGGATCAACGGCCGCCAGGGCCTGAAGACCCTGATCATGCCGGCGGTCACGCTGTCGCTGCCGCAGTTCGCCTACATCGCGCGCCTCAGCCGGGCGAGCATCCTCGAGGTGCTGCGCAGCGACTACGTCCGCACGGCCAGGGCCAAGGGGCTGTCGGCCCGCGCGGTCATGTTCCGGCACGTGCTCAAGGGCGCGCTGCTCCCGGTGGTGAGCTACCTCGGGCCCGCCTTCGCCGGCGTGCTCACCGGCAGCGTCGTCGTCGAGACGATCTTCAGGGTCCCCGGGCTGGGGATCTTCTTCGTCCAGTCGGCCTTCAACCGGGACTACACCCTGATCATGGGGACGGTCATCGTGTACTCCGTGATCCTGGTGGTCCTGAACTTCCTCGTCGACGTGGCCTATTCGCTGCTCGACCCGCGGATCTCGTACCAGTAGGGAGGCGAGCAGCGTGATCAAGACAGCGCCGAAGACGATCGCCAACGAGTTCGACCAGCAGGTCCGCGGCGTCAGCCTCAGCCGCGACGCCTGGCGGCGCCTGCAAGAAGAACAAGATGGCCGTGGCCGGCGGCGTGATCGTGATCCTGTACGTCCTCGTCGCGCTCGCCGCCCCGCTGCTGCCGATCCACTCGTACACCAAGATCATCGTCGACCACCAGAACCTTCCGCCGTCGCTCACGAAGAACGCGGGCGAGCTGCTCTACGCCAAGACCGAAAAGCAGCTGCTGGCGGTCGCCGGGCGCCAGGGGCGCAGCGGCCTCAACGACCAGGAGCGGGCGCAGCTCGCCGCGCTGCGCGAGAAGATCCGCACGGAGACCGCCGTGATCAACGGCGAGGTCGTCAAGGTCCACGAGCGGCGCTACCCTCTCGGCACGGACTACCACGGCCGGGACATGCTGGCGCGCATCATCTACGGGGGCCAGATCTCGATCGCCGTCGGCTTCGTGGGCACGGTGACCTCGGTGCTCATCGGCATCCTCGTCGGCGCCATCGCCGGCTACACCGGCGGCAGCGTTCGACTACCTCATCACGCGGTTCGTCGACGTCATGTACGGGCTGCCGTACATGCTGCTGGTCATCATCTTCATGGCGATCTTCGGCCGCAGCATCGTCAACCTCTTCGTGGCGCTGTCGCTCGTGAGCTGGCTCACCGTCGCGCGCGTGGTGCGCGGCCAGATCATCTCGCTCAAGGCGAGCGAGTTCGTCGAGGCCGCCCGCTCGATCGGCGCGGGGACCGCCCGCATCATCCTCCGGCACCTGCTGCCCAACACGCTGGGCATCATCATCGTGTATTCGACGCTGCGCGTCCCGAGCTTCATCATGCAGGAGGCCTTCCTCTCGTTCCTGGGCCTGGGGATCTCGGCGCCGCTCGCCTCGTGGGGAACGCTGGTGCGGGGACGCGATCGACGGGATGGATCTCTATCCCTGGCTCCTGTTCTTCCCTTCGCTCGCCATGACGATCTTCCTGTTCTCGATGAACTTCCTCGGCGACGGCCTGCGGGACGCCTTCGATCCGCAGAGCAAGAACGAAACGGGCGGCGCCGCTAGTGGACGGCTGCCGCACGGGGAGCCGGATGTCGGAGCTGCTCGAAGTCCAGGACCTCACGACCCATTTCCGCACCGACGACGGGATCGTGAAGGCCGTCGACGGCGTCTCGTTCTCGCTTGCGGAAGGGGGAGACCCTCGGCATCGTCGGGGAGTCGGGCTGCGGCAAGTCCGTCACGACCCTGTCCGTCATGCGGCTGATCCCTTCGCCCCCCGGCAGGATCGTGCGGCGGAAAGGTGCTCTTCCGCGGGCAGCGACGTGCTCGCGATGAAGGAGGACGAGCTGCGGCGCCTGCGGGGCAACCAGATCTCGATGATCTTCCAGGACCCGATGACCTCCCTCAACCCCTTCCTGCGCATCTCGACCCAGCTCGTGGAGACGATCGTCCTGCACCAGGGCTCACCAGGCCGGACGCCGCTCGCGACGGCCGTGGAGATGCTGCGCCGCGTCGGCATCCCCGCGGCGGAGAGGCGCATCGCGAGCTACCCCCACCAGTTCTCCGGCGGCATGCGGCAGCGCGTCATGATCGCGATGGCGCTCTCGTGCAACCCGAGGATCCTGATCGCCGACGAGCCGACGACCGCGCTCGACGTCACGATCCAGGCCCAGATCCTCGAGCTCATCAAGAAGCTGTCGTCGGAGATGGGCACCGCGGTCATCCTCATCACCCACGACCTCGGCGTGGTCGCCGGGCATGTGCGACAGGGTCTGCGTGATGTACGCGGGCCGGATCGTCGAGGAGGGCCGCACCGACGACCTCTTCGCCGACCCCAGGCACCCCTACACCCGGGGGCTCCTGCGGTCGATCCCGCGCGTGGACGCGTCGGGCCGCCAGAGACTCTTCTCGATCAAGGGGCAGCCGCCGAACATGATCGACATGCCCGATTGCTGCCCCTTCTACCCGCGCTGCGAGTTCGCGATGGAGCGCTGCCGGCGGCAGTACCCGCCGGAGACCAGGTCCGGCGCGGGCCGCTCGGTGCGGTGCTGGCTCTATGAGGCGATGAGGCGTGAGCTCGCAGACCGCTGCTCCAGGTTCGCAACCTCAAGCAGCATTTCCCGTGGAAGAAGGCCTGTCTGATCCGGCGGCGGGTCGGCTCGATCCGCGCCGTCGACGGCGTCAGCTTCGAAATCGCGCCCGGCGAGACCCTCGGGCTCGTGGGGGAATCGGGCTGCGGCAAGTCGACCACCGCGCGCTCGATCGCCATGCTCCATCGCCCGACCGCGGGCGAGGTGCTGCTCGAAGGGCAGGGACCTCTGCGCGCATGTCGGCCGAGGACCTGCTCGCGGCCCGCAGGAACCTGCAGCTGATCTTCCAGGACCCGTACGCCTCGCTGAACCCGAGGATGACCGTGGGCGCGATCATCGCCGAGCCGCTCGTCATCTACGCGCGGCGCGGCTTCCTCTCCGTGGACGCAGGCGAGATCAGGGAGCGCGTCGACCTGCTGATGGAGCGTGTCGGGCTGAACAGGCTGTTCCGCAACCGCTACCCGCACGAGTTCTCCGGGGGACAACGCCAGCGCATCGGCGTCGCCCGCGCCCTGGCGCTCGAGCCCAAGCTGATCCTGGCCGACGAGCCGGTGAGCGCGCTCGACGTTTCGATCCAGTCGCAGATCCTGAACCTGCTCGACGACCTGCAGCAGGAGATGGGCCTCGCCTACCTGTTCATCGCGCACGACCTCGGCGTCATCGAGTACATCTCGCATCGCGTCGCCGTGATGTACCTCGGGCGGATCGTCGAGACGGCCGCTTCGACCGAGCTGTACCGCAAGCCCCTGCACCCCTACACGCAGGCGCTCCTCTCGGCGGTGCCGATCCCGGATCCCGCGGTGGAACGGAAACGACGGCGGATCATCCTGAGCGGCGACGTGCCGTCGCCCGACCGGGAGCGCACGGGCTGCTACTTCGTCGACAGGTGCCCGGTGCGGATGGACAAGTGCCGGGACCACATCCCGCGGCTCAAGCCGATGGAGAACGGGCACGAGGTGGCGTGCTTCAAGTACTTCGAGCCGGACTGAGACTCGACGAGGCGCCTGAGACGGCGGCTCGGGCTATTTTTCTATCGGGATGCCGCTGACCCGCGAGAGCTCGCTCGCGATCTCCCGCAGCCGCTCGCCCGCCGCGCCCCTGGCCATGTCGATCCGGCAGGGCTTGCCGTCCGCGAGCAGGAACGCCAGCGAAACCATCGCGCGGCCCGCCGACTGGCGGCTCTCGACCACCCGGAGGCACCTGGCCTGCGACAGGGTCCAGCGGCGCCGCCGCGCGAGCCCGATGATCCCGACGCTGTACTCGACGCCTTCGGGCGAGAACTGCCACCGTTCGTCGTAGAGCGCCGCGGCCAGGCTCCCGGCGAGCAGGACATAGGCGAGCGTGTTGGATCGATCGAACAGGTGCTCGGCCACGGAGGCGAGCGCCGCGATCAGCAGCGCCGCGATGAGCGCGAAGCCGATCCGGTAGACCGTCGATACGGAGTACTCCAGCCGGTCAGGACCGCGACGTTTGATGGTGAGCCAGCTTGCGCCGAACATGGCCGTCAGAATACCGAGCCGACCTCGAGCTGGTACCTGCCCGTGGCATCCTGCTTTGCCCAGCGGATGACCTTGGTCACGACCTGACCCGGGCGTCCCAGCGGAACCTCGCGGCCCTGAACGGTCAGCCGGACCGCGCCGGCGTTCGAGATCCAGAGGCGGATCTGGCGCTGGACGTTGTCCAGGACGAACGTCTCGCCCTTCTGGAAGAAGCGCTGGTCGCTCGCGGTGTCGTCCGACAGGTACCGGAAGAGCGTGCTCCCCCGGAAATCCGCGCTCACGGCGAACACGGACGGGGCGTCGGCGGTGAGAAGCACCTGCTTGTCCGCGTTGTCGGCCGCGGGCTGGATCGGCGCCGGCGGCGGCACCGGCGCTAGCGCCGGCGCTGGCGACGGCGGCGGCACCGGCGGCGGCACCGCAGGCTGCGCAACCGCGGCTGGCGCGGCGGCCGGCGCGGCGGCCGGCGCCCCCGCACCTGCCGCGGCGCCGGCGGCGGGAGCCCCGGCCGCCTGGCCGCCCGCCTGGGCCGCAGCGCCCGCGTCGGCCTTGGCGACAGCGGCGCCCGCGCCCTCGACGAGGCGCGTCAGGCCGAGGTTGACCCGCTTCTTCGCCTGGAGCAGGTCGATATCGTTGAAGACAATCTTCACGTCGGGCTTGGAATCCAGGTCGAGGTCAATAAAGCGATCCTCGCTGTAGTTGAGTCGCACCATGCCGCCGGGAACGGTCAAGTCGACGCGGTTGTCGCTCACGGTGGTGACTTCGATGCGGTAGCGCCGGCTGCCCATGACGACCGAGATGGAGTCCTTCTCGTTGAACCATTGAGTGAGCGCGTCGCTCTGGAACACGACCTCTTCGCTGCCCCTGGGCTTCGGCGGCTCGACCGCCGCGCCCGTGGACGCGCTTCCGCGCGAGCTCACCAGCCATGCGAGGCCCCCGACGACGAGGGCGAGGACGACGACCCCGGCCGCGATGAGGAGCCTGACCGGGGGCGTGCGCCGGCTCGCCAGGAGCTCCACCATGGGCAGCGGCTGCTCCTGGATCTTGATGTTGCGGTAGAGCGCTACGAGGTCGTCGCGCGGCAGACCGAGGTAGTCGGCGTAGTTGCGCAGGAACCCGATCAGGTAGGTCTCGCCGGGGAACGCCGCGAAGTCCTCCTGCTCGAGGGCTTCGATGTAGCGCCGCGAGATCCTGGTGTCGCGAGCGATCTGATCGACGGTGATGTTCCGCTTTTCGCGGGCCGTCTTCAGCATCTCACCGAGCGACTCCATGGCTACTCCGTTTCGAAGAGGAAATTGCGGTACACGTTGGCGCTCGCCGGCGGATCGTAGTCGAAGCGGGCGTCGGGGATACCCTGGTTCAGCCGGACATTCTTGATGTCCATCACGAGCGTGCGCGCCCCCAGCGAGCCGGTGACCCTGCGGATCATCAGGTTCCTGTCGAAGGCGATCTCCAGCCTGCGGAACCCGTCCACGGCAAGGCTCTGGAACTTGAGCTTGGTCACCACCTCCCTCGAGCCGTCGTCGAGGGGCACGGGCTCGGGGCCGACGACGTACGCCGCGCTGTAGTGCGTCTTGAGGTAGGCCAGCTCGCGGCTCGAAGCCATCAGGGCGAGGCTCGCCTCGCTCCGCTTCTGCAGCTTCTGCTCCAGGACGTAGGAATACTTCGGGACGTAGACCAGCAGCGTCTCGCCGTTGGAGTCGAGCACCTGCTCGCGCGGCTTCGAGAAGTCGATGCGGATCTTGTTCGGGCTCTTGTAGGCGAGACGGCCGACCATCGAGTCCTGCTCGCCTTCGGTGGTGATCGTCACGTCGGCCTGGTAGTCGCGGATCCCGCTGAACTTCTTGGAAGCCCGGTCGAGAAAATCGGTTGGTGTGACGATGTCCTGCGTCGCGGCCGCGAGGGCCGCGAGTAAGAGCGTGACCGCAGCGGACACGCGTAAAAAGCGCTTCATGGCGACAAACCATCTTAGCGATCGCGTCCGCTTTGTCAAGGACAAGGAGGTCCTTGCCCGGGCGCGACAGGCGCTTTGGCCCGGCGTACTCGCGGGGATGTCGAAGCGCCGGGCTGGAACATGCGCTTTGGCCCGCGTACTCGCGGGGGAAGTTCTTGCCCGGCACAGCCACGCGCCCTGGTCCGGCGTCTGCGCCGGAGATGGCGTTAGTGCCGGGCTGGGACAAGGAGGTCCCCGAAGGCCCAAGCCCGCGATGCGGGGTTGGGTTGCCCCCGTAGGCCCACGCGTACTCGCGTGGGGTGGCGCGACAGGCGCTTTGGCCCGGCGTACTCGCCGGGGATGTCGAAGCGCCCGGGCTGGGACACGGACAAGGCGGCCCGCCGGGCGCGGCGGCGACCGCGTCAGGCGGTGCCGTCGGTGTCACGGACGTAGCGCAGGACGAGATAGCGCAGGGCGTCGTCGTCGAGCTTGAGAGGCCCGCCGCAGGCGACGCACCGCATCCGGCCGTCGGCCACCGCCTGGGACGCGCACCCGATGCAATAGACGCGGCCGCAGGCGGTACAGCGGCCGGCCGGGCAGTCGGCCGGCGGCTCGCCGCGCAGCCGCAGGGTCGGCTGAGGCGGGACCTGCCTGGGCAGCCACCAGGAGCGGCCGCACCCGGCGCAGGAGATCTCCGTCTCCCACCCCTCCCGGATGCGCTCCCTGACCCGCAGCGCCTTCTCGTTGCCGGGCTCTTCCTCCAGCAGGGTCGCGACGATCCCGCGGGCCCGCTCCACGTCGCCGCGCTCCAGGTAGAGCCTGGCGAGGTTCACCCGCAGGTCCGCGTTGCGGGGATCAAGCTCCAACCCCGCCTTGAGCGACAGCTCCGCGCGGCCCCGCTCGCCCTGCACCAGGGCGAGATGGGCGTTGAGGTTGTACACGTCCGGCGTGGGGCTCTGCTCGGTAAGCCAGCCCAGCAGCTCCTCCGCCCTGAGGACCATGTCCGTTTCGATGCAGACCGCGGCCAGGTTCCTGGCGATCTCGATGTTCGTGGCGTCAGCTTCGAGCGCTTTCTCGTAGTCCGCCAGAGCCGTGTCGAAATCGCGCGCAAGGACGGCCAGGTTGCCGCGCTGGTTGAGCAGCCGCGGGTCGTCAGGATGCCCTTCGAGGGCCTCCGCGAGCACGCGCTTCGCTTCGTCGAGCGACCCGCCGCGTGAGAGCGCCTCGGCGAGGTTCGCCGAGATGTCGGGCTCCGCGGGCAGGGACCGCAGGGCGGCGCGGAACGTCGCCTCGGCCTCGGCGACGCGCCCGCCGGCCAGCAGGAGCTGGCCCTGCAGGTTGTTGATCCAGGGGTCGTCGGGAGCCAGCGAGCGGGCCTCCGCGAGAGGGCCGCTGCAATCCTCGCCGAGAAGGTGGAGCGTCTCGGCGAGGCGGAAGCGGTACAGCGCGCTCGCCGGCTCCAGCTCGACCGCGCGCCGCAGCGGGGCGAGGGCCTCGCGCCGGGCGCCCCGGTCGATCAGCGCCATGCCGTAGAGGTAGCTCACGCCGCTGTCCTCGTACCCTTCGGCCGCGAGCTCCCTCAGCAGAGCCTCGGCCTCGCGCTTGCGGCCTTCGTGATAGTGCGCCTTGGCCTCCAGCGCGCGGGCCTCGGCGTCGGCTGGTTCGATGCGTCGGATCCTCGCCAGGACGGCGGAGAGGTCGTCGTACGCCTCCTGGCGGAAGAGCTCCCTCGCCGCCTCCCGGAAGAGGACCACCGCCTCCCGGTCGCGCCCGCGGGCGATGAGGGCGCGGCCTGCGTTCACGCGGTACAGCGGCATGTCAGGCTCGAGCTCGATCGCCTTGAAGTAGGCGGCCTCCGCGTCGTCGAAGCGGCCCAGCGCATGGCTCACGTTGCCGGCAAGGTTCGCCATCGGCGAGCTCGCCGGGAAGCGCGGCAGGATCTGATGGAGGTGGGCGTCGGCCTCGGTCAGTCGGTTCAGGAGATAGAGGAGGTTCGCCTTCTCCTGAAGCGCCCCCTCGTGGCCTGGTTCCGCCTCCAGCGTCTTCTCGACGGCATCCAGGGCGTCGGCGTGCAGGCGCAGGCGCATCAGGCACTCGGCGAGGAGGAAGAGCTCCTCGGCCTTTCCGCGTCTCCCCCGCAGCGACCGGCGAAGCTGCACGACGGCCGCGGCGAACTGCTCCTGCCCGGCGAACGCCTGCGCAAGGGCGAGCCGATACTCGGGGTCGGCAGGCACGCGCTCCACCCACCTGAAGTACGCCTTCTCGACTTCCAGGGGTCTCGCCTCGAGCACGAGGCTGTCCAGAGCAAAGAGCGCCCGGGGCTCTTCGTCGTAGTTCTGCGCGGCGAACCCGAATCGGCCGGCCCGGATGGTGTCGTCCTCGACCTCTCCGATCCAGTCGTCGTCGATGTAGAACGAGAAGTGGGCGCCGCGAGCGATCACCCGCAGCGGGTTGCCGGCAGCCGCGATCAGCGGATTCGCCACCCAGCCGATCAGCGGCGTCGGGTTCCCGTTGAAGACCAGGTCGAAGCGGAAGAAGCCGCGGTTGGAGACGAGAAAATAGTAGAAGTTCGAGTCATCGACGCAGCGCAGCACGAAACCGAGCGCCGAGTGACCGTGTCGCGGGATCGAACGAGGCGCGCGCCTCGATCAGCGAAATCGTCGAAGCGGAAGAGGCTGTTCGTGGTCCATGCGAACAGGTTCTCGCGCTCGAGCAGCAGCGAGAAGCGGCCCCGCCCCGCCCGCGCGGTGTAGTCGGGCGTCTCCTGCTCCTCGAGGCGGCGCCGGTCGAGCCAGCGGAACGAGGTCCGCCAGTGCTCGCGGCCTATGGCCTGCGGGGTCGATGCGTCTTTCGAAACCACGGGAACAGCATGGGTGATCCGTAAACAGCCTGTCGGGCTCTCGCGCCGTCCGCACCGACCGCTTCGGCCGGCGCGGAGCGCCCGGCGTTCACGCCCGGGCCGAGACACACGGCGCTGCGGTCCGAACTGACGCAGACGCGCGCGCGCCGACGCGGCGCGGGGCGCATTATAGCGGAGCCGCCGTGCGCGCGTCCACGCCGCAAGTCGATCCGCGGCGGGCGCCGCGCCGGCGGGGCTCGCCCGAGACGGCCGGCCTCACGGCGCCGGCTTGGTCTCGCTCTCCTTGTCGATGACGTCGTGGGCGCCGCCCTCGCGAAGGCTGGTGGCGGAGATCACGGTGAGGCGGGCCTTTTTCTGGAGCTCCGCGATCGTGAGGGCGCCGCAGTTGCACATCGTCGAGCGGATCTTGCGCAGCGTGAGCTCGACGTTGTCCTTGAGCTTGCCCGCGTACGGGATGTAGACGTCGACGCCCTCCTCGAACGCGAGGCGGCCCTCCGTCTCGTCGCCCTCGTCGTAGCGCTGCCAGTTGCGGGCGCGGTTCGAGCCTTCGCCCCAGTACTCCTTTACGAATCCGCCCTGCACGCGCAGCCTGCGTCCCGGCGCCTCGTCGAATCGCGCGAAGTAGCGGCCCATCATCACGAAGTCGGCGCCCATCGCCAGCGCCAGCGCGATGTGGTAGTCCAGCACGATGCCGCCGTCGGAGCAGATCGGGACATACCAGCCGGTCTCCCGGAGGTAGGCGTCGCGCTCGCGAGCCACTTCGATGACCGCCGAGGCCTGGCCGCGGCCGATTCCCTTCTGCTCGCGTGTGATGCAGATCGAGCCGCCCGCCGATGCCGACCTTGACGAAGTCCGCGCCCGCCTCGACGAGGTAGCGGAAGCCCTCGCCGTCCACGACGTTGCCGGCGCCGACCGGGAGGCCGAACTTCTCCTTGACGAACCGGATCGTCTCCGCCTGCCACTCGGAGTAGCCGTCCGAGGAGTCGATGCACAGGACGTCGACGCCCGCCTCGACCAGCGCGGGCACCCGGTCGCGGTAGTCGTGCGTGTTGATCCCGGCGCCGACGAGCAGGCGCTTTTCGGCGTCGACCAGCTCGTTCGGGTTCTGCCTTGTGCGTATCGTAGTCCTGGCGGAACACGAGGTAGCACAGGCGCTGGTGCTGGTCGATGATCGGAAGCGTGTTGAGCTTGTGCTTCCAGATGAGATCGTTGGCCTCGCTCAAGCTGATGCCCTCGTTGCCGCAGACGAGGCGTTCGAACGGCGTCATGAGCTCGGACACCGGGCGTGTCGAGGCTCATCTTGTCGGCGCGGTAGTCGCGTCCCGTGAGGATCCCGAGGAGACGGCCGGTCGGCGTTCCGTCCTTCGTGACGGCCATGGTGGTGTGGCTCGTCCTTCGGGCGAGCGCGAGCACGTCGCGCAGGGTGTCTTCGGGCCTGATGTTGGAGTCGCTGCGCACGAAGCCGGCCTTGAAGCTCTTGACGCGCTGCACCATGTCCGCCTGCGCCTCGATGGGCTGCGACTGGTAGATGAACGCGAGGCCGCCGCAGCGGGCCAGCGCGATGCGCCAGGCTGTGGTCCGAGACCGCCTGCATGATCGCCGAGGTCAGGGGCACGTTCAGGTGCAGCCGGGGTGACTCTCCCTGGCGGAACCTCGCGAGCGGAGTCGCGAGCGCGACGTTCTCCGGCAGGCAGACCTTGGTGGTCAGGTTCGGGAGCAGCAGGTACTCGCTGAACGTCCTCGACACTTCCGGTGTGTACGTGGCCATGTCACCCTCCTCCGGTCTTCGCCCGCGCGCGCTTGACGGGGGCGCCCGAGGCGCGCGGCTGCGCCCGCGCCCGCCGGCGCCCGTGGCGCGCCCGAGGCCCCCGACGCGCCGCGCAGGCTCGCGTATTTGCGCCGGATGCGCTCGAGGCTGCTCGCCACCAGCGCCTCCGCCTCGTCCACCTTGTAGCGGTCCGACGGCACCCACTGCCGCGTCCTCAGGCGATAGGGCCGCAGCCCTGCCCGCATCTCGTCCAGCGTGCAGAACAGCGAGTCGGGCTCCGGCCTGCCGACCCATGCCTCGCCGAGGTTGCGCTCCAGCGCCGCGAACCAGTGCACGTACTGCTCGATGCGATCCTCGTCGAAGTAGCCGACGGGCCCGAGCAGCTCGAGCAGCCGCTGCAGCTTCTCGCTGCGCAGGTAGCGGTGGTAGTGGGCGACGTACAGGCTCTCGGAGACGAAGAGCGGGCTCCCCCGGACCGACAGGCCCTTGCGCCGGACCGTGGAGCCGGTCTGCACGATCTCGATGCCCACGCCCTGGCCGGCGCCGAGCACCTCGTCCTCGACGTTCGCGCAGGGCACCGTGTTCATCCCCGGGAAACAGCTTGCGGACGAGCTCGTCGTAGCGGCCCTTGACGAAGACCGGCATCCGGTGCCTGGCGAGCCACCGGAAGTCCAGGTCCGCGCGCTGGAGGCCCGGCCCCGAGATGAGAAAGAAGCCGACAAAGTCGCTGATCTCGCGGCCCGCCTGCGCGTCGTGCGCCGACAGCCCGGCCGAGCCGGCGATGCGCAGGTCGGTGTCGCCGACGAGGTTGTAGTTGTAGAGGCCCCACTTCGTCACGCGGCTCGGGTCGCGGAGGAACGGCTGGCACATGGCCAGCAGCTCGTCCAGCCCGACCACGGCAAAGTCGGCCTCGTCGAGCCTGATCAGCGACGAGCCGTTGTGAGGCTCGTCGCCTTCGAGCCGCAGGCGGATGCCCTGAACGTCGATGTCCATGCCGACGAACCCGATGCGATAGGGACGGTCCGGCCTCTTGCGGTCGGGCGCGATTCCCGACGTACGGGCAGTCCGCGGCAGCGAGCGCGCGGCTCGCCTCCGCGGGGTCCGCCGATGCCAGATCGCGAGCGCCGGCCACGACCTCCAGGACGCGCTCGATCCCGCGCGGATCCGTCGCCACTCGCGCGAAGCGCCGCAGGACGCGGACGAACGAGCGCCCCCAGCGCGGGATCACGCACGCGACGTCATGCGCCACCGAGCGCCTCCTTGAGGTACGGCCGCGTCGCCATCTCGGCGAGGTCGAGCTCGGCGAAGAGATCAAGGGGAAGGCCGGCGTCCGAGAGGACACGCCCGAGCAGGCCGAACACGTTCTCCGCGATGGGCTCCGAAGCCGCGGAATGCGCCTGCTCCCCGACGGAAACCGCGCGCGCGCCCGCTTTCGCGCCGCTGCGCAGCGCGGCCTCCAGGTCGCCCGCGTCCGGCACCCGACCCGCCGCGAGCTCGCTCACGATCCACCAGTAGGAGACCTGGCTCGCTTCGAGCAGCAGGTCGGCCAGCCGGACCTCGAGCCCGCGCTCCGCGAGCAGGCCTCGGGCCAGGCCGCTCTTGTCCGCAAGGTGAGAGTGGGTGCCGCCGAGCACGGCGACCAGCTCGCCGATTTCGTCGCGCAGCCGGGCCAGCGGGAGCGACGCGTCCGAGGAGCGGATCAATGCAGCCGTGCGTGATTTCTCTGTCGGGACCGAACGAGATAGAGCCTGGTATGCTGACACGAGGCGCTGAAGGGCCGCCATCGGAAAGGAATCTGCAGCGGGGGACGATGCGAGCTCGGCACCCATAGAAGCGAATACCACGGGAGCACGGAGTCAGTCAAGACAACCACGGCCCCCCGGCCCCCCAAAGGCACCCGCGCCGTGGACAAACGCCCGACGCGGCGATACCCTCGGGCAACCTTATGAGCACCGTCGCCGTGCCCGCCGCGCTGCTCTGGCTCGTGCCCTTTGCCGCGGGGCTGATCGCCCTGCTCATGCTCGTGGCCTTCCGGCGGCGGCAGGCGGAGCTCCGCCTGCCGTCGGACCTCGTCGCGCGGATCGCGGAGATCGACACGCTCGCCCGCAACCTGAACGATCTGTCGCGGACGCTGCTCCTGCCCCAGAGCCGCGGCGCGCTCGGCGAGACCATGCTCGCCGCGGTCCTCTCGAACTGGCTGCCGCGCCGCTCCTTCGAGCTGCAGCATGCCTTTCGCGACGGCGGCCGGGTCGACGCCGTCGTGCGCCTGGCCGACCGCCTGGTCCCGATCGACTCCAAGTTCCCGCTCGAGGCGCTCCGCGAAGAGCTCCTCGGCCCGCAGGCGCAATCGCCGGATCTCGCCCGAAGCGCGCCGCGCGATCTCCCGCACGATCGCCGACATCGCCGCCCGCTACATCCGGCCGGCCGAAGGCACCTACGACTTCGCCCTGATGTACGTGGCGTCCGAGGCGGTCTTCTACCACGCGTTCGTGGCGGCAGACGGCGCGGACGAGCTCGCGCGCGCCGCGCTTTCCGCGCGCGTCATCCCCGTGAGCCCTTCGAGCCTCTTCCTCTATCTTCAGACCGTCGCGCACGGATTGCGCGGGTTTCTTCTCTCCGCGGACCAGAGGCGCCTCGCGGTGCTGCTCGAGGAGCTGCAGCGCGACCTGACGGCCCTGGCGCGCGCCCACGCGACGCTCGGCGGCCACCTCCGCAACGCCGCCCGCTCCTACGAGGAGAGCCTCGCCCCGTTAGGCGGCCTCGACCGGGCGGTGAGCCGGATCACGCGGCCGGAGGACTGAGTGCGGCGCGCCCCGCGGCGCCCTAACGGCCGGCCGCGATGCGGTCCAGGGACGCGAGCAGGGGCAGGTGGTCGGAGTAGCGCCACACGAGCGCCCGGTCCTTGAGCG
Organism: uncultured Spirochaetota bacterium; assembly: GCA_963734495.1. Classification (GTDB taxonomy): domain Bacteria; phylum Spirochaetota; class Spirochaetia; order SZUA-6; family CAVTHK01; genus CAVTHK01. The sequence goes on from CAVTHK010000013.1 coordinate 159,449, forward strand.
GGAATCCGGTGCGCGGGTCCAGCATGAACGAGTGGCGGACCGCGGCGAACGACCCCTTCCTGTACGCGAGCCCCGCCCGGTCGAAGAGCCCCGCGGACAGCAGCAGGTGATCCGGTGTCTGCCACGCGCCCCGGTAGACGGCGCTTCCCCGCGCGGACGGCGGGAGCTCGTTCCAGGCGTCGTACAGCGACACGCGGCCGCCGTCGACGCCGGCCCGCGCGGGCGCATCCACGCCGACCAGCGGCCGCTCGCGCGCCGCTGCAGCCAGCTCCTCCACGCTCTCGTTCAGGTCCCCGGCCACCACCACGTCGCGGCCGGGCTTGTCCGCCAGCAGGCCGCGCACCCGGCGCGCCACGGCCCGGGCCGCGGCGTCGCGGCCGGGCTGCGTGATGCCTTGACCTTCCATCCTTGATTTCCAGTGAACGACGAGCAGGACGAGGGGCGCGCCATGGCAGTCGACCTCGACCTCGAGAGCCGGCCGGAGCTTCTCGCCCGCCCACTCGCCGCAGTCGAGCGTTCCCGCACGGAGTATCGGCAGCCGGCTCGCCACGCCGCAGCGCACGCCGCCCGCGTCGGCGGAGACCGCGCGCCAGCGGTAGCCGGCCAGGTGTCGATCGCATAACGCGTCGAGCACCGACCCGTTCTCCAGCTCCTGCAGCGCCACGATGTCGGGCCCGCCCGGACACGCGCGGCGGATCACCGTGGCGACGGCTGCGAGCTTCCGCTCGTAGAGCGCGGCGTTCCAGCGGCCCCGGCCCGGGTCGTACTCGCGGTACTCGTTGCCCGCGTCCTCGGCATCGAAAAGGTTGAAGGTATTCCAGGTGAGAAGCGTCACCGGCCGGACGCCCGCCGAGGACAGCGGGCCATGGCACCCGGCGCAGGCGAGCGCGAGAGCGGCGGCTGCCGGGACTCCGGCCTTCACCGCCGGCGGGCGAGCCACGCGCGCAGCGCTGCGGCCTCTTCGTCCACCGATCCCGCCGCGGGAACGAAGCGTTCGCCGGTGACGGCCTCGAACGCCTCGACGTACCGGTACGCGGTCTCGACGCGCACCTCGTCGGGGATCGCCGGCGGCTCGCCCGTGCCCATGAACCCGCGCTCCATCAGCCAGCGCCTCAGGTACTCCTTGTCGAGCTGCCGCTGCGGCTCCCCGCGGCTGAAGCGCGCGTCGTAGTCCGCCGCGTACCAGAAACGGCTCGAGTCGGGGGTGTGCACCTCGTCTATCAACAGGAGCGCGTCGCCGTCGACGCCGAACTCGTACTTCGTGTCGACCAGGATGAGGCCGCGCGAGGCGAGCAGCTTCGACCCCCGCTCGAAGAGCGCGAGCGCCGCTTCCTCGACGCGGCGCCAGAGCGGCTCGGGCACCCGGCCCTCGGCGATGATCTCGGCGCGCGAGATCGGCCGGTCGTGCGCGCCCTGCTCCTCCTTGGTCGAAGGCGTCAGGATCGGCCGCTCGAAGCGCTGGTTCTCGCGCATCCCGGCCGGGAGGCGTATGCCGGAGACGGAGCCCGAGCCCTCGTAGTCGCGCCACGCGCTGCCGGTGAGGTAGCCGCGGACGACCACCTCGATCGGGATGACGCGGCACTTGCGCGCGAGCATCGAGCGCGGGGACGGACGGCCCGCGACGTGGTTGGGGATGATGTCGCGGGTCTGGTCGAACCAGAACAGCGAGATGCGGTTGAGCACCTCGCCCTTGCACGGGAGCGTCGTGAGCACCCGGTCGAAGGCCGACACGCGGTCGCTCACGAGGATGAGCAGCCCGTCGCCGAGGTCCCAGATGTCGCGGACCTTGCCGCGCCTGTGCCCGGCGCCCTGCACGAGCCCGGGGTCGGGCGTGTGCAGGGTGCGGCCGAGGTGGCGGGCGAGCTCCGCGCGCTCCATGCTACAGCTCCGCGCCCTGTTTGATGACGCGCGAGAGCAGGCCGTACTGCGTCGCCTCCTCGGCGTTCATCCAGTAGTCGCGGTCGGTGTCCTTGGCCACCTTGTCGAGCTTCTGCCCCGTCTGGTCGGCGATGAGCCGGTTGATCTTGTCGCGCAGCTTTTCGAGCTCGCGCGCATGGATCTCGATGTCCGTGGCGACGCCCCTCATTCCGCTCAGCGGCTGGTGGATCAGGTAGTGCGAGTTCGGGAGCCCCACGCGATCCTCCCTGGGCGCGGCGAGCAGCACGATGGCGGCGGCCGACGCGACGAGCCCCATCCCGATCACGATCACCCTGGGCTTGATAAAGCGCACCATGTCGAAGATCGCGAACCCCGCATCCGCGTCCCCTCCGGGGGAGTCGACGAAAATCTTGATCGGGTCGCCGCCCGCGTCCTCGAGCAGGATGAGCTGCCTCACGATGCGCTCCGCGAGAGGCTTGTTGATCTCGCCGGACAGCAGGACCGTCCGGGTCTTGAGGGCCCTCTGAATGAGAAAATCAGGAGACCGTTCCTCGTGCTTTTCTTCCTGTTCCTCGGGCTCCTGGAACCGGCCCAGATACAGTGGTTTCATGCGGCCAATATACCGAGACCCGCTGGTGAATGCAACGCGCGGAGCGCCCGCCGCGAGTCGCCGGCTGCGCCGGCCCGCGCAGCCGGGTTCCTCGAGTGCGGCCGCTGCGTATATAATGAGGCGCAATGAACGCCGACATCGCGATCATCGGTGGGACAGGCCTGGAGGCGATCGGCGGGGCGCGCCTGCTTGACGAGCGGCGGATCACGACGCCGTTCGGTCCGCCGTCCGACGCCGTCGCGCTCTGGGAGATTGCGGCGCCGGGCGACGCCGCGCGGCCGGGCGCGCGCCGGCTCGTGGCGTTTCTCGCGCGCCACGGCCGCTCGCACGACCTGCTGCCGTCGGAGGTGCCGTCCCGCGCCAACATCTGGGCGCTCAAGTCCCTCGGCGTCCGGCAGATTCTCGCCTTCAGCGCGGTGGGCTCGCTCAGGCAGGACTACAGGCCCGGGGACTTCGTCGTGTGCGACCAGCTGATCGACCAGACGCGCGGCCGGCCCGGCACGTTCTTCGGCGGAGGCGTGGCGGGCCACGTCGCCTTCGCCCAGCCGTACTGCGAGCGCATCCGCGCGGCGCTCTCGCAGGTGCTCACCGACGCGGGGGCGCCGTTTCATCCGCGGGGGACCATGGTCGTGATGGAGGGCCCGGCATTCTCGACCCGCGCGGAGAGCCGGCTCCACCGCTCGCTAGGGGCTGACCTCGTCGGCATGACCACACTCCCGGAGGCGCGGCTCGCCCGCGAGGCCGAGATGTGCTACGCGACGGTCGCGATGGTGACCGACTACGACTCGTGGAACGAGGAGGAAGCCGCGGTCAGCCAGGAGGGGATCGAGCGGATCATGCGGACGAACAGCGAGCGGGCGCGCGCGCTGATACCTTCGCTCGTGGACGCGGTCGCGGGCTCGGGCGAGTGCCCGTGCTTCACCGCGGCCCGCGGCGCGATCCTCACGGCGGCGTCCGCGATCCCCGCCGAAGCCAGGCGCAGGCTCGACCTCCTCTACGGCAAGTACTGGAACCCGAGCGAGGAGGCCGGCCGGTGATCGCCCGCAGGTTCGGGACGGTCGCCGTCGTCGGCCGCCCTTCGGCCGGCAAGTCGAGCCTCGTCAACCGCCTCTGCGGAGGCAAAGTCTCCATCGTTTCCAGCGTGCCGCAGACGACCCGCAACCGGGTGCGCGGGATCGTGACCACCGAGCGGGGCCAGCTCGTCCTCATCGATACTCCTGGCCTCCACGACTCGGAGAAGAAGCTCAACGTTCATCTCAAGGGGCTGGTCACATCCTCCCTCGGGGAGGTCGACATCGTCCTGTACGTCGTGGACGTCTCGCGCCGGCCGGGCGACGAAGAACGCGTGATCGCCGAGATCGTCGTCTCGCTGAGCGGGCCCAAGGTCGTGGTCTTGAACAAGACCGATCTCGCCTCGAGTCACCGCTCCGAAGCGGAAGCGTTCCTCTCGGAGCGCGGCCTGCAGGGGATGCCGGTCTCCGCGCTCACCGGCGACGGCGTCGACGGCTTGCGCGAGCGTCTGCTCGACCTCTCCCCGGAGGGCGACCCCCAGTACCCCGAGGACTACTACACCGACCAGGACGTCGAGTTCCGCATCGCCGAGATCATCAGGGAGAAGGCGATCCAGCAGGTCCGCGAAGAGGTCCCGCACGCGCTCTACGTCGAGATGGCCGACACGGAGATGCAGGGCGAGGCGCTGTGGGTGCGCGCCTTCGTGTGCGTCGAACGGGAGTCGCAGAAGGGCATCCTCATCGGCAAGGGGGCGAGCCGCATCCGTGCGATACGGCTCGAGGCGGAACGCGAGCTCGCCGACATCTTCCCCTACCCGGTCAAGCTCGACCTTCAGGTCAAGGTCCGCGCGAACTGGCGCCATCGCGACGAGCTGCTGCGGCGTCTCATCCAGTAGACGGCGGTCTCCGATAGTCTTGGGTGTGAAACGGTTGGCCGCCGCCGCGATGATGCTCTGCGCCCTCAGCCTCCGCGCGGAGGAAGGTCTCGCCTCCTGGTACGCCGGGAAATTCCAGGGTCGAAGGACTGCCAGCGGCGAGATCTTCGACACGCGGCTGATGACGGCTGCGCACAAGACGCTCGCGTTCGGGACCCTCGTCCGGGTGCGCAACCTGGACAACGGCCGCGAGGTCGTGGTCCGCGTCAACGACCGCGGCCCCTTCGTCAAGGGAAGGATCATCGATCTTTCCCGAGCGGCGGCCGAGGCGATCGGGATGACGGGCAGCGGCGTGACGCGGGTCAGCGTCGAAGTCGTCGGCGCGCCCGGGGCGGCCGCCGGCGCTGCGCCAGGCGCCACGCCGGGTGCCGCTTCGGGCGCGTCCGGGCGGTACACGGTTCAGGTGGCGGCGTTCTCGCAGGCGGGGAATGCTGAGCGGGCTGTGGCGCGCCTCGCAGCCGAGGGCCTGCGGGCCTCCGCGGAGCGGGGGCAGGACGGGATTCACCGCGTGCGCGTCACGGGCGTTCCCGCGTCGGACCTCTCGCGGGTGCGCGACGCCGCCGCCCGGGCGGGTTTCCCAGCGGCCCTCGCGGTCCCTGAGTCCTGACCGCGGCCGTCTCTTCTCCATCGTCCCCGACCGGTGATACCATCAGCCTTCGATTCCGCACGCAGGAGATGACCCATGGCATTCACACTCGAGCTCGGCAAGAAGGCGCCCGATTTCGATCTGCCCGCGACCGACGGCAGGACGTACGACCTCGCAGACTTCGGGGACGCCGACGTCCTCGTCGTGTTCTTTACATGCAACCACTGCCCGTACGTCATGGGTTCGGACGAGGTTACGCGCAGGACCGCGGAGAAGTTCCGGCGGAGGGGCGTCGTCTTCGTCGGGATCAACGCAAACGAAACGGACAACCACCCGGCGGATGATTTCGCCAACATGAAGAAGCGCATGGCCGAGCAGAAGTTCCCCTGGGTCTACCTCCGCGACGAGGACCAGAGCGCGGCCAGGGCGTACGGCGCGCTCCGCACGCCGCACTTCTTCGTGCTCGACAAACAGCGCCGACTCGTGTACACGGGCCGCGGCGTGGACAATCCCAAGGACACCGCCCACATGACGGTGAACGACCTGCAGAACGCGCTCGAGGACGTCACGTCCATCAGGCCGGTCCGCGTTCCGTTGACGAACCCCCTCGGCTGCAACGTCAAGTGGAAGAACCGCGAGGAGCACTGGATGCCCGCTGACGCCTGCGACCTCGTTCCGCGGGCCGCGGCGAAGTAGGCTTCAGCGCCCGAGGTCCGCCAGCAGGGGCGCCATGCGCGCCGCGGCCCGGCCGCGGTGGGAGATGCGGTCCTTCTCGCCGTCCGCGAGCTGCGCCACGGTCATCTTCCGATCGGGCAGGTAGAACAGCGGGTCGTAGCCGAAGCCGCCCGAGCCCGCGGGCGCGTGGGCGATCACGCCTTCGAACGGTCTCCTGGACCGCGACAAAGCGATAGTCCGCCATCACCAGCACGAGGCAGCAGACGAAGAAGGCCCTGCGATCGGTGACGGCGCGCATGCGCTCGAGCAGGTACCGGTTGCGGTCCGCGTCGGCCAGCTTCGGCCCGCCCGGCGACGAGCCGTAGCGGGCGGAGTAGACGCCGGGCTCGCCGTCGAGCGCGGCGACCGAGAGGCCCGAGTCGTCGGCCATCACCGGGCGGCCCACCCGCCGGAACAGCGCCATCGCCTTGCCATAAGCGTTGTCGAGGTAGGTGGCGCCGGACTCTTCGTGGTCCAGCGCGATCCCCAGGTCGGCGGGCAGAACGATCTCGTGCGAGCCGAACAGCCGGCGGAACTCCACGGCCTTGTGACTGTTCTCCGTTGCGAGCACGATCTTCACGGCGTCAAGCATAGCGGATCGAGTCCGGTCGCGGAAGCCCGGAGGCGCCGCGGAGGGCCGCGCGCAGGCACGTGTCTACGGTGCCCCGCGGCATCCCCAGCTCGGCGGCGATCCGCCGGTGCGTCGGCTCGAGCGGCACCCGCCCGATGAGGCGGCACGCGCGGCGCCAGCCCGCGGCCTCGCGCGCGACCTGCCGGTCCAGCCGCTGCCGCTCCTGCGGGTCCGCGGCAAAGGCGCGCCGCTCCTGCAGCAGCCGCATGCGGGCGTACGCAGCGTCGCGCCTCGCCCGCAGCCGCTCGAGCCGCCTGAGCCGCGGCGCGAGGGCGCCGCGGAGCGTCGCCGCGACTCCCGCGAGCCACGCCGCGCTCACGCGCGCCATCTTCGCGGCGCGCTCCAGGCGCGCATCGTCCAGCCGCCAGCAGCTGCGGAGGACCAGCAGGAGGAAGCGCTTGCGGTCCGCCCGACCGCCGAGCTGCGGCACGAGGGGCAGGGCGCCGGTCTCGCCGCTCCCCGCGACCGCCGGACGCTTCCGGCCACAGCTCCGGCAGCCGGCCGGCCTGCCACCTGAGCTCCGCCGAGCGCGCCCGCCTGCGATAGCTGCGCATGTTCCAGGCCAGGACCGAGTTGAGGTAGTGCTCAAAGGGAACGCCCGCATCGCGGTAGCGGTCGATCAGCCGCTCGAGGCGCGGGTACATGAAGAGGAGGAACTCCCCCGGCTCGTCCTCGCTCGCGCCGCGGCGTCCGCGGGCAAAGCGGTAGGCGCGCTCCGCGAGCTCGGCGAGCACGCGGTCGCGGGCCTGACCGCTGCGGGTGCAGCGGAGCACGTCTTCCTTCAACTTGTCGTCCCCGTCTTCCATTTCTTCCTCCTCGACGGGGCACGGGAACTGCAAGGGGCGTGCCTGAAAGCGCGCCTTCGCGGGCCGCCGAGAGCCGCGGGATTACGCTCGTTTACGCCGGGTGTCCGCGGCGCGCGGCACTCAGGACGGTGTCGATTCCAGCCTCTCGCGGTGTTCAGAGAGTGTGTCGCTCCGCGGGCGGCCGCCCGTGGCGTCGGCGGCGCGAGGGCACCACTCCCCCGGAGGGCCTTGCCGCGCTGCCCCTCGGCGGCTATAGTGTTACCGATCGTTCGGTCACACTTTAACAAAAAGGAAAAGGGGGAAAAGGGGGATGCCTCACGTACGCCCGCGGCAGCGGGCTGCACGCAGAGAGCAGATCGTTGCCGGCGCGTTCGAGACCTGGGGCCGCAGCGTCTTCTACCATACGCGGCTCGACGACGTCGCCGCCAGCCTCCACATGACCAAGCCCGCCCTCTACCGCTATTTCCGCGGCAAGGGCGAGCTCGTCGAGGCGATGGAAGAGCTGTTCGTCGCGGAGTACGCCGCGATGGGAACGCGCTTCGCCGCCGCGGCGGCCGCGGTCGACCCCGTCGAAGCCGTCGACCTGTTCGTCCGCGAGCGCGTCCGTTTTTTCGGAAGGCACCTCCCGTACTACTACTTCATGATCCACCACATGGGGACGCGCCGCGACAGCGCGCTGCTTCGGGAGCTCGCCGCGCAGCTGGCCGTCCTCGCCTCCGCGATCGCGCGGGTGCCCGGCATTCACGACCCTGACGCGGCCGCGAGCTACATCCGGACGACCTTCTCCTTCTTTCTCATGAGGCCCGCCCTCAAGGACCACGCCCCGCGCCCGCGCAGGCTGAGCGAGCCGGAGCTGGAAGAGCTCGTGTCGCTCGTGAGCGCGATCTGCGCCCGGGGCTACGGGGTCGCGGGCGCCGACCTGCGCGAGGCGCGCATGCAGGAGATCGAGACGACCTGCGCCGTGGCTCCCTCGGACCTCCCCGCGGAGGACCCGATCCTCCGTGCCGTCGCGCAGACCGTGGCGGAGCACGGCTTTGCCGAGGCCTCGGTCGAGCGGATCGCGCGGCGCGCGGGGCTCACCAAGAGCACGCTCTACTTCCACTTCCGCGACCGCGACGACATGTTCTCGCGCCTCATCGGGCGCCACAACGACAGGCTGCGCGAGATCTTCGTTGCGAGGTCCGCGCCCTACGCCAGCCCCTGCGAACGCCTCTACGGCTTCCTGGTGGTGCTCGCCTCCTACTTCCGCAACGCGCGGGAAATCCCGGCCGTGATGAACTGGTTCAGGTACCACGGCTACCAGATCCATGTCAGCCACCCCGACGAGGCGACGCTCGCGGGCTGGTTCGATTTTCTCGCGGACGCGGTGCGCGACGGCGTCCTCGCGAGCCGCGGGATGCCGGTCGCGCACATCGGCGGGCACCTGAGCTTTGTCGTCGTCAATCACATGATGATGGCCGAGAGGGCCGGGGATGACGCGTGCATCGCCGACCTCCGCCAGATCTACGATTTGTTCATCCACGGTTACAAAGGAGCGAACCCATGAGCATCCGCACACTGGCGGCAGCGGCCGCCCTCCTCGCCCTGGCTGCCGCCGCTCTCCCCGCGGAGCGCGTGACGGTCGACCGGGCCGTCGAGCTTGCCGTCGCCAACAACCTCGGGCTCGCATCGGAGCGCGTGGGCCTCGAGGCGAGGAAGCTCGTGCGCGACACGGCCTGGAACCGGTTCATCCCGAACGTCACCGCGGGCACCAGCCTCTTGCGGCGCAACGAGGGAACCGACTGGCTGGCGCCCGGCGCCCCGCGCTGGGCCTTCGGGGTGAGCCTGAGCGCGACGCTGCCGCTCAGCATCGCCCTCCGGGACGGCATCGAGGCGACGGTGATCGACTACCAGGCCGGGCGCCTGAGCCTCGAGACCGCGGAGAAGCAGATCTCCCGTGACGTGCGCAAGGGCTTCTACAGCCTTCTGCTGATCCAGAAGAACATCGAGCTGATGCAGCAGAGCATCGACAACGCCGACAAGCGCTATGCGCAGGCCAAGGCCAACTACCAGGCGGGCCTCGTCCCCGAGTACGACATGCTGAGCGCGGAGGTCGCGCTCAAGAACCTCCGACCGCCGCTGGAGGACCTGCGCAACTCCTACGAGGCGGCACTGGGGGGGTTTCGCCTGACACTGGGCGTCGACCGCAAGGCACCGATCGAGCTCGACGGATCGATCGAGATCGCCCCGTCGACGTTCGACGCGACGAACCTGATCGACACCCGGGTCGCGCACAGGCTGGACATCCAGAGCCTCGACCTGGCCCTGGTCGGCCTGCGCAACGGGCGCCAGGCGGCGTTCTACCAGCAGATGACTCCGACCCTCGCGCTGTCGTTCCTCGTCGATCCCACCTACAACAGGGACCCGTTCAGCGGCGACCTGTCCGGCGGGGAATGGCAGCAGAGGCAGGGCTCGTTCGTCATATCGCTCACGATGCCGCTCGACCCGCTCGCTCCCCATTCGGTCACGCGAGTCGGGCTCGCGAAGGTCGACAGCCAGATCAGGCAGACGGAGCTGGCCCGGGAACAGGCGCTGCGGGGCGCGGCGCTCGAGATCGAAACCCTCGTGCGCAGCCTGGACAAGGACCGGACGTCGGTCGAAACGCTCGAGGGCAACGTCGATCTCGCCGACAGGGCTTTCCGTCTCGCCCAGGAGGCGTACAACGCCGGCGGCCGCTCCCTGCTCGAAGTCCAGAACGCGGAGCTCGAGCTCAACACGGCTCGCGTCGAAGTCCTCAAGGCCAAGTACGGCTACATTACCGGCCTGCTCGACCTGGAATACGCGGTGAACATGACCCTGAGAGAGGGAGGACAGAAATGAAGATCACGCTGAAGGCGCCCGTGCGCCTTTTTGCCGCCGCAGCCCGGATGGCCTCGATCGTTCTGGCGGCCGGCCTGCTCGCGTCCTGCGGGGCTTCGGCCGGGGGCGGCGCCGCAAAGGCGACCGCCGCGGCCAAGCCGGCCGAGACCGTGTTCGCCGTCGACACGACGACGGCGACCGCCGGAGAGATCCTCGATTACCTCCTGATCAACGGCGAGGTCGTCACGCGCACGAGCGTGGACGTGTACCCCGAGACGGCAGGGAAGCTCTCGCGCCTGCCGGTTCGACTGGGCGAGTATGTCGCGAGGGACCAGGTCGTCGCCGAGGTCGACCCGTCGCGGCCCGGCATGAACTTCGTGCCGAGCCCCGTCAAGAGCCCGATCGCGGGCACGATCATCGCGCTTCCCGTGCAGGAGGGGGCTACAGTCACCGCCGCGGTCCCGGTCGCGCGGATCGGCCGGCTCGACGAGCTCGAGGTGCGCTCGCGCGTCGCCGAACGCTTCATCTCGAAGATCCGGCCGGGCCTCGAGGGCGTGCTGCGCTTCGACGCATACCCGGCGGACCGTTTCCGGGCCGTCGTCGCGGAGCTGAGCCCGGTCGTGGACCCGCAGTCCCGCACCCTCGACGTGCGCCTGAGGCTCGTGACGCCCGACCGCAGGATCAAGGCCGGCATGTTCGGCTCGGTCAAGATCGTGACCGAGCGCAGACAGGGAATCGTCAAGGTTCCGTCGGACGTGGTGGTGCAGCGCTTCGGCGTCGCCTACGTCTTCGTGGTCAAGGGCGACGTCGCGGAACGGCGCAAGGTCAACGCGGGCCTTCAGATCGACAACGGGGTGGAGATCACCGAAGGGCTCGCCGCCGGAGAAGAGATCGTGCTGCGCGGGCAGACCCTGCTGGAAGACAAGTCAAAGGTCCGCGTCGTCGACCGCTACCCCGGCCTGCCTGCCGAGCACGTGATCGAGTAGCCCTCGGCGCGGGCTCGAGGGAGATGGCCGCGGGACCGCGGCCGCGAAGGCCAAGGAGACCCTTATGAGCGTAGTCAAGACGGTCGTCGGCAGGCCGACGACGCTTATCGTGATGTTCGCCCTTCTCGTCGGGCTCGGGTTCTATGCCTCGACCCGCCTGGCGATCGACCTCTACCCGGAGATCTCGGCGCCCGTGCTCCTGGTGTTCACCAACTACCCGGGCTCGGGTCCCGAAGAGATCGAAAAGACGATCACCCGGCCGATGGAAGGCGCCCTGAGCAACGTGAGCAACATCGACAAGATCACGTCCGTCTCCTCGGAGGGCACCAGCCAGATCGTGATGCAGTTCGTGTGGGGCACGAACATGAACGAGGCGCCCAACGACGTGCGCGACAAGCTCGAATACGTGCGCACCTTGCTGCCGCCCGAGGCGGAGACGCCGCAGATCTTCAAGTTCGACCCCGCGATGATTCCCATCCTCTTCCTCACGATCACCGGCAGCCGCTCGCCCGAGGAGCTGCAGCAGATCGGCGAGAACATCGTGCAGCCCCGCATAGAGCAGGTCGAAGGCGTCGCGCTGGCGAGCGTGTCCGGCGGCCGCACGCGCGCGGTGATGGTCGAGATCCCGCAGAACCGGCTGGAGGCATACGGCCTCACGCTCTCCCAGGTGGCGCAGATGCTGCGGGCGCAGAACGTGCAGGTGAGCGCGGGGACCGTCGCCGAGGGCAGCCGGAACTTCCTCGTGCGCACCTCCGGCGAGTACACGAGCATCGAGCAGATCAAGAACACGGTCGTGGCGTACAAAGGCACGGCTCCCGCCCCCGGCAGGCAGGCGGCCGACGGCTCTTCGGTGGTGCTCCTCCGCGACATCGCGAACGTCTATGACGGATACAAGAAAGAGGAGACGAGCGTCATCATCAACGGCAAGCCGGGCGTCTACGTCGTGATCCAGAAGCAGAGCGGGACCAACTCCGTTCGCACGGCTGACAACGTGATCAAGCGCATCAAGCGCATCAACGAGGAGGTGCCCGCGGGCGTCGAGGTGTCCGTGATGCAGGACACGACCACGATCATCCGCAACTCGCTCGCGGAGGTCTCCTCGAACGCGATCTCGGGCGCGGTGCTGGCGGTCCTCATCCTCTTTATCTTCCTGCGCAGCCTCCGATCGACCACCATCATCGGGCTCTCGATCCCGATCTCCGTCATCGTCACGCTCATGCTCATGTACTTCTTCCACCTGACGCTGAACGTCATGACGCTGGCGGGCCTCGCGCTCGGAGTGGGCATGCTCGTCGACAACTCGATCGTCATCCTCGAGAACATCTACCGCTACCGGGAAAAAGGGGCCAAGCTCACGACGGCCGCCATCCTCGGCAGCCGGGAGATGATGCTCGCGATTTCCGCTTCGACCGTTACGACGATCTGCGTGTTCGCGCCGCTGGCGCTCTTTCGCGCGGAGCTGGGCTTCGTGGGAGAGCTGTTCAGCAGCCTCGCATTCACGGTCGTCATTTCGCTCAGCTGCTCGCTCGCGGTGGCCATCTTTCTCGTGCCGGTGCTGGCGAGCCATTACCTGCCGATCCGCTCGCGAAAGGACGACCCGCTGCACGGCCTTATCGGCCGAATGGACGCGGCCATGGAGCGCTGGTACCGCGGCATGGAGGACGCGTACAAGAGAGGCCTCGCCTTCGTTCTCCGCCACCGCCTCCTCACCATCCTGGTCGTGCTGGCCGCCTTTGTGGGGACGCTCTTCCTCATCCCGCTTGCCGGGTTCGAGTTCCTGCCCACCGCGCAGCAGGATTCGGTCGTGCTCAACGTCGAGCTGCCGGCGGGCACGCGGCTGGACATCACACGCGCGATGCTCGACCAGGTCGAGAACGTCATCCGCAAGGAGATCAAAGGGTACGACAAGATCCTGACCAACGGCCGGAGAGCGCAGCTTTTTCGGCTTCCTCGGCGCGGCCCTGTCGCACAAGGGCAACATGACGATCACGCTGCCTCCCTACGACAAGAGGATCGACACGCAGCAGGCCGTCGAGGCCAAGCTGCGGAGCCACTTTAACGATTTCCCCTCGGTGAAGTTCTCGTTCGCGCAGCACGGCGGGATGGGCGGCGCGCAACCCGTCGACATCCTCGTCAAGACCGACGACCTCGCGAAGGGCCGCTCCATCGCGAACCGCATCGTCGAGCTGCTCAAGGACCGGGTCCCGGGCGTGACCGAGCCGAAGACCGACTTTTCCGAAGGTCTGCCGCAGGTGGAGATCGTCATCGACAGGGCCAAAGCCATGGCCCTGGGGCTGAACATCGCCTCCATCGGCCAGGAGGTGAGGGCCAACATCGACGGCACGGTGGCCACCCGCTTCCGAAAGGCGGGGAGCGAGTACGACGTCGTGGCGATCCTCGCGCCCGATGACCGCAACGAGATCCCGGACCTGGATCGTGTATTCGTCGTCAACGCGACCGGCGACCGGATCCCCGTCGCGAGCTTCGCGACCCTCGAGCGCTCGACGGGCCCGACCAGCATTCGGCGCGAGAACCAGACGCGGACCATTCACGTCACCGCCGGGACCGTCCCGCGGGCAAAGATCAACGAGATCGAAGCGAAGGTCCGCTCCCTGCTCGCCGCGGAGATCCCCGCGAGCGACGACGTTGTGATCGAGTACTCGGGCGACTACCAGCAATTGATGGACTACGGGACCCAGGTCATCTACATCTTCCTGATCGCGATCGTCCTCGTCTTCGGCGTCATGGCCGCCCAGTTCGAGAGCTTCCTGGACCCGTTCATCATCTTTTTCACCATCCCGATCTCTTCGATCGGCGTGCTGCTCATCCACATCGCCACCAACGACCGGATGAGCCTGTTCACGGCGGTCGGGCTCGTCGTGCTGGTGGGGGTGGTCGTCAACAACGGCATCGTTCTCGTGGACTACACCAACCTGCTGCGCAAGCGCGGCTACGGGATCTTCGAGGCGTGCGTCGAGGCGGGGGGCAACCGGCTGCGGCCGATCCTGATGACGACCCTCACGACCGTGCTCGGCCTGCTGCCCCTCGCCTTTGTCCAGGGCGAGGGCTCCAGCATCGTGCAGCCGATCGGCAAGACCATCCTCGGGGGACTCTCGGTGAGCACGTTCCTCACCCTGTTCCTCATCCCGGTCATCTACTCGATCTTCAACCAGGCTTCGGACAGGAGACTGGCTCGCGCCGCGGCGCGGCGGGAACGGACCCGCCGCCGCAGGCTCGAGGAGGTCCGCGCATGAGGCGTATCGAGATCATCGCCAACCGGTCGGTCGAAACCGACGTGATGGAGGCCCTGCGCAGGCACGACGCGGCGCGGTATCACACAAAGGTCCCGACGGCCCACGGGGTGGGCAGCTCGGGGCCGCGACAGGGGGACGCGGTCTGGCCCGAGGAGAACTTCGTGCTTATTGTCTACTGCGAGGACGCGGAAGCGCTTCGGGTTCGCGAGGCGATCGGCGAGGTCAAGAAGCTCTTCCCGGACGAGGGCGTCAAGCTCTTCGAGATGGCGTAACCCGCCGCGACCGCCCCCTCTTGTCCTCGAGGGAGGAGGAGAGACTGAAGGCCATCCAGGTCGAGACGCGCGCCGGACGGCCGGTCCTGGTCTGGGGCCACGCCCCCGATCCGCAGCCGGCTGCCGGCGAGGTTCTCATCGCCGTCGCCGCCGCCGGCGTCAACCGCGCCGATCTCGCCCAGGCCGCGGGCGGCTACCCCGTCCCGCCCGGCGCGTCGCCGGTGCTCGGGCTGGAGGTCGCGGGATCGATCGCGTCGCTCGGCCCGGGCGTCTCGGGCGAATGGCGGCCGGGCGACCGCGTCTGCGCCCTGCTCGCCGGCGGCGGCTACGCGGAACTGGCGGCGGCGGACCAGAGGCTGCTGCTCCGCCTCCCGGACGCCTGGACCTTCGCACAAGGCGCCGCGGTGCCCGAAGCGTGGCTCACGGCCTGGGTCAACCTGATGATCGAAGGAAGGCTCCGCGCGGGCGAGAGCCTGCTGGTGCACGCCGGCGCGAGCGGGGTCGGCACGGCGGCGATACAGACGGCGCGGCGGGCCGGGGCGACGGTATACGCGACCGCGGGCGGTGAGGCCAAGATCGCCGTCTGCCGCGAGCTCGGCGCGGCTGCGGCGTTTGACCGCGTGCGCGGCGACTTCGCCGAGGCCGTGCTCGCCGCGACCGGCGGCGCGGGAGTCGACCTCGTGCTCGACCCCGTCGGAGGGCCCTACCTGCGCAGCAACGTGCGCGTCCTCAAGGAGCACGGCCGTCTCGTGAGCATTGGCCTGCTCGGAGGCCGCAGCGGCGAGCTCGACCTCTCGGCGGTGCTCGGCCGCAGCCTCGAGATCCGCGGCTCGCGCCTGCGCCCCCGCCCGCTCTCCGAAAAGGCGCTCATCGTGCAGGGGTTCGCGCGCAACGTGTGGCCCGCGCTGCTTGCCGGAGAGCTGCGGCTGATCGTCGACCGGGCCTTCCCGATGGCCGAGGCCGGCGCCGCGCACGACTACGTCCGGGCCAACCGCAATACGGGCAAGGTGATCCTGTCGGCCCCTTGACCCCGCGCTCGCCAGGGCGCGTGTCGCTTGACCCCGACCAGCGCTGCGGATAGCGTCTCCGGATGAGCGAAGTGATCCTCCTGATGACGTGCCCCGACCGAACGGGCATCGTCGCCAGGACCACGATGCTTCTCTACGGCATCAACGCCAACGTGCTCAAGCTCGAGCAGCACGTCGAGGGCACCGGCCAGTTCTTCATGCGCATCCACGCCGACACGACAGCCATCGACATCGACGCGGAGGAGTTCGTCCGCCGGATCGAGGCGCTCTCGCGCGAGCTCGAGGCGAAGATCTCGCTGCACGACCCCGCGGCGGTCCAGCGGATAGCGATCATGGTCAGCCGCGAGGACGCCTGCCTCTGGGAGCTGCTGCTCAAACAGCGCTCGGGGGACCTGCAGGGCGAGGTGCGGCTGATCGTCAGCAATCACGACGAGCTGCGCCCCATCGCGAACGGGTTCGGCCTCCCGTTCCGCTGCCTGCCCGTGACGGCGGACACCCGGGAGAAGCAGGAGCTCGCCGTCCGCGAGCTGCTGCGCTCCGAGTCGATCGACGTCATCGTGCTGGCCCGCTACATGCAGATCCTGAGCCCCGCGTTCGTCGCGGAGTACGCCGGGCGGATCATCAACATCCACCACGGCTTCCTGCCGGCGTTCAAAGGCGCGCGGCCGTATCACCGCGCCTGGGAGCGCGGCGTAAAGATCATCGGGGCCACCGCCCACTACGTCACGGAGAACCTGGACGAAGGCCCGATCATCGACCAGGACGTGATCTCGGTCTCGCACCAGCACTCCGTGGCCGAGATGATCGCGCGGGGCAGCGACATCGAGCGGCGCGTGCTCCTGAACGCGGTCCAGGCGCACCTGCAGCACCGCATCATCATCCACAACAACCGCACGATCATCTTCCACCCGTAGAGCTCGCGAGCGCGGGAGGCGCGGGCCAGGCCGGCGCGCCCGGGCTTACGAGGCGAAGTCCTCGAGGAGGCGCTCGAGGATCACGCGCCGGGCCTCGGCCACGGACGACCTCGCCACGTAGCCGGCGGCGGGCCTGTGTCCGCCTCCCCCGAGAGCTTTGGCCACGATGCTCACGTCGTAGCCGTCGCTCGAGCGCAGGCTCACCGAGCATTCCGACGGCGCATCCTCTTTGATGAGAACCACGACCTCGCACCCGCGGATCATCTGCAGGTACTGGTAGAGCTCGTTCAGGCCGCGGGAGGTCCCGCCGGTCTCCTGCACGTCGACGAGCGAGACCCACGAGAGAAGGACCCGTCCGTCGGCGTGGCTTTCGGTGCGGTCGAGGAGCCGGCCGAGCAGCCTGGTCTGCCCGAGGCTGCGGCCGCCGTAGATCTCGCGATAGGACCGCAGCGGAGAGGCGCCGTTCTCCACCAGCCGCGCGACCTCCCTGAGGGCGGTCGCGCCGCTCTCGTCGACGTGGCGGAAGAAGCCCGTGTCCGTGCAGAATCCGAGGAGCAGGAGCTGCGCCTCCTCCGGCGTCGGCCGCATCTCGAACGACTCGATGAGCCGGAGCACGAGCAGCGAGGCGGACGCGGCTTTCTTGTCGACGAAGAGGGCGTCGCCGAAGGGCTCGGCGGACGCATGGTGATCGATGACCAGCGTCGGCAGGCCCTGCGCGAACCGGCCCGGGGCCCCGACCCGATCGAGGCTCGCGCAATCGACGAGCATCGCTGCCGCGCCGGCCAGGGAAGCCGGATCGACGGCCTGGACAAACTCGGCGGCGAAGCTCCTGATCTCCGGACGCTCGAAAGGCCCCTCGGAGAGGCACACCGCCGACTTGCCGAGCCGCCCGAGCCACGAGCGCAGGACGAGCTGCGACCCGAGGCAATCGGCGTCGGGGTCCGAGTGGCCGAGGAGCAGGAAGTGACTGTGCTCTTCGATGAAGGCCCGGGGGTCGGTCACTGGTGCAACGGGAGGACGCCGCCCGCCGCGGACGGCGGCGCTCCGCGGACTACTCCGACTCCAGCTTCGGCTCGTCGACCTTGAAGTGCTGCTCGGCCTCCGCCTGCGGCTCCTTGAGCACGCCCCAGGTGTACGCCTGGATGTCCTGGACCAGGAACAGCTTGATGTGGCTGAACTTCCCGTTGATCCAGTAGATCGACATGTAGGGAAACTGGGGGCCGCTGCCGTAGGTGATCGACGCCTTGCCGCCGGCCTGAAGGAACCACTCGGCCGGGACGTAGAAGCTGTCAACGCCTCCGCGGTTGGTCTGGTAGAAGACCTTGTACCCCAGCGCGTGGGTAAAGACCTTGACCACGGGAATCGTACGGACATAGATACTCTCGTTGTCTTTGGGCCGGCCCTGCGCGAACACGGACAGGCAGAGGGCCAGAAGAGCGACCACGAGGGCGAGCCTTCTCATCCATCTCCTCCTTCGAGAGTATACCACCGCGGCGTTCGCCGCACTCCCGGGGACGCGAGGAAGACCGTCACGAATTATACCCGCCGCTCGTCCCCCATAGCAAGCGCTTTTCCGGCCTGAGGGCCGCCGTGGGGGTCGCCGGGGACCGCCGCGCGAAGCCGCGGGCTCACCGCGCGCGGGCGGGATCGGCCGCGCGAAGCCCTTCAGCCTCGATGATCGAGATAGTAGCGGATCAACGCGTTCGTGGAGCTGTCGTGGTCGAGGGGCACCGCCGCGTCCTTCTCGCCCCGCTCGAGCTCGGAGAGGATCGCCCCGGCGAGCTCCTTGCCCAGCTCGACGCCCCACTGGTCGTAGCTGTTCACGTTCCAGATCACGCCCTGGACGAAGATCTTGTGCTCGTACAGCGCGATGAGCGAGCCGAGCAGCCGGGGCGTGACCTTCTCGAACAGGATCGTGTTCGTCGGCCGGTTGCCGTCGAAAGTCCTGTGGGGGGTGAGCGCGCGGATCTCGTCCTCCGACGCGCCTCGCCCGCGCATCTCCGCCTCCACCTCCGCGGCGGTCCTGCCTTTCATGAGCGCCTCGGTCTGCGCGAAGACGTTGGCGAGCAGCTTGCGGTGGTGATCGCCGATCGGGTTGTGAGACTGCATCGGCGCGAGGAAATCGCACGGGATGAGCTTGGTCCCCTGGTGAATGAGCTGGTAAAAGGCGTGCTGCCCGTTGGTGCCGGGCTCGCCCCACACGATCGGGCCGGTCTGCCATTCGACGCGGCGGCCTTCGCGGTCGACGCCCTTGCCGTTGGACTCCATGTCGCCCTGCTGGAAGTAGGCGGCAAAGCGGTGCATGTACTGGTCGTACGGCAGGAGGCCGTGGCTCTGCGCGCCGAAGAAGTTGTTGTACCAGACTCCGAGCAGGGCCAGAGTCAGGGGAAGGTTCGCCTCGGCGGGCGCGTCTCTGAAGTGGTTGTCCATGTCGTGGGCGCCGGCGAGCAGCTCCTCGAAGCGCCTGTAGCCGAGCGCCAGCACGATCGGCAGCCCGATGGCTGACCACAGCGAGGTGCGGCCGCCGACCCAGTCCCAGAAGCCGAACATGTTTTCGACGTCGATGCCGAAGGCGCTCACCGCCTTCGCGTTGGTCGACACCGCGACGAAGTGCTTCTTGATCGCCTCGCGGTCGCCTCCGAAATGGGCGAGCAGCCTCTCGCGGGCGCTCTCGGCGTTGGTCATCGTCTCGAGCGTCGTGAACGTCTTGGAGGCCACGATAAAGAGGGTCTCCGCCAGGTCGACCCGCTTGAGCGTCTCGGCGAGGTGCGTGCCGTCGATGTTGGAGACGAAGAACGGCGCGGGACCGTCGGCGTACGGCTTGAGCGCCTCGGTGACCATCACGGGGCCGAGATCCGAGCCGCCGATGCCGATGTTCACGACGCTGCGGATCGGCCGCCCGCTGTGTCCCTTCCACTCGCCGCCGCGCACGCGCTCGGAGAACCGCCGCATCCGCTCCAGCACCGCGCGCACATCGGGCATCACGTCGCGGCCGTCGACCATGATCGGCCTCGCCGCGAGGTTGCGCAGGGCGACGTGCAGCACGGCCCTCTTCTCGGTGACGTTGATCTTCTCGCCCGCGTACATCGCGTCGCGCATGCGGCTCCAGCCGGCCGCCGCGGCCAGATCGCGCAGGAGCCGCATCGTCTCATCGGTGACGATGTTCTTGCTGTAGTCGAGGTGGAGGCCGCAGGCGCGGAGCGACATTCGCTCGCCGCGGCCGGGGTCGTCGGCGAACAGCTCCCTCATGTGCCAGCCGCGCGCGGTCAGGTAGTGGCGCTCGAGCGCCTTCCACTCCTTGAGCTCCGTCAACCTCGCCATGGCGTGGCCTCCGTGCGGCGATCCGGTCGCCGCCGTCAGTACTTGTACCCGAATCGGCGCAGCAGCGCCTTGCGCTCTTCCCTGTCCTTCGCGCTCTCGACGCCCCTGGGCGCCGAGCCGTCGATGACGCCGACGATGCCGCCGCCCTGCTCGCTGCGCGCGACCAGCACCTGCAGCGGGTTGGAGGTGGCGCAGAACACGCGGCACACCTCCTGGCAGGCCTTGACGGCGTTCAGCAGGTTGATCGGGAAGGCTTTGCGCAGGACCAGGTAGAAGGTGTGCCCGGCGCCCACCGCCCGGGCGCACGCGGTGGCGTCGGCGACGAGGTCCGCGGCGTTGCCCTCCGTGCGGATCAGGCACGGGCCCGAGGCCTCGCAGAACGCCAGCCCGAACTCCACCCCGGGCACCGCGGAGACGACGATCTCCGCCAGGTCCTCCACGGTCTTGATGAAGTGCGACTGGCCGACCACGATGTTGCAGCCCTCCGACCACTTGAGAGCGACCGCCTGGACTTCCATGCCCACCTCCCGCGCGCCTCTTCATTCTACCATCCGACCGCGGCCTCCGGCTATCTCGCCGCCCCGGCCGTCCCGCGCGTTTGATGGCGGCCGACGCGCCGTGGTAGTCTCATGCCGCGAGGAGGCACGTTTCCATGCTGCGATTCCCCGATGGGTTTCTGTGGGGCACGGCGACCGCGTCCTACCAGGTCGAGGGCGCTACGGATGCCGACGGCCGCGGCGAGACGATCTGGGACCGCTTCTGCCGCACGCCCGGCAAGGTGCTCAACGGCGACACCGGCGACCCGGCGTGCGACCACTACCACCGCTGGAAGGAAGACGTCGCGCTCATGAAGCGGCTCGGCCAGAACAGCTACCGATTCTCGATCGCGTGGTCGCGGGTCTTCCCGCAGGGCCGGGGCAAGCCGGTCCGCGCGGGCGTCGACTTCTACAGCCGGCTCGTGGACGGGCTGCTCGACGCGGGGATCATGCCCGCGATCACCCTGTACCACTGGGACCTCCCCCAGGCGCTCCAGGACGCGGGCGGCTGGGAGAACAGGGATACCGCAGACTACTTCGTCGAATTCGCGAACGCGATGTTCAAGGCCCTGGGTGACCGCGCGAAGTTCTGGATCACGCACAACGAGCCGTGGTGCGTCTCGTTCCTCAGCAACTACCTCGGCAAGCACGCGCCCGGCAAGACCAGCTTTCCCACGGCCGTGCGCGTCGCCCACAACGTGCTCCTCTCGCACGCCAGGACGGTGCGGCTGTTCAGGGCGGACTATCCCAGGGCGGGGCGGATCGGCATCACGCTCAACCTTACGCCCAACTATCCCCGCGGCGACGAGGACGAGGATGCGGTCCGCCGGGCGGACGGCTATCACAACCGGTGGTTCCTCGATCCGGTCTTCCGCGGCTGGTATCCAAAGGACATGCTCGACTTCTTCGCTTCCAAGTCTGTGCTCAAGGGCGTCGACGAGGCAGACCGCGAGCTGTTCGCTTCGGCAAAAGTGGACTTTCTCGGCGTCAACTACTACTCGCGGGCGCTCGTCAACCGCTCGACCGCGCAGCCTCTGGAGCTCGAGCAGAGCGTCCCCAAGGGCGCACCGGTCACGGACATGGGCTGGGAAATCTACCCGGAGGGGCTCTACGACCTGCTCATGCGGCTGCACCGCGATTACGGCGGGCCTGAGATGTACATCACCGAGAACGGCGCCGCGTACAAGGACCAGGAGATCCGCAACGGGATCGTCGAGGACGCGGACCGCCTGCGCTACCTGCGCCTGCACTTCGAGCAGGCGCACCGCGCGATCGCGGACGGCGTGCGCCTCAAGGGCTACTACGTGTGGTCGCTGATGGACAACTTCGAGTGGGCCTTCGGCTATTCGAAGCTGTTCGGCATCGTGCGCTGCGACTTCAAGACGCAGGTCCGCACGCCCAAGCGCAGCGCGTTGTGGTACCAGCGCGTGGCCGAGACCAACAGCGTGCCCGAGGAATGAGGCGCGGGGCGCGCGCCTGCCGCGGTCCGACCCCGGCAGGCGCTGCGCCCCTTCGGCTGAGGCTGCGCCTCGGCGGAGCCCCCGCTTCGGCTCAGCCGCCTCGCGTGCTACCGCGCCTCGGCGGAGCCCCTCTTCGGCTCCGCCGCCTCGCCTGCTGCCGCGCCTCGGCGGAGCCCCTCTTCGGCTCCGCCGCCTCGGCGGAGCCCCCCTTCATTTTCCCTTCCGGGCTCTGAACATCCGTTCCAGGACGACGATCGACACGAAGAACGCGGCGATCACCACGAAGACGCCGGCAAACCCGGCGATCGCGAGAAACAGCCCCTGGCCCAGCACGCTCTGGCTTTTCACGAAAGCGATCAGCTCGTCATCGGCTCACCCCAGGACGATCGGCGCCAGGGCCAGCAGGACGCCGCCGGCAACCACCGAGCCGAGCTGGCCCGAGACGTTCGCGCTGACCGCCTGCATCAGGATCCAGGTCTGGTTGTCCTCCGCCTGCGCCATCTTGTGAACCACGCGCGCCGACATCGGGAACGCCGAGATGCCGGCCGCCCCGATCATCGGGTTCACCTTTGTCCTCGCGAATACGTTGTAGAGCTTGGCGATCATCACGCCTCCGGCGGTATCGAAGATGAAAGCCCCGAGACCGAGGCTCAGGATCATCAGGGTCTCGAGCCTTATGAACTTGTCGGAGGTCATCGAGCTGCCGATGGTCACGCCGAGCAGGAGGGTGACCAGGTTCGCCAGCTCGTTCTGCGCCGCCTTCGAGAGCCGGTCGAGCACGCCGCTCTCCCGGATGAGATTGCCCAGCATGAGGAATCCGACCAGCGGGAACGCTGATCGGCGCGATGAGCGCGGAGACGAACGTGACGACGATCGGGAAAGGCGACGCGGGCGGCCCGCGACACGTCGGCCTCGTGGTAGCTCATCTTGATCCTTCGCTCCTCGCGCGACGTGAGCAGCCGCACGATGGGCGGCTGGATGAGAGGGACGAGCGCCATGTAGGAGTAGGCGGCGACCGAGATCGGCCCCAGGAGGTTTCGGGCCAGCCTCGTGGCCACGTAGATCGACGTCGGGCCGTCGGCGGCCCCGATGATGCTGATGGCGATCGCGTGGTTCATGCGCGAAGCCGAGCAGGATCGCTATGATGAGCGTCGCGAAGATTCCGAACTGCGCGGCCGCGCCGAAAAAGATCATCTGGGGCATCTTGAACAGCGGCGTAAAGTCGCACATCGCGCCGATCGCGATGAAGATCAGCACGGGAAACAGCTCCGTGATGATCCCCGCGTTGAACAGGATCGACAGCACGCCCGGCTCGGTGCTGTACGCCCGGCCGCTCTCGAACACGTAGTGCAGCGTGCGCTCGAAGAACTCGCGCGCGTCCGGGTTCGCCGCCACGAACCTCGTCACGAACGGGTCGAGCGACCTGCCGGCCGTGAGCACGACCGACAGCGGCAGGTTCACGAGGATGGCGCCGAAGCCGATGGGCAGCAGCAGCATCGGCTCGTACTCCTTCTTCACGGCCAGGACGATGAGCGTGAGGCCCACCACGTACATGATGAGCTGCTGCCAGGTCGGAAAAGCGAATTGCAGAGCCATGGGATCCATTCAGCACCCCCAGGAGAGATGGCGCGCGGCCGTCGCCGGCGGCCCCGACGGCCCGGCGGCGACATGATCAGCGTGCCGGCACGAACGACCGCGGCAGGAAGCCGCGCTGCGGTGTTCACGGTCCGTTCCCTTTCGACGATCCGCGGGAGGCTCTGGAGCCTGTCGGACCTGCGGCTGACCGCCGTTCCCGCCGATACCGCGGGTCTGGGCACGGCGGACCGTGCCCGATCTACCCGGAAGCCATCAGGAGGTCCAGGTCGATCTCGAGGCAGGCCGTCGGCATGACGATCCCCCAGTTGGCGAGCACCTCGGGGTGGACTTCGCCGAGGAGACCGACCCGACGGCCCCCGCACGAGGACCTCGGCGGTCCGCCCCTCGACAGGCGCGGGATCGACCGCCGGCCTCAGCTCGAGCTCGCGCACGAGATAGTAGAAGAGGGCGCCGACGACAGGCGTGACCTCGTTGAGCCCGGCACCGCGATCCGCCCAGAGCGCGCCCAGCGTGTTGCGGGTCACGCAGCCGCTCGGGTCTGAGCTCGTCGCGAAACGCCACCTTCCCGACCTCGAAGATGCGGTGCGGGTACACGGCGTTCGCCGGACGCGGCCTCGGACGTGAGCAGGTGCGCCAGGGTCGAGTTGCGGACGACCGCGTAGTTCTCGGTCATCGGATTCGAGATCTCGATCACGCTTCTCGCCGGACAGGCGCATCTTCTCGACGAAGTCCTTCCACGAGCCCAGGTAGTTGTAGATCATCTCCTGGAAACCGAGGCCCACCATCACGTCGCGCGCCCTGCGCACGAAGACCTCCGCGTCGGAGAGCCGGCCGATCGTGTAGTCCCGCGGCATCTCGGGCTCGAAGCTCGTCAGGCCGCGGGCGATCACGGCCTCCTCGGCGACGTCCACCGGGTGCAGGAAGTCGTTGCGGTAGGCGGGAGGCGTGACGACGACGCTCCTGCCCTGCGACCGCGACCGCGTGCCCGTGCTTGCGAAGGAGCGTCGCCAGGCTCGCGGGCGCTCGATCTTTTCGCCGAGCAGCCGGCTCGCGAAATCGGCCTCGAGGGCCTGCGGCTTCTGGAAGTACAGCGGGCGTGACCGTTTCGCGGCCGTAGGGGGTCTCGTAGGGATAGACGATCCTGACCGGCAGGATCTCGAACCCCATGTCGGCGAGGTCGCACGCCGCGATCGAAGTCGCGAGCAGGAGCGAGTTGATCTCCGTGCCGGTGAGCTCGATGAACAGGCTGCGTGTCGCCGACCTCCACGGCGCCCGAGGCGCGCGCTGTTGATGATCGGGGGAAACGACAGGACCTCGCCCGCGGAGTCCTCGAGGAACGGGTAGCGCTCGAGCCCTTCGAGCGCGAAGGCGAACTCGATCCCCTTGGGGTGGCGCTCGAGGATCTGCGTGAGGCTGAGGGTCTCGCTCATCCCCAGCGGGACGAACCGCGTCGCTGTCGGGATCGACGGCGCGGTAGCGCACGGGGTAGCGCACGAGGTCCGCCCGGTAGTACCCCATGGCGATGCCCTTGCGCTTGCTGGCCGTAGTTCCAGCAGAGCTTCTCCTGGGTCTGGATGATGTCCTTGAGCTGCTCATCGCTGATCGCCGGGCCCCTGCGCGACGAACGCGGCGATGTACGGTCGGATCGTCGCGCAGGCCGCGGTCCACCGTGACGACGCGCTCGCCGGCGTCGAGCGCCGACTCCGGCGTCGAGAGGAACTGGTAGACCGGCGCCTTGCCCCCGCGCTGCAGCCGCAGCTCGCGGGCGAGCCCGGCGGTCGACCACAGGTCGGGCCTGTTCGTGTCGTTGAGCTCGATCCTGAGCAGGCCCTTGTCGGGCTCGCGGCCGTCGAGCTGGGCCTTGGCGGACTGCAGCAGGTCCTCGAACGCATCGCCTTCGATCCGCTCCCCGAGCAGCCGGTAGAAGGGTGTCTCGTAGACGTCGATCTTGGGCATCGCTATCTCCTGGTCCGCAGGCGCGACCGTCTCGATGTCGGGGGTGAAGAGGTCGCGGATGTCGTTGATGCCCATGCTCACCATGGCCATCCGGTCGATGCCGAGCCCCCAGGCGAGAACCGGCACGTCGACGCCCATCGGCTTGGTGACCTCGGGCCTGAAGATGCCCGACCCGCCGAGCTCCATCCAGCCGAGCTTCGGGTGCTTCATGTGCACCTCGACGGACGGCTCGGTGAACGGGAAGTACGCGGGCACGTACTTGATCTCTCTGGCACCGGCGACCTCCTCGGCGAACATCTTGAGCAGACCCAGCAGCGTCTTGAGGTTCACGTCCTCGCCCAGCACGATGCCCTCGGTCTGGTAGAAGTCCGCGGCGTGGTGGGCGTCCACGTCGTCCGGGCGGAAGCAGCGCACGCAGCCGAAGTACTTGCCCGGCACGCGCGCGTTGTGCAGCTGCCTGGCCGAGAGCACGGTCCCCTGGCTGCGCAGGATGAGCCTGCGGGTAAAGTCGCGGTCGAAGCTGTAGCCCCAGCCGCGGCTGCCGGTCTCCCAGCCGTCCTGATGCGTCGCCGCGACGCGGTCGAGATACGGCTGCTCGATCTCGGCGTGATGCGTCGGCTGCTTGACGTAGAACACGTCGTGGATGTCGCGCGCCGGGTGGAACTGCGGCATGAACAGGGCGTCGCAGTTCCAGAACTCCGTTTCGACGAGCGGCCCGTCGAACTCCTCGAAGCCCAGGGAGACCAGCTTGTCCTTGAGGCGCTCCAGGAACTCGACGTAGGGGTTGCGCCGCCCGATGACCGGGCGCACCCTCGCGCCCGCCACGTTGTACGGCCGGAACCTCTTCGCGCGCCAGGACCCGTCCTGCAGCATCTCCGGCGTGAGCGCGCCGACCTCGTCGCCGGTCTCGCCGCGCTCGCGCAGCAACTCCCTGGCGCGCACGCCCTGCGCGCTCATGCGGTAGACCGACGTCTTCGCGCTCGACGACGCGGAACGGCGCGGACGACGAGCCGCGCTTGCGGCTCATCGAGGCGACGATCGCCCAGTCTGCGCCCTCGAAAGCCTTCTCCGTGAGGTGCTCCCCCGCCGAGAACCTCTCGAGCAGCGCGCGCACGCGGGCGTTGTGCTGCGACGGCCTTCCTGTGGAGATCACGCGCTTTTCAGCGTCGAGGGCGAGCACGCCCTCCTTTGAGAGAGCGCCGAACGCGGAGCCGAGATCGCTCTGCTCCAGGCCCAGCGACGCCGCAAGCTCCGGAAGCGTCCGCGGGCCGCCGGCCGCCACGGCGTCAACCATGCGCTCGGCGGGGGTGCCCTTCTCTTTGAACTTCAGGCCGAGGTCGGTGAGGTCGGCGAGGGCCTCGCGGCGGCGCTCGCGCTCCTCGATCAGCCCCTTGGCGAGGAGCCAGCTGAAGGCCTGGTTGCACTGCCCCTGGTTGAAGCCGAGGCGCGCGGCCGCCTGACGGCTGTCGATGCTCTCCTCCGCGTCGAAGCCGAGGAGCAGCCTGATCTCCAGGGGATGCAGACCCTTGACCAGAGCCTCCATGAGGGTGCCTCCGATTGCCCTGCGCCGTGCACAGATGAGCGAAACGCGGTGAGCGCCGGCGACTTATACGTACCGGGATTGTGCGCCTTTGTAAAGAGCCGGAGCCGCCGTTGCCGTCCCCGCGGGCGGCCGCCTATACTTGGCGTGTTCGTGTTCCGGCGCAAACCGCCGGCAGGAGGCCCGATGGGAAAGCTGAAGGGCCAGGTGGCGATCGTCACCGGCGGCGGCCGGGGCATAGGGCGCGAGATTTGCTCGGCCTTCGCCTCCCAAGGCGCAAGCGTCGCGGTCGTCTCGCGTACACGGGAGCAGATCGCCGAGACCGTTCGCCGGATCGCGGACGAAGGCGGCACGGCCTTCGGCATCGCGGTCGACGTGACGGACTTCGCCGCCATCGAGTCGATGGTGCGCCGGGTCGTGGACAAGCTGGGTCCCATCGACCTCCTGATGAACAACGCCGGGAGCAACTCCGCGATGGCGCCTGTGACTGAGGCCGACCCCGCGGCGTGGTGGCGGGACGTCACGGTCAACCTTCTCGGCCCGTTTCACGCGTCGCGGGCAGTGCTCCCCGGGATGCTCGCGCGGCGCGGCGGCCGGATCATCAACATGGCGGGCGGAGGCATGGCGACGCCCGTGGCCTGCCTGTCGGGATATGGAAGCTCCAAGGCCGGCCTGATGCGCTTTACCGAGACCCTCGACCGCGAGGTGTGGGAACTAGGTGTGAAGGTCTTCGCCATGAGCCCTGGGCTCGTGCGCACGGAGATGAACCTGGCGCTGGTGAGAAGCGGAGCGCTGGAGCGCTGGGGGAAGCCGACGTACGACAGGCTCGAGCGGGGCGAGCACGTGCCTCCGACGATGGCCGCCGCCCTCGCGGTGGAAATCGCGTCGGGGAGGCTCGACGAGCTGCACGGGCGGTGGTTCGGCGTCGGCGAGGACCTCGACGAGGTGCTCTCGCAGAAGGACCGCATCCTCGCTGAGGACCTCAGGACCCTGAGGATGACGGGCCTCACGTAGACTCCGGCTCGCGGGGCATGTCCGGCATGTCCCCTGGCGCTTGACCTTGCCCGCGGGGGTCCATAGAATCCGGACAGCTTTCCAAGCGGCAAGTCATTGCCGCTGAGGGTCGACTTCCTGGAGCGGGGATGAACCGGATACTGGCCAAGAAGCAGCTCGCAGAGAACGTCTTTACGATGAAGCTCGACGCTCCGCTCATCGCGGAGGAGCGGAAGCCGGGCCAGTTCATCATCCTGCAGCTCGACGAGCACTTCGGCGAGCGCATCCCGCTCACGATCGCCGACGCGGACGCCGGCGAGGGCTCGATCACGATCGTCTACCAGACCGTCGGCAAGACCACCATCAGGCTGTCGCAGCTCAACCCGGGCGACTCGATCTCCGAGCTGCTCGGCCCGCTCGGAAAGCCGACGCACATCGAGCGCTTCGGCACCGTCGTGTGCGTGGGCGGCGGCATCGGCGTCGCGCCCCTTTACCCCATCGCCCAGGGGATGAAGCAGGCCCGCAACCGCCTCGCCGTCATCATGGGCGCGCGCACCCGCGGGCTCGTCATCCTCGAGGACGAGATGAAGGCCCTGGCCGACGAGCTCGTCGTCTGCACGGACGACGGCTCCTACGGCCGCAAGGCCCTCGTCACCGAGCCGCTCAAGGAGATGTGCCAGCGCAGCCCGAAGCCCGACCTCGTCGTGGCGATCGGCCCGCCGATCATGATGAAGTTCTGCGCGGAGGCCACGCGGCCCTTCGGGGTGCCCACCGTCGTCTCGCTGAACACGATCATGGTCGACGGCACCGGGATGTGCGGCGGCTGCCGCGTCTCGGTGGGCGGCCAGACGAAGTTCGTGTGCGTCGACGGCCCGGAGTTCGACGGCCATCAGGTCGACTTCGACAACATGATGCGGAGACTCTCGGCCTACAAGGAGAGGGAAGACGCGGCGCGCCACGCCTGCCTCCTCGACGCCGTGCCGTCCGGAGGAAAGCCATGAGCGACGCGGCCGCGCTTCTCGAGCAGATCAGGACCCGCACGGAGCCGCTCAAGAACCGCGACCGCCTCGCCATCCCCGCGCAGCCCATGCCGGAGCAGCCGGCCGAGGCGAGGCGCCGCAACATCCACGAGGTGGCGCTCGGCTACAGCGATGCGCAGGCGATGGTCGAGGCCACCCGCTGCCTGCAGTGCAAGAACGCCCCCTGCGTCGAAGGCTGCCCGGTGCGCATCGACATCCCCGGCTTCGTGCGCGAGGTCGCGGCCGGCAACTTCAAGGCCGCGGCGGACGTCATCCGGAAGAACAGCCTGCTGCCGGCGGTCTGCGGCCGCGTGTGCCCGCAGGAGACCCAGTGCCAGCTCCCCTGCACGGTCGGCAAGTCGCTCAAGGACGTCGGCAAGGCGGTGGCGATCGGGAGGCTCGAGCGCTTCGTCGCGGACTGGGAGCGCGACAACGGCCATGCGCCGGTCCCCGAGGTCAAGCCCGAGACGGGGAAGAAAGTGGCGGTGATCGGCAGCGGCCCCGCGAGCCTGGTGGTGGCCGCGGACGTCCGCCGCGAAGGCCACGCGGTGACGATGTTCGAGGCGTTCCAGAAGCCCGGCGGCGTCATGATCTACGGCATCCCGGAGTTCCGTCTCCCCAAGCGCATCGTCCAGCACGAGATCGACACGCTCAAGCGCATGGGCGTACATCTCAAGACGAACTTCGTCATCGGGCGCACCCGCAAGCTCAGTGACCTCATGGCGAAGGACGGCTACGACGCCGTGTTCGTCGGCAGCGGGGCCGGCCTTCCCAAGTTCATGGGCATCGAAGGCGAGAACCTGGTGGGCGTGTTCTCCGCGAACGAGTACCTCACCCGCGCGAACCTGATGCGGGCCTACGACCGCGAGCGCGCGGACACGCCGATCTTCCGCCTCGAAAAAGGTGGCCGTGCTCGGCGGCGGGAACGTCGCGATGGACTCGGCGCGGATGGCGCTGCGGCTCGGCGCCGAGCAGGTCTCGGTGGTCTACCGCCGCACCGAGAAGGAGATGCCCGCGCGCGTCGAAGAGGTCCACCACGCCAAGGAAGAGGGCATCGTCTTCCACTTCCTGCAGAACGCGAAGCGCATCCTCGGCGACGACAAGAGCCGGGTCACCGGGCATGGAGTGCCTGCGCTACGAGCTGGGCGAGCCCGACGAATCCGGGCGACGGCGCCCGGTGGAGGTCGCCGGCAGCGAGTTCGTGATGGAGGTCGACACGGTCATCGTGGCGATCGGCAACGACTCCAACCCGCTGATCAAGCAGACGACGCCGGAGATCGCCACCAACAGGCACGGCAACATCACGGTCGACGACAGCGGCAAGACGTCGATCGACCGCGTCTTTGCCGGAGGCGACATCGTGCTCGGCGCCGCCACGGTGATCCTCGCCATGGGCCAGGGGCGCCGGGCCGCGGCATCGATCAACGCGATGCTGAACGGCAAAGCGTAGCGAGGGGGCAGGCATGGCGGCGAAGCGCGCGATCGTCAGGCGCGCGGACGACGTGAACGCGTCCGCGGTGGCGGCCGGAACGGCGACCGTGATGCGGGTCCTCCTGGGCCCCGCGGACGGCATGCCTCACTTCGCGATGCGCCGCTTTACCATGCAGGCCGGGGGCGGCATGCCGCTCCACACCAACACGGTCGAGCACGAGCAGTACGTGCTGCGCGGCCGCGCGCGTGTCATTGTCGACGGAGAGCGCTTCGAGGTCACCGCGGGAGCGGTGCTCTACATGCCCGCGGGCAGCCCCCATTCCTACGAGGTGCTCGAAGCGCCGTTCGAGTTCCTCTGCCTCGTGCCCGACCTCCCCGACGAGATCAAGCTCGCCGGTCGTTAGGCCCCGGGGCGCCGGTGAACGTCAACGAACGGCTGCTCAACGAACGCATCGACCCTTATCTCTCAACCGACCGACTGACGGAAATCGCGCGGCTGGCTCTGGGCCGTCCCGTGAGCGTGCGCGGGGCGCGCATCCTTACCGGGGGCTGCTGGAACCGGGTGATCGCCGTGGAGCTCGACGGCGGCGAGCCGCCTCTCGTGTACAAGATCAACCCGGAGACCGGGAACGCGGGCATCGCGCGCGAGTACGCGGTCCTGCGCTGCTTTGCCGCAACCGAGATGCCCGTCCCCGAGCCGTACTACCTGGACTCGAGCGGCTCGATCATCCCCGGCACGATCATGGTAATGAAGAAGGTCGCCGGCGTGGTGATGCACCACGTCTTCGGCAGCCTCGGCCCCGCCGACCGGCGGCGCGTCACCGAGGAGATCGCGCACGCGGTCGGCCGCCTGCACCGGCGTCGCGCGCGGGGCTTCGGCGGCGTCGAGCTCGACGACGCCGGCCGGAGCGCCGAGTGGGCCGACTTCTGGCTGCCGCGATTCGACAAGGTGTTCGAGGACATCGCGGCGAAGGATCTCCTCGAGCCTTCATTTCTGGACGAGGTGGGGCGGGCGCGCGAAGGCTTCGCGCCTCACCTGCGCGTCGGGCCCGAGGCCACGCTGACCCACTACGACATCTGGAGCGGCAACGTGATGATCGACCGCGGCGGGGACGGCTTCCACGTGAGCGGTTTTATCGACATCCCCGGCCACTGGGCGGACTACGCGCGGGAGCTCTCGTTCATGGAGATGTTCGGCGTGGCCGACGCGCTCGTCTATCGCATCTACCGGGAGTACCGCGAGCTCGACGCCGGCTTCGAGCTGCGCAAGAGCATCTACAACCTCAAGATGCACCTGCGCCACATCACGATGTACCCGGACGAGCTCTACTACCGCAGGGGCGCCGAGGCGTGCCTGCGGCACATTCAGCGGGCGGGATAGGCGGGGTCGCGCGCAGGGTCGCTCGAGCCGAACGCCTGCACCAGCCGGTCGATCAGCGGCGCCTGGCAGGCGCTGATGAGGGTCCGCGCCTCGTCGGGAGCGACGAACGCCCCGCGGTCCACCTCGGGAAAGCTCTGCCTGCGCCCGGACCGCGGCGGCCACTCCATCTCGAAGCTGTTGCTGTGCACCGCGATCTCGAGCCCGGGAGGCGCCTCTACGGCCCAGGCGTGCACGACCTTGCCGCTCTTCTGCCGGACAGACCCGAGCGGCAGCGCCCCCGCCGTGTCGACCGCGAGCCCCACTTCCTCGGCGAACTCCCGCGCGGCGGCGGCCAGCAGGTCCTCGCCCGGCTCGACCTCTCCCTTGGGCACCGACCAGACGCCTTCGTTCCTGCCCGCGAAAAAGGGGCCGCCGGGATGGACGAGGAACACCTCGACGGGCCGGCCTGCGGGCCTGCGGAAGAGGAGGATGCCTGCGCTGACGCGGGGCGGAAAAGCCATGGCCTGCGGAAGGTTACCTCGCGCGGCGGTGCGCGGCAACACTCATGCGTCGTGAGGGATGGACCGCGAGGCCCGACGTGCGCCGGCTATGCCAGCAGGTTGACGACGAGGCCAGTCTCGGGAAAGAGCCCGGAGAACAGCGGCGCGGTCGCCCGCAGCGCCGTGTGGAGCTCGCCCTGGAAGCGCTGGATGAGCGCGTCGACGTTGCCTCCGTCGACCGGCATCGACTCGCCCTTTTCCCCGCGAAGCTTGACGAGCCTGTCGATCAGGTTGTCGAGGACGCGCAGCTTGCTGATGGGGACCTGGTCCCCGGCCGAGCGGGACGGCACGCCCATCACGTGCTTGAAGAGGTAGAAGGAGAAGCTGGGCCGCACGGGCACCGAGCGCTTGCCGGCGCCGATGCCGTCGACGGAGAGGATCGTCGGGCTCAAGTAGGTCGCGGCTGAGCTGATCCCCTCGATCATCGCTCCCTCCGCTTTGATTATCGGAGGGCGCACAAGAGCGAATGAGTCAGGCCGGGCGGCGCGGTCCGCTGCGAACGGACGACCGCTCGAATCGATCAGCCGGGCTGCCGACAGGCTCCTATCGGTTCCGGCGCTCTTCGCTGGACTTGCACTTGACGCAGAGCAGCGCGTACGGGATGGCCTCGAGCCTCTCCCTGGGAATCTTGTCCCCGCAGGACATGCAGATCCCGTACTTGCCGTTCTTCATGCGCGCCAGGGCCGCGTCTATCCGGTTCAGCCGGGTGACCTCCACGATCTCCAGCGCCTCGAGGGTGGTGCGATCGATGTCGGAAGCCGCAATATCGGCGAGATCCTTGGGCTCCTTGTCCTCGATGAGCTTGCGGAAGTCCTCGTTCTCCTGGGCAAGATGCTGGAAGATCTCGTCTTTCATCGCGAGGAGCGCCCGCTCCATCTTTTCGACGAATCTCTTGTCCATCGGTCCCCTGAACGCGCAAAAAAGTTGCACGACAATGGACGATAAGTTCCTAAAAGTCAAGATTGATTGACAAATGGGCCGGGCTTCCCTACTATCCTACTGTCAGGAGGACACTTGGCAAAAGAAGAAGCGATCGAAGTCGATGGTGTCGTAAAGGAGTCGTTGCCGAATACCATGTTTCGGGTGTCGCTCCAGAACGGGCACCTCATCCTTGCCCACCTCTCCGGCAAGATGCGCAAGCACTACATCCGCATCGTCCCCGGAGACAAGGTCAGGGTCGCGCTCTCCCCGTACGACCTGACCCGCGGACGGATCATCTACCGCGAGAGGTAGGTGCTTCGCCCGCGCCCCGCCGAGACCACTGCCGTCCCGCACCGCCCCGAGGAGGAATCATGAGCGATCCCAAGGCGGCCCTGCAGTTCTGCCGGGCCCAGCGCGAGCGTTTCGTCGCCGACCTGCGCGAGCTCATCGCCATCCCGTCCGTCTCGACCGATGCCGCCCGAAGCGACGACGTGAGGCGGGCCGCGGAGTGGCTGGCTGGCCGGCTGCGCGCCATGGGAGCCCGCGGCGTCGACGTCGTCCCCACCGCGGGACACCCCGTCGTGCTGGGCGACCTCCCGGCCGCGCGGTCCGGCGCACCGACGGTCCTCGTCTACGGGCACTACGACGTCCAGCCAGTCGACCCCGTCGCCGATTGGAAGACACCCCCCTTCGAGGCCACGGTGCTGGGCGAGAACCTGTACGGCCGCGGAGTGACCGACATGAAGGGCCCCACGTGCGCCGCCCTCTTCGCGATCGAGGCGCTGGTCGCCTCGGGCGGCGTCCCGGTCAACCTGCGCTTCCTCCTCGAGGGAGAAGAAGAAATCGGCTCGCCCCACCTCGAGCCCGTGGTGACGGCGCACAAGGAGCGCCTGGCCGCGGACGTCTGCCTCAACCCCGACGCCGGCATGCTCGGGCCCGACTCCCCTACGATCACCTACGGGCTGCGCGGCCTCGCCTACTTCGAGCTTCGCGTGCGCGGGCCGAAGGTCGACCTCCACTCCGGCCAGTTCGGCGGCGCCGTTCACAACCCGGCCATCGTCCTTGCCGAGCTGATCGCGGGGATGCACGACGCGAAGGGCCGCATCACGCTTCCGGGCTTCTACGACCGCGTGCGCCCGCTCGGAGCCGAGGAACGGGCCGAGCTCGCGCGCCTTCCCTCGGGCGACGCGGAGATCCTCGCGCAGTCGGGCGCCCCCGCCCTCTTCGGCGAGCAGGGCTACAGCGCGGTCGAGCGCGTCGGGGCCCGGCCGACGCTCGACGTCAACGGCATGCTTTCCGGCTTTACGGGCGAAGGCTCGAAGACGGTGCTGCCCGCGACCGCGATGGCGAAGATCTCGACGCGCCTGGTCCCCGACCAGGACCCGAAAGAGGTCAAAGCCCAGCTCGAGAAGTATCTAAAGAAGAAGGCCCCCCCGACCGTCACGTGGGAGCTCAAGGACCTGGCGGGCACCGACGCCGCGATCACGCGGCGCGATTCGCCCGCGGTCTCCGCGATGAGCCGCGCGATGGAAGAGGTGTGGGGAAAGCGTCCGCTGTTCGAGCGGGCCGGCGGCTCGATCGCCGTGGTCGCGATGCTTCAGAAGAAGCTCGCGATGGAGTCGCTGCTCATGGGCTGCAGCCTCCCGGACGATGCCATGCACTCGCCGAACGAGAAGCTTCACCTTCCCACATGGCACAAGTGCACCGAGGCCTTCGTCCGTTTCTTCTGCAACCTGGCCTGATCAGGGTTTCTTCGGCTCGCGGAGCGCCGCCCACGTCGCGCCGCTTCCTCCCATGTCGCGGTCGGCCGGCCCGAAGGCTCCCGTGTGGGGCGAGCGCTCGAGGTACGCCCGCACGAGGCGCTGCAGCACCGGCTCGCCCTGCGAGTGCTTGCCCTTGCCGTGGATGATGAGCACTTTGCGCAGCCCCGAGCGCCGCGACGCCGAGACGAACCGCTCGACGGCCGGGATGACCTCTTCGGCCCGCAGGCCGTGCAGGTCGAGGGCGGCCTGGGGCTTCATCCGCCGCAGCTCCGCGGCCCGCTCCGCGCGCTCGACGTGCGGGGAGCCGTAGCCCTCCTCGCGCCCGGCCTGCTCCTTTGGCGGGTGGCGCTCCAGCCACTCCGCGAGCGCGCGGGAGGCGCGGCTTCCCCCGCCCGCCTTGCGGCCGGCGTCGCGGGGCGCCTCCGGCTGCGCCTCGCTCTGCGCCTCGCGCTCCGCGCGGCGGCGCTCCTCCCATTCGTGCAGGATCTCTTCGAAGCCCACGCTCGATGTATAGGTGCGCGCCGCCATCAAGGTCAAGGCGCCGACGGATCCAGCAACAGCTCGCCCTTGATCCAGCCCTCGACCTGCAAGCCTGTCTCGACCAGCACGTGGGCCGAGGCGCGGCGCGCGGGTGCGCAGGCTGGTGCCCTGCGGCAGCGTCATCCACACCTGGGCCTGCTCCAGGGGCACGCGGCGCAGCGGCGCGCTCTCGGCCGAGACCACGGCGAGCGGGGCACGCGCCTCCGCCTCGGTGTAGACCAGGAGCCCCGCGGCCGAGGCCGCGGCGAGGGCCAGCAGGGCGAACGCGATGAACGACGAGCCGCGGCCGCGCGACCTGCGGGCCAGCAGGAGGCCGAGGGCGACAAGGGCCGCGTCGGCGAGGACGACGGCCGCGGCGAACAGCGCCTGGGGAGAGAGCGTGCCGCGCGGAAGGACCTGGGAGTCGAGCCCGTATTCCGCGCTGAGGAGAGCGAAGGTCCCTCGGTACTCGGCGCTGCCCGGCTCGTGCCGGA
Organism: uncultured Spirochaetota bacterium; assembly: GCA_963734495.1. Lineage (GTDB taxonomy): Bacteria > Spirochaetota > Spirochaetia > SZUA-6 > CAVTHK01 > CAVTHK01. The sequence goes on from CAVTHK010000013.1 coordinate 195,380, forward strand.
TGGACCGCAGCAGCGCGGCCATCGCCTGGGCCCTGCGGCCGAGGGCGTAGCTGCAGAGCGCGCGGTCGTAGGCGAGCGCGGCGTTGCTGCCCGCCGCGCGCTCGGCGTCGCCGAACAGGCGCTCCGCCTGCGCGTATTTTCCGGCCGTAAAGGCCTCGACCCCCGCCGTGACCGCGGCCCGCTGGTCGGCGGAGAGCGAGAGCAGCAGCGGCAGGCAGCACACCATCGAGGCCGCGAGCCAGCGCCGGCCCCGAAGCGCCAGCAGCGCGAGCGCGGCCAGCCCCGGCAGCAGGCCGAGATAGGACAGGGGCTCGCGCCAGGCGCGGCCGCGCGACGACGCCTCGACCTGGGGAAGGTCCTTGAGGTTCAAGGTATGCTCCCCGATCCGGACGGGGGTGCCTTCGCGGGCCGACACGCTCGCGGCGGACCAGAGCAGCAGCGCCAGCACGGCTGCGGCAGCCTTCACCAGTCGTTCCCCTTTTCCGGAGCCGGCTGCCGCGGAGCGGACTGCCACGCGTGCGTCTCCTTCTGCCGCGCGATGTCGAGGATCTCGCTCGTGCGCCGATCGATCCTCTGCGCGGAAGCGGTCGAGATCTCGCGCTGCGCGGCGCCTGCGTGCATCTTGCGCAGCGCGAGCTCCAGGTTCACCTTGGCGTCCACGTCGCCGGGCTTCTGCCGCAGCGCCTCGACGTAGCTGTTCGCCGCGTCCTCGAAACGCCCCTGCTCGTACTCCAGCGCGCCGAGGTTGAACTGCGCGCGGAAGAGGAGCTCCCTGCCCTGCCCTTCGAGGGCGCGCGTGATCGTGTCGCGCGCCGCGGCCGGCTCCCCGAGCGAGGCGTAGACGTTGCCGAGGTCGTACTCCACGTAAGGCGCGGCCGCGCGCGACGCTTTCTCGAAGGCGGCGAGGTACGCGACCGTCGCCCGGCCGTACTCGCCGTTGCGGGCGCTCAGGTTGCCCCGCAGCACCAGGAGGTCTGCGCTGCCGGCGGGGCGGCCGCCCCGCGGCGCGCACGAGGCCAGCATGAGCGCGAGGGCGAGCGCGGCAACCCATCGCGGCGTCACGACATCTGCCTCCCGCGGAGGATCCGCACCAGCCGCGCGAGCACGAGCAGCGCCAGCGCCAACGAGAGGAACAGCCGGTAGAGGGGCCGCTGCTCCGCCCTCACCCCCTGCGTCCAGTCCTTCTCGCCCAGCCCCTTGAGCAGCGGGAGCAGGTCGCGGGCGACGCGCGCGGTCTCTCCCGAGCGGTAGACCCGGCCCCCGCTCGCGGCGGCGATCTGCTCGAGCTGCCGGAGGTCGAGCCGGCTCACGACGGGCCGACCCGACCGGTCGAACACCGTGCGGCCGTCCGGCAGCACGAGCGTCGCCCCGGCCTCGGTGCCGATCGCGATCGCCAGGATCGGCACGCCGGCGTCGCGCGCGTCGCGCGCCGCGCGGACGGCGTCGCCGCTGAGGCTCTCGCCGTCTGAGAGGAGGAAGATCGCGCGGTACCGGCCAGGGTCGTGCAGGCTCGCGAGCGCGGCCCGGATGCCGGCCTCGACGTCCGACCCGGTCGAGGTCGACAGGTCCGGCCCCGCGGCGGAGAGCACCAGGGCGAGGGCCTCGGGGTCTTCGGTGAGCGGCAGCAGGCGGTACCCTTCGCCCTTGAACGCGACGACGGCGAAGCGCGAGGCCGGCAGCGCGGCGGAGAGGCGCTCCACCGCGGCCGTCGCGCTCGCGAGCCTGCTCGGCGGCTCGTCCGCCGCGAGCATGCTGCGCGACACGTCGAGCAGGTACACGACGTCGAGACCGGCGCGCTCGTCGACCGCCAGGCGCTTCCCGCCGCGCGGACCCGCGAGCGCCACGACCGCGAGCACGACGAACGCGACGGCGAAGGCGCCGGCGAAGAAGCTCTTGACCACCCAGACGTTGTAGAGGCCGGCGAAGCGCCTGCCGCCCGCGAGCGCGCGCAGGGGAGCGCGATCCGCGCGGAACCGCGCCATGAGCAGAAACGCGAAGGCCGGGGCGAGGATCAGCAGCCAGAGGGCCGACGGGTTGTCGAGCTTCATCGGAGGACCCTCACGGGGCGCGGGCCCTGCGGTGCCGCGCGCATCAGAACAGCTCCTTGAGCAGGGCCTTGCCCGCGGCCAGCCGCAGCAGGACGAGCAGCAGCCCGGCGAGCAGGAACCCCTCGTACAGAGGCGTCCGGACCACCGTGATCTTGACGCGCTTTTCCGTCTTCTCGTAGGAGTCGATCGCCTCGAAGATCGCGGCCAGCACTCCCGGGCTGCTCGCGTGAAAGAAGCTGCCGCCCGACGTGCGGGCGATCCGCCGGAGCAGCGCCTCGTCGAAGCGCCCCCGGTAGGTCCCGCGGACGGTGCGGCCCGTCTGCGGGTCGGTGTAGACGAGGGGCGCCTCGCCCTCGCGGCCGATCGCCACGGTGTGGATGCGGATGCCGAGCCGGGCGGCGGCCGCGGCTGCGTCGTCGGGCCCCACCTCGCCGGCGTTGTTCTCGCCGTCGGTGAGCAGGATGATGACCTTGCCGGTCGCGGGGCTGCGGGCGAGGTGCAGGCTCGCCAGCGCGATGCCCATGCCGATGGCCGTGCCTTCGCCAGGGCTCTCGATGCGGAGGGATTCCACCGCGTCCAGGAGCAGCGCGTAGTCGACGGTGGGCGGAACGCGCAGCACCGCCTCGTCCGCGAACGTCACCAGGCCGATCGGGTCGTTCTCGCGGCCGCGCACGAAGGCACGGATCACGGCCTTGGCCGCTTCGAACCGGTTGTCGGGCTTGAAGTCCTGCGCGAGCATGCTCGGCGACTCGTCGAGCACGATCATGATGTCGAAGCCGCGCGAGAGGTAGCTCTTTTCCCTGGCCACCCGCTGGGGCCCGGCGAGGGCGATCACGAGCAGGGCGCACCCGACCCAGAACGCGGCCTCCGCCAGCGCGAGCGCGACCGCGGCGGGCTGAAGGCCGGGGGCAAAGCTCTCGCCCCGCCAGACCCGCCAGGCGAACGGGATGCGGCCGCCGCGGCGCGGGCTGAAATGGATCAGCCAGACGAGCGGCGGGATCAGGAGCAGGAGGGCGAGCGCGGCGGGGTGCTCAAGCGTTCCCACTGGAGGCCTCCTCGAGCCGCCGCGAGCACGCTTCGGCGCTCTCCACAGCCGCGAGCAGCTCCGCGGGGTCGGCGGCGAGACCGCCGAACTTGACCCAGTCGCCCCTCGCGAACAGGCGCGCGAGCCCGTCGGCCGCCTCGCGCTCTTCGCCAGACGGGGCCAGGACCCGCAGTCTCTCGCCCAGCTCGCGCGTCGTGGAGGTCGTGGCGGCCAGCCCGTGCCTCCGCTCGAGATAGGTCCGCAGCGCGGAGGTGAGCTCGATGTAGAACTCGCGGCCCGCGAGACGGGCCGCGCGGAGGCGCAGCCGCTTCAGGGCGCGCTGCAGGCGGCTCCACGGGAGCGCGAGACGCCGGGTGCGGCCCACCCGCCGGCCCAGGCGGACCGCCCTCACCGCCAGCCACGCGGCGAGGATGGGGCCGCCGATCGCCAGGGCTGCCGCGGTCGCGAGGCGGAGGGCGGTGCCGGGCACGAAGAGCTGCTCGCGCGGGGGGGCCGGCCGATCCGCTTTCTTCTCCTCGAGGATCGAGGCGGTCTGGATGCGCAGGTCCTCGAGGGCGACTGCGCCGAGATCGAGCCGCGGCACCCGCGTCGGGCCGGGAGCGAACGAGACGAGCTCGATGCGGACGTCCCACTCGCCGCCGCCGAGAGGCGCGACCCTCACGCGCTGCACGTCGAGCCACGGGGCCGACGGCATCTTCGCGGGGGCGCGCAGCTCGACGGTCTTCGCGCCTGCGCCGACCCGCACGCGCACGCGCAGCTCCACGGGGTCGCCGACGTAGAATCGCAGCGGCGCGGTCCCCGATTCGAGGACGGTGTAGCCGGGCTGCGCGGCCCCCTGTCCCGCGGCGAGCAGCGAGAGCAGCGCCGCAAGGGCGAGGGCGGCGGGGAGCCGCCGGAGGCGATGCCGGCTCATCGGCGCTTCCTCCGGCGCTTGAAGAACTCGTCGAGCCTGAGGCCCGGGTCGTCGGAGGTGCCGATCTCGAGCGTCTCGACCCCGCACCGGCGGCATCGTGCGTTCCATTCCGCAAGCCGGTCGAGGGCGAACCTCTGCCAGCCGAGCCTGAATGAGCGCGAGCCGAATGCGGACAGCGTCGCCCCGCTCTCGGGGTCTTCGAGAGCGACGAGGCCCACGTCGGGAAAGTCCGCGTCCGCGGAGTCGGTGACCCGGACCGCGATCACGTCGTGCCGGCGGGCGAGGAGGGCCAACTCATGCCAGTAGCCTTCAGTTTTGAAGTCCGAGAGGATGACGCAGATGCCGCGCCTCTTGAGCGACTGCCCGATGGTGCGCAGGGCCAGCGCGAGGTCCGAGCCGCGTCCCGCCGCCGCAAAGCCGGCATAATCGTTGAGCAGCCTGTGGATGTGCTTGCGCCCCTTGCCGGGCGCGACCCACTTCTCGATGCGGTCGGAGTAGAGCACGGCGCCCACGCGGTCGTTGTTCGCGACCGCGGAGAGCGCCAGCGTGGCGAACGCGAGGAGCGCCGTCTCGTCCTTGCCGGTGTCGCCCGAGCCCGCGTACATCGAGGCGGAGACGTCGGCGGCGAGGAACAGCGAGAGCTCCCGCTCTTCGCGGAACGTCTTGGTGTACGGGCTGCCCATGCGGGAGGTCACGTTCCAGTCGATGAGGCGCACATCGTCGCCAGGGGAGTAGTCGCGCACTTCGTCGAACTCGATGCCCTGGCCGCGGAACACGCTGCGGTAGCCGCCGGCGAGGAGGCTTTCGACGAGGCGCACGCTCGAGAGCTGGATCGCGCGGAGCCTCCGGGCGAGGAGCAGCCGGTCGGGGCTCTCGTCGCGGCGGCCGCTCCTGCGCGGGCCCGCGCGCTCTCGCTTGCGGAACACGGCCGCCCCCGGCTCACGGCACCGCGACGCGGGCGAGCAGCTCGCGCACGATGTCGTCGGCGGCCAGGCGCTCGCTCTCCGCCTCGTAGCTGAGGATCAGCCGGTGACGCAGCACCGCGGGAGCGACGGCCTTGACGTCCTCGGGGATGACGAAGCCCCGGCCTTCGAGCAGCGCCCGGGTGCGCGCGAGCCGGTAGGTGTAGATCGAAGCGCGCGGCGAGGCGCCGTACTCGATGTAGCGGAGCAGGTCCGCCCTGCTCTCCGCCTTGCCCTCCGGCCTGCTTTCCGGCCCGCCTGCGCCCCCGCCCGCGCCGGCGGGACGCGTGGCCACGACGAGCCGCACGATGTATTCCTCGACGCGCTCGTCGACGTGGATCTGCTCCGCGAGCCGCTGCACCTCGGCGAGCGCCTTGCGGTCAAAGGCGCGCTCGACCGGGATCGGCCTCTCGTTGCCGACCAGGCGCACGATCCGCACTTCCTCGTCGAAGGCGGGATAGCGCACGAGCAGCTTGGTCATGAAGCGGTCGAGCTGCGCCTCGGGCAGCGGGTAGGTCCCCTCGTGCTCGATGGGGTTCTGCGTGGCCAGCACGAAGAACGGCGGGTCCAGGGGGTAGGTCGCATCGCCGAGGGTGACCTGGCGCTCCTGCATCGCCTCGAGCAGCGCCGACTGCACCTTGGCCGGGGCGCGGTTGATCTCGTCGGCGAGGATGATGTTGGCGAAGACCGGGCCCTTGCGCGGCGCGAACCGGCCGGTGGCCTGGTTGAAGACCATGGTGCCCACGAGGTCCGCGGGCAGGAGGTCGGGGGTGAACTGGATCCGGCGGAAGACCCCGTCCATCACCTCGGCCAGGGTCCGGATGGCCAGCGTCTTGGCGAGCCCCGGCACGCCTTCGACGAGAACGTGCCCGCCGCAGACGATGGCCATGAGCAGGCCCTCGATCATCTCGCGCTGCCCGACGACCCGGCGCTCGACCTGCTCGATCGCGCCCGCGAACAGCGCGGCGGCGGCCCTGACGTCCTGCTCGTCCAACTGCCCGGCTCGCTCCATGAACGTAACTGTATAGCCGATCGGCGGAAGCCGCGGCAAGGACGCGCGCGGCCGCCGCCGACGCCCGCGCCCCCTTGACTCGTGGTAATACCGGGTATCATCCTCACGACAGGGGGAAGAATGGCGTCCCGCCACGGGAGGCTGCTCATCGCAGCCGCGGCGGTCCTGGCCGTCGCGGCGGGCTGTGCGCGGTCCGCGGCCACCGACAACAGGATCCGCGTCGCGGTGACGATCGCTCCGCACGGCTACTTCGTGCAGAGGATCGCGGGCGCCCGCGTGTCCGTCCAGGTCCTCGTTCCTCCGGGACAGGACCCGCACACCTACGACATCACGCCTCAGGCCCTCAGGGAGCTGTCGCGCTCCCGGCTCTACTTCACGGCCGGGCTGGAGATCGAGAACACCCTGGCTCCCCGGGTCGCGAAGATAGGGAACATCCGGATCGTGGATACGCTGAAGGTTCTCGGGCCGTCCCTGTTCGCTGCAGCGCCGCAGGGCGCGCAAGCCGGTCAAGCCCCCGGCGGTCCGCAGGCCGGCTCGCAAGCGGCTTCCGCGGAAGGCGTCGATCCTCACGTCTGGCTCAGCCCGACGCTGGCCGCGCGTCAGGCCGAGACCATGCGCGATGCCCTCGTCTCCGTCGATCCCGCGGGCAAGGCCGACTACGAGCGCGGCTGCGACGGGCTTGTCGCGGACCTGCGCGCCGCGCGCGAGCGCATCGCCGCGCTCCTCGCCCCGCACCGGGGCGCGCGGCTCTACGTCTTTCACCCCGCGTGGGGCTATTTTGCCCGCGAGTTCGGCCTCGAGCAGGTGGCGATCGAGGTCGAAGGCAAGGAACCGACGGCCAGACAGCTCGCGGACCTGGTCCGCACCGCGCGGCAGGAGCGCGTCCGGGTGGTGTTCGCCGAGCCGCAGTTCAGCACCGCGAGCGCGCAATCCGTGGCGCGGGCAATCGGCGCCCGGGTCGCGCTCATCGACGATCTCTCGCCCGACTACCTCACCAACCTCGACCGCGCCGCCGCCGAGATCGCGGCGGCGCTTCGTTAGCCGCAGGCCAGTCAGCCGCGCGCGTCCTTGCCCAGCCGCGCGCAGTGCGGGTATGCTGACCGGCGTCCGCGGAGGATTCAAGTGAGCGCAACCACGGTGGAGCTGGTCTGTGATGCGAAGGCTGAGCTGGGCGAAGGCCCCATCTGGGACTACCGCAGGGGCCTGCTGTACTGGCTCGACATCGCGGGCAAGGTCATCCACGTCTACGATCCGATGGCGGACCGCGATCGGACGATCGAAGCAGGTCAGGAGGTCGGATGCCTCGCCCTGCGCAGCAATGGGGGCCTGATCTTCGCGGGCCGCAACGGCTTCGCCGAGGTCGACCTCGAGTCGGGCGCGATCGTCGACGTCCTCGATCCCGAGCGCCACCTGCCGGACAACCGCTTCAACGACGGCAAGTGCGATGCGCGCGGCAGGTTCTGGGCGGGCACGATGAACACAAAGGGGCAGCAGAACAAGGGCTCGCTCTACTGCCTGTACCCGGACTTCAGGCTCCGCACGCTCATCACGGGCGTCAGCATCTCGAACGGCATCGCCTGGTCCGCGGACCAGAAGACCATGTACTACATCGACACTCCGACCCGGGAGGTCGTCGCCTTCGATTTCGACCCGGACACCGGGGACCTCTCGGGCCGCCGCGTCGTCGTACGCGTGCCGGACGACAGGGGCAAGCCCGACGGGATGACGATGGATACCGAAGGCATGCTCTGGGTCGCCCTGTACGGCGGCGGCGCCGTCACCCGGTGGGACCCGCAGGACGGAAAGCTGCTCGCGACGATCGAGGTGCCGGCGCCGAGGGTCACCTCGTGCGCGTTCGCCGGCCTGCGGATGGACGAGCTGTACATCACCACGGCGCGTCAGGGCCTCGACCCCAAGGACGCGGCCGCCTTTCCCCACTCCGGCGGCCTGTTCCTTGCGCGGCCCGGCGCGCGCGGCACGCACGAGCCGCTGTTCGGCGGCTGAGCCGGCGCGGCCGGCCCGCGCCCGCTTCAGCTCCGGTAGTCGGCGTTCTCCTTGACGTAGCCGTAGGAGAGGTCCGAGCCGATCGCCGCGACTCTCGTGTCGCCGCCGCCGACCGCGATCTCGATCTCGACCGAGCGCTCGTGCTCCGGGTAGCCGCGGTCGCCGCTGGTGTACTGGCAATCCTTCATGTAGCGGCTCAGGCGCTCCTCCGTCCCCGGGTCGAGCGCGAAGCTCCCGCCGCGGTAGACCTGCGCCCCGCCGATGGCGAACGAGAGCTCCGCCGGATCGACAGCGATGTCGTGGTTGCCGAAGTAGTCGCCCAGCGCGCTGAGCACCCGCCCGACGTTGGGGTCGTTGCCGAACACCGCGGTCTTGACCAGCGGCGAGTTGACCACTGCCTTGGCGGCGCCGAGCGCCTGCTGCCGGCTGAGCCTGCCGCTCACGGTCACGCGCACGACGTGCTGCGCGCCTTCGCCGTTGCGCACGACGTCCTCGGCGAGCGCGGCACAGACTTCCGCGATCGCCGCGGCAAGGGCGCCCGGCCTCGCCGGCCCCCGCTTCGCGGAGCTCAGCAGCAGCACGGTGTCGCTCGTGCTCTGGTCGCTGTCCACGGAAATACGGTTGAAGGTGTCCGCGACGGCGCGCGACAGATCGTGCCGAAGGTCGTCGCGGGAAGCCTTGACGTCGGTGAGCAGGAACACCAGCAGCGTCGCCATGTTCGGCTCGATCATGCCCGCTCCCTTGGCGACCCCCACGATCCGTCCCTCGCCCCCGTCCTGCAGGCTCACCGCCGCGGCCCTCACCTTGGGAAAGGCATCGGTCGTCATGATCGCCCGGGCCACCGGCAGGTACGACTCGCGGCTGAGCCCCTTTACGAGGTGCGGAAGCGTCTTGACCATGTCGTCGACCGGCAGCTTCCAGCCGATGATCCCGGTCGATGCGGGCACCAGCTCCTCGGGCTTCACGTCGGTGAGCGCGGCGAGGCTCGAGAGAAGCCGCTCGGCGTCCTCGCGGCCGCCGGCCGTGTTCACGTTCGAGATCTTGTTGTTCACGAGGACGCCCGCCAGGCGGCGGCCCGCCAGGCGTTCGCGGCCGATGACGACGGGCCAGCCGGCGAAACGGTTGCGCGTGTAGCAGCCGGCGAACAGCTCCGTGGGCTCGTCGGCGAGGATCAGGGACAGGTTCATGGGAAGCGGCGCAGCGACCTGCCGCTCCGCCGGGTGGAACTCCAGGTGAGCGGTGGAGACGCGGAAGCCGTCGGGGAGAGCGGCCCGTTTCGCGAGAGCCGCCATGTATGCATCGCGGTCAGCGTATTCTGCCATGGCCCTTTATAGCGCGCCGCCGCGATCGCCGTCGAGGAAACGGACGCACACCGCGGTAGGCACTTTGACGACCTCGCCGACGCGCGTGAGCTTCCCGCTGGCCCGATCGATGGCAAAGGTGAAGACGTCGTCGGTGTCCTGGTTGGCGGCCAGCAGGTAGCGCCCGCTGGGGTCGATCCCGAATCCTCTCGGCGTCCTGCCTCCGGAGGCCGTGTGCCCGATCGGGGTGAGCTTGCCCGATCCCTGATCGATGCGGTAGCCGGCGATGCTGTCGTGACCGCGGTTCGACCCGTAGAGGAACGCGCCGTCCGGGGTCACCTGCACGTCCGAGCACGTGCTGTGGCCCGCGAACCCTTCGGGAAGGGTCGAGACCGTCTGCAGGCGCTCAAGAGCGCCGCTGGGCCGCTCGCGGGCGAAGGCGCTGATCGTCGAGCTCAGCTCGTTGATCAGGTAGGCGTAGCGGCCGCTCGGGTGGAAGGCAAAGGAACGGGGCCCCGCACCCGGCTTTTCCGCGACGAGGAGGTCGTCGCGCGCGCGCAGCTTTCCGCGCTTCGCGTCGACCTCGTACACGACGAGCCGGTCGAGGCCGAGGTCGGGCACGAAGAGGAGGCTCCGGGAGGCGTCAAAGTTGACCGCGTGCGCGTGGGGGCCGCGCTGCCGCACCGGGTCCACGCTCGAGCCATGGTGCTGCACGAAGTCGCTGGCCTCGGCGAGGCTTCCGTCCGCGTTGACCGGAAACACCGAGACGCTGCCGCTCGCGAAGTTCGCGACGAACACGTGCGAGCCGGCGTCGTGCACGGAGACGTGGCAGGGGTCGGTGCCGCCCGTGGCCTGCTGATTCAGGAACGTGAGGCCCCCGTCCTTGCCGATCGCGTACGCGCTGACCGCTCCGCTCGCCTGCTCGCGGAACTTCTTGAACTCGTTCACGCAGTAGAGGAACCGCCCGTCCGGCGAAAAGGCCAGGTACGAGGGGTTGACGATTCCGCGCATCGTGGCCTTCGGGGTGAGCGACCCGTTGCGAAGGTCCAGAGTGAACAGGTAGATGCCTTCACCTTTGCTCTGAAGGACCTTGCCCGTTCCAAACAGGATGGGCTCCGTGTAGGTGCCAAAGTACACCGAAAGTTGATCCGCCATCGATCCCGTCCCCCTCTCGCGCCGGTCGGAGGACTATAGGCGGAATTGCGCGTCGATTTCAACGCCTCCGATTCGCTATAATCCACGCTGAGAACGGTCTCATGCCCGAGGCGCCGGGCGCTTGTGCGAACCCGTCGCGCGGGGGAGGAGGAACGCCGATGAAGTTGGGCACTTCCATATGGCCCTGGAAATGGGGACCGCCGTATGACGATGCGATCACGCGCATCGCGAGAGCAGGCTTCAAGGCGGTGGAGCTGATCGCGTGGGAGCCCAGGGTCTTCGACGAGTACTACACGCCGTCGAAGATCAAGGAGCTGAGAAAGCGCATCGCGGACGAAGGGCTGGATCTGTCCGAGTTCGTCTCCACGCCGCGCGACCTGGCGCACCCGGACAAGAGCAAGCGGCAGGCGTCCGTCGATCACTTCAAGCGCATGGTGGACACCGCCGTCGCTCTCGGCACAAAGATCGTCAACAGCGTGGCGCCGCACCCGTTCTCGCTCGAGTTCCCGAGGATCACGGATCTGCCGCACGTGCAGGAGTTCCGCGCGAACCTGCCTTCGGGCCTCGACTGGAAACGCAACTGGGAGGACTACGTCGGCGCCATGAAGCAGTGCTGCAGAGTCTGTGAGCAGGCCGGGGTGCGCTACGCTCTCGAGTCGCACCCTTACCGCATCATGCGCAACGCCGATTCGATGCTGCGGCTGATCGAGCACGTCGGCTCTCCGGCGCTCGGGATGAACCTCGATCCGAGCCACCTGTTTCCGCTCGGGGAGCTTCCCGAGGTCGTGATCGGCATGCTGGGCGACCGCATCTTCCACTGCCATTTCTCCGACAACGACGGCGTGACCAACGCGCACTGGAGAGTCGGGCGCGGCAAGGTCGACTGGAAAGCCGTGATGCGGGCGCTCAAGGAGACCGGGTTCAATGGCGTGATCTCGATCGAGCTCGAGGACGCGCCGGGCGGCCGCGACGAGCACGTTCCGGGAGAAAAGAGATCGGCGGCGACACAGGAGTTCGAGGAAGAGAACAAGGCGTCCATGGAGCACATCAAGCGGATCTGCGCGGAGCTGCAGATCAGGCTCGAGTAGAGCGGCGCGTCGGGGCGGTCGCTTTGACCGCCGTCGCTTTGACCGCCGTCGCGCGGCCGGCTATCATTACCGACCATGGAAGTCACCATCCGCCCCGGAACGCTCTCGGGCCGCGTTCGCGTCCCGGCGTCCAAGTCGCACACGATCCGGGCGTTGATCATAGCCGCCCTCGCCGAAGGCGAGTCGCGCGTCATCCATCCGCTCGACTCGGCGGACACGCGCTCGTGCCTCGCGTGCTGCCGGGCGCTCGGCGCCGAAATCGGGGAGCGCCCCGGCGAATGGGTCGTGCGCGGCACGGCAGGCCGGCCGATTGCGCCCGAGAACGTCGTCGACGTGGGCAACTCGGGCACGACCCTCTACATCGCCATGGCCGCCTCGGCGCTGGCCAAAGGCTTTACGGTGTTCACGGGCGACGAGCAGATCCGGCGGCGGTCCGCGGCAAACCTGCTCGGCGCGCTGCGCGACCTCGGGGCGACGGCGTTCGACACGCGAGGCAACGGCTGCGCGCCCCTGGTCATCGGCGGCCCCCTCCGCGGCGGCCGCACGGCGATCGCCTGCCCCACCTCGCAGTATCTCTCGGCCCTGCTGCTGGCGGCCCCGCTCGCCGCTGAAACGAGCGAGATCGAGGTGACGCTGCTGAACGAGCAGCCGTACGTCGAGATGACCCTCGACTGGCTGAAGCGCCAGGGCATCCGCCTCGAGCGGCGCGGGCTGATGTGGTACCGCGTGCCCGGCGGCCAGGCGTACGGCGCGTTCGAGCGCGCGGTGCCGGGCGACTTTTCCTCGGCCACGTTCTTCTTCTGCGCGGCGGCGGTCACGGGTTCGTCGGTCACAGTGGAAGGGCTCGACCCCAACGACTCGCAGGGCGACAAGGAAGTGCTCGGCCTGCTCGAGCAGATGGGATGCCGCGTGAGCTGGAGCGACACCTCGGTCACCGTCGAGGGCGCGGCGCTCAAGGGGATCGAAGCCGACCTCAACGCGATGCCCGACGCCCTGCCCGCGCTCGCCGTGACCGCCTGCTTTGCCGAGGGGACGACCCGCCTCGGCAATGTCCCGCAGGCGCGGCTCAAGGAGACCGACCGCATCGCGGTGATGGCCACGGAGCTCTCCCGCCTCGGCGCCACGGTGCGCGAGGAGCCCGACGGTCTCGTGATCGAAGGCTCGCGACTGCGCGGCGGAAGCGTCGACGGCCACGGCGACCATCGCGTCGTCATGGCGCTGGGGATCGCCGGCCTGGGGGCCAAGGGGGGCACGACGGTGAGCACCGCGGAGTCGGCCGCGGTGACCTTCCCCAGGTTCTTCGATCTGATGGAGGGCCTGCGGGCGCGTTAGCCCGATGGCCGGTGAGCCGGTACCTGGCCGCGGGACCCGCGCGCTACCAGTCGACCTCGCTCTGGAAGCGCGAGATCACGCGCGCGAGATCGATCTTGCCCTCGTAGATCGCCTTGCCCGTGATGATGCCGCGCACCAGGGGGTGGCGGCGGCGAGCCACGGTTTCGACGTGCAGCTCGGATCCGATGCCGCCGGAAAGCAGCGTCGGAAGCCCCGCGGCCTTGGCGACGAGGTTCGTCCTCTCGATGTCGGGACCGGCCAGGGTCCCGTCCCGGCCGATGCTCGTGTAGATGAGCCGCTGGAGCCCCGCGACGGCGAGCCCCAGCGCCATCTCCTGGTCCCGGCGGTGGGTGTCCTTCTTCCATCCCTTGATCTTGACGCGGCCGCGCTCGGCGTCTATCCCCGCGGCGAACCGCGGCGCTCCGAAGCGTTGGAGCCACTCGGCGACTGCCTCGGGCTCGCTCACGAGGACCGTGCCCAGGATCAGTCGGTCGGCGCCGAGCTCGATCACGCGGCGGACGTCCGAGGCGGTGCGGATCCCGCCGCCCACCTCGATGCGGCAGGCGACGGCGCGGCGGATCGATTCGATCGCGGCGCGGTTGTCCACCTCGCCGCGCGCGGCGTCCAGGTCCACGACGTGGAGCCACGCGGCCCCGGCCTGCTCGAGCTGCTTCGCCATGTCGGCGGGACGCTCGTCATAGATGCGGCTCGAGCTGTAGCGGCCCTGGAGCAGGCGCACGCATTTGCCGTCGAGCAGGTCGATCGCGGGTATGATCAGCACGCCGTTTGACTCCTCGCACCCCGCATACTATCCTCGCGCGCGTGGAAGATAAAGCGTCGGTCGAGCGGCTCCAGAAGCGGCTGCTCCAGCGCCTGCTGAGCTACGTACGGGTCGACACGGCCTCGGACGGGCACCTCGCAGCCCGGCCTACCACGCCCGGCCAGGGGCAGCTCCTGCAGGCGCTCCAGTCGGAGCTCGCCTCGTTCGGCGGCGTGGACACCGAGCTGCACGAAGGCCGGGTGCTGATCGCGCGCCTCCCCGGCACGCGGCCCGGGGCGCCCGTCGTCGGCTTCATGGCCCACGTCGACACGGTCGGCGACCCGAGCGGGTCGGGAGTCACGCCGGTGGTGCACGAGCGCTACGACGGCCGCGCGATCGAGCTGGCCGAGGGCAGGAGGCTGGACCCGGCCGAAGCGACCGATCTCAAGCGCTACGCGGGCGCCACTCTCGTAACGTCAGACGGGCGTACGATCCTCGGGGCCGACGACAAGGCCGGCGTCGCCGAGCTGATGACCGCGGCCGAGGCGCTGGCGTCGATGCCGGCGCGGGCCAGGGGACCGGTCGAGATGTACTTTACGACAGACGAAGAGACCGGCTTCGGGATGCAGGGGTTTCCCAAAGAGAAGGCGCGCTGCGTCTGCTGCTACACGCTCGATGGCGAAGGCGAAGGCGGCATCGAGGCCGAATGTTTCCACGCCTACAGGGTGCAGGTGCACTTTACCGGCCGCGTCTTCCACCTGGGGAGCGCTCGGGGCAGGCTCGTCAACGCGGTCGAGATGGCGGCCGCGCTGGTCAGCCTCCTGCGCGGGGCGGAAAGCCCGCAGGCGACCGACCTCCGCCACGGCTACTACTGCCCGTACGAGATCGGCGGAAACGTCGGCGAGGCGAGCCTCACCATCCTGCTTCGGGACTTCGACGACGCCCAGTGCTCACGGCGCATCGAGGCGATCAGGGCCGCTGCGGCCGCGGTCGAGCGCATGAATCCCGGCGGCACGACGCGCGTCGAGGTCGAAAAGCAATACGCGAACATGCGCGAGGAGCTGCAGCGCCACCCCGAGGTGCTGCGCCGGCTCGAGGAAGCGGTGCGCAAGACCGGGATCGAGCCCGAGTACAAGCTGATCCGCGGCGGGACTGACGGCGCGCGGCTCACGGAGATGGGCGTCCCGACTCCCAACATCTTCGACGGCGGCTACAACTATCATTCGCTTCTCGAGTGGGCGGCTTTGCCCGCGATGGTTCGGGCCACGCAGGTCGTGCTGAACCTTGTCGACCTCTGGGCCAAGTAGCGCTGCACAGGCCGGTGGGCGGGTCAGGGCCGACGCGCTGCTTCGTTTCATGCGCGAAAGCGCAGTCAGGACGCAGAGGAAAGACCGTGAAGGAACGAAACGTGAAAAAGGTTTGCATAATAGGGGCATCCGGAAAGCTTGGCCAGTACATGGTGAGACACGCGCTTGATCGGGGGTACGAGGTCATCGCCGTCTGTCGGGGGCGTAGTGTGCCCAAGCTGGAAGCCTTCAAGGGACGAATCACGGTTGTCCCCGGAGCGACGAACGACCGCAAAGTGATCAGAGAGGCGGTTGCTGGATGCTACGGGGTGCTGACCGTGCTGTGGCCCTGGGGAGTTCACCAGTACTCGTCAGGGACGGCGCAGGCGGTGCTCGACTACGCGCCACCTGGTGCGCGCCTGGTATTCTCCTGCGGTTGGCATATCTCGCGGGACGGCCAGGATGTCTACTCAAAGGGCTTCAAGACGATGGAAAAGGCCGCCAGTTTGCTCGGCAAGCTGCTGCGCGCATTCGAGATCGAGGACCAGGTGGAAGCGTGTCGACGCGTGTTTGCCAGTGACACGCGGTGGACCGTGGTTCGCGGGAGCGATCTGGAGGAAGGCGAGAGCCAGGGTCTGCCGGTATGGAGCAGGCATGTTGGCGACCCGATTCTAGAGAGCAACATGACGCGCCGTGTGGACTTCGCGCTGTTCATGGTGGCGGCGCTCGAGAACGACGAACTGGTTCACGAGGCTCCGGCGATTGTGGGCTGCCAGACGACTTCGGCACTCGCCGCCAAGGGGCAAGAGCGCGTGCAGATCTGACCACTACTCGCGTGCACCGAGCATGTGGAACGGAAACCGTGATTGTGCGCCCCAGTGTGCACGTGTCACTCGCATGGCTCCCATAAGGCGCGTCGTATTCTACGGGATGGCTTGCTTCGGAAAGTCACCCTTTGTGATCGCCTGGATTTTGCCGCACACAAACTCCACCCGGTCACTGACCGAAGCCCGTGGAACTTCGACGACAAGATAGCCCAATCCCGCATAGACCCTGCGCACGTCCTCTCCGAACTGCCGTGCCGATTCGAAGTCCATCTTCCTTTCGTCATCTGTTGTGTATATCTCCTTCCAGCCACTGAAGAAGAACACGCACCTGTTGTATACGAACCGGCTGGCCGCCCTCTCATAGACCGCCCTGTCGACTTTGAAGAGGTCAGCATATGCAATGAGATCCGGAATCCCTCTGTCGAAAAGCGTGATCCCTTCTGCTTTCGGGTTGCTTTCGAATGCGTACATCGCCCTCGAAAGCAGCAATTGATTGAACAGGCCGGCATCCGACTCCGGAACCCCCTGGCCGCGAATCGAGCGTTGCTCCCTCAGTACCTGCCGAGCCGGATCGTCGACACAGGCGAAACCGACGGGCTTCATCCGAGCGAATACAGTGGACTTGCCGGCTCCCATCGCTCCAGTGAATACGAAGAACCTGTCCCGGATCACGCCAATCTCCTCAAATCCGTTCGATCGCGAGATGGCCATGCGGCGGCGGAGCCGCGCATCCCGTGAGCGAATTCCCCTTCGGACGGCCAGAGGGATCTACTCTCCGCGCGATCAGTGGTCTACCAAACGCAGCCCGACATGGAGTTGAGCTGCGCCGCCGCGCGTACCGCGCCGCAGTGTACGCCACATGGCCGACGGTGGTAGGCGCGGCTTAAGTCGTCAGCTCCAACGATTTGATACTTATGCTCATCAAGCGATGGTGGCAATGCTCAGTTGAAGCCAGGAATGTCAAGAAAACCGCCGAATACCCACCCGCCGATGCCGTCGGGTCTGCGGACGGGGTACCACCAATCGTTCATGCCACCTATGTGCTGTTGGAGCTCCGGTCGGCCAACAATCTCTATGGTGTCGCCCTGATTGAGGTAACCTACTATCCCGCCGTCAAGGCCAGGCATATTCCGGATCCGTACTTGTGAATCGCTCAGGATTGCCGAGACAGGCCTTGTGGGCCCTTCCGGAAGACGAGGCCACATTCGCCAACGAATCTCTGTGGTTGCGCGCACCTTGTAGCGTGTCCATGGACTGCCAGTATTGGTGTTCGTGTACTCGATCCTCTTTACGATCGCGAGGCCGCCGCCGAGGGCGCGGGCGAACCGGTAATCGTTCAGGTCGTCGGGCAAGAGAAGGTCCGTGCGTGTGACTCGACCATCCTTGATTTCATACTTTGCGAATCCATATCGGTCGACGAGATTGTCCGACCGCCGTCCGTCCTGGATGGTGACGGCGATGGTGTTGCTGTTCATCCAGGCCCAATCGCCCTGACGGTTACCACCGCCAATATCCACGCCGGCCGCGACGTCAATGACTGTGAAAACACGGTAGGGAGAGGTCCCTGTATCTGCAAAGAGGTACCGATCGTCGGGGGACCAACTGAGGAATCCAACGCCGTAGAAGTACTTGACCGGAACGAACACCTCCGATCCTCCACGATTGAGGTAAATGCCGGTGTGGTCGTTGTCCACGCCTTTGATGTCAGCGATGATCACTGAGTAGCTACGGCCATCGTTGGAAGAGTATCGCTTGGCATTTCTGACGACGGCAGTTACGTAGGTCGGCACCTGAGCGTGGACGGTGACGGACACAGCCAGGAATGACGCGAAAGCAGCGGCGAGCCTCATCCTTGCCTCCCGCGATCAATCACTGCGGATGGTAGTACGCATTCGGCTGCGACGCAATGCTTTCCGGAGCACGCGGAGCACGCACTGACGCGCAGAGTCTCAATCGACACCGCCGTTCATCGAAGGAGCTAGTCCCAACACGGCATAATATAGAGTTCAGTAGAGCCGCCGCATCAAACCGGCCCCATCTGGAATTCCCAATTGCATTTTCCGATCCAGACGACCCTCAAGGCGACTACCGCAACGATTAGTTGTGTTCAATTGATTGTGATCTGCAACCTTGGGAAAGCTATTTCCCTTCATTTGAATAATGGAGAACAACAACCCCTGACTTGAAGACCTTCGTGTCAACCAATGTAAGATTGATTCTCTCATTCAGATTATCGAATAGCCGCTTGCCCTTTCCGACAACAATCGGCTGAATTGCGAGCCAGTATTCGTCGATCAGGCCGCGGCGCATGAATTCCTGGCTAATGCTTATTCCACCTAACGAGATGTTCTTGCCAGGCTGCTGTTTCAACTGAATGACTTCGTCCACCATGTTGTCTTTAGCTAATCTAGTATTGTTCCAGGCGGCCTTCTGAAGAGTCCGAGAAAAGACTATCTTTGGAACAGCATTAATCCTGTCAGCGAAATCAAGCTCACTCTTGGTGGCGTTTGGATCCTGGTGCGCATGGGGCCAGTAGCTTTCCATAAGCTGGTAGGTCACTCGTCCAAAGAGGGCAACGTCTGTGTCGTCGAGTAGACCACTGAAAAACTCGTGCAGTTCGTCGTCCGCGGCAACGGCCACCGTGTGATCAGCGAAACCATCGAGACTTAGGTTTATTGCTAAGGTCAGTTTCCTCATGCACACCTCCAGCATTGGGCCCTACCTTGCAGTTCTTTTCACTGGCGCGGCCAAAAATATGCTCCAGTCCAATCTAAGAAATGCGAGCAATCGAGGCAAACTTTGGTGATGTGAAGTTGACTGTCTGATGGCCCGTCTCCTTCTTGAGGCCAAACAAGCGTTGGAAGACGATAGCGTTTCATAGGCGCATAACATAGAGTTTAGCTGCGCCGCCGCAAGCTCCCGCGCATCCAGTGTATACCAGGCCCGCTGACCGTGCCGGCGTGGCATAAGGCGTCAGCGATTTGGTAGACAGCCATCGAACACGCGCGTGGCATGTGTGATTGGGGATTGGTTCGGTCAGAGCGCATCCACGTTGGTGTGGCGTGAGTTGGAGCACACGACGCTTCAGCCCCCCTTTCTGGCGTGGATCAAGACGCAGACGTAGGATCGCAGCACTGATCCCCCGCTGTCGTCGATCGTACGTCGGATAACGTCAGCCATCTTGCTCTGCCGATCGAGCCCGAGGTTCCTGTAATCGGAATACGTTCTGAACAGGCCGATGTACTCCTCGGCAGAGTAGTGTTGCTGCCAGGGGTACTCTCGCAGTTGGCACGGTTCGAATAGCTTGCAAGCGCGCAATTCGTTCACCCAGCGGTCGATATCGCCCCTCGTTTGGGATTGGGTGATTCTTCCGCCGGTTTCATGCTCGAGCTTGTCGTTCAGGATAGCGAGCGGGCCTTCAAGAAAAGGGGTGAAGTTGTACAGCAGCGCGAGACTGCCCTTCTGTGACAGCAACCGGACGGTGTTCGTGAGCCGAACCATCGGGTCTATCCAGTGGAAGGCCTGCGCCGAGAAGACCAAGTCATAGTGGCCGGCGGGCGCCTCGAAAGACTCAAAAGCACCCGCTGATATGCTGACAGCCGGCCAACGCCGGCAATTGGCAGCTGCAAGGGCTGCAAGCCGCTCCCCCAGCTCGATAGCGTGGATTCGATAGCCCATAGTCGCCAAGGGAACCGTTGCCTGCCCTGTTCCGCAGCCGACCTCCAGTAGGAGCGAAGATGGCCCTAACTCGGACAGTGCGACCATGTCACGTAGAGCGGCGGTAGGGTAACTCGGTCGGTAGGTGTCGTAATCCGCCGCTGCATCGTCGAAGACCACGCGAACGGATCGGTCGAAATCCAAGGCTACACCTCTCGAGGCGGGCTGTAATTGGCTAGTTTAGTCAGCTCTAACGATTTGGACCGCACCGGTACTCCACCCGAGCCTCGGCGTGTGTTGCGGGACCTCCCGTTGCTGACTGATCCTACTTGTCCGAACGGCCGGACAGGGTCATCAGTTTCCTCACCTCTGTCGCGCTAGATCCAGCAATCAAGAGAGACCGCACCAGTAGGTCGAGGCTCACGGTCGGGTCGGCCGCCTCCATCTTCGCCACTCGCGACTGACTGGATCCGACCATTTTCGCGAGCTGGCTTTGCGACATGTTACGTTTCAGCCGCTGCCGGCGCAGTCTGTCTGCCAGCTCGAGCTTGATTTCGACATAGGCGGCCTCCTGCGGGGACAACTGCAGGAACTCGGCCGTAGTGCCTACTCTCCAGCCCTTGGAGGCAAGTCGTTTCTTCTTGCTCTCACGCATCATCGTACTCCCGAAAGCGTTTCCGGCACGTTTCCATGATCGCTGCGGGGATAGCCTGGGTCTTCTTGCTGAACACCTCGGCTATGACTATTGCGTCCCGGTCGATCCGATAGACGATTCGCCACGCCCCGCCGGTATCCCGTATGCGCAATTCGTAACACCGCGGCCCCAGTGTAGGCAGAGGTCTGGAAAACGGCATGCTGAGCAGCTCGCCTCGCTGTAGCCGTCGCAAGAGGAACCCCGCCTCCAACCGGCCCTTTTCAGAAAGAGGCGGCGTCCCCACCTGGCCGTGGAGCCATACCAACGGCTTATCCAATAGCCACAATGTATGTCAGGCCTGACATATTGTCAAGAGGCGTCCAACGGGGGCGCAGACGACGCGGCTTCGTACGAACGACCTGATCTTGCGCGGTACAACATAGAGTTGAGTCGCGCCGCCGAGTAGCTCCCGCTCCCTCAGTGTACTGCAGCCCGGGCGGCCGTGCCAGCGACGGTTAAGGCGAAAGCTCCAACGATTTGCTAGGCGCACGAGCCATCACCTGAGCCTTGCTGCAAACAGAGCTTGAATCAGTTGTCAGGAATGATTGGATTTTCCCCACTTTCTGAGTCGCCCGGTAATCCCCTCATCACCGCGGCATCAGCGCAAACACACCCCAGCCCAGGTATTCACGCGTGTAAGCGGCGTAGCGCTCGGGTTCCGAGGTCAGTTTGGCTCGAACATCTTTCGCGAACTCGTCGTCGGGATTGGCTTCAAGCCATCGGCGCATGGTGAGCCATTTGGCCGCCTCGTATCTGTCCCAGCCGTCTTGGTCAGCCAGAACCATTTCAACGACGTCGTAGCCAAGATGGTCGAAAGACGCGAGAAGTTCAGGAAGCACGAGAAAGTCGGAGATTGAGTTGGCAAGACACCCCTTGGCAACATCTTTCGTCGGCGGTAACTGCCGCCAGTAGGGCTCGCCGATGAGGATGATCCCTCCGGTGCGCAGGCTCCGCGCCAGAAGCTCGATAGTCCCGACGACTCCCCCGGCGATCCAAGTCGCACCGACACAGGCTGCCACACTGACCTTCTCGTCAGAGACATAGCCGGCAGCATCGCCATGGATGAACTTGACTTGATCGGCGACGCCGAGTTCTTTAGCACGGAGCTTCGCTTGCTCGGTGAACAACTGGCTCATGTCGACGCCGATGCCGATCACGCCGTGATCGCGTGCCCAGGTGCACAGCATCTCCCCCGAACCGCTGCCGAGGTCGAGCACTCGGGCCCCCGATTCCAGACGCAGCGCCGCGCCGAGAGTGGCGAGCTTTTCGGGTGTGATCGGGTTGTGGATGCGGTGAGCACTCTCAGTGATGTTGAATATCCGTGGAATATCCAATGCAGAAGATCTCCCTTTGGGTGTGAATAGATTCAGTTGCGCCTAACATAGAGTTGATAGCGCCGCCGAGTACCTACCCAGCTCACAGTATAGTCGAGCCTCACCGACCGTGCCAGTCGGCCTCTTAGGCGTCTACTCCAACGATTCGTTGGACAGCGCGTTCGCGGCTACCCGCTCGACCGCCTGGAGCTTTCGGGTTCTGCCCGAGCGCGCCTCCAGAACTCCTCGTGTGTTTCGCCGCGTCCCGCTATGATGTTCCCGCGCGACCGCTTCAGCAGCGAGCGAAACCGTGGCGACCGAGATAGCAGGATACCCTCCAGATCGTCGTCGTCCGCTGGTGCAACAATCACAGCAACCGCTCGCCCCTTGCGGGTTATCACAACGGGCCCGGAAGCCTCCGCCTCCTGCAAGTAGGCACTGAGTTTGGCCTTTATCTCGGCCAAGGAAGCGACCCTCATAGCATGAACTCCTTTCCGCCAAAATAGAGCCGGTTGCCCTCTTTCACGCCTATGGCTAGGACCCAAACCTGGCGCCGGTCCACGATGACCTCGTAAAAGACGCGGAAGCGATTCCTCGGGCCACAGCGTAGCTCCCACGTCGCGCCGAACGGGCCAGGAGAGCGTTCGAGCGGTTTCCGGTTGCGGGTAACCGCCTCCGGCGTGAACGATAGCTGCTCCCCAATCGTGTCGCTGAGCAGGCGAAAATGAGAGCGGCCAAGTGCACGGACATGCTCATGCACCTCGGGTGCATACAGTAACGCGTACTTCTGCCTGCTAGCCACAGACCATAATTATAGTCATCTCGCCGCAAAGGTCAAGCGGCGGGAACTACGATTGGTCCCGGAAGGCCGCAGGAAGCGCGCCACGGCTGCCGAGCCGCAGCCGTCGTGCGTCCGCCCGAACGTGAAGGCGGCCGGTTATCGATGTGTCATTGGCGAATTGGGCGCGATCTAGTTTCAAAGCGCTGTCCGACAATCATATTCTGCAGTTTTGTGCCTGGCAAGAATGCGCAATCGCCCGGAGGATCGCTGGTTCGTGTTGAGGCGGCGCGAACTGTCTCTTTGGAGTGTTGGGTGGTTGCTGCAATATCGCCTCAAGCGGTGGGTTATCGTCGCGTCGCTTGGGCGGGCGAGGCAGGTCGCGCTCGCGGCAACCATAGCGCCCCGCGAGCGCGGCAGCTAGCCCGCGTTCCAGAACGGGTGCTCCTGCCCGTGCCGGCGGTGCTGCAGCGCCTCCAGCACGTCGTCCTTGCGCAGCGTCTCGCTGCCGGCAAGGTCCGCGATCGTGCGCGCCACCTTGAGCACCGAATGGCAGGCGCGCGACGACAGGTGCATGGTGCGCGCGGCCGTCACGAACTTTTCGGACACCTCGTCGTCCAGCTCGCAGTAGCGCGCGATCCGGCCCGGCGGGATCTCTGCGTTCCAGCGGAAGCCTTCGCCCTGGTAGCGGCGGCCCTGCATCGCCGCGGCGCGCGCCACGCGCTCGCGCACGGCAGCGCTGCCCTCCCCCGGCTTCCCGATCATCGTGCGCAAGGTCTCCGGCGCGACCGGGACGCGGATGTCGATGCGATCGAGGAGCGCTCCTCCGAGCCGCTTCCAGTAGCAGCGCACCTCTTCGGTCGAGCAGATGCAGACCTTTTCCGGGAGGCCGAGCTTGCCGCAGGGGCACGCATTAGCGGCGAGGACGAGCTGAAACGCGGCAGGGTAGCGGATCGAGGCGCCCGCGCGCACGACCGTGACCCAGCCGTCCTCAGCCGGCTCGCGCAGGCTCTGCAGCAGCGCCTGCCGGAACTCGAGGACCTCGTCGAGAAAGAGCACGCCGCGGTGCGCGAGGGAGACCTCGCCCGGCCGCACGAGGCGGCCCCCGCCGACGATGCCTTCGGCCGACGCGGTGTGGTGAGGCATGCGGAAGGGCCTGCGCGTGATCAGCCCGCCCCCCGCGGGCAGCATGCCGGCGAGCGAGTGGATGCGGGTCACCTCGAGGCTCTCGTCACGGTCGAGCGGAGGCAGCAGCGTCGCAAGGCGGCGGGCGGCCATGGTCTTGCCGCTTCCGGGAGGACCGCAGAGGAACAGGTTGTGCCTGCCGGCCGCGGCGACCTCGAGGGCGCGCTTGAGGCGGCCGCTGCCGCGGATGTCGGAGAGGTCGCCGTACAGCTCCTCGAGCGGCGGCTCGGGCGCGGGCCGCGGCGGGGCGGCGGCCGCGAGCGCGCCGCTGCGCAGACCGCGCGCGCCCTCGGCGAGCGACGCGATCCCGCAGACGCGCCCCAGCCCGAGGCACAGCGCCTCCCGCAGATTGGGCGTCGGCACGAGGAAGTGCGTGAGGCCGGCCTTGAGCCCGGTCGCAACAGCCGAGAGCACGCCGGTGACCGGCCGCACCTCGCCCGAGAGGTTGAGCTCGCCGAGCACCATCACGCGCTCGAGCGCCCCGGGCGGGACCTGCTCGGACGCGGCCAGGACCGCGAAGGCGATCGCGAGGTCGAAGGAGGCCCCTTCCTTTCGGATGCCGGCGGGCGCGAGGTTCACGAGCACGCGCTCGCGCGGGAACTCGAAGCCGCTGTTGCGGATCGCGACGCGGACGCGCTCGCGCGACTCCTTTACGGCGCAGTCCGGCAGGCCGACGATGTCGATGCCGGGGACGCCGCGCCGGAGGTCCACCTCGACGCGCACGACCTCCCCGTCGATGCCGACCGGGGCATGGCACGCAACCGAAGCGAGCATCGTGCCCTCCCGAGGGAGGAGTCAACGGGCCCGCGGGTCGCGCTGCCTTGCGAGTCGCGTCGCCTACACGTGGATGACCCAGCCCTCGACGGTGCGCATGCCTTCCATGAGCGCCTCGGAGAGCGTGGGGTGCGCGTGGATCATCGTGGCGATGTCGGCGGGCAGCAGCTCGGCCGTCTTCGCGAGGAGCAGCTCGTGAATGAGCTCCGTGGCGTCCGCGCCCACGATGTGCGCGCCGAGGATCTCGCTCGTGACCGGGTCGGTCAGGATCTTGACCATGCCTTCGACCTGCTCGACCGCGACCGCCTTGCCGGCTCCTCGATAGGGGAAGGTCGACTTCTTGTACTTGATGCCGCTCGCCTTCGCCTTGTCTTCGGTCAGGCCGAAGCTCGCGACCTGGGGTTCCGTGTAGACCGCGCTCGGGATCGCCTGCAGGTCCACGCGCGTCGCGGGCCTGTGGCCCGCCATGTGCTCGACCGCGATCTCGCCCTCTTTCGACGCCACGTGGGCGAGCAGGGGCGTGGGGACCACGTCGCCGATGGCGTAGATGCCCGGCACCGAGGTCTGGTACCAGTCGCCGACCGACACGAACCCCTTCTCCACCTTCACTCCCACCTTTTCCAGTCCCAGATTCTCGGTGTTAGGCGCCCGGCCGACGGCAACGAGGACCTTCTCCACCGTGACCGTGCTCCGCTTGCCGCCCGCCCCTTCGCCCGCCCCTTCGAGCGTCACTTCGAAGTCGCCACCCTTGGGCGCCATCGAGACGGCCTTCGTGCTCGTCGCGATGGCGATGCCGCGCTTCTGGAACTCTCTCGCGAGCACGGCGGCGACCTCGGAGTCCTCGATGGGCAGCACGCTCGGGAGCATCTCGACGAGGTGCACCTGCACGCCAAAGGCGTTCATCACGTACGCGAACTCGACGCCGATGGCGCCGGCGCCGAGGATGAGCAGCGACTTCGGGAGCTGCTCCAGCATCAGCGCCCCGGTCGACGACAGCACGCGCTTCTCGTCGATCTTGAATCCCGGGATCTCCCGCGCGCGCGAGCCCGTCGCGATGAGGATGTTCTTCGCGCGGACCGTGCGCTTCCCGCCGTCGGCGAGGTCGACCGCGACTTCGTGCGGGCCGGCGATGCGCCCGGTGCCCTGGATCACGTCGACCGCGTTCTTCTTGAGCAGGAACTGCACGCCCTTCGACAGGCGGTCGGCCGCGGTGCGCGACTTTTTGAACGGCACCGAGTAGTCGAAGCCCGACCGGTCCACCTTGAGCCCCATCGCCTCGAGGTCCTTGATGTGCGAGAAGATCTCGGCCTGATGGATGAGTGATTTTGAAGGGATGCATCCGATGTTGAGGCACACGCCGCCGAGCTTGTCGCGCTCGACGACCGCCGCCTTGAGCTTGAGCTGCGAGGCGCGGATCGCCGCGACGTAGCCGCCGGGGCCTGATCCGATCACCAGGACGTCGTACTCGCCTTCCATCTTTTTCTCCTTGAGAGGCGGGCGCAGCCCGCCGCGCGGCGCCCGGTCTAGAACAGGACCGCCATCGGGTTTTCGATCATTTCCTTGAGATCCGCGAGGAAGGCCGCCCCCACCGCTCCGTCGACCACCCTGTGGTCGCATGAGAGCGTCGCTTTCATCAGGGAGCGCGCGACGATCGCGCCGTCGGCCGCGACCACCGGAACCTTCGCCACCTTGCCGAGCGCGAGGATCGCGGAGCCGGGAGGGTTGATGATCGCCGTGAACTCCTCGATGCCGAAGGAGCCGAGGTTGCTGATCGAGAACGTCGCTCCCGTGTACTCTTCGGGGGTGAGCTTGTTCGCGCGCGCCTTCTCGACGAGCGCGGAGAGCTCGGCGTCGATCTCGAGGATCCCCTTGGCCGCGCAGTTGCGCACGACGGGCGTGATCAGCCCGTCGGGCAGGGCCACGGCCAGCCCGATGTCGATGCTGCCGAAGCGGCGGATCGTGTCGCCCTGCCAGCTCGCGTTCACCGCGGGGTGGCGGCGCAGCGCCTCGGCCGCCAGCTTGTGCATGAAGGCGTTGAACGAAACCTTCTCCTTGCGCCGCTCGTTCAGCCGGGCGCGAGCCGCCATCAGGCCGTCCATCTCGAAGGAGACCTTCAGATAATAGTGGGGAGCCTGGAACTTGCTCTCGACCAGCCGCTGAGCGATGACCTTGCGCTTGCCGGTGACCGGCACGATCTCGTCGGCCGGGGCGACGCCCGCGGCCGCCGCCGGGCGGGCGTACGCGCCGGCCCCCGGCTGCGCCGGCGCGCCTGCCGCGCCTGCTGCCGGAGCCGCCGCGCCGGCGCCCTCGACGTCGCGGCGCACGACGCGGCCCGCTGGCCCCGAGCCGTGCACGGCGGCGATGTCCACGCCGCGCTCCTTTGCGAGGCGCCTGCGCCAGCGGCGACGCGCGCACGATGCCCGGAGGGAGCCGCGGCCGCGACCGCCGTGGGAGCCGCAGGCGAGGCGCCGGCCATCGCATCCATCGGCAGGCGCGCCGCAGCGGCAGGGGCCGCAGCCGGCGCTTTCGCCGTTCCCTGCGGCTTGGTCTGCGCGAGGAGCGACGAGATGTCCTCGCCCGGCTTGCCCACGATGGCGATGGGGTCCGCGACCTTGGCCTGACTCCCCGCCGGCACGAGCACCTTCAGCAGGGTGCCTTCATTTTGAGATTCATACTCCATCGTCGCCTTGTCGGTCTCGACCTCGCAGAGCAGGTCGCCGACGGCGAGCGTGTCCCCTTCGTTCTTGTTCCAGCGGACGATCGTGCCTTCCTGCATCGTCGGCGAGAGGGCGATCATCAGGACTTTTTCTGCCATTCGCGCTTCTCCTCTCCGCACAGTCCACGGTCCCGCCCGCTCGGCGGCCAGCGCGCGCCCCGAGGCCCCGCCCGCCGGGCGGCCAGGCGGCCGCGCGCGCGAGGCCCCGCCCGCGGGGCGGCCAGGCGCGCGCCCGGGGCCGCTCGCCTACTCCAGGTACATGACCCGGCGGACCGCGTCGACGATCCTGGACACCGAAGGCTGAGCCGCCAGCTCGAGGCCGTGGTTGTAGGGCATCGGCACGTCCTCCGAAGCCACCAGCTCGACCTGGGCGTCGAGCGAGTCAAAGCAGTTCTTCGAAACCAGCCAGGCGACGTGCGAGCCCACGCTCGCCACGGGCCAGGACTCCTCCACGACGACGCAGCGGCTGGTCTTGCGCACCGACTCGTAGAGCGCGTTCTCGTCGAGGGGCCGCAGGGAGCGCAGGTCGACGACCTCCGCCTCGATGCCCTGGCCCGCAAGCTGGTCCGCGGCCTCGAGGATGGTGCGGACGGGCTTGGAGTAGCCGACGATGGTGACGTCGCGGCCCGGCCGCTTCACGTCGGCGGCGCCCAGCGGGACCAGGTGCTCGCCGTCGGGCACCTCGCCCTTGACGCCGTACATCATCTCGGACTCGAGAAAGATGACGGGGTTGTCGTCGCGGATGGCGGACTTGAGCAGTCCCTTGCCGTCGGCGGGCGTGGCGGGGGCCACGACCTTGAGACCGGGGACGTGGGCGAAGAACGACTGCAGGGCCTGCGAGTGCTGCGACGCCAGGAACTCCGCGGGCCCGTTGGGACCGCGGATCACCATTGGGACCGTGAACTGCCCGCCCGACATGTAGCGCATCTTCGCGGCGTTGTTGATCACCTGGTCGAGGGCAAGAAGACCAAAATTGAAGGTCATCCACTCGACGATGGGCCTCACGCCGGCCATCGCCGCGCCCACGCCCAGGCCCGTGAACCCGAGCTCGGTGATCGGGGTGTCGAGCACGCGCTTCGGGCCGTACTTGGCCAGCAGGCCCTTGCTCACCTTGTACGCGCCGTCGTATTCGGCGACCTCCTCGCCGATGAGGCAGACCCTCTCGTCGCGCGCCATCTCCTCGTCGATCGCCTGGTTGAGCGCCTCGCGGAACGTCATTACAGCCATCGCACTCGTCCTCCGGTCTTCACGCCAGCACGTCCTGCCACAGCGCGTCCGGCGCGGGCTCGGGGCTCTCCTCGGCGAACGCGGCGGCCTCGTCGCCCGCCCGCTTCGCCTGCTCGTCCAGCTTGCGGTACTCGTCGTCGCTCAGCACCCCCGCCTCCTCCATGATGGACTGCAGCAGCAGGATGGGGTCCTGCTTGCGGTAGTCCTCCACCTCGTCGCGCGTGCGGTACGTGGCGGGGTCGCTCATGCTGTGCCCGCGGTAGCGGTAGGTCCTCACTTCGAGGAACACCGGCGTCCCCTCCTTGGCGATGCGGACCGCGGCCTTGACCTCCTCGTAGACGGTGAGCACGTTCATCCCGTCCACCTGCTTGCCGGGGATGTCGTAGGCGGAGCCCATCTGCGAGAAGTCGTGCACCGAGGACACCCTGTCGAATCGCGTGCCCATGCCGTACTGGTTGTTCTCGCAGATGTAGACGATCGGCAGGTTCCAGACCTTGGCCTGGTTGAGGCTCTCGTGGAACGATCCCTGGTGGATGGCGCCGTCGCCGAAGAAGCACAGGACGACGCCGTCCTCCTCGCGGTAGCGGACGGCGAAGGCGACGCCCGTGGCCACCGGGATCTGCGAGCCGACGATCCCGTTGCCGCCGAACATGTGCCGGCCGGCGTCGAACATGTGCATCGAGCCGCCCTTGCCGCGGGAGCAGCCGGACGCCTTGCCGTACAGCTCGGCCATGATCGCCTTGGGGTCCATCCCGCAGGCGAGGGCGTGGCCGTGGTCGCGGTAGCCGGTCAGCACGTAGTCCTTGCGCAGGTCCAGCGCCGCGATCGAGCCGACGGCGACCGCCTCCTGGCCGTTGTAGAGGTGGCAGAAGCCGCCGATCTTGCGGATGCCGTACATCTGGCCGGCCTTCTCCTCGAAGCGGCGGATGAGCAGCATGTCCGCCAGCAGCTTGTGCAGAAAGGCCGGCTGGTAGCCCGGGCTGGAGGCGGGCCTCACCGCCTTGCGGGTGCTGCTCGCGCTCATGAGCGGTCCTCCTTGCCAAGCAAGGCGCTTTCCCTTCGGTGCTTCATCGTGTCAAAGATAGACACCTGCTCGATCAAAGTCTCCAGCACGACAAAGTCCGTCTTCTCGTTCACCCGCCAGAACACCTCGAGGCGCCGCCCGATCGCCTCCAGCACCTCGCTCTTGAGCTGCGGGTTGTCCACGACCGAGATCGCTCCCTTGACGGTCACGATGCGGTTGAGGTCCGGGGTCTGGAACATCCACTCGACGCCGGGCTGAGACTCGATGTGCTTGATCTTGCGAAAGCCGGGCGAAGTCACCGCATACAGGCACCCCGGGCGGCCCCGCACCTGGGCAGGCGTCATCCATCGCATCGCCGGCCGGCCGTCCGGGTCCGTGGTCGCGAGAATGCCCACCTGCGCCGTGTCTATGATCGCGTCGAGGGCGCCCAGGATTTCTGTTTTGGTCATGGGTCGAGGCTCCTCCAGGCGGCTCCTAATGTAACAGAGCCGCGCGCAAGGGACAAATCCTTGCGTGGTCAGAAGTAGCTTGCCGGGGAAAAAAAGAGACGGCCCCCCGTTGGGCCGTCTCTTCGAATGCGCACGATCCCCTGCTTCAGGAGGCCTTGATCGCCTCCACGGGACAATCGGTCGCCGCGTCCTTGACCGCCTTCTCGTGCTCGGGCGGGACGTTCGGGCTGATCACCTCGGCCACGTCGCTGCCCATCTTGAAAACCTCGGGCACG
The DNA here is from genome assembly GCA_963734495.1 of uncultured Spirochaetota bacterium. Classification (GTDB taxonomy): domain Bacteria; phylum Spirochaetota; class Spirochaetia; order SZUA-6; family CAVTHK01; genus CAVTHK01. The sequence continues at coordinate 225,205 of CAVTHK010000013.1, forward strand.
CTATCGACGCACAGGCCGCAGGCAGTGCACAGGTCGTTGTCGATCGATACCTTCATATCCGGCTCCTCGTTTGTTGATGCAGTGGCCGCCCCTCAAGAGAAAGGCCGCGGTCACAGGCGTTTTGCGTTGACGGGCGGAGTGTAGACTGCCCCTTCCCGGGGTGTCAATCCGCCGCAGACTCTCAAGGGCGCTCTGGGGGGGAAAGCCTTCCCCCTGGCCTCCGCCCTGCCTGGCCGCGCCAACCGCCGAAGCCCGCCCCTCAGCGCGGGCGCAGGGCTCCGGCCACCCCCTTCTCCTGGGGGCGCCTCCCGGCGCCCCCAAGCCCCCGAATGGCTGCGGCGGTCACTGGCTGTCACGTGCATGGCCCCCGCGACGGCACGGCCTCAAACCGGCTCGAGAAACGCCGGCACGCGCTCGCCGACCGCTTCGAAGGCCACGCACGTTGTCGCTCGGAACGCACCGGCGCGTCCGCGTACAGTGGAGTGCGCAGAGCATCGGGAGTGGGTGGGAATTCATCTTGTGGGGAGCGCTGCAAGCCCGCAAGACCGGCTACGCAACCACGAACGGTAATCGCCCCCTGCCGTCGCCACCCGAGGCGGACAGAGCACAGTCACATACGATCCACCTTGACTTTTTCGCGGAAACGCGGCTGCCATCCTCCTGGACGCGGCGGACCGCTTCCGGGGTGGCGGCCCACTGAGCCTGATCGCCCTGTCGGCCCGCGATGGCCACGCTTCCGCGGAAACGCGCACGTACGGCCTCCGCCGCCTGCTCGGGCTGCTCGACCTCCACGTAGAGGGGGGCACTTGCACGGCTTTCCGCGACGCCCGGCTACTGGCCACAGTCTCCTGCCGTCAGCGCTACCCACAAAATGAAAGCGCTCCCATCGGGAGTCTCGTGCTTGACTTGAGCTGCTGCGGGGGTTTGGGGGCGAGGCCCCCGACGAAGGGGGTGGCCGGAGCCCCGCGCCAGCGGGGCGAAGGCCAGGGGGAAGGCTTTCCCCCCCATGGTCCTTGCCCCGCCTGACGGACATCCCCGGTGAGTACGCCGGGCCAAAGCGCCTGTACGTCCATGTACGCGCTACCCCCGGACCATCCCTGGTCCTTGAACACGACCGGATCGATCATTATAATCAATCGTCACTACAATCACAATTAAGTCGGGGGCTCGGTCACGTCGGCCGGGAGGCGGTCTGTCGCCGTCAGCGCCATCGCCGATGGGCAGTCCTCCAGGACGCGCCTCGGAAACGGAGCGATCGGGTGTACGAGAGGTTCTTCCAGAAGCAGGTGATCATGCGCCGAGTTCTGCTCGCGCTTGCGCCGATCTACCTGTTCGCTTTCTACATGTACGGGTGGCGGCTGCTGCTTCTCGGCGTCGTCGTGTTCGCGGCCGGCATCGGCCTGGAGTACGCGTTCGAGAGCCGGCGCGGCAAGAAGATCTCCGAAGCCGTCCTCGTCACCTGCAGCCTCTTCCTGCTCTCGCTGCCGCCGCAGACACCGCTCTGGGTGGCGCTGATCGGCATTGCGTTCGGCGTCGTGTTCGGCAAAGAGGTCTACGGGGGATTCGGGCGCAACATCTTCAACCCGGCGATCTCCGGCCGGCTCTTCATCTATATCGCGTTCCCGAGCTTCCTGCAGGCCGGCTACCTGATCCCGGGGCGCTTCGGCTTCGCCGCCACCGACGCCATCACCACGGCGACGCCGCTCGCGATGATCCGCGGCGGCGAGACCGCCGACCTCCTGAGCCTCTTTCTCGGGTTCCGCGCCGGCGCGATGGGCGAGAGCTCGATCCTGCTCATACTCGCCGCCGCCGTCTACCTGATCGCCACCAGGACGGCCAACTGGCGGATCATCGCGACGGAGCTCGCGTCGTCCGCCGCGTTCTCGTTCGCCTTCGACCTCCTCAAGCTCCCCGGAGCGCTTTCCGCGCTGCCCTCGCTGCTCTCCGGAAGCGTGATCATGGTGGGCGTCTTCTATGCCACGGATCCCGTCTCGGCGCCGAAGAAGCCCGGGGCGCAGTACATCTACGGCGCTCTCATCGGCGCCGTCTCGATGGTGATCCAGAACTTCTCGCTGTTCCCGGTCGGCACGAGCTTCGCGGTCATCGTGGGCAACACGTTCGCCTCCCTGCTCGACGAGCTGATCGGAGCCGCGAAGCCGGCGGCAAAGACAGCGAAGAAGGCCGCGCCCGGTCCGGCGGCGCTTCCCGCCGGGGAGGGTCGGTCATGAACCGCGAGGGGCTCGCGTACACCGTACTGGTGACCTTTGTCGTTTCATTCGTCTTCGTGGGGCTGCTCGCATTCGCCAACGAGCTCACCAGGGACAAGGCGGAGGCCAACTCGCTTATCATGGAGCGGAGGGCGGTCCTCAACGCCCTGGGCGTCCCCTACTCGAGCGACGCCGAGGTCCTCGACGTCTACAAGCGGGAGGTCGAGCAGGTCCATCTCGGGGGCCTCGCGATCGAGCGCGCGATCGTCGACGGCAGGGTCGTCGAGGCCGCGCGGTTCTCCGGCCCGGGCCTCTGGGGCACGATCACCGGCGTGATCGGCGTGACGCCCGACCTCTCGGAGATCGTCGGCCTGGACATCATCTCGCAGAGCGAGACGCCGGGCCTGGGCGGCAGGATCGGCGAGAGCTGGTGGAAGGCGCAGTTCCAGGGCGAGAAGATTCCCGCGGGCCGCATCGACGTGGCCGCGGGCTCCGGGCGCGGCGACAAGGACAAGGCCAACGGGAAGGTGGACGCTGTCACCGGTGCCACGATCACTTCCCGCGCGATGGAGAGCATCATCAACCGGACCCTCGAGGCCCTCAAGGAGGCCGCACGATGAAGAAGTTCCTCACGGTCCTCAAGGAGGGCCTCTGGACCAACAACCCCATCTTCATCCAGATCCTCGGAATCTGCTCGACGCTCGCCGTCACCAACAACATGCTGAATACGGTCATCATGGGGGCCGGGGTCACCTTCAGCACGGCGTTCACGAGCCTGACGGTCTCGCTCATGCGCAACATCATCCCGCGCAAAGTGCGCATGATGGTGCAGGTGCTGCTCGCCGCGTTCTACGTGATCATCGTGGACATCACGCTCAAGGCCTACCTGCCCGACGTGAGCAGGGCGCTCGGGCCCTACGTCGGCCTCATCATCACCAACTGCATCCTCATGGGCCGGGCGGAAGCCTACGCGCAGGCCAACCCTCCGCTCATCTCCTTCTGGGACGGCGTCACCAACGGGGTCGGCTACTCGGCGGTGCTCATCGTGATCTCGTTCGTCCGGGAGCTGCTCGGCTTTGGAACCCTGTTCAACGCGCGCGTGCTGCCCGAGGCCTTCCCGACCTGGACGATCATGGTGATGGCCCCGAGCGCCTTCTTCCTGGTGGCGAGCCTGCTGTGGATCGCCAAGATCGTCATGCTGCGCAAGGAGGCCGCGAAATGACGGCGCCCGACGTCGCCCCGCTCTCGCTGTTCTTCGCATCGGTCTTTACGAGCAACATCCTGCTTTCGAACTTCCTCGGGATGTGCTCCTTTATCTCGATCTCCAAGGACATCAGGAGCTCGAACGGCCTCGGGATCGCCGTGACCATCGTGCTCGTCATCACCGCCGTGATCAGCTGGCTGCTGCTCTACTACGTGATGATCCCGCTCAAGATCGAGTACCTCTCTCTGGTCGTCTTTATCATCGCGATCGCCGCGGCCGTGCAGATGCTCGAGATGATCATCGAGCGGATCTCGCCGCCGCTGTACATGGCGCTCGGGATCTTCCTGCCCCTGATCACGGTCAACTGCGCCATCCTCGGCGGCGTGCTGTTCATGCAGATCCGCAACTACAACCTGCTGCAGACCGCCGTGTTCGCGCTCGGCTCCGGGCTCGGCTGGTGGATGGCCATCGTGGCGCTCGCGGCGATCCGCGCCAGGGTGGAGAAGGCGCCCGTGCCCGCGGGCCTCAAGGGGACCGGCATCACGCTGATCACGATCGGAATGATGGCGATGGGCTTTATCGGCTTCTCCGGGATGATCCGCGTCCAGTAGGAGGTGAGAGAGCCATGCCTGTGTTTCTGACAGCGCCCCTCGCCGTCGCCGGCATCGGCGCCGTCCTGGCGGCGATCATCGCGCTGCTCGACTCGGTCGTGAACAACTACGGCGAGGTCAGGATCGACATCAACTCGGGGAAGAAGGAGCTCGCCGCGAGAGGAGGCCCGACCCTCCTGCGCCTGCTGGCCGACAACGGGATCTTCCTGCCGTCGGCGTGCGGCGGCCGGGGCGCCTGCGGCGTCTGCAAGTGCAAGGTCACGACCGACGTGGGGCCGGTTCTTGCGACCGAGGTCCCCTATCTCAGCCCCAAGGAGATCGAGCAGCAGATCCGCCTCGCCTGCCAGGTCAAGGTCAAGAAGGACGTGGCGATCCGGGTGCCCGAGGACGTCTTCTACGTCAAGCAGTGCCGGGGCACGGTCGAAGCGCTCGAGGACGTGACCTACGACATCAAGCGCCTGCGGATCCGGCTCGACGACCCGAAGCAGATCGAGTTCGAGGCAGGGCAGTACGCGCAGCTCGTCGCGCCGCCGTACGACAACGTGAAGGACTACATCCAGCGGGCGTACTCGATGTCGAGCGCCCCCTCCGAGGCGCGCTCCGAAGGCGCTCTCGAGTTCTACATCCGACTCGTGCCCGGAGGCGCCCTCACGAGCTACGTCTTCAAGCACCTCAGGCCGCGCCAGAAGATCGAGCTCACGGCCCCGTACGGGGAGTTCCGCATGCGCGGCACCGACGCGATCAAGCTCGGCGTCGCGGGCGGATCCGGCATGGCGCCCCTCAAGTCGATCATACTCGACATGCTCGAGAAGGGCGGGACGGACAAGGAGCTCTGGTATTTCTTTGGCGCCCGCGCCGTGAGGGACCTATACTACGTCGAAGAGCTCGAGGCGATCGCCAAGAAGTGGCCGAGCTTCCACTTCGTCCCCGCGCTCTCCGAGCCGCTCCCGGAGGACAAGTGGAAGGGCGAGACCGGCCTGATCACGGACGTCCTGGACAAGTACCTCGAGACGGTGATAGGGAAGACCCGACCCAAGGAGGGCTATCTCTGCGGCAGCCCCGGGATGATCGACGCGTGCATCAAGGTCATGAAGAAGCACGGGGTGACCGACCACAGGATATTCTACGACAAGTTCGCGTGAGGGGGCGGCCCGCATGAAGATGACGCCGGACCTGCGCAGGGCGCAGGCGAACATGACCCCGGGAGCGATCAGCGCATCGGGCTTTCTCGGGCACGACACGCGCCCGCTCGGGGACATCATCCAGGCGGACGAAGAGGCGATGGCGGCGCAAGGGATCACGTTCGAGGAAACGGCCGCCAAGATGCGCTACCTCTTGGACGAGGGGCGCAAGGGGCTCGGCGAGCCGATCACCGTCTCCCGGAACTGGCTGGTGCGCATCGACGAGGCGCGCGGCGTGATCGCCTCGCCGTTCGGAGGCGGCACCGTCCCCAAGCTGAACGCGCAGGTGTACCGCGTCGACCGCGACGTGAGCGTCACCTACAGCGCGCTGTCGGTCGTGCTCTGCGAGCGGCACCACTTTCTGCAGGGCAAGGGCTCGCCCTACCGGCTCGAGCCGACGGTGCTCAAGGCGGTTCTCTATTGATCGGGCGCGCAGCGGTGGCCGTCGCGGGACCGCGGGATCCTGCCGGGCTGCACCGGGTTGAGGATTCGCGCGCGTGATGCTAAGCTCACCTCCCGGGAGGGTATCATCGCCATGCACCTGAGCCGCAGCGGGGTCACGCTGGTGCTGCTTCTGACGTGCTTTGCAGCACGAGCCGAATCATACAAGCTTTCGGTCTATTACGAGGGCCCGCCCGCGGTCGCGAGAGACATCGAGCGAGCCTTCGAGACGTTTCGCGGTGACGTGCTCTCCATCGTTCCCTTTTCCGCAGACACCGAGGCGGATATGGACGCCGTGGCAGCCAAGGCGGACGTCGTCTGGGGAGGAGGCGAAGCGCTGCATGGCCGCCTGCAGGCTGCGGGCCGCGTGCGACCGTATCGCTCGTCCGAGCTGGGTTCGATAGCGGCGCCCTACTGGAAGGCCTCGCCTTTCGACGTCGTGTCGGGCCTCGAATGCATGGTCATAGCCTACGCCCCGGACCGGCTCGCGGGAGCCGCGCCCCCGGCGCGCTGGCGCGACCTCCTGGACCCGCGCTGGCGGGGACGCGTGGCGATGCGCAACCCGGCATCCGGCCCGGATTCGCTCGCCTCGGCCTCGGCGATCCTGCATTCCTTTGAATGGTCCTGGTTCGAGTCGCTTGCCGCGCAGCGGCCCCTGATCGCGCCCACCGACGACGATGCGCTCGCGCGGCTTATTTCGGGCGACGCGCTGGTGGCCGTGGTGCCCTACCACGCCGTCACCCGGGCTCGCGCCTCGCTCGCCGTGGTATGGCCCACCGACGGGGCGATCGTCACACCGCGCCCCATCGCCATCCTCCAGCAGGACAAGCGGCCGCAGATGATGACGGGCTTCGCGGAGCAGCTCGTGGACTTCGTTCTCTCGGTCGAGGGACAGACCATCGGGCGGCGGAACGGCCTCTACCCGACGCGCGTGGACGTCCTGCCCCCGCCGGGAGCTCCCGCCGTCACGCTGCCTGCCAGCGGCGAACCGGCGTGGCTGGAAGCACAGCCCGCCGACCTCGGCGACCGTCTGCGCCGCCTGTTCGGCAGCCTCTGAGGCCGGCCCCGCGCGGCCGCCCGCGCCGGGACCGTCAATCCGCCTTCGTGTCCCCCCGCGCGTAATCCGCGAGCCTCGCGATCTCGGCCGGCCATCGATCCTCGTCCGGCGTTTCGAGGATCAGGGGGATCCCGTCCGTGCGCGGGTCGCTCATCAGGCAGCGGAACGCCCCCCAGCCGATCTCGCCGTCTCCGAGCGGCGCGTGGCGGTCCACGCGGCTGCCGAGAGCGGTCTGCGAGTCGTTGAGGTGCATGCCCCTGAGGCGGCGCAGGCCGACGATGCGGTCCAGCTCCGACAGGATTCGCTCGCAGCCCGCGCGCAGGTCGTAGCCGCCGGCAAAGGCGTGCGCGGTGTCGAGGCAGATGCCGATCCGATCCCCGTGTACCACACGCTCGAGCAGGCGGGCCAACTGCTCGAACGTCCGTCCGACGTTGGTGCCCTGGCCCGCGGTGATCTCCACGACCGCGGTCACGCCCTCGGTCCGATCGAGCCCGAAGTCGATCGATTCGGCGACGAGATCCAGGCACGCCTCGTCGCTCATCAGCCCCTTGTGGGCGCCCGGGTGAAAGTTCAGCATCGTGAGGCCCAGCTCTTCGCAGCGGCGCAGCTCGTCGACGAAGGCTTCGCGCGATTTCGCGAGGATCTTCGAGTCCGGAGCGCCGAGGTTGATCAGGTAGCTGTCGTGCGGGAGGATGCTTTCCGGACCGTAGCCGGCTTCGCTGCAATTGCCGCGAAACGCCGCGATCGTCTTCGCGCTCAGCGGCGACGAGCGCCAGGCGAGCTGGTTGCGGGTGAACAGCGCGAACCCCGTGGCTCCGATAGCGCGGGCGCGCAGAGGCGCGTTCTCGACGCCGCCTTCGGTCGACACGTGCGGCCCGATGAGCTTCACGAGCGCGCATCATGAGCGGCGGCACTTCGGGAGTCAAGCGTGCGGGACGGAAGGAAAAAAAGAGAGAGGGGAAAGGCAAAAAAGCGGGGGTAGTAACACTACCCCCATTTGCTGCAGCAAGGGAAACCGGGCAAGGAAAGGAGGTGAAACTTGCCCGCAGGGGAAAACCTTCAGGCTCCCCTCTCTCTTCAACTGGACAAACAACCGAGTGATGGGAAGGTTACAAAAGGAAAGGGCCGCGCCCTCCGACGGTCGGTCGAGAGGGTGCGGCCCCGCGTCCGCGGAAGCAGGGTTCGCTTACTCCAGCTTGGTGACCTTCAAATTGTCAAACGCGACCGCCAGGCTGTTGGTCCTCAACCCGATGTACTTGCCCGACTTGAGGGGGATGTCCGCCTTGAAGCGGTAGAAGAAGTTCAGGTCGAGCGGATCGTAGACCCGGATCTCCCCGGCATTGGTGTCGACGACGATCTTGACCGGAATCGTGATATTGAAAGCCTCGGGTCTCATGTAGCTCGCCGGCAGCGGCAGGTTGTTGCCCGCCTTCATGATGTCACGCGGCGGGTACAGCCCCATCTGCGTGGGTCCCGTGCTCGCGTAGGCCTGGGCGAAGACGCCCGGCCCGTAGGCCGCTTTGTCCCAGGTGAGCCACAGCAGGCCCGAAGTCCCATCGCCCCAGCTGCGCCCCTTGCTCGGGTCCGAGGCCATGATGTGGAAGCCGAACCCGCCGTAGTCGTCCTGGAAGCCGTCGACGTACTGGATGTCGAACTCGTACTGCATGACGCCCGACTGCTCGCAGGGGATGTTCAGGACCGACATCGTTTCCTTGGTGTCGGTCTGGTAGAGTTTGCCATCCTTGATCTGCCAATTGCCGGCCGCCACTATCCAGCCCGCGGGGAGCGGCCCGCTCGAGAAGCTGTTGATCAGCACGGTCTGACCCGAAACCATGCCGGCTGCCAGCAGGAAGGCCAATAGCCATACGAAGAGCCTTTTCATCGATCCATCCTCCCGTCCGACTGAGTTGGTTTATCCTGAATCCGGGTCATTATGGACCCGCCATTTTCAGCCGTCAAGTTTTTTTTGCTTGTGGAGCAAGCCGATCAGGTAGGTCTCGGTCGATGCCTTGCGGCTCGCGGGGGGCTTGAACGCCCGGGCCTTCTCGTAGCTCCCTCTCATCAGGTCGAGAAGCCGCCGCTCCTCGCCTCCCTGCAGGATCTTCACCACCAGGTGGCCGCCCGGGGCGAGATGCGAGTCGGCGAGCTCGATCGCCCGCTCGGCGAGCGCCGCGGACGACGCCACGTCGGAGAGCCGCGTGCCGGTCGTCGACGGCGCCGCGTCGCTCAGCACCGTGTCGAACGGGCCGCGTTCCGCGAGCTGCGGACCGAGCGCGGAGGCGAGGATGTCGCCCTTGAGAAATGTCAGGCGGGCACCTCCTTCGCGCGTGACCGACGGGTCGAGATCCTGGAGGTCCACCGCCGTCACCGTCGCGGACCACTGCGTGAGCACGTAGCGGCACCAGCTTCCGGGCGCGGCCCCCAGGTCCAGCACGCGGCCCCCGCGCCGCACCACCGCAAATCGTCTCTGGATCTCCTCGAGCTTGAACACCGATCGCGCCGGATAGCCGGCCTCGCGCGCCTTGCGCGTGTAGTGGTCCGCCCAACGGTTCATATCGCCCATCATACACGTGCGGGCCGCGGCCGCAAACGGCAGCGGGCCGCTCCGGCCTTTCCGGGGCGCGTCGGGTGCGATTGTTGACAGGTGCGCGGCGCGGGCCGTACTTTAGAACAAATGAACCGTGTCCGCAGGCCGTTGCCCTACCATTTCTACAATGCGACTCTCGGGCTCGTCATCGCGTGCGTCGTGGTGTTTCTCCTGACGATGACGTCGCGCAGCGCGTTCGCCTACCTCAGCCTGATCCCGCAGCTCGTGACGCAGGCGGGGTACGTCTGGCAGCTCGTGACGTACATGTTCGTGCATGCGAGCTTCGGCCACATCCTGTTCAACATGCTCGGCCTGTACATGTTCGGGATCCCGCTCGAGCGCGAGATGGGCAGCTCGGAGTTCCTGGTCTACTACTTCACCACCGGGATCGGCGTCGGCATCGTCTGCTTGCTGCTCGGGATCAACGTCGTTGGTGCTTCGGGCGCGATCTACGCGCTGCTGCTCGGCTTTGCCACTTACTTCCCGCACTCGCGGATCTTTCTCTTCGGGCTCCTGCCCCTGCAGGCGCCCATCGCGGTCCTCGTGTTCGCCGCGATGTCCGTCTTCTTCCAGTTCACGGGCCTGCAGGGCGGCGTTGCGCACTTCGCCCACCTGGCCGGCATCGGGTTCGGTTACCTGTATTTCCTCCTTCGCCTCCGCATCAACCCGGTCCGCGTGTTTCTCGAGCAAAGCCGCTGAGCGCTCGCGCTCCCCGCCTGCCGATAATCGAAGCGTGAGTCGATGGATCAGGCCTCTCGCCGTCCTGCTGGCGCTGCTCGCGGCGGCGCCGGCGGGCGCCTCGGGTCCCCTGCTCGAGGTCCCGGTCTGGACCGAGATCGAGCCCCCGCTCTCCATTGTTCCCGAGTCCCCGGAAGCGCTCCGCCTGCGCCTGCTCGAGCAGGCCCGCGCCGTCATCGGCGCGATGATCTACGGCTACCGATTCGTCTACACGCCGTCCGACCGGGCGCGCGGCGTTGCCGACAGGTTCGAGATCACGCCTCTCGGCGAGGTCCGGTGGGGCGACCCGCGCCTCTCCGTGGCGTGGCTCCTCAGGCAGAAGGACCGGGTATCGGGCCGGATCGCCTACGAGCTCGCCGATTTCCAGAGCGCCCGGCGCCGCGCCTGGGGCACGAACACGCTCCCGACCGCCACCGGCCGCGGCGAGCAGTCGCTGTTTGCGGGACCGGATGCGCGCCAGGAGTCCCTCACGCGGGCGATCGAGCAGGCCATCCGCGACTACGCCCGCGGCCGGATGGATAACAAGCCGCGCGAGCTCAGGGGCGAGGTGGTGATCTGGGAGCCGCCGTACACGGTGTTCGGCGCCGGCACCTACCTGACCACCGTCAAGGTGAAGCTCAGGATAGAGGAAGCGGTCCCATACCGGGTGTTCTGAACGCCGCGGCCCGTCGCGGCGGGACGGCCGCCGCCGGCTGCTGCGCGCCGGCAGTTGTGCGTCCCGCCCCACCGCTGCGCGTTTCGAGCACGCCGCGTTCTCGAGGCAGCCCCCTTCCTTCGTTGGCGTTCTCTGGCTCGCGCAACCGTCGTTCCCGTTCCCGTCGTTCCCGTTCTTGACGATCGGGCGGGGAGCGTATACGGTGGCCGTTGGTTCGAGCAGCGCGGGCCTCTTGAGATCCCTCCGCACCGAGGAGAAGTCGTAATTGAAAGTCACCGCAATCGTCGGCGCCAACTGGGGTGATGAGGGAAAGGGCAAGATCACCGACTACCTCGCCTCGGAATCCTCCTTCGTGGTCCGTTTCCAGGGTGGGAAGAACGCCGGCCACACGATCATCAACGAGTACGGGAAGTTCGCGCTGCACCTGCTGCCTTCGGGAGTCTTCTACCCGAACGTGACCAACGTCCTCGGCCCCGGAATCGCGCTCGACGTCGAGGCCTTCCTCAAGGAACGCGAGGAGCTCCTGCGCCGGGGCGTTCCCGAGCCCAAGCTCAGGGTTTCCGACCGCGCCCAGGTGGTGATGCCGTACCACATCCTGTTCGACAAGTACGAAGAAGAACGGCTCGCCGACCGCAAGTTCGGCTCGACCCGGAGCGGCATCGCGCCTTTCTACGCCGACAAGTACCTCAAGATCGGCATCCAGACCGCGGACCTCTTCGACGAGGCGCGCCTGCGCGCCCGGCTCGAAACCGCGCTGCCGGTCAAGAACGCGCTGCTCGAGCACCTGTATCACCAGCCGCTCATCGAACTGAAGACCCTGCTCGCGCAGCTCCTCGAATGGGGACGGGGGATCAAGCCGTTCCTCTGCGACACCACCGACCTTCTGCTCGGCGGCCTCGCGCGCGGGGAGCACGTCCTCCTCGAGGGCCAGCTGGGCGCACTGCGCGATCCGGACCATGGCATCTACCCCTACCCCACCTCCTCGTCGACGCTGGCGGGGTTCGGCGCCGTCGGCGCCGGGGTGCCGCCTCACGCCATCGAGCGTGTGATCGCGGTCACCAAGTCGTACTCCACCTGTGTCGGCGAGGGCCCGTTCGTGACCGAGATCTTCGGGGAGCAGGCGACGGAGCTGCGCAACCGCGGGGGCGACGCCGGCGAGTACGGCGCCACGACCGGCCGTCCGCGGAGGATGGGCTGGTTCGACGCGGTCGCGACCCGCTACGGATGCCGCGTGCAGGGGGCCACCGAGGTCGCCCTGACGATGCTCGACGTGCTCGGGTACATGGAGTCGATCCCCATCTGCACGTCGTACAGGATCGACGGGCGCGCCACCAACCGTTTCCCGGTGCCGGCCGAGCTGGACAGGGCCGAGCCGGTCCTGGAGCAGATGAAGGGCTGGAGGCAGGACGTCAGCGGCGTGCGGCGCTTCGAGGACCTCCCCGGCGAGGCTCGCGACTACGTGGCCACTCTGGAGCAGCTCATCGAGACTCCGATCCGATGGATCTCGGTGGGACCGAGGCGCGACGCGATCATCAGGAAGTAGGCATCGATGGCCAACGGCTCCCGCAACGGCAGGAACGGTCACCAGACCAGGCTCGAGCGCTTCCAGGACGTCAAGCCGGTCAGCCGGCTGGCCTATGCGCTCATGGTGGTTCCTGTCCGTCCCCTGGTGCTCAAGATCTTCCGAATCCGCGTGGTCAACCGGGAGGTGGCGCCCTACAACAAGCCGGCGATCGTGCTCTGCAACCACGTGGCGCTCTTCGACCCGATCTGGCTCTACGCGGCCGTGCGCGGGTCGATCCACTTCGTCACCACGGAGGACGTCTTCCGAAGGCCCATCATCGGGCTGCTGCTCCACCTCCTCGGCTGCTTTCCCAAACGCAAGGCGGTCCAGGACTTCAGCTCCCTCAAGAACATCATCCGCGTGCTCAAAAAGGGGCGCCCCATCGCCGTCTTCCCGGAGGGCATCCGCACGTGGGACGGGCTGCTCGCTCCGATCGCGCCCGGCGTCGCGACCCTGATTCAGAAGATGAAGGTCCCGGTCATCACCTGCCGCCAGGAAGGGGCGTACGTGAGCCATCCGCGGTGGGCGCGCAGGTGGCGACAGTATCCGGTGACCTTCACCTTCAAGAAGCTCTACGAGCCGGAGACGATCCCGGACGACACCGAGCGGATCCTCGACGACATCCGCAAAGGGATCACGGTCGACGACTACTCGCTGCCCGTGGACGAGACCCGCTACCGGCGCAGCGGCCTCGCGGTCGACGTGACGAGGCTGCTCTACCGCTGCCCCGTCTGCCGGACCTATGAGGGACTGAAGGTCGTGCGGCCGCACGGATCCAACCGCATCGAGTGCGTGAGCTGCTTCTCCTCCTGGCGCCTCTCGGTCTCCAATCACCTGATCCCGCTCGACGAAAGCGGCCGGGCCCTCGACGAGCGGATCCCGCTGCACGCGGTCTACCGCCAGATCCGGGAGTTCCCGCTCGTGCCGCAGGCGGGCAGCAGGCTCCTCCGCCTGCAGCCCGGGGAGACGCTGTACCTCAGGAGCCGTCCCCACTTCCTCAGGCGCGAGGACGTGTTCCCGCGCATACGCACGCTGTCCATAGGCAGGATCTACCTGACGGACCGGCGCCTGATCTTCCGCAACCGCTACCGCCTGATCCTCGACGCCCCCCTCGGCGACATCAAGGGGCTCTCGACGGAGGCCGGCAACCGCTTCAACTTCGTGTACGGCGGCAGAGTGTACAACGTGATGTTCCGCTACGAGAGCATCCTCAAGTGGTTCGACACGATCAGCCGCCTCTCGGGCGCCTCGGTCCCCGGCATCATTTAGGAGCCCGAGCCGCCCTGCTCCGGCTTGCGCGGCGCGGAGACCAGCGCCTACAATCGGAAGGGTGCGCGGCGCCGGCGGCGCGCACGGAGGGGCTCATGGCAGCAAACGACAGGAGTCGGAAGGCGGCCGGTCGGGGAGGCGCCGGGCAGGCGCCCGACGCGCCCAAGGCGCCCGACGCGCCTGAGGCGCCCACCGCACCCAAGGCGCCCGACGCGCCCGCGGCCGCCGGCCGCGGCCCGCGGAGACACCCCGGCGCCGACGCGCCGCGCGCGGTGATGCACGTGGCGGTGCCGAAGCTGGGCACGGACGCCCCGGCGCTGCGCGCCGCCTTCCTGGAAAAGTGCGACTTCGAGCTCGCGAAGGACGAATACAGCGCGACGCCGGTCGACCACTACAAGAGCCTGTCGCTCGCGATCCGGGACCGGCTCTTCGAGCGGTGGACCGCGACGCAGCAGGCCTACTACGAGGCCGGGGCGAAGCGCATCTACTACCTCTCGCTCGAGTTCCTCATGGGCCGCGCGCTGTGCAACGCGGTCCTGAATCTCGGCCTCGAGTCCCAGGCGCTCGAAGCCATGCACTCCCTGGGGCTCTCGCTGGAAGAGATCGAGGAGCTCGAGGCCGACGCCGGGCTCGGCAACGGCGGCCTCGGCCGCCTGGCGGCCTGCTTTCTCGACTCGATGGCCACGCTTCAGCTCCCCGCTTACGGCTACGGCATCCGGTACGAGTACGGCATCTTCTTCCAGCGCATCCGCGACGGCTGGCAGATGGAGACCCCCGACAACTGGCTGCGCCACGGCAACCTCTGGGAGGTCGAGCGGCCGGAGCGCCTGTACCCCGTGCGTTTCTACGGCCGGGTGCAGAGCCGGACCGAGCCGGGCGGCCGCGTGCGGTTCGAGTGGGTCGACACGCAGACCATCATGGCGATGGGGTACGACACCCCGATTCCCGGATACCGCAACAACACGGTCAACGACATGCGCCTGTGGGCTGCCAAGAGCACCCGCGAGTTCGACTTCAACTACTTCAACCACGGCGACTACGAGCGGGCGGTCTCCGAAAAGGCGCAGTCGGAGACGATCTCCAAGGTGCTCTACCCCAACGACAACGTCTTCGAGGGCAAGGAGCTGCGCCTGAGGCAGGAGTACTTCTTCGTCGCGGCGACTCTGCAGGACATCTTCCGGCGTCATCGCAAGTCGGCCCGGGGATCGAAGAACCCGTTCAGCAGCCTCACGTCGCGCGTCGCCATCCAGATGAACGACACGCACCCGTCGATCGCCGTGCCCGAGCTGATGCGCATGCTCATGGACGAGGAAGGGCTCGGATGGGACGAGGCCTGGAAGATCACGGTGGGGACCCTGGCGTACACCAACCACACCATCCTCCCGGAGGCTCTGGAGAAATGGCCGGTGGCCCTCCTCGGGCGCGTGCTTCCCCGCCACCTCCAGATCGTCTTCGAGATCAACCGCCGCTTCCTCGACGAGGTGGCCGCGCGCTGGCCGGGCGACACCGACCGCTTTCGCCGCATGTCCCTCATCGAGGAAGGGGACGAGAAGCGCGTGAAGATGTCGCACCTCGCCATCGTCGGGAGCCATTCGGTCAACGGAGTGTCGGCCCTGCACTCCGAGATCCTCAAACGACGAGCTCTTCCGCGACTTCTTCGAAATGTGGCCCGAGCGCTTCAACAACAAGACCAACGGCATCACGCCGCGCCGCTGGCTCAAGCTGTGCAACCCCGGCCTCGCCGGCCTCATCAGCAGCCGCATCGGCGACGGGTGGGTCACCGACCTGGACCAGCTTCGGCGGCTCGCCCCGATGGCCTCCGACGCGGCGCTGCAGGGCGAGTGGCGCGCGGTCAAGCTGGAGAACAAGCGGAAGCTGGCGTCGCTCATCCACCACGCCGTCGGGGTCAGGGTCGATCCCGCGTCGCTCTTCGACTGCCAGGTCAAGCGCATCCACGAGTACAAGCGCCAGCTCCTGAACGCGCTGCACGTGGTCACGCTCTACGACCGGCTCAGGCAGGGGCGCATCGACAGGCACGTTCCGAGGACGGTGATCTTCGCGGGCAAGGCGGCGCCCGGCTACTACATGGCCAAGCTGATCATCCGCCTGATCAACGGCATCGCCGAGGTGGTCAACCGCGACGCGCAGGTCGGCGACGGCCTCAAGGTGGCGTTCCTCCCCAACTACGGCGTGAGCCTCGCGGAAAAGCTCATCCCGGCGGCCGACCTCTCCGAGCAGGTATCCACGGCCGGCACGGAGGCGTCGGGGACGGGGAACATGAAGTTCGCCCTCAACGGCGCGCTCACGATCGGGACGATGGACGGCGCCAACGTGGAGATCCGCGAGGAGGTCGGCGAGCAGAACATCTTTATCTTCGGCCTCTCGGCCGACCAGGTGCGCGAGCGGCGGTCGCGGGGCTACAACCCCCGCCAGGTCTACGAGACCAACCCGGAGCTGCGGTCGGCGATCGACATGATCGGGTCGGGGATGTTCTCGCACGGGCAGCCCGACCTGTTCGCTCCGATCGTGCACAACCTCCTCGACTGGGGCGACCCCTACATGCTGCTCGCGGACTACGCCGACTACGTCGCCTGCCAGGAGCGGGTCTCCGCCACCTTTGCGGACGAGGCGTCCTGGACGAGCAAGTCGATCCTCAACGTGGCCGGCATGGGGAAGTTCTCGAGCGACCGCACGATCCGCGAGTATGCGGAGGAGATCTGGGGGGTCAAGCCGGTCCCGGTCAAGTTCTAAAGGCCGGGGCGCGGGGCCCGGCGACGCGGGGCCCGCCGACCCGGCGCGGAGCCCTCGTGTTATATTCGCGCCCGGGAGGAGACGGGAGGAGACGATGGAGCTGAACCTCTCGGGACGGAACGCGATCGTCACCGGCGGGTCCGCCGGCATCGGGCTGGCCTGCGCGCGCGCCCTCGCTGCCGAGGGAGTCAGCGTGGCCATCGCAGCCCGCGACCCCCAACGGCTCGCCCGCGCCGCCGCGGAGGTCGAAGCCGCAGCACGCGCGCGGCGCGAGGGCGCTCGCGATCGCAGCCGACCTGAGCGTCGCCGACGACGTCGAACGCATCGTAAAGACCGCGAGCGAACGCCTCGGGCCGGTCACCGTCCTGATCAACAACGCCGGCTCCGCGGTCGCCGGGCGCTTTCTGGAGCTGGCGGACCAGGCGTTTCTCGATGCGTGGAACCTGAAGCTGCTGGGATACATCCGCATGGTCCGGGCGCTGGTGCCCTCCATGGCCGCGCGCCGCGACGGCCGCATCGTCAACATCATAGGCGGGGCGGCGCGCAGCCCTTCACCTTCATTCCTTCCGGGCGGCACGGCCAACGCCGCGCTGCTGAACTTTACGCGCGGCATCGCCGCCGAGCTCGCCCGCCAGGGCATCCGCATCAACGCGATCTCGCCGGGCTCCACGGCGACCGAGCGCGCGGAGCGCCTCGCGGCGCAGACCGCGGCGGCCCGCGGCGTCAGCGTCGACGAGGAGCGCGCCGAGCGCGCGAAGGAGATGCCGATCGGACGGCTCGTCGCCCCCGAGGAGATCGCGGCGATGGCGGTGTTCCTCGTCTCGGACCTGGCCGGCGCGATCGCAGGGGCCGAGGTGGTGATCGACGGCGGGCGCTCCGCGGGCGCCGCGGGCCGGTAGCGCCGCGTCTGTGGACGGCGGGCCCGCCCGCGTGTATCTTGAGGCGCACGTGATCCGCTGCCTCGTGCTCGACCACGACGACACGGCCGTCGACAGCACGGCCACCATCCACTACCCCGCGCACCGCGAATGCATGGCTCGCCTGAGGCCGGCCCTCGAGCCGGTGACGCTCGAGCAGTGGTACCTCAAGAACTTCGATCCCGGGATCGCGCACTACCTCGAAGAGGATCTCGGCATGAGCCGCGAGGAGCTCGAGACCGAGCTTGCGATCTGGCGCAGCCACACGGCCGCGAGGGAGCCGCACTTCTACCCCGGCATCGTCGACGTGCTGCGCGCCTTCCGCACGCGGGGCGGCCTGGTCGCCGTCGTCTCGCACTCGGAGGCGGCCACGATCGAGCGCCACTACCGCGCCGCGGGCTTCATGCCGGACGACGTCTACGGCTGGGTCGACGACGCGGACAAGCGCAAGCCGAGCCCCTGGCCCGTCGACCGCATCCGCGAGCGCCACGGCCTCGCGCCCGGCGAAGTCGTGGTCGTCGACGACCTCAAGCCCGGGGTCCTGATGGCCGCGAGAGCAGGAGTCCGCGCGGCGGCCGCCGGCTGGGCCCACAGCATCCCGCAGATCGAGGCCTGGATGCGCGAGCACTGCGAGGCCTACCTCGCCACGGTCGGGGACCTCGAGCGCTTTCTCCTCGGAAGCTGACTTGAAATTTGAAGGCACCCGCGCCGCGACTCGCGCGGCTTCGGGCGCCAGCGCGCCCGCGGCGGGTCAGAGCGCGAGGAGCGCCGCCGCTTCGGCCGTCCACAGCCCGCGCAGGGTCTCGACCTGCAGCGCCTCGGCGAGCTCCGCGACGAAGCGCCTGCGGGACATCTGCACCGCGCCGAGGCTCGCCAGGTGCCGCGTCGGGGCCTGGCAGTCGATCATGGCGAAGCCCTTGGCCCTGACCCACTCCACGAGATGGAAGAGCGCCACCTTGGACGCGTTGGGCTCGAGCGAGAACATCGACTCGCCGCAGAAGACGCGGCCGAGCGACAGGCCGTACAGGCCCCCGACCAGCGCGCCGTCGCGCGAGACCGAGACGCTGTGCACGTAGCCGGCCTCGTGGAGTCGCGTGTAGGCCTCGACGAACTTCGGCGTGATCCAGGTGCCTTCCTGGCCCGGCCGCGGCACCGACGAGCAGCCTCGGATCACGCCCGCGAAGTCGACGTCGAAGGCAACGCGGAAGCGCCGCTGGCGGACCACCCGCTGGAGCCGCTCGGTCGCGCGGTAGTCCTCGGGATAGAGCACCATCCGCGGGTCGGGCGAAAACCACATGAGGGGCGGCTGATCGAACCAGGGGAAGATGCCGCGCGAGTAGGCCTCCAGCAGCACCGGCTCGCTCAGGTCGCCGCCGATCGCGACCAGGCCGTGCCGGTCCGGCCGCAGGTTAGCGGGAAAGAAGGGCGGGCTCGCGGGATCGACAATATGGGGCAGGACGTACAGCCGCATTCCCTCGCACCCGTCCGCGCGGCCGCGGCCGCCGGAGCGAAGCCCGCTACCGGCTGTCGCGCCGCTTGACCATCTCGGACCGCCAGGCGCGCAGCTCGGCCATCGTGGGCCGCACGCCCGACTTGATCCGCTCGCGCAGCCGCTCGAGCATCGGCTCCTCGGCGCGCTGGACCGCGCGGCACGCGTCGGCCAGCTCGGCGGCGGCCGCGCCGCGGGATCAGCAGCGCCCCGTGCTGGTCGGCGAACAGCAGGTCGCCGGGCCGCACGACGAGGCCGCCGACGGTCACCGGGCAGGCCGCGGCCTCGATGTGCACGTTGGCGTGCGACACGAGCACGCAGCGCGCCAGGTAGCCGAAGCCGAGCGCCGCCACCTCGTCGAGGTCGCGCACGCCGCCGCTGGTGATCGTGCCGATGCAGCCGAGGGCGAGGTGAGTGGTCACCTGCACCTCGCCCCAGAACGAGCCCACGGGGTCGGCGTCGAGGTCCTCGATGACCGCGATGGTCGGGCCCTCGGCGGAGCGGACGTGCTCGTAGTAGGCAAAGGAGAGCTCCTTCTGCTCGTCGGTCGGCAGCGTGGAGGCGCGGATCTTTGCCGTGACCGCGTAGCCGACGAACGGCCGCTCCGGCTTGAGCACCGCGCGGATCTCCGAGCGCATGAAGCCCTCGGCCTTGGGCCGCAGCCCGAAGCGCTGGATCGCGTTGCTGACGGTCGGCGAGTCGAACTGCCGCAGCTCCTCGAGCTGCGCCGTGCTGAGCTTTGTCATTTCACCACCACGTTGACGAGCTTTTCCGGGACGACGACGACCTTGACGATCTGCTTGCCGTCCGTGTACTGCTTCACGCGCTCGAGGCCGAGGGCGCGCTTCTCGAGCTCCTTTGCGGACGTGCCGGCCGCGAGCTCCATGCGGTCGCGCACCTTGCCGTTGACCTGGACGACGACCGTGATCGTCTCGTCGCGGGCCAGCTCGGCATCGCAGGCCGGCCACGCCGCGCCGGAGACGGAAGGCGCATTCCCGAGCCGCTCCCACAGCTCCTCGGCGAGGTGCGGGGCGTACGGCGCCAGGACGAGCACGAACGGCTCCCACAGCCCGCGCGCGAGCGGCGCGTCCTCTGCGGCGTAGATCTCGTTGACGAAGATCATCATCTGCGCGATCGCGGTGTTGAACTCGAGCCGGCTCGTGTCCTCGCCCACCTTGCGGATCGTCTGGTGCAGCACCTTGAGGTGCTCGCGCGACGGCTCCGTCGGAGTGACCGGGCGCTGCGCCGTACGCCAGACGCGGTCGACGAAGCGCCGGACGCCCACGATGCCGCGCGTCGACCAGGGCTTGGACGCCTCCAGCGGGCCCATGAACATCTCGTACATGCGCATCGTGTCCGCGCCGTACTCGCCGACGATCTCGTCGGGGTTGATGACGTTGCCGAGGCTCTTCGACATCTTGACCCCGCCCTCGCCCAGGATCATCCCCTGGTTGACGAGGCGCATGAAGGGCTCGTCGGTGTTGACCGCGCCGATGTCGAACAGCACCTTGTGCCAGAAGCGGGCGTACAGCAGGTGCAGCACCGCGTGCTCGGCGCCGCCCACGTAGAGGTCGACCGGGGCCCAGTAGTCGATCTTGTCGCGGGCGGCCAGCTCCCGGTCGTTTGCGGGATCCAGGTAGCGCAGGTAGTACCAGCAGGAGCCCGCCCACTGCGGCATGGTGTTGGTCTCGCGCTTCGCGGGCTTCCCGTCCGGCGTCTTCGTGTTCACCCACGACGCGATCGCGGCCAGCGGCGAGTCGCCCGTGCCCGTGGGGCGGTAGCTCTCGACCTCGGGCAGCTTGACCGGCAGCTGCTCGTAGGGGACGGGCACGATCGTCCCGTCGGCGGCGTGCAGCAGGGGGATCGGCTCGCCCCAGTAGCGCTGGCGGCTGAAGACCCAGTCGCGGAGCTTGTAGTTGACCGCCCGCCTCCCGAGCCCCTTGCCCTCGAGCCAGGCGATGATCTTTGTCTTGAACTCCGCGGTGGGGAGACCGTCGAAGGATCCGGAGTTGACAGCCCAGCCGTCGCCGACGAACGCCTCGGAGAGCTCGCCCGAGGGCCCGGCCTCCGCGGTCTGCGCGACGACCTCGACGATCGGCAGGCTGAAGATCTTCGCGAATGCGAAGTCGCGTTCGTCGTGCGCCGGGCACGGCCATGATGGCGCCCGTGCCGTAAGAGATCAGGATGTAGTCGGAGATCCACACCGGAATCTTCGCCTTGTTGACGGGATTGACGGCGTACGCGCCGGTAAAGACGCCGGTCTTTTCCTTGGCGAGGTCCGTCCGCTCCAGGTCGCTCTTGTTCCGCGCCACTTCGACGTACGCGCCCACGGCCTTGCGCTGCGCGGCGGTGGTGATGCGCTCGACCAGCGGGTGCTCCGGCGCGAGCACCATGTAGGTCGCGCCGAACAGAGTGTCGGGCCTCGTGGTGAAGACCTCGATGTCCCCGCCGCCGCGCTCCAGCGCGAACTTCACGTTGGCGCCGACGCTCCGGCCGATCCAGTTGCGCTGCATCGCCTTGATGGACTCGGGCCAGTCGAGGCGGTCCAGACCTTCGAGCAGCCGGTCGGCGTAGGCGGTGATCTTGAGCATCCACTGCCGCAGCGGCTTCCGCTCGACGGGGAAATTCCCGCGCTCGCTGCGCAGGCCCTCGGGGGTCGGGATGACCTCTTCGTTGGCGAGGACGGTGCCCAGCCCCTCGCAGTACCAGACGGGGACCTCGGCCTCGTAGGCGAGCCCCTTCTCCCACAATTTCAGGAAGATCCACTGCGTCCACTTGTAGTAGCCGGCGTCATGGGTCGCGACCTCGCGGTCCCAGTCGTAGGAGAACCCGAGGCTCTTGATCTGCACGCGGAAGCGGTCGATGTTCGCCTCGGTCGAGATCCGCGGGTGGGTGCCGGTCTGGATCGCGTACTGCTCGGCCGGCAGCCCGAGCGAGTCGAAGCCCATGGGGTGCAGGACGAGGTACCCGTTGCTGCGCAGGTAGCGGCAGTAGATGTCGGTGGCGGTGTAGCCCTCAGGGTGCCCGACGTGAAGGCCCGCCGACGACGGGTAAGGGAACATGTCGAGCACGTAGCGGCGCCTCTCCTTGGGGACCGACGGGTCCTCGACGACCTTGAAGGTCTTGTTCTTCTCCCAGTAGGTCTGCCACTTCTTTTCGACGTCGCGATGGGCGTACTCGGCCATGCGGCGATAATAGCGGCGGGGATGGGGGATGACAACCCGCAGGGACCCTGCTATGATCCGGCCTTCCGCGCGGGGGCTGTACCAGGCCTCCCGCGGCGGCAACCCATGACCCCTGTCGAACGTTTTCACAGGACCGCACGTTTTGAGCCCGTAGACCGCCTGCCGCTTATGGAGTGGGCGCCCTGGCGCGAGGACACCCTCAGCCGGTGGTACACCGAGGGGCTCCCTCGGGAGATCCACGACGCGCGGGAAATCTGCGGGCAGCTCGGGCTCGACGGCCACAGGCGGCTGCGGCTCTTCGCGCGCGGCGCCGCCTGCCCGCCTCCCCCGCCTCACGGGGCGCTGGTCGACGGGGCAGACGCCTACCGCGCGCTCCGCGGCCACCTCTACCCGCGCCCGCGCCTGCGCACCCACCCGGCCGCGCCGGATCTCGGCGCCTGGGCCCGCGAGCACGAGGAGGGCGCGAGCCTCGTTTCCCTCACGCTCGACGGCTTCTGCTGGTACCCGCGAACCCTGCTCGGAGCCGAGCGTCACTTCTACGCCTTTCACGACGACCCCGCCCTGCTGCACGCGATGAACGGCGATCTCGCCGACTACGTCGAGTGGGCGATCGACCAAGTGTGCCGCCTCGTGACGCCCGACTTCGTCGTCTTCACCGAGGTCCTCGCCCACGGCCCGGGCCGGGTGATCTCTCGCGAGCTGTTCGACGAGTTCCTGGCGCCCTACTATCGCCGCGTGCTGCCCGCCCTCGCGGGCCGCGGGATCGTGACGCTGGTGGCCGCCGACGGCGAGCTTTCGACCGCGGCTCCCTGGTTCGAGGAGGTGGGCGTCGGCGGCGCCGCCACGCTGGAGCGGAGCGCGGGCGCGGACCCGCTCGCTCTCCGCGCCGCGCGCCCGCGCTTCCTGCTGATGGGGGGAGTGGACGCGAGCCTGCTGTGCCGCGGCGCAGAGATGCCGGGCCTGCAGGCGGAGCTCGAGCGGCTGCTCCCGGTCATGCGGTCCGGCGGCTTCTTCCCCTGCCTCGACTGCAGCGCGCCGGCCGCGATCTCCCTCGCACGGTACCGATCCTACGTGGCGCTCCTCGGAGGGTACTGCGGCCAGGCGGGCGCGGCGGATCCCGCCGCCGGGACCGTCGCCTCGCCGTAGGCTCCGGCAGGCCGCCCGCGCCCGCGCAGGCCCTACCGCTTCTTCAGCGCGTCGCGGATCTCGGTGAGGATGCGCACCTCGTCGCTCGGCTTCGCCGGCGCGGCCGGCTTTGCCTCTTCCTTGCGCTTGAGCACGTTGATCCCCTTGATCAGGATGAACACCGAGAACGCCACGATCACGAAGCTCACGACTTTGTTGACGAACATGCCGTAGTTCAGTGTGACCGCTCCGGCCTGCTGCGCGACCGCGAGGCTCACGTAGGGTCCCGGCGTCGCTCCGGGTTTCAGCACGACGAACAGGTTCGAGAAGTCGATGTTCCCGAGCAGCAGCCCGATCGGCGGCATGATCACGTCGGCCACCAGCGACGACACGATCGCGCCGAAAGCGGCACCGATGATGATGCCGACGGCCATGTCCACGACGTTTCCCTTGACGGCGAACTCCTTGAACTCCTTGACAAGACCCATGCAGCCCTCCGTTCTATTATTCGTTGCGCGCCCAGTCTACCACAGGCGGCCCGGGCGGGCGTAGGGCGAGCGAGCGAGGCTCGCCCCGCGCGGCCGCGCGTGCTTATCTTGGCTTGGAAGCCGCTTGTGGCGCGGCGCGCGCCCTGCAGGGGGTGGTCATGGAGATCGGTATCATCGGCTCGGGCACCGTGGGACAGCACCTCGCCCTGGGGTTCCAGA
Source organism: uncultured Spirochaetota bacterium (assembly GCA_963734495.1). Lineage (GTDB taxonomy): Bacteria > Spirochaetota > Spirochaetia > SZUA-6 > CAVTHK01 > CAVTHK01. The sequence goes on from CAVTHK010000013.1 coordinate 248,893, forward strand.
GGCTCCGCCACCGCGTGACCATAGGCACGCGCACGCCGGAGAAGCTCCGCGAGTGGATCGCGGGCCAGGCCAAAGGCATCCAGGCCGCGAGCCCCGCCGAAGCGGCCGGCGCCGAGCTGCTTGTCGTGGCGACCGCGTGGTCCGGCACAGAGGCCGCGCTCCGCTCCGCCGGGATCGAGCGCTTCGCCGGCAAGGTCGTCATCGACGTCACGAACCCGCTCGTCTTCGACGGCCAGGGAGGGCCTCCCAGGCTTGCCCTCGGCTACCCGCTGTCGGGGGGGGCCGCGGTCCAGAAGTGGCTGCGCGGCGCGAGGGTCGTCAAGTGCTTCAACATCATCACCGCCGGCTACATGACGGACGCGGCACAAGCGACGAGCGATCCCGACATGTTCCTCGCGGGCGACGACCCGGCGGCCAAGCAGACAGTCGCGGAGATCGCCCGCGCGTGGGGCTGGTCGGTGCACGACGTCGGCGGCATCGAGATGTCCTACCTTCTCGAGGCGCTCGGCATGCTCTGGATCGTGTACGGCTTCCAGCACGGCCACTGGACCCACATCTTCAAGCTCATGAACAAAAAATGAAGGTGGCCCGGCCGCTCGGATGCGGCGGCTCGCCGCCCCCGCGGGCTACTCCCGCAGCTTCCGGATGACCGCCGTCCCCGCCTCGCGCGTGCCCGCGCCGCCGCCGACGTCGACCGTCAGCGCGGAACCGTCGGCGAGCGCGGAGGCCACGGCTGCCTCGATCGCGGCCGCGGCGCCGGCGGCGCCGGTGTCGCCGTGACGATCCGCGAGCCACGACAGCATCATGGCCGCCGACAGAATCGTGGCCGCCGGGTTCGCGCGGTTGCGGCCGGCGATGTCCGGCGCCGAGCCGTGGGCCGGCTGGAAGAGCCCGTGCGCGTCGCCCACGTCCGCGGACGGCGCCATGCCGAGGCCCCCGACGGTCGCGGCCGAGAGGTCGGAGATGATGTCGCCGAACATGTTCTCCGCCACGACCACGTCGAAGTCCCAGGGCCTCAGCACCTGGTACGCGGTCATGGCGTCCACATAGGCGTAATCGCGGCCGATCTCGGGCCAGGCCGCCGCCGTGTCGTCGAAGACCTTTCGGAAGAAGGCATACGAGCGGAGGACGTTCGACTTGTCGACGCAGGTGACCTGGCTGCGGCCGTCGCGGGGGCGGCCCTTGCGGGTGCGCGCGAGGCGGAAGGCCGCCTCGACGATCTTGCGCGTCCCTTCCCTCGTGACGACGAGGCTGTCGACCACGACCTCGTCGCGCACGGCGCACCCGCCGCCGCGGGAGGCGTAAAGCCCTTCGACGTTCTCGCGGACGACGACGTAGTCGATGCCGCGGCCCGCGTCGCGCAGGGGCGAGGCCACCCCGGGCAGCAGCTTCACGGGCCGGATGCCCGCGTACAGGTCGAGCCCGAAGCGCAGGCGGAACATGGCGTCGCCCGCGACCTCGGTGCCGTCGGGGTGCCGCACCTCGGGCAGCCCGATCGCGCCGAGCAGGATGGCGTCGGCGTCGCCGCAGGCGGTGTACACCGACTCGGGCAGGGTCACGCCCGTCCGCCTGAAGAGATCCGCGCTCGCCTCGAAGCGTTCGAGCTCGAGCGTCACGCCCCTGCGGGGAGCGACGGCTTCCAGAACGCGCACCGCCTCCCCGATGACTTCGGGCCCGATCCCGTCGCCCGGGACCACGGCGACCTTGTAGCTGCGGCTCACTGATCCTGCCTCCCGGCGTGACCCTACCCCGCCGCGCGCAGCACGTCTACCGGCGGTCAGGTTGACGGCGGCGCCCTCTGATGACTAACCTTCCCGCGGTTGCGCAGGGAGGTCCCATGCCTTTCGGCTCCGTCAACTACCTTGCGGTCGTGGTCGGCACGCTCTTCAACATGGTACTCGGCTTCCTCTGGTACGGCCCGATCCTCGGCAAGGCCTGGCTCGCCGAGATGGAAAAGGCGGGGCGCAAGCGCGAGGACATGAAGGGCTCCGGCGGGATGTACGCTCTTACTCTGATCGTCGCTTTCGTCTCGTCGCTGGCGATGGCCCTGATCATCAAGGCGGCGGGAGCCTCGACCGCGGGCGGAGGCGTGCTCTGGGGCGCGGTCGTGTGGATCGGAGTCGGCGCGGCAACGGCGCTCACCAGCACCACGTTCGAAGGAAGGCGCGTCGCCCTCTGGCTCATCGGGAGCCTCTACTACCTGGTCGTCTTCGCCGTGCAGGGCGCACTGTACGCGCTGTGGCCGTGACGAGCTCACCACGGAGGTGCACGGAATGCCGCGCATAGCGAATCCTTACGGCGACGTTTCGCAGGCTCGATTCCGGCTCAAGGGCAACCTGCACGCCCACACGACCCTGAGCGACGGCATGCTCGAGCCGCAACAGGTCATCGACGCGTACGCCGAGCGGGGCTACGGGTTTCTCGCGATCACCGACCACGACCGCCTCGCGGATGCCCGCGCTCTCGAGACCTGGGCGGACCGGGGGATGGTGCTCATACCCGGCAACGAGATCAGCGCCGGCGGCTGCCATATCCTGCACGTGAACGCGGCGCAGCTCGTCGCTCCGCATCCCGACAGGCAGAAAGTGATCGAGGAGATCCGCCGCACCGGAGGCTTCGCCGTCGTCAACCATCCCAACTGGCAGACGCGCTTCGACCACTGCCCGATCGCGGACATGGAGCGCTGGCAGGGCTACGCGGGCCTGGAGATCTACAACGGCGTGATCCTGCGTCATCCGGGCAGCCCCTATGCGACGGGCAAGTGGGACATGCTTCTGAGCGCGGGCAGGCGCGTGTGGGGGTTCGCCAACGACGACTTCCCACGCCCCCGAGGACCTGGCGCTCGGTTGGAACGTCGCGTTCTGCGGCGAGCGCTCTGCCGCGGGAGTCGCCGCGGCCCTGTCGCGGGGTGCCTTCTACGCTTCGACCGGCGTCGTCATCACGGACATCGGCGTGAACGGCCTCTCCATCACGGTGCGGACCGAGAACGCGAGCAAGGTCGCCGCCCTGGTCGACTACGGCCGCCGGATCGCTCAGAGCCGCGGCCCCGCGATCACCGTGGAGGTCCCGCCCGGCGTCCGCTACGTGCGCTTCGAGTGCTGGGGCGGCGGGGAACAGCAGGCCTGGACTCAGCCGTTCTTCGTCGAGGCCTGACCCGGCGCATCGCGCACGTCGTCGAGCGAAACCGCGGCCAGTGACGGGAACGCGCGGTCGGCGAGCCTGCCGATGCGCGGGTCCTGCATGCTCGGCACGACGAAACACGACATGCCGGCCGCTTTCGCGGCGCGCACTCCGTGCAGGCTGTCCTCGAACACCAGGCAGCGCTCCGGCGCCGCGCCCAGAAGCCGGGCCGCGGCGAGAAAGACGTCCGGAGCAGGCTTGCCCGCGCGCACGCTCTCGCTCGATACGACCGCCTGGAAGAGCCCGGCCCACCCCGCGCGGGCGAGCACGCTGCGGATCGCCTCCTCGGGCGAGCCGGAGGCCACGGCCAGCGGGTAGTGCGGCGCGAGGGCCCGGATCAGGGCGTCGGCGCCGTCGAGCGCGGGCACCGGCCTCGAAAAGGCCTGCAGCAGGAAGCGGCGCATCATCCCGCCGCACTCGTCGTCGCTGCGGCCGGACACGCCGAGCTCGCGCCGGATCGTCGCTCCCACGTCGTGGGCGTTCTGCCCCTTGTACTTGAGCGCGATCTCGGGCCTGTACGCGGAGCCGAGAGCCGCGAACAACCGCTCCTCGGCCTCCCGCCAGACGGGACCGCTCGCCACGAGCGTGTCGTCCATGTCGAAGATGACGGCCGCCTTGTCGTTCATCGGTGGCCGCACATTGCAGAGCGCGCCGGCCGCGGTCAAGCGACCCGCGCGGAAACGTTGACAATGCAGCGGAGACCAGTATAGTTGGCCTCGGAGTGCCCCGTGAGCAAGCGTCCTAATCTGCTGTACGTCCTCGCGGATCAGCTCCGATTCCAGTCGGTCGGCTGCAACGGGGACCGCAGGGCGCAGACACCCGGCATCGACCGCCTCGCCTCACAGGGCGTGAGCTTCGTCAACGCCGTCTCGAGCACGCCGGTCTGCGCCGCCTACCGCGCTTCGCTGTTCACCGGCAAGTACACCACGAGCACCGGAATGGTGATCAATGAGCTGCGCATCAGCCCGCAGCATCGCTGCCTGGGCCACGTGGTCACCGAGGCCGGCTACCAGACTGCCTACATCGGCAAGTGGCACCTCTGGGCGAACCAGCTCGGCAATCACCTCGACCCGAAGAACTCGTTCACGCCCCGCGGCCCGTACAGGCTCGGCTTCGACGGCTTCTGGGCCTCCTACGGCTTCCATCACGAGTACTGGGACGCCTACTACCACACCGAGAGCCCGGAGAAGATCGTGATCCCCGGCTACGAGCCGGACGGGCAGACGGACCTGGCGATCCGCTGGCTGCGGGAGCAGCGGGACCCGGCGTCCCCGTTCTGCATGGTCCTCTCCTACGGGACGCCGCACGACCCCTGGGGCAGCGACAACGTGCCGGAGGAATACTGGCGGAGGTTCGCCGCGGCCGACTTCACTTATCCTCCCAACTACCTGCCGGTGAACGACGACCCTTACGCGGACGCGTGGGCCAGGTTCAAGCCGGGCGAGCGGGAGAAGCTTCCGGACTGGATGCGCGGCTACTACGCCATGGCCGCGAATCTCGACTGGAACATCGGGCGGCTGCTCGCCGCCGTGGACGAGATGGGCCTGGCGGGCGACACGATCCTCGTCTTCACCTCGGACCACGGCGAGATGTTCGGCGCGCACGGCAGGCGCGCCAAGAACATCTTCTACGAGGAGGCGGCGCGCGTGCCGTTCCTGCTGCGCTGGCCGGGCCGCGTGGCGGCGGGCAGCGTCTGCGACGCGTGCCTGGGCACGGTGGACATCCTTCCGACGCTGCTCGGGTTGGCGGGGCTGGAAGTGCCGCGCGAAGTCGAGGGCATGGACCTGAGCCTGCGCGCGCAGGGCCGGCCGGGTCCCGAGCCCGACGCGGCGTTCCTCCAGAACACCGGCGCCTGCGCGGCGTGGGAGGACGGCCACGAGTGGCGCGCGCTCCGCGACAAGCGGTACACGTACGCGAAGTACCGGGTCGACGGCCGCGAGCTTCTGTTCGACAACGCCGCCGATCCTCTGCAGATGCGTGACCTGGCAGGCGAGAGGGCGCACGCGGCGACCCTGGAGCGTTTCCGCCGGCTGCTGGCTTCGAGGATGGAGGCGCTGAACGACACGTTCCCCGCGAGCACCTGGTACAGGGACCACTGGATCGAGGACCGCGTCATCAGGCGGACGGCGACGGTGAATCCCGTCTGACGCGCACGAGCGTCCGTTGGACGCAAGGCATAGACCGGAGAGGAGGAGTACCGTGAAACGCAACGCAATCATCCGTGCTGGCGCTGCTGGTGGCCGCGACGCTCGCATTCGCGGGCGCGCAGTCCGAAGGCAAAGCTGCGGGCAAGGTGACGCAGATCAAGTACTGGGCGCTGTTCGGAGGGTCGGACAGCGAGATCATGGAGCTCATGGTCAAGAGCGCCAACGCGGCGATGCCGAAGATCCAGACAGAGGTCACATTCGTGACCCAGAACTACTACCCGCAGCTCTCGGCCGCGATCGCGGGCGGCACACCGCCCGACGTGGCGATCTCCCACACGCGCAACATCCCGGCCATGGCCTCGGAGCAGCTTCTCTACACCTGGGACGAGGCGCTCGCGAAAAAGGGCATCAGCGAGAAGGACTTCGTCCCGATCGCCTGGAACGGCGGCTCGATCGGCGGAAAGCGCTACGGCGTGCCGCTGGACGTGATCGTGGGGCTGGTCAACTTTTACAACACCGATCTCTACAGCAAAGCCGGGCTCAAGGATGAGCCGAAGAACGCGGCGGAGTTCGTCTCCTTCTCGCAGAAGATCAAGGAGGCGACGGGAGTGTGGGGGACCAACGTGCCCCTGACCGGCATCCTGCTGTACCGCTACTGGTTCAGCGGCATGTACCAGGACGGCGGGACGCTGCTCACCGCGGATCTCAAGAAGGCCGCCTTCAACAGCCCCTCGGGCATCAAGAGCCTCCAGTTCTGGTCCGACGCGGTCTACAAGAACAAGATCAGCTCGGAGAAGCCCATGGGCGAAGGCGAAGGGTTCCGCTTCGGGAAGCTCGGCATGCAGCTCGACGGCGTCTGGAACATCAACGGGTTCCGCCAGCAGCAGAACCTCAAGTGGGACATCTTCCCCAACACCGCGCTCTTCAAGCCGGGCAACCGGGCCTATTTCGCCAACTCCCACAACTTCATCCTGCCCAGGCCCAGGAACGTCGACGCCGCCCGGCGCGACGCCGCCATGACCTTCGTCCTGTGGATGAGCGAGAACAGCTATCCCTGGGGTGAGAAGGCCGGCATGCTCGTGGCCCGCAAGAAAGTCCAGGACGACCCGAAGTACCAGGCCTACCCCTACATGAAGGCGCTGATCACGCAGGCCAACGACGCGACCTATCCCCCGAACGTCAAGGCGACCAACGAGGTGCAGGACGCGATCTTCAAGCAGCTCGAGTTCGTGATGGCGCAGAAGAAGAGCGTCCAGCAGGGCCTCGCCGACGGCGAGTCCGAGGTCAACAAGATCCTGGCGCAGTAGCATTCCTGTGGCGGGCCGGGTACGCGCCCGGCCCGCCGCTTCATGTCGAGGATCGGGGAGGTGTCCGTGGCCGCGAGACAGGGCTTGAGCGTTCGCAGCGACAGCGTCGCGGCGTATCTCTTTCTCCTTCCCTACGCCCTGCTCTTCATCCCCTTCCGGATCTACCCGGTGTTCTCGGGCCTCGCCCTCAGCCTCTACAAGCGCGACATCCTCGGCCTCGAGAACCAGTTCATCGGCCTGGCCAACTTCGCGAAGGCGCTGTCGGACAACGTGTTCTGGACGTCGCTCTGGAACACGATCCGCTACACCCTGATCAGCACGCCGATCATGGTCCCCGCCGGGCTGCTCCTGGCCCTGGGCCTCTCCCGCAGGTCGGGGAGCAGCACGATCTTCCGCGTCGTATTCTTCATGCCGCGCGTGGTGTCGGTGGCGGTCGCGACCCTGGTGTGGCGGTGGATCTACCAGGCCGAGTTCGGCCTGCTCAACCACTACTTCAGGCTGCTCAACCTGCCCGAGCAGAACTGGCTCGCGAGCCCGGTGTGGTCGATGTTCGCGATCGTCGTGACCGACACCTGGTGGGTGGTCGGGTGGCCCATGATCATCTTTCTCGCCGGGCTCGGCCAGATCGATGCGCAGCTCTACGAGGCGGCCAGGGTCGACGGTGCGGGCGCCCCGCAGAGCTTCTGGCACATTACGCTGCCGGGCCTCCGGCCGAGCCTGCTCTTCATCATCGTCACGCACCTGATCGGGAGCCTTCAGATCTTCGGGCTCATCTTTATCATGACGGGAGGCGGCCCCTACGGGTCGACCCGCGTGATGGTGCAGTACATCTACGAGAACGGCTTCGAGTACTACAAGATGGGCTACGCTGCGGCCCTTTCGTTCCTCCTGATGATCGTCGTGCTGATCGCGACGCTGCTTCAGTTCACGATCCTCAAGCCCAGGGAGTAGGGGCATGGCCAAACCGGGAACATCCAGGGCTGCAGCCGCCGCGCTCAACTCGGTCCTCGCGATCGCCGCGCTCGCGTTCCTGGCGCCCCTCGTCTGGATGCTTTCCACGTCGCTCAAGTCGGAGACCGAGATCTTTACCCTTCCGCTCCACTGGATCCCGTGGAAGGTGAGCCTCGAGCACTACATCAAGGCGCTCACGGGCACGAAGCTCCTGCGCTGGTTCTGGAATTCGGTCTTCGTCGCCATGATGGAGACGGGCTTCGGCCTGGTTTTCATGTCGCTGGCGGCCTACCCGTTCGCGCGCATGAAGTTCGCGGGCAAGAACGTCGTTTTCATCATCGTGCTGTCCACCATGATGATCCCGTCGCAGGTCACGTTCGTTCCCACCTACCTCATTCTCGCACGCATCGGCTGGATCAACACGTTCCGCGGGATCATCGTGCCGAACATCGCGAACGCGTTCGGCGTGTTCCTGCTGCGCCAGTTCTTCGAGGGCATCCCGCGGGAGCTCGAGGACGCGGCCCGGATCGACGGCTGCGGGCGGCTCGCGATCTTCCTGCGCGTGATCGTCGCGCTGTCGGGGCCGGCCCTGACCGCGCTCGGCATCTTCAGGTTCCTGGGGTCGTGGAACGACTTTCTCTGGCCCATGATCGTGCTGCAGGAAGCGGGCAAGATGACCCTGCCCGTCGGGCTGGCCATCAGCCTGCAGGCGACCTACACGACCGCGAGCTACGGGATCCTCATGGCCGCGGCGTTCGTGGCGTCGGCGCCCATCCTGGTGGTCTACATCGTATTCCAGGAGCAGATCATCAAGGGCGTGACCCTCACGGGCGTCATCAAGGGATAAGTCAAGAAGGTCGGCGGCCGGAGCCTTTTCGGCTGCCGTCGCCTGGGCGCGACGTGAAGCGCGTGCGAACGTACTCCCGTGCGCTTTCAGGCGCGAGCTTGATCGTTCCCGGTCCGCTGCGCACGTAGAAGTCGCCTTGCGGGTCTGTGTCGACGCCTCTCCAATTGACGAATACAGGCTCGGGGCTTCGCTGACAGCTCGCGACGCACACTGTCCTGCCCTGCACTACCTGAGCGCCAATAGGGTGACGTGTTCGTCATCCTTGCGGTCCTCTTTGAGATTCCAGCGCAGTGTCGACCTGAACTCGGAGGTCTTGGACTCGTGTAGACGGCGAACCCCTCCAGGCGACCCTGCGTCTCGCATAACAGGTTGGGGTCGGCGCCCTCGGAAAGGAGCGTCGTCTCGTAGTAGGGCCCGAACGCCGCTTTGATCGACGGTGGAAGGGGAAGGACGGGGCGGCGGTCCCTGATCTTTCCGCGGTACCAGCAGCTCGAGTGCGTGCGCAAGCTCTTGCCAGATGCACGGGTGCACGGGCCCGGCAGGCGCTACCTCATCCAACACTCGGCGGGAAGCGGCAAGAGCTTCACCATCGCCTGGCTTGCCCACCAGCTCTCGGTCCTCCACGACGCACACAGTCCGCGACCGATACCGTAGTCCTGATCCGCGATGTTGAGCTCGCCGACGGGCGCACGAACAGACATCAAGATGTCGGATGGGCGAGCGCGCTTCGTCGCACTGTCACATGCCTGGCTCGGTGTTGGGTGCAACGGTCCAAACTCCGCAGCCCCTTGCAGGAACGGAAGCCCCTCCGAGCCGGCGACGACAAACTCCGATGGTGGCGATTGCCCAGCTTCGATGTGCGCAAGAAACTTCAGGCGGAGCATCTTTCAGTGCGCGGGAGTCTGTTCGAACCATCCAACGCCCGAGTCCCTGTACTTGGGGTATGGCTTGTATCGCCCGGCGCTCATCGCCACGGGCCTCCGGGACGCCACGTGCCGCGCGCCTTCGCTTGTCCGCGCTGATCGTCAAGAATCGGTAGCAGGAACTCGCCCAGGAGCCTGGAGAACTCCGGCCCCGGGATCTCGGCTTCCAGCCGCGCTCGTTTCACGAACGCCCGCATCTGCGAAGGACGCGACGGATTCTCCCAGTACTGCGGCGTCAGACCGATCGGCGTCTCAGCGGGGATCGGCGTGCGCCGCCTGCCGAGGGTTCTCCTGACAGCCTCGCTGAGCGTCTTGCGATCGAACTCGAAGCGTGTCGCCAGATGGTGAAGATCAAAAAGATCCTTGATGCGGCTGTTTCTGTCGCCGAACACGATCACTGCTTCGAGCTTTTCCGCCACAACGGCCTCACGTGGATAGGCGAGCACTTCGGGAACGGGGGAGTCGAGCAGCACGGGATACCTGCAGAGCTGCGGTGGGGGCCACACTGGGTCGCCGACGCCCATGTCGATCTGGAGCGAGAGCCGTGCCGAGCCGCAACGGGCCGGCAGCGCCACTCGGGTCCCCGCATACTCGTCCTCTGCTCGGATCGCGTCGATCTTCACTCCGTCGGCGTCAAAGACAACCGCGTCGGGCTCTACCTCCGTCGCGCACACCGTGCGAATGTCCTCACGGATCGCATCGAAGGATGCATTGCCTATGCGAAGGAGATCCAGGTCGCGAGTCGCCCTGTAGGGGCGATCCGACCAGACACGGAGCAGCATGGCCCCCTTGAGCACGAACTGATCCCGCAGCGCAGAAACGCCTAGGCGATAGAGGAATCGCTCGAAGCAATAGCCCGTCAGCACCACGAGGTAGTCGTCCCCTGCTTGCTTGGCGCGGTTCAGAAGGCGTGTCGCGACCGAAGCGGCAAGATTGGCCTTCTTCTGTGTCATGCTGTCGCGTCCAGGTACGGTTGCATCACGCGTGTGACTCGACAGATCCGCGCGTAGCGGGCAAGCTCCGCAGCGCCGCCGCGATGACGGCGGCGAAAGTCGCGGAGCGCTTCGACGGCCACGTCAATGCCCACTTTGTAACGGTACTTGAAACAGTCGGCCACCGTCTTGGCCGCCGAGTACACCCGGACCTGCACTCCTTCCACGCGATGTGTCTCGATCCCCTCCGCCAGCGCGGCCCCTGAAAAGCGGGCGACCCTCAGCTTGGGATAGTCGAGGCGAGGTCGTCGCGCCTTTTCGGGCAGGGCAACCCAAACCTCGGCGGGGTTCTGGGTAGTGAGGCCATGAAACCGGAGAGCGGTCAGCAGACACACGACTCCACCGGGCAGTCGCTTCGCCAGGTGCGCCAGCGTGTGTCTCTCTGTGACGGCATGTTGACTTGCGATGTAGACACCTCGAGCCTGGCGCGTGATCACGCCGTCGCGGACGAGGCGGTAGAACTGCCCCAGCGGGATCCCGCGGGTCTTGAGGTCGACCGGCCTGACGATGCCCAGCTCCCGGACAACGCGCAGCACCCGGTCTCTCGTTGCGCTTGCCATTCCAGGCACACTATACGATCTGTCGGGACTTGTTCGCAAGGCCCGACGTTTTGTACCATACCGGTTCCGGAAACGTCGGCAACTCCTTCTCATTTGCCGACGTTTTTTGGAAGCTACTCTCTTCCGGTTACCTCGGCCAGCATGCGCACGATGTCCTTTTCGATGACCCGGATATCGGCATCGATCTCCTCGAGGGGGCGGGGCGGAGCATAGACGTAGAAGTACCTGTTGAAGTCGATCTCATACCCGACAATCACATCCTGGTACTTGTCCGGCAACGCCCCAGAGGAAACTCGCTGTGGTTCACCGCCCCGCGGATCCGAGCCTCAACCGCGCGTCTTCGAAAAGATCTTCCTGATCCGCTTCATATCGAACTTGGCCGAACGGTCAAAGGCATAGATGCCGTTCTGCTCCTGCTCCACGTCCGTGAGCTGCGTGTAGCAGTAGCCCGCGATGTGGTCGAAGGAGAGGATCGCGTCGACCTGCCCCTCGAGACGCTCGTAGAATTCCGCTTCCGTCTTCGGCCCTTCGCCGTAGCCCCACGACGTCTCCATCCACGGCTTCGTCCCGGGCGGGATCCACTTGATCCCGCCGAACTCGTCGATCAGGTAGGGCTGGCCGGTGTACTGCGTCTCCCACTGCGGGTAGCAGCGCCGCAGGCCATCCGCGTCCGGGGTGAGCCACTGCTTGAGCTCCGCGGGCGGCTGGATGTAGCTGTGCACCGTCCAGAGGTCGGTCCGGATGTGAACGTACCCGCTGGCGTCGTTGACCGGACGCGTGGGGTCGAGCGCGCGCGTCAGCTCGTACAGGTCCTGGTGGAACCGCCAGTGCTGCGCCGGGCCGGGCTCGACCTGCCGCGTCTCGTTCAGCGGCGTCCACGCGATGATCGACGGGTGGTTGCGGTCGCGCACCACGGCCTCCGCCCACTCCGTGAGCAGGTTGCGCGCGCCCAGGCGGTCGGCCGGCTGCACGCCCCAGCTCGCGAACTCGCCCCACGTGAGGTAGCCGAGCTTGTCGGCCCAGTAGTGGAAGCGCTCGTCGAACACCTTCTGGTGCAGGCGCGCGCCGTTGAAGCCCGCGGCCATGGAGAGCTCGATGTCGCGCTTGAGCGCCTCGTCGCTCGGCGCGGTCCAGCCGCCGTCGGGGTAGAAGCCCTGATCGAGCACGAGGCGCAGGTAGATCGGCTCGTTGTTCAGCAGGATGCGGTTGCCTTCGATCGCGACCTTGCGCAGGCCGGCGTAGGCGCGCACAAGGTCGACGACGCGCGAGCCGTCGAGCACCGCCAGCTCGATGTCATAGAGGAAGGGGTCCGCCGGCGACCACGGCCTCACGTCCGCGAGCGCGACGCTCACGGCCGCCCCGTCTGCCGCGGGGCTGCTCGCCTCGCCGACGGTCTTGCCCGCGGCGAGCGCGCGCACGCGAAGCGTGAGCCCGCGCCGCGTCTCGTAAAAGCGGGGCGTCACGACGAAGCGCCGGCCGTCGAGGTCGGGGACGATCTGCGCGTCCCTGAGGCCGTGCGGATCGAGCGCCTCCAGCCACACCGTGCTCCAGATCCCGGTCGTCCGCGTGTAGTGGCAGCGGTGGCGGACGAAGTTGAACTCCGGCCGCTGCTTGCCTCCCGGCTGCACGCCGGCTCGGATGTCATCCTCGGCGTACACGACCAGGTCGTGCTTCGCCCCCGCGCGCACGAATCTGGTGACGTCCAGGGAGAACGAGGTCGCCCCGCCCCAGTGGCGGCCGGCAAGCTTCCCGTCGACGAAGACGCGGGCATCGTAGTCCACGCCGCCGAAGTGGAGCATGACGCGCCGCCCGCTCCAGTCGCGGGGGATCTCGATCGTGCGGTGGTACCAGACCGCGGGGATGAAGTCCTTGTGCCCGATGCCCGAGAGATCGCTCTCGGGGCAGAACGGGACCAGGATCTTCCCGTCGAAGCCCTTGCTCGCGGCGAGGCCCCGCTCGAAGCCCGACACGCCGAAGTCGAAGGCGAAGCTCCACGTGCCGTTCAGGTTGATCCAGCTGTCCCGCACGAACTGGGGGCGCGGGTGCTCCGGTCTGGGGGTGCTCATGGCGGGCAGAGTAGCCGCGGCGGGCCCGCGAATCAAGCGTGCTCGGCGAGGACGGCCGGCAGCAGCGGGGCCGCCTGCACCCGCGCTCGCACACCGCCCGCATCGGCTTCGAGCCGCACCCGGGCGCCGGTGCACACGTCGCGCAGCTCGCGGCCCGCCCAGAACCCGTCGCGGAACCAGACGTCGGCGCTCGCGCGGCCGGCCGGGAGAAAGACGAACACGACGCGGCCGCGGGTGCCGCGGCCTGCGACGATGTGGACAAAGCCGCCCGGCCCGGCCTCGGGGTCCACGGCCCTGAAAGGCCGCGGCGCGTGGCTGTCACAGATCCAGCCGATGAAGCGCTCGAAGTCGCGTCCTGCATGCTGGAGGTAAGGGCCGCCGAGGTAGCTGCCGCACAGCAGCAGGCGCCCTCGCCCCGCTGCCGCCGACACCACCACCGGCCCGCAGGCCGCCGTCGCCAGCGCCTCGCCGCCGCGCATCGGCGTGAGCCACTGCTCGCCTGCCAGCGCGAAGCGCTCGCCCCCCGCGCGCACGTCGAGGGGCGAGCCGTCGAGCGGGCGCCGGCCGAGCTCGGCGACGCCGGCGAGACGCGCGGGCAGCCGGTCCTCCGGGTACCGGTAGATCCCCGCCGGCGTGAACGCGCCGAGCTCGGACTCGGCCACGAGCACGCCTCCCGCGCGCACGAACTCCTCGAGCCTGCGCTCCGTCTCTTCGCTCAGGGCGACGGCGCGCGGGCAGAAGAGCACGCGGATCCCGTCGAGGTCATCGAGGTGCTCCTCCTCGATCACGCTGTACGGGATCGACTCGCGGACGAGCGCGCGGCAGGTGCCTTCGATCCCGTTCATGGCCCGCTCCGGCGTCCCTTCCTGCGACCAGTAGAGGTAGTAGGACTGCGGGCTGAAGAGCACCCCCACCTCGCCCGCGTCGGGGCGATAGCCTTGGAGCGCGTCGCGGCAGGAGGCCAGCGCCTCCGCGGTGCGGCGAAAGCCGGCGAGGCGCACCGAAGCGAGCCCGTCGCCGCCGGTGATGCCGTAGCCGCTCGACTCCTGGCCGAAGACCTCGTCGCGCCAGCACCAGAAGAGGATCGTGTCGGCGCCTCCCGCCACGCCGGTCCAGAGCCACCGCTGCTGAGTGGCCGCGTCCACCGCGTCGCTCAGGTCGAAGGCCTTGTTTCCCCGGCCTCCCTGCAGCTCGCTCAGCCAGAGGCGCGTCCTGCCGCGCGCGGCCGAGCGGCCGTAGCCGACGCGGGCGGCGAAGTTCGCTTCGTCCTGCCCGTACCAGCGCGGAAAGCTCGAGAAGCCCACCGCGTCCGCGGCCTCCGCGAGGTGCCAGTCGTTCCCCCTGTTGAGCGCGGTGTCGAACGCTTCCAGCGTGCCGGGGTGCAGCGGCGAAGGCCGCGCTCCATGGACGGTGACCGGCCGCCCGGGGTCGAGCGCCTTCACGACCTTGTAGCGCGTCGCCGCGTGGTTGTTCGCGCGCCAGGTGAGGAAGTGCTGGAACGCCATCATCTCGGTGTACGGCCGGGACGGCAGCTTGCCCGGCCGGACCTGGTCCCACGATGCGTAGCGCCTGCGCCAGGCGCGGTTCAGCTCGTCCAGCCCGCCGTAGCGCGCGTCGAGCCAGGCGCGGAACGCGGCCAGAGTGTGCGGGCACCAGCACACGAGACCGTCGGCCTGCACGTTCCACCGCAGCTCGTTCCAGATGTCCCAGCCATGCAGGTGAGGCAGGTCCCGGTACCGCGTCACGACGGTCTCGAGAAACGCCCGCATGCGCGCCCAGACTTCGGGGTTGTCCCAGCAGCCGCCGGGGGTCAGGCCGAAGTGGCACTCCACGCGGCTCGACGAGACGACGCGCGCGCCGGTGTTCGTGATCATCTCGCTGTCGGGGACGACGTCGTGGATCCAGAGCGGGTGCACCTCGGCGATCGTGCTGAGCACGACGCGCAGCCCCTCGTCCGCGGCGATCTGCACGAGCCGGTCGTAGTCCTCGAAGCGGAGCTCACCCGGCTCGGGCTCGACCCACGCCCAGACGACCCAGAGCTGCACGGCGTCGAAGCCGCTCGACTTCATCAGGCGCAGGTCTTCGACCCAGTAGCGCTCTTCCGGGAACGGCGGACGATAGTACTGCGAGCCGATGATCATGTCGGTCCCTCCACCGCCACGCGATGTGCGCTCGCGCCTCGCGGGATCCTCACGCGGACGAACGCGCCATCGTGCTCCCAGCCCGCGCCCCGCGAGAGCTCGCGGCCGTCGAGCTCGACCCGCGCCGGCGCCGAGCGCGCGAGCAGCTCCACGACCCAGCCGCGCCGCCTGCGCATCCCGCGGTAGCGTCCCCGAGCCGCGCCGATCGCGACCTCCGTGCGGCCGCCGCTCGTCTCGCACGAGAGCGCCGTGATCGCGAAGCGCCCCTTCTCGTAATCGTACGACACCCCGTCGTCCTCGTAGAGCTCGAAGCTCGCGCGCGGGCCCGGGTAGACGCGCAGCGTGATCGGGTCCGCCGGGCGCTCGCGCGTATGCTGCATCACGGGCCCCATCGGCGTGATCGATCCGGCCTTGAAGAACAAAGGGAAGGTCTCCAGGTCGACGGGAATCGAGGCGCTGCGGCCGCCTGGGTATTCGACGTTGGTCCAGAAATGGAACCAGCGCCCTTCGGGAAGGTAGACCTGCCACGCGCTCACGCCCTTCTCAAGCACCGGCGCGGCGAGGAAGTTCGGGCCGAAGAGGTACTCCGTGCCGAGGGCGTGCACCTTCGGGTCGCCCGGAGCATCGGTGACGAGGGGCCGCATGAACGGCGCGCCGGTGGCGCACGCGTGCCGCGCGATGCTGTAGATGTAGGGCAGCAGCCGGTAGCGCAGCTCCACGTAATCGCGCCAGATGCGCTCGATCTCGGGCCCCCGCGTCCACGGGAGCTTCGAGCGCCACGGATGTCCGTGCGCCCAGAGGATCGAGCTGAACGTGCAGTGCTGCAGCCAGCGGACGAGCACCTCGTCGTCGCGCGTGTCTCCCCCCGTGAACAGGTGATCGTCGAGGAGGAGCCCTTCATCTTTTGTGATCTGGGAGACGTGGCCTCCCATGTCGGGGGCGCGGAAGGGATTGCCGCAGAGCGCCGAGCTCAGGCTGTACTGGATCTGCAGCGCGAGGCGCCCCAGGTCGGAATCGAAGTCGCCGGGCTGGACGATCACGCCGTAGCGGTGCAGGCCCGCGTAGCCGCTGCGGCAGCGCAGCAGGACGCGGTGGTTGGGCCGGCGCCTGCCGAGGCCGTGCCTCGGCTCGCGGAGGCGATCGTAGCTCTCGCGGTGCCGGAACAGGTCGAAGGTGTTGTGGCACTTGCGCCACGAGCCTTCGCGCAGGCGCCCCTCGGTCGGCCCCTCGCCTCCGTCGTGCCACCACGAGTCCACGCCGGCGTCGTAGATCGGCCGCACCTTGCTCCACCACCACGCCCGCGCCTCGGGGTTCGTGAAGTCGATGTACCAGGTCCGCCACCGCGTCGAGAACGGGAGGTCGCTCCCGTCGTCGCGCTTGATGCCGAAGCCGCGTCGCCTGAGCTCGCCGGCGTCCGGCGCCTCCATGTCGACCTGCGGGTACTGGTGCACCATGACGGTGAAGCCGCGCCTGCGCAGGCCCGCGAAGAAGCGGCGCGGTCCGCGGATGAGGTACGGGTTGAAGCGGTAGCTCGCGATCGGCGCGTCCCACCCCTGCTCGCGGCCCAGGATGCGGCTGTAGGTGGAAAGCAGCGTGATGTGGTCGCAGGGGATGCGCCGCGCACGCAGCGTCCGCGGCAAGTCCTCGAGCTCCTGCCTGTTGATGAAGTGGCGGGTGGACTGCTGGTAGCCGAAGGCCCACTTCGGCAGCAGCGGCGGGAAGCCCGTGACCTCGTAGTACCCGCGGATCACTTCGTCGAAGCTCGGCCCGAGGATGAAGTAGAAGTCGACCGCCCCGCCCGCGGCTTCGTAGGCGATGCCGCCGGCCTTGTCGATCGCCACGCTCGCGTCGTGGGGGTTGTGAAAGAAGACGCCGTAGCCGCGGGTGCTCAGCAGCAGCGGGCAGGGGATGTGCGAGCCGACGCGCATCTTTTCCCGCGTCCAGAGGCGGGTGGAGGTGCCGCGGCGGTCGAAGTCGTCGCCGCCGTCCTCCAGGCCGTAGAAATGCTCGTCGGCGGCGGCCTCGAAGCGCGCGCTGACGGGCCGCAGGCCGTCCTCGCCCGCCGCCTCGGCCGAGGACAAGCCGGCCAGGGCGAGCAGCGGGCGTCCCCGCGCGGCTTCGAAGTCGCAGTCCGAAGCGCCCCCGCGCGACTGCCACCTGCAGCGCCGCCGTGGAGCACAGCCACCCCGATGCCGTCGCCTCCAGCCGCCAGTCGACCGCGGGCCAGTCGCGCGGCGGCACGACGATGTTCTCGACCTCCCCGTATTCGGGCGCGGGCAGCATGCGCACACGGAGGATGCTGTCGGTGCAGGGCCGCACCTCGACGCTGCGCTCGCCGCAGTCGACGAGCAGCAAGCTCCCCTCGCGCGCCGCGGCGCGCGTGTCGGCAATAGCCTTCATTTTGTGGGACCTATCCCTTGATCGCGCCGGCGGTGAGCCCCTGGATGACGTGGCGCTGCAGGATGAGCACCAGGATGATCAGCGGCACGGTCACCGCGACCGAGGCCGCCGACATCTCGCCCCACGGGAACTCGTACTCCCCCTGGATCAGAAGGATTCCGATCGGAACCGTCTGAGCCTGGGCAGACTGCGTCATCGTGAACGCGATGAGAAAGTCGTTCCACGCCGCCACGAAGTTCAGGATCGACATGGTGAAGATGCCGGGCACCGAGAGCGGCGCGATCACGCGCGTGAGCGCCTGCACGGGCGTGCACCCGTCGATCAGCGCCGCCTCCTCGAGGGAGAGCGGGATCTCGCGAAAGAAGTTGGTCAGCACCCAGACCGTGATCGGCAGCATGAACGAGACGTAGGGCAGGACCAGCCCCGCCCGCGTGTTCATCAGCCCCAGAGCGCGCATCACGAGGAACAGCGGCCCGAGCACTGAAATGGTCGGGAACATCGAGACCGCGAGGATGCTCATGAGGATGATCCGCTTGCCCTTGATGTCGATGCGGGCGAGCGCGTACGCGGCAAGCCCTCCGGTGAAAATGCTCACGAAGGTCGTGACGCTCGACACGATCAGGCTGTTGCGGACAAAGTCGGCCATGTGATAGCGGGTAAAGGCCGCCACGAAGTACCGGCCGCTGATCGGGTGCGGGTAGAAGTCGGGCGGGATCTTCGTGACGTCGCCCGGCATCTTGAGGGAGGTGTTCACCATCCAGTAGAAGGGGAACACGATGACCGCGACGAACACCACGATCAGCGCATAGAGCAGGACGTTCGACAGTGTCCGCTTGAGCTTCAGGGGCCGCCTCGTGGCGAGCATGGCCTCGTGGGCAGCGAGTCGGGCGCTCACTGGGTAGCCCCCCCGGTGAACTCCAGTTTCAGGCCCCTGATGTAGAAGAACGCGAAGATCACGCAGAACAGCACGATCAGCATGACGCTCGCCGACCCGTAGCCGAACTGCAGGAACGTGAACATGTGCATCTGCGAGTAGATCATCAGCGTCTCGGTCGACTCGAGCGGCCCGCCCTTCGTCATCCCGAAGATCAGGTCGAAGGCCTTGAACGCGTTCAGCGTCGTGAACAGCAGCGTGATCCCGACCGTGGCCCGCAGGCTCGGCATCGTGATGCGCGCGAACTTCTGCCAGCCGCCCGCGCCGTCGATGTCCGCGGCCTCGTAAAGCTCCGTCGGGATCGTCTGCAGGCCCGCCAGCAGCAGCAGGGCCGCGAACGGCGCCCCCCTCCAGATCCCCGAGATCTGCACCGCCACCATCGCCTGCGGGATCTCGTTCAGCCACGAGACGTTCTGCTTGATGAGGCCGGCTCCTATCAGGAGGTAGTTGGCGATCCCGTAGAGCCCGTCGAAGATCCAGGCCCACGTACGCGAAACGATGATCGGCGGCATCGCCCACGGGATGAGGATGAGGCTGCGCACGACGCCGCGGCCGGGAAACTGACGGTGCATGACCAACGCCATGGCGAGGCCGAGAGCGAAGATGCCGGCGGTCTGTCCGACGATGAACACCGCGGTGTTCATCGTCGCATTCCAGAACCGTCCGTCGGTGAACAACTCCACGTAGTTCCCGAAGCCCACGAAGTGGTTCTTCCACATCTGGCTGAGCTTGTACTGGTAGAAGCTGAGCTGCACCGTCCGCGACGACCGGGAACCCGATCACGACGATAAGCAAGAGCACCGCCGGGGAGACCAGGATGTAGCCGAGCTGCCTTCGGGTCGGGGAGAAACGCAAGCAGGCCTCCAGGCGAAGCGCGGGGGCCGGCTGCCGGCTCCCGCGCTTCGGAAGCGTTACTTCATGACTGACGTGATCTTTTTGGCCGCGGCCGCGAGCGAGTCCTTGACGGACTTCTCGCCGTAGAGGGCCGGCATCACTTCCTGGCTGATCGCCTCCGTGATCTCGGCGTACGCCGGGGTCACCGGGCGGGCAACCGCCACGTTGTAGTTGTTCGCGAGCGCCTTGAGGAACTCGGGGTTCTTGGCCACGTACTCGGGGTCGGACATCGCCTTCTTGTTGGGCGTGGTCTGGCCGAACTGCAGAACCTGGGTCCTCATCATGTCGTCCTCGGAGAGCGTCCTGATGAACTCGACCGCCGTCGTCTGGTTCTTGGAGAAGGCGTTGACGCCGTTGTTCCATCCCCCGATCACGCTCACCTGGTCATGGCCAGGGAAGCTGGGCGGGGTCCCGACACCGACCTTCCCCTTGACTTTCGAGCTGTCCTGCTGGAACCGGGCCCAGGAGTAGTCCCAGTTCATCGTGAACACTGCGCGCCCCTCGTTGAACACGATGCGGGCGTTGTCGGTCGTCAGGCTCAACACGTCCTTGGGCGCGATCTTCTGCCTGGCAATCGCGTCCGCCATGAGCTGCAGGGCCTCCGCGTTCTCGGGGCTGTCGATCGTGACCTGGCTCAGATCCTTGCTCATGACGCCGCCGCCGTTGCTCGCGATAAAGAGCAGGAACTGGCAGAAGATCTGGTTTCCGCGCTCCCACGAAGCGACGAAGCCGAAACGGTCGGGAGCTCTGGAGCTTGAGCGCCTGCTGACCGAGATCGTTCCACGTCGTCGGCACCGCCATGCCCGCGCTCGAGAGGAGGTCCTTGCGGTAGTAGAAGTCCAGCGTGTCCGCGGTCAGCGGGATCCCGTAGAGCTTGCCGTTCCAGAGGCACGCGTTGAAGAAGGCGGTAGAGTTCCGGTCGCGGACCTCATTCACGTTGAAGAACTTGTCGAGGGCGAAGGATCCATCCGGACGAGGCGAACTCGCCGGTGTCCACCGTGTTCATCAGCACGACGTCGATGGAGCCATCCTTGGCCGCGAACATCGTGACGTACTTCGCCCTGCGGTCGACCGAAGTGTTGGGCGCCGGGACGAACTCCACCTGGACGTTCGGGTACTTCTTGTTGAAGTAAGCCCCGTAGGCCTTGTCGAGGTTCTCACTGGCTGCTCGTATTGATCATGGCGGTGATCTTGCCCTGCACCTGGCCGGCCTTGCTCGTCTCGCCCTGCCCGGTCGCGTAGACCATCGCCGCCATGAGCAGCGCCGCGAGAATGAAACACGCTCGTCTGAGCATTCTCCACCTCCCCCTGCGGTAGCTCCGCGTGCGCGGACGCTGCCCGGCGGGCTGGCCGCAGGCTCGCGTCAAATTTGGTCACAGGGTGCCGGTTTGTCAACGAGATTTGCGCCCGCGTGCGCCAGCGTGCGCCCGCGAATCTTGACCCCGCGACTCGCTTGAACTAACATCCGCGATCACACTCCGGGAGGCATCATGGCACGATCGACGGACGCACGCGTCAGGGTCGCCGGGCAGCATGCGCGGGTGACCGTCACGGCTGCGAGCGATCGCACCGCGAGGATCACGGTGGCGGCCGCCTCCGACGCGGGCCTTCCGCCGGACGAGCCGGTGCTGGCGCCGCGCGCGTGGCCGGAGCCGGCAGCGAGCTTCGACGCGCTGCCGGCGGAGGTGCGCCTTGCTGCGGGCGCGCTCACGGTGAGCGTCTCGCGCGGCGGGAACGGCATCGAGATCGCGCTCACCGACGGCTCGCGCCAGCTGCGCCTCGAGATCAGCGCCGACGCGCACGAGCTGCTGTTCGACGCCGGCCGCGGGCCGCTGTACGGGCTCGGCGCCGGGGGGACGCAGCAGATGGACCGGCGGGGCGGCGTGTTCGAGCCGCTCAACGGCCAGATCGCGGGCGAGCAGGAGGAGTTCGGCGCGAGGGTGTACATCCCCCTGCTGCTGAGCGCCGAGGGCTGGAGCCTCTTTGTCCACCGCCCCTTCCACGCCACTGTCGACCTGCGCGGCGAGCGCGGGCGCCTCGCGGCGGGCGGCCTTCTTCCCCTTGACCTCTTCGTAACGGTGGCCGGCGACCCTGCGGCGCTGCTTTCCGAGCACGCCGCCCTGGTCGGCCCCACGCCGCTTCCTCCGAAGTGGGCCCTCGGCTACCAGCAGTCGCACCGCACCCTCACCTGGCGCGGCGAGGAGCAGGTGCTGAAGACCGCGCGCACCTTTCGGGAGAAGCATCTCCCCTGCGACACGCTCATCTACCTCGGAACCGGCTTCTGCCCCGCGGGCTGGAACAGGGGCCACGGCTCCTTCGAGTTCAACGCCGTCTTCGACGACCCCGAGGCGACGCTCGCCGAGCTCCACCGCATGGGCTTCAAGGTGATCCTGCACGTGCTCGCGCATCCCAAAGGGCTGCACGGCAGCGTGCAGCGAGGCGCCTGGCGCGCGGCCGCCCGCGGCGGCGGACCCGGCCGATGCGCGCGCCTACTGGGACAAGCACCGCTTCCTGCTCGAGCCGCGCCTCGGCGTCGACGGCTTCTGGCCCGACGAAGGCGACGACGACGACATCCCCGCGCGCCTGGCGCGCCATCGGCTCTACTGGGAAGGACCCGTCGCGGAGCGGCCTGACGTCCGGCCGTTCTCGTTCCACCGCAACGGCTACGCGGGCATGCAGCGCTGGGGCGGCAACATCTGGTCAGGCGACACGTTCGCGTGGTGGCGGACGCTCAAGTCCCACGTGCCCATCGCGCTGAACGCGAGCCTGAGCGCGACGCTCTACTGGCAGTCGGACACCGGCGGGTTCTTCCCCACAAAGGAGCTCACAGGCGAGCTGTACGCGCGCTGGTTCCAGTTCTCCGCGTTCTGCCCGATCTTCCGCAGCCACGGTCGCACGTGGCACCTGCGGCGGCCGTGGGGCTGGAACACGGGCGATCTCGGGCCCGACGAGGCGGGGACCGGCTATCGCGGGCTCCCGGGTCTCGGCAATCCCGACGCGTCCGAGCTGCACAATGCCGAAGTGGAGCCGATCTGCCGCAAGTACCTCGAGCTGCGCTACCGCCTGCTCCCCTACATCTACAGCCTCGCGTGGGAGGCGTGGGCCCGGGGCATGCCGCTGATGCGGCCCCTGTGGCTGCACTTTCCCGACGACGAGGCGGCGGTCCGCTGCTCCGACCAGTACATGTGGGGCCCTTCGATCCTCGTCGCCCCCGTCCTGGAAAAGGGCGCGGCGTCGCGCAGGGTGTATCTCCCGCGCGGGCCTCTGGTACGACTACTGGACGCGCGAGGCGATCGAAGGCGGCCGCACCGTGGAGCGTCCGGTGGATCTCGCGACGATGCCGCTCTACGTCCGCGCGGGGGCCGTGCTCCCGCTCGACCCTGTGCGCGAGCACGTCGGCCAACCGGTCGACGCGCCAACGACCCTCGAAGTGTGGGAAGGGGCCGACGGCTCGTTCCTGCTGTATGACGACGACGGGGTCAGCCTGGAGTATAGACAAGGGAAGGGCGCCCTCACCGCCCTCACGTGGAGCGAGGCCGGCAGGACCCTCACGCTCGAGAGACGCGGCGGAGCGAGGGCGCCGGCGCCTGTGCGATACGCGGTACGCAGCGCGCTCCGCGACGGACCGCGCGAGCTCGTCTTTGACGGCCGTCACGCGTCCGTCGTACTGTGACCCGCGGGGGCCGCGGCGCGCGCGGACGTGGAGGGTTGTGATGCGCATCAAGCAGTCGTTCTGTCTCCCGATGTACCGCCAGGAGGGGCTCGATCTGCCCGCTCTCTTCCGCGAGGTGCGGAAGATCGGCTATCCCGCGACCGAGGTCTGGGACCGCTTCGCGCTGGAAGGCCCGGGCTGGGAGGAGACGTTCGAAGCCGCGCGCAGCGCCGGCCTCGCGATCGCGAGCATGAGCGGCCATCGCTCGCTGCCCGACGGCCTGAACAAGACGGAGAACCACGACCGCATCGAGGCTGAGCTGCGCGAGTCGATCGACGTCGCGGTCAAATGGCGCGTCCCGGGCCTGATCTGCTTTTCCGGCAACCGCAACCCGGGACAGAGCGACCTCGAGGGGATGATGGTGTGCGCCCGGGGCCTGCGGCGGATTGTCCGCTACGCCGAGGAAAAGAAAGTCAACCTGAACGTCGAGCTGCTCAACTCGCGCGTGAACCACCCGGGCTACCAGTGCGACCACACCGAGTGGGGCGTCGCCCTGTGCGAGATGGTCGGCAGCCCGCGCGCGAAGCTGCTCTTCGACATCTACCACATGCAGATCATGGAAGGCGACGTCATCCGCTCGATCCGCTCGCACATCGGCCGCATCGGCCACTTCCACACGGCCGGCAACCCCGACCGGCGCGACCTGGACGACGAGCAGGAGCTGAACTACCGCGGCATCTCGCGCGCCATCGCGGCAACGGGATACGACGGGTTCGTCGGGCACGAGTTCAAGCCCAGGGGCGACGTCCTCGAGGCGCTGCGGACGGCCTTCGCGATCTGCGACCAGGGCTGAGGCGAGCGGCCGTCAGCGGCGGCCGCGGGCCATCTCCCGCGCCAGCTCGCCGAGTGTCCTGACCGCCTGCTCCGTCACCGGGTTCCACGCCGCGGCGCTGAGGCGGAAGTAGCCGTCGTATCCTCCCGACGCCGAGAAGAGCGGCCCCGGCGCGATCGAGATCCCGCGCTCGAGCGCCCTGCGGTAGAGCTCGAGCGAGTCCAGCCCCTCGGGCAGCTCGATCCAGAGCAGGTACCCTCCGGCAGGCCTGGTCACGCGCGTGCCCGCGGGGAACAGGCGGCCGATCGCCTCGCCCATCGCCGCGACGCTCGCCGCGTAACCGCGGCGGATGCCGCGGAGGTGCCGGTCGTAGCCGCCGTTCTCGAGGAACTCCGCCATCGCGATCTGCGTCGGCGAGGCGCTGGCGACGTTGCTGATGAACTTGAGCCGCGCGATCTCCCCTTGCAGCTTCCCCGCGGCGATCCAGCCGACCCGGTAGCCCGGCGCCACGGTCTTGGAGAACGAGGAGCAGAGGATCACGTTGTCGTCGGCCGCGCGCGCCACCGGCGGCCGCGGCTCCTCGAACGAGAGGTCCCCGTTGATGTCGTCCTCGATCAGCGCGACGCCGTGGCTCGCGAGAAGCCTCACCGAGCTCCGCCTTGCGCTCGACGGGCATGACGCTTCCCAGCGGGTTGGTAAAGTTCGTGATCGCCACGCACGCCCGCACCGCATTGTGCTCGAGGGCGTAGCGCAGGACCTCGAGGCTCATCCCTTCGCTCGGCGTCGCGGGGATCTCGAGGACGCGCAGCCCGAACGACTCCATGGTCTGGAAAAAGCTGAAGAACGTCGGCGACTCCACCGCGACCGTGTCGCCCGGCCGGCAGAGCGCCCGCAGCGCGAGACCCACGGCCTCGAGGCAGCCCGATGTGATGACGATCTCTTCGGGCTTCAGGGCGCAGCCGGCGAGCAGGCCGCGGCGCGCGATCTGCTCGCGCAGCCGCCGGTCGCCGGCCGGGGGCAGGTAGCCCACGCTCCGCGCGGGATGGCGGCGCGCCTCGACCGCGATCATGCGCGTGAGCCGCTCCGCCGGGAGCAGGGCCGGGTTGGGGAGCCCGAGGCCGAGCGGCAGCAGCGTCGGGTCCGAGAAATGCTGCATGATCCGCTGCAGCAGCGCGCCGTTGGTGATCTCCGCGGGCGCGACCGCGGCCTCCGCGACCTCGGCGGCGTGCGGCAGCTCCGGCAGCGGTCCCGTCACGTAGTAGCCCGACTGCGGCCGCGCGGACACGACGCGCCTCGTCTCCAGCAGCTCGTACGCCTCTTTGACCGTGTTGACGCTCACCCGAAGCTGCCGGCTCAGAGTGCGGATCGACGGGATGCGGTCCCCGGGTCTCAGGGCGCCCTCGCCGATCATCGCGTTGATCCGCGAGGCGACCCGCTCGTAGAGCGGGGCCTGCCTCGCCTCGAGCTGTCCTGTTCCTGGTTCGGTCATGGCCATAACGTTAATATGACTCAAAAAGTCATAAAAGACTCAGTCGGGCCGCCCGGCAATGGTCACAGTTGCCCCCCGCGCCGACTGTGTCGGGCTCACATCTGATTGACTGAATCTGTTCCGCGCCCGCGAACAAGAGTATTGAAATTGAAGGCTGCCGCCAACGCGCCCCGCCCATCGCGGGGAGCGCGGGCACGGCTCTCGCGGAGGTTCGTGATGAAGACGGTTGTCCACCCCGGATGCTCGCTCGTGCTGACCGGCGACGCGAGGGGTGTCTCGGTGATCTGCGGCCAGGGCGTGCTCTGGCTCACTCAGGAGCGCGACGAGCGCGACCACATCCTCGCAGACGGCGAGACCTTCGTCGTCGACCGCCGGGGCCGCGTGGTGATCTCGTCGCCGCTGGAGTCCGAGGTCGCGCTCGCGGGACGGCCGCGGCGCGGCCTGCTCGGGCTGCCGCTGTGGAGGACGCGCCTGGCGCCTCACCCCGCGATCCGGCGGCCCGCGCCGCCTGCGGCGCGGCCTGTGACGCCGGTCTACAGCGAGTCGACGTCGACGACCTGGCCGGTGTCGAGCGAGCGGATCGCGGCAAGAATCACCCGCAGGCCCCGGAGCGCGTCCTCGCCCGAGCCGTCGATCTCCTCGGGCTTCGCGCCGGCCGCCACCTGGCGCACAAAGGCGCGCAGGCGCGCGCGGAAGGTGTCGTCGAACCCCGCGTAGCCGCCAAACACCGGGTTGGTGAAAACGCGCTTCTCCAGGTTGCCCGCGGGGTACAGCGTCGCCTCGCGCCACATGTCGTCGACCACGAGGCGGCCCTTCGTGCCCGCGATCTCGCAGCGCTCCATCGGGTGGCCGCGCTCGATGTCGTAGCTGCTCGTGAGGTGCCCCACCGCGCCGTTGGCGAACTGCATGTTGAACGACGCCGTCGACCATATGTTGCGGCCCGGTGCCGTCATCGCAAAGCAGTGCACCCGCCTCACCTCCCCGCAGTAGTACCGCATCATGTCCACGCTGTGCGGGTTCAGCGCCTTGATGTGGTAGGTGCGCGACTCGAGCGGCTGGAACTTCCCGATCCAGAGGGCCATGTTGCAGAAGAGGAGGTCGCCGAGGAGGCCTTCATTCTGCCATTTCTTCGCCTGGAGTGCGGCGGGCGTGAACCGGTGGTTGAAGTCGCACCCGAGGCAGAGGCGCTTCTCCCTGGCGCTCGCCACCATGGCCTGTGCAGGCTCGAGCTCGTTGGAGATCGGCTTCTCGACGAGCACGTGGCAGCCCGCCTCGAGGGCCTGCAGCGCCGGTTTCGCGTGGTCGCTCGCGTACTCGTAGCCGCCCGTTGCGACGCTCACGATCGCCGGCTTCGCGGCGCGCAGCATCTCGCGCGCATCCGTGTACCAGGCAACGTCCAGCCTGCGCCCGGCCTTCTCGGCCCGGTCGGGGAGGATGTCGCACACGGCGGCGAGCTCCACCATCTCGTCGCGCTTGTAGAGATCGGCGTGCAGGTTCCCGATGGGCCCCAGGCCCACGACGCAAACCTTCACCATGAGAGCCCTCCCCCCGACGCGGCGCCCCTGCTACTTTCGTCCCGCGCCGCGCCGCTTGTCGGCCTCGAGGACGCGGTCGCGGACCGCGATCAAGTTGTCGGCGTTCACGTACTCGAGAACAAAGGGTAACCCTTCGCAGTGCTGGTGGTACAGGTCCAGGAACAGCGGCCAGTCGATGTCGCCGTCGCCGACGACGCGCCCCTTGGCGTCGTTGACCTTGCGGTCCTTGCCGTGGAAGTAGCCGATGTGGGGCGCCAGGTAGCGGAACATGTCCTCTTCGGAGCTGTTGGCGATGAGGTTCGCGGGGTCGAGCAGGACCTTGATCCGGTCGGAGCCGACCTGCGCGATAAAGTCGCGCGTGCGCTTCGCGCTCGGGACGGGGTCGAGCACGCACGACTCGAGGCACACGTGCAGCCCGTGCCGCGCCGCGGCCACGGCCAGGCGCTGGAAGCTCAGCACGAGACGCGCAAAGTCGCTCTCGTAGGTCTCCAGACGCACGCCTCTCGCTCCCGGGCACGAAGCCGGTCTCGGTCGAGACATAGGGGACCCCGTTGGCCTCGGCGATCTCCATGTGCCGCTCGAAATAGTCGATGTTCTCGTCGAGCTCGCGCTCGTCGGGCTCCATGAGGTTGGTAAAGACTCCGATCGCCGTGACCTCGACGCCGCGGCCGCGGTAGGTCTCGACGATCTCGCGCGCCCGCTCGTCGGTCAGCCCCGAGATGTCGGAGCGGCCGTTGTAGACCCAGTACTTCGAATCGGTCTGCGAGAAGCAGAGCTCGGTCCAGCGGAACCCGTTGCTCGCGAGGAGGTCAGCGGTCTCGCGATTCGAGAGCTGCGGAAAGCTCCTGGTCACGACTCCGACGTCCAC
The DNA here is from genome assembly GCA_963734495.1 of uncultured Spirochaetota bacterium. Lineage (GTDB taxonomy): Bacteria > Spirochaetota > Spirochaetia > SZUA-6 > CAVTHK01 > CAVTHK01. The sequence continues at coordinate 276,611 of CAVTHK010000013.1, forward strand.
GGCATGCCTCCTGCGGAACGGTACCACGGCGCCGGGTCCGCCGCCTCCATGAAAGCGCCAGCCGCAAGCATGATCGGGTCAGGGCGCGCCGCTGCGGTGCGTAGCGCGTCCCCTCGCCGGCGGTCAGCGCGCGGTAGGCGACGGCCGTCCGCCCGTAGTCGCCGCCGCGGTCGAGCGCGTAGCCGCGGCCGACCGCGGTCGCGACGGCGAGCCCCGCGAGCTCGTCCGCGTGCCGATCCAGCAGGTCCGCTCCGGTCTCGCCGTGCCCGTCGAGGATCAGGTGAAGCACGATCCTTCCGGCGCCCGCGCTGCGGGCCGCCTCGGCGATGGCGAGGGTCTCCCCGATCGTGCCGTGGGAGCTGGTCTCGGACAGCATCCCGATCAGGTGCACGACCGAGCCGCGGCGCGCGGCCCCGCGCGCGAGCGCGGCGAGGCGCGAATGGCCCGCAAACCCGTCGGCAAACGCGCGGCGCAGCCGCAGCTCGTCCTGCTCGACGACCCTCCCCGCGCCGATCGTGAGGTGGCCGGCCTCCGAGTTCCCGCCGCGGCCCGCGGGCAGGCCGACCGCCACGCCCGACGCCTCCAGGCGCACGAGAGGGAGCCGCGCGCTCAGGTCCGCGAGGTGGACCGGCGCCGCGGCCGCGATCGGGTTCGTCTTCGGGTCATCGGGACCGAGGCCCCATCCATCCAGGATCACCAGGGCCAGCTTCGAAGCGCGGGCGCGGGGGAAGACGAGAGCCGTTCCCGTCATCTCGGCGGGCGCGGGGATCCCGAAAAAGCGCAGCGCGGTGGGCGCGACGTCCGCGAGGCTTCCCTCGCGCGCGCGGAAGTCCGCGGCGCTCACGCGCCCGGTCCGACACCAGGAACGGGACGAGGCTCGTCGTGTGGGCGGTTCCCGGGGTGCCGTCGGGGTTCACCCCCACTTCGAGAAGCCCGTGGTCCGCCGTCACCAGGACGGCCGCCTCGGCGGCCGCGGCGGCGCGGAGGATCCCGCCGAGCGCCTCGTCCACGGCGCGCACGGCGGCGACCTTGGCTTCGAACGCCGGCAGATGACCGACAGTGTCGCCCGCGGCAAAGTTCACGAGCACGAAGTCGTGGCCGGAGAGGCCCTCGGCGGCGGCGGCGCCTGCTTCCGCGGTGCCCGCGACCACTCTCGTTTCGTGCAGCGGCAGAGGCTCGTTGCGGCGGCCGTTGAAGAAGAAGGTGACGAGCGCGCGCTTTTCGGCTCTCGCTCACGGCGAGCTGCCGCAGCCCGGCGCGGCCGAGGGTTTCGCCCAGCGTGTTGGCGGGGCGGAGAGGCGGGATGAGCGGCTCGACCCGTATGCCCGGATCGTATTCGACGAGAGGCACGAACTCCAGGCCCGGCAGGGGCATCCGCTCGAAAGTGCGGGAAACTCGCGGGACGTGAAGGCTTCGGTGAGCTGCGCCTCGCGGTCCCCCCTGCGGCAGCAGAAGATCGCCACGTCGCCGGGGCCGATGCGGCCGGCCGGGCCTTCCGCCCCCGCGGCCACGAGGGGCCGCATCCACGTGTCGGTCTCTCCCCGCGCGTACCGCGCGCGGAGCTCTGCGGCCAGTCCCGTGCTCACCGGGCTCATTGTCCCGGGAGGCATCGCCGCGTGTCAAACCCGGGGCGGCCGGGCTGGGGCGGGCGCTTGCACCGCAGCCGCAGGACCGGCACAATGCGGCGCGCGGGAGGACGGCGAGGCAGGCATGACGGTCGCGACAAGGGGCTCCTCGGCGGCGTCGGTGCGGGTCCTCCCCGCGTCGCGGGTGTTCCACGACGAGGGGTTCCCGCTGCACGCCATGGTCATCGACCAGTTCGACCTCGACCGGCACAGGCACGACTTTACCGAGATCGTCGTGGTGCTCGACGGCGTGGGCGACCACCTCTTCGACGAGCGCGTCTACCCGATCTGCGCCGGCGACGTCTTCGCGGTCGACAAGAGCCACGCGCACGGCTACCGCAACACGCAGGCCCTGCGGATCGCCAACGTGCTGTTTGACGAGCCCTTCCTCACCGCCCGCGCGCCGTGGGTCGAGCGTCTCGCCGGATACCAGGCGCTGGTGCACCTGGAGCCGACGCTGCGCAAGCAGCAGGCCTTCGGCGGCAAGCTGCGCCTCGGTCCGCAGGCCATGGCGCGCGCCGGCGAGCTGGTCCGCAGGCTGCTGGAAGAGCTGCGCGGCGCCGCGAGGGCTACCGCGCGATGGCCTTCGCCCTGCTCACCGAGCTGCTGGTGGACCTCGCGCGCTGGTACGCGGGCAGCGACGTCCAGCAGACCCGCGACGTGGCCGACGTCGGCCGCGTGATCAGCTACCTCGAGAACCACTACCAGGAGCCCGTCGAGCTCGCCGACCTGGAAAAGCTCGTCGGCCGGTCCACCCGGACGCTCCTGCGGCGCTTCAACCAGGCGACGGGCCTGACCCCGATCCAGTACCTGCTGCGCGTGCGCGTCGCCCGCTCCTGCGGCCTGCTCGCCGCAAGCGCCCTGTCCATCACGGACCTCGCGGGGCGCGTCGGCTTCGAGGACAGCAACTACTTCGCGCGGCAGTTCCGCCAGGTGATGGGCATGAGCCCGTCGGAGTACAGGCGGAACACGAGGGCGCCGCAGTGAACGCTTCGCCTGCGGGCGCGGGCCGCGAGGCGCGGACCATGGGCGCCATGATCCGGCTCTACTGCGCCGCGCGCCACGGGACGAAGCGGCCCTGCGAGGACTGCGCTCGCCTCGCGGCCTACGCGCTGGACAGGCTGGACCGCTGCCGCTTCGGGTCGCGCAAGCCGGTCTGCGCGCGCGTGCCCGACTCACTGCTATCGGCCCCGGGAGCGCGAGGCGATCCGCGAGGTGATGCGCTGCGCCGGGCCGAGGATGCTGCTGCGCCACCCGCTCCTCGCGGCGCTGCACCTGCTGCACCGGGCCAGGGGCGTGCGCGCATGAGGCGGCGGCGCGAGCGCGGCGCGCGGCCCGCGCAGCGCGGGGCCGGCGACTCCGCGCTGCTGGAGGCCGCGGCCGGGGCCATCGCCGCGGTGCTCCGCGACGGCCGCCGCGCCGACGCGGAGCTGCACCGCCTGATGCGGGAGAACGCGCGCTGGTCCGCCGAAGCCAGGGCCGCTGTCGCCTCCGCGGTCCACGACGTGCTGCGCGACTGGCGGCGGCTCGCCTGGGCCGCGCACGCGCGCCGCACCCCCCCGACGGAAGCGGACGTGCGGGCCGTCGTGGAGGCGTGGGCCGCGTCCGCCGGCCGGCGCCGGGACGCGCCGGACGCCGCGGCGCGCCGCGGCCCCGCCCTCCCCTTCGCGGTCGAGCACTCGCTGCCCGACTGGCTCGACCGTGCGGGCGCCTCAGAGCTCGGCGGCGAGCGCTGGCGCGCCTTCGCCTCGTGGGCCGAGCGCGAGCCTCCCCTCTACGTCCGCGCGAACACGCTCAAGATCGGCCCCGAGGCGCTCGCCCGCCGCCTGCGCGCGGAGTGCGGCGCGGACGCGCGCCGCGTCAGCTGGTCGGTGGACGCCCTCGAGGTGCGCTCCCGCGCCGATCTCCTCGCCACCGAGGCGCACGGGGCGGGGCTTTTCGAGGTGCAGGATGCCGCGTCGCAGCTGGTCTCGCGGGCTCTGGACGCGCGGCCGGGGATGCGGGTCGTCGACGGCTGCGCGGGCGCCGGCGGCAAGACGCTGCATCTCGCCGCGCTGATGCGCAACGAGGGCCGCGTGCTTGCCCTCGACCCGAGCGAGGCGAAGCTCGCGCGCCTCCGCGCGCGGGCCCGCAGGGCCGGCGCCGCGATCGTCGAGACCCGCGCCGTCGAGTCCACAAAGGTCATCAAGCGGCGCAGCGGGACCGCGGACCGCCTCCTCCTCGACGTGCCGTGCTCGGGCCTGGGCGTGATCCGCCGCAACCCCGACATCAGGTGGCGCCTGCGGCCCGAGGACCTCGAGCGCGTGCGGGCGCTGCAGCGCGAGATCCTTTCGACGTATCCGCGCCTCGTGCGCGAGGGCGGTCGCCTCGTGTATGCGACGTGCAGCGTGCTACCTTCGGAGGGGGAGGAGCAGGTGCGGTGGTTCCTGGAGCGGGAGCCCGGGTCGTGGCGTCTCCTCGAGGAGAAGCGATGGGGGCCGCCCGGTCAGGACAGCGACGCTTTCTACATAGCGGTGCTGGAGAGAACCCCGCCCGGGTAGCGCCCGGCGGCAACCACCTTTACTTTCGTGTAGTACGGGCCGGCTGTAGGGGGCGGGCGCCTGCCCGCTGTACTCGACGGGCACCTGCCTGCTGTACGAACGGGCGCTTGCCTCGGCAGGCATTGGCCCGTTGTACTCAACGGGTTGACCGCAAGAGCCTCAGCCGATACCCTGCTACGGGAATCAACGAGTCGAAGGAGGTGTCTCTGTGAAGCGAATCGTTCTGGCGGCGTTCGTGCTCGTCCTGGCTGCGTCGGCGCTCGCGGGCGCGGAAGGGCTGCACGGCTCGCGTATCGGCCTGGAGTTCGGGAACCCGGGCGGAGTGATCATCTACCGGCCGAGCGCCTTCGACTTCAAGCTCGGCTACAACTTTGCGTCGGGAAGCGAGTTCCTGTACCTCGCCGCCGACTACCGCATCATCAGCGGGTACCAGCTCATCGACTTTCTGCACTTCTTCCTGGCCGCGGGCGGCTACGGCGCCTTCTACCTCGAAGACCGCGGGGGCAGCGAGGGGCAGGTCGACATTGGCGCCCACATCCCCGTCGGGCTGCAGGCTTTCCTCATGGGACCGACGATCGAGATCTTCGTGGAGGTCGCCCCGACGATCCGCTTCTTCCCCGCGATCGAGGCGTTCCAGGACTTCCACGGCTATATCGGGTTCACGATCCTGATCAAGTAGACCAGGCAGGGGCGCGCGGCTCGTGTCAACGGCGGCCGCGCGCCGCCTCTTCCTCGACTTCAGCCCAGATCCCGGTATCGCCCCGGCGTGATGCCCTCGTGCCGCTTGAAGGCGCGGATGAGGGCGTTGGCGCTCGTGTAGCCGACCGCGCCCGCCACCTCGGCGAGCGGGGCGCGGCCCTCCATGAGCTTCTTGGCCACGGCGACCCGCGTGCGGCCGATGTGCTCCAGCAGGCTCTCCCCGGTCATCTCCTTGAAGAGACGCGAGATGTACCCCTGGGTGAGCCCGAAGTGGTCCGCGATCATCGAGATGCTGAGGTTGACGTCGCGCGTACTGGCTCTCCACGAAGCCCCTGATCTCGAGCGCGAGCCGGTCGTCCTTCTTCAGGTTGCCCAGCGTCCGGCACACCCCCGCAACGGTCCCCCGCACCTCGGCGCGGAGATCCTCGAGGTCCCGCGTCCTCGAGAGGACGTCGACGAGCGGCTGGACCATGTCGGCCATCGCGTGCTGCCTGCCCGGCCCCGCCGTCGCGGCCACCTTGAGCAGGAGGTTGTACATGTCGAAGACGAAGCACTTGATCGCCTGCACCGACGGCTCCGCCTCGAGGAAGTTGCGCTCGAAGAGCTCGTCGAAGATGGCGCCCGCCTGCTCGTCGTCGCCGGCGCGCACCGCGTTCAGGAGCTGCCGCTCGGTCTCCAGCGGGCACGTGTAGACGGAGCGCCGCTCCCGGGTCTCGTCGAAGCGTATGACCCGGCCCGGGCCCGCGACCAGCTTGTACTCCAGCGCGTCGAGGGCCTCCTGGTAGCAGTCCGGGATCCCGGCGACGTCGCTGTGGATCGTGCTCAGGCCGACGGTCGATTCCAGCTCGAAAGCCGCCCGGAGGTGCCGCCTCGCCTCGTCCACGATCGCATCGAGGTCCCGGTTCCACTCCGGGGCCGAGAGCAGCCTGAGGTTGACCACGCACGCGAGCATGTCGTCGATCTCGGTCACCAGGCCGCGATGCTGACGCTCGATGATCGCCTCGATGCTGTTCGCGAGGATGAACGAGGCGAGCCTCAGGCCTGGGTTGCGATCGGCCGGATCTCCGCCGGAGCCCTCGATGTAGACGATGAACACGGCATAGTAGGGCGAATAGGGAACGACCCCGAAGTCGGCAAACGACTCCTCCACCTCGACGACGCTTGCGAACCTGCCGCGCACGAGCCTGCGGACAAAGTTCTGCTTCATCGCCGCGTTGTACTGGCGCAGGCTGGAATCGAGCCTCTCCCTCTGCTCGAGCGTGGCCGCGACCGCGGCCCGCAGCACCTGGTATTCGTTCCCGCGGTCGACGGGGATGCCGGCGAGCGCCGCCATCTCTGTCGCGACTTCCGAGATGTGGTTGTAGTTGCGCCTGGCGAACGTGTAGGCGGTCGCGCCGCCCGCGGCGAGACAGATCAGCAGCCCGAGGATGGTGAGGTTCTGCAGGTAGGTCACCCTGCGGGTGAACGCGTTCGACGGCATCACCGAGGCGATCTTCCAGCCGGGCGGCGACAGCTTCACCGTTGAGACGAGCAGCGTGCCCCCCGCCCGGCCGCTCAGGCGGACCGCCGCGCCTTCGCGTAGCTCGGCGTAGCGCAGCCCTTCGGGGACGCGGCCGCCTCCCGCGGCGGCGACCAGTCGGTCGGACTGGTCGACAATGACGATCGACTCGCGCTCGCTCCATGCGACCGCCTTGAGGGTCGAGGTTAGCCATTGCCGGTCCATCCGGATGACCAGCGTCGCGCTCATCGCCATGTGCGGGTCCGGCGGAAGCGACTGCATGTAGGTCAGCTCGTCGCCGACCCTCACGAAGTCCCCCTCGTGGTTGCCCTTCACGAGGGAGAGCCAGTCCCGGTAGCTCGGCATGTCCTCCCGGACGTAGAGCTCGTGGAAGAGGGTCGAGCTGCACACGGTCTCCGAGGACAGGACGATGTCGGAATCGTGGAAAAAGACGAACATGCTCTCGACGAACGTGTGCGACGCCTTGTAGATGACGAAGTCGCGCGAAAGGAGGAAAAGGGCGTAGCGGTCGGAGAGCCCGATAGGCGCCTTGAGCGACAGGAAGCTGGTCACGCGCGGGTTCCACGAGGCCTGCAGCTTGAGCCTCTCGACGTCCTCGAGCCGCGAGTTGATCGCCTGCGCGGCCTGGCGGAGCGTCGCGCCCTTGGCCTGCTCGATCTCCCCGACCAGGATGCGTCTGGCCTCGAGGTAGACGGCCGCGGACAGCGCGACCAGGATGACCACGATGACGCTGTAGGAGAGCAGCCAGGCGAAAAAGACGCTCCGTCGCCCGGGAAAGACGCCCACCGCGGCCCCCGTCCTTCGGCCCTATTCCTTGAGGGCCCCGATCATGATGCCCTTGATGAAGTAGCGCTGCAGGAACGGGTAGACGAACAGGATCGGCAGCGTCGCGGTCATGATGGTCGCGTACTTCACGGTCTCGCCGATCGGCTCCTTGTCCGCTGACGACGCCTCCGTCGTCATGCTGTCGGTGCTCGACGCGATCAGGATCTCGCGGAGCACGAGCTGCAGCGGGTACTTGTCGCGCGTGCGCAGGAAGATCATCGCGGGGAACCAGGAGTTCCAGTGGCCGACGGAGTAGAAGAGGATCATCACCGCCACGACGGGCATCGCCAGCGGGATGATGATCCAGAACAGGATCCGGTAGTCGCTCGCGCCGTCGATCTTGGCGGACTCCTCCATGCTGTCGGGGATCTGGGCGAACGACGTCCTCATGATGATCAGGTTGTAGGTGCTGATGGCGGTCGGCAGGATGAGGGCCCACATCTTGTTCGCGAGCCCGAGCCCCTTCACGACCAGGTAGTAGGGGATGAGCCCGCCGGAAAAGAACATCGTGAACACGATGAAGAACATGATGAGGTTCCGCAGCATGAGCCTCTTGCGCGAGAGCACGTAGGCTCCGAGGGAGGTCATCAGGAGGTTCAGCACCGTTCCGATGCTCATGTAGACCAGCGTGTTCGTGTAGCCGGCCAGGATCATGGGGTTGGAGAGGACCAGCTTGTACGAGCCGAGGCTGAAGCCGAGCGGCGCCACGAGGAAGCCCATGTGCTTCGCCATCTCCGTCGGGTCGCTGATGGAGGCGAAGGTGACGAACAGGAACGGGTACAGGGTCATCACCACCACGAGCGTCAGGAAGACGGCGTTGAAGGCCATGAAGACGTAGTCGCCGGGTCCGTTCCTGCGGCTCACGACACCCTCCTAGAACAGGCTCGCCTGGTTCAGGCGGCGCACGGTCGCGTTGGCCAGGAGCAGCAGCGAGAAGTTGATGATGGAGTTGAAGATCCCGACCGCCGCCGAGTAGCTGTAGCTGAACTCCAGCAGCCCCTTGCGGTACACGAACGAGGAGATGACGTCGCCGGTCTCGAACGTGCTCTGGTTGACCAGGAGGATGACCTTTTCGAACCCGATGCTCATCATGTTCCCCATCCGCAGGACGAACAGGATGATGATCGTCGGGAGGATGCCCGGCAGGGAGATGCTCCAGATCTTGCGCAGGCGGCCCGCGCCGTCCATCTCCGCGGCCTCGTAGAGCTGCGGGTCCACCGCGGAGAGCGCGGCCAGGTAGATGATGGAGCCCCACCCCGTCGTCTGCCAGACCTCGCTCGCCACGTAGATCGGCCGGAAGAGCTCCGGCTGCAGCAGCAGCGGGAAGCGCTTGCCGCCCAGGGCGGCGATGATGTCGTTGATCAGGCCGCTGCGGCCGGTGAAGTCGATGATGATGCCGCAGACCACCATGATCGAGATGAAGTGCGGCAGGTACGAGACCGTCTGCACGAATCGCCGGGCGGCCTGCAGCCGCACCTCGTTCAGCAGGATCGCGAGGAGGATCGGGAGCGGGAAGCCGAACACCAGGATGTAGAGGTTCAGCAGCAGGGTGTTGCGGAAGATGCGGACAAAGTAGTAGCTGTTGAAAAAGCTCTCGAAGTGCACGAATCCCGCCCAGGGGCTCCCGAGGATCCCCTTGACGGGGCTGAAGTCCTTGAACGCGATCGACGCCCCGTACATCGGGCCGTAGTGGAAGAGCAGGTAGTAGGCGAGGACCGGGATCGCCATGATGTAGACCTGCCGGTTCCGCACGAGGTCCCGGGCGAGCTCGGCGAGGCGCCCGGCAGGTTCCGCGATGCGCGTGCTCTTCTCGGTCGCAGCCATGGCAGTCCCCGGAGTATAACACGGAAGGGGGGCCGGGCGCCGCCCGGTCCCCCCATGTCACTCCGCTCGAGAGATCAGCGCTTGTTGAAGCGCTCGAGCGCCGCCTTCTGGATCGCGATCGCCTGGTCGATGCCGAGCTTCTTGACCTGCGCGACGTAGGAGTCCCACTGGTCGAAGCCGACCTGGCCCATGAAGAACTTGACGAACATCTCGTCGGTGTAGACGTTGACCTCGTTCATGATGGCCGCCATCTTGGAGCTCTCCTCCGACGTCGGTGTCACCGGCGGCATCCGGTAGGAGAAGTCGCTCGAGGCCGCCCACGTCTTGGCAGCCGCGACCTGGTCCGGGTACTTCATGAACTGCTCGAAGTACTCGATCCGCTGGACGAACGGCCCGTTGTAGTGCGAGCGCATCCACTTGCTCATGGCGATGGCCATCGGGAGGTTCGGGTCCTTGGTCACGGCGTCGGTGTACTTGGGGTAGCCGTTGACCCAGTTGTAGCTCACGCCCTCGAACCCGAAGTTGAAGACGAGGTCGCCCTCCTTGCCGTAGCCGTAGTCCAGGAACGCCGCGGTCTGCGGCACCGACTTGTTCAACGGCGTGATGAACGCCATCGACGGCGTCGGAACGTCCCAGTCCTTCTGCCCGAAGCGGCTCTTCTGGCCCGCCTTGAGCGTGAGGTACGGGCCGCCCACCAGGGCGAACGTCGGGTTCTTCGGCTTCACGTTGTCGTAGAAGAAGCCCATGCCGCCGCCGACCAGGTTGAAGTAGGCGCCGACCTTGCCGTCCATGACCTTGGCGCGCCAGGTCTTGAGGTCCTGCACCGGGAAGTCGGGATCGATCAGCCCCTCCTTGAACCACTTGTTCATCGTGATGAGGAAGTCCTTGAAGCCGGGCTCGATGTTGCCGTACTTGACCTGCTTGTTCTCATCCAGGTAGAAGCCGCGGGTCACGCCCCAGGCCCCGGAGAGCGAGGAGTTGTCGAACAGGTCGTCGCCGTCCTGCCCGACGCCCTTTTCGCGGAAGCTCATGGGGTAATCGATCTTCTTCTTGTCCTTGAAGGCCTTGAGCACGTTGTAGAGATCGTCGATGGTCGTCGGGACCTTGAGCCCGAGCTCGTCGAGCCAGTCCTTGCGGTACTGCGGGCCGCGGTAGGACATGAGCCCTTCGTTGCCGCGGATGAACGGGAAGCCGTAGAGCGTGCCGTCGTCGAGCTTGGCCAGGCGCTCCCAGTCCGGATGCGCCTTGTAGAGCGCGGTCAGGTTCGGGCGCGTACTTCGCGATGATCTCGTTGTGCTTGACCACGACGCCGTCCGCGATCGCCTTGGCCGCGCCGCCGGGATAGTTGGCGCGCAGGTCGTACTCCATGACGTCGGGCAGATCGCGCGAGGCCACGATCAGGTTGAACTGGTCCCGTCCCTGGCCCACGGGCGGATGGAGGAACTCGATCTGCATGTTGAACTTCTTCTGCAGATACTTGTAGAGCTCGCTCTCGCCCATGTTCTTGTAGATCTGGACCGCCTTGTCCGCCGGCATGTCCCACCAGTACTTGATCTTGGTCGGCCCGGTCGTGCTTGTCTCCGCCGTCGGGCCGGCAAAGAGATCCGCGGCAAAGGCGACGCCGAGGATCGCCAAAGCCAGCACCCACAGTAGTTTCCTCATTCAGACACCTCCTGCGACTCTCTCGATTGTCGCGCCTGCGCCGCGCGCTGTAAATCGCCGTTTTTGCGAATGAGTAGCCGGAATTTGAAATGAAGGCAGCCGCCGGTGCGAGCCGCCCCGCCCCTATTGTCGAGCAGCCTGATCAGCTTGTCCAGCCCGGCGGCAGGCGACTTCAGCCGCCGATCATCACCTTGACCGTGGCGGAGCGGTTCTCGGTGGCGAACCGGAACGCCTCGCACACGTCGGCGAACGCGTAGCGGTGGCTCACGAGCGGGCCGACGTCGAGGCGGCCGGCAGCGAGCAGCGCGATCGCCTCGGGGAACGTGTTGCAGTAGCGGTTGACCCCGCGCACGTCGAGCTCCTTCTCGATGACGACCTCGATGGGGTACTCGAACGCCCGCACCTCGGGCCACCCGACGAGCGTGAGCACGCCGCCGCGCGCGGCGAGCTCCGGCGCGATGCGGCACGCCACTGAGCTGCCGCTGGTGTCGAACACGACGTCGACCCCGCGGCCGCCAGTGAGGTCCATGAGCGTCTTGATGGGGTCGGCCTTCTTCGAGTTGATCGTCGCCGTGGCACCGAGCGACTCGGCGAGCGCGAGCCTGTGATCGAGCACGTCGAAGAGGTAGCACTCGGTGGCGCCGTAGGCGCGGCTCACGAGGTAGGTCACGAGGCCGATCGGGCCGCTGCCGAGGATCGCGACGGTCATGCCGGGCGTGAGGCGCGCGCGGTGCGCCGCCTGGATGCCGACGCTGATCGGCTCGACGAACGCCGCCTGCTCGTCGCTCACGGAGTCGGGGACGAGGTGCGCGAAGTCCGAGACGATCGCGACCTGCTCGGCGAACGTGCCGTTGATGGGCGGAGCGGAGAGGAATGTGACATCAGGGCAGAGGTTGTAGCGGCCCTTCTTGCACCACTCGCAGCGGCGGCACGGGATGCCGGGCTCGACGGCGACGCGAGCGCCTGGGCGCGGCCCCCGGCCATCGGCCGCGGCCCGCACGACGACACCGCACGCTTCGTGGCCGGGAACGTAGGGCTTGGTGACGCGGAACGGGCCGAGCTTGCCGCTCTCGTAGAAGTGGATGTCGGAGCCGCAGAGGCCGTTCATCCTGATGCGGATCAGGACCTCGTCGGGCGCGGGCTCGGGCGCCGGTATCTTCTCGTAGCGCAGGTCGTGCGCTTTGTGCAGCACCGCGGCTTGCATCTCGACAGCCATCGCTCACCTCCGGCTGCGATCATAGGCGCCCGCTGCTGGAGAGCGCAAGCCCGGCAGTTGCCTTCAATTTTGACCTTCCTGCTTCTTCTGTGTTATAACGAATTCCCGTGCCTCCCTGGAAACGAAACCTCTACGCGGTCTGGTTGTGTCAAGTCCTTTCGATGATGGGATTTGGGTTCGTCCTGCCGTTTCTCCCGTTCTACATTCAGACGCTCGGGGTCACGGAGCCGGCCGCGCTGCGGGGGTGGACGGGAGCGATCTCGGGCGCGCCCGGAATTCTGATGGGCCTCGTCGCCCCGGTGTGGGGCACCCTCGCGGATAAGTACGGCCGACGCGTGATGCTGCTGCGCGCGATGGGCGCGGGAGCCATCGGCATGGTGGCCATGGCGTTCGCGCCGAACGTGGAGATGGTGTTCGTGCTGCGGCTGGCGCAGGGGCTGTTCGCCGGCACGATCGCCGCCGCGAGCACGCTGGTCGCGGCGGGGACGCCGCGCGAGAAGATCTCGTACGCGATGGGCTTTATCGCCTCGGCGGCGTTTATCGGCAACGCCCTCGGGCCGTCGATCGGGGGAGTCTGCGCCGAGTGGCTCGGCTACAGGCCCACGTTCTTCATCGGCGCGGCCATCACGGGCGTGGGATTCCTGCTGGTCCTCAGGTTCGTCGAAGAGGTGCGCGAGGACAGGGAGGAAAACGGCGGGTCCGACGAGGGCATCCCGTTCAACGTGCGGCTCACGTTCCGTATGCCGTTCCTGCCGATGTTTATCGCGTTCTTCGTGCTGAGGCTCGCGCGGAACCTCCCCGGGCCGTTCACCTCGCTGTACATCCAGGAGCTGCGCGGAACGATCCAGGGCTCGTCCGCCCTCACCGGCGCGCTCTCGGCGGTGATCGGTGTCCTCACGGCGCTTTCGGGGATGCTGCTCACGCGGCTCGGCGACCGGCACGACAAGCTGCGGCTGCTGACCGTCTTTATGGCGCTGAGCGCCGCGACGGCGCTGCCGATCTTCTTCGCGCCCGGCTCGTGGGGGTTCGTCGTCTTCTACATTCTCTCTGTCGTCTTCCTCGGCCCGACCAACCCGCTGCTCGAGTCCACGATGACCGTGCTCACCTCGCGGTCGACGCGGGGCGTGCTCTTCGGCGTCGAGGCGTTCATGGGGAACATGGCCATGGCGCTGGCGCCGTTCCTCGGCAGCGCGGTGACCATCGCGTTCACGCTCAAGCACATCTTCCTGGTATACGCCATCGCCCTCGTCGGCGCGTTCGCGGTGGCGACGTTCTGCAGGCGCGCCGCGGCGCGGGCGCCTGCCTACGGCGAGGTCGCCGTCTCGAGCGCCGCGAGGTAGGAGAGCGCCTCCTCGCGCGAGGCGCCGCACATCTCGGGCATCGGACGCAGGGCGACGCACACCGCCGGCCGCTCGGGCCTGCCGTAGAGCGCGCAGCGGTAGCCGGCGGTGAGGTGAATGCAGCGCACGCCCGCGGGCTTGCCGTCGCGGCATCCCGGGGATCGGCGAGGAGATCGAGAGCGCGATGCAGCAGGCGCCGCAGCCGGGCCTGCAGGGCGCGGGCCCCGCGCTCATCGGCCGCTCACCCGGCTCACCCGCGGCTCACTTGCCCGAGGCGATCGCGACGGCCTCCCGCGCGACCTTGGTGATCTCGTCGAACTTGCCGCCCGAGATCTGCTCGGCCCTCGCGATCCAGGTCCCGCCGACGGCGTAGACGGCAGGCTCCTTGAGGTACGCGGCCAGGTTGGCCGGGGTCACGCCGCCGGTGGGGATGTACTTGACGCCCACGTAGGGACCGGCCAGCGCCTGGACCATCTTGATGCCGCCCGAGACCTCGGCCGGGAAGAACTTGAGCACGGTCAGGCCCCTCTCGAGCGCGGCCTCGACGCCCATCGGGTTGTTGATGCCCGGGTAGATCGGGATCCGGTTCTTGACGCAGTAGTCGACGACCGTCGGGTTGAATCCCGGCGTCACGATGAACCGCGCCCCCGCCTTGAGCGCCCGCTGCACCTGGTCGATCGTCAGCACCGTGCCCGCGCCGACCAGCACGTCCGGGAGCTTCGACGCGAGGGTCCGGATGGACTCTTCAGCGGCGTCGGTCCGGAAGGTGATCTCCGCGATGGGGAGCCCGCCTTCGAGCAGCGCCTTGCCCAGAGGAAGCGCGTCGGCCGCCCGGTCCAGCTTGATCACCGGCACGATCTTGAGCTCGCGAATCCTGGCATTCAGTTTTTCGTCCATGCCCGGATCATGTCACGACGCGGCGCGGCTGTCGAGAGCGGGTGTCGAGAGCGGGCGGGCGGTGTGCGAACGGGCCGACCCGCCGGCGGGCTCAGCCGTCCTCGGGGCGCCGTAGAGCCAGCACCGCCGCGCCCGCGGCGTCCAGGTCCGCAGCGAATGCGATCAGGCCGTCGCGGTGGCCGCCCATCACCACCACGCCCGCGGCCCGCGCCCCGCGGACCGCTTCCGCAACGGCCTCCGCGATCTCGGGAGTTCCATACTCCGCTTCGCGGCGCGTGGTCGGAAGCCTGCCCGCGAAGCGCTCCCACATCCGCGCCGAGTGCACGTGGATCACCGCGCCAACCCATGGGAGGGTCTGGTAGACGGCGGCGTGGGTGAGCGATTCCGAAGACGCCCGCGTGAGGCCCCTGCACGCGAGCCAGTTCTCCCAGGGCCGCGCCTCGTCGACCAGCGCGTAGTGACGCGGCTCGAGGCTCTCGAGCGCGCCGGTAGCCGAGCCCGTGATGACGAACGCGTTCCCGCCGGCGCGGGCGGAGATGTTGCCGAAGCCGGTGCCGTCCTGCGTAGCGCCGACAAGGCCGAGGCGCCGCAGCTCGCTTCGCCAGCGTCCGAGAGCCGCCAGCAGCGCGGGCGCGATTTCGAGCGGCTCCTCGGTCCAGCGGCAGGCGAACTTCGTGTAGCCTTCGGACATCGCGACATCCTCGCTGCAGGGCGCGGCGGGCGCTGCGGCTGCGGCTGCGGCGACCGCGGGGGGCGCGGGCGCGGCGGGCGCTGCGGGCGCCACTGGCGCTACGGGGCGAGCGCGCGCAGAATCTCGCCGGGCCTGAAGATGCCCCTCTCCGTGATGATGCCTGAGACCAGCCGCCCGGGGGTGACGTCGAAGGCCGGGTTCCTCACGGGGCTCGCCTTCGGGGCGATCCGGACGGTGGCCGGCCGCCCGCTCGCGACGTCCTCGCCCGCGACGCACGACACCTCGTCCGCCGCGCGCTCCTCGATCGGGATCTCGCGGCCGGTCGGGCAGCGGGGATCGATCGTGGCCGCGGGCGCCGCCACGTAGAACGGGATGCCGTTCTCGCGCGCCACCACCGCGCTGGAGTAGGTGCCGATCTTGTTGGCGACGTCGCCGTTGGCCGCGATGCGGTCCGCGCCCACGATCACGAGGTCGATCTCTCCGCGAGCCATGAACCAGCCGCTCGCGTTGTCCGCGATCACGGCGTGGGCGATCCCTTCCTCGCCGAGCTCGAACGCGGTGAGCCGGCTGCCCTGGCAGCGCGGCCGCGTTTCGTCGACGAACACGAAGAAGCGCACGCCCCGCCGGTGGGCCTTGTACATCGGGGCGGTGGCGGTGCCCCAGTCGACGGTCGCCAGCCATCCCGCGTTGCAGTGCGTGTTGACCCGCGCCCCTTCGCGTATCAGGTGCTCTCCGAGCTCCCCGATGGCGGCGCACGCCTGCTCGTATTCGTCGGCGACCGCCCGCGCCTCCTCGAGCACGGAGCGGCCCGCGCCGGCGGCTCCGAGCGTCCTGTCGATCGCCGCGAACAGGTCCTGCGCCGTGGGCCTCGTCGCCCGCAGCTCCGCGGCGGCGGCCGGGAGGTCCGCGCGCTGCCGCTCGGCGAGCGCCATGCCAAAGGCGGCCGCCGCGCCGATGGCGGGAGCCCCGCGCACGACCATGGTTCGGATCGCCGCCGCCACTTCCCGGTAGTCGCGGTATCGCGCGATCTCCAGCCTGTGCGGAAGCGCGGTCTGATCGATCAGGCAGAGCTCGCCCGCCCCGCGCGAGGACTCCTCGAACCAAACCGTCCTGTAGGGGCGTCCGCCGATACGCATCGTTCGTCAGCTCACGCGCGGGATGAGCGCTACGAGGATGCGCCGAACCTTCTCCGCGTTGCGATGGAAGGTCTCGAGCACCGCTTCCCACGTGACCGGCTCCTCGTCCTCCTTCCAGCAATCGTAGTCGGTGGACATGGCGATCGTCGCGTACGGAAGGCCGATCTCGTTGGCGAGGATGCACTCGGGCGCGATGGACATGTTGATGACGTCGGCGCCCCAGGCGCGGAACATCCGCGACTCGGCGCGGGTCGAGAAGCGTGGCCCCTCGATCGTGACCACCGTCGCGCGCTCGTGCACCGCCACGCCGAGGTCCCGGCACGTCGCGATGATCAGCGCGCGCAACCCGGCCGAGAACGGGTCGGCCATCGGCGTGTGGTTCATGGCGCCCGGCTCGAATCGCTCGAAAAAGCTGACCTTCCTATGCCTCGTGAAGTCGATGAACTGGTCGAGGACCGCCAGGTCTCCCCGGCGGATCTCCTCGCGCAGAGAGCCGACCGCCGTCGTGCTCACGACGTGCGTGCACCCCGCCTGCTTCAGCGCGAACACGTTCGCCCTGTTGTTCACCTGCGTCGGCGGGATCGTGTGGTCGCGGCCGTGGCGGGCGAGCAGGTAGACCGCGCGTCCCTCGATCCGGCCCTCGCGAAGCGGCGAGGAGGGACTCCCCCAGGGAGTGTCGATCTCGACGTCGCGGCTCTCCTTGAGGATCGCCGGATCTTCCAGCCCGCTTCCGCCGATGATGCCGATGACCGCCATGCGCGCCTCCCGCTCCTTCCGCGGCCCGAGTATAGCGTCAGGCCGGCTCCCTGCGCCACCTCGCGACCGTGGCCGGGATCAGCACTGCGAGGCACGCCGGCCACCCGACCGCGAGAGACTCAGGAATGGTAAGGCGAAAGGCCTGCTGCGCCACCCACATCGATGCCGCCATCGAGCCCAGGCTGAGGATCACGAGCGGAGTCTGGCGCACCATCGTCCACAGGCTGTGGCGCGCCTCGTAGGTGGCGACCACGCCGACCATGGGGAACGTCGCCATGAAGCCGCCGAGCGGGCCCTTGAGCGCGACGAGCGCGGAGATGACCGCGGCGACGACCGCGAACTTGACGGGCACGGGCAGGTCGCTGCGATGGCCGGGCTCCACGCGGTGAGGCAGCGCGACCGCGAGGCCGACGCCCACCGCCAGCACGACGGCAAAGGCGGTCCAGAACGACGCCGCCGTGAGCGGCATGACCGCGTTGAGCAACGCGCCCACGACGCAGTAGACCGCCGCGGACGCGGCGATGCTCGCAACGATCGGCGCCTTGAGGCGGCTGTGCAGCCATCGCACCAGGACCATGAACAGCAGGAGATTGAGGTAGCCGACCATGTGCGACGTCCCGATCGGCCGGCCCAGGGCCAGGTTGGCGATCGTGAAGGGCACCGGAAAGGAGTAGAGCAGCGCCTTCGCCCTCGGGCTGCGGACAAAGGCGAGCAGCGTCGTCTGCAGCGAGACTCCGAGAACGAGGACGAAGTCCCAGACGCCGAGGCTCGGCGCGATCCCGGCGAGGGTCATCCGGCTACAGCACCAGGAAGAGGACGGGCAGCGCCACGACGAGCGTCGAGGTGCTCGCGACCCAGGCGCTGTTGGCGAGGTCGAGGTCGAAGCCATAGAGCGCGGGCGGAACGAGCGCGTTGAACGCCACTGGCATCACGGACAGGATGACCACGATCTTCAGCGCGAGCCCGTCGGCCACCGACCCGAAGCCCAGCACCGCGGCGAGCGGGATCATGACCAGGGGCACCAGGGCGTGCCGGATGACGAGCACGATCAGAATGTCCCTCCGGTAGCCTCCGATGCGGGAAAAGTGCAGCGTGAGCCCGATCGCGAGCCCCAGCGTCGCGGCCACGCACGGCACAAGGACCGCCACGACGTGCGTCAGCACTTCGGGACGCGCGGGACCCCAGAAACGCAGAAGGATTCCCGCGCCGATGGCGATCAGCGGGATGACGAGGTACGGGTTTTCCTTGAGGTTTTCCGAGCTGACGCGCAGGACGCGCTCCTCGCCGCGCGCGATGTTGCTCGAGACGGGGTATCCGATCATGTAGTACGCGGGCGACATGAGGACCGTAAAGAGCTGCGCGAGCCCGTACCCGGCCTCGCCGAACATCGTGTAGGCGATCAGCCCGCCGAAGGTCACGACGTTGCTGAAGACGCCGCACGTGAACACGGACGCCGCCTGCTCGGGGGGGATGCGGAACAGGCGGATCGCCACCATGGCGCCGGCGGCCCCGAGCAGCACCGACAGCAGCCCGAGGAACGGGAACGCGAGCACGCTCGGCGAGGGGAGCGTGAGGCCCCAGAAGGTGCTCAGGATCGCCACGGGATTGAGGAAGAAGAAAGACACGAGCTTGAGGACGCGCGAGATCGCTCCGAATCCCGTCGCGCCCGCTACGCGGAACCCGGTGAGGACGCGCTGCATCCCGTATCCGACCGCGATGCTGCCTATGCTGACGACAAGCACGAAGATGAGTTGTCCCATCGCATCCGCCGGGGCCATGCTGCCACCGGCCGCGGCCGCGGGTCAAGCGGCTCGCCTTCGGCTGCCTTTGGCGCTCGTGCCGGCGGGCGGGCGCGGCTGCCTCGCCGGCGCCCGGCCGATATCGGCCGCGGTCCGCCGTGTGCCCGCCGCGCAAAGTCCGACAGGCTGCTGTTATGCGGAAGTGCGGAAACGCTCGACGTACTCCAGGGACTGGTGCCGGAAGTAAGTGTTGTAGAGGTTCGCGTAATGGCCGCCGGCGGCGAGCAGCGCCTGGTGGGTGCCCATCTCGATGATCCGCCCCTTCTCGAGCACCACGATACGGTGAGCGTGACGGACGGTGGAGAGCCGGTGCGCGATCACGATCGAGGTGCGGCCTCGCATCACGGTCTGCAGCCCTTCCTGGATCTGCGTCTCGGTGAACGGATCGACGCTGGCGGTCGCCTCGTCGAGGATCAGGATCGCAGGGTCCTTGAGGAAGACGCGCGCGAGGGCCACGAGCTGGCGCTGCCCCATCGAGAGGCTCGCTCCCCGCGCGCCGACCTGCGTGTCGAGGCCGTTCGCGAGATCCATCAGCCAGTCGCCGAGCGCTATGTGCGTCGCGGCCGCGACCACGTCCTCGTCGCTGGCGCCCAGGTTCCCGTAGCGGATGTTCTCCCGCACGGTGGCGGAGAACAGGAACGGGTCCTGCGGCACGATGCCGATCCAGCGGCGGTAGTCGTCGAGGGAGAGGCTCCGTATGTCCATGCCGTCGACCAGGATCGACCCGCCCTGGAACTCGTAGAAGCGTGCGATCAGCTTCGCGATGCTGCTCTTGCCCGCGCCGGTGTGGCCCACCAGGGCTACGGTCTCGCCCGGGGCGACGGAGAGATCGAAGCCGTCGAAGACGCGCTCCTTGTCGCTGTACGCGAACACCAGGTCGTGGAACTCGATGCGGCCGTCGAGCCGTGCGACGCCAAGCGACCCGGTCTGGCGCACGCGCGGCTCGGCGTCGATCAGCGCGAATACGCGCTCCGCGGCCGAGAGGCCGTCCTGGAACTGGCTCCAGAAGCTCGCCACGCTGATGAGAGGCCACCAGAAGAAGCCAACCCCCTGCATGAACAGGTACCAGTCGGCGGGGCTCAGGGCCCCCGCCTTTGCGGAAAGCCCGCCCGCGTACACGAGCACCGCGATGCCGACGCCGGAGGCGGCGCTGAGCACGGGGAAGATGGTGTTGATCACCAGGCCTCGCCTGAGGCCGACCCGGTAGGCGAGGCGGTTGTTCCTGAGGAAGCGGCGGAAAAGGACCGGTTCCTGCCGGAAGCTCTTTGCGACGACGATGCCCGCGATGGATTCCTGGATCTCGCTGTTGATCACCGCGGTGACCCTCTTGGCATCGAGGCTCACGTGGCGGGCGATTCTGCGGAAGGCGAGCGAGATCCCGATGGCAACCGGCGCCATGGCGAGGAGCAGCAGGGTGAGCCGCGCGTCGACGACAAAGAGCCAGGCTCCGAGAAAGACCACGAGCAGAACCTGGCTGCCCAGCTCGAGCACGAGCGTCACCACGCTGGAAAAATCCTGCGTGTCCGACGTGACCCGGCTCACGATCTTCCCCGACGAATGCTCGTCGAAAAAGGAGAGGTCGTGGCCGAGGGTCGCCCGGAAAGCGTCCTCGCGCAGCCTGAGCACCACGTCGCCGACCACCCGCGCCGTGACGGACTCGCGCACGTAGTTGACCAGCCACCCGAAGACGCCGAGCAGCAGCACGCCCGCGGAGAGCAGGATCATCGCCTCCAGCGTCGCCCTCCGGGAGAGCAGGTCGAGCGCGCGGGCGATGAGAATGGGCCCGCCGCTCCCGGCGGCCGAGCTCAGGGTGAGCATCACCGCGGCGACCATCGTCTCGCGCCGGCTCGGTCGGAAGTAGCCCAGGATGCGACGGAGCAGCGTGCTGTCGGTGTAGGTGCGGTCGTAGGTCTCGGATTCGAGCCCGTCGAGGATGAACGGCATCCCTTACCCCCTGGTCGCGGGCGACCCGGTCCGCAGCCCGGACGAGCGGGGCTCGGGGGCCAGCCCCTCGTACCGCGAAAAGATGCGGCGGTAGTCCGGCGAGCGCTCGAGCAGCTCCTCGTGCGTTCCCGCCGCCGCGAGATCGCCGTTGGCGAGCACGAGGATCTTGTCCGCCCACCTGATCTGGCTCAGCCGGTGCGTGATGACAAAGGTCGTGCGCTCGCGGCTGATCTCGCGCATGGCGCGCTGGATCTGGTCCTCGGTCGCGCTGTCGATCGCGCTCGTGCTGTCGTCGAGGATGAGGATCCGCGGGTCCGTCAGGAAGGCCCGCGCGATGGCGATGCGCTGCTTCTGGCCGCCGGAGAGCGTGACGCCGCGGTCGCCGACCAGCGTCTCGTAGCCCTCGCGGAAGCCCGTGATGAACTCGTGCGCCTGCGCCTGGCGCGCGGCCCGCTCGATGGCCTCGCGATTCGCCTCGGTATGCCCGAACGCGATGTTCTCGCGGATCGTCTGCGAGAACAGGAACACGTCCTGTTCGATGGCCGATATCTGGGAGCGCAGCGCCTCCAGGTTCCAGTCCCTGACGTCGACGCCGTCGACGAGCACGCGGCCTGAGCCGACGTCGAAGATCCGGTTGACCAGCCGCGTCATCGTCGTCTTGCCGCTGCCGGTCCGGCCCACGATGGCCACGGTCTCCCCGGGCTGCACGGCAAAGGTGATCCCTCGCAGCACGGTCTTCCCGTCGTAGGCGAAGCCGACGTCCTCGAAGCGCACCTCGCCGCGCATGGGCGCGGAGTAGCCCCCGCGGTTCTCGTCGAGGTGCGTCTCGGTGTTGATCGTCTCGAGGACCCGCGCGGCGCCGGCCATCCCCATCTGGACGAGCTGGAAGGAGAACAGCGAGATGAAGGTCGTGAAACGCAGGGTGCCGAAGAGGCCCATGAAGGCGACGACGCGGCCGAGGGTCAGGTCGCCGGCGCGCCAGAGCCAAAGGGCGTGAAAGAGAGCCGCGCCCCAGCAGACCGCGAACGCGAGCATGGGGTAGTAGCGCGCCTCGATGAAACCCTGGCGGACGAAGTGATCGCGGAACGCGCGGGCGTTTCCCACGAACTTGTCGAACTCGTAGCGCTCCCGCACGCTCCCCTTGACCACCTCGATGCCGGAGACGGTCTCCTCGAGCCCCGCGCTGAGGTCGCCGTAGGTCGCGCGCTGGGCGAAGGTCACGGGCTTCAGCCTGCGGTTGTAGTCCCACACGGTGACGATCAGCGCCAGCGTAAAGATGACCGGCACCAGGAGCAGGCGCGGATCGATAAAGCCGATCATCGCGACGGGAACCACCAGCGCCAGCGCGCTGTCGCTGATGAGCATGAGCCCGGGGCTGACCATCGCGTTCAACGAACGGACGTCGCCGGTGGCGCGCGCCATGATGTCGCCCACCCGCTGGCGGCCGTGGAACGTCTGGCTCTTCCCGAGGAGGCTCGCGTACAGCTCCTCGCGCGCGTTGGCCTCGATCCTCTGCGCGAGGATCTCGACCGCGAAGTTGCGCACCAGCCCCGTCAGGCCCTGCAGGCCGGCCGCCCCCGCCAGCGCGAACGCCACCGCTATCAGCGCGGCCGGAACCCATCCGGCCGCGGCCACGATGTCGAAAGCTTTCCCTACATTGACCTGGATCCGGCCGTACGCCCAGTTGTTGACCACGGAAGCGGCCAGAACGAGAAGCGGCAGCGCGGGATAGCGCATCAGGTGCGAGACGACCCATGCCACGGGGCTCGATCGACGGTAGCGGTAGGCGTCGTCGACCCTGAACTCAGCAGACTTCATGCGACCACCGTCCGGTGAACATACTCAACGGGTCTACGGGTGGCAAACCGGACGTTCGGGGAGGAGCGCCGCGCGCCGCGTCAGCTGCTGCGGCTCCTGACCGCGGCCGCGATGATCTCGCTGAAGCGGCGGAGATCGAGCGGTTTCTCGAGCGCGGCAAAGGATCCTTCGCGCTCCAGGTCGCGGAAGCTGTCGTCCGCAGTGAAGCCGCTGACGCACACGACCTTGGCCTGCGGGTCGATCTCCCGCAGCGCCGCGAGGCATTTGCGGCCGCCCATCCTCGGCATCACCATGTCGAGAACGACGGCGACGATCTCCGGGTGACGCTCTCGGAACGCCTCGATGGCCTCGAGCCCGTTGGCGGCGGTCACCGTGCGGTAGCCGCACCGGCCGAGGAAGCGCGTGATCATGGAGAGGACCTGGGGCTCGTCGTCGACGACCAGGACCGTGCCGGAGCCGCGCACGAAGCCGTCCGGCTGCTCGCCGGCCTCTTCCGCGGCCGCCTGCTCCAGCGCGGGAAAATACAGCTCGAACGTGGCGCCCTGCCCGGGCGCGCTGGTGACCTCGAGGAACCCGTCGTGGTGGCGCACGATCCCGTACACGAGCGCGAGCCCGAGGCCCGTGCCGCCCGAGTTCTCCTTTGTCGTGAAGAACGGCTCGAAGATCCGGTCGCGGACCTCGTTCGTCATGCCGATCCCGTTGTCGGCGACGCGCAGGCAGACGTAGTGGCCGGCCTGGGCGTTGACGAAGCGCGACGCCTCGGCGCGCGACAAGGTCACCCGCCGCGTCGCGATGGCGATCACGCCGCCCTCTTCGCCGCGCGCCAGGATGGCGTCACGCGCGTTCAGGCACAGGTTGACGAGCAGCTGGCTCACCTGTGACGCGTCCGCCGCGATGGACCAGAGGTCCTCCTGCAGGTCCTGGCGGATGATGATCTCGCGCGGGAAGGTCCTGAGGAGCATCCGTTCCGTCTCGTGCACGACGCCGTTCAGGTTCAGCGGCACGCGCCGGGCGCTCACCTGCCTGCTGAAAAAGCGGAGCTGATCCGTCAGGTCCTTGGCCCGATCGGTCGCCGCCTTGATCTGGCGGAAGTCCTCGTAGTGCTCGCTGTCTTCGGGCACGTCGAGCAGCAGCAGCTGCGCGTAGCCGCCGATCGCGGCGAGAAGGTTGTTGAAGTCGTGGACGATCCCGCCCGCGAGCTGCCCGAGCGCATCCATCTTCTGGGCCTGGCGGATCTGGGTCTCCATCCGCTTGCGCTCGGTGACGTCCGCGAACGAGGCCATCAGGCCGACCGGCCTTCCCCTGTCGTCGAGGATCAGGGACGAGACCGCCTCCGCGTCGAACTCGTCGCCGCTCCTGCGGCGGACCACCAGCTCGCCCTGAAAGAGCCGCGCGGCGGGGTCCCTCAGGTCGAGGTTGCGGTACTGCCCCACGAGATCGCCGATGACCGTGCCGACCACCTCGCCGGCGCGGGTGAATCCCCAGAGCGCCACGAATGCAGGGTTGGCGTACGTGACCCTCCCGTCCATGTCCGTGAGCAGGATCCCGTGGAGGGAGGTGTCGATGGCATGGTTCTTGATCAGGAGCTCACGGCTCTGCTGCGTGAGCGCGGCCGAGAGGGCGCGGCGGATCTCCTCCTGGTTCTGCAGCGTGCGCTCGAGGAGCTCGTCGACGTAGCCGGCGAACGCCTCGTGGAAATAGCCGTCGACCACGTCGAGGATGCGCGAGGCAGCCACCCCGGCGGCTTCGAGCACCAGCGCCCGCAGCGCGGCGCCCGTCGCCTGCAGCGGGCGCACGCCGACGCCTTCGCGTGCCAGCGCCCGGCCGCTCTCTCTGGCCGCGGCGGCGTCGAAGTCCGTCAGGTACTTCAGCAGCGCCGTGACCGCCGCGTCCGCGATCGGCTCGAAGCGGCGCGGATGCAGCTGGTAGCGGTTCTCGAAGGCCAGCTCGCGCAGCAGGCGCGTCACGGATTCGCGCAGGCGCGGCTCGAGGCTCGGCCGCGCGGCGGCGAGCCGCCGCAGCTGCAGCCACTCTTCGTCGGTAAGCCCGCCGGAAAGGTGCGGAGTTTCGCTCGTAGCTGCCGCTCCTACTTCCGCAGGATCACGCCGTAGAAACCGCGCCCGCCCCACTCCCGCGTCTGAAGCGCCTGAACCCGGGGGTCCATCCCGAGCCACGTCTCCAGGGGCAGCACGCCCGGGGCGACTGTCTTCCACGGAGCTGCCAGACGGAGCAGCGTCTCGCTCGTGCGGATGGTGATCGGCTGCCCGATCTTCTCGTAGATGGCGAACAGCGGTTTGAGCTTTTCGTTGGGCGTTGCGGCGTCTGCGTCGCTGAGAAAGAGCACCGACCCGGGTGCGACCCAGTCGTAGAGGACGCGGAGGGCGTGGCCGAGTTGCTCGTCGGAGAGGAAATAGGCGATGCCGTTGAGCCCCACGGCCAGGCGGCGCTCGTTGCCGAACAGCTCCGCCGCCGCGTCGGACTTCAGGATGACCTCGGGGGTCGCGGCGTCGCACTGAACGTAGCGGGCGTTCGGGTTGCCGCTGAGGATCGCCCTGGCGTACTCGACCGTCACCGGATCGATGTCGGAATAGAGCACCCGGGTGCCCGGGGGCGTCACTTCGTGGATATGGTCCAGCGTCGGCAGGCCCGAGGCAAAATCGAGGAACCGGGTGTGGCCTTCGGCCGCGAGCCTCCGGGTCGCCTCGCCGAGGAACCACCGGATGAGCTTGAGCACCTGCGGGAGGAACGGTGCCACCTGCACGATCTGCGTGGTCGCCTGGCGATCGATCTCGAAGTTGTGCGTGCCGCCGAGCAGGTAATCGTAGATCCGACCCGCGTTCGGACGACTGGAGTCGGCGATCGTCGTGAGATCGACGTTTTTTCCCACGGAAGCCCTCCCCGCACACGAATGCCCGCGTTTTTCTGCGCGGGCAGGGTGATGGGCATTATATTCCCTCGGAGCGCTGTAAACAACGGGAGGACGCGACGCCTCGCGACAGCGCGACGCAGCGCCCGGACCCTGTTGCGGCCCGCGCGCGGCAGCCTGGGCGAACGTTGTAGACCGGCGCTTATGTCCCGCGGGTACCCGGCGGGTACCCGGCGATCACGCCGGGCCAAAGCGCGCCGGACCAGCCCGTGGCCTGCGGCCACGGGCAAGGGCGCCTGGCTGTGCCGGTCAACCCAACCCCGGTTCGCGGGCTCGGGTTCGCGGGCTCGGGTTGACCAAGAGTCGGGGTTCGACTACGGTAGGCACCTATACTGCAGCAATCAGAGGTCGACATGTCGAAAGCGCATCGAGGAAAGGGCATACTCGACAAGCCCAAGCGCGGCCGCGGCGCGTGTCCGGTCAGCAAGCAGACTGGCGTCAAGCTCCTCTACCAGGTAGAGCTCGACGGGAAACAGGTGATGGTTTCCAAAGTGGGCAAGGCGATACTGGCCAAGGCGAAAAAGAGCGCCGCCGCCGCCCCCGCCGCCCCCAAGGAAGAAAAGCCCGCCGAAGCACAGGCAAGCACAGCAGGCGCCAGCGCGACGTAGGTCCTGAGGCGAGCCCGTCGAGCCGTCGCAACCGCGGCATCAGGCGTCTTCGCCGAGACGCGGAAACAGGCCCCTCAGCGCGAGGTACGCTTCGCGGTACAGGCCGTAGAGGTCGTCATAGACCCCTCGCGATGCTCGATCGGGATCGAAGCGGCGCTCGATGCGCACGCACGCCCGCGCCGCTTCGACCGGGTCGCTGTGCACGCCGAGGGCGGCCAGTCCCACGCACGCGTCGCCCATGAGCTCCGACTCCGGGACCTCCGGGACCAGCAGCGACCGGCCGGTGATGTCGGCCTTGATCTGGTTCAGCGTGCCCGCCCGCGCTTGCGTGCCGGCGACGCGCATCTCGCCCACGTCGAGCGCGTGCTCCTCCATGACCTCCAGCACATCCCTGATCGCGAAGCCGATCGATTCGAGCACGGAGCGCGCCAGGTCGCCCCAGCCGTGGGCGAGCGTCAGACCGACAAAGGCCCCCTTGGCGAGCGGGTCCCAGTGCGGCGTGCGCTCGCCCGCGAGGTACGGCAGGAAGAGCAGGCGACGTGCGCCCGCCGGCGCCCCGGCTGCCGCGGCGAATAGCTCTTCGTAGCCTCCGGCAGCGCGGCCGGAAGCGCCGCGCAGCCAGTCGATCGCCTTTCCGCTCGTGGAGATGAGTCCCGACACGTTCGTGCGGCGGGGCACGATATGCGGCAGGCAGAGCAGCCGCGGGTCCGCCACCGCTGCCGTCGAGCAGCGGTTGACGCCTTCCGAGCTGCCCGCCCTGTCGTTCGTGCTCCCGACGTCGACCGTCGCGGTGCCGAGCAGGGATACGATAAAGTCCGGCCCGCCGGCGACCACGGGCAGTCCCGCCGGCAGGTCCAGCTCGGCCGCCGCTGCCGGCCGCAGGCGGCCGACGCGCTGCCCCGTCGTGATCGACGGCGGCAGCAGCTGCGGGTCTATCCCCAGGGCCTGCGCCGCCTGCGTGGTCCAGTAGTAGCGCTCGTACTCAGGTGTGGGCAGAATCGCGCACCGCTCGCCTGTGAGCCAGGCAGCCACGAACTCGGGGCACCCCAAGAAGCTCGCGACGCGGCCCATGACCTCGGGCTTGTGCGCGTTGAACCACAGCACCTTGGACAGGAAGAAGGAAGTGTCCACGCCGGCAACCGTTTCCGCGCCGCCGGCTGCGGCGCGCGCCTCCTCCCGCCCGCGGCTGTCCATCCACAGCAGGGCGCGGTGAAGCGGCTCGCCCTCGGCATCGACGGGGACAACGGTGGGGCCGTTTCCGCTCACCACGATCGCGGAGGCTCGGCTGCGCGGCCCGCTCCCGAGCCTCGCGACCGCGTCCCGCAGCGCGCGCAGCCAGACGCGCGCGTCCACCTCGTAGCCGCCGGCGACGCGCGAGAGAGGAGTCTCCGCCTGCGCGATCCCCGTCAGGGAGGCGCGCTCGTCGAAGAGCCCCGCTTTGAGCGTCGACGTGCCCACGTCCAAGGCAAGCACCAATCAGGCAACCCTCGCGGGACGAACGTAGTCGGCTCGCGCCCCCGAGTCAACTTGGCGCCGGCCGGCGCCGGCCGGCGCTCCATGGCAGCCATATGGTGCGGACGCGGCCGTTGAGTTATGCTCAGCGTCAGGGAGGGGAGCCGTGCCTGAGCGCCCGTTCGGTGACGTCTACCAGGGATTTCTCGGCGATCCGAGCCTGGTCCTGCTCGTGCTCTTCGGCATTCTCGCTCTGGTCGTCGGCGCGCTGGTGGTCGCCGTCGTCCAGAACCGCCGCATGCGCCAGGCCCTCGAGCTGCAGTCCTCGCAGGCAAAGGAGCGCGCTCTGGCAAAGCTCAAGCTCTCGGACGAAGAGCGCGCCCTCCTCGACAGGCTCGTGCGGATGGTCAACGACCCCCCCGTCCGCGGGCACCTCGTGCTCACCAACCCGAACACTTTTAACCACTGCGCCGCGCGGTTGATCGCGGCGCGCGGAGCGGGCGAAGGCGAGCTGGCGGCGCTGAGGGTTCGCCTGGGGATCGCCCGCGGCAGCACGGAAAAGACGGTCACCTCGACCGCGATCCTCCCGGCCGGGCTGCGGCTGCTGGTCTCTCAGCGGGAGACCAAGAAGTTCTATGCGATCGTGCGCGAGTCCGCGCCCGGCGGCCTGATCGTGAGCATCGAGGACGCGGACGTGATCGCGCCCGGCCCCGGGACCGAGCTGCGCTGCTTTTTCAACGTCAAGAGCGGGACCTTTCAGTTCACCACGATCGTGAGGGGGGTCGACGGCCAGACGCTGCGGATCGCGCATTCGGAGAAGATCCTTCGCACTCAGCGCCGCAAGTACTACCGGGCGCGGACCAGCCTGCCGGCCCGGGTCGGCGTTGCCGGGTCCCAGGAGCAGCCGGTGGTGACGCGGCTGGTCGACCTGAGCGGAGGCGGGGCGAGCCTCGAGAACTCCGGCATGCGCTTCAATTCGGGCGACGATGTGCAGATCCGGTTCGCGACGTTCGACGGCATCGAGTTCCAGCTCGTCGCTGAAGTCAGGCGCCTCTCTCACGGAGGCCGAGTACTGCACGTGCTCTTCGGCCCGATGAGCGACACGGCGAGGGACCGCCTGATCGCCTTCGTGCTGAGCCTCCGCAAGCGGGGCCTGGCGCCGCATTTCCTCCCTGCGGATCCCGGCCCCGGACGGGCCTGACGCGGATCGCGGCCGAGCGGACGGGCGGCTGCGCCTGAGGCCGGCGGCCACGCCGCGGCCGCCGCCTTGACAAATCGTGCATGCATTTGCGATAAACAATCACCGGCAGAGGCCGGGCCTTCGGGGCAAGGTGCGATTCCTGACCGGCGGTAAAGCCCGCGAGCCGTCCAAAGCGGCTGATCCGGTGCGACTCCGGAGCCGACAGTACAGTCTGGATGGAAGAAGGCGTTCGACTGTCTCACCGCGCGTGACCCGCGCGCCTTTTTCCTCACCCCCGGAGGACGAGAGTCTGCAAGGGGTGTGGTATGAAACACGCAGTTGTCTCGCGCATCGCGCCGAGGCTCGCGGCGGGGCTCGCCCTCATCGTCGCGGCGTCGCTGTCGGGATGCGCACGCTCGACCGCGGGCAGCGCCCAGGGGGCGGTCCGCATCGGCGTTTTCGTCCCGGGCTTCGTGCAGGGGAGCCCCACGTACGAGATGCTCGTGGCGGGCACCAGGAAGGCCGCGGCCGAGCGCCCCGACACGGCCGTGGACGTGGTCGAGGCCGGCTTCAACCAGGCGGAGTGGCAGGACAAGCTCACCGCCCTCGTGGCCACCGGCAAGTACAACCTGATCGCGACCACGAACTCGGCGATGCCCGCGATCTGCGCCGAGGTCGCCAAGCGCTTCCCGAAGCAGAAGTTCGTCGTCATCGACGGCCGCCTGGTTCACCCGCAGATGTACACGGTGATCTTCAACCAGGTCGAGCAGGGATACCTGGTGGGCTACATGGCCGGCCTGGTCACCGACGAGCGACATGCCCGGCGCCAACCCTCAGAAGAAGGTCGGGATGATCGTGGCCCAGCAGTATCCCGCCATGGACCGGGCGATCCGGCCGGGGTTCGAGAAGGGCCTCAAGGACGTCGACCCCGCCATCACCCTCGACTTCCGGGTGATCGGCAACTGGTACGACGCCGCCAAGGCGGGCGAGCTCGCCGACAGCATGTTCGACGCCGGCGTCGACGTCGTGCTCACGATCGCCGGCGGCGCCAACCAGGGCGTGGTCAAGGCCGCCAGGGAGCGCGGCCGCTACGTGCTGTGGTTCGACTCCAACGGCTACGCCGTGGCTCCCGGGACCGTCGTCGGCTCGAGCGTGGTGGCCCACGACGAGGCCACTTACCGCGCGGTCAAGGCCTTTCTCGCGGGCAAGCTGGAGCTCGGCAAAGCCGTCACGCTGGGAGCCGCCGACGGCTTCGTGACCTTCGTGCAGGACGACCCGCTCTACACGCAGAACGTCCCGCAGGCCCTGCGCGAGCGCATGAAAGCTCAGGCCGAGAGGGTGCGCCGCAACGAGCTGGGGCTCGCGATGCCGGAGCTCTGATGTCGGCCGCCCCCTACCTCGCGATGCGGGGCATCACCAAGTGGTACCCTTCGAGCGGGGTCCTCGCGAACGACCGGATCGACTTCGACGTGCGCCCGGGCGAGATCCATGCGCTGGTGGGCGAGAACGGGGCGGGCAAATCGACGCTCGTGCGGATTCTCGACGGAGTCGTGGCGGCCGACGCCGGCTCGATCTCGATCGACGGCCGCCCCGTCCACATCCGCTCGCCCCGCGAAGCGATGCGCCACGGCATCGGCATGGTGCACCAGCATTTCCGCCTGATCCCCTCGTTCAGCGTCGCGCAGAACGTCATGCTCGGGATCGAGCCTGCCCGCTTCCGCGCGTTCCTCGACGAGTCCGAGCTCATCCTGCGGGTCGCGGACGCTGCGGCCCGCTGGGGCCTGCCGGTCGAACCCGGCGCCGAGGTCTCCGACCTCGACGTCGGCGCGATGCAGCAGGTCGAGCTGCTCAAGCTGCTCTACCGCGACGCGCGCATCCTGGTGCTCGACGAGCCGACCGCGGTGCTGACCGATCAGCAGGCGGAGGCCCTGCTGCGCACCCTGCGCTCGCTCGCCGCCGAAGGCCGGACGGTCGTCATCGTGACCCACAGCATCGAGGAGGTGCTCGACGTGGCCGACCGCGTCACCGTGCTGCGGCGCGGCAGGGTCGTCGCCACCCGCGACGCCGGGGCCTGCACGGCCGCCGAGCTGGCTGCGCTGATGGTCGGCGCGGACCTGCCGCCGGAGCAGCCCCGGTCGCCCGCGACGGCCGGAGAGCCGGTGCTGCGGCTCGAGCGGCTTTCGGTGCGCGGCCCGTTCGGCGCGGGTCTCGACGCCCTGGACCTCACGGTGCGCGAGGGGGAGATCATCGGCGCGACCGCCCTCGCGGGCAACGGCCTGCGGGAGCTCGAGGACGCGGTCTCGGGGCTCCGGCCGCCGGCCGCCGGCCGCATCGTGTACCGCGGGCGGCCGCTGGCGGCCGATGCCCGCCACGCCTTCCGCAGGCAGGAGCTGGCCTACGTGCCCTCGCAGCGCTTCGAACGAGGGGCGAGCCTCTCGTCGACGGTCGAGGAGAACCTCATCCTCGGATGGCCGGGCGCGTTCGCGCGCGGCGGTCTGTACCACCGCAGCGCGGCGCGCAGGCACGCGCTCGGGCTGATGGAGGAGTTCGGCATCGAAGGGACGCCGGACCTGCCGATGGAGATGCTCTCGGGCGGCAACCGCCAGAAGGTGATCCTCGCGCGGGAGCTCGGCTCCGGCAAGGACTTCGTGCTGTTCGCCGAGCCGACGTGGGGGGTCGACGTGGCCGCCGCGCGCTTCGTCCACCGCCGCATCCTGGCGCTGCGCGACCAGGGTTGTGCGGTCCTGCTGATCTCGAGCGACCTGCAGGAGATCCTGCAGCTCGCCGACCAGGTCGTCGTGCTGCGCGGCGGCCGCGCGGTGGCCCGGCTCGCGAACGGGCCGGGCCTCTCGCGCCGCACCCTCGGCGAATACATGCTCGGCCTCCGCGAGGACGCGGCATGAAGGCGGCGTCCGCCCGGCCCCGGCCGGGGCTGCGACGCTTCGTCGCCGCCCGCCTGCCCCGAGCCGTCGCGCTCGGGCTGACGCTGGCCGCCGCGCTCGCGGTGGCTGTGGCCGTGCTGGCCACCTGGGACCGGCCCGGCGCCGCGCTCCAGGCCTTCTTTCTCGGCCCGTTCTCGAGCTCGTTCGCCTTCGGCAACATGATCGACACGGCCGTGCCGCTCATCATCGCGGGCCTCGGGATCGCGGTGAGCTTCCAGGCGGGCGTCTTCAATCTGGGCGGCGAAGGCCAGATCTACGCCGGCGGCGTGCTTGCGGCCGCCCTCTGCTCGGCGCTGCCGGCCGGCGCGGGCGCCGGGCGCGCTCTCGTCATGGCCGCCGCGGCGCTGCTCGGGGCGGGCATAGCCGGAGTGTCGGGCTGGCTGCGCTACCGCTGGGAGACCAACGAGCTGATCTCCTCGTACCTGCTGTCGGCGGTCGTGCTTCTCGTCGGCGACTGGCTGATCACGGGCCCGCTGGACGACCCGGCGAGCAACCTGATGGCCACGCGCGAGATCCCGGCCGCCTTCGGGCTCCCGGAGCTGCTGGTCCCCTCGCACTTGAGCACGAGCGTCTTTCTCGCCCTCGGCATGGTCGCCCTCACCGCCCTGTTTCTCGGCAGCACGCGCTGGGGCTACGAGTTGCGCCTCTGCGGCGCGAACCGTCGCTTTGCCCGCTACGGCGGCGTGCACGTCGGGCTGTACCTGGTGCTGCCGATGCTGCTGAGCGGCGCGCTGCACGGGCTCGCGGGCGCGGCCGGGATCCTCGGCACCTACCACCGCGCGATCAAGGGGTTCTCTCTGGGCTGGGGCTGGAACGCGATCGCCGTCGCGCTGATCGCGCGCAACCGCCCGCTCGCGGTGATCCCGGCGGCCCTGTTCTACGCGTGGCTCGACGCGGGGGCGCGCGCCGCGACGGTCCTCGCGGGCGTGAGCTACGAGATGATCCTGCTCGTGCAGGCGGTGCTGTTCTACCTCGTCACGGCGCAGGCCCTCGTGGAATTCGTGCTGGCCAGGAGCAGGTCGTGGTCCATGCAGCCGTCCGACTGATGGTGCCCCTGCTCCTCGCCGCGGTCGGGGGGCTGATCACCGAATACGCGGGGGTGCTCAACATCGCACTCGAGGGGCTGATGCTGTTCGGCGCTTTCGCCGGCGTCCTCACGGCCGCGCACACCGGCAGCGTCGCGGCGGCGATCCTCGTGGCCGCGGCCGCTTCGGGCGCTCTCGCCCTGCTCTACGGCCTCGCCGCTCTCAGGCTGCGGGCCGACATCTTCGTGGCGGGCATCGCCACCAACCTGCTGGCCTCGGGCCTCACCACGGTGCTCGCGGACCGGCTCTTCGGCTACAAAGGCGTCGTCCGCTTCGCGACGTTCCCCGCCCTCCCCGCGATTGTCCCTGCGGCCGCGCTGGAGCCTCTCGGCCCGGCGGGCGCCTTCCTTCAGATTTTCCTGGACCAGAACCTGCTGGTCCCCCTCGCGTGGGCGCTCGTCGCGGTCGCATGGCTCGCCTTGGAGAAGACCCCGTTCGGGCTCCGGCTCAAGGGGACCGGCAGGGCGCCGGAAGTCGTGGCGAGCGTCGGCATCGACCCCGAGCGGTACAAAGTCACGGCGATCGCGTTGTCGGGCGTGGCGTGCGGGGTGGCGGGCGCGGCGCTCGCCATGGACCTGCAGGCGTTCGTGCCGAACCTGACCGCGGGTCGCGGCTGGATTGCGCTGGTGATCGTCTACCTCGGCCAGCGCCGGATCGCGGGGGTGGTGGTGGCTTCCCTCTTCTTCGCGCTGGCGGAGAGCTTCTCGAACTACTCGCAGGGGGTCCTGTCGCTGCCGTCGGAGATCGTGCTCGCTTTCCCTTACGCGCTGAGCCTGGCGGCCCTCGTGGTGTACTCGATCGTGCGGGCGCGCGGCCGCAACCGCGGAGGCGGGCGGGGTTGACGCGGCGGATCCTGGCCGCAGGGCTCAAGGAACAAAGTTGAAGGGCGTCTCTCGGGCGTCATAGCTCATAGGCCGGGGGCTCCGGCCCAAGGAGCTTGACATGCACGCACTTTTCGGTTATGTTAGCTTTGTCAGAAAAATCAGAAGAGGCCGAATTATGGGATGTTGCGGAATCGAAGCCATTATCACCGTCGACGCGAGAGGGCAGGTGGTCCTGCCCAAGGAAGTGCGCGACCAGGCGGGGATCAGGCCCGGTGAGAAGCTCGCGGTCGTGATCATGAGGAGCGAGGGGCGCGTCTGCTGCCTCTCGCTCGTGAAGACCGATGCGCTCAGCGACGCGGTTCGTGACGTCCTGGCGCCGGCCATGCAGGCAATAGGAGGAATGGGATGAGCGACGATATCAGGGCCGCGGTGCGGGAGCGCTACGCGGAGACCGCGCGGAGCGCGGGCGGGTGCTGCGGGTCGAGCAGCGGGGCGTGCGGCTGCGGCTCGGCTGCCGACCAGAGCCTGAGCGTGGGGTATACGCCCGACGAGCTGGCCTCGCTGCCGGAGGGGGCCAACCTCGGCCTCGGGTGTGGCAATCCCACGGCAATCGCCGCATTGAAAGAGGGAGAGTCCGTGGTCGACCTCGGGTCGGGAGGCGGCATCGACTGCTTCCTCGCCGCCCGCCGCGTCGGTCCCTCCGGGCACGTGATCGGCGTGGACATGACGCCGGACATGCTCGACCGCGCGCGCGCCTCCGCCAAACGCTCGGAGGCCGCCAACGTGGAGTTCCGCCTCGGCGAGATTGAGCACCTGCCCCTGGCGGACGCGAGCGCGGACGTGATCATCTCCAACTGCGTGATCAATTTGTCGCCTAACAAGCGTCAGGTGTTCCGCGAGGCGTTCCGGGTGCTGCGCAAGGGCGGCCGGGTCGCCGTCTCCGACGTCGTCCTCCTCGCCGACCTGCCCGATGCCCTGCGCGCCGACCTCGGCCTCTACGCCGGCTGCGTCGCGGGCGCCCTGCGCAAGGACCAGTACCTCGACGCGATGCGCGTGGCCGGCTTCGCGGACATCCGCGTGGTGAGCGAAAAGGCCGCCGGCGAGCTCATCTTCGACGAGGCGGAGTTCGAGCGCCTGCGCGAGGCGAGCGGTCTCTCGACCGAGGAGCTGCGCGCCCTCGGCGCCAAGGTGGTGAGCGTGCACGTGGAGGCGGTCAAGCCTTAGCCGGACCGCGACGGAACGCGCGGCGGGGGCGGTCGGTCCGCTCCCGCCTTCGCGCGCCCGCGGCGGCGCGCCCCCTCGGGCGCGGGCGTCCGCGGCGCGCGCCTACTCCCCGATCACCTTGACGAGCACGCGCTTGCGGCGCTTGCCGTCGAACTCTCCGTAGAAGATCTGCTCCCATGGCCCGAAGTCGAGCCTGCCGCCCGTCACCGCCACGACCACCTCGCGGCCCATGATCGATCGCTTGAGGTGGGCGTCGGCATTGTCCTCGCCGGCGTTGTGGCGGTACCGCGTGTGCGGCTTTTCCGGGGCGAGCTGCTCGAGCCAGTCCTCGAAATCCTGGTGGAGGCCGCCTTCGTCGTCGTTGATGAACACGCTCGCCGTGATGTGCATCGCGTTGCAGAGCAGCAGCCCTTCGGTGATGCCGCTCTCGAGCAGCGCCTGCTCGACCTGGGGCGTGATGTTGAGAAACGCGCGGCGGCGCGGCACATCGAACCAGAGCTCCTTGCGGAAGCTCTTCATCACTTGCCTCCCGCTCCCAGCTCCCGCCTGCGCGGAATCGAAGCCGCGGCCCCGCGCCGGGACACGCAGATCGCGGCCGCGCGCGTCGCCGATTCCAGCGCCCGACGGATCGGCATCCCCTGGCAGATCCCGGCGAGCGTGTAGCCGATGAACGTGTCGCCCGCCCCCGTCGTGTCCACGACCTTGACCCGCACGGCCGGCACCCGCTCGCGCAGCGGCCCCTTGCCCCACAACGCGCCTTCGCTGCCCAGAGTGAGCACGACTTCGGCGGACGGGTACTTCGCGATCATCGCGGACGCGATGGCCTCCGGAGCGCGCTCGCCGGTGAGCTCCTTCCCCTCCACTTCATTGATGAAGAACGAGGACACCAGCTCGAGCGGGTAGCTCCTGACCGCGTCGGTAAAGGGCGCGGCGTTGAAGAAGACTCTCAGGGACCTCTCAGCGGCCCGGCGCATCGCGTGCGCCGTGACGTTGGTCTCGTTCTGCAGCGCGACGATGTCGTCGCGGGCCGCCGCCGCGAGCGCCGCGTCGACGTCCGCCGGCTCGATCTGCTGGTTGGTGCCGCCGAAGACCACGATGGAGTTCTGCCCGTCCCGGTCGACCTGGATCATGGCGTGGCCGCCCGGCTCGTCGCTCACGACGACGCGGGAGACGTCGACTCCGTCGGCTTTCATGGGGGCGATCATCCACTCGCCCTCGCGGCCGATCTTGCCGACGTGGAGCACTCCCGCCCCCGCCCTCGCGATCGCGAGCGACTGGTTCGCGCCCTTGCCGCCCGCGAAGCGCGCGTAGCCGCGGGCGATCAGCGACTCGCCGGGCCGCGAGAAGTGATCGACCTGGTAGACGTGGTCGACGTTGAGCGAGCCGATGTTGATGACCCGCATGGAAAGCCCTACCCCGGAAGCTGCGCGGACAGCGCCTTGCGCCACCGCTCGTAGGCGGCGCGCCAGGCGCCGGCGGCGGCGCGATCCGGCTCGACGGCGCCTTTCTGCTCGAGCCCGCGAAAGGCGTCCTTTGCCGTGAACAGCCCGGCCCCTATCCCCGCGCCGCGAGCCGCCCCCTGCGAGCCGTCGGTGTCGTAGAGCTCCACGCGCGCGCCGGCCAGCGTGGCAAAGGCGCCCGCGAACAGGCTCGAGCGGAACATGTTGGCGTTCCCGGCCCGCACGGTCCCGACGGAGGTGCCCATCCCGCGGATGATCTCCAGCCCGTAGATCAGGGCGAAGACGATCCCCTCCTGGGCCGCGCGCAGCAGGTGCGCGCGCGTGTGCCTGTTGAGGTCGAGCCCCAGCACCGACGCGCCGAGGTTCCGGTTGTCGAGGGTGCGCTCGGCGCCGTTGCCGTAGGGCAGGATCACGAGCCCGTCGGCGCCCACGGGCGCGGAGGCGGCGACGCGATTCATCTCGTCATAGGGCGGAAGCTTCTCCGCGCTTCCCGTCATCGCGTTGTGCCGCAGCCAGCTGTAGAGGATCCCGGTCCCGTTGACGCAGAGCAGGATCCCGTAGCGGGGCCGGCCGGCAGCGTGGTTGACGTGGACAAAGGTGTTGACGCGCGACCTGCGGTCGTAGTCCGCCTTGTCCGCGACGGCGTAGACGACGCCCGAAGTCCCCGCGGTGGCCGCGATTTCCCCGGGCTCGAGCACGTTCAGCGAGAGGGCGTTGTTGGGCTGGTCGCCCGCGCGATAGGCGACCGGCGTCCCCGCCTTCATGCCCAGCGTGGCGGCCGCTTCGGAGGTGAGCGCCCCCTGCTTCGCGAAGGTCGGCACGATCTCGGGCAGCAGCTTTTCGGGGATCTCGTAGTGCTCCATGAGGAAACGCGCGGGAGCGTCGTCCTTGAAGTCCCAGAGGATGCCCTCCGAGAGGCCCGAAGGCGTCGTGCGCATCTCGCCGGTCATGCGGTAGGCAACGTAGTCGCCCGGCAGCATGACCCTGTCGATGCGGTCGAAGATGCGCGGCTCGTTCTCCTTGACCCAGCGCAGCTTGGACGCCGTGAAGTTGCCGGGTGAGTTCAGCAGGCGGCCCAGGCACCTCTCCGGCCCGAGCTTCTCGAAGGCGCGGTTGCCCACGTCGACGGCCCTGCTGTCGCACCAGATGATCGACGGCCGCAGCACCGCGCCTTTGGCATCGACCGCGACCAGCCCGTGCATCTGGTACGAGATGCCGATGGCCGCGACGTCCTTGAGGTCGCGGCGGGCCCTGATGGCCGCGGTCGCCGCGAGAACGTTCTCCCACCACAGGTCGGGATGCTGCTCGGCCCAGCCGGGGTGCGGCGCCGCGATCGGCATCTCCTCGGAGGGAGAGGTCGCGGACTCGAGGGCCTTGCCGGTGTCCGCGTCGATCAGCGTCGCCTTGATCGACGAGCTTCCGACGTCGTAGCCGATCAACGTGCGTGCCATGCGGGAACCTCCGCCGCGCCCCGCCGAGGACGGGGCGCGGCGCCATTCTTGCCGCGCTCCCCGCAGGTGTCAAGGCGGGCGCAGCCGCCGCGCCCGCCCCAGCCGCCGCGCCCGCCCCGGCCGCCCGGCCGCCGCGCCCGCGCCCGCCCCAGCCGCCGCCCCGGCCGCGCCCGACGCGCCCGCCGCCCCCGCCCCGGCCGCCGACGCCCCGCGCCAGGTTTGACAAGACCCGCGCGCCTGCATAGCTTCGAGTCCATGGACATCCGCTTTGTGGGCGCGGCCGGCAGCGTGACCGGCTCGAGCACTCTCGTCGAGGCTGGAAAGCTCCGCATCCTGGTCGACTGCGGGTTCTTTCAGGAGCGCCGGATGCAGGAGCGCAACTGGGCTCCGTTCCCGTACAATCCGCGCGAGCTCGGCGCGGTGCTCCTCACCCACGCCCACCTGGACCACTGCGGCCTGCTGCCCAAGCTGGTCAAGGCCGGCTTCAGGGGGCCCATTTACTGCACGGCCGCGACCGCCGAGATAGCGCGCATCGTCCTCGCCGACTCGGCCAGGCTCCAGGAGGAAGACGCGGAGTTCAAGAGGAAGCGCCACGCGAAGGAGGGCCGCAAGAGCCCCTACCCCGAGGTGCCGCTCTACACGACCGCGGACGCCGAAGCGGTCTCCTCGCACTTCACGCCGGTGACGCTCGGCGAGCCCACAAAGGTCGGTGAGGGCGCCGAGGCGACGTTCGTGGAGGCGGGCCACATCTTCGGGGCCACGTCCATCAGGCTCGAGGCGGGCGTGAACGGGCAGAGGCGCAGCATCGCATTCTCCGGCGACCTCGGCCGATGGGACCGCCCCATCATCGACGACCCGGTCCTCATCGAGCAGGCGGACTACGTCGTCATGGAGTCGACCTACGGCGACCGCGAGCACGACGACGGCGACATCGCGGAGACGCTGGCGCAGGCGGTCGCCGAGACGTGGAAGCGAGGCGGCAACCTCGTGATCCCCAGCTTCGCGCTGGAGCGGGCCCAGGAGCTTCTCTACTATTTCAACGAGCTGCTGCTCGCCGACCGCATCCCTCACCTCTTCGTCTTTCTCGACAGCCCGATGGCGATCAAGGTGCTCGACGTCTTCGAACGG
This sequence comes from uncultured Spirochaetota bacterium, assembly GCA_963734495.1. Taxonomy (GTDB): domain Bacteria; phylum Spirochaetota; class Spirochaetia; order SZUA-6; family CAVTHK01; genus CAVTHK01. Next base: position 315,182 of record CAVTHK010000013.1, read on the forward strand.
CACACCGAGCTCTTCGACCGGGACATGCAGGAGCTCGTGCGCAGCGGCAGGTCGCCCTTCCAGTTCCCGGCCCTCAAGCTCGTGTCGACTTCGGACGAGTCCAAGGCTCTCAACCATCTGCGGGGGACCATGGCGGTCATCGCGGGCGCCGGGATGTGCACGGGCGGCCGTATCAAGCACCACCTCGCCCACAACATCGAGCGGCCGGAGAGCACCATCCTGTTCGTCGGCTACCAGGCCGAGGGGACGCTCGGCCGCGAGATCCTCGAGGGCGCGAAAGAGGTGCGCATCCACGGCCAGAAGCAGCCCGTCCGCGCGGCGGTGCATCGCATCGGCGGCCTGTCGGGCCACGCGGACAGGCGGGAGCTCGTGCGCTGGCTGCGCGGATTCCGCAAGCCCCCCCGCGGCCTCTTCCTGAACCACGGCGAGCAGAAGGCGCTCGCAGCGCTGCGCGACTACGTCAAGTCGCAGGTCGGCCTCTCGGCGACGATCGCCCCTTCGCTTCAGCGCGTCACGCTCGACTAGCGGCGGAACTGGGCGCGTCCCCGCCTGGGCCGGCGTCCTTGCGGGGCGGGGACCAGGCTGCTCCGGGCTTCGGTCCTCGCCTTGCCAGGCTCGGACCACGCCCGGCCTACGGCCGGGCGTGCCCTGCGCATCCTTCGCGCGGGGAGCGGCAGGCGGGTCGACGCGCCCCAACGACCGCAAGGGTGCGCTTCCGTCCGGAATCCCGCTGAAACAGCCGACAATCTACCTATGGGAACCGGGAGGCCGACCGGTTGACGAAAGAAAGTGCGCAGGATATCGTCGTGCTACAATCAAGCTTGACGCCTTGGCTGACGGCTACGTATTTTCCAGGAATAAGATGAAAATTGGTGGAATACTCGCGGCGGCGTTGATGGCGGCGGGCACGATGGTGCACGCCGAGGAGCCGCGGAATGAGAAGGTCCTCTTCAACTCCGAGAGGTTCGAGACGCCCGAGCTGGGGCGGCTGCGAAAGCTCTACAACTACGACGAGATGATCTCGAAGGGCTCCACCGAGCTCGAGCAGATGCTGCTGCTCAAGAACTGGGTCTTCCGCAACGTGCCGTACCGCCACAACTACGACCTTTCGTACATGCACGACAGCCTCGACATCCTCGGCCTCGCCACGTCGGGCGTCGGCTTCCTGTGCACGCAGTTTTCCACCGTGTACACCCAGCTCGCCGTGTCGATGGGCTGGACTGCCCGCTACATCTTCAACCGCGACCGCAACGGCAACGAGCACTCGACCAACGAGATCTGGTCAAACCAGCTCGGAAAGTGGGTCTATATCGACGTGACATGGAACCTGCACGTCGAAAAGAGCGGAGTGCCCCTCTCGGCGCTGGAGTTCCGCCGCGAGGTGCTGGCAAACGGCGGCCGCAACGTCGTCTTCGTCTTCGGCGCCGGCGCCAACGAGGCGCGCTACACCACGGCGCAGTTCCCCATCAAGCGCAAGGACAACCTCGCGTGGCAGGAGTGGCCGCTCGACGACTTCTACCTGGGCTACACGTGGGAGATGGCCTGGATCGGACGGAACGACTTCTTCAGCAACGATTTCCTGTTCTGGGACAACATCCTGGTCTACCGCGACGACGCCAATGAGGACGACGATACCTGGGGCTTCCGGCTCCAGCCTGACGCCGACGCCTCCACCCTCTATCACGACGTGAACCGGGTGGACATCCAGCTCTCCGCACGCGACGCCAGGGTGGCGACGGTCAAGCTCGACGCTTCGGGACCGCGGAACATAACGCCCAACTTCAAGGAGTTCCTGGTGCGGGTGAACGGGGGCGACTGGAAGGCGCTCAACGGCGACACGCTCTCCGTGGGCGTCACGGGGCCCAACGTCACGATCCAGGCGCGGGTGCGAAACAAGTTCGGCGTGCTCGGGCCGGTTACGACGCGCGTCCTGCGGCCCTACGCGCAGCCGTTCACGGGCGTGCGGCCGTAAGCAGTCGCGGGCGGCGGGGCGCCGCCCTTCAACCTTTTCAATACTCCAGAACGATCCGCAGTGACGCAAGGCCGCGGCCGGGGACGCGGATGGAGACGGAACCGCCGTCGACGGCGGCCGCCGCGAGCCTGCGCTCCAGCAAGTCCACCTGCTCGGCCGAGCGGATGCGTCCGAGAAGCGGAGCCGGCTCGACGCGCGCCACGGTCTCCTGTTCCGCGGGGTTGCAGAACCGCAGGATCAGCGCCTCGCCGTCCTCCGACCGCTTCAAGCCGCTCAGGACCGCGCCTTCGACGCGCAGGAACGAGGAGGAAGGCGGCAGGCGGCCCGGGCGGCTCGCGGTGCTCACCACCGCGAGCTCCGTGTCGAACGCGGCAGCGGACCGGGCGACGGCCGCGCAGTCGAGCGACCCGGCGACGCAGGCGAGGCCGCAGCGCACCTCGTGCTGCCCGATCTCCGGCAGGGGGTCGGGCTCGAAGCTGCCGCGGATCAGCGTCAGCGCGAGGATGCCGTCGCGGAACGAGTGGCCGTGCTTGCAGTCGTTGTACAGCACGCAGGCGATTCGACGGCCGCGAGGCCCGGCCTCGACCGCGGCCCAGCGCAGCGCCGGGACCTCCTCGCCGCGGGCGAGCGAGCGCTCGAGCGCTCCGAACGGGATCTCGTAGACGGCGCGCGGCCGCGCCTCCGCTCCCGCAAAGGCCAGCGGGAGGGCGAGGCGCAGGACCGGGGTGCCGGCATCGCGGCTGCCGCGCTCCAGCCAGACGGCTTGCAGCCTGAGGTGCAGCCTCGGGTCACCGGCCCGCAGCTCGTACACGAGCCGCAGCTCGGACGCGGCCACGCGCATCGAGACGGCGAGCGAGGCCACGTAAGGTCCCGCGGCGAGGCGCTCGATCTTCGTCACGACGGGCGCCGCCGCTGCGCCGGTGTGCTCGATCTCCCAGGCGCTCATGGGCCGCGCGCGCTCGACCGCGTACTGCAGGATCGAGGCGGCCCCTTCGACGAGCACGACGCCGCTCGGCACGTGCGCCAGGCGACGGATGCCGCCGCCGTTCGGATCGACCTCCAGGCTCAGGTGCTCGTTCTCGAGACCCTCGACGCCGCGCTCGTAGACGGCGTAGCGGCAGGGGTGGACGAATCCGAGCTGCCGCGCCGTCGATTGCGTCGCCGCAGCCTGCGCCAGGTCGGACCGGGGCTCCGGCTCGGTCTGCGCGGCGAGCGCCGGCACCGGCTTCTCCCGGAGGAACCAGCGGCTGTACCCGAGGCCCGGGACGGTCGCCGGAAACGCCACGCGCTGGAAACGATGCCCCCAGTACGTGCCGCGCTCGAGGACCTGGGCTCGGGCAAGCGAACCGTCGGGCCCCTCAGCGTCGAGCTCGACGGAGTCGGGGCTCTCCCAGCCCCAGCCGGGATCCCAGACGGCAGCCTCGACGATTTCCTCGCGCTCAGCCTCCGTCGTGTTGAAGATCACCAGCGGATGGACTCCCGTGCCCGCGTCGGCCGCGTAGCTGCTCAGGCCGCCGTCGGCCGACCCGTGTCCCGCGCCGGAGCCGGGCGCCGTCGGCGCAAGGGCCGCGGGCAGGTCCGTCTCCGCCCCCTGCGTGTCGCTGGTGTCGACGAGCCCGGCGATCGCGCGGAGCGCCCGCGTCCCGGCCGAGGCCGTGAACGCCACGACCTGCTGGTACAGGCCGTGCGCGTAGGTGCGGGTGTCGCGCACGCCGGAGCCGGGCAGGATGTCGTGGAAATGACTGAACAGAGCGTCCCGCCAGGCCTGCTCGAGGCCGTCGGCCGGGTAAGGGACGCCTGCGACCCGCTCGCCGAGCAGGCAGGCGGCCTCGGCGTCGGCGAGGCGCTTCTCCGCGAAGCGGTTGGACTTCTTGATGAGCGTCTGCGTCGTGTAGCAGCCGGTGAACTCGAAGTTCAGCTCCCCCTCCAGGACGGGCAGGCGCGCGCCTTCGGCTTCGAGCCGCTCGAAGAACTGCTTCGCCGTCGCGAAGACGAGCTTCGGGAAGACCGGCCACTCCGCCATGTCGAGGAGAACCGCGAGATCGCGCCGCGTCGGACCGCCGCCGTGGTCGCCGACGCCGTAGACGAACATCGTAAATTGAAGGCCGGCTTCCCGCCTGAACGGCACCAGGCTGTGGGACACGACCTGCGGTCCGATGACGCCGTTGTAGCCGAGCGCGCGGTCGTTGCGCACCAGCACGCGCGAGCCGTCCGCCGCCGCCCACCAGAACGCGCCGGGCACGTCCGGCCTGCCGTGGACGCCGGGACGATGCAGGTAGAGGTAGCGCACGCCGCCCTGCGCGAGGTAGGTCGGCACGGTTGCCGCGTGGCCGAACGTGTCGGGCGACCAGTCGATGGGCACGTCTTCGGGCGCGAGCCCGAAGAGGCGCTGCATGTAGCGCCGCGTGTAGAGGAGGTGCCGGCAGAGGCTCTCGCCCGAGACCATGTTCTTGTCCGTCTCGACCCAGTGGGACGCGGTCACCTCCCAGCGTCCCTCGCGCACCCGCCTCTGCACCTGCTCGAGCAGGTCGGGGCGGTAGCGCTCGAGGATCGCGTAGACGCTCGCCTGGCTCTGGCTGAAGGTGAGCTGCGGGAACTCCTCCATCAGCCGCAGCACCGTCGTGAGCGTGTCGATGGTCACCGAGACCGTCTCCGGCCACGACCACATCCAGTTCATGTCGATGTGGGCGTGGCCCACGCAGTAGACCGTGCAGGCTTTTGCCGCCTCGCCGATCGGCGCCATCAGCCGTTCCGCCTCGCGAACCGCGTCGCGCACTCGCGCCGCGTCGCCGCGCTCGGCCGCGGCTTCGACCACCGACGACGCCTTGTCGACCAGCTCGAGCCACTCCTCCTCGCGCGCCGGATCCGAAGCCGCCAGCTCGCGCGCGAACGCGGCCTGCGCCGCGAATCGCGTCCTCTCGTATCCGACGAGGGCGAGCGTCTTTTGAAAACCCCGCTCCGGCCCCTGCTGCCCGTTCGCCATGCGATCCCCCCAACTGCCGGCCCGCGCCGGCCCCTGCGCTACTGCTAAGGCGTTTTGCCCGAAGCGTCAACCCGGGCGAACCGCGGCCGGCAGCGCGCGGCTGCAGCCGTTGACGCAGCCGTTTCATTTGGCGACCTTCGAACTATGACCGACACGCACCATCACGAGGCGCAGCACGCGCACGGCAGCCACCACCACGGAGTCGCCGCTGCGCCGATCGCGTGCCCCCATGCCCTCGGCCTCGCGATCCCGCTGGTCGTGGCGGTGTCCACGGCGCTTTCCGCGCGCAACGGCCTGCTCGTGCGCAACCGCGCCGCCTTCGAAAAGGCCCGCGGCATCGGCGCGGTCATCTTCGACAAGACGGGAACGCTCACGCGGGGCGAGCTCGGCGTCACCGAAACGATCGTCCTGGATCCGCGCTACGACGGAGAGCAGATCCTCGAGTACGCGGCGTCGGTCGAGGCGAGCTCGGAGCACCCGATCGCCCGCGGCATCGTGAGGGCCGCGGCGCGGACTCAAGCTGTGGACCGGTTCCGCGCGATCCCCGGCAAGGGGGCGGAGGGAATCGTCGCCGGCAGGAAGGTGATGGTGGCGAGCCCCGCGTGGCTCAAAGAGCTCGGCCACGACAGCGACGACCCGAGGGTCCGCGCGCTCGCCGACCAGGGCATGACCGTGGTCTTTGTCGTGATCGACGGCTCGCCCGCGGGCGCCGTGGCCCTTGCGGACACCGTGCGCGAGGAGGACGTCGAGGCGGTCGCGAGGCTGCGCGCCATGGGCATACGCACCATGATGCTCACGGGCGACAACCGGAAGGTCGCGTCGTGGGTGGGCAGCCGGATCGGGATCGACGAAGTGTTCGCCGAGGTTCTGCCCCACGAAAAGGCCCTCAAGGTCAAGGAAGTCCAGGCACGCGGGCTCGTGGTGGCCATGACGGGCGACGGCGTCAACGACGCGCCCGCGCTCGCCCAGGCGGACGTCGGCATCGCCATCGGCGCGGGAACCGACGTCGCCGTCGAGACCGCGGACATCGTGCTGGTCCGATCGAGCCCGCTGGACGCGGTGGCCGTCATCGGGCTGGCTCGCGCAACGTACCGGAAGATGGTGCAGAACCTCGCGTGGGCCACGGGCTACAATCTCAGTCACTCTCCCGCTCGCCGCGGGCGTGCTGTCCGGCGCCGGCATCGTGCTTTCGCCGGCGATGGGCGCGGTCTTCATGTCGCTGAGCACGGTGATCGTGGCCATCAACGCCCGGCTGCTGCGCGTCCGCCGCTGAGGCGGCGCCCGCGCGCAGGCGCGGGCGCGCCCGCGGCCCTACTTGGCCGAGAGGTACCCTTCAGCCTTCAAGAGCTCGGCGGTGAGGACGCCGCCGCCCGCCGCGCCGCGGATCGTGTTGTGCGACAGGCAGACGAAGCGCCAGTCGACGAGGCGGTCTTCGCGGAGGCGCCCCAGCGTGATCCCCATGCCGCCGCCGTAGTCACGGTCGAGGCGGGTCTGGGGGCGGCTGTCTTCGTCGTAATACTTGAGGAAGGGTCTGGGCGCGCTCGGGAGGCCCAGCTTCTGCGGCTTTGCCTCGAACGAGGCCCAGAGCTCGAGGATGCGATCGCGCGAAGCCTTCTTGCGCAGCGCGAGGAACACGGCGGCGAGATGGCCGTCGGTGACCGGGACGCGGATGCACTGGCTCGTGATCACCGGGCCGTCGGCGGGAACGATGCTGCCGTCGACGATGCGGCCCCAGATCTTCAGCGGCTCCTTCTCGCTCTTCTCCTCTTCGCCGCTGATGTACGGGATCACGTTGTCCATCATCTCGGGCCACTGCTTGAAGGTCTTGCCGGCGCCGGAGATCGCCTGGTAGGTGGCGACAAAGACCTTTTCGGGTCCGAGCTCGCGCAGCGGCTCCAGGGCAGGCACGTAGCTCTGGATCGAGCAGTTGGGCTTGACCGCGATGAACCCGTTGCGCACGCCGAGGCGCTTGCGCTGCGTGGGGATGATCGCGGCATGATCCGCGTTGATCTCGGGGATCATCATGGGCACGTCGGGCGTCCAGCGGTGCGCGGAGTTGCTGGAGATCACGGGAGTCTCGGAGCGCGCGTAGCGCTCCTCGAGCGCGCGCGTCTCGTCCTTGGGCATGTCGACGGCGCAGAAGACGAAGTCCACGGCCGACGCGATCTTCTCGACGTCCGACGCCTTCGCGACCGTGAGCGCGGCCACGCGGGGCGGGATCGGGCCGGGCAGCGTCCAGCGGCTTTCGACCGCCTCCTTGTAGGCCTTGCCCGCCGACCGCTCGCTCGCGGAGACCGACACGATCTCGAACCACGGATGGTCCGCGAGGAGGCTGACGAAGCGCTGTCCCACCATCCCGGTGGCCCCGACGATCCCGACTCGAAGCTTGCTGCTCATACCTCCGCCTCGAACGACTCACCGTTCATTTCGCAAGAGAACATGGTACAAAGGCAGCGGGCGGGTCAAGGGCCAGGCGCGGGCCGCGCGCCGTGGGAGAATCCCGCGCCTCGCCGCCGGCCCCGCCGCCTGCTAAAATGTCGGCATGAGCGACCCGATCACCTCGCGCATCCTCCGCGAAGCCGGGAGCCCCGAGCTGCTCGCCACTCTCGCCGAGCGCCTGGCGCCGACCGACCTGAAGTCGCTGCTGCTGCGGGTGTACAGGCTCCGCGCAGCCCGCATGAGCCCGCGGGAGGTGCTGCAGGCGTACGCGCTGCAGAAGCTGCCGCGGCCGTCGGGGGTCGACGCGCGGCTGCTCGCGGAGCTCCGTCGACTCGCCTACACCGTGCTGCCGGAGGGGTTCGAAGCGCTCGAGCTCTCGCCCGTGGCGCCGCTCGGCGTCGTGTCGGTCCTCACGAACCTCGACCAGAATCAGGCGCTCGCGACCGTCGGCGCCTGCGAGGTGTGCTCGGACCCGACCAATGTGCTGGCGCTCGAGTGCGCGCTGCGGCGCAGCAACGCCGGGCGTCAGAAGGGGGGAAGCGCGCCGGCGGTGAGCCTCGCGACGACGCTCCGCTGCCTGCGTCCCCAGACCGAACCGGCGCCCGGCGTGGTGCCCCACTTCGAGCTGCTCGCCCTGTGCAGCGCGGGCAGCGATCCCGGAAACCACGCCTTCGAGTCCGGCGCGTTCCTCACTCACATCCGCACCTACATCGCGTTCCTCGAGGCGACGCGACCGCTCGGGCTGCGATGCGCGAAGCTGCGGGTCGCGCTCACGGCCTTTTCCGAGGCCGCGGCACCATGGCTGCGCGCCGGCGTCGAGCGGCCGCTGCGGCAAGAGGGGCATGCGGTCGACGCCGAGCCGGAACGCGGGCAGGGGCGCAACTACTACGGCGAGGCGGCGTTCCACGTCTACGGCACCAGCGCCGACGGCAAGGAGCACCAGCTCGCCGACGGCGGCCTGGTGGGCTGGACGCAGGTCCTGCTCGGCAACCGGAAGGAGAGGCTGCTCATCAGCGGCCTGGGTCTCGAGCGCCTGGGCAGCCTCTTTTCCTGACGCCGCGGCGGACCGCGCCCGGCCTATCCCTTCGCCCCGACCGCGACGCGCGAGCCGATGTCCGCGAAAGCCCGGTCGATCAGCGCAGCGGCGGGCGGTGCGGTCACGGCGCTGACCAGGGGAACGACCGCGAACGGCACGATCATCGCGATCGAGGCCGCGATGGGCGAGTTGGCGGGGCCGAGCACGAAGAAAAGCGCCACTCCGAGCGCCGCGCCCGTCGTCATCCCCGCGGCGACGCCGGCCGTGGTCGCCCGCTTCCAGTACAGCCCGTACAGGAAGGGCGCCATGAACGCGCCGGCAACCACGCCCCAGGACAGGGACATCAGGGTCACGATCACTTCGATCTCGTAGCGGGCGATCGCGAAAGAGAACAGGACGAAGAACCCGCTCAAGATGCGCATGAGCGCCAGGGGCTTGCCGCTCGAGTCCTTCGGCGAGAGCCGCGCCTTGTACAGGTCGATGGCGATCGCCGAGGCGGACACCAGCACGAGCGAAGAGAGCGTCGACATCGACGCGGACAGGACCAGAAGCAGGATCACGGCGAGCAGCGGGTCCGGGAGCTGCTGCTTGAGCATCGCCGGGATGAGCCGGTCGAAATCGACCTTGCCTCCGACGACCGGGGGAGCGTCGAAGAACACGTGCGAGAGCACTCCCGTGAAGTAGGCGGCGAACACGATGATGGCCGCGAACGCCGTCGTCACCCACGTGGCAGTGCGGATGACGCGCACGTCCTTGATGGCGTAGAACTTCTGCACCATCTGGGGCAGCCCCCAGGTGCCGAACGACGTCATGAACACGAGGCCGGCCAGCAGCACCAGGCTCGGCTGCTTTGCGGGCGGGACGTGCTGCGCGTACCGCGTCGCGGCGAGATTGAGCGCTTCGCCGAGCCCCCCGGCCTTGCCCACCAGGACCGCGACCATGAGGATCGAGCCCACGATCATGATAAGCCCCTGCACGAAGTCCGTGGCCGCGATCGCGAAGTAGCCGCCGAGCACCAGGTAGATGCCGGTGATCACGATCATGATCAGGAGCGCCAGGTCGTACGAGATGCCGAACACCGCTTCGAAGAGGTGGCCAAGCCCTTTGAAGATCGAGGCCGAGTAGGGCAGCAGGAACACGAAGATGATGAGCGCCGCCGCGGTCTTGAGGTACCCGGCGTCGAAGCGCTCCGCGAGGAACTCGGGCATCGTCATCGCGCCGAGGCTCTGCGTCATGCTGCGCGTGCGCCTGCCGAGGACCATCCAGGCCGCCATCGACCCGAACACCGTGTTGCCGAGCGAGATCAGCAGCACGCGGGGCCCGAAACCCCACCCCAGCTTTCCGGCGAACCCGATAAAGACCACGGCCGAAAAGTAGGTCGTGCCGTACGCGATGGCCGACATCCAGGGCCCGACTTTGCGGCCGCCCAGAAAAAAGTCGCCGAGAGTACGGGTGCGCGACATCCCCCACAGGCCGATGCCCACCATGGCTGCGACGAACACGGAGGTCAATACGATGGCAAACATGGCGCCAAGGAGATCACGACTCGCGGGCCAAGATCAAGAGACAAGAGCGAAATTGAAGGGACGCGTTCGGTTGTCCTCGACGCGGGCCCGAAAACTCAAGCGAATCGCTCAGATTTCAGAAGCCGCGCGGCAGCCGCGCTCAGACGCGCGCCCCATCCAGCATGAGGCGCACGCGTCCGGCGACTCTGGCCGCGATGCGCCGGCACGCGGCGATGCCGCCGCCGCTGAGGTATGCCTCGACGCCGGCGGGCGAGGAGAAATCCGCGTGCGTGATCGCCCGGCACTGGGTGCTGCCGAGCTCCGTGGCGAACCAGGACGCCAGCTCCCCGCCGCGGTTCATCGGCACGTTGAACTTGTTGACGCCGTCGTCAAAGGCGGGGCCGCCCGTCCACATGAGGGCGACCATGTGCAGGACGCGCAACGGGTTGCCTTCGATTTCCCCGATGCGCAGGCCCAGGGCCATGACTCCCGCGGTGAGCGCGCTGCAGGTCATGCCTGTGAACAGCGTCCCGCCCAGGAACGCGCTGGCCGCGTCGAGGAGCTGCGGACCCGCCGGGAGCCCGTCGACCTGCCGCAGCACGTCCTGCGCGCAGTGAAACCCGCAGCCTGCGAGCTCGGCGTACAGCCGGCGGTACGCCGCACGCGTCTCGCCGGTGATGGCGGCGCGGTCATCGCCGGACAGGACGCCGCGGATAAGCCCCGCGGAATGAGCGACCGTCCGGACGCACGGCAGCACGCGAGGCGGCGTCCCGCGGATCTCGCGGCAAAGCAGCGTCCCGCGGCAGCGCCGGAATCGCGCCATGTGATCGTGGCCGAGGTCGAAAACGAGCGGGAGTCCCTCATCGATCTCGCGGAGGCCGTGGCGCAGGCCCAGCAGCATCAGCGGCGACGTGATCCCGCCGCATTCGCCCCCGGTGTTGCCTATGCCTCCCGGCAGGCCGGCCGCCAGCCTGACGGCCCACTCCTCGTTCCGGAGGGTGCTCATCACGGTCGGGGCGCAGTGCCCCATATGGAGCAGCCTCCAGAACGCCTTGGCGCCGTAGAGTCCCCTGCGGACGGCGAGGGGCAGCGTCAGGTAGCGCGCGACGCGGTCGCGATAGCGCTCGTAGTCCGGGCCAAACGTGTGAAGCAGCCACCGCTCCTCGGCGAGGATGATCCTGTGATGGACCGCCGCGACGAACGCGCCCGCGGCAAGCATCGCGGGATTGCGCGTGTAGAGGATCGCGGCGAGGATGGTGGCATCGATTCCAGCGTACATCGGGTTCCGCGAGAAACGATAGACGCCGTTGCAGTGCAGGCGCGTCGCTTCGCTCGGAAGGCCGAACCTGAGATGAGCGCCCAGGCACGTGTGGCCGAGGAACAGCAGAGCGAACCCGCAGACCCATAGGCCGCCGGACAGCCAGAGCGGCGCGGGCGCGAGCGCGAGCGGCTGCCATCCCAGCCCCCAGCTCTGCAGCGACGCCGCAGCCCAGATCCCGATCGCCAGGTACTTGGACGCGAGGAACGGCAGCGTGTGGATCGGCGGGCGCCCGCCGATCGCGATCCGACGGCGCGCGAGCGCGGCTTCACTCGCCAGCAGGTGGGCGAGGAACGCGAGGGGCAAAGCCGTCGCGATCACTTTTTCCATGCCGGTCACCTTCACCTTTGATTCTAAGCGCCGGCGGGCTGTAACGGGGGCGCTTTTTTGTGAACGGGTCGAGGCGGGGTCAGCGCTGGACGTAGCTCACCGCGGCCTCGACAGCCCTTGACGCCCTCTCGCGACGTCGGCGACACTCGCGCTCGTGGCTGCCGCGCGGGAGCGGCCGCTTGCTCCGAGGAGGTCCGTGTGAAGCCTGTGACGCTGATCGTGGCGGGCGCCGGAAACCGCGGCACCGTCTACTCGCAATACGCCCTCGAGCACCCCGACAAGGCCAAGGTCGTCGGCGTCGCGGAGCCGCGGGACTTCTACCGCGAGCGCATCGCGCGCGGCCACGCGGTGCCGGCAGCAAATGTCTTTGCGGACTGGCGCGAGATGGCGTCGCGCGAGCGGCTCGCCGACGCGGTGATCATCGCGACGCAGGACCGCATGCACCGCGAGTGCGTCGAAGCCTTCGCCGCGCGCGGCTACCACATCCTGCTGGAAAAGCCCATCGCCCCCGACGAGGCGGGCTGCCGCGCGATCCTCGCGGCCGCCAAGGCGGGCGGCGGCCTGTTCGCCGTCTGCCACGTGATGCGCTACACGGACTACACGCGCCGGCTCAAGGAGCTCCTCGACGCGCGGCGCGGTGGGCGACATCGTGAGCGTGCAGCTCCTCGAGCCCGTGGGCTTCTGGCACCAGGCCCACTCCTTCGTCCGCGGCAACTGGCGCAGCGAAGCGCAGAGCTCCTTCATGCTGCTCGCCAAGAGCTGCCACGACCTGGACTGGATCCGCTACATCGTCGGCCGGCGCTGCCTGCGGGTCAGCTCCTTCGGCTCGCTCAAGCACTTCCGGCCGCGAGGAGGCGCCCGCGGGCGCCGGCGAGCGCTGCGTCGCCTGCGGCGTCGAGCCCTCCTGCCCCTACTCCGCGGTCAAGATCTACCTCGACCGCGTGCGAGCCGGGCACACGGACCTGGCCCGTGAACGTGATCACGCCCGAGCCCACCGAGGCGAGCGTGCGCGAGGCGATCAGCACGGGCCCGTACGGCCGCTGCGTCTACGCCTGCGACAACGACGTCGTCGACAACCAGGTCGTGAACATGGAGTTCGAAGGCGGCCGGACGGCGACCTTCACCATGACCGCCTTTACGGAGAAGCGCGACCGCGCAGGTGCGCATCTTCGGCACCCGCGGCGAATGCAGCGGCGACGGCGAGGTGATCGACCTCTACGACTTCCTCACCGACAGCCATCGAAAGATCGACACGCGCGCGACCGACGCGGGCGCGCTCGCCGGCCACGGCGGCGGCGACTACGGCCTGGCGGCCGCGTTCGTCGAGGCCGTCGCCACCGGCGACTGCGCGCGCATCCTCTCCGGCCCCGACGAGTCGCTCGAGAGCCACCTCATGGTGTTCGCCGCCGAGCGTTCCCGCCACGAGGAGAGAGTAGTTAAAGTCTGAAGGTACCCGCGCGGGCGACTACTGGAGCTTGCCGCGGCCCTGGATGTCCCAGATCACCTCGACCCTGCCGTTGCGCACGCCGTACAGACGGTCGTGCAGGAACACCGTCGAGTCGCCGTAGCTCACGACGAAGTCGAAGGCGTCGCCCGGCTTGATCTTCGTGTCCGGGCGCTCGAGCGTGAGCGTCCCGTGCTCGGCCGAAGGCTTGTACGGCGCGGTCTCGGGGAGCCCGGCCGAGGCGAACGGCGATCTCGCCCACGCGGGCAGCGCCTTGAAGCCCGCGTCGAAGATGACGCGCGTCGGCGTCGGGCGGCTCGTCACCATCGTCCGCACGAAGAGCGAAGGCTTCGTGCCCGCCCCGTAGGCGAGGTACGTCGCGTCGCAGAAGATCGCGCCGCCCGCCTGCACCTCGGTGAGCACGCCGAGCCGCGGGCTGAGAAGGTAGTCGCCGCTTCCGCCGCCGCTCACGATGCTCACGGGGAGCCCCGCCTCGCGGCAGAGGCGCGCGCTTTCGCCTAACAGGCCGACGGCCTTCTCGACGGCCGCCTTCTTCTCGGCGCTTCCTTGATGCCGACGGTGTGGCCTTCCCAGCCCATCACGCCGCGGTAGCGCAGCCCTTTCGTCTCGCACAGGATGCGCGAGAGCTCGAGCGCGGGCGCGCCGGGGGCGACCCCCGCGCGGCCCATGCCGATGTCCACCTCGACGACCACGCCGATCTCGCTCCCCGCGTCGCGTGCGGCGGCGCCGAGCTCGCGCGCGTTCTCCGCGCCGTCGACCGCGACCTTTACGTCCGCGCGCCGGGCGAGCTGCGCGAGGCGCGGCGCCTTGAGCGGCCCGACGACCTGGTTCGCGATCAGGATGTCGCGGATGCCGCCCGCGACCATCACCTCCGCCTCGGCGAGCTTGGCGCACGTGACGCCGATCGCGCCGGCGGCGATCGCCTTGCGCGCTATGTCCGGAACCTTGATCCCCTTGGTGTGCGGCCGCCAGCTCACGCCCGCCTCGCGGAAGTGCGAGGCGAGCGCCTGGATGTTCGCCTCGAGCTGGTCGAGGTCCGTCCAGAGGAAGGGGGTGTCCACCGCGTTCTTCGTGAGTCCGATCTCGCTCATGTCGTTCCTTTCAGCCCCTAGGAGGGGCAAGCTCTTCGCGAGCGCCTGGTCGATGTCGGCGACGATGTCGTCGATGTGCTCGATGCCGATCGAGAGGCGCACCAGGTCGGGGCTCGCGCCCGCGGCCCGCTGGTCCGCCTCGGAAAGCTGCGAGTGCGTCGTGCTCGCCGGATGGATGGCGAGGCTCTTCGCGTCGCCGACGTTGGCGAGGTGCGAGACGAGCTTGAGGCTGTTGATGAAGCGCTCGCCCGCGGGCCGGTCGCCCTTGATGCCGAAGACCACCATGCCGCCGAAGCCCTTCTTCATATATTTCTTCGCCACGGAGTGCGAAGGGTCGTCCTCGAGCCCGGGATAGCGGACCCAGCCCACCTTCGGGTGAGCCTTGAGATGGCGCGCGACGGCGAGCGCGTTCTCCGAGTGGCGCTCCATGCGCAGCGGCAGCGTCTCGATGCCCTGCAGGAACATCCACGCGTTGTCCGGCGAGATGCAGGCGCCGAGGTTGCGCAGCGGGACGAGGCGCATCCGCGTCGCAAAGGCGACCGCGTTGCCGTCGCCGAGGTCGCGCGCCCAGCGCAGGTTGTGGTAGCTCGCGTCGGGCTCGTTGAAGAGCCGGAACTTCGGGTCGGTCCAGTCGAAGCGGCCGCCGTCGACGACGGCGCCCCCGATGCCCGTGCCGTGGCCGCCGAGCCACTTGGTCAGCGAGTGGCAGACGATGTGCGGCGCCGTGCTCGAGGGGCCGCATCAGGTAGGGCGTGGTAAAGGTCGAGTCGACGATCAGGGGAAGGTGGTGGCGGTCGGCGACTTTCGGCCACGGCCTCCAGGTCGATCACGTCGAGGGCGGGGTTGCCGATGGTCTCGACGTAGAGGGCGCGCGTTTCGGGCGTGATCGCCGCCGCGATGGCTTCGGCTTTCGGCTCGACGAGGGACACACGGATGCCGAACTGCGGCAGGATGTCGTGGAACATCGTGTACGTGCCGCCGTAGAGGTTCGCCGCCGACACCACGTGGTCGCCGGCCGAGCAGATGGTGATGATCGCGTAGTGGATCGCGGCGGTGCCCGAGGCGGTGGCCAGGGCGGCGGCGCCGCCTTCGAGCGCGGCGAGGCGCTTCTCGAGCACGTCCTGGGTCGGGTTCATGATGCGCGTGTAGATGTTGCCCGGCTCCTTGAGCGCGAAGAGGTCCGCGGCGTGGGCCGTGTCGCGGAACACGTAGGAGCTCGTGCGGTAGACGGGGACCCCGCGCGAGAGCGTCGCCGGGTCCGGCTCCTGGCCCGCGTGCAGAGCCAGCGTCTCGAATCGATATTCGTCCATGCCGCCTCCGGGAGGAGTGGAAGCCCCGGGCGGGCGGCGTGTCAAGGAGCCCGGACCCCGTTCAACGCCGCCGGCCGCGCGCCGGCGCGCGCTTTCCGGGCGGCCTTCGCGCGGGCCGTCGTTTCGGGGCGCGCGGCTTCTTCGGGGCTTTCCGGGGCGCCCGCTTCGGCGCTTTCTTCGGCTTCTTCTTCCTGGGCGCCTTTCTCGGCAGCCGCGGCTTCGGCGGGCTCGGTTTCTTCGGCGCCGGCGCAGGCTTCTCCGGAGCCTGGGCACTCAGCTTGAGCGCGGAGGCGTCGCGGCCGCGTCGACGACGCCGTAGCCGATGTCGAAGTCCCAGCCGTCGCCATCGATGTCGACAGCGCTGCGCTGCAGCACGGCCTTGAGCTGGTACGGCGTGAGGCCCGACGTGGGACGGCGCTGGCGCAGCGCCGTCACGACGCCGGCCGCGACGGGGCAGGCGGCGGAGGTCCCGCCGTCGACGGGGTAGACGTCGGAGCCGTCGAAGTGGCTGTAGGCCGCCACGTCGGGCTTGCGGCGCGCGAGCCCGCCGGGGCCCTGCGACGAATACCCGAGCCTGCGCCGGGTCACGGTCACCGCCGCGACGGTGATCACGTCGGGGTGCGAGTTGGCGCCGTGGATGCTCGCGCCGGGGCCCCGGTCGCCGACGCCGCAGCGGCCGTCGGGGCACTGCTCGCCGCAGTTGCCGGCCGCGAACAGCACGTCCGCGCCCGCGGCTACGAGGCTCCCGGTGATCTGGTTGAAGGGGTGGCTCCGGGTTGGCGCTGTAGTTTTCCGGAGACCCGATCGGAGCATCCTCGCTGCGGTCGAACATGCCCCAGCTGTTCGTGACCACCAGCGGGCCGGGCTCGCGACTGAGCAGGTCCATCAGGTCGGCGAACGCCCGTGATGGCGTCGGAGAGGAAGGCGGACCACGTGTCGCCCGTGGACTGCATCAGCGCGTAGTCGAGGATGCGCGCGTCGGGGGCTGCGATCATCGCGTCGAAACGCGCACATCGTGCCGTGGTCCGGTCGCGCCGTGCCCGGCTTGTAGCCCTTGCGCGGCGACCAGCCTCGCCGCCACGGGGATGCGGCTGCCGTCGATGCCGGTGTCCATCACGGCCAGGCGCACGCCCTTGCCTGTGCAGCCGGCCCGCCGCAGCGCCTCTACGCCGAGGCGCGCGGCCACGTCGCCGGCGTCGCCGACCGCCTTGGACCCGCAGTAGACCGGCGCGAAGAGCTAGATGCGCGGGTCCGCGAAGACGCCGACGACGTCGGCGCCGCGGTCGCGGCGCAGGCGGTCGATCGCGTCCTGGTCGGCGAGATCCGCGCGCACGGCGTACGTCGTGATCGGGCCGGAAGCGCCGTAGTCGAACCCCGAGGCGCTCACCGTCTGCGACGGCGCCCCGAGCCGCCCCAGCACCCGGACGGGGTGGAAGCCTTCGTCGAACTCCAGCCCCGCGACGCGGATCTCGCCCGCCAGCGACGCGCCCGCAGGGCCATAGCTGCGGCTCTCCCACGCGGCTACCAGCCAGTCGCGGCTGCGTATCAGAACGATCCTGCGTGCCATTCGCACCTCCCTGCGCGTTCCCTCCGCGCCGGGGCCTACGCGGTCGGCTCCTGGCGCGCATCGGTGAAGAACCTGATCCCGGGGAGCGCTTCCGCTTTCGCTTTCGCCTCGCGGCTGGCGGCTCCCCGCACGACGTAGCGGCCCAGCCCCGGATTCACGAGGATGGGGCCGTACCCCTCGTCAAGCTCGACGCCGGTCTCGGCCAGGAGCTCCTTGGCGCCGGGCATGTCGAGCTTTCGAGCGGGGGACTCGATCTGGATGAGAAATCGCATCGCGTGACGACGGCCACTCATGTGACAAAGTGCCGGGCCGCGGGGCCGGCTCCCTTCAAAGTCTAGGCGGCTGCGGCTCGGAATTCAACCCGGCGAGTACGCCGGGCAGGTGCCCGGCGAGTACGCCGGGCAGGTGCCCGCACCCGCCGGTGCGGCCGCGCCGCCGTCGCTCCCCATCACCAGGCGTACGCCTTGGGCGCCTCGCCCCCGGGCCCGGGGAAGATCGCGTCCAGCTTCGAGAGGACCTCGGCGTCGAGCTTGAGGGCCGTCGCGCGCAGGGCGCTCTCGAGCTGCTCGATCGTGCGCGGCCCGATGATCGGCGCGGTCACGACCGGGTTCGCGAGGAGCCATGCCAGGCCGACGACCGCGGGAGGCTCCCCGAGCGACTTGCAGAGCGCCTCGTACTGCTCGAGCTTCGCGCGGTTCTTCTCGACCGTGTCATCGAAGCCCTGCCGGGCCCTGCGGCCTTCCCTCTGCTTCTGCAGCGCTCCGCCAAGCAGGCCGCCCGCGAGCGGGCTCCAGGGGATGAGCCCCAGCCCGTAGTGGCGGCAGGCGGGGACGACCTCAAGCTCGACCGTGCGGTTGTTGAGGTTGTAGACGCTCTGCTCGCTCGCGAGACCCATCAGGCCGCGGCGGGAGGCCTCCTGGCATGCGGTCGCGATGTCCCAGCCCGCAAAGTTGCTCGAGCCGACGTACACGACCTTGCCCTGCTTGACGAGCGCGTCGAAGGCCTGCCACGTCTCCTCCCACGGGCAGTCGCGGTCGACGTGGTGCATCTGGTAGAGGTCGATCGTCTCGGTCTGCAGCCGTTTGAGGCTGCCCTCGCAGTGCCGCTTGATCTTGAGCGCCGACAGGTTCCGGTTCGAGTGGTTGGGCTCGGGCTTGCCCGGCGGCAGCTCGACAGGGTTGTAGACCTTGGTCGCCAGGACCACCGCGTCGCGGCGGCCGCCGCCCTGCGCGAACCAGCGGCCGAGGATCTGCTCGGTGCGGCCGCGGTTCCCCTCGCCGCCGTACACGTCGGCGGTGTCGAAGAAGTTGATGCCGAGCTCCAGCGCCCGGTCCATGATCCGGAAGCTGTCCGCCTCGCTCGTGTGCGAGCCGAAGTTCATGGTTCCGAGACACAGGTTGCTCACGAGAGCCCCGTGCCTCCCCAGTCTGCGGTATTCTATTGCCATAGTCTCTAGATACGAACTCCGGTGCGGCCGCGTCAACCGGCTTCAACCCGTCGAGTACTCAGGGCCAGGGCGCGTGTTCTTGACCGCCTGCGCCGCCTTCCCGTAGTCTCAAGACCTCAGGGGGCCGTCCGCCGGTCGGGTGCGTCGGCGCGCGTCGCCTCCGGAAGCCGCACCCGAGCCGTGAGACGAGCCCCTTTCCCCAAAGAGTACCTCAGCTTCTTTCTCCCGCTGGCGGTCCAGGGTGTGGCGCAGTCTCTGACCCACCCGCTGGTGGCGATGGTGTCGTCGCACGGACCCGGAGGCGCGCTCGCCCTCGCGGGCCAGGGGCAGGCAGGCAGCCTCATGTTCCTCCTGCAGACGCTGAACCTGGGGCTGCTCACGACAGGCATGGTGTTCGGCCGCACGCGCGGTGGTTTCCGGGTGTTCCTGGGCGCCTGGGCGACGCTGGGGGCGGTCACGGTGAGCGCCCAGATCGTGGCCGCGATCCCGGCCGTGTCGCACTGGCTGTTCGCGGGGGTCATCGGGCTGCCGCCCGGCATAGAGGGGCCCGCGCGCATCAGCTTCGCGACGGGCATCCTCGCGCGCTTTCTCTTTCACCTGCGGATGCCGTTCCAGGTGATCCTGCTCAACAACCGCGCGAGCTCCCGGGCCAGCGCGGCGGCGATCGGCCGCGTGGCGCTCGCGCTGCTGCTTGCGCCGCTTTTTGTCCGCACGGGGCTGGTCGGCAACTTCTGGGGCGAGGTCTGCCTGGCGATCTCGGCTCTCTTCGAGCTGGTCGCGGTCGCGATCATGGCGCGGCCGTACCTCGCCCGCTTCGTGCCCGAGACTCCCGCGGAGGCCAAGCCGTCGTCGGTCCGCGGCCTGATCGCCTTTACCCTCCCTCTCTCCCTGGGCTCCACGATCCTCAGCCTCTCGGGCAACCTGCTGTCCGCGTTCATGGCGCGCGCTCCCAGCCCGGAGATCGTCCTGCCGGTCTACCAGCTTGCCCTTACCGTGACGGGCACTCTGTCGTACGCGAGCACGCAGGTGGAGCGGGTGGTGGTCGCGTTCGCGCCGGGATCCCTCGCCGACCGTTCGACGACGCGCTTCGCGGCCGCCGTGGGGATCGTGACCGGCCTGCTGCCGCTCCTGTTCCAGCTGGAGCCGCTGCGCAGCGCTTACTTCGTGACCGTGCAGAACCTGCCCCGCGAGCGGCTGGGCTCGCTCGGCCTGTTGACGGTTTTGCTCACGGGCCAGGGGCTGGTGATCGCGATGCGCTCGCGCCTCACAGGTGTCGCTTCCTCCCTGGGCGCGCCCGCGATCGTGCTGGGCGGCAACGCGGCGCTTCTCGCGGCCATGACTGCGACCGGCGCGTTCTGCCTGTCGGCGGGCGTGCCGGGGCTCCTGATCGGGCCGCTGGGGATGTACGTTTCCAACGCAGCCGCGATCCTGACCATGACCGTGCTGGCGAGGCGGCGGGTGAGACAGCCGGCAGCGTCCGCCGCGGCTCAGTGAGTCTTTTCGAGGGTCTCGATCCAGAACCAGAGCGATTCGCGGACGCGCTCCCGAACCAGGCCCATGTCCTTGCGGCGGATGGCGTCCAGCACCGACTCGTGGTTGCGCCACGCAAGCATCGGGTCCGCTTCGACGCTCTTCTCGATCGAGGCGAAGAAGAGGCGGTAGATGGTCCTTCCGATCTTCGAGAGCAGCCGGTTGCCGGAGAGATCGAGGAGCGCCTCGTGGAACGCGAGGTCGAGGTCGCGGAACTGGTGGGGCTCGTGCGCGGCCTTCTGCGCTTCCTCATGCAGCCGCTCGTTCGCCTCCTCGAGAGGCCGGAGGTCCGGATGCGCCTCGCGCCGCAGCATCAGCTCGACGGCCGCGCTGTCCAGCACGACGCGCATCTGGATGAACTCGAGCGAGGTGCCCTGCTCGACGATGAGGCTGAGGATCAGCGGCGTCAGCACCGCGGGCGACGTGCTGCGGGCCACGAAGGTGCCGGAGCCCCTGCGGATCTCCACGGCCCCGACGGACGAGAGCATCTTGATCGCCTCGCGCACGGAGTTGCGGCCGACGCCCAGCTTCTGCGCGAGATCGGTCTCGGTGGGCAGCTTGTCTCCGGGCTTCAAGTCGCCGTTGAGCAGAGCGTTCGTGATCAGGTCTACGATCGAAGAAGAGACCGAGTCGCCCCTGATGGGTCTCAGCGATTGCTCGAAACCGTTGTCTGCCACCGCCGGCCGTCCGCCTGCGACAACACTAACCCGAGTCGGTCCCGTTCCGCCACTCACCGCAGCCGCCCGTGCACGACGTGCAGCACCCAGTCCTCGGCATCGGGGGCCGCGAACCGCTCCAGCCCCCCTCCCGCCACCGCAGGCCGCTCGCTCGTCTCCCCCGTGCGCGGGTTGAGCCAGCTCACCTCATACGGCCCCGCCGCCAGCCGCAGCCCCGCGCTCCCGCCCGCCGCGTAGTACACCAGGTACTCCCGCCCCGCCTCCGCAAGGCAGTACACCAGGTTGCTCGCTTCCACCAGCAGCCCATCCGAGGGCTCCATCCGCCACCACGCCACCCCAGCCGTCTCGATGAGCTCGGCCATCCGCGCGAGGTCCGCGTAGATCGGAGGGTCGCCCGCAAGGGCGAACAGCTTCGACTCGTACAGCCTCTTCCCGTCGGCCACCGGATAGTGGCGGTCCACCCGTCCCATCATGAACCCGCTCGCCAGCGCCACCCAGTACCCGCGCCGCTCCCAGCCGTAGCGGTTGTTGTTGAACCGGTCCTGCTCCCCGATGATCGCCGGCCGGTCGTAGCCCCAGAACCGCTCCCCGAACCGGTTCAGGTTCGCGCAGAACAGCACGGGGTCGTCCATCGTCGTGTGCTCCTGCGTGATCATGATGTTGTTCCTGCTGTGCCGCACCAGCTCCGCGCACTCCCCCGTGTCCCCGATCGCCTGCAGCCGCCCGTGCGGGTCGCGCGCAGCCACGTAGTCGCCCCAGTGCCCGTACCACGCCGCGTGCCGCGCAGCACCGGGCCGGTCGATGTTCCCGCACTCCGCTCGCCAGCGCCCACCACAGGTTCCAGTACGCCGAAAGCCGCGCCACCGTGTAGGCCACGTAGCGGCCTATGTACTCGACGTGAGCGCGGTTGCCCAGGTCGAACATCTCGGCGAACCCGTCCCGTCGCGATCGCTGTCCTCCAGCCACCCGCCGTTGGCCGCGTTCAGCGGGTGGTGCGACCACTCGAGCTGCCGCCACACCGAGTTGTCGTACAGCAGCTCCAGCCCGTAGAAGATCCCCTTCTCCTTCGCGTAGCCGATCGTGCGGTCGAGCCTGCGGTAGTAGTCGAGGTTGAAGCGCTCCCGGTCGATCCGGTTCGCCTTCGCGTCCACCACCTTCCACGGCCACTCGAACGAAGGGTCCGTGTTGAAGTCCTGCCGCGCATAGATCTGGTTCACCACGATAAGCAGGTTCACGCCGTAGCGGCCGAGGGTGTCGAGGTAGGCGCGCACGTCCGCCTCGCTCGGGTAGCCGTAGCGCAGGTCGCCGTGCTCGCTCCTGTTGCCGAAGCCGGGGTGCGGCGCACCACCCGTCGTTGACGACGAAGAAGGGCCTGCCGTCGGCGCGGAAGAACCAGTTGGGGAACTGCGGGTCGACTGCGAGCGGACCGCGCGAGACGGGCGCGGTGCACGCGAACGAGCCGCTCCTGCCGTCGAGGGCCGGGTCGTCGGAAACGGTGCGCCAGCGCCAGCGCCCCTCGACGGGCGGGGCGAAGCGGACGCGCCAGAGACCGCCGCGGCCGCCTTCAACTTCACCATCATAGAAACCTTCGATCCAGAGCCGCCGGTCGGGGCCGTCGAAGACGACGGTGAGGCTCACGTCCGTGAACGGGTTGTCGTAGCGCCGCTCGCTCGCAAACGACTCTTCGAAGATCTCCCACTTCGCGACCGATCTGTCCGCCATACGCTCCCTTTCGCCGAAGCGCGCGCCGGCCCGCCCTATCCCTTGATGCCGGTCATGCTGATGCCTTCCACGTAGTAGCGCTGCAGCACCGTGAACAGCGCGAGGATCGGGACCACCGCGGCCACCGTCCCGGCCATCAGCAGGCGCCACTGCGTCCCGTACTGCCCCACGAAGATGCCGAGGCCCAGCATGACGGTCATCTTCTTCGTGCTGTTGATGTAGATCAGCGGATCCATGAATGCGTTCCACGTCCACATGAAGCTGATCACCGCCATGGTCGCCAGCGCGGTGCTCGCGAGCGGCATGATGATGTAAAGGTAGACCTGGAACGAAGAGCAGCCGTCCATCTTGCCGGAGTCCTGCAGCTCGTCGGGGATCGTGATGTAGAACTGCCTCATCAGGAAGATCCCGTAGGCGAAGAACAGGCTCGGAGGGATGATCAGCGGCAGGTGCGTGTCCACCCACCCGAGGTAGAACATCAGCAGGTACTCCGGGATGAGGATCACGGCGCGCGGCACCATCATCGTCGCGAGCACGACGAGCATGAGGAAGTTGCGGCCCTTGAAATGCAGCTTCGCGAACGTGTAGCCGGCGAGCGACGCGAGGAAGAGCCGGGCCACGGTGACGATCGTCGTGATCTTGAAGGAGTTGGCGAAGAAACGGCTGAAAGGCAGGGTCTTGAAGGCCTGCACGTAGTTGTTGAAGGTGACCGGCCACGGGATCCACTCGGGCGGATAGCCGAACTCCTTGCCGGGGATCTTGAGCGAGGTCGACAGCGCCCAGAGGAACGGCGCCACCATCACGACCGTGCCGGCGGAGAGCACCAGCGTCACGAGGATGTTGCCGAGCACGCGTGTGGCCGCTGCGCGCGCTCATCTCATGCGCCCCCTCTGCTTCATGCATGGACCCACTTGTCGCTCAGCTTCCACTGCGCGAGGGTCATCAGGAAGATGAGGAAGAAGAGGACCCACGCCATCGAGGCCGCGTAGCCCATGCGCAGGAACTGGAAGGCGCTCTCCCAGAGGTAGAACATGATGACCTTGGTGGAGTCCTCGGGGCCGCCCATCGTCATGGTGTAGATGGCGTCGAAGACCTGGAACGAGTTGATCACCGAGGTCACGGCGAGAAAGAAGGTCGTCGGGCTGATCAGGGGCAGCGTGATCTTCCAGAACTGCTGCCACGAACTGGCCCCGTCGATGCGCGAGGCCTCGTAGAGCTGCTCGGGCACGCCCTGCAGTGCCGCGAGGTAGATCATCATGTTGAAGCCGAGCCCCTTCCACACGTTGACAAGGATCACCGACGGCATCGCCCACGTGCTGCTCACGAGCCAGTCCGGCCCCTGGATTCCGGCCAGCCCGAGCACGTAGTTCACAAGGCCGAACTCCGGGTTGTAGAGCCAGCGCCACACCAGGCCGACCGCCACCCAGGAGGACACGACGGGGATGAAGTAGGCGGTCCGGAAGATGACGCGGCCGCGGATCGGACGGTTCATCATCAGGGCGAGCAGGAGCGAGAGGACGAGGCCGAGCGGGATGCCGGTAAAGGCGAAGTAGGCCGTGTTGCCGAGCGTCTTCCAGAACCTCGCGTCGCTCAGCATGCGCGTGTAGTTCGCAAACCCAACGAACTTCGGCGGCTCGACGAGCGTGTAGGTCGTGAGGCTCAGGTATATGGAGGCGAGAAACGGGATGAGCAGGAAGACGCCGATCCCGACCAGGACGGGGCTGATGAACAGGTACGCGTCGCGGGCTTCGCGCGAACCGAGCGCGCGGACTCTCCTCTTCGCCACTTCCGCCTCCGCGAAAACGGGCGCGGGGGAGACCCCGCGCCCGCGTAGATCAAGCGTTCGAGAGCGCCCCGCTTACGGGGTCACCGTGTCCACGTCCGCATAGGGCCTGTACTGGATCTCGTTGTTGATGGTCTCCTGGATGTCCTTGACGAACGTGTCCGCCGCTTCCTTGGCGGTCTTGGTCCCGAGGAAGAGCCCCTCGACGTCCCGGTTCCACTTGCGAGTCCACCTCGGCGCCCTGCAGCAGGAACTCGGAGATGCGCGAGGTCTTCTCCAGGATCGTGAGGAAGATCTGCTCGTCTTCGGGAGTGTCGGGCCGCACGAACGCGTCCGAGTAGGCGATCGTCTTGATGATCGGGATGCGCGGCGATGTTGGCGAGGAAGGTCTGAGGCTCCTTGTCGGTGCTGAGCCACTTCATGACCTCCCAGGCCGCCATCTTGTTCTGCGCGTAGGACGGCATCGACCACCCCTCGTAGGTCGCGCGGGTCAGGCTGTTCGCCGGGCCCTTGACCGGCATGGCGACGCCGTAGTCGAGGGTGCCCGCCTTGCGCGAGTCGCGGTAGGCCAGCAGGCCCCAGTTGCCGTTCTCCCACATCGCCAGGCGTCCCGCCTTGAACAGCGTGTCGGAGCCCTCTTCCTTCTCGACCGAAGCCGAAGGGGCGACGTGGTACTTGTTGCGGAGGTCGGTGTAGGCCTGCAGGCCCGCGATCGCCGCCGGGTCGCTCAGCGTCGACTTGGTCTTGCCCTTGTCGAAGAGGTTGCCGCCGGCCCTCCAGATCCAGGTCTGCGGGTAGAGCCACTGCGTGCGGATCCCGAAGCCGTAGGTGTACGGCTTGCCGTCCTTCTGCGTGGTCGTCTTCTGCGCCGCGTCGAGGAACTGCTCGTAGGTGATCCCGGCCTTCGGGTCGGAGACGCCCGTCGTCCTTGAACAGCTTGTTGTTGTAGTACATGCCGACGACGTCGCCCTTGAACGGCAGCGCGTAGATCTTGCCCTTGTACATGAAGGGGATCCAGCTGTCCTTGAAGAACTTCGAGGTGTCGATGTCCTTCTTCACCAGGTCGGTGAGGTCCATGAACTGGTCGCGCACGAAGTACTCGCCGACCCAGTCGTCGTCGGACCGCAGAATGTCCGGGAGCTGCTTGGCCGCCATCATGACCTTGAACTTGTCCCAGTAGCCGCTGCCCGGAACCATCTGGAGCTCGACCACGATGTGGCTGAACTTCTTGTTCCAGAGCTTGACCGCCTCCTCCATGATCTGCATGGTCTCCAGCGATCCGCCACCGTACAAGCACCTTGAGCTGCACCGGGCCCTTGCGTGCCCGCCTCCTGCTTGCCGCTGGCCGCCACGGTCGCCGCCGTGAGAACGACCAGAACGAGCACGAGCGCCCTCTTGATGATCTTTCTCATCTCCAGGCCTCCTCCTCGATACTTCTCTCAGCTCCGACGGAGCTTGTTCGCGCCAGATACGTAATACGGCGCGGCGGCCTCGTGCCCGCCCGGTCGCGACGGCGGCCGGCCGCGTCGCCGGCTCGATCGGCGCCCAGGTGCTCCGCGACGAAACGCAGCGACTGCGTCATCGCCGCCCGGATCGCCGGGAGCGCGACCGGCGGCTCCCGCGGATCGAGGGCGATCCGCCAGTCCGGCCCGCGGTGGTGGCGCAGGGGAAGCTCGATGGCGAGGGGCGGAGCCTCCGATCCCAGCCGCCGAAGGATTGTATCATAGTGGGTGACCCCTGCGCCGATCGGGACGAACCGCCACCCGAACCCGTCCCGCGCGATCTCCTTGAGGTGCAGGTGAGCCGCCACGGGCAGGGCGTCGACGTAGTCCTGCTCCGGACGCAGCGCTCCCCGCGAATAGGAGTAGATGTTGGAGAAATCGTAGTTCAGACGGACGCACGGAGAGCCGATGCGTTCCACGAGATCAGCGCCCGCGCGGCCGCTGTCGACGATGTTGTCGCTGCCGTCGCCCGGGTTTTCCAGGCAGATCGTGATGCCCGCGCGCTCGGCGATCGGGATGACGGCCTCCACGGCGGCGAGAAAGTCCCGCTCCCGCTGCCGCTGGCTCGTGTTGGTGTGCACGAAGCGCGCGCCGAGCGCCGCTGCGAACTCGATCCGCCGGCGGAAGCCCGCGCGCGCCCGCTGGCAGGCCGAGGTCCATGTGGGCGCCGACGGAGCGGACTGCCAACCCGTTGGCGCGCGCCGCGGCTGCCAGGCGGGCGGCGTTGGCCGGCGAGAACCAGCCGTCGTCCATCTCCGGGTAGTAGGCCGCGATCAGCGCGGGCTCGACGTACCGCGCCCCGGCGGCCGCGATCTCGGCGAACGCCACCTCGAGGTCGTGGCCGTGCCAGGCCAGTGTGTTGATCGCGACCCCGCCGTCCGGAAGCATCAGCCCCTGGAACCTTTCTTCCTGGCGTCTTCGGCTGCTTTCTGGATGCGGTCCAGGTTCTCCTTGGCCGTGTAGCCGGGAACGAACACGGTCGCGAGCTTGATCGACTCCGGCCCCGTGTTCCTGATCTGGTGCATCTCGCCGGCCCTCGCCTACAGCGCCATGTCCGGCTCGACCGGGATCTCCTTGCCGTCGCAGACCGCGACGCCGCGGCCGGAGACGATGAGGATCAGCTCGGGACGGTCGTGGGCGTGGTAGTCGGTCTGGCTGCCCGGATCGATGATCGCGTGGCTGAACGTGATCTCCGGCACGCCGCGGACATCGGGGGCGAGCATGACCTTGATGTGCCTGCTGTAGGGCGCGGGAATCGTGACCGCCTTCTCTTGCCAGCATCTGATGACTTCCATGGGCTCTCCTTGTCGTCGACGGGATGTTCGGCGCGGCGCCGGCACTTCCTTTGCGAAAGAAACCTGGCGGCCAACGCCGAGGCCCGCAAAACATCCTACGTACTACGTCCCATCTCTAACAGCGGCCGGACCCCTGTCAATCCCGAACTGGAGCATTGATCACGCGATCGGGCATCCGCGACAACAAGGTATTCATCGCATCACCTTCACTACGTGCAACCGACCGGTACGCCCTCAGCTCGCCGTTGTTAACAGCGCCACGGGTGCCCTCATGGATTGAGCGGGAGACTGTCCTGCTCGACGAACGTCGCGGCGGCAGCCCGCAACTGAAAACGGTCCCGCCGAGACCGCGTGTGGTCGACCCCTTGCCCTGTACTCGCCGCAAGCGTGTCGGCGGAAGTAACTTCACCATCCCCTTGCCCACCGACCGCGGCGAAACGGCCGGCGACTGTACGGAAATCGTTCAGCGCGCCGCGCGCCGTTTGGCCAATGGAGGTAAATTTGTCACGCCCTCGCGCCTGGCTCTCGATCCTGAGGCTGCAGTTCTATCCCATGACTCCGGTCGTCGTCGCATGGGGTGCGCTTACGGCCGGCCGGGCCGCCGGCAGGCTCGACGCAGCGGCTCTGGCGCTGGCCGCGGCTGCGATGATCCTGCTCGAAGTCGCCACCGTCCTCATCAACGAGCTGGTGGACTTTGCCAGCGACGCGCTGAACCGCAACGCCGGGCCGTTCACGGGCGGGAGTCGCGTCCTTGTCCGCGGCGGGCTCGAGCAGGGCGACGTCAGGCGCGCCGTCGCGCTGGCCCTCCTCGGGTACGCGGTGTGCGCCGCGGCGCTGGCGGCGCGGCTCGCGCCCGGCCACGGGCTGCCGCCGGCCGCGGCGCTGCTGCTGGTCGGGCCGGTGTTCGCTCTCGGCTACACCGCCCCACCGCTTCGCCTCTGCTACCGCGGCCTCGGCGAGCTCGACGTCGCGCTGGTCACCGGACCCTACCTCTTCCTGATCGGCTACGCTGTGCAGGGGGCGGGATGGCCGCGCGGCGCGGACCTCGCGCCTCTGCTTCCCCTCGCGCTCGCGATCTTCGCCGCGATCACGCTCGCGGGAATCCCCGACGAGGCGGCCGACCGGGCCGTTTCGAAGAGGACCCTCGCCGTTCTGCTGGGCCCGCGTCCGGCCGCGGTTGTGGCCGGCGTCGCTGCGCTCGGGGCATCAGCAGCCGCGCTGCGCCTCGGCCTTCCCGTGGGCCGCACGGTCGCCGAGCTGGCCGCTGTCCACGGGTGCATCGCGGCATGCGCCGCCATTCTGCTCGCGCGCCGCCGCGGCATCGACCGCCGCATCGACCTCTCGCTCGTGATCGCGCTCACGCTGATCCCCTGGTTCGGGCTTGCTCCGCTGGTGGCGTCGCTCGCGCGAGCTGGCGTGCAGTAGGCCCGAGTCGGCACCCGCCCACTCAGGAGCGGGCGAGCCCGACTCAGGAGCGGGCAAGCAGCAGCGAGAGGGCCGGGATCACGCCGCACAGGACGCCGGCGGCGGCCGACGCGCTCATCAGCGCGGTGAGCCGCGTGCCCGCGGGCCGCGCCCACGCCCCGAAGCTCGCCAGTATGAAGGCGGCCGTCGCCGCGGGCGGCACCGCCGCGAGCAGCGCGGGCGCCGGGGCCAGCGAGCCCGACGCGCCGAGGAGGATGAGCGCCGCGGCAGCGCCCGCGGACGCTGCGGCGGCGACGGCGAGCACTGCACGCGGCCCGATGTTCACCGCGATCGACCGCTTGCCCGAGGCGCGGTCAGCGTCGAGATCGGGGATCTGCGTCAGGCACAGAGTGGTGAAGACCGACAGCGAGATGGGCACCGCCATCAGCTCGAGCGACGCGCCCCGAAGGACGCCGGCGATCGCGGCGGGGTCCGCCTGCAGCGCGAGCCCCACGGCCATGAGCGGCGCCCCGTACGCGACGAGGGCCGCGACCTCGCCGAGCCCGATGCGCGCGAGGCGCAGCGGCGGCAGGCTGTACTCCAGCCCCAGCGCGAGGGCTGCGAGCATGCCGGCGGCCAGGATCCAGTGCGCGCCGAGGGCCACGGCGGCGCCTCCCGCCGCCAGCGCGAGCGCCGCGGCGGCCTTCCAGCCCGCGGCGAGCATGCGCCGGCTCGCGAGCCCGCGCGCGAGCAGCCCGGTCCCTCCCGAAAACGGCGTGCGGTTGCGGTTGATCGCATCGGTGTCCGCGTCGGCAGCCTCGTTGGCGAGCGAGACCGCCGCGTGACCGAGGAACCCGATCGCCTGCGCGGCGAGCAGTCCCAGCAGCCGGAAGCGTCCGCCGATCGAGGCGCCCAGGGCGCTCCCGAGAAAGACGGAAGCAGAGGTAAAGGAAAACAGGGGAAGTCGGCACGCGGCGACCAGCGTCCGGCACGCGGCGGCCAGGCGCTCAGCGCGGCCGCGCGGCCGGCCGGCGCGCGCCGCGATCGCCTCGGCCTGCGCGAGCCAGCGCGCGCGGGCCTCGCTCGTGGAGCCGCGCACCGGACCGAAGAGGCGGAACCGGCACGGCTTGAGCCCGCAGAACTCGAAGGCTCCCCGCAGCAGCCCCTGCAGCGCCTGGATGCGGCGCTTCATGTACAGGATCGGGATCGGAGTGTCGGTCGTCACGAGCAGCAGGACGTCGCGGCCGTCGAGCTTTCCGGTCGGGATCCCGGCCTTGTTGTACTCGAACGAGTAGTCCTCGGTCAGGACCCGGTCGAGATAGCCCTTGAGCATGGCGGGCAGCGAGGCCCACCACATCGGCGTGACGAGCACGAGCGTCTCCGCCCACCACAGCTCTTCCTGCAGCGCGAGCGTCCCGGGCGAACCGGCGTTCTCGGGCAGGTCGCGGAGAACCGGGTCGAAGCCCTCGGCGTAGAGGTCGTGAAAGCGGACCTCGGCGCCCGAGCCGCGCAGCCCTCGCAGCACTGCGTCCTTGATCGAGTGATTGAAGCTGGCCGCGGACGGATGGCACAGAATCAGCAGAACGCGCCTTGGCGCACCCATAAGCCTCCAAGGCAAGGGGAGTGCAATTTACTGCGAAAAGCGGGAGGCCGGCGAGAGCCTCGCCCCAGCAGCGCTTCGCGCAGGCGGCCGCGCACCTCCGCGGTGACGCCGGCGCGCGCGGCCAGGTACGCCTCGAGCGACCCGTAGCGCGCGCGGACGACGTCGAAGGCGGCCGCGAGATACCGCGGCCGCGCCTCCAGGAAGACCCTCGCGAAGCGCGGCCTCGCGCATCCGCCCGCGACGCGGTCGACGAAAGCGCGCCGGCACCAGTTGGTCAGCAGGTAGTCCCGCATCGCGAGTGCCCGGGGCACGCCGAGCGCCGCGAGGATGAGCGTGCACAGGAACCCGGTGCGGTCCTTGCCCGCCGTGCAGTGGAGCGCGAGCGGAAGGTTCCCCGGATCGCACAACGCCTGCACCACCCCTCGCGCGTGGCCGGCGAGGTCGTCCACGAACCCACGGTAAATGTCAAGGTGAAGGCGCCTGCCCTCGGTGTCGCCTTCACCGCCCGCCTTTACCGCGTGCCACACGGTCTTGAAGCGCTCGATCGCGTCGCTGGTCATGGGCATGGGAAGCGCACGCGCGCCGGCAGGCAGGCGGTCGGGGTCGACCCGCTGCACATCGGGCTCGCGCAGGTCGACCACGGTCCGGATGCCGAGGCTCCGCGAGCCGCGCGAGGTCCTGCGGCGAAGCCGCGCTCCAGGACCCGGAACGGAAGAGCACGCCCGTGCCTCGTGACGCGGCCGTCTCCGGCCGGGATGCCGCCGAGGTCGCGGAAATTGTCGATGCCCTCGAACGCGAACGACGCGCCGCGAGGTCGCGCGCGGCCGGGCGCCGGACGATCACCGGTCAGCCACGCGCACGCGGCCGTTGGCGACGAGCCAGTCGACCGCCTCGCGGACAGCCTGGAACGAGCTGTAGCGCGGCTGAAAACCCAGCAGCCGCTTCGCCTTCGCGATGCTGCAGTTGGGGCTGTGCGCGATGTGGTCCCACGTCGCCTTCGCCTCTTTCTCGCCGACGCTCGCGCGGAACTCCTCCCACGGCAGGAAGCGAAGCCGCGCCTCCCTGCCGAACCACGACGCGACTTCCATCGCGTAGCCGCGGAGGGTCACGGCCGCTTCCGACACCACGTGGAAGCTCTCCCCGACGGCCGCGCCCCAGTGGTCGAGGGCGGCCTCGAAGGCCTGGGCGACATCGTCGGCGTGCACGTGGTGCACGGTCTCCATCCCGATGTTCGGGAGCGCGACCTCCTCGCCGCGGGCGAGGCGGCCGTAGACTTCGGGGTCGAAGTTGCCGGTCGGGTTCAGGGGGACCCACCCGGGCCCCACGATGTGGCCGGGGTGCAGCACGGTCGCGGGCAGGCCGCGGACGCGGGCTTCGCGGAGGAGGTACTCCTCGAGCGCCGCCTTGTTCACTCCGTAGTCCCCGAACGGGCGCCGGGGCTCGGCCTCCGTCGTCGGCACGGAGCGGCTCGGCCCGTGGACCCAGACGGTGCCGCAGACCAGGAGGTGCCGCACGCGGCCGGCCAGCGCCTCGGCGAGCTGCCGCCCGCTTGCCTCCGTAAAGCAGATCATGTCGACGACCGCGTCGGGGCCGAGATCGGCGATGCGGCGGCCGAAGCTGCCCCGCGCCTCCTCCGCCGCGCGGTCGAGCGGGACCCGAGTGACGCGGCTCCACGCCGCGTGCGGCAGATAGGGCTCACGCTGGCCGCGGCTGACGTTGACGACCTCATGGCCCGCGGCTACGAGCCGCGGGACCAGGAAAGTCCCGACGTGGCCGCTGCCGCCGATGACGACGATCTTCATGCGGGCGCCGCGGCCTTTTCGGCCTTGGTGGCCAGGATCTCCTCCGGGACCACGGTGATGAGCTTCGCGAGCTCGTCGAAGACGAAGTCGATGTCCATGACCCCGCGCAGCGTCCTCCCGTCGTGGACGGGCGGCTTGGTCCCCGCAGCGGCGCGGCCCGTCGGCGCGGCGGCCTTCTTCACCTTGCTCTTCCTGGCGGGCGCCTGCGCGTAGATCGGGACGGCGGCCGTCATGATCAGCCGGCCGGTGTACTTGGAGAAGAAGAGGTCCGAGTAGTAGGGCTCGCCGTTCTTGAGCACGTTCACGAACCAGTCGTGCTTGCGGAAGTCCTTGTTCAGCAGGTTGCGGTAGAGGGCCTTTTCGCCGCGCTGCGTGTGCACCTGGCTGATGCGCCGGCCCTCGGTGTTGGTGACCGCGATGAGCTGGATCGAGCCTTCCTTGCGCACCACCTCGTGCAGGAAGCGCTCCATGCGCTCGGCGTCGAGGGCCTGCACGGCCTCGGAGGCGGAGATGCGGCCCGCGAGCGTGACCGCCCTGGCGACCGCCTCGCGCTTGACCTTCTCGAAGTCCGACAGGAACAGGTGCGGCAGGTAGTGGCGGGCCTGCGCGATCAGCTCGTCGGGCGAGATGCTGCTCGTGCGGCCCTGCTCGTACTGCTCCATCACCCAGTTGTTGATGTGCCGGACGCCGGGGTGGCGCTTGGACAGCGGCTCGAACCGGATGCCGGTGATCTCCGGGATGTTGTCGTTCATCCACTGCGCGATGCCGGCCAGGCCGCTCTTGTCCGTGACGGTGATCCGCAGCGGCCGGCCGAGGATGCGGTCGGTGTCGAAGATGTTGTAGATCTCCTGGTTCTTCATGATGCCGTCGGCGTGGATGCCGGCGCGCGTGGTGTTGAACTCGCTGCCCGCGAACGGGTAGTTGGACGGTATCGGCGCCTTGACCTGCTCGCGGAAGTAGTCGGCGATCTCCGTGATCACCCGGGTGTCCATGCCGTCGTCGGTGCCGCGCAGGCTGATGTACTCGATCACCGCCGCCTCGAGCGGCGGGTTGCCCGTGCGCTCGCCGTAGCCGAGGAGCGACGCGTTCAGCGACGCGCAGCCGTACAGCCAGGCCGTGGTCGCGTTGATGTGCACCTTGTGGAAGTCGTTGTGGCCGTGCCACTCCAGCCACTCGGGCGGATAGCCGAGCTCGTAGGCAAAGGCGTGCACCAGCTTCGGCACGCTGCGCGGCAGCATCGCCTCGGGGTAGGTCAGGCCGTAGCCGAGGGTGTCGCAGAGCCGGATCTTGATGCCGACGCCGCTCTCCTCCATGAGGCGAAGCACCTTTTCGGCAAAGGGCAGGCAGAAGCCGTAGATGTCCGCCCGGGTGACGTCCTCGAGGTGGCAGCGCGGCCGGATGCCGTTCGAGAGCGCCTCCTTGACGATGGAGAGGTACTCCTCCATGGCGGCCGCCCTCGTGGTCTTGAGCTTGAGATAGATGTGGTAGTCGGAGCAGGAAGTGAGGATCCCGGTCTCCTTGAGGCCGAACTCGCGCACCAGCTTGAGGTCGGCGGCGGCGGCGCGGATCCAGCTCGTGATCTCGGGATACCTGTAGCCGAGCGCCTGGCAGCCTTCGACCGCGGCGCGGTCGCGCTTGGAGTAGATGAAGAATTCGCTCTGCCTGATGATGCCCTTGGGCCCTCCGAGCCTGTGCAGCATCGAGTAGATGTCGACGATCTGCTGCGGCGTGTACGGCGGGCGCGCCTGCTGGCCGTCGCGGAACGTCGTGTCCGTGATCCAGATCTCCGGTGGGGGCTGCGGGCGCACGTAGACGCCGTCAAAGAGGATCCGCGGGATCTCCGTG
Source organism: uncultured Spirochaetota bacterium (assembly GCA_963734495.1). Lineage (GTDB taxonomy): Bacteria > Spirochaetota > Spirochaetia > SZUA-6 > CAVTHK01 > CAVTHK01. The sequence continues at coordinate 348,808 of CAVTHK010000013.1, forward strand.
TAGGGGAACTGCTCGCGGTACAGCACGGGCGCCTCGGGCTCGATCATGGGGAAGGAGCGGGCGGGCACCGGCGCAAAGGGGCTCTTGACCATGCGGGGCGACTCCTTATCAGGCGGCGCGATTGTACCCCCATCGACGGGCCCAGTGTCAAGCCGAATCGAGCACAAAACTGACAGAAACTACGCCTTCATGTCAATTTTGTGTCCGCGCAGGGCTGCCGGATCCGCGGTCGCGCGATGCAGCCGCTGCGGCCGCCGCGCGCCGGCGCCTTTCCACGAGCGCGCCGCCGGGATATCCTCGCGAGTCATGGACATCGTCGATACCCACTGCCACGCCTGCCTCTCCTGGTACGAGCCCGCCGAGATGCTCGTGCGCCAGATGGACGCGAACGGGGTGCGCTTCGCCTGCCTGGTCCAGATCAAGGGCCAGTACGACAACGGCTACCAGGCCGACGTCGTGCGGCGCTACCCGGGCCGATTCGTCTCCGTCGTCCACCTCGACGCGGCGCGGCCCGACGCCGAGGCGGAGCTCGAGCGTCTCGCCGCCGAGGGCGCCCGCGGACTGCGGCTGCTGCCCGGCGACCGCTCTCCCGGCCGCGACCCGCTCGCGATCTGGAAGCGCGCGGCCGCGCTGCGGCTTCCCGTCAGCACGGGCGGCGGCGGCGCCGAAGAGCTCCTGTCCTCGGGGCTCGAGACCGTCGTCCGCAGCATTCCCGACCTGACGGTCATCGTCGAGCACCTGGGCTCCGGCAACCGCCCGGACGGAGAAGCGCCGCCCTGGCCGCTGCGGAAGCGGGTCTACGACCTCGCGCGCTATCCCAACGTCTGCATCAAGCTCCACGGCCTCGGCGAGTTCGCGGCGCGGGCCATGCCGGTGGCGGAGCCGTTCCCCTTTGTGCGCCCCGTCCCGCCGCTGCTCGATATGGCCCTCGAGCGCTTCGGGCCGAAGCGCATGATGTGGGGGAGCGACTACCCGCCCGTGAGCTCGCGCGAAGGCTACGGCAACGCGCTTCGCCTGCCGCGGGAGCACCTTTCGCCCTGCGGCGCCGAGGCCGTGGCGGAGCTGTTCGGCGGCACGGCCATGCGGATCTACCGGATCGGCTCGTGATCACGGGCGCGGGCGCCGGCGCGGGCGTGCGGGCGCCGGCGAGCCGGCGCGTGACGCTGCTCACCGGCGCGCGGGGCGCCGGGAAGAGCACGGTCTGCCTGCGGATGGGCGAGCTCGCCCGCGGCGCCGGCATCGCCGTCGCCGGCATCGCCTCGCAGGGCGTGTTTCGGCAGGGCGCTCGCGTCGGCCTGGAAGCGGTCGACCTGGCGACGCGCGAGCGCTGGCTGCTCGCGAGCACCGTCGAGCAGCAGGACGGACCGGCCGTGGGTCCCTTCAGCTTCAGCCTCTCTGGCCTCCAGCGCGCGCTCGCCGTTCTGGACCGCGCCCTGGACCGCTTCGCGCAAAGCGCGGCTCTGCCCGGGACCGGGCTGCTCATCCTCGACGAGGTCGGCCCCCTCGAGATCGCGCGTCACCAGGGCTTCTTCCCCGTGGTGGCACGCCTGCGGATCACGCCGTCGCCGGATCTCCTGATCGTGGTCCGACCGGAGCTCGTCGGAGAGCTGCGCGCGGCTCTCGGCGATGGCCGCTTCACGGTCGTCGAGGTCACGCGCGACTCCCGCGACGCGCTCCCCGAACGGCTCCTCGCCGCAGTCGACGCGAGGCCGGACTGAGAGTCCTTACACGATCTGCAGCACCAGCTTGCCGAGCACCCCGCCGCGCTCGCGCTGCGCGAACGCATCGCGGATCTGCTCGAGCGGGAAGGTCCGCTGCACGGCGATCCTGATCTTCCCTTCGGCCGCCAGGCGGGCCAGACCCTCCAGCCTCGCCGTCGTGACCTGGGTAAACTGGGAGCTTGCCTTGACGCCCCGCTTCTCGGCAAGAGCGGCGTCGGGCATCCCGGCCAGAGACACGATCGCCCCGCCTTTCCTGACCGCCTCAAAGGAGCTCTGCAGGAGGTCGCCGCCGACGTTGTCGAGGACCGCGTCAAAGTCCGCGGCGAGGTTCCTCAGCGAATCCTTGCCGAGATCGATCACGGCATCCGCCCCCAGCCCTTTCACGAACTCGACGCCCTTGCCGCGGGCCGTGGCCGTCACGCGGACCCCGAGAGCCTTTGCGAGCTGGATGGCGAACTCGCCGATCCCGCCCGAGCCGCCTGTCACCAGGAGCTTCTGTCCGGCCCGCAGGCCCAGGGTCTCGAAAGCCTGGACCGCGCTCACACCGGCCAGCGGAAGCGCCGCGGCTTCCGCAAAACCGACCTTGTCGGGGATCTTCGCGATCTGTCCCTCGGCGACCGACGCGATCTCGGCAAACGCCCCGCTGGCTCCCGCGAGGGCGCTCGCCGAGCCAAAGACGCGGTCTCCGGCCCGCACGCCGCGCACGCCGCTGCCCACCTCGCTCACGACACCCGCGATGTCGCAGCCGAGCGTGATCGGAAAGGCCAGGGGCACCATCTTTGCCATATAGCCGGCGCGCACCGCGGAATCCACCGGGTTGAGGCTCGCCGCGTGGACCTTGACGAGGACGCGGCCCTTTCCCGCGACGGGGGCCGGTGCGTTCCGCTCGATGGTGATGACGCCCGCATCGCCGTATTCCTTGATCTGCGCTGCTTTCATGACTCTCCTCCTCCGGCGGCCGTCGCCCCGGAGTCGACTCAATGTGATTACCAGCAATATACGGACGCGGCGGACCGCAGGGGTATCCCGGCGGCGGATCGGAGCGGATCGCCCGCAGATTTGACTCGCCCCGGCTACCGGGTGTAGAAATGCGCGCAGCCGGACCTGATGCAGGCAGGCAGCTTTGTCCGGTGCAGAGGAGACGCAATGGCAACCAGCTCCGACAGGCTCAAGACCAAGATCTATGACGCGATCAAGGCCTCCAGCGAGATCAAGCCCGGCAACTACATTTCCGTGAACGTCAAGACTGGCGGGCTCTTCGGCTTCGGCAAGCGCGTGATCGAGCTCACGGGCCGCGCGAACTCGGACAAGGACAAAGAGGCGATCGAAAAGATCGCCCGCGACCTTGCCGAAGGGGCGGAGGTGGTGAGCACCGTCAGGACCGGCCGCACGGGCTAAGGTCCGGCTCCTCCTCTCTTCCTCGGCACCGCGCAACTCCTCCCCCTGCGGACGGCGCGACGCGACTCAGGGCCCGACCCGCCGAGCCCTGCCGGCGGTCGATTGACCTGCCTTCGCGCCGCGCCGTATCTTGATCGATGTCTCCGATGAGCCCCGCCGAGCGCGTCCGCACCCCAACACCCAGGAAACGAGCGCTCCGAGCGCCAGCCGCAGCCCGGGGCGTGGTCCGGGGAGCAGCCCGGGCGGCGGTCCGGGCAGGCTCCCGCGACCAGTTCATCGTCGTCGAAGGCGCCCGCCAGAACAACCTGAAGGGCTTCGACCTGCGCCTTCCGCTCGGCAAGCTCATCGTCGTCACGGGCGTGAGCGGCAGCGGCAAGTCCTCGCTCGCCTTCGACACGATCTACTCCGAGGGCCAGCGCCGCTACGTCGAGACCTTTTCCGCGTACACGCGCCAGTTCCTCGACCGCATGGACAAGCCGAAGGTCGACCGCATCGACGGCATCCCCCCGGCGATCGCGATCGACCAGACCAACCCCGTGCGCACGTCGCGCTCCACGGTCGGCACGATGACCGAGCTCAACGACCACCTCAAGCTGCTCTACGCCCGCGCCGCCCGCCTGGTCTGCGGCCGCTGCGGCCGCGCCGTGCAGCGCGACAACCCGGACAGCATCTTCCGCTCGATCGAGTCCGCCCTCGCCGGCGCAGCGCGCCGTCATCACGTTCCCGGTGCGCGTCCCCGAGAACTTCACCGAGGAGGAGGTGCTGGGCTTTCTCGCGGCCCAGGGCTACCGGCGCATCCATTCCCGGTCCGGATCGCTCCTGGAGGTCGCCCAGGACCGCGTGGTCGTCGACCGGGAAAGCCGGTCGCGGATCGTCGAGGACCTCGAGGCCGCGCTCGCGCACGGGGCCGGCAGGGTCAACGTGTACCCGGCCGACGGGGCGGAGCCGGCGCGCCGCTCCGCTTCTCCGCCGACCTGCACTGCCCGGACTGCGACATCCACTACCGCGACCCGGTGCCCGAACCTCTTCTCCTTCAACTCGCCGATCGGCGCCTGCGAGACCTGCCGGGGCTTCGGCCGCACGATCGGCATCGACTACGGCCTCGTCGTCCCCGACCCGACCAGGACGCTCGCGGAGGGCGCGATCCGCCCGTGGCAGACCGAGAGCTACGGCGAGTGCCAGGACGACCTGATGAGCTTCGCGCGCCGCAGGCGGAGTGCCGACCGACGTTCCCTGGCGCGAAGCTGAGCGAGGCGCACAGGAAGTGGGTGCTCGACGGCGAGGGCCGCTACGAGGACGGAAAGTGGTACGGGGTGCGCCGCTTCTTCGAGTGGCTCGAGACGAAGAGCTACAAGATGCACATCCGCGTGCTGCTCTCGCAAGTACCGGGCCTACCAGCTCCTGCCCGACCTGCGGCGGGGCGCGGCTCAAGCCCGAGGCCCTGCTGTGGCGGCTGGGGCCGGGGCAGGGCCTTTCGATCCACGACGTGATGCTGCTGCCGATCGACCGGTGCGCGGAGCTCTTCGGATCGCTCGAGCTGCCCGCGCCGCTCGACGAGGCAACGGCCGTGCTGCTCGGCGAGATCCGCACGCGGCTCGCGTATCTCGTCGACGTCGGCCTCGGCTACCTCACCCTCGACCGGCAGTCGCGCACCCTGAGCGGCGGCGAGGTGCAGCGCATCAACCTGACGACCGCGCTCGGCACCTCGCTCGTGAACGCTCTGTTCGTGCTCGACGAGCCGAGCATCGGGCTGCACTCGCGCGACATCCGCCGGCTGATCGGCGTGCTGCACCGGCTGCGCGACGCGGGCAACACGCTCCTCGTGGTCGAGCACGACCCCGAGGTGATCCGCGCGGCGGACCTCGTGCTCGACATGGGGCCCGGCCCGGGCGAGCGCGGCGGCGAGATCGTGTTCCTCGGCGACCACCGGGCGCTGCTGCGCGCGAAAGGGTCGCTCACCGCGGACTACCTCGCGGGCCGCAGGCGCGTCGGCACGGGCCGCGCGGACGAGGGCGAGGGCGGCGGCGCCGGCGGGTCCGGGCAGGCGCGCGGCGGCGAGGCGCTGGAGATCGTCGGCGCGCGCGAGCACAACCTGCGCGGACGTCGACGTGCGCATCCCGCTGCACGCGCCTGGTCTGCATCTCGGGGGTCAGCGGCTCCGGCAAGTCGACGCTGATCCAGGACGTCCTCTACAACGGCCTCCGAAAGCTCAAGCACCGCCCGGTCGAGCAGCCCGGCGCGCACCGCGAGCTGCGCGGCGCAGACCTCGTGCGAGGACGTCGTCCTCGTCGACCAGTCGCCGATCGGGCGCACCACGCGGTCCAACGCGGCCAGCTACGTGGGCGCGTTCGACGAGATCCGCAAGCTCTTCGCCGCGGAGCCGCTGGCGCGCGAGCGCGGGTACACGGCCGGCACGTTCTCCTTCAACACGGGCGACGGCCGCTGCCCGACCTGCGGCGGCAACGGGTTCGAGCACCTGGAGATGCAGTTCCTGAGCGACGTCTACCTGCGCTGCCCCGACTGCGACGGCCGCCGCTACCGCCCCGACGTGCTCGACGTGCAAGCTCGCTGGCGCCGGACGCCGCCGGGCTGCGGCAGCGAAGCGCGCCGCGCGCGCCGCGTCGATCGCCGACGTGCTCGACATGACCGTGGCCGAGGCGTGCGCGTTCTTCGCGGCCGAGCCGAGGATCGTCGCCGCGCTCGAGCCCCTGCGCGCCGTCGGCCTCGACTACCTCACGCTCGGCCAGCCCGCGACCAGCCTGAGCGGCGGCGAAGCGCAGCGCCTGAAGCTTGCCGGCTTTCTCGCCGAGGCCTCGATCCGCAGGGCCGGCCGCGGCGGCGCGGCCAGGACCGACCGCGGCACGCTCTTCCTCTTCGACGAGCCGACCACCGGGCTCCACTTCGACGACATCGCCACCCTGCTCGGCGCGCTGCGGGAGCTGATCCGGCGCGGGGCACTCGGTCGTCGTCATCGAGCACAACCTCGACGTGATCGCGGCCGCGGACTGGGTCGTCGACCTCGGCCCTGAGGGCGGCGATGCCGGCGGCGCGGTCGTGTGCGCCGGCACGCCGCGCGAGGTCGCCGCGGTCGCAGGCGAGCCACACCGGCGAGGCGCTGCGCCGGTACGCTGCCGCGCTCGCGTCGCCCGGCGGCGCGGCTGCGGCGGCCGGCCGGCCGGCGCGGCAGCGGCGACTGGCGCGCCGCCCGAGGCGGCGGCCCGGGCCGCGGCGCGCGCGCGCGAGCACGACCACTCGATCGTGATCCGCCACGCCCGCGAGCACAACCTCAAGAACATCGACGTGCGCATCCCGCGCGACACCTTCACCGTGATCACCGGCGTGAGCGGCAGCGGGAAGAGCACGCTCGCCTTCGACATCCTCTTCGCCGAAGGCCAGCGCCGCTACCTCGAGTCGCTGAACGCCTACGCGCGGCAGTTCGTGCAGCCCGCCTCGCGGCCCGACGTCGACGGCATCCTCGGCGTTCCGCCGACGGTGGCCATCGAGCAGCGCACGAGCCGCGGCGGCCGCAAGAGCACGGTCGCGACCGTGACCGAGATCTACCATTTCCTCCGACTGCTCTTCGTCAAGCTCGGCACGCAGCACTGCCCGGACTGCCAGCGTCCCGATCGAGCCGCAGAGCCGCGAGGCGATCCTCTCCCGCATCCTCGAGCGCTACGCGGGACGCACGGTCACCCTGCTCGCGCCCCTCGTCGTCGCGCGCAAGGGCTACTACACGGACCTCGCGCGCTGGGCCGCGGGCCGCGGCTTCGCGCACCTGCGGGTCGACGGGCGGCTCCAGCCCACCGAGCCGCTGGCCCCGCCTGGACCGCTACATCGAGCACAACATCGAGCTTCCCGTGGCCGACGCTCGCGGTGTCGCGCGGCGGCGCGAGGGAGCTCGCGCGAGGCGGTCGACCTCGCGCTCGACCTCGGCAAGGGCGTCGTCTACGTCCTCGTCGAGGAGGGCAAGGTGAAGGGCAGCGGCGGCGCGCCGCCGCGCGCGCGGCGAAAGGGGCCGCGGCGGCGCCCGTGGTCTTCTCCACGAAGCGCGCCTGCCCGAGCTGCGGCCGCAGCTTCGAGGAGCTCGACCCGAGGCTCTTCTCCTTCAACTCGAAGCACGGGTGGTGCCCGACCTGCTACGGGACCGGGCTCGCAGATGCGCGGCTTCGACGCCGAGCAGACCGGCGAGGAGATCTGGTGGAACCAGTGGTGGGAGGGCGACGAGCGGCCCTGCCCCGCCTGCGCCGGCGAGCGCCTCCGGCCCGAGGCGCTCGCGGTGACGTTCCATGGCCGCAACATCTCGAAGCTCACCGCGCTCTCGGTCGAGCAGGCGCGCGCGTTCCTCGACGCGCTGGCCCTCGCGGGCCGCGAGGCCGAGATCGCGCGCGACATCGTGGCCGAGCTCCGCTCGCGCCTCGAGTTCCTCTCGCGAGGTGGGGCTCCCCTACCTCTCGCTCGACCGCGCCGCGCCCAGCCTGAGCGGGGGCGAGGCGCAGCGCATCCGGCTCGCCTCGCAGCTCGGCTCGAACCTGCGCGGGGTCTGCTACATCCTCGACGAGCCGACGATCGGGCTGCACGCCCGCGACAACCGCATGCTGCTCGACACGCTGCGCAGGCTCAAGGACAAGGGCAACACGGTCGTCGTGGTCGAGCACGACGAGGAGACCATCCGCGAGGCCGAGCACGTGATCGACCTGGGCCCCGGCGGCGGCGCCGGCGGCGGCCGCCTCGTGTTCGCCGGGCCGGTGAGCCGGCTGCTGGCGCCGCGGACCGCGCGCAGCTCGCAGACGGCGCCGTTCCTGTCCGACCCGCTGCGGCACCCGCTGCGCGGACCCGCGCGCCGCGGCGCGGCCGAGCGCAGCCTGCGGCTCCGCGGGCGCGAAGCTGCACAACCTCAAGGCTCTCGACGTCGCCATCCCCCTCGGCCGCCTGGTGTGCGTGACCGGGGTCAGCGGCAGCGGCAAGAGCACGCTCGTGCGCGAGGTGCTGTACGAGAACCTCAAGGCCGCGCTGTCACGGCGCCGGCGCGGCACCGGAGCCCCCGCGCCGCGGAGCCGCCCCATGGCTGCGACGCCCTCGAGGGCTGGGAGGCGCTCGGCCGCGCGCTCGAGGTCGACCAGACGCCGATCGGAAAGACGCCGCGCTCCTGCCCCGCCACCTACGTCGGCTTCTGGGACGACGTGCGCCGGCTGTTCGCCGAGGTCGCCCGACGCGAAGATGCGCGGCTACACGGCGAGCCGCTTCTCCTTCAACGTGAGCGGCGGCCGCTGCGAGGAGTGCGAGGGGCAGGGGCTCAAGCGCATCGAGATGAGCTTCCTCCCCGACGTGACGCGTGCGTCTGCGAGGCGTGCGGCGGGACGGCGCTTCAACGAGGAGACGCTGGCGATCCGCTTCCGCGACCGCACCATCGCCGACGTGCTTGCGATGAGCGTCGACGAGGCGGCGGACTTCTTCAGCTTCCATCCGAGGATCCACCACAGCCTCAAGCTGCTGCGGGACGTCGGCCTCGGCTACCTCTCGCTCGGGCCAGCAGAGCCCGACGCTGAGCGGCGGGCGAGGCGCAGCGGATCAAGCTGGTCACGGAGCTGGCCAAGGCGCGGCCGGGGAGCGCGGCGCCGCGGGGACGGGGCGCCGGGCGGGGCGCAACGGCGGCGGCACGCGGCGCCTGCCTCTACGTGCTCGACGAGCCGACGATCGGGCTGCACATGGCGGACGTCGAGCGCCTGATCCGGGTGCTGCACCGGCTCGTGGACGCGGGCAACACGGTCGTGATCATCGAGCACAACCTCGACGTGATCGCCGAGGCGGACTGGATCATCGACCTCGGACCCGAGGGCGGCGACGCGGGCGGCCGCGTCGTGGCCGAGGGCACGCCCGAGGAGGTGGCGCGGGCGCGCAAGGGCTCGCACACCGCGCGTTTCCTCAAAGGCTTTCTGGCCGAGCGCGGCCGCGCCTGAGAGCCCCGTGCCGCGCCCTCAGTTCGTCGGTTCCACCAGGAAGCTGGCCGAAGTTGTCGGGGAGACGGCCAGCTGCTCGTTATAGGCCTTTTGCCTGCCGTCGACTTCGATCGCCACCTGGAGATCCGTCAGGAACAGCGGGTCCGGGATCGTGACCTGGGCCTGGACGAAGGCGAGGAAGGGCTGGCTCTTGCTTACAGTCACCGGGAACGTGGTCTGGAAATTGCCGGTCTGCGTCACGATCACGGTGTCGCCATTCTCATTCGTGTAGGTGATCTTCACCTGCGCGAAAGACGCGTTGAGGTCGACGAGGTAAGTGACGTCCTTGGTCCAATCACCCACAAGCAGGATGCACCCGCTCAGGCTCGCCAGCATCAGCAAGAGAACGCCGGCAATCAGGATCCGTTTCATTGTTCCTCCCGTCTATACAACACAATAGCCCATCCGCAGCGTCACCTCAGCCGCCCGGGGCGCCTCCGGCGGCGCCGCATTCTCACTGTACACAGCCCGCCCATCGCGTGCTACCATCGCGCCAGCCAAGGAGGACAGCATGGTCAAGGGAAAGAAGATCGCCGCCATCATCACGGACACGTTCCACAACACGGAGCTCACCGACCCGCAGAAGGCACTGGAGAAGGCGGGAGCGAAAGTGGTCGTCATCGGCGTCGAGGAGAGGCAGAAGAAGGAAGGCGTGCTCGACCACGTGACGGGACGGCTTCCCGACAGCATGAAGCCCCCCGTCAAAGACAGGCAGCAGATCGCCATGACGATCGACGAGGCGAACGCGGCGGACTTTGACGGGCTGCTGCTCGCGGGCGGGGGGTCGCCGGAAAAGCTCCGCGGCTACCCGAAGGTCGTGAGCTTCGTGCAGGACGTCTTCTGCCAGAAGAAGCCCATCGCCGCGATCTGCCACGGCCCGATGATCATGATCAGCGCCGGCGTCGTCAAGGGCAAGGCGATGACCTGCGTGCCGAGCATCGGGATCGACCTGGCCAACGCGGGCGCGATCTACATGGACCGGCCGCTCGTGGTCGACGGCAACATCGCGACCTCGCGCACGCCCAAGGACATGGACCAGTTCATCGCCGGCGCCCTCGAGGTCTTCGGGAAGTAGGAGAAGGACAGTGAAGGTCACCGACATCATCGTCACGCCGCGCGAGCGCAAGAGGACGCAGCGGCGCGGTCTCGGACGCCCTGCAGGTGCTCGACGCTCCCGGGGACGTCGAGGTCACGGTGCGCACGGACGACGGCATCGAGGGGCACGGCGACTCCTCGTTCGGCCGGGTCGCGGGGGCTCCGCGCGCGCTCGCCGCCCTCATCGAGAACGAGCTCAAGCCGCTCGTGCTCGGCACGGACCCCGCGTTCGTGCGCCGCACGCACGCGGCGATGCTCCGCGAGACCGAGTACCACGGCTCTTTCGGGCTCACGATGTTCGGGATCGCGGCGCTCGACACGGCCCTCTGGGACTGCCTCGGCCGCGCGCGCGGCGTCCCGTGCTGGCAGATGTGGGGCGCGTGCCGGGAGACGGTGCCCGCGTACGCGATGGTGGGCTGGCTCAACTACGGCGACGACGAGGTGCAGAAGATCTGCGCCAAAGCGGTGTCGCAGGGCTTCCGCGGCGTCAAGATCAAGGTCGGGTACCCGACGCTCGCGCAGGACCTCCACCGCATCGACGATCGTGCGGGAGGCGGTCGGTCCGGACGTCCGCATGATGGTCGACGCGAACCAGGTGCTGACGGTCTCGGAGGCTCTCCGGCGCGGCCGCGCGTTCCAGGAGCTGGGGATCTTCTGGTGGGAGGAGCCGCTGCCGGCCGACGACATCGACGGCTACGCGGCGCTGGCCGCCGGGCTCGACATCCCGGTCGCGACGGGCGAGAACCTGTACACGCCCGCCGACTTTGCGCGCTTCCTCCGCCGCGACGCGGTGGACATCGTGCAGCCGGACCTGCGGCGCGGCGGCGGCCCCACGGCGCTGCTGGAGATCGGCATGCTGGCCGACGCCTTCCGCAGGCCTTACGCCTCGCACGGCGGCGGGCCGGTTCAGCTTTCGATCATGGCCTCGCTGCCCAACGCCTTCTACCTCGAGACAGGCATGATCGAATCGGGCTCGCGGCTCGAGCTCGTCGACGGGTGCGCAAAGCTGCCCCGCGGGGCGGGGTTCTCCTGGGAGTAGCCGGGCGCGGCGCTACTTCGCGCCCTGCCTGGCGGCGGGCTCCCCGGCGCTACCGCGCCGGGCTCTCGGGGAGCCACCCCCACGGGTGCGGGCCCCAGGCAGGCGCGATCGGGTGGCCGGCGCTCACCGCGAGCGCCGGCACGATCGCCCGATCGCCTTTCTCCTTGCGGCCAAAGGAGTCGGCAAAGAGCCACTCGCCTTCGACGAGCTCGAGCACCGAGATGTCGGCATCCCGGCCGGGCGCGAGCGCGCCGAGGCTCGACGACATCCCCATCACGCGCGCAGGTCCCGCCGTCGTCCTCTCGATCACGTCCGGGAGGCTCATGCCGAGCATCAGGAACTTGGACATGCACTCGGTCAGGCTGTAGACGATGTCGCCTCGGCCGCCGACCGTGAGGTCCGAGCTGATCACGTCGGTGACGATGCCCTGATCGTGCAGGCGGCGCGCCGTCTCGAAGCTCAGGTTGCGACGCCCGTGCGCCGCATCGAAGACGATGCCTCGCTCGCGCGCGGCACGCAGCTCCGGCAGCACCCTCCCCTGCTCGTCGAGCATGTCCCCCGGGTTGGCCGTGTAGATGTGCGTGACGATGTCGCCGGGCGCCATCAGGTCGAGCATCTGCCGCGTCACCCGCTCGGCCGGCTCGGGGCTCGGCGGCATCGTCGTGTCGCCGATGTGCACCATGAGGGCGGTGCCGGATTCCCGCGCGGCCCGGACCGAGGCGCGCGACCAGGTCCAGCCCCATAGCGTGCACGCCGGGGCTCACCAGGCGGAGCTTTACGCCCAGCAGGCAGCTGCGCCGGGCCGCGATCGTCTCCGCCGCGGCCTCCGCGTCGACCGTGACGCGGTCGTACAGCTCCGGCAGGAGCACCTGGCCCGTGCGGCAGATGTGGAGGTAGGCGAGCGTCCGCGTGCGGGCGCGCGGGATCGCGCGGAGCAGCACGCCGAGCGTGTTGGCCCCGGTGCTGCCGCCGTCCACGACCGTGGTCACGCCCGCGAGCACCCCTGCCGCGTCCGGCTCCACGTGGGCCTCCGTGAGCCCGGGCACGCCGAGGCCCGCGGCCACGTGAGCGTGCATGTCGATGAGGCCCGGCGTCACCAGCTTTCCGCGGACGTCGATGACCCGCTTCGCCTCGCGATCCGGGATTCCGGCCTCGAGGGCCGCGATGCGCCCCGCGGCGACCGCGACGTCGAGGGGTCCGTCGAGGCCCTGTCCGGGGTCGAGGACGCGGCCGCCCTTGAGCAACAGATCGTACACCTTGTCCTCCTCGCATCCGGGCACACCCGCCGCATCCGCGCGCACCGTTACGGCGTTATCGTGACACGGATGCGGGTTTCGCGAGCCTCGACCCGGCACAGGACCCCGTAGGCGAGGCTCGCCGCCAGGCGGATCACAGCGGTGACCAGGAACGCCTCCTGGAACCCCATCCAGCCGAGCAGCGCCACGCCCAGCAGCGGAGCGATGATCGAGGACACCGTGACCGCCGTGTTGAAGTACGCGATGTAAGAGGTCCTGTGCCGCTCCGGGACCACGTCGAGCAGCGAGTTGAACAGCGCGATGTTGACCCCGGCGAAGATCGCGCCGACCAGGAGATTCGAGATCGCGATTGTGTACAGCTCTTTGGAGAACACGTAGATGAGGGAGGTGAAGAAGGTCGGCAGCGTGGAGATGAACAGGGCCCGGAGGTTGCCCCAGCGCTTGATCATCCGCGTCCAGAAGCCGTAGCCGACCAGGGCGCCTCCCGTGTTCATGAGCGCGAGCAGGCTCACCCACATGTTGTTCGCGTGCAGCACCCTCACCTGGTACCAGGAGAACAGCGGCCAGGGGATTTGCAGGGCCAGGTAGTAGAAGACGGACACCGCGGTGTAGCGCACGAATCGGCGCTCGTCGAGGACCTCCCGGATACGGTCGGAGGCGCGCCGTCCGTAGCGCACGGTGTGGGACCAGAACGCCAGCAGCGGGATGCGCGGCGCCGAGCTCAGCGGTGGGAAGGGCGCGCCCAGGGGCGGGCTTGCCGGCGACTTGGGCACTGGCAGGCCGTTGGCGACCGCATCCGTGTCGCTGATCCGCTTGAAGACGACCAGCTCCACAACCGCCACGGCAAACGCGCCGACAAACGCGATCTGGTAGCCAAGGGGAAACACGGTGTGGTCGAGGAACACGCCCACCGCCACCGTGATCACGGTGCCGACCAGGCTCATGACCCGGTTGCGGGCCGCGAACGTTTCGGCTCGCCGCTCGGGGGGCACGACGCGCGATATGAAAGCCTGCCATGCGACGTTGCTGATGGCCCCGGGGAGGTTCATCAACGCCAGCAGTATGACGAACGCGGTGGGCTGCGCGGGGCCATGGAAGAACGGCACGCAGGCCAGCAGCAGATAGAAGAGCCGGTGGCCGAGCATGTAGCGCCACGTGAGCTCCTTCTTGCGGTCCGAGCGGTCGATGGTCAGCGCGCCGGGGATCATGGCCAGCAGGCTCACGATCGCGGGCGCAGAGGTCAGGAACGCCACGTGCATCTTGGTGGCGCCGATCTTCATGGCGAAGATGGCTGCAAACGGGCCCGCCATGTTCAGCGAGGCGCTGTTGAAGAGCCCGTGCATGACAGTGAGGTGGAGGTTGCGCGCTAGGGTGGTGGCCGGGGCCGTGGGCGTCCCAGCGTCCCTCGGGCCGGGCGCCATGAAGTACGGGCGCAGCCTCGCGGGCGCCTTCTTCATGAGCTCTTTGGCTTTTTGCTTCCAGGTACTCACAGGGGGGATGGAATCTTATAGGCCCGCCCCTTCGGGCGAGTCAAGGCCAAGCCCTCAGGGTCCTCAGGGTTGCCCGCGCGCCCCGGCGAGCGTACACTCCCGGCCATGGCTGAGATGACGGTGAGCCTGGCCGGCCGCAGGGCGCTGGTGACGGGCGCCACCAAGGGGATCGGGCGCGAGGTGGCCCTAAGGCTCGCCCGCGCGGGGTGCGATGTGGGCGTGACGGGCCGCGACGAGGCGGAGCTGCGGACGCTCGAGGCCGAGATCCGCGCGCTCGGGCGCCGCTGCTGGACGACGCGCGGCCGACCTGCGCTCGCGCGGGGAGACCCTCGCGATGGCGGAGTACTTCGCGAAGGCGATGGACCCGATCGACATCCTCGTGAACAACGCGGGGACCGCGATCACGGAGCCTCTGCTCTACCTCGAGCCGGACCACTGGGACACGGTCCTCGCGGTGAACCTGACCGCGCCGGCGCTCGTGAGCAAGGTCGTCGCCGCCGGGATGGTGCGCCACCGCAGCGGCGCGATCGTCAACGTCTCCAGCCAGGCCGGCGTGATCGGGCTGCGCCGAGCACGCGGCCTACTGCGCGAGCAAGTTCGGCCTGAACGGGCTCACCAAGGTGATGGCCATCGAGCTCGGCCCGCACAACGTGCGGGTCAACGCCGTGGCGCCGACCGTGGTGCTCACGCCGATGGGCGAGCAGGTGTGGGGCGACCCGGCCAAGGGCGACCCGATGAAGGCGAAGATCCCCCTCGGCCGGTTCGCCTACCCCTCCAACATCGCGGACGCGGTCCTGTTTCTCGCCTCGGACGCGGCTTCCATGATTCACGGCGAGGTGCTGCTGATCGACGGCGGGTACACGGCTCAGTGAGCGGCGCGCACGACGGCGGTCAAGCGGAGCGCCCGCTGGGAGCCTTCCGCCTCTTCTACTTCTTCTACTACGCCGCGGGCGCCGCGCTCGCGCCGAACCTCGTGCTCCACTACCGCGCGGCGGGCCTGCCCGAAGGCATGATCGGCACTCCTCGCCGCGGTCCCGCCGCTGGTGACCCTGATCGCCGGCGACCCTGTGGAGCGGCGTCGCCGACGCGACCCGCAGCCACGGCCGCGTGCTGAGCGCTCACGATCCTCGGGGCCATGGCCTGCTCGGCGGCGGTGGGGCTGTCGAGCCGCTTCGCCGCGCTGATGATCGCGGTGACCGGCTATGCGTTCTTCCTCGCCCCGATCATCCCGCTCGCGGACGACACGGTGCTCGCGCGGCTCGGGCAGCTCCGCGGGCCGCTACGGCCGCATCCGGGTCTGGGGAGCCATCGGCTGGGGCGCGTGCGCTCCCATCGTCGGCGTGCTGAGCCAGCGCTGGGGCCTGCGGGCCGCGTTCGGCTCCTACCTGGCGCTCATGGGCGTCTGTTTCGCCCTCGCCCTCGCGATGCCGGTCACGCCGCGCGAGCGGGGGCCGGGCTACGGAACGGCGCTGCGGCAGCTCCTCTCCCGGCCGGGGTGGATCTCGTTCCTGCTGCTGCTCATGGCGGTCGGGGCGGGCCTCGCGACGGTGCACAGCTATCTCTTTCTCTACCTGAGCGACCTCGGCGCGGGCAGCGCGTTGATGGGCATTTCGCTGACCGTCGCCACCGTGAGCGAGCTCGCCGTGTTCGTGCTCTCCGAGCGCATGCTCGCGCGCCTCGGCCCGCGCGGGCTCCTGCTGCTGGCCACCGCCGCTACGGTCCTTCGCCTCGCGGCCTACTCGGTCGTCCGCACCCCGGCGCTCGTCCTCGTCGTGCAGCTCCTGCACGGGCTCTCGTTCTCCGCCACGTGGGTCGCCGCCGTCTCGTTCGCCCACAGAATGGCGCCGGCGGGCCTCGGGGCCACGGCGCAGGCCCTCGTCGGCGGGGTCATCTTTGGCGTGGCCGCGGCCGCCGGCGCCGGGCTCGGCGGCCTGCTGTACCAGGCCGGCGGCCCCTTCGCGATGTATCGGTGGGCGGCCCTGGGGCTGCTCGCGGCCCTCGCGGCGTACCTGCCGTTCAGCCGGCGGGCGGCTGCCCCTCCGCGAGGCGCCGCACGCTCTGCCGGCTGATCGCTCCCTCCATCGGCCCGAAGGCGGCGGCGTTGAGCGCTCCCGCTGCGGCCGCCACCCGCGCGCATTCCGCGTGCGGCAGCCCCTCGAGCAGCCCGCAGAGGAAGCCGGCGTCGAAGCAGTCGCCGGCACCGGTGGGGTCCACCTCTTCCACGGCGTACGCGGGCGCATCGAGCGAGCCGTCGCGCGTATACACGGTCGCTCCGCGCCTGCCTCGCTTGAGCACGATCAGCTCGAGGGCCTCGCTCTCGAAGAGAGAGCGCGCGCCGTCATCGACGTCCTCCCGCCCGCTCAGTGCGCGCAGCTCGGCCTCGCCGGGCAGCAGGACCGCGGTCCGCTCGAGGATCGGGCCGACCACCGTCGCGGATGTCCCGGCCGCCGAGAAGCTCGGTGCGGATGTTCGGGTCGAAGCTGATCCGCGCGCCGGCCGAGTGGAAGATCCCGGCGGCGCGGACGATCTCGCGCCGCAGCGATTCCCCGGCCATCAGCGAGCAGCCCATCACGTGGAACCACCGCGGCGTGCGGCCCGAGGCGTCGGCCGGGAGGCGCCCGTCCGTCCACGACTCCGGCACGCGAGCCGCCACGGCGGGCGTCCCGTCTATGTGAAAGATGAAGCGGCGCGACCCGTCAGCGAAGTACGTGACGAAGGCCACGGCCGTGGAGCCGCTCTCCGCCTCCAGCACGAAGCGAGTGTCCACACCATCGGCGCGCAGGCGATCGAGCAGGCAGCGGCCGAAGTCGTCGCGCCCCACCCCGCCGACGATCCCCGCGGAGTGACCGAGCCTCGCCACGGTGTCGATGAAGATCGCGGGCGCGCCGCTCGGGAACGGGCCGAGGAACTCGCCGGCGGCGTGCAGCGGCATGCCGGCGCGCGGGCGCATGATCTCGACCAGCATCTCGCCCATGGTCCAGACTTCGGCCATCTCTTCCTCCGGAACGCAACTCCCGGACGCGACGCCCTACGGGGCGGCCAGCCTTCCCTCGAAGCTCGCGCCGAGCTCGTGAGCCGTCTCGCGGCCTTCCAACGTCACGCGGGCCCCATCGAACCTCAGGCGGACCATCGTGTGATCGTTGTTGGCTATGTTGTCATACTCGAAAGCGAACGTGCTCGCATCGACCCAGGAGCCGCGGAGCCCCTGGGGGAGGCCGTACTTGCCCTTCGACATGCGGTACACGCCGTCGAGGCCCATCGGCCAGGACTCGGGCCCGCCGCCGGCCAGCGTGATGCGCACGAGGGCCTCGGCGGAGCCGTCGAACTCGACGCTCATCCGCTCGATGTTCATGGGATTCGGGGGAAACGCGAATGTCTTGCCGGAGACCGCCCGTGCGGTCTCGGGAAGAGGCGCAACCGGCCGGGGCTGCGGAGGCTGCCTGATCGCGGCGAGCGCATCGGCGAGCGTCGCGGCTGCCGCGCGGTTTGCGGGCAGGGGCTTCTTCGGGTCGACCAGGGCGCTGGTCACGAGAGGATCGATCTCGTCGTAATCGAACCCGCCTCCCGTCGTGACCACGATCCCGTCGAGGAACGGCACTACCTTGACGTACTGCCCTCCCCGCCCCGCGGCGGTGTAGACGCCGTTCCCGGGCGTGATCCACCAGCCGTAGCCGTAGTCGTCGCCTCGACCTGTCTTGATCTGGGTCCTGGCCGATCTCCTGACCCAGTCTCGGGAGACGAGCTGCCTGCCTTCCCACCGTCCTCCGTTCAGCCACAGGTAGCCGATCCTGGCCGCATCTCGCGGGTGCAGGTAGAGGTCGCCCCAGCCGTCGCTGTACCCCTGCGGGTCCGTGGACCACAACACGTCGTGAATGCCCAGCGGCTCGAAGAGATGGCGGCGGGCGAACTCCAGCGCCGTCGTGCCCGTCGCCTTCTGCAGGATGGCCGAAAGCAGATGCATCCCCGGGCTGTCGTACACGAAGCGGGTGCCCGGCTTGCGGGTCACCTTGCGGTCGAGCGCGAACCGCACGTAGTCCGGGCTCGCCTGCATCTCCTTGAGGGTCCCCTCGTCGCGTTCGAAGCCCATCGAGTCGAGGCCCGAGCACATGCCGGCCAGATGCCGCACAGTGATGCCGTCTTTCCACGCGTCGCGGTTCGCGATGACGCGTTCGGGGAAGAACGAGACCATCGGCCGGTCGAGCCCGAGCTTGCCCTGCCCGGCTGCGATCGCGATCAGCGTGGTCATAACGCTCTTCGTCACGGAGGCCAGGTCGTGGACGGTCTTCCCGTCGTAGGGGTAGAAGTACGCGTCCACCACCACGGTGCCGCCGCGGATGATCAGCAGGCTGTGGATGGCGATGTTCCGCTCGCGCATCGCGAGCAGCGCCTGCGCGAGCTTCGCGGAATCGAAGCCCTGCTCCTCCGGCGTGCCGCTGCGCCAGCCCTCCGTGGGCCAGGACGCAGGCGCCTCGCGTTGTCTGCGGCCGCGCAGCCCGATGACGAGCGTCGCCGCGAACACGGCGAGGATGGCAGCGGGCGCGATCCAGATGAGAGCCTTGCGCGCGCGCATGGGTCTCCTCCTTTCGAGCCGTCCCGCTCAAGTCTACGGCAAGCCCTCCGCCGGTTCCACGCGGTTCCGTAGGCCGCGCTCAGCGCGAGGCGGCCCGCGCGCTCACTTCTTCTTCTTGCTCCTGTTCTCTTCCGCGCGGAACCGCACGATCCTGGCGATCAGGTCCAAGGGCAGAGGCTCCTCCAGCGGGAACTGGACCGCGCCCTTCGAGCTCTTGTACTTCGCAAGCTCCGCCTTGAACCGCTCGATCCCGCTGGGCGTCGGGTAG
This sequence comes from uncultured Spirochaetota bacterium, assembly GCA_963734495.1. GTDB lineage: Bacteria > Spirochaetota > Spirochaetia > SZUA-6 > CAVTHK01 > CAVTHK01. The sequence goes on from CAVTHK010000013.1 coordinate 367,641, forward strand.
AACCCGATGTGGCCGGCATGCGCCGCGAAATGGACGAGATTCCCGTTGAGATAGAACGTGGGCATCTGGTAGCTGACCTTTTCCACGGCGTCGGGGACGAGCTTTGCCACGAGCCGCCTGATCTCCCGCAGCCTGCCCCGAACGCCCGGCGGCCGGCTCATGATGTACGCGTCGATCGTCGCAAACACCTGGCTCTTCATCCGCGCCCTTCCTCCCCGCGGCAGCGGCCGGCCGCGCTACGCCAGGCCCGCGAGCCCGGCGCTCGCCTTCCACAGCCGCTCCTGCAGCCCCTCGTCGCGGGTCGACGCTCCGCTCGGGGCCTCCCGGCTGTTCGCGAAGTAGCGGCCGCTCACGCCCGCGACGGCGGGGGAGAGCGCCAGGTGCACCGAAGTGAGCGCGCCCTGCGCGACAGGCGCGCCCCCCGAAAAGTTCACGTGCAGCAGCTTGGTGTCGATGACGCCGGGGTGCAGAGCATTGGCCGTCACCCGCGTGCCGTCGAGGCGGCGGGCGAGCGCAAACGTAAAGAGCACGTTCGCGAGCTTCGAGCGGCAGTAGGCGTCGTAGCCGTCGAAGCCGCGCGCCATCTGCAGGTCGTCGAAGTCCAGCCGCGCGCCCGAGTGCACCATCGAGCTCACGTTGACGATCCGGGCGGGGGCGCTCTCGCGGAGGCGTGCCAGGAGGAGATTGGTCAAAAGGAAGGGAGCCAGGTGGTTGACGGCGAACGTCATCTCGAACCCGTCGCGGCTCTCCTCGCGCCGCTTCATCGCGACCCCGGCGTTGTTGACCAGCGCGTCGAGCCGCCCGAACCGGCCGAGCACGTCGGCGGCGAGCGCGCGCACCTCGGCAAGCGACGCGAGGTCGCCGCTCGCCGCTTCGACCGCCGCGCCGGGGACCTCGGCTTCGACGCGGCGCTTCGCTGCGTCAGCCTTCACCTTGTTTCTCCCGTGGACGACGACCCGGGCGCCCTGTCCTGCGAGCGCGATCGCCGTCGCGAGCCCGATGCCGTCCGTGCTGCCCGTTACCAGGATGGTCTGACGCTTCATGCTGGGGAGAGTATACAACGCGACGACGCCGCGGTAGACTCGCGCGGGCCGGCGATGGCGGACTACATCCTCGCATGTGATCTCGGGACCTCGGGCTGCCGCACCGTGCTCTTCGGTGCTGCGTTCGAAGTTGCGGCCGCGGCGAGCGTCGACACGCCGACCGCGCACCCGGCGCCGGGCTGGGCCGAGCAGGACGCGGAGGACTGGTGGCGCGGCTTCTGCCGCTCGACGCGCGAGGCGGTCGCCGCGGCCGGGGTCCGGCCCGCCGAGATCGCGGCCGTCGGCATCGGCGCCATGTCCAGCATGGCACTTCCGGTGGACGCGGGAGGCAGACCACTGCGGCCGGGGCTGCTCTGGTACGACAGGCGGGCCGAAGCCGAAGCCGCGATGATGCGCGAACGCCTCGGCCCCGAGCTGGCCCGCATCGCGGGCAATCGAAGCGACCCTTCGAACTTCGGGCCCAAGGTCCTCTGGATCAAGGCGCACGAGCCCGAGCTCTACCGGAGGGCCGCGTGGTTTCTCCACGCCAATGGCTTTCTCGTGCTGCGCCTCACGGGCGAGCCGACGATGGACGTGTCGGAGTGCGGGCTGAGCCAGCTCTGCGAGCTGGCCGCGGGCCGCTGGTCGCGCGAGCTCGTCGAAGGGTGCGGCATCGAGCGGTCGAAGCTGCCGCCCATCCTCGGCTGCACGGAGATCGCGGGGCGGGTGACCGCGGCCGCGGCCGCGGAGACGGGGCTCGCGGCGGGGACGCCGGTCATCGCGGGTGCGATGGACAACGTAGCCGCCGTGCTGGGCACGGGGCTCGCGCGCGCGGGCCGCGCCGGGGTCTCCGCGGGCACCGCCACCAACACCAACGCCTGCGTCGCGTCTCCCGTCGCGCCGGCCGGGATGCACTGCTATCACCACGCCGTGCCCGGGCTCTGGATCGCGGCAGGCGGCGTCGACTACGGCGGCGCGGGCCTCAAGTGGTTCCGCGACCTGCTCGGCGAGGGGGACTTCGCCCGGCTCGACGCGGAGGTCGATGCGGAGCCCTACGACCGGCAGCCGCTGATCTTCCTGCCGTACATGGTGGGGCAGCGCGCGCCGCTCTGGAACAGCGCGGCGCGCGGCGCGTTCGTCGGCCTCGAGCCGGCCACGTCGCGGGCTGCCGTGGCGCGCGCGATCATGGAGGGCAACGCCCTCGGCACCCGCCGCGTGCTCGAGCTCGTCGAGGCGAGCGGCGTCGCGATCGGGTCCTTCCGCCTGACCGGGGGCTGCAGCCGGAGCCGCGTCTGGGCGTCGATCTTTGCGGACGTCACCGGCAGGACGGTGCAGATCCCCGGCGGCCGCGACGTCGCGCCGCTCGGCGCGGCGCTGATGGCGGCTGCCGGAGCGGGACTGCAGGCGGACCTTGCCGCGGCGGCGGAACGCGCTGCGACGGTCGCGTCGGAGATCGCCCCGCGCCCCGAGCGCCGCGCGTGGTACGACGGCCTCTACTCCGCGTTCTGCCGCGCCTACGACGGAATGCGCGACACTTACGACCGGCTCGCGGCCCTGGCGCGCTCAGGCGGTTAGTAGCCACTCGCATGTTGACAGAATCCCGGCCGGCTGATTCGATCGTTGCCTGTCGAAACGCAGGAAAGGAATCAAAGATGAAGGCTGCCCTCCGCCGCGGCGCCGGCCGCATGGAGTGCGTCGAGCTGCCGGTGCCCGAGCCGCGCGCCGGGGAAGTCCTGATCCGCGTGCGCACGGTGGGCATCTGCGGCTCGGACATCAACCGCGTCGTCGAGCGCACGGACCGCTGGGACAGCGTCGTCCTCGGCCACGAGCTCGCCGGCGAAGTGGCGGCGCTCGGCCCGGGATCGGACGCGGGCGGGCTCGCGGTTGGCGAGCGGGTCACGGCCGCGCCGCTCGTGCCGAACGCCGCCTCGTCGTGGAGCCAGCGCGGGCTGTACTCCCTCGGCGACGACTACGGCTTTGTCGGAAGCCGCGCCCACGGCGCGATGGCGGAGTACGTCGCGGTGCCGCGGTCCAACGTGCTCGCCCTTCCGCCGGGGCTCTCCTTTGAGCTCGGCGCGCTCATCGAGCCGGTGACCGTGTGCCTGCACCCGCTCCTGCGCCTCGGCAACCTTCTCGGTGCGAGCGCGATCGTCACCGGCGCGGGGGCCATCGGCCTGCTGGCGCTGCAGGCGCTCAAGGCCATGGGGGCGCGCACCGTGATCGTCTCCGACGTGGTCGAGGCCAAGCTCGCGGCCGCGAGGAGCCTCGGCGCCGACACTACCGTCAACCCGACGCGAGGGAGCCTGCGCGACGCGGCGGCGGCGCTCCCCGAAGGCGGCGCCGACGTCGTGTTCGAGTCGTCCGGCAGCAACCCCGCAAAGAAGGACGCGATCGCCTGCGCGAAGGGAGGCGGCACGGTGCTCCTGGTGGGGACGACGCCGCAGGACGTGAGCTTCGAGGCGCCGCTCTTCGAGCGGATCACGCGCAAGGAGCTCCGCGTGGTCGGATCGTGGATGAGCTACTCGGCGCCCTTTCCGGGCCCGGAGTGGACCACGGGGCTCTGGCTGCTCGAGAGCGGCCGCGTGCGGGCCGAGGGCCTGATCACGCACCGCTACCCGCTGGAGCGGGTCGCCGATGCGTTCGCGATGATCCTCGGGGGCAGGGAGACCTTTATCAAAGTGATGCTCGAGCCATGACCCGGCCGCTCAGGCGCTTTCGCGACATCCTCGAGGCGAACCGCCGCGGCCGCGCCGCGGGCGTGTCCTCGCTGTGCACCGCCCACCCGGTCGCCCTGCAGGCCGCCATGCGGCAGGCGCTGGAAGACGGCTCGCTCGTGCTGATCGAGTCGACGTCCAACCAGGTCGACCAGTTCGGCGGCTACACCGGGATGAAGCCCGCGGATTTCGCCGGCTTCGCGGCCGCGCTCGCGCGCGAAGCGGGCTTCCCGCCGGAGCAGCTCCTGCTCGGCGGCGACCACCTCGGACCCAATCGCTGGCAGGACCGCCCCGCGGCCGAGGCCATGGAACATGCGCGCGCCCTCGTGGCCGCGTACGCGGCCGCCGGCTTCCGCAAGCTGCACCTCGACGCGAGCATGCGCTGCGGCGACGACGCGGGCGAACGCGGCGCGCCCCTCGCCGACGCGGTCGTCGCCGCGCGCGCCGCCGAGCTGTGCGCGGCGGCCGAGGCCGCCTGGGCCGCCGCGGGCCGCGACTCGCGAGGCGAGCCGCCGGTGTACGTGATCGGCACGGAGGTGCCGGCCCCGGGCGGCGCGCAGGCGGCCGACGCGCCGCCGCGCGTCACCTCGGCCGCCGACGCCGGCCGCACGATCGAGGCCGCGCGCGCGGCGTTCCTCGACCGCGGCCTCGGCGGCGCGTGGGAGCGCGTCGTCGCCGTGGTCGTGCAGCCGGGCGTCGAATACGGCGACGACGCCGTCTTCGACTACCGGCGCGAGGAGGCGCGGACGCTGAGCGAGGCGGTGCTGCGCCATCCGCGCATCGTCTACGAGGCGCATTCGACCGATTACCAGACGCCCGCGGGCCTGCGCGCTCTGGTCGAGGACCACTTCTGCATCCTCAAGGTCGGCCCGTGGCTCACCTTCGCGCTGCGCGAGGCGCTCTTCGCCCTCGAGGCGATCGAGCGCGAGCTGCTGGCCGCGCGGCCGGGCGCTGGTCCGGGTCCGGCGCCTTCGGGCCTCCGCGCCGCGCTCGACCGCGCGATGGTCGAGCGGCCCGATGCCTGGCGCAAGTACTACGCGGGCAGCCCGCGCGAGCAGGCGCTCAAGCGCGCTTTCAGCTTCAGCGACCGCTCGCGCTACTACTGGCCCGTCCCCGCGGTCCGGGAGGCGGTGGCCCGCCTCGAGGCGAACCTGCGCGCGGCCCCTCTCCCGCTGTCGCTGCTCAGCCAGCACATGAGCCGCCAGTACGAGCTGGCGCGCGAAGGACGCGTCGCCGCCGACCCGCGCGCGCTCGCCGAGAGCCGCGTGCGGGAGGTGCTGGCGGTCTACGCGGCCGCCTGCGGCCATGCGCGGCGGCAGCCTTGACAGCGGGACTCACCCGGGGGTGAACTGAAGCCGGGAGGCCGGCAATGAGCAAGACCTGCATCGCCTGCGGGATGCCGATGACGCGCAAAGAGGATTTCGCGATGGGCGACCCGTCCAAGGACTTCTGCCGGCATTGCGCGCGGCCCGACGGGACCATGCAGTCCTACGCGGAGAAGCTGGAGAGCATGACGGGCTTTATCGCCCGCACGCAGGCGCTCGATTCCGCCGTCGCCCGCGAACGGGCGCGGACGGCGATGGCGAAGCTGCCCGCCTGGAAAGCCCGCGGATGAGACCCGAGCGGCCGCTGGCCGTCGTGACGGGCGCGACCAGCGGGATCGGGGCCGCGTTCGCGCGGGCCCTCGCCGCGCGGGGCCACGACCTGCTGATCACCGGCCGCAGGCGCGACGTCATCCAAGGGGTGGCCGCGGAGATCCGCGACCGCCGCGGCGTCGCGGTCGAGGTGCTCATCGGCGACCTCGCGGACCCCGCGCACCTCGCGGCCCTCGAGGGACGCATCCGCGGCTCGAGCCGCCTCGCCCTGCTGGTCAACAATGCCGGGTACGGCAGCGGCGCGGGCTTCCTCGAGGACACGGTCGAGAACCAGGTCTCCATGCTGCGCGTGCACGACGAAGCGACGGTGCGGCTGTGCCGCGCGGCCGCGACCCGAATCGCGCGCGGAGGCGGGATCGTGAACGTCGCTTCGATGGCGGGCATTCTCACGTCGCCGACCTCCGTGGTCTACGGCGCGACGAAGGCCTTTCTGGTGAGCTTCTCGGAGTCGCTCGCGATGGCCCTGCGGGACCGCGGGATCAGGGTGCAGGCGCTCTGCCCCGGGCTCACGCGCACCGATTTCCACGGCCGCCTCGGTCTCGATCGCGAGCCGCCACGCGGCCGGGGCCCTGTGGCCGCCGCGCTCTGGATGACGGCCGAGCGCGTCGTGGACGCTTCGCTGGCAGCCCTCGCGCGGGGTACGGTGGTCTGCGTCCCTGGCCTGCTGAACCGCCTCGTGCTCGCGGCCGCGCGGGTCGTGCCGCGGCGGCTGTACTACGCGCTGGCCTCGCGCGTGCGCGTGTAGTCGGCGAAGGGCGCCGCGGCGCAGCCGGCGCGGCGCAGGCGCGGTGGGCCTACGGGAAGATCTTGGCCGGGTTCAGCAGGTAGCCGGGGTCGAAGCTCTCCTTGATGCGCTTCATCAGGGCGATCTGCACCGGGTCCAGACTGTGGTGCAGGTACTGCTTTCGCACCAGGCCCACGCCGTGCTCCGCCGTGATCATGCCGCCGAGCTCCGTGCAGGCCCTGTAAATGAGGTCGGCCGCGTGCGGGACCTTGGCGCGCCAGGTCGCGTCGTCAATGTCCTTGACGATGCAGACGTGCACGTTGCCGTCGCCCGCGTGGCCGAAGCTGATGATGTTGAGCGCCTCCTGCTTCGCGATCGCCTTGACCCTGTCGAGCAGCACCGGGATCTCCGACCGCGGGACGACCACGTCCATGGTCTCCATGATCTTCTGCGGGCTCAGGTTCTTGACGGCCTCGATGAGCTTCTTCCGCGCGTCCCACAGGCGCTCCCGCGTCGGCGTGTTGTCCGCGACCAGCACGTCCTGCGCGCCGTTGTTGAGGACGATCTCGCCGATCTTCTCGCTGTCGGCCTCCATGGAGGCCCGATCGGCGCCGTCGAGGGTGATCAGGAGGTGAGCGGCGGAGTCGCGGAACGGGACCTCGCGCTCGAGGAGCTTCTCGCAGGCGAGGAGGCTGTCGCGCTCCATGAACTCGAGGGCGACGGGAACGATCTTCGCCTCGATGATCTCCGACACGGACTTCGTGGCCGACCGGATGTCGGGGAACGGTACGAGAAGGTCGATCCGCTCCTTGGGCAGCGGAATCAGGCGAAGGAGGATCTTCGTGATCACCGCCAGCGTGCCCTCGGAGCCGAGGAGGAGCTGGATCAGGCTGTAGCCGGTGACGTTCTTGACGACCTTGCCGCCCATGTTGACGACTTCGCCGCCGGGCAGGACGACTTCGAGGCCGACGACGTAGTCCTTGGTGACGCCGTACTTGACGGCGCGCGGCCCCCCTGAGTTTTCGGCGATGTTGCCGCCCAGCGAGCAGGAGTCCAGGCTGGCGGGGTCGGGCGGGTAGAAGAGGCCCCGCTCCTCGACGGCGCGGTGCAGGTTGCCGGTGATGACGCCCGGCTCGACGGTGGCGACCAGGTTTTCCGCGTCGATCTCGAGGATACGGTTCATCCGCTCCAGCGAGAGCACGAGCCCGCCCACGGCCGGAACCGCGCCGCCGCTCAGCCCCTGGCCCGCCCCGCGCGGAGTGACGGGAAAGCGCTCGGCCTGGGCGAGCTTCATGATGGCAGCGACCTGGGCCGTGTTCGTCACGCGCGCCACGGCCTCAGGCGCGTGGTGCAGCTCCGCGACCTCGTCGTGCGAGTACGGCTCGATCGCGTCGGTCTTTACGAGAAGGTTTTCCTCGCCGACGATCTCGCTCAGCTTGAGAAGAATCGCCTCGGTCAGCGGCTTGTACATGCGTCGCACCATAGAATCCGCGGCGACCGCGTGTCAACGCCTCATCACGGGCCCGGCGCAGCCATGGATGGCGTCAGCGCCGGGCGCCTCATCACGGGCCGGCCCAGTGGAAGGTTTCCCAGTCCGGCACCATCGAGCTGCGCCGCATGTATCTGCCGGCGAAGTCGCCGGGGCAGCGGCCGGAGGTCGCGACGTCGAGCCCTCCCTCGACCGGTGTCGCGGTGAGCTCGCAGCCTTCGGCCGCAGACCCCGTCCGCAGGCGAACGACCCGCCCGTCCCAGGCGGCGTACCCCGCAACGTCGCCCGAAGCGGCGCGGCCGCCCGCACCGGCCCACGACGCATAGCCCTGCACCTTGACGCGGCCTGCATCGAGCAGCAGAAGGTCGAGGGAGCCGCCCGATGCCTGGCCCTCGCGGACGTAGTGGCCGTTGACGGCCTCCGAGCCGGGCAGGTCGTTGGCGACCTCCTCCGCGAAGAAGGGAAGCTGCCTGTTCTGCGTTGCGCCCTTCCACACGCCTTGCGCGAGGCCGTCGGGCGACAGCTCGAACGCAAGGCGCGCCGTCTCGCGTCCGGCGGCGTCCAGGGCGCGCAGCTCTGCGCGCGCGCCCTCGGCGCGCCCGACCAGCCGGGCCTCCGGGCCGCCGTCCGCCTGCGTCAATGAGCCGTTCACCGCGGCCCCTGCGAACGTCAACGTGAGCTCGACGCTCCCGTGCGCGCCCACGACGCCGAGGTACTGCCGCGTCACCGCGGGCGACTGGGCGCACGCCGGCGCCGTTGCCGCCGCCCACAAGACCGCGCCCGCCAGGACTCCGGCGCACCGGCGCACGTCATTTGCCGTCATATACCGATGATCGGCGGTGGACCGGTTGCTCCGCACCGCGCCTTCATTTACCTTTGATCCGTGATTCTTTCGGAGGCCAGGATCCGGGCGCTCAACAGGCGGGCGGCGGCCGCGGCTGTCGGCGCAGCGGCCGCGGCGGCGGTGCTGGGCCTGCTCGCAGGCGCCGCGCTGGACCCGCTGCCGCGGGCGGCGCTCGCGCTGGTGCTCGCGCTCGCCGGTTTCGCCGCCGTGTACGCGCCCGGCGCCCGCCGCCGCGCCCGCCGCGCGCGCCTCGCCTCCTCGCCGTTCCCGGAGGCGTGGGAGGCGCTGCTGCAGCAGCACGTGGCCTTCTACCGCGGGCTGGACGAGGCGGGCCGCGAGCGGTTCCGCCGCGCGGTTGCGCTCTTTCTCGCCGAGAAGAAGGTCACCGGGGTCGACGTGCCCGCCGACGACCTCGCCCTCGTGCTCGTGGCAGCGAGCGCGGTGATCCCGGTGTTCGGGCTGCCCGAGTGGACCTACCGCAGCGTCGTGGAGGTGCTCGTCTATCCGGAAAGCTTCGACGATGACTACGAGGTGCGCGCGCGCCGCGGCGACATGCTCGGAATGGCGCCGAGCCAGACCTCGACCATCATCCTCTCGCGCGCCGCGCTGATCGAAGGCTTCGGTCCGCATCACGGGCTCATGCACGTCGGGATCCACGAGTTCCTGCACGCGATCGACGGCGAGGACGGCGAAGTGGACGGCTACCCGTCGCTTCTCCTGGATGCGGAGACGGGCCGCGAGTGGGCGCGGATCGCCAGGGAGCACCTCAAGCTGCTCGACCGCGGCGGTACCATCCTCGATTTGTACGCCGGCGAGGACGAAGGGGAGCTCTTCGCGGTGGCCGGCGAGCACTTCTTTCTCGAGCCCGCGAGCCTCGCCCGCAGCCACCCGGAGCTCTACGGGATCCTGGCACGCATGCTGCGCCAGGACCCCGCAGGCCGCGCGGCAGCGCCGCACCGACGCCCCAGGCCGGCTGTCCGAGCCAGGCGGCGGCGCTGGCGGCCGCGGCGCTGAGCTCCGGCGGCGCTACTGCCGCCAGGTCGCCCCGAGTCCGAGCCGGTCGGCTGCCGCAAACGGCTCGAAGTGGATGCGGCCGCCCTTGATCCCCTCGGATCGCCGCCCGCTCCGCGCTCTGCGACGCGAAATGGCTGAGGATCGCCCGCGCCACAAATCCGCCTGCGAGGATTCCGAGCGAAGGCAGGACGTCCACGAAGCTCTGCGACTTCCACGCGGTGTCGATCTCCTGGTAGGAGTCGCCGAAGTAGTCCAGGTGGTCGAACTTGACCTCCGCCGGGAGCGCGAAGTAGGCGCCGACGACCGTGCCCGCCGTGATCAGGATGCCGGCGGCGAGGTAGCCCGCGCCCGCCTTGTCGCCCGCTTTGAGGTTGCCTGCTCCCGGCATGATCCACGACGCCTTCCTGACGTCGGCGATGAACTGCAGCTCCTGCATCCGCACCGACGACTCGGCGAGCACCTCGCGCACGTCGCGCACCTTGAGGTCGGAGAGCGCGGTGGACTCGCGCGGCTCGAGCAGACTGCTGATCTCCCGCAGCGCGAGATCCGCGCGCTCGACATCCATTTCGTCGCCGTGCCGCTCGCGAGGCTTTTCAGCCCACACGGGCGCAAGAGCCACTGCGAAGGCGCAGAGCGTTACGATGAGCCTGGACATGGGTACCCCCGTTTATGTCGCGCCGCCTTCGTGGCGACGCATTGACGGATTCAACACCGCGCGGGCGCCCCGCTGTCACCGGCGCCGCGGCGGACAAAAAAACCCCCGGACAGATGCCCGGGGGCCCTCACGTTCGTACGGCCTCTTCAGCCGTTCGGGAACTTGTCGTTCTTCTGAGCCGCGAACTCCTGGAACGCCTTCTTGAACTCCGGCATGGCGCGCAGCTTCAGGATGTAGGCGCGGTAATCCGCCATCGAGATCTGACCGACGATCGCCTTGATCGTGTTGGCCTGCCATTCGTTCTCGTAGGTCGGCCAGGTCTGGGTCCAGGTGTCGGACATCAGGAGCTCGAAGGCGTTGACCCTGCCCAGCTTCCCGTAGATCTGGGCATCCTTGAGCTTCTGATCGTTGTACGCCTTGGGGGCGCCGGGGTAGACGACCTTGGCCCAGTCGTTCTTCATCAGGGTCGTGATCTGCTGTACGGAGGTGCCCACTTCCTTGAGGCCCTGGTCCGTCATGACGCGGACGCCGTCCTTCATGTTGTAGTGGATGCCCTCGACGCCGAAGTAGACCATGTACAGGTATTCCTCGGTCGCGGTCTTCTCGAAGTAGTCCATGATGCGCAGCATCTTGGCCTGCGGCACCTTTTTCGAGATGTACTGCGCGCCGTAGATGCCGGTGGCGAGCAGGGCCGTCTGGCCGCCTTTCGGGTTCTTCAGCGGCGGCAGCGAGATGACCTCGGCCTTGGGCTGGGTCTTGCGGATCTTCTCCTCGAAGAAGTAGTCGCGCCAGATGTTGCGCGAGTACGAGGCTGCCTTGCCCGAGGCGAAGAGCTCTTCGACAGCCAGGCGCTTCATGGCCGAGAACTCCTTGGGGAGGCAGTTGTCCGCGTACAGGGTCCGCAGGTACTCGACCATGTCGATGTAGTTGTCCTTGAGGTAGTTGTGGATCTGCCCGCCCTGCTCGTCGGTCGCCCAGTCGAGGGCGCCGAAGCCGGCCATCAGGTTGGCGCGAGGGCATCGCCGAGCAAGGAGCCCTCGCCGACGAGCCCGAGGGTGTCGAGCTTGCCGTTGCCGTCGACGTCGGTGTTGACGATCTTCTTGAGCGCCTGGTGGTACTCCTCGAAGGTCGTCGGCACGGGGATGCCCGAGCTGGTCGAGCCAGTCCTTGCGGAACTTGATCTGCACGTCGATCTGCGGGCGGCAGCGCGGCACGCTGTAGAGCTTGCCGTTGACTCTGAGGTAGTTCCAGGCACCCGGCGTCATGTTGTTCTTGAGGTTGGGGTACTTGGAAAAGTCGCCGAGAACCGGAGTGAGCTCCCAGAAGGCGCCCGCCTGGATCGCCTTGATGCAGCGTCGGCCGGGTCGCTTCGAGGCTGGTCATCACCTCCGGCAGATCGCCCGAGGCGAGCCTGAGGTCCATCTTCGCGCCGTAGTCGCCCGACGGCACCCACTCGATCGTGACCTTGGTGTTCGTCCTCTTCTGGAACTCGGTCCACCAGGCGTTGTTCATGTCGGGGACCGCCTCGAAGAGGCCTGTCATCCAGGTCATCTCGAGCGGGCCCTGCGCCGTCGCCGCTGCTTTGTCGCCCTGTCCGCCGGCCCATGCTCCGAGCGCGGAGATTGCCAGCAGCGCCAGCGCGACCCACAAGACACGTCGCAGGTTCATCTCTGAACCTCCTTCCCAAAATGGTCGCCCCATTATAGCGGGGCGGTTGACTGAAGCGACAGCATGCGGCGCCGCGGCCTCGGCCTCGCGGTGCCAGTGGATGAGGACGCCCGAGCGGGCAAGCGACTCCTGCAGCCCCGCGATCGGGACGTCGCGGAGAGCGCGTCGCTCCCGCGCCGCGAATGCCGCGGCCGTGCCCGCGGCCTGGCCCGTGAGCACGGCCGGCGGGATGACGCGCGAGACCTCCCACGCGTGGCCTTCGGCGTCGATGCTCCGGCCGGCCGTGATGATGTTGTCGACGCCGTCGGCGACAAGGGTCCCGTACGGGATCTCGTACACGGGACCCGAGCGGCTGAAGTCGCTGATGCAGGCGATCGAGTCTTCCGCTTGCCTGCCTTCGTCCGCCTCGGTGAGCCGCGCGAGACCGACGATCCGCCGCGTCGTGCGGAACTGCGCCATCGCCGGGATCGTGATCACGGCGGACGACCGCGAGTCGGCGGCGGCCATCTCGCGCCGGAGCAGCTCCCGGCCCTCGAGGATGAACCCCGTGACGTCGCGCGCGTCGAGCCCGACGCGCCGCGCGGCGCCCTCGGGGTGCCCCTTGCCGAGCCGGTTGGATCCCCATGTCTTGAGCTTGATCGCGAGGCGCACGTCGGCCCCTTCGACCGCCGCGCGCATCGCCTCGAGCGAGGTCGTGTAGCCGGTGTACGTGAGCCAGTTCTGCCCGCACGTGCAGGGCGCGCCCGCCTTGGCGAACACCTCGGCGTCGCCGGTGGCGTCGACCACGACGCCGGCGGCGAACGCGGCGCGGCCGCCCTTGTGCTCCACCGCGACGGCCTCGCACCTGCGGCCGCGCATGATGGGGCGCGCGAAGACGGTGTCAAAAAGAAGGTCGACGCCGGCGTCCCGCACCCATTCGTCGAGCGCCACGACGAACGCGCAGGGGTTGAAGCGCGTGTGGTAGCGTTCGGCGGTCGCCGGGCCGCCCGCGACGCGCGCGGGCCTGCCGCGCCAGTGCTCCGGCAGCGTGTCGTAGCCGTAGCGGATCGAGAGGTGCAGCAGCTCTTCGGCCATGCCGCCCATCACCTTGCGCCCGCGCCCGTCGCAGAGCGGCTCGTACCAGGCGATGAGGCCCAGCGTCGCGAGGCCGCCGAGCATGACGCTCTTTTCCAGCAGGAGGGCGCGGGCGCCCGCGCGCGCCGCGGCCACAGCCGCGGCGGCCCCGGCGACGCCGCCGCCCACGACCACCACGTCGTAGGATCCGGCGACCGGGGTGCGCAGGGACTCGCGGACGTCGGACTTCACCTTGTCATCCTTTGATGGCGCCGATCATGACGCCGCGCACGAAGTAGCGCTGCAGGAACGGGTAGAGCACCAGGATCGGCACCATGGCGAGCACGATCGACGCGAGGCGGATCGTCTCGTCGGGAATCCGCCCGTACTCGCTCGAGCCGGCCGTGCCGACGGCGATCGCTTCGGAGTCGATGACGAGCGTCTTGACGAGGACCTGCAGCATCCACTTCTTCGAGTCCGAGAGGAACATGAGCGGGTAGAAGTAGGAGTTCCAGTGCGCCGACGGCAAAGAAGAGCGTGAAGGCCGCGATCGAGGCGCCCGACAGGGGCACGACGATGCGGAAGAAGACGCCGACGTCGTTGCAGCCGTCGATGATCGCCGCCTCCTCGAGCTCCATCGGGAGCGTCTGCAGGAAGCTCTTGACCACGATCAGGCTCCACGAGTTGGTGAGGCCGAAGAGGATCAGGGACCACGGAGAGTTGAGAAGGCCGAGCGACTTGATGAGCAGGTAGTTCGGGCACGATGCCCGCGTTGAAGATCAGGGTGAAGAACACGGCGCCGAGGAACGCGCCCCGGCCCGGCAGCCCCTTGCGCGTCAGGCCGTAGGCGAACGTGTAGGTCACGAAGAGGTTGAGCGCCGTGCCGACGATCGTCACGAAGGCCGTCGTGCGCAGGGAGTTGGCAAAGGCGCTCGTGGACAGGATGTAGGTGTAGGCCTTGAGAGACCACTTGCGGGGCCAGAGGGAGAACTCGAACGCCCGGTACGCGTCGGGATCGGTGAAGGAGATGCTGAACACGTAGAGGAGCGGGAACACGCAGGTGAGCGACAGCAGGGCGAGCAGTGCGTAGTTCAGCCAGTCGCCCGCCGTCGTTCTCCTTGTCTGCAGGAAGCTCATCGTCCGACCTCCCCGGGTCGGCCGGGTGGAGAAACCCGGGTCTAGTAGATGCCTTCATGCCCGAGCCTCTTGACCACCCAGTTCGAGAAGATCACGAGGGCCATGCCGATGAACCCCTTGAACATCCCGACCGCGACCCCGATGCCGATCAGGCCGCGGCGGACCCCCTGGGTGAACGAGTATGTGTCGAAGACCTCCGCCACGTCGATCACCAGCGGGTTCTGCATCAGCAGCACCTTTTCCAGAGGCACGCTCGCGATCTGGCCGAGCCTGATGATGAGCAGCACGACGATCGTCGGCGCGATGCTCGGAAGGGTGATGTTGCGGATCTGGCCGAATCGCCCGGCGCCGTCGATGACCGCGGCCTCGTAGAGCTGCGGGTCGATCCCGGAGATGGCGGCCAGGAACAGGATCGTGCCCCAGCCGCTCTCCTTCCAGATCTCCTGGACGGTCAGTACGCCCCAGAAGTACTGCGGCTGGCTCAGGAACGGGATCGGCTTGAGGCTCATGTCGATGAGGATCTTGTTGATGATCCCGATGTCGCTCGACAGGATGGTGAACGTCAGCGAGACGACGACCACCCACGACAGGAAGTGGGGAAGGTAGACGATCGACTGGTTGATGCGCTTGAACCACTCGTGGCGGACCTCGCTCAGCATGATCGAGAGCACGATCGGCAGCGGGAAAGAAGAACACGATGATCATGAGGTTGATGACCAGGGTGTTGCGCGCCATCAGGTAGAAGAACCGGTCGCGGAACAGGTCGGAGATGTACTTGAGCCCCACCCACTTGCCGGCGAAGAAACCGCTGGCGTAGGGGTTGTACTCCTTGAACGCGAGCAGCAGGCCCCACATGGGCGCGAAGCGGAAGACGAGCAGGTACAGCGCCCCCGGGCAGCATCAGCAGGTAGATGTAGCGGTACCTGTGGAGCGACGCCCTCAGGCCGCCGCTCGCCTCGCTCTTCATCTGAAGGACCTCCTTGGAGGTGGAGCTTACGCGGACGCCGGCTACTATAACGCAGAGCAGGCGATCGCGCCACTGTGCGCGACGCCCCGACGCCCCGGGCGAGGATCGGAGGGCGCCCGCGGCTTCAGCCGGTCTCTTCTCGTCTCCGAGGTAGACCCCGTCGGCGAGCAGCGCCTCCCGGAGCGCGCGGACGTCAAGCTGCCGCGGGCTCACGCCGGCGCGGCTCGCGAGGGCCGCCGCCGTGCCCGCCGCCTGCCCCTGCGCCATGCACGAGACGGTGTTGCGCGTCGACATGTGGGCCTCGAAGCTCGTCGTGATCATGCGGCCCGGCCACGAGGACGCCTTCGATCTTTTTCGGGAGGAGGGCGCGGTACGGGATGCCGTACGCCCCGCCGTTGCGGATCATCAGCTTCGGCGCCATGTCGTGGAATCCGTAGAGCGCGACTTCGTCGTCGAACCTCCGCGCCTCGAGGATGTCGTCGAGCGACAGGTCGTGCTCGCACTCGATGATGCGCGTGCGCCTCACCCCGACCTGCACCGTGCTCCACGTGACCGCCGCCTTCTCGAAGCCGGGGATGTGCGCGCGCAGCAAGGCGGCCATGCCCATGACCTGGCCGCGCAGCACGCGCTCGGCGCGGCTGAGCTCTTCGACGTCGAGGGCGTCGAGGGGCTTGATGTTGGCCGTGTTGATGTAGCTGAGGACGCCGCCGTGCCTCGAGACGGTGAGCGGGCCCCACATGCCCGCCGGCTCCATGAACGCCTTGAAGACCGGGCAGCTTCTTCAGGTCGAAGCCGATCCTCACGAAGTCGTCGCTGCCCGCCCCCTTGTCCGCGCGGACGAGCTGCGTGATCATGCCCTTCTCCTGGAGGAAGGCGACCGCCCTCGGCAGGTCCACTCCGGTCATGCCGAAGGGCATGCCGACGTGCCGCGTCCGGAAAGGTGTTGCGGCACGGGGCGCCCGCGCGCGCCGCCACGTCGCCGTCGCCGGTGCAGTCGACCACGACGCGCGCGAGCAGCGCCTCGCGGCCCTGACTTGCTCTCGACGAAGACGCCGCGCACCCGGCCGCCCTCGACCACCGCGTCTGCGATCCACGTGTGAAAGAGCACCTTGACCCCGGCCTCGGCGAGCATCTCGAGCATGACGTGCTTGAAGATCTCGGGGTCGATGATCGTGGCCACGGAGTCGTACGAGTAGCCCTGCGTCTGCTCCAGGTGCCCGAACGATCCTCCCGCGGCCACGAGCCTGCGCACGATCTCGTCGGGGATGCCGCGGACGACCTGCGTCTTCGGGACGCCGGGGAACGCCTTCCACAGGTTGAAAAAGCTGTGCAGAGGGCCGGCCCCGTTGATCATGGTGCCGCCCACGAATCCGTACCTCTCCACCAGAACGGTCGATGCGCCCCGACGCGCGGCCGCCAGCGCGGCCACGCGGCCGGCGGTGCCGCCGCCCGCTACGAGCACGTCGCACTCCAGGCGCACCGGGGTCGACCTCCGCTCCTCGATGCGCTTGCGCGTATCTGCCATCAGGACCTCCTTGGACGCAGCTCGCGGCGATCATACCTGCGAGGCGCGGCCGTGGGTAGTGGCATTGCCGCGGCGCCGCAGAGGCTGACCGGGCCGGCCAGCGCAAACCTCCGCGAACGAGAGAACGTGTCGATGCGAAGCAGGCGATCAGCTTTCGACCGGGCTTAACCCCAATTTCTCGACGGTATACACCGACAGCCGCCTCTCCTCGGCGGACAAAGCGTCCTCGAGGCCGCGGTCGTCCTGGTCGACCGGCGAGACGCTGTCCGGAAGGCTCTCCGCGCGGGTTCTGAACGAAGGATGGGAGTCGAACTCGGTCTCGGTGTAATCGCGAAGATCCGCGACGATCTTCGCGCGCTCCTCCACAAGGGAATTCATCCGGCTGTCCACCGTCTGGAAGAGCTCGTCGGTTTGCTTGAGATCGATGTTGCTCAAGGCCGCCGCGAACAGCGGGCCGTTCACGGAGACCTTCTCCAGCGCGCTGAGGAATGGCTGCCGGCCGTAACGCCGGGCGGCAATCCAGTCGGCCCGCAGCTCCCGACTCCTGCCGAGCATCGAGTCGATCGTGGCGAAGTAGTCGTGGAAGCTCAGCAGGAAGTGGATTGCCGGAAGCTGAAGAATGAATATCGCCGCACCCAGAGTTCCCTGCCCCTGCGTATTCCGCCTGAGCGACATCACGACGCTGCCGATCCCGCGATACACCGGAGACACGAACAGCGAATAGGACGTGTCCTTCCCCGAGAAATGCGCGAACTCGTGCGCGAGCACGGACTTGAGCTCGCCCTCCGTGAGCCCCTTGAGCGAGGGCAACCCCAGCGACAGGATTCTTCCCGAGATTACGCCGTCCATGGTCTCGATCCTGCCCTGCGTGACAAAGAAGCCCGGCTCGGCGTTCAGGATGATGTGGTCGGCCTTCTGAGTGCCCACATCTGCGGCAACCCCGTCGACGAGCTGCCTGATCTGCGGATGCTCGTGGGAGGCCAGCTCCACGCTCAAGGTCTTCGCGGGCTCGGGCCGCACGATGCTCCTCACGGCGACGAAGTTCGCCCAGACCGCCAGCAGCGGAGCGAAGAACCCCGCGGCGATCAGAACCACGGGTATGCGTGGAATCTGGAAGAGCAGAAAGAGGAAGAGGGCGGAGAACCCGACCGTGATGAAGGACGAGAACACCAGCGTGACAAAGACGAGGGGAACGGAGGCCAGCGCCAGGAGTCGAAGAAACGCGGACGCTCTGGGCTCGGCATCGAGCACCGTGTTGCGAACCTGGAAGTCCGCCGCCCTGTTCTTCATGACTCCCGAGCGCCAGCGGCGCCACAGGATGAGAGCGACGACGCCCATGCCCAACGCGACCGCAACCTGCAGGACGCCATACACCGCGCCCACGAATCCGTCCAGCATGCGAATGACCGGGCGCATCTGAAATCCTATCAGGACGAACACGGACAGGACTCCGTTCACGATCCGGTAGCGCCAGCTCTGCGGCAACGAAGAGACGAATACCAGCAGGAAAGAGGGAATCGCGACGATCACCAGGAAATACGCGGCGACGAGAGCCAGCCCTTCCGCGCCGGACTTCCGGAACACCACGAGAAGCAGGTCTCTCGCGGCCACGTAGCAGGCTGACCCGGCAAGCAGTCCGACGACCATCATCGCGATTTCGGATGCTTTGACCTGAGCGTTTTTCACCGAGACCCCCTTGCCTATCATCATAGCACCGGGCCGGACACACGGCGGTCTCTCTCGCGCGTATTTGCCGCGTGAACGGTAGACCGGACGATGTAGCTCACCGGCCTTGCCGTGACCCGTCGGACCCGCAGTATCTTGGTCCGGATGCAAGGGGTCGAGTACGAGAGATCTCGTTCCGGACCGCGTGCGATGGGCGGAAGAATGCCGAACGAAGCATTGGTGCTGGACCTCGTCGAGTGGGTGGCGCGTGGACCCCGCAGGTATGACGAGGTCATGAGGGCCTGGAGGACCACATGCCCCAGGCTGACGATATGGGAAGATGCTGTCGACGCCGGTCTTGTAAGCCAATCCGGCACGACGGTTCAAACGACCCCGCTCGGCATGCAGTTCCTACGAGCTCACGGCAGGCCGACACTGTTCCGTCGCGCACTGATTGAGCGGCGCGGACCCGACGACCATGTTGACCGGGACTCGGCTGATGGCTATCTTTCCAGCGTTGGACCTGCCCGGATGGCTACCGTCCGCTGAGGTGCGCGAAGGCAACGGCCACGCGCGAGCTGCCGCGGATTACATGGATGCTGCACAGGATCTACTCGGATGCCGGTGCGCGCATGGACGCATGGGCTCGCGAGCAGGGGTTCGGCTGCCCGTCCGGCTGCGGCACCTGCTGCCAGGGCTACGTGCCCGATTGCTTGCCGGTCGAGGCCGAGTACCTCGCGCTCTATCTTCTTGCGGAAAAGCCGCAGACCGCGGCGCGCATGCTCGAGCCCTCGGCAGGACCGCGCGCCGGTCCGATGTCCGCTGTACGACCCGTCGTCGCCCTTCCACTGTTCGGTGTACCCCGCCCGCCCGCTCGTCTGCCGACTGTTCGCCTTTGCCGGCACCCGCTCCAAGCAGCGGCGATTGGACCTTCAGGCTCTGCCGGCACATGCCCGCGCCCGCTGGCGTGGAACGGCGAGCGCGAGATCGGTCAGGCCACCCGCCCGGGCCTCGCGCCGCCGCCGCTGATGACCGACGTCGAGGCGGAGGTCGCGGGGATCAGGCCCCTGGACGCGGGGCTGCGCAAGCCGCTCCCCGAAGCCCTGCGCGCCGCGCTGCAGCGGATCCTGCTGCGGCGATCGCTCACCACGCGCGCTCCCTCTCCTCTACAACGCGAAGCCAGTTGAGCGACGACGCGGCGGGCCGGCGCTGCGGGCCGCGCAGCCGAACCTCGAGCCGAAGCAGCCGAAGCTCTTGAGGCGTCCGCCCGCGCCGTCGTAGACTCCCCGGGCCGCGCTCCGCAGTCCCGGCGCGGCCGCGACGGAGCGTCCCTTGCAGGTGAACCTCGGCATCGGCTCCTACACGCTGCGCCTGGGCCATCGGTGTGCGGGGCTTCCCGATGCCCGCCCATCCCCTCGACCCGTTCGGCCTCGTGGCCGAGGCGGACCGCCTGCGCGTCGACGTCGTGCAGATCTGCGACAACCTCCCCCTCGCACCAGATGTCCGCGGCGGAAGTCAACCGCCTGCGCGGTCGGGCCGATGCCGCCGGGCCTGAGCGTCGAAGTCGGGCACCCGCGGCACCGAGCCCGAGCTCCTGGCGAGGTACCTGTCCGTGGCCGAGGCGCTGGGCTCTCGCGTGCTGCGCACGCTGGTCTCCGTCGATCCCGCAGGCCGCCCGCGCGTGGCCGAAGCCGAGCGCGCGATCCGCGGCCTGCTCCCGGACCTCGAGCGCCGCGGAAGCTCACGCTGCTGCTCGAGAACTACGAGCACATGCGGGCGGCCGAGCTGCGGGCGCTCGTGGACCGCATCGGCAGCGGCTGTGTGCGCGTCTGCCTGGACCCCGTCAACAACTTCGGCATCGGCGAGGACCAGCAGAGGGTCCTCGACACGCTCGGTCCGGTGATCGGATGCCTGCATCTCAAGGACTTCCGGATCGACCGCGCGGACGACAGGCTGGGCTTCGTGCTTCGGGGCGCGCCGACCGGCGAGGGCCTGCTCGACGTCGCGGGGCTGGTCGCCCGCGCCACCCTCGCCGCCGCCGAGGCGCCCATCGCGCAGGAGTCGCTGTCGGCGGTCATCGAGCTCTGGACGCCGTGGCAGGGCACCATCGAAGCCAGCGTCGCGCTCGAGCGCACGTGGGCGGAGCAGAGCGTCGCGAACATGCGAAGGGTGCTGCCGCCGCCACGGCGCCTGAAGGGACCAGGCAGTCCCGTTCTTTGCGCGTCTTCGCGATCTCTGCTACGTTTGCGCGGCAGGCCCCCCGAGGACAGGGGGTTACGAGACGCCAGGTCATAGGAGCCAGCATGAGCAGCGAGACAGTTCTCCTGGACGACGATTTCGGCGCGTTCGAGGTCGGTCCATTCTCGGCCGACGTCGGGCCGCACACCGAGTACCACTTCCTGCCCGAGGCGGCGCCGCGCCACGGCTGGTCGGTGGCCTGCTTCGGCTCCGGCTGGGAGACGGGCGCCGGCCGGGCGTGGGTCGTCGCCGCGGACAAGGGCCGCAAGGTGATGCGCCAGACCCACGCCAATCGAGCGGAGACATACCCACCCGATGGTGGCGAGCGGCGATTTCCTCTGGAACGACTACACGCTGGTGGTGCGTTTCGCCCCGGGCGCACCCGCCACCACCGGCACGCAAGGCCCATCCGGCGCTTCCGCCGCGTCCGCGCCGCCTGCCCGCTGCGGCGTCGTGTTCCGCTACCACAACAACCGCTGCTACACCTTCTTCGGCTTCGACGGCCCGAACCGCGTCGTGATCCGCGTCGTCAACCACGAGAAAGCCTTCCAGACCCCCGACGAGCGCGAGCTGGGGAGCGCGGCCTTCGCGTGGGCGCCGGGCCGCGAGTACACGGCGACCGTGCGCCTCCGCGGGAAGCGCATCCGCGCCGAGATCGCGCTGGTCGCGCCGGCCGCGTACTCCACCACCGCGCCTTCGCTTTCGTGCGTGCTCGAAGCCGAAGACGCCACCTGGCCGCGCGGCAAGGTCGCGCTGCTCTCCGACTTCCCCGCCGACTTCTTCTCCGTGCGCGTCACGGCCGCCCCCGGCCGCGGCGCGCGCCGTCGCGCAGGCCCGCTCCAAGGCCGAGCGCGAGCTCGCGGATCTCCGCGCCGCGCAGCCGAAGCCCGTGCTGTGGAAGAAGCTCAAGACCCCCGGCTTCGGCGTCGGCCGCAACCTGCGCTTCGGCGACGTGAACGGCGACGGGAAGCTCGAGATCGTCGTCGGCCAGATGAACCACCACGGCGTCCACGACGACTACAGCGAAGTCGGCTGCATCACGGCCATGACCTTCGACGGCGACGTCCTCTGGCAGAGCGGGACGCCCGACCCGGCGAAGTACGCGCTCACCAACGACGTCGGCTTCCAGGTTCACGACATCGACGGCGACGGCAGCGCCGAAGTGATCTACTGCCGCGACTTCGAGCTCGTGCATCGCCGACGGCCGCACGGGCAAGGTCCGCAACAAGGTGCCCGACGCCCGAGAGCAAGCCGCCCGCCACGCGCTACCCGCGCATCCTCGGCGACTGCCTCTTCTTCTGCGACATCAGCGGCAAGGGCCGCGCGACGGACATCCTCATCAAGGACCGCTACTGGCACTTCTGGATGCTCGACGAGCACCTTCGAACCTTTATGGTCCGGCGACTGCCGGACGGGCCACTACCCGTTCGCCTTCGACGTCGACGGCGACGGGCGCGACGAGATCGCGATCGGCTACTCGCTGTGGGACCACGACGGCCGCATGCTCTGGAACCTCGAGGACCAGATCCAGGATCACGCCGACGGCGTCGCCATCGTCGACTTCCACGAGAAGCGCGGCTCGCAGCCCAAGGTCCTCTACACCGCCAGCGACTCCGGCTTCCTGCATGGTGAGCCTCGACGGCCGCATCCTCAAGCATCACCGCGTCGGCCACGTGCAGAACCCGGCCATCGCGAAGCTGCGCCCGAACCTCCCCGGGCTGCAGGTCGTCTCCATCAACTTCTGGGGCAACCAGGGGATCCTGCACTTCTGGGACGGCGCGGGCGACATGCTCGGCGACGCTCGAGCCGCTGAACATGGGCAGCATGTGCCTCCCCGTCAACTGGACCGGCGACGGGGTCGAGCTCTTCTGCCACAACCCCAACCCGAAGTGGGGCGGCCTCTACGACGGCTGGGGCAGGCCCGTGGTGCAGTTCCCCGACGACGGCCACCCCGACATGGCCAACGCCGTGCTCGACCTCACCGGCGACTGCCGCGACGAGATCGTGGTCTGGAACCCGCGCGAGCTCTGGGTCTACACGCAGGACGACTCGCCGAAGCGCGGCCGTCTCTACAAGCCGACGCGCAACCCGCTGTACAACTACAGCAACTACCAGGCGACCGTCTCGCTCCCCGGCTGGAGCGAGTAGCGCGGGCTCTGGTGGGGGAAAGCCTTCCCCCTGGGCCGAGCCCGGCGCATCCGTCGCATCACGCCGACGGCGCCGCAGCAGGCACGCGCCGGTCTCAGCCCACCCCCTTCTCCTGGGGGCGCCTCGTCGGCGCCCCCAAGCCCCCGCCCGCCTCCAAGCGGTTGACGCGATCCCGGCCGGGGCCGCGCAGATCACAGTCCCATACAGGGTGGCGGCGATCGTGCATGCGTGATGCAGGCCCCCGTGCCCGCAAGGCACCCCAGGCAGGCCTCCTCGCGCCTAAATGCCGGCCTGCCTGGGACCTCCTATGGCTGCAGCAGCGGCTCTACCCACTTCACGCGAAAGGCGCCGTCCGAGATCGAATGCGGTGTGCGAGCTGCATTGTCCTCTCGAACGGTGGCGGAGAATGTGCCCTCGATGACGCCGCCAAGTCCCTCGGCCTTGGTTACTGTCACCGTGCCAGTGCCCAGCTCGCCGTCTTTGAACATGATCGCATAGCCGATGTCCGGCGTTCCATACGAGACATCATGAAGGCCCGAGTATCCGTCAACGAAATCGTATGTGGTACCAGCAACTGGTTGACCGATGATCGCGATGCCCAGGCCAAGACTGGGGTCAAATGTGTCCATCGGCAGGCCTGCCGGAAGCGACATCATGACCATTCTGTCGATCACTCCTCGATTGCTCGGCCACGCTTCCATGAACCCAAAGGGAATGTTTCCCCACGGCGCGTCGAGAACACCCTCGGCGAATGTGAAGGGAGTGCCGTCGAACTTGAACGAAATCAAGTACTCCGCCTCGCCGCCTCCTCCTTCCCCAGGCTTCACGTTGATCGCGCCGATGCCGCCGGGCACGATGTCGATCACCGTGATCATCATGGCCTGGATGTTGAAGGTGGCGTTCTCCGCGACTTGCACTGTTACGCCGTTGTTGCTGCCGATGTGAGTCACCTCGATGTCGTATTCTCCCTGCTGCTGCACGGGTACCACGTAGCTCTTCGGGCCTTGGGCGACCTGCCAGTCGATGGTCTGCAGCACCGCATCGTCAGGATCCCGCACTTCGATGGCCAGAGCTGTGACCGGGCACTCGTTGACCGTGATCGCTTTTGGCGCAGTCGGAGCACGAACGTTCAGGCGGATGTACCATCCGTTACCCGCCGGCTGACCCCCGCGGTCGTTTGTCTGAAGCGCGCAACCAGGCAGCATGAGAAGCGCCAGCACCGCGATGACGCCTACCAACGAAATTCTTCTGATTCGTGACATTCTCATTCCTCCTTGCGTCCATCTGCCGACAAGCCTCAGCGGAGGCTCCAGGCGGAGCCCGTGCGAGATTGGACGCAAGGGGCCGCCCGGCACCCAAACGCTCGCGAAGTGCATCTCCTCCTGCCATGAGAGTATGGACAGCAACGGGCGTGCCAGATGCGCGCCCAGCAGGCCGTCGATGAGATGGAGGTCGACTATTCCTCTGGCAGGCAGAGAGTTGGTATCACGTGAAACCGACCCGAGCGTTGATGCTCGCAGAACCGCCGAGTCCTGGATGATCTGCAACTCCGGTTGCAGGACTGCAAGAAGTGGCCGATCGACGCGGGGTCAGCCGCGGCAGCACAATCGGCAACTGACGCCGCAGAGATCCTCATGCAGGACCGCCGTTGGCGCCAGCCGTCCACGCGATGCGCAGGTCGCGCAGACCTACGGTCCCGATCGCCACCGCGCCCAGGCGCCCCGATGCGTACGCGCGGGCGGCTACTCGGACGAGACCATCCGCCGGCCTGAGATCAATGGGCAATGCCAGGCTGAGCAGAAAGCCTTCGACGTCCAGCAAGCCGAGCAGCCGCCCCTCCCAGTCGCCGCCGTCTGCCAGCCGCTGGAAGGACGCTGCAAGAGGCCCGGGGCCCAGGGGAAGGTCACTGACCGTCGCTCGCTGAAAGTAGCTCGTGAAGAGCCGCATCCGGTGCTCCCGGCGCTCGGCCGGCGTCCGCGCCCGGACATGAGATGGTCCGGGGATGCCCACGAGTCGCTGTCCGGGGCCGTCGTTGTCATCTGCGCGTTCCAGGCCCTCAGACCAGGGCCCGCGACCAATGACCACCAGCACCTCGGGATGCAGCGAGCGCACCGCCTCCCGCTGGAAATGCCGTCCCGCCGCCCCGTCAACGAACCCCGAGGAATCAACGACCACCGCGTCGCAGGCGGCGCTCCTCGCTGCGGCGGCCAGGCGGGTCATCGCCTTCAAGCTCGTCAACGGATGGTCGGCGGGAGACACGCTGCCGGCGAAGCAGAGCTGGTCGCGTGCCTGCCCCGTGGCGCGATCGTAAATGCGCAAGCCGATCGTGGCGGGGGGGCCCACGGTCGACTGGCCCGGATCACAGTCCAGATAGCCGACGGTCCGATCGACCCCAAGCTGCTGCACCAGGTGGCGGGCGAGCGTCGTCTTGCCGGTGTCGCTGCGTCCCACGACGTATGCGGTCACGGGCCTCGGGGCGGCGGCGATCGCCGCAAGCACGCCGTCCCACGAACGCTCCGGTACGATCGATTCCATGCAGGCTCATCGTACCACGGCAAACCCGGCTCCTGCCCGTCGCCGCGAGCGCCGCGCAAGAGCCGACGGGCCGAACTACTACTCCGGTCCGAGCTGTTGTTATCTTTGCACCGGGGCGAATGCGATGTTGAGCATCCGGGCTCGCGCGGTGCGGGTCCTTGTCAGCTCAGGCGTCAGGTCGCTGCGAAGCCTGCCGATAGACCAGAGGCGTACGCGCGTTGAGCGGCTGGCCGCCAGGTTCAGGCCTCCCAGGGGGACGGCGGCGACGCCTCTCGAGGCGCCCGGACTCAGCGGGGAATGGGTCAGCGTGCCGGAATCCTGCGCGAATCGCGTAATCCTCTACCTTCATGGCGGGGCTTTCTGCGTAGGCTCGCCTTCCAGCCACCGAAAGCTCGTTGCCCAGATCTGCGCCCAGAGCCGGGCGCGGGCGCTTTCTCTGGATTACCGCCTCGCGCCGGAAAACCCTTTCCCCGCCGCGCTCGAGGATGCGGTGGGAGCCTATCGCTACTTGCGCGGAAGCGGGATCGCACCCGAGCGCATCGCCTTTGCGGGAGATTCCGCCGGCGGCAACATCGTACTGGCCTCGCTCATCATGCTGCGAGACGCGGGCGAACCGCTCCCGGCTGCCGCGGTGTGCCTCTCTCCACCCACCGACTTCACGGCCGCCAGCGAATCGTTGACGAACCGGGCACGTCTCGATCCCCTGCTCAGGCTGGAGACCCTGATCCCGATGCTGCGCGCCTACGTGGGCAGCGCTCAGCCCAGCAACCCGCTGCTCTCCCCGCTGCTGGGGGACCTGCGCGGCCTGCCGCCGCTTCTCATCCAGGTCGGAAGCCGGGAGATCCTGCACGATGACTCTCTGCGCTTCGCTCTCAAGGCGAAAGAAGCAAAGGTGGACGTCACCCTGGAAGTCGGGAAGGATCTCTGGCACGTGTGGCACGCGGCTGCCCCCTTTGTGCCCGAGGCGAAGACAGCGGTCGCCAGGATCGGTCGGTTCCTGCGCGAGCGGATCCCGGACGAGCCCTTCCCCGCCGCGTGACGGGATGCCGCGCAGCCTCGCGGCCAGACCTCTTCCGCAGCGGAATCGATGTCTGCACCGGCCAACGGCACGGCGCGGCTTATCTCTGCGCGCGCTCAAAGAACGCGTCGAACCCCGGAAGAGGACTGGCCTCCGTCTCACCCGGTACTCGGGGGAATCGATTCTCCTTCCAGTCCGCTTTGGCCTTCTCGATACGCTCTTTCTTTGAAGAGACGAAGTTCCACCACATGATGCGTTTTCCCAGCGGCGCCCCGCCGATCACGGCGATGCGGCTGTCCGCATCGGCGAACAACTCGACGCCGGGTGCGTCGCCCAGGACGGCCAGCGCTCGCTCGGGCAGGGTCGTGTCCTGCACGCGAACACCGCCGGACACCGTGTAGACGGCCCGCTCTCCCGATTCGTCGGGCAGGCGGAGGACCTTGCCCGCTGGCAGCTCCGCCTCGACGTAAAGAGTAGCAGAAAGAGTCACGACCGGGGCGCGCATGCCATAAGCAGCGCCGATCATGACCCTGACCCTCACACCTCCGATGGTGGCTACCGGCAGATCCGAGGCAGGATAGTGGTAAAAGGCCGGCTCGATTTCTTCGTGCTGCTGCGGCAGCGCGGCCCACAGCTGGAGCCCGTTCATCCTGTGCCCCGTCGCGCGAAGCGGCGGGCCGGTGCGCTCCGAATGGACGATGCCCCTGCCGGCCACCATCAGGTTGATGGCGCCGGGAGTGATTGTCTGCACGGTCCCGATCGAGTCCCGGTGCACGAGCTCTCCCTCGAAGAGGTAGGTGATCGTCGCGAGGTTGATGTGGGGATGCGGAATCACGTCGATGCCTTTTCCGGGTGCAAATGACGCCGGACCGATATGATCGAAGAAGACCCAGGGCCCCACCGCCTCGACGCCGCGCGCAGGCAGGCATCGGTGAACGACAACGCTGCCGAGATCGATCTCCCGCGGCCGAATGATGCTCCGGACGTATCCCGATGACTTCGACATGCGGCTATCCTCTCGCGGCCATCTTACCCTGCGACGGGGCTGGCCGCCAGGGCGCGGGCCTGCTCGAGGACTTCGGAGCGGGAGGTCCGATGGGAAGGCTCAGGACCAGGCGGCTGTTGCACGTTGGCGAGATGGCGACAGGCCGCGAAATCTGCTCGGCGTTCGCAGAAGAGGCGCTGTCGTCGTGGTCGCTTCGCCCAAGCTGGCGCACGTCTGCGAGACAGCCCGCAGGGTCGCCGACGAGAGCGAGTTGCGGGTCTATGCACAGGAGGACTCGCCGAAGAGCGGTCGCCTCTTCAAGCCGACCCGGGGCTGATCGTCGCATGTCGCGCCGAGCACGCTCGGTTAGCTTCGGCCTGCCCCCCGCCGCTTGCCGCGAGGGAGCGGCAGCAGCGGAAGGCCCACGATCTATATCTAGATGGCGCTGTCTGTGGTCAACGCGACGTCGAAGGTCCCTTCTACGACGGTACTCGATCTGGATCCTGCCCGAAGTTGCCTGCTCCTCGTTGTCGGCGCCGATGGGGTCACCACCGTACCAGTCCAGTGAGAGTGCAACGATGGAATACCCGCCCGGACCAAGGCTGATGTCCCAAGTGCCGACGTCGATCGCCTTTCCCTGCGGGGCCGATGGGGGAAAAGTCGTGAAGGACAGTCAGCAGCCCAGAAAGGCCCCGCGCCGGGCGCCTCGCGTAGGCGAGCCAGCGGCGGGGCCGGCGCGAACCGGCGGTCACAGCATCGCCGTGACCTCGCTCGTCTTGCCGACGATCACCTGAGCCGCGGATTCCACCTCTGCGGTCTCCACGTTCACGACCCGGCCAAAGATCACCACCGAGCCTGGCATCTCGATCACCGAGCCGGTCAGGATGTACCGCGCAGCGAGGACCTTGCCGACGGACACGGCCTTGTTCGTGTCCATGAGGTCCGACGCGGCAAGCTGCTGCTCGCGCAGGATTTCGTCCAGCCTGGACCGCTCGACGAGGGTGAGGTGGTCGGCCTTGGCCAGCTCGACCACACCCATCTCGTTGAGCAGCGTCACGAGGCGTGGCTGATCGGGACCTTTTGCCGCGAAGCCCGACACCGCGATCGCGCCGCCCTTCTTCTGACTTACCTCCAGCAGGATCTCCTGGAACAGGTTGTGCAGCTGCTCCGAGAGGGGACGGTCCGCGGTCCGGCCGGGAAGCATCTCCTCGTCCGCCCCCACTCGCTTCGCGTCGGCATCGGACACCTCGAGCTCCTTGCTCAGGATGCGGATGTACTCGTCCATCATGCGGATCTCGTCGTCGAACCCTTGATCGTCCGAGCGCAAGTGGACGTTGACGAGCTCCTTCTTCATCGCGACCGTCCACTCCAGCGCCGTCCTGAGCCTGCCCTTGAACGTCCCCTCGAGCTCCGCGATCTCGGGGCTGGTGACTGCGTGGTAGTCCGCACCCACCGCGCTCCGGCCACGCAGCATCGAGTTCCGAAGCGAGTTGACCTGGTCGAGCTCGCTTCTGCCTGCGTAGTAGGCGTCGCCGATCCGCTTGAGCGCCTGGGCAAAGGCGAGCATCGTGCCGGATCTCATCACCATGCCGTCGGAGAACCCGGCGACCGGCTCCTCGGCGTCGACGCACTCCACCAGGACGGACACGGGATCAGCCGCATGGCGGACACCTTCAACGTCCTTGTACTCCAGGGTGAACCTTGCGAGCTCCGTCGGGCCGTGCTTCGCGGTGGGCAGGATCCGGACGCGGGCAAGGATCGTCTCGTAGTCCCTGTGGTGCAGCGTGGGCAGCGCGTAGGTGATCGTGTCGCCGGAGACGCGATTCTCGTAACCCCAGGTCCCCAGGACCTCGACGGGCATCCGGAACTCCAGCTTCATCCTGAGGTCGCGGGCCGCGGGGACCGCCATCCGGTCCAGCTCGCTGCCGAAGGTCTTCTCCATCTCCTTTGCGTCCGCGATGAAGCGCGAGCTGCCCCCGCCCCTCCGGGCCAGCTCTTCCATGAGCTTCGGGTCGTAGCCCGTGCCGACTCCGATGGCCGAGAGGTTCACTCCCCTCTCCCTGAATGAGTCCGCCATGTCGAGCAGCGCGCCGGTGGAGCCGACGTTGCTCAAGCCGTCGGTGAGGAGCAGCACACGGTTCGTGTACCCGGACCTGAAGTTCTTCATCACCTCTGCGTAGCCGAGCTCGACGCCCGCGGGCACGTTCGTGCCCCCGCGCGTCTGGATCTGGGAGACCGCGCTGCGGAATCGGGACCTCTGCTCGGCGCTGGACATCCTGGTCGACGGGAAGACGACCTCCGCGACGTTGTCGAAGATCACGAGTGACACGAAGTCCTTGTCGCGGACGCTGGAGATGAAGATGTCGAAGGCTTTCTTCACCCAGTCCAGCTTGTTCGCCGAAGACATCGACCCGCTCCTGTCGATGACGAAGGCGAAGTTCAGCGGCCGCAGCTCCTCAAAAGGCAGCTCCCTGGCCTGGACGCCGACGTGAACGATTTCCTCCTGACCCTTGCCCGACACCTGCCTGTGCCCCGTGTAGACGCTCACCCCCAGCAACTCCGTCGGCTTCGGGTAGCGGTAGTTGACGTAGGCCACGTACGAGCCTTCGTCGACCTGGGCGGACGGCACGATGACCCCGCTTCCCGCCAGGTACCGTCCCCTGGCCGACGAAGCCCCTTCGGCCGATGCGCCGCTCCACGCCGCGAAGCAGCAGGCGCTCAGTGCGAACACTGCGATCAGCCTTTTCATGCGAACCTCCTGCGACCGGAGTTGTTGCATCGAGCGTGCCACGGCGCCGGTGCTGCAACTTGCGCGCAGCTGAATGAGTTATGCGGGCAGGGCGAAGACGCCAGGCTGCAGTTCCCCCACAACCTCCGGAGAGCGTCGAGGCGGGCGCGGTGAGCAACCCTTCATGATAGAAGGGTCTATGAGCAATTGGAGAGAAGATGGTCAGGATGAAGGTTGACGACGGTTCGCGCGGGGGCCGTCAGGCACGGGACGCGGCGCGTTTCTTCTGCAGCTCCTCGCGCAGCGCCTCGTGTTCGCTCTTGCCGAGAGGCGATCTCCAGGCGAGGACCATCGAGAGGCCCAGCAGCAGGGCGGGCGCAACGCCGATCAGCAGCCGGATGGCGAGCAGGGCGGACGCGGGCTGCTCCTCGCCCGGCGCGGTAGCCGGTCCAGTGCAGGATCGCCCTGCGACAGCGCGAGGACGAGGGCGGTCCCGCTCTTCTGGATGAACACGACGAAGCCGTAGTAGGCGCCTTCGCGACGCACGCCCGTGGCGATCTCGTCGGCCTCGATCACGTCGGGAACCATGGACCACGGGATGACGTGCGCGCCGGCCACGCCGAGGCCGGCAAGCGCGGCGAGCACGTAGGCGAGCGTGCGAGCGGAGGCCGGCGACCAGGGCGAGGCCCAGCATGACGGCGCCCACCAGCCGGCAGCCAGGGCGTAGGCGCCCCGCTTGCCGAGGCGGCCCGACAGGAGCACGACCAGCGGGATGCACGCGAGCGCGGCGCCCTGCACGACGACGAGCACGAGCTCCAGCTCGTCCGGGATGCGCAGCCAGTACGTGACGTAGTACTGCAGCAGGGACGCCACGAGATTGACCGTCACCCACGAGAGAAGGTAGATGCCCGCGATGTACCGGAAGGCCCGGTTGCTGCCGCATCGCGGCGAGCGAAGCCAGCGAGGCTCTCCCGCGGCGGCGGCGTGGCCGCGAACCGCTCCCGGACGGTGAAGAACAGCATCAGGTACGGCGCCATGGCGAGCAGGCCGAAGCCGGCGCCGGCGACGAGGTAACCGGCTGCCGGACGCGCGAAGCCCCGCACGATGACGGGCACGAAGTAGGCGGCCACGAGGCCGCCCAGCATGCTCGTGGCCATGCGCCAGCCCGTGACCTCGGTGCGCTCGTCGTAGTCCTCGGTGAGCTCCGCGGTCAGCGCGCCGTAGGGGACGGTCATCAGGGTGAACGCCGTGTCGAAGAGGATGTAGGCGAGCGCGTACCAGCCTGCCCTGCCGAGGTCGCTCCACGGCGGCACCCACCACAGCATCGTGAAGAAGACCGCGAGCGGCAGCGCGTTGAAGAGAAAGATCGGCCGTCGCCTGCCCCATCGCGTCCTGCACGCGGTCCGCCAGGACGCCGATGAGCGGGTCGTTCACCGCGTCCCAGATGCCGCCGACGAGCAGAACGAGCGCCGCCAGGCTCGGCGGCAGCCTCGCGACGTCCGTGAGGAAGAACGCGAAGAAGAAGATGAAGATCGTCGACGTGGTGGTATTGCCCCAGTCGCCGAGGCCGTACGCGATCTTGGTGGCGAGGGGGAGCCTTCCGGGCCGTTGTCTCATTCGGTGCCTCCTCCGGGGAAACGCAGGTCCTTCTCGTAGATGCGATAGCGCCGGTAGATGCGGAGGCCCGACCGGTCCTGGATCCGGTTCGACTTCCAGTTCTCGTCTCCGGTGAGCGAGACGTCGACCTCCCGGTAGCCCTTGCGCCACAGCGCCTCGCCGAGCCGCTGCATGATCAGCACCTCCACGAAGCGGCCCTGGAACTGCGGCGCCACCACGAGGATCTTGAACGAAGC
The DNA here is from genome assembly GCA_963734495.1 of uncultured Spirochaetota bacterium. Lineage (GTDB taxonomy): Bacteria > Spirochaetota > Spirochaetia > SZUA-6 > CAVTHK01 > CAVTHK01. The sequence continues at coordinate 399,278 of CAVTHK010000013.1, forward strand.
CCGGTCGACGCGGCGGAGGCGGAGCAGGAAGCGCGCGGTACCCACCAGGCCCAACCGCCCTCCGAGGCCGTGCAGCGCCTGGTTGGCGTCCGGCACCACGAGGCCGAAGCCGGCGGGCCGGCCGTCGACCTCGGCCAGCAGGGCCAGCTCGTCGTCGAGGATGGGCTTGAGCTCCGCGGCCCGGGCGAGGAACTCCTCGTCGCTCACAGGCACGTAGTATGGAAGAGAGGCGACTGCTGTGTTGAAGAGCCGGCACGCGATGCGTATGTCTTCTTCCCACCGACGCCGATTCGAGCGTCCTTATCGTGACGCCGCGGTCTTTCGCGCCCGCGATCTCGATGGCGCGCCGCAGGTGAAGCGGCGCGTCCTCGACGAACGAGCGGTCGCCCGGCGGGCGCATGAGCATACGCGCGAAGATGTCCTGAGACCTGCGCATGCCCGCGCTCTCGAGCAGCCGCGCATAGTACGGAGGCGAGTGCGCTTCCATGAGCGCGGGCACGCTGTCGAACCCCTCGACAAGGATGCCGGGCTCGTCGTCGGCCGCCGGGTTGTAGGGGCCGCGCATGCTCGAGAGCCCGCGCGCGGCGAGCCACGCCGACGCCGTGTCCAGGAGCAGACGCGCGGCGGCGGGGTCGTCGAGGCACTCGAAGAAACCGAAGATGCCGACGGGCTTGCGCAGCGCTTCGGCAGCCTTGCGGTCGTGGATGGCGGCGATGGTGCCTGCGATCATTGCGCCTCGAACTGCCATCCAAAGCTGAAGGTCGGCCGTCCGCCAGAACGGGTTGCGCTTCCGGTCGACCCTGCCGAGCCGCTCGCCGAGGATCGGCTCTACCCAGTTCGGGTCGTCGCGATAGACGAGGCGGGCAAAGCAGAAGCATCGCGCGATCTGGCGTCGGGTATCGGCTGGCACGATGCGCAGGGTATCGATGTCACGACGATGCGACGCCCGCCGCTCGTCGTCAAGCCGGCGTTCGGGGGCTGGCCGGCGGCGGCGCGGGCTTGGCGGGCCGACCTTTACCCGGGCCGAAGCATCTTCGGTTCCCCGGTCTCGCGCCGCCAACTATCGCGGCCAGCCCGGCCCCTGCTACCGATGGCCCGAGTCACCTGAACATCATGGGCGTGGCGCGAGCGCCGCACCCGTCGTCCTGGTACGCGACATACGGAGTGTCCACCGAATCGATCGCCAGGGACGTGTAGGATGCCCTGCGCGCGCTAAAGCCCGCGGTGCCCACGACCTGCCACGAGCCTTTGACGTCTGGCTGGTCAAGACCGCCGCCGGCGACGGCGAGGAGTGGAACCAGACGTACGGTGGAAGCGCTGACGACCGCGGATTCTCCGTTCAGCAGACTCGAGATGGTGGTTACATAGTGGCCGGCGGAACGAAGTCGTTCGGCGCCGGCGGCGAGGACATCTGGCTGATCAAGACGGACAGCCTGGGCAACGAGCGGCTGCCGGCGGGTACATCGTCGCAGGGACGAACCTGGAGGACGTCTTTCTGCTCAAGACGGACTCTCTGGGAAGAAGGAGCGGAGCGCGCGATTCGAGAGAGACTTTCCGGACTACGGCATGTGCGCCCTGCAGACGAGCGATGGCGGCTACGTGCGACGCCGGACGCGGCGAACTACCTCGACCACTGGTACGTGCCTACCGGCGATCTGAAGGTCCCCGTGGTCACGCTTCACAACGTGCGCGACCCTGCCGTCCCCTATTCGCACGAGGCTCGATTCGCTGCGATCGTCGCGGCAGCGGGCAAGTCGGCGTTCCTGGAGCAGATCGACGCGTTCGCGCCATTCGGCCACGTCGTGGTCACGCCCGGGGAGGTCGTGAGGGCGTTCATTCTGATGGAACAGAAGGCAGGCCGGCAACTACGGTCGCGGGTCGCGAAAGACCGCCGCGCAGAGGCCAGACACAAGCCCCGATTCCCCGCCGGGAATCGGGGCCGTTTCCCGTCCTCTACTTCGTGTACACGTCCTTGGCCTCGAGCCGGTTGATCATCGGCTCGCCGGCCTTGTAGCGCTTCACGTTCTCCGAGATGATGCGGATGCAGCGCTCGACCTTGTCGGTGACCGCGGGCGTGGAGTGCGGCGTGACATAGACGCCGGGCAGGTCCCACAGCGGGCTCGACGCCGGCAGGGGCTCGACCGTCACGGTGTCCAGACCGGCGCCCGCGATCTTTCCCGCCTTGACCGCCTCGATGAGGGCCTCTTCGTCGATGATGGCGCCGCGGCCCATGTTCACGATAAAGGCGGTCGGCTTCATGAGAGCGAGCTGCTTTCGGCCGATGATGTGCCAGGTCGCGTCCGAGAGCGGAAGCGCGATGACGACAAAGTCGCACTGCTTGAGCAGGTCGTCGAGGCTGTCGCCGCGCTCCGCCGAGTACAGCCTGTCGACGCCCGCCGGAGCCGCGCCGGCGCTCCTGCGGTAGCCGAGCACCGTCATGTTGAAGGCCTTGGCGCGCACGGCCAGCTCCTTGCCGGTGTTGCCCAGGCCGAGAATCCCGATCGTCTTGCCCCACATGGCCCGCCGGTTCTCCTGCTTCTCGTTGCGCAGCCAGACGTGCGCCTTCTGAGCCTCCAGGAGGGCGCGCGACGTCGTAGGTGTGGAGGAGCATGAAGAACATGGCATGCTCGGCCAGCGCCGGGCCCGACCGGCCCGCGGAGCTCGTCACGATGAGGCCCTTCTCGAACACCCACGGGCGCGCGGACCTGGTGAGCCCGGCGTGGTCGCAGTGGACCCAGCGCAGGTTGGGCGCGTTACGGAACCGGTCGTCGAGGTCCGACGCGAGCACCGCCACGTCGACGGTCTTGAGCGCGGCCTCGACCGCGGCCGCATCGCGGGGCGAGGCCGTGATGAACTCGGCCGGGGCAAACGCCTTGCGCACCTGCTCGAGGCTGCTCCGGCTTGTAGTGGATCGTGGCGAGCACACGCTTGATCTGAGGCATGCGAGACCTTCCTTTCGTTTCGGCTGCCTTTCAGCCCTTGATGGCGCCGACCATGACGCCCTTGACGAAATAGCGCTGCAGGAACGGGTATGCGAGCAGGATCGGCAGCGTCGTGACGATGATCGTCGCGAACTTGATGGTCTGCCCGATCGGCTCGCGGTCGCTGACCGTGCCGATCATCATGGTGTCGGTGCTGCTCATGATGATGATCTCGCGCAGGATCAGCTGCAGAGGGTAGAGCGTGCGCGTCCTGAGGTAGATCATCGCGTTGAAGAACGCGTTCCAGTGATAGACCGAGTAGAAGAGGATCATCACCGCGACGACCGGCATGGATACGGGGATAAAGATGCGCACGAGGATCGTCAGGTCGTTGGCGCCGTCGATCTTGGCCGATTCCTCGAGCGAGTTGGGCACGGCCTGGAAGCCGGTGCGCATGATGATCAGGTTCCACGTGTTGATGGCCGGCGGGATGATCATCGCGAGGCGGGTGTCGAGCATCCCGAGGTCCTTGACCAGGAGGTAGGTCGGGATCAGGCCGCCGGAAAAGAACATCGTGAACACGATGAGGAACATGAAGAAGTTCTTGCCCGGCAGGCTCGCCCGCGAGAGCCCGTAGGCGCCCAGCGACGTGAGGATCAGGTTCAGGATCGTGCCGCCGATCATGTAGATCATCGTGTTGACGTAGCCGATGCGGATGATCGGGGTGTCCAGCCACGTACTTGTAGGCGGCGAGAGAGAAACCCTGGGGCTTCCAGAAGAAGCCCCTCGCGGCCGCGAGCAGCGTCGGGTGGCTGATCGACGCGAGGAGGATGTAGTAGAAGGGGTAGAGCGTCACGATCATCAGCGCGAGCATGAACGCGACGTTGAACGACGTCGAATGCGCTTTTCCCGTGCCGACTTTCGAACAGCCATCGGACGCTCCCCCTACCAGAGACTGGTCTCGCTCATGGTCCGGCTCATCCGGTTCACCGAGACCAGCAGCACGAAATTGATGACCGAGTTGAACAGGCCGACCGCGGCGCTGTAGCTGTAGTTCATCTCGAGCAGGCCCTGCCTGTAGACGAACGTCGAGATCACGTCGGCGGTGTCGTAGGTCATCGGGTTGTACATGAGGAGGATCTTCTCGAACCCGACCGTCATCATGCGGCCCACCCGCAGGATCAGCAGCACGATGATCGTCGGCGCGATCCCCGGCAGGGTGATGTGGAGCCTCTGCGACCAGCGCGACGCGCCGTCCATATGGGCGGCCTCGTAGAGGGCGGGGTCGATGCTCGCCAGGCGCGGCGAGGTAGATGACCGAGCTCCACCCGAACTCCTGCCAGATGCCCGAGCCGACGTAGAGGGTCCGGAACCAGCCCGCCTCGGTCATAAAGGCGATCCGCTGCCCGCCGAGCGCCTCGATCAGGTCGTTGATCGGACCGGCGCGGTCGGCGAAGATGTTGATCATGCCCACCACGACCACGGTCGAGATGAAGTGCGGCAGGTAGGTCACGGTCTGCACCGTCTTCTTGAAGCGCTGGTTGGTCAGGTCGTTCAGGAACAGCGCAAAGATGATCGGGATCGGGAACCCGTAGACGATGCTGTAGATGCTGATGAGCAGCGTGTTCCGCAGGAGCCTCCAGAAGTAGAAGCTCTTGAAGAACTCGGTGAACCACTGGAAGCCCACCCACGGGCTCCCGCAGCAGTCCCTCCGACGGGATGAAGTCCTTGAACGCGATGACGGCCCCGTACATCGGGCCGTAGTGGAAGATGAGGTAGTAGCCGAGCACGGGGGCAAGCATGCCGTAAACCCAGCGGTTCGCGACCACCTGCCTGCCGAGTCTCTGCAGTCGGGCGTTCACTGCTGCGATCCAGTTTCGCGCTTCGCGTCCCGGCCGGCGCCGCCGAGGGGCGGGCGACCGCCGCGCCCCTCCGCGCACGCCGCCGTCGCGAGCTACTTGCGCGCGTTGTACCGTTCCAGCGCCTTCTGCCGCAGCGCACACCGCCTCGTCGACGTTGAGCTGCTTGAGCGTGGCCTGGTACTTGTCCCAGTTGGCCAGGGGCTCCTTGCCCGCGATGAACTTGGCCGTCATCTCGTCGATGTAGGTGTTGAGCTGGCTCATCAGGCGTGCCGAAGCGCCTGCCCTCGTCGGGCGTCGGGGTTACCGGCGGCATGATCCGCTCCGTGAGACCCTGCGACCAGACCGCATGGGCGGCCCGCTGCTCGGGGAGGAAGATGCGCCCGTTGAACAGCGCGTCGTCAAAGACCAGCGGCGGCGAGCTCACCCCGCGCGACCACTGCCCGATGGCCTGGTCGATCGTCAGCGTCGGGTTCTTGGTGATCTTGTCGGTGAACGACGGGCTCGCCGTTGACCATCGTGTAGCTCTCGCCCTCGATGCCGAAGATCATCAGCCTGTGGCCCTCGGGGCTGTAGCCGTAGTCCAGGTACTTGACCGCTTCCTTGATGTGCTTGGCGGAGCTGCTGATCGCGGCCGAGGTGCCGGGAAAGTACATCACCCGCTGCAGCTCGGTGTCGTAGGGCTTGCCCGCCGGGCCGATCGGGAACGGAAGCCCGGTGATCGCGAAGCTCTTGTCCTTCTGCCGGGCGAGCTGTACGAGCCGGCCGAGGCCTCCGGAAAGCGCGTTGTGCCAGGCGCCGCCGATGCCGCTCACGACCTTCTGGTCGAACTGGTTGCCGGTCGTCGAGGCGAAGTCGGGGTCGAGCAGCTTCTCGTTGTACCACTTGTTCATCAGGGTGAGCCAGTCCAGGTACTCCTTCTCGGACGGCCCGAACTTGACCGTGTTGTCGATCCGGTAGAACCGGTCGCTGATCGCCGAAGGCCCCGGTAAACGGGATAGAGGCGCGGCAGGCCCTGGGAGATCAGCGGGATCTCGTCGTTCGGGTTGCCGTTGCCGTTCGGGTCCTTTGTCTTGAACGCGACCAGCATCTTGTACCAGTCGTCGAGCGTGGCCGGCGGCTGCGATCCCCAGCTTCGTGAGCCACGCCGTGTTGGCCTGCATGCCGTAGATGACGTGCCACCTGGGGCTCAGGCTGCAGGAAGGGGAAGCCGTAGAGCAGGCCGGTGTCGGTGAGCACCTGCCGCCGCGCCGTCGGGGTGTCGGTCAGGATCTTGGTGATGTTCGGCGCCCAGTTCGCGATCTGCTGGTTCAGCGGGATGATCACCTTGTCCTGGATCGCCTTTTCCGGCCCGCCCGGATAGTTCAGCCAGTTCCACTCGATGATGTCAGGGTACTGCCCCGAGGACACCATGAGGTTGAACTGCTCGTTCTGCTGCCCCACCGGCGGATGCACGAACTTCATGTCGATGTTCGTGAGCTCGAGCATCTTCTTGTAGGCCGGGATGTCGGCGTAGCTGTTGATCGCCGCGCCGCCCTTGATCGGCTCGAAGGTGCAGAACGTCGTGAGCATGATGCGGTCCTTGACGATCGGCAGCGCGATCGGCTCCGGCGCGCCGGAAGCGGGCGCCGCGGTCATGGCCGGTCCCGGTCGCCCCTTTTTCGGGCGTTGGTCCCGCCCACGCAAGCATGCCGGCGACCAGCAGGCCGGCGCACGATGGAGAACAGTTTTCGAGACATGGGGTCACCTCCTCGTGGACCTCGGCGACGTTCTCATCATTGCCGTGCGATGTCAACTCGACCAGGGGCCGCGAACGGGGCCCGCTCCCGCTGCGCATCGGGAGGTCTACTTGCGCTCGTTGTACCGGTCCAGCGCCTTCTGCCGCAGCGCGACCACCTCGTCGACGTTGAGCTGCTTGAGCGTGGCCTGGAACTTGTCCCAGTTGGCCAGCGGCTCCTTGCCCGTGATGAACTTGGCCGTCATCTCGTCGACGTAGGTGTTGAGCTGGCTCATCAGGCGAGCCGAAACGCCTGCCCTCGTCGGGCGTCGGCGTCACCGGCGGCATGATCCGGTCGGTCACGCCCTTGACCCATTCGGCCTGCGCCGCGTGCTGATCGGGCAGGAAGATGCGGTTGCGGAACAGGGCGGCGTCGAACACCAGCGGCGGGGAGCTGACCCCGCGCGACCACAGGCCGATGGCCTGGTCGATCGAAAGCGTCGGGTTCTTGGTGATCGCCTCGGTGAAGACCGGCTCTCCGTTGACCATCCGGTAGCTCTGGCCCTCGATGCCGAACACCATCAGCAGGTGCCCTTCGGGGCTGTAGCCGTAGTCGAGGTACTTGACCGCCTCCTTGACGTGCTTCGAGGATGTGCTGATCGCCGCGGAGGTCCCCGGGAAGTACTGCAGCCGGGCCGCCTCGTTGTCATACGGCTTGCCGGCCGGTCCCACGGGGAACGGAAGCCCCTGGATCGAGAAGCCCGGGTCCTTCTGGCGCGCGAGCTGCTCGAGGCGGCCGAGCAGGCCCGAAAGCAGCCCGTTCCAGGATCCCGCCAGGTTGCCCGTGATCCTGGCATCCTGCTGATTGCCCGTGGTCGAAACGAAGTCGGGATCGATGAGCTTTTCCGTGTACCACTTGTTCATCGTGGTCAGGAAGTCGAGGAACTCCTTCTCGGCCGGCCCGAAGTGGACCGTGTTGTCGATCTTGTAGAACCCGTAGTTGATCCCCCAGGCGCCCGCGAACGGAACCAGGCGCGCCAGTCCCTGGGCCACAAAGGGCAGCTCGTCGTTCGGGTTGCCGTTCCCGTTGGGATCCTGCGTGCGGAAGGCCACGAGCATCTTGTACCAGTCGTCGAGCGTGTTCGGCGGCGCGATGTTCAGCTTCGCGAGCCACGCCCGGTTCGCCTGGAAGCCGGTGATGATCCGCCACTGGTCCGCGAGCCGCAGGAACGGGAAGCCGTAGAGCAGGCCCGTGTCCGTGAGCACCTGCCGGCGCGCGGTAGGCGTCTCGGCGAGGATCTTCGTGATGTTGGGCGCCCAGCTCGCGATCTCCTTGTTCAGCGGGATGATCACCTTGTCCTGGATCGCCTTTTCCGGGCCGCCCGGGTAGGTGAGCCAGCTCCACTCGATGATGTCGGGGTACTGCCCCGACGACACCATGAGGTTGAACTGCTCGTTCTGCTGTCCCACGGGCGGGTGGATGAACTTCATCTCGATGTTCGTGAGCTCGAGCATCTTCTTGTAGGCCGGGATGTCCGCGTAGCTGTTGACGGCCGCCCCTCCCTTGATCGGCTCGAACGTGCAGAACGTCGTGAGTGTTATGCGGTCCTTGACGATCGGCAGTGTGATCGGCTCCGGCGCCCCTGCGGCCGAGGGAGCCGCGGTCATGGCGGGCCCGGGCGCCTGCTTCTCCGGCGTCGCACCGCCAAAAAGGAGCGTCCCCACGGTTGCGAACCCAAGGACCGCGACCAGCATTCTCGTGAGCTTGAGCATAGGCATCCTCCTCCAGATACGCGATAAGTTTAGGCGTCCCTCCTGACCGGGTCAAATCTGAACCGCAGGAGATGCCGGGCCTTCTGAAGTTAGTCTGAAGGCAGGCTCGCCGTCGCTCATGCCCACGGACGGCGGACCGCGCCCGGGTCGAGCGGGACTCGAGCGTTCAGCGGGGTCGCGGCCGGCTCTCGCGCCACCAGGCGACGCACTCCGCCACGGTCTGCTCGAGGCCGTACTGCGGCCGGAAACCCAGCACCTTGCGGATCCGGCTGTCGTCGAGCCTGTCGTCGGCTGCGGCGTACGCCACGGAGAAGCTGTTGTACGGGATGCGAACGCCTACCGACCGCAGGGCGTCGCCCACGACGCCGACGGTCCTGGCCACGGCTACGGGAACCCTGCGCGTTACCGGCGGCTCGCCGAGCGCGCGGCAGAAGGCGTTGACGTACTCCTCAAACGTCGCGTGGAAGCTCGCAAAGTGGAAGGCCTCCCCGTCGACCCGGCCAATGTGCTCGAGCGCGAGGATGTGCGCCTGGGCAGCGTCCGCCGCGTGCGCCACCGGGAGCCGGTTGCTCCCGTCGCCGACGAGCACCATGCGCCGGCCGAGAATCGTCTCGATGAGAGTCGGGACGGACAGCAGCTCGCGGGGACCGATCACCGTCGGCGGCCGCAGCGCGACGAAGCGGATCCCCCGCTGCCGGCACAGCTCCCGCGCGAGGTCCTCCTGCATTTTCTTGCTCTTCTGGTAGTGCCACACCGGCCGCTTCGGCTCGAAGTCCTCGTCGATCGGCTGCTGGCTGCTGGGGAACCCGTACACCCCGTAGGTCGACGTCAGGACGAGCCTGGCGCCGGATGCCAGGCCTTCGACGAGGGCCTGGGTGGCCGTCACGTTGGAACGGTAGAAGTCCCGCCAGGGGGAGCTCATGTCGTAGAGCGCCGCCACGTGCATCACCATGTCCGCGCCGGACGCGGCGCGGCGGAGGCTGGCGAAGTCGAGCAGGTCTCCCTGCCTGACGTCCAGTCGCGCCGCGTCGAACCTGACGCCTTCGGCCTTCCGAGGGTCGCGGACGAGCAGCCGGACCGTGTCGATGCCGAGCCGCCGCGCCACGCCTTCGCGGCCGAGCGCCGACAGGATATACGACCCGAGAAAACCCGTGCCGCCCGTAAGCAGGAGCGTCCCCATAGTGCGCCTCAAGATACCCAGACCGCGCAGTCGGGGCGACCGCGACGCGAGCCGGCACGCAGGCGCGTCGCCCTACGCTGCGCCGGGGACATGCGGGAAGCTCGCGTCCAGCGGCGCGAGGGCGAGCTCCGCGAGGAACGTCGCGATGCGTCCGCAGGCCAGCTCGAGGTAGGCGCGGCCCTTTTCCGCCGAGGCCGCCCGCGGGTCTCCCGCCGCGCAGTGGTCGTTGAGCCGCGAAAAGCGGCGCGACGTCTGGACCCAGCCCCGGCGCAGCGCCTCGAAGCGGAAGGGCGCCGGCTCGCCCGGGCCGGCGTGCTCGAGCTCCACCAGGTCGGGGTGCAGACGCAAGGGCCACGGAGGTCTCCATCTCGCCCGCGTGGTCGTCGGGCTTGTCGAAGATCCGTCGATACTCGTCCGAGCCGACCGTCCACCAGTTGCACACGAACATGTGCATCGGGAGGTCGCACTGGAGCTGACGCAGCAGGGGCGTAAAGCTGTTGCCCCCGTGCCCGTTGACGATCACGAGCTTGCGGACTCCGTGGCGCAGCAGCGACTTCGCGACGTCCGTGACCACCGCGTCGATCGCCGCCTGCGATACGTGGATCGCCAGCGGAAAGTCCAGCAGGTTGCAGTCGACCCCGAACGGGAGGGTGGGCAGGCAGACCACCCGGGGGCACTGCGCCCACGCCCGCGCCGTCGCCTCCCTCGCCACCCACGTCGTGTGCCTGACGTCCTGCCCGTAGGGCAGGTGCCGATTGTGCGGCTCCGTGGCCGCGGTCGGAAGCACGGCGACCTCGTACTGCCGGCCCTGCACGCGCCGGAGATTCGTCGCGGTCAGATCCCATTCCTCGATCACGCCGTCACCTCCCATCGTCCGCAGTCATCGCGGAGCACAGCCGCTCCACGATCGCGCCGGCTCCGCGAGCGCCACCAGCTGGCTCGAGGGCCCGCCAGCGGTGCGGATGGCCCGCCGCGGTGTGGCACATGCGCGGGCCGATCGTGCCGTCGAGCCAGTCGTGCGCCGTAGAGCTTGACGCGCATCCCGCACTTGCGCCAGCAGCGGCAGCGCCCCCGCGAAGTCCCACAGCTTGAGCCGGCCGATGTAGCCTTCGTACCGCCCCAGACAGAGATAGCTCAGAGGAAGGACGGCGGTCCCGAGCGCCTGAACCTGGTTCGGGAGGTCCACCCTGCCCCACTTGGCCATCTCCTGCGTGATCGCGATGATGCCGTGCTCGTCGAGCGCGTCGCCGCCGCGGGCGAGGTCGGTGATGTCCGCCGCGTCGGACGGCGAGGCGCCGCCGCCTCCGCGCCCGTAGTAGACGCGATCGCCTTCGCTCACGAAGAGCTCATCGGTCGCGGGCAGCAGGATCGCCCCCTGCTCGAGGCGGCCGCTGCGCGCCAGACCGACGGAGATGCCCCAGGTCGGTATGTGGTGCGAGTAGGGCGCGGTGCCGTCGATCGGGTCGACGACCCACGCGCGGGCCGCGAGCGCCGCCTGCAGGTAGCTTTCGTCCTTCGAGGCTACCGTCTCTTCGCCGATGAGCCACGACCCTTGCGAAGGGTGGTCGAGCTCGGCGGCCAGAAGACCTTCGATCTGACGATCCGCCTCCGTGACGACGCTGCGGTCGTCCTTGACGCTGACGCGCGGCCTCTCGTAGTGGGCCAGCGCGATGCGCCCGCATTCCGCGAGCAGCGCGGCGACGGCCGGGCGCGACCAGTCGTGCATCGGCCCCTCCTGCGGCGAGTTTAGTGACTTCGACCGCGGACGCCAACCCTGTGCCTGCCCGCGGCGACCTTTGACACGCCCGCTCGCCGCGGCGTAGGGTGTGCCGCGGAGGGGGCCGATGCTGACGAAACGCAGGATGCGGACGGCGGCCGCGTGCGCGGCGTTCGTCGCCGTTGCAGCGATGACGGCTGCGGAGCCGCCCGAGCAGAGCCACGACGCTCGCGGTGAGGGGCGCGTACTACTTTGGCTACGAGGAAGGCTGGGGCGTGCACGACGGTTTCGCGCCCGTCTCCTACGACATCGTGCGCAAGGAGGAGCTGACGCACGTCGCCGGCGATCCCGGCCGCGACCTCGGCTACAGCTGGGGCAACGCGGGCCTCGGGGTCGCGCTCGCGCATTCGCTCCGGTGGCCCTTTCTCGCCGGCAGCGGGCCGCTCCTCGAGGGCAACAACCTCAAGCTCGACGCTGACGCGGCGAGCTCTCACCCGTGAGCCTCATCGCTTCCGCGGAAGCGGTGCTGACCCCGGCGGCCGTCGCGGAGATCGCGGCGGGCGCCAGCGCGGGGACGGGCTGGAGCATCGGGATCGGCAACGGGCTCGGCCGCAACCTTCCGGGCGTCGAGCACGACAAGATCCTGGAGGAGCCCTTCTCGGGGCTCGTCCTCTCCGGCTGGCTCTCCGCGCACGCTGCAGTTCGATTTCGCGGCGATCTGGCCGGGGGACTGGCATCACGTGGTCGTGGCCGCCGGCCCGAAGCTCGAGTACTGGGACTTTACCGGGGCAGGCAAGGACGAGGCGTGGCAGTGGGAGGCCGACCTCGGCGACAACTTCAACGGGTGGCGCTTCTCGACGCAGACCTTTGTCGGCTACCGCATGCCGCGGCGCGTCGAGATGGTCGGCGTGCTCGTGAGCACGGTCACGAACCTCTTCTGGAACGCGAAGCGTTCGCCCATGGACGAGCCCGGGGGCTGGGGATCGGACTTCGTCACGGTCACGATCGCGCCGCTGGTCAACGTCACGCTCTCGGACAACGCGCCCGCCTCACGGCGCTGCTGCAGCTCCGGACCGAGCGCGACTACACCGACGCCACCATCGGCAACCGCTACTTCGAGTACCGGGACTACGACGGCTGGTTCATCTACCTGAGGCTGGTCGGCCGCTAGTCACCTGGCGGCTGTAGGCGGGGGGCACCGCGGCCGCTGGACGCCGGCCGCGCGCGCCTCCGCCTCGAATGCGCCGCGACGGGCCCCCGAAGCGCCAAGTCATAGGAGGTGGCAATGAGAACGGCTGAGGTAAAGAGGCTCACGCGTGAGGCATTCCGGCCCTTCGGCGACTTTGCGGCGCTCATCGGCCCCCAGGGCGAGCGCATCGGCGAGCCGCCGGTGGAGTTCTACCGGGACATGCTGCCGCTGCGGCTCGGCGTCGAGCACGATCGCGTCGATCTCCGTCTGCCGGGTCGGCAACGCGGCCGTCCGTGATCGACGTCACGGAGTTCCACGACCAGACGGAAGAAGGGATCCTGCCCCTCGACGGCGACGTGCTCATCCACGTGGCCGCCGCGACCGCGGACGACAAGCCGCCGATCGACCGGATGGAGGTGTTCCGCGTGCCTCGGGGGACCTTCGTCGCGCTGCGGCGCGGCGTCTGGCATCACGCGCCGTTCGCCGTCGATAAGGACGTGGTCAACGTGCTGATCGTGCTGCCGGAGCGCACCTACATGGTCGACTGCACGGTCCGCAAGCTCGGCAGCGGCGCAGCAGGTCAAGTTCTCGGCGTAGCAACGCGTCTGCGCCGCGGCCGCGCGGGCCGTGGCAGCGGCGATCGCCGACCCGAGCCAGCAGGAGCGCTCCCCCGGCGAGCGAGCGTGACGCCCGGCCTCGTGGTGTACTGGATCCCGGCCCACCCGAGCAGCGGGCCGACCGCCCCGCCGAGGTCCCAGGCGCTGGCGTACCGCGCGTACGAGCGCGGCCCGCGCAGGCCGGCGGCGACCTGCAGCGCGAGACCGCAGGCGGCCGTGCTCACGAAGAACAGCACCACCAGCGGGATGACGGCAGGCGAAGCCCCGAGGCCGGCGGCGGCGAGGAGCGCGACCGCGCCCAGCAGAAAGGCGGCCGCTGCGGCCGCGCGGTGGCCCACGCCGTCGATCAGGCGTCCGAGCAGGGGCGAGCCGGCGCTGTCGATCGACGTAGCGGAGAGAGATGAGAAGGGCGTTGACGCGTCGCCATCCCCACGACCAGCCCCGCCGACCGTCAGCGCTCGCCCCGAAGCTCGCCTTGAGCAGGTAGCCGACCGTGGACATGATGAGGCCCGTGCCGACGCAGGTGGCGAGAAAGCCCTGCGCGAGCAGGGGCAGGTCGCCACGCCCGCGTGCCCTGGCCGCTCGCGCCGGCTCGGCGCCGGCCCGCCGCTGCGCCCCGGCCGTGGCCCCGCGGGCGCCGAAGGGCACGGCCGTCGCGGAGACCAGGCGCGAGGAGGAAGTACGCCCGGAAGTGGCCGAGGGTGTCGTAGAGGAACCCTCCCGCGAGCGTGCCCGCGATGAATCCGAGCTGCACGATCCCGTTGAAGATCCCGAGGATGCGGCCCGCCTTCCCGCTCTCCGCCGTGCTCGACCGAGAGGGTGATCCCGGTGTGCCTGATGAACGACCAGCACAGGCCCCAGAGCATCCGCGCGGCCAGGAAGGGCCAGAAGCGGGGCCGGGTGGCGTAGAACGCGGCGAGCAGCGCGCCGAGCGCGCAGCGCGCCCGCGAGCGGCAGCGCCGGGCGCGTCCGCTCCAGGGTCCGGCGCGCCAGGTGATTGGTGAGCAGCCGGACCCACCGGTTCACGGACAGCAGCAGGCCGACCTCGAACGGCATCAGCCCGAGGGCCTCGAAATGGACCGGCAGCACGGCGTACGTCGTCATGTCGCCCATGAGGGAGAGGGCGGTGGCGGACGCCGAGCAGGACGACTGCCGGGTGGGTTGCGCGGGATGAGCGCTGCATGACCAGGGCTCGGCCTCCGGCGCTCACCATATCACGGGACCGTGCGCCGCATCGCCTTCGCATTTGGCCGCCGGCGGCGGCGCTGGTATTATTCCTTAGTCAGAGGATGACAAATGGAAGGTACCCTCGCGGACTCCCCGACCCCACCCGCGAAGGGCGCGTGTGCGCTTCGGCCGGCGCGGCTGCACCGTGGCGCTGCTCGGCGCGGCAGCGCTGGCGCTCGCCGCGGGCAGCGCGCTCGCGTTCGGCGAGAGGGCGCGCGCCGCGGCCGCCGACTCGCGGATGCTGCGCGCTGCCGCGGAGCTCTCGTACTCGTACTACCGCGTCCGCCTGCCGCTGGCGCCGCAGCTCTGGACGCGGCCGCTCGCCGGCCGGCCGCGCGTCGGGCTGCAGGTCGGCCACTGGCGCATGGATGAGCTGCCGGACGAGCTTTACCGCCTGCGCGGACAACACCGGCACCGCCTGGGGCTCCTACCGCGAAGTCGACGTGAACCTCGCGGTGGCCACGCGCGCCGCGGAAATCCTTCGCTCCAAGGGAGTCGACGTCGACCTTCTCCCGGGAACCGTCCCGCCCGACTACCTCGCCGACGCCGTGGTTGCGATCCACGCCGACGGCGCGTGGAGGCCCGGCGCCAGGGGGTAGAAGGTCACCACCGCGTGGCGGGCCTCCGAAGCCTCGCGCCGCCTCGAGCTCGCGATCGTCGGCCGAGTATCCCCGCGCCACGGGCCTGCCCGAGGACAAGGTCGGCATCACGTACGGGATGAAGGGCTACTACGCCTTCAGCCGGCAGCGGTTCCGGCACGCAGTCTCGCCGTTCACGCCTGCGGTCATCATCGAGACCGGCTTCCTCACCGACGCCGCGGACCGCAGCGTGCTCGTCGATCGGACGGCCGACGTGGCGCAGGGCATCGCTTCGGGCGTGCTGGACTTCCTCTCGGGCTACGCCTCGCTCGACTGGAAGAGCCTGGTGCCCCGCTACTATCCGCTGCAGCAGGTGGGACAGGCCGTGACCGAGGTGTACGCCTTTCCCGGCTCCGACGCCCCGGTCCGGGACGTGTTGAATCCGGGCACGCCGGTCTTCCCGGTGAGCAGGCAGGGGGACTGGGTGGAGATCATCGTCCGCGGCAATTTCCGCAGCTTCGGCTGGGTCAGGGAGTCGCAGCTCGCGCCGCTGACGTAGCACGGTCCCTTGCCACGGCGGCCGCGCTCCCCATACGATCGCCTGCATGGCCGACACCCGGCTCGACTACGAGCGGGAGATCGAAGCCCACCGCCGGTGGAACTTCACCATCAACGTGGGCGACCTCTCCTTTTACAACCTGGCGCTGGCCCTGCTTTTCCCGTCGACCATCCTGCCGCTGTACGCGAGCCACCTCACGAGCTCCGCGGTGCTCATCGGCCTCATCCCGGCGATCCACGACGTCTCGATCTTTCTCCCCCAGATCCTGATGGCGCGCCACGCGGAGACGCTCGCCCGCAAGAAGCCCTTTGTCGTGCGCGCCAGCGCCATGGAGCGGCTGCCCTACCTCGCGATCGGCCTGGCGATCCTGTTGTGGCCCGAGGCCCCCGCGTGGCTCGCCTACCTCGTCCTGGCCGCGGGCATCGGGACCGCGCGCACCTGGGCGGGGATCGCGAGCCCGGGCTGGCGGGGCATGCTGGCCAAGATCATCCACCCCGACCGCAGGGGCACGCTGTTCGGGACCGGCTACGCCTTTGGCGGCATCCTCGGCATCGGCGGCGCGTATGCGGGCCGCGCGATCCTCGCGCGGACTGCCCTACCCGGTCTCCTTCGGCCTGTGCTTCATGCTGGCGTTCGCGGCTCAGGCGCTTTCGTGGACGTGCCTCACGCTGAACCGCGAGCCGGCACGCGAGCCGGAGCGGGTCCCGCCGCCTTTTGCCGCCTACCTCCGCGAGCTGCCCGCGCTCCTGCGCGCCATGCCGAGCTTTAAACGCTTCCTCGCGAGCCAGGCGCTGGCGATCCTCGGAAGCCTCGCCGCGAGCTTCTACGTGATCTACGGCCGGCGCAGCGCTCGGCCTCACCGACGCGGCGGCCGCTCTGCTCACGATCGCCGCCCTGGCGAGCCAGTCGATCGGCACGCCGGTCATGGGCCGGCTCTCGGACCGCCTCGGCCACAAATGGATGAACGGCCTCGCCATGCGTCCTGGGCGCCGGGGCGGCGGCGCGTCATGCTCGCGGCCCGCTCGCCCGCCTGGCTCGTCGCCCGCGTTCGTCCTCCTGAACCTCAGCCAGTCCGGCCTGCGCATCTCGCAGATGAGCCTCGCGATGGAGATCGGCGGCGCGGAGCGGGCGCCGACCTTCAGCGCGGTGATGAGCACTCTGCTTGCGTTCCCGACGCTGCTCGCGCCGCTGGCCGGCGGCTGGGCGGTGGATTCCATCGGCTTCAAGCCGGCGTTCTGCGCGGGCCTCGCGCTCTACGCGGCCGGGCTCGCCGTGCTCGCGCTCGGCGTGACCGACCCGCGCGTCGCCGCGGCCCGCGGCCGGCGGGCGTGACCTGGGGCGGGCACTCGGAGCAGGAGGCAGAGGTGGCACGAGATTCGATGACGCCCCGCGAGCGCTGGACCGCGGTGCTCGAGCGCCGCGCCCCCGACCGCGTGCCCATGGATTACTGGGGCACGGACGAGACGGGCGACAAGCTCGATGCGCGCGCTCGGCGCGCCGGACCTCGACGCGGCGCTGGAGCGCCTTCACGTGGACCGTCCGCTCACCGTGGAGCCGGTCTACGCGGGCCCGCCGATCGCCGCCGACGCCGACGTGTTCGGCGTCGCGCTACCGCATCGTGGACTACGGGACCGGCGCGTACCGCGAGGCGGTCGCGCACCCGATCGCGGGCTTCCGGACCGTCGACGAGCTGCGAGCGCTCGTACAGGTGGCCCGAGCCCGACTGGTGGGACTACTCCACGATCCGCGCCCAGGTGCGCGGGCAGAGAGCACCGGCCGATCCGCGGAGGCGGCAGCGAGCCCTTCCTCCAGTACGCGAAGATGCGCGGCCGGGAGCAGGCCTTTATCGACCTCGTCGAGAATCCCGAGATGGTGCACTTCTGCCTCGACCATCTCTTCGCCCTCGCCTACGAGAACACGCGTGCGCATCTACGAGCAGATCCCGGGGCAGGTGCTGATCTCGTACGTGGCCGAGGACCTCGGCGCGCAGGAGGGGCTGCTCTATTCGCCGGCGCAGATCCGGACGTTCCTGCTTCCCCGCATGAAGCGCATGATGGAGCTCGTGCGCGGCGCGGGCGCGTACGTGTTCCACCACAGCGACGGCGCGATCCGCGCG
The DNA here is from genome assembly GCA_963734495.1 of uncultured Spirochaetota bacterium. GTDB lineage: Bacteria > Spirochaetota > Spirochaetia > SZUA-6 > CAVTHK01 > CAVTHK01. Next base: position 416,731 of record CAVTHK010000013.1, read on the forward strand.
ATCCTCCCCGACCTGATCGACGCGGGCATCGAGGTGCTGAACCCGGTCCAGTGGCGCTGCCGCGGCATGGAGCGGGCGGCGCTCAAGCGCGACTTCGGCGGCCGGCTCGTCCTTCACGGCGGGGTGGACAACCAGCGGACGCTTCCGTTCGGCTCGGCGGACGAGGTCCGCGCCGAAGTCGAGGAGAACCTGCGCGTGCTCGGCGCGGGCGGAGGCTACATCCTCGCGCCCTGCCACAACATCCAGCCGATCACGCCGGTCGAGAACATCGTCGCGATGTACGAGGCCGGCTACGAGATCGGGGCGCTCGATGCGCTGAACCGCCGCGCGGGCGGCAGTCAGCGCGTGCCCGCCTCCCAGCCCGGGAGCGCGCGGCGGGTCCCGGCTTGTACGGCCGTCTTTGCGAGCTCGGCCTCGCGCAGCTCGATGCCGAGCCCCGGTTTCGTCGGGCAGCTCGATCGACCCGTCGCGCACCTCCAGCGGCTCCACGGCGATCTCGCGGCCGGTCTCCTCGAAGTTCACGAAATACTCGAGGATGATGAAGTTCGGCATCACGGCCGCCGCCTGCACGCTGGCGGCCAGGGCCACCGTGGTGCTGTTGTAGTTGTGAGGCGCGACCGCGACCATCCAGGGCTCGGCCATCGCGGCGATCTCCTTGAGCTCGAGGATGCCGCCGCAGTTGCAGACGTCGGGGTTGATGATGTCGGCGGCGCGCTGCTCGAAGACCTCGCGGAAGGCCGGCCTTTGTGTACAGCGCCTCGCCCGTCACGATCGGCAGGCCGGTGTCGCGCCGCACCTCGGCCAGCGCCCGGGAGGTTCTCGGGGGGCACCGGCTCCTCGTACCAGAAGGGCCGCAGCGGAGCGAGCTTCTTTCCGACGCTCCGGGCGACCGCCGGGGCGAGGCGCCGGTGCGCCTCGACCAGCACCTCGAAGTCGGGCCCGACCGCCTCGCGCACCGCCCGCACGTTGGCCACGGCCTGGTCTTCGGCCGCGGCGTCGATCCAGGAGCGCCACGGCCCGGGGAACGGGTCGAACTTGAGCGCGCTAAAGCCGCGCGCCTTGACCTCGCGGGCCGCCCGCGCCAGGTCCTCGGGCGTGCGGCAGCCGGCGTACCAGCCGTTGGCGTAGACCCGGATGCGCGGCCGCACGGCGCCGCCTAAGCATCTGGTAGACGGGCACGCCGAGCTGCTTGCCCGCCAGGTCCCACATCGCCTGCTCGAGGCCGCTCGCCGCGCAGTAGAGGTCCATCGATCCCCGGCGCGCCGCGAAGTCGTCGTAGACCATCTGCAGGAAGTGCTTGGTGGTAAAAGGGGCTCGCGCCTTCGAGGTAGCGGCCGAGCTCGTGCACGAGCAGCTCGATGCTGCGGTCGCGGTCCGGCAGCGTGTACGACTCGCCCCAGCCCGGCCAGGCCGTTGTCGGCCTCCAGGCGGACGAACAGCCACTGCTTGTGCCCGATGAACCCGGCGCGCGCCGCGCTCGGGTCGACGAGAAAGGTGCGGACGCCCTTGATCTTCATGCGGCGCGAGAATAGAGCGGCCGACCCCCGGCGGAGCAAGCGGCTCGCCCGCTGGCTACTGCGGCAGCATCGCCGCCAGCGCGCGCATCCGCCGAGCCCGGGTCCGGATCGCCCCGTAGACCCCGTCGGCGTGCTCCTTGATGGTGCACTGCGTGTTCGTGTACGGGTTGGCGGCTGTCGCGCGGTCGACCTGCTCCACCCACTCGGGCGGGACCGCGCCGATGCCGGAGAGCGCGCCAGCCAGGCCGCCGGCCATCGCCGCGATGCAGTCGGTGTCGCGCCCGAAGTTGACGCCGTACAGGATCGCGGTCTTCGCGTCGCCCCTTCGCGAGGGCGAAGACCGACAGCGCCTTGGTCACCGTCTCGCTCGCGCTCGACATCGCGTAAGGGGTCCCCGACCCCGTTGTAGATCCTGTAGAACTCATCCCGGGCCGCCTCGTAGGCGCCCGTCCGCTTCACGATCTCGAGCCCGCGCTCCACCTCGCGCCTGATGGGCTCGGTCGCGAGCGCCGAGCGCCGTGGAGAGGACGGAGTCGACGGTCGCTTCGGGCATGAGCGCCGCCGCGATCGCGGCGTCGTAGACGCCGGCCCAGACCAGGCCGATGTCGGCGGGGCCGAAGATCAGCCGGCCGACGTCGGCGGCATCGCGGAACGCGCCGGCGGGGTCGCACGCGTTGATCAGGCCGATGGGATGGCTCGCGCGCGCCATGGCGTTCAGCCCGTGCCAGGCGCTGAGGCCGCCCACCTCCACCGCCGGCACCCCGACCTTCATGAAGCGCACGAGCTTGATGTCGTCGGGCTCGCTCATGTACCACATCTTGTCCGGGTCGACGACTTCGGCCGCGACCTTCGCCAGGTCCTCGGCGGTGATGCGGTCCTGCTTCGCGATGATCGCCCGGCACATCAGCTTCTGCCGCTCGATCCCGTCCTCCGTCGTCCCGGGCATCCGCTCCCAGTCGACGCCGCGGTAGGCGTAGTGCTTGTACGGGTGGAACGGTCCACGAACCCGTAGGTGTCCCGGATGCGCTCGGGCGACCAGCCCTCCACGGCCGCCCCCATCGCGGAGGCGACGCGCGAGGCCGCCAGGCAACCGTAGACTTTCTCGTGCATGCTGGGCATGAATCCTCCTATCTCGACGTTTGCCGCTCAGGCGGCGGGCACTCCGGACAAAGAAAGCTCGCGGGCCCGATGGCAGCTCGCCGCGTGGCCTGGTACCACCTCTTCCAGCGGCGGGGGCTCCACGCGACAGCGGTCGACCACGTAGGGGCACCGCGGATGGAACGGGCAGCCCGGGGGCGGGTTGGCAGGGTCGGGCACTTCGCCCTCGAGGATGATCCTTTCGATCTTCGTCTCGGGATCGGTCTTGGGGACGGCGGACATCAGCGCCTCGGTGTACGGGTGCCTGGGGTTGAGGTAGAGCTCCTCGGTTTCGGCGACCTCGACGAGCTTGCCGACGTACATGACGGCGACGCGGTCCGAGATGTGCTCGACCACGCTCAGGTCGTGAGAGATGAACAGCGTAGGTCAGCTGCAGCTCGCTCTGCAGGTCCTGCAGGAGGTTCAGGGTCTGCGCCCTGACCGAAACGTCGAGCGCCGAGACCGGCTCGTCGGCGACCACGAGCCGGGGCCGGGTCGCGAGGGCGCGCGCGATCCCGATGCGCTGGCGCTCGCCGCCGCTGAACGCGTGCGGATAGCGCCGCATGTATTCGGGCCGCAGGCCGACCCGTTTGAGCATGTCGGCGACGCGGTCTTCGAGCTCCCTGCCCCGCGCGAGGCGATTCACCAGCAGCGGCTCGCCGACGATCTCCAGGAGGGTCATCCGGGGGTTCAGGGAGGAATACGGGTCCTGGAAGATCATCTGCATGTCGCGCCGCAGAGGCTGCATCCCCCTGTCGTCGATCCGTGCCACGTCGACGACGTCGTCAGGCGCGCGGGCAAAAAGGATCTCGCCGCTCGTCGGCTCGATCCCGCGGAGCACGCAGCGGCCCGCGGTCGTCTTGCCGCAGCCGCTTTCGCCCACGAGGCCGAGGGTCTCGCCCTCGGCGATGGCGAAGCTCACGTCGTCGACGGCCTTGACCGTCCCGACGGCCCGCCTGAGAAGCCCGCGGCGCACCGGAAAGTGCTTGCGGAGGCGCCTGACCTCCAGGAGCGGCGCGTCGCCACGCGAGCCGCTCATGGCGATCCCCCGTAGAGAAAGCAGGCGACCTTGCGGGCACCGCCCAGATCCACGAGAGGCGGCTGCGTCGCGTCGCAGACGCCCGGCATGAACGAGGGGCAGCGCGGGTGGAACGGGCAGCCCGTCGGCCTGTGGTAAGGGCTCGGCACCATCCCGGACACCGGCGTGAGGCGGGCGCGGGCTTTCCTGCCGACCTTCGGGATGGAGCTCAGCAGAGCCTGCGTGTACGGATGCTTCGGGTCGCGGAAGAGGCGGACCACATCGGAAACCTCCACCACGCGGCCCAGGTACATGACGACGACGCGCTGCGCCACCTCGGCGACCACGCCGAGGTCATGGGTGATCATCACGATCCCCATGCCGTGCTCCTGCTTGAGGCGCATCATCAGGCGCAGGATCTGCGCCTGCGTGGTCACGTCCAGCGCGGTCGTCGGCTCGTCCGCGATCAGGAGCGCCGGCCTGCACGACAGCGCCATGGCGATCATCACCCTCTGCCGCATGCCGCCGCTCAGCTTGTGCGGGTACTCGTCGACGAGCTGCTCGGGCTGCGCCATTCCCACCTCGCGCAGCAGCGCGACGGCCTCCTCGCGGGCGCCGGCGGCCGTGACGTCCCGGTGCTGCCGGATCGCCTCGATGACCTGGTTCCCCACGGTGTAGACCGGGCTGAGCGCCGTCATCGGCTCCTGGAAGATCATGGCGATCTCGGCCCCGCGTATCGAGCGGATCTCCGCGCCGTTCGGCGTCGAGCCCGGCCAGGTCGACGACACCGTCCGAGGCCCGGGGCTTCACCAGGCCCCGATGATAGAGGATGCGTCCCTCCACGATCCGCCCCGGCTGGTCGACGATCCGCAGGATCGAGCGGGCGGCGACGCTCTTGCCGCAGCCGCTCTCGCCGACGACCCCGAGGGTCTCGCCGACCCTGATGTCGAAGGTCGCGCCGTCGACAGCCTTGACCGTCCCTTCGTCCAGGGGGAACTGCGTCTTGAGGTTCTCGATGCTGATGAGGACCGGCGGTTCCGCCATGCTCACCGGCCGTACGGGTCGGCCGCGTCGCGCAGGCCGTCGCCGAGAAAGTTCAGCGCGAGGACCGCGAGCACGACGGCCGCGCCGGGTATGAGGAGCCACGGCGCCGTCGCGACCGCGCGGATGTTCTGCGCGTCCTGCAGCAGCACGCCCCAGCTGATCGCCGGGTACCGGAGACCGAGGCCGAGAAAGCTCAAGGCGGTCTCGCTCAGGATCATCTCGGGCACGGCGAGCGTCAGCGCCGCGATGATATGGCTCATGAACGAGGGCACCATGTGGCGGAAGATGATCCGCGTCCGCGAAGAGCCGTTGATCCTGGCGGCCATCACGAAGTCTTCTTCGCGCAGCGCCAGGAAGCGGCCGCGCACGACGCGGGCCAGGCCGGTCCACCCGACCAGGGACAGGATGATCGTGATGCCGAAGTACACGCGTACCGGCGGCCAGCTGGGGGGCAGGGCCGCGGTCAACGACATCCACAGGGGCATCGTCGGCATCGAGCGAAGGAACTCGATCACCCGCTGGATCGCGGTGTCGAGCGTCCCGCCGTAGTAGCCGGAGACGCCGCCGATCGCGACCCCCAGCACGAAGCTGAGGATCACGCCGACGAGGCCGACCGACATCGAGATGCGAGCGCCGTAGACCACCCTGGAATACAGGTCCCGCCCCTGGGCGTCGGCGCCGAAGAGGAACACCCGCCCGTCGGCGCCCGCGACGCCGAAGAGGTGGAAATCGGCCGGGAACAGCCCCCAGAGCTTGTAGGGCGCGCCCCGCACAAAGAGGCGTACGGGGTACGCTTTGCTCGTGTCTGTCCGGTAGACCATGGCCAGGGTCTCAAGATCACGTTTCTGGGTGTGGCCGTAGACGAACGGCCACAGGTGCGGGCGTCCCGCCGCGTCGACCCAGCGCAGCGGCGTCGGCGGCTCGTAGGCGTGCCGCCTGTCCTGAGCTTCCGGATCGTATGCGGAGAGCGGCTCGGCGAAGATCGCCACGAGGTACAGGATGATCACGACCACGCCGCAGGCAATCGCCAGGCGGTGCTTGCGGAACTTCCACCAGACGAGCTGCCACTGGGAGGCCACGTAGACGCGCTCGTCCGCCGCGTCGATGATCGGCGGATGGATCACCTTCTTCCTCAGCCTCAGCCTCAGCCTCAGGCTCAGCCTCAGACCCATGACCGCCTCACCACGCCTCCCCTACTGCAGCCGGATCCGCGGATCGAGCCAGGCAAGCAGGATGTCGGAGATCAGCGTCCCGATCACAGTCAGGATGCTGAGCATCATCACGATCGTCCCCGCGAGGTACATGTCCTGCGACAGCAGTGCACGCAGCAGGATCGGTCCTGTGGTCGCGCAGGTTGAGCACCACCGAGACGATCACCGACCCGGAGACCAGGCCCGGCAGCGTCCAGCCGACCGTGCTGATAAAAGGGTTCAGCGCGACGCGCACGGGGTGCTTGAGGATGAGCTTCGCCTCGGGCATCCCCTTGGAGCGGCTGGTGACCACGTAGGGCTTGTGCAGCTCGTCGAGCAGGTTGGCGCGCATGATGCGGATCAGGCCCGCGGTGCCCCCCATCCCGAGCACGACCATCGGGATCCAGAGGTGCTTGAGCAGGTCCAGCAGCTTGCCGACGCTCCACGGCGCGTCGACGTACCGCGTCGAGAAGAGGCCTCCCACGCTGATGCCGAACCACGAAAAGGCCAGCCACATGACGACCAGGGCGAGCAGGAACGGGGGGATGCCCAGCCCCACGAAAGACAAGAAGGTAAAGACGTGATCGCCGACCGAGTACTGCCTGATCGCCGAGTAGATGCCGACTGGAAAGGCGACGATCCAGATAAAGACGAGCGAGCCCAGCGACAGCACGAAGGTCAGCCCGATGCGCTCCCAGATCAGGTCCTTGACCGGCGTCTTCCACGTGAGCGACATGCCGAAGTCTCCGTGCAGCATGCCGCCGACCCACTTGAGGTACTGGACGGTAGATCGGCTTGTCGAGGCCGTACTGCGCCTTGAGCGAGTCGATCAGGGCCTGGTCGACGAGCTGCCCCGCGCTCTCCAGGGTCATGATGTACGAAGTGAGGAAGTCACCGGGCGGCAGCTGGATGACGGCGAACGATATGATCGAGATCAGGATGATGGTGGGAATGAGGAGAAGCACTCTCCGCGCAACGAACTCGAGCATGGGTCTTCGCAGCCGGTCAGTCGGCGGCCTGCGCCGCCTCCAGGTCGGCCAGCCGGCGCTTCGACTTCTGCATCTCGTTCAGGACCGCCCCGTAGAGGCCGTCGGCCGTCTCGCGGCAGGAGAGATGGGAGACGGTGTGCTCGGCCGCCGCCTCGGCCTTGTCCACGGTCTCGATCCACCGCCGCGGGATCGTTGCCGTGCCGCTCAGGGCGCCCGAGAAGCCGGACGCGATCGCGGTCACGCAGTCGGTGTCGCGTCCGAAGTTGACGCCGCCGATGATCGTCTTCTTCACGTCACCGGCGGTGACGTAGAAGATCGCGAGGCCTTTGGCGAGCAGCTCCTCGCTGAAGTCGCCGGGAAGGCCCGCGTAGCGGGCGTTCATCTCGTCGCGCATGGCGAGCGCGTCCCCGTGCTTCGCCGCGACCTCCATGCAGGCGTCGATCTCGGCGCGCACCGCGTCGCCGCAGTGGCGGCGCACGGTCTCTACGACGGCGTCGCGCGTGGCCCGCGGCTTGCACGCTTCGGCCAGCCCGGCGACGTAGGCCGCCGCGCAGGGGAGGCCCGTGCTGAACGTGGGCTGGTAGAGCATGCCGACCTCCCACGCGTCGCGGGCCGCGGACTCGGGGTCGCACGCGTTGACAAGCCCGATCGGGTGGCAGGCGCGAGTGAACGAAACGATTCCAGGCCAGGCCGAGAACATGCCGACGTAGTTGGCCGGCACCCCCGCCTTGACGAAGGGGTACAGCAGCGCGTCGCCGACCCACATTCGGTAGCCGAAGTCGCGTTTCTCGTCGACGTCGCGCACGATGACGGCAGCGAGGTCGCTCGCCGTGATGCGTCCCTTCTTCTCTATGATCGCCGTGCAGATGAGCTTCTGGCGCTCGATCCCGTCCTCGGTCTCCCCCGCCCTGGCGTCCTGCGGGTAGCGCCAGAAGTACCTCTCCGACCAGGCCTGGGCGCGCCGCAGCACCGGCTCACTGGTGCGCGAAGGCCGGTCGGCGAGGTCCTCGACCACGCCGTAGACCTGCTTGATGCGTTCGACGCTCCACCCCTCGGTGAGCGTCCCCATGGATGAGCCGATCCGGGACGCGGCGATGCATCCGTAGATCCTGTCGTGCAGGTTAGCCATGAGACGATGCGTCCTCCCAAAACGCGCCTGAGGGCCGCGCAGCGGCCCCCAGGTCATCGGAACAGATCTCAGTCCTTGAAGTACCACTGCTCCGGGGCATACGGCAGCCAGAACCATTCGGCCGCGCCCCACCAGCTCCGCTTCTTGTCCGCGGCGAACACGTTCTCCAGGTTGTTCTTGATCACGACCGGCGACGGACCCTCGCCCACGATGCCGATAACCCAGAGATTCCTGGCGATGAGATCGTAGACCTTGATTCCGGCCTGCGCGTACTCCGGGGTGCCCATCACGGTCTCCTGCCACTTGCCGTAGGCATCGAAGAGATCCTTGGCCTCCTGCGGGGGCTCGGTCCCCGACTTTCCCCCCGAGATGAACCAGTCCCGCCACGCCTTGCCCCACGTGATGGCGGAGTCGCCGCCCGGGCCCAGTTTCTGCGTCGAGCCGTAGGTGTAGGCCGCGCGCTCGAGCTGCCGGTCGACGTGCCAGCCGCTGGCGTCGTGCGTCCCGGCGTTCAGCCGGGTGAGCAGGTAGCTGCGCTCGCGCTCGGCCGCATCGACCTTGAGCCCCACCTTGGCAAGCTGCTTCACCACGAGCTCGAAGGTCTGCTTCTTCGGGCCTTCATGCGGCAGGTATTCGAGCTGGAACGCCATCGGCTTTCCGTCGGGCCGCAGGCGCACGCCGTCCGGCCCCCTCTTGTCGAGGCCGACCGCGTCGAGCAGCTTGTTGGCGAGGGCCGGGTCGTACTGCGCGTAGTTGTCGGCCCATTCCTTCTTGAAGAACGAGGCGCTCTCGTTGATGGTGGCCTGCCTGGGCGTCGCCTGGCCGAGGAAGACCAGCTCATTGATCTCGTTGCGGTCGATCGCGACCGAGAGCGCCTGGCGGAACCGCACGTCGCCGAAGATCTGCTTGAGGACCGGGTCCTTGTGGTTCTGGTTCAGCGCGATCGCCACGTCGGCGCCTCGCTCCGAGGAGATCAGCCTGACCGTGTAGCCGCCGGCCTTCTCGCGTTCCTTGAGCACCGGATAGTTGATGAGCAGAAGGTCGAGCCCCGAGAAGCTCACGTCGCCCGAGATTGCCTTGAGGTTGACCACGTCGAGGCTCGAGGCGTACTCCACGGTCACCTTGTCGATGTAGGGGAGCTGCTTCCCCTGCGTGTCCACCTTCCAGTAGTACGGGTTGCGCTCGTAGTACTGGCGCTGGCTGTCGTTCTTGATCGGCCGCCAGGGGCCGAGCACCGGGATGTCGGCTTCCATGACGCCGTAGTTCCAGTTGAAGGCGATCTTGAGGAAGCGGGCCTTCCAGTCGTCAAAGCCCAACGCCTTGGCTTCCTTGTCCGCGTTGGGGTTGTACTTGATGTGGTACTTCTGCAGCCAGTGCTTCGGCCGCCAGGGCTCGATCGGCGCTCCGGAGTAGTGGATCAGGGCGAAGGCCGGGTTGGGCACCGCGAAGTCGAACCGCACGGTGTAGTCATCGACCTTGGTGACCTTCATCGGCTGCTTGCCCGGCTGCCACTGCGTCGACAGGGTGGGCGCAAGGTCCTTGTTGAACTGGAAGTCGTCGAAGTAGAACATCATGTCGTCGGCGTTGAAGGGCTCGCCGTCGGACCACTTGATGCCCTTGCGCAGCCTGATCGTGCAGGTCTTGTTGTCGCTGGAGAACTCGTAGCCCTCGGCGACTTCGGGCGTGATCGTGTTGAGGTCGTCCGAGAAGCGGAAGAGGCCCGCGACCATCCCGATCTGCGCATCGTTGGTCGTCTCGGGCGCCAGGCCCGTGCCGTACAGCGTTCCGCCGTACTTTCCCACGGAGTTCGCGGGCTTCACGACGACCGGGTTGGGAGGCAGCCGCTGCGCCACCGGCGGGAGCTTGCCTGCCCGCACCAGCTCCGCGAGCATCGGCGCCTCGCTGAGCTTGCCGGGCGCCGCGGCCGCGGCCTGCGGCGTGCCCGCCTGCTCCGGCTTGCCGTTTGCCTGTATCGGAAGACTTGCGCACACGAGGAGCGCAAGCGCGACGAGAATGAACAGAGAGCGGTCCCTCACATCCAGCTCCTTTCGAGCCCGCCCGCAGGCGCGCTCGTGGTCGCGAATATCGTACGGGAATTGTAGGATATGAAGTCCGGCGCGGTCAAATTCGGCTGCACCCCGCTGCACCCCGCCAAGCCCCGTCGAACCGGACGCGGCGGAGGCCTCCGCCGCGGGTCAGCGCGCGTCCGCGTCTTCGCGCTGGTGCCGCTGGATCTCCGGCGAGCTGCGGCAGGTCCCGAACGGGCTCTTCGTGATCCAGTTGTCGACCGGCTCCTTCGCCCTGATCGCCCTCCAGACGTCCTCGAAGCGGATGGGCATGTGCGTGAGCTCCGCGCCGACCGCCTGCTGGATCGCGTTGCCCAGGGCGGGCGCCACCGAGATCATCGGGTGCTCACCGACGCCGCGCGCGCCGAAGGGGCCGTCGAGCTGCGGCGTCTCCACCGCGTAGCTCTCGATCTCGAGCGGCATGTCCTTCGCCGTGGGGATCTTGTTGTCGGTAAAGCTCGGGTTCAGGAGGTGCCCCTCGCGGTCGTAGATGTAGCCCTCGCAGGTCGCGGTCCCGAGGCCCTGGATCATGCCGCCGATCGCCTGGCCGCGCACGACCTCGGGGTTGATCACCTTGCCCACGTCGAAGACGCTCGCCACCTTGAGCACGTTGTACTCGCCCGTCTCGGGGTGCACCTCCACGATGACGCCGTGGGCGCCATAGGTCCAGTCGAGCGCGGGGAGCCCCTGGCCCGTCTCCTTGTCGAGGTTCGTCAGCCCCTGCGCGATGTAGCGGCCCACGCCGATCAGAGGTCCGCCGATCGAGCGGCCGTCGGGGAACGGGTAGCCGACGGCCAGCTGCCGGAACGTGACCGACTGCTCCGGGTCGTGGCGCACGTAGACCCGCTCGTCGTCGTGCTCGAGGTCGATCGCGCTCGCGCGCAGCGCCTGCGCCGCAACATCGAACGCCCGCGCCAGCAGGTCGCGGGCCGCGAGCACCACCGCGTTGCCGCTGAGGATGAGCCCCTTGGAAGCCACCGTCTGCCAGTCGTAAGGCTCGCGATCGGTGTCTGTTTCGACCGCGATCTTGACCCGCTCGAGCGGAAACCCGAGCGCCTCGGCCGCGATCTGGCGCAGCGCGGTGTAGCTCCCCTGCCCGATCTCGGTGAGCGCGACGTTCACCATGACCGACGCGTCCTCGTTCATCTTCATGACGACCGCGGTCGCGGTGAACGTGGGCATCGCCGGCGCCTTGTGCAGCGCCGCCACCCCCTTGCCGATCTTCCAGCCGGTGCGCTTTTCCCGCGCGCGCTCCTCCGCCGTGAGCCTCCCGTAGCCGATCGCCTCGGCGGCCGTGTCGAGGCACTTCGTGACGTTGCCCGTGCTCTCGCGGATGACCTCGCCCGTGAGCGTGACCGAGCCCGGGCGCAGCAGGTTCTTCCGGCGGAACTCCAGCGGGTCCATGCCGATCGCGTGCGCGACGAGCTCCATGTGGCGCTCGATGCCCCAGTGGAACTCGACGTGGCCGAAGCCGCGGTAGGCCGTGCCGAACGGCTTGTTGGTGTAGATCGTGTACGCGTCCAGCCAGGCGTTGGGGATCTCGTACGGGCCGGAGCCCGAGTAGCCGGAGGCGCGCGTGACGTTCACCGCGTAGTCGGCGTAGGCGCCCGCGTCCCAGTACATGGTCATCGCCTGAGCCAGGATCTTCCCGTCCTTCGACACGCCGGTCTTGATGCGGTAGGTGAGCCCGCTCCGGCAGGGCAGGAGGCTGAACTCCTCCTCGCGCGTGGCCTGCATCTTGACCGGCCGGCCGCCGGCGCGGCGCGAGAGGACGGCGGCCAGCGGCTCGACCCCGATGCCGGCCTTGCCGCCGAAGCCGCCGCCGACGTAGGGGACGATCACGCGGACCTGGGAATGCGCGAGGCGGAACGCATGGCAGAAGAGGTTGCGCACCGTGAACGGGGACTGCGCGCTCGTCCAGATGGTGACCTGGTCGCCGCTCTTCCACTCCACGATCGCGACGTGGGTCTCCATGGGCACGTGCTGGACCGAAGGGTTGGTGTACTCGCGCTCGATGATCCACTCGCTCGCGGCAAAGCCCTTCTCCACGTCGCCCTTGCGCAGCTTGGTGTGGTTGCCGATGTTGGTGCCCGGCTTCGGGCGTAAAGGCCGGCTTGAAGTACTCGTACTCCCCGAGCTTCGGGTGCACGAGGGGCGCCCCTGGCTTGAGCGCGTCCATGTGGTGGAGGACCGGCGGCAGCACCTCGTACTCGACGTCGATCAGGTCCACGGCCCGGCGCGCGATCTCCAGGGAGTCCGCCGCGACCGCGGCGACCGCTTCGCCGTAGTGGCGCACCTCGCCCTTTGCGAGCACGTACTTGTCGACGATGTAGAGGCCGACGCGGATGTCGAGCTCGTCGCCGGTCACGACGGCGCGCACTCCCGCGAGCGCTTTCGCGCGGGAAGTGTCGACGCGCACGATGCGCGCCCGCGCGTGCGGGCTCTTCTTGACCTGCGCGTGCAGCATGCCCGGCAGGATCATGTCGCTCACGTAGCGGGCGTCGCCGGTGAGCTTCTCGCGCGCGTCCGTGCGGGCCGTCGCCTTGCCGACGTGCCGGAGGGCAGGCGCCGCGGCCGTGGTTTCGGGGACTTTTCGTGCCCTAGGCATGCTTCAGCTCCCCTTTCGCGCCCGCGCCGGCGGGCGCCCCGCTCATCCGCGCGCTCGCGTCGAGGATCGATTCGACGATCTGCTGGTAGCCGGTGCAGCGGCAGAAGTTCCCCTCGATCCCCTCGATGACCTGCTCGCGCGTGGGCTTGGGGATGCGGCGCAGCAGGTCCTTCGCGACCATGATCATGCCGGGAGTGCAGAAGCCGCACTGCACCGCGTGGCCGCGGTCAAAGGCTTTCTGCAGCTCCGAGAGCTCGCCGTCCTTCGCCTCGCCTTCGATGGTCTCGATCTCCGAGCCGTCGACCTCGGCGGCCAGGACCAGGCAGGAGTTGACGATCCTGCCGTCGAGGATCACGGAGCAGGCGCCGCATTCGCCGGCGCCGCAGCCTTCCTTCGTGCCTGTCAGGCCCACGTCCTCGCGCAGAAAGTGAAGGAGAGTCCGGTGATCGCTCACGTCCCGCTCGTAGAGCCCGCCGTTGATCTTTACTCTCACGCGCATCAGTCGTGCCTCCCGGGAGCGGTGGTCTCGAGCAGCCGCCGGATGAACACGTTGACCATGAACGCGCGGTACTCCTTTGTGCACCGCACGTCGTCGATCGGGCTGATGCGGGCCTGCGCCTCGGCCTCGATCTCCTCCACGGGCGCGTTTTCGGCGAAGTCCCTGAGGAGCATCGGCGTGGGCGCGGCCGACCCGATGGCGAACCTGAGCACGCCGCCTTTCCTGAGCAGGGCCACCGTCACGATGCCAAGATCGTGGCCCTTGATGCGCTTGAGCTTGAGGTAGCCGCCCGCGGCCGTCCTGCATCTTCGCGGGTACGTAGAATCCTCTCGACGATCTCGTCGGGCGCGAGGACCGTCTTCTTGACGCCCTCGATGAAGCGCGCGAACGGGACGCGGCGCGAGCCGCGCTTCGACACGATCTCGACCTCCGCCTCGTAGCAGAGCAGCGGCCCGGAAAGGTCGCCGCACGGCGAGGCGGTGACGATGTTGCCGGCGACGGTGGCGCGGTTGCGCAGCGCGTGGGTGGCAAGCTCTGACGCGGCGGTATGGAGAAGCTGGTAGTGGCGGCTCACGGCCTCGAGCGCGAGCAGCTCGCCCACCGTGACGCAGCCGCCGATCGAGAGGCCCTGCTTCGCGTCGTAGCCCAGCTCGCGCAGCGGCGCGATCCCCTTGAGGTCGACGACCACCTCGGGGCTGCCAAGCCCCGCCCGCAGCTCGACGAGCAGGTCGGTGCCGCCCGCGAGCGGCCGCGCACGCGGGCCGCTCGCGGCGAGCAGATCGAGCGCCTCCTCGAGCCGCGCGGGACGCCGATACGTGAACGAGCTCAGCATGCCTGCACCTCGCTCAGCTCCGGCCGCATCCGCCGGCCGGAAGGCTCGATTCTAGGTTCCGGCCCTTTCGCCTGTCAAGAAGAGCGCCGGTGCTCTCCGGTGCTCGGCCCGGCGCGGCGCCCGCCCTCGTCCGCCCTTGCGCGCCGTGAGCGCGCGCTCTATCCTCCGCGGGCATGGCCGACGTGGACTGCGTGCTGCTCGCCGCGGGCGCCTCGGTGCGCATGGGGCGCTGGAAGCCGCTGCTGCCGTGGCGCGGCGCCACGGTCGTGGAGGCGAGCGTCGCCGCGGCCCTCGGCGCCTGCTCGCGGGTGCTGCTCGTCGTCGGCCACCGCGGCGACGAGCTCGGCCGGCTCTTCGCCGGCCGCGAGCGCGTGGAGATCGTGCACAACCCCCGGTACGTCGCGGGCCTCTTCTCTTCGATCAGGACAGGGGTCGAGCGCGTGCGCTCGCCGCGGTTCTTCATCGCGCTGGCCGACATGCCGCTGGTGAAGCCCGAGCACTACCTCCGCGCTCCTCGCGGGGTCCGAAGCAGATGCCGTCCGGCCGGTCTACCGGGGCACGCGGGGCCATCCGGTCCTGCTGTCCGCGCGGGTCATCCCGCTGATCCAGGCGGAGAGCGAGGACAGCACCATGAGAAACGTCCTGGCCCGCGTCGAATGCCGGGACGTGCCGGTCGACGACCCCGGAGCGGTGCTCGACCTCGACGAGCCGGATGACTACGACCGGCTCTCCCGTCTCTGACGGGCGGTTACCGTATCTTTCCGACACACCCATGCGCCGAATTGGCTTCACTGACTCGAATTGACACAATTTGCCGGTCGCGCCAGAAGATCCCCCGATGGCCGCCTTCAGCTTAATTCCTTTCATAAAAAGGGCTTAGTCGCAGGATGCAAATTTGGCATGTTGCCTGCATATACGTTTCCGGCAGACAACAGGAACTGCAGGAGGTACTGAAATGACGAGCCTTGTGACCTATCGCCCCACTTCGATTCTGGCCAACATGGAGCGGGCGCTGGACAGCCTTTTCGACGACGGCTTCTTCGCGACCGAGAGCGGCGGCACCCGCGTCGACGTGCGCGAGGAGGAGGGCCGCTACGTGCTCGAGGCGGAGCTTCCCGGGCTGACCGAGAAAGACCTCGAAGTCAAGGTCGAGAACGACATGCTGACCCTGGCTTCCAGGAGCGAGACCGCGCGCGAGGAGAAGCGCAACGGGTACCTGCTCCGCGAGCGGAGCGCCCGCAGCTTCCGCCGCAGCTTCGTGCTGCCGCGCGACGTCGACCGCGAGCACATCCAGGCGCGGCTCGAGAACGGGCTGCTGGACCATGGAGCTGCCCGAAGACCGAGGCCGCCAGGCCGCGGCAGATCGAGGTGAAGAAGGCGTAAGCGGAGAGCCTCGCCCTCCGACGCGATTGCGAAAAGTGCATCAAAGAAAGTAATGGTGAAGGGCCCCGGCCGACGCCGGGGCCTCTGTTTCTGGTGAGGGCGTCGGGTCGGTGGTGGGGCGGCGAGTGGGCACGCCGGCGATGCCCGAGGTATACTCGCGGCCGAAAGGCCGCCTTCCAGATGACAAAAATGCGACTGCGCACTCTGTTCACCGCGATCCTGCTGGGGCTCGGCGCCGTGGCGGCGCCGTGGGCGCGCGGGACCGCGGACGCGGCCGAATGCCGGCCGCGGTTCACGGTCCCGCCGCGCGAGACCGGCACCGCCTATCTCGACTTCGCCGCCGCGGGGGACACCGGATCGGGCAATGCCCGCCAGGCCGCGGTCGCGGCCTCGATGGCCGCGTACTCGTCGTCGAACCCGCTCGCTTTCGTGCTGCTGCTCGGCGACAACTTCTACGAGGACGGCGTCAAGTCCACCACCGACCCGCAGTGGCAGACCAAGTTCGAAAAGATGTACGACGCCGCGGCGCTGAACGTGCCGTTCTACGCGGTCCTCGGCAACCACGACTACAGGGAGAACGCGGAAGCTCAGGTCGACTACACAAAGGCCGCGCCGGGCTCGCGCTGGAGAATGCCCGCCCGCTACTACGGCGTGGGCTGCACGCTCGCCGACGGCTCGACCGTCGACCTGTTCGGGCTGGACACGAGCACCTGGGTCTCGGACGCCGCGCAGCGCCAATGGCTCGACCGGGCGCTGGACGCGTCGACGGCCCGCTGGAAGATCGTGTTCGGCCATCACCCCGTGTACAGCAACGGGCACCACGGCAACAGCGCCGGCCTGATCGAGGCGCTGGCGCCCATCCTCGCTCACCGCGCGGACGTCTACATCTCGGGGCACGACCACGACCTGCAGGTGCTGCAGCCCCAGGGCGGCGTCCGCTACCTGGTGAGCGGCGCCGGCTCGCGCCTCAGGCGGACCGGGTGCCGCGACGACACGTTGTACGCCGCGAGCAGGCTGGGGTTCACGGCCTTTCGCGTCTCGCGGCGCGAGATGTCGATCTTCGTCGTCCTCGAAGGCGGCGCGGTCGACTACTGCCTTACGATCAGCAAGCCCTGACGCGGGCGCGCGCTCAACCCGCGGCAGCGAGGCGCCCCGTCCTCGCGCGCCCTTCGACACCTGTAACGGCCCGTGAAACATCCGCGGAACGGTCGCGCAACGTCCCTCCCCTATGCTGACCGTGTCCCTTGAGGGACGCGGAATCTGCGGGGCAGGAGGGCCGTATGAAGACGACACGGCTTCTGGCGTCGTGCCTGCTGGTCGTGCTTGCGCTGCTCGCGGGCTGCGCGACGACGGGCAAGGGGAATCCGGACGAGTTCGCGGCGTTCGTGAAGTCGACCTGGGACAAGTACAGCGCGTACATGGTCGCGGGGGACGCCGAGAACTGGATCGCGCTCTGGGACGAGGAGGGCGTGCAGCTCCCGCCGGGCGCGCCGATGGTGGTCGGCAAGCCGGCCATCAGGAAGGCGATCGACGCGTCGTATGGGTCCATGAACTGGCAGACCTTCGTGATCCAGGTCTCCGGCACGTTCGTGGATCACGATCTCGGCTTCGCCTACGGCAACTACAAGTTCACGGTGCAACCCAAAGCGGGCGGGCCGAAGGTCCTCGGGGACGGGAAGTACGAGACGATCTTCAGGAAGCAGGCGGACGGCTCCTGGAGGATCTTCCGCGACTGCTTCAACTCCAACGTGCCGTAGGCCGGAGCGCGCGGCCTCGGGCCGACGATCGTTCGCGGCGAGCCCCGCCAGCGTGTCGGGCCGGCGGGGCTGCCGTGTCCCGCGCTGAGAGTCGCGGGGAGACTGCCGTTTGCACTATGATCGGGGGAGAATCCGCGAACGGAGTCGGCCATGGAAGAGATTGAAGTGATCTGGCGGGCGTACGAGAAGTCGCGTGATGGAATCCGACATCGAGAGGTGGATTTCGCTCTGGGACGCCGAGGGCGTGCAGCTCCCGCCCGATGCGCCGGCCCTTCACGGGACCGCCGAGATCCGGTCCGTGATCGGACCGTGGATGGCGAAGAACAGGGCGAGGATGAGCAGCATCCGGGCCGTCATCACGAGCGAGGAGACGCAGGCCTCCGGCAACTGGGCCTTCTCGAGCGGCTCGTACACCTTTTGGATGCAGCCCCGGTCCGGCGGTCCGCCCGAGATCACCGACGGCAAGTTCCTCACGGTGTTCCGCAGGCAGCCCGACGGGTCGTGGAAGATCCGGCGGGACTGCTTCAACTCGAACGTCCCCCGATAGCGCGGCCGGGTGCGGGCTGCGGCGCCGGGCGCCGTCGGGCGCCGGCTACCTGGGCGCGGCCGCCGCTTCGCGCGCTCGCGCCGGCGCCGGCAGCGTCATCGCGAACACCGACGAGCAGAGCCCGAAGAACGCGGCGATGCTGAAGAGCGCCGCGGTCCCGAGCACCTCCCAGAGCAGCCCGCCCGCCACCGCGATCACGATGCTCACGAGGTGGTTGATCGAGGTGCCGGTCGACAGCGTCGAGGTCACCTCGTCCTGGCTCGCCGAAAGCGACTTGACGTAGAGCGCCCTCGCCATGCCCACGGCAAAGAGCAGCGCGTCGATCACGAAGACGATGCTCGTGACCGCGTAGGCGACCGGCTGCGGGAGCACGCGCCCGGCGAACCCGTAGCAGAGGCAGACCGGGATCTGCAGCAGCGCGTCGATCACGATGATCTTCTTGTAGCCGACGCGGTCCATGAGCCTGCCGAGCGCGGGCCCGAAGGCGATGTTGCCCAGCGACGTGATCCCATTGAGCGAGGAGATGAGGGCGGGCCCGGCCCCGTAGCTCATGATGAGCACGTAGGGGGCGAACGTGAAGAACACCTGCTTGCGCGCTCCGAAGAAGGTCTCGAGCAGGTAGTACTTGAGGAACTTCCGCTGGAACGTCAGGCGCTCGCGCCGGACGTAGCCCCCGCGGTCCTTGAGCGCGGTAAAGAGCAGCAGCGCGGCCGCGAGAACCAGCGCGCCCGCGGTGAAGATCGCGGCGTACGGCGCGAACGCACCGGCGCGAGGCCACGCGACGCCCACGAGGAGCAGCAGGAGCGGCACGAGGTAGTAGCCGGTGACCGTGCCCACGTTGCTCAGGCTGCTGACCCCTCCCATGGCGAGCCCCTCCTGGCCGGGGTCCGCGATGTGGATGGCCATCGACTGCCGCAGCGGCATCAGCAGGTGCTCGCCGGTGCTCCAGAGCACGATCAGGATCACGGCCGGCGCGCGGACCGTGCCGGTGAGGGCGAGCCCGACGAGGCCGACCAGAGACACGAGGAGCGCGACGTACATGATGCGCAGCTCCGACAGGCGGTAAAGCGCGGCCACCAGCACGAACAGCAGCAGCCCCGGCAGCTCCCTCGGGAACTCGACGATCCCGCGCTCGACGCGGGTGATCTTGAGGATGTCGTAGAGGTAGTTGTTCAGGACGCCATTGAACAGCCCGGCGGCGATCCCGAAGATCATCATGCCGGACAGGAATATCCGCGTCTCGGGTTTCTCGAGGAGCGGCTTGAAGCGGCGCAGCATTTCGACCTCGGCCTCAGAGCCGCACGCCGGACTCGCGCAGGCGCGTCTGGATCTCCGCGACGTCGAGGGAGCGCGGCTCGACGCCCTTGCGCGCCGCCAGCGCCGCAGCCGTGCCCGCGGCCTGACCG
The DNA here is from genome assembly GCA_963734495.1 of uncultured Spirochaetota bacterium. GTDB lineage: Bacteria > Spirochaetota > Spirochaetia > SZUA-6 > CAVTHK01 > CAVTHK01. The sequence continues at coordinate 435,853 of CAVTHK010000013.1, forward strand.
AGGTCCATCATGTTGCCCATGCTCTTGCCCGCGGCCTGACCGAGCTGGGTCGTGGACGCGCAGCGGCCCGCCACCAGCAGCCCGTCGATGCGGCGCGGCAGCAGCGAGCGGTACGGGTAGGCGTGCCCGGACTTCATCGCGCCGCGCAGGTCCTTTCCGGTCTTGAGCCCTCCCGGGATCCACGGCGCCGTAGCGGCGCGCGACGCGGTCCGGGAACTCCGGCCCCGCAGCCGCGTCCTCGAGCGTGAGCACGTACTCGCCGACGATCCTGCGCGTCTCGCGCACGCCGACGGCAGCGCCGGTGCGCACGAGCGAGCAGCGCTCCAGCCCCGGCAGCCGCTGCGCGCGCGCGAAGCGGGCAAAGTCGATCGCGACCCGGATGTCGGCGCGCTCGGCGATCGTGAGGTCCGCGGGGTCCGCGCCGTCGATGATGCCGATGTCCTTCATCCCGCCGTTGTTCACGGACACGACCCCGGGGACCGTCGTGCGGTCAAAGGAGTACCACTCCGAGACGGTGTAGCCCTCGCGCTCGGCCCGCGCGATCGCGGCCTGCAGCGGCTCCCTGCCGGCGGCGATCCATGCGAAGAGCCGCTCCTCGTCGACGCCGGCCAGCGCGAAGCCCAGGGTCACGGGCATGAAGCGGCCGTCCTCGCCTCCCGCGGCCATCTCCGCGCCGGCGAGCATCGCGACGTCGCCGTCGCCGGTCGCATCGACGGTGACCACCGCGCGGAACTCGTGCCGCGCGCCCTTGAAGCTCGTGGCCACGCCGACCACGCGATCGCCCGTCTTGAGGACTTCGGTCACGGGGCTGTAGAGGCGATAGGCGCACCCGTGCTCCTCGAGCAGCTCGAAGACGGCGAGCCTGAGGAAGTCAGGGTGAATATGAAGGCCGTCGCCGTCCACCCACGTCCGCTTGCCTTCGCGGCTCGCCTCCTCGCCGAAAGAGCGCACCTTGGCCACGAAGAGCTCGTGCACGCCGCCGCGGCTGCCGCCGTCGAGCAGGAGCCGGTTCATCGGCATCCACAGCGAGGTCGACGCGACGCCGCCGAAGCAGCTCCTCGCCTCCAGCAGCAGCGTGCGCGCGCCCATGCGCGCGGCCGCGACGGCCGCCCCGATCCCCGCGGGCCCGCCGCCGGCGACGACCACGTCGTAGTCCGCGGACCCGCGCGGGACGCTCCGCTCGACCTCTGCCCGTTTCACCATGTTCCGCTCCTTCTGCGCGCGCCCGGGGCTCAGTCCGCGATGGCCTGATACGTCGTGGCGCGGAAGTCCGCCACGGTCGGGAAGAGCCCGCCGGGCTGGTGCTGCGCCATGAGGATGCCGATGAGCTGCTCGCGCGGGTCGACCCAGAAGTAGGTGCCGGCCGCGCCGGACCATCCGAACTCCCCGACGGACCCCGCGGTCTGCGCCTGCGCCGGGTCCATCATCACGCGCATTCCGAGCCCGTAGCCCCAGCCCGGGGCGGCGCGGCCGCCGTTCTCGTACGGCAGGAGGGCGGCGGCGAGGTGGTTGGCGGTCATCAGCTCGATCGTCTTGCGGCCGAGGACGCGAGCCCCGTCGAGCTCGCCGCCTTCGAGCAGCATGCGCGCGAAGCGCAGGTAGTCCCGCGCGCTGGACACCAGCCCCGTTCCGCCGCGGAAGATCTCGTGCGGCGCGGACTGCGGGCTGTCGCGCGGGCCCGCGACCAGCCGGTTTTCGCCGGCGAGCGCGCGCTCCGACAGCAGCCGGCCGAGCGAATCGCTCCTGGCCAGATCGCCGGCGCCGTACATGGACACGAAGCGGTCGAGCTTCTCCTCGGGCACGAAGTACCCGGTGTCCAGCATGGCGAGCGGCCGCAGGATGGCCTTCGCGAGGTAGCGGTCGAGCCGCTCGCCGCTCACCACCTCGATCAGCCGGCCGACGACGTCATGGGCGACGCTGTAGCGAAACGCGGTCCCCGGCTGGAAGGCGAGCGGGAGCCGCCCGATGGCGGCGACGCACTCGGCGAGGGGCGCATCCAGAGGCAGCGCCTCGCGGTACATCTGCTCGACCGGGCCGTACTCGTTGTAGTGGTAGGTGAAGCCCGCGGTGTGCGTGAGCAGGTCGCGCACCGTTACGGGCCGCGCGGGCTCCACCAGGCGCGGGTCCGAGGCGGTCCCTCCCGCAAAGACCTTGAGGCCCTGGAGCTCCGGGATCCACGTCGCGACCGGGTCCGCCAGCCGCACGAGCCCACGCTCGTAGAGCGTCATGAGGGCGACGCACGTGATCGGCTTGGTCATCGAGTACATGCGGAAGAGCGCGTCGGGCCGCATGGGCCGGCGCGCTTCGCGGTCCATCAGGCCGTAGCACTCTTCGTGCACGACCTCCCCGCGCCGCCAGACGAGCGTGATCGCCCCGGACAGGCGCGAGTCGCCGATGTGCTTTTCGATCGCCGGCCGTATGCGCTCGAGACGCGATGCGTCCATCCCCGAACGGGCGTGACGCGGCATTCCGCAGGCCTCCTCAGCAAGGACGGCCCACCGTAGCGCGAGCGGGGTGGACTGGTAAAGGCTCCCCGGTGAGCCTCAGCGGCGGGTCGCCGCGCGCAGCCCGCGGGACAGGGAGTCGAGCCGATCGACCTCGTCTTCGCCGAGCCGCAGCTCCAGCGCACCCGCGTTCTCGGCGGCCTGCGCCGCGCTCTTCGCGCCGGGGATGGCGACGACCGCCGGCTGCCGGATGAGCCACGCGAGGGCGACCTGCGCCGCGGTCCGGCCGCCGTGAGCCTCCCCGACCGCGCGCAGCCGCTCGATGAGCGGAGCGAGCTCGGCGAGGCGCGCGGCGCGGAACTGCGGGAAGCGGCGGCGCAGCGCATCGTGGACGGACGCGCCGGGCCGGTACCTCCCGCCGAGCACGCCGCGGCCGAGCGGGCTGTACGCGATCAGGGCCGCACCGAGGTCGCGGCACGCATCGAGGACGCCGTTGCCCTGCGGCGAGCGCGCGAGCAGGCTGTACTCGACCTGGTTGGACACGAGGGGAATGCCGCGGCGCCCCAGCCGGTCGTAGGCGCGCCTCATGTCGTCGGCGGAGAAGTTGCTGACGCCGACGGAGCGCGCGCGACCGGTCTCAACCGCCTCGGCGAGCGCGTCGATGATCGTGCCCATCGCGAACAGAGGCCCCGGGAAATGGATCTGGTACAGGTCCACCGCGGGCAGCCCGAGCCGCGCGAGGCTCCTGTCCAGCGCCGCGATCACCGCCCGCCGGGCGAGGCGCCACGGCAGCGGGGCGAACTTGGTGGCCACCAGGGCGCGGAGCTGCCCCTGCGCGGCGCCGGCCGGCCCGGGCGTTCCCGCCCCGGGCGCGCGCCCGGCGCAGCAGCTCTCCGAGGACCCGCTCGGACGAGCCGCCCCCGTAGATCTCCGCCGTGTCGAAGAGCGTGATCCCTGCCGCGAGGCTCGCTTCGAAGGCGCCGGCGGCCGCCTCGGCGCCGAGGCGGTCGCCGTAGCCCCAGAGCCGGCTGTTGCTCCACGCCATCGTGCCGACGCCGAGCGGCAGCGTGAAGATCTCGCTGCGGCCGAGCTGCACTTCGTCGTAAAGCTGTCGGGTCATGGGTTCGACCCGAATTTACTCCGCGCCGGGCTCGCAGGCTACACGTTGAAGAGGAAGTGGATGATGTCGCCGTCGAGGACCTCGTAGCCGCGCCCTTCCTGGCGGAAGAGCCCGGCCTCGCGCATCTTTTGGCTCGGAGCCGAGCCGCACGAGGTCGTCGTACGTGTAGACCTCCGCGCGGATGAAACCGCGCTCGAAGTCGGTGTGGATGCGGCCGGCGGCCGCGGGCGCGAGCGTGCCCCGGCGGATGGTCCACGCCTGGAGGTCCGTCGCGGCGGTGTAGAACGTGATGAGGTCGAGCAGCGCGTAGGCCGTCGCGTGTCAGGCGCGCGAGCCCGCTCTCGGCCAGGCCGAGCGCCTCGAGGTACGGCTGCTTGTCGGCCTCCGGGATCTCGGAGACCTCCTGCTCGACCTTCGCCGAGAGGGCGAGGTACGCGGCGCCCGCGCGCCCGCGCGTACGCCTCGACCTCGGCGCCCGCGGCTCCCGCGGCGTCGCTCTCGTCCACGTTCGCGACGTAGACCTCCGGCTTGTCGGTGATCAGGCCGTAGCGCGAGGCGGCCTCGTGCAGGTCGGGGCGCGCGCGCAGCGCGGTCCCGGCGTCGATCAGCCCGCGCATGGCGTCGATCTCCGCGAGCTCCGCGGCCGCGGCCTTCTCGCCGCTGTGGGCCTTGTGGACGACCTTGTCGCGCGCCCGGTCGAGCACCTCCAGGTCCGCGAGCAGCAGCTCGGTGTTGATGATCTCGATGTCGCGCAGCGGGTCGACCCCGCCCGCCACGTGCGAGACGTCGTCGTCGTGGAAGCAGCGCACGACGTGCACCAGCGCGTCGACGGGACGGATGTGGCCGAGAAAGAGGTTGCCGAGACCTTCGCCCTTCGAGGCTCCCTTGACGAGGCCGGCCACGTCGAGGAACTCGATGCGGGTCGGGATGGGCTTCGGCTTTCCGAGGATCCCGCCGATCCGGGCGAGCCGGGGGTCGGCCACCGGCACGACGGCGTGGTTGGCGTCGATCGTGCAGAACGGGTAGTTCTCCATCGGCGCCTTTGCGCCCGACAGAGCGTTGAAGACCGTCGACTTGCCCACGTTCGGCAGCCCGACGATGCCGCAGGTAAAGCCCATCGCGTCGACCCCGTGGCCATGATAGTCGCACCGGCCTGCGGTCGCAAGGCGGCGCGCCGCGGCGACTGCGAGCGCGGCGAGTTGCAGGCAGATGCGGCGGGCCGTAGAATAGAAGCATGGAGCTGCGGCACATCAAGTTGCCCGTGCGGTTCCTCGAGCATCTGCCGGAAGGGCTCAAGTACCTGCACCGGCACGGCAACGAGTACCTCGTGGTGGAGCAGCTGTTCTGCCCGCGCGGCCACAGCCTGATGGCATCGAGCGTGCATATTCACGGAGAGCCTTCCATCCGCATCAAGGTGCGGGCCGGCGAGAGGGAGGGACTGATCTTCGTCGACGCTTTCTGGGGAAGCCACGACAAGCTCTACAGCTTCCTCCCGGTGCAGGGCGGCCAGGAGCCCGTGCTGGAGACGTTCTGTCCGGAGTGCGGCGCCTCCCTGATCGTGGAGGAGCCCTGCACGCAGCCCGGCTGCGGCTCGACCAGGTGCATCCTCTTCCTCCTCCCGGGAGGGACCAACAGGATCTACGTCTGCGCGCGTCACGGATGCCCCTGGCACCGCATGGACATCCACGAGCTGCCCAGGTCGGTTTCGCGCTCCGTGAGCCAGGTCAACTACTTCGGCCACGGGGAGGAGGATGCCTTTCAGGGCATCTAGCCGTCCGCGGTCCGCCGCCGGCTGCGGGGAGAGCCGCAGCCCGAGGATGGTTCTGGTGGAGCAGGCCGTCGCAGGAAACCACGCCGTCATCGAGCCGTCGGAGTGCAAAGGCTGCAGGCTCTGTGTGGAGGCGTGCCCCAAGGGGTGCATCGAAGTCGGCTCGGAGATCAACGTCCTGGGCTACCAGTTCGCGCGCTTCGCAAAGCCGGGGTGCACGGCCTGCGGTCTCTGCTACTACGTCTGCCCCGAGCCCGGGGCCATCACGGTCGTCCGTTCGGGAACACGATGAGCGTGCGCCTGGTCAAAGGGAACGAGGCGGTGGTGCAGGGCGCCCTCATGGGCGGCGCCACCCATTTTTTCGGCTACCCCATCACCCCGGCGAGCGAGATCGCCCACGCCGCCGCGCTGTATTTCCCGCAGGCGGGCAGGAGCTTTCTCCAGGCCGAATCGGAGGTCGCCTCGATCAACATGATCTACGGCGCGGCGGCGGGGGGCGCGCGCGCCATGACGGCCACCTCGGGCCCGGGCGTCTCCCTCATGGCCGAGGGCCTCTCCTACCTCGCCGGAGCCGAGCTGCCCTGCGTGGTGGTGGACGTGCAGCGCGCCGGCCCCGGGCTCGGCAACATCTGGCCGGAGCAGAGCGACTATGCCGCGGTCGTCAAGGGCGGCGGGCACGGGAACTACCGCAACGTCGTGCTCGCGCCGAGCACGGGCCAGGAGATGTGCGACTTCGCCTACCGCGCTTTCGACATCGCCGACCGCTACCGGATGACGGTCTTTATCCTGGCCGACGCGTACGTGGGACAGATGATGGAGCCGGTCCGCCTCCCCCTCGAGCCCCGGCATGGCGAGCGCAAGCCGTGGGCCGTGTACGGGGACGCAGACAGCCGACCCAACCTCATCAGCTCCATCCTGATGAGCCCCGCCCTCCTGGAACGGCACAACCGCATGCTCCAGGAGAAGTATTCGCGCATGAGCGCGGACGTTCTCGAGTACGAGGAGACGCTGGTGGAGGACGCCGAGATCCTCTTCGTGGCCTACGGCATCACCGCCCGCATCTGCTCGAGCGCGGTCAGGCGCCTGCGCGGCCGCGGCGTCAGAGCCGGGATGCTGCGCCCCAGGACCCTCTTCCCCTTCCCGACGGAACGGATCCGTGCGCTCGCCCGGAGAGGCACCGCGCGGGCGCTGATCGCGGCGGAGCTCTCCGCGGGCCAGATGGCCGAAGACGTGGAGCTCGCCGCGGCCGGCGCGCTGCCGGTGCTCCGCTACGGCTGGCTCGGCGGCGTCGTCCCGACGGAGGGCGAGATCGAGGAGCGGGCCCTGCGGGACGCGGCGCTCGCCGGGCGCGTCAACGGAGTCGCCTGATGGTCAAGCACGCCAAGCCCGCGAGCTTCTACGACGTCTTCTCCCGCAAGGGGGAGGGGCAGAAGGTGACGCACTACTGCCCGGGCTGCGGACACGGCACCGCGCACAAGCTCCTTGCGGAGGCGATCGACGAGCTCGGCATCCAGGACAGGGTCGTCCTCTGCTCGCCGGTGGGCTGCTCGGTCTTCGCCTACTACTATTTCGACACCGGGAACGTGCAGTGCTCGCACGGCAGGGCGCCGGCCGTGGCCACCGGGCTGCGCCGCTCGCTTCCCGAGGCGGTGGTCGTGAGCTACCAGGGCGACGGCGACCTCGCGGGCATAGGCCTGGCCGAGATCATGCATGCCGCAAACCGCGGCGAGAACATCTCGGTCTTCTTTATCAACAACGCGATCTACGGCATGACGGGCGGGCAGATGGCGCCCACGACGCTTGTCGGCCAGGTCACGCTGACCACCCCCTTCGGCCGATCGCTGCAGCACGACGGCGCGCCCATCGGCATGGCCGAGCTGATCTCATCGCTCGCCCTTCCGGCCTACGTCGAGCGCGTCTCCCTTGGAGACGGGCAGCGCATCCTGCGGGCGCGCAAGGCGTTCCGCAAGGCGCTCCAGTACCAGGTCGAGCGGCGCGGCTTCTCCTTTGTCGAGGTGCTGTCCCCCTGTCCGGTGAACTGGAAGATGAGCCCGAGCGAGGCGCGCACCTGGCTCATGGAAACGCTCGAGCAGACCTACCCGGTCCGGCTCTTCCGCGACGCGGAGTCCCTTCCCGCCGTGCAGGCCGCAGCACCGGCGCCCGCCGCGGGCGCGGCCGCGGGCGCGCCTCCGCGCGTCGTAGGCGACGACGGGCTCCGCTCCCTCTTTCTCGTGGAAAAGGACATCGAGGTCGTCGCGCGTCACGGCGAGGTGGCGGAACAGCAGGTGAGGATCGCGGGCTTTGGCGGGCAGGGGGTCATGTCGGCCGGGATCCTGCTCGCGAACTGCGCGGTGGCCGAGGACCTGCACGCGAGCTGGCTCCCCTCCTACGGTCCCGAGATGCGCGGCGGGACCGCCAACGCGAGCGTGGTCATCTCTTCGGAGGAGATCGGCTCGCCCGTGGTCGCGTCGCCCAACGTGCTCATCGCCATGAACGGCCCTTCGTTCGACACCTTTGCTCCGGCCGTGGCTCCCGGGGGGCTCATCGTGGCGAACTCGAGCCTCTTCCAGCCCGGGACGGAGCGCGGCGACGTGCGGGTTCTCGCGGTTCCCGCGACCGAAATCGCGGGCCGCCTGGGCTTCGTCGGCGCCGCGAACGTCGTGGCGCTCGCCGCGTACATCGGCGCCTCCGGCGCGATCCGCCCCGAAACGCTGCGTCAGGTGGTGCCCCTCTCCATCAAGAAGCGGCAGTTCGCCGAGGTCAACCTCAAGGCCATCGAGGCGGGGCTGGAGTATGCAGCGAGACCATAGGACGGCCGGCCCCCGCATCCTCGTCATCAACCCGGGATCCACTTCCACGAAGCTCTCGCTGTTCCGGGGCGAGGAGGAGCTGGATTCCGTCGCAGCTCCTTCACCGGCCGAGGAGCTGCGCGGCTTCGCGCGCATCTTCGAGCAGCTTCCCCTCCGCGCGCGGGCCGTCGAGGCCTTTCTGACGGAGTGCGAGGAGAAGGCGGCGCATCTCGATGCCGCGGTCGCACGCGGAGGGCTCCTCCGCCCCCTGCAGAGCGGCGTCTACGTCGTGGACGAGGCGATGCTTCGCGATCTGGAGTCGGCCCGCTATGGGGAGCACGCGAGCAACCTGGGGGCTCCGCTCGCGCATGGGGTGGCCTCCCGGGCGGGCTGCCCCGCATTCATCGCGGACCCGGTCGTGGTGGACGAGATGGACGACGTGGCGCGCCTCTCTGGCATGCCGGAGATCGAGCGCCGGAGCATCTTCCATGCCCTGAACCAGAAGTCCGCGGCTCGCGAGGTCGCCGCGCGCCTCGGCCGGCCCTACGAAGAGTGCCGCTTGATCGTGGCCCACATGGGCGGCGGCATCTCCGTAGGCGCGCACGCCGGCGGCCGCGTCATCGATGTGAACAACGCCCTGGACGGCGACGGCCCCTTTGCTCCCGAGCGCTCGGGCGGCGTTCCCGTCGGCGCGCTGGTAGAGCTCGCCGCGAGCGGAAAGCTCCCCATCGAGGAGCTGCGCCGCAGGATCGTGGGGCGCGGCGGCCTGGTGGCCTACTGCGGCACGAACAGCCTGAAGGAGGCCCAGGACGCGGCGGACCGCGGCGACCTGCGCGCCGCCCTCGCGATCGAGGCCATGGCCTACCAGGTTGCCAAGGAGGTGGCCATGCACGGCGCCACGCTCTCGGGGCGGGTCGACCGGATCATCCTCACCGGAGGCATGGCGCAGGACGGGCGTTTCGTCCGACGCATCGTGGAGCGCGTCTCCTTTCTCGCCCCCGTGGAGGTGTTGCCGGGGGAGCGGGAGATGCTGTCCCTGGCGCGCAACTGCCTCGCCGTGCTCACGGGGGCGCTGCAGCCGCGCAGGTACGGGCAGCCGTGAGCGATGCCGCCGCGCTGCGCGAGCTCTTCGGCATGCCCGCCCCCGGGCAGCCGGCTTCGGGCCGGCGAAAGACCGTCGCGGTCCCGCTGGCCGACCACGAGGAGATCCTCGCCTGCATCGGCCGGGCCCTGCACAGGATCGCTGAGTTCGTTCTCATCGGGGACGAGCGGCGGATCCGGGAGGCGGCGGGTCGCGCGGGAGCGGATCTCGCCGGCGCGACCTTCCTCACGGAGACCGACGAGGTCGCGGCGTGCGCGCTTGCCGCCCGCCTCGTGCGCGACGGAGAGGCGCAGCTCCTCATGAAGGGGCAGGTGCAGACCTCGACGTTCATCAAGGCTGTGCTGGACAAGACAAGCGGGCTGGTGGAGCCGGGACGCCTCGTGAGCCACGTGACGGTGTGCGGGATCCCGCGCTACCCCAAACCCCTCCTGCTCACGGATGCCGCGATCACGGTCGAGCCGGGGCTCGAGCAGAAGGCCGAGATCCTGCGCAACGCGCTGGCAGTAGCGCGCGCGCTCGGCATCGCGCGGCCCAGGGTGGCCTGCGTGGCGGCCGTGGAGAAGGTGAGCCCCAAGGTCCGCAGCACCGTGGACGCGGCGGAGCTGGTGCGAATGGCCGGCGACGCTGACCTCGCCGCGCGCAGCGGCCTGGAGGGGATCGAGATCCAGGGCCCGCTGGGCCTCGACCTCGCGGTCTCGCAGGAGGCGGCCCGCGTCAAAGGGGTGACCGGACCCGTCGTGGGGAGGGCAGACATCCTCCTCATGCCCGGCCTCGATGCGGCCAACGCGCTGTACAAGTCCCTCACCTGCTTTGCCGATTCGTTCATGGCCAGCGTGGTCGCCGGGGCGAGAGCGCCCGTGGTGCTGACGTCGCGCGCCGACAGCGAGGAGACGAAGTACCTGTCGCTCGGCCTCGCGCTCAAGCTCGCGGGTTGAGCCTCCAGGCGCGGGGAGGGCCCGCCATGCGCCCTGGCCGGCGCTACTTGTCGCGCACCGCCTCGGTCATGGGGAGCCCCGTGTCGTAGTCGAGCTGCCGGGGCTCGTACTCCTCGTTCTCCCTCTGGCGCGTTCTCGACGTGTACTTCCAGGTCGCCGGGCGCGCGTCCCGCCGCCAGGGCCGCCGCTCCCAGTAGTAGCCGCGGAAGGGATCGCGCGTGCGGTTCATCCAGGCGAGCAGCCTGTCGTGGAGCGCGTCGCGCGCCGCGCGGCAGGCGTCCGACTCGATGAGGTTCGTGATCTCCTCGGGGTCCGCTTCGAGGTCGTACAGCTCGTCGCCGGAGAGCAGGTTGAGCACCAGCTTGTGGCGGCCGTCGAAGATCGCCCGCACCGGCTGGAACCCGCCGAAGCCGTCGTGGTCGATCTCGTAGCGGCCGAACTCGATGAACACGTCGCGCGACCGCGTGTCGGCCGGGGCGCGGATGATGGAGGAGACAGGCTCGCCCTCGAGCAGCCTCGGCAGCGGGACGCCGAAGTGCTCCAGCACCGTCGGCACGAGGTCGATGTGCGACACGGGCGTCGCCGCGGTCGCGCCCGCGCGGGGCTGCCCCGGGCCAGCGCACGATCAGCGGGATGCGGGTGATCTCGTCGTACATCGCCGGCCCCTTGCTCGTGATGCTGTGCGATTCGAGCGCATCGCCGTGGTCGGAGGTGTAGATCACGAGCGCGTCGGGGCAGTGACGGTCGATCGCCTCGAGCACGCGGCCGATCTCGTAGTCGACGAAGGAGTTGCACCCGAAGAACGCGGCGCTGCCGATCTCCACTCCGTCCCGGTCGCGCCTGACGCCGTCGCCGGCCCAGACCCTCTGGTGCTCCGGCTTGTCCTCCAGCGTGTCCCAGACGTTGCGCTTGCGCGGGAACCGGTAGCCCTTGTACATGGAAGCGTACGGCTCGGGGCAGAGAAACGGGTCGTGCGGCTCGTCGTAGGAGACGACGAGGAAGAAATCCTCCCCGGCGCCCGAGGCGAGGAACCGCCGCGCGCGATCCGCGCCGCGATGCCCGTAGGTGAAGCCCTCTTCGATCCCCGGATCGTAGATGGTCTCGACGCGGCGCGAAGCGAGGCGCTGCCCGGGCGTGAGCTCCTCGAGGTAGTTCCGCATGTCGTACCAGTACGCGGGGTCCCACCCGTCCGGGCAGCGGCCGAGGCCGAAGTAGTCGCCGCCGTCGAGGTGCCACTTGCCGATGTAGCCGCAGCGGACGCCGTGGTCGGCGAGGCGCTGGCCGATGGTCTTGACGTTGTCGCCCAGCGGCATGCTGTTGCCCCAGCTGCCGTTGGAGTGCGGGTAGGTGCCGGTGAACATCGCGCTGCGGGCGGGCCCGCAGACCGGCTGGCAGGTGTAGGCGCGGTCGAAACGGACGCCCTGCGAGGCGAGCCGGTCCAGGTGCGGCGTCCGCATGCCCGCGTTGCCGTAGCAGCCCAGCATGTCGGTCCGCTGGGTGTCGGTCATGATCAGGACGACGCGCCGTCGCTCTGCTGCCATCGCTCCTCCTCCGGGCACCCATTGGGCCCGCGGCCCTCGACGCTGTCAACCGCGGCGGTGGGCGCCCGCCGATCTTTCTTGACAGCGCCTGCCGCCGAACAAATACTTGGGGTGAAGAATCCCGCAAAGGAGGGAGAGTATGAGACGGACCACGTCCCGCCTCGTTGTCATCGCGACGGCAGCGCTGACGCTCCTCGCGATGTCCGCCTGGGCCTCGCCGTCCTCGGAAGCAGGCACGGCAGGGCCGGTGAAGGTCGTCATGACTACGGGCAAGGACGCGAGCGGGGCCAACCCGCAGATCGTCGCCAAGTTCAATGCGGCGCACAAGGACATCCAGATCGACTACCAGGAGATGCCGCCGTCGACGACCGAGCAGCACGACAAGTACGCGACGGTGTTCGCGGCCAAGGACCCGAGCATCGACGTCATCTCGGCGGACATCCCGTGGGCGCCGGAGTTTGCCTCGGCCGGCTGGCTCCTCGAGCTCGAGAAGCAGCCGGGCTACGAGGACATCCGCAACGAGTACTTCGAGGGGCCGCTCCTGGGGACCACGTACAAGAACCACGTCTACGCGATCCCGTGGTTCAACAACGCGGGGGTCCTGTTCTACCGCAAGGACATCCTGGAAAAGGCCGGCATCAAGCCTCCCGAGACGTACGAAGAGCTGGTGATCGCCTGCCAGAAGCTGCAGAAGCAGGACCTCCACGGGTTCGATCGTGGCGCCGCTCTACCTATGGTTCAGCAACCTGCGGATCATCAACACCTACGCGGCGCTGGTTCTCCCGTACGTGACCTTCAGCCTGCCGCTCTGCATCTGGACGCTCACCGCGTTTTTCCAGGAGCTCCCGCTCGACCTGGAGGACGCGGGCAAGGTGGACGGGGCGACGCCGCTGCAGACGTTCCTGCGCATCATCGTGCCGCTCGCCGCGCCGGGCATATTCACCTGCGCCATCCTGATCTTCATCTACGCCTGGAACGAGTTCCTGTTCGCGCGCACGTTCATGAACCGGGAGACGTCGTACACGATCACGGTGGCGCTGCAGATGTTCCAGGGCATGGGCGAGGAGCAGATCCCGTGGGGGCAGATCTCCGCCGCCTCCGTGATCGTGACGCTGCCGCTCGTGCTCGTGGTGCTGCTCTTCCAGAAACGGATCGTGTCGGGCCTCACCTCGGGAGCGATCAAGGGGTAGAAGTCCGCTCGATCTTCGACGGGCCGCCGTTCGCGCCGCCTGGGCAGGCCCGTGGCGGCCGGCCGCGAACGTACCAGCGGCCTCGCGGCGACGGCACCGTGCTGGCTAACTTCATCTATATAAACAAGATAGGGCCAAAATCGCCCGCACCCACGGAAGCACGCCGTGGACCCGATTGCCCAGAGACCGCAATGCCCATTATGGTGTATGTTGCCATGACTCGGGCGAGCCCATCATTCAACGGCTGGGAAACAGTCCGCTACGAGCTGCTCAAGACGCGCATCTGCGACCTCGGGCTCTCGCTCCGCTCGACCCGGCTCGCGCCGTTCCTTCAGCAGCTGTACCGGGAGCTCGAGGCTCGGAAGCTGCGCTTCAAGCCCCCCTTCTACCTCACCGACAGCTGGGGCTGCCCGGACCGCGTCCCGGTGATCGGGGTCCCGTTCTACCTCGCCGACGACCGGCTGGCGCGGATCGAGGAGGAGCAGACCGGGGAGGTGGAGGACCCGCACTCCATCATGATGCTCCTCCGTCACGAGGCCGCCCACGCGTTCAACTACGCCTACCGGCTCTGGGAGAGGCCGGAGTGGTCGGGCACCTTCGGCTCGTTCTCGCAGCCGTATCACGACGTGTTCGAGCCGAACCCGCGCAGCCGCGACTTCGTCCGCCACATCACCACCCACCACTACGGCCCGACCTACGCGCAGAAGCATCCCGACGAGGACTTTGCCGAGACGTTCGCCGTGGTGATCACGCCGCGTTCGGGGTGGCGCAGAAAGTACCGGATGTGGCCGGTCTACCGCAAGCTCGAGCTCGTCGAGCGGCTGATCCGCGAAATCGGGCCGCAGGCTCCCCTGGTCACCGACGGCATGCTCTGGAAGCCCCTCGACCAGCTCGAGATCACGCTGGCCGAGCACTACGGCGAGCGGATCGAGCACCTGCGCGCCGCGGCCCAGGGCTACGTCGACGACAGGCTGCGCGAGGTCTCCACCGTGCGCCGCGGGGCCGCGGCCGTGCCGCTCGCCGGCGTCCTGCGCAGGCACCGCCGGCGGCTCGCCGAGCGCATGGTGCGCTGGTCCGCCCTGCGCGAGGAGGACGCGCTGGCCATCCTCTCCAAGCTCGAGGAGCGGGCGAACGCCCTCGGCCTCGAGTTCCCGGCGAAGCGGCAGGACGAGTCGCTGATGGACCTGGCCGCCATGGCCACCGCGGCGGCGATGGACTTTGCCACGACGGGGCAGCTCCTCGACCACTAGCCGGGACGCGCCGCGGGCGACGCGCGGGCGCGCGGCGCCGCGGGCGAGCGCGGCCGCGGGCGAACGCGGCCGCCCGTCGTCAGCCGGCCGGGGCCCCCGGCGGCGGGACCGCGGAGCCGAGCATCGGGACAAGCGGGTCGTACGGCGGGCCCTCGAACGCGGCCTTCACGATCATGCGCAGGAGCTGCGGGTAGGAGATGCCGGCCGCCGCGGCCGAGCGCGCGAGCGCCACGCCCTCTTCGAGGCTCGGGTTGCAGTTGACCTCGAGGACGCGGGGATTGTCCCTCGCGTCGAGCCTGATGTCGACCCTGCCGTACCCCCACCCGCCCACGATGCGGAACGCCCGCAGGGCCATCGCGCCGATCTCGCGGGCGAGCTCCGGCTCGACGACAGCCGGGCAGCGCACGCCCGTCTTTTTGTACTCCTCGGACGACTCGATGAACTTGGCGGCGTAGGACATGATCGGCGGGATCTCGGGCGGCAGGCGCGAGTAATCGACCTCGGCGAGCGGAAGCACGCGCATGCGGCGGCCCCCGAGCACGCTGACATTGAACTCCCGGCCGGGCAGGAAGCTCTCGGCCAGGGCAGGCTGGTGGTAGGTGCGGATGACGTGCGCCGCGCGCTCCCGCAGCGCCTTCTTCGAAGAGACCACCGAGTCGCGGTCGAGCCCCACCCCGGCGTGCTCGCGGCTGGGCTGCACGATGACCGGGAACTGCCACTTGCGCCCGTCCACGTCGACGAGCCGCTCCAGCAGCGACGTCTGCGGCGGGATCGGGACGCCGACGCCCTGCAGGATGCTCGCGGCCAGGTACTTGTCGCTGTGCAGCCCGAGGGCCAGCGCCGGCGAGCCGGTCACCGGGTAGCCCATCATCCGCACGATCGCGGCGAGGCGCATCTCGTACGCGGCGCCGTGCACGACGTCCTCGTACTGGTTGAAGACGACGTCGGGCGAGAGGCGCCGCAGCCTGCGCTGAAAGTTCAGCAGGTCGCGGTGCAAAGGGAGGATGACCACGTCGCAGCCCGTCGTGCGCAGGGCGCGCGCCATCTGCCGGATGACGACCTTGAGCTCGGCCGTGCCTCCGTGGTCTCCCGGCTTGTCGGGCATCGAGCCGGTGTCGCTGTTGTAGATGAGCACGACCCGCAGGCGCGTGCGCGGCTTTCTCGCCATGACTTTGCCCTTATTATAACCAGAACGCGCGGCAGGGTCCGCCGACGGGCGACTGCGCGGCCCCTACAGCGCCCTGCTCGCCTTGATCGCGAAATAGGCGCTCGCGAGAGCGGGCGCCAGCTCCGCGGGGGTCACGTCCAGGCTCAGCAGCCCCGCCGCGCGCAGCAGCTCGATGTCGCGGCGCCTCCGCCCGAGGACGAGGCGCGCGGCCGAGACCCGCAGCGCCGAAGCGAGGTCGACGGGCTCCTCGGCGGGGAGGGCGTCGAGCGACGCCTCGCGGAGCGCGGCGAAGAGCACCAGGTGCCGCCGCGCGAGCGCTCGCGCGGCAGGCACGAGCCCGGGGGCCGCGCCGCCGGTGTTGCTGACGAGCACGATGAGCGAGCGCTTGCGCAACCGCGAGGCGACGTCCTCGAGCGCCTGGGCCGGGTCCGAGGCGTACACCGTCGGCTCGATGTCGTAGGTCGCGTCGAGCAGCCGGTTCACGGCGGCCGCGCCCCTGCGAGGCGCCAGGCGGAGATCGACGCCGCCAAAGGTCGCGAGCCCGACGCTGTCACCCTGCCGGAGCGCCACGTGCGACAGCAGCAGGACCGCGTTCAGGGCATGGTCGAAGTGCGCCAGCTCGTCGTCCTTGGCGCGCATGCGCCTCCCGCAGTCGAGCAGGAGCATGACCTGCTGGCCCTGCTCGTCCTGGTACTCGCGCGCGATCAGCTGCAGGCGCTTCGAGGTCGCCTTCCAGTCGATCTGGCCGGGCGGATCGCCGGGCCGGTATTCCCGGAGCTGGTGGAACTCGAGCCCGGTCCCTCGCCTGCGGCGCTTGTGGATCCCGAGCTGGTCCACACGCTGCCCCGCGGCGAGCAGGGAATAGCGCATGAGCGAAGCGAAGTCGGGGTAGACCCGCACATCCTGCGGCTGTCCGCAGGTCATGCGCCTGTGCCACAGCCCGAGCGGCGAGGCGGCCAGCACGGCCACGCCCTCGAAGCGTGCCCGGCCGCGGGCCACCGGAACCGCGCGGTAGTCGAGCCGCGCGACGGCCGTGGACGGGAGGAGGACCCTGATCGGAAGCCCTTCGGTCCTGAGACAGTCAGGGTGGTGATCGTGGACCAGGAGCCGGCAGGCGCGCGCGGAGCGCGAGCGCAGCGTCAGGCCGACCGTGACGTGCACCCCGAGGGCGAGCACCGGGGCGACGTCGCGCGTCACCTCCGGCCCGCGCATCATGCAGGCGAGGACGAAGTCCGCGGCGAGGGCAAGGCCCGCGGCCGCGGCGGCCGGCGCCCAGAGCGAAGGCCACGGGAGGAGCGCCAGCAGCGCGAAGGCGCCGCAGACGCCGAGCGCCGCCGGCGAAGGCCTCATTCGCGCGGCGCCTCGACGGAGCCCAGCAGGTCGGCGATGAGCGCATCGGGCTTGTGGCCCTCGATCTCCATCTCCGGCGACACGACGACCCGGTGGCGGAGCGCCGGGAGCGCCACGGCCTTGACGTCGTCGGGAACGATAAAGGTCCTCTCCTCGAGCAGCGCCCGCACGCGGGCGGCCCGCACCAGGGCCAGGCTCCCGCGCGGCCCCGCACCCGTGGCGATCCCCGGCCACTCCCGGCTGCGGCGCACGATGCGCACCGCGTAGTCGACGACGCGCGGCGCGGCGCTGACCCGGGCGGCCGCCTTCTGGATCCCGACGACGTCCTGCGGGCTCGCCACCGTCGCCACCGCCTCCAGCGGGAGATCGTCGCCGATGCGGCCCCCGGTCACCCGCTCCACCATGGCGGCCTCCTGCTCGGCGCTCGGGTAGTCGATCTGGATCTTCAGCAGGAAGCGGTCGAGCTGGGCATCGGGCAGGGGGTAGGTCCCTTCGTGCTCGAGCGGGTTCTGCGTCGCCAGCGTCATGAACGGCGGCGACAGCGGGATCGACTCGCCCTCCAGGCTGACCTGCCGTTCCTGCATCACCTCCAGGAGCGCGGCCTGCGTCTTGGCGGGGGCCCGGTTGATCTCGTCCGCAATCAGGAGGTTCGTGAACACCGGCCCCCTGCGCGTCTCGAAGACGCCGCTCTTCATGTTGAACATCACGTGGCCCGTGATGTCGCTCGGCATCAGGTCGGGCGTGAACTGGACGCGGGCGACGCGGCCCCCGAAAGCTCGCGCCACGGAGCGCACCAGGAGGGTCTTGCCGAGCCCCGGCAGCCCCTCGACGATCACGTGGCCCGAGGCGAAGAGCCCGATCAGGACCTGGACGATCACTTCGTCCTGGCCGACCACGCTCTTGCGGACTTCGGCCGTGATGGACCTGGCGAGCTGGGCACAGCGCGCGATCTCCCCGGCCGCGCCGGGGTCGCTCGATGCGGGCTGATTCTTCGGTTCCGTTTCACTCATGACGTGCGCCGTTCCCTTTCCATGGAGGCTACCGCCTCGACGAATCGCTTTTCCGGCAACCGTGCCGGGGTCTTCGCGGAGGAAGCGAGCTCGGCCGGGGCCGGCCCGGACCGGACCGGGCGCCGGCGCCGCAGGTCGCGCTCGAGGGACTCCCTCACGGCGGCGAGGAGCGCGTCCGCGTGCCGCGTGCGCCACAGGAAGCGACCCGTAGCTTCGACGTGCTCGCGAAGGCTGCGCCGCGGCGGCTCCCCGGCCCCGAGGACCGGCCCGAGCCGGGAGGCACCCCGCCACACGAACGCGGCAAGCAGGCAGAAGACCCCGATGAGGGCGGCCGGCCTGGCGCGCCAGAGGACGGCCAGCAGGCCGGGGGCATCGTCGGAGGCGACGATAGTCACCGCCTTCCCGCCGGCGGCCTCCGTGACGAGGAGCCAGGCGAGGAACGCGTTGTCGTCCTCGCCGATGAGGGTGTTCTCGAGGAAGGCAGACGACGCGAGGACGGTCAGCGAGCCTCGACCTGTATTGAAATGAAGGATCATGGCGTCTTTGCCCGCGGGCACCCGCCAGTCGGCCTTCGCGCTGCCCTCGCGGAGGAGGACGCCTGCGACGAGGCGCGCGGTGAGAGCGGACCGACGGCCGGGCCAGGCGACCCGCGACGCGCCGGCGCCCCCGAACCCTTCGGCAGGGCGCGTGCGCACGTCGAAGGCGGCGAGCAGCGCGTCCTCGGCCCCCGCGTCCGCCGCTCCCGACGCGCCCGCGTTGGCGGCGACGATGAGGTGCCCGCCTGCACGCGCCCATTCGATCAGCTCCGGCACCCTCTGTTCGAGCGACCTGCGCGCGACCGGAACCAGCAGCGTCGCACCGGGAGGCGGGAGCGCCCCGAGGGCCGCACCCGGCTGCACCGTCTCGGCGGCGAGGCCGAGGCGCCGCATCATCAGCTCCGCCGCGAGGTACGGGTTGGCCCTGGCTTCGGGTCCGGGGCCGGTCTCGATCCATCGGGTCTCTCGTGCGAAGCCGGTGCGAAAGGCCACGGCCGCCAGGCCGACCACCACGACCGCAATCGCGGTCGCCGCCGCAACGGCTGCCGTGCGTTTCACCGCGCGCCCCCGATCATCCCGGCCGCCCGGCCGCGAAGCTCGTCGAATACCCGCCGCTCCGGCGCGTCCTGGCCATAGGCGGCGCGGGCCCAGGCCTGCGCAGCGCTCTCGAGCAGCGACTGCTCGGGTGAGCCGGGGACCAGGTCCCGGACCCGACGGACGCATTCGCCCTCGGTCAGGCTCGCAGGCAGGTCGATCCCGGCCCGCACCGCGATCGTCGCGAGCGTCCCCCGATAGAGGAGGCTCAGGGCGCGCAGCGAGTCGCCGGCTTCCCAGGCGCGGGCCGCGGCTCCTGGCCAGTCCCGGGGCAGAGGCTCGGGGCCGACGATCCGCGCGTCCGCGCCGCGCAGGGGCGCCGGCCCCGGCGCGGCAGCGCCGCGCCGCCGGAGCTGCCGCCGGCCGCGGTAGAGGAGCCACGCGAGCAGCACCGTCGCGCCGCCGCCGAGCACCCACGGGGCGGCGTCCGCGACAAAGGTCGCCACGACCGCAAGGGGCCCCGCATCGGAGCTGCCGCGGGCCGAGCTCGTCTGCGAGGAGCTCCAGCGAGGACGCCAGAAGACCTGCTGCCGCCGCCCGCCGAACTCCTGGTCGGCGAGGACCTCGGCGATCGCGCGGCTCACCCGCGCGGCGTCGTCGCTCCCGGGAGGCTGCGCGGGAGGCTGCGCCAGAGGCTGCGCCGGCGCCTGCGCGGCCGCGGCCCACAGCCCGGCCGCCAGCGCGAGCGCGGCTCCCGCCCGCCGCGGCGCGGGGCCACTGCCGCCGCGCGCCAGCCTGCGGGCCATCCGCCGGAACACGAGCTCGATGTCCCAGCCCTCCAGCGTCACGCGGCGGTTGATGTAGAGCGTGAACCCCGCGCAGACGACGAACGGCCTCATGAGCACGAACGACGCGACCCACAGGCAGTAGGCCAGGGGGCCCGTCAGGCGCTGCAGCTCGCGAAAAGCGGCGAGAAACACATCCTCCACTACGCCCTGGCGGGCGACCTCGAAGACGAAGAACAGCGCGCCGAGCCATGCCGCGATCTCGAAGACGAGCATCGCAGCCGCGAGCCCCGACGCCGCCCATCGACCCGAGCGCGCCACCGCCCGCAGCCGCCGGGACAGCCCCGCGCCGGCGATGCCTTCGAGCTGACGCACGGGCGCGAGATAGCACCGCCACGGGGTGAGGCGCCTCCAGGAGAGGTCGCCGGCGAGGTGAGGCAGGAGGGCCGACGCGAGGCCGGCTCTCAGGGAAGAGACAGACGGAGACTCGCCCAGGAACAGCCGGCTCGCCAGGAGCAGCGGCAGCCGCTCGCACGCGGGCAGCAGCCACCAGAACGCAGCCATCGCGAGACCGGGCCATCGCGCCAGGAGAACGCCGCATGCCACGGCGACCGGGACCGCCGTGACGGCGACGGAAAGCAGGAAGGCGGGGAAATGGCGCCGGGCCAGGGCAAGCCCGACGTCGACCGCCTCGGCGGCGGTGCGCTCACGAATGGCGACGCTGATCCGCTCGTAGTCCATGCGTACGCCCGCTCAAAGCGAGATATGCGCCGACGGCCACGGCCGCGACGACAGCCGCGGCGTACTTGACCGCGGGAGCCAGCGGCAGCGGCGACCAGAACGCCTCGATGACGGCCGCCAGCACGAGCATCGCGGCCGCGCCCGGCACCAGCGCGACGCATTCGCGGGCGGCCTTTCGCAAGGCGTCGCGGCGCGCGAGGCCGCCCGGCGACACCAGCGACCAGCCGAGGCGCAGGCCGGCCACCGCGAGGAGCACGGTAGCGCCGAGCTCCAGGGCGCTGTGGCCGCTCACGAAGGGAAAGAAGGTCCCGGAGAAGCCCCGGTTCACCAGGTGCCCCGTCACGGCCCCGAGAAAGACGCCGTTGTAGAGCAGGATGAGGATGCTCCCCACGCCAAAGAGGACCCCGCCGGCGAAGACCCGGAACCCGATGCTCGCGTTGTTAGCCACGTAGAAACCGAACATCTCGACGCGCGATCGGCTGTCGACGGGACGGAGGAACGTCCTGGAGGCCGGGTCGTACATGGATTCGATCCGTCGCACGGCCTCCGGGTACAGGATCGAGTACACCAGCGCGGGGCTTCGGCGGACGGCGAGCGCGGTCGCGGCGATCGAGCCGAAGAACAGCGCAAAGGCGATCGCCAGCAGAGCCCAGTGCCGCCGTACGGTCGCGGGGAAGTCATGGGCGACCCACCGCGCGGCATCATTCCAGCTCACCGAGCGGCCCTTGTACAGCTGCTGATGGGCCCGGAGGGCAAGGCCGTTGAGACGCTCGACGAGCTGCACGTCGAAGAGCCGGTCGCGGGCGACCGACAGGTCGTCGCAGAGCTCCCCATAGAGCACGGGGAACGCGTCGGCCTCCCGCGTGTCGCGGCGCTCGAGGGCGCGGACCAGTTCCTCCGTCCGACGCCACCTCCCCTCGCCCGCCGCGCGGAACGTCTCCTGCCTCACGCCCCGCCTCCCCGCTGCCCGGTGATCCAGGACGCCAGGCCGGCGATCGCCGCCACCGGGTCGGTGCGCGCTTCGGGCCGCGCGTCCACCAGCGCGGCCACCGGCTCGGCGAGCTCGCGGGCGCGGCCTTCGCCGAGGAACGGCGCCCGCTCGGCGAACCGCACGACGGCCTTCTGCTCCATCAGCGTGAGGGCGACCGCCGGCGCCGCGGCCTGCGCGCCGCCCCGCGAAGCCGCCTGCCACACCGGCGCGCCGCCGTCGCGGTAGACCACGAGCGTCCCCGCCGCGAGGTCGCCGAGGCGGCGGAACCCGCGGGTCGCGAGCATCGTCACCAGTGCCGTCACGGGCACCAGGGGAAGCATGTCGGCCGCGCGCAGCAGGTTGCGGATCAGGGAAGCAGCCGCGTCCACCGGCAGCCCGCTGGCCCGCACGACCTGCAGCCGGAACAGCGCCTTTCCCGGCGTCGCCCCTCCGCGCAGCAGCTCGAAGGCCACCGGGTAGAACCAGGTCACAGCGAACGCCAGGACATACGAGATGCCGCTTCCCACCGCGCCGCCGAACGAAAGGGGAACCACGAGGAGCAGCAGGAGGAGAAACTGCAGGAACGAGTCGAAGAGCCACGCGCCCAGGCGCGTGACCGGACCGGCGGGCCGAAGCTCCAGGATCACGCCCTCGGGTGTCTCGACCGGGAAGACGGTGTCGAGGTAGGTCGAGGCCATGGCGAGCGACCGGGGCGCCCTTCAGCGCCGCGCCGCGCCGGACACCGCGGCCACCACCCCCGCCACGGAGATGCCGAGGACGAGAAGCACTCCCAGGCCCAGCCCGACGATGACCAGGATGCCGGCGGTCCGCCAGAAGGAGGCCTGCCTGCGGAGCGCCTCCTCGATGGACGCCGCGCCGCCCTGCGAGAAGACCCGACCGATGGCGCCGGCGTAGCGGTGCAGCTGCAGCGTCGGAAGCAGATAGGCGACCGCGGCGACCACGAGATATGCCACGATCCCAAGCGCCGCCGCCCACCCTCCCACTTCGCCGGAGGCGCCGAAGATGGCGGCGCCCGCCATGATCACGCCGAACAACCCCAGGAACCCTGTGCCGATAAAGCCCAGAACGGAAAGAAACCGGACCCAGGGCCGCGTGGCCTTGAGCTGCTCGAGCATCGAGACGGTTACGCTCGCGCCCTCCAGCGCGAGGTTACCCTGAGGCGGGGAGACCTCGGTCGCGGGAGACTGATACGGGTTCGGCTCCGACACGGTCATGCCTCCTCGGATGCGCGACGGCCGCGATCGCGGAAGCGCCGCGGCCGCGTACCGCCGATCAGCCTATGGCCCCTCGCCTCCGCGGTCAAGTCGATTTCGCGCCGGCTGCCGATTTCGCGCCCGCTCATGGAGAAAGACCCGCTGTTGACTGCCGGCCGCGGGCAGGCCTAATTTCGTCGAGGGGACCTCATGAAAGCGATCAATCCCGCCACGGGCGCGGTCATCGGCAATCACCCGGAGCTCACGGAATCTGCGGCGGCCGAGCGGCTCGAGGCGGCCGGCGTTGCCGCGAAAGCGTGGGCCGAAGCGTCCGGGGCCGAGCGCAGCCGGCTGATGAAAGCCGCCGCCGCCGTCCTCAAGGCCCGCCGCGATGCGCTCGCCCTCATCGTCACCGACGAGATGGGCAAGCCGGTCCGCGAAAGCCGCGCCGAGATCGAGAAGTGCATTCTGGTCTGCGAATACTTCGCGGACAGGGCCGCGGAGTTCCTGGCGGACGAGCCGGTCGAGACCGATGCCCGCAGGAGCCTCGTGGTCTACCGGCCCCTCGGCGTCATCCTCGCGGTCATGCCGTGGAACTACCCATTCTGGCAGGCATTCCGCGCCGCGGTGCCGGCTCTCATGGCGGGCAACGTCGTGGCGCTCAAGCACGCCTCAAACGTCCCCGGCTGCGCCCTCGCCATCGAGAGCGTGTTCCGGGACGCCGGCTTTCCCCCCGGAGCCTTCACCACGCTGCTGGTGGGAAGCGGCGCCGTCCCCGCGCTCATCCGCCACCCCGCGGTCCGCGCGGTCACCCTGACCGGAAGCACGGCCGCGGGCGAGTCGGTCGCGGCCGAGGCGGGCCGCTGCCTCAAGAAGAGCGTGCTCGAGCTCGGCGGCAGCGACGCGTACCTCGTCCTCGAGGACGCCGACCTGGACCTCGCGGCAAAGACCTGCGTGGCCGCGCGCCTCGCCAACTGCGGACAGAGCTGCATCTCGGCCAAGCGCCTGATCGCCGTCGACCGCGTCTTTGCCGAGATCGAGGAGCGGATACGTCAATGAAATGAAGAAGGTCGCCCCCGGCGACCCCCGCGACGAGGCCGCGAAGATGGGCCCGATGGCGCGCGGCGATCTGCGCGACGACCTCCACGGCCAGGTGCGCAGGAGCATCGACGCGGGCGCGCGCTGTCTCCTCGGCGGCAAGGTGCCCGCGGGTCCCGGATCGTTCTATCCGCCGACGCTGCTCACGGGAGTGCGCAAGGGCATGCCCGCGCACGACGAGGAGGTCTTCGGGCCCGTCGCGTGCCTCATCCGCGCCCGCGACGAGGAGGACGCCATCCGGATCGCGAACGACTCGCCGTTCGGGCTGGGCGCCGCGGTCTTTACGCGCGACGCGGCGCGCGGCGAGCGCATCGCGGCCGACCGCCTCGAGGCCGGCGCCTGCTTCGTGAACGCGATGGTCCGCTCCGACCCGCGGCTCCCCTTTGGCGGCATCAAGACGAGCGGCTACGGCCGCGAGCTGGCGCGGCACGGCATCCGCGAGCTCGTGAACGCGAAGACCGTGTACGTCGGCGGCTGAGCGGCGACTTCGCAGCCCGGCACTATCGCCATCCATGGCTGTGCACCCCGGCGAGTACGCCGGACCTTCGGGGGCAACGACCTCCTTGTCGTTGACCCCGGCGCGCGGCGGGAGTAATGTTGCCGCGCTCACAAATCCCTCGAGGAGGAGCCCATGGCTGTTGACGAGCTCGAGAAGAAACTCAGGCCGCCCGAGCTGCAGATGGCGCCCTACCCCGCCAAGGTCATCACGCTGGCCAACGGCGAGAAGATGGTGGTGCGCGAAGCGAAACGCGAGGAGGTCGGCGCCCTCCTCGGCACGATCTACCCGCTGCTCGGCGTCGCCAAGGACTTCTACGACGTGGTCGCCGCGCGCATGTACGCCGAGGTGCTCGGCTGGTTCCGCTACCGCGTGGCCAACGAGTTCGTGCTCGTCGGCGCGATCGACGGCGAGATCGCCGGCATCGTCAACAGCCGCATGTGGGACGCGAAGCGCGGCATCAGCCTTCACACGATGACCATCAGGCGCGGCCTGCGCATCGGGGCGCAGCTGTTCGCCGCCAAGATGGAGCACCACATCGAGTACCTCAAGCAGGACGAGGTGAACATCGTCGCGGAGAGCCCGATCGGCTTCCGGCGGTGGATGATCGAGTACCAGCTCGAGGACAGGAGCGGGAGCTACCCCGGCCTGCAGCACGAGCTCGGCGGCGTGCCCACCTTCACCCTGACCCGTGACCTCTACTTCAAGGCGAAGGCCGAGAAGGTCACGGGGACGCGCCCCGTCCCGGCCGACGTGCTTGCGACCGCGAACAAGCTGCGCATGCCGGAGACCTACCCGCAGATCCCCGGCTTCAAGAGGGGCAAGTGATGGCCGCCCGCGTAGGCGTGGTGGGCATCGGGCACACGGCCTTCGGAAACCTGAGCGACTACGAGCTCACGGACATCCTCGCCTACGCGTCGACCGACGCGCTGCTCGACGCGGGGATCCTCGAGGAGCGGCGCATCGTCGACCAGGTCATCGTCGGCAACATGGCGTCCGGGCTCTTCAACCACCAGAGCGGCATCGCGTCGGCCATGGTGAGCAAGCTCGACATGGAGCCGGTGCCCGCCGAGCTCGTGGAGAACGGCCCCGCGAGCGGCGCGAGCGCGATCAAGATCGGGTACATGGCGATCGCGAGCGGCATGGCCGACGTGGTGCTCGTGACGGCGGGCGAGCTCATGCGCAAGGTCACGGGCTGGCTCGCCACGGACTACGTGGCGACGCTGCTGCACCCGCAGGCCGAGTACGACATGGGGCTGACGCTGCCCGCGTTCGGCGGGATGCTCGCGCGCCTGTACATGGAGCGCTACGGGGCGACGGAGCGCGACCTCGCGCTGGTCGCGGTCAAGGACCACGACAACGGGGCGAAGAACCCGTACGCGCACGTGCGCGGCACCTGCACGATCGACGCGATCCACGACAACCCGAACGCGCACGTCGTCAACAACTACGTGGCCGAGCCGCTGCGCATCTACAGCATGTGCCCGGTCTCGGACGGCGCGGCGAGCCTCGTGCTCGCCAACCTCGACTCGCCGAAGATCAAGCACTTCCGCAAGCCGCCGGTCCTCATCTCCGGGATCGCGTCGGCCACCGACACGCACTGCGTGCACCACAGGGCCGACCCGCTGGCTCTGAACGCGGTGCGCCTGAGCGCCGAAAAGGCGTACGCGATGGCCGGCCTCAAGCCGTCGGACATCAGCTTCGCCGAGCTGCACGACGCCTTCGTCATCCTCGAGATCTGCATCAGCGAGGAGGTCGGCTTCTTCGAGAGGGGCAAGGGGTACCTCGCCGTGCGCGAGGGAGCGACGGCTCTCAGCGGGCGCCTCCCGATCAACACCTCCGGCGGGCTCAAGGCCAAGGGGCACCCGGTCGGCGCCACGGGCGTGTCGCAGGTCTTCGAGCTGGTCAAGCAGCTTCGCGGCGAGTGCGAGAAAGAGGGCCGGCAGGTGAAGAACGCGAAGCACGGCCTCGCCGTCAACTTCGGCGGGTTCGGCAACAACGTGGTCACGACCATATGCTCAGCGCTGCCGGACGGCGCGAAGGGCAAGAGGTAGCGGCATGATCGATTTCAGCGTCTACGACGTCAAGAAGCCCGAGATCCACGCCGTCCGCTGCCCCAAGTGCGGAAAGCTCGACTATCCCGCGCCCATGATCTGCAAGGGGTGCGGCACGCGGCGCGACCCTTCGGGGATCAAGGCGCCGGACTGGGAGAAGGTCGCGCTCGAGGGACCCTGCAAGCTGCTCACGTGGACCAAGGTGTACGCCCTGCCCGAGGGTTACGAGAAGCCGTTCCTCCTGTTCGGCATCGTCGAGATGGCCAACGGCCTGCGGGCCGCCGGCCGCCTCGAGGTCGACCAGCCGAAGAGCGGGATGGCGCTCGAGGCGACCGTCGAGGTTTCCGACGAGCGGCCGGGCCGCGAGGTGAACATCTTCGTGTTCAAGCAGGGGTAGCAGGACCCCGCGGCTCAGCGCACGACCTTCACGCGCTCCTCGCGCACGTTGGCCAGCGTCTTGCCGCTGATGTAGTCGAGGAACGCCTCGGCGTCGCCGAACTGCGTGTCGTACTTGCCGCCCGCCGCGTTGGGCGTGTCGTAGCGGTCTCCCCCGGCAGCCATGAAGCTGTTGACCACGACGCTGTAGCGGTGCGCTGCGTCGATCGGCGCGTAGGCGCCGCCGGCGCCCTTGACGCGGACGTCGCGGATGCGCTCGCCTTTCGGGCGGCCGAGGTCGATCGTGAACGCGATGCCCGACACGTAGACATACGGCGCCCGTTCGTCGGCGCCGTAGCGCGACACCTGGAAGTCCACCGCCTCCTCGAGGGACCGGACGACCTCGGCCCCGGTGAGCGGCACGGTGACCAGAGTGTTTCCGAACGGCAGCAGCTCGTAGACAGCGGCGACGCTGATGGGCCCCTCGTTGATGCCGGTGCGCACGCCGCCGGTGTTGTACAGCGCGATGTCCGCGCCGGTCCTCCAGGCCATGGCGTCGGCCACGATCGGCCCGGGTCCGCGGTTGCGGCCGCGCGGCATCTCCTCGGCCGCGCGCGCGATCACGCGCGTCCGCATCTCCGCCACGCCCTCGGCGTACGAGGCGAGCTTGCGGGCTCCGACGGGGTCGGGGTCGACCAGCGCCACCGCGGGATCCGCTTCCAGCCGCTCGAGCAGCGCGTCGTACACGCGGCGATAGGCCGCGGCCTGGGCGGCCGCCGTGACCGGCGCGTACACCGAGCCGTCGTACTCGGCGACGGAGAGCTGCCCGGATCCGCCGCGGGTGACTTCAATTCGTTTCTTCTTTCCCTCCAGGTCGGGAACGTCGTAGATGCGGAAGAGCCGACGCCCGATGACCGCCCGCGGCCGCCCGCTCCAGGCGACGACCTTGCCGCCGGCATCGAAGCGGACCTCGAGCATCCCGAGCACCTTGCCCCACTCCCAGGCGTGCACGACGAGGGTCCTCGCGCCGTCGGCGCCGGCCGCCTCGGTCGGGTAGCGCCCGCGCGAAGCGAGGCCGATGCGCGAGAAGTCGCCGAGCAGCGTGTGCGAGTGCCCGCCCACGATCACGTCGACGCCGGAGAGGCGCGCGGCGAGCCTGAGGTCCTCCTCGTACCCCTCGTGGGTGAGCAGCACGACCCTCCTGACTCCGGCGCGGGTGAGCGCGTCGATCGCGGGCTGCGCGCTCGCGGCGGGATCCGCGAAGCGGATGCGGGGACCGGGACTCGAGATGAAGGGGGTCTCGTCGGTGGTCAGCCCCACGATGCCGACGCGCTCGCCCCCGGCCTCGAGGATCGTGAAGGCGTGGACGCGCGAGACGTCGATCGCGGGCTCGGCCGAGAAGTCGACGTTGGCCGACACCACCGGAAACTTCGCGAGCGCGAGCAGGCCGGACTGCAGCAGGTCCGCGCCCTTGTCGAACTCGTGGTTGCCGAGCGTCGCGACGTCGAGGCCCATCAGGTTCCAGAAGTCGGTGTCGGCCGCGCCGCGGTAGCGGGTAAAGTAGAGCGAGCCCTGAAAGAGGTCGCCCGAGTGCAGGAAGAGCGGGTTCTTCGCCGCCGAGCGCGCCGCGCTCACGGCGCTCATGAGCTCGGGGAACCCGCCCAGCTCGGCGAACACGGGGACCTGCTGGAGCGTTCCGTCGATGTCGACGCGGAGCCTGACCTCGGTCGGCTCCAGGCGCGAGTGCGTGTCCCCGACGTGAAGCAGGGTCAGCACCCCTGCCGCGGACTCCTGCGCGACCGCGCCCCGGACAAAGACGAGAATCAAGGCGGCTGCCAGCGCGCGGCCGCGCGTGCCGGTCATGGCTCCCAATGTAGCGCAAAGGGCGCTCGGGCTGCTATGCTCCGCGCCAGGGAGGCGCACCGACATGCCGCAGGATCTGAGAGTCGCGCTGATCGGGCTGGACACGAGCCACTCGATCGAGTTCACGCGCCGGATGCAGGCGCCGGATTGCCCGGCGGAGCAGAAAGTCGCGGGCCTGCGGGCAGTCTCGTGCCTGCGCTTCGAGACGCCGTTCCAGGGCCGCGACGGTCTCGACCAGCGGCAGAAGCAGCTCAAGGAGTGGGGAGTCCGCGTCACCGAGAGCTTCGACGAGGCGGTCGACGGCTGCGACGCGGTCATGATCGAGATCAATGACCCCGCCCTCCACGTCGAGTATTTCGCGCGGTGCGCGGCGCTCGGGAAGCCCGTGTTCCTCGACAAGCCGCTGGCCGACGGCGTCGACGCGGGCAGGCGCATCCTCGACGCGGCGAAAGCGGCCGCGACCCGCTTTTTCTCGGCGTCCTCCCTGCGCTTCGTGCCGGAGCTGGCGCAGGCGTGCGCCCGCTTCCCGCGGCCGGAACGGGCGAGCATGTTCGGGCCGCTCGGCAAGGCGCCCGCGGGAAGCTCGGTGGTCTGGTACGGGGTGCACGCCTTCGAGATGCTCGAGCGCGCGATGGGCCCCGGCGCGGGATCCGTGCGCGCGGTGGGCGACGACGGCGGCGCCGTGGCTGTGGTGGACTACGGCGGCCTTCGCCGCGGCGTGGTCGAGCTGACCGTCGGCCCCTATGTCTACGGCGGGGCGCTGCGCGCTCAGCGCGAGGGGACCGCGTTCGTCGTCGACATGGGCCGGGCCTACAGCGCCCTGCTCGAGCGGATCGCCGCGTTCTTCCGCGGCGCGCCCGAGCCGGTCCCGCACGCGGAGACGCTCGAGGTCTCCGCGCTCCTGGAGGCGGCCGACAGGTCGCTCGTTTCGGGAAGGGAAGAGCCGGTGGCAAAGGTGAGCGCATGATCGACTACGAAGAGCTGGGGGTCAGGCCGTTCATCAACGCGGCCGGCACCATCACGACGCTCGGCGGCAGCCTCATGCCGCCCGAGGCGCTCGCGGCCGCGGCCCAGGCAGCGAGGGCCTTCGTCGACCTCAACGACCTTCACGTCAGGGCGGGGCAATGGCTCGCCCGCCGGATCGGGGTCGAAGCGGCTTTCGTGTCGGCCGGGGCCGCCAGCGGGATGCAGCTCGCGGCCGCGGCCTGCCTGACGGGGACGGACGAGCGGCGCGTGCGCTCGCTCCCGCGCACGCGCGGCTGGAACAACGAGTTCGTGGTGAGCAGCGTCGACCCGCACGCCTACATCCACCAGGGCATCGAGGCGTGCGGCGGCAGGCTCGTGCGCGCCGGGACCGAGCGAGGCGTCACGACCGCGCAGATCCTGGCCTGCATCGGCCCGAAGACGGCCGCGGTCGTCCACTTTCTCGGCCGCCAGACCAGGGAGCAGCTCCGCGAGGTGATCGAGGGCGCCGGCGGAAGAGCGCCGGTGATCGTCGACGCGGCGGCGCAGCTTCCGCCCCGCGCGAACCTCGCGGACATCGCGGGCATGGGCGCCGGCCTCGTCGTGTTCAGCGGCGGCAAGGGGATCCGCGGGCCGCAGTGCACCGGGCTCGTGATCGGCCGCGGGGACCTCGTGGACGCCGTCAGGCTCAACGGGAGCCCCTTTAGCGCGATCGGCCGCGGCATGAAGGTCGGCAAGGAGGAGATCCTCGCGCTGCTCGCGGCCGTCGACCTCTTCCTCGCGGGCAGCGACGCGGACGACTTCGAGCGGTGGGGTCGTCAGGCCGCGGTCATCGCCGAGGCCGCGGCATCGACGCGATTCGCGGCCCGCGTCCGCAGCAGCGGCCAGCCCGCCAACCCCGACTTCGCTCCCCGCGCCTACGTGGATCTCGCCGCCGACCAGGCCGAGCGGCTGATGCGGGCGATGCGGGACGGCGAGCCCTCGATCGTGCTGCGCGCGGCGCCGGAGGGGGTCGCGATCGATCCGATGACGCTGGAGCCGGGCGAGGAACGCACGGTCGCGCGCCGCCTCGCGGAGGAGCTGGGCCGGCTCTGATCGGGCGGGCGGCTACTTGCCGTCGCCGGCGGGGCGGGAGAGCGCGTCGAGCCGCGTGCGCGCGGCCGAGTCCTCCTGCAGCTTGAGGTAGGCGGCGAGGGCCGCCTTCGCCTTTTCCCGGTCGCCGAGAGCGAGCTCGTAGATGTCCGCGAGCGTGAGGTAGACCGCCGGCGCTCGCACGCCTTCGGCGATCATCTGCTCGAGCAGCTGCGCGGCCCGCCGCGGGTCGCCGCCCCTCAGCACGAGGATCGCCCTGAGGTACCGGACGTCCGCCTGCCGGGGGCTCACCGCCTCGGCGCGAACCAGGAGGCTCTCCGCCTCGGCCAGCTTCCGGTCGGCCAGGGCCGTCTCGGTCCTGCTGAGAAGCTCCTCGAGCGAAACGACCTTGAGGTAGAGCACCTGGTTCCTGTCGTAGAAGTCGAACGCGACCTCGAGGCGCTCGAACCCCGCCTTCGCGATGGCGACCCTGTGCGCGCCCCTGCCGAGCTCAGGCACCGAGAAGCGGCCGCTCAGATCGGTCGTCGGGCCGGGGGCCCCGTCGATCTCCAGCCGCGCGCCGGCGCACGGCTCGTTGCGCTCGTCGTACACCATCCCGAAGAGCTGAGCCTTGTCGAAGCCCTGGATGTCGGACGCCGATGCGGAGAGACACGCGCTGAGCCCGACGCATGCCGCGCACACCGCGCAGGCCAGCAACGCCGCGCCGCGCGCGGCGGCCCCGCGCGCGCGAATCTTCGACTCAGCCAATCACTTCCCCCTCTTCAGCGCGTAGAGCTGCCCCTCGTGCTCCGCGATCAGCTCGCTCGCGCGCGCCTCGACCAGGCGCCAGCCCGACTCGCCGGCGGAGACCGTGACGACTCTGCCTGTCTTCCGGTCCTTGTAGAAGAAGCGCTCCGCGCCGCCCGAGTCGGTGACGAAGCCGAGATAGGCCATCCAGTCGGCGGCGAGCGGCGCGGCCGCGGGCGCTCGAGGCGCGGCAGCCGGCCGCGCGGGACGCCACCCGAAGAGGACCGCGATCTGCTCGGGCGGCGCGGCCTCGGGCCGGGCCCCGCCGGGCGCGACGGCGGCGGCGGGCGCCGGGGCCTGCGCGGCCGCCGCGCTTCCGGCCGGCTCCTGCCGCGCGGCCGGGAGCGCCAGCAGCACCGCGAGCGCGAGGACGGCCGCGACGGCCGCGATCTCCAGTGCCTGTCTCACCTGCTTGCTCATACGCGACCCTGCTGCCAGGTCGTCTCCCGCTTTCCGCCCACAGCGTAGCGGACCGCCGCGTGCCGCGCAACCCGCCCGCCCGCGCCCTGTCCGCCCGCGCCCGCGCTCAGCCCCCGGGCTTGCCCGACAGCTCGTAGTGGATGCGCACCACGGCCTGCACCGACCCGTCGCCGCCCGCGGCCCGCATGGACAGCAGGCTCACCGACCACCACTTGGGCGCCTCGGACACGCGCTGCAGAAACCGCGCGACGGAGCGCGCCGAGCCGTCCACCGAAAACTCGAGCAGAGTGACGCTCCCCTGCTCCACTGTCTGGTAGCGGGAGATCGAGAGGCCCTCGGCCCGCAGGAGATCGCGGATCACGATCCCGAAGCGGTAGGGGTCGATCTCGTCAGGACCGTAGAGACGGCCGCGGGCATCCGCGATCCTGGCCTCGAGGTCCGACACGGAGGCCGCACCCGGCGCCCCCGGGGCCCCCGCGGCCCCCGGGGCCGCGATCCCCGCCCCCCGGCCGAGGCGCGCCTCGAGCCCCGCGAGCTCGCGCCGCGCCAGCGTCACCTGCTGCGCGAGCGCGGCGCGCCGCTGCGAGGCCAGGGTGACGGCGACGAAGCACCCGGCGACCGCCGCGCTCCAGAAGAGAGCGACCAGCAGCGCCTTCTCCCGCTTACTGAGCACGGAACGCCCCCGTGAGCCGGAACCGCTCCAGCCCCGCCTGGGAAGGAACGATCTGCAGCAGGCGCACTCCTTCGAACCACGGGTCCTCGCGCAGCCGGGCGACCAGCTCCAGAGCGGCGTGGCTTTCGCCTTCGACCTGGAAGAGCCGGCCGTCGACGATCAACGAGCCCACGCGCACCTCGGTGCCCAGCACGCGGCTGAGCTCGGAGAGCAGGCGGTACACGTCGACGGGCCGCCGCGCCTCGAGCGCGGCCCATTCGCGCGAGAGCTCGTCGAGCCGCTTCCTGTCCGAAGCGGCGCCGACCACGCGCGTCCGCAGCCCGGCGAGGCGGCTCTCGAGCGACGCGAGCGTGCTGCGCTCGCGGGCCGCCGAGCGGACGTAGAGGAGCGTCGCGAGCGCCAGGACCAGGAAGAGCAGGGCCTGGATGCGGAGGCCCCAGCGGGGCAGCCGGCTCTGCCTCCGCGGCTGGAACAGCGCGCTCGCCCGCATGCGGCCGCCGCCTGCGACCTCGTAGACGGCCGCGCCGGGCAGCGCCTCGCGCGCGCGCTCCGCCTCGGCGCGCGGCGCGAGCACCCGCACGGGCATCTCGCCCGCCGCGAGCGAATCGAGCGCCGACGCGAGGTCCCGCGCGAGCGAGTCGCCGCGGGGGAACACGAGCGAGCGCGCTTCGGGCCGCGCCTTCCGGCCGGGCAGCGCGAGCGCCTCGATCCATTCCGGGGCCACGAAGAGAAAGGCGCCTCCCTCCCTGAGCAGGGCGGGCACCGTGGCCTCGATGAGGCTCAGGGGAAGCGCGAGCGGGCGCCCGAGCGCGCGGTAGCGCTCGAGGAGCTCGCGGCGCGTCGCGAAGACCGCTGCCTTCGCGACGCCGCCCGCGCGCAGCAGCCTGTAGTCGAACGCCGTCTCCTCGGCCGGAGCGGGAAAGAGGCCGCGCACGCGGTAGCCGAGGTAGTCGCGGGCGTGCTCCTCGGCGCTGCGCGGCACGTCTATGAACGCGACGAGAAAGTCCGACCTCTGCATGAGCACGACGGAGTCGCCGGCGTCCGCGCCGTCAGGGCACTCGAGAGCGTAGGTCTGCCCGTCCCGGCGGGCGTAGCACAACCCTGTTAAGGCGCCGACCACAGCTCCTCCACGATGCGCAGGCGAGCTTCCCGCGCGGCCGCCTTGGGCCGGTCCGGCTCGCGGGCGAGCACCCACTCGAGCTCGAGCGAGGGACCCTTGACCGCGACTCGCCAGAACCAGGTCCGCACGCCCAGGTAGTGGGCGAGCGGCGTCTTGACCGCGGCGTCGCCGAGCAGCGCTTTCAGCCGCTCCGCGTCGAGCTCGTGAGCCGCGCGCTCGACCAGGATCTGCTCGCCCACCGCGTTGCCGAGATTGTACTGGGCGATCAACGCCTCCACAACCCGCTGGGGGACGAAGTGCACGTTCATCGCGGGCCCGGCGCCGATGACGGGCGTGAGCTGCGCGTACGCGGGGCCGAGGAAGTCGGCGATGTCGTCCGGCCCTATCAGGTGAAGGGGTGCATCCTGCGTCTTCCTGATCCTCGCCTGCTGGACCTTGCCTCGCAGGTCCTCCGCCAGGGCGAGGTCGCCTGTGCGGGCGAACGCCGCTTTGCGCAGCGCGAACTCGTCGGCGACGTTGACGTTGAGCCACCCCCACGTCGTGAAGAGCGCGTCCAGGTTCTGCGGCGAAACAAAGCGCTCCCAGGCCGCGGGGTCGAGATGAAGGCCGGTGTCCTCGCGGTATTGCTGCACGTCCTGCGGCGCGACGCCGGGATTCAGCACCTCGAGCCGCGCGAGAAGGTCCTTGCTGCACCCAGTTGATCCCGAGACGGCTCGAGAGGTCTTCGAGCACGACGGAGTATCCCGGCGGCGCCTGGCTCAGGCGGATCTCCGCGCCGCTTCCCCTGCCCGCCGGCAGGGTCCCCGACCATACGGGATCGAACGGCGAGTCGGCCTCGGGCGTCGGGTCGTCGAGCAGCAGCGCCACGGCCGCGGAGGCAAGCTCCGTGAGCCGCGCCTGCTCCGCGTCGCGCCTGCGGCCGCGGCCCAGCTCGGCGGAGCTCAGCTCCACGAAAGCGGCCGCGGCCACGAACAGCGCGCTCAGCAGGGCGAGCACGGCGAGCACCATGGCCGAGGCGGCCCCCGACTCGCGGTCCCCCCGGCCGCTCACGGAGAGTCTCCCGCGGGAACGGCGCGCGAGCCGATGCGGGCCCGGAGCTCGACCGGGTCGCTCCGCTCGAAGACCCGCACGATCGCCCTGACGCCCCAGAGCTGCCCGTCGTCGAACACGGGCTCCACGGAGGCCTGCGCGAACGGGCCGAGGCGCCGGACCGCGGTGTCGTCGCTGGCCGTGTCCAGCACGATCCATCCGTCGGAAACGACGATGCGCAGCGAGCGCGACTCTTCGCCGCCCCGGTACGGAAGGATGAAGCCCCCGTCGGCGGCGCCCGCCTCGACGTGCCCGACCCAGTAGGGAATGCGGATCCCGCCGACGGCCCGCCGCAGCGCCGCATCCGCCTGCAGCAGGCGCACGGCCGCGGCCGCCCGCGCGCTGACGGCGCCCGACGCCCTGCGGCCGCCGGCCGCGGCCTCCACCGCGACCAGCCCGACGAGGGCGAGCAGCAGGAGGGCCACCATCACTTCGATCGTGGAAAAAGCCGCCGGCGCCGCGCCGCATGGGCCGTGCTCCTACCGCGCGCCGCCGAAGAGGGCCGGCCGCGCGGCCGCCCGCTCGTTGCGGCCCTGCACGAGCGCGAGCGCCTGCTCCCAGCGCCGTCCCGCGTGCGCGCCGCGAGCGCGAGCCCGCCGAGCGCGGCGGTCAGCGCCAGCGTCCCTATGAGGAGCGCGACGAGGGCGTCGAGAAAGATCGATCCGCCGTCGCGCGGACGACGCCGGCGCTCAGTTCTGCCAGGAGACCACATCGGCCGCGTCCCCTTCGCCGCCTTCGGCCCCGTCCGACCCGAGCGAGATGATCGCAAACGGGAGGTTATTCGGTCCGGGGCTCCGATACTGGTAGTCGCGGCCCCACGGGTCCCTGGGGACCTCCTTGGTGAGGTATGGCCCCTCCCAGCCGCGCGGCACGGGCTCGAGGATCGGCTTTTCCCAGAGGGCCTTGAGGCCCTGCTCCGTCGTCGGGTAGCCGGTGCAGTCCAGGTAGTAGGAGCCGAGCGCCAGCTCGAAGACGTGGATCTGGTCCTTCGCCGCCACGACGCGGGCCCGCGAGACGTAGCGGAAATAGACGAAGCCCGCGGATCCGAGCAGGATGAAGACGATCATCATCGCGACCAGGATCTCGATAAAGGTAAAGCCCCCCTCGCCCGCATGTCGCGCGCGCTTCGCGGCCGCGCCGGCGGCCCCGGCCTTCCTCGTCCATTTGATTCTCATGTTCACAGCAGACTCCCGTAGAGCGAGAACAAAGGCACCACGAAGACCAGCACCAGGGCGATGATCATCGCGCCGACGGCCAGGATCAGCACGGGCTCGGCCAGGTTCATGAGGCGCTCCGACCACTTTTCGGTCTCGGCCTCGTAGTAGAGGCGCAGCTGGTGGAAGACCTCCTGCACCGCGCCCGTGCGCTCGCTGATGCCGACCCAGCGCACGAGGCGCTCGGGCAGCTCCGTCTCCGCCTCGAAGGCGCGCGCGAGCGGCTCGCCCTTGAGCACGCGCTCGCGGGCGCGGAGGATGCCGCCGCGCAGCCAGCGGTTCCCGACGACGGCGGCCGCTTCGCTCATCGCCTCCTCGACCGCGAACCCGCCCGCGACCAGCGTCTCCATGGCGAACACGAAGGTCAGGCTCTCATTGTGGCGGATGATGGAGCCGATCCCGGGGATGCGCAGGGCGGCGCGGTCCAGGGCGGAGGCGACCGCTTCGGACCGCGCCCGCGCGGCCGCGAGCACCGGGATCGCGAGAACCGCGGTCGCGAGGACGGAGAACAGCGCGGCCAGGAGCCCGCGGAACAGCCGCGCCCTGTCGGCGATCGTGGAGGGGATCGCGGTCCCGAGCTCGCGGAAGAGGTCCTGCGCCTTGGGCAGCACGAAGAACGTGATGCCCGCGATGCCGCAGAACGCCACGACCAGCACGACCGCCGGGTACAGCAAGGCGCTCGTGATCCGGTCGCGCAGGCGCTTCTGCCGGCCCATGTACTCCGCGAGCCTGCGGAACGAGCCCTCGAGCGAGCCGACCCGCTCGCCGATGCGCACGAAGCCCGCGAAGAGCGCGGGGAAGCTTCCGGCCAGCCGCTGCATCGCGTCGATCACGGAGCTCCCGCGCTCGAGCTCCTCGAGGAGGCTCACGACCATGCGGTTGACTTCGCCGCCGGGATACACGGTCTGGGCAATCGTGAGGGCGTCGCGCAGCGTGAGCCCCGACGCGAGCAGCAGCGCCATCGCGCCCGACAGCTCCTGCACCGAGCGCGAGGAGTACCGCCGCCTGCGACGCGGCGCGGCCGCGCCGCCGTCCGCCGCGGGGCGGATGCTGATCGGGGAGAGCGAGTCGCCGGCGAGCTGACGCAGCAACGCGTCCTCGGACGCGGCCTCGCGCACCATCTCGCTCGAGCGGCCGCGGGCGTCGACCACGCGGCACTGGTAGACAGGCATCAGACCGCCACCGCGCGCTCGACTTCTTCGATCGTCGTCAGGCCCGCCTGGCACTTGGCGAGGCCGTCGACGATCAGCGGCGCGAGGCCCTGGGCCACCGCGTGCGAGCGCAGCTCCGACTCCCGCTCGCCCCTCACGGCGAGCTCCTCCAGTGCCGCGTCCATCTCCAGCAGCTCGAACAGCCCCAGGCGGCCGGAGTAGCCGCTCTCGCCGCATTCTCTGCAGCCGGGCGCGTCCCACAGCGTGCCGGGTTTGAGGCCCCAGTGCGCGAGGAGCGCGCTTTCGGCGGCGCCCGGCTTGCGCCGCTTGCGGCATGCGGGGCAGAGGCGCCGCACCAGCCGCTGCGCCACGACCCCGCGCAGGACCGCGGCGATCAGGTAGGGCTCCACGCCCATGTTGACCAGGCGCGTGATCGCGGAGACCGAGTCGCGGGTGTGCAGCGTCGAGAGCACGAGGTGCCCCGTGAGCGCGGCCCGGATCGCCAGCTCCGCGGTCGCCGTGTCGCGGATCTCGCCGACCATGATCACGTCGGGGTCCTGGCGCAGCACGCGGCGCAGGATCGTCTCGAAGTTGAGCCCGATCCTCTCGTTGGTCTGGATCTGGTCGATCCCGTCGGTGACGTACTCCACCGGGTCCTCGATCGTGATGATCTTGAGCGCGTCGGTGCGCACTTCCCGGAGGACCGCGTTCAGCGTCGTCGTCTTGCCGCTGCCGGTCGGCCCGGTGACGAGCACGAGACCGTTGGGCATCGTCGCCAGGCGGCGGAAGCGCGCTATGCCCTTTGGCTCCAGCCCCAGCTCCTCGAGACCGAGAGGCGCGCGCTTGGTCGGGAAGAGCCGCAGCACGATCGACTCGCCGGCCGAGATCGGCACGATCGAGACGCGCACGTCGACGATGTCCTCGTCGAGGTGCACGGTGAGCCGGCCGTCCTGCGGCAGGCGCCGCTCCATGATGTTGAGGTTCGCCATGATCTTGATGCGGCTCGAGACCGCGGCGAAGCGCTCGGGCTCGAGGCGATGCACCGTCTTGAGGCGGCCGTCGACGCGGTAGCGCACGACGGTCGCTTCGGAGAAGCCCTCGATGTGGATGTCCGAAGCGCGGGCGCGGATGCCGTCGATCACCAGGCTGTTGACGAGATTGACGACCGGGGCGTCGTTGGCGATGCGGTCGAGCACGATCTTGTCGTCGGCCGCGGCGCCGGTCGCGGCCGCGCCGTCGATGCCGGAGAGCAGGCCGCCGAGGTAGCTCGCGAGCTCGCTGCGGTCGATCTCGTGGAAGCGCACCTCCTTGTCGTGAAAGGCGCGCAGCCCTTCCATGAGCTCGCTGCGGCTCGCATCGCACAGCCCGATGTGCACCACCTCGTCGGTCTCTCGCAGCTTGATGACGCCGTTGGCCTCCACGTACTCGAGCGGGTACTGCGTACGGCCGTCGGGGAGCGGGCGGTAGTCGGCCAGCGTGGCGCGCGGCAGCGCGGCCGCGGGCCGGGCGGGGCCGGACGCGGCGGCCGCCTCGGGGCCGTCGTCCGGGCCGCCGTCGGAGCGGGGCTCCGGGTCCGCGGCGGCGCCGGCGGGGCGGCGGCCTTCTTCACCTCGACTCATCCGAGAGTCCCTCTGACCAGGCGGCGATAGAGCCTGTCGATGCGCGCGGCCTCGTCCGGCTGCGCCGCGGGGGCGTACTCGATGTGCGGCACGATGTAGATCACGAGCTCCATGTTGTCGACGCTCTCCTTTTTGCCGCGGAAGAGCAGCCCGAGGAGCGGGATGTCGCCGAGCACCGGCACGCGCGACTCGGTCAGGGTCTTCTCCTGGCGCATGAGCCCGCCGATGACCACGGGCTTGCCGCCGGGCGTGCGCACGCGCGTCGTCACGACGTTCTCGCTCGTGGGCGGGAGCGTGCCGACCGTTCCGGAGGTGTCGGTCCCCTGCTTGGAGACCGTGGCGCTCACGTCCATCGTGATCATGCCGTCGCCCGACACCCATCCCTTGACGCTGAAGATGAGGCCCGCGCTGATCTCGCGCGAGACGCCGGTGTAGGTCACCTTGCCGTCGGCCTGCACCTCGGGCTCGCGGTAGCGGAACGTGTCCGTGTTCTGGAACTTGACCTCCTGGTTGGCCGTCCCGATCAGCGTAGTGTCGGCCATCGTGCGCGCGGTGTTGCGGCTGAGATCGAGGCTCAGCCTGACGGCCATCTGGTAGCCGAGGGCGCCCACCGCGTCGAAGTTCAGGTTCAGGAGCTGCCCCATCGTGCCCACGACCGCGCCGTCCTCGCCCCAGGCGCTCGGCGTCACGGTGTAGCGCGCGCCGGTGGAGTCGCCCCAGGTCACGCCTTCGCCCTTCTGGTGCTGGAGCACCAGGAACTGGTAGCGGAGCTGCGGGACCGGGACGTCGAGCATCCTCACTTCCTCGAGAAAGGCAGCCATCCGCTGCGCGCCGCCCCTCACGAACACGAGGGTCGGGTCGCCGCTCGGTACGACGTCTTCCTTGGCTACGGACGGAGGAAGCGCCTTGATAAAGTCCTCCGCCCGCACGTACTTCAGGCGCACGGGCGTGATGGGGTCGCCGCGGTCGACGAGCTCGAGGTAGCGGGCAAAGGAGTCCCGCCGCTCGGGCGGCAGCGCGATCACGAACGAGCGCGCGCCAGGCACGACGACGATGTCGACCTGGGCGAACTCGGGCGGCAGCGCCGCCTTGATGTTCTTGAGGTCGAGGTAGTCGACGTTGAAGAGGTAGTACTGCAGCCCGCGCAGGGGCACGTCGATCGAACGGATGAAGTCCTCGATCGGGGCGATCTCCTCGACGCTCCCGTTCAGGATGATCGCGTTGCCCGCCGCGTCGAGCTTGAACAGCCGGCTGTCGAGCAGCGCCGCAGGGAGCAGGTTGGGGAGCTCGCGCGCGGTGACGTACGTGAGCTGCATGCGCTCGGTGGTCTTGAGCTTCTTGAGCACGTCGCGCTGCTGGATCTCGAAGATGTAGTAGATGTCGTTGAGGCGCGCGAAGTCCGCGCCCGCCTGCTCGAGCAGCAGGCGCAGGAGGTCCTCGAAGCCCTTGCCCTGGAAGCGCATGCTCTCTATGAGCGTGTCGCGCGACATGAACAGCGAGTACTCGCGTCCCGCCTTGAGGAACAGCTCGGGCAGGAGGTCCAGGAAACGCGCCTTCTGCGCGTTGATCGAGTAGCGGTCGCCGTCGCGGCGGATCGTCTCGAGCCGGGCCTGGCCCGGGGCCTGGCCGGGCAGCGCCGCCGCCACCCTCGCCTCGCGCTTCACGTAGAAGAAGCTCGCGTCCGCCTCCACCTTGTAGTCGGGGAAGCGGCGCAGCAGGATCTCCAGCAGCTTCTCGGGCGTGACCGCGTCGGCGTGGATCGTCAGGCGGTCGCCCGGCAGGGGGTCGAAGAGGATCGTGCGGCCAATGGCGCGCGACGCGGCCCGGATCAGCAGCGGGATCTCCACATCCTCGGCGTGCATCGTGATGAGACCGCGGTCCGCGTCCCAGTCCGCCCTGATGCGCGAGACGTAGTACACGTTGCCTTCCCGCCGCGCGTAGATCTTGTAGGTATCGAGGAAGAGCCGCAGCGCCGTGTCGAAGTCGGTCTCGGCGAAGTAGTAGCTCGCGTCGCCCCTCACCGTCTCGTCCGGCACCATCGAACGTCCCGACACCTGCGCGAGCGCGAGCAGGATGTCGGTGATCGGCTGGTTGGTGAAGCGCATCTCCTTGATGCGCGCCGGCGTCTCGGGCGGGCCGCCCTGCGGCGCCTGCGCCGCGAGGCTCGCGCACGCGGCGAGGAGCGCGAGGGCGCAGAGTGAGAATCGCGTGTGGATGCAGGGCTGTTTCATAGGGCAGTCAGGCGATATTGTACACGAGGCGGGCCGCGCCGACCAGTCGTTTTGGCGGCGTCGTCGTCTTGGCGGCGCGCGTCGTCCTGGCGGCGCGCGGCCGCGCGGCGCCGCCGCTCAGCGCCCGCTCAGCAGATCCGCAACACGATCCACGAGGCCGCGGGCCGGGGCGCCGGCCTCGCGCGCGTCCGACTCGAAGAAGGCCGCTTCCGGGGTGATGTCGGGAAGACCATTCGGGCAGCGGGTGGGAACGTAGAGGCGATCCAGCCGGCCCGCAGCCTCGCGCAGGTCACGGAGGGCCTCGTAGCTCTTCTGGTCAAGGCCCGCGAGGTCGTCGACCAGTTGAAGGATGGAGTGGC
This sequence comes from uncultured Spirochaetota bacterium, assembly GCA_963734495.1. Classification (GTDB taxonomy): domain Bacteria; phylum Spirochaetota; class Spirochaetia; order SZUA-6; family CAVTHK01; genus CAVTHK01. The sequence continues at coordinate 476,903 of CAVTHK010000013.1, forward strand.
CCCAAGGGTCCCCGTCCCGGCCGTACCACAAGCCGACGGATTTGTGGTAGGCGGACTCTGGGCGCGTCCCCGCCAAGAGTTGCCTGCTGCGGGGCGGGGACCGGGCTGCTCCGGGCTCCGCTATCGCTTCGGTCCTCGCCCGCCGTCGCTGCGAGCCACACGGTTCACCTCACCACGCGGGCTCGGACCCGCTTCGGCCGCGCAGACGCGGCCTCGCGGCCCTCCGCATCCCGCGCGCAGAGATCAGAACGCCACCCTTCGTGGTCCGCACCATGGGCGCGTCCCCGCCGCATTCACGACCTACCGCGATCTGTCACTGTCACCCGCGCGTGTGCATGGGCCGTAGAGTTGGTATCTGCGAGCCTCGGCGAACGATCTCGGCATCGCGTCAGGTGCCTGCGGGATGCGCACTTCCACCGCCTCCACGCGCAACTGGCGCCCCAGGGTGAGGTGCTCAGGCCCGCGATGGCTCGCTCCGAGCCGCGCCCTACCGCCCCTTGCGCACCGTGATGCCCGCCTCCTCGAAGCCTTCGCGCACGGCGCGCATCAGGTGGGCGGGCGCCGTGTCGTAGCTCGCGATCGTCGTGCCGTCGGCGCCGCACTGCGCGGACATCAGGATCGTCTCCTTGATGAGCTCGGGCGTCGCCTTGACGCGCTGCGACAGCGCGGTCACGAAGTGCTTGTCGAGCCCGACAGCCCTGCGGACAAAGTGATAGAAGCCGCGCTTGACCTTCATGAGCTCCGGGTCCCCGTCCTGCTCGAGGTAATCCGCTGCGCGGATCGAGTCGAACCAGCGGCTCATCGCCCGCAGGTCGAAGCCTTCCATCTCGGGGTACACCCAGCAGTCGTTGAAACGCACGTCGATCCCGGGCTTCGCCGCGTGCGCGGCGGTGTGGATCTCCTTGTAGAAGCGGGTGTACGAGTCGCAGCGGAACCGGAACCAGGCGAGGTACTCGGGCATCTCGGTAAAGAGCTGCGAAGCGGTCATCGTGCTCGCGAGGGTCAGCGAGAGCTCGAAGGCCTGCTTCGCGTTGTACCGGTTGTGCCCGTCGGCGATCCAGCGCAGGCGGTCGACGATCGCGCTCCAGTCGAGCCCTTGCGCCTCCGCCGCCTGCCGGCAGTGATCGCAGAAGCAGGCGCCCAGCGGCAGCCTCACCAACCGCTGCACCTCGCTGATCTTTTCCCGGTAGCTGGGAGCCCCCGCGAATCCCCGGAAGCAGGTCTGGATGAAGTCGAGGTCGTATCGGGTCGCGAGCTCCGTGTAGAGGGCGCGGGCGTAGGCCACCGTGTCCGGGTGGTTGACGCACATAACCGTGGCGAACGGCTTGCCGTAGATGTCGCGCTGGAGAGAGTCGGAGAACTGCGTCCGCAGCCTCTCCTTGTCCACCCACGTGTGCGAGAGCTCGACGCCGGCCTTGAGGCCGCGCCTGCGGGCGAGGTCCACGGAGAACTGGACCCAGTCCACGCCCTGCAGGTCGGGGTCTTCGGACGGCAGCGGCTTGATGCGGCTCGCCTTGTAGAACGCGGGGTCGAACTTCCAGTAGGCGCGCGAGTCCTCGGTCCAGTAGACCTTGCGCCGCGGGTTGTGAGGGTAATAGAACTCCGACAAGGGCCGCTTCTCGTCGTGCATCAGGATCACGGGGTAGATCGAGCTCACGAGCGCGTCGCGCTCCAGGTTGTCGATGATGTCGTCGGGCTTCTCGTCGACGTAGTCCCAGGGAAAGAGCCGCGCGCTTACTTCGCTGAAGATCATTCTGGTTCGCCTCCCGGCGAGACCGTATCAGCCGGGGCTCCCGCTAATCAAGCCGGCGGCTCGCGCGCGATCTCGAACGCGGGCTGGAGGGCGCGGAGCGCGTCCTCCAGCCTTTCCGACCTCACCAGCACGTAGTCGGTGTCGTAGGTCGAGATCGCGAAGATGCTCACGGCTGCCCGCGCGAGCGGCTCGAGCACCGAAGCGAGGACGCCCGTCTCGCCGAACGGGATCGGCCCCTCCAGCTCGAGCACGGTCCAGCCGCGCTCGGCGCGGGCGTCGGGAGGCACGAGCCTGCATTCGCAGACTACCGACAGCTCGCGGCTGGAGCGCGTGACCGCTGCGAATCGCGACCCTCGGCTCCACTCGGGGACCTCCGCAGCGGCGTCGAGCCGACAGACCGCGACTTCCATCGGCAGCACAAGGATCTTCATCGCGCCCCCCGGATTCCGGCGTGCTGCGCCCGCTCGCCGACCTCGCGCGCGAGCAGGTCCGCGAACGCGCCGGCGTCGAGCGAGACCTTCTCGCCGGTGTCGCGGTTGCTCACCGAAAGCCGCCGCGCCGCCGCCTCGGCCGCGCCGACGACGGCCACGTACGGGACGCGCAGCGCCCGCGCGTCGCGGACCCGGCGACCCAGGGTCTCCTCGCGCGCGTCCACCTCCGGGCGCAGCCCGCGCCCGCGCAGCTCGCCCTCGAGCTCGCGCGCGTAACTCTCGTGCGCGGACGCGACGGGAAGAAGCCGCACCTGCACGGGCGCGAGCCATGGCGGAAGGGCGCCTTCATACTTCTCCAGGAGGAACGCGATCGTCCGCTCCAGGCACCCGACCGAGGAGCGGTGGATCACCACGGGACGCGCACGGCTTCCGTCGCCGGCCGCGTACTCCAGGCCGAACCGCTCGGGCAGGACGAAGTCGACCTGTATGGTGAACAGCGTCTCCTCGCGGCCGTGGACCGTGCGCATCTCCACGTCGATCTTGGGACCGTAGAAGGCCGCCTCGCCCCGCGCAGCTTCGTACGGGAGACCGCGACGCCGCAGGACGTCGAGCAGGATCCCTTCAGCTTTGTCCCAGACTTCCTCGCTTCCGGCATAGCGGCTGTCGCCGGGCGAATGGAGCGAAGCCCGGTAGCGGCAATCCCCCTCGAAGCCGAGAGTGGCCATCACGTGCTGCACGAGATCGAGCACGCGATCGAGCTCCGCGGGGACCTGGTCGGGCCGGCACATGATGTGGGAATCGGCGAGGTGGAAGGCGAGCGCGCGCGCCAGGCCGTACAGCTCGCCCGATCGCTCGCGGCGGTAGAGCGGAGAAATCTCGGCGTAGCGCACGGGGAGCTCCCGGTACGAATGGGGGCTCGCGCGGTACAGCATGAAGTGGTGCGGGCAGGTCATGGGCCGCAGGACGAGCTCCTCGCCTTCGAGGCCGATCGGCGGGAACATCGCCGCGGCGTAGTGAGCGAGGTGCCCGGAGGTCTCGTAGAGCTCGCGGCGGCCGAGGGCCGGGGTGTAGACGATCTCGTACCCGCGGGCGATCTCCTCGTCCACGATGAAGCGTTCGAGGACGCGGCGGATGACCGCGCCGCGCGGAAGGAGCATCGGGAGCCCGCGGCCCACTTCGTCCGAGATCACGAAGAGGCCGAGCTCCTTTCCGATCGTGCGGTGGTCTCGCTTCTCCGCGTCGGCAGCGCGCCTGCAGTGATCCGCCAGCTCCGCCGCCGAAGCGAACGCCGCGCCCGCGATGCGGGTCAGCATCGGGCGGCTCTCGTCGCCCATCCAGTACGCGCCGCTCACCGCCTCGAGGCGGAACACGGCGCCGGGCGCCAGCGCGGCGGCCGGCGGACGGTGCGCGAGCATCGGGATCCCGCCGATGCGGACGAGCGTCTCGTCTGCGAACCCGCCGCGCTCCAGCTCCTCGCGGACGAGCGGCTCCGCGGCGGCGAAATCGAGCGCCTCTTCGGCGGAGAGCCGCGTCATCTCCACGGGCGACGCGTCCAGGAGCCGGCGCATCGCGGCCTCGAGCGCGGGCAGCCGGTCGGTTCCGAGGCGTGAGGGCAGCATAAAGTCGTGGTAGAAGCCCGTGCCCGTCGTCCCGCAGGAGCCGAGCACGGCTCCCGGGATCACCTCCCTGACGGCTGCCGCGAGCGCGGCGCAGAGGAGACGGCGCTGACCTTCGAGAGCCTCGGTGAGGTCGAAGGCCGGCGCCCCGGCCCGCGCGGACGCGGGCGAAGAGGCGTGGACCATGAGCCCTCCTCCCTGGAATGCGGCCCGCGCATGCGCGCAGGCCTTCCGCGGCTCAATGGCCGCGGAAAACAAAAAAGCCCAGAGGTGCTCGTTCACCCCTGGGCTCGATCGCCTCGCGAACCGGCTGTCACGACCGCGCTGCTGGTCGCCTCCGCCGGCGGACGGATCGAGCCCCGTGGCGCATCGTCGTCGTCGTGTTCACGAAATTGCGCGGCTCGGTCCGGTCCACGATGGGAAATTAGCACTTTGCGGCGGGCGGGTCAACGCGCCGCTGAACCATTTCTGGGCACTGGCCGTTGTAGCGGGGGCGCGTCCGAGGCTATAAATGCGATTGATGGCTGAGGCCTTGTCGTTCTTCGCCCCCGCTCCGCGGCACGCCGAAGATCTCCTCGCGGCGGAGCTGGAGTCGCTCGGCGCCTCCGGCCTGCACGAGCACCCCGCGGGCGTCGCCTTCGCGGGGCCGCTGGAGGTCGGCTACCGCGCCTGCCTCTGGTCCCGGATCGCCACGCGCGTGCTGCTGCCGCTCGCCGAGTTTCCCGCCACCACGGCGGACCACGTGCGCGCCGGCGCCAAGGCGATCCCGTGGGAGCGGCACATGGGGGTGGACTCGACCTTTGCCGTGAGCTGCACCCTCGCCGACTCGCCGATCCGCCACTCCCACTACGGCGCCCTGCTCGTCAAGGACGGAGTGGCCGATCGCTTCCGCGAGCTCACTTTCCAGAGGCCCTCGGTCGACACCGCTCGGCCTTCGATCCGGCTGCACGTGCACCTCAGCCGCGACCACGCGAGCGTGAGCCTCGATCTGTCCGGCGAGAGCCTGCACCGGCGCGGCTACCGCACGGGCCAGGGCGCGGCGCCGCTCAAGGAGAACGTCGCGGCCGCGATGCTGCTGCGCGCCCGCTGGCCCGAGATCGCGGCGGCCGGCGGCTCGTTCCTCGACCCGATGTGCGGGTCGGGAACGCTGGTGATCGAGGCCGCGCTGATGGCGCTCGACGCCGCGCCCGGGCTGACCCGCGGCGCCTTCGGGTTCCTCGGCTGGAAGGCTCACGATGCGGCGCTCTGGCGGCGGCTCACGGAGGAGGCCTGGGCGCGCAGGCGGCGAAACGCCGGATGCACGCTCCTCGGCTGCGACGCGGACGCCTCGGTCATCGGCAAGGCGAAGGCGAACGCGCTGGCGGCGGGGCTCGCCGGCGTGGTGCGTTTCGAGCAGCGCAGGCTGAGCGAATGCGTGCCCCCGACGGCTCCCGCGGGACTGGTCGCCGTCAATCCGCCCTATGGTCACCGCCTCGGCGACGCCGCCTCCCTCGTGCCGTTGTACGAGGCGCTGGGACGCGTGCTCCGCGAGCGATTCGCCGGGTGGAAGCTCGCGCTGCTCACCGCGGACCCGAAGCTCTCGTGGTCCACGGGCCTGCGCGCCGTGCGCGTCAACAAGCTGTACAACGGGCCGATCCCCTGCGAGGTCACGCACTTCGACCTCGGCGCCCAGGAGCCGGAGGGAGCCGGAGCCTCCGCCGCTTCCTGCCGCTCCGCCGCCTGCGCCTGCGCCCGCGCCCGCGCAGCCGGAGCAGCCGCCCGAGCCGCCGCCTCCCTCCCCCTACGCCGTGCGCAAGGCTGCGCGCGAGGCCGAGCGCGAGGCGCCTCCGAGGCCCGAAGCGGAGATCGCCGCCGAAGAGAAGGCCACGCTCGAGAACCGCCTGCGCAAGAACCTGCGCCGGCTCAAGGACTGGGCGCGCGAGGAGCAGGTGCGCTGCTACCGCGTCTACGACGCCGACCTCCCGCAGTACGCCGTGGCCATCGACTTCTACGAAGGGAAGTGGGCGCACGTGCAGGAGTACTCGCCGCCGGCCGTCGTGGACGAGGAGCGCGCGGCGCGGCAGGCTGCGCGACGTGGCCGAGGCCGTGCCGGCGGCGCTGGGCATCCCGCCCGAAGCGGTCTTCATCAAGGAGCGGCGCAAGCAGAAGGCCGGCGATCAATACGAGCGCCTCGACGACCGCGGAGAGCGGCACGAGGTGCGCGAGGGCGGCCTTCGTTTTCTCGTCAACTTCACCGACTACCTGGACACCGGCCTGTTTCTCGACCACCGCATCACGCGCCGCATGATCGGCGACCTCGCGCCGGGCTGCGCCTTCCTCAACCTCTTCTGCTACACGGCGTCGGCCACCGTGTACGCGGCGTGGGGCGGCGCCCTGCGCACGGTCTCGGTGGACACCTCGAACACCTACCTCGCGTGGGCCGGGGAGAATCTCGCGCTCAACGGGTTCACGGGCGAGCGCCACCGGCTCGTGCGCGCCGACGCCCGCGACTTCCTCGCGTCCGACAAAGGACGCTACGGCCTCGTCTTCATCGACCCGCCGACCTTTTCCAACTCCAAGGGGGACCGCGAGAACTTCTCGGTGCAGCGCGACCACGCGGAGATGATCCGCGCGGCCGTCGATCGGCTGGACAGCGACGGGGTCGTGGTGTTCTCGAACAACTTTCGGAAATTCAAGCTTGATGAAGAAGGCCTGGCCGGCCTCGAAGTCACCGACGTTTCGAAACAGACGATCCCCCGCGACTTCACCCGCAACGCGCGGATCCACCGCTGCTGGATCATCAGGCGTCCGCCGGCCGGCGCGCGCAAAGCCGCCGCGCGCGCCCGCGAGACCCACGCACCGCGGCGGAGGCGCGTCCGTGAGGACTCTTGAGCCGGGCTTCTACCCTTTCTGGTTCTGGAACGCCGGCCTGGATGAAGGCGAGATCCGCCGCCAGATCGGCGAGATGGCCGCGCAGGGCATCAAGGGCTTCTTTATCCACAGCCGGCAGGGCCTCGAGGTGCCGTATCTCTCGGAGGCCTTCTTCCGCCTCGTCGCCGTTGCGGTCGACGAGGCCCGCAAGCGCGGCCTGGTCGCCAATCTCTACGACGAGTACCCCTACCCGAGCGGCGTGGCGGGAGGCGAGGTCGTCCTCGGCGCTCCCGGGTTCCAGGCCACGGCTCTCGTCCACGACCGGCACGAGACCGCGGGCGGCCGCGTGCGCCTGGCGCTGCCGCGCGGCCAGGTCCTCTGCTGCATCGCCTGCCCGGTCCGCGACGGGCAGACCGACTGGGGCGCGGCGATCGACTGCCGCGACTCCGTCGGCATGGTGCTCGCGGAGCAGTCCTACGTGGAGACGGGACTCACGGCGTACAACCGCAAGCGCTTCTTCGCGAGCTCACCGACGCCGACGCTGGACGTCACGCTTCCCGACGGGAATTGGCTGATCCACGCGTGCTGCCAGGTGCTCGTCACCCATCACAAGTACTGGGGAGCGTACGTCGACGCGCTTGAACGAACGGGCCGATCGCGCGCTTCATCGAGCTCACGCACGAGCGTTACGCGCGCCGATTCGCCGGGGAGATGGGCGAGACCATCCGCGCGATCTTCGTGGACGAGACCGCGCCCTCCTGGACGCCCGACCTCCCTCGCCTCTTCCGCGAGCGGTACGGATACGACCTGCTTCCGCTGCTGCCCGCGCTGGAGGCGGAGGATCATCCGCGGCACGTGCAGGTCACCGCGGACTTCGAGCGGCTGCGCCACGACCTCTTCCGCCGGTCCTTCGACGAGCCGCTGGCTGCCTGGTGCCGGGAGCACGGCATCGCCTGGCTCGGCGAGAAGCCGAGCTACCGCCTCTCCGAGCTCCGCTTCATGGACGTGCCGGGCTGCGACGTCGGCCACACCAAGGCCGGCGCCCCGACCGACATGCTGCGCTCGCGCCTGCGCTGGCAACGCCGCGCGACGGCCTCGGCCGCCTACTTCTACGGCAAGCCGCGCTCGCTGTGCGAGTGCTTCCACAGCCTCGGGTGGGGGGCGACGATGCAGGACGCGCGCCTCATCGTGGACGAGCTGCTGCTGCAGGGCATCGACGTCCTGGTGCCCCACGCGTTCTTCTACTCGACCCACGGCCTGCGGAAGCACGACGCGCCGCCGAGCTTCTTCTTCCAGATGCCGTGGTGGAAGCTGTGGCACCTGCTCTCGCGGCGCTTCGACGCGATCGCGGGCGCGTTCGCGGGGACGTGGATCGACGCGGCCGTGCTCGTCGTGGACCCCGGGCCCGGCGTGCCGACGGCCCGCGGCAGGGAGGTCTACGAGCGGCTGATGGCAGCGCTCGGGCGAGGCGCATGTCGACTTCGCCGTCGTGGACACCGACATCCTGCAGGCAGTGCCGGATCGAAGGCGGAAGGATCAAGGTGAAGGACCTCGCGGCGGCCGCGGTCCTCGCTGCCGCCCATGCGGTACGTGGAGAAGGAGCTGGAGTCGTGCCTCCGCGGCCTGGAGCAGGCCGGGGGGCGGGTCGATGCGGATCGGCGAGGACCCCGACTGGGACGCGCTGCTCGCTCGAAGCACAGCGGTGGCGCGCCCGCTCGGCCTGCGGACCGAGGAGCGGCGACGCTTCGCGAGTGCGGGTGGTGAGCCGAACGGACGGCCGCGGCGGCTCTGCTTTCTGCTGAACTCGTCCGGCGACCCGGTGACGGTCGCGCTGCGGACGACGGCGAGCTGGCCGAGCTGCCTCTCGAGGCGGACGCCCCGCCCTGCTGGAGCGCTCGGGCGGCGGCTTTGCCCGCAGGCTCGGCCCCTTCGAGGCGGCTCTGCTCGAAAGCGGCGGAGGCGGCGCGCGTCGCGATGCTGCCGCCCCGCCCGCCGGGCTCGCGCTCCGCCTCGAGGGTGCCGCGACGGTGCGCCTCCTCGGGCGGAACCTGCTGCGCATGGCGCGCTGGGAGCTGACGCTCTCGGGCCGGCCGGGCGGCGGGCAGGCCGCGGCCGCGGTCGTCTCCGCCGCCCCGATCGCGAACCAGATCGCCGAAGGCCGGCTCGCCTTCGCGCCCGACGTTCGCAGCTTCTTCGGCCACGAGCCGGAGCTGCTGCTCCCCGAGCTGACGCGCCGAGTACGCCTTCACTTCGAGAATTCGTACGCGGGGGCCGTCGAGCTTGTCATGGAGCCGGACTCGATCCGCGGGGAGGCGCGCGTGCGGGTCAACGGCGGCCGGCCACGCGTTCCGGACGACTTCAGGCCGACGGACGCGCACGTGCCCGGCTGCATCGGGGTGGACGTGACTGCTGACCTGGTGCCTGGCGCGAACCGCGTCACCGTCGAGGTCGTCACCAACCGGCTGGACGGCGGGCTCCTCAACCCGCTGTACCTGGCTGGGGATTTCGGCGTGAGCCTCGAGCCGCTCGCGCTCCGCGCGCCCACCGCCGGCGGCCTCTTCGAGGACTACGATGCAAATTTCGCACCTTTCTATTCGGGGACCGTCGAATACGGGATGGAGGCGACCCTGCGCGGCGTTCCTCGCGGGGGGAACGTGCTCCTGGAGCTGGCGCTGCCGCGGCACTTCGAGGAGGCCTGCGAGGTCTCGCTGAACGGACACCCCTTCCGGCCGGCCCCCTGGTCACCGTACCGGATCGTGGTTCCGGCTGCCGAGATCAGCAACGGCGCCAATCGACGTCCGCGTGCGCGTGCTCACCACGCTGGCCCGCGCCTTCGACGGCACCCGCTTCGACGCGGCCGCTCACCGCTACGTTCCCGTCTGAAGGCGCCGTTGCCCGTCAGGCCGCGAACAGCAGGCTACCGCCTGCGCTTGCGCGCCTCCTCGTGCAGCCACGCGTTCTCGGCGCCCGCGACGTCGCCGAAGCGCGTCAGCTTGGCGCGCGCCTTCTTCTTCATCAATTCCTCGTAGCGCCCGTCCTCGACCAGGGCCACCACGCGGGCGATGCTCGACTCTCCGTCCACGAACCGCCAGGGGAAACATCCGATCAGGGCGCGCTGGTTGAGCAGGAGGTCCATGTCGCCGCCGGCGCACTCGACGTGGATGATCCCGTGGTCGAACATCTCGATGTGCATGAGCTGGTACTTGTCCGCGCGTGAAGATCTCGTCCAGCCCCTTGCCGTACTTCGAGCGCATGTGCGCGTCGCACTCCCTGGCCTGCACGGGCATCCACTCGCGGATCTTGGTGTTCATCGGGTGATCGCCGCTGCCGCAGTCGACGGCGAGCCAGCGCAGCTTCTTGCGCTTGCACCACTCGGCGAACTCGCGGTCGGGCCCCGGGTGCTTGATCATGTAGCGGATCTCGTCGGCCGTCGGCTGGTCCCAGCCGTAGTGATGGAAGCCCGTGTGGATGATCAGGATGTCGCCGTCTTTGACCTCGACGCGCTCCTCCACCATCTTCGGAGGTGTAGACGTCGTAGTCGCCCACGACGTCGGACAGGTCGACGATCGCCCCCTCGTGGACGAGGAAGTCCATGTCGAGGCTCGCGATGTCCTTGCCCGGAGTGTAGAAGTGAATCTCGCCGTCGAGGTGCGTGCCCACGTGGTTCGAGTGGGTCACGACCTGGCCGTTGGCGCCGTTGGGCGCGAGGCGCTTGAAGTACTGCACCTGCAGCGGAATGTAGGTCGGCCAGGGCGGGGTTCCGATGCCGAGCGGGATCGAGAGATCGATGGCTTTCACGATAGCCCTCCTCTGCTGTGATGCGGGTCAGGGCGCCGTGCGCCCTGATGCCCGCTACCTTCCGTACTTTTCCACAAACGCCGCGAAGGCGTCCCCGAAGCACTTGACCGGCGGCTTGACGAGGCCGGCGCCGACCATCCCTATGCCCGGCTCCTTGTGCGCGATCCCGGTGTTGATGGCCGGGAGGATCCCCGTCTCGATGATCTTGAGAAGGTCTACGCCCGTCGGCGTTCCGCGGAAATCGAGGGCCGGGATCTGGTACGACTCGTTCTCCGCGGCCGTGATCTCGTACATGCGCAGCGTGGTGTTGACGGCGTCTGCCGGCGAGCCGCCGACGAACTTGACGATGGCGGGCGCCGCGGCCATCGCGAAGCCGCCGATCCCGGCGGTCTCCGTGATGACGGAGTCGCCGATGTCGGGCGCCGCGTCCTTTGCGCTGAATCCCGGCAGGTAGAGCCCCTCGACCATGGACGCGGGCCCGGTGAACCAGCGGTCGCCGAGCCCCGAAACGCGGATGCCGAAGTCGGTCCCGTTGCGCGCCATCGTCACCACGATGGAGCTCCCCTCGATTCCCGCGGCGGGGTCCACGGTGGACTTGGCCGACGGCATCGAGAGGTTGAGGAAGAAGTGGTCGTTCCCGTTGATGAACCGGATCACGTCGCGCACGGTCTCCCGGCTCTCGTCGAGCATCACGAGGAACGGGGCGAGCTCGCGGAGGACGAGCGACGTGCCTGCCCGGTTCCTGTTGTGCCCCTCGTCGCCCATCTGCAGCACCTGGGCGATGACGTTCTTCATGTCCAGCGGCCCGTGCGCCTCGAGCGCCCGCGCGATCACCGGAGCGAGAACGCGCTCGATCCACCGCAGCCGTTCGATCACCTCGGGCGAATTGGCGCCGTAGCGCAGCACCTTGCCGAGCCCTTCGTTGAAGGTGCAGAAGGCGCGGTTGCCGAACGCCGTGTTCTCCAGGATCCAGACAGGCATGCTCGCGGTCACCACCCCGGCCATGGGCCCCACCGCGGAATGGTGATGGCACGGCTCGAAGGTGATGTCGCCGGAGGCGGCCAGAGCTTCGGCTTCAGCGGCGTCGCGGGCCAGCCCTTCGTAGACGAGACCTCCGATGACGGCGCCGCGCATCGGACCGCACATCCGCTTCCAGGTCACGGGCGGGCCGGCATGGAGTACTGTCGTCTTGGTCATGCCCGGGACGGTGTTCAGAGCCGTGCCGACGCCCACCAGCGTCGGGACGGGCCGCCTGGATGCGGCGGACGGCTTCGGCGTTCGCGCGCCCGATGTCGAGCGCCGGGTTGGCCTCCAGGCGATCGAGCCGCGCGGCGAGCGACGGGTCCGCGGGCGGGGTCCAGGCGACCTGAACGGCGGGGACCCCCTGCTCGCGCAGGGACTGAGCGAAACCCTCGAGGCCGAGGTTGACTACCTTCAGCTCAGTTTTGAACAGCTCGTCGATCCGGTTCGCGCTCATCGGTTGCGCCCCCTGGCTGCCCCGCGGCTTCGCGCGGGCTTCGCCGCGCGCCGGCCGCGTGCCTGACGCCTTGCGGCTGGAACTCGCGGCTTTCCGCCCCCGCCGCGCGGGCGCTGCCGACGCCTTGCGGCTGGGACTCGCGCGCTTTCCGCCCTCGCCGCGCCAGGCGCTCCATGATCCGCAGCGCCAGCCTCGCCGCCTGGAAATTTGACGGCATCACGACCACGCCGGCCGACTCGAGCCTGCTCTTCTGCGCGTCCAGCCCCTGGAAATCGCCTGCGGTCCCTGTGACCGAGGCGATCACCGAAAGGTGGCCGCGGCGCCGAGCGAAGCGCGCCTTGGCTTCGGCGATCGGCCCGGCGATGGCGCCGGCCGGGTCTGCGTGCGAGCCGTAGCCCAGCACGAGGTCGAGCAGGACTGACCGCGACCTCCGGGTCCTCGGCCTCCTGAACCAAGCCGTTCCACCCGGATCGAGGGATCGATCATCGGGTGAGGCCTTCCCACTGTAAATTTGTCATCCCCGAGGTCGACGATCGTGTTCGCCTTCGACGCGCGCGGGTCAGCGAGGACGAAAGCGGGGTCCGTCTGATTGTTGGAGTAGACGCCGCCCGGCAGACCGCTGAGGACGATCATCGCCTCATCAGCCAGGGTTCCACCGGTGAACAGGCCCCGCAGCCACCGCTGACGTCTTCCCATCCTTCGCGTCTCGGCCGCCGCGATCGACTCGATCTCGGGCTCAGTCAGGGTGAAGGGCCCCCGCCGCCCGGCGCCGCGCCCGCGCTCGAGAGCCACTGCCATGACCGCGGTCTCCTCGAGGCTCGAGGCGAAGTGAACCGAATCCGGGCTCTCCGCGGCCGCAGGCGCCGGCATCCCGACGAAAGTGCACGACCGCAGGTTTGCCCGCGTCGACCAGCGCCGCGATCACCCTGGCAGCGACCGCAGGCGCGGGCGGTTTGGATACGACCGCGATCACGCGCGTGCCCGCGTCGCGCGCGAGCGCCTCGATGCCGGCGAGCATGGTCATGCCGCCCACTCGTTCGTCCTTGAGGTCGCGGCCGCCGGTCCCGATCGCCTGCGAGACGCCCGCGCCGAGCTTCTCGATGCAGCAGGTGACCTCCTGCAGGCCGCTGCCGGCCGCCGCGACGACGCCGATCGCGCCGCGACGCACCACGTTCGCAAAACAGAGCGGCCTGCCGTTGATGATGGCCGTACCGCAGTCAGGCCCCATCATCAGCAGCCCGCGCTCACGGGCAAGCTTCTTGAGGCTGATCTCGTCCTCGAGGCCGACGTTGTCCGAGAAAAGCATGACGTGCAGACCGCGCAGCAGCGCCCGCCTCGCCTCCCGCGCGGCGTAGGCGCCGGGCAGCGAGATGACCGCCACGTTGGCCCCGGGGAGCTCCTTGAGCGCGGCGTCGAGGCTCGCCGGCCTGTGCTCGCCGCTCTGAGCGCCCGCTCCGCCTCCCCTGTTCTGGACGAGGCGCTGCGCTGCCTCGAGCGCCTCGTCCAGCGCTTGTGCCGTCGCGCCTTCGAGGGCGATGACCAGGTCGTTCGGGGTGGCCGCCGCGATCTCTGGCGCACGGTATCCCATGTCGCCCAGAAGCTGCTTGTTGGTGTCGGTGGCCATGGCGACGACCGCATCCGAGACGCCGTCGAGCTTTCTGGCCTCCTGACTGATCAGCATCAGAAGCACGGAGTCGTAGTAGGAGTCCTTCCGCACGAGGACCTTTTTCACGGCATCACCTCACGACACGGAACGGCCTGAGCATTATGGCTGGAAACCGGCCACGCTTCAACGCATCGCCGGCACCCGCTTCCGCCCGCGGCGCCGCGCAAGGACGGCGGATCGCTGCCCCGGCCGGGCGCGCCGGGCGACCGTCGGCTGCAAAATTCGCAATGCACGCCGGCCCGCGGGCGCGTTGACGAGGGTAGGGACGCGGCAAGGGGCAGGACCCCGGGAGGCGCAGCCGGTGTATCGGCTTCACGAACTGCTGCGGGCGTTCGCCTGCCACCACGGCGAGATGCTCAACGCCAGCGCGATCGCGCGCACCCTGGGGACCACTCCTTTCCAGGTCGGCCGCCACATGCGCCGGCTCAAGGCTGCCGGCTATCTGCGGGCCCTGCCCGCCCTGCCAGAGCCCTGCCCCGCCGACATGATCCGCAAGCAGCGACTGTACCTGAGGCCGCGAGGCTGGAAGCAGGCCTTTGTCAGGGCCGAGAATCCCGACGGCTGCGTGCGCGTGCCGATCCAGGGAGAGCTCGCCGCCCGAATCACCGATGGCGTGATCGAGCGGGAGAGCTCGCCGGGCCGCCGCCACCCCAGCAGCTTCCACTCCATGGGCCGTTACCGGCGTCGCGGCGTCGACCTCATCGTCACGCGGCATTCGGGTCGCAGGATCGGCTTCTCCTTCGAGCCGCGCGGCACGGACCGGAACGCGTCACAGGCCGCCAGGGCCCTGCGCGAAGCGCTGCGGAAGCGCTGGATTCACGCAGCCATCCTGGTGACCTGCGAAGGGCTCCCCTGGGTGCGCGCCGGCGACGTGCTCAGCGTCCCGGGTCCACTCCTGCTGGCGCTGTACAGTCGCTGGACCTCGGACGCCGTGGCATCCGAGAACATGTACGACCTGCTGACGTGGATCAGGGACCAGATGGAGATCCTGATCGGCGGCTTCAGCGACCCGCGCCGTCCGATGGGGCTGGACTTTCAATACGAAGCCCTCGATGATGACGAGTGGTTGCCCGAGGTGCTGCGTCCTCCGTGAGATCACGCGCCGGCGGGCACCGCACGCGGCGCAGCTCGATCACGGGATCCCGCCGGCGCGCCACACGAACCCGAGGAGCGCGTCGGTGCCCGAAGTCTCGCCGTGGGCGACGGCCTCCCGCACCGCCGCGCGCACGTCCTCGGCCGACCGCGACGCATCGAGCCGGGCGAGGAACCGCAGGAGGTACGCCGGGTAGCTGCCGCGCAGCGCGAGCGTAAGGAGCGTCCTGCCGCCTGGGGTGGTCCGCGAGAGGCCCAGGCCGACCGACTCGCGGTCGATCGGCCGGCCGCGGGCGCCCCCGACACACTCCTCCGCCAGCAGCGCGCCCGCCAGGAAGTCGTCGCCCGACGGCGTGAACCCGGGCCCCAGGCCCACCAGGCCGCCTTCGAAGCCCGAGGCGGCCGCGGCGCTTGCCCCGCGAAGCAGTGCACGCGCCTTGGCGCCGAATGGGTTCGTGTCCGTCGGCACGATCACCCCCAGGAAGCCGCCGGGCACGCCGCAGGAGCGCAGGGCCGCGGCAACTGACCCGACACGGGCGCGGCCGAGCGCCGGGCGGGATACGGGCCGCCCCTCCCACACCACGGCGCCGTCGAGGCTGACGCGGCCCCTGCCGCTCACCCGCAGCCCGGCGCCCGACACGGCGTCGCCCGGAGCGATCCCCCCCGGAAAGCGGGGCACGAGCACCGCCATTCCGGTCATGTCGGCCTCGCGCAGCAGGAGCGACACCAGCAGGCCCGACGGCTCGTCGAGCACGTTGACGGCGGCGGCATGAACCGACAGGACGCGGCCGCTCACCGCTTCGGGCACGAACGCCCCGCGCGCCGTGGCCTGCACCGCTTCGGGCTCATCCACCGCGCAGCTCCCTTCATTTTTTGTTTGACAACCAACGGGGCGCGTGTCAACATCGCGGCAAGCGCATGTCCCCGTGCGCCGCACCCTACAAGATAAGGAGCACAGGATGGCCAAACAAGAAGGAAAGGTCCTCGGGTACCTGCCCGCAGACACGCCGCCCTTCGGGGCGATGGTGAGCCTGGGGTTCCAGCAGGTACTGACGATGTTCCCGGCGACGGTCCTGGTCGCGATACTGACAAAATTCGACGTCGGTGTGACGCTGCTCGCGTCCGGGGTGGGCACGATCGTCGCGCTCCTGGTTTCGGGCCGCAGGATCCCGATGTACTACGGGTCGAGCTTCAGCTACATCACCGTGGTCATCACGGTGATGAACCTCTATGCCCCGCAGGCGTTCGCGGATAAGAACATCCACTACGTGGCCGAGGGCGTCCGCATCGTCCAGGTCGGCATCGTCGGCACGGCGGTCGTCGAGATCCTGGTCGGGTCTGCTCATCATGCGCGTCGGCAAGGCGGCGCTCGACAAAGTCCTTCCGCCTGTCATCACCGGCAGCGTCGCGATGGTCATCGGAGTCGCGCTCGCGGGCGCGGCCCTCGGCTCGGCCTCGGCCAACTGGTTCATCGCGATCGTCACGCTGCTGTTCACGATCGGCTTCTCCGTCTACCTGCAGGGCAAGGGCCTGCTCGGGATGCTCCCGATCCTGCTCGGCGCCGTGGTCGGCTACGTAGTCGCGGCTCTGATGGGGATCGTGAGCTTCGGCCCCTTCGTCGACTCGCAGTGGCTGCGCGTTCCGAGGATCACCTTCCCGGCTTTTGAAGACCCGCGGGCCTGGTCCATCGTCGTGAGCGTCGCGCTGATCGCCATAGCGACGATACCCGAGAGCACCGCCCACCTGTACCAGATGAGCCTCTACATCGACGCCCTCGCGAAAGAGCTCGGCAAACCGGCCATCGAGATCAAGAAGCTCATCGGCCTGAACCTGGTCGCGGACGGCGCCGACGACGTCGTCGTCGGCATGCTCGGCGGCTGCGCGGGCACGAACTACGGCGAGAACAACAGCCTCATGGCCATCACCCGCAACTACTCCGTCCCGGTCTTGATGTGCGCCGGAGTGATCGCGATCCTCCTCGGCTTCGTCGGGAAGCTCGCAGGGTTGGTGGAAACCATCCCCGCGGCCGTCACCGGCGGCCTCTCGATCTACCTCTTCGGCGTCATCGGCATGCAGGGCGTCGCCCTCATCCAGTCCGAGCGCGTCAACCTCTTTGAGCCGCGCCAGCTCGCCGTCGGAGCGACGATCCTGATCCTCGGGATCGGCGGCGCCATGGGGTTGCCCAACGGGCTTTTCCCCTTCCCCATCCCGATCCTGTTCCCGAGCGGGATCCCCGCCATCGTGTTCTCCGCGATCTGCGGCATCGTCCTGAACCTGATCTTCCTCGTGATGCCGCCCGCGATGTTCGGCGTCAAGGAGCGCGAGAACATCAACTATTAGAGTATGTTGAACGAAGGCATCCGCGCCGAAGCGAACGCCTCCCCTCGGGGAGGCGTTCGCGTTTTGCGGGGCGCGCTACCGGCGGCGGCCGCGGCACGAGGGCCTGCGGCAGATCCTCCAGCGGGATCGCCGGCTCGCCGTCGGGGCCGTCGACCAGCCGCTCGCGCAGGCAGCAGCGCAGCTGCATCCAGCGCGCCACCGCGCGCTCGACGGCCTTCGCCGCGTCGTCGTCGCCCGCCCGGACGCGCGCGTAGCGGCGCAGGATCCGGCCGCGCGTCGCGGCGTACAGCAGCAGGGCAGCGGCGAACACGACGGCGGACGCCAGCGCGAGCGACGGCTGCTCCCGCGACGCGCGCACGAGCGCGACCGCGACGACAAGCGCAAAACCGCCGGCGAGCGCGTCCGGGTGTACGGTCCGCGTGACGCGGCGCTCGCCCGAGGGCGGGCCCACGAGGCGGAGCAGCCGACGCAGGGCGCGGATGCGAAGCCAGCCGCGGAAGCCGGCTTCCGCCCCCAGCGCGCGCGCAGCGGCTCGGATAAATCGCCCGCGGCGCCGAAGAGCGCCTCGAGCGCTTCCATGTAGATCGCGCTCAGACGGGCGGTCGGCCCGCCGCAGCGGGCGCAGGCGGGTCATCGCTCATATCGACGTCGTCAGCACCGCGAATCCGAGCGCGACCGGGACCCACCACCACGCCTTCGCTTCCATGGCGGGCCGCGCGGCAGGGCCCCGGCGGCCGCGGCCGCGCCCGCGAGCACGAGGGCCAGCCCGAGCACGAAGAGCGGCCACCTGCGGATCAGCCGGGGCCGGGCGCCTTGGCCGGAGTCGCGCGAACAGCACTCGCTGCGCGCGGATGAGCCGCAGGTAGAAGAGCACCGCCGCGGCCGCGGCCGCGATCACGCCGAGATCCACTTCCACGCCGACAAATTGAGCGCTACGGGGCGACCTGTCAAGAATGCCGCCCGGGCAGCCCGGGCGGACCTTTCTGAGCGGGTTTCCGGCGGGTCAGCACGAGGTTCAGCAGCACGCCGGCAGCCAGCGCGAGGGCCACGCCTGAGAGGGCGACGGGGTCCGCGGCGAACTGCGCGCCTCCCACGCCCAGCACCAGCATGAAGGCGATCACCATGAGGGGGCGCGGTCCCGCGGCGTCGACCCGCGCCTCGACCAGCCGCCGGATCGCGTGAACGCAAAGCGCGCCGTAGAGGAGGATCGAGATGCCGCCGATGGCGACGCGCGGCAGGGATGCGATCGCGGCGCCCACCTTGGGCATGAACGCGAGCGCGATCATCGCGAACGCGGCCCACCGGATGGGGGCGTTGTCGGTCTGCCCCGTCGTGGCTGCCAGGCCCATGCTCTCGCTCGAAAACGAGAGCGGAGGGCCGCCGACCGCCGACGAAAGGACGGTCGCGCCGCCCGTGGCCAGCAGCGTCCTCACGAGCGTGGGATCCCGCAGGTAGTCTTCGCCTGTCACCGCCTCCATTGCGAGAACGTCGGCGACGTGCTCGATGGCGGCCACGAGCCCGACGGCCACGGCCGTGAGAATGAGCTGAGGAGCGATGCGCGGCAGGGAGAAGTGCGGCAGTCCGACCCACGGCGCCTTCAGCACCAGCGTGAAATCGACGATGCCCAGAGGCAGCGCGACGAGGGTCCCCGCCGCGAGGGCCGCCAATGCCGGCAGCTGGGTCCCGCGGCGCAGGCCCCACCGCGGAAACGCGAGCTGAACCATGACGCCGGCGGTCAGGGCGATCCCGGCCACCAGCCATGCCCCCCAGGGGCCGACACGGTCGACCACGGCGGGCGAGGTGCCGCCGGCGGCCGCCTGAACCGCCACGGGCGCAAGCGCCAGCCCGAGAACGAGCACCGTCGTCGCGGTGACGTGCGCCGGGAGCAACCGCCGCAGCGTGGGCGCGGGGACGAGCCTCAGCCCGACCGCGGCGACGACGAAGACCAGCCCTGCGAGCCCTGCGACTCCGGCTGCCTGGGCCGATCCGTGCGCCTTCGCAGTCGAGACCAGCACGTAGGCGAAGGAGTACGAGCTCCCGAGCAGAACCGGGATCCGGGAGCGGGTGACGTACTGGAAGATGAGGGTGCCTGCCCCGGCGCACAGCAGCGCCATGCTCGCGTCCAGCCCCATCAGGAGCGGGAGCGCGGCGATCGAAGGCAGGGCAAGCAGCGCCTGCTGGAGTCCCAGGCGCAGGGGCTCGCGCGGGTCTTTCACGGGCGTTTTCACTCGCCGTGGTAGTCGACGAGTGTCGTCACGTCGTAGCCGGCGAGCACCCGGTCGTAGTGAAGGAACGGCAGGCCGATGACGCCGAAAATCGCGCCCACGCGCGCGCCTCCGGCGGCCAGCAGCCCCGCGGCAGCCTTCAGCGTACCTCCTGTCGCGATCAGGTCGTCGACCAGCAGCACGACGGCGCCCGGCCGCACGTCGGAGCGGTGGACTTGGATGGCGTCCTCCCCGTACTCGAGTGCGAATTTTGCAGTCAGCGTCTCGCCGGGAAGCTTCCCCTTCTTTCTGAGGAGGATCAGGGGAAGGCGAAGCCTGTCGGCGAGCGGTGCGGCAAAGACGAACCCCCGCGCTTCGATGGCCGCCACGGCGTCGAACCCCCTGGACCGGTAGAGGCTCTCCATCCGGTCGATGCACCATCGAAACGCCTCGGGCGTCGTCAGGATCCCCGTGACGTCGTAGAACAGAATGCCCGGCTTCGGGAAGTCGGGCACCTTGCGGACTGCGCGATCCAGGTCGTACTCCATGTCTCCCCCCGGCAGGCCCGGGGCATTCTACCCGCTCGCCGGCGGAACGGGAATCCCCGGCGCCGGATGCTTGTACCTTCCGCGCCGCCCCTGCTATCATCACGCGGTCGGAGGCTTGCCGTGTTACGCACTCCGCTCTACGAGAGGCACGTCGCCGCGGGCGCGCGCATGATCCCGTTCGCCGGCTGGGAGATGCCCGTTCAATACACGGGCATCATCGAGGAGCACCTCCATACGCGAGGCAGCGCGAGCCTGTTCGACACCTCCCACATGGGGGAGTTCCGGCTGTCGGGGCCGGGCGCCTTCGCGCACATCGACCGGCTCTTCACCGGCCGGCTCGACAACCTCGCGATCGGCCGCGGCCGCTACGGCTTCCTGCTCAATCCCGAGGGAGGCGTGATCGACGACATCATGGTCTTCCGCGCGGCGGAATCCGAGCTGTTCCTGGTCGTCAACGCAGCCACGACGGCCAAGGACCGGGCCTGGATCAGCCAGTCTCTGGGCGGGACGACCTTTCGCGACGAGTCCGCCGAGACCGCCATGATTGCGCTGCAGGGGCCGAGGGCCGCCGAGGTGCTCGAAGCGCACGCGCCGGCGGCCGTCGCGCTCAAGCGGTTCGCCCTGGCGCGGGCTACGATCGGGACGATCGACTGCGTCGTGAGCCGCACGGGCTACACCGGCGAGGACGGCTTCGAGGTTTTTGCGCCAGGGGCCGGCGCGGCGCGGGTGTGGGACCTTCTTCTCGAGAATCCGATCGTGAAGCCCGCCGGCCTCGGCGCCCGCGACACTCTGCGGCTGGAAAAGGGCTATTCGCTGTACGGCAACGACATCGACGACCGGCGCTCCCCGCGCGAAGCGGACCTGATGCGGTTCGTGCACATGGCCAAGGACTTCGTCGGCCGCGCAGCTCTCGAGAAACGGGGGGAGCCGCGGGAAATCCTGATCGGGTTCGTATGCGAAAGCCGGCGCAGCCCCCGCGCGCATTTCCAGGCGCGCGCAGAAGGGAAATTTGTCGGCGAAGTGACCAGCGGGGGCTTTTCGCCTGTCCTGAAAACGGGCATCGGGCTGTGCTACATCGCGGCCGAGCTCGCCTCGGAGGGCCGCGAGGTCGTCGTGACCGACGGCAAGGTGGAGATTCCGGCGCGCCTGAAACGGCCGCCGCTTGTGTAAAGTTCGGCACCGCAGGAGGAAGAGATGGTTCCCAAGGGGCTTTTGTACACAAAGGAGCACGAGTGGGTGCGCATCGAGGGCAAGGAGGCCGTGATCGGGATCACGGACCACGCCCAGGCCGAGCTCGGTGACATCACCTTTGTCGAGCTCCCCAAGGCGGGAGCGCAAATTTCGCAACTCAAGGTGTTCGGCACGATCGAGAGCGTGAAGGCAGCGAGCGACCTCTACGCGCCGGTGTCGGGCAAGGTCCTGGCGGTGAACCCCGGCCTCGAGAAGACCCCCGAGCTGGTGAACCAGTCGCCCTACGAAAAGGGGTGGCTGGTGCGCGTCGCGGTCTCAGACCCCGCGGAGACGAAGAATTTGTTGTCGGCGGACCAGTACGCGGCCCTCGTCGAGGAGCCCAAGCCGTGAGCTTCGTCTCGCACACCCCCGACGACGTGCGCGAGATGCTCGCGGCGATCGGGATCGCCTCGGGCGACGCCGGCGAGCTCTTCGCCGCCATCCCAAAGGACCTGCGGGCGCGCTCCTTCGACCTGCCGCCGGGCCGCTCGGAGCTCGAGGTCGAGAAGTACCTGCGAAATTTGGCGCGCCGCAACGTCACCGACCTCGTGAGCTTCCTGGGCGGCGGCTTCTACGACCACTTCATCCCGGCCGCCGTCGACGCGCTCGCATCGCGCAGCGAGTTCACCACCTCCTACACGCCGTACCAGCCCGAAGCCTCCCAGGGGACGCTGCAGGCGATCTACGAGTTCCAGAGCTGCATCTGCCGCCTCACCGGCATGGAGGTCGCCAACGCGTCGCTGTACGACGGGGGCACCGCGCTCTACGAGGCGGCGATGATGGCCGCCCGGATCACCGGGAGGGGCCGCATCATCATGGACGGCGGCGTGAGCCCCATCTACCGGAAGATGATGCGCTCGTACACCACCAACCTCAATTTCGAGCTCGTCGACATCCCTGTCTCGCACGGCCACGCCAACCGCAAGGCGATCCGCGACGCCCTCGACGACCGCACCGCGGCGGTGATCCTCCAGAACCCGAACTTCTTCGGGGTCGTGGACAACCACTCCGACATCTCCGAGATGTGCCACGCGAAGGGCGCCCTCGTCGTCGAAAGCGTCTACCCGCTCTCCCTCGGCCTGCTGGCGACCCCCCGGGAGATGGGAGCGGACATCACCACAGGTGAAGGTCAGAGCCTCGGCATCCCTCTCTCGTTCGGCGGCCCGTACCTCGGGTTCATGGCGGCGCGCAGGGAGCACGTGCGCCGCATGCCCGGCCGCATCGCGGGCGCGACGGTGGACGCCGCCGGCCGCAGGGGCTTCGTGCTCACGCTGCAGACGAGGGAGCAGCACATCCGGCGCGAGAAGGCGACCTCCAACATCTGCACCAACCACGCGCTGTGCGCGCTCCGCGCCCTCATCTTTATGAGTCTCTATGGGAAGGAAGGCCTTCGCGAGGTGGCTCAGCTGTGCCTCGACAAGGCGGAGTACGCCAAAGCCAAGCTGGCCGAGGTCCGCGGCGTCGAGGTCTCGAAGGAGCCGACGTTCAACGAGTTCACCGTGCGGCTGCCGAAGGACCCGAGCGAGGTCGTCGGCAAGCTCATCGACCGCGGCATCGCCGGCGGCTTCCCGCTCGGCCGCTACTACCCGGACATCAAGGACACGCTGCTGGTGGCGGTCACCGAGAAGCGGACGAAGCAGGAGATCGGGATGTTCGCCGAAGCTCTGGAGGACGTGCTGTGGAACTGATCTTCGAGACTTCCAGGCCCGGCCGCAGGGGAGTGACGCTTCCGGCGAGCGACGTGCCGGCTCGCGCGGCCCTCGACCAGCGGTACCTGCGAGCGGCGCCGGCGGAGCTGCCGAGCGTGAGCGAGCTCGACGTGGTCCGCCACTTTACGCGCCTCTCGCAGCGGAACTTCAGCGTCGACGCCAACTTCTACCCGCTCGGCTCCTGCACCATGAAGTACAACCCGAAATTCGCGGAGAAGATCGCCGGGCTCGAAGCGTTCACTTCGCTGCACCCGCTGCTGCCCCAGCTCAACATGGGAGGCACGCTGACGCAGGGCACGCTCGAGGTGATCCACTCGCTCGAGCAGGCGCTGTGCGAGATCTGCGGGATGGACGCGTTCACGACCCACCCGATGGCCGGCGCTCACGGCGAGCTGACGGGCATCATGCTGATCGCCGCCTATCACAAGCACCACGGCAACAAGAAGCGCATCATCCTCATCCCCGACTCGGGCCACGGCACCAACCCCGCGAGCGCCGCGATCGCCGGCTTCGAGGTCAGGGCGGTGCCGTCGGACAGCCGCGGATGCGTGGATTTCGAGGCGTTCAAGGCGGCGCTCAACGACGATGTGGCCGGGATCATGCTCACCCAGCCGAACACGCTGGGGATCTTCGACCCGAACGTGCGGCGCGTCACCGACCTGATCCACGAGGCCGGCGGCCTCGCCTACTACGACGGCGCCAACCTGAACGCGATCCTGGGCCGGGCGCGGCCCGGCGACCTGGGCTTCGACGTGGTGCACGTCAACCTTCACAAGACCTTCGCCACTCCTCACGGCGGCGGCGGCCCGGGCGCCGGCCCCGTCGGCGTGAAGAAGGAGCTCGTGCCGTATCTCCCGATCTCGCGCGTGATCCGCCGTTCGGACGGCACCTTCTACCTCCACTACGACGAGCCGCTCTCGATCGGCTACATTTCGCCCTTCTACGGCAACTTCCTCGTGCTGCTCAGGGCGTACGCCTACATCCTGCTGCTGGGCAGGGAGGGGCTGCTGCAGGTGAGCGAGGCGGCGGTGCTCGCCTCCAACTACGTGCTCGCGCGCCTCAAGGACTGCTACGACGTGCCGCACCCCGGGCGGGTGATGCACGAGTTCGTGCTCTCGGCCTCGCGGCAGGCGGAGCGCGGCGTCAAGGCGCTCGACATCGCCAAGGCGCTCATCGACCGCGGGATCCACCCGCCGACGGTCTACTTCCCGCTCATCGTCAAGGAAGCGCTCATGACCGAGCCGACCGAGACGGAGAGCAAGGAGACGCTTGACGGCTTCATCGCCGTGATGCGGGAGCTGGCCGAGCTCGCCGAGAGCGACCCGGAGCGCTTCCACCGCTTCCCCGAGACGACGCCGGTCGGCAGGCTCGACGAGGTCAAGGCGGCGCGCGACATGGACCTGGCGAAGCTATAGGGCCGCCGGGCCAGGCAGCGCCTGCACCAGCGCGTCCCAGACCGGGTCGGGCGGAGGCGCGGCCGTTATCGAGACGGGCTCTCCGCTGACGGGGTGCGCAAAGGCGACGCTGCGTGCGTGCAGATGGATCCCGCCGCCGGGGTTCGATCGGCGCGCCCCGTACTTCAGGTCGCCCTTGATCGGGCAGCCTATGACCTGGAGCTGCGTGCGGATCTGGTGGTGACGGCCCGTGTCCATCTCGATCTCGAGGAGATGGTAGCGGTCGGAGGATGCAAGGAGCCGATACCGCAGCCTTGCCTCGAGCGCGCCCGGGCGCGGCTGATCGTACGCGAACGACTTGTTCTTTTCGGCGTTCCTCACGAGGTAGTGCACGAGCTCGCCTGTGGCCGCTGGAGGCGGGTTCGACACGGCGGCCCAGTAGACCTTGCGGACCTCGCGGCCGCGGAAGGCGGCGTTCATGCGCGCCAGGGCCTTGCCGGTCCGGGCGAAGAGCACGACCCCGCTCGTCGGCCGATCGAGGCGGTGGATCACGCCGACAAAGGCGTTGCCGGGCTTACCGTGCTTTTCCTTGAGCCAGGCGGCCACGCGGTCGGCCAGCGGACGGTCTCCGGTCTTGTCGCCCTGCACGATCTCGCCGCAGGCCTTGTTCACCGCGATGAGATGGTTGTCCTCGTAGAGCACCGGCAGGGGGGCCGCGGCCGGCGAATCAGCCACGGGGCTTCTCCGCCAGCACGAAGTAGTGGCAGCCTCTCCAGTCCGAGCCGATCTCCTCCTTGTGATAGAAGAGGCGCAGGGCGAAGTCCCGCATCAGGTCCCTGACGTCGGCCTCGGCGAGGTAAATGTGCGGGACCCCCGCCTCGGCGCCCTCCGTCTTGACCACCATGTTGGCGGCGATCCGCCGTAATCGCGGATCGCGGAGCTGCGGGCTCGCCGCCGAGTTGAAGGTCACGAACGCCTCGCCGCCCGGGGCGAGCACCCGCCGGATTTCCGAGATGATGCGCTCGAGGCCGCGGCGGTCCGTGTGATAGATCACGTGGAAGGCGATGAGACAGTCGAAGGCGGCGTCCGGGTACGGCAGCGCGTGCATGTCGCCGTGACGCACCGTGACGGCCAGCCGCTCGGCGCGGGCGCGCGACTCGACCTCGCAGACCGCGTCGGGCGAGAGGTCGTACGCATCGACGGCGAGCCCCCAGCGTGCGAAGAGCAGCGAGTGGCGGCCGAGCCCGCAGCCCAGATCGAGCACTCGTGCCCGCCGGTCGCGCGTCCAGCGGTGCGCCAGGTACCAGCCTTCCTCGGCCGGCTCCTCCCACATCGCGCGCTCGTCGACCGCCGCCCAGTTCCAGCTGACAGGCTCCATGCGCCCCTCCGCTGCCGCGACACTTGTTCGGGCCGCGACTCCGCTCTATAATGCGCCGCGCGTCAGCGACGCGCGCACATGCGATTGTTGTTTGTCATCCAGGGCGAAGGCCGGGGCCACCTGACGCAGGCCATCGCCCTCGCGGACATGCTCAGAAAGCACGGCCACACCGTGGTCGAGGCGCTCGTCGGCCGCGGCGCGTCGCGCGAGATCCCCGCGTTTTTCACGGAGCGCATCGCGTGCCCGGTGCGGAGCTTCCCGAGCCCGAACTTCATCGTGGCCAACAACCGCCGCATCCTCGTCGCCCGATCGGTGGTGTACAACTTCGCGAAGACGCTTGTCTATCTGCAGAGCCTCGCTTTTCTGCGGCGCCGGATCCGCGCGCTCGCGCCCGACCTGGTGGTCAGCTTCTACGAGCCCCTGTGCGGATGGGCGTGCAGCCTGCGGCTGCGGGCCGTGCCCTACGTCACGCTTGCTCACCAGTACCTCCTCCTGCATCCCGCGTTCGTGTTCCCTCCGCGGAGCCTCATGCACAGGCTCGGCGTCAACCTCTTTACGGCCGCGTTCTCGCTCCGCGCCCGCCGGAAGCTCGCTCTCTCCTTTGTCCGGATGCCCGACCGGCCGGGACGCAGGCTCTTCGTCGTGCCGCCGCTGCTGCGCGCCAGGGTCAGGGAGCTCGAGCCGACCGAAGGCGGCCACATCCTCGGCTACATGCTGAACCCCGGCTACAGCCGAGAGATCATCGCGTGGCACATCAGGAACCCGGAGATCGAGACGCACGTGTTCTGGGACATGCGCGACGCGCCCGAGGATCTCGAGGTGCGGCCGGGCCTGACCTTTCACCGCATCCACGACGAAAAGTTCCTCGCGCTCATGGCGAGCTGCCGCGGCTTCGCGGGCACCGCCGGGTTCGAAAGCGTGTGCGAGGCCCTCTACCTGGGCAAGCCCGCGCTCCTGGTGCCCACCGGGGGGCACTTCGAGCAGCGGTGCAACGCCCTCGACGCCTGGCGCGCGGGCGCCGGGGTCACCGCCGAATCCTTCGACCTGGACCGGCTTCTCGCCTTCATACCGCTGTACGATTCCGCCGACCGGGGCTTCCGCTGCTGGGCCGACCGGGCGGAGGAGCTCTTCCTGCGCCACGTGGAGCAGGCGGCCCGGAGGCGGGCATGAGCGACACCTTGGATCGCGTCGAGCCGCGGCTCCTCTTCGAGCGCCGCGAGCTTCTGGGTGTGGCGCTCGACCCGCCCGACACGAAGCCGGGCTCCTGGATCGGCGCCGGAAAGATCCTGCGCGACCCCGAGGGCGGAGGCTTTCTCCTCTCGGCCAGGCCCCGGGTCGCCGCCGGAAAGGCGCGCGGCTACGCGGCCAACATATACCGGTCCAAGGACGACCTTCGCTTCGAGCAGGTCGGCGGGGTGAGCAAGGAAGAAGCGATCCGGGCGAGCGGAGCAGAGATCCACAGCATCGAGGGCACGCAGCTCCTGCGCGACCCCGCGACGGGCCGCTGGCACTTCTACCTCTCCGTCGACACCGGAGGCGACTTCATCTGGGGCGGCCTCCAGTGGGAGACTCTGCTGCTCGTGGCGCCCTCCCTCGCCGGCCCGTGGGAATCCCGGGGCCTCGTGTTGAGACACGACCAGTCCTACGACGCCAACCAGTCGCGGGACTCCAGCATCGACATCATCGACGGCCGGTGGGTCTGCGTGTACAAGGCGATGAACGCCGGGCGCGAAGTGCGGCCCGCGCTCGCCACCAGCGCCGACGGAATCTCCTGGCGCAAGCACGGACCGCTTACGGTCGACGGCCGCGATCACCTCGGGTTCCTCAGCGGCACGACGTTCGCCCGCGGCGACGGCCTGCTGTTCGTCGGGCTCGAATCGAGCCTCGAGGATTACCGCAGGCGGGACCCCGAAGTCGTGTATGCCGACGAGCACGGCGTCGGCCACGGGAGCAGCGACACGTTCGGCGTCGCCTACGCGCTGGACCTCGAGCGTCGCGATCTCACCCCGCTCCATCGCGCCTTCTGGGAGTCCCGCTCCGAGTACGAGCACGAGCGCTACCCGCTGCTCGGCTACTCGAGCGCGCTCTTCGACCCGGAGGGCGGCCGCTTCCTGATCTGCGTGGAGGCCATCGACGGCCGCCTCACCCGCCGGATCGGGCTCAACGAGACGGTCGAGCGGCTGCTCGTGTACCAGACGCGGCTCTGACAAAAAACGCAGGAGGAGGATCCGCATGGGCCACGCATTCAACGCCGCCTACGACGGCGCGAACCTGGCGCGCGTCGCGTTCCCGCTCGGCGGGATCGGCACCGGCATGGTCTGCTTCGAGGGCGCGGGCGGGCTCTCGCACCTGTCGGTGCGCCACCGTCCGGAGATCTACAACGAGCCGCTCGCGTTCGCTGCCGTCCGCGTCGCGGGCCGCGGCGCGCGCGTGCTGGAGGGGCCCGTCCCCGAGTGGAAGCTCTTCTTCCCGTGGGACGGCACGCACCGCGGGAGCTCCGGCAACGGCGGCGGCGGCCGCACGTACGGCCTCCCGCGCTACGGCTCGGCCCGCTTCGAGCCCCGCTTCCCGTTCGCGCGCCTCGAGCTGCGGGAGCCCGGGTGGCCCGACGCGACGATCACCGCGTGGAGCCCCTTCACCCCGCCCGACGGCGACAGCTCCAGCCTTCCCGTCGCGGCGATCGAGTACGAGCTCGCGAACTCCGGCGACGCGGCGATCGACGTGACCTTCTCGTACCACGCCCGCAACTTCATGGCCGTGGTGCAGCCCGACATCCCCGCCCCCGTCGTCGCCAGCGGCTCCTCGGTCACCGCGATCCCCGGCGGCTTCGTGCTGCGCCAGGCGGGCTCGGCCGCGCGGCCGTGGGACGAAGGCGCGTTCGCGATCTACGCGCCTTTCGACGGCGCGCGCTCCTCGTGCGCGTGGTTCCGGGGCGGATGGTTCGACCCGCTCACCATTCTCTGGAAGGAAATAGAAGAAGGCGGCCCTCGGGCTGCGGAGCCGCCTCACGAGGGCGACCCGAGCCCCGGCGGAAGCCTCGCCACCGATTTCCGCCTCGAGCCGGGAGCACGCAGGAGAGTGCGGCTGCTGCTGTGCTGGTACGTTCCCGGCTCGGACCTCCGGTCCGGACGCGGCGTGGACGACGATGCGCATCCGCCCGGCACATACACGCCCTGGTATGCCGCCCGATTCCCCGGCCTCGAGGCCGTGGCCGAAGAGTGGCGCCGCCGCTACGACGAGCTGCGAACCGCGAGCCTGCGCTTCTCCGAGGCCTTCTACGACACCACTCTCCCGCCCGCGGTGGTCGAAGCCGTGGCCGCGAACCTCACGATCCTCAAGTCGCCGACCGTGCTCCGCCAGGCCGACGGCAGGATCTGGGGCTGGGAAGGCTGCTGCGACACCGAAGGCTGCTGCCCCGGAAGCTGCACCCACGTGTGGAACTACGCGCAGGCGATGCCGCACCTGTTCCCGGCGCTCGAGCGTACGCTGCGGGAGACGGAGCTGCACGAGGCGCAGAGCCCCGACGGGCGCCAGGCGTTCCGCGCGCCGCTGCCGATCCGGCAGGTCCTGCACGACATGGTCCCTGCTTCGGACGGGCAGCTCGGCGGCATCCTCAAGGTCTACCGCGACTGGCGCATCAGCGGCGACACCGAATGGTTGAAGCACCGGTGGCCGCTCGTCAAACGCAGCCTCGACTACTGCATCGGCGCCTGGGACCCCGACCGGAAGGGCCTGCTCGTCGAGCCGCACCACAACACGTACGACATCGACTTCTGGGGACCCGACGGCATGTGCGGCAGCTTCTACCTCGGCGCGCTCAAGGCCGCGGCCCTCATGGGGCGCGCGCTCGGCGAGGACGTGAGGGAATATGCGCGGCTGTACGATGCCGGGAGGAAGGCGCTCGAGAGCGATCTCTACGACGGCGAGTACTTCGTGCAGGACGTACGCTGGCGGGACGCTCAGGCCGGCAGCCCCGCCGCGTACCGCACGCATCGGGGCACGGGGTACGGCTCGCGCGAGTCGCTGGAGCTGCTCGAAAAGGAGGGCCCCAAGTACCAGTACGGCGCCGGCTGCCTCTCGGACGGAGTGCTCGGAGCCTGGATGGCCGAAGTCTGCGGCGTCGGCGAGATCCTCGATCCCGCCAAGGTCGCGAGCCACCTGCGTTCGGTCTTCACTTACAATTTCCGGCCCGACCTGCGCGAGCACGCCAACCCGCAGCGGCCGACCTACGCGGTCGGAGCCGAGGGCGGCCTGCTGCTCGGCACCTGGCCGAAGGGAGGGGAGCCGACGCTGCCCTTTCCCTACAGCAACGAAGTCTGGACGGGCATCGAGTACCAGGCCGCGTCTCACCTCATGATGATGGGGCGGGCGGACGAAGGGCTCCGCATCGTCGAGGCGGTGCGCGCGCGCTACGACGGACGGACCCGCAACCCCTTCAATGAGTACGAGTGCGGCCACTGGTATGCGCGGGCGATGGCATCCTACGCGCTGATCCAGGGGCTCGCGGGGGCACGCTACGACGCCGTCGACCGCACGCTCACGCTGGCCCCGAAGATCGCCGGCGACTGGAGGGCGTTCCTCGCTACGGCGACGGGCTACGGCACAGTCGGCGTGCGAAGCGGCAAGCCGTTCGTCGATGTGCGATCGGGGAAGATCGACGTCGCGAAGGTGGACTACCGGCCGTTGGCGCTCTGAGCCGCGAGGCGCTCAGCGGCAAAGTGGCAGGCGGCCTGGTGACCCGGGGCGTAGTCCGCGAGCGCGGGCGCCTCGGCGCGGCAGATGTCGCGGACGTAGGGGCACCTCGGGTGGAAGTAGCAGCCCGACGGCGGGTTGGCGGGGCTCGGCACGTCGCCTTCGAGGACGATCTCCTTGCGCGTCGCATCCGGGTCGGGGATGGGGATCGCCGAGAGCAGCGCTTCCGTGTAGGGGTGCAGCGGCCTCTCGTGGAGCTCGTCCGAGGGCGCACACTCGACGATCTTGCCGAGGTACATGACGGCGATGCGGTGGCTCACGTGCTTGACGACGCTCAGGTCGTGGGCCACGAACAGAAAGGTGAGCCCGAGGTTCGCCTGCAGGTCCTGCAGCAGGTTGATCACCTGCGCCTGGATCGACACGTCGAGCGCCGATACCGGCTCGTCGCAGATGATGAGCTTGGGGTCGAGCGCCAGCGCGCGGGCGATGCCGATGCGCTGCCTCTGGCCGCCGCTGAACTCGTGGGGATAGCGGCGCATGTACTCGGCGGTGAGGCCGACCGACTCGAGCAGGGAGGCGACCTTCGCCTCCCGTGCCTTGCGGCTCTTCATCCCGTAGACCGCCAGAGGCTCGCCGATGATGTCGCCCACGAGCATGCGCGGGTTCAGCGACGATTGGGGGTCCTGGAAGACGATCTGCATGCCGCGGCGGATCTCCTTCATCCCGCGCTCATCGAGCGTCGCGATGTCGACAGGCACGCCGTTGTGCCGGTAGATCACGTGCCCCGCCGTCGGCTCCAGCAGCCGCACCATCGTGCGGGCGGCGGTCGTCTTGCCGCAGCCGCTCTCGCCCACGAGGCCGAGCGTCTCGCCCTGGACCAGGTCGATGTCGATCCCGTCGACCGCCTTGACGGCGCCGACGACGCGGCGGAACGCGCCGTGCGTGATCGGGAAGTGCTTCTTGAGACCCCTCACCTGCAGCAGGACAGTCTGATCTTCCAACTTCACTTCCCCCGCGCGCCGCTGCCCTCGGCGAGCCAGCACCTGGCCGTGTGACCGTCCCGCACCGGAAGCTCCGGCGGCATGGTCGCGCACTTGTCGAACACCATCGGACACCGCTTGGCGAACCCGCACCCCGGCGGCAGTTCGTAGGGAGTCGGAACAACGCCCTGGATGGCCACGAGGCGCTTTTTCTGGTCGAGCCGCGGGATCGAGTTCAGCAGCCCCTTCGTGTACGGGTGAACGGGCCGGTGGAAGATGTCCCGCACGGCTCCGCGCTCGACGATCTTGCCGAGATACATGACCACGACTTCGTGGGCCATCTTCGCGATCACGCCGAGGTCGTGCGTAATAACCATGATGGACATGCCCATCTCGTCCTGCAGCGAGCGCATCAGGCGCAGGATCTGCGCCTGAACCGTGACGTCGAGGGCAGTGGTCGGCTCGTCGGCGATCAGGAGGTTGGGCCGGCAGCTCAGGGCCATCGCGATGACCGCGCGCTGCCTCATGCCGCCGCTCAGCTGGAACGGGTACTCGTCGACGCGCTGCTGCGGCGCCGGAATGCCCACCTTGGTGAGCATCTCGATCGCGAGCTCACGCGCCTCGAGCTTGTCCACCTGCCGGTGCAGCAGGACCGCCTCGGCGATCTGGGCGCCGATCGTGAGCACGGGGTTGAGCGCGCTCATCGGCTCCTGGAAGATCATGGCGATGCGGTTGCCGCGCATGCCGGTCATCTCGCGGCTGTCGGGCGCGAGCGTCGTGAGGTCCACCGGAGTGCCGCCGTCGGGGTAGTAAAGGATCTTTCCGCCCGCGTCGCGGCCGGGCCGCGGCACCAGGCGCATGATCGAGAGCGCCGTGATGCTCTTGCCGCACCCGCTCTCGCCCACCACGCCGAGCACCTTGCCCTTCTCGATGCGGAAGCTCACGCCGTCGACCGCCTTGACGACGCCGTCCTCGGTGTGGAAGTGCGTCTTGAGGTCGACGACGTCGAGGATGGTGCCGTTGCCCGACCCGGCGACGGCCCCGAGGGATTCGCCCGTTACCCCGCTTGCCGTCATGGTCAGCCCTTCTCGAACGGGTCCGCCGCGTCGCGGAGGCCGTCGCCCACGAAGTTCAGCGCGAGGATCACGACGATCACGAAGAGGCCGGGGATCAGGAGCCAGGGGTTCAGCAGCACGGTCTGGAAGTTCTGCGCCTGCTCCAGCAGGACGCCCCAGCTCACGGCGGGCGGACGCAGGCCGAGCCCGAGGAAGCTCAGGCTGGTTTCAAACAGGATCATGCCCGGCGCCCCCAGGGTCACGCTCACGATGATGTAGCTCACGAAGTTGGGCACCAGGTATCGGAAGATGATGCGCATGCTCGAGGCGCTGTAGCTGCGCGCCGCGAGCACGTAGTCCTCCTTGCGCAGCGAGATGAGCTTGCTCCGGATGCCCCGCGCGAGCCAGGGCCAGTTCGTAAGGGAGACGAGGATCGCGATCACCAGGTAGACCCTGGTGACGGGCCACGTGTTGGGCACGGCGGCCGCCAGCCCCATCCAGAGCGGCAGCTTGGGCACGGCGAGCAGCAGCTCGCTCGAGCGCTGCACCACCTCGTCGAAGACCCCGCCGTAGTAGCCCGAGATGCCTCCGAAGATGATGCCGAACACGAGGCTGATGAGCACCCCCAGCAGCGCCATGCTCAGCGACGTGCGCGTGGCGAAGACGGTTCGCGAGAAGACGTCGCGCCCACTCTTGTCCGTGCCGAAGATGAACAGCGGCGCGTCCTTCTCGTCGACGCCGAAGAGGTGCACTCGCGCGGGGATGACCCCGAGAAGCTTGTAGGGAAAGCCCTGCACGAACAGGTGGATCGCGAAGCGGTTCTCCGGGGTGCGGACTTCGGTCCAGATCCTCTGCCAGGTCTTCGGGTCGAGATCCTCCTTGTACCGGTACATGAACGGCCACGGGTGGAAGCGGCCGGCCTCGTCCATGAACCGGATCGGGCCGTGGGGACACGTAGACCTTGTTCTCGAACTGCCAGATCGGGTCGTTGGGGACCAGGAACTCGCCGAAGAGCATGAACGCCGCGTATACGCCCAGAATCCACAGGCTGACGACCGCCAGCTTGTGTTTCTTGAACCGCATGCGGATGAGCTCGGCCTGCGAGCGGGACTTGATGGTCGTCGTGACGAGCGTGTCGGCCATGCTAGTCCGATTCCTTCTGCTCGGTAAAGCTGATCCTCGGGTCCGTGAGGGCGAGCAGGACGTCGGAGAGCAGGGTGCCGAAGACGGTAAAGGCGCTGAGGATCAGGATGATCGATCCCGCCAGGTACATGTCCTGGCTGAGAAGGGCCTGGAAGAGGTCCGGGCCCGTGGTGGGAAGCCCCAGGACGATCGAGACGATCAGGGCGCCCGAAACGATGTTGGGGAGCTGCCAGCCCACCGACGCGATGATCGGGTTCAGCGCGATCCGCGTCGCGTGCCGGATGACGGCCTGCCAGTGGGAGAGGCCCTTGGCCTTCGCGACCTTGATGTACTCCTTGCCGAGCTCGTCGAGCATCGTCGCCCGGAGGATCCTCACCGTGCTCGCGGTCCCGGACATGCC
Organism: uncultured Spirochaetota bacterium; assembly: GCA_963734495.1. GTDB lineage: Bacteria > Spirochaetota > Spirochaetia > SZUA-6 > CAVTHK01 > CAVTHK01. The sequence goes on from CAVTHK010000013.1 coordinate 510,659, forward strand.
GATGACGACGATCGGGACGATGAGGTGAGCCAGCGTGTCGAGGAGCTTGGGCAGGCTCATCGCCGCCTCGCGGAACTGCGGCGAGTTGAGGCCCCCCATCGAGATCCCGAAGACCTGGTAGACCCATACCATGACGAGCAGGGCGAGAAGGAAGTTCGGCACGGAGATGCCGACGAACGAGATGAACGTGAGGGCGTAGTCCGTCTTCGTGTACTGGCGGACAGCGGAGTAGATCCCCGTCGGGATCGCTACGACGAACTGGAAGAAGAGCGTGATGACGCCGAGCACGAGCGTGAGCGGCATGCGCTCGATGACGATCCGGCTCACCGGGCGGTTCCAGTGGAACGACATGCCGAAGTCGAAGCGCGTGATGATACCGCCCACCCACTTGAGGTACTGCATGACCATGGGCTCGTCGAGGCCGTAGCGGTGCGTCATCTCGGCGAGGAGCGCCTCGCGGCGCTCGGGGCTCATGTCCACGGTCATCAGCTGCGCGACGTAGGTGTCGGCGAACGACCCCGGCGGCAGCTGGATCACGATGAACGAGATGATCGTCATCAGGAAGACGAGCAGGAAAGCGTAGAACAGGCGCCGCACCATGTACCCGGTCATGAGACGCTCCCAGAGCGACCGGGAGCGAGGCGTCAGCCCCGCTCCCGGCATGACTCGATTCGCAATCCCTAGAGCCAGCCTTCTTCCTTGGCCCTCGTGATCGGGTCCTTGAGCTTGTCGACGGGATAGAGCTTCGGCAAGCCGGACTCGTCGTACTTCACCTGGGGTCTGTCCTTGAAGTAGAACTGCGGCGGCGAGTAGGCGCTGGTCCACCAGGTGCTCCACTCGTAGATGAGCGGCCCGTCCTTCTCGGTCGGGAAGTTCAGCAGGTCGTTCTTGACGATGATCGGGTGCGGGAAGTCGCTCACGGTGCCGATGACCCACACGTTCTCCATCGCGCTGTCCAGCATCTTGCGGCCCCACTTGATCATCTCGTCGCGCGAGGTCGCCCGGTCCATCTGGGTGTAGGCCTCGTAGATGTCGGTCGACCACGTCCTGGGGGCCCGGATCGCCGACCTTGCCGCCGGAGAACCAGTACTGGAACCAGGACACGCCCATCATCGGGAAGATGTGGGTGTTGATGTAGGACGGGAACAGCATCTCCGTGCGCGCGTCGCCGTGCCAGATCCACATCTCGGGCTTGTTGGTGACGCGCGCGCACGCCTTCGAGCGAAGGCTCCAGGACCTTGACGTCGACGTTGAGGCCGATGGCCCGCCAGTTCTCCTTGACCAGCTCGGACACGGGGATGCGCGGCGCCTCGGACTCGCGGAACTCGATGTTGAACGCCAGCGGTTCGGCCCTTGGGGTCCTCGCGCCAGCCGTCGCCGTTGCGGTCGACGACCCCGAGCTCGTCGAGCGTCTTCTTAGCCCAGGCGGGATCGTACTCGCCGTACTTGGTCTCGTACTCGGGCTTGAACCACATCGTGTTCGGCAGCACGGTCATCATGACCGGCCGCGCCTTGCCGAAGCAGACCTCGTTGTTGATGCGCACGCGGTCGATGGCCCGGCTCAGGGCGATGCGGAACTGCTTGTTGCTGCACCAGGTCGCGGAACGGCACGTTCTCCGAGCTGTAGAACGGGTGGAGCACCGAGGCGCTGGCCGCGAACTTCCAGAGGTCGGCGTGGTAGCCGCCCTGCTGCTCGTACTTCTTGAACAGCGGGATGTCGGGCGTCGTGGTCGAGAAGCCCTCGAAGTCGGACTCTCCGGCGATGATCTTGCCGTTGATCAGCTCCTTCTTCGGCACGAGCTCGCCGATGATCCGATCGATGTACGGGAGCTGGTTCCCCTGCGGTGTCGACCGCGTAGTAGTACGGGTTGCGCTCCCAGATGATCTTGGTCTGCGTCTTGCTCACCGCGACGTAGGGTGCGAGGGTCGGCGGGAAGTTGCCGAGCACCTGCACTGTCGTCTGCTGCCCCTGGATCGGGCTGAAGAACAGGAACATCTGGAACCAGGTGGCGAAGCCGCCCTTCTTGGCGAGGTCCGCCGCGGCCTGCTGCCCGATCACGTCCGGGTGGAACTGCTTTAGGAAGTGCATCGGCAGGATGAAGTAGTCGGGACCTGCCCGAGTGCGGGTGGCTCAGGTGGTTGATCAGCGTCGGGTAGGAGTAGTCGGACGTGAAGCGCATCGTGTAGTCGTCGACCACTTCCTTCTTGACCGTGCGCTTGTCGTTGTACTCGTTGTAGAAGGTGACCGCCTTGTCCTCGATCGTGACCTTCATGTTCCGAACCGTCGGGTTCACGTCCGGATTGGAGCTGAAGAGCTTCCACTTGTCGAGGAACTCCTGCGTGGTCAGGGGATAGCCGTCGGACCACTTGAGGCCCTTGCGCAGCTTGAGCGTCCAGACCGTGTAGTTGTCGTTGTGATCCGCGCTCTTGAACACGAGCGGCACTCCGGGCTTGGCCTCCGGTGTCGCCTTGAACGGGCCGTCTGTTCCCATGAGCATCATCGAGGTGTAGGGCCGCTTCGGGTCTTCGGCGTTAAAGGTCCTCGCCGTGCCGCCGTAGCGGCCGATTTCGTGCAGCGGCTTGACGACGAGCCGGTCCTCGGGGACCGGAAGCCTCTGATCGACGGGCGGGATCAGCCCGCGCTTGACCATCTCGGCGAGCAGCGGCGACTCCTTGACCGTGGACGGCGCCGATGCAGCCGCGGCGCCCGGCGTTACGCCCGGCTTGCTTTCCTTGCCGCCTTCGGCGACTGCAAACGACGCAGCGACCAGGAGCAGCAAGAGGAACAGAGCGATGCGTCTTCCCGTCATGAGAACCTCCTCCTTGTGTACGGGCGCCCGCCGCCCTCGGAGGGCGACGGAGCGAGTGGCCAGTATACCATGGCCTCAGCCGCGGCGCGCGCGGGCCGCGCCCCTGCCGCGTAATCAGTCCGCCTTGACCGTGAGCTGCACCTCCTTCCCGGGGCGCGCCTGGAGCCCGCGCGCGGCGCGCGCCTCCCCGTAGCCGGTCAGCACGAGCTTCTCGAGGGCGATCGAGCCGCCGAGGACCTCGATGTCCACTCGCACGCTCGCCTTCGCAGGCCGTTGCCTGCAGGTCCCCCACGCGTACCCCGTCGACCAGAAGACCCTCGCCGCCTTCTTCGACGGCGCGAGGGTGAGCGTCCGCTCGACCGCGGAGTAGCGGAAGCCCGTGAGCGCCAGGATCCCTCCCCAGGCCGCCATCGCGCGCGCGTAGTGGTGCCCGCACTCCGGCTCGTTGAAGGGGTTGCGCCTGCGGCCGTCGAACCGGTCGCGGATGGCCTTGAACACCTTGAGCGCGTCGGCGTTCCGGCCCTCCTGCATCATGAGGACCGCCGCGGCGTACTCGATGCCCGTCCAGTTCTCGAAGAACCGGAAGCAGGGCCGCTCGGGACGCCCGCCTTTGGGCCAGGTGCCGTAGACCAACGCCTTCTCATCCTGCAGCGCGAACGCGCGGATCGGGTTGACGTGGTCGAAGTGGTCCGTCACGAAGTTGTACTTCATGATGCTCTTGAGCGTCGCGAGGATGTGCTCCCGGTCGAGCAGGCGGCCGAGCCCGCAGACGTGGGCGAGGAACTGGCCCACGAGCTGGTCCGTGAGGCACCCGAGCCCGGGCTGCTGCGGCGGGTTGGTGACGTCCACGCCGGCCATGAACGCGTGGCCCATGAGCCCTTTCGCGATCGCCTCGGGCCCCGACGGCGTGCGGAGCTCCTGCACGTAGTACTCGCCGTCGAACAGGTGCTCGTCGACCCAGCGCGAGCCCCGCTCGTAGAGGCCGCGGCAGCGGCGCGCGAACCCTTCATCTTTCAAGTGCCTGGCCATCTCCTCTGCCGCCCGCAGCGCCCCGAGGTACCAGCCGGCCATCAGGGGGTTGGGACCGTAGAACTCGAGGTCTGTGGTATTGTGCTGAACGCCCTCCATCACGCCGTCCTGGTCCGCGTCCCACCCGCCCGGGATCCAGGCGAACTCCAGCGCCTTGCGCGCCTTTGGCCAGAGGTCGCGCAGCATCTGCTCGTCGCCGGAGAGCTGCCAGTCGCGGTAGAGCTTCATGAGGCAGCCCATCTGCCCGTCGGCCGCGGCCATGGGGAACTCGCGGCCGTGCTCGATGGGCAGCCAGACGCGGAAGCTCATGTGGCCGTTGTCGCTCGTCGAGCGGAGGAACTCCGTGTCGCGCATGTTGCGCGAAAGGCTGCCGAAGAGGTAGGGCGTGGCGAGGTCGTAGTTCCACACGTGGGTGCAGGAGCCGGGGCAGCAGCCGGCCTGGTCGACGCAGCCTTCCCAGCCGTAGAAGCGGCCATCCCGGGTGCGGAAGCAGGTCTGGGAGCGCAGGCTGTTGAGATTGAAGAGCGCCGCTTCCTTGACTACCGCCGGCAGATCGCTCTCGCACAGCGCGCTGACGAACTGCACCGTTTGTTTTTCCAGGGCGGGGAGGCGGGGCACGGTCTTCGTCACGACATCCCAGGCGTCGGCGTAGAGCGTGCTGTACCAGTTGCCGATGCGGTCGTTGACCGTGAGCTTGGGGCTCGCCCCGGCCACCGACTGGTAGCCCATGGCCCGTTCCATCTCGGGCGTCCAGGTCTGCCGGTTGGGGAAGGACCACGCGATGAGGAACGTGATCGCCTTCTCGCTCCGGGCAGGGACGCGCGTGCTCACGCAGACCGAGGCCATCGGGCTGTCCTTGCCGCCTCCGTCGCGGGCTTCGATCCTGCCGTCCGAAGAGAAATCGTCCCAGAAGTCGGTGAGCGACTCGAACATGTTGCCGGCGTCGAACCAGGTTGTTCGCACGCTCACGCCCGAGGCGGCTGTGGTCGCCAAGGCCATGGTGCCCCACTGCTCCGCTGCCGGGTCCACACCCTCCGAGCGCAGGAACACCCCGTACGCCCTCTGCCCTTTGCGCTCCTCGTTGACGTTGCGGCTCTGCGTCCCGTTGACGCCGTCGGTGCCGACAAAGTTGTTCAAGTTCCCGCAGACCGACGCGGCGATCGGCGCCGCCGTCGGGTTGATGAGCACGAAGCGCAGCACGGCGACGGGGATCCCGCTCGCGTCCTCGTCGGCCGGGATCAGCGGGTTGAACCCTTCGATGCGGACGGCGAGCGGCATGTCCTTGTCGCTGAGGATGACCTGGCCGAGCGGATAGGCGGCGTGGAACTCGGCCTGCCGGAACCGGGGCATCCCGTACCAGCGCCCGCGGTAGCCGTTGGCGGAGTCGAAGGGCGGGTCGACCGGGCCCTCGAGCACCTTGGCTGCCGTTCCGCTTCCGGTCTTCGCGAACAGCGAAAAGAAGCTGAAGCGCGGCACGAACCCCTTGGAGGGCCGGTTGACGACCTCCCAGTCCCTCAGGTCGCCCCTGCCCCCGAGCGAGATCGTCCCCGTCCCGATGCCGCCGAGCGGCAGCGCGACGCACGTGAGGTGGTTCCGGTCGTAGCTCTTGAGCACCGGCCACTCGCGGCTGGTGAGCCTGGGCATCGGGTCCCTCCTTTTCGCGCACTGCGCCTCGCGCGCCCCGACCGTGCACGTGTACGGTCGCGCGAGCTTAGCACGCACCCTGTGCACCGTCAACGAAATTCGATGGCGAGGGGCCGCCCGGGCTCGACCACGACGGGCGAGCCGAAGAGGAGCCGGTCGGCCTCGAGCGAATGCGCGACCGGCGCGCCCCCGAGCGCGACGCGTACGCTGTGCCTGCCCCGCAGCCGGTCGACGCTCAAGGCGCGCAGCGTGAGCGGGGCGCCGAGGACCGAAAGCCGGGCGCTCCGCGAGTCGCACTCGAAGACGCCCCAGGAGCTGCCGACGCTCCAGAACGTCGAGAACGCACCGGGCGCGAGCGGCGCGAATCCGATCGCGCCTTCGACCATGTCGAACGAGAAGCCGGAGTACGCGAGGAGCAGCGCGTACGAAGCCATCGAGCGCGCGTAGTTGCTGCCGCACTCGATCTCGTTCCAGGGGTTGCGCTTCGCCCCGTCGTAGCGGCCGCGGACCGCCCGGACGATCGCCAGACCTTCTTCGATCAACCCTTCCTGGATCATGTGGCAGGCGGCCTGGTACTCGAAGCCCGCCATCATCTCCTCGGCGTACGGCACGGGGATCGTGGGCTTCGCGCGCCGCGGGAAGCTGCAGATGATGGCGCCGCCCTCGTCGTCGACCGCGAAGACCCGGCACGGGTTCGCCAGGTCGCGGACGCTCGCCTTGTAGTTGTGGCGGTAGATCGCCTGCGAGCGCCTTGCGCGTCTGCGCGGCGTCGAAGATGCGGCCGAGCCCGACGATGTTCGCGTGCCACTGGGCGAGCACCTGGTCGATGATGCAGCCTTCGGCCACCTGGTACTTCATCTCGGCGTGCTCCTCGTCCCAGTAGGCGTCGCGGGCCTCGCCGATGCGCTCGTCGGCCCCGGGGTAGCTCTCGAGGATCGAGCGGTCCTTGAGATCGATCTTCTGGAAGTAGTACTCGCCGTTGAACAGGTGCTCGTCCACCCAGCGGCGCCCGCGCTCGAACAGCGCGAGGTACTCGGCCGAGGCATCGCGGTCGCCCAGGTGCTCCGCCATCTCGCGAGCCCGCCTTGAGCGCCGCGAGGTAGAAACCGGTGAGCCACGAGTTGGGCCCGAAGAGCTCCATGTCGAGCGTGTGGTGCTGGCGGCCTTCGAGCACGCCGTCGCGGTCGCGGTCCCAGCGGTCGGCGTTCGCTTCGGACCAGGCGAAGGCGAGCGCGCTCTTGATCTCGCGCCAGTGCGAGGCGAGCCAGGCCGTGTCGCCCGAGATCTTCCATTCGCGGTACGCCTTGATCACGGCGCCGAACTGGCCGTCCGCGCAGGCGCGGAACGTCGCGCGCGCGCGGCCGAGCGGGAGCTGCAGCCGGAACGTCATGTCGCCCGCGGCGCCGAGGTTGTACCGCAGCTCCGCGTCGCGCATCGAGCGCTCGAGGGCGGGGAACAGGAACGGCAGCGCGTAGGCGTAGTTCCAGACGTGCTGGCAGCTGCCCTTCGCAGCAGCCCTCGCGGGCGTGGCAGCCTTCCCAACCGTAGAACGTGCCGTCCTCGAGGCGCAGCACCGTCGGCGACTTGAGGATCGAGATGTTGGCGCTCACCGCGTCGAGGACCGCCTCGGGAACGGTGCTCCCGAAGAGGGCATCCGTGAACGCCCGGGTCTCGCGGGCCAGCCGCTCCCAGTTGCCCAGACGATAGAGGGCGCTCTCCGTGGAGTCGCGGAAGAGCGTGGCGTAGTAGTTCTTCCAGGTCCTGGGCTTGCAGGCGGCGCCGCCGCCGGCCCCGGCGCCCGCGGCACCAGCGCCCCCCGCCCCGCCGGCCCCGGCGCCTGCGCCCCCCGCCCCGCCGCCGCAGCCGCACGCCTCGGGCCTCCAGTAGTTGGTGCAGTTGGGAAAGGACCAGCTGATCACGAAGCGCGCGGCTACGGACGTCGCCCGGCTCCACGTCGAGGTGCGCCGCGAGCAGCGCAATGTCTTCGCCGCTGTACTGCTTGCGGCCGCCGGAGGCGGCCGCGTAGCGCCGGTTGGCGAACGGCCCCGCCTTTGTCAGGTCCTGCCAGTAGACGGCGAGGTTGTCGAACCAGCGCCCGCGGTACAGGTACTCCTGGTAGCTCACGGCGGCGGCGTCGGTGGCGATCGTGAGGTCGCCGAACGCGGGGTCGCCCGCGTCGACGCTCTCGGAATCCAGGCGCACGAGCGAGACACCGCCGTCGCGGGCGAAGCGGTTGCGGGCACCCGAGGCGAGCGGGTTGCGCACGACGAGCGCGAGCGTGTAGGCGAGCGGCTCCGCCGTCGTGTTGCGCACCTCGATCTCGAAGAACGCCGCGGGGATGCCGGAGTCCCGGTCGTTGTGGGGGATGAGGGGATTGAAGGCGGTCATGCGCACTTCGCCCGGGAAGCCGGCGGGAGCGTCGTTGTCCGCGAAGCTGAGCGACGCCAGCGGGTACGTGCCTGCAAACTCGACTTCCCGGAAGTGAGGCAGCCCCGCGAGGGAGTCGCGCGGCGCGCCGAAGCCGAACCCCCGGTAATTCTCCCCGGCAAGCTCGCCGGAGTACGGGGCGGCGAGATCGCCGTGGAGGACGCGGGCGGCGACGACGCGGCCCTCCCGCTCCGCCCTGATCGCGAAGTGGCTCGGCCCGTTGCGGCTGCCCTTGTTCGGCCGGTTGTAGATCTCCCAGTCGATCAGGGCGCCGTTGCCCGCGAGCCCGATCGAGCCGGTGCCCAGGCCGCCCAGCGGGAACGAGATCTCCCGCGCCGCGGCGCCGCGATGCACGAAACCCATGCCGCCTCCCTGCTACACCGATTCCCCCGGCACGATCTGGTGCTCGACCACCACCGCGGGCGATCCCTTCCCGCCGTTCATCAGGGAGAGCAGCGTCTCCACCGCCCGCCGCGCGATCTCCGGGATGTGGAAGTCCACCGTCGCCAGCGCCGGTCGCACGAACTGAAGCGTCTCTATGTTATCGAAGCCCATGACGCCGGCATCCTCGGGCACGCGGAGGCCGCTCGCCGCGAGATGCCTCAGGATCCTGAGCGCGAAGATGTCGCTGTGGCACATGAACGCGGTCCGCTCGCGCGCGAGGTCGAGGCCGTCCACGTCCGCGAGGTACCCGTGCGTCCTCAGCACGAGCGGCTGCGCGAGGCCGGGTGTCTCGCGCAGCGCGTCCCGGTAGCCGAGCGCGCGCTGCTCCACCGCGTACCGGTTGGCGTCGTCGCGGTCGCCGAGCGGCGGGCTGACGTACACGATGCGCCGGTAGCCCCGCGACGCGATGTATCGCACCGCCTCCGCGGTCGCCAGCCTGTCGTCCAGGCCCACGAACGGCCACTTCTTCGACAGCCTGTTCGCGATGCAGACGAGCGGCCGGTTGAGGCTGCTCAGGTAGCGCTCGAACTCCCTGCCCTTGCCCACCGGCAGAATGAGGAACCCGTCCACGTTGAGCCCGGCGAGGCGCTCGAGCGCCGCGGTCTCTTCGCCCCGGTCCTTGCCCGAAAGCGCGACGTGGGCGAAGTACCCGGCGGCCCGCGCGCAGTCCATGATCGCCGACACGAGCTCGGCAAAGAACTCGTGCGCCAGGTCGAAGACCACGACCCCGATGGCGCTCGTCTTGCCCTTGACCAGGCCGCGGGCGAGCAGGTCCACGCGGTAGCCGACCTCGCGGCTCACGCGCAGGACCTTCTCGCGCGTCGCGCGGCTGATCCCGGGCTTGTCGTGCAGCGCCCGGTCGACGCTGCCGCGCGAGACGCCGCAGATCCTGGCGATGTCCTTGGTTGTGACTCTCATCGCGCGGACCGGACCTTAGCACGTCGCCGGGCCGGGGTCAAACACGGGGTCGCCCTTCCAACTGACCACAGGAGAATGAGATAATGAAGAAGTCCGCCGCGCCCTTGACCCCGTTTTCCCGACGCCATAGACTCGTGCACGTGCACGGGGGGACAAAATGAACACGACCACGCATCGATTCAACGGCCCGTACGAAGGGGACCACCTCGCGAAGACGGCCTTCCCGCTCGGCGGCATCGGCGCGGGGATGGTGTGCCTGGAGGGGACGGGGGCCTTGTCGCACGTCTCGCTGCGGGGGCGGCCGGAGATCTACAACGAGCCGCTCGCCTTCTCGACGCTGTGGGTCGAGGGCCTGGGCGCCCGCGTGCTCGAAGGCCCGGTGCCCGAGTGGAAGCTCTTCTTCCCGTGGGGCGACTCCGGACGCCTCTCGAGCGGCAACGGCGGCGGCGGCAAGAGCTACGGCCTGCCCCGCTTTGCCGAAGCGAGCTTCCTCCCGCGCTTCCCGTTCGCGACGGTGACTCTGCGCGGCTCGTGGCCCCTCGCCGTCGAGATCACCGGCTGGAGCCCCTTTGTGCCGGGCGACGAGGACGCTTCGAGCCTGCCCGCGGCGGCGATCGAGCTGCGCGTGCGCAACCGCAGCAGCAGGAGCCTGCGCGCCGTCTACTCGTTCCACTCGCGCAACTTTGTCGCCACCGGCGCGGGCGGCGACCGCGTCGAGCGCATCCCCGGCGGCTTCGTGCTGCGCCAGGACGAGGCGGCCTTTGCGGCCGCGATCGCGGAGCCGGGCGCGCGGGTCAACGCCGCCTGGTTCCGCGGAGGCTGGTGGGACCCGCTCACGATGCTGTGGAAGGAAGTCTCCTCCGGCAAACCGCAGGACCGCGAGCCGCCCGCCGAGGGCGCCCCGAGCCCGGGCGCGAGCGTGGCAGTTGCCTTCAATCTCAAGTCCGGCGCCGAGCGCACCGTGCGCCTCCTGCTCGCGTGGTACGCGCCGAAGACCGACCTGGCGACCGGCAAGGGCGTCGAGGACGAGACGCGGCCCGCCGGCACGTACTCCCCCTGGTACGCGGCGCGCTTCGCCGGCGTCGAGCAGGTGCTGGAGAAATGGCGGGCGGACTACAGGAAGCTGCGCGAGGCGAGCGAGACCTTCACCCGCTGCTTCTACGACACGACGCTTCCGGCCGCGGCGGTCGAAGCGGTCGCCGCGAACCTGACGATCCTCAAGTCGCCGACCGTGCTGCGGCAGACCGACGGGCGGCTCTGGTGCTGGGAAGGCTGCTACGACAGCAAGGGCTGCTGCCCCGGAAGCTGCACGCACGTCTGGAACTACGCGCAGGCGATCCCGCACCTGTTCCCCGCGCTCGAGCGGACCTGCGGCAGAGCGAGTTTCACGAGGCGCAGGACGACGAGGGGCAGCAGTCGTTCCGCGTGCCGCTGCCGATCCGCAAGGCCGCGCAGGAACGGCCTCCCGCGGCCGACGGTCAGCTCGGCGGCATCATCAAGGTCTATCGCGACTGGCGCATCAGCGGCGACACGGGCTGGCTGCGCTCGCTGTGGCCGCAGGTCAGGAGCAGCCTCGACTACTGCATCCGCCACTGGGACCCCGACCGGGGCGGGCTGCTCGTCGAGCCGCACCACAACACCTACGACATCGAGTTCTGGGGTCCCGACGGCATGTGCGGGACCTTCTACGTCGCGGCCCTGCGCGCCGCGGCGCTGATGGCCGGGGCGATTGGCGAGGACCCGAAGCCCTGGCAGGAGCTCTACGAGAGGGGACGGCGGCGCCTGGAGGAGGAGCTGTTCGACGGCGAGTACTTCGTGCAGCAGGTGCAGTGGAAGGGGCTCCGCGCGGGCGACCCGACCGCGTTCAAGACGCTGGAGCAGACCACTTACGGTTCGGCCGAGGCGCGGGCGCTGCTCGACGCCGAGGGGCCCAAGTACCAGTACGGCGCGGGCTGCCTCTCCGACGGCGTGCTCGGCGCCTGGATGGCCGAGGTCTGCGGCGTGGGCGAAACGCTCGACACGGCGAGGATCACGAGCCACCTCATGTCGGTCCACCGCTACAACTTCCGCGGGAGCTTCGCCGACCACGCCAACCCCCAGCGGCCCACGTATGCCGCGGGCGGGGAGGCCGGCCTGTCTGCTGTGCTCGTGGCCCAAGGGGGGCATGCCTTCGCTGCCCATGGTCTACAGCGACGAGGTCTGGACCGGCATCGAGTACCAGGTGGCTTCGCACCTGATCCTGCGGGGCAGGGTGCGCGAGGGCCTCGCCATCGTGGAGGCGGCCCGGGCCCGCTACGACGGAAGGACGCGCAACCCCTTTAACGAATACGAGTGCGGGCACTGGTACGGCCGCGCGCAGTCGTCGTACGCGCTGCTTCAGGCGTTTTCCGGTGCGCGCTACGACGCCGTCGACCGCGTGCTGACGATCGCTCCCGCGCAGCCCGGCGAGCTGCGGGTGTTCCTCGCGACCGCGACCGGCTACGGGACCGTGGGCGTCAGGCGTGGACAGCCGTTCATCGAGGTGCGCTCGGGAACGATCGCGGTCGACCGCATCGACTATAAGCCGGCCGGCGGGGTGACGCGGCCGCCGAAGAGAAAGCGCGCGGCGGCGAAGAGGCCGGCGGCGAAGAAGCGCGCGGTCAAGCCGCGGCCGAAGCGAGCGCGAGCGAAGCGTAGCCGACGACCCGCGACCGGCTCCCGGTAACGTCGCCGGAGTTGGCCGCGGAGATGCAGCTGCGGCGGCAGGCCGCCCATCACCTTGGACAGCAGCAGCAGCGTCGTCACGGCCGAGGCCCCGCAGAGCTCGCAGGGACCGAGCTGCGCCAGCTCGTGGAAACGGCTCGGGTCGCCCTGGACGATCGCGGCCAGCGTCCGCTCGTCGATCCGCTTCGCGTCCTCGTAGGTGTGGTAGTGCGAGAGGTCGGTCGAGGCGACGTAGAGGGCCTGCCTGCCGCCGAGCGCCTTGTGCAGCGCCGCTGCCAGGCGCTGGCACGTGTCGAAGGCGCCGTCGCCGATCAGGATGGGAAGGATCCGCGGCGCAGCCGAAGAGCACCTGCAGGAACGGCAGGTTCACCTCCAGGCTGTGCTCCGTCTCGTCCACCTCGGGCCTGAAGCCGACGCCGCCCTCGTCGGAGATGAGGCGTTCGGCCGTCTCCCGATCGACGGGCACTTCGCCGAGCGGGGTGCGGTACGCGGCGTGGCGGCTGACCGATGCGCCGCGGAAGTGGGCGTGGTGCGACGGGCCGAGGAGCACGACGGTGTCGAAGCTCCGCCCCTGCACGAGCCGGTAGCCGGCGGCGGCCACCGCTCCGGAGTAGGCGTACCCCGCGTGAGGCACGATCAGGCCCCAGGGCCGGCCTTCGATCCGGGCTTCGGGGGCAGCCGCGAGAAGGCGGCGGACCTCGGCTTCGAGCGCCCCCGCTTCGGCCGGGTAGAAGGAGCCGGCGACCGCGGGCTGTCGGCTCTCCTTGAACTGCGCAGGCGTCGCCATGGGCTCCTCCCGCGGCGATTATGGTCCGGCGCGGGGCAGGCGCTCAAGCCCCGGCCGGTCCGATTCTCACGGGGTCCGCGGCCCAGGCCGATATAGGAATTCAGGGAGGGTCTGTTGAAGCGCGACGTCCGCACCGCCTCGCTGGCGGCCGCAGCCGCGCTGGCTGCAGCCGGCGGCGTGCTCTGTCTCTCCTAGTCGCCCACTTGCGGAGCGGCGAGATGGACCTGGGGTTCCTGGCCGTGCCGGGGGCCTTGCTCTTCACGGCCTTCCAGTGGGCCGCGTTCTTCGTGCCGGCCTACCTGCTCGCGTGCGCCTGGATCGTCGGCGCGCGCTCCTTTGACGGCGGCGAGCTGCTCGCGCTGACGCTCACGGTGGTGCCGTTCCTCACGGCCGCCCTCGCGCTGAAGACGCTGTTCGAGGACGCCGACGCCGCGGCTCCCGTCACGCGGGTGACGCTGGCGCTCTTCGGCCGCTTTCCGGGGGTGCTGTTCCTCGGCGGGCTCATGACGCTGGAGCTGCTCGCGATCCACCGCGTGCGCGAGGCGCTGGCCTCCCGCGCGGGACGCCGTCCGCGGCCGCCCGGCCGCGCCCCGCTCCCGAGCCCGAAGCCGGCGACTACCAGGACGTGGAGCCGCTGGAGGAGGCGCCCGACGCGCCGGCCGCCTCCGCGCCGGCGTCCGAGCCCCCGCCCCCTCCGCAGCGCCGCAGGACGGCATTCGTGCCGGCGAGCCTGCTGCCGCCCGACGCCGTGGTCGCCGAGGCGAGCGCCGCGCCCGTCTCCCCTGCCGAGGCGGTGGCCGAGCCCGTTCCCGAGCCGGTCCCCGAACTCGAGGCAGCCGCCCCCGCCGGCGAACCCGGCGCGGCCGCGACGCCCGCGCTCCCTCCCCCGCGCAAAGGCAAGCGCCCCGGGCACTACTCCGTGCCCATCAAGAACATCCTGGTCGAGCGGCCCCAGGCCGACGCGACCACGGTCGACAAGGAGATCCGCGACGCCGGCGCGATCCTGATGCGCACCCTCGAGGAGTTCAGCATCGCCGCCGAGCTCACCGGGATCCGCAAGGGCCCGGTCATCACGATGTTCGAGATCCTCCCGTCGCCCGGAGTCAAGCTCTCAAGGATCGTGAACCTGGCCGACAACATCGCCCTCCGCCTCGCGGCGCCGCGCGTGCGCATCGTGGCGCCCATACCCGGCAAGCACGCCGTCGGCATCGAGGTCCCGAACAAGCGGCGGTCCATCGTCTCGTTCCGCGACATCATCTCCCTCGACCTGTTCCGCGACAGCCACTACGAGATCCCGCTGGCCATCGGCGAGGGCATCTCCGGGGAGGCGCACATCGTCGACCTGGTGCAGATGCCCCACCTGCTGATCGCCGGCGCCACCGGCAGCGGCAAGAGCGTGTGCGTCAACTCGATCATCGCCAGCATCCTCTACCGCAAGACCCCGAACGAGGTGAAGCTTCTCCTCATCGACCCCAAGATCGTGGAGCTCAAGCTCTACAACGACATCCCCCACCTGCTCACCCCGGTCATCACCGAGCCCAAGCGCGCCTACCGGGCGCTTCAGTACTGCATCTACGAGATGGAGCGCCGCTACTCCCTGCTCGACGCCCTCGGGGTGCGGGACATCCGGTCGTGCAACCGAAAGATCAAGAAGAACCGGATCGCCCAGACGCCGCTTCCGTACATCGTCATCGTCGTCGACGAGTTCGCCGACCTCATGGCGACCATCGGCAGGGAGATGGAGTCGACGCTCGCGCGCCTGGCCGCCATGTCCCGGGCGGTCGGGATCCACCTCGTCCTCGCCACGCAGCGGCCTTCGGTCGACGTCATCACGGGCCTGATCAAGGCCAACATCCCCTCGCGCATCGCCTTCATGGTCGCCAGCAAGATCGACTCGCGGATCATCATCGACACCGTCGGCGCGGACAAGCTCCTCGGGCAGGGCGACATGCTTTTTACCCCCGCCTGGGACCCCGTGCCCGTGCGCATCCAGGGCGCCTATCTCGCCGAGGAGGAGATCGAGGCGCTCACCGCATACGTCAAGACGCTGGGCGAGCCGGAGTACATCGACGAAGCGATGTTCCTCGACGACGAGGAAGAGGACGTCCCGTTCGACGCGGCCGACGACCCGCTGATGGACAAGGCGCTGGAGATCGTCGTCACCGCGGGCAAGGCTTCGGCCTCCTACCTGCAGAGGCGCCTGCAGATCGGCTACAACCGCGCGGCCCGCCTCGTCGAGTCGATGGAGCAGCAGGGCATCGTCGGCCCCGCGCAGGGCAGCAAGCCGCGCGAGATCCTGCACGTGCCCGAGCGCTCGCGCGACTGACCGCCGCCCGGGGCGCGCGGACCTGCACGGAAACGCTTCGTGCAACGGCCCCCGGAACGTTCGCGAAACGGCCCCCCGATAGGCTGGATCACGTCGGAGGCAGGCCGTGATCAAGGGCACCAAGGTTCATCTGCGGCTGATAGAGGAAGGCGACCTCGAGGTCCTGCATCGATTCCTGTGCGACGTCGGGAACCGGGGGCCGTATTTCCCCGGCACGATCCGCTCCCTGACCGAGCTCCGCGCGCGTTTCCTCCAGGACGGGTTCTGGTCCCCGAGGGAGGGGACCATGGTCATTGTCGACCAGGGCGGGCGCGTCGTCGGGTGGATCCTCTTCTTCATGCCTCATTCGGAGAACGACGCCTACGAGGCAGCCTACGTCATCTTCGACGAGCAGAGCAGGAACAAAGGCTACGCTACCGAGGCGCTGTCGCTCTTCGTCCGGTTCCTGTTCCGGACCACGGCCGCGCACAGGATCGAGCTGAACATCGCCACCGACAACGTCCCGTCGAGGCGGGTGGCCGAGAAGTGCGGCTTCGTGTGCGAGGGCGTCTCGCGGGAGGTGTGGTTCTCCAGCGCCCTCGGAAGGCGGCTCGACGGCGCACGGTACGCAATCCTCAGGAACGAAGTGGACTACTCATCCTGGGCCCTCCCGGGGCAGGGCGGTAGCGGCAGCTGAGCGAACCCGCGCGCGTCCCGGGCAGCGGAGGCAACCCTCGTTTGACTCCCCAATGGACAATGGGCCTGCCACGACGTCTACCACATCGTGCAGATCAGGAACATGGGGTTGAGTAACCTGCCTCAGTGAGGCGTTCGGGCCGCGGCCCGGGCTAATTCCCGTCGCCCGCCATCCTCGAGATACAGGCTCGATAATGCAGGTAGTTGGCCCAGCTCACGTCGGGCGGCACCTGGTGGTCCACCATCGGCACGTAGCCGCCGCGCTCGAGCATGGCCGGCACCTGGCGCGCGAGCTCCGCGTCGATCGCATCGCGGCCCCGCGCGAGGGCCTTCTTGTCTATCCCTCCCAGAATCTGCAGGCGGGGGAAATCACGGCGGATCTGCACCACGTCCATCCCCGCCTGGGCCTCGAAGGGGTAGAGCCCGGTGACGCCGCCTTCCATCATCGGGCGGATCAGCTTGCGGCAATCGCCGTCCGTGTCCACGAGCACGACCTTGACGCCGTGACTGCGCGCGACCTCGGTGACGCGGCGGTAGGCGGGCAGGAGGAACTCACGGAACATCTCGGGGCTGATCAGCGGCCCGTTCTTGTACGACATGTCCTCCCAGATGTGGACGCAGTCGACCTTGACCCGGGACAGCACCCGGTCGTACAGCGCGACCCAGAGCGCGCCGAGCCGGTCGATGAGCGCGCGCACCAGCTCGGGCCTCTCGATGAACGCGACCATGAGCTCGACCTCGCCCATGAGAAAGCGCGGGGCGCCGAAGAACCCGCAGGGGTAGCCGCCAAAGGCCACGACCCCGTCGTAGGCGTTGAGCTCGGCGACCGCCGATTCCCAGTCGGGAGGGAAGCGGCCGGGCGCGTCGGGATCGAGCCGCTCGGCCGCGACGCGCTCGAGGTCCTCCATCGTCGAGACGGGCCACGACAGGTAGTGCGGGATGCTGTTGCGCGCCCTGGGCATGAGCTTCACGATGCCGGTGTCGTCGCGGATCACCACCTGGTCGCCGCGGTCCTCGAGGATCTTCTCCTCGAAGGGCGGCCAGAGGTAGAGCTGCACCGGGACGCGGAGCGTCGGCTTGTCCAGGCCGGACGCCTCGAGCGCGTCCAGGCAGAAGCGGTCGCCCGGCGCGATCGGCGTGGCGGGCCCGCGCACCGTATCGCCCCACGCGGGGTCGCCCTGGACGCCGTGGCGGCGCGGCATGCCTTCGGAGTACCAGCGCTCGATCGTGCCGCCCCAGAAGCCCTGCTCCCAGAACGGCACCCGGTCCGCCGGCTCGAAGCCCATCGCCGCATGAAAGCGCTCCTTGTCGGTCATCGACGCCCCTTTCGCTGGTCCACGGGGCGATCTTGGCACGGCGGAGCGGGCCTCGGCAACACTGCGCGCGTTGACGTGGGGAACAGCTGAGGGTGCCTCCTCATTCAGAAAAACCGGAAATTCCGTCCCTTGCATTCGGGTTTTCCGGAGGAACTGATGGCGGTGAGCCCTCACCCCCGGAAACAGGGGCTCAGGTGGGCTTCGGATGCGGCGCCCGGCCGCCTGAGGGGCGCCGCCGCGGCGACGCCGACGGGGAGCGACGCCGCGACGGCGCGGCGGCGCCTTCAGCGAGTGCGACGTCGACGGCCTCCTCGTACGACGTCTCGAGCCCGCGGTGCCACGCGTCGTCAGCCTGGTACTGCGCGAACGCCTCTTTCTCGTCCGGGTCGCAGTCGCTGCGCGTGCTCACGTCGCCGCCCACCGCGGCGTCGCGCAGCGCCTTGAAAGCGCCGAGCAGTCTCGCCGCGATCGCGTGCCTCCCCAGGGCGCGGGCGACCATGCCCAGCCTCCCGAGGACGTGGACCGCGCCGCCGCGGTCGCCGAGTCTCACGAAGAGCGAGAGGCTTTCGCGCAAGTGAGCCGCCCCGCGCTTCGTCTCGCCTCCCAGGAAGAGGGCGCGGCCCAGCCCTTCGAACGTCCACGCAGTCATCCACCGGTCGCCGAGCTCCTGGAACGCCCGCAGCGCGCCCTCGTAGCGCGAGCAGGCCTCGGCGTGCTCGCCCGCCTCGCGCAGGAAGTCGCCGAGGCTATTGAGAGCATGCGCGGTACCCCAGAGGTCGCCGCACCGCTGCGAGATGCGCACCGCCTCCTCGAGCCCCTCCCGCGGGCTGCGGCCGACCGGCCTGCCGCCCGTGGTGCCGTAGGCCCAGATGAGCGAGGTCGCCAGGCGCGCCGGGCCGCCGATCTCGCGGGCGATGGCCACCGCCTCCTCGCAGAGCCGCGTGCCCTCGTCGTCGCTGCCGAGCCACCGCTCCGCCACGCCGAGGTCCGCGAGCAGCGCGGCCTCCACGCCGCGCGCGCCGAGCCTGCGCGCGAGCGCCAGGCCCTCGGCGTAGAGCGCGTGGGCCCGTGCCCAGTCGCCCTGAACAAAGACCAGCCAGCCCAGCGCGTCCAGCGCGCGGGCGCGCTCCTCGCCGAGCGAAGCGCTCTGCGGCAGCGCCAGGGCCTCCTCGAGCCAGCGCGCGCCCAGTTCGAAGTCGCCGCGCCTGTGGTGGAACCAGCGCAGCGCCACGGCCAGGCGCAGGGCTTCGGTCGCCTTCCCGCGGCGGAGGAGCCAGGACATCGCCCGGCCGCAGTTGTGCTCTTCCTGCACGAGGCGGGCGACCCAGCGCATCTGCTCGGGGCCGTGGAGCTGCGGCTCGGCCTGCTCGACGAGGCTCAGGAAGAAGGCGGCGTGCCGGGCGCCGGCCGTCTCCGCCTCGCCGCCCGCCTCCAGGCGCTCGCGGGCGTACTCGAGGATCGTCTCGAGCATCCGCAACCGCGTCTCGCCGCCGGATTCGTCGCGGTGCAACAGGCTGTGGTCCGCGAGCGAGGAGAGCCCAGCGAGAACGTCGGCGTCCTCGGGGCCGCCGCGGCAGACCCGCTCGGCCGCGTCGACCGAGGCGCCGCCCGCGAACACGGCAAACCGCGCGAACAGCTTCTTCTCACCGTCGTCGAGCAGGTCGTAGCTCCAGTCCAGCGTGCGGCGCAGCGTTTGCTGCCGCGCGGGCGCGCCGGGCAGCGGCCCGGCGGCGAGGTCCAGGCAGTCGGCGAGCCTTCGGGCGAGGTCCTGCGGCGTGAGGAGCCGCAGCCTCGGGGCCGCCAGCTCGATCGCCAGCGGAAGCCCGTCGAGCCGCGCGCAGATCTCGCCCAGGGCGGCCGCATTCTCCGCGGTCACGACAAAGTCCGGCCGCGCCGTGGCAGCGCGCTCGGCGAGCAGGCGCACGCTCTCGCAGCGGGTGACCTGCAGGGCGTCCGCCCCGGCGGCCGCCTGCTCCACGGAGAGCGGCGGCACCGGGAACTCCTTCGCGGCCGCAAGATGGAGGGACCGGCGGCTCGTGACGATCGCCCTCGCGTGAAGCGCAGAGGCGAGCAGCTGCTCGACCTGCGCGCTCGCGGCCGCCACGTGCTCGAAGTTGTCGAGGAGCAGCAGGACCCTGCGCCGCCTCAGGTGATCCGCGAGCATGGCGTCCACCGGCCGCGCCGCGCCGACAGGCCGGCGGACCCCGAGGGCCGCGGCGATGGCCGGCACGACTTCGGCCGGCTCGCGGAGGGGAGCCAGATCAATGAAGAAGGTACCCTCGCCGAATCTTCCCGCCGCCTCCCTGGCGGCCTCGACCGCGAGGCGCGTCTTGCCGGTGCCTCCGGGGCCCGTGAGCGTGAGGATCCGGGTGTCGCCGAGGGCGAGCAGCTCGCGCAGGTGCGCCAGCTCCTTCTCGCGGCCGACGAGCTGCGTCGCCGGCTCGGGCAGGTTGTTCGGCGGCGGCGGCGCGGCCGGGACGGGCGGCGTCGAGCGCGGCGAGGCGCGTGCCGGGGCGCGCGAGGGGACGCCTCGCGCGGGGGCCGCGCTCTGCAGGCCGGCGGCGAGCTCCGCGCCATGGGCGCCGCGGATCGCGTCGGCGAGGCGCTCCGTCTCGGCCGACGGCTCCTCGTTCAGCTCGCGCGCCAGGATCGATCGACACTGCTCGTACTGCCTGAGCGCCGCCGCCCGCCGCCCCGCCCTGCCGTAGAGCCGCATGAGGCTGCAGTGCACGCGCTCGTCGAGCGGGTCGAGGGCCAGCCAGCGGCGGGCATTCTCGATGGCGCGATCGAGCTGCCCCGAGCTGCCGCAGGCGTCGACGAGCCGCGCGAGGACCTCTCCGTATTCGCGGCGGAGGCGCTCCTGCTCGAAGAACTGCCACTCTTCGAAGGGCGGGCTGTCCCTGAGGCGGAACTCCGAGAGAAAGTCGCCCCGGTACAGATCGGCGGCCCGGGCGAGCGCCTCGCCTGCGTGCGACGCCGCGTCCGGCGCTTGGCCGTCGCAGCGGGCCAGCCGCCGGAACTCGTGCACGTCAACCAGGAGCCCGCGCCGCGGGCTGAGCGCCACGTCGGCGCGATCCGCGTTGAGCCACTCGTCGCCGACGAGGCCCTTGAGGAACGACAGCGTCTGGCGGAAGTCCGCCCGGGCGCGCTCCGCGGGCTGCTCGGGGAACAGCAGCGCCGTGAGCGCCTCCCGGCCGTGGGGCCGGGCCGTGACGGCGAGGTAGGCGAGGAGAGCCGCGACCTTCCGCCTCTGCAGGCGCAGCGGCGCGCCCTTCAGCTCGAAGCGCGGTGGTCCGAGGACGAGCACCGAGAGAGCCGGCACTTCTTGTCCCGAAGGCCGCGGCAGCGGCCTCGCCCCGTCGCGGCTGGCGACCGGGGGGTCGCGAGCGGCGGCGCCGCAGCCTTCTTCATTTACTCTATCCGACTTTCCCTCCGCGAAAAAGCGCAAAAACAGCTTTGTAACGCTGCGTGGAACGCCCGGAGGGACGATCCCGTCACGGTCGTCGCGTAGGCTGGGGCAAAGTCAGAGGACGAGGAGGAAGCAATGAGAAGGCTCGTGCTCGTGTTGGGGCTCGCCACCGCGGCAGGGCTGCTGCTGTGCGGCTGCGCGACAGTCAAGGCGGCGGACGCGGATGGTTTCAGGGCGGCAGCCGAGGAAATCTACGCGAAGTACGCGGGCTCGGTGACTTCCGGCGACCAGGACCGCTGGCTCACCAACTGGGACGAGAACGGCATCCAGATGAGGCCGGACGGGCAGTCGGTCGTCGGCAAGAAGGCCATCGAGGAGCGCGTCCGCAGCCGGTGGCCGACGATGACGATGGCCATGACGATCAAGGTCGAAGAGGCGACGGCAGCAGGTGACTGGGGATATGCGAAGGGGACCTACGTACAGACGATCATGCCCAAGGCG
Organism: uncultured Spirochaetota bacterium; assembly: GCA_963734495.1. GTDB lineage: Bacteria > Spirochaetota > Spirochaetia > SZUA-6 > CAVTHK01 > CAVTHK01. Next base: position 531,648 of record CAVTHK010000013.1, read on the forward strand.
GGAGGGCCGGTGACCAACGTGGACGGCAAGTGGCTCGACATCCTCAAGCGCCAGCCTGACGGCACCTGGAAGCTGTACATAGACTGCTTCAATTCGAACGTGCCGCCGAAATAGGCGGGGGAGGAAGGAAATGAAGAGGAGCGTCGTGCTTGTGTCTCTGCTTGCGTTTACGCTGATCGCGGCCGCGGCGGCGACGGCTCAGACGCGGATGATCGGACCCAGGGCGGACTGCGATGCGATCGCGAAGATCATGGAGGACTATGCGCTCGCCGGCACCCGCAGCGACCCGGAGCTGCGCCTTTCGCTCTGGGATCGCGAGGGGATCGCGTACAAGGGGGACCTGAGCGTGTTCGACATGGCGGGGGTGGAGAAGAGGGTCCGCGCCGGCTTCGCAGCCACCACCATGAACATGTGGATCAAGATCGAGGAGATCTTCGTGTCCGGCGACCTCGCCTACGCGCTCGGGCCGTACGGGAGCAGGCAGGGGCCCAAGGCCGGCGGCCCCATGATCGTCGTCGACGGCAGGTACCTGACGGTCCTCAGGCGGCAGCCCGACGGGTCCTGGAAGATCTACCGCGACTTTTCGGCCACCAAGTAGGAAAGCCCGGCACGCCGGGCATCAGCGGGCGCGGGGCGGCCCGGCAGCAGGGCGGGGCCGCCTCGCTCCGCCGCCGGCGCCGCCGCGCAGGGCGTAGGCGATCGCGTTGTCGAGCGTCATCGTGAGCCCGCGGGCCCACTCGGCGGCGAAGCGGGCCCGGTAGCGGGCGGAGGCGGCCGCCGTCACGGCTCCGCCTCGGCGCGCGGCCTCGGGGCCGAGCGCCGCTTCGCCGAGGGCCGACGACGCCGCCATCAGGCGCGCGGCGCGCGCGTCGCGGCCGGCCCCGCGCGCGGCGAGCGCGAGCCGGCCGACCATGTAGACCGAGCTTGCCCGGTCGCCGAGGAGCGAGAAGAGGGAGAGCGCCTCCTTCATGTTCGCCTCGGCGCGCCGGAAGTCGCGGCCCCGGAGCGCCGCGGACCCCAGCCCTTCGAGCGTCCAGGCGACCATCCACGGGTCCTCGACCTCGCGGAACCCCGCGAGCGCCGCCTCATAGACGGGGCGCGCACCCCGGTGATCGCCTGTCTCGCGCAGGAGATCGCCGAGCCCGTTGAGCGCATGCGCCTCGCCCCACCTGAAGCCCGCCTCGCGCGAGATCCGCGCCGCCTCCTCGAGCTCGGCGCGCGGCGAGCGGCCTTCGAAGCGGCCTCCCGTGGTGGCGTACGCCGAGATGAGCGCGCGCGCGAGGCACACGGGATCGCCGACCTCCCGCGCGACCGCCACCGCCTGCTTGCCGTGCGCGGTGCCCGCGGTGCGCTCGCCGAGCCAGCGCTCGACGACTCCGAGGTAGGCCAGCGCCGACGCCTCGACGCTTCGCTGCGAGAGCTCGCGCGCCTCGGCGAGGCTCCGTTCGTAGAGGGCCCGCGCCCGGGTCCAGTCGCCCTGGACAAAGGCGATCCAGCCGAGAGCGTCGAGCGCCCGCGCGTGCGCGCGCGACGGAGCTGCCGGCTGCTCCAGCGACCGCTCGAGGATGCCGCGCCCTTCGCTGAACCGGCCGCCGCGATACCAGTACCACCTGAGCGCGGCCGCGAGTCTCAGCGCATCTTCTCCGCGCCCCGCTGCCAGGAACCGCTCCACCGCGGCCCGCAGGTTGGCGTTCTCGACCTCGAGGCGCGCGAGCCACACGGCATGCTCGGGCCCGTCCAGCCCCGCCTCGCCGGTCTCGGCCAGGCGCAGGTAGTACGCGGCGTGCCGGTCGGCGACGGCCGCCGCTTCGCCGCTTTCCCGCAGCCGCAGGCGGGCATATTCCCCGATCGTCTCGAGCATTCGCAGGCGGCTTTCGCCCGATGCCTCCTCGCGCCGAAGGAGGTTCTTCTCGGCGAGGGAGACGAGCCCCTCCAGGACGTCGGCGCCGCCCGCGTCGCCGCACACCTCTTCGGCGGCCCGCGGCGCGAAGCCGCCCGCGAACACGGCGAGACGGGCGAACAGCCGCTTCTCGCTCCCGTCGAGGAGGTCGTAGCTCCACTCGATGGCGCCGCGCAGCGTGCGCTGCCGCGCCGGCAGATCGGGGGGCCCCGCGCCGAGCAGCCGGAGGCGATCGGAAAGGCGGCTCGCCAGGTCCTGGGGCGAGAGGACCCGCAGCCGCGAAGCTGCCAGCTCGATCGCGAGGGGAAGGCCGTCGAGCCCGGCGCAGATCTCCTCCACCGCCGCCGCGTTGGAGTCGGTCAGCGTGAAGTCGGGCCTCGCCGTCACGGCCCGTTCCACCAGCAGCCGCACGGCCGCATAGCCGGCCAGGTGGTCCGCTGAGCGCGACGCCGCCGGATCGGGGACGCGCAGCGGGGGCACGGGGTACTCCCTCGCGTCCCGGATGTGCAGCGACTCGCGGCTGGTCACCAGCGCCTCGAGGCCGGGGCAGGCAGCCGCGAGCGCGGCGACCCGGCCGGCAGCCTCTGCCACGTGCTCGAAGTTGTCGAGCACCAGCAGCACCTTCCTGCGGCCGAGGGTCGCGGCCAGCAGGTCGAAGAGCGGCACGGCCTGGCCGCGCGATTCCCTCACGTCCAGCGTCGCGGCGATCGCGGGCACCACCTGGGCGGGCTCCTCGAGCGCGGACAGGTCGACGAAGAAGACGCCGTCGGGAAACCGGCCGGCGAGGTCCTCGGCCGCCTTCACCGCCAGCGCCGTCTTGCCCGTGCCGCCGGGGCCGGTCAGCGTCAGCACGCGCCCGTCCCCGCGGCCGATGAGGTCGAGGACCTCCGCGAGCTCCTTCTCCCTGCCCACGAGAGCCGCGGGCCCCGCGGGAAGGGTGGCGGGGCGCGGCGACGGCTCGCGCGCCGCCGCCGGCCGCGGCTCGCGCGCGGGCGCCGGCCCTCCGCCGGCCGCGCGACGCCGCTGGATCGCCTCGCGCAGCGCCTCGGTCCGCTCGTCAGGCTGCTCGCCGAGCTCCTTCGCGAGGACCGCGCGGCACACCTCGTACTGCCGAAGCGCCGCCGCTCTCTGTCCCGTGCCGCAGTAGAGGCGCATCAGGAGCCGGTGGGCCGCTTCGTCGATCGGGTCGAGGGCGAGCGCGCTGCGCGCGTACTCGACGGCGGCCTCAGGCCTCCCGCTCCCCTCCTGCAGGCGGACGAGCCGCTCGAGCACTGACGCGTACCGCTTGCGCAGCGTCTCCCGTTCGAAGAGCTGCCAGTCCTCGAAGGCCGGGCTGTCCCTGAGGAAGAAGCCTGAAAGAAGGTCACCGCGGTACAGCCGTGCCGCCTCCGTGAGCGCGGGCTCGTCGCCCGCGGCCAGCGTGCGGAAGCGCCGCACGTCGACGGCGAGCCCGCGCCGGTCCGGCAGGGCCACACCGCCGCGGTCGATCTCGAGCCAGCCCTCGCCGATGGCGCGCAGCAGGAACGACAGCGTGTGGCGGAAGTCCGCGCCGGAACGCTCGCGCCCCAGCCCGGGGTAGAGCAGCTCCGCCAGCGCGTCGCGGTCGCGGGGCTCGCCGGTCACGGCGAGGTATGCGAGCAGCGCGAGCACCTTGCGCCTCGGCATGCGGATCGAGGCGCCGTCCCGCTCGAACCTCGGCGGCCCGAGCAGCTGCAGCGAGAGCGTGGCCACGCGGCTCGCCTCCGGGCCGCCGCGCGGGGCCGGGGTGCGCGGCGGCGGCCTTCAATATGATGCCCCTTCATTCTACGCGAAAACGCGGTGAAACGCATTCCGAAACGCGGCGGCAACGCCGGCGCAACGGCGGACGCCTATCCTTGGGTCGCCGGTGGGGACACCGGATGCGAGGAGGTGCAGATGCGCGGCCAGGTTGTCGAGTTGCGCGTGAGCACCGTGCAAGGAGGCGCAGCGGCGGCGCCGCCGTCCACGAGGCGGCTCGGCGATGGGGCGCTGCTCGCGGCGAAGGTCGGGGTCCTCTGCTGCGGCGCGCTCGCGCTGCTCGCCGCCCACCTGAGCCCGCCGCTGGTGAGGCGCGTCCACAACCACGCGCGCGGCGTCTCTATGCGGCTTCCGGCGGGGTGGACCGGCTACGATCGGTTTGAGCAGGGCGTGGTGGCTTTCAAGCGCGACGGCCGATTCAATGCGTCGGTCACGGTGTGGCGTTTTTCGTGGTGTGAGTTCGACAGCGCCCGCGAGACGCCCGGAACGCCGGTCCCCGCACGTCAGCTGCCGACGGATCTCGTACAAGCCGCGGCCGAGGTGGCGGCTTGCCTGGGGTTCCCAGACGCAACGGGGAGGGCGCACATGGAAGGCGCCGTCGTCGGCGGGAGGCCTGCCCTGGTGCTTGTCGCGCCCCGCTACTCGACCGAGCCATGGCGCGCGATCGCGGTGGCTGCCGGCGAAGACCTGCTCTTTCTCGACCTGCGTGCGGCGAGCGAGGCGGATCTCCGGGCGGTCTGGCGTTGTTGGAAAGCGATGATACGGTCGGTTCGGGTGACGAACCGGCCGCGGCCAATGGTCGAGCGTTTCGGCTGCGAAGACGGCTGCGGCCTTGAATATGTTGCTCCTTCATTCTACGCGAAAGTGCCGCGCAGCGCATTCCGAAACGCCTGCGGCAACGCTGGCGCAACGGCGGACGCCTAGGCTTGGGTCGCCGGTGGGGACGCCGGAGGAGGCGCAGCGTGGGGCTCAAGGCGATGACAGTCGGACTGCAGGTCTGTTCCTTGCGCCTGCAACCGGAGGTGGAGCCGAAGCCGGGCACGAGCCGACTCGGTGACGGCGCCCTGCTGGCGGCCAAGGCGGCCGCGCTCACGGCCGCGGCGCTCGCGCTGCTCGCGTCATACCTGGGGCTCCCGCTGCCCCGCGTCCTGCGCAATCAGACCCTCGGCCTGTCCATCAGCTGCCCACCGGGGTGGGAAGACTGCCGGCTCCCCAAAGGATTGGCCATGGGAGCCTTCAAGAGCGACGGCCGCCTGTCCGCGTGCGTGACGCTGTGGCGCTTTTCGTGGCCCGAGATAGGCGCCGTCGCGTTCGAGTCCGGAAGGAGTCTCTCCGCGCACGGAGTGCAGCCGGACCTTTTCGCCGCACTGAGCGAGCAAGCGGCCTGGCTGGGGTTCGGGGACTGCACGGGCCCGGTCGACACCATGACACTCGACGGCAGGCCGGCCCTCATGCTCACTGCGCAGGCGCCCTCCGGGAAGTCGCGGAGTGCGCTTGTGGTCGCGTTGGGCGAAGATCTCGTGTCGCTCCACCTCTTCGCGTCGAGCGAGGCTGATCTCCGCGCGGTGTGGCCGCTGTGGAAGTCGATGATCCGCTCGGTCCGTGTGACGCGACGGTCGCGGCCTTCCGCCAAGGGTTCCGACGACGGCAAGCGCGCAGGGTGGTGATCTTCCGGCGGTTTGACGGCCTTCTTCTTTCGTCTGTAGGTTTTCGGGCATGACGGCACTCGGGCCCGCTGTGGAGCGCCGCCCGGACATGTCGGGGCGGGTGTGCCTCGTCACAGGAGGCACCTCCGGCGTCGGACGCGCGATGGCGGGCGGGCTCTCGAAGCTCGGCGCCCGCGTCGTCATCCTCGCGCGGGACCGGGAGCGCGGCCGCGCCGCCGCCGTGGAAATGACCGCGTCGTCCGGCCACGCGGTCGAGGTGGTCGTCGGCGACCTCGCGGACCTGCGCTCCATCGGCCGCGCCGCCGCGGATTTCGGCGCGCGGTGGGACCGCCTCGACGTCCTCGCGCACGCCGCGGGCATCCTCTGCTGGAACCGGCAGATGAGCGCCGACGGCTACGAGCTCACGTTCGCGGTCAACGTTCTCGGGCCGGCCCTCCTGACCCGGCTGATGCTGCCCCTGCTCGAGCGCAGCGCGCCCGCGCGGATCACCGCGGCGTGCGGCGGCCTGGCGACGCTCGCGCACGCCAGGCTCGATCTCGACGACCTCCCCTACCGCGCGGCGCGGTTCGCCCCGCTCTCGACGGCGCTGCAGGCGATGCTCGCCCGCGTCCTCTACTGCGCGGAGCTCGCGCGGAAGCTCCAGGGACGCGGCATCGCGGTCAACGCGTTCTACCCGGGGCTCGTGCGCTCGCGGCTCGATCGCGGGCTGCCGTGGCCCCTGCGCGTCCCCGTGCGGCTCGTCCAGCCCTTTCTCAAGGCGGGCTCCGCTTCGGCGGTGCGAGCCGCCGCGGACCCCTCCCTCGCCGCCGTCACAGGCGCTTTCCTGGCGGGGCGGCGCGTGCTCGAGCTCCGCAGCCGCCGTGTGACGCCGGAGGATTCGCAGCGCCTCTGGTCGCTGATCGAGAGGCTGCTCGACGAGCGGATGACGCCCGGAACCGCGTGAAACGCTTTCTGTAACGTCTACGGACACGATCCCGGGACGGCGCGCGCCTAACCTGTCAGCGACAGTGCGAGGAGGCGTGTATGCCGTTCGGACGAGGACTGGTCCCGGCTGCGGAAGCCTGCTCCCTGCGGCGGGATGACCCGACGCCGCCCGCGCCACGCGCGGGGCGGCTCAGCGATGGCGCTCTGCTGGGCGCAAAGGCGGGCGCGTTGTGCCTCGCCTGCCTCGTGCTGCTGCCCGGGCAGCTCAACCCGGACCGGGCCGGCATCCTGTGCAGCCAGGAGGCAGGGCTCTCGATGCGGGTGCCGCGCGGATGGCACCGCTTCGCGCTGCCTCACGCGCTGGCAGCCGTGAAACCCGACGGCGCCGGCGGCCCGCGCGCGTCCGTGCTGCTCTGGCGCCCGCCGTACGCCGAGCCAGGCGCTGCCGACGGCAGCGAGGACGCGGTGGTCTCCGCAGGGTGGCCGAGAGCCGATCCGGCGGCCACGCTGGCTGAGGCGGCTGACTGCCTCGGGCTGGACTGGTCCGGGCAGGCGCGGCTGGAGACCGACACCATCGCCGACAGGCCGGCCCTGGTGCTCGCCGCACCGCTCCGCGCCAGCCGGTGCTGGCGCGCCCTCGCTGTTGCCGCGGGCGAGGATCTGCTGTTTGTCGAGCTCGACGTGTCGAGCGAACAAGACCTTCGTGCTGTCTGGCGTCAGTGGAAAGCGATGCTCCGCTCTGTGCGGATCACGGGGTCCGACCGCCCGAGTGTGGCAGGGGGCGCCGACTGACGACTCAGTCCGCCGCCATCGGTTTCCCGATGTGAGCGGACTTCCAGCCTTTGGAGGCGTGTCGCCTCTTCTTGACGCACCGTCATATCTCCGAAACGTGTTGGTGACGCCGGCTGACTACAGCTTGTCGGGACACTCAGGCAACGATTCGGGCCTGGGGCGACACGGAGCGTCGGGCTTCCACGCGCTCTTGCTTCTCGATCGTGGCCGAGGAACCCGGGATACCTCTTGCATCTGATACTGAACATATGTATAGTATCAGTATGACCCCTAAAGAGGAACTCGGCGAGGAGATCGCCAGCCTGTCGGCGCACCTCGATGCGGCCGCTCATCGCCTGCTGGAGTGCATCAGGCAGTTCGACGACTCCGGCGGCTGGTGCGACCAGGGCGCCCTTTCCTGCGCGCACTGGCTGGCCTGGCGGCTCGGATGGGATGGGGCCACGGCGCGGGAAAAGGTGCGGGTAGCGCGCGCTCTGGGCAAGCTGCCCGCGATCGACGAGGCCTTCCGCTCGGCCACCCTTTCCTACGCCAAGGTCCGAGCCCTCACGCGAGTGGCAACCCCGCAGAACGAGGGCAAGCTGTTGGAGCTGGCGCTGGTGGCAACCGGGGCGCAGCTCGAGCGATTGTGCCGGGGCTATCGAGCGGCTGTGGACCCGGAGACTGCGCCGCTGCCGGAGGAGCGGTCCGTATATCGGCGATTGCTGCCGGGGGGAATGGTCAAGCTGGAGCTGGTGCTGGAGCCCGACGAGGCGGACCTGGTGATGCGCGCCATCGAGCGAGCCCGGGAGGTGCACGCCGAGCAGGCCGAGGTGCCCGAGGGACCGGCCCCTGGTGGCGCTTCCGCGGAAGCGCCGTGGCCATCCCGGGCGGATGGCGCGGTCGAAGTCGCCGAGTCGTTCCTGGCCGGCCATCAGGTGACGGGAACCGGAGGGGAGCGCTTCCAGGTCATGATTCATCTGGAGCAGGAGGTGCTCGGTGCCGACGGCGAGTGGTCGGCGACGCTGGAGGACGGAACCCGTGTTTCCCCGGAAGCGTTTCGACGAGTCGCTTGCGATTGCGGTCTGGTGGCGGTGGGTGGGGAGGGGGAGAGTCTGAACATCGGCCGCCGCACCCGCAGCATTCCCCCCGCCCTCCGCCGGGCCTTGATGCTGAGGGACCGCGGCTGCGCCTTTCCCGGGTGCACCCACACCAGGTTCCTGCACGGCCACCACGTCAAGCACTGGCTGCATGGGGGAGAGACCAGCCTCGAGAATACCCTGCTGGCCTGCCCTCGCCACCATAGACTGCTCCACGAGGGAGGCTGGAGCATCAGCCGAGGCGCGGATGGCGCCTGGATCTTCCACTCGCCCTCCGGCATACCGCTGGCGCAGAATCCGCACTCGCAGCCGGTGGACGACGCCCTCGCCTGGATGCGCGATTGGGCTGATGAGCGCGACCTTGACCTTGGTCCTGAAGTCAACTTCCCGGCGTGGGATGGGACGAGACCGAGCTACGACCTGGCGGTGAGCGGCTTGCTCGAGCCGAAGTAAGCCGACCTGCCAGCGGCGCCGCACCGCTTGGCCGGAGCGAAAGAGCAGTGACTCAGTCCGCCGCCATCGGAAGGTCCACCGGCTTTCCGCCCAGCTCCGAAGACTTGCGGATCGCGAGGATGATCTCCTGGTCGAGCCTTCCCTGGGCCGGCGCCGTAGGTGGGCTCGCCGCCGCTGCGCACCGCGTCCACGAGGCTCATGATGCAGCCGGCCACGCCGATCTCGTCGTCGTGCCACTGGGGGTTCGAGCCCTTCTCCTCGGTGCAGAAGGGGTTCTTCCACTCGAAGAGCTTCCCGCCCGCCGTGTGGCGCGGATCGAGACCAGCGCGCCGCCGTCGCACGCGCTCCCAGACGCGATCGAGCGTGATGAACTGCGGCTGCTCGCCGTCGGGGGTGAGGATCGAGAGCTTCTCCTCGAAGTCGAGCCCGTAAGCCGACGCTGATCCCCATGCCCTTTTCCGCGAGGAAGCGGCTGCTGCGCCACCAACGGAGCGCTGAGTCGTAGCCCACGCTGGTCCAGTGGAAGATGCCGAGGCGGCCGCCTTCGAACTCGACCATCCCGTGCTCCTGCGTCTCCTTGCGCGGCCCGTTCGTCCCGGCGATGAGCGACCAGTGCGGGGCGAGGTCGTAGCCGTGCACCGACCCGACGACCCGCACGGGCTTCGCGTCGAAGCCGAGGTAGCTGCGCATCACGCTCACGCCGTGGTAGCCGTGGCCCGAGAAGTCGTTGAACGAGGAGTAGACGCGGCCAAAGACGCCCGCGCGTATCAGCGCCAGCTTGATCTGCTCGAGCGGCCTGCGGTGGAACTGCTCCGAGACTTCGATCTTGAGCTTCTGCCTGCGGGCCGACGCGATGATGGCGTCGGCCTCGGCGAGCTTCGGCGCGATCGGCGTCTCGAGCAGCACGTTCAGGCCGTGCTCGACCGCGAGCAGGCCGACCTGCCCGTTGGAGGCGTGGGTGACCGCGACCACGCCGATCGCGGGCGAAGTCTCGCGCACCAGGCGCGAGAGGTCGGTGTACCACGGGATGCCGAGCTTCTCGCCCACCCTGCGGGCAGGCTCGGGGCTGCGGTTCCAGACGGAGACCAGCTCCACGTGCTTCGAGAGGCCCCGGAGCAGCGGAGCGTACATGTAGGCGGAGCGCTTGCCCGCGCCCACGAGCGCGACGCGCACTCGCTGGTTCTGGCTCATGAGCCACGATACACCGGCGGCCGCGGTCTAGGGAATCACGCCCGCTCCTTGAAGCTCCTTGAGCGACAAGGGTCGGAAAGTCCATACTCGGCGTCGGGGAGGACGGTGCATGTACTTCGGCGTCGACTACTATCCCGAGCACTGGCCGGAGGAGCGATGGCGGGTCGACCTCGCGATGATGAGGCAGCACGCCTTCAACATGGTCCGGGTCGCCGAGTTCGCCTGGTGCCGGCTCGAGCCGGCCGAAGGCCGCTACGACTTCGCGTGGCTCGACCGCTTCTTCGCGCTCTGCGAGAAGTCCGAGATGCAGGTGATGCTCGGCGTGCCGGTGCGCAACATCCCGGCCTGGCTCATGGAGAAGGACCCGACGATCGCCATCCAGGCCTACGAGGGCCACCGCGAGCAGTTCGGCACCCGCTACACCGTCTGCCTGAACCACCCGCGCCTGCGCGAGCGCGCGCTCGCGCTGTCGGAGCAGATGGCCCGCCGCTACGCCGAGAGCGCCGACCGTGGTCTCGTGGCACCTGGACAACGAGCTGGGCGATGCCTCGGTCTGCTACTGCGACAACTGCCGGGCTGCCTTCATCAAGTACCTTCAGGAGAAGTACGGCAGCGTCGAAGAGATCAACCGGCGCTGGGGCCTGGTGTTCTGGAGCCTGGAGCTCTCGGGCTGGGACCAGGTGCGGGTGCCGTCGCGCAGCAACCACTTCCCGCACAACCCCGGGCTGCAGCAGGACTACCGCAGGTTCACCTCGGCGACGACGGAGGAGTGGGTCAGAGAGCAGACGGCGCTCTTCAAGCGCCTCGCGCCGCGGCAGCAGGTGACCACCAACCTGCAGAGCATGACCCGCTACCACACCAACTACTACCGCATGGCGAGGGCGCTCGACGTCGCGTCGGTCAACTTCTACCCGCCGCTCTCCTACAACACGGTGGACCTGGACATCGTGCGCGGGATGAAGGGCCGGAGCTTCTGGGTGGTCGAGCAGAAGGCCGGCACGCCGGAGAACAAGGTGCGCACCGCGGGACACGTGCACACCCATGCGGGATTCCTCAACCCCGAGCCCGGGGAGACGCGCCTGTGGACCTACGAGTCGGTGGCCCACGGCGCGGAGGCGGTGCTCTACTTCCGCTGGAGGCCGAGCCCGTTCGGCGCGGAGCAGCTGCACCGCGGCGTCCTCAACCACGACGCCACGCCGAACCGCGTCTCCGAGGAGATCGGGCTCACCGGCGTCGAGCTCGGCCGGCTCGCGGACGCGCTCGATGGGACGAAGGTCGAGAACCAGGTCGCGATGCTGCTGTCCTACGAGAGCCGCTGGGCGCTCGACTACTTCTACCCGCACCCCGACCTGAAGTACCGCGACTACTTCCTGCTCTTCCACGGCGAGCTGGAGCGGCAGCACGTCGGGGTGGACGTGGTCAGCGCCCATCAGCCGCTGGGCGCCTACAGGGTCGTGATCGCGCCGCTGCTGTATCTCGCGGACCCCAAGGCGATCGAGAACCTGGTCTCCTACGTCAGGGGCGGCGGCCACCTCGTGCTCACGTTCCGCTCGTGCGCCAAGGACGAGGACGCGAACCTGTTTCCCGTCGGGGCTGCCGCGCGAGATCGCCGAGATGCTCGGCGTCGAGATCGAGGAGTCGCAGGCGCTGCGCGCCGGACAAGGGCGCGACGCTCGCTGATGGACGACGGCACGTCGTACGGCGCGTCGATGTGGATCGACATGCTGCGTGTGGGCGGCGCCCGCGTGCTCGGCCGCTACGGCAGCGGCTGGTACAGGCACAAGCCGGCGGTCACGGTGAGCGAAGGCGCCCGCGGGCGCGCCTAGTACGTCGGCACGGCGCCGGAGCCCGCCTTCTACACGGGCTTCCTCGCGGGCGTCATGCAGGCCGCGGGCGTGCAGCCGGTGCTGGCGGCGCCGCGCGCGCTCCACGTGTTCCGCAGGACCGACGGGTCGCGGGACGTGCTGTTCCTGATGAACCCGACAGCCGAGGCGCGCGTCGTCGCCCTGCGCGGACGAGCACGTCGACCTGCTCGCGCGGCAGGCGGTCGCCGGCGACCTCGTGATCGAGCCCTTCGGCGTGCGCGTGCTGGAGCGGAGGCAGGCGTCACGTCGATAGTTCACATTTCCGACGAGGAGCAACCGTTGCGAATTGCAGCCTAAGTGAAAGTTGACGAAATGTATGAAGACCATAACAGTCAAGGAGTTAAAGGCGAACTGGGCCAGAATCGAGGAGCAGGTGAAGGCTGGGGAGACCTTTGAGGTCCTGAACCGAGGAAAGGTGGCAGCCCATATCGTCCCGGCGGCTCCACGGCAGGTCTGCGGTGGCCCGACCATCTGGCGCAGCGCCTACAGGAACGACGGGTCGCAGGGGCTCGGACATCGTCCGCGAGCAGCGGGCCGGACGCGGATGATCTACCTGGACACCAGCGCGTTCATCAAGCTCTACCTGTTCGAGGATGGCTGCTTGTGCGACGCGTCTCTCTTCGTCACCGCTGACTGGCGTCAGGCAGCTCTGGCCGGCGCCGGCGGTCGGCCGGTCAAGCTGGTCTCGCCGGCGACGCCGCCAAGCTGACGCACCGGCGCCCGCCGCCCGCGCCGGATCAGCACCCCAGCGAGTACGCTGGGCGTGGGTGCTGACGAAGACGTCAGCTTAGCAGCCCGCCCCGTGCTCCAGCGGCAGCGGCGTCCACTGCCTGCCTTCGAGGCGGAAGAGCCGCACCTCCTTGCTGCCGAGGTCCAGCGGGATGCGCGCCCCGGTTTCCGAATCGAGCAGCGTCGTCTCGAGCGGCCTGTGCACGTGATTGATCACGACGAGCACGCTGCTCGCGAGCGCTCGCGAGCACGACCGCCTCGAGCCACGGGTTCTTTCCGGCGAAGCGGACCCGCACCCCCGAGGCGGCAGCAGCGGCGGCGTAGAGCCGGTACGCGTTGGTCGTCATGTTCCCGTCGGGCGTGTTGAGCAGCATGTACTCCAGCGGGTAGGCGCAGAGGAACGCGCGGCCCGCGCCGAGCTCGTGCACGAGCAGCGCCGGCCTGCCGCCGTCATCCTCCACCAGCACCCGCGCGGCCTCAGGCTCCAGCGGAAGATACGCGCCCTCCCGGCCCGCCTTGCCGCGCGGCAGCACGATCTCCTCTCCGCGCTTCAGGCCTCCCCAGTCGGCGACGGCGCGCAGCCGCACCGGGTCCTGCTCCGGCTGCTCGAGCTGCCCGAAGCGGATGCGCTGCCGGCAGCCGAAGAGCGCCTCGAAGTTCTGCGCGTACACGCCGCCGCGGAAGCCCGTGTACGTGTAGAAGATCGAGCCGCCCTCGCGCACCCATCGCTCGAGCCGCGTCCACTCCGGCGCCTTGAGGCGCGCCCCCGCGGGCAGGAACAGCAGCCTGCGGCCGGCGAGCTCGCCGAACCCGCGCACGAAGTCCGGGTTGAGGCCTGCCATCTTGGCCAAGGTGAAGGCCTGCTCCAGCGCCCGGTACCCCCTCAGGCGGTCGAACCCGTGGTGCGGCAGGTCCTCGTACATGGCGTAAGGGACCCAGATCGCTTCCGCGGGCGCCTCCATCTCCAGCTCGTCGAAGCGCAGCTCCTTCGAGAGCCGCGCGAACTCCGCGAGCACCCTTCCCTGCCCCTTGAGCTCGTGCCGCGCGCTGGCCACGCCGTAGGTGAGCTCGTGCGGCTGGAACGAGTACGGCACCTCTTCGGGCAGGTCGAAGTCCGTGAGGCACCACGCGAGGGCGCCGCAGGCGCCGTTGGCCAGCGCGCTCCAGAGCACCGAGCGGTAGTAGCCCGCCGCCTCCTCGCGGCCGGCGATCAGGTCGGAGAGGCCGAACTCCTCCAGCAGCACGGGCTTGCCCACGTCGACGTAGCGGAGGCGGCAGGGGATGTGGTAGCTCTTGCGCAGCTCGTCGGAGTCGCCCGCCTCGAACGCGAAGTAGTTGTAGAGGTGCACGCCGACCCAGTCGACGTGGTCGCGGACCCACTCCACGCGGAAGCCGTCGTAGTTGTCGCGCACCTCGCAGCGCGCGCCGTCGCCCGTGCTGACGAGCGCCTCGGGGTCCGCCTCCTTGACCGCCTGGTGCATCGCGCGCGTCCACATCGTCGCGGTCTCCGGCGCGAGCGACCCGGTGTAGTTGGGCAGCTCGTTGGTGAGGATCCAGCCGAAGATCGCGGGGTGGCCGCGGAATCGGCCGACGACCCTGCGCACGAGGTCGGCTTCCCAGTAGACCATGTAGGGGTCCGCGCAGAAGTCGCGCCCCTGCCTCCACGGGATGTCCCAGTCGGTGCCGGACATGTGGCCGACGAAGAACGTCGGGAAGACCCCGATGCCATGGCTGCGCGCGATCTCGAGAAAGGCGGCGAAGCGCTCGAGCACCTGCTCGCTCACCACGCCCGGCAGCGGGTTGAGCTCGGGCGACCAGAAGAAGGTGCGCAGGCTGTTGAGGCCGATCGACTCGGCGAGGGCGAGGTCGCGCTCGACGGCGTCCGCGTCCCAGCGCTCCCACATGCGGTGCGCCGCGTGCGACGCCCAGTAGTTGGCGCCGACCAGGAACGGCGCCTTGCGCGTGAGGATGCTGCGGCGCATGGGAACCTCCCGGGGTCTGCTATCCCTTTGTCGCGCCGGCGGTGAGCCCGCCGACCAGGTATCTCTGGGCGAACAGCGCGAAGAGGAAGGACGGGATCGCCACGATCAGAGAAGCGGCGAGCACCTCGCCGGTGTGGCTGCCCTCGCGCGCGTTGTAGTCCGCGATGACGACCGGGAGCGTCCGCAGCTTCTCGCTGATCAGGAACGTGTTGGGCAGCAGGTAGTTGTTCCACACCCCGATAAAGGTCATGACCGCCGAGGCCGCCAGGCCCGGGAGCGACACCGGCACGTAGACGTGCCAGAGAGCGCGCAGCTTGCTCAGGCCGTCGATGGTGGCGGCGTCGAGCAGGTCGCGCGGAATGGTCTCGAAGTAGGCCTGCAGCACCCAGATCGCCACCGGCAGCTCGAAGGCCATCATCGCGACGATCAGGCCCTGGTGGGTGTTGATGAGCCCGACGCGGGTGAGCAGGATGTAGAGCGGGATCACGACGAGGATCTGCGGGAACATGTAGACGAGCAGCACGAGCTTCGAGGCGGTTTCGCGGCCGCGGTAGGAGTACACGGTGTGGCTGTAGGCGGCGAGCGCGGCGAGCGTCGCGGTCAGCGCCATCGTGAGCAGCGAAAGGTAGACGCTGTTGAAGAGGAACCGCCCCATGCCGAGCTGGCCGAAGACGACGCGCACGTAGTGCAGCGAGAGCTGCTGCGGGATCAGGCGCGGCGGGATGCGATGACCGTGGCCGGGGTCTGCAGGGCCGAGACCGCGAGCCAGTAGAACGGGAACAGGATCGGGATCATGACGGCCACGACGAGGACATGCAGCCCCACAGTCGCGCAGGCTCCTGCTCGCCGTCACGCGGCGCCGGTACGCCCCAAGGCCGCGGAGGTCTTGCCGCTCATGAGAGGGTCCTCTTTCTCAGCCAGAAGTAGGCGAGGGCAAAGCCCATGAGGATCAGGAACAGCAGCACGGTGATGGCCGCACCTTCGCCCATGCGATAGCCGCTGAAGGCCCGCAGGTACGCGTAGATCGGCGGGGTTTCGGTCGAGGCTGCCGGGCCCCCGCGCGTCATGATCCACGGCAGGTCGTAGAAGTTGAAGATCCAGATCGTGCGGAGGATGCCGGCGATCAGGATGATCGGGGCGAGGAGCGGCAGCGTGATCCGGCTGTACATCTGCCACGGACCCGCGCCGTCGACCACGGCGGCCTGGTAGAGCTCGAGGGAGATCCCCTGCAGCCCGGCCAGGAACATGGTCACCATGAGCGGCACGCCGCGCCAGACGTTGGCCACGACCAGGATGAACATCGCGAGGCCGGGCTTTGCAAGCCACGGGATCGGCTCCTTGAGCACGCCGATCCAGATCAGCATGTAGTTCAATATCCCGAAGATGTCGTGGAACATCCAGCGGAAGATGATCGCTACGGTGACGGTCGGGACCAGCCACGGTGTGATCATCAGCCCGCGCCAGAGCGTCTTCCACCGCAGGCGCGGGTGGTTCAGGAGCTGGGCCATGGCCAGCCCGATCACGATCTGCGGAATGAGCGACCCGAACGTGAAGACGAGCCCCTTGCCGAGTGAGGCCCAGAACTCCGGGTCGGACAGGATGCTCGCGTAGTTCTCGAGCCCGATGAAGCGCCTCTCGTTGGGCTTGACCAGGTGCCAGTACCAGGTGCTCAGGTAGCCGGCGAATGCGATCGGGTAAATGACGATGAAGAAGATGACCAGGAGGGAAGGGGCATAGAGGGCAAAGCCCTCTATGCCCTCCCTCCGCATGCTTCGTCTGAGGCTGCGGCGGCCGCGCATCCTGGTCCTACTGCCCCATGACCTTCTTGAGCTCGTCACTGATCTTTTTGACGGCCTGTTCGGCGGTGATCCCCTTGGTGAGCATGTCGTTGAGCGCATTGGGCAGGATCACCTTGGCCTCGATCTCGCCGGCCCACGGGTTCGGCCCGTTCCACATCGAGATCCCCGCTGAGAACTTGAGGATCTCCGGCGCGAGCGGCAGCAGCGGCTTGAGCTCGTCCGGCTGCCCGTCGATGTAGCGCTGCAGCTTGTAGTGCGCCTCCACGGCGGAGAACATCGCGTGCGGGTAGCTCAGGTAGTAGTCGATCAGCCGGTCGCCCTCGAACATGAACTCCATGAAGTTCTTGGCCAGGCCGACATTGCCTTTCTGGAACGCGGCAACTCCGACCCACCCCTGGCTGGAGCCGAGCCTCTTGCGCGGCGGCACCGTGATGGAGCCCATGTCCGCGACCATCGCCGGGTTCTTTGCCTTGATGAACGTGTAGACCTCGGGGGTGTCGTAGCGGCTCGCCAGCACCCCGCTGGCAACGAGCTGCGAGACGTCGTCGGTCACGTAGCTCACGACTCCCGGAGGTGCCGCGTCCTTGAGCAGTCTGTAAAGGTACTGGTAGGTCTCGACCGTGGCGGGCTGGTCGATGTTGAGCTTCCATCCGCTCTTCGAAGTCGTGTCCTTGTCGAAGATCGTGACGCCGTTGGACAGCAGGAAGCCCGAGATTGGCTTGCTGCCATGGATGTCGGCAAACGGGATGGCGAAGCCGTAGCGCTTCTTCGCCGGATCCGTGACGGCCTTGGCGATGTTGTAGAAATCCTCCCAGCTCTTCGGAACACCCTTTCCGGCCTCCGCAGCCCAGCTCTTGCGGTAGGTGATGAAGTGGGGTGTCACGTAGATCGGGAGCGAGTAGGCCTTCCCGTCATAGCTGCCGAGCACGCTCAGAGCCGTCCCGAGGAAGATCTTTGGCCCGCCGAGCTTGTCGATCGTGTCATCGAGGGCAGCGATGGAGCCGTTGGCGCCCAAGGTCTGGGGCGCGCCCTGCCCGATGGTCGCCCAGTCCGGCGGGTTGCCCGCCATGGATGCGGCAATCATCTTGTCCAGGTAGCCGGTCCAGCCGATCACGTTGATCTCGGCGACCACGCCCGGGTGCGCCTTCTGGTAGTCCTGCACGATCTTCTCGAGCGCCTTGGCGCGCGATTCCTGCGTGAGCGTGGACCAGATGACGAACTTCCCGGTGAGTGGCTTAGCCGTCTCCTTCTGTGCGCCCGCGAACAGCGGGAGCGCAAGGAGAACGGCGACAACGACGAACACTGTCACCTTCGCTCTCATGGAACCCTCCTCTCCTGTGTTGAGAGCCATAGTTTAACCGCAGTTGCCCCGCTGCGCAACTTCGCGTCGCGCCCGCCCCGGCGTCAGGCAAGCTTGGTGGAGTACCGCTATGCCAGCAGAAACACCTTGCCGGCCTTTCCCGAGACGAACACGTCGAAGGCTTCCTGCGCGCTCGACAGCGGGTATTCGTGGGTGATGATCTCCTCCGCTTTCTCCGAGCGGCGCAGGAGCTCCGCCATCTCGTCCCAGTCGTTGAGGTTGAAGTGCCAGGCGCCCAGAAGAGTCAGACCCTTGTTGATGAAGTCCGCCGTCGGGTTGACGGCGAACGGTTCCCGGTTCTGGCCGATCCACGCGGCCATGCCTCCCGGGCCGAGGGCGTCGAGGCACAGGCGCTGGGCCGTCGGGTTGCCGGAGGCGTCGAGCGCCCGCGTCGGCCCGCCGGGGGCCGCGGCTTCGCCGATCAGCTCGCGGATGCGGGCGTCGCCCGCATCGAGGGCGGCGTCGGCGCCGAGCCGCAGAGCGAGCTCGCGGCGGTAGGGCTCGACGTCGGCGCCGACGACGCGCGCGCCGCGGGCCTTGCCGATGACGACGGCGCCGAGGCCCACGGGCCCGAGCCCGGTGACCAGCAGCGTGTCGGCGGCGCCGACCGCCATGCGCTTCTGCGCGTTGAACGCGGGCGCCAGCGCGCAGCCCGCCAGGGCGCCCCTGCGGAAGGAGATGTCGTCGGGCAGCGGGCTCAGCACGAAGTCCTGCACCCGCACGTACTCGGCAAAGTGCGTCTCCCAGGCCGGCTTGCTCCTGCAGAGGATGTAGTTGCCCGTGCGGCACTCGCGGCAGCGGCCGCAGCCGGAAAGCGGGTTGATCACGACGCGGTCGCCGGCCCGCACGCGGCTCGAGCCGGCCACGGCGGCGACCTCGCCCGTGCCCTCGTGCCCGGCCGTGCGCACCGGCTGGTCGGAAAAGAAGGCCTTGCGGTCGCTGCCGCAGATCGGCGACACCCGCACGCGGACCACCACCCACTCGCCGCCGGGGACGGGGTCGGGGCACTCCTCGACCCGGGCCGTGCCCTTGTGGAGAACGATTCGTCTCATGTTTCCCGCCAGATCGCCTCGAGGGAGGCCTTGGTCGCGGCCAGAGCCTCGTTCGGGTTCATGCGCTTGACCCGCTCGCTGAACGGCTCGACGATGATCGGCCCGCTGTAGTTGATCGTCCGCAGCGCCCCCATGAACGCGGCGAGGTCGATCACCCCGCTCTCCGCGGGCAGGCAGCGGACCGTGTCGACGAGCTGGTCGATCGGGATGCCCTTGGGCGCGTCGTTGACGTGCACCGTCACGATCTGAGCGTCCGTGCAGCCGGTGATGTCCGCGACGGAGTGGCGTGCCGTGTACCAGTGCCAGGCGTCGAGCAGCAGCCCGACGTTGCCCGTGCCGATCGCGTCGGCGAGCTCGAGCATGCCCGGCAGCGTGTGGATGAACTCGTAGCGGTGGCCGTCGCGCAAGCTTTTCGGCCCGAGGAACTCCAGGCCGAGGCGGGCGCCGTGGGCGGCGAGGATGCGCGCGCACTCGCCGAGCCTCGTCCGGTGCAGCTCGAAATTGGCCTTGAAGTCCAGGGCGTCGCTCCAGGAAAAGATGTAGGTGCTGCAGCGGTCGAACCCGGCGGCCGCGGCCGCGGCGACCCGCGGCTCGAGCAGCGCGAGCTCGCGCCGGAACGTCTCTTCGTCCGCGCGGAAGTTCACCGGCAGCCCGTAGCCCGCGGGCTTCAGGCGCAGCTCGTCCAGGAGTGCGCGGAGCCGCTGCGGGCCGGCCTCCAGGTCCTCCACGAGGTTGATGTGCACCCCTCTGAACCCGAGCCGCGCGGCCATGCGCGCCGCGGGCTCCAGCGGCAGGTTGATCCCCAGCACCCGGAACGCAACGGCCTGATACACCCGGCACCTCCTTGATGTGCGCCGACTATCAGCCGCGTCGCGCGTTTGGTCAAGCGCTATCGAGCGACGGCGACGGCGGCCGCTTCGCCGGCCGCGACCCGCCGCGCGCGCGGGACGACGGCCAGGGCCGCGAAGAGCACGAAGCCCGCGAGCGGGAGCAGGGCGGAGATCCTCAGGGTCCCCCCGAGCCCGCGGGCGTCGGCGACGGCGCCGAAGATCGCGGGGCTGGAGGCGTTGGCCACGGTCATGACGCCCATGAGGATGCCGAACACCTCGCCGCTGCCGAAGCGCGAGCCGAGGCGCGCCACGACGAGGTTCTGCGTCGGGCGTGCAGGCGAGCGAGACGACGCCCAGCAGGAAGACGAGGGGAAGGGCGACCGCGACCGTCCGCGCCGACCCGAGCAGGAAGACGACGGGGACCGTCGCGGCGGTGTAGAGCAGCAGGAGCAGGAGCGGGTTGCGCCGGTCCGCGAGCCTGCCGGCGGGCGGAGCGGCCAGCACCCCGCCCGCGAAGAAGAGCGCGGCGGCGTACGACGCGAGCTCGGGGCTCAGCCCCAGCTCGCGCGTGAGCATGGTCGGCACGAAGCTCATCGCCCCATTGACGCCCAGGAACCGCACCATGTTGCCGACCAGGTAGAGAAAAAAAGCGCGAGAGGCACGGCGTCGCCGGCAGGGCCGATCCGGTGGCGGCCTTCGGGGCGGTAGGGCCGCGCGCGCAGGAACAGCACGCCCATCGCGATGCCGGGGAGGGCGACGGCAACCAGCACGAGGCGCCAGCCGACAGCCTTCATCAGGAGCCCGGCCACCAGGGTCATGATGAAGGCGGCCGCTACGCCGAAGGTCTCGAAGATGCCGTAGGCCCGCCCCCGCCTCTCCGACACCGCCTCCTCGAGGCTGCCGTAGATCACCGGGTGAAACGTGCTCACCCCCGCCCCGGCAAAGAGCAGCGCGGCGACGAAGAGCCCGAGCGCCCGGAAGGCCCCGGCGGCCGCGAACCCCCCCGCGGCCACGAGGAACCCGACGCCGATCAGCTTCCACCTCGGCACGCGGTCGGAGAGCCGGCCGAAGACAAAGGAGAGCACCGCGATCATCAGCAGGTAAGCCGAGAGGATCAGGCCCGCGGACCCGTAGTGCAGCCCGTAGCTCGAGAGGATCATCGGCAGCACGACGGGCAGGATGAACCAGTAGGTGTCGTTGACCCCGTGGCCGAAGCGGCTCAAGGCGAGCAGGCGCCGCAGCTCGGCCCGGTCGGTGCGCGCGGGCATCGGGGGAGCATAGCACGGCCGGCCGGGCGACTGTCGACCACCTCGGCGCCCCCGGGTTATTTCGTGATTCCGCTCGCGACTTCTTGACTCCGCGCGGAGGCGGGGACTATCTTCGCTTTACCTGTCATACGCGGGGTGGAAATGGCTGGTCTGGCCGGCTATCTGGTGGCGGTGGTCGCACTCGTCGGTTTTCTCGTGGTGCTCACGCACCTGCTGGGCGAGCGCCACTCCGAGCGCGGGATGCGGGTCCCCTACGAGTCCGGCGTCCTGCCGACGGGCACCGCGCGGCTGCGCTTTCCCGCCGATTTCTACCTGATCGCCATGTTCTTCGTGATCTTCGACGTATCGGCCATTTACCTGTTCGCGTGGGCGGTCGCGGCCCGGGACCTCGGCTGGGCCGGCTACGCGGCGATCCTGCTGTTCATGCTGGAAACGGTTCTCGGTCTCGCGTACATCTGGCGCATGGGCGCCTTCGACTGGGGCGCGCGACGGCTGCGCGCCCACCTGCGGAGGCACGGGTTCGAACGTGGCGCGACATAGCAGTTACCCCTTTTCCGACCTGATGCTCTCCAGGCGCTCCGACCTCCTCGCCTGGGGACGAAAACGCTCGCTGTGGCCCTTCAACTTCGGGCTCTCCTGCTGCTACGTGGAGATGGCCACGTCGCTCACGAGCCGCTACGACATCGCCCGCTTCGGCGCCGAGATCCTGCGGGGCTCGCCGCGGGAGGCGGACGTGATGATCGTGGCCGGCACCGTCTTCAAGAAGATGGCGCCGATCGTGCTCCACATGTACCAGCAGATGATGGAGCCCCGCTGGGTCATCAGCATGGGCTCCTGCGCCGGCTCCGGCGGCATGTACGACATCTACAGCGTCGTCCAGGGCGTCGACTCCTTTCTGCCGGTCGACATGTACGTGCAGGGCTGCCCGCCGAGCCCCGACGCGTTCATGCGCGGGCTCCTGCTGCTCGGCGACATGATCGGGCAGGAGAAGCGCCCGTACTCGTGGGTCGTGGGCCCGCAGGAGGTGACGCGGCGCGAGCGGCCTTCGATGCGGGACCTGATGCGGCCCGAACGGCAGAAGCAGACCGTGCTTCCGTCGCCGGAGGGGGTGTAGCGAGGTGTCCAGCTCAGCCCAGGCGCCTGTCGTCGGCGAACGAAGCATCCTCCGCGAGATCTCGGACCGCTTCGGCGCGCAGTCCGTGGCGGCCCAGCCGACCGTCGATGGGATACCGACCGTCTGGGTCGGCCGCGAGACCGCGCACGGGCTCCTCGCATGGCTCAAGGGCTCCGCGGCGTACTCCACGCTTTTCGACCTGACCGCGATCGACGAGCGCACCCGGGTCCATCGCGAAGGCCAGCCGGCGTCGGACTTCACCATCGTCTATCACCTCCTGTCCCGGGAGCGCAAAGAGGACGTCCGCGTCAAGGTCGCGCTCCTCGGCGACCGCCCCTCGATCGGCACGGTCACGGACATCTGGCCCGCGGCCGACTGGTACGAGCGCGAGGTCTGGGACATGTTCGGCATCGGCTTCGAGGGCCATCCGCGCCTGAGGAGGATCCTGATGCCGCCGTGGTGGGACGGGCACCCGCTGCGCAAGGATCACCCCGCGCGCGCCACCGAGATGGAACCCTTTGCCATGAGCCAGGAGGACGCCGAGCGGATGCTCGCGGCGCTGGAGTTCAAGCCCGAAGACTGGGGCATGCAGCGGGAGACCGAAGAGCACGAGTACATGTTCCTGAACCTCGGGCCCCAGCACCCGGGCACCCACGGCGCGTTCCGCGTCACATGCCAGCTCGACGGCGAGGAGATCGTCGACCTCGTCTGCGACATCGGCTACCACCACCGCGGCGCGGAAAAGATGGGCGAGCGCCAGTCGTGGCACACCTATATCCCGTACACCGACCGCATCGACTACCTCGGCGGCGTGATGAACAACCTGCCCTACGTCCTCGCGGTCGAGAAGCTCGCCGGGATCGAGGTGCCCGAGCGGGCGCAGGTGATCCGCATCATGCTGGCGGAGATGTTCCGCGTCATCAGCCACCTCGTGTATTACGGCACCTTTTCCAACGACCTCGGACAGATGACGCCGCTGTTCTACATGTTCAACGACCGCGAGAGGGCGTTCGACATCGTGGAGGCGATCTGCGGCGGCCGCATGCACCCCATGTGGTTCCGCATCGGAGGCGTCGCTCAGGACCTGCCGGCGGGCTGGGACGGGATGGTGCGCGCGCTCCTCGCCCACATGGGCCCGCGCCTGCGCGATTACGACACGTCGGTCCTCAAGAACCGCATGATCAAGGCGCGCACGGTGGGCATCGGCGCCGTCTCCCGCGAAGAGGCGATCGCGTGGGGCGCCACCGGGCCGATGGCGCGGGCGAGCGGCGTGGACTGGGACCTGCGCAGGGACCGGCCCTACGCGGGCTACGACCGGTTCGAGTTCGACGTACCGCTCGGGACCCGCGGCGACAGCTGGGACCGGATGATGATCCACGCCGAGGAGATGCGCCAGAGCCTGCGGATCATCGACCAGTGCCTCAAGAACATGCCCGCGGGCCCCTACAAGTCCAGCCATCCCAGGACCACGCCGCCGCTCAAGGAGCGGACGATGCACGACATCGAGACGCTCATCGACCACTTCGTCGGCGTGAGCTGGGGGCCGGTGATCCCGCCCGGCGAGGCGTTCGTGTCCGTCGAGGCGACCAAGGGCAACCAGTCCTACTACCTCGTGAGCGACGGCGGCGCGATGTCCTACAGGACGCGCATACGGACCCCGTCCTTTGCGCACCTGCAGATGATCCCGATGATGAGCCGCGGCCTGACGGTGTCGGACCTCATCTCGATCCTCGGGAGCATCGACTACGTCATGGCCGACGTCGACAGGTAGCGGAGGAAGGGATGCTGAGCGAACGCGAGCGCGCGGGCATCGAGGAGGCGGCAAGACACTACGACGAGTCGGCCTCGGCCGTCGGCGACGCGCTCATGATCGTGCAGGAGTCGCGCGGCTGGGTGTCCGACGAGGCGGTCGCCGACGTCGCGGGCGAGCTGCGGCATGAGCGTCGAGGACGTCGACGCCGTCGCCACGTTCTCGGACCTGGTGTTCCGCAGGCCGGTGGGGCGCAACGTGATCCTCGTCTGCGACAGCGTGAGCTGCTGGATCACGGGGTACGACGCCGTGATCGGGCACCTCAGGTCGCGGCTCGGCATCGGGCTGGGCCAGACCACGGCGGACGGGATGTTCACGCTCCTGCCGGTCGGCTGCCTGGGCGCCTGCGAGCAGGGCCCGGCGATGATGATCAACGGCGAGCTCATCGGCAACCTGACGCCGGCTCGCATCGACGAGGCGCTTGCGCGCTGCGGGCGCAACGGAGGCGGCTACGACAGAAAGGCCACTGACTGAAAGGCTGCGGCCGGACGGACGGCCCGTCGACATAGGCTCCTACGAGGCAGCGGGGGGCTACCGCGGCCTTCGCGCCGCGCTGGCGCTCGATCACAAGGAGGTGCAGGAGCTCGTCACGAGGTCGGGGCTCCGCGGCCGCGGCGGCGCCGGGTTCCCGACGGGGCTCAAGTGGAGCTTCGTGCCGGAGGACCCGGAGCACAAGCACTACTTCCTGGTGAACGCCGACGAGAAGGAGCCCGGCACGATGAAGGACCGCATCCTCATGGAGGGCGATCCGCACCAGCTCATCGAGGGCACGATCATCTCGGCGTACGCGGTCCGCGCCTCGACGGCCTACATCTTCCTCCGCCGCGAATACGGGCGGAGCGCCGCGGCCCTGGAGGCCGCGCTCGGCGAGGCGCGCGAGCGCGGCTACCTCGGCGAACGGATCCTGGGCTCCCACTTCAGCCTGGACATCCGGGTGCACCTGAGCGTCGGCAGGTACATGTGCGGCGAGGAGACCGGCCTGCTCAACGCGCTCGAGGGACGCAGGGCGACGCCCCGGAACAAACCGCCCTTTCCGCAGGTCGCGGGCCTGTGGGCCAGGCCGACCGTCGTCAACAACGTGGAGACGGTCTGCAACATCCCGCACATCCTGCGCGAAGGGTGCGACTGGTTCATGGAGCTCGCCGAGGGCCCCGACCGCGGCACGAAGCTCTACGGAATCAGCGGCAAGGTCAAGCGCCCCGGGGTCTGGGAGCTCCCCATAGGCGCCACGATGCGCGAGATCCTCGACCTGGCGGGCGGCATGGCCGACGGGCTCACGCTGCGCGGGTGGCTGCCCGGCGGCGGCTCGACCGACTTTCTCACGGCCGAGCACCTCGACGTGAAGATGGACTTCGATTCCCTCCCCAAGGCCGGAAGCCGCCTCGGCACCGGCACGGTGATCGTGCTCGACGACAAGACCTGCCCGGTGGGCATGGTCCTGAGCCTGGAAAAGTTCTTCGCGCGGGAGTCCTGCGGCTTCTGCACGCCGTGCCGCGAAGGCCTGCCGTGGGTGGCCCGCACGCTCGAGGCGCTCGAGGAGGGCCGCGGGGAGCCCGGCGACATGGACGTGCTCAGGGACCAGGTCGATCGGATGGCTCCGGGTCGCACCTTCTGCCTGCTGGCGCCGGGGGCCATGGAGCCGCTGCAGAGCGCGCTCAAGTACTTTGCCGGCGATTTCGAGGCGCACATCCGCGACAAGAGGTGCCCGCACAGATGAAACCGCTCACCATTGTAGTCGACGGCATCCCGTACGCGGTCGATGGCGACGGCAAGAACCTGCTCGCGGTGTGCCTGTCTCTCGGCTTCGACCTCCCCTACTTCTGCTGGCATCCGGCCCTCCACTCGGTCGGCGCCTGCCGGCAGTGCGCCGTCAAGGTGTTCAAGGACGCATCGGACACCAGGGGAAGGATCGTCATGTCCTGCATGACGCCCGTGGTCGACGGCATGAGGGTCTCGATCGAGGACCCCGAGGCGCGCGGCGCGCGGGCCGGCATCGTCGAGGACCTCATGGTCAACCACCCGCACGACTGCCCGATCTGCGACGAAGGCGGCGAATGCCACCTGCAGGACATGACGATCATGACCGGGCACGTCTACCGCCGCTACCGATTCAGCAAGCGCACGCACCGCAACCAGGACCTCGGCCCCTTCCTCAACCACGAGATGAACCGCTGCATCCAGTGCTACCGCTGCGTGCGGTTCTACCGCGACTACGCCGGCGGCAAGGACCTGCAGGTGCTGGGCTGGCACGACAACGTCTACTTCGGCCGCGCGGCCGACGGCCCGCTGGAGAACGAGTTCAGCGGGAACCTCGTGGAGGTCTGCCCGACCGGCGTCTTTACCGACAAGACCCTCGCTCAGCACTTTACGCGCAAGTGGGACCTGCAGACCGCCCCTTCGGTCTGCGTCCACTGCGCCGTCGGCTGCAACACGATCCCCGGCGAGCGCCTCGGGCAGCTGCGCCGCATCAGGAGCCGCTACAACGGCGAGGTCAACGGCTACTGGATCTGCGACCGCGGCCGCTACGGGTACGACTTTGTCAACGCGCCGACGAGGATCAGGGCGCCGCTTGCCCGCGCCAGTGGGCTCGCGCGCTCAGGCGGCGCGCCGACGACGGTCGCGCGCGAGGAGGCGGTGGCAAGGGCCGCCGCGATCCTCGCCGGCGGGCCCGCCGTCGGCATCGGCTCACCGCGCGCGTCGCTGGAGGCCAATTTCGCCGTGCGCGACCTCGTCGGCGCCGACCGCTTCTACCTCGCGGTGCCCGACGCGGAGCTCGCGCTGCTGCGCCTGATGGCCGACAGCTTGCGCGAGGGGCCCGCGCCTTCGGCTTCGGTGCGCGAGGCGGGCGAGGCCGATGCGGTGCTCGTGCTCGGCGAGGACGTCTGGAACACGGCGCCCGTCCTCGGGCTCTCGCTCAGGCAGGCCGCGCTCAACGCGCCGTTCGCGGCGGCCATGGCCGCCAAGCGCATCGCGCGCTGGGACGACGCCGCGCTGCGCAGGGCCGCGGCGGGGACCAAGGGGCCGTTCTTCGTGGTTACGGCCGAGCCCACGCCGCTGGACGAGGTCGCGGCCGAGTCGCTCCGCGCCGCGCCCGACGACATCGCGCGGGTCGGCTTTGCCGTGGCCCGCGCCCTCGACCCCGCGGCGCCGGAGGTCTCCGATCTGACCGAAGACGAGCGGGCGCGCGCGGACCGGATCGCTCTCGCGCTGCGCCAGGCGGCACGGCCCGTCGTGGTCAGCGGGTGCGGGCTCGGGAGCGCGGCCGTGATCCAGGCGGCGGCGAACGTCGCCCGCGCGCTCAAGGCCGCGGGCCGCGACGCCCGGATCGCGCTGGTCTTTCCGGAAGCGAACAGCTTCGGGGCGGCGCTCCTGGCGCGCGGAGGCCTGGAGTCCGCGGCGGCCGCCGTTGCGGCGGGCGCACGCGCCGTGGTCGCGGCCGAGGCCGACGTCACCCGCGGGGCGGACGCGGCGACGGCGGGCGTCCTTCTTCAGTCTCATCTCATCTCCATAGACCACACGACCACACGAGACGTCGCGCGGCGCTGAGGTCGTGCTGCCGGCCGCGACGTTCGCCGAGAGCTCCGGCACGCTCGTGTCGAGCGAAGGCCGGGCGCAGCGTTACTTCGCGGCGTTCCCCGCCGAGGGCGCGGTCCGCGAGACCTGGCGCTGGGCCGCGGACGTCGCCGCTGCCGCGGGCCGGCCGAAGCGCTGGGAGAGCCTCGACCAGGTGATCGAAGCGATCGAGGCCGAGGTCCCCGAGCTGCGGGGCATCGGCAAGGCCGCGCCGGGCGCCGCGTTCCGCGTCCACGGCCTGCGCATCCCGCGCAAGTCGCACCGGGAGAGCGGGCGCACGGCGGTCAACGCGAACCTGACCGTGCACGAGCCGCGGCCGGCGCAGGACGCCGACTCGCCGCTCGCCTACTCGATGGAAGGGCTCGGCGGCGAGCCGCCCGCCGCGCTCATCCCGAGGTTCTGGGCGCCGGGGTGGAACTCGGAGCAGGCCGTGAACAAGTTCCAGATCGAAGTCGGCGGTCCGCTCCGCGGGGGCGATCCCGGCTTCCGCATCGCGGAGCCTCCAGCCGCGGAGCCCGCAGGCCGGCCCGCGGCGGGTACCACCGCGAGATCCCGCGCCGGTCGGAGGCGGCGAGCCCGCGACGGCTTCCTGCTGGTTCCCGCGCACCACGTGTTCGGCTCCGAAGAGCTCTCGTCGCTCGCCGCCGCGATCGCCCAGCGGGCGCCCCGGCCCTACGTCGCCTCTGTCGCGCTCGGACTGCGAGCGTCTCGGGCTCCGCGAGGGAGCGGAGGCGCGCGTGACGCTCGACGGCGCCGGCGCGACGCTGCCCGTGGTCGTGAGGGACCTGCCGCCGGGCGTCGCCGCGGTCCCCGCCGGGCTCCTGGCCTCGCGGCCGCGCGCCTTCCCGCAAAGGCGCGCATCGAGGGAGGCGGCCGATGATCGTCCTCATCGTCGCCCTGCTCTTCGGCGTGCTCACCGCAGCCGCGCTCGCCATCTGGTTCGAGCGGCGGCTGCTCGGGTTCTTCCAGGAGCGCCTCGGCCCGAACAGGGTCGGCCCCCTGGGAGTCGCCCAGGTCCTGGCCGACATGGTCAAGATCATGACCAAGGAGAACTGGATCCCGCCGTTCGCCGACAAGACGGTCTTTGTCGTGGCGCCCGCGGTGATCATGATCACGGTCCTCGCGTCGTTCGCGGTGATCCCCCTGGCGCCCGGCCTCGTCGTGGGCGACGTGAACGTCGGGCTGCTCTTCTTCTTCGCCATGTCGTCGTTCGCGGTCTACGGCGTCGCCTTTGCGGGCTGGGCCTCCAACAGCAAGTACTCGCTCCTCGGCAGCATCCGCGCGATCGGGCAGATGGTGAGCTACGAGGTCTTTATGGGCATCTCCCTGCTGGGGGTGGTGCTCATGGCCGGCTCCTTCCGCCTCGTCGACATCGTGGAGGCCCAGCGCGGCCTCTGGTACTGCGTGCCCCAGGCGATCGGGCTCGTCGTGTTCTTTATCGCGGGCCTCGCCGAGACGCGGCGCATCCCCTTCGACCTGCCGGAGGCCGAGAACGAGCTGGTCGCGGGCTACCACACCGAGTACTCCGGCTTCAAGTTCGCCATGTTCTACCTGGGCGAGTACGCGGGGATCACGCTGATCTCCGCGATGGTGGCGACGCTCTTTTTCGGCGGGTGGCTGGGCCCCGTGCTTCCCCCGTTCGTCTGGCTCGTGATCAAGACCGTGTTCTTCGTGGGCGTCTTTATCCTGGTCCGGGCCGCGCTGCCGCGGCCGCGCTACGATCAGCTCCTGGCGTTCGGGTGGAAGGTCATGCTTCCCCTGTCGCTGGCAAATCTCGCAGTCACGGGCGGCCTCGTGCTCGCCCTTGGGAAATAGGAGCTTCCATGCTCAGCGTCCTTCACACGCTGTGGGTCGTGCTCAAGCACATCTTCTCGCCGCCGTTCACCGTCGAGTACCCGGAGAAGAAGCGGCACCTCGCCCCGCGCTGGAGGGGACGGATCGTCCTCACGCGCGACCCGGACGGCCAGGAGCGGTGCGTCGCCTGCTACCTCTGCTCGGCCGCCTGCCCGGTGGGCTGCATCTCGCTGCAGGCCGCCTACGACGCGAAGGGGCGGCGGTACCCGGAGTCGTTCCGCATCAACTTCTCGCGCTGCATCTTCTGCGGCTTCTGCGAGGAGGCCTGCCCGACCTACGCGATCCAGCTCACTCCGGATTTCGAGATGGCGGAGTACGAGAGGAAGAACCTCGTCTACGAGAAGGAGCACCTGCTGATCTCGGGCCCCGGCAAGTACCCGGGCTACAACTTCTACCGGGTCTCCGGGATGGCGTTCCAGGGAAAGGACAAGGGCGAGGCCGAGAACGAGAGGCCCCCCGTGGACGTGCGCGACCTGGCGCCCTGACGGCGCCGCGAGCGGCGAGGGTACCTATGTGGATAAAGTGTTCGCGTTGAGCGCCGTCGTGGCCGTGGCCGCCACCGTGATGGTCATCACGCGGCGCGACGCCGTGCACGCTCTTCTCTACCTGATCGTCTCGCTGTTCGCCGTGGCCGTCGTGATGCTGCTGCTCGGCGCCGCGTTCGTCGCCGCGCTCGAGCTGATCGTCTACGCGGGCGCGATCATGGTGCTCTTTATCTTCGTGATCATGATGATCGGCCCGGAGCGGATCGCGACCCCGGGCCAGTCGTGGATCGGGCCTTCGGTCCTCGCCGCGGTCCTGCTCGCGGAGCTCGTGTACATCGTCGCGCGGTCGCCCGCCGGCGCGCCTGCCGGGGCCGCGGGGGCCGACCTCTCGCAAATCGCGCAGGTCGGCCCCGCGCGCGTGGGCATCGCGCTCATCGGGCCGTACGTGGTCGGCGTCGAGGTGGCGGCCTTTCTCCTGCTCGCGGGCCTGGTCGGCGCCTATCACCTGGGCAGGCGCGGAGGAGCGGGCGAGGGCGAGCGCACGGGCGAGGCGGCGGCGGACGCGACGAGCGCGGCCAGCGCTGCAGGCACGGTCGGCGCCCGCGCGCGCGACCGCGTCGGGGAGGGGCGGCCATGACCGCGATCCAGCAGGGGCTCGCCCTGAGCGCCGTCCTGTTCGCCCTCGGCCTGACGGGCGTGCTGGTGCGCCGCAACCTGATCTTCATCCTCATGTCCGTCGAGATCATGCTGAACGCCGCGGGGCTCGCCTTTGTCGTCGCGGGGGCGCGCTGGGGCGCTCCGGACGGCCAGGTGATGTTCATCTTTCTTCTGACGGTGGCAGCGGCGGAGGTCGCCGTGGGGCTCGCGCTGCTGATCCTGCACTTCGGCCGCCGCAAGACGCTGGACGCCGACGCGATCGGCCCGCGAGGAGAGTGACATGCTCGCCTGGATCTGGGTGATTCCTGCCCTGCCGCTCGCGGGCTTCGTGCTCCTCGCGCCCGCGCGCCGTCTCCCGCGCGCCATCGCCGCGTGGGTCGGCTCGGGCAGCGTCGGGCTCGCGATGGTCGCCTCGGCAGCGGCGGGCCTCGCGTTCGCCGCCGATCGCCGGCGCGGGCGGTCACGGTGACCGTGTGGCGGTGGTTCGAGGTCGGCGACCTCGTCACCTCCGTCTCGTTCTCGCTCGACGCGCTTTCGCTCGTCATGATCCTCGTGGTCACGACGGTCGGCTTCCTCATCCACGTCTACTCCGCGCGCTTCATGGCCGGCGAAGAGGGCTACAGCCGCTTCTTCGCCTACATGAACCTCTTCGTGGCCTCGATGCTGATCCTCGTGCTCGCCGACAACTTCGTGCTCCTCTACCTCGGGTGGGAAGGCGTCGGCCTCTGCAGCTACCTGCTCATCGGCTTCTGGTACACCGACCCCGCCAACGGAAGGGCGGCGCGCAAGGCCTTTATCGTGACGCGCATCGGCGACGTCGCGCTCGCCATCGGCCTCTTCCTCATCTGGAACGAGCTCGGGAGCCTCGACATCCAGGAGGTCGCGCGCAGGGCTGCCACGACGTGGGCGGCGGGCTCCGCGGTCGCCACGTGGGCCGCGGCCCTGCTGCTCGGCGGCGCCGTCGGCAAGTCGGCCCAGCTCCCGCTGCAGACGTGGCTCCCCGACGCGATGGCGGGCCCCACGCCGGTGAGCGCCCTCATCCATGCCGCCACGATGGTCACCGCGGGCGTCTACCTCATCGCCCGCTCCAACGCGCTGTTCCTCCTCGCCCCCGGCGTCATGATGGCGACCGCGATCATCGGCGCGGCCGGCCTCCTCGTGGCCGGCCTGAGCGCGACCACGCAGACCGACATCAAGCGCGTGCTCGCCTACTCCACGATGAGCCAGCTCGGCTACATGTTCCTCGCCCTGGGCGTCGGCGCCTGGTCCGCGGCCATCTTCCACCTGCTGACGCACGCGCTGTTCAAGTCGCTGCTCTTCCTCTCCGCCGGCGTCGTGATCCTCGCCATGGACCACGAGCACAACATCTCCGTCATGGGCGGCCTCGCGCGGAAGCTCCCCTTTACCTTTGTCGTCTTCCTCGTGGGAGCGTTCGCGCTCACTTCGCTCCCGCCGGTCACGGCCGGCTTCTCGAGCAAGGACATGATCCTCGCGCTGACCTATGAGGCGCCGGGCGGCCGCGCGCTGTGGGCGATCGCGGAGGCCGGAGTCCTCGTCACGTCGTTCTACACCTTCCGCCTGGTGTTCCTCGTCTTCCTCGGAAAGCCGCGCGCGGCGCTCACGGAGCCGAGGCTTCGGGCCACGACGGGCATCCGGCGGGGCGCCTCGCGGGTCCGGTCATGGGGCCGCCGCTGGCGATCCTCGCCTTCTTCTGCCTGGTCGCCGGCTTCCTCAACCTGCCGAGGACGCTCGGCGGCACCCCGTACCTCGCGAGCTTCCTGCACAACGCCCTGCCGGCCGAGACGCAGGCGGAGCCGTCGATCGCGACGGAGGCGATGCTCGAGGCGCTGTCCGAGGCCGCGTCGCTGCTCGGCGCGCTCGCCGCCTGGCTCGCCGTGCGCCGGAGGCTCCGCGGCGAGGCGGCCCGGCCGCTCGGCGGCCTCGTCCGGGCGGGGAACCGCTTCCTGTTCTCGGGGTGGGGTTTCGACGCGATCTATGACCGCCTGCTCGTGAGGCCTTTCAACTGGATCGCGCGGGTGAACGCCCGCGACGTCGTCGATCGGCTGGCGGTCGGTGTCGGAGGCCTGAGCATGGCGTTCTCGAGGCTGTTCCGCAGCGCGCAGACCGGCCGGATCCGCTGGTACGCGGCGGGCCTGGCCGCGGGTGCGGTCCTCGTCGTGGCCGCGGCGGTGGCGCTATGATCCTGCTCCTCCTCGTTGCGATCCCGCTGGCGTGCGGGCTCCTGGCGTGGCCGGCGAGCCGCGGCCGCTCTTCGCTGGGCCGGTGGATCTCGCTTGCCGGGACCGCGGCCACCTTTGTCCTCTTCGTCATACTCTGGACGCGGTGGTCGCCGGCGCCCGACGCCGCCCCCTGGCTGGCCGAGGCGTCGCTGCCGTGGATCCCGTCGCTCGGCATCAACTTCACGCTCGCGGTCGACGGCCTCTCGCTGCCCTTTGTCGGGCTCACGGCCTTTCTCGGGATCGTGTCCGTGCTCGCCTCCTGGAAGGGAATCACGGAGAGGGTCGGGTTCTTCCACATGAACCTCCTCCTCGTGCTCGCGGGCGTCATGGGCGTCTTTCTCGCGCTCGACCTCTTTCTCTTCGCCTTCTTCTGGGAGCTGATGCTCGATCCCGATGTACTTCCTCATCGACCTGTGGGGGCACGAGAACCGCCACCGCGCGGCGATCAAGTTCTTCATCTTCACGCAGGTCGGCGGGCTGCTGATGCTCGTGGCGATCATCGGCCTCGCCCTCGAGCACCGGGCGGACACCGGCATCCTCTCCTTCGACTACCGCTCGCTCCTCGGCACGGCCCTCCCGCCCGCCGTGGAGTGGGCGCTGATGCTGGGCTTCTTCGTCGCCTTCGCGGTCAAGCTCCCCGCGTTCCCGCTGCACACGTGGCTGCCCGACGCGCACACCGAGGCGCCGACCGCGGGCAGCGTGGTGCTCGCCGGGCTCCTGCTGAAGACCGCGGGCTACGGCCTGATCCGCTTCGTGCTCCCGCTGTTCCCCTTCGCTTCCCGGCTGTTCGCGCCGGTGGCCACGGCGCTCGCCGTCGCCGGGATCCTCTACGGCGGCCTGATGGCCTTTGCCCAGAACGACATGAAGCGCCTCGTGGCCTACACCAGCGTGAGCCACCTCGGCTTCGTGCTGCTCGGCGTCTTCGTCTTCAACACGCAGGCGCTCACGGGCGCGGTGGTGCAGATGGTGAGCCACGGCGTGAGCACGGGCGCGCTCTTCGTCCTCGTCGGCAGCCTCCAGGACCGCATCCACACCCGCGACCTCGAGCGGATGGGCGGGCTGTGGAAGCAGGTGCCCCGCATGGGCGCCGCCGCCCTGGCGCTCGCCATGGCCCTCGTCGGCCTGCCCGGGCTGGTCAACTTCGTCGGCGAGTTCCTCGTGCTGATCGGCACGTACCGCGTGAGCCCGCTGCTCGCGGTCCTCGCGGGGGCGAGCCTCATCGTGGCCATGGTCTACGCGCTGCGGCTCTTCGGGATGTCGTTCCACGGGAGCCCGCGCGAAACCTGGACCCTTCCCGATCTTTCGGGGGTGGAGACGATGGTCCTCTTCGGCATGATCCTGGTGCTGGTGGCGCTCGGCCTCTACCCGGGCCCCGTGCTCCGCGTCGTGGACATGGTGCGTCACGGGAGTCCTGGCCGCGGGAGCCACGCCGTGAACGCGTCGGACCTGGCGGCTCTCGCCCCGCTGCTGATCGTGGCGGCCGGCGCGCTCGTCGTCCTGCTCGCGATGGCGATCCGCGCGCGGTACGCGGTGTCCTTTGCGCTGACCGTCGTGACGCTCGCCGCGGCGCTCGCCTCGCTCGGCGTCGCCGCGCCGCGAGGCGCCCCGCGCCTTCACCGCGCAGATCTCGGTCGACGGCTTCGCGCTCTTCGCGATCGGGCTGATCCTCGCGGCCACTCTCGCGGTCGCCCTCATCTCCTGGCCCCGGATGAAGGAGCCCGAGGACGAGCACGGCGAGTACCACTTTCTGCTGCTGCTCGCCTCGCTCGGCGCCTGCGTGCTCGCCGCCGCGAGCGCCTTTGCCGCGTTCTTTCTCGGCCTGGAGCTCCTGAGCGTCTCGCTCTTCGGCATGATCGCCTACAGGCGCGAGCGAGTCGCCCGGCACCGAGGCCTCGATCAAGTACCTCGTGCTCGCGGGCGTCTCGGCGGCCTTCGTCCTCTTCGGCATGGCCCTGGCGTACGCGGAGACCGGCTCGATGGAGTTCGCGTCGGTCCTCGCGGCCCTGGCAGCCGGCACGCGGGGCCTGCTCATCCCGGGCATCGGGCTCATGATCGTCGGCATCGGGTTCAAGCTCGCGGTCGTGCCGTTCCACCTGTGGACGCCGGACGTCTACGACGGCGCCCCCGCGCCGGTGGCCGGCTACATCGCCACCGTGTCCAAGGGCGCGGTCGCCGTGCTGCTGATGCGCCTGCTCGGCCCCGCGATCGCCGCGGTCGGCGGGCCGCTGCCCTGGATCTTCGGCGCGATCGCGGCGGCTTCGATGTTCGTCGGGAACCTGCTCGCGCTGCGCGAGAGACAACGTCAAGCGGATCCTCGCCTACTCCTCGATCGCGAACCTCGGCTACCTGCTCGTCGCGTTCCTCGCGCCGCGGCGCGGAGGCGCGCCGTGCGGTCGCCTTTTATCTCGTCGCGTACTTTGCCGCGGCGCTCGGGGCCTTTGCCGCGGTCACGGCGCTGTCGACGCGCGAGCGCGAGGCCGACGCGACCTCGACTCCTGGCGCGGGATCGCGCGCACCCGGCCCTGGCTCGCCGCCGGCTTCACCGTGCTGCTGCTGTCGCTGGCCGGGCTCCCGCTGACCGCCGGCTTCGTCGGCAAGTTCATCATCCTGCAGGCGGGCGCCGGCGCGGGCCAGTGGGCGCTCGCGATCATGCTCGTGATCAACACGACGATCTCCATCTTCTATTATCTGAAGGTGGTCTCCGCGATGTACCGCAGCCGCGACGAGGGCGCCGCCGGGGCGGCCGCGGGGGCCGCGCGTGCGCATCCCCTCGCAGGCCTTTCGCTCGCGCTGCTGTCGGTCGTTGCGGTCGCGCTGGGCGTGTATCCGGCGCCCCTGCTGCGGCTGATCGAGCAGCTCGCCGCCGGCTGACCGCCGTCGGCTTGCGGCCGCCCGCTGCCGCGCGTCTATGCTGGGAGCGTGACCGCTCGGCAGCTCCTCGAGCTCAACGGCGACTTTCGCCACTCTCCCCTCATCGAGACCGCGCGGCGGCTGCACGCCGCGTTCTCGCGGGCGGGGGCGGACTACGCCATCGTCGGCGGCCTCGCCGTGGCGCGCAACGGCGCGGTGCGGACGACGGAGGACGTCGACGTGCTGACCGAGCGTGCGCGGCTGGGCGAAGGTCCGGCAGCAGGCGGCGCTGAGTTCGATTTCGGCGTGGACAAGGCGACGGATCGAGCGAGCGGGGTCGAGGTGGACTGTGCTCTTCGCCGGCGAGGACTGGGGCCTTCCTTCAACCTGTCCCCTCTATGCCGTATCGGAGCTCGACGAGGCGCTCGGGGCGCGGTTCATGGATCTCGGGCACCTCTGGAGCTCAAGTGCGCCGTCTACCTCTCGAAGAAGGCGCACGAAGGCATGGAGCTCGCGGCCAAGGATCTCGCCGACGTGGTGCACCTGATGCAGGCCAACCCGCAGAGGATCGGCGAGCCGCTGTTCGCCGGGGCGCACCCTGCCGTCAGGGACGAGCTCAACCGCATCTGGCGGAGCATCAAGGGCAAGGGCGGGACCCGCCGCCGGCCCGGTCGCCGTTAGGCGCCTCGCTTCCCGAGCCGCCGCGCGTGCGGCGGCGCGCCGCCCTTCAACCTTGTTTTCACTTCACTCCGGACGCTCCCTGTGTCAGTATAGGGCGAGGCTGGCGGGCTCGTGCCTCCGGCTGTCGCGAAAGGGGAGGCTCACAAAGTGAAGCTCAGGTCCGTCGCAGGTCTCCGACTTCAGGTGCATCAGGGACGCGTGCTCTTTCGAGGCATCGGACATTACCTGTCTCATCGGGAAGAACGAGTCCGGAAAGACGGCCATTCTCGAGGCGCTGTACAAGCTGAACCCGGTGGTGCCGGAGCACGGCTCTTCGACGTCGACGACGACTTTCCGCGGGTCGACGTCGAGGACTACCGGCTGCGGGTGACCAACGGCGAGAGGGAGCCGGCGGTGGTGATCCGGGCGACCTTCGACCTGGAGGCCGACGACCTCAAGGATCTGGGGGCGGACTTTCCCGCGCTGCTCGAGCGGCCGCAGCTCACGCTCTCCAAGGGCTACCGGAACGAGGTCGTCGTGGAGCTGGCGGCCAGCGAGGAGCGCGCGGTGGAGTCGCTGATGCGAACGGCGGCCGCGGCGACCTCCAAGTCCCGGGCGCTGGCCAGCGTGCACGACGCTCGAGGAGCTCTCGGCGGCGCTCGAGCCGTTCGCGCAGGAGGAGTCGGTCGGCAAGCTCCTCTCGTTGATCGCGGGCATCAGGGAGAAGGGCCTGGTTCGTTTCCTGTACGAGCGCTACCTGGCGGGCAGGGTGCCGAGGTTCCTGTACTTCGACGAGTTCTACCAGATGGAAGGGCAGGTCAACGTCGAGGCCCTGATCGAGCGCAGGCGCAGCAACCGCCTCCTCGATTCCGACCACCCGCTGCTGGGGCTCGTCGACCTGGCCCGGATGGACCTCGAGGAGATCTGCAACCCGAAGAGGGCGCTGCAGAGAGACAACCGGCTCGAGGGCGCGTCCAACCACCTGACCCGCACCGTGATGAAGTACTGGTCGCAGAACCGCTTTCCTGGAGATGCGCTTCGACATCCGGCCGGGGCTGCCCGACGACCCGCCCGGCATGCAGACCGGCACCAACCTCTGGGGCCACGTCTACAACTCGAAGCAGCGGGTGACGACCCTGATGGGGCGGCGGTCGCGCGGGTTCGTCTGGTTCTACTCGTTCGTGGCCTGGTTCTCCCAGCACAAGCAGAGCGGCGTCGCCGCTCATCGTGCTGCTCGACGAGCCCGGCGTCCACCTGCACGGGACCGCGCAGCGGGACCTGCTGCAGTACCTGGAGGACGAGTGCGCGTCGGGGCTCCAGGTGATCTACACGACGCAGTCGCCCTACCTCATCGACCACCGCCGGCTCGACCGGGTGAGGATCGTGGAGGACCGCACTGTCGAGGATCGCGAGTTCTCCTTTGCCTCCACACCGAGGCAGGGGACGCAGGTCTACAGGGACGTGACGCAGGCCTCCCGCGAGAGCAAGCTCCCGCTGCTGTCGGCGCTCGGGTACAGGATGCTCGACGGCTTCTCGCGCGGGCCCGTCCATTCTCCTCGTCGAGCGGGTGGCCGACGTCCTGTACCTGCAGACCATGTCCTCGCTGCTGCCGCAGGGCGGGCTCGACCCGCGGTGGAAGATGACGCCGGTCGACGGGGCCAGCAGGATCGCCGTGCTCGTGGGGCTCACCGGCCGGAACGAGGGACAGATCGATCGCCGGGGTCTTCTCGGTGGGCGCGGACGACGCGCCCGAGACCCCCATCCTCGCTCGAGACGGAGGTCCTGCAGAAGGAGCGCATCTTCTGCTACGAGCGGTTCGCGAACCTGCCCGCGGCGGACGTCGAGGACATGTTCGACCCCGAGTTCTACCTGGACCTGGTGAACGCGGAGTACGCGGAGGTCCTCGCCCAAGCCGCTCGCGCAGAGCCACCTCAAGCCCAAGCGCCTGAAGATCGCGGAGCGGATCGCGCAGCACACCCTCAAGCACCCGCTGGCCGACGGCGTCGTGTTCAACCGCGAGAGACCGGCGATGCGCTTTGTCGAGAACGTGAGCACGCTCGGGGACCGGCTCTCCTCGGACACGCTCAAGCGGTTCGAGCGGCTGTTCGCGGCGCTCAACGCGCTGCTGCCGCCCCCGCCCGAGGCGCCGGCGGAGTAGGCGCCGCGCCGCGGCCGAGGCGGCGGGGGGCGCCGGCCGGGACAGCGGCCTGGGGGCCGGATCAGGACATCGCGTACCGGGGTATCCGATAGGACGCGAGCAGCGCCTCGTTGACGAACACGCCGAGCGAGTACCGGCCCGATTCCTTCGACTCGCGCACGATCCAAGTGCTGCTGAGACCGCCAAAGGTGCCGCGCACCACCGAGCCGGCTACGATGATGCCGTGCCGTTCCTGGTGGCCCAGGATCGCGGAGTGGGCGAGCCCGTTCCCGGACAGGCAGCGCACGACCCATCTGAGCGGCAGCGAACGGGTGATCCTCGTGATGAAGAGACCGTAGTTGAGCTCCGCGGCACGGTAGAGGCCGCTCCCCGTGACGCTGATCCTCACGCCCTCTTCGTAGATCCGCCTCACTTCGCCGTCGGTCAGCTTCCGGCCCCAGGATTGCGCCACAATGTTGAACAGCTCTTCGAGCGCCCGTTCGTCGAGTCGCCGCAAAGCCTTGAGGTCGAGGTGGATCGCCGGCATTCTGCCTCCACTGCCGAACCGTCAATTTACACGCTCACGCGCGTGTCGGCAACTTTGCGTTCCAGTCGCTCCAGTCGCTCCAGTCGCCGGAGCCCCACCGCGCGGCGCCGGGCGCCTCAGCCAGCGCCTCGGCCGCTCCTGCCAATGTTGACACTCCCGGCAGCTTACCTTCATCATTCCATCCTCAGAGAAGGACAGGAGTTACAGCGCTCATGCCTCGTACCTTTACCGCGGTGGACACGGCAGCTCTGCCCAAGCATTTCGAATCGGCCGAGGCCGAGAAGAGATGGAACACGGTCTGGCAGGAGAAGGGTCTCTACCGCTACGACCCCTCGCGGCACGCGCGCCGAGACCTTCGTCGTCGACACGCCGCCGCCGACCGTGTCGGGCTCGCTGCACATCGGTCACGTCTACAGCTACACGCACACCGACGTCACCGTCCGCTACCAGCGGATGAAGGGCAAGAAGATCTTCTACCCCATGGGGTGGGACGACAACGGGCTGCCCACCGAGCGGCGCGTGCAGAACTACTACCACGTCACCTGCGACCCGAGGCTGCCCTACGAGCCGGGCTTCGCGCCGGCGCAGGCGACCGCGGAGCAGCGCAAGGGCCCGGCGCGGCCGGTCTCGCGCAGGAACTTCATCGAGCTCTGCCACGGGCTCACGGGCGAGGACGAGAAGGCGTTCAAGGAGCTCTGGACCCGCCTCGGCCTCTCGGTCGACTGGCGCGAGGAGTACGCGACCATCGACGACCGCTGCCGGCGCCTCGCGCAGTACTCGTTCATCGACCTGTATCGCAAGGGCCACGCGTACAACCGCGAGAGCCCGACGATGTGGGACGTCGATTTCCGCACCGCGGTCGCCCAGGCCGAGGCCGAGGACCGGCTGACCGCCGGCGCGTATCACCGCATCGCCTTCGGCGTGCGCGGCACGACGCGAGACGTTCGTGATCGCCACGACGCGGCCCGAGCTGCTGCCCGCCTGCGTCGGCGTGACCGCGCACCCGGACGACAAGCGCTACCAGGCGCTGTTCGGCAAGGAGGCGGTGACGCCGCTGTTCCGCGTGCCCGTCCCGATCTTCCCGAGCGAGGAGGCCGATCCCGAAAAGGGCACCGGCATCCTCATGGTCTGCACGTTCGGCGACGCGATGGACGTCGAGTGGTGGCAGAAGCACTCGCTGCCGCTCCGCCAGATCGTGGGAATGGACGGAAGGCTGACGCCGGCGAGCTTTGGCGCGCGGGCGGCGCGGAGGGGCGGCGACGGGTGGCCTTCGCTCGATGCGGCGGCGGCCAACGCGTACTACGCGCGGATCGCGGGCAAGACCGTCAAGCAGGCGCAGAGGGAGATCGTCGAGATCCTCCGCGACCCGAACGGCGGCGCGGTCGGCGGCGGCGCTCCGCTGCAGGGCGAGCCCGAGCCGATGCAGCACCCGGTCCGCTACTACGAGAAGGGCGAGCGCCCGCTCGAGCTCGTGACCACGCGGCAGTGGTTCGTGCGCCTGCTCGACAAGAAGGAGATGCTCCTCGCCAAGGGACGCGAGGTCACGTGGCACCCCGGCTACATGGCCGCGAGATACGCCAACTGGACGGAGAACCTTCAGCTCGACTGGTGCATCAGCAGGCAGCGCTTCTTCGGCGTTGCCTTTCCCGGTGTGGTTCCCGATCGACGCAACGCGGCGAGACCGTGTACGACAAGCCGATCCTCGCCGACCCCGCGACGCTGCCCATGGACCCGATGACCGACGTGCCGCCCGGATACCGCGAGGATCAGCGCGGCAAGCCCGGCGGCTTCGTCGCCGAGAAGGACGTCTACGACACCTGGTTCACCAGCTCGCTCACGCCGCAGATCGGCTCGCACTGGACGCAGGATTCGGCGCGGCACGCCAAATTGTTCCCCGCGGACGTGCAGGCCGCAGGCGCACGACATCATCCGGACGTGGGCCTTCTACACGATCGTCAAGGCGGCGCTGCACGAGGACAAGGTGCCGTGGCACAACGCGATGATCTCGGGCTTCATCGTGGACCCGGACCGCAAGAAGATGTCCAAGAGCAAGGGCAACGTCGTCACGCCCCTGCAGTACCTCGACAGCTACACCGCCGACGGCGTGCGCTACTGGGCGGCGAGCGCGAGGCTGGGCACGGACACGATCTTCGACGAAGGGGTGATGAAGAACGGCCGCCGCCTCGTGATCAAGATCTTCAACGCGGGCAAGTTCGTGCTCGCCTACGGCGGCGAGAAGCGGCCGATCACGGAGGCGCTCGACCTCGCGTTCCTGCTCAAGCTCCGCGACCTGGTCGCGCAGGCGACAAAGCTCTACGAGCGCTACGAGCCGGCGCTGCAGGAGACCGAGGACTTCTTCTGGCACAACTTTACGGACACCTACATCGAGCTCGCCAAGGCGCGGGCGCGCGCGGCGGGCGAGCCGGGGGCGAGCGAGGAGGCGAAGCAGGCGGGCGGCAGCGCCGTGGCCGCGCTGCGCCTGGGCTTGAGCGTGCTGCTGCGGCTGTTCGCGCCGGTGCTCCCCTACATCACCGAAGAGGTGTGGTCGTGGGCCTTCGCCGCCGAGGACGGGCCCGAGTCGATTCACGCGGCGCCGTGGCCGGGCGGAGGCGGATTTTGCGGGCGTCGCGCTGCCGGCGAGTGCGGCGGCGTTCGATGCCGCCGTCGCTGCGCTCGGCGAGATCCACAAGGCGAA
The DNA here is from genome assembly GCA_963734495.1 of uncultured Spirochaetota bacterium. Lineage (GTDB taxonomy): Bacteria > Spirochaetota > Spirochaetia > SZUA-6 > CAVTHK01 > CAVTHK01. Next base: position 572,934 of record CAVTHK010000013.1, read on the forward strand.
GACGCTCGGCGGGCTCTCGATCAGCAAGGAGATCCGCAGCCTCGTGCTCGCGGGCGCGAGGGAGTCGCTGGCCGCGCTGGACCCCGCGGTCGGCGACGTCATGGCCGCGGGCCGCGTCGACCTCGTGGAAGCTGCTCGAGGACGCGGGGACGGCGCCCGGGACGTTTGCGGTCAAGGAAGTGGTGTTCGCGGAATAAGGCGGGGGGCGGCGCGGCCGGTCGGGGCCGACCTGAGCCGCCGAGGCAAGGAGGAAGGGAATGGCGAAGGTGAAGGCAAAGGCGAAGGCGAAAGTGAAGCAGCGGGAGGCGTGCGTTCTCGGCATCGACTTCGGGACGGACAGCGTGCGCGCCCTCGTCATCGACGCCGGACAGCGGCGAGGAGCTCGGCAGCCACGTCGCGGCGTACCCGCGGTGGAAGCGGGGCCTCTACTGCGACCCGGCGAAGAACCAGTTCCGTCAGCATCCCCTCGACTACATCGAGAGCCTCGAGGCCTCGGTGCATGGGCGCGCTCAAGAAGAGCGGCCCCGGCATCGCGAAGACGGTCGTCGGCATCGGGATCGACACCACCGGCTCGACTCCCTGCGCCGGTGGACAAGGAGGGGACTCCCCTCGCCCTCACGAAGAAGTTCGCGGAGAACCCCAACGCGATGTTCGTGCTGTGGAAGGACCACACCGCGGTCAAGGAGGCCGAGGAGATCAACCGGGTCGCGCGCAGCTGGGGCGGGACCGACTTCACGAAGTACGAGGGCGGCATCTACTCCTCGGAGTGGTTCTGGGCCAAGATCCTGCACGTGCTGCGCGCGGACAAGGCCGTGCGCGCCGCGGCTTTTTCGTGGGTGGAGCACTGCGACTGGATGACCGCCGTGCTCACGGGCAACACCGATCCCCTGACGCATCAAGCGCAGCCGCTGCGCAGCCGGCCACAAGGCCATGTGGCACGCCGAGTGGGGCGGGCTGCCGGACGAGCGCGTTCCTCGTCGCGGTCGATCCGCCTGCTCGCGGTCTTGCGCGAGCGGCTCTACAGGGACACCTTTACCTCGACGTCAAGGCGGGGATCTCAGCGCGGAGTGGGCCGGGCGCCTGGGGCTCAACCCCGGCATCGCGGTCGCGGTCGGCGCCTTTGACGCGCACATCGGCGGCGTCGGCGGCGGGATCACGCCGGGCACGCTCACCAAGATCATGGGCACCTCGACCTGCGACATGCTCGTCGCCCCGGCGGCCGAGGTCGGCGGGCGCACGGTCGCCGGCATCTGCGGCCAGGTGGACGGCTCGATCGTCCCGGGCCTCATCGGGCTCGAGGCGGGGCAGTCGAGCTTCGGCGACGTGTACGCCTGGTTCGCGAGCGTGCTCTCGTGGCCGCTCGAGGCCGATCGACGTCAAGGAGCGGAACGCCGAGGCGGTCAAGAGCGCGATCGGCGCGCGGATCATGGAACGGCTGAACGAAGAGGCGGCGCGATCCCCTCGAGGAGACCGGCCTGCTCGCCCTCGACTGGCTCAACGGCCGCCGCACGCCCGACGCGGACCAGCTGCTCAAGGGCGCGGTCATCGGGCTGTCGCTCGGCACCACGGCGCCCCGGATCTACCGCGCGCTGGTGGAGGCCACGGCGTTCGGCTCGCGCGCGATCGCCGAACGCTTCCGCGAGCAGGGCGTCGAGATCAAGGACGTCGTGGCCCTGGGCGGCATCTCGCAGAAGTCGCCCTTCGTCATGCAGGTCTCCGCCGACGTCCTGAACATGCCGATCAGGGTGGCGCGCTCCGAGCAGGCCTGCGCCCTCGGCGCCGGCATGTTCGCCGCCGTGGCCGCGGGCCGGTACAGGAACGTCGAGGCGGCGCAGAAGAAGATGGGCAGCGGCTTCAGCACGACGTACAAGCCGGACAGGAAGCGCGCGGCGAAGTACGAGGCGCTGTACCGCAAGTACCTGCGGCTCGGCGAGGCGCTCGCCCCGATGCTGCGGGAGCTGTAGGGGCCGGCCCGCGCGCCCCAACTGGGAGGTTCGTTTGGCTGGTTTCACCGACCTTCAGAAGAAGGTCTACAAGGCCAACATGGAGATCGTCGAGCTCGGGCTCGTCGTCTCCACGTTCGGCAACGTTTCGGGCATCGACCGCGAGCGCGGCGTCGTCGCGATCAAGCCGAGCGGCGTCCCCTACGCGGAGCTTTCGCCCGACAACATGGTCCTGGTCCGCCTCGCCGACGGAGCGCGCCTGGAAAAGGGGCTGCGACCTTCGTCAGATACAAAGACTCATCTCCGTCTCTACCGCGAGTGGAAGGAGATCGGCGGCGTCGTGCACACGCACTCGCGCTACGCCACCGCGTGGGCGCAGGCGCGCAAGCCGCTGCCGTGCTTCGGCACGACGCACGCAGACTACTTCTACGGCAGCGTGCCGTGCACCGAGGTGATCCGCGACGACCAGATCGTGCGCGACTACGAGGAGGAGACCGCCGTCCAGATCCTGGACGCGTTCGAGACGCTGGACTACAAGGCGGTCCCGGCGGTCCTGGTCGCGTCGCACGGCCCCTTCACGTGGGGCCGCGACCCCGCCGAGGCGGTGCACAACAGCCAGATGCTCGAGTATTCGGCGGAGCTCGCTTCGATCGCGCTGGCCCTCACGCCCGGGCTGGCGCCGGTCCGGCAGGCGCTGCTCGACAAGCACTACCTCCGCAAGCACGGAAAAGACGCGTACTACGGGCAGAAGTAGGCCTGAGGCGCGAGGGCCTATTCCACCGTCCTCCCCTGGGGCCGGGTCGCGGCCGGGAAGGTGATCGTCCATGTTGTCGGGGCGTCGGAAGTCATGCGAGTGAGCCCCCGATCTCGCCGATCAGGGCTGAGAGCACAGGTGTCGGCGGCCGCGTGACCGAGGCAGGGGTCGGCTCAAGCGCAATGGCCAGCGTCGCGACTCCCTGCGAGTCCGAGCTGAGAGCCACGGAGACCGGCGGGGACGCCCCGGCCGCGAGCGCGTCCTGGACGATCTCGTTCACTATGAGCACGCAGTAGATGGCGGTGTCCAGGCCCAGGTCTGCCGCCTCGACGTCGACGCGCATGCTCGTGCTTCCGCTCGGCTTGCCGTTCGGGCTGAGCAGGCGGTCGCAAAGGACCTCCAGGTAGCGCGCAAGCCTGGTGGGCGTGAGGGTGCCCGCCTCCAGGATATCGGTGCGCCGCAGCAGCACGGCCTTGGTCTGCTCATGGGCGTCGCGCACGGCGCGCCGGACCAGGGCATGCCTCCAGTCGATGTGCCCGAGCTCGCGCAGATCACGTCCGAGGAAATCGCGCATCAGCCGCCGATAGGCTTCCAGCTCCCCTTCGACGAACCGGTTGGCATGCGGCCCTGGATGCTGTCCTTCCTGCTGTCCCGCCTGCTGCTGCAGTATCAGGAGCCGGATCAGCTCGGTCTGCACATACTCGTCCAGGCTTGTCGCCTGAACGCGGGGGGGCCTTTCAGCCTGCTCGGGTCCCTGCGGGCGCATGGTGATGACAAAGCCGAGGTCGTCGCCGCCCTCCCCCACAATGTGGGCTCCGCCGTGACATCCACAGGGAGCTCGTTGGCGCCGCTTCCCAGCAGGAGCCCCATCGCGGAATCGGCGCTGCGCTCCCAGGCGTCCCTCAGCACGGCCGCGGTGAGCCGCGGCGAACCGGAGCGTTCATGCAGGTCCACGACCTCCTCGAGCGGCAGGCCGACCGCGCCTCGGGTCACAGTGCCGAGGAGCTGTTCTGCGGAGGCATTGTCGAGGAACCGCACGGCACCGCCGGCGTCGCAGACGAGCATCGGAGGGCCTGCGTAGCGCAGGATCGACAGGTACCAATCCCTTTCGTTCCTGATATACGCGTCGGTGCGGAATTTGTGCAACGCGAGGTCGATCGCTATCTGCAGGGACTTCTCTTCCCACGGCTTGAGCACGTAGCCAAAAGGAGCCGTCTCCCTGGCACGCCGCACCGTCGCGTCGTCCGAGTGGGCAGTGAGGTAGACGACAGGTATCGACTGACTGCTCAAGATCTGTCGCGCGGCCTCTATCCCGTCCATTCTTCCCTTGAGCCTGATGTCCATCAGCACCAGGTCGGGCTTGATCTCCGCGGCGCGGGCGATCGCCTCGGCGCCCGTCCCGACCACGGTGGGAACCTTGTAGCCCATCTGGCGGAGGCACTGCTCGAGCTCCAGCGCAACCACACCCTCGTCCTCGACGATCATCACGGACTCTGGCATAGCCAAGCTCCTTTCAGGGTCCGGCGGCATCGCAGCCGAG
>CAVTHK010000014.1:0-16970 GCA_963734495.1 uncultured Spirochaetota bacterium
GGCCAGTCCGCGCATGGCGCGCGCCATCGCCGCCCGGCGCTCCGGGTCGCCGAGCAGGCGGAGCACCGCGCCGGCGAGGTCCTCGGGCGCCGACCCGCGGAACACTTCGGCCGCGCCCCTCGCCTCGAAATAGGCCGCGTTGCGGATCTGATCGCCGCGGCTCCCGGAGAGGCCCAACGGCACGAGCAGGGCGGGGGCGCCGCTGGCGGCGAGCTCGGCGAGCGTGTTGGCCCCGGAACGGGCGACGACGAGGGCCGCAGCCGCCATCAGGTCGGGCAGCTCCTCCCGGACAAAGGCGATCGTCCGGTACCGCGCCGCGAGCGCCGGATCGGCGGGGGCGAAGTCGCGGGCGCCCGTCTGGTGGACGACCAGGCAGCGGCCGGCGAGCGACGGCAGCGCGCCCCGCACCAGGCGATTGACGCTCTCGCTCCCGAGGCTCCCGCCCAGCACCAGCACGATCGGGACGTCCGGCGGCGCGTCGAGCGCGGCCCTCGCCCGGACCGCGTCGCCCCGGAAGAAGGCGGCGCGGACCGGGTTCCCCGCGGGCTGCACCCGGCCGCGGAGCGCGGGCGGGAACCATGCGGCGGTCTCGGCGAAGGAGGTGAAGATGACGTCGGCGAAGCGCGCGTTGATGCGCGTCGCGAGGCCGGGGTCGGTGTCGGACTCGTGCGTCATGACCGGGATCCCGAGCATCCGGGCCGCGACCACGGGCGGCACCGTCACGTAGCCGCCTTTCGAGAAGAGCAGCGCCGGCCGCTCGCGCAGAAGGACCGCGACCGCCGCGGCCACGCCGGCAAAGACCCTGAAGATGTCGAACACGTTCGCCGGCGACGCGTAGCGCCGCCATTTGCCCGACGGGATCGCGTGATAGCGGATGCCGGCCTGGGTCACGAGCCCGCGCTCCATACCGGCACGCGAGCCGATCCAGCTCACCTCGACATCCGGCCCCAGCTCTCCGATGACGGCGAGCGCCGGATAGACGTGGCCGGCCGTCCCGCCTCCCGTGAACACGATCCTCCTGCTTGCCAAGCGCTGCTCCTCCGGCGGGCCGGGCGCGCGCCGCCCCGGGATGCTCCCGCCCGGTGCTCGCCGCGCGTCCGCCTGACGGGATCACGGCCCGGTCATCCTAACATGAGCCCCGCGGGCCATCAACGCCGCAGCCTCCGCGCACCTCTGCGTGCCCAGTGGAACGGGGAACGGGAGTGCAGCCGGAAAGGGACGGATCAGGGCGCGCACGCGGCACGCGGTGCCGGACGCACGGCCCCCTTATCGCAGCTTGCCGATCTCGGCGATGACGTTCTCTTCGGTAAAGCCGAAGGCTCGGCCGACATCTTTGGCCGGGCCGGACTCGCCGAAGCGATCGATCGCGAGGATCCTGCCGCCCTCGCCCGCGATCCCCTCCCAGCCGAAGCTCACTCCGGCTTCGATGACGAGCCGCTTCGAGCCCGAGGGCAGCAGCGACCGCCGGAAGCCTTCGTCCTGCTTGAGGAAGAGATCGCGCGAGATCATGGAAACGACGCGGATGCCGCGGTCGCCCAGCTTTTCCGCGGCCTTGACCGCGAGCTCGACCTCGCTTCCCGTGGCCACGATCACGACCCGAGGGGCTCCCTGCGATTCCCGCACGACGTACGCGCCGCGGGTGATGGCCGACCGCCAGTCGGCGCCCGGCTTCGGCAGCACGGCCAGGTCCTGACGCGTGAGCGCGAGCGCGGTCGGCCCGTCCGTGCGCTCCAGCGCCATCTTCCAGGCCATCGCGGTCTCCTCGGCGTCCGCGGGACGCAGGACCACGAGGTTCGGTATGACTCGCAGGCTGGCGAGCTGCTCCACCGGCTGGTGGGTCGGCCCGTCCTCGCCGACGTAGATCGAGTCGTGGGTGAAGATGTAGACGATCGGCAGCTTCATGAGCGCCGCGAGGCGTATCGACGGCCTCATGTAGTCGGCGAACACCAGGAAGGTCGCGCCGTAGGGCCGCAGCCCTCCGTGCAGCGCCATCCCGTTCACGACCGCGCCCATGGCGTGCTCTCGCACGCCGAAGTGCATGTTGCGCCCGCCCCACGCGCCCTTGCGGAAGTCCGGAGCGCCGCTCACGGCGCTCTTGTTGGAGGGCTCGAGGTCCGCGGAACCGCCGATGAGGTTCGGGACGATTTTCGCGAGGGCGTTGAGCACCTTTCCGCCCGCGTTCCGGGTCGCGGCCTTGCTGCCGACCTCGAACACCGGCAGGTCCTTGACGTCGATCCGCGGCTCCGCGTGCCAGAGCGCCCATTCCGTCGCGAGCTGAGGGTTCGCGGCGGACCAGTCGGCGAACAGCTTTTCCCAGTCCTGCCGCCGCTTCTCCCAGCTCCTGCGGCGTGACGCGAAGTACTCGACAGCGGCGGGCGCTACGTAGAAGGCGGCGTCCTCGGCCAGGCCGAGGGCCTTGCGGGTCGCCTTGACCTCATCCTCGCCGAGGGGCGCCCCGTGCGCTTCCGCGCTGCCGGCCTTGTGGGGCGATCCCTTCGCGATGGTGCTTCTGAGCACGATCAGGCTCGGCCGATCGGGCTCCCCCCGGGCGGCCTGCACCATCCGGGCGATCTCCTCCAGGTCGTAGGCGTCGCCCGCCTGCACGTGCCAGTTGTAAGCCCGGTACCGGGCAGCGACGTCCTCGGTGAATGCGAGCTCGGTCGAGCCCTCGATGGTGATCCTGTTCGAGTCGTAGAAGAGGATGAGCTTGCCGAGGCCGAGGTGCCCCGCGAGCGAGGCGGACTCCGAGCTCACCCCTTCCATCATGCAGCCGTCCCCGGCGAGCACGTAGGTGTAGTGGTCGACGATCGCGTGCTTCGGGGTATTGAAGCGGGCGGCGAGCATGCGCTCCGCGATCGCCATACCCACGCCGTTTCCCACGCCCTGACCGAGCGGGCCCGTCGTGGTCTCGACTCCGGGCACCACGCCGCGTTCCGGATGACCGGGGGTGCGCGAGCCCAGCTGCCGGAACCGCTTGATCTCCGCCAGGGGCAGGTCGTAGCCCGACAGGTGCAGCAGCGAGTACAGGAGCATCGAGCCGTGCCCAGCGGAGAGCACGAAGCGATCCCGGTTCGGCCACAGAGGGGCGGAAGGATCGTGGCTCAGCAGCTCGCCGTACACGAGCGCTCCGAGCTCCGCCATCCCCATGGGCAGGCCGGGGTGCCCGGACTTGGCCGCCTGCACGGCGTCCATGGAGAGCGACCGAATGGAAAGCGCGACCGCCTCGAGAGCCTTGGTGTCCACCTCTGACCTCCCCGTTTGCGCGCGCCTCGCGTCCGGGCCCGGCCATCAGGCCGGGTCGGCGCGCACGGCCGACCGCGCCCGTCCTACGCCCGCGCGGTTTCTCCCGCATGCGGCTGCGGCTGATGGCCGCCCCCCAGGCGGATGTCCCTCGCCTTCCGGCGCTTGTCCAGCATCTGCTGCCAGCTCATGACGACCGGCGCTGCGATGTAGATCGACGAGTAGGTGCCGACGACGAGCCCGACCGTGATCACGAGGGCGAAATCGCGGATCGTTCCCGCGCCGATGAAAAAGATCGTGAACACGGCGATCTGCGTCGTCAGGGAGGTGATGATCGTCCGGCTCAAGACCTGGGTGACGCTCGTGTCGACCACGAGGGCCCGGTCCGCCTGGGGCATCAGCCCGAAGTTCTCGCGTACGCGGTCGAAGACCACGATCGTGTCGTTGATCGAGTAGCCGATGATCGTGAGGATGGCCGCCACCGTGGTCGAAGAGAACTCGATGTGGAAGGCCCCGACGAACGCCACCATCAGCACCGGGTCATGCACGGTCGCGAGAATGGCGGCCGCGGCGTAGATGAACTTGAAGCGGAACGTGGCGTAGATCATGATCAGGATCAGGGCGACCAGGATGCTCCAGAACGCGGCTCTGATGAGCTCGCCGGAGAACGCGGCGTCGACGAAGCTGGTCTGGCGCAGCAGCACGTCGGAGCCGGGGAAGCGCTTCGTGAGGTTGTCGCTGATGGTCTTGTCGACCCGCGCCAGGTATTCGGCGCTGCCCTGCTCGCGGACCGCCGCGAGCTTGATCACGAACGCCTGGCTGTTCGGCTTGCCGACCGTCTGAAGGTCGAACTTGCCGAGCTCAGCCACAGCGTCGCGCACGGCCCCGATCGTCGCGTAGACCTTCTCGGTGTCCTCCAGCGTCCTGTTGAGCGCTGCCCCCTGCCCGGCAAGGTCGCTCGGGAAGCTCAGGGGGATCAACAGCGTCGACGGCAGCGTATCGGCCCCCTGCACCGTCTCGACCCGAACACCGTCGATCATGCGCAGCGCCGCGGCCAGATCGGCGAGATGCGGGTAGTTCTTCAGCGGGAAGTCGAGCCTCTTCTCGTCGGCGCCCGGCTTCTGCATCCGCAGCGCCAGCGTGTCGCTCGCGAGCTCGACCAGCGTCCGCCCCTGACCCTCGTAGCGCAGGGTGAGCGCCCTCGGCACCACCTGAAAGTCCTTGCTCACGCCGCCGGTGAAGTCGACGCTCCAGTTGAAGCCGCCGCGCAGCCAGGTGACGGCGAACCCTCCGACGATGCAGGTCAACGACAGCGCGAACATCCACCGGCGGATACGCGAGAAATGGATGATCTTCTTCATGATTGCGCCCGCCTCCAGGAGATCGTCATTCTGGTCGCCTTGAACGCGTCCGTGACGAAGTCAAAGACGAGGCGCGACACGAACAGAGCCGCGATCAGGGTCGTGATGATGCCGACGGCGAGCACGGTCGCGAAGCCCTTGATGGGCCCGCTTCCGAACTGCGCCAGCGACATCGCCGCGATGAATGTCGTGATCTGGGAGTCCATGATGGTCCAGAAGGCCTTGTGGAAGCCCGCCTCGATGCAGGCGGCCCTCGACTTGCCGAGCCGCTGCTCCTCCTTGATGCGTTCGAAGATGATCACGTTGGCGTCGACTCCCATGCCCAGGTTCAGGACGAAGCCCGCGATGCCGGGGAGCGTCAAGGTGAAGTTGAAGACCGAGAGCACGGCCACCATGAGGAACATGTTCACGACCAGGGCGAAGCTCGCGACGAGGCCGGGGCCCCGATAGTAGATGATCATGAAGCCCATGACGAGCGCGAGAGCCGCGACGATCGCCGTCTCCCCCTGCCTGATGGAATCCTCGCCCAGGGAGGCTCCCACCGCCTCCTGGCTGTTGATGTTGACGGGGACGGGGAGCGCTCCCGTCTTGAGCACCAGCGCGAGGTCCGTCGCCTCGGCCGTGCCGAACCCGGTGACGCGCACGTCCTGCCTGATCGCGTCCTGGATCGTGGCCTGGGCCTTGACGTTGTTGTCGAGCACCACCGCCATGACCTTGCCCCGGTTGTCGCTCGTGAGCTTGTAAAAGATGTCGCCGCCCTGGCCGTCGAGCCTGAAAATGACCTCGGGACGGTTCGTCAGCGGGTCCTGCCGCACCGACGCCTCCTGGACCCGCTCGCCGTCGAGGCCGGGCTTGGCCTGCAGCACCGCGTAGCCGACCGGCTGGTCGATTCCGAAGGTGTCCTTCTGCACGACCCTCCTCAGAATCACGTCGTTGCCGAGAAGCGCCTTGAGCGCCGGGTTGGCGATCGTCGTGCCGTCGGCGTCGAGATAGGGCGGAGGGTTGCCCTGCTGGAACTGGATGAACTTGGCGAGCCCTTCCTGGTCGGCGATGTAGAACGCGAGTCGTCCCTTTCCGACGATGACGCGCCGGATGCGCTCGGGGTCCGCCGCGCCCGGCATCTCGACGAGGATGCGGTCGCTGGTGGGGCCGCCCTCGCGTCGAATCACCGGCTCGCTCACGCCGAACTGGTCGATCCGGTTGTTGAGTATCTCGAGAACGCCCTTGACCGCGTCGTCCTTCTCCTTGGCGGTGAGGGGGCGGCCCTTGACCTGCTCGGCCGCCGGAAAGTCGGCCTTGAGGCTGACCCTCATGCCGCCCTGCAGGTCGAGGCCGAGAGTGATGATGCGGTTCCGCACGTCCTTCACGTTCTCGATCTCGTCGCGGAAGCGGCTGGTGAGCGCGTCGACGACCTCCGTCTCCTTGTAGGTGTCCGCTATGTCCTTGACCGTCCACGTCTGGGGAAAGGCCTTGTGCTCGACGCGGTAGCGCTGCTTGATCTTGTCAGCGAGGAACGCCAGGTCCTCCGGGACGGGGGTGGCAGGGTCTTTCGCGAGCAAGCTCTTGAGCTCCTGGATCCTGTCCGCCGCGTGGCGCAGCGCCCACTCGCGGATCTCGAATCGGCTGCCTGTGGCGAGCTGCTTGTCCTCGGGCGGGATGAACCAGTACCAGCGGATGGTGGGCCAGAGGAACGCAACGGCAACTGCCAGCATCGCCAGCACCAGAAGAAAACGGTATCGCTTGCTCATGGAACTCTCACTCCGTGACTTGTTCGGGCGGGGGCGCGGGGGGAAGCCGGATGGGCGCGGCGGGCCGCGCCGGATGGGCACGGCGGACCGCGCCCGAGCTAGTTGCTCTTCGACTTGTCCTCGGTCTCGCTCGGCTTGGCCTCTTTGACGTCCTCGGAAGCATCCTTCGAGCCGTTCTTCGAGACCTGCGGCCGGATCACCGAGGCGATGGCGCTCTTGTTGAACTCGATCTTCACGTCTTCGTCGACCTTGAGCACGATCGCGTCGTCCCTCACGGCCTGCACCGTACCCCTCATGCCGCCGATGGTCACGACGCGGTCGTTCTTCTTGACCGCATCGAGCATGGCCTTGGTCTCTTTCTGCTTCTTGTTCTGCGGCCGGATGATGAGGAAGTAGAAGACGAGGATGATCAGTGCGAACGGGATGAGCATGCTCACGAGTTGGCCCGTGCCTGCCCCGTCCTGCAGAATGGGCATTAACTGAAACAAGGATTCCTCCATTCTCGCGTGGGAAAACTGCGTCGGTAACGTAGCACACAGCCGCGCGAAAGGTCAACCTTGGCTTCGCCAGGCAACGCCTTGGCTTCGCCAGGCAACGCCTTGGCTTCGCCAGGCTTTGCGGGGCGCCGAGCCTCAGATCACCTGGACTTTGACAGGCGGCGCATCAGCCGAGGCTCCCTTGAGGACCTGCAGGGGCACCCCGAACAGCCTCACCAGGTCCTCGCGGGTCCGCAGCGCGCCGCCCGAAGCCCTGTTGAACGCCTCGATCACCTGCTGCACGGCCGCCTCGTCGTCATCCCACACCGCGGCGCATGCGGCGGGGCGATAGTGTCCGGCCGCCAGCAGGTCCGCGACTGTCGCCCGCCCGTAGCGCCGCCGCATCTCACCGTCGACGACCGCGGCCGCGCCGTCGAACCCCACGGTGAACATGAAGTCTTCGCGCTTCATGATCCCCCCATGCAAAAAGGGGGAGCCCCTCGAGGAAGCTCCCCCTGACTGATCGGCAGCGACCCTACATCATGCCGCCCATGCCGCCCATTCCGCCCATGCCTCCCATACCGCCCATGCCGCCGCCGCCCGGGCCGCCGGCCGGGCCTTCCTTCTTCTCGGGGATGTCCGTGATGGCGCACTCGGTGGTGAGGAGCATGCCGGCGATCGATGCGGCATTCTGCAGCGCGGAGCGGGTCACTTTGGCGGGATCGATGATCCCGTCCTCGATCATGTTGGCCCACTCCATCGACGCGGCGTTGAAGCCGACGCCCTTCTTCTCGTTCTTGGCGCGGTCGGCGATGATCGAGCCGTCGACTCCGGCGTTGGTCGCGATCTGCCGGATCGGCTCTTCCAGGGAGCGCCTGACGATCTTGTAGCCGACCTTCTCGTCCGCCGTGAGCTCTACGGTCTCGAGCGCCTTATCGAGCGCCTTGACCGCCTGGATGAGGACCACGCCGCCTCCCGGCACGATGCCTTCCTCGATCGCCGCGCGGGTCGCCGAAAGGGCGTCCTCGACGCGGTGCTTCTTTTCCTTGAGCTCGACCTCGGTCGCGGCGCCCACGTTGATCACCGCCACGCCGCCGGCGAGCTTGGCCAGGCGCTCCTGCAGCTTTTCGCGGTCGTAGTCCGAGGTGGTCTCGTCGATCTGGCCCTTGATCTGCGCGATCCGGTCCTTGATGTCCTTCTGCGCGCCCGCGCCTTCGATGACGGTCGTGTTCTCCTTGTCGACCTTGACCTGCTTGGCGCGGCCGAGCTGCTTGAGCTCGGTGTTCTCGAGCTTGAGGCCGAGCTCTTCGGCGATGACCTCGCCGCCGGTGAGGACGGCGATGTCCTCGAGCATGGCCTTGCGGCGGTCGCCGAATCCGGGCGCCTTGACCGCGCACGACACCAGGGTGCCGCGCAGTGTGTTGACGACCAGGGTCGCGAGCGCCTCGCCCTCGATGTCCTCGGCGATGAGAAGCAGGGGCTTGCCGCTCTGGGCGATCTTCTCGAGCAGCGGCAGCAGGTCCTTCATCGCGGAGATCTTCTTGTCATGGATCAGGATATAGGGGTTCTCGAGGACCGCGCTCATGGCCTCGCGGTTGTTCGCGAAGTACGGCGAGACGTAGCCCCGGTCGAACTGCATGCCCTCGACCACCTCGAGCTGGGTTTCCATGCTCTTGGATTCTTCGACCGTGATGACGCCGTCCTTGCCGACCTTCTCCATCGCGTCCGCGATGAGGTTGCCGATCTCCATGTCGTTGTTGGCGGATATGGAGGCGACCTGCGCGATCTCGTGCTTGTCCTTGATGTCCTTGGACTGCTTCTTGATGTCCTCGACCGCGATCTCGACGGCCTTGGCGATCCCGCGCTTGATCTCCATCGGGTTGATGCCGGCCGCGACGCTCTTGAGGCCCTCTCGGATCATCGAGTAGGCGAGCACGGTCGCCGTGGTCGTGCCGTCGCCCGCCACGTCGTTGGTTTTCGTCGCCACTTCCTTGAGGAGCTGGGCCCCCATGTTCTCATAGGGGTCATCGAGCTCGATCTCTTTCGCGATCGTCACTCCGTCGTTGGTGACGGTCGGGGCGCCGAACTTCTTGTCGAGGACGACGTTGCGTCCCTTGGGGCCGAGCGTGACCTTGACGGCGGTGGCCATCTTGTCCACGCCGGCAAGCAGTCCCTTGCGGGCGGACTCGTCGAAACGCAGTTGCTTCGCCATGTGCTTACTCCCTTTCCTCTTGGCGGGTCTGTGTTATGGGTAGAGTGAAGCGCCCTTGCGCTTTGTGGCAAGAATAACAATTCTTTACACACGCATCAAGGGGCTGGCCCGAAAAACCCTGAAACGGACCGGTCTAGGGTCGACCCGCCGCCGCACCCCAGAGAACCCGAGCGGGGCTCGCCAGGGCCGCCAAGGGCGCGCAAGGACCGCAAAGGTTCGATGTTTGACACCCCCGGGGTGGCGTGTTAGAGTCGCGCAACTCGGCACGATTCGGCTTCGCGATGGGCAAAAAGGAGTTACGCATCTTCCTGCTGGTGCGGGCCGATGGCCGGGCGTCCGTCCAGTCGCTCGCATCCCTCATCACGGCTCTCCCCTCTTCTCCAGCGCATTGGGCGATTCCATCGAGCCCTCTGGCCGGGCCCGATGCCGGCGCGTGGGCGGCATTCATCGGCGAGTTGCCGTCGCGGCGCCCGCTCGACGTCGTCGTTTCCGTCGGCTACGCCGGCGCCCCGCACCCGATGCTGCAGATCGAGGAGCTCCGCCGCGAGGTCGAGTGGGGCCAGCGGCCCCCCGGCGACGCGGCGAAGGCCTACCGCGCGCTGCCTGGCGTTCTCGCCCCCGCCGCGGCGGATCTCCTGCGCCCCGAGGCGCTCAGGCTCTACGCCACCAAGGGCCTGCGGCGCATCGTGGTGCCGGCCGAAGGCTGCTGGTCGCCGGCCAGCGAGACGGGGATAGAAGGCGCCCGCCTTCAGGTGCTGTACCACCACTCGGTCGGTGAGCTGGCGGCCGAGCGCCCCGGCCGGCTCGTCGAACGCGTGGGCGACGGCGTGCTCGGCATCGCCGTCGACCCCGCGGGCGGGCGCGCGCTGCGCACGGTCCTGGACAGGCTCGCCTCGCGCGCGGAGCTCAAGTTCCTGCGGCTCGACGAGCCGGTGACTGTCGCGCAGCCCGGGCCGCTCGCGCCGTCGCCGGGGAGCGACCCGGCGCTGCGCGATCGGGCCTCGAGCCTGAGCGCCTTCCGCACGCACCGGCAGGCCATCGAAGAGACGGCGAGCGTGCTGCAGGTGCTCGCGGGTTTCCGCTCGGTCGCGGGCCCCGCCCGCTCCGTCGGCGTCTTTCCCGCGGCACGGCGGGAGAACACAGCCGTCATGATGGGGGCCGTTTCGCTGTCGGACGGCGCCCTCGGCGCGCATTTCGATGCCGGCCGGCTGACGGGCCTCGCCTGGAACGGCCGCCTCGTGACCCCTCTCGTCGCCGCCCGGTCGAACGCGGGGCCCCTGCGCAAGCCGCGTCCGTACGAAGTCATCAACGCCTTCGCCCTCGAGGCCGACAAGGTGCGGGGCCTGCGCAGCCTCCACCGGCTCGCCGGCGAAACCGCGGCGCTCAGCCTGGAGTACTTCTTCGTCGAGGACTTCCCTTTTCTGCTCGTCACCGGCAGGGTGCGCCATCCCCGCAGGCGCGGCCTCGAGCGCGTGTGTCCGCTCGAGATCGCCGTTGCCCGGGTCCCCCAGGGAGACGGCGTCGTGGTTCACGTCCTCTCGCGCGGCGAGGCGCCCTACGAAGTGCGCATCGCCGACGGAGACCCGCCGCTTTGCCTCTCGGGGAGCCTCCTGTGGTTCGAGGGGAGCGAGGGGGGCCTGCTCGCGGGTTTCCCCCCGGTCAAGGAGCCGGCCCTCGAAAGCGTGTGGCTTCGCACCGAGCGGATCGAGGCTGAGAACGTTCTGTTTGCGTCGTTCTTCTCGAGCCACGATCGCTCGGGGGCGTTCCTCGGACGGGAGGAGCTGTTCTCGCTCTACCTCGCCGTTGCGTTCGAGGCGCCGCCTGCGCTGCCGGTCTTTCCGCGAGCCGCGCTGGACGAGATCCCCTACCACGCCCTCGGGGAATAACGGCCCGACGAAGCGGCCCGGACGCGGCTCACTCCGTCGACAACGGCTGAATGTTGACCATCGACGGGATGGTGCGCAGGCTCTTGAGCACCTTCCGATACTGCTCCTGGTCCTCGATCTCTATGGTGAAGTACCCCGTCAAGGTGCCCCGGTCGTTGCGGGTGAGCTTTCCCGAGATCAGGTGCCCATGGAACTTGCGGATGGCGCCCTCGATCTCCGAGAAGACGTTGGGCGCCTCGCGGGTGGTCACCCGGAAGCGGCGGGTCGCCAGACGCGACGTCGTCTCCCAGTCGACCTCGATGCTGCGCGCGTCGAAGTCCTTGATGAAGGCGATGTTGCGGCAGCCGCGCCTGTGCACGATGATCCCCCGCCCCCGCGACACGTAGCCGATGATGGCGTCGCCGGGCGCCGGGGCGCAGCAGCCCGCCATGCTGATCAGGATGTTGCGCTCCTCGCCGATGCGTATGCCGACCCGCGAGCGGTCGAGCACCTCGAGGCCTCCGGGCACAGCGACCGGGGGCGCCGGCGCGGGGGCGGGAGCCGGTGGCTCCTGCCGCGCGGGCGGCTCCCGTTCGGCGGTGATCTTGGGGTCGTTCTGGTTGAGCCACTGGCGGATCTTGGAGTGCGCCCTGTGGGTCACGCACTGGGAGAGCCAGGACTCGTGCGGCCTCCCGTTCGCCGCCGTGATGACCTCGACCATCTGCGTGCTCTTGAGCGGCTTTTTCAGCGGCCAGATCCGGCCGTCGACGCGGGCGCCCTGAACGTGGTGGCCCACCTCCGTGTGGATGTAGTAGGCGAAGTCGATCGGGGTCGCGCCCACGGGGAGCTCCACCACGTCGCCGCGCGGCGTGAAGACGTAGATCGAGTCCTTGAGCAGCTCTGCCTTGATCTCTTCGAGAAAGTTCTGCGACGCCGTCGAATCCCAGGCGCGGAGCTTGTTGATGATGCCGAGGTCCTGCGGCCGGGCGCCGCCCTCGCGCTTGTACAGCCAGTGCGCGGCGACGCCGTACTCCGCGGTCTCGTCCATCTCGTAGGTGCGGATCTGGAACTCCATCAGGCGGCCGTCGGCGCCCATCACCACCGTGTGCAGGCTCTGGTAGCGGTTCGCCTTGGGCATCGCGATGTAGTCCTTGAAGCGCCCCGCGATCGGCGGCCAGAGCCTGTGGACGAGCCCGAGCAGGCTGTAGCATTCGACGGGGGTGGGACAGAGGATGCGGATCCCGAGGAGGTCGTAGATCTCGTCGAGCGGCACGTTGCGCCGCTTCATCTTCTGGTAGACCGAGTAGAAGTGCTTGGCCCGCGTTTTGACCTCGACCTCGAGGCCCTCCCGCGCGGCCGCCTCGTAGACCTTGCGGGTGACGCGGTCGAGGGCCTCGTCCCGCTCGCCCTTGCGCTCGGAGACGAAGCGCTTGATCTGCTCAAAGGCGCGCGGGTTCATGGACTTCAGCGCGAGGTCCTCGAGCTCGTCCTTGATCGAGAAGATGCCCATCCTCCCCGCGAGGGGCGCGTAGATCTCGAGGCACTCCTCCGCGGTCTCGCGGGCGCGCTGGCTGTCCAGGTATTGGAGCGTGCGCATGTTGTGGAGCTTGTCCGCGAGCTTGATGAGGATGACGCGGACGTCCTTGACCATGGCGAAGAAGATCTTGCGGATCGTCTCCGCGCTCTGCACGCGCCGGCCCTGCGGCCCGACGTGGGCGATCTTGGTGACGCCGTCGACGAGCAGCGCCACCTCGTCCCCGAAGGCGGCGCGCACCAGGTCGGCGGTGGCCTTGGTGTCCTCGAGCACGTCGTGGAGGAGGGCCGCGACGACGGCCGAGGCGTCGAGCCGCAGGTCCACCAGGATCGACGCCACGTGGAACGGGTGGATGATGTAGGGCTCGCCGCTCACGCGCTTCTGGCCCTCGTGCAGCTCCGCCGCCCACGCGGCGGCCGCCGTGATGCGCGCGCGGTCGGCTGTGCCGTAGGGCTCGAGGAGGGCGGCGAGATCGACGGGCGCCGGCTTCACCCCGGCCACCTCGCGTGGATCACGCGTTCGCGCCCGGCGAGGTCGCGCGAGCGCTCCACTTCCGCGAAGCCGCGATCGGCCAGGATGCGCGCGAGGTCGGCCATCTGGCCGGGGTCCGCTTCCATCAGCAGCCGGCCGCCGGCACGCAGACGGCCCGGCGCCTGCTCGACGAGCCTGCGCGCGACGTCGAGGCCGTCGCGCCCGCCGGCGAGGGCGAGCTCGGGCTCCGGCCAGCCTTCGGCTTTTCTCGCGCGCACCTCTTCGTCGCGGAGGTACGGCGGGTTGGCCGTGATGAGATCGTAAGGGCCGACGGCGCCGGCGAGCACGTCCGATGCGAAGAAGCGCAGCTCGCGTCCGAGGAGGCTCCGGCAGTTGGCGGCGAACACCTCCCCTGCCGCCGTGGAGAGGTCGGAGGCGCTGACGTCCAGGTCCGGCCGCTCGCGGGCGAGCGCGATGGCCACGCACCCGCTCCCGGTGCAGGCGTCGTGCGCTCTCGCGCCCCGCGGCGCAAGAGCCACGGCGCGCTCGACCAGCAACTCCGTGTCGGGCCTCGGGACCAGCACTGCGGGGCCGACCGCGAAGGCGAGACCGTAGAACTCCTTGCGGCCGCGCAGGTAGGAGACGGGCACCCCGTCGGCGCGCCGCACGAGCATCTCCCGGTAGCGGTCCAGCGCTGCGGGCGCGACGGCCTCGGGAAGCCGTGCGAGCACCTGCTCGCGCGTCGCGCCGAGCGCCTCGGCGAGGAGCAGCGAGGCGTCGAGCTGCGGAGTCTCGATCCCGCGGTCGGCGAGCCGGAGGTGTCCTTCTCGGAGGGCCTCGCGGACCGTCATGTCTTGAGCAGCTGCTCCCTCGCGCTGAGCCTGAGCGCCTCGATGATCTCGGCCAGATCGCCTTCGATGATGGAGTCGAGGCGGTAGAGGGTCAGGTTGATCCTGTGGTCGGTCACGCGGTTCTGCGGAAAGTTGTACGTGCGGATGCGCTCCGAGCGGTCGCCGCTGCCGATCTGCGAGCGCCGCTCCTCGGCCCGCTCGGCCTGCTTGCGCCGCTCCTCGGCCTCGTAGAGCCGGGCGCGCAGCACGCGCAGAGCCTTGTTCTTGTTCTTGAGCTGGCTCTTCTCGTCCTGGCAGATGACCACCACGCCCGAGGGCAGGTGAGTGACGCGCACCGCCGAGTCCGTCGTGTTCACGCTCTGCCCGCCCGGGCCGCCCGACCGGAAGACGTCGATCTTGAGGTCCTCCTGCCGGATCTCGATGTCGGTCTCCTCGGCCTCGGGGAGCACGGCCACGGTCACCGCCGACGTGTGGATCCGGCCCGAGGCTTCGGTGGCGGGCACGCGCTGCACGCGGTGGACCCCGCTCTCGTAGCGCATGTCGGCGTAGACGTCCTTTCCCGCCACGGAAAAGATCACTTCCTTGAATCCGCCGATCTCCGTCTCGCTGGCGTTGATCAGCTCGGTCCGCCAGCCGCGGTTTTCCGCATAACGCTGATACATGCGGTAGAGGTCGGCGGCGAACAGCGCCGCCTCCTCGCCGCCGGTGCCGGCCCTGATCTCCATGATGATGTTGCGCAGGTCCAGCGGGTCCCTGGGGATGAGCAGGAGCTTGATCTGGTCCTCGAGCCCCACCCGGGCCGCCTCGAGGCTGCGGGTCTCCTCCCGGGCGAGCTCGCGCAGGTCGCTCTCCTTTGCCGTCTCGACCATCTCGCGGGCCGCCGCGAGGTCGCGCTCGACGCGCTCCATGCGGACGCCGGCCTCGACCAGATCGCGCAGCCCGCTCGCCTCCTGCATCAGCTCGCGGTAGCGCTTCTGGTTGCGGGTGATGTCGGGCGCGGCCAGCTCGGCCTGCACGGCCTCGTACCTGTCGGTGGCGTCCTTGATCTTCTGTTCGAACATGTTCGCGTCGTTACCTCGGGCGTGCGAAAGCATAGCAGAAAGCGGCGGGGGCTGACCAGCGCGGCCTCCCGCGCGCGGTCCGGCGACTACGTCACTCGCTGTCCCTCGATCCGCTGGGCGGGCTCGCCCGCGTGGAGCAGGAACCCGAAGAAGGCGCCGCAGATGCCGCCGAGGATGTGCGCGAACTCCGAGATGTTGTCCGTCTGGAAGGCGGCGAACACCTCCTTGACCATGAACAGCAGGATCACGAGCACGAACGTGAGCGGGATCTCGCCCGCCCGGATGTTCGTGATCGAGGTGAGCAGGATCAGCATGAAGGCGATGCCGCTCGCGCCGTAGAGGCCCGTGTCGAGAAGCAGCACGTTCAGGAGCCCGGTCACGAGGGCCGTGGTGAACATCATGAGGAGAAGAGCCCCCGAGCCGTATTTCTCCTCGGCCATCGGTCCGATCAGGAGGATCAGGGTGAAGTTCCCCAGCAGGTGGGTCCAGCTCGCGTGCCCGAGGACGTGCGTGACCAGCCGCAGGCCGCCGAGCGAGAGCAACCGGAACCCCTCGTTCCGCCCGGGGACGCGGAAGAAGGCGTCTACGAACGCGGGCCCCAGGAGGCTCGCGATGGCCATCACCGCGCCGGCCGCCAGGGCGAACGTGAGGATCACCGGAGAATTGTACTTGAGCTTCATACGGTGCGAGATCTCCTGCCTCGAATGTAACGCCGCGCGGGCCGGGGGTGCGAGAGGCCGCTACTCACCGATCAGGGCCTGCAGCTCGGCGCAGCGCGCCTCTGCGACGGCCGCGCTGCGGGCCTCCAGGCGCACGCGCAGGATCGGCTCCGTGTTGCTCGGCCGCACGTTGAACCAGTAGTCCGGGTAGCTCACGCTGATGCCGTCCAGCCGGTCGCTCACGGCCGCCGCGTGCGCGGCCTCCACCTTCTTCATGGCGGCTTCGCGGTCCTCGACCTCGACGTTGATCTCGGGCGCCTGCGCGTAGCGCTCCCGCAGCGGCCGCACGAGCTCGGAGAGCGGCCTGCCGGCCGCGGCGAGCAGGTCCAGCACGACGATGAGCGCGTAGGCGGCGGACTCCGTGATGAAACCGCCTGCCGTGCGGAAGTAGACGTGGCCCGATGTCTCCGCCCCGAAAAGGGCCCGCTCCGCGACCATGGCCCTGTGGATAAAGGTGTAGCCTACGCGCGATACGATCGGACGTCCGCCGGCCTCCGCGATGCGCTCGGGCAGGACACGCGAGGAGATCAGGTCATAGACGATCGCGCCCCCGGGCTCGGCCGCGAGCAGCCGCTCCGCGATGAGCGCCGAGACGAAATAGCCCTCGATCGCCCGGCCGGTCTCGTCGACAAAGATGATCCGGTCGCCGTCGCCGTCGACGACGGCCCCGACGTCGGCGCCCATGTCACGCACCTCGCCGGCGATCTGCTCGCGGCTTGCCGCCTCGAGCGGATTGGGGCTGTGGTTCGGGAAGAACCCGTCGGGCGTGCCGTTGATGACGCCGGCGTGCAGGCCGAGCCTGTGGGCCACGGCGCGGAACACCGCCCCCGCGGACCCGTTGGAGGCGTCGATGACGACCTTGAGGCGGGCGAAGCCCGATCGCGCGGCGGCGGCCGACGCCAGGAACTCGATGTAGGCCGAGGCGTCCTTCGACTGCTCGAGCCGGCCCCTGGCCGCGGCGCCGGACTCCGGCAGCCGCCCCACGAGCGCCTCCAGCTCGGCGAGCCCGGTGTCGTAGCTCACCGACCCGCCATCGGCCCCGAAGAGCTTGAACCCGTGATAGCGGGGCGGGTTGTGCGAGGCTGTCACCATCACCGCGCCGGGATACCCGCCCGCGATCTGCGCGTAGTGCAGGTGCGGGGTGCTCGTCAGCCCGAGCGTCATGACGTCCGTCCCCTCGTACCGCAGCCCGTCGATCAGCCGTTCCGAGAGGTCCGGCGAGTAGGTGCGCGCGTCGTGAGCCACGATGCACGACCTGAGGCCCGCTTTCCGCGCGAACGCCCGCCCGACGCGATACGCGAGGTCCTTGTCGACCTCCCTGCCGTAGATCCCGCGGATGTCGTACGTCTTGAAGACTCCCATGCCCCCTCCTCGCAGCCCTTTTAGCCGTTGCCGTCGAGCCCGGCCACCCCACTCAGGAGTGGGCAAGCAG
>CAVTHK010000015.1:0-139369 GCA_963734495.1 uncultured Spirochaetota bacterium
TCCACAGATACGGCCGGTCGAAGCTGACGCGGTTTGCGCGCGAACCGCTGGAGTTGAAGTCGTAGAGGCTCTTGCCGCCCCAGGCGTTGTACGCCTGCCACGTGTTGACCGAGACCTGGACGACGACGGCGGAGGGAGCGGCGGCGGCGGCGGGCTCGCGAACGACGAACGGGATTGCGCCCGGCGCGCTTCCGTCCGAGAGGACGATGCGCGCGAGGTAGTAGCCGGTCACCCACGTCGCGGGCACGGTCAACGCGTTCGTCACGGGCCAGCCCGCTCGCACCTCGCCGTTCGCGTCCGGGCCCGGAGTCCCGTACTGCGCGGCCTCGCTCGTGCTGCCGCACGAAGGGAGACAGGTGAGCAGGCGGCCGCCGGGACCGCCGTACCAACCGATGCGGTAGACGTCGAGGCGGTAGCGGAGCCCGGTCGGCGCCGAGATGTGGAAGTCGAGTGTTCCTCCCGCTTCGACGCTCGTCTCAGAGGTGTAGCCCTCGGCAGCCGAGGCGTTTGGGTCACCCCAGGCGGAGGTGCCGGGCAACGCGTTCTCGACCTGGATCGCGTTCGCGGCGTGCGCGTTCGGCGCAAGCAGCAGTGCCGCGAGCGTGGCGAGGACCGTTAGCTCCGCAGCGCTACTGGTACGGGTCTTCGTTCGTAACGGCGTCGGAGACCCCCGCCATCACGTGCTCCTGCGAGCGCTCCTGCAGCCGCTCGCGCCCGCGCTTCACCGCTGAGAGGAACTTCTCGAAGATTGACCTCGAGCGTCGAGAGGATCCCGTCCGCCCAGTCCTCCATCTCGAGCCGCGTCTCGCGTGCCTGCCGGCGCGCCTCGTCGACGATGTCCTGGGCCTGCCGCTCCGCGAGCTTGACGATCTCGGTCTGCGACGCCTCGCGCACGGCCTGCTCGGGCCTCGGCGAGCAGCCGGTCGACCTCCCGCTTCGCCTCGGCGAGCATGTCCTGCCGCTCCTTGACGATCCACCGGGCCTGCTTGATCTCCTCGGGGATCGTCGCGCGCATCTGGTCGAGGATGTCGTAGATCTCCTCGCGGTCCGATCCGAACCTGGTCCGTCAGGGGTACGGCCTTCGCGTTGTGCACGAGGTCGTCGAGCTTGTCGATCAAAACCAGTACGTCCATTGGCTTGAGTCTACTCCTGGGGGTTCTCGGGGGTGCCGGGACGGCCTAGCGGGTGCAGCTCGACGAAGCGTCGCGCAACCGACTCGGGCACGAGTTCGTCCACCTTTCCTCCGAACGCGGCGATCTCCTTCACGCCGCTCGACGAGACGAAGCTCACCTGCGGGCTCGCCATCACGTAGACCGTCTCGATCTCGGGGGCGAGGGTGCGGTTGAGCTGGTTCATCTGGAACTCCCACTCGAAGTCCGAGATCACGCGCAGGCCTTTGATGATCACCTTCGCGTCCCACTTGCGCGCGAAGTCGACGACGAGTCCCAGTAAGACGTCCACCTCGACGTTCTCGAGATCGGCGAGGGCCTCGCGGAGGAAGCCGACGCGCTCGTCGAGCGTGAACATCGGCGTCTTGTGCTGAGGGTTGCCGACGACGCCGACGACGATGCGGTCGAAGATCGCGGCAGCGCGTCCGATCACGTCGACGTGCCCGAAGGTCACGGGATCGTACGAGCCGGGGCAGATCGCAGTGATCATTCGAAGAGGGTCAGCCGGGCCGAGCCGTACCGGCGGCTCGTCCTGACGGCGAGCGGAAGCTCAGGCTCCACGCGCGCGCGGCTTCGTTCCTACGACGACGAGAGCGTCTTCGGTCAGGACGTGCGGGAGGTAGCGCGCGAGCATCGGCTGGAGGTCGGGGTAGTCCTCGTACGGCGGGTCGACGAGGACAAGATCGTACTTCCTGCCCGAGGCACCCTCGCCCGCGAGCGCTCGCGCCGCGTCGCCCCGGGACGACTCTCGCGCCCGTGAGCTTCAGCTTGTCGAGGTTCTGCTGGATCGTGGCCGCGGCCTGAGCGTCGAGCTCCACGAACGTCGCTGCGGCCGCACCGCGAGAGAGTGCCTCGAGTCCCATCGCGCCGGACCCCGCATAGAGGTCGAGCACGACGGCGCCGTCGACCGGGCCGATCAGGTTGAACGCGGCCTCGCGCACGCGGTCGCCCGTGGGACGCGTGTCGAGGCCCTTCGGCGCGGCGATCCGGTGGCCCTTGCGCGAGCCGGCGATGATCCGCATCGCCGGCGACGGTAGCTCAGCCCGTCCGACGATCCAGGCTCGGTCGCTCACGTCGATCCGGTCGTCGTACCCTCCGACCACGAGCACCCTCCCGTCCTTGAGCCTCGTCGCTGTGGCGAACGCGAGCGCCGCGTCGATGCGGCCTGTGACGGAACCGGGGCGCGGCGCGGGCGAACCGCTCCAGCTCGGCTGGAGCGCGATCGACGGAATGCCTCCCGCCGCGAGCGCCGGGAGCACGAGCGCCAGCACGAACAGCCGCATGGCCGTCGTTACACCGAGCGAGGGCCCGGAGTTCCCTACGCGGCGGGCGCGGTTCCGTACCGCTGCGCCGCCCGCGCCCGAGCGCGGGCTGCTTCGCGCTCGCGGTCCTTCGGCGGCGCCACGGTCACGAGCTCGGCGAGCAGCTGGGCGGACGCTGCGGCGACCGCGTCGACCGCGCGCAGGAACGGCCCCTCGTTCGCCTTCGACGGCTTCGTGAACCCGCTGATCTGCGCACGTACTGCTCGGCGGGCCGCACGGACTTCCTCGCTCGTCGCAGGCGGCTCGAAGTTGTAGAGCGTGTGGATGTTTCGGCACATGTCTCTATTCAACCTGTTCGACGTCCCGCCCCGACTCAGGCGCTTGCGACCGCTGCCTTCGCGGCCGCCGACTGCTGGAGCAGTCCGTCCTCGCCGGCGAGTGCGTCCGCTTCGCGGCGTGCGAGCTCGAGCAGGTCGCGGTCCGCGCGAAGGGACGCGAAACACAGGCCGAAGGCTCCCGACTGGCGCGTGCCGAGCAGCTCTCCCTCGCCGCGGATCTCGAGGTCGCGGTCGGCGAGCTCGAAGCCGTCAGTCGTTGACACCATCGCCTCGAGTCGCGCGCGCGCCGAGTCGGTCAGTTCGTCCTTCGCCCGCGAGACGAGCAGGCAGTACGACTGCTCCGCCGCGTCCGACGCGGCCGCGGAACTGGTGCAACTGGGCGAGCCGAACCGGTCCGCCTCCTGGTCGATCATCACGGTCGCGTTCGGCACGTCGACTCCGACTTCGATGACGGTAGTCGCGACGAGCACGTCGAGCTCCCCCGCCTTGAACTGCGCCATCAGCGCGCGCCGGTCCTGCGGCTTCAGGCGGCCGTGGAGGCAGCCCTGACGCGAACCCTTTCAGCTCCGCACGGCGCAGCCGCTTCGCCTCCGCCTCGGCCGCCCGCGCCTGCTGCGTCTCCGACTCCTCGATCACCGGGCAGACGACGTACGCCTGCCTGCCTTCGTCGAGCAGCCTGCGCAGGCGCGTGTAGGCCTCCGAGCTTCGATCGTGCGTGATCCAGCTGGTGACGATCGGCTTGCGGTCCCGCAGGCGGCTTGCGAGATCTCGCTCACCGAGAGGTAGTCGTACAGCGTGAGCGCGAGCGTGCGCGGGATCGGTGTCGCGGTCATGTGCAGGACGTGCGGCGTCCGCCCTTCTGCGAGCGCGCGCCGCTGCTCGACGCCGAAGCGATGCTGCTCGTCGACGACGGCGACGCCCAGGTCTGCGAGCTCGACGCCTTCCTGGATCAGCGCGTGCGTGCCGACGATGATCTGCGCGTCCTCGACGCCGGAGCGCACGTGGCCCGTGAGCAGCGCCGCGCGCACACCGAGCTCGACGCAGATCGGGTCGATCGTCGCCGAGCGCGAGCGCGCTTTCGGCGCCGAGCACCCTCTCTATGCGGCGTCCGAGCTCCACGAGGCCGGCGATGGGCTCGTCCCGGTTGCAGCGGCCCACCTGGTCGGCGCGCCTCAGCCGCATGAGGTCCTGGATGTGCTCGTGGCCCACGCGCGCCACGAGGCGCCGCACCGCGGCGTCCTTCCACTCCTCGCTGTAGTTGAACATGTGGTGGCGGACGAGGTGCGAGACGCGCTGACGACGGCGTTCGGCAGCTTGAGGCGCCTGAGGATCGCGTCGGCCGAGCTCGGCCGACACCCGGTCGTGGTTGTGAAATCGCGGCTCGCCCGCTTCGCCGAGCGTGAGCGTCGCCGGCTTGCCGACGTCGTGCAGGAGCGCCGCCAGCCGCAGGCCGAGGTCGGCCGGGTCGGCCGCGGCGCAGGTGTAGAGGCTGTGCATGAACACGTCGAAGCAGTGCCGCTCCCGCGTTCGACGCCGCGCCCGTGCTCGAGCTCGGGCATGATCACGGCGAGCAGCCCGGTCTCCGCGAGGAGCTCGAAGCCCATGACCACGTGCTCCGACTGCACGATGCGCACCAGCTCGTCGCGCACGCGCTCCATCGAGACGAGCCGGGGACACGGTCGAGGGCGGCGGGGATCGCGGCCTTGGTCGCCTCGTCGATCGAGAAGCCCAGCTGCGCCGCGAGCCGGCACGCCCGCACCGGCCGCAGCCCGTCCTCCTGGAATCGCGCGTCGGGGTCCCCTATGGCCCGCACAACCTTGCGCTTCAGGTCCGCCCTCCCGCCGTGCGGGTCGAGCAGCCGGCCCGACGCCAGTCGCAGGCCATTCCGTTGATCGTGAAGTCGCGCCGGGCGAGGTCCTCGTCGATGGTCGCCGAGAAGGTCACGGCGTCGGGCCTGCGCCCGTCGCTGTAGGTGCCGTCGGAGCGGTAGGTCGTGACCTCGAAGCGCTCGCCCCGGAAGAGCACGGTCACGGTGCCGTGTTGATCCCGGTGGGAATCACCCGGCGGAAGAGGTCCGTGACCTGCTCGGGCAGCGCGTTGGTGGCGATGTCGAAGTCGGTGGAGCTCGCGGCCGAGGATCAGGTCGCGGACGGCGCCGCCGACGAGGTGGCACTCGTAGCCCTTTTCGCGGGAGATCCTGCCGAAGCTCTTTCACCGGGGCCGGGATTCTCATGGTAACTCGATACGGGAGTCCACAGTGGGGCAGGGCAGCGCGTCCATGCGCGGCGGCGGAGCTCGGGATGCGCGCGCACCGGGACCCACGGCGGGAAGCCGCGGCGGCGACGCGACCTCGGCCACAAAAAGCTCCCGGACGGCCGGGGGGCTTTACAGCCTCGAGAAACGACCGGCCTACTTCATGAGCTGGAGGACGGTCTGCGGCTGCGTGTTGGCCTGGGCCAGCATGGCCGTTGCGGACTGGACCAGGATCTGGTTCTTCATGTAGTTGACCATCTGCTCCGCCATGTCCGCGTCGCGGATGCGGGACTCCGAAGCCTGCAGGTTCTCGGCGCCGACCGCGAGGCCCTGCATCGCGTACTCGAGCCGGTTCTGGTACGCGCCGAGGTCCGCGCGCTGCTTGTTGACCTTGAGCAGCGCCTGGTCCAGCATGCCGATCGCCCGGTTGGCCTGGTCCGGGGTGGACAGCGAGATGAAGGTCGCCGCGGCAGGGGTCCCGTTCAGGCCCTGGATGCCGAGGCCCTGCGCCGTCATGGTCCCGATGTACGACCGCTCGCGCTGGTCCATGTTGGCGCCGATGTGGAACCACATGCTCGCGGTGACGGTGTTCTCGCCCGTCTCACGCGCGAAGCGGCCCGTCAGCAGGTTCTGGCCGTTGAACTGCGCGTGCGAGGCGATGCGGTTGACCTCGTCGATGAGCTGCGACACCTCGACCTGGATCTGCATGCGGTCCTCGGGGGTGTAGATGCCGTTGGACGCCTGCACGGACAGCTCGCGCAGCCGCTGCAGGATGTCCTGGGTCTCCTGCAGGTACCCTTCCGTGGTCTGGATGAAGCTCACGCCGTCCTCGGCGTTCTGCTCCGCCCTGCGCAGCCCGCGGATCTGCGACCTCATCTTCTCGGACACGGCCAGGCCCGAGGCGTCGTCGCCGGCCCGGTTGATCCGCATGCCCGAGGAGAGCTTCTCCATGTCCTTGCCGACGTTCAACGTGTTGAACTTCAGGACACGGTGAGCGAACAGGGCGCTCATGTTGTGATTGATGACCATACATCCTCCCTGATCTTCGATTCCCGGACCTCCATGTCCGGGTGGGTGCCTACGTCAATTGTCGGAACCCTGCGACCGCCCTTTAGCGTTTCTGAGACTTGTGTGAAGAAGGCCCCCGCGGCGCGCCCTTGCCCCGCCGCCGCCGCCATTTAGTATGGCCGTGATGACCGGACTGCTTTTCACCGGCGGCGAAGGCCCGAGCCCGGAGAGACTCGCTCCGTTCCTCGAAGGCGTCGAGCTGGTGATCGCAGCCGACTCCGGACTGGAGCTGGCGAGGGCCGCGGGCGTCGACCCCGCGCTCGTGGTCGGCGACATGGACAGCCTGCGCGACCCGGGCCTGCTCGCCGCCTACGGCGAACGCGTGATGCGTTTTCCCGTCGACAAGGACGAGACCGACACCGAGATCGGCGTGCGCCTGCTTCGCGAGCGGGGCGTCGACCGGGCGATCGTGGCCGGCGGGGGCGGGGGGCGTCTGGCCCACCTGCTGGGGTTGCTCGCCCTGTTCGAGCGCCGGTTCGCGCCTTCGGTGTGGCTGACCGCGCGGGAGCACGTGCAGGTGGTCGACGGAAGGCTCGCGCTCCCCGGATGCGTCGGTCAGACGATCTCGTTCTTTCCCGTCGGCGGGCGCGCGCTCATCAGGCGCTCGGCGGGACTCAAGTGGCCGCTGGACGGCCTGAAGTGGGGCAGGGGGGACGCCGGGGTCAGCAACCTGGCGGTCGCCGACACCGTGGAGGTCGAGCTCGCCGCCGGCCGGCTGCTGATGGTCAGGGAGTGGTAGCGGCCAGCGCCTCGCGAACCCTTTCGCGGGTCACGCGAGGGTCCTCGACGAGGACGCGCTTGCCGCCGATGAGGTCGGCGATGCCGAGCTCCGAAGGGTAGCGCGGGATCACGTGGACGTGCAGGTGGCGGATGGACGCTCCGGCGGCGAGGCCCATGTTGTAGCCGATGTTGTAGCCCTGCGGCTTGTGGGTCCGGTCGAGCACCGTGAGCAGCCGCCTGACGATCTGCGAGATCCGCTGCTCCTCGTCCGCGGACAGCTCCCTCACGTCCTCGACGTGCCGGATCGGGAATACCAGCATGTGCCCCGGGTTGTACGGGTAGAGGTTGACGGCCGCCGCGACGAGGTCGTCCTGATGCACGGTGAGATCGACGACGTCGGCGTCGCGGTCCCGCACGCGGCAGAGCAGGCACCCGGGGGCGCGCTGCGACTGGACGTACGACATCTTCTCGAAGTTGAAGAAGTAGCTGCGCTCCACTGCGGGACTCCTATCTCCGGGGCAGGGACGGGTGAACCCCGCGGCTGCCTCGAACAGTATAGACCGGGACGCGACGGCAAGGGAACATCGGTATATGATGACTAGCGTGTCCCGGCCCGCAGAGTCGCCGGTGCTCACGGTGGTGGGCCGTCTGTACCGGTCGTTGTTCCTGTTCTGCATCCTCGCGCTCGTCCTCTACTGGCTGGGGAATTTCCAGGAGTTCCAGGACGAGAGCCAGCTCCTGCTGCTGCGCGTCGTGCGGGTATCGGCTCTGATCGGCAGCATCCTCGGCGCCTGGTGCCTGGGGTTCAGGGTGTGGCTCCTGGTGCGCCGCGCGTCGAAGAGGGGATGGCCGCTGGTCGGAGACGGCCTCGTCTTCGTGGCCAATGTCGCCCTGGTGGCTGGAATCCAGTTCCTGTTCGCGTGGCTGCAGATCCCCGGCGCGTGAGGCCGCGGTCCGACTTCCGTCGTTCGGTTTGACAGCCTGTTTTTCCCGTCGCTATACTCGCGCCGTCATGGTGGCGTCCCTGGAGTGTCCGCCCGCCGTCTACGTTGCGGCGGGCGCGCGCAGCCGCCTGCCGGCGCTCGCGAGATCGCGTGCGGGACGGGTGCTCGTCGTCACCGGCCAACGCTCCCTGCGCGCGACTGGCCGGGCGGATGAGATCGCCCGATCGCTCTCCGGCATGGAGGTCGCGATCGCGGCCGCCCCGGCCGGCGAGCCGACCGTCGAAAGCGTCGACCGGATGCGGGCGTCGTGGGCTTCGTTCGCGCCCGACCTCATCGTGGGCGCCGGCGGCGGGTCGGTACTCGACATGGCCAAGGCGCTCGCCGGACTCCTGCGCTCGACGCACCCCACTCTGGACTACCTCGAGGGGATCGGGAGCGGGCGGGAGATCGAGCCGCCCGTGGTGCCATGGATCGCGCTTCCCACGACCGCGGGCACGGGCTCGGAGGCGACCAAGAACGCGGTCATCAAGTCAGCCGCGCATCGCGTAAAGAAAAGCCTGCGCTCGCCGCTCCTCCTTCCGGTTGCAGCGATCGTGGACCCCGAGTTGGCCGTCGGCATGCCGCCCCGCCTCACGGGCGAGAGCGGGCTGGACGCGCTGACCCAGCTCGTGGAGGCGTACGTGACCGCCAAGCCCAACCCGATCGCCCGGGCGCTGATCCGCGACGCATTTCCGCGGATGCTGCGCGCGCTGCAGGTGGTCGCCGAGCGCCCGGACGACCTCGATGCCCGCGGCGACGCCGGCTACGGGGCGCTCGTCAGCGGGATCGCGCTCGCCAACTCGGGGCTCGGCGCCGTGCACGGCTTCGCATCGGGCCTGGGCGGCGCGGCCGACATCCCGCACGGCCTCATCTGCGCCTCCTTCCTCGCCCCGGTGCTGGCCGCCAACCGGCCGGCCATCGACGCCGGCATAGGGGAGCTGATGGGTCCTCTTGCGCTCGCAGGCGACCCGGTGTCCGCCCTGATCCGGGACGTAGAGGGTCTCCTGGCGCGCTTCGGGCTCGCGGGGGCGATACGCGGCTACGGGATCGGGGCCGGGCAGATTGCTGAGATCGCGCGGCTCTCGGAGGGCTCGAGCATGTCGGGAAACCCCGTGCGCTTGAGCCAGGAGCAGAAAGTGACGATCTTGCAGCAGGTGCTCCTGAGCTGAAGCAGATGAGTGTCTGGAAGCTACAGTCGGTCTGGCACGTGAGCCGGGAATACGAAGGGGTCGCCGAAGCCGGCGGCCTCAAGGACGTGGTCCGCGGGCTGGCCGAGGCCAGTCTCGCCCATGGGATCACGGCGACGGTGGTGCTGCCGTACTACGGCGCGGTGTCTCTCGAGGCGCGGCAGGCCGTGGCCCGCCGGTTCCGGGTCCGGGTGTGCGACTCCCGGCGGGCGCCGGCGTTCCATGACGTGGTCTTCCGCGAGACGCGCCTCCGCGGCGTGCGCGTGCTGCTGGCCGACTCGCCGATCTTCCGCGCCAAGCGCGGCATCTACGTGTACACGGACGAGGACGAGCGGGAGAACGCGGCGCTCAAGCGGGGCACAGGACACGCGGACGCTCAAGCGATGAATCTCGTGCTGCAGCACGCGGCGCTCGCGCTCGCGCGCCTCGAGCGGCCCTCGCTCATCCACTGTCACGACGGCCACGCGGCGTTCCTGCCCGCGATGGCCCGCCGCCTGTGGGGCTACCGCCGCCCTCTCTCCAAAACCGGCTTCGTGCTGACGATCCACAACGCGGGCCCCGGGTACCGGCAGGAGGTCTACGGCATGCCGTACGCGCGCGGCCTCACGCACCTCGGCCGCCGGACGCTCGCCAGGGGCGTGATCGACAACGCGGTCGAGCCGCTGCTCCTCGGGGCTCTCCATTCCGAGGTGAACACGGTCTCGCAGCCCTACGCGCGGGAGATCATGGGCCAGGAGCTCGGCCTCGCGTACGAGATGGCAGGGGTGGACCTGGGCGGAATCACCAACGGGATCGACGCCGACGAGTACGATCCGCGGCGTCCCGAGAAGTCGGGCCTTCCCTTTGCGTTCGACCCGGAGCGCGACGAGCTCGGAGGCAAGGCGCTGTGCAAGCTCGAGCTGCTCGCGCGCATCGCGCGCGGTCGCAGCGGCCGCGCGCGCCAGTTCGGTTCCGTGTCCCGGGCTGCGGAGCTGCCGCTCATCACGTACGTCGGCCGCCTCACCACCCAGAAGGGGATCACGCACCTCTGCGAGGCGCTCAGCCAGTTGTTCGTCGAGAGGCGGGGCTTTGTCGTCGTCGTGCTGGGCGACGGGGAGCGGGAGCTCGAGAGCGAGGCTCGCCGACCTGGCGTCGTCGCGCGACGCGCACGGCCGCATGGTCTTTCTCGCCGGCTATGACCCTCAGCTCGCCAAGCTCATCTACGCGTCGGGAGACTTCATCGTACTTCCTTCAGAATATGAGCCGTGCGGGCTTTCGGACCTCTACGCCCAGATGATGGGCAACGTTCCTGTCGTGAGGCTCGTCGGGGGGCTGGTCAAGGTCGAAGACGGGGTCACCGGCCTGGGCTATCACCACGCGGACGGGCTCGCCGCGGCGATGCGCAGGGCTCTGGACATGTGGGCCATGGAGCAGCCGGCGCTCGCGAGGATCCGCCGCGACGCGTTCAAGCGCGTGCTCGCCCGCTACACGTGGCCGCGGGTCTTCGAGTCGGGTTACCTGCCCCTCTACCAGAGGGTGGTCGGGTAGGGCCGGCATGCAGGCCGAGATCCCCCTCAAGACCGCCGTCGAGGTCGCGCGGATCCGGCGCAGCTGCCGCCTCGCCGAAGCGACGCTCCGGCACCTGAGGCCTCACGTGCACGCGGGCGTGAGCACCAGGCATCTCGACAGCATCGCCGAGCGCTACATCAGGGCCGGGGGAGGCCTTCCCGCCCTCAAGGGGTATCGCGGGTTTCCCGCATCCATCTGCACCTCCGCCAACAACGTCTCGGCGCACGGCATCCCGGACGACGTCGCGCTCGAGGAAGGCGACGTGATCGGTATCGACGTCACGGTGGCCGTGGACGGCTGGCACGGCGACGCGGCATGGACCTTCGTCGTGGGCAGGGCAGGCGAGGACGTGCTGCGGCTGGTCCGCGCGGCCTGGCGCGCCTGCCTCGCGGGGCTCGTGTCGGTAAAGCCGGGCGGCCGCCTCGGCGACGTGGGCTACGCCATCAGCCGCGCCGCGGGCAGGCTCGGCTGCAGCGTCATCCGCGACTACGTCGGCCACGGCATCGGCCGCGCGATGCACGAGGAGCCGCGGATCGCCAACTTCGGCCGGCGGGGGCAGGGGCTGCGCATCGTGCCGGGGATGGTCTTTACCGTGGAGCCCATGGTGAACCTCGGCGGCTCGGACGTGAAGGTCATGGACGACGGCTGGACCGTCGTCACGGCCGACGGGAGCCTCTCGGCGCAGTTCGAGCATACCGTCGCCGTCTATCGCGAAGGCATCGAGATCCTCACGCTTTCCGACACGCGGCTCAAGGATTGTCTTGACGAGCCACCGTACTTCTAATAGCCTTTCTCGTGCGTGGGCGGGCGTCGAGCGCCGCCTTCGTATGCCACCTTAGCTCAGTCGGCAGAGCACGTGACTTGTAATCTCGGGGTCGCCGGTTCGCCCGCTATCGCCTGTACAGCATGGCGTAGGCGCTCCCAGCCGGATCGATACGCGGCGGATAGGCTGCAGGATGCGCATTTGTCTCCAGCACGTTTCCGCCACTACTGATCCGCGCTATTCCATAGAGGAAGCCGAACAATCCCGAATCAACGGTAAACCTGTAGAAGTTCCCGTCCTGGTGGGTGATGCTCCACGAATCGGTTTCTAGCGGAACGACATCGCTTTCGTTTTCGAAGAAGCTCACCTCGGTTGCGGTGAAGACCGCCTTCCCGGGAGGCCCGCCGCCATGGCCATTGTAGGCTGGATTCGCCCACGTGCCCAGATACTCATAGATGGTCTCTTCGTCGGGAACGCAGCCGGTCACCAGCGATACAACGGCCCCCGCCACGAGAACCCATCGGAACGCAATTCGGCTCATACGCCCCCCCCCCCCCCCGCGGTCTTCGCATCTTCCGACAAAAGGCTCCTCCGGCAGCCTGGTTTGAAACAACCGTGTTGTCGCCGAGATGCATGAGCCGACTATGGTGCCGATGCAGACGATCGAGGTTCGACCCCTTCGAGCAACGGCTGCCAGATGAAGTATAGGACAGAGAGCGCGAAGCCCGCCAGGGCCGAAGCCGCCCTCAGCCGGAGCCCCCGACCGACTAAGCGCTGATAGACTCATGCCAGGTTGTCTCGAGGGGCCGCGCCGCGGAAGCACCAGCCGGTGAGGGGATAGGTCACGGCCCTGCTGCGGCGGGCTTGTGCGAGGGGCCTTGCCACCTTGAGCGGGAGTAAAGCAGTCCTGCCACCTCGGTCGTCATCGAGCGATACCCAGCGACACTCCAGCTCACCCTGGTTGCGCTCGTGTGGTCCATCGGGCTTGCCTTGGTGCTTGGCACGGTTGCGGCGACCAGGCGCGGAACCTTTTCCGAGCGGTTCATCATGAGAGTCGCCCTTCTGGGGCAGACCGCGCCCAGCTTCTGGGTGGGCATTATGCTGATGCTGCTGTTTGCCGTCAGGCTCAGGTGGTTGCCTCCCACCGGAAGGTCGGGTATTGCTTCGATGATCATGCCGGCATTCGTACTGGGCCTGAATCCCTTTGCCCGCAACATCCGGCTCGTGCGCTCCTGCCTCATGGAGGTCATGGGTCAGGACTACATCACGACGGCCAGATCTAAGGGACTTGCGCAACGGCGGGTCATCACACGCCATGCCTTCAAGAACGCGTCGATCCCACTGCTGACGATCCTCGGGCTGCAGCTGCCTGCCGCCCTCGGGGGCGCAGTAATAGCCGAGACGATATTCGCATGGCCGGGCATCGGCCGCCTGATGATCCAGGCGATCGGGTACAGGGACTTTCCTGTCGTGCAGTGCGCGGTGTTCTTCACGTCGATCATGTTTGTGGCGATCAACCTCATGATCGACATCCTCTATTCGGTGATCGACCCGCGGATCAAGGCAGCGTCGGAAGAGTAGGCTACCACTCGGAGGTGAATCAGGTGAGCGGCGCCGCACAGCGAACAGACACACCTCGGACAGCAAAAGGTGGGATACTTGCGTGGCTGACCGAGCGGCGCAGGCATAACGCGAGCCTGTTCGGCGTGGCAGTGCTCGCGGGTGTCGTGCTGATGGCCGTCTTCGCGCCGCTGCTTGCGCCGCACGATCCAGAGGTGCAGGACCTGAAGAACAGGCTCGCGCCGCCTGTCTGGTCTTCACAGGGAAGCTGGAGTCACGTGCTAGGCACCGACCAGCTCGGCCGGGACGTGCTCAGCCGCATCATCTACGGTTCGCGCATTTCTGCCTTTGGACTGAGACAATACGATACGATATCAACCGAAGGTATCGACACCATGGGGCATATGATACGCAAGGCGCGTCGTAACTCCTGTGGAGCTACTTCGCACTTCGATTCCGGGAGGTGGCTGTCTTAGGTGACCGAGAGGCGGGTCGAGGAGTACCTCCTCAAGCTTCGCACGCAGGGCGCCAGAAGCCAGGACGCACTGAAGGCTCTGCGCGAATGTGCGAAGGACTTCTTCATCGGGGAGTGTTGCCCGCACTGCTTGACGGTGCGCGGCTCAGGGGGCCAGCTCGGGCCTGAGCACGTGGAGCATCTGCGGAGCATTCTCGACTTGACGGCGTTCCGAGTGCAACTCAGACTACAGTCAAGGAGGCGAGAGTGTGCTGACGCGCTTGATGATCACCGCGTTCTCTCTGGCAGTCCTCGAAATCGCTGCCGTAGCTGGGCCCCTTGAAGATGCGAAAGCCGCTTACGATAGAGGCTACTACAGCACGGCTTTGACGCTCTGGCGTCCCCTTGCCGATCAGGGCGACGCGACAGCCCAAGAGAACCTCGGCAACATGTACGCCAACGGCAGGGGTGTGCCGAAGGACGACGGCGAAGCGGTGAAGTGGTATCGCAAGGCGGCGGAGCAGTCGTCTGCCTCGGCTCAGACCAACCTCGCCTATATGCACGCCAACGGCCGGGGCGTGCCCAAGGACTACACTCAGGCGTTCATGTGGTACAGAAAGGCTGCGGATCAGGGATTTGCGGAAGCTCAACTCAGCCTTGGCATCATGTACAGCGACGGCCTGGGCGTGTCCAAGGACTACGGCGAGGCGCT
Source organism: uncultured Spirochaetota bacterium (assembly GCA_963734495.1). Lineage (GTDB taxonomy): Bacteria > Spirochaetota > Spirochaetia > SZUA-6 > CAVTHK01 > CAVTHK01. Next base: position 14,018 of record CAVTHK010000015.1, read on the forward strand.
CAAGTGGTTCCTCCTGGCCGCGGCGCAGGGCCATATACGCGCCCAGTACTCCCTCGGCGTCATGTACACCAACGGCCTGGGTGTGCCCCAGGACTACGCAGAAGCCTACAAGTGGTTCAGGATCCTCTACCCCAAGCTCCCGTTGGGGCAAGACAAGGACAACGTGTATAGGATCCTGGATAGCCTCAGTAAGAAAATGACCCGCGAGCAGTTCGCCGACGCCCAGAAACGCGCTGACGATTGGGACCGAGCACACGCGGCACGGTAGCAGCTCACGGCTCGAGCAGTCGCGTCGGTTTGATTGCCGGGCCGAAACGCTGTCTCGCGCATGCGCGTGCCTGAGAACGGCTTGACCGCGTTCCGACTGCAACCCAGTTATTGGGTCCACTTCTTTCTTTCCTTGATTGAGCCCGAACCCGCCTACTCGGTAGTGGCGGCGATCGATTCGAGTACGCGGACGTATCGCGACGGGATTCAAGTGGAAACCGCGGCTGTTACCTGCGTGCAAATGAAAAGCGGCGCGGTTAGGGATGCGAGACAGGCGACGAAACCCCGACAGCCCGAGGCGATTGGACCCGCGTCGCCGCGATAGGTCGTCGGCAGCGGAATATCGGCAAGGGCAGAATCGCGTCTGCTGGGCAAGATGGTCCGAGGTAGCGTTGGTGCGGCCGCGCACGCCCCCTGGCCGCCATGACGAGCTCAGGAGCGTCCTTCTCCTGGCGCTACGGCGCAGCGCTCGGCGTAGATTTGTCCACGGCCGCCGCGATGGCGTCGCGCAGTTTCCGCACCTGATCCTCGCTCAAATCAAAGGTCAGGTTGCCGGTTTGGCGCGTGTTGCTGGAACCCGCGACCGCGGGCGGGAACACCGTCTTGAAGGATTTCCCGGCGTTAGTCACGGAGAATACGACAACGAAGGTGACATCCCTGAGCGGTCGATACCTGTCGTTGCCTTCCCTCAAGTCAAGAGTGCCGGAATCCAGCTCGTAACTGAGCATCCTGGTCGGCGGAAAGGACTTCGGGTCCGCCGCGATAAAGTCGTCCACGGCGTCGAGGAGCTGGCGGGCCTGATCCATGGTCAACGATGAAGTCTGCGTCCAGGTCGTAGTCGTTGATGGTCCCAGCCCTGCCCTTGATGAAGACGTTGGCCGCGCGGAGGCTGAAGAGTACGGCCTGGGTTCCGCCATCCCGGAAGACCTCTCGCGAGTAGAACACTCCGATGACAGTGCGGTTCCAACCGGGGCCGACGACGTTCACTTCGCTCACCAGATCGATGCTCGAAGCAATGGCCCGTCCGCCGCGTATCTCCGGAGCTTTGGACTGGTAGATCGGGTTGTGCACTGTGGCGCATGAGGCCAGGATCGCCAGACACACAGGAAGAATCGCACGCGCGGCAATCATCTCGGCTTTCCCTTTCCGCGGCGCCCCCTTTCCGGGAGCGGAGCCACAGTCTCAGCCGCGAGAACTACGCGGGTCAAGCCCAGTCAGGCCCGCCTGCGCCTCCCGATCGCCGCTGACCGGCCTGCTGCATGGCTACCGCGGTATGCAGGGTGGATACCGCGGTGAGCTGACGGTGCACCCCCGGAGCTCAGGCGGCCGGCCCGGTCGCGAAGCGCCCCGGACCTGCTCTCAGCAATTTGTTTCCAGACAAAGAATAGAGGACGCATCTTAGCCCGCGGAATAACGCGCGGCGTGGCACGCGTATTGCACTTCTGCTCCCGTTCTCCAACGTCTTTCGGTTTTCGGGAGGTTGCTCATGAAAAGAGCTGGCAAGGTGATCCTTGCGGCGCTGGTGGTGCTGCTGGTTGCGGCGCCAGTCTTCGGGTCCCCGTCCGCAGAGACGAAGACCGCGAAAAAGGCCGTCACCATGGCCTTCATGCCCGGCATCGCCGACCCCTTCTACTTCACCATGGAACGCGGCATCCGTGCCAAGGCCAAAGAGCTGGGCGTCAACCTGATCGTCGGCGACTACCCCACGACGTGGGGCCCGGAGGCTCAGGTTCCCATCCTCCAGGCGATGATGGCACGAGGCGGGATCGACATGCTTCTCATCGCGCCGACCTCGGTGGACGCGCTGATCGCGCCGCTCAAGAAGATCTACGACAGCGGTGTGCAGATCATCACGGTGGACACCTTTCTCGGCGACGGCGACTACTCCAAGACCAGCAACTACTCCTTCCCCCTGGCCTACATCGGGAGCGACAACGAGCTGGGCGGCCAGCAGGTGGCCGAGCACCTGGCCAAGCTGATCGGCGAGAAGGGCAAGGTCTTCTGCGAGTCCACCAACCCGGACACTTCGTCGGTTGTCGGCCGCGTCAACGGCTTCAAGAAGGGCATCGCCGAGTTCCCGAACGTGCAGCTCGTCGGGGTGGACTACTGCCTGGACGTGCAGCAGACCGCCATGCAGCAGGTTTCCGCCGCCCTCCAGAAGAACCCCGGCATCGTCGGCATCTTCGGAGTCAACGTGTTCAGCGCCCAGGGGGCTTACCAGGCCGTGGTCAACGCGGGGCTCACGGGCGCCGTGAAGATCGCTTCCTGGGACGCCACCGAGACGCTCATCCAGGCGCTCAAGGCAGGCCAGGTCGACCTCGTGCTCGCCCAGAAGCCGGCGGAGATCGGATCGCTCTCCGTGGACTGGGGCTACAAGTATCTGACCGCCGGGACGCCGATTCCCAAGAAGGTCATCCCGGGGTTCGAGTTCTTCACCAGAGACAACGTCAACAACGCCGACATGCAGCAGTGGATCTACAAGAAGTAGCCGCAACCGGCAGCCGGCTGTCGCTTGACCCGCGACGGCCGGCCGCGCCGGTGCGTTTGCATCGGCGGGGGTCCCCACTTACAATCGACGCGATCGCAGGGAAGGGGCTGACCATGCAGGCGAGCGCCGGAGCTCTGACCAACGGCAACGCGAGGCCCGCTGTCCTCTCGGTTCTGGGCAGGAACTGGGCGCTGCTGTTCCTGATCGGGGCGACCTTCATCTTCTCGTTCACGGGCAGGAACTTTTTCACCCTGGCCAACATCCAGAACATCATCTACGCCGCCACCATCTACCTGTTGCTGGCGAGCGCCGAGACCTTTGTGATCATCACGGGCGGCATCGACCTGTCGGTGGGCTACGTCATGGGCCTTTCGTCGGTGGTCTGCGCCGGGGTCATGCGGAACCTGTGGTACGTGGACTACGGCATCCAATGGCCCGCCCTTGCTGCTGTGATCGCCGGGATCGCCGTGGCTATCGTGTCGAGCCTCGCTTGCGGCCTGGCCAGCGGCGTGCTCGTGGCCCGCTACCGGGTGCCGCCTTTTATCGCGACGCTCGGCGTGCTGGGGGCGGCCTACGGGATCACGCTCCATGCGAGCGGCGGCGGCTTCCCGATCGCGTTCCTGCCTGCCGGGTTGCGCGAGATCGGCAACGGCTATGTGTACTACTTCAACCCGGTCATCGGGAAATCCCGTTTCTTCGCGGCGCCCGCGGGAACGGCCGACACCCAGATCCGGGACCTGGTCCGCATCTTTCCGAACGCGTTGATCTTTACCATCGTCGTCCTGGCCGTGCTGTGGTACCTGCTGCGGCACACCCGCTTCGGCCGCCACACCTACGCGATCGGCGGGAGCATGGACGCGGGCGTGAGGGCCGGGATCGACACCAAGGGACACCTGGCGCGGATCTACGTGCTTTCCGCCTTCCTGGCGGGCGTGGCCGGAGTCGTCAATGTCCTCCAGACCGGCACGGGCAACTTCACGCCCCTGGGCGCGAACTACGAGCTTTTCGCCATCGCCGCGGTCATCATCGGGGGCGCCAGTCTGCTGGGCGGCAAGGGGCGGATCATGGCCTCAGCGGTGGGGGTGCTCATCCTGCAGGTTCTGGACAACGGCCTGAACCTTTCGGGAGTGGAGTCCTTCTACCGCTACATCGCCACCGGCGTCGTTCTCATCGTGGCGGTCGTGATCGACCAGCTCTTCCCGGACCTGTTCTGAAGACCAAGGAGTAGGAGATGACAAGGCAAAGCCGACTCGCCCTCTTCCTGGGGCAGCGCTGGGCCGTCGTGTTCCTGATCGCCGAGATCGCCGCCTTCGCGGTCCTGGGGGCCGGGTTCTTCAGCCTCAACGGATTCCAGATCGTGCTGTTCTACGGCACCTCGCTGTTTCTCCTATCTACCGCGGAGACCTTTGTGATCGTCACGGGCGGGGTCGACCTGTCCGTCGGCTACCTCATGGGCTTCGCCACCATCGTGTCGGCCAAGATCGTCGCGGCGCTCAGCCGGGTGGGGGTGGCGCCGGCTTCGGCGATCCTGCTGGGCGTGCTGATCACCCTGGTGATCGGGCTTCTTCCGGGCCTCCTGAGCGGCCTGCTGGTGGGGACCCTGCGTGTGCCGGCCTTCCTGGCGACCTTCTCTACCGGCGGGATCATCTACGGGACCTCTCTGCTGATGATCGGGGGCGTGGCGGCCAAGGACGTGCCGATCCTGGCCAACGCCGTCGGCAACAGCTACCTCGCGTACTACGTCAGGGGGGGAGGGTTCTCGCTGTTCGTTCGGCCGGAGGTGGCGCGCGGCACCCCCGTGCTGGAGCTCGTGCCGACCATGGTGGTGTTGACGGCGATCTTTGTCGCCATCGGCGCCTTCGTCCTCAAGCGCACCCGCTTCGGGCGCCACTCCTACGCCATCGGCGGCAACATCGATGCCGCCCTGCGGGCGGGCATCAACACCAGGCGCCATCTTCTGTTCAGCTATATGATCTCCGCGCTTTTCGCCAGTCTCGCGGGCATCATCTACATGCTGGAGTACGTGACGGGCAAGGCTGACGCGGGGGTCTCCTTTCTCCTGGACTCGATCGTGGGCGTGGTGATCGGCGGGGCGAGCCTCTACGGGGGCAGCGGCACCGTCTGGGGCACGATCCTCGGATGCCTGATCCTTTCGGTACTCGAGACCGGGCTGCGCATGTCAGGCGTGCAGACCTTCGACAAGTTCATCGCGGTCGGGGCGATCCTGATTTTCGCGGTGCTGATCGACCAGTTCTTCCCGGAGCTGATCCACAAGGAGGACTAATGGCGTACCTGCTCGAGGTGCGAAACGTCGTCAAGCGCTTTGGCGGCCTCACGGCCGTGGACAATGTGAGCATGGGCGTGAACGCCGGGGAGGTCGTCGGGCTCCTTGGGGACAACGGCGCCGGGAAGTCCACCCTCATCAAGGTCATCTCAGGCGTCTACCGGGCTGACGAGGGTGAGATCTTCTACAAGGGCGAGGAGGCTCACATCGAGACACCTATGGACGCCCTGGCCATGGGGATCGAGACTATCTATCAGGACCTGGCTCTCGCCGAGAACCTGGACACCTCCGCCAACATTTTCCTGGGCCGCGAAAGGATGAAGAAGTGGCTCGGCCTGATTCCGGTGCTGGATCTCGAAGCGATGCGCGTCGAGAGCCGCAAGGTGCTGGAAAAGCTCGACATCGAGATCCCGTCTCTCAAGAATCGCATCCGCGCGCTTTCCGGAGGCCAGCGCCAGGCGGTGGCCATCTCGCGCTCGATCTACTGGGACGCCAAGTTCATCATCATGGACGAGCCGACCGCGGCCCTCGGAGTCGCGGAGCAGAAGAAGGTCCTGGAGACGGTGAACCTGCTCAAGTCCCACGGGATCGGGGTCATCGTGATCAGTCACCAGATGCACGACGTCTTCTCCGTAGCGGACCGCCTGGTGATCATGCGCCGCGGCCGCAAGGTGGCCGAGCGCCTGACGAGGGAGACGAACGCCGACGAGATCGTGAGCCTGATCGTCGGAGCGGAGACGGTCGAGAAATAGGGCCAGAGGGGGTCGGCCGGCGCGAATGAAGCTCTTTACCAAGACCCTTCTCTTTTTCGTCGTCGTGATCGTCTTCGGGTCCGCCCTGACGATTCTCCTGTTCACCGGCCTGACGCACAGAGTCAACGACGCCGACGCGCGCCGGGAGCTCGCCGCCGAGGCTTCGATCCTCTATGAAGGCTTCAACTCCTGGAAGCGGCAGCTGTGGACCACGCTGGTCACCGTCGGGAGCGATCCTCGCCTCGCCGGCGTGCTGGCCGCCACTCAAGGCGGCCTGCCGCGCGAGGACTTCGCCGGCTCCATCAACGAGCTGCTCTTCTTCTCCAAGGTCGACGATCTGATCCTGAGGGATCCGCAAACGGGCGCGTTGGACATTCTCCCGGTGAGCTACAGCACCTTCGCCACCGTCGACCTCTCGGGCCTGGCGAACATCAAGCGGTATCCCCACCTCGAGCTGCGAATCATCCGGGATGTGCTCTGCCTGGTCGGCGTCACCACGATCGCGGCCCCGCCCGCCAGACGCGTGGACGTGTTCTTCCTCAAGCGGATAGACGCGGAGTTCTGCAACCAGCTCACCCGCAACCGCAGGTCCGCGGTGGCGTTCTTCCAGGGGGACCGATACGTGGTCGGCTCCTTCGCGCGGGGACAGGCGACTCCCTCGCACGATCCGCTGGCCATGAAAGGGGCCTACCTCGAAGTGTATGACCGGAGGTTCGCCGCCGGCAGCACGAACGCCGCGTTCCAGCGCCTCGGAAGGCTCGAGCAGCGGGACGAAGGCGTGGAGCTCTTCCTCGGGGTCTTCCTCTCCAACGACGCCTACAACGAGCGGGTCCTCCTCGTCACCCGCGCCGTGCTGCTCGTGTCGGCCGCCGCCGCGCTCCTGACGATCGTGCTGGCCCTCTTCTCCTCGCGCAACATCACTCACCCGATCGCGGAACTGCTGGCGGGGATGGAGCGAATCAAGTCCGGCGCCTATGAGACGCGCGTCGGTCACCGAGGCGGCTACGAGATCGCCCGGCTCTTCGCGGGGTTCAACGAGATGGCCGCGGAGGTCCACAGGAACAGGGCTGCGCTGCAGGAGGTCCTCCACGAGACGGTCCTTCTCAAGGAGTACAATGAGAAGGTGATCACCTCGATCAAGGCCGCCATCGCCATCGTCAACCGGGACCTCGTGGTGGAAAAGGCGAACCCGTCGTTCCTCGACTCCTTCGGTCTGCACGGCAGGGAGGTGATCGGGGTCTCCCTCCCGGCTCTGGGGATCGACCTCATGGACACAAGCGTCGTGGAAGGGATTCACTCCATCCTGTCGAGGCAGCGGGAATCCTATTCCGAGGTCAAACGGTCGAAGGACGCGAGGGTGTTCGAGATCAAGCTCTACCCGTTCTACAGCTCGGAGGGAGAGTTCCGTGAGTCCTCGGGATGCGTCTTTGTCGCCGATGACATCAGCGCGAAGGTGGAGCTCGAGCAGAAGATCTTTCGAGCGCAGAAGCTCTCCTCGATCAGCATGCTTTCGGCCGGCATGGCCCACGAGATCAATAACCCCCTGGGCTCGATCCTCACCAACGCTCAGAACCTGATCGCCGAGGAGACAAACCCTCAGCGCCGGGTCGCTCTGGGGTGGATCGAGCAGGAAACCAGGAGGATCGCCCGGGTGGTCCGCAAGCTCCTGGACTTCGCCGCGGCCGACTCGGCAGGGACCCCGGGCTCCGAGGTGAACCGGGTGGTGACGGAGACGATCGGGCTGCTGAGCCATTCCCTGGAACAGGACCAGCGCATACGGGTCCGCAGCCGCCTCGCTCCAGGCCTCCCGCTGACGACGGTCAGCTCCGACGAGCTGAAGCAGGTGGTGCTCAACCTCGTCACGAACGCTATCCAGGCGATCGGTGGCCAGGGACGGGTCCTGATCTGCACGCGATGGAGGGAGCGGGATCGGCGGATCTCGCTCTCGATCTCCGACACCGGCCGCGGGATCCCCAAGGAGGTCATGCCGCGCATCTTCGACCCCTTCTTCACCACCAAGGGCAACGGCGCGGGGACGGGGCTGGGTCTCTCGGTAGTCTACGGCATCGTCACCAAGTACGGCGGAACCATCACCGTGCACAGCCGCGAGGGAAAAGGAACGCGGGTCGCACTGGCGCTTCCCGCGCAGGGCCCGGAGGGGCAAGGAGAAGGTCGATGAGGCGCGCGTCGATCCTGATCGTGGACGACGAGGAGGGGATCAGGCACGGGCTGGAAAGCTTTTTTCGGCGCGAGGGGTTCACCGTTCACTGCGCGTCGGGCTATGACGACGCCGTAAGCGCGGCGACACGCCATCCCGTCGATCTCGCCCTGGTGGACATACGACTTCGGACCCCCAAGAGCGGCATGGACCTGCTCCTGGAGCTCAAGCGCGCGGAGCCTGATGTCATAGTGGTGATGATCACCGGCTACGGGAGCATCGACAGCGCCGTCTCCGCCCTCAAAGCGGGGGCTGCCGACTACCTCGTAAAGCCCGTCGACAACCGCAAGCTGCTGGAAGTCGTGAGCACGAACCTGCAACTGGAGGCTCTCAAGCACGAGAACCGCTTCCTCAAGGACGAGCTGAGCCGGCGGTCGCTCCCCCATCACTTCGTCACCCAGGACCCGGGCCTGAGGCAGCTCCTGGAAAAGGCGGACAAGGTCAAGGACAGCCCGATCACGGTCCTGATCACCGGGGAGAGCGGGACCGGAAAGGAGGTCCTGGCGCGGTACATCCACTTTACCGGCCCGCGCAGGAGTGCCAGCTTTGTCGGCATCAACTGCGCGGCCCTCTCGGAAACGCTCCTGTTGAGCGAGCTCTTCGGCCACGAGCGCGGCGCCTTTACCGGCGCGGTGGAGCGCAAGCGGGGCAAGTTCGAGCTGGCCGACGGCGGCACCCTGTTCCTCGACGAGGTCGGAGACATGTCTCTCGAGACACAGGCCAAGCTGCTGCGGGTCATCGAGGAGAGCTCCTTTCAGCGGGTCGGAGGCGTCAAGGACATCTCCGTGGACGCCCGTATCGTAGCCGCGACCAACAAGGACCTGCACGCGCTCATTCGGGGAGGTCTCTTTCGTGAGGACCTGTTCTACCGCCTCGATGTCGTCTCGTTCCACCTGACGCCCCTTCGGGAGCGCAGGGCCGACATCCCGCTCCTGCTCGAGCACTTCCTGAGCAAGTTCAGCGAGCGGTACGGCCGCGAGCCGCCCGCGCTCAGCCCGGAGACAAGGGCCGCACTCGTCGCCTATGACTGGCCGGGGAACGTCCGCGAGCTCGAGAATGCCATCAACCAGCTCGTGATTCTGGGAGAGAGCAGCTTCGTGGCCGCCGGCGTCGCCGCGCTGACGGAGCGGCCCGCGGCCCACAGGCCGCCCGCGTCGTCCCCCACGGAACGCGCCGGCGACGCGAAGCCGGGCTCCCTCAAGGACGCGGTGGGGAGTCTCGTAGCCGAGCAGGAAAAGCAGATCATCGCCGGCTGCCTCAAACGAAACGGGGGCAACAAGTCGCGCACGGCCCGCGAGCTCTCCATCACGCGGAGGACCCTCGCACTCAAGCTCGCCCGGTACGGGTTGGGATAGTCGGGAGCCTGTCGGACTTGCGAAGGCCGAGGAAGCAAGTTGCTTGACGCCCGTTCCCGCTCTCGGGCAGACTGAGCGCCGCTGATCGACTCAGGGAGGGAAACCGTGTCGGAGAGAAATGGTGACAAGGCCCGGTTCGGGCGAGAACGCAAGAAGAAAGCGCTGCATCGGCAGCGCCTTCACCAATTGCTGACCGCGGCGAAGACGAAACAACCCGCGCCCGCGGGCGCCAGGAAAGCCAAAGAGAAATAAGACGACGCCGCTCGCCGCGGCGGGAACGGCGGGCCGGCGCAGAAACTGGCCGTCGCCGCCGTCGCTGACGGCGCCGCGGTTCGAGCGCCTTCATGATTTCTTCATCCCGCTGCTGCACCTTCGCGTTCGGAGGGCAACGCGCGCACAACGCGCCTTGCCCCGAAGGAGCAGAATCGATGACGGGTTTCAAGAAGTTCGCCGCCGCCGCCGCGATCGTCGCGGCCGTGGGTGCCGGCGGGTATGCTTCCGCTGGCCCGCGCGGCCGATCAGGCCCCGGCGGCCCCGGCACTCAAGGACGGCACCTGGAAGGGCCCCAGGGTGCACACGTTCTACGGATTCGTGCAGGTCGACGCGGTGGTGTCGGAAGGCGCGCTCAAGGACGTCCAGGTCGGTGAGTACCCGGCTCACGACGGCACCTCCCGCCGGATCAACTCGATCGCGGTGCCCTACCTGGTCAAGTCGGCGGTCTCGGCGGGAAGCGCGCAGATCGACACGATCTCGGGCGCGACGATCACGAGCACCGCGTTCGTCAAGTCGCTCGACCAGGCGCTGTCGGAGGCGTGCAGATGAGCGTGGCCGCTTCCGCACCTTCCCGCGCCGTCGGCTCCCGGACCCTCGCCCTGCCGCGTCTGGCCGGCATCGCGGCGCTGCTGGACCGGACGTCCATGTACCGGCTGCTGCTGTACTACCTGGCGGGACTCCTCGCGGCCGCGATCGCGCTGAGCGGGTTCGGGCTGCTGTCCGCCTCGCCGCTGGACATCGCCGCGACGATCCTCGTGCTGCTGGCGGCGAGCGTGCCGACCCAGCTGCTGCTCGCGCGGCTGTTTTCCGTGCCTTCGTCGCTCGAGCCGACCCTCATCACGGCCCTGATCCTGGCGCTGATCGCGAGCCCGGTTCCGCTGCTGACGAAGCCGCTGCAGGCTCTCCCGCTCGCCTTTGCCGGCTTCGCGGCCGTAGCATCGAAGTTCCTGATCGCCCCCAAAAAGCAGCACATCTTCAACCCGGCGGCATTCGGCATCTACGTCGCGGGCATGCTCTTCCACGAGTACTCGACGTGGTGGGTGGGCAGCGCGGCCCTGCTGCCGTTCGTGGCGCTCGGCGGCCTCCTGGTCGTCCGCAAGGTCGGCCGGCTGCGGATCGTCGGGCTGTTCCTCGCGGCGTTCACGGCGTTCCTCACCGGCTTCACGCTGCTGCAGGGCGTAGGCTTCAGCGACGCCGTCGCCGGCGTCGGGTTCGTGTTCCTGCGCACGGAGCTCGTGTTCTTTGCGGTCGTGATGCTCACGGAGCCGATCACTTCGCCCAAGCGGTTCGTCCCGCAGGCGCTGCACGCCTCGCTCGTCGCGCTGCTCATGCTGCCGCAGCTCACGGTGCTCGGAGTGACGTTCTCGCCCGAGGCGGCGCTGCTGGTGGGCAACCTGTTTTCGCGGATCGTGAGCCGCAGCCGCCGCTTCGTGCTCCCGTTCCGCGGCAGGCAGATGCTGGCCCGGGGCGTGTATACCTTCAATTTCGATATCCCGTCCGGGTTCCGCTATCGCACGGGCCAGTACATGGAGTGGGTGCTTGCTCTTGCGAAGGGCGACAGCCGCGGCAACCGTCGCTCCCTCACGATCTCCTCGGCGCCGACGGAGCCCGTGCTTTCGTTCGCCGTGCGCGTCCCCGAACGGCCCAGCGCGTACAAGCGCGCCCTCATGGAGATGGAGCCGGGCGCCACGATCGTCGCGGCGGAGCTTTCCGGCGACTTCGTTCTCCCGGCAGCGGCCGGCCGGCCGCTCGTGCTGATCGCGGGCGGGATCGGCATCACGCCCTTTCGCTCGATGCTCAGGGATCTCGTCGACCGGCGCGAGCGGCGCGACGTCACCTTGATCTACTCGACCTTCGGGCCGGAGGAGATCGCATTCCGCGACGACCTCGAGCAGGCGAGGCGCGACCTGGGAGTCAAGGTGGTTTATACTCTGACCGATCCCGACCGGGTGCCGCCGGGCTGGAACGGGCGGGTCGGATTCGTGGATGCGCGGCTCATCGCCGAGGAGGTCGCCGACTACGGGCGCAGCCTCTTCTACATCTCGGGTCCGCCGGCGATGATCAAGGGAGTCAAATCCGAGCTGCGGGCGCTCGGGGTGCGGAGGATAAAGACGGACTTCTTTCCCGGCTACTCCGTGTAGCCTGCGTGCGGCGTGCGTGGGGCAGGGAGGACCAAGGGCGTCCCTCTGCCGCACGGGCAGAAAAGAAGAGGGAAGTGACTTGGTCAAATTGAAGGAAAGTGTCACCGCGGCGGCCCTGCTTGCGTTCTGCGCCGTAGGTTTTGCCGCCCCTGCCGCCCCGGCCGCCAGCGCCTCCGCCGCGGGCGCCGCGCGCGTCGTGCCGGCGGAGCAGGGTGCGTCGATAGCCGGCCGGCTGCTTCTCGTGAGCTATCCGGGGATTCCGATCGCGGAAACGCTGCCCCTGGCCTTGGAGAGCCGGCTGTCGGGCCAGGCTCTACCCGACTTCGGCCCGCCCGCCTCGCGCATGGACTCCGTTACGATCCCCGGCATCGCGGCGCGCAACAAGCTCGCGGACACTGCCCACTGGCTGCTGGGCGCTGCGACCGTCGTAGCCGGCGGCGTCACCGGGCTGTTGGGCTCGGAAGCCGGTGACGATGGTGAAGGCGGCGGCGGGGGCGGGGGCGGCTCGCTTCACCACACGTTCGGGTACGTCACCGCCGGTCTCGCCGCGGCCACGCTCCTGTCCGGCTTGTGGGCGCACCACGGCGACGTGGGCGTGTCGGACGGCCTGAGCGCAGCCAACGTGCACGCGCTGCTGGGCATCACCGGCGGCCTCATGATTGTGGCGACGCCGTTCGTGGCCGACGCCGGCGGAGGCGGCGACGACGGCGGCGGGGGCCACGCCGCGCTGGGGATGGGCGGCGAGCTGCTCATGGGCATCGCAGTGGTCTGGCCGCTCGTATTCTGAGGTCGTGATTCTGAGGTCGTGAGGCGCGCCGGCGGGGAGGCGCGACCGCGGAGGGCGGCGCACGGGGAGGACCCGGCATCGCCCGCATGCGAAACAAAAGGAGAGACGGAGATGAGGAACAACGAGATGCGGCGGAAGCTCCTGAGGGGCGAGGCCGCGATCGGCATAGGCTCCAGCCTGAACACGCCGCTGGCGGCGGAGACTCTCGCGCTGGCGGGCTTCGACTTCGTGCTCATCGACAATCAGCACGGAGCCTGGGACGACGAGACGAACGTCGCGGGCTTTCGCAGCGTCTGCCTGGGCGGGGCGACGCCGGTGATTCGCGTGCAGAAAAACGACTACGCCACGATCGGGCGGGCGCTGGACCGGGGTGCGCTCGGCATCGTCGTCCCGATGGTCAACTCCAGGGCCGAGGCCGAGGCGGCCGCCTACGCGATGCGGTTCCCGCCGAAGGGCGGCCGCTCGATGGGACCGTTCGGCGCGGACTTCCACGGCGGCGACTACGCCGCGCGCGCCAACGACGAGGTCTACCTCGGCGTCCAGATCGAGACCGCCGTTGCCGTCGATCGGGCCGAGGAAATCCTCTCCGTCGCCGGCGTGGACGGCTGCTGGGTCGGACCGGCGGACCTCGGGCTGACCATGGGCGTCGACCTGACCACGGCGGCGGGCAGGGCGAAGCACGAGGCCGCCATCCTGCGCGTGCTCGAGGCCTGCCGCAAGACCGGCAAGGTGCCGGGCATCGCGTGCACTCCGGACACCGCGGCCCGCTGGCTCGAGACCGGCTACCTGTTCGTCACCGTCGGCGCCGACTTCGCGTTCCTCAGGGCGAAAGCGGAGGAAGTGCTGGCAAGCCTCAAGCGCCGGAAAGTCTGATCTCGATGGTGCTCTCGCAGCTCTCCGGGCGTCTTCGGCCCCGGCTGCGTCCCGGGCGCCGTTTCGGGTTATTATGGCTGGAGCTGCGGGCGACCGTCCGCGGGACGGCACCGACCCTGACGGGAAAGGAGCGCACCATGGCGGGCAGAAAGACGAGAGGAACACGAAAGGTGAAGAAGGCCGCCGCCGCGCGGCCGCGCAGCGTCCGGGCAAAGGCCGCGCGAGCCGACAGGCGCGCCCGGCCCGCTCGAGCGCCGCGGGCGGCGGGGCGCTCGCGGCCGGCTGCCGCCCGCGCGAAGCCGGGGCCGAAGCTGGCGACGGCGCGGGTCGCGGTGGACGCCGGCAGGGGCGAGCCGCTGCGCCGCATCTGGCGCTACCTGGGCTACGACGAGCCCAACTACACGTACACCGAAAACGGCCGCGCGCTCCTGGCCAAGATGGGGTGCATGAACGACGCGCCATACTTTGTCCGCTGCCACTTCATCCTCTGCTCGGGCGACGGGACGGGCAGGCCCAAGTGGGGCTCGACCAACGTCTACACCGAGGATGCGTCCGGGACGGCCCGTGTACAGCTGGGACATCATCGACAGGATTCTCGACGCGATCCTCGAGACCGGCTGCACGCCTTTCGTGGAGCTCGGCTTCATGCCCCAGGCGCTCACGACGGCGCCGGCGGGCATGCCGTATGACGACCCGCGCGCCGGCGGCTGGCGCTACCCGCCGCGGGACCACGAGAAGTGGAAGGGCCTCATCGCGGCGCTCGGCGAGCACTGCAGGCGCCGCTACGGCCTGAGCGCGAGGTGAGCCGCTGGTACTGGGAGCTGTGGAACGAGCCCGACATCTTCTACTGGCAGGGGGGAGTCGACGGTTACTGCCGCCTCTACGACTACACGGAGGCCGGCCTTCACTCCGTGCTGCCGCAGGCGATCCTGGGCGGGCCCGCCACGACCAACCCGAGCCGCCCCCAGGCGGGCGAGTTCCTGCGCGGCGTTCCTCGAGCACTGCGCCGACGGCACCAACGCCGTCACCGGCGGCCGCGGCACGCGCCTCGATCTCGTGACGCTTCCACACCAAGGGCGGCGGCTACAAGGTCGACCATGCCGCCCCGAAGCAGACGCCGACGATGAACGCGCTGGTCGCGCACGCGGCCGAAGGCCTGCGCATCGTCTGCGCGGTTCCCCGCGTTTGCCGGGCTGGAGGTGAACCTCTCGGAGTGCGACCCCGACGGCTGGGCGGCGGGCAGCAAGCACGACAACCCGAACCTGAATTACCGCAACTCGGAGTACTACGCGAGCTACGTCGGGTGCACCGCCTGCAAGATGCTCGGACCTGGGGTCGCGGGGCGCCGCAACCGGATCGACGGCATGCTCACCTGGGCCTTCGAGTTCGAGGACCGGGAGTACTTCGAGGGGCTTGCGCACGCCTGAGCACCAACGGCATCGACAAGCCGGTGCTCAACGTCTTCCGCCTGTTGTCGCGGCTGGGCGGGACGCGGGTCGCGCTGGCCAGCGATCGCGCGCGCGACCCGCTCGCCAGCCCCGGCGGCGACTCTCCCGACAGTCCGCCTGACATCTCGGGGATCGCCGCCCGGGACCAGGGCGGCCGCGTGCAGGTCTTCCTGTGCAGCCACCATGACGACTGGGACGTCAAGGCCGCCAGCCGCGTGGAAATCAGGGTTTCGGGCCTCGAGCCCGGGCTGAGATACCGCGCGGCCGTCACGACGGTCGACGACAAGACGGCGAGCTCGTACAGCGCCTGGGTGGCGATGGGCGAGCCTCAGAAGCCGAGCCGCGAGCAGAAGCAGGCGCTCGCCGAAGCGGCGCTGCTGCGGCCGCGAAAGCTCGCGGACGTGGTCGGGAGCAGGGCGGGGGGCTGCTCGGTCGAGCTCGTCCTCGCGAGCCATGCCGTATGCCTGGTCGAGCTGGAGCCGGTCCGCGGGTAGGCTGCGGTTTCGTTGACATCTTGCGTCGGACCAAGCAGAATGCGCCTGAGGCTGAGCCTCACGTCTCTCAGGAGGAGGGGTAGATGACCAAGAGGAAGATAGCATTCGTTCTCGCGGGGGCCCTGCTGGTGTGGGGCGCCGCGGCGAGCTTTGCGGAGGGTTCGAACGAAGGAACGGGGACGGCGACGGCCCAGAAGACCACGGTCCGCATGGCGACGTGGACCGCGGCGGCCAACCTTCCCATATGGCAGAAAGGCCCTCGACGTCTTTCAGGGCAAGAACCCTTCGATCCAGATGGTGATGGAGCACACGCCCGGCACCGCCTACTGGGACAAGCTGACGGTGGCCTATGCCGGAGGCACGCCGCCCGACATCATCTACACGGCGCCCGACACGGCGCAGCGGGTCGGGCACGCAGGGCATGCTGCTCGACCTGACGCCCTTCGTGAACCGCGACAAGACCGACATGTCGATGATCAACGCCGCGTCCGAGCAGCCGTACAAGTGGGACGGCAAGATGTGGGCCCTGGCGATCGTCAACGACACGCGCTACACGATCTACAACAAGACGCTGTTCAGGGCCGCCGGCCTCGCCGACCTGCCGCAGGTCTGGGATGACGCGAGCTTCACCATGGACGCCTTTCTCACCTACTGCCAGAAGCTGACGAACCCGTCCAGGCAGGAGTGGGGCTACGTGTTCGAGGGCAACGGCATCGGCCGCCCGGACCACGTGGCTGTTCGGCGCCGACTACTGGGACAACCAGGACAAGCCGACCAAGGCCGTCATGGACAGCCCGCAGGGGATCGCCGGCCTGCAGTTCGTGCAGGACATGGTCTACCGCTACAAGGTGGCGCCGTCGACCTGCCGAGAACATGGGCGGCTCGGACCCGATGTTCCAGACGGGCAAGGTCGCGATGATCTGGGGCGGCTACAAGAGCGCGGCGGCGGTGCACAAGGACATCAAGGACTTCGAGTGGGACATCAGCACGATCGCGAAAGGCACGCGGCGGATCTCGATCGTCAGCCCGCAGGCGTTCGCCATCATCTCGAAGTCCAAGGTGCCCGATCAGGCGTGGGCGTTCGTCAAGTTCGCCGGCTTCGAGGAAGGCCAGGAGATCCTCACCCAGAGCACGTCGATGCCGGCCAACCTCAAGATCGACTTCGACAAGGTCTCGCCGCTCAAGCCCTGGCAGAACAAGCTCCTCCAGGACGGGCTCAAGACGGGCCGGACCGAGATCCCGCACCCGAACGTCAAGCCCCAGATGATCACGATCATCAACGAGGAGATGGACCAGCTCATGGCGAAGAAGAAGACCGGCGAGCAGGCCGCCAAGGCCATGGCGAGCCGGATGAACGAGATCTTCGCCAAGCAGTAGATGTCGGGAGCTGACGGCAGCCGCCGGGGCGGTACCCCGGCGGCGCAGGCCCGCGCCCGCGCGGCCGCAACCGTCCCGAGCGCACCGAGGCGATCTGGTTCTATGTCCTGATCTCGCCGTGGCTGATCGGGTTTCTGGTGTTCGCCCTCGGCCCGATCGTGTCGTCGCTGTACCTGAGCTTCACGCAGTACGACATGGCCAACCCGGCCAAGTGGATCGGGCTGGCGAACTACAAGCAGATGGCGGCCGACCCGCTGGTCTGGCAGTCGCTCAAGGTCACGGGCCTGTGGGTGTTAGGCGGGCTGCCGCTGCGGCTGGTGGTCGCCTTCTTCTTCGCGATCCTGATGAACCAGCGCATGCCCGCCAGCGGCTTCTTCCGCACCGTCTACTACCTGCCGTCGGTCGTCTCCGGCGTCGCGGTCGCGATCGTGTGGATGTGGCTCCTGCAGCCGCAGTTCGGCATCGTGAACTGGTTCCTGCGCATGGTCGGCCTCGAGGGCCCGCGCTGGCTCGCGAGCCCGGACTGGGCCCTTCCCGGCTTCATCCTCATGAGCCTCTGGAACACCGGCGCGACGATGGTGATCTTTCTCGCGGGGCTGCAGGGCATCCCGACCGATTTCTACGAGGCGGCCGAGATCGACGGGGCGGGCAAGCCGCGGCAGTTCTTCGCGATCACGATCCCGCTGATGACGCCGGTGATCCTCTTCAACCTGGTCATGGGCATCATCAGCGCCTTCCAGGTGTTCACGCAGGCCTTCGTGATGACCAACGGGGGCCCCGCCAACGCGACGCTCTTCTACATGCTGTACCTCTACCGCGTGGCCTTCCAGTACAGCCAGATGGGCTACGGCTCCGCGATGGCGTGGGTGCTGTTCCTGATCGTGCTCGTGCTGACCCTGCTCGTGTTCCGTTCCTCGGGACGCTGGGTCTACTACGAAGGCGGGGTCAAGGGAAGATGAAGGCAGCCACCTGGGGGCGCGCCGGTGCGCGGCAGTGCGACGCTGCTGTTCCGCGCCTTCGCGTTCTTCGTCGTGTGCGCCGGCGCGCTGTCGATGCTGGTGCCCTTCTTCTGGATGCTCGTCACCTCGCTGAAACCGCCCGGGGAGGTGTTCCTCTACCCGCCGCGCTGGTGGCCGAGCCAGGTGCGCTTCGAGAACTACAGGGAAGCGCTGACGGCCCTGCCCTTCGGGCAGTGGTACCTGAACACGATCTTCATCACGGTGGTGAGCACGCTCGGCGACGTCGTCACGGCGTCGCTGGTCGGCTACGCGTTCGCCCGCCTGCGGGCGCCGGGGCGCGACTTCCTCTTCATGCTGGTGATCAGCACGATGCTCCTGCCGCACCAGGTCACGATGATCCCGGTGTTCCTGATCTTCAGGAGCATGCACGCGATCGACACCTTCGTGCCGCTCATCGCTGCGGAGCTGGCTCGGCGGGGGAGCCTTCAACATATTCCTGTGCCGTCAGTTCTTTCTCACGCTGCCGCTCGAGCTCGACGACGCCGCCCGCATCGACGGGTGCGGGGTGGTCGGGATCTACTGGCGGATCATCCTGCCGCTGTCGAAGCCGGTGCTGGCCGCGGTCACGGCGTTCGCTGCGGTCGCCAAGTGGAACGAGTTCCTCGACCCCGTCGATCTACCTGCAGTCGCGGGCCAAGTACGTCGTGTCGATCGGGCTGCGGCTGTTCCAGGACTACCAGGCCACCTCGTACCACTGGCTCATGGCCGCCGCCGTGGTCACGATGCTCCCGTGCCTCGTCGTCTTCTTCGTCGCGCAGAAGTCGTTCGTGCAGGGGATCGCCACCACCGGCCTCAAGGGGTAGCCGGGGCAGGCCGCCGCTGCGGGACCGGGCGCCCGCCGCGTCCGGGCCCACCCGGCCGCGGCTCGCCGGCTCCGCGCAGGCCCCGCGTACTCGCGGGGGTGGCTTTCGGGCTCCGTCCCGGACCTGGCCCGGACGCTTCGGCATTCCCTCCGCTGCGCTGCGGGACCAGGGCGCCAGGCGCGTCCGGGCCGCGGCATCCCGGACCTTGACAGCTGCAAAAGCCGCGGGTATATCTTGCGCGCCTATGGGGAGATTCCCGAGTGGTCAAAGGGGGCAGACTGTAAATCTGTTGGCTTTCGCCTTCGAAGGTTCGAATCCTTCTCTCCCCAATCGCATTCCTTGAGAGGCCGCCAGGCGCCTCGGGTCGGACGCCCGGCGAGGAGCTTGCCGGCTTGAGTTTCTACCGCGACGGAGTCAGGTTCCGAGTGCACCCGCTGCTCGCGGTGCTGCAGACACGAACCGGGCTACGTCTTCCTCAGCGAGCTGGATCTTCGGAATCCCTCGCCGAGCACCTGCGCCTCACGCAGGACGAAGTTCTCGAACGCTACTGCCGGACCGTCGAGATCGCCGGGATCCCGCGCGTCAGCCTCAAGGAGCGCCCCAACTACGACTGCATCTTCTGGGCGCCCGGCAGGGAGTGCACGGTCTACGAGGCGCGGCCGCTGCAGTGCCGCGCTTTTCCCTTCTGGCCGGCGAACATGGCGAGCCTCGCCGACTGGCAGAGCGGCGGCTCACGCGCTGTCCGGGCATCGGACAGGGGCCGCTGCATTCGCGGCGCACGATCGAGAAGTGGCTCCGCCGCCGCGAGCGCGAGCCCTTCATGACGCCGCCCGCGGCCCCGTCGGACCCGGCCCGGGTCGCGGGCCGGGTCGGACCTGAGGCCTCCATGAAGGTGAAGTTCTGGGGCGTGCGCGGGTCCATCCCGACGCCGCTGACCGCGGACAAGCTCAGGAGCCGCATCGCCGCCGTCATCCAGCGGGTCCGGCCGTCCGACCTCGCCAGCCCCGAGAGCCGGGAAGCGTTCCTGTGCCGGCTGCCGCCCGTACCTCTTCGGGCTCGTCGGGGGCAACACGACCTGCGTCGAGGTCCGAGGCGACGACGGCGGCGATGGTGATCATCGACGCCGGCACCGGGATCCGGGAGCTCGGCCTGGAGCTCGCCCGCTGCCGCGAGGCGCCTCGCGAGTACCACGTGCTCATCACGCACTATCACTACGACCACCTGCAGGGGCTGCCGTTCTTCGACCCGATCCTCCGCGAAGGGCAACAAGGTGACCTTCTACAGCCCGACCGCCCAGATGGAGAAGTATATTCGCGGACAGATGAGGGCGCCCTATTTCCCGGTGGGCATGGAAGCGCTGCCCGCCGACGTGGAGTTCCGCGTGCTCGAGGGTCACGCCGCGCGAGGTCGCGGGAATGCGGTGTCCTGGCGCAAGATGAAGCACCCCGGCGATGCCTATTCCTACCGCTTTTCGCAGCGGCGACAGGAAGATCATCTTCGCGACCGACTCCGAGATCACCGAGGCGGAGTTCCAGGACAACGCAGGAGAACAGGGCCTACTTCCAGGGCGCAGACCTGCTGATCCTCGACTCCCAGTACACCCTGCAGGAGTCGCTGAACAAGATGGACTGGGGGCACACGTCCTACAGCCTGGCGGTCGGACCTGGCCGCGCGGTGGGACATCGGGACGCTGGCGCTCTTCCACCACGAGCCGCAGTACCCGGACAAGAAGGTGTACGCGATGCTGCGGTCGGCCAACTGGTACGTCGGGCACCTGGAGCACAGCGGACACGCGGATCGTGCTGGCGATCGAGGGAACGGAGCTGAGCTTCTGAATGAGCGACGAGAGCGCGGTGCGCCTGTCCGCAGAGGAGGCCCGCAGGCTCTACGCGCGTGCTGGCGGCGCGCGGGGAAAGCCCGATTCGGTTCTGGGCCGGCTGCTCGCAAAGCTCGAGGGCCACCTGTACCGGACGATGACGATCGAGGAGATCGAGCTTCTGAGGCAGAGCGCGGATGAGGCGGCGCGCGGGCGCCGGGCAGCAGGGCCGAGGTCCGGGCCGGTGATCGCGTGACCTGGGGCGGAGATGCGCGGTTCGTGGAGAGCGCCGCCGGCGTCGTGGCCTCCGTCCTGGGGGCGCTGGTGCTGGCGGGGGGCGCGTTCCGGGTGATCAACGGGCCCGGGCGCGGCCCTCGAGAGCGAGAGCGCGCCTGTTCCGGGTGCGCGAAGGCGACACCGCCGACGCCATCGCCCAGCGGCTGCAGGACGAGAAGCTCGTGCGCTCGGCGGCGCTGGTGCGGGCCGTGACCCGCGGTCATGGGCACGGGGTCGGCCTTCAAGGCGGGCAACTACCGCTTCCGCGCCGGCGCCACGGCCCTCGAGATCTACAACGCCCTCGTCTCGGGCGAGCAGAGCCTCGTCAAGGTCACGGTCCCCGAGGGCTACACGATGGGCAAGCTGGCGGCGCTGCTGGAGCGCCGGCGGGTCTGCTCGCGCGAGGATTTTCTCCGCGCCGCCCATTCGAAGGAGCTGCTGGCAGCCTGAGGATACCGGCCCGCAGCGCGGAGGGATACCTGTTCCCGGACACCTACTTCCTGCCCGAGGAGTACCCGGCCGACGAAGTCGTCCGCACGATGGTGGAGAACTTCTTCGCCCGGGTGCGGCAGCTCGAGCCGGAGACCGCGGAATGGAAGCCGGAGGCCCTGCACCAGGAGCACGTGATCCTCGCCTCGATCGTGGAGCGCGAGTACCGGATTCCGGCCGAGGCGCCGATCATCGCGTCGGTTTTCCGCAACCGGCTGAGCTACGGCATCGGTCTGGAATCGTGCGCCACGGTTGAGTATATTATCACCGAGATCGAGGGGCGGCCGCATCCCGGTTTCATCACCGGTCAAGACATCAAGATCGACTCGCCGTACAACACGTACAAGTGGGCGGGGCTGCCGCCGGGGCCGATATCGAACCCCGGGCTCGTCGCGCTCGAAGCCGCGTTGCACGCCCCGCAGACGGACTACTACTATTTCGTGCTGAAGGATCCGGCGACGGGGGAGCACCACTTCTCGACGAGCCTTCGCGGGCACATCGAGGCCAAGCGGTACTACCTCAAGAGCCCCAGCTAGTCGGGCGCGGCCGGGCCTGACGGGCTGCCAGGCCGGGGCGCGGCCGGCGGCCAGGCCGGGCCGGTGCCGGACAGCTTCAGGGCAGCCTGGGCGCGCAGGGCGGGGACCTTGGCGGAGGAACGGGACAGCAAGGACGAGATCCTCAGGCGCCTCGACATGGCCGAGGTGGTCGGGGAGTACGTGCAGCTCCGCCGCCGCGGGGACCGGCTGTGGGGGCTGTGCCCGTTCCACAACGAGAAGACGCCGTCGTTCTCGGTCAACCCCGACAAGGGCGTCTTTTACTGCTTCGGATGCCACAAGGGCGGCGATCTCTTTACCTTCGTCATGGAGGCGGAGAAGCTCTCGTTCGTCGAGGCGCTGCGGCTCCTCGCGGAAAAGGCGGGGGTCGAGATCGGCGCCGGGCGGACGCCCGCGGACGACCGGCGGGAGGCGCTCCTCGAGCTCAACAAGCGAGTCGCAGGCACCTATGCGTGGCTGCTGCGCGAGAGCCGGGCGCGCGAGGCGGAGCAGGCGAGGGGGTACCTGCAGTCGCGGGGCTTCGGCCGCGGAAGCGATCGAGCTTTTCCAGGTCGGCTATGCGCCGGAAGACCGGGGATGGACGGCGAGGTTTCTCGAGGAGCACGGCTACTCGCGGGAGTTCCTGCGGAGCTCCGGGCTCCTCCGCGACGACCTCGGCGGTCTGTTCCGGGGCCGCGTGATGTTCCCGATCGAGAACGTGCGGGGAGAGATCCTCGGATTCGGCGGCCGCGCCATGGGCGATGCGCATGCCGAAGTACCTGAACAGCCCGGAAACGGCCCGGTGTTCCGCAAGCGGGAGGCCGTGTTCGGCCTGCGGCAGGCGGTGGACTCGATCCGGAAGAGCGGGCGCTTCCTCCTGATGGAGGGCTACACCGACGTGATGGCGAGCCACCAGGCCGGCGTGACGAACGCGGTCGCCACGCTGGGCACGGCGCTCAGCGAGGATCAGATCCGGCTGATGCGGCGGTACGCCGGCGTGGCCGTCCTGGTGCCCGATGCGGACGAGGCGGGCCGGACCGCGGCCCTTCGCGGCCTGGAGTCGCTCGAAGGCGCCGGCTTCGAGGTCGAGGTCGTGCGCCTGCCGGGCGAAAACGACCCCGCCGACCTGGTGCGCGAAGAGGGTGGCGAGAAGTTGCAAAAACTTCTAAAATATCCTATAAGTGGGTTCGAGTATCTTCTGGAATACGCCCAGGAGCGATGGGACGCCAGGACCCCTGGAGGAAAAGAAGGTATTTTCAGGCAGTTGCTGCCTCTTCTCAGGAAGACGTCGTCCGAGGTGAAGCGTGACGGGTATTTTGCGCGACTCGCCGACGTCCTTGAAGTGCGCCCCGAGTCGCTGCGCAGCGAGTTCGCGCGAGGACGCCCGGCGGAGCCGGAGCCGGCGCGCCGCAAGGCGCCGGGCGCTGTCGCCGGAGCTGTTCATGATGCTCGCGGTCGCCGCGAACCCGGAGCAGTACCCGGCGCTGCGCGCGCGTGATCTCCGCCTGGAGGACCTGCAGGACCCGAGAGCGCGTCAGGTGTATCTCGCTCTCGAAGAGTGTTTCCGGGCGGAGCAGCAGGGACTGCGGGCGCTGGTGGAGCGCATCGACGACGCCGACCTGCGGACCTTGATCCTGGAAAAGGCGGCGACCGAGGAGTTCGGCGGCGAACCCCGAGGCGCTCATCCGCGACGCGACGCGCTGGCACAAGCGCGGGCGGCTGGAGGAGCGGCGGCAGCGGCTCGTAGCGGAGATCCGTCGCGCGCAAGCGGCGGACCCTGACGCCGTGAGGCGGCTGCAGGAGGAGAAGATGAGCCTCGATCAGGAGATAGAAGAGCTGAGGGTGGCGACAGGATGTCGGATCTGCAGAATGATCCAGCGGTGATCAAGCTGCTCGAGTTCGCCAAGGCCAAGTCGAGCATCACCTACGACGAGGTGAGCGACTTTCTGCCCGACACGATCATGGGCACGGAGAAGATGGGCGAGGTCATCAGCCTGCTCGAAAAGAACAACATCCGCATGGAGGACGAGGCCGACGCGATCGCGGCGGCCGACGCCCGGCCCGAAGCCGGAGAAGGCGCAGAAGCGGCTGATCTACAACGAGAAGGACTCGGCGATCGACGATCCTATCCGGCTGTACCTCCGCGAGATCGGCAAGGAGAACCTGCTCACGGCGGAGCAGGAGGTGACGCTCTCCAAGCGGATGGAGGAGGGCGGGCAGATCATCAAGGACGTCGTGCGGACGTCGCCGCTGATCATCTCGGAGTTCTACCGCCTCGCGAGCAAGGCGCTGTCCAAGCGCGATCCTCGCGAGCTGAACCTCACGAAGAAGGAGATCTCGGAGTACCTGGCGGAAAAGCGCAGGATCGCGCAGTTCTACAAGGACGCCGATGCGGCAGCACCTCTCGGGTCGGTGCGGGCCTACATGGAAGCGAAGCGCTCCCTGGAAGAGAGCGAGCTTTCTCGCCGACGAGGGGCTCGCCAGGAAGCGGCGCGACCTCGTGACCTGGCTTTCCAAGGTCGACATCCACCCGGACGACATCAACGCGATCTCGGAGCGGTTCGCGGGGGCCGCGCGCAAGATCCGCGAGATCCAGCGCGAGCGGGAGAAGATCGAGCGCAGGCTCAAGGTCGCGAGCCAGAAGGACATGCGCAACATCGGGCGCAGGCTGGCGAACCCCAAGGAGAGGGACGCGATCGAGAAGGAGCTGGCGCTCCCCGCGGACAAGATCAAGAACAAGATCCGGCTGGTGCAGGTCAACGACAAGAAGCTGAAGAAGCTCGACGCCGAGTTCGAGAGCAACACCGAGGAGATCCTCTCGATGGCGCGCGAGATCGACCGCGGCCGCCGGATGATGAAGACCGCCAAGGACAAGCTGATCAAGGCCAACCTGCGGCTGGTCGTGAGCATCGCGAAGAAGTACACCAACCGGGGGCTGCACTTCTTCGACCTGGTGCAGGAGGGCAACATCGGGCTGATCAAGGCGGTCGAGAAGTTCGAGTACCGCAAGGGGTACAAGTTCTCGACGTACGCGACCTGGTGGATCCGGCAGGCGATCACCCGCTCCATTTCCGACCAGGCCCGCACCATCCGGGTGCCCGTGCACATGATCGAGCAGATCAACAAGGTCCTGCGGGAGTCCCGGCAGCTCATGCAGGTGCTCGGCCGCGAGCCGACGGACGAGGAGGTGGCGGACAAGCTCGGCTGGTCGGTGAACCGCGTCAAGAGCGTCAAGAACGTGGCGCGGGAGCCGATCTCGCTCGAGACGCCGATCGGCGAGGAAGAAGACTCGCTGCTCGGGGACTTCATCGAGGACAAGGACGTGGAAAACCCGGCGAGCCAGACCGCGTTCAAGCTGCTGCAGGAGCAGCTCGAGGACGTCCTGGCGACGCTGCCGCCGCGCGAGCAGGAAGTCCTCAAGATGAGGTTCGGGCTCGAAGACGGCTACTCGCTCACGCTCGAGGAGGTGGGCCTCTATTTCAACGTGACCCGCGAGCGCATCAGGCAGATCGAGGCCAAGGCTCTGCGGAGGCTGCGCCATCCCAAGCGCAGCCGGAGACTCAAGGATTATCTGGACAATTGAGATGAAGAAGACGGAACAGGCCAAAGAAGCCACGATGGAAAAGGTGTTCGAGAAGCTGCGGACCCTGCAGGGGATCCTCTCGCAGAAGTTCGAGATCGAAAAGGAGATCGACGAGATCCCCAAGATCCTGTCGACCAAGACGGAGCTGCTGAACCGGCTCAAGAAGACCTACGTCGAGCGCAACGCGGAGTACGAGGCCACCCAGACCAAGATCAAGGACATCCGCGAGCGGATGACGTCGGCCGAGCAGGAGCGGCAGAAGTTCGAGCAGCAGATGGACGTCATCAAGACCCAGCGCGAGTACGAGACGCTCGACAAGGAAATCAAGGACGCGAACGACCGCGAGCAGAACCTGCGCAAGGACCTGCAGGCCCAGACCAAGCGGCTCGAGGAGATGAAGGTGAGCCTCGACCGCGAGGCCCAGATGATCGAAAAGCAGGAAGAAGAGGTCAAGGGCGAGCAGTCGCGGCTCAAGCACGAGATCAAGGAGCGGGAAAAGGAGCTCGGCAAGCTGCAAAAGGACGAGGCCAAGGTCACGCCCGGCCTCGACGGCGAGATCCTGTTCAAGTTCGAGCGGATCATCCGCAGCAAGTCCGGCGTCGGGATCGTTCCGATCATCAAGGGCGTCTGCACGGGATGTCACATGATCCTCGCGGGGCAGTTCGTCAACGACGTCCGCAGGGGCGACCGTATCCAGTTCTGCCCGCACTGCAGCCGCATCCTCTACTACGAGGACCAGGGCGGGGCCGAGGACATGACGGCGTTCGAGACGGGCGCCTTTGCCGCCGAGAAGAGGAAGCCGAGGAGGAGTAGAGACAGGACAGCGACAGGGCAGGCGGGACACCGCTGCCGGCGGCGCGATTGCCGCGTCGCCGGTAGAGGAAAGTCCGGGCTCCGCAGAGCATGGCACCGGATAACGTCCGGGGGCTCCGGCGCGCAAGCGACGGGTCACAGACAGCGCCACAGAAAACAAACCGCCCGCCCTCGCGCGAGTCCGACGGGAGAGCAAGGGTGAAAAGGCGGGGTAAGAGCCCACCGCCCGGAGCGGCAACGCCCGGGGCACGGCAAGCCTTGCCAGGAGCAAAGCCAAGCAGCAGGGGGTGGCTCGCCCCGTACCTGCGGGTAGGCTGCTGCCCATCGACCGCGCGGGCGACCGCCGCGGCCAGAGAGATGGTGTCCGTAAACAGAACCCGGCTTACGGCCTGCCCTTTTTCTTCATGGGTCAGGGAGGGGACCTTCGGATGTATCGCAATCTCGATCGCTACCGGTACAGCAATCCCGTGCGCGCCCGCAAGCGGCGCGTGCGCCTTTTGCTGGCGGCGTGCATCCTGGTGGCGGCGGTCGGGCTCGCGGTCCTCGGCATCCTCTTCCTGCGGCCGGCCCTCGAGCGGCGGTCGGCGGCCCGGGGGCAGCACGCGGACCTGGCCGCGCTCTGGCGCCAGGGGCTGTACCGCGAGGTCGCGACCGCCGCGTCGCAGGAGCTCGAGCGGGAGCCGATGAGCTGGAGGCCCCTGGCGTACTTCGGGCTCGCCAGCTACTACCGCGCCTACCAGGAAAAAGCCCTCGAAGACCGGATCCCGCTGCTCGATCAGGCGATCGCGGCGCTGCGGCGCGCGCGTCTCGACCCGAAAGCCCCGGCCCGCGGGCAGATCGAGCAGGCTCTCGGCGAGGCCTACTACTACAAGGGCCGCTTCTACTACGACCTCGCGGTCAAGTACATCGAAAGCGCGATCGCCTCCGGGTACATCGACCGCAACGCCCACGAGTACCTCGGTCTCGCGTACGGGGGGCTCGGTGACGCCGCAGCGCGAGCTCGCCGCGTTCCAGAAGGCGGCGGAGAAGGACCCGTCGGACCTGCTGCTGCTCTCCATCGGCAAGAGCTATCTCAAGCTCGGCCAGAGGCAGCAGGCGGAAGAAAACCTGCTGCGGGCCTTGAACAAAACCGAAGACCCGAATATAGAGAAGGAGAGCCGATTCAGGCTGGCCGACATCTACCGGGAGCGGGGGGACCTCGTCAAGGCCGAGGCGGAGTACCACGCTATCGTCGCAGTCGACCCTGATTCTGCTGAGGCGCATTTCCAGCTCGGCGAGCTGTACAGTGCGATGAACGATCCGGTGAGGGCGCGGGCGGAGTACCGCAGGACGCTGGTGATCGACCCGACTCACTACGGGGCCAAGCGGCGGTACTACCGGTAGGGTGGAGGGGGCGGGATGGCACTGGGGGGATTGATCAACGGTTTGTCGACCGACCTGGGGATGGACCTGGGTACGTGCACGACGCTCATCTACATCAAGGGCAAGGGCGTCGTGCTCTACGAGCCGTCGGTCGTCGCGATCGAGAAGGGCACGAAGAGGGTCGTCGCCGTCGGGACGGAAGCTAAAAAGATGCTCTGGCGGACGCCCGGCGACATCGTCGCGATCCGGCCGCTGAGGGACGGGGTCATCGCCGACTTCGAGATGACCGAGAAGATGATGCGGTACTTCATCGGCAAGGTCCTGCCGAACCGCTGGCTCATCAAGCCGCGCATGGTCATCGGGGTGCCTTCGGGAATCACGGAGGTGGAAAAGCGCGCCGTCCGCGAGAGCGCGGAGCAGGCGGGAGCGAGGGACCCCGTGTACCTCATCGAAGAGTCGATGGCGGCGTCGATCGGCGCGGACATCCCCATATACGAGCCTGCCGGGCACATGATCTGCGACATCGGCGGGGGTACGACGGAGATCTCGGTGATCTCGCTGGGCGGGATGGTGGTGTCGAACACGATCCGCATCGGCGGCGACGAGTTCGACGAAGCCATCATCAAGCACGTGCGCAACGTGCACAACCTGCGGATCGGCGAGCAGACCTCCGAGACGCTCAAGATGACGATCGGCAACGCGATCTCCGACGGCCAGATCGAGAAGATGGAAATCAAGGGGACCGACGCGATCACGGGCCTTCCACGCCGCATCGAGGTCGATTCGGTCGAGGTCCGCGAAGCGCTGCAGGGGCCGATCAACGCGGTCATCGACGAGGTCAAGCGGACGCTCGGCCAGACGCCGCCTGAGCTGGCCGCCGACATCGTGGAGCGCGGGATCGTGATGAGCGGAGGGGGCTCGCTGCTCAAGGGGCTGCCCAAGCTGATCGCCAAGGAGACCGGAGTGCCTGTGATCCTGGCCGAGAACCCGATGATGTGCGTGGCCATCGGGGCGGGCCGGTTCCTTGAGACGCTCAAGGAGAACAGCAGGCGCTTCTACAGCAAAGGCTGATGCTCCGCGAATTCTTCTCCAAGCGCAGGAACGGCACGACGTTCGTCGCGCTGGCCGGCGCGTCGATCGCCCTGATCCTCGCCTCGACGGGCGCCAATCTGGACCTGCCCAAGGCCGTGGGGCTCGGGCTGTTCGCGACCGTCCAGAGGACGATCACCGGTTCCGTGCAATGGGTTCGCAGCACCTTCGACTCGATCGGCGAGCTCCGGCGCACGCGGGAGGAGCTCGAGGTCCTGCGCGGGCGGCTGCAGGAGGCCGAGCGGGTGTCGCGAGACATCGTGCGCCTCCGCCGGGAGAACGAACAGCTGCGCGAGCTCGTCGGGCTCGCGGAGCGGACGCCGTACCGCAACTTTCCCGCCAGGGTCATCGCGAAACAGCCCGGCAACACGTCGAGCCAGCTCGTCCTCGACCGGGGCGGCCTCGACGGGGTCCGCCGCATGATGCCCGTCATCGCCCAGCAGCGGGGGATCACGGCGCTGGTCGGCAAGGTCGTTACCGTGAGCCGCCGCACGTGCGCCGTGCTGCCGATCACCGGGCAGACGAGCTACGTGGCCGCGCGCCTCGAGGCGTCCCGCTACGACGGGCTGCTCGCGGGCCAGGGCGAGGCGAGCCCCTTTCTGCTGCTGACCCACGTGAGCACGCTCGCGGTCAAGGAGATCGCCTACGGCGACGTCGTGGTGACCTCCGGACTGGGACAGCTCTTCCCGGCCGACATCCAGATCGGCCGGGTGCGCACGATCCGGTCCCTGCCTCAGGCGTCGTCTCTCGAGCTCGAGGTCGAGCCCTTTATCGACATGTCGCGGCTCGAGCAGGTCCTCATCGTGGACACGGGACAATAGAATGGACAGGACGCTCCGTTTCGTGCTGGTATCCGCCGTCGTGCTCGCGGCCGCCGTCATCCTGCAGTCGACGGCGCTCGAGTACGTGGCGATCCGCGGGCGTCAAGCCGGACCTGGCCCTGATCGTGCTCGTATTCGTCGCGGTGCACGGCGGGCCGATGGCGGGCCAGGTGTCGGGGTTCATCGCCGGCCTGGTGCAGGATTTCCTGAGCCTGCCGCCGCTCGGCATGGGCGCACTGGTGCGCACCACGATCGGGTTCGTCTACGGGAGGCTCCAGGGCGCGCTGTCCGCCGGCTCGGTGCTCGCTCCCGTTCTGCTGGTCCTCCTGGCCACCGTGATGAAGGGCGCGCTGCTCTGGCTGGCCGCGAGCCTCCTGGCGCCCGCCTTTCGGCTCAAGTTCACGGTGGGCTCGCTGATCGAGCTGGGCTACAACTCGCTGCTCGCGCCGCTCGCGTTCGCGGCGCTCGGCCGCATCAAGGCCCTGCAGGACACGGACCGCAAGGAGGGATCGCCGTGAGCGATCGGCAGGTCGGGCGGTCCGCGCTCGTGCGCGGGCGGCTTCTTGCTCTGGCTTCGGTCACCGTCGGTGTGTTCCTGCTGCTCGCCACCAAGCTCTTCACGCTGCAGGTCGTCAATCGGCGCGAGTACGCGCGGCGGGCCGAGGAGGTTGCCAGCCGCTCGGAGACCATCGAGGCGCCGCGCGGGCGGATCTTCGACCGCCAGATGGACGTGCCCGCTCGCCACGAACACGGACTCATTCGCCGTCGAGATCGTGCCCGGCGAGGTGCCGCGGGCCGATTTCGACCAGGATCCTGCGTGCGTCTGCCGCCTCGTGAGCGCCGACGTCGCGGAGGTGCGCGAGCGCATCAACGTCGCGCAGCCAGCGCTCCTTCGAGCCCGTCGTCGTCAAGTCGAGCGTGCCCAGGGAGACGGTGTACTACCCTGGCGGAGCACGCGCAGGACTACCCGGGCGTGCGGTGGCGGAGCCGGCCCGGCCGAGACTACCTCGAGGGCGGGTCGCTGGCGCACGTGCTCGGGTACGTGGCGAACATCACCGGCGAGGAATACCAGCTTCTGTACAACAAGGGCTACGCGTTCAACGCCGTCGTCGGCAAGAGCGGCATCGAGCAGGTCTACGACGAGACGCTCAGGGGCAAGGACGGCCGCCGGATGGAGATCGTCGACGTCAAGGGCCAGACGGCGGGCGAGGGGGCCGTTCGCTACATCCCCCCGCGGGCCGGCAAGGACCTGGTCCTGACGATCGACCGCGACATACAGACCCTCAGCGAGAAGGCGCTCGGTCACCGCAAGGGCTCGGTGATCGTGCTGCGGCCTGCCACGGGCGAGATCCTGGCCATGGTGTCCTACCCGTACTTCGACCAGAACATCTTCTCCCAGGGCGCCGACAAGGAGCGCTTCAACGAGCTCGCCCTCGACCCCGAGTCGCCGTTCCTCAACCGCGCCGTGCAGTCCGCGTATCCGCCCGCATCGGTGTTCAAGCTGGTGCTCACGACCGCTCTCGCCGAGGAGGACCTGTTCCCGCTCGACCGCGTGGTCAACTGCACGGGCAGCATCCGGGTGGGCGACCGCATCTTCAACTGCTGGAAGAAGACCGGCCACGGGCCGCTCGACCTGATGGGCGGGCTGGCGCAGTCGTGCGACGTCTACTTCTGGACGGTCGGCCTGGAGGCGATCGGGGTCGAGCGCATCGTGCGCTACGCCGACATGTACGGGCTTGGCGCGCCTTCGGGCATCGACCTCCCCCGCGAGGCCTCCGGGTTCGTGCCGTCGCCCCGCTGGAAGGAACAGAAGCTTCACGCGCCGTGGGTCGGCGGTGACACGATGAACCTGTCCATCGGCCAGGGCTGGACCCTCGTGACTCCGCTGCAGATCGCCGACATGGTGGCCATGATCGTGAACCAGGGTGTGACCTACCGGCCCCATATCGTCAAGGAGATTCGCGACGCCGCCACCGGGGCCGTAGTGGAGAGGCGCGAGCCGGAGGTGCTGCGGACCTCGTCGGTCAGCAAGGAAGCGTTCGCCATCGTGCAGAAGGCCATGCGCGAAGTGGTCACCGGCGGGACGGCCGAATACGTGCTGTCGACAAAGGCGGTCGAGGCCGCGGCCAAGACCGGGACGGGCGAGATCGGCCTCGACGAGAGCTGGCACTCCTGGTTCGTCACCTATGCGCCGTACCAGACGGACGACCCGATGCAGAGGGTCGTGGTGGTCGTCATGGTCGAGGCGACCGAGGGCGAGTACGAATGGTGGGCGCCCAAGGCCGGCAACGCGATCCTCCAGGGGATCTTCGCCCACCAGACCTTCGAGCAGGCCGCCAAGGCCCTGGGACTTCCGTACCTCCTGGAGAGCCGCTCGCCATGATGCGGCAGAGCTCGGTCCTCGGGGTCGACCTCGCCCTGCTTGCCGCCACCGTGTTCCTGATGGTCGCAGGCGTGCTCTTCATCTACTCGAGCGGGGTCGGCGCGTCCGGCGAATCCGCCAACCGGGAGTACGTCAAGCAGATCGTCTGGGCCGTGACCGGCATCGGCGCTGCTGATGGCGTTCGCCCTGACCAACTACGGACGCCTCGCGCCGATGGCCTTCCCCATCTATTTCGGGTGTCTCGCCGTGCTCCTGTTCACGCTGGCGTTCGGCAAGGTGGTGAACGGCGCGCGGTCCTGGCTCGGCGTGGGCGACCTGGGGGTTCAACCTTCGGAGTTCACCAAGCTGGGGACCATCCTCGCCCTCGCGAGCTTCCTCGGGTCATCCGGGCGCAGGATCCGCGAGGTGCCGCGCTTCCTGATCGGGTTCGGGATCGTTCTCGTGCCGATGGGGCTGATCCTGATGCAGCCCGACATGGGGACCGCGCTCGTCTACGTGCCCGTCTTTCTCGCGATGGCTCTGGTGGCGGGAGCGCGTCTGGACCATCTCGGGTTTCTGGGGGGCGCCGGCCTCCTGACCGTGGTCCTGAGCGTCCTGCCCGCGTATGAGCGCACGCTCGCCGAGCGGCCCGGGTCGAATCTGGAGGCGGCGCTCTCCTGGGACCGGATGGGGATCTTTGTCGCGGCCCTCGTCCTCGTGCTCGCGGCCGCCGCCGTCGGGTACCTTTTCTCGAAGCGGAGGCATTTCTACTGGATCGGCTACGCGGCGGCGGTCCTCACGGCGGGGCTCATCGGATCGTTCGTGGCGCGCTCGGTGCTCAAGGACTACCAGCTGATGCGCCTCATCATCTTCCTCGACCCGGCGGTCGACCCTCGCGGCGCCGGCTGGAACATCATCCAGTCCGTGACCGCCATCGGAAGCGGCGGGATATGGGGCAAGGGGTTCCTGCACGGGACGCAGAGTCGCTTCAACTACCTGCCGCAGCAGAGCACGGACTTCATCTTTTCGACCCTGGCGGAGGAGTGGGGCTTCTTCGGGGCGCTTCTGGTGCTGTTGGCCTTTCTCGTGATCATGCTGCGCGGGGTGCGCATCCTCTCCTATGCGCGCGACGAGTTCGCGCTCTACGCCGGGACCGGCATCGTGGCGATGATCCTGTTCCACGTTCTCGTCAACGTGGGCATGACCATGGGGATCATGCCGATCACGGGGATCCCGCTGCCGTTCCTCTCGGCGGGCGGCTCCTCGCTGTGGACCATGTGCATGGGGGTGGGGATCCTGCTCAACGTGTACCTGCGGCGTTATCGTTACTAGCGGGAACTGTTACCGACGTGGACGCAATAGAGCGGGCTCTGCGGCGCGTAGCCCGGCCGGGGCGATACGCCGGCGGCGAGTACGGCAGCGTGGCGCGAGGCGGCCCGGGGCTGTTCCGCGTCGCGGTTTCGTATCCCGATCTGTACGAGATCGGGATGTCGAATCTCGCGATCCACATCCTCTACAATCGCATCAACGCGCTCGACGGCGTCGTCTGCGAGAGGGTCTTCGCGCCGGACACGGACCTCGAGCGGGAGCTGCGCAGCGCGGGCCTCCCGCTGTTCACGCTGGAGAGCCGCACGCCCCTCGCGGAGATGGACCTCATCGGGTTCTCTCTGGGCTACGAGATGACCCTCACCAACATGCTGGCGATCCTGGATCTGGGCGGCGTCCCCGTCGAAGCGGGTGCCCGGTCCGCGGGCGATCCGATCGTCATCGCCGGAGGACCGGTCGCCTCGAATCCTCTTCCTCTCTCGCGGTTCGTGGATGGCGCGTTCGTCGGCGAAGCGGAGGACTGGGTGGGGGAGGCGCTGCCGGCCCTGGCGGCCATGAAGCGCGGCGGGGCCGCCCGCGCCGAGATGCTCGCGCGGATGCAGCGAGCACCCCTCCGTGTGGGCGCCGCAGGCGGGACGGAAAGCCCGCCGCGCGGTCTGGAGCGGCTTCGCCGACGCGGCCGGGAGCTCGGTCATGCCGGTACCGAGCCTCAAGGTCGTTCAGGACCACGGGAACGTGGAGATCATGCGGGGGTGCCCCAACGGCTGCCGATTCTGCCACGCGGGCATGTTCGGCAGGCCGGCGCGGATCAAAGAGCCGGCGGACATCCTCGCGGAGGTCGGCCGTGTCGTCGCCGAGGGAGGGCACCGGGAGGTGACGCTCGCCTCGCTCTCGTCCGCGGACTACACGGGGCTCCCGGACCTGCTGCGCGCGCTCAACGGCCTCTACGGGGCCCGCGGGGTCTCCTTCTCGGTGCCGTCGCTCAAAGTCGAGTCCGTCGGCGCGGACCTGTTCGCTGAGCTCTCCGCCGTGCGCCGCAGCGGGCTCACGTTCGCGGTCGAGACGCCCGGCTGCTTCCGGCAGCGCGGCTTGAACAAGGAGGTGCCGGTCGACAGGGTCGTTGCCATCCTGCGGGAGGCGAAGTCCAACGGGTGGCGCAGCGCGAAGTTCTACTTCATGGTCGGGCTCCCGCTGCCGGGCGGCGAGCGCGAGTCGGAGGAGATCGTCGAGCTGCTCGAGCGGGTCGGCCGCGACTCCGGGATGTTCCTGAACGTCAACGTCGCCACCTTTATCCCGAAGCCGCACACGCCGTTCCAGTGGGCGCGTCAGCTCGGCGAGGCCGAGGCGCTCGACCGGATCATGAGCGTGCGGCGCGCCCTTCCGAAGGCCCGCTTCAAGGTCGGCTACCACGCTCCCTTCACCTCCGTGCTGGAGGGCATCGTGTCGCGGGGCGACGAGCGCGCCGGGGACCTGGTGCTCGCGGCGTACCGGGCGGGCGCCCGGCTCGACGCGTGGGAGGAGCGTATCCGCTGGGACCTGTGGCGCGAGGCGATCGCGGGCGCCGGCTGGGACGTGCTGGGCGAGTCGCTGCGGGCCCGCGCGCTCGACGAGCCGCTCCCCTGGGACGGCATCGACTCCCGCATCTCGCGGAAGTTCCTCGCGGAAGAGTGGGCGAGGGCGCAGCGCGGCGAGATGACCAGGCCGTGCGACGTTTCCTGCGCGACCCCCTGCGGCGCCTGCGGGCCGAAGCTGCGCGTGCGCCGCGCGCCCGCCCGGTCGATCGACGTGGCGGCAGCCGCCGTTCCGGCGCCCACCGCGGGGACGAAGACGCGGGTCCTCTTCGAGTTCTCGAAGCTGGACCGGGCCGCTTTGATCAGCCACCTCGATCTGATGGGAGTCATGGAGAAGGCCTTCGTACGGGCGGGATTTCTCGTGGCGTTCACCGAGGGGCACAACCCGAAGCCCCGGCTGGAGTTCGCGAGCCCCCTCGCCCTCGGCGTCGAGTCTTCGGCCGAGGCGGCCGCGGTCGATCTGCTGAACTACGCGGGGGCGGCCGACTTCGCGGCGAGGCTCGGCGCGGCGCTGCCCGCGGGGCTCTCCGTGGTACGCGCAGCGGAGCTCGGCGGTCCGCGGAAGCCGTCGCTCGCGGCCCGCGTCTGGGGCGCCGACTACGAGGTGCGATGGACGGGCGCGGCCGCCCTGGCCGCGGCGCTGGCCGGCGGACGTCTGCCCGCAGGGACCGTTGACCGCGGTTCGCGTCGACGGCGAAGTCCTCGGCGTGAGGCACAGGCACCTGCAGAAGAAGGGCACCGCGCTGCTCGACGTGCTGGAGCGCGCGCTCGGGGCAAGCCCGCTCGCCGAGGGCGTGGAGGTGCGGCGGGTGGGGCTCCTGGCCGACGGCGAGGCGCCCCTGTTCGCCGCTGTCAGCCTTCAGCTTTGATCTGGTCCCAGATCCTGTCCATCTCCGCGAGATCGACGTCCTGGAATTCGCGGCCGCTCGCCTTGAGGCGCGTCTCCAGCTCGCGGAAGCGGGTCTCGAACTTGCGGTTCGAGGCGCCGAGCGCCATCGCCGGGTCCACTTTGAGGAGGCGGGCCAGGTTGACGACCGTGAACAGCAGGTCGCCGATTTCGCCTTCGAGGGCGCGGGGGTCGGCCGCCGCTTCGCGCGTCTCGGCGATCTCTTCCTGCAGCTTGTCGTAGACGGGCTCGGGCCCGGGCCAGTCGAAACCCACCCGCGCGGCTTTCTTCTGCAGCCCGAGCGCCCGCTCGAGCTGAGGCAGCGACGCGGGGACGCCGTCGATGGCGCTCGCGGGCTTCTCCTTGCCGTTCTCGCCCTGCTTGATCCGCTGCCACTGCTCGAGGATGCGTCCCACGTCCTGCTCGCGCTTCTCCCCGAAGACGTGGGGATGCCTGCGGATGAGCTTCGCGCAGACGCCCTCGACGGCGTCCGCAAGGGACAGCCTCCCGCTCTCCTCTTCGATCGCGGCGATCAGCGATGCCACCATCAAGAGGTCCCCGATCTCCTCGCAGAGGTTGGCCGCGTCCCCGCGGTCGATGGCGTCGACGCACTCGTACGTTTCCTCGATCAGGCTCGTTCGCAGGCTCGACGATGTCTGCTTCTGGTCCCACGCGCAGCCCTCGGGCCCGCGCAGGTGCTTCACGATGGTGTAGAGCCTCTCGAACAGGGAGCCGGTTGTCGCGCTCACGTTACCCCGCCCGCCGCGGTCGGAGGCCGCGGCTTCCACTGGATGCGGACGACCATAGCAGTTGGAGCGCCGAGCCTCAAGCGGCCTCGAGCCGGGGCCGCGTGACCTCACGGTTGCGTTGACACCACGATGCAAAGCGCATATCCTCGAAATCCGTCCGCGGCGCCCGGGCGGGCGGCCGCGTTCCGGAGCAGGAGCAGACTGAAGGCGAGAGGCAGGATGAAGGCGACGCTGGTGGCTCCGTCGATCCTCTCGGCGGACTTTTCCCGAGTCGGGTCTGAGCTCGCGCGGATCGACGCCTCGGGCGCCGACTGGGTCCACCTCGACGTGATGGACGGGAGCTTCGTCCCCCCGATCACGTTCGGCGCCAAGATGGTCGCGGACCTCAGGTCCCACTCGCGGCTGCCTTTCGACGCGCACCTGATGGTGGTGCACCCCGAGACGTTCGTGCGCGATTTCGTCGAGGCCGGTGCCGACCGTGTCACCGTGCACGCCGAGGCCACGCCGCACCTGCACCGCTGCCTCGCCGAGATCGGCGCCCTCGGCGCCGCGCCGGGCGTCGCCGTCAATCCCGCCACCCCGCTCGAGGCGGTCCTCGAGGTCCTCGAGGCCGTGAAGCTGGTTCTGGTAATGACCGTCAACCCCGGCTTCGGCGGACAGCAGCTCATCCCGCGCACCCTGGAAAAGGTCGCGCGCCTCGCGCGCGTGCGCGAAGAACGGTCGCTCGACTTCCTGATCGAGGTGGACGGGGGAATCAACGAGAGCACGGCGGGCGACGCGCGGAGCGCCGGGGCCGACGTTCTCGTGACCGGGTCGTCGTTCTTCACCGCCGCGGCGCCCGACCGCTACGTGCAGGCGCTGCGCGGCGGGGGGTGAGGCTTCAGGCCGCGGCTCGATGATGCCGAAAGTGTAAAGGGGATCCCTTCCTTATGAGACGTAGCGTGGTTGCAGCCCTTCTCCTCGCCGCCGCCCTGCTCGGCGCGCAGGATGCGGGCCTTGCCGCCGGCATCTCGTCGCTCGAGGCGGGCGACTACCCCGCCGCGATCCGCGCGCTCGACGGCGTCGTGGCGGACCCCGCGCAGTCGGCCTTCCATGCGGACGCCTACCTCCTGCTGGCCAAGGCCCAGATCGCGGTCGGATCGTTGCCGAAGGCGGTGGCGGCCCTCGAGTACTACCTGCTCAACTTTCCGAAGCACCGATCCTACGCGGAGGGCGTCTATCTCAAGGGAAGGCTGCTCTACCTGCAGGGCGACTACGAAAACGCCATCGTCGCGCTGCAGAGGTTCCTCAAGAGCTACCCGGGGACCGCGTTCGAGCCCAACGCGACCTACTACATCGGCGAGTCGCTGTTCGCCCTCGGGCGACTGGACGAGGCGCTGGCGCCGATGCGGGAGCTCGTGGCCCGCTGGCCGGACAGCGCCAAGGCCGAGGCCGCAAGGTACCGGGTCTCGGTGATCGAGCTCCACAAGCGCGAGGCCGAGCTGCTGAACCTGCTCAAGGCCAGCCACGAGGAGACGCTCAGGGCCGTCGAGGACTCCCGGAACCAGGAGCGAAGCTACGAGCAGGCGATCACGGCCTATCAGCGCCGCCTCGCGGGCGAGGGCTCCGACTCCCAGAAACAGGTGGTGTCGCTCGAGCAGCAGCTCGCAGCCCGCGACCGCGAGCTGCAGAGCCTGCGTGCGCAGGTGGACGCCCTGACAAAGCAGCTCGGGCAGGCCGGAAGCGCGCCAACGGGCGCCGCCGCACCGGCCACGGCGGCCGGCAACGAGGCGACCGCACGCCTGCTCAAGACCAAGGAGCAGGCCCTCGACCTCAAGGAGCGGCTGATCCGCAGGCTCGGCGGGGGGGGCAGGTGATGAGGCGCCTCGCGGCTTTCTCGCTCGTGCTGCTCGCCGTGCTCGCGACAGGCCCCGCGGCGCAAGCGCTCGAAATCGACCAGGGACGCCTCAGGCTCAGGCTGGAGGAGGGGATCGGCCGCTTCAGCCTCTCCTATCTCCCCGATCGGCCAGGGGCCGGCTACATTCCCCTCCTGCTCGCCGACGACCCGCGCACGACCGTGCTGACGCTCGTCGAGGGCAACCGGGTGCACCGGATGGGAGAGACCGCGGCCTTCGCCGAGAAGCTCGAGAGAACGCGGGAGGGCGCGCAGTTCGTCTGGACGGGAAAGACCCTCGAAGTGACGGAGCGGTTCGGGTTCGTCGCGTCTTCCGGCAGCGTGCTCGCAGACGGTGTAAGGATCGACATCGTGGTCCGCAACGTAGGCGAAGCGGCCCGCAGCGTGGGCCTGCGCTACCTGTTCGACACCTGGCTCGGGGAGGGCAGCGGGCTGCACTTCTGGACGCCCGCGGCGCCGAGGATCGACCGCGAGTACATGCTGGTGCCGGGGGACGCGGAGCCGTTCTGGGTTTCGTCGGCATCCAAGGGCGGCGAGGGGCTGCAGGTGATGGTGAGCGGGCCGGGAATCACGAAGCCGGACCGGGTGCTCTTCGCGAACTGGAAGCGCCTGAACGAGGCCTCGTACGGCTACGAGACCGCGTCCACCCGCAACTTCAACCAGCTGCCCTATTCGATCAACGATTCCGCGGTCGCGCAGTACTACCTGCCGAAGGATCTGCAGGCGGGCCAGACGCTCACCGTGACCCTCGTGATGGGCCTCTATAACGCGAAGGGGTTCAGCGCGGACCTCGCAGCCCGTTCCACGGAGGTCAGCCGGATCGTGGAGAAGGCGGCCGCGGCGACCACCGCGGTCACCGACCCGACCCTGGCCCTCAAGAGCGACCTCGAGACGATCGACAAGCTCATAGCCGAGATCGACAGGCAGCTCGCTTCCGGGCAGGTTGCCGAGGCCGACCTCCCGCTCATGGAAAAACTGATCGCGGACCTGCAGGCCAAGTACAGGTAGCAATGGCTGGGGATCTCTCGAAGGCGCAGAAGCTGCTGCGGGCGCGGCGCTTCCGGCAGGTGATCCGCCTGCTGGAGCCGGAGGTCTTCCGTTTCCGCCAGAGCTTCCAGTACTTCTACGTCCTGGGGCAGGCAAGCCTCTACGCCGGGGACTTCGCCTCCGCCGCCTCTTACCTCGAGCGCGCCCGCGGGCTGGGCGACGACGAGCGCGTGCTGACGGCGCTCGCCGCGGTGCAGCTCGCCCGCGGTCAGAAGGACGCGTGCCTGAAGACGTGGCTGGAGGTCGTCGACCGGTGGCCGCGGAACCGCCAGGCGCGTCGCGGGCTGCGGCTGCTGCGCCGGGGCGGCGAGCCCGCGGAGCTCTCGGGGCGGCCCGGCCTGATGCGCTCGCTGTATCCGCCGCTGCCGCGGCGAGTGGCGCCGCTGCTGTTCGCCTGCCTCGCCGCCGCGGTCATAGCCGCGGGCGCCTATGCCGCGGTCCGATACCTTCCGCCCCCCCGGCGCGCCGGCGTGCCCGACCTCTCGCTTCCGGCCAGCCCGCTCATCGCGCCCTCCCGCCCGGGAGCCCTGTACGTTCTCAGCGAGCGGGAGGTCCGGCAGATCTTCGAGCGGGCCAAGTCCCTGCTGCTGAGCTATCGGGACAACGAGGCCTGCGTCGAGCTGAACCGACTCCTGCTCTCCAACGCGGGCCAGGCGGTGCGGGACCGGGCCGCCATGCTCAAGTCGTACGTGCGCGGCTTCGATTTCGCCAGCACGGGCCGCTCGTACAGCTGGGCGGAGACGAGCGTCGAGCCGAGGCTGTACGACGGCTGCTTCGTGCGCTGGCGCGGCCGCGCGGCGAACTACCGCAGCGACGCATCAGGGGCGAGGTTCGACTTTCTCGTGGGCTACGAGCGGGGCACCGAGCTTCTCGGCATCGTGCCCGCGACGCTCTCCTTTGCCGCGGACATCGCCGCCGGAGACAACCTGGAGGTCATCGGCAGGCTGCTGGTCGGCGAGGGGCGTTCCCTCCGCCTGGAGATCACTTCGCTGCGGCAGATCGTCCCGAAGTAGAAGCTCCGCGACCCGGCGGGCCTCGCGCACGACCTCCGCGTCTCTCGACGCGCGGCCTATCGCGATCACCGGCTGCGCAAGCTCCTGCCCCCCGACCGCTTCCGCTGCCGCGAGCGCCGCGAAGATCTCCCGCCGGGGCGCGCCGCTCGCGCGGCCGCCGCTGCCGGCGAGGGTTTCGGCCAGCGTCGCGAGCTCCGCGGCGAGCATGGGCCTGGCGCGGCGCGCCCCGGCTTGCGGCGCGAGCCGCAGCACGGCGACCCGCGCGTGCCCGTCGTCGAGCGCAGGCAGCGCGGCGAGCAGGCGCGAAAGCGCCGCCGGGTTCGTCCGCGCCCACCTCGCCGCGGCATCTGCGCCGGCCGTCACCCGCATGAGGTAGGCTCCGACAAGATGAGCGCCCCGCGGCGACACACCCTGCGGCGACACGCCCCGCGGCGAATGTTGATAAAGGAGCGCCGCAATGATATCCTCGACGTACCCGTCCCGGCGCTCCGCGAGGGCGCGGATCGCGGCTTCTGCGGTGTCGAGGTCGTAGTCCAGGAGCAGGGAGAGAACGACGGGATTCTCGTACCGCGAGCCGGTTCGTATCCAGTCGTAGCTCTGGCCGAAAGCGGCGGCGGCGCACAGTAGCAGCACGGCACAGGCGCGCAA
Organism: uncultured Spirochaetota bacterium; assembly: GCA_963734495.1. GTDB lineage: Bacteria > Spirochaetota > Spirochaetia > SZUA-6 > CAVTHK01 > CAVTHK01. The sequence goes on from CAVTHK010000015.1 coordinate 54,875, forward strand.
CGGGCAAGCCTTCCTTCTTTCCCAGTATCGGCACGGCCGGCGTGCCGCCGCGAGGGCGGGGAGAAAAGCACGAGGGACCCCGGGCCCGTATCTTGACGTGAGGGAGAAGCGAATGGCGAAAGAAGCTCAGGCACCTCGCGAGGACAGGCTCAAGGCGCTGGAGTCGGCGAGGCTCCAGATCGAGCGCCAGTTCGGCAAGGGCGCCCTGATGCAGCTCGGCGAGAACGCCGCCGACATGGAGATCGACATCATCCCTTCGGGCTCCGTGCTCCTCGATGCCGCGCTCGGCGTCGGGGGATACCCGCGCGGCCGCATCATCGAGATCTACGGCCCGGAGTCGTCGGGCAAGACCACCCTGGCGCTGCAGGCCATCGGAGAGTCGCAGAAGCAGGGCGGCATCGCCGCGTTCGTGGACGCGGAGCACGCCCTCGACCCGATCTACGCGTCGCACATCGGCGTGAACATCGACGATCTCTGGGTATCCCAGCCCGACACGGGCGAGCAGGCCCTGGAGATCGTCGAGGCCCTGGTCCGCTCAGGGGCGGTGGACATCGTCGTCGTGGACTCGGTGGCCGCGCTTACCCCGCGCGCCGAGATCGAGGGCGAGATGGGCGACGCCCACATGGGGCTGCAGGCGCGCCTCATGAGCCAGGCGCTGCGCAAGCTCACGGCCACGGTCTCCAAGTCCAACACCTGCCTCGTCTTTATCAACCAGATCCGCATGAAGATCGGCGTGATGTTCGGCAACCCGGAGACCACCACCGGGGGCCGCGCTCTCAAATTCTACGCCTCGGTGCGCCTCGAGGTGCGGCGCATCGAGACCATCGAGAAGAGCTCCGACGAGGCGGTCGGGAACAGGGTGCGCATCAAGGTCGTCAAGAACAAGGTGGCGCCGCCCTTCCGCCAGGTCGAGGTGGACATGATGTTCGGCGAAGGACTGTCGACCAGCGGCAGCCTCCTCGACGCCGCCGTGCAGAACAACATCATCGAGAAGAGCGGCTCGTGGTACTCCTACGGCAAGGAGCGCATCGGACAGGGCCGCGACGCCGCCAAGAAGTTCCTCCAGGAGCACCAGGACCTCGCGCAGAAAATGGACGCGGAAGTGCGCAAGATCCTGCTGCCCGAGCGCAAGCGGAAGGCCGCGCCCGAGGCGGCCGTCCCCGCCGGCGCGCCCGAGGCGGCGGCGGTCGCCGAGCCGTCGGCAGAGCCCGCAGCGCCGCCTGCCGCCGCGCATCCGGCCCGTCGCGCGGCGCCGGCAAAGGCCGCGGCCAAGGAGCCCAGGGACTCCCGGGAGACCAAGGACCCCAAGGAGGCCAGGGAGGGCAAGGAGTCCACGGAGGCCAAGGAGCTGTTCTGAGCGCTTTCGAGGTCTACCTCGGCCTGGGATCGAACCTCGGGGACCGCGAGCTGAACCTCAAGCGGGCCCTGGACCGCGTGTCTGAGCTCCTGGGCGGCCTGCGCGCAGCGCCTGCCTATGAAACGGAGCCACTCGAGGGCGCCGGACCGGGGCTGTTCCTGAACACGGTCGCCTCGGGCTGGACGGCCGTCGATGCCGCGGCGCTGCTCGAGAGGCTCAACGCGATCGAGCTCGACCTGGGCAGGCGCCGGGAGCCCGGCGGCGGCAAGCGGCCGCGGACGATCGACATCGACGTGCTGCTGTTCGCGGACCGGGTCGACGACGACCCCCGCCTGACCCTGCCGCACCCGAGGATGCACGAGCGGGCGTTCGTCCTGGTGCCGCTGCTCGACCTCGCGCCGACGCTGGCCGATCCGCGCAGCGGGCGGCCGTACCGCTCGTGGCTGGCCGCGTGCGCGGGACCGCGCATCGCGGCCGGCAGTGGAAGGAGTCTTTGATGTCGGACAATACGGCCGGGGGCACGCCGAGCGCCGCGACGCAGCGCTTCAGTCTCGGCGAGTTCGAAGGGCCGCTGGACCTGCTCCTGTTCCTGATCCGCAAGAACGAGGTCAACATCTACGACATCCCGATCGCCGAGATCACCGAGCAGTACCTGGCGTACCTGCAGTATGCGACCCGCGTCGACCTGGACAACATCACGGAGTTCTACCTGATGGCGGCGACGCTGCTCTACATCAAGTCGCGGATGCTGCTGCCGGTCGAGCTCGAGCTCGACGACGAGCTCGAGGACCCGCGCAAGGTGCTGGTGGAGCAGCTCGTCGAGTACCAGAGGTACAAGAAGCTCAGCGACCTGATCGCCCAGGCGCAGGACGAGAGCGAGTACACGATCGAGCGGCGCCGCGATCAGATCGGCCTGCCGTTCCAGGACGACGACCTCTGGGAGGACGTCGCGGTCTGGGACCTGCTCAAGGTGTTCTCGCGATTGATCTCCTCGATCTCGGACGAGAGGGTCTTCGACCTCTACGAACAGGTCACGGTCAACGAGAAGATCACGCTCATCAACGAAATCCTCGGCGAGCGGTCGGAGTTCACGTTTGCGGAGCTGATCGCGAGGGGGCGGCGCACGGTGCTCGAGATCGTCTGCAGCCTCCTCGCGCTGCTGGAGCTGATCAAGAGCCGGGTGCTCGTCGTGCAGCAGAACCGCCTGTTCGGCGACATCCGCATCATCAAGAGGGAAAACGGCAGTGGACTTCAGTAGGGAGGCCGCCATCGTCGAAGCGGTGCTGTTCCTCGAGGGCGAGCCCATGGAGCTCGCCCAGATCGTGCGAGCGACCGGGCTGGGTCGCGAGGCGGTCGCCGAGGCGCTCTCGCTCCTCAGGCAGGAGTACCAGGGCGACCACCACGGCCTGGAGGTCGTCGAGATCGGCGGCGGATTCGGGTTCGCGCCGAAAAAGGCGTACTGGGAATCGCTGCGCGAGCGCTACGGCCGCAAGAACGACAAGCGGCTGTCGCGGGCGGCCCTGGAGACCCTGGCGATCATCGCCTACACGCAGCCCGTCACGAAGGCCGAGGTCGAGAGCATCCGGGGCGTCACCGCCGACGGCATGATCAAGCTGCTCATCGAGCGCAGCCTCATCGAGACGGCGGGCAAGAAGGACGCGCCCGGAAAGCCCGTCCAGTACCGGACGACCAGGGAGTTCCTGCGGGTCTTCCGCCTGGCGAGCATCGCCGACCTCCCCAAGATGGACGACCTCGACGAGGAGCGTTTCGCCGCCTATGAGTGAGCCGCGGGAGGAGGAGGCGAGGGGCGTTCGGCTGCAGGTCTACATGGCGCGCTGCGGCGTCGGCTCGCGCCGCCGCTGCGAGGAGATCATCGCCGCCGGGGCCGTCGCGGTGAACGGGACGAGAGTCACCACGCAGGGCACGCGCGTGGCGCCCGGGCGACGTCGTCACGTGGAACGGCCGCAAGCTGTCGCCCGTCGCGCCGCATGCTGTACATCGCGCTCAACAAGCCCCGGCAGTACCTGTGCGCCAATCACGACGACGCAGGGGAGGCCCCTGGCGATCGACCTCCTCAAGGGCGCGGTGACGACGCGGCTGTTCCACGTCGGCCGCCTCGACTTCCTCTCGACGGGGCTCATCCTGTACACCAACGACGGCGAGTTCGCGAGGATCGCGGCCCACCCGTCGTCGCGGGTGCCCAAGGAGTACATGGTCGATACGGTCCAGGCCTCTGACCGACGAGCAGCTCGAGCGCTACCGCCGCGGCGTCCGCGGCGAAAAGGGGCAGTACCGGCTGGTGAGCTGGAAGCGCCTCGACCCGCGGCGCGTGGTCCTCGTCCTCGAGGAGGGGCGCAACCGCGAGATCCGCGAGGTGCTGCGGCATCTTCGGCGTGCAGGCGCGCCACGTGCACCGCATCCGCATCGGGCCGGTGAGCGTCAAGGGCCTGGCCGCCGGGCAGTTCCGGCACCTGAGGCCGCGCGAGGTCGCCTGGTTCCTGCGGCCTCGGCTCCGACAGGAGCTGAAGAGGCGGCCGCTCGCCGGCGCTCCGCCGTCTCCGCGATTTCGCCGACCCGGGGAGCTTGACCATCGCGGCGCTTTGTGGGACACTTGTTTAAAGGCTTACACGGGAGTAATTGGCGGGATATGTCGGACGAGAACGCGAACGCACTTGACCAGATGGCGGAGGGTCAACTCGAGGAGCAGTATTTCAAGTCCCTCCAGGGCCTCGAAGAAGGCCAGATGATCGCGGGAACCGTTGTCCAGATCAGCGCGGACAACGTGTTCGTCGACATCGGCTACAAGTCCGAGGGCAAGATCCCGATCGGCGAGTTCCAGACGCTGCCCAAGATCGGCGAGCAGGTCCAGGTGGTCCTGGTCCGCAAGGAGAGCCGGGACGGCTCGATCGCCGTGTCGAAGGCCAAGGCCGACGAGAAGATCTTCTGGCGCAACCTCCGCAAGGCCCACGCCGAAAAACTGCCGATCGACGGCAAGATCGTCGCAGCAGGTCAAGGGCGGTTACAGCGTCGATATGGGAAGCGGTGTCACCGGATTCCTCCCGCTTTCCAAGACCGACGTCTACCGCGTCAACAACGTCGAGGAGTACGTCGGCGTCGAGAGCAAGTTCGCCATCGAGCGACTCTTCTCCAACGGCAAGGTGAACATCGTCCTCTCGCGCCGCGCGTGGCTCGAGGAAGAGTACAAGCGCAAGCGCGAGGAGTTCTTCGCCAAGACGCAGATCGGCGACGAGGTCGAAGGGCGGGTCAAGAGCTTCACGTCCTTCGGCGCCTTCATCGACCTCGGCGGTTTCGACGGGCTTCTGCACATCAACGACATGAGCTGGGGCCACGTCAACACGCCCAAGGAAAAGGTGACCCTGGGCGACAAGATACGGCTCAAGGTCATCAATCTCGACCCCGAGAACCAGAGGATCAACCTCAGCCTCAAGCACTTCACGGAAGACCCGTGGAACCGCTTCGAGGAGAAGTTCCAGAGCGGCGACGTCGTCCACGGCACCGTCACCAAGCTCACCGACTTCGGCGCCTTTATCGAGCTCGAGGAAGGCATCGAAGGTCTCGCTCACATCTCGGAGTTCTCGTGGGTCAGGCGGGTCCGCCACCCGAGAGAGGTGCTGCACGTCGGCGACAGCGTCGACGTCAAGATCCTCGATTACGACGTGACGCAGGGCAAGGTCTCGCTCGGCCTCAAGCAGGTGCACGCCAACCCCTGGAGCGACATCGACGCCCGTTTCCCCGTCGGCATGCGGATCCGGCGCAAGGTCAAGAACCTCGCCGCCTTCGGCGCGTTCTTCGAGGTCGAGGAGGGGATCGACGGCCTGCTGCACCTCGACGACTTCTCCTGGACCAAGCACCACAAGCACCCCTCGGAGGTCCTCAAGGAGGGCGACGAGGTCGAGGTCATGGTCATCGGCATCGACAAGGAGTCGCAGCGGATCAGGCTGGGGCTCAAGCAGCTCGACGAGGACCCGTGGCGCAGCCTGCAGAAGGCGTTCCCGCGCGGGCAGCGTCATCGAGGGCGTGGTCACGCGGACGGCGGACTTCGGCGTGTTCGTCAAGGTGCAGGGCGACATCGAGGGGCTGATCGCCAACAAGAGCCTCTACGACGCGCGCAACGAGACGCTCGAGGAGGTCCTGGCCTCCCTCAAGGAAGGGCGAACCGATCAAGGTCCGTCGTCATCGAGGTCAACCCGTCGCGTCAGAAGCTCGGCCTGTCCCGCGTGGACTTCATCAGGCGGGTCCACGACGAGGAGATGTCGAAGTACCTGCAGTCCGAGGGTGCGAGCGACAAGGTGACGCTGGGAGATCTGCTCAAGGACAAGCTGTCAGACTCCTAAGAAGTCGCCCCTATGCTCAGCGGCAGCGTCGATCGCGAGAGGCTCGAAACCCTAATCGAGATCAACACGCTCATCAACTCGAACTACACGGACCTGACCGTGCTGCTGACCCGCATCATCGAGAGCGCGACCAGGCTGACGATGGGCGAAGCCTCGTCGCTGCTCCTCCTGAACCCCGCGAACAACCGGCTCTACTTCGAGATCGCGCTGGGCACCAAGGCCGCCGACGTCAAGCGCTTCTCGCTCGACATGGGCGAGGGGATCGCGGGCTGGGTGGCGGCCGAACAACACCTCGGTGGTCGTCAACGACGTGGAGCAGGACGACCGGTTCGACGACGAGATCGCCAGGACCGTCGGGATTCCCGACGACTTCGATCCTGTGCGTGCCGATGCAGCTCAAGGGACGCTGCGTCGGCGTGATCGAGATCATCAACAAGGCCGGGGGGCTCAAGTTCACCGAAGACGACCTGCAGTGGCTGGAGGTGTTCGCCACGCAGGCGGCCATCGCGATCCAGAACGCCCAGGCCTACCAGCAGGTCCAGGAGGAGATCCTTCTCCTCAACGAGCAGATCCAGGCGGACAAGGGCTTTCACACCCTCGTGGCGGTGAGCCCGGCGATCAAGGAGAAGCTGGCGATCGTCGGAGAGGGCCGCCGCGACCGACTCGACGGTGCTGCTCCTCGGCGAGAGCGGGGTGGGCAAGGAGCTGTTCGCCGAGCAGATCCACCTCAAGAGCCGCAGGCGGGACGCCGCCGTTCGTGCGCGTCAATTGCGCGGCGCTCCCGGAGCCGCTGCTGGAAAGCGAGCTCTTCGGGCACGTCAAGGGCGCGTTCACCGACGCGACGCGCGACCGCCGGGGCCGCTTCGAGCTGGCCGACGGGGGGACGCTGTTCCTCGACGAGATCGGCGAGCTGCCCCTGGGCGTACAGGCCAAGCTGCTGCGAGTGCTGCAGCAGAAGACCTTCGAGAAGGTGGGATCCAGCAACCCGACCACCGTGGACGTGAGGCTCATCGCGGCGACGAACAAGGACATCGAGCGCAGCGTGGCCGAGAAGAGCTTCCGCGCGGACCTCTACTACCGGCTGAACGTCCTGCCCATCGCCATACCGCCGCTGCGCGAGCGCAGGGAGGACATCCCGGAGCTGGCGCGGTTCTTCCTCACGAAGTTCCGGCACGACACGAAGAAGCAGATCCGCGGCTTCTCGGACGAGGCCATGGAAGCGCTGCTCGCGCTGTCACTGGCCGGGGAACGTGCGCGAGCTCGAGAACGCGGTCGAGCGGGCCGTGGTGACGTGCGCCGGCGACCTCATCGGGCCGGACGACCTCGTCCTCAACGCGGGCGCCAGGTCCGCGCAGGACGCCTACCTGAACAAGCCGCTGAAGGGCGCCGTCAACCTCTTCAAGAAGCACTACATCGCGGGCGTCCTGCAGGAGCACGACTGGAACCAGACCAGGGCCGCGCGCGCTCTCGGAGTCCAGAGGACCTATCTCTCCAGGCTCATCAAGGAGCTGGAGATCAGCAGAACATGACGGGCGCGGCCGGCCGGGCGCGCCGCGGCGCAGGGGGCCAGCGATGCCCCGGCGCGGAGGTCTCGCGCCGGCGCCGTCGAGGAGCAGGTGATGCGTGAAGAAGGTGAAGCTCAACAGCGTCTCGCGACCAGGATCGCCGGGATCGTGGAGGCCCTCAGGGTGCCCCTGATGGTCGTCCTGGCAGTCGTCGTCGTCGGTGTCGTCGCGTACTTCGTGTACGCACAGGCCGCGGCAGGCGCGCGCGAGCGCGCGGCCATGCTCCTCGAGCAGGCGGACAACCAGTTCTCGCAGTGGCGCGGCGAGCAGGATGCGCAGAAGAAGGACAAGCTCGAGGCGGATCTGCGCAAGAACCTCGAGACCCTGCGCAAGAGCGGCGGTTACTCGGCGCAGAGGGGCCTCTACATCCTCGGCCAGCTCGAGGCGGAAAAGGGGAACAAGCAGGCGGCCTTCGAGGCCTACAACGCCCTCGCCGCGAGCGAGGACCGCAGTTATCTGGGCATGGAAGGGCTGATCAACGCCGCGGTCTTCGCCGAGGACCTGGGCCAGACCGACAAGGCGCTCGAGCTCTACCGCAGGATCATCGACAAGCATCCCAACACCCCGCACGCGGCGCACGCGTATTTCGCCGTGGGGCGGATGCTCGAAATCAAGGGCGATTTCAAGAGCGCGGCGGCGACGTACACCGAGATGCGGACGAAGTACCCCTCGAGCAGTTGGACGAACCTCGCCGTGGACCGTATAATAGCGCTCCAGGCAGGCGGCAAGGTCGGCAAGCAATAGGCTGCCGGCTCGAGCCGGATCGCGGGAGGCATCCATGGCCGGCAGGCGCTCACGAATCCTCGAAGCCCGCTACCTTCGGCCTGGTCATCGGCGCCGTCGTCTTTGCCCTCATGTATCTCCTCACCTTCGGGACGGCCGTGATCCGCAACGTCGAGGAGAACGTGTTCCTCGACGTGTGGTTCAACTGGAAGCTCACGTTTCGCGGCCAGACCGTCCAGGAGGGGGTGACTCTCAAGACGCGGAACCCCTACATCTCCCCCGACATCCTGATCGTGGGCATCGACAACCGCAGCCTGCAGCGCTACGGCAAGTGGCCCTTTCCGCGCTCAGTCCACGCGGGGCTGATCAACAGCTTTACCCGCATCCAGCAGCAGGGCGAGCGCGAGCGCTCGTTGTTCCTGGACATCAACTTCATCGAGCCGGACGTCGAGGCGCCGGAGAACGACGCGCTGCTCGTCAAGAGCATCCGCGAAAACGGGCGGGTGTTCCTCGACACGTTCCTCCAGCCGGGCGAGGCCTCCGGCTCGTTTGGTCAGGATCAGATGGGGCGGCAGAAGACCCTGATGGAGCGCTACGGCGAGATCACCCGCATCACGGGCGACATCTCCAGGGTCGTCACCTTCCGCAGCGCCGAGGCGCCCGCTCAAGCCCTACGCCCGCGCCGCCCGGGGCTACGGGAACGCGAGCTATGTCGAAGACGTGGACAACGTGTTCCGCAGGCAGCCGCTCATCGCGCGGCTGGCCGAGCCGATCGAGGACATCGACGTGGCGTCGCTCACCACCGGGACGACGGTCGACGCCGCCGCGTTCGAGCGGCTCGGCTGGTACGACAAGGATGGGATCTCCCACACCGTGGCGCTTCCGCTCACGGAGCAGACGCTCGACGAGCTGCGGAAGGAGATGGCCCGCCGCGCGCCTGGCCGCGGCGACGACACCAATGGCGACGGAAAGCCCGACACCTACCGCTATTTCGTGCGGCGCTATCGCGACCACTTCGTGCCGGCGATCACCCTGTCGCTCACGCTGGAGTATGTGAACCGCAAGCCGTCCGACGTCGAGGTGGTGCTGGGCAAGCACATCCGCATCCCGCAGCCTCAGGAGTTCAACCCGCAGACGCAGGCGTGGGAGCCCTTCAGGCTGCTCGTCAAGCCGGCGGTCACGCGGATGGAAAAGGACAAGGACGGCAAGCAGGTCGAAACGCAGGTGAGCGAGGCGCAATACCGGACGCTCGACGAGCTGCTGATCCCGATCGACGATCGCGGGACGATGCTCATCAACTTCATGGGCCCCCGTTCGAGCGCGGCCGCGGACGGGTACCAGACGTTCCCCGTGCGCCCGTACTCCGGCTACAACCGCGATCCCGGGATCGACCCGTCGGCCTGGCCCCGCACCAAGGCCGTCGCCAACCGCGTGGTGATGGTCGGAGTCTTCGCTACGGGACTCGCCGAAGACGAGAAGCCGACGCCCTACGGCCTCATGTACGGCGTCGAGATCAACGCCAACGCCCTCAACACGATCCTGATGAACCGGTTCCTGACCCCGGCGCCGACCTGGGTGGAGGCGCTGGTCCTGCTGGCCGCGATCATGCTCGTGAGCTTCATGACGTCGCGTCTGTCCACCGTCTGGTCGCTGGTGATCACGCTCGTGCTCGTGTTCCTGTACTTCCTGGTGGTCGTGTACGTGTTCGATTTTGCGAGCTACATCCTGCTCTTCAGCGCGCCGGCGTCGGGGGCTCTGCTCGCGTTTCTTGCGATCGTCGCCTACAGAGTCATGACCGAAGAGCGCGAAAAGCGCATGATCCGCAACACGTTCGGCAGGTACGTGAGCCCCGAAGTCGTGAACGAGATCCTGTCCAGCCCGCCCGAGCTCGGGGGCGTGGACAAGGAGCTGACGGTGCTGTTCTCGGACATCCGCGGCTTTACGTCGCTCTCCGAGCAGATGTCGCCGCAGGAGCTGGTAAACCATCTCAACGTGTATCTCACGGCCATGACCGACCTGATCTTCGAGTACAAAGGCACCCTCGACAAGTACGTCGGCGACGAGATCATGTGCTTCTGGGGCGCGCCGCTGCCGCAGGCGGACCACGCGCTTCTCGCGTGCCGCTGCGCGCTGCGCCAGATGCAGAAGCTCGCGGAGCTGAACGCGACCTGGGCGGCGGAGGGGCGCCCCGGGTTCTCCATCGGGATCGGGATGAACTCGGGCATCATGACCGTGGGAAATATGGGGTCTCCGGGGCGGATGAACTACACGCTCATGGGGGACAACGTCAACCTCGGGGCGAGGCTCGAGGGCACGAACAAGCAGTACCTCACGGGCATCATCATGAGCGAGTTCACCTACGGGCTCGTCCAGGACAAGGTCGTGGCCAGGGAGCTCGACGTGATCCGGGTCAAGGGCAAGAACAAGCCGGTCGCGATCTACGAGCTGGTGGACATGGTGGACGGGGTGTGAAGCTGCGCCGGGCGTTCACGCGGGGGATGCGGGGATGCCTGCTCCCCCTTGGCGCGGCCCTCGCGGCGGCGTTGCTCCACGGCTGCGGGCTCGAGACCGTGGTGCTGCTCAGTGCGCCGGGGTCCGGCCCGCCCGACGAAACCGCGAAGACCTTCACCATCTACCTGACGGCATCCAACAACGAGCTGGAGTTCCGCGGCATCGAGATCTTCTACAAGTTCTATCCGGACCTCGGCAGCTTCGAAGGCGGACTGGCGACCTACGGCGACGTGGTGGCGGCGGGCTTCAGGCGCCTGACGTCGCTGAGAGACGCGCCCACGCTGCAGAACCTGCCGCTGATCCCCGTCGACAGCGGCGACCGGGGCATGCCCTCGAAGATCACGCTGGACTTTTCGCCCCTCGAGAACAAAGCGGTCCCCGTCATGAGCGCGGTGCCGGTGACCACCGGGCTGACGTTTGCGAACACCGAGTTCAGGAGGGCGGTGGTGTACGGAGTAACCGGGCTGTTCAAGACGTTCTACTCCGAGACCGACGACGGGTTCGTGCATGACGACGTCGACATCTCCGCTCTCGGCCTGAGCGCCGGGACCAATCCGATTGTCTACATCGGGCTCTACGCGCTGAGCTACGGGCTGCAGGACCTGACGACGCCCATCTACAGCCGTGCCGTTCCGCTGAGCCCGATCTCGATACCGTTGCACGTGGTCGATTGACCCGGGATGAATCAGGAAGGAGCGCCTGATGAAGTGGTTCTACCTCAACGTGGCTCTGACCTACATTACGATCGGTTTCGCAGCCGCGATCCTGATCTACTACGTGCTCAAGCGGCCGATCCTCGGCCACTTCTGGGGCGCGCTCATCATCGGGCTGATAGGCTCCTTTCTTGGCGGAGTCATCTACCGGGCGTTCCCGAAGTTCTTCGAGATGCTGTCTGATTTCAACGACGTCAACGTGTTCGCAGCCGCCTCCTGCGCGCTGGCCCTGATCTGGACGCTGTCCAAGCTGAGCTCGCCGAAGTAGCGGGGAGCCGCCGCGCGGAGGCCGGTTGGCGACGCGCAGTGCTTTCCCGCCCCATGACTAACTTCCTATAATGGATATTCTGTCTACCAAAAGAGGTGGTCGGGCGGCGTCTGCCAGGCCGGGGCGCCGTAGAGCCCCCTTGTGCAAGCCCCGTCGAGCTGTCGCTTGTATGGATTGGTAGACGGCCGTGGGCGCTCCGGAATGTGTTTGTATGAAGGTGTACGTCGGGGTGTACGACAGGTTACGGGAGGATGGCGCCCTCGAACCCGGCCTCCTTGAGGCGAACCAGGGCGTTGTGGGCTTCTTCCGGCTGGAACTGTTGCCTGAGTATGACACGGTAATAAGTCTTGCCATCGAGCAGCACGCGCTCGACGGTAGTCTGGAATCCTGCCCTCTCGAGGTCGCGGACCATGTAGGTTGCGTTTTCCTGGAGGGTGAAGGAGCCGGCCTGTATGCGAACGCCGGGCGACTCGGGCTGGACCGGCGGGCTTGTGGTCGGGGCTGGCGGTGGAGGCGCCGCGACGGGGGCCGGAGCGCGGCGGAGCTGCGGGTGCCGGCACGGGGCCGAGGAGCGGGAAGAGCCTTCGGGGCGAGAGCGCGAGGGAGACCGGGGACCCGGCCGCGAGCATGGACGCCTCGGGGGAGCCGGGGAAGGATGCTTCGAGGAGGCGCTGGTACGAGGCGGAGCGCTGGGGGTCCGGGACGGCGCGGTAGTGGACGACGAGCGTGAAGAGTGACTGGAGCCTCGCGGGGCTGGTTTCGGGGAGGGCCGGGAGCAGGGCCTGCAGCTCGCCGACCGCTTCGTCGCGGTAGCCGAGGTCGTAGCGGAGCAGCGCCCGGACGGCGCGCAGGGCCACGCGGCGCGGGCCGTCGGAGACGAGCGCGATGGCGTCGTCGAGCGACCGGAGAGCGGCGTCGTTCGCGCCGAGGTCGCAGGCGACGAGCGCGCTCGCGACGAGGGCGTCGGCGCGCTGCTCCGGGCCCTCTGCCGCCGCCGCGGCGCGCTGGTAGAGGCGGAGCGCCGCCTCCGGGCGCCCGGCAGCGTCGAGGATGGCGGCGATCTGAAGCGCGAGGTCGGCGGGAACGCGCTCGGGCGCTGTCGAGACGGCCTCGACGGTCGAGAGCAGAAGGTCGAGATTCTGCGTCTGCCTGACGAACGTTCTCAGCGCGTCCGGCCAGGCGGGATCGTCTCGATTCGCGCGCAGCCAGTCCGCGGTCGCCAACGGAGGTGCCGCCGGCGCGCCTGAGCCGGCCTGCGGCGCCTGGGGCTTCGCGGCCGGCAGGCCGGCTGCCCCTGCTGGGCCGGCAACAGGCCCGAGCAGAGCAGCGCGATCAGGGCAGGGATTGCGAGCGGGAGCTTCACGTCATGCGCGCGGCGAAGCGTTGCCGGCGGACCCCTGAACGGCCCCCGGACCGCCCCTGCCGACGCGAGGCCGCCTCCGCGCAAGCGCGAACGGCAGCACGCAGAGGGCGCCGAGTATGAACGCGAAGATGAGCGCCAGGAAGAGCGGCACGCCGCGGAACTCATAGACGACGAGCTTGACGTCCACGGGCAGCGTGTTGAGGCTCGCGAATACGGCCGCAAATACGAGCACGATCAGTCCGAAGACGAGGCGCCACGGGAATTTCTTCATCCTTTATTCTTTCCTCGATGGCCCGGGAGCGTCGTCGCGGCGGATAGCGGGCGCTTACGAGCGCGCCTTGAGCTTGCGGAAGAAGTTGTACAGCGAATACCCGCCGAACGCGAGCAGGCCGATTCCGCCCAGCCAGAGAAGGCCGCCGCCGCGATGGATGACGTTCGAGAGAATCGTCAGGATCCCGGCTGCGGTCGCGACGGTTCCCGCGGCCCTGTCCCTGCTGGAGCCCGCCACGCCGAGCCCGATGGCGGTGAGCGCGGCCCCGGCCACGAGACCCACGACGGGCACATGCGACAGAGACGTCAGCACAAGCAGCCCCACGCCACCCGCTACTCCGCCGAAGCCCCGTATGCCGTCGCGTTCGACTTCCTTGCGCGGCACTATGTCTCCCATCTCTTGTCCACCCCTCGATATGAGTCTAACACCACGCAAGAGCAGGTGTCCACAATGGCGTCCCGGCCGGAGCTGCGCGGCCCGCGATTCACGCCCGCGGGAGCGAGAGCCAGACCACCCCGCCCTTCTCCGGCGCGATCCCGAGCTCTCCCCCGCTGAGCGCCACGGCGCGGCGGGCCAGGTAAAGGCCCATTCCCGCGTGCCCGGCCTTGGTCGTGGTAAACGGATCCGCGGCCGTGGCCGCGATCTCCGGCGCGAATCCGCCGCCGCCGTCGCTGACCTCGATCCGCAGGCGTCCCGGCTCGCGCCTGCCGGTGATCGTGATGAGCCCCTCCGGCGCGCTCTCGTACGCGTTGGAGAGCACCTCGTCGAGGGCCGCGATCACGTACTGAGGCACGGCCCGCACGGCGACCGCGGGTGTGCTGTCTTCCACGCGGATGCCCGGCAGCCGCTGCCTGGCGCGCGAGACTGCGACCGCGGCCAGCTTGTCCGCCTCGCATCGCTCGGGCAGGCCGCCGCTCAAGAAGGCGACCGGACGCATCGCCTCGGCCAGCCGCGCGGCGAGCGTGCGCGCGGAGCGGATGTGGGCCGCGGCCCCGCCGCTCCCGTCCGGCGAGGCCAGCGCGGATGCCGCCGCGTCGGCCTCGCGCCGCACGCCGTCGAGCTCCGCCTCCACGTGTCGCGCCAGGCGGACCAGGTCGTGCTGCCGGGCCGACTCCCAGTCCTCCCGCCCCGCCGACTCCTGGAGCTCGAGACGCAGCGCGGCGTTCTCGCGCGCGAGCTCGTGCATCCGCCGGACCGGCCGGTCGAGGCGGAGCGACGCGACCCGCAGCAGGAGCGCCTGCGCGGGAAACAGCAGCGCCGCGAGGACGAAGGCCGCGACGAGCGACCCCGCGCGGCCGCTCATGGCGTAGTGCGTCGTGAGCTGCTCGACGAGCGGATCGTAGAGCCATGCGAAGAACACCACCGCGGCCAGCGCGATGAACGCATAGACGAGAAAACGCGAAAGCAGGTGGCGCGTCTCGATGGACCTGCCGGTGACGAAGCCGACCGTGAACAGGACCGGCAGCGGCAACAGAAACAGGCTCGCGAACCCGCCCGTCCCGATCCTCGGGGCGCCCCAGTCGTCCAGGATCATGGGGAGCTGGTCGAAGAAGAAATACGGCGGCAGCGCCACGAGAAAGCCCGCGAGCATCCACTGGATGCGGGCACGCTCGCGGGCGCCGGCGCGGGCGAGAACCGTGCCGAGCAGACCGACAAACGCGATGTAGGCGCCCGCCTCGGCCGCGTTGGCGAGCCTGCCGAGGCCGCGGTAGCGGGCGAGCAGGCCGTCGGCACCCGTCGCGGCCCACTGGGCGAACAGCGTGAGCCGGCTCGCGCTGAACGCCGTGTAGACCGCGGCGACGAGCGCGATCGCGCCGACGCGCGCCGCCCGGGACGCTCGCGGGCGCGGGTAGTAGAGGCCGAAGCCCAGCAGGAGCCACGGCGCGAGCTTGCCCGCATGCACGAGGGCGTTCGCGAGCAGGCTCTCGTAGTAGAAGGGCTTGACCGCGACGAACAGCGCATAACAGAAGCAGGCGGCCGCCAGCAGCAGCGTCGCCAGCGTGAGGCGCCGGTCGAAGAGGAGCGCGAAACCCAGTCCGGTGAGGGCGACGAGAAACGCGAGAGTAAAGGAGTTCTCCACCCGCCGCAGCGGCAGGTCCGGAGCGAGCGCGATCGTCAGCGGGGACGCGCCGTCCCGCAGAACCGCGACCTCGGCCGGCTCCCAGGTGCGCCAGGCCAGGTCCGCGACGACGAGGTCCCGCAGGCCCGCGATGGCGCGCTCGCCGACCCGCAGGATCTGGTCGCGGTACGGGAGGAGTCCCGCGCGGACAGCGGGCGAGAGGGGCGAGCGCGGCGCGAACAGGACCCGGCCGCCCTCCGTGACCGCCTCCGGGAAGTTGACGACCAGCCCGGTGTACGGCTTGAGCAGGTAGCGTCCAAAATAGACGAGGGAAAGAAGGGTGAAGAAGGCCGCCAGCGCCACCGCCGCGATTCTCTTCGGCCCGATCGCGCCCAGCGGAAGCCTCACGACGCGGCCTCCCCGTCCCCCGGCCGGAGGCTGTCGATCTCGGGCGGCAGCCTGACAGGCCTGCCGTCGTCGCCGACGCAGGCCCACTCGACGGTCGCATCCGCGATACGGTCGCCGTCCCTCGTGACGACCTGGCGGAACACGCCGCTCGATCCCCTCATCCGCAGCACCTCGGTCGCGATCTCGAGCGGGTCGTCGAGGAACGCGGGCTTCAGGTACTCGATGCTCAGGCGCCGGACCACGAGGTTCACGCCGCGCCTCCGCAGCTCCTGCAGCGGCAGCGCGTGGTCAGAGAGGAGCTGCACGCGCGCGGTCTCCAGGTACTGCAGGTAGACCGCGTGGTTGACGTGCCCGTAGAGGTCGCACTCGTGGAACCGGACCCGGGTCGAGACGCGGTGAACCATTCTTACCTCTCCCGGCCCGCCTGCGGACCCGTGAGCGCCGCCCAAAGGTTGACACCAGCGGGGGCCGCTGGTATATTGGCCCGGCTTCTGGCGGCGTAGCTCAGTTGGTAGAGCAAACGGCTCATATCCGTTGGGGCAGGGGTTCGACTCCCTTCGCCGCTATTTTCGCGGGCGCGCGGGTGTCCGGCCGTGACCGGTGCCTCGCCGCCTGTCCCACCGCCGGGTCGGCTGATTGTCGCGTCGCCTGCGGCTCCCGTCAAGTTGCGGGCTTCTCCTCGTCGATGCGTGTCCAGAACTGCTTCTCGGAGATCGCGCCCATGAGCAGCTCGCGTATCAGTCCCCGCGTGCGCTCGGAGAACACGGTCCAGTAGCGCCGGCTCCAGTCCTTCTGCAGCTCCGCCTTGTCCGCGGGCGACATGCGCCCGACGCTGTAGTCGACGAACTGCACGACCATCGACCGCGCCACGTCGCGCGGGAGGTTCTCCTCGCTCACCTGGCCGGCGCGATCGGGGACCCACTCCTCGAGCATGAGCTCGAGCTGCTCCTCGGGAATCTCGGGGAGGGTCCGGCGGACCATGTCGCGGATGTACTTCTTGGTCATCTCCTTGATGTCGCCGATCGATTCGAGCTGCTCGGAGACCGCGCCCGCGAGGTCGTGCGCCATGCCGCGGATGTTGCCGGCCGACAGCCGGCTGCGGCTGTCGCGCTGCCTGCGCTCGAGGGCGGCCTTGAGCACGTCGAGATCCTTGGGCGAGGCCCGGTTGAGTATGTAGTCCACGGCACGGTACAGCTCTTTGTCGAACGGCATGTCAGCTCCTCGCCGCGCGTACGATCAGGTAGACCTGCTGCCAGTCCGTCTCGCGGTTCAGCAGGGCGGCGCGCATGATCGAGGCAGCGCGGTCGATCGCGTCCGTCGCCCCGGGCAGGGCGCGCCGGAGCCGGGCGAGGTAGCTCGCGGGCGCGTCCGCGGCCAGCCATCGCCCCAGGTCGGCCTCCCCTACCCTCCGCAGGCTGCGCAGCCGCTGCTCCGTGATCTCTACCGCGGTGAACCCTGCGTCGGCAAGCTCGCGGCGCAGCGAATCCGCGGTCCAGCCCACCTTCGGGTCGCCGGCATCCTCGTAGATCGCGTCTTCAGCCCGGCGTATGAGCTGCTCGAGCTCCGGGCCGAGGGCGTCGGACGCGAGGGCCGAGAGGCGCTGCGCAGCCCTCGGGTAAGGCTCGATCAGGCCGAGCTGCCCGCCCGGGGCCATCAGGCCGAAGATAGCGGCGAGCGCGGCGGGGCGGCCAGCGGCGGCCGTGAAAGCCGCGCGCCCGAGCACGACGTCGAATCTGAGGTCGCGTTCGCCGGCGCGCGCGAGCGCTTCGGGGACCGACGTCAGGCCGGCCTCCAGGCGCGTGGGCTCCCGCAGGGCGTCGGAGACCACGGCGGCCGGCGCGTCCGCGAACGTCCAGACGCCGCCCTCGGGCGTCCTTCGCACCAGCTCCCAGGTCAGAAACGGCGACCCTCGGCTCAGGTCGAGGGCGCGGGCGTGCCTCGGGACGCGGAGACCCTCGAACAGCGCGGCCCGCAGCCGCTCCTGCAGGTCCGTGAGGGATCCTTCGGCGCGCGCGATCCACCGCTCGGCCTCCGCTCCGGGCGTAAAGGTCAGCACCTCGCCTTCGCCCGCGTCCGCCTGCCTGAATGCCTCGATCTGCGCCTCCCGGCGTCGAAGGACCGCGTCGCGGATCTCGGCCTCGTGCCCCTCGCGGCCCGGCTCGTAGAAGGCGACCCCCTGGAGCGCGGCGGGCAGGTACCGCTGCGCGACCCAGTGCTCCCGGTACGAGTGCGGGTAGAGGTAGCCTTCGCCGTGACCGAAGCCTTCGCGGTCGCGGCTGGCGTCCTTGAGGTGCGACGGGACATCGCCGCTGCGCTGCTCCTCGACGAGCTTGAGCGCGTCGAAGAACGCCATCGTCGAGTTCGATTTCGGTGCGGTGGCGAGGTACAGGGCCGCGTGCGAGAGCGCGAAGCGGCCCTCCGGAAGTCCGACGCGGTCGAACGTGGCCGCCGCCGCCTCCGTGAGCACGAGGGCGTTCGGGTCCGCGAGGCCCACGTCCTCCGAGGCGAAGATCAGCATCCTCCGGAAGATGAAGCGCGGATCCTCGCCCGCGTACACCATCCTCGCGAGCCAGTAGAGGGCCGCGTCGGGGTCGCTCCCGCGCAGGCTCTTGATGAAGGCGCTGATCGTGTCGAAGTGGTAGTCGCCTTCCTTGTCGTAGAGGACCGCCCTCCTCTGGATGCTCTCTTCCGCCACCGCGCGGTCGACTCGGATGTGTTCCCCATCCGGCGGCGGGAACCGCGCGGGCGTCGTCTCGACGGCGAGCTCGAGCGCGTTCAGCAGGCTGCGCGCGTCGCCCTCGGAGACGTTGACCAGGTGCTCCAGCGCGTCCTGGTCGATCTCGACGCGGTAGCGTCCGTAGCCGCGCACCGGGTCCGCGAGCGCCTGCCCGGCGACCCGGCGAAGGTCCGCGGCCTCCAGCGGCCGCAGCTGGAAGACCCTGCTGCGACTGACCAGCGCCCGGTTGACCTCGAAGAACGGGTTCTCGGTTGTGGCGCCGATCATCACGATCGTGCCGTTCTCCACCCAGGGCAGGAGCGCGTCCTGCTGCGCCTTGTTCCAGCGGTGGACTTCGTCGACGAACAGGATCGTGCGCTCGCTGTGATACTGCCTGCGCGTGCGCGCTTCCTCGATCGCCTCGCGGATCTCCTTGACGCCGGCGAGGACCGCGTTGATGGTGATGAAGTGGGCCCGCGTCGTGTTCGCGATGACGCGCGCGAGGGTCGTCTTGCCCGTCCCCGGGGGGCCGTAGAAGATGACCGAGCTGAGCTGATCGGCCTTGATCGCCCTGTAGAGCAGGCGGCCGGGGGCGACGATGTGCTGCTGGCCGACGAACTCGTCGAGCGTGCGGGGCCGCATCCGGGCCGCCAGGGGCTGCTCCCGTTCGATCTGGTCGGCGTGCGCGCTGGCGAAAAGGTCGTCTTCTTCCACTCTCTCTATTCTTCACGCATGAACGACGTCGCGCAAGCCGGAGGCGCCCTCGCACGCCCCCGGGCGGCCACCGCCTCCACCGGCCGGCGGCGCTTGAAAAACGGCCGCGCGTTGGTTACATTATTTTCCCTCCCGCGTTCGGCATGATCGAGCGCGGCTATGGTGCAGAATGTTGAAACGTAAGAAAGATACCGACCGCGGGCGCATGCGGCGCCCGGCTGCATTCCTGCTCGCGATTGCCCTTGCCGTGGTGGCCGTCAGCGTGACGCTGGACGCCTACGACAGGCTCCCGGGCCTGGGCGAGCCGGGCCTCGCCGCGGCCGTTTCCGGCCAGGCCCCCGCGGCGCTGAGCCTGCCGACCGAGCCTCCGCACAGGATGCAGGTGAACCACGAGATCGTCCGCCTCGTGGACAGGGACGCCGTGCTCGATTTCTACGCCGCCTATACCGGCGACCGCGATGTGGCCCGCGTGATCCTCGACGCCGCGCTGCGGGCCGAGGTGCCGGTGAACCTGGCGTTCGCCCTCGGGTGGCAGGAGAGCCGCTTCGACACCAACGCGGTCAGCGGCATCAATTACTACGGCACGCGGGACTGGGGCCTGTTCCAGCTGAACGACGCGGCGCGTCCGGAATGGAGGCGGGCCGATTTCTTCGACATCCGCCGCAACGCCGAGAGCGCCATGCAGTACCTGCGGCTGTGCCTGGGCGAGATGGGGTCCGTGGACATGGCCCTCGCGGCCTACAACGCCGGCATCCGCGGGCGTGCGCGAGTGGGGCATCCCGGCGTCGACCCGCGCCTACACGCGCGCCATCGGGGCGTACGAGCGGGAGCTCGACCGCGCGTTCGGGGAGCGATTCTAGGCCGGGGCCTCAGTCGCTCGCCTGCTCGGCGGCTTCCACGGACCGCTCGCTCACGCGCCCTGATCGAGGCCACGGCCTTGGCATGCAGCCGCGTGCCGCGCGCCGCGACGCCGCACGGGCGTATGCTTGCGGGTGTCGAAGAAAGCTTCCTTGAGCCTCTGGCGCTTGGCCGGCACGAACCGCAGCCGCAGTTTCTCCTCGCGCCCGCCTTCACCTAGAGTGTTCGATGCCGTAGGAGCTGCCGCGCACGAGGTCGTACGTCTTGTCGGTGATGAAACCCGCGACGTGCACCCGCTTGCCCCAGGCGACGCGGTTCTCGTCGCGGTAGGCGAAGAGCAGGTCCGCGCCCTTTTCCTTGTCGAACAACTCGCACCGCAGCAGCTTTCCCGGCAGCAGCGATCTTCTCGGGCGGGGCCATCACGCGGTAGGTCCCGTCGCTGGTGACCGCGATCACGCGGTCGTACTCGCTCACGCTGATCTGCGTCCCGTCGCCGCGGACGGAGCTTCCGAAGAAGCCGGTCGAGCTGTCGTAGCCGAGGCGGATGTTGGCGCGAGCGACCGCCTTGCGGTCGACGGCTTCGAAGGACGCGATCTCCGTGCGCCGCGGGTAGCGCTCGCGGTAGCGCTCGACGAGCCCTTCCAGGAAGCCGATGGCGGTCTTCGTGAGGGACTTGAGCTTGGCCTCGCACTCCTTGATCTTGCGGACGATGTCGTCGATCTCGCCCTCGGTCCGCTCCAGGTCGTAGGCCGATATGCGACGGATGCGGAGCTCGAGGAGCTTCTTGATGTCGTCGTCCGTGAGCGCCCGCACGAAGAGCTTCTTGAACGCCTCGAGCCCGGTGCGCACGGTCTTGGTGATGCCGGCCTCGGTCTTGACGGTCTCGATGCGTTTGTAGATCCGGTTCTCGATGAAGATCTGCTCGAGCGTGAGCCAGTGGCGCCGGTCCTCCAGCAGTCCCAGCTCGTGCTCCAGCTCCATCTTGATCACCCGCTTGAGGTGGGCCGAGAACTCCGAGAGGAACTGCGAGACGGTGAGCTCTACCGGGACGGTTGTCCTGGATCACGACGATATTGGATGCGACGCTCACCTCGCAGTCGGTGTAGGCGTAGAGCTGCGGCAGCACGTCTTCGGCCGAGACTCCGCGCGAGGGCGTGAGCTCGATCTCCACCTTCTCCGTGGTGAAGTCGTCGATGCTCGAGACGGCGACCTTGCCGCGCTGGACCGCGATTCGATCGAGGCGATGAGGCTCGCCGTGGTGGTCGAGAAGGGCACGTCGCGGATCACCAGCCGCTTGGGGCCGTCGATGTCGATGCGCGCGCGCACCCTCACCTTTCCAGCGCCGTCCTGGTATTCGGCGACGTCCATGATTCCGCCCTGCTGAAAGTCGGGGAAGAGGTGGACTTTCTGCCCGCGGAGCATGGCCGCGACTCCTTCGAGCAGCTCGATAAAGTTGTGGGGAAGGATGCGGGTCGCGAGGCCGACGGCGATGCCTTCGGCTCCCATCATGAGGAGCGCGGGCACCTTGGCCGGGAGGAGGAACGGCTCGTTCCTGCGGCCGTCGTAGCTGGGCACGAACTCGGTGATCGCCGGGTTGAAGAGCGTGTCGAGGGCGAGCTGCGTGAGGCGGCATTCGATGTAGCGGCGGCCGCGGCCGCATTGTGGCCAGTGAGCACGTTGCCGAAGTTGCCCTGCCGCTCGATAAAGTAGTCCTTGTTGGCGACGACCACGAGCGCGTCTCCGATCGAGACCTCGCCGTGGGGATGGAGCTTCATCGTCTCGCCGATGACGTTGGCGACCTTGTGGAAGCGTCCGTCGTGCATCTCGCGGAGGGTGTGAAGGATGCGCCGCTGGACGGGCTTGCATCCGTCGACCAGCTCGGGGATCGCCCGGTCGATGATGACGTAGCTCGCGTATTCGAGGAAATTGCTCTCCATCAGGGGCCGAAGCTGGCTCACTCACTCACCTCGCTTGCCTTGGCGCGCCTGCCGTGCCGGCGTCCGGCCGGGCGCGGGCGCCGGGGGCGATGCGCCGGGCGTAACGCCCCGTCAGGGCACACGGCGGACCGCGCCGGGCCTAGATCACGTCCACCTTCAGGTTGTTGACGATGAATTTCCTGCGCGCCGGGGTGTTCTTGCCCATCACGAACTCCAGTGTCTTGCGGACCGCGCTCAGTGACTGGACATCGACCGGGACGAGCCTCGCGCCGTCCGAGATGAACTGCTTGAACTCCTGCGGGCTGATCTCGCCGAGCCCCTTGAAGCGGGTGATCTCCGCGCCGGCGATCTCCTTGGTCGCCCGGTCGCGCTCGGCTTCGCTGTAGCAGTAGACCGTGCGCTTACGGTCGCGGACGCGGAACAGGGGCGTCTCGAGGATGTATACGTGCCCCGTGAGGACCAGCTCCTCGAAGTACCTCAGGAAGAAGGTGAGCAGGAGGTTGCGGATGTGCATGCCGTCGACGTCGGCATCGGTTGCGATGATGACCTTGTTGTAGCGCAGGCCGTCCGATGTCGTTCTCGATGCCCAGCGCCCTCATGACGTTGTACAGCTCCTCGTTCTTGTACACCGCGTCCTGGCCGAGCCCGAAGGTGTTCGGCGGCTTGCCCCGCAGCGAGAAGACCGCCTGAGTGTTGACGTCGCGCGCCTGGATGAGGTTCCCGCCCGCGGAGTCGCCCTCGGCGAGAAAGATGCTCGACTGCTCCCGCCGGCGCTCCTTGGTGTCGTAGTGGATCTTGCAGTCGGTGAGCTTGGGGATGCGGATGGCGACCTTGCGCGCCCGCTCGCGGGCCTCCTTTTTGAGGGTGGCGAGCTCCTTGCGGACGCGCTCGTTCGTGCGCACCTTCTCGACGAGCGCCTTGGCCTCGACCGGGTACTTGTGCAGCCACAGCATGAGCTGGTTGCGCACCTCGTTGACGATCCAGGTCCGCACCTCGGTCGAGCCGAGCTTGTTCTTGGTCTGGCTCTCGAAGACGGGGTCCTTGAGCTTGACCGCGATGGCGCCGACGAGCCCCTCGCGCACGTCCTCGCCGCTGAAGGAGTTGCCCGCGAACTCGTTGACGCCCCGCAGGACGCCCTCGCGGAAGGCGCTCTGGTGCGTGCCGCCGTCGATGGTGTACTGGCCGTTGACGAAGCTGTAGTAGGCCTCGCCGTAGTTCGTCGTGTGGGTAAAGGCGAACTCGAGGTGCTTGTCCTTGAAGTAGATGGTCCGGTAGATCGTGGGCTCGCTTGCCGATCTCCTCGGCGAGCAGGTCCTGGAGCCCGTCCTTGCTGGCAAAGGTCTTGCCGTTGTAGACGATCGAGAGGCCGCTGTTGAGGTACGCGTAGTACCGCAGCCGGCGCTCGACGTACTCGTCGTTCCAGGCGTAGTCCTTGAAGATGGTGGCGTCGGGAACGAAGCGGACCAGCGTTCCGTCCCTGCTCTTGCCCTTGCCCGCCTTCTGCTGCTTGAGCTGCCCCGTTCGAAGCGGGCAAAGACGTACTTGCCCTCCCGGAAGCTGGTCACCTCGAACTCGGAGCTCAGGGCGTTGACCGCCTTGGTGCCGACGCCGTTCAGGCCCACCGAGAACTGGAAGACGTCGTCGGAGAACTTGCCGCCGGTGTTGATCTTGCTGACGCAGTCGATGACCTTGCCCAGCGGGATGCCGCGGCCGTAGTCGCGGACCGTGACCGCGGGCCCCTCGCGGCGAATCTCGATCTTGCGGCCGGCGCCGACTATGAACTCGTCGACGCTGTTGTCGACGACCTCCTTGAGGAGGACGTAGATGCCGTCCTGCGGGTGGCTGCCGTCGCCGAGCCTGCCGACGTACATGCCCGTGCGCAGCCGGATGTGCGCGAGGGCGTCGAGGGTCTTGATCGCCTTCTCGTCGTAGACGACTTTCGTATCCGCCATAGCGTGTATCGCATTATCTGGAAATGACCTGCGAGGGTCAAGAACGAAGGGGGTCCCGCGGCTGCGGGTGCGCCGCGGCCAGAGAACAGGAGGCGTTGGGACGTGCGCATCATGTCCTGCCAGTGCGACCCCCGCCAGTAGGTGCGCAGGCATCCGGGACACCGGCGGAAGACAGCGTGGGAGGATCGGACCGCCGGCGCCACGGTGTTCGGGGGCTCGGCCAGCGGCTCGAGCGGCGCGTTGCAGCGCAGGCAGCGCGAGAGCGGGTGCGCAGCGGCCGCGAGATCGAAGCGGCGCAGCACCTCGACCGCCTGCTCCTCAGGCCGCAGCGACCGCACGCAGTAGCCGCGGGTGACGAGCCGGCGCTTGAGCAGCCCGCGATCGCGCGTCAGCAGGACGCGGCCCTCACGCGGCGCGCGGGCCGCGAGCTCGGCGTCGTCGGCGCGGCGGCCGTATTCGCTGTCGAACCCGAGCATGCGCAGGAGCCGCGCCAGGGCGCCGAGATGCGCGTCGAGCAGGAATCCGAAGCGGCGCAGCGGCTCGGGCCGCACCTGCGTGACCGTGGAGATGTCGAGGCTCTCGAAGACGGGGTAGACGCTGACACGGTCGCCGGCGGCGATCTCGTGATCGAGCCCCACGGATGTGCCGTTGACGAGAACGAGGTCCACTTCCGTGTGGGGGACGCCGAGGTCCTGGATCAGCGCGAAGACGGTGCACGGAGCGCGGCGGATCTCGATCGTCCTGGACCGCACGGCGGCCGGTAGGAAGTCGTTGAGCTCCTGGTAGAAGCGGACGGTCACCGTGGATTTCGCCGGATCTTCCGGAAAAGCAGAGGCCCCCGGATCGGGGGCCTCTCTAGCAGGGGCAGGATTTGAACCTGCGACCTCCGGGTTATGAGCCCGACGAGCTGCCAACTGCTCTACCCTGCGTCGACGCCTGTAAATGTAGTGGATGTCGCCGCCGCTGTCAAGGTCACCGTCCGGCCGTAATCAATGCGCGTTCTGGCCGCCAGCTTCGCCCGACGCTGCCGGCGCCGCGGGCGCGGCAGCCACGCCGAACACCCAGTCGCTTGCCTGCTTTATGATGCGGGACAGGACCAGCACCTCCATGTTCTCCCTGGCCCCTTCGACCCGCCGGTTCCACGCCTTCTGGGAATGGCGCTTGCGGAACTCGCGGGCCTTGACCTCGACCGCCTGGCGCTCGCGCTCCTCGCCTCGCGCGAGAGAGTCGAGCATGTAGAGCGAGAGCAGGAAGAGCACGGGGTCGCGGCCGTCTGCAAGCAAGGCCTCGAACTCCTTGCGGGCCGCCTCGACTTCGCGCAGCTGCACGAGGCTGAAGGCGTGATTCCAGCTCACCCAGCCCCGGTCCCGTGGCCGCGCGGCCGCGAGCACCCGCCCGAAGTATCGCTCGGAATCGGCGGGCCGGTTGAGCAGCAGATACGGGATGCCGAACGGGATCGCAAAGGTGTTCGTCAGCGCCGGCCTGCGCTCGGAAAGATGCCCGTGCAGCCGGACGATCTCTTCCATGCGCGAGGCCACGAGGTACGCATTGATGAGGATCTTGACGTGACGGCGGGTGATCCGGCCCTTGCCGTAGACCTCCTGCTCCAGGTGGGCGATCAGGCCGGTCCAGTCCTCGCGCTCCAGCAGCTCGAACAGCTTCCAGCTGCGGACGAAATAGACGTTGAAGCCTGTCAGCGCGACGACGAAAAGCGCCCCGGAAGCCCAGTTCCGCACCAGGAACTCGCCGAAGTGCTCGCGGCCCAGCAGGAGCAGGGGCATGAAGAAGATGAAGAGAAACGAGACGATGATGACGATGTTGAATATGAGGTAGATCGTTTTAAAGCGCATCGATTTGCTCTATAATGAATCGAAACGAACGGCGGCGGCAGTGTAAGCCGTGAGAAGGTCCGAGGTCAACATGAAGAGAGTGGCGGTCAACGATCTCAAGGTGAACACCTACTTCGACGCGCCGCTGTATCTCGAAGACGAAGAATACCTCATCCTTTCGCCCGACATCCCGGTGACGCTCGAGCTGATCAACCGCCTCAAGGCCTGGAACTACCGTGAAGTCCTCACCGAAGGGTCCGCCGCCGGAGGGCCTCAGAACCCGGCGTCGGAGCTCCCGGCCGTGGCCGCCACGGGCGGGGAGGAGTCGCTCGAGGAGAGGGAAGGCCGCGGCCGCGCCGCCGCCTTTTTCACCCAGCTCGTCAAGCAGACCGAGGCGATCTACAGCCGGCTCATCGAAGGCAACACGCTCGACGGCAAGGCGGCCGCCGACCGCGTCAAGGAGATCGCGGACATGGGCCGGGACAACCACGACCAGCTCCTGGCCTGTCTCGCCGCGCCGCCGGCGCCGGCGGGCGGCAGCTACCTGGCGGGCCAGTGCGCCGGGACCGCGGTTCTCGCGCTGGCGCTCGGCGTCTATCTCAAGCTGCCTTCACACCGCCTGATCGAGCTCGGGACCGCGGCGCTCCTGCACAAAGTCGGCATGGCGAAGCTGCCCATCGTCGTTCTACCTGAGCGCAAAGGTCTTCGGCGACAAGGAGCGAAAGGCGCTGTCCGCTCACCCTATCGCGGCCTACCGGCTGCTCAAAGGGCTCTCCGTCAACGAGAACATCGCGCGGGCGGTGGTGGAGCACCAGGAACGGTACGACGGCAGCGGTTATCCCCGCGGGCTCAAAGGCGACGCGATTTCCGCCTACTCCAGGATCATGTCGGTGGCGAATTCGTACGTCGCCATGACGTCAGTCGCGCCCCTATCGCCAGGCGATCGACGGGCACAACGCCATCACCGAGCTGCTGCGGACGAGCCGCGCCGCTTACGATGAGCAGGTCCTCAAGGCCCTGGTTTACACGCTTTCGGTCTACCCCATCGGGATGCACGTGCTGCTCAACAACGGCGTCCGGGGTATCGTGTACCGCGTCAACCCGGACGACGCGCGGTGCCCGATCGTCAAGCCCCTGACGGACCCCGAAGGGAAAGTCGATCGCCGACGCGCCGCTCATCAAGACCTCGACCGAGAAGCAGATCCTGATCACCCGCGCGCTGCAGCCCGCGGAGATGGCGCCTGAGGATATCCCGATGGTGACCGTTCTCTTCCCCTCCGGCGCCAGCCGCACCTACCCCAGCGGCATCTTCACCGCCGACGTGCTCGCCGATTCCGAGCTCGCTTCCGAGATAGACCGCATCATCGCGGTCAGGGTGAACAACGAGGTCGTCAGCCTGACCTACAGGGTGTCCGTCAACTGCCGGATGGAGCCGGTCACGCTCACCTCGCCCGACGGCACGGAGATCTACCGCAGGACCCTGACGTTCGTCTTCCAGATGGCCGCCCGGGAGATCCTGCCAGGCTGCCGCCTCGCGATCGGCCTCTCCATCGGGCACGGATACTTTCCACTACCGCGACGACGGCGTGCGGTTGAGCGCCGACGACTGCCGGCGGCTGGACGCGAAGATGCGGACGTTCGTCCGCGAGCGCCTCGAGATCAGGCAGGGAGGCGCTTTCGTACGAGGATGCGATCGCGACCTTCGACGCAGCGGACGTGCCCCGGACCGCGCTGCTGCTGCGGTACGACAATCGCTCGCGAATCCCCGTGGACCGGTGCGGGGCCTTTGTCGCGCTGTCCCACGGGCCGCTGACGCCGCACACAGGGTTCCTGGAGGCGTTCGAGGTGCGCCCCTACTCCGACGGGCCTGCTCCTGCGCTTCCCCTCGAGCGGACAGCCCCGCTCGATCCCGCAGTTCCGGGACGATCCCATGCTCTTCGAGATCTACAGCGAGCACAAGACCTGGGAGCGCGTGCTCACGATGAACTGCGTCGGCCGGCTCAACGAGGTGATCGACCGCGGCAGGATTCGCGACGTGATCCACGTCGCCGAGGCGCTGCAGAACAAGAAGATCGCGCGGATCGCGGACGCCGTCTGCGAGAACGCGGCCATCAGGCTCGTGCTGATCGCCGGCCCGTCGTCGTCGGGCAAGACGACGCTCGCCAAGAAGCTCTCGATCGAGCTGCAGGCCATGGGCCGGGACCCGGTTCCGCTGTCGGTCGACGACTACTTCCTCCCGCGGGACCGCACGCCCGTCGGACTCGCAGGGCAAGCCGGACTTCGAGGCTCTGGAGGCCGTCGACGTCGAGCTGCTCAACGCGCACCTGGAGCGGCTGCTCAAGGGGGAACCGGTCGACGCTGCCCCGCTACGACTTCGTGTCGGGGACCCGCGCCGAAACCGGCGCGGAGCTGCGCCTTGAGCGAGCAGGCCGTGCTCATCGTCGAAGGCATCCACGCGCTGAACGACCGGCTCACCCCCGTGGTCCCGCGCGCCGGCAAGTTCAAGATCTACGTTTCGGCGATCACGCAGCTCGCGCTCGACAACTACACGAGGATCCCGACGACCGACAACCGGCTGGTCCGCAGGCTGGTGCGCGACTCCAACTACCGCGGCCACTCCGCCTTGCAGACGCTGCGGATGTGGCCGTCGGTCAGGAGAGGCGAGGACCGCAACATCTTCCCCTACCAGAACACCGCCGATGCGGTGTTCAATTCGGCGCTGGTGTACGAGCTGGCGGTCCTCAAGGTGAACGCGGAGCCGCTCCTGCGCACCGTAAAGCCTGATGTCCGCGAGTACTCCGACGCGCGAAGGATCCTGTACCTGCTGAGCCACTTCTCGTCGATCACGCCGACGTGGGTCCCTTCGCAGTCGATCCTGCGCGAGTTCGTCGGCGGCAGCGAGTTCCACTATTAGGCCGGGCGCGGTCCGCCCCTCAGCGGGTGTCGCCGCCCGCGCGCTGGGCGAGGCCCCGCGCGCGGGGCGCGCGAAACCACTGCACGTAGCCGCACGAGTCGGGGAGCCACCGCGAGAAACGCGCGTGAACGTAGCGCAGCTTCCGGCATTCGCGGCAGACCTGGAAGCGCTTGTCGTAGACGCGGCATAGCCGGGTGCGCAGATCGAGGTAGCGGCAGGGGGAGTCCATGCGGACGTACACGCGCCCGCGACGGATCTCTTTCTCGTAGCAGCAGAGTCCGCACCTGTGGCAGAGGCTCTCCCACCATTTCCGGTGGCCGGCTATGGCATCCCTGAGCCTGCGGAACAACGTAACCATAGACGGCTGCATCGTAGGACGAGCGCCGCCTCCGCTGCAAGCGGCCTCAGTCGGACGGCCCTTGACGCCTTTGACCGTCGACTGCGCGCTCTGCTATCATCAGCCGTGCGGCTCGATGCGGCCATGGCGCTGTTGCTCGTGCTCGTCGCCGGCGTGACCTCGTGCCGGGCGTCCAGGACGCGTGCCGCGGCCGAGGCGGAGACGCAGCCCGCGAAGAGGGCGCCCGTGCAGCGGCCCGCGCCGCCGCCGACGCCCGCCGTCGCGCCGCCTGAATCGCCGTGGTTCCCTCCGCAGGACTGGTCCGAGCGCCGCGCGCCCGAGGATTTCCGCATCGGCCCTCTCGAGACGGGGGGAAGCGAGGACGCTGCCTACCGGAAGCTGGAAACCGTCTGCGAAGGGCTGGTGAAGGGCCAGGTGGAGACCGGGTCGCTCGATCCATCGCGCGCCGCCGGCCTCAAGGACAGGCTTGCCGACCAGATCCAGCGCGGCGGCAGGCCGTCGGACTTCCGCATCGGGCGGCTGGCGGTGCTGCCTGACGGGTCGGCCCGGGCCCCGGTGAGGTTCTTCAGCCCTTCCGGGTCGGCGGAGGGGGAGGCGTACCTGACGCGGCGCGCCGACGGATGGTTCGTGACGGATATGCAGATCGATCTCTCCACGGCGAAGGCGGGCCCGCAGAGCCAGGAGCCTTTCCTGCCGTCGCCGTACAGGGAGACAACCGACTAAGGGCGCGGGATGGGCGAACAGGTCAGCCGGATCGAGAAGGAGTTCGTGCTCAAGTCCCTCGCCGAGAAGAAGCTGCCGCTCTCGGTCCGCTGCGGCAAGGACAGGGTCGAGGCCCGCGTCGACGAGGTCGGCGAAAAGTCGCTGGTCCTCGCGGCCCGTCCGGCCGCCGCCTGGCAGCCCGGCCAGACCGTGGAGGTCTTCTTCACTTTCCAGAACAACAATCACACATTCTCCGCCCCGATCACTCTGGTTGAGCCGGAGCGGATCAGCGTCGCCATGCCGGAGACCGTCTACAAGAGCCTCCAGCGGCAGTTCGACCGCGTCAGGAAGCCTCCGGGCTTCGACGTTTCGTTCCGGCTCGCGGGGGTGGGCTCGGTCGACCTGACGTTCCCGCTGAGCGGCGTGCAGGTCGAGGAGGCGCGGCCGGACGCGGCCTTCGACCCGGCCGCCATCAAGGACCTCGTGGACGAGTTCACGGCGCGGGCCCGCGCGGAGGCATCGGAGGGCCGCATCGTGATGATGCGGAACAGGGTGCCGGAAACCTACGAAGAGAAGATCATGCAGGCCACGGGCAAGGCCTTCTGGATACCGTCGACCGACGACGATTTTCCCAGCCGCAATCCGCTCGCGGAGCCCAGGGTCCTGACGAAGCCGGATATCGTCAAGTACGAGAGGGAGTCGGGATCGGACGCCTCGATCATCGTGAGCCGCATCGGGGACATCCTCTACCGCAAGAGGCGCGAGGGCATCGAGTCCGAGCTCTCGCTGGCCGCTGCTGCACGGCCGCTTCTTCGTCGGCTATCTCCACCTCGTCACTCACGGGGGGAAGAAGACGATCGCCAGGCCGCTCCTCGAGTGGGTCGGGCAGTACGCGCGGATACTCAGCCACTCGCTCGAGCGCACCGGCTACTTCAAGGGCGAGGGCCCGCAGGTGCGCCCCTACCAGGCCGAAGCCGTCGACCTGAGCGCCTCGGGCCTGCTGTTCGCGCACCCCGAGAAGAGCCTGTACAAGAAGCTGCTCGTCCACTCGGACATCCAGGTGTCCCTCAACGCGCGCAACCGCAGGATGACGGTGGGCGGACGCGTCGTGAGGAAGTTCATCGACCGCGACCGGGTCTACATCGCGCTCAGGTTCCTCGAGATCGCTCCCGAGGACTTCAGATACCTGTACGAGACGCTGTACGGCCGGCCGTTCGACCCCGACACGGTGATCTCGGAAACCGCGTCGCTTCCCGGCTCGACCGCGGGATAGTCCTCCGTGATCACGATCCTGTTGCTGATGCTCGCTCCCTGTCTCGCGGCGCACGCCCAGCCCGTGACGCTCGCGGACGCGCTCACGGGCGCCCTCGAGCGCGACCTCTCCTGGGTCATCCAGCGCGCGGAGGCCGACCGGGGGCTCGCGGAAGCCGAGCAGGCCGAACGCGCCACCCTGGGGCGCGTCTCGATCAAGTCGACCGGGGCGAGGTACTCGACTTCGGTGTTCGAGGACCGGTACACCGCGACGGCCGCGGCGAGCCTCACCCTGGCGGCCGCGGGCGGCAGCACCGTGTCCCTGGACGCGCGGGACTCCTCGTTCTACCTCAACAGCCGCGCCGACGAGCTCGAGATGTACTACCACGACCCGCAGATCGGGGTCACGCTGAAGCAGCCGCTCCTCGCGGGCAGGCTGCCCGCGGGCGAGCTCTCCCGCGCGACGCGGGCGAAGCCGGCGGCCCTGCGGGCGGGGGCGCTCGTGTCTCTCGCCGACGCGCGGAACGACGCCGTCCTCAGGGCCGCGACGCTCTACTTCAGCTTTGCCGAGCAGCGCAAGCGGGTCGCCCTCGCCGAGGCGCGCCTCGCCGGCCGAAGAAAGGACCTGGAGAACCTCGAGCGCGGCTCCTCCCTGCGGCTCGGCGGGCGGCGCGAGGTCGAGAGGGAACGGCTTTCGATACGGGAGGACGAGATCGGCCTCGCGGATCTGAAGAGCGCGCTCGCCCGCCTCGAGCCGGAGCTCGCCCGGCTGCTCGGCCGCCCCGCGGGCGAGCCGGACTACGAGGTCCCCTGCCCTGCCGTCCGCGCCGCGGGGCGACGATCTGCGGAGCAGGGCGCTGGCGTCCAGCGGCAGGATCCGGCGCGCGGACGCGGACCTCGCGACGAAGCGGGCCCAGGCCGCCCTCGCGGCAGTGACCGACTCGCCCGCGCTCAACCTGGGAATGACGTTGAGCGGCGTCTACGAAGACGGCACCGACACGGTCCCGCGCCCGGCCGATGAGGCCCTGTACGGGCTGCGCCCCAGGGTGACCCTCTCGCTGCTGCTCGATCTGCCGCTGGGCCAGCGGCGGGACCGCGAGCTGGAAACGAGCAGGGCCGGCGCGCTCGTGCTCGAGGCCGCCACGAGGCGGGCGCGCGCCGAGGCGGACGTCGCGGCGGACGCGGAGGATCTCGTCGCGGAGCGCGGCCGGCTGGCGGATCTCGTCGAGGTCCGCCGGCAGCAGGCGGCCCTGGCCCGCGAGGAGCTGCGGACGCAGACCGACCTGCTCCCCTCGGGCCAGGCGACGGCCGCCGATGTCGCCCTCGCCCGCCTCGACGTGGACGAGCGGGAGCTCTCGGCCTGGCGCGCCCGGGCCGACCTGTTCCTGGCCGACCTGCGGGCGGCCGCTCTGGCGGGGGACGACCTGGCCCCTCCTGCTCACTGGTTCCCGTCAGGCCGCAGCAGGCGCGCCATGATGATGCCCTCGATGCCCAGGATCTTCTGCATGGTCTGCGCGCTCGGGACCCCGTCGATGCCGATGATGTTGTAGGCCAGATCGCCCCGGTGGCGGTTCAGCAGGTCCGAGATGTTGATGCCGTCCGAGGCCAGCAGGGTCGTTACCTGCCCCACCATGTTGGGGATGTTCCTG
This sequence comes from uncultured Spirochaetota bacterium, assembly GCA_963734495.1. Taxonomy (GTDB): domain Bacteria; phylum Spirochaetota; class Spirochaetia; order SZUA-6; family CAVTHK01; genus CAVTHK01. The sequence goes on from CAVTHK010000015.1 coordinate 87,348, forward strand.
TTGGCGATCAGCAGGCGGCTCTCCGATCCGATCGAGCCCATCTCGCACTCGGGAAAGTTGATCGAGTTCCTGACGTTCCCGTTCTCGAGGAACTCGATCGTCTGCCGCACGGCCATCGCGGCGCAGTTCTCCTCGGCCTCGGGGGTCGACGCGCCCAGGTGCGGGATGGCGATCACGCGATCCATGCCCAGCAGCTCGGTGTCGGGAAAGTCCGTCACGTAGCAGGAAACGATGCCCGCCTTGATGGCGTCGCGCAGGTCGGCGTTGTTCACCAGCCCCCCGCGGGCCATGTTCAGGAGGCGGGCCCCCTTGCGCATGAGCGCGAAGCGCGCCCTGTTGATCATCCCGCGGGTCCCCTCGAGCAGCGGGACGTGCAGCGTGATGTAGTCGCTTTCGGCGATGAGGGCGTCGAGGACCTTGGCCCGCCGGACGTCGCGCGAGAGGCCCCACGCCGACTCGACGGAGATGAACGGGTCGTAGCCGACGACGTTCATCCCGAGCGCGACGGCGTCGTTGGCCACGAGGACTCCGACGGCTCCCAGCCCGATGACCCCGAGGGTCTTGCCTCTGAGCTCCGGCCCCTCGAACACTCCCTTGCCGCTCTCGACGAGCTTGGGGACGTCTTCGCCCTTGTCCTTGAGCGATCTCGGCCCATCGGATGCCCTCGACGATGCGGCGCGAGGCGACCAGGAGCAGCCCGCGATGACCAGCTCCTTGACGCTGTTGGCGTTGGCGCCGGGGGTGTTGAACACGACGATCCCGCGGGCCGTGCAGCGGTCGACGGGGATGTTGTTGACGCCGATGCCCGCGCGCGCGATCGCCTTGAGCGAGGGCGGCGAGCTCGAGCCCGTGCATGTCGCCGCTGCGCACGAGGATCGCGTCGGGGGTCGGGATTTCCGAGGCGATCTCGTAGCCTTCTCTCGGAAAGATCTCCAGGCCCTTGGGCGAGATCTTGTTCAGGGTCAGGATGCGGAACATCAGCGGTTCTCCTTTTCGAATCCGGCCATGAAGGCGACGAGGGCGTCGACGCCCTCCTGCGGCATGGCGTTGTAGAGGCTCGCGCGCATCCCTCCCACGCTCCTGTGGCCCGCGAGCGAGAGCAGTCCGGCCTTCTCCGCTTCGGCGACGAACTTCTTTTCCAGATCAGGCGTGGGCAGCCCGAACGTGACGTTCATCCACGACCGGTCCGGCCCCTTGACCTTGGCGGAGAAGAGGCGGGAGGCGTCGAGGAACGCGTAGAGCGTCTCGGCCTTGCGGCGGTTGCGCTGCGCCATCGCGGCCACGCCTCCGTTCGCGGCCACCCAGTCGAGCACGAGGCCGGCGACGTACACCGCGTGGCAGGGAGGGGTGTTGTAGAGCGACTTGCCCTTGACGTGGGTGCGGTAGGAGAGCATCGTCGGCAGCTTGTCCGCGGAGCGCTCGACCAGGTCCTTGCGGATGACGACGACGGTCAGGCCCGCGGGCCCCACGTTCTTCTGCGCGGCGGCGTAGATGAGCCCGAAGCGCGCGACCTCGACGGGCTCGGAGAGCAGGCTCGAGGACATGTCGGCGACCAGCGGGCACGCCGGCCGTCTCGGGGTAGGAGCACGAACCGCGTCCCGTAGATCGTGTTGTTCGAGGTGACGTGAAAGTAGTCGGCCCCGGGATCGAACGCCGCGGGGTCGATCGCGGGTATGCGTGTAAAGCGCTCCCCCTCGGACGACGCGACGACGCGCACGCTGCCGAGCTTGCGCGGCCTCCTCGATCGCCCGCTGCGACCAGTGACCGGAGCAGACGTAGTCCGCGCTGCGGTGCTCGGTGAACAGGTTCATCGGGACCATCGTGAACTGCAGAGAGGCCCCGCCCTGAAGGAACAGGACGTGGTAGCCCGACAGGGATTCCCATGAGCTCCCGGAGGCGCTCCTCCGCGTGCTCGCATGACGCGCTCGAACTCCGGCGAGCGGTGGCTCATCTCCATGATCGACATGCCCGTGCCCGCGTAGCTCAGCGTGTCGCGCTGCACCTGCCGCAGGACGGGCTCCGGCAGGACCGCCGGCCCGGGAGCGAAGTTGTACGGACGTTTCACCTCTGACCCTCCTCGCTGCGAAGCATCACGGACAGGTAGCGGAGCTCGTCCAGCACAGCGACGCTGTTGCAGACGAGCCCCGAGGGGCTCGGCCCGAGTGATCTGCCGGTCATGTTGAGCACGCCCCTCACGCCGCCGCGCGAGAGCCGTCCGAGGATCTCGCCGGCCGGTTGCGAGAGCGCCGTGATGAGGGCGATCTCCACGCGCCTCGCGGCGGACGACCTCCTCCATGTCGTAGGTCGGAAACAGCGGCACGGCCGAACGGGTCGTTTCGAGGCGGTTGGTGCTGGAATCGAAGCCGGCGACGATCCGAAAGCCGCCCAGCCCGGCCCCGCTTCCGGAGACGAGCGCATGACCGAGCCAGTTGAGACCCACGACGCACACGCGTACGGCGCGGCCCAGGCCCATCGCCTCCTCGAGCAGGCCCTTGAGCCCCTCCACGTCGTAGCCGACGGGCGACGGGCCGAGCTCCCCGACCGTGCTGATGTCGCGCCGTACGGATGCCGCGCTGGTCCCGAGGTCGGCGGCGAGCTCGAACGAGGTGACGCGCCGCCGGCCCTCGCTCGAAACGTCCTCGAGGCGGCCGTAGAGCGCGCAGAGTCGTCTCAGTGTCGCAGCCGCCGGCTTCTCACCGCGCCTTTGTCTGATCACGACATCACAAGCTAAGGGGGTTTGAGAGGATTGTCAATAGCAGAAAGGTTGTCCGATGTCTACCTTCCTGTGAAATTATGAACAGAAGAGTATATTGAAGGTAATCAGGCGGCGGCTGCGTCAGCAACCGACAGCGCAGAGTCCGGCGGGTGCCTAAACGATGTTGTCGGGGTCGAGGTAGGCTGCGAGCTGGATCACCCGCTCCAGGTAACCGGACTTCCGCTTCTTCACGAAGATCTGGAGAAGCGCGTAACGGGCTTCTTCGTCGACGCGCCACATCTGGATGCTCAGGGTGTCGCCTTCGGACAGCCCGGTATTGTCCGCCACCGAGCCCGGGATCACCTGGCGGATGGAGTACTCGGCCTCCCACAGAAAGCCGCCCGCAGGCTCGATCCGGAAACCGAAGAGGGCCGGGAACAGGTTGATGCGGGCATCGTTGTCGAGCGCGACCTCCATGGGGCTCTTGGGCCGCTTGTCGAGCTGCAGCAGGCCGGACTGTACGGCCGCTCCCCTCTGCCACGTGCACTGGATGAGCGTGTCGGCGCCCAGGTCGAGGATATAGTCCTGAAGGTCGCGGATCCGGCTGAACTTGCGGCCGTCCACCGAGGTCAGGAGGTCGCCCGCCTCGCAGCCCCGCCCTGTCGGCGGGTTGTCCGGGAACGGTGTAGATCACCTCGAGGCCTCGGTCACTCTCCATGAGCGCCGCGCCGATCCACGGATGCACCACTTCGCCGCCGCGCATCAGGTCCGGCAGGACCTTCCGGATCCAGTGCTGAGGGATGGCGAAATTGAGCCCTTCGTACGGCCTGATGCCGGCGAACACGACACCGAGGATGTCGCCCCGATCGTCGAGGAGAGGGCCGCCGCTGTTGCCGGGGTTCACCGCGGCGTCGACCTGCACGACGTCCCCCATCTGCAGCAGGCGCCTGCGACCCGTCGCGGATACGATCCCCGACGTCAGCGTGTTCTGCAGGAACGGGTCGACCGGTGAACCGATGGCGAGCACCTTCTGCCCCACGGTCACCGGGGGGTCGGCGAACATCGGGAACGCGTAGTCCGGCTGCGACCTCCACCTTGAGCAGCGCCAGGTCGAAGACGGGGTCCCACGCGATGACCTTGGCCGGGATTCGCTCCTCCGCCCGGCGGGGCAGCCGGACGTACAGGCGGGAGTAGCCTTCGTACTTGGGGTCGACTTCGCTCTGTATGACGTGGTAGTTCGTGAGCAGGTGCCCCTGGAGTCTATGAAGAAACCGCTGCCCATGGCGCGGTCCGGCAGCCCCACACCGCCCTCGAACCGGATGCCCTTGTCGACCCAGATGGTCGCCGTGCCCTTGAGCATCGTCGTCGTGCTCTGCGCCGCCGGGAGTCCCTGAACGCACCTGCTCCCACAGGCCGCCGAGACCCTTGTCGTCGAACGCCTTTTCCAGCGCCTGCGTCTCGGCCGCGTCGAAGAGCCCGGCTTCGATGCCCCTCGCGAGGTAGACCGAAGCGGAGATCGAGTCGTCGGCCTTGAGCCTCTCCTCGATGAACCTCGCCAGGATGCGCGGCGTCGACCAGTCGGGGAACCTCGATTCCTCGTTGAGCGCCTGGAGCGACAGATACAGCCGGTAGGCCTTTGCGAAATCGCCCGACCCGACCGCGCCTCTTGAACGCCGAGGCGACGCCTTCGATGGCCTCGGCGCGGAAGCCGGAAAGATCGCCGCTTTCGCTGTCCGATGTACCCTTGCGCTGGAGGTACTCGATGTCCTGGAGCGCCCGGAGGTAGTTGCCCGATTCGAGCGTCTGGCGGATGTCGCGGGCCTGGACCTCCGCGACGTTCCCGGGCGCGGTTGCCATGCGCGCCGAGAGGCACGCGGAAAGGAGGATGAGCGGAGCCGGCAGAAACCAACTCTTCATGGCTACCCCTTTCGCGGAACGATCGCGGGCCACAGAAAGGACGGCGGAGGGCCACGGTCGGGGGCCGCTGCGGAACGGTCGGGCACGCCGTCCTGGTCGTAGTCCCAGAGCCAGACCCGCCGGTCGAAGTCCACCGTGTACTCAGCCACTCCGTTGTGGTCGAGGTCCACCTCGAGCCTCGAGATGCCCTGCGCCGACCACCTCTCCGTCACGTCGAAGATCCCGTCATGGTCCACGTCGCGCTGGCCCGTGGCGGGGCGCCCGGCGCGGTAGGTGAGCACGTAGTCCGGCTTGCCGTCGCCGTCGGTGTCCTCCCGATAGCCGGCCGGGACCCCGGCCTCGAGCACCCATGTCCGGCGCGGTCCGCCGGGCGCCTGAGCGCTGACCGCGGTTGCGGACATCGCGAGCGTCCCTTCGCGGGGGAGGTTCCCGAGCAGCCTCAGCCGCGCAGGGCCGGCCGCCCCCAGGCCGTCCACGAAGGGGCCCTGGACGCCGCGGGGCGGCAGGTCGAACGTCCACGTGGTCCCGTCGCGCACGAAGCTCGCGTGGGCAAGATACGGGTACGGATCGTACTCGTAGCGCACTCCGTCCGCTGTGAGCGTGCCCCGCTCGTAGCGGATCTCCGGGACGAGGTCCTGGTTCGCGTCCCGGATCCAGGAGACGAGGACGCCGTTCTCGTACTGGTAGATTTCCTCGGCGATCGAGTCGTTGTTCTCGTCCACCCAGCGCCTGCCCGAGAACGCCGCCACCTGCTCGTCGTAGCTCTTCTGCAGGGCGGGATCGCGGGCCGCGGCCGCAGCGACCCGCGCGAGCAGGTCTACGCGCTGGTTGCCCCCCTGCCGAGAAAAAGCGCGCCAGCCGGGTCTGGTCCGGCGAAGCGGCGAACGCCTCGGCGAAGACCCGCGGGTCTTCCTGCCCCGACGGCACCGAGTAGTCTTCGAGGCGGAAGCCGCCTTCGGCCAGCGCGGCCAGCGCCCGCTCCGCCGCGATCCGGGGTCGCCGGGCACGACCATCGCGGCGAGGTCGAGAATTTCTTTGACGGGCATGCCTTCCGACTTGAGGGCGCGCGCCCGCAGGACGTGGAGATCCGCGTCGGTCGGATAGCGCCGCAGGCCCGCCTCGATGGCCGACAGGGAGGCCTCCCGGTTCCCCGATCCGAGGTGAGCGGCAGCAGCCAGCCGGAAGGGCTCCACGCGGCCCGCATCCGCGGGCGAGAGCGCGTCGAGCGCTCGCAGGGCGTCCTGGGTAGCGGCCCACGCGGACCAGGAGCGACGCCAGGTCGATGCGCGCGGCCGCACGCGGTCACCCGCGCGAAGCGCGCGCCGGCGACGGCGCGGCTCAGGAGCGAGATCGATCGTTCGACGTCAGTGTCGACGCTGACCCGTGCGAGGTAGTAGAGCGCGTCGCCGCTCGCCGGGTCGAGCTCGAGAGCCGCCGCGAGAAAGCGGTCGGCCGCGGTGCCTCTTTCGACAGCAGCGCGTCGATGCCCAGCATCAAGTAAGAATCGGCGGCCTCCACCGGTTCGGCGGCGAGGGTCAGGACGAGGATCGGGATCGCAAGGAGCGCAGGGACAAGGCCCCTCATGGCTCTGCTTCGTCGTTCCGTTTGGCCGGCGGAAGACCCAGCAGCTCGCGGACTTCCGCGTCGTCGAGCGTCTCCCGGGACATCAGCGAGCTGGTGAGCTTGTCCATCTGCGCGCGGTGCTCCTGCAGGAGCTTCAAGGCCTTCTCGAGGCAGCCCTGGACGATCGACGTGGATCTCCGTGTCGATCTTCTGCGGCGGTCTCTTCGGAGTAGTCCTTGTGGCGCGCGATCTCCTTGCCTATGAAGATCGGCTCTTCCTTCTGGCCGTAGGCGATGGGGCCCAGCGTCTCGCTCATGCCCCACTCGCAGACCATCTTGCGGGCGATGTCCGTCGCCTGCTCGATGTCCGCCTGCGCGCCCGTGGAGGTCTGCCCGTAGACGATGCTCTCGGCGGCGTAGCCGCCCATCGCGATGGTCACGCGGTCGAGGAGCCAGGCCCGGTTGCGCGAGTAGGCGTCCGATTCCGGCAGCGAGATGGCCATGCCGAGCGCCCGGCCGTGCGGGATGATCGTGACCTTGTGCAGCGGGTCGGCGTTCTCCAGATAGTAGTGCAGCAGGGCGTGCCCGGCCTCGTGGTAGGCGGTCATCTTCTTCTCCTTGGGCGGGATGACGCGCGACTTGCGGGCGACCCCCATCAGCACCTTGTCGCGGGCCTCCTCGAAGTCCGGCCATGTCCGACGCGTTCCTTGTTCTTGCGGCCCGCGTACAGGGCGGCCTCGTTGACCAGGTTCGCGAGGTCCGCGCCCGAGGTGCCGGCCGTGGCCCTGGCGATGCGGCTCAGGTCGACGTCGGGCCCGACGGGGATCTTGGCGGCGTGGATGCTGCAGGATCGCCTCGCGCTCCTTGACGTCCGGCATGTCGACGACGACCTGCCGGTCGAAGCGGCCCGGGCCGCAGCAGGGCCGGATCGAGGACGTCCGGGCGGTTGGTGGCGGCCAGGATGATGACGCCGTCCTTGGTGTCGAAGCCGTCCATCTCGACCAGCATCTGGTTGAGGGTCTGCTCGCGCTCGTCGTGGCCGCCGCCGTAGCCGGCGCCGCGGGTCCTGCCGACCGCGTCGAGCTCGTCGATGAACAGGATGCACGGGGCGTTCTTGCGGCCCTGCTCGAAGAGGTCGCGCACGCGGCTGGCGCCGACGCCCACGAACATCTCGACGAAGTCGGAGCCGGACATGTGGAAGAAGGGCACGTTGGCCTCGCCGGCGATCGCCTTGGCCAGGAGGGTCTTGCCGGTGCCGGGCATCCCGACGAGCAGCACTCCCTTGGGGATCTTCGCGCCGATCTTCGTGAACCTGCCGGGGTTCTTGAGGAACTCCACGACCTCCTGCAGCTCGTACTTCGCCTCTTCCTGGCCGGCCACGTCGGCAAAGGTGGATTTTCTGCCGCGGTCGAGGTACCGCTTGGCGCGGCTCTTGCCGAAGCGAGAACGCCTTGTTGCCGCTGCCCTGGATCTGGCGGAACATGAACCAGATAAAGAAGAACCCGATCAACCACGGGAGGAACTCGAAGAACACCTTGAGCGGCGAGACGCTTCGCGACCCGCCCTGGATGACGACTTTGTTGGTCGATCATCCGATCGATCAGGTTGCCGTCGAAGTACGGAATGACCGTGCGGAAGGAGGTCACGGTGCTCGAGCCGTCCTTGAGCTCGCCCCTGATGAGCTGGCCGTCGAGGATCTTGACCGACTGCACCTTGCCCGACTCCAGGTAGTTCAGGAAGTTGGAGTACGGGATCTCGCGCGAGAGGTCCGTGTCCTGCAGAAAGAAGAAGAAGACGAAGAAGCCGATGAGCACCAGCAGGGACACCAGGGCGGCCCTGTTGTTGAAGTTGAACCGCGGGTTCTTCGGATCGTTACCGTCGTTGTTTGGCACCTTCAGCTCCGTCTCTCCACTGCGGCCGTCGACGGTCACGAAGCCCCGTCCGGCGGCACGGCCCCTATCGGCGACATATGCACCCCATGGCAGGGCGAACACCGCGATCACCCCGTTCGCGTCCGCGACGACGCCGGCATCGTCGCGCGCCTCGAGAGGCACTCCCCACTGGCTCAGGAGCTTCTTGAGGCTCGTTGTCCCGGCTGCCGTGGGCACCCGGTCGCCTCGACGGCGGGAGCGGACAACGACCGGCGGCTGAATGCCGGCCCGGCCGATACTGATCGCTTGCGGCCGGCCGTCCTGCGCCTCCGCCCGTGCTTCCCCCGGCGGATGGGACCCCAACCGGTACGGGCCAGCCCGCTCGGCTCTTTCGACCGGCTCCGCTACCAGAGTAAAATAGCCTGTTTTGCCGGGGCAGACAATATGCCGGGTCACGAGAAACCGGTTTTTGCCCAGTTTAATGCGCACCCCGGCGCCCTGCAGGAGCCGGTCGACCGCGCGCGGGCGCTCGTGCACCAGCCGCTCGATGGAGCGATAGGACAGCCGTGCCCGCGCGGGGGCCGCGCGGTCGACGACCCGGTACAGCGACTCGGCGCGCAGCGCGGCCGGCAGCGCGTAGAAGGCATCCGCGTCGGCGGAAAAGCCTGCTGGCTCGACCTTCCAGACGTCGCGGCGGGCAAGCTCGGCGTCGACGAGGCCCGCCAGGTCCGACATCTTCCGCGCGAGGCTGTCGAGCGCCCGCGCGTACCCGGGAAAGACCTCGCGCAGGACCGGGACGAGGCGCGCCCTGATCCCGTTGCGGAGGAAGCGCTGGTCGGCGTTGGAAGAATCCGAATGGAAGCTCTGCGCCCTCTCTGAGAGGAAGGCGACACGTCCTGCCGCGTGCAGCGCAGGAGCGGCCGGATGACCTGCCCGGCCCGTGGCGCGATGCCTGCGAGACCCTGCGGCCCCGGAACCCTGGAAGAAGCGCATCAGCAGCGTCTCGACCTGGTCGTCGTGCGTGTGGCCGAGGGCGATGAACCCGCACCCGGCCTCGCCGGGCCGCCCGGCGAAGGCTCTCCATCCGGCGGCCGCGGGCCGCCTCCTCGAGGCTCCTGTGCGACCGCCGCGCCTCGCGCTCCAGGAGCCCGGGCTCGATCGGGAGCACGGTCAGCTTCAGGCCGCACTCTTCGGCACGCCTGTTCGGCTGCCGAGCGCTCGGCGGCGCGCTCCCCGGCGTCGCGAATGCCGTGATCGACGTATGCCGGCACGATGCTGAGTCCGTGCTCGGCCGCGAGCTCCGAGAGCGCCACCAGAAGGGCGGTCGAATCGGGGCCGCCCGAGCAGCCGACGAGGACGCGGCTGCCGCGCTGCGACGCCCAGACCGGCCAGGGAACCTTCAACCTTGTCAGCAACCCTGGTTGACTTCATTCATGACCCGTTCGAGGCCCTCGCGCGGCAGGCGCGGACAGGGCGTCGGCGGCCCGTTCGACGGCGGCCTGCGATCGCCGCCGCTTCGTCCGGGCCGGGCCGCCCGAGCACGTAAGACACGACGTCCTTCCTCGATGACGGCCGCCCGATGCCGACGACGAGTCGCATGATCTCGTCCGTGCCGGCGTGGCGTATGATCGACTCGAGCCCCTTCTGGCCGCCGGACGATCCCCGCGTGCGCAAGCGGCAGACTCCGGCCGGCAGGTCGAGGCTGTCGCAGACGACGAGCACGTCCGCCGGCGCCGCCTTTGCCGCGCGCAGCATCGAAGCCAGCACTTCGCCCGACGCGTTCATGAAGGTCAGGGGCTTGAACAGGTGCCAGAGCTCGCCTCCGACTGCTGCGCCTGGCCAGCGCGAACCGCCGGAAGAGCGGCCGCCTCCAGCGCAGGCCGAGCCGGGAGGCCAGACGGTCGACGACCGCGAACCCGACGTTGTGCCGGGTGCCTTCGTAGCGAGGTCCGGGATTGCCCAGACCGATGACGACCAGGCGCTACTTCTCCGCCTTCTCGGCGCTTCTCCGCGCTCCTCGCCCTCGGCGCTTCCTCGCCCTCTGCAGCGGCAGCGTCTTCGCCCTCGGCAGCCGCCTCGACGGGCGCAGCCACCACTTCGGCCTTCTTGACGAGGATCGTGCAGACGACCTGGTCGGCGAAGTGACGATGCGGACGCCCTGCATCGGGGGCAGGCTCGCGCACGTGGATCGACTGGCCGATCGTCGAGTGGGTGCATGTCGACGCTCGATGTCCTCGGGCAGGTCCTTGGGGAGACACTCGATCTCGAGGTCGTGGACCAGGGTCTCGAGAAGGCCGCCCTCGCGCACTCCCATGGCGCTCGCCGCGCACGCGCACGGCCACGCGGGCGCGCAGCAGCGCGGCTCTGGTCGATCTCGTAGAAGTCGATGTGGGTGATCCGTCCGCTGACGATGTCTTCCTGGTAGTCCTTGACGAGGACCTCGATGGCCGACGTCGTCGGACTCGAGCTTGATGATCGTGCTCTCGGACACGGCCCTGAACTTCGATCCGAACTCGTGCTCATCGATCACGATCGGAATCGGGTCTCCGTGCGGCCGTACACGATCGAAGGGATCTTTCCGGACCGGCGGAACCGCCCCGCCGGCCCCTTGCCGCTTTCCTTGCGCACCGAGAACGCGAGAGTCTTCTGCTCCATCTCCTGCTCCTCTTGATCAGTCCCGCCGTCGTTCACGAGTAAGGCTGGGACGGCAGGATTCGAACCTGCGTAATGCCGGTTCCAAAGACCGGTGGCTTAACCGCTTGCCTACGTCCCAGTGATCTGCTGAGCGTAAGACCGAAACGGGTCAAGCCCCTTCGCGATCTTGCTTCTTCCACCTCTGCGAGCGGCTCCTCCGCACCCGGGGTCGCCGCCAGCTTGTCGTAGGCGGCCAGGATCTGCCGCTGTATCTGGTTGCGAAACTCCGAGTTGATCGGGTGCGCTATGTCCTTGTACTCCCCCGTCTGGGTCTTCCGACTCGGCATCGCAACGAACGTACCCGACTGCCCCTTGATGATCTTGAGGTTGTGCACGGCGAAGCAGTCATCGAACGTCAGCGTAACATAAGCCTTGAGCTTGCCCTCGCTCTCGACTCTGCGGATGCGGATGTCGGTGATGTCCACAGCGGCACCCCCTCGTGCGTGCATCAGATTCTACAATGGGTCCATACCCAATGCAAGCAAGAGTCGAGCCGCTTTGTCAGGTTGCGCATTATAACGGTTCACCCGCGAGTGTCAAGGCTCGCCGCAGCGGAACGGCGGGAGGCGACGCCCCGCCAGGCGCCCGACGTCCGGCGGGGCTGCCGGAACGCCATGGCGACGCCGGCACTTCGCCGCGGCCGGCGCGGTTCCCCGGGGCGGCCGGCGCGGCTCGCCCGGGCGCCGCCCGGCGCCGCGCCGGGCTGGGAGCGTGCAGCGTGGCAAGCGGTCGGAAGCTCGCGTGGCGGCGCGACGGCGCCGCCGGGAGGCCGCTGCCGCGATCCCGGCCGGCCGTCGTTTCGAGCGGCGGCGAGGCCGCTGCAGGCGCGTTCGGGCTCCCCTCGAATCGAGCACCCGGCGGCCCTGGCGCTCCGGCCGGACGCCACGCCAGGCGCCCCGGGTTGCCGCCAACTCCCTCTGCGAAAGCCTGTTGACATTTCGAAGAGGAAGCACATAGATTGGTCGATAGAAAAGCAAGGAGGCCAGGAAAGCGATCATGAGCTCACTGAACGCGGGCGACGACTGCTATCTTCTGATGGGCTCCGACGACGACGCGGGTGACCTCGAGGACGACGAGCTCTTCGACGACGACTTCGACGACTACGAAGAGGACTTAGACGACGACGACTACGACGAGGACGACCTCGAAGACGAGGAGTCCGAGGACTACGACAGCAGCGGCGAAGAAGCTCTCGAAGACGGGGACTACGAAGAGGACGAGGACGACGACGAGGAGGAGGAAGAAGAAGAGGAGGAGGACGAAGAGGAAGAAGACGAGGATCATGACGAAGACGAAGAGGATGAAGACGACGACGAAGAAGAGGACGCCGAGGAGGACGAGGACTTCTTCGACGAGGACTACGACTCCGACGACGACGATACCGACGAGGCTGACGACGAAGAGTAGACCTCTTCGGCCATGAACCAGAGCTTCTCCAGCTCGTAGAAGTCGCGCTTCTCGCGCTCCATGAGGTGGACGACAAAGCTGCCGCAGTCGACCAGCACCCAGCCCGATTCCGCGGCGTTGCGTGCCTCGGTTGAGCGACTTACCGATTTTTCCTTCAGACAGGTCCAGGACGTAGTCGAGAAGGCTGCGCAGGTGGGTCTCGCTGTGCGCCGTGGCGATCACGAAGTAATCGGTCCAGCTGCAGACCCCGCCCACGTGGAGGACCACCGTGTCCTCGGCCTGTGCTCTTCGAGCACTGTTGCCGCTGTCGAGGGCCGTGGCGCGGCTACTGTTTGACGTATCGTCCATCGAAATCCCTTCCCAGGATCACGGTCACGTCCGCGTCGCTGGAGGCGCTCGGCTGGGCGTGCATCCGCTCGCAGTGGATGATCTCGGCCACGCGCTTCGCCGCATCGGGGTTGCCGCGGCGGTCGAGCACGACGGTGTTCACGTACTTGTCGTTGTCGGCGTTGCCGAACGAGACGACCTCGAAACCGAAGCTCTCGTAGAGCGCCTTGGTGCGGCGCGCGAGACCGTCCAGGGCGGTCCCGTTGAGGATCTCGATGCGGACCGTGACCGACTCGGTCGCTCGCTTCGCTCTGGTTCCTGATGGCCTGGCTCATCTGGCTCACCGTCTCGCGGATCAGGGCGCCCTCGTAATGGGGCAGCAGCACTTCGCCGTTGACGCCTTCGACCTGCCGCAGGCTGCCCATCACTCTCTGGAACACCAGGTGGTCGGGGTCGAGGCGGCCGAGCTCGCGGACCAGGGAGTCCACGCCGCGTGAGCTGATGTTCGTCTGGAGAATAGCTCTTGAACACGGCGTTCGCCGCGGGGTTGCCGAGGAGATCCTGGGTCGCCGGCTGGCCGATCCGTTCTGAGAAGCGACTGCAGGAACTTCTGCTGGCGCCCGACCCTCTCCATTTCCTCCTCGATCGGGTCCTCGTAGCTCGAGGTACTGGAGCGCCTTGTCGCCGTCCAGGGTCACGCTGCCGGAAGGCAGGAGCGTCGCGGTTGCCCCCCGACTCGCTGTCGATGGGGTTGGAGATGAACAGGTCTCGATGCCGCCGAGCAGGTCGACGATGTTCGCGATCGTGGTCGTACGAGCAGCACGACATGGAACGGGATCGGCGCCTTGACGAGCTGCTCCGTCTTCCTGCGCAGCGGCGTCGAGGTTGCCGGCGGCGTAGAGCACCGAGATGCGGTCGAAGCGGCCGAGCTCGGCGATCTGCAGGCCCAGGTTGGCCGGGATGAAGAAGAGCCCGCCGCGCTTGGTGTGTGGGCTCGTACAGCAGCAGCTCCATGTGATCGAGCGCGTCCGCCGCGGGCGATGATGAACAGGACGTTGACGGGAGAGCCCGTGGGCCACCATCTCCGTCAGGGCGTCGGTGCGGAACTGGAGAAAACCGTAGACACCGGCCGCGACGACGACCAGAACGATCAGGACGAGCATCAGAGATGCTCTTGTCCGGCTTGCGCGTCCTCACCCGAGCTCCCTCCCGAGCCCCCTCCTGAGCTCCTCGATCATCAGCCGGGTCTCCGCGAGCGGCTCGAACCCTTTCAGCCGATAGTACGCGGCGAGCTCCTCGGCCACCAGCAGGACGATCTCGTCCAGACTCCCCGCGGGCGAGCGCCCGGCGCCGCAGCTTCCGCGCGAAGCGGCGCCCGGCTCCAGCAGATCGGCAGCATAGACCGCCTTGGCCACGTCGTCGAGCGCCGGGCCTCCCGCGATGTGCCAGCGGACGGCCCGCAGGACGACCGGATCGTCGACGCCGTTTTCGCGCAGCAGGGCTTCGGCCGCCGCGCCGTGCATGAGGACGGGACGCGCGAGCGCGGCGGGGTCGGGCTCGCCGCCGCAGCGGGCGGCGAGGGCCGCGAGCCGCTCCGCGCGGCAGCTCCCGCGCCACGTCGTGGCCGAGCCCTGCGACGAAGGACCGCTGCGGATCGAAGCCGAAGCGCTCGGCCAGCTCCCGCGCGCAGCGGGCCACCCGGAGGGAGTGACGCCGGCGCTTCGGAGAGAGGCGCCCCAGCAGGAGGCGGATCGCGCGGACTTCAGCCGACGTACAGCCCGTGACGCGCAATGTACCTCCACACCCGCTCCGGAAGGAGGAAACGAACGGTCTCGCGCCTCGCCAGCCGTTCGCGGATGACGGTCGAGGAAACCGGCAGGATCGTCGTTGCCAAGGTACCGGTGGGGATACGCGAAGTCCAGGGCCTCGGCGCTCGCTCCTCCGGCACACCAGGAGGTCGACGCGTTCGACGAGCTCCTCCACCCTCTTCCAGCGGGAGAAGCCCGCGAGCAGGTCGTCGCCGATGATGAGCCCGAGCCGGCCCTGCGGGCGGTACCTGCGCTCTATGTCCGCGACCGTCTCGATCATGTAGGACACGCCGCCCCTGCGGATCTCGCAGGGGTCGCACACGAACGCCGGGAGGCCCGCGAGCGCCATCCTCACCATGCGCAGGCGCTCTTCGGGGCCGACGGTGCCCGGCACGTCCTTGTGCGCGGGTACGTTCGACGGCACGAAGACGATGCGATCGTAGCCGCACGTCGTCCGCGCGACCTCCGCCGCGAAGAGATGTCCGTAGTGGATCGGGTTGAACGTGCCGCCCGAGGATCGCAGCCTTCATGCGGCGGTCTATCACCTCCACGAGCGCGCGCACCAGGTCCTCGAGCCCACGTGCCGGTGAGCGCCGAGATCCCCACGACGCGCTCGCCCGGGAGCGAGCGCGCGAGCTCCTCGAGACGCGCCGGCGCCGCCGGCGTGTCCAGCTTGTTGCCGACGATGATGCCGCCGCCGCCCCGCCATCTCCGGCGAAAAGGCCCGGACCTCGGCCTCGAGGGTCGGCACGGCCCGCAGGGCGCCTTCATCCTCGAGGTCCACGATGTAGGCGAGCACCGCCGTCCGCGCCACGTGCCTGAGGAACTGGTTCCCCATGCCGGCGCCGCTTCGAGGCGCCCTCGATCAGGCCCGGGAATGTCGGCGAGCACGATGTCCAGGTCGCCGATGCGGAGGACGCCCAGGTGAGGGATCAACGTGGTGAAGGGGTACGCGGCCACCTTGGGCCTCGCCCGCGTGAGCCGCGAGATCAGCGTCGACTTGCCGGCGTTCGGCAGCCCCACCAGCCCGACGTCCGCGATGAGGCTCAGCTCGACCCGCAGCTTGCGCGCGGCGCCCGGCGTCCCCGGCTGCGCGAAGCGCGGCGTCCTGTGCGTCGCAGTGGCGAAGTGCGTGTTGCCCTTGCCTCCCCGTCCGCCCTGGAGGAACAGCCAGCGCTCTCCGCTCTGCGACAGATCCCGCAGCAGCTCGCCGCTCCGGCCGTCCCTGATCGAGCGTGCCCGGCGGCACCGGGACTTCGACGTCCGCGCCGCGATGTCCCGTGCGATTCTGCGAGCCCCCGCGCGCGCCGTTTTCGGCGTGGAACGACCTGCGGTTGCGGAGGTGAGCGAGTGTCTTGAGATTGGACCTTACGACAAAGAAGAGGTCGCCGCCGTCGCCGCCGTCGCCGCCGTCGGGGCCGCCGCGCGGAACGTACTTCTCGCGACGGAACGACACGGCCCCGGCGCCGCCGTTGCCCGAAGCGACCTCGATCAGCGCCTCGTCGACGAACCCGTGCACGCCTCAGCGCGACTCGGGCATGACGCTCGCGAGCTTGCGGCCTCTGCGCTCGTGGTACTTCACGACGCCGTCGATGCGCGCGTACAGCGTGTCGTCGCTGCCGATGCCCACGTTGTCGCCCGGATGAAACTTGGTGCCGCGCTGGCGCAGGAGGATCGTCCCGGCCGTGACCAGCTCGCCGCCGAAGCGCTTGATGCCGATGCGCTGGGAATTCGAATCCCTGCCGTTCCGCGAGCTTCCCTGTCCCTTCTTATGAGCCATGGCTTAGCCCTCAAACGAGCGTGATGTCTTCGACGCGAAGGACCGAGAACGACTGGCGGTGGCCCCGCTTCTTGTGGAAGCCCTTGCGCTTGCGGTACCGGTAGACCACGATCTTGCGGTCGCGGCCTTCGTCCTCGACCACTGTCCGCACCTTCGCGCCGGCCACGTACGGGGTCCCGATCTTGACGGCGGCGCCGTCGGAGGTGAGCAGAACCGAGTCGAACTCCACCACGTCGCCCTTGGCGACGGCTCAGGAGATCGACCTTGAGCCGGGCGCCTTTTTCAGCCTTGTACTGCCTGCCGTTGATGCTTACGAGCGCGTACATCGTTTCCTCGGGGGTCTTCAGATTGAGATAGAGCGCCCTAAATTAGCACGCCGCGGGCGAGCCGGTCAAGGCAGAACGGTCTCTCCCATGAGGTAGCGGTCGGTCTCGCGGGCCGCCCCGCGGCCCTCGTTGATCGCCCACACCACGAGCGACTGTCCCCGCCGCATGTCGCCGGCGGCGAACACGCCCGGAACGCTGGAGGCGAAGCGTCCATGCTCCGCCTTTACGTTCGAGCGGCCGTCGACTTCCAGCCCCAGCTGCCTGATCACGGTGTCTTCGGGACCGACGAAACCCATCGCGAGCAGCACGAGGTCCGCGGGGAACTCCTCCTCGGTGCCCGCGACCTCCTTGATCCGCTGCCGCCCGCTTGCGTCCTTTTCCCAGTCGACACGGACCGTGCGCACGAAGCGGACGCCGGTGCTCGGGCTGCCGACGAACTCCTTGACCAGGATGGCGAACTCCCTCGGGTCGCGGCCCAGGACCGCGCGGGCCTCCTCGTGGCCGTAGTCGACCCGGTAGATCCGCGGCCAGAAGGGCCACGGGTTGTCGGGCGCCCGCTCGAGCGGAGGCTGCGGCAGGATCTCGAAGTTCAGCAGGCTGCGGCAGCCGTGACGCATCGCCGTGCCCGACGCAGTCGTTGCCCGTGTCGCCGCCGCCGATGACGATGACGTCCCGCCCGCGCGCGGACGTGTAGCGCTCGTCGGCGAACCCGGAGTCGAGCAGGCTGCGGGTGTTGGGGCGCAGAAAGTCCATGGCGAAGAGGATGCCGGGGAGCTGGCGGCCCGGCGCGGGCAGGTCGCGCGGCACGGTCGCCCCGCAGGCGAGCACGACGCGCGTCGTTTTCCTCGCGAAGGGCGCGGGCGTCGACGTCGACCCCCACGTGCGCCCGGGGGACGAAGGTGACCCCCTCGCGCGCCATGAGCTCGACGCGGCGGTCGACCTTCCATTTTTCGATCTTCATGTTGGGGATGCCGTACATGAGGAGGCCGCCGATCCGGTCGTCCCGCTCGTAGACGGTCACCTGGTGCCCGGCCTTGTTGAGCTGGTCCGCGGCCGCGAGGCCCGACGGGCCGCTGCCCACGATCGGCCACGCGCTTGCCGGTGCGCCTCGCCGGCGGCGAAGGCCGGATCCAGCCTTCCTCCCAGGCCTTCTCGACGATGAAGTACTCGTTCTGCTTGATCGTCACGGGCGGGTCGGTGATCCCCAGGACGCACGCCGCCTCGCAGGGGGCCGGGCACACCAGGCCGGTGAATTCGGGGAAGTTGTTGGTCTTGTGCAACCGCTCGATCGCCTCGCGATAGCGGCCCCGGTAGACGAGGTCGTTCCACTCCGGGATCAGGTTGTCGACCGGGCAGCCGTTGGCGGTCTGGCAGAACGGAACGCCGCAGTCCATGCACCGGGCGCCCTGGTTGCGCCGCTCCTCCTCCTGGAGCTCGCCGTGGAACTCGCGGAAGTCGGCGACACGCTCGCGGGGACCGCGCTCGGGGCCGCCGACCCTGGCGAACTCGAGGAAGCCTGTCGGTTTTCCCATGCTACGCTCCCACCCGGGCAGCCACGCGCTCCCTTCGCGCCTGCTGCTCGAGCACGGCGCGATAGGCCGAAGGGATCACCTGGACGAACCGGGCGCAGCTCCGAGCGCCAGTCTGCGAGGATCCGTCGGGCGACCTCGGAGCCGGTGAGCTCCGCGTGCTCCTCGATGAGGGCGCGCAGCTCCTCCACGCGTTCGGGGTCCTCGACGGGCCCGAGCTCCACCATCTGCGTGTTGCAGCGCGACTCGAGGCTTCCCCGTGTGTCCCAGACGAACGCGATGCCGCCGCTCATTCCCGCGGCAAAGTTGCGTCCCGTCTCCCCGAGGATCGCCACCCGGCCGCCGGTCATGTACTCGCAGCCGTGATCGCCCACGCCCTCGACCACGACGCGCGCTCCGGAGTTGCGCACGCAGAAGCGCTCGGCCGCCATGCCGCGGAAGTAGGCGCTGCCGCTCGTGGCGCCGTAGAGCGTCACGTTGCCGGCGATGATGTTGCGCTCCGGCGCGAAGGTCGCGGCGCGCGGCGGGTAGATGACGAGGCGGCCCCCCGAGAGGCCCTTGCCCGCGTAGTCGTTGCAGTCGCCCTCGAGCTCAAGCGTGATCCCGCGCGCGAGCCAGGCCCCGAAGCTCTGGCCGGCGCTCCCGGTCATCTTGAAGGCGATCGTGCCGTCGGGAAGGCCGCTCTCCCCGTGCTTGAGCGACACCCTGTGGCTGAGCATGGTGCCGACGGCGCGGTTGACGTTGCGGATGGAGAGCTCGTGCCTGACCGCCGCGCCGCGCTCGAGGGCCGGGGCGGCGAGCTCGATGAGCCTGTTGTCGAGGGCCCGCTCGAGGCCGTGGTCCTGCCCGCGGGTGCGGCGGACCTCGACGCCCTCGTGGGCCCTGAGGGCCGGAGTGAGGATCGGCAGGAGATTCAGGGTGCGCGCCTTCCAGTGGTCGACCGCCGGATCGGGCTCGAGTGAGTCGACGCGCCCGATCATCTCGTCGAAGGTGCGGAACCCCATCTTCGCCATGAGAGCCCGGGCATCCTCGGCCACGAACCGGAAGTAGCGGATCACGTGCTCGGGCCTGCCTTCGAAGCGCGCGCGCAGCCTTTCGTCCTGCGTCGCGATGCCGAAGGGGCAGGTGTTCTTGTGGCATTTGCGCATCATGGTGCAGCCGAGGGAGACGAGAGGGCCCGTCGCGAATCCCATCTCCTCGGCGCCGAGCAGCGCGGCGATCACCACGTCTCGGCCGGTCTTGATATGGCCGTCGGTCTGGAGGATCACGCGGCTGCGGAGGTCGTTGAGCACGAGCGTCTGGTGGGTCTCGGAGAGGCCCAGCTCCCACGGCAGGCCGGCGTGCTTGATGCCGGTCAGCGGCGATGCGCCCGTGCCGCCGTCGTGACCGGAGATCAGGATGTGGTCCGCGTGCCCCTTGGCCACGCCAGCGGCGACGGTCCCCACCCCCACTTCTGAAACCAGCTTGACGCTGATCCTGGCGGAGGGGTTCGCATTCTTCAGGTCGTAGATGAGCTCGGCGAGATCCTCGATCGAGTAGATGTCGTGATGAGGCGGCGGGCTGATGAGCTCGACGCCGGGCGTCGAGAAGCGCACGCGGGCGATGTGGGGATACACCTTGCGCCCCGGCAGCTCCCCGCCCTCGCCCGGCTTGGCCCCCTGGGCCATCTTGATCTGGTGCTCGTCCGCGTTCGTGAGGTACCAGCTCGTGACGCCGAACCGGCCCGACGCCACCTGCTTGATGGCCGAGCGCCGGGAGTCCCCGTTGGGAAGGCGCGCGTAGCGCTCGGAGAGCTCGCCGCCTTCGCCGGTGTTCGACCTGCCCCCGATGCGGTTCATGGCCAGCGCGAGCGTCTCGTGCGCCTCCTGCGAGATGGAGCCGTAGCTCATCGCGCCGGTGCAGAAGCGGCGCATGATGCTCTCGGCGGGCTCCACTTCGGACAGGGGCACGGCGTCGCCGTCGCGCAGGCGCATGAGGCCCCGCAGCGTCGCGAGCGACCTCGAGCGGTCGTTGACGGATTCGGCGAACAGCCGGTAGCTCTCGGCGTCGTCGAGCCGGACGGCCTTCTGGAGCCAAGCAATGGCGTCGGGGCTCCACATGTGCCGCTCGCCGCCCTCGCGCCAGTGGAAGTCGCCGGGGTTCGGGAGGCTCGCCGGCGCCGGCCTGGCGCGGGCCGGCCACGCGGCGCGGTGCCGCATCAGCGCCTCCCTGGCGAGGACGTCAAACCCGACGCCCCCGACGCGGCTGGCCGTGCCGGCAAAGCAGCGCTCGACGACCTCGTCGTGCAGGCCGATGGCCTCGAATATCTGGGCTCCCTTGTAGCTCTGGAGCGTGGAGATGCCCATCTTGCCGAAGACCTTGCGCATGCCCTTTTCGAGCGCCTTGTGGTAGTGGCTGATGGCGTCTTCGTCGCTCACGCCGCCGGCCAGCTCGCCGCGCGCGTTCAGGGCGCGGATCGCGTCGTGCGCGAGATACGGGTTGACGCCGTCGGCCCCGTAGCCGACGAGCATGCAGAAGTGGTGCACCTCGCGGGGCTCGCCGCTCTCGAGGAGCGAGCCCGATGCGAGTCCGGCGGGCGCTGCGCACGAGGTGATGGTGCACCGCGCCGGTGGCGAGCAGCGCGCTCACCGGGACGCGATCCGGACCGCAGCGCCGGTCGCTCAGCAGCGCGAGGCTGTATCCGGCCTCGATCGCGCCGTCGACCTCCCCGCAGATCCGCCGGAGGGCGCGGGGGAGACCCGCCTCGCCCTCCCCCGCCGGGTACGTGATGTCGACGGCGACCGTCCGCCAGCCGCGGTAGTCCATGCTCCGCAGCGCAGCCGTTTCCCCGTCGGTCAGCAGCGGGCTCGGCAGCAGCAGCCGCGCGCATGCGCGCTCGTCCGGCTCGAGCAGGTTCTGCTCCGGCCCGACGTAGCTCCGCAGGCTCATGATGACCGCCTCCCGGATGGAGTCGATCGGGGGGTTGGTCACCTGCGCGAAGAGCTGCTTGAAGTAGTCGTAGAGCAGCCGCGGCTTGTCCGAGAGGCAGGCAAGCGGCGTATCGTTGCCCATGGAGCTGAGGGGCTCCTGACCCTCCTCGGCCATGGGCTTGAGCAGGACGTCCACGTGCTCGAGCGTGTAGCCGAACGCAGCCAGCCGGTCCTGCAGGCCCCGCCGCCCTTCCCCGTCCGTCGGAGACTCTTGCGGATCCTGCGGCGCGACGCGCCCGGCGGCCCGCAAGGCCTCGGCCGAGGCGGCCCGCAAGGCCTCGCCCGGGGCGGCCCGGGCGGCGGCGACAACGTCGGAGAGCGCGATGCGGTGACGGCCGAGCCATTCGGCGTAGGGCCTGGCGCCCGCCATCCGCATCTTGAGCTCCTCGTCGTCGACGATGCGCTGCTCCAGCGAGTCCACCAGGAACATGCGGCCCGGCTCGAGACGCCCCTTGCTGCGTATCCGCTCCGGCGGGATGTCGAGGACGCCCACCTCGCTCGCCATGACGACCCGGTCGTCGGTCGTGACGTAGACGCGGCTGGGCCGCAGGCCGTTGCGGTCGAGCACGGCCCCGATGTAGCGGCCGTCGGTGAACACGACCGACGCCGGCCCATCCCAGGGCTCCATCAGGCACGAGTGGTACTCGTAGAACGCCCTCTTCTCCGGGGACATGAGGGTGTGGTTCTCCCACGCCTCGGGGATCAGCGTCATCATCGCATGCGGCAGCGAGCGGCCGGCCATGATGAGGAGCTCGAGCACGTTGTCGAGCATCCCGGAGTCGGAAGAGGAGTCGTCGACGATGGGGAAGAGCCGGGGGAGGTCCGGCAGCGTCGAGCTGCTGAGCGTCCCTTCGCGCGCCCGCATCCAGTTCCTGTTGCCCATCAGCGTGTTGATCTCGCCGTTGTGGCACAGGTACCGCATGGGCTGGGCGCGGTCCCAGCTCGGGAACGTGTTCGTCGAGAAGCGCGAGTGGATCATCGCGAGGTGGCTGGCGAACCGGGAGTCGCTCAGGTCGGGGAAGTAGACCGGCAGCTGCTCCGGCGTGAGCTGTCCCTTGTACACCATCACCCGCGACGAGAGGCTGCAGACGTAAAACGCCTCCGTTCCCCGCACCTCGCTCGCGGCCATCCGCGCCGAGGCGAGCTTGCGGATGACGTAGAGGCGGCGCTCGAACTCCTCGCTTCCCATCCCCGGGGCCGCCGCGATCACCGCGCACTCGATCACGGGCTCCCCGGCCCGGGCGCCGCGCCCGAGGGAGGTGCCATCCGTCGGGACGGGCCGCCAGCCCAGGAGGCGCTGCCCCTGCTCGCCCGCCACCGCCGCCATCGTCCGCCGCGCCAGGTCGCAAGCTGCGTCGTCGCGGGGAAGAAAGACGAGGCCGGCGCCGTAGGCGCCGGGCCGCGGCAGGTCGGCGCCGAGCTCGACGGCGGTCTGCTCGCGGAGGAATGCGTCCGGCAGCCCCACGAGGATCCCCGCCCCGTCGCCGGTGTTCGGCTCGGCGCCGCGCGCGCCGCGATGGGACATGTTCAGGAGCATGGTCAGGCCGTCGCGCACGATGGCGTGGCTGCTGCGGCCGAGGATGTCTGCAACGAATCCGATCCCGCAGCTGTCCTTCTCGTACGCGGGATCGTAGAGCCCGCGCTTGGGCGGGTAAGCGCTCATCGTTCCCCCCGGCGCCGACGGCAAAAGCCGGGTCGCCCCGGCTCGCGCTTCGCCTCTGTCGGCGTTGGCTAAGGAACTGCAAGAATCGTGCCCTGGTTCCCGACTCTCCCGAAGACGCGCAGAAAGGCCCAAATAACGCCGGGAAACCGTGCGGCGGCCCTCTCCGGGTCCGTCCGCCGTACAAGAATGTAGGACCCGGAACACCCTGAAGCCACATTCTCGTAGGTATTGGTCACGGCATGGGGTTCCCGACGGCCTGGGACGGCCAGGTGGGGCCAGCGACGCCCCCAGCGGCCTTTCCCCGTTGCAAAGAAATTCCGTTCCCGGTAGTATGGAGAAAACAATCTCGATAATCCACGCGCGGGAGAGACGAAGATGACACGAGAGACCGTCCTTATCGACGGAAATACAGCGGCAGCATACGTAGCGCACGCCACCAACGAGGTGATCGCGATCTATCCCATCACCCCGTCGTCGGTCATGGGCGAGCTCGCCGACCAGTTCAGCGCCGACGGCAAGCCCAATCTCTGGGGCACGATCCCCACGGTCACGGAGATGCAGTCGGAGGCGGGCGCCGCCGGCGCCGTGCACGGCGCGCTCACGGCCGGCGCGCTCGTGACCACGTTCACCGCCAGCCAGGGCCTGCTCCTCATGATCCCGAACATGCTCAAGATCGCCGGCGAGCTCACGCCCACGGTCTTCCACATCGCCGCCCGCGCCCTCGCGACGCACGCGCTCTCCATCTTCGGCGACCACACCGACGTCATGGCGACCCGCTCCACCGGCTTCGCGATGCTCGCCTCCAACAGCGTTCAGGAAGTCATGGACATGGCGCTGATCGCCCAGGCGGCCACGCTCGAGTCGCGGGTCCCCTTTCTCCATTTCTTCGACGGGTTCCGCACCAGCCACGAAGTCCAGAAGGTCCAGCAGTTCTCCTTTGACGACATGCGGGCCGTCATCGACTACGAGAGCGTGATCGCCCACCGCATGCGCGCGATGAACCCCGAGAAGCCCGTCCTCAAGGGCACCTCGCAGAACCCCGACGTGTTCTTCGCGGCCCGGGAGACCGTCAACAAGTACTACGACGCCACCCCCGGCATCGTGCAGAAGGTCATGGACCGCTTCGCGAAGGTCGTCGGCCGCAAGTACCGGCTCTTCGACTACGTCGGCGCCCCGGACGCCGAGCGCATCGTTGTGATGATGGGCTCGGGCGCGGAGGCCATGGAGGAGGTGGTCGAGCACCTCATGGCGAAGGGCGAGAAGGTCGGCCTCGTCAAGTGCCGCCTCTACCGCCCGTTCAGCGTCGACGCCCTGGTCGCGGCTGTCCCGAAGACGGTCAAGGCCATCGCGGTGCTCGACCGCACCAAGGAGCCCGGCGCCCTCGGCGAGCCGCTCTACCACGACGTCCGCACGGCCCTCGGCGAGGCGATGCAGGACGGCCGCTTCAAGGCCGCGCACTACCCGCGGATCGTCGGCGGCCGCTACGGTCTCGGCTCCGCCGAGTTCAACCCCGGCATGGCCAAGGCGGTCCTCGACAACCTCAAGGCCGCCGAGCCGAAGAACCACTTTACGGTCGGCATCAACGACGACGTGACCCACACGAGCCTTCCCTACGACGAGAGCGTCGAGACCACGCCCGCCGGCACTCACTCCGCCCTCTTCTACGGCCTCGGATCGGACGGCACGGTCAGCGCCAACAAGAACTCGATCAAGATCATCGGGGACGCGACGGACAACTTCGCGCAGGGCTACTTTGTCTACGACTCGAAAAAGGCCGGCACCTACACGATCTCCCACCTGCGCTTCGGCAAGAAGCCCATCAAGGGCACGTACCTGGTGCAGCACGCCGACTTCGTGGCCTGCCACCAGTTCAGCTTTCTCGAGAAGATCGACATGATCGGCGCGCTCAAGCCGGGCGGGACGTTCCTCCTCGCCTCCCCGTACGGCAAGGACGAGCTGTGGGACCGGATGCCCGCGGAGGTCCAGAAGCAGCTCATCGACAAGAAGGTGAAGTTCTACATCATCGACGCGTCCGGGATCGCCGAAAAGGCCGGCATGGGCCGCAGGATCAACGTCACGATGCAGACCGCCTTCTTCAAGGTTTCGGGCGTGCTGCCCGAGGCCGAGGCGGTCGAGCTCATCAAGCACGCCGTCGAGAAGACCTACGGCAGGAAGGGCAAGGAGGTCGTGGAGCGCAACATCGCCACGATCGACATGGCCCTCGCCGGAGTCGAGCCGTTCGACGTGCCGGGCAAGGTCTCCTCGAAGCACCACATGCTGCCCCCGGTCTCCGCGGCCGCGCCGCAGTTCGTCAAGGACGTCATCGGACCGATGGTGGCGCTCCGCGGCGACAAGCTCCCCGTCTCGCTGCTGCCCGACGACGGCACCTTCCCGACCGGAACGACCCGCTACGAGAAGCGCAACATCGCCGAGTACATCCCGGTCTGGGACGCCGAGACCTGCATCCAGTGCGGGGAATGCTCGATGGTCTGCCCGCACGGCACCATCCGGCTCAAGATCTACGACCCGAAGCAGCTCGCCAAGGCTCCCGCTACCTTCAAGAGCGCCGACGCGAGGGGCAAGCAGTACGAAGGGATGAAGGCGACCCTGCAGATCGCCCCCGAGGACTGCACGGGCTGCGAGGTCTGCGTCAACGTCTGCCCCGCCTTCAAGAAGGTCGACGGCCAGAAGACCGACCGCAAGGCGATCAACATGGCGGAGCAGCCGCCCCTGCGCGAGCAGGAGGCGAAGAACTGGGACTTCTTCCTCACGATCCCGAACGTGGACCGCAGCCTCATCCAGGAGGCGACGATCAAGGGGTCGCAGCTCCTCGAGCCGATGTTCGAGTTCTCCGGGGCGTGCGCCGGCTGCGGCGAGACCCCGTACGTCAAGCTCGTGACCCAGCTCTTCGGCGACCGGGCGACGATCGCAAACGCGACGGGCTGCTCCTCGATCTACGGAGGGAACCTCCCGACGACGCCGTACAGCCACCGCGCCGACGGCCGCGGCCCCACCTGGTCGAACTCGCTGTTCGAGGACGCGGCCGAGTTCGGGATGGGCATGCGCCTCACCGCGGACAAGCTCGGGGAGTTCGCGCGCGAGCTCCTCGACCGCAGCGCCAAGGTGATCGGCGAGACCCTCGTCAAGGAGATCAAGGAGAACCCGCAGGGCACGCAGGGCGAGATCGAGTTCCAGCGCCAGAAGATCGCCGACCTCAAGGCGAAGCTCGCGAAGGTCAACACGCCCGAGGCGAAGCAGCTCCTGGCGGCGGCCGATTACCTGATCAAGCGGTCGGTCTGGATCTTCGGCGGCGACGGCTGGGCCTACGACATCGGCTACGGCGGCCTGGACCACGTGCTCGCGTCGGGCAAGAACGTGAACGTGCTCTGCCTCGACACCGAGATGTACTCGAACACAGGCGGCCAGATGTCGAAGTCGACGCCGATCGGCTCCATCGCCAAGTTCGCGGCCGCCGGCAAGCCGATCATCAAGAAGGACCTCGGCATGATGGCCATGGCCTACGGCTACGTCTACGTCGCCCGCGTGGCCATGGGGGCGAACAAGCTGCAGACCATCCGGGCCCTTATCGAGGCGGAGTCCTACAACGGGCCGTCGCTCGTGATCGCGTACTCGCACTGCGTCAACCACGGCATCGACATGGCGCACGGCATGGACCAGCAGAAGGGCGTCGTGGAGTCGGGCCTCTGGACCCTCTTCCGCTACGACCCGCGGCTCCGCGATCAGGGAAAGAACCCGCTCACCTTCGATTCGCGCGAGCCGAAGATCGACCCCAAGGACTACATGTACAAGGAGATCCGCTTCCGGGCTCTCACGCAGTACAAGCCCGAGGCGGCCGAGAAGTACCTGCAGGGCGCCCGCGACTACGTGAAGCAGCGGTTCGAGCTGTACCGCACGCTCGCCGGCGGCGGCTCCGACGGCGGGAAGGCCGCGGAGTAGCGCCTGCCCTCGTCTGCGCGCGAGGCCCGGGTGCCCTCTTCGGGGGCCCGGGCCTTTCTGTTTCCCGGCCGCCCTTGCCCGCCGGTCTCATCCCGCATAGAATCCCGGTCCATGGAACGAGCCTTCTCCCGCAGGACCGAGCACCTGAAGCCCGAGGGCGCTTACCACGTGCTGGCCAAGGCGAACGCCCTGGAGGCGCAAGGGCGCGAGGTGATCCACCTCGAGATCGGGCAGCCGGACTTCGACACGCTCGCCAACGTGAGCGACGCGGGGATCGCGGCGATCCGCAACGGGATGACGCGCTACACGGCGCCCTCCGGCATGCCGGCGCTGCGCGAGGCGATCGCGGCGGACGCGGGGCGGCGTCGCGGCATGAAAATCGGCCCGGAGCAGGTCGTCGTCGGCCCGGGGGCGAAGCCCCTGCTGTTCCTTCCGACGCTGGCGCTCGTGGAGCCGGGCGACGAGGTGATCTACCCGGACCCGGGCTTCCCCACC
Source organism: uncultured Spirochaetota bacterium (assembly GCA_963734495.1). Lineage (GTDB taxonomy): Bacteria > Spirochaetota > Spirochaetia > SZUA-6 > CAVTHK01 > CAVTHK01. The sequence goes on from CAVTHK010000015.1 coordinate 114,348, forward strand.
TACCGCGACATGATCGGCGTGGCGGGAGGCAAGCCGGTCCCGGTTCCGCTCCTCGAGGAAAAGGGCTTTTCTTTCGACCTCGAAGCGTTCGACAGGCTCGTGAGCAGCCGCACGAAGATGGTGGTGCTCAACTCGCCTGGCAACCCGACCGGCGGCGTCATGCCGAAGGCGGACCTCGAGCACGTCGCAGCCGCTGCCCGCAAGCACGGCTTCTGGGTGATGTCCGACGAGATCTACAGCCGGACCCACTACCTCGCCGGCGATGTCCCGAGCATCGCGGCGCTCCCGGGGATGGCGGAGCGCACGATCATCGTCGACGGCTTCTCGAAGACCTACGCGATGACGGGCTGGCGGCTCGGGCACGGGATCATGCCCGCGGCGCTCGCCGAGCGCCTCTCGCTGCTGATGGTCCACGCCGTCGGCTGCACCGCGCACTTCACGCAGGCCGCCGGCATCGAGGCGCTCACCGGCCCGCAGGCCGAGGTCGACCGCATCGTGGGCATCTACCGCCAGCGCAGGGACCGGCTGGTCGCCGGGCTCAACGACCTGCCCGGAGTCGCGTGCAGGCTGCCGGAGGGCGCCTTCTACGCCTTCCCCAATGTCAAAGGGACGGGCATCCCCTGCCGCGAGCTCGCTTCGCGCCTCCTCGACGAGGCCGGGGTGGCCGTGCTGCCCGGAAGCGACTTCGGAAGCTGCGGCGAAGGGTACCTTCGCCTCACCTACGCGAACAGCCTCGAGAACCTCGAGAAGGCGCTGCAGAAGATGCGCGCCTTTCTCCGGAAGCTGTAGGCGCGAGCGGTCAGTAAACCCGCTTCCGGACCACCTGCACGGCCGATCCCAGCGTCAGCAGGCAGATGCCCGCGACTGCGGAGCCGACCACCCACGGCGCCGGGCCGGCGCCGCCGGCCGTCCGCTTGATCAGGATCCCGAGCACGGCCCAGTCCACGACCAGCGCGTAGAACACGTCCTTGCGGTGGAACAGTGCGACCAGCGCGAGCGCGATGCCCGCCGCCACCATCACGACGGTCCAGAGCTCTTCGCTCAGGCCGAAGCGGCCCCAGCGAAAGGCCACGAGGACCGCGGTCACGTTGGCGATGCTCGCGATCGATATCCAGCCGAGATAGACGCTCACCGGGAGGTGCACCAGGTACTTCTCGAGCGGCGGCGCCGACGAGCGACCGATGTCGAGCCGGAGGTAGATCGCGATCAGGGCGGCGAGCAGGGCGGCCATGCACACGAGGGAGAGCACGAGGTGCCGGTAGTGCCAGGCGAAGATCCACCCCGCGTTGACCGCGCACGTGACGAGAAACAGGGCGTCGATCTTTTCGATGAACCCGCCCGCGTCGCCCGGCTTGCCCGCGGCGACGAGCCCGTAGACGACCCACGCCCCCAACAAGAGGTAGATCACCCCCCAGACGGAAAAGGTGAGCCCCGCCGGAACGAACAGATTGGGGTACAGATCGGAGATCTGGCCGGTCGTGCTCCCCCCGAGCGGGACCGCGTTGGCCAGGACGTTGACCGCGAGGACAAAGGCGAATCCCGCGAAGTTCAGCACCGACAGTGACACCCGTTTCTGCGACTCGCCCAAGTGGTCTCCTTTTGTTGGGGGCGCGGCGCGCGGCGCTCGCGGCGCCCCGGTTCGGCCGGGTTCGCGCATCCCGCGGATTCAGGCCTCAGGCACGTTCTGCCGCAGCTCGTCGAGCCAGACGTCCGCCTCGGCGTCGCTGGGCGCGCGCCAGTCGCCCCGCGGCGAGAGCGAGCCGCCGGACCCGACCTTCGGCCCGTTGGGGAGGCAGGAGCGCTTGAACTGGCTCGATCTGGAAGAAGCGGAAGCAGAAGACCTCCAGCCACTTGCGGATCGTCGCGAGATCGTAGGCGTGCCGCTCGCTCTCGGCGATGCCCTGCGGCCAGGAGCCCCTCTTCGCGTCGGCCCAGGCGTGAAGCGCGAGAAAGGCGACCCGGCTCGGCCGGAAGCCGTACCGGCTCAGGTAGTAGAGGTTGAAGTCCTGCAGCTCGTAGGGCCCGATCGCGGCCTCCGTGCTCTGGGCCGGCCCCTTGTCGGCGCCGCTCTTGCCGGGCACGAGCTCCGGCGAGATCTCGGTGCTCAGCACCGACTCGAGGGTTTCGAGCACCGGGGCGTCGAACTGCTTCGTCTCGATCACCCAGCCGATGAGGTGGCGGATGAGGGTCTTCGGCACGGAGCAGTTGACGCCGTAGTGCGACATGTGGTCGCCGACGCCGTAGGTCGTCCAGCCGAGCGCGAGCTCGGAGAGGTCGCCGGTGCCGAGCACGATCCCGTTGTGCAGGTTCGCCAGGCGGAACACGTGCGAGGTCCGCTCGCCCGCCTGCACGTTCTCGAAGGTCACGTCGTACTGCTCGACGCCCCGGGCGAACGGGTGGCCGATGTCCTTGAACATCTGCATGCACGAGGGCCGGATGTCGATCTCGCCCGCGGTCACGCCGAGGGCCTGCATCAGGCGCAGGGCGTTGCCGCGCGTGCGCTCGCTCGTGGCGAAGCCCGGCATGCTGTAGGCGAGGATGTTCCCGCGCGGCCGGCGCAGCCGGTCCATGGTCCTGCGCCGCCACGATCAGGGCGTGCGTGGAGTCCAGGCCGCCCGAGACCGCGATGACGATCGTGCGGGAGCCGGTGGCGGCCAGGCGCTTCATGAGGGCGCTCACCTGGATGTTGTAGGCCTCGTAGCAGCGCTCGTCGCGCTTGCGCGGATCGCTCGGCACGTAGGGAAAGCGCGCGACGTCCCGCTCCAGCGGCACCGCGGCCTTCGGCGCCTCAAAGGCGAACGGGACGACGCGCGCGGCCCGCAGGCGCTCGGCGTGCGCGATCGACCGAGTCGTTGAAGCTCGTCATCCGCATGCGGTCCTGGGCGAGAGCCTCCAGGTCGATGTCCGCGGTGATCATCTGGTCCGCGTCCGCGAAGCGCGCGGCCTCGGCGAGCAGGCTGCCGTTCTCGAAGATCAGGGCGTCGCCGTCCCAGGCGAGATCGGTGCTGGACTCGCCCGAGCCCGCGGCCGAATAGAGGTAGGCGGCGATGCACTTGCCCGACTGCGCGCCGGCGAGCTCCTTGCGGTAGTCCGCCTTGCCGATGGTGATGTTGCTGGCCGAGAGGTTGGCGATGATCGTGGCGCCCGCCATCGCCGCGTAGGTGCTGGGCGGGATGGGCACCCAGAGGTCCTCGCAGATCTCCAGGGCGAAGGCGAAGCGCGGATCCGCTTCGCTGCGGAACACCAGGTCGTTGCCGGCGCTCACCCGCTGTCCGAGCAGGTCGACCTCGCGCGAAACGAGCGCGGCCGCCGGCTGGAACTGGCGCTTCTCGTAGAACTCGCGGTAGTTCGGCAGGTAGGTCTTGGGCACGACGCCGAGGATGCGGCCGCGATAGCACGGCGACGCCGCAGTTGAAGAGGCGGCTCTCGAACACCAGCGGGACGCCCGACCACCAGCGCGGGCGTCAGGGAGCGGCTCTCGTCCACGACGGCGCGCAGCGCGTCGAGCGACGCGGCGAGCAGCGCCTCCTGGTGGAACAGGTCCTCGTTGGAGTATGCGGACAGGCAGAGCTCGGGGAAGAGAGCGATCGCCGCGCCGGCCTGCGAGGCGCCGCGGGCGAGCGCGATCACGTGCTCCGCGTTGCGCGCGGGCGACGCGACGCGCACCTCGGGGACGCAGACCGCCGCGCGGATGAATCCGTGCGTGTACAGGGAGGCAAAGGCCTGTTTGCGCGTCATGGCGCGATGCTATCCACGGCCGCGGGCGGCGTCAACGCCCGGCGAGGCGGCTGTCGGGGCGTCCGCCTCGGGCGGCGACGGGCAGCCCGCGCCGGGCCACGAAGCGGCCGCTCTCCTCGCGGCCGCAAACCTCGCCCCCCTCTACCACGACGCGGCCGCGGAGGAGCACCGTCTCGGCGCGGCCCCGGACGCGGAACCCCTCGTAGACGCTCGTGTCGCACCGCGACACTCTGCGTCGCGGCCCGGATCTCCCACTCGCGGTCGGGGTCCCAGATCACGAGGTCCGCGTCCGCGCCTGCCTCGATCGCGCCCTTGGCGGGGGCGAGCCCGAAAATCCTCGCAGGCCCCGTGGAGACGAGCTGGACGAAGCGGTTTTCGCTGATCCGGCCGGCGAGGACCCCGTGCGTCCAGAGAAGCGCGAGCCTGTGCTCCACCCCCGCGACCCCGTTGGGGATGCGCGAGAAGTCGTCGAGCCCGCCGAGGCGATCCTTCCGCATAAAGGGGCAGTGATCCGTCGAAACCGCGTCGAGGGTGCCATCCGCCAGCGCGCGCCACAGCTCGGGAGGATGCGACGGCGGCCGCAGCGGAGGGCTCATCACAAAGTCGGCCGCGTCCTCGCCGCTCGTAGCAGCCGTCGTCGAGCAGCAGGTGATGCGGGCAGGCTTCGGCGAACGCCGCGCGCCCCGAGAGGCGTGCCCGGCGGATCGCCTCCGCCGCCTCGGCCGTCGAGACGTGCACCACGTACAGGGCGCAGCCGCGAGTCGGCCGCGAGGATCAGGGCGCGCTCGACGGCCTCGGCCTCGACCTCCGGCGGCCTGGAGAGGGGGTGGAAGCGCGCGGCGCGCCGGCCGCCGGCCAGGAGCCGCTGCGTCAGGAACGAGACGGCGTCGCCGTTCTCGCAGTGCGCGAGCACGAGGGCGCCCGCGGCAGCGGCGGCGGAAAGGACGCGAAGCAGGTCGCGGTCGCGGAGGCCCAGGCCGCGCTCCTGGTAGGCCAGATAGACTTTGAACGAAGGAAGGCCCCGCTCCACGCACCAGGCCATGTCGCCTGCCGTGTCGTCGCGCCACGACGTCACGCTGGGGTGCAGCGACCAGTCGCAGAGAGCCGGCGCGGCCGCGGCCATGCGCGCCTCGACCGCGGCCCGCAGGCTCTCGCCGGGCGCCGGCGTGGCGAAGTCGATCAGCGTGGTCGTTCCGCCGGCGAGCGCGGCGCGGCTGCCGGAAACGAAGTCGTCGCTCGAGGCGAGGCCCTCCCCCGGCCGGCAGCGCCATGTGCACGTGCGGGTCGATCGCGCCCGGCAGGACGAGCCGGCCGGCGGCGTCGAGCGTGAGCGCGCCCGGCGCGGCGAGCCGCGGCCCCACGGCCGCGACGCGCTCGCCGTCGAGGAGCACGTCGGCCCGCAGGGAGCCTTCAGCGTTGACGACCCTGCCGCCCCGGATGAGCAGCATCAGGCTTCCGCGGCGAGGCCGACGCGGTCGTTGAAGCTCCTGATCAGCTCGTCCCACGTCGCCGGCAATGTGTCGAAGATGCGGTCCCAGAGGTCCTCGTCGTACCAGAGGCTGTCGAGGTCCTCCGCGCTCCTGCCCTGCTGCTCCACCCACGTGAAGTACTTGAGGTTGTGGATCCTTTTGCGGCCGAGGTACGAGAGCTCCTCCACGTGGTCGTCGCGCTGCCCGTGCAGGCACCGGTCCAGGTCCCGCTCCGCCTGACCCCTGCTGTAGGCGCCGCGCGCCTCGGTCATCTCCGAAAGCCGCGACTGGTACAGGTCCGCCGAGTCCGTGGCGACGGTGAAGACGACGTCGCGCTCCGATGAGCTCGAAGTGCCGCGCCACCTTGACGGCGGCGAGCAGGTTCGCGATCCCGGAGATGCCGAGGAGGCCCAGGTCGGGCATCGGCCCGGCGCACAGGCTCTCGAGGATCCGGCGGCCCTCGGGCTCGTTGAAGAGGCGGAACACGCGCAGGCAGTCCTCGTCGTCGATCGCCGCCACGACGTCGGTGCCGCGGACGTTGTGGATCCACGGCACGTGCTTGTCGCCGATGCCCTCGATGCGGTGCTCCCCGTGGCCCGCCGCGAGCAGCGTCGGGCACTGCAGCGCCTCCACGGCGACCACGCGCGTCCGCGGGAAGACGCGCTTGAGGTAGTCGCCGGCGGCGATCGTGCCCGCGGAACCGGTGGCGGAGACCCACGCTGCGAGCCGCGCCCCGGGCCTCGCAGCAGCCACGCCTCGAACGCCTCCTCCACGGCACGGCCCGTCACCGTGTAGTGCCAGGCCGCGTTGCCGAGCTCCTCGAACTGGTTGAAGATCACGGCGTCCGGCTCGGTCTCCCGGATCTCGCCGGCACTTGTCGTAGATCTCCTTGACGTTGGATTCGCCGCCCGGCGTCGTGATCACTTCGGACCCGATCCGGCGCAGCCACTCGAAGCGCTCCCGGCTCATCTCTTCCGGCAGGATGGCCACGGCCGTGCAGCCCATGAGGTGGGAATCGAAGGCGCCGCCGCGGCAGAAATTGCCCGTCGACGGCCAGACCGCCTTCTGGCGCGAGGGATCGAAGGTGCCCGTCACGATGCGCGGGACGAGGCAGCCGTAGGCGGCCCCGACTTTGTGCGCGCCCGTGGGGAAGAACTTGCCGACGAGAGCCACGATCGGAGGCTTGCACCCCGGTGAGCTCCCGCGGCACCTCGATCGTGTTGACGGGTCCGAAGCCGCCCCCGCGCTCGACGGGGTCGTTGTGCCAGTTGATGCGGAAGAGGTTCAGAGGGTGAAGGTCCCACAGGCCGATGCCCGCGAGCCGACGGCGGATGGACGCCGCGATCAGCCCGGGATCGCGCTGCTCCGCAAACGTAGGGAGCAGAATGCCGCGCTCGCGAAAGCGGCGGGCGACCTTCTTGACCACCTCTTCGTCCACGATTCTGTCGACCAGGTCCATCACGTGCCCCGCTTCAAGGCTTCCCAGAGCCTCCGCGCCTCGGCGCGCGCCACCGCGTGGATCTCGCTCTCGTCCACGGTCACGATCCTGCGATCCCGCAGGACGACACGGCCTCGGGCGATCACCGAAACGACGTGACTCGATCTCAGCCCGTATATGAAATGAGACAATACGTTCTCCTCGGTGATCTCCGTGCGAGTCGGGTAGTCGAGCACGACGAGGTTGTCCTCCCCGTCGCCCTTCGAATCCGTTGGCTTCGAGAGTACAGGTGAACGGCGCGCAGGCGGCGGTAGACCACGGCGGGAGCCGGACGATCGGAAAGCTGCGCGGCGAGCCAGGTGAACTGCGCGGCGCGCAGCATGTCGCTGTGCAGCCCGTCGGTGCCGAGGAAGATGCGCTCCCCGAGCCCGGCGGCCCTCGGCATGCCCACGGCGTTGTTGAGATTGCTCTCCGCATTCTGGGCCACCCATGCGGGAGAGCGGGCGATGAGCGCCCGTCTCGAACTCGTGCAGGTGAAGGCAGTGGGCGAGTATGGTCTTGCCGCTCGCGAGAACCCCCGCCTGGTTCAGGCGCTCGACCACGCCGCAGCCGTAGCGCACCTGCGTATCGGCCCAGTCGACGGGGTCCTCGGCCACGTGCATGTGCACGCCGGTGGAGAAGGTCTCCGCCAGGTCCACGGCGCGCTTCAGCAGCTCGTCGCCCACCGTGAAGGAGGCGTGCAGCCCGACGAGGCCCTGCCGTCCCGACTCCAGGTAGCGGCGCGTCTCCTCCACGCCCTCCTCGCTCGCGCGCGGACCGTCGCGGTCCGACATCTCGTAGCAGGGCAGGCACGTGATGCCGACGCGGTCGAAGGCCGCGCGCAGGGTCTCGAGCGAGCCTTCGATCGCGGACGGCGACGAGTGATGGTCTATGATGAAGGTGACACCGCACCTCACCGCGTCGACGGCCGTCGCCAGGGCGCTCGCCTCGATCATCGGCCGGTCGAGCCAGCGGTCGAGTCGCCACCAGACGCGCTCGAGGATCTCGCCGAAGTTCGCGGGCGCGGCCGCCGGCGGCGGCATGCCGAGGGCCAGCGCGGAGTAGGCGTGATGATGGCCGCAGGCAAAGCTGCGCGTGACGAGCCTGCCGCCGCACTCGATGACCTCGTCGCCCGCCGCGGGCTCGCGCGGCAGGCTCTCGACCGGCTCGGGAGGCTCGCCCGGCACGACCCGCAGGTGGCAGGAGCGCAGCCCGAGGGTCAGCCAGTCGAGAAGAAGCGCGTTGCGCAGATAGACAGCCATAGCTCTCTCCGATCAGCCCGGCCGCGCCACGGGCGGCTCGAGAGGCAGCGCAAAACGCCGCCTGCCGTCGAACCGGCACAAGGCGTTCGCCACCGCGGCGGCCGTGGGCACCATGCCGATCTCGCCCACACCCTTGGCCCCGTAGGGCCCCACCGGGTCCGGCACTTCGACTCCGCGGACGACGATCTCGGGCACGGCGTCGGCGCGCAGCAGCCCGCAGTCGCGCAGCTTGTCGCTCTTGAGCCTGCCCCCCGACTGGGGCAGCTCCTCGGACAGAGCATAGCCCAGGCCCATGACGACCGCGCCCTGCATCTGCCCTTCGAAGAGCAGGGGGTTCAGGACGCGGCCGGCGTCGTGCGCGGCGACGACGCGCGCGACGCGGCCCTCGGAGCCGAGCTCCACGAGCTGCGTGGCATAGCCGTAGGAGAAGTGGGTGATCGGCCTGCCGGTCGCCCCCGGCGCCGTGGTCCAGTCGCACGCCCATCGGCCCCGGTAGGTCCGGCCGGCGAGGGCGGCGAGGCCGTGCGCTTTCAGGTCTTTGTTGAAGGCTGCCGCGGCCGCGATGATCGCGTTGCCGACGATCGCGCTCGCGCGGCTCGCCGTGGTCATCCCGCCTCGCGCGCCGTCGTCCGTGCGGACCCGCACCTCGACCAGCCGGGGGTCGAGGCCCGTCTCTTCGCAGAGCGCCTGGACCGCGATCGTGTCGACGCCCTGCCCCATCTCGGTCCACCCGTGGCCGAGGACGACGTGGTCCGCGGAGACCACCTCGATGAGGGCGTCGCCTTCGTCGGTGACGCCGTTGCCGATGCCCGTGTTCTTCAGGCCGCAGGCGAGACCCGCGAATCGCGCGCGCGCGTAGTCGTCACGGACCGCGAGCAGCGTGGCGCGGACTCCGGCTTCGTCGCCGAGCACCTGGCCCGTGGCGGTGGCGCGGCCGGCGGCGAGCGCGTTGTCGTAGCGCATCTGCCACGGGTCGAAGGCGCCCATGCGGCACAGCTCGTCGATGCAGCTCTCGAGGGCGAAGGTCACCTGCGGCACGCCGAAGCCGCGCATGGCGCCGCAGGGCACGTTGTTGGTGTAGACCGTGCGCGCCTCGACGTCGACGCAGGGGACGTAGTACGCGCCGGTCGCGTGCCCGGCGGCCCGCTCGAGCACCTTGGTGCCCACGGAGGCGTAGGCGCCGTTGTCGCCCACGATGCGGGCGCGCACCGCCGTGAGCAGTCCGCGGCTGTCGCACCCGACCTCCATCTCGATCGTCATCGGGTGGCGCTTGGGGTGGACGCGGATCGACTCACTTCGGGACAGACGCACCTTGACGGGCCGGCGCAGGAGCCAGGCGCACAGAGCGCGGCGTGCCCCTGCACGCTCAGGTCCTCCTTGCCTCCGAATCCGCCGCCGGCGGGCACGCGCGTCACCCGCACCTCCGCCTCCGGGATGCCGAGGATCGCGGCGATCTGGCGGCGGTCGTCGTAGATGCCCTGCCCCGCGGAGTACACCCGCACGCCGGCCCCTTCGGGGAGGGCGACCGCGGCCTCGGTTTCAAGAAAGGCGTGCTCGACGCGCTGCGTGCGGAACAGGCCGCCGAAGCGGGATGCGGAGGCAGCCAGGGCCTGCTCGACGGAGCCGCCGCGGCGGACCACGCAGGTTTCCAGCAGGTTCCCCGGCTCGTGCACGCGCGGCGCGCCGGGCGCGAGCGCGGCCACCGGGTCGGTGACCGGCTCCAGCGGCTCGTACCGCACGAGAACGCGGCCGGCCGCGGCCCGCGCCTGCTCCGCCGTGGCCGCCACCACCACCGCCAGCACGTCGCCTACGGCGCGCGTCGTCTCGCCTTCGGCGACCAGCAGCGGCCAGTCGCGGAAGACGAGGCCGTGGCCGCGCTCGCCGGGCACATCGCGGGCGGTCACGACGCGCAGCACGCCCGCGGCGGCCGCGGCGGCGGCCGTGTCGATGCGGAGCACGCGCGCCCTGGGGTGGTCGCTGAGGCGCACCGCCCCGAAGAGCAGGCCGTCGAAGCGCAGGTCGTCGACGAATGCGGCGCGGCCCAGGGCGCGCTCGAGCCCGCCGGGGCGGGGCAGCGGCTCCCCTACCCGGCCGCCGCCGCGGGGCGTCGCTGCCGATGCCCCTGCCGACGCCCCCGCGGCGCCCCGCAGGTCGCGCGCCGCTCGCTCGATCGCCTCGACGATCTTGACGTAGCCCGTGCAGCGGCAGAGATGCGGCCGCAGGGCGCGGACGATCCGCTCGCGCGGTGGGCTCAGGGTCTGCGGCGAGAACAATCGCCGCGCGCGTGATCATCCCCGGCGTGCAGAAGCCGCACTGCGAGGCTCCGCCTTCGACAAAGGCACGGCCGAGCGCCTCCCGTACGCGTGCGGGGAAGCCGTCGAGCGTCCGCACGGACGCGCCCGAGACCCGGGAGAGCGGCGTCCGGCAGGCCAGCGCCGGCTTGCCGTCGATCTCGACGAGGCAGGCTCCGCAGGTGCCCTCGCCGGAGCAGCCGTCCTTCACGGTCGTGACGCCGAGGGTGCCGCGCAGGGCATCCAGGAGCGACCCTTCGCCCTCGCACCCGCGGGTCTCGCCGTTGAGCACGAACACCGTCACCGGGACCCTCCTGACTGCGAGACTTCGAGAGAGCCCCGGCCGACGATGCGGCGGTAACCCTGCGGGTCCGTGTCGCCCTCGGTATTGAGCGCCAGGACTCGTGTCCGGCTGCCGAGCCGCAGCGCGCGGGTCGCGTCGCGGAGGCCGGGGCTGCGCGCCAGCGCGAGCAGCGCCGCCAGTCCGGCGGCCCCCGATTCCCCCGAGACGATCCCCTCGCGCGCGTACAGGCGCATGGCCTCTTCCGCGTATGCGTCGCTCACGGCCACGAACAGGTCGACGGCGTCGCGCAGGATCGGCCACGCCACGGGCGAGACCTCGCCGCAGCTCAGGCCCGCCATGATCGTGCGCTGGCTCCCGCTCGCCGGCCTCCGCTCGCCCGCCTCCGCCGACTCGAGGCAGCAGGCGGCCTCCAGCGGCTCCACGCACACGAGGCGCGGCCGCGAGCCGCCGTAGCGGCGCGCGTAGTAGGCAGCTCCGGCGGCCGCGAGACCGCCCACGCCGGCCTGCAGGACGACCACGTCGACGCGCGGCCCGGAGGGGGCAGGCTGGTGGAGCGAGCCCTCCATCTCGCGGAACAGCGTCTGGTAGCCCAGCAGGATCCAGCGCGGGATGTCGACGTAGCCGGGATAGGCAGTGTCCGAGACGGCCTGCATGCCGAGCGCCTGTGCGTCGCCGGCGCAGCGGCGGACGCAGTCGTCGAACGTGCCTTCGACGAGCACGACGCGTGCGCCCTCGGCCCGGATGTCCGCGACGCGCGCCGGCGCCGAATCCGCCGGGCATGTAGATCACCGCCGCGTGGCCGAGGCGACGCGCGGTCCAGGCCACGGCGCGGCCGTGGTTGCCGTCGGTGGCCGCGCAGAACGTGAGGCGGCCGGCCGCGGCGCCGGCGTTCTGCTCGAGCCAGCGGTGCACCGCGTAGCTGGCTCCGAGCGCTTTGAACGCCTTGAGCCCGAAGCGGCGGGACTCGTCCTTCACGAAGAGCGCGCCGACGCCGAGCTCCCCGGCGGCCTCGGGGAGCTCGACGAGGGGCGTCGGCGCGTAGCCCCCGAGCGTCCTGTGGAATTCGAGCGCGCCGCTCTCATTGCGAAATTCGCAATCGCCGCCCTCCCGGCGCGGCTCGGCGACACGGAAACGGTTCAGTACGAAGCGGCACACCGCGCTATCCCCCCGCCATCCAGCGGCCAAGGGGCGTGGAGCCCAGGCCGGACGCAAGGACAGCCATCGCGGCTGCCTGCCGGTTGCTCCAGGCTTCCCCCGCGAGGCTGACGGTGCGGATCGCGAGCGTGTCCGGGTCGAGGCGCGCCGAGAGCCTGCCTTCTTCATAAACCCATTCCCCATCGACGGGCATGAGGCGTGACTCGACGCCGCCAAGGCGGCTCCTGATCCCGATCCCGCCGCTGGTTTCCACGAGCCGGTAGACGCCCTCTTCGCCGGCGAAGCTCTCATCCGAGAGACAGAGGCGGGGCTTGTCCCTGTACGGCGATCCGCTCGTCGGGCAGAAGGCCGTGCAGTTGCCGCACTCGTTGCACCAGTCGACGATGTTGGCCACCTGAACGCGCTGGCTCACCCGCCACAGCCCCTCGTCGCGGATGACCGGCGACCCGTCGCTTCCCGGAGACGCGCTCTGGATCCGCATCGTGCGCGGTCCGCTCTCCACGGTCCGCTCTTCCAGAAGACGTTCGCCCGGTTCGGGCACACGGAGACGCAGAGGTTGCAGATCTCGTCGCACGCGAGGCAGCGCGAGGCTTCGGCCGCCGCCTCGTCCGCGTCGTACGACCCGTCGGGGGCCGCGGGGACGACCGCAGGCGCGCGGCGGGCCGCGCGGCGCTGATGCTCCGCGATGGACGGCAGCTCGGCGGCCCTGTTGCGCGCGCGCCCCTGGTCCGAATCGGGGCCGGGCGGGACGCCGATGGCCCGCAGGATCTCGCGGGCGGCGCGCCGGCCGTCGGCGATGGCGCGGATGACGCTGGCCGGCCCCCGAAGCGCGTCGCCGCCCACCAGGATGCGCGGATCGCGGGTCGAGCCGGCGGCGCGATCGATGCGCAGGTCTTCGGCGTCGAGGAAATCGAGGACAGGCTCCTGCCCGACCGCGGCGATCACGGTGTCGAACACGGCGGTGGTTTCGCTTCCCGGCACCGGGACGGGCACTGGTCTGCCATCGCTGCCGGGCGCGCCCGGCCTCGTCCGCTGCAGGGTCACGAGCACGCCCCCGCCGTGCGCGTGGAGCGCGGTCGGCGCCACGTGCTCGCGGATAGACGCGCCCTCGGCCAGCACCGCCGCCAGCTCCTCGTGGTCGGCCGGCATCTCGCGCCTGCTCCTGCGGTAGAGGAGGACCACGCTGCCGGACGGCCCGGCGAGCCGGAGCGCCACGCGGGCCGCGTCCACGGCGCTGTTGCCGCCGCCGATCACTGCGACGCGCGCTCCGACCCGTACGGGCTCGCCGCTGCGGCAGCGGCCGAGGAAATCGAGGGCCCCCCAGACGCCGGGCGCGTCCTCGCCCGCGACGCCGAGCCGCCTGTCCCGTCGCGCGCCGACCGCGACGTACACCGCGTCGTAGCCCGCCCGCACCTTCTCGAAGAGCTCGCGGTCGACGGTCACGGACGAGCGGATCGGCACACCGAGGGAGACGATCGCGGCGATGTCTTCGCCGATTTCAGCGTCAGGGAGCCGGAACAGGGGGATCACCCGGCGCAGCAGGCCACCCGGCCGGTCCGCGGTGTCGAAGACCTCGACGCCGACTCCAGACTGCGCAAGGAGCGCGGCGCAGGCGAGCCCCGACGGCCCGGCGCCGATGACGGCGACCCGAGGCGCGGCCAAGGGCGACTGCGGCAGCCCGCCCGCGGGCAGCCCCTGCGGTCCCGGGACGGCGGTCCTCCCGTGCTCCACGGCGAAGCGCTTGACTGCGCGGATCCGCAGCGGATCGTCGTAGGCGAGACGCGTGCAGCGGAACTGGCAGAGGTGGTCGCAGATCCTGCCGGTGACCCGCGGGAAGGGGTTGGTCCGGAGGATCGTGGCAAGAGCGCGCCCGGGGTCGTGCCGGGCGGTGTGGTGCATGTACTCGCTCACGTCCTGGCCCGCGGGACAGGTCTCTTCGCAGGGCGCACGAACGCAGTCGAACGCCGCGAGCGGGCGCCCGGTCTTGAGCGTCTGGCCGAACTCGCGCGCGCCTTTGTGCCACGCGCGGTCCGCCAGCACCTGCTCGGCGTAGCGCTCGAGGTTGCGGCAGCGCGGCGTCTTTCGGCCTGCGCCCCCTGGCCCGGGCGGGATAGCGCTGGACCCACTGCTCGAGGCTCGACGCGCCGGCCGCGGCCATGCGGCTACGCAGCTCCTCGAGGTACTGCGGCAGCCTGGCGCAGCCGCCGGGCTTGAGCAGGTCCGTGCAGACGGTCACCGGGGCGAAGCCGCACGCGATCAGGTCGGGGGCGCTCCAGCAGTCGGCGCCCGCGGAGAACGATATGTCGAGCGCACCGCCGAAGTCCCGCTGCAGCCGCAGCGCCAGGTGCACGGCGAGGGGATGGAGAGCGCGGCCGCTCATGTACACCGTGCGCTCGCCGGCGGGGAGCTGCCCGAGAGTGTTCTCGGTCTCGAGCGTGTTCGTGAGCTTGAGCCCGAAGCGCACTCCCCGGCGCGCCGCCCGAGCGCGCAGGGCTTCGATCAGGCCCAGGGCGGGGCCGTACTCCAGGTCGTGAGCGAAGGCCTCCCCGGGCACGCGAGCCTCGTAGCCGAGCACGTCGTTGAGGATCCGGCGCACCTCCGCCGGGCCGAGCAAGGTGGGGTTGAGCTTGATGGAGGTGTCGAGCCCCCGCTCCTCGATCAGGTACGCCGCGATGCGCTCGATCTCCTGCGGCGGGCAGCCGTGCATCGTGGAGAGCGTCACCGAACGGGAGATGCGGGAGGAGACGTCGAGGCCCCGGGCCTCAGGGAAGACGCCCGCCGCCGAGGCCGCCGCGGCCTCGAGGTGCCGCGAGGAATCCGCCATGCCGTCGAGAAAGCGCTGCATGCCCGGCGAGAGGATGCCGCGGAGATCGTAGCCGACGCTCATGGTGAAGGCAGCGCCGGGCCCCGGCCCGGCGTGGCCGAGCGCCGCGCGCAGGACGTGGACGAGCAGCCAGGCGTCCGCGTACTGCCGCAGCGACTCCTCGAGCGGCAGCTCCTGCGACCACTCGCAGTTGTAGCCCTCGTCCTCGGCAGCGATGCAGGGCCGGGTCACGCGGATGTCGTCCCGGGCCTGCACCGTCTTGAGCTCGATCGTGCGGGCGCCCATGAGCCAGGCCGCGACGATGTTCTGCGCCATCTGCGTGTGCGGGCCCGCGGCGACGCCGATCGGCGTCTCGAGGGACCCGCCGGGCGCGGAGAGACTGAAGGGGTCGCCCGGGTCGGGGGCAAAGAAGAGCGCCCGGCTCAGACCCAGAGGGGCGGCGTCCGGCTGCCCCCGGAGCTCGGCCTCGAGCAGCCGTGCGAGGCGCTCGAGGCCCGTCGGGTCGGAGGCGCTCACCCATGCCGGCCTTATCTCCCCGCCATCGTCAGCGCCATGACCGCCTTGGCGGTGTGGAGCCGGTTCTCGGCCTCGTCGTAGACGATCGAGACGGTCTCGTCGTCGATCACGTCGTCGGTCACCTCCCGGCCCCGGTCCGCCGGCAGGGCGTGCATCAGCTTGACGCCCTTCGCCGCCAGGCCGACCCGCCGCCTGTCGAAGATCCAGTCGCGGTGCTTCTCGAGCGCGGCGCTCATCGAGCGCTTCGCCTGTTCTTCGTTCGCGAGGTACTCCGAAGGCTGCCACGCTCCGAAGCCGCCCCAGTTCTTGGGGATCACGACCTGCGCGCCGGCGACCGCCTCGTCCATGTCGTCGACGAAGCGAAGGCCCGCCCCGCTCCCGGCAGCGTTCGCGCGGGCGGTCTCCACGATCGGCGCCGCTCAGCGGGAACTCGCGGGGGTTCGCCACGGTCACGTCGATCCCGTACCTGGGGAACAGCAGGATCTGCTCCTGCGGGACCGAGAGCGGCTTGGCGTGGCTCTTCGCGTAGGCCCACGCGATGGTGACCTTGAGCCCCCGCAGATCGCGGCCGAAGTGCTCGAAGAGCGTCATCAGGTCGGCCAGCCCCTGGAACGGGTGGTAGATGTCGTCCTGCAGCGACATCACCGGCGCCCTGGAATGGAGAGCCAGCTCGCGAAGGTAGGCGTTGCCGGTCCCGTAGAAGCAGTTGCGGCAGGCGATGCCGTGGCCCATGCGGGAGAGGATGATGGCCGTGTCCTTCGCCGACTCGCCGTGGGAGAGCTGCATCTTGTCGGGCGTGAGGTCGTGCGCGTGCCCGCCGAGCTGGGTCATGCCCGCTTCCATCGAGTTGCGGGTGCGCGTGCTCTGCTCGAAGAAGATCATGAACAGCGTCTTGTCGGCGAGCAGGCGATGGGGCTCCCCGAGGGCGAACCGGCGCTTGAGGTCGAAAGCGGTGTCGAACGTCGCGTCGAGCTCGCGCCGGTCCCAGTCCTGGGTGGAGATGAAGTGCCTGCCGTTCAGCCCCCTGCTCATGCTGCCTCCCATGACTTGGCGTCTTCGCCGGATCCCAAGCCCCGAGCCCTCGAGGGGCCCTCCTGGCGTCTCGTAGACCCCGAGTCCTCGAGGGGTTCGCCAGGTCCCAAGCCCCGAGCCCTCGAGGGGCTCCCCAGGTCCCAAGCCCCCTCTAGGGGGCCCGGTCCTGGCCCCTGTCCCCGGGGGCTCCTTCGCCCGCCCTAACCGCTCTCCGCAAACGCCCAGGCCATCGTCGCGTAGAAGGCCGACGCCTTGACCAGCTCGTCGAGCGCGACGCGCTCGTCCGGCGCGTGGGCCAGTGCTTCGTCGCCGGGACCGAGCCCGATGGTCGGGATGCCGTGCATCCCCTGAATGGTCACGCAGTTTGTGGAGAAGGTCCACCGGCCGATGCGCGGCTCCCTCCCGGAAGAGCGCGCGCCACGCGCGCGAGCGCCGTGACGACGGCGGGATGATCGGCCGGGAGTTGCCACGTCGGGTAGTACTTCTCCATGCCGTAGGTCATGCCCGTGTGCGAGCGCGCCTCGTAGCGCAGGACCTCCGTGCTGCCGCCCAGGGGGCCCGCGATCGCCTCCACCTCGCGGACCGCGCTCTCGCGCGTCTCGCCGCCCGTCAGCCTGCGGTCGAGATGGATGCGCGCGGAATCGGCGACCGCGCACAGCGATGGGCTGCCGGAGGCGAACTGCGAGATCGTCACCGACCCCTTGCCGAGGAACGGGTCGCTGCCGAGCCGCTCGTTGAGCTGCTCGACCGCGAGGCAGGCCCGGGCCGCGGGGTAGATGGCATTGCGTCCGCGCTCGGGCGCTGAGCCGTGGGCCGAGAGGCCGCGAAAGGACACCTCGATCTCCATGCGGCCCCTGTGGCCGCGGTAGAGGCCGAGGCCGGTCGGTTCGGTGCAGACGACGAGATCGGGCCGCAGGCCTCGCTCCTCGATCAGGTACTTCCAGCAGAGCCCGTCGCAGTCCTCTTCCATCACCGTAGCGGTCGCGAGCAGCGTGAGCGCTTCGGGGACGCCGATCTCGCGCAGGATTCTGCCCGCGGCGATCAGGGCGGCGACGCCGCCCTTCTGGTCCACGGCGCCCCGGCCGAGCACCCAGCCGTCGCGGATCTCGCCGCAGAACGGATCGAAGCTCCAGTTCGCCCGCTCGCCGACGTCGACCGTGTCGATGTGGCCGTCGACCGCCAGCGCGCGCGGACCGTTCCCGATGCGTCCCACGAGGTTGCCGAGCGGGTCGACGGCGACCGTCTCGAAGCCCGCGCGCTCCATCTGTCGCCGGGCCGCCTCGATCGCGTCTCCCTCGTCGCAGCTCAACGAGCGAGCGCGGACGAGCTCCGACAACGAAGCCGCGGTGTCGTCCCGGTACCTTTCGGCGGCGGAGAGAGCGCGGCGTGCGTGCTGCTCCAGCCGCGAGGCGTCGGTTCCCGTCAATGCCCCTCCCTCGCGGCTTCCGTGCAGAAACTGGAGCACTTTCTCCGGCGTGAGGGGCGCGTCGAAAAACGCGGGCCGATCCGGGCGGTAGCTCCTCATAGCCTCCAGGAGCGCGAAGTAGACGGCGATGCCGTACATCAGCGGCGGTTCGCCCACGGCCTTGGAGCCGCGCACGGCGTGGGGGTTGTCGGCTCCCTCGAGGAGCCTGATGTCGATGACGCCCGGCGCCGACTTGAGGTCAGGGACCTTGTACGTGCTGGTCGTTTCCGTGATGTTGCGCCCCTGACCGTCGAACAGCAGCTCCTCGAGGGTCATCCACCCGAGGCCCTGGACGATCCCGCCCTCGATCTGGGCGCGGTCGACCTCGGGCGCCAGGGACGAGCCCACGTCGTGCACGCAGCGCACGGCGTCGACGGCGTAGGTGCCGCGCAGGCAGTCCAGGGTGACCTCGACGATGGCCGTGCCGTAGGCATGGTAGGCGAACGGCCTGCCCCTGCCGGCCGACTTGTCGAACCAGATGTCCGGCGTGGCGTAGTGCGCGTGCTCTGAGAGGCTCACTCGTTCGCCGTACGCGATCGAGACGAGCCGCTCCCAGCGGAGGCCGGTCGCGCGGCCGCAGACCGTCACGCTTCCCCCTTCGAAGCCGATGGAGGCCGCCGACGGGTCTTGCCCCGCCCGCGCCTCGCGGCGCAGCGCGCCCTCCACCTGGAAGCGGTGAGCCGCCACCTGCGCGAGGCGGCCGCGGATGGCGTCGCACGCCATCTCCAGCGCCTTGCCGTTCAGGTCCGCGCCGCAGCTCGCGGCCGTGGCGGAGGTGTCGGCCACCCTGGTCGTGTTGGTGGCCTCCAGACGCACGAGCGCCGGCTCGACGCCGAACGAGCGCGCCGCGATGCGCCGCATCTTCTCGTTGACGCCCTGTCCCATCTCCACCGCGCCCGTGCTCACCCCGATGCTCCCATCGGTGTACACGTGGACCAGCGCGCTCCCCTGGTTGAGCGTCGTGCTGGTAAACGAGATCCCGAAGCAGACCGGCATGACCGCCGCGCCTTTCTTGACCAGGGGGTGCGCCGCGTTGTGCTCGGTCTGTCGCGCGGCCGTGGCCGCGAACCCGTAGGCCCGATCCGCCTCGGACCAGCACCGCCGCGCGCGGCAGCCATCCGCGGCCATCCCGTAGGGGAAGAGGTCTCCCTCCGAGAGCAGGTTCAGCTGCTGGATCTCGCGCCGCTCACGCCCCGTCGCGACAGCGGCAGCGGCGATCGCCGCTTCGACCGCGAACATGGCCTGCGGCCCGCCGAAGCCGCGGAACGCCGTGAACGGCACGAGATTGGTGCGGCAGCTCGCAGCCTTGATCCGGACGTTCGGCACGTAATAGGAGCCCGTCGCGTGAAAGAGCGTGCGCTCGAGGATGGCGGTGCTCAGGTCCGCGCACGCTCCGGCGTTCTGGTAGAAGGTGACCTCGTACGCGAGGATGCGGCCGTCCGCGGTCACGCCCATCCGGTAGTCCGTGGAATACGGGTGGCGCTTCCCGGTCATGCGCATGTCCTCGTGCCTGCGGAGCACGAGCTTGACCGGCCGTCCCGTGCGGACCGCGGCGAGCGCGGCCATCGCGGCCCACGCCGTCGCCTGGTCCTCCTTGCCCCCGAAGCCGCCGCCGAGGCGCGCCGTCTCGACCTCGACGTGGTTCATCGGGACGTCCAGGAGACGGGCGACGGCGCGCTGAACCGTCGTGGGCGCCTGGGTCGCCGACCAGATGCGCAGGTGTCTCCCCTCGCCGGGGATCGCCAGCGCCGCCTGCGTCTCCAGGTAGAAGTGCTCCTGGCCGCCGCTGTCGACGCGCCCCGACACGACCGCGGCGCACGACGCCCACGCCGCGTCGACGTCGCCGAGGACGAGCGTGCGCTCCGGCCCGATCAGCAGCCCGCGGGCGTGCGCCTCCCTCGGGTCGAGGACGGCGGGCAGCGGATCGATGCCGAGGTCGATGCGCGCCACGGCCGCGCGCGCCTCGCGGGCGCTTTCCGCCGCGACCAGGGCGACCGGCTCGCCGGCGTAGCAGACCTCGCCGGAGGCGAGCAGTGGCTCGTCGTCGAAAAGGGAGCCGACCTGGTTCTCGCCGGGGATCTCGGCCGCCGTGATCACGTCGACGACACCGGGCGCGGAGCGCGCCTCGGTCGTGTCCAGCCGCGCGATGCGGCCGTGGGCGGCCGGAGACGGGAGCACGGCTGCGTGCAGGAGACCCTCGGGATCGGGCAGATCGTCCACGAACAGCGAGGCCCCCCTGACATGGGCGTCATGGTCGGCGACGCTCACGAGCAGGCCTCCAGCAGCGCCGCAGCGTCGACGGTGTCGGGAAAGAGAGCCGCGAGGTGCGCGACGATCAGGTTGCGCAGCGCGAGGCGCTTGTAGGCGGCGCTGCCGCGTACGTCGCTGATGGGCGCGATGCCGGCCAGGGCCTCGGCGATCGCCCCGGCTGCGACGACGGTGTCGACCCTGCTGCCGGAAAGGCGACGGCCGAAGGCCTGCAGGAGCAGCGGCACAGGGGCGACGCCGCCGGCCGACAGGGCGACAGACGCCGGCGGGTTGCCTTCACCTTCGACACAGAGAGCGCTGTTCACGCTGGCTATGTCGAGGATGCGGCGGCGCGAGACCTTCTCGAAGTGGAAGCGCAGGGGGCGGATCGGAAGAAGAATAGCCTCGACGGCTTCACCCGGCGACAGGTCGACTTCGCGATAGCCCTTGAAGAACTCGCGCAGCGGAACTTCCCTGCGTCTGCGGCCGGAAGACAGGGCGAGTCGCGCGTCGAGGGCGAGCAGCATGATCGACAGGTCGCCGATCGGCGACGCGTTGACGAGGTTCCCCGCGACCGTGGCCTGGTTGCGGAGCGGGGTCGAGGCGACGAGCTTGAGGTCCTCGCTCAGCGATTGCGCGAGCGCGGGGAGGGCGCGGCGCGAGCTCGGGCGAGACGCGCAGCTCCTCGATCGTAGTCGCGGCGCCGATCACGAGGCGCCCCGTCGAGCGCGGATGCCGCGGGCACCGGGCAGATCGCGGGCAAGACGGAGGGTTGTCGCGGCCTCCAGGGCCGGCGCGTCCTGGACGAGGAGGTCGGTCGCCCCGCCCACGAGGGGTGCGTCGTGAACGCGGCCGGCTGACGGGCGACGCACGGAGCCGCGCGTCGAGCTGCGAGCCGGGCCGCGGGCCCCGACAGCAAAACGAGGCGACGCGAGCGTCGATGCCGCGCGGCCGGTCGACGCCGGCAGGATGCCCCACTCGACGAGCTGCTCGCAGCGGCCGCGGCGCGGATCGAGCCGCCCGCGGTACCGCTCGGAGAGAAGGCGCGCGGCGCGCCGGATCGACACGTAGCCGGTGCAGCGGCAGATGTTGCCGTCGAGCGCGTCCACGGCGTCCTGCTCGGAGAGCGCGGCGCTGGAGCTGAAGAAGCCGGTGAGGGACATGACCACGCCCGGCGTGCAGAAGCCGCACTGGATCGCGTTCTGCGCGCACAGCTCCTTCTGGACGGGAGAGAGGCGTGTGCCGAGGCCCTCGACGGTGAGCACGTGCGCGCCGTGAAGCTGAGCGAGCGGGAGGAGGCACGACGCGGCGGCCCGGTAGACCACGCCGCCCGCCTCGAGGCGGCCGACCAGCACCGTGCAGGCGCCGCACTCGCCCTCGCGGCAGCCCTCTTTCGTGCCCCGCAGGCGCCGGTGATTGCGGACGAAGTCCAGGGCCGTGGTCCCCGGCGGCAGCTCGGTCTCGACCTCGGAATCGTTGAGGAGGAACCGGATCGCTCCGCCGGCACCGGCAGCCCCGCCAGGCGACTCCTTTTTCACCGTTCCGCCTCCGGCGGCTTTTCTTGCGGGGTCCTGTCCGACCCGCGGGTTCATTCTCTCACCGCCGGTCGCGGCTGACAAGCGCGGGCGCGCGTATGGCGCGCCGCCGCACGCTGTCGCACGCCGTCGCCTATTCGGCGTCCATGGACCGGATCGCGTCCTCGAGGGCCTTGCGCTGCTCGAGCTCCTTCTGCCTGAGGGAGTCGATGCGGTCGCGCATCTGCGCAAGGTCGTTCTCCTGGCTGTCGAGCTGCGCGACATATCGCTTGTACAGTGCGGAATCCCGGTCGAGCCGGGCCATGTTCTCGCGCACGCGGGCCTGGTCCGCGGTGATCTGCTGCTGTTTCCGCTCTTCGTCCTGCCGCTGTGCGACGGTGTCCGCGAGCGCGGCCCTGCGCGCAGCGAGCGTCCGGAGCGCGTCCTTGACCTTGCCGCTGACTTCGCGCGCCTGGAGGTAGAAGGCGATCGTGTCGTCGGCTACCGAGCTCAGCAGCACGGTCTGGCTTACCGTGCGTTTCTGGGCCACCGTGAGCGATGCGCTGGCCGCGCCGCCGGCCGCCGCGGGCAGATGGACGGCGAAGCGGTAGGAGTCGCGGGTCCGTTCCTGCGCCTCCGGCGACACGAGGTCCCAGTTCGGATCGAGGGGGTGCTCGATCAGGAGGTCGCGCGGCTCGGCCGAGGTGCTCTTTACGGTGTACGCGCGCTCCTTGCGCTGCAGCCTCGTCGCGATGAGGGTGCCCCTCTGGATGCGGACGCTGAGCAGGTCCTCGGGCACGCTGCGCTCGGCGGCCGCGACCTCTGTCGCAAGGTCGACGGCGAAGCTGATCAGGCGCTCCGCGCCCGCGGGGAGGTCGTCGATCTGCGCGTCGCCGGCGTAGACGCCGCCGTCGAACACCGTGATGGGCCCGGCCATGAGGTCGACGCCGGCCGTGTTGCGCAGCTTTGCCCCGAGCAGAGGATGCTTCGCGAGGACCGACTGGTTGTAGATCGTGACGCGCGACGCCTCGATCTGCTTGTTGACGATCGGAAGCATCGCCGACTCGTGACGCGCAAGGGTGACGGGCCGGTCGATCGCGTACTGGAAGAAGCTCCCGACGTCCCCCGCCTGTGCAACGGCCTGGACACCCTGAGAGAGATCGAACCGCTCCTCGGGGGCGGGGGCGGCCATGGCCTCCGCGGCGGCGGATGAGCGTGCGGCGCCGGCTGCGGGAGGCAGCGCCGCACGCGGCGCGGCAAGCGCCTTGGGGGGCACCAGGTTCTGCTCGTAGCTCTGCGGCTCGACGGACGCATAGCCTTGCGCCTTGACTTCGGGCCGCGGGACGTACAGCGGCTGATACAGGTCCATGATGAAGGAGATCGGGCGCCCCGCGATCAGGCTGATGCGGACGTCCTTCCAGTCTTCGTCAGTGGTGTTCTCGATTATGCCCCAACCCTGGAGCAGCGGCTGCTGCGCCGCGCCGCCGCCCTGGCCGGCCCGGTCCCCGAGCACCAGGCGGTAGCTGGTCTTCCAGACGGGGCTGGCGAGCAGGTAGCCCATGCGGACCCTGCGCCTGCCCTGCCCCGTGAACGCCACGCTCACGCGTCTCTTGTCGCGGTCGTGGCTCTGCGCGAGAAGCGAAAGCGCATCCCGCAGGTCGCGCTCGAGCCGTTCGTCGATGAACCTCAGGTACCTGACCGAAGAGAGCCGCAGGCTCGTGAGCCCCGTCTCCGTGAGGAGGTTCAGGTACGCCGCGGTGCGCCCCTCGGCTTCCGGCCGCTCTTCGACCCCCACGATCGTGCCGCTGTGCCGGTCGGGGGCGTGGACCTCGACACCCTCGCCGCGCGCCTGAGTCAGGATCGCCGCGAGCCCGGGATCCTCCGTGAGGTCGATCGGGAAGCCTTTGAGCGACTTTTCCAGCGGGTCCTTCGAGGCGTACCGGACGCCCGCGATGGCACCGCCGTCGAGGTCCCGCACCACCATGCTCTTGAGCAGGTCGTTCACGTCCGATGCGGCAAAGAGGAAATCGGCGTCCTGGTTGCCGTGGACTTCGCCGTCGCGCTCGTAGTACGTGACGCCGCTGGAGAAGAGAACCGCGCGGGAGAGCGGGAGATCCGCGCTCGGGGGCTCCTGGCCGGATTGGGGCGGCTGCGCCTCCGCGCGCCCGCCGGCAGTCGCGGGCAACGCGGCGGTGAGCGCCGCGAGCAGAGCCGGGAGAAAGCGTGACCGTTGCATCATGAGGGCAAGGCTATCCCGCTCGGGGCGCGCGCGCAAGGGCGCGGCTGCCGCCGCGGGTCGCGGCCCCCGCTGCCGTCAGCCCTGCGCGGAAGCAGCCAGCTTCCGGGCGGACGCGGCGATCGCCGCGGCATTCAGCAGCAGGACGCCCGAGACCGCAAGCACGAAGAAGAAGCCGTTGCGGAGGCCCCACCTGTCCCCGATCCAGGCGAGCGCGAACGGGAATGAGAACGATCCGATGCCCCCCGCCGTCGTCACGATGCCGACCGCGGCGGGCGAGGCGAACATCTTTCCGACCATGGTCATGACGAGCGGGTAGATGCCGGAGAGGCCGAGGCCGAGCAGCAGGACGGCGGCCAGCGCCGTCGGCACGGACGGGGCGGCCAGCAGCGCGGCGAGGAAGACGACGGTGGCCGCGGCGAGGAGGAGCAGCGGTCTCTGCTGCCTGCTCCCGCGGTAGAGGAACGAGACCCCGAGCCTCCCGGCCAGCAGCCCGGTCCACAGCACGGCCAGCACCGACGCCCCCTGCTCCGCCGACGCGCCGAGCGTCCGCACGAACAGCAGGGGCGACCAGTTCGACACGCTGAGCTCGATGCCGACGTACACGAGGATCGCGGATGCGTACAGAAAAAGCAGCCCGGGCCGACCGGCCGCCGCCCTCTCGCGGCGTTCGCCCCGGGCGGAGCTCGCTTCGGGGCGAACCGAGTCGAAGCGCATCAGGGCAAAGGCGACCGCCAGCAGGGCGAGCAGCACGCCCATCGCGACGAAGACGACGCGCCAGCCGACGCGCGACTGCAGGAGGCCGGCGACGCCGAGCGGGCCGATGATGCCGCCGACGCAGAAGAACGCGTGCATCAGGTTCATGAGCCGGCTGCGCCCGTCCCGCTCGAGGCGGATCACGGAGTAGTTGGACACGACCTCGGTGCCGCCCTGGCCGAGGCCGATCGCGAGGTTGAGCGCCGTGTTCAGCACGATCGAGGGCGAGCGGGCGAAGAAGAAGAAGCTCGCGCTCTGCAGCAGGAGCGTCGCCGCGAGGACTCCCTTGGGGCCGAGCCGATGCAGCAGCAGGCCGGACGCGAAGGTCGAGAGGAAGTAGCCGATCGCGGCTGCCGCGAAGACGACGCCGGCCTCCGTGATGCTCCAGCCGTACTCCTCGATGACCCGGGGCCCCGCGGCCGCGAACAGGAACATCGACGCCCCGAAGGCGACGAAGTTGACCGACAGTCCGGCAAAAAGCGTCTTCTCGGCTTTGGTGAGCGCCATCTGATCTCCGGGTGTCGAGATAAAAAAAAGTCTGGCGACGACCTACTCTCCCGGTCCGTCATGGACCAGTACCATCGGCGCTGGAGGGCTTAACTTCCGTGTTCGGAATGGGAACGGGTGGGGCCCCTCCGCTGTGGTCACCAGACATTGAGTGTCTGTCTTGCCCCTGCCCCGCGGGCGGGCAGGCTTGTGCGGCGAGGCGCGAGCATGGTCCACGGGCCCCGCGTCG
>CAVTHK010000016.1:0-328132 GCA_963734495.1 uncultured Spirochaetota bacterium
CGATTCGATCTCCATCACTCAGACCGAGCTCAGGAACGCCTGGGACCAGTACAAGATGAAGTTCATCACCGGCGCGCTCGACATCAACAACGACGCGGTCTGGGACGCCTACGTCAAGGACCTCGACCGCCTCGGCATCCAGAAGTGGCTCGAGGTCGCCAACACGGCCTTTGCGAGGTTCAAGGCCATCAAGGACTGACGCGCTTCCCATCGTAGCCATGGGTCCCGCCGCACCTTCGCGGCGGGACCCTGTTCGCAGCGCGAGCGAAATCCGTCCCGAACGACGCACGAAAAAGGAGAGTCGACGTGCCAGCCGATAGAGCCGAGTGGATCAGCGGGTTATACAACCGCTTCTATACGAGTCAGCACTACGAGGAATGGGACCCGAGGTTCTTCGAGAAGTACGACCTCGAGTCGTTCAAAGCGGCGTGGGACAAGATGGACCCCGACGTCTACATCCTCACCGCGCGCACGCACAACGGGTTCTGGTTCGCCGACGTGGGCCTGGGGGGCCAGCACAAGAGGCTCAAGGGCATAGACCAGTTCAAGGAGCTATCGGCGCAGGCGCGGCGGAAGAAGAAGCCGGTCGTCGCCTACTTCTCCACGATCTACGACAAGGCTCTCTACGACGAGCACCCGGAGTGGAGGCAGGTCGATCCGTCGGGGCGGCCGATCAACGAGGCGCGGGGCAGCTGGAGCAAGGTCGTCTGCCCGAACAGCCCCTACAAGGAATACCTCATCGCGATGACGCAGCACCTCATCGCGTCACTGCGACTTCGACGGCATCTTCTTCGATATGGTCTTCTTCGAGGCAAAGCCCTGCTACTGCGGGAGCTGCCGGCGCCTGTTCCGTGAGAAGTACAACGCCGAGCTGCCGGAGGTCGAGAACTGGGACGATCCGCTGTACCGCAAGTTCGTCCAGTTCCGCTTCGACACCAACGCCCTGTTCGTAAGGGAGATCCACGAGGCGGTCAAGGCCGCCAACCCCCAGGTCGCCACGGCGGTCCAGTACGTGCTGCTCAAAGGCAGCGAGCGGCTGCCGGGCCAGAGCCTGGCCCTGGGCCGGATCGCCGGACTACATGCTACTCGGACGTCTACTTTCGCCAGGGCTACCTGCCGATGAGCGTCTGCACCAAGGCGACCGCAGCGGTGAGCCGCTACCGCCCCGAGATCGGCATCATGACGCGCCCGGGATCGCACAACGACACCCCGAACATGAAGAGCCTGGACCACGTGCGCGCCGAGGCCTTTACCGTGATCGCCAACGGCGGGGCGATCATGTACTTCGACATCATGTGGGCCGACGGCACGATCCACGAGGCGATGTGGCAGCGCATCCGCAAGGTGATGGACGAGGTCGCGCAGCGCCGGCCGTGGCTGGGCGGCGACCCCGTGCGCAGCGTGGCCGTCTTCTACTCGGAGAAGTCGCGGATCTGGTACGGGCGCTCCGCCGTCGCCGAGCGGTACGACGCCAACTTCTTCGGCGCCTGCCGTGCCCTCACCGAGGAGCACATCCCCTACAACATCATCGTGAGCCTGGACGAGGCCTCGCTCAAAGGCTACCAGGCGGTTGTCCTTCCGAACGCGGCCTGCATGAGCGCGGCCGAGGCTGAGGCGCTGAGGGCCTACGTCCGCGGGGGCGGGGGGATCGTCTGCACCGACAGGACCTCGCTCTGGGACGAGAGCGGCGCGCCGCTCGAGGAGTACCGGCTCGCCGACGTCTTTGGGCTGCGCCACGTCGGGGACACCGGCGCCTACACCCGCGTGTACAGCCGCTACGACGTGGCGGCCGACATCGCGAGGCGCCTGCCCGCCGACGGCCTGGTCACGAGCTGGGGCGCCGTGCAGAAGGTCGAGGTCACGACGGGCGAGGCCCGCGCCACCGTGGTGTTCCCGTACACCGAGCCCACGGGCGACCGCTTCGTCAACATCATGGCCAACCCGCCCTCGGTGGCGAGCCCGTGGCCGGCCTGCGTGGCCAACAAGTTCGGCCGCGGCAAGGCGGTCTACTTCGGCTCGGGGATCGACAAGGACTACCTCAAGCTGAGCTTCCCCGAGCTCAAGTGGCTCATCGCCGACGCCGTGCGTTCGGTCATGTCAGGCGAGCCAGCGCTGTCGCTGGTCGCGCCGATGAGCGTCGAGCTCACGGCCTACGAGCGCGAAGGCGGAAAGCAGCTCGTCGCTCACCTCGTGAACTTCCAGCCGGAAAATGGCAAGGACATCGTCGAGGGCGATCAGGCGAGCAGGCACCAGATCCAGGAAATCCTCCCTGTCTACGATCTCGAGCTCACGGTCCGGATGGACGGTGTCAAGAAAGTGACGCAGCAGCCGGAAGGGCGGGAGCTCGCGTTTGCGAAGAACGGGCCTGCGGTCAAGGTCAAGATCCCGCGGCTCGACTGTCACTCGATGATCGTGCTGGAGAAATAGCGCGCGGGGCCGCGGCCGGGGCGGACCCGTCTGCCGCGCCTTGCGAAAAGGAGGCAACTCGTGAAGGTCGTAAAGGCGTGGGAAGAAAAGGGCGTATTGATAGGCGCGCCGTACCGGCGCGAGATCAAGGTGATCCTTGCGCCGGACAAGCACGGGGTCAAGGAACTGACGTTCGTGCAGGCGATCCTCCATCCCGGATCGCAGACGGACTACCACATCCACGACCGGCCGGAGCTGATCACCATCGTCACAGGGCGCGGCGTTGCCGTTTGCGAAGGCAAGGAGACCGCGATCGAGCCGGACATGGTGCTCTTTATGGAGGCCGGGGAGAAGCATCAGATCAAGAACACCGGACCCGAGACCATGAAGCTCGCCAACGTGTTCGTTCCCGCGATCACCGAAGCCGAGACCGTGGGCCCGAGGCTGAAGGCGGCGGCGGAAGCGACCAGACGTTGACAGCGGCCGACAGGGAGCCGGAGGAGCGTGAGAGATGGTGAGCGGCAACTGGGTTGATGGCGCCTACACGCGGCTGTACGTGAGCCAGCACTACGAGGCGTGGGACCCGCGTTTTCTCGAAAGGTACGACGTCGGGGAGCTGATCCGCATCGTCGACAGCACGGATCCCGACCTGATGCTGGCCACCTCCCGCACGCACAACGGCTTCTGGTTCTGCGACGTGGGGTGGGGCGAGCACCACCCGCGCCTGAAGGGCGTGGATCAGCTCGACGCCCTGATCCGGCATTTCCACGCCAAGGGCAAGCCCGTGATCGCCTACTTCTCCACTGTCTACGACAAGGCGCTCTACGACATGCACCCGGAGTGGCGGCAGGTCGACCCGCAGGGTGTGCCCGTTTCCGGGATCGGGCGCAGCTGGGGCAAGGTCGTGTGCCTGAACAGCCCGTACCGGGAGTACCTGCAGGCCATGATCCGGCAGCTTCTGGCGACGCACGACCTCGACGGGATCTTCTTCGACATGACGTTCTTCGAGCCGCGCCCCTGCTACTGCGGGAGCTGCCGGCGGATGTTCCGCGAGAAGTACGGCGCGGAGCCGCCGGAAAAGGAGGACTGGGACGACCCGCTGTTCCGCAGGTTCGTGCAGTTCCGGCTCGACTCCAACTTCACCTTCGTCAAAGAAACCTGCGATGCGGTCAAGGCCGTCAACCCCGCCCTGACGACGAGCGTGCAGTACCCGCTGATGAACGGCGCGTCGCCGTACGGGCGCGGGCTCGACATCGCCCAGGTGCCGGACTACCTGTATCTCGACGTCTATTTCCGGTCCGGCTACCTGCGGCGGAACGTGTGCACCAGGCTGGTGGCGTCCCTGAGCCGGCACGTCCCGGAGCTCAGCATCGTGACGCGGCCGGGGTCGCACAACGACGCGCCCAACATGAAGAGCCTGGACCATCTGCGCGCCGATGCCTTTGGCGTCATCGCCAACGGCGGAGCCGTGCAGTTCTTCGACATCATGTGGGCCGACGGCACACTGCAGAAGCCGATGTGGGACCGGGTCCGGCAGGTCTTTGCCGAGGTCAAGACCAGGGAGCCCTGGCTGGGGGGCGTCCCCCTCGCCGATGTCTCCGTGTTCTACTCGGAGAAGTCGCGCATCTGGCACGGCCGCTCCGACGCCGGCGAGCGGTATGACGCGAACTTTTTCGGCGTTTGCCGGGCGCTGACCGAGGAGCACATACCCTACAACGTCGTCACGCGACTCGATGAGGCCGCCGTCAAGGGCAGCCGCGTGCTGGTGCTCCCCAACGCGGCCTGCATGAGCGAAGCGGAGGCTGAGGCCGTGCGCGGGCACGTGCGCCGCGGCGGGGGCCTGGTCTGCACGGACCGCACGTCGCTGCTCGACGAGCAGGGGGACCCGCTGCGGGACTATCGCCTGGCCGACGTCCTGGGCGTCAGACACGTCGGAGCCACGGGCAGCTACAGCCGGGCCTACAGCCGCTATGACACGGACGCGCCGATCGCGAAGCGATTGCCCGGGGACGGCCTTGTGACGAGCTGGGGCGCGCTGCAGAAGGTCGATCTTCTGGGCGGCAAGGCGCTGGCCAGCGTCGCCTTCCCCTATACGGAACCGACCGGTGAACGTTTCGTGAACATCATGGCCAACCCGCCGGCAGTGCCGAGCCGGTGGCCGGCCTGCGTGCTGAACGGGTATGGGAAAGGAAAGGCGATCTACTTCGCTTCCGCCATCGACAAAGACTACCTGCGGTTGAGCTTTCCGGAGCTGAAGTGGCTGCTGGCCGACGCCGTGCGCCACGTCATGAGCGGACGGCCCGGGCTCGAGCTGAACGCCCCGATGTCCGTGGAGATGACCGCCTGCGAGCGCGAAGGCGGAAAGCAGGTCGTCGTGCACCTGGTCAACTTCCAGCCGGAGAACGGCAGAGACATAGTCAGCCCCGGCTGCGAGAGCCGCCACGTGATCCAGGAGATCCTGCCGGTGCGCGACCTCCAGCTCACGGTTCGCCTCGGCAGCGTTAAGAAAGCGACGCTGCAGCCGGAGGGACAGGCGTTGCAGCTTTCCCGCAGCGGCGACGAGGCCAGGATCACCATCCCTCAGCTTCGCTGCCACTCGATGGTGGTGCTCGAAAAATGAGCACGACCATCCGGGATCTCGCGCGAACGGGCAACCTTCTCCGCCAGGACGTGCTGACCATGGTGCACCAGGCCGGGGACGGTCATCCGGGCCCTGCGCTCTCGGCAGCCGATATCGTCGCTGTCCTGTACTTCGAGGTCCTGCGCATCGACCCGGCGCATCCGGCCTGGCCGCAGCGCGACCGCTTCATCCTGTCCAAGGGTCACGCCTGCCCCGTGGTCTACGCCGCGCTGGCGCGGCGCGGCTACTTCGATCCCGCGCTCCTCCGCACCCTGCGGAGCCTCGGCTCGATCCTCCAGGGCCACCCGGTGCTGGGAAAAACGCCCGGCATCGACATGACGACGGGCTCGCTGGGCCATGGGCTGGCTGTCGGGACCGGGATGGCGCTGGCCGGCCGGATGAAGGGCCTGGACTACCACGTCTTTGTCGTACTGGGTGACGGCGAGCTCAACGAAGGGATCGTATGGGAAGGAGCCCAGGTCGCGGCCAATCAGAAGGCCGGCCGCCTCATCGCCTTCGTTGACCACAACGGCTTCCAGAGCGGAGGATTGTTGAAGGACGTCAGCGGCATGGGGGAGATCGCGGCGAAGTTCGCGGCCTTCGGGTGGCACACGCAGGAGATCGACGGTCACGACGTCGCCCGGATCCTGTCGGCGGTGGAGGCGGCGAAAAGAGACCCGCGACCGTCGCTGATCGTGGCGCGGACCGTCAAAGGGAAGGGCGTGCCGTTCATGGAGCGCGACAACAGCTGGCACAAGCGTGTGCCGACCCGGGAGGAGCTGGAGGCCGCGATAGGATTCCTGGAGGCCGCCAATGGCTGAAATGGCGAGCACGCGCGAAGCGTTCGTCGATGCCCTGATGGAGCTGGCGGGAGCCGATGAGTCGGTCGCGCTGGTGTCGGCCGATTCGCTGAAAGCGCTGCGGGCCACGCGGTTCGCCGAAGCGTATCCGGAGCGCCTGTTCGAGGTCGGCATTGCCGAGCAGAGCGCCGTGGCGGTGGCCGCGGGGCTGGCTGCGTGCGGCGTGCTCCCCTTTGTGGGCACCTACTCGGGATTCATCACGATGAGGGCCTGCGAGCAGGTGCGCACGTTTGTCGCTTACCCGAAACTGCCCGTCAAGTTCGTGGGGCTCAATGGCGGGCTCTACGGCGGGGAGCGCGAAGGGGTGACGCACCAGTTCTTCGAGGACCTCGGGATTCTGCGCAGCATCCCCGGCATCGACGTGGTGGTGCCCGCCGACGCGGCCGAGGCCCGCCTTGCGACGCTGGCCCTGGCCCGTCGGCCGGGCCCGGGGTTTCTGCGCATCGGCAGCGGAAGGGAGCCGGTCATCTTTGGCTCCGACCTCGCTTTCGAGCTCGGCAAGGTCCGCGTGATGCGCGATTACGGGGTCGACGTGGCGGTGTTCGCCTGCGGGCCCATTCTCAAGCGCGCGCTCGAGGCGGCCGACAGCCTCAAGGGCGAGATCGACGCGACCGTCGTCGAGGTGCACACGCTCAAGCCTCTGGACGGCGCCGCGGTGGCCGGCATTCTCGGCCGCACGGGCGCGGCCGTCACGGTCGAAGACCACAACGTCATCGGCGGCCTGGGCAGCGCCATCGCCGAGACGGCCGCCGAGCTGTGCCCCGTGCCGCTGGTGCGAGTCGGGCTCCGGGACACCTACCCGGAGTCGGGCGAGGCCGAAGCTCTCCTGGACAGGTACTCCATGGGCGTCAAGGACATCGCGGCCGCGATGCGCGAGGCGGCGCGCCGGAAGTAGGAGGCTGGCATGGACGAGCTCATCATCTGCGTCGCGCCGTACCCCAGCGAGCACCAGGACGAGAAGTTTTCCGGCCGCATGGACGTGGCCCGCGAGGTGATCCGCTGCCACGACAGCGGGGCATCGATCGCCCACCTGCACGTGCGCGACGAGGACGGCAACCAGGTGACCGACACGCAGTGGTTCGCGCGCGACGTCCGGCGGATCAAGGAATCGTGCCCGATCATCATCGAAGGCTCCACCGGCGGCGCGCCCGAGCACACGCTGGCGCAGCGGTGCGTTTCGTTCACGGTGGCCGGTGTGGACATGGGCTCGCTCAACCTGGGGTCCGTGAACATGTTCGGCGGCGTCTTCCAGAACTCCTGGCCGGACATGCGCTATTACGCGAGCGAGCTGCGCAAGCGCGGGCTGAGGCCGTATCTCGACGTGTTCGATCTCTCCCACTTCAGCAGCGTGGCCAGGCTGGAAAAGGAGGGCCTGCTGTCGGCCCCCTACGTGTTCGGGTTTGTTCTTGACACCCCGGACACGCTGCCGTACAGCGATCGCTACCTTGCGATGTTCAAGGCCGAGCTGCCGGCGGCCAGCACGTGGTTCCTCCACAGGCATCAGCCCGTGGGCTCGCGCGGATTCCTGAGCGCCATGGAGATGGGCGGCCACGTCCGCGTGGGGTTCGAGAACGGGCCATTCTTGAGCGACGGCAGGCGCGCTCGCTCCAACGCGGAGCTCGTCGACGACATCGTCGAGGCGGCGCGCCGCGTCGGGCGCAACGTCGTGGGGCCTGACCGCGCTCGCGAGATCATGGGCCTGCCTCCGCGGTCCAGGTGACCGCCGCCGCCACGAGCGCCATGACGGACAGATCAGTCCCGAAGTGGGAGATCTTCGAAGAGTCGTTTGCGAGCGAGCGGCGCTGCGACAACCCGTTCACGGACGTGAGCCTCACCGTCGTCTTCGACGGCCCCGACCGGCGTCTCTGGATCGAAGGCTTCTACGACGGCGCGGAGGGCAGCGAGGAAGTCTGGCGCGTGCGCTTCGCCCCGCCCGTCGAGGGGCGCTGGCGCTGGCGCACCGTGTCCGACGACCCGGCCCTCGACGGCAGGAGCGGCGTGTTCGCGTGCACCGCGCCCGTCTCGCGTGGCCCCCTCGCGGTCGACCCGCAGTTCCCCAACTGGTTCTTCCGCGCCGACGGCAGGCCCTTCTTCGTCGTCAACGACGGATGGTGGCCGCACCCCGGCTTCGGCAACAGGAGCGAGCACGGCGATCTGAAGTACGGCTACCCGAGCGAGGCGGACGTGCGCGCCTACCTCGACACCCTCGGCCGCTACGGCGTGAACACCTTCATTCTGGTGACTCAGATTTACGCGCGCCAGGACTTCATCACCGACTCTTCGTTCGCCTGGCCGTGGAAGGTGGTGGACGCGAAGGCGAACCGGATCGACCGGGAGCGCTTCAACCTCGACTACTACCGCAGGCTCGACCGCACGATCGGCTACGCGAAGGAGAAGGGGATCTTCTACGGGCTGGAGCTGCTGTACGACAACTCGGTGTGGCGGCAGCTCGAGTGGTCGCACCACCCGCTGAACGCGGCCAACGGCGGGTGGCTGGAGGACAGCGATCGCGACGGGACGGGATTCGCCGAGATGTTCGATCTGGGCAACCGCACTCACGTCGAGTACATAGGCCGCTACGTGGCCTACACGGTGGCGCGGCTTTCGGCGTACTGGAACCTGTGGTGGGCGCTGGGAGCGGAGTGCGGGAACATCGACCGGCCCGGTGCTGCGCGGCACGCGGCGTGGTACGGGCACTGGGGCGACTACCTGGCTGCGCGGGACCCGCACGGGCGGTTGCAGGCGATCGGGGACACGGGGGAGTGCGCGGAGCTGGTGCGGCACAGCAGGAACAACATCATGATCACGCAGGAGCACACGACGATGGATGACCCGGTGCTGTTCTGCGCGAACCTGAACCGGTTCGGGGAGCGGTTCTGGGGCTACGACCGGCCGGCGATCATCGGGGAGCAGGACCGGTTCAACAACAACCGCTACGGCTGGGAGCGGCGCGGGTACTGGGTGGCGCTGGCGAGCGGGTTCATGATGGGGCGCGTGGACCGTCACTATCCGGTGGCCGACGGGAAGAGGCTGTACGAGTCGAAGCTGTTCGCTCTTGCGGGCGACCCTCCGATCTACGCGGACCTCGCGCGGATGGCCGAGCTCATCGAGAAGGCTGGGGTGGCGTGGTGGCGGATGGAGCCTTCGGATGGGCTGCTGGTGGAAGCGAGCAACCTGGTGTACTGCCTTGCGGAGGCGGGGCGGGAGTACCTGGTGTACTACGCGGCGGGCGGGAGCGCTGGGCTGCGGCTGGCGGCGGGACCGTTTGAGGTGAGCTGGCTCAACCCGCGCACGGGGGAGACGAGCGAGCGGCCTGCGGTGGCGGGAGGGGGGCTGGAGCGGTTCGCGGCCCCCGATGCGGAGGACTGGGTGCTGCACGTCGTGCACGAGCGGCTGCGATGACGTATGGCGAATTGCACGTATGGCGAATTGCGGTTGACATTCGAGCGGCGGCAAAGTAGACTCTCGCCAATGTTGCCCGGACGGCCGGGCCACAAGGTGAACCGTTGAACAGCAGAAACCTGCTTAGCCTGAGCCTTCTTCTCGCCCTTCTCAGCCCCGGGATGCCGGGGAAATCGGTGGGGCGGAGGCCGCCGGCGAGTTGACGGTCACCGCATGCAACGGGCATAAAAGCCCGCCGCCGATTTCCTCGGCGGCGGGCTTTTTTTGTGGCCGCGCGCGTACGGGCACGGGCGCGGCCGGGGCCCGAAGAGTCTCGAGAGGAGGAGACGCAATGTCCAAGTATCGCCCGTTTCCGAGGATCGAGCTCGCCGACAGGCAGTGGCCCGATCGCAGCATCGACCGCGCTCCGATCTGGTGCAGCGTGGACCTGCGCGACGGGAACCAGGCGCTCGCCACGCCGATGAGCGTGGATGAGAAGCTCGAGATGTTCGACCTCCTCGTGAAGATCGGGTTCAAGGAGATCGAGGTCGGCTTCCCGTCGGCGTCGCAGATCGAGTTCGACTTTGCCCGCAGGCTCATCGAGGAGAAGCGGATCCCGAAGGACGTCTGGATCCAGGTCCTCACGCAGGCGCGCGATCACCTGATCAAGCGCACCTTCGACAGCGTGATCGGGGCGGACAAGGTGATCATCCACCTGTACAACTCCACCTCGGCGCTGCAGCGGAAGATCACGTTCCGCATGTCGAAGGAGGAGATCAAGGCGATCGCGGTCGAAGGCACCAAGCTCGTCAAGTCGCTGCTTCCGCGACTCTCCGCCAGCAGCGTGCGCTTCGAGTACTCGCCCGAGAGCTTCTCGGACACGGAGCCCGAGTACGCGCTCGAGGTGTGCGAGGCCGTGATGGACGTGTGGAAGCCGACGAAGCAGGAGCCGATGATCCTGAACCTGCCCAACACGGTCGAGTGGTGCATGCCCAACGTGCACGCCGACCAGGTCGAGTGGTTCTGCGCGCCACATGAAGGAGCGCGACAAGGCGATCATCAGCCTTCACACGCACAACGACCGCGGGACCGGCGTGGCCGCCACCGAGCTCGGCCTGCTCGCGGGCGCGCAGCGCGTCGAAGGGACGCTCTTCGGAAACGGCGAGCGGACGGGGAACCTGGACATCGTCACGGTCGCCCTCAACATGTTCAGCCACGGGCATCGAGACCGGCCTGGATTTCCGCGATCTCCCCGGCGTCCGCAGAGTGTACGAGCGGTGCACCCGGATGGAGGTCCCGCCGCGGCACCCCTACGGCGGCGAGCTCGTCTTCACGGCCTTCTCCGGGTCCCACCAGGACGCGATCAAGAAGGGGATGGACACGCGGGCTGCGTCGGGCGACTCCGATGCGCCGTGGGAGGTGCCCTACCTCATGATCGACCCCCGCGACGTCGGCCGCAGCTACGAGGCCATCGTGCG
This sequence comes from uncultured Spirochaetota bacterium, assembly GCA_963734495.1. Lineage (GTDB taxonomy): Bacteria > Spirochaetota > Spirochaetia > SZUA-6 > CAVTHK01 > CAVTHK01. Next base: position 10,746 of record CAVTHK010000016.1, read on the forward strand.
CATCAACAGCCAGAGCGGCAAGGGCGGGGTCGCCTACGTGATGTCGCGCGACTTCGGGTTCGAGATGCCCAAGGCGATGCACCCCGAGATGGGCGAGATCATCAACCGGATTGCGGACTCCCTCGGCCGCGAGCTCTCGCCGCGCGAGATCTACGACGCCTTCGCAAAGGAGTACCTCCACGCCACCTCTCCGCTCGAGCTGCTCTCGACGAGCTTTACCGCGGCCAACGGCGGCGGGCACGACGTGGCCTGCAAGGCCCGGCTGCGGCGAGACGGGCGGGAGGTGGAGATCACTGGGAGCGGCAACGGCCCGATCGACTCGTTCGCCCACGCCATGGAGACCGCGGGCTGGAAGGACTTCCAGCTCGTCGACTTTCACGAGCACGCGGTCGGGACGGGCACGGGCACCGAGGCGGCCGCCTACATCCAGATCCAGCTCGACGACGGACGCCGCTTCTACGGAGCGGGAGTCGACACGAACATCAACCTGGCCGGGCTCAAGGCCCTGGTCAGCGCTTACGATCGGGCGCACAGATAAGACAGATAGAAAGTTGAAGGTCGGCGCCCGGGCATCACGCCCGGCGCCGGCCCGCGGGGCGCCCGGCGCGGGCCTGGTGACGCGCCCCCGCGTTGCTCCCGCCCGCCGCCATGGGTAAATTGAAGCGGGAGCGCTCCCCGTGATGTTCTTCTTCGGACCCTTCTTCTTTCTCCTGCCTCTGATCGTGCTGCTCGTGGCCTCGCGCTTCCTCTCGGGTTTCTTCCACCGCCTGTTTCACGACGGCGCGGACCAGCCGCTGCTGCGGCAGCCGGGCGGGGAGCCGCCGCTGCTCCACCGGCTGGATCCCGACCGGATGGAGAGCCGTGTCGTGTCGCTCGCCTACCGCCTGGGCGGTCGCGTGACCGTCTCGGATGTCGTCATCGAGACGAGCCTCGGCATCAAGCAGGCCGAAGAGCTCCTTGACCGCATGACCGACGAGGTCCGCGTACGGATGGTCGTCGACGACCGGGGGCTGGTCGTCTACGAGTTCCCCGAGGTGATCGACCGGCTCGAGCGGGAGAAGCAGTAGACGCGAAGCTCCTACAGCCGGCGCAGCCGCTCCACCGCGCTCAGGTAGCTCGCGTGGCCGCGCGCCCGGCACTCGGCGAGCCGCGCTTCGAGGTCCCGTTCGTCGCTCGACGGCCCCAGCACCCTGCGGGCGAGCGCGCGCAGCTCGTCGGCCTGCCGCGGAAGCCGGTGACGCTGCTGGTCTTCGAGGATCTGCAGCGCGTGCTCGACGCGGCGGAGGAGCGTGTAGTCCTCGCGGATCGAGCGCGCATCGGCCGCCGGGAGCACGCCCGCGGACTCCAGCGCGCGCAGCGCCTCGAGAGAGTTGCCGGCGAGCAGCTCGGGGTGCGCCGGAGCGATAGGCGAGCTGCAGCCCCTGGATGAGGAACTCCAGGTCCCTGATCCCGCCGAGCCCGCTCTTGATGTCGGACTCGGTGGTGAGCGCGAGGGCCTGGAGCGCGAGCCCGCGCATGCGCTCGATCGACTCCGCGATCCGCGCCCCGGGCCTCGGCTGCAGGAGCAGGGGACGCACCCGCTGCAGGAACCGGTCCCCGAGCTCGAGGCTGCCCGCGATCGGGCGGGCCTTCAGCAGCGCCTGCACCTCCCACAGCGCGGCCCTCTGCTCGTAGTACCCGACCACGGCTTCGAGCGGGTAGACGAGCATGCCGCTGCTGCCCCAGGGCCGCAGCCGCAGGTCCACCCGGTAGGCGCCTCCCTCGGCGGTGTGCCTGGCCAGGTCGTCGCGCAGGCGCTCCATGACGCGGTCGTAGACCGCGCGGACGCGCTCCTCGTCTTCGCCCGGCGGCGGCTGGTACAGCGCGAACAGGTCGATGTCCGAGCTGTAGTTGAGCTCGCGTCCCCCGAGCTTGCCGAAAGCCACGACGCAGAACCCGCGGCTGAGGCGGAAGGCCTGCGCCGGCTCCCCGTCCTCGATCGTCGCCCAGATCCGCTCGAGAGCCCCGCGGGTGATCGCGTCCGCGACCCGCGTGAGCTCGGTGGTCACCTCGGGCAGCGGCTTGCCCAGCACCAGGTCGCGGACGCCGGTGCGCAGGATCTCGCGCCGGCGAAAGCGCCGCAGCGCGTCGCGCCAGGCCTCGGCGTCGGGGGTTTCGTCCGCCAGCGCCCGCAGCTCGCCCGCGAGGTCCTTCTCGTCGCGCAGCGCGTGGATGTGGCCGGGGTCGGTGAGCCACGGCAGGAACGCCGGGTTGCGGATCAGCGTGTCGGAGAGGAACTGGCTCGATGCAAAGAGCCGCAGCAGGATGTCCAGGCCCATCGGCTGGGCGAGGAGCGCGCGGTAGTGCTCCTCCGGAGAGCCGGCGGCCTCCACGAAGCGCTCCCAGTTGTTGAGCGCCATGTCGGGCGCCGCGGTCCGCGAGAGGATGTCGCAGGCGAGGATGGCGAGGCGCGCGAAGAGCTCGCGGCGCTCGGGCTGCGGGCCCGCGAGCGAGCGCAGGTTCCGCAGCGCGCGCTCGGGCTCGGCAAAGCCCAGCTCCGTCAGCACCGCGGCCGCGGGCGCGGGCTCCGGCGCCTCGGCCAGCACGAGGTCCGCGACGTTGCCGATCCCCGGGCCGGGCAGCGTCGACTGGCCGAAGTAGCGCTCGACAAAGGCGCGCACGCCGGCGCTGGCCGTCTCGAAGTCGACGAAGAGCGAAGTCTCAGGGGGAAGGCTCCCGCGGCGCGAATAGCCCATGCGCCGCGCGAGGTGGCTGAACTCGATCGAATCCTTGGCGGGGAGAAACAGGTCCTGCGCCGAGCCGCGCAGCATGCGGAGCGCGTTGATGAGGCTGCGCTGGAAACGGTAGGCCGCGACCAGGGCCTCGGCCTCCTGCCGGCGGATGAACCCGCCTTCGGCCAGCCGGTCGAGCGCCTCGTGCACGCTCGGCGTGCGCAGCCTGGGGTTGTCGCCGCCGTGCATCACCTGCAGCATCTGCACGGCGTACTCCAGGTCCACGAGGGCGCCCCGGCTGAACTTGGTGTTGGGGCCGCTCGACGCCCTGCGTCTTCTCGGCGAGCTGCTTCTCCCTGAGCGCCCGCAGGTCGTCGAGCCGGATGCTGCCCGGCGAATAGACCATGCGGTCGCGCAGCCGCTCGAGCGTGGCTCCGAAGTCGCGGTCGCCGCCGATCGTGCGCATGCGCACGAGGGCGAGCCGCTCGAACGAGTGGGCCGCGCCGCCGCGGTCGTAGTAGCGGCTGAAGCTGTCCAGGCTGACCGCCAGCGGTCCCTTGTTCCCGTGCGGCCGCAGGCGCAGGTCGACCTGGAAGATGCCTTCGCGCTTGGCGCGGATCATCGAGATCGCGCTCTGCACGAGGCGCTCGAAGAACTCGGCGTTGCTCACGATCTGCGGGCCCGCCGTCTGGCCCGCGTCGCTGTAGACAAAGATGAACTCGATGTCCGACGCATAGCCCAGCGCCTCGCCGCCGAGCTTGCCGACGCCGAGGATCGCGTAGCGCGCCTCGAGCCCGGCGACCGTCATCGGCGCGCCGTAGCAGGCGAGAGCGCGCGTCCACGCCAGCGCGAAGGCCGCCTGGATCACGGCTTCGGCAAGCCGCGTCAGCCGCTCGCTGAATCCGCGAAAGTCGGGCTGAGCGCTGAGGATGCTGTCGAGGTCGATCAGGTAGGCCTCGCGGTCCTTGAAGGCGTTGAGCGCCCGCTCCTGCTCCTCGGGCCCGTTCGCCTGGGCCAGCGCCTCGGCGAGGCGGACGCTCGAGCTGCTCCGGCGGCGTCGCGAAGCTGCGCCCCTCGACGGCGGGGCCGAGCATCGGGATCAGGTTCTCGTACTGCGTGCGGATAAAGTCCTCCCAGAGGAAGTCGCTGGTCCCGAGCAGCTTTGCGAGGTCCGCCATGACCCGGGGGTTGGACAGGAGGTCGACCCAGCGGCCCTGCTGCGGCAGCGCCAGGATGTCGTCGATGAGCCGCTCGAAGCGGGTGAGCGCCATGTACGGGTCGGGGGCCCGCGTGAGGAAGTAGGTGAACTGCTTGGTGAGCAGCAGCGAGAGCCGCACCTGGTCGAGCGTCGCCGGCTCGAGGCGCGCTCCCTGCGCCGGCGTCCGCCAGGTCGAAGGTGTCCTCGATGCGCCGGTCGTAGGTCCGGATCGCCACGTGCTCGATCGAGATGTTCCGCAGCGCGAGAGCCGTGCTGAATGACGAGAGGAAGAACGGCGTGTCCTCCGAGACGACCGTGAAGCGCGTCCATCGAGGGTCGCCCTGATCGACCTCCATGTGCACGGGGTAGAGCGCCGCGGAGGAGTCGAGCTGCAGCCGCGACAGGCTTTCCGCCACGCGCTCGTTGACGCGCTGCTTCGCTTCGGCGAGCCCTTCCTGCCCGCGTTCGAGCAGATCGAAGGTCTCGGTCATGGCGCTCTCGATGGTGGCGCAGAAGCTCTCGAACGGGCCCGCGCCGGCGGCCAGGGTGCCGACGAAGTGGTCGACGATCCGCCGCCTCCGCAGCTCCGCTTCACGCCGCTCGCGCGCGGCATCCCTCCTCGGCCGGCGCTCGCCGCCGTAGGGGGCGGGGCTGTACGTGAAGACGTTGCCCGACCGGATGTCGAAGCCGGTCGAGGCCAGCAGGCCGGTGATCAGCGAAAACTCGGAGGGATAGTCGAAGGCGCATACCGTGCAGGCGACTTCACCTGAAGGGTCCGTCTCGAGGATGAGCTCGACCGGGTGGTCGGGGGTGACGGCCTGGAGGCGCTCGATGTGGCGCGCGATCTCAGGCGCGGTGTAGCTCTCGAAGTAGCGGGCCGGCAGCCGCTGCAGGTGCTGCGCCGCGAGGTCCGGATCGACCGCGGGAAAAATCTCGCGGATCTTCTCCAGCGCCGGCGCCTGGTTGGCGCGGCCGTTCGGGAGCTCCGCTCCGGACGCGCGGGGCGTGCTCACCCGGGCCCCCTATCGGTACGCCCGGGGAACCAGCCCGTGCTCGTGGACGCGAAGACCCATGATGCGCTCGGTGATGCCGAGAGCGCCTGCGGCCTTGGCCATGTTGCCCCGCGAGGTCTTGAGCGCTTCGACGAGCATCTCTCGCTCGAGGTTGTTGAGCGCCTCGGGCAGCGTGCCGGCGTGCCGCGTGTTGCTGTGCTCGGCGGTCTGAAGCGTCGGCGGAAGGTGATAGCCGTGGATGACCTCGTCGGTCGACAGGAGCACGGCGCGCTCCATGCAGTTCTCGAGCTCGCGCACGTTGCCCGGCCAGTGGTAAGCGGTGAGCATGTCGATGGCGGGGGTCGAGATGCGCTGGACGGTCTTGCGATTGGCCTTGGCGTATTTCTCGACAAAGAAGTCGGCGAGCTGCAGGATGTCGGTCTTGCGCTCGCGCAGCGGCGGGATGTGGATGGGGAACACGTTGAGGCGGTAGTAGAGGTCCTCGCGGAACCGGCCCGCCTTCATCATCTCTTCGAGGTTCCGGTTGGTGGCGGTGATCACGCGGACGTTCACCTTGATGACCTGGGTGCCGCCGACGCGCTCGATCTCGCGCTCCTGAAGCACGCGCAGGAGCTTGACCTGCATGCCCTGGGTGAGCTCGCCGATCTCGTCGAGGAAGATGGAGCCGCCGTTGGCCAGCTCGAACCTCCCCTTGCGGGTGGCGATCGCTCCGGTGAACGCCCCGCGCTCGTGGCCGAAGAGCTCGCTTTCGACGATCGACTCGGGGAGGGCCGCGCAGTGCACCTTGATGAACGGCTGGTCGGCGCGGGGGCTGTTGTAGTGGATCGCGTGCGCGACCAGCTCCTTGCCGGTTCCGCTCTCGCCGCGGATCAGCACGGTCGCGTCGCTCCGGCACACCTGTCCGATGAGGTTGTAGACCTCCTGCATCGGGTTGGAGTTGCCGACGATGTTCGACGGGCGGAAGCGCTCCTGCAGGGCGGCGAGCAGGCGCGAGTTCTCCTCCATCAGCCGCTGCGCGCTCCTCGTGGGCGGACTGGCGCAGGCGCACCGCCTGGGCGATCATCGACGCGATGATCGTGAGCAGCTGCATGTCCTCCTCGAGCGAGACGCTGTCGTCGAAGAGGCGGTCCGCGCTCAGGGCGCCGATGGTCTCCTGTCCCGTCTTGATGGGCACGCAGATAAAGGAGATGTCCTTCTTCTCGAGCCCGCGCCTGGCCCCGGTGCGGTTGAGGAACAGGGGCTCCTGCGAGACCCGCGGCACGATCACCGGCTGGCCGCTCTGAACGACGCGACCCGTGACGCCTTCGCCCAGCTTGTACTTGCCGCGCTCGATGTGCGTGCTCGAGAGCCCGTACGCCGTGTCGATCGAGATCTCCCCGGTGTTGCGGTTGAGGATCGTGATGGTGCCGCGCATGACCCCGGTGTGCTCGGCCATGAGCCGGAGCACGGGTTGAATGACCTCGTTGAGGTCCATGCTCTTCTCGAACGTCTGGCTGATCTCGAAGAGGAGCGACAGGCTCTTGAGCCGTCTGCCGACCTGGACTTCGGAATCGAGAGCCGCGCTCACGAATAGCCTCCCGGATACTTGCGCGTAGCAGCGATGGCACAAAGCTACCAATTTGTCGGCCCGAGGGCAAGGCACGTCGAGGCACGCACCGGAACAGCTGCCGGCCGAAAACCCGGCTTGCGCTCGCCAGGCGGCGGCATCGCGTCTGCAGCGGTCCGGGATCCGGCGGGCGACGCGGAGCGGGTCGCCGTTGGTCCGCCTCCGCCCGCCTCCCCAGCCGTTATTGACATTGGAGGGGGGTTTGGATAGATTGCTCAACCGTCGCCCTTGTAGCTCAGTCGGTAGAGCACCTCCATGGTAAGGAGGGGGTCAGCGGTTCAAATCCGCTCGAGGGCTGGTCCTGCGATCCTGTCCCGTTGACACACTGGCGGCGCCAAAGGTAATGTATTGAGTGCGGGGGGCATTACCGTCAGCAGCACAACTAACCGTCACGGCTGTCGTACCGCAGCGGGCGGTGGTGTCGCGTCTTATAGGCCAGTAGCTCCAACGGCTAGAGCGCCGGTCTCCAAAACCGGAAGTTGCAGGTTCGAATCCTGCCTGGCCTGTACTCGAATTTTGTCTGGCGGAATTGGGGATGTCCGATGAACAAGATCATCAGGTTCTTCCAGGAGAGCTACGCCGAGCTGAGGAAGGTGACGTGGCCCAGCAGAGACGACGTGAACGCCTCGACGCGGATCGTGATCATCTCGACGGCCTCGATCGCCATGGCGCTCGGTCTCGTCGACCTCCTCATATATCAGGCGATCCAGTTGATTTTCTGAGGCCGCGCTGAGGGCACTCGGCCGCAAAGGCAGGTATGGCAAAGGGCTGGTTCGTACTTCATGCCTACTCGGGGCATGAGAACAAAGTGAAGAAGCAGATCGATCTCCTCAAGGAGGTTCACAAGGACGCGATCTTCGAGGTCAAAGTGCCCTCCGAGGAGGTCGTGGAGATCAAGGACGGCAAGCGGCGGGTGACGTCGCGGAAGTTCCTGCCCGGCTACGTGCTGGTCGAGATGGATCTGCCGGACCGGGGCTGGAAGGAGGTCTGCGGAGACATTCGCAAGGTGGCGGGCGTGACGGGGTTCGTGGGCACGTCGCGCACGCAGCGGCCGCAGCCGATTTCGGCGAGACGAGGCCAAGGCGATCCTGCAGAAGGCGGGCGAGATCAAGGCCGACAGGACGCTCAAGCCCAAGCTCGTTCGCGCAGGGCGAGGCGGTGCGGATCGTGGACGGACCGTTCAACTCGTTCACCGGCAACATCGAGGACGTGAACGTGGAAAAGGGCAAGCTCAAGGTGATGGTCGGCATTTTCGGCCGGGCGACACCCGTGGAGCTCGACTTTTTCCAGGTCGAGAAGATATAGGGGCGGGGCTGCGCTTCGCGCATTCCAAGGGCTTGCGGAAGACCGCAAGCAGGGATGCGGGCCACCGCAGCAGGGGCTTTCTGGGAGCCTGACGACCGGCCTACGGCGCAGGCGCTCGGACCAGGAGGAGGCATATGGCAAAGGCAGCAAAGAGAATCAAGGCGATCATCAAGCTCCAGGTGCCGGCAAAAAAAGCGACGCCGGCGCCGCCCGTCGGGCCGGCGCTCGGCCCGCACGGCGTGAGCGCGCCGCAGTTCTGCCAGCAGTTCAACGAGCGGACCAAGAACATCGAAGAGGGACTGATGATCCCGGTCGTCATCACGGCCTACGAGGATCGCACCTTCGTGTTCATCACCAAGACCCCGCCTGCCGCCGTGCTCATCCGCAAGGCGCTCGGGCTGGAAAAAGGGTCCGCGGAACCCAACAAGACCAAGGTGGCCCAGCTCACAAAGGCGCAGCTGCGGGACATCGCGCAGACCAAGATGCCCGACCTGAACGCGAACGACATCGAAGCGGCGATGAAGATCATCGCCGGGACCGCCCGCAGCATGGGCGTCACGGTGGAGGTGCTAGCATGGCGCGCGGAAAGAAGTACGTGCAGGCGGCCGCCAGGATCGACCGGCAGAAGAAGTATCCGCTCGAAGAGGCGGTCAAGCTCGTCAAGGAGGCGGCCTTCGCCAAGTTCGACGAGACCGTCGAGGTCGCCGTGGCGCTCAGCCTCAAGAAGGGCGAGACGGTTCGCGACACGGTCGTTCTGCCGAACCAGTTCGGCAAGGAAAAGAAGATCCTGGTCTTCGCCCGCGGCGACAAGGCCGAGGAGGCCAGGGCGTGCGGGCGCCGCGTACGTCGGGGACGCCGACCTGATCGAGAAGATCCAGGGCGGCTGGCTGGACTTCGACATCTGCGTGGCCACGCCCGACATGATGAGGGACGTGGGCAAGCTCGGGCCGGTGCTCGGGCGCAAGGGGCTCATGCCGAACCCCAAGACGCAGACGGTGACGTTCGACATCAAGGGCGCCATCGGCGAGCTGCGCAAGGGCCGCGCGGAGTTCCGCGCCGACAAGGGCGGGGTCGTGACCCTTACGGTCGGGAAGGTTTCGATGGAGCCTGACAAGATCCAGGCGAACGCCGCGGCGTTCATCGGAGAGGTCACGCGGAGGCGCCCCTCGGATCACAAGGGCGAGTACATCAGGAGCGTGACCTGTTCTTCGACCATGGGTCCCGGCGTCAAGATCGCGGTCGCGGAGGAAGAGTGATGGAGCCCAGGATCAACGATCGCAAGAGGGAAGCCGTCGGCCGGATCAAGGAGAGCCTCGGCGGGGCCCGGGACATCATCTTCACCGACTACCGCGGGCTCAGCGTGCAGCAGATCACCGACCTGCGCGGCAAGCTGCGCGACTCCAGGACGATCTACAAGGTCGTCAAGAACGACTATACCCGCATCGCGATGCAGCAGCTCGGGCTGCCGGACGCGTCGAGCCTGCTGAGCGGTCCGACGGCGCTCGCTCTCGTGGGCGCCGACGTGGGGCCGGTCGCCAAGGTGATTCTCGACTTCACGAGGGACAGCCCGCTGCAGCTCAAGGGGGCCCTGGTGGGCGGCCGCCTCTTCGGCGCGAAGGACGTGGAGGCGCTGTCCAGGCTGCCGGGCCGCGAGACGCTCATCGCGATGCTGATGGGCACCATGAAGGCCCCGCTGCAGAACCTCGTGTACGTGATGAGCGGCGTGACCAGCAAGTTGGTGCGGACGCTGGCCGCCGTGGCGGACAAGAAGAAGGCCGGATAGGCCGGCAGGAGAGAGGGAACGAGAGCGGCTTTAGTCTTCAAAGAGAAGCGCGGGGGACCGCGCGAGCCCGGGTAAGCCTGGGCGAGAGGTTGCAGCTACTGCCGCCTTGCCAAAATCAAGAGGGAAGGAGAAGTTAAATGGCAACGCTCACAAAGGATCAGATCATCGAAGCGGTCGCCGGGATGACGGTGCTCGAGGTGTCGGAGCTCGTCAAGGCCATGGAAGAGAAGTTCGGCGTCACCGCTGCGGCGCCGATGGCGGTCGCAGCGCCCGGAGCCGGCGCCGCCGCGGGACCGGTCGTGGAAGAGCAGACGGAGTTCACCGTGGTGCTCAAGGGATTCAAGGACGGGCAGAAGATCCCGGTCATCAAGGAAGTCCGCGCGATCACCGGGCCTGGGCCTCAAGGAGGCCAAGGACCTGGTCGAGGCCGGCGAAAAGCCGATCAAGGAAGCGGTGTCCAAGGACGAGGCCGAGAAGTTCAGGAAGCAGCTCGAAGACCGCTGGCGCTACCGTCGAGGTCCGTTGAGGCAAGGGAACGCCATACGCCCGCCGCGCGGCCGCCCCGGAACGGACCGCGCCGCGGGCCCGACGAGTCCATTCATCTCGCATCTACCACCGGGGAAGTCGGCTCGGTGGTAGGTCTGTCATTGGGGGAGGCGAATGTTCGACAAGACGAAAGCGGTAAGCCGTGTGTACCTGGGTCAGGACTATCGGGAAGTCATGGATATCCCGAACCTCATCGACATCCAGCTTTCGTCGTACGAGCGCTTCCTGCAGCGCCGCACGCTCCAGGAGGGCAAGCCTCCCGCCAAACAGGGGTTGGAGGAGGTCTTCCAGACCACCTTCCCGATCGAGAGCCCGAACGGCGACATGGTGCTGGAGTACGGCGGCTACACGCTGGACGAGCAGAACCAGGCCCTGTCCGAGTTCGAGTGCAAGCAGAAGGGGCTCACCTTCGCCATCCCCATCAAGGCGAAGATCAACCTCGTGTTCCTGCAGACCGGTGAGATCCGGCAGAAGGAAATCTACATGGGCGACATCCCCCTGATGACCGACAGGGGGACCTTTATCATCAACGGCGCCGAGCGCGTGGTCGTCAGCCAGATCCACCGCTCGCCGGGCGTCATCTTCGCCCACGAAAAGGGCGTCTTCTCGTCGCGCATCATCCCGTACCGCGGCTCCTGGCTCGAGTTCGAGATCGACCAGAAGCGGGAGCTGATCTACGCGAAGATCGACCGCAAGAAGAAGATCCTCGCCTCGATGTTCCTGAGGGCGCTCGGCTACGAGAGCCGCGAGCAGATCATCGAGCTCTTCTACCAGACCCGCAAGGTGGACATCTCCGAGGACCGCGAGCAGAAGGAGCAGCTCGCGGGGAGCGTCCTGGCGAGGGCGATCTTCGTTGAAGAAGAAGGCGAGACCAAGAAGCTCTACCGGGCCGGCGACAAGGTGCACCCGCACGAGATCGACGAGCTGGTCCACCGCGGGGTCAAGACGATCGAGATCATCGACTTCGACCACGAGAAGAGCCTGCACTCACCGATCTTCCTCAACTGCTTCGAGCACGAGGAGATCAAGCTGGCCAAGGAAGACCCGGAGCACGATGAGCCGACCAAGCCCGAGGCGCTCGCGGCCGTCTACTCGGTCATGATGCCCGGCGAGCCGATCACCGTGGAGGCCGCGGAGAAGGACCTCCAGGCGATGTTCTTCTCGACGCGGCGCTACAACCTCGGACGGGTCGGCCGCTACAAGCTCAACAAGAAGTTCGACTACCCGGAGCCGGTCAAGACTCACACTCTGGTCAAAGAAGACATCATCAACACGATGCGCTACCTCGTCGAGGTCTACATCGGCGAGGCGCCCGTCGACGACATCGACCACCTCGGCAACCGGCGCGTGCGCAGCGTGGGCGAGCTGCTGGCCAACCAGCTCAAGATCGCCTTTACCCGCATGGAGCGCATCGCGAAGGAGAGGATGTCGCTCAAGGAGACCGACACGATCAAGCCGCAGGACCTGATCTCGATCAAGCCGGTCGTGGCGGCCCTCAAGGAGTTCTTCGGCTCGAGCCAGCTCTCCCAGTTCATGGACCAGGTCAACCCCCTCTCGGAGCTCACTCACAAGCGCAGGCTCAACGCTCTGGGCCCCGGGGGACTCTCGCGGGATCGGGCCGGATTCGAGGTGCGCGACGTCCACTACAGCCACTACGGCCGGATGTGCCCGATCGAGACCCCCGAAGGGCCGAACATCGGGTTGATCGTGTCGCTCGCCAACTACACCCGGGTCAACGAGTACGGGTTCCTCGAGACCCCCTACCGCAAGGTCAAGAACGGCCGGGTGACCAACGAGATCGAGTACCTCTCGGCCCTCGACGAGGACCGCTACTACATCGCGCAGGCCAACGCCCCGATCGACCAGGCCGGCAACTTCAAGGAAAACCTCGTCCCCGTCCGCAAGGCCGGCGACTACACAACGCGAAAGCCCGACGATATCGCCTACATGGACGTCTCGCCCAAGCAGGTCATCTCGACGTCTGCGTCTCTGATCCCGTTCCTCGAGCATGACGACGCGAACCGGGCCCTCATGGGCTCCAACATGCAGCGTCAGGCCGTGCCCCTTGTGCAGCCCGAGCCGCCGCGCGTCGGGACCGGCATGGAGGGGAGGACCGCTTACGATTCGGGCGTCCTCGTCATCGCGAAGCGGGCGGGGACCGTCACGCACGTCTCCGGCACGGAGGTCCACGTCAAGCCGTCCAAGGGCGACGAGGAGACCGACGTCTACAGGCTGTTCAAGTACCAGCGGACGAACCAGGACACCTGCTTCCACCAGAAGCCGATCGTGCGGCTGGGGCAGCGCATCAAGGCGGGTGACGTCATCGCCGACGGGCCGGCCACCTTCTACGGCGAGCTCGCTCTCGGCCGCAACGTGCTCGTCGCGTTCATGCCGTGGAACGGCTACAACTACGAGGATGCCATCCTCATCTCGGAGAATGTCGTCAAGGAAGACATCTTCACCTCCATCCACATCAAGGAGTTCGCGATCGAGGTCCGCGAGACCAAGCTCGGGCCCGAGAAGATCACGCGCGACATCCCGAACACCAACGAAAAGGCCTTCGAGCAACTCGACGAGGAAGGGATCATCCGCATCGGCGCCCATGTCGGCTCGGGCTCGATCCTGGTCGGCAAGGTGACGCCCAAGTCCGAGACGGACTCGACGCCGGAGTTCAAGCTGCTGAACTCGATCTTCGGCGAGAAGGCCAAGGAAGTGCGCGACACCAGCCTTCGCGTCCCCCACGGCGTCGGGGGCACCGTGATCGACGTGCAGCGCCTCAAGCGGTCAGAGGGCGACGATCTGAATCCGGGCGTCATCGAAGTGGTCAAGGTGCTCGTCGCCACCAAGCGCAAGCTCCAGGAAGGCGACAAGATGGCGGGCCGCCACGGCAACAAGGGCGTCATCGCCCGGGTCCTGCCCGAGGAAGAGATGCCCTACATGGCCGACGGGACGCCGGTGGACGTCGTGCTGAATCCGCTCGGCGTGCCTTCGCGTATGAACCTGGGCCAGATCCTCGAGACCGAGCTGGGCTGGGCCGCCGAGACTCTCAACGAGTGGTACGCGACCCCCGTGTTCCAGTCCGCCACCGAGGACCAGATCGGGGACAAGTTCAAGGTCGCGGGGCTGCCGCTGACGTCCAAGACCCTGCTCTACGACGGCCAGACCGGCGAGCCCTTCGAGAACCCCGTGCAGGTCGGCATCATCTACATGATGAAGCTTCACCACCTGGTCGACGACAAGATGCACGCCCGCTCGACCGGGCCCTACTCGCTGGTCACTCAGCAGCCTCTCGGGGGCAAGGCCCAGTTCGGCGGCCAGAGGCTGGGCGAGATGGAGGTGTGGGCGCTCGAGGCGTACGGCGCCGCGAACACGCTGCAGGAGCTGCTCACGGTCAAGAGCGACGACATGACCGGCCGCGCCAAGATCTACGAAAGCATCGTCAAGGGGGAGGTCGCCACGGTGGCGGGGATCCCCGAGTCGTTCAACGTCCTCGTGCAGGAGATGCGCGGCCTGGCGCTCGACGTGCAGATCTACGACGGCAAGGGAAAGCAGATCGGTCTCACGGAGCGCGACGAGGAGCTGATCACGCGGCAGGGCAGCCAGTTCTAGCAGCCTGTCGGGCCGCGGCAGGCCGTAGTTGGCGGCGCTGCCGCGGGTCCGGGCGCGGAGGACCGCGCCCGATCTAGCGGCCGGGTCCCGGCGGCAGGGCGCCGCGGACCCCGAGGGCATTCGACCCGGCGATTCGAGAGCGCCGGGTGCGGGGAGGGGACATGAGGGATTTCCAGGACTTCGATACCATCAAGATAAAGCTGGCCTCGCCCGAGCAGATCCGGGCGTGGTCCTACGGAGAGGTAAAGAAGCCCGAGACGATCAACTACCGGACGCTGCGGCCCGAGAAAGACGGGCTGTTCTGCGAGCGCATCTTCGGCACGACCAAGGAATGGGAGTGCTACTGCGGCAAGTTCAAGAGCATCCGGTACAAGGGCGTGATCTGCGACCGCTGCGGCGTCGAGGTCACGCACTTCAAGGTGCGCCGTGAGCGGATGGGCCACATCGAGCTGGCCTCTCCGGTGTCGCACATCTGGTACTACCGCTCCGTGCCGTCTCGGATGGGGCTCCTGCTGGACCTGAGTGTCTCTTCGCTGCGCTCGATCCTCTACTACGAGAAGTACATCGTCGTGGACCCGGGCGACACCGACTTGAAGCGCATGGAGCTGCTCACGGAAGAGGAATACATGGAGGCCCAGGAGCGCTACGGCGGGTCGTTCACCGCCGGCATCGGGGCCGAGGCCATCCGCACCCTCCTGCAGCAGATTGACCTCGACGGCCTGGCGGCCGAGCTGCGCGTCAAGATGATGGAGAAGGGGCCCAAGAGCGACCGCAGGCTCCTCAAGCGGATCGAGATCGTCGAGAACTTCCGCGACTCCGGCAACAAGCCGGAGTGGATGGTGCTCGATGTCATACCCGTCATCCCGCCCGAGCTGCGCCCGATGGTCCAGCTCGACGGCGGCCGCTTCGCGACGTCGGACCTCAACGACCTCTACAGGCGCGTCATCAACAGGAACAACCGCCTCAAGCGGCTGCAGGCCCTGAACGCGCCGGACATCATCATCCGCAACGAGAAACGCATGCTCCAGGAGGCGGTCGACGCCCTGTTCGACAACTCCAAGAAGAAGCGGGTGGTCAAGGGGGCCTCGAACCGGCCCCTCAAGTCGCTCTCAGACATGCTCAAGGGCAAGCAGGGGCGCTTCCGCCAGAACCTCCTCGGCAAGCGCGTCGACTACTCGGGCCGCTCGGTCATCGTGGTCGGGCCGGAGCTCAAGCTCCACCAGTGCGGCCTGCCGGTCAAGATGGCGCTCGAGCTGTTCAAGCCCTTCATCATGAAGCGGCTGGTCGAGCGCGACGTGGTCTACAACATCAAGAAAGCCAAGACGCTCGTCGAGACGGAGGCGCCCGAGGTCTTCGCGGTCCTCGACGAGGTCATCGCGGAGCATCCGGTGCTGCTGAACCGCGCGCCCACCCTTCACAGGCTGGGGATCCAGGCCTTCGAGCCGGTCCTGGTCGAGGGCAAGGCGATCAAGCTCCACCCCCTGGTCTGCAAGGCGTACAACGCGGACTTCGACGGCGACCAGATGGCCGTGCACGTTCCGCTGACCCAGGCGGCGCAGATCGAGTGCTGGACCCTGATGCTCTCGGCGCGGAACATCCTGGACCCGGCCAATGGGAACCCGATCACCGTGCCTACTCAGGACATGGTGCTCGGGATCTACTATCTCACCAAGGACAAGGCGGGGGCCAAGGGCGAGGGCAGGCACTACACCTCCCCTAACGAGGTGCTCAAGGCCGCCGAAGCGCACGCCATCGAGTACCAGGCAATGGTCAACGTCAAGGTCGGCAAGAAGTGGGTCAAGACCACCGCCGGCCGCATCATCTTCAACGAAGCGATCCCCCCTCAGATGGGATACATCAACCACGAGCTCGGCGAGTCGGAGTTGCGGCAGCTCATCGGGCGCTGCTACACCGAGTTCGACCCGTACGTCACGGTGCAGATGCTCGACGCGGTCAAGGACCTGGGCTTCAAGTACGCGACACGGTTCGGAGCGACGATCGGCATGGAGGACGTCATCGTCCCGCCGGCCAAGCGCGCGATGATCGAGAAAGCCAACTCGCTGGTCGAGGAGATCCAGAACCAGTACCTCAAGGGCCACATCACCAACGAGGAGCGCTACAACCGCGTCATCGAGGTCTGGAGCAGCACCAACGAGCAGCTCACCAACGAGCTGATGTCGGAGCTCAAGGACGACCAGCAGGGCTTCAACCCGGTGTGGATGATGGCGAACTCGGGCGCCCGCGGGAGCCGCACCCAGATCCGCCAGCTCGGCGGCATGCGCGGCCTCATGGCCAAGCCCTCGGGCGAGATCATCGAGCTCCCGATCCGCTCGAACTTCAAGGAAGGCCTGTCGGTCATCGAGTTCTTCATCTCGACCAACGGTGCCCGCAAGGGCCTCGCGGACACCGCCCTCAAGACGGCTGACGCGGGCTATCTCACGCGGCGTCTCGTTGACATCGCCCAGGACGTGGTCGTCAACGAGGAGGACTGCGGTACGATCAACGGCCTGGAGATGCGGGCGATCAAGGACGGCGAGGAGATCGTGGAGAACCTGGCGGACCGCATCGTCGGCCGGTTCACGATCGAGCGCGTCCTGCACCCGATCACGGGCGAGGTGCTCGCGGACGTCAACGAGGAAGTCACCGACGAGCTCGGGCAGAAGATCGAGGACGCCGGCGTGGAGCACGTCCGCATCCGCACGGTGCTCACCTGCGAGAGCCGGCACGGCGTCTGCGTCAAGTGCTACGGGCGGAACCTCGCGACGGGCCGCAAGGTGGAGATCGGCGAGGCGGTCGGCATCATCGCGGCGCAGTCGATCGGCCAGCCCGGCACGCAGCTCACGATGAGGACGTTCCACATCGGCGGCGCGGCCACCAAGGTGAGCGAGGAAAACCGCATCTACCTCAAGTACCCCGTGATCGTGCGCGAAGTCACCGGAAACACGGTCAAGCTGGAGAACGACCACCTCCTGTTCACCCGCAAGGGCAAGGTGGTCGTCTCGCGGGTCCTGCAGAGCATCGAGATCAAGAAGGGCGACAAGGTCCTGGTCAAGGACGGCCAGCAGGTGCTCAAGGGCGAGACGGTGAGCTCCCACGGAGACAAGGAGGTCAAGAGCAAGGACATCGCTTTCGTCATGCTCCACGAGGGCAAGCTCCTCCTCCGCACGCAGGATCAGGTCGTCGATATCCGCAACGGCAGCGAGCTCATGGTCAAGGCGGGCGACATCCTCAAGGCCGAGGAGACGATGGCCTTCTTCGACCCGTTCAGCGAGCCCATCATCGCGGAGACCTCCGGGGTCGTCGGGTTCGAGGACATCGTCCTCGGCACGACGCTCAAGGAGGAGATCAACGAGGACACCGGGAAGATCGAGAAGAAGGTCACCGAGTACACCCTCGAGACGCTGCAGCCGCGCATCGTCATCCGCAAGAAAGACGGCACGGAGATCGCCAGCTACTATCTCCCGGGCTCGGCGTACCTCAACGTGGAGGACGGCGACACCATCAAGGCGGGCACGGTCCTCGCCAAGATGCTCAAGGAGAGCGTGAAGACCAGGGACATCACCGGAGGTCTGCCGAGGGTAGGGGAGCTGTTCGAAGCGCGACGGCCCAAGACGCCCGCGGTCCTCTCGCAGGTTTCCGGCACCGTGAGCTTCGAGGGCATCACCAAGGGTAAGCGGAACATCGTGGTCACGGATGCCTTTGGGCAGGTGTTCAAGCACCTGGTCCCGATGGGGAAGCACCTGCTCGTGCGCGACGGCGATCCCGTCGAAGCGGGTGAGCCGCTCTGCGACGGGGCGACGGATCCGCACGACGTCCTGATGATCCTCGGCGAGAATCCGCTGCAGAACTACCTCATGAACGAGGTTCAGGAGGTCTACCGGCTGCAGGGCGTCAACATCAACGACAAGCACATCGGCGTGATCGTGCGCCAGATGATGCGCAAGGTCGAGATCGTCCGTGTCGGGGACACGAACTTCATCTTCGGCCAGCAGGTCGACCGCCACAAGTTCCACGAGGAGAACAGGAGAGTGGAGCGCGAAGGAGGCCAGCCCGCGGTCGGACGGCCGCTGCTGCTGGGCATCACGCGCGCCTCGCTCAACATCGACTCCTTCTTCTCCGCGGCGTCGTTCCAGGAGACGACGCGCGTGCTCACGAACGCGGCGATCGCAGGCAGCGTGGATCGCCTCCGCGGGCTCAAGGAGAACGTGATCATCGGGCACCTGATTCCGGCCGGCACGGGCATCAAGCGCTACCGGCAGATCAAGCTGTACGACGAGAACCGCGAGGACCTCGATGTGACCGTGGCCCGCATTCTCGAGCAGCGCAAGCTGGAGCAGGCGGCCGCGGCGGCGGCGCAGGCGGAGAGCGGCGGAGGGGTGGACGAAGAGGAAGGGGTCGAGAGCGACTCCGGGGTGACGGTGCAGTAGCGCTGCGCGCGGGCAAGAGCGCGCGGGCCCGGGTCATCCTGGCGCTTGCCCGGCGCTGACGCCATCTCCGGCGAGTACGCCGGACCAGGGCGCATGGCTGCGCCGGGCCCGGGTCATCCATGACCCTTGACTTTTTTTGGGGCGGCTGGTACGTTCACGACTTCGCGGCGAGTAACAGAGCGGGAGTACGCATGCCTACGATCAATCAGCTGGTTCGGTTGGGGCGCAAGCCTCCGCGTCACAAGACAAAGGCGCCCGCCCTGGCGTCGTGCCCTCAGAAGCGCGGCGTCTGCACGCGCGTGATGACCGTCACTCCGAAGAAGCCCAACTCCGCGCTGCGCAAGGTTGCGCGCGTGAGACTCAGCAACAGCATCGAGGTGACCGCCTACATCCCGGGCATCGGGCACAACCTGCAGGAGCACTCGGTGGTGCTCATCCGAGGCGGCCGCGTCAAGGACCTGCCGGGCGTCCGCTACCACATCGTCCGCGGGACCAAGGACACGCTTGGCGTCGAGGACCGCCGGAAGGCGCGGTCAAAGTACGGGGCCAAGCGGCCCAAGGCGTAGGAGCAGCAGAGAATGCCGAGGAAGACGGTCAAGCGTGATGTCCGGGAGATCGTCCCGGACCCGAGGTACAAGAGCGTGGCAGTTGCGCGGTTCATCGGCCGCATGCTGGTCACGGGCAAGCGATCGGTCGGGCAGGGCATTGTGTATGACGCTCTGGAGACCATCAAGGAGAAGGTGAAGAAGGACCCTCTCGAGGTGTTTCTCAAGGCCATCGAGAACGTCAAGCCGTCGGTGGAAGTCAAGTCGCGGCGCGTCGGCGGCTCGACCTACCAGGTGCCGGTGGAGATCCGCGCGCAGCGCGGAGACGCTCTCGCGATGCGCTGGATCATCTCGTTCGCTCGTTCTCGGGGCGGCCGTTCGATGAGCGAGAAGCTGGCCGCTGAGCTGACCGACGCGTTCAATCAGACCGGTTCGGCCTTCAAGAAAAAAGAGGACACGCACAAGATGGCGGAGGCCAACAAGGCCTTTGCCCACTATCGGTGGTAAGCAGCACCCTTCGATGGGTGTGCCCATAGACAGGATCCGCAACATCGGCATCATGGCGCACATCGATGCCGGCAAGACGACGACGACCGAGCGGATGTTGTTCTATACCGGCAGGACTCGCAGAATCGGCGAGGTTGATGCCGGTGATTCGCAGATGGACTGGATGGAGCTGGAGCGGGAGCGGGGGATCTCGATCACCGCTGCAGCGACCACCTGCCACTGGAAGGGTCACCAGGTCAACATCATCGATACACCCGGGCACGTCGACTTCACGGTCGAAGTGGAACGTTCTTTGAGAATACTGGACGGCGCGGTCGCGATTTTCTGCGCCGTTTCCGGGGTGCAGGCGCAGAGCGAGGCGGTCTGGAAGCGGGCGACGCGGTACGGGATCCCGAGGGTGGTGTTCGTCAACAAGATGGACAGGCGGGGCGCCGACTTCTACGGGGTGCTCGGCGAGCTGCGCGAGCGCCTCGGAGCCAACGCCGTGGCGGTGCAGGTGCCGCTGGGACAGGGTGATGACTTCCGCGGAGTGGTTGACCTGATCGGGATGGTGGCCCTCCAGTGGGACCCCGAGGATGACTTCGGGGCGACCTTCAGGGTCGAGCCTGTCCCTGACGATCTCGCGGAGCGCGCGCGCAGCCTGCGGCGACAGCTCCTGGAGCGGCTCGGCGAGCAGGACGATGCTCTGCTGGCGGAGCTGCTCGAGGAGCGGGTGCCCGATCCCGCGGAGGTGCGCGCCTCGCTGCGGTCGGCGGTGATCAGGGGAGGCGTCTTCCCGGTGCTGTGCGGCGCGGCTTACCGGAACACCGCCGTGCAGCCCCTGCTGGACGCGGTCTGCGACTACCTGCCGTCGCCGGTCGATCTTCCAGCGGTGGCGGGCTCCGACCCGGCGACCGGGGCGCGGGTGGAGCGGTCGGCGGTCTCCGGAGGGCCCCTGGCGGCCCTCGCCTTCAAATTGGCGGTCGACCCGTACGTGGGCAAGCTGGTCTACCTGAGGTTGTACTCGGGGACACTGCGCAGGGGCGAGAGCGCGCGGAATTCGACCCGGGGACGCAGCGACCGCGTGGCCAGGCTGTTTCGGGTGCACGCCAACCGGCGCGAGGAGATCCAGTCCGCCGAAGCCGGGGACATCGTGGCGGTCGCGGGGCTGCGGCACACGGTCACAGGGGACACCCTCTGCGACCCTGATGCCCCGATCCTGCTGGAAGCGATGGCGTTCCCGGACCCTGTGGTCTCGGTGGTTCTGGAGCCTCGTCGCCAGGCGGATGCAGCGGCGCTGCCGGGGGCTCTTGCGGCGCTGGTCGAGGAGGACCCGAGCCTGCAGCTGCGCACCGACCCGGAGAGCGGGCAGGCGCTGGTCGCGGGAATGGGGGAGCTCCACATCGAGATCCTCGTCGAGCGGCTGGCGCGCGAGCACGGGGTCCAGGTCAGGGTGGGCCGGCCCCTGGTGGCTTACCGGGAGACGGTGACGACCGCCGCGACGGCGGAAGCCGTGTTCGACCGCCAGGACCCGCGGACCGGCGAGAGGCGCTACGCGCGGGTCTCGGTCGGCGTGGTGCCGGGGCCGGCGGGTTCGGGCTTCCGGTGCGTGAGCGGCATCGCCCCCGGGGCGTTGCCGCGAGAGCTCGAGGAAGCGGCGCGCGCAGGGGTCGAAGGCGCGGCCGGCAGCGGAGTGGTGGCGGGGTATCCGGTGACCGACATGCAGGCCACGCTGACGGACGCCGGATGGCAGCCTGGGACTTCCGAGGCCGCGGCATTCCGGGTCGCGGGCGCACTGGCGCTGCAGAAGGCACTCGCGGAAGGCGGGGCCTGTCTGGTGGAGCCGATGATGCTGGTCGAGGTGAGCGCGCCCGGCGAGTTCCTCGGTCCGGTCGTGGCGGAGCTCATCGGGCGCTCCGGGGCGATCGAGGGCGTCGAAGAGACGTCCGAGGGAGAAGTCGTGCGGGCGGTGGTCCCGCTGCGCACGATGTTCGGTTATGCGACGGCCCTGCGGTCGGAGACCGGCGGCCGGGCGGCCTTCAGTATGAGGTTCAGGGAGTACGGGCGGATGCCCTCGGCGGTCCAGAAAGAGCTTCTGGAGCCGAAAAATGGTTAAGTTACAGCCCAGGGGTGCTTTACCTTCCTGGTGCATTTGATGTAGACTGCGGCCTGCCCGCGTGACGGATGGGCGGGGCTGCCTAGGAGGAAAGGATGGCCAAGGACAAGTTCCAGAGGACGAAGCCGCACATCAACGTAGGTACGATCGGCCACATCGACCACGGCAAGACCACCCTCACTGCTGCCATCACGATGTACTGCGCGAAGAAGTACGGCGACAAGGTGATGAAGTACGAGGACATCGACAATGCGCCCGAGGAAAAGGCGCGCGGCATCACCATCAACACGCGGCACGTCGAGTACCAGAGCGAACAGCGGCACTACGCGCATGTCGACTGCCCCGGCCATGCCGACTATATCAAGAACATGATCACGGGCGCCGCGCAGATGGACGGTGCCATCCTCGTCGTGTCGGCGCCGGACTCCGTCATGCCGCAGACGCGCGAGCACATCCTTCTCGCGCGGCAGGTGGGCGTTCCGAAGATCCTCGTCTACATGAACAAGGTGGACATGGTCGACGACCCCGAGCTGCTGGACCTTGTGGAAGAAGAGATCCGCGAAGTGCTCACCTACTACGGGTTCCCCGGCAAGGAGACGCCCATCATCCGCGGCAGCGCCTTCGCGGCCATGACCAAGCCGGACGACGCCGCTTCCACCAAGAGCATCGAAGAGCTGCTCACCGCGATGGACACCTATTTCCCGCTGCCCCAGCGCGATATCGACAAGCCCTTCCTGATGCCCATCGAGGACGTGTTCTCGATCTCGGGCCGCGGCACTGTCGTCACGGGCCGCATCGAGAGGGGCATCGTCAAGGTCGGGGACGAAGTGGAGATCGTCGGCATCCGCGAGACGCGCAAGACGGTCGTCACCGGCGTGGAGATGTTCAACAAGATCCTCGACGAAGGGCGCGCCGGCGACAACGTCGGCACCCTGCTGCGCGGCGTCGACAAGGATGAAGTCGAGCGCGGGCAGGTCCTGGCCAAGCCCGGCAGCATCACGCCGCACAAGAAGTTCACGTGCCAGGTGCTCGCGCTGTCGACGGCCGAGGGCGGACGCCACTCGCCGTTCTTCCCCGGGTATCGGCCCCAGTTCTACTTCCGCACCACGGATGTGACCGGGACCATCACCCTCAGTGAGGAACGCAAGATGGTCATGCCCGGCGACAACGCGGAGATGACGGTCGAGCTGATCAACTCCATAGCGATGGAGAAGGGGCTGCGCTTCGCCATCCGGGAGGGTGGCAAGACGGTGGCCGCCGGCGCCGTCCTGGAGATCATCGAGTAGGCTGTGAGAGCCTGCGGCAGTCGCAGCGACTGCCGCTTTTTTTGGGCTGGGGACAGACCGCTCCGGCGCCGTCCGGTGGCGCAAGCGTCTGGCGGCCGTACGCCGGACGATGCGCCACATCGGGCGCAGAGCGGTTGTCCGGTCTGGAGGGACCATGGCCAAGGACAGGATAAGGGTCCGCCTGCGGGGGTTCGACGTCGAGCTCATAGACCAGAGCTCGCGGTCCATCGTGCAGACGGTGCTCAAGGCCGGCAGCAAGGTGTCGGGACCGATCCCCCTTCCGACCCGGACCAACAAGTTCACGGTCCTGCGCTCGCCGCACGTGAACAAGAAGTCCCGGGAGCAGTTCGAGATGCGGACCCACAAGCGGCTCATCGACATCATCGAGCCGACCTCGGCAGTGATGGACGCGCTGATGAAGCTGGAGCTGCCGGCCGGAGTGGACGTCGAGATCAAGCAGTGAGGACCAGATGAGAGCCCTGATTGGCACGAAGATCGGGATGACCCAGGTTTTTGACGAGGCTGGCAACGTCGTGCCCGTCACGGCGATCAAGGTCGAGCCGAATCTCGTGATCGGACAGAGGGTCGCGGACAAGAACGGCTACGACGCCGTGGTCCTCGGGGCGATGGCGGCCAAGAAGACCCGCGTGAGCAAGCCCAAGGCCGGCCAGTTCCCCGAGGGCGCCGAGCTCAAGCGTGTCGTGCGCGAGGTGCGGGACTTCGACGGCGAGGTCAAGGTCGGCGGCGCGATCGGGCTGGAGCTCTTCGAGGGAGTCGCGTTCGTGGACGTCCAGGCCGTGTCCAAGGGCAAGGGTTTCCAGGGCGTCGTCAAGCGCCACGGGATGAAAGGCGGACCGGGGGCGCACGGCACGAAGTTCGGCCGGGAGGCGGGTTCGACGGGCATGCGTTCCACCCCCGGCAAGACATTCAAGGGCATACGGAACGCGGGTCGGATGGGCAACGAGACCGTGACGATGCAGAACCTGCCGCTGGTGCGTCTCGACGCGGAGAAGCAGCTTCTGCTCGTCAAGGGCAGCGTCCCGGGGCCGCGCAACGCCGTGGTCCTGGTTCGCGAGGCGATCAAGAAGTAGCGGAGCGCGTTGATGGAAGGTCGGGTTTATTCAATCGAGGGGAAAGAGGTCCGCACGGTGCCTCTGAGCGACGAGGTCTTCGGCCGCGAGGTCAGCGAGGGCGCGATCTACTACGCCGTGAACAACGAGCTGGCGAACCTCAGGGTGGGGACTGCGAAGGTCAAGACCCGGGGCGAGGTCAAGGGAACGAGCAAGAAGCCCTGGCGGCAGAAGGGCACGGGCCGCGCGCGCGCGGGCCGGAGGCGCTCGCCCGTGTGGGTCGGCGGCGGCAAGATCTTCGGTCCGACGCCGCGGGACTACCATTTCGCGGTTCCGCGCAAGGCGAAGCGCGTCGCGATCCGGAGCATCCTCAGCCTGGCCTGCCGCGAGAACCGGATCAAGATCGTCGAGGATTTCGACATCGACTCGGGAAAGACCAAGGAGCTCGCGAAGATACTGGGGAACCTCACTGATCGGCAGAACACGGTCATGATCCTGGACGCGGAGAACGCCGCCAGGATCAGGCGGGCGGGCGGGAACATCCCGTGGCTCACGATGCTCGCGTACAACCGTCTGAGGGCGGTCGACATGTTCTACGGCCGCAACGTGTTGATCCTCGAGGGCGCGGCGCGCAAGCTCGATGAGTTCTACAGGCAGTAGCCGGGGGGCGGCACGAATGGACGAGATCATCATCGAGCCGGTGCTCACGGAAAAGTCGAACATCATGCGGGAGTCGAACAAGTACGCCTTCAAGGTGGCCACCCGCGCGAACAAGATGCAGGTCATGGACGCGGTGCGGCGGCTGTTCGAGGTGCACCCTCTCACCTGCCGCATCATGACGGTCAAGCGCAAGCCCAAGAGGGTGCGCTACCGCAAGGGCTACACGGCGTCGTGGAAAAAGGCCGTGGTCACCCTCCCCGCCGGCGAGAAGATCTCGCTGTTCGAAGGAGCATGAGGTCATGGGCATAAAGACGTACAGGCCCAACACGCCCG
Organism: uncultured Spirochaetota bacterium; assembly: GCA_963734495.1. Classification (GTDB taxonomy): domain Bacteria; phylum Spirochaetota; class Spirochaetia; order SZUA-6; family CAVTHK01; genus CAVTHK01. The sequence continues at coordinate 35,440 of CAVTHK010000016.1, forward strand.
GTCTCCGCCAGAAGACGACGCTGACCTTCGAGGAGATCACCAGGACCAGGCCGGAGAAGTCCCTGACGAAGGGCCTGCCGTCCAGGGCGGGCCGCGGCGCCGGCGGTCGGGTCAGCGCGTGGCACCGGGGCGGGCAGCACAAGAGGCTCTACCGCGAGATCGACTTCCGCAGGGACAAGACGGGCATTCCCGGGAAAGTCGTCGCGATCGAGTACGACCCGAACCGCAGCGCGAATATCGCCCTCGTGCAGTACGCCGACGGCGAAAAGCGCTACATCCTCGCGCCCAAGGGGCTCGAGGTCGGGCGGAAAGTGGCCTCCGGCCCGGGTTCGCCGCTCGAAGTGGGCAACACGCTCCCTCTCGAGGGCATCCCGCTCGGCATGGAAGTGCACAACGTCGAGCTGCAGTTCGGTCGCGGCGGCCAGATGGTCCGCGCGGCGGGCGGCGAGCGCGACGGTGGTCGCCAAGGAAGGCGACTACGTGACGCTGCGGCTGCCTTCGGGGGAGATGCGCATGGTCTTCCACCGGTGCAGCGCGACCGTCGGTGTGGTGGGCAACGAGGACCACATGAACGTGTCGCTGGGCAAGGCGGGCCGCTCGAGATGGCTCGGCCGCCGGCCTCATGTCCGCGGCGTGGCGATGAACCCGCATGACCACCCGCACGGAGGCGGCGAGGGCAAGACTTCCGGCGGACGTCACCCGGTGACGCCGTGGGGCGTGCCGACCAAGGGGCACAAGACGCGCAACAAGCGCAAGCCTTCGGGCAAGTTCATCGTGAAGCGGCGGAAATAGGAGCAGGCGGTGTCCAGGTCTATCAAGAAGGGGCCCTTCATCGAGAAGAGCCTGTACAAGAAGGTGCTCGACGCGAGCAAGGCAGCCGATCGCCGGATGATCAAGACCTACTCGCGATGCTCGACAATCATCCCGGAGATGGTGGGTCTTACGCTGTCGGTGTACAACGGGCGGACCTGGATGCCCGTGTACGTAACGGAGAACCTGGTCGGGCACAAGCTCGGCGAGTTCGCTCCGACCCGGATCTTCCGGGGCCATGCGGGCTCGGACCGCAAGGCCGTCAAGGCGTAGGACGTGGAGGTCCAGGTCCGCGCGCGCACGAGACGTACGGACGCGCGGGTCTGAAAGGGGAAGGCCATGGCCATGACTCACAAGAAGGGCTACTTCGCGCGGGCGCGCTTCCTCCTCTCGGCTCCCTCGAAGGTCCGCCGCATCGCGAACGAGGTGCGCAGGAAGCCGTACCCGGAGGCGATCGCGTTCCTGGAGAGCCTGCCCCACAAGGGGGCCCGGCTGCTGCGCAAGGTCGTCGTGTCCGCAGCCGCGAACGCGCTGTTCGTGAACAAGAACCTCGACGAGGGCGCGCTCTACATCAAGGAGCTGCTCGTCGACGAGGGGCCCAGGCTGAAGCGCATGTGGCCGCGCGGCCGCGGGCGCGCGGACAGGATCCAGAGGCGAATGAGCCACATCAGCGTCGTCGTCGAAGAGATCGCCGGCGCGGGCGGGCGAGGAGCGAGCGGTGGGACAGAAGGTTAACCCTTACGGCCTGCGGCTGGGCATCAATACCAGCTGGAAGAGCAAATGGTTCGTCGATCCGCGTGAGTACGCGGAGACCCTTCACCAGGATCTGGCGCTGAGGCGGCTCATCTCGACGAGCCCCGACACGCGCAGCGGCGAGGTCGCCGACGTGGAGATCATCCGCCACCCCCAGCGGGTGACGGTGGTCATCCACACGGCGCGCCCCGGGGCGATCATCGGCGTCAAGGGCGCGAACATCGAGAAGCTCGGCGCCGTGATGCAGAAGATGATCGGCAAGAAGATCCAGATCAAGATCAAAGAGGTCAAGAGGCCGGAGACGGACGCCCAGCTCATCGCCGAAGGCGTTGCGCGGCAGCTGCGCTCGCGCGCCTCCTACCGGCGGGCGCTGCGCATGGCGATGCAGAACGCCATGAAGGCCGGCGTGCAGGGGATCAAGATCAAGATCTCCGGCCGGTTGGGCGGCGCGGAGATGTCGCGCAAATACGAGGCGAAGGAAGGCCGGGTGCCGCTGCACACCTTCCGGGCGCAGATCGACTACGGGTTCGGCGAGGCGTTTACGACCTTCGGAGCGATCGGCGTCAAGGTCTGGGTGTTCCAGGGCGAGGTCTTCGGCAGGGAGAAGAAAGAGGACGCGGGGCTGCTCGTGCGCAAGAGCCGCGACGGGCGCGAATCCCGCGACGGCCGCGAAGGACGCGAGGGCCGCGACCCCCGTGACACCCGCGATGCCCGCGAGGGCCGCGAGCGAAGCCCGGCGAGGAGCTGACCGTCATGCTGAGCCCCAAGCGAACCAAGTTCCGCAAACAGCAGCGACGCACGGGCGCGCTCAAGAGCATCGCTACGCGCGGGAACACGATCTCCTTTGGCGACTACGGCCTGATCTCGCTCCAGGGCAAGTGGATCACCAACCGCCAGATCGAGGCGGGAAGAATCGCCCTGACCCGCCACATCAAGCGCGGCGGGAAGGTCTGGATCCGCGTGTTCCCGGACAAGCCCTTCACGAAGAAGCCGGCAGAGACCCGCATGGGAAAGGGCAAGGGCGCGGTGGAGTACTGGGTGGCCGTGGTCAAGCCGGGATCGGTGCTGTACGAGATTTCGGGCGTGACCCGCGAGCTCGCAGAGCAGGCGATGACGCTTGCGGGAAGCAAGCTGAACATCAGGACAAAGTTCGTAGGACGCCGCGAGCTGGAGTGACGCGATGAGGGATTCGTACAAGGATCTGAGCCTCCCCGAGCTCATCAAGAGGCGGGAGGACGTGACCAAAGAGTACCGTGACCATCGGTTCAACGTGGTTCTCGGACACGTGGACAATCCTCTCAAGGCGAGGACGCTGCGCCGACAGCTGGCCCGGCTCGTGACGATCATCCACGAGTACGAGACCGGCATCCGCAAGGGTTAGGAGCACGGGACGTGGAAGGCACCAAGACCAAACCGACCAAGAGGGTCCTGACCGGCCAGGTGGTCAGCGACAAGATGGACAAGACCATCGTCGTGGCCGTCCGGCGGAGGAAGCTCCACCGTCTATACAAGAAGTTCGTGAACATGACCAAGACGGTCAAGGCGCACGACCAGGGCAACGAGTGCAAGATCGGCGACACGGTCCGCGTGATCGAATGCCGGCCGCTCTCCAAGGACAAGCGATGGAGACTGCTGGAGATCGTGGCGAGGGCCAGGTAGGCCCGGGAGCGCGAACATGATACGCACGTACACCAGCCTGATAGTGGCTGACAACAGCGGCGCCAAGCGGGCGATGTGCATCCGTGTGCTCGGCGGCACGCGCCGCACCTACGCCCATCTCGGGGACGTGATCGTCGTCGCGATCAAGGACGCCATTCCGAACGCCCCCGTCAAGAAGGGCACCGTGGAGCGCGCGGTGGTGGTGCGCACGAAGAAGGAGTACCGCAGGTCGGACGGCAGCTACATCCGCTTCGACGACAACGCCTGCGTGATCATCGACCCTCAGCAGAACCCCAAGGGCAAGCGCATCTTCGGGCCGGTGGCCCGCGAGCTGCGGGAGAAGGATTACATGAAGATCGTCTCGCTCGCGCCCGAGGTCGTGTAGGAGCTCACGTTGATGAAGACGAAGCTGAAGAAGAACGACCAGGTGATGGTCATCACCGGACGTGAAAAAGGAAAGCAGGGCAAGATCCTGCGCATCGACCACGGCAAGGGCCGCCTCCTGATCGAGGGCGTGAACCTGGTCAAGAAGGCCATGAAGAAGACGCAGAAGCGGCCCCAGGGCGGGATCGCCGAGGTCGAAGCGGGAATCGCGATTTCCAACGTGATGCTGGTCGACAAGAAAGGGACTCGCACGCGCCTCGGGTTCCGCGTCGAAGGGGACAAGAAGGTGCGGGTCAGCAGGAAGACCAAGGAAGAGATCGCATGAAGAACGGCGAGAATGCACCGAGGCTGAAGAAGCTCTATCGCGAGAAGATCGCCCCGGAGTTGCGAGAGGAGTTCCACTACAAGTCGCCGATGCAGATCCCGCGCCTCGAGAAGATCGTCCTCAACGCGGGCGTGGGCGAGGCGCTCGTCAACAAGAAGCTGCTCGACGCGACGGTGGACGAGATGACGACGATCGCGGGGCAGAAGGCGGTCAAGACCAAGGCGCGCAAGTCGATCGCCAACTTCAAGATCCGCACCGGCAACGAGATCGGCGCGATGGTGACCCTCAGGGGCGACCGCATGTACGAGTTCCTGGACAGGCTCGTCAGCGTCGCCCTGCCGCGGGTCAAGGACTTCCGCGGCATCAATGCCAACGCCTTCGACGGCCGCGGCAACTACTCGCTGGGGATCACGGAGCAGATCATCTTTCCAGAGATCGACTACGACAAGATCGAGCGGATCGCGGGCATGAACATCGCGATCGTCACCACCGCGAAGACGGATGAGGAAGCGCGGAGCCTGCTCGCCAGGCTCGGCATGCCGTTCAGGAAGTGATGTAGAGGAGCCTATGGCCAGAAAAGCGATGATCCTGAAGGCCCTGAAGAAGCCCAAGTACAGCACGCGCAAGGTGCGGCGTTGCCGCATCTGCGGGCGCTCGCGGGGCTACATGGGCAAGTTTCAGATGTGCCGCATCTGCTTCCGCAATCTGGCGAGCCGCGGCATGATCCCCGGCGTCACGAAATCGAGCTGGTAGGAGGGCGCGATGAGCGTGAGCGATCCGGTCGCCGACATGCTGACGAAGATCCGCAATGCCAGTGCGGCCAAGTTCGAGAAGGTGGATGTTCCCACGTCGCGGCTCAAGCTGGAGATCACCAAGATCCTGAAGAACGAGGGCTACATCAAGAACTTCAAGAAGGTCACCCAGGACGGCAAGACGCTTCTGCGGATCTTCCTGAAGTACGACGATGGCGAGCGGCCGATCATCAGGGGCCTGCAGAGGATGTCGACGCCGGGGCGGCGCCTCTACTGCGGGCACTCCGCGCTGCCGCGCGTCTACAACGGTTACGGCACACTCATTGTATCGACCTCGTCGGGAGTGATCACCGGCAAGAAGGCCACGGAAAAGAAGATCGGCGGCGAGCTGGTCTGCAGCGTCTGGTGAGGGCGGGAGCGTTATGTCGAGAATCGGCAAGTTGCCGGTGAAGGTTCCCCCGGGGGTCAAGGTGGCCGTTTCGGGGCGGAGCATCACCATCGAGGGCCCGAAAGGGAAGCTGACGCAGGAGGTCGCCCCCGAGATCGGCATCGCGGCGGAGGGCGGCCGGATCACGCTGTCGCGCTCGGGTGACGAGAGGCGGACGCGGCAGCTGCACGGCCTGGCCCGCAGCCTCGTGCAGAACATGGTCACGGGCGTGTCCCAGGGGTTCACGAGGGCGCTGGTGATCAACGGTGTGGGCTACCGCGCGGAGGTGCAGGCAAAGAACCTCGTGCTGACCCTCGGCTACTCCAACCCGATCGAGTACCCGATCCCCGAGGGCATCAAGATCGAGGTCGAGGCGAACACCCGCATCAGGGTGAGCGGCGCCGACCGAAGGATCGTGGGGCAGGTCGGAGCCGAGATTCGCAAGTTCAGGCCGCCCGAGCCGTACAAGGGCAAGGGCATCAAGTACGAGGACGAGGTCCTCATCCGCAAGGTCGGAAAAACGGGCGTAGGCTGAGGATCGGAAACATGTCGAGACTGGAAGACAAGTACAGGCGGCGGCTGCGGCGCAAGTTCAGCATCCGCAAACGCATCCGGGGCACGGCCGAGAGGCCGAGGCTTACGATCTACAAGAGCAATCGCTACACCTATCTCCAGGCGATCGACGACTCGAGCGGGCTCACCGTGGCGTCGGCTTCGAACCGGGAGAAGGATCTTGCGGCGGTGCGCAACACCGTCGCCGAGATCGCCAGGCTGGGCGAGGCGTTCGGCAAGCGGCTGGCGGAAAAGCAGATCAAGCGGGCCGTATTCGACCGCAACGGCTATCTCTACCACGGGAAGGTGAAGGCCGTGGCCGACGCCATCCGCAAGGCAGGCGTCGAGTTCTAGACCGGCCGCGGTCCGCCGCGGCCGGACGGGACGCGGCGGCGCGGACAACGGCCGCGGACCCATGCGCAGCATGGACCGGCAGACATCGAGGGGGAACGAGTGGACCGGGAACGAAGCGATCTGGTGGAGAAGCTGGTCAAGCTCAACCGCGTGGCCAAGGTCGTCAAGGGCGGCCGGCGTTTCTCCTTTTCCGCGCTGGTGGTCGTGGGCGACATGAAGGGCAGCGTCGGCGTCGGCTTCGGCAAGGCGAACGACGTCTCCGAGGCGATCCGCAAGAGCCTGGAGAAGGCGAAGCGGAGCATGATCCACGTCCCCTTGAAGAAGGGCACGATTCCGCACCCGATCACGGGTGCCTACAAGAGCTCCCGGGTGTATCTTAGGCCTGCGGCTCCCGGGACCGGCGTCATCGCCGGCGGCGCCGTCCGCGCGGTCATGGCCGCCTGCGGTACGACCGACGTGCTCAGCAAATCCATGGGCTCGCGCAACGCGATAAACGTGGTCAAGGCTGTCATGAACGGGCTCGAGAGCCTGATGGACGCGCGCGGGGTGGCCTCGGGCCGCGGCAAGAGCGTCGACGAGATGTGGGGCTGAGATGAAGAAGCTCAAGATCACCCTCAGGAAGAGCCCGAGCGGCAGCATCCCCAAGCACCGCCGGACGATCGTGGCCCTGGGGCTGCACCGGATCAGGGCAGTCACGGAGAAGAATGCGACGCCCGAGATCCTCGGCATGCTGCGCACCGTGGCTCATCTGGTCGAGGTCGAGGAGATCAACTGATGGATTCCCCGGTCCTGAAGGCGCCGGCCGGCGCCACGAAGAAACGCAAGATCATCGGCCGCGGCTCGAGCTCGGGCCACGGCGGAACGAGCACCAAGGGGAGCAAGGGGCAGAATGCTCGCGCGGGCGGCGGCGTGCGGCTGGGCTTCGAAGGCGGCCAGATGCCGCTGTTCCGGCGGATAGCGCGGCGCGGCTTCTCCAACGCGAAGTTCAAGGTCGTCTACAGGATCGTGAACCTCGGGCAGCTCGGCGGACGCTACTCCAAAGGCGACGTCGTCAGCGAGGCGAGCCTCGAGGAGAAGGGCGTGATCAAGGGCACGGGCCCGGTCAAGATCCTCGGCGTGGGCGATGCGCCGGAGGGGCTGAGGTTCGAGGTGGACGCGATCTCGCAGTCCGCGCGCGAGAAAGTCGAGAAGGCAGGCGGGGCGATTGCAGGTGCCGCCGCGGTCGTCAAGCCGCCGAGGGCTGAGCGAGGGCGGAAGGCCGTGCAAGGGCGCGAGGCCGAGAAAGCGGCAAAGGCGGCGAAAGCGGCCGAGGCCGAGAAGGCGCCGAAGGCTGCGAAAGCGCCCAAGGCGGAGAAGGCGCCGAAGGCTGCGAAAGCGCCCAAGGCGGAACAGGGCAAGGGCGGCGCGACCGAGGAAAGGCCGCGCAAGCCGAAGTCGGGGGACTAGCCGATGGCGAACCCTTTGGTCGATATTTTCCGTGTAAAGGACCTGCGGGCCAGGATCCTGTTCACGGTAGGGATGCTCGTTGTGTTCCGGCTCGGAACGTTTCTTCCGATCCCGGGAGTGGACCGGAACGCGATCGTTGCGTATTTCGCGCAGGAGGCGCAAGGCGCCGGAATTCTCGACTTCCTGGATTTCTTTTCCGGTGGGGCGCTGAAGAACTTCTCTATCTTCATGCTCGGCATCATGCCGTACATCACCACCTCGATCATCATGCAGCTGCTGACGATCGCCTTCCCCAAGCTGAAAAAGCTCGCGGAGGAGCCGGGGGGCCGCAAGAAGATCCAGCGCTACACGAGGCTGCTGACCGTGCCGGTCTGCATCGTGCAGTCGTTCACGATCACCCGGCTGACGGACCAGATCCCCGACGCGATCACTCTTTCGCCGGTGGCATTCGCCCTGATCGCGATCCTCACGGTGACCGTCGGGACGCTGTTCCTGATGTGGATGGGCGAGCAGATCACGCGGCGCGGAGTAGGCAACGGCACGTCCCTGATCATCTTTGCCGGGATCGTGGCGCGCGTGCCATGGGCGATCAACCAGCTCATCAAGGCCGTGCGGGATCCCACGCAGAACCTGAACCCGGTGTTCCTGATCGTGGTCTTCGGCCTCTTCGTCGGGGTCGTGGCGCTGGTGGTCTACGAGCAGCAGGGCCAGAGGAAGATCCCGGTCAACTACGCCAAGAGGGTCGTGGGGCGGCGCATCTACGGGGCGCAGAACACATATATCCCCTTCAAGATCAACCCCTCGGGCGTCATCCCGGTGATTTTCGCCTCGTCGGTGCTCTCGATGCCGATCCAGATCGCGCAGAGCCTCGGCCGCCAGGTCCCATGGCTCGAGCAGATCGCGTCCTTCCTGAGCCCGTCGGGGGTGATGTACCAGGTGATCTACGCCGTGCTGATCATCTTCTTCGCGTACTTCTACACGCAGGTCACGCTGAACCCGATGGAGATCTCGAAGAACATCCGCGAGAACGGAGGCTCGATCCCGGGCATCCGCAGCGAGAAGATGGAGGAGTACCTCACCCGCATTCTGAACCGGATCGTTCTTCCGGGCTCGCTGTTCCTCGCGTTCATAGCGCTCATCCCGTCGATCGTGCAGGGGCTCTTCCACTTCCCCGTCGCGGTCGCATACTTGATGGGCGGCACTTCGCTTCTGATCCTCGTGGGCGTCGACCTGGACACGATGGCCCAGATCGAAGGGCACCTGCGGATGCACCACCACGACGGGATCCTGAAGAAGGGCCGCATCCGGGCGCGAAACCTGTAAGGAGGCCGGCGATGAAAGTGCGCGCGAGCGTGAAACCCATCTGCGACAAGTGCAAGGTGATCCGGAGGCGGGGCATCGTGCGGATCATCTGCAAGAACCCGAAGCACAAGCAGCGCCAGGGATAGCGCGGGAGGCATAGGTGGCAAGAATCGCGGGAGTCGACCTCCCCAACAAGCACGTCGACGTGGCCCTCACGTACATCTACGGAATCGGGCGTTCCTCGGCGCGGCAGATCTGCGAGCGCGCGAGGATCAATCCCGAGACGCGCATCAACGACGTTTCGTCGGGGGACCTCAACGAGGTCCGCAGGCTGCTCGAGACCGAGTACACGGTCGAGGGACGCCTCAGGACCGAGATGGCGCTGAACATCAAGCGGCTCATGGACATCGGTTGCTACCGGGGCTTGAGGCACCGCCGCGGCCTGCCGGTTCGCGGGCAGCGGACGAGGACCAACGCCCGTACGCGCAAGGGCAAGCGCAAGACCGTGGCCGGGAAGAAGAAGGCCCCGCGGCAGTAGCCCGGCGCCGGGCGAGACGCCCGGAAGTAGGAGGAGAGCTTGGCAGTCAAGCGTGGGAAGAAGGAAAAGAAGAAGAACGTCTCGGCGGGATGCGTCTACATCCAGGCGACCTTCAACAACACGATCGTCACCATCACCGACCTGATGGGCAACACGGTGTCCTGGGCTTCGGCCGGGGGGCTGGGGTTCAGGGGCGCGAAAAAGTCCACCCCGTTCGCGGCGCAGAGCACCGCGGAGACGGCGGCGCGCAAGGCGATGGACAGCGGGCTGCGCGAGGTCCGTGTCTTCGTCAAGGGGCCCGGAGGCGGGCGCGAGTCGGCGGTCCGGTCGCTCGGAGCGCTCGGGTTGAGGATCCTGTCGATCAAGGACACGACACCCATCCCGCACAACGGCTGCCGCCCGCAGAAGAGCCGCAGAGTCTGACGCGAGGAGTAATTTCCAATGGGAAGGTATACCGGGCCGCAGTGCCGGCTTTGCCGGGCCGAAGGGACCAAGCTCTTTCTCAAGGGCGAGCGGTGCCACACCGACAAGTGCGCGATCAGCCGCAAGCGGCCGGCGCCGGGCCTCGGCCCGAGGGCGCGCACGAAGAAGACTTCGGACTACGGCGTGCAGCTGCGTGAGAAACAGAAGCTCAAGCGGATCTACGGCATGCTCGAGAACCAGTTCCGGCTCTTCTTCTTCCGCGCCAACCGCATGAAGGGGATGACGGGCGAGAACCTGCTGATCCTGCTGGAGCGGCGGCTCGACAACGTGGTCTACCGGATGCGGTTCGCGTCGTCGCGCAAGCAGGCCAGGCAGCTCGTGTCGCACGGCCTGTTCTCGGTCAACGGGCGGAGGGTCACGATTCCGTCCTACATGGTCAGGCTCGAAGACGTGATCGAGGTGCACGACAAGGCCGGAAAGCATACGGCCATCAAAGAAAGCCTCAAGGAGTACACCCGATCCGGGGTCGTCCCCTGGCTCCAGGTGGACCCCGACGGCCTGCGCGGAAAAGTGCTGCAGCTTCCGCGCCGGAACGACCTCACGGACCTCGCGGACGTGAAGGAGCAGCTTATCGTCGAGCTCTATTCAAAGTAACGGAGGCCTTGGCAGCGAATGGCACGAAAGAGCCTGCTTAAGGGATTCAAGAAGCCGAAGGGCCTGACGTTCGAGCACGGTGAGTCGCAGCCGAACTACGGCAGATTCATCGCCTATCCGTTCGAACGGGGCTACGGGACGACCATCGGGAACACGCTGCGGCGGATCCTGCTGTCGTCCATTCAGGGCTACGCTGTCACCGCCGTGAGGATCACCCACTTCGGCGAGGACGGCGCTCCGCACGTGGCGTCGAGTGAGTACGAGTCGCTCCCCGACTTCGTTGAGGACATCCCCGAAATCGTGAGCAACCTCAAGCAGCTGAAGCTCGCGCTCGACGGGGAGAACGAAAGCGAAACGCTCGTCGTCGAGTGCAAGGGCAAGGGCACGATCACCGGCAAGGACCTGGTGCGCGGCAGCGTCCGCGTGCTGAACTCGGACCTGCACATCGCAACGCTGACGGAGAACGCCAACGTCGAGCTCGAGGTCCAGGTCGACCTCGGCCGGGGCTACGTGCCGGCGGAGCGCAACCAGGAGCACGTGGAGGTCATCGGCTCGATCGCGGTGGACGCGTTGTTCTCGCCCGTCGAGAAGGTGCGGTTCGCGGTGGAGAACACCCGCGTCGGCCAGCGCAGCGACTACGACAAGCTCGTGCTCGAGGTCTGGACCGACGGGACGATCACCGCCGAGGACGCCCTCGGTGAGGCGGCGAAGATCGCGAAGGACCACTTCACGATCTTCATCAATTTCAACGAGGACGACATCAGCGCGGAGCAGGACCTCGGCGACGAGGACGAGCTGATCAGGAAGTTCCTCGAAACTCCCGTCGAGGAGCTCGAGCTCTCGGTGCGGTCGAGCAACTGCCTGAAGAACGCGAACATCCGGACGATCGGGGACCTGACGAGGCGCACCGAAGACGAGATCGTCAAGACGCGGAACTTCGGCAAGAAGTCGCTCCAGGAGATCAAGGAGAGGCTCGCCGAGTGGAACCTGAGCCTCGGCATGAAGGACTATTCGGCGCTCAAGGTTCCGGCCAGCTTCCGCCTCAAGTACGAGAAGAAGGACGAGGAAGGCGGCGAAGAGGCCGAGGAGCCCGAGGCGGGCGAGGAGCCGGCCAGACCAGACCGGCCGGAAGGCCCGGAAGACCAGGACAACGACGATGAAGCATAGGATCAGCGGGAACCGGCTCGGCCGGGATGCGGGGCATCTGCGGGCGACGCTCAAGAGCATGGTCACCTCGCTCCTCAAGTACGAGCGGATCAGGACGACCAAGGCGAAGGCGCTCCAGGTGCGACGCAAGGCCGAGAAGATGATCACCAGGGGCAAGCTCGATTCCGTGCACAACCGGCGGATCGTCCGCAGGCAGGTGGAGGACAAGGCCGTCCTCGCCAAGCTGTTCACCGACGTCGGGCCGCGCTTCTCGTCGCGCCCCGGCGGCTATACGCGCATCCTCAAGCTCGGCCGCCGACGCGGAGATGCAGCCGAGATGGTCCTGCTCGAGCTCGTGGAGCGCAAGACGGTCCAGAAGCCGAAGCGCGAAAAGAAGGCCAAGGTCGAAGAGGCCCCCGCGGAGGAAGCGAAGAAGTAGCCGGGCCCCGAGGGGCGATGAGCGCGCGCCGGGCCCCGGGAGCCCGGCGCGTCTTTTTTTCCCCCCGACGGGGGCGCCGCAGCCGGCGTTGATCGGGCGGGTGGGCCGGTGATAGACTGCCGATAAGAACAATGGAGCCCACCGGGCGCTCATGCCCGGGCACAGGTGATGAGGCAGAGTCTCAAGATCGCCCTGAGCCTTTTCATTTCCGTGTTGGCAGTCAGCGCGTTCGTGCTGGTGGCCTACTCGGGACTGTTCAAAGCCATCGAAGCGACCTTCTACAGCCCCCGGGTCAGGCAGGAATACGAGCAGCGGGCGCGGGAGCTCCACGGTCGCGTCGTGGCCTACCACGAGGCGAACCAGGCGAGGTTCGCGGAGCAGATCCGGGCCCCCTACGTTCTCCGGGCTTTTCTCACCACCCAGCTCACGCAGGACATCGAGGCGCGGGCCGAGGCCTTCGGCAACCTCCGCAAGGAGTACCAGGACCTGCGGATCGTGCGCCTCGTGGGCGCCGACGGTCGGCAGGTCCATTTCAGCACGCTGCCGTCGGACGAGCGGGAGCGCACGCCTGAGACGAGAGTCTACCAGCCCTTCGACCGCATCGCCGGTCCCGATGGGAGACGGCTGCTCCTCGCAGAGGGCGACAGCGCTAGGGTGAGCCGCAGCGGGCGGGAGTCCGCCTTCGTCTATTCGCTTCCCGTCGTCGATCAGCTCGGCGTTTTTCAGGGGACCGCCCTGTTCTACGTCGGGTTCCGGGACCTCTACAGCTACCTCGCGCGCTTCCCCGAAGCGCCGTTCAGCGACTTCGCGACCGTGGGCGACCTCGGCCTCGTCGCAGGCTTCCCGGAATCGCGGGTGAGCCTGATCGCGGACGACGTCACCGCAGCCTGGGCTCGCGGCGGCGAAGGCGATGTGTCGAGCGTCCGGATCGCAGCGACCAGCGGAGGCGAAGCCTATCTTCTCTTTTCAGTGGTCGACACCACCTATGGCAACGTCGGGTTGCTCGCCCCGGAATCGCGGCTCGAGATGCCGGCGGCCGTCACGATCGTCCTGACGGCGGCCTTCTTCTCCACACTGTTCCTCGTGGTCTTCCTCCTGCTGAACCTGCGGCAGGATCCGGTGACCGCCGTCAGCGAGCGCATCAGGCGGTTCCAGACGGATTTCCTGCGGCAGTTCGTGGAGTCGCGCCGGGGCGTCGATTGGGAGACGTGGCGCCGCGAGCTCGCGCTCAAGGAACCCGTCGTCCGGCGTGAGATCCGCAGGGGAATCGGCCGCGTTCAGGGCTCGCAGCGCAAGGAGGTCGACGCGCTCGTCGACAAGGGCTGGGAGGAGATCCTCAATGCCCTCGGCGTCCGGGCGTCGACGACCGGCGCGGTACCGACCGACGTGGGTCGCCTCGAAGAGCTGGTCAAGCAGCTGATGGAGCGCGGTGGCGCCGCACCGGCCGCATCGCGCGCAGAGCCTGCTGCCGCGGCGCCCACGGCAGCCGCCGAGCGGCTGGGAAGCCCTGGGCCCCAGGCGGTCGAGCTGGTCGCCGAGGCGGAGGCGGTCCCGCAGCCCGCAGGGGCGGAAGACGCCTGGCCGCTGGACGAAGAGGTGCTGCCTGCGGTGGAAGAAGCGGAGCCGGCAACGGGGGAGGCGGCAACTGCGGAAGCCGAGCCCGTAGAGGAGGCTCTGCCGGTCGTGGAAGAGGCGCTTGCGGTCGAAGCAGGGCCGGTCGCGGATGAGGTTCAGCCTGCCGCCGAGGCAGCTCCCGCGGCCGTCGAGGCTGCCGAGCTCGTCGACGTCGAAGAGCTTGAGCCGCTCGAGGCGCTCGAAGCGGTCGAAGAAGTGTCGCCGGCGGCCGAGCCAGTTCAAGCGTCGATCGCGGCCGAAGCTGCGGCGGAAGCGGCCGAGCCGGCCGAAGCGGTCGCCGAAGCAGTCGAAGTCGAGGACGTTGAAGGGCTCGGCCCGGAGCCCGGTGCAGAGGCCAGCGTCGCGGAGGCGCTCGCAGACGAGGCACTCGGTGAGGTCGAAGCCGGGCTTGAGACTGTCGCGGCGGCGGACCGGGATGCGCTCGGGGAAATGGACCATGGCGTCTCGGAGCTCGAGATGACCGAGACCCTTCCGGAGGAGCTCGAAGAGCTCGAGCCCATAGCCAGTTTCGTGCCGCTGCCCCCGGAGCCTTTCGAGCAGCTCGAGTACCTTCCGCCCGCGGTCGTGATGGAGGACGGCGAAATCGCCCACGCGGCCAGCGCGGGGGCCGACGGCAGGGTGCTCCCGATGGCGGCGGTGGATGCGATCGAGACGCAGGAAATCATCGATCTCGTGCATCGGAAGGAAGCGTCGATCTACGCGATGCGCGAAGTGCTCCGCCTGACACCCGAGCCTTCCGAAGCAGTGGTGGAGGAGGACGGCATCTACCGCATCAGCCAGCAGGCGTATTCGGCCTCGCCGCCCGAGGGGCGGGGCGAACTGGGGAACCTGGCCACTGCGGTGCTCGGGAGCCCCCCCGCCGCAGCCAAGGCCCCTCGCCGCCGCACCCTGATCGCTCCGGCAGGGCTTGATTACGACGACTATCTCGACCAGTTCCGCAAGCCGCTGACCGACCGCGTCGTCTTCAGGTCCCTGATCGCCATCTCGCAGGAAATCAGCGCCGTCGGCGTCATCATGCTCGCCGAGCACGACGGGAAGTACGAACCGCTGCTCAACATCGGGGTGGATGACACGACGGTATCCCGCTTCCATTTCACGGGCGAGGACCCGATCTCGGTCGACGTCCTTCGCAAGCGCAAGGCCTTCGTCCTGCACAAGCCAGCCGCCGCCGTCGAGGCGCTGCGGGCGCGCATCTCGTCGGAGGACGGCGGGTACATGAAACGGGCCGTCTTCCTGCCGGCCACCTACCGAGGGGCGAACGCCTTTCTCTTTTTCGCATTCGCGAGGGAGCGGAATCTGGCCTTGCGCGATCTGCTCAGCGCGCTGAACGCAGCCGTTTCCCCACAGAGGACTGCCTAATTGCTTTTTCCGCAAAGGAATAAGCTTTCCACGCAAAGTTTCGTGTTGACAAAACCGGAAAAACCGGTAGAATAGCTGAAACATCGCCACTGGGGGAAGATGATGGTGATTTTCTTTATCATTCTTCCTCTCGCTGGTTTGATTCTAGGTTGGACGATTCGATGGCTATACGCGAGGTTCCAGCTTTCGTCTGCTGAGCAGAAGGCGGTCCGGGTAGTTCAGGAGGCGCTCAGAGAGGCTGAGGTCAAGAAGAAAGAGGTCCTGCTCGAGACGAAGGACCAGCTGCTGCGGGAGAAGAACCAGCTTGAGAAAGAAGCCCGTGACAGAAGAAGTGACCTGCAGCGCGTCGAGAGGCGGGTGCTGGCCCGCGAGGAAAACCTAGAAAAGAAGACGGCCGCTCTTGAAAAGCAAGAGAAGGCCCAGGCAAACCGAGAGAGGGCACTGGAAGAGAGGGAGCTCGCGCTCTCGCGCGAAGAACAGCAGTGGCGCAGCGAGCTCGAACGGATCTCGGGTCTGACGTCCGAAGAAGCGAAGAACATCCTCGTCGAGAGCCTCAGCAAGGAGGCCAGGGAGGAGGCGCAGGTCCTGATCGGCAGGATCGAGCAGGAGGCCAAGCAGGCCGCCGAGCGGCGGTCGCGCGAAATCCTGCTTACCGCGATCCAGCGGGTCAGCACCGAGGTGAGCTCGGAGTTCACCGTCACTTCGGTGAGCCTTCCGAGCGACGAGATGAAGGGTCGGATCATCGGCCGCGAGGGCCGCAACATCCGGACGCTTGAGACCCTCACCGGCGTCGACGTCATCATAGACGACACGCCGGAGGCGGTCGTGATCTCGTGCTTCGACCCCGTGCGCAAGGAGATCGCCAAGACGGCCCTGGAGCGCCTCATCTCCGACGGGCGAATCCACCCCGCGCGTATCGAGGAGGTGGTGCAGCGCGTCAGCAAGGAAGTCAACCAGGTGATGGTCCAGGAGGCCGAGAGGCACCTCTACGAGCTCGGCATCCACAACATGAGCCAGGAGGGCGTACGCAGCCTGGGCAAGCTGCATTACCGCAGCAGCTACGGGCAGAACCTCCTCGTGCATTCGCGGGAGGTGGCCATGCTCTCGGCCGCCATCGCCGCCGAGATCGGGGCCGACGTCGAGATGGCGAAACGGGCGGGAATGCTGCACGACATCGGGAAGGCGGTGGACAGCACGGGCGACGCGGGCTACGTCGAGGCGGGCGCCGAGATGGCCCGCAAGATGGGCGAGGACGCCAAAGTGGTCAACGCGATCGCCGCCCAGGACGGGGGCGCTGCTCCGCAGACTCTCGAGGCGGTGATCGTCCAGATCGCCAACGAGCTGTCGACGTCGCGGCCGGGAGCGAGGCGCGATTTCCTGGAGAGCTACATCAAGCGGCTCGAGAGCCTGGAACGGATCGCCAAGGACTTCCAAGGCGTCCAGGACGCGTTCGCGATCCAGGCCGGGCGCGAGCTGCGGGTGCTGGTCAACAACGCCGCCGTGGACGACGCGCGGGCGCGCGACCTCGCCAAGGAGATCGCGCGGCGCATCGAGCAGGAGCTGCGCTATCCCGGCCGGGTCAAGGTCACCATCGTGCGCGAGAAGCGCCTGATCGAGTACGCGCGGTAGCCTCGAGCGGAGGCCGCCTTGCTGCGTGTGCTGATCCTGGGCGACGTCGTCGGGCCTTCCGGCTGTCGCGCCTTGTTCGCGGGCCTGGCGGGCCTCGTATCGCGGCACCGGGCCGACCTGGTGATCGCCAACGGCGAGAACGCGGCGGACGGGCGCGGCATCAGGCCCGAGGATGCGTCGGCGCTGTTCGCCGCCGGCGTGCAGGTGATCACGTCCGGCAACCACATCTGGCAGAGGCGCGAGATCCTCCCGATGCTGGAGAGCGACGACCGCCTGCTGCGGCCCGAGAACTACCCGGTGGGGGTCCCCGGCAAGGGACACTGCATCGTGAATGCGAGAGGACTCGCGGTGGGGGTGCTGAACCTTCAGGGCCGCGAGCAGCTCCCGCCGATCCGCTGCCCATTCCGCGTGGGCCGCGAGAGCGCGGCGCGTCTCGCGCAGCAGGCCGCCCTCGTGATCGTGGACTTTCACGCGGAGGCGCCGCACGAGAAGGAGGCGCTGGCCTACCACCTGGACGGCAAGTGCGCCCTCGTGTTCGGGACGCATACCCACGTGCAGACGGCCGACGAAAGGATCCTCCCCGGGGGCACCGGGTTCATCACCGACATCGGCATGACGGGCCCGGCGGACAGTATCATCGGGATGAGCGTCGAGACCGGGATCCGGCGCGGACAGACCCAGATGCCGCTGCGGATGGAGGTGGAGGACAGGCCCGCGCAGATCTGCGGAATCCTGGCCGAGATCGACACGGAGCGCAAGGCCGCGGTCTCCATCACCCGCATCCGCGAGACTTCGCCGGTGTAGCCATGGGCCGGAAGCTGCCGCTCGCATCGGTCGCGGCCGCGGCGCTCGCCCCGATGACGCGGGAGCAGGTGACCGCCCGCATCCTGTGCGGCGAGCTGCTGGTCGCCGGCGAGCGGGTCCGCGACCCGAAACGGCTCGTGGACGAGGACGCGGCGATCAGCCTGGAACAGGCCCGGCGTTTCGTCTCGAGGGCCGGGCTCAAGCTCGAGCACGCGGTGCGGCTCTGGGAGCTGCCGGTGATCGGCGGCGTCTTCATCGACGCCGGCTGCTCGACGGGCGGTTTCACCGATTGCCTGCTGCAGAACGGCGCGCGCCGCGTCTTCGCCGTAGACGTCGGCCGCAACCAGCTCGACTACGGGCTGCGCCGCGATCCGAGGGTCGCCGTCCTCGAGGGGACGAACGTCATGGACCTGCGGAGGGAGACCTTCGAGGAACCGCCTCGGGCCGCAGTCGCGGACCTGGCCTTCAGGTCGCTGCGGGGGGCGGCGCGCCACCTGCTGTCGCTCGTGACCGGCGGCTGGATCGCGGCCCTCGCCAAGCCGCAGTTCGAGTGGGGCACCCCGGGCGAGACCTTCGACGGCGTGGTGCGCGACGCCGGCACGGTGCGCGAAGTGCTCACGAGCCTTGTGCGGGACCTGTGGGCGGAGGGAGCGTTCCTGCTGCGCGCCACCGTCGTTCCGGTGCGGGGCCGCCGCGGGAACACGGAGGTCATGCTCGAGCTGCGCGACAGGGCCGACTGGCAGCCCGCGGACGCTGAGCTCCGGCTACGAGAGGCCCTTGATCAGGTCGTCCCGTGAGATGGGCCGCCCGATGTAGGGGCCCTCGGAGCTCAGGTAGTCGAGCTTCCTGCCTTCGATGAGGATCTGCACGGTCTTCACGTTCGAGAACTCCGTGGCGGTGTAGACGAGCTGCTTGACCTGCGCGACCAGGCCGGCCCGCCCGAGCGAATTGAAGCGGAACTCGTCCGACAGATCGACGAAGGCGGTGTTGTCCCGGACGTAGACGTTCCTCAGCTTGACGTTGGCGGGAATCATGGTGAGGAGGCCGCCGCTGAGCTCCTGCGCGGCCTCGCCGTCGAGCAGGGTCGTGAGCGTGTCCTTGAGCGGCGAGTCGGTGTACGGCACCGACCGGATGACGCCCTGCAGCGAGATGTCGCCCGCCTGGCTGACCTGCACGAAGAATATGCGCGCCTTGCGCACGCGCGCGGGCGCCTGGGCGGCGGGGGCGGCGTCGCCGCCGGGGGCCGCCCCCGGCACGCGAATGACGACGTCGGGCGCGGCCGTTCCCGGAGCGGGGGCGGCGGGCGGGGCCGACGGCGGCGCGGCGGAGGGCGCCCGCGGCGCGGCCGGCGCAGGCGCCGGCTTGGGAGCGGGCCGGGGCTGGGGTTTCTCGTTGTGGACCGTGACCTCGGGAGATCCCCTGGCGGGCAGCAGGCCGCTGGATGCGAGGACGCGATTGATGCGCTCCCTGTTGTACAGGAAGACGACGACCACGAGGAGCGCAAGGGCGAGCCAGAACAGGCAGCCGAGGCCTGACTTCTTCTTCATGTCTCTTCTATATGATCGGTCGGCGGCGTGGGTGCGTTTACGCGCGAGATGATCGGACGACGGGGTGGGTGCGTTTACGCGGGAGATGAACGGACGACGGGGCGGGGGCGCGTTTACGCGGGAGATGATCGGCGGGCGGCGGGGGTCCGTTCACGCGAGCCCCGGCGCTGGCGGGCGGGAAGCGAGAGGCGGAAAGCATGGTGCGCAAGTGTGCCTAAAATTGACAGCTTTGCGGCAAACCCCCTATAGTTGGCCCATGCAGAAGCTGGCCGGGATCGGCGTCTCTCCCGGAATCGCGATCGGTCCGGCCTACGTCGTGCGAGAGGAGACCTTGTCGGTTCCGAGGTACGACGTCCTTCCGGCCGAGGTGCCGGCGGAGCTCGAGCGTTTTCGCGAGGCCGTCAAGAAGGCGGTGGCCGACCTCACGGGCCTGCGCTCGCTGGCGACCGAGCACGGCGACCAGACGCACGCTGCCATCGTCGAGAGTCACCTGCTGATGCTGGAGGACCCGGAGTTCGCGCGCCGCGTCGCGACGTCGGTCGAGCGCGAGCGCAAGAACGTGGAAGCGGTCGTGATCGAGACCATCGACGAGATGGTCGAGCGGCTGGCAAAGAGGAAGAGCGCCTCCGACCGGAGCTCCGATTTCCACGACATCTCGCGCAGGCTCCTGCACCACCTCCTGGAGCGGGAGCGGCCGAACTTGCAGGGCATCACGGGGCAGGTCGTGCTGATCGCGCACAACCTGATGCCCTCCGACACCATCAGCCTGAGGAAAGAGCACGTGCTCGGAATCGGCACTGACGGCGGCGCGAGGACGTCGCACACGGCGATCCTGGCGCGCGCGTTCGAGATCCCGGCGGTCCTGGGGCTCTCCTACGGCTCGCGCCTGGCCGAGCACGGCAGGCAGGTGATCGTCGACGGGAACACGGGGACGGTGATCCTCGATCCCGACAAGCGGACCCTCGACCGCTACCGGCGGCTCGCCGAGCAGGCGCGGATCGCCAGCCTGGTGCTGCGCGACGAGAGCAGCCTCCCCGGCCAGACGCGGGACGGCAAGCTCGTGCGCGTCGAGGCCAACCTGGAGGTGCCGGAGGAGGTGGAGCACGTCAGGGCTCACGGGGCGGACGGCATCGGGCTGTACCGCACCGAGTTCCTCTACATCAGGCCGCACGACTATCCCCCCGAGGAAGAGCAGTACGGGACGATCCGGGGGATTCTCGAGTTCATGAAGGGGCAGACGGTCGTCGTGCGGACGCTCGATCTCGGAGGCGACAAGGTGATCCCCGGCTACAGGGGGGCGGCGGAGGACAACCCGATCCTGGGGTGGAGGTCGATCCGCTTCTGCCTTGCGCGGCCGGCCGTGTTCAAGACCCAGCTCCGCGCGATGCTTCGCGCGTCCGCGCACGGTTCGATGAAGATGATGTTCCCCATGATCTCCGGAGTCGAAGAGCTGGAACGGGCGCTGGCGATCGTCGAGGAGGTCAAGGAGGACCTCGCCTCCCGCGGCGTCGCGTTCGACCCGCATCTGCCGATCGGGGCGATGATCGAGGTGCCGTCGGCGGCTCTGACCGCGCGCAGCCTGGCCGAAAGGGTGGATTTCTTCTCCATCGGGACGAACGACCTGATCCAGTACACGATTGCAGTCGACCGCGGCAACGAGAAGATCGCCTACCTCTACCAGCCGTTCCATCCGGGAGTGCTCAAGCTGATCCGGATGATCGTCGATGCCGGGCACGAGGCGGGCATACCGGTCGGGATGTGCGGCGAGATGGCCGCCGATCCCATGGCGTCCGTCGTGTTGCTCGGGATGGGCCTCGATTCCTTCAGCATGAGCGCGGGGAGCATCCCGGCGATCAAGAGGATCATCCGCTCCGTGACGATGGAAGAGGCGGCGGCTCTCGCCGAGCAGGTGCTGCGCCTAACGACCTCCCGGGAGATCGACGAGCTGGTCAGGGCATGGATGAAGGAGCGGCTCGAGTGACGTCGACTGCCCGTGACGGCCGTCAAAGCCCGACCGGCCGGGGGCTGCCGCGCATCGCCATCGTCGGCAGCGCGAACGTCGGGAAATCGACCCTCTTCAACCGCCTCATCGGCCGCCGGCATGCGATCACCGACGCGACCCCGGGTGTGACGCGCGACTTCGTCGAGGCGCCCCTGGATGTGAGGGGCAGGTCCTGCCTGCTGGTGGACACCGGAGGCTTCAGCCGGCGGCCCGGCGACGAGCTGGAAAGGGCGGTGACCGAGGTGAGCCTGAGCTCCGCCGAGGAATCCGACGTGGTCCTGCTGGTCCTGGACGTGACGCGCCTCAACGAGGACGACCTGGACCTGATCGAACGGGCGCGGAAATGGGAGAAGAAGGTCCTCCTCGTGGTGAACAAGGTGGACACCGAACAGCGCGACGCCGACGCGTGGAACCTGGCGAGCCTCGGCTTCGAGCGGATCGTCGCCGTCTCCGCCGAGCACGGCCGCAACATCAGCGAGGCGCTGGAGGCGATCGCGTCTCTGCTGCCCGCGGCCGCGGACCCGGCGGACGCGACCGAGACGCCGGAGCCCGCGATCTGCGTCTCGATCATGGGCAAGCCGAACACCGGCAAGTCGACCCTCCTGAACAGGCTCGTCGGCCGATCCCGGTCCCTGGTCTCCGACGTGCCGGGGACCACCCGGGACGTGGTCGAGGGGAGGTTCGAGTTCCGCGGCCGCAGCATCCTGGTTCTCGACACCGCGGGCCTGCGGCGGAAGAGCAGGATCACCTCGCCCCTCGAGTACTACTCCACGCACCGCGCGATCTCCACCGTGCGCGAGTCAGACGTGGTGCTCCTCGTGGTCGACGTGGTCGAGGGGCTCGCCGAGCAGGACAAGAAGATCGCGTCGATCGTGGTGCGCGAGGGCAGGGGCCTGATCTTCGTGCTGAACAAGTGGGACATGCTCAAGGGCGACCCGGAGCGCGAGCGGGCGGCCGGCGAGCACGTGCGGCGGCTCCTCCCGGGGCTGGACTACGCGCCGGTCGTGCCGCTGTCGGCGCGCACCGGCCGGAACGTTCGCCGCCTCCTCGAGACGGTCGCGGACATCGACGAAGAGCTCAGCAGGCGCGTCAGCACGGGGCAGCTCAACCACGCGCTGGCGGAGTGGACGGCCGAGTACCCGCCTTCGGCGCGATACAATGCGAAGATCCGCTACGGGACGCAGGTCTCCGTGCGCCCGCAGCGGTTCGTCTTCTTCGCCAACAAGAGCCGGCGGCTTCCGGCTTCGTACGAGAGGTATCTGGCCGGCCGGCTGAGGGGAGCCTTCGGGCTCGAGAGGATCCCTGTGGCGCTGGAGATCAGGCAGAAGGACGGATAAGGGATCCGGCGGCCCATGTACACGATCCGCGAGGTATGCGACCTGCTGGACCTCAAGCCGCACGTGCTGCGCTACTGGGAGCGTTCCATCCCGCTGGTGGCGCCCAGGAAGGACCGGTACGGCAGGCGCAGTTACAGCCGTGCCGACGTCAACCTGCTCGCGCGCGTCAAGTACCTCGTGCAGGAAAAGGGCCTCAGCACGGGCAGCGTCGCGCGCCAGCTCTGGCGCGACGCCGACGACGGGAGCGAGAACGTGCGATCGGCGATCGCGGAGATCCGCGACGAATTGCTGCGCGCAAAGGCGCTGATCCGCCGCAGCAGGAAGAGGGAGGACACGGATGGATCGGGCGGTTCGTGAACGGCTGCTGGCCCTCGGGCAGGCTCACCTGCTCGCGGGCTGGGAATCGCGGAGCGAAGACGCGAAGCGGCGCCTCGCCCTGGACCTGGACGCGACCGACCTCTCGGTCGTCGGCAGGTTCGCCGAGCTCGAGAGGGCCTCGGCCGCCCCGTTGCTCGAGATCAGCCCCGCCCCGTACATAGCCGTTCAGGACCGACGGGAGTCGCTCGCCGAAACCGGGCTGAGCGCCGCGCGCGAGGGAAAGACGGCGTTCCTGACCGTGGCCGGCGGCCAGGGGTCGAGACTCGGCTTCGACGGGCCCAAGGGGGTGTTCCCCGCCACGCCGATCCGCCGGGCTTCGCTCTTCCAGGTGTTCGCCGAAAAGCTCCTCGGGTTCTGCCGGTGGGCCGGGGTCAGGATGCCGTGGTACATCATGACGAGCCCCGAGAACAACGCGCCGACCGCGGCCTACTTCCGCGAGCACGCCTGGTTCGGCCTGCCTCGCCGAGGACGTCCTCTTGTTCCCTCAGGGGACTCTGCCGTCGCTCGACGGGGACGGCAGGCTGATGCTCGCTCCCGGCGGCGGGCTCTTGACCAACCCCGACGGCCACGGCGGGCTGGTGCGCGCGCTCGCCCGCCATCGGATGCTCGACGACATGCGCAGCCGCGGCATCAGCACCCTGTTTTACTTCCAGGTGGACAATCCGCTCGTCAACGTCCCGGACCCCCTGTTCCTCGGCTACCACATCGACCGCGGCGCGGACGTTTCGGTCAAGGTCATCCCCAAGCGCTCGGCCGAGGAGAAGCTCGGGGTCATCGCGCTCGGCGGGGGCCGGGCCTGCATCGTCGAATACTCCGACCTGGACCAGCGGAGGATGCACGCCCGCGGCCCCGACGGCCGGCTGCTGTTCGAGCAGGGCTCGATCGCGATCCACATCTTCAGCGTCGACTTCCTCTCGCGCGAGGACCTCGACCTTCCGCTCCATGTGGCGAGGAAAAAGGTGAAGGTGCTCGATCCGGCGACCGGCGCGATCGTGGAAAAGGACGCGATCAAGCTCGAGCGTTTCATCTTCGACCTCCTGCCTGTCTCGGACCGCGTCCTGTTCTACGAGACCGTGCGCGAGGACGAGTTCTCGCCCGTCAAGAACCGCGAGGGGCTCGACTCGCCGGAGACCTGCGTCCGCGACCAGGTCGCCAAGGCCGCGCGCATGCTCGAGGCGTGCGGCGTGAGGGTGCCGCGGGACTCGCGCGGGGTCCCGCTGCACAGGCTCGAGATCGCGGCGACCTGGGCGTGGGACCTCCCGGCGCTGAAGGCGAAGGTGGCCGGCGCCGATATACGAATCGATGGAGACCGCCTCTTTGACGCGTAAGACGGCCCTGCTCACGCTGTTCGCTGCGGCGCTGCTGGCCACCTCGGCGGCCGCGCTGGAGCTCCCGCCGGAGACCGCGCAAACGCGGCAGCGGCTCATGGACGTCATCATGGGTCCGCCGGCGCAGGCGCGATGGATCGACAACCGGTCGTTCGCCGATGACGGGCACCCGGTGCGCTTCGAGACGGCCCGCGCGGGCGACTTCACCTATTATCTGTTCCTGAACCAGAGTCCGACCGGGGAGTTTCCGACGGTCTACGAAGGCAACGCGTCGATCAAGCGGAACCTCACCGACGGGAGCCTCCTCTACCTGACCATCCTGCTCCGCCGCGACTCGTCGAGCTTTGTCCGCCTGCACCCCGCGGGCGGCCGCGTGAGGATGGAGGCCTCGCTCTTCGGAGTGCAGGTCGCCGCGAACGTCATGATTCCCCTGAGCTTCGACGAGGTCGTCGGCGTTCCCCTCCAGCGGCTCGCCGAGCTCACGCGCGACCGCGTGGATTGGGACCTGCTCGCCGGTCGCGGCGAGCGCAGCGCGGACGTCGTGCGCGTGCTGACCGCCGCGCGCTCGATCATTCCCCGTCTGCGGGACGAGGACGACGGGGCCTTCGACGCGTCGGGCAAACCCGTGCTGATCGCGACCGGCAAGCCCTCGAGCGGGGGGCTCAACTGCTCCGGCTTCGCCAAGTGGATCATGGACGGGTTCTACAAGCCGCTCACCGGCCGTTACATGGACATCGCGGCGCTCAAGGCCAAGGACCTGACGATCCGCGGCAACCGTTTCAGCGAGCATTACGAGACCGAGCGCGACCCGTTCTTCGGTCTGGACTGGACGCGAAACATGGCCGTGGCGCTCGCCGTCGCCAGGACCGGCCGCAGGGCAGGCGCCGAGAGCTTCGACGTGCGGTCGGTCCCCTTTATGGACTACGTCGAGGACTCGGGGTATCCGATCGACCGCATCGAGCTGGCGATGTACCTGCTCGCCAGGGAGGAGCCCGACAGGATATTCCTCGGGAGCATCGAGACGGACTTTGGACGGTCGCCCACGCTTCGGCAGCACAGCCACGTCGCGGTGCTCTTCCCGCTGTTCGACGCCGACGGCCAGTTCCGGGTGGCGGTTCTCGAGCGCAACCTGGAGACCGGCCTCGGCGGCCTCTTGGCGAGGTACCCCGGAAGCCGCGTCCACCTGGTCCAGGTGTCGGCGGGCGGTGAGTTCGCCCCGCTCGATCCTGCGGCGCCGCGTCGCTGAGGCCGGCGCGTCTCGCATGGACATCGACGCGGTCGGCTTCGACCTCGACGGCACGCTGTACCCGCGCGCTATGATGTACAGGCTCTCGTTGCCGCTGGCCCTGCGCTACCCGCGCTTTCTCTACCACTTCAACCACGTGCGGCGCGCGCTGCGCAGACGCGCATGCATCGACGGCTTCCGCGAGACGCAGGCGAGCCTGGTCGCCGCGCGCCTGGGCGTGGACCAGGCGGCGGCCGAGCGGCTGGTCGAGCGCATCATCTACCGCGAATGGATCGCGATGCTGCGCGGGATCAAGCCTTTCCCGCACGTGCGTGCGGCGCTGGCGCGCCTCCGGGCCGCCGGGATGCGGCTGGGCCTGATGTCCGACTCCCCCGTGGAGGAGAAGCTCGCCTTTCTCGGGCTCGAAGGGCTCTGGGACGTGAGCTTCTGCTCCGAGGAGACGGGTTATCTCAAACCGCACCCGAGCCCGTTCCGCAGGCTTGCCGCTGACCTCGGCGTCGACCCGCGCCGCGTGCTCTACGTGGGCGACAGTGTCTCGTACGACGTCAAGGGCGCCGCGGCCGCGGGGATGCGGACCGCCCAGATCGGCGGCCGGCGGGGCGGCGCCGACCTGAGCTTCTCCTCCTATCGCGCCCTCGCGGACCTCGTGGAGCAACGTTTCCGCTGACGGCCGCGGCCTCGCCTCGACGCGACGCTGCCGCGCCCCGCGCGGTCACGGCCGCGCGATCCGGGCCGCGCGCCGCATCCTCGCCGGCCGTCTGTGGGCCTCGGCAGGCCGTGTTTCGTTGACTTTGCCGCGAGCGTCGGCTACACTTGTGGTCATAGTGGCGATCCTTGGGAGGGGAAGATGCCAGTCTCTTTTCTCGGACTGATTATAACTGCGTCCGTCACGGTCTTCATCCTTCTGCTCTACAGGCAGTTCGACAAGGGCAACCGGTCGCTCGACAAGGTCAGGCGTTATGCGGACATGGTGCGCGCGAAGCTGACCGAGTTCATCGACGAGAAGACGGCCGAAATCAAGGACATCTCGATCGAGCTCCAGGTGAACCTCAAGACCGGCAAGGAGATCCTCAAGAAGGTCCAGTCGATCGAGACGGAGCTCAACACCAGGATCAACGGGATCTCGGGCGCGCAGGCGCAGGTAGAGGAGTACGAGGCCGCCCTGAAGAACCTGTCGGACATGTCGGGCCGCGTCGACGAGAACCTGCGCAGGATCCACGACGAGTCGAAGTTCGTCGACGGCGTCGGCCTGCGGCTCAAGACGGTTTCGGCGCGGCTGGACGGCCTGGAGGGACGCATCCCGGCGATCCTGAATGAGGCGGCCAGGACGAACCGCACGCAGCTCGACGAAGTCTCGGCCAAAGTCACAGCCGATACGGCGGCGCGCGTGGCCGTGATCGCCGAGTCGGTGGGCAAGTCTGAAGCGCAGGTCCGCGATTTCTCCGCGTACATCACGCGCTTGGAGGCGCGCAAGGACGCGATGGAGAAGCAGCTGCAGAAGGACCTCGAGCGGCTCGCCGAGCAGGTCACGCAAGCGACGCGCGAGACGCACGGCAAGCTCGTCGTCGACCTGAACGCGCGGATCACTGCGCTGGCGGCTTCGGGCCAGGAGAAGCGCGCTCGGCTCGAGGGCGAGCTCGCCAAGGCGCTCGAGGGCGCCGAGGGCCGCGTCGCCGCGCTGGAAAAGGACCTCACCGGCGTGCTCAACCGTTTCGAGACTGACCTGGCGACCATCGAGGGCGACTACAAGAAGCGGCTCGACAGCGCGGCCGAGCGCGGCAGGGCGCTCGAGCACGAGGCGTTCGAAGGGCTCAAGGAGCAGGTCGAAGGCCACGCGAGGCAGGCGCAGTCCCAGCTCGCCGCGGCCGGCAAGTCCCTGGAGGAGCAGCTGGCAGGCGTGCACCGCGACGCGGAGGCGCTGTATGGCAAGGTGCGCTCCGACCTCAAGGTCTGGGAGGCCGAGTCGGCGCAGCTCATCAAGGAGCGCGACGGCATCCTTACGCAGGAGATCGAGGGGGTGAGCCAGACGGCGGCGCGCCGCGGCGAGGAGATCGAGCAGCGCCTCGGTTCGATGCGCGGCCTGCTCGACGATGTCGAGGCGTCGGAAGCGCAGGCGCGGACAAGGCTGGAAGAATACCGGACCGCGTTCCTGCAGAAGCTCGATGCGGCCGCAAGCGATCTGGAAGCCACCGTGCTGGAGCGCGCGGAAAAGAGGCTCCTCGACCTCGAGGGGGACATTGGCTACCGCTTCGACCGGCTGCACCAGGTGAACGTCGACGTTCAGGAGCTGGAGGGCAACCTCCGCGCCGTCATGGAGAAGATGGGCGGCCGGTTGAACGAGGATTTCAACGCGTACATCGGGACGCTCGACAAGCGGAGGCAGGACGAGAAGCGCAAGACCGAGGAGGTGGCGGCGGCGATCCGCGCCGAGATGCAGAGCCTGGAGCAGGGGCTCACCGACCTCAAGGCTCGGGCCTACCAGGACGTCTCGGAGAAGCTCAAGGGCTTCGAGGACGAGTTCCTCGCCGACCTCAAGCAGCGGAGCGCCGGCATCGAGGAGACGCTCGCCAGCTGGCAGCAGACGGTCGAGAAACGCATGCACACGATCTCCGAGGCGCATAGCGCCGAGCGGACGCGCATCGAGGAGCAGTACCGCGACGGGCTCGCGGAGCGCATCGAGCAGATCAAGGCGCTGAACCAGCAGCGGTTCGCCCAGATCGACGAGGAGATGGAGGCGCACGGCGCCGAGCGGGCCCGCATCGAAGAGGCGCGTAGCCGGCTGGCAGCAGGCGGTGGAGAAGCGGCTGCGCGCGATCTCCGACGAGCACACCGCCGAGCGGACCCGCATCGAGGAGGAGTACCGCGACGGGCTCGCGGAGCGGATCGAGCAGATCAAGGCGCAGAACCAGCAGCGATTCACTCGGATCGACGGGGAGATGGAGTCGCACGCCGTCGAGCGCGCCCGCATCGAGGAAGAGTACCGCGACGGGCTCGCGGAACGGATCGAGCAGATCAAGGCGCAGAACCAGCAGCGCTTCGCGCAGATAGACGAGGAGATGGACAACCGGATCGGCGCCCTTCAGCTCGAGCTCGAGCGGGAGCAGACCCGGCTCGAGGAGCAGCTTGCGCAGGCCCGGGCTACGCTCGCGGGGTGGCAGCAGGAGCTCGACGGCGCCAGCCGCGAGCAGAAGGAGCGCGTGCGCGCGGAGCTCACCGACATTTCGCGTCGCGTCGAGGAGCTCCGGGCGACGCTCGAGGACAAGACGGTCTCCGCGGTCGAGGCGGTGCGCAAGGAGCGCGAGGGCCTGGAGAACGAGCTGCGCCTGCGCGGGCAGGCGCTCCGCGAGGATGTCGCGGACCAGCTGCGCCTCTTCCGCAACGCGAGCGCGGACATCAAGGAGAAGGTGGACGCGGCCCAGGGGAAGCTGCTCGCGAAGGTCGAGGAGGAATACGGCACGGCCGCCGCGCGGATCGCGCAGATAGAGCGACAGCAGAAGGAATTCGTCGCGCAGACGCGGATCCTCGAGCAGGCGGAGCGTTTCAAGCTCGACCTGGAGAAGGGCATCGACGATCTCAAGAGGGAGCTCGCGGGCCTCGAGCCGACGCGCAAGGAGCTCGCCCAGATCGACAGCGACTTCAAGGGGACGCGGCGGCTGGTCGATGACGTCTCGGGGAAGCTCTCGCACTTTCTCGCGGAGAAGCGGCGCATCGACAGCCTGGACAAGGACTTCAGCCGCCTGATCGGGATCTCGAAGTCGATCGACGTCAAGCTCGCCGCCGTGACGTCGACCGGCGATTCGCTCGACGAGATCCAGGTCAAGCTGCGCTCCCTCGAGGGCCTGCAAGCGGAGGTCGAATCGCGCTACGAGAGGCTGGAGAAGCGGCAGGCCATCCTCGACGCGACGACGGCGGGCGTGCAGAAGAACTTCGACTCGCTCGGCGAAGTCGAGTCCAGCCTCGCCGCCGTCCGGGACGAGCTCAAGGTGCTGCCGCTCAGGATCGGCGAGATCAAGGGCGTCCTCGAGCAGCTCTCCCGCGACAAGGAGAGGGCCGATTCGACGGTCGATCGCCTCGGGAAGCTCGACGAGGTGCTCCAGGACATCGAGGAGCGCATGGACCGCCTGACCAAGGCACGGGAGTGGCTCGCCAAGACGGAGACCCGCCTGGAGGCCATCGGCAAGCAGGCGCAGGACCACGTCAAGCTGTTGCGCACGCTGGTCAAGACCGACGGCCTGAAAAAGGAAAAGGGCGCGCCGCCTCTCGACACCCGGCAGACCGTCATGAAGCTCGCCAACCAGGGCTGGAGCTCCCTCGAGATCGCGAGGGCGACGAGCATCAGCCTCGGCGAGGTCGAGCTGATCCTGGAGCTCACCCCGCAGAGCAAGTAGACGGGAGGACGCCATGAAGGCTGTTGTACTGGAGAAGAAGGACCTCATCCGGATCCGCGAGATAGCCATGCCGGAGGCGATGGGTCCACGGGACGTCCGCGTCGCGATCCACACCGTGGGGATCTGCGGCAGCGACGTCCACTACTACGAGCACGGAGCCATCGGTCAGTTCGTCGTCAAGGAGCCGATGGTGCTCGGGCACGAGGCTTCCGGAACGGTGGTGGAGGTCGGCAAGGCCGTCACGCACCTCAGAGTGGGCGATCGCGTCTGCATGGAGCCGGGAATACCCGATCCGTCGAGCCGCGCGAGCCGCCTCGGCATGTACAACCTCGACCCCGCCGTGCGCTTCTGGGCCACCCCGCCCGTGCACGGCTGCCTCGCGCCCTCCGTGGTGCATCCGGCTGACTTTACCTTCAAGCTCCCCGACAACGTGAGCTTCGGCGAGGGCGCGCTGGTCGAGCCTCTCGCCGTGGGTATGCATGCCGCGAACAAGGCCCAGATCAAGCCGGGCGACGTGGCCGTCGTGATCGGCGCCGGCACGATCGGGATCGTCACTGCCCTCGCGGCGCTCGCCGGCGGGTGCAGCTCCATCATCATGCTGGACATCAAGAAGGAGAAGCTGGCCCTGGCCGGGAAGCTCGGCCCGATCACGCCGGTGAACGTCGCCGAGACCGACGCCGATCAGGTCGTCAAGCGCCTGACCGAAGGCTGGGGCGCGAACCTCGTCTTCGAGGCGAGCGGGTCGGAAAAGGCCGCCGAACGGATGTTCGACTACCTGTGCCCCGGCGGTCGCGTGGTGTACATCGGCCTTCCGGGGGGTCCGGTGCCGTTCGACGTCGTCGCGGCGTCGGTCAAGGAGGCGAGCGTCGTCACCATCTTCCGGTACGCCCACGTGTACCCGCGAGCGCTCGCCCTGATGGGGTCCGGAAAGATCGACGTGAAGCCGCTGATCACGGACACCTTCGCCTTCGCAGACAGCGTCAAGGCGTTCGACTACGCGCGCAGGCCGAAGCCGACTTCGATCAAGGCGCAGATCGTCCTGGGTTGAAGGACGGCCGGCGCCGGCGGAGCCGGCACCTGCCCGTGACGCGCGAAACGGACCCCGGCCCCGGCGGGTACGCCGGACCAGCCTGCGGCCTGCGGCCACAGGCAAGGGCGCATGGCGGTGCCGGGCCACCCCGCGCTGCGCGCGGGCCTTCGGGGTCCATCCCCGGCGAGTACGCCGGGCTGGGGCACGCGGCGCGGACGCCGCGCCGATGTGCTTGAACCTTGACATGTTTCGAAAGGGCTGATTATTTTAGTTCGACGAATACACTAACAGGGGTTTGCATGTCGAAGAGAGACGAAAAGGGGGTGGTGTCTGAGGAGGCGTCGCTCCCGGCCAAGGCGCCCACGGACCCGGGGGGAAGGGCGCAGGAGGCCGAGGCGGCCAAGGAGACCGGACGCGAGGGTAAAGTTGAGACCGCCGAAGGCGGCGAGGACAGAATCGCGGCGCTGGAGCGGGAGATCGCCGACCTCAAGGACCAGCTGTTGCGGCGGGCCGCGGACTACGAGAACTTTCGAAAGCGCATGGCCAGGGAGCGCGAGGACGCGGTCAAATACGCCAATCAAATGCTGCTTCTCGACCTCGTGCCCGTGATCGACGGTTTCGAGCGGGCGATCATGTCCGCGGAATCGTCGAGGGAGTTCGAGAAGCTGCACGACGGGATCGTGTTGATCGAGCGGCAGCTCACCGCCATGCTCGAGAAGAAATGGGAGCTTAAGAGATTTGAGTCGAAGGGGCATGCTTTCGACCCGGAGCGGCACCACGCCATCGCGGCGGAGGAACGGCCCGGCGTAGAAGCGGCCACCGTCGTCGAGGAATATCAAAAGGGCTATCTCTTCCGCGACAGGGTGCTCAGGCCGGCCAGCGTAAAGGTCGCGCAGCCCGGGCCGCGGGAGAGCAAAGAACAGAATAGCATGCAGAACAAAGAGGAGACATAGATGGGTAGGATCATCGGCATCGATCTGGGCACTACTAACTCGTGCGTGGCGGTCATGGAGGGCAGCGAGCCGGTCGTGATCCAGAACTCCGAAGGGCAGCGGACGACGCCTTCGATCGTGGCTTACACGACCAAAGGGCGATCGTCTGGTCGGGCAGCCGGCGAAGAACCAGATGATCACCAATCCGGAGAACACGGTCTACTCGATCAAGCGCTTCATGGGCCGCCGCTTCGTCGAGGTCCCGGCCGAGATCAAGATGGTGCCTTACAAGGTCGTCGATACACCGAGCGGGGTCGCGGTCGACATCAGCGGCAAGCAGTACACCCCGCCCGAGATCTCGGCGGCGATCCTCCAGAAGATGAAGAAGTCGGCGGAGGACTACCTCGGAGAGCCCGTGACCGAAGCAGTCATCACGGTGCCCGCCTATTTCAACGACTCGCAGCGCCAGGCGACAAAGGACGCGGGCCGGATCGCCGGGCTGGAGGTCAAGCGCATCGTCAACGAGCCGACCGCGGCAGCCCTCGCGTACGGGCTCGGCAAGAACAAGGACGAGAAGATCGCGGTCTTCGACCTCGGCGGCGGGACCTTCGATATCTCCATCCTGGAGCTCGGCGACGGCGTGTTCGAGGTCAAGGCCACCAACGGCGACACCCACCTGGGAGGCGACAACTTCGACCAGCGGGTCATCGAGTGGCTGATCGAGAACTTCAAGCGCGACTACGGCATCGACCTCTCCAGGGACCGCATGGCCCTGCAGCGGCTCAAGGAGGCCGCGGAGAAGGCCAAGATGGAGCTGTCGGGCACGCAGACCACGGAGATCAACCTTCCGTTCATCACGGCCGACGCTTCGGGCCCGAAGCACCTCCAGTACTCGCTCACCCGGGCCAAGCTCGAGCAGATGATCATGGACCTGATCGAGAAGACACGCGGCCCGTGCAAGCAGGCGCTGGCCGACTCGGGCCTGAAGCTCGAGGAGCTCGACGAGGTCATCCTCGTCGGCGGCGCCACGCGCATGCCGATCGTTCAGCAGATCGCCAAGGAGCTCTTCGGCAAGGAGCCGAACCGGGGCGTCAACCCGGACGAGGTCGTGGCGGTGGGCGCTGCCATCCAGGGCGGGATCCTCGGCGGCGACGTCAAGGACGTCCTGCTGCTGGACGTGACGCCGCTGTCGCTGGGGATCGAGACGCTCGGCGGAGTGTCGACCAAGCTCATCGAGCGCAACACGACGATCCCGACCCGCAAGAGCCAGATCTTCTCGACCGCGGCCGATCACCAGACCGCGGTGTCGATCCACGTGCTGCAGGGCGAGCGCGAGATGGCCTCGCAGAACAGGACCCTGGGCCGGTTCGACCTCGTCGGGATTCCGCCGGCGCCGCGCGGTGTGCCTCAGATCGAGGTCACCTTCGACATCGACGCCAACGGCATCGTCCACGTGTCGGCCAAGGACCTCGGGACCGGCAAGGAGCAGAAGATCCGCATCGAGAGCTCGTCGGGGCTGAACGAGGACGAGATCAAGAAGATGGTCAAGGACGCCGAGCTCCATGCGGACGAGGACAAGCGCGAGCGCGACCGGGCCGAGGCCCACAACGAAGGCGACAATCTCATCTACACGACGGAGAAGGCCCTCAAGGACTACGGGGAAAAGGTCGGCGCCGACGACAAGCAGAAGATCGAGGCCGCGATCGCCGACCTCCGCAAGGTGCTCGAAGGCAACAACGTCGCGGAGATCAAGAGCAAGACCGAGGTCCTCAAGCAGGCCTCCTATCGCCTGGCCGAGGAAGTCTACAAGGCGTCGAGCACCCAGGGCTCGGGCCAGCAGGGTGGAGGGGCGAGGCCTTCCGGCTCCGGCTCAGGCTCCGGCCCCGACGCCTCGGGCGGCAAGCAGGAATCGGGCAAGCAGAACGTCGAAGACGTCGACTACGAAGTCGTCGACGAGGATCAGAAGAAGTAGCGCAGTGCTCCGGGGGGCGACCGGCGGGGCGGCGTCGCCCCACGGCCGCTGCCGTTGCATAGAGTGGCGGTCACTTGGCCAAGCGGGATTACTATGACGTCCTCGGGGTCGGAAAGGGCGCCTCGAAGGACGAGATAAAAAAAGCCTATCGCAAGCTCGCCATCCAGTTCCATCCCGACCGCAACCCCGGCGACAAGGGATCGGAAGAGAAGTTCAAGGAGGCGACGGAAGCCTACGAGGTCCTGGGCGACGACCCCAAGAGGCAGGCCTACGACCAGTTCGGCTTCGCGGGGGTCGAGGGGATGGGCGGCGCCGCGCCGCAGGACTTCTCCACCGTCTTCCGGGATTTCGAGGACATCTTCGGGGACTTCTCCGGGATCTTCGACTCTTTTTTCGGCGGCAGCGGCCGCCGCCGCCGCGGTTCGCAGTCGAGCGCGCGCCGGGGAGCCGACCTCCGCTACGACCTGGAGCTTCCGTTCGAGCAGGCGGTCTTCGGCACTTCGGTCGAGATCGCGTATGCCCGCAGCGAGACCTGCGCGGAGTGCAAGGGTTCCGGCGGTGCCGGGGGCAGCCGGCGCACCGTGTGCCCGACCTGCGGCGGCAGCGGACAGGTGCGCCGCAGCTCGGGCTTCTTTTCGATCGCGACCACGTGCCCGAGCTGCAACGGCGAGGGCGAGGTCATCGAGAGGCCCTGCGCGAACTGCGGCGGCGCAGGCGTGGTCAAGTCCCGGCGGAAGCTGCGTGTCACGATCCCGGCGGGGATCGAGAGCGGCAAGCGCATCAGCATCGCCGGCCAGGGCGACTCGGGCGCGCTCGGCGGCCCGGCCGGCAACCTGTACGTCTACGTCCACACCCTCCCCCACAAGTATTTCGAGCGGCAGGGGTCGGACCTCTACTGCATGATCCCGATCTCGTTCACGCAGGCGGCCCTTGGCGCCGACCTCAACGTGCGCGCTCTCGACGGAAAGCGCATCCGGGTCAAGATCCCGTCGGGAACGCAGAACGGACGGATGTTGAGAGTCAAAAATGAAGGTGTCCCCGACATGAACGACACGAACCGGCGGGGAGACCTCTACGTAAAGCTGCGCGTCGACGTGCCCGCCAAGGTCACCGGCCGCGCGCGCGACCTCCTGCGGCAGCTCGCCGAGCTCAACGGCGAGAACGACAGCCCGGACCCCCTGCTGCTCTCTGAGGTCGAGCGAAGCTAGGTCGGCCCGGGAGGCCGCGGGGGTTGTGCCCCGCCTCCGCGAGGCGCTATTCTTCGACGCGATGAACGCCACGGCCGTGGCCCTGCACGCGGTGCTGCTGCTGCTCGTGCCCCTCGTCGGCTTCCCGGCGCTGCGCAGCGCGCCCTCGCGCCTCGTGTGGCCGGTGGCGGGCCTGGCGGTCCTGGTGTGCGCATCGGCCTCGACGGCGGGTTCGCCTGCCCGCGCGATCCTCGGGATCGCGGTGGCTCTCAGCGCGGGCGGTCTCCTGGGCGGCGGTTCCCCGATGATTTCCGCCGTGGCTGCCGGGGCCTTCGTCTCCCTCGCCGCGGGCCTCGCGCTCGGGATGGAAAGGTACGCAGGCTACCTGCTGTACGCGGTCGCTACGGCGCTGCTCGTGCTGTTCGCCGCCGCGGGAAGGCTGCGCTCCCTGCGGCCGGCCGAGCGAGTCGCCTTTGGCACGGCGGCCATCGCGATCTGCGCGCCGCTGCTGGACCTGGCCGGAAGGTGGGCCTTTCAGGCGCCCTGGGCGACGCTCCCGCACGCCCTCGCGATCGTTGGCGTCGTAGCGCTCCGGCAGCCGGCTCGCCTCGATGACCAGGCCCTCGCTGTGCGCCTGCTGCGGCTCGAGCGCGAGCTCGGCTTTGCCCGCCACGCGGGCGCCGTCGCTATCGTCGCCGCGGCAGCGGTGCATGAGCTCAAGAGCCTCTTCGGCGACCTGCGCCTTGCGGCGCAGTTCGGCATCTCGAACGCCGACGCCGGGGCCAAGGACCGCGCGCTCTCGTTGATAGACGAGACGCTCTCCGAGGGGCGCGGGAGGGTGGTGCGCCTCCTCGAGGACCTGCGGCGCGGCGAGCGTGAGCCTGCCGGCACCTTTGCGGCGCGCGAGGTGCTGGAGGCCGCGGCGCGCTCGCTGCGGGACGTCTCTCCGGCGAGCGCGCCCCGGATCGCACTCGAGTGTCCGCCGGAGCTGGCGCTCGCGGCGCGGCGCGGAGAGCTCGAGCTCGCGCTGATCTGCCTGGCTCGCAACGCCCTCGCGGCGAGCGCGAGGAGGGGGGCCGGCCGAAGTGACGCTCCGCGCGGCGGCCGCGGCCGGGTCGGTGGAGATCGAGGTGATCGACGCCGCCGGCGGGCTGCCGCTGGATCTCCGCGTGGGGGTCTTCGAGCCGTCCGGGACCCCGCGCGAAGGGCTGGGCCTGCTGCTGGCGGCGAGGCTCGTGGAGCAGAACGGCGGCACGCTCGACTACCTCTCCGCGGAGGGCCGCAGCTGCTTCCGCCTCGGCGTTCCCGGTCGCGTGGACTCGAACCGCGAGCCGCTGGTATAATGCGGGCCGCCGGCACAGGCAAGACATGACGTTCTCACTCCTCGTCAAACCCGCGTCCGCCGACTGCAACCTCCGCTGCTCCTATTGCTTCTACTACGACCGCAAGTCTCTCTACCCGGAGACGCCGCGGCCGCGGATGACCGACGAAGTGCTCGAGCGGATGATCAGCGGCTACATGGCGACGGCGCAGCCCACCTATTCGTTCGGGTGGCAGGGCGGCGAGCCGACGCTGATGGGGGCGGACTTCTTCCAGCGGGTGACGGCGCTGCAGGAGGCTCACGGGAGGCCGGGGGCGGTCGTGGCCAACGGGCTGCAGACGAACGCGACGCTGATCACCGACGATCTCGCCGCGCACCTCGCGCGCTACCGTTTCCTCGTCGGCGTGAGCCTCGACGGACCGGGGCCCGTCCACGACCGCTACCGCGTGAGCGTCGACGGCCGGGGGTCGCATGCCCGCGTGCTCGAGGGGCTGGAGACCTTGCGGAAGCACCGCGTCGAGTTCAACGTGCTCGTCCTGGTCACGCGGGCGAACGCGGAGCGACCGGCCGAGATCTACCGCTACCTTGTCGACCTCGGCGTGGAGTACCACCAGTACATCCCGTGCGTGGAGGTCGACGCCGCCGGGGACCTGCTGCCCTACAGCGTCGACGGCCCGCTCTGGGGCCGGTTCCTGTGCGGCATCTTCGACGAGTGGTCGCGCGGCGACGTGCGGCGCGTGTCGGTGCGCGCCTTCGACTCGGTGCTGACCATGCTGGTCGACGGCGCGGCGAACGTCTGTCACATGGGCACGGACTGCCGCCAGTACTTCGTCGTCGAGCACAACGGCGACGTCTACCCGTGCGATTTCTTCGTGACGAAGGACCTCAAGCTCGGCAACGTCATGAGCGACGGCTGGGACGCGCTGGCGTCATCGCCCGTTTTCCGCGAGTTCGGGGCGCGCAAGCGGCGGTGGAACGCGGAATGCGACGCATGCCCGTTCGTGCACCTCTGCGCGGGGGACTGTCTCAAGCACCGCCTGCGGAACGGCGGGGACCCGGACCGCGCCAGCCTGCTGTGCGAGGGGTGGAAACAGTTCTACGGGAGGACGCTGCCTGCCTTCGAGGCGCTGGCGTCGGGAATCCGGCGGGAGCGGTCGGCCTCGCGGCGGCAGCTCGCTCCGCGCGCGGCCGCCGGTGTCGCGGCGGGTCCGGTCGGGCGCAACGACCCCTGCCCCTGCGGAAGCGGGCGCAAGTACAAGCACTGCTGTGGACGATAGACTCCTGGCATCGCCGGCCGGCCGCGACGTCTACCTCGTCGGCATCAAGGGCACGGGCATGACCGCCCTGGCCGACATCCTCGTTTCACGGGGAGCGCGGGTGCTGGGCTCGGATACAAGCGAGACGTTCTACACCGACGCCATCCTCCGCCGTCTGGGCATCCCGGTGCGCGAGGGCTTCTCAGCTGCCAACCTTCCCGCCCGCGTCGACCTTGTCGTCCACTCGGCGGCGTACGATCCCTCCACGCACGTGGAGCTCGTGGCGGCAAAGGAGCGCGGCCTCCCCCTGCTCAGCTACCCGGAGGCGCTCGGCGGCTTGTCGCGAACCGCCCACTTTGTCGCGATCTCCGGAGTGCACGGCAAGTCGACGACCACGGCGATGGCCGGGACCCTCCTCATGGCCCTGGGCCTTCCGGTGACCACGCTCGTCGGCACCGAAGTGCCGGCGTTCCAGGGCCGCAGCGTGCACGTGGGAGGCGACCGGTACCTGGTCGCCGAGTCCTGCGAGTACCGGCGTCATTTTCTGAACTACGACCCGCGATGCATGGTGGTGACGAGCGCCGAGGCCGAGCACCTGGACTACTTCCGGGATCGCGCGGATGTCCTGAGCGCCTTTGTCGAGCTCGCGCAGCGGCTGCCCCGTGGCGGGACCCTCATCTACTGCGCGGACGACCGCGGCGCCGCGGAAATCGCGGACAGGGCGTCGGCGGAAAGACCCGACTGCGTCCGCGTCCCCTACGGGACGCGCGCGGCCGGTCCCTACGCCGTCGGGGACGTGACATCGTCGGCAGGCGAGCTCGCATTCGCCCTGGCGGAGGGACGCTTCCGGCTGCGCGTGCCGGGGCGGCACAACGTGCTGAACGCGGCCGCGGCGATCGCCGTGGCGCGCTACGTCGAGTCGAGGGAGGGCAGGCCGCCCGCGCCTTCGTCCGCTCTCGCCGACGCCTTGTTCTCCTTTGGCGGCACCCGGAGGCGGAGCGAGGTGGTGGGCGAGGCCGGGGGGGTGCTGTTCATCGACGACTACGGGCATCACCCGACCGAGGTCGCCGCGACGCTGGGGGCCCTGCGCGAGTTCTATCCGGGGCGCAGGCTCGTGGTCGACTTCATGTCTCACACCTATTCGAGGACACAGAAGCTCCTGGCTGAGCTCGCCGGCTCGTTCGCCGCCGCGGACCTGGTGGTGCTGCACCGGATCTATGCGTCGGCGCGGGAAAAGAATCCCGGCGGCGTGAGCGGCAAGCTTCTGTATGAGGAAACCCGCCGGCGCCACCCCGCCGTCCTCTACTACGAGGAGCCCCTCGACGCGGTCGAGCCGATGGCCGACCTGCTGCGTCGCGGTGATCTTTTCGTGACCATGGGCGCCGGGGACAACTGGAAGGTGGGCAGGGCCCTGCTGCGACGGCTCGGAGGCGACGGAGGGGAGGCGACGTGAAAAGCATGACCGGCTTCGGGTACGCCGAGAGCCAGAACGAGCGGATGAGCATGGCCATCGAGGTCAAGTCGTACAACCACCGGTACCTCGACGTCTTCGTGAGCCTTCCGCCGTACCTCGCCGCGCTCGAGCCGAACGTGCGCGCGCGGATCGCGGAGCGGGCGGAGCGGGGGCGGGTCGAGGTCGGGGTCCGGCTCACGGAGCTGGCCGACGACGTCCGGGTCCTCGTGGACCGCCGCGCGGCAGCCGCATACAAGGAGGCGCTCGAGACGCTCTCATCCGAGCTGGGGCTCCACGAGAAGGTGAGCCTGTCCCACCTCCTGCGCCTCGAGGGAGTGGTCAAGGCGGACCGGGTCCGCGACATGGAGGCCTACTGGGAGGCGATCGACCAGCCGCTTTCGAAGGCGCTCGATGCGTGGGAATCCGCCAGGGTCACCGAAGGGGCGGCCCTCGAGCGCGATCTCGCTTCGGCGATCGCCGCCGTCGAAGCCGAGGTCGCGGTCATCGCATCCCGCCGTGGGAGCATAGAGGCTTCGATCAAAGAAGACCTGCGGAAGCGCTTCGCCGAGATGCTCGCCGGAGAGGTCGACGAGAACCGGGTGTACACCGAGACCGCGGTGATGCTGGTCCGCTTCGACATCAACGAGGAAGTTGTCAGGCTCGGGGCCCACCTCGCCAGCTTCCGCGCCGAGATGGCGCGCCAGACGGGAATGGGGAAGAAGCTCGATTTCGTCGCGCAGGAGCTCAACCGCGAGGTGAACACCATCGGCTCCAAGAGCATCGATCTGGAAGTGAGCTCGGCCGTGATCAGGGCCAAGGACGCCGTCGAGAGGATCCGTGAGCAGCTACGCAACATCGAGTAGCGCCAGAATCGCGATCTCGGGCAAGAGCGGGTGCGGCAACTCGAGCGTGACCCGCATCGTCGGAGCGAAGCTCGGGCTGATGGTCATCAACTACACGTTCAAGAACATGGCCGCGGAGATGGGGATCTCCTTCGAGGAGCTCAGCGAGCTGGCCGAACGGGACGACCGCTTCGACCGGGAGCTGGACCGAAAGCAGGTGGAGCTCTCCGCGGCACCGGGGTGCGTGCTCGGGTCCCGTCTCGCGATCTGGCTGCTCGAGGATGCGGACCTCAAGGTCTACCTCGACGGCCCCCCGGAAGTCAGGGCCGCCCGCATCGCAAAGCGCGAATCGACAGGCTACGAGGAGACGTTCGCCCGCACCGTGTCGCGCGACAATCGCGACCGGCAGCGCTACCTCAGGCTCTACGGCATCGACATCGACCGCTTCGAGCTCGCCCACCTCGTCGTCGACACGACGCTCGGGGACCAGGACTACGTCGCCGGAGTCATCGTGCGGGCCTTCGAACAGAGGTCGGGCCGGAGGCGAGCCCGCAGGCGCTGAAGCGGGGGCGGCGGCAATCGCTTCGGCAGGCGGCAGGCGGCTTTACATGACCGTGACGTCCTGTGTATACTCTCGTTCAGTCCCAAAGGAGATGAGCTTGGCAGTTCCCCTTGACCTTCTGATCAAGATGAAAGAACGGGTCTACGAGACGACGAGCGCCACGGTGCGCCGCGCGATCCAGATCAACCTGGCCGGCGACCCCGAGCTGGCCGCTAACAAGAACAAGATCGTCTCCCTCGCGATCAGGCAGATTCTCACCCAGAAGGTGCAGTACAGCCTCGAAGACTGACCTCCCCAATAGAGTCGTCGTTCTCTTCGGCCCCACTGGCGTCGGAAAGACGGACGCGCTCCTGGCCGTCCGCGGTGCCCGGTGGGAGGTGGTGAGCGCAGACTCGATGCAGGTCTACCGCGGCATGGACATCGGCACCGCCAAGCCGGGGTCGGACGTGCTAGCAAAGCTCCCGCATCACCTCATCGACATCGTCGACCCGGACACGCAGTTCAGCGCGGGCGAGTTCGTGAAACGGGCCGAGGAGGCCATCGCCGGAATCACCGCGCGCGGCGGAGTGCCGGTCATGAGCGGTGGGACCGCCTTCTATATGAAGAATTTCGCGTACGGGCTGCCCGCGACGCCGCCTTCGAGCAGGGAAAGCAGGGACAAGGTGAAGGCGGACCTCCGCGAGAAGGGTCTGCCCGCGCTGTACAGCGACCTTTCGCGGATCGACCCCGCGTACGCCGCGACCATAGGCGCGCGCGACGCGTCGCGCATTTCGCGCGCCCTCGAGGTGTTCCGCGCGACGGGGAGGCCGCTGTCGAGCTTTGCCGTGCCGGGCGCGCCGCGGGGCGACTACCGCTGCCTGTTCGTCGGGCTCGAAAGGGAGCGGACTGACCTTCAGGCGCGGATCGACCGGCGGGTCGACGCGATGCTCCAGGCGGGGCTGGCCGCCGAGGTCGAGGCGCTGCGCGCCCGCGGCTACGGGCGGTCGGACCCTGGCATGAGGGCGATCGGTTACCGCGAGTTTTTCGAATGCGACGGCGGCCCCGAAGCCGTCGCGGGGCTCATCAAGAGGAATACGCGCCGGTATGCGAAGCGGCAGATCGTGTTCTTCCGGAGCCTTCCGGGCGTCCGGTGGATCGATGCCGACGATCTCGACTCCCTGCGCGCGACGATCGCGGAGTTCCTGAGCGGCGACTGACATGTCCGGCGCGCGCCTTGACCGACTTCCGGTTATCGGCTACTTTACCGATACTTTATCTGTGCCCCTATTTCCCCTAATGAGACAGGGCCGGTTGAGGAGAGTGTTGCGTGCCTTGCGGACGAAAGAGAAAGCGACACAAGATCGCGACTCACAAGCGAAAGAAGAAACTGCGCAAGAACAGGCACAAGAAGAAGTAGCGCCGCGGGGCTGGACGAGACCTGGGATGAAGAGACTGGCAACGGCCTTTCTGCTCCTGGCTCTCACCGCCGGCGCCGACAGCCTCTGGAGCCCCGGCTTCGACGGCTATCTCGGCGCGGGCACGCGGATGCAGGAAGGTGACACGGTCATGGTCACCTTCACCGAAGGCTTCTCTCTGTCGTTCAAGTCGGTCGGCACCGAAAGCAAGCGGATTACCCTCCAGATCGCGGGAGGTCCCTATGGGGATCTCCTGTCCTTCTTGCCTGCGGCAAGCGCGGAGGGGAACCGCTCCGTCGCCGGCGACTCGCAGGCACTGCTCAAGGGGTCGCTCGCGGCGCGCGTGAGCGCCGTCAACGGCGGCATGCTGACGCTGCAGGCGTCGCGCTCGCTCACGGTCAACGGACGCGTGGAGAGCGTCGATCTGAACGCGTCCGTCAACGCCCGCGACGTTTCGCAGAACCGCACAGTCGATTTCTCGCGTCTCGTCGAGCCGCGCCTCGTCTATCGAGGTCCTGCGGAACCGTCGGCGGACGCCATCCGCGACGAGGACCTGCTCGCGCTGCAGGCCGCCCTGGCGGCCGCCGTGCCCGCGCGGCGCAGCCCGCCGCGCCGGCGCGGCCGCAGGGGCCGCCGCGGCCCCGGCGGCGGGGACGCAGCCGGGGCCCGCGGCCGCCGCTCCCGCGCAGCCGCAAGCGACCCGCTACCAGCTGACCGAAGCCCGTCAGCGCGAGCTGCTGCTCCGCTACCTCAACCGGATCGTCGATATCCTGTTCTGATCGCGGCTCCCGCGGTCACAGCGGGAACTGGTCGTAGGCGAGCTGCAGGAGCTCTCCGGTCTTCTCCCAACCGATGCAGGCGTCGGTGATGGAGACGCCGTAGGCGAGCCTGGAAGGATCGTCGCCGAGGCTTTGCTTACCTTCATTTAAGTTGCTCTCGAGCATGAAGCCCTGAATGCCCGGGACGCCCTGTCGGCGGCTCGCGAGGATGCTCCGGAGGACGAGCTCCTGGCGCGTGTGGTCTTTTTCCGAATTGCCGTGGCTGCAGTCGACGATGAAGACCGGAGGCACGCCGGCCTTTTTGAGAAGGAACGCGGCCTCCTCGAGCATGTCGGCCCGGAAGTTGCCGCCCCGCCGCCCGCCGCGCAGGATGATGTGCGTGCTCGTGTTGCCGGTCGTGCTGACGACGCAGGTCTGGCCGTTCTGGTCCATGCCGAGGAAGCTATGAGGCCGCGCCGAGGCGACGATGGCGTCGATCGCCGTCTGGATGTCGCCCTCGGTGTTGTTCTTGAAGCCGA
Source organism: uncultured Spirochaetota bacterium (assembly GCA_963734495.1). Classification (GTDB taxonomy): domain Bacteria; phylum Spirochaetota; class Spirochaetia; order SZUA-6; family CAVTHK01; genus CAVTHK01. Next base: position 78,303 of record CAVTHK010000016.1, read on the forward strand.
CGGACATCGAAAGCCCGCTTGCCATGTCGCGGTGGGTCTGCGACTCGATCGTGCGGGCGCCGATGGCCGCCCAGCTCACGAGGTCGGCGGTGTACTGCGGGACGATCGGATCGAGCATCTCCGTTCCGGTCGGGAGTCCCATGCGGGTGATCTCGAGCAGGATGCGGCGCGCCTTGGTCAGGCCCATGGCGATGTCGTAGCTGCCGTCGAGCATCGGGTCGATGAGGAAACCGCGCCAGCCGAGCGTAGTCCGCGGTTTCTCGAAGTAGACGCGCATCACGACGAAGAGCCGGTCGCTGAACCGGCGATGCGCCTCGACGAGGCGGCCCGCGTAGTCGATCGCCGCGGCTTCGTCGTGGATCGAGCAGGGACCGACGATGGCGAGCAGCCTCGAGTCGCGCTGCGCGAGTATCGAGGCGATCGCCCCACGGCTGCTTTCGACCAGTGCCGCCGCCTGCTCCGTGAGCGGGAGCTCCTTCTTGAGCTCGGTCGGGCTGATCAGGGGCCGCAGGCTCGTGACGCGAAGGTCGTTCGTTCGTTGGACGCTCATCGAGTGATCCTTATCATGTTTCTCGGGTTTTCTTCAACGGTCTCTCTTCGGGCGGTCGCCTGATCGCGACCGCGAGCGCGTGTGCCTTGAGGCCCTCCGCTTCGGCCAGGGCGCGGATGGAGGCGGCGTTGGCCGCGAGCGCCTCGTGCGTGTAGCGCACGACGCTCACGGCGCGCACGAAGTCCATGACGGACAGCCCCGAGGAGAAGCGCGCCGTGCCGGCCGTCGGGAGCACGTGGTTCGTGCCGCAGATGTAGTCTCCGACCGGCTCCGTGCTGTACTCCCCGATGAACACGGCGCCGGAGGTCCGGACCATGGGGAGAAGGTCTTCGGCCTCCTCGCACATGAGCTCGAGGTGCTCGGGCGAGATCATGTTCACCGCGTCGACGGCGGTGGACAGGCTGTCGACGACGAAGATGTTGCCGTAGGCGAGAAGCGCGCGCGAGACCGTGTCGCCCAGGTCGTGCCTGCGGATGAAGCCCACGAGCTCGGAGGAGATGGCTTCGGCCTGGGCGACGCTGGTGCAGAATGCCACCGCCGTCTCGAGCCCGCTGCCGTGCTCGGCCTGGGCGAGCAGGTCCGCCGCTATGTAGGCGGAGGGCGCTTTTCTGTCCGCGATGATGGCGATCTCGGAAGGGCCGGCGAGCGAATCGATCCCCACGCTGCCGAAGACCAGGCGCTTCGCGGTCTGGGTGTAGATGTTGCCTGGCCCCACGATCTTGTCGACGCGCGGGACCGAGTCCGTGCCGTACGCGAGCGCGGCGACGCCCTGCGCGCCCGAGACCTTGTAGACGTTGCGGATCCCGAGATAGTCGGCCACGTAGAGGATGTGGTCGTCGACGCGGCCCTCTCTGGGCGGGGAGATGATGCTGATCTCGGGCACTCCGGCCACGAGGGCGGGCACCAGGTTCATGTACAGGGAGGAGGCGAGGGGCGCCGCGCCGGCCGGAACGCACACGCCGACGCGCTCGATGGGCTGGTAGAGCCGCTGCAGCTTGACATCGTGGTCGGAGCGGACCGTGTAGGACTTGGGGAGCTGGTGCTGGTGGAACTTGAAGAGGTTCTCGCAGGCGACCTTGACGGCCTCGGCGAACGCGCCGGGGATGCGCTGGAGAGCTTCGTCGTATTGCTCGTCGCTCACCTTGACGCTGTCCCGCGACAGCTCGACGTGGTCGTACTTGCGCATGCACTCGAAAAGAGCCTCGTCTCCGCGGGTGCGGACGTCGCTCACGATCGCTTCAACGGCGTGCAGCACCTCGGGCGGCGTCTCGCGCGACTTCTCGAGGAGAGCGCGGAAGCGCGGGCTGTCAAAGGAGAACTTGCTGATGGAAATCACGGTGCCTCCCCATCGATCGTGTGCGGCCCTGACCCGCGGCGTCCCGCGGCGCCGTTCGTCGCGGCTCGTTCCTGCGTCGAACGCGGCGCGCGAGGCCGCCGTCAATCCTAACGTGCGGCGGCATGCAGGTTCAACCCGGCCCGGCGAGTACGCTAGGCTTGGGTGCCCGGCGGGTACGCCGGGCCTGGCTGCCTCGCGAGTACGCGAGACGGGTGTGCCAGGCACATAGCCTGACGTACTCGTCAGGCACATAGCCTGACGTACTCGTCAGGCCATAGCCTGACGTACTCGTCAGGTTGACACCTCGTGCGCGAAATCAATACACTCCGGCGCATGATCACGGTCAACGAGCTGCGCGCGAAATATATCAGCTTCTTCACGCAGCGGGGTCATGCGGAGATCTCGGGCCGCTCGCTCATCCCGGAGAACGACCCGACGGTGCTCTTTACGACCGCGGGCATGCACCCGCTGGTCCCCTACATCCTCGGGGAGGCCCACCCCGCGGGCACGCGCCTGACCGATTGCCAGAAGTGCATTCGCACGGTCGACATCGACGCGGTCGGCGACTCCAGCCACCTGACGTTCTTCGAGATGCTCGGCAACTGGTCCCTCGGCGACTACTTCAAGAACGAGGCCATCCGGTTCAGCCACGAGTTCCTCACCTCGCGCCAGTGGCTCGGCATAGACCCCGCGAAGCTCTCGGTCACGGTGTTCGCGGGGGACGACTCCGTGCCGCCCGACAACGAGTCCGCCGAGATCTGGCGGTCGCTCGGCATAGACCGTATCCACTTTCTCGGCCGCGACGACAACTGGTGGGGCCCCGCCGGGCTGACCGGGCCATGCGGCCCCGACACGGAGATGTTCATCGACACCGGCAAACCGGCGTGCGGGCCCGACTGCGCCCCGGGCCGGTGCAAGTGCGGGAGGTGGTTCGAGGTCTGGAACGACGTGTTCCTTCAGTACAACAAGACCGCCGAAGGCCGCTTCGAGCCCCTCGGTCGTCCGACTGTCGACACGGGCATGGGCGTCGAGCGCACGGTGGCCATGCTGCAGGGCAAGAGCAGCGTCTACGACATAGAGGTCTTCGTGCCGGTGCGGGCGGACCTGGAAGGGAAGGCCTCGTCGCCCCACGGAAAGGACGAGGCGATCGACCGGTCCTACCGGATCATCCTCGACCACGTGCGCGCGGCAGTCTTTATTCTGGGCGATGAGGTCGCGGTGACGCCCTCCAACGTCGGGCAGGGGTACGTGCTGCGGAGGCTCATCCGGCGGGCCGTGCGCCACGGCCGCAAGCTCGGGCTCGAGGGCCAGGCGCTCGTCCCGCTCGCGGAGCGTTTCATCACGATCTACCGCGACAGCTACCGCGAGCTCGAGTCGAAGCGCAAGGAGATCCTCGGGGAGCTCGAACAGGAGGCCGCCCGCTTCCTCGACACGCTGAAGAACGGGGAGAAGGAGTTCGAGAAGCTCCTGCCGAACCTGCTCAAGAACCCGGCCCGGATCATCCCGGGGCGGGTCGCCTTCAGGCTCTACGACACGTATGGGTTCCCCATCGAGATCACCGAGGAGCTCGCCGCGGAAAACGGGCTTGGCGTCGACAAGGCAGGGTTCGAGGAGGCGTTCGAGAAGCACCAGGAGCTGTCGCGGGCCGGCTCGGAGCAGACTTTCAAAGGCGGCCTCGCGGACCACGGCCTGGAGGCGCGCAAGCTGCACACGGCCACGCACCTGCTCCACAAGGCGCTGCGGATGGTGCTCGGCGACCACGTGGCGCAGAAGGGAAGCAACATCACCAGCGACCGCCTGCGGTTCGACTTCTCGCATCCCTCGCCGATGACCCCGGAGCAGATCGCAGAGGTGGAGCGGATCGTCAACGAGCAGATCCGCAGGGCCCTGCCTGTGAGCTTCGACGTCATGACGCTGGAGGAGGCGCGCCAGGCGGGGGCCATCGCGCTCTTCGGCGAACGCTACGGCGAGAAGGTCAAGGTCTACACGATCGGTGACTTCTCAAAGGAAGTCTGCGGCGGACCCCACGTGGACAACACCGGCGAGCTCGAGGGCTTCAGGATTCAGAAGGAACAGTCCTCTTCCGCCGGGGTCAGGCGCATCCGGGCGTCGGTCGGCGGGAAGTAGCAGGGGAGCGCGGCCGGGCCTCAGCGCCCGAGCCTGTCCAGCAGGTCCGAGACAAAGGCGTTGCGCATGCCCGTGCGTGAGAACGACGAGAGGAGCGTGCGCGCCTTGTCCTTCTGGTTCAGGGCGATGTAGCACTCGGCGAGCGTGTGTATGAGCCGGGCGTTGCGCGGATCATTGCGCGTGAGCTTTTCCAGCGACTCGACCGCCTCGGCGTAGCGGCCGCGCTCCTTGCTGATGATCGCAAGCCCGAGGACCGCGTACGCGTCGTAGCCGATGTTGAGGGCCTTGCGGTAGTACTCCTCGGCCTCGTCGAGCCGCTGGAGGATCCGGAACGAGTCGCCCGCACGGGTCAGGATCACCTTGTTCGCCGGGTCCCGCGTGAGTATGGCCAGCCAGTGCTGGAGGGAACGCTCCTGGTCCTGAAGGCCGCGGTAGCAGTCGGCCATGCCGAAGTTCGCGTAGAAGTTGTCCGGCTCGATCTCCAGCGCGCGCTGGAAGAACGAGAGTCCCTCGTCGAACGTCTTGAGCTTGCGGTGACAGTTGCCGATCGCGGTGAGGATCTTGATGTTCCGGGCGTTTTCGGGCTGGCCGAGCACGCGCTGCCAGTAGTCCAGCGCTTCGGCGTAGTGCTTGAAGTCAAAATGAAGGTAACCCAGCCCGATGAGGGCGTAGGGGTTGCCCGGCTCCATCTCGAGCGCGCGCAGGTAGAGCTCGCGGGACTTCTCGAAGTTCCGCACCTTCTTGTACGCGTCCGCGATGCGGGTCAGAACCGTAATGTTGCGCTCGTCGCGCTGCAGGTACCGCTCCCAGATGTCGATGGCCTGCTTGTATTCCTTGAGCGCCTTGTAGCTGTCGGCGAGGCCGAAGAGCGCATAGTTGTTGGTCTCGTGGTGCTGGAGGCACTGCTTGTAGAACCCGATCGCGGTCCGGTGGTCGCCGCGCTTGCGCGCGAGGTCGCCGAGCCCGACGAGCGCGTAGGTGTTGTCGGCCTCGAGAGCGAGAACCTCGCGGAAACAGCGTTCCGCCTCCTCGAGCTGATCGCTGCGAAGAGCCTTGTATCCGCGCTTGGAAAGCTCGGCTACGTTGTTGATGCCGCGCGCATCGTCCGCCGTTCGGGACTCCTCACCCACGCCGCCTCCCTAGGAGGATTCCTTGAGCCAGCGCCTGAGGACGAGGGCCATCTTTTCCACGAGAACCTCGCGGCGTCTGGCATGCGGCGCGAGCCAATACATCCGCAGCGCTTCCAGGGGCTGCCGCTGCTTCATATAGAAGTTCCCGAGGCGGATGAGGCCGTCGGTGTACTTTGTCGTGAGAAAGATGCGCCTCGCCATGTCGACCTTGCCCTGATTGAAGAGCTCGTTCCCCTTGCGGATGAGCGCGCTCCTCTTGTCCCCCGCCAGCGCGACCGCCGGTTCGGTGAGCCGGAGGAAGTCGCTGCGCGGCACTCGTTTCAGGGCTTCGTCTGCGCGCATGGCGCCACATACCCTAATTTAACAATAATGTTTTCCGCCATCCAAGCGCCGTCAGTCGAGCGTCCCCTTGGTCGATCGCACCCCTGCGCGCGGCGTATAGGACCGGTGGAGCGCCATCCCGAGCGCCTTGAAGAGCGCCTCGACCATGTGGTGGGCGTTCTCGCCGTACTCGACGACGCCGTGCAGGCTGATCCTCGCGCGGCCGGCCAGGGCGACCCAGAACTCGCGCACCAGGTAAAGGTCGAAGGTCCCCGCCCTGGTCTGAGGGAAATCGGCCCGCAGCACCGGGGTGGGGCGTCCGCAGACGTCGATGACGACCCTCGCCAGCGCCTCGTCCATGGGCACTTCGGCCGAGCCGAACCGCTCGACCGGCCCGTGGGCTTCGAGCCACTGGTCGAGAAGTGTTCCCAGAACCAGGCCGATATCCTCGACCAGGTGATGAGGGTCCACCTCCAGGTCCCCGGAGGCACGGACTGAGAGTGTCATGCCGCCGTGGAAGGCCATGGCGTGGAGCATGTGGTCGAAGAAAGGCAGGCCCGTCGAGATCGCGATGTCCCCAGGGGTGTCGGGGCAGACAGTCATCGAGATCTCGGTTTCCGCGGTCTTGCGCGTCAGGCTCGCCGTGCGCTTCTCCATGGTCGTCACCGCCACCCGGCCGGATAGCTCGCCGGGTCCCCCTCTCCTGTCGGCCGCGGGGCCGTCCGGGGCGTCCGGACTGGCCACCCGCTCAGCAAGCTACAGAAAATCGCCCGGCCTGTAAAGCGCGCGCGGTCTCCGTCCGCGGGGGGCAACGCGATGCGCTTACTCCCGCTCGCCGAGCAGGGTCTTGAGCTGGCTGATGTCCGAGACGATTTTTCCCCGGTCGAGGTTCTGGAATCTCTTGGGGACCATTTCGCGGCTCGTGCACTCGAGGACGGCCACCAGGTTCTGCAGCTCGATCTCGTGGGGATAGCTGGGCGGGACGAAGTCCCGTATCGTATCTTCGAGGTCGTTCCTGGTGACCATCGCGTGGTTGTTCATCGCGGCCAGGAACTTGGCCCGGATCAGCACCGATTCCAGGTCTGCGCCGGAAAAATCGAAGTGGTACCTGCGGAACATGTCGGCGATCCGGACATGCTGGATCCTCAAGCTCAGCTTCTGGACCAGCGTGCGGAACAGCTCCTCCTTTTCCTCCATGGATTCGGGGTAGAACAGGGCGAGGTGCTCTTCGGCACGGCCCTGGCGCTTGAGGTCGATGGGCAGCAGGTCGGGGCGGCAGGTGATGAGGAACCATATGATCTTGCCGCGGTACTCGGTATCGCCCATGAACGAGGCAATCTGCGCGAAGATGCGGTTGCTGGTCCCCGAATCGCCCTCCTGGTGGCGGTTGCCGAGGAACGCGTCGGCCTCGTCGATCATGACCCCGACGGGAGCCATCGCCTTGAGTATGCTCAGCACCTTTTCCAGGTTCGACTCCGTGACCCCCTGCCACTTGGATCGGAAGTTCCGGAACTTCACGATCGGAATTCCGATCTCGCCGGCAAACGCGGTGACCATGAATGACTTGCCGGTCCCCACCGGGCCGGCTATGAGATAGCCCATTGGAAGGACGTCGAGCCTTCCCTCCTTGATCGCCCTCGCTGCGCTTTTGAACCGCTTTTTGACGAAGTCGTGCCCCGAAATCATGGAAAGGTCGTACGGCGACTCGAGGAACTCCAGCAGACCGGCCGCCTCGCTCTCGATGATCTCCTTCTTTTTGCGCCTCAGGTACTCCATGTCGAGCTCGCGGTCCTCCTGGTAGCTCTCCGCCGCGAGCCGGTTGAGGTTCATCAGGTTGAGCCCGCTGGTGATCTTGGAGATCTCCTTGGTGCCCAGGCCGTCCGCCACCAGCAGCTTGTCTTCGCGCTCGAGGAAATCCAGGAAAGAGAGCCGCACGGTCTCGTCGGGAAAGGGGATCTCGACCTTGATCGTGCTCGGCGAGCGGACGAGCCGGGCGCTCACGTCGTTGAGGTTTTCCGTGAGCAGGATGATGGAGACGTCGCCCTGCGTGAAGATCGGGTCGTGAGCCCACCGGTTGAGCGTGACCAGGCAGAAACGGTCCTCATCCGTGTAACGGGAGATCTCCGCGTTCGGGACGAGGGTCTCGGCATAGTCCACGATCAGGACGATGCGGAGGTTCTCCTTGATCCGGTGGTAGAAGTAGCGCTCCAGGTTGCGAAAGGCGCGCACCGGGTTGGCGGACAGAAGCCCTGACGGGTCCGGCACCAGCTGGTGCATGACCGCCTCGTACTCCTGCTTCATGTCCTCGTTGCAGAATGAGACGCCGGAGGAGCGGTCGTAGTAGACGATGATGTCCCGGTTGCCGAAAAGCACATCCGACACGTAGCCCTGGATCTTGGCAAAATCGAACTCGCCTTCCTTCATCTTGTGGGGAAGGAAGTCGGTGATGTTGCCGTGCAGGATATAGAGGTTGGCGGTCTTGGAAAGGTACTTGTACGATAGCTCCTGCGCCCACGCCGGCAGGACACGGATGAACGGCAGGTTCTTGAGAATGAGCTGCTCAGCCATTTCCCCTCCCAGAACAAATGGCCTCTGGAACCGAAGCTTAGTTCGCGTCGGGGCAGATGTCAAGGACAGGGATGTCCCCGAAGGCCCAAGCCCGCGAAGCGGGGTTGGGTTGCCCGGGCGCGCCAGGGATGGCGCGGCGCCCGGGCTGGGACAAGCGCCCTTGCCCGGGCGCGCCAGGGATGGCGCGGCGCCCGGGCTGGGACAAGCGCCCTGGCCCCCGAAGGCCCCGAGCGCAGCGAGGGGGTGCGTACCCGCCGGGCAAGGTTCGCGGGTGTTTTGGCCCCGCCCGCGCCCGGTGGCGGCCGAAGCGGCCCGGCGCGGGCTTCCGTTGATCAGTTGAGCGGGAACTAGATATAGTGAAACGAGAGTCCTGTGCGGGCAGCGGCAGGCCTTCGAGAGGGTCGTGTGGCTGAGATCGTCGTATACACGGACGGCGGCTGTTCGGGCAATCCCGGCCCGGGCGGCTGGGCGTACGTGATGCAGTGGGACGGGCAGGAATCGCGCGTGTCGGGCGGCGAGACAGCCACCACCAACAACCGCATGGAGCTGCGTGCCGTCATCGAGGCGCTCAAGGCCGTCGGGGCGCGGGCCCTCGCGGGGCCGGTGCAGGTCCACACGGACTCGACGTACGTCAAGAACGGGATCACCACCTGGATCCAGCGGTGGGAGCGCAACGGCTGGAGGACGTCGGCCAAGGCCGCGGTCAAGAACCGCGAGCTGTGGGAGCAGCTGCGCGAGCTGACGAAACGGCTGCCGGTCGGTTGGCACTGGGTCACGGCGCACAGCGGCATCGTTCTCAACGAGGCCTGCGACTCGCTGGTGCAGGAGGAGATCCGCAAGCTGACAGGGGCCGGGGGCCGGCAGGGCGACCCTGGCGCCTCCCGGAGGTAAGGAAGCCATGCGTTACTACACTTCGCGACAAGCGCTCCTCGTGGGCGTTCTGTGCGTGGCAGCCACCCTGGCGGTCACCGGCGTGCTCGGCCTCTTCGGCCTGCCGATGGGCCTGCGCCTCGGGCCCGACCGGGCCGCGGTGCGGCCGCAGGCGGCGATCTCCGGCACTCCAGCGCAGTTCACCGAGACCATGCCCTCGGTTTCCGCGGGGGACTACTCCCTGGACGAGCGCCAGAACATCGACGTCTACAAGAGGCTCAACAGTGGCGTCGTCAACGTCACGTCGATCACCTTCTCCTATAACTGGTTCCTGGAACCCACCCCCCAGGAGGGCACGGGCTCGGGCTCGATCATCAACCAGGACGGCTACGTGCTGACCAACTACCACGTGGTCAAGGACGCGGAGAAGCTCACCATCACCCTCGCGGACAACTCGAACTTCGAGGGCAGGGTGGTGGGCGTCGACGAGGAGAACGACCTGGCCGTGGTCAAGTTCGACCCCAAGGGCAAGCGCCTCACGACTGTTCCCCTGGGCACTTCGCAGGGGCTGCAGGTCGGGCAGAAGGTGCTCGCGATCGGCAACCCGTTCGCGCTCGAGCGCACGCTGACCACCGGGATCGTCTCGGGGCTCGCGCGGCCGGTGCGCACGGGCGACGGGATCATCATCAAGGAGATGATCCAGACCGACGCCTCGATCAACCCCGGCAACTCGGGCGGGCCCCTGCTGAACTCGCGGGGCGAGATGATCGGCATCAACACGATGATCTACTCGCCTTCGGGCGGGTCCGTCGGGATCGGGTTCGCCGTGCCGGTCGACACGGCCAGACGCGTGATCCCGGACCTCATCAAGTTCGGCTCGGTCAAGCGCGGCTGGATCGACATCGTGCCGGTGCAGCTCTTTCCGCAGCTCGTCCGGTACGCCGACCTTCCCGTGAGCCAGGGCGTGCTCGTGTCCGAGGTGACGGCCGGCGGCAACGCCGAAAAGGCCGGCATCCAGGGCGGCAGCCAGAGGAGGGCCGTGCGCGCCGGCCGCAACGTCATCTACCTCGGAGGCGACATCATCGTCGACGTGGGAGGGACGGCGGTCAACAGCCTCGGCGATCTCTACAGCGCGCTCGAGGACAAGAAGCCCGGAGAAAAAGTACAGGTCAGGGTCATGCGCGGCCGGTCCGAGAAGATGCTCGAAGTGACCCTGTCAGAGCGGAAGTAAGGGACACCGGGCGTGCCTCGTTTCAAGGTGGTGGCCGACTATGGCCCCGCGGGCGACCAGCAGCAGGCAATCGAGGCCCTCACCGCCGGCGTCAGGAACGGCGACCGGCACCAGGTGCTCAAGGGGGTGACCGGCAGCGGGAAGACCTTCACCATGGCCAAGATCATCGAGGCCACCCAGCTCCCGACCCTGGTGATCTCGCACAACAAGACGCTGGCCGCCCAGCTTTACCGCGAGTTCAAGGGGTTCCTCCCCGAGAATGCGGTCGAGTACTTCGTCTCCTACTACGACTATTACCAGCCCGAGGCGTACGTCCCGAGCCGGGACCTTTACATCGCCAAGGATGCCTCGATCAACGACGACATCGACCGCCTGAGGCTCTCGACCACGACGTCGCTGCTGGAGAGGCGCGACGTCGTCGTCGTGGCAACGGTGTCCTGCATCTATGGCATCGGCGACCCCGGCGACTACCGCGACATGCGCATCTCGATCCGCCGCGGCGACCGGGTGCGCATCGGCGAGACCCTCCGCCAGCTCGTCTCGCTGCAGTACGTGCGCAACGACGCGGTCCTCGAGCGTTCGCGCTTCCGCCTGCGGGGCGACGTGCTCGAGGTCTACCCGTCCTACTCGGAGGAGGCGGTGCGCATCGAGCTCGCCTGGGACGAGGTGGAACGCATCCGCCGTTTCCACCCGGTCTCAGGAGAGACGCTCGAGGAGCTCGAAAGCGTCACGATCTATCCCGCCAAGTACTTCGTGCTCCCCGAGCAGCGCGTGCGCACGGCGGTCGAGCGGATCAAGGACGAGCTCGCCGAGCGTTACGAGCACTTCCTGTCCAAGGGGAAGCAGCTCGAGGCGGAGCGGATCAAGAGCCGCACCGACTACGACCTGGAGATGCTGGAGTCCATGGGTTACTGCCCGGGCATCGAGAACTACTCCGCCCCTCTCGCCGGCCGCAAGGCGGGAGAGAGGCCCGCGGTGCTGCTCGACTTCTTCCCCGAGGACGCGCTCACGTTCATCGACGAGTCGCACGTCACGATCCCGCAGATCCGCGGGATGTACGAGGGCGACCGCTCGCGCAAGCTCACGCTCGTGGACTTCGGCTTCCGGCTGCCGTCGGCCATGGACAACCGGCCGCTGTACTTCGGCGAGTTCGAGCTGCTGCAAGGCCGCACGATCTACGTGTCGGCCACGCCGGGACCGGAGGAGCTGCGAAAGTCCGTCCGGATGGTGGAGCAGGTCATCAGGCCCACGGGCCTGGTCGACCCGGAGATCGAGGTGAGGCCGAGCCAGGGCCAGATCGAGGACCTGTACGGGGAGATTCGCAAGCGCGTGGCTGCGGACGAGCGCGTGCTGGTGACCGTGCTCACCAAGAAGATGGCGGAGGACCTCACGGACTACCTCTCAGACCTCGGGCTCAAGGTGCGATACCTCCACGCCGAGGTCGAGACGTTCGAACGGGTCGAGCTGCTCAAGGGGCTGCGCAGCGGAGACTTCGACATCCTCGTGGGCATCAACCTCCTGCGGGAAGGGCTCGACCTCCCCGAGGTCTCGCTGATCGCGATCGTCGACGCCGACAAGATCGGCTTCCTGCGCTCGGCGACCTCCCTCATCCAGACGATCGGAAGGGCGGCGCGCAACGTCAACGGCAGGGTGATCATGTACGCGGACAGGGTCTCCGACGCCATGAAAGAGGCGATCGAGGAGACCCAGAGGCGCCGGACCAGGCAGACCCTCTACAACCGGGAGCACGGCATCACGCCGCAGACCATCCACAAGTCGATCCAGGACATCCTCGTCCGGCAGCGCGACGAGAAACGCGACAGCGAGTCGGTCAACGTCGAGGTGCTCAAGCGCAGCTACAATGTCCTCCTGCCCAGGGACAGGGCGGCGCTGCGGAAACGGCTGGAGGAAGAGATGCTCGAGCTCGCCAAGAACCTCGAGTTCGAGGGTGCCGCGCTCGTGCGCGACGAGATCCGCAAGCTCGACCAGATGTCGGGAGGCTCGAAGTGAGGGCGCTCGTGCTGCTCGCTGTGGTGCTCGTCATCGGGTCGTGCGGAGCGCGTCAGGAGGAGACGATCGTCCTGCCCGCGACGCCGGTGATCTCGGTGGCCTCGCGCTGGGCCGTGGTGACGAGCAACTACATGCGCATGCGAACGCGCCCTTCCGAGAGCGCCGAAGTGGTCGAGGGCCTCCCTCGCGGGACGGTGGTCGAGGTGGTCGGCACCAGCGACACTCAGGCGACCGTCGAGGGGCAGAAGGCCTACTGGCTCCAGCTCAACATCGAAGGGCTTCGCGGTTGGGGGTTCGGCGCGCACCTCCAGGTGGTCGAATCGCGCGCGAGGGCCCAGGCGATCGCCGCGGAGCTCAGATGAGCCCGGAGCTGGTCCGGCTGCTCACCACCTGGGTCCTGCCGCCCGTCCTCGGGGCCGTCATCGGCTACGTCACCAATGACATCGCGATCCGGATGCTCTTCAGGCCGCTCAAGGAATGGCGCGTCCTGGGGATCCGCGTTCCGTTCACCCCGGGCATCATCCCGAAGCAGAGGCTCGCGCTCGCCGAGAGCATCGGACGCATGGTCTCCGAGCACCTCATCACCGAAGACGCGATCAGGGAGCACCTTACGGCGGACGAATTCCGCAGCAGCCTCACCACGAGCATCAGCTCCCTCACGCAGCGCGCCCTGGACGCGAGCCCTTCGAGCCTGAGCCGCAGCGCCCTGGGCCTCTGGAACGGCTCGCTGCGCTCGCTCGCCGGCGGCATCCTCGGGCGCTTCCTGCGGTCGGCGGGCTTTCTCGCCTCCGTCCGGTCGGTCGTGGCCAGGCTGGTCGCGGCGCTCGGAGACCGGCTTCTGTCCGAAACGGCGAACGCCGAGGGCCTCAAGAAGATCGCGCGCATGCGGATCGTCCCGCTGCTCGCCGGCGGAAAGGCGGCGGGATGGGCCAAAGCGGCCGTCGCGCGCTGGGCCCGCCGTCACGTGACGGAAAACACGCCGGTCGAGCAGTTGCTGCCGGACAGCGCCGTCGAAGGGCTCACCGACGCGCTCCGCGCCGCCTTTCCGAGCATCCGGCGCGCGCTGCTCTCGTGGCTGCAGGCCCCGGCGGCGCGGCAGGAGCTGGAGACGCGCGGGCGGCTGTTTCTGCGCGACGCGCTCGACCGGCTCAACAGCCTTCAGCGTTTCTTCGTCTCCGTGGGACAGTACGACCGGACCCTGCACGACAAGATGCCCGAGATCGTGGACGACGCCCTGCGGCACCTCCAGGCGTTCCTCGAGGACCCGGCGAGCGCCGAGCGCTTCGCCGATTCGGTGCGCTCGGGCCTGCTGGGCCTTCGGCGCAAGGGTCTGCGCGACCTGGGCGCGGAGTGGGGAGTCGACCTCTCGGAGCGCCTTCCGGCGCTGGCGGAACGCTTGGTGGGCGCGATCGACGCGGACAGGCTCGCGCAGTTGATGGAGGACGGCTTGGACCGCTTTTTCGACGAGAACGGGACGCGGAGCCTCCGCGAGCTCGCGGGCCGGCTGCTCGGGCTCCAGGAGAACGAGGTCGTCGACGGCGTGAGCAACGCCGTGCTCGGCTACCTGACGCGCGGAGAGACGGCCGCGAGGCTCGCCGAAACGCTCGAAGGCTTCCTCGGCGGGCTGCTCTCGCAGGAGCGTCCGATCGGAGAGCTCATCGGGATCGATGCGGCCGGCAAGGCGAGCGTCGACGAGTTCCTGAACGAGCGCGCCCGCGACCTCCTCCAGGCACGGTTGCCCGAGTTCGTGCAGGGTTTCGACATCCGCCGGATGGTCGTCGACCGCATCAACAAGCTGGATGTCGCGCAGGTCGAGTCGCTGCTGATGATCGTGATCGCGAAGCACCTCAAGTGGATCAACGTCTTCGGGGCGCTGCTCGGCGCGGTCATCGGCCTCATCCAGTCGGTGGTGTCCCTGCTGACGTGAGGCGGTGCTCCGTCGCCTCGGGGGGCGGGGCAGCGGGCTAGATGACCCGGCGCGCGTCTTCGCTCTGCGCCACGACGTTCTCCGCCGTGTAGTAGATCTTGCTGTACGCGGGGACAGACTCGATCAGCCAGACGTTCCCGCCGATGACCGACCCCTTGCCGATGACCGTCTCGCCCCCGAGGATCGTAGCGCCGGGATAGATCGTCACGTCGTCCTCGATGGTCGGGTGCCGCTTGGTGTTGCCTTCTTCCTTGCGGACGCTTCGGGCGCCGAGCGTGACCCCGTGATAGATCTTGACGTTGTCGCCGATGATGGTGGTCTCGCCGATCACGACACCGGTGCCGTGATCGATGAAGAACGACCGCCCGATCGTGGCTCCCGGATGGATGTCGATGCCCGTCTTGCCGTGGATGTACTCGGTCATCATGCGCGGCAGCAGGGGGATGCCGACGATCCAGAATTCGTGCGCGATCCGGTACATCATGATCGCTTCCAGGCCGGGATAGGCGAGGATGATCTCCTCGGTGAACTTGGCGGCCGGATCTCCCTGGAAGAGCGCCTCCACGTCGAGCTGGAGCTGCTTGCGGATCGCCGGCAGTCGCGAGAGTATGGCGAGGACCCTCTCTTCGGCCTCCCCCCGTGCGCCCGCGATCAGCCCGTCCCGCCCTTCGGTCCGATACTTGAACTCCAGGCTCTTCTGGGTCTCGACCATGAGGTTCTTCGCGATGCGCGTGAGCTTCTCACCGAGCACGTACCGGACATTCAGGCGGTCCAGGTTGGCCTCGCCGCGGTAGCCTGGGAACATCACGGACTCGAGCTCGTCGACGATGGCCGTCACGCTCTCCCGGGACGGCAGGTTGGTGCCGTCGAGATGGTTGATCCCGCCGTCCACGTCGTACGAATCCAGTATCGTCGCGATGACCCTGTCGAGCCTTACTTTCATGCACGCCCTCGCTTTGCCCCGAAGTATACCCCGCCTCTCGCCCCCGGCGGCGCTCGGCGACCCGCTGCGTCAGGCGCCTACCGGCGCCCCTGGAGGGCTCCGGCGCAGCGCAGCGCGTCGTAGTACAGCGGGTCGCCCCGCAGCGCATCCACCTCCTGAAGCAGGAGGGGCCCGGCATCGAGCGGCCGCGCCGGGGATTCGCGGACGGCGCCGTCGATACCGCGCGTCCTGAGCAGGCCGCCGCCGAGCTCGATCTCGATGCTCTCGCCCCCGTCCATGATCAGGGCCAGCCGGCTTGCGCCGCCCCCGGGGGTGTGGCTGAAGCGCACGTCGATTCCGCGGGCGTCTTCGAAGTGCGCCTCGCTGCGAAACACGGCCACCGGCCGCCAGCCGAGGCGCGCGGCAAGCCAGCTGGAGAGCAGCACGGCCTCGGCCAGAGTCCCGCCGGTGACGTCCACCGCCGTGAGCGCGGACCACTGCCCGGCCGCCCGGCCGGCGTCGAAAGCCCGCGCGATCGAGCGCCGCAGGGGCAGCATGCGCAGCCAGGCGAAATCCGCCAGCGAAGGGCGCGGCTCCGCGGCTCCGGCGCGTTGCGCGAGCCCGGCGAGCCAGCCGAGCAGGTCCCACGGCGATCCCTGCTCGAGCTCCGCGGAGTCGAACACCAGCTTGTCCGCGGAGTCCGCGAGCGCGGCGATCTGGGCGGCGGGAGGCCTCGAGAGATCGGCGATGAGGCCGAACACGGGGATGTCGCGGATCAGGAGCGCGCTCCAGGAGCCGGGATCGAGCCCCCGGTCGTCGGAGCCGTTGAGGATGTGCACCTCCTGGAAGCAGACGCCCTGGTTGCGCCGGTCGGGGTAGCAGCGCGCGGAGACGCTGACCTCGGTCGGCCCGTCGTAGCCGCTCTGGACGTGGACGATCCGCGCCGGCCGCTTGCCGAGGAGGTAGTCCAGGGCAGCCGCGACGCGGGAGGGCTTCTTGAGGTGATCGAAGTAGACGATGTTGAAGAGGCTCGCCCTCGCGATGCCGTCCGAAGACCGGTCTATGCTCGCCGTGATCTCGGCCTCGATCGCGGCCGGGTCGAGAAGCCTCATAGTTTCCTCCATCGCGAGCGCAGACCGTCGGTCAGCCGCATGGCCTCGTCCGGCCCCTGTCCTCCGGCGCGGTACGGGACCAGCCGATGGCCCGTCTCCTTCCACAGGTCGAGGACCCCGCTCACGAGCCTCCACGAGCTCTCGACCTGGTCGGCGCGGATGAAGAGCGTGCTGTCGCCGATCATGCAGTCGAGGAGCAGGCGCTCGTACGCCTCGGGCGGCTCCTCGCCGAACGACCCGCCGTAGGAGAACCGCAGGTTGACCGGGTTCATGTCGGTCGTAAAGCCGGGCACTTTGGAATTGAGGTTGAAGGTGACCCCTTCGTCGGGCTGGACGTGGACGATCAGGCTGTTGGGACGCGGCGCCGTCTGTTCGGCGAA
The DNA here is from genome assembly GCA_963734495.1 of uncultured Spirochaetota bacterium. Taxonomy (GTDB): domain Bacteria; phylum Spirochaetota; class Spirochaetia; order SZUA-6; family CAVTHK01; genus CAVTHK01. The sequence continues at coordinate 94,787 of CAVTHK010000016.1, forward strand.
CAGGTGCTGCGGCGGGTCCTTGAAGAACACCGCGATCTCGGAGACTTTGCGCGCGAGGCGCTTGCCGGTGCGCAGCAGGAAGGGGACTCCCGACCAGCGCCAGGAATCGAGCCAGAGGCGCAGCGCCACGAACGTTTCCGTGGACGAGTGCGGGTCCACGTTCGGCTCGTCGCTGTAGGCGGGAATCTCTTCGCCCGCGAGCACGCCCGCCGCATACTGGCCGCGGACCGTGTCGCGCCCGATGGTCTCCGAGGTGGCCGGCTTGATGGTGCGGAGCACCTTCTGTTTCTCGTCCCGGATCGTGGTGGCGTCGAGGTCGATCGGCGGCTCCATGGCCACGAGGCACAGGAGCTGAAGGAGGTGGTTCTGCACCATGTCCCGCAGAGCGCCGGAGTTGTCGTAGTAACCGCCGCGGCCCTCGACGCCCAGCTCCTCCGCCACCGTGATCTGCACGTGCTCCACGTAGCGGTTGTTCCAGATGGGCTCGAGGATGCTGTTGCCGAAGCGCAGCACCATCAGGTTCTGTACCGTCTCCTTGCCCAGGTAGTGGTCTATCCGGAAGATCTGGTCCTCACGGAAGACGCGGTTGAGCGCGCGGTTCAGCTCGAGGGCGCTCGCGAGGTCGTGGCCGATCGGCTTCTCGACGATCACCCGGCGGTAGAAGCCGTCTTCGCTCGCGAGCCCCGCGGCGCCGATGCTTTCGATGATCGTGCCGTAAGCGTCGGGCGGGGTCGAGAGATAGAAGATCGTGTTCCGCGGCTCGAGCTCCCGCAGGCCCTTGTATGCCGCGACGTTCTCGAAAGACGCCTGCACGTACTCGAGGCGGGAGAGAAAGCCGGCGGCCGCGCCCGAGCTTCCGATCGCGTCGGCCATGCGGTCGCGGAACTCCTGCGTCGTCCAGGGGCGGCGGGCCAGCCCGACGACGCGGAACGAGGAGATGTGCTGCTTGGTGTACAGAGAGTAGAGCGCCGGGATCAGCTTGCGCTTGGTCAGGTCGCCGGTGGCGCCGAAGATCACGATCGTGAGGGGATCGGGCTCGCGGCTGATTCCGAGCCCCTGCAGCAACGGATTATACATTTACTCAATTTGGCGGTCGCGCGCGCCAAGGGTCAAGCACGTTCCGGGAAATCCCGCCGGCCGCAGCCTTGACATCCGCACGGCGTCCGCGGCACACAGGAGCGCGCATGACACGCTCTCAGCTCCGGCAGCGGCTCGAGGCCCTGTACCGCGCCCGCAACCTGCCCGAGCTCATCGAACCGGATCCCCTGGGCTTCGTCGTGCGCTGGCAGGACCCCGGCGACGTGGAGGTGGCCGCCGTCGTTGCGGCAACGCTCGCGTACGGCCGGGTGTCGCAGATTCACGCCACGCTCACGCGGGTGTTCGGTCTCATCGGCACGCCTTCGCAGTACGTGGAAAGCCACGGCCCGGCGCAGATCGCGGCTGATTTCCGGGGATTCAAGCACCGGTTCAACGACGGCGACGACGTGGCCGCGCTGCTGGTCGCGCTCGCGCGAGCCCGCCGAAAGCACGGCTCCCTGCTCCGCTGCTTCCGCAGCCACGATGCGGCGGGGGCCGCGAGCCTCGTGCCCGCGCTCGGGGGCTTCGTCGATGAGCTCGCGTCCCTGGCCGACCGGTCTCCGCCGTTTCTCCTCGCGCGGCCCGAGCGCGGCAGCGCCTGCAAGCGGTGGCACCTGTTCCTGCGCTGGATGGTGCGGCGGGACGCGGTCGACCCCGGCCCCTGGCACGAGCTGGGGCCGCGGCGCCTTGTGGTCCCTCTCGACACGCACATGTACCGCATCGGCATCGCCCTGGGCTTCACCGCGCGCCGATCCGCCGACCAGCGGACCGCGCTCGAGATCACCGAGGGGTTCCGGGAGATCTCACCCGAGGATCCGGTGCGCTACGACTTCTGCCTCGCGCGCTCGGCGATGCGGGGCGAGCTCGCGCGATTCGGGATACCCGGCAGCCGCACTCGTGGAGAGTCGCGTGCGCACGCGGGGATGGAGTCGCGGGGAGAATCGCGTGGGCGCGCTGGAACGGCGGCCCGCGGCAAATCGCGGCCGCGCAACAAATCGCGGCGCCCTCGGCTTGATCCGTGAGCGACGAGCCTTTATATTATGCGCGGCCCGCGGGAGCGGCGGTTCCCGGACCCGCCTGGGACAGGGAACAAGCCGATCGCGCGACGCTCGACTTCATCGACCGGATCGTCATGGAGCTCGACGCCCGACGGGCGGCCGCAGGTAACGGAAAAGGGAGGATGGGATGAAGCGCTACGTCTGCCAGGTCTGCGGTTACGTCTACGATCCCGCAGTGGGCGATCCGGACAATGGAATCGCGGCCGGCACGGCGTTCGAGGACCTGCCCGACGACTGGGTGTGCCCGGACTGCGGGGCGTCAAAGGATCAGTTCGAGGAAGAGTAGCAGCGCCGTTCACGCGGCCGCGGCGGGCGTGGCCGGGCAGCTCAGGCGGGCGGGGGAGACCGGCGCCTCGGCACCATGACCGCGCCCTACTGATCCGCTTTGTGGTCGATCCTGTCGCGATGCGCGTCGCACAGGCGGTAGAGACGCCCCGTCCGCGGGTTGCGGCTCGTCACCCTGTTTCCGCAGATAACGCACAGCCCCTGGTCGCGTCGCCGTCGGTACAGCCGTGAGAACCTCTCCGCGCCCGAAGCCCGGAACTTGCTGATCTGGACGCGGAGCCCGCGAAACAGGTACGTCCCGATAGACTGCTCGGAGCCTTCCTTGAGATTGTCCAGAATCCCTTTGAGCCTGTCCGTGGTCAGTCTGCGGGGTTCCATGATTTGTGCCGGCGCCTCCTGATCCTGCTCCCGATTATAGTGCAGGGCCGCGGACGATTGCCAACACGACGGCCCAAGACGCGACGGCGGACGCCGGGCAAGCCCGGCCAGCGCCGGCCAAGCCCAGCTAAACGCTGGGCTAAGCGTTGACCGTTTCGCGGTTCGTTATTAGACTCCTTCCGCATGCAAATAGTGACTCTGGGCCATCCCATCCTGCGCCGCCAATCGGAAGCCGTCGCGGACATCGACGGCACGCTCGAGCGCTTCGTTCAGGAGATGATCGAGGCGATGCACGCCGGCCGGGGGATCGGCCTGGCCGCCGTCCAGGTCGGAAGCCTCATCCGCGTGTTCGTGACGCACGTGCCGGACGACGAGCCGCGCGTGTTCATCAACCCTCAGATCGTCGAGACGTCGGTCGACCAGTGGAAATATGAAGAAGGCTGCCTCAGCATCCCCGGCCTGAACGCCGACGTGGTGCGGCCCGCCGCAGTCAAGGTGCAGGCGTGGAACGCCAAGGGCCGGCCGTTCACGATCGACGTCGAAGGCCTGCTCGGCCGCGTCATCCAGCACGAGTACGATCACCTCGACGGGGTGTTGTTCGTCGACCGCATCTCGAAGGCCAAGCGCGAGCGCCTGCTCAAGGGGTACGACCCGCAGAAAGCCCTCGCGCGATGAGGGTGCTCTTCGCCGGCACCCCGGAGATCGCAGTTCCGGCCCTGGCGAAGGTGGCGACAGCACACGAGGTTTGCGCGGTTCTCACCAATCCATCGCGCGAGGCGGGCAGGAAGAGGCGCGAGACCGCCCCGCCCGTGCAGGCCGCGGCCGAGGCGGCGGGCCTGCCGGTGCTCCAGCCCGAGCGCCTCGATGCCGCTGTCCGCGGCCGCGTGAGCGATCTGCGCCCCGACGTGCTGGTCGTCGTCGCGTACGGCCGCATCTTCGGGCCCAGGTTCCTCGCGCTGTTTCCGCGCGGCGGCATCAACCTTCATCCTTCACTTCTTCCTCTTTACCGGGGGCCATCGCCCATCCAGGCAGCGCTGCTGGCGGGCGACACCGAGACGGGCGTCAGCATCCAGCGGCTGGCCGCCGAGGTGGACGCAGGCGACGTGCTCGCGCAGGCGCGCGTCGCGATCGGCGAGCACGAGACGGCGGTGGAGCTCTCGGCGCGGATGGCTGGGATCGGCGCGGCGCTGCTCCTCGACGTGCTCGAGCGGATGGCGGCGGGCCCGGTCGAAGGGCGGCCGCAGGACCCGGCGCTCGCGACCTTCTGCCGCCTCATCGAGAAGGATGACGGCCTGGCCCGCTGGAGCGACAGCGCGCGGGCGATCTACAACCGCTACCGCGCTTTTCAGCCCTGGCCGGGGCTGTTCACCACGTTCCGGGGGCAGCAGCTCGGGATCCAGGGCTGCCGGCCGGCGGACGACGCGGCGGTGATCTCGACCGGCCCGCCGGGGCGTGTGGTCTCCATGGACAGGGCCAGCGCGCTTCTGGTACAAACAGGGTCTGGGCTGCTTCGCGTGACTGAGTTGCAGCTCCAGCAGAAGAAGGCGATGGACGCGAAGAGCTTTGTCAACGGGCACCGCGACATCCTGGGCGCAGTCCTGGGAGGTGAGTGAGATGCGCGAGATCGTCGAGAGGATGCGCAAGCTGCTGCCCCGGCGCCAGGATCGCGTCGAGGAGCGGCACTTCAAGGTGACGGTGCTGCTCGTTCTCGGGGCCGTGCTCGCGATGCTGACCATTGCGCTGGTCACGTTTGGCGTGACCATCAAGGGCACGGAGCAGGTGCTGGTCCCCGACGCGGTCGGCGGCGATGGCCACAGGCTGGACCTCGTCTCCGCCATGGTCAAGCTGCAGGAAAAGGGACTGTACGCGAGAGTGCAGCTGCGCCACTCCTCGAGCCTGCCCAAAGGCATCGTCATGGACCAGCGGCCGCGCGCCGGCGCCGTGGTCAAGGCCGGCCGCCGGGTCGTGCTCACCGTGAGCCGCGGCCCCGTGGTGGAGCAGATCGGCAACTACGTGAAGAAAGACCTCGCCGTGCTCCGCGCCGAGCTGCAGTCGCTGTTTCCGGGCGACGAGGAGCGGCTGATCCAGGTCCGTGACCCCGTGATGTTCGTCTACAACGAAGCCGACCCCGGGACGATCCTCCGCCAGAGCCCCGCCCCTGGCACGCAGGTGCGCGAGGGCGAAGTCACCTACCTCGACCTGGTCGTGAGCCGTGGCCCCCAAGGCAAAGTCTTCGCGACCGCCAACTACCTCGGCAAGGCGTTCGACCAGATCATGAACGATCTCGCGCAGGCGGGCCGCCCGTTCACGTTCTCGGTGCGCAAGCCTCAGGGCAACGAGGCCGGCGGCGTCGTGGTCAAGCAGATCCCCGCGCCTGGCGAGGACGCTCCGGAGAACACGGTCATGCTCCTCACGATCACGGAGCCCAAGAAGGTCGACAAGGGCAAGGTGTTCGGGGTCTTTACCGCGGAGATCGTCCGCTACCCGATCCTCGTCAAGATGGATCTCGTGGAGCGCACCAAGGGCGGCGACCGCGTCATTGTGTCGATGCGCCACCCGGGCGGCCAGATCGGGATTCCGTACATCATGGACGAAGACTCCCAGCTCGTCTTCTACGTCAACGGCCAGGAGTGGAAGAAGTAAGGTTGAAGGAAGGCGGGCGCGGCCGGCGCGCCGTCGGCCGCGGTGCGCCGGCGGCGCGCCGCGATTTCGCGTTGACAGCGGCCCCGGCGTCTGTTATCGTAAAGTCAGTTTCGCGAGCGTAGTATAATGGTTATTACGCGGGCTTCCCAAGCCTGAGACGAGGGTTCGATTCCCTTCGCTCGCTGATAAGTAAGCCCCGATGGGATAAGGTCCCATCGGGGCTTTTCTTTCCGAGGACGGTCACTGCCCACGTGCGCCGGCGCCGTGTCTGACTTCACATTCGACTTGAGTGAGTCTACCGGAATTGCCGACAAGGATCCTGGCCGCGATCCAGCACGTGCTTCAAGCACTCGTGGGCAGTTCTGCCATGACCAGGCGGCAACGGCGCAGGTCACTGCACCGGGTATGGACCAGACTGGAAGCGGCGGACGTATCTGTGGTATCTGCTACTGATTCAAACCGGGCCGACGCACGAGGTCGCTCGGAGTGATAACGCGCGCAGTCCCGTAGGTGCGGGCAGGGAAATGTTTCACGTTTCCAGTCACGAGGAACTGCGCTGCGCCGGCGATGGCAGCCTCCGCGAACGGACGGTCGCCGTCATCAGGGAGTCTGAGTTGAGTCGGGCGTGCCGCTACGGGCATACCGGCGGCCTCGATGTGGTCCATTAGCGTTGCCACGAGGCGGGGATCGAAACGAAATCGACGTCGGGCCAGGACGGCGCGATACTCTGCCAGGATCCTGGCGTCGTAGCACACCTGCAGATCTCCAACCGAGATCATCCGCAGGATCTCTGCCGGAGGCCCAAAGGGTGAGAGCAGCCCTGATACGAGTACGTTTGTATCCAGCACGATCTTCACTTGCGACGCTGCCTGCGCCTGACGGCGCGTACTTCCGTCTCGATGTCGCGTGAAGTCAGCTTGTCGGTCCCCAGGCGCAGAGATCTCGTCTGGAGTGCACTGACGGCCCGGATGGCTCTGGCGGTGCGCAGCGCAGCCAGGTTGTCTTCAAGCTGATCGCCTGAGGTAGGGGTTAGGATGGCGACAGGCTTGCCGTTGGAGGTGATTACGACCTCGTTGTCCTTGCGCAGGCCCTGGAAGACCCTCGCGGCTCGGCTGCGAAACTCTCGCACTCCTATGAAACGCATATGCGCCTCCAATCGGTTACCGGAAAGGTACATAGGATGTTACCGTCTCCTATCGCCGAAGTCAACTGCGGGCGGCCCATAGGGGAAAAGGTCGCGAACAATAATGTAGAGCGAACGATACTCCTGCGTGAAACGCGAGGAGAAGCAGTACTTCGCACCGGACAACTCGACGGCAGATCTTTACGCCACGGTCTGGTCGCCGGCCGCTGTCAGCCGCAGCCAGACGACCCGCAGGGGCGTGAGCGACGGCCCGCGGTAAGTCCGACAAACCGGTGAGCAACGGCGGGTAGAACAGGAGCGAAGGCGCGAGCCTGGAACTGGAAAAGGGTATACACTGATGAAGACGGATGATCTGATGCCTTTGAGCAGATACAGTCTGCGCTGAGGATCGTTCGGTCGCTGACGACTGAGAGTCAGCAAAAGCGTTGGGCGGGCGGCCCGACAATGCGGCGCGCGCGACGGTCCGGGCGCTCGAGAGCGTGCAGACCGCACCGCGTGCGCGCTGGAGGAGAACGAGATGGGCGACGGCAACAGGGGCGGAGGCGCCACGGCGGGCGCGGGCGCGGTATACGGGCTCGGCTTCATCGGAGCGGCCGTCTACTTCATCGGCCACGCTTCGACGTTCTGGATCGGTGTGCTCGGCTTTCTCAAAGCGCTCGTGTGGCCTGGCTTCGTGGTCTACGCGCTCATGAAGCACCTGGGCATGTGAGCCGCGTCGCGATGTCGCCGCGGCCGCCATGGCGCGCCGGCCGTTGACTGCCTTCACCCTGATCAGACCTTGAAAATGAAGGTCGGGACCCGCCCACCTCGCGCGCCGCCCACTTCACGCCCTGCGCGCGTATCTCGCGGCCCGGACCGTCGTCCGGCCCGCAGCACCGACGCGGTTGAAGTACTCGACCGCCGAGCGGGGTGGGTCAAGACAATTCGGTGTGATTGGCGAAACTCAGTAACAAGAATGTATGGAAGTGAAGGCGTCCCCGGCCCGCTCTGGTCGCTGCGGATCAACTTGCAGGTGCGCCGCCGGCTCTCTGGTCGGCCGCAAGGCGCTTCACCATCAGGATTTCCGCGATCCCGCGGACCGCAAAATCGGGAAGCTCGCCGCGCCGCCTGTAGCCGTGCTTCTCGTAGAAGGCGATGGCGCCCGCGTTGAAGTCGGAGACGAGAAGGCAGTAGTCGCGCCCCACCTGGGCGGTGCGCCGCTCGAACTCGGCGAGCAGGGCGGCGCCGACGCCGCGGCCTCGCTCTTCGCGCCGCACCGCGATCAGCTTGAGGTATGGCGCCATCGAGAACGCGCCGTGCGGCTCGACCCACGCGAAGCCGAGCACGCGGCTCTGCGACCTCGGCGACGACGAGCTCCGGCCCGGCGATGGCCATCGCGCGCGACAGGTTCGCTTCCATCGTGGCAGCGACGAAACCGTAGCGCTCGCCGATCTCTGAGTCGCAGGCGATGCGCGCGCACTCGCCAATGTCGCGCGGCTCCATGGACCGAATGGTGACCTTCATCATGATTCTCCGTAGAGAAGGCAGGCGACCTCGTGCCCCGCCTCGACCTCGCGAAGGATCGGCGTCACCGTCGCGCATCGCGGCATCGCCTCGGGGCACCGCTCGCGGAAGGGACAGCCCGCACGCTCGGCCGACGGCGAAGGCACGTCCCCTTTCAGGATGATGCGCTTGCGCGCGCGCTCCTTTTGCGGGGTCGGGCACGGGGACGGCTGAGAGCAGCGCCCTGGTGTATGGGTGCAGGGGCGAGCGGTTCAGGCTCGCGGCGCCGGCGGTCTCGACGATCCTGCCGAGGTACATGACCGCGATCCTGTCGCAGAAATACTCGATGACCGCGAGGTCGTGGGCGATCAGGAGAAAGGTGAGGCCGAGCTCCTTCTGCAGGTCCTTGAGGAGGTTGAGGATCTGCGACTGGATCGACACGTCGAGGGCGCTCACGGGCTCGTCGGCCAGGATCAGCTTCGGGCCGAGCGCCAGTGCGCGGGCGATGCCGATTCGCTGCCGCTGCCCGCCGGAGAACTCGTGGGGATAGCGTCCCGCGAAGGAGGCGGGGAGGCCGCAGCGCTCCATGAGCGACAGTGTCCTCTCTGTGATCGTCTCCGTCGTGGCGTCGATGATCCCACGCCGCGCGTAGATGCGCAGGGGCTCGGCGACGATGTCGGCTGCGCGCATGCGCGGGTCCAGCGACGAGTAGGGGTCCTGAAAGATGATCTGGAACCCCATGCGCGCCTCGCGCAGGCGGGCAGGCGGCAGCGAGCCGAGGGTCCTGCCCTCGAAGAGCACCTCGCCGGATGTCGCGGGCTGGAGCTGCGCGATGGCCATGGCGGTGGTGGACTTGCCGCAGCCCGACTCGCCGACGAGGCCGAGCGCCTCGCCCCGCCGCACGCGGAAGCTCACGCCGTCGACCGCGCGCACGGAACCGACGCGTCGCTTGAGGATGATCCCCCTCTCTATCGGGAAGTGGACCTTGAGGTCCCTGACTTCGAGGAGCGTGTCGGCTTCAGCCATCGCTGCGCTCCGTCGCGTCGGAGACGTGGAGCCAGCAGCTCACCGTTCTCGGGGCGCGGCCCTTCAGTCTTGTCTCCGGTGGATATTCCCTGGCGCAGACGTCCATCGCTTTGGGGCAGCGCGGCTGGAAGGGGCAGCCCGGGGGCATGTCGACCAGATCCGGCGGCGAGCCGGGGATCGAATAGAGCCTGTCCGAGCCGGAGCGGTCGACCCTCGGTATCGAGTCGAGGAGGGCCCTCGTGTACGGGTGCCTGGGGTCGTAGAACAGATCGTCGACCTGGGCGCGCTCGACGATGCGGCCCGCGTACATGACGCACACCGCGTCGCACATGCCCGCCACCACGCCGAGATCGTGGGTGATCATGATCACAGCCGTGCTGTCTCTGCTCGACATGCTGCGGATGAGCTCGAGGATCTGGGCCTGGATCGTCACGTCGAGGGCGGTCGTCGGCTCGTCGGCAATGAGGATGTCCGGCTTGCAGCTCAGGGCCATTGCGATCATGACGCGCTGCTGCATGCCCCCGGAGAACTGGTGCGGGTAGTCGTTGGCGCGACGCTCGGCGTCGGGGATGCCCACGGCCTTGAGCAGCTCGACGGCCGTGGCGCGCGCGGCTCGCCTGCCGAGGCCGTGATGGAGACGGATCGCTTCGGCTATCTGGACCCACACGCGGAGCACGGGGTTGAGCGAGGTCAGCGGGTCCTGGAAGATCATCGATATGCTGCCGCCCCTGACGAGGCGGAGCTGCTCCTCGTCGAGCGCGAGCAGGTCGCGCTCGAGGGAGTCGCGGCCGCGGTAGATCACCCTGCCGGCGGCGATCCTGCCCGGCGGATCGGGCACGAGCCTCAGCACCGAAAGGTTCGTGACGGTCTTGCCTGAGCCGGATTCGCCCACGAGGCCCAGGGTCTCGCCGCGGCGCAGCTCGAACGAGATCCCGTCGACGGCCCTGACCGTTCCCCGGTCCGTGCGGAAGCGCGTGACCAGGCCTTCGACCCGGAGGATGGGGGAGTCGGCGGGCGCGGGGGCGTGGACGGTGGGGTCGCTCATGGCCTCTACCTCACGTTCCTCAGGCGGGGATCCAGGATGTCTCTGAGCCCGTCGCCCAGGAGGTTGAAGCCGAGGACCAGGAAGACGATGGCCAAGCCCGGATAGACGGCCGTCCACGGCGCGAGCATCATCAGCTTCCGCGCCGAGGCGAGCATGTTGCCCCAGGATGGGTAGGGAGGCTGAATGCCGAGGCCGAGAAAGCTCAGCGCCGACTCGAGGAGTATGGCCACGGACAGCGACAGCGAGACCTGCACGATGAGCGGGACCGCGATGTTCGGGAGCAGGTGGCGAAAGAGCACCCCGGCCGGGCTCGCCCCGTTGGAGAACGCGGCTCGCACGAAATCCTGCGACTTGATCGAGAGGATCGCCCCCCTGCTCACGCGCGCGAATTGAGGGATGTAGACGATCCCGATCGCCAGGATCACGTTGTAGGTGTTCTCGCCGAGGACGGCCATTACAAAGATGGCGAGAAGAAGCGAGGGGAAGGAAAACAACACGTCAGCGACGCGCATGATCCAGTGGTCCCAGCGCCCCCCGAGAAAGCCGGCCCAGATGCCCATGACCGTGCCGACGATTGCGCCCAGTGCCGTTGCCCCGAGGCTGATGAGCAGCGACACGCCGCAGCCCTTCATGATGCGGGACAGCATGTCCCGCCCGAACTCATCGGTGCCGAGCAGGTGACCGCTGGCCAGCGAGGGAGGCTCCAGGATGCGCTGGAGATCCATCTTGACGGGATCGAACGGCAGCCAGAAAAAGGAGAGCAGAATCACCGCCAGGTAGGCACCGACCAGGGCGAGCCCGGTCACCGCTATCGGGTTGCGGAGAAGGCGCGACATCGCTACACCCTCGGCCTGTCCAGCCGGATCCGGGGATCGGCTGACCCGTAGACGAGGTCTGTAGCCAGGTTCACGAGGACAAAGATCGACGCGATGACGAGCACGATGGCCTGGATCACGGGATAGTCGCGCTGGTAGATCGCGTAGAGAGCAAGCCGGCCCATGCCGGGGAGGGCGAAGACCTCTTCGATCACGATCGCGCCGCCGAGGAGATAGCCCGTGTTGAAGCCCGCGACCGTGATGACCGGGAGGATGGCGTTCCGGAGGGCGTGGCGCAGGATCACGGCGCTGCGCTTGAGGCCCTTCGCCTTCGCGGTCCGGACGTAGTCCGACTGCAGGACCTCGAGCATGCTGTTGCGCGTGTAGCGCATGATGACGGCGGCGAGGCCTATGCCGATCGCGAGCGAAGGCAGCAGGAGCATCCGCAGGTTCCTGATCGGGTCGGCTGCGAAGCTCACAAAGCCGCCCATCGGAATCCAGCCGCGGAAGCCGGAAAACGCAAGCACCATGAGGGCAGCGAGCCAGAACTGCGGCAGCGACAGCCCGAGGAGGCCGATCACGCGGATCGAGATGTCCATCAGCGGCTTCTGCCGCAGCGAGGAGAGCACGCCGAGCGGGATCCCGATCGCAAGGGCGAGGATGAGAGCCAGCAGGGTGATCTCGATGCTCAAGGGGAGGCGGCTCAGGATATCGGGAAGGACGGACCTGCCGGTGCGGAGGGAATAGCCGAAGTCGGCCTTCAATATTCTTCCTAACCACTCCAGGTAGAGAACGGGCACCGGCTTGTCCTCTCCGAAGAGCCGCTTGAGCTCCACCATCTGCTCGGGCGTCGCCTCGACCTGTGTCCCGAGAAACATCTGCAGCGCCGAGCCGGGGACGAGGCGGATGAGAAAGAACACGATGATCGAGACGCCAAGGAGGACGGGGATCAGAGAGAGAAGCCTGCTGGCGATGTATCGGCCCATATCGCGGCAGAGCCGGCGCCCGTCCCCGATCCGTCACGATCCGGGGAAGACGCCGGCTCCTCTGTCTGCTATTCCACTTTCGCGTAGGTCAGGTAGTAGAGGCTGCCGTTGCCGACCTGCTTGAAGCCCTTGACCCTCGGGCTGAGGACCTGGCTCTCGACGGGGCAGTAGAGGAAAACGGCGGGGGCCCGCTCCGTGAGGAGAGCCTGCAGCTTGTCGTAGACCGGCTTGCGGTCCGCGTAGCTTGTCAGAGTGCGGCCCTGATCGAGCAGCTTGTCCACGTCGGCGTCCTTGAACAGGAAGTTGTTGACGCCGCCTGTGCTGTGGAAGGTCCTGTACAGGAATCGGTCGGGTTCGGGCGAGCCGCCCCTGAGCTCGATCATCGTGTCGAAGTCGCGCTTGACCCAGCGGTCGATGTACACGCCCCACTCGACGACTTCGAGCTGGGCGTCGATGCCGATCTTTTTGAGCTGGTCCTGGGCGATCTGGGCGACGGCGAGGCCGCCTTCGTAGGTGCTGGAGCAGACGATCTTGAAGGAGAGCCCGTTCGGGTAGCCGGCCTGCGCCAGCAGGCTCTTCGCCCGGGCTATGTCCGGAGACGCAAACGGCAGCTTTGACGGCGGCAGCGCCCACTGGGTCACCGCCACCGGGAGGGGACCTGTGACCTGCGCCGCGCCGAACTCGGCGGCGGCGACGATCTCGTCGCGGTTGAGGGTGAGGGCGATCGCGTCGCGCACGCGCACGTCGTCGAACGGCTTGCGGCTCGTGTTGAAGCTGAAGATGCGCACGTTGATGCCCGGCTTTCGCATCACGACGACCTTGGGGTCCCGGGCAGCCAGGCGCACGGTCGGGGCGTCGCTGATGGTGGCCATGTCGAGCTCTCCGGACCTGACGCCGGCGAGGAGCGAAGCCTGCTCGGGGATCACGCGGAAGATCACCTTGTCGACGACGGGCGCGCCCTTCTCGAAGTAATTGGGATTCCGGACGAGAGTCATGGAGTTGTCCGGCAGCCACTCCTTGAGCATGAAGGGGCCGGTGCCGACCGCGACCTTCTGGAGGTTGCCGTTCTTCTCGACCTCTTCCCTGGGCACGATGGCCAGGTTGTTGGACGAGAGGCCGTCGAGAAGGGAAGGCAGCGGGGCCGTCAGCGTGACCCGCACGGTGTAGGGATCGACGACGTCGATGGCCTTGACCGACGAAATGTACGATCGTCCGGGCGAAGCCGTCTTGGGATCGAGGACACGGTTGAGCGAGTACTGCACGTCCTCGGCGCGGAGCTCGCGGCCGTTGTGGAACTTGACGCCCTTGCGCAGGTGGAACACGTACGTCACGTTGTCCGGGTTGTCCCACGACTCGGCGAGATCGGGCACGATGGCGAGGTTCTCGTCTACGCGCACGAGCTTGTTGTAGAGAAGGTCGATGCGTCGGTGCGAAGAGAAGGCGGTGACGATGTTCGGGTCGAGCCCGACCGCCTCCTGGTCCACGCCGATCGTGAGAACGCTCTCCGCCACGGCGGTCGCGCTGAACGCGAGGGCCATGGTGAAGGCTGCCAGCAGAACTACGTGTTTCTTCATAGCTCCTCCTACAGAAGCTTGCTTCCCGAATCAGAGAGTGAGGTGGCCGAGGACCACGGGCGCCCGCGCGCCCGTCACCGCGGGCAGGTTGCCGGGCCGGCCCATCAGCGACTCGTGCCCGAGCACAGCGAACGCCATCGCCTCGCGCGCCTGGTCGGGCACGCCGCGCGCGGACGTCGTGGTGACGACGATCGCCGCGGGCAGCCGCTCGCGGAGCATCCGCAGCAGGGTGGGATTCAGGGCACCGCCGCCGCAGGCGAGGACCTCGTCCACGCGGGTTGTGGGGAGTATGAAGTCCCGGTACGCGCGCGCCATGGATTCCGCGGCGAAGGCCGTCGCGGTGGCGACGGTGTCCTCGAAGTCGAGCCCTCGCGAGCGCGCGTCGGCCATGAAGCGGTCGGCGAACGCCGCGCCGTAGACCTCGCGCCCCGTGCTCTTGGGCGGCTTGCGCGCGAAGTAGGGGTCGCGCATGGAGAGCTCGACCATCTGAGCGCTCGGCTTGCCCCGGGCCGCGATGGCTCCGTCCGCGTCGTAGCCCATCTTGCCGTCGGTCCCGAGCCGCACGACGCCATCGATCACTATGTTTCCGGGCCCGGTGTCGAAGGCGACGATCTGGCTGGCGGCTGCGGCCGCGGGGATGACGGTCGCGTTCCCGATGCCCCCGATGTTCTGCACGATCCTTCCCTTTTCGGGGCTGCCGAAAAGGAGCGCGTCGAGGTAGGGGGCGAGGGGCGCGCCTTCGCCTCCCGCGGCCATGTCGCGTGCGCGCAGGTCGGCCACGACGGGAATGCCCGTGCGTTCGCGCACGACGTCGCTGGAGCCGATCTGCAGGGTCCCCTTGACCGGCATGGGCCCGACGGGGCCGGGAAAGGGGCGGGGCTCGGGAGCGTGCCACACCGTCTGGCCGTGCATGCAGACGGCGTCTATGCGCGCGCGGTTGACGCCCGACTCGGCGAGCACCATCTCCACGGCTTTCGCGTACCACTCGGAGAGGCCGAAATGCGCGTATACCAGGTCGTCTATGCGCGCGCTCTCGACGCGGCAAAGGTCTGAGAGCAGCCGCCGGAGATCGACGCTATAGGGGAGATAGCTATGATGAAGCAGCGTGACTTCGCGGATCGCTCCGTCAGGCTTCGTCTCGATCCGCACGAGGGCCGCGTCGACGCCGTCGAGCGAAGTGCCCGACATCAGGCCGATGACCAGGTGCTCGTGCTTCGAAGCGTACTTTTTCCGGTCCACTGAAACGTCGGGAGCTCCGTCCATGGTTTGCGTATCCGCGCAGCGCGGGTTCGTCTCGTTGACGCGCTCGTCCCGCGATTAGTATATGGCCGCCTCCCGCGGCAAGCAAACGGAGCGGGGGCGACGGGGTCGAACGCCGCGCGTAGACGAACCGTGGTTGCCGGGGCGGGCCCACGGTTGTGCCGAGGTATGTTGCTCCGCAGGAAGCAATTGCCGGCGTACGTCCCGCGGGCAATGTGCCGGCACGCTGCCCGCGCCAGGCAGTCCGAAGTCCTGCGGGGCGGGAACCTTCATCCGACAGACGTGAGGGGGACCAAGTCGGTTCGGGTCTTCGGCTACGCAGGCCGCATCGTCGGCTCTGCGCTGGCGGTCGCCGCGAGAGGGACAGACAGCGCATTCCTTCGCCGCGCCATCGGCCGACCGAGGCCCCCCGTGCGGGCGGCCGAGCTCGGCGCACGGCCGCCCAGCGCGTTGCGATCAGTGCGACACCTCGTTCGAATAGCCGCTTTCCATCCCTGCTGAGCTATACGCCGTGGCCGCGAAGTAGTGCGTGATACCAGGCTGCAGTCCCGTCACTGTGAAGGTGGTGACGTTTCCTGCGTCCACGACGCGGTCGTAAGTCCCGCTCGTGGTGCCGTAGTGCACCTTGTAGCCTGCCACATCCGCGCCTGTGGACGGATCCCACGCCAGAGTTACGGAAGTCGATGGGACGGTAGCGGTGACGGCGAAAGAGACACCCGTTGTTCCCGCGCGCAGGCCGTCCGCGGTAAAGGCCGTAACGTCGAGCCGATGCGAGCCGGGCGGCAGGTCCGCGGGGACTGATAGAGCCCCTCCGATGTGCCGGAATATCCCGTTCAGATACCAGGCATAGACGAGATTGCCTGTGACCCCTTCCACAGACGCCGTGACCGTGAATCCGGTGCCTTGCGCGACTGTTGCGAGGTGGCCGAAGAGATTCACCGCCAGCGGAACGTCAGGCTGCGGCGTGATGTTGGTCTGCACGCTGGGAGCGGCGGCGTCGACATCGGTGAATGCAACCTCGACGCTTGTGGTGGCGTTCTTCTGGATCTGGACGACCTCGATCGCGCCGGCAACGACCGCGCCGCCGTCCAGCAGCCGGAGCGTAAGGGTGGCGGCGCCGGCGGGTATCTTTGCAATTGTGGAGCTGGAGACCCCGGACCCCAAGGTGAAGGACAACGACTTGGCTGTGCCCGATTGAGGCACGAGCTGGGCATCGATCGACGGTGCGGCGACCTGCGCGGCCGGCCAGCTCAGCGTCACCCGCAGCGCGCCGTACCCTGACACCGGCCTGACTTTGACGGCCGCGGCCGCCGACGTGGCGGACGTGACCGTGACCTGGGTCGTCCCTTTGCCGACGACGTCGCCGCTTGCGTTCGCGGCTTCCACGGTCACATCCCAAACGCCGGTCTTGAGGCTCTGGATTTCCGCCGTAGTGCCCTGCGCCGATCGGACAAAGTCGGTGCCCTGCGGCCCGCGCCCCGTGATCACATGCGATACCGCGGTCATGTCGATCGTCGGGTCGGCTGACGGGGCAAGAAGGTCGTCGAGCGTGAGCAGCAACGTGCCCGTATCGGGCGCACCATCCTGGCCATCCGACCCGGCCGAGCGTATCCCCGGGGGTAGACAGCCGGCGATGGTGAACGTAGCGATGGTCAGGAGTGCGGCCGGCGTCAGCGCCCGCCGCTTCGTTTGAGTCATGACAGTACCTCCGTCTCGCCGGATGACCGCTCGACAGAGGCACCTGCACCGGAGGCCGTATCGAGTCGGCAGCCGTGCAACCATTTCGGGCAGCTCGCCCGAGGCAGGCCACGTGCTTTGCGCCACCTCCTTTCGGAGGCTTCGCCTTTTTCGACCGTTGATGGTTAGTGCAAGGGACGTGCCAGACGATGAATACGATCCAAGCGCCTTGGCGAAATGCAGTTACGATCGTTGCGCGCGAAGGCGCGAAGGGCTGGCCGTTTCGTTAGCGATAGTCTTTGCCAAACCAACGTCACACCTGCGTAACAGGCGGAGAGCCCTGGACTCGACCGCCTGACAGCATGCGCGACAAGCAAGTTCGCGCGGAGGGCTGCGTCGGCGGGCGTCAACAGGACACGGTCGTCGAAGACAAGGAGCTCGGCAAAGTGTTCGGACGGTCGCTGCCACGGAGCGCGGCGCGATGCCGACTGAGCTTACGTCGACCCGGGGCGGTCGTCTACTTTGATCTGGTATGTGACCGCGCGTCCCGGCGCACGGGCTCGAGCGGAGGGGCAGCCCCGCGCAGTCACTCCGGGGGGCGGCTGTCCGTCGGCCGCCTGACTTCGCGCCGAGCCCGCAGGTCTCCAAAGGTCGCGACCCCGAAGCCGGCAACCGCCGTCAGCAGCAGTCCGCCGCCGATGTGGAACGCGCCGGCCAGCCCCACCGCCTGGCCCAGCACCCCGAACAGGGACGGGCCGATGATCTGCGCGAGTCGGTTCGCGAGGAGCCTGAGCCCCATCACCTTTCCCCGGTCGCGTTCGGCGCTGTCGTTCACCATGATCATGATGCTCACGGGCAGGTTGAGCCCGACCGCGCTCCCCATCAGCATGATGACGAGACCGAACAGGACCGCGTTGACGGAAGCGAGAGGCAGCAGAGCCAGGCATGAGGCCGCCACGCACCCCGCGACAATCAGCAGGCGCTCCAGCCCGACCCTTTTGACCATCCAGGAGAGGAAGAACCTGAAGGTCAGCCCGGCCAGCCCGTTGAGCGACACCATGGCCGAGATCATCCCCGTGCCGTAGCCCGCGTCGCTCAGATAGAGCGGGATAAAGCTGAAGGACATTGACTGCATGAACATGATGAGGAACGTGGCCATTAGGCCGAACTGCACGCCGCGGTTGCGAGCGAGCTCGAAGCCGCTCAGGTAGCTGCGGAGCATCTCTCGCGGGGTCACCAGCGCACGCGCGCCCGCGGCGCGGCCTCCACCTGCGCCAGCATCGGCTGACTCGCGGAACCCCAGCAGCAGGACGACCGTCGCGACGAGGGACACCGCCGTCGCCGCGGCAAAGGCAAAGTGATACCCGGCGCCGCCGCCGCCCGCCAGGCCCACGACTCCTCCTCCGAGCAGAGGGCCGACCATCCCGCCGCCGGACATGGCCACGGAATAGTGGTTGATGTTGCGGTTGCGCTCCTTTACACCGCCCTCCGAGGCGAGCACCTGCAGCGACGACGCAGCGACGATGATCGACGCGCCGAGGATCATCTGCCCCACACCGAGGAGCAGCAGGTTGCCGGTGACCGCGGTCACGGCCAGCGAAGCCACCAGGAGGACGAACCCGACCCTGGCCATCGTCAACGCGCCGACGACGTCGATGAGCTGCCCGACCGGCATCGCGATGAACATAGGGACCAGGGCGCGCAACGTGACGAGCAAACCGATGGTCGCGGTCGAAGCGCCCAGCGACTGGGCATAGAGGGAGAAGAAGGGCTGCGCGATCGACGTGATCGTAAAGAAGACCGCGGCGCCCGCGATGCCCGCGACGTGAGGCTTACCCCGCATAGCCGCGCGCCCGTTCTCTGCTGAGCTGCATCGGCACGACTGTATCCGAGAAAGCGCGGGTCTGTGGAGCGGTCGTCAGCCGGAGTTCAGGTTGAAGGTTTTCGCGGCGCGTTCGCCTCGCTTCGGGGCGCCCCGGCGAACCACGGTTGCGCCGGCGCAACCGCGGTTGTGAAAGCGTGGGGCCCGCGCGCCTGCAGCCCGGACGGCGCGCGCACGTATCTCTCTTGCCGCGCGAGCGTTAGTGACGGCTGGGGCGCCCGCCGCCCCAGTGGCACGCCCCATGCTCTGTTGTGGGCAGGCGCCGCTGTGCGCCTTCAATTTTCTACAATCAGGAGGACTCGCATGACAGGTTCGCTGCAGGTCAAGGGGTGCGCGTCGATGGCAGGCGGCTCGACGCGCAACACGAAGTGCGTGCGATGGCTGCCGATCTTTGTTCTTTGCGGCCTCATACTGCCGTCCGTCGCTCCCGCGCAAGAGGTGAGCTTGGGAGCGAGGATCGGGGGAGGGCTCTCGTTTCTCGGCGGAAGCGACTGGAACGACGCGCTGAACTTTCTCGTTCATGGCCGCAACAAAGTACGATCCGGCTTCACGGTCGGGGCGTTCCTGAGCTTCCAGATCACGCAAGGATTCTGCATCCAGTCCGGCATTGCCTATACGAGGACAGGCGGCGCCTATGACTATTTCGAGGATACCATGCTCTTCGAAACCGTCGACGGAACGGTCACCGCGAGCGCTCTGGAGCTGCCTCTCCTCCTGGCTCCGCAATTCCCGGCGGGAACCGGCAGGTTGCAGGTGTTCATCGGTCCCGACGTGATTCTCCTTCTGGGGGACATCGAATACAAGGAGGAAGCGGCCGGGATCTCCGCGAGCGCCAAAGCGGCGCCTGACAACAGCCTGGTCCTGGGCATGAAGGCTGGGATCGCGTACGTGCATCCGGCCGGCGCTGGGGACGTAGTGGTAGAGCTGAGCTACACGAGAACGCTCACGGAGATCTTCGAGGACGACAACACTGCCGTCAACGCCGTGCTGGCGACGGTGGGATACCAGATACGGCTGTAGGCGGCGACCTTCCGCGAGTCGAGCCGAGCCGAACGCGGGGGAGGCCGCGCTCCAGGTGAGGGGCCGATCCAGTGAGCCGCGGAGGGGGATGCGGCCCGTCGGAATCCGCCGACGGGCTTGCGCCCGGGAGGAGGGCCGATGGCAGAGACACGAGGCCCGAGCCGTCGGGTAGTCCGCGGCACAACGCTACGCTGCTGCGGGCCATCGACGCCTACGAGACGTTCAGCCGGCTGCTGACGGATGCGTGGGAGAGCAGCCTTCATTCTATGACTCGCAAGGCAGGGAGGACTCAGCTCGCGGAGATCGCTGCGGCGGCGCCCGTGCGCGAGGCCGCGGCGAGAGTGCCCGGGATGTGGAGCGAGCTGTCGGACCTGCTGCAGCCCTTCGGGCTGGCGGTGTCTTTCGACGAGAACTTCGCGTGGACCTCCAGGCAGGCGGCGCCCGAGGAGTGGATCGCCGGCCTGCTCGAGCATCACCTGGAGGTGCAGCGGCACAAGCCGCCTGACGGCAAGAACCCGTGGTTCGAGACGCTGCCGGATGGGTCGGCGGTGATCCGGGCTGCATACAGGCGGCCCGAGGCGGCCGGAGCCGACGGAGGAGTACGTGCACGCGTACCGGACGGGATCGCTGTGGTCCTTTGCGCGCGATCTCGGGATGGTGAGGACGTAGGCGGGCAGCATGGCGAGAGAGAAACAGGCGAACAGGCTGCTGGACCACTGGGTACCGCCCGACGGCGCCGGCGAGGCGGTGGGGTGCGTGGCGACGACTCTTCCCGCTCGGCGCCGCGGCGTGCCGCGGTGAACGGTGTGACTTTGACCTGCGGAAAGCGAATCGACATACTATCCGCGGAGTTGCAGACCTGCGAGGGGCAATCCCACGGCTGCCGTTCAAGCCGATCGACGGCGGGGTAGCTCCGTCAAGATCGCCGACAGCCGGCAGGACCTGAAGGTCAAGGAGAGAGGGCGATGAACGCAAGGCTCACCATCTCCCGTGAGAGGATCGCGGCCTTCTGTCGGGAGCATGGAATTCGGCGACTGGCAGTATTCGGCTCGGCGCTCCGGGAAGACTTTGGCCCACAGAGTGACGTTGACGTGCTGGTGGAGTTCGAGCCGGATCGCATTCCCGGCCTTTTTGGGGTCGCCCGTCTGGAGAGGGAACTGTCGTCGGTGTTTGGCGGGCGAAAGGTGGACCTACGAACGCCGGAGGATCTCAGCCGCTATTTCCGCCAGAGCGTGATCGAGGCGGCCGAGGTGCAGTATGCGCAAGGATGACGCAATTCGCCTGCGGCACATGCTCGACGCGGCTCAGGAGGCCATGAGCTTCGTACACAGACGAAACCGGGCCGATTTGGGTCAAGACCGCCAACTGGTGCTGGCGCTTGTCAAGGCAATCGAGATCATCGGCGAAGCCGCTTATCAACTGTCGCAAGAGACAAGGGAGAGCCTGCCGGAGATACCGTGGGACGACATCATCGGGATGAGGCACCGCCTGGTGCATGCATACTTTGATATCAATCTCGACGTCCTGTGGCGGACCGCCGAGAAGGACTTGCCCGCTCTCGTGTCACTCCTCGTGCCGAGGGTGCCGCCGGAGGTCCTCTGATGGCGGACTCCACCGGACGCCGCACTCTCGGCGGCCGGCAGCGCAAGCCCAGCCACGGCGCCGCCTCCAGCCGGCCGTCTTGGATCGTCGAACTTCGTGGGGGGCTGGGCCGGATCTCGGGATGGTGATGTCATAGGCGGGCGGCATGGCGAGAGAGAAACAGGCGAACGGGCTGCTGGACCACTGGGTATCGCCCGACGGCGCCGGCGAGGCGGTGGGGTGCGTGGCGACGACCTTCACCTTTGATTCCGTGTTCTTCGAAGAAGAGTGCCTGACCCGCTTTGCGCAGGTCGAATCGGATCCGCAGGAGGACGGCCCGGCCTACCTGATCGAGCGCGAGGAGAAGCTCGCGGGCCTGGCGTGCGCGGCGGTGCTCGTCAGCCGTCCGCATGGAGGGACAGCAGTCTGCCTTCCGGCCAAGGCCTATGCGTGTCCGAGACCTAGGACGAAGAGATGTCGCGGATTCCCGCAGCCCTCAACCGAGCGCAGCCTTGAGCGCCCGGAGGATACCTTCACCTTGATCCTTGGTGGGGAGTCCCGCGGACAGGTGTCGGACGCGCAGAAGATGATGAACCGCCTGACACCCCGCGAGCAGGAGGTGCTCCTCCTGCTCGTCCACGGCAAGGATAACGTTGGTATCGGCGAGACTTTGGGCATCAGCGAGCGCACCGTGCGGAACTACGTGAGCCGCATCTACGACGTCCTCGGGGTGCACAACCGCGCGCAGGCCGTCGCGTGGGCGCAGGCGCATTCGCCGCGGATGAACGCACTGCACGATCGGGACCTGAACATGACGTGAGCGTTGCCGGCACAGCCACACAGCGTGTTCGGCTGCATCGACGATGCCCGATGGGTTGACTACATTCGACACGTGCGTCAATCTCGGGCGCGTTCCGATGGCTGTAACGTGAGCCGGGCGAACGGCCTGGACGGGTGAGGAGACAGGACTTCATGGTTTACAACGAGCTGGGACGGTCGGGCCTCAAGGTATCTGAGCTGGCGATGGGCGGGACGACCGCTACCGGCAAGTACGGGTCCGAAGAGCAGCACCGCGAGTTCCGCGCGGGCATCGAGCGGGCCGTGGAGCTGGGGATCAACCTGTTCGACACGGCCGAATCCTACGGCGACGGCGAGTCGGAGCGGCTGGTCGGGGAGGCGCTCAAGCCAGTGAGGGACCGCGTCCTGATCGCCAGCAAGGTGGCTTTCAGGAACCTCAAGCGCGACGACGCCAAGAGGGCGTGCGAGAACAGTCTTCAGCGCCTCCAGACCGACCGGATCGACGTGTACTTCATACACCGTCCGAATCCCGAGGTGCGCGTCGAGGAGACCATGGAGGCCTTGGTCGAGCTCAAGGAGCGGGGGCTGATCAAAGCGATCGGGCTGTCGAACTTCACACGAGCAGACATGGAGAAGGCGATGGCGGTCGGCCGATACGACGTCATCCAGCCCTGCTACAACCTGTTGTGGCGCAACATCGAGAAGGCCATCGTGCCCTACTGCGTCGAGCACAAGATCTCCATCGTGCCGTACAGCCCATTGGTTCAGGGCATCCTTGCGGGCAAGTTCGGGCGCGACCTGTCGCTCGACAGCATCGACACCCGCAGCCGCATCCTTCTCTTCCAGAAGGAGTGGTACGGCAAGTGCCTCGACGTCGTGGACGGCATGCGCCCGATCGCCAAGAAGCACGGCAAGTCGCTGGCCCAGGTGGCGATCAACTGGGTGCAGGCGCAGCGCGGCATCACGTCGGTGATCATTGGCGGCAGGAGCCCGAAACAGGTCGAGGAGAACGTGGGCGCCGCGGGGTGGAAGCTCACCAGGGGCGACCTTGCCACGCTCGACCAGATCTCGAGAGTCGTTACTGACAAGTTGCCGGACCAGCCCAGCTTCTGGTTCAAGTCGTATCGACCGCGTGAGATTCGCGCCCGGCCCGAGCGAAGCATCTGCGTCTCGCCGCGTGCTGATAGGGCTGTAGTCGCCCGTCCCGCTGCGTCCCTGCCCATGGACCTCTGTGCAGGAGTCGCCTCGACCGCCGAAGTCGACTCTGACCGTCGGCAATGCGTTCGGTCGGGCTACCGGCGACGCCGCTTCACCTCGGCTTCACCTGATTCAGCCGCTACGAGGCGAAACACCGGCCGTTTGTCGCCCGGTCGCCTTCATGGGTGGCCCTTTCCTGCTCTTTCCTGCCTGCAAGTTTGACAGCACGATGGCGCGGAGTTAGCATCGGGCGATGCGAACGGGATAGTTGCGCATACCACAAAAGGAGGCATCCGTGTCGAAGGCGAAGATCCAGCTTGAGGCCCTTGCGAGCATCGACGTGGGCGGCCGGATAGGCCAGCTCAGAGCGGTCCCAGTGACCCTCGGTCCGGGGCAGCCCAAAGCGGTCGCCGCGTTCTACTGTGCGGATCAGCGCAGCGTGGATCCCTCGATCAACGGATTCTATTTCCCCAGGGACAACTACAAGCTGGTTGTCTTCACGGAGAAGGGCGAGCTGCTCTGGAAGCGGGAGATAAGCACGGGAGTGGTCCCGGGCAACTCCTTTTGTCCTCTGTTCTCCCTGGACCTGGACGGGAACGGCGTGGACGAGCTTTGGTACGTCAACAACATCAGCGAGCACCATCCCTTTCAAACCAGCAACTACCGGTTGGAGCGCGTGGATGCCAGGACCGGACAAACGATGGGGCAGTGGCAGTGGCCCGAATACGACCCGGACCAGCAGCAGGGCAATCGTTTCCGCAACTTCATATTTGGCGGGTACGTCAAAGGCAAACCGGTCCTGGTGACGGCGCAGGGTACGTACCGCAACATGTTCCTGCAGGCCTGGCACGTGGACATGACCGAGAAGTGGAACCTCACGATCTCCAAGGACGCCCCCGGCGCTCGCGGAAGCCACATGCTGTCGATCACAGATCTCGATGGCGACGGCATCGAGGAGGTGATGTGGGGCGAGCGCTGCATAGAGTTGGACCGCGGGACGGAGCTGTTCTGCGCGGAAAGGAACTCGTGGCACGGCCACTCGGACATAGTGCAGCCATTCTACGACAAGCGGCTTCAACACGTGGGTGCAGTACTACCTGGAAAGTCCAACACGCGCATAACCCGGCACTGCCGACCGTGCGCGCCTGGAACATCAAGTCAGCCGCGGATTCGCCTATCGTAGTATTCGACCGAAATCCGTACTACTGGGTGGTGGACACCGCGGGAAACCAACTGCCGTATATCGACAACCTCTCGTGCTCGCTCAGTTCCAACACGGAAATGGTAACGATGAAGGGGGTCAACGGAGAGGTCGACTTCCAGGCGAGACACATCCAGCTCAAGAACTACACGCTGCTCAAGAAGAACGAGGAGCGCGGAGGATACCGCGTGGCGCTGTGGTCCGGCGATACGACCATGCCTGTCATCTTCTTCAGCCAGAGCTACCGCGGCGACGCCTTCATGGAGAGCCTCCTCCACAGCGACAAGTTCCGCAAAGCGCTGTCCCTGGCGATCAACAGGCAGGAAATCAACGAGATTTCGTTTCTGGGGCTGGGGAAGATCCGGCAGGCCAGCCTGCTGTCCAGCGACCGCTACTACGATGCGGAATGGGAGAGCGAGTACACCGCCTACGAGCCGGCCAAAGCAGCCGCCATGCTGGACGAAGTCAGGTTGAAGAAGGGGCCCGACGGGTTCAGGCTCCGACCGGATGGCGCCCGATTCGATGTCCTTCTCGAGATCACGGACACTGGTTTGTTCGCGGCCGACACCGTGGAGCTTGTTCGCAAGAACTCGGAAGCCGTCGGCGTCAAGACCAACATCAAGACGATGGACCGGTCGGTGTACACCCAGCGCGACCAGTCGAACGCGCTGGCGATCAGCGTCTACTCCTGTGGGTACTTCTTCTATTCCGAGCTTCGCAAGCTAGTTCCCAACTTCCTGGCCGTCGACTCCTGGTCCAACGGCCATGCGCAGTGGCTGCTCACAAATGGCGCAAAAGGTGTCGCTCCCGAGGGTGACATGGCGCGTCTCTACGAACTGTACAAGGACCTGCAGGCCGCCGACCCCCAGAAACGTGACATCATCGCCAAGGAGATCGTGTCGCTGCACAAGAAGAACCTGTGGATGGTCGGGGTCGCCACGACGCCGTACGTGGCCGTGGTAAGCAGCGCGTTGCACAACGTGCCTCCGGAGTCGTTCGTCTACTCATGGCTTTTCATCGCCCCGAGGCATAGCGAGCCGCGCAGTTGTTCTTCAGCGATCCAAGCGAAGGGAAGAGTGACGCGGCCGCGTCGGATTGACGTGTCGGAGATCGCACAGCGGTGATAGGGTACGACAATGCACCGATCACCTGTAGCCACCGAGGGAGCGGCATGTTCCGTTACCTGCTCAGACGATTCTCAGATGGTTCCGACGCTCGTGATCATATCGGTCATCAGCTTCGTGATCATACAGCTTCTCGGGACTATCTCACGACTAC
Source organism: uncultured Spirochaetota bacterium (assembly GCA_963734495.1). Classification (GTDB taxonomy): domain Bacteria; phylum Spirochaetota; class Spirochaetia; order SZUA-6; family CAVTHK01; genus CAVTHK01. Next base: position 120,194 of record CAVTHK010000016.1, read on the forward strand.
ACGGAATGGGTGGGGCCGTCTATCGGGCAGAAAGCGCTATGGCAAAGTAAGCGAAGCATCTGCGAAGACCGCTTCGCGTCGCCTCATACCTTTGGGCGACCGCGGGCGGCAGCTCACATCTGGTGTCGGGAGTGACGATCGTGGCGTTGTGCTCAGCCTGCCACGGCGGGTCCGCTGTTGATCCGTTCGCTCATGAGCAGGATATGTACCTGGCCGGCACGCTGATCATGCTGCTCAGCGCCTGACTGTCATCGGTACGCTGATCTCGATGTGCTTCTCGTGTGGCTCGACCGCGTATTCGTCTCGAGGCGTCTATGGAGATTGCCGCGTGACAGACGCCGCGACACCGAATATCGCTCGCCTGTCACATTCAGATCGTCGGTACCGCTTCAAGAAGCATCGGCTGGCGGTGGTTTCGGTGTTGTTCCTCGCTGTCATCTACGCCGTGGCGCTTTCTGCGAAATTCTTCGCGCCTTACGACGGACGACACGGGCGCTGAGGGTCACCAGCCGCCGCAGGCGATTGAGTTGGACAGGGCTCGCGCGAGTCGTGCGCAGCAAGTTCCTGTCGTTGCGCAAAGAAGAGTTCGTGATGGCCGCGCTTCTTTCCGGCAATTCTCACTATCGCCTCATCTTCCGGCACATGGTGCCAACTTCACCAGTCACATCATCGCTTCCCTGACGCTCGCATACCGCACATGATACTTTCGGAGACGTCTTTGAGCTTTCTCGGTCCGGCCTGCGGCCGCCGGCGGTGAGCTGGGGTGTTCTTCTACAAAGCGCCAGAATATCCGGTCGGTGGCGTACGCCCGTGGCTCTTCTGCCCGGAGTAGCCGTGATCGTGACGGTGCTGGCATTCAATTTCCTCGGAGACGGCATCAGGGACGCGGCCGATCTTTCGGCGAGGGGCGGTGAGGGTAGCCATGGATCGACTGCTCGAAGTCGAAAATCTCAAGACCTACTTCTATTCTGATTTCGGCGCAGTGGCCAAGGCGCTGGACGGAGTGGACATCTCGGTTGCCGCCGGACAGATCCACGGCCTGGTCGGCGAGAGCGGGTGCGGAAGAGCGTGACCGCCCGCACAGACGGCGAATCCTCGATCGAGAAGCAGGATCGTCGACGGTCGCATTCTGTACTATCGCAACCTGTTTCCTTCGCCGGTCGACCTGGCGCAGCTCGACGCTACGGACGAGATGGTTCAGCGGCCCGACGACATTTCGATGGTGTTCCAGGAGCCGCAGTCCTCGTTCAGCCCCGTATACACGATCGGCAACCAGATCATGGAAGCCATCGTCCTGCACCAGGGCCTGGACAGGGACGCGGCCCGAAAACGAGCGATACAGGCACTGGAGGAAGTCGGGATGCCGAAAGCTTCCCAGACCGTCGACAGCTATCCGCATCAGTTGAGCGGCGGGATGCGGCAGCGCGCCATGATCGCCATGGCCTTGAGCTGCAATCCACGGCTGCTGATCGCGGACGAGCCGACCACCGCTCTCGATGTGACGATACAGGCGCAGATTCTCGAGCTTCTCCTCGGCCTGCAGAAAGCACGCGCGATGTCGATACTGATCATCACCCACGCGATGGGAGTCATCGCGGAGACCGCTCAGGTGGTTTCCGTGATGTACCTCGGGAAGGTGGTCGAAAGCGCTTTCGTCGACGAGATCTTCAGAAACCCGCTGCATCGCTACGCGCGCAGCCTCTTGAAGGCGATACCCAGCGTCGAACGGCGCAAGAGCGACAGGCTCTACTCTATTGAAGGGACCGTGCCGGATGCCTCCGATGTTCCTCCCGGATGCCCGTTCCATCCACGCTGTCCCGAAGCCCGGCCGGGAGTGTGCAGCGAGCTGCCGCCAGCAGTCGCCGAGCCGGCGGCGGGGCATCGCGTCAGGTGCCTGCAGTTCGACAAGACGGTGTCCCATGCCTGGAGTCCCTGCTTCAGATCAGCAGTCTCACCAAGCATTTCCCGGTACGCCGCGGCGGCCTGAGCGCAGTCACCGGTCAGGTGAAGGCTGTAGACGACGTGAGCTTCGAGATAGGCCATGGGGAGACGCTCGGGCTCGTCGGGGAGAGCGGATGCGGCAAGAGCACCACGGCCAGAGTGATCCTGCGTGGGTATGAGCCGACATCCGGTGCTGCCCTTTTTGACTGGGGCGATGGCTCGACGCCTCAGGATGTCTTCCGGCTCGACGCGAGAGGCATGAAGCGCTTCCGAAGGGAAGCTCAGATGATCTTCCAGGATCCCTATTCGTCCCTCAACCCTCGCATGACCGTCAAGGAGATCGTCGGTGATCCTCTCGTCGCAAACCGGATGGCAAAGGGACGGCAACTGGAAGACCGCGTGAGCGAGATGCTCAGCAAGGTAGGGCTGATGCCGGAGCACATGAGCCGCTATCCGCACGCGTTCAGCGGAGGACAACGGCAGAGGATCGCCATCGCGCGGGCGCTGGTCTTTAATCCCCGTTTTGTGGCGTGCGACGAGCCGGTTTCCGCGCTCGACGTCTCGGTCCAGGCGCAGATCCTGAACCTGCTCGAAGAGCTCCAGGGCGACCTCAGATTGACGTACCTGTTCATCTCACACGATCTGAGCGTAATTCGCCACATGTGCGATCGTGTCGCCGTGATGTACGTTGGCCGCATCGTCGAGCTCGCTGAAACGGAAGAAGTGTTCGCGCATCCCAGGCACCCGTACACAGAGGCCCTGCTTTCGGCAGTTCCCCGGACCGATCCCCAGCGAAAGACGAGGCGCATCGTGCTCGAGGGCGAGGTCGCCGATCCCTCGAATCCGCCGGCGGGCTGTCCATTCCATCCGCGGTGCCGCTACGTTGACGGAGTGTGCTCCACGAAAAGGCCGTTGCTGCGGCAGGCAGGCGAGGTGCAGGGCCATCTGGTCGCGTGCCACTTCGATTCTTCGCTGACGCTGCGCGGGCTGTAGGGGTCAGGAACCGGCATGGCGCGGTCGGCTGGTAACGCCCCCACGCCGGCTCAGGCGGAATCTTGGGGAAGGAAGAAGAGCATGAGCAGCGGGACTATTCACGAAGCCTCCCGGGAAACCCCGGTGTCAGACGAAGTCGACGTTCTTGTCGTGGGCGCCGGTCCGGCCGGTATCGGCGCTGCAGTGGGGGCAGCGCGGACGGGCGCGCGGACCCTGCTGGTCGAGAAGCACGGGTGCGTCGGCGGCATGTTGACGGCCGGCAGCGTGCTCAACATGAGGACCTTTAACGACGGCAGGAGACAGGTGATCGGCGGCGTCGGTGCAGAGCTCGTCGAAAGGATTCGCGCCGCGGGAGGGACGGAAAACACCGTGGAGACGGGCCCTCTGGTGCGGCATGACCCGGAGATCACCAAGTTCGTCGCGCAGGAGCTGGTGTTGTCTTCGGGAGCTCGTCTACTGCTTCACACGTTCGTGGCGGGAGCGGTGCTCGTCGGGCAGGATCTACGAGGGATCATTGTCGAGAACAAGGACGGTCGCGTTGCGATCCTCGCCGCGGTGACTGTGGATGCTACAGGCGACGGCGACGTTATCTGCCGTGCCGGAGCTGCCTTCGAAAAGGCGGTCGAGGATCTTCAACCCATGACGCTCGCCTTCGTGATCGGCGGTGTGAGGTCCTGGCCTCGCGTGCTGCCGCCTGAAGTCAGGGAGAAGATCGAGCGCGCGATTGCCGAAGACGAGTTCCCGACTACCCGGCCTCCGGCGCTGTTCCCGCTGCTGCACGAAGGCTACATGTACGCAAACGCGACCAGAATCCCCGGTGACTGCACGCGGGCTGCCGACCTGACGAACGGCGAGGTCGAAGGCCGCCGCCAGGCGTTTGCCCTCCTCGAGTGGCTGCGCGAGAACGCTCCCGGGTACGAGACTGCCCACATAGTGAGCAGTGGGGCCCAGGTCGGACTGCGCGAGAGTCGACGCCTGGTCGGCTGCTCCACGCTCTCGCGCGACGACGTCTTCAGCCGCGAAGAGCGCGCCGACACGGTGGCACGCGGCGCCTACGCTATCGACATACACAGCCCGGGCAAGGGCACCGAAATGGTCTGGCTCGAGCCGGGAATGAGTTACTGCATTCCGTACGGGTGCCTCGTTCCGAAGGTCGTAAACGGGCTCCTCGCCGCAGGTAGATGCCTGTCTGCCTCGCATGACGCGCTGGGCTCTGCCCGGGCGATCGCCACCTGCACGGCAACTGGCCATGCCGCCGGCGTCGCAGCGGCCCTGTCGGCGGCGAAACACTGCCAACCGCGGGACCTGAATGTCCAGGAGTTGCGCGAAGTCCTTCTGGCGCAAGGCGCGATCCTGATCTAGCTCGTCCGCCGGACGCCGTTATACGGCAGGCGGAGAAGGCGGGGGCGCACGATCACCCGACCGTCGCCCGACCGCGTCTGGGGCGGCTACACCGACTGCTTGCGGGACCCGGGCGGCCACCGCTGCGAGGTCGCCCGGGTCCCCGACTCGCCGACTCGGGGTGTGAGCGCGCAGGCCTACACCAGGTGGAACTGGTGGGGGAGCCACGTCACGATCTCGGGCACGAAGATCATGAGAATGAGTGCCACCACAAGCGCGATGATGAAAGGCCAGATGCTGCGGATGATGTCGCCCAGTGGCGTGTCGGTCAGCCCGCTGAGGATGAAGAGCACGATGCCGTAGGGGGGCGTGATGCTTCCCATCTGCACGTTCACGCACGCAAGCACTCCGAAGTAGACGAGATTGATGGCGTGCGCCTGGATCGCGGGGAGCACGAGCGGAAAGGCGACCAGAATCAGCACGTTGCCGTCGATAAAGCATCCCAGCACGAGGAATGCGAGCATGACGACGACGAGGAACATCTGGTTGGAGAGGTTGAGGGCGTTCATCCACGCCGCGATCGCCACCGGCACCTGCTCGACGCTGATGACGAAGTTAAAGACGAGCGCCCCCGCATAGATTACCATCACGGCTGCCGTATCGCGCGCCGTCTCGACGATCGTCCTGTAGAGGCCGGACCACTTCTGATCCCTGTAGACGAACATGGTCAGCACGATCGCGTAAGCCGCGGAGACGGCGGCAGCTTCGGTGGGCGTAAAGACGCCTGAGTAGATGCCGCCGAGGAGGATGGCTGGCGTCAGCAGCGGCATGATCGCGCGCAGGAGATAGCGCGCGACGACTTCCAGCTTGACCGCCGGTTCGGTGGGGAAACGGTAGACCCGGGCCGCGATGTAGACGAGGACCATGAGGCACGCGCCCATGACGAGGCCAGGGACGACGCCGGCCATGAACAACGCGCCGATCGAGGCGTCGGAGACCATGGCGTAGAGAACCATGATGATGGACGGCGGGATGATGGGGCCGATCGTCGAGGCGGCCGCGGAGAGTGCCACGGCGAACGGCCGCGGGTACGCGCCCGTCTTGGTCATCATGCGAAAGAGGACCACGCCGACGCCTGCGGCGTCGGCCACGCCGCTTCCGCTCATCCCGGCAAAAATGACGTTGGTGGCCACGTTGACGTAGCCGAGGCCGCCTCGGAACCGCCCGATGGTGGCTCCGATAAAGTCGAGCATGCGGTCCGTCACGCTGCCGGAGTTCATCACTTTGGCCGAGAAGATGAACAGCGGGATGGCGAGGCCGAGGAAGTTGTTGTACAGGCCGGCGACGATCTGCTGAGTGACGAAGCCGGGATCCATGTGCGTGAGCAGGACGTAGAGAAAACCGCCGCACATCATCGAGATGCCGACAGGGCACCCGATGACCAGCAACCCCAGCATCACGAGGATCATGGCAAGCATGGCAGGATGCATGGCGATCCCCCCAGTTTCAACCTTCCGTGTTTGTCTTTACGTATTCGCGCCAGTCGGGCCGGAACAGGGCCGCCACCGACAGCACGAGGCGCAGCGTGAACGCGGCGACGAACATGGCGAACGCCCCGTAGGTCACCGACAACGGGATGTGCAGGATCGGCGTCGACTCCCGCTGCTCGTACGCGGCAAGGCTCACGATCGCGGGCAGGGACAGGATGAGGATCGCGGCGCACGCGAGGTTCGCGACGACCGCAAAGACGCGCCTGGCCTGCGGGGGCACGACGTCGCGCACGACGGTGAATGCGACGTGACGCTTGAGAGGAACGTTAAAGGTGAGCGTAAAGAAGAGCATCAGCAGGAAGGTCACCTGGATCATCTCGACGGACCAGCTCAGCGGTGAGTCGAGCACGTAGCGGAAGAAGACTTCGACGAGAAAGACCAGGAACATCCAGGCGAAGAGCAGCGCCGACAGGGCGTTGAGAGCTTCAATCACTTTTTTCTTCACATCAATTACCCCCTGGCCGCCCCGCGAGGGCTCGGCCGGCCTGCGCGACCGACCGGACCGGGCCGCACGGCGAACCCGATCCGGCCGCGCGCGACCGACCGGACCGGACCGGACCGCGCGCGACCGACCTCGATCAGACGGGTGCGCGAGCCCGCTCGCGCGGCCCCATCAGTCGCGGGACGGCTCCGCGCGAGGCGCGGCGCCGCCCCAGGCTTCCCTCAGTTCGCCGCTGCGACAGGAATCGCGTCGAGCTTCTGGATGATGTTCGGCGGCCAGTCCCTGGAGATCGGGTCGTGCAGGTACGCGTCGAGGACGTGCTGGCGGAAAGCCTGCACGTCCGGGGTGTAGACGTCGACGCCTTGGCTCCTGAAGAACTCGATCAAGCTCTTCTCTTCCGCGAGCCTGTTCGTGTCGTTGTAGCTGATAGCAGCAGCCGCGCCGTCCCGGAGCACTTTCTGCTGGTCAGCGGTCAGCGCGTTCCACGTCTGGTCGTTGATCATCAGGAGCAGCCCGTCGACGAGGTGTCCGGTGAGGCAGATCTGCTTGGTGACCTCGTAGAACTTCGCCGCCTTGTCTGTGGGAAGGGGATTGTCCTGTCCGTCAACCGTCCCTGTCTGGAGGGCCAGGTATAGCTCGCTGAATGCCAGTGGCGTGGGGTTGGCACCCAGTGCCTTGCCCAGGAAGATCCAGGCCGGCGAGTCCGGCATCCTGAGCTTCACGCCCTTGAGGTCGTCGGGCGTGTTGATGCGCCGCGCGAAGCGGAGGTCGAGCTCGCGCGTTCCGAGGTACAGCTCGCCGAGCGTGTGAAACTGGAACTTCTGGTCGATGGTCGAGGCCCACTGCTTGCCCAGATCGCTGTTCCAGATGGCGGAAAGCTGCGACGGGCTCTTCACGACGTAACCGGCGGTGAGTGGCAGAAGCTCGTTCATGCCGGCCTGCACCAGGTCCTGCGCGGACTTGTAGCACATCTGGATGTTGTTCCGCTGCATCGCAGCGAACTCGGCGTTGGCCGGAATCAGCGAGCTGTTCGAGTAGATCTGGATGTCGAACTGACCGGGCGCGTTCTTGTCTACGTAATTCTTGAAGACGTCGAGAGCCTTGGTGTGCCAGTCCGCCGGCACGGACGTGGTCGAGATCCTGATCGTGATGGGAGCCGCCGCCAGGAGCGACGGCGTGCCGAATGCCAGCGCGACGAGAACACACCTGATCAACCCTTTGCGAATCGCCGATCTCATGGTCCCCCCTCGCGTTCCGCAGAACGCTCTCAAATTTGGGCATGTTGTGCTGGTTTTTGCGGGCAGGACTTGCCCCACGAAGTGAATGTACAAACGGGACGCCCGCAGGACAAACGGCGTCGGGGGGAGGAGGGGAGAGGCGCGGGCAGACGCGTTCGAGCGGCAATGCCAGGGACCGCCGTCGGTTTACTTGAGCGGAGAGATCAGGGTATTGATCCCTAACGAAGAGAAGAGCGCGGCCGAGGGTTCGTGGCCGCCGGCGAGGAGCGGCGCCGCCCGGCCAGAATCCGCGCGCGCGGCCCGGTGCGGCCTCGCAGCGGAACGCCCCCTCGGGCCAGAGCTCAGCTAAGGCGAGTGCGCCGGCGCGCCGCCTCCCGGCGAATGAGCCCCGCCACGGCCTGCAGCTTCTGCCTGCACTTGCGGCTCCTGCCGCGAAGCAGCTCAGCCACGCGCCCCGGCTGCCAGTCGCGCCAGAGCCAGACGGCAAACGTCTCCGCGAAGTCTTCGACCGGGTGCGTCTCCGCGTAGCGGGACACGTAGTCAGGCCCGCAGCGCCGCGGCTTCGGGCCGCGCCGGTAGGGGCGGTCGTAATCGCCAAAGAGCGCCCGCAGGCTCCGTCTGTCGGCGCGCGTCAGGCAGGAGGCGGCAAAGTGGTGGCCGAGCTCGTGGATGAGCAGGTAGGCGCGTGAGCGGAACGCGGCGTACGGCTTGCGGGCGTCCGCGGGGTTCAGCCCGATGGTATCGTTGCGCTCGTCGTGAAAGGACTCCTCGCGCACGACGCGGATGCGCCGGACTCCGTCGAAGACGGGGCCCAGACCGATGCCGCGAAAGTAGGCCTCGACCCTGGCGATAGAGCGCTGGAACACCGCGGGATGGTATCATGGCCCGGGCAGGCCTTGCAGTGCCCCGCGAGGTGCGGAGGTTCCCATGGCTACGGAAGAAAAGGTGAAGGTTTTCGAGCGGGCATCCTTCATCAAGGCTTTCCTCAAAGCCTTCGAGGAGATGCCGCATCGGGGGGCGGGCACGTCTTTCGAGCCGCGTTCAGCCCGCATCCTCACGGAGCTCGCGGGCCGACGCCTCGCGGGGAGCGTCGAGGCCCAGCCTTTCGCGATCGACCTCTCGAGCGGCGCGTGGAACGTCGCTGTTCACGGTGTGGTCCTGCTGGGGTCGCTCGCGTTTCTCTGGGCGACCGGGCTGTTCGTCGGGCGGGCGTGGAGCGCCGGGCGCAATCCGGTGGACTTCGGGCCCCTCGGGGTCCTTGCGTGGCCTGTCGTCGCCGCCTGCCTGGCCGTCTGCCTCACCGTGCTCGGGTCGCGCTTCTGCGCCGGATGGAGGGGCTGGACGCTCCTCTCCTTTCTCGTGCCCAACGCCGATTCCACGAACGTCATCGTGAGCACGCTGCCTCCCGCGGACCTCGACGAGCTGCGCCTCGAGCCCGAGACGGCGTGGCGGCGGCGGTTCGAGAAAAGCCGAGCCGAGCGGCTCGTGATCTTCTCGGCCCACTACGACTCCGCCCGGTGCCTCTCGCTCGCGCCGCGGCGGCGCACGCCCAAGTTCCTCCGCGCCGCGGTCAAGAACGGCATCGGCACTCTCCCGACGGCGGCGCAGTTCCTGCTGATCGCATTCTTTATCGTCATGACGCTGCTCTCGTGGACGGGCAGGGCACCTCGGGTTCTTGCCTCTCCCTGGGCGACCGTCGCCATCCTCGCTTTCGTTGCGGCCGTGATGGCGGCGACCATCGCCGAGGCGGCGCTGTCGCTGCGCTCGGCCAACCTTCCGTTCTGCCCGGGGTTCAACGACAACCTCTCCGCTGTCGCCGCGGTCTTCGACGTGCTTGCCGAGACCATGGCGAAAACGGCTGTCACCGCCGAAGACCGGATCGCCTGTCCGAACCCGGCGCGGCCTCTCGCGGCGCTCTCGCGCAGGACGGCTTTCATGGCGGTGTTTACCGGGTCGGAAGAGAACGGCCTTCGGGGCTCGATCGAGTTCGGCCGGCGCATTCTCCGCGCCGCGAGCAGAGCCTTCGGGCTCGGTCGGCTGCTGCTCGTGAACCTCGACAGCGTGTCAGGCGGGCGCCTGCTGGCGGTGAATGCCGAGCACACGTTTGCCGGGTTCGTGCGAAAGGGAGACCGGCGCTTCCTCGAAGCGGCCCGGCCGATCCTCGAGACGCAGCGCGTTGTCGATGGCCACAGCTATGCCATCGAGGTGCAGGACGGTCCGCTTGAGGCCTGCACGGACCTTACGGGTTTCGCGCGAGCGTCGTTCGGAGGCAGGCTCAGGGCCTTCTCGATCTCGTCGAAGGACAAGAACGACGAGCCGCGCGACTATCACCTGCCGAGCGACGGGCCGGCGACGCTCCTCGGCGACCCGGCGAACGTAGGGACGATCGTCGCGGTCGCCGAGGCGCTCAAGGACATCCTCGAGGCTGCGGACAAGGGTCTGCTGGACGGGTAGCGCGCGGCCGGCGCGAGGCCCGCACGGCGCACTGATCCGCCGAGCGTCACCGCGCCCAGGACGGCACGTACTCCCGGGCGTGGCGGTACATCGTCAGGACGTTTTCCACCGGCACGTCGGGCTGAATATTGTGCACAGCCGACAGGACGTACCCCCCGCCGCTGCCGAGCGCTTCGATGCGGCGTTCCACTTCGGCGCGCACTTCGTCGAGCGACCCGAAGGGCAGCACGCGCTGCGTGTCCACCGCGCCCCAGAACGCGAGCCGGCCGCGGTAGGCCTTCTTCAAGACTTCCGGGTCCATGCCCGCTGCGGTGACCTGCACCGGGTTGAGGACCTCGACGCCGATGTCGACCAGGTCGCCGACGATGTCGGCCACGGAACCGCAGCTGTGAAAAAACACCTTGGCGGGAGACATCTCGTGCATCAGGCGGAAGTACTGCTCGTGCCTCGGCTTGAACAGGCTGCGGTAGGTCTCGGGCGAGACCATCAGCCCGCCCTGCAGGCCGAGGTCGTCGGAGCCCACGAGCACGTCGACCTGGTCGCCGATCTCGCGGAGGATCGCGCGGCAGATGGCGAGGCTCACTTCGAGAACGGCGTCGAACAGCGCGCACGCGAGCTTCGGGTCCGCGGCCAGGTCGACGAACCAGTCCTCGAAGCCCCGCAGGTACTGGCTCGTGTGGACAAAGGCGCTCGGCAGGTTCAGGGCGATCGCGCAGTCCGTGGTCTCGCGAATCGCTCGCACGCGGTCGCGAAGGCCCGCCACCCGGACCGGGTCGTCCGGGTCCGGCCAGGCGTACCCCGCGATGTCCGAGAGATCGATCGAGCCCGAGAGCGGGAAGCGCACCTGGTCGTAATAGAGCGCGCCGGGGGGCTGGACGCGCTCGACGCCCCACTCGTCGCGATAGGCGCGCTCACCCGTGGCTGTGTCGGCGGGCGCGGCGGGAAAGACCCCGCGCGCGTCGACGTCGAGCGCCTCGAGGACACTCTCCTCGACTGCGACTGATCTCATCATCCGGCTGGTGAGCACAGGATCGACGCCGATGCCCAGGCGTCCGCCGAGCCGCTTGTAGGCCTCGACGACGAGGCTGGTGTTCCTCGTGGCCCCCAGGTCTATCGGCACGCGGTCCGGCTGCCTGTGCGAGAGCGCCGCCACGACGCGTTCCCTGTGAGTCATCCCTTCCCCCTTTTGCCGCGGCGGGCGCGGGACCCGCAGGACCGCGGCGCTTGACAAGCCCGACCCGCGCGAGGCTCCTGAAAGCCCAGGAGGTCGCCATGGCGAAATCAAGACAAGCCGCAAAGCGCCCGCGGATCACGAACCTGTCGCATATCGCACTCTATGCCCGGGATGTGGAGAGGTCAATCTCGTTCTACGGGGAGGTTCTCGGGTACCACGATGTGCTTCGCCGGACTGGGCCCGACGGCAGGGTGGAGCTGGCCCGGGTCAGGATCAACGATCGGCAGTACGTCGAGCTGCTGCCCGAGCGCGAGCCGAACACCGACCGCCTGCACAAGTTCGGGTTCGTGACGGACGACGCGGAGGCGATGCGCGCGTACCTCGCGAGCGAAGGGGTCAAAGTGCCCGCGACAGTGTCGGGAGGGCGCGGAGAAAACGCCTGGTTCTCCGTGGAGGATCCCGACGGTCACACGGTCGAGCTGACCCAGTACGACCCGGGCGCCTGGCCGATGCGCCGCGGCGCAGCCGCCGGAGCCGCCGGAGCCACGGGAACCAAGGGAACCGCGCAAGGCGCCGATACCCTCGACGTCGAGCGGATCTCGACGTGCCTCATGCACATAGGCTTCACTTCGTACTCCCTGGACAAGTCGATGGCCTTCTACCGTGACGTCCTGGGATGCAAGGAGATGTGGCGCGGGAGCCGCGACCGGAAGCAGCTCTCCTGGGTGCAATTGACGCTGCCGGACAGCATCGACTACATCGAGTTCATGCTGTACGACGCCCCCCCTCTGCTGGAGCGGCTCGGGGTGCTCAACCACTTCGGCCTCGAAGTCCCCGACATCCGCAACGCGAGGGAGCTGCTCGAAGGCCGCCGGGGCTTCGCCGGCTACGCGCGGCCGCTGGAGCCCGTGATCGGTGTCTGTCATCACAGGATCCTCAACACCTTCGACCCGGACGGGTCGCGGGCCGAGCTGATGGAGCGCGCGACGTACGACGGACTGCCGAGGCCCTCCACTCACGAGCCGCCTCCGCGGTGACCAGGGGCGCCCAATCATGACGCCAATCCCGCCAATCGTGTCCAATCGTGAGCGAATCTTGACCGCGGAGTGGAGACCTGCTAAGCTCCGAAAGCGTCTGCGGACCGAAGAACGCAGAGTTTGAGCGAATGACGATCGAAGAGAAAGCAACCGTTGGTTGTTTCGTCAAGGCAGTGAACTCGAGGGACTCAGGAAAGGAGCCACTATGAAGAGAATCTTGGGGATCAGCATGATCTTCGTGCTGATGGTCGGCTTCGTCGCGCTGGCGGAGGGCGGGAAAGAGCCTGCCGCTTCGGCAAAGGCGCCTGTGGAGCTCACGGTGTGGATGGGCAGCTGGTGGAGCGACAAGGCCCCGCTCATCGTCAAGGAGTTCGAGAAGGCCTTCCCGCAGTACAAGCTCAAGCCGGACACGCTGCCGATCAACGGCTACTTCGACAACGCGGTCACGGCGATCCTCGCGGGGAGCCCGCCGGACATCCTCGACATCGACATCACGCAGGTTGCGACCTTTGCGGGCAAGAACCTGCTCACCGACATCACGGCGGACGTCGAGCCCAAGCTCAAGGCCGCTGACTTCGTCAAGACCTGCTGGGACTACAGCCACTTCAAGGGCAAGATGTACGGCATGCCCAACCGCGGCACGGGCGGCGTCTACTTCTACAACAAGAACATGTTCGACGCGGCCGGCGTCGCGTACCCCACTGACTCCTGGAACTGGGACGACGCGCTCACGATGGCCAAGAAGATCACGGTCCCCGGCCAGAAGTACGGGATCGGGATCGCGGCGGACCTGAGCGACCCCAACAACGTCTGGTCGTCCTTCGCGCCGGTCCTCTGGGGCTTCGGCGGCGAGTTCATGAACGCGGACAGGACCAAGTCGACCATGGACACGCCCAACGCGATCAAGGGGATCACGTACTGGACCGAGCTCCTCACCAAGTGGAAGGTCGCCCCGGAAGGCAGCGTCAACTACACCATCTCGAGGGACTGCGTGCCGCTGTTCCAGGCGAACAAGCTCGCGATGCTGCCCTTCGGTGTGAGCGGCGCCATCACCTTTGATGCCACGCCCGGCCTCAAGTGGGGCCTGGTGCAGGTTCCGCTCGGAAACAACCGCGGCGGCGGCTGGACCTACACCGTTCCCGTGTCGGCCAAGCACAAGAAGGACGCCATCAACTACCTGCTCTGGTTCGCCAAGCCGGAGATCCAGGCGCCCCTGTGCGCGACGGAGCCGTCGGTGATCGCGGCCTGGAGCATGGCCGCGCCGTGGAACACGCCGATCTACCTGCAGATGCTCAAAGCCGCCAGGAGCGCAAGGGCGCTGCCGGACACCGCCAAGTGGGGCGAGGCCTCGACCCTCATGATCAAGGAATTGCAGAAGGGGCTCCAGGGGCAGAAGACCCCCGAGCAGGTCGGCAAGGACATGACGGCCCTCGTCGACCCGATCCTCAAGTAGTGTCAGCGACCGCGTAGCGTCGTCGCGGCCGGTCTCCGCCTCGGAGACCGGCCGCGTTTTCCAGGTACCGCATCCGCCGGATAGCGCGTCCGGGGTGGAGGAACACGCGATGCCCGACACCTTGACCACGACCGCCCGAAGGCGACTGATCGGCACCCTCCTCGTCCTGCCGTGCACCATCGTGCTGCTGCTCATGATGGCGTACCCCGTGGTGCAGACCTTCTTCTTCAGCTTTTCCAACATCGAGCTTCCGGGCTTCAAGCTGAGCTTCGCGCGGCTGGACAACTTTGTCAGGGCGTTCACCAAGCCCGAGGTGAGCGTCGTCATCAGGAACACGATCGTGTGGACGCTCCTGTCCACGTTCTTCCGACTGCTCCTCGGGCTTCTCTGCGCCCTCGTCATGAACGCGAACGTGCCGGGGGTCGGGGTCCTCAGGGTCATCGCGCTGCTGCCGTGGACCATGCCGATCATCGTCTCCTCCAACTCCTGGAGGTGGATGCTCGCCAGCGACTACGGCGTGATCAACGGCACGCTCAAGGTCCTGGGGCTCGACAAGCTCGCGCTGAACTGGCTGGCGAGCTCGCAGACGGCGCTCGGGTCGGTCCTCGTCGCCTCGACCTGGGTCGGGTACGCGTTCATCATGATGATGCTGCTCTCCGCGATGCAGGCCCTCTCGAAGGACCTGTACGAGGCGGCGCGCATCGACGGCGCCCGCGGGTTCCAGCTCTTCCGCTACATAACGCTGCCGGGGATCAGGCCGGTCCTCCTGGTGGTCCTTACGCTGGAGACGATCAGCGCCATCAACGCGTTCGACATGATCTTCGTAATGACCGGCGGCGGGCCGGGCGGCTCCACCGAGATCATGGGCCTGTTCGTCTACAGGCTGGCGTTCGGCAACTTCGACTTCGGGGCCGCGTCGGCCGTGAGCGTCGTCTTGATCCTGATAGCGCTGGTGGGCTTCAGCCTGTATGGTCCGGCCCGCGCGATGATCGGCAAGAAGGGCGACGGGACCGAGGGCGAAGCCCCGTGACCGGGTCGAGTGAGGTGACACCATGAGGAAGGCGCGTATTTCAAGCAGGAGGATGCTCTACTACGTCCTGATCTACGGCGCGGCTTTCCTGATCTGCGTGTGGAGCGTGATCCCGGTCCTCTGGAGCGTGAGCACCTCGCTCAAGCCGGAGGCGGCGATCTTCTCGCAGCCGCCGGCGTGGATCCCGGGCGAAGTTTCGTTCGAGCACTATCGGGCGGTGTTCGCGGATCCGAGGATGCTGAGGTACTTCTACAACTCGTTCGTCACCGCGGCGTTGTCCACGATCATCGCGCTGATCGTCGGAATCCTCGGCGCCTACGGGTTCTCCCGCTACAAGTTCCCGGGATCCAAGAGCATCATGATCTCGATCCTCCTCACGCGCATGCTCCCGAGGGTGGCGCTGATCGTCCCGTTCTTCGTCACGCTGCAGAAGATCCACCTCTACAACACGCGTCCCGGCCTCACCCTGGTCTTCCTGATCATAACGATGCCGCTCTCGATCTGGCTCCTCAAGGGCTTCTTCGACGGCGTGCCGATCGAGATCGAAGAGGCGGCGATCGTCGACGGGTGCTCCCCGCTCGGCGTGCTGCTGAGGATCGTCGTCCCCGTCACGCTGCCCGCGATCGGGTCCGTCGGCATGTACGTGTTCATCACGGCGTGGAACGAGTTCCTGTTCGCCTTGACGATGACCAAGGGGCTGCCGCTGCGGACCATCTCGGTCGGCCTCGCCTTCTTCATCGATGAGTTCGGGATCCGGTGGGGCCAGCTCATGGCCGCGTCGGTGCTGATGAGCATCCCCGCGATCCTCGTGTTCACGCTCTTCCAGAAGAGCCTGATCAAGGGACTGAGCGAGGGAGCGGTCAAAGGCTAAAGTTGAAGGAAGGCAGGCGGCGGCGGCCCGGCCGGCTAGCGGGGCGCCGCGTGCTCATTCGGGCGGGCGACCGCCCGGCGGGGCACGCCACGCGCGGTCTGCCACTCTGTCCGGCCGCCTGGATGCGGCTGTCTGCGCCGCTGCCGCCTTCCAGGCCCCCGCGAGGTCTGCCTCTGCGGCAATTCCAGCCGGGCCCGCGCTCGTCTGCCGCGACGACTTCTCAGGGGGCGACGCACGACGCCCGATACGGCCCGGACGCTCAGGCGACCCGCGGCTGATGGTCTCTATCGCGATCTCACGATACGCTTCAGCAATCCGGCTACATCCTGCGTTACCTTGGCGAGGTCCTCTGCATTCGGCCGTCCACGTATGTCACCCAAGGGACCCATGGTACTGAATTCCTCAGAGCCGTGAAACTCGCCAACGATGCACCAATCATCCACGACCGTGAAACCCAGGTGGGCGAAGTACTGACCTGCATACTTGCATGCCGGTAGGGCTTCGTCGATCCCGGTGTGCGGTCCGGAGTAGGTGCAGAATATGAGCGCATTCTTTCCGGGTACCTTCGGGGCGGACGTCTTTATGCGGTCCATCCTGCGGTACTCCGCAAATTTCTCCTTGAGAAGTCTATCCACCGGCCCCGGCGGCGACCACTGATAGGCAGGAAATCCGAGGCAAACGAGATCATAGGAGAACCAGTCAAGGTCGCGGGCTTCCTCCGCTTTCTTGCAGGTCACTCGTGCGCCGTCACCCTCGAGGCTTGACTTGATTGCCAAAGCAACTTTCTCAGTATTGCCAGTCTTGGACCAGTAGATGACAGCCGCGTCCATGAGGACTCCTTGAGGCCCTGGCGGCCCCCGTGACATCAGCTCCGGTCGTGGGTCGGTCGTGCTCCTCTCAGATGGTTGCTCTCGATGGCTTCTTGCACTATATACCGGTGCGGTGGCTCTCGCGAGTAGCGGCGCGGGACATGCCGCGCGATCGCAGGCCCACTGCGCCTACCGGAAGTGCTCCGCCTTCGTCAGAGGGCCGCCGCGGTTTTCCGCAACAAAGCGCCTGTCTCGCACTACGTCGGGGAGTCAGCCGGCGAGCCTCGCTACCACGGGTACTCTTCGCCCTTGTAGTCGCGCAGCACAAGCCTGTCCTCGTCCTGCCGGCTCAGGAAGTAGGCGAGAGCGTACCCGGCGGCCTCCTCGGGCTCCAGCGCGGCCGCTTCGTTCTTGTACCCGTGCATGTAGGAGCGCATGAAGCCCGGGTGATACAGGCGGAAGGTGTACCCCTCCGGCCGCAGGTGGTTGAAGAGGATGCTCACCGCCATGTTCAGCGCCGTCTTCGACATGCAGTAGCCGAACCAGGACGTGCGGCGCGAACGGCCGATGCTGCCGGCCTCGGAGGAGACGAAGCACAGGCGCTTGAGCTCGCTCGCGTCCATCAGCGGCAGCAGCGCCTCGACGACGCGCAGCGGGCCGAGGGTGTTGATGTCGAACTGGCGGTGCATCTCGGCGTAGTTCTGCGGCTCCCTGATGGTGGGCTTCGAGCTGTCGCTGATGACGCCGGCGTTGTTGATGAGGAGGTCGAGGCGCTCGGCGTGCTGCGCCACGGTCTTCGCGGCGGCCTGCGTCGATGCGGTGTCGGCCACGTTGAGGGGGACGACGACCAGCCGCTCCGGGGTGCGCTTCTTGAGCGCGGCCAGGTCGGGCCAGTCGGGCATGAACTGGCCCGCGAAGACCCGCCAGCCCTGCTCCAGCAGCCGAGCCGCAAGCGCGTGCCCCAGGCCCCGATCGGCCCCCGTGATGAATGCCGTCTGCATGAGACCTCCCAAACCCCGCGCGATCACGCCTCGAGCGCGATCGCGAGCTGCCCCTTGACGTGCTCGTAGCTCAGGATCCAGGCGTCGCCCTTGCGCTCGAGGCTCCGAGCTGCGCCGCCCACGCGGGCGCGCAGCCTGCGATCGAACGCCATCTGCCCCGCGGTCCCCGGCGCCCCCGCGGCCAGGTACTCGCCGCGCGAGCCGCCGCGGGTGACCTGGCTCGTGGTGTAAAGCAGCTTCGCCTCGGGAAGCGGAAGATTCACCCAGAGGAGGCGGGCTTCCTTCGCCTTCATCTCCAGGTTTCCCATCGTGGGCAGCGACACTTCGTCGGCCCCGAGCCGGAGGCGCAGCGTCGTGCTCGCGTCCTCGCCGAGGATCGTGGCTGCGGCCAGCAGCGTGGGGCCTCCGCTGCTCCCGCGTGCCGCGACAAAGACGCTGCCGTCGGCGGCGCGCGCCACCCTCCGCACGCCGCAGCCTTCGACGATCGCCTCGGCAAACAGGCGCTGCGTCGCTTCGGTGAAGAACGCGGGCACCAGGCCGAGCACCGCGATGCTGCCTCCGCCTGCAGCGCACCCTGTACGCGACGGGCGCGCCCCCATGGCGCGCGAGCACCGTCGCGCCCGCGGGCGGATCGAAGCACACTACCGGGCTGTCGATGCCCACCTCCCGCTCCCGCGCCGCGTCGATCATGCGGTAGGTCAGGTCGCCGGCGACCCGCCCGCCTCGCGCGAGAGCGCCGCTGATCCGCTGGCCCGCAAGCTCCGCGAGGCGCGGGAGCGGCGCGCCGTCGAGGTCCACGGTCGGCACGAGGGGATAGAACAGGACGTCCCCGCCCGCAGCGAGGTGGGCCTCGATGAAGGCGGCGCCCTTCGCACTGAGGGTTCCGTTGTTCGGGACGATGAGCAGGCGAGTCTGCGCGCCAGGCTTCCGATTCGGATGGTCGAGGCTCGCGAGCTCGAAGTTGACCGAGAGGTGAGTGAGCACGCGGCAGAGGTCGATGACGCTCGCGTTCACGCCGCCGGTCAGCTCGGCCGCGTCGGCGGAGCCCGCCCCCGCGAAGCCTCGCGGCATCTCGATGTGCCGGGCAATCAGCGGCAGGTCGTCGCAGAGACCGATCGTCACGTCGAAGAGCTTCTCGCCCGCGAGGATCTCCGGCTGCCAGCAGTCGACGAAAGCGTTGACCTCGCGCAGCACTTCGAACGGCCTGTTCCGCTGCCCCTCGTGCCCGAGCGCGGTGTTCCAGTCGTACGAGCCGCCGATCTTCCCGAACCCGGGCGCCACGCGGCCGTCGTTGTAGACGTAGACCGAGTAGCCGTTCATGCCGGAGCCGATCAGCAGCTTCGTCATGATGTCCCAGTTGTAGGAGCCCACCGCGCCCGACGGCACCGTGTACCAGGAACCGAGCTCGTAGATCGAAGGCGGCCCCTCGGCCGCCGACATCTTGACCGACTCGATGCGCGCGAGCGTGACGGGAGCGCCGTTGACGTTCTGCTCGCCGCCGTAGTGGAGGTAGCAGTGGCCGCTGGAGAACATCGGGATCCCCGCGTTCTTCATGAACGCGGCGAACGACGCATGGTCGCCTGAGTTCCAGCCCCAGTACCGGTTGATGGGCTCGTTCATGGTGAACGGCAGGTCTAGCCCGAGAGCACGAACGCGATCCGCCAGCCGCCGGATGTACTCGTAGACGTGCCACTTCTTGAAGCGCAGCCAGTCGAGCGCAAGCCGGTACTCGTCCGCGCTCCCGGCTTTGCCGGAGACCGGCGGGTCGACAGCCTGACCGCCGCGCGCGCCCGCGAGCCACCGCTCCCACAATCCGCCCCTGCCGATCACGTGCGGGTCGTACAGCGACCCGGGAACGCCGAAGCTGAAGGTCAGGTTCGGCTCGTTGTCCACCTGCATGAGGATGATGGGGCCGCCGTTGTCGATGGTGTAGGGCGCGAGCACCTCGATCACGCGCTCGTACCAGCGGAAGACGAGGTCGAGGTAGCGCGGGTCGAGCTGGCTCGGGACGAAGCCGCCCTCGATGTCGCAGCGGGCAAAGGCGCCGGAGGCTTCCTTCGATTTTACCTCAGGGTGCCTTTCGTAGAGCCACAACGGATGGCCGCCGCGCGCGAGCTCGGCGTTCACGTACGGGCCTATGCGCGCGAAGAACCAGAGGCCCTGCTTCTTGACGAGATCGAGAAAGGCGCCGAGGTCCCGCTCCGGGACTCGATCGCCTTTGAAATCGAAGGCGCCCTCTTCGGGCTCGTGCCACTGCCACGGGATGTACGACGCAAGGCAGTTGAGCCCACCGTCCCTGGCCGCGGCGATGCGCGCGGACCAGTCGCCGCGCGCCATGCGGAAGTAGTGCATCTCGCCCGATCGCAGGAAGCACGGCTTGCCGTCGATCAGGATCTGCCTGCCGCTGAGGGCGACGCGCCTCGCCATCGCCTACAGCGCCTCGACCGCGAAGCCGAGCACCTTGCCGACGAGCTCGATGTCGCCGCGATGGTGCCCCTTGGCGAGGATGTAGTGGTGCGACGCGAGCCTGTCCATGAGGCGCCTGCCGTCGGGCACGCGGATGACCGCGCCGTTGAGGCAGTCGGAGTCCTTGAACTGCGCGTACCCGACGAGAGCCGCCTCGGTCACGGAGGCCTTGTCGAAAGTGGACTCGAGCTTGGCGAGCGTCACGTCGCCTTCGGCCATCCGCGCATCGATCGCAGTGGCGTTCTCGTTGACGATGCCGAGGACTTTGCGCTTCAGCGTCCACTCGACGGAGAACGAGCGGGGAAGCACCCCGAGGTACCCGCAGTGGGCCGCGAGGATATGGTTCTCGGGCTCCGCGGCGCACGGGCGGGAAGTCGGGGATCTTCTCGTGCTTGAGCGCGGCCTGACCCATGAGGAAGGGGTAGAGGTTCGTCATCATCAGCGGGATGCCGAGGGTCTTGTGCAGCACGTGCTTGGTGAGCATCGAGACGGTGTCGCCTTCGCAGCCCCACATCAGGCCGCGCTCCTCGTAGAGCATGTTCCACGCGAGGCAGGGTGTCGTGTCTGAAAAATGCGACTCGTTGAGGCAGTTTATCCCGACCGCGACTACGCCTTCGTCGCCGCCGATCTCCTTTGTCACCGCGAGGTAGACCTTGACGGCGCTCAGCACGCTTTTGTGGGGCATCTGGCCGATCTTCACCTTCGATTTCCATTGGGCCCAGGCCTTTTCCGCCTCCGCGTCCGGGATCGCCTGCGCGTCCGCGCCGAGCTTCTTGAAGCTGCGCCGCTCTATGGAGATGCCGAACTTCTCGAGCATCCGCTGCGTGCACTCCTGCTCCCACCAGTAGAAGCGCTTGAAGATGCTGGCCTGGAAGCCTTCGACCTGGATTGTCCTGGAAGACCAGAAGGCGGCTCTTGGCAAGGTCTCGCTTGACCGCGAGCGCCTTGCAGAGCGTCTTCGTCTGCTGCGAGGTTGTAAGGGGCGAGCACCTCGACGCCTTTCGAGCGGAGGTAGCTGTTGATCTCCCAGTCCCACATCGAGACGGTGCCGAACTCCGAGGTCACGACGAGGATGGGGACGCGGATGGAGCGGAAGTCCGCGAGCCTGCGATAGGCCTCGCCCAGCATCTCCGGGACGACGACGGCGTCGGCCCCTTCGGTCGACGCGCCCAGGGGCCGCGGGGCGAGGAGCTCCGCCTCTTCGCCGAGCAACCGCTGCAGGACGCCGAGCTGCGTCGCGAACTCCTTGCTCGCCGTCGCGCCAAAGTACACCGGAGCGATCTTCGCCTTCATCTCTCACCTCCACCGGACGTCGGGCCGGAGGGCCGACGGATCGGCCGCCGATCTCATTATCAATGCCTGTTGCCGCATGTCAATCACAATCCGCTTAGCTTTCGTTCGTTCACGAATGATCGTGATTGACCGTCGTTTCTGTTGACGCGCAGAGGATTCGACGCCATAATCGCGGCGGATATGCGAAACGGCAAACTGGGCATCTGCGTGATCGGCGCGGGTCGCGCCGGGATGATCCACGCGCGCAATTACGCCTCCGGAGTCCGCGGGGCGCAGCTCGTCGCGCTTGTGGATCCGGCGGGCGAGGCGCTCGCGGCCGCCTGCAAGGAGCTGGAGGTGGCGACGGGCTACCCGGACTATCGCGGCGGCGCTCGCGTCCCGCGACGTCGACGCCGTGGTCGTCGTCGCCCCCACGGTGCTCCACCGCGAAATCGTGATCGCGGCCGCGCAGGGCGGGCAAGCACGTCTTCTGCGAGAAGCCGATGGCGATGAACGTGGCGGAGTGCGACGAGATGATCGCGGCCTGCAGGTCGGCAAAGGTCAGGCTGCAGATCGGCTTCATGCGCCGCTTCGACCGCGGCCTCCGCGACGTCAAGCGCCGGCTCGACGCGGGCGAGATCGGCGACGTCGTGCTCGTCAAGTCCATGACCAGGGGGCCGAGCGTGCCGCAGCGCTGGATGCTCGACCTGCGGAAGAGCAACGGCGTCCTCGCCGAGGTCAACAGCCACGACATCGACACGCTGCGCTGGTACGCGGCGAGCGACGTCGAGGAGGTGAGCGCGATCGCGGGCAACTACCGCTGCCCCGACGCCAGGACGGAGTTCCCCGATTTCTACGACACGTTCGTCCTGACCGCGCGGTTCGCGAGCGGGGCGCTCGGCTGCATCGACGGCGCCGCCTCCGTCGGCTACGGCTACGACGCGCGCGTCGAGGTGCTCGGCACGGCCGGCGTCATCCGGGCGGGCGACATCGCCGACGGCTCGGTGACGTCGGTCACCAAGGGCCGCGGCGTCGCGATGCCCGCCGTGAGCAGCTGGAGGAGCCTCTTCGAGCAGGCCTACCGCGCCGAGGCCGAGGCGTTCGTCCGCTCGGTGCTCGAGGGGTCGGAGCCCGAGGTCACGGGCTACGACGGAAAGATGGCGGTCGCGGTGGTGAACGCCGGCAACAGGTCGATCGCGGAAAAGAGGGCCGTGAGGCTCGACGAGGTCTCGCGTTGAAGGCGGCGCTGCTCCGCGGGCCCGGCGACCTGCGCGTCGAGGAGGTTCCGCAGCCGGAGATCGGACCGGACGAGATCCTGCTCCGCGTGCGCGCTTCCCACGTCTGCGGCACCGACATCCGGATGTACCGCCACGGCTCCAAGGCGGCGTCGGCCGCGACGCCGCTCGTCCCCGGCCACGAGATCAGCGGCGTGATCGAGCGGGTGGGGGCGAACGTCGGCGGCTACAGCGCCGGCATGCGGGTGGCCGTGGCCCCGAACATGGGCTGCGGCACGTGCGACATCTGCGCGAGCGGCAACACGCAGATGTGCCGCAGCTCCGAGGCGCTCGGCGTCACGCTGCACGGCGGCTTCGCCGAGCTCATGCGCATCCCGGCCGCGGCCGTGGCCCAGGGAAACGTCACGCCGATCCCCGACAGCGTCTCCTTCGCGGCCGCCGCGCTCGCCGAGCCCCTCTCGTGCGTCTACAACAGCTTCGAGCGGTGCGCCCTCAAGCCGGGCGACACGGTGCTCGTCATCGGCGCCGGCCCGATCGGCCTGATGCACGCCCGCGTGCACCTGATGGCGGGCGCTGCCCGTGTGATCATCACCGACCTGAGCGAGGAGCGCCTCGCCCTCTGCCGCTCGAAGGAGCCGCGGGTCATGACTCTCGGCTCGGAGGGCCTGGAGGGCCGCATCGCCGGGATCACCGGCGGCCGCGGGGTCGACGTCTGCATCACGGCCTGCTCCGCGGCCTCGGCGCAGCGGCAGGCCTTCGAGCTCGCGGGGCTCAACGGCCGGATCATCTTCTTCGGCGGCCTTCCCGCCGGCAGCGAGAACGTAAGCCTCAACACCAACCACATCCACTACAAGCAGCTCACGGTCACGGGCACCACGCGCCAGAGCCTCGCGCAGTACAGGCGCGTGCTCGCGTTGATCGCCGCCGGCCTGATCCCGGTCGACGACCTGATGACGAACGCCTATCGCGCTGGAGGACGTGGCCGAAGCCTACGAGAACGTCATCGCGGGGACGGGGCTGCGGCACGGGGTGGTCTGGTCGTAGTGCGTAGAGAAGGTGCGCGCGGAGGGCGGGCTCCATGGACGGCGTGATCGGCATCGACATCGGAACTCAGGGCACGAAGGCGGCCCTGATCGCCGCGGATGGGAGGGTCGTCGCCGAGGCGTTCGTCGCGTCCGATCTCAGGCGCCCGGGTCCCGGCGTCGTCGAGGAGGACCCGGAGCGTCAGGTCGCGAGCGTGTGCGACACGGTTCGTGAGTGCCTGGCAAAGGCGGGATCGGTCCGCGTCGCCGCGATCGCGATCGACGGGCAGATGGCGGGGATCATCGGCGCGGGCCGCGACGGCCTGGCGGTGACGCCATACGACTCCTGGCTGGACACGCGCTGCGGCGCCCTACATGGAGAAAATGAAGGCTGAAGCCGGCCCCGACATTCTCGCGAAGACGGGCAATGCGCCCTCCATCAATCACGGGCCGAAGAAACTGTGGTGGAAGCACGAGCACCCGGAGGTCTACCGCAGGATCGCCGCGTTCGTGCAGCCCGGCGGCTACGCCGCGATGCGGCTCTGCGGCCTCGCCGGGCGACCGCGCGTTCATCGACCACACCTACCTGCACTTCTCGGGCTTCGCGGACAACCGTGCGCGGGAGTGGGACCAGGGCCTCTGCCGCCGCTTCGGCCTGGACGCGGCGAAGCTCCCGCGGATCGCGGATCCCGCCGAGGTCGTCGGCACCGTCACGGCGGAGATGGCGCGCGCGAGCGGCCTCGCGCAGGGGACGCCGGTGGCGGCCGGCTGCGGCGACACCGCGGCGTCGTTCCTCGCCTGCGGCGCGACGGCAGCAGGGGTGTGCATCGACGTCGCCGGCACCGCCAGTGTGTTCGCCGGCACGACGCGCGAGTTCCGGCCGGACCCGACGGGGGTGCTCGGCGTGGGGAGGTCGGCAGTCCCCGGCCTCTGGCACCCGTATGCGTACATCAACGGCGGCGGCATGAACCTGGAGTGGTTCCGCACCCAAGTGGCGCGCGGCGCCGGGTTCGCCGAGCTCGAGGATCTCGCGCGCGGCGTCGAGCTCTCCGAGGTGCCGCTCTTCGTGCCGCACATGGAAGGGCGCGTCTGCCCCGGAAGCCCGCGCATGCGCGGCGCCTTCGCGGACCTGAGCTGGAAGTGCTCGCTCGGCCACCTGTATCGGGCGATCCTCGACAGCGTCGCCCTGGAGTACGGCCTCTACGCCGGCATCCTCGAGCAGCTCTACCCGCGGGAGCGCGCGAGCGAAGTGCGCGTGACCGGCGGCGGCGAGAAGAGCGCGCTGTGGAACGAGATCAAGGCCACGGTCGTCGGGGCGCCGGTCGTGCAGATCTCCGGGTCCGTCGGGGCGCCGATGGGGGCCGCGATGGTGGCGGCGCGCGCGGCGGGGCTCGCCGCGAGCCTCGAAGCCGTGGCCGCGGCGTGGGTCGGGACGGGCGCGCGCTTCGTCCCGCAGGCCGCGGCCCGCGGCCATTACCGCGACCGGCTCGCGCGGTACAGCCGGCTCGTGGCCGCGGTCGATGCCTTCGCGAAGGAGTGACGCCATGGGCAGCTCGGGTGCGAACGGGGCGCCAAACTTCTATTTTGTCGGGGTCAGCACTTCCCAATCCTCCATAATGAAGGTCTTCCCCCGGTGGGCCGCGCACCTGCGGCTGGACGCGGCCATCGCGGGGATCGACTGCAAGGTGCACGACGATCCCGCCGTCTACCGCGGCGTCGTGGCGCGCATCAAGGAGGACCCTCGCGCTCTCGGCGCACTCGTGACGACCCACAAGATCGATCTCCTCGCCGCCGCGCGCGACCTCTTCGACGATCTGGACCATCACGCGCAGCTTCTGGGCGAAATCAGCTGCATCTCCAAGCGGGACGGCCGGCTGTGGGGCCACGCGAAGGACCCCGAGACGAGCGGGCTCTCGCTCGAGGCATTCGTCGAGCCGGGGTACTGGAGCCGCAGTCGCGGCGAGGTGTGCATCCTCGGGGCCGGCGGGTCGTCGCTGGCGCTCACGACCTACCTCATGAGCCGGCGCTCGCAGGCGGATCGGCCGCGGCGCATCGTGGTGACGAACCGCAGCGAGCCGAGGCTCGCCGCCATGCGCGCGGTCCACGACAGGGTCAACCCCGGCATCCCGGTCGAGTACATCCACGCGCCGCGGCCCGAGATCAACGACGAGGCCGTCGGCCGCCTCGCGGCCGGGAGCCTCGTGGTGAACGCCACGGGGCTGGGCAAGGACTCACCCGGGTCTCCGCTCACGGACCGGGCGCGCTTTCCCGAAAACGGCCTGGTGTGGGAGTTCAATTACCGCGGAAAGCTGGTCTTCCTCGAGCAGGCGGCGGCGCAGAAGGCGGAGCGGCGCCTCACGATCGAGGACGGCTGGACCTACTTCGTGCACGGGTGGACGCGCGTGATCTCGGAGGTCTTTCACATCGACATCCCCACGAGCGGCCTGGGGTTCGAGGCGCTGAGCAGAATCGCCGCCGAGTCCCGCTCGCGATAGAGGAGAGCAGCATGCCGGGCAGCAACAATCCACTCCTGTCGATGGGGGTCCGCTTCGATCTCGCGAGCGGCCTGTCGCCGGACAAGCCTTCGATCCGCAGGAAGCTTTCGGCGATGAAGGGCATGTTCGCCGACGGCCGCGCGTTCGACGCCGCCGTCGCCGGCGGCGATCCCCTGGTCTACGAGTTCTACGACATGGGGCGGCCGGAGGAGGCGGGCGAGGTGGCTTTCGGGACCAGCATCACGTACCCCGGCAAGGTCGGCGGCGAGTACTTCATGACCAAGGGGCACTTCCACACCGTGCTGGCGACGGCCGAGGTCTACTACTGCCTGCGGGGCCACGGCTACATGCTGATGGAGAGCCCCGAGGGCGCCTGGGAGGCGCAGGAGTTCAGGCCCGGCGTCGCGGTCTACATCCCGCCCCGCTACGCGCACCGCAGCGTCAACGTGTCGCCGGCGGAGCCTCTCGTTACGTTCTTCGCCTTCCGCGGCGACGCCGGCCACGACTACGGCACGATCGAGACCCGGGGCTTCCGCAAGCTGATCGTCGAGCGGAACGGCAGGGCCGAGATCGTCGACAATCCGAAGTGGAAATCGTGAGCGCCGGCGCCGCGGGCCGGAGGGGGTGGGAAGCATGGCCGAGGTCGTCTTCGCGGAACAGCGGAAGCTCAAGATCGTCGACTACATCGAGCAGCACAGGCAGGCTTCCGTAGCCGAGCTCGTTAACTGTTTCCAGGTGTCCAGCGCGACCATCCGCAACGACCTGCGCGAGCTCTCCGAGGCGCGCCTGGTGACGCGCACGCACGGCGGCGCGATGGTGCGGTCGCAGACGGCCTTCGAGCTGCAGTCGACCCAGCTCGGGGAGCGGAACGTCGAGGCCAAGAGGGAGATCGGCCGCCTCGCGGCCGCGATGGTCGAGGAGGGGGACACGGTCCTCATCGACTCAGGCACCACCACGCTGGAGCTGGCGAGAGCTCTTGCGGACCGGCGCAACCTCGTCGTCGTGACGAACAGCCTCAGGATCGCCCTCGAGCTCGAGAAGATGGAGTCGATTCAGCTCATCGTCATCGGCGGCATCGTGCGCAAGGGGTTCCAGTGCACGGTGGGCCTGGCGGGGCGCAACGTGCTGCAGGGGATCACCGTCGACAAAGCGTTCATGGGCACCAACGGGCTCACGCACGAAAAGGGCGCGTCCACGCCCGACATCAGCCACGCCGAGATCAAGAAGGCGATGATCGCCGCAGCCAAGCAGGTGATCCTGCTTTGCGACGGCAGCAAGCTCGGCCGCGACTCCTTCGCGCAGTTCGCCTGCCTCGACGACATTGACGTGGTCGTGAGCGAGGCGATGGACCCCGAGTTCCGCAGGCGCCTGGAGGAGAGCGACGTGGTCGTGGTCACGCCGCCGGCTGCGGCCGCGGGATAGCCTCCGCCGCCGTGGGCACCCGCGGGGGTCCGGGGGGAGGAGCGCGGCGAGCGAGCGACGATCCTCTTCGCGGCAGGGCAACCGTCAGCCAGCCGGACGTTACTTCAAGGCAGACCACTTCTGGAGCATGGATTCGATGTCTCTCTCGACTTTCTCCTCGACACGCGGAAGCTCAGGATGAGCTTGCCACCAGGCAACGGACCGTCTCATTCCCTCGTGAAAGGGAATCCTGCACTGAAAGCCCGGCACGAAGCGTTTGATCTTCGTATTGTCGAAGGCCAGACTGTATGCACGATCACCCATCAGCCCTACGCCGGCTATCGGGGAAGTAGCGATAGATGACGTCCGATGGAATGTGAACGATCTTCGGAGTAACACCAAGCGCGGCGGCCATATGATAGTGGACCTGGTTCCAGGTAACTACCTCATCGGTGGTTATGTGAAAGGTTTCGCCAATCGCGTCAGGATTTCCGAGAAGGCCGACGAAGTCCCGGCGCGAAATCGTCGGAGTGGGTCAAGGTCCATAGCGAGGTCCCGTCGCCGTGAACGATGATTTCCTTGCCGTCGAGCATTCGCTGCGGCACGGTGAATCCCTTTGCCGAAGGTCGAGGGGAACCACCCGTCGCTGTAGGTATGCGAGGGCCGGACTATGGTCATCGGAAAACCATCGCGCGTGTAAGCTTCTCGCAGTCGTTGTTCGCACTCGGTCTTGCGTTGAGACATTGGCCAGTACGGATTGTAGAGCCAGCTCGAGACTCAGTGATCATGTAGTGCCGCGGCGGCTTGTGGTAAACGGAAGCCGAGCTGATAAAGACGTACTGGCTCGTGGCATCCCTGGAACATCTGAATGTCCGCTTCGATATCATCCTTGTTCCAGACAAGCCAATCGACGACGACATCGAAGCGCTGCCCACGTAACGCGTCCTTCACCGAGCTCCGGTCCTTGATATCTGCCCGGTGGACTGTGACGCGATCACCGAATGGCGATGGCGTCATGCCGCGGTTCAGATGGTGCACCTCAAATCCCCGCGCGAGAGCCTCTTTCGTGCATGACGTAGAGATGTTTCCAGTCCCGCCGATGAACAGCACCTTCACGGTCTTCACCTCAATATCCGCTGTTTCTTCGTGTGCAGACTAGCACAGCCCCGCCGCTTTTCAGACAGTATGCCAGCAGTTGGCGGCGCGGACAAGACCCGCCGGTTCGCGAGGGCCGGAGGCGAGTCGCGCGCGAAGGGCTGGCCGCCAAGGTGCGCTCTTCAGATCGCGCGGGCCCGCTGCATCCCGACCGCAGACCACGTGGCGCCGCCCGACGTTTCCTTCGGAGATTTCCGTTTCCTTCGGGAGATGATCGACCGAGGAAGGGAGGACCATGCTTCGTTTTCCCGAGGGCTTCGTGTGGGGAGCGGCGACTGCCGCATATCAGATCGAGGGGGCTGTCCGCGAGGACGGTCGCGGCGAGACGATCTGGGATCGCTTCTGCCGCACGCCCGGGCAAGGTCTGGCAACGGGGAGACCGGCGACGTCGCCTGCGACCACTACCACCGGTACCGGGAGGACGTGGCGCTTATGAAGCGCCTCGGCTCTCCGCGGCTATCGCTTCTCGATCGCCTGGTCGCGGATCTTTCCCGCCGGCAGCGGCCGGCCGAATCAGGCGGGACTGGACTTCTACAGCCGGCTCGTGGACGAGTTGCTGGCCGCGGGCATCACGCCGGCGATCACGCTCTATCACTGGGACCTTCCCCAGAGCCTTCAGGACCGTGGCGGCTGGGAGAATCGGGAAACCGCAGACCATTTCGTCGACTACGCCGGCGCCGTGTTCAGGGCGTTGGGAGACCGGGTAGGGTTCTGGATCACGCTCAACGAGCCTTTCGTCGTCGCGTTCTCCGGGAACTTCGAGGGGAGACACGCCCCTGGCAAGACGGATTTTCCGACCGCGGTTCGCGTGTCGCATACGCTGATGGTCGCGCACGCGAGGGTCGTGCGCCTCTTCCGCCGCGACTTCGCGAGCTCCGGGCAAGATCGGCATCACCCTGAACCTGAGACCGTGCTACCCGCGGAGCGGCGGCGACGAAGAGGCTGCGCGCCGCGCCGACGGCTACCTCAACCGCTGGTTCCTCGATCCCGTGTTCCGCGGGTGGTACCCGGCAGACATGCTCGACCACTACCGCGCCAGGGGCGTGCTCGCAGGCGTGGACGAGGCCGATCGAGGGCTTCTCTCTTCCGCCAAGGTGGACTTTCTCGGCGTCAACTTCTACACCCGGGCGCTGGTCTCGCGCGGCGGCGTCCCGCCGCTGGAGTTCGAGCGGCCGGTCCCGAAGGGCGCCACGGTCACCGATACGGGTTGGGAGATCTACCCAGAGGGGCTGTACGACCTGCTCACCCGGATCGACCGGGACTACGGCAGCCCCGAGATCTACATCACCGAGGGCGGCGCCGCATTCAGGGACGCCGTCGTCGCGGACGGGATCGTCGACGATCGCGACCGCATCGACTACCTGAGGCGTCACTTCGCCCAGGTCCATCTCGCGATTCAGCGACGGCGTCCGGCTGCGGGGCTACTTCGTGTGGACCCTCATGGACAACTTCGAATGGGAGCACGGGACCTCGAAGCTGTTCGGCATCGTGAAGACGAACTATGCGACGCAGGCGCGCATCCCGAAGAGGAGCGGTCTCTGGTACAAGCAGGTCGCCGAGGCGAACGCGGTCCCCGAGGAGTGATCGGCCGTCCGAAGATAGTCGTTGACAGCGGGAGCGCGGGCAAGGATGCCGAATGCGCTCGCCTGCAGCAGTGTGGGAACGGAGGTTATCATGAAGGGACGCACGGCATTGGTCGCGTCGTTGTTGTTTCTGTTGATCGCCGGCTTGACATTCGCCAGCGGAGGCAAGGAGGCGACAGGTTCGAGCACGAGCCCCAGCGGGACCGTCATCTGGTGGTCTCCGAACTGGGACAGCCCGGCTGTCCGCGGCGGCCCTGGCGACGCGGATCTGGTCAAGAAGTTCCAGGAGAAAAACCCCAACATAAAGGTCGAAATTCAGCAGACCGTGGGGCAGGGCCTCGAGAACAAGATCCTTGTGGCCATCCAGTCCGGCTCGGGATTCGACGTGGCGGACGTCTCCGTAGTCGTGGAACATCTCCTTTGCCAAGACGGGCGGCCTGCTCGCGCTCGACTCGTACATCAAGGAATCCAAGCTGGACGTGTCCGATTTCTATGCCGGCCAACTGGACCACGTCGCAGTACGACGGCAAGACGTAGGGGATGCCGTATCGGGCCAGCTCCGACGGGCTTCATCTACAACAGGAAGCTTTTCCGCGAGGCGGGGCTCGATCCCGACAAGCCGCCGGTGACCTGGGACGACGTCCTGACCTACGCGCCAGAAGCTCACGAAGAAGGCGGGCGACAAGAAGCAGTTCGGGTGGGGCCTGGTGGGCGGCGGCGAGACCAACAACTTCATGGCCTACTTCTCCACGATGATCTGGGGCCACGGCGGCGAGTACATCTCCAGCGACTTCAAGACGGTCACCATCAACCAGCCGCCGGCCGTTGCCGGCGCGACTTTCTGGGGCGACCTCTTCACGAAGTACACGATCGCCCAGGACTCCGCTCTCCAGGACGACGGGAATACGATCATGCCGCTCTTCGCGCAGGACGTGGTCGCGATGTACCTCACGGGGATCTACAACATCGCGCCTGTGCGCAAGGCGAGCCCCAACCTGGAGCTGGGCTTTGGCGTCTGGCCGAAGGTCAAGGGCCGGGACCCCGCCACGAACCTCGGCGGGTGGTCGCTGATCGTTCCCAAGGCCACAAAGAATGCCGCACGCCACGTGGAAGTTCGTGAGCTTCATCGCCGAGCCGGAGAACATGGCGGTCCTCACGGACATGTTCCCCGCCCGGAAGTCCGCGATGAAGGCGGCGCGGTTCCAGAATCCTGACTATCAAGACCTTCATCGAGAACATGCAAGTACTCGCACCCGTTCCCGATCCAGGTCACCAACTGGCCGCAAGATGACGGGCATCGATCCAGAAGAACGCGCAGACGATGTCTGCTGGGACAGAAGACGCCCCAGGAGGCGATGAACATCATCGCCGCCGAGATGAACGAAGCTGATGCAGCAGTAGTCGACCGTGCAGCGGCGGGGCCGCGTATCCCGCGGCCCGCCGCCTGCCTCGTAGCGAGGCAGACCATTGCGGAAAGGCCTCTGCAAGCGGACGGGCAGCAGATCCCGGGCATGGCTCTTCACGATGCCCGTCCCGGTCTTCCTGCTGCTGTTCATCCTCTTTCCGCTGATCTCCAACATCCGGCTCAGCCTGACCGACCAGGAGGGAAACTACGTCGGATTCAAGCAATACGCCGAGGTGCTGACCGATCGCCAGCATCTGGGCGTCGGCTCTGGTGACGACCATCTACGTCGGTGTGTCCGTCGTCTTCCAGATCGTTCTCGGGACGTTGACGGCGATCCTGGTCGAACCAGAAGCTCAAGGGCAAGGCGTTCTTCCGCAGCGCCATCCTGATCCCGTGGGTGGTCCCCGCCTCCGTCGCGGCGACCACCTGGGCGTGGATGTACCATCCCGCGCTTCGGCGTCGTCGCGCTGGTGATGAACAAGCTCGGGCATCCTCGTCAAGATGGGGCTGCTCTCGACGCCGCAGACGGTCATCCTCGCCCTCGCGTTCGTCAACGTCTGGAAGATGTTCCCCTTTGTGGCCGTCATGGTTCTCGCCGGGCTGCAGGCGATCGACCAGGAGCTCTACGAGGCGGCGACGATGGACGGCACGAACGTGGTGCAGAAGACGCGCTACATCACGCTGCCGTTCCTGCGCAACGTCCTCTTCTCGCTGCTCATCCTGCTGACGATCTGGGGCTTCAACGGCATCACGATCATCTACACGATGACCCGCGGAGGGCCTGCGGACCTGTCGCTCGTGCTGCCGATCCACATCTACCGCCAGGCGTTCCAGTACTTCCATCTGAACGTCGCGGCCGCGGAATCGGTGTTCCTCTTCGCCGTGCTCGCGGTGCTCATCGCCATCTACCTCAAGTCGTTCGGCCCGCGACGGAGACACGGAATGAAGAAGATCCTCGCTCGGATCCGCGCTGATGCGTCTTTCTCGCTGCTGGTGATCGCCTACAGCCTGTTCCCGTTCTTCTGGATGGTCATGACGTCGGTCAAGACCGAGCGCGAG
The DNA here is from genome assembly GCA_963734495.1 of uncultured Spirochaetota bacterium. Classification (GTDB taxonomy): domain Bacteria; phylum Spirochaetota; class Spirochaetia; order SZUA-6; family CAVTHK01; genus CAVTHK01. The sequence continues at coordinate 152,621 of CAVTHK010000016.1, forward strand.
CTGCAGACTGTGCCCGCCGACCTTCTTTCCCTCCGAGTACACGTCTCGAGCAACTACCGCAACGTCTTCGTCAATAGCAACATCCCCCGGTACTTCGTGAACTCCCTCGTAATCGCCGACAGGCGCCACGTCGCTCGCGCTCGTCATCGCCATGCGTCAGCGGCTACGGGTTCGCGCGCTTCCGATTCCGCGGCCGGAGCTTCCTCCTCAACGGAGTGCTCTCGAGCCAGATGATCCCGACGGCCGCGATGATGGTTCCGCTGTTTCTGACGCTGCGCACCGTCGGCCTCGTCAACACCTACCTCGGGCTGATCCTGGTCTACCTGGTCTTCACCATCCCGTTGAGCGTCTGGATGATGACCAACTACTTCTATTCGATCTCGGGCTCGATCGAAGAGGCCGCGACGATCGACGGATGCTACGAGGCTCCAGAGCCTTCTCTACATCGTCCTGCCGGTGTCCATCCCGGGGATCGTGGCGACGGGGATCTACAACTTCATTACGAGCTGGAACGAGTTCATCTTTGCGCTCGTGTTCGCCACCGACAAGAGCGTCATGACGCTGCCCATCGGCCTGGCGGAGTTCGTCTTCGAGTTCACGGTCGACTGGGGCGGCCTGATGGCCGCGTCGGTGCTCATGACCTTTCCCATCGTGACGATCTTCTTCGTCCTGCAGAGGTACTTCATCAGCGGCCTGACCGCCGGCGCTACCAAGGGATAGCGCGGACGGGGGAGCAGGGCGGCCCGCCGGCGCGCTACGGCCAGATCTTCGCCTTCGGGTCCATCACCCAGGCGTGCTCTCTCGTGAACTCCGGTGTCCCGTAGCGCTGCCCGTCGAGGTGGCGGATCACCCACAGGTAGTACAGGGCGTAGCCGGGCGCTGCCACCTGCGGATGGTCGAGCCCGGGGGGGATGAGGAGCGTGTCGAGGTTGCGGACCTGGCACGCTTCGGTCCCGAGAGCTGCCAGGCCGAAGCCGTGGTCGGGAAGCGTGCGGTAGTGGTAGACCTCGGGCTGCGGGTGATGGTGAGGGGGGTAGCTCGACCATTTGCCGGGAAAGCTCACCGCTTCGCCGACCACCAGGTTGGCCAACGGGGCGTTCGTGTCGTCGACGACCGTGCGCACGATGCGCGTGGAAGTCTCGCGCATCGTCCCCTTGCCGCGCTCCTCCGAGCGGCACTCGGCCGGCGTGTAGAGCTTCGGCTCGAAGGCCCGATCGTTGTCCGCCGCCGCGACGGCAATCTCGGCGCCGCCTTCCCGGCCGCTGACGGTCACGGCCACTGCCGCCGGCACGTGCAGGCACCAGGGCGATTCGTCGAACACGGAGGACCGCGCGATGCTCGCGCTCCTGCCGTCCCACTCGAGAGCCGCAGAGCCCCCGAGCAGAGTGAAGGCCCGCTCGCGGCCGGGGCCGAGCTCGCGCTTCTCGCCCGCCGCGAGCTTGAGGATGCCGAAGTCCATCCCGATTTCCTTGTGCTTGCGGCCGATCGCGCAGATCGCCGTGTACCCGCGCGGGAAGCCCTCCTGCTGCCGGATCAAGCCCTTCACGTGGCCCTCCTCATGAGAGACTGCTTGTGAGCTTAGCCTGCCCGCGGCTACCGGGGCAACTCCGGCGCGTACACCGTCAAGTCCTGCGGGGCGGGCCCGCTGGTCGTTATGGCCACCGTCCTCTCGGCCAGCACCCGCTCGGCGAAGTCCACCCCGTAGTCCTTCCATGAGATGGTGACCGTGAGGCTCTCCCCGTTGTTCAGGCTGGCCGTCGCGTTCAAGGCCGGCGTGAACAAGGGCAGGGTGTAGTCGTAGGTCATCCGCGGCAGCTCGACCGACCACGGAGCGGTGACCGCGGACGGCGCAGTGAACGCGCCCGTCTCGTCGGTGGTGTAGATCACGTTTGCGGACAGCCCGGTGGTGCCGGTCAGGGAGTACTTCACGATATACGTGTAGCGGTCCGCGCCGCTCGAGCCGAGCAGCTCGGGGATGCCCACGGCGCAGCGTGCGAGGCCCGCGATCGCCGCCGCGGCGGCCAGGAGCGGCAGGAAGGACCTTGTTCTCATCCTGCGTCCAAGTCTATCGCACGCGGGCGCGCAAAGCGAGACCCGTAGTCACGGCGGTCAACCTTGACAGCGGATTCCGCGGCAACTAGACTCTCGGCACGCGTCGAGGCCGGGCGCACGGCGCGGAGCGCAGAGGAGCGTGCTGATGAACAAGCGGGTTGTTGCCCTTTTGGTGCTCGCGGCGTTCTGCGCCGCGGGGACGTGGGCCGAAGGCGGCGTCGAACGCGCGCGCAAGGGACCGGTCACGATCACGTTCGTGCGAAAGAACACGACGCTGCCGGCGGCATATGAGCAGATCTTCGCTCTCTTCAAGTCCAGGACCGGCAACACCGTCGAAATCCAGGCCTTGCCGTCGGGCGAGGAGTACGGGCAGCTCCTGATGACCCGTTTCGCGACCAAGGACTACCCGGACCTCTTCGAGATGGACCCCGGCCCCAAGCAGAACACCAAGTTCCGCGCCGAGGAAACGCTGTACGAGTGGACCAGCGACAAGATCCTGGACCGGCTCGTCGACTCCAGCCGCAACTTCGCCAGGCAGGCGGACGGGAAGATCTACGGCATCCCGTGGGGCGCGACGAACAGCTTTGGCGTGTACTACAACAAGGATATCTTCGCCAGGATCGGCGCGAAGGAGCCCCAGAGCTACGCTGAGCTCCTGGAGATCTGCAACAAGGTCAAGGCGGCGGGGATCACCCCCATCTACGAGGCCGTCAAGACCGGTTGGCCTCCCCAGGTCTACTCCCTCGCGAGCTGGGTGACGTGGGTCGACCCGGCGATCGGCGACGACGGCGTCGCGAAGCTCACGGTGAACCAGCTCCGCTTCACCGAGATCCCCGCGTTCAAGCAGGTGCTGCAGCGCCAGGTCCAGCTCAAGACCCTCGGCTACTACCAGGACAACGTGCTCGCCGGAACCTACGACGAGCAGCAGGACATGTTCGGGCAGGGCAAGGTCGCGATGATCTTTCAGCTCACCGGGCGTGCTGCCGCTGCTGCAGCAGAAGTTCGGCCCGGACTTCGTCAACAACAAGGTCGGCTGGTTCCCGATCCCGGGCGAAAGCTCGCCGGGCATCGCGTGCCTGTCGCCCGGCGGACAGATCATGGTCCCCCGCGACAAGCCGAACGCCTCCGTGTCGACTGATCTGGTGCGCTTCATGACGGAAAAAGACTCCCTCGACATCTGGTACAAGGTCAATCCCGGCATTCCCATTTTCAAGGAGGCCGCCAGCGTTCTCCTGCCCGCCCAGGAACAGGTGCTGAAACTGGCGAAAGAGGGAAAGGCGAAGATCAACCTGCAGAACAGGATCACCTCGTCGTTCCCCGACTATCCCAAGATCCTGCAGCAGCTCTTTATCGACGGCGACGTCGACAACGCGCTCAAGGTGCTCGACGAGAACTATCGCCGCACGGGCAAGGCCAGGCAGCTGCCCGGCTTCTAGGAAGACCGTGAGGGGCGGCCGCGCGCCGCCCCTCCGAGCTGCTCGAGGACAGGGCCAGGCCCGACCCGTGAGACACACCGACTACCCTCTCGCATTCGCTTTCCCGGCGGCGTTCGTCTTTCTGCTCATGTTCGTCACGCCCACCGTGACGAGCTTCTACTACAGCCTGACGGACTGGAACATCCACGCGCGCGGCGTCAAGTTCATCGGGCTCGAGAACTTCCGGGAGCTCTTCACCGACGTCAAGCTGGTGGCCGCGATCCGCAACACCGTCGTCTTCGCCGTCTCCGTGACCGTGCTTCGCAACGTGATCGGCCTCGTCCTCGCGCTGGCGCTCAACATGCGCATGCGGCTGCGCAACGTCCTGCGCACGATCTTCTTTACGCCCTACGTGATCGCGCCCATCATCATCGGCTACCTGTTCGCGGCCCTCTACCAGCCGGCCCACGGGCTCATCAACCAGACGCTGCGGTGGGCGGGCCTCGGGGCGCTCGCCGTCGACTGGCTCAACGACGCACGCTACGCCCTGTTTGCCACGATCATGACCGACGTGTGGCGGACGAGCGGCTTCGCCATGGTGATCTACCTCGCGGGGCTGCAGGTGATCCCGGGGGATCTCTACGAGAGCGCGGCGCTCGACGGCGCCGGGGCCTGGGGGAGGTTCGCGCACATCACGTTCCCGCTGCTCGCCCCGTCGTTCACGGTGAACCTCGTGCTCTCGATCATCGGGACGCTCAAGGTCTTCGTCATGATCCTCGTCCTGACCAATGGCGGGCCGGGGTACGCGACCGAGGTGATCAACACCTACATCATGTCGAACTTCAGCCTTGGTCTCTACGGGTACGCCACCGCCGCCAACCTGATGCTGTTCCTGCTGATCGCCGCGATCGGCCTCCCGCTGCTCTACGGGCTGCGGAAGCGGGAGGTCGAGCTGTGAAGCGGCTGCGGCTGCTGACCGCGCTCGTCGAGATGCTCTGCCTGGCCCTCGCCGTCGCGGTGGTCGTCCCGTTCCTCATGATCGCGCTCAATTCGCTCAAGGGCGTGCGCGAGGCCGCTCTCTTCGGCCTCTCCCTTCCGTCGAAGTGGATGTGGAGCAACTACGGCAAGGTGCTGTCGGAATCGGGGATCCTGCGCGGCTTCGCCAACAGCATCGGGCTGGCCGCCGCCGTCGTCCTCGTCGACGACGTGTTCGCGGCGCTGGCCGCGTTCGTGATCCAGAGACGGCGCGGGGCCCTTCGCTTCCTCTACTATCTCTTCTTCCTGGGGCTGATCGCCCCGGTCGCGATCGTCCCGACGATCCGGCTCATGATGGACCTGCGCATCCACAACACGTATCCCGGCATCGTCCTCTACTACACGGCCACCGTGCTGCCGTTTTCCGTGTTCGTGCTCACGGGGTTCATGAAGTCGCTGCCCCGCGAGCTGGACGAGGCCGCGCTGATGGAGGGCTGCGGGTACGCGCGGCTGTTCTTCCGCATCATCGTGCCCCTCATCGTGTCCGCTCTCGTTACCGTGACGATCGTGGTCACGACGGCGGTCTGGGACGACTTTATGGGGCCTTTCTACCTGATCTCCGACAGCCGCAAATGGACGATCATGCTCAAGATCTTCAGCTTCATGTCCCAGTACGAGACCCAGTGGGGCCTGGTGTTCGCCTTCATGATGATGGTGCTCGCGCCGGTGCTCATCGTCTACCTCGCCCTCCAGCGGTACATCATCGAGGGCCTGACTGCCGGGTCGCTCAAGGGGTAGGCTCGAGGGGCAACGCGGCCCCGCGGCGCGCGGCTGCGAGACGCCCGCGGTAGGGGGACGGAGGGACACATGGCAACCGAGAGAATGGTGCCGGGCACGCTCCTGCTCGAGGAACGTGCGGGAATCGCCGCGAACGCGCTGGTGGGTCTGGCGGACGAGGACTACGAGCATATCCCGTTCTTCAGCGGGTTCCTCATCGCGAAGCCGGCGTGGATGACCCACGGCAACTGGTTCTGCGGGCTTCACGGGCGGCTCATCGACGCGCTCATAAGGGCGCGCTGCATGTCCGGAACCACGCAGGGCCTGGACGTCGAGGAGCACTACCGGAGCAACCTTCTTTCGTTTTTCCGTCCCGACGGCCTGGTCTACAGGCGGAACACGTTCACGCAGGAGACCATCACGGAGCACCAGGCGCGCTTCGAGGAGAGCGCCAGCATGATCGACCAGCGCGCCGTGATGCTCGGCGTGACCACCTGGTACATGGCCACCGGTGACCCGAGGGCCAAGGACGCCTCGGACAGGCAGTGCGCCGCCCTCAGACGGATCGCGAGAAAGGAGCGGGACTCCTGGTACTACCCTGCCTCCGAGTACACCGAGCACGGGTGGCCCTCGTTCGACGCGGTGCACACCCGCCTCGCCGTGGACCCTGCGGCCATGTGGGGCCGCCAGGTGATGCCGCTCATCCGCTGGCATCAGTTCACGGGCAACGCGGACGCCTACGAGCTGGCGGAGAGCTTCGTCGCGAACATCGTGCACCGCAGCGGCGTCTTCAACAGGGACGGCAGCTTCAACGGCGCCCTCGAGTACCGCAACGGGCATTTCCACACGCGCATGGGGACCCTCGACGCCGTCGCCCGCTTTGCCGTGTTCACGGGGGATTCGTCCCTCCTCGCCTGGGTGAAGAAGTCCTACGACTGGGCGCTCACGCAGTGCACCGCCTTCGGGTGGACTCCGGGCGACATGCAGGACCAGGCATACGAGCACGAGACCTGCTCGCTCGTGGACGCCATCAGCGTGGGCCTCACCCTGGCCCGGGCCGGTTACCACGAGTATTGGGGCTGCATCGAGCGCTTCGTGCGCAATCAGCTTACCGAGGCGCAGCTCCTCGACATCGCCTGGATCGACGAATCGCAGGACAAGAGCAGGGACATCCCCAGGCGCAAGACCTTCTACAAGGTCGCGCAGCGGCTGCGCGGAGCCTTCGCCGGCTACTCGGCGCCCAATGACTTTGTCTACGACGGGCCGTGGGGGCGGGGCCACGTCATGGACGTCCAGGGCTGCTGCGTGGCATCCGGCACGCGCGGCCTGCACGCGGCCTGGAGCGCGATCGTGACGGAAAGCCGCGGCCGTGTCTCCGTGAACCTCCTGCTGAGCCGCGGTACCCGGTGGCTCGACGTGAGCAGCCACATGCCGCACGAAGGCCGCGTCGACCTGGACGTCAACATGGATCTCCCGGACCTGCTGGTGCGCATCCCTGAATGGGCCCCCTTTGGAGGCGTGGAAGTCGCGCGTACGCGGGGCGGCGAGACAGTCGAAACCACGGGCAGACGGCTGAGCTGGGTCAATCAGCGTTTCATGCGGCTCGGGCCGGCGAGGGAGGGCGAGAGGATCACGATCAAGTTCCCCCTGCGACGGCAGACGACGGTCGAGAGGGCCGTCGACCGGGAGTTCACCGTCGAGTGGATTGGTGACGACGTCGTGGGCATCGATCCGCCGGGCAGGTACTACCCGCTCTACAGCGGCCGCAAGGTCCTGCCATCTGCGCCGATGAGGCCCTTTGCCTACGCGAGGGACAACGGTACTATTCCGATCTGAGGAGCGGGAGATGACAACAGTCACTGGCATATTCACGGGGCAGGGCCTGATCGGCCTTCTCCAGCCCATATTGGCGAGGGAGCTTCCGGGCTGCCGCGTCGTCAACATCCTCGATGACAGCGTGATCCGCGACGTGATCGCCGAAGGCGGCGTGGGCAAGTCCGTGATCAGGCGCATGCTGCAGTACTATCAGATCGCGGCCGACGCGGGCGCGGACGTCATCCTCAACACCTGCTCGTCCGTCGGCGAGGTGGTCGCGCTCGGCCGGGAGGTCGTGAGTGTCCCCATCGTGAGGATCGACGAGCCGATGGCCGCGAAGGCCGTCGCAAGCTACGAGCGGATAGGCGTGCTCGCCACGCTCCCCACCACGCTGAACCCGACCATCCGGCTTCTCCGGTCGCAGGCCGCGGCGCAGGGGAGGTCCGTCACCATCGTCGAGGGCCTTGCCGAAGGCGCCTACGACGCCCTGGTCGGCGGAAAGGCCGCGGAGCACGACGAGCTGATCCTTCGCGCGGCCCGCAGGATCGCGGACCGGGTGGACTGCATCGTGCTGGCCCAGGGCTCCATGGCGAGGATGGAAGCGGCCCTCGCCGAAAAGACTGGCAGGGCGGTGCTCTCCAGCCCGTACCTCGCGGTGATGTCCGTCAAGTCCATGATCGCGGCGGCGGTCAAGTAGCGGGAATTTCCCTCGGAAACTTGCGGGCAACAGGGATATTGTCGACAATAACCGTACGGACCCCGACCAGGAGGCCGAGGCCCTCGCAGGAGGGTACAGTGCCTGACGAAGTCGTGATGCCGTGGGACGTCCCGACCAGACCGGCGCCGGGACCCGAGCGGAATCAACCGCGACCCGCAGATGCCTCTCGAAAAGAAGAAGAGCAGAAGGGAAGGGATACTCCCGCCCAACCTGAGCTGCCTCCCGAGTACCACCTCGGCTGAGCGGCGGTCACCGCTCTCGGTCGGGATCGATGTCGCCCTCGGGCTGAGCCGCGCCGGGATTGACGCCCGCACGGTCCCCCGCTAAAGCTATCGGGACCCGGCGGGCGGATCTCCCCGAAGGCGTTTCGCTGTCGCCGGACGGGAGGCAACATGCAAACGATGAGAGTTCGCGCTGCGATCCTGGCGGTCGCCGCCTGGGCGGTGCTCGCGTCCGCGGGCGCAAGCGCACAGCAGCCGGCGCCGCAGCCTGCGCCGCGCGACACGCACGAGCTCCTGAACGCGACGCTTTGGATTCAGACCTCAGCGGAGCACTGGGCCGCCTGCCGCTCCACATATGGGGCGGCGACCAGGGCGCTCGACGCCGCGCTTGCCGACCCGGGCTGGACCGCGGCGCTCGAGCAGACCGGATCGTTCGGGTCCCTGCCGCCGGCCGTGATCGTCGACCTCGACGAAACGATCCTGGACAACTCGCCCTTCGCGGGACGCCTCGTGTCCGACCGCATCCCGTTCGATCCGAAAGTGTGGGCCCAGTGGGTGGCGCGGGCCGACGCGGCGGCGCTGCCCGGCTCCCTGGACTTCATCCGGCACGCCCAGGGCAGGGGAGTCACGGTCTTCTACGTGACGAACCGGTCTGCCGACCAGGAGGAAGCGACTCGTGCCAACCTGTCGCGCCTGGGTATCGCGCTTCCCGCCGACACAGACACCGTTCTCATGAGCCGGGAACGGCCCGAGTGGAGGTCCGACAAGTCGTCGCGCCGCGCTTTCGTCGCGGCGAGGTACCGGGTCCTGCTCCTCGTCGGCGACGACCTGGGCGACTTCGTCTCCGGCGCGGCGGGCACACCGGAGAATCGCGTCGCTCTGGCGGAGCGATACGCGGACTACTGGGGAACGCGATGGTTCGTCATCCCCAACCCGATGAACGGCTCGTGGGAAACTGCCGTGTACGGAAACGAGTTCCCGCCCGACCGTGAAGTGCTCCAGCGCAAGCTCGCGAAGGTCAAGTCCTTCAGGTAGGCGCCGCGCGCCCTTTGCACGCCCCCGCCGGCGCGTGTAGAGTCGAGCCCACCGCAGCGAGGCGGCAGAGGGAGGAACCATGAAGAAGAAGCACGCGTGCCTCGGGCTGATCATCCTGTCGGCGGCCGTCGCTTTCGCGCAGGACATCCAGCTGCCGGCCCCCAGGGCGAGGGCCGGCGTGGACCTGTTCGACGCCATCAACGCGCGAAGCGTCACCCGGGCACCGGTCAAGCACGACATCCCGCTCGCGGATCTTTCTGCGATCCTGTGGGCGGCCAATGGGGCCAAGCCGGTCGACGCGGTGTCGTCGGCGAGCAAGGCGGGCCGAACCATCCCGTATTCCGGCGACACGGCCTACATCAACGTCTACTACCTGGACGGGAAAGGCATCTACCTCTACGTGCCCGAGAGCAACCTGCTCAAGCAGGTTGCATCCGGCGACTCCCGGCAAGCGGCGGTGCCGTCGACCTTCGGGACGTCGCCCGGGATGCTGCTCTTCACCTACGACTATGCAAAGACGCCGCGCTTCCTGCGCACGCCGGCGATCCGCGAATCGACGACGGCGACCGCCGCCTTCGGCGCGCAGAACGCGGCGCTCGCGGCCGCAACCATGGGCCTCGATTCGATCATCATGTACAACATGAAGGCGGACGTCATGTCAGCCGCGGCGAAGCTGACAAAGGACGAGCCGCCGCTGTTCATCATGCAGCTCGGCTATCGGAAGTAGGGGCGCCTCCCGCCATGACCGCGCCATCGCCGCGCCTCTTGCCGCCTCGGCCCCGCTTCGATAATGTGCAGGCCCTTGGAAGGGGGACCATGGTGCCGGGCACAAGGGGCCGCTGCGCTTGCGTGATCTTCGACTTCGGGGGCGTGATCAGCCATCCGCAGCGCCCGCAGTTCATGGACGAGGCCGCAGCCATCGTTGGCGTCGATGTTCCTTCGCTGCGCGAGGCATATCGGCGCTATCGAGGCGACTATGACCGCGGCGCTTTCGACGGCCCCGAATACTGGCGGAGGGTTCTGAGCGACGCCGGCTCCCGCGACCAGAGGGCCCGCATCGGCGAGTTGATCGCCCTCGACACGGTCAGCTGGACGACGATCAACGATCGCGTCCTCGACGCCATCCGCGGCGTCGGCGGCCGCGGGTACCGCCTGGCCGTCCTCTCGAACATGCCCTGGGAGATCGACCGCTACATCAAGGGTGGGTTCGCCTGGCTGGAGATGTTCGAAACGCTGACTTTCTCCTGCGAGGTCGGTGCCATCAAGCCCGAGCCGGCGATCTACGCTCACGCGCTCGAGCGCCTGGGCCTCGCGGCGAGCGAATGCCTGTTCGTTGACGACACCGAGGCCAACGTGGCCGGGGCGCTCGCTGTTGGCCTGCCTTCGATCTGCTTTCGCAGCCTCGCGGGCCTGGAGGCGGCGCTGGATGGGGGCGCGGCCTCGAGGCCGCGAACGTAGCCTGCCGCGGCCGCCCTACAGGGGGCCGCGAGCGCCCGCGTGCAGGCGCACCTGTCGCGTCGCGCTCATGACGAGCCACGTGCCCGCCGCCAGTATGACGGCGACGGTGACGAAAACGGGCGTGAAGCCCGAGAACGCGCAGATGGCGGCGCCGAGGGCCGGTCCGACCGCGTTGGCGATCGCGCTCAAGCTGGTGGACAGGCCGTAGATGGTGCCGAGCTGGCTGCGGTCCGCCCGTGTCGCCAGCATCGCGTTCACGGTGGGGACTGCGCCGCCCAGAACCGCGCCGGAAAGGAGCCGCAGCACAGCGAGCTGTCCCGGAGTCCGTACCGCGATGAGGAGAAGGTGCGTCACGACGCCTCCGGCCAGGCAGTAGACCAGCACCCTTCCATAGCCGAGCCGGTCGCTCACATGGCCGGCGGCGACCGCGGCGAAGGCGCTGGCAAAGGCCCCCCCGCCGATGATCAGGCCGGACAGCGTGCCCAGCATCGTCGACTTCGGCGCGATCGACTGTATGAACAGCGGCAGGATCGGCGAGACGGCTCCCCCGGCCAGGTTCAACGTGATCACCACCACGAGAAAGAGGACCAGCTCGCGGGATTTCGCGAGGATCGAGAAGTCGGGAAGGATTCGCCGCCAGATCGGCTCGTCCATGGGTTTGGGAGTGAAGTCCTCTTTGACGAAGAACAGCACCACGAGCGCGCCGGTGCCGAGCAGCGCCGACGTGATGAGGAACGAGGCCCTGTAGCCGAGGATGTCGGCGATGCCGCCCCCGAGCATAGGGCCGACGGCCGACCCGACCATGATGGCCATCTGCAACATGCCCAGGGTGTAGCCCGCCTTGCTCGGGGGGGCCGAGCCCGCGACCAGGACGGTGGCCGCCGCAACGGTCCCGGTAAAGATGCCGCCGCCGGCCCTGAAGACGATGAGCTGCCAGGGGTGCGTGGCGAGGCCCATGCAGAACATCATGATCGTGCCGCCGACCAGCGCCCGCAGGAACATGATCCTCCTGCCGTAGGAGTCCGCGAGGCGGCCCCAGATCGGAGCAAAGATGAACAGCGTGACCGCTCCCGAGCTCTGCACCAGGCCGACCCACATCTTGACCTGGGCATCGTCTTTGATGCCGAGCTCCTGGATGTAAAAGGGAAGGGTGGGGCCGAGCGCTCCGAACCCGGCGAGGGCAAGCATCTCCGCCACCCAGATCGCGTAGAAGTTGCGTTTCCAATCGATCATCCGGAACACCCTCTGCTCGCACGCCGTTGGGTCTCGCCCGCGCCTTGGAGCATCGGGGGGAGGACCGCACGCGTCCCTCCCCGGGCAAACGGGCGGGCCACGCGCGGCGGAAGCGGCAAAGTCTCGAGCGGACCTGACAAACGGCGCGCGCACCCGCGCGAGCTCATGGCGGCAGCCGTGAGCGGGCGACGCTGCGCCGCTCCATCGTTGGCAAGGGTGCGCATCTGGCGCGGTCGTGTCAACAGAAGTGCTTGACCCCGCCAGGGGATTGCCGCACAGTCGCTCGCGAGAGCCCGGCAAGGACTGCGCAGGCCCGGCAAACACCGGGCGGGGAGGCATGTTTCTGCACGCGCCCGTCGTGGACGCTCACCAGCACTTCTGGGACCTATCGCTCGGGAAACACCCCTGGCTCGCCCCCGAGGCCAGGCATCCCTTCCGCTACGGCGACACCTCCGCGCTCAAGAGAAACTACCTCCCGCCCGACTACCGTCGCGACGCCGCGCGGCAGAACGTGGTCCGGACCGTCTACGTGGAGACCGAATGGGACCCTGCGGACCCTTCGGGCGAAGTCCGCTGGGTCGAAGGGATCGCCGAGCGCTACGGCGTGCCGAATGCCGTAGTGGCGCAGGCGTGGCTCGACCGGGAGGACGCCGCGGCGGTGCTCGCGACTCACGCCCGTTCCCCGCTCGTGCGCGGCGTGCGCCACAAGCCGCGCGCGGCGTCGTCGCCTCGCGAAGTTGTGCCGGGCGCGCCGGGCTCGATGGGCGACCCGGCGTGGCGGGCCGGCTTCGCCCTGCTCGCGCGCCACGGGTTCTCCTTCGACCTTCAGACCCCTTACTGGCACCTGGGCGAGGCGGCGGCGCTCGCGCGGGACTTCCCTTCGACCGTCATCATCCTCAATCACACGGGCCTGCCCGCGGATCGCTCCCCGGAGGGGCTCGCGGCGTGGCGGGCCGGGATGTCCCAGCTCGCGCAGCAGGCCAACGCGTTCGTCAAGATCTCCGGCCTCGGCCTGCAAGGGAGACCGTGGAGCGCCGACGACAACGAGCGGCCCGTGCTCGACGCGATCGAGATCTTCGGGGTCGAGCGCTGCCTCTTCGGGAGCAACTTCCCCGTCGACAGCCTGGTCGGCGGATTCGACAACATCTTCGACGGTTTCCGCCGGATCGTCCGGCGGTTCTCGCGGCCGGACCGGGGCGCTCTTTTCCACGACAACGCCATCCGCGTCTACCGCCTCGAGTAGCCGCGGGGCGCGCACCGCATGTCGGGTGAGGAAGTCGCTGCCGTTTTCCATTTCCCGCTTTACACTTCCGGCCCGCACGGGTAGAGTGAGTCTGCGGCGTCCCTGCCTGCGGCGGGGCTGCGGCGTGGACGGCGCCCGCTGAACAACGATCGCAAGGAGAATAGGACGCATGAGCCGAGTGGATGAGAGGTATGACGCGCTGGTCTCCGAGTTCCCGCGATGGGAAAAGACGAAGGACCTGATCGAGCAGCTGCTCGACATCATGCTGAACTACCGGCAGAGCGGGCATCCCGGCGGGTCCCGCTCAAAGCTGCATGCCTTCCTCGTCACGCTGCTGAGCGGCGTGATGCGCTGGGACATCCGCCACCCGGAAAAACGGTTCGGCGACCGGTTCGTGCTCGGAGCCGGGCACACGGTGCCCATGGTCTACTCGACCCTGGCCCTGTTCAACGAGGCGATGCGGGTCAAGTACCAGCAGACCGGCGACGCGAAGTACGCGATTCCCAAGGCCAAGGAGCGGATGCTGACCTGGGAAGACCTCGCGATGCTGCGCCGCAACAAGGGGCTTTCGGGCCACGCGGAGATGGAAGGCAAGAGCCTGTTCCTCAAGTTCAACACCGGCCCCTCGGGCCACGGCAGCCCGGCCGCCGCCGGCGAGGCCGTGGCCCTCAAGCGGGCGGGCGCCGAAGGCGTCAAGGTCTTCATCTTCGAGGGTGAAGGCGGGCTCACCCCCGGCGTCACGCACGAGACGATGAACTCGGCCTGGGGCCTGGCGCTGGACAACCTCTACTACGTCGTGGACTGGAACGACTTCGGCATCGACGCGCACACCGTGAGCTCCTGCGTGTACGGGTCGCCGCGCGACTGGTACGGCGGGCACGGGTGGCGCGTGTTCGGCACGGAGCAGGGCAGCGAGTGGGGGCCGGTGACGCGGACGATGCTCGCGATGACGCTCGAGGAGAATCCGCAGGCCCTGCCCAGCATGGCCTGGGTCAAGACGCGCAAGGGCCGGGGCTACCTCACCTACGACTACGCGTCGCACGGCGTCCCGCACAAGCTCAACGACGAGAAGTACTGGCAGCTCCGCAAGGAGTTCGCGGCCGAGTACGGCGCCCAGTTCGTGAACGTCGGCGGCGCCGCGCCCAAGGAGGCGACGGCGCTCCGGGAGGAGTGCCTCGCGAACCTCAAGGCCGTCATCGACGTGCTGCACAAGGACCAGGCCTGGTCGACTACCTGGCCGACCGCCTGGTGCGACCTCGGCGACAGCGTGCCGAGCGAGATCGCCGACGTTCCGGCTGGGCCGCAAGGGCAGCCCCTTCAAGGACAAGCGGCTCTTCGACTACCGCAATTACCCGAAGGACCTCTACCTGCGCGCCCGGGATCTTCAGCCGCGAACCGCAACGCGCTGGCCAAGTGGGGCGCCTGGGTCAACTCCTTCGGCGCCAAGGAGTACGGCCGGCCGATCTTCCTCGCGTCATCCGCGGACCTCGCCGAGTCGACGAACATCGCCGGCTTCGCCCGCGGCCACGACGACTTCAAGGGGTGGGACTGGTTCGGCCGCAACGGCTCGCCCGAAGGCGCGCTGCTGACGCAGCAGATCACCGAGTTCGCCAACTCGGGCATCATGGTCGGGATGGCGAGCGTCAACCTCTCGACAGGACCCGGAAAAGGAGTTCGACGGCTTCTGGGGAGCCACCTCGACCTACGGCTCCTTCTCCTACCTCCTGTACGGACCGCTGCGCCTCTTCAGCCAGCTCGCGCAGGACTGCCAGCTCAAGGTGGGCAAGGCGATCTTCGTGGCCGGCCACTCGGGCCCGGAGACGGCCGAGGACAGCCGCACGCACTTCGGCATCTTCTCGCCGGGCGTTACGCAGCTCTTCCCCGCCGGCCGCATGATCAACCTCTACCCGTGGGAGCACAACGAGGTGCCGGTCCTGCTCGGCGCGGCCCTCGCGACCGACGTCCCGCTGATCACGCTGCACCTTACCCGGCCGCCGATCGCGATCCCCGACCGCGCCGCGCTCGGCATCCCGTCGCACTTCGAGGCGGCGCGGGGCGCCTACGTGGTGCGCGACTTCGCGGCCGGCAGGCCGCGCGGCGGCGTCGTGATCGCGCAGGGGACGAGCGCGGTGGCGAACATCGTCAAGATCCTCCCGGACCTGGAGAAGTCTGAACGTGAAGGTCGTCTGCGCCACCAGCCCGCAGCTGTTCGCCATGCAGGGCGAGAGCTACCGGAAGCAGGTGCTCTCGGACGCCGACAAGATGGACTCGACCGTGGTCACGACCCAGGCGCGCTGGCTGATGCACGACTGGCTCTTCAACAAAGTGGGCGAGGAGTACGCTCTCTCGAGCGACTGGGACGACCGGTGGCGGACCGGCGGCAGCGTCGACGAGGTCCTCGAGGAGGCGCACCTCTCGCCGAAGTGGCTGGTCGAAGGAATCACTCGGTTCGTCCGGGACCGCGGCAAGCGGCTCGCGCGCCTTTCTGGCGGCGTAGCGGCGGCCGTGGGCGCGGCGGGCAGGGCGGCCAAGGCGCCTGCGCCGCGGAAGGCGGCCACGAGAGCGGCCGGGCCGCGCAAGGCCGCGGCAAAAAAGGCGCCCAAGAGGGCGGCGGCCGCCAGGGCCGCGACGAAAAAAACGCCCGCGAGAAAAGCAGGGGCCGCGAAAAAGCCCGCCCGCAAGCGTCGCTGATCGGGCCGGGCGCTTCGAGACGGGCGCGGCGGGACGCCATAGTGTATATACTATTGGCGTGGACTGGTTCCGCTTGAGGCCGTGCCGCCGGGGCCTCGCCCTGGCACTCGGCGTCTGGGCGCTGGCGCTCGTGTTCGCCGGCTGCCGCCGGCAGACGCAGCCCCCGGCGCCGCAGCCGTCGCAGGAGCAGGCGGAGGCCGACGCGCGCGCGGCGAGCCGCTTTCGCCTGCTGATGGCCGCGGTCGCGGCCGGCGAAAGCGACCAGGTCAAGAAGCTGCTCGACGAGGGGGTGAGCCCCAACCAGAAAGCCGAGAATGGCGACACCCCGCTGGGTCTGGCCGCGTCGCGGGGTGACGTCGCGCTCATGCGGCTTCTGATCGAAAAGGGCGCCGAGGTGGCCGCTTCGGGCCCGCTCTCGGGCACACCGCTCGAGCTCGCGACCTGGTACGGGCACGCCGAAGCGGCCCAGCTTCTGCTCGACAAGGGCGCGGATCCGAACTCGCGCGGCTTCGAATCCTGGACGCCCCTGATGATCGCGGCTAAGCAGGGCCAGGCCGCCATCGCCCGCCTGCTGATCGCGCGCGGCGCCAGCGTCAACGAAGGCAACTTCCAGAGCGCCACCGCGCTCATGATCGCCGCGTCCGAGGGGCATGCGGACGTCGTCAAGGTGCTGCTCGCCGGCGGCGCCGACGCCGGCCGGACCGACGGCCGCGGGAGGCGCGCCGCGGACTATGCCGCCGAGGCCGGGCACTCGGACCTGCTGCCTCTGCTCGGTCCGCCGTCGGCGCCTGCAAAACCGCCTGCTGCGGGCGAAACGCCCGCCAAGGAATAGGATTATGGGGCGCCTCTTCGACTACCACACCCATTCGCGCTTCTGCGACGGCAAGGGAGAGCTCTCCGAGTACGTCGAGGCCGCGGTCGCCTCCGGCCTCGTGTCGATCGGCCTTTCCGGCCACGCCCCGTGCCCCGTCGAGAGCGACTGGCACATGAAGGAGCCAGACCTCCCGCGCTACCTCGAGAGCGCGCGGGCACTCGCCCGCGCGCAGGAGGGGCGCGTCAGCGTGCTGGTCGGTCTCGAGGCCGACTACATTCCCGGCGTGATCTCGCCCCGCGCGGTGCGCCAGGCGCACCGGCTGGACTACGTGATCGGCGGCGTGCACTACCTGGGCCGTCTCTCCGACGGCACGCCGTTTACGATCGACGGAACGGTCGAGGAGCTGCAGAGAGGGATCCGCGAGGGTTTCGGAGGCGACGCCCGGCGGGCCGTCGCGCGCTACTTCGAGCTCGTCGGAGAGATGGCCGCCACGGAAGCCCCCGACGTGATCGCGCACTTCGACCTCATCAAGAAGAACAACAAGGGTCTCTTCGACGAAGGCTCTCTCTGGTACCGGGCGGTGGCCACTGAGGCGCTGCGCGCCCTGGCCGCCTCGGGCTGCGTCGCGGAGATCAACACGGGCCCCGTGTCGCGCAATTACGGGACCCACTTCTACCCGGGCGACGGTATCCTCGCCCCGATGGCCGAGCTGCGCATCCCGGTCACGCTTGGCTCCGACGCCCACAGGCCGGGCCACGTGGCGGCGCACTTCGGCGCCGCCCTGGACGCGCTGCGGCGCGCGGGCTATCGTGAGTGCTGGCGGCGCGACGGCAGCTCGTGGTCGGCCGTGCCGCTCGATACCCTCGGCTGAGGAGAACGGAAGACGTGAGGGACGCGCGAGAGGCCGCTGCGCTGCGGCCCCTGCTCTACGACGGCTCCAAGGGTGTCATGCTGCAGAGCCTCGGGCTGCCGAGCGGCGAGGCGTCGGAGCTGTGGAACGTGACCCACGCGCGCGTGGTGCAGGACGTGCACGCCGCGTACGCGGCCGCGGGCGCCGACGTGATCCAGACCAACACGTTTCCCGGAAACAGGGTCACCCTCGGCAGGCACGGGCTGGCGGAGCGCTTCGAGGAGCTGAACGCGAGCGGGGTGAGGCTCGCGCGCGCGGCCGCGGGTCCCGGGCTCTGGGTAGCGGCCTCGGTGGGGCCCACCGGCGAGATGCTCGAGCCGGCGGGCGAGCTTTCCTTCGACAAGGCTTACTCGCTGTACGCGGAGCAGGCCGCGGTGCTCGAGGCCGCGGGCGCGGACCTCGTCCACTTCGAGACGTTCGGCGACCTGGGAGAGCTCAGGGCCGCCATCCTCGCGGCCCGCGAGCGCACCGCTCTCCCCGTGATCGCAACGGCTACGTTCGAAGGGGGCGGCAGGACACTCTCGGGCAACCTGCCCGAGGTGTGCGCACTCGCCTGTGAGGCGCTGGGCGCCGCGTTTGTCGGCGCCAATTGCTCGACGGGCGCCGAAGGGATGGTCCCCGTCCTGACCGCGATGGGCCGGGTCGCGTCGGGCCCGCTGGCGGCCAAACCCAACGCGGGCCTCCCGGAGGTCGTGGGGGGCCGCGTGGTCTACCGCGAGACACCGGAGCATTTCGCGGGGTTCACGGGGGAGTTCCTGGACGCGGGCGTCCGGCTGATCGGGGGCTGCTGCGGCACCACTCCCGAGTTCGTGCGCGAGATCAAGAGGCGGCTCACGGGGCCGCCCGCCCCGCCTGCAAGGGCTGACGGCGGTGCGACGCGCAGGGCGCTGGTGGCTTCAGCCTTTCAGGTCGAAGAAATTGCGCCGGGCCTGCCCATCGGCGAGATCGGGCCCGAGGAAACGGGGCGGGGCGACGGCGCGGCCCTCGCCGACATCGCGGGCGAGCTCGCCGGCGCCGGGGCGCGCTGCCTTCACATCGACTTCGGCGCGCACGCCGACCGGTGGGATGCCCGGGCGCTCGCGGGCGATCTCGCGCTCTTCGTGCGGACGCCCCTGCTCCTGAGCGCCTCGAGCCGGGCGTTCCTCGAGCAGCTGGTCCGCCGATACCCCGGCCGCCCGGGCATGGTGGGGCAGCCGGCGTACGGGGCCCTCGAAGTCACGCCGGCGATGCTGGCCGCGTGCCGCCGTGTCGGGAGGTGATCTCGTGAAACGGGCGGGGGCAGGTGTCCTGTGGGTCCTGGCCGCTGCGGTTGCGGCCCCCCAGGCGAACGTGATCCAGACGTTCGAGCACGAAGGGGTCGCCCGCGTCTCGATCAAGAGGGCGGGGATCTTCGACGTGAGCGTCAAGGGCACGTCGGGGAAAGCCGTCCGCGTGGAGGTCCGCAGCGATGACGCCGCGGACAAGGTGCAGGAGACGCGCCAGGGCGACGAGCTCGTGATCGACGCGTACCGGAAGGACCGGGTGCGCAGCGTCGGCTCGCGGGCGCCGGAGCTCGTGGTGAGAGTGCCCGAGTCCACCGCGCTCTCCATAGAGACGAGCAGCGGCGGCATCGACGTCGAGACGGTCACAGGCGCGAAGGACCTGAGCAGCTCCAGCGGGAACATCGCGGTGCGCAGCTCGCGGGGCAGGGTGGACGCGCGGTCCTCGACCGGCAACCAGAAGTACGACTACGTGGCCGGCGACGTCCGCGGGGAATCGGCCACGGGCGCGATCGAGCTCAGCAACTGCGAGGGGAGCGTGTCCCTGAGGTCGGCCACGGGCAGGCTGTGGGCGCGCAGCCTCCGCGTATCGGGCGACTCCAGCTTCCGCACCTCGACGGGGCGGATCGAGATCGACTTCGCGAACCCGCTGGATGACTTCACCTTTTCCCTCCACTCCGTGACCGGGCTGATCGAGGTCGGCGGCGTTGCGGCGCGAGGCAAGGTGGAGAAGGGCAGCGGCCCCCTGCGGATCACGGGCCAGTCGACGGTGGGCCGGCAGAGCTACGAGTGAGACCGGGCGACGGCGCGCGCTACAGCTTGATGCCGTGCTGGTCGCCCAGCACCCTGATCATCATGAGCTGGACGTAGCGGACAAAGAGATCCTTTCGCCGGATCCGGTCGAAGGCCGAATTGGCGGAAAGCTGCTGCGACAGGCTCTTGATCCGCTCGACGTCGGGCGCCTTCATGGCTGCGCCGTGGCGCAGGATCCCCCTCATGAAGCTGCGGATCATGGAGTCGACGTCTTCCCTGAGGTCGGCGCGCGCCTTGGGCTCGTAGAGGGGGTTCCACTTCTCCGCCAGCTCGACGAGTGACAGGGCCAGATCCTTGCCGGACCCGGCAAAATGGTCGCGCAGCCGTTCGAGGCTGCGGCGGTAGACCGCGCCGCGCTGCTTGAGCGTCACAGGCTTGCCCTTAGGGCCGCCTGCGGACGGACCCACCAGCCGCTTGACGGTCGTCCCGCCTTGGTCGCCGCCTTCGGGTGCCGTCGCCGCGGCCCCCTTCTTCTGCGCCCCGGGCTGCGCGTCCGCCGGGTGCCCGGCGTCTTCCGGCTCAAGGCGGCGGCCGAAGAGCCCCTCGAAGAACGTGACGATCGCCCGGAGGAATCCGACTCGCATCCAGACGGGCACCGCCGCGCGCACCCGGGCCAGGAGCTCGCGGCGGTCGAGCTCCATGATCTGCACGGTCGGCTTGAGCTTTTCCCCGCGCTGATCGAAGCATTTTGCCAGGTCGAGCGCGAAGTCCGGAGCGGGCGGGCTCTCCCTCTGCACGCTGTTCAGCAGCGCACTGTCCAGCAGGCGCGCGAGGACGGGATGGTCCGCCTGCACGACACGCTGGACCTCGCCGGCGAACGCGGCGTCGCTGCTCATGGCGGGCGTCCTGCGCCCGGCGCGCAGCGACCGCTCCCAGCTCTCGGAAAGCGCATCGGCCGTCGCCTCGGCCGCGCGGGGGATCATCCGCAGCACCACCGGGATGAGCCGGTCGCGGTGCACGAAGTACTCCGAGCCTTCGCCCGCCTTGACCCGGATGAGCTCGGGCACGGCCTTGCCCGCCGGAGGCCGCATCTTCTCCTTGATGAAGTCGCGGAACGCGTCCTGGCTGCCCTTCGTGAGGAGCGGCGTTCCGCCGGGGTCCTTGAGACCGAGAAGGTCCTTGAGGGTATAGATGAAGGGTTCCTTGCCGAACTGGGCCTCGACGGCCTTGAGCGCGGCTCTCGTCTCGTTCTGCCTGCTCTGGCCCGCCGTGCGCATCGCGACCGCGTAGGCGTTGACGATGTGAGCCGCCTGCTGGAATCCGCCCTCCAACGTTTCCTCGACGCCCTGCTTTTTCTCCTGGGCGATGACGTGCGTGAGTTGCGCCCAGAAACGGAAGTGGACATCCGAGGCGTCCTCGATCGTCTGGCGCGCGGTGCCGACCCGCATGGCTATGTTGTTGATCATATCGCTGACCAGGGTCTGGTTGCCCCGGTAGGCCGGCGCGAGCCTGCTCTGGACATAGGCGGCGTTGTTCGCGAGCCCGAGGTGGCATTTGAGCTTGGCGAGCGCGAGGTCCAGGAGCTGACCGTGGATCATTTCCGAAGGCGCCACGATGCTGCGGAGGCTCTCGGGAAACAACAGGCGCACCAGCGGCGCCGCGGGCTCGCCCCCCTGCAGGAGCGCGGTCAGCTCGGTGCCCACGTTCGCGGTCGTGACGAGCTCGTTGGGGATCGACAGCCCGAGCTCCGCTTCGCTGGGGAAGGGGGCCTCTGGCGATTCCTCGGCTTTGCGGTACGCCTCGCGCACCGTCTCGACGTAGTAGAGGGGATAGTCGATGCGCTCCACGACGCCGTCGGCGAAGCTCAGGCGGCACTGGCCTGAGCGGGCCAGCTCGGCGAGGGTGACGGCGAGGGCGGCGCGCACGTCGGGGAGGAACGCGTCGAGCTGCCGGTACTGGCCGCGATAGCGCTCCACGTAGCGTTCGGCGTACTCGGCGAACGCGGGGAACCCCACTTCGGGTGCCTTCTGCTTGCGGGTAAAGGCTTTCAGAATCGTGACGGTGCTCTGGCGCAGGTACGTCGCCTGGTCCGACGAGGCCTTGGCGTCCATTCCGCGGCTCAGGATATCGGCAACGGAGGCATTTGTCTACTTTGGATTCCGGCCGGCGCCGGCTCGGCCCGGCGTGATCTCCGCTTCCGCGCCGGGCGAAGGCGCGTCAGGAGACCTCGGCCCCGTCCGCCGGGGGCTCGCCCTTTACCTTGTAGCGGCCCCGGTTGATGTAGAAGATGTAATCGTAGTCGCTCTTCTTCTCTTCCTCGAGGACGATCCGCGCGATCGTTCCCAGGGTGCCCCAGTTGACCTGGTGCAGCCCTTTCCTGCGAAGGAACTTGTCGAGGGCGGCGCCCGAGAGCTCCAACCAGCGGTCGTTGCCCACCGCATCCGTGCCGGCGTTGACCTCGATGATCAGCTCCTTGTTCCACTCGCCCGTGTGGATCTGCGTGCGGACCTTGACGATCCGGATGGCATCATCCCGGTGGATAACCGCCGGCTCCTCGGACTTGGGCTGGACGAAGTGCGCCATTCTGCCCCCTGATCTGGCTTTCAGCATAGCGGCCGATCGCGACCTCCGTCAAGGGCGCTGTGCCGGAGCCTCCGGCTGCGCCGGGGTGCCCGGCGGCAGGGGTTCGGTGCGGATGACCACCTGGTCGCCTTCGAGGTCGACGATGGCCTTTCCTCCGCCGGCGAGCGTGCCGAAGAGGACCGCGTCCACGAAGAACCCCTTGACCTTGTCCTGGACGAGGCGGGCGACGTTGCGCGCCCCGAACTCCTCGCTGTAGCCCTTTTCGGCAAGGTGCGTGCGGCACGCCTCGGTGACTTCGAGGACGACGTTCTTCTCCTTGAGCTGCGCCGCGAACAGCCGCATCTCCTTGTCGACGATCTGCAGCATGATCCTTTCGTCGAGGCGGTTGAACGTCACGACCTTGTCCAGCCGGTTGCGGAACTCGGGCGCGAAGATGCGCTGCACGGCCTCGTCGATGGCCTCGCGGTTCTTGTTGCGCTCGCCGAAGCCGATCGAAGACTTGCCGAGCTCCCGTGCGCCGGCGTTCGAGGTCATGATGATGATCACGTTGCGGAAGTCCGCCTTGCGCCCCTGGTTGTCGGTCAGCGTGGCGTAGTCCATGACCTGCAGGAGCACATTGAAGACGTCCTGGTGCGCCTTCTCGATCTCGTCGAGCAGCAGCACCGCGTGCGGCGTCTTGCGGATCGCGTCCGTGAGCAGGCCTCCCTCCTCGTAGCCGACGTATCCCGGAGGCGCCCCGACGAGACGGGCCACCGTGTGCCGCTCCTGGTACTCGCTCATGTCGTAGCGGTGGAGGGCGATGCCGAGCGTGTCGGCGAGCTGGCGGCAGAGCTCGGTCTTCCCGACACCCGTCGGCCCGACGAACAGCATGGAGGCGACCGGCTTGTCGGGCGAGCGGAAGCCGGCCCGCGATCGCTTGATGGCCGACGCCACCGCATCGACCGCCTCGTCCTGGCCGAAGATGTTGGCCTTGAGCTGGACCTCGAGGTTCTTGAGCCTGTCCGCCTCCGTGAGCGAAACGGTCTTGACCGGGATCTTCGCGATCTTGGAGACGACCTCCTCGATCTCCTGGAGGGACAGGGTCGGGTCCAGCCGCGGCCCGTTCTTGAACGTGAGGATCCGGTTGTAGGCTCCGGCCTCGTCGATCACGTCGATCGCCTTGTCCGGGAGATGGCGGTCGTTGATGTACTCGTGCGAGAGGTTCACCGCCGCGTGCAGCGCGTCGTCGGTGTACTTGACCTGGTGGAACTTCTCGTACCGGTCCCGCAGCCCCTGCAGGATCAGGAACGTCTCGTCGGGCGTCGTCTCCGGCACCTCGATCTTCTGGAATCGGCGCGAGAGCGCCCGGTCCTTGTCGAAGTGCTTCTTGAACTCGTCGTACGTCGTCGAGCCCATGCACCGGAGCTTCCCGGTCGCGATGGCGGGCTTGAGCAGGTTGGAGGCGTCGAGCGTTCCCCCCGAGGCGGCCCCGGCGCCGACGACCGTGTGGATCTCGTCGATAAAGAGGATCACCTTCTGCTTCTGCTCGAGCTCCTTGAGCACCATCTTCATGCGCTCTTCGAAGTCGCCGCGGAAGCGGGTGCCGGCGAGCACGCTCCCCATATCGAGGCCGTAGATGCTGTAGCCGCGCAGGAGGTCGGGCACCTTGTCCTCCGCGATGCGGGCGGCCAGCCCTTCGGCGATCGCCGTCTTGCCGACCCCCGGGTCGCCGACCAGGACCGGGTTGTTCTTGATCCTGCGGCAGAGGACCTGCACGGTGCGCTCCACGATGTCGTCGCGGCCGATCAGCGGTTCGAGCTCGCCCTTGCGCGCGGCCTCGGTGAGGTCGCGCGTAAAGGTCGCGAGCGCGCTGCGGCGGGCCTTCCTGGGGCCCGGCTGCTCCTCGCCCTCCGCGCCGCCCTCCTCGCTCGCCTCGCCCTCCCCGTCGTCGCCGCCGGCGGGCGCCTCGTCACCGAGGTCGATCCCGTGAGAGATGACGCGCAGGAGGTTGTAGCGCGAGAGGCCCGCCTTGCGCAGGTAGTAGGAGCCGAAGGACTTCTCCTCGTCGAAGATGGAGACCAGGACGTCGCTCAGCTCGACGGATTCCTTGGCCGCCGCTTCGGTGTGGAAGACCGCCCGCTGGATGACCTGCTGGAACCCGAGGGACTGGGTCGGCTCGGACTTTTCGACCACGGGCACCCGTTTCGCCAGGTGCTCCTCGAGCCCTTCCTTGATCTCCTCGGGGTCGATCCCGCACCTGCGGAGTATCTCCTGCGGCTCGTCGAAGAACAGAGCCGCGTAGAGCACGTGCTCCGGCGTCAGGTACTCGTGCCTGCGCTCCTTGGCGTCCATGTAGGCTGCCTTGAGCACGCCCTGGACTTCGTCGCTGACCTTCATCGGACCTCCGTGCGCCTCATTGCGGCGTCACGCTTCCTCGACGGTGCACCGGAGCGGGAACTCCTGCTCCCGCGCCATCTCGTGCACTCTGTTCGCCTTGGTCTGTGCCACATCCCAAGTATACACGCCCACGACCCCGCGCCCAGTCCGGTGGACGAGGAGCATGATCCGGGTCGCCTCGATGGGGGGCTTGTGAAACACCACCCGAAGGACGTGGACCACGAAATCCTTGGTGGTGAAGTCGTCGTTGTGGAGCACGACCTTGTACATGGTCGGCTCCTTGAGCTTTTCCTTATGACGCTCGAGAATCTCGCTGTCGGGTCGATCCTGCCCTTGCACGGGGCCCCCCTCCGGTCCCCCATAATAGTAAGGAAAACCACGCCGGCCTGACAAGGGACAGGCGCCCTGGTCCCGACCGGAGGTCGGGAAGGTCCCGGGGGTGGCGCCGCCAGGCGCCCTGGTCACTCCGTCGCTACGCTCCGGACCTTCGGGGCGTACTCGCCGGAGATGGCGAAGGCGCCACCCAAGCGACAGGCGCCCTGGTCCCGACCGAAGGTCGGGACCGTCCCGGGGGTCCGGAGGCTCCGAGCGGAGCGAGGAGGTGCGCCGCCCCAGGCGCACGGCCGGTCGGGCCGGCGAAAGCTATCTCAGCGCGTCCAGGCGCCGCGTCACGGCCGGCGATGCCCGCAGCATGGCATCGTGCAGGCGCCGGTGCAGGTCGAGGAACGGTTCCCCCTTGATCTCGACGATCGCGCGGTAAGCGTCACGGTCGTTCGAAAGCTCGCGCTCCATCTGCGAGGCCGCGAACTTGCGGAAGTAGTCCTCGACGCCGGCCTCTTTCTGGTGGAGAGTCCAGGCTTGGAACTCGTTGATCAGGAGGTAGTTGTCCTCGACGTTGTACTCCTGCCACGCGAGGAAGAGCCTGTAGAACCGCCGCAGCTCGGGTGTGAGCGATGCCCAGATGTCGCGGCACGCGGCCGCATACCCGCGCTCGAGGTAGAAGACCGCGTGACTCACCTCGTGGTAGATGTGCAGCCGCCGCAGCGCGGGCCCCGACTCCCGCGAGATCGAGAGGATCCCGCCGGGCGCGGGCTCATAGCGGTCGACGCGCCGCCGCAGCGCGCCATTGGATTCCAGGACCGCGATCAGCTGCTCCTCCTCGGGGAGGAGCGGGACCCCCCTCTCCTCCGCGAGCGTAAAGAACCGGGCCAGGTCCTCGTTGTAGTAGTTGTGCGCAAAATACCCGTGCAGGCCGGCGATCGCCTCGTAATCCTCTATGCGGCCGACATGGCCGGCCTTCTCCACGAAGAACGCCAGCCTGTGGAAAATGCGCTCCTGCGCCTCGTAGCTTTTCGTGTCCAGGAGGATGAACCCTGGAATGGCATCCCAGCGGTAGACTTCGAAGTCCGTTCGTCGCCATCCGCCGTCCTTGCCCGCGGCGAGCGCGCCCGGGTCGATCGGCCGCGCGACGAGCGAGCGATCGACGCTCTGTGCAGCGGAGGGGAGCGCGGCGATTGCGAGCGCCGCGGCCGCGAGAGCGCGCAGCAACCGGCCGCGAGGGCGCGGCCCGGCCGGTCTCGAGGCGGTCACCGCGGCTACATCGCCTTCTTGTAGTTCGCTTCTACCTGTGTCCAGTTGATGATGTTCCAGAACGCCGCAATATATTCGGGCCTGCGGTTCTGGTACTTAAGGTAGTACGCATGCTCCCAGACGTCCAGCCCCAGGATGGGCACCATGCCTTCCATCAGCGGATTGTCCTGGTTGGGCGTGCTCGAGACTACGAGCTTCCTGGACTTGTCGAGGCTCAGCCAGGCCCAGCCGCTCCCGAAGCGGTTGGCCGCGGCGTCGGAAAACTGGGTCTTGAACGCGTCGAAGCTCCCGAACGCCTTGTTGAGCGCGTCGGCTACCGCGCCCGCCGGCTTGCCGCCGTGGGCGGAGAGCAGCGGCCAGAACAGGCTGTGGTTGTAGTGACCGCCCCCATTGTTCCGCACCGCGGTGCGGATCTCGGAAGGCACGGCGTCGAGGTTGCGGAGCAGGTCCTCGATGCTCTTCGAAGCGACGCCGGCTTTGCCCTCCAGAGCCTGGTTGAGCTTCGTCACGTAGGTCCCGTGATGCTTGTCATGGTGTATTTCCATGGTTTTCGCGTCGATATACGGCTCGAGCGCGTCGAACTTATACGGAAGGTCGGGAACCGTGAAGGCCATCTTGCGACTCCTTGGTCCATCGGACTTAGGCGACCGCCGTTCGCCGGCGCGAAGTTGATCGCCACAGTCAAGATAACAACCACCGCACGCGCAGGCAAAGCGAACCAGCGGGCCGACGCCCGGAGAGGCGCTGTGCGCAAGCCGGACGCAGCCTCTTGCCAGATGGGGCTCCAGAGACGAGATTGAAGGAGACCATGTGGGTCTTCAACGGCGAGGCAGTCCAGCAGTTCCTGGGAAGGGTCGCCGAGGGCTTCCAGCACGGGCCGCTCGAGCTCGCCGAATTCGCGGCGATGTTCCTCGTGCTGCTGGGCGTCCCGCTGCTGCTGGGGGTGGTCACGACGCGGCGCAGCCGCGCGCGGGCGCGGTCCGCGGCGATGGCGCGCTTCCAGGAGGCCGCCGCGGCCGCAGGGCTCGTGCCCGAGGAGCTGGAGGCGCTGATCGCCATGGCGCGGCGCTTCTCGCCCGACCCGCTGCGGTGGCCGGCCGTGCTCACGCGCGCGGCCGCCTTTAACGCCGCGGCCGCTCGGGGCGGGCTCGATGCGGCGATGCTCGCCCGACTCCGGTGGAAGCTGCGGCTGATCGAGCGGGGGCCGCGTGCGCGGCTGCATTCGACCGTCGAGCTGGAGCCGGACGAAGTCCTGCTCGTGACGGCCGGCGATGCCGCCGTGGCGGGTCGGGTGACTTCAGTAAGCGCAGAGCGCTTCGAGCTGCACGTCGGCCGGCCGGTACCGGCCGGCACCGTCAAGGTGCGCGCGACCCGCGACTCGGGCATCTACGACGTCGAGGTGCCGGTGCTCTCCAGCGAGGGAGGCATCCTGCGCCTCGGCCACGGGGAAATCGCCTCCCGCGTGCAGAACCGCCGTTTCCTGCGCCGCACCGTCCGCGGCGCCGCGCTCGTGACCACCGCTTCGGGGGCGGAGGTCAGGGTGCGGCTCGTCGATCTCAGCGGCGGCGGCGCCCGGGTGCGCGGGCCTGCGGCCGGGGTCCTGGTGGGCGACGCGGTGACTCTGCGGTTCGCCCGGCCCGGGGGATCGACCTCGACGATCGCGTCGAGGGTGGTGCGCGTCGCCGGCGACGGGTTCAGTCTTGCCTTCGAGGACGTCCCGGGCCCTGTGCGCGAAGAGCTGATCCGGCTCCTCGGCCGCTAAGGCTGCGCGTCGAACCACGCCGGCGTGGCCTGTGCCACGAAATCCAGCCACGCGTTCCGCTCGGCCGCCGACCGCTCGCGCAAGCCGTACAGCATGTGGACGCGGCTCGCGGCGAGGTCGCAGTAGCCGAACACCGACTCGCGCCAGAAGATCTCCAGCGGGGCGCGGCCTTCAGTTTCTCCCTCTCTCGCTTCGGTCGTCGCGAAGACCAGGGCCCGCTTCGCGGCGAGGAGCCCGCGCTTGCGCTTGACGCCGGGCTCCTCGCCCTCGAACTCGTAGGCCAGGCCAGGGCGGAAGACCCGGTCGATCCAGCCCTTGAGCACGGCGGGAGGAGCGCCCCACCACTCGGGGTGCACGAACAGCAGCCCGCCGCACGACTCCAGCTCGTTGCCGTGGGCCTGCACCTGTGCGTCGAAGCTGTAGCCCCTGCGCAGCTCGCTGGCGCTGAGCACGGGGTCGAAGCGCTCCGCGTACAGGTCGTGGAAGCGCACGGCGTGGCCTGCCGCACGCAGGGCGTCGCAGGCGCGCCGCGCGACGGCGGCGTTGAAGCTGTCCCGCTCGGGATGGCAAAGCACGACAAGAGCTTCCACGGCAAGCCAATATAGCATCGTGCGGCGGGGCCGCGCCAAAGTCGTCCACGGGCTGCCGCACCGTTTGACGCAGGCGCCTTCACATGTTATTTTGTTCTAACTCGGACCAAAATGGTCCGAGTTGAGGCCTGCCGAGTCGGGCAGGCCGTGAGGGGCGGATGTTCCGGATCAACAAGGACATCGAGTACGGGCTGCTCGCTCTTCGGGCGATGGACCAGGATCGCAGGGTGTTTTCCGCGCGCGAGCTGGCCGACAGGCTGGCGGTCCCCCCGGGGATTCTTTCGAAAATCCTGCAGAAGCTTTCGCACGCCGGGATTCTGGTGTCGGTCCAGGGGCAGAAGGGCGGCTACAGGCTGGAGCGCTCAGGCGACGAGATCACCATAGGGAGCGTGATCGACGCGGTGCACGGGCACGAGCGAATCGTCGCCTGCATGGAGGAGCCCGGCACCTGCGACCAGCTCGACACGTGCACCATCCGGCACAGCTTCGAGAGCGTTCAGGGGATGTGGCTCGAGTTCCTGAACTCGCTCACCCTGAGGCGCTTCGCGGAGATCGAAGGCAGGCGGCAGCCCGCCGGAGCGGAGACGTGAGCCATGGCGGACGCGGTGAGGCGGGGCGAGCGGGAAGGGCCCCTCGAGGACTCGGGGCTGGGGACCCGGCGAGCCCCTCGACGAGTCGGGGTCTACGAGACGCCGGAAGGGCCCCTCGAGGACTCGGGACTTGGGACTTGGCGAGTACGCCAGGTCATAGGAGGAGGCGATGGCTGAAAGCGGGCTCAGCAGGGGCGCCGTGCTGGAAGCGCTGAAGAACGTGCTCGACCCGGAGCTGGGCATGAACATCGTGGACCTCGGGCTCGTCTACCGCGTCGAGGTGGGGGACGACAAGGTGGAGGTCGACTTCACCCTGACCTATCCCGGCTGCCCGGCGGGCGAGCACATACAAGAGGACATCAAGGCGACCGTGCAGGATTGCGCGGGGACCGAGAACGTGGCGATCAACCTGGTCTGGGACCCCCCGTGGAGGCCGGACTTCATGACCGAAGAGGCCCGCGTGAGCCTCGGATACCCGATATAGGAGCTGGAGCGATGGCGAGCGTTCTGCAGATCAAGGACTTGAAGGCGAGCATCGACGGCAAGCCGATCCTCCAGGGCATCGACCTGGAGATGCGCACCGGCGAGATCCATGCCCTGATGGGACCCAACGGGTCGGGCAAGAGCACGCTGGCGAACGTTCTGCTCGGCCACCCGTCCTACCAGGTCACCGGCGGCCAGGTGCTCTTCGACGGGGAGAACGTGCTCGAGATGGAGACGCACGACCGGTCCCGCAAGGGGCTGTTCCTCGCGTTCCAGTACCCGGTGGAGGTCCCCGGCGTGACGGTCGGCAAGTTCCTCAAACGCGTCCTCGAGATCGGGGGCCAGGAGAAGCGCGAGGCGAAGATGAACGTCTCGGCCTACATCAAGGAGCTGCGCTCGGCCATGGACTTCATGGAGATGGACCAGGCTTTCATCAACCGCTACCTGAACCAGGGCTTTTCCGGCGGCGAGAAGAAGCGCATGGAGATCCTGCAGATGCTCATGATGAAGCCGCGCTTCTCGGTGCTCGACGAGACCGACTCCGGGCTCGACATCGATGCCCTCAAGGTCGTCGCCAGGGGCGTCAACAAGCTGCGCGGCCCGGACTTCGGAGCGCTGATCATCACCCACTACCAGCGGATTCTGACCCACATCAAACCTGAATACGTGCACATCATGTACAAGGGCCGCATCATCACTTCGGGAGGCGCCGATCTGGTCACCGTTCTAGAGGCGCGCGGCTACGACTGGGTGCGCGAGCAGTTCGGCATCAAGGAGGAGGAGCTCGATGAGCAGCCAGCAGCAGCTCGTTGACATAGGGGACTACAAGGCGGGGTTCTCATACCCCGACAAGTCGGTCTTCAAGACCAAGAAAGGGCTCGACGAGAGCGTCGTTAACGCGATCTCCGAGCACAAGGGGGAGCCCGACTGGATGCGGCAGTTCCGCCTGCGCGCCCTCAAGCACTACCGCAAGAGGGCGATGCCCAACTGGGGCGCCGACCTCTCCAAGCTCGACTTCGAGGACATCTACTACTACGCCAAGCCGATCGAGAACCAGGAGCGCCGCTGGGAGGACCTGCCCAAGGAGATCCGCGAGACCTACCAGCGCCTCGGCATCCCGGAGGCGGAGCGCAAGTTCCTTTCGGGCGTCGGCGCCCAGTACGACTCCGAGATGGTCTACCACAACATCCAGGAGGAGCTCACAAAGAAAGGCGTGATCTTTTCCGACCCCGAGACCGCCGTGCGCGAGCACCCGGACCTGGTCAAGGAATACTTCGGGACGATCATCCCGTACATGGACAACAAGTTCGCGGCGCTCAACAGCGCGGTCTGGTCCGGCGGCAGCTTTGTCTACATCCCGAAGGGAGTCAGGGTCGACATCCCGCTGCAGGCCTACTTCCGCATCAACAGCCAGAACTTCGGACAGTTCGAGCGGACGCTCATCATCGCCGACGAGGGCAGCTTCGTGCACTACATCGAAGGCTGCACGGCGCCGATCTTCACCACCGACTCGCTGCACAGCGCGGTAGTCGAGATCATCGCGAAGAAGGGCGCCCGGGTGCGCTACTCGACGATCCAGAACTGGTCCGGCGACGTGTACAACCTGGTGACGAAGCGGGCGGTCGCCTACGAGGACGCGACCGTCGAGTGGGTCGACGGCAACATCGGGAGCAAGCGCACGATGAAGTACCCCTCCGTCTACATGATGGGCGAGGGGGCGCACGGCGAGATCCTCTCGATCGCCTTTGCGGGCAAGGGGCAGGAGCAGGACACCGGGGGCAAGGTCGTGCACGTGGCGAGCAACACCAGCTCGGTCATCACCTCCAAGTCCATCAGCAAGAGCGGCGGCATCGCGAGCTACCGGGGCCTGGTCAAGGTCAACCCGAACCTCAAGAACATCCGCTCCCGGGTCGTCTGCGACGCGCTCATCCTCGACGGGCAGTCCGGCACCAACACGTTCCCGTACATGGAGATCGACTCCGACGACGTGTCCATGGAGCACGAGGCGCGCGTGAGCCGCATCAGCGAGGACCAGCTGTTCTACCTGATGAGCCGCGGGATGGACGAGCACGAGGCCTCGGCGATGATCGTCAATGGGTTCCTCGACCCGCTGGTCAAGCAGCTTCCCATGGAATACGCGGTCGAGCTGAACCGCCTGATCGAGCTCGAGATGGAAGGCTCGGTCGGGTGAGCCGCGAGGGAGCGAGAATGGCAAAAACTAAAGGTGTGCAGCGGGCCGCTGCCGCGACGCAGGCCTCCGCGGCGGAGCCCGCCTGGCTGGCGGCGCTGCGAGGCAGCGCCGGGCAGCGCTTCGAGACGATGAGCTGGCCTACGCCGCAGGAAGAGGAGTGGCGACGCACGGACGTCACGACGCTGGATTTCTCGTCCTACCGGCTGGCTGTTCCGGCTGCGGCCGAGGTGGCGGCGGCCGCGGTTCCCGAGGGGCTCGCGGGCGTGCTTCGGTTCCGCGGCGGCTCGCTGGCGCAGGCCTCGATCCGGCCCGACCTGGCGGCGAAGGGGGTGCGCTTCGCGAGCCTGGTGGGGCCGCACAACGGCCTGGCGTCACGGGTGGAGTCGGTGCTGCGCGCGGGCCTGGAGCGCGCGGACAACCGCCTGATCGCGTGGCACTACCAGCGCATCACCCACGGCGCTCTGCTCGAGGTGCCGCAGTTCCTCGAGATCGCCGAGCCTTTCCTCGTGGAGTTCGAGGAGGCCGGCGAAGGCGCCCTGACCATGCCCCACGTCACCGTGATCCTGGAAAGCGGAGCCCGGGCGGTCGTCGCGACCCGCATCGTGTCCGGCGCGGCGGACCGGCTGCTCTGCAACGCGGCGCTGGAGGTGGTGGTCGGCGACGCGGCGAAGCTCCAGTACTTCGAGGAGCAGGGGCTCAGCGCGAGCTCGACGTTCTTCAGCAACGGGGTCGCTTCGGTCGGCCGCGACGCGGAGCTGCTCCACTTCGCGGCCTCCCTGGGAGGAAAGCTCGCCAAGACGCGGCTCGACTGCACCATGGCCGGCCAGGGCGGGACGGTGAACCTGAACGGGGTTTACTTCGCTGCGGGCAGGCAGCACATGGACCTGCGCACGGTGCAGCATCACAAGGCGGGCAGCTCGTACAGCCGCTCGTTCTACAAGGGCGCGGTCAGGGACGAGGGGCGGACGGTCTACCAGGGCTTGATCGAGGTCATGCCGACCGCGCCCAAGACCGACGCGTACCTGACCAACCGCAACCTGATCCTGAACGACGGGGCGCGGGCGGACTCGATCCCCGGCCTGCGCATCAACCAGGACGACGTGCGCTGCAGCCACGGGTCGACGACGGGCCGGATCGATCCGGCACAGCTGTTCTACCTCGCCACACGCGGGCTCTCGCCGCGCGAGGCCGCGCAGGTGCTCGTCGTCGCCTACTTCCAGGAGCTCGTCGACCAGATGCCGGAGTTCATGCGGGAGCCGATCCTGCGCGAGCTCGAAGCGCGCGCGTAGGGGCGCGCCGTGGCGGCATGGAAACGAGTCGCGGATGAGTCCGCGCTCGCCGACGTCGAGGTCATCGGGGTGATCTGCGAGGGAAAGCGCGTCGCGTTGTTCAAGCTCGAGGACGCCGTCTACGCGATGGATGACGTATGCTCGCACGAGTACTCGCTGCTCTCGCAGGGCGAGGTCTGGCAGGGCGAAGTGTCTTGCGCCAAGCACGGGTCCCGGTTTAACATCCGCACCGGCGCGGTGCGCGGGCTTCCGGCCACCCTGCCCGTGAAGACGTACCCCGTGCGAGTCGAAAACGGCGCAATTTACGTGGATCTGGATGGATCACATGGTGACGACAAAGCAGGCGCCGCGGGTCGGTGAGAGGCTCGTATCGGACATCCGCCGGGAGTTCCCGCTCCTGGCCCGCCGTTTCCACGGGAAGCCGCTGGTCTATCTCGACAACGCGGCGACCACGCAGAAGCCGGCGGCCGTCCTGGACGCGATGCGTGCCTACTACGAGCGCGGCAACGCCAACGTGCACCGCGCGCTCTACGCGCTGGCCGAGGAGGCCACCGCGGCGTACGAGGAGGCGAGGCGCAAAGTCCAGCGTTTCCTCGGAGCGCGCAGCCCCCGCGAGATCGTCTTTACCCGGGGAACCACCGAAGCGATCAACCTGGTGGCGCAGAGCTGGGGCCGGGCCCACCTCGGCCCCGGCGACGAGATCCTGCTCTCCGAGATGGAGCACCACAGCAACCTCGTCCCGTGGCAGCTCATCGCCGCCGAAAAAGGCGCCACGCTCCGCTTTATCCCGTTCGACGGCAGAGGCGTGCTGGAGCTCGATCGGCTCGAAGAGCTCTTTAGCGAGCGCACGCGCCTGGTGGCGCTCGTCCACATGTCCAACGTCCTCGGCACGATCAACGACGTGGAGCGGGTGATCCGGTTCGCCCACGAGCGGGACGTGCCCGTGCTGGTCGATGCGGCCCAGAGCGTCCCCAACATGCCGATCGACGTGCAGGCGCTCGACTGCGACTTCCTCGCCTTTTCGGGCCACAAGATGTGCGCGCCCATGGGCATCGGCGCCCTCTACGGCCGCGAGCGGCTGCTCGAGGAGATGCCGCCGTGGATGGGGGGCGGCGAGATGATCGCCGCGGTCTGGCTCGATCACGCGACCTGGAACGAGCTGCCCTACAAGTTCGAGGCCGGCACGCCCAACGTCGGCGGCGCTGTCGCGCTCGGGGCCGCCATCGACACCCTGAACGGCCTCGGCCTCGCCAACATCCGCGCCTACGAAGAGGGGCTCGCGGAGCAGGCCCTCGAAGCCCTTCGCACGGTCCCGGACCTGCGCGTTTACGGGGAGTCGCCGGCGCGCGGCGCCGTGATCTCGTTCACTCTCGGCGACATCCATGCGCACGACGTGGCGCAGTTCCTCGACCGCGATGGCGTGGCCATCCGCGCGGGCCACCATTGCGCGAACCCGATCATGCGCAAGCTCGGGATCCCGGCCACCGGGCGGGCCAGCTTCTATCTCTACAACACGCCGGACGAGGCGCTCGCGCTTGCAGCGAGCCTGAGCAGGGCGCGGGAGTTCTTCCACCATGGCGTTCGATGATCTCTACCAGGAGATCATCCTGGATCACTACCGCAACCCCCGCAACGCAGCGAAGCTGGACCAGGTGCCGGACACGGCGGTGCACGAGAACCCGACGTGCGGGGACTCCCTCAAGCTCGTGGCGCGCGTGAACGCGGACGGGATCGTCGAGGAGATCCTCTTCGACGGCAAGGGGTGCGCGATCAGCATGGCTTCGGCCTCCATCATGACGGAAGAGCTCAAAGGAAGGCCGATCGCCGAGGCCCGCGAGCGTGTCCGGGAGTTCCTCGGTATCATGCGGGGCGAAGGCGACCCGGCGCTGCTCGACGAGCGGGGCGATCTCGCCTGCCTCAAAGGGGTCATCAGCTACCCGGTGCGCGTCAAGTGCGCCACGCTCGCCTGGCACGCCCTCGAAGGCGCGCTCGACAAGACGAAGACCTGAACGCGCCTCGGCTCGGGCGGTCGCCTCGCCCGGCGCCTCGCCGGGTCTGAGCCCGGCCGGCGGCGTTTCCTGTTGCCCCTTGCTCGCACCCGTCAGTATGCTCACCGTAACGGCCGCGTCGCGGCGCGCCGGATGCGCCGGACGCGACCGAGGAAAAAAGCCGGATGGTTGTTGCGATCCCCCGGGAGCAGAACCCCGAAGAAACGCGCGTGGCGGCGACGCCTCAGTCGGTCGAGAGGCTCGTCAGGCTCGGCGCCAGCGTCGTCGTGGAGAAAGGGGCAGGCGCTCGTTCGCTCCAGCCCGACGGGGCCTACGAGAAGGCCGGCGCTGCGGTGAGCGACGACCGGCTGCAGATGCTCTCATCCGCGGACATAGTGCTGCGGGTGGAAAGCCCGCCGCCGCAGGAAACAGGCATCCTCGCCGACCGCTGCTTCCACGTGAGCCACCTCAACCCGTTCACCGAGAAGGCGCTCGTGCTTGCGTTGGCCGAGCGCGGAGCGCGCGCCGTCAGCATGGAGATGCTTCCGCGCTCGACGCGGGCGCAGAAGATGGACGCCCTCAGCTCGCAGGCATCGCTCGCCGGGTACGTGGCCGCCGTGCTCGCGGCCGAGCGGCTGAGGCAGGTCCTGCCGATGATGGTGACGCCTGCGGGCACGCTTTCGCCCGCCAGGTTCTTCGTGATCGGGGCGGGGGTGGCCGGACTCCAGGCGATCGCCACCGCGAAGCGCCTGGGCGCGGTCGTGGATGCCTTTGACACCCGACCCGAAGTGGAAGAGCAGGTCCGGTCGCTGGGCGCGCGGTTCGTCAAGGCCGACCTCGGGGAGACCGGGCAGACCAAGGACGGCTACGCGAAGGAGCTCACGACCGCGCAGCTCGCGGCGCAGCGGGAGGCGATGGCGCGCACGTGCGCGGGCGCGGACGCCGTCATCACGACCGCGCAGGTGTTCGGCCGCAGCGCGCCGCGCATCGTCACCGCGGAGATGGTGGCCGCTATGAAGTCGGGAAGCGTGATCGTCGACATGGCTGTCGAGAGCGGCGGCAACGTGGAGGGCTCCGTCGTCGGCGGCGAGACCGTGGCGGGTGGCGTCCGCATTCTCGGCTATCCGAGCCTGGCGCGCCGGGTGCCGGTGCACGCGAGCCAGATGTACGCGGCGAACCTCGCGAGCCTTCTGGAGGAGTTCTGGGACAGGGGGACAAAGCAGCTCGCGCCCCGTCGCGACGACGAGATCCTGTCCGCCTGCCTGCTCACCGAGGGCGG
Source organism: uncultured Spirochaetota bacterium (assembly GCA_963734495.1). Classification (GTDB taxonomy): domain Bacteria; phylum Spirochaetota; class Spirochaetia; order SZUA-6; family CAVTHK01; genus CAVTHK01. Next base: position 188,711 of record CAVTHK010000016.1, read on the forward strand.
CATCGTCGTCAACGCCCGCATCAAGGAGGCCTACCGCACATGACCGATACGGCCGTTTACCTGACCTTCATTCTGGTGCTCTCGATCTTCCTGGGGTTCGAGGTGATCTCCAAGGTCCCCTCGACGCTGCATACGCCGCTGATGAGCGGCTCCAACGCGATCTCCGGCATCACGGTGATCGGGGCGATCACAGCCGCGGGCAGCGGGTCGGAGCGCTGGATCGTGATCGTGCTCGGGGTGCTGGCCGTGGCCGCGGCGATGATCAACGTCGTGGGCGGCTACCTCGTCACCGACCGTATGCTCGCGATGTTCCGCAGGAAGGACAAGAGGTAGGCGTGGCCCTGCTCATCAACCTCGCCTACGTCGTCGCCGCGGTCCTGTTCGTCTTCGGCCTGAAGATGATGAGCTCGCCGCGATCGGCGCGCGCAGGCAACCTGCTGTCCGCCGTCGGCATGCTCATCGCGGTGGTCGTGACGCTGCTCGACCGCAACATCATCGACTTCAAGGAGATCGCCTTGGGGCTCGCGATCGGTACCGCGGTGGGCTGGATCTGGGCGCGCGCCGTGGCCATGACGCAGATGCCGGAGATGGTGGCGATCTTCAACGGGTTCGGCGGCCTCGCCAGCCTCATGGTCGGCTGGATCGTCTACGCGCTCAACCCGGCCCTGGGGCTGTACCAGGCCGTCACCGTCCTGCTCTCGGTGCTGATCGGGGGCGTCACGTTTTCCGGGAGCGTCCTCGCCTTCGCCAAGCTCAACGGCATGGTGCCGGGCAAGCCCATCGTCTACCGCGGACAGCACATCGTGAACGCGATCGTCCTTGGCGGGAGCGTCGCGCTGAGCGTCGCCTTCGCCCTCGACCCCGCGGCCGGGGAGGCGTGGTTTCTGGCGGTCGTGGTGCTCTCGCTGGTCTTCGGCGTGCTCTCCGTGATCCCGATCGGCGGCGCCGACATGCCGGTCGTGATCTCGCTCCTCAACAGCTACTCCGGCCTCGCCGGGTGCGCCGCGGGGTTCGTGCTCCTCAACAACCTGCTGATTGTCGCGGGAGCCCTGGTCGGCGCGAGCGGCATCATCCTGACCAACGTCATGTGCAAGGCGATGAACCGCTCGCTCGGCAACGTTCTGTTCAGCGGGTTCGGAGCCGTCCACCGGACCGCGGCCGCCGCGGGCACGGACGGCGGCGAGGTGCGGCCCATCAGCGCGAAGGACGCGTACCTCGTGCTCGAGGCGGCGCGGTCGGTGGTCTTCGTCCCCGGCTACGGCCTGGCCGTGGCGCAGGCGCAGCACGCGGTCCGCGAGCTCGCCCGCGCGCTCGAAGGCAACGGCGCGGAGGTCCGATACGCGATCCACCCCGTGGCCGGCCGGATGCCCGGCCATATGAACGTGCTCCTCGCCGAGGCGAACGTGCCCTACGACCAGCTGTTCGAGATGGACGCCATCAACCCGCTGATGCCTTCGGTCGACGTCGCGGTGGTCATCGGCGCCAACGACGTCGTGAACCCCGCCGCGCGGGAGGAGCCTTCGAGCCCCCTGTACGGCATGCCCATCATCAACGTCGACCAGGCGCGCGCCGTCTTCGTGCTCAAGCGGTCGATGAGCCCTGGTTTCGCCGGCGTCGAGAACCCGCTGTTCTACAAGCCGAACACGCGAATGCTCTTCGGGGACGCCAAGGCGAGCGTGCAGACCCTCGTGGGGGAGTTCAAGGGCGAAGGCAACTGAGCCGGCGGGGGAGCGGACACCCGGCGGCTCCGCCGCGGCAACGACTGATCTGCGCAGCGGAGACGATGGAGCCGGCGTCGGCGGCGGATACGGCTTCCGCTACGCGAACGGGCTCTTCGCGCCCCGACCGATTGAGCGAGTGACGTATCGCCGCCCACCGATGCCTTGATCGTCCCAAACACAGGTCCCACCGTGGCGGCGTGTCGCTGTCTCCGAGCGCCGGTATTCTCGGAGACGTTCAGGCAACCTGCGGAAATGCACGCCCCGGGGCCGTCACATGGGAAAATCCCGGGCCCGTTTCGAAGTGTTTGAAGCAGCATCGGCACACGCAGTCAGGCACAAAGTCAAGCGCCGCTCTTCGCCTCATGGGTCAGGTACGCCTCCAGCATCGTGACCGCCTCGTCCACAAGGCTCGCTCGGGAGATCACGCGCTCGTAGGGGTGAGCGGCGAAACGGTGGGTCAGGCTCTCTACGGTCTGGACGACCAGGAAGCCGGCGTGCTCGAGGTGGCGGTGCCGGACCTCCGGATACAGGCGCAACAGGCCCGCGACGCTCCTTGCGGCGCGGCGCTCGGCCTCGAGCAACGCCTGGTGAACCCTCTCGGGCAACGGCGTCTCTTCAAGCAGTATGTGCTGCAATCGCGGCCGCCCGGAGTGCGCGTCCAGCATCCCCGTCACGTAGTCGCGCAAAGCCGCACGCAACCCGTGGCGTTCGGCGACCATGTGGCCCACCCACTCGTGAAGCCGGTGGTCGGTTTCCGAGACGTGCCGTTCCAGCAACGCTACCGCGACGGCTTCCTTGCTCGGGAAGTACTGGTAGAGGGTGCCGACGGACACGCCGGCACGCTCCGCAATGCGGTTGGTCGTGCCTGCGGCGTAACCGTGTCCCTCGAAAACCTGAGCAGCGGCGACAAGAAGGTCGTCCACGGTAGCCTTGGATCGCTTTTGAACGGGCCTTTTTCTCGGCTCGAGACGCCGCTTGTGCGCAGTCATGGGATGCGCTCCTAACACGAGTAGACGTAATGTGAGCATTTACTCATAATAGGCGTCAGTGTCAACCACGGCGACGGTCTCACTAGGGAGGTAGCGTGAGCGCAGCGGACGCCAGCATAGGCGGCGGACAGCGGGTTTCCGGCCGCGAAGTCCTCGATCTCCGAGAGTTCCGGGGGCTCGATGAGGGAGAAGCCCTTGCGCGCTTGCAGCAGGAGGGGCCGAACGAGCTCCCGGGCCAGAAAAAACGGAGCCTGCTGGCGATCGGGCTTGAAGTCGTGCGCGAGCCCATGTTCCTCATGCTCGTCGCGGCCGGAACCCTGTATCTGCTCATGGGCGAGCCCTCGGACGCCATGATGTTACTCGGCTTCGTGTTCGTGGTGATGGCGATCACGATCGTCCAGGAGCGGCGCACTGAGCGCGCGCTGGAAGCGCTGCGCGACCTGTCCAGCCCGCGGTCGCTGGTCATTCGCGGCGGTGTCCATCGGCGGATCGCGGGACGGGAGGTCGTGAGGGGAGACCTCGTCGTCTTCTCCGAGGGGGACCGCATTCCCGCGGACGGCATATTGCGCTGGGGCATCAACCTGTCCACGGACGAGTCCCTGCTGACGGGAGAATCGGTTCCCGTGCGCAAGGTTCCGTTCAGGGAGGCCCGGGAAATCGACAGGCCGGGCGGCGACGATCTGCCGTCTGTGTTCTCGGGAACCCTGGTGACAGCGGGCCAGGGCCTTGCTGAAGTCACTGCGACGGGGCCGCGCTCGGAGATAGGCAGAATCGGCAAGGCGCTGCAGCAGGTCGAGCCGGAGCCGACCCTGCTGCAGAAGGAGACAGGGCGCCTGGTCCGCGTCTTTGCAATCGTCGGGCTGGCGGCCTGCGCGGTCGTGGTTGTAGCGTTCGCGCTCACACGCGGCGGGAGCGCCGACATCTGGAAGCAGGGGCTCCTGGCGGGCATAGCCATGGCGATGGCGGCGCTGCCCGAGGAGTTCCCGGTCGTGTTGACGGTCTTTCTCGCGCTGGGCGCGTGGCGGATTTCGCGCAGCAATGTGCTCACGCGTCGGATGCCGGCGATAGAGACGTTGGGCGCGGCCACGGTCCTGTGTGTCGACAAGACAGGCACGCTCACGCAGAACCGGATGACCCTGCGGGCGCTGGCGGTGCCAGGCCGCGTTCTTGACCTGGCGGCGCTCCGAGGCGATCTCCCCGGAGATCTGCACGGCCTCCTCGAAGATGCGATTCTGGCGAGCAAGCGCGACCCCTTCGACCCCATGGAGCGGGCCCTGCACGAGGCGGGAGACCGCCTGGTCAAGGACACGGAGCACTTGCACCCCGGATGGTCGCTGGCGCGAGAGTACCCGTTGACCCCCGGTCTGCTCGCGGTTAGCCATGCCTGGCTCACGGGGAATGGAGACGAAGTCAGACTGGCGGCCAAAGGCGCGCCCGAGGCCATAGCGGATCTCTGTCACCTGACGCAGCCTCAGCGGGAGTCCCTGTCGCGCGACGTCGCGACACTGGCGTCCCAGGGCCTCCGAGTCCTCGGGGTGGCGAGGGGAGCCACGCGCGAGGAACGTCTGCCCGAGGAACACCACGAACTGTCGCTCGACGTCGTCGGCCTGATCGGCCTGGAAGATCCCGTGCGGCCGACGGTTCCAGCGGCGGTCGCGGAGTGCCAGGCCGCAGGAGTCCGTGTCGTGATGATCACCGGCGATTATCCCGTGACCGCCCAGAGCATCGCCCGCCAGGCCGGGCTGGGAGAATGCCTTGCAGCGATCACCGGGCCGGAGTTGGACCGAATGAACGACGACGATCTGGCCCGGCGAATCCGGGACGTCCACGTCTTCGCGCGCGTGGTGCCGGAGCAGAAACTCCGCATCGTGGCCGCCTTGAAGGCCAACGGCGACGTGGTCGCCATGACCGGCGACGGGGTCAATGACGCCCCCGCTCTCAAGGCCGCGCACATCGGCATAGCCATGGGCGGCCGTGGGACCGATGTGGCTCGGGAATCGGCTTCGCTGGTGCTTCTCGATGACGACTTCTCCTCGATCGTCGCCGCGATTCGTCTGGGCCGGCGCATCTTTGACAACATCAAGAAGGCGATCGCTTTCATTCTCGCAGTGCACGTCCCTATCGCCGGTCTGTCGATGCTTCCCGTCTTTTTCGCCGACTGGCCCCTTCTGCTCCTGCCGGTCCACATCCTGTTCCTGGAGCTCATTATCGACCCCTCCTGCTCGCTCATTTTCGAGGCCGAGGATGCCGAAGCCGACGTGATGGGTCGACCGCCGAGAAGCCCGAACGAACGGCTCTTCTCCCCGACGACCATAGCAGTCGCGATCACGCAAGGGCTCAGCGTCCTTGCCATGTGCCTCGGCGTATTCCTCGTGGCCCGCGCCGATCATTCGCCCGATGCTGCTCGTGCCCTGACATTCGCAACCCTGGTGGCGGCCTTTGTCGTCGTCATCCTCGTCAACCGATCGTGGACTCGATCGGGGCTGGCGATGCTGCGGGTCCCCAACACGGCGCTGCGATGGGTGGTGGGCGGCGCGTGCACTTTTCTTGCGCTGATCCTCACCGTGCCGTTCGCGCGGAGTCTCTTCCACTTCGCGCCGCTCCACGCCAGCGATCTCGTCCTCGGTGTTGGAGCTGGAGTGGTGTGCGTCCTGTGGTTCGAGCTCCTCAAGGCAGCGAGACGGCTCGTCTGAGTTCGCGGGTGGCTGCAGAGGCAGCGGCGTCGTCGCGAGGGGTGATCGCGCCCGCGGGGAGCGGTTGTCTCAGTGGGGACCGGTGACCTGCCGGCGAACGGTTCGCCGCGCAGGATCTTCTCGAAGCTGGGCGGGTCCGCTCCGGTTGTGACTGCGACTTTCAGGGGCGGGCCCAGGCCGCGCTTCGTTGCCGTCGATCGCGTGAAACCAGATCCACGACAACCGGTTGAGCGGTCTTCACGCGCCGGACCCGGTGTGTGAACAACTGTGGAGGAGCGGCTTCCCTGTCTTCAACCTCACTGACCCCAATAGCGCTCTGTTGCGAAAGAGCAGGCAGGACAGCTGCGAGCAGGCGTTGCAGTGCACAAGCTGTGGCAGGCAGCGACCGCAGCCAGATGGTGCCGGCCACGGCTGTCATCGACACCCCCAGCTATGCCAATCAGTCGGAGCCCACTCTGCCGAGCCTTCCGGAGTCTGGTGGGGCGGCGGGGTCGGCCCCGACCGCGGATAAGTCAACGTCGAGGCGATGGAGCGGTTCGCAGAAAAGGTTCTAGTAGATCTTCCGCAGCTCCGCGGCCCCGTAATAGTGGCGGAGGATTGCGGCGGCGTCGATGCCGTCCGCGGCCATGCCCGCGGCCCCACTCTGGCACAGGCCGACGCCGTGCCCCCAGCCCGCCCCGGTAAAGACAAAGTACTGCGGAAGCCCGTCCGGGCCGAGCTTGGGCTCCACCACGAACAGGTTGCTGCGCAGCCCGCCGAGGGCCCACCGGATGGAGTCGCCGCGGACCGTGCGCGCGCCGGCCGTGCCCTGAATGCGGACCTCCGACACGCGCCCGCTCGTGCCGCGGGCCTCGGCCTCGATGCCGACCACGCTGCCCAGGGAGGCGCCGACGTCCAGCCGCGCCTCGATCTCGCTCCGGGGGACCCAGATCTCCCAGCGGTAGGCGCTTCGCGACGAGTAGCGGGGCCGGGAGCTGTAGGTGTCGGGCCTGTCGCTGAGCCACCGCGAGAGCGCGTCGGGCGCCAGCGGAAAGGCCGATGCGTCGAGCAGCGGGTCCGCGACCGCGGGCAGCGTCGACGCGAAGCCCCAGACGGCCTGCGTGGTCTCGGTGTGGCCGCCAGAGTTGGCGGAATAGAAGGCGGATAGCGGCTTTTCGCCGTCCATGAGCGCCATCCCGCGGGTGGCATCGACCGCGGCCCGCACCGTCGGCGTCTCGTTCTGCAGCCCCCGGTATTCCGCGGACCACACGTTGCCCAGAAGGTCGAACCCCCGCTTCGCGTACCTGCCGAGGTTGGCCATCGTGTAGCTGCGGGCAGCGACCGCCTGCGCCTCGAGCGCGGCCGCGGGCCAGGATGCCGGCATCTCCGAAGGCACCACCGAGTACAGGTATTCCTCGATCGGCAGCGCGTCGACGAGCGTCAGCCCGCCCTGCCTGCGGCACGATCTCCATGCGCCCCCGGTACATGCGGTCTTCGCTCCCCGCCCAGAAGCTGCCGCGCCCGTACTCGACGTCGAACACGACCGTCGTGTCCGCGGGGTCGTCGTAGACGAGGGTCACGGCCGAGCGCGGAGCGCACCAGCGCCGATCCGTCGGTCACCTCGAGCCCGCCGTCGACGAGGCGGGCGGTCAGGGCGGCGCCGGAGCCGCCCGCGGCGAGACGGGTGGGCGGCTTGCCCGGGCTTTCGTTCCAGTACAGCGCGTAGGAGCCGCCTGTCTTGAGGTGAAGCTCCTTCGCCCCCTCCACCAGGCCGATGCGCACCGCGGGCTGCGCCTCCCGGTCCGCGGACAGGGCTTCAGCCTTGCGGGCGACCACGGCCGATCGGCGTTCGGTCTGCGCTGTCTGCGCCCGGGCGACCAGCGCCGGGTTGTCGCGCTCGAGCCCGGCGATGAGCTCCGGGATCTCCCGGTCGCCGGGCAGGCTGGCGGCCGCGCGCTGAAGAAGGCTGTAAGCCCGCTCGGGAAGGCCCCGAGCCACGTAGATCCGTGCCAGAGGCAGGTAGCTCGCGGTCAGGTTGGGCTCCTGGGCAAGGGCCTCGCGGTACGCGGACTCAGCCCCGTCGAGATCGCCCAGATCGCGGCGCAGCGTCGCGCACCAGTACCAGGCCATGGGTTGGAAGCTCTGCCGCGCCAGGCTGGCGGCGAGAGCCGCGAGGGCCCGATCCTTTCGGCCTTCGTCGCTGAGGGCCAGGCCCGACAGGTAGAGCGACCGGGCCGACGGAGCCAGCTGCTCGAGGTAGTGCAGCGCGCGCTCGGGCTGGCGCGCGAACAGCGCGGTCTCCGCAGCCGCGAGGCGGACGGGCTCGCTGCCGGGCTGCGCGTCCAGCAGAGCGTCGAGGTGGACCATCGCCTCTTCGGCCAGGCCCTCGCTTCGCAGCACCCGCGCGAGGTCCAGGCGCGCCGAAACGTCGTCCGGATCGGCCGCGAGGACCGCGCGGTAGTCGCGGATGCAGGCCGCGAGGTCGCCCCTGTAGAAGGCGTCAAAGGCGTCGGCCCGGGTCGGGGCCGCGGCGGAGGAGTCGGCCTGGGCGCCGCGGCCGTGCGCAGTCAGCGGCAGCAGAACGGCGACGAGCGCGATCGAGAGCTTGCGGAGAAGAGGCATGGCGGCGTCAGCGCGGCTGGCGGGCGGCCGCCGCGGCCAGCTCCTCGATCGCCGCCGGGTCGATCCGCTCCAGGTCCTCGGCGGTGCCTGCGATCTTGCGGAAGAGGAAGCGCTCGACCGGACCGAGCGACGCCAGGCGGATCGCCCCCCCGAGGGGCAGCGCGGCGAAGGCGTGGCGTGGTGAGCCACGGGGGGAACGCCTCCGCGAGCTCGGCGCGGGCGCGCTCGCCCGTGTAGAAGCAGCAGATGAACAGGCCGACCCTGCGGCCGAGGAGCGCGTCGCGGTTGCGCTCGCAGAAGCGCGGCACGCGCTGGTGGATGCGGCCGCCGTAGATGGGGCCGCCGATGAGGACGACCTCGCGGCCTTCCAGCTGCGGCGAAGAGGCGGCGCGCAGGTCGGCCAGATCCGCGCCGCCCGGGAGCGCTTTGGCGAGAAGCCGGGCGCACGCCTCGGTCGTCCCGTGCCTGGTCGAGTAGACTATGAGCGCTTTCACTTGTCGCGGGCCTCCGCGGGTCTCGCGTCAGCGGGGTTCGCAGCGGCATCGCGGGCGCTGCGGCGGACGTGGTAGATCCGGTTCCGCACGGTGAACGCGATGTCCGTCATGACCATGGCGCCGTTGAGGGCGTACAGGGCGATCACGTAGTCTGGGCGGGTGGTGAGCTTGTGGAGGATCCCGGCGACGTAGCCGACCAGGATGACGGCCAGGAAGAGCAGACTCTTGGAGCCCACCTCGCGGGTGGTCACCGACTTGTAGATGGAGAAGGGCCACGCTGCCCCGAAACAGACGAGCATGAGGATCTCGAAGATGCTCTTCATGGCGACAGGGAGGGTGTACTCGAAGGCCCCGCCGCCGTCAAGCCGCAGGCACGCCTCGGCCCGGCGGCCTCGGCGGCGGCGCGGCCGGCGGGCACGCCTCGTGCGCCCGGCGCGCCGGCTCCGGGCGCGGTCGGCTCCGCGCGGTCGGCGCAGCCGGCTCCTCCGCGCCCTGGCGCGCAAAACCGCGCCGCCGCGCTTGATGGCCGAGCATCCGCGTAAGTATTGTTGAACCGCCGCCGGGCGCGGCACAGGCGCTCGCGAATTGCTTGCGAGCAAGGGAGTTGCCGGTGGCGTGTTTGGCGCGGCGCGGGATCGCTGGTTACATTTGTGACAGATCGCGAGGACAACGGCTTTGACACACGACTATGACGCGGTGATCGTGGGCGCCGGCGGGGCCGGCCTCTATGCGGCGCTCGAGGCGAGCAGGACGGCGCGCACGGCTGTGGTCTCCAAGCTCTACCCGATGCGCAGCCACACCGGCGCGGCCCAGGGCGGCATCGGCGCGGCTCTCGGCAATATCGACGACGACAAGCCCGAGTGGCACGCCTTCGACACGATCAAGGGCGGCGACTACCTGGTCGACCAGGAGGCGGCCACGATCCTCGCCGACGACGCGGTGCGGGCGGTCTACGACCTGGAGAACCGGGGGCTTCCCTTCAGCCGCACCTCCGAGGGAAAGATCGACCAGAGGCGGTTCGGCGGCCACACCCGGAACTTCGGCGAGGCGCCGGTGCACCGCTCCTGCTACGCCGCCGACCGCACCGGCCACATGATCCTGCAGACCCTCTACCAGCAGTGCATCAAGAACGAAGTGAGCTTCTTCGACGAGTTCCAGGCCGTCGACGTGATCATCGAGGACCAGCCGCTGCAAGGGGCTCGTCGCTCTCGAGCTGCGCACCGGCGAGCTGCACGTCTTCCGGGCCAAGGCGGTGCTCTTCGCCACCGGCGGCTTCGGCCGGATGTGCCGGATCACGTCCAACGCCTACGCGAACACCGGCGACGGCCCCGCGCTCGTCGCTGCGCCGCGGCGTCCCGCTCGAGGACATGGAGTTCTTCCAGTTCCACCCCACCGGGATCAAGGGAATGGGAATTCTCATCACCGAAGGGGTTCGTGGCGAAGGCGGCATCCTCCGCAACCGCTCGGGCGAGCGCTTCATGGAGCGCTACGCCCCGACGCTGCTCGACCTTGCGCCGCGCGACATGGTGTCGCGCGCGATCCTGACGGAGATCCGCGAGGGGCGCGGGATGCGGGGGGACCGCAGGCTCGACGACTACCTGCTCCTCGACGCGACGCACCTCGGGCGGGACGTCGTGGAGAAGAAGCTGCCCGACATCACGGATTTCTGCCGGACCTACCTCGGCATCGACCCCGCGGACAAGCCGATCCCGATCCAGCCGACCGCGCACTACGCGATGGGCGGGATCCCGACCGACCTCGACGGGCCGCGTCGTCGACGACCGCCGCGTCTACGAAGGGCTGTATGCCGCGGGCGAGTGCGCCTGCGTCTCGGTCCACGGGGCGAACCGCCTCGGCACGAACAGCCTCGTGGACCTCGTCGTCTTCGGCCGCCGCGCCGGCCAGGCACATCGCGAGCTACGTGCGGCAGGCGCGAGCCCCCGGGCGCCTTCAAGGACGCCGACGGCCCCGCGCGGGCGCGCCTCGCCGAGCTCAAGGACGGCAGCAAGGGGCCGGCCGCCGGGGCCCTTCTACAGGGAGATGCAGGACCTGATGATGAACCAGGTCGGTGTCTACCGGACCGAGGCGAGATGACGGACGCCCTGGGGAAGCTGCGGGACCTGCGAGACCGCTACGCCGAGGTCCGGGCTCAGGAGAAGGGCAGCCGCTTCAACGCGGAAGTGCTGAACATCCTGGAGCTCGGGAACCTGATCGACCTGGCCCTCGTCACGACCGCCTCGGCGATCAACCGCCGGGAGTCCCGCGGCGCCCACGCGCGCGAGGACTTTCGCCGAGCGCGACGATGCGGGGTGGCTCAAGCACACGCTGGCCTGGCTCGAGCGGGGCGCGGTGCGGATCGGCTACAAGCCCGTGGACACGAGCCGCTTCAAGCCGAAGCCGCGAACGTACTGAGGCCGGCGGGGACGCGGGACAACGAGGGCCCGCCGGGTACGGCGGACTTGGGACCTGGCGAAGACGCCGAGAGGGCCCGCCGGGTACGGCGGACTTGGGACTTGCCGAGGACGGCAAGTCAGAGGAGCGCGCATGAGGATCACCCTTTCGATCGAGCGGTTCGACCCTGAGAGCCGGGTCGGGCCCCGCGGATGCAGTCCTACCAGGTGGACGTCGAGCCGACCGACCGGGTGCTCGACGCGCTGATGGAGATCCAGCGCAACGTGGACGGGACGCTCGCGCTCCGCAAGAGCTGCGCCCACGGCGTGTGCGGCTCGGACGCGATGGTGATCAACGGCACGACGCGCCTGGCGTGCAAGACCCTCGTGCGCGACGTCGCCGACAAGGAAGGCGCGACGATCGAGATCCGGCCGGCCAGGCACATGGAGACGTCAGCGCGACCTCATGGTCGACCAGCAGCGACGTTCTTCGCCAAGTTCCGGATGATGAAGCCGTATCTGATCCCCAAGGAGCCGGCTCCCGGCACTCGCGAGTACCTGCAGAGCCCCGAGGATCGCGCCCTCATCGACGACGCGACCAAGTGCATCAACTGCGGCTCCTGCTACTCGGCGTGCCCGGTCCTCGACACCAACCCCGAACTACATCGGGCCGGCGGCGATCGTCCAGGCCGCGCGCTTCATCTTCGACACCCGGGACCAGGGGCTCGAGCCGAGGCTCGACGCGCTCGACACCCCCGACGGGGTCTGGTCGTGCGAGAACCACTTCGACTGCACGCGGGTATGTCCGCGGGGGATCAAGGTCACCAAGCTGATCAACCTGACGAAGAAGGCGATCGAGAAATACCGCGCGGAACGCGGCGAGAAGTGCAACGATGGCGGAAAGCCCCACAACCCGGTCCCTCCGAAGAAGGCTCCGGACGGGGCCGGCGGACCAGGGGCACGGAAAGGCGCAAGAAAGTGAAAGTCCACGAGTACCAGGCGCGGGCGCTCTTCGAGGCGCGCGGGATCCCGACGCTGCAGGGCATCGTCGCGGAGACGCCGGCCGAGGCCGTGCGCGCGGCCGAGCGAATCGGGTGCCCGGCGGTCATCAAGGCGCAGGTGCTGGTCGGCGGCCGCGGAAAGGCCGGCGGCGTCAAGGTGGCGAAGCGGGCGTCGGAGGTGGAGAGCATCGCGGCCGGCATTCTCGGACTGACCATCAAGGGTGAAGGGGTCCGAAAGGTGATGGTCTCGCCGGCGGCCGACATCGAGCGGGAGTACTACGTGGGGCTGGTGCTCGACCGGCACGAGAAGGCCATCACGCTCATGCTGACCGCAGAAGGCGGCGTCGACATCGAGGAGCTGGCCGTGACGCGGCCTGAGGCGATCGTGCGGGTGGCCCTGCAGCCCCACAAGGGCTACGACGGGGCCGCGGTCGCGACAGCTGTCGCCGGCGTGTTCCGGGGCGAGAGCCTCGCGCAACAGGCGCGGGACGCGATCGAGCGCCTCTACCGCCTGTTCGTGGAAAAGGACTGCTCGCTGGTCGAGATCAACCCCTATGCGCTGGTCGCGGGCGGACGCCTCGTGGCGCTGGACGCGAAGGTCAACTTCGACGACAACGCGCTGTACAAGCACGAGGACATCGCGGCGCTCGCGAGCCCCGAGGAGTACAGCCCCGACGAGCGGAAGGCGCGCGAAGCGGGCCTGAGCTTCGTGAGCATGGACGGCACGATCGGCTGCATCGTCAACGGCGCCGGGCTCGCGATGGCGACGATGGACATGATCAAGCTCTTCGGGGCCCAGCCGGCGAACTTTCTCGACGTCGGGGGCAGCTCAAACCCGGCGAAGGTGCTGAACGCCCTCAACATCATCCTCGCGAACCCGCGCATCGAAGCCATGCTGATCAACATCTTCGGCGGCATCACCCGCTGCGACGACATCGCCAACGGGATCCTCATGGCCAGGCGGCAGATCGAGATCCGCGTGCCGCTGGTCATCCGCCTGATCGGCACCAACGACGCCGAAGGCCGCGCCATCCTGGAGAAGGCCGGCCTGTCCGCGTTCGAGCGCATGACCGACGCCGTGCAGAGAGTGGTCGCGGTCGCGCGGGAGGGGGCCCGATGAGCATCCTGGTCGACGGGAGCACGCGCGTGCTGGTGCAGGGGATCACCGGGAGGGACGGCTCGTTCCACGCCCGCACGATGGCTGCCGACGGCACCCGCGTGGTGGGCGGGGTCACGCCCGGCAAAGGCGGCGAGAAGGTCGAAACGCTCCCGGTCTTCAACAGCGTGCGCGAGTGCCGCGGAGAGACGGGCGCCGACTGCTCGGTCATCTTCGTGCCGGCGCGCTTCGCCTCCGCAGCGGTGAGGGAGTCGGCCGACGCCGGGATCCCCCTCATCGTCTGCATCACCGAAGGGATGCCGGTCCTGGAGGTGATGGACCTGACCTTCCACGTGCGGGATCGCGGCGCGCGGCTGATCGGGCCGAACTGCCCGGGGCTCATCTCGCCGGGCAAGTGCAAGGTCGGCATCATGCCGGCGAAGATCCACAAGCAGGGCGGAATCGGCGTGATCTCGCGCAGCGGCACGCTGACCTACGAAGTCGTGCACGCCCTCACGGCGGCCGGGCTCGGCCAGTCCACCTGCGTCGGCATCGGGGGAGACCCCATCGTCGGGACCGGCTTTATCGACCTGCTCGAGCTCTTCGAGAAGGATCCGGGCACCGAGGGCGTTGCGCTCATCGGCGAGATCGGCGGGGAGGCCGAGGAAGAGGCGGCCGAATTCATCCGCAGCCGAATGTCCAAGCCCGTGGTCGCGTTCATTTCGGGACGGACGGCGCCGCCCGGAAAACGGATGGGGCACGCGGGGGCGATCATCTCGGGAGGGAAGGGAACGCCGGAGGCCAAGATCAAAGCGTTCGCCGCGGCCGGCGTCCCGGTGGCGGACCGGCCCGACCAGATCCCCGACCTGCTGAAGAAACGGCTGTAACGCGAGGGGCCGGCACGCCGCCCGGCCACCGCGCGAAGGAGCTCTGCGCAGTGGATGCCGCGAATCTATCTCTCCTCGAGGAGATGTACGAGGCCTGGAGGGCCGACCAGACGTCGGTCTCGGCGGACTGGCGGGCTTACTTCCGGCGGATGGAGCAGAGCCAGAGGGCCGTGGTGGGCACGGAGGCCGCGGCGGGGATCGAGGCGCTCGCCTCCCAGTCTCACGAGCTCAAGCAGAGCCGGGTGGACAGCCTGCTCTGGGCCTACCGCGAGTCCGGCTACATCCACGCCGACATCAACCCGCTCGAGTACCGGACCCCGGACCTCGACTACCTCCAGATGAGCATCGAGGGCGTGGTCAAGAGCCTAACGCTCGAGGAGTTCGGGCTCTCCGAGGCTGATCTCGACACCGAGTTCTCGGCGGGGCCGTACCTCCAGCCGTCGCGCGCGCCCCTGCGGGAGATTCTGGCCAACGTGAGGGAGTGCTACTGCGGGTCTATCGGGGTCGAGATCCAGCACATCCAGAACAGGGCGATCCGGCGCTGGCTCATCGAGAAGATCGAGACGAACAACAACCGCCCCTCCTGGACCGCGGAGCAGAAAAGAGCGTTCCAGGAGGACCTGATCAGGGCCGAGGAGTTCGAGCGCTTCATCCAGGCGCACTACGTCGGGCAGAAGCGCTTCTCCCTCGAAGGGGGCGATGTCCTGATCCCCGCGCTGCGCACCCTCATCGACCGCGCGGCGCGCAGCGGCGTGCAGGAGATGGTGTTCGGCAGCGCGCACCGCGGCCGCCTGAACATGCTCACGAACGCGCTCGCCAAACCGTACGTGGACATCTTCGCGGCGTTCGAGGACAGCTACAAGCCCCACGTGTACGGCGGCAGCGGCGACGTCAAGTACCACCTCGGGTACAGCTCCGACTACACGACGCGCCGACGGCAGGCGCATGCACGTGAGCCTCGTCGCGAACCCGAGCCACCTCGAGGCGGTGGACCCGGTGGTCGAGGGAAAGACCCGCGGCGTGCAGAGGCGGCGCGGCGACGTCAACCGCAAGAAAGTGATCCCGGTGCTGATCCACGGCGACGCGGCGTTCCGCGGCCAGGGCGTCGTCTCGGAGACCTTCAACCTCTACATGCTCAAGGGGTACAAGACCGGCGGCACGATCCACATCGTGGTCAACAACCAGATCGGCTTCACGACCGCTTCCAAGGACGCGCGCTCCACCTTCTTCACGACCGACGTGGCCAAGACCGTCCCGGCGCCCATCTTGCACGTCAACGGCGACGATCCCGAGGCCGTCGTGCGGGCGATCGACCTGGCGTTCCAGTTCCGGCAGAAGTTCAGCTACGACGTCGTGGTCGACATCATGTGCTACCGGCGCCTGGGCCACAACGAGACGGACGAGCCCTCGTTCACCCATCCCCTCATGTACAAGAAGATCGAGAACCACCCCAGCGTGATCCAGATCTACGGGGCTCGCCTCGACAAGGACGGCGCGTTCTCGCTGCGGGAGCAGGACGACTTCCGCACGCGCTACGTCGGGATGCTCCGGCACGAGCTGGAGCGGGCGCGCGGCGGCTACACGCCGCCCGCGACCGACGCGTTCGCGGAGGGCGACTGGAAGGACTTCAAGGAGGGCTACACCCAAGACCGCGTGGAGACCGCGGTGCCGCCCAGGACGCTTCAGAAGGTCGGGAGCGCGCTCACGACCGTCCCCGACGGCTTCGACATCCATCCGAAGCTCCGGCGCTTCGTGGCCGCGCGCAGCGAGGCGCTCGGGCGCGGCGAGGGCATCGACTGGGCGTTCGCCGAGAGCCTCGCGTTCGGCGCGCTGCTGCTCGAGGGATACCACGTGCGGCTCTCGGGGGAGGACACAGCGCGCGGCACGTTCTCGCAGCGGCACTCCGTGTGGTGGGACGTCACGGCGGACAAGCCCAGGGCCTACGTGGCCCTGAACCACATCGACGAGGCGCAGAGCCACTTTTCCGTGTACGACAGCCCGTTGTCCGAATTCTCGGTGCTGGGGTTCGACTACGGCTACTCGCTCGCGCAGCCGAGAGTGCTCGTGCTGTGGGAGGCGCAGTTCGGCGACTTCGCCAACGGCGCCCAGGTGATCATCGACCAGTTCATCGCGGCAGGCGAAAGCAAGTGGCAGCGGGCCAGCGGCCTGGTGATGCTGCTGCCCCACGGCTACGAGGGGCAGGGGCCGGACCATTCGAGCGCCCACATGGAGCGCTACCTGCAGCTCTGCGCTCAGGACAACATGCAGGTCTGCTACCCGACCACGCCCGCGCAGTATTTCCACCTGCTGCGCCGGCAGATGAAGCGGAGCTTCCGCAAGCCGCTGGTCGTCATGACGCCCAAGAGCCTCCTGCGCCACAAGCTCGCCGTCTCGCGGGCCGCGGACCTGACGGCAGGGACTTTCGAAGAAGTTCTCGACGACGGCGCCGAAGCGCCGAAGACGCTGCTCCTGTGCACGGGCAAAGTCTTCTACGACCTCCTGCAGCGGCGCGAGGCGGAGTCTCGCCGGGACGTCGCGATCGTGCGGATCGAGCAGCTCTACCCCTGGCCGGAGGAGCGGATTCGCGCCGCGCTCACCCGTTACGCGGGCTGCGAGACGGTGCGCTGGGTGCAGGAAGAGCCGAGGAACAGGGGCGCGTGGTCGTTCGTGAGCGAGCCGCTGCGCGCCTTGCTCGACGGGAAGACGCTGGAGTACGCCGGCCGTCCGGCGGGCGCGAGCCCGGCCGCGGGGTCGCACAAGCAGCACGAGTCGGAGCTCGAGGCCCTGCTCGACGAGGCCCTCGCAGGGGCTCCGATCGCGCCGCGCAGGAAGGGGCCGGTTCGCGCGACCGCGGCCGCCACGGCGGGCGAACGGGTAAAAAAGGCAGGTTTATAGTGAAACAGCAGGTCGAAGTGCCCTCGGTGGGGGAATCGGTATCGAAGGGCGTGCTGACGACGTGGCTGAAGAAGCAGGGTGAGTACGTCCGCGAGGGCGATGAGCTCTTCGAGCTCGAGACCGACAAGGCGACGATGGCGATTCCCGCCGCGACGTCGGGCGTCCTCGAGATCGCCGTGCCCGCGGACAGCGAAGTCTCGGTCGGCCAGGTCGTCGGAAGCATCGACACCGCCGGGAAGGCGGACGGCGGGCGGACGGCTCCGCCGTCGGCGCCCGCGCCGGCGCCAGCGAAGAGCGTGCCGCCCCAGGCGGAGGCGCAGCCCCGCGCGGAGGGGCCGCGGCCGGCACCCGCCGCCGGCGACATGCCGCTCTCGCCCGCGGTGCGGCGGCTGGTCGAGGAGCACGAGGTCGATGCCGGTGCGATTGCGGGGACCGGAAGGGGCGGACGCCTCACGAAGGCCGACGTGCTGCAGCACCTCGACCGCCAGGGCGGGAGCGCGGCGCAGGCATCCGCGGCGCAGGCACCCGCCGCTGCGCCGGCCGCCGCCGCCGCCCCGGCGCGCGCCGGCCGGCAGGAGCGCCGCCGCATGTCGCCGATGCGCCGCACCATCGCCGCGAACCTCGTCGCGTCGAAGCATGCGGCTGCCCACCTGACCACCTTCAACGAAGTCGATCTCCTGCCGCGTCACCGAGATGCGCGCTGCCTACAGGGACGCGTTCGAGAAGAAGCACGGCGTGCGCCTCGGGTTCATGTCGTTCTTCATCAAGGCAAGCGTCCGGGCTCTGGCGGACTGGCCCGAGGTCAACGCCTTCGTCGAAGGCGACGAGATCGTCTACAACAACTACTACGACATCGGCGTCGCGGTCTCCACCGACCGCGGGCTCGTGGTCCCGGTCATCCGCGACGCGGACGCAAAGAGCTTCGCCGTCCTCGAGAAGGAGATCGCGGAGCTTGCAGCCAAGGCCAGGGAGCGGAGGCTGGGCGTCGACGAGATGACGGGCGGCACCTTTACGATCACCAACGGCGGGGTCTTCGGGTCGCTGCTGTCGACGCCCATACCCAACCCGCCGCAGACGGCGGTGCTGGGCATGCACACCATCCAGAAGCGGCCGGTGGTCGTCAACGACCAGATCGTGATCCGGCCCATGATGTACCTGGCGCTGACGTACGATCACCGGCTGATCGACGGCAGGCAGGCGGTGAGCTTTCTCGCGAGGATCAAGGCCCTGGTCGAGGACCCGGCGCAGCTCCTGCTCGAGCTGTAGGGAGCCGTCATGCACAAAGTGATCGTCATCGGGGCGGGCCCCGGCGGCTACGTCGCCGCGATCCGCGCCGCCCAGCTCGGCCTCTCGGTGACCCTCGTCGACCGCCGGACGAGCCTCGGGGGGACCTGCCTCAACATCGGGTGCATCCCGTCGAAGGCGCTGCTGGAGTCGAGCGATCTGCTCGCGCGCATCCGCCGCGACGGGCCCGCGCACGGTCTGCTCGCCGGAGAGATCAGGGTCGACCTGCCCGCCATGATGAAGCGCAAGGACCAGGTCGTCGCTCAGCTCACCGGCGGTGTCGCGCAGATCATGAAGGCGAAGGGCGTGACGGTCGTCCAGGGCAGCGCGCGCATCGTCGCCGCGGGAAAGGTGTCCGTCAAGGGCGCTTCGGGCGGGGAACAGCTCATCGAGGCCGAGTCCATCGTCGTGGCCACGGGAAGCGACGTGCAATCTCTGCCCTTCCTCCGCGTCGACGGGGAAAAGGTCGTGAGCTCCACCGAGGCGCTCTCGTTCCCGGAGGTGCCGGGCCGCCTCCTCGTCGTCGGCGCGGGCGCGATCGGCCTCGAGATGGGCAGCGTCTGGGCGCGCCTCGGCTCGAAGGTAGCCGTGGTGGAGATCATGCCCGAGGTGCTTCCGGGCTGGGACGCGGAGCTCGCGCGCGGGCTCCGCCGCGAGCTCGTCCGCCAGGGACTCACGTTCGAGCTCGGGGCCCGCGTCGAAAGCTGCGAAGTCGGGAAAGAAGTCAAATTGAAGGGCTCCCGCGGCGGCGACGCGACTGCAGGCGGCGCACGCGAGCCGCTGGAGCTCGCCGGCGACCGCGTCCTGGTGGCGGTCGGCCGCAGGCCGTACACCGATGGGCTGGGGCTCGAGGCTGCCGGCGTCGCGCTCGAGCCGAAGGGCGGGCGGATCGCCGTCGACGATCGGTTCCGCACGAACGTGCCCGGAATCTACGCCATCGGCGACGTGATCCGCGGCCCCATGCTGGCGCACAAGGCCGAGGAAGAGGGGATCGCGGTCGCCGAGATCATCGCAGGCCGCAAGGCCCATGTCAGCTACGGCAACATCCCGAACGTCGTGTACACGTCGCCCGAGGCCGCCTCGGTCGGCCCGAGCGAGGAGCAGCTCAAGGCGCAGGGCGTCGCCTACCGCAAGGGCAGCTTCATCTTCCGCGCCAATGGCCGTGCTCTGGCGCTTGGCGAGCCGGCCGGGTTCGCCAAGGTGCTCGCCGACTCCGCGACGGACCGGATCCTCGGCGTGCACATCCTCGGCGCCCAGGCTTCCAACCTCATCGCGGAGGCGGTCGCCGTCATGGAGTTCGGCGGCAGCGCCGAGGACCTCGCCCTCACCGTGCACGCGCATCCGACGCTGCCCGAGGCCGTGCGAGAGGCGGCCCTCGCGGTCGATCGCAGGTCCATCCACGGGCTCTAGCCAGGGCGCGATCCCGTTTTTGTTTGGTGGCCGGGCCGCCCGATAGTATCTTCGAAACATCAGCGGGAGGTGCATGATGAGCGGCGCACTGACAAAGCCGGCGTACTCCAGGGGGCTCGAGGGAGTCATCGCCGCGGAGACCTCGATCAGCGAGGTCGACGGCGAGCGCGGCAAGCTCTACTACTACGGCTACACGATCGAGGACCTCGTGGAGAACTGCAGCTTCGAGGAGGTGATGTACCTCTTGCTCTACTCGGAGCTGCCGAACACCCATGAGCTGGAGACCTTCACCCAGAAGGTCCGGTCCGCCCGCCCGCTTCACCCGCAGATCCTGCAGATGATCCGCGAGTTCCCCCGCGAAGCGCACCCGATGGAGCTGCTGCAGTCGGTGATCTCCTACTTGAGCGGCTACGTCGAGCACCGCATCCAGCACAACGCGACCTGCAACTGCCGCACGACGCTGCACCAGGTGGCGCAGCTCGGAAGCGTCGTCGCAGCCTACCAGCGCTTCCGCGACGGCAAGGACTACATCCCGCCGCGGATGGACCTGTCCTACGGCGCCAACTTCCTCTACATGCTGCACGGCCAGGAGCCGGACGAGCTCGAGGGGAAGATGATGGACAACATGCTCACGATCCACTGCGAGCACGGGTTCAACGCGTCGACGTTCACCGCGCGCGTCGTGGCATCTACGCTCTCCACCTGCTACTGCAGCATCTCGGCTGCCATCGGCGCGCTCTACGGATCGCTGCACGGGGGCGCGAACGAGAAGACGATGGAGATGGTCGAGCACATCGGAAGCAAGGGCCGCGTGCGCGAGTGGATCAACATGGCCCTCGACCAGAAGCAGAAGATCCCGGGCATGGGCCACCGGGTCTACAAGACCAAGGACCCGCGCGCCATCATCGTCGAGGAGTACCTGCACCAGCTCTCGGAGCGCAAGAACAACTTTACCTACTACAACATCCTCAAGGAGATCGAGGTGGTCTTTCGCGAGAGGATGGACCAGAAGGGCAAGCCGGTCTACCCGAACGTGGACTTCTTCTCGGGCGCGGTCTACAGCCTGATGGGGATTCCGCGGACGCTCTTCACGCCGGTGTTCGCGATCGCGCGCGCGCCCGGCTGGCTCGCGCACATCCTCGAACAGCGGGTCGACAACCGGCTGTTTCGGCCCGACGCCCTCTACAACGGCGAGCTCGGCCGCAAGCTCGTCCCGATCGCGCAGCGGAAATAGCGGGCGGCCGGCCCGAGCGGCGGCCGCTTCAGCCGACCCGGTAGAAGGTTCCGAGGGACTCGACGCCCGCGCGCACGGACGCGGCCGACTTGTCGAGCTGCGCTTTTTCGTCCGCGCTCAGCTCCAGCTCAAAGATGCGCTCAACCCCGTTGCGGCCGAGGAGCACGGGCACTCCGAGAAAGATGTCGCTGTGCCCGTATTCGCCGCGCAGGTAGGCGGACGCCGCGACGAGGCGTTTCTCGTCCTTGACCACGGCTTCGACCATCTTGGCGGTCGAGGCCCCGGGGGCGTAATACGCGCTTCCGGTCTTGAGGTACTGGACGATCTCGCCGCCGCCGGTTCGCGTGCGCTGCACGAGCTTGCCGATCGAGGCGGCGTCCATCAGCTCGGTCAGGGGGAAGCCGCCCACGGAGGTGTAGCGGGGCAGCGGCACCATGTCGTCGCCGTGGCCGCCGAGCACCATCGCCGACACGTCGGAGGGGGCGACCCTGAGCGCCTCGGATATGAAGTAGCGGAAGCGCGTGGCGTCGAGGACGCCCGCCATGCCCACGACCTTCTTGAGACCGAACCCGGACTCACGGAGCGCCACCATGGCGATGACGTCCAGCGGGTTGCTCACGGCGATGACCACGGCGTTGGGGGCGTACTTCGCGATGGCCTGGGCCGCCGACTTCGCGATGGCCACGTTCGTCTTGAGCAGGTCCATGCGGTCCATGCCGGGCTTGCGGGCGATGCCGGCCGTGAGCACGACGACGTCGGAGCCCTTGATGAAGTGGTAATCGTTGGTGCCGACGATGCGCACGTTGTAGCGGCGCAGCGGCGCGGCGTGGAGAAAGTCCATCGCCTTGCTTTGCGGCAGGCCCTTGACGACGTCGACCATCACGATCTCGGCCATGTTCTTTTCCGCGATGTAGTAGACCGCGGTGGCGCCGACGTTGCCCGCCCCGATGACCGATACCTTGCTCATCACCGCACCTTTTCCCTTTCCAGCCCGTCCCCTTCGAGCCCGCGCAGGATGACGGCCGCCGACTCCCTGAGCGCTCCGATCTCCGAGTCCGTGAGCCTGGGCTCCAGCACCCGCTCGATCCCGGCCCTGCCGATCACCGCCGGCAGGCTCATGGCGGCGCCCTGGATCCCGTACTGGCCGTGGAACACGAGCGAGACCGGGATGATGCGGTGGGAATCGCGGTGGATCGCCTCCGCCACGTCCGCGGCGACGGCCGAAGGCCCGTAGTACGCGCTCGCCCGCTGCGCCATGTCCACGATGAGGCCGCCGGCCTCGCGCGTCACGCGGTAGAGCACCTCGAGGCGGTCCTCAGGCAGCAGGAGGGTGACGGGCACGCCCGACACGGTCGAGTAGCGGCCGAGGGGGATCATCGCGTCGGAGTGGCGGCCGATGACCGTTGCGTCCACGTTCTCCGTGGAAACGCCGAGCGCCGTGGCGATGAGGTAGCGCAGGCGCGTGGCGTCCAGGCAGCCGCCGAGCCCCATGACCCTCTGCCACGGCAGGCCGGACTCGCGGACGAAGAACGTCGTGAGGGCGTCGACAGGCTCGGTGATCATGATCACCCTGGCCGGAGAGCCCCGGAGCCTGCCGGCGATCTCCGCGATGACTCCGCGGTTGGTCGCGAGCAGGTCCTCCCGCTTCATCCCCGGGGTGCGGACTGTGCCGGCGGCGATGATGAGGGTGTGGCAGCCCCTGAGGTCGTCAAAGGAGTCGGTGCCGGTGATCCGCGACACGTAGCCGCGGATGGGTGCCGCCTCCATCATGTCGAGGGCCTTGCCCGCGGCCAGACCCTCCTTGACGTCGTAGAGACACGTGTCGGCGACGCCGCGCTCGGCGAGGAAGAAAGCGGTGTTGGCTCCGACGTTCCCGCTTCCGATGATCCCTATGTCCGCCATCAGGCCTCTCCTCGGCGCAATATACTCACGGGGGCGCGCGGCGGCACAAATCCGCGCCGCCGCGTCGTCTATCCCTTTGATCCAAAGCGGTTTTCTTAGTATACGTTTACCAGGGAAAGGAGCGGCAATGACCTCCAGCGTGATGCATGATGCCCTCGAGAACCTGACCACCCGAACGGGGCGCGTGTCCTACCTGAGCCTCGAACGGATCGCGCGCAAAGCGGGCGCCGACCTGGCCAGGCTGCCGCTCACCATCAAGATCATGATCGAGCAGGTCGCACGCACGATCGACGGCAAAGCGGTCACAGAGGCGCACCTGGAGAGCATCCTCCGCTGGCCGGGCTCGGGGACGGGCGAAATGCCCTTCAAGCCCGCTCGGGTCATCATGCAGGACTTTACCGGGGTCCCCGCCGTCGTCGACCTGGCGGTCATGAGGGACGCGTTCGCCAGGCTGGGGGGCGACCCCCGCAGGATCAACCCGCTCATTCCCGTCGACCTCGTGATCGACCACTCGGTGCAGGTCGACCGGTACGCGACCTCCGGCGCGTTCGAGTACAACGCCGGCCGTGAGTTCGAGCGCAACCGCGAGCGCTACGAATTCCTCAAGTGGGCCTCCACCGCCTTTTCGGACCTCACGGTCGTGCCGCCTGCCACCGGCATCGTGCACCAGGTGAACCTGGAGTACCTGGCGAGCGTCGTGCAGGTGCGGAAGATCGGCGGCGTCGAGGTGGCGTTCCCCGACACCGTGCTCGGTACCGATTCGCACACGACCATGGTCAACGGTGTGGGCGTGCTAGGCTGGGGCGTGGGGGGCATCGAGGCCGAGGCCGCCATGCTCGGCCAGCCGATGTATATGCCGATGCCCGTGGTCATCGGGGTGCGGCTCGTCGGCCGCCTCGCCGAGGGCGTGACCGCCACCGACCTCGTGCTCACGGTCACGCAGATGCTCCGCAAGCACGGCGTCGTCGAGAAGTTCGTCGAGTTCTTCGGGCCCGGGCTCGACGCCCTCACGGTCGCCGACCGGGCGACGGTTTCCAACATGTGCCCGGAATACGGCGCAACGGCCGCGCTGTTCCCGGTCGACGACGCCGCGCTGCGCTACCTCAGGGTCACGGGCCGCAGCGAAGACCGCGTGGACCTCGTGGAAAAGTACTGCCGGGCGCAGGGCCTTCTCCGCACGCCCGGCTCTCCCGATCCGCGCTACAGCGCGACGCTGGAGCTGGATATGGGAACCGTGCGGCCCTCCGTGGCAGGGCCCAAGAGGCCGCAGGACCGGCTCGCGCTGGGCGAGACGAAGGGCAAGTTCGGAGAGTTCGTCGCGGGCCTCCGCAAGGGCCCGCAGCACAAGGTCAAGGCGAAGCTGAATGGCGGCGAGGCGGAGCTGGGCGACGGCACGGTCGTGATCTCCGCGATCACGAGCTGCACGAACACCTCCAACCCGTCGGTCATGATCGCGGCCGGCCTGGTCGCCAAGAAAGCCGTCGAGCGGGGGCTCAAGGTGCCGCCCTGGGTCAAGACCAGCCTGGCGCCGGGCTCGCGCGTGGTCACGCGCTACCTCGACCTGGCCGGGCTCACGCCCTATCTCGACC
The DNA here is from genome assembly GCA_963734495.1 of uncultured Spirochaetota bacterium. Lineage (GTDB taxonomy): Bacteria > Spirochaetota > Spirochaetia > SZUA-6 > CAVTHK01 > CAVTHK01. Next base: position 212,897 of record CAVTHK010000016.1, read on the forward strand.
GCCTGGGCTACCAGCTCGTGGGCTACGGGTGCACGACCTGCATCGGCAACAGCGGCCCCCTCGACGAGGCGGTGAGCCGCGCGATCCGGGAGGGCGACCTCGTGGTGGCCGCGGTGCTGTCGGGGAACCGCAACTTCGAGGGCCGCGTCCATCCCGAGGTGCGCGCCAACTACCTCGCCTCTCCGCCGCTGGTGATCGCCTACGGGCTGGCCGGGACGGTCGAGATCGACCTGGACAAGGACCCTCTCGGCAGAGGCGAGGACGGGCGGCCGGTGTACCTGCGCGACATCTGGCCGACGCACGAAGAGGTCCGCATGCTCGTGGAAGAAACGGTCACGCCGACGCTCTTCCGCGAGGAGTACGCCAACGTCTACACGGGCAACAAGACGTGGAACCAGATCCGCCTGGAGAAGGGGGACCGGTACCGCTGGCAGCCGGATTCGACCTACATCCGCCAGGCGCCCTTCTTCGAGGGGCTGACCAGGAAGATCCCGCCCGTGGCGCCGATCCGCGGAGCGCGGGTGCTCGCGGTTCTCGGCGACTCGGTGACGACGGACCACATCTCGCCCGCGGGCATGATCCCCGCGGACAGCCCGGCGGCGGACTGGCTGCGGAGCCACGGCGTGGAGGTCGCGGAGTTCAACACCTTCGGCGCGCGCCGCGGCAACCACGAAGTGATGATGCGGGGCACGTTCGGCAACATCCGCATCAAGAACCGCCTCGCCCCGGGCAAAGAGGGCGGCTACACCCGTCACCTGCCCGACGGCAAGGTGGCGAGCATCTACGACGCGGCCATGGCCTACCGCAAGGAGGGCGTCCCGCTGCTGGTCATCGCCGGCAAGGACTACGGGATGGGGAGCTCGCGCGACTGGGCGGCAAAGGGCGCGATCCTGCTCGGGCATCCACGCCGTCTTCGCGGAGAGCTTCGAGCGCATCCACCGCAGCAACCTGATCGGCATGGGGGTGCTGCCGCTCGTGTTCGTCGACGGCGAGACGCCCCAGTCGCTCGGCCTCACCGGCGAAGAGGTCTACGAGATCGAGCCGGTCAGCCGCCCCGGGCAGCGCCTTGCGGTGACCGCCCGCTCGCCCGGCGGCGAGACCAGGTTCACAGTGCTCTCGCGCATCGATGCCGGCGTGGAGCTGGACTACTACCGCAACGGCGGGATCCTGCACACGCTGCTGCGGAGCCTCGCCGAATAGGGCGGCCGGGTCCGCCGCCGGGGAGATGCCATGGGCGAAGAGAACAGGCGCTTCGAGTCGGACTCGATGGGGGAGGTTGCCCTGCCGGCGTGGGCCTACTGGGGGGCGCAGACGCAGCGCGCGGTGGAGAACTTCTCCGTCTCGCCGCTCACGATGCCGCTCCCGATGGTGCGGGCGCTCGCCCTCATCAAGAAGCAGGCGGCGCGCGTCAACGCCGCGCTCGGCCTGCTGGAGCCGCCCCTGGCGGACGCGATCGCCGCAGCCGCCGCCGAGGTCCAGGAGGGGCGCTGGGACCGGCACTTCCCCATAGACGTCTTCCAGACCGGGTCCGGGACCTCCTCCAACATGAACGTCAACGAGGTCATCGCCAACCGGGCGAACGAGCTGCTCGGCGAGCCCATCGGCCGCCGCAAGCCGGTGCACCCCAACGACCACGTGAACCGCAGCCAGTCCTCCAACGACGTGATTCCCGCGGCGCTCCACATCGCGGACCGCATCGAGGCCGGCCGCCTGACCGGCTCGATGGAAAAGCTGCGCTCGGCGCTCGAGGCGAAGGCCCGGGAGCTGTCGGACGTCATAAAGATCGGCCGCACGCACCTGCAGGACGCGGTCCCCATGACGCTGGGGCAGGAGCTCTCCGGCTACGCGGCGCAGATCGCCAAGGGGATCGAGCGGGTGCGCGGGACCTGGGCGCGGCTGGAGGAGCTCGCGCTCGGCGGCACGGCGGTCGGCACCGGCATCAACTGTCCCCCCGGGTTCGCCCCCCGCGTCATCGCCGGGATCGCAACCGAGACGGGGATCCCTTTCAAGGGGGCGGCCAACCTCTTCGAGGCGATCGCGACCCGCGACGCGCAGGTCGAGCTGATGGGCGCCCTCAACACCGTGGCCACGAGCCTCATGAAGATCGGCAACGACCTGCGCCTGCTCGCGAGCGGGCCGCGCGCCGGCCTCGGCGAGGTCGTGCTGCCGTCGCTGCAGCCCGGCAGCTCCATCATGCCCGGCAAGGTCAACCCCGTGATCCCGGAGATGGTGATCCAGGCGGCGGCCCACGTCATGGGCAAGGCGCTCGCGGTGACGATCGGGGGGCAGAACGGACCGCTGGAGCTCAACATGATGCACCCGCTGATCGCCTACGAGACGCTCAGCGCGATGGACCTGCTCGGCAACGCGTGCTCGGCGCTGGCCGAGCGGTGCATCGCGGGGCTCGAGGCGGACGCGGAGCGGTGCCGCTACTGGCTGGAGTGGAGCCTGGCGCTCGTCACGCCGCTCGCGGTCCGCATCGGATACGACCGCGCGGCGGCGCTCGCCTACAAGGCCTTCCGGGAGCGCCGGACCGTGCGCGAGGTGGCGCTCGAAGCCAGGGTGCTTCCCGCCGAAGAGGTGGAGCGGCTCCTCGATCCGGCGGCGATGATCCGCAACGAGTAGCGAGCGCGTCGGGCGGTGAGCCGGCGCTCGGGCGCAAAGGAGAGAGAACATGAAGTTGAATCAGTCGGACCCCGAGTACATCAAGGCACTGCAGCTCTACCTGGCGGGCGACTGGACGCACGCTCGGGATGCGTTTGAGGCCCTGGCGGCCAGGTACGAGGCGAGCCCCGTCCTCTACCTGCATCTCGGCGACGTGGAGTACTCGCTCGGCGCGCTCGACGAGGCCGCCGGGCTCTACCACAAGGCCATCGAGATCCAGCCCGACTTCGGGCTGGCCTACTACAAGGCGGGCGTGTGTCTCCACCGGGCGGGCAAGCTCGAGCAGGCGCTCGCCTCGTTCGAGAAGGTCGTGGAGCTGAAGAATCAGAGCCACGCCATGGCCGCCTATTTCGTGGGGCTCATCAACACCTTCCTCGGGCGCGACGAGGCGGCCATCCGCGGGTTCAGCCATCTGCGCAAAGAGAGCCCGCAGTCGCGCATCGCCAACTACTACCTCGCTCAGCTCAAGATCAAGCGCAACGAGTTCGGCGAGGCGCTCGAGCTGCTCCAGGAGCTCGTGGACCAGACCCCTCAGTTCGCGGAGGTGCACTACCTCCTCGGCGTCGTGAACTACCGGCTGCACAAGATCACCGACGCGATCCACTGTTTCCGCAGGGCGCTCGAGCTCGACCCCAGGGACGAGCGGGCGCGGTCGCGACTGATGCAGCTCACCGACGTGCAGTGGCCGTGGAGCGCGGGGGCAATGGTGATATGAAGTACGTCTGCGACGTTTGCGGCTACGTCTACGACCCGGCCGAAGGCGACCCGGACGGCAACATCCCGCCGGGGACCGCGTTCGACGACCTGCCCGACGATTGGGTCTGCCCCGTTTGCGGGGCGGGCAAGGATCAGTTCACCGCCGAGACCTGACGGATCAGCTCGAACGCGCGCTCGCGGTCCGTGGTCGGAAGCTCGCACGCGTGATCGCGGCAGACGTACCACGTGGGCGCGCCGCCGAGCGCGCGCATGCCGCGCGTGAAAGCAGCCACCGCTTCCGCCTCGTCGCCCGGCCCCTTGCCGAGGAACACGACCCCCGGCACGAGCGGCCTGCCGGCCAGCGCCTCGCGCGGGCGCTCGGCCGCGACGACCACTTCCACCGAAGGCCGCGAGGCCAGGTCGATCGCGGCGAGCATGTGCGTGTGATGCTCCGGGTGCTCGAGCAGTCGGGCGGAGAATGCGTCGAGAATCGCGCGGGCCGCCCGCTCGTACTCCGGTCTGCCCGTCAGGCGCGAGAGGCGCAGCAGCTCGTGCGCCGCGACGGAGTTGCCCGAGGGCGTGGCGTGGTCCCAGGATTCCTTGCGCCGGAGCAGCAGGGGCGGCGCTCCCCGCGACGCGAACAGAAGGCCCCCGTCCTCGCCGTCGGCGAACTCGGCGAGCATGATGTCCGCGAGGCGCACCGCCTCTACGAGCCATCGGGTCTCCAGCGTCGCCTGGTGAAGCTCGATCAAGCCCCAGGTGACAAAGGCGTAGTCGTCGAGGAGCCCCGCGATGGCCGCGTCGCCCGCCCGGTACCGGTGCAGGAGCCGGCCGTCGTGGTCGCGCATGCGCTCTAGAATGAAGGCTGCCGCCTCGGCCGCGGCGACGGTGAAGCGTTCGTCCCGCAGCCAGCTTCCGGCTCGCGCCAGTGCGGCGATCGCGAGCCCGTTCCAGTCCGCCAGCACCTTGTCGTCGCGGGCCGGCCGCGGCCGCTTCTCGCGCGCCTCGAACAGCGGCTGCGCGGCATCGCTCCCATCCGTCTTCGCCGATGGCCTGCGCGGACGGGGACAGGCGACCTGTGCAGGATGTTGGCTCGCGACCTGCTGCCCGAGGCCTCGTCGCGGAAGTTGCCGTTCTCCCCGACGTTCATGAGCGCCATCACGCCCGCGGCGTCGCCGCCGAGGAGGCCGCGGATCTCGTCGGCCGTCCAGAGGTAGAAGCGGCCCTCTTGACCTTCACTGTCCGCGTCCTCGGCCGAGAAGAAGGCGCCTTCGGGCGACCTCAGGTCCCGCAGGAGATAGGCGATGGTTTCGCGGGCGGTCCGCGCGGGATCCTCCGCTGCCGGTGGCCGCGAAGGCCTCGCAGCAGGCCAGCGTCATCAGCGCCTGGTCGTAGAGCATCTTCTCGAAGTGAGGGACCAGCCAGCCGGCATCGGTCGAGTAGCGGTGGAAGCCGAACCCCACGTGATCCCAGATGCCGCCGAGGCGCATGCTGCGCAGGGTGTGGTCGACCATCCCGACCGCGGACTTCTCCCGGCGCGCCATCCGCAGGAGGAAGGCCAGGTTGTGGGGCGTCGGGAACTTGGGCGCGCTGCCGAAGCCGCCGTGCTCGGAGTCGTAGGAGGCGGCGAGCCGCTCGAAGGCGCGGGCCAGCAGGGCCGCGGGGTCGAGCGCCTCGGGACGAGGCAGCGTCACCGCGGCGGCGACCGCGCGGGTGATCTCCGACGCGGACTGCTCGACGTCGGCGCGGCGGCCGCGCCACAGATCCGCGACGCGCGGGACGAGGTCCAGCATCCCGATCAGGCCGGGCCTGCTCGCGCGGGGCACGTAGGTGGCGGCGTAGAAGGGCTGCAGCGCCGGAGTCAGGAGGACCGTGAGCGGCCAGCCGCCGCGGCCGGTCATCATCTGCGCGACCGCCATGTAGACTCCGTCGATGTCGGGCCTCTCCTCGCGGTCGACCTTGATGCACACGAAGGTCTCGTTGAGGAGCCGCGCGACCCCTTCGTCCTCGAAGGACTCCCGCTCCATCACGTGACACCAGTGGCAGGTCGAATATCCGACCGACAGAAAGATGGGCCGGTCCTCGCGGCGCGCGCGCCCCAGGGCCTCCTCGCCCCACGGGTACCAGTCGACGGGGTTCGAGGCGTGCTGAAGGAGATAGGGGCTCTTTTCCGCGGCGAGCCTGTTGGAACCTGCCACCCTATTTGCCCGAGTACCAGAAGCCCCGCAGCCAGGCGTGCTTGCGCAGCGCGTGCAGGAGCGACTTGCCGAGGTCGGGCAGGTCCGATGCCGCCGTGTTGGCCTCCGCCTGCGCCGACGTTGCGGATGCCCGGGATCACGGTGCTCACGCGCCGGATGCGCCAGTGCGAACTTGAGGGCGACCTGCGGGAGCGTGTAGCCGCTGGAAGCGATCTCCTTTGTGATCGCCTCGACGCGGGCGACGGCTCGCGCCAGGCGGTCGCCCGCGAAGTAGCGGGCGCGGAAGTCGCCGTCGGCGAACTTCGTGGCCTCGGTGAACTTGCCCGTGAGGCTGCCTTCGTCAAAGACGACCCTGACGAGGATCCCCGTGCCGGTCTCGGCTGCCACCGGCAGCAGCTCGGCGGCCGGCTCCTGCTCGAAGATGTTGTAGATGACCTGCACGGTGTCGACGAGACCGGACCTCATGAGGTCGACGACGCTGTTCTGGTCGTGCTCCGGAGTGGAGACACCCACCGCGCGCACGAGCCCTTCGTTCTTGAGCTTCCGCAGCACCTCCAGCGGGGTCGGCGCCCGGTTCCACGCCCGCGTCCAGGTGTGCAGCTGCAGCACGTCGATGCTCTCGACGCCGAGGTTGCGGCAGCGCTCGCGGATGTTCTCGCGGAGGTACTTCTCAGGGTAGCGCTCTTCGGCGCTGTCGTACGGCGACGGGGGCCACGGGCCGGGGAGCGGAGGCGTCTTGGTCGCCACGACGACGTCGCGCCGGCTCTTGAGCACCTGGGCGATCAGCCGCTCGCTGCGGCCGTTCCCGTAGCCCGCGGCCGTGTCGATCAGCGTGACGCCCCGCTCGAGGGCAGCCTCGAGGGCCGCGATGGAGTCCTTGTCGTCCTGGGTCCCCCAGCCGCCGCCGATGGCCCACGCGCCGAAGCCGATCTCCGACACGCGGAACCCCGTCTTTCCGAGCGCCCGGTAGTGCACCACCTGCCTCCTCGTGCTCCGCCGCCAAAGCCGCCTGCGGGCCGGTACGTCCCGCACCTTGCTCCGCGCAAACGGTTCTTGTAATGTACTGCAACTTTCGCAGCCTCGGGGAGACGCCATGAAGATCGTGATCGCGCCGGACTCGTTCAAGGGCACCAACTCCGCGCTCAACGTCGCGCTCGCTCTCGAGCGCGGCATCCGCAGGGTTGCGGCCGGGATCGAGGCGGTGATAGTCCCCATTGCGGACGGCGGTGAGGGCACGGTCGAAGCGGTCGTCACGGCGGCCGGCGGCGAATACCGCGACGTCGAGGTCACCGGCCCTCTCGGCGAGCGGCGGACGGCGCGGCTCGGCATCCTCAGCGGGGGTCGCGCCGTCATCGAGATGGCCGCCGCGTCCGGCCTGCCGCTGGTGCCCGAGGACCGGCGCAACCCCCTCGTCACGACCACGTACGGAACGGGCGAGCTCATCAAGGCCGCGCTCGACGCCGGCTCGCGCGAGCTGCTCGTCGGCATCGGCGGAAGCGCGACGAACGACGGCGGAATGGGCATGGCGCAGGCGCTCGGCGGATCGTTCCGCGACGCCTCTGGCCGCGAGCTGGGCTTCGGCGGGGGCGAGCTGGAGCGGCTGGCCGACGTGGACACGAGCGGCCTCGACCCGCGCCTCGCGCAGGCGCGAGTGGTCGTGGCGTGCGACGTGGACAACCCTCTCTGCGGGGAGCGCGGCGCGGCCGCGATCTACGGGCCCCAGAAAGGCGCGACTCCCGAGATGATCCGGAGGCTGGACTCCGGCCTCCGCCGCTTCGCCGAAGTCATCAAGAAGAGGCTCGAGAAGGACGTGCTCGACGTGCCGGGCTCGGGGGCGGCAGGCGGGCTGGGAGCAGGGCTGATGGTCTTCGCGGGGGGACGGCCGACCGCGGGCATCGATGCCATCCTCGACATCGTGCGGTTCGAAGACCTGCTCTCCGGCGTCGACCTCGTGATCACGGGCGAGGGGCGGCTCGACGCGCAGACCGCCTACGGCAAGGTCCCCGTCGGGGTCGCGCGCCGCGTGCGGCCGTACGGCATCCCGGTGATCGCGGTCGCCGGCGACATCGGCAAGGGGGCGCGCGCGGTCTACGACATGGGGATCCGCGCGGTCGTGAGCACCGTCGACCGGGCCATGCCCCTCGCGGAGGCGCTCGCCGAGAGCACGCGGGCCCTCGAGGACGCGGGGGAGCGCGTGATGCGCCTCCTGCAGGTGGGCCTGGACATGGGGCGCCCGCGCCGCTCCCGCCCGACGCGCCGGGCGCTTGACGACTCCCCTTTGATCTGATAGTGTTTCTCCCGATAGAAGCGTTTCTATGAACAGAAACAGATCGCGTCCGCTGCGCGAGATGTCGCGGGCGCTCGCGCGCATCGACGACCCCGCGCTCATCGGCGGGTTCCTCGAGAGCATTCTTACGCCGAGGGAGGTCCGCGACCTCGCCGGCCGCTGGGAGCTCGTCAAGCTCCTCGCGGAGGGGCGCAGCCAGCGCTCGATCGCCCGCGGCCTGCACATGAGCCTGTGCAAGATCACGCGGGGCTCGCGCGAGCTCAAGAAGCCGCGCTCGGCGCTCAGGAGGGTCGTCGAGGGCCGTCTGTAGGCCCTTTGTCCCCTGTACGCGGGGGGAGCCTCCGTTTCCCGGGGGTTCCGCGATACACGAGCCGCAGGAGAGAGTATGGTGACCAAGGTGATTCTGGACGAGAAGGACATGCCGCGCGAGTGGTACAACCTCGCGGCGGACCTGCCGAACGCGCCCCAGCCTCCGCTGGGCCCGGGGGGCAAGCCGGTCAGCCCGGACCAGCTCGCGCCGGTCTTTCCCATGAACCTGATCGAGCAGGAAGTGAGCAGGGAGCGCTGGATCAAGATCCCCGAAGGGATCCTGGAGATGCTGCGCCTGTGGCGGCCGAGCCCGCTGCACCGGGCGCTGCGCCTCGAGAAGGCGCTCGGCACGCCGGCCCGCATCTACTACAAGAACGAGAGCGTGTCGCCGCCGGGCAGCCACAAGCCGAACACGGCGGTCGCGCAGGCCTGGTACAACAAGCAGTTCGGCATCAAGCGCCTCACGACGGAGACCGGGGCGGGCCAGTGGGGGAGCGCCCTCGCCTTCGCGTGCGCGCTGGTCGGTCTGGACTGCAAGGTGTTCATGGTGCGCGTGAGCTTCGAGCAGAAGCCGTTCCGCAAGCTCATGATGCAGGCGTGGGGAGCCGAGTGCGTGGCGAGCCCCAGCCGCGAGACGGAGGCCGGCCGCGCCATGCTCGCGAAGCACCCGGAAAGCCCGGGCAGCCTCGGCGGCGCGATCAGCGAGGCGGTGGAGGCCGCGGTGACCGACGCGACCGGCAAGACCCGCTACAGCCTCGGGAGCGTCCTCAACCATGTCCTTCTGCACCAGACGATCATCGGGCAGGAGGTCAAGAAGCAGCTCGCGGTCTTCGGGGAGAAGAAGGTCGACGTCATCGTCGCCTGCGCCGGCGGCGGCAGCAACTTCGCGGGCCTTTCTTTCCCCTTTATCGCGGACAAGATCAACGGCGCGAAGATCGACATCATCCCGGTGGAGCCCTCCTCGTGCCCGACGATGACGCGCGCGCCCTTCGTGTACGACCACGGCGACGTGGCCCGCATGACGCCGATGCTGCCGATGCACTCTCTCGGCCACTCGTTCATGCCGCCCCCCATCCACGCCGGCGGCCTCCGCTACCACGGCATGGCGCCGCTGGTCTCGCAGGCGATCGTCGAGGGGCTCGTCTCGCCGCGCGCGGTGCAGCAGCTCGAGTGCTACGAGTCGGCCGTTCTGTTCGCGCGCACCGAAGGCCTGATCGTCGCGCCCGAAACCAGCCACGCCATTGCCGCCACCATCCAGGAGGCGAAGAAGGCGAAGGAAGAGGGCAGGGAGAAGGTGATCGTGTTCAACCTCTCCGGCCACGGGCTCATGGACCTCGTCGGGTACGACAAGTACTTCCAGGGGCAGCTGGAGAACTACACGCTTCCCCAGGAGGAGATCGACAAGGCCATGGAGGAGATCAAGGACTACCCGAAGCCGGCGGTGGCCCGCTCGGGCCGCTGGTAGGAAATCGCGGGAGGGGCGGACGCGCAGCGCTCCGCCCCTCCGTCATTCACCTGTAATCCCCGAAGAAGATCCCGAACACGAGGGCGATGTCCCTGTTGCTCATCGATGCGCCCTGGGCCTTGAGCGCCTTGGAGGCGTCGGCCTGCGTGAGCGCGGGGTTCTGCCGCTTGAGGGCGACGAGGCGCGAGATGGCGTCGCGGTCGACGCCGCGCCGGCCGAAGTTGCCGCCGCGGCTCTGCAGCACGACCACGGCGGTGCGCAGGGTTTCGGCATCGACGCCGAGGGAGGCCACGGTCTTCTGCAGCGCCTCGACGTCCGCGTCGACCTGGGTCGCCGGCGGAGCGAGCAGCGCGGCCTTGACCGATTCCAGGTCGCCCTTGACCCCGTCGACGGCCGCGCGGAGCCCCGCGGTCTCGCCCTTGAGGGCGTCGATGTCGGTGCGGGCCTGCGCGAGGTCCTTGAGCGCGGCTCCGCCGCCCCTGGTCTCCAGCTCGCCAACCTTGGCCTGCAGGCTCTGCAGCGCGGCGGTGCCGCGTCCCTCGTCGTCGGTGAGCCGGTCTTCGAGCGCCTTGAAGCGGTCGGAGACGTACTGCATCGTGTCGGCCCGCAGGAACGCGGCGGGCGTGGTCGCGGCCTCCACGAGCTTGCGGCTGAGCGCGTCCTCGCTCTCGAGGGGCCCCTTCAACCTGAGGAAATAGTGCCCGACGAGCATGCGGAAGTCGTAGCTGAGCGCGCCGTCGAGGATCAGGCCGATGCCGCCGGGCAGGAACGGCATCAGGTCCTGGCCCTGGTACGCGTACGAGCGCGGGATGAGGAGAACGTCGATCTCGCCGGGGGCGAGCAGCACCCGGGCGCTCCGCAGCTTCAGGTCGTGGAGTTCGACGGCCCGCTTGCTGAGCGCGAGCAGCGCCTTCTCCTCGGCCTCGTTGATGGGCCCTTCGGAGAGCACGGTCATCTCGCGTCCGTCCGCGTCGCGGGCGAGAAAGACGTTATAGGAGCCCTGCCGGCCCTCCGGCGTGATGGTCAGGTCCTGCGCCCCCGCCGCGGCCGCGGAAAGCGCGGCCAGCGCGGCGGCCGCGAGCCTGGTGAGCCAGGCAGGCCAGGCTCGCGTTGCGGCAGCCTTCATCCTTTGATCTCCTCTGCAGAGGCGAGCAGGATCCGGTCGAAGGCCACCATCGGTTTCCCTGCTTCGGCCTGCTGCACCAGCGACGCGCGGACGCCGTCGCCCACGGCGGTGATGCGCAGCGTGGCGACCAGCTCGTCCTCCTTGCGGAACACGTAGACGGTGTCGCCCACCTTCGGGTCGTGCAGGCGCGAGATGTACAGGAGGATGGACTGGGGGTCCCGCGGGTCCAGGATGTAGCCGCCCTCGCGTGAGGAGCGCGCGAGCTGGTCGAGGGCGACGGCGAACTGGTCGATCTGCCCCTGGAGGCGGCCGATGCGCGCGTCACGCGCCTGGAGCCGCTCGGCAAGTGCGGTCCAGATGCGGCCATAGTCCCTCGCGAGGCTCTGCCCTGATTCGCGGATGCGCTCCAGGGCGGGCGGGACGGAGTTCGTGTAGGGAACCTGCAGGAGCCTGCCCGCGAGCGCGTCGAGCTCGGCCGCGCGACCGCGCAGCTGGTCGTACTGCGCGCGCGACATGATGCCCTCGCGCTCCAGGATTTCGCGGTACGGGGCGCTCACCTCGGCGCCGAAGAGGGAGCGGTCGACGCCGCCGCGGAGCATCGCGGCGAGGCCGGCCTGCTCGAAGACGGGGTTGTAGCGCCGGACCGTGTCGGCGACCTTGGCGCCTGCGCGCGCATCGAGGGTCTGCTGCAGCGCCGCCATTTCCCGCGCGTGCTTCTCGTCGGCTTCACGAAGCCGCGCCTCGTAGGCGCGGCGGAGCGCCTCGGCGTCGGGCGCGCCTGCCGGCGGGGCGGAGGGCACGGGCAAGGCTTCGCCCGCGACGGCCGGCGAAACCGGCGCGACCCGCGGAGCCTCGACGGCCGGAGGAGGCGCGGGAGCGGGCTCAGGAGCGCGCTCAGCAGTTGGAACCTGCGGCGCTGTGCGCGCGACTTCGGGGGGCTGAGAGGCAGGCTGCTCCGCGCGCTTGAAGAGCGCGGCCACGTCCGGCCACTCCAGCCCGCGCAGCCATGCCGTCACCGATGACCAGGCTCCGCGCGCCCAGGCTCCGACGTCCGGCCAGCGGAGCGAAGCGAAGAGATTCCGTGCCCCCTCGAGCGCCCGCGCCGCCCGCGAAATCGGCTCGGGCCGCTGCGGGGCCACTGGGGTTGCCGGGGCCGCGGGTGCTGTGGGGGCCGCAGGAGCCGCGGCGCCCGCCGGAGGCGCCTGCGCCGCCCTCTCGGGCAGCCTCAGCACGGGCAGCCGGAGCGTGCCGGGCAGGGTAACCTGCGGGAAGAACACCATGATGCTCACGAGCGCGGTGGCGAGGAACGCGGCGTAGACCAGGATCACTATGAGAATGAGCGGGCTGCGCCCCGTGCTTCCCCTGCGGTGTTGCTGCTGCATTTGTTTCCCTCCTCGCCGGCCGTGTCGTGGTCCACGCGGCGCGGCTGGGAGCCTCCCCGTTTCTATCATCGGAGCGGGGAGCCATTCCTTTGACAGCGGAAGAGTTATCGGGCTCGCGGCCGGCGCGCGCGCGGGCGGGGCAGGGCGGCCGGACGCCGCGGGAAGTCCGCTTTGGTTGACGCGGCCGGGGATTTCCCATAGAGTGACGGCCGCATCCCCAGCCACGGAAAGGTGAAGAAATGGCCGATCTAAGCGTCAGCTACATGGGTCTCAAGCTCAAGAACCCCGTCATCGCGGGCGCCTCCAGCCTGACGAGCAACCTGGACCGCCTCAAGGAGCTCGAGGACGCGGGGGTCGGCGCCGTCGTCATCGCGTCGCTGTTCGAGGAGCAGCTCCAGATGGAGAGCTTCCGCCTGGACGAGGACCTGCACCGCCACGACGAGATGCACGCGGAAATGGTCACCTTGTTTCCCGAGGTCAAGCACGCGGGGGCTGAGCAGCACCTGATGTGGGTCCGCAAGGCCAAGGAGAGCCTCGGCGTCCCCGTGATCGCGAGCCTGAACGCCGTCAGCCGCGAGACGTGGGTGGAATACGCGAGGCAGCTCGCCTCGACGGGCGCCGACGGGCTCGAGCTGAACTTCTACGCCACCCCGAGCGACCCTGACCGCACCGCGACCGACATCGAGGCCGAGCAGATCTCCGTCCTCAAGGAGGTGCTGGCCACGGTCAAGCTGCCCGTGTCGGTCAAGCTGAGCTACTTCTACACGAACCCCCTGAACGTCGTGAAGAGGATGGACGAGGCCGGAGTCCGGGGCTTCGTGCTCTTCAACCGCTTCTTTCAGCCCGACTTCGACGTGGAAAAGGAATCCAACCTCTTCCCGCACAACACGAGCAACTCGGTCGACAGCCGCATCCCCCTGCGGTACGCCGGGCTGCTCGCCGGCGCGGTCAAGGCGGACATCGCCGCCAACGGCGGCATCCTCTCGTCGCAGGACGCGCTCAAGCTCCTGCTCGCGGGGGCCAACTGCGTGCAGATCGTCAGCGCGCTCTTCAAGAACCGCATCAGCTTCGTGAAGACCATGGTCGCGGAGATCGAGGAGTGGATGGCACGCAAGGGCTACAAGAGGATCGACGATTTCCGCGGGAAGATGAGCTTCCGCAAGAACCGCGACCCCTGGATCTACAAGCGGGCGCAGTACGTGCGGCTGCTCCTGCGCGCCGACGTCCTCAAGGGCGGGCCCACGGCCTGACGCGGACCCGGAGTCTGACCCGGGCCCGCCTCGCGCGGCGCCGCGGCCTCGACGGCGCGCGACGCCGCCCCCTCGCGGTCACGAGACCGCGGCCAGCGCGTTCGGTACGGTGTCGTCCGGGCTGACCTTGTACCAGACGGCCTCGATCTTCCCCTTCTCGTCGATGAGGAACGAAGATCGGATGATGCCGATGACGGTCTTTCCCTGGCTCACCTTTTCGCCCCAGGCCCCGTAGGCTTCGGCCACCTTGTGGTCGGGGTCGGAGAGCAGGGGAAAGCCCAGCCCGTACTTCTTGTCGAATTTGGCCTGATCATCCGGGTCGTCGGGGCTGATGCCCAGGGCGGCGACTCCCTTCGCCCGAAGCTGGGCGCCCGAATCGCGGATGCTGCACGCCTGCTTGGTGCACCCCGGCGTGTCCGCCCGCGGGTAGAAGTACAGCAGCAGCTTCTTCCCCCGGTAGTCCTCGAGCGTCACCGTCCTGCCCGACTGCTCCTTGAGCGAGAACTTCGGGGCCGCGGCTCCTACCTGTAGTGTCGCCATCGCGAGCTCTCCTTGTAGACTGCCAAGATAAGCACGGCGCAGGCCGGTCGGCCATGGCGTGGGCGCCGTTCCGGCCTCCGCCGCGGCGGCGGCTGTTCACGGTCGGGGCTCCGCCGCTATAGTGCGGGCATGCGACCGACGCGTCTGCTGGTGGCCGTGCTCGTCGTGCTGGCGGCCGCCGGCGGCCTGATCTCTGCCTACCGTCTCGTGCGCGCGGACCTCGAGGAGCGCGCCCGGGTGGCCTCGGAGATCGTGGCGCTCTACGACGACCTGCTTGCGCGTCACCGCGATCTCCCGCTGGCGGAGGAGAAGGCGAGGCTCGCGCGATTCCGCTCCTACGACCTGATCGCGATCGCGCGCGGCGTGGCCGCGCTGCGGGAGGACTATGTCGCGACCGAGCGCCGCCTCGCGCAGGACATGGCCGGCCCGCGCGCCCTCGAGGAGCCGAGGTACAAGACGTTCACCCCCAACGGGTTCCGCGATTTCGCCAACAGCGTCGTCTTTCCGCGCACCCGTCTCCTTGCCGCCCCGCCGCCCATCACCGGCAGCGCGGCCGCGGACGAGCGCCTGCGGCAGACTGGCCGAGGCGCGCGGGTATCTGCGGCGGCCGGTCGCGCTGGAGGAAGGGCTCGTGACCGACGGCCGCTACAGCCTGCAGAGCGACGCCATGGAGGCGTGGAAGCGCCTGCGCGAGGCGGCCGAGCGGTCCGGGATCGCGCTCGACCTGATCTCGGCGTACCGGTCCCCGGACAGGCAGCGCGAGATCTTCATGCAGAGGCTGCGCCAGATCATGCTCCTCGACACCGGCCGCGAGCTCTCGACGGCCGAGATCGCGCAGGGCAGGGCGGACGCGGATGTGGACCGGCTGCTCGCCACGAGCTCGATCCCGGGCTATTCGCGCCATCACACCGGGTACGCCTTCGACCTGATCGACGTGACGTCCGGCCGGCCTTCGACGGAGTTCGCCCTCACGAGAGGGTTCGCCTGGCTTTCCGCGGAAAACTATCTGATGGCAAAGCGATTCGGCTTCGTCCCCAGCTACCCGGAGGGCGCGGGGCGCCAGGGCCCCGACCCCGAGGCCTGGGAATACATCTGGGTGGGCGAGCAGGCCCTGCGGGCCCCCGCGGTGCCCGCCCTGTAGGCGGTCGGCATGGCAGGTTCTCTTCGACGCGCCGCGGCGCTGTGCGGGATCTCCGCGTGGATGCTGGCGGGCGCCCTCTCCTTCGGCGCCCCGTCCTCGGAAAGCGCCCGCCCCGAGCTTCCGCCGGTTCTCCGCATCGCGGGCCTCAAGGGGCCGACGGGCCTCGGCATGGTCAGGATGCTGGAAAAGGACGACAAGATTGAAGGGGTCCCTGTCGCCTATGATCTGGTGTCCTCCCCCGACCTGGCGGCCGCCAGGGTCCTCAGCGGCGAGCTCGACTTTGCGGCGCTCCCGACGAACATGGCGGCACGCATCTACAACGGGGGCGTGCGCTACCGGCTGGCCGCGGTGATCGGGTTCGGTGTCCTCTACGTGATCTCCGCCGACCCGTCCATCGCGGGGTGGGGGGACCTGCGCGGCCGGGCGATCGCGGCGGCCGGCCGCGGAAGCACGGCCGACGTCGCCTTCCGGTATCTCGCTTCGCGCAACGGGCTCGATCCCGCAAAGGACCTCACGCTGCGCTACTACCCTCCGCTCGAGCTGGCGCAGCTCGCGATCGCCGGACGCGAGCCTGCCGCGGTGCTGCCCGAGCCGTTCGTCACAAAGGTGCTCCTGCAGAAGCCCGACTTCCGCGTCGTCATGGACGTGCAGCAGGAATGGCTGCGCGACGCGGGCCCGGAGGCGCCGCTGGCGATGAGCTCGCTTGTGGTCAAGGCCGAGACCGCCCGCCGCTACCCCGCGCTGGTGCGCGCCGTGCTCGCGCGGTACGCGGAGTCGAGCGCGTGGGTGAACGAGCACCCGCACGACGCGGGCCTCCTCGCCGAAAAGCACGGGCTGGGCTTCGCCTCCGCGGAGGCCGAAGCCGCGATTCCCCGCTGCAACATCCGCTTCGTGCCCGCGCGCGCCGCGCAGACCGCGGTCGACGCGTTCCTCCGCATCCTGCTGGCTTCCTCGCCCGACGCGATCGGTGGTAGACTGCCCGACGATGCCTTCTACTTGGAGGAATAGGCTCCTCGGTCTGGGCTCGGTCGTCGCGCTGGTGGGTCTGTGGCAGGCGGCCTCGGCGATCATCGGGCTCGAGATCATCATGCCCGGGCCCGTCGCGACGGCTTCGCGGGCGGCGGGGCTGCTCGTGTCGCCGGGTTTCGCGGCGGACGTGCTTGCCACCGTCACCCGCGGGCTCATCGGGTTCGCGATCTCCGCGCTGCTCGCGCTCTCCCTGGGAGTGGCCGCCGGGCGCAGCGAGGCGCTGTTCGCGATGCTCCAGCCGGCTGTCGGGCTCGTGCGGGCGACGCCGGTGATGTCCGTGATTCTTCTCGCGATGATCTGGTTCCGGACCGAAGGCATGCCGATCTTCGTGGGGTTCCTCATGTGCTTCCCGGTGCTCTACGGCAACGTGGTCGAAGGCATCCGCAGCATCGACCGCGACCTCGTCGACATGTCGCACGCGTTCCGGGTGAGGCGGGGCCGCATTTTTCGAGGTCTGTACCTTCCCGCGATCCTCCCGTACCTGGTGGCGGGTTTCTCGGCCACGCTCGGGCTCTCCTGGAAGGTCGTCGTCGCGGCCGAGGTCCTCGGCCAGCCGGCCCGGGCGATCGGCACGCGGCTGCAGGACGCCCGCGTGATGCTGGACACCGCGGGCGTGCTCGCGTGGACGGTCGTGGCCCTCGTGCTGGCGGGCGCGACCGAAGGGCTGCTCAGGGTCGCCGCCCGGAGGCTCAGCTACCGGTGAGCGACCTCGTCGTGCGCGGGCTCTCCAAGTCTTTCGGCGGCCTCGAGGTCCTGCGCGCCCTCTCCATCCGCGTGCCCGAGCACGGAATTCTCAGCGTCCTCGGCCCGTCCGGCTGCGGAAAGACGACGCTGCTGAACGTCATCGCAGGGACGGAGCGGCCCGACCAGGGCACCGTGGAGGGGACGGGGGACGCGGGCGTGAGCTACCTCTTCCAGGAGCCCCGCCTGCTGCCGTGGAAGACCGTGGCCGGCAACGTGGAGTTCGTGCTGCAGGACCGGATGTCCGCGGCGGAGCGGCGCAAAACCGTGGCTTCGGTCCTCGCGCTCGTCGGCCTGGAGGAATTCCGCGCGACCCGCCCGGCCGAGCTTTCCGGCGGAATGAAGCAGAGGACGGCCATGGCGCGCGCCTTCGCCTATCCTTCGCGCGTGCTGCTCATGGACGAGCCGTTCCGCGCGCTGGACCTGCCGCTCAAGCTGGCGCTCATGCGCGCTTTCGTCGAGCTCTGGGAGCGCGACCTGCGGACCGTGCTCTTCGTCACCCACGACATCCAGGAAGCCCTCTTCCTGGGGGACGACATCCTCGTGCTTTCGCCGAGGCCGGCCGTCGTCCGCGACCACGTCCCGAACCCGATCCCGCGGGCCGAGCGCTCGTTCCAGAGCCCCGCGATGCTCGCGCTCGAAAAGGACCTGTATGAGCTCCTCCTCAGGTAAGGCCGGCGAAGACAGCATCCGCATCCCGCGCATCAGCGCGCGCTGCATCCTCGGCGTGCGCCCATGGGAACGGCGGCGCAGGCGACGCGTGGAGATCTCGCTCACGATCGAGGCCGACCTCGCCGAGGCTGCGGCCGGCGACTCCCTCGAGAGCACGGTCGACTACTCCGTCGCCTCGCGCCGCGTCCGCGAGGTCGTGGCCGGGACGCGCTTCCGGCTCCTCGAGGCGCTGGCCGGCCGCGTGGCGGGCGTCGTGCTGGAGCTGCCGCGGGTCCGCGCGGTCGAAGTGACCGTCAGCAAACCGGGGGCGATCCGGCGGGCCGGCGCCCCGGAAGTCCGCATTCGGAGGGAAAGGGCGTGAACACCGAGCGCGTCCGCGACCTGGTGAGGGAGCTCCTGGTGGAGATCGGCGAGGACCCCGACCGCGAGGGGCTCAGGGACACCCCCCGCCGATACGCGGAGATGATGGGCTTTCTGTGCTCCGGCTACAGCCACGATCTCGCCGAGGTGACCGGCCGGTCGTTCTTTACGCAGAAGATCAACCACATGGTCGTGCTCAAGGACATCGAGCTCTACAGCCTCTGCGAGCACCACATGCTGCCGTTCTACGGCCGCTGCCACATCGGCTACATAGCCAAGGGCAAGGTCTTCGGCGTGAGCAAGCTGGCGCGCATCGTGGACATGTACGCGAGGCGCCTGCAGCTCCAGGAGCGGCTTACGGAGCAGATCGCGCACGCCGTGCGGGACTCGATCGGCGCGCAGGGAGTGGGGGTGGTCATAGAGGCGCGCCACCTCTGCATGATGATGCGCGGAGTGCGCAAGCAGAGCTCGGTCATGATGACCTCGTCGCTGCTGGGGGTCTTCATGAACAACCCGGCCACGCGGGGGGAGTTCCTTTCGCTGCTTCGCCGATAGGCCGGACGATTGCTCTACCGCGCGGCGCCTGCTTACATTAGTCACCGGGGGTTTCATGAGGAAAGCCATCCTGCCCGCGTTCATCGCGGTGGCCGTCGCGGCGACGGCCGCAATCATATATGCCGTGTCGACGGGCGTGTTCCGCGCCCATACACCGCCCGCTGCGACCGCCCCCGCCGCTGTCCCGAGCCGGGAGGCGGTCGCGATCCCCGCCAAAGCCACGGACAGCCCCTCAGCCGACGAGCTGCACGCCGTCGGCCTGTCGCAGGTCCGACCCGGAACGCGCATCCTCGACTTCGAGCTGCAGGATCTGCAGGGGAAGAAGATCAAGCTCTCCGGGCTTGCCGGACAGGTCGTCTTCCTCAACTTCTGGGCCACCTGGTGCCCGCCCTGCCGGGCCGAAATGCCTTCGATGGAGCGGCTGCACGCGCGCCTCAAGGACAAGGGGCTCACGATCATCGGAGTCGACCTGCAGGAGGGCCAGCGGGAGGTCGAGGACTTCGTCCACGAGTACAAGCTGTCGTTCCCGATCGTGACCGACCGCAGCGGCAGCGTGGCGTCCGCCTACGGCATCCGCAGCATCCCGACCACCTACGTGATCGGCCGCGACGGCACCATCCTGGCGGGCCGCATCGGCGGGCAGGAGTGGGATGACCCGGTGATCGCGGACTTCTTCGAGAAGCTGCTGGCGAGGTAGCGCGTGATCGGCGTCGACAGCGGCGTGAGCGCCGGCCTAGCGTTCGCCGCGGGCGTGCTCTCGTTCCTCTCGCCGTGCGTGTTGCCCCTGATTCCCTCGTACCTCTCGTTCATCGGCGGCGCTTCGCTGGGAGCGGCCGATGAGGTCCGGAGGTCGCGGCTCGCGGCCTTCTACCAGACGCTCGCGTTCGTGATCGGCTTCTCGATCATCTTTGTCGCGCTCGGCGCTCTCTTTTCCGCGGCCCTGGGAGCGCTCGGACGCCTCTCACAGGTCGTGAACGTCGCCGCCGGCGTGATCGTCGTGCTCCTGGGGGCGAACTTCATTTTCGATTTCTGGAAGGTCCTCGACCTCGAGCGCCGCGCGCACGTGACCCGGCGGCCCGGCGGGCTCGGGGGCGCCCTGGTCGTGGGCATGGCGTTCGGCGCAGGCTGGTCGCCGTGCGTCGGGCCGATCCTGAGCTCCATCCTGCTGCTGGCAGGCTCGGGCGGCGCGGTGGCCCGCGGCCTCGGCCTGCTCCTTGTGTATTCGCTCGGGCTCGGGCTGCCCTTCCTCCTGACCGGCCTCTTCTTCTCGAACGCCCGCCGTCTCCTGGCGCGGCTGAAACCGCACCTGCCCGCGATCCGGGTCGCGAGCGGCATCTTCCTGATCGCGGTCGGGCTGCTGATCATCTTTGGCCGGCTGCAGCGCTTCAACGTGGCGCTCTTCAGCCTCGCGGGTCGCCTGCGCGCCTGGGAGGCGGCGGAGCCGCTGCTCACGCGCGCCGTGACCGCGGCGGTGCTGGCGCTGGCCGCCGGGTGCGGCGTGTGGCTTGCGGCGCGCCGCGGTCGGCAGCAGGCGGCCGCCCGCGCGCGGCCGTGGGCGCTCGTGCTGGCGGGCCTGCTGGCGGGCCTCGCGGCGCTCACGATGACCGGCGTGGTGAGCCCCTCGTCGCTGCTGGCCGTCTGGTTCAGCTACCAGGGGATCTGAGGCGCGGCGATGCCGCCGCCGTCGCGCGGCCCTCGCGCGTGCGCGGGCTGTCTTCGCTTGCAATTCGCGACGCAAAGGTGGAATACTCTGTCTGGGAGGGGCGGGCGGCGACCTGTCCGGGTCGAGCCGACGTCCGATCGTCATGGAAGTGAGACGCGATTTTGTCAGGCGGACGGCCCAGGCGCGCACGGCAAAGGACGCCTCGCGCGACTCGGGCTACCGCAAGGCCGCTCAGTTCCTCATCCTCATCGGCGACGAGCAGGCGGCGCAGGTTCTCCGCTACCTCACCGAGGAGGAAGTCGAAGGCATCACGCGGGAGATCGCCGCCATCGACCGCATCAGCGACGCCGACGCGCTCAAGGTGCTCGAGGAGTTCGGTCTCCTCGCGCGGGAGCGGCGCGGCGCCGCCGCGGGCGGAGTGGACAGGGCGCGCGAGATGCTCGAGGCTTCCCTCGGAAAGGAGCGCGGCGGAGAGGTGTTCGAGCGCGTGCGCAAGCGCATCGGCCCGAGCTTCCGCTTCATGCACTCCGTGGACCCGCACCAGGCGGCGGCGCTGCTGCGCGAGGAGTCGATCGCCGTGGCCTCGGCGGTGCTGACTCAGATCGAGCCCGCGCAGGCCGCGCGCATCCTGGCGTGCTTTCCGCCGCAGGGCCAGCGGGAGATCGCCGCGCGCATCGCCAGGATGAGCCGCCTCTCGCCCGACGTGCTGGAAAAGGTGCGCGATTCCCTCGAAGGCAGGCTCGACGCCCAGGGCAGGATCGTGACGCTGGGCGTGGACGGCCGCTCCGTGCTCACGGCGATTGCCAAGGCGATGGGCGCCGGCGAGCAGGCCGAGCTGATCGCCGGCCTGGAGGCCTCCGACCCCGAGCTGGCCGCCTCCGTCGAGGAGCGGCTGTTCGGAGTTGAGACGGCGCTCGAGGTCTCCCGTCGCGACCTGGGCCGGCTCCTCGCAAGCCTCGCGGACCGCGAGATCGCCCTGCTCGCCAAGGGGGCGGGTCCGACCGTGCGCGAGGCGCTGCTGGCTGCCGTGTCGCCGCGCCGGCGCGAGATCATCGCCAGCGAAGAGGAGCTGGCCGGCGACGTCCCGCCGGCCGAGACCGCCCGGGCCGCGCGTGACTTCGCCGCCCTGCTGCGCCGCGCGTGGCAGGAGGGCACGCTCCGCATCACGGGCCGCGGCGAGGAGCTGGCATAGGAAATGTACTCGCTGTTCGTAGCCTACATGCTGTGGCTCTTCCTCGGCTTCTTCGGAGCGCACCGCTTCTACCTGGGAAGAATCGGAACCGGGCTGTTCTACGCCCTCACTGGCGGAGGGTTCTTTTTCGGGTGGGCCTTCGACTTTTTTCACATCCCGTCGATGGTCCGCGAGGCGAACCTGCGGCTGAGCTACCACCAGGCCCTGTTCGGCGACACCGCCGCGCGGGCGCTCCCTCGCGCCAAGGAATCGATCGAGCGGACCATACTCCGGACCGCGCGCCGGAACGGCGGCAAGGTGACCCCGTCGGAAGTCGCGCTCGAGGGCGACTGCACGATCGAGCAGGCGGAAAAGGCGCTGGAGAAGCTCGCCGCCTCCGGCCACGCCGAGATGCACATCCGCGACTCGGGCGTGATCGAGTACCGCTTTGTCGAGTTCGAGCGGGAGTCGTAGAGGCGTGCTTCGCTTTGGCGGCCGGGCCCTCGTGATGGGCATCCTCAACGTGACCCCCGACTCGTTCTATCCCGGCAGCCGCAGGCCCGGGACCGCTGAGGCGGTCGAAGCGGGGCGCGCGATGATCGCCGCCGGCGCGGATATCATCGACGTCGGGGGCGAGTCCACTCGTCCCGGCTCCGATCCCGTGCCGGCTCAGGTCGAGATGGACCGCGTCTGCCCCGTGATCGAGACGCCTCGCCCGCGAGGGAGCAGTGACGATCTCGATCGACACGTCGAAGTCTTCGGTCGCGGCGGCCGCGCTCGATGCCGGCGCCGCGATGGTGAACGACGTCACCGCGCTTCGGGGAGACCCGGAGATGAAGCCGCTGGTCGCGCGCCGCGGAGTGCCGGTCGTGCTGATGCATATGCGCGGGACGCCGAAGACGATGCAGAAGGACCCGCACTTCGCCGACACGATCGGCGGAGGTGCGCGCGGAGCTCGCGGCGGCGCTGGCCGACGCGCTGGCCGCGGGCATCCCGACGCAGCGGATCGTCCTCGACCCCGGCATCGGGTTCGGGAAGCGGCCCGCGGACAACCTGCGCTCGTGCGGGACCTTGCGCGCATCCGCGAGCTGGGCTGCGCGGTGCTGATCGGGCTGTCGCGCAAGAGCTTTCTCGGCGTCGTGACGGGACGGCCGGTCGAGGAGCGCCTGGCGTCCACGATCGCCGCCAACACGATCGCGGTGCTCGCGGGCGCGGACATCGTGCGCGTGCACGACGTGGCGGCGGCCGTGGACATGGTGCGGGTCGTCGCCGCGGTCCGCAGCGGAGGCGCCTCGTGCTGAGCTCTCTCGTGAACGCGAGCCTGATCCGCGACACGCTCAGGCCGGCGCTGGACATCCTGATCCTCGCCTTCATCATCTACAAGGGTTACCAGATCCTCGTCCAGACCCGCGCGGTACAGCTCATCAAGGGCGCCTTCACGCTGGCGCTGATCTACCTGGTGGCGTTCTTCTTCCAGCTCAAGACGCTGCTGTGGATCCTGAGCCTCTTCGGCCCGGGACTCGTCATCGCGACGGCCATCATCTTCCAGCCGGAGCTGCGCAAGATCTTCACGCGGCTGGGGCAGGGCCAGTGGTTCCGCTTCCAGACCGAGGCCAGCCCGCAGCAGCTGGAGTCCGTGGTGAACTCGGTGGAGATCCTTTCCGATCGCCGCATGGGCAGCCTGATCGTCATCTCGCGCACTGTGGGGCTCAAGAACATCATCGAGACGGGGACGCCGCTGGACGCGGAGCTCTCCACCCCCCTGATCCTGACGATCTTCCACCCCGACACGCCCCTGCACGACGGCGCGATCGTGCTCAGCGGCGGGCGCATCGTGGCGGGAGGCTGCTTCCTTCCGCTGTCGGAGCAGACCGACATCCGAAAGAGCTTCGGGACGCGCCACCGTGCCGCTCTCGGGCTGACGGAGGAGACCGACGCCGTCGTCATCGTGGTGTCGGAGGAGACGGGGGCGATTTCCGTCGCCTACGACGCCAACCTCTTCTACGACGTCCGCGTCGAGGAGCTGCGGGAGCGCCTGGGCCGCCTCTTCGAGCTCAGCCGCGAAGGAGAGCCTTCCGTTGACGACTAAGCCCCTGCTCGCCCGCGCCCTCGCGTTCTGGCCCGTCAAGATCCTGGCGCTCGCCGCGGCCGTGCTTCTGTTCGTATTCAACCGCATGAACAACCTCGAGCAGCGCGCGTTCGACCTGCCTCTGGAGGTGGTCCTGCCCGACGGCTACGTCCTCGCCGACCCGCTGCGGGAGGGCGCGGTCGTGACCGTCCGCGGCGAGGGCGAGGGCGCGCTGCGCCACGCGACAGCGGAGCAGTTCCGGGCCTGGGTCGACCTGACGAAGTTCCGCAGGGAGGGTACGTTCGTCGCCGCGGTCCAGTACGAGCGGCGCGACTCGAGCCAGCTCCCCGACGTGTTCGTCGACCGGGTCGAGCCGATGGAGGTGACGGTGAGCCTGGAGCGCGTAGCCGAGAGGAGCCTCCCGGTGGTGGCGAACATCGCGGGATCCCCGGAAAAGGGGTACGCGCTCACGCAGTACACGATCACGCCCCCCATCGTCAGGCTGCGGGGCCCGCGCACGGTCGTCGAGAACACGACCAGCGTGCTCACGGAGGAGATCAATCTCGACGGCGTCACCGAAGACTACAAGACGCGGGTCGGGCTGCTGCGCTCCAGCCCGCTCACTCACATTCGTGGGCTCGCCCCGGGTGGAGTTCTCGGGCGTGATCACGAAGGTCATGGCGACGCGCGAGCTCACGGACGTCCCGATCACGCTGGTCAACGCGGACGCGCGCTACAGCTGGGAGGTGCGGCCTCCGCTCGGCCGCCTCGTGCTGAAGGGGGCGGAGGTCGATCTCGACGGCAGGGCCGTCCAGCCGCCCCGCCTGGTGCTCGACGTAAAGGGCGTGGTCGTCACCGGGCGGCAGACGCGGGTGGCCACGGTCCCGGAAGCGCCCGATGGGGTGACGGTTGTCGACTACGAGCCCAAGGAAGTGACCGTGATCCGGGAAGCGAAGGTGCGGCAGTGATCAGGGGGCTCGGTCTCGACGTCGTCAGCATCGACCGCATCGAGCACTGGCGGACAAGGCCGGGAATCCTCGAGCGCTTCTTCCACCCGCAGGAGCTGGAGAGCGCGCGCCGGCGGGGCCCCATGGAGGCGGCGACTCTCGCCGCGCGTTTCGCGGCCAAGGAGGCCTTCGGCAAGGCGCTCGGCACGGGGCTGGCCGGGCTGTCGCTGCGCGAGATCTCGGTGATCAACGACGAGCACGGGCAGCCCCACCTGCGCCTGGCGGGCCGCGCGCTCGAGGCACTGGTCGCTTCCGGAGGGTCGCGCGTGCTCGTGACGCTCACCCATGAGCACGACTACGCGATCGCCGTCGTCGTGATCGAGGCATGAAAGTGCAGAAGAAAACGACCTATTTCTCGAAGGACGCGATCACCTGTCCCGCCTGCGAGACCGAGTTCTACCGCGAGGACCTGATGTCGGGCAGCGGGAGGCTGATCGCCGGGAACCTCACTGACGAGCTGCGCCGGGAATATCAGCCGTCCAAGAAGTTCGGGGAGATCTTCCCGCTGGTCTACACCGTGACGGTGTGCCCCAACTGCGCCTTCGCCGCGCTGCCCCAGGACTTCCTCGCCGCGGACGCGACGGTGACGGGCGGGGTGAACGCCACCGAGCGGCGGCGCAGGGAGGCGCTGGAGCTCGTGTTCCCCAACACGGACTTCACGCAGCCGCGCGACCTCCGGGAGGGCGTTGCCGCCTGCTACCTGGCCGTTTCGAGCTACGACCACTTCCTCAGGCTCGCCTCGCCGACCATCAAGCAGGGGTTGTGCGCGCTGCGCGCGGCCTGGCTGCTCGAGGAGATGCACCGCAGGGCCCCGAACGAGAACTGGGACTACCTGGCGCTGCTGTTCTACAGGAAGGCCCGCTTCTTCTACCAGACCGCCGTCGACAAGGAACAGACGGGAAAGGAGCCCCTCGGCGGGCTCGCCAACTTCGGCCCTGACCTCGATCACAACTACGGCTACGACGGCGTCCTCTACCTCGCCGGGCTGCTGGAGTTCAAGTACGGGCCGCGGAAGGACCCGGCGCGGCGCATCTCGAACCTGGAGCGCGCCCGGCGCGTGATCGGCCGGGTGCACGGCATGGGCCGGGTGAGCAAGCTGAAGCCGACGCCGCTGCTGGAGCGGGTGCACGAGCTCTTCGACCGGATGACGGAGGAGCTCAAGGCGCTGGCGGACGAAAGGGGCGGGGCCGTCCGCCCCGCGACGGCGCCGCGGGGCCGCCCGCGGCCGAGGCCGAGCCGGTCGCGCGGCCCGGGGGCGAGGGCGACGGCCGCGAGGCCGGCGACCAGTGATCGCGCGCCGCACCCTGAAGGTCACGCTGGCCTACGACGGGACGGAGTTCTACGGATGGCAGGTGCAGAGCCCGCGGCAGGACGGTGCAGGCCGTCGTCGAGGCGGCGCTCGGCCGGATGCACGAGACCCCGGTGCGCGTCACCGCCGCGGGCCGAACGGACTCCGGCGTGCACGCCACGGGGCAGGTGATCAGCTTCGAGAGCGGCCTGAGCTCGATCGCCGCCGGAGAGGTTCGCGGAGGCTCTGAATTCCTACCTCCCCTCCGACGTGCGGGCGCTGGACGCCGAGGCGGTGTCCGACGGGTTCGACGCGCGCCGCTCCGCCTGCCGGCGCGTGTACCGCTACTACGTCTGCTCATCGGCGGTGCTCGCGCCGCACCTGCGGCGCTACTGCCTGTGGCGGCGCAGGCGCCCGCGCCTCGCCGCGCTGAACAGGCTGGCGGCGCCGATCCTGGGGACCCACGACTTCTCGACCTTCTCATCGGCCGACGACGTCAACGAGACCAAGGTGCGGACGGCGGTCTCTTCGTGCTTCCACGTCCAGGGCGACATGCTCGTCTACACGATCGCCGCCGACCGCTTTCTGCGCCGGATGGTGCGCAGCATCGTGGGGACGCTGCTCGACATGGAGAGCCGCGACGCGCCCGCGTCGGAGCTGGCCGCGGCTCTCGAGGCGCGCGACCGCTCCCTCGCCGGCCCGACGGCACCTGCGCGCGGCCTGTTTCTCGAGAGGGTGATCTACGATGACGAGCCGGGAATCGCGTTCTGAGCTCTGGCGGCTGCTCGACCTCGACCGAGGACTATCTCGTCGCCGGGTACAGGCGGGAGCACCCCGAGCCCCCGGAGACGCTCGCCGTCCGACGCGACGACGCCCGAGGGGGCGCTCCCGGCGGGGGCGGCGCGCCGCTGGCGACAGCCTCGAGGCGGTAGCCGCCGAGGTCGCTCGCGTGCACGCGCTGCCCGCTCCACAAAGGCCGCACGCGCGCCGTGCCGGGCGAGGGCTCGGAACGGCCCCTCGTGATGGTCGTGGGTGAGGGCCCGGGCGCGGAGGAAGACCGGACAGGCCGTCCGTTCGTCGGGCCCGCGGGGCAGTACCTGGACGAGTGGCTCGCCGCGGTCAGGATCGGGGAGGAGCCCCTGTCCCGCAGGACGAACGCCTACATTGCCAACGTCGTCAAGTGCCGGCCGCCGGGCAATCGCGATCCCCAGCCGGACGAGGCCGCCGCCTGCCTGGGCTACCTGCGGAGGCAGATCGCGCTGCTGCGGCCGAGAGCGCTGCTGGCGGTCGGCCGCACGGCGGCGCGCTATCTCCTGGGGATCGAATCGGGGGTCGGCGCCGCCCGCGGCCGGACCTGGCAGTTCGACTCGATCCCCGCGATCGTGACCTACCACCCGAGCGCCGTGCTTCGCGACCGGTCGTTGCGGCGCCCCGTGTGGGAAGACCTCAAGGCGCTCAAGGCGCTGCTGGACCAGCCGCGGTCTTCCGCGGCCTCCGGAGCGTCCGACAGGTAGCCGGACAATGGCTGACACCGAAGACGGCGTCCGGGAGACCGCGGCGGCCGCGCGCCCCGACGCCGGCAGCCCGGCTCCGGCAGGCGACCGCGTGCAGGTCGTCTTCAACCTGCCCGTCGACCGCGCCTTCACGTACGCGATGCCCGAAGGCTCGGAGCCGGCACGGCCCGGCGTGCGGGTGCGCGCGCCCTTCGGGAGGCGCACGCTCACGGGCGCCGTCGTGTCCGTCGGCGCGGAGGCGGCCGCCGGCCCCTACGAGATCCGGCCGGTCGACCGGGTGGTCGATGCGAAGCCCATCTTCGGCGAGCGCGAGCTCGACCTGGCCCGCTGGATGTCGCGCTTCTACCTGTGCTCGCTCGGCGAAGCGCTGTTCACGATGCTCCCCGGCGGGAGGCGCGAGAGCGAGAGCTCCGGCGTCGACGTGGAGCCGGCGGGGCGTCCCGAGCTCGAGCTGACCGAGCACCAGCGCCGCGCGATCGAGCGGATCCTCGCGGGCGGCGAGGGCGCCTTCTACCTGTACGGCGTGACCGGCTCGGGCAAGACCGAAGTGTTCCTCCGCGTGGCCAAGGAGGTGCTTGCGTCGGGCCGGGGCGTGATCTACCTGGTGCCTGAGATCTCGCTCGTGCACCAGGTGGCCCGCATCTTCACCGCGGAGCTCGGGCCTCGCGTCGTGGAGATGCATTCGGGGCTCTCGCCTTCGCAGCGGCTGCGCACATGGACCCTGATCCGCGACGGGGCTGCGGACCTGGTGATCGGAGCGAGGAGCGCGGTGTTCGCGCCGCTGCCGCGCCCCGGGCTGATCATCCTGGACGAGGAGCACGAAGGGTCATACAAGGCGGGGTCCGCGCCGCGGTACCATGCGCGCCAGGTCGCCTTCCACCGCGCGCGCACCCAAGGGTGCCGCCTCCTGATGGGAAGCGCGACGCCGTCGATCGAGGCCCTGCACAGCATGCAGGAGGGAACGATCGTCCGGCTCGAGCTGCCCGAGCGTCTCGCGGGCGGGCGCCTTCCTTCGATAGAAGTGGTGGACATGAAAAAGGAGTCCGGCGTGCTGTCGCGCGCGCTGCTCGACGCCCTGAGGGAGGTGCACGCCGAGGGCAGGCAGGCGATCCTTTTTCTCAACCGGCGGGGCTTCTCCTACTACTTCTACTGCCGCTCGTGCGGGTACGAGATGAAGTGCCGCCGCTGCTCCGTGGCCCTCACGTACCACAAGGCGCGCGACCGCATGATCTGCCACTACTGCGGAGCGAGCGCGGCGCCGGTGACGGTCTGCCCGGAGTGCGGCTCGCTCGACATGGGCAGCTCGGGCTTCGGGACCGAGAAGATCGAAGAGGAAATTCAAGGCATCTTCCCGGAGATGCGGGTCGCGCGGCTCGACACGGACACGGCGAGGCGCAGGAAGGTCCTGAAGTCGACGCTCGCGAAGTTCCGCGCCGGGGAGCTCGACGTGCTGGTCGGCACGCAGATGGTGGCCAAGGGCCTCGATTTCCCGGGCGTCAAGCTGGTAGGGGTGGTGAACGCCGACACCGGGCTGCAGCTTCCGGACTTCAGGGCGCTCGAGCGCACCTTCGCGCTGATCGTGCAGGTGTCCGGCCGGGCGGGCCGCATCACGCCGGACGGCAGGGTCATCGTGCAGACCCTGCGGCCCGAGACGGGCGTGATCCAGCGAGCGGCCCGCAACGAGGCGGCGGCCTTCTACGCCGAGGAGATGGACCTGCGGCGGACGCTTCGATTCCCGCCGTTCTGGCGGCTGGTGCGCCTGCTGGTCCGGGGCCGGGACAGGAAACGGGTCGAGGAGGCCGCCGCGCGGGCCGCGGCGACCGCGCGCGACTGCTGCGGCGGGGCCGCGGAGGTCCTCGGGCCCGCCGAGTGCCCGCTCGCGATGATCGCCGGGAACCACCGCATCCACGTGCTCCTGCGCAGCGAGCGGCTCGGCCCCGTGCACGAGGCTGCCCGCGCCGTCAGCCGCGAGTGGCGCAAGGGGACGGGAGTCTATCTCGAGATCGACGTCGACCCCGTCTCGCTCCTGTAGGGCGCCCGGGATCGGCGCGGCGGGCCCGGCTGCCGGGCCGCGCCGCTCCGGGCAGGCCGCCGCCACCTTGCGCCCCGCCGCGGATTCCTTGTTGACCCTTGTTGACGGCGCGCCGAGACGGTTGCTATACTGCCGGCCAGAATCGAAGGGTCCGAGACTCGTCGGCTGGACAGGAATCTTGCTGCTTCGCTACGGAAAATCATCGAGGGGCCACGTCATACGGAAGGCCCGGATCTACACGCTTCAGGAGCACGGCATCCGCGCGGACATGATCGACCCGGACGCCGTGTGGATCATCCGCAGGCTCGCCGAGGCCGGCCACCGCGCCTACGTCGTCGGGGGGCGCCATCCGCGACCTGCTCCTCGGCAAGAAGCCGAAGGATTTCGACGTGGCGACCGACGCCCAGCCCAACCGGATCCGGAGGCTGTTCCGGCGCTCGCGCATCATCGGCCGCCGCTTCCGCCTGGTTCACGTCTACTTCGAAAGCGGCAAGATCCTCGAGGTGTCCACGTTCCGCGCGGGGGGCGAGACCACGGACGGCGCCAACATCTACGGGACCCTCGCCGAGGACGTGATGCGGCGCGACTACAGCATGAACGCGTTGTTCTACGACCCGGTCAAGGAGCAGCTGGTCGACTACGTCGACGGTTTGCACGACATCAGGCGGCGCCGTCTGCGGATCCTTTCGCCCCCGAAGATCTCCTTCGCCGAAGATCCCGTGCGGATGCTGCGCGCGGTCAAGTACGCGGCGCCGCACCGGCTCAAGATCCCCCTGCCCATCAGGATGGCGATCCGACGGCAGCGGGCGAGCCTGCTCGAGTGCTCCGCGGACCGCCTGACCGAGGAGTTCAACAAGATCGCCGGCTCGGGCCACTGCGCGGCGATCCTCCGACTCTCGCGCAAGCTCGGCATTTTCGACGTGCTCTTCCCGAAGGTCGCCGCCGTGCTCTCGACGCCGGCGGCCGAGGAGGAGCTGTTCACCCGGCTCGAACGGCTGGACGAGAAGGGCGACGCGGATCGCGTCGCAGTTCTCCTCGCGTTCTTCGGCGAGGTCGCGCGCGCTGCCGCGCAGGCCGAAGGGGCCACCATCCTGTCGTTCCAGGCCGCGCTCAAGGAGGCGGCCGCGCCGCTGCGCCTGCCGAACAGGGATACGCTCGAGGCCGCGCACAGGGTCCTCGGGCGCAGGCATCCGCGGGCGGGCGTGCAGCAGGAGGCCGACGGCGAGCGCGGGAAAGCCGGCGCCGGCAGACGGCGGCGGCGGAGAGCGCGCGGCGGCTCGCGGGAGCGGCAGGAGGCCGGCGCGGGCGACGGGCTCGCCGAGGCGCCGGCCGGCGAGCGCGCCGGCCAGCCGGACGGCAGGCAGACCCGCGCCGCCCGGCCCGAAGGGCCTGCACCGGCGGGATCCGGAGTCCAGGGGGAAGGCGGCGAGGTCCGCCGTAGCCGCCGGAGGCGCAGACGGCGCCGCGGCGGTCAGCGCAGCGTCGACATCCGGGCGAGCAAAGAATCGACCTTGTCGCCGTAGGCCTTGGGGTTCGCGGCGCGCGCCTCGAGCAGCCACGCGCGCGACTGCTCGTACGAGTTGAGAGCGAACGCGTTGACGCCGAGGGCGTACTTGGTCACGGCGGGGTCGGCGCCCAGCTCGAGCGCGCTCTTGAACAGCACCTCGGCGCTTCGGTAGTCCTTGCCCGCGTACTTCGCAAGCCCCATGTAGTAGTAGGGCACGTAGTTGTCCGGCTCGATCCGCATGGCGTGGACAAAGGCCTCCTCGGCCTTGTCGAACTCCTGCCGCGAGTAGAGATCGGTGCCCTCGGCGACGAGCTCGTTGAACCCCTTGAGCCCCTGGACGAACCCCTGGTACGCGCGCTCCAGCTTCGGCTCTTCGAACCAGGCAAAGGCGCGCTCGCGGACCCTGGCGGAATTGTCGGCCACGTTCAGGGCGGGATCCATCGCGCTGAGCGAGTCCCAGTAGATGCGGTTCAGATTCGGGTCCTGGCTGTCGAGCAGGAGGCTCACGAGCGCCCAGGCCTGCGGATAGAAGGTCTGGATCTGGGCGCGGGCGGCTTCGTTGTCGAGGAGGATCAGCTTGGCCACCGGCAGCGCCTGCGGCGAGGCGACCGCCGCCTTGAGGGACTCGAGCCAGGCCAGGTCGGGCTTGAACTGGAAGCGTCCGGTCTCCGCGTTGAACGTGGAGCGCTCGAAGTAGGCGGCCGTGCCTTCGCGGATCCACACGGGCGGGTTCGGCACGGCGCCCTTGAGGAACTGGATGCACGCCTGGTGCAGCAGCGAAGTGTCGAACTGGACCTCGTCGGCCATGGCGTAGGCGACCAGCTCGCTCTTGGCCGCGTCCGCATAGTGGATGTACACGAAGTCCGTGCGCGTCTCCTTGATGATCGAGGCGATGTACCCGTCAAAGCTCTTCTTGTCGCCGAAGAGGGTGGCCCGCAGCTTGTCCGCCGGCGCGAAGTGGAACACTCCGGCAAACAGCGCGTAGGCGCCTTCGAGCTTCGCGAGGGTGGTGTCGACGATCGCGCCCGTCACGTCCGTGGTCAGGCGGTAGTGCTCGGAGTCGCGGGTCGTGGTCTCCGCGCCTGCCAGCGCAGCAGCCGCCAGAAGGGCAATCAGCACCATCGTGCGTCTCATCGCTCGTCTCCTCGTTCTACACGCAAAAGGATAGTCCCCGTGCGTATGCCTGTCAAACCAAAAACGCGCGCGCACGGGCGAATTCGGCCGGAATTGCCCCGCTGGTGCGCGTGTGCGGCTCACCCGCGCTTCGGGTCGGAAACCGACTCCACGATGATGTTGACGCGATCCATGGCGATGCCGGTGTAGCCCTCGATGCTCTCGATGATGTAGCCCTGCAGGTTTGCGACGAGAGCTGGGATCTCGACCCCGAACGGCACGAGGAGGTGAACGTCGATCGCGTAGCTCGGCGGCCCCTGCAGGAGCGTGATCCGGGTGACGCGGACCGAAGGCGCGTACTCGTCCACGCAGTGGGAAACCATCTGGCTCAGCGCCTGCTCCGAGATCGCGAACCGCCCCTGGGTGGAGTAGACCGG
This sequence comes from uncultured Spirochaetota bacterium, assembly GCA_963734495.1. Lineage (GTDB taxonomy): Bacteria > Spirochaetota > Spirochaetia > SZUA-6 > CAVTHK01 > CAVTHK01. The sequence continues at coordinate 245,112 of CAVTHK010000016.1, forward strand.
CCGCACGATGGTCTTCTCGAACACGTCGGGCTTGCGCATGAAGGGCAGCTTCTTCTTGAAGAAGATCCGGATGGCGTTGAAGAAGATCTGCGAATGGTGGCGCCGCACCTCGACCGCCGGAACGGGGATGATGTGCTTGCCTTCCTGGCGGCGCGCGCGCCGGGCGCGCTCGATCTCATCGGGGGTCGAGACCTCCTCGATCGTGAGGATCCGGCTCGGCGCGGGCAGGTCCAGGCGCTCGGCTATGCGCTGGACCATGCGCACGGAGGTGCCGAGCAGCAGCACGCGCGTGAACTTTTCGTGCGCGAGCTGCCGGCGCACGGCACCCGCCACGCGGGGGTCGCCGAAGAGGGCCGTCTTGATCGCCGTGTAGGCGCCCGGCGCCTCCTTGGCCGACTGGCCGGCGATGATCTTCTGGTCCCTGATGAGCAGGCCGTCGTCGACGATCAGGTCCGCCCCGTTCCTCTTCGCGATGAGCTGCGCCCGGAAGCTCTTCCCGGTGCCGGAGCTGCCCACCAGCGCGATCACCTGGATTCCCTTGAGCCTGTAGACCAGATGGTGGTAGAGGCTCTTGAGGACTCCCATCTACCCTCCGAGGCGCAGGCGGGCGGAGCGGATCGTGTTGGCCATCAGCATCGCGACCGTCATGGGCCCGACGCCCCCGGGAACGGGCGTGATCAGGCCCGCGATCTCGCGCACCGACTCGAAGTCGACGTCGCCGCACAGCCGCGCCTTGCCGGACTTGGTGGTGCCGACGCGGTGGATGCCGACGTCGATCACTGTCGCGCCCGGCTTGACCATGGCGGCGGTGACGAAGCGCGGCGTCCCCCCCGCGGCCACGATGAGGATGTCGGCGCGCCGCGTGTGCGCCGCGAGGTCGCGCGTGCGCGTGTGGCAGATCGTCACCGTGGCGTTGCCGCCGGGGGAGCGCGCGCTCAGCATGTTCGCGAGCGGCCGGCCCACCAGGAGCGAGCGCCCGACGACGACGACGTCGGCGCCTTGGATCGTCACGCCGCTGCGCTCGAGCAGCTCGACCACGCCGGCCGGCGTGCAGGGCAGAAAGCGCGGCGCGCCGGCCAGAAGCCGGCCGAGATTCTCGGGGTGGAAGCAGTCGACGTCCTTGTCCGGCCGCACGGCCAGGACGACCCGCTCCTGGTCGATCTGCTTCGGAAGCGGGCTCTGCACCAGGATGCCGTCGATGAGGGGGTCGGCGTTGCAGCGCTCGATCAGGCGCACGAGATCGGAGGTGTCCACGGTGGAAGCGACGTTCTCCTGGACCGAGTGAAACCCGAGCTGCCGCGCGCGCGCCTGCTTGCCCGTCACGTAGCTCACGGAGGCGGGATCGTCGCCGACGAGGATCGTGGCGAGCCCGGGCGGCCGCCCGTGGTCGCGGACGAGAGCGGCGACCGCGGTCCTTTGCTCCCCCTCGATTTCGGCGGCGATACGGGTCCCATCGATGAGCGCCATGGCTCCACAATAGGCAGCCGCCTCAAAGGGGTCAAGGTGAAGGAAGGACGCCGGCCGTCTCGCCGCAGCCGCAAGCGCGCGCAGGCCCGGGTGAGCCTAGTGGCGGAAGGCGCGCTCGCCGGTAAACACCATCGCGACGCCGGCCTCGTTGCACGCCTCGATGCAGTCCCAGTCGCGCAGCGAGCCGCCGGGCTGGGCGATGGCGGCGACGCCCTCGCGGACGCCGACTTCGATCCCGTCGCGGAAGGGGAAGAAGCCGTCGGAAATCATGGCGCTGCCGGGGATCCCGCCGCGCGCCCGCGTCACCTCGGCGTCGATGGCGGCGCGCGTGTCGCGGTCCGCGAGCTCGTTGTAAGCCGTCGCGTGACGCTCCCAGGCGAGGCGGTCGGCCATCTTGCGGTAGGCCTTGTCGCGCGCGATCTCCGCGACGCCGACGCGGTCCTGCTCGCCGGTGCCGATGCCGACGGTGACGCCGTCCTTGACGTAGATGACGGAGTTGCTGGTGACCCCGCTCTCGATCAGCCACCCGAAGATCAGGTCGTCGAGCTCCGCGGGCGTCGGGCTCCGCTTGACCCGGTACGCGCGGCCCTGGTGCTGGGCCTCGGCCGGAAGGAAATCCGCAGCCGTGCGCACCGCAGGCGCGTAGGACCACTGCAGCACGAGCCCGCCGTCCACGAGGGCCCGGAAGTCGAGGACGCGCTCGCCGACGTAGTCGCCGAGGCGTTTCATGTTGCCGATGCGCATCACCCTGAGGTTCTTCCAGCGCGCGAAGACGTCCAGCACGCCCGCGGCGAACTCGGGCGCGGCCACCACTTCCGCGTAGCTCGCGGCCACCATCTCGGCTGTCGGGAGGTCGATTTCGCGGTTGACGACGATCGCCCCGCCGAACGCAGCCACGCGGTCGGCCATGTACGCGCGCCGGTAGCTCTCGGCAAGGGTGGCCCGCCTTCGCGACCCCGCACGGGTTGTTGTGCTTGATGATGACGGTGGCCGGCGTGTCCGCAAAGTAGCGGAGGATGGCGAGCCCGCTGTCGACGTCGGTGATGTTGAGCTTGCCCGGGTGCTTGCCCGACTGCAGGAGCTCGGCGTCGGAGGCGAGCCAGCGGCCCGGGGCGATCGAGGTCACTTCGCCGAGGGTCAGGTTGCCGTTCGCGAGCCTGTAGAGCGCCGCAGGCTGGCTCGGGTTGTCGCCGTAGCGCAGCCCCTTGCGCTCGCCTTCGACCGTCCAGGTGACCTTCTCGTAGATGAGAGTCTGCTTCCCGCGCTCGTCGACGAGGCTGATCTCGAGCCGTTGCGGGAAGCTCTCGTCGACCATCGTGCGGTACGCGTCCCTCAGGCGTGCGCGGCTTCATGCTCCCGCCTCCAGCGCGTAGCAGGAGGCCACGTCCGCGAAGGCGCGGTCCGCGAGGTAGCGGGCGATCGCCCGCGTCGTACTCGGCGGTGTGGGCGAACGCCCTCTGCGCGAGGCGATAACGGGTGGCCAGAGTGAGCGCCCCGCCGCGCGAGCGCAGCTCGGCGAGCACGCCCGCGTAGTCAGCCGGGTCGACGAGCGCCGCGACCCGGAGAAAGTTCTTGGCGGCGGCGCGGATCATGCACGGGCCGCCGATGTCGATGTTCCCTCTCGCCGTCTCGGGGGTCGCTCCCGGCTTGCGGATCGCCTCGGAGAAAGGGTACAGGTTGCCGACGACCATGTCGAAGGCCACGGCCCCGGCCCGGCGCAGGTCGGCCGCGTGATCGGGGTTGTAGGTCTCGCTCAGCAGCCCGAGGTAGACGCGGAAATCCAGCGTCTTGACGAGGCCGCCCTGCATCTCCGGCTGTCCGGTGTACTCGCTGACGGCGACGAGCCGGCCCGCGGCGTCCGCGCCGAGCAGGCGCGCGATCTCGCGGTAGGTGCCGCCGGTCGAGTAGAAGACGATGCCGGGGCACGCCTCCATCAGGGACGGGACGAGGCCGTCGAGACCGCTCTTGTCGGCGACGCTCACGATGGCCCGGCGCACGGGCACGAGGTCGTCGGCGCGGCTCACCGTGTTGAGCTGCTCGAGGCTCATTCCCGCACCCACTCGGCGAAGTTCGGCGCGGAGTAGGATGCTGTGCCAGAGCCCGGAGCCGGCGGTCAGCGCGAAGACCAGAGTGGGCGACCGCGGCCGGGTCCACGTAGAAGTCGATCACGTCGCCGTTGTAGAGCTCGGTGTCGGTCGTGTCGACGAGCCGGTGGTTCGAGCCCACGCGCCCGTCGTGACCAGCTGGTAGGCCCGTGCTCCATGCTCCCGATGACGATGTTTCCGCCACTCGGGCGACGCTCCGACCTCGCCGATACGGTTGAACCGGACGGTCGTCCCGGAGACCTCGATGCCGGTGACTCCGGTCCAGCTCGCCGGGTTGTTGCCGGTCGGCGGTCTGCAGCAGGTCGCCGTCCTGAGTCGCGAGGTAGTACCTGCGCCGCACCCCGGCGAGTAGTACACGCCCCCGATGATCGCGCCCCCGACAGCGCCGGGCGTGGCGTCGGTGGTCATGGTCCCGGCCGCCGCGTCGCCGCGGATCAGCTGCGTCGAAACCGCCGCATAATACTCCGCCCCATCAAAGGTGACCTGGTTCACGGGCTTGCCTTTGCCGCTGATCCCGGTCGGGTCGAAGCTGCCGGACGCCCCGCTCGCAGACGAGTACAGGGAATAGCTCGTCTCCGACTCCATGGTGGCTGCGAACAGTCGCGGTCCTGCGACGAAGAGCCCTGTGACCTGCTTGCCGTCGACATCGCTGTCGGTCACCTGGGTCCAGACCGGCTGGGCCGCGGCCGTCCCGGTCCACAGCTCGCCCACGCTGCCCGAAAGCGTGGCGGCATACAGCGTTCCCACCGTACACGCACGAGCGCCGTGCAGGAGTCGGTCCCCGAGGGGAGCCGCACCTTGGTCCAGGTCGTGCCGGTTGTCGGCCGCTGCCACATCGAGCCGCCGAGGGAAACGAAATAGAAGCCGCCGGCGGAGCCCATGCCCAGGATCGTCGAGTTGTTGTCCAGCGAGTAATCGATCACCGGCTGCTCGTTCTCGACGAAGTAGAAGATGGCCGTGTCGTTGTTGGTGCACGCGGCGAGCGCGGCGGCGGCAACGGCCGCCGCAAGAAGGACTCGCGCAAGGGGGATCTCAAACAGGCGTCGCATTCGAAACCTCGGCAATCAGCCTGTCGGACCTGCCGCAGGCCGTCATTCCCGCCGCTCCGGCGGGTCCGGGCGCGGCGAACCGCGCCCGATCTAGAAATTGTAGAACACGCTGGGCGAGATCATGAGAAAGTTGCCCATCCGGGCCTGCGATGGATCCTGGCTCGAAGTGGTGGACTGGAAATCGAGCCACCACGTGAGGTTCAACCCGAAGGACCAGTTGGAGTCGTAGCGCCAGTAGCCCGCCACACCCGGTTTGAGGATGAAGTCGACGTGCGACCACTCGCGGTAGCGCACGATGCTGATGCCGGCCCCGAGGTAAAAAGGAAACTCGAAGCGGGACACGCCGAGCACGTAGGCGACCTTCGCGGTGATCGGCATGAGGAACAGCGTGTGGTCGTTGGGGCTGCGCGCAAAGGAGCCGGCGAGGTCGAGCCCGATGCGGAGGTTGGGGTTCAGGTAGGCGGCCCACTGCAGCTCCCCCATGCCGCCGAGGGTCAGGTTCGTGGGGAAGGCGGAGCCGCCGAACTCCTGGAAGAAGAGCGGCACCATCATTCCCGCCGAGAGCGCCAGGGTCTGGTCTCCGAGCTGGTGCCCTTCCATCTCCAGGACGCTCTTCTTCTTGTCGCCCGGCTGCTGCCCCTCGGGAGGCGGCTGGTCCGACTGGGCGAAGACAAAGGCTCCGGCAGTCAGCAAGATCGCGGCGACCCAGGTTCTCGATTGAAGTCTCAAGCGTGTCTCCCACAGGAATCGGCGGGCCCGGGCTGCGCGACCGGCCGCGGATGCCTATGCGTGCGCGCGCTCCACCCCGCCGGGACGGGCAAGGCGCATACTACCACCGGGGGAGTCCTTTATCAACAGCAGCCCCCCGCCTGCCCCCCGCCGGGCAGCAGCAGGCAGGGCGCTACCCGTAGACCCTCCGCGCGATGCGGTAGGTGGCCGCATACGCGGCGACGCTTTCGTCGATCGGCTCGGCGTAGCCGCCGCCGAGCGCGAGCGAGACGGGGACGCCGCGCGCGCTGCAGGCGGCAAGCACCATCTCGTCCCGGGCCTCGAGCGCACGCGCGCTGAGCGACAGGCGGCCGAGGCGGTCGGCCGCGAGCGCATCCACTCCGGCCAGATAGAGCACGATCTCCGCGTCCAGCGCCGCGGGCAGGTGCTCCGCGAGAGCATCGAGGTACTCCGCGTCCGTCGTTCCGTCGGGCAGGGCGACGGCGTCGCCCGCGAGCACCTTGCGCACCGGGTAGTTCTTCTCGCAGTACATGTCGAGGATCGAGACCCCCGGGACGCCGCCGAGCAGAGCCCCGTTCCCGTCGCCCTGGTGCACGTCGAGGTCGATGACCGACACCCGCCTGACCCTCCCGCGGGCGAGGAGCGTGAGCGCGACCACAGCCAGGTCATTGAAGACGCAGAAACCGGCGCCGGCGTCCCGGCGCGCGTGGTGCGTCCCGCCGCCCAGGTTGCCCGCGATCCCGTCCTCGAGCGCGGCTTCGGCCGCGGCCAGGGAGCCCCCGACCGAAGCGCACGACCGCAGGTACAGCTCGCGGCTCCAGGGCAGACCGATCGCCCGCTCGATCGCGCGGTCGAGCGACCCGCGGGCCAGAGCCTCGACGTAGGCGGGGTCGTGCGCCGCCTCGAGCAGCGCGTGGTCGGCGAGGGGCGCGGGCTCGAAATCATCCGCGGTGAGCGTGCCCTCGGCGAGCAGGCGCTGCCTGAGCAGCCGATACTTCGACGCCGGAAACCTGTGGCCGGGCGGAAGGGGGAGAGCATGGTGGTCGGACGTGAAGACCCGCACGACTCCCGCTCAGTATAGCGATGCGGGCGAAGCGGGGGCAATCGACCCGTGGACAGGGGTCCCGCTCGCAGTTGAAGAACCGGGAACCCGCTGCTATGATGCGGCCGTCATGCGACGCTCCGGAGGGTCGTTGCTGGCGGTGCTGCTTCTCGCGGCAGGCTGCGCCACTCCTCCCGCCGCGCCCCCGGTGTTGCCCCCTCCAGCGCCGCCCGCGGCCCCGCCGCCCCTGGCCGCGGCTCCACCTCCGGCCCCGGCGGCACCGCAGGCCCCGCGCGCGGTCCCTCCGCGGGCGGCGGCCCCGAGCGCCCCGGGCCCGGACCGCGACCTGGCGAAGATCGTCTCGCAGATGAGCCTCGACCGCCGCATCGCGCAGCGCCTGGTGTGCTGGATATCGGGCACCGAGCCCGGAGACCGCAACGAGCGGCTCGTCAAGGACCTCGGGCTGGGCGGGGTCATCCTGAACGGGAACAACGTGCGCAGCGCGGAGCAGGTCTCCGAGCTGGTCGCGTCGCTTCAGTCGGCGGCCGCCGAGTCGTCGCCGGCCGTGGGCCTGTTCGTGGCCGTGGACCAGGAGGGCGGCCGCGTCACGCGGCTGCGCTTCGACATGATGTCCCGGTTCCCCGCGCAGGCGCAGTGGGCGGCCCACCGGGACGCGCTCTTCGTGGCTGCCGCAGCCTATGTCACGAGCGTCGAGCTCCGCGAGCTCGGCATCAACATGAACTTCGCGCCGGTGCTGGACCTCTACGGACGCCCCGACGACACCGTGATCGGCGACCGCTCCTTTGGCCCGGACCCGGCGGCGACGGGGCAGCTGGGAGCGCGGTACATCGAGGCCGCGGCGCGCGCCGGGATCGTGGCCGTCCCCAAGCACTTCCCCGGCCACGGCGAGAGCGACACGGATTCCCACCGGTCGCTCCCGGTCGTCGAGACCCCGCGCCGGGAGCTGGAGGCGGGTGCCCTGGTCCCCTTTCGCGCGGCGATCGCCGCGGGGGCCGACGCCGTGATGACCGCTCACGTCCTCTACCGGGACGCTCGACCCGGAGCTGCCGGCCACGCTCTCGCGCCGGATCGTCACGGACCTTCTCCGCCGGGAGATGGGATTCCGCGGCGTCGTGATCTCCGACGCGCTGGAGATGGCCGCCCTGGAGCGCGGACGCCCCATAGACGTCATCCTGAAGCAGGCGATCAAGGCGGGGGTGGACGTCCTGCTCGATCGGAGGACGCTACGAGCCCGCCGAGCTGGTGGCTTCGGTACGAGGCATGGTCGAGCGCGGGGAGGTCACGCAGCAGGAGATCGACGAAGGAGTGCTGCGCATCCTCGAGCTCAAGCGCAGGCGCGGGCTGCTGGGCGGGACACCGCACCCGAGACCGCGGCCGTCGCTCCGGCGCCGCAGCCGGCCCCCGCGCCCGCGGCGCCGCTCCCCGCCGGGCCCGCGGCAGGGAGCCGTTGAGGACGCGGGGGATCAGGAGGGACGATGGGCGAAGCGCGGGTCGGCATCGTGATGGGCAGCGACTCGGATCTTCCGGTCATGGCCGACGCCGCTCAGGCGCTCGAGCAGCTCGGCGTCGCGGTGGAGGTCGTGATCGCGTCGGCGCACCGGACTCCGGACCGGGCCGCGCAGTATGCCCGCGAGGCGCGCGGCCGCGGCCTGCAGACGCTGATCGCCGGCGCCGGCGGCGCCGCTCACCTCGCGGGGGTGCTGGCGGCGCTGACCCCGCTCCCCGTGATCGCGGTCCCGGTCAAGGCGGGCTCGCTCGACGGTCTGGACAGCCTCCTGTCCATGGTGCAGATGCCGCGCGGCGTGCCCGTGGCCACGGTCGGCATCAACGCCGCCTGGAACGCGGGGCTGCTGGCCGCCCGGATCCTTGCCGTCAGGGACGAGGCCCTTTCGCAGCGGCTCTCCGCCTACATGGCCGAGCTGGCACGCGGTGTCGAGGAGCGCGCGGCGAAGCTGGAGGAGATGGGCTACAAGCGCTACCTCGAGCAGAAACTGAAGAAGTAGGCCGCCGCGGCCGGCCCGCCGACCTACAGAGGGCGCGTCTCGCGCGCGAGCCAGGCCGCGGCCTCGGCCTCCAGGAGCGGCGCGAGCGTGGCGCGCACGCGCTCGTGGTACGCGTTGAGCCACGCACGCTCGCCGGCGTCGAGGAGCCGCGGCTCCACCAGACGCAGGTCGATGGGGCAGAGCGTCAGGGTCTCGAATCGCAGGAACCCGCCGCTCTCGCCGCTCAGGTTCTCGGCGCGCTGGACGAGCGCGAGGTTTTCCGTCCGCAGCCCGAAGTGCCCCGCCCGGTAGTAGCCGGGCTCGATCGACAGCACCATGCCCCGGGACAACCCCGCGGCAAAGCCCGACACCGGCGAGATGCTCTGCGGCCCCTCGTGCACGCAGAGATAACTGCCCACGCCGTGTCCCGTGCCGTGGCCGTAGTCCAGCCCCCGCTCCCACAGCGGGAGCCTCGCCAGGGTGTCGAGCTGCACGCCCTTGGTGCCCTCCGGAAAGACCGCCGCGGCGAGCCGGATGTGCCCCTTGAGCACGAGCGTGAACAGCTCGCGCTGCTCCGCCGACGGCTCGCCGAGCGCGACCGTGCGCGTGATGTCGGTGGTGGCGTCGAGATACTGGCCGCCGGAATCGAGCAGGTAGATCCCGCGCGGCTCGCAGCGCGGCGTCCGTCTCCGGCGCCGGCTTGTAGTGGACGACGGCGCCGTGCTCTCCGTACGACGAGATCGTCGCGAAGCTCGGCCCCCGGTACAGCGGGTCCATGCCGCGGAAGGTCTCGAGGCGCGCGGCCGCTGAGAGCTCGGTGACCCGCTGCGACGGCACCGCGCTCTGGAGCCACCGGAAGAAGCGGATCATCGCCAGCCCGTCGCTCACGTGCGCCCGGCGCGCGCCGGCGATCTCGGAGTCGTTCTTGACCGCCTTCATCATCGACAGGGGAAGGCGGCGCAGCAGCGACGTGCCCGCGTCCCGCACGACACGCGCGACCGCCTGGCTCGCGCCCGGATCGACCCACACGGGCGAGAGCTCGGCTGCGGTGCGCCCGAGCTCGGCCGGGAAGCTGTCGTACGGCAGGATCCTGGCGGCGCCCTCGAGGGCGGACCTGATATCCGGCGAGACTTTGGCCGGGTCGATGAAGAGCGTCGCATCCCGCGCCGTGACAAGCGCGTATGCGATCGCGAGCGGGTTGTAGTCGATGTCGGCCCCGCGCAGGTTGAACAGCCAGGCGATCGAGTCGAGCGAGGTCACCGCGAGGCTGCGCGCGCGGGCCGCCGCCATGGCCGAGCGCAGCCTGCGCAGCTTGTCGGCAACGCTCTCGCCCGGCGTACTCGATCCGCTGCGGCACCGCGGGCGCCGGCGGCAGCGCGGGCCGGTCGCTCCAGAGGGCGTCCACGAGGTTTTCGTCGATCCAGCTGACGTCGATCTTCGCCGGCTCGAGCGCGGCCTCGAGATCCCGCGCCTCTTCCGCGGACAGCAGGGCGGGGTCCGCGCCGACCCGGTCGCCGGCCGCGAGGGCTCCCGCGAGCCACTCGTGCACGTGCGGGGTCCCGGGAAGGCCGATGCGGAAGAGCTCGATGCCCGACCCGCGAGCTCGCGCTCGGCCTGCAGAAAGTAGCGGGAGTCGGTCCACAGGCCGGCGCGGTCGCGCGTCACCGCGACGTCTCCCCGGGAGCCGGTGAATCCGCTGAGCCAGCGCCGCCTCTGCCACGCGCGTCGGAACGTACTCGCTCTGGTGCGGGTCGGTGCCCGGCACCAGGTAGGCCTGGCAGCCTCTGCCTTCCATCGCGGCGCGCAGCCGCGCCACGCGTTCGGCGTAAACGCTCATGCCTGCTCCCCCCGGGTCCCGCCCTGCGGGTCCGAAGCTCATAATATCCCCGCGCCCGCGCGGCTCGGAAAGCCTGCCTCTTGTACGTGGATGGCCTGCGTCGCGCTTGATGTTGCCCGACGCTTTCGGGTAGCTTTACAGGCGTGCGGACGGTGCTCGTTTTCGGCACGTTCGATGTCGTCCACCCCGGGCACATCTACTTTCTCCAGCAGGCGCGCAAGCGCGGCGACCGCCTCGTGGCATCGGTCGCGAGGGACAGCTTCGTGACGCGCTTCAAGGGCAGGCGCCCCGTTCACACCGAGGACGAGCGGCTGCGGCACGTGCTGGACACCGGGCTCGTGGACGATGCCTTCCTCAGCGACGAGGAGACCGGCACCTACAGCGCCATCCGCCGGCTGCGGCCCGAGGTGATCTGCCTCGGGCACGACCAGGACGCGCTGGGAGAGAATCTCGTGGACTGGATGAGGGACGAGGGCGTGGAAGCCTCGGTCGAGACGATCGACGCCCTCGAGCCCGGCCGCTACAAGTCCTCGATCCTGAACGCCGGCCGCCGGCGTCGGTAGGTGCGGGCCGCGCGGCCCGGCCGCGCGCACATTCCAAGGAAGGGCGGGAAGAAAGTAGTGGGCAGCATTCCCGTCGTTCAGCTCGCGGTCATGGCCCTTCTGCTGGCCTTCTCGTTTTTTTTCTCCGCCACTGAAACCGCCACCTTCTCGTTGAACCAGCTCGAAAAAGAACGCCTTCGCCGCGGGAAGCCCAGCCGCTTCCTCCTCGGCGCCCTCCAGCAGCCCGAGGAGATCCTGGCGACGATCCTGCTCGGCAACATGATCGTGAACCTGATGTTCGCGTCGCTGATGGGTACGGTCATGGAGCGCGTCTTCGGTGCGAGGGCCTGGCTCGTCTCCGTCTTGGCGGGCGCCGCGGCGCTGCTGCTCTTCGGCGAGATGACGCCCAAGAACGTGGCCATCCGTCACCCCGCGTCGTTCTTCGCCTTCAGCATGCCCCTGCTTTCCAACGTCCACGTCCTGCTGTCGCCCGTCCGGCGCGTCCTCGACCTCGTCCGGCGGGCGGTCGTCGCCTTCCTCTCGGGGAGGCTGCGCGTCGACCCCGAAGACCGCAGGACGCTGATCACTTCGACGCTGCAGGTCGGCGTGACCAAGGGGCTCCTGCACCCGTCGGAGCTCGCGGCCACCGAGTCGTTCCTCGAGTTCCGGGGCAAGACCGCCGCGGACATCATGATCCCCCGCACGCGCCTCTCGGGAGTCGAGGCGGCCGCGGGCCTGGAGGCCGTCATCGAGCGGCTGCGGCGGGACGGTGGCCGCGGCCCGGTGCTCATCTACGACCGCGACATCGACCACCTCAAGGGCTACATGGTCGCACGGGACCTTCTCGCCTTCCGCTACGGCGTCGAGACCGCCGACAGCGGCGCGGAGCTGCTGCGGCCCTTCTACCCGGTGCCGGAGACCAAGGCGCTCTTCGACCTGATGCAGGAGATGATCGCCCAGAACACGGAGATGGCCCTCGTGCTCGACGAGTACGGCGGCACCTCCGGCGTGATTCCCTTCCAGCTCCTCGTGGGCGACTTCCTTCAATTTTTCTATCCGGGCGAAGAGAGGGTGCGCCAGACGTCGGAGGGAGTGTATCGGCTGCCCGGCGAGTTCCCGCTCGAAGCGCTCGAGAGCCTGCTCGGAGTGACCTGGGAGTCGGAGAGCCGCACGGTGGGCGGCCTGATCATCGAGCGGCTGGGGGAGATCCCGGCGGCGGGCGCAACGGTGCTGCTGGCCGGGCACGAGCTCGTCGTGCGGCGGGTGTCGCAGAAGCGCATCCTCGAGGTCGAGGTGAGGAAGCCCCAGTGACGAGGATCCTGCTCGAGCTCCTCACGTGCCTCCTCGCGTCCGGGTTCTTCGCCGGCCTGGAGACCGGCCTGCTGGCGGCCAACCGCATGGTGCTGCAGGAAAAACAGCTCCGCGGCGTGCTCTACGCCCGCGCGGCCGAATACCTGCTGCGCCGCCCGGCCCGGCTGCTGGGCGTGACGCTGATCGGCACCAACCTGGCCAACGTCGCGGCGGCGGTGATCCTCACCGACTGGTTCGACCAGATCGGGCACCCGCAGCTCGCCTGGGCCGGCGTGCTCGCGCTGACCTTGGTCTTTGTCGTCTTCGCGGACCTGATCCCCAAGTCGTTCTTCCGCGGCAACGCCGACGGCCTGACCGTGCGCCTGACCCCGCTGCTGGTGGCCTTCTACTTCGTCCTGATCCCGCTCTACGCCGTGCTCAACGCGATCGTGCAGGCGATCATGCTGCTGAGCGGCCAGAACCGCGGAGGCCGCGAGGAAGTGCGGTCGCGGCGCGACCTGCGCTTCCTCGTGCACCTCGCGGGACAGGAGGTGGGGCTCTCGCGCGACGACCAGCGCATCATCGAGGACATCCTGGACTTCCGCGAGCAGAGCGCCCGGGAGGTGATGACGCCCTTCCACAAGGTCCCCGTCGTGACCCACGCTCAGAGCCTCGACGAAGTCGCCCGCGTGGCCGTCGACACCGGCTCGCGCTTCCTCCCGGTGGCGCGCGGCCGCACCGACAACCTCGTCGGCTACATCGACGCGGCGGAGCTGCTGTGGCGATCGGACGCGCGGCTGGAGTCGCTGCTGCACGAGAGCGTCTTCTACCCCGAGACAACGCCGCTCGCCGACCTGCTCCTCACGATGAACCGCAGCCACGTCGAGGTGGCCTTTCTCGTCGATGAGTTCGGCGGCGTCGCGGGCACACTCACCCCGAGCCAGATCATCGGCGACATCGTGCACTTCACGCCGGAGAGAGGGCCGCAGGCGTCGCGGATCGAGCGCGTGGCATCCGGGCACTACCGCGTCTCCGGCGACGCCGGCGTCGAGGACCTCGGCCACGAGATCGGCCTCGTGCTCCGGCGCAGCTACAACCGCACGATCGGCGGGTACATCAGCGAGCGGCTCGGCGCCATCCCGCCGCGCGACGCGACGTACTCCGAAGGCGGCTTCCTCTTCCGGGTGACCGACCGCGACGCGCGCCACATCAAGGAAGTGGAGATCAAGAGAGAAGGTTGAAGGCAGGCATCGGGGCGCGGCGACGCATCCGGGCACGGCGCGCGCAGGCGCCCCGGCGGTCTACGCCCCGCCGCCGAGAGGGCGCACGACGCGCTCGCCCTGCCTGAGGTACTTGATCCCTTCGACCGCTGCCCATGCCGCGGAGGTCGTGGTCGTGTACGGCACCTTGTGCCGGACGGCCGCGATGCGGATCATCTCGTCGGTCTCCTGCGACGCCTTCCCGAGCGGCGTGTTGATGAGCAGGGCGATGCGGCCGCTCTTGCAGGTGGTCGACGACGTTGGGCCTGCCCTCGTGCATCTTGAGGACGACATCGGGGAAGAGCCCGTTCTCGAAGAGGAACTGCGCCGTGCCCCGCGTGGCCGCGAGCTCGAAGCCCATCGAGGCGAGCGCTCTCACGGTCGGGAGGATCGTGACGCGGTCGTTGCGGTTGACGGAGACGAACACGCGTCCCGAGGTCGGAAGCGGGCTGCCGGCGGAAGCCTGCGCCTTGGCGAAGGCTTCGCCGAACGAGTCGCCGGTGCCGATCACCTCGCCGGTGGATTTCATCTCGGGCCCGAGCATCGGGTCGCTGTCCGGAAGCCGCCCGAACGAGAACACGGCCTCCTTGACGGCCCATCCCGTCTTGCACGTGCCGGTGCCGCGGAGGCCGAGATCCTCGAGCCGGGCCCCTTCCCAGACGCGCACCGCGGCCTCCACCAGGTTCACACCCGACGCTTTCGAGATGAACGGGATCGTCCGCGACGCGCGCGGGTTGACCTCCAGCACGTACAGCACGCCGTCCTTGGCCGCGTACTGCACGTTGATGAGCCCCTTGATCCCCGCCTCCAGCGCCATGCGGCGCGTCTGCTCCTGCAGCTCGACCAGGATGGCGGGGTCCGTCTTGAACGGCGGAAAGACGCACGCGGAGTCGCCGGAGTGGATGCCGGCCGCCTCGATGTGCTCCATCACGCCGGCGATGTAGACGCTCGCCCCGTCCGCAGATCGCGTCGACGTCGTACTCGAAGGCGTCCTCGAGGAAACGGTCGATGATCACCGGCCTGGCGGTCGTCACCCGGGGCGCCCGCTCGAGGAGGGCGTCGAGCTCGCCGCGGCTGTAGGCGATGAACATGCTGCGCCCGCCGATCACGAACGAAGGCCGCACGAGCACCGGGAACCCGATGATCTCCGCGTAGTCCAGCGCCTGCTCGCGCGAGGCGGCGGTCCGGTGAGGCGGGTAGGTGAGCCCGAGCCTGTCGGCAAAGGCGGCGAAGAGCTCGCGGTCCTCGGTGTCGAGGATCGCCCGCAGCGGCGTGCCGACGATGCGGGCGCCGGCCCTCTCCAGCTCCTCGGCCATGTTCAGCGGGGTCTGGCCTCCGAGCTGCAGGATCACGTCCTTCACGCGCTCCTTGCGCATCACTTCCTTGACCGTCTCGGGGACCAGCGGCTCCATGTAGAGCCGGTCCGACGTGTTGAAGTCCGTGGACACCGTCTCCGGGTTGGAGTTCACGATGATCGTCCTGACTCCCTGGCTCGCGGTAGGCGAAAGAGGCGAGGGTGCAGCAGGTGTCGAACTCCAGGCCCTGACCGATGCGGTTGGGCCCGCTCGCGAGGATCATCACCGCGCGCTCGCTGAAGGGCTCGCCTTCGTCGATCTCGCCCCATGTCGAGTAGAAGTAGGGCGTGCGCGCCTCGAACTCGCCCGCGCACGTGTCGACGAAGTGGAAGGCGGCCTCGATCCCGAGCTCCTGTCTCCGCCGCTCGACCTCGGCCTCATCCGTGCCGCGCAGCCGGGCGATCCGGCGGTCGGAGAGCCCGGCGCGCTTGGCCTCCAGGAGCAGGGGACGCTCGAGCCCGTCGGCGGCGATGCGCCGCTCGAGGGCGATCTGCGCCGAGATCTCGTGCAGGAACCAGGGGTCGTAGCCCGTGACCGCGGAAAGCTCGCCGATCGCGGCCTCACCGCGCTCCTTGAGCGCCTGGTAGAGCGCGAAGATGCGCAGCGGGTGGAGCGTCTCGATCATCGTCTTCAGGCGCTCGGGGGTGACGCCGGGCACCTCCTCGAGCCCCTCGTAACCGATCTCCGCGGCGCGGATCGCCTTGTTCAGCGCTTCGACAAAGGTGCGCCCGATCGCGAGGGATTCGCCCACGCTCTTCATCTGCGTGCCGAGCGTTTCGTAGCCGCGCGGGAACTTTTCCAGCTCGAAGCGGGGGACCTTGACCACCACGTAGTCCAGGCTCGGCTCGAACGCGGACACCGTGCGCCCGGTGATCTCGTTGACGATCTCGTCGAGGGTAAAGCCGACCGCCAGCCGCGCGGCGCAGCGGGCGATCGGGAAGCCGGTCGCCTTGCTCGCCAGCGCCGAGGAGCGGGAGACGCGCGGGTTCATCTCGATGATGCACATGCGCGCCGTCCCCGGCTGGATCGCGAACTGCACGTTGGAGCCGCCGCAGTCGATGCCCACGGCGCGCAGCACCTCCAGCGCCGCGGTGCGCATGCGCTGGTACTCGCGGTCGGAGAGCGTCTGCACCGGTGCCACCGTGATGCTGTCGCCGGTGTGCACGCCCATGGGGTCGAGGTTCTCGATCGAGCAGACGACCATCGCGTTGTCGTGGCGGTCGCGCATGACCTCGAGCTCGAACTCCTTCCAGCGCAGCAGCGCCTCCTCGATCAGCGCCTCGTGCGCCGGGGACTCCGACAACGCGCGCTCGGCGGACAGGCGCAGCTCCGCCTCCGTGAGCGCTATGCTTCCCCCCTGGCCTCCCAGGGTGAAGCTCGGGCGGATCACCAGAGGGAGCCCGATCTCCCGGCCGACCCGCAGCGCCTCGTCGACCTCGTGCACCACGGCCGAGCGCGGGACGTCGAGGCCGATGCTCTGCGCCATCGCCTTGAACTGGCCGCGGTCTTCGGCCTTGCGGATCGCCTCGACCGTGGCGCCGATCATCTCCACGCCGTGGCGCTCGAGGATGCCTTCGTCGTGCAGCGCGAGGGAGAGGTTGAGCCCGGTCTGCCCGCCCATCGTCGGGAGGATCGCGTCGGGCTTCTCCTTCCGGATCACCTGGTCCACGTATTCGCAGGAGAGCGGCTCCATGTAGACGGCGTCCGCGAGCCCGGGCGTGGTCATCACCGTCGCCGGGTTGGGGTTCACCAGCACGACGCGGTAGCCTTCTTCCTTTAGCGTTCGCACGGCCTGAGTGCCCGAGTAGTCGAACTCGCACGCCTGGCCGATGACGATCGGTCCCGAGCCGATGATCAGGATCTTCTTGAGGTCTTTGCGGGCGGGCACGTCTCCCTCACTTCGCGCGTGCTAGAGCGTCTCGAGGAACTTGCGGAAGATCCAGAGCGAATCGCGGGGACCGGGCGCCGCTTCAGGGTGGAACTGGACCGCCATCAGCCGCTGCGCGGGCGCGCTGATGCCTTCGTTGCTGCGGTCGTTGGCGTTGCGGAACCAGACCTCCGCCCCCCGCGGCAGCGTCGTCTCGTCGACGGCGAAGCCGTGGTTCTGCGACGTGATGAGGATCGCGCCCGTCGTCTCGTCGCGGACGGGGTTGTTCACCCCGTGATGACCGAACTTCATTTTGAAGGTCTTCGCCCCGATGGCCAGCGCCAGGAGCTGGTGGCCCAGGCAGATCCCCCAGACCGGCCGCTTGCCGAGAAGCGCCTTGGCCTGGCGGATCAGGTGGTCGAGCACGGCGGGATCGCCGGGGCCGTTGGAGTAGAGCACCGCGTCGGGTTTGGCTGCGAGCACGTCGTCCGCGGACGCCTCGTTCGGGACCAGCGACACGCGGCAGCCGATCGCGTCGAGCTCGCGCACGATCCCCGCCTTGACGCCGCAGTCGACGAGCGCCACGTGCGGGCCGCCGGCCTTGTCGGTGTTGACGCCGACGATGCGCCCCAGGCTCAGCTCCGACACGAGGTTGCGGCCCTCCATCTCGGGGAAGGCGCGCAGGAATCGTACCGCCTCCGCCGCGGCAGCTTCGGACAGCGGGCCGCCGTCGTCCGAGCGCACGATGACGCCGCGCGGGCTCCCGCCGCTGCGGATGCGCAGCGTGAGCGCGCGCGTGTCCACGCCGGTGAGCCCGGTGGTCCGGTAGCGGGCGAGGAACTCCGGGAGGCTGGCGCGGCCCGCGGGCACCGGGCCCTCGTAGAGCGAGCGTACGACCAGGCCGGACGCGCGGAGCCTTCCCATGACCTCGTCCCCGCCGGAGCCGTACTCGGTCCAGTCCTCGTCGGTGCCGTAGTTGCCGATGTGGGGGTAGGTCATCACCACGATCTGGCCGTAGTAGGATGGGTCGGTCAGCATCTCGTGGTAGCCCGACATGCCCGTGTTGAAGACGACCTCGCCGGCCGCGAGCTTGCCCTCACCGCTGCGAGGGGCGGCCTGGCCGGCCGCGCCGCCGCGCGGAAGAGCCCCGACCGCCGCGGGCGCGGCGCCAAACCACCGTCCCGCGAAGGACGTTCCGTCGTCGAGCACCAGAGAGGCGTGATTCATCGCTACCCCGACCATGCGGCGACAGGCTCGCGGTCGCCGCCGCATACAGAAAGAGCCGGCTTGAAGCCGGCTCTCCTCGGGCGTGCCGCCAGCCTAGTGTGCCATACTCCTTGGCTGCTGAAGCCTTGTCAACGCCCTTGTTTCAGGCCTTTTTGACGACCGGCGCTCGCGCGCAAACGTGCCGGGGTCAGTGCCCTGAGGTGTTCCCTGCTATCCCGACTTCGCCAACGCGGTGTTGACCGCGCTGTACAACTCCAGCACCCGGACTGGCTTCGGGATGAAGCGCACAATTCCCACGGCGTCGAGAGCCGCCATGGTGGCGGTGGATTCCGGCGAGACGTACCCGGACATCGCGATCATGGGCAGCGCCTCGTACCGTTCGCGCACGGTCCTGGCGAGCTCGATGCCGGAGACGCCCGGCAGAACCAGGTCGATGATGGCAAGGTCGAAGCTCGTGGATCCCCCCAGCACCTCGAGGGCCTGGTTGGCGTTCGCCGCGCGCCACACCTTGTGGCCGAACTTCTCCAGCATCCACGTCATGACGTGGAGCACTACCATCTCGTCATCCACGACCAGCACGTTCGCCATCGACTTTGGATTCTCCGCTGCCGAAGCCGCAGACACTGCGGCGCAAATCCGTCGCGGAATCCTACTTCACTTTCCCGGGAAACTCAAACAAAAAAACCTCAGAAGGATCTCTGGGAAGGATCAGCAGGATTCTCGAGGGCTGCGGCAAAGGCCACAGCGAGGAACACGACTGCAGCGCTCACGCGCGCGAAGGCGGGCGACTTGAAAGGCGCTTCCGCTCCCGTGACGAGCGCGTCGCGGAAAGGAGGAGTACCGCAAGGACCTTCAGGAGGAGCTCAAGGGCGTCGAGGAACGTATCGCGGAGATCCGATCGGTCAGCAATCAAGGGGGTCGGGGCCCCATACCCTGGTTGACCCGGCCGCCGGCGCAGTTGCGTGGCGTGGCCCGGCGCTGGCCTGACATTCTATCCGTTGCGTGTGGTTCGCATCTTTGACAGCCGGACTACGGGCGCTGATCGGGGGCGGCCGGAGACGAGGAGCGCACGTACTCCGCAAGAAACAAAAAGGCGGCATCCCTGCCGCCCGATAGCCCCTAGGGGAATCGAACCCCTCTTTGAAGACTGAGAATCTCCCGTCCTAGCCGATAGACGAAGGGGCCTCCGCTTTCGCGCTGCTTCACGCGTTCGCGTTTTCTGTCGCATTTATACTGCGCACCGGCAGTTAGGGTCAAGCACATTGGAGAGCGCTCTGGAATTCGCTTTCGCGTTCATTCTTGGCCTTTCCGACTATTCCGGCTACACTGGCGGCTACACGGAGGAGGCCCATCATGGCTTTCTCGGAATCCCTGAGGCTCGACGTGAAGCGGCGAGCAGCCTTTCAGTGCTACCGATGTCGGAGCATCAGTGTCCAGGTCCACCATATAGTCCCACAGGCCGAGGGGGGAGACGACACGCTCGACAACGCTGCACCGCTGTGCCCCAGCTGCCACGCCCTCGTCGGAAACGATCGGCTCAAGCGGAAGGAGATTCGCCAGATGAGGGACTGGTGGTACGAGAAGTGTGCGCCGCAATATGGATCTCAACCGCAACTTTTGGGATACCTCGAGAAGCTCAACGAAACCGTATCGTCTCTGGCCGATCGCCAGAAACGTCAGCACGAAGCGATCGGTGAGCTGAAGCGGGAGCTCATTGTGCTGATTGACAGCCAGGCTACTCGCGATCGGCATGTGGCGAAGGAGGCCGCTCGGCTCCGACATAAGACGAACGCGATCACCGTCCGCGACGCCATTGCGGTGGCGAGCGACGTGGTGTCCACAAGCACCGGCACATTTGGCGGGAGGGGATGAGGAATGGCAGACTTGTCTTTCCCTCAGCGATTTGGCCTTCATGAAGGTCGTCCCATCGATGACGAGTTCCCGCAGGCCTCTCGAACTGGCCTCATGTATGTACTGCAACAGTTTGTAGAGGATGGCCTGATTAAGCGGGACGAGGACGGGTATGCCTGGCGCTTCGTGATGATCGAGATGCTCAGGTCAAGCAAGATTCCGTTTCGCACGGTGGACCAGGCGAACCCGAAAGCCTGTAACGAGCTGCTCGCGTCGATGGAATGGCCTGACGTCTATGTGTTCTGCGAACGCGTTTTCAGCTCGCTGCTGACAGAGAAAACGCAGTACCACGATGGCGATACCCTGATCGTTGTTTCGCTGGACCAGGTCAGACAGCGTTTTGTTTCAGAGGTAAACACTTTGCTAAGCGAGAGCAACCTCGCCTATGTCTTCAGGAGCGGACGCTTCGAAAGACCGGGCCGTCCACAGACTCAGCGCAACGTGGCAAGGGCTCAGGCTGTTCTGGCCGATCCAGCTCTCCATGCTGCTCGAGAGCACTACGCCAAGGCCCACCGTTTCTTCGGCGAACGCGCCCCTGATTTCGAGAATTCCGTCAAGGAGGCGATCTGCGCGCTTGAAGCAGCACTTGAGGTCAAGAGCGGGAAGCGGGTTTCGGCGGACTTCGAGAGAGAAGTTGCGAAGCTTTCCGGGCCGGAACCTGACAAGATACCTCCTCCGATAGCCCAAGCCATGGTTAAGATCCATGCGTACCGCGGCGGCGGAAAGGGAGTGTCTCATGGCAACACTGGAGGCCTCAAGGTCACTAGACACGAGGCCGAGCTAGTCCTCAGCGCAGCCGCGGCGTTCGTCACCTACGTGGTCGACTTCTACGAAAGCCAGGAGTCCGAGGCGCCATTCTCAGCAAGGAACCCCCGCCGTGGACGGGCTCGCCCTCGTCCCGCTGGACTCGGCACCTTAATTGCCGATGGACACACTGGATGAACGAAGAAAGCAAGGCGAGAGATCGAGGAGGGCAGCCAGCTCCTTTCGAACGATTTGAGCAGCCGCGGAATAGCCTTCCTACTCGCGAACGTTGCTGCAATGGCGGGTGCGGGATAGATCTCTAGTCCGAGAGGACTACTCCGAGGGGTCTCCGACACCGTCGGCGGAGCGTTGATGTGGCCGATACCGTCACCTATCGGCAGGCCGTCACCACGATGATCACATACATCGGGATGGACCCTGCGATCTACTGGCGCGCACGCGAAGGCACGTTAGGCGAGCGAATAGGCTTGGGCCCTAGGCTGAGGGTCGACCGGCGCCAAGCTGCACGTCTTGTCGAGGTACTCCGGCAATATGTCTCTGACGTTGAGTCGGGGCGGCTGGCCGTTGCGGGGGGAGCCCACCTGCTGGAGAAATACGTCTTCCTCGGAGAGTACGAGAAAGCGCTGGGGTTGGCCAGAGACGATCGTGTTTTCGACATCCGGATGGCGATGAAACGACCGCTGGGCTTGGACATAGAGGGCCACGAATGCGCGACCATGTTCAGAGCGCATTCTGGCGCGTGGCAAGTGGATCTGAACGACGACGATTTCCAAGCGTTTATTGACATACAGGTGGCCTCATGGCGTGAGTTGGCCGGCGGGAACTTCATAGCTTTCGAAGAGAAGTGGCTCTACAGGACTATCGATTCCAGGCCAAAGCAAGTAGCTGAATACGTGACCCTCGTCCCGCCGATCGAGGGGTTGGTCGGCAGGAGAGGAAACACGATGGTTCTCCGATACTACGACCACATGGAACAGTGCTTGTCCGAGCTCGGCGTTTCGCGACTGGCGGAGACTGTCCGACAGTTTGCGAACGCGCAGCGGACAAGAAAGGGTCTCCCGCGGATAGGCGAAGGCTGGGTGTCGGAGACCGCACTCTATCAGTCCATCAAAGCGAGATTCCCGGCTCTGAAGATCGTGCAGCACGCTCGGCCTATGTGGCTTGAACCGCAGCACATAGATGTGTTCTTGCCCGAGATAGAGTTGGCGGTCGAGTATCAGGGCAAGCAGCAGCACGATCAACCTCTGAAGTACTTTGGCGGCAAGAAAGCACATGCAGCGCAGCGGAAGCGAGATGCCCGCAAGAAATCTCTTTGTCAAGAACACGGCGTCCTACTGCTCGAAGTTGTTCCCTACTACGACTTCGAACAAGTAGCCGCGCAAATCGCGGACAGAATCCGTACGCACGGAATCGTCAAGTAGGCTCACAACCCCTCTTCATTCTTGCGTTTCAGTCGAGACCATCATCGTCCTGCCCTAGACGCGTTTGCTGGTGATCCACACGATGGCTTAGAATGGGCGCGAGAGAGGTGGAGATAACAATGAGGCGAAGACTGGCAGCCCTCACGCTACTTCTGGTGGCCAGCGCTCTCTCTGGCGGGCCCGTGGAGGACGCCCAAGCCGCCTACGACCTGGGCGACTACGCTGCCGCGATGCAGTTGTGCCTCCCACTCGCCGAGAAAGGCAACGCTGAAGCTCAGTACAACGTCGGCCGTATGTACTTCAAAGGCGAGGGCGTGGCCCAAGAGTACGCCGAGGCGAAGAAGTGGTGGCTCCAGGCTGCCACCCAGGGGCTCCCGATTGCCCAGTACTGCCTGGGCTTGATGTACGCTGACGGTCAAGGCGTGGCCCAAGACTACCTCACGGCTGCGTTTTGGTTTCGCGGTGCAGCCAATCAAGGTAACGTGCACGCGCAGGCGGCACTTGGCTATCTCTACTACAACGGGTTGGGTCTCGCTTGCGACTATGTCGAGGCCGCGAAATGGTACCGCAAAGCTGCAGAACAGGGCGTTGCGACAGCGCAGAGCGACCTCGGGCTTATGTACGAACTCGGACGGGGTGTGTCTCAGGACTACACCGAGGCGGTCAAATGGTACCGCAAGGCGGCCGAACAGGGAGAAGCATTTGGGCAACTACGGCTCGGCCTGATGTACTACGAGGGCCGGGGCGGCGTGCCTCGCCTCTACACTGAAGCCGCAAGGTTGTACAAACTCTCCGCCGAGCAGGGCAATCCATTTGCCCAACTTAACCTCGCGTGGAGCTACCTTGACGGCAAGGGCGTACCCCAGAACCGGTCCGAAGGAATAAGGTCGTACGAGTTGGCGACCCAGCAAGACTGGCTATTGGCTTCTTTCGCCCAAACGAGCCTTGGCAATATCTACGCCAAGGCGAGTGATTATGCCAACGCGATAAGGTGTTACAACCTGGCCGCTGATCGAGGCTGGGGGGAGGCCCAACTCAATCTGGGTGATATCTACGCCGAAGGCAGAGGCGTTCCGCAGGACCTTGCTGAAGCCCACAAATGGTACAACTTGGCGGCGGCTTCAAATTACTTTGGGGCGGCTGCGCGCCGAGATGGCATTGCCGCAAAGATGACTCAGGAACAACTGGCTGAGGCCGAGAAACGCGCACTGGTGTGGAAGCCGTGGACGCATACGGTCAATATCACGGTCGCCACCGATGCGACGTGGCCGCCGATGGAATTCGTCAACGGCGCTAAGGAGATCGTCGGCTTCGACATCGACCTGATGAAGGCCGCGGCCAAGGCGGGCGGCTTCCAGGTGGAGTTCAAGAACACGGCGTGGGACGGCATCTTTGCCGGTCTCGCCAACGGCGAGTACGACGCGGTGATCTCTTCGGTGACCATCACCGAAGAGCGTAAGCAGACGATGGACTTCTCGGTTCCGTACATCAACGCGGGGCAGGTGCTCGTGGTGCGCTCGGACTCCAGAGCGGCGAAGCTCGCCAACCTCACCGGTAAGAACGTCGGCGCCCAAATCGGCACCACCGGGGCCGTCGAGGTCGAGAAGGTCAAGGGCGTGACGCTCAAGACCTATGACGAGCTCGGGCTGGCCATCGAGGACCTCTCGACCGCGCGCATCGACGCCGTGGTCTGCGACAGCCCGATCGCGGCGAACTACGTCCTTCAGAACCCGACCTACAGGGGCAGGCTCAAAATCGTCGGTCAGCCGTTCACGCAGGAGCTCTACGGTGTTGCGGTCAGGAAGGGAAACACCAAGGCGCTCGAGGAGATCAATGCTGGCCTGAGGAAGGTGCTCGAGTCTCCCGAGTATCAGCGGATCAAGACAAAGTGGCTCCCGTGAAGGCCGGACCCGTCCTCGCCGGGACCGGAAGCCTGTTCGATGTGCTGCGCCCGTGTCGCTATGCCGCAGGCGGGGCAGTTTTCTCCGATTTGTGGGGGAATCTGATGCCTCCGCCTCCGCGCCGTGTGTCTTCACGGCTGCGGCCCTGACCGCCTGAATTCGCCGGGCCTGCTCCTCGGTCCGAGGGCCGCCCGTTGGGCCGCAGCTCCATGCTCTTTCGGTGTCAGCGCCCCGTAGCGAAGCCCGAGCGCGAGCTCCGTGTAGCGAGCGGCGACGGCCAGACGCTTGGCCCTCGACAGCCGGCACCGGCGCTCTGGATCGTCGGGATGGGCCTCGAGCGGCTCCTGGTAGCCCGGGTGCAGCGGGCAGTTGTTGACCGCGCAAGTCTTGAACCGCGGGCAGGCTTCGGATAGTTGAGTCACTCGTTAACCTCTGTCTTCTCGAGCAGGCCGGTCACGGCGCAGCGGAGGGACA
This sequence comes from uncultured Spirochaetota bacterium, assembly GCA_963734495.1. Lineage (GTDB taxonomy): Bacteria > Spirochaetota > Spirochaetia > SZUA-6 > CAVTHK01 > CAVTHK01. The sequence goes on from CAVTHK010000016.1 coordinate 269,356, forward strand.
CGCCCTGCTCGGCGCAGGCTCGCTCGAGCGCCTCGCCGAGTTCGGGCGGGAGGTTGAGGTTCACGATGGGATCCGTCCTTGCGCTTTCCGCCAAGGGAACGTCGACCAGGTCGCCGGCGGCCTCCACGGCTCGGCGAACGGCACCCGGCGTCAAGAGATTTGAGCATCCGAGCCGAATTGTCCGCTGTTGTGCGCTGTTGCGCGCTGTTGCGCCGTGGGTTCGCTCGTACGATGATGCCCGCACAGCGGTGTCGTTCCCCTGAAACTGCGCGGCTCCTGTTGCGGCGGGGCTGCGGTCGGGCCAGCGAAGGGTCGCCTGGGGCCCTTCCTCGTGCCGACCCCAGCGAGGACGACTCAGGGCAAAAGGGAGGCCCATGGCAGGCGCACTCGCTTGCCACGGTACACAGCGATGGGCAGGTGGAGTGCTGCCCGACGCTCCCCGCACCCGAGCTGATTATATGAAGACGCTGCGCCCCTGAAGACTGAGAGCAGCTTGCCGGTCACGCTGGTGAACCGCGATAATCTTCCGTGACTCCGCAGCAACTCTCGGGGGACAACCATGGCAACGTTGGTGGAACGCGCAACAGTCATCCTGGCGGCCGGCAACATGCCGAAGAGGATCGAGGAGCTCGTCGGGCGCGTCAACACTGGGACAGGCGACCTTAGCATCGCGCACATGCGCAGCCCGTCCGGATGGGTCGAGCCGGGACAGACGCCCGAGTTCGCGGAATACTCGGTCGTGCTTGCGGGCACCCTGCGGGTGACGACGCGCCAAGGTGTCGTCGACGTCCGCGAAGGGCAGGCGGTGATGGTGTCGGCGGGAGAGTGGGTTCAGTACAGCACTCCGTTTCCTTCCGGAGCTGACTACCTGTCTGTCTGCATCCCCGCGTTCTCGCCGGAATCGGTGCACCGGGACGCGTGAGGCATGCGGTCACCGCCTGCCGCCCGCAACGCCCGCGCCCGCTGCGTTCCCCGCAAGAAGGTCGAATCGCGCTGGCCCAAGTAGTGGCCCGAAAACATCAGGGCCGGGCGGCTCAATCGAGGAGGCAGTCGCATGGAAGCCGATGTCTACCGTGATCTGGCCGAGCACCTCGATCGCCTTGGAGGCCTGCCTCCGAGCGAGACCGGGGCGGAGATCCCGATGCTCCGGGCCTTGTTCACGCCCGAGGAGGCCGCCCTGGCGATCAGGCTGACGCCGAGGCCGGAAACGGCGGCCGCCATCGCGGGCAGGACCGGGATCGACGCCGCGGCGGTCGAAACGAGCCTGGAGGCCATGGCGCAGAAGGGACTCGTCTTCGACGTTCGTCCGGCAGCGGGGGCGCCCCTGTACCAGGCCGTGCCGTGGGTCGTCGGCGTATGGGAGTTCCAAGTCGATAACCTGAGCAAGCGGCTGGTCGACCTGGTCGCAGAGTACAACAGGACCAGGCCGAAGGGCGCCCGGCCGCCAACAGCCGGCCAGATGCGGGTGATCCCTTCGGTAGCCAGCGTCGAGATCCGGCCCGTCGCGCTCCCTTACGAGATGGCGGACAAACTGGTGGAAGCGCACACCCGATTCGCCGTGGCGCCCTGCATATGCCGCCGCAGGGCCAGGCTGCAGGGGCAGGGCTGCGACGTTCCGGACGAGTCGTGCCTGCTCTTCGGCGAGTTTGCCGATTTCTATGTCCGCACCGGCCGAGCGAGACCGCAAACCCGCGAACAGATCATGGAGCGCCTGAGGCGGGCAGACGAGTCGAACCTCGTTCTCTCGCCGAGCAACTCGAAACGCATCTCGTTCATCTGCTGCTGCTGCGGGTGCTGCTGCGGAGTGCTGCGCAGCCTCCGCCTTCGGCCTGATCCCGGCGACCTCATCGGCAGCCCGTTCATTGCCGCGCTCTCGGTCGACGACTGCACCGGATGCCTGACCTGTGTCGACCGGTGTCAGATGAAGGCTCTCGCCGCGGAAGCCGACAAAGTCAGGCTCGACCGCCGGCGATGCATCGGCTGCGGGCTCTGCGCGTCGACCTGTCCCGCGGACGCCCTGCATCTGGAGCGTCGCCGGCTGTCGACGCCTGCGGAAATGCCGGCCGACCTCGCTGAGACATGGCTGCAAGCCGCGCAGGCACACGGCTGGAAGGCGCAGGCCCGACAGGAGACGCCATGAGGTACATCGATCCGCTCGTCATCATGCGCGCTCGGGCGCAGGGCGCGGCGCTCCCATCCTGGCAGGCCGCCGTGATCGTGTTCCACGGCCGGGCACGGTCGCGGGCCATCGTGGAGCGACTCGGCGGACGCCCAATGACCCACACTGTCTTCGCCGGCCTGGAGCCCTCCGAGGTGCTGAGCACGACTTGCGGCGGCCGACCCGTGGGAATCCTTTGCAGTGTCGGCCGCCAGGCGGGCGGCGGGCCTCTCGCGGCGGCGCTCGTCGAGGAGCTCTCGTCTATCGGAGTCCGATGGATCCTGGGGCTGGGATGCGCCGGTTCGATCGACCCGTCCGTTCACCGCGGGTCTCAGTTCGTCATAGCGACGGCCCTCGCAACGGACGGCACGAGCCGAAGCTACCTCGGTACGGCCGCCGCAGCGACGCCGGACGAGACCATGCTGCAGGCCGCGGCCGCGATCGAGAAGCGGCGCGGCCGCCCGATACCGAGGCTCACTGCCGCGACGGTCGACGCAATCTACCGCGAGACTCCGGAAGCCGTAGCCCGCTGGCGCGGAGCCGGCGCGCACATCATCAATATGGAGGCCGCGCCGCTCTATGCGGCCGCACAGGTCTGCGGTGCGCGTGCCCTCTACGTCGGGCATGTGAGCGACGAGCTGCACGGGCCCGAATGGAACGCCTGGTTCGGCGGCGACCGGGGCCCGATGGCCGCGGAGAGCGCGGACATCGCCGCCGGCATCCTCGCGGAGGTGCTGGCCGGCGGATAGCTGCTTGCCGTCGTCCCGCCGCAGGGTCATACTTTCCGCGTGATCGCGGCGAGACAGGGGGGCCATGACGGGTGAGTCGCTGCGCCGGCCGAGGGTCGTGGCGGCCCCGCGGCAAGGAGATGACGCATGATGCTCGAGAAGACCGCGCACACGTTCGAGGTGCTGGATCTGCGATGCAGCAGGTGCGGGAAGAGCTTCCGGCACTACAGGCCGGAAGCGGAGATGGAGCACTGCGACTCGACGGTGTGCATATGCACCGGGTGCGGCAGGCTGTACTGCCTCAGCCTGTGGGAAGACGGCCCAACGCACCAGGTACTCAGGTCGATCCGCCGCGATTGCGGCGGCCGCCTCGAAGCGGAAGCCTCCATGATCGCGAAGCTGCTCCCTCGCTGCGGCTGCGGGGCTCCGATCGCGGTCTATGGCGAGCTGTGTCCTTCGTGCGGATCGCACAACCACGTGACCATGGGGGTGACCATGGAAACGCACGACGTCTCGCCCCTCAGCCTCGCCGGGGGCGCGTGACGCGGGCATCCATGCGCACGATCCGCTCTCGCGTCGCCCTGGTCATCCTGGTGGCCGCTGCGACGTTTGCCTCCGACCAGGCTGCCAAGCATCTTGCCCGCGCATACCTGCGCGGGGCGGGGACGGTGAGGGTCGTCGGCGACCTGCTCATCATGACGTACGCCGAGAACGACGGAGCGTTCCTCAGCCTGGGGCACGGCTGGCCGCAGCCCCTCAAGCTCGTCGTCTTCTCGGGCCTCTCGGCGATCGTGGTGACGGCCGCTTTCGCGTGGGCCGCGGCAAACCAGCGCCTGGATCCCCTTCAGGTCTTTGCGTTGTCCCTGATCGCCGGAGGCGGGCTTGGCAACCTGGTGGACCGGGTAACACACGGCGGCCGCGTCACGGACTTCCTGAATGTCGGAGTGGGGATATTGCGATCGGGGGTGTTCAACCTCGCGGACATGTACCTGCTCGCGGGAATGGTCCTCATTCTCCTTGCGAGCGGAAAGTCGCGAGGGTCAATCAGGCGAGGATGTTGACAATCGTGCCCATCTCGGGCGGGAACGCACCCTGCTGTTGCTGCTGCTGCCAGGCCCAGAGGGCCCCGGTCTGCGTGTTGTTGCCCTGGCCGTTGACCGGCTCGGAATCCCGGAACGTCTGCAGCGGGGTCGGGTTCAGGACGTACCGGCTCGCCATGCTGTTGGTGTCGATCGTCATGGGAACAATGTACCCATCGGGCCGTTCGGCGGCAAGGCGGCCTATCGCACGCTAGGGCGCACGAACAGGCGCCCGGGGAAGGCAGACGGGCCTTTCAGCCCAGGGTCACGAGAGCCCGAGGAAGATTGTTGAATATGAAGTCGACCGTCTCCGCCTCCGTCAAGCCCGAGCTGTCTACCCAGAGACCGACATGGGGGGTCTCCGTCCGGAGGACGCGGTCGAAGCTCGCGATCGCGTCGGGGCTGCCATAGCCCTTCTTGTTCCGAGCCCCTTCCCGCGAGGCGATCGACTCGGCGGACGGGCACAGCACCACAACGTGCGGGCGCCGGCCCTCGTAGAGCGCGAGCACCTCGCTGAGCCCGCTGCCTATGATGATGTCCTGGTAGACGACGGAAAAGCCCGCGTCGAGGTAGAGCCCCGCGACCGTCGCGGCCGCCCGGTAGCGAAGGCGCAGCTGCGCGACCGCTTCGTCGGAGAGCTCGAACCCCATCTCCGCCCTGCCGCGGACGATCATCCTCCGGAAGACGTCGCCTCGCAGGTGCACGCTTCGCGGGATACGCTCTGCGACCAGTTGGGCAACCGTGGACTTGCCCGCTGCCATGATTCCCGTGATCAGGATCAGCTTCGGCGCCCCGGCCTCCGGGGCGCCTTTTGTTTCCATGGCCGCCATCTTAGGCGAGGCGGCCGTCGCGCGCAATCGCGGGCAGCGTTTCGGAATGTGTCGGGATGCCCGCGATTGACACGGACGGCTCCCGCGGGTACGCCGTTCGCATGCGCAGGACCGAAAAGATGATCGGCGACCCCGCCCGCGTCGAGCGCCTGCTCGAGCAGGCCGGCGTTTGCCGGATCGCCTGGAACGGGAGGCCGTTCCCCTATGTCGTGCCCGTCAACTTCGCCTGCAGGGGCCGCACGCTCTACTTCCATTCGGCGCTGGAGGGCGAGAAGCTCGATCGCCTGCGCGAGGACCCGCACGTCTGCGTCGAGGTCGACGAGCAGCTCTCCATCCGGCCGGGCGACGCACCGTGCTCCTGGAGCGCGCGCTACCGCAGCGTGATCGCCCGCGGGACGGCATCGCTCGTGCGCGACCCCGCCGAAAAGGCAGCCGCGCTCGAGCTGCTGCTGCACAAGTACTCCGGCCGGCCCGGCTGGTCCGTTCCGGCCGCCTCGCTGGACACGGTTGCCGTCGTGGCCATCGACCTGGGCGAGCTCACGGGCAAGGAATCGCTGTAGAGCGGGGCTTGCGAGACGCGCGCTTGTCGAGTCGATCGCGGGCGTGATAATCTCGCCTCACCATGGCAAAGACAAAGACGAGCACAACGCACAGAATCACGGGGCTTTCGCACGTGGCGCTCTTTACGAGCGATCTGCCGAAGACGATGAAGTTCTACGGGGACTTCCTCGGTTACCAGGAGCAGTTCCGGCTGACTGAGCCGGACGGACGGCTCGCCCTCACTTTCGTAAAGATCAACGACAAGCAGTGCATCGAGCTCTTCCCCGAGCGCGAGCCGAAGACCGACCGCCTGTACCAGGTCGCCTTGATCGTGGAAAACATCGAAGCGCTGCGGCAGCACCTCAAGTCGCACGGGATCGCCGTCCCCGATGTCGTCAAGAAGGGCCGCATCGGCAACTCCAACTTCTCCGTGAAGGACCCGGACGGCCACATCGTCGAGTTCGTGCAGTACGAGCCCGACGGATGGACTGTCCGCGACAATGGCAAGCACATGAGCGGCGATCGGATCTCCGCCTACATCCGCCACGTGGGCGTCACCGTGCGGTCCCTCGACAAGTCGCTCGCCTTCTACCGGGACATCCTGGGGTGCTCCGAGACCTGGCGCGGCAGCTCCGACGGAAAGATCCTCTCGTGGGTCAACATGAAGCTCCCGCACAGCGACGACTACGTCGAGCTGATGCTCTACAGCGACCCGCCGTCGCTCGAGCGCCTCGGCGTCATGAACCACCTCTGCCTCGAGGTCAAGGACGTCCCCGCCTCGGCGGAGGCGCTCAAGGCGCGTGTCGCCCGCTCCGGCTACGACCGCCCCGTCGAGCACAAAGTCGGCATCAACCGACAGGCGCCTGATGAACCTGTTCGACCCCGACGGCACGCGCTCCGAGCTGATGGAGCCCGGGACGGTCGACGGCGTCCCGCCCGCCAACTCGACCGCGCCCGCGCCCTGAAAGGGCAGGACCGGAGAGGTCAATAATGAAGAAGGCCGCCGCGGCGGCCGTAGGCTCCATGGACGAAGTCGCGCGCTACAACCGCGAGCGCTGGAACGAGCTCGCGTCCCGGGGGATTCTCTACAGCCGGCCATGGCTCGATCTCACGCCGGAGATCGCGCGCGAGCGCGTGGATGCCGAGGGCGTGCTGCGCGGCGAGGCGCTGGCCGGCCGGGACGTGCTCTGCCTCGCGGGGGGCGGGGGACAGCAGTCCGTCGCCTTCGCCCTGTTAGGCGCGCGCGTGACCGTCCTCGACCTCTCCGACGCCCAGCTCGCGACCGATCGGGCCGCGGCCGCGCATTACCGCGTGGACGTGCGCACGCTGCAGGGCGACATGAGAGACCTCGGCGCTTTCGCGGCGGCTGCCTTTGACGTCGTCTGGCACGCGCACTCCCTGAACTTCGTGCCGGATCCGCGGCCGGTCTTCTCCGAGGTGTCGCGCGTTCTTCGCCCGGGGGGCTTCTACCGCCTGAGCTACTCCAACCCGTTCTGCCACGGCATGGACCGGGAGCACGTCGAGAACGGCTGCTACCGGTTGTGCCTCCCGTATGCCGACGGCGCTGAGATCATTTGCCCAGACCCGGCGTGGACGTTTACCGACGGCTCGGGGCAGCACCAGTCGGTCGTCGGCCCGCGCGAGTTCCGGCACACCCTCGGCACGGTCATCAACCACCCGGGTTCCCTGGGAATGCGGCTGATCGGCCTGTGGGAGGACACCGGGCCCGAGGGCGAAGTGGAGGCGGGGAGCTGGGAGGCCTCGCTCAGGGTCGCCCCCCAGTTCCTCAGCCTCTGGTACAGACGCGCCTGAGCGCGCTGTCGCTCACGCAACGGGCGCGCGCTCCAGCCGCCAATACTCGCCGCCGCCGCCCTCGCGGCCCATGAAGCCGTACTCGACGAGGTGACGGCGCAGCCGCGCCGTGTCCTCGCTGAAGCGCTTCAGTATCCGGTTGACCTGCTTCTCGCTGTAGCGCCTGCCCGTCTCGAATGCCTCGACGACACGGCGGAGGAGGACTTCTTCTTTCTTGCGCTGGACGGGGAAGGCCTCGATCCTGCCGTCCGGCGTCATGTACGTGTTGAGCACCTTCCGGTCGTACGCGTCGACATCGACGTCCGCGGCTACCGCGGGGAGCGTCTCGGCCACGAGGAGTCGCTGCGACATCTCCATGAGCCAGGTTACCTCGAGGCGGTAGACGCTGTAGTAGCCTTCGGCCCGTGCGCTCACGAGGCCGGCCCGCGAGAGCAGCGAGAGGTGATGCGACACAGTCGAGGAGCTCAGCCCGAGCATTTCGGCAAGCTGCTCCACCGACAGCGCTTCTTTCGCGAGAAGCGCGACGATCTTGAGCCGGTTCGGGTCGGACAGCGCCTTGAAAAAAGAAAGCAGCTCCTGGAACGACTTCTCATTCATCATGGCAGCCTCATCAAATTGATTTGATATATATCGATCTAATTATACATACATCGAATCAGGGCGTCAAGCGCTGGCGGGCACGGGAGCCGGTGGACACTGCTGTCGGCCAGCGGCTACGGTGGCGCCATGCAGACGATGCAGAAGGACCAGCTCAGGCTCCGCATGGCCCGGCCGGAGGACGTGACGACGATCCTCCGCTTCGTTCGCGAGCTCGCCGGCTTCGAGCGCCTGCTCGACCGCGTGACCGCCACGGAGGAGGACCTGCGGGCGAGCCTCTTTGGCGCCCGCCCGTACGCCGAAGTGATCCTTGCGGAAACGGATCGGCCCGTGGGGTTCGCGCTCTTCTTCCACAACTACTCAACCTTCCTCGGCCGGCCGGGGATCTACCTTGAGGACATCTATGTCGAGCCGGAGGCAAGGGGGCACGGCGTGGGAAGCGCCCTGATACGGTACGTGGCGAAGCTCGCTGTGGAGCGGCGCTGCGGCCGTCTGGAGTGGGCCGTGCTGGACTGGAACCGCAACGCGATCGCCTTCTACCGCTCGTTGGGGGCCGAGGCCATGGACGAGTGGACGGTCTATCGCGTGACGGGCAAGTCGCTCGAGCGTCTGGGGGCGGCAGCCGGGTGAGCGCGGATCGACCGACGGAGCTGTTCGTCGCCGACCTCGACGGCACGCTGCTCGGCCCGGACGCCCGGCTGTCCGCGTTCGCGAGGGAGGCGCTCGGGCGCATCTTCGAGGCGGGGGCGCTCTTCACCGTGGCGAGCGCGCGCAGCGTCCAGTCGATGCGGCCGATCCTCGGCGACCTGCCCTTGAGGCTGCCCGTGGTCACGCTGAACGGGGCGATCGTGTCGGATTTCCGCACGGCCAGGCACGAGCGAGTGGTCTCCATCGCGGCGGGGGCGCTGCGCGTCGTCCTGGAGACGGCCGCGGCCCTCGGCCTGAAACCCTTCATCACATCGTTCGATGGCGCGAGGGACAATCTCTACATTCCGCCGCCCGCCAACGACGGCGCCGCCTGGTACCTTGCCAATCGCCGTGAAGCGCGCGACCCGCGCCTGCGCGATGGGTACGAGCCGGACGTCTGGCTCGCAGAGCAGATCGTGACCCTCACGTTCATAGACACGCAGGGCGCGGCTGGAACCGCTCGTCGCCGCGGTTGACGGGAGCCGGCTCCCGCTCGCCCTCGCGTTCACCCCGCACATCTACACGTCGGGGTGGTACTGGCTCACGGTCCACAGCGGCGACGCGAGGAAGGATGCGGCGATCCGGGATCTGCAGCGGCGCCACGGGCTCGAACGCTGCCCGGTCGTGGCCTTCGGCGACCAGGCCAACGACGTGCCGCTGCTGCGCGCCGCTGACCACGGCGTCGCCGTCGCGAATGCCGACGCCGACGCGAAGGCGGCCGCGCGCGAAATCATCGGCCCCAACTCGGAGGACTCAGTGCCGCGGTACATCCTCAGACGGCTGGGGCTGGGGTCACAGGCGGGGTAAGGCGAAAACAGCGGGGCCCGGCGGCATTGTCGCCTCCCGGGCGCCACATAGACGTATCGGGCCTCCCGGCGTCAAGAGGCGTGAGCGGACCTGACAACCGTGTGGCTCCCTCCGGCGATTTGACCGTCAGGCGTGCAGAACTGCAGAATATGGCTGTTGGGCAGGCTTCGAGAAGGAGACCGGCTCCATGAACAAAAAGGAGAACTGGCTAAGGCTGATTCGCGGCGACAACCCTGGCTGGATCGGACCGCCGTGGGAAGCCTTCAAGGGGAACCTCTTCAAGGATATCTTCGTCGGCGACCCGATCACGCAGTCGATGTTACCCCGCGAGGTAGTCTATGACGCTCCCCAGAAGGACCGTTGGGGCGTCACCTTTCTATGGCTCTCCGGCACGGTCGCTCGAAACCCGCATATCACTGCCGAGAACAAGGTCGTTCCCGATGTTCGGCAGTGGAGAGAAAGCGTCGTGTTCCCGCCGCTCGACGGATATGACTGGAACCCCGCCAGGGAGTTTGTGGCGTCTGTCGACCGCAGCGAATACCTGACTGTCTGCTGGTCGTCCGGTGGCCTGTTCGAGCGCTCCCACTTCCTGATGGGCTTCGAGGATGCGCTCTGCAACTACATGCAGATCCCTGGGGCGATGTACGACCTTGCGGGGGCAATAGCCGACTGGAAGATCGGCCACCTCGAGCGCACAATCGACAATCTCCACCCGGACGTTGTCCTCTATCACGACGACTGGGGATGCAAGAGCTCTCTGTTCATCCCTCCCGATGTGTGGCGCCGGATCATCAAGCCCCATCAGAAGCGTATTGTCGACGCGGTCAGGTCCCGAGGTGTGATCTTTATGCACCATGCGGACTGTATTTGCGAACCGATCGTCGAAGATATGGCCGACATCGGAGTTGATGTCTGGCAGGGGGTCATCCCTCAGAACGACATACCAGCCATCCAGCGAAGACTTGCAGGACGAATGGCGCTGATCGGTGGAATCGATGCACAGCTCATCGACAAGCCTCAATGCGATGAGCAAGCAATCCGAAAGGAGGTGCGGCGATGCATCGACACCTACTGTCCGGCTGGTCATTTCGTGCCGTGCATCCCGAACATCGTGCCCCTCTTCCCGGAGGTTGAACGAGTCTACCATGATGAGCTCAGCGTCTATGGCAGAGACTTCTTTCGACGCTAATCAGCGAAAGAACACCGGCATGCGCAACGATGTCGCACGAGGCAAGAAAATGGCTCGTGACATTGGAGTCGTCAATCGGTACTCAGTGCTTCCCGGCAACCAGGATGATGTCAAGAAGCTGCTGCGTGCACTTGTCGAGAGAGTTCGATCCGAGGATCCAGGCACGCTCAGTTTCGAGTGGTATTTCGGCGACAACGAGAATGAACTGTACCTGGTGGGGCAGCGGAGGGATTCCGAGGCCCTGATCGCCCACGAGGCCCTGTTCGCCGAAGATCCGCTTGTCCAGCAGTTTCAGGCGAAGGCGCCCGTCAATCGGTCGGAGCTCTTCGGCAACATGTCGCGCGACCTCGCGGAGTTGCTCCCCAGCATCACGTCGTACAAATCCCGGGACGGGTTCACGCGATAGGGCTGACGGGGCGAGCAAACGGCTGCTATGACCCCGTCACCCTCTTGGCGAGGCAGCAGCCGATCTGCTGCTGCGGGCCATGACGCGACGCTCGCTGACAGACTCACGGTGATGCGGGTCAGGGCAACTCTATAAAGCAAAAAGGGTTGCGGCTTCTGACCGCAACCCTTCGAAACCCTGCCCGGGAAGGGCTCGAACCTCCACAACAAGATCCAGAGTCTTGCGTGCTACCATTACACCACCGGGCAACTAAAACGAAGAATAGCGCGACGGCCGCCCGAATGTCAACAACGGGGCCTGAAAATGGCCGAATTCGGCGCCGCCGGCTGCGTTATACTGATCCCGAATGGAACGGAAACGGCTGATCGAACGGCAGGCGGAGCTGTGCGGCCTCATCGGCTGCCCGGGCTACGAGGACGAGGTGGCGGCGTACATCGTGGAGCGTGTCAGGCCGCTCGCGGACGAGACCCGCATCGACGCGCTCGGCAGCGTTCTCGCGGTTCGCCGCGGCACGGCCAGGGACGCGCCGCGCATCCTGCTCGACGCCCACATGGACGAGGTGGGGTTCATGGTGAGCGCCGTCGACGAGCGGGGCTTCCTGCGCATCGTCCCGCTCGGCGGGATCGATCGCGCGCTCATGCCCGGCGCTCAGCTCGTCTTCGCGGCGCAGGGCGCCAGGAGAGTGTACGGGGTCGTCGGCACCCTTCCTCCGCACGTCACGAAGCCCGAGGAGCGAGGCAAGGCGCCGGAGATCCCCGACCTCTACGTGGACGTCGGCGCCGCGACCGCGGCCGAAGCGGCCGCCCTGGGGCTCCGGGTCGGCTCCACCGGCACGTTCGACGCACCGTTCCGCAACCTGGGCGACCGCATCCTGATGGGACGGGCCTTCGACGACCGCGCCGCCTGCAACATCGTGCTCGCCGTGCTGGAGGAGCTCGCGGCTGCACGGCCGGAAGCCACGGTGCAGGCGTGCTTCAGCTCCCAGGAAGAAGTAGGGGGAAGGGGAGCCACCGCGGCCGCGTTCGCTCTCGAGCCGGACGTCGCGGTGGCGATCGAGTGCACGACGGCCACGGACACGCCGGGCGTCCCGCCGGAAAAGACAGTGGCGCGACTCGGCGCGGGACCGGTGCTCACGATCGCCGACAATTCGCTGCTGGTCCCGGCGCGGCTGCTCGCGCTGCAGGAGGAGGCCGCCGGCGCCGCCGGCGTCCCGTTCCAGCACAAGCGGCCGATCTACGGCGGAACCGACGGCGGCCGCATCGCGCTCACGCGGGGAGGCGTGCCGACGTGCGTGGTCTCGGTGCCTTGCCGCTACATCCACGCCCCGGCCGGCATCCTGCTCGTCGACGACCTGGAAAACGCGGTGAAGTTAGTCGTCCAGATGTGCCGGGCGCCCTGGCCCCGCAGGCCGCTCACGACAGGATAGCGAGCCGGTCTTTCAGGAACTCCGACTTCTCCTTGAGCCCGACGCTCCCCGTGCGCAGGAACAGGCAGTTCGGCCGCGCTGAGTCGAGGTACACGGAGCCCTGACTCTCACGGATCAGCCTGAGGACGCGGTCGACCGGGACGCGCGAGACCTGCGCGAACTCGACCGTGGCGAGCCCGCCCCGCTCGCGCAGGCTCGAGACGAAGAGCTTGCGGCAGATGATGCGGATCTCCGACATCGAGAGGATGCTGAATACCTCGTCGGGCAGAGGGCCGAAGCGGTCCTCGAGCTCGGCGTATACCGCGTCGTGCTCGTCCTGGGTCGTGATCGAGGCGATGCGCTTGTAGACTTCCATCTTCTCCATCGCGTCCGGGATGTAGGAGTCGGGGATGAACCCCGAGTACTCGAGCTCGAGGAGCACCTCCGGCGGCGTATCCTCCTCCTCCTGGCGCAGCTCCCGGATCGCCTCGTCGAGGAGGCGGATGTACATGTCGTAGCCGACGGCGAGGATGTCGCCGCTCTGCTCGCGCCCGAGGAGGTTTCCGGCGCCGCGGATCTCGAGGTCCTTCATCGCGATCTTGAACCCGGAGCCGAGCTCGGTGAAGTCCGAGATGATGCGCAGCCTCTTCATGGCGAGCTCGGTCAGCGCGCGCTGGTCCGGGTACAGAAGGTAGGCGTATGCCGCCGTCTCGGAGCGGCCCACGCGCCCCTTGAGCTGGTAGAGCTGGGCGACCCCGAACATGTCCGCACGGTCGATGATGATCGTGTTGACGTTCGGGATGTCGAGCCCGTTCTCGATGATGGTCGTCGAGAGCAGCACCTGGAACTCGCCGTGCACGAACCGGCGCATGATGTCCTCGAGCTCGTCGCCGTGCATCTGGCCGTGCGCCGCCTCCACGGAGACGTCGGGCAGCAGCTCGCTCAGGAACAGGTGCGTCTGCGGCATCGTCTCGACGCGGTTGTGCAGGAAATACACCTGCCCGCCGCGCGCGATCTCGGCACGCACGGCCCGCGAAACGATCTCGGCGTTGAACTCCATGATGAAGGTCTCTATCGGCTGCCTGTTGGCGGGTGCGGTGTTGAGGATCGACATGTCGCGGATGCGCATCAGGGACATGTGCAGCGTGCGCGGGATCGGCGTCGCGGTCAGGGTGAGGCAGTCGACGGAGACCTTGAGCTCCTTGAGGCGCTCCTTGTCCTTGACGCCGAACCGCTGCTCCTCGTCGACGACGATCAGCCCGAGGTTCTTGAACGCGACGTCCTTCTGCAGGAGCCGGTGCGTGCCGATGACCAGGTCGACGGCGCCGGAGGCGATCCCCTTGATGACCGAGTGCTGCTCGCGGCGCGAGAGGAAGCGGGAGAGCATCGCGATGCGGACGGGGAACTTCTCGAAGCGCTGCCGGAACGTGTCGAAATGCTGCTCGACGAGGATCGTCGTCGGCGCGAGGATTGCGACCTGCTTGCCCGCGCTCACGGCCTTGAAGGCGGCGCGGAGGGCGATTTCGGTCTTGCCGTAGCCGACATCGCCGCAGACCATGCGGTCCATCGGCTGCGGCTTTTCCATGTCGGCCTTGACATCCTCGATGCACCGCAGCTGATCTTCAGTTTCCTGGTAGGGGAACCCCGCCTCGAACTCCGCCTGCCAGTCCGTGTCCTCGCGGAAAGCGGAAGCCCTGCTCGTTCTGCCGGCGTGAATAGAGGCGTATCAGGCGCTCCGCCAGGTCGTTGACCGACTCCTTGACGCGCCGCTTGCGCCCTTCCCACGACTTTCCCCCGATCTTGTCGAGACGGACCAGCCGGCCGTCCTGGGCGATGTACTTCTGGACGAGGTTGACCTGCTCGATGGGCACGTAGACGGTTTCGCCTTCGGCGTACTCGAGGTGGATGTAGTCGCGCTCGCTGCCCAGGGCGGCGAGGCGCACGATCCCCTGGAAACGGCCGATGCCGTGGTTGATGTGCACGACGTAATCGCCGGGATCGAGGTCGACAAAGGAGTCGATCGCGCGGCTCGGGGCCTTCTGCACGGAGCGGGGGATCCGGCGCTTGCGGCCGAAGATCTCGCTCTCCTGGATCGCGCAGAGCTTGAGGTCGGGCAGGACGAAGCCCTGCGAAAGGCTGTCGGGAAGGATCTCGACGGGCAGGTCGCGGAGGATCGCCTTGAGGCGCTCGGCCTGGGCCTCGTAGACCGCGAACACCGTGACGCCGTAGCCGGACTTGAGGAGATTCGCGACTTCCTCGCGGAGGTAGGCGAAGTTCCCGAAGAAGGAGCGCGGGGGCTCGCATCGGAAGTCGATCGCGGCAGAGGGCGCGCCCCCGCGGATCATCGGGAAGGTCACGCGGTGGCCGCCCGCGCGCTCCAGCGCCTCCATCTCGAGCAGGATTTCCCGGGGGCGGGCGGCCGGGAGCTTGCGCGAGACGGCCTGCCGGTAGAGCTCGAGGTGTTCCTTGCGGATGCCGGCCGCCGCGCTCTCCAGGCGCTCGTCATCGACGAGGTAGGTGACCGCCCCGCCGGTCATGTAGTCCAGCAGCGACGACGGCTGGTCGTAGAGCAGCGGGTACCAGTGCTCGGCGCCGCCCCGATCGGGCTCGCGCTCGAGCCGTTCGCCGACCGAGGCCGCGGCATCGGGGGCGGCGCCCGCAGCGGCGAGGGCGGCCGCGAGCCTCTCCAGCCGCCCGGCGCCCAGGTCCGCCTCACGCATCGGCGCCACCACCACGTGCGGCAGCCGCCCCGTCGACGACTGTGTGGAGGGGTCGAATCGGCGCACCTCGTCGACGCGGTCGAAGTCCAGCAGCACGCGCACGGCTTCGGGGGCGCCGGCAGGGAAGACGTCGATCACTTCGCCCCTGACCGCGAACTCGCCGTGCACGGAGACCCGCGGCACTCTGAGGTAGCCGAGCGAGTCGAGGCGTGACTCGAGGTCCGCCGGGTCCAGGCTGCCTCCCTTTTCGATCCTGACGAGCCTCGCGGCGAACTCGGCGGGCGAGGGGAGCGGGGTGAGGACGGCCCGCATCGGCGCGACCACGAGGGGGGAGCCGCCGGCCAGGAGCGACGCGAGCACAGCCGCCCGCTCCGCGAACACGGACGCGGGCGGCGACGCATCGCCGTACGGCAGCGTCCCCCACCACGGGAAAAGCAGCACGGTCGACTCGCAGACCAGGTCCAGGTCCTGGTGCAGCGAAGCGGCTTCGCGCTCGGTGGGGACCAGCACGAGCGAGGCCCCGGCGGTGCGTTTGTGGAGCGAGGCGATCAGCAGCGGCAGGAACCCGTGCTGCGTGCCTTCGACCCTGATGGAGCTCTCGCCGCCGCGCAGCCGTGCGACCAGCGCACGGTAGGGGGAAAACGACGATAATTGCTTCTCTAGGCGCTCTCGGAATAAGGTAATCATGCCGGAATCCGACAATGATAGGGGGTGGTGACAGTAATGACAGAACGAGTCCGACCCGCCGCCGCGGCCTTCATTTTTCTCATCATGGCTCTGGCCAGGGCTGCGGGCGCGTCAGAGCCCGTCGACATCCAGATACGTCTGTTCGACAAGCGGGTCTACTACGTCAACCGCGCCGACGAGATCAGGCTCAAGGTCACGGTCGTCAACACGAGCGCCGAGCCTTACCGCTTCCGGCTCGCGGACGATCGCGTCTACAACCTCGACTTCGAGGTCAAGACCCTGGCCAACGTCCAGCTTTCGCACTCGAGGGACTTTACCACCGCGCGCGGCGGCGATCAATACGTGTTCTTCCGCGAGGTCGAGCTGCAGCCGGGCGAGGAGTACGCGTTCGACGTGACCCTCGACCGCTTCATCCAGGTCGACAAGACGGGAGTCCTCACGGTGCAGGCCTTCTTCTTCCCTCAGCTCTTCCGCGATGCCGAGCTCGCCCAAAGTCGCGTCCAACGTGGTCCCTGTCAACGTGCGTCCGGCGGTCCTCACGGAAAAGGAGCAGCAGCTCATCGAGCGCGACACTAACGAAGTGCTCACGCGCGAGCCCATCTCCGCGGACCAGGTGGTCGAGTTCACGATCCGGGCGCAGGCAGCAGGGGCAGATGCACCGCTTCCTGCTCTACCTCGACGTGCAGAGCTTGATGCTGGCGAGCCCCGACTGGAAGCGCAAGTTCGACCGGCTCGACGAGCCGGGGCGGCGGGACCTGCTCGCGCAGTACCAGGACATGCTCATGAAGAGCACGGTCGACCAGGACATCCAGACCGTGCCTCAGGACTTTACGATCCTCAACACGCAGTACACCCCGTCGCGCGGGACCGTCACGGTCGAAGAGAGGTTCAGGTACCGCGACTACACCGAGGTCAAGCAGTACACGTACAACCTCACGAGGCGCGACCGCGTCTGGATGATCACCGGCTACGAGGTCGCGAACGTGCGCACCACGCAGTAGCGGTCCTTTGGACGCGGCCCGGCCGCGGAGGGCGGCGGGGCCGGCGTGCTCCTCCGTGCTCGCGAGGTTGACCGCGGCCCCGCTGCTATCTATACATTAGGTCTCGACATGCAAATCCGCGACGTTTTCCGGACGCACGAGACGACGTTCAGCTTCGAGTTCTTCCCCCCACGCGCGGTCAAGGCGTGGGACGGCCTTTTCGAGGTCATTCGCCAGCTGGACGCGCTCGCGCCGGACTTTGTGTCCGTGACCTACGGCGCGGGCGGCAGCACGCGGCAGCTCACCCACGACCTGGTGGTGCGGATCAAGGAGCAGACCCGCCTGCACCCGATCCCGCACCTCACCTGCGTCGCGCACACCGAGCGGGAGATCACCGAGATCCTGCAGCGCTACTGGGACCACGGGATCGAGAACATCCTCGCCTTGAGCGGGGACCCGCCTCGCGACATCCCGGGGTACAGCCGCGACCACGACGCATTCAAATACGCCGCGGACCTCGTGCGCTTTATCGTGAGATTCAACTCGAGGCAGGGAAATGGGGGCCGCGCCGGCTTCGGGATCGGCGTCGCGGGGTTCCCCGAAGGGCATCCGGACACCCCGAACCGCCTGCAGGAGATCGAGCACCTCAAGGCGAAGGTCGACGAGGGCGCGGACTACATCTGCACCCAGCTCTTCTTCGACAACCACGACTTCTTCGATTTCAGGGAGCGCTGCGTCCACGGGGGGATCAGGGTCCCGATCGTCGCCGGGGTCATGCCGGTCGTCTCGCGCTCGAACTTCGAGCGCATCCCGGAGATGGCGCTCGGCGCCCGTTACCCCGCCGCGCTGCTCAAGCAGCTCACCCGCTACGAGAGCGACGAGGACATCGCCCGCGTGGGAGTCGACTGGACAACGTGGCAGTGCGAGGAGCTGCTGGCGTTCGGCGTGAGCGGGATTCATTTCTACACCCTCAACCGCTCGCCGGCGACTCTCGAGATCTTCCGCAGGCTGGGCGTTCAGCAACGCCGAGGATCCAGCAAGAAATGACCGAGCGCGGGGCGCCGGGATGGCGCGGCGCCCTCAGGCAGGCCGTCGTCCTCCCGATCCGCCTGTACCGACTGGTGATTTCGCCGATACTTCCGGGAGCCTGCATCTACACGCCAACCTGCTCCCAGTACGCCATGGACGCCATCGTCCGCCACGGTGTGCTCCGCGGGCTTGCCGCCGCGATCGCGAGGGTCCTGCGCTGCGCGGGCGGGCTCTACGAAGGCGGGGACGACCCGGTCCCCGAGCGCATCACCTGGCGCGCGCTCGCGGACGGCTACCGCAGATTCTGGCGCCACCGGCGCCACTTGCAGCCCCGGCGCCCATGGCGCTCCCGGCGCTCCCGGCGGTCCAAGCGCACAACGAAGCCCGCCTGAGCGTGGCCGACCGGGCACACGAAGAGCGTGCCGGGCAGGCGGCGCGGCGGGTGTCTGAGCAGTTGCGGGTGCGAGAGGGCGATAGAAGTGGTGGACCGGTGCCCTGACCGGTCCTGCGTCGGGCCGAAGGCGAGGCGGGTTGCTATCCCGTGGCTATACCTTGCCGGATTCCTTGTACATCACGTGCTTGCGGACAAAGGGGTCGTACTTCTTGACCTCCATCTTGCCCTGCGCGTTCCGGCGGTTCTTGGTGGTGTAGTAGCAGTGATTGCTTTCGGAGCTCTTCAGCCGCACCTTGACGACGGTGTCCTTGGCCTTGGCCATTGCATCCCTCCCGGAGGGCAAGCCCCGGCGCGCGGCCGGGGCTCAAACCTCTACATCAGGTCGCGAGGCTTCCGTGCCTTGTTACCGGTCTTTTCACAGACCGCGTAGTGGCGCAGCTTGCCCTTTTCGAAGACCGACTTCATGACGATCTTGCCGCCCCACCGGCTGGTCAGGACCTGGGTGCCTTCGCGGCGGGCATTCTTTGAGATATCACCGGCCAAGAGTCACCTCCTAGTGCTTGACGGGAACGAGCTTATATACTCACTTCCACGAATCAGGTCAAGAGGGTGAGCCGAGGTGCCCGCCGTGCGGTCCGCCGGACTCGAGCGCGCCGTGGCAAAGCGGGCCTGCGGTTCTTGACAGCGGCGGACCGCGCTCCATAGACTCCCAGGAGCCATGAAAGTGGTCTCGTGGAACGTGAACGGCCTTCGCGCGCTCCTGCAGAAGGATGGTTTGCGCGCGCTGGAGGCCGAGGACCCCGACGTCATCTGCCTGCAGGAGACCAAGGCGACCTCGGAGCAGGTCGAGGGGATCCCGGACGGCTACGCCCACCAGTTCTGGAGCTCGGCCGAGCAGAAGGGCTACTCCGGAACCGCGGTCCTCTCCCGGCTCGCACCGCTGTCGGTCCGCATGGGAATGGGCTCCAGGGAGCACGACAGCGAGGGACGCCTGATCAGCCTGGAGCTCCCCGATTTCTGGCTCGTGACGGTCTACACCCCGAACGCCGGGCGCGGCCTCGTCCGCCTGGACTACCGGCTCGAGTGGGACAAGGCGTTCCTGCGTTACCTCCGCCGCCTCGAGAAGAGCAAGCCGGTCGTCTTCTGCGGCGACCTCAACGTCGCGCACAGGGAAATCGATATCGCCAACCCAAAGGCAAACCGAAGGAACGCGGGGTTCACGGACGAGGAGCGTGAGAACTTTTCCCGGGTCCTGGACTCCGGCTTCGCCGACACGTTTCGCGAGCTGCACCCGGAGCCGGGGCAGTACACCTGGTGGACCTACATGTACAACGCCAGGGCCAAGAACATAGGCTGGCGGATCGACTACGTGTGCCTGTCCCGGGCGCTGCTGCCGCGCCTGCGCAGCGCCTCCATCCTCTCGGGCATCACGGGGTCTGATCACTGCCCCGTAGCGGCGGAGATCGCGTGAGCTCGATGGTGGTCTCGGACCTGGACGGCACGCTGCTGCGGTCGGACAGGACCTTCGATCCCCGGGACCTGGACACCCTCGCCGAGCTCGGGCGCCGCGGGGACTTGCGCTGCATCGCCACCGGCCGCAACCTGTACTCCGCGCGGCAGGTCCTGCCGGCTTCGATGCCCATCGACTACCTCATCTTTTCCTCGGGGGCGGGGACGGTTGACTGGCGCAGCGGCACGCTGCTCGAGCGGCACCTGATGAGCGCCGCGGAGGTCGCCCGAGCCTTCCGGGTTCTCGAGGCGCGGGGGCTCGACTTCATGGTCCACGAGCCCGTGCCGGAGAACCACCGCTTCACCTGGTTCGCCGTTGACGGCGGGGGGGACGACTTCAGGCGCCGAATCGAGCGCTACAGCGAGTTCGCGCGGCCAGGCGACCGTTCGGGTTTCCGGCCGCAGGGCGGCACGCAGCTTCTGGCCGTCGTCGCCGCGGGCGACGCGGGCGAGCGCGAATACCGGGAGGTGCGCGCCGAGCTGAACGGCCTGTCGGTCGTTCGTTCGACGTCGCCACTCGACGGGCTCTCGACGTGGGTCGAGGTGTTCAGCGCCGACGTATCCAAGGGCCTGGCTGCCGCCCGGATCGCCGCGAGGCACGGGGTCGCGCGCGAGCGCACGCTTGCGGTCGGCAACGACTACAACGACGAGGATCTGCTTTCGTGGGCGGGCCTGGGGGTGGTCGTGGCAGGCGCGCCGGAGCCGCTGCGTTTCCGTTTCCGTCAGGTCGCCTCCCACGACTCGGCCGGATTCACCCAGGCGGTGCAGGAATGGGGCGGTCTGCGGGGACGCCGAGCTGACGCCGGTCCGTAACGGAAAGGAGTCTTGATTGCAGACGAAGAAGGGAAGGGAGCGGCGCTACGATATCGCCGGGCTCGAAGGGTTCCGCGACCAGGCGGTTGCCTACCTCGCGGCCGAGCTCGACGAGCTTCGCGAGCGCGTGTACGACCAGGTGCTCCATCTCCCGCAGGAGGCGCTGGACTACGTGGCCGGGGCGACGCAATTGTCCGTCGGCCGCCTGCTCCTGCACCTGGGCTGGGCGGAGATGAGCTGGATCAGACGTCTGTCAGGGAACGACGGGCCGCAGGACCTGCGCGCCGCCTTGTCCGCCGGAGCGCTCGAGTCGTTCCAGAAGGATCCGCCGCGAGCAGGACCGGCAGCGGCGCTCGTGGCGCTCTGCCGCAGGGTGCGCGACGAGGTCAGCGTGCCCTGGCTGCGCGCGGTCCCCGACGCCGACGCGAAGCTGATGGAGGACGGGTCGAGCACGCGAGGCGTTCTCATGCACCTCTGCTGGCACTGGGTCTATCACTCCGGCCACATCGGGCTGCTCAGCTTCGAGGCCGGATACGACTACGAATGGACGGTGCGAAAGCCCCTGGCGCGCCCGTGAGAGAATCGTGGGCGAATCGTGAGCGACCCGTGATTTGGCTTGACGGGGCGGGAGGATCGCACTACTGTGCACGCGCGGGCGCAACCCGCGTTGATCGCGGGGCGTCGATGCGGCGATCAGCAGAGAGGAGACCTGGTGCCCACCAAGATCACCATCGAAATCGGCAAGCTGAGCCTCAAGGCGGAGCTCAACGACAGCGCCTCCGCGAAGACCCTGCTGGACGCCCTGCCCAAGCAGGTCAGCCTGTCGCGTTGGGGCGACGAGTACTACGGCAACTGCGGGATCAAAGTCCAGCAGGCCGATGACGCCCGCGAGGAGATGAGCGTCGGCGAGCTGGCCCTGTGGCCGCCGGGAAACGCGCTGTGCATCTTCTTCGGCCCCACGCCGGCGAGCAGCGGGCGCGAGCCTCGCGCGGCTTCCCCCGTCAACCCTGTCGGCCGGCTCCTCGATGATGCGGCGCCTCTCAAGGGGCTGGGTCCGTCGATCCGGGCAAAGGTCGCCAAGGCATAGGGTCGCCAGGGCATAAGGTCGCTGAGGCCCATAGGGCCGCGGGGCGTCCCGCGGCCGTGGCCCGGATTCCCGCAAAGCTCTACTGATTGAGCTTGGTGGCGCGGAACGCGATCACCAGCCCCATTACGAGGAGCGGGACCAGCGCCAGGATCAGAAGGGTCGTAAGCCCCTGTGCCTGGGGCACGATGCGGATCTGTCTCCGGCTGCCTGGAAGAGGCGCACCCGTGCTGTCGCGCGTATCGAGGCGCACCACGCCCCTGTCCCGGCCGATGCTCACCTTGTAAGCGTACAGGTCGGCCTGTGTCTGGTCGGGCTTCGGCTCGAAGGGCAGGATCTTGTAACCGAGCGCGGACCCCGGGAGCTGCTCGACCCTGTACGGCTTCTCGGTCGTCTTCTCGAGCTGGCCTCCGCGCATGACCTCGATCGTCGCCTTGGGCACCTGCTGCATCTTGACCCACTTCGTGAGGTTGGGGTTGCCGCGGCCGTCGTTGCGGATGAGCTTCTCGTAGTCCAGGTCGGTGAATTCGTCCTGATAGAACGGTCTGAGGTAGATGTCCGTCATCCCGTTGACGTAGAGCACGGAGCCGGGCTGGCTGGATTCCTCCGGCCGCGTCCACTTGTCGGCGGGGATCACGTCGTAGCCGGCGGTCCCGCTGCGCCTCTTCTGGAACAGGACCAGCCTGCGCTCGGACCCCTCCATGACGCGGCCGTCGGGTGCCACCAGCCGTATGCGGTAGACGCCGACAGGCAGGTTGATGTTGTACGCCAGCTCAGGCTCGCGGGGCGGAACCACGAACTCGTCCGACGGCTTGGGCTCCTCGGGCGCCTTGAGCGACTGCAGCTCCTTGACCAGCGCCGTGGGGTCGAGCCCCCTCTTGCGCATGTCGAGGATGCGCTCGGTGAGCTCGGTCGTGCGCTTCTCGTGGGCGAGCTGGGCATCCGTGAACGCGTCGCGCGCCTTCCAGTCGGCGTCGCGCTGCTTCGTGTAGTACGCGTAGATGCGCGCTGCCTCGTCGCCCTTGGCCGCGCGCCAGTTCAGCTCGTATTCGCCCTTGACGTTGTAGTAAGTGTAGCTCGCCTTGGCCAGCTCCTGCCGCGGCAGCCCCGGCCCCTCGATCTCGACCTTCCCCTGGACCTCTTCGTTCAGGACGCTGGTGTCGATCTTCCATTCCTGGGTGAGCGGCCACCAGTAGACAAAGGCCTTGCGGGCAGTCAGGAAGTTGTCGACGCCGGCGACCAGGTAGATTGCGTCCGATCCCTGGCGGGCAAAGGTTCCCGAGTAGTCCTTGCCGTTAAAGGCCACGATGCTGTAGATGAGCTCCTCGTTGCGGACCGGCGCCTGGCCCGAGACGGGCAGCGCGAGCGCAAGGAGCGAGAGCAGGATCACCGGCAGCTTCATGCGCGGACCCCCCTCGCGTTGAGAATCCTGCTGCTGGCGGCGAGCAATACGACCGCCAGCACCAGCAGCAGCAGCAAGCTCAGCAGAAAAAGGCCGACATTCCCGAATCCGACCGAGCTCAGCCCCAGACCCCAGTAGAACAGGGGCGACGCCCACTGCAGGATCCAGCCGAGCACGTTGGCGAGGTTGCGCGCATAGCCTTCGACGATCATGAAGCGGCCGGCCAGCAGGAGCAGGAACAGAATCCAGACCGCGGCGAACAGCGTGATCGAGGCCGCCGCGTTGTCCGTCAGAACGGCCGCGACGACGGCATACGCGAGCCCCGCGGCCGCGAGCGGCACGATGATCGCAAGCGACTGGAACAGCATGGGTCCCATGTAGAGGTTGTTGGCTGCGGCGGCCAGGACGATGAACAGCATCAGGACCGCGACCCCGGCGGTGCCCAGGACAAGGTCCTTGAGATAGCTGGCCAGGAAGTAGGAGGTGCCGTCCGCGGGGCCGTAGACCACCAGCTCCATCGCGCCCACGCTGCGCTCCACGGTGAAGCGGAAGATCGTGCTCAGGGCGAGATAGAGAAAGACCGGGACGACGCCGACGTAGAGCGCCGCCACCAGCGGCCCCTCCGCGAAAAGCCGGTCCAGGAACGGCGCCCCGAAGCCGCCCTCGAGGGTGCGGCCGATCATGTCGTAGATCGGGGTCAGGTGATAGTCGAAGCCGCTCGTGTCGATGCTGCGGGCGAAACCGGTCACGAGGAGGGCGGCCAGCGCCATCCCGACCGATACCGCAATGTAGTATCCCGGGCTGATGACGGTCTCGTAGAGGCGCCGCGAAGCGATCACGGAGACCGCGTGGACCTTCTCATTCATGACGTTCATGTCTTGGCCCCCACGTCGGTGAACAGGGAGAGGTTCTCGCGCGTGATGGTCACGAAGGCCTCCTCGAGCGAGACGGCCTTCTCCTCGAGCCCCAGGGGGACCAGGTTGCGCGCGATCAGGAACGCGGACACGTCCTTGCGGTAGTCGCGATCGCGGGCGACCTGCACCACGAGCGTCTTGCCCGTGAGCTGCGCCTCGCGCACGAAGGGCAGGCCCTTGATGTCGGCGGCCAGGGACTCGGGAGGATTCTCGAGCTCGACGCGCAGCTCGCGGGACTCGGAGAACCGGTCGAGGATGTTGCTCATCGTGTCTTCGGCCAGGAGCCTGCCCTGGAAGATGATCGCCACCCGGTCGCAGATCCGCTCCACCTCGGAGAGGAGGTGGGACGAGACGAAGATGGTCCTCCCCTCGCGGTTCTCGGCCACGATCAGGTCGCGCACCTGCTTCATCCCGAACGGGTCGAGCCCGGAGTGCGGCTCGTCGAGGAACAGGATGTCGGGATCGTGCAGCAGGGCGCGCACGATGCTCAGCTTCTGGAGCATGCCGCGGGAAAAGCCGGCGATCTTTCGCCTGGCCACGTCGGCCAGCCCTACGTTTTCGAGGAGGGTATCGATCCTGGCCCCGGCATTGTCCACCGAGAAGAGATCCGCGAAGTACTCGAGGTACTCGCGGGCCGTCATCCAGCTCCAGACCCCGCGCGGGTGCCGCTCGGGCACGACGCCGATGCGGCGGCGCAGGTCCAGGCGATCCGGGGAGTAGCGCTCCCCGAAAAGGTGGATCTCGCCGGCGGTAGGCTCGGTGATGCCGAGCAGCATCATGATCGTCGTCGTCTTGCCGGCGCCGTTGGGCCCGAGGAACCCGTAGATCTGGCCGGCCGGTATGTTGAGGTTCACGTCGCGCACGGCCTCGACGCGGCCGAAGGACTTGGTCAACCCGACGGTGCGGATCATCAGGCGCCTCCCTTCACGTTCCACGAGGTCGGAGGCAGGTAGTACGTGAAGCGGTCTTTGTACTGATCGAGGTAGGCGGAGATCTCCTTGGGGTCGCGGAACTGGAAGACTTTGCCCATGATCGCGTCGAGCTCCTGCCGCGTGATGGCCCCCGGTTTCGGGACGGCCACAAGGGTGTCGATGACCCAGTACTGCGCGGGGCTGCTGCGCAGCTTGTCCAGCGGCACGGGCACCGTGTACCGGAAAGAGGTCTCAGGCGTGCCGTCCCAGGTCCAGTCGAGCTTGCCGGCAAACAGCGGCTCTCCGCGTTCGGAGCCCGTGTCCTCGGCCTTCTCGGTGTACTTGCCGCCCTTGACCTGCGCCGAGATGAGCGACCCGATCCAGATGTCCAGACACGGGTGATTGAGCACCGCCTTGCCGTCGGTGCCCACGGGCCTCACCTCGAGGTAGAGCTGCCCCTGGTCGCGCTTGTCGACGATGATAAAGTGGTCGAGCGTCGGGATCTCCAGGCCCTTCATCCGGACAGGCCCCGGCAGCGTGTTCCGGCCGCGCTTGAGGCGAACAGGGATCTTCTGCGGCTCGTAGGCGGGCGCCACGATCTCCAGCGTCGCGTTCCCCGGTTTCAGGTGGGTGAACTCGAGGTCCGCCGCGCCGTGGTCGGCCTGGTAGAACTCGTGCATCTCCCTGTCCTGCAGCGTGAGCGTCGCGTTCCAGACCCAGCCGCCGCTCACGGAATCCACCACGCGGAAACGCAGAGTCGTCTCCAGCGCCCCGCCGGCCAGGTAGACGGCGAGCGCGACGGCGCCGAAGAAAGCGACGACGCCGCCCAGGATCAGCCACGTCCTCTTTTTCATGCTTTGCTCAGACTATTAACGAAAGAGCCGTGGTGTCAACTGCATCCCCCATCTCTCGAGCTCCGCCGCGCGGGTTCAGCGCTTGCGGGCCGGCGCGCCCGACTCCAGCAGGATCGAGCAGAACTCGTCCAGCCGCTCAATCTCGACGACCGTTCCTTTGCGATCGCTGCGGACCGTCACGGCGCCTTCGGCCTTGAGCACGCGGTGGCGGGCCGGACCGACCCGCAGCTCTACGCGCAGGTCGCGCACAGGGACGAGCGCACGCAAGGGCCGTGCGGGCGCCGAGGTGTGGTTCACCAGCGACAGGACCAGCGGGGCGGCGGCGCCCCCGTCGTGCCGCCTCGTCAGGCCGATGTGCACGCTCTCGGGCGCGTTGGTCCGCAGCACGAGATCGTCGCCGAGGAGCAGCCGCGCCGCGTTCGCCAGCGTGAGCCGGAAGTCGGGGTGCCCGTGGAGCAGGCTCATGCGGTCCGGCTGGTTTGCGAAGTAGACGACGTTGCCCTTGCCGAAGGGGTGAACGCAGATGGTCGGCTCGTCGCCGGGGATCGTCTCGCGCCAGGCGCGCTCGGGCGGCTGGTTGACGATGATCGGGACGAAGCGGCAGACGATCTGCGCGCCGTCGACGCGGGTCATGGCCGTGCTGCCCGCGTTGATGAGCATCTCGGTGTCCCTGATGCCCGCCAGGACCGGGTGGCCTGCGATCTCGATGTACTGGTAGCAGTCCTTGTGGGTGTCCAGGGTCGATCCCGCGTAGCGGCAGCCGAAAAGGTCCGCGAGGCCGAAGTCCGCGCGGCGCGTCCCCTCCAGGTCGTAGAGCGAGGACTCGAAGGTGGCGAGCAGCTTCCCGCCCTGCCGGACCCATTCGCGGATCCAGCCGCACTGCTGGTCGCTCAGGCAGGCCGCGTTGGGCATGGCCAGCACCTTGATCGAGGCGAGCGACTCGGGCGACAGCTCGGCGTCCGAGAGGAACCCATACGGGATGTGCTCGTCGACGAGCACGGTCTCCAGGCCCTGGACCGCGGTCGTGTAGGCGTCTTTGCGCGCATCGTCCGAGCCGAAGCGGTCCTTGGTCGGCTTCGAGTAGAAGACGGCCAGGTCCCGCACCGGCACCTGCGAGTCGAGAGCCTCCTCGTTGTCCGCCATGAAGCCGTAGACGTCGCGCGCGATCATCGCGTTGCGGCGGTCGTGGGTCGCGCCGGGATGGTCTCCGTTGAATACGCAGTTCCAGAAGCCGCTCCCGTTGGCCACGCCTTCCCACAGCCACACGCGGGTGTCGATCGGCGGGTCCATGACGTATCGGTGCGAGGTCCCGTTGCCGCCGAAGAGGATGACCGGCTCCTTGGCCGGGTCGAGCGATCGGAGGAACCGCGCGATGCTTCCCGCGTAGCGCAGGTCGAACCAGGCCGGGTAGTCCGTGTTCCTGGTGAGGAAGGCGACACTGACTAGAAAATCGAAGGTATCCCGCGCGTCGTACAGATCGATGCCGGTTTCCTTGGGCATCCCGACGTCGAACATGCTGAAGACTTCGGCGCAGTAGACCTTGTCGTCGCCGTAGGACTTGCAGACGGCGCGCAGCCTCTCCAGGTTGCGCCGCGCGCTGCGCGCTTTGAACGCCCAGTAGGGCTCGAAGTCCCCGCCGGTGCGCGGAATGGGGCCGCCCACCTCGCGCGCGTAGAGCTCGCGGCAGCGGTCGCAGTAGCAGACATCGTGGCAGAGCACGGCGTTGTGCCAGATCCCGTCGATCCCGTAGCTCTCGAAGAGGTGTCGCATGAACGCTTCCGCGTGCTCGTTGCGGTAGTAGCTCTCGTAGCACGGCCTGTAGAGGGGAAGGCTCGTGTCCTGCCTGACGAGCGGCCCGCCGTCCTCGCCCTTCGCGAACCAGTCGGGATGCTGCTCCCAGTGGTGCTTCTGCACGCCGCGGAAGTCCACGCGGGTGATGACCTTGATGCCTTCGGCCCGGCACGCCTTGGAGATCTCGGCCACGATGTCGCGCTTCTCGAGAAACGGAACCGGCGACGCGAAGGGGAGCGGGCTCTGGAAGAAGTCGAAGATGCCGCCCGCATTGACGACGAGGCAGTTGCTGCGAGAGTCCTTGAGATAGCGCACGACGCCTTCGACGTCGTAGCCGATCGCGTCGATTTCGCGGAGCACCGTCTGCGTGATCCGCAGCGGCCGCGTGTACCACTGGTTCATTTCGCCGTCCCTTCGACCACGATCACCTCATGGTCCTCTATGCTGTCGAGCTTGATCTCCGCCCAGCCCTCCCGGAGCGCGACCTTCGGCGCGCCGCCGGCCGCGAGCAGCTTTGCCGAGGGGGCGGCGCCGCCGGGCCACCGCAGCCCGACGGAGACGGGCCCCACCGGGATCAGCTCGTGCAGCGGCTTGGACTCGGTCGCGGTGAGGTTCACGATGTGCAGCACCATCCGCGACGGCCCCTGGCTGTAGAGGTGGCAGTCGAGCAGGCCGCGCCCCTCCACGCGCAGGGGGATGCCGTCGCCGGCCGCCCACCGGATCGCGTTGGCGAGCAGCCGCGCGTGGTCGGGCAGATTGTCGCGGCCGAAGCAGCGATCGACGTCCGCGGCGAAGTACGCGATCCTTCCGCCTCGCGGATGCTCCCTGACCACGACCGCGGGCAGGGTCCCGCCCGGGTTGCGCATCCAGGACATCTCGGGAGGGAATACGGGGAAGGGCGGCACGTAGACCGCCGGCGCCTGCGTCCCCTCGGCCGCGCGGACCGCCTCGAGCCTCCCGCCGAACGGGAGAAGGTCGGTCTCGTCGAACCCTGACAGCAGCGGATGGCGGGTTCCGGCCGCCGGCGGTTCCGTTCCCGCGCGCGGCCCGTAGACGCCGGCCCGCAGCTCCGGGCTGAGGCGCAGGTAGGTGTGCTGCACCCAGTCGTCCCAGCTCGTCTGCAGGCGGTGATGGTGCCCGTGGAACGCGCCGAGGTGGCTGACGCCGAGGATGTCGGAAAGCGCGAAGTCCGCCCGGCGCTCGCCCCACTCGTCGCAGAGGCTGGTCTCGCCGGTGGCCACGAGCGAGCCGCCCGCCTCGACGAAGCGCCGGATAGCAGCGCACTGCGCGTCGGAGAGGGCGGCGAGGTTCGGGAGGACCAGCACTCGGAGGCCGCCGGCGTCGCGGCCGATGTGGTCGGCGTGCACCGGCAGGTACGGGATGCGCGCGCGGATCATGGCGCGCGTCACGCCCATCCACGGGTGCCGCCAGAACGTCTGCGCGTCGTCGCGGCCGTAGAAGTCGATGTTGTCCTGGCTCCAGACCACGCCGACGCTCGCCACGGGGCGTCGATCCACGAGGTACTGCTCGTTGGCCTCGTGCCAGCGGAACAGAGGCTCGGCCGTCTTGTATTGCCGCCGGTCCTCGTGGTAGGCGCCGATGTGGTGCCACCACGGCATGATGCCGCCGGCGAACCCCTCGAGCGCCCACATGCGCGCCTCGGGCTCGGCCTTGCTCGCAATGCGGAACGGCAGGTGCGAGTGCTCGTACATGGCCATGCTTTCGGGCACCAGGCGTTCCCAGCCCAGCATGCCGTGAATCGTCTTTCCGAACTCGCCGTTCTGGGCAAACCCTCCGGCATGCTGCCTCGACTGGGAGTCGAGCAGGATCATGGGCGTGCGCTCGCAGATGCCCTTGTAGTCGCGGAACCGGGCGCCTTCGTTTCCCATATCCCCGCCCGTCATGCCGACCCAGATGCAGTCCTTGCCGCCCGCCTCCCGGGTCGCCCGGTTGTTGATGTCCCAGACCTCCAGGCGGCGCGCGTAGCTCCACTTGATCCACTTGCGGTAGGCCTGGTCGTTCCAGTCGGGCTTGCGCGGGAGGTCCAGGCCGGTGGCCTCGCGAAACCGCCGCCGCGAATGCGGGCTGTAGGAGATGTGACCGCGGTCGAGCCCGGTCCAGCTGTTGTCGCGCGAAGCCGTCGGGGTGGTAGCGGCTCGCGATCTCGCGGAGCACCCCGGGCAGGTACTCCTCGTAGTAGGGGCTGTCGATGCAGGTGACGTAGAGGCCTCCGACCATGTACGGCTTGCCGTTCGCGTCGACCGCCATCCAGTCCGGATGGTCGACGAAGAAGGGCTCGTGCACGCGGTTGGAATCCATCCGCGCGAACACGGCCAGGCCTTCGGCGCGCGCGGCTTCGACGAGCTCGCCGAACAGGTCGCGGCCGCCCAGGTGCTCGGCGTAGTACGTGAGCGGGTACCGGCTCGGGCGGTAGTAGGCGACGATGCCGCCTGCGTTGATGATGACGCCCTGCACCCGTGTCCGGCGCCAGTGCTCGCGCCAGAAGGCGTATGTCGTAACGCACGGGATCGATCTCGGTGATGTTGGTCTGCCCCCACCGCCTGACGCGGCCGTACCACGGCCCCGAGGTGCTCTTGCCCACGCCTGCCTCCGTTTGAACCGCGGCGCGAGGGATCGATCTCGCCCGGCGCCGGGAGCCGCATGCTATCTTTCGCCCCGTGCCTTGTCAAACCGGCGGGGGTCCAGGCGGGGGTCCAGGCAGGGTGTCCAGTGATTGATGCGGGCCGGAGGTTCGTGTACACTGCGGCTCTCCAGGAGGTAAAGGGATGCAGGACTCTTTCCGCAGCTACATGCGCGTCGGGATCATCCACTTCATGGCGTATCCCGCGACCATGAAGGGCGAAGGCCCGATCGTCGAGACCGTGAAGAAGATCGCTCATGACGACTACTTCGACGTGATCGAGATCACCTGGATCAAGGACCCGGCCGTCCGCAAGGAGGTCAAGGGGATCCTGGAGACCGCTCACATGACGGTCGCCTACGGCGGCCAGCCGCGGCTGCTCACCACGGGGCTGAACATCAACGACCTCGACGACGGCAAGCGCCGGCAGGCGATCGCCACCCTCAAGGAGGGGATCGACGAGGCCTACGAGATGGGCGCCGTCGGCTTCGCCTTCCTCAGCGGGCCGTACCAGGAAAACCGCAAGGAGGCCGCGTTCGACGCGCTCGCTGGATTCGACCAAGGAGCTCTGCGCGTACGCCAAGTCCAAGGGCAGCATGAAGGTCGTCCTGGAGGTCTTCGACTACGACATCGACAAGAAGAGCCTGATCGGTCCGGCCGCTCTGGCCAAACGCTTCGCGGAGACCATCCGCAAGGAGTACCCGAGCTTCGGCCTCATGCCTGACCTCAGCCACATGCCGCTGCTGCGCGAGAGCCCGACCGAGTCGCTCGTCCCGATCAAGGACTACATCGTGCACGCGCACATGGGCAACGCCGTGGTGCAAGGACAAGGCGCTCACCGCGTACGGCGACCAGCACCCGCGCTTCGGGTTCCCCGGCAGCGAGAACGACGTCGACCAGCTGGTCGAGTACCTGCGGGTCCTGCTGAAGATCGGCTACCTCAACAAGAAGAACCCGCCGATACTCAGCTTCGAGGTCAAGCCCGTCGGCAGCGAAGACCCGGAGGCGGTCATCGCGAACGCCAAGAGGACGCTGAACCAGGCCTGGGCAAAGCTGTAGCAGGACTGCGCCGGACCGGCCGGGGCCAGCGGCTCGCGCGCTCGTCCCGGCCGGGAACGGTGCGACGCACAGCCAGCGCGCCAGGCCTCGCGAGTACCTGCATGAGAGCCCTCAGATCCATCCCGATCTTCTTCGGCGCGCTGCTGCTGTTGTCCTCCTGCGTGCGCCGCGGCGGCGCCGAAGACGACCTCCTCGCCGCGAACGCCGGCTCGGCGGCCCGCAAGGAGGAGGAGCCCCGCTACAAGGTCGCCCGGGGCGAAGTCATCAAGAAGGTGCAGTTCCTCAGCAGCGTCGCGCCCATCGAGGAGCACCAGCTGTTCTTCCGCGCCGACGGCCGGGTGCGCACCATCAACGTCGTCGAGACCGAGAACGTCGCGTTCAGGCCAGGTCCTGGCCGAGCTGGAGATGACCGATCTCCTCAACCGCGTCGCCCAGGCCCGGGTGAACCTGGACAAGGCCCGCATGATGCTGGCCGAGATCGAGGCGAACCGCATCGCGATCGCAAAGGCGGAGGCCGAGCTCGCGGAAAAGCAGATCGAGCGCAGCCGCTTCGCCAACGAAGACCCGGAGCAGGCGATCATCATCGCCAAGGCGAGCCTCGACAAAGCGTCGCTCGCCGTGGAGGCGGCTCGCGCGGCGGATGCCGCCCACGGCCGCACCCAGCCTTCGCTCGAGCTGCGGCAGACGGAGCTCGAGCAGACCGTCGCGCGGGCCAACTACGAGCTGTCGCAGCGCGGCCGCGCCGACCACGCGATGCGGCTCGCGATGCTCGACCAGGAGGTCGAGCTCGCGAAGCTCAAGCTCGAGGAGATCAAGACGCAGAAGAACCCGCAGGCGATCAGCGACGTGCGGATCGCCGAGCTCGGGCTCAAGCAGCTCGAGGACCAGGCCGCCATGATGCGGATCGTCTCTCCCATCGCCGGCCGCGTCATGAGCGTAAACCTGCTTTCGGGGGGCGAGGTCAAGGCGTACCAGCCCGCGATCGTCGTCGCGGACCCGTCCACATTCGAGATCCGGGCCGACCTGCTGCGCGAGGAGGTGCTTCAGCTCCACATCGGCCAGCAGGCGCAGATCGAGCTGGTGGCGCAGCCGGGGCGGGTGATCCCGGGAGTGGTTCGCCGCCTGCCGTACGCCGGCCTGACGGGCTCCGACTACCTCGAGAGCCTCGACCGCTCGACCCGCATCCGCTTCGACCCCCCCAAAGACATCCCGCTGGAGGTCGGCGACCTCGCGCGGGCGACGGTCGTGCTGGAGAGGCGCGAGAACGTCCTGTTCCTGCCCAAGGAGGCGGTGCGGACCTACCAGGGACGGCGCTTCGTCGTGATCGAGGAGCCGGACCGCCGGCGGCGCGCCGACGTCAAGGTCGGGCTGCTGGGCGACGACCGCGTCGAGCTCGAAGAAGGCGTCAAGGATGGCGAGACCGTCGTAGGCCAGTGAAAGCGCTCCGCGTCGGCCGGCTTCTGTCCATATTCCCCGTCGTCACCAAGCGCCTGGTGAGCAGCCCGGCGCTGACCCTCAGCGTGATCGTCGGCCTCGCGACCGCGGTTGCCCTCTCCGCCGCGATTCCCATGTACTCGGACGCGGTCCACACGCGCATGCTCAGGCGCGAGCTCGGCGGCGGCGCCGCCGCGTACTCGGTCATGTACTGGTACCTCGGGTCCAACTACAAGGCGCTCGACCTCGAGGACATCGCGGACGTGGACCGGTACATCGTCGAGCGCGCGCCCAGGCTGGTCGGGCTGCCCCTGCGTCTGAGCGTGCGGCACATGGGGACCGACAACATGCGGCTCTTCTCGGCCCCGGGGGGAAGATACGAGGACAAGGGCGACGGGCTCGAATGGCCCGCCCTCGGGTTCATCACCGGGCTCGCCGATCACGTGGACGTCATCGAGGGCGCGTTCCCCAAGGCCACCCCCGCACCGGAGCCCATCGAAGTGCTGGCGCTGCGCGAGTTCGCCGAGCAGCTGGGCCTGCAGGTCGGGGAGCGCTACGCCCTCGTCGGAGAGACCGTGCTCGAGGGGCGAAAGCAGAAGGTGGAGTTCCCGGTCAGGATCGCCGGCATCTGGAAGGCGAAGGACGAGGCGGACACGTTCTGGTTCTACCGTCCCTCGTCGTTCGACAAGATGCTGCTGGTCCCCGAGGACGTGTTTGTGAACCGCGTCGCGAGCGTCTACGAGGAGGAGGTGCTCCGCGCGGTCTGGTACCAGGTCTACGACGGCACCAGCGTCAACATAGAGCGCGTGCCGCAGCTGCAGTCGGCGTTCCGCGTGATCAGGACGCAGGTGGAGTCGCGCCTGCCCGGGGCGTCCATCGCCCAGAGCCCCGAGGAGGCGATGGACCGCTACCGGCTCGAAGCCTACCACCTGATGATCCTGCTCTACGTCTTCAGCCTCCCCGTCATCAGCCTCGTGCTGCTGTTTGTCGGCCTGGTCTCGCAGATGGTCGTCGACAGGCAGAAGAACGAGATCGCGCTGCTGCGCAGCCGCGGCACGTCGCGGATGCAGGTCTTCGGCATCTATGCCTTCGAAGGGGTCCTCACCGGGGTGGCCGCCGCCCTGATCGGGCTGCTGACGGGACACGCCGTCGCCGCGGCCATCGGCCGGACGGAGTCCTTTCTGGTGTTCCGCGCCGGGCCCTCTCTCTTCGTGCGCGTGACGCAGCTCAGCCTCGCGCTCGCGGTCGGCGCCCTCGTGCTGGCGCTCGCCGCCAGCCTGGCTCCGGCGCTCGCGGCCAGCCGCCACACGATCGTCACCTACCGCCGGCAGACGGCACGCTTCGCGGGCAAGCCGCTGTGGCAGCGGCTCTTCCTGGACTATGCGCTGCTCGTGCCGGTTGCGTACGGCTACTACATGCTCAGCCGCCGCGGCACGATCGGCCTCGCCAAGAGCGGCGAGACCGTCGGGGATCCCTTCCAGAACCCGCTGCTGTTCCTGGTGCCTACGCTCGCGCTCGTCGCGGCCGCGCTCATCTTCCTGCGGCTGTTCCCGTGGCTCATGGAGAACTCTCGCGCGCGCGAGCGAGCGCCTGAAGGGGGCGTCGCTGCTGCTCGCATTGCGCTCCCTCGCCCGGTCCTCGCGCCACTACACGGGACCTCTCCTCCTGCTGATGCTCACGATCGGCCTGGCAGCCTTCACCGTGACCATGGCTCGCGCCCTCGACCGCCACCTCGTCGACAGCTCGTACTACAAGACGGGCGGCGACTTCCTGCTGCGCGAGACGGGAGAGCTCGTGGCCGCGGATACGACCGAGGGCGAGGCAGGCGGTGGCTCCGCCAAGGGTTCCGAGCCGCCCCCGCCCGTCGATCCGAACGAGGAGGAGCCCCACTGGGTGTTCATGCCCGTCTTCGACTACAAGAGCGTGCCGGGAGTCGAGGCGGTCACCCGGGTCGGGGTGTACAAGGTGCAGGCCCGCTGGAGCGCCCGGGGCGAGAACGGACAGATCGCCGGGATCGACAGGGACACGCTGCTCGAGGTGACGCGCCTCCGCCGCGACTTCGCCCCGCAGGCCGGACTCACGGCTCATCGACGCGTTGGGGGCCGACCCGTCCGCGATCCTCGTCGAACAGCGCTTCTTCCGGGAGAACAAGCTCAAGGTTGGCGACAGGATCGCCCTCACGGTGCAGATCCTCGGCAAGTGGGTCGAGATGCCGATGATCGTCGCCGGAGTCATCGACTACTTCCCGACGCTCTACCTGGAGGACGGGCCTTTCTTTATCGCGAACCTGGACTACCTGTTCTCCCAGGCGGGAGGGCTCTACCACTACGACATCTGGGTCAAGGCGAAGTCGGACCTGACGGCCCGCAAGCTTTCCGACGGGATGTGGGATCTCAAGCTGCCCGCTTCGATCCAGGGCGACGCGGGCGCCGAGATCCGCGCGGAGCAGGCGAGACCGGAGCGCCAGGGATTCTACGGGATCCTTTCCGTCGGGTTCATCGCCGCGGCCCTCGTGACCGCCCTCGGCTTTCTCATCTACTCCCTGGTCTCGTTTCAGCGCCGCGCCATAGAGCTGGGGACGCTCCGCGCGATCGGGCTTTCGACCGCGCAGATGATCGCCTACGTCGCCGGGGAGCAGCTCGCCCTGGTGGCGATGGGCACCATGACCGGCGCTCTGCTCGGCATCGCGACGGGAGCGCTGTTCGTCCCGTTCCTCCAGGTGGGCTCCGCCAAGTACACGCAGACGCCGCCGTTCATCGTGCGCGCGCCGGTCGGCGACGTCGCCCTGATCCTCGCGGGCTTCGCCGCTGTCCTGGTGACCGTGGTCGCGATCACGCTCTGGCTGCTGCGGCGGATGCGCATCTTCGAGGCCGTCAAGATGGAGGACGTCGGATGAGCGGTCCGGAGGCTCCGGCCGGCGCGGCTCCCATGGCGCAGGATGACGCGTCGAAGCGCGACGGGCCCTTCATCACTTGCGAGAACCTCGTCAAGATCTACCGGATCGGCGACGCGGAGGTCCTTGCGCTCCAGGGGCTCGACATGACGGTCTCCGACGGCGAGCTCATGGCCATTGTCGGGACCAGCGGCAGCGGCAAGTCCACGCTGATGAACATCCTCGGCGGGCTGGACCTCCCGACTGCCGGAAAGATCGTCGTGGACGGCCTGAACCTCCTGCGCCTGCCGGCCGCGGAGCTCAACGACTACCGGCGCAACAGGGTGGGATTCGTCTGGCAGCAGACCTCGCGCAACCTGATCCCGTACCTGAGCGCGACCGAGAACGTCGAGCTGCCCATGGTGCTCAAGGGCATCCGAGCGGCCGAGATGAAGGCGTGGGCGCGGGAGCTGCTCGCGCAGGTCGGCTTGGAGAACCGGGCGGCGCACCGCCCGCCGCAGCTTTCCGGAGGCGAGCAGCAGCGGGTCGCCATCGCGGTGGCGCTGGCGAACCGGCCGCGGCTGCTCCTTGCGGACGAGCCCACCGGCGAGCTCGATACCCTGACGGCGCGGACCGTGCTGGAGACCTTCCGCAGGCTCAACGAGGCCCTTGGAATCACGACCGTGATCGTCAGCCACGACCGCGACATCGCGCGGTTCGTCGATCGCGTCGTGGCGATCCGGGATGGGAAGACCAGCACCGAGCGCGTCCGACGCGCCGCGGTCGCGCCGGCGGGCGACGCACAGCCCGGCGAAGCGCACGCCACGGGAGCGACCGGCGGCGGTTCCACCGGTGCCGAGTCCGAGTACCACGAGTACGTCGTCCTCGACTCGGCCGGCAGGCTGCAGATTCCAGCGGAATACCGCGAGAAGCTCGACATCGGCGACCGCGTGACCCTCGACATGATGGACGAAGGGCTGCTCATACGGCCGGTCTCCGGCAGGGGCCTGGTTCAGAAGGAAGAGGCCGCAGAGGGAGAACACCCCGCCCGGACGCGGACGCGCAGGCGCGGATGGCTGTTCGGCCTGAGGAGGAAGCGCCGGTGAGCGAGACGACCCGCGAGGTCATTCGCGCCCAGGGGGTCAGGCGCTCCTTCCGCGTCGGCCCCGTCGAAGTCCACGCCGTGGACGGCGTCGACCTCGCGATCGAGCGGGGCGAATTCGCGGTCCTCAGGGGCCGCTCCGGCTCCGGCAAGACCACGCTGCTGAACCTGCTCGGCGGGCTGGACCGGGCGACCGCGGGCGAGGTCTACCTCAACGGCCGCGCCCTTTCGGGCTTGAGCGACGACGAGATGACGGAAGTGCGCAGGCGCGACATCGGGTTCGTGTTCCAGTCCTTCGCGCTGCTTCCGACCTTTTCGGCCTACGAGAATGTCGAGCTCCCCCTTCGCATCGCGCGCGTCGACGCGTCCGAGCGGGCGGACGCGGGCGCGCCGGTGCCTCGAGCTCGTCGGCCTCGCGCAACCGCGCCGACCACCGGCCCGACGAGATGAGCGG
This sequence comes from uncultured Spirochaetota bacterium, assembly GCA_963734495.1. GTDB lineage: Bacteria > Spirochaetota > Spirochaetia > SZUA-6 > CAVTHK01 > CAVTHK01. The sequence goes on from CAVTHK010000016.1 coordinate 306,244, forward strand.
CGGCCAGCAGCAGAGGGTGGCGATCGCGCGCGCCCTCGTCAGCTCGCCGACGCTGATCCTCGCCGACGAGCCGACCGGCGAGCTGGACAGCCGCAGCGGGGAGCAGGTCCTGGAGCTGTTCCGCCGCATCGCCCGCGACGACGGCGTCACGGTGGTGATGGCATCCCACGACCCGATCGTCGACGAGTACGCCGGCGTCGTCTTCGAGATGCGCGACGGGCGGATCACCGCCACGAAACGCAACGGCGCTTGATGCCCAGGGACGCGCGGGCGCCGCGAGGGCGCCCAGCGGGGCGCATTGACGCGAGCTCGATGCCGCCGATACATTCGGACCGTCCATGACGAGAGTCGTTGCCCTGTTGATGGCGATCGGCGTTTCGGCTTGTGCGGCTGCTCAGGAAGCGCAGACCGCGCCGCCCGGCACGTCGTGGTGGCGCGCCGACGCGACCTTCTTTTTCGCCAACAACATCTTCGACGATGGCGGGGATCGCAGGGCTTCCGATGCCCCTTCGCGCGACGTTTCGCTCGGCTTCGCGGTCGAGCTCGGCCTCACCGACCGGGTCTCCCTCGAGCTCGACTGGCTGCCGGGCTACGACGTGTGGTCCACGCTGGACGGCGCCGGAAAGACCGACTTCCCGGACGGCCAGGCGACCCGCGACGGCCCTCGCGACCTTTGGGCCGCCGCGAGGTTCCAGATCATCGGAGATTCCGGCCTCGCGGCTGCAGAGCGAGCAGCTGCGGCTCGTCGCGGCGCCGGGGCTGGTCGTGCCGCTCCCCGAGCCCGACTGGCAGACGCAGAACGCGAGGGCGCTCGACGGCAAGCGGTACGTCCTCGAGAACCCGGACCGGCATGCGCTCGGGGCCGGGGTCCGCGTCGCGGGCGAGTACGTGTTTGCCGAGTCTTTCAGCCTCCTCGCCCGCGCCTCCTACGTCCAGTTCGCCGCCAGGCGAACCGCGACGGCCCAGAGCCCGGCCACGGAGCAGAAAACCGATTACGGGTACCAGCTGACCCTCGCCGTGGAGCCGCAGGGCTCCGTCGACCTCGGCCGGGTGGCTCTCCGCGCGGGTCTCGAGCTCAAGGACGTGCTGGTGCCGGACACGATCGTCGACGGGACGGTCGCGGTGAACGAGGGTTTCCTCGCGACCGCCGAGCCGTGGTTCGGGGTGGTGCTCGCCGCGCGCGCGAACCCGCTGCTCTTCTCGCTGGGCTACATCGTGCCCGTGGCGGGCCGCAACAACGAGGCGCAGAACGGCATCCGCATCTCGGTCGAGTCCGCCGCGGCTCGGGGCCGGTAGGCACGCGGCCCTCCCGCGGCCGAGCCGCGCTCTTGACTCACGGGCGCCCTGCGGTCATTCTCGCGTTGGCACACGAGTTCTGACACGGAGGCGGGGGAATGACTACCTGGACGACGATCTACCTGATCCTTGCCGTGCTCGCCGGCGGCCTCGGCATCTGGAACCTCGCGAGGGGCCGCAACCCGTACCTGAGCGTGGCGGGCCTGCTGTGGTTCGTGGCGGTGCTGCTGCGCTTTTTCGTTCCGCAACTCGCGGACGTCGTGATCGTCAGCGGCATCCCGGAGCTGGGGGCGCTGGTGCTGTACGCGGCCGTCCCCCTCTTCATGATTCTCGCCTTCTTCAACGTGGGGAGCCGGAGATAGAACGGGCGCGAGCGCGATGAACGACGTCGCCACCGCCGGGCGCCGGCGGCGCGCGAGCGGGCCAGGCGCTCCCGCCGCGGTGCGGGAGACGATCGAGGGCTACCTCTTCGTCCTGCCTGCCGCCCTCGTGATCCTCGTCTTCGGAATCTGTCCCGGTCTTCTTCACGGTGATCGTCAGCCTCAACCGCTGGCGGATCAAGCCGGGACGCGTTGATCGGCCTCGAGAACTATCCTGGAGGTTTTCGGCGGGCCGGCCGCTTCTGATCTGCGTCGCGGCGGCCGCGGCGCTGCTCGCGGTCGCCGGCTGGCTGAGGCGCGGCGGCAGGCGCCGGGCGGCGGCTCGCCGGCGCGTCTCGCGATCGCGTTCGCAGCTGCGCGATCGCTGCTCGTGGCGCTGCCGCGTGGTCCGGGCTTCCGGCGACGCGGAGATGCTCGACTCGCTGCGGGTCACGGTCTGGTACTCGCTCGGCACCGTGCCCGTGCAGCTCGGCCTCGGGCTGCTGCTGGCCCTTCTGCTGGACGCGAAGTTCCGCGGCAAGCAGGCCTTCCGCGTCATCTTCCTGCTGCCCTACGTCGTGCCGGCCGTCGCGTCGGCCACGGTGTTCGAGCGGCTCTTCTCGCTGCGGCCGGAGTCGTTCGCGAACCAGGTGCTCGCCCTGTTTCAGGCTCCGCCCGCAGCAGTGGCTGCGGGAGACGCGCGGCGTGCTCGAGATGGCCTTCGGCTGGGGGCGCGGGAGCGCGGCCGACGCCGCCTCGGCCGCGGCCTACTGGCTGGGGTGGGCGCAGGGGCCCGAGCCTCGCCCTCGTCGTCGATCATGTTCTACAACTACTGGGTGTTCATCGGTTACTACGCGCTGATCTACGCCAACGGGCTCGCGAACATCCCCCGCGAGCTCTACGAGGCCGCCGAGGTCGACGGCGCCAGGCGCTCGACCGTCTTTTTCAAGATCGTGGTGCCGCTGCTGTCGCCCACGACGTTCTTCCTCTCCACGCTCGGCGTCATCGGGACGTTCAAGGCCTTCAACCACATCTACGTGCTGCGCAACCCCGACGCCCAGGGGGCGGCAGACCCTGTCAGCGTGTATATCTTCTTCACCTTCTTCAGCAAGTCGCGCTTCGGGTACGCGGCGGCGATGGCGCTGGTGCTGTTCGTGATCGTCATGGGCCTTACGTACCTCCAGCGTCGCGTCATGAGCAAGCAGGGTCTTCTATGGCGACGATTGAGGCTCGCGCGCGGCTCCTCAGCCGCAGCCGAGGCCTCGCTGAACAGTGCGCGCTACGCCGTGCTGCGCGCGGGCGCGTTCGTCGCGTTGTTGCCTTTTCTGTACATGGTGGCGACGTCTCTCAAGAGCTACGGCGAGACGGTGACCGGGTGAGCGCCATCCCGTTTCACCCGGACTTCTGGCCGACGAAGCCGATGTGGGAGAACTACGTCACCGCCTGGCGGGAGGTCAACCTCGGCCGCTACTTCCTCAACAGCGTCGTGATCGGGATCGTCACCGTGGCCGGGGCCTGCACGACCGCCGCGCTCGCGGCGTACGCGTTCGCCAAGATGCGTTTCTACGGGCGCAATTGCGATCTTCTCCGCGATCCTCGCGACGCTGATCATCCCCGAGACCGTGCTGCTCATCCCGAACTTCATCGTGGTTTCCGCCCTCGGGTGGGTCGACACGCTCGCCGCTCTGACCGTGCCCTTCCTGGCGAACGCCTTCGACATCTTTCTCCTCAGGCAGTTCTTCAACCAGGTGCCGAACGCCCTGCTGGAGACCGCGCGGATGGACGGCGCCAGTCACCTCAGGCGTCCTCGTGCAACGTCGTGGTGCCGCTTTCGCCAGGGACCCCTCTCGACCGTGGCCTTCCTCGATTTCCTCGGGCTCCTGGAATGCCCTCCAGTGGCCCCTGGTCGTGACCCAGACGCCGCGGTGGCGGCCGATCTCCGTCGGCCTCACGCGCTTCATCGCCGAGTCGGGACCGGAGACCCAGCTGCGGCTGGCGGGCGCGACGATCGCGCTCGTCCCGGTCGTGTTCGTGTATATTCTGGCCCAGAGGCAGATCACCGAAGCGATCTCCCGCACGGGCATCAAGGGGTAGGAAGTCGGGAGAGGACGCCTCCGGGCGTCCGCAGAGTCAGAGGAGGTAAGAGGATGAGATTCGATCAGACTGGCACTCGCAGCCGGTCTCGCGGCGGCGCTGGCGGCCCCGCTGGCCTTCGCGGAGCGGCGGCGCGAGGCGCGCGGCCAAGTCGGCGCTCGCAGACGTCGACCCCACGGGCGCGACGGTCGTCTACTGGCATCAGCATTCGCCGGCAGCGCGAAGACGCGCTGAACAAGATGATCGCCGAGTTCAACAGCACGAACCCGTACAAGATCACGGTCAAGGGCGAGTATGCGGGCGGCTACAACGACATCTACAACAAGATGGTCGCGGCCATCGCCGGCGGCGCCAAGCCCAGACCTCGTCGTCGCCTACCAGAACCAGGCGGCAGCCTACCAGGTCAGCGACGCGCTCGTCGACCTGAACCCCTACGTCTAGCGACAAGAAATGGGGCCTCGGCGACGACATCAAGGACTTCTTCGAGGGCTTCATCAACCAGGACGTGAACGCCCAGTTCGGGGGCCAGCGCCTCGGGTTCCCGCCGAACCGGTCGATGGAGGTCGTGTACTACAACAAGACCTGGATGCAGCAGAGCGGCACCGCCGAGCCGCCGGCCACCTGGGATGCGTTCTTCGAGGCGTGCCGCAAGGCCACCGACCGGCCAAGGGCACCTACGGCTACGCGATCAGCACCGACGCGTCGAACATCTTTGCGCAGGTCATCAGCCGCGGCGGCGACATCGCGAAGAAGGACGGCACGGGCTACACTTTCAACACGCCCGAGATGAAGGCGTCCATGCAGTTCGATGAAGAAGCTCTACGACGCGGGCTACAGCCGCAAGATCGCCGAGAAGTACGGCGACCAGACGGACTTCGGCAACGCGAAGGTCATGTTCACCATGAGCTCCACCTCTGGGCTCCCGTTCTACGATCAGGCGGTCGCGGCGGGGAAGGCCGGCAAGTTCGACTGGAGCGTGGCGGCGATCCCGCACACCACCCCCAAGGCGGTGCAGAACATCTACGGCGCGTCGCTGAGCGTCCCCAAGTCGACGCCGCAGAAGCAGCTCGCGGCGTGGCTGTTCATCAAGTGGATGTCGGAGCCCAAGCAGCAGGCCACAGTGGGTCGAGGTGTCGGGATACTTCCCGGTGCGGAACTCGAGCCTCGCGAGCCTCGGGGACTACACGGTCAAGAACCCGAAGTTCGGCGACGCCTTCAAGCTGCTGCAGACGTCGACGCTCAAGGCCGAGCCGCCGTTCGCCGGCTACGACGTCGTGCGCGACGCGATGAGCTCCGCGCTCAACGCGATCCTCGACGGCGCCGACATCGACAAGACCCTCGCCGATCTCGATGCCAAGGCGAACAAGATTCACAAGGAGTCCAAGCCGTAACCCGGGCTCGGTCCGAGACGAGCAGGGCGGGGGCAGGCTCCAGCCCTTTTTTTGGGCCCGCGGGGCGGGCGGAGGGGCGTCGAGCGGCCGGTCAGCGCGGTCAGTCGCGGTCTGGCGGTCAGTAGCTCCGGGCGAAGACGACACGCCCCTTGCTCGGCTCGCCCGTGAAGGGGCAGCGGCCGGGCCCGCTGCTCTTCGTAGTCCGAGCGGGATGCAGCGAATCGTCACGGAAAGCTCCTGCCTTGATGCGCTCCTCGACCTGCGGGCTGCCGTTCCAGTGGGCCAGGGCGAACCCGCCGCCGTCCTCCGCGAAGTACTCGCGGAACTGCTTTTCCGTGTCGATCTCGCGCGTGTTGGCCTTGAGGAACTCGCGCGCCCGCTCGAGCAGTCCTCGCTGGATGTCCTCGAGCGTCTGCGGAATCGTCTCGACGAACTGCTCCCTCGGCAGGCTCGTCTTTTCGGTCTTGTCGCGGCGGGCAAAGAAGACCCCGCCCTTCTCGATGTCGCGCGGCCCGATCTCCGCGCGGACGGGAATGCCCTTCTTGACCCAGTCCCAGCTGCGCTCGCCCGCGTTCGACTCGCGGCGGTCGACGATGACCTCGACGGGCTTGCCGTCGTACACGCGGCCGCGCAGCTGCGCGGCGATCCGGTCGCAGTAGCCGAGGACGGGCGCCTTGTCGGCTTCGCTGCGGATGATCGGCAGCAGCGCCACGTGGGCGGGCGCGATCCGCGGGCGGCATGACGACGCCGTTGTCGTCGCCGTGCACCATGACGAGGCCGCCGATCAGGCGCGTGGACACGCCCCAGCTCGTGGTCCAGGCGTGCTCCTCCTTGCCTTCGCGCGACTGGAAGCGGATCCCCGAGGCCTTCGCGAAGTTCTGTCCCGAGGAAGTGGCTGGTGCCCGCCTGCAGCGCCTTGCGGTCCTGCATCAGGGCCTCGATGCAGTAGGTCGCGACGGCGCCCGGGAAACCGCTCCGCCGCGGTCTTCTCTCCGGTGAGGACCGGGCATGGCCATGTAGCTCCTCGGCGAACGTCGCGGTAGATCTCGAGGATGCGCATCGTCTCCTCGCGCGCCTCCGCCTCGGTCTCGTGGGCGGTGTGCCCTTCCTGCCAGAGGAACTCCGTCGGTCCGCAGGAACAGGCGCGGTGCGCATCTCCCAGCGGACGACGTTGGCCCACTGGTTGATGAGCAGGGGCAGGTCGCGATAGCTCTGCACCCATCGGGCGAAGGTCTCGCCGATGATGGTCTCGCTGGTCGGCCGCACGACGAGGGGCTCGTCCAGTGGCGAGGCCGGCACGAGCTTGCCGTCGGGGCCCGGCTCCAGCCGGTGGTGCGTGACGACCGCGCACTCCTTGGCGAACCCCTTGACGTGCTCGGCTTCCTTCTGGAAGTAGGAGAGGGGAATGAAGAGCGGGAAGTAGGCGTTCGACGTGCCCTGTGGCCTTGAACATCCGGTCGAGGGCCGCGCGCATGTTCTCCCAGAGCTGGTAGCCCCAGGGCTTGATCACCATGCAGCCGCGCACGGCGCTGTTCTCGGCCAGATCGGCCGCTCGCACGACCTGCTGGTACCACTCGGAATAGTCCTGCTCACGCGTGGGCGTGATGGCGGTCCTGGCTGCCACGTCATCCTCCGGATGCGGCCTTCGCGGTCACTCTGGGCGATGTCGAGAAGGTCGCGATCGTTGTCTGGGATTTTCTTCGAACTCGTTGAACAGCTTGATCCTGCTTGAAGGTCTCGTGTGTGCTTGAGGAAGCGCGTCGACGATATCGGGGTCGAAGTGAGTTCCGCGCTCCCTGCCGATGATGCGCGACGGCCTCGTCGTGGGAAAAGGCCCTCTTGTAGGGGCGCTCGGTCGTGAGCGCGTCGTAGACGTCGGCCAGGGCGACGATCCGCGCCGAAAGCGGTATCTGGTCGCCGCTTGCGGCCTTCGGGGTACCCGGAGCCGTCCCACCACTCGTGATGGTGGTAGGCGATCTCCTTGCCGAGCGTCAGGAACGACTCCTGCTTGATCTCGCTGTCGACGGCGCTCAGCGCGTCGCCCCCGATCCGCGCGTGCTCCTTCATCCGTCGAATATTCGTCCGTCGTCAGCTTGCCGGGCTTGATGATGATGCTGTTCTCCACGCCCACCTTGCCGACGTCGTGGAGGATCGCCGACAGGCACAGGTCCTCGATGTAGTCGTCGGTGATGTAGCTGGTGTAGCGGGGGTTCTCACGGAGGTGCGAAGCGAGGACGCGAGTGTAGTCCTGGATCCGGTGCAGGTGCCGGCCCGTGTCCTTGTCGCGGTATTCGGTGAGCCACGCAAACCCGCGGATCGTGGCCGACTGCGTCTCCTTGATCCGGTCGAAGCTCTCCTTGAGCTTCTGCTCGAGGCGCACGCTTTCCGTGCGGTCCTGCTCCATGATCGAGTAGCCCAGAAGCTCGCTCAGCGAGTTCCGCAGCTCGCCGTACGACGCGTAGACGAACCGCCGGGCGCCGCCCTTGCAGACCCGCGGGACACCGGTCTCGACGAGCCGGCCGCCGTTGTCGGCGACCATGGCCATGATCGCCGGCATGGGGGGGCGTTCGGCGGGCAGGCCGACGATCTCGTCGAACTCGCGGCCGACGACCTCCTCCCAGCCGTAGCCGTACATCTCCTCGGCGCCGTCGTTCCAGTTCAGGATCGACGCCTTCGGGGTCGACGATCACGATCGAAGAGAGGGAACGTGTCGAACAGCATGATGTAGTTCCGCTCGGCGATCCCGAGACGCTGTTCGAGGTTTCTCAGGTACGTGACGTCGCGCATCTGGCAGGTGTAGCCGGTGATCGCGCCGTTCTCGTCGCGGGTGACCCATGAGGTATCGAGCACTCGCTTGAGCTGGCCGTCGGCGGTGCGGATGTGGGTCTCGGAGTTGTACAGCGACCCGGCCTCGAGCAGGCGCGTCGCCCTCGTCTTCGAATTCCCTGCGGCTGGCAAAGAGCTCCGGCGAACGTCCGGGGCGCCCTGTCGCGCGCCGCGCCGATCATCCGGTAGTACGAGGGATTGGCAGCCAGGATGCGGCCGGTAAGGTCGACGGAAACCAGAGCATCGCCCGCGTTGTTGAAGAGGAGGTCGTAATCGCTGCGGCGCGTGCCCTGTCTCCCTGACCCGAACCATGCGGAAGCGTTTCGCGGTCGCTGTCGACCGCGAAGCAGGAGACCCGGAAGACATCTGCAGTCCGCGCGATGTGAGGATCTCGCTGGGTCTCTCGCCGGACTCGCCCCGCGCGCACCACTCCGCGCCCCTCAGGATGTCGGCCTGCCGGGCGCGCAGCTCGGAGCTGTTCCATCCGGTCAGCTTGAGGAAGACATCGTTGAAAAACACGACTTCGCCGTGGCCATCGACGATCAGGAAACCGTCGGTGAACTCCTCGATGATCCTGAGAATCACGTTGGGGAAGGGCCCCGGTTGCGTCATTGCCGTCTTTTTTCTACTGCCTGCGGGGTAACCATATAGGGCGCCGGGCGGGCCGTCAAGCCGTGTCGGCCGGAAAGACGGCGATCATGCTCGCCCTGCGCCTGACACGTCTCGCGGCGCGCTTCCAGCCCCGGCACTCGCGCCATCTGCGGCGAGTATCCGGCGAGTACGCCGGACCAGGGCGCGCCGGACCAGCCCGTGGCCTGCGGCCACGGGCAAGGGCGCTTGGCTGTGCCGGGCAACCCAACCCCGCTTCGCGCGCTTCGCGGGCTTGGGTTGACCGGCGGGAGGTTTTTCCATATCGTGACTGCGCGTGCCCGCGCTTCGGCAGGGCGGAGGACCCGTGGACGAGGATCTGTTGTACAGGATTCGGCACTCGGCGTCGCACGTGATGGCGCAGGCCGTGCTGGAGCGCTTTCCCGAAGCGAAGCTCGCGATCGGACCGCCGATCGACAACGGCTTCTACTACGATTTCGACCTCCCGCGCCCGCTGCGCGACGAAGACCTCGCCGCGATCGAGGCGCGCATGAAGGAGATCGTGCGCGGGAAGCATCCCTTCCATCGAGAGGTCCTGTCTCGCGAACAAGCGCGGCGGCGCTTCAAGGATCAGCCCTACAAGCTCGAGCTGATCGACGACCTGCCCGAAGGCGAGGAGATCTCCCTCTTTACGCGACGACAAGTTCACCGACCTCTGCCGCGGGCCCCACGTCGCCGACACCTCCGAGATCGACCCGGACGCCTTGAAGCTGCTGTCCGTGGCGGGCGCCTACTGGCGCGGCGACGAGAAGCGGCCCATGCTGCAGCGCATCTACGGCACGGCGTGGGCCACGGCCGCGGACCTCAAGGCGCACCTCGCGCATCTCGAGGAGATCGAGAAGCGCGACCACCGCAGGCTCGGCAGGGAGCTCGACCTCTTCTCGACCCACGAGGAAGCGGGCGCCGGCCTCATCTACTGGCACCCCAAGGGCGGGCGCATCCGCAACGTCATCGAGGATTTCTGGAAGAGCCAGCACTTCAAGAACGGCTACGAGCTGCTCTACACGCCGCACATGGGTCGGGCGTGGCTCTGGGAGACCTCGGGGCACCTGGGCTTCTACAAGGAGAACATGTACGCCCCGATGACCATCGACGAGATGGACTACTTCATCAAGCCGATGAACTGCCCCTTCCACATCCTGATCTACAAGTCGCGCACGCGCTCGTACCGCGACCTCCCGCTGCGGTGGGCCGAGCTCGGGACCGTCTACCGCTACGAGCGCTCCGGCGTGCTGCACGGGCTGCTGCGCGTCCGCGGCTTCACGCAGGACGACGCCCACATCTTCTGCACCCCGGAACAGATGGAGAGCGAGGTGCTCGAGGTCCTTCGCTTCTCGCTTTCCATATGGAAGGCCTTTGGCTTTACCGAGATCAAGGCGTACCTCGCCACGCGGCCCGAGCACAGCGTCGGAGACGAGGAGCGCTGGAACCAGGCGACCGCGTCCTTGAAGAAGGCGATCGAAACCGAGGGGATGCCCTACGAGATGGACGAGGGGGGCGGCGCCTTCTACGGTCCCAAGATCGACCTCAAGATCAAGGACGCGCTCGGCCGCGAGTGGCAGATGACCACGATCCAGTTCGACTTCAACGAGCCCGACCGCTTCGAGATGACTTTCGTCGACAGCGACGGCAAGGAGAAGCGGCCCTACATGGTGCACAGGGCGCTTCTCGGGTCGATCGAGCGGTTCTTCGGCGTCCTGATCGAGCAGTACTCCGGCGCCTTCCCGGTCTGGCTCGCGCCGGTGCAGGCGGTGGTGATCCCCGTCGCTCCGGCGTTTGCCGGCTACGCGAAGGAAGTGGCGGACGAGCTCGTCCGCGAAGGCTTCCGCGCGGAAGTCGACTCAAGCGACAATCGGATGAACGCGAAGATACGCAACGCCCAGGCGCTCAAGATCCCGTACATGCTGGTGGTGGGGGAGAAGGAACAGGCGGCGAAGGCGGTTTCGGTGCGGCTGCGCACCGGCGAGCAGGCCAACGGGGTGCCGCAGGCGGCGATTCGTCGAAACCCTGGCTGCCAAGGTGGCGGACCGGACCGCGGACCTCGCTATTTCTCCTGCATGATCTCGACGCCGCCCCAGTCCGCGGGGGGCGGCTCGACCTGGTAGCGCTCGCAGCGCTCGGCCAGCACCTGCGAAGCGTAGTCGCCGGGGAGGAACTGCTGCACCTCCTTGAACAGGACGGCGGCTCGATCGAAGCGCCGCTTGTAGTAGGCGTCCATGGCCGCGTGGTGGATGCCCCACGCCTTCTGCTCGGCCTCCGAAGCCGCGACCTGGGCGCGAATATCTTGACGCCCTGCTCCTTGCCCTTGACGGCGACGCTGTCGATGAGCCGGCAGGGCACCTTGTCCTTGACGCTCCTGTGGACGCTCGCGGAGATCAGCACCGGCTCGTGGTACTTCTTGGTGAGACCCTCGAGCCGGGAGGCGAGGTTCACCATGTCGCCGATGACCGTGTAGTTCATCTTCTGCTCGGTGCCCATGTTGCCGACCGTGACGACGCCGTAGTTGATGCCGACGCCGATCTGCCACTCCTTCTTGCCGGCCGCGCGCAGCTTTGCGTTGAACGGCTCGAGCCCACTCGATCATCTCGAACGCCGGCCATCACGGACTGCAGGGCGTCGTCCGCCCCTTTGACCGGCGTGCCCCAGAACGCCATGATCGCGTCGCCGATGTACTTGTCCACGATGCCGTTGCGCTTCATGATCGCGTCGACCATCGGCTCGAAGTAGCGGTTGAGCCATTCGACGAGCTCGTCGGAGCTCAGGCCCTCGGAGATCGTCGTGAAGCCGCGGATGTCCGAGAACAGCAGCGCGAGGATCCGGTCCTCGCCGACGCAGGGCCTGCTCCGGGTTCTTGATGACCGAGTCGATCACGTGCTGCGGCACGTACGTCTGGAAGATGCTGCGGATCTTCTGCTCGCGCTTGCGGGCCACGACCGCGTCGAAGGCGAAGGTCTTGATCTTGTTGTACGCCTTCTCGAGCTCGCCCACCATGATGTTGAAGGTGTGCGCCAGCTCGCCCGTCTCGTCGCGGTATTCCACCGGCGACGCGCTCCGTGAGGTCGTTGTAGGTGATGATGTCGCGCATCGTCACCACGACCCGGGTCAGAGGGCTCGTGAGGTAGCGGGCGAAGACGACGAGCATGACGATCGCGAGGATCGAGGAGGCCCCCAGGATGATCCCGGTCTGGTAGGTGATCCGGTTGACGTCGCTGTAGAACGTGTCGCGCTCGTCCGTGATCATCACGTACCAGCCGAAAGGCTCGAAGAAGAAGCCCTTGGCCACGCGGCCCTCGCCGTCGAGCCGTAGGTCGGTCTGCAGATCGGTCGTCCGCGATGCGACCAGGCGCTTCACGCCGTCGAGCTCGTCCGGCCTCACGGTGAGGTCCGCGGTCTGCATGACCAGGTTCCCGTCCGCGTCAAAGGCGGCGGTCACCTCCGTGGCGCTGCGTGAAACGCTCCGCGCGTAGGCTGCTACCGCCTGCTTGGTCGCCGCAACGTACTCCGGCCGCCCGGCGAAGCCGTTCTCGACGAGCAGCTGCCACTGCCCTTCGGCGTACTTGCGGAGCTCGGTGGCCTTGAAGTCGAGGAACTCGCGGGCGAGCCGGGTGATGCCGTTGGCGGCCGAGGCATACGACGATATGCCGGCGAGCAGCAGGGTGGTGATGATCAGAGGCAGCACCACCAGCACGATCTTGGCGCGGATTCTCATCGGGGACTCACTTCCATTCTCGGACCTCGCGAGGGGCAGGTTTACGGGGCGCGCGGGGCAGAATCGGGCGGAGCTTCCGCGCGCTGCGGGCACCGCCCGCGGGCCGCGCCAAGCCGGCATTTTCTGCTTGGCGTCACAGGGCGATCAGGATATCATCCGCTGCGATGGCGGGCCAGCAGGCAAGAGGGGCGAAAGCGCTCGATCGACTCAGGGAGATCCAGCGGGAGACTCAGAACATCGCGTACGCGGCCGCAGTGCTTGGGTGGGACCAGGAGACGTACATGCCCCCGGCTGCGGTCGAAGGCCGCGCGGAGCAGCTTGCCGTCCTCGAGGGGCTCGTCCACGAGCGCACGGCGGCGCCCGAGGTCGGCGACCTGCTCGCCTCACTCGGATCGACGGACGCCCGGCCGGAAGGCAAGACCGGCCTCTCGGAGATCGATGCGGCGCTTGTTCGCGAGACGCACCGCTCCCACCGGCGGGCCACGCGCCTCCCCGGCCGCCTCGTGACGGCGCTGGCCAGGCAGGCCAGCCTTTCGCAGGCCCGCTGGGCCGAGGCGCGGAAGCAGTCGAGGTTCGATCTCTTCAGCGACTCGCTCGAGGAGATCCTGAAGCTGACGATCGAGAAGGCTGAGTGCCTCGGGTATTCGGGCCACCGCTACGACCCGCTTCTCGACGAGTTCGAGCCATGGACGACGACACGGGACGTGGCGGACGTCTTCGGCAAGCTGCAGCCGGCGCTCACCGAGCTCACGCGCAGGATCGTTGCCTCGACGCGGCAGCCGGCCCGGATCGAGGGGTATTTCCCGGTCGCGAGGCAGCGCGAGCTGAGCGACCGGCTCCTCCGCGACATGGGGTTCGATCTGCGACGGGGTCGCCTGGACCTGTCGGCTCATCCTTTCTCGACGGCGCTCGGCCACGCGGACACGCGGCTCACCACTAGATTCGATGAGGCGAGCGTGACCAGCGGCCTCTTCGGGACGATCCACGAGTGCGGGCACGGTCTCTACGAGCAGGGCTTTGATGACCGCCTCGCCGGGACGATCCTGGCCGGCGGAGCTTCGCTCGGCATCCACGAATCGCAGTCGCGGTTCTGGGAGAACATGGTCGGCAGGAGCGCCGCTTTCTGGCACCGGTACTACCCGGTCCTGCGCGACATGTTCCCGGACGCGCTTCTCTCGTCCGGCGCGGACGACTTTGTCCGCTCGGTCAACAGGGTGGAGCCGTCCCTGATCCGCGTCGAAGCGGACGAGGTCACCTACGGCCTGCACATCATCCTCAGGTTCAACATCGAAACCAGGCTCGTCGCCGGCGAGCTGCGGGTCGCCGATCTGCCCGGAGGCGTGGGCTTCGCAGTCTCGGAGCCTGCTCGGGATAGCGCCGCAGTAACGACGCCGAGGGCGTGCTGCAGGACATCCACTGGTCGATGGCCTCCATCGGGTACTTTCCGACCTATGCCCTGGGGAATCTCTATGCGGGCCAGTTGCGTGAGGCGATGCAGAAGGACCTCGGGGACCTCGGACGCCTGATCGAGATGGGGGAGTTCGCGGTGCTGCTGGGCTGGCTGCGCGAAAACGTCCACCGCCACGGCCGCGTCTATCGCGCCGGGGAGCTCTGCCGCAGGGTCACCGGCTCGCCTCTCGACGCCCGGCCGTACCTGAGGTATCTGGAGGAGAAGTTCGCCGCGCTCTATGAGCTTTAGCCGAATCCTGCTCTTGCCGCCATACTGGTTCCTCGCAGCTTCGGTCCTGGTCGGCGCGGCCGCGAGCCGCATCACGAGGCGTTCACGCAGCCGGCGCCCGGACGGACGGCCCGACTCGACGGTCAAATGGGTCCTCGTCTGCGCTTACCTTACGGCCGCCGTGGTGTTCGCGACGATCGGGCTTCTCGGCCCGTCCGTGCGGGACTACCTGAACACCCCGATGCTGCTGGCCTGCGCGCTGACGGCCGCGGCGGCCTTCCCGGTCTGCCGATTCCCCAGGGCGGTCGGCGCTCCCGTCGCGGTTCTGGCCGCGGCCTCGGTCGTGCTCGCCGCTCTGCTCCTCAAGTCGGTCGTCGCCTTCACGGGCGAGACGGAAATAGCCAGGGTGAAGGCTCTCGCCCGCACGGACTCCCGGATGACCCTCGAGGTCGCGCCCGCCGGGGCGCCGCCAGCCGTCGTCGAGATGGATGGGAGCTACTTCGCCCCCGTCGTCAGGGTCGTCATCTTCGACGACGCCCTGGTCTTCGTGGGCAGCCGGACGTGGTACCGCTTTGACGGGCTCACCTCTTTCCGGCTCGAACGGGACGCTGCCGGAACGCGCTTCCGCCAGGCAGGCACGGACTACTATTTCGAGAGGCCGCAGGGCATCTCGGAGCAGTTGTATCGTCTCTTCGAGCAGTGGGAAGGGGCTATCCCGGGGGTCAAGACCGTGCAGGTCGAGATGGATCTCAAACGGGTCGAGAGTGAGGCCGCCGGCCGGCCGCTCGACACCTACTCGATCCGGGTCCAGAACGACGGCGGCGTGCAGATCGTCCGGCTGCCGTAGTTCCCGGGCGGCGGCCCCGGTTGTCTGGCCGCGGTCCGCCGCGGCGAGACAACCGGCATGGGCGTGAGCGACGGCCTGTCGAAAGTCCGACCGGTTCCTAGACGCCCCGGTCTGTCGATGAGCCGACTCCGACCGCTCCCCCGCCGGTCCCCGGCGCGACCGGCTTCTTTTCCTTACCGGCTGACAGCCTGTGCGCGATGAGGCCGATCTTCTCGAAGGTCGAGGCAATCAGGATCCCGGCCACCATGAACTCCAGGTGCCCCAGCCGCTCCAGAGTCAACGGAGAGGGCGCGGAGAACAGCAGACCGTAGGGGATTCCGAAGATCTTCGCCGCGAACAGCACCATGATGGCGAAGATCGACGCCTTGCTGAGATAGGAAGTTTCCGGATCCACGTAACGCTGGACGGCGTACAGCAGCGTGTTGCCGACCGCGACTACACCCAGCCTCACGACGACGAGCACGAAGAACCACGTCGGAATGAGCGAGTATGAGAGGTAGACGAACAGCGTCGCGGACAGCACCATGTAGTCGCTGAAGGCATCGAGGTATCGGCCTATGCGCGTGATCTGGTTGAGCCTGCGGGCAAGCGATCCGTCGATCATGTCGGTGAGGAAGACGAGCACGAGGTAGGGCAGGATCACCGGCAGCAGCGGCGCGCGGCGCGCGGACAGGATGAGGAACACGATCGTGGGGAGCGCGCTGAGCCTCGCGAGGGAGAGGACGTTGGACGCGTTGACCCTCTCCAGCGGGCGGCCGTCGTGGACGAGGACGAAGAGGGGGCGCAGAGCAAAGAGCGCGGCCAGCATCAACACGTGGTAGATCAGAGCCGCCAGGATGAACCACGCCGAGCGCCCCGGCGGCATGCGGTAGATCAGCGTACAGGCGCCGATGATCGCCGCCTGGGCCGCAGAGAGGAAGCCGACAGTCCGCAGGATGCCCGAGGTCAGCGAGCGATGTGCCATTTGCGCGACTCTAATGGGCTCCGGATAAGCTGTCAACTCGGGCCGTGTCCGGCCTCACCCGGGGGCGAGAATGTCTCTGGGGGCCGGGGGCGCCGCACCCCATGCTCGTGGCTGGCGCGACACGCGGCGCGACGCTTGGTTGACAGGCGGGCGGGCGCCCGAGAAGATACTTCGATGACAGCAGCCGACCGACTGACGGCAGCCAGGATCGTCCTGTCCCCGGTGTTCTTCGCGATCTTCGCCGCCTCCCAGCTCGGCGGCCCGACGCGGGCGGCGCTCCTGATCGCGCTCGCTGTTGTCTTTGCCGCGAGCGAGCTGAGCGACGCGCTCGATGGATTCCTTGCGCGCGCGACCGGCAGCGTCTCGGATCTCGGCAAGGTCCTGGACCCGTTCGCCGATTCCGTGAGCCGGCTCACGTACTTTATCTGCTTCGCGTCGGCAGGCATCATGCCGCTGTGGGCCCTGCTCCTGGTCGTTTACCGGGACACTGGCGTGGCCTTCGCGCGCCTCCTCGCCGCCCGTGAGGGGCATGTCATGGGCGCGCGGCTTACCGGCAAGCTCAAGGCCTGGGTCTACGCGGTCGCCGGCATAGCAGGGGTGGTGAGGCTGTGGGCCAGGGGGCTCTTGATTCCCGGCGGAGAGACGACTATACTTATCATCACCAGCGAGTGGTTGTTCGCAGCCTGTGGGGTTGTTGCTGCAGGCTCTTTGATCGATTATCTCCTCCCAGTGTTGTGCAAGAAGAACTGAACGGTCGACCGCAAGAGAACGCGGTGCGGGAGCAAGCCGCTCTCAGGTGCCTTGACAGTCTGAGAGGGTTTGGGGTATATAGGGCGTCCGTGCCCGGAGCCGGCTTGGGCTGGGGCGCGGGGCTGGGTTTTGCGGCGAGAGGCTGCGGGATCCGGCGGTGGATGGAGAGATCTTTGACAGGTAAGAGGGAAGGGGAGTAGTGGGGAGAGGGGAGATCCACGGAAGGGTGGATTTCTCGAGATGCCCGTTGGTTCTTTTGGGATCGATCGCTGTGGGTATGATGCTGTCCCTTCGGGGACAGCAATTATATCATGGAGAGTTTGATCCTGGCTCAGAACGAACGCTGGCGGCGCGTTTTAAGCATGCAAGTCGAACGGCAGTGGTAGCAATACCATGAGAGTGGCGCACGGGTGAGTAACACGTAGGTGATCTACCTCTGGGTGGGGGATAGTCCATGGAAACATGGGGTAATACCGCATGAAGCCTTGGGAGTAAAGTCCTTTGGTTAAAGGAGCAATTGTTCCGCCTGGGGATGAGCCTGCGGTCCATTAGCTAGTTGGCGGGGTAACGGCCCACCAAGGCTGCGATGGATAGCCGGCCTGAGAGGGTGTACGGCCACACTGGGACTGAGACACGGCCCAGACTCCTACGGGAGGCAGCAGCTAAGAATCTTCCGCAATGGGGGAAACCCTGACGGAGCGACGCCGCGTGGGCGATGAAGGCCGGAAGGTTGTAAAGCCCTTTTCTTGGCGAAGAATAAGGCTGGGAATGGACTGCCCAGCTGATGACGTTAGCCGAGGAATAAGCCCCGGCCAATTACGTGCCAGCAGCCGCGGTAACACGTATGGGGCGAGCGTTGTTCGGAGTTATTGGGCGTAAAGGGCGTGTAGGCGGCTCTCGCAAGCTTGGTGTTAAAGGTTTCGGCCTAACCGGAACAGTGCGCTGAGAACTGCGGAGCTGGAGTCTAGGAGGGGGAGCTGGAATTCCTGGTGTAGGGGTGAAATCTGTAGATATCAGGAAGAACACCGGTGGCGAAGGCGAGCTCCTGGCCATAGACTGACGCTGAGGCGCGAAAGCGTGGGGAGCAAACAGGATTAGATACCCTGGTAGTCCACGCTGTAAACGATGTGCACTAGGTGTTGGGGGCTTTCAGCCCTCGGTGCCGTAGCTAACGCGTTAAGTGCACCGCCTGGGGAGTATGCTCGCAAGGGTGAAACTCAAAGGAATTGACGGGGGCCCGCACAAGCGGTGGAGCATGTGGTTTAATTCGATGGTACGCGAGGAACCTTACCAGGGTTTGACATGTGCACGGATGTCTCAGCGATGAGGCAGCCTCTTTTGGGGCGTGCACACAGGTGCTGCATGGCTGTCGTCAGCTCGTGTCGTGAGATGTTGGGTTAAGTCCCGCAACGAGCGCAACCCTTGCCGTCTGTTGCTAACAGGCCCTTGAGGTGCTGAGGACTCAGACGGAACTGCCGGTGACAAACCGGAGGAAGGTGGGGATGACGTCAAGTCATCATGGCCCTTATGTCCTGGGCTACACACGTGCTACAATGGCCGGTACAAAGCGCTTGCGACACGGCGACGTGGAGCGAATCGCAAAAAGCCGGTCTCAGTTCGGATTGGAGTCTGAAACCCGACTCCATGAAGTTGGAATCGCTAGTAATCGCGCATCAGCACGGCGCGGTGAATACGTTCCCGGGCCTTGTACACACCGCCCGTCACACCACCCGAGTTGGGGGTACCCGAAGTCGCTTGCCTAACCCGCAAGGGGGGGCGGCGCCGAAGGTATGCCTGGTGAGGGGGGTGAAGTCGTAACAAGGTAGCCGTACCGGAAGGTGCGGCTGGATCACCTCCTTTCTATAGAGAAAGCTGTTTCGAGAACCGGTAAAACGGACATCAGCGGAGTCCGTTTCTTCCGTCCTCCCCCTGGAGTGCCCCAAAGGCTCTCCACCCCATTACTCCCCTCCCTCTTTCTTGTGTCTTCGCGGAGCTGAGGCGTGCGCGCTCGATGCAGGTCGCTCCGCGGGGGCCCGCGGGGTATAGCTCAGCTGGCTAGAGCGATGGCTTTGCAAGCCATAGGGCTGGGGTTCGAATCCCCATACCTCCAGCGACGAAAGCCAGCCGAGCGTTGGCTCGCCGGGGCGATGCGTCAGGCGTGCTGAATGCGCGCGCGCCGGATCGCCGCTGACACCCATGAGATGCTGGACTCCCTGCGGGGGATTCGTGGACTTGTTCTTTGACAGGTGCGAGGCTGGTGTTAGGCGTGCTGGAGAGACGAGTGATGCTCAGCCGTAAGGGAAGGGGACAAGAGTTAATATGGTCAAGCGAGAAAGGGTCTACGGTGGATGCCTAGGAGCTATCTGGCGAAGAAGGCCGTGGTCAGCTGCGAAAAGCCTCGGGGAGGAGCAAACATCCTGAGATCCGGGGATGGCCGAATGGGGTAACCCGGCGGGCAGCAATGCTCGTCATCCTCATCTGAATACATAGGGTGAGGAAGCGATACCCAGGGAACTGAACCATCTAAGTACCTGGAGGAAAAGAAATCAACCGAGATTCCCGGAGTAGCGGCGAGCGAAAGGGGAACAGCCCAAACCCATGCCGTGCAAGGCTTGCACCGTTGCGGTGTGGGGGTAGTAGGACTTCACAGGGGGTGCTGCAAGGAGCCCCGCGAAGTGAGAAAACCAGTTTATAGGGGAAGGCTACTGGGAAGGGCCGCCAGAGAAGGTGAAAGCCCTGTACCCGAAATGAGCTGGACTTCGTGTGTGAGGAACCTGAGTACGGTGGGGCACGAGGAACCCTGCTGGAATCTGGGAGGACCACCTTCCAAGGCTAAAGACGTGATAGCTACCGATAGTGAAGAAGTACCGTGAGGGAAAGGCGAAAAGAACCCCGGGAGGGGAGTGAAATAGAACCTGAAACCGTAGACTTACAAGCGGTCACAGCCTGGGCGCAAGCTCTGGGTGGTGGCGTGCCTTTTGTAGAATGGGCCAGCGAGTTACCGTATGCAGCGAGGTTAAGGCATTGAAGTGCCGCAGCCGTAGGGAAACCGAGTCTGAACAGGGCGATTTAGTTGCGTGCGGTAGACCCGAAGCCGGGTGATCTATCCATGGCCAGGCTGAAGCTGGGGTAAAACCCAGTGGAGGGCCGAACGTTAGGTTGTTGAAAAAACCAGCGATGAGCTGTGGATCGGAGTGAAAGGCTAATCAAACCCGGAGATAGCTGGTACTCCCCGAAATAGCTTTAGGGCTAGCCTTGCGAATAGTGTTGCGGAGGTAGAGCACTGGATGGACTAGGGCCCTTCACGGGGTACCAAACCCAACCAAACTCCGAATGCCGCAACATGGTGCGCGGGAGTCAGACGGCGGGCGATAAGGTTCGTCGTCGAGAGGGGAACAGCCCAGACCGCCGGCTAAGGTCTCAAAGACAGGCTAAGTGGGAAAGGTGGTGTGATTGCTCAGACAGCCAGGAGGTTGGCTTAGAAGCAGCCATTCCTTGAAAGAGTGCGTAACAGCTCACTGGTCGAGTAGTCATGCGCCTATAATGTAACGAGGCTAAGTCTGTCACCGAAGCCGCGGACCTGTGTTCGCAAGCATCAGGGGTAGGGGAGCGTTCCGCATGCCGATGAAGGTGAACCGGCGAGGTTTGCTGGAGGGAGCGGAAGTGAGGATGCTGGCATGAGTATACGCAAAGACGGGTGAGATTCCCGTCCGCCGAAAGCCTAAGGTTTCCTGGGTAAAGGTCGTCTGCCCAGGGTTAGTCGGCCCCTAAGACGAGGCTGAGAAGCGTAGTCGATGGGAAACGGGTTTATATTCCCGTACCTCTGTTGGGGTTCGAAGGGATGACGCGTGAGGCGGAGCGCTGCCGGAGAATGGTAGTTCCGGTCTAAGCGGTGAGGCGTTGAGGGGGACAGGAAAATCCGTTCTCTGAGCCGAGCCGTTAAGGGGAGCCGACCTACGGGAAGGCGAAGAGCGCACGAGTCTGAGCGCCGAGAAACAATCTCTAAGGTAGACCTGACAGGGCCCGTACCGCAAACCGACACAGGTAGGCGAGATGAGTATTCTAAGGCGCGCGAGAGAACCCGCGTTAAGGAACTCGGCAAAATACACACGTAACTTCGGGAGAAGTGTGGCCTGGTGTGAATAGCAGGTTGCAGAGGAGAGGCTCTGGCGACTGTTTATCAAAAACACAGGTCTCTGCAAATCAGTGATGAGAAGTATAGGGACTGACACCTGCCCGGTGCCGGAAGGTTAAGAGGAGAGGTTAGCGGCTTCGCAAGGAGCTGCGACGCTTTGAATTCAAGCCCCGGTAAACGGCGGCCGTAACTATAACGGTCCTAAGGTAGCGAAATTCCTTGTCGGGTAAGTTCCGACCTGCACGAATGGTGTAACGATCAGAGCGCTGTCTCAACGCGGGACTCGGTGAAATTGAAGTGCCGGTGAAGATGCCGGCTTTCCATGGTTAGACGGAAAGACCCCGTGAACCTTTACTGTAGCTTGGCACTGAGGTCTGGGCTGTGATGTGTAGGATAGGTGGGAGGCTATGAAGCCGGGGCGCTAGCTTCGGTGGAGCCGCCGTTGAAATACCACCCTTTATAGTCTAGATCTCTAACGCTGCTGGTGGAAACCCGGCAGCAGACAGTGTCAGGTGGGCGGTTTGACTGGGGCGGTCACCTCCTAAAGGGTAACGGAGGTGTGCAAAGGTTCCCTCACGCTGGTTGGAAATCAGCGCAACGAGTGCAAAGGCAAAAGGGAGCTTGACTGCGAGACATACAAGTCGAGCAGGTGCGAAAGCAGGTCTTAGTGATCTGGCGGATATGCGCGTGGAAGCGCCGTCACTTAACGGATAAAAGGTACTCCGGGGATAACAGGCTGATCTTGCCCAAGAGTCCACATCGACGGCAAGGTTTGGCACCTCGATGTCGGCTCATCGCATCCTGGGGCTGGAGCAGGTCCCAAGGGTTTGGCTGTTCGCCAATTAAAGCGGTACGTGAGCTGGGTTCAGAACGTCGCGAGACAGTTCGGTCCCTATCTGCCATGGACGTTGGTTGCTTGAGAGGAGCTGCTCTTAGTACGAGAGGACCGGAGTGGACGAGCCTCTGGTGTACCAGTTGTCGCGCCAGCGGCAGACGCTGGGTAGCTATGCTCGGAAGGGATAACCGCTGAAAGCATCTAAGTGGGAAGCCCCCCTCAAGATGAGGCAACCCTGGGCCCTCGAGGCCCCTGAAGGAGCCAGGGAGAGAACCTGGTTGATAGGCTGGAGGTCTAAATGCGGTAACGCATGAGCCGACCAGTACTAATCCTCCGTGAGGCTTGACCATATTATCT
>CAVTHK010000017.1:0-49006 GCA_963734495.1 uncultured Spirochaetota bacterium
GGTCGATGGCCGAGAGCGCGGCGAGGTACACGATGCTGGCCCAGCCCACGTGCTGCCAGATGTCCGAGGCGACGTAGATCGCGCGGAACCAGCGCGGCTCCAGCAGGTAGTTGACCCGCTCGATCCCCGCCAGCGCGAGCAGGTTGTTGATGAGGCCGTCGCGGGCGAGAAAGTTCACCAGCATGCCCGAGATGACAATGATGGAGATGAAGTGGGGCATGTAGCTGATGGTCTGCACCGTCCGCTTGAACAGGCGCAAGCGCACCTCGTTGAGGAGCAGCGCCAGGATGATCGGGGCCGGAAATCCGAACGTGAGGTTCAGCACGTTGATCAGCAGCGTGTTGCGGATCAGGCGCCAGAAGTAGATGTTGCGGAAGTAGTCGACGAAGTTCGCGAACCCGACCCACCGGCTGCCGAAGATCCCCCGTCCGGGGGAGAAGTCCTTGAACGCGATCTGCGCCCCGTACAAGGGCCCGTAGTGGAACAGGATGTAGTAGGCTACCACGGGGACGAGCATCAGGTAGACGTAGCGGTTGACCGCCAGGTCGCGCCTGATGACGGTCCACTCGCTCACGCGCGGCGGGCGGCCCCCCGCGCCGGATCGGTCGACGGCCATCCCCTGTCCCTCCGGAACGGAAACGGGGCCGCCGATTCGCAATCGGCCAGCCCCGTCGATTCGCACGCTGCGCGCGGCCCGCCCGCCGTATTCGGCGGGCTACCTCTTGCCGTAGCGGTCGAGGGCCGCCTGCTGGATCGCGACCAGGTCATCGATCCCGATGGATTTGAGCTGCGCGATGTAGGAGTCGAACTCGCTGATGGGTTTCTGGCCCATGATGAACTTGGTCGTGGCTTCGTGCGTGAGGGTCCAGACGTCGTTCATCTTCGAAGCGAACTTCGAGGCTTCGGCCGACGTCAGGGTGATCGGCGGCATCTGGCGCGCCGGGCCCTGGTCCCCGTTCCACAGCAGGGACGCCTCGCGCTGCACCGGCATCGACCACATCCGGTACTGCCGGACCACCGCGTCGAGGATCTGCGCCTCGCCCGAGGCTCCCTGTGTGTACTGACCGAGCGCGACGTCGATCGAGTAGCCCTTGGGGTTCTTCAGGACCTCGTCGGTGAGCACCGGAACGCCGTTCTGCATCGTGTAGCTGACCCCTTCGACCCCGAAGTTCATGAGCAGGTGCCCGCCCTGCTTCTGGTCGTAGTGGTAGTCGAGCCACTTGGTCGCCTCTCTCGCGTGCTTGGTCTTCGTGGAGATGGCGGCGCCCTGCCCGGTGGTGATGGTATCGAACTGGAAGTTCCAGCCCTTCTCGCCCTTTGCGAGCGACGGGGCCGCGATGGGTTTGACGTAGAAGTTCGACTTCGGGTCCTTCTTGTACGCGGCGATGTAGCGGCCCATGGTGTCGCCGAGGCCGCCGAACCAGCAGGCGGCCTCATTGTTGGCAACTTTGCTGTCGTACGAGGTGTTCGTGGTGGTGGTGGCGAAGTCCTTGTCGATGAGACCTTCCTTGTACCACTGCGCCATGCGGGTGAGGTAGTCCTTGTAGGCGGGCTCGTACGGCCCGAACTTGGCCTTCCCGCCGGTCTGGAACCAGCCGTAGTCCATGCCGTACGCGTACAGGAAGATGCGCGGACCGCGGAGGTGCCTGACCTCGTACAGAACGATGGGGACGGTCTTGCCGTTGCCGGCGGGGTCCTTCTCCTTGAAGGTCTTGAGGAAGGTGTACCACTCGTCGAGGGTCTGGGGCGCGGTCAGGCCGAACTTGTCCATCCAGTCTCCGCGCGCCTGCCACCCGTAGGGCGCCAGGATGCTCTGGTTGTAGCGGACGATCGGGAAGGAGTAGAGCGTCCCGTCGTCGGTCACGACCATCTTCTTGATCGACGTCTCCTTGTCGAGGAAGGCCTTGATGTTCGGCGCCCATCGGGCGACCAGCGGGTTCAGGGGCTGGATGACCTTGTCGTCGATCATCTTCTGCGGCCCGCCGGGCTGGGTGGCCCAGTTGCGGTACATCATGTCGGGGAGGTCGCCGGAGGAGACCATGAGGTTGAACTTCTCGTTGTCCTGGCCGGCTGCGGGATGGATGAACTCGACCTTGATGCCGGTCCTCTTCTCCATCTCCTTGTATCCCGCGATCTTGGCGTAGTTGTCCGTGTGGACGCCGATCTTGGGAAAGTCCATCGCGATGAAATAGGTGAGCGTGACGGGCTCCTTCGCGATCGGGAGCGTCAGGTCCTCGGGCTTCGCCGGCAGGGCGCCTGCGTCGGCGGGCTGCGCGGCAGGACCTTCGGTCGTTCCGCCGGCCCATGACGCGACGGCAAGGCCCGCGAGAGCGAGCAGTATAAGACCAATCCTGTTGGGCATGTGCATTCCTCCTTGGAATGCGGCGGATTATCCGTCGTAGCCGATCCGGCTGTCAACGGAAGTGCGCACCCCGGGCCTTCGGGCGCGCTTTCCGCGGGCATGCGCTTCCATAGCGCCGCGTGGGACGATCCGCCCGCGGTCCCGGCCAACCCCGGCGCGGCCCGGAACGACCCGCCTGCGCGGGTCTACGCCGCCCCGACACGCCCCGACACGGCACTTGAAATTCCGACACGAGAAGTCATACATTTGAACGTAGTCCCCAAGTAGAGGCACAGCATGAACCCGTGGCACGACTTCCCGGTCGACAGGATCGCGGGGGATGATTTCTACGCGATCATCGAGATCCCCAAGGGCAGCAAGAAGAAGTACGAGCTCGACAAGGAGACCGGCCTGCTGCGGCTCGACCGGATCCTGTTCACAGCCACGCACTATCCGATGAATTACGGGTTCGTGCCCCGCACGCTGGCCCAGGACGGCGACCCGCTGGACGTCCTCGTGCTGTGCTCGGAGACCCTGGATCCCCTCACCGAGGTGCAGTGCTTTCCAGTCGGGGTGGTCAAGATGATCGACAACGAGGAGATCGACGAGAAGATCATTGCCATCCCTTTCAAGGACCCCTGGTTCTCGGGATTCCGCGACATCCACACGCTGCCTCGCCACATCGTCCAGGAGGTCTCGCACTTCTTCGAGGTGTACAAGGCGCTCGAGCACTCGAGCACGTCCGCCCAGCAGACCGGCTCTCGCGACGAAGCCGTGGAGATCGTCGAGCGCTCCATCCAGCGGTACCTCGACGCCCACGCGCCGGGGGAGCCCGAGGGGAGCCCGGTCGCCGAGAGCAACGGCGGCCGGCCCAAGCGGAGCCGGTGATCCGCGCCGATGCCGGGTCCCGGTCCGGCCGCGCCGGCCGGGCTGTCCCGGCCGTCAGACGGGGGCGTCGGGGCCGCGGCGGAGCTTCGTGATCAGCCCCTCGCGGCGGTATCTTGAACCTGGGAAGGGAGCGTTGCATGGCCCACGTCCTCGTCGTCGATGGCGACCTTCTGGTGCTCAGCATGGTCGGCGACGTCCTCGAAGGCTCGGAGCACACGGTTTCGAAGGCCAACTCATGGAACGAGGCCATCAAGCTCCTGCGGGGACCGGACCGGTTCGATCTCCTGATCACCGAGGTGGAGATCGGTGACGCGACGGGCGTCAAGCTCATCCAGCAGGCGCGCAGCCGGCAGCCGGCCCTGCAGGTCGTTGCCATCTCAGAGCTGGACGGCGCCGAACCCACCGCGGCGCTGCGTCAGTCCCTGCGCAGGCTCGGCGTCGCTCACCTGCTGAGAAAGCCGCTGAGCACCCAGGTGCTGGAGGAAGCGATCAGCGAAGTCCTCGGGGACAGGCGGTAGCCCCCGCCTCCTCCGCCATTGCATCCTCGCCGCCGGCCCTCCCGAGAGTCCGAAGCGGCCTGGCCTACAGCCTTCCTCCCGCGGCGAGGTTTCCCGTGCCTTTCCACAGAGCTACTTCGTCGCCCGCGCTGCGGCCGAGCAGCCCGACGCGCAGCGCGCGATACACCGCCTGTTTGAGCAGGTCCTTCAGCAGCAGCCACGCCGCGGCCCAGGCCCAGACGGCCGCGGCCCACCTCCACCCGAGGGGCGCCATCAGCACGCCGTAGACCGCGATCAGGGTCGCGGCGGCCTGCGCGGCGATCACCGCGGCTGCGAGGGCCGCCGAGGGGCGGGTCCCCCAGAGGGGGCCCTCGGTCCTGGCGGCGAAGATCGTGAGCTGCCCGGCGACGGAGAGCTCGAGGTAGACGAGCGTGCGAACCGTATCCGGGCTCACGTGGTAGAGATGCCCGGCGATGAAGACGAGGGCGAGGGTCGACACGACGCCCGCGAGCCCGAGCGCCGCCGCGACGCCGAGGATCACGTTGAGGTCACCTCTCTGGGGCCGAGGCGCCTCGGGCGCGCGGTCCCGCGCCGCGGCCAGCATCACCGCTTCGTTCAGCAGCGCGAGCAGCGCGAGCGCCGCCGCGCTCACCGGGTAGAAATCGAGGCACAGGATCGCGAGCGCGACGAACAGGAGGATGCGGACGGTTTCGGCGACCCGGTAGAGCGTGTAGCCCTCGATGCGGCTGATGATGGCGCGCGCCTCCCTGACGGCGGCGACGATGGGCGAGAGGCCCGGCCTCGTCAGCACGACCCTGGAGGCGACGCGGGCCGCATCGCTCGCTCCCGCGACTGAGATCCCGACGTCGGCCCTCTTGATGGCAGGCGCATCCGTGACCGTTTCGCCCGTGACGCCGACCGTGTGTCCGCGGCGACGCAGGATGTCGACGATCCGCGTCTTGTGCTCGGGCAGTGCGGCCGCGACGCCGTCCGCGTGCTCGACGGCTTCCTCGACACCGTCGCCCTCCCGCCCCTCCGGGAGCATGGCCGCGGCATCGAGGATCCTGTCGCCCATGCCGAGGCGGCGTGCAATCTCGCGCGCGATGGGCGGCGGATCGCCGCACACCATCCTGACCTGGACGCCCATCGACCGGGCGGCGGCCAGCGCCTCGCGCGCTTCCTCGCGGGGCGGCTCGATCACCGGAAGAACCCCCAGGAAGCGCCATCGTCCGCTCTCGTCCGTCCGGGCGACTCCCAGCGAGCGGTAGCCGCCGGCTGCGAAGCGCCGGACGGCCCGCTCGACTTCGGGCTCCAGCGCCGGCCCGTTCTCGGCGAGCGCGAGAACCGCGTGCGGCGCCCCCCTCGAGACGCGGAAAGCGCCTGCCCCTCCCGGCGCGGCGACCGTCGCTTCGAGGCGGTGCCGCTCGCGGTCGAATGGGAGCACGCGCAGGACGCGGACCTCGCGGCCCCCGCGGGCCGCCCCCGACCGCTCGAGGAGAGCCGCGTCCACCGGGTCCCGCGCCCCCTCGTCGCAGGCGAGGGCCGCGGCTTCGAGCACGTCCTCCTGCGTTGCGCCGCCGACGGGCAGCGGCTCGCCGAGGCCGGCGCGGTCCTCCGTGAGCGTTCCCTGCTTGTCCGCCCACAGGACGTCGATGCCCGCGAGGTCGTCCACCGCGCCCGGCCGGGTGAGCACCGCCCCCAGCCCGGCCAGCCTGCGCGCGCCCGCCGCCATCGTGGCGGACAGAATCCGCGGCAGCGTGATCGGGATGGCGACGACGCTGAGGACGAGGGCCAGCCGGGTGACCGGGAGCATCGGCTCACCCCGGAAGAGGGCCGCCGCGAGGAGCACGATCACGACGAGCAGAGCCGCGGCGGCCAGCGCGTCGCCCGCCCTCACCGCGGCCTTCTGCAGCCGGCCGGTCGTGTCCGTCTCGCTCACCAGCATCGCGGGGCGGCCGGCGCGGCAGTCGGCGCCGGTCGCGAACACGACGGCTTCGGTCTCCCCCTGCCGCACCACCGAGCCCGCGTAGACGGTGCTTCCGCTCGCCGCGTCGACCGGCGAGGACTGGCCTGTCAGGGCTGCCTGCTCCAGGCTCAGCGGGTCTCCCTCGAGCAGCCGCGCATCCGCGGGGACGACGTCGCCGAGCCGCAGGCTCACCACGTCGCCGGGCACCAGCTCGCGCGCGGGCACGACGCGCCACTCCCCGTCCCGGAGGACACGCGCCCGGACCGACGCCTGCGAGTCGAGGAAGCGGAACGCCGCCGATACCTGCCGCTGCACCCACAGGGCGGCGGCCGCGTTCGCGGCGAGAAGAGCGGCGATGACCGCCAGCTCGGCCCACTGCGCGGAGACGGCGCAGAGCACGGCGGCCAGCTCGATCGTCCAGGGGAGCGGCCCCCAGAAGCAGGCGATCACCCTGCCCGCGGCGCCCGCGGGGCGTGAGACGACCTCGTTGGGCCCCTTGCGCCGCAGGCGCCTCGCGGCCTCGGCAGCGCTCAGTCCGTCGCGGCTGGTATCAAGCTGCTGCAGGAGCTGCCGCATCGGTATGGAGAGGATTCCGCGTTCGTTCATCACAGCCGACCTCACTCGCGCTTCGAAGCCGCGCGGCGGCTCGGGCGGCGGCCCGCCGGCGTGATCGCCGGCCCCGCCGACCCTTTCGGTCGAGTGTAGGCAGGCGCGCTTTCGCGCGACTTACCGCAGGCTTAACAGTTTGAAAGGCTGGGCGCTCAGAGCCGCTCGCGGGCCGCCGGGATGCCGGCCGGCAGCCGCACGATGAACGTCGACCCCCGCCCGAGCGTGCTGCGCACGTCGACGGAGCCGCCGTGAGCGGCGACCACGGCCTTGACGAGGTTCAGCCCGAGGCCCAGGCCGGGCTCGACACGGCTGTGGCGGCCGCGGAACAGACGGTCCCAGATGCGGCCGATCTCGTCGGGCGCGATTCCGATGCCGGTGTCCTCGACTTCGATCACGATCTCCCCGTCCTCGGGACGGGCTCGGACCTCGATCGAGCCGCCGCCGCGGGGCGTGTATTTCACGGCATTGTCGAGAAGATTCGCCATCACCTGGCGGACCCGCGATGCGTCGACGACCGCCGGAAGAGTCGGGGGCATGATCACGCGGATGGCGATGCCCTTTTCGTCCGCGACGTACCCGTACAGCTCCGCCAGGTCGGCGATGATCGGCGCCAGGTCCTGCTCCTTCGACTCGAGGCGCATCGCCCCGGTCTCGGCCTCGGAGATGTCCATGAGCTTGCGGATAAAGGCCAGGAGCTCCCCGCTCTGCTCGATGCACTCGGCCAGGCCGAGGCGCCACCGCTGAGGCTCCTGCGGCTCCTGCAGCGCGACTTCGGCTGCGGCCCGCAGGCGCGTGAGCGGCGTGCGCAGGTCGTGCGCCACGTTGTCCAGCGCGCCGCGCATGCCCCTGACGAGCGACTCGATCTTCTCGAGCATCGTATTGAAGAGCCCGACGAGCTGGCCGAGCTCGTCGTTCACGCGCGGGGCGGGGATCCTGGCCTCCAGGCTCCCCGTCTCGATGATCCGGCGTGTGGTCTGGATGAGGCGCCGCACCGGGCTCAGGGCCCCCATGGCGAAGTAGAGGCCGCCGGCGAAGCTCACGATCAGGGTGGGGACGCTGACCATCAGGAACGCCCTGCGGAACCGCAGGACAATCCTGTCCCGGACCGCCGCGTCGACCGCGACCTGGAGGACGGTGCCGTCGTCGAGCACCCGCGTGGCGACCAGCAGCCCGCCGTTTCCGCGCGGGAGCGCGAGCCTGCGGAACGGCGTCGTATCCGGCGTGGCGTCGTGCTCGAGGGCGGCCTGCGCGGGGCTGCGCCAGAGATCGGAGGCGAGCACGGAGAGCGTGCGGTTGCCCGCGTCGGCGAACCGCACAAAGAAGTGCCAGTCGCCGACGAGGTCGGTCTCCGTGGAGATCCCGCTCCTCACCAACTCGATGCCGCCGGTCTTGTACAGCGCCTCGACTTCGAGCAGCCGCGCCTGCAGGGTGTCGCTCTCCTCCCGGGCGACCGAGGCGTCCAGGATCAGGTAGGTCGCGGCGAAGAGGGCCAGCGTTCCCGCCACGAAGATGGCGGAGAAGAACGCCGTCACGCGGAGGTCAAGGGACCTTGAGCGCATATCCGACACCGCGCACCGTCTGCAGGAGCTTCGGCTCGAAGTCCTGGTCGACCTTGCGCCGCAGCCGATGGATCAGCACGTCCACGACGCCGCTCTGCGGGTCGAAGTGGTAGTCCCACACGTGCTCGAGGATCATCGTCTTGGAGACGACGTGCGGCGAGGCGCGCATCAGGTATTCGAGGAGGGCGAACTCCTTGGGCTGGAGGTCGAGGCCGCGCCCCGCGCGCTTGACTTCGCGCGTGAGCAGGTCCATCGAGAGGTCGCCCACGTCGAGCCGCATCGCCGCGGGCGCGCGGCCGGCCCTGCGCATCAGGGCCTCGAGGCGCACGAGCAGCTCGGAGAACGAGAAGGGCTTGGTCAGGTAGTCGTCGCCGCCGGAGCGGAAGCCGCGGACCTTGTCGTCGACGGACTGCAGCGCGCTCAGGATGAGCACGGGAGTGGAGTTGCCGCGGCCGCGCAGCTGCCCGATCATGGCGATGCCGTCCATCCCGGGGAGCAGGATGTCCACGATCATCGCGTCGTACGCGTTCACGCGCGCCATCGACAGCCCGTCCTCGCCGTTGTCGACCGGGTCGACGGCGAACCCCGCCCGCCGCAGACCCTCCCCCACGAAGCTGGCGATCTTCTTGTCGTCCTCGACCAGGAGCACCCGCATCCCCGCGGTCCTCCGTCACCGGGGCGCCGTCCGCAGCGCCCGCCCGGCTTAAGCTTAAGCCGTCGCGAGATGCGCGGGCAACCCCGGGCGCTCCTGTCGCGGCGCGGTACGCTCCTCCTTACCGCCCGGGGCCCGCCGCGCCGGCGGCGGCGACCGCACGGCGCAGCTGGCCGAAGCTGATCAGGGTCCCCTTGTCCTCGTCCCAGAGGTTCAGGAAGACCGACTTGAGGCTCCGCCCGATGGTGAGACAGTCGGGCAGCTGCAGCTCCGGGATCGCGTCGAGGCATCGCTGCAGGTGGTAGTTGGGAATGCGCGGCCTGAGGTGGTGCACGTGGTGCAGCCCGATGTTGCCGCTCACCCACTGCAGGACTTTCGGCAGCCGGTAGTAGGAGCTGCCCTGGAGCGCGGCCTCGATGGAGCCCCACTGCTCGTGCCTCGCCCAGTAGGAGGGGTCGAACTGGTGCTGCACGTAGAAGAGCCAGATCCCGCCCATGCCGCCGATGATCATGATCGGCACCTGGATCTCGAGGTAGGTGAGCCAGCCGAACGAGAAGCCGATCGCGGCCGCGAACAGGAGCACGCCCGCGTTGGTGAGCATGACGCTGCGGACCTGCTTCGCACCGACCCCTTTCTTGGGCACCCGGTTCGCGATGAAGAACGTACCGATGGGTCCCAGGAGGAACATGACGAACGGGTTGCGGAACAGCCTGTAGGCGAGGCGCGTCCGCAGGGGGGCGGCGCGATACTCGGCGACGGTCATCGTCCAGACGTCTCCGATGCCGCGCCTGTCCAGGTCCCCGGCGGTCGAGTGGTGGACGCCGTGCGTGTAGCGGAACCCCGCATAGGGGGTGAACGTGAGGATCCCCAGGACGGTGCCCAGCGCCGTGTTCGCCCTGGAAGAGCGGAAGAAAGAGCCGTGGCAGCAGTCGTGAAAGAAGATGAACACGCGGACGAGAAAGGCGGCGGCCACGGCGGCCAGCGCGAGGGTCACCCAGTAGGGCAGGCCGCGGCGGACGGTCGCGATCATCGCCACCCAGAGCGCGGCATATGGCAGGAGAGTGTTCAACAGCTGTCCCAGCGCTCTCTTCCGGTCCGCGGCTTCGAACGGCTTCATGGCGGCGAGCCATGGCGGCGTGCCAGGCTTTGCCGCGCCGGCCTTCACCTTGTTTTCCTGCTCGATCATGCTGGTGCCCCCTCTGCGTGTGCGCTCGTCCGGCCCGATCGGCCGACAGCGGGATCACCGCCCGCGTCGCCGAGCACTATCATGACCAGTTTTCTAAGGCTTTGGTTGCACGCAGTGATCAGGCTTTGACTCCACCGACGGCCGTCATTAAGCTGGTGCAATAAACCCTCTGGGAGCAACCAGTGACTGAGTCGCCCGGAGCCAGCCGGACGAACGCGAATCCCGCTTCGACTGTCCGCTCGCGAACCCGACCCGATCCACTCGTTCCTTACCTCGAAAAGGAAATTCCGATCCCAGCGCGAGAGAGGTCGCGATGAGCCATTTCACGGACACGCTCCTGTTCTTCAGAAAGAGGGCCGGCTCGTTCTCCGATGGGCACGGCGTGGTGACCACCGAGAGCCGCGCCTGGGAGGAGGGCTACCGCAACCGCTGGCAGCACGACAAGGTCGTGCGCTCCACGCACGGGGTCAACTGCACCGGAGGGTGCAGCTGGAAGATCTACGTCAAGGGCGGCATCGTCACCTGGGAGACCCAGCAGACCGACTACCCGCGCACGCGGCCGGAGATGCCCGACCACGAGCCGCGCGGGTGCTCGCGCGGCGCGAGCTACTCCTGGTACCTCTACAGCGGCAACCGCCTCAAGTACCCGATGGTGCGCGGGCGGCTGCTGCGGATGTGGCGCGAGGCGAGAGCGAGCCGGCCGCCCGTCGATGCGTGGGCGGGAATCGTCGAGGACGCCGAGCGGCGGCGCTCCTATCAGTCGGTGCGCGGCCTGGGCGGCTTCGTCCGCTCGACCTGGGAAGAGGTCAACGAGATCATCGCCGCGGCCAACGTGTACACGGTGAGGAAGTACGGGCCGGACCGGATCTGCGGGTTCTCGCCGATCCCCGCGATGTCGATGATCTCCCACGCGTCCGGGATGCGCTACCTCTCTCTCATCGGCGGCGCCGCGCTCTCGTTCTACGACTGGTACTGCGACCTGCCCCCGAGCTCGCCGCAGACCTGGGGCGAGCAGACCGACGTGCCCGAGAGCGCCGACTGGTACAACGCCATGTTCCTGATCCTCTGGGGCTCCAACGTGCCCCAGACCCGCACGCCCGATGCTCACTTCTACACCGAGGCCCGCTACAAGGGGACGCAGAGCGTCGTGGTCTCCCCCGACTACAGCGAGGCCTCGAAGTTCGCCGACATCTGGCTGCACCCCAAGGCCGGGACCGACTCGGCCCTCGCGATGGCGATGGGCCACGTGATCCTCACCGAGTTCCATGTCAGGCGGCGAAGCGAGTACTTCACCGACTACTGCCGCAGGTACAGCGACCTCCCGTTCCTCGTGCGCCTCGCCCGCAGGGGCAAGGGGGACTCGTTCGTCCCCGAACGCTTCCTTCGGGCGAGCGACTTCGCGGATTCCCTCGGCGAGCGCAACAACCCCGACTGGAAGACCGTGGCCTGGGACGAGAGTGTCCGGCCGCGTCGTCGCGCCGCAAGGCTCGATCGGGTTCCGCTGGGGCGAAGAGGGGAAATGGAACCTCGAGGAGAAGGAAGGCAGGACCGGCGCGACGGTGAAGCTCTCGTTGACGACGCTCGACCGTCCGCACGAGGTGCTTCCGGTGGCGTTCCCGTACTTCGGCAGCCGGGGCAGCGACCATTTCGCCGGGACAGATCACCCCGAGGTCCTGGTGCGCAGCGTGCCCGCGGCAAAGGTCGCCACGCGCGAGGGCGAGGTTCTTGTCGCCACCGTTTTCGACCTGCTGGCGGCCAATTACGGTGTCGACCGCGGGCTCGGCGGGCAGTGGGCCGCCGCGACCTACGACGACGACGTCCCGTACACGCCGGCGTGGCAGGAGCGGATCACCGGCGTCGATCGCCGCCTCGTGATCGCGACGGCGCGGCAGTTCGCGGAGACGGCCGAGAAGACCAAAGGCAAGTCGATGGTCATCCTCGGCGCCGGCATCAACCACTGGTTCAACAGCGACATGGCCTACCGCGGGATCATCAACATGCTGGTCCTCTGCGGTTGCGTCGGGAAGCCGGGCGGAGGCTGGTCGCACTACGTCGGCCAGGAAAAGGTGCGGCCGCAGACCGGATGGGCGACGCTCGCGTTCGCGACCGACTGGTACCGGCCGCCGCGTCATATGAACGGCACGTCCTTCTTCTACTTCCACGCCGACCAGTGGCGCTACGAGACCGTGACCCCCGCCGAGATCCTCTCGCCGACCGCCCCCGACGGCGACTGGGGCGGGAGCCTCGTCGACTACAACGTGCGCTCCGTTCGCATGGGGTGGCTGCCGGCCGCGCCGCAGCTCGCCCGCAACCCGCTGGAGGTGGCCCGGGCGGCCGAAGCAGCGGGCGAAGAGCCGGCGGCTTACGTGACGAAACGCCTCAAGAGCGGGGAGCTGCGCTTCGCGTTCGAGGACCCCGACGACCCGGCGAACTTCCCGCGCAACATGTTCGTCTGGCGCTCGAACATCCTGGGCTCGAGCGGCAAGGGGCACGAGTACTTCCTCAAGCATTTTCTCGGGACGCAGAGCAGCATCCTCGGCGAGGACCTCGGCGCCGCGGGCCGCGAACAGCACCGCGAGGTGGTCTGGCGTGACGAGGCTCCGCAGGGCAAGCTGGACCTTGTGGTGACGCTGGACTTCCGCATGTCCACCACCTGCCTGTACTCCGACATCGTGCTGCCCACCGCGACCTGGTACGAGAAGAACGACCTGAACACCACGGACATGCACACCTTTATCCACCCGCTCTCGGCCGCCGTCGACCCGGTGTGGGAGAGCCGGACGGACTGGGCGATCTTCCGCGGGATCGCGGCAAAGTTCTCCGAGGTGGCGCACGGAGTGCTCGGCGTCGAAAAGGACATCGTGCTCACGCCCATCATGCACGACAGCCCGGCGGAGCTGGGCCAGGCGCTTGACGTCAAGGACTGGAAGAAGGGCGAGTGCGAGCCGGTCCCGGGAAAGACCACGCAGGCGATGACCGTGGTTTCCCGCGACTATCCCAACGTCGGGAGGATGTTCACGGCCCTCGGGCCGCTGATGAGCAAGGTCGGAAACGGCGGCAAGGGCATCGCATGGAAGACCGAGGAGGAGGTGGAGCATCTCAAGCGGCTGAACGGCGCCGTCACGGAGCCAGGAGTCACGCAGGGGCTCCCGCGCATAGTGAGCGAAGTCGACGCGTGCGAGACCGTGATGGCGCTTGCGCCCGAGACCAACGGCGCGGTGGCGGTTCGCGCCTGGAAGTCGCTTTCCGTGCGTACCGGCCGGGAGCACGCGCACCTCGCGCTCGGCCGGGAGGAGGAGCGCGCGCGGTTCACCGACATCGTGGCGCAGCCGCGCCGCACGATCACCTCGCCCATCTGGAGCGGCATCGACTCGGAGGAGACCACCTACAACGCCGGCTATACCAACGTGCACGAGCTGATCCCCTGGCGGACCGTCACCGGACGCCAGGAGCTCTACCAGGACCACCTCTGGATGCGCGCCTTTGGCGAGGCGCTGTGCGTGTACAAGCCCCCCGTGGACACCAGGACGATCCGGCCCGCGGAGAAGATCCTGGACAACGGCCAGCCTCACGTGGTGCTGAACTTCCTCACCCCTCACCAGAAGTGGGGCATTCACAGCACCTACTCCGACAACCTGATGATGCTCACGCTGTCGCGGGGAGGGCCCATCGTCTGGATCAGCGAGGCGGACGCCAGGCGCGCCTCGCTCGTGGACAATGACTGGATCGAGGTCTTCAACTGCAACGGCTCGCTGGTCGCCCGCGCCGTCGTGAGCCAGCGCGTGAAAGAGGGGACGGCGATGATGTACCACGCCCAGGAGAAGATCGTGAACACCCCCGGCAGCGCGATCACCGGCAACAGGGGCGGCATCCACAACTCCGTGACGCGGACGCTCGTCAAACCGACCCACATGATCGGCGGGTACGCGCAGCTCGCCTACGGGTTGAACTACTACGGGACGGTGGGCTCCAACCGGGACGAGTTCGTCATCGTGCGCAAGCTCGAAAAGGTGGACTGGATGGACGAGCCGGCCGCCGGGGGCAGGCCGCCCGTGAAAGGAGCACACGCATGAAGGTGCGCGCCCAGATCGGCATGGTGATGAACCTGGACAAGTGCATCGGGTGCCACACCTGCTCGGTCACCTGCAAAAACGTGTGGACCTCGCGCGAGGGCATGGAGTACGCCTGGTTCAACAACGTCGAGACCAAGCCCGGCATCGGCTACCCCAAGGACTGGGAGAACCAGCGGCGCTGGTACGGCGGCTGGCAGCGCGTAAGCAACGGCGCGATCAAGCCGACCCAGGGCGGCAAGTGGCGACTGCTCGCCAAGGTCTTCGGCAACCCCCACATGCCGGAGATCGACGACTACTACGAGCCGTTCACCTATGAGTACGAGCACCTGCAGGCGGCCCCCGAATCGCGCACGACCCCGGTCGCCAGGCCGGTGAGCGTGATCACAGGCGAGCGCATGGAGAAGATCGAATGGGGGCCCAACTGGGAGGAGATCCTGGGAGGGGAGTTCTCCAAGCGGAGCAGGGACCGCAACTTCGAGCAGGTGCAGAAGGAGATCTACGGGCAGTTCGAGAACACCTTTATGATGTACCTGCCCCGGCTGTGCGAGCACTGCCTGAACCCGTCCTGCGTCGCCTCGTGCCCCACGGGCGCGATCTACAAGCGCGAAGAGGACGGCATCGTCCTGATCGACCAGGACAAGTGCCGCGGCTGGCGCATGTGCGTGAGCGGCTGCCCCTACAAGAAGGTCTACTACAACTGGAAGACCGGCAAATCGGAGAAGTGCATCTTCTGCTATCCCCGCATCGAGGCCGGTCTGCCGACGGTGTGCTCGGAGACCTGCGTCGGCCGCATCCGTTACCTCGGCGTGCTCCTTTACGACGCCGACCGGATCAAGGAGGCCTCGAGCGCTGAGAGCCTCGAGGACCTCTACGAGGCGCAGCTCTCCGTGTTCCTCGATCCCTCGGACCCCGACGTCGAGCGGCAGGCGCTCGCCGACGGCGTGCCGTCCGCCTGGATCGAGGCGGCGCGCAATTCGCCGGTCTACAAGATGGCCATGGACTGGCGCGTCGCCTTCCCGCTGCACCCGGAGTACCGGACGCTCCCGATGGTGTGGTACGTGCCGCCGCTGTCCCCGGTGCAGGCCGCGGTGGCCAACGGCTTCGTCGACCGGTCGGACATCATCCCCGACGTCGAGAGCCTCAGGATCCCCGTCCGCTACCTGGCGAACCTGCTCACCGGGGGCAGGGAGGAGCCGGTCGTGCTCGCGCTCAGGCGGATGCTCGCGACGCGCTCCTACATGAGGCGCAGGAACATCGAAGGCGTTCTCGACCACGCGGTGCCCGCGAAAGTCGGCATGAGCGCCGAAAGCATGGAAGAGATGTTCGTCCTCATGGCCATCGCCAACTACGAGGACCGTTACGTCATCCCCACGGCCCACCGCGAGCTGACCGAGGACGCCTACGCGCTGCGGGGCGGCTGCGGCTTCAGCTTCGGGGGAGGGTGCGCCTCGGGCGGGCTGACGGGCGGCGCGCCGGCCCGGGAGGGCGAGACGTGACCGCGACGCTGCGCGCGCTCTCCGCGCTTCTCACGTATCCCACGGAGGAGCTCAGGGCGTCGGCGTCCGAGATGCGGGAGGCCCTCGACCGCGAGGCGCTGCTCGCTGAGGACGAGCGGGCGGCGATCGCTCCCCTCATCTCGGAGCTCGCCAACCGCGATCTCTACGAGCTGCAGGAACGCTACGTCGACCTCTTCGACCGCGCGCGCCATTTCTCCCTTTATCTGTTCGAGCACCTCTACGGGGAGTCGCGCGACCGGGGAGGGATGATGGTCGAGCTCGTCGAGCGCTACCGGGCGCACGGGCTGGAGATCGCAGCGAGGGAGCTGCCGGACTATCTCCCGCTGTACCTGGAGTACCTCTCGCTGCTGCCGCTGGAGCAGGCCCGGCGCGAGCTCGGCGAGCCGGTCGCCGTCATTTCCGCCCTGGCGCGCAGGCTCGAGAAGCGCGGGAGCCCGTATGCGCCCGTGCTCGCGGCGCTCGAGAAGCTTGCGGCGGCCGAGCCTGATCCGCGCGACCTCGGCGACCTCGAGCGGGAGGCCGATCTCGACGGCAACGACCCGGCCGCTCTCGACCGGCAGTGGCAGGAGGACCCCGTGGTGCTTGCGGCGGCGCTTGAGCAGCGCAAGCTGGCGCGATCCCACCGAACGAAAGGGGGCAAGCCGTGATCGCCTTTCTCGACAGCCTCGTGTTCGGCTATTACCCGTACGTGGCGCTCTCGATCTTCATCGGCGGGGGAATCATCCGCTTCAACCGCGGCCAGTACTCCTGGCGCAGCGGCTCGAGCCAGCTCCTGCGCAGGCGCCAGCTCGTGGTCGGAAGCTCCCTCTTCCACTTCGGCGTGCTCGTCGTGCTGGCGGGCCATTTCGTCGGCTTCCTCACGCCCGAGGTGGTCCTCAAGGTGCTCGGCGTGAGCGTCACGGCCCACCAGCTCCTGGCGATCGTGGTCGGCGGGACCGCGGGCATCGTCGCCTGGGTGGGGCTCACGATGCTCGTCCATCGCCGGCTCTTCGATGCGCGCATCCGCCGGACCAGCGGCGTCATGGACATCGTGGCCGTGCTCCTGGTGTGGGTGCAGCTCACCTTCGGACTCGCCACGGTGCCGATCTCCGCGCAGCACCTCGACGGCGCGGTCTTCCTCAGGCTCGTCGCCTACGTGCAGTCCATCGTCTACTTCCAGCCCGACCCGGTGTCGCTCCTCTCGGGGGTGCTGTGGGTGTACAAGGTGCACATATTCCTCGGCTTCACGTTCTTCCTGATCTGGCCGCTCAGCAGGCTGGTGCACATCTGGAGCGCCCCCGTCTGGTACCTGGGCCGCATGTACCAGGTGGTTCGAAGGCGGGTGCCCGCGCGCGCGAGGCGCGGCATGCCCGCATGATCACGGTCAACGGCAGGGTCATCTCCGACCGCGACGTCGCGCGCGAGGTGCAGTACCACCCCGCCGCGACGCTCGAGGAGGCCACGCGCGAGGCGTCGGTGGCGCTCGTGCTCCGGGAGCTGCTGCTGCAGGAGGCCGCCGCCCT
Organism: uncultured Spirochaetota bacterium; assembly: GCA_963734495.1. GTDB lineage: Bacteria > Spirochaetota > Spirochaetia > SZUA-6 > CAVTHK01 > CAVTHK01. The sequence continues at coordinate 16,791 of CAVTHK010000017.1, forward strand.
CGGCGTCGAGGCGGAACCCGTGCCGGAACCCGCCGTCACCCCCGAGGAGCGGGTCATCAACCGGCTCCTCGAGCGCGAGGTCAGAGCTCCCGAGGCGGACGACGAGACGTGCCGCCGCACCTTCGCAGCCAACCCCGACCGGTTCCGCAGCCCGGACATCTTCGAAGCCTCGCACATCCTCTTTCCCGCGCCTCCCGCGGACGACCAGGCCCGGGCAGGGGCGCGCGCCGCGGCGGAGGCCACGCTGCGCGAGCTCGAGCGCGACCCCGAGGCGTTCGCGCGCCTGGCAAAGGAGCGCTCCGCGGACTCCGCGACCGCGGAGCAGGGAGGCGCGCTCGGCCAGATCACGCGGGGGCAGACGACGCCGGAGCTCGAGGCGTGCCTGTATACGCTCCGGCCGGGCGAGACCTGCCGCCAGCCTGTCGAGACGCGGTTCGGGTTCCACGTGATCCGCCTCGACCGGGCGAGCCGCGGGCGGCCGCTTTCGTACGAAATGGCGCGGGAACAGGTCGCCGGATACCTCCGCGACCGGGCCTGGAACCTTGCGGTCCGGCAGTACATGCGGATCCTGGTCGGCAAGGCTTCGATCCAGGGCATCGAGCTCGAGGGCGCCTCGACCCCTCTCGTCCGATAGGGGCGGCTTGCCGCGAGCTGCGCGCCGTCGCGATACTCGTGCGGGGGTAAACCATGGAATACCGCAACATCGGCGGCTCGGGCCTGCAGGTCTCAGTCGTCGGGCTCGGCTGCAACAACTTCGGGCGGCGCCTCGACGCCGACGCCACGAGGGCGGTCGTGAACCGCTGCCTCGATCTCGGGATCAACTTTTTCGACACCGCCGACGTCTACGGCGGGGAGGGGCGCTCCGAGCAGCTGCTCGGAGCCGCGCTCAAGGGCAGGCGCGGCGAGGTCGTGATTGCGACCAAGTTCAGCAGCAAAATGGGCGACGGGCCCATGATGTCGGGTGGGTCCCGGCGCTGGGTGATGCGCGCGGTCGAGGACTCGCTGCGCCGTCTCGGCACCGACACCATCGACCTGTACCAGCTGCACCACCCCGATCCGCGCACGCCGATCCTCGAGACGATGCGGGCGCTCGACGACCTCGTGCGCCAGGGAAAGGTGCGCTACATCGGCCACTCCAATTTCGCCGGGTGGCAGGCGGCAGAGGCGGACTGCATCGCGCGCTACGAGCACCTCACGCCGTTCGTTTCGGCGCAGAACCAGTGGAGCCTCGTCCACCGCGCGGCGGAGCAGGAGCTCGTGCCCGCGGCCGAGCGCTTCGGGCTGGGCGTGCTGCCTTACTTTCCGCTCGCGAGCGGGCTGCTGACCGGCAAGTACCGCCGCGGCCAGGCCGTGCCGCAGGGCACGCGCCTCGCGGAAAAAGCCGCGGCTGAGCGCTGGCTCACTGACGCGAACCTCGACCTCGCCGAAAAGCTCGAAGCCTTCGCCCGACAGCGCGGCCGCAGCCTCCTCGAGCTCGCGATCGGATGGCTCGCGAGCCACCGCGTCGTGCCGAGCGTCATCGCGGGGGCGACGAAACCGGAGCAGGTGGACGCGAACGTCGCCGCGGCCGCGTGGAAGCTCTCTGAAAGCGAGATGACCGAGGTCGACCAGCTCTCGAAGCGATAATGGACAGCCGGACGAGGAGGCCCTTGCCTCGGCGCAGGGCCTCCGTCCGGTTGACCGCGAAACCAAAAGGCAATCGGGTTCACCGGAGGCGATACCAGGCGCGGCCGCGAGGGCGCGCTGCGGAGGGCGCGCACGGAGCCCGGGCTCGAGGCGCGCGGAGGCGGCCATGGCGAATATCTACCCGGAGATCGAGCCGTACGCGCACGGCCTTCTGGACGTCGGCCAGGGGAACCATGTCTACTGGGAGACGTGCGGCAACCCGCGCGCGAAGCCGGCCGTCGCGGTTCACGGCGGTCCCGGGTCGGGCTGCTCGCCCTGGTTCGGCAGGTTCTTCGATCCCGCCGCCTACCGCATCGTGCTCTTCGACCAGCGCAACTCGGGCCGCAGCCTGCCGCACGCGGGCTCGCCGGGAACCGACCTCTCGGCGAACACGACGGCCCACCTCGTGGCGGACATGGAGCTGCTGCGCCGGCATCTCGGGATCGAGCGGTGGCTGGTCCTGGGCGGGCTCCTGGGGCAGCACGCTGGCGCTTGCCTACGCTGAGGCGCACCGCGACCGCGTCACGGAGATGGTCCTCTTTGGCGTCACGACCGGAAGGAGATGCGAGTTCGACTGGCTCTTCCGCGGGGGAGTGGCCGTCCTCTTTCCGGAGCAGTGGCACAGGCTGCGCGCATCGCTTCCGCCGGGCGAGCGCGACGGCGACGTCGTGGAGGCGTACCACAAGCTCCTGAACGATCCGGACGCGGAAGTCCGCCGGCGGGCGGCCGAAGCCTGGTGCCTCTGGGAGTCCGCGACGCCGGAGTGGCCCCCGTCGACAGGGCTCGCGGCGCGCTTCAGGGACCCGCTGTTCACGCTGGGCTTTGCGCGCCTAGTGACGCACTACGTGCGCGCCGGGGCCTTTCTCGAGGACGGGAGCCTCCTGCGCGCCGCTGGCGCGCTGGCCGGCATCCCGGGGGTCCTGGTGAACGGGCGCTTCGATCTGCAGGCGCCGCTCGCGAACGCCTGGGAGCTCGCGCGCGCGTGGCCCGGCGCCGAGCTCGTCGTCGTGGACGATGCCGGCCACGCGGCCGGCCACAGCGGCATCGCCGGCGAGCTCGTGCGGGCGACCGACCGCTTCGCCGCGCTCGTGCGCTGAGCCTCCCGCGCGACCCCGTCTCGGTGCTTCCCGTCGACGAGCGCGGAGGTGCCGCGAGCCTATCGCAGCGCTTCGACGATGCGCGCGAAGTCCTCCGGGATGGGCGCGGCGATCTCGATGCGTTGGCCGCCGCTGGGATGGGCGAATTGCATGCTCTCGCAGTGGAGCGCGTGCCGGGGCGGCAGGTCCGGGTCCAGGCGGCAGCCGTTGGCACAGTAGCGCAGGAACAGCGCCTCGTCCTGGTAGATGAGGTCGCCCCATACCGGGTGGCCGAGCGATGCGAAGTGTACGCGGATCTGGTGCTGCCTGCCCGTCCTCGGCCACGCGTCGAGCAGCGTGGCGCCGCGCAGGGGCTCCCGCGTCTCGTACTCGGTGACGGCGGGCTGCCCGCCGGCCCTCGCGGCGCGGCGGATGCGCACCGCCGACCCGTCGTCGCGGCCGATCGCGAGGTCGATCACGCCGACCGGCGGCTCGACGTGCCCGCGCACCACGGCGAGATAGCGCTTGCCGATCTCGCCGGCGCCGATCGCCCGGTGCAGCGCCGCGAGGGTCGCGCGGTCCTTGCCGATCAGCACGACGCCGCTGCTGAAGAGGTCCAGGCGGTTGACCAGGCCGGGGTAGAAAGACCGGTCGCCGCGCGCGAGGCGCGACGCGATCTCGCGGCCCAGGCGCTCGCGCACCGCTTGGATGATCGAGCCCGCCTGCTTGCGGCCGACGGGATGGACCGGCACGCCGGCGGGCTTGTCGACCGCGAGCAGGCACCCGTCCTCGTAGAGAACCCGCAGCTCGGGCGCCGTCGTGGAATCGTCGCTCGGCCGCCAGTGGACCTCGAGCGCGTCGCCGGCGCGCAGGCGGGTGGAGGAGGCGAGCCGGTGGCCGTTCACGAGCGCGTCGCCGGTCTGGATGATGCGCTTGACCTGGGCGCGCGAGAGGAAGGGCGCCCTGAGGCAGAGGAAGACGTCGGCGCGCAGGCCGGCCTCGTCGGGCGCGGCGCGGAAGAGGCCGTGCTCGTAGCCGCCGGGCGTCTCCATCGCCCCATCGTAGCACGAACATGAATATATTGGTCGCGGACCCGGCGACCCCACCGCCCCCGCAGGAAAGAGAGGACCCATGAGCCGAGAGCTTTGGACCGCAGTCGACCGCTACATCACCGACCTGCTCGTAGATCACGGAGACGGCCTGGAGGCTGCGCTGCGCGCCAGCGCCGAAGCCGGCCTCCCGGCCATCCAGGTCTCGCCGCCGCAGGGCAAGCTCCTGCACGTGCTCGCGCTGGCGTGCGGAGCGCGCTCGATCCTGGAGATCGGGACGCTGGGCGGCTACAGCACGATCTGGCTCGCGCGGGCGCTGCCTCAAGGCGGGCGGCTGGTCACGCTCGAGGCCGATCCCCGACACGCCCAGGTCGCCCGCGCAAACCTCGCCCGAGCCGGTCTCGCCGACGTGGTCGAGGTGATGGTGGGGCCCGCGCTGGAGACGCTGCCGCGACTGGAGTCCGAGGGGCGCGGGCCGTTCGACATGTTCTTCATCGACGCGGACCGGCCGCGCATGGCAGAATACCTCGCCTGGGCCGTGAGGCTCGCCCGCCGCGGCAGCCTGATCGTCGGCGACAACGTCGTCCGTGACGGGGCCGTGGCCGACCCCGACAGCACGGACCCGGGCGTGCGGGGAGTGCGGCAATTCAACGAAGCGGTCGCGCGCGAGCCGCGCCTCGCCGGCACGGTGATCCAGACCGTGGGCAGCAAGGGCTACGACGGCTTCGCGATCGCGGTCGTGACCGCGGGCTGAAGAGAAAGGGACGAAGCATGGCGAAAAAAGTGGCGTGGGGGCTGCTGTCGACGGCCCACATCAACGAGGCGGTGATCGGCCCGATGCGCAAGTCGCGTCGCGGCGAGCTGCTGGCGGTGGCCAGCCGCGACGGGGCCCGCGCAAAGGCGTACGCGGCCGAGCGCCGGATCCCTCGGGCGTACGGCAGCTACGAGGAGCTGCTGTTCGATCCCGACGTCGACGCCGTATACGTGTCGCTCCCCAACTCCCTGCACGCGGAGTGGACCGTCAAGGCGCTGCAGGCCGGCAAGCACGTGATGTGCGAGAAGCCGATGACCGTGACGCTCGAGGAGCTCGATCGGGTGGAGCGCGCGGCCTCGGCTTCGGGGAGGACGGTCTTCGAGGCCTTCATGTACCTGCACCACCCCCAGATGCGGCGGCTGCGCGACCTCGTGGCCAGGGGCGAGATCGGGGCGCTGCAGCTCGTTTCGAGCACCTTCAGCTTCTATCTTCCTCCGGAGAAGGCCTCGAACATACGCCTGCGCGCCGACGTTTCGGGCGGCTCGCTCTGGGATGTCGGGGTCTATCCCGTCAGCCTCTCGGTGTTTCTCAACGGAGGAAAGGCGCCGGAATCCGTGTGGGCCCAGGAGACGACGGGCGAGACCGGCGTCGACGTGTCGGTCCGCGGCCAGATGCGGCTCAACGGAGCCGCGAGCGCGCACGTCTTTGTGGGCTTCCGCGCGCCGTCGCTGCACACGGCGTTCGTCGTCGGCGAGCGCGGCCGCATCGAGATCGGCGAGCCGTGGAAGCCGGCGCTCGCCGGGGCGCCGAGCCGACTGACGGTGACGCCGGTGAGCGGCAGGGACAAGGTGATCAGGTTCGCCCGCAGGGACCCGTACCTGTGCGAGATCGAGGCGATGGAGGCGTGCATCCTCGACGGGGCGCAGCCGGTGGTGCCGCTGGGGTTGAGCCGAGAGATCCTCAGGACGGTGCTCGCGCTTCACCGATCGGCGCGGACGGGGCAGCCCGTGAGCCTGTAGAGCCGCGCCGCACGAGGGCAGTCAGACCCGGGGGAAACGATGCTGGACCTCTCTCCGCAGGATCTCCTGCGCGGCATCCTCGCCGCGCTCGTGGGGTTCACGGTCCACGAGTTCGCGCACGCCTGGGTGGCCCTGCGGCTCGGCGACACGACCGCCCGCGACGAGGGCCGCGTCACGCTGAACCCTTTTCGCCACATCGACGTGATGGGATTCATCCTGCTGGTCGTCGCAGGCTTCGGCTGGGGGAAGCCCGTCATGGTGGACCGCTCGCGGCTCAGGCATCCGGTGCGCGACGACATCGCGATCTCTCTCGCCGGACCGCTCGCCAACCTCGTCCTGGCCGTCCTCTTCACCGCGGCCTTCAAGGCGCTGGTGTCTCTCGTGCGCTTTCCGTCGCGGACGGCTGCAAGCGCGACCGCGTCGATTTTCGAGGCCCTGATCCTCACCAACCTGGGCCTGGGTCTCTTCAACCTCCTGCCCCTCCCTCCGCTGGACGGGCATCGGCCGGTGGCCTACCTGCTCGCGCGCGTCAACCCCGCGGCGGCCGCCTTCTACCTGAAGTACGGACCCGTGCTGCTCTTCGCCTGGATCGCGCTCGAGTGGTTCGCGAGGATCGATGTGCTGCCGATCGCGGCCGCGATCAGGGCCGTGGCCCGCGCGATGTTCAGGGTCTTCGCACTGATCTGAGCGGAGGGCAGGAGCCGCTGCCGGAGGAGCGGGATGGAGATCACCAAGCGGATCGCTCTCGTGGCCCACGATAACTGCAAGCGGGACCTGGTCGAGTGGGCGGACTGGAACTGGCGCCTGCTGCTGGGCCATCAGCTCATCTGCACCGGCACGACGGGCAGGCTCGTCGAAGAGGCGCTCTCCCGCCGGGTCGACGCCGAGCATCCTCTCGGGCACCCGATGATCAGGCTCAAGTCCGGGCCCTTCGGCGGAGACCAGCAGCTCGGCGCGATGATCGCCGACGGGCAGGTGGACATCCTCATCTTCTTCTGGGACCCGATGCAGCCGCACCCGCACGACGTGGACGTCAAGGCGCTCCTGCGGATCTCGGTGCTTTACAACATCCCGACCGCGTGCAACCGCTCGACGGCGGACTTCCTGATCTCCTCCGAGCTCATCGAGAAGCCCTACAAGCCGGTGACGCGCGACTACTCCTCGTACCTCGAGCGGAACCTCGACGTCTGACCGGAATTGCCTCGCACCCGGCGTGTCCGCTATTGTTGTCGGGAGACCGAGGCGTCGGGCAGCGAGCCGACGACCGACGACGGAGGAGGTACTCCAGATGAAGTACGCCTGCATGGGGCGGGCCAACGTGACCGTCAGCCGAATCTGCCTCGGCACGATGCACTTCGCCGTCCACGCCGACAAGGACGAAGCGTTCCGCATCATGGACCGGGCGCTGGAGATGGGGATCAACTTCTTCGACACCGCCAACGTGTACGGGAGGGCCGCCGGGTTCGGCGCCACGGAGACGATCATCGGCGAGTGGCTCAAGCAGGGCGGCGGCAGGCGCGACCGCATCGTGCTGGCCACCAAGGTGTACGGGTCCACGGGCAAGACCGCGGGCCCCAACGAGGGCGCCGGGATCTCGCTGTACAAGGTGCGGAAGCAGGTCGAGGACTCCCTGCGGCGCCTGGCCACCGACCGCATCGACCTCTACCAGGTGCACCACATCGATCGCAGGATCAGCGGAGAGGAGTTCTGGGGCACCTTCGAGCAGCTGCAGCGCAAGGGCGACGTCATCTACGCCGGCACCAGCAACTTCCCGGGCTGGGGGCTCGCGAAGTACCAGATGATCGCGCAGCAGCGCGGAAACCTCGGGATCGTGTCCGAGCAGTCGATGTACAACCTGCTCTGCCGCTACCCGGAGCTGGAGGTGATCCCCGCCGCCCGGGACCTGGGGATCGGCGTTCTGCCCTACATGCCGCTCGCGGGCGGGCTGCTGACCGGCAAGAGCCGCAGCGAGCAGGGCAGCCGCACCGCGGAGGTGGAAAAGGAGTACGGCATGCCGATCGGCGGGAACCGGCAGCTCGAGGACTTCGCCCGCATCTGCCGGGAGCTCGGCGAAAAGGAGCACATCGTCGCCATCGCGTGGGTGCTCGCCAATCCCGGCGTCTATTCGACCATCGTCGGGATCCGCAGCGTGCAAGCACCTCGAGGGGCTGGAGCGCGCCGCCGAGCTCGAGCTCTCCGCCGAGACCATGAGCCGGCTCGACGCGCTGTTCGCCGTCGGCAAGGGGCGTCCGCTGCGGAACGCCGCGGCGCCCGAGGCGTACGCCTGGTAGATCGGCTGGTGCTCGTAACCGGCGGGACCGGGACTGTGAATCTCACTCCGGCCCGTGCCGTCGGGCGCATCGGCCGGGGCGCTTTCGTGCGCGCCCTCGCCGCCGCGGAAAGCCCGTGACCCCCGCCGAGGCCGCCGCCGCGCTCGCCAGCGCCGGCGCGACGCTGCCGCCTGGCCCGCTTCGGGTCGAGAAGCGGGGCGAGCGCTGGCTCGTCCGCCTCGCGGAAGACCGCGTCGCGTGGATCGCAGCGACGCCCGCGGCGGTCTCGCGCATGAGCGCGGAGCGGCGGGTTCTCCGCCTGCTCGCGGAGCGGTGCCGCTTCGAAGCGCCCCGCGTCGTGCTCGAAGCGGCCGACGGCTCGCTCGACGTCCGCACGATCGTGCCCGGCACGGCGGACGGGCAGGGGGTCTATCGGCGCGCGGAGCGCGACCCCGGGCTCGCGGCGCGGATCGGCCGCGGCGTGGGCGCGATGCTGGCTGAGCAGCACACGCGCATCGGCGCCGCGGACGCGGCCGGCTGGCTCCCGCGGCGTCCGCTGTGGCCCATCCCGCGGGCCGAGGCGCGCGAGCTGCTGCCGCGGCACGTCCGTGACCGCGAGCTCGCGGCGCGGGCCGACGCGGTCCTCGCCGCGTACGAGGCGCTGCCGGTCGCCGAGGCGGATCGGGCGCTGGTGCACTGCGATCTGGGCTTCCACAACCTCGCGTTCGACCCCGCCACGCTCGCCGTGCGCGGCGTCTTCGACTACGACGAGGCTGCCTGGGCGGACCGGGCCCACGATTTCCGGTACCTGCTGTTCTGCTGGCCGGTGGAGACCGTCTTCGAGGCGGCCGTCGCGGCCTACGAGCCGGCGGTCGGCCGCTCCGTCCCGCGCGGCCGTGCGCTCCTCTACAACGCCGGGTGCGCGATCAGCTTTCTCGCGTCCCGCGGCGACGCGCGCCCCGAGGACCGCCCCTGCGGCCGGACGCTGCGGGAGGACCTGGTGTGGACCGCGAGCGCGATCGAGCGGGCGCTCGCAGCCGGGCCCGCAACCGGGCGCGCCGGGGCCCGCAGCCGGGCCCGCCGCCCGACCCGCGGAATTCTGTTGAAGCGCGGCCGCCGGTCGCTTATGTTTGACTACATTGGCCTGTCGGTGCGACAGGCCGCGGTCCGCGATGCTTCGGCAGGTGGGGCGCCGGCCCACGCCGAGCCGCGCCCAGATGTCCACGAGGAGGTGGCAATGAAACGACTCTTCGCCTTGCTGGCGCTTCTCTGCGCCGGGGCGGCCGTGTTCGCGTCCGGGACCCAGGAGCCCGCCGCGACCGCCCAGCAGCCGGTCTCGATCGTCTACTGGCAGTACTTCTACGAGTCCAAGGTGCAGGTGATCGACCAGCTGATCCAGAAGTTCCAGACCGACAACCCGAACATCAAGGTCGAGCAGGTGACCTTCCCCTATGAGAACTACAACCAGAAGGTCGCCTCTTCGCTTCCGGCCGGGACCGGCCCGGACGTCATCAACCTCTTCTACGGGTGGCTGCCCCTCTACGTGAAGTCGGGCTACCTGCAGCCCCTCTCGCCCTCCGACTTCAGCCCCGACAGCTTCAAGAGCGGCTTCTTCCCGTTCGTCGCCGAGAGCGTCCAGTTCGACGGCAAGTACTACTCCGTGCCGACGGCGGTTCGCACCCTGGCGCTGCTGTGGAACAGGAAGCTCTTCCGGGACGCGGGGCTCGACCCGGGCAAGGCGCCGCAGGACCTCGATGAGCTCACGGCCACGGCGAAGAAGCTTTCCAAGTTCGACGGCCAGGGCAACCTGGTCCAGGCCGGGCTCGCCATGCAGCCCACCGGACAGGGACACAACTGGCTGCGCGACGTCCTCATCCGCCAGTTCGGCGGCACGCCGTACAGCGCCGACGGCCGAAAGGTCACGTACAACACGCCCGAGGGGGTCGCGGCGCTCACGTGGTACACCGACCGCATAACAAAGGACAAGGTGGGCTACCCCAACTTCGCCACCGACGACGTCACCGCCTTCAAGTCGCAGAAGGCCGCGATGAACATCGACGGCTCCTTCAGGATCGCCACGCTCAACGCGGTCAAGGACCTCGACTGGGCCGTCGCGGAGCTGCCCTCCTACCACGGCATCAGGAGCAACTACGCCTCGTTCTGGACCCACGGCATCACCGCCGGGGTCAAGGGCGCCAGGCTCGCGGCGTCGGTCAAGTTCCTCAAGTACATCACCTCGCCCGAGGCCATGGACCTCTGGCTCGCCAAGGTCGGCGAGCTTCCCGCCAACCCCGGGTTCGCGGCGAAGCAGAAGGACACGCCGTTCGTCGGCGTCTTCCTCAAGGGGCTCGACTACGCCCACGGCACGACGTTCGTGGACGAGGCGGGCCAGCGCACGGTCTTCGTCGACATGGTGGACCAGGTCGTGCTCAAGAAGAGCGCGCCGGCCGACGCCCTCAAGGAGGCGGCGGCGAAGGAGCAGAAGCTCATCGACGACTTCTGGAAGATGTAGAAATTCGAAGGCAGGCGTCCGGCGGGGCCCCGCGCGGCCCCGCCGGCGCCGCCTGCCCGGGTGGCAAGATGACGCTCGCCAGGAAGCAGGTCGTCACGGCCTACGTCTTTCTCTCGGTCCCCCTGCTGTTCTACCTGTTCGTGCGCATCGCGCCGATGGCCTATGCCCTGATGATGGGGACCACGAACTGGAGACTGCTCGCGCGCAGCCTGCGGTTCGTGGGCCTCGACAACTTCCGCTCGCTCTTTGCCGATCGCGTCTTCCTCACCGCGCTCGGCAACACGCTCCGCTACGCCGTGATCGGGGCGCCGCTGACCATCGTCATCAGCCTCTTCTTCGCCCTCCAGCTCAACGCGATCTGGAAGGGGAGGGCGCTCTACCGCCTGCTGTACGTCCTGCCCTACATCACGCCGGTGGTCGCCGTGAGCTGGGTGTGGCGCTGGATGTTCCAGCCGCTGCCGATCGGGATCGTCAACGGGCTGCTCGGGCGGCTCGGCCTGCCGCAGATGGGCTTCCTCAACGACCCCAACCAGGCCCTGTATTCGATCACCGCTGTCAACGTGTGGGTCGAGCTCGGCTACTGCATCACGATCTTCCTCGCGGGGCTCCAGGGCATCCCCGCCGACTTCATCGAGGCGGCGAAGATGGACGGCGCCTCCGAGCGCAGGGTCCTCACGGGGATCGTCCTGCCGCTGCTGCTCCCCGTGACGCTCTTTCTCACGGTCATCGAGGGCATCCAGTTCCTGCGCATCTTCACGCAGGTCTACAACATGTCGACGCAGGCCACGGGAGGCCCCCTGGACTCGACCAAGTCCATGGCGCTGTACGTGTACCAGGCGGCCTTCACGAAGTTCCAGATGGGGCTCGCCGCGAGCGCGAGCCTCGTCCTGTTCGCGATCATCCTCTTCGTGACGCTGGTGCAGATCCGCTTCTTCGACAGGAGGATCGACACCTGAACGGGGGTTCTCATGCCGGCGGATAGGCGCCGGGCGGCGGCGTTCGCGTACACCGTCCTCTCGCTGCTCTCCATCGTGATGGTCTTTCCCTTCTCGTGGATGCTGATGTCGTCGCTCAAGGACGCCACGCAGATCTTCCACCTGGCCTATTTCCCCAGCCGCCCGACGCTGGAGAACTACGGCCTGCTCCTCTTCGCGAGGCGCTCGCAGTTCCCGGTCTGGTTCGCCAACAGCGTGCTGGTCGCGTGCGCGACGACGGCGTCCGTGCTGTTCTTCGATACCCTGCTCGGCTACACCCTCTCGAAGTTCTCCTTTCCCGGCAAGCGGCTCGTCTTCGTGCTGATCATCAGCACGCTGATGATCCCCACGGAGATGCTCGTGATCCCGTGGTACGCGATCTCGGTCAAGCTCAGGTGGGTCGACACCTACTGGGGCATCATGTTCCCGGGCATGATGAGCGCCTTTGGCGTCTTCCTCATGCGGCAGTTCGCCGCGGGCATCCCCGACGAGCTGATCGCGGCCGCCCGCATCGACGGCCAGGGCGAGTTCAGGATCCTGATCACGATCGCGATGCCGCTGATGGCCTCGGCCATGGCCACGCTGGCCATCTTCAATTTCATCGGCAACTGGAACGCGTTCATCTGGCCGCTGATCGTGGCCTCGAAACCGGCCCGCTTCACCCTCCCGGTCGGGCTGGCGAACTTTTCCGGCGAGGCGGGCAGCGACTGGCACCTGATCATGACCGGGGCCACGGTGGCGATGGCGCCGCTCATCATCGTGTTCCTCGTATTCCAGAGGCGCATCATCAGAGGGATTGCCCTCACGGGCCTGAGAGGATGAAGGATGCGAGTCATAGACTCCCACGTTCACTTTCCCGCGGACAAGATCATCGACGACGGCGCCCCGGGCGGGCGGGCGTCGGGGGCGCCGCGGCCGCCGAAACCGGCGCCGCACGGGGAGACCTCCGCGTGGCTGCGCCGGGAACGGGAGAAGTGGGCGCGCGCGTGGAGGTTTCCCGAGGAGCAGAAGCTCTCGCCCGAGGAGAACCTCGCGCGCTGGAAGGCCGAGGCGGACCGCTACCCCTACCTCGAGCGCATCGTCTTCGTGACCACCGGGAGCAACGACTTTGCCGCAAACCTGGTGCGGCAGCGGCCGGACAAGTTCGTGGCCTACGCGCATCACGACCCGCTGCTTCCGGACGCCGTCGAGAGACTCGGGCGCGCGGTCAGGGAGCAGGGCCTCAAGGGGTACAAGCTGATCGCCCCGACGATCGAGCGCAGGGTCGACGACCGCTCGCTCTTCCCGTTGTGGGAGACCGCGCGCGACCTGGGGATCCCGGTGCTCATCCATTTCGGGATCCTGGGCGGGGCGGGCGGGATCGCCAGCCACGTGAACATCAACCCGCTCGTCATCCATGACGTAGCCAAGGCCTTTCCCGAGCTTCCGATCATCATCCCGCATTTCGGGTGCGGCTATCTCTTCGAGACGCTGAACCTCTGCTGGGCCTGCCCGAACGTGCGCGTGGACACGAGCGGCTCCAACCAGTGGATGCGGTGGATGCCCTACGAGCTGAACCTGGAGATCCTCTTCCGCAAGTACCGGGAGACCATCGGCGCGGAGAGGATCCTCTTCGGCACGGACTCGAGCTGGTTCCCGCGCGGCTTCGCGAGCGCCTACCTCGACGAGCAGGTGCGCGCGATGACCTACGTCGGGTACTCCGAGGCGGAGGTCGACGCGGTCCTCTATGGCAACGCGGCGCGGCTGCTGAAGCTCGAGTAGGCCGGACGCGGTCCCCCGCGTCCAGACCCGCGGAAACAGAGCGGACGGTGGCCGGCGGCAAGTCCGACCGGCTGCTATGCGGTCGCCGCCCTGGCGCCGGTCGCCTCCGCATTCACGGCGACCGCCCGCACGCGCCGGAGACACGCGCCGGAGACGCAGTTGACTGGTCAATGGGGGGTCGTTACCCTTGGGGCTTGCCCGACGAGGAGGCCCTGTTGGCTCGAGCCGGCTATCGGTATCTGAACCTCGTGACCGCGGCGTTCGTGACGACGCTCGTCACCGCCAACATCATCGCGGTCAAGGTGGTCGACGTCTTCGGGATCGTGGTGCCCGCCGCGGTCATCGTGTTCCCGATCAGCTACATCTTCGGCGACGTGCTCACCGAGGTCTACGGGTACGCCCGCGCCCGCCAGGTGATCTGGATCGGCTTCGCGTGCAACGCGCTGGCCGTGGCCGCGATCGTCATCGGCGGGCTCCTCCCGCCCGCCCCCTTCTGGCACGGCGAGGACGCCTACCAGCGCATCCTCGGCTACACGCCCCGGCTCCTCGCGTCCTCGTTCCTCGCCTACCTCGTGGGCTCGTTCCTCAACTCGGCCGTGCTCGCCCGCATGAAGATCCTCACGAGCGGGCGCTGGCTCTGGACGCGCACCATCGGGAGCACGCTGGTCGGCGAGGGCGCCGACTCGCTCGTCTTTATCACGCTGGCCTTTGCAGGGACGATGAGCGGCGCGAACCTCGGGCGCCTCATTGTCACGCAGTGGCTCGTCAAGAGCGCCTACGAGACGATCGCGACCCCGCTCACGTACGCGGTGGTGCGCTTCCTCAAGCGCGCCGAGGCCGAGGACTTCTACGACCGCGGAACGGACTTCAACCCCTTCAGGCTCAAGGACGGAACATGAGGACAGGAAATGGACGACATGAAGAAGGCCGCCGCCCGCCCGCCCGGCGCCGGCCTCACGATCCTCGCCCGCAGAAGGGCGCGGCCCGTGCGCAGGCTCGAGTGCTTCCCGAACAGGCACCGCGGCCGTCCGTACGTGGTGACGATGGTCTGCCCCGAGTTCACCTGCGTGTGCCCGATGACCGGGCAGCCCGATTTCGGGACGATCACGATCCGCTACGTCCCCGACCGGCTCATCCTCGAATCCAAGTCGCTCAAGCTCTACCTCTGGTCCTACCGTGACGAAGGCACCTTCCACGAGCACGCCACGAACCGCATCCTCGACGACGTGGTCAAGGCGCTGGATCCGCTTTCCTGCAAGGTGACCGGCGCGTTCAACGCGCGCGGGGGCATCTCCATCACGGTCGAAGCCGAGTACGAGAAGGGCTCACGGCTGCATGCCTGAAAACGTCGCCCCCGCCTCCCCGCTGAGGGTCGCCTGCGTCGGTGACGCGGACGGCAGCGCGGCTCTCGTGCGCCGCCTGCGCGCCGCGGGGATCGAGTCCGTCGGGCTGCGGCTGGAAGACTGGCCGGGGGGCGGCGAGAGCTTCGACGCCCTCGTCGTTTCCTGCGCGGCATTCCCGTCGGCGGCCCGGCTGGCCGCGTTCGCGCACGCCGTGGCCGCGGAGACCGCGGTCCTGGCCGTGGCGCGCGACGCCGCCGAAGAGGCGGCCGTGCTTTGCGCCGCCGCCGCGATGCCGCCGGCGCCCCGGCTGGACGCGTGCACGGACGGCGAGCTCGAACGGCTGGCGGCTTCGCGCCTGTCGCTCCTCGTGGCGCGGCGCGACGTCGCGGAGGAGCGGGACCAGCTCACGGGGCTGGGGACCCGATCGGCGATGCGGCGGCACATCGCGCGCGTGCTCGGCGCGCCTCCGGCCGGGAGCGCGGCCGCCGTCTTCATCCTCGACTTCGACTACTTCAAGCGCATCAACGACACCTGGGGGCACGTCGCGGGGGACGCGGTGCTGCAGCGGGCCGCCGCCCTCCTCGCCGAGTCGGGTGGCCCGGCGATAGGCGCCTACAGGCTCGGGGGCGACGAGTTCGGGGGAGTCGTGACGGGCCGCGACCGGGCCGAGGTCGCCGCGATCCTCGAGGAAGCGAGGCGCCTCGCGGCCGACACGCCGATCCGCGTCGCCGCCGCCGTCGTGCGCATCACGGTCAGCATCGGGTTCGCCTTCCTGGACAAGGGCATGGACGTCGAGGCGGCGTACCGGCAGGCCGACGAGGCGGTCTATTCCGCCAAGAGCGCCGGCCGCAACCGGGTCGTCTGCCGCGACCTGTTCTGGGACGCCGCGGCCGAGAGCCCGACGCAGGCAGCGCTCGCTCACTTCGAGAACGTGACCCGGGTCTGGACGCAGAGGATGTCGGAGCTCATCACCTCGGTGGGGCGCCGCGCGATCGAGGAGTCGCGCAGGAGCGCCGAGCACGACGGCCTGACCGACGTGTTCAACCGCGGCTACTTCGACCGGAGGATCGTGAGGGAGATGGAGAACGCGCGGCGCACCGCGACACCGCTCTCGCTGGTGATGCTGGACGTCGACGACTTCCACTCAGTGAACATGCGCTGCGGCTATCCCACGGGGGACCTGGCCCTCAAGGCCGTCGCCGACCTCGCTCGCAACCATTCGCGCTCCACGGACTGGGTGGCGCGCTATGGGGGCGAGGAATTCTGCGTTGTGATGCCCGGCGCGCAGCCCGCCGAGGCCGCCCTCGCCGCCGAACGATTCCGCGCCGCGCTGGAGGCGGCGACGATCAAGGGCTACGAGCAGCGCGAGCTCAGGCTCACGGCGAGCCTCGGGGTGGCCTCCGTCGGCGAGCTCGCCCCGGGGTCGGTCGAGGGCGCAGCGCTCGTCCAGGTGGCGAGCGACCGCGTCATCGCGGCCAAGAAGGGCGGCAAGAACCGAGTCGTGGCGCCGGGAACGGTCACCTCGGGGCGCCCGGTTGCGGGTGGCGACGGGCCCGAGCGCCTCCCGCGGCACGAGGCCCACGCCGGCTGAGCCAGGCCTGCCGGTTTGCCGGCGCGGGCTGCGCACAGCTATCCTCCCTTGTATGAACGCGGAAGAGCTGCGGGCGCTCCAGGCGCCGCTGAAGCAGAGGTACCGGGAGGTCCCCGAGCAGGCCCTCATCACCCTCGAGGCGCGGGGCCGCCTCGGCGAAGGCGTGAGCTGCAGCGTCCAGACCGGCCGCGCCCTCGCGGCGGCGGGCCTTCACCGCGCCGCCGGGGGGACGGGCTGGCCGTCTGCTCCGGCGACATGCTGCTGGAGGCGCTGGTCGCGTGCGCGGGCGTCACGCTGCGAGCCGTCGCAACGGCGATCGGCGTCGAGGTCCGGGGCGGCACGGTGAAGGCCCGAGGGGAGCTGGATTTCCGGGGGACCCTCGGCGTGTCCAAAGAGGTTCCCGTCGGCTTTCAGAGGATACGGCTCGAGTTCGACCTCGACACCGACGCGATCGGAGGAGCAGATCGCGACGCTCCTTCGGCTGACGGAGCGCTACTGCGTGGTCCTGCAGACGCTCCGCGAGGCGCCCGAGCTGAGCGTCTCCTGCCGCCGCGGCGCCGCATAGCCGCGTCGCCTACTGCTCCAGCGTGCTCACGTCCCCTTCGGGGAGGCCCAGGGCGCGCGCCTTGAGCAGGCGGCGCATGATCTTGCCGCTTCGCGTCTTGGGCAGCGCGTCCACGAACGTGATCGTCTCCGGTTTCGCGATCGGGCCGATCTCGTGGCCCACGTGCTCGCGCAGGGCCTCGGCCAGCTTGTCGCCGCCCTGCAGGCCCGTCTTCAGGATGACGTACGCGTGGATCGCGTTGCCCTTGACTTCGTGGGGAAGGCCGATGGCCGCCGCCTCGGACACGTTCGGGTGGCTCACCAGCGCGCTCTCGACCTCGGCGGTCCCGAGGCGGTAGCCGCTGACCTTGATGACGTCGTCCATGCGGCCGATGACCCAGAAGTAGCCGTCGGGGTCCCTGCGCGCGGAGTCTCCCGTCTGGTACATGGTCTTGAACTTGCCCCAGTACTGCTCCACGTAGCGGTCCGGGTCCTTGTAGATGGTGCGCAGCATCCCGGGCCAGGGCGTCTTCACCACGAGGTAGCCTTCTTCATCATCCTTGACCGGCTTGCCCTCGTCGTCGACGACGTCGGCCACGATCCCGAAGAACGGCCGCGTCGCCGAGCCGGGCTTGAGCGGCGTGACGGGGATCGGGGTGATCATGAAGCCGCCGGTCTCGGTCTGCCACCAGGTGTCCATGATCGGGCAGCGCTCCTTGCCGATGACCGTGTGGTACCACTTCCAGGCCTCGGGGTTGATCGGCTCGCCCACCGAGCCGAGCAGGCGCAGGCTGCTCAGGTCGTGGCGGTTGGGCCACGCGTCGCCGAAGCGCATGAGGCCGCGGATCGCCGTGGGCGCGGTGTAGAGCACCGTGATGCCGTAGCGCTCGATGAGCTGCCACCAGCGGTTCGGGAACGGGTAGGCCGGGGCCCCTTCGTACATGAAGCTCGTCGCGCCCATCAGCAGCGGCGAGTAGACGATGTAGCTGTGGCCGGTCACCCAGCCCGGGTCCGCGGCGCACCACCAGCGGTCGTCCTCCTTGAGGTCGAAGACGTACTTGAGGGTCGTGTAGGTGTGCACCATGTAGCCGCCGTGGGTGTGCACGACGCCCTTGGGCCTTCCGGTCGTCCCGGAGGTGTAGAGGACGTACAGCATGTCCTCGGCGTCCATCTGCTCGGTCGGGCAGTTGGGGCTCGCCACCGGCAGGCCCATGAGGTCGTGGTACCAGTAATCGCGCTCCGGCGACATGTGAACGCCGTGGCCCGTGCGCTTGACGACGATGCAGGTCTCCACGGTAGGCTGCCGCGCCATCGCCTCGTCGGCGATCGCCTTGAGCTCGACGATCTTGCCGCGCAGGAACCCGCCGTCGGCCGTGATGAGCACGCGGCTCTGCGCGTCCTCGATCCTCCCGGCGAGCGCCTCGACGCTGAAGCCGCCGTAGACGACGCTGTGCACGGCGCCGATTTTGGCGCACGCGAGCATCGCGATCACCTGCTCGGGCACGCGCGGAAGGTAGATGGTGACGATGTCGCCCTTGTGCACGCCCATGCTCTTGAGGACGTTGGCGAACTGGCAGACGACGCGGTTGAGCGAGAAGTAGGAGAATGTCCGCTCCTCGCCGTTCTCGGCCACCCAGATCAAGGCGAGCTTGTTCCGGCGCCAGGTCTTGAGGTGCCGGTCGAGGGCGTTGTGCACGATGTTCGTCTTGCCGCCCACGAACCACTGGTAGAACGGAGGGTTGCTCCGGTCGAGGACGCGGTCCCATTTCCGGAACCACTCCAGCTCCCCGGCGCGCTCCTCCCAGAACCGCTCCGGGTCCTTGATCGACTGCTCGTACAGGCTTTCGTACTCCTTGACGTAGGCCTTCTCCAGGATCTCTGCCGGCGGGCGGTAGAGCTCGCCGTCGTGCTGGTCGCCGGGACCGTTGGCATTCTTCATGGGACCCTCCGAACGAACAGGAATGATCTGCGACATTTCTTACCAAAAATATAAGGTAAGCTCCGCCCAGTCAAATTGAAGGCTGGTGCAGGCATGCACGGCGCGGTTCGAAGGGAGCCTGGCGTGCGAGCGCGCCGCCTCGCCTGCGCAAAAAAAAGCAGCCCGGGACCGGGCTGCTTTTCGTCGCGTTGTAGTCGTGCAGTCGCGGCCGATCGCTACCTGGATGCCGCCATCGGGTTGAACTTCGCGGGATCGACGACGTACCAGTTGTTGCCGACGCCCTGGCCCACGAGGTCTCCGCGCATCTTGTCCTTGGCGTAGTAGTACAGCGGGAAGCCCTTGTAGGCGAGCTGCTTGGTCCCGTCCGGCCGGTCGATCATCGAGAAGTCCGAGGCGTTCAGCGCCGAGGGCATGACGAGCTGGTCCGGAGCGAAGACCGGCCAGTTCTGGATGCAGTTGCCGGTGCAGGCGCTCTGTCCGACCGAGTCCTTGGCGAAGTAGTAGAGCGCGTTCCCGCTGCCGTCGACGAGGTAGTTGCCGACGTCCTTCTTGGTCCCGATCATGACGGTGTACGCGGGCACCTCCAGGACGTACCAGACCTTGCCGACCCCTTCGCCGAGCATGTCGCCGGGGTTCTTGTCCTTGTACCAGTAGTACAGCGGCCACCCCTTGTACGTGGTCTCCTTGGTCCCATCGGTCCGCGTGATGGTGCCGAAGTCCGCGGCATCGAGGGGCGACGAGACGGAAACCGTGTCCGAGTAGAAGATGGGCCACTTGTCTGCGCACGGGCCGTAGCAGGCGCTCTGGCCGTTGGTGTCGAGCGTGTAGTAGTAGAGCGTCATCCCGTTGGCGTCCGTCAGGAACTTGACGCCGTTGGATGCGACCTGGACTTTGACGGACTCCATGGACTGCGCCCAGACGGCGCCGGTTGCGAGAGCGAGAACGAGAAGCGCGATCAGAACCCTTACCTTCATCTGTTTGTTCCTCCTTCAGGAAAACAGCTTGTCAGGGAATATACTGCTCGGAGCGATCATAAACTACTATTTTTGTCAAGTAACTGCGCCATGGTCTACCCTCGCGTCCGGCCGGGGAGCGGCGCCGCCGAAGAGCGAACCGAAGCGGTCTTCGGCTCCGAACATACGCCTGTCGAGGGAAAGCCCGCGGGCGGGGAACGCCAGCATCGCGAAGGTCGGCAGACCGAGCGCGAAGTCGCGCAGCATGGTGCCGATCCCGACCGAGGAGCCGACCCCTGTCCCGAAGCAGCCGCAGTCGATGACGAGCCCGCGGGCCCAGGCCTGAGCCTGGGCGACGAGGAACGCGGCGAACAGCGCAGTGCCGACCGCGGCGGTCCCGCGCACGAACAGGCCCGCCGCGAGGTAGAGCCCCAGGCCGATCTCGAGGAACGGCAGCGCGTAGGCAAAGGGCGCGGCCGCGGCGGCCGGCAGGAGGTCGTAGCGTCCGACCGCCTCGCGGAACGCTTCGAGGTGCGGCGCCTTGGCCGCGCCCGCGACCAGCCACACGGCCGCGGCCGCCAGACGCAAGGCCACGCCGAGCCGCGAGAGCGTCCTACTGCTCGGAGGCACGCGTGAGCTCCTGCTGGATCAGGATGTCGGGCTGCTCCCTGTCGGCGCGCCAGCGGATGCGGCCGTCGCCGCCGATCACGTAGAACGTCGGGTACGAAGCGACCCTGTACTGCCGGCTCACGCGGCCCGGCCCGCTCTCGCGCTTGGAGTCGCCCTCGAGCCCGCCCGGATCGAGCAGGGTCGCGTAGGGGATGCCGTAGAAGCGGTCGTAGGCGAGGACCGTCGCCGCGTCCTCGCTGTCGACGTTGACGGCGAGAAAGGCGAGCCGGTCCGTCGCAAGCTTCTTGTGCAGCTCGACCATGTGTCGCGCCTCGCGCTGGCAGTGCGGGCACCAGGTCGCGAAGAACTCCAGCAGGACCGTCTTGCCCTTGTAGTCGGAGAGCCGAACCTTCTCGCCGGTCGGGGTCCAGAGGGTGAAGTCGGGCGCCTGGGAACCCACCGCCAGGAGGGTCGGGCTGGGAGCGGGAAGGGGAGCGTCGGCGGGCATCCTCTCGATGATATCGGAGGTCCCGTCGTTGCTCGGCCGGAAGCTCACGGTGTCGGCGGCCTTCGCCACCGCCTCGGGCGAGGGCGGAGGTGCGGCGTCCCGCGGCGGGGCGGCCGCGGAGCGGGCCGCGAGGACGGCCGCCGCGGCTATGCCGATGGCCACGACGGCACCGGTGGCCGCGAGCGCAATCGCGCGGACACTGCGGCCGCCCGCGCCGGCCGCCCCGCCGCTCGCGGGAGCCATCTCGCGCCTGGGTCGCTTCTTCCTTCCCATTACTTTCTCCTCGTCCCGGTCCGGCCGCGGAGGAGCGCGGCCGGCTCAGCCGAACGTGAACGCGAACAGCCGCAGCTTCCCTTTGACCGCGAGCCGCAGCACGTGGGCACCGCGCTTCGGAAGGCCCACGACCTGATACATACGGCTCTCGCCCGGCGCCAGATTGCCCTTCCTGACGTCGGGAGTATCGGGCGCCGGCCGCCCGTCGAGCGCCACCTCGATGCTGCCTCCCGGGCCCTGCGGCTCTACCACGAGAAAGACGTTCTTCGCGTCGAAGCCGAGCTCGAGCGTCCCCTGCGTCTCCGGCACCGCATACTGCGGGGTGATCGTCCACCGGCCGTCGAGGCTCCACTCGCCGTTTCCCGCCGGGTGCGCGGGCCTGTAGTCGGCCGGGGTGTCGGGCGCGAGCTTGACGGCGGTCGCGAAACCGCTGATGCGGTCGTAGCCGAGGTAGGTCTCGGGCGTCTGGGAGTCGATCGTCGCGGCCTTCGACGGCGCCCTCGATGCCACGCCGGAGAGATCCGCGCCGGCTTCCCGCAGCAGCGCCTGGATCACGCGCTCGGAGACGTCGTACTCGCCTTCGCCGAAATGGAAGTAGCGCACCTCTCCCTTGGCGTCGATAAAGTAGTGCGCCGGCCAGTACTGGTTGGCGTAGGCGTTCCACTCCTGGTAGTCATTGTCCTGCACGACGGGCCAGGTGACGCCGAGCTCGCGCATCGCCTTCGCGACGTTGGCGGGGCTCTTCTCGAACTCGAACTCCGGAGTGTGCACGCCGACGATCACCAGGCCGCGGCTCTTGTACGCGTCGTACCAGGCGCGCAGGTAGGGCAGCGTCCGGACGCAGTTCACGCAGCTGTAGGTCCAGAAGTCGATCACCACGACCTTGCCCTTCAGGTCGTCCATGGAGAGCGGCATCGACCCGCCCTGCGCGGGCTGGCCCGTCGCCGGGGCGATTCCCTCGGTGTTGAACCACAGGCCGCGGGTGACGAACCGCGGCGCGACGCCGTAGTCGCCGAGCGTGCCGTTCTGCGGCGCGGCGTAGGGCGGCGCGGAGAAGGCCGCCGGATCGGCCGCGCCGGCTCCGCCGCGTCCCGCGCCGCCGGCCGCCTCCCTCGCCTGCAGCGCCGTGCGCACGGGCGCGGTGTTCTCGAGGGCGGTCAGCCCGGAGCCGTAGCTCGGAAGGGCGGCGAGCACCGCCGTCTGGAACCGCCGGTCCCATCCCAGGCCGATCGCGACAGCCACGAGGATCATGACCACGCCGAAGCCGCGCTGGATGCCGGCCGTGTTCCTCGAGAGGGCGGGCACGCGGGCGATGAGGGCCCGCCCGCCGAACATGACGGCCAGCATCGGGACGGCGGTGCCGAGCGAGTACGTAAGCGTGATCAGAACCGACCCGCCGTCGACGCGGTGCGTGAGCGCCAGGCTGATGACCGAGGCCATGATCGGCCCCACGCAGGGGGTCCAGACCAGGCCGAGGCTCAGCCCGACGAGCACGCCGCCCCAGAACCCCGCGGGCGCCGCCCCGCCGCCGGCGCGGCGTCCGGCGCCCCCCCGCCCGATGTTGGCGACGCGCGAGGCGAGCAGCTCGAAGCGATCGCGAAGCGCCGGGACGATCATCACGGCCCCGAACGCCGCGATCAGGACGACGGCGACCACCCTCAGGGAGTCGGCGTTGATGCCGATCGCCTGGACGAGCGCCGAGAGCGTCACCGTGAAGACGGTGAAGCTGGCCACGAACCCCGCGATCACCCCGAAAGGGCGGGCCCTCCCGCCGCTCACTCCCCCCGACAGCACGATCGGGAGCACCGGCAGGATGCACGGGGAGAGGATGGTGATCACCCCCGAGACGAATGCGAACGCGAGCAGCACTGTCATTCTGTCGGCTCCCTGCGGCGGCGGGCCGGCGCCGGCGTCGGGCCCCGCGAGGACGCGGGCCGCCGGCCGTCGCCCCGTCCGCCGCGGGCGCTACATCGCGGCCGGCAGCTCGAAATTGATCGTCGAGGCCACGACGGCGCCGTCCTGGCCGGCCGTGCCGCGCACGACGATGTGCATGCCTGGCCTCAGGTCGCCCACGCTCTGCGTGATCGAGCGGTGGATCTGCGCGTCCCGCGGCACCGTGATCTGTTCGGTCCGGTCTTCGACCTGCATGGTCAAGACGCTGCCGTTCACGGTGGTGTCGGTCTGGGTAACGACCGCGTTCGTCATGGTGTCTCCCGATTGCATCGGGAACTGCCCCTTGCGGGTGATGCGGTTCCACAGCTCCGGCGAGAAGATGTTGATGTTGCTCGCGATCATCTCTCCGTTGGAGCGGTGGGACGTCACCGCGAGCGCATCGCCGGCCTTGATCGAGTCCAGCGTCGTGGTCTGGCGCGCCAGTATCAGCGTGCCGTCGCCGATGGTCACCGTCTTCGTGGTGCCGTCGGCGGCGGTGAGAACGACGTCGTTCCCGCTCACCGAGACGACGTTGCCGTCGATCATCGCAACGGGCGCCTGAGCCTGCGCCCATCCGCCTGCCGCCGCGGCGACGGTCAGAATGACTACGGCCAGAACGACCGGCCTGTTTCCCCTGCGCATGTTAAAAGTCCTCCGGCCGTCAATGTAGCCATGGGGGACAGCAGGCGGATAGATCGAAAGGAGCGGGTCGCATCGGCGCGGCCGGGGCCCGCTACCGGTACTTCAGGTCGACCCCCTCGAAGAGCGGCGCGAGCGGATTGTCCTGGAGCGGCAGCATCGAGGAGTACAGCAGGCACTTCGTCCTGAAGTAGGTCGCGACGAGGTCGCTCTCCAGGGGCTTCGCGAACCAGGCTGCCGTGTTGAAGTACTCGTACTCCTCCAGGCTGTAGAAGCCGCCGTCGTCGTTCCACGTGCCGATCTGCGCGTCGAGCAGGCGGGCGGCAGCCTTCAACATGTCCTCCTTGCGATAGTCGCTGCGTTTCGCGAGGAAGAAGAGCCCGAACGCCAGGTCGTAGTCCGTCTGGCCCATGCCCCGGCCGCAGTGCCCGTCGCGCCTCTGCATCAGCAGGGTGTTGTCGATCGACTTCTCCAGGTGGCGCATGGGCCGCTCGAACTGCTCGTAGAGGATCCAGTGGTGAAAGGCCGCGCCGAAGCCCTGGTAGAGCGAAGCGCCCCGGTCGGTGCTCCAGAAGCCGGTGCGCTCGTCCTGGTGCCGGTCGAGCCACGCGAACACGGCGTCGAGCCAGCCCTCGCGCCCGGCCTCCGACGCGCCCCGCGCTTCGAGCTCGCGCACCTTGAGCAGCGTGGACATCATCAGCCACACCGACGCCATCCACGGGTCGCTCATCCAGGAGAGCGACTCGAGCCAGGTCGTGAGCTCCTGGCCCGACATGGACAGGAACCTGATCGCGTGCGCGGGCCGGGCGCCGAGGCACTCGAGCGCCACGTCCGCGAAGCTCGACTGGTGGAAGTACTCTTCGACGCCGCGTTTTCCCGATCGGAAGAACGGAATGGCGGGATCGTTGAACCACCCGCTTCCGGGGTCCTGGTAGCCGCGGAGGTATTCGACCCACTGGCCGCGCTCCCAGGCGCTCAGCCGGCCGAGGTCGCGGTAGAACCATCGGACCAGGGCTGCATAGCAGGACTGGTACATGCCCGCGGGGACGGTCCCCTCGCTGCTGCCCCGGTAGACGCCGCAGGTCTTGCCTTCGACCCGCAGCGACTCGACCCATGCGAGGACGCGCCGCTTGAGATCGGCCGCGTCGACGTCGCGATAGCTCTGCCGTGTCATCGCGCGCCTCCCTCAGCCGCGAATCACCAGTGAGGACAGCGCGGGCATCTCGATCTCGAGCGCGCCGTCCTGGACGCGTGCCTTCTCCCTGCGGCCCGAGTCCCGCTGCACTTCGAGCGCGCCGTCCGCCGTCGCGCCGAGCCTCACTCGCGCCTTCTGCGCCGCGGTCGTGTGGTTGATGAGCACCGTGCCGCGCTTCCCCTCGGGCGAGGTCCACGACGAGCCGATGACCGCGGGCACCGCGAGGTGAAAGTCGCTTACCGCGTCGGTTGGAGTGGCCGTCGGCGCTCCGTCGGGTGCAGTCGTCGCCTTCGAGGATCGTCGCGATCGCGCACGAGATCTCCGGCGGCCGCTCCATGCGGCCGAGGACGAGGAACTCGCGGGCGTGCTCGCGCCGCAGCCGGTTCAGCTCCCTCAGGTACTTCTCCGTCTGCTCCGGCGGGTAGACGCTCTCGATCGTCTGGTCGAAGTCGTCGATCTCGTGCGTCTGCATGGCGATCTTGCCCTCTTCGCTGAGGTTGACCATGAGCATGTCGCCGCTGGCGATCGTGATCGCGCTCAGGAAGTAGAAGTTGTCGGGCGTGTTCCACGAGCCGGCATTCTCTCCGCAGAACCCCTGGGCGTACTGGTGGTAGACGAACTGGAAGAGCGGGATCATCTCCCACCCTTTGAAGCGCATCGGGGCGAGCCCGCGCTCGACGAAGCCGTGCCCCACCTGCAGCAGGGCCTCGGTCGGCTCGCCTTCGACGGTAAAGATGAAGGGCTTCGAGGCCGCCTGGATCTCGCGGATCAGCGACACCGCCAGGTCGCTCTGCCATCTGCCCGGCCCGGGAGTGTGGCCGTGCTCGGCGCTCCAGCAGTCGTAGAGCCGGCCATTGAATGTATCGAGCTGAAGGTAATCCGCCCCGCACTCCGCGAGCCTGCGGAAGCTGTCGACGATCTCGGACCGGGTCACCGGGGCGCCGCCGCACATGAAGTAGCGCTTGCGCCACTCCCAGT
Source organism: uncultured Spirochaetota bacterium (assembly GCA_963734495.1). Lineage (GTDB taxonomy): Bacteria > Spirochaetota > Spirochaetia > SZUA-6 > CAVTHK01 > CAVTHK01. The sequence goes on from CAVTHK010000017.1 coordinate 42,374, forward strand.
CGTACTTGCTCGTGATCGGCCTGCCCTGCTCGTCGACGCAGGCGTTGCCCATCGCGTCGTGCTCCTCGAACCAGCGGCTGCCGTCGTAGCCGGTGGAGTGGGCGCGCAGGCACCACTTGAGCGGCAGGATGTAGAAGCCTCCGTAGTGGCCGTGTTCGTGCAGCAGGTCCAGGAAGCGCTTGACGCCGTCGAAGCCGGAAAGCGGCGGGAAGTGCTCGCCGTTGACAAAGGCGCCGTTGGCTTCCCAGTGGAAGACCTGCACCTTGAAGGTGCTCTCGAGCCGCTTCGCGAGATCGAGGATGTGCGGCACGCCCTTGTCCAGGGGGTGGCACCACTGCGAGGGCCTCTGGCCCATGTCGGAGTTCCGCTTGCCGCGCTCCTTGATCGAAAGCACGATCGGCGACTCGAGCCACCACTTCGGCACGTCGGGGCGTTCGGAGAGCTTGCGCGACGTCCACTCCTGGGTGTAGGCCCACTCGCGGTACTTTTCCGCCGCGGCGCACCACGACCCGTCCGGCGAGGATCTCGAGGCCGACGGGGTAGGGCAGCGTGAACTTCGCGTCTGGTCCGCCTCGTCGAACAAGTGAGTCGAGGACACCTTGAGGTTCCTGCCGTCCCAGATCGGCTGGAGTTCTTCGAGCAGTGGCGGCCGTCCATCGGGCACAGGTAGACGCTCTCCGACCGCGTCCCGAAGGCGATCATCTGGAGGGGCGCGGCGAAGCTGCCGTCGAAACGGCTTGCGCGGGGAGCTGAACGCGTTCTCGAAGCCGTGAAACACGATCCCGTTGTTCATCGCGTCGCTCGCCAGCGCCCAGTCGGAGGAGGGCCCTTCGAGGGCGGGCGGAAGCAGGAGCAGCGGGTACTCGACGGAGACGAGCCTGTGCCCGGTCCTGTTGCGGATCGAGATGCCGAACGAGAGGGCCGTCCGGTCGCCCGGCTCGACGGTGCAGGTCACGCAGAGGTTCGCGCCGCCGAGAAAGTTGTACCAGAGGCGCAGCCCGCTGCCCTCCGGGGAGACTCGACGTGCGCCGTGGCCGCGTCAGCGGCGGTGAAGACGCAGCTCCTTCCCGTCGGTCGGTGCGCAGCACGACCGCGAAGACCGGCTGCGGGACGCCGCGCAGGTACTCCATGCCGCTCTCGGTGTTCCTGAGCACCGAGAGCAGCCCCGTGTCCTTGTTGAAGCCCACCATCGTCCGGCCGCCGGCCAACAGGGCGAGACTCATGCGAACGACCTCCTCACGCAAAGAGAGCCGGCCCCGGCGGGGCCGGCTCCCGAAATCCCGATCGGCGTCGCCGCCGGAGCTACTTCTTCTGGCTCTTGTACCACTCGGTGTAGAGCCGGATCCACTCGTTGCCGCCCGCCTTGCGCCAGTTGGCGATAAAGCCGTCCCACTCCTTGTCGATGTCGAGCTGGCCCATGATCGCCTTGTTGCGGAAGGCCCGCTCCTGCGTGTTGAGATCGTACTTGGCGAGATCGAGGAAGTAGGGGGCCTGGAGGCTGATCGTGTCGTACTTGCCGAGATCGTCGCTCATCCTGAGCTGAGCCAGGCCGTCGTCGCCCCAGGACTGCTTGAGCAGCGCCTGGACCTGGTCGTCGATCTTGACCTTCTGCATGCCCGTCGTGATCCAGCGCCAGGCCCAGTTCTTGCCCTTGCGATCCGGCCGTATCACGACCTGGCCGTCCTTGAGGTCGTAGTCCAGGCCCGGCAGGCCGGCGTGCACGAAGGTGCCGCCCTCGGGCGAGAGGGCCCAGTCCTCGAGCGCGATCACCTTTTCCGGGTGCTTCGAGGACTTCGTGATCCCGATGTAGTGCCTCACGGGTCCGCCGTAGACGAACTTGGCGGGGCTGCCGTCGGCCCTTGCCGGGGGGCCCATCGCGATGAGGTCGTCGCGTGTGCCGCCGATGCTCCGGTACTCCTGGATGCTCCAGAACCAGTAGAAGCTGCCGTACTTGCCGCTCTTGGCCTTTTCCCACTCCTGCTGGTTCGTGGTGGTGACGTACTCGGGGTCAATGACCTTTTCGGAATAGAGGGTGCGCATGAACTTGAGCCAGTTCTTGTACCCCTGCTGGATGTAGAAGGGCCTCACCTCCCCGTCGATGAACCGGGTCTCCGCCGCGTCGAACGAGTCGAGGAACATCGTCACGCCATGGCCCGGGATGTCCACGTCCTGCGCGGTGATTCCGTACGTGTCGGCTTTGCCGTTCTTGTCCGGATCGTCGGTGACGAAGCGCAGCAGCATCTTGTGGTAGTCGTCGAGGGTCTTGACCTTCGTGGTGTCGATGCCCAGGTTCTTCACGAAGTCCTTGCGCACGAAGTAGAGGTACGGCGACTTGTCGAAGCGCTGCATCGGCAGGGCATAGATCTTGCCGTCCACCGTGGCCATGTCCCAGGAGGCCTGGTCCAGGTCGGTCTTGATGTACCTGGTGGACTTGATCAGGTCGTCGAGCGGGATGATCAGGCCCTCCTTGGCCCAGCGGGTGAGCTGCGCCTTTCCGCCGGTGCGCGTGATCTGCAGGTAGTCCGGCAGGTCGCCCGAAGCCATGATCGTGGCCACCTTGGTGTCGTACTGTTGGAGTTGGGCTCGTTGATGATCTCGATGTCTACGTTGTTCTTTTCCTCGATGAACTTGATGTAGGGGTTGTCATTGACGTCGTGGCCCTCGGTGTCGACGTTGATGTTGGTCAGGAAGACCAGCTTGATCCTGCCCCCCGCCGCCCCTTCCTTCTGGGCGGACGCGAAGCCGGCCGCGGCGATCAGCGCGAACGCGAGGGCCAGCGACAGCGACTGCGCGCCCCTTGAATCTGCACCCATCTTGCCTCTCCTTTGAATGACCGTGTTTCCAGCGGAGTCAACGACTCCGTCGATGCCCGATTTGCGGCCGGACTCCCGGACTCCGCCCGCGCTCATCCCTTGATCGCCCCGATCATCACCCCCTTGATGAAGTACCTCTGGATGAACGGGTAGACCAGCAGGATCGGCAGCGTCCCGGCAAAGACCGCGGCGGTCTGGATCGAGAGCGTCGGCATGTCCTGCTCCGACATGCTCGCGAACATGTCGATCATCTGGGAGCGCTGGACGAGGTCCAGCAGGTAGATCTGCAGGGGCTTGAGCGTGGACTTGTTGATGTAGATGACCGCGTCCATCACCGCGTTCCAGTGCTGCACCGCGACGAAAAGCGTGATCGTCGCCACAGCCGGAAGGGAGAGCGGCACGATCAGCCTGTTGAAGATCGTGATGTCGTTCGCTCCGTCGATCTTGGCCGAGTCCACGATGCTGTCGGGGATCGAGGAGAAGAAGCTCACGAGGATGATGACGTTCCACGCGCTGATCGCGTCGGGGATGATGAGCGCCCAGATCGTGTTGAGTATCCCCGTGTACCGCACGATCAGGTAGGTCGGGATGATGCCGCCGTTGAACAGCAGCGTGAAGACCACGTAGAACACGAAGAAGCGGCGGCCCCAGAGGTTCTTGCGCGAGAGGGGATAGGCGACCATGCAGCTGCAGCGCGAGGTTGATCGCGGTCCCCAGGACGGTCCTGATCACGGAGACCTTGAAGGCGTTGTAGAAGATCGCCTGCCTGAGGATGATCTTGTAGGCCTCCGTGGAGAAGCCGCGAGGCAGGAGCATGACCTGGCCCTGCTTGACGAACGCCGGGTCGCTGAACGAGACGGTCAGGACGTAGTAGAAGGGCAGCAGGCACAGCCCCGCGATGACCGCGAGGAGCGCCGCGTTGATCGCCGGAAAGACCCTCGGAAGCCGCTTCTCGCTCATGCGCCTTCACCAGATGCTCTTGCCCGACGAGCTTCTGCGAAACAAAGTTGCTCGCGTAGATCATCAGCGAGCCCGATGAGCGACTGGAACAGGCCGATGGCCGTCGTGATGCTGAACTGGGCGTTGCCGATCCCGATGCGGTAGACGTAGGTGCTGATGACGTCGCCGACGTCGTAGACCGTGGGGTTGTAGAGCACGTAGATCTGGTCGAAGCCGATCATCATGATCCGCCCCACGTTCAGCAGCAGGATAAAGACGATGGTCTCGCTGATGCTCGGCAGCGTCACGTGCCAGATCTGGTCCCAGCGGTTGGCGCCGTCGATCCTGGCGGCGTCGTAGAGCTCGGGGTCGACCCCCGTGAGCGCGGCCAGGTAGATGATGGTGCCCCAGCCCGTGTTCTTCCAGATGTCCGAGATCACGACGATCGGCCTGAACCACGCCGAGGTGGTCATGAAGAAGATCGGCTGCCGCCGAGCGCCTTGATCAGCCGCGTTGACGATGCCGGTGCTCGGCGAAAGGAACTGGATCACGATGCTGCCGAAGATGACCCAGGAGACGAAGTGGGGAATGTAGATCGGCGGTCTGGACGAACTTCTTGAAGCGCGTCCGTGCGCAGCTCGTTGAGGAGAAGGGCGATGACGATCGGGGCGGGAAAGGAGAAGATCAGCCGGTACACGTTGATCAGCAGCGTGTTGCGGACGATCTTGTAGAAGTCCGCCTGCTGGAAGAACAGGAACCTGAAGTTCTCCCAGCCGATCCAGCGGCTGCCGAAGATGCCCTTCGAGAAGCTGAAGTCCTTGAAGGCGATCACGAGGCCGAGCATCGGCAGGTAGCGGTAGATGAAGAACCAGAGGACCCCGGGCAGAAGCAGCGCCAGCAGGTAGCGGTCGTTCAGGAAATGCCGCCACCTCCGGCCCCGCCTCTTCGTCCGACACCGTGGAAGCTCGCGCGCTGCGTCGGCCATGACCCCCCCGGGGACGCACGATTGTAGAGCGTCCGGCGCGGAAAGGGAAGTGGTCGCAGAGCCGTCGGGGCCGGCGGCCGCTGGGTCTACGCCAGCATCGACTTCCAGGCGCCGTGGATCTGCCGCCCCATGACGAGCTCGCCCAGGTGATAGGCGGTGTGATCGACGATGATGAACGCCGAACGCAGGATGCTGCGGTTCTCCATGTGAGCGACGGGCGCCAGCAGGTTGACCTGAGGGTCCTCGACGAGCGCGATCAGGTCCGCTCGATCCGACAGGTACTGCTCGATCGTCCGGTCCCAGCCGGCACGGTCGGTCGTCGCGCCCTGATCCGGCCAGTACCCCCGCGGCCATTCGGGGGACACGTGCTTCGGGTCCGCGATGTAGCGCAGCATGTCCCACTGCGTGATCCGGATATGCTCGAGCTGGTGCCAGAAGGTGTACGGCACGTGCGAAGGCTTCGTGTTCATGAGGCTCTGCGGAAAGTCGCGGACGGCCTCCTCGAACGTCAGGTGAGCGCCCTTGCCCTCCAGGCCGGCCACCAGCCGCGTCCTCGCTTCCCGGTTCATCGCCTCGACGGTCATCTCTTTTCCGGCAGGCATGTCGTCCTCCTGATCCGCGTGTGCTTCCAGTGTACTTCCGCCGGAAGAGGTCGTGCACCGGCCGCATCGAGGGCCCGCGCGCGCGTTATCTTCGGGCGCGGGAGGAAGTGCCATGGCGAAAGGTGCGCCGCGGGGCGACGAGACGCTGGCGTTTCGCACGCAGCGGGAGTGGGCGGCATGGCTGGCGAAGAACCACTCGGGCCCGACCGGAGCCTGGCTCGAGTTCGCCAGGGCCGCGGGGCGAGGCGCGGCCTTTTCGCATGACCAGGCGCTCGAGACAGCCCTCTGCTACGGCTGGATCGACGGCAGGTCAAAGAGGGTGGACGCGTCGTCCTGGGTGCAGTGGTTCGGCCCTCGCCGCCCCAGGAGCATCTGGTCGAAGATCAACCGGGAGAAGGTCGAAAAGCTCATCAAAGAGGGCAAAATGAAGGCTGCCGGCCTGGCGGCCGTCGAGAGCGCGCGGCGGGACGGCCGCTGGGACGCGGCCTACGACTCGCCCGCCAGGGCTTCGGTGCCGCCCGACCTGCAGCAGGCGCTGGACGCGAGCCCCCGGGCCGCCGCCTTCTTCGCGACCCTTGACAGCCGCAACCGATACGCCATCCTGTTCAGGACCCACAACGCGCGAAGGCCCGAAACGCGCGCGAGGCGGATCGCCGCATTCGTCGGGATGCTGGAGCGAGGCGAAAAGATCCATCCGTGAACGCAGAAGAGCCCCGGTCCCGCCGCTTCCACGAGTACACGGTCGCCGGCCGCTGGAAGGTCCTGGCGGGCCGCACCGACGAAGACAACGACACTCTCAGCCTCCGCGTCGCGAGCCCGAACGACCGCTGGTTCCACGTGAGGGGCATGCCCGGCAGCCACGTGCTGCTCCGGTGTCCCGCCGGCGAGGAGCCGGACCGGGAGACGCTCCGGACTGTGGCGGCGATCGCGGCGTACCACAGCAAGGCGCGGGAGGCGGGCGTGGTCGCGGTCTCGTGCGTGCGCGCCGTCAACGTCTCGAAGCCGCGCGGGGCAAAGCCTGGCACGGTGCAGATCCGCAGGGAGACAGTGCTCAGGGTCCGGCCCGGGCTCGGCCCCGCCGTCGTAAAGCTCTAGATCCCCGCTGCCTGCAGCCGCGCCGCGAACTGATCGAGCTGCTCCCGCGAGCCCGCCTCGGCGAGCCCGAGGAGGGCGAGGACCGGATCGAGCAGGGGCCCGAGGGACACCCGCAGGAGCTCGCTCTCGAAGGCGGTCGTGTCGTTCTCTCCCGCCGAAAGGGCGAGCTCCTCGGCGTCCGCGCCGCGCGCTAGGCACG
>CAVTHK010000018.1:0-58853 GCA_963734495.1 uncultured Spirochaetota bacterium
ACCACAGGATCAGGTTCACGCAGCCGGCTGCGCTCAACGACCCGATAGATTGCCATCCTTTGTTAACGTGCCGTGCGAGCTCGGGCAGCATACTCGGTACGTTGTACGTAGTGTACATATGCCGAGTGCCAATGAGTGGTACCACGTTCAGCTGATCGAATCCCGGGTGAACGAGTTCGGGATTCTGTCGCTGACAAAGAACCCGGTATCTTTCGACATGTGGAGCAAGTACGCAAATGGGCACAAGGGATGCCTCATCGAGTTACGCGCGGACTTCAATGCCCACAAGTCAATGTGTTCGGAAGTCGGCGAGCCGTATCCCGTGGTTCCGGTAAGGTACGACGACACGTTCGAAATCGACCTGGCCGAATGCCGAGGTCCACGCGGTGGCCTTTTGTTGCACGAATTTGAGACGCGGTTCTTCTACACAAAGGTGACCAGGTGGGCCGCTGAGAAGGAATTCCGTATGGTGCGTCCTCTCACGGATCTCGGCAAACAGTCAGGAAGACTCCATGTCGGCACCTACCGAGACTTTGGCACGGTTTACCTCGGAGATTTGCCGCTCGATCTCATCAACACGGTTACATTCGGTGCCTATATGGCACGGGAAACCAAGCGCCAGATCATCCAGGCCTGCCACGGCACAAACATCCGGTTTCTTCAATGCATGTTGTTTCCGAAAGATAAGGACGAGAACGGTCTCGCCCCCCAAGTCAGGCTTCTCGTTCTGGACGACCCCGCCCTGAGCAATCGCGTGCTCGAGATGCAGCCACAGCTGCTGCTTATGGGCAACGCAGACTTGCTGCCGAAGCGAACAGTGCGGCTACGAACGACCTCAGAACTACCCTATTACGGCCTCAACCCTGAGCTCGTCGACGACCTTTTCCGTCGCCTCAAGAAGCGACGGGGATGTAGAGAGTGAAGCCGATTGGCCGAGGCTGGACTCGGGGTGGGTCATAACAAATCGTTGGAGTAGACGCCTTGAGGGCCGACTGGCACGGCCGGAGAGGCTACGATATACTGTGAGCTGGGGAGCTACTCGGCGGCGCTACTCAACTCTATGTTATGTGCTAATGACTTTGTTAACTACATCATCACGTCTTCGTAGGGGCGGCTTATGCGATACACGTTTAGACTACGCTTCAGACTCCCAGAAGTTCTTGCGATTGGTATGGATCTACCGAGGTGGAATATCACTCCGGATAGAGCAGTGCCCGAGGTATCGATCCGCTCCCCCGATGAGAAACCGATCAAAGACAGCAAGAACTTGGTAGCTCGTGGTGAAGGCTACGCCGCAGAAGCCGATGCCAAACAGGCCGGAGAATTTACCCGGAATGTGCTTACGTTGGCCTTCTCGCGGCAGAAGATAGGGGTAGACTTCGGGGACAGGGCTGCCAGGAGCGGATTCTTCCCTGCCGGCCTTCGAATGCTGGAAGAACAAACCGGCCGACGCGTGCTAAATGATGTCCATGGCTTGATGACATTCGAATCGGATCCACCTCCCGCCTTTTCCATCCCATCGGCTAGGGTCACAGTAGTTAAGAAGTTCGAGGATCTCCGCGCAGCAATAGTCCAAGCGCTGCAGTTTGCGCCGGCTGTCACCGATCGTGATCGGCTCGCTTATGACCTTTTCAGTGCTTCGTTCTTTCAACCGGGACCAGACAGCAGGTTCCTTATGTTGATGATGGCGCTTGAGACTCTAATCGAACCGATGACGCGGTCTTCAGCGGCGGTTAGGCATGTTTCAAGGCTGATTTGTCTCACTCGCATAGTACGGGGCCTTACACAAGAGGATAGATCATCGATCCGTTCGTCACTGGAATGGCTCAAGTCTGAATCGATAGGACAGGCGGGCAGAAGGCTTGTCTCCAGACTAGGGAGTATCGACTATCACGGAAAGACGCCAAGGAAACTCTTTACCGAGTGTTACAACGTGCGCAGTAGCCTTGTGCACGGAGCCAGCCCCAGACCGACGACTTCGGAGGTGGGGAATCTATCAGCATCACTTGAGATAATGGTTGGAGACTTGCTATCTGGTCCTCTATTTGGATCTTGATGACAAACCAGATATTTGTCGGTGCAACGGATAGCACATAACAAATCGTTGGAGTAGACGCCTGAAGGGCCGGCTGGCACGGTCGGGGAGGCCACTATATACTGTGAGCTGGGTAGCTACTCGGCGGCGCTACTCAACTCTATGTTAGATCGCCTCGGAATCGCCGCGAGCGGGTACCCTGCTTGTCAGGGGCGACTGTCCGTGGTCAGATAGGGGAGACTCGACTGGAGCGGTGCATGAATACAAAGTCGCTTCCCTTCACTGCCGATCGGCTCCGCGCGATAGCCGCGGAGTTTCCCACACCGTTTCACATCTACGACGAGCGCGGCATCCGCGCAACCGCCCGCAATCTGCTGCAGCGTTTTGCGTGGAATCCGGGCTTCAAGGAGTTCTTTGCCGTCAAAGCTACCCCGAACCCCTTCATCCTGAAGATCCTCAAGCAGGAAGGCTTCGGCATGGACTGCAGCTCCTTTCCCGAGCTCTTGCTCGCCGAAAGAGTTGGTGTTACGGGTTCCGGGATCATGTTCTCTTCCAACGATACCCCTGCGCCGGAGTACGCCAAAGCACGCGAACTCGGCGCCGCCATCAATCTCGACGATATCAGTCACATTGACTTCCTCGAGCGGAATTGCGGCCTTCCAGACACCATCTGTGTACGGTACAACCCCGGCAACTCGCGCGAGGGAAGCTTCGTCATGGGCCGGCCCGAGGAGGCTAAGTACGGGTTCACCCGGGAGCAGGTCTTCGACGGTCTCCGCATGTTGCGATCCAAAGGGGTCACCAAATTCGGACTGCATACGTTCATTGCCTCGAATGAGCTGAGTCCCCAGTACTTCGTTGACACCGCCGAGATGATGTTTCAACTCGCTGTCGACGTACGTGAGCGGTTGGGGATACGGGTCGATTTCGTAAACACCAGCGGCGGGGTCGGAATACCCTACAGGCCGGATGACAAGGCAGTGGACTTGGGCTACGTCAGTGACGGCATACGCGATGCCTACGATCGACTGGTCAAGCCTGCCAAGCTGCACCCACTGTCACTCTTCATGGAACTTGGGCGAGCGATCACCGGGCCGCATGGATACCTTGTCGCACACGTGCTCCACATCAAGAACATCTACAAGACTCACGTCGGCCTTGACGCCTCTATGGCACATTTGATGCGGCCGGCGATCTACGGCGCCTACCATCACATAACGGTGGTCGGCAAGGAGGATCATCCTCTCGACCATACCTACGACGTCACCGGCTCCCTTTGCGAGAGCAGGGACAAGTTCGCCGTCGACCGCGAGCTGCCTCGGGTGGATATCGGCGACCTGGTTGTCATCCACGACACCGGGGCGCACGGCCACGCCATGGGCTTCAACTACAACGGCAAGCTTCGGTCCGCAGAGCTCCTGTTGCGCGAAGACGGCGATGTCGTTGAGATCCGCCGTGCCGAGACGGTCGCCGATCATTTCGCGACTCTCGATTTCGCAAAGGTGGCCGACTTTTCCTGAGGCGACTAACAAATCGTTGGAGCTGACGCCTTAGGCGCCGACTGGCGCGGTCGCCGAGGCTGGTATAGACTGGTTGCTTGAAAGCATGCGGCGGCGCAGCTCAACTCTATGTTAGGCCGAACTCTGTTGCTCGTCACCCGATCTTGACGATGCGTTTCTCCTCCGCCGACCGGTAGCAGGCCTCGACCAGCGCAACAGCACGCGCGCATTCGTCCGCAGGCGCGGGATTGTCTTTCCCTTCGGCGATCAAGCCAAGGAACATGCCGATCGTACCGCCAGTCGTCTCATCCGACGTTATCTCCGCGCGCTTTCCGTCTGACATCAACTCGAAGCGCTTCCCAGTCCCGACAATTACTCCCGAGTCGCCGGCGATCGTGATCTGGGTGTTGCCCCAGATGTCTCCCGGATCGGTGTTTACGCCGTCGGTGTAGGCAAATGAGAACAGCACCCCATTCTCGAGCACCGCCTGGGCGCTGATTGCTCTTTCTGCCGGCAGGCCATCTTTTCTGAGGAAGCACGCGACCTCGCTCGCTCCCGAACCGCCAAACCAGAGCATCGCGTCCACCATATGAGTGTGCAAGTCAACAAACCACCCTCCACCCGCAACCCCTGGATCCGAGCGCCAGTTTCCTTCCTTTAGCCTATCTTCCATAAAGGGCCGAAACTGACCGCCACGCTCGAGTGCGTTCTGCGCCCCCAACGGCTTGTTCGCGGGATCGTATATAAACACCAGGTTCGTGTGCGATACCGTGCTGACTTGTCGAACCTTGCCGATTGTGCCTTCTGCGATGATCCTGTGCACCGCTCTCCAGATCGGATCGCACCGATATTTGTAACTCACCATCAGTTTCGCTTTGGCTGTCTTGGTAGCTGCGACCACTGCATTCGCATCGCGGCTGGACAGTGCCATTGGCTTTTCGACCAGCACATGCAGGTCCCGCTTGAGCGCCGCCATCGTCGGCTCCACGTGGAAGTCGTTCGGTGTGCACACAATCACTGCGTCCAGTCGTTCATTCTCCAGCATCGCCCGCCAGTCACCATAGGTGTTCCGTACGCCGGTGATCTTGGCTGCTTCAGCAAGCAACTCCTTGTTGCGCCGGCAAATGGCTGTAACAGCGGCACGACCATCTTCCTGGATACGTGTCCAGTGGCTCTGCAGCGCGAACACGCCGGCTCCGATGATCCCCACCCGGAGCTGATCTCTCGCCATTTTCTTACCTCCCCCGCATTCCTTGCCGCCAAGTGTAGTGGAAGACACGAACAGCCCGCAAACGTCCGCCGCCGCCCTCTCAGGATATGGCAAGCCATATAACAAATCGCTGTCGCCTTAACCGACGCTGGCACGGTCGGCTGGGCTGGTATAGACTGTGGACCCGGGATCTGCTCGGCGGCGCAGCTCAACTCTATGTTATGTAGCACGCGCCCCTCGATACGCCCATAGTCCTTATGATGGGCTCGTCTTCACTCTTTTCTGGCGGCTTCGTACTTCACACGTTTAGGCGCACTCTCGCCAAGCACCGACGCGAGCATGGGCTTACTCGATGTCCCTGGATGCCCTCCTCATAGGAGGGTCTTTCCTACGGAGTAGGCATCTCCCAGAAGCGGACCGATGCCATGGTACTTGCGGTCTCCCGTACCGAATAGGATGGGCTTGACTTTGGCCATGACTGGGTAGTTTCTTTCATTCAGAACTTCTTCGTCTGCCTTCACATCCACGATCTCCCCAATGAACTGGGTGTGCAGCCCCAGTTCGACCGTCTTGAGCAGCTTGCATTCGAGAATCAAAGGGAATTCCTTGATGTAGGGAGCATCTACCAGGTCGCTCTTCACGGCAGTAAGACCCGTCTTGGCGAACTTGTCGGCCTCTCGTCCCGAAGCGATACCTGCGTAGTCGGCTTCTTTCACGTGAGCCTCCGATGGAACACTCACGGTGTAGGCTTGACGCTCGAGAATGCACCCGTAGGTGTAGGTCGCCTTCCGAATCGATACGGTCAAGCAGGCCGGTTGCGAGCAGCAGATGCCTCCCCAAGCTACGGCCATCATATTCGGCTTTCCCTCCCTGTCGTAGGAACCGACGATCCAGACCGGTGCAGCTAGAGCCAGTGTTTTCGCTCCGATGGACTTTTTCATGCGTATCTCCTCTATCGCTTTAGGTGCTTCTATCCATGGTTTCTCAGCTGCCTTTCCGATCGCGACTACGTCATTCCTTCGAGTCTTCCCACGGCAGCCCACGCACTCTACCACAAGAGAGCTGAATCCCGGACAAGGATCTCCTCAATAGAGCAAAGCCTACGTACGCGGGGCCGAAAGGCTGACGCAAGGGCCTGGAAACGGCCGCCGATTGGGACGGCTGGGCATGCCCCACTTGGCACTTCTCCTCGCGCGTGTAGACCCGTGTCCTCCTTCTGTCGCGGTGGCGCTGCCTCAATTGCCGGTGCGCATAACAAATCGCTGACGCCTTAACCTTCGCTGGCGCGGTCGGCGGAGCTGGTATAGACTGTGGGCGGGAGCTACTCGGCGGCGCTACTCAACTCTATGTTGGATTGCCCGGAAGCGGTTAAGAAGGCGATTCAAACGCCTACCCCGCAGGCTGCTTGACAGAGTCGACCGTGCTGCGACGAGGCTATCGCAGATGTCCAATGACCGCTTGCCCATCGTAGACGCACACCTCGACCTCGCTGAGAACGTCACACTCTTTGGCTGCGACCTCCTTGTTACCGTCGCCGAGAGGCGCATACGCGAGAGATCTCGGATTGCCCAAGCCACTGTGTCGCTCCCTGATCTGGAAAGAGGTGGTATCGCGGTGGTGTTCGCCACCGTCACCGCGGGCTTCCTCGAGGCCGATGTCGGTGCCAACTTCGAGCCGCGGTCAGCTATCTACCACTCCCCGGAAGAGGCCGAGGCTCAGGCGCTGAAACAGATCGCCTTGTACGAGCAGTGGGCCAGGCAGGGGCGGATCCGGTTGCTCAAGTCCGTGCGTGACTTGCAGGATCATCTGCGGCTGTGGGTATCGGACGGCAAGCCCGGTGTCGTGATGCTGATGGAGGGTGCCGACCCGATTGTCGAGGTCGGTGACCTCTCGGCGTGGTGGCGGCGCGGCATCAGGGTCATTGGCCTAACCTTTGGGGACACTCGGTATGGTCATGGCGTGCGCGGAGGCAGCCGCCACTTGAGGCGAGGAGGTCTGACGGAACAAGGTCTGAGGCTGCTTGAAGCCATGGGAGAGCGCGGCTTCGCTTGGGACATCTCGCACCTGACCGAAGATGGAATCTGGCAGGGCTTGGAGATCAAGTTCCCACATGTCTGCGCTTCCCACGCAAATGCTCAAGCCCTGGTTCCTACCGATCGGCACCTCAGCGATGCGGTTATTCGGGCTGTTGGCAACCAGGGTGGTGTGATAGGCCTTGTCCTGTACAACGGCTTTCTTGAACCCCGTTGGAAAGACGACAAGTCCACGGTGGTTACGCTCAAGGAACATCTCGCGAAACACGCTCAACACGTGGCTGACCTGGTGGGGTGGGACAGTGTCGGCATCGGGTCCGACCTGGACGGCGGCTTTGGCGCTGACCAAGCGCCCGCCGAACTCGACACTGTGGCCGATTTGCACATGGTAGGCAGCGTGGTGCCGCCAACTGCTCGTGCGAGGGTGCTTGGTGCCAACTGGATTGGGTTCCTCGGCCGTTCGCTGCCGAAGACGGACTAGGCAAACGGCGCGGCGGCTGAGACCCGGCCGTCGCGCGGTTCGTTCGGCCAGAGGTCAACGCAGCTATACTTTGCTGGAAGCGCACATCCGCAACGGCCGGTGGAGCACAGGGTGGCTCCGCGCGGGAGAGATTCGTGCGATGAAGATCGGCTCAATCGTCATTCACTGCTTTGAGTTCGACGCGATGGTGGGCTTCTGGCAAAAGGCGCTGGGATACGTTCCCCGTGACCTCGGGTCCGATGGCTGGATGGTCTTGCGTGATCCAAAAGGCGAGGGGCCCAACTTGTCTTTTCAGAGGCGGGAAAAGCGACACGGCAGTCGAAACTGGATTCACCTGGACCTGTACACCACGGACCAGGCTGCAGAGGTGGCACGACTGGAGAAGCTGGGCGCCAGGAGGTATCCATGGCGGTACCGAGAAGGTGCGGATTTCGTCGTGATGGAAGACCCTGACCGGAATCTCTTTTGCATAGTGCAAAAACCGGCTCTGTAGGCACGCTGGATCAGTCCCCGCAGCGGCCGTCCTGCAATCGCCCGCGCACGCCTGTACGGACAAGCCCTGCCGGCACGGGTGCGTCAAGCGGTAGCAGCATTCGGTGCCGCGGCGCGAATTCGCCGCGTGCTTCGAGGTGTTCTGCGCTACACTGTCAGCAGGAACGGAACATGTCACACCGCCGCAGCCCGCGCAACGATCACCGCAAGCGCCGGGGTCCACACCCCGCCCGCCGCGCCCTCTTCGCGGCAGCGGCGGTCGCTCTGTCGATCGCCGGCTGCGCCACCTCCCCCCGCGACGCACAGGCCTACGAAGGCCTGCTCGCCGCCGCGCAGCTCGCCATCAGCAGCAATCACCCCGATTCCGCGCTGCCGGACCTGCAGGCGGCCATCCGCCTGAACGGCAGAGACTACCGGCCCCGCGTGCTTTCAGGCACCGCCTACGAGATGCTGCACGAGTACAGCCGGGCTGCCCGCGAGCTGACCGTTGCACGATCGCTGGCGCCCGGCGTCAAGGAGATCCCCTTCAACCTCGGCAACAACTACTTCGCGCTCGGCCAATACCCGGCCGCGATCGACGCGTACAGCCAGGCGATCGCCGTCGACTCGACGTTCTCCAAGCCATACCTGAACCGGGCAAACGCGTACCTCAACCTGCAGGACCTTGGTTCGGCGCTCCGCGACTACAAGCGGTATCAGGAAGTCGCGGCGACGCCGCGCGAGGACGTGGCCCTGATGATCGGCCGGCTCGAGGCCTACCTCGCAGTCCATCCCGGCGGAACGTAGTCGTCCCCGACTGCAAGGCGGCGGCCGGCCGCCGGCCCGGCGCGTCCCTTACCCCTTGATGCAAGGACCGCAGATTATGATGTTGAGCAGCGTCTACGTTGCCTTGAACCGGTCGTGAAAGACTTATCCAGCAGGCCAAGCGATGCGGCTCACAACAGGTGGTGGGAGATCGCCGAAGTGGTCTTCGGGCTTCCACTGCTCGCCGGCATCGGCTTACAGCTTGTTGTTCCGCTCTCGATTCCCTCAGGCACCTTTCACCTGCTCTCGCTCGTGACAGGACCTGCTGCCATGCTCGCCGGCGTGGCCGTAGTCATTCTCGCGCGGCGGGAGCTGGCGAAGGGCGCCCAGCCGACTGATCCTGGTCTGCCGACGACCAGACTGGTGACAACAGGCGTGTTCTCCCTTTCCAGGAACCCGATGTATCTAGGCGCGGCATGCTGCCTCCTCGGCGTGGCGCTCGTAGCCAACCTGCCGTGGGAATTGGGCCTGCTCCTGCCCAATCTTGCCGCCTGTCAGTTTGTGTTGATAGGGCCGGAGGAGAGATATCTGCACGCCAGGTTCGGGGACCAATACCGGAGCTACTGCGACTCCGTACGCCGCTGGCTTGGTCGGCGGTGAGGGCCGGTCGTTTCCCTGGCGGCGTGCCTCACCGTGCCTCGCCCCGGATCTTCAAGCGCTCAGCAAGTGAGTATCTTCAAGGGGCGAGTCGAGTCCTAACCTGATGGTTGAGTGCGGATCGAAACACAACGACTCGAGCGGACAAGCTGAATGCAGGACAACTGGACCCTTGGCGAGGCGTATGAGAGCTACATGGGGCGATGGAGCAGGCCTCTCGCGCGTTCGTTTGTGAGCTGGCTGGGGCTCCCGCCGGGAGATCGTTGGCTCGAGGTCGGGTGCGGCACGGGCGCTCTCACCGCCGCAATCTGCGAGTTGGCCGATCCTGCGTCGGTGCTGGCCTGTGATCCATCGGAGTCATTCGTCGCCTCCGCGAGGGCCGGGGCTTACCGGACGGCCACGTATCGTTTGTCGTGGGCGACGTCGAGCATCTACCTGTGTTGGAGCATGACGCTGCCGTTTCCGGGCTGGTGCTGAACTTCCTCCAGGATCCTCTACGCGCGATTCGGGCCATGCGGGAAAGGACACATAGGGACGGAACCATCGCCGCGTATGTGTGGGACTATCGAGAAGGAATGGAGTTCCTTCGTCGCTTCTGGGACGAAGCGGTCGCTATTGACCCCGCGGTCATGGGGCTGGATGAGGGTCACCGCTTTCCGCTCTGCCAACCTCGCGCACTGAGCGCCCTGTTCGTCCAGGGAGGACTTCGGGACGTAACCGGAGGGGTGCTTGAGACGACGACCGCCTTCGCTGATTTCGACGACTTCTGGATTCCGTTTCTGAGGGGCACAGGTCCGGCGCCCGCCTACGTCGCGACACTCTCAGAAAGTCGCCGCGACAGACTGCGGGAGCGGCTGTCGAGACGTCTCAAGGCCGAAGCCGACGGACGCATCCTTCTCAGGGCCAGAGCGTGGGCAGTCAGGGGTAAAGTGTGAATCAGATGCCGAAGGCGCCCGCCGGATCGTTCGAGCTGACGCGTCGAATCGCGCTTTGGCACTGCCGCCGCGGCGGCACCGTGCGGTGAATCGGAGCCGCCCCGCCGAGCCGGCACGCCGACTACAGGCCCTACCCCTTGATGCCGGTGAGCGTGATGCCTTCGACAAAGTAGCGCTGCAGCGAGAAGAACATGATGATGCCGGGCAGGATCGCGATGACCGTCGCGGCCATCAGCAGGTGCCACTCGATAAAGAAATCGTTGCGGAACCACATGAGGCCCAGCGGGACGGTGAACTTCTTTTTTGACGTCAGGTACAGCAGCGGCGTAAAGAAATCGTTCCACGTGTTGCGGAACACGAAGATCGCCACCGACGTCAGGGCCGGCTTGGACACCGGCATGATGATCTTCCAGAGGATCCCGAAGGTGGAGCAACCGTCGATCGTGGCCGCATCCTCCAGCTCGTTCGGGATCGACGCGAAGAACTGCCGCAGCAGGAATATGAAGAACGGCGGCGCCAGGAAGTACGGGATGATCAGAGGCCACCGCGTGTTCAGCATGCCCACGGTCTTGAAGATCAGGAACAGCGAGATGATCGTCACCTGGGACGGCAGGATCATGACGCCGATCACCACGAGAAAGATGAGCCGCTTGCCCGCGAACTCCAGGCGCGCGAACCCGTAGCCGGCGAGCGTGCACGAGACCACCGCGCCGGCGATCGAGGCGACCGTCACGATCACGCTGTTGCGGTAGTAGAGCGCGAACGGCTGCGCGTTCCACGATTCGATGTAGTTCTTGAAGACGAACGGCCTCGGGATCCACTCGAGCGGGATCTTGAAGATCTGGTCGGGGGTCTTGAACGAGTTCAGGATCAGCCAGGCGAACGGCACCGCGTAGAGGATCGCCGCGAAGCTCAGGATCAGGTAGGTCAGCAGCATCGCCACCAGGCGCGACTGTCTCACTTTGAGCGCCATAGGCTAGATCCTCTTCCCCTCGTAGTAGACCCAGCGCGAGAAGCGGAACTGCAGCAGTGTCAGCGCGAAGACCACCACGAAGAAGAACCAGGCCATCGCGCTCCCGTAGCCCATCTCCAGCCACTGGAACGAGCGCCTGTAGAGGTAGACGACGTAGACGAGCGTAGCGTTCACGGGCCCGCCGTCGGTGAGGATGTAGACGTTGGCGAACACCTGGAACGAGTGGATCAGGCCCATCACGAGGTTGAAAAAGATGCTCGGGGAAAGCATCGGGATCGTGATGTAGAGCGTCTCGGTCCAGGCGTTGGCCCCGTCGAGGGTCGCGGACTCGTAGAGGTGCGTCGGGATCCCCTGCAGGCCCGCCAGGAAGATGATGAGCGGCGTGCCGAACTGCCAGATGCTCATGATGATGAGCGACGGCATGGCCCACTGCGGGGAGCCCAGCCACGGCGGGCCGTCGATGCCGACGAGGCCGAGCATGTAGTTCATGAGCCCGTTGTTCGGGTCGTAGATGTACTGCCACATGACCGCGATCGCGGTGCCGGCGCTCACCGACGGAAGGTAGAACAGCGTGCGGTAGATCCCGAGGCCGCGGACGAACTTCTGGTTCAGCAGCAGCGCGAAGAACAGCGCGATCGCGAGCTGGGGCACGAGGCTGCCAAAGGCGTAGTAGACGGTGTTGGCCAGGGCGGTGAGGAACAGCGGGTCTTCCCTGAACATCGCCACGTAGTTGGCGAAGCCCCTCCAGACCGGCGGGTTGAGCACGTCGTACTTCGTAAAGCTCAGGTAGAGGGAGTAGATCATCGGGCCGACGAACAGGAAGACGACGCCGATCAGGGCAGGAAGGATCGAGAGGTAGCCCTCCAGGTTCTGCACGAGCTTCCGCCGGGTTCTGGGTTTCATGGAACGCTTTCCTCGAGGGGCAAGGGCGGCGTCCGCCCGCGGAAAGCCCGCGGGCGGACGCACTCGGGACCTGCTACTGCTGCTTCACGACCTTTTCCACTTCATCCTGCATCTTCTTCAGGATGTTCGGGACGGAGTCCTTGTTGTACAGGGCTTCCTGCAGGATCTCGGCGGCCTTGCTGAGCTGCGCGTTCATGCCGGGATACATGGGCTGCACGTAGCGGGCCAGCTGGACCTGCGCGACGGAGGCCTTGAAGTCCTCACGCGTCGACCAGGGCTCCTTGGCCCAGTTCTGGTCCCGGGTGGGCATGTAGCCGCACACCCTCTGCGCGATGAGGTCTCCCTCGGGGCTCACCATGTACTTGAGCACCTGCCAGACCTCTTTCGGGTGCTTCGTGGTCTTGACCGCGAAGACGCTGTGGCCCTCTACGACCGTGGTGGCGCTCTTCTTTTTCGGGATCATCCCGATCTTCCAGTTCAGCTTGGGCGCGGTCTTCGGGTACTGGTTGTAGGCCCAGTGGCCCATGTACCACATCGCCATCTTCCCGTTCTCGACGATCTTGGTGGCGTCCTTTTCGGAGAGCTCGGGCGGCAGCGTGTTCTTGTACTTGTAGATGTTGTCGACCCAGTACTGCAGCGCCTCGACCGCTTCAGGGGCGGTAAAATTGTACGTCGGCTCCAGCTTCTTGGAGAGCTTGAGCATGTCGAGCCCGTTCTGCAGCACGAACTGGTTGAAGTCCCAGTTGAACTGGGGGATCTCCGAGCGGGTGTACGTGTACATCTTGGTGCCCCACTGGTCGATCTTGCCGTCGCCGTTCGTGTCCTTGGTGAGCTTGGTGGCGTAGTCGCGGAACTGCGCCCAGTCCGCCGGCGGCGCCGTGTAGCCGGCCTCCTTGAGCAGGTCCACGTTGTACATAAAGGCGATCCACCAGGAGTAGATGGGCAGGCCGTAGAGCTTGCCGTTGACCCGGCCTTCGTTGTCGATCCTCTCCTTGAACAGCGGGTCCCCCTCGGGCTTCATCTCGGCGTAGTCCTTCTTGTAGAACTCGTCGAGCTGGAGCAGGGCGCCCTTGGCCGCGAACTCCATCATGTAGAAGTTCTTGCTGTGGCAGAAGTCCGGTCCCGTGTCGGAGGCGAGGGCGACCGTCATCTTCTTCCAGAAGTCCGCGTGGGAAGCGCCGAAGATCTCGATCGAGATGTTCGGGAACTTCTTGGCGAGCTCGGCCTTGATGCTGTTCATCTGCAGCTCGCCGCCGCCGGAGCTCCAGTACTGCAGCGTCACGGGGCCGGAAGCCTTGAGCCGTGTCGCCCTGGCCTCCCGCGAAGACCAGGCAGCTGAGTGACAGGAATACGAACGTAACCAGAATGCGCTTATGGCGTTCCACCTTTTTTTCTCCTTTCTCACCCTGGGATTGCGGACCGCCCCTCGACGAGGGGGATGCAGCCATCGTAGTGCCGTCACCCGAGAGCTGTCAAATCGAGCACCCGGCGCCTGGACCTCCCCGGCATTCTCGCCGCGCCGTGACGTGTGGTCGCCTTGACACCCAGGGGACGCGCCGGTAGCGTGCGCTTCCGGGAGGCGCAGCCTGCAGCAGTCACGCACCCGCCTGACGGCGGGCGCATTCGCTTCGGGTTTCCTCATGGCGGCGCTGTGGGGCGGCAACACCGTGTCCGTCAAGATCGGCCTCGCGGGCATCCCGCCGCTGGCCCTGGCCGGCATCCGCTTCGCCCTCGGCGGCGGCACCGTGCTGGCATGGGCGCTGGCGCAGGGCCTGCCGCTGCGCCTCGAAGCGGGCAAGCGCGTCGCCATGGCACTCCTCGCGGCGCTGTTTCTCGTGCAGATCGCGTTCCTCAACCTGGGGATCAAGTACACGCTGGCCAGCCGCTCGGCGCTGTTCGTCGCGACCTATCCGTTCTGGACGACGCTGCTCGCCCACTTCTACGTGCCGGGCGACCGCCTCAGCGGACCGACGGTCACCGGAATGCTCCTCGCGTTTTCCGGGCTCATCCTGCTCTTCGGCGAAGGCCTGCTCGCTCACGTCGGCTCGCCGATCGGTGATGCAATCGCGCTCGGCAGCGGCCTGCTGCTCGGCGTGCGGATGGTCTACACCAAGCGGCTCACCGCGGACATGCATCCGGGAAAGCTCCTGGTCTGGCAGTCCGCCCTGAGCGTGCCCGCCTTCTTCGCGCTCAGCCTGCTGATCGAGCATCCGGGCGCGCCCGCCATGAACCTGCCCGTCGGTCTGGCCATCGCCTACCAGGGCGTCGTGGTGGCCGGGCTCTGTTTCATCATCCAGACGACCCTCATCCAGCGCTACAGCCCGAGCGTGGTCACCGCGTTCGGTTTCGCGACACCCGTCTTCGGCGTGCTGCTGAGCGCGCTCATCCTCGGCGAGCCCGTGACACCCGCGCTCGTCGCGAGTCTCGTCCTGGTGGCCGCGGGAATCACGGTCATCAACCGCACCCCGCGGCGCGAGCATCTCGCCGAAGGCTAAGCGGTCCCCCGCGCCCAGCGCCGGGTGGCGGTGGGCGCCTTCCCATAGTATCTTCGACGCAGTTCAGGAAGTGGCGGCCGCGGCGCCGCTGGGGGCGGCCATGACTCTCTCGCCGGGCAGCATCACCGCACGGGCGTACCTCGAGCGTCTCGCGGGAGCCAGGGTCCCGGGCCTTCAGTACGTAGTCGTGGACGCGGACACCGCGCTCTTCGAGCATGCCGGCGGCTGGGCCGACGTGGGGCGCGGGACGCGCATGGCGCTCGAGACGACGATGATGGCCTATTCCATGACCAAGACCATCACCGCGGTCGCCGTCCTTCAGTTAGTGGAACAGGGCAGGTTGCGACTGGAGGAGGAGGCGGCCCGCCATGTGCCGGGCTTTCCTTACGGCGACGGCGTCACCGTCCTGCATCTTCTCGAACCACACCTCGGGTATCCCCAATCCGATCCCGCTGCGCTGGGCGCACCTCGTCCGCGAGGACTGCGCGTTCGACGAAGGCGCCGCGCTCGCCCGAGTCCTCCGGGCCAACCCGCGGCTGCGCTCCCGCCCCGGCGATCGGTTCCGCTACTCGAACATCGGGTACTGGCTGCTCGGCCGCGTCGTCGAGAGCGTCACCGGGCAGCGCTACGCGGACTATGCGAAGGAACGGATCCTCAGGCCCCTGGGAGCGCAGCGGCTCGCCATGGACTTCGCGATCCCCGACCCCGCCGCGCACGCAGGCGGGTACCTCGCCAGGCGCTCCGCGATGAACGCGCTGAAGGGGCTGGTCACCGACAGCAGGCTCTGGGGAGGCCGCGAGGGCCGGTGGCTCCGCTTCGAGAGCCATCTCCTCGACGGCCCCGCATTCGGCGGGCTCGTCGGCACGGCGCGCGCGTTCGCGCTGTTCCTGCAGGACCAGCTGCGGCCTCAATCCGTCCTGCTCAATCGCGCGAGCAGGAAGCTCCTTGAGACGCAGCAGAAAAACAACGCGGGCAGGCCGATCCCGATGACGCCCGGCTGGCACGTGGGCCGGACCGGCCGCACGACCTACCTCTTCAAGGAGGGCGGAGGCGGCGGTTTCCACAGCGAGATGAGGCTCTACCCATCGCAGCGGATCGGGAGCGTCGTCATGGTCAACGGCACCGTGTTCGATTCGAGCGCGGCGTTGAACCATCTGGACGCCGCGTTCTTCAGAGCGGAACAAGGTTGAAGGAAGACCGCAAGGCGTCGGGACCTCCGCGCCGCGGCCGCGGCCTGCCCGGACGGGCTGGGCGCATCCTGATCGCGGCGCTCGCGGTCGCGCTGGCCCTTGCTGCAGTCGCTCTGGCAGCCGGGGCCGTGGCCAGGTCGCGACTGGCGCGGCAGTTTCCGCCCCCCGGGCGCCTGGTGGACGTGGGCGGGTACAGGCTGCACCTGTCCTGCCTCGGCCGGGGCTCTCCGGCGGTGATCATGGACGCGGGCCTCGCCGACTTCTCGGTGCAGTGGGCGCTGGTGCAGCCTCGGGTGGCCGCCTTTGCCACCGCCTGCGTCTACGACCGGGCCGGGCTCGGCGGGAGCGACGCGAGCCCCCGCCCGCGCACCAGCGGCGTCATGGTCGAGGAGCTGCGCGCGCTTCTTTCCGCGGGGGGCGTCGCGGGCCCCTGGGTGCTCGTCGGCCATTCGTTCGGCGGGCTCAACATGCGGCTCTTCGCCCACCGCTACCCGGCGGAAACCGCGGGCCTCGTGCTCGTCGATGCCGCGCACGAGGAGCAGACCATCCGCATGCCAGCCCTCCAACCCGCGGCCGCGCAGGCGGTCGCGCAGTTCCGGGCGCTCTCGCGGGTGAGCGCGCTCGGGCTCATGGCGCTGTCGCCCGCGAGCATCCCCGCCCGCGGCCTGTCCGGCCGCGCGCTCGACCGTTACCGGGCCGTGCTCGCGACGACCGCCTGCTTCGACGCGGCCGCCGCAGAGACCGCGGCCCTCGAAGAGAGCCTGGCCGAGGTGCGCGCCGCCCGCGTGACCAGCCTCGGAGACCTCCCCCTGGTCGTGATCAGCAGGGGTCGCCCGGAGCCGTTGCCCGCGGGGTACGAGCGCGCGTGGCAGGAGATGCAGTCCGAGATCGCCGCCCTCTCGTCGCGCGGCGAGCGGGTGGTGGCGTCGCGAAGCGGACACTACGTGCAGATCGAGCAGCCCGAGGTCGTGGTGGACGCGATCCTGCGAGTCGTGCTCGCAGCGCGCGCCGCGGACGCCGCGCGGTAGCCCGCCCGCCCGGCCTGTGGCATAATGCCGGCACCATGGAATACAGAAAGCTCGGCAGGACGGGCCTCAAGGTCTCGAGCTACTGCCTCGGCACGATGACCTTCGGCAAGCAGGTCGACGAGGCTCAGGCGCTGCGCATCATCGACGCGGCCGTCGACCGCGGCGTGACGTTCATCGACTGCGCCGACATGTACGTCAACGGCGAGACCGAGCGCATCCTCGGCCGCGCCCTCAAGGGGAAGCGCGCCTCGATCGTGCTCGCCTCCAAGGTCGGCCATCTCCTCAAGCTCGGCAGCCGCTACGGCGAGCAGAAGTTCTCCGGCCCCTGGGACCTCGCGCGGCCCAGGCCCTTCTTCCCGTGGGCGTGGGGAGACGAGACGCCGCCGACCGACATCGGGCTTTCCCGCAAGCACATCATGGCCGCCGTGGAGGCGAGCCTCGCGCGCCTGGGCACCGACTACCTCGACGTCTACTACGCCCACATGCCCGACTACGACACTCCGATCGAGGAGACGCTGCGTGCCATGGACGACCTGGTGCGCCAGGGCAAGGTCCGCTACCTCGGCTGCTCCAACTACCGGGCGTTCCAGGTCTCCAGGGCGCTGTGGACCAGCGACAAGCTGGGTCTCGCGCGCTGGGACTGCGTGCAGCCGCCCTACAACCTGCTCGCGCGCGACCCGGAGTACGAGCTGATCCCACTGTGCCGCGACGAAGGCGTGGGCGTCTGCCCCTACAGCCCGATGGCCGCCGGGTTCCTCTCCGGCAAGTACAGCAAGGACAACCCTCCGCCCGAGGGCACTCGCTTCGCCCTTGCGCACCTCGGCTATAAGTACAACCTGCGTTACTGGAACGACCTCGACTTCGAGGTGGTGGATGAATTGAAGAAGGTCGCAGCCGCCCACGGCCGCAGCCTCTCCCAGTTCGCCCTCGCCTGGTGCCTGCGCGACTCCGTCGTGTGCTCCGTGGTCAACGGCGCGACGTCGATCGAGCAGCTCGAGCAGAACATCGCGGCCACCGAGGTGCGCCTCACGCAGGAGGAGCTGGAGGCGTGCGACCGGCTCTGGGACCGGCTGCACCCGCCGCGGATCTACTACGGGCGGTAGCGGGGCGAGCGGCGCCGGAGTCGGCGCGGCTCGCCTCCCCAACCCACGTCGATGAGGAGGACAGGATGAAGTACCGCAAGCTGGGCAAGACGGGATGGAAGGTGAGCGCCGTTTCGATGGGCTGCTGGGGCATCGGCGGCCAGTGGGGCGAGGTCAGCGAGAAACAGGCGCTCGCCACGATCAAAGCGGCGCTCGACGCCGGCGTGAACCTCTTCGACACCGCCGACGCGTACGGGATGGGGCAGAGCGAGCGCCTGGTCGGCAAGGCGTTCAGGCGCCGGCCCGACAACGTCTACATCGCGACCAAGGTCGGCAACTGGGGCCGGAGGATGGGCGACCCTCTCCCCTTCAAGACGATCTGGAGCGTGATGGAGTGCTGCGACGCGAGCCTCTACCGCATGAAGATGGACGTCATCGACCTCTATCAGTGCCACATCGGCACCCCTGAGCATCCTGAGGTGTTCGTCGAGGCCTTCGAGCGCCTCGAGGAGCAGGGCAAGATCCGCCACTACGCGATCTCGACCAACGACCTCGCGTCGCTCAAGGCCCTCAACGCCAACGGCGGCTGCGCGAGCTGCCAGATGGAGTACTCGATCCTTCGCCGCGGCCCCGAGAAAGAGCTCCTGCCCTACTGCCTGGAGAACGACATCGGCGTGCTCCTGCGGGGGCCCGCTCACCAAGGGGATCCTCGCGGACAAGTTCGACGAGACCACCCGGTTCGAAGACTCGGTGCGCAAGGGCTGGAACGAGGGCGCCGAGCGCGAGCGCTTCGTGAAAGACGTCGGCACGGTCGCGAAGCTGCGGCCGGCGCTCAAGCGGGGCGAGAGCATGGTGGAGCTGGCGCTGCAGTTCGTGCTCGCGCACCCGGCGGTGACCTGCCCGATCCCGGGCATGAAGAACCCGGACCAGGCGCGATCGAACGCGGCGGCCGCCGACGGCAAGCTCACGCCGGAGCAGAAGCGCGTCATCGACGAGGTGTCGCCTCCGCCCGCCTGAGGACGCGCCCCGTGGTCCCGATCGTCGACGGGCCGGAGGCCCTGCCGCTGGCGGCCGACATCACCCATGCCGAAGGGAGCGAGTTCTGCGTCTCCCTGAGGCTCGACCCCGAGATGGTGGCGGCAACCTGCTGGCACGGCTGCATGCCGATGGGGCTGGAGCTCGAGGGCCAGCAGTTCCTGCTGATCAAGTGTCACGAGGTGAGGAGCGTCCTCGACTTCGCCGACCTGCACACGTCGGCGAGCACCGCCCGCCGCGCGAGGGGCCTCTCGCTCGAGATCGACCGCGACTTCCGGGGCTGCCTCGCGGCCGTCGTCGCGGCCTACCCGGACGAGCGCTGGCTGGTCGACGAGCTCTGCGAGTCGCTCGCGTCGCTGCACGCGGACCCTCTTCGTCGGCGTCCGCACCCACTCGGTCGAGGTGTACGACGGGGGCGAGCTCGTCGCGGGCGAGGTGGGCTACGGCTGCGGCGCCGTCTACACGAGCCTCGCGGGCTTCCACCGCAGGAGCGGGGCCGGCAGCGTCCAGCTCGGATGCCTCGGCAGGATCCTCGAGTCGGGAGGCTTCGGCTTCTGGGACCTCGGCATGGATATCGAGTACAAGCGCCGGCTGGGGTCGCACCTGCTGCCCTGGCAGGAGTTCCTGGAGCGCTTCCGCGGCGAGCGCGACCGTGAGGCGACGCTCGCGGCGGGGCCCTGCGGACTGCGCGCGACTCCTGGGCCGCGGCAGCCGGCGGTGAGGATCTACGGAGTCGACTTTACCAGCGCCCCGAGCAGGCGCAAGCCCATCACGTGCGCTCGCGCCCGGACTCGACGCGGGTGTCCTGCGCATCGAAGGCGTCGAGGCGCTGGAGAGCTGGTCGGATTTCGAGGCGTTTCTCGCGAGGCGCGGACCGTGGGTCGGCGGGTTCGACTTCCCTTTCGGCCAGCCGCGCCGGCTCATCGAGGCGCTGGGTTGGCCCGCGACGTGGCGAGGCGCCACCGCGGCGGCCGCGCGGCTGGACGCCGCCTCGCTCGCGGCGGCCTTCGCGCGCTACCGCGCGGGGCGCCGGCCCGGCGACCGGCTCGCCTTTCGGCCCACCGACCGGCTGGCGGGCGCGCGCAGCCCCATGATGATGGTGCGCGTGCCGGTCGGCCGGATGTGGCTGGCCGGCGCCCCGCGCCTGGCAGCCGCAGGCCTCTCGATCCTCCCCTGCCGTCCCGCGGCAGACCGCCGCGTCGCCCTCGAAGTCTACCCCGCGCTCGAGGCGCGGGCCCTCATCGGCCGCCGCGGCTACAAGGCCGAGGGCGCCGCGGGGCGGCGCGATCCGGCGCGCGCCGCTGCGCGCGAGGCGCTGGTGCGTGCGGTGGCGTCGCGCGCCGCGGCCGCGCGCCGCGGCTTCGGCGTGCGGCTGGCCCCCTCGCTGGCCGCGGCCCTCGCCGCCGACGCGGCCGGCGACCGGCTGGACGCCGTGCTCGCGGCGGTAGCCGCCGGCCGCGCCTGGCGCTCGCGCCGGCGCGGCTGGGGCATCCCGCCCGAGGCCGACCCGCTCGAAGGCTGGATCGCGGGCCAGCCTGGGCCGCGCGGTTGACGGAAGCGGCGAGATATGTCAGTATACATGTATACACTAGACATGTGGAGGATGCTATGGAGACGGTCAATGCCCTCCAGATCCGCAACCACCTCGGGGAGATCCTCGACCGGCTCGAGAGCACCGGCGAGCCCATCATGATCAGCAAGGGCCGGCGGGTGCGGGCCGTCCTGGTCAGTCCCGAGGATTTTGGAAGACGTTTTCTCGATCGACAGGCCGAAGATCGCAGGCGCGAGCTCATCGAAAAGATTCGGGCCGCCAGGGTACCCTCCCGCTCCCGGAGCGACAGCACGGAGATCCTGCGCGGCTTGCGGGGATACGGTGCGTGAGGTACATAGTCGATGCCTCGGTCGCCGTGCGGTGGTACCTGGCCGACGAAGCTGCCCCCGCCGCGGACGCCGTTCTTGAGAGGCTTCTGTCGGAGCCTGGGCTGTTCGCTGTTCCCGAACTGTTCTTCTTCGAAGTTCTGGCGGTGCTGGCTCGAACGCACCCGGACTGCGAGCGGGTCTACGCGGACACGTTCCTTACGGCGACCGAAGGCGGCATGCTCCGTTACCCCATGACCGAAACGCTCGCTCGAGGGTGCGCGCCGTTCGTCGCTTCCGGCCTCACCGCGTACGACGCCGCGTACGCGTCGCTCGCGCGGGAGCTCGGCGGGGTGTGGCTCACGTTCGACCGTGAGGCGCACAGAGCGATCGCCGCCGCCGGCCTTTCGTGCGACCTGCACGAATCTCTGCCGCGGGACTGGTGAGCCAGCGGCGCTCAGCCGCGGACCAGCACCTCGGGCGCGGCGGCGCCGCTCACCACATCGAGCTCGTCCCACATGCCGGCGAGGTCGTGGGAGGAGACGCCGCAGACCAGCGCGTATTGTCCCGCCTTGTCCGCGACAAAGCTGAAGTGCTGCGCCGGCTGGCCCTTGGCGATTCCTGTCGCGTAATCGGGCGTTTCGGCCTGGGGGAACGCCGGGGTAAAGGTCTTCGCCGTGCGCTCGCTCCAGGGCGCGACGAGCACGCTGTGCGGGGTGTCGGAGTCGACGGTCAGGTTCACCGCAACGGTCCAGCCCTCCGGCACCCGGATGACCAGGTTGCCTTTGGCGTAGCCGTTGAAGTTGAAGCCGGACGCCGTGCTGCCTTCGGCGCCGACGAGGTTGAGGGTGACCTGCTTCGCGGCGGGGTCGGACGACATGATGTTGTCCGAGCCCGTGTACGGGACGAGCTTGCCTTTGGAGCCGGCGCAGCCGGCCAGCAGGGCGGCCGTGAGCGCCAGGGCCGCGGGGATTCCGGATCGTAATGACATAAGCGGCTCCTCGAGAGCACGGGATGGGCCGCGGGCGGTGCGGAGTGGGCCGCACAGTCGCCTGCGGCCTGTGAGATCAAGCTACTGAACCGAAGGGGCAGTCGTCACCGGGGGGGCGTGGAGCGGCAGGGCCGCGCCGCCGAAGCGCATCACTTCTCGCAGACGAAGAACAGGCGGCCGACTTCCTTCAACTTGAAATCCCTCTGCGCGTCGTAGGCGCGGATGCTCTTGAAGAGGCTCTTGGCGAGACGCCGCTCGATCTCGACCTTGGTGTACGCCTTCTCCATGATGACGACGTCGGTGCGCTCCCACCTGTGCTTCTCGAGGCGGAAGCAGGCGAACGAGAAGCGTCCCTCGTGCCGCTTGGGGTCATAGGCTTGCTCGACCGCCACCACGTGGTCCCTGGCGGTGATGCTCGTCGTCCCGTGCCAGCGCGCTTTGAAGCCGTCCTCCGTGTTGACGTCGAAGACGAAGAGCCCGCCGCCGCGCAGGGCGCCGTAGACGTTGTTGAAGACGTTCGTGAGCTCCTGGGCGCTCATCACGTGATTGATGCTGTCGAAGGTGCAGAGGACCGCGTGGAACATGTTGATGATCTTGAAGTCGCGCATGTCGCGGCAAAGGAACGTCGCCTCGGGCGCGTTCTTCTGGGCGTGCTCCAGCATCCGGCGCGATCCGTCGAGCCCGGTCACCTTGTAGCCCTCGTGGGCGAGCCACTGCGCGATCCGGCCCGTGCCGCAGGCGAGGTCGAGCACCGACCGCTCGCGGCCGACGCGCGCCGCGAACAGGTCGCGGAGCACACGCTCGTAGGTCGTGAGAAAGTGCTCGCCCCAGTAGCGGTCGTAGAGCCAGGCAAAGTCGTCGTAGGTGGTGTAGCTCACGCTGAAGGGCCCCCCGGCGTCTGCGCCCCGCCGCATGCGGTGTCCGTGCGGCCCGCAGTATATCCCGGGGGGGCCCGATGTTCCACGGCGGCTGCGCGGCGAAGCGTGGCGAGCGCGGCCGGTCAGCGGGGAGGGCGGCGCGGCCCGACGGTCGCCCATTCGCGATCGACAAAGTCCGGCACCACTCCGTTGCGCGCCCGTTCACTCGCCCAGTCGATCAGGCTCCGCGCCGTATCGCTGCCCAGACGGACGGGATCGGGGCGAATGCCCACCCTCGCCAGGTCCAGCCTGTCCGCGTCCCAGCAGGCCTGGATCGTGACGTCCGGATGCCACCGGCCGATGGTGTGTCCCGCGCACGCCCCGTACAGGAGGGAGAAGGCATCGTCGTTCAGGCCGAAGTAGCTTCCGCGCCAGCGCAGTGCGAGCTCCGCGCCGCGGCCTCCGTGGTCGTCGTCGGACCCGTCGTTGCGGCGGCAGGCGTCGTGGAAGAGCGCGAACAGCAGAAGCACTCCCGGGTCGGCGCCGGTCCCTGCGGCCAGCCTGACCCCGTTCGAGTAGACGCGCGCCCAGTGGCCGATCCCGTGGGTGCCGCGCCAGGACAGAACGTACTGGTCGCGGACGGCCTGAAGCAGCCGCTTCACTTCCGGCGCTGTCACCGCAAGCGTCAGCGGCCTCGGGAGTCGACTGCAGCTTCTGCCGCGGCTGCCCGTTCGCTGCGGGGGCAATCCGCGCCGCCGTCGCGGCCTTCCGCGCCCCAGAGCCTGAGGCGTGATTCGATGAAGCGGACGGTCTCCAGGTGCTGCTCCTTGCCGCGGCCGACTACCGCCATCGGCCGGCCGAACTCGAAGTGGACCGTGCGCTCCGGCCTGATGGGGCCGAATCCGCGGAAGAGGCCTTCTTCACCCCAGAAGTCGCTCTTGATGGCGATCGGCAGAGCGGGGACGCCCGCCTTTGCCGCCAGCTTGGTCCCCAGCGTGTTGAAGCCTTCGGGCCGGAAGACGGGGCTCCGCGTGCTCTGAGGGAACACGATGATCGAGATCCCCCGGCGCAGCCGCTCGAGGCCTCCCTCGAGAACAGCGTCGAGGTCCTCCCGCGGGCTCCTGCGGCCGACGGCTATGGGGTCGCGCGAGCGGAGGACCGGTCCGAAGATCTTTCCCTTCACGAGGCTTTCCTTGACCACGAAGGTCACCGGCATGAAAGGCACGACGAGCACCGGCAGTATCTGGGTCTCGAGGGTGCTCATGTGGTTCGCGACAAAGACAAACGGCCCGGACCCGGCCGAGCTGCGCAGGTTGTCGAGCCCGCTCACGGCGAACCGGCCGCGGTGCCGCTCGATCAGTCGCGCGATGCTCAGGGAGCTCGCGGCCCAGGCCTGGTCGTCATAGCGGCCCTGCACGGCGAGCTTCCGCGCGGCGAAGACGATGCCTATGTACTCGGTGTAGAAGGCCCAGCGCCATCCGCCGAGAAGCCGCGCAAGGATCGAGATGGGAGCTCCGGCCGGGGTGACGTAGCTGTCTCCGGAAAACCAGGGCGCGGGCCGAGGTTCTCTCGCGGGATCGCGGGACGGAATCATCGGAACAACCTCCTCTTTGCGCGGATGCCGGCCCCTGCAGATTCGCACCCGGGGTCGATCTCTATTCGACCACGACGAGCCCGGTGCGGTTGCGCTCGATCAGCTCCCAGTTGTACGCGACCCCGAGGCCGGGCCCTTCCGGCACGTCCACGCAGCCCTGGGAGTCGATCGCGTCGAGTGAGTCGTCGTAGCCGTCGACGTACAGGTCCGCGTTCGTCGAAGGGACCTTGGGGTGGACGAGGGCCATCTCATAGTAGTTGGAGTTGCGCAGGCTCGCCATCAGGTGGCGCTGCGCAGGGCCGGGCGCGTGGATCTCGGCGTCGACGCCGAAGCCTTCGGCGATGTGCGCGATCTTGAGGGCGCCGGTGATGCCGCAGTCGTAGGTCGGGTCCACGCGGAGGAAGTCCGTCGCCTCGGCGATGAGGAAATCGGCCTTGGGCTCGACGTTGCGCACGTGCTCGCACTGCAGGATCGGCGTGCGGATGAGCTGGCGCAGCTTGCGGTGGGCGTACTGCGAGACGCCGCCGTCCTTGAACGGGTCCTCCAGCCAGAGGAAGCCGGCCTGGTCGCAGGCGCGGCCGACCTTGAGCGCGTCGGCGAACGTGTTGTACTCGCACGCGGGGTCGATCATCAGGTCCATGCGGCCGCCCACCCGGCGGCCGACCTCGAGCACCGTGGCGACCTCCTGCGCGATCGGGGCGTCGCCCCAGCCGTGGATCTTGAACGCGGGGTAGCCCATTGCGAGGCACTGCTTCCGCGAAATCGGCGTACGCGCCGGGGCTGCTCAGGCCGTCGGGCTGGTGGTCGCCGTGGTAGGTGCTGGCGTACGCGGGCAGCTTTCGACGCCACCCGC
Source organism: uncultured Spirochaetota bacterium (assembly GCA_963734495.1). Taxonomy (GTDB): domain Bacteria; phylum Spirochaetota; class Spirochaetia; order SZUA-6; family CAVTHK01; genus CAVTHK01. The sequence continues at coordinate 24,945 of CAVTHK010000018.1, forward strand.
CGAGCAGCTGGTAGATGGGCGCCTCGTACCAGCGGCCCGCGATGTCCCACAGGGCGATGTCCACCATCCCCAGGCTCATCTTGTCGTACTTGCGGAGGGCGCGCTTGACGTCGTTGTAGATCTTCTCGCGCTCGAGCGCGTTGCGCCCGATCAGGTAGCTCGCGTACAGCCGGATCTCGCCGGCCTCCGAGGGCCCGCCGCCGACAAAGGCGCCGCTGACCCCGGCGTCGGTGTGGATGCGCAGCGCGTACCGGGTCCGCTTCGCCCTCGCCCCCGGCTCGTAGACGGAGTTGAAGCCATTGTAGTCGGTGCCGAGGTTGCTCACCTCGTGCCAGAACTCGTGGATCTCGAGCCTGGTGATGACCGGCGCCTTGCCCACCTCGCGACCTCCCCGCGGCCGCACCCGCCGGGCGGACCCCGCTCAGCAGGGCCCGTCCGGCGGCGTCGCCGGGCAAGAAGCGTCCGGCGGGGCCGCTCCCGCATTATCGCCGCGGGCGAGCGGCAGGGCAAACCCCCGGGCCAAACCGGGCCAAACCGCCGCAAAACCCCCGGCCGGGGCCGGCTCACGACGCTTCGAGCAGCTTCTTCATGGTCTCGAGAACCTGGCTCCAGTTCTTCTCGGAGTGTTCCCGCGATTTCTCGTCGCCCGCGTTGTCCTGCGTGAGGACGAGGCGCGTGCCGCCCTCCGCCGGGGAGAGCTCGAAGGTCACCCTGGAGTAGTTCTCGGGCCGGTCTTCCTTTCCGGACATGCTGCTCCAGTAGGTGTACTCGAGAACGCGTCGCGGCACCAACCGCAGGATCTCGCCCTTGTCCTCGTACTTCCTGCCTTCCCACTCGCCTCTGAAGAAGATGGGGCTGCCCACCTTCCAGTCGGAGGCGGTCTCGGTGCCGAACAGGTACTTCTTGATCTGCGCGGGGTCGGTAAGCGCGTTCCACACCTTGGCGGCGTCCGCGCCGATCGTGATGCGCGCTGTCGCGACGAGCGATGGATTCATGGCGTTCCTCCGTGACCAGGAATGTCGAGAATAGTCACTCAGGCCGCCCGCCGGCTACCAACGGGCGGCGCGGCGACCGGCGGCGAAGGCGGCCGACCCGACTTGACCGAGCGCGTGCCATTTGCCTCGCGCGCGCGTGGCGACTATACTAGGCTTGTCATGGCAGACCAGATCCCCCCCGTCGAAAGCGTGCCCGTCGTGATGCCCGACCAGGCGGTCGCGGCGCAGACGCAGCCGCCCCAGGCGCCTCCGCGTGAGCCTGAGCGCCAGGTCATCACCGACCAGTCCGTCGGACAGAACATAGACGTCACCGCCTGACCCTGGCCCCGCGCTGCTTGCTCCCACCTGCCGCTTTCGGGTAGCGTGCGCACCGTCGGCGCCGCGGGGCGCCCGGGAGGCGGCATGAGTCGGCTGGTCGTGCTCGGAGCGGGGGTCATGGGCACCGCGTTCACGGTCCCCGCAGCCGACAACGGGCACGACGTGGCGCTCGTCGGCACTCACCTGGACACCGACATCATCGCCGCGCTCCGCGCGGGCCGGCCGCACCCGCGGCTCGGGGTGGCCACGCACGCGCGAGTGAGCGCGTACACGCAGGACGGCCTCGCGCACGCGCTCGACGGCGCGGACGTCGTCGTGCTCGGCGTGAGCTCGCCCGGCATCCCGTGGGCGGCCGCCAGGCTCGCCCCGCTGCTGCGCCCCCGCGTTCCGGTCGTAGCCCTCACCAAGGGAATGGCGGTCGAGGACGGGACGCTGCGCATCCTCCCCGAGGCGCTGCTCGCCCTTCTGCCCGCCGGCCTCCGCGCCTCAGTCCCGGTCGCCGCCATCGGCGGCCCGTGCATCGCGGCCGAGCTCGCGGTCCGCCGCCAGACCGCCGTCACCCTCGCGAGCGCCGATCGCGCGCTCGCGGACCGGGTGGCCGCCATGCTCGCCACTGGCTACTACCATGTGCACCCGAGCTCCGACCTCGCGGGCCTGGAGATCTGCGCGGCCTTCAAGAACTTCTACGCGATCGGCGTCGGTGCCTCGAAGGGATTTCAAGACGAGGCGCCCGCGGCCGCCAACGCCGCTGCGATGCACAACCCTGCGGCCGCCCTGTTTGCCCAGGCGCTCGCGGAGCTCGCCCACGTCGTCGAGCGGCTCGGCGGTCGCGCGGCGAGCGCGTGGGGACTGCCGGGGGCGGGCGATCTCTACGTGACGGTCCAGTCAGGGCGCAACGCGCGCCTCGGGCGCTGGCTCGGCCTCGGCTCGACGTACGCCGAGGCGAGGAACCGGCACATGGCGGGCGAGACGGTCGAGGGCGCGGAGCTCGCGCTCGCGGCGGGCCCCACGCTCCGCGCCCTGATGCAGCGGGGCGCCCTCGACGCGGCGCGGCTGCCCCTGATGCGCGCGATCCTCGCCGCGGTCTGCGACGGCGCGCCGTTCGAGCCGCCGTGGGCCGCGCTTTCGGGTGCCGCCGCTCCCTAGCCGCCGGCGGTATATTGCCCATGCGCGCGACGCCAGCGGCCCGGGCGGCGAGCGCGCGGGAGGCAAGCGGTGGCGGGCGACAACGGAAAGAGGGCGGGCCTGCAGGTCATCTTCGGGAGCGGCCCCGTGGGCGTCGCGGCCGCGAGGCACCTGCTCGAAAAGGGCCTCGCCGTGCGGATGGTCAACCGGAGCGGCAGGCGCCCCGCGGACCTCGCGGAGTCGCCCGCAGAGCGCCTTGAGATGCGCGCCGCCGACGCGCTCGACCCCCGGGCCGCCATCGAAGCGAGCGCGGGGGCGACGCACATCTACAACTGCGCTCACGCGCCGTACAACGAGTTCGAGCGCAGGCTTCCCCCGCTGCACGCGGGCATCCGGGCGGCTGCGCGGGAGCACAACGCCGTCCTCGCGGTCCCGCAGAACCTCTACATGTACGCGCGGGGCGTGCCCGTCATCAACGAGACGACCGCCCTCGAGCCGCCGTCGCGCAAGGGCCGCGTGATCCTGAGCGTGCACCGTGAGCTGGTCGAGGACGGCGAGCGGAGCGGGCTCGCGTGGGTCGTCGTGCGCGCCTCCGACTACTACGGCCCCGGCTCGACGGGGCAGAGCGTGTTCGGCGCCGACCGCTTCCTCGACCCGCTGTACGCGGGCAAGCGGCCGGCCCTGCTCGGCGACCCGGACCTGCCGCACACCTACACCTACATCGAGGACTACGGCGCGGCTCTGGCCGTCGCGGCTCTGACCCCCGAAGCCCACGGCCGGGCGTGGATCGTGCCCAACGACAGGACGCTCACGAGCCGTGAAGTCGCGAAGCTCTTTTTCGCGGCGGCGGGCCGCGGCACCGACGTGGGGAGGATCCCGCGCCTGGCGGTTGCGGCGGCCGGCCTCTTCAACCCCGTCATCCGCGAAGTCGTCGAGATGCTGTATCAGAAAGAGGAGCCGTACGTCGTGGACGGAAGCCTCTTCCGCTCGCGCTTCGCCTTCGAGCCGACCCCGCTCGAGGAGGGCATCCGCCGCACTTTCGCCTGGTACGAGGCGCGGCGCGAGCGCCTCGGGCGCCCCTTGGCCCGCTCCGCGTCAGCCGCCGCCCGCTGAGCCCGCCGGGCCGGACTTCTCCAGCTCCTGCCACAGGTGGCAGGCGACGCCATGACCCTGCGCCGCTTCGACGAACGCGGGCTCCTCGGTCCGGCAGATCTCGCGCGCGTGAGCGCAGCGCGGGTGGAAGCGGCACCCCCTGGGCGGATCGACCGGGCTCGGCACGTCGCCCTGCAGGATGATGCGCCTCCGGCTCGCCTCGACCGCGGGGTCCGGCACCGGGACGGCCGAGAGGAGCGCGCGCGTGTAGGGGTGAAGCGGACGCGCGTACAGCTCCTCGACGCCCGCGACTTCGACGAGCCTGCCCACGTACATGACGGCGACCCGGTCGGAGACGTGGCGGACCACCGACAGGTCGTGGGCGATGAAGATGTAGGTCAGCCCCAGGCGGCTCTGCAGGTCCTCGAGCAGGTTCAGGACCTGGGCCTGGATGCTCACGTCGAGAGCGGAGACGGGCTCGTCGCAGACGATGAACTCGGGGCTCACGGCGAGCGCCCGGGCTATGCCGATGCGCTGGCGCTGGCCGCCGCTGAACTCGTGCGGGTAGCGGTCGGCGAACCTCTCGTTCAGCCCGACGAGGCCGAGCAGCTCGCGCACGCGCTCCTTGCGTGCGGAGCCCGAGGCCAGCCGGTGGATCGCCAGCGCCTCCCCCACGATGTCGCCGACCGTCATGCGCGGGTTCAGGCTCGCGTAGGGATCCTGGAAGATCATCTGGAGCGAGCGTCGGAGGCCGTCGCAGTTCGCGCCCGCCCGCGTGCGCCAGGTCGCGGCCCTTGAAGACGACGCGGCCCGAAGTCGGCTGGTACAGGCGCACGATGGCGCGGCCGGTCGTGCTCTTGCCGCATCCGCTCTCGCCGACCAGGCCGAACGTCTCGCCCTTGCGGACCGCGAACGTGACGCCGTCGACGGCCCGCACGACGCCGACCTGCCGCAGGAGCACGCCCTTGCGGATCGGGAAGTGCATGGAAAGCTGCTCGACGCTCAGGAGGACGTCATCGGCCGCCGCGGCTGAGACGGGGCGCTTGTCGGGAGCCTTCATCTTGCGCTCCTGTCTTCACGTCGACCCAGCAGGCCACCGGTGGTCGGTCGCGATCGGTCGCAGCGGAGGGTTTTCCGCCCGACACCGTTCCACGGCGAAGCGGCAGCGGGGCAGCAGCGGGCAGCCCGGCGGCAGGTGGAGCAGGTCCGGCGGCATGCCGTCGATGGGCACGAGCCGCCGCTTGCGGTCCGCGTCCACCCGCGGGATCGAGCGCAGCAGCCCCAGCGTGTAGGGATGCCGGGGGTCGCCGAAGAGCGGGCCCGCGGGCGCGGACTCGACGATGAAGCCCGCGTACATCACGGCGATCCTGTCGCACATCCCCGCGACGACGCCGAGGTCGTGCGTGATCAGGATGACCGCCGTCCCGAGCTCTTGTCGCAGCCTCTTGATGAGGTCGAGGATCTGCGCCTGGATCGTGACGTCGAGCGCGGTGGTCGGCTCGTCGGCGATGAGCAGCCTCGGGTTGCACGAGAGGGCCATCGCGATCATCACCCTCTGCCGCATGCCCCCCGAGAACTGGTGCGGGTAGTCGTCGGCGCGGGCTGCCGCCGCAGGGATGCCCACCAGCTCCAGCAGCTCGACCGCGCGCGCCCGCGCCTGCGCAGGCGTCATTCCCAGGTGAGTCTCCATCGACTCGGTCATCTGCCGCGACACCGTCAGCACGGGATTGAGGGAGGTCATGGGGTCCTGGAAGATCATCGCGATCTCTTTGCCCCGGATCCCGCGCATCTCGGCCTCGGTCAATTGAAGAAGGTCACGGCCGCGGAACCCGACGCTGCCGCCGGCGATCTCACCGGGCGGCCGGGGGATGAGCCGCAGGATCGACAGCGAAGAGACGCTCTTGCCCGAGCCGCTCTCGCCCACGATGCCCAGGCTCTCGCCCTCGTCGAGAGAGTAGGAGATGCCGTTGACCGCGTGCACCACGCCCTCGTCGGTGTGGAACAGCGTCTTGAGGCCTTCGACCTGCAGCAGCGGGCTCATGGGGTCTCCAGCGCCTACCGGTAGTGGATGCGCGGGTCGAGCCACGCGTAGGCGATGTCGGTGAGCAGGTTGGCGAGCAGCACCGGCCGAGGCCAGCAGCAGGACGACGGCCTGGACCACGGGGAAATCCCTGGTGAAGATGCTGTCCGCCGCCAGGCGCCCGACCCCGGGGATCGAGAAGATGCTCTCGGTGATCACGGCACCGCCCGATGAGCGCGCCGACCTGCAGCCCGATGACGGTGACCACGGGCAGGAGCGCGTTCTTGAGGGCGTGGCGCACGACCACGACCCGCTCGAGCAGGCCCTTGGACCTCGCGGTCACCACGTACTCCTGGCGGAGCACCTCGAGCATCGCCGACCGCGTCTGGCGCATCAGCACGGCCGCGGCCCCGCCCGCGATCGTGATGGTCGGCATGATCATGAGCCGGAGGTTCTGGAGAAGGTTCTCGGTCGGGGGCACGTAGCCGGAAGGGGGCAGCCAGCCGAGCCCCAGGGAGAAGCCCATGATCAGCAGCAGCCCGAGCCAGAAGTGCGGGACACAGGCGGCGACCATCGAGACGATCGTCACCCCGACGTCCGTCTTCGAGTTCGGTTTCAGGGCGGAGACCATGCCCAGCGGGATCGCGACCAGCACCGAGACGAGCAGGCCCATGATTCCGAGCTGCAGGGTCGGAGCAACCCGCTGGAGCAGCAGCCTCGCCACCGGGATCTTGGCGCGCGTGGACGTCCCGAGGTCGCCCCGCAGGACACGCCCCGCCCAGTCCAGGTACTGGACGACCAGCGGGCGATTCAGCCCGAGCTCGGAGCGCATCTGCTGGTAGAGCACCTGGTCGCGCGCCAGCTCCTCCCCGAGGATCGCGAGGGCGGGGTCTCCCGGCAGGACAAAGATCAGCGCGAACGCGAAGATGCTCACGAGCACCAGCACGGGGATCATCTGAAGCGCGCGGCGCAGGATGTAGGTGCTCACTTCAGTTGCCCCGCCCGCGCATCCGCGGGTCCAGCGCCGTGCGCAGCGCGTCGCCGACGAGGTTGGTGGCGAGCACCGTCACAAAGATCGCGGCACCCGGAAAGATCGCGAGCCACGGGGCCGTCTCGGTGTACTGATAGCTCGAGCGCAGCATCGCGCCCCAGGTCGCGGCCGGAGGCGGCACCCCCACTCCCAGAAAGCTCAGGCCCGCCTCGGTCACGATCGCCGTGGCCACCCGCAGGGACGCCTGCACGATGATGGGGGCCGTGACGTTCGGCCAGATGTGCAGGGCGATCAGCCGCAGCGGCCGGGCGCCGAGGACGCGGGCCGAGTTGACGAACTCCTGCTCGCGCACCGAGAGGGCCTGGGCGCGCACCAGGCGCGCGAACTGCGGGATGTAGACCACCCCGATGGCAACCATGACGGTGAGCAGGCCGGGCTTGAGCGCCGAGCTGATGCCCAGCGCGAGCACGAGGGCGGGGAACGCCGACATCGCGTCGATGACGCGCATGATGGCGTCGTCGATCACGCCACCGATGAATGCGGCCATCAGGCCCAGCGGCACGCCGATTGCCAGGGCGATGCCGACGGCCACGATGCCCACGCTCGCCGACACCCGGGTGCCGAAGATGATGCGGCTGAGGATGTCGCGCCCGAGATCGTCGGTGCCCAGCAGGTAGGTGCGCGAGGGCTTCTCGAGCACGTGATTGTAGTCCTGGCGGTCCGGGTCGTGAGGAGCGATCGCGCCCGCAAAGATGGCGCAGAAGACGACGAGCACGAGGACGGCCAGCGACGGGATCGCCAGGCGCGTGCGCAGGAGCCGCCCCCAGAAGCCTGACCGGCTCCTCCCGGAGACCGACTCCGCTGCCGTCGACCCCAGCGTGGGGCTTCCCGCGGTAGACAATCCGCCTCCTTGTCGTCGAGCTGTCGTCGAGCCCGGAAGGGAACGGGAGCCCCGGCCGCGCCGGGGCTCCCTCTAGACCGCAGCGATCGCTACGGCTTGAGCCACGTCTCCGAGAGATCCCAGCCGCCCTGCGTCTCGATCAGGCCCTGGACTCTCTTCTGAATGCCGCTGAAGTTGCCCTTCATCCACATGGTGCCGTACCACGCCGTGTCGTAGATCCGCTTCTGCACGTCGACGTAGGCCGCCTGGCGCACCGCGTCGTCCATCGAGTTGCGGCCCCTGGCCAGCAGTGCGTCCATCACAGGGTCGGACATGCCGGACTGGTTCTTGCCCTCGCCGGTCTGGAAGCGGCCGGCCAGGATGCTGTCGGGGTCGGGCCGGACGCCGGTGTAGTAGGTGGCGAACTCGAACTTGAGCGTCTGAACCTTGGCGAGCCACGCCAGGCGCTCGAGGGTCTCGATGTTGATGCGGATACCGGCATCGGCGAGCATCTGCTTGAGCATCTGCGCCTGCCTGAGGTCGGCCTCGCGGTTTATGACGATCAGGGAGACGTCCACGCCGTTGGGGTAGCCGGCTTCCTTGACGAGCTGCTTCGCCTTTTCCAGGTTGTAGTCATAGTGCGGAAGGCTCGCGTCGTAGCCGAGGTAACCGGGCAGCAGGAAGTAGTTGTGCACCTCGCCGAGGCCTTCGCCGAGGACCTTGGCCATGGCCTCGCGATCGATCGCGTAGGCGACCGCCTGGCGTAGCCTGAGGTCCTGGAACTTGTCGCTCTTGAAGCTGAAGGTGAACTGGTAGCAGTTCATCTGGTACGGGTTGCGGCTGATGACGAGCTTCGGGTCCTGCTGTCCCGTCTTGACGTCGTTGGTGGCCATGTTGTTGATCATGTCGACGTTGCCCGAGCGCAGCTCGGCAAAGCGCACGCTGTCGTCCTTGATGAAGCGCACGCGCATCTTGTCGAAGTACGGGCCGGGCTGCCCGTCGGCCGCCTTCTGCCAGTAGCTGTTGCCGGCTCGCTCGATGACGTGGTGGTCGCCACCTACGAACTCGACGAGCTTCATCGGCCCGGTCCCCGCCGTGAGCTCGGGGGTGGTGCCGTACTTGTCGCCCGCCTTCTCAGCCATGGCCTTGGAGATGATGTAGGGCCTGCCGTCGGCGGCTTCGGAGAGGTTGCTCAGGAGCGAGCCCTGAGGCCCCGTGAGGTTGAGCCTGATGGTGTATGGATCGATGATGTCGATCGACTTGATCCCGGACACGAATGCGCGGGCCTGGGACTTGGCGTCGTTCATGCGCTCGAGGTTGAACTTGGCCACCTCGGCGTTCCAGTCGCTGCCGTCGTGGAACTTGACGCCCTGGCGGAGCTTGAAGGTCGCCGTGGAGCCTTCGAGCTTCCACTCTGTGGCGAGGCGGGGGACCGCCGCCATCTTGCCGTCGGGCTGCACCGACCAGCGTACCAGGGTGTCGTAGACGAGCGTATAGGCCATCGACCCGCCCGTGCTGCGGTGCGGATCGAAGGTCTGGCAGTCGTTCTGGTCCGCGTAGACCAGCGTGCCTCCACGCACCGGTTTGCCTCCGAGCCGCGGTCGTCTGCGGCTGCTCCGCGGTCGGACCTGCCCAGAGGCTCATCGTGGCGGCCGCCAGCAAAAGGACGGCCGAAACCAGCCATATTCTCTTCATCGCGCGTCTCCTCCTGTCTGGCCCGTATTATGGACGAGGACCGCCGGCGGATCAAATCGGAGGCCTGCCGGATGCCGCTACCCGGCCGCGACCGCGGCCGGCTCCTCTTCACGCACGACACGCGAGAGGTAGACGATCCCCCCGAGCAGCAGCACAGCGTCGACGCCCATCAGCCAGCGGCTTCCCGCGATTCCCACGATGAGCGAGCCGAAGGGCCCCGCCACGGCCATCCCGACCGTGCCGACGAGCTGGTTCAGCGTCTGGTAGGTGGCGCGCAGGTCCGGATGGGCCCGGCGGTCCATGAGGGCCATGGCACCGAGCCAGACCAGCGGGTAGCCCGACGCCGGTGAGGGAATGGATGGCGGCCATCAGCACCGGCCTTCCTCTTGCCCCCCGCCACGACCAGGAGCGCGAGCTTGAGCGCCGTGACGCCGGCGCCGAGGAGCAGCATCCGCCGGCAGCCGAAACGCGCGAGCAGCCGGTCGCCCCGCCTCATGATCGGGACTTCGAAGACGGCGCCGAGCGCGAACGTGATGCCGATGCCGGCCGCGCCCATCCGAAGGTCGTCGAGGAAGTAGCCGGTGAACGTGTAGGAGCTGGAGCTCGCGAGGTCGAAGACGAACGCGAAGGCAGGTAGAGGCGGAAGTCGCTGTCGCGGCGCAGGCGATCCCACGGGATGGCGACGCGCTGGATCTGCGCGCGGAAGCCGGTCGCCGCGACCGCGGCCAGCACGAGGTATGCGAACGCGGCGCCGAAGAAGACCCCGGTCAGGTCGCTCCGGCCCTCGAGCATCAGCCCGACGGCCGATCGATGTGATGATCCAACCCGATCGTGCCGAACATGCGGTAGCGCCCGTAGCGCTCGCCGCTGCCGTGGCGCACGTGCAGGTACGAGAGCGTCTCGGTGTCGATGATGGGGACCATCGGCCTCACGAAGAGCCCGTTGATGGACACGCCGACGACGAGCACGATCCAGCGCGTGGCGAGCGGCCAGCCGGTCGCGGACGGGAGACCGACCAGCGCGATGGGGATCATCCCGACCGCAACCAGCGCCGAGAGCACCGTGAGCAGCCGGTTCTCGATCTTGAACCGGTCGACCAGCACGCCCGCGACCGGCAGCGACACGACGCCCACGATCGTGCCCGCGAAAAGCAGCAGGCCCAGCAGCCCCACGGCGGGCGTGCCGTCCGCGCCGGTGAGGATGTGCTTGTAGTAGATCACGGCGAAGGGTCCGGCCACGCCCAGGGCCGCGTAGTAGAGCCCCTGCAGCAGCGCGATGCGGATCGGAGCGATGCGGAGCGAAAAGGGGTCGGAGGTCACGGAGACTCGATATAGGGAGCGAGGGCGACCTGATCAAGGGGGAGGCGCGCAGCGCCGCCGGAATCGCGGCCTCGTTCACGAAATTGAGTTGAAGCCGGAACCGCCGCGTCGTATGATCGAGTGAAATATGCGTATCCGCGCGCGAGTCACGCTCGTGGTTCTGCCCGGTGCTGATCGTCGCGCTCGCCTTGAGCGGCGGCGCGGCCTACTTTGTCGCCACCGGCGCGGTCAGCAGGGTCATGCAGGAGCTGCTCGCCTTCAAGGTGTACGAGCTCGAGAAGTACGCCCAGAGCCAGTGGCAGCTCCTTCTGGACAACCGCTTCGCGGACCGGCCCGAGATGGTCGAGGCGGCCAAGGGCGGCGTCACCGCCTTTGCGGATTCGATCGTCCGCACCGACACCGAGGTGATCCTGGCGCATCGGGCCCGACGGCCAGCCGGCGATGAGCACCCGCGCCATCGAGGTGCGGCCCGAGGAGCTGGCCCGGATCGCGGCGCTGGTCCGCGAGGGGCAGCGGGAGTTCATGACGCTGCCCATCGGGGGCGTGCAGAGGGTCGCGCGCGGATTCCCGTTCGCGCCGTTCGGCTGGTACATGCTCGTCACCGAGGAGCGCGCGGTCTTCTACAGCGACATCGACGTCATCACGCGCTACACCGGGCTGATCGTCCTCGCCGCCTCGGCTCTCTCGATCGTCCTGCTCACGCTGTTCGCGCGCCGGCTCACGAGCCCGCTCGCGAGGGTGGCGGACACGATGGAGACGCATCATCAGCGAGAACGACCTCACGGCGCGGGTCCCCGTGGAGTATCGCGACGAGACGGGCAGGCTCGCGCACACCTTCAACATCATGATCGGCGAGCTGGACAAAGGCCTACCAGAGGATCAAGCGCTACGCCCTCGAAGCGGTCCTGGCCCAGAAGAAGGAGCGCAAGATCCGCAGCTTCTTCCAGAAGTTCGTGCCGCCGCACGTGATCGACCGATGGTCGCCAACCCCGAGTCGATGCTCGTCGGCGACAATCGCCCGCTCGCGATCCTCTTTTCGGACATCCGCGGCTTCACGACGATCTCCGAGGGGATGAGCCCGACGACCTCGTGAACTCCCTCAACCGCTACTTCGCGACGCAGGTCGACATCGTCATCGGCCGCGGCGGGATCGTCGACAAGTACCTGGGCGACGCGATCATGGCCTTCTTCGGGGCGCCCGCTGGCTCGCGAGGACGACGCCGCTGCAGGCGGTCCTTGCCGGGATCGAGATGACGGAGGCCGTCGTCGGCTTCAACGCGCGGCAGCGCGAGCTCGGCAAGCCGGAGTTCAAGATCGGCGTCGGGATCGCCTACGGCCTGGTCACGGTCGGGAACATCGGGACCGACAAGAAGATGGACTACACCGTCATCGGCGACACGGTGAACCTCGGCTCGCGCCTCGAAGGGCTGACCAAGGTGTACCACCAGCCGATGCTGATCTCCGACACCCTGAGGGACCCGGTCAAAGACCGCGTGCCGACGCGGCTGATCGACACCGTGGCGGTCAAGGGGAAGACCAAGGGGGTGGGGATCTACACGGCGAGGAAAGGAGCTCAGTGAGAAGGAAGCCCGCGCCTGGAAGCTTCACGACGAGGCGATGGAGCGCTACTACTCCCGGGCCTTTGCGGAGGCCGAGCCGATGTTCTCCGAGGTGCTCGCGCTGCTGCCGGGTGATCCGACTTCGGAGGAGATGATCGAGCGCTGCCGCCGCTACCGCGCCGCGCCGCCTCCGGAGGACTGGGACGGCGTCGAGGTCATGACGACCAAGTGAGCTGGCAGGGGATGCACAGGAGGACGCTTCTTGCGCTCGTCGCGCTCCTCGCGGCCGCGTCCGCGCACGCGCAGGAGGCGCGGATCGCCGCGTGTCTCTTTCCGACGATCGCGCTCACGGAGGGGGACGAGTCCAGGCGGCTGAGCGAGATCGTCAACAGCGCGCTCTCGCAGAACCTGCAGCACCTGCAGATCAGCATCCTCCCCGACAAGGCGTGGCGGGACGCCCTGGCCGGGGCTCCCGAGCAGTCCGTGCTCAACGGAAAGGTCGCGGCGGAGGCGGCCGCCCGGGCCGGGGCGCGCATGGCCGTCGTCAGCCTGATCCACCTCGAGGGCCGCCAGCTCTCCATGGACGTCAAGGTGCTCGACTCCCGCTCCGGCCGCCTGGTCAGCGGCGTCTATGCGGTCACCCTCGTCGGGGTGGCGGTGCACAACCGGGTGACGGAGGCGGTGGACCGGCTGACTCCGCAGCTCGAGTCCTTTATCAGCCCCGAGCAGCAGGCCGAGGAGGTCGCGCCCTTCGTGCTGGAAGCGACGCTGCTCTCCGGCCTGGACGGCACGCGCGTCAGCCTCGGCGGAATCGAGCCTGCCGGCGAGATCAGCGGCGGGCGGCTCACCCTCCCCTTCGCGCCGTACCCTGTCGGCACCCGTCTGGAGCTGGTCGAAGAGAAGGAAGGCTACCACGGCGCGCGGGAGACCATCGTGCTGGAGCGGCCCCGCAGCGAGGTCCGCCTGCAGCCCCTCTGGCGCGAGACGAAACGCTCGGTCTATCTCATGTTGACCACGGGGCAGCTGTTCGGCCTGGGCGTCGGCTACCGGCACTACCTCAAGCCCGATACCCTGTTCCTCGCGGGCGAGAACTACTTCTACCTGCAGCCCGCCCAGTCGGATGCCGGCGGCATGGCGATCCACGACGACCTGGGCGTTCTGGTCGGCCGCTACCTGCTCTGGAAGTACGACGCGCCGTTCCGCTTCGCCCTCGCGGCGGGCGCGGGCGTGGTCCTGACCAAGGCGGGGGTGCCGGGCCTCTTTACGGACTGGTACCTCGACCTCGTGAGCGTGAACCTGGAGTGGAACAAGAGGGAGTACATGTTCAGCCTCCGCGCCGACGCGAAGGCGACGCTCGGGATCGGCAACGACCTGCTCGGCGCGGACATCATGACGATGAACCGCTTCGGGCCGATGCTCACCGTGAGCATCGGGAGGAAGCTGTGACGCGCCGCCCGATCGCCCTCGCGGCCGCGGCGCTCTTCGCGCTCGCAGGCTGCGGCTACCTGCTGGACAGCCCGTTCCCCGCCTACGTGCCCCTGATGACGGGGGCGGCGGACGTCGCGGACGAAATGCCTTACGCGCAGGGCGCCCACTACGAGCTGCGCGTGGTCGGCTCGCCGTCCGGCGACTACGTCTGGATCTACGGCGAGGGCAGCTCATTCCGGGAGCGGTTCGCGCTCTACGACAAAGACCTTCACCTCGTGCTCCAGGGCGAGGAGGACGCGGGAGACACGTTCTACGGCGACAGCCCGCTCATCTTCGCCCCGGCGGTGGGCCGCTTCTGGGTCGGGAAGCTCGCCTACGACTTGAGCTTCGTGAGGCAGCCTGCCAGCGACGCGACCTGGAATCCGGGGCCCGGCTACTACGACGGGAGCGAGTACGACTTTCCGCGGTCGAGCGGCACCGACGACTTCATCCTGTGGGACACCTGGAGCAGCCCGACCACGTTTGTGAACACCTTTTCGGGTCCCCGGATCGACGGCAGCGGGATGCGGTACAGCATCGAGGGCCTCTCCCACGACGTCGCCGGAGGCCGGCTGGCTCTCTACGCGCGGGCTCCGGGCATGAACCTGGTCGTCGGAGTCGTCAAAGATGCCGCCAGCTTCCGAAGCAGTTTCGCCACGAACGTGATCGCCGAGGCGCCTTCACCATCTTCGCGTCGAGCGGCGACTTCGACCGGCCCATGTTCGCGGGCGACGGGACGGTCATCCGCTATTACGATGAAAACCGGCTCGTCTTCTATGACCTCAAAGGCATCGAAGGCGCCGAGCTTGCCATGAAGGACTCAGGGGACGCGAGGGTCGGCTTCAGCCCGCAGGGCGGGCACTGGTACATTTTCGACCCGCGCGCCGGCCGGATCGCGAAAGCGAGGACGTGGTGGTGAGCGCTGGTCGCCGCGGGTGCGCCGTCGTCCTCTGCCTGCTTGCCCTGGCGGCCGCCGCCGGAGCGCAGGAAAAGATCGCGCGGGCGAGGAGGCTGCTGTTCTTCTTCTCGATCGAGGCCGGGGCACGGTACGGCGATGCGGAGCTCACGCTCCTCCGCGAGTCGCTTCTCGCCAGGCTCACGCAGGAGGCCCCGTTCCGCGTCCAGGAATGGGGAGCGCGCGAGGTGCCGGCTGACGACGCCGCGCGGACCGAGGCCGCGCTCGCGAGCGAGTGCGACGCGTGGGCCGCAGTCGAGATGTTCGGGGGCACGGAGACGCCCGGCTACCGTCTGCGGTCCTTCGACCTCGTAACGCGCAAGCGCGTCGTCGACCAGAACGTCCCCCGCGACACGCCGCTGCGGCCCCGCGACCTCGAGCTCAGGTTCTGGGACGAGGCGGCCGCCACCCTCGCCGCAAGCTACCAGACCGTCGAGCTCGGCACGCGCGTCACCGTGCGGGGCGCGCCGGCCACGGTCGTCTCGGGGCTGCCCGGCCGGAGGCTCGTGCTCGGCGCGGACGGCAGCTCCGAGGTGGTGCTGCCCAACCCTTCGCTGTACTCGATCCGTGCGACCCACCGCCTCTACCAGCCGCTCAGCCTGACGTTCAGCGTCAAGGACGCCCCGGTGGACGTCAAGCTCGCGCAGGTCCGCGCTCCGCGGTACGTGGTGGACGCGGCGCTCACGACGCTGAACTTCCCGAGCGCCGACGCGGGAGTGTACGTGTACCCCAATTACGCGTACGTCAAGCTCGGTCTCACGACCTACGTCGCGGGGTTCGCCATCGGAGGCAAGCGGGATGACGGGCTGTTCGTGAGCGAGCCCCTCACCACGCTGAGGCTGCAGGCCGGCAGCTACATCAACCGGCCGGACGCGGCGATCCGGTACTACGGCGCGATCGGCGGCCTGCTCCGCTTCGTGCACTCGGGGGACATCACGGGCCTCGAGCCCATCGCGCCTTTCGGGCTGCAGGCGGTCCTCGGCCTCGAAAGCAGGCCGTGGAAGGCGGCGAGCGCCTTTTTCGAGCTCACGCCTACCTGGTACATCTCGAGCGACCCCGAGCTGCTGGAGGCGTCGTACCCGACGGACTACTCTTTTCCCGGAGCCGTCGTGGACAGCGGCGTGATCGACTTTGCCCAGTATCGCGTCGGATTGAGGTTCCACCTATGAAGGCAGCGCGTCCGGCAGCAACACTGGCGCTCGTCGTCGGGCTGGCGGGCTGCCTCGTTCCCCCGTTCAACCTCGACCTCACCCGGGCGTACCAGACGGCGAGCAGGATGAAGGAAGTCGCGGACATCGGGCCGGTCAGCTTCTGGATGGGAAGCGGCGCGGGTGGAGAGATCACCTACCTCCCTAGCCGGACCTTGTTCGCCGGGGAAACGCCCGGCGCCGAAGTCACCCACGGCCTGCTCCTCGCCTCCGGCGACTACGGCCCGCGGGCCTGGTACCTCGACGAGGATCCCATGGGCAAACCCGTGGTCTATGGTGACCGCCAGTTCTTCATCGACAGCACGGACAGCAATCGCTACAACTGGCAGATCTTCATGGTCAAGGCGACCGCGGGCCCGCCGGACTTCTTCATTGTCCAGGATCAGTCGACAGGGGCTCTCAACCGCATCCAGTACAACCGGTACGCGGACCTGCAGCTCAACCCTGATCCGCCCGTCTCGTGGGCGAGCGTGGTCACTCCCATGGGCTCTCTCGCGGGCTTCTCCTACCTGACAGCCACCGACGAGGCATCGTTTCTCGACAACGACGCCGGCAACTACTACGATCGTCGCGCCCGGGTCGACGAGACCGGCTGGACCGACATCGGCGGACGCGGGCCGGTGACTTTGCCGGGCGCGCCCGGCAACGGGTTCTACCAGCACGACGGCATGAGCGTGAGCGGCCGCAGCATCTTTTCGTGGTGGACGGGCGCCCGCTACGTCACTTACAAGTGGGATATCGCTCTCGTTCCGACTTTGCTCCCCATCAAGGCTCGGGTCGACGTGCTGCTGTCGACCGGCGAGCTTTACCAGCGGGGCGACGGGTCGGACACGGTCTACGACTGGAGCGGCAACGCAGAAGCACAAGTTCCCGGTGGGAAACCTGCGCCTGGTCGGGGAGCGTTACGTCGGCGGCGAGGCCACGCTCTTCTACACGCTCGTCTACTGGGAAAACAGCAGCGGCGGCGAGGACAACCAGATGCACGTCAAGGTCTACACGATCCCCACCGCGGATCTCGACGAGCTCGACTGACCGGCTCCCCCGGCGCGAGCTACTGTGCGGAAACGAGGGTGCGCAGCTCCTCGATGAGCTGCTTCAACGCATCGTCGCCCGCGCCGCGGCGGGCCTCGGCGTCGAGAAACGCCAGCTTTGCCGCCCGGCCGCGCTTCCCGGAGAGCTCGTACACCAGGTCTACGATCTCCTGCACGGCGTTCTCTCTGCCTGCGCCCTCGAGCGCGGTCCGGTAGCGCCGCGTCCCGTCCGAGAGGCCCGGCATGAGGCCCGAAGCGGGCTCCGCGCTCAGAAAGGCTTCGAACGCGAGCCACGCGGCGGCGAGCCCCAGTGTTTCGCCCTCGGACTGCACGAGCCGCTTCTCCTCGTCCCTGTAGCCGCGGTACTTCTCCCGCAGGCTCTTCTCCCGCTGCTCGAACGGGGCGAGCCGCCTGATCTCGGCGTCGCGCGCCGCGAGCGCCCGCTGCGACTCCTCGGCCTGCACGCGGCTCCGCGCCGCGGCCTCCGCGCGGGCTCCCTCGGCGGCGGCCTGCGCGAGACGGTCGCCCGTCCTGCGCACGGCGGCCACCGTCGCTGCACTGTCCCCGGGGGGCAGCGTCTCGCCCGCGGCGGCGACGAGCGCCGCGGCGTACCGGGCGAGGGCCGCGGCGAGCTCCCCGCGCGCGAGGGCCGCGTCCGCTTCGGCGCGCGCCTTGCCAAAGGCGGCCAGCAGCTCGGCCTGCTCGTCCTGCTCCTGCTGATGGAGAAAGGCGTACGCCTCCGCAGCCGCGGGCACCACGGTCAGGGCGTCCCTGTAGCGCAGGTCCGCCTCGTCGCGCTTGCCGGCGGCGACCAGTGCCTTCGCCTCAGCCACGCGCGAGCGCAGTGCCGTCAGGGCCCCCGCCGCCGCGGTGAGCGAAGCAATGTCGACCTGCTGGATGTTCTGCTGCTCCTTGACCAGGCTCCCGAGGGAGTCGGCGAGGAACAGATCCACCTTCATCCGCTCCTGCACGCCGGGCAGCGCGACGAACCTGGGGTCCGCGTAGAGCCGGCGCAGGCTGTCGAGCTTCTCGAGGGCGCCATCGTAGCGGCGCGCGTTGACGTCGTCGGCCACGCGGCCGTAGAGGCCGAGGATCTGGCTCCTGACCAGCTCCTGCTGCCTCGTCTGCTCGCTCAGCGCCGCGAGCGCTTTCTGCGCCTCGGCCGCTTCCCGCCGCGCCTGCTCGCCCTGCGCGGCCAGCTCCTCGCGCGCTTTCGTCTGCTCCGCCGCCTCGCGGCGCATCGTCTGCTCCCGCGCGTCGGCCTCGCGCGAGATCGAAAGACGCGCCTGCTCCAGTCCGGTCAGGGCGTCCTGGTACTGGGACTGGACCAGCTTGAGCCCCGCAAGCTGCTTCTCCCATTCCTGCTGGAGCTGGTTCCTGTAGTCCTCGATCTCGCGGGCAATCTCGCCGCTGCGCCGGCTCTGCAGGTCGCTGATCCGCGCGTTCACTTCGTCCCTGGACTGGCCGGCCGCGAGCATGCGCTTCCTCTCCGTGTCCATCTCGGCCACGAGAGCCTTGCGCAGCTCCTCCTCCTTCTGCCGGACGCGGTCGTCGATCTCCTTGAGGATCTGGTCGCGCTCCTGCCGCACGCCGGCCAGGCGCTGCTGAATCGACTGGATCTCGCCGTCCTTGGCCTGCAGGAGCTCGTCCGTCTGTCTGCGCAGCTCGGCGATGAGGCGCCCTTCGGCGGTCTTGAAGGTCCCCTGGGCGCCCGCCATGTCGGCTTCGCCGCGCCGCAAAGCGATCAGCCCCAGGCCCAGTCCGCCCGCCAGCACCACGACCGCCACCACGTTGACGAGCGCCGGGAAGAGCGCCCCGGACCGGCCGGACCCGACCGCGAGCAGCTCGGGAGTGACCTGGATCCGGTTCTCCTTGACGACGGCCTCGATGCGCTCGGTGACGTCCCTGCGGTCCTCCGGCGAGATGCCCGCTTCGGGCCCGATCGCGAGCTCGTCGCCCTGCCCCGCAGCCACTCCTGACATCCGACATGCAGTCCCCCCGCGCCGCGCGCTCCGCCTTTGCGCGCGCGCATACCTTTTACACTATAGGTCGGAATGTTCGCGACGTAAACAATTTTCCTTCGCGGCGGACCGCCGCGCTCAGTGATAGACGATGCCCGAGTCGATGACCGACACCTGGCCGGTCGTGCTGTCGCTGCGGCAGAGCTCGAGGACCTCGCGCGCCACGTCGTCGCGGTCGACCGGCTTCTGCAGCGCCGAGGTCCTGATGTTGATCTCCACCTGCGCCGGGTCCATCCGCTCCGTCATCCGGGTGCCCATCATCGTGCCGGGCGCGACCGCATTCACCGCGATGTCGGGTCCGAGGGCCACGGCCAGGCATCGCGTGAGGTGGATGAGGCCCGCCTTCGAGACCGAGTAGGCGATGCTGCTGCCCCTGGGCATCAACCCGGCGACCGATGCGACGTTCACGATGCGGCCGCGCCCCTGCCTCTTCATGACGGGCGCCACCGCTTTGACGCACATGAAGGGCGAGGTCAGGTTGGCCAGGAGAATGTGGTCCCACACTTCCATCGTCAACGCGTCGAGATCCTTGAACGGGACGAGCTGATTGTAGGCGGCGTTGTTGACGAGGATGTCGATGCGGCCGTACTCGCGCTCGGCCTCGGCCGACCATCCGCTCGACCGCTCCCGCTCGTTGACGTCGGCCTGCAGCGCGATGCAGCGCGGCCCGAGGGCCGACCATTCGCGGGCGAACGCTTCCGCCTTGTCCCTGGACTGCAGGTAGACGCCCGCGACGTTGGCGCCCGCGGCCGCGAAGGCCCGGCAGATGCGCTGCCCGAGCCCCCCGGTGCACCCGGTGACGATGGCGACTGTTCCCTTGAGCTCCACGGTTTCCTCCTCGACCTGGCGTCTCGCCGCTACTCCGACCCAGGGCCCGCACCGCACCAGGTAGGGCATCGGGTGACGGGCGTGCCACAGGCCCGGATACAGCACGGCCTGTCCGTCTACGACGGATCCGAAATAAAGAAGAAGGTCCCACTCGGCCGTCACGTACGACGCGGGGATCACGGCCTTGAAGCCGCGGTCGCACGCGCTCCATCGCCGCCGTGCGGAAGGCGCCCTCGAGCTGGTTGGCGTGCCTGTAGAACAGCGTCCACGGCGTGCGCTGCGCATCGAGCGGATCCACGCGCAGCAGCACCTCCAGGTCGCGGCCGGCCCTGGCGGTCGCGGGCACGCACGGCGTCGAGCGAGGCCACGTCGCGCAGGACGCGCGGGGCGCAGCCGCCGCCTGCGCCGCGGCGCCCGCGCCGCGCAGCATGCAGGCGAGCTTCTCCACGTCCTTGTCGAGCTCCGGCAGCCAGTCGCGCCAGTGGCCCATCCTGCCGCCGGTGAGCCCGCCGGCCTGGAACACGAGGTTGTCGTGGAAGGCGGCGCCTCGCTCGGAGAGCCTGCGCCAGACGTCGCGCGCGGCCAGCATCGCGCCGTGCGCCTCGGCCAGCCGCGCCGGGTCCGCGGCCGCCTGGTGCCGGGCGAGGGCGACGGCCGCCTTCACCTTGTGACTGTGGTACTCGGCGATGTCGGCGAGCATCGGAGAAGTCGAGCTGCGTGCCCGGCCACTCCGGAGCGCTCTCGATGCCGCGCGCGGCTGCGGCGCGGTCGAGCGCGCCGCGCACGTTCGCCGCCAACGTCGCGAGCCACTCGCCGGCCTGGAGCGGCGTGTACTTCGGCCGCAGCTTCCCGGCCGCGGCGTCGGCCACGTACTCGCTCACGCCGTAGAAGAGGCCCGGATCGCTCGGCTCAGCCGTGAGGTAGCTCATCGCCTTGCCCATGTACTTGTAGGGGCGGTGGTTGTGCTCCTCGAACAGCGCGGCGCCCGTGCTCACCTCGGGCCAGTAGGAGAGCTGCGGATGCACGGGCATGTGGAAGGCGGTGATGAGCGGCAGGATCTTGCCTGCGCTCGCGTAGGCGTCGAGCACCGCGGCGGCCGCCCCCTCGGGGAAGCGCGCGGCGAGCTCGCGCTCCCAGACTTCGGCGCTCGTCGCGGTCGAGTAGCCGAGGCGGCCGAAGGTCAGGTACGTCATCCAGTAGCGCTCGTCTTCCCACCTGCCCGCCGCGTGCTTCGGGTCCTTGTGGATGCGCCACGCCTCCTTCTGCAGCGGCGTGTGGCCCCAGCGCAGGCCGAGCGGATCGCTGATCTCGAAGCCGGCCGCGTCGCCGAGGTGGCAGCTCGCCGAGAAGCGGCGCGCGTAGTCAGGGTCGCCCCAGAGCAGCACGCTCGTCGTGCCGTTGTTCCAGAGGCGGTAGAGGGTGTCGTAGGAGCGCGGGCGCTTCAGCATGTCGGCGTAGCTGTAGCGGCGGCTGTGGTTGAAGTTCGAGAGCTGCGTGAGCTCCTCGTGCCGCATCTGCGTGAGGTGGTGGGGGAGCCCCGCGTGCTCGCACCAGTACTTCGTCGGCACGGTGACGCGCACGCCCGTGGCGAGCCCGTCGCGGATCATGTCGTCGGTGAGCCCCTTGGCCCGCAGGTCCAGCTTGATGTCCTTGCGCACCTCGCCGGCGGCGTTCACAAGCGCGCGCCAGAAGTCCTCGTTCGACTTCTGCGTTCCGACTCCCGCCTCGTGGTTGACGCGGAAGTGGATGCCGTCGAGCTCGGGCGCCGCGCGCAGCAGCGCCTTGAGGCCCGCCACGCAGTAGCCGGCGAGGCTCGCGTCGTCCTTCGGCAGGTTGTCGACGAGACGCTCCTCCTCGCTCACCCACGGGTTCTGCTGCCAGGTGCCGAGGAAGAACTCGATGCCGTGGTCGTGCGCCATCCGCGCTATCGCGCGCAGGTGCTCCAGGCGGGCGTGCAGGTCCGCGGCCGAGAGGCCCTTGGCGCGCACCTTGGGGTACTCAGGGACTTCAACGTAGAAGGGATACGGCGGCGTGAGGTACCCGGTGTCGAAGCCCATGATGAGCGTGAACCGGTTGAAGCGGGCGGCCGCGAGCCTGCCGTACCAGTAGCGCCAGAAGTCGGGCGAGGCGTACCACTCGTCGTCGAGCTTTCCCATGATGAAGCGGCAGACGCTGCGCACCGCGTGCTCCGGGCGCTCGGCCAGGCCGTCCATCGCGGCGAGCGCGTCGAGCCCGCGGGTGCGCACGCGGTCTGCGGCCTCTAACAGCGCGTAGGCGAGGCCGCGGTCATCGGCGCCGGCGAGCACGAGCGCGGCGCCGGATCGAGCGCAGGCGAGGGCCTCCGCGGCCGCGGGGATCTCGACGCCCGCTGCCGCGATCAGGCCGCGCACGCAGGCGTCGTCGACGCGGCCGGCCACGACGACGGGCCCGGCCGGCGCCGCGGGGACCGTGTGCGCCGATTCCGTCGCGATGCCACGGCCCTCGAGGGCCGCTTGCAGCGCGGCCAGGCCGTGCCGCCCGGGCGCGGAGCCCGCGGTGCGGTCGACCAGTACGACGCGGGTGCCTTCCTTCAACTTCATCATGAACCTCCGTCGCGGCGCCCGGACTCTAACCCGGCGGAAGCCGAGCGTGCAACAGCCGGGGGCCCGGCGGTCCCTTCCATTGCGGGCGCAATCGTGGTATGGCAAGGGCGAGGTGGCACGGATGATTTCACGCAGCCTGAAAGGCGCGAAAGAGGCCTACAGGAACAAGGATGTCCAGGCGAGCGCCGCAGCGCATTTTGTCGGGGGAAAGCCGCCGGAGGCGGCCGAGGCGCACACGCAGGCTCAGGGTCGGTACATCAAGAGCGTGGTCTACGGGGGGCTCGACGGCATCATCACCACCTTTGCGGTCGTCGCCGGGGTGGCCGGCGCCGCCCTGTCGGCGGGCGTCGTCCTCATCCTCGGGTTTGCCAATCTGATCGCCGACGGGCTCTCCATGTCCATCGGGGACTACCTCAGCTCGAAATCGGAGAGGGAGTACCAGAACGCGGAGCGGGTGCGCGAGGAGTGGGAGGTCAACAACGTCCCCGAGGGAGAGAAGAAGGAGCTCGAGGAGATCTACGAGGGCAAGGGGATGAGCGCGGCCGACGCGAAAGCGATGGTCGCGATCGTCGCGAAGAACCCCAAGGTCTGGGTGGACATCATGATGGTCGAGGAGCTCGGCATCATCGGCTCGGAGGAATCGCCGCTCGCAAACGCGCTGGCGACGTTCTTCTCGTTCGGCGTCTTCGGCTTTGTCCCGCTCGTCACGTACATCCTCGCGACCTTCGTGCCGTTTCTCCGGGCGAACTCGTTCGTGATCGCCGCCGTCCTCACGGGCGCGACGCTCTTTGCCCTCGGCGCGGTCAAGGTGCGCATCACCGGAAAGAACTGGTTCAAGTCGGGCCTGGAGACGTTCGTGATCGGCGGGATCACGGCTGCGGCGGCCTACGGGGTCGGAGCCCTGCTCGGCGGTCTGGCGCGTTAGGGCCCGGCCGGCGTTCTTCCCGTTGAAGTTGCCCCTCCATCGGGGGGAAAATGGAACCCGGACCGGGAACACCCGGGATACGAGGAGCGAGCATGGACGCTGCAAAGGAAAAGAAGTGCCCCTTCTGCGGGGAGACGATCAAGGCCGAGGCGACGAAGTGCCGGTTCTGCGGCGAGTTTCTGGAGCCCCGCGACCGTTCGTCCCCCGCCGAGCCGGCGGCCCGGGCGCCGGAGGGAGGCGCCGGGGGCATCGACGCGGAGATGCTGTTCGAAGGGCGCTGCTCAGGCTTCGCGCTCGTGCGGCCCGTGCTCGAGACGGCGGCCGCGATCGCCGTGGCGGCCGTGTTCTGGGCCCTCGTCGGCGGCCGGCTCGAGAGAATCGACCTGAAGCAGCTGGTCTCCGCCGCGGCGCTGGCCATCGTCGTCATCGCGCTCCTTCGGCTCCTGTTCGTCTGGCTCGACTTCATCAACAGGAAGTACACCATCACCGGCGAGCGGATAGAGCACGAGCAGGGCGTCCTGCGGAAGTCGTTCAGGAACATGGACATGTGGAGGGTCCAGGACGTCGCCTACGAGCAGACACTGGTCGAGCGGGTCTTCGGCCTCGGCCGCGTGAAGATCCGCTCCTCGGACAAAGACACGCAGCTCATGGTTGTCGGGCCGATCCGCGAAGCG
The DNA here is from genome assembly GCA_963734495.1 of uncultured Spirochaetota bacterium. GTDB lineage: Bacteria > Spirochaetota > Spirochaetia > SZUA-6 > CAVTHK01 > CAVTHK01. The sequence goes on from CAVTHK010000018.1 coordinate 48,630, forward strand.
AAGCAGCTCTACGACAAGCTCAAGAAAGCCCAGATCGACGCGGACAGGCGGCGAGGCGTCGTGCACCTCGAATAGTCGCTGTCTTGTTGCCGCTCGCCTTTGCCCGGGGAACCCACTTGACACATTCTGTAACAGTGTTATATTAACCTCGTTAGGCAAGGCAAGGCGAGAGAAATGGCACGACCCGCAAACCCGGAGCTCCCGGCCAGGATCCTCAAGGCGGCCGAAAAGGTCGTGAGGGCCAGGGGCCACGAGGCGATCAACATGCGCGACCTCGCGGCACAGGTCGGGGTGACGGCCACCGCCATCTACCACTACTTCAGCGGCAAGCCCGAGCTGCTCCTGCAGCTCAAGCTGCGGGCTGTCGAGCTGCTCAACGAGCGGATCCGCAGCCTCGACCCCGCTCTGGACCCTATGGAGCTGCTGCACCGGCTGGGCCGCGAGTACGTGGCCTTTGCCGAAGAGCACCCCAACCTCTACCGGCTCGTCTTCGAAGCCCCGATCGGCCGCACGTCCCTGGCCGATTCGGAGCAGTCGGTCCTGTACTTCACCTACCGCACGGCGCGCGGCGCCCTCGAGCGCCTGGCCGCCCGCGGCCAGTACCCCATCGATCCACGATACGGCGCTATGATGGGCTGGATCATGCTTCACGGCTTCAGCGCGCTCATGATGTCGGGGAGCCTCCAGCCCGCGGAGGGCATGGATCGCGATGAGCTCCGCGAGCTGTTCCTGAGCTTTTACAGCGGCGACCAGCAGAGGAAACAAAAAAAGGAGAAGGCCCGGGGCAAGTGAGAAGCGGTCGCGACGGCGGTCGACTTCTTCATGACAATATTCTAACGCCGTTACATAAACGGCGCGGCCGGCGCGATGACCGGCCTGGCAAAACGGAGGTCGGTATGAAGATCGTGGTCCTGAACGGCAGCCCCAAGGGGCGGCAGAGCGTCACCATGCAGTACGTGGAGTACCTGGCGCGCAGGTTCCCGGAGGTGGAGCTCGAGGTGCACGACGTGGCGCAGAGGATCGGCGGGCTGGAAAAGGATCCCGCGCGCTTTGCGGAAGTGATCGACTCGGTGCGCCGGGCCGACGGGGTGCTCTGGGCCTTTCCCCTGTACATCCTCCTGGTCTGCTCGCAGTACAAGCGCTTTGTCGAGCTGATCCGCGAGCGCGGCGTCGAGGGTGCGTTTGCGGGCAAGTATGCGGCCACGCTGAGCACGTCCATCAACTTCTACGACTCGACGGCGCATGCCTGGATGCGCAGCGTGGTCGAAGACCTGGGCATGCCGTTCGCGGGCTTCTATTCCGCGAACATGCATGACCTGATGAAGCCCGCTGAGCGCGAGCGGCTCGAGCGCTTTGCCGCGGACCTCTTCGCGGTCATCCGCAGCCGCGCGGCCCTGCCCCGGCGGTACGCGCCGCTCGCCGCGATCCCGGGAGCCGCCCTCGGCTTCGGCTCGCCCGCGGCCCGCGTTCCGACGCAGGGCCGCCGCATCATCGTGCTCACCGACGCGCTGCCTGAGCACGCGCGCCTGCGCGCGCTCGTCGATCGCTTTGTCGCGTCCTTTGACGGCCCGGTGGAAGTCGTGAACCTCCACGACGTCGACATCCGGGGAGGGTGCCTCGGCTGCCTCCGCTGCGGCGCGGACTACCGCTGCGCTTACACCGGCAAGGACGGTTTCATCGACTTCTACAACGATGCGGTGAAAGAAGCAGACGTCCTGGTGTTCGCCGGCACGATCGTCGCCCGGCAGCTCTCCTGGAAGTGGCGGCAGTTCTTTGACCGGAGCTTTTTCAACACGCACACCCCGTCGATCATCGGGAAGCAGGTCGCGTTTCTCGTCTCCGGTCCGCTGTCGCAGATCCCGGAGCTCCGCACGTGCTACGAAGCCTGGATGGAGATCCAGCAGTCGAATCTCCTGGAGTTCGTGTCAGACGAAGGCGACGGGGCGGCGGTCGAGCGGCAGCTCGACAGCCTCGCGGAGCGCCTGGTGCGTCTCTCGCTCGCGGGCTACATCAGGCCGCGGACCTTTCTCGGCGTCGCGGGCCTCAAGATCTTCCGCGACGACATCTGGGGAGGCCTGCGCGTCGTGTTCCGCGCAGACCACAAAGCGTACAAACGGATGAAGCTCTACGACTTTCCACAGCGAAAGCTGCTGAAGCGCCTGACCATGGGTGCGGCATGGGTGGTCACCGGGCTGCCCGGTATCCGCAGCCGCTTTCCTGCGATGATCAAGAGCCAGATGGTGCAGCCCTACCGCAAGATCGTCGAAGCGGCCGGCGCGCCTGCCCGGCGCCCGGCGGCCGCTGTCGCAGCGGCGCCCTGACAGCGGTGCTGCCGCCTGCGGAACGGCGGACGTGCCCGTCGCGCAGCTCTCTCTCGAAGCGATGCGGGACATGCGGCTTCGGCCTCGCGCCTCCCGGCAGCCTTGCTCCGCGCGCGCCGGCCCCGCTATGCTTGGGCCATGGCGGAAACGGGTTTGGAGGCGGAACGAGAGAAGGCGGTGCAGATACTCACGGCGGCCTACGCGCAGGACCGCATTTCGACGGAAGAGCTTGAGACGCGCCTGCAGACCGTCACCGATGCGGCATCGCGGTCGGCGATTGAGGTCGCCGTGAGTGACCTGCGCGAGACGCCGCTCGCCGCTTCCGCGGCCGATGGCCTGTCACTGGGCGGCGGGGAACGGCAGGTGATGCAGGGAAGCATGCAGAGGCTGCGGCGCGAGGGTCACTGGCTGCGCTCCCATCGGATCACGATCGTGCAGACGGGCTCCAGCATGCGCCTCGACTTCGACGAGCTCGCCGGCCGCGCCGGCGAGGTGTTCGAGGTCGAGCTCCTGCTCAAGGGCTGCAGCTGCAGGATCAAGGTGCCTCGCGGCACACGCATCGAGGAGCAACTGGAGCCGCACATGAGCTCATACAGATGCTCCGGCTCGCTGCGTCGCCACGACAGTGCCGGCGGCTGCACCCTGGTCCTTCGAGGCAAGGTGGTCGCAAGCAGCATCAGGATCTCTCCCAGCCGCAGCCGGACGCGATGAGGCCGTCCCTTCCCCCCATCGAGACGGTCGACCAGTTCCCGCGAATCGCGGCCGATTTCCGCGCTTTCCTTTCCAGCCTCTCGCCTACCGACTGGGAGGAAGGGAGGTCCCCCCGACATGGACCGTCAAGGATATGGCCGCGCAGGCCGACCCCGACGGGCGCCGGCAACCGCAAACCACGTGGATCTCGCACGCCACGTAACCTCGATCGACGATGACTGGGTCGCCGCGTTTCGAAGGATCAGCCCCACCGTTCTGCTCGACCGCATCGAGCCGCAGCTGCTACGCGTGCGCGGGGGGCGGGTGACATGGCAGCCCTGGCGAACCCCGCCGGCGCCCCCTGCCCCCACTGATCCCGCCGGAGAATCGTTGACATCGCGGGGGTCGCCGACTAAGCTCACGTCGACATGCGGGCGACCGCGTCCGGGCCACGGCGCCGGGACGCGCCCGCCCATTCTTCCGCCACAAGGAGCAAGGATCTATGGCCATCACGACCAACCGTCAGAAGGTGCTCTTCCTCCCGCTCGTGCGGAGCTTCTTCAACCCGGCTCTCGGCCAGAAGGCCAAAGCGGCCGCGATCGCGGCGGCGAAAGAGCTCAAGATCGACGGCATCTTTCCGGAGGACGGCAAATACACAGCCGGCTCCATCTGCAACGACCGCGACGTACGCGAGTACTACGAGAAGTGGAAGGCCGACGTCGGCAACATCAAGGCCCTGATCGTGGTCGGCGGCAACTTCATGGAGGAGCGCGGCTTCCAGGACACGCTGCGCCTGCTCCCCGAGGACGTGCCCGCCCTGCTCATCTTCCAGAACGACAACCCCTCCAAGATGGACTTCGCCAACCGGGGCGATGCCTTCTGCGGGGCCCTCTCGATCCACCGCAACGCGAGCATGCTCGGCCGGAACGTCGTTTCCTCGCGGGGCATCGACCTGGCCAACCACGCGGTGCTCATCGACACGCTCAAGGAATACATGCGGGTCATCGACGGTATCGAGAGCCTCCGCAACATGCGCGTGGCGATGCTCGGGGTGAACCCGGTGGAGTTTGCCACCACCTTCACCAACCAGCTCGAGCTCTTCAGGCTCGGGTTCTCGCTGCACACCTACGAGCTGCTCGACCTCTGGGGCGCCACGGTGCTCGCCGACAAGCAGGCCGCCGCCCCCGACGAGATGAAGAAGCTCTTCCCCGGCATGAAGCCCACCAACCCGATCTCATCGAAGGACCCGAGGATCGCCGACATGCGCAAACAGGCCGACAAGCTCTTCGGCCACGCCCGCATCCCCGAGGACAAGTTCAACCTGATGCTGCGCTGCGCGCTGTGGATCCGGGACATCTTCGAGCGCGACAGCATCGACACCGGAGGCGTCCACTGCTGGACGACCTTCGAGCAGTACTTCCAGATCACGCCCTGCACGTTCGCTTCGCTCGCCGCCTCGCTGATCGGGAAGCCGCTGGTCTGTGAGACGGACATCTGCCACGCCATCATGTGCCGCCTCGCCTGGGCCATGACCGGCGAGCCGGGCGTGATCCTCGACCTCAACAACCCGGGCTGGGACCCGCGGATCGTGTCGCTGTTCCACTGCTCGCAGACCCCCGCCGAGTGGATCACCGGCAGAGGCGAGATCGTCGAGCAGACCATCATCGAAGGCGACCCCAACGTCGGCAAAGGCAACGCCTACGGCGCCATCAAGGGCGACCTGGCGCCGGTGCCCTTTACCGGCATCTCGGCCGCGACTTCGGCGACGAGCTTCGACGCTACGGTGTTCCAGGGGCAGCTCCTGCGTGAGCGCGTCGACTCGTTCGGCAGCAACGGCTGGGCCTTCATCCCGAACAACCAGGACGTGCTCGACGTGATCCACGAGCGGGGCATCCACCACTGCGTCATCATGAAGGGCCACATGGGCAAAGAGGTGGCCAAGGCGCTGGCGTTCCGCGGCGTCGAGGTCGTGGACCTCGCGGTGCCGGTGCCCAGCCTCGAGGAGATCGAGAAGGAGCTCGGCCCCGCTCCCAAGGGCGGCCGCACCACCTGCCCGATCCACTCGATGTAGGTACAGGATGTACCTACCCGTGGGCCACACGGACGTGAGGGCCCAGGGTGTCCCGGGCGTGCCCCCGAGCCCTGGCCGCGGCTGCTGACGGCGAGCGCCGCGGCCCGCCCAGGCTCGGGGTCGGGCCCCTCCGGGCTCCGCTTCGCTTCGGTCCTTCGGAGGCCCCGCCCGCTCTGCGCCGGGCGGGCCCTGCGGGTCCCTCACGCGCTGGCGCCCCGCGGCCGCCCTCGTCGCGAGCCGCGCACGCACGCCGCTCACCGCCGCCGTTGTCCTATGCGTGGCCTGTCATGCCGTTGCGCCGGCGCCCTCAAATGTCCACCGCTACCAGCCCCGTGGCGAGAACGTCCTCCGGGCCCTCTTCCGCCGCCACTTCGCTGCTTTCGCCGAAGCCTACCCCGCCCTCTACGCCCGCCACTACGGCCGCTATCGCCTGCCCCGCATCCGAGAGGTGGCCGAGGCGTTTGTCCGCTGCGGCGATCCTCGGTTCGGGGTGGCTCGGCTGCAGTGCAGCAACCCGGAATGCCGCAGCGAGACCTTCCGCCCCTTCTCCTGCCAGGGCTACTACCTCTGCCCCTCTTGCTCGCAGAAGAGGACGCTGCTGTTTGCAGAGTTCTTGAGCCGCAGGCTCCTGCTGCGCCTGCCCCACCGCGTGCTCACCTTCACCGTGCCCAAGATCCTGCGACCCGCCTTCCGCTTCCATCCCAGGCTCTTCGCGGAGGTCAGCCGCCTCATCGCGCGGCTGGTACGCCAGTTCCATGAGCAGGCAGCCCGACAGCCTTTGCTCAGCGGTTTCGTGCTCGCCTACCAGAGCTCGGGAGACTTTTGCCGGTTCCACCCACACTGGCACGGGGTGTTTTTGGAGGGCGGCTTCGACCAGCAGGGCCGCTTCCACCACGTGCCTTTCGGCGACCTCGCCAGGATGGCCCAGGCCTTCCGCAGGCGGCTGCTCGCTCTGTTCCTCCAGCGCGGCCTCATAGAGCGCGATCGCGCCGAGGGACTGCTATGCTGGAAGAACTCCGGATTCAGTTTGGACGGCTCGATCGTACTGCGCGCCACGGATCCCGCGGCCATGGAGCGCCTGGCCCAGTACATGGCCCGGCCCCGCATTTCCCTGGGCAAGGTGACGCTCGAGGAGCAGGACGGAAAGGTGCTTTTTCACACCAGCTTCAATCCCTACTTCGGCGAGAACCTCAAGCTGTTCGCTGTCACCGACTTCATCGCCGAGCTCACCGCTCACATCCCGCCCAAGGGCGTCCACTACATCCGCCGATATGGGCTATACTCTTCGCGCACCCGATCCCGTTGGAGCCGCCTGCCCCACATCCTGCGCCTCCGCCAGAAGGCGGCCGAAGCCGACGACCAGGATCGCTGCCCGCCCGCCAGGGGGAGCTCGACCCTCCCGCGCTTCCTCCACCTGGGCCCGGCTGATCTCAAACGTCTGGGGCGAAGATCCCTTCGTCTGCCCTCACTGCGGCCACCAGATGAAAGTCCTCGCCGTCATCACCGATCCCCTCCAGGTGGACAGGATCCTGCGCCACCTGGTCAGCATCGGCCGCCCGCCCCCGGGGCTCGACGTCAGTGCGCTGCAGCAGACGGCCTCATGATCGCAGCCGGCCGCGGCCACCAGCGGCATTCTGCGTCCTCGCATTCGCCGCGCAAGCCCAAGCACCCGCAAATCAGCCCCTACCCCACGCCACGAGTGCAGCGCCTGGCACCCCACGTCGAACACCGCCCCACCAAGCCCGGCGATCGCCCTTCACGGCCGCTTCCCCCTTGCCGCGCTCCCATGCCACGCGATCATTTTCCCTATCAGTCGCTCCTGCTCTGACCCGATCTTCCTCTTGGTGTTATCCACTGTCTCCTCTCTGACGAGCTTCCCGCCCTCGAACGTGAGGAAGACATTCTTTTCGTAGACAGAGCCGTACCCCATGTGGACATAGGAGAGGAGCTCCCCTTTCGGAATTGTCAGCACGCCGCTGAACCAGGTTGCCTCCACGGGAAGCTTCTTCCCGAATATCGCAGACACGTCGATCTCAGGCCGGTCACCAGAGCAGGTTCCTTCGACGACCTTGGTGAGAGAAGTTTCCATCTTTGATCTCCCACGTCGCTACATACCCCCGCCAGCATGCCGTACAGGAAAACTTGAAAAGGTTACTGGGCCTCGGGTTCGCTTCAGAGAAATAGGACTCGAGAGGATTCGAGAAGATGGCGAGCGTTTCCCCGTTGTATATCAGCAGGTCGGGGAACTGCGCGGTTGGAAAGACCGGAATCGCGGCAAGCACTACGAAGACGAAAACTAGTATTCGTTTCATGGATTTCCTTTCATCCCGATGGAAACCGGAGTTCTTGCTGTCATCAAAGGTGGAGGCCACGTCATTGTCGGTCAAATTGAACTCCATTCCTCGCACAGGTTCCTATCGAACAAACCCCACCTCCATCGTATCGACTGCGATGCTCACAAACTTGCGACTGTGAGGATAGGAACCATTGAATGACGTTCCCTTCTACACCAAACATCCTGTGAATGTGTCCGTGCAGATGGAGCCTCGGCGGCTTCCTGTCGATCAGCCGCCTGAGTGCCTGACTTCCGATCTGTTTTCCGTCACTCACGGTATCCAGTGTGCCCCAAGCGGGTCCATGGGTCACCAGGACCGTATTTGCGTCTATCAAGTTCTCGAGCATGCGAAAATCCTCATCTTGATCGCTTTCGCACTTCTCGAAAGTCCCACCGACAAACGGAGTCGTGTACTGGTATCCCACGAAGTTGTAAGGGCCCCATTTCGCCTTGCGCTGGTGGATATTGACGACCTTGGCTTCGCTGGTCGAAGGGCAAGCCCACTGCCAAGGATTCCGTCGCGATCGCCCATGACGAATACTATGGGCTCGCCGGAGTCTCTCAAGAGCCCTTTGTAATACTCCTGCTTGTTGAGTAGCGCTCTTTGAACTGCTTCTCCGTGGTTGCGTGCGGCTTGTTTTGAGTGCCCGAGGTCCCTGGCAGCGACCTGAAGGTCCTCTTCAGACGGATACCCCATCAGGTCCCCACCGAGCACGCCAACGTCGTACTTGCGTTCTTTCAGGATACGCGAGAAGTCCACAAAAGCGGAGTCGAGGCCGTGAAGATCACTCGTGAAGAGGAGTCTCAGACTGACCGGAGGCTGCTCAAAGGACAGGTGTCAGGCAACCAGTAGAATGGCACAACGGCCGTGTCAACATCGAATTGGGATACGATGTCGTTGTTGGTCACGTCTGCCATCCTTCTCCCTGCTGTCCCACGGCCACGTCGCCGGTCTTGTCGACCACAAGAATGGAATTGCAGTTGGGGCACCTGAAACGTCCTGGCTTCTCCACCTTGAGCTTCCTGGTGCAGGCCGGGCAGGTCAAAGCCCTTGGGAACCGTGGATAGGTCGAGCCTTCTCGTTGTTGTGGCGCAAGGATGGACGCTTCCATCGCTTTCAATTCGCGTTTCTCCTTGTCAAACCACTTGTTGCGAAGTTCGAAGGCAATCGGCGTCAGGCTGCAGCCCAGCAACTCGTCAAAGTACCGGACTATACGTTGGAGGGGAACAGGAAGAGGATCTCGTCTCACTCGGGCGAGGATCTGTCCGGCTTCCTCTTCCTGATCCCGTGATCATGTACAAGAGACCCAAAGCCACAGCCGTTGACCGGGACTGTCCGTGCCAGCAGTGAACTGTGTAGCCAGTGGCCCTATCCTTTGTCGCGTTGAAGAATGTGATCACCTGTCTGATATGTTCCAGAGTGACGATCTCGTTGGCCTGCTGGGGGAGCAGATGAGTAGCGTCCTCGACGTCACGAAACCTGAGTTCCAACACTTGCTCGAAGCTGTCTCGGATTACTTTCGGCATCTGTGGTTGGGATTCCTGATCGAGATGCAGTGACTCAGGACGCGGCCGCCGGCTTCCAGGCGGCTGACCAGCTCTTCCTCGCCGAACACCTGAACGTCCGGGCCGGGCCGGCGGGAGCTTACCCTCCGAGGACTGGATTTCGCCCCTGCTACCCGCGATGCCGTCTGCTGATCAGACTTCTTCACTTTGTCGTGCGTTCCAAGGATCAGGTCGGCAGTTCAGGATCTTCTGGTATTCCTCCTTCCACTTCCTGAGGATGTCTTGCCCGCGGGCTCTGTCAACACGCAGCTGTTCGAAAGCAGGATCGCGTTTGAAGAAGGGGAGGTCGCGCAGGCTCGCACGTTCCGGCTCTTGCGGCAGGTTTATGTACTGCGAGAAGCCCCAGAGCCTTGCGAATTTCGGAACACCCCTCAGTCAAGGCACCGACAACTAGATTGCCCTCGAGGCTCTCGAGCACAGCGCCGAGGTTCACGAATACATTATGAAAAAAGAACTCGTAGCAGTGGAAACGGCTGAGGTTGATGCATATTCTGAGTAGGCCAGCATCAACAAGCCTACATAGAAGGCCGGGAACCAGTTGGACGTTGTAGTTGCTACCCTCGCCCACGAACGCGATTTCCAGGTATTGTCGCGTGTTGATCTGGACAGGCTCTGACGGTGAGTTGACCGTCGTCATAGGACTCGATGATGTGCCTTAGGTGGTCAGGGACTGCTGCTGTCACTTCGCCGCCTAACCGCGAACCATATTGAGCCTGAAACTCCGCGACCGTGAAGTCCCTTGACTTAGGCCGCTACCTTCGCTCTACATTTGGCTCCTCAGTCACTGAAGATCCGCTCAACTGGCACGACCGTTCCAAGTGCTCGTGACCGCCTTGCTCATGGCGGCTTGTTGGAGGTGTGCCAGTAGGCCTTGTTCAGGAACCCTCCGTGGTAGACCTGGTTCATCTCCCAAGACGTCATGTACGGGAACCGCGTCTGTGACCTGTTTTCGGCTGCACCCGAAGCGTCGGAAGTGGCCGCTCTCAACTGCTCGGGCGTTATCCCCTCAAGACTGATGTCGATTCGCTCTCTGTCTTGATGAAGTACAGAAGGCTTACGTCGGGATGAGCAGGGTCGATCCAGTCCATGAAGTCGCTCTGGTAGACTGGAGTGCCAAGTTGCTTTGACAGCCTCGCCATGAATGCGACGTAGTAGCTGCTGCGGCCTAGGGCCAGGTACTTTGGGTCCTCGATCTTCTGGCCCTTCATGTACCAGGAGCCGGTCGCCTCCATGTCAGCTTT